>NZ_CP186041.1:0-20592 GCF_049315035.1 Anabaena sp. PCC 7938 | reverse complement strand
YATAGTGTTTCGTCCTTGGATTGTAAGTAGCCAGCTAGATGAATAGCTGTTGTGGTTTTGCCCACTCCTCCTTTGAAGGAGGCAACGGTGATGATCATGGTGAGGATTCTGGTAATGAGTATTTGGATGTTTAAATGTTTAAATGTTTGAGTATTTGCGTACGCAAAAGTCCGGCGTAGATAATACTAATCTAGCAGATGGAACTGGGCATGGCATTGTAAATATCTGAAGATGCAAGTATTTGGCAACCTGAGTATTTAAATATTTGAGTATTTGCGTACGCAAAACTTAAAGCATAGGGGTCATCGTGCCACAGTATTCGAGTTGGCGTATTATAACAATATTGATATAGTGAGAGAATGTACAGTGCCTGAAACCCAGGTTGTTTTCTACCAGGAGGAAGATGGGGAAGTACCTGTTCTGGAATGGTTGACGCGACTTTTAAAAGAAGACCGCAAAGGATATGCAAACTGTGTAGCTCGCATCAAGCAACTTGGGATGTTAGGATACGAACTGCGTCGCCCTGGTGCAGATTACCTACGGGATGGTATCTATGAATTGCGGGCAAAGCATATTCGTGTCCAGTACCGGATTTTGTACTTTTTTCATGGGCAAAACGTGGCGATTCTGGCACAAGCCATTACGAAAGAACAAGCGGCAGTA
Source organism: Anabaena sp. PCC 7938 (assembly GCF_049315035.1). Lineage (NCBI taxonomy): Bacteria > Bacillati > Cyanobacteriota > Cyanophyceae > Nostocales > Nostocaceae > Anabaena > Anabaena sp. PCC 7938. The sequence goes on along the minus strand of NZ_CP186041.1, from coordinate 19,929 downwards.
CCAGCAATTGATATCGAACGAGCGATAGCGCGAAAGCGTTTATTTGAGGAAAAGCCAGAAGCGCACACTTACTACGAGGAGGAAGACGATGGCCAAGACTAGCGATGCAATTAAAATCATCGACAAGATGACTCGTACCGACCCTGAGCTTGAGGCAATGGTAGCGACATCTGCCATTAATGCAGAGGTGGCACAGTTAATATATGAAGCTAGAACAAAAGCCGGGTTAACGCAGAAACAGTTAGCTGAACTGGTTGGCACAAAACAACCTGTAATTGCACGACTAGAAGATGCTGATTATGAAGGACATTCCCTTTCCATACTGCAAAAAATCGCTCAGGCTCTGAATCACCGGTTAGTAATCCATCTGACTCCGATAGATGAACAACGAAGTGCATAGAGTTTGGCATATCTGATATAACCCTTACCCAGACTGGGTTGTGTCGATTCTTGAAAAAATTTATCTTCCAAAACCCTTGTCCTGACTAGGTTGTGGGATTTGAATCAAAAATTTTTTGTAAAATTACAAAAATCTATATACAGGAAACAGCTAGTCTGTTTAAATTGAAATGAAGTTGTTAATTTCAAATAAATTTGAAAAATGACAGCTTTTGCAGCCTATATTCTTTCTGATAAAAATTCAGAATTAAGTTGTGGCTAATAAACCCATATCGGTTAGCAATGCTATGGAATTAGATATGAGCTTTTTCAACTCAAACTTATACAACTATTCGCTGAATCTTGGGAGAATTTTACAAAATAAAATTTCTCAAGCCTTCTATTTAGGTAATGCCATAGAAGCTTTTCTAATTAGTTTCACATTGCCAAAAACAAGACAATCAAAAATTGTTACCCCAATTAAACGACAAAACCCGACGTTACTAGCGTTGGGTCATGCCGTTAATTGTTTGATTAGTAACAAAAATTAAACAACACCGCCAGAGACAAAGATTTGTTTGTTTACCAACATTTCCGCCAAGATTTGAACAAGTAAACAGACAATTCTGAAAAATAGTAGTTGGGGTGCTGTCATTAGGCAAGTTCGCAAATCGCTCTGATCCCTATAAGGGATCTGATAATAAACTTTCAAGCAAGTTTGCTAATTGCTGTGATCCCGACAGGGGATCTGGTAACAAGAGACAACGTTAAAGGTATCTCAAGAGACGACTTTAAATTATCTCATCTTGAAGTGTAACTCAACTTGGAGCAAAATGCACTAGGTTCTGTCCAAAAAACCAGAAACTCTCACCCAAGACACACCCAACAACTAAATTTTGTCTCTACGGCGCGAACAAATACCCTTCGCCACCGAGAGAAAAGCAGTGTCAAAGAAAAAATCCTTCCAACCATCTCCACTCTTGCCAGCAGACCCCCTAGGGCAAAGATTTCTCGCATACTTCAACCATACCTGGCACTTCATTCATGCCCCTCTCCCCAACTCAGGAGAAAAACCCCAGTGGAAAACAGAAACTAGATATCCTCTAGAACCATGTATCCTCTGGCAAAAGTATCGTGACCCCAACCAGTTAATTGGGCTAAGATTTGGTCAAACCACCCGCTACCTAGTCATAGACATAGACACAAATAGCATTTACCATCCCGACAACGATTCAGAAGCTTATAGACAAGTGCTTCATGCCCTAGAAGACATAGGGCTGTGCAGACCAGTAGAAATTATCTCCAGCCACAGTGGTGGCATTCACATCTATAACTTCTTCAGTGAACCAATACCCACCTTTGGGTTAGCCTGTGCAGCGAGAAACGTCTTAGCCGCAGCCGGATTAACCATCAAAGACGGGCAGCTAGAAATATATCCCAACGCCAAAAAATACACAGTAGGTCCTAGCGACTACAAAGCAGTACGCCTGCCTTTGCAAACCGACTCATACATGATCTGCGTCAAACGGGATGGACAGAGCAACAACCTAGAGAAATTTTTAGATGCTGCCGACTGGTCAGCCCAAGGCCAGGACCTAGAAACCTTACGGCAAGCTCTAGAGCAAGCCAAGCAACAGCAAAAATATCTTGGACAAGCCAAAACATCCAAAAATGCCCAGCAATGGAAACAAGACCTAGAATACATTATTAGCCAAGGCTGGACAGATTATGGACAAACCAACCAAATTCTCTGCAAAATCGCCTGTTATGGAGTAGTTTGGCAGCAGCATCAAGACCAAGCCCTAGTTAACTACATAGTAGAAACAGCAAAACAAGCTCCAGGCTACCAACAATATTGCCGTCACCAACACGAAATCGAAAAACGAGCCAGGGAATGTGCAGCTTCTAGTCAAAATTACTATACACCCTACTGCTCCTATCCCCAACGCCAGCGCACCTACGCACAACAGTTCCAATGTGACGATGAGGGGAATGTACTACTGCGCTCCATTGGGTCAAAACAAAACCAAGCTAACAACATAGTAGAATTTCGTCCTAATCTCAACACAATCAAACAGCAACAGACTATAGACAGAATTAATCAGGCAGTAGCCCACCTGGAAGCTACAGGGCAACTAGCACAAACTATAACTAAACGGGCTGAACAAATTATTATCACATCTAAGCAGCTTTATGGCACTGGAGTATCCCAATCTACCCTGCACAAACAGCAGTATTTAGCCCTGTGGCATCCCAAACATCAGACTCAAAGGTGTGTAATAGACCAGCCAGAGGCAGTTACAGAGCAATTTCACCACCCAGAAATACCAGATCCTTGGCTTGAACCAGAAAGCCCTGAAACCCAACAAATACAGGCATCTCCAGAAAATTACACACCTTGCCCCTATATGAAGGTTTTGTACTTGCCGCAGGCAAGAAGCATTGAATCAGAGCCAGCTGTGAATTCTCTGGCAGCTGTAAATCTAAAATTTAATTCTCAAAACTTTAATCAATTAGAATCAACAATTAATCAACAACAGAGTAGTCAGGAAATAATTAATCAGCAGCAACAGATTTGTGATCTACAACAATCCAATTTTTCGGATCTTGAATTACAAACAATTAACAATCATAAGATTTCTAAATCTATAACCAACCCCAGCACGTTCAATTTTTTTGATAAGTTGTGCTTATTGATAAATGATTTGCTAGTTTCTGCTTCTGCTTCTTCTGCCTCTATTGACACCACAGATGCAGGGGTTGAATTACCAACAAGTTTACCTCCAGAAGATACTAGGCAAGTGGCAAGATTGCGAATTAAAGCAATTCAAGATGCTAGGGCGTTGATGATGAATTACTGTCTGCGGACTGGTAAGCATTGTTACTCCTTGAGTCCAAATTGTTTAGAACAGGTTGTTAGACGACAATTACTGTGGGAGTCGGGTTCAACTACTCTCCAGAAGGAAGCCCAGGAGTGTTTTAAAGAGCATCCAGAGATGTTGTTGTCAGCTGAGGAGCAGGTCCGCCTATGGGTGGAGCAGAAAGATGTTTTTGCTGATGCACAACTGTTTAACAACTGTGAGACTCTGGAATGGAAGTTGGTTGAAGCTGTTGTCACTTTTGCGCCCCAGTTAGGTTGGGAATTGCTGGAGATGTGCGATCGCCTTTGTCCGTGAGCTACTTTCAGAAGCTGCGGATAAGCTACGCGATCGCATCCATTGGATTAATGTCAGCTAATTTTTGTTCTAGTTGACTTATCTTACTGCTGATTCAAACGTTTCATTAGCTCAATAGCAGGGCGCAATTTTACATCCCGTTCTTGAAAAGTGTAATCTGCCTCTGCTGTTCTAATATCGTGTTTCATCCAATAAGCAGCACTTTCTTGTTCGGCTATAGATGCACCAGTATTTTTTAAATGAGTACGAAAGATTGCTCTAAATAAATGAGGGTTGACGGCAACTCCAGTAAGTCTTTTAAAAATAGTTTTTATTCGTGATGTGATTGAGCCAGTAGAAAATGGTTTTCCCACATTATCAACGAATAGAAAATCGTTAGTTATTTCTTTTCCGTTTTCTTCTAACTTCACAGGACGTGGATTTAGTGCATCTCTCCAACCATGCCAATTACCATTTATATCTTGATAGCCGTGGTATAACCATCTATCTAAATAATTATAAAAGGTTTTATTTCCATCAAACACTTCGTCGGGAAGCTCTCCAATCCATTCACCATATGTCTTAGAAGTTTTATATTCGTCCATATTTAAATGGATATACCATCGTGCCTTATCTGGGTTCTGCATTTCTGCTTGGGGAATAAAACGTTCATTGCTGAAAATGCCATATTTTAAAGTATGCCCTAACCTTAGCTCTCGAAATGTTCTTTGTCTATCTGGAGGTGTAACAGTCAGAAAAGCTAACAAAAGAAATCTTTGCATATCTCTGGCTATAGCCTGGTTATCACGTTTCACCTTGCGTATTTGTTTTTGTGTTTTATCATAGAAATCAATAGTTGTCGAGTCAGCTTGATTTCTAACTTTTTCTCTAATCTCTATAATTTCTTCCCAAGAAATCATTCTATCTCTGTGAGAATTTTTTAATCTAGTCTTCTTGTGTTTTTTATATATCGAAGTTCGGAATTTTTGTAGATGCCTGACAATGGGTATGTCTTCATAGTTGTTAGCTTCAGATAAATCAGTTTGGTTATGGTATAGGAACTTGGCAAGTGCAATAATTATATCTAAATAACTAGCCTGAGCCTGGTAAGATAATTCATATCCTAAAGTTTCTGCTCGCCAATCAAAATATCGTCGGATTAAAGTGACGACATTTTTACCTAATTCTTTGCCACGCTGTCTTGCTTGAGCTTGACTAATCCAATAATCTTCAATTTTTGAATCGTTCATTTGAGGATAAAGGACGATTACGGGAATTAATGAAGATAAGCTAATGTTGCTTAAATTTATATCCTGGTTTATATTGTGAAAACGATATAACCATCCTAGTAATAAAAGGCAGTCCCTTCTAGCTCTTGCTCGCGTCATCTTTGAGGTTCTATCTAAAACTTTAGCCTGAAATCTATCAAATTTTTTAAATTCATCTTCAAGACTTTCGTTGATAAAATCGCCTTCTATAACTCCTAAAGCAAATTTATCATAATGGCCTAATCTGCTAGTAGTTTTTAAGTCTTCTCTTCTTTTAGGATTGCGTCTTTTATTTTGCAGATAAATTGCTTCTAAATCTTCTTGCGTTTCTGAGTGAGTCTCATTAGAAATCACGCCTTTATCTTTTGACCAACGAATAAATCCTAATAAATAATGCCGAGGTTGACGACGAGCTTTCTTATCAAGCTCTAACTTATTGAAAGTTTTTTCTTGGGCTTCAGTAGCCGTGTTGAGTGCTTCTAATGGCAATTGGGATAAAAAATCTAACCCTGCTTTGACATCCTGGGCAGTTGACTTTTTGCCTTTAGGTATCGGACCTCCCCAACCCGGTACTGTAAAGCGTAATACCGCAGTTTGAGTTGGAGGAATTATTTTTGGATCTAGCAGGTTTTAAATCTTTTAGATAAGCTTCTAGTGCTTCTTTTATATTTTGAATTGGCAGTGTTCTAAATTCCATTTTATGCAAATTGGTAAATTAGTTTGTGTGTATAAGCTAAAGTTATTAACTTTATAGACTATATTACAATAATATTCTATTTATTACAATAGCCGACCACTGGTTCCATGCTGACAACTTTGCAGAAATGGCCGCCTATTGCTCACTATTTCAAAAACGCTCTGGCGGCTTAAATTTCACAAAAATAGACTATTTTGGTTATTGTTTAGAGTAAAGTCTAAAAATAAAAGCGTTCTAAATAAGCGTTCTAAATAAATAGAACGCCTAAAAAACGATGAGAATATGCACATAAGCTAGACTTATAAATTGCAAGACTTATAGATTTTTTTAAAGGATGGAAATTAGGTAAATTTTTGGCATAATATTATAATTTAGAATATGTGTGCAAACTAATGCGTCTTATGGTAAAGAAAAAAACTGATAAACTTAAGCGTGAAAATAAACTGAGCTATCGTCAAAATTTCTATAAAGGACAAAAAGCCCAGAGGGGAAAACCAATATATTATGATGAGGTCAAAGAGCGAATTTCAGTTATGCTGACACCAGCTTCAATTAACATATTGAATATTGTAGCTGAAGCTGAGGATTTATCACGTTCCGAGTATTTAGAACGGTTGCTCAGAAAAATTGGCAGCGCAAAACAATTGATTAAGCAAATACTCCCTCAGCATAGCGATGGAGAAATTTAATTGTTGAAAAGTAACCGCTCAATAAATGGGGGCGGACTACCTGTTCGGGAACGATTTTACGCCATTTGAGGCTTGTCATGGAAGGATTTACCCCGGATTATTGAGCGGTTACGTTGAAAACGTTATAAAATAATAAATAATGCCTCGCATATTTGACAACATAGAATTACAATTATTACCCATATTAAGAGATACACTTCAAATCTCCTATCGAGCAGATTTTTGTGTCGGTTATTTCAATCTCAGAGGTTGGCGAAAAATAGATGATTTAATTGAACAATACGTTGGTGGCGATCTCGCGTGTTGTCGGTTGCTAATCGGGATGCAAAGTTTACCCAGTGATGAAGTTCATGCCGCATTCACCCTTGGTACTGGTGAAGGAAGAATTGATAACAGTGCTATTGTCCGCTTCAAAAAACGCATGGCCTCTGAATTTCGCCAGCAGTTAACTATTGGTGCGCCTACTAATCAAGATGAAGCTGGATTGAGGCGGTTAAGTCACCAACTAAAAACCAAGAAATTAATTATTAAACTGTTTCTGCGTCACTCTCTTCACGCCAAATTATATCTTGTCCATCGTCATGACCCAAACACACCCACAGTAGGATTTTTAGGCAGCAGTAACCTCACACTTCCCGGTTTGGCAAATCAAGGAGAATTGAACCTTGATGTTTTAGATCATGATGCTTGTAATAAATTACAAAAATGGTTTGATGACCGTTGGAAGGATTACGGTTGTATAGATATTTCTCAAGAACTAGCCCAAATTATTGATGAGAGTTGGGCAAGACCAGAATCAATACCTCCTTACCATATTTATCTCAAGATTGCTTACCATTTATCCCATGAAGCGATCGCCGGACTTTCCGAATTTCGCATCCCTCATGAATTTAACAACTTGTTTGAGTTCCAAAAAGCAGCAGTGCAGTTAGCAGCGCGTCATGTTACCAGGCGCGGGGGCGTAATAATTGGTGATGTGGTGGGTTTAGGGAAAACTTTAGTGGGAACTGCCCTAGCGAAAATATTACAGGAAGATTGTTATTTAGAAACACTGATTATTTGCCCCAAAAACTTAGTGCAGATGTGGCAGGAGTATGTAGACAAATATCGGCTATACGCTAAGGTAATGCCAATTAGCAAAGTCCAGAATCAATTACCAGACTTACGCCGATACCGGGTTGTATTAATTGATGAAAGTCACAATTTACGTAATCGAGAAGGAAAACGTTATCGGGCAATTGCCGAATATATCGCCGCTAATGAAAGTAAATGTATTCTTTTATCTGCAACTCCTTATAATAAAACTTATCTAGACCTTTCTTCCCAATTGCGGCTATTTGTGCCAGAAGACGAAAATTTGGGATTTAGGCCAGAAGCTTTAATTAATCAACTGGGTGGCGGAACATTAGGAGAATTAGAATTTATTAAAAAGCACCAATGTTCTGTACGTTCTTTAGCAGCCTTTGAAAAAAGCGAACATCCTGATGACTGGCGAGAATTGATGAAACGCTACATGGTACGGCGGACTCGTTCATTTATTAAAGATAATTATGCCAATGTTGATGAAACTGGGCGTAAATATTTAAAATTTGCAGATGGCAGTCGTTCTTTTTTCCCAGACCGCACACCTCGTACCATTAAATTTACCTTAGAAAATTCCAATTCAGATCCATACTCTCGACTTTATTCTGAATCAATAGTAGAAGCAATTAATCAACTTAATTTACCTCGCTATGGGCTTGGTAATTACATTATTGCCAAACATAAACAACCGCCTAAAGAAGCCGAACAACGCCTACTAAATAGTTTATTTCGCGGTGGTAGAAGATTGATGGGTTTTTCCCGTACCAACTTATTTAAACGGTTAGAAAGTAGCGGTATTGCTTTTATTCAATCAATTGAACGCCACATTTTACGTAACTTCATTTATTTATATGCGATAGAACAGGGTTTAGATATTCCTATTGGTACTCAGGATGCGGAGTTATTAGATACTAGGAATAATGATGAAGATGCTGATTCTGTTGCAGCAACTTTATTTGATACAGAAACAGAGGATGATGATTCCAGCACCGAACCTCTGCAAGAGGAAGCGGGAAATATGAGTGTAACAGAAAAGAGTTTTCGTCAAAAAGCAGAAACAATTTACCAAGAATATACAACCAGATATCAACGGCGATTTAAGTGGCTGCGTTCTATACTATTTGATGTTAAAAGACTAAAACGTGATTTATTAGCAGATGCCAAAGCTTTAATCAATATCTTACAAGAATTTGGGGAATGGAAACCTCAGACAGATACAAAACTTGCTGCCCTAGTTAACCTTTTAACCAAAACTCACCTTAATGAGAAAGTCCTAATTTTCACGCAATTTGCAGATACAGTTCACTATCTAACTGAGAATTTGCAAACTAGAAATATTCCTAATTTAGCTAAAGTTACAGGACAATCTAAAAATCCCACAGAAATCACTGGCAGATTTAGCCCTGTGAGTAATGGTAAACGAGAACAGGTGACATCAAAACAAGAAGTGCGTATTTTAATTGCCACCGATATTCTCAGCGAAGGCCATAACTTACAAGATTGTGCAATTATTGTTAATTGGGATTTACCTTGGGCAATTATTCGCTTAATTCAAAGGGCGGGACGGGTAGATAGAATTGGACAAAATGCAGAAAAAATTCTCTGTTATTCTTTTCTCCCAGCCGAGGGAGTAGAACGCATTATTAATTTACGGGGCAGACTCCGCCAAAGACTCCAAGAAAATGCCGAAGTAGTAGGAACAGATGAAGCATTTTTTGAAGATGATTCTACTCAAGTAATTCTTGATTTATATAATGAGAAATCGGGGATTTTGGATGGTGAAGAAGATGCAGAAGTAGATTTAACTTCGGAAGCATTTCAGATTTGGAAAAAAGCCACTGACAATAACCCAGCTTTGAAAAAGACAATTGAAGAAATGTCCAATGTTGTTTATTCTACCCGCGCCCATACCCCCCAACTTGTGCAACCAGAGGGGGTATTACTTTACATGAAAACCACTGATAGTAATGATTCATTAATTTATGTTGACAGGGAAGGTAACAGCGTTACTCAATCCCAATTAGGAGTTCTCCGGGCGGCGGCTTGTGCAGAATCTACACCAGCTATACCTAAAAATCAACAGCACCATGAGTTAGTGAAAAAGGGTGCTGAATTAATTGCTGACGAAGAAAAAAATGCTGGGGGGCAGTTGGGAAGACCTTCTGGTGCAAGGTTTCGTACCTATGAACGACTTAAAAGTTACGCACAGGAGATGAAAGGTACACTTTTTGTTACCGAGGAACTCCTGAAAGCAGTTGACGAAATTTATCGTTATCCTTTGCGGCAGTCAGCGATAGATACTCTCAACCGTCAATTGCGAAGTGGTATCAGTAATCAGCAGTTGGCGGAATTGGTGGTAGCACTGCGGATGGATGACCGCTTGTGCATTGTCAGTGAAGAAGTAGAGAAGCGAGAACCCCAGATTATTTGTTCATTGGGATTATTTCAAGTGTAAATTACTCTTAAATCTCTTCAGCATGACATTTACAACAGGTATTGCGTATAATCAAAAACTAATGGGTGTAATCTACTTAAGAGTATTTTGGGGCTATAGCTCTGGGTAATGAAGTTTATTTGTATAAAATTATATGACTATTGATTATTTCACGCAATGCCGCGAACTGTTACAAAATTTTAACTTTCAGGACTTATTCATCCAACAACTAGGGTGGGAGTCTCCAGGACGAGAGAAACCTGTGGTGATGGAAGTTGATGGCGAAAATTACACCCGTAGTAAAATAGCAGAATTAGCCGGAGCAGTTGTATTTGAAATTACATCTGAATCTGGACAAATTCCCAATGCCAAGATTCTTGAAGCAATTTATAGAGAAATTTCCCAGTTACATTTAGAAAATTTATTAATTTTTATTGATGGGATTGATGGTAATCGTACTCAATCTTTATGGTATTGGGTGAAACGAGAAGGAAGTAAGATTTATCCTCGTGATCATGTTTATGTAAAAACTCAAGCAGGAGATTTACTCTTAAGTAAGATTAGTGCTTTGCGAGTTTCGATTGAAGAAATTGAAGATATTACAGTTATTGATATTGCGGAACGGTTACAAAGAGGTTTTGATGTTGAGCGGGTAACTAAGGACTTTTTCAATAAATTTCAAGAACAACATACTACTTTTTTAAGTTTAATTAAGGGTATTGATAATGAGGTAGATAGGCGTTGGTATACCTCGGTTTTACTGAACCGCTTAATGTTTGTCTATTTTCTGCAACGCAAGGGATTTATTAAGGGGTTTGCAGATGATAATGATAATACTCAGTATTTAAAAAATCAACTAACAAAAAGTCAAGAAAGTGGTGAAAATTTATTTTATAAAAATTTTCTAAACGCTTTGTTCTTTGAAGGTTTTGCGAAACCTGAAGAACAACGTTCCCAGGCTGCTAAAGCATTAATTGGTGATGTTAAATACTTGAATGGTGGGTTATTCTTAAAGCATAAAATTGAGCAAGAATACAATAATATTTTTATTCCTGATTCTGCTTTTGAAAACGTCTTAAATTTATTTGCTAAATTTTCCTGGAATTTGGACGATACACCAGGAGGTAAGGATAATGAAATTAACCCTTATGTATTGGGATATATCTTTGAAAAGTATATTAACCAAAAGGCTTTCGGTGCTTATTATACTCGTCCAGAGATTACAGCTTATTTATGCGATCGCACAATTAACAAACTCATTTTAGATCAAGTAAACCAGTTAGTAGCACCCCGCAAGTTTGACAGTATTAATGATTTAATTACTAAACTAGATGGTAGTTTATGTCAAAGGTTACTTTATGATATTTTACCAAATCTTTCTTTATTAGATCCAGCTTGTGGTTCTGGAGCATTTTTGATTGCCGCAATGCAAACTCTGATTTATATTTATTCTAGTGTCATTGCTACGATTGAAATTAGAATTAAAGATCCGAGTCTCAAACAGCGTTTAGATAAAGAACGAGCCGCACATACTTCTTTACAATATTACATCAAAAAGCAAATTATTACTAATAATCTTTTTGGTGTTGATATCATGCCGGAAGCCATAGAAATTGCCAAACTGCGGTTATTTTTAGAATTGGTTGCTTCTGCTCATACTGTTGATGAATTAGAACCTTTACCTAATATTGATTTTAATATTATGGCAGGTAATTCTCTAATTGGTTTAATTCGTGTTGATGAAACTGCCTTTGATGCTGTCGGAGAAACGAAACAAGGGAATTTACTTCAGGCTTTAGCAGCAGATAATTATCAGAAGATTTTAGCAGAAAAGAATGAATCTATTGAGTTGTATAAAAAACACGCTTTTCTTCCTGGTGAAGAACATGGAACAGATCAAGATGATAGATTATTAATTTTACGTCAGCATATTGATAAACTTAATCAAGAATCCCAAGCCAAGTTAAATAGTTTATTGTCGGATGAGTTTAGTAAGCGGTTGGGTATTAAATATGAGGAAGTCCAATTAACTGGAAAGTCTAAGAAGCGGGTTTTGAATATTCAAGATATTGAAGAATTAAAGCCTTTCCACTGGGGATATCATTTTGATAAGGTTTTAGGACGTGGTGGGTTTGATGCAATTATTACAAATCCACCTTGGGAAATATTTAAACCTAATGCTAGAGAGTTTTTTCTTCAGCATAATGAATTAGTGAGAAAAACCAAAATGAATATTAAGGATTTTGAGAAAGAACAAAAGAAACTTTTACAAAATCCTGAAATTGCTGATGCTTGGTTACAATATCAGAGTGAATTTCCCCATGTCAGTGCTTACTATCGTTCAGCAGAACAGTATAAAAATCAGATTTCTGTTGTCAATGGTAAAAAATCTGGTACAGATATTAACCTTTATAAATTATTTGTAGAACAATGTTTTAATCTCTTACGGGAAGGTGGAGAATGTGGGATTATTATCCCTTCGGGTATTTACACTGATTTGGGTACTAAGCAACTACGAGAAATGTTATTTACCCAAACTAAAATTGATACACTGTTTGGACTTTCTAATGAAAAATTTATTTTTGAAGGTGTACATCATGCCTTTAAATTCTGTTTATTAACTTTTGAAAAAGCCGGATTGACAAATTCATTTATGTCTGCTTTTCGTATCAACCCACGAGAAGCGGTGCGAGTTAATGAACTTGATGTATTTTTATATAATAAAGATGAACAAATAAATATATCAGTTCCTCTAATTCGTAGATTATCACCTGACTCTCTCTCTGTGATGGAGTTTAAGAATGATGTAGATATCCGCATTGCTGAAAAAATGCTCAAATTTCCTTTACTGGGTGAAAATATCAACGGTAAATGGAATTTGCGGTTAACAGCAGAATTTCACATGACAAGTGATAGCAAGTTATTTCAGCAGCAAGCAGGAAAAGGAAAATTACCGCTTTATGAAGGTAAAATGATTCATCAGTTTACTCACCTTTATGCTGAACCAAGGTATTGGGTAGATGAACAGGAAGGGAGGAAAGCGTTATTAGGAAAGAATCAAGTTGATGAGGGACAAACTTTAGATTATCAAACATATAGACTTGCTTTTCGTTCAGTAGCATCTAGTACAAATGAGCGTTCATTAATTTCAAGCATTTTACCTCAATCTGTATTTTGTGGTAACTCATTATTGGTATCACAGACATATTCAGAAGATAATCAAGTTGCTATAGATAATCAACAAATGTTATTTGCAATAACAATATTTAATAGTTTTGTAATTGATTATTATTTGCGCCAAAAAGTAACTACTAACCTTAATATGTTCTTTGTTTACCAACTACCAGTACCTCGCTTAATGGAAGGTGATAAATACTTTAATGAAATAGTAGGACGTTCTGCCAAACTCATCTTTACCACCCCAGCATTTGATGAAATCGCGCAAGAAGTTGGACTTTCCTCTTATAAAGATGGTATTATTGATGAGGTGGAACGTGGCAAAATAAAAGCTGAATTAGATGGTATTATTGCCCATATATATGGTTTAACAGAAGAAGAATTTGCTTCCATTATCAGAACCTTCCCACTTGTACCTGAGCCTGTTAAAATAACAGCACTAAATGCTTATAGAGATGTAGAAAGAGGTCTAATTAAAATATGAATATTTCGCTTAAATCATTTCAAATTAAAAATTTTAAGGCTATACGTGACAGTAAAACAATCAAATTTGAACCTTTAACAGTATTCATTGGAAATAATGGATCTGGAAAAAGTAGTGTTATTGAAGCACTTTCAACTTATCAAATGATAGTGAGGGATGGTCTTGATGAAGCAATGAATTATTGGCGTGGTTTTGAACATATTCGTAACCAAGCTGTTCGTCATAATAAAAGAGAGTCTGGTGTAAAACGCCCTCATGAAGAAAATCCAATCGAATTTATGATTCGTTGGAAAAATTATTTTCATGAAATGACTGTAAATCAAGACACCAGTGGAAATGAGTTATTTATACAAAAAGAAATTTTAAATAGATCATCTCCCAAAACTGTTTTTACAAGAGAAGATAATGGTGAGTTTTTTACCAAAGAAAATCAAAACCAGAAAGAGAATTTACATTTAATGGAGAAAATTAAAGGAAACTGCCTAGATGATGAATCTCTAATATCTAAATTTGCTGTGAGAGAAAAATTCAAGCAAGGTGATATATTCACTAATATATTAAATTGGCAATTTATTAATTTAAATCCTCATTTAATGTTTTTACCTAAACCTAGAAAACGTACAAATAAGCATATTAGTCTAGCAAGTGATGGTTCAAATATTGCAGAATACATTCTGAATATATATAATCTTGACAAAAATGTATTTAATGGAATTGTAGAAACTCTACAATATATACTTCCTTATGCTCGTGATTTGCAACCTTATGTAACTTCTGAATTGGAGCGTAATGTTTATCTCCAATTAACTGAAAATGATTTTAAGATCCCAACATGGCTTTTATCAACAGGGACACTAAGAATATTAGCATTGTTAGCAGTATTACGGCATCCTCAGCCAGCACCACTAATTGTAATTGAAGAAATTGAAAATGGACTAGATCCAAGAAGCATTCACCTAATTGTAGATGAAATTAGGAGCTTAGTTGAAACTGGAACAAGTCAAATAATCATTACAACTCATTCACCATATTTACTTGACCTTTTAACTTTGTCTCAAATTATTTTCGTTGAACGGGACGAAACTGGTCAGCCAACATTTAATCGCCCAGCGGATCAAGAATCGCTTCAAGAATGGTCTAAAAAATTTGGTCCAGGCAAACTTTACACAATGGATCGTTTGAGTCAAAAAGGATAGATATGAAAGTTGGAATGATTTTTGAATGTGGTCCACAAGGTGCAGATAGAAAAGTATGTGAACATTTAGCACGTATGTATCGGTCAGATATAGAAATTTCTAGTGTCACTCTTGACAGGAAGCCAAACCTAATTTCCGAGTGTGGTAAAGCTGCTATGCAGTTGTTTGAAGATGGTTGTGAACGAGTCATTATTATTTGGGATCTACATCCAGCTTGGCGTGAAAGAACACTACCTCCTTGTCGTAAAGAAGATCGTATAGCTATTTTTGAGTCTTTACTTGATGCTGGAGTAACATCACCACACGTATATCTAGTGTGTATTGAGGAAGAATTAGAAGCATGGCTACTTGCTGATGGTCGTGCTATTTCTGCATATCTTTCAACACCAACTCATCCAGTCAAAATCAGAGACAAAAAAAATCCAGAAAAAATATCAAACCCAAAAACAGTCTTAAATAAATTATTTCAACAACATAAGGGTAAGGGTCATCGTTATAGCGACATACAACACGCACAAGCAATAGTCGAAAAAATAGAAGATTTTTCTAGGCTTAGACGTTCAAAAACTTTTGTTCGTTTTTTGGATAAACTAGGTTAATTTGCGCCTATAAATATAAAATTGGAGTTCAGGGAAAATCTATGATTTTTATGAAAATGCTTCTTAGTATCTTAATACTAAATGTTTTGATAATTGGATGTTCTGAAGTCAAACAAAACAGTACATCTTTGCCAGATGTGGCAGCTAATCAAACAAATTCAGACTCTGACAGTGAAGATAATAAAGAAACAGGTGAGTCAGAAAAGTTTGATTCAAAAAAATCATACATTAAAGAATCTGCCCTCAAGGATTTAAAGCAAGAAGATAGAGACATAATAAACAATGATGTTAAAAAATTATTAACAACAAATAATTGTACCAATTGTATGTTAGCCGAAGTGGATTTTAACAATATATATTTAGAAAATACTCATAAATGTAATTGTAATTGAATCAAAAAATTAGCTTTTAGCCCAAGATAGATATAATTCAGAAGGTAAGTGTTAATTTTCTGCTTCAGAATTTGGCTCAACTTATGGTTCAAGGCATAGATATCAAACTAAAATTTCTACATGAATACAGTAGAACTTCCTTCCCATAAAAGTATCTTCACTCTAACGCTTCTTGTAAGGCACATTTAATAAATCAATCGCTCGTTTCTTCGCATCTTCCCCGCGCCTATCATACTTACTCGTAGTATTAGTTGACGCATGACCAGCCAACTTAGATACCGTAACGATATCTGCACCCGCATCCAACAAATCACTAATAAAAGTCCTGCGGAAATCATGGGGCGTAAACCCTTCTTCCACACCCGCAGCTTCCCCTCGGCGTTGCAATGCCCGCAGTACCCCCTGCTCACTCATCCGCCGTTGGATAACTTTATTCCCCTTATCCAACGGATAAAATAAAGGACCTGCTTCCTTACCCCGAACCAGTAACCAATCCTGCACCGCCCGGACTCCAGCTTCCGGTAAGTAAACAATGCGCTCACTCCGTCCCTTAGCTTCCCGTATTGTCAGTGACCGACTGCGCGGCTTAAAATCGCTCAAATCCAGATGTGTTACCTCAGAACGCCGTAATCCCACCGTCAAAACTGCCAACAGTGCCGCATCCCTCGCTCCTAAATTCGAGTTATCTTGAATACAATTCTCCCACAGGGCAGCAATTTCTTCTCCATCCAGCGCCCGTCCTTTGAGTAAACTTTTACCCCGCACAGATTGAATATCAGTAGCCCGTCCGTAATCCTCAGTAGACATTAACCCCAACCGCCACGCTTCCTGCAACACCCGCCGCAACGCAGATAACATTTTATTCGCCATCGCTGGACTGTATTTTGCCATCAGCACCGACCGCACTGCTGCCGTATGCTGATATCGCAACTTTGCCCAATCCAAAGTTTGAGCATCACAACTATCATTAGTTAACAGCCGTGCGATCGCATTAAGTGCCTCCCGCATTGTCCGCCGGGAACCTTCACCTAAAGAAGCCAGATACACCTCAGATGGGTGCATAGTGATAGGTAGCGGCTCTGTTAACGCCAGCGATTCTTTTGAAAAATTGGAATTTGCGATCGCCTTTTTGCTCACGGCATTTTACCAAGTCCTATCTTCTTTATCCTCCCCCAATCCTTGCCCTACTTCCACTTTTTGTTACAAAGATTGCGAGAATATATCTTCTCTCAACCTTTTTAAGCCAAGAAGCATGACTCTTGAGTTGATCTACCTGATGCCTTTAAACATTTTTTAATCGCTGATTTCACCTTCGCGCCTTGCCCTAGCTACATCTTGTTTAATTAGCTGTTCGATGTAATTACTCAAGGATCTGCCCTGGTTCTTGGCTACTTTCTCAGCATCATCTTTCAGTTTTTGCTCTATATATGTCGATACTCTGGTTTTATCAGTTGCCACTGTCATAACTAACGCTGCTTTATCACTTTACTGTTCTACTTTCCTTAAATATACATCTACTATAGAACTAATATGAGTTGACATAATCCTGAAGTAGTACTACTATAGTGTCAATAGGGGCGATTTGTCTGGAGAACGAGTGCGAAGGCGGAACGCGCAGTGCCTTCTTGCGATCGCGAGACGCACTGCCGGAGGCAATCGCGCCAATTAAGACAATTCAATAACATTGAGAAAGATATGCCAAAATCAAGGTACGACGAGGAAGAGAATAAATCTCGTCATGCAGCAGCTGATGAAGATTGTTGTGAAGAAATCTCTGAAAAATACGGTTGGAAACTGGTTGATACGGAGAAAACGGGCAACGATATCCTACCTGTAGATTGTGTATTCGAGGGCAAAACTGAATTTCCACAGTCCTATTATGATACCGATGAGGAGTAACAATAATGCGTAAGTGGATTGTTTTTCGGGCTGAGAAGCGTCAGCCAGGTTGGCAAGATAGAAAATACTCTCACACAGGTTCTCTGACGAAAACTTTAGCTGAACATTACGATTGTTCAGACCGACCATTACCAGAACCTGGATATCGTCCACCGGAATTTATCCGTGTTGACCAGTTTGCTGACCCCCAGTATCCAGAAGCTAAAACCCATTATCGTCTCAGTGATTGGGAAGTAACCGATGTAGAAACCTACACTCCTGATATTCCGGTAGGCATGGGTTTTGACATGATTGTAATTTGTTACTGCAAATATGCACCTATCAATGCCCCACTCCAGCCAATGCCAGAACGACAAGTATCTGTTGATTCTTTTGGCGGCGACCAAGAGGCTTACAGTCGGTGGTTGTCAGAAGCAAAAGAACCGGCTCAGGTATAGTTACCGGGCGCATTAACCAAAAAAAAGCTGTGCATACTCTGACTATTCAGCAATTCAAACTTTTGCGTACGCAAATATTCAGATATTCAAATTAGGCGATCCAGTTTGCGATTGCCTCCGGCAGTGCGCGGAAGCGCAATCGCTTACTCCAGTCCAGACTGTTCTTTACTCTTGAGCCTATCACTCTCAAAAATAACAGTGATTTTGGAAGCATCAGGATTTTTCCAAACAAAAGTTGCCATTGTTGCAGAGCGGTTAACCTCAATACCTCGATTCAAGATTGACCGCACATCTGTTAAGGACATCCCTGTTTTTAACTGTTCATACTCTGCACGACCGAAGCGACGAAGTTCAGTTTGTCCAGATTGTTCAAACTGCTTAGAATTAAAAGCAGTTTTAAGGAAACCATACGCAAAACCTGAACCAAGCATTATTCCCAGTGAAATAGTGATATTCATCAGTGAGCGGATGAAGCTCTATATGCGAATAATGGCAAGCATTTAACAGATATATATAAATTCATATTGTACGAATCTCTACAAGGGAAGAGATATGAGGAAATGCAAGGTTATGAAACACAGCACATTAAAAATGAGGGAGCTAAATTATGGAGAATTCTTTCAGAAGCATTAGGCGAAAAGGTTACTAAAACAAATTTCCAAGCAGCATTAGAAAGACGAACTCAGTTATTTACTACATCCTCCCAAATCATATTGGATATAAACATAGAGCAGGATGAAATAGATGCAATTTTAGGGCTATTTTCAATACGCGATTCTGCTGTATTAGACAAGAATAAAGAAGAGTTCCTAAAAACACAGGTAAATAAGCGAGAAATCAAGGGCGGTGCTTCAAAGGGTTATATTTCGTGTTCAAAAATAACTACTTATGTTTTGCAGATAGGCGTTAAGCCAAATAAGGCAACTTTTGATACGTGTAGCCCAAGTGGATTATTTGAAAGAGAGCGTGTTGTATATCTTGTAAAGGTAAAAGAAGATTATGAACATGACAACAACTACACACATTCGGGATATATATCCTACTTTCTTACAAAAACTGATGAAGGGTTTAGAATAATTGACTTATACTTCAGACGTTCATAATTTGAGCTAGTGCATTATTACAGTAGATTAATGTGATTAAAAAATAATGACACATCAATGTATTCAGCCAGATGGTAGTTTCTTTCTTTTTAGAATCAGTCGTTGTGACTAGGCTTTCAGATCAATGCCTGATTTGTGAGTACGCAGATATTCAAATATCTGAAAACTTAGATACGCGATTGTAACCATTGCTCCAGCAGTTCCTGAATGAGTTCACTAAACTCATGCTTTTCACCTTTTCGTCTATCCTCCAGCAGCGCAATTTTAACTGCTGTGTGTGTATCCTTGCGGATATAAGCTGTTATCTGCTCATAGTCAGGGTGAGAACGTTTGCCTTTGGGTCTGCCGCCTTTTGGTTGGGATTCTGGCTTGGCGACAGGCTGGTTTTTGGCAACGGACTGTTTAGTAACAGCCTCTTCTGGGGACTGGCTTTCTGGTTCTGGTTCACGACCCCTGGCGGAGTCTAACAAGCCACGGAATTTACTCATTTCATCACCTCCTGAGCAATTTGTTGATAATCTCGCCCAGCTATCTTTGCCCGTGAGTCGGCAACTTGGTAAACCAGTACGCCAGACAAAGCCGCTTTTTGAAACGCTACTGCATCGCGGATATGTCCTTTAAATAGAGGTAATCCAGCTTCAGTGAGCATTTCTCTAGCTTCTTCCCCATCCCGCCGGGGCTTGGAAGGAACGCGAGTAATAAGAATTCGATATTGGTTAGCCCCCAGAGATTTGAGAACATCCACAGTCTGCATTAGGGCATCCAGCGATAACGCATCAGGGGTTGTGGGCAGAATCAGTAAATCGCAGCCCTCAACTAGGGCTTCTAAATCTTCTTGCTCTGGCCTGGCTTGGGTGTCAATGACAATATGTTGGTAATTCTTGGCGAATTTAGCAGCAAGCCGTTCATCAATGACTTTAAATGGTAGAGAGCCGCGT
>NZ_CP186040.1:0-55395 GCF_049315035.1 Anabaena sp. PCC 7938 | reverse complement strand
TTCTTCTTTAGAAGGACGTTCGACTTTCCTTCTTTTTAAGTTTGACCTTAAAGATGCACATCTTTTACAAAGCCCTAGCTTAGAAGATTTAGTTATTGAAGCATAACAGTTGGAACAAGAATAAAAGACAATCCGAGAGTAAGGTTTTCGTTTACCTGCAAAAGTTAGCGTTTGACTGTGGCAGTTAGGACATAAAAGACGTAGATTTTCTATTCGATTATCATTAGCTATGCCATTAATATGGTCTAATTGCAAACAAAGAGGTTTTTCATTCCATTTAGACAATATCCCACATTCATAGCATCTTTCCTCTAATAATGATTCTTGAATTAACCTAGATTTCAAACTATTTCTGTTGTAAGAAGAGCCTAAAATTAAAATTTTTTCTAACGGAATTTGAGCTTGTTTAGAGGCGTTATTCAGTCCATTAATATTTTTTCCTTTAGGTGGAATAATACCGTGCTTCTCACACCAGCAGTAAAACTGTTTGTAGTTGCCACCAGCCGAACGTAGCCCCAAAAAATGTAGGCATTCTCTGACTGAAGAACAACGCTTCACAGCTTCCTCTACTTTGGTTTTATTTGACAGAACACTTCGATATCTCATAGTTTTTTTAGCTTTTATGGTGACATAAAAAAAACTATGTTTGCCAGTTCGATGCCTAAAGACAATTAGATGCCGAAGCAGGGGTCGAACCTGCAAGCCTATCGTTCAGGGCAATGTGACTTTGCCTACTTCCCAATAAATGGCTGCCCCAGTAGGATTTGAACCTACAACCCCGGCGTTAACAGCGCCTTGCTCTGCCATTGAGCTATGGGGCAATGTGCCAGTCCCCCAGATCCGGATTGAACGGATGACCTCCTGTTCTTCAAACAGGCGCTACTACCAACTGAGCTACCAGGGGATAAGGCGGAGAGAGAGGGAGTCGAACCCACAGTGAAATGTTGAATTTCACGACTGTTTAGCAAACAGCTTGCCCTGCCAATGGCAATCTCTCCATAGTGGGTCGGGCTGGAATTGAACCAGCAACACTGAACGCGGCGGTTTTACAGACCGTTACCTACACCAATAGGCGAGCCGACCCATAAATTTGGTAGTGCAGACGGGACTTGAACCCGCTAATTACACGCTTGAAAGACGTGCCGCTCGGCCACTTCGCTTCTGCACCATCAACGCACAGACAAGGATTTGAACCATGACCAAAGGTTTTGGAGACCCTTATGCTTCCGTTACACCATCTGTGCATTTGGTCGCAGCGGTGGGAGTTGTTCGCGTAGCGTCTCCGAAGGAGATACCCACATACTCCCGGTTATGAGCCGAGTACCTTACCGTTAGGTGACGCTGCAATGTTTGGAGTCCGAGGTGGGATTTGAACCCACGATGATTAGTTTTGCAGACCAACGCCCTTACCACTTGGCTACTCGGACACATTTGCAAGCCTTGACGGGAGTTGCACCCGCTTCTCTTTGACTGAGAATCAAAGCGACTTATCTATTCGTCCACAAGGCTACACGGGGATGACGAGACTCGAACTCGCGGCTTCCTGTTCGACAGACAGGCACTCTTAACCAACTGAGTTACACCCCCACGTTGGGTGGCAATTATTTAGTTTTCATGGTTCAGAGGTGTTAGCACTTTGCCTTTGGTGGAGGCTCTTTTTGCTTTACTACATTTATACTACATTACATACTACAGAGTTGTCAAGGGCATACTACAAATTTTTTTTCAGAAATGAGAGGGCGGTGTGATTGAATCGCTGTATTGCCCTCTCTGAATGGGTTTAAGGGAATGAATTACTCTTTCTCCGTTAGGCGTTGTGCGTTCCAAAACTGTTCGGCAAATGCAACTGCTGGGTGAATTGGGGCTTTGGGTTTGGTTTTAAGTACCATTCCTGCTTCATAAAGTAGGCGATCGCTTTTTATTGAATTGCACTTGTCACACGCCGTTACAACGTTGTCCCATGTATGCTGTCCACCTTTGGAACGAGGTATTACATGATCAAGGGTTAAACGTTTTGTACTACCACAGTATTGACAGGTGTGGTTGTCTCGCTTCAAAACCTCTCGACGGTTTACGGGTGGTATTTTCCAATGCCGTTCAGGATTACCAACAGTCAAGCGGATGTGTTCAGGTACTTGTAGTACAACACTGGGAGAACGAATTTCCCATTGCTTTGTAGTATCAAAGTTCAATGATTCTGCTTGACCTGTAACTAACAGCACGATTGCACGCTTAATGTTGATGCGTGATAGTGGTAGGTAGTTTTTAGAGAACACCACAACTGAATTTTGTAGTATGTGCGTTTGCTGAAAAGGTGGTTGAGCTTCCATTAGTTAATTCACTCCTAAAAAATAACCCCCGCCTCTGGTGAACAAAAGCGGGGGTCTGTTTGTTGATACTTTTTGCCCTATTTCGGTGCTATGAAACATTTGCACCCCCCGCTTTGAATTAGTTGATCTGGATTCAGCCAAGAGGCTAACGCGCCAAAAATCCCCAGGCTTATAGATTTATCGCCGATTAACAGATACATTCCCTCAAACGCCAACAGTGCATAGACTCTAGCTGTTTCTCGCAACGAAACTGCTCTGCCTGAACCCCGATAGGGTCGGCAATGCACCACGCTACTAATTGTTGAAGAGAATCTGCTGCTCATTGAATTTTTGTAGTATTTGTAATCAAGATTATTTTAATAATACATTTGTAGTATTTATTTGTCTACTACAAATTTTAGAAGTATAAAATTACACGTTTATTGTTAAGACTCACATCAAGGTACAAAAATAACGTTTGCTCCCGCGTGCCGTCAGGCATCCCCCTCGAGGCGCAGAGGTCACGAAAAATGGGCGTTTGAGAAAGATTTTGCGTAAGTCCTGATTTTTGCTAAGGAGACTCCATGTGGAACATAGCGAAATACGTGGAGCGTCAAACAAAGTTGAACTACAAAATGAGGTGATAGTCTTCACCTATTTAAAATTTGGGAAACGTTTGGTTAGTTAGTTTGTGTCCTGGTGTCCAGGGTTAATGAGTTCAGGTTTCATGTGTCCAAGGTTATTGTGTCCAAGGTTATTGTGTCCTGGTGTCCATAACTCATGTATTTATCTCTTATTATTAGGGGTGGACACAGAATTAACATCCACCACATTTTCCGTGGTGGACGCACTCATGGCTTCATCTCGTTGTAGCCACCCTGAGAAAATAATTTCCCGTTCATCTTGGGGTGGGACAAACTTGTAAACCCGTTCCCGGTGTCCTCTTGCTCCAAACCTGCCAATATAAGACAGCTTCATCCCCAACTTTTTCAGGAACTTCTGGCAGATAGCGATCGCACTATCTTTCTCAGAGATAGAAACCCCCAGGTAATTCTTAATCACCTGCTTATGTTCCACAGCCAGCGATCGCATTTCCTGCAACTCCACATCAGAACTGCGAAACTCCACATCAGTATTAAACAACTGGGAAATATTCAATTCCTCCAATAACATCACCGCAGGAAGCAACTGTCCCCGATTAAAATCAGGCTTCCAAACCGCATTATTACCCTTCTCAGCCTGGGCTTTAGCCCTCTTAGTATCACGGACTACCAAAAACTCACGCCCCAGGCTTAAATAATAATGCAGCCGCAACTGTGGATACCAGCCAGCATCATCCTTCCTCACTAGTTCCGGTGTCACATCCACCCCATAACGCTGCGCTAATTCAGCTTTACGTTCCTGTTGACGTTCACTCTTAGTCTTAGCTCGTTTCTCTTGTAATTTATCGAATTCCGCTTTGGTAAGTGTCTGAGATGAAGCCACTTCTTCACACTCAATTGTTTGTAATTCATTAACAGCAGTTTTTACTTCATTCACTATCTGCTCATTCACAACCGAGTTCAACACCTGCTCATTTACAACCGAGTTCAACACTTGCTCATTGTCTACCAAATTCAACTCAGAAGCATCAAGAATTGTATAGCCATCAGCCGCTAACTCTTGTTTATGACCTGCTGCCAATGATAATGACTCAGAAGCATCAAGAATTGTATAGCCATCATCTGCCAAACCCTGTAGCACAGCATTACGGTAACACTTCATTTGGGCATTAATCACACAAGCCCGCTTTGCCCAACTTTGGAGAGATTCAGGCTGGAAATTTTCATCTATATAGCTGTAATCAGTATTATCTGCTGCCGATAACAGAGCAATATTCGCCCGCGTCATCGCGTGTTGACTGGCTAACAGTACGCCCATCGAGGTAGAGCCATTACCAATTACTCCTAGACCCCATTCTCTCACCCAGATATGGCGGTCAACCGTTTCTCGCAGTCGTGCCAGCATCTGCCGCACCGAATTCACCGGCTGTACACCCTGGAAAATCCCCCAAACTGCTGAAAAATGGGACTTAATATCAATAGATACCCCAGTTTCTAGGCTAGGAGAAGTGATAACCAAATCATATTCCGTGAGAATTTCGTTGAGGTGAGCAATACACCCATAAGCAGGGTGATTGGGGTCTTTCACTGTTTCACCATCAATTCGTAAAATGCGTAAGTGCGGGAATTTGCTCTGGTAGCGTTTTTCTAAAGCCTGTGTCCCCCATTTGGATGTCATTTTCTGGGCAGAACAGCACAACAAATGATGCCCACCTTGAGCAATAGCCATATCTAGTGCCGCAATTAAATTTCTGGGGTCTTTACCTTGGTAGTTATAGCAGTTGCCAGATTCAAGCTGGTAGTCATTGACAATCACAAAGGGCTTAATATGAATTCCTCCAGCTAAGGAGAGAATATAATTGACATCCACATCACTGATATCCGCAGAGGAGAGGTAGATTTTTCCTTGGGGACTGCTGAGGACGTTTTGAACTAATTTTTTCAGATTGTCAAGGACAGAGACACGACGTTTAGCTACTTCAGTGTCGGAGTTTAATAAATGCCAGAATACCTGGTCGGCTTCGTCGATGATCACGATATCATTAGACCAGTCGTTGGGATTAAATTTGGCTTGGCTATTGCCATGTAAGGAGTCAATACATACTCCGTAACCAAGTAAGTCCCCTGTTTCTGAATCGTGAATTTCTGTGACGTAGTTAACGCCAAAACGATTGCACAGGGCTTCACCTAATTGAATGCGGTGGGTTATGACCAAAACCCTCTGCCCACTTTCGTGTGCCTTGGCGACTTCCAGGGTGAGCGATTCGGTTTTACCTGTGCCTTTGGGGGCTTTGAGGATGATGAGTTTTTCACTGGCGGGGATGAGAATTTCTCCCAGAAATCTTTGGTTGAGAGAGATTGCAGGAGGGTAAGTTAATAGAGTAGACAGCCGTATCTGCCACATCTCTAGCACTTCGGAGGTGTTATATAAAGCGTGAAATGCGTCTTGACCCTTGGCAGCGATGAAGTCGTCAACTCCTTTTTCTGCTCCTGGGGGTAAATCTATCACCTTAACTTCACAGCCTGCACCAATGAGTAAGCTGCCCATGCGGTTAATAGCGGTTCTTACCCGTTTGCGAGTTTCTGCATTACTGTCATTGTCGAAACAAATATTTACTTGTCTGCCTCTTGTGGCAAAGTGCTGAATTTCCGGGATGAGGTAGGGCTTACCAATGGTGTTACCATATTCATCTTTGGAGGTGCGGTAGCCGTTGTTGACTCCAGGAATAGCGATCGCTGCATAACCAGCAGTTAATAACGCAGCTGCTTTCTTAACACCTTCACAGATTATTAACGGGACGTTATGCCGCCAAACCCAATACCAGAAGCCACGGGGGTCAAGTCTATCTTCTTCTGTAATGGCTATACCGCAGCGGTCTGAGATTTTTGCCCAATTTTTATATGGGACGTACAGGAAGAATGCCCTAGTTGCTTCTTTGTAGGGATGTTCGTATTTAATTATTTTGTGAATTTTTTGTTTGTCACGTCGGGGCTGGTTGGGTTTTAAGCACCCCCATAGCATTTGCTCGTAGTTGTTTAAGGGGTCAACGCCGTTACACCACCAACCTCCGTTTTCGATGTGGCGATATTTTCTTAAATCCCCATCCCGTAAGCGTCCGTCGTTGCGACGAGAGATGTTGATGCTGTAGAGCAGATATTCGTAGGGTGTGGTTCCCCAGAGAGATCGCAAGTTGAGGTCAATGATTTCTGGGTCAATGGCACTCGCTAACCATTCGTCTCGATGAGCCGGATCTATTTCTGTGGAGATGAAAAGTTGTTGTTCTGTTAGCACGGTAGATTCCTCTTGATACTTGGTTTTTAGGAGTATCAGAGGGGGCTATTCGTGCTGCTCTTACATATTTATGAGGTTTGCTGCGTTTCTTAATGCTGGTTATTTGGATGAGGAATCAAGAATCTTGGGACTTACACAGGTTGTCTAAAAATTTGGGTTTGGGAGAGGTAAAATTGCTAAAACTCTTACTACACGCAACTTTACACACTTTATATCCTGTTTCAATTAGTCATCTTGGTGGGTAAGTCCTGAGTATGATTCATTTTTTTCCAAAATATTCCAGTCGGAAGGCTTGAAATGTCGCAGCAATCTATATAATAGAAAGCAACACGAAACAATCTCAAGAAAGCCAATTGGTGGGGCAAGCGGCCAAACTTAACACCACTTCTTTGGTTTCTTTGAAATTAACCCCGCTCGGATACTATTGAGCAAAGTTAAAATCGGCAATTCTATGACGGGACAAAGCGTGTACTAGTTAGTATCGTTTTGTCCTGTTGCCGTTTTTATAGTTGTTATCTCTTCACCTATATCTACACCTCCCTTACTCGCTTCATTTACGTATTAGCCAGATCATACAGAAGTTTTGCACCGATGCAATCTAACATTTGTTTGATTTTTAACTTTTAATGTTGCTACATCTGTTGATAGTGGTTCACGGGGTCATCAAGCCGACTGGTGAAACCCTTGTGTAAGCTGTGATTATCCATCTGTGGTAGAACTTTTGCTCAACTAGCAGTAGCTGCATCTGCGGCTGGTGTTTTTGCCTTTTTCTCAAAAGTCTGGATATTAGGCTCTAACAGCACAAAACCGTTATCGGTGGCCTCTCCCAACTTGCCAGCAATCGCTCCTACCCATTGAGGATAGTTAGCTTGGGCATCAGTTAGTTTTTTCCAAACTTTCGGCTTGACTGTGACGCTAATAATCCGACCATCACAATCAACCTCGAACTGTTGCCAGCCGTTTTCTATGGTCGTGGCTTCTGGTAGTTCATTGATTTTGATTGTTACTTCTAATTTTCCTGTAATCATAATTACCTCAGCACAATTTTTTCACCCCAATGCAGAGATTACCCTATCAGAGCATACTTTGTCTTCACAAGACAACTTTCAAAAGGCTATTTGGGGTTAGTAAACGCGGTTGTCATGAGGGGCGTGCGACGTGAAAGTTGTGTATTAGGAGCATTCGCGCTATATTTAGCCCTAATTAGCCCTACGGGTTCGGTGTATTGTTCCCAACAAAAATTAATTTGATGAGTCAAAGACTACCACTTTTTGTACGGTAGGAATTTACCAGACATGGTAATTTTAACGCGATCGCCTTTGGGGTCTACCTCTTTTTCCACATCTAAGGTAAAGTCAATTGCACTCATAATCCCATCACCAAACTTTTCTTGAATTACTTCCTTAATCGGGAAGCCATAGACCTGCATAATTTCATAGAAGCGGTAAATTAGTGGGTCTGTTGGGACAACAGGTCCCAATCCCTTAACTGGATATTTGGTCAACTCTTGGATATAGATGGGGGCTAAATCCAATGCTTCTACTAATAACTTAGCTTCTTCGGGTGATGCACTAGCTTGACGGTAGAATATAGCCGCAATGTATACTTCATCCAGTCCCAGAATTTTTTCTAAATCAGCAAAGCTTAAACCTTTCTCTTTCTTTGCTTCTAATAAAGTCTGCGTAATTTCAGGAATAGACATCTGGTAAATTTAAGGGTGAATAATTTTGCCCGAAGAAATCTTACCATGAGGACGTAGAATAGGCGATCGCAGATTGTATCATCACTCAACTACTGCCAGTCGTTCATTTACCACTTTCTAAGGGAGACCGGGGGCAAATAAGCATCAGTTGAATACGGATATAAAAGAACCTGGTGTTAATCTCCAAAAAGCAATTAAGAAATTCAAAGATGCTCTCGAAACAATTGAAAAATTTAACAAAGTAGTAGATTATATTGCTGATTATTTTGGGTTAGACTCATTATCCTTAACCGGGAAGTATCGACGGGTATTAGGCGGTTTCTTCCAGCCCGTCAACTCAAACAAATATTCATCAGAGTCAAGATTGAGCATCGTTGCCCATTGATTAATTGTGCTGCCGTTAATATCTATTCTCTCACACAGGTCAGTTTTGGTAAGCCCCTGTTTTACATCCTCATCAGAATACGAAAACTTAATTTGCCCTCTAGGAATATCTTCTACCTTCTCTTTCAGAGATGATAACCCTGCATTAATAAGAGCTTGTCGTAGTTCATCAATTTCTGTTCTGAGTGAGTTAATTTCATCATTAAACTCCCTTTGTTGTTCAGCGACAGTTGCCTCTAGGCTATCTATTTCGGTAGTTTTGACCTTCAGCCGCTTCACCTCTTGTTCGAGGTTCTCAGGCATAACTTCAATGGGAATGTTCCCCTCAAGGTAATGTTCAAGTATAATCGTCAGAGCTTGAGATGCCTTCTTGATTTTGTGTTTTTGCATCCACTTTTCTAAACTAGCGTAGAGGCTAAAGTCTAGGTAGGCAGTGACTTTAGCGTGATTGTTCAACCAGTCTTTAGTCGCCATGTACTCTGCTTTATCTAGTAGTGGTATGTGAAAGTTAGTTACATTCTAACAAATGCAACTTAAAGTAATTTACCTGTAATTTAATGGTAGCTTGCAATTTAGTTTTGGTAGATTACTGCATTGAGTTAATAAAACTAAAGTAACTGACTAAAAATATTAAGTGTCTGATTTTTTATATAAAGACTCTAGTTAGTACCTTACTTAGATTGAATAAGGCAAGCATTGTTGAGCTATTATTAATTAAGTAAGTTACAGATAGCAGATAATTTACTTGACAGTAAGATAATGATTTTAAAAATTGGCTTGCTTTAAGTTACTTGCAATTTATTAGTAAACTAAAATGCCTTACGCAGTAAGTTACTCTAGCTTTTATCCAGACACAGAGCGGGTTTTATCTACTTGGTGGTAGCATTGGAGGCGCTTTTGTACGGCGTAGTGTAGCTGCTCGCCCTCACTAGCACCACCGTCAAATTTTCATGTTTCCTAAATCGACATAAGAGTTGATGCTGTTGTTTTAATAGAGAATAAGAAGCAAATTTTGGTTCTTCGGTAGTTGTTATGCCAAACTATTAGCTACACTCACTAAATAATATTAAAAAATGTATCAATAAATGACTAAAAGTATTGTAGGGGTTGACATACAAAGAGCATTTATTATTAACTATAAATGCAATCCAAATTATTTTTAGATAAACTTAAAGTTATGACTGGCAAAAAAGGTATTAAAATTCTAACAGAAATTCTGGATTTAAGCGGTGTAAAAGTTGTATCACATCGCCTTCATACCGGAATTGGAATGATTTTACAAATTGAACAAGAAAATTCTTTTGCTACCTGCCCATATTGTGGCACAACCAGCCATAAATTACATCAAAATCATAGACATATTATTAAAGATCTCCCTTTTGGAGAAAAAGAAATATTTTTAGAAATTAATCGCCGACAGTTTAAATGTGAACAATGTAAAAAACCATTTAGTGAAGATTTAGATTTTGTTAAAAAGAAAAGAACTTTTACAAATCGCCTTGCAAATAAGACAATACAAGAAGTTTTAGAAAACGACATTCATAGTGTAGCAGCAAAAGGTATAGTAACAAAAGACGAAATAGAAAGAATGTTAAAAGACGCATCATCAGAATTACCAGATTTAAAACCTATAAATCTAAAAAGACTGGGAATTGATGAAATAGCTTTGAAGAAAGGACATGGGAATTACTGTGCAGTATTAGTAGATTTAGATCAGAGCAAACTAATTGCGATTTTAAGCGGACGAACACAAGAAATAATCAGGGGAACCCTTATGGGATGGGGAACAGAGATTCTAGAAAATATAGAAGAAGTCAGTATAGATTTGTGGAGTGGCTATAAAACTTTAGTAACAGAATTAATGCCAAATGCTCAAGTAGTAGCTGATAGATTTCATGTAATGACACAGATTAATAAAGAATTAGATACACAAAGAAAAAGGGAAAAACGGAAAGTTGAAGATTTAATCAAGAAAGCAAATACAACAGAAAAATCTAAATATGAAGAAATATTAGCTGGATTGAAGAATAGTAAATATCCCTTACTTAAAAATGAAGATAAGTTAACCCAAGAGCAATTAGAGAAACTGATTCAAGTTAAAAATGTCTCGCCTATTTTGAAGGAAATGCACGAATTTAAAGAAAAGATTAGGCAAATTTTTAATACTACACAAGATTGGTATACGGGAGTTTTCAAATTAGGTATGTGGTTATCGAGAGCTAAAAAATACTTCCCAAATAGCAACAATACTATTATTCGTTGGTATCAGGAAATTATAGCCTACTTTGATAATAGGACAACCAGTGGTACTGTGGAAGGAATTAATAACAAGCTTAAACTAATAAAACGTTCGGGATATGGATTTAAAAACTTTGAAAATTTCCGAATTAGATGCTTATTAAGTTGGCATTATGTTTAATAGTTTAGCATAACAAGTACCGAAGAGCCCAAATTTTAGGCAGATTTTGTGAAACGCGACACCATTTACTACCAAATTTTCAAACGTTTTCCTGCGTTACTTTTTGAACTTGTTGATTACCGTCCAGAGCAGGCGTATAACTATCGTTTTGAGTCGGTTGAGGTGAAAGAAACCGCTTTTCGTATTGATGGAGTCTTTTTACCTCCAGAGGGTGCAACACCCAAAGTTATCTTTTTTGCGGAAGTTCAATTTCAGAAAGATGAAGCTTTGTATCATCGCTTCTTTACTGAGTCACTCATGTATTTGTACCGGAATCAGTCGAACTACGATGACTGGTACTGCGTGGTAATTTTTCCCTCACGCAGTTTAGAACCAAGCGATACAAAAACTCATCGACTGTTTTTAAACAGCGACCAAGTGCAGCGCATTTATTTGGATGAGTTAGGTACTCCCAATATTCTGCCAATAGGCATCAATTTAATGCAGTTGACAATTGCCTCAGAGAAAGAGATGGCTCTTCAAGCTCGTCTATTGATTGAGAGGGTACAATTAGAGTCAACGGACGCACTGCCGAAAAACGAAATAATAGATATTATTACCACAATTGCGGTTTACAAGTTTTCGTCTTTGAGTAGAGAGGAAGTGGAAGCTATGCTGGGACTGACTTTAGAGCAAACAAGGGTTTATCAGGAAGCGAAAGCTGAGGGTCGGGAAGAACGGGAAGCTGAAATGTTGAAACTTACCGTTCCCCTGTTACTAAAAACGGGGATGAGCGTGGAGCAGATTGCTCAACAGCTTAATGTTGATGTAGAGGTTATCCGGCTTGCTGCACAGCAGAGTGCCTAGAAGAAGGCGATCGCGATTGCCTACAGCACTGCGCGGCAGCGCAATCGCCAAACCAAATTTACAAAAAACTTTTCCTCCCAGCATCCGTTCTTTCCCGCCAAATCTCGCCACTTTTTTCAATGAATCGCACTTTTGCGATTCGCAATTATGAAAAGATTAGCAGGCGACATGAAGACATTCCAATTCAGCTTTTTAAGAATCGGCAATTTGGCAACCAAAATTTTACTCTTAACGGTTTAATAAAAAAATCAACAGGGATAACGGGATAATACAGAACTTCAAAGAGAATTTTCCCACTCCCTCGCCAGTTGCCAATAGAGTGTCATAGCATACCCCCCTTAAAAAGCTAATTATCAACACTCTTTCACCGCTTCATTACAACTGGCTAGATTTACAAGACAATTCCAATTAAGTAAGTTACAGATAAAAGATAATTTAAGTGACAGTAAGCTACTTGTTTAAACAAGTAGCTTGTTTTAAATTACTTGTAACTTATAAGTATCTTAAAATAATAGACTAAGTAACTTAACTATTGCCAAAACCTATCAGAAACCTCATCAAGGTAGAGTGATATTGTTGCACCGCCTGTAAAAACTATACGCTCATCCAAGGGGTAAAGTAATTTGGCCGCCTTGGACAGCATTTGTATTTGCTCATTCATGGACTAATCTTTGTTCAAGTTCCTGAGCAGCAAGACGTTGTTCCCGCGCACGACCAACCCGAAGTGCGTCAATCAAACTTAGCAACTCATATAGTTCTGAGTCGTCCTTAGCAGCAGCAGGAACTGATTTATACAAGGGAGTAATAGTTTGCCCCCTCACAGTTCCATCTGGAGCAGGCCATACGTAAGCATCAGCAGGATCGACAACAAGCAAGCTTTTTAAAGGCTCG
Source organism: Anabaena sp. PCC 7938 (assembly GCF_049315035.1). Classification (NCBI taxonomy): domain Bacteria; kingdom Bacillati; phylum Cyanobacteriota; class Cyanophyceae; order Nostocales; family Nostocaceae; genus Anabaena; species Anabaena sp. PCC 7938. Next base: position 42,950 of record NZ_CP186040.1, on the reverse strand, counting down.
GCGGAATGTGCAGTTGGCATTCCCCGGCTCAAAGCACCAGGTTGCCCAGGAAATACGTATTTAAGTCCATGAATGAGGAATTCGAGCAAAGCTGGCTTCCTAATCTTTTTAGAAGCACTATCATACAGACCACTGACTTCACATCTTTTGAGTGCAGCGTGAACTTCGGATTGACTCATATGCAGGCTATTGGCAAGTCCACTGTAAGTCCACACTTGAGAACGCAAGTTATGCACTTTAAGTGAAACAACAATGTCTTGAGGTTTTAACATGGCAGCATTACTCCTATTCGCGAATAGCGAATCTAATCTGATTCTACATTCGCAAATCTATTTGCTCAGATCACGAAGCTGTCATGAGAAGCTTTGCCTCCTAGCATCTGTTTTTGCCAAATCTCGCCACTGTTGACAATGTTGATGCCTGCTCTATGCTATTGGCGAGGTTTACCTTGTCGCTATTTGGCGAGAATCAGAACAGCTTGTAAATATACTCATCTAGGTCACTGCGCTTTATCCGCCAGCCTTTACCAATCATTGGCATTTTTCCCTGATTATACTCTTTGACCAAGATCCCAAATGGATTCTATATAAGTGGATATTAACGATATCCCCAAAATTTAGTGTTTGAAAAAGTTAAGGAGCGTTTTATGCTAAAGCGGATGGTTGTTGCTGTTTTACTTTTTTCGGGTGTAGCGCAGGCTGCTCCTGTAAATAAAGTTGACTATGAACAGATGTATAACAAGTGCTTGAAGGCGGCTGGTGTTACGAATAATAGTTCAGTGGCGCAGTGTTCGCTCCAAACGTTTAATGCTTCGGAGCAGGAAATTAATCGCCTCTACAGTAAAATTTATCACCAAATTGCATCTCAGCAGGCGGAGGACGCGAAAAAGTTTGAACTTTCTCAGAAGTTTTGGTTGAGCTATCGAGATAGTCATTGCAAGCTGGCTGGAGCTTATGTTGGTTCCCCGATGTACTCATACTGTCCAATGCAGTTAAATATTTTACGGGTTGCTGAATTAAGAGAGTTTGCTATCGAGTGATGGAGACAGCCAAATTCACCTCTATTGGCGAGAATCAGAACATCAACCATTCCCGAAAAAATTCGCGCCTTTAGATAAGTAAATATTATACTTTGTATCATTTTTACTGAAGCTAATTTACTTGCTTAACTTTTGTAAAGCAGTGTAAAGTATTGTTACAGACAAGAAACAAACTTGTCTGATTTATAAAAAACATAACCGCAATCATAAAACCATGACCACAGCCATTCAACAGCGCCAAAGCGCTAACGTATGGGATCGATTCTGCGAATGGATCACCAGCACTGAAAACCGCATCTACATCGGTTGGTTCGGAGTCTTGATGATTCCTACTCTACTATCTGCGATCGCTTGTTTCGTAATTGCATTCATCGCCGCTCCCCCCGTAGACATCGACGGTATCCGCGAACCAGTAGCAGGTTCATTACTTTACGGAAACAACATCATCTCCGGTGCAGTTGTTCCTTCCTCCAACGCAATTGGATTACACTTCTACCCAATTTGGGAAGCAGCTTCCTTAGATGAGTGGTTGTACAACGGTGGACCTTACCAACTAGTAATATTCCACTTCTTAATCGGCGTAGCTTGCTACCTCGGTCGTGAATGGGAACTTTCTTATCGCTTAGGTATGCGTCCTTGGATTTGCGTAGCATTCTCTGCACCAGTAGCAGCAGCAACCGCAGTATTCCTAATCTACCCCATCGGTCAAGGTTCATTCTCAGACGGTATGCCTTTGGGTATCTCTGGAACCTTCAACTTCATGATCGTGTTCCAAGCTGAACACAACATCTTGATGCACCCCTTCCATATGTTGGGAGTAGCTGGTGTCTTCGGTGGTTCCTTGTTCTCTGCAATGCACGGTTCTTTGGTTACATCTTCACTAGTTCGTGAAACAACCGAAACCGAATCACAAAACTACGGTTACAAATTCGGTCAAGAAGAAGAAACCTACAACATTGTTGCAGCACACGGTTACTTCGGTCGCTTGATTTTCCAATACGCTTCCTTCAACAACAGCCGTTCACTTCACTTCTTCCTCGCTGCTTGGCCAGTAATCGGTATCTGGTTTACCGCTTTGGGTGTTAGCACAATGGCTTTCAACTTGAACGGTTTCAACTTCAACCAATCCATCATTGATTCTCAAGGTCGTGTGATTGGTACATGGGCTGACGTAATCAACCGCGCTAACTTGGGTATGGAAGTAATGCACGAACGCAATGCTCACAACTTCCCCTTAGACTTGGCTGCTGGTGATGTTGCTCCTGTTGCTCTAACCGCACCTGCAATCAACGGTTAATCTTTCTAGACATAAGATAATAACTTCTCTGTCAATAAAAGGCGCTCTTCCGAAAGGGAGGGCGCTTTTGATTTGGGGGTCAAGTTGACGCAAAGGCAACTTAAAGTAAGTATCTAGACAGAATTAATTACACATTGATTATTTACCAATTCTTTGCCCGTCCAGGATTTCACTTCGGACAGCATGATCTACCACAAGCTTTTCCCATTCTTGGTAAATTGCTTCGGTATCCAGCAATAGAGGGAAAAATGCCTTTAAGCGATTAATTTCAGCTTCAGCTTCTGCGGCGCTATGTCCCAAGCCGTTCCTCTCCACAGGTCGAGTGTAAACATTCCAAAACTCAATTAAGTTTTGCGGTACAATGCACAGCTGCTCGCCTTGCGATAGCAAAGTGGCGATGGCATTACTTGCATCCCCATACATTGGGTGAGATGGTTCGACGCTACGCAGAAGTAGGTTTGTGTCTACAAGAAAAGCCACGCTTCACTCCTCATCTGAGTACATACTTTCGCGGCTGACAGCATAGTCGGATAAAAGTGGTGTATTGCGGTCGTGACTATCTGCCCACTCCTGAAAAGCTTGTGACAATTCAAAAGGAGTAGCAGTCTCGTATAAAGGACGCTCCGCTTGTGGTTTCACTAACCGCTCAAGCATCGTATCAAGGTATGGCTTAATTTGCTCAGGACTCAGAGTTGTTATCTTCGCCAGAACCTGGGTGATTACCTCGATATCTTCTTTGTGGGCTTCCTCTTTCATGACGAAGCATCTCCGAAACTTGACTGTTCGTAAGCATAACAGCATCACCTTCTAGATTACTTTTATAATAATGTAAATATGTTATTTTGTAATAATCTACAAATGTAATAATGTTAATTATTACATTAATCCTTCAACTCCTGTTCAATGAGGGAAATCATTAGTTCCTTGATGCTCATCCCTTTCTTAGTAGCGCAAATTTTAATTGTCTGATGCTGGGTTTCTGTTACCTCAAAGGTAATCCGCTTCATCTTGCTATTGCTGGGTTCTTCCTTGGGAATAGAGGCTTCAACACCATTACGACTTTCAACCCATGCTGCTTGCTCATCTATAACAGGCGTTGTCTTCACTCCAGGCTTTAAGCTTAGTTTTGATGTTCTTTTAGTTTCTGCCATGATTCGTTGGTTCCTTTACAAATGCTAAAATTTCCTCACAAACTGCCCTGACTTCATCCGCCGCAGCACTTTTTGGAGCAGTTTCCAAAACTGTACTGCCGCTATTTAAGCACTCAGCAAAAACTACTCGTTGGCTAATTTGGGCGTTCAATACTGGGAATGGATACTGCTGTAACACTTCGGATACTTCCCGCGCAATGCTGCTATTGACAACCTTCCGGTTAACCAAAAATGCAGCTGACAAATCTGGTTTATATATAGTTGCTTCCTGAATTAGCTCGACGACTTCATGCACTGCCCAGATATCTAGGGGTGATGGCTGGATGGGGATTAGCACAAAATCTACTGCCATAATTGCCGAACGGGTGAGGTCGGAAACTCTGGGCGCACCATCAATCAGTACGTATTCATACCCCTGTGCTAATTTGGGCAATTCTTTGTGGATAATCGGCCGATCTAACGCCATGACGCTAAATGGTGCTTCTTCGTTACGGGCTGCTGCCCAATCACGGGATGAGCCTTGGGGGTCAGTGTCTACAAGTAATACTCGATACCCTTTTAATTTCAAAGCATGGGACAGATGGATGGATACTGTTGTCTTACCACTGCCCCCTTTTTGGTTCAGAATGGCAATTTTCATAAATGTAAGTTTGTGTTTTTGTAATTAGTTACATTATTACAAAGCTAAAACACTTGCCATAAAAAGCTTTATGGATATATACAATTTATTAATTTAACATAATTACAAATTAACAGATGTAATTAATTACAATTTTACATATAATGCTGGAAAAATAAGGCTTCATATTTTCTAAATATTGTTACCAGTATGAAAGTATATATTTTAGCTACTTATCAAAATTACATGATCAAAAACGCTAGTCCCAACTCCAGTTAAAATGCTCAAAAAAGCAAATAATCCTAGTACAGCAGAGATTACACGAAATGGCACTTTTGTTTACCAATTGGGGTATCTCGCAAGCTATCCCAATTGGACAAGTAGAGAAAACCGAAGTGAAAATTACTGGCTTATTCCAAAAAATAGATAGCCAACATTATCTCGTATTTATAATCGGATAACGTTGACTACTAGCAACTATTTTTTATCTAGCTTTTTATCCTTAGCTATCTTTCCTTCACGGTTAGTTGACTTTTTCTTTTCAGGCTTCTTTCCACACAATTGTTCCACTTTTTCAATCAGAACTATAACTCTCCAAGCTGTGTCTAGGAAATTGGCATCAGGCTTGACCGCTGTAAAATAACTTATGGTCATTACTAGAATCAGTAGTATAAACTTGTTCATGAGTTTACCTTTATTTGAACAAGTTATTGGCTGCATGGAATATCTGTGAGTGTGTCAACGTTTTGTTAGTTAAAAAATCCTCAAACTTTCCTTGCAAGAGCGATCGCTCTAAATCGCTGAAAATATTTTTTGTTATTCAGTCTTGACATATGAGTAATGTCAAGTTTATGCTTGAGCGTATAAACGGCCGTTAATTTTCACATAATTCCAATTTTCAACCCGTGCTATCAGCAAAATTTAGCACTGGTAAGTTTTTAATGAAATAAAGTGTCTGCACCCTTGATGGGATACCAGAGGTATCCCATCAAGGGTGCAAATAAATGTTATAGTGTGTTTTTTTAGTTATAGTTTAGCGATCGCTTCGTAGGCTTCTTTCCACACAATTGTTCCACTTTTTCAATCAGAACTATAACTCTCCAAGCTGTGTCTAGGAAATTGGCATCAGGCTTGACCGCTGTAAAATAACTGATGGTCATTACTAGAATCAGTAGTATAAACTTGTTCATGAGTTTACCTTTATTTGAAAAAGTTATTTTTGCATGGAATATCTGTGATTGTGTCAACGTTTTGTTAGTTAAAAAATTCTAAAACTGTCCTTGCAAGCCGGAGCAGTTGGTGGTAGAAATCAATTAGCTGGCATTATAGTTTTTCAAGTTGAAACAACCAATGAGAAAAATGAGTATATAAATATACATTATCTTTAATACGGGTATAAATGGCTGAAGCAGCAAAGCAACAAAGTAATCCTTTTTCTACTGGTGGTGGTGGACCAAACTTTGAAACGCGAGTTCAAGCTGCGTTCACTGTTCTTATGCTGACTGGCCGACTTGCACCCTGCCTACCGCCTTTTCCCATCATAAGAATCAAGCTACAAGGGCGTTACGCTGGCTTTAATACTGATGATTTTATTGTATTCACAAAACAGTCAGAAACTGACAAAGAAGCAAAGCTGCTAGCTCAAATAAAACATGACATTAATATCACGGAAAATAACAAAATTTTTGCTGAAGTAATTCAAAGTACTTGGAATGATTTTAATGACGAAAGTTTTGATTCTAATACTGATGCCCTCGCTCTTATTACGGGTCCTTTGAGCGCAACTGATATCAACGATGTGCGACCTATTCTTGAATGGGCAAGGCACGCTGAAAATGAAGAAGAATTTTTTATCAAAATTAATACTGCTAATTTTAGTAGTAATGCAAAAAGAAAAAAGTTAGAAGCGTTCAAAACACATTTGAAGACTGCAAATAACGAAACTGATGTTTCTCACAGGCAGTTATGGGAGTTCTTAAAAGTTTTTCATATCATTGGCTACGATTTAGATACAGTATCAGGGAGTACGTTGTCCCTACTTTACTCTCTAATTGCTCAGTATTCACAGATACCTGCATCGAATTTGTGGAGCAGCATCGTTACCTATGTTGAGAACTACAACCAAAATGCAGGAACACTTACTTTAGAAAGCTTACCAGAAGACATTAGGACAGCATTTAGTACCGTTACTTCTTCTAGTTGGTTATCAGATGTCAGTAAGCTCAAGGATCATGGGAATTACATTTTAGCTGGTATAAGAACTACTATTGGTGGAATTCATATTCAGCAATCAGATGCATTTGCTCAATTACTCAGCTTTACTGAAACCTCCAGTTTTGTTTTCGTGTCTGGTGAGCGCGGGGCTGGAAAATCTGGCCTAATACGAGAATTCTCAGACTATGTAGGCGAACGCGCCCCTATCTTCTGTTTACGCACAGAGGATTTGGATAAAGCCCACCTCGATAATGTATTTTCAGCAATGGGCTTAAGAAGTTCGCTTCGGGATTTAGAAGCAGGTTTCGCTTTAATGCCAAAAAAATACTTGGTTATTGAATCATTAGAAAAGCTTCTTGAGTTAGAGAAAACAACAGCATTTATAGATTTGCTTGATTTACTGAAAAAACAGCAAGGTTGGACTGTTATTGCTACTGGTCGTGACTATGCATATCAACTAATAACTTTTCACCATCTTCAACCTTTTGGGATTAACTTTACGACGCTTACATTAAGTGGTTTTAGTCATGACCAAGTTCAGTATCTATGCAAACAACTTGAACCTTTACGAAAACTTTCTGATAATCCAACTTTGAATCTGTTGCTGAAATCTCCATTTTTTGCGGATTTAGCATATAGAGTTCTTCAAACTGGAACAGAGTTTATGCCTGATGATGGTGAAAAGGAGTTTCGCACCGCCGTCTGGCGAGACGTGATTGCAAAAGAACAAGTGCGAGCAAACGGGATGCCATTTAAGCGTAGGCAAGCTTTTACGGATATCGCAGTTCATCGCGCTAAACAGATGGTCTATGGAGTGCCAGAGAGTGAGTTTAATAGCGATGCTGTTTTCAAGCTCGAAGAGGATAATTTAGTTCGTCGCGATTCCAAGAATGGTCTCGTTAGCCCAGCACACGACGTTCTAGAGGATTGGGCGCTCGAACAATACATTGAGGATGCTTATCGGAGACACTTAGGCAACACGCAGAATTTTCTTAATGCAATAGGTAATAAACCTGCAATGAATCGTGCGTTTCGCTTGTGGCTTCACCAAAAATTGAGGTACGGTGAGAACCTTGATGGTTTTATTCGCTCTGTTCTTAGTAGTCAAGATGTCCAAAGATACTGGCAAGATGAAACTATTGCTGCGGTACTTCAAGGTGATAATCCAGACCAGTTTCTCAGACTGTTAAAGAATCAACTTTTTTTAGAGAATGGAGAACTTCTAAAACGTTTCTGCTTCATCCTCCGAATAGCTTGTCAAACGCCAGAGCAGACGTTAACTTTAAGACCAAAAGAAAATGATGAAAGAACTTTAGTTGATGCTTTGTTTCTTAAGCCTTATGGTCAAGGCTGGAAAGCTGTTATTTGCTTCCTCTTTGAAAACAAGGAACTTCTATCAGAAACTTTAGTACCACATATAACAGCAGTATTAAATAACTGGTCATCTATTCTTCATATAGACGAAGAACTGCTAGTACCAGCCCGTGAAGCAGGGTTACTAGCCCTTCATTTATTAGCCTATCTTAAAGAATCATACAGAGACGATGGTGATAGAAACAAGCTACTTAGCATCATTATAAAAACCATTTCAGCAATACGTGAAGAGTTTTTGGAGCTTTTAGAGACAGATGTTTTCGCGAATGGAACTGGTGAGAGATCGCACCGACCACACTACGTCGAAGAGTTTTGTAAAATGGCTTTTCAAGGCGTTGAAGCAGCTTTCTTCTGCAAGAATGATCCAAATACACTAATCAAGCTGGCGTACTCTGAATGGTTAATTGAGAAATCCAGGAAAAGTAACACATACCATTACAGAAGCATCGGTGGGGTAAATCATTACTTCAGCCTCTACGAGCATCGGTATGAGTTTTTTCCTGCTAGTGGGGCTAAAGGTCCATTTCAATATCTTTTGCGTTTCCATCCAAAAAAGGGCTTAGATTTTATTTTAAATTTGCTTAATATTGCAGCAGAAGAGTATGCCCATTCTGATTTAGATAAACCGCATCGCTACTCATCGACACAACGAGACTTGTCAGAATCGGTAGTGGAACCATTAACTATCCAGTTAAATGATGGGACAAAAATTCAGGGTAGTGGTAAATATGTAGTGATAATAAAATTAGGCGCTACAACAAGAATTATAATGATGAATAAAATACCAGATAGCACCAATATGATTATCTAACTTTTTAGAGAAGGATAAAGTCTTTCTAACCAAACGAGAAATTCTTTGACGCATTGTATTATTAAAGCGTTCAATATGGTTAGTCTTGCCACTTTCTTTCCCTACTGCCTGATGACGTTTGCTAGGAATAACTTGTGCGTAAGCTGCCCAAAAATCTGTATAGCAAACAGCACATTGACGATAAACTGGTGGTAGAGAATTCCATAATCCCCTAGCGCCATCTTCACTGCGGTCGCCTATGTAAACTCCAACTATTTCTCTAGTTTTTTTATCCAAAGCTAACCAAATCCATTGCTTATTACCCTTATGACCTACAAATGACCAAGCCTCATCACACTCAATAGTCAATTTACCTCTTGGTTTGGCTGAAACATTTACCTGAGTCGGAATCTGGGCATATTTATTATTCACATATTTTTGCAACCAAGTCTCTGAAACACGAGCAGCACGAGCAATACCTGCGAGAGGTATTTTCTCAAGTAAAAGTCTATCAATCAGTTCTATAGTATCTTTGCTAATAACTTTATTAGTGGGATTTTCTATAAACTGTCTTTTGCAGTTTTGACACTGGTATTTTGGTTTTTGATTATGAATCTTCCCATTTTTGACAATGTGTTGAGAACCACAATTGGGGCAAGTAGGTCTGGAGATTGACATCAATACTGAAATAGTTGAATTTAAAAACACTGATACTATACTACATATAACACTTAACACGTTCTCGCTAAATCATATATTTAGAAACTTTATACTTTAGAGGAGTTTCAATTAGTTGGTTAAATGTAATTCAAATTGCAACGGCTACAAATGAATAATTTGAGTTAGAAAATATAAGATTTCACTACATATTTACCACTACCGAGGCTGAAGGTTTGGAGCCTGACTTAAAGGCTCTTCAGCAACAAGCTCAAGAAAGTATTCAGGTACAAGAACGCTTCTCTGCGCTATATCTATGGGCAAGCAAAACCTTTGAATACCAGGCACTAGAGACTGAATACTATGCGACGTGGCATGAAGCTCTTGCTGAGGCAAAGGAGCTTTTTGAAGAACTTAAGGCAGGTGCAGTAAGCGAGATGGCAGCAATGTATTTTGGTGCTATTGTTACTGCTGCTGCTATTTTTGTACGAGATTATTCGGACGAGTCTAATGAAGAAGATATTTTGTGGTGTACCGAGCTAATTGGTCAAACAGTTACGGCGAATGCAGATACAGACAATTCAATTGCAGATCCGACGACAGATCACGATGGTGCAGCAGCAGCTTCATCTGTTCTCCCAATTCTATTAGACTTTGCCTCTAATGACGACGAAAAGTTTATTATTAAAAGGTTAATTTCTATTGCGTTGACACATAATAGTGCAAATGTACGCAACAAAGCAGCCGAGGGAATTAGAAATCATCTCTGGCAAAGAGATTCTGGATTTGCTCAAAGATGCATTATTGTAACACTTGAGTATGCCCGTTTTGAGCAAAATAATCATCACACAAGAAGACAAACATATTTTCTAGAAGGCGATGCTAAAAAAGCTGAATTAGACAATTTACAAGCACAGAAAGACGAATTTCGTAATCGATTCGCACGAAGTGAACTTTCGACGGATCTTGAGCAAATTTCTTTTCGCTCACACAGTTCATCGCATATTTTAAGTCCTTGCCTGATGATTCCAGATGGCTCAAGGGAACCCATCCATATCAAATTGTTGTCGAAAATGCTGAATCTCTTCTTTGAAGTTGAACAAGAAGAGAGGACGCATAAATCTGATAGAGATGATAGGTTTAGAGATGATAAATTAAGAATCAATTTTGAGGTTCGATTAAGCTTCACAAAACGTTTTTCTAAATATCTGTTCTGCTTACATGACTCAGGATTTGAAGACTATATTGACCAGTTACGAATGGGTTGTGAAATAGCACCAAGTTTTGTGGATTACCTCGTCTTATGTGTTGCAGTAGAGGCTGAAAGACAAGGTGAAAAGGAAGCTTACTGGCAATTATGGAAAGAATTATCGCAGAAGGTACAAAAGATAGCTATTGAGGTTGCTGGCTATGACTCTGACTACAGGCAGCAGGATAACAGACGCAAGTTAATTCGCGGCATATTAAAAGCTGATTTAGACTGGCAAAAAAACGATTATGAAACTCAGGATGTTGCACTTGGGAAAGACTTACTGCTTGAATTCGTCACGAACGCTGGAAAGAATCCAGACGTGTTTAACGCTCTAGCCTCACTCATGTATCATTTTCCCTCAATTTTCTTTGAATCAGGGGTACATATCCTCTCACAACATCAAAAGGAGGAGGGTGGAACTCGTTTGCTCTCAGGAGTAAATACTGCATTCTACCTAGAAATATCAATTCAGCGTTTTCTCCAGCTAGACCAAACCGGACCTTTGCCAAGAAATATGCATGAATCTTGTTTTGTGTTGCTTAATGCAATTGTTGAGACTGCTTCATCTAGAGCGTATTATCTCAGAGAACATCTGATTCGCTCTCGCAAAATTTTGTGAATTAAATAATTTTGGGTCAGCGAGGTATTCTCTGCCATATTTACAACGAATCGCACTTGTAGGTATTCCGACTGAACTCCCTGTTGGCGAATGTCTTACAAAATATTTCGTAATTGCTCAAAGCATGATTCTATTTCTTCCCATGTTGGATAATCGCCATAGCATAAATTTCTGCATTGTTGGCTATATTCCTTTGCAATTAATTGTCGTAAGTCTCCTGTTGGAAAAATTGCTATGCTCTTTGAAAAACTCAAATTTTCAGGTGGTTGATAATTATTGAAATGTTGTTGTCCAATGTTAAAACAATCTTCTTTAATGTTATTATATTCTTCCGTGTTAAGCATTTTTTGTACTTCTTGCCTTTGGGCTAAACAGTACAGATCGTAGTAATGTCTGGCGTGAGTTGCTATCGGTTGTTTTTGTTCTTTATAAAGTAACACTCTAGAGTGTATAGCAAATAATTTCTCTACAAAAGTGCGTCGGAAATGTAACAATTTCATAGGAAATGCAGATTCATCATCTGTACCTAAACTAATACCTGTTTCTTTTAAGAAATCAGCTAAATAAGAAGATATTGATATTTCTTCTACAGGATAATTCCCACTACGTATTCCTATTTCTAAGTAAACACTATTAGCTATTGCTTTATTACCTAAAAATTGAGGGTTATAGTTAAAAAAACTATTACGATGAGATCCTTTATCAGCATTACTTCTATTAAGTGTTAAGCCGGGATGCCCATCTACCAATGTTTCTATTTGTTTTAACTTTTTATAAATACTATTTTTACTAGGAAGGGGTGGATTGAAGGCTTGAGGATTCAAAAACAGGTCAATATCTTCTGAGAACCTTTCTATTAGCTTCCACCCCTTAGATAAACTCGTTCCTCCTTTAAAAATCACTTCATTTGGATAGTTTTGTGCCACAATTCGCAGAGCTTCTGTGACATAGTAATCCTTTTCAATGAACTGTTCGGTTAGCCCTGGATGTGCAAAATGTTGTTTAGCAGCTTTGATAGCATCTGTGAATTCTGGATGTTCGTACAGTTTCACTTAGCTTGCCACTCCTTGGCATAGCGAAGATTCCTTAGATTACCAAAATCAAAACGAGATACGGGGTTTAATCCTTTCTTGATTTTTACTAAGATATCTCGACTCTTTCCTAGCTCTTGCCCGATTGCTCCCAGCATAGCTCGCACTCTTGGAGGTTCTTTATCTACCACGTTAACAAGTCGCTCAAACCTATCTCCTTCTCGAAAATAATTAAGTAATTTTTGTTTTGTTTCAGTAAGAGATAACTCACTTAGTTTTCCCTTACATCTCAAAAAATCCAATAGAGATGTTTCAGTCTCAGTTAAGTCATTCCAAGTAGAAGGTCTACGAGTATGAATTTGGGCGCGAGAACCAACAATGGTGCGTGGTGCGCTATTGGCTGATGTAGCAAATTCACCTTGCACTGAATTTTGAGTTGTAAATCCTAGTAAATTTGCAGCACTAATCCCAGCAGGGTATAGATTCTCGATTCGGTTATGTTTTATTGCTAGTTTTTGGATTTCTTCTTGACATGGATGACTGCGACCAAACCTTGTCATACGAGGGCGGTAGTACAAACCTTTGCTTACTCGCATTAAAGTTCCATCTTTTTCCAAACGAGAAAGCGTTTTGCTGACCGCAGTAGCAGGATAGTCGGGGAAGTCAGCGTACATCCAATACCCTTCTTCACATTCCTCAATTCTGTTGCGGATATTCTCTGCAACACTACTCTTAGTCCGTTTCATTTTTTTATTTCAACAAGACTTAGACTTTACTCTATTGTTTTTGAGTTCTCTTCAGTTGTCAAGTTTTTTTGCAAAAAAACTTGACAACTTTGCTTCTTTTGCGTGGCGAAATGCTTTACATACAAAGGGTTCGGGCTAAAAAAACTGAAACTGAATTTTAACTGCGAGTAGAGATATACGCTAAGTAAAGATTCTCTAATATGGCGGAATTTTTCATTAATCGTTGCAATACCTCATTAATCCTGTATTACTTGCAACGGTATAGACTGGGGTATAGAAATAAGTATAAAAATAAAACAAATGAGGTGATAACTAAAGCACTTAAATTATTATCGGAGTGGGAGAAGGGGTATCAGGAATGGGAACAGGAAACACGCGAAAAGCTGGCTGTAGGACTTGCTCAAGTTGAACAAGGTGAGGTGATTGATGGTGATGTTGTTATGGCCAGATTACATGAAAAAATTAGGCAGGCGCGTGAGAGTCAAAAATAATGGAATATGTTTTATCTGTAGAGGCAACTAAGGATTTAGAAGATATTTTAGATTATTTTCTCCAACGTAATATTGATGCGGGGAAAGGTTTGTTCAGGAGTTTAATAATAAGTGTCGCAATATAGCAGTGTACAAAACTCCCAATTTGGCACAGTCTAGCCATACCCGGTAGGTGTAGCGACCTGCAATTATAAATCCCTAAACCTGCAATCATCTTTGTTTCCAGCCAGGATTAAATGCAACTATAATTTGATTTGAACCAGAATTATCTGCAACTGAATAAGTTCGTAGTAAGGACTTTAGTCCTTAAATTGAGCACTAAACCACTTACTACGAACCTAGCAAAATTGACTGCCCAAATTACTAAAATGGAAAGCCGGGAATACGAATGGGAATCGGAATATTCACCCGCGATCGCACTTCATCTAAAGCACGATTCACAGCTTTGTCAACCACTGTCTGAGTTAATACGTTGACCATGTTTTTTGCAAATCCAGCTTCACCCGTAAATCCTACATCCATAATGCAACCTTCCAGCATGAAAGTATTCACACCAGCTTGACGGCAAACCGCTTCTGCTTGGCGAATTTGATTAGGCATTAGGGAAGCCAAATTGTGATAACTTTTAGGAAAGCTGCGGTCTGTAAATGTGGCTGTAGATTGCCCTTGTTTCGTAATCAAAAAGTGAGTCCTCTTGACGGATGCGCCAACTATCCCCAAAATCTCGGTGGAGTTTGTCAAAGAAACCCTTCTCAATCTCATCCAGAGGAATAGGGGTAGGTAAAAAGTTTGTCAGCGCTCGCCGCACGGTGCTATAGCTAGATTGATCAGGTAAAACTTTGCCACCTCGAGTTTTTAGGTCATTATTGGGGCTGTTGTCAAAGTCTCCCAAAAGTCCCGTCATTTTGCCTTGATAGTTGCTGGGAACCGTCACAGTCACATTCACAAACTGCAAGCCTGCGACATGGATAGGGCGAATCATGACTTGCTCACCGCGAGAACTGGCGATGGTGTATTCTGTCCCTCGTTTTTGCAACAGTCCACCATCGGGAAGTTTCACGGTTTCATCATTGAGGGTGACAACTTCACCATTCACCCGCAAAATGGCTGTGTCAGATTTACCCTGATTTTCAATATAATAGCCGACGCGATCGCGCCCAATCTTAGCAGCAACGGCTGTATTCAAGCTGAGTTCTTGTTTGGGGACAGGGACTTGGCGAGTTTGAACGATAAATTGTTTATCTGTAGATTGTCCCAGCAGAAACTCACCCACGGTTTGGAAACTGTAACGGAAACCATCTAGGGTGATAATGTGGGGGTCTCCATAGCTGCTCCCTGTTCCCTGGGAACCACCACCTGATGAACCAGAAGAGTTACCCGATGAATTATCACCACCATCATTATTATTGTTAGTTCCATTACCGTTGGAGCCGTTGCTAGAACCATTACCAGAACCCTGGTTAGCAGGCTGGAAAAGCTCTTTTGGGAGCGTAACAGAGCGATTGGCATTTTCCGGATCTTCAGGTTCACAAGCTTGTGATGGACCCACTAGATAGGTTTGATAATCATTAGGATCTGGGGTAGCAGGGTCATTGTCACGAACTAAACTGGGAATTCTTAATAAGGTTGCTTTGCCTTTGTCGTCAATGCTTGGGCCAATGTTTGGGTATTTGGGATTGGGGGGATGTGTGTGGTACATCCCGACGGTGAAAATATTACTGGTATCCGGTGGAGGCGTGCCAATATCGACTTCCTTATCACCAGTTTGGGGATCTCCAGCTTTCACGGGAGTGACAGAATAGTCTCCTGTCTGCTTGTTCCACTGAATCCATCTTCCCCGTTCCACTTGGTCTTTTAGCCCTGCTTTCCAGTCTAAATCCATAGCATCTTGGACAATTTTGCTAGTGGAAATGCTGAGAATACCAGGGAATTCCGGGTGATCTCCATTGCAACGAGTACGCAGTTGTGCTTGAGCAACAGAAGAAAAATTGACTAATAACAGTGTGGTGATTAAGAAGAGAATGATCGAAAATTGCCACCTTCCCAGGAATCGAAAGCACCGGGGCAGAGGAGAGCGAATTTCTGGCATAAAGCTAATTTCCTGGTAAAAAGGCGAGTATCTATTATTTTGAGGAATTTATATTGGCAAACAACTCAACTTGATCTAAAGATGAAAAGAACTGTTTAGGAGTTGCAAGAGATTGTAGCTTTCAATTTCATTGTTTGAGCTTAACCGACAAGTATTGTCTCTACTCCTGAATCAATACGGGTGGAAACCAAACATGATTAGACTTGTTTTAATATATGTATAAGCATATTTTTATCTACGGTTTAAAAAAATATGTTATTACAATAGTATTACTCTTATCAAGAGGCTATTGACTTATGTACACCTTAAAAATTCGTAAAGTCGGGAATTCCTTGGGTGTAACATTGCCTAAAGAAGCCCTGCAAAAACTTAGAGTTCAAGAAGGAGACAGCGTATTTGTCACTGAAACCCCAACAGGTGTTCATGTGACTGCTTGTAATCCTGATTTTGAAAAAGCAATGGAAGCCTACAGAAAAGTCAGCACAAAATACAGAAATGCACTTCATGAGTTAGGGAAATGAATGGAATTTTCTGGTTAGATGAAACAATTGTTAGAGCTATACATGAAGACCAATTAACACAGCATGGCGGTCTTGCAGGTGTGCGAGATAACAATTTGTTTTTAGCTAGTTTAGATAGACCGAAGAATTTACTTGCTTATGGTGAACCTACACCCACCTTATTTGATTTAGCTGCGGCTTATGGTTATGGATTTGCTAAAAACCATGCTTTCATAGATGGTAATAAACGGGTAGCTTTCGTAGTGATGGCTACCTTTCTGGAATTAAATGGATATTCGTTGGATGTTCCAGAACCGGAAGTTGTTTTAATAATGGAACGACTAGCAAACGGTCAAGAAAGTCAAGAAACAATATCAGAATGGCTTCAAGAAAATTCTATTAAATATTAATTGTTGTGGCAAGTAACTGTTGGCAAGAAGACAAGTAAATACCACTGCTACTGATACCCAGCAGCTTGTAATAAAAACAACTTAGCATAACGTCCTCCTGCCTGTATTAATTCGTCATGAGTTCCCAGTTCCACAACAACGCCATCTTCTATAACTGCGATTTTGTCAGCCATGCGTACTGTTGAGAAACGGTGGGAAATCAAAAGTACCATTTGATGTTGAGTAATAGCCCGAAAATGATTAAAAATCTCAAACTCAGCTTGGGCATCTATTGCTGATGTTGGTTCATCCAACACTAAGATATCAGCTTGCGCCCGCAGTAAGGATTGACAAATTATTATTCCCCGTTGGCTGCCTGCTAGTAAAATTATTGCGATCGCTTCTAATCCTACATACAATAAAGGCGCATAATTATTGACAAAACCATTGCCGTTGGAATTGGGGTAAAGACAAGATACGCGCAAAATTTAGCACGACGTAAAGTTTTGTAAAGTATTCATGTATTTATGCCTTTCAAACATTGCCTAGTTTGAGTCAATTTAGGCAATGTATAATGAAGAGAGCAACAGATCATCAAGCTTTCAGTCATTCTTACACAACCACCTCAACTTCCCTTTTCGGCAAAGATGATTTCTCACCCTCATCCCCCTGTAAAAGTAGCGTCAAAGCGAGAGCGGGAATATTTGCGTCCAAAGGAAGTGGAAGCGATGATCAAAGCAGCGCATTCATTCGGAAGACACGGAGTTCGAGATGCAGCCATTATTTTACTAATGTTTCGGCATGGACTTCGCACCGCAGAGTTAGTTTCTCTGAAATGGTCACAAATTGATTTGAACGACGGATATATAGAGATAAGAAGAGTAAAACACGGGCATGATAGCACTCATCCCCTACGCGCTCCTGAATTAAGGTCATTGCGTCAGATTAAACGAGATTATCCTGAAACCCAGTATGTGTTCGTCTCCGAGCGCAAAGCCCCCCTGTCCACCCGAACTATCCGTCACATTATAGCCAGAGCCCCAGATACGTGTAGCGACCTGCAATACTAATCGGTCAAACCTGCAATCAAGGGATTTTCAAACCAGGATTAAATGCAACTATAAATACACTTCAGCCAGAATTAATTGCAACTGAACCAGGATTAAATGCAACCAACCTGCAATCATCCGTTTCAACCAGGATTATTTGCAACTGACCGAAAGTCCTATTAAATCGTTGTTGAGCAGTTTACTCAAAAAACGCTCCAACTTATCAACAAAAGTATTTGAACTTCAGCCAGGATTAATTGCAACTGAGAGTAAAAGAAACGACCGTTTTTTTTACTCCCATTATTACCATCAAGCAGAACCAGAATCAAATTTAGTAAAGAAACTCGGTAATTAAATCAAAGGCAACATATACTGTGAGGTAACGAGTTTATTTACTTGTTGGGGTTCCAAGTATGTTGATAGGCTATGCCCGAATTTCAACAGATGACCAAAATCTGAACCTGCAAATGGATGCTTTACAGCTTGCTGGTTGCGAGAAAATTTACTCCGACCGCACAAGCGGTGCAAAAGCAGAACGACCTGGACTTTCCTTAGCATTGGAAGTAGCACGGACTGGTGATGTTCTGGTGGTATGTCGGCTAGACCGCTTAGGAAGATCGCTCAAAGATTTGATTGAAATGATGGAAACCTTAGATAAGCGAGGAATTGGGCTTTCTAGCTTGCAAGAATCCATCACCACCACGAATAACAGTGGTAGATTAATTTTCCATTTGTTTGGTGCATTGGCTGAATTTGAGCGTAACCTCATCCGTGAACGCACTACGGCTGGACTTGTAGCGGCACGAGGGCGTGGTCATAGAGGAGGTAGACCAAAAGCCCTAGATCCAACTAAACGTCAATTAGCAGTAAGACTTTATACCGAAAAACAATACACAATTATTGAAATATGTAATTTGATGGGAATTTCCAAACCAACGCTCTACAACTATATTGCAGAGATAAAAACTGAACATGGTACATAAGCAAATCTCTGTAGAGGCACTTATTAATTTACGCCACCGCCTCGACGGATTGCCTAGCCGTTGTCAAGAGCGGCGAATTCTCATCGAAGAGACAGCAGCATTATATGGAGTGTCAACAGATACACTATATCGCGCCTTGCGTAACTCATCACGCCCCAAATCCATAAATCGCTCAGATAGCGGACCCCAGAAAACTTTCACTCGCGGAAATGGAACGCTACTGCGAGGTCATCGCGGCCATGAAAATCCGCACTAGTAACAAGAAAGGGCGACATATCTCCACAGTCCGGGCAATTGAACTGTTGGAGGAGTTTGGGATGGAAACACCCGATGGTTTTGTCCAACCAGATAAAGGTGCGTTAACTAGAAGCACTGTCAATTATTACTTAAAAACATGGGGGTATGATCAAGAACGCATGACCAGGCAACCGCCTGCGGTGCGTTTTCAAGCAGAGTACAGCAACGAATGTTGGCATTTCGACCTCAGCCCATCTGATTTAAAACACGTAAAACAGCCATCATGGGTAGAACCGGGTAGAGGTAATCCATTACTGATGCTTTATAGTATTGTTGATGACCGTAGTGGTTTATGTTATCAAGAATACCACTGTGTTTATGGGGAGGATGTAGAAGCTGCATTACGTTTCTTATTTAATGCGATGACAGCGAAAACAACCGACGGCTTTGCCTTTCAGGGGATTCCAGAGATGATTTATACGGATAACGGACCCATTGCGAAAAGCCACGTATTCCAAAATGTGATGGATTGCCTGAGAATCAATCTTGTTACCCATATGCCTGCGGGTAAAGATGGTCGTCGGGTAACAGCCCGCTCCAAAGGCAAAGTAGAAAGACCTTTTCGGACAGTCAAAGAAGCCCATGAGACTCTGTATCACTTTCATGAACCGGAAAGCGACATTGAAGCTAACTTATGGTTGCGCCAATATTTGTTGCATTACAACGACAAACCACACCGCATAGAGCCGCATTCCCGGCTGGAAGATTGGTTGCGAAATATACCTAAGTCTGGCTTGCGTTCGATGTGTAGTTGGGAGCGATTCTGTACCTTTGCCCGTGAACCACAGCGCAGAAAAGTGGGAACGGATGCTAGGTATCGGTAGAGGGTGTGGCTTATGAGGTAGAACCGGACTTAGCAGGAGAAACTGTCGTGCTATGGTGGGGCTTGTTTGACAACGAACTGTACGTAGAAAAAGAAGACCGTCGCTACGGACCATTTTACCCAGTTGACGGTCCTATCCCCTTACACCGCTACCGTAAATTTAAGAAAACTAAAACCGAAGAACGGGCAGATAAAATTGCCAATTTAGCTAAAAAGTTGGGTTTGCCACGAACTGCCTTGGACAAAAACACGGATTTACAATTTCTGGTGGATAAGTATAAGGAATTGGAGCCAACTGTTACACCTTTTAACGACCCTGACCCATACCAAGAATTTACTTATCCGACTGTATTGTTTGCTAAGAGGGCGATTTCTGAACAACTGGCCAAACCTTTGGCTAAATTGTCTCCCGAACAGTTGGCATTCATTGATGCCCTGCTGGCTGAGACTCTGAATAAAAAAGCGATTATTGAACGAGTGCGGCAATATTTCCGCTCAAATCAAGGAGAGGAACAAAATGCTCACTGAAGTCATGGAACACTTTCGATTGCTCAGAGAGTTCCGCAAGGCTGGCTACTACGAAACAGAACACCAAAAACAATTGTTTAAGGATATTAAAGTCGCAATCCATTCAGGAAAGCTGGTTGCCATCACGGGAATTATCGGGTGTGGCAAGACGACGACTTTACGACGTTTGTTTGAGGTTTTGGAGAAAGAAGGCAAGATTTTAGTCTCGAAATCGCTTTCTGTTGATAAAAACCGAGCGACGCTACCAACACTGATTGCTGCCTTATTTTACGATTTAGCAACAGATAAGGAAATTAAAATTCCTGCACTTGGGGAAAAACGAGAACGGGAACTGCGTGACTTGATTAGAAAAGGTAAAAAGCCTGTGGCGTTGTTTGTAGATGAGGCTCACGACTTACATTACAGTACGCTCACAGGACTCAAACGTTTAATTGAGGTAGTTGAAGACGGTGGTGGTACGCTCTCAGTTGTGTTAGCTGGTCATCCTAAGCTGAAAAATGATTTACGCCGTCCAACTATGGAAGAAATTGGCTATCGGGCAACTGTTTTTTCTTTGGAGGGTATTGTTGGTAGTCAAAAAGAATATATTGAATGGTTGGTATCTAAATGTACTACTGAAGATACTCAAATAAGTGAGATATTGGAGCCGGATGCTATTGAATTACTTGCCATGCGGTTGAGGACACCATTGCAAATTGAGCAACATTTGACACTAGCTTTCGAGGCTGCATACCTTTTTGGAGAGAAAACTGTTACCACAGCGATTATTGAGTCTATTTTATCTAAGCAAATTGACGATTTGGAACCCACCTTAACCCGGCATGGCTACGATGTAAGGGGCTTGGCGGAACAGTTCAATGCCAAACCGGCGGAAATTAAATTGCTGTTTCGCGGACAACTTGATCCAGCCCGCTCTCGTGAATTACACGAGCAAATGCTGGCGGCAGGACTGCCACTTTGAGCGGATTGAAACTGCGATAAAAATGTTAGTATTTATAGTTGCAATTAATCCTGGTTGAAACGGATGATTGCAGGTTGGTTGCATTTAATCCTGGTTCAGTTGCAATTAATTCTGGCTCAACCGTATTTATAGTTGCATTTAATCCTGGTTTGAAAATCCCTTGATTGCAGGTTTGACTGATTAGTATTGCAGGTCGCTACACGTATCAGCCTTTTCGATGACCTTTTCTAACGATGCCTAAACAAGGATTCATTTACATTCACCCATCCAATCTTTCCTTTGCCCGGTTACATTTTTAGGCTAAATGCTTCCTTGGGCTTTACTTTCCGCTTCACACATCACCGTTACCAGTGGTGCATGGGAATGTTAGGAACAGTCTTGGACACCAGACTGGAGGAATCGGTTCCTCACTCATCTTTTGGAAGCTTTGCATATAGGGGCTTCCAACCCATCGTGCGCCATCGTGTCGCACCCAAAACGGGAAAATTGTACGCTAAGGCTGAAAACCTTGTCCAACAGGCATTATAAGCACTCAGCTTTTTAGGCAACAGCATAAAAAGCTGTTTGTTCAGAGTTTGTTGGTGCAGAGTAGTATGTATTCTCTGCACCATAAATTTCATCCGGTATTGGTATTGAGCCTTCCAACGATCGCAGTAAACATATAACTTTTGTACAATTGTACAAAAGTTATTTAATCCAAAGATATAAAAGAGTAGTAGTCCAATTACAGTAAAATACTTTTATAGTTATATATAATTGTTCCATGACAAACACGCCAACAGTTGTTACCTTGGGTCTAGCAGGAGGACAGGGGAAATCGACAGTAGCACTGATGCTAGGGAGATATTTAGGGAAATTAGGAATTCCCGTCTTGTTTGTCGATGCAGATCCCCAATCAAGCCTGACTAGCTTTTTGGGGGTAAAAGTAGATCCCAATACGCCAACACTACTGGAAGTTTTGACTCAGCCAGAGGAGAAAACGAGAATTATTGATGCCATTGCCTCAGTGCCAGACGGACAAATAAGAGAACGCACCATTAGCAATGCCAACTTGTTTTTGATTCCTTCCGATGATGGACTTGAGAGTGCTAATTACAAACTGGCATCTAGCGGACTGAGCTTATTTATCCTCAGAAATCGCCTGCAACCAATCATCAATAACTTTGGCGTAGCAATTGTAGACCCCCCACCAGAGAGGTCGCATTTAGCGCAAACATCCTTGGGGGCTGGGGATAAATGGGTAATTCCCGCAGAATCTAACGTCAAGGGAGTGCAATCGCTCTTGCGGACCTTAGAACTAATCAAAGAATTTAAACCAGCACTCCCCTATGGCGAACTGCTAGGCGTAGTCCCATTTCGCGCTCGTTGGACTGGACTGCATCCGACAAAAGCCACCCAATCTAGCATTGATACTATGCGGCAGTTAGTAAAAGATGAATTAATGTTGCCCCATATATTAGAGTCAGATGTCTACAAAAATGCTATCAATTATCGGGTTAGTCCTTCTGACTTAGGACAAGCATCACTTGAGTACGCGATTCAGATTTTAGCACAACGTTTAAAACCAGCCTTGCTAGAAAAATATGCCAAATTAATCCCTACAGAAACAGCTTAATCATAATTACTAAAAGGTAGAACATCAGTAATCCTGCAAAATTGTCCATCTTTTCGATGGCTACAGGCATTTTAAGATTCACAGATGTTTTAAACCGCACCCTTCTCTCCTCTTGCTACGTGTCGTTTCTTTCTCTTTCTCTAAAGCCACTGAGTTTCCTACTTACCGAGCATTTTATGAGTAATTTAAACGAGAATGTTAATAACATGGATATGTTAGAAGAAATCCGCCGCAGAGCCACTCAACCCACAGTGCCAACAAGACAAGATGTACTATTACAGACCCAGCCAATTACTCCAGATACTCAAATAGAAGAAAACGCTACCGTTAATAATCAAGGGTCAGAACTAAAACAACTAGAAGAGAAACTAGCCAGCTTCCCCGAAATTTCCCCACGTATCCCAGTCAGATTAGAAGTGCCAATAAAAGAAGAACTAGACAAACTTTGCGCTCAAGAGAAAATAACCATTGAAACCTTATTAGAGGCTTTTTATATCACCTGCAAAGACAAAGATACTGTGATGAAACAAGTCCTAAAAGAAGCCAAAAAAAGACTAAGAAATCGCAAAGAAGCAGGTAATATTCGCTCCAGCATTACTCGTTTAGCTAACTTGACTAAAAAACAAAAGGTTTAAAACTGCAAAACATCGTTTTGGCTTGCACCGTTTTGGTCAAAGTACAATCTTGGGGTTGTGGTTTTGACATTTATATTTCCATCTGCAAGATGTGAGCCTCCCACGGGCGTGGTTTACGCGATCGCAACAAATAAAAGATACAGATTTTTATTGTATCCGCTCAATAACTGCGGGCAGACTACCTATCCTGGAAGGATTTTACGCCATTTGAGGCTTATCATTGAACGATCATCGCTCTGCTTCTAATGTAAAATAGATTTTACATTTTCCATTATAATTAGATAAAATTAGGTCAACCACTTTGATATCTGACCTGACACCGCCCTTGAGCCTAAGAGAGATCAGATCGCTCAAGGTATCGGATACCGTTGGCGAAATATTTCTTAACGCTGGAAACCCTTATGCCATTGTGGAAATCCCTGAACGAAAGTTTCCAAAAATCGCCTTTTTATGAATTCGCCAACAGTAGTATCAGGCATCACTCTTAAGAACCAGCCATGAAAGAAATTATTGCTGCCAACCTGCTTCGCTACCGTAAAAGTCTAGGCTTGTCTCAAGAGCAACTTGCAGAACAAGCCTCTGTAACTCGCCAGAGCATCAACAACTACGAAAACGCCAAAACCTTACCAGACAGCAAAATCCTCTCAGCCCTGGCTCGTGTTTTCGGCGTGACACTTGATGACCTGCTACGTCCCCCCAGCGTAGGACTGCCCAACTTCCGGTTTCGCGCCCATGCCTCCTTTGACAAAAACCCCCAATTTGCAGCCCAAGTATTACGAATGCTGCCAACTTATAACGCCCTAGAACAAGCCATTGGCTTACCGACCTACACCCCAGAAAGTACACCTTGTCACCAAGTAGAAGGCAACGAAAAGCGCATTCAAGCAATAGCAGCTTTATTTCGCCATCGCCTGGGCTTGGGAGAAGCCCCCATTGCCAACCTGTTTCAATCTGTAGAAGAAATCGGCTTAAAAGTTCTACGTCAACCCATTCCCATCAAAGGTTTCTTTGGTCTGAGTGCCTGTAGTGATATTGAAGGTGCATTTGTCTTAGTCAACACCCATAACATCACCATTGAACGTCAATTGTTTACCCTCGCCCATGAAATTGGACACCTCATCTTTCACCGCGTAGAGTACCAAGACACCTTAGTTGAGTCAGAAACCTCATCTGAAGAAAAAGCCCGCGAACAGGTAGCTGATTACTTTGCCAGTCATCTACTGGTTCCCCAAGCTGAATTTGAACGGATGTATGCACTTACCCAAGATATTGTCAAACTCAAACGACATTTTCGGGTGAGTTACCTAGTCATCTTAAATCGTTTAGCAGCAATGGGAATCATTGACTTGGCCAAAGAGAAAGCCAAAATTTGTGCAATTTATAAAAAGCAACATGATGGTGCATCTTTGCAAAATTCAATGGAATTACCACCAGCCCTAGCAGCAGCAGAATATCCAGAAAATGAACGTTATGAATTTCTAATTTGGCAGTGCTTAAAATTGGATAAGATTTCCGCAATCAAAGCCGCAGAACTGCTCAATTTAACTGTGGAAAAACTGTGGGTGCGTCATCAAGAGAATGAAGTTTATGCAGTTGCTTGAAAAATATGAGAACATCTTATCAATACCGATTAAAGCCAACAAGAGAACAAACCGAAAAAATTGATAAAACATTAGATATGCTGCGGCATCAGTACAATTATCAACTGGCTCAACGCTTCCATTGGTACGAACAAAACCGTTCTCCTATTGATAGATGTTCCATTTTCGTTTGTCATTTACCAGAACTCAAGGATAAACCGAATTATTACAGCCAAAAAGCATCATTAACCCAACTTAAAAAAGACCGCCCTTGGTGGTACACAAGTATTCATTCTCAGGTGCTACAGGAAGTCCCCAAGAAGGTCGAGATAGCTTTTGATAGATGGCTAAAAGGTGATGTTAACGGTAAAAAATCGGGTAGACCTAGATTTAAAGGTGCGGGGCAATATAAAACATTTACGTTTCCTCAGTTCAAACGACACCACTTTACTAATAACAAAATTACGCTATCAAAAATAGGTGATATTAAAGTAATTGTTCACCGTCAAATACCCGATGGGTTTGATATTAAAACTGTGTCTGTCACCAAAAAAGCCGATGGCTACTATGTAACCCTAAGCCTTGACGACAAGACAGTTCCAACGATTAAACCTGATTTTAATGCTAATAATATCGTTGGGATTGATGTAGGTTTAATTGATTTTATTGTCACCTCAGACGCAGGGTTAGCGCATCTCAAACCCTATTGACAAGGGGATTTATTTGATATGTGGGAGGATGTTCAAGTGAAACAACTCAAGGTAAGTTAATACATAACCCATCTAGTCAATGTATCTAAGCAATGTCAACAGGATTTAAGAAGAAGTGCAAAACCAGAACATCTGTTACACCCAGTGTAGACAGTAAAGAGATTACCAGTAAGTTTCAGCAACACTTTACGGAAATAAAAGACCCTAGAGCAGAAAGGACTCGACTGCATTTACTCACCGATATTATCACTATTTCCTTGTTGGCAGTTATAGCAGGGGCTGAAGGTTGGGAAGATATTGAAGAATATGGATTAAGTAAAAAAGAGTGGTTAGAGACATTTTTAGAACTACCAGAAGGAATACCCAGTCCAGATACATTTAGAAGAGTATTTGAGAGAATAAACCCCAAAGAATTTGAGCAATGTTTTCGGAATTGGGTGCAATCATTAGTGGAGAAATTGGGTGTAGAAGTAGTTGCTATAGATGGTAAAACTCATCGAGGCTCATATGACCGAGAATCGAAACTAAAAGCCTTACATACAGTCAGCGCATGGGAAGAGTGAAAATAGGTTGATTCTAGGACAAACAAAGGTCAGTTGTAAATCGAATGAAATCACGGCAATTCCAGCACTATTAGAGACTCTGGACTTGTCTGGCTGTATTATCACCATTGATGCAATGGGTACGCAAAAATCAATTGCCGAACAAATCATAGCCGGAAATGCTGATTATATTTTAAGCCTAAAAGATAATCATCCCACGCTACATCAACAAGTAAAAAATTGGTTTGAAATAGCACAATCTTTAGACTTTAAAGGTGTTGATGTCAGTATTAGTCAACGGGTTGAAAAAGGACATCACCGCATCGAAAATCGCACCTGTTATACTGTTCTACTATCACAACTACCAGCACTTCATGAACAAAACCAGTGGGTAGGACTAACTCATATCTTGCACCTTAAAATAGTAATGTCAATTCCATGACTAAGTGCTAAGGGTCGAAGTCGTTCAATGTCAAGTAATAACAAAGACAGGACTAAATGAGGAAGAAAAGTAGAGAGTGCAAGAAAAGCAGCTTTACCCCAGTCCAAAGAATCAGATAAGGAAGATGAAATATATGCCCAATATGCTAATAAATAGGCAGTCATAGACAAGATTAACCAACGATAAACCCCTAAAAGAGTGCCTTGTCCAAACTTGTCTAAACCAAAGCGATGTTTAGCAGTTTTGAACCAACCTCAAGAAAGCCAACGGCGTTTACCCCACCAAGAAATAGTGCTAGCTTTAATGGGTTTTGTAGAGATAACATATCTTTTGACAAACTGACCATTCTCGCGTTTAAAATAATACCAAGAAAGGGTAACAGGAAAATCTAATCCAACGAGTTGAACTTGTCTTCCTCGACGATGTAAAAGTTTAACAGGAGTGCCATTAATTAATTTACGATTACAACCAATACCAAGGACAGCATGATATTTAAGTTTACGAATACCGTTGATAAAATCTTTAGTGCCAAAGGCTGTATCAGCTAAATTTTCACCTCGAATTTTTGGTAAAATCTTTTGGTAAATTACGTACCATTCGTAGTGCCATCTGAGCAGGACTGGCTGTACCTTTACCTCTCCAGACGCGAAAATTCCAGGGTATACGCCATTTTCCAACTACCAAATATAAGATTACTATATGGAAACCTCGCCTACCATTGTAGACACTTATTAAGTTATTTAAACCTTTGAATTTACCACATTTTTCTAAAGTTGTGAGGTCAATAATCACTTGTAAAAATGCTTTTCGCCCTAATGGACAGTGACTATTAATTTGTTCAAGCGCCTGCTGGCAGAGATGATAAATGAGTTTACGAGTAGACCAATTACTAATATTCAAAAATCGACTTAATGCACTTTCGGATTTGGCTTTACTGTAATGTGGTAAAGGTTTTCCATCTGCGGCTAGAAATAATCCTATCATTGCTTCCAAATTATCTCTTTGATAACGAGTAGGCATCAATGCTAGAATGGTGTACATTAGGTTATGGGCGTGGGCAAGAATGATTTCCATATTTCTTGCTGATTAATGTTTTCTACGCCCTTTTCTCTCATTTTCATAAAAAAATACAAGTGTTTCTGTGCAGATGACATTATTTCTCTTTTCATATATGTCATTTGTAAATATACTGGGAGTAAATGTAGTTTATTATTTCAGTATATAAATTGTAGGTATGATTTTTAGATGTTTCTTTTGTTCTCTTATTTTCGGTTAATACTGAGGTTTTCGGTCAGGTGCAAGATGTGAGCTAACAACAGTAGTCATGGTAGTTCGTAAGATTCAGCATTGGAATAAAACTACCCATGAAGTTCAATTTTACATTACTAGTCTTGATAGTGATGCTAACAAAATTGGTAGTGCAATTCGACAGCATTGGGGGATTGAAAACTCTGTTCATTGGACATTAGATGTCACTTTTCATGAAGATGAATGTCGGATTCGTTCTATGCACAGTCCACAAAACTGTTGCTTTATTACGTCGCATTGCCCTCAATGCCTTAGACCGAGAACCAACTTTTCATCGCAGTATTCGACAAAAGTCAAGGCGAGCTGCTATGAATGATCAGTACATGGTTTCTGTGTTAGCAGCATCCATAGCAAACTATTCTCCTCTACTGTAATTCCCCTGTCAATAGGGTTTGAGATGCGCTAACCCTGACCTCAGACGACGAAAGAATTGCCGCCCCTAAGTTTTTACGCAAGGCTGAACGCAAATTAAAATCTGCACAGCGTCGCGTATCTCGTAGGAAGAAAGGTTCTAATCGTCGTAAAAAAGCGATTAAAAAACTGGGTATCCAACACAAGAAAGTATCAGATACCCGCAAAGATTTTCATTTTAAAACTGCAAACAATCTACTCAAAAAGTATGATGTAGTAGCTGTTGAGAAATTGAATATAAAGGGACTCGCTAGAACAATATTGGCTAAAAGTGTTAACGATGCCGGCTGGGGACAATTTATAACGATTCTTTCAAACAAAGCCGAGAATGCTGGTTTGAAAGTAATCGCTGTAAATCCAAACGGAACAAGCCAAGAATGCTCTAGTTGTGGTCACAAAGTTAAAAAGCCGCTATCCCAAAGAACGCACAATTGCCCTAACTGTAAGGTCAGTTTGTGCCGGGATTTGAATGCTTCAATTAATATCAAGAACCGTGGGACACACGGTCTTAAAGCTCAATCAATGTCCTCATAGAGGAGTCGTTGAGAAGCCCACACTCACCTGTTCGCGCAAGCGTGCCGCAAGGCATAAGGGAGTGTGTGGAGTATGTCACACTCAGATCAACTGGAACTGCCCACTCGCCAAGCTGCTCACCAATATTTAACACCTCTAAATCTTTCCACAGCAGAAATGTTCACCAGTTTTCTAGAATTTAGTGTCAGAGCGCCCCTTTTAAGTATTGCAGATAGGTCTACTCTAGCCATTGCCCGTCATCAATTGTTGATTTGTGCTAGTGATGATGGGCTAGTTGTTAAAACCTGTGAGGCATACAACATTACCTACACCAGAACACTGCGGTTATTAACGGAGATGGTGTATACAGAATACAAAACAGTGATAGAGGTAATAGCAATGGCTGATAAATTAATCCAGGAGCGTGGTAAACACATTTCTGCCAAGGTTTTGACAGATTGGAAAACGAGTTTACAGAAATATGGTGACTGATATCAACTTCGATATCAAAACAGGTAAATACAGATATAGCATTGTCAAAGGACACCTGACAAGTTCCGTAAGGAGTATTTAGTTATTTCGGGAATGTTTTGACCCGTTGTTTTATGATAGACGTTATTGGAAACATACATTATCACGAACGAACCAGTGAGGAAAAATGTCTAATGATCCACGGGTGGGAGAAATTATCGTTCCTCAGTTAGAAGCGTGTTTTGATGCCAAGATTACTCGGTATTTTGACGCGCAGCTAGACCAAGACCCGGATGTGTTGGCGCAGTTGTTGGCAGATAAGCGCAATCCCAATACCAAAAGGGCGTATGAGAAGGATATTCGGGATTTTTTCGGGAAAATGACTCTTTTGCCGCCATCTACTGATAGTGTGCTGGAGTTTCTGCACTTGCAGCGAGAGCAAGCGGTGATGGTGGTGCTGAAATATAAGGCGATGTTGATTAAATCTGGGGTGCGGGAGGCGACGATTAATCGGCGGTTGGCAGCGATTAAGTCCTTGGCGAAGATGGGGCGGAAGTTGGGGGTGTGCAATTATTCCCTGGAAGATGTGGAGGGGGAAAAGGTAAAGGCGTATCGTGATACGCGGGGTGTTGATACTAAGACGATAGCCAAGGTGATTCAACAATTTGATAGAGAAACGTTGATTGGTAAGCGCAATTATGCAATTTTTATGGTGCTTTGGGGTTTAGCTTTGCGTCGTCATGAAGTTTGTCAGTTAAATGTGGGTGATTTTGATTTTTATGGTCGTAAGTTGCGGATTTTAGGCAAGGGTCAGGGAACGAATGAAGAGTATTTGGATATGTCTAAGGATGTGGGCATTGCCATTGCCCAGTGGTTGATAGCGCGGGGGGATGTGCAGGAGAATTTACCGATTTTTACGGCGTTGGATTTTCATAATTCTGGGCATAGATTGACTGCGGATGGGATCTATAAAATTGTGTCGGCGAGTTTTAAGGCGGTGGGGGTGAAGAAACCCATGTCACCCCATAGGGTCAGGCATTCGGCGATTACGGCGGCGCTTGATGCCACTGATGGGAATATTAGAAAGGTGCAGAAGTTAAGCCGTCATGCTGACCCCAGAACGTTGATGATTTATGATGATAACCGCAATAAAGATTTATGGGAAATGTCGGAATTGTTAACGGGGATGTTAAATAATAAGGAGTGATGATGAGAACAGGTACAGGATTTAAGGATGAAGTCTGGGATTTGATCACCAATTACCTTTTTCCCCATTACCAGCCTCAACTAGATAACTAGCAACTTGGGTTAGTAGGGTTTTTGGAGTACGAGAATTATGTTTCTTCCAAAAGTGGATGCTCCCGAAAATGTGATAGCGCAGCTTTGTAGAAAGTAGTAATTTATGACAGCAACACAACAACAAGAAATCCTGAATTTACGGGCATTGAATTTAACACCCAAACAAATAGCTCGAAAACTAGGTATCAAAGTCTCAGAAGTCAATGCAGCGATTCAAAATCAAGCAGAGCAAACCACATTAGATAGATTAGCTTCAGGAGAATTAGACCCCATATATCAGTGTTTAGCCAGCGAGAGTCTTATTCAATTGTTATCGAAAAAACCACCAGAAAACAGCATTAAAAATCTGCTGACAAAAATCATACCTGTAAAAAACAATGACGATATTAATCGTGGTTTAGGATTAGTAGTGATTGCCAGGGAAGCTCGATACAATCAAATCAGGCTTTGTAGTTACCTTTTAGATATATGGTGCTTGGGTGTTAAAGATGCCATGCCACCACGTACAGTAGACAGAATAAAGTTTAAAGAAGTTGTAGAAGCATTATTCAATCTATTTCCCGGAAAACCGCAAGAGGTTCCCCTTGAAGTTGCCCAAGGGATGATATTTAGTGCTTGCGAATACGCAGAAAGCTTGGGATTTCAACCACACAAAGACTTTGAAAGAACGCGAGCGCATATTGGAGAATGGGATGGGATGATACGTATTGAATGTGGTCGTAACGGGAAACCATTCTATGTCAATGGTCCCCACGATAACCCCACAAAAATTATGGAAACATTGAAGAAAAGCAGGGGTGAAGGTAATTTTGATTTTATGATTGGTTCAGCCCCTATTGAAGATGATTTTTGGTAAATGCAATTAATTTGGGGCTGTTCTATAAACTGCACAAGACTTATTGATTTTTTTTACACCAATGCGTTTTGGTTCAATATTCAAAGGGGTTATCGTCATCAAATTTGGCCTTGCCACGAGTGGCATAAACTAGCTGGAGGCACTCTTGTAAATCATCACCTTCCCATTTACCAATCGTTTTCAAGTGTTCTAGGATGTAGCTGGCTGTGGAATTTACTCTTGTGTGAGTAGGTTCTTCAGCTACTTCTACTTTGGGCTGTGTTTGGGTTTCCTTGGCTTTGAGAAAGCGTAAAAAGTCTAGGGTTTCAGCCAGAATGCTGTCTGGAGTGGATTCAATTTCTTGGAGAAGTAGTTCTTTGAGCATCATTCTTCATCTCTCCTCTACGTGATAGAACATTCTTGAATAGCTGCATCAATCTTCATTATGACAATAGTTTCTTTGAGGGCTACCAAAATAGGCTATATCTACTGAGAATTTATTAGCCGGTTGAGCCACATTCCATACTTGCGCTTTGCCAATTTCTTCATAAGCTTTTTTAAGAAAACTATGCAAACGCTGCTGACCCAAAACACCCAACTATGTTACCACTGCTTTCTTCAAAAACGGGTTCCTGTGTCATTGCTGTTTCTCCCTTGCTACTGCATCCTTATAGCGAAGTCACAAGTCACACTAAGTCATATAATTAATACACTATTTCATCAATTTTTATTTCTAATTTTGTGGTGTCTATTTCCTGGGTTGGGCGTTTAATTTGAAGATAAACTATCTAAAAACTGACTAGGTGTAACAATCAAGATATCTCGAAAAGGATGCAGTTCTAATAAGTCTTTGTCTCCTGTGATAATATGAGTGGCATTTCCAGAAATGGCTAATTCTAAGAATTTATTATCTTTAGGATCTCGACAAATATCAATTGTTTCATTAATTGTGATTAATTCTGTTTCTCTGGCTAAACTGGCTAAAAAGTCTTCACGAATTTCTTTCAATAGATAGCGGTCAAATTTTTGACGACTGAGTACATCAATTAATTCTGATAAAATTTCAGCAGAACTTAAGATTAATCCGTTTTGTTTGGCTTCTCTAAAAGCTTGCATTGTCGTAGATTTAGAGAAGATTAATGCACTGACAATTACATTTGTATCAATTACGAAACGGTTAGTTTTCATCATTGAGAATTGATTCTAAAATCTCTGGGGTGATTCCGTTAGCAATGGCTTGTTGACTCGCTTCTTCCATGATATCTAAGAGTGGTTTTTGACTGACTGCTTTTTGCAGCATTATGTTGAGAAATATTTGGATTTTTTGCTGTTTTTCTGGTTCTGCTTCTCGGTACGCTTTGGCAATTTCTGGCTCAACTTGAATGGTAATGTTTTCCATGATAAATTACAAGTTAATTAGTCTTTGTTTATTATAGCAATTGCCAGTTATTTCTGTTTTACACTATCCTGAATTATTCTAATCTCTTCCTCTGTTAACCCATACAATTTATACACTATTTCATCAATTTCTCGTCGCGTGACCACTTTTGACCCAAACTAAAATTTAAGCAATTATACTTATTAATTTGTATTTTGAAAACTACTTTTGTAGTAGAAAACGAGTGCAATATTGTGATTCAGCGATACTGCTCATAACTCCAGTTCAGACTCGCGTTTACGCTCACGTTGTCGTTGTTGCTTTTGTCGTTGTTGTTGTTGATACTCTCGTTCCCTCTGCTGCAACCGTAGTAGTGCCAACAATTCCTCATGCCAATTCTGCGCTTGTGGTTTAACTCTAGTAGCTTGGGGCAACAATTCACCTACAGCACCAGCTATCTCATCTCCAGCAGCATTGTTATCATAAGCACAAATTACTTCAGGGATATCTGGCAATAACTCCACAGGTACACTCCTGGAACTATCCACAGTCATGTACATTGTTCTTTCTTCTGGCACTCCTCCTGGTACTCCTCGCTGTCTTTCAACCTCCAACATCGCAAAAGACAGCACATCAAGAGGTGACTTCAACAACACCACTTTTTGAACTTCATCAGTAGGTTGTCCTCCCCACTGGAGATAAAACCAACCATCACTGCGTTTAGTACCAATGGCATATCCTGTAAAACCAGTAGCATCTCCTGTAAAAGTATTGTCTTCTTCTAAAGTATTATCTTCTGCTCTTGTCCCTTGCAAAAATGCACCTTTAGTTTCACCATTGAGGTTTTTCAACAAAAACACAGCATTTTGTTGAGCATCAGCATAAACCAACCCCCACTGATATAATTTTCGCACTAAATCTTGAGGCAATCTCCGTTTCTTAGTTAAATAGTCGTGTACTAAATGCCAGTTCGATTCGTCCGGTACTGGTGGGACAAACTGTGGTGCAGCCTCATCTTTGAGGATATTTTGCGCTTGTTGCCTAGTATAGTGAGTGACAGCCCTCTGCATCCCATCTTCACCAAATCTATCATTCAACCAAGCGATCGCTTGGTTAAAATTGCACCCATTAACCTGCTTTACCAAGGACACAGCACCAGGACTAGCACTTGTTGTTTGGGAGTTGGCTGCAACATTACCTATTTTCTGAGTATCGGGTGCAAGGTGACTCCAGTGAGAACCATTTATATAGATAATGTGTTCACCCCCTTTCCAGCAGCGATGCCTTCGGCGAGCGCAGCTATCGCTGCTATTGTCTTCGTCTAATCCCAAATGCCAAGCCACATCTTCCAGGGGCAAATCGCTTAATTGTTCAGTCTGCTTCTGCAACCGCTCCTTTTCAGCTTCCAGTTCCTTAATTCTTTGTCGCAGAGATTCATTTTCCTTCACCAACCTTTTAGCAGTAAGCTCCATAGAACTCTTACTCTGCATCGCCCTATCTCGGTCAGCAGCCTTAGCCCGCATCTGTGCAATAGTTAGGTCAGAATTAAGGTCTTTTCCTGACTCAACTATGCGATAAAAATCCTTAATGTCCTGGTGTTTAGCCACACTACCTTGAATACCACGCTCTAACCCCAGGTGCTGCACAGATGCAAAGTAGCTTTCTTGAAAATCTCGCATCTTCTGCCGACCATCAAAAAAGTGATTGCACCGCAGTTGCCCGTTTTCATCTAGTGGCACAAAATAAGCATGAATGTGGGGTGTCACTTCATCCAAGTGCAATTCAGCCCTGACAATGCGATCGCTATATTGCTCGTTTAGCCACTGGTGAGTTCCTTCCAACCAATCAGCCAACCTCTCCTCTTGATAATACCCAGCAGCCGTGGGGTCAAGCGGTCGAAAATAACTAGGAGAAGCCGTCAGCAAAATCTCCACACAGTACACCGCATCAGTGCGAATTTTCCGCTTCTGCTCATACTGCCCAATCTTCGCTAACACCAAATCCTCTAACTTTTCCTCCCTGTCAACGTTACCAATAAACCTAATATTTTTCTGATTGGGGTCAGCATTGAGCGTTTCTCTCTGCCTTGAAGTGTGGGCTGCACTCCCAGCAATATTGGCTCGTTTCAATTTTTTCACTCTGGCGATGGCGTAACTGGCCGCCGTAGACATCGCATCAGCCATATCTCCAACCTCCTTTCATCTCCGTTCCTCACGAAACCCAGAGAGGCTACAACAGCGATAGCGAAGCGCTCCGTAGGAATCGCTAAAAAAGCCATCAACAAAACTTACTCATAGGCTTTTTGTGCCAAACACAGCCAGTAATTACCTACAAAAACCCGCTCGTTGCTTTCAAACCTAAAAAACCGTAGTAAGTACAACTATTTTAATCCACTCAACTGTATTCCTGTTGGTAACAATAACTTGGTGCAATTTCAGCACAGGTTTAGCACAAGTTTGGTGCAAATCCTGCACAATTTAACTGACCCTCAACATCTATCTCTTAGCAGTAAGTTACATCAATTGTGGTCAAAACAGGCAAATTTATGTGCTAGGGAAGAGGTCATCCTGTGCTAATTCATCTCACACTGGAAGGATGAATTTTAGCTGACTAATCGTTATGGCCGACTTTTATCTCAGTGTGGACGTGGGTGGGTCACAAACTAAAATTATTTATCAACTCCCAGCCCTGCCAGAACCAAAATTTTTAGTGCTGCCTCCTGCGGTTGAGGAGATTCCTAAAGCCAAGCTTGACAATTATATGTCCCGTTTGGGATGGATTGGTAGTCCTAGTCCTGAACAACAATTATGGGTGGAGTGGAATGAACGGGTGGTGGTGTTGGGTGATTTTGCTGCTTGTTTTGACCCTCAAGACCGCATTAAGGAACTCAAGTATGAAAATGCTTTGTGGAAGGTGTTGGGAGCTATTGGGCTAATTATTGAAACCCACAAGGCTAAGTTTTCTACTAAAAAGCTATTAACACTAGAATTAGCACTGCTATTGCCTTGGAATGAGTATACAGACCGCTTGCGTTTTGAGGAACAGTTACAGATCATGTTGGCTCGTTTCCAAGTACGAGAAATGGTACTGAAGGTAAAATTAGTTAAGTTTTTGTGTCGTCCTGAAGGTGGAGGACTGGCTGCTGTACGCATTAAGCAAAAGGGTCTGGAGTGGTTGCGTTCTAAACAGTTAGGGGTGCTGATGTTTGGTCACAGAAATACTACGGCACTTTACTTTGAGCGGGGACAACTGAAGCTGGGAGATAGTCCCCTGTTGGGGTTTGCAGATATGCTGGATATGGTGGTGGAAATGGACTAGTGGTTTAGACCGGGAGCGTTTGGCACAGGCGATATTTGCAGCCCGTTACGCTGCTCTTGACAAGGTATATAACCCCAATTATCCCCAAACCCGTCACCCCAATTGGGGTGAATGTGTAGCAATTCAAGCATTAGCTAGTGCTAAAGACCCGAATTTAAGAGCTAGGGAAATTCTAGATATTGTCCAGGCGATTGAGCGAGCGACGGCTGAATATGGGGATAAGTTAGAGCGGTGGTTAAATCGACTGCTGCCGACCAATTTGGATGAGGTGATTATTGGCGGTGGTGCTGCTTACCATTTGGAGCCGGAATTGGAGATTTATTTCAACTGTGAAGTTACGACTGCATATGAGTCTGGGTCTAGTTGGGGTTCACAAAAAAAGGTGAGAGGTAGCAGTTATGAACGGCGCAACCAAAGCAAAAATTTCACGCCGATGATTTGGGGGGCTGGTATTGCTGAGATTGTGAAAAAAACTTTTGATTTAGATAAAGCGGTAGATGGTGAGCAATGTATGTCTCAAAGGCTAATTGACTGCTTTGGAATGTTTGATTATTTGCTGGACAAAGGAAATAATTAGCTGTTTTTGATTTTGATTAATCGTCTGTTTTTAGGCACGATAAAAAGGAGTAATGATGGAAATATTTGCTCTGTTTCAACTAAGTTGCACGACAAAATTAATTACATATTAGTTGTTGTCCAATTATTTACCAGCCATGGATTTTAGTCCATACTTTGTGTATTTATTTCTGTACGATTACTGACGAGAATTCAAGTTGACTAAGGAAGAAGAAACAGAAATAATTTGAGTTTTATGTGTGTTTTTCTTGGTGAATAGATTCAGTTGAATTGTGAAGCAAATTCACTAGTATCTAAAAGCAGATTTACTTGATGTTTAAAGCAGGGAGGAAACAAGGGTCAATGAATAAAATCAGGAAAAAACGTAAGAGTTTGAGTTTGCGTCTTCAGCCTTATGAAGGCGAACCAATGGCGGAAGTGGTTGATTATTTGAATTCTCTTTCAAAGGAAGAGGTTAATCGCAAGGTGTCAGATATTTTAGTAGCAGCTTTGTTACCTTTGGCTCGATATCACAGTGGGGAGTGTACACCGGAGCAACTTCGGTTTGCTTGTTGGGAATCACAGGATGTTTTAAATAAACATGGCAGTAATCTGCGCTTGGCTTTGGGTGTGGAACAGCCACAGTTTGTGCTGCCTAATTATGTTACGTCTGTGGCTCCAGTAATGAGTTCAGCTAATACTAGTACCCACAATGGTATGACAGATGTAGAGTCAGATATGTTAAAAGAGGGACAAGAGAAGCAGCGTCCTTCTACTTTGATCCAAGGTAAGGCTTCATCTCAGGATTTAGATGGACTGTTTGGGGATGCTTAACATTTTACCAAAATCATCAAAAAGCAGCAATTCTCATTTTGGACTGAAACCCATCTCAGTGTTAGCTGTAATTTCCGTCATTGTGATTAAAATAGTGTCAATAATTTTCTAATATTTGTTCTTCCTGTCCTTCATCATTTGTCGGAGTTGTCGGAGTTGTCGGAGTTTTATCAGGGGGTTTTGGTGGGGTTACTGTCGGTGTTTGTCGTGGTTGTGAGTTCTGCTCATTCTTAAGGGAAAGTTTGTCAACTTTTTCTGCCTGTTCCGAGTCAATGTCATCGGCATCAGTTACAGGTGTTGTCGGAGTTGTCGGAGTTTTATCAAGGGGTTTTGGCGGGGTTACTGTCGGGTTTTGTCGTGGTTGGGTATTTTGAGCGATTGCTACTTCCATTCTTAGGGGAAATATTATTAGAAATAATCGTTCATAGCTGCAATCATTTGTTCTTGCTCTTGGATCTTCTGTTGAGCGATCGCCAAACTTTGTTTTTACTATTCCCCCTTTTCGAGGGGACATACAAAAAACCCCAGAATCACCCTAGCCTGTTTTAATTTGAGTTTAGCTTGGGAAATTGCCGCTAATTCTTCACTAAATGTAGATGGTGGTAAATCCCTTAATAATGGCGTGGGTGGTGGTGGTGTAGGTACAATTAAGTTGGCTCTTCATCACCTGTTATGCCAAATTATTAGCAGCAGCCATAAGTTTGAACTACTATTTTACATAAAAAAATCTCAGTTTTGAGCCTGAGAAAACATCTGAATATATGTTCTGTCATACTACAAACTGAGGTTTTGTACTACTTGCCCCTCATAACACTCTCGCTATATCTACCCCATTCTAGTTGTAGCGACCTGCAATACTAATCAGTCAAACCTGCAATCAAGGGATTTTCAAACCAGGATTAAATGCAACTATAAATACGGTTGAGCCAGAATTAATTGCAACTGAACCAGGATTAAATGCAACCAACCTGCAATCATCCGTTTCAACCAGGATTAATTGCAACTATAAATACTAACATTTTTATCGCAGTTTCAATCCGCTCAAAGTGGCAGTCCTGCCGCCAGCATTTGCTCGTGTAATTCACGAGAGCGGGCTGGATCAAGTTGTCCGCGAAACAGCAATTTAATTTCCGCCGGTTGGCATTGAACTGTTCCGCCAAGCCCCTTACATCGTAGCCATGCCGGGTTAAGGTGGGTTCCAAATCGTCAATTTGCTTAGATAAAATAGACTCAATAATCGCTGTGGTAACAGTTTTCTCTCCAAAAGGTATGCAGCCTCGAAAGCTAGTGTCAAATGTTGCTCAATTTGCAATGGTGTCCTCAACCGCATGGCAAGTAATTCAATAGCATCCGGCTCCAATATCTCACTTATTTGAGTATCTTCAGTAGTACATTTAGATACCAACCATTCAATATATTCTTTTTGACTACCAACAATACCCTCCAAAGAAAAAACAGTTGCCCGATAGCCAATTTCTTCCATAGTTGGACGGCGTAAATCATTTTTCAGCTTAGGATGACCAGCTAACACAACTGAGAGCGTACCACCACCGTCTTCAACTACCTCAATTAAACGTTTGAGTCCTGTGAGCGTACTGTAATGTAAGTCGTGAGCCTCATCTACAAACAACGCCACAGGCTTTTTACCTTTTCTAATCAAGTCACGCAGTTCCCGTTCTCGTTTTTCCCCAAGTGCAGGAATTTTAATTTCCTTATCTGTTGCTAAATCGTAAAATAAGGCAGCAATCAGTGTTGGTAGCGTCGCTCGGTTTTTATCAACAGAAAGCGATTTCGAGACTAAAATCTTGCCTTCTTTCTCCAAAACCTCAAACAAACGTCGTAAAGTCGTCGTCTTGCCACACCCGATAATTCCCGTGATGGCAACCAGCTTTCCTGAATGGATTGCGACTTTAATATCCTTAAACAATTGTTTTTGGTGTTCTGTTTCGTAGTAGCCAGCCTTGCGGAACTCTCTGAGCAATCGAAAGTGTTCCATGACTTCAGTGAGCATTTTGTTCCTCTCCTTGATTTGAGCGGAAATATTGCCGCACTCGTTCAATAATCGCTTTTTTATTCAGAGTCTCAGCCAGCAGGGCATCAATGAATGCCAACTGTTCGGGAGACAATTTAGCCAAAGGTTTGGCCAGTTGTTCAGAAATCGCCCTCTTAGCAAACAATACAGTCGGATAAGTAAATTCTTGGTATGGGTCAGGGTCGTTAAAAGGTGTAACAGTTGGCTCCAATTCCTTATACTTATCCACCAGAAATTGTAAATCCGTGTTTTTGTCCAAGGCAGTTCGTGGCAAACCCAACTTTTTAGCTAAATTGGCAATTTTATCTGCCCGTTCTTCGGTTTTAGTTTTCTTAAATTTACGGTAGCGGTGTAAGGGGATAGGACCGTCAACTGGGTAAAATGGTGTAGCGACGGTCTTCTTTTTCTACGTACAGTTCGTTGTCAAACAAGCCCCACCATAGCACGACAGTTTCTCCTGCTAAGTCCGGTTCTACCTCATAAGCCACACCCTCTACCGATACCTAGCATCCGTTCCCACTTTTCTGCGCTGTGGTTCACGGGCAAAGGTACAGAATCGCTCCCAACTACACATCGAACGCAAGCCAGACTTAGGTATATTTCGCAACCAATCTTCCAGCCGGGAATGCGGCTCTATGCGGTGTGGTTTGTCGTTGTAATGCAACAAATATTGGCGCAACCATAAGTTAGCTTCAATGTCGCTTTCCGGTTCATGAAAGTGATACAGAGTCTCATGGGCTTCTTTGACTGTCCGAAAAGGTCTTTCTACTTTGCCTTTGGAGCGGGCTGTTACCCGACGACCATCTTTACCCGCAGGCATATGGGTAACAAGATTGATTCTCAGGCAATCCATCACATTTTGGAATACGTGGCTTTTCGCAATGGGTCAGTTATCCGTATAAATCATCTCTGGAATCCCCTGAAAGGCAAAGCCGTCGGTTGTTTTCGCTGTCATCGCATTAAATAAGAAACGTAATGCAGCTTCTACATCCTCCCCATAAACACAGTGGTATTCTTGATAACATAAACCACTACGGTCATCAACAATACTATAAAGCA
Organism: Anabaena sp. PCC 7938; assembly: GCF_049315035.1. Classification (NCBI taxonomy): domain Bacteria; kingdom Bacillati; phylum Cyanobacteriota; class Cyanophyceae; order Nostocales; family Nostocaceae; genus Anabaena; species Anabaena sp. PCC 7938. The sequence goes on along the minus strand of NZ_CP186040.1, from coordinate 2,514 downwards.
TCAGTAATGGACTACCTCTACCCGGTTCTACCCATGATGGCTGTTTTACGTGTTTTAAATCAGATGGGCTGAGGTCGAAATGCCAACATTCGTTGCTGTACTCTGCTTGAAAACGCACCGCAGGCGGTTGCCTGGTCATGCGTTCTTGATCATACCCCCATGTTTTTAAGTAATAATTGACAGTGCTTCTAGTTAACGCACCTTTATCTGGTTGGACAAAACCATCGGGTGTTTCCATCCCAAACTCCTCCAACAGTTCAATTGCCCGGACTGTGGAGATATGTCGCCCTTTCTTGTTACTAGTGCGGATTTTCATGGCCGCGATGACCTCGCAGTAGCGTTCCATTTCCGCGAGTGAAAGTTTTCTGGGGGTCCCGCTATCTGAGCGATTTATGGATTTGGGGCGTGATGAGTTACGCAAGGCGCGATATAGTGTATCTGTTGACACTCCATATAATGCTGCTGTCTCTTCGATGAGAATTCGCCGCTCTTGACAACGGCTAGGCAATCCGTCGAGGCGGTGGCGTAAATTAATAAGTGCCTCTACAGAGATTTGCTTATGTACCATGTTCAGTTTTTATCTCTGCAATATAGTTGTAGAGCGTTGGTTTGGAAATTCCCATCAAATTACATATTTCAATAATTGTGTATTGTTTTTCGGTATAAAGTCTTACTGCTAATTGACGTTTAGTTGGATCTAGGGCTTTTGGTCTACCTCCTCTATGACCACGCCCTCGTGCCGCTACAAGTCCAGCCGTAGTGCGTTCACGGATGAGGTTACGCTCAAATTCAGCCAATGCACCAAACAAATGGAAAATTAATCTACCACTGTTATTCGTGGTGGTGATGGATTCTTGCAAGCTAGAAAGCCCAATTCCTCGCTTATCTAAGGTTTCCATCATTTCAATCAAATCTTTGAGCGATCTTCCTAAGCGGTCTAGCCGCCATACCACCAGAACATCACCAGTCCGTGCTACTTCCAATGCTAAGGAAAGTCCAGGTCGTTCTGCTTTTGCACCGCTTGTGCGGTCGGAGTAAATTTTCTCGCAACCAGCAAGCTGTAAAGCATCCATTTGCAGGTTCAGATTTTGGTCATCTGTTGAAATTCGGGCATAGCCTATCAACATACTTGGAACCCCAACAAGTAAATAAACTCGTTACCTCACAGTATATGTTGCCTTTGATTTAATTACCGAGTTTCTTTACTAAATTTGATTCTGGTTCTGCTTGATGGTAATAATGGGAGTAAAAAAACGGTCGTTTCTTTTACTCTCAGTTGCAATTAATCCTGGCTGAAGTTCAAATACTTTTGTTGATAAGTTGGAGCGTTTTTTGAGTAAACTGCTCAACAACGATTTAATAGGACTTTCGGTCAGTTGCAAATAATCCTGGTTGAAACGGATGATTGCAGGTTGGTTGCATTTAATCCTGGTTCAGTTGCAATTAATTCTGGCTGAAGTGTATTTATAGTTGCATTTAATCCTGGTTTGAAAATCCCTTGATTGCAGGTTTGACCGATTAGTATTGCAGGTCGCTACACGTATCTGGGGCTGGTGACAGGAGTTGAACCTGCAACCGATCGCAAACATCGGCGATCGCTCTGCCACATTGAGCTACACCAGCAAAAGCAGACAGCGAGGACAGTCTGTATATGGACGCGGGGGTGAGAGTTGCACTCACCGTTTGCAGCTTATGAAACTGCCGAGCCAAAGAATGCTCTATCCCCGCATACCCCTGACAGGAGTCGAACCTGCAACAAACCCGGTTTAAGCGGGCTACGTCTGCCAATTGCGCCACAGGGGCTTGGTGGGCGCTACAGGAGTTGAACCTGTTTTAACCTGATTAAAAGTCAGGCGCATAACCGTTCTGCCAAACGCCCAAAGTTGGTACTCCCGACAGGATTTGAAAGAGCAAAAATTCCGTCCCTCAAACGGAAGCGTTTACCAATTTCGCCACGAGAGCATAGTTGGGTAAATACCCAGTACCCTTGGTGGGAGTTGAACCCACAAAATCTGGTTTCTAAGACCAGCACGTTTGCCAATTTCGTCACAAGGGCAAATGGTCGGGATGGTAGGATTTGAACCTACGACTCCTTGTCCCCAAAACAAGGCTTCTAGACCACTGAATTACATCCCGATTTTGGTACTCCTGACGGGAGTTGTAGCTTGCTTCTGCGGAGCAGTACCCGTACACAGACTGTTTTTGAGACAGCCGCCTCTTCCAGTTGGGCTACAGGAGCAAAATTAATTGTTCTTTAAGTTATTACAAACTTCAGAGAACATAACTGAGAAGGCAGGGCTTGAACCTGCATTTTTCCGCTTTCAAAGAGCGGTGCCATACCTATTAGACGACTTCTCAATCAGCGTTACAAGGTTTGATTTACTATCAAACCTTGTAATTGATTTTGTTTATTCCAATATCCTCTTGGTGGTTTTGGAATGCCATAAGATTTACACCATTTTTCTATTGCCTTATCGCTTACTCCTAATTCTTTAGCTACTAAACTTGTTGGCT
>NZ_CP186039.1:0-219917 GCF_049315035.1 Anabaena sp. PCC 7938 | reverse complement strand
TGGCTACAGATGCTGTGTTTTCTAGTCAGAAGGGGGGACATCTAGAACGCCAGAATCTCCATCCCATTATTAAGGTGGTGGCAGCCGCAGCAGGTTTGAGTGATAAAGTTAGTTGTCATTGGTTGCGTCATGCTCATGGTTCACACGCGGCAGAAAGGGGGGTAAACCCGGTGTTGATTAAGGATACTTTAGGTCATAGCAATTTAGCTATCACTGACAGGTATCTTAAGGCTAGACCAAATGATAGTAGTGCTTTGAAATTAATGGATATTTAATAGGCAAGAAGATGGTAGATTCAGGTGTACGCAATTTTTTTGGCTCTTCATTACCTATTATGCCAAATTATTAGCAGGGACGGAAAAATAATATTAAAAAATATCTCCAAAAATGGCTGAAATCTTTATAGGTATTGACATATGAAGCTACATATTCTTAACTATAAATATAATCTATCCCGTTTTTAGGTAAATATCGAGTTATGAATGGCAAAAGAGATATCAAAGTTTTAACAGAGCTTCTTGATTTAGACGACGTAAAAGTCATATCGCATCGTCTTCATAGTGGGATTGGAATAATGTTAAAAACCGAATCAAAAAAGTTATATAGTACTTGCCCCAACTGTGGCACAACAAGCCATAAATTACATCAAAATCATCGACATATTATTAAAGACTTACCTTTTGGAGAAAACCCAGTATTTTTAGAAATTAATAGACGACAGTTCAAATGCGCTGTATGTAAAAAACCATTTAGTGAAGACTTGGATTTTGTGAGCAAAAAAAGAACTTATACAAAACGTCTAGCAGATAAGACAATACAAGAAGTTTTAGAAAATGATATTAATAGTGTAGCATCAAAAGGTATAGTGACGACAGAAGAAATAGAACGGATGCTAAAAGATGCATCTGAAGTGTTACCCAATTTAAAACCTTTGAACCTAAAAAGACTTGGACTGGATGAAATAGCCCTGATTAAAGGAAAAGGTAATTACTGTGCAGTATTAATAGATTTAGATACATCTACTCTAATTGCTATATTGAACGGACGCACACAAGAAATAATCAAGAAAACCCTGATGGAATGGGGATATGAGGTTTTAGAAAAAATAGAAGAAGTTAGTATAGATTTGTGGCAAGGCTATAAAAATTTAGTCACAGAATTAATGCCAAATGCCCAGGTAGTCGCAGATAGATTCCATGTAATGACACAGATAAATAAAGAACTAGATACACAAAGAAAAAAAGAAAAACGCAGTGTAGAAGAGTTAATTAAGAAAGCAAAATCAGCAGAAGAGAAATCTAAATATGAAGAAATATTATTAGGACTGAAGAATAGTAAATATCCCTTGCTTAAGAATGAAGAAAATTTAAGTGAGGAGCAATTGAATAAACTTATCCAAGTGAAAAATGTCTCTCCTGTCTTGAAAGCAATGCATGAATTAAAGGAAAAATTTCGGAAAATTTTTAATCAGACCCATGATTGGTATACGGGAGTCTTTAAACTAGGTATCTGGCTATCAAAAGCTAAAAAATACTTCCCAAATAGTAACAATACTATTATTCGTTGGTTTGATGAAATTATTGCTTACTTTGACAACCGGACAACCAGTGGTGCTGTGGAAGGAATTAATAACAAACTCAAGTTAATTAAACGTTCTAGCTATGGGTTTAGAAACTTTGAAAATTTCCGAATTAGATGCTTGCTCAATTGGCATTTATCTTAATAATTTAGCATAACAAGTGCTGAAGAGCCATTTTTTTTAATCAAACATGAGTTCTATATTTTTGATCACCTGTTTTCAATTCAACCAGTTATTCTGATAATTTCCTGTTCAGTCTCACTTTAAATTATACTGAATATTGACCAAACTATTATTAGTATTTAATTGGTAATCAAAAATATCAGAAAATTTGGTGCATTTTTCTCCTAACAATATTTGATAAGGGTTGCCTACCAATCTAATGTTATGAATCAAGATCCATCAAAACTTCCTAGTTCTCATGATCTAGAGAAACTTATTCCGCCTATTTTATTGGAAATTCAAGATAATATTAGACAAGTTATCCGTGATAAATTAAATCAGTATTTTCTATCTAATTCGGCATTATCTGTCACTGAAACATCAGATAATTCTGAATTGTTTGAATCCATCTTTAATGAAGTATTATATAGTACGATATCTTCAATAATTTCCGCAAGATATCAAGTTGATGAAAATACCATCCAAAATTACTATAATCCAATAAATGACCATCTTCAAGGCTATAGAGACAGCCAAGAAAATTCATTATTTAAATCACAGCCATTTGAAGCGATTCCTACAGCAGCACTTATGCTTTCAAGCATTAATTCTCAAATTAAAAAACAAGAGTCATGGCAAAAAAATGAAGAGGGGATAGCAGTGGCGCAACACAGAGCTAAAGGTAATCCCCAAAATTATATTGAGCATTATATTAGTACCCCCGGTGATGTCACATTACTTCCTTGGCATGAAGCCCAACAGATTATTGATAAATTTGGGTTTAATAGTGTTAAATTACACTTAATATTTGCTGCTTATACAATGGAGCAGGATAAACCTTGGGACAGCTTATTTACGATTAAAGGTAGTGCGTTAATTGAAAAACTAGGCTGGGATAAGCGCACTGATTTACCCAAACATCAAAAACTTCTAGAAATAGCAAAAACCGCGTTTGCATTGGATTGTTTGTTAGTTAAAACAGTATGGATAGAAGGGAGAAATAGAAAAGGTGGTATAAATGCTAGTACACCTGTTGGTCGGATGTGGAACATCACGATTGTGCCGTATGGTCAGGTAAATTTATCTGGGAAGATAGAAGAGCCTGATGAAGTGCAGATTATTGTTCAACCAGGTGCTTGGACTAAATACTTTTTAAACCGAGCAGGAGCAGAATCGCGGTCAGCTTTATATCAGTTTGGCTACTTAGCTCAAAAAGTTTTAGAAATTGATCCTTATCACGAAGAACTCACCTTAAGGTTGGCTATATATTTGACATTGGATAGCCGGGTTCGTCTTGATGGCAACTACAGGGTACAGGAGCTAATAGAAATTGCCTTGCCCAAAACAGAACTAGATAAAGCTTTATCTAATTACCGGAGAGCTTACGATCTAAAGCAGCGATGGGATAATGCTTTGCAGTATTTGCTTAATTTGGGTTGGCAAATTGTATTTGACCCAAAAACATACCCTGAATCGCTCAGACCTGAGTCCATGCAGAAACAGCCTAAAGGCTACTTTCAAAAACTACTGGATGCCAAGCTGACCATTAAACCTCCACATCCTATTCCTGAACTAATAGCATCCAAAGTTAAGCCAAAAGTAGAACGATTACAGCCCAAAACCAAGGAGACAACACCAGAAGATATTAAATTGACTGGCAGCCAAGTGAGGGAAGCGCGGATTGCTAAAGGCTGGCCACAGACTAAATTAGCTAGTTTATTGAATGTATCTCAAAAGTTTATCTCACTGGTGGAACGAGGCGATCGCCCACTAAGTCCACAACAATCAGCATATATACGGATTCTCTTAGATATCAAAATATGAACTACCTACAGCTTTAGGCGTGTACCCAGTTTGTCAAAATCTTATATTTAAACAATACTGTAGCCAAAAAAAGAGCATAAAAAGAGGGCTGATGTAGTAGAGTTATAGTCTTCCACAACGACAACTCGAAAGCCACATACAGCCCATGTTCGATATCCTAACACTCTTGCAATGCCTACTACCAGAAATAAAAGTGACGACAATGCGTCAGTTGAACCAGATCATCATGGCCATGTTAGCCATGAGCGGGCGAGTCACAATGTTGGGAATATCGCGGTGGACGCTTAGTGGTGGTAGTTATCGGACGGTAATCAGATTCTTTCGGACAGTCATACCGTGGGCAACGGTGTTTTGGGTGTTTTTCCGTAGGCATTTGTTTTGCCCAAATGATGTTTATTTGTTGGCAGGAGACGAAGTGGTAATAAGCAAGGCTGGAAAAAAAACCTATGGATTAGATAGGTTCTTTTCCAGTTTAATAAGCAAACCAATATCGGGGCTATCTTTCTTTACCTTATCATTAGTAAGTGTTCAACAAAGACACTCATTTCCGATTCAGATAGAACAGGTAATAAAGAGCGACGTAGAAAAAATTAATGTATCGCCAAGCCCAGAAATAAAAACCCAAGAAAAACGTGGACGTGGACGACCTAAAGGAAGTAAGAATAAAAATAAGAAAGAGGTAGTTTTCACATCTGAATTACTACGAATAAAGACGATGATTAATGAATTATTCAAGTTAGTAGCTAATTTTGTTCCTCTCACTTACTTAGTTGTAGATGGTCACTTTGGAAACAATAATGCTTTGCAGATGGCTAGGCAGGTGAAGTTACACATAATTTCTAAGTTACGCCACGATTCAGCATTGTATATACCTTACCAAAATCCTGAACCTAATCACCGTTCTCGTCGTAAATACGGGGATAAGTTGGACTGGCGTAATATTCCTGGTGAATATTTGCGTCAAAATAGTATTGAAGAAGATATCCAAACCGATACTTATCAAGCCACGTTACTGCATAAAGAATTTGCCCAGCCTCTGAATGTAGTGATTTTGGTAAAAACTAATCTCAAAACTAATGCTTGCAGTCACGTAATTCTGTTTTCTAGTGACCTAACTTTATCTTATGAGAAAATAATCGACTACTATAGACTGCGCTTCCAAATCGAATTTAATTTTCGTGATGCCAAACAATTTTGGGGATTGGAGGATTTTATGAACAGGGGTCAAACTACGGTGACTAATGCTGTCAATCTTTCTTTTTTTATGGTCAATTTATCCCATTATCTTTTAGCTCAGTTTCGTGAAGATAATCCCGGCTCTGGCATTGTTGATATAAAGGCTTATTGCCGTGGTTTTCGATATGTTCGGGAAATGTTAAAAATGCTTCCTGAACAGCCTGAGCCTATTTTATTATCCCAGATTTTTGCCAAGCTGGTAGAGTCGAAGGCGGGTATTATCCCGCGCTCCTCTCTGTTAAATCTGGGCGTGCAACTTTCACCGCACCCAGCTTCCGATGTTCTTAGCTTGCGCCTTTGCTGATATGGATGTAATCATGGCAGCTTTCGTGAATTGCTAGAAGGTTTTTGGGTTTACCATTCTTATGGTTTCCATCTATATGATGTAAATGTACCTTCTCATCACTGAGCGTTTTTAACCCACAATGTCCACATTTATGGCTTTGCCGTTTGAGGGCTTTAGAGGTATTATCGTCGTATAATTTACTGTTGCGTTCGCTCCAATAATTCAAATCTCCGTCGTAGGGCGATTTTTCACCTTTAACATTGATGTGTTTATTTTCGGAGTAAGGAACTGCTGGGAACGCCTTATCTAGTAATTGCTTGCTAGTGTAGCGGTTTTGCTTAGTTTCCTTATTGAATACCCTGAAAGCTCTGTGTTGGATGTGATATAGCGAGTTACGCGACCCGTCCATCTTGCAGAAGCGGTGGTAATTCCTCCAACCTCTAACTACAAGGCTTAATTTCTCAGCCTTTGCGGTAGCACCATAATTCGAGTTGTTGACGATAAATTTTACTTTCTTGCGAAAAGCTTTATAATTGTCCACTGATGGGACGCATCTAAACTTTCCGTTTTTCTGGACTTTGAAGTGCCAGCCTAGGAAATCAAACCCATCTGTCGTAGCGGTTAGCTTTGTCTTTTTCTCGCTGACTTTCATTCCCCGCTCTGCTAGAAACCGACTGATTTTGTCAAGTATTTCTTTAGCATCGTCTTCTGGTCTAAGTATTATTATCATGTCATCTGCATATCGTACTGATGGCTCGACAATCTTATACCCTTTGGTTTTGTTTGTAATCCTAAGACCCTGAATGTGGTATCTATGAATACTTTCAATCCCATTTAAGGCGATGTTAGCTAAAAGTGGACTTACCACCCCACCTTGAGGTGTTCCTTGTTCGGGAAACTCTGGGTTGACTCCGGCTTTGAGACATCGGAAGATTCCTAGTCTTATGCTATACGGAGCGATGAGTCTGTCCATGATGGCGGTGTGATTTATCCTATCAAAGCATTTTTCGATATCGAGTTCTATAACCCTTTTTTCTATTCCGTTGACGCTAGAATTTAGGTTAGTGTACAGGTATTTTTGCGCGTCTTGCGCTGAACGCCCCGTTCTGAACCCATAACTTCTAGCATGGAAGGTTGCTTCGTGTGCTGGTTCTAATGCGTATTTGACAAGGCATTGATAAGCCCTGTCTGCAATAGTGGGGACTTTGAGAATCCGGGTTTTACCATCCTTTTTGGGAATGGGTATTTCTCGTAATCCCTGGTGTTTCCAGTTATTAGCTTCGGTTCTAAGCTTTTCACTTAGTTGAAACCTTTGCTCAAATGTGAGCGCGGTTTTCCCGTCGATTCCCGCTGTCTTTTTCCCAGCATTTAGCTGTGTTACTTGACGGATTGCCAGTAATCTCGCTGCGGTCGATTTCAGAATCAGCTTTTGTAGGGACTTCGCTTTGCGCTTGTCGCCAACTTGAACAGCTTTATACACGCGTTTTTGTAGGCGGAATAAGTTACGGCGGAATTGTTTCCACGGTAGGGTTTTCCAGGATTCACTAGAGTTGTCTCTGTGTCTAATCATGCTCTGCTCCAATCTGTGTATTCTGAACACCTCAGACCAATTACGGTCTGTCCTACCCGAATTGAAGGATTTCCGCTGCTCGTCCAGCCTACGAATGGGTTCGACCGCCCTTAGACCCTCAACTCGTTTTTATTCGTTCCCTCGGTGAGATTGTTCGTTCCGTTAGGTGTAGCCAATTCAACCACTGAATTCCCTGGACTCTTACCGCTATTGAGGCAAAATGCGGCGGGAATTAAACTCCAGTAAAGTCAGGATTTTGGTGTTGTGTCCTGCTTCCAAGTAGGTTGCTTTTCTAGGCTCTGTTTCACCGTAGGAACTCCCCGTTAACGCCAAGTGTCACCCCACAACGGATGTCTGATTGCGTCCTGTTCCCAGCTTTGACCTCCCGAAGCCGAGTCGGGTCATCATGGGCAGATAGGGAGTCATACCTGAGTCTGGTAGATGGGACTTTCACCCATATCAGACCGAGAGTTCAACCTTTTTCCATGATTGGATTAGGTTGGTTGGCTTATGTACGGACTGATTACCGTGATTCAGCTAACATCGAATCGCACTACCTCTCTTGGTCGTATTCACAATGCTTCTACAGCCGTTTAACCCTCGTAATTTGGCTACAGTATTGTTAAAGTTGAAAATTTTTTTTGAAACTCTATTTGGGTAACGTTTTCAATCGTTTTGGTGCATTTCATAGCTTACTCCCGCTATCAGCTTTAAGCGGCTAGTTGGGATCGCTGTACTAGTTTTTGTTCTAGTTTAGTTCTAAAACAAAATTTGGTTCTAAATAAAAAAGTTGGAAAAATAGGCTTCTAATCTTTGCTGTATATGACTTTGAGTGTTAGAACAAAGACTCTAGTATCCCCGGATGAAAACTCTAGTATCCCCGGATAATCTGTCGCTAAAACCATTGCTAAATAAGGGTTTTTTTCTGCGGAGAAGATAGATCCGTTTTCAAACACTGTTCTTGCCAATATGGCATAATCTATAAATATTTACTTATGCAACTGTCTCTGACTGCAAAAATCCCCTTTTGATGCGAAATAAGGGAGATGTGGCTACGTCAGTGGCAGTTTCACCGGGTTACAATAAAAAGACTGCATTTACCAAGGAATTTTGTGTATGGATCTAAAAATAGAACTGCTGAATTCAATCAATCAGTCTTTGTTAGGGGAGTCTCACCACTCCAAAAAAAAAGCTGGGTAGTCCGCTAGTTGCTTAGTTTAGGTAACAGGACAACTCAAAAGTCTAGAACGGAAAAGTCTAGAACTAGAAAGAATGAGAAGACCAAAACAGCGAAACGATTTCCAGTCGTTTCAGCAACGGGCGAGCTATCCAAGCTCATCCAAAAAAGATATAAATATTTAGATCTCCATTCTAGACCATGAGTTACCCATTTACCAACAATTAGGCATTAAACCAAGATAGTAAAAATCTGCGAATGGCTCTAAACCCCTTATATGAAAGAGTTCTGGGAATTTCTGAACACAGCAGGATTCATGTATTACTACTACACTCTTGTTTCTCTATTTTCTTCTGGCTTTGCGCCTCTATCTGAGAAAAATGTAGTTCATTTACCTGAAAATAGCTGAAAATTGCTAACAGCAACAAAAATCAGGCTTATTCAGACCATTCAAGGCAAAAGCAGCTTTTTTTTACATATCTTGAGATTAAATGCCAACTAGCGGCTACCCGATGAAAAAACACAAAACATCGAGGAAAGCCAGTCATGTATCTACCAAACAAACCCGAACAAACCCGCAAATCAAAACGCCGGAAAAATTTCCAAACCAGAATAGAACCCCACCAACCAGCCTCAGAAATAGGGAAAAGGTACGTCACATATTTTTGGCATCCTTGGAGTGCAATAGTTGCCCCAGCCAACAACAACTTCCTCACTAAACCAGCCTGGAGAACAATAGATTATTACCTCCAACCATCCCAGTTATGGGCATACCATCAAAATAGCGACAAACTAGTAGGCATACGCTTTGCTGAATATACACGGTACGCCACAATAGACATAGACACATTCAGCGACTACCATAACCTAGAAGCCTATCAAACCATCAAAACCGCCCTAGAAGACATCGGCATAGTCGAAATAGTACCCATCCAATCAAGTTATAGCGGCGGCTACCACCTGATCATCCCCTTCAGTGCCAAAATACCCACATTCAACCTAGCCTGCGCCCTAGAACAAACCCTCAAAGATGCCGGCTTCAACATCCGTCCAGGACAAATAGAAATATTCCCCAACCCCAAACCCTGGGGAAAAGACAGCATCACCAACTACAACGCCATCCGCTGCCCCATGCAGCCAGAAAGCGGCGCATTCCTTCTAGACGACGACCTAGAAGCAATCAGCCACTCAGTAACCACCTTCCTAGACCATTGCGATCATGCAGCCAGTCGTCAAGACCTAAGCAAACTCAGATACGCCTGTAAAAAAGCCAGAAAGCGGCATACAAAAGAACAGTATCGTCAAAAAGCCAGCATCAAAATCGAAGAATGGCAAAGTAACTGGGAAGAAATCATCGCCACAGGATGGACAGGATTTGGACAAACAAACACCCTCCTACAAATCATCGTCGGCTACGGCATCGTCTTCTTAGACCTACAACACGAACACCTAATTGAATACGCCGTAGAAACAGCCAGAAACGCCCCAGGATACAGAGAATATTGTCAACACCAAAAACGCATCGAAACCAGAGTCAGAGACTGGGTAAAATGCACAATCAGACACCAATGGTATACCCCCTACGCCAGCTATCCCAACCGCCCACTAGGAACATACATCAACACCTTTGCCCTAGCCATAGCAGATACAAGAGAACAGAAAAAACAACAAAACCAAAACAACCTACTTCCCTTTGAAAAACCAAAAAGCCAAAATCAGCAACGCAGCGAAAAAACGCAAAAACGCATCAGGGGTATAGTACAAACATTAGAAATACAACAAAGAATACAGAAAAACAGAAAAACAGAAGTACAGAATACCTTACAAGTACAAACAGAATTAAACACAGAAACAGAACTAAGCGAAACAGTAACTGAAAGGAGCAAACAAATAAGTGCAGAATACAAACTCCTGTACAACAAAACCTTAAGTCAAAACACACTATATAAATATAAGCACTTATGGCATCCCCAATGGTACATACCAGACCCGTGGCTAGAAAACAGCCTCACTCAAAAAAGCGTAGAAACAAATAAAAACCAACAAAATAGAAATCAAATAAACAGCATTAAGCCATCAGATAACATCCTGAGAAGAAACATCAACCCAGGAAACAGCCAAGAGCTAAAAAATAGCGCCAACCCTTACAGTGAAAACAATTACACCCACTTTGACATAGAAACACCAACGTGGAAAAAACAACAAGCCCAAAACCCTTACCCAGAGAGCGATTACACACACTTCTCCTATATGAAGGTTTTATGTTTACCTTTTGCTACCAGTCCCGCAGGGGCTGAGGTAGCGGATGTAATTGAGCAAATGGAAGAAGTTCAGGATTGTGATCTGGAAATTCATGTTTGTCAGAATGAATCAAATGAATTAGAAGTAATCCAGTTATCAGAAAATCTTGAATTGATAAATTCTCTTAATAGTCTGAAAATTGATTTAGCTCAATCAAACAATCAATTAGAGTTAATAGTTAAACTGGTTGTTTTGCAGTTAAATGAAGTTCCTATTCATCAGAATTTATTATTTTTTTTGCTCGGTAAAGACTCGCCAAAAGGCGATAATCAAAACTTATCAATGGCGAAGACTGACGAACTGGATGTAATTGAACCGCGTGTAGTTGTTTCTGGAGCAGAAGAGACAGCAGAACATTCGCTCTACAGCGCCAAGGATGAGCAGGGAAATGGCTGTATTCGGCATTTGATAGAATACCCTATTTTACCAAAATCATCAGTCCAAAATGGCAATAATGGGGGGCAAATTGCACCTGTTGGGGATGGGACACCGCTAGATCCAGTTTCAGTAGAACCACTGCTTCAAGGTGGTAAGAATAGGTGGCAAAGTGGCTCTGTTGATGATGACTCAAGGATTGAAGAACTCAAGCGGGTAACGAAGTTGCGGCTATTGGCAGTAACCCATGCTAAGAAAAAGGTGCGGGAATACGGGGTGATTTCAGGGCGACTTATTTGTGGTCAAGAGCGCCGACACCTGGAGATGATGTTCAAGATGCAATTTTACCTAGATTCCGGTCACGAAGTCCTGGTAGCAGAGGCTACTGCATGGATAGCAGGGAATCCAGGTATGCATTTTGGAGTGGATTCTCTGCTTTAGTGTAGAGGCTGGAAACTTTTTTGTGAGCTACGTTTAACCACTTTGGTATTGAGCCGAGATACGAGTAATTTCCGGCAAGATGGTCTGAAAACGGTTGCTATATCTGCATTCTAGCAATTTTGATGTTCAACTAGGGTTTTTTTGTATAACCCTCGAAAAGGGGGATTAAGGATTTGACGACTGAACGGAGGTATCTCTTACAAGGTAACGATAGAGGGGTACAACCGGAGAGAATAGAGGCAATTTTTTGTTGTTCTTTGAGTGAAGGAAGATTAATTTTTACAGAATACAAAGATTGCTCTCGTTAGAACTAACTACCAACAGCAATAACAGTAGCAGCACTATTAAAAGTAATATTACCCTTGACTTCAATAGTACCAAACAAAGTTGAACTACTATTGTAATTAAAATTCTTCACAGCCTGGAAAGTTCCCCGCGTATTCGCTGCCCCATTATAAGTAATATCTCCACTAGAAATCACCTGCAAATTACTAGCAGCATCCGTCGTAGTAGTCGCACCATTAAAAGTAATATTACCACTGTTATTCGCCATCAACGTAGAGCCAGCAAACCTCGCACCACCATTCATATTAATCGAGCCAGAAGCAAACACAGACAAATTTTGTGCCTGTAAATTGGACAGATTGATATTACCATTATTACTAACCAGCACCACATTATTAAAATTGTGTCCATTGCCATTAAAGTTAATATCACCCTGTTCGACAATGATCACATAATTGCTAATGGTAATACCACTAGGAACATTCAATCCCCCACCTGTAACCCGCACCACAGTAGGATTAGTTGCTGTACCTGGAGGTGGAAACTTCGCAGCCCAATCATTAGCATTATTCATCGGGTTTTGGGAAACATTGAATGTCACAGTTGGAGTGTTAGCAGGAATTCGACGATTCAGTTCCAGTTGTTTGATATCTGCATAAACTGGGATATTGATAGTCTGTTTATCTACCACTTGTGGGGGAAGTAAATTAGCATATTGATTACTTGGACCGTTAGTAACAGTGTAGCCAGGAGCCACAGTCACTGCTCTATCTACCAGCACCAGCTTGCCATTAGAATCATGGATAGGATTACCCTGAGCATCTCTTTGAACAGGTAATGTGGGATTGCCATTAATTGTAAACCCTTTACCTGCATAAATTAGAGCATCATCACTCAAATCCAAGGGATTACCATCAAAATCTCCACCATTATTAATGGTGACAGTTCCTTCGGCTTTGATTGCAAAAGCAAGGGGGAGGTCATTATTGAGAATTGTACCAACTCCAATGGCATCAGCAATAGTGGCATTGGTGGCATTACTCAGGTTGATGTTGAAGGTTTCATCTGATTCTATCAGGGCATCACCGATAATTTGCACTGAAACTGTTTTAGTTGTCTCACCAGGTGCAAAGGTGAGTGTACCATTGGTTGCAGTATAGTCACTACCTGCTGTGGCTGTGCCGTCGGCAGTTGTGTAGTTGACGCTGATATCGCGGGTACTGACTTCTGATAAGTTAGCAGTGAAAATAGCTAGTTTCTCACCATTGTCACCTTCAATGATACTGACATCACTAACTGATATGCTGGGTGGTTTTTGCACCGTGACGGTCATTATATCGTTAGAAACTGCATGATCATTGTCGGTAATGGTGAGAGTGGCTGTGTATGTTCCATCAGTGGTGTAAATGTGGCTGGGATTAAGGATGCCTGTGGTAGTATTGCCATCTCCGAAGTCCCATGTAATTGTGTGGGTATCTAATATACCAGGGTCGGTAAATTGTCCGTTGAAGTTGACTGTTTCACTGGTGTAGATGGTTTGATTAACACCTGCTTCTACAATAGGTGCAACGTTACTGACGTTGGTGGTTAATGTTTGGAATGTGTTAGCACCTTCTGAATCGCTGACGGTGAGAGTGACGGTGTAGATGCCATCTTCAGTAAAGATGTGATTGATATTTTCTCCAATTATTGCATCTGTTCCATCTCCAAAGTTCCAAGTGTAGGTAATGGTATCATTTCCTGGGTCTGTGGCAGTGGCAGTGAAGTTGGCTGTTGCACCTTCATTAATATTACTATCACCAGAGATGTTGGTGATTATGGGTGCAGCATTGTTGACTTGGACGCTGAGGGTTTCGCTGGTTGTACCGCCATTTGTATCGCTGACGGTGAGGGTGACGATATAACTGCCATCTTCAGCAAAGATATGATTGACATTTTGTCCAATTACTGCGTTTGTACCATCACCAAAGTTCCAAGTGTAGGTGAGGTCGTTACCAGGGTCGGTGGCTGTGGCGCTGAAGTTGGCAACTGCACCTTCATTTACATTGGTGTCAGCAGAGATATTGGTGATAATTAGGTCGGTGTTGTTAACGGTTACAGTTAAGCTGTTGCTGCTAGTACCGCCGTCGTTATCTTGTACTGTTAGGGTTGCTGTGTATATACCATCTTTGGTGTAGGTTGTGAGTGGGGTTAAGGATGCCTGTGGCTGTGCTGTTGTCCCCAAAGTCCCATGTGATTGTATGGGTATCTAATATGCCGGGGTCGTTAAAGTTGCCGTTGAAGGTGATGGCTGTACCTTCATCTGTGGTGATGTCTACACCTGCTTGCACAACTGGAGCGATGTTACTGACGTTGGCGGTTATTGTTTGGGATGTGTTCGCACCATTTGTATCGTTGACGGTGAAGGTGACGGTGTAGATGCCGTTGTCAACAAAGATGTGATTGACGTTTTGTCCAATTACTGTATCTGTTCCATCACCAAAGTTCCAATTATAGGTGAGGTCGTTACCAGGGTCGGTGGCTGTGGCGCTGAAGGTGCTGATTGTACCTTCTTGAATGTTTGATTCTACCGTAACGTTGTTGATCGTGGGGGCGATGTTGTTGACGGTGACGCTGACTGTGGCTTCGTTGGAGATGGCGTTGTTGTCTAGGATGATGTAGGTGAAGGTGTCTGTACCGATGAAGTTGTTGTTGGGTGTGTAGGTGAGGGTGCTGTCGGGGTTGATGATGATGCTGCCATTTGCTGCTGTACCTAGTTGGACTGTGCCGTTGGGGGTGCTGTCGTTGGCTAGGACGTTGATGAGTAGGGGTTGTCCTTGGTCGGTGGTGGCTGTGTCGTTGTTGGCTATGGGGGTGATGAGGTCGTCGTTGAGGAGGATGACGTTATCAATGATGACTTGAGCATCTTTGGCTCCGAAGCCGAGGAGGTCGAAGTAGAGGGAGGCGACGGTTCCGGGGGCGATGTTGCTGATGTCGATGTTGACGGTGCGGGGTGTGTTCAGGGCTATTTTGTCGCCGGAGGTGTTTGCGCCTGCGATTTTGACGTTGTTGCTGAAGTAGGCGTTGCCGGTTTGTTGGAGGTTGAGGAGGGAGTCGGTTTGGGTGAGTCCGGTGGCTGTGCCGAGTAGGGGGGTGAGGGTTTGAGCGTCTAGGAGGGCGACTTCAAAGGCATCGTTGGGGGCGAAGGTGTTGGTTCCTAGTTGGGTGTCTAGGATGGTGAATTGGAGGTATTTGGCGTGTTCGGGGATGATGAAGGTTTGGGTGAGGTTGCTGAGGAGGGGGGAGTCTTCGGTGAGGACTGCGTGGGAGTTGAGGATGGTAGTTGCACCGCGGGTTGTCCAGTCGGTTTGGCTGTCGAAGTCGCCGTTGAGGATGCCGATTAGGGGGTCGGAGTTGAGGGGGGCGGTGAGGGTGGTGATGTTGCTCGGTGTGGTGTTGTTGCGGACTGTGTTGAGGATTTGGAGGTTGAGGAGGGAGGGGAGTTTGCGAACACCTGGGGACAGGGTGTTGTTCATCAGGTCGTAGGGGTGTGCTTTGGGGTCTAGGTGGCTACCATCTGGGGTGAGGGTGGCGGTGATGTTGTTGGTGATGAAGTGTTTGGTGTTGTTGATGGTTTGGATGTGGCGGTCAAATTCGCTGTAGCCGTTGATGATGCCTGCTAGATGTCCCATTTCGTGGAGGATGCTGGTGAGCAGGTCGTATTTGCCTGCGGCTTCTCCTGTGGTGGCTCGGTAGGCTGTGTCGGTGAGGGTTTGGGTGAATTCGCTGTTGTCGTTGGGGGTGGGGTCTATGAACCAGCCGATTCCGTTGGCATCAGTGTCGATGAGGATTGTGCCGCTGTTGGGGCGACCAAAGGAGTCGTAGTTGGTGATTTGGGCTTCGGCTAGTTGTCCTGTGGGGAGGTCGGTGATTTGGAGGGTGAGGTTGAGTGGCAATTGCCAGTTACTGGGGAAGGTAGACTGAAGTTGTGTTAAGTAATTAGAGGTTAAGTCGTGGTTTGGCAGATAAGTCCCGAAGAATTGTTGGTTCGATATGGTGACGGGGAACGTAACTTTGCTGGGGTCGAGTTGATTGACTCCGAGATCCGCTCCCGCGATTATCCTGGGATCGATCTTGTAGGCGTTGTTTTGCGAGATATCAACTTGCGAGGAGCTTATTTCAATGAAGTCATGCTGGTAGAAGCCGATTTGACTGGTGCCGACTTGGGTGGTATTTTCCTGGAAAGTTGTTCCTTGGCAAGGGCAATTATTCGTGATGCTAATTTGCGTGCCGCCAGCTTGGACTGGAGTGCTTTCCACGATGCTGATTTGCGGGGAAGCAACTTGGATCACATGAATGCCAGTTGTGCTGAATTTCGTGGATCTCAAATCGGTTCTTTTGAGTATGCTATTCTCGCTAATACTAAATTCCAAGGCGCTCACACCAGCAGCAGTCTGATCTGTAGTGGCTGGAATTTGATATGGCACACCACTATGCCTGATGGAAGTCTCGTAGAGGGTCCTCAGTTGGGAAATGGTCGTGGGAAATAAGTAGTCATCAGTTGCAACCATTAGAGAAGCCGATGGGGTATCAAGAGTATTAAGTTTTGCTTTGATATCCTCAACTTTTCGCTCTTCAATTACATCTTGAATTTCAGTGGAGAGGTTGGACAGGAAGTTATATCCCGTTTTTTCCTCAAGAGTTCTAATGTTGAATAAACCAAATCCCTCTCCATTGAATTCAAAGTTGTCTTTCCAGTTAACGTTTCCACTCTCGGTATAATCGAGAGTATTGGGCAAATAAAGCGCAAAAGCCAGAGAATTATTAGTAACATCAGAGATTCCTTGGCCCGGCTTATCTAAAACTAATACAACCTTCCAAATACTTTCAGGAACGCTGATTTTATTATTTAGTCTGAGAGGAACGCTATAATCATCAATAGCTTGTCCTTTTCGACCTGCAACAATGTATATTTCTTTATTCTTATTAATGACTAAATCAGTTAAATAATTCTCTAATTCCCCCCATCGTTCATTCGTGTCTTTACGCTGAGGAATAATATTAGATGTTAAAAATGTTGCAATATAATCTTGCTGATCTCGATTGCGGTCTGCCGCACGAGCCATGTGTCCTCTAATATAATCATTGGAAGAAAAATCGTTATGTTGAGCTCGGTTATCAAAAGGTAATTTAGGATCTTCTAAAAAATTAGGTCTATCACTACTTGGCCAACTTCCAAGCCAGGATTTATTTAACTGATAACTAACCCAATTAGGTGTTTTTAAGTTGTGATTATAAGATAAAGAGTATTCCGGTTTTTCAATCAGATAGTTATTAAAGAAGTTGCTAGCAGGAGTAGTTTGAATATCATCGTTGGGAAGATAATCAGTGAAAAAAGAAGTAGTATTTATATCTTTTCTCGCTTCTTGCAAATAGTCTGCATTTGAATTGCTTATTAACTTTTGTGGATTACCAAATAATAGATGTTGGCTTTTGAAGAAGACATTATCTAAATAAACTGTTTTGCCTCCACTTACCTCAAATCTGAGAGCTTTTACTTTTCCACGAAATTCATTAGGAATATCAACCTGAAAAGTCTGAAATCCTTGTTGGGCAAACTGGATCCTGTTTGATTGCCCCTCAGCAATCTTAGGATTAAAATTTAATCCAAATGTATTGGGATTAAACTCACGTAAATCAACTGCTGGATATTCATTAGCACTAACATTTGGATTACCATTGCTTTGACGCTCTATTGGTGTCAATCCCTGAAAAGCAGAACTTTGTAGTTCATAGTCATCAAGAAAAACTCTGACAACACTATTTTGAGAAGCAGTAGCAGATTCAGGGTCTGGTACATGCAAATCAAACCGCAATGCACCCCAATCAGGAACTACAAAACGATTATGTGTGATAATACTACCAGGATTTAACTCCAAAGCATAGTTCGTAGGAGAATTAGAATCAATTCCTAATCGTTGCAAATAGCTTTTTCTAATTGCTGCTGCATCTTTACGTAAAGATTCAATTGTCCCTTTGTTTATAACTATATTTCCATTCCCATTCAATAAGTTGTCATTTGCATCTTTTGTATAGCCAAGAATACTGAGGTCAGTCGCTAACAAATCAATATCTATTCCAACAACTGGAAGTCCATTTTTCCCCAGTAATTTTCCTTGAAATGGACTTACTTGATAACCAACAGTAATCAAGTCTTGTAAAAGCAAATTAACTTCAAAACCTTCAACCGGATTTTTATCTGCATTTTTAAGCTTGTTCTCCTCTTCTGTATATCCATTAGTAAGCAGAACCTCTTTCAGTGACTTAATGTTTAGTTCTTCAACGAGCTTTCCATTTGAATCGAGTAGTTTTCCGTTGGCATCTTTTCGATAGTCAACTACAATATTTTCCTGTGTAAGCGATGTAATATTCTTCCAATCAACCAAAGGTGATTGAAACTTATCATATTGGTTATTGTGTAAAGACCAACCAGGGATAGTTTGTGAATCAACCTTAGTAGTAATCCCATCAAAATTGCCATTAAACAACGTCGGAACAGCAAAATCACCACGCATTCTAGCTTTACTAGTATTATCCTTACTAACCGGCACACGCTGACTCAAATCCCCCGTTGGACGCTGCTCCTTACCACCACCCAAAGCCGAGTAAAACCAACCAGTACCAATACCCTCCGTAGAACCTTCATTCCCACTAGAAAAATACCAAGGTGTCAGCGTCAAAAAATCATCATAAGGACCAAACAACTCTTCCACACCCCTCTCACCCAACTGATCATAAACAAATCGTGGCTTTTGCGTATATCCATTATCAACTGTATTAATTGCTAAATCAGCAGTACCTGCATACCAAGAAAAGACATTTCCGTGCGGACCCCCCCTCTTATCATCAGATGTAAATCCAAACTTACCATCAAGCTGAATCTCGAAATCAGCACCATCTATAGACCGACCATTAGGAGTCCAAGTAAAACCATTAGGGTCAGCCACAGTCTGATAATAATTATCAGCAAAAGTCACATTATCCCAAACTTTTACCTGCGGCTCATTAAAATCTCTAAAATCATTGATTATCGTACCAGGAATTACTAAATCGACCTTCAAATTCTCCTGAGAAAAATCATGAGGGTCAATAGTCGTCATCTGCAAATCACGAACTGGCTTACCATCTTTCAATACAGCAGTTCCATCAGCATTAACCTTGCCACCAGCAAAAGGAAAGTAAGTTCCCAAACGTTGAATAATCTCACTATTAACAACAGTCCCGCGACTAAAACCAATAAAATGCAGAGATGAATTGAAAATATCTCCTTGAGTGCGAATTAAATCCCCTTCATTATCATACAATTTAACCAAATTACCAGCAGCATCATGCTCTCCAACATCACCACCTAAAGCCTGGTCTAATTGCACAATTGAAGCGAAAATTGCATCAGCAGCAGCTTCCGTAAAACCGCTATTTGACTGCGTTGACTCACTACCTTTAGACCATTCAGGCAGCAACACTAACGCCTTATTTTGGTTGACATATTGACTCTTAATATTACTAGCCAACGTAGATAGATAATTAGCCTCCCCAGGATTGAGATAACCCGTCAATTCTTTACGTACCCGTGCCTCATTATCTACAGGAATCCACAGACCTGTAGGCTTGTCATAACGCAGAATTAACCCCTTCTCTGACGGTGCATCCCCATTACCAGAAGTAATTTTATCTGCCAAATCATAGAAATTATCAGGAATCCCCGTATTTGAAGGGAACAACGTAAAACCATGAGTCAGAACAGTAACACTACTAAAAGGATTTGCACTGATAGGAGTAGTTGTATCAAAATTACCAAACTCAACTTCAGATTGCCCCGTACTGCTAACAGCTTGTACAGCCCAATGATAATTTTGACCAGCCGTTAGCGTGGTATTATCCGGTAACGTAAAACGAGTATTATTATTTTCCGGGTCATAAGTCGGTTGAGCAACAACAGTAGTACCATCATGCCAGTACCAAGTATTAGTTTCCCGCTTCCAAGTTGCTGTCACAATTCGTCCTGGATTGAAATCATCATACCCATCCCAAGACCTAGTTAACAGTTGCTGTTTTTGCTGTTGGCTCAACTCAGGTAAGAACGTTGAGTCAGATAAATCAACCACCTTATCCCAAGGTAATAAACCTTGACCCTCAGCAAAAGTACTGACAAACAGGTTAACTTCCTCCACTTGCTCATCAGGGATTTCCAAATCCCAAGTAAAGGTAGGAGTTAAATCTCCCTCCTTAATCCCATTTGGACTTATCAAAGTCAGCAAATCAGGAGGAGAAACAGCCAGATTGCGAGTCATACCAACATTCACAGGAGCGCTGGTACTACCCTCAGATACCCCATAAGTAAACTGATTCCGCACTCTATTCTCAGCGATAATCCCATAATCGGCAGCAATGCTGATTTTCGGGTTAATATCATCAATTGGCACCGAACCAAAATCAAGGATATTAGCCGGACGTTGGTAAAGGGCTTCAAAAAAGGGAGAACCTTGGGGTCTGCCAAACTGGTCAATAATATAATCAGTTGGGCTGTCTAAGGTTTTAATCATTTCCTCGACATCAAAAACATAGATACCACCCCCTAACGGATAGGAAGCATAGAGGTATTGATCATCGTTACTCAGTGCTAAATCAGTAGTTAATCCCAGCGGAATCGGTCTTGTCGCGGCTACTAACTGTGGATTGTCTCCCAATGGGTCTTTAATAATCCCAATATTACTGCCAGCTTGGACACCATCAATACTCTCGATACCAGAACCGAATTTACTACCGTTATAACCAGCGATAAAGCCGTATTTTTTGTCTTTGGTAATCGTAATTGCTACAGCTTCATTGACATCAAAATAATCATAAATACTGCCAAGATTAAGTTGGGTGTAGCGTGTGGTCGCAGTAAAATTCAGTGGGTCATCGTTGGTGATTTCCAGCACTCCATAACCAGTAGCATCACTGTTGCGATTAGTGAAGGTCATCAAGTGGGGGTCAACAGTATTAGCCAAACCTTCTGCACCTTGTTCAGCATCAATTGTGCCTATTTGCTTGTGCCAAGAAAGAAGATTATTTTGGTTAGGATTAGGCTTGTCTTTGAGGTCAATGTTGACTACTATAATCTTGCTTTTTGTTGCACCGTTGGCACCGGGTGCAGTCGCAAATAGCTTGCGACCATCACTGCTAATAGCTAGTTGACGTAACCCGCGTGGTGCAGAATCAATCTGTATGTTCTCAATTACCTGATGGTAGGTGTTGGAGTTAGGATTGATATCTAGTACATAAATGACACCAATTCGTCCATCTGCTATGTAAGCGTATTGGTCTTGATTATCAACCACAATTGCACGGGGTGAGGCATCCGTTGGTAAGATAATTGAGTCAATTCCTTCTATTTCGGGCTTGGTATCAATTTCCTGTAACAGTAATGGGTCAACTACAGCAATGCGACCGGAATTTTCTAAGGTAACATAAGCGCGAGTACCATCTTTGCTAAAGACGATATCTCTCGGTCTATCTGCTACATCAGGAGTACCTACAGGAATCCGTGCTACTAATAAATCATTGCTGTTTGTGGCTGCTACTACCGCTTCTGGGTTTTTTCCTTGTAATACAGCTACCTGATCACTAAAAGGTTCAGTAATCAAAACATAACCGTTATTAGCTGATAATCGAATGGTATTGCTGTCGTAATTAATTGTTTGATAACTTGTTTGTTCTGTGCCAAAGAGTTCTTGCTGCGGTCGAGTGATGGAAATTTTAGCAGTTCCTAAAGCGGCTTTGTTGGAGGGTTTGACTTTAATTTCAAATTGATTATTACCTAAGTTATTACCAGATAAAACTGTGCCTTGATAAGTTGCGTTGCCAACATGGAAATTAACAATCAGTTCTTCAAAGTTACTGTTGGCATTATTAGCAGTAGCGGCAGGAATTATGAAGTTACTGCCTGTGAGAACTATGACTGGTTCATTATTCTCAAACTTCAGTTCGGCTTTTTGTAATACTGGCGGTGCAGATGGATTTGTTGTCGTTGGTGCAGGTAAGTTTAACTTGGTTTCAAAAGTAGCTATACCATCTGGATTGAGTTGTACGTTGGCAGAAGTTATTACAGGTAGTCCAATTGTAGGAACTTGCACGATATTAATTGATGAAATATCGTAAGATACCTTAAATGCGGGAATAGAGACAAATAAATCGGGATTTAAGAGTTGTCCAAAAGCACTGTAAGGTTTGAGGACTTTAGTAACTTTTTTCAAAACTTCTGCATCAATATTGCCTTGTGATAAAGCCGCCCCAACTTCTGCCAGAGTTTGTGCTGTTTCTACAATTTGTATGATTGTTTGGATTGTTTGCAGGGGAGCTTGTAATATTCCCAACACCTGACCAAGTTCTTGGATTATTTTGCTTTTACTATTGGGGAATATTGCTAAAGCAATACCGAATCCAATCTTTCCAAGATCAATATCTGGTAGTGGTGGCGGAATAAACAATCCATAGAAGGCTGGTGGAAATTTATATTCGAGGCTTACCTTACCTTTGACTATGCTACCGCTACCAGTAACGCCTGAGTAAACAACTGCATATTCACCAGGTTTGGTTACACCCGGATATGGAGGTGATTGGGTGCGAATCATACCATCTGCGGTGACTTTAGCTGATTCTTCTAACATCCACATGGGCTGCCAAGTTCCTGTTGCATCAGGCATTGAACCTTTACGCATCAAGTAAACTTCAGCACCAACAGGTAAATTGGCTGGTGCGGGAATAGCAATCTGGGCTGGGATTAGGAGGTTGTTGTCACCAAGTTCTAAGTTAAAGCCACTCACAAATTCAAACCCACCTGGGATTGGTAGTGATAAATCTTCTTTTTGGTTTACGAGTGCAAAATTAACATTTGTATCTTCAAGCAGTGCGCCTTGGGATAGCATTAGCAGTGAATGATTTGCACCATCACCAAATTGGATAACTCCGCCATTGATGCCCAGTTGAGTCTCGCCTAGATGAGGTGTTTCTACGCGCACGGGTACTATTGCTTCGGCTGCACCGTAAATTACTGTTATGTTGGTAATACCTTCATTCAAAGCAGTAATTAGCCCATCTTCACCTATCTGTAAAATCCCAGGATTGCTGACAAAGTAACGGGTTCCAGCATCTTGAAATTTCAGGTCTGGTGATTCTTCTACTCCGTATAAACCAACTAATAATTGTCTTGTTGCACCAATAGTTAGCATGACGGCTTCAGGGTACAAGTCTAGACCTTCTTGTTCAGCGATCGCAACATTTAATTGAGTTTGGTTAGTTGGCAATAATTCACCCACCCGCAATGCAGTAACAGCCTGAATACCATTCCGAGACGCACTCAGCACCGACACCCCATCACTCAAACCAGTCACCACACCCGCAGACACCGTAGCCACGGCAGCATTATCCGATGCCAACTGTAAATAAGAATACGGTAGTACAACATCCTGTTGATCAACAAAATCCCCAATCACCACCAACTCCGTACTTCCACCCACATCCAACCGCAAACCACGGCGGGCAAAATCCAAATTCACCAACGCCGCATTACTGACATTCACCGTCACTGTTGCAGGTGCAGAACTACTAAACCCATCATCAGCAACAACATCAAAACTCGCCATTCCCGAATAACCAGCAATCGGTGTAAACAAAGCCGACTCACCATCAGGAGTAAACGTCACCGTCCCATTTACCGGATTAATAATGCGGTAGAAAATTGCATCCCCTTCCGGGTCAGTAGCTAAATTATCCAGTGCCACCTTAGTTAATAAATCAGTGTGAGTCAGCACAGATGTAGAAGTAACTACAGGCGCACGATTAGCAGTAAAGCCATAATTACTACCGAGAATCTGCACATCAGCAGCATTAATGACACCATCTTTATTAAAGTCGTAAATAGCATTATAATTACCAGAAGCCATAACCTGACTTAACAACTGGCTATCTACCCCATCAACTAACCCATCACGGTTAACATCCCCAGCTACAGATAATTGCAGTGAATAGGCACTAGCACCAGTAATCTCAATCAGATTCAACCCAGCAGAAGAAACAGCAAACAAAGCAAAGGCGCTATCAGCATTGTTTTGAGTGACAATTGGTGATAATCCACTCAGCAACGGTACAGCCGGATTGAGAGCATTATTGACTGTCACTGCTAATAACACAGTACCAGTCGCCGTAGAAGCTAGTTCAGAATCCCTGAGACTGAAAGTATAGGCATCTCGTTCACCCACATTCATATTCTCATTGATGACATTACCAGTAAATTGCGCTGCACTCCCCAAATCCCCTAACACAGGTGATACTTGCGGTGTAGTGGAATAGGTAATTGCTTCTCCTAGTGTTCCCGTTGCTAGAGTCAGAAGATGAGAGGAATAACCATAACGACTGGATTGACCAGATGCGAGATTCCTGGCTGATACCAAATTCCCTTGCAGATCATAACTGTAAGTTACCAAACTACCATCTGGTGCCGTAATTTGAGTTAATCTGCCAAAATCATCCTTGACAAAACCTACTTTTTCCCCAGTGGCACTGATAATACCACTATCGCTGTATATTAGATGTGTCCCATTCACTCCAATCTGTTCAGTAACACCACCAGCAGCGCTCAAGTGATAAACAGTGCCATTGGCGGAGGAAAGGGTGTAATCAGCACCTGCAAACACCTGACTACCAGGATTGTAAGCATAACCAGTTTTGAGGTCATAGAAGCGATTTCCAGCCAAAGTCAGTTTGGCATCGGCTGAGGAAAGTGTATAATTTACACCTGAATCTGCCACCCAAGCAGGACTGTAATAAGTTAAACCAGGAATTGTGTGTTTTTGCGGTGTAAATGTAAACCCAACTCTTTCTCCAGTAGGAGTTGTGAGGTAAAGCCTTGTTCCCACACGGAATGGTTCATAAACACCTAATGATTCTCTTCCTGTTAAGGGGACATTGGTTTGGATGTTGGTATCTAAAGCAGCTAATTGCCATCCGTTACCAAAGCTGCCAATTTCATCGGTATTTAGAGAACTATAGGTGCGGATGAGATTAATAGTATTACCGCCCAAGTTCACCGACAAATCAGTTTCAGTTTTGATATACGCACTCGGCTTGGTTGCAGTATTGACTTCGACAATTATCTGTGTGACAGTGGTGCGATCGCTAATATCAGTCGCCCGTAACCGTAATTGATAGAAACCATTTTCCAACTTAGAAGGGTCAAATTGAGCCAAAAGCCCACTTAAGGCACTATTACCACTAGCCAATGTCCTGTATACGTCTTCACCAAAATCAGCAACTTCTAGCACCCAGCTATCTAAGTTACTATCATTAACGCTGCCAATAATATTAGTAATACTCGTCAATTTAGCACCGTCTAACCCTGGTGTAAATGTAACTACTGGTGCAGCGGCATCCTGCGGATCACGCACCTTAACTACAGTACTATTATAACCAAGGCGACCATCTGCATCTGTAGCGGTAACATCAACAACCAAGCGCCCAGAAGTGGTGGGAATAATCTCAATTCTGCCTTGACTATCAACAGTTACAGGTCTACCATCTACTGTGGCGCTCAAGTTGGTAATATCAGCCAAACCCGAAGCGAGAGTTTGCACTATCACCTTTTGTCCAGGAACTGCTGGGAAACTCGGTGTGAGGTCAAAGGTAACAGTTGGGGTTGTGGGTGCGATCGCCACCCGCACAAGGGAAGTCTGCGTTACTGTTTTTTCACCATCACTAACCGCATAGGTAATACCATAATCACCCACCTGACCGGGATTGGGTGTCCAAGTAAATTGTCCTGTCGCTGCATTTATTACCGCACCATCTGGTAAATCAATGGCACTGTAGGTAAGATTTGTGTTGTTATCTGGGTCAGTACCAGTAACTGTAAATTGCAGTTTTTCACCCAGCGCGACTGCATGGGAAGATACGGAGATTGCGGGGGTGCGGTTGACGTTGGCAATACGCAAGGTAACATCAAGGATACCACTAGCACCTTGGGTATCAGTTGCGGCAAATTTTAATAAATATTCACCTGCTTGTTGATAATTCGGCTTCCAAGTAAATTGTCCGGTGCGGGGGTCAAATACAGCACC
Source organism: Anabaena sp. PCC 7938 (assembly GCF_049315035.1). NCBI lineage: Bacteria > Bacillati > Cyanobacteriota > Cyanophyceae > Nostocales > Nostocaceae > Anabaena > Anabaena sp. PCC 7938. The sequence goes on along the minus strand of NZ_CP186039.1, from coordinate 194,546 downwards.
TGTTGGCAATGGTGAAACTGCGGAATATATTAATGAGTCGTTATCAATGTCTCCTGCTGCTAAGGTAAACTGGACGAGGTTGTTTTCTTGTCCTGTTTGGATAGGCAATGGTGCTAATACAGGAGTCTGATTTGTATTATTTACCAGAATTGCTAAAGTTTGAGAACTGCTTTTGTTACCATCACTTGCAGTCAGGATGATGTTGTTATAAGTTCCTGCTTGTGCTAAATTTGGTGTCCAAGTCAGTATCCCCTGTGCAGAATCAAGTACCGCACCTGGTGGTAAATTAGATGCAGTATAGGTAAGAATATCACCATCAACATCACTGCCAGATAATACTAGATTCAGGGTTTGCCCTTCTGCTATAGTTTGATTAGCGATCGCGGAAAGTATCGGTGCAGTATTAGAAGTCCGAACAACTAAATTAAAGGCTTGTTGACTGCTAAGAACCTCGGAAGAGTTGCCATTACCGCTATCTTGAACCCCAATGGTGACAGGATATGTATTGATATCGGCAGCAGTAGGTGTCCAACGGAATAATGCTTCACCGTAAATTGCAGTTGGTGTAAGAGTAGCACCAATAGGTAGACCACTCAAACTAAAGTTTAAATTATCTTGATTCTTGTCTGATGCTTTGACAATAAATTCCAGAGTTTCACCAACAACTGCAACTTTGTTACCAATGAAGGGCAATTTTGGTGCGTCATTGGGTGCATTAACTGAAATAACAAAGGTATATTCATCTTGTTGTACAGCATTGACACCACCACCATTGCCATTATCAGTTGCAGTGAGGGTAAAGGAATAATCACCACCATCACTAATTCCTGGTGTTAAACGTAATGTAGCTGTACCATTGCCATTATCAGTAAATTTGACAAAATCAGGGATATTGTATCCTATAGATTCTGTTTTCAGTTGCAACACCAACGGGTCATTATCAGCATCACTTACCGTTAATACCAATTCCTGTACTTCCCCCCGGTTCAGGGTAACGTTGGTAAATTCGTTAATTTGCGGCGCACGATTGGTATTAAGAACAGTGATTGGTACTATTAGGGAAGTTTCTTTATTTGTTCCCGTACCATTACCATTATCAGTAGCAGTAAAGGTGACATTGTATGTCCCGGCACTGGCATATCCTGATGTCCAAGCAAATATAGCTGTAATTGGGTCAAAAGTAGCACCAACTGGTAAATTAGAAACACTATAAATCACAGATGGGTCACTACCTTCTAGGATAGTTAATTGACCATCAGCATTACGGTCTTGGGGTACGAAGCCTGGGTTATCTGGGTCTAAAGCAAAGGCACGGAAGTGGACTTGTTGTCCTTCTTGAATTTGCCAAGTACCTAAATTATCAAATATAGGTGCAGCGTTGGCGTTGAGGACTGTAATTTTGGTAGTTTTTGTAGTAATTGATTCGCCATCACTGACAGTGAAAGGAATCTCAAACTCCCCAGCTTGGAAGTAGGTTGGTGTCCATTCAAACAATCCTGTATTTGGGTCTAGCTGTGAACCACCAGGGAGGAGGTTGCTGTTGTAGGTGAGGAGTGGGGAAGAAACAGCATCTGTTATATCTGCGTCTGTTGCTTGGAGTTGAATTCTGACTTTTTCACCTTCACGCACGATTGTGTTAGCAGGACTAATCAGGGTGGGTGCTTGGTTGGTAGGTGCAATCAGAATAGTTGCAGACTGTGTTACTTTTTCTATACCGTCGCTAACAGTAAATTGCACATTTTCATAAGTACCAGCCGCATTGTAGTTAGGAGTCCAACTTAGAATACCTGTAGCTGAGTCAAAGATTGCACCATTGGGTAAATTATCTGCCCAATATGTTAACTGATTATGGTCTATATCCGTTGCTTGGACTTTAATTTGTAAAGTTTTGCCTTCAGCGCCTTTGAGGAGAAGGGGAGGAGTGAGGGAAGAACTACTAGAAACTGTATTGTTACCAGATGAATTACCAGAAACTGTGCTGTTAGAGGATGAATTACCAGAAACTGTGCTGTTAGAGGATGAAACAATAATACCACCGCTGACAACAGGAGTATTAAATATTGGTTTATGATTCCCCCCGACCACATTTAAGCTAAACGATTGTGTCGTATGAGCGCCGCGCAGGTCGTATACTTGCAAAGTGACATCAGTACTTACCGGACTTTGCTGTGTAGGCGACCAAGTAATTAAACCAGTATTTTCGTCAACACTCATTCCTTGGGGGGCATCATATAACAGATATCCCAGTACAGCACCATCTGGATCACTAGCTGCCACTTGGTAAGTATATGCTTGACCAGAATAAGCCGTCAAGACTGGAGCAGAAGTAATAATCGGTGATTGATTCGGGTAAGGAAGCGCGTAAATTCCTGGGGTAAACTCAACCCGCAGCGCGTCTGGGTTATAAACTGTAATTGTGTGTGCAGTAGTAGATTGACCAGCTTTGAGGACACCTTGTGGTAAATTGCCCTGCAAATCTATCATGTATGCGCCAGAAGCATTGCGTGTTGCATCAGTTGGTACACCTGTGAAGGACTGTGCTGGATCAAGCAACAGCATTACTGGTAGCAGTAAGTCATAACTCGCTTTACTGGTGAGAGTCACATCATAGGAAATCGTTTGATGTTGTCTGTCAGAGCGAGGATTGGTAAATTTAAAGTCTACTAGGGCTGAGAAATCTGAAACTGCGGTAAATTGCTCTTTGTAACCACCAATTAGTTCTACACCAACAGCACTCTTGAGATTTTGAGACACCCGCAGTTCGTAATGGTCAGGGGTGAGAGTGTTGAAGTCCAAAAGTACAGTGCGAGTTTCGGTATCGTAGCGGACTGATTGTGGTGTGATAGTCCCAGTTGCACTGACTAACTCAAAATTGGCTGGGTTGAGGACAGAGGTGGTGTCATTCACAGCACCTGCAAACATATCTTGGTCAAAGGTGACACTAATTGTACCTTGAGGCAGAGCAACGATCGCATTCGGTGCCGGATTAGTCGCTGCTACCTGGGGTGCAATGACGGGGTTGAATATATCTATTTGCTGGGACTGGGAAAGTAAAACACGACCATCATCTGTGGTTGTGATATTTTCACCTCTACTACCACCAGATGCTACCTTAATGTGTTGTAAGGTCGCCAAATCAACCATTTGCAAATCGCCATTGTTGTTAGAAACAAACAACAATCCTGCCAAGCGACTACCCGTTTTACCAAAAGCGATAGAATCTACAGGGGCATCAAATTCCAGGATCTTTTCTGGCTGACCATTTTCATTAAAGCGAACAATATCACCCCGTTCTGGCCAAGTAGTTGCCCAAAGTTTGCCGTCAGTGTTAAATGCTAAACTATCTACACGCAAATTGCTGTAATGAGTAAAAGTTTCACTGACAGGATTGAAAATTTCAATGCCTTTACCGGAAGAAACGTAAATTAATCCCGTACCAGCTTGAATTGCTAAAGCTTGGGTAATACTATCGCCATACTCCTTGACAATTTGCCCAGTTTGTGAATTAAGTTGTAGTAAGGGACCACCACCTGTAGTTGCCCAGAGGCTACCGTTGCTATCAATCCCCAGGTCAAAAATGGGATACTGCAAAGTGGTAATTGGAGTAGTTGCAGCCCCACCTGCTGCTGAGAAGTTGTAGAGAGAACCCCGGTTAGCACCACCACTAGCTAGTACTGAACCATCTTCAAGAACAGCGATCGCTAAAGGTGCTATATTGGCATGACTATTGGGAATGCCTGTAGCAAAGGCAGAAGCAACGAAGGGACGTAAAACGCTACTAAATTCAGATGGTTGAGTTGTGGGTACAGTAGATGGAATACCCTGTGTGGCTGCTAAGAATAGTTGATTTGTTGATGGTTGCGGTTGGGGTAGAGGGGGCGTACCTAATTCTGGTGAAGTCGTTTTCTCAACTGTCGGTAAAGTCCCTAAATTAACCGTAGAACCATCATTGGGGGCGCTAATTCCTAAAGAAGGTTGTTCCTTATTACCAGCATTATCGGTAGCCAGTGCCAAGAATTCATAGCTATGTCCGCTACGACCAACATAAACGCCACTCATCTCAGTAGTTTGCTGCTGCCAAATCTTGAAATCACCACCATCTTCAGCTACATAAACAGTAACGTGCTTAATTCCAGAACCAACGGCATCATCAGTTGCCGTCCACTTCACCAAATAGTCAGAACCACCTGCAACTAATGGTGTGGCAGTGACTTCCGTTGTTGGGGCAGTACCATCAATAATGTTAGTGACTTCTGCTGTATCTAAAGGTGCAGCCGTGTTATAAATAATTCTAGCCGTACTAGTAATTTCCGTCCCCGTCTCACTACCAGTTTTAGGGAGAATAGTGTAGCTGACAAAGGCACTACCAACGCCGCTCGCTGTATTGGGTGGCAACAGACCAATATCACGGTTCTGCACCACTTCCCCAGTATTCGGGTCAATTGCTTGGATTAACCAAGTAGCAGTGTTAGAAATTATATCTAAGCCAGCACTCACCCGTAAAATAAAGCCTTTGCTGCTGGTAAAATCAAAATCCCCAGAGAGAAGTTCCACGTCCTGTAGGAATATGAATCTGAATATCGCCTAAACGCAGAGAACCTAACTGGAAGGTACGGGGGTTGAGGTCATCATCAAGTTTGGTAACAATCCGTACTTCCCCAACATAACTGTCAGCAGCAGCAGCATTTTCAAAGCGAATGGTGTAGGGGAGTGCTGTTCCCACAGGAATGATATTTTCCATCCCATAGCCCAGCGGACCTGTGAGGGTAGCAAGATTACTAGTAGTTCCAGCACCGTTGAAGAAGCTACCAAAGCTAGGAGGTGGTACAGCAACGCCTTGGGGTAGTTCAACTCTCGCTTCTCCAAAAGGAACGTAGACGTTGAAGGATTGGGCGTGGGTTTTTTGTGAGAGACCTAAGTCGTATTGTTGAAGATCAACAGCTGAATTTTGTCCTCTTAAACTGGGGTTATTCCCATACCATTTACGGACTTGTTCAAAGAAGTTGACTAGGTTATTACTAGAGATAATTTGATTCCCCGCCGGACCCAGTAATAAACCAGTGGCGAGTGTCGCCATTAAGCTAATTACCTGGGGATTTTCACGAATTGGCGGGGCTGCGTTTTCAGGACGTAATAATCCCGCTTGTTCTAAAGCTGCTAAATATGCGTTTGTCCAAGTGTTAGTATCTGCCGCTAAGACAGTCAGCGAAATCGAGGCTGTTGGGTCTTTGAGAATCGCATTTCGCAACCGCAGTGCTTCTTGAGTTTGTTGTTGAACAAATTCCGCACGAGTCATTGCTGTTGCTGTCGCTAAAATATGGAAGCGGAAAGCAATATCTTCATCTAGAACATCGTCTAAACCTTCGGGGTCTTTAGCTAGTTCGTCTTGCAGTCCTGGATAAGTTTGAACGTTAAATGTGCGACCAACAAATCCCGCGTTGGGGAGGTCAAGGACATATCCTGGTGCTAAAATTTCGCCATTGGTATTGATATCGGAGATAAGACTAGCCCAAGGCACATCTTCCAAAACGCCTTCTGGGTTGCCGCGCAGATTTGAGCTAAATTCGGTGTAGGGAAGATTGAAGACTTCTGAATTTATTCCCAGTTCGGGAGTACCGATAGCAAAATGTACGTAGGGGGTGTCGATATTGGTTAAACTTTGGACTGAGACACCATAAGTACCTGCATCTCCAGGTGCGAGGATGCTTGACCCACCTAAACCGATGGTAACATCTTGTTCAATTGCCCGTTCAACTAAGTAGCGATAAGGAACAATTGCCACCTGGCCATCTGGGTTGATGACTTTAACATCATAAAGACCGTGAGGTGCGTCTGTGAGGTCAAAGATAGCAGTAATTTTGGTACTGTCAATGACTTGGTATCTGACTGGGTTATATTCAGCAATTCCAGGACGAACTAATTTCACAATTGCCCCTGACTGGAATTGTGCGCCTAAAATATTAGTGGTGACGTAGCGGCTATCTCCTCCCCGGTCGGTAACAACATCGGTAATTTCAAAAGGAAGAACATCAGCTAACAGGGTGAGAGGGGTGTTATTGTTGGGTTCAGAGTAACCCCGCACGAGTACATAGTAAGTTCCTGTTTTTGTGGTGGGAATTATGGCTGATTGATTTGGACCTAATACTCCTGTGTAAGCAGCATCATAAACAATACTGGTCGGTGCTTGCTGGAAGCGGACGAATATTTCGTTAGCAGCTTGAGTAGCATCCGAGTTGGCTTTGACTCGCAGGGTTTGACCAGCTTGGAGGTTAATTGCAAATAGCCTTTCCTGTCCGGTACTGAGGGTTGTTGCTTTGGCTACACCTAATTGTAACTGCTCAACGGTAACATTCAGGGAGTCAGCCGAAGTTGTGCGGTTGTTTGCTTCGTTTTCAGCTTCGTAAACTTGATTGAAGATATCTGATCTAACAATGATGCGATATTGTCCGGGAATTGCTGGGGGCAGATTTGTGATCAGGGTTGAGGTGTAGTCAGCAGCAGTGACTAAGTTTCCATTATGGGTTATTCGCCCAATGAGGCGGTCATTGATATCCCATATTGCATCTGTGGATAAGTAAACTGCATCACTCCATTCTCCGCTGGCTGGATTGTCACCGTAGTTAGTGACTTTCCAGCTAATTTCTATCTGTTCACCAGATTTCGCAGTACTGGGAATAGTAATTTCGCTTACTTGCAAATCGGCTGGTGGTGGCAATTCTAATACTAGGGGCTGAATGCTGGCTTTGGCGTTATTACCCTCATTATTGCCTTCAAATACCACACCGCGAGGGTTAGACTGGGGTGCATCGGTAATTACAAAGACGTAGTAGGAACCAACAAAGTCAGTGGGCAGTTGTAGCGTTTTGTTAACTGTGTAGTTGCCATTAGCAGTTAAGCCACCATTATGTTCTACATATCCCAGATAGCGATCGCTTTGTAAATCTAAAAATTCATCTCTGGATAGGTAAATTAAATCATTCCAGCGATTTTGTCTAGTTGGTGTATTCCCAACACCTTTATTTTCTACGGTGTAACTGAGATTGAAGCTTTGTCCGGTGGTAGCGCGTTCGGGGATAATAATTGAAGTTACTTGCAAATCTGCTGGTGGTTGCAACGTAACTGTCAAAGGTGCAGCAGTGATATTATTACCTTCATCTTGGAACTCAGGTACGCGACTTAATGTCTGGCTAATGCCTAGATCATAGGTGAGTTTATTGTTATTCCCCTTACTAATATTTGCATCCGTGAATACTAGTAAATAGAAATTGCCATCAATACCATCTGGGAGAGTAAATTGCCCATTACCAATGTAAGATTGACCCTGCTTTAAGCCGCTGTGATGAATAAAATTACCCAGCAAGGTGTCATTAAAGTCTAAAGAACCGTCCCGTGAAAGATAAATGCGATCGTACCAAGAATTTTCTCTGGTATCACGAGTACCTGTGTTGGTGACTGTCCAGTTGACTGAAATTGTCTGACCGGAAGTAGGTGATGTTTGAGGAACTACAAGATTGGTAACTTCTAAATCTGCTTCTCTGTAGGTAACAGGAATTAAGGAACTACCTAAATTGTTTGTCGTGTCTTCAAATACGCGATATTCAAAGCTATCCCGCAGCGAATTATTGTCGCCACCTGTGGGAATTTCACCCCGGAATTGTTCCGTATTTCTGTCGTAACTATAATCTGTACTAACATAAATATAATACTCACCATCAATTCCCGCAGGTAAAGTAATATCTTGGGTTTGCGTATAACTATCACCACTGCGTAATAGTTGTTGAGGACTATAGGGGACAAATCCGACTTTAGTTGCCCGTCCGGGGATAAAGGTGGGGTCGGGGGAAACCCAAATTTCATCATACCAGTAGCGAGTTCCAGCCCACATATCACTGCCGATATTCTTCACTGTCCACTCAACGGTGGTACGTTCTCCAGAGAAGTTTTGCGGCAGAGTTTTCACATTTGTTACAATTAAGTCTGCTGGACTGCTGGTGACAAGAGTGTTAGCGTTCAGCAGGTTGTTGTTAATATAAGGCCCTTCCCAAACGTTGCCATTAGGGTTAGTCTGAACAATAATGTAGTGACCACTAACACCTGGAGACAAGATGGTATCAAGTTTGCCAGTGTAGCTTTCATTCACTCCCAAACTACCACTGTGTCCGACACTACCCAAAAACCATTGTTTAGCTCCCGGTGCGTTGAGTGTGGGACTATCAGATAGGTAAACCTGGTCAATCCAATTACTTGTTGCTATGCCATTAGCACCTTGATTCTGTACTGTCCAAGAAACGCTAAATGGTTGTCCACCTACTGCTTGAGTTGTCGGTGTGACTGAAGTTACTACCAAATCCGGTGGTGGTGTCAGCAGGATGGTAATTGGTCTAGCTTTATAGTTATTGTTGTCCAGTTCTGTGGGGTCGTCTGGATTAGTATTAATATCAAAGGTGTCTTCTAAAACGACATTGTAAGCATCCGACCAAGCAGTAATGTACCACTCACCGGTGATTTGACCTGGGATGAGAACATTTACCTCCGCTTCATATTTTTCACCAACTTTCAACAAACCACTGTGTCCAACATTGGTCAAAAGAATATCTTCTGCGTTTCCTTCACTGTTAGTTGGGGATGGTCTATTTTTATCGCGGGTTAGCCAAATGGTATCTGTCCAACTATCCCGGTCGGTTTCACCAATTCCCAGGTTGGTGACAGTGTAACGGACTTTGATCTGAGAACCTTCAAAAGCTTGGGTGGGAGCAATTACTTGACTGGTAACTAAATCAGCAGGTGGCAGTGAATTTATATTTAATTTGACTGCTTTAATATTATTAGATTCTTGGGGATATTCATCTACTTGTCCAGAAGCATCTGCTTGGACAATCAGGTAGGCTTCACCCCGGAAGTATTTGGGAATTACCAAGGTATTAGCCTGGGTGCGGTAACTTTCTGTTGCTGCTAAGGCTGCACCATTGCTAAAGCTACCCAAAGACAAATCATCATAGCTAATTTTGTCATCTAGGGACAAATAAACACGGTCTTGCCAGTTGGGTGTGTTTGTGCTAACTATGCCTTCATTGCTGACGATGAATTCCAAAGAAATCGTGCCACCAGCGTTGGCTGTTGTCGGTGCAATAATTTCCTTTACTTGCAAGTCAGGACGAGGAGTTAAACTAACTAGCAGATTGTTGGGGTTTGTACTGCTGGTATTATTTGCTGTCGCACTATTCTCATATAGAGAGTTAGTAGTGTTAGTTTTGACTACAACTTCGTACAAACCTTGGAGGGTAGAAGGCAAAACAAATTGTTCAGAGCGGGTGTAGTTTTTACCTGCCTGGAGACCGTTACCATAGTTAAAGCTACCCAAGGAAATTAATTGCGCGTTGGAATTGCCAACTTCTTTGAGGAATATTTGGTCTGTCCAAAAACCAACAGCATCACCTGTGCCGGTGTTCCCTACTGTCCAGGAGACATCAATCTTATTACCAGATTGGGCTGTTGTAGGAGAAGTGACATTTGTTACTACTAAATCGGGAGGGGGAGTAAAACTTACTTGAACTGCGTTGGAGGTGCGGCTGTTGTTATTAGTGTAAATAAACTCGAATGGACCACCTGTAGTTACAACCAGGTAGTAATTACCTGAAAGTCCGTTGGGCAGGGTAACATCTACAGAGGAATTGTAAGTCTTACCTACGGCTAATGCACCTACGTGTTCAAAGCTTCCTAAGTCGGCAATGATATTTGTGCCTTCTGGGTCGCTGGCTAATGAAACATGGTCTGTCCAAGAACTGGTGTTGGTGATTCCAATGCCTGAATTGGTAACTTTCCAAGATACTTGCGTTTGTTGACCGCTACTGGCGGCTGCCTGTGTTTGGATTTCAGAAACTAGTAAGTCTGCATAAGGAATACGAACGACGCTGAAGGGATTATTAGGAGTAGTGGTATTATTTGTTTCTACGTTGTTCTCAAATACCTGAGCGGTGGCATCAGTTTGTACAAATAACTGATATTGACCTTGGAAACCGGCAGAGAGGCTGAGTTTTTCCGAACGGGTGTAATTTTCACCGACATTTAAAAATCCATTGTGAGTGAAGTTTGCTAGTATAATATCATCTGAGTTACCGACTGTACTGTCGAGTGAGGCAATAATTCGGTCAACCCAGGTGCTGGTTTTACCGATGCCATTGCCAAGGTTGGTTACTGTCCAGTCGATGGTTACACTTGCTGGATCGCCGATGGTTAAGGTAGGTGCGATAACATTAGAAACTGCTAAGTCTGCATAGGGCGCTAATTCGATTTGAATTAAGCTGCTGACAACGTTATTTTCTTCACCAGTGATTTCAATTACTTGCTTGTTAGCATCTGTGACTAATAATAAATAGCGTTCGCCGCTAATATCCAGAGGTAAATTCAAGTTAAGCTGTGCTGGATAGCTACTATTTGCTGCCAAGATTCCATCATGCTGGAGTTCTTGGAGGAAAATGTCACTGGTGTCAAATTGATTATCTGTGGAAAGATAGATGCGGTCAGTCCAATTGCCTGGTGCTTCTACTGAACCTGTATTAGTTACTAACCACTCTAAGGATACGGTTGTGCCGGATGTAGCTGTTGTTGGTGATGAGGTAATAGTTGGTACGAGGTCTACTGAACCCAGGGCGATCGCAACAGCTTTAACATTGTTGCTTTCGTTAGTCTCACTTTGACTATTGGTGCGGTCTGCCACAAACAACAGATAGCGGTTCCCTGTGGCGGTATTAGGAACAGTAATCTGTTTAGCAATGTTGTAACTGCCTCCTGGTGCTAATGGTGTTTTTTCTCCAGTCCAGATGTCAGTAATTAAGGTATCTGTAGCATCAAAATTCGTGTCATTAGAAATATAAATGCTATCGTACCAGTCAGCGAAAGCCGAGCCACTACCAGCATTATTGACTGTCCAAGAAACGTCTATGGTTTCGCCTAAAATGGCACGATTTGGAGATGTTGCCTCAGAGATAATTAAATCGGGGGCATTGATTGTTAAAGCTTTGGCACGTACATTATTATTTTCGTTACTTTCGCCTTGTACATTGTTGCCGTCTGCAACAAACAATAGATATTTATTACCTCTTCCTGTACCGGGGATACTAACCTGAAAAGTTTGATTATAGCTATTGCCAGCACTCAGGGGTGTTTTATCTGCTGCTGATAAGTAGTTTAATAGAGTGTCAGTTTCATCAAGAGTGGCATCATCTGACAAATAAACGTAGTCAGACCAGTCTGCTGGAGCCACAAGATTTCCTGTGTTCGTAACAGTCCAACCCGCCTGAATTGTTTGGCCTAAGCTAACAGTGGTAGGAGCAGTTGCATCTGTCAATTCAATATCCGGCGCACCCAGTTCAATTGCAACTGCTTTGACATTATTATTGTTATTCGTCTCAGCTTGATAATTGTCTCGATCTGCACTAACTAAGAGATACCAAGTTCCGGCTGCCACATTGGGAAGTGTAACATCTCTACCTACTATGTAGCTAGATCCTGCTGCCAATGGTGTCTTATCGCCTGTCCACAAGTATCCCAAGGAAGTGTCTGCACCATCTAGGGTCTGGTCTGCTGATAGGTAAACGTAATCATACCAATCTGCCAGAGCATTACCAGTTCCTTGGTTCGTAACTGTCCAGCTAACTGGGATTGTTGCTCCCAAAATACTTTCAGTAGGTGCTGTCACAGCAGAGACAACCAAATCGGGTGCTTTTACTTCCAAGGCAACAGCACGCAGATTATCTGTTTCGTTGCTTTCTGCTTGTTGGTTGCCATTGTTGTCAGCAGCAACTAACAAATACCAATTTCCAGGTGTGACATTTGGGACAGTAATATCGCGGTTGAAGCTGTAACTATTACCCGATTCGAGAGGACTTTGAGTCGCTGCTGATAAATTCCCTAAGTAAATATCGTTACTATCTAGGGTAGGATTACTAGAAAGGTAAATGTAATCCCACCAATCAGCTAGAGCCTTACCTGTACCTTGATTGCTGACTGTCCAAGAAACGGGAATAACTTCTCCCCAGGTGACGCTAGTGGGAGCATTGGTATCAGTAACTTGGAGATTTGGGGCTTTAACTTCAATTGATATGGCCTTGACGTTATTGTTGTTATTAATTTCACCCTGAGCATCATTGGCATCTGTGACAAATAGCAGGTACTTGTTGCCAGTTCCCGAATTGATGGGGATGGTAATGTTTTTAGCAGTTTGTGTATAGCTGCTGTTACCTGCTAACGGCACATTATCAGCCGCACTAAAAGTGGCTACAAACTTATCAGTCCCATCCAGGATAGGGTCATCTGAGATGTAAATTTGGTCGCCCCAAGTTGCAGCAGCACTCACTGTGCCAATATTGGCTACTACCCAAGAAACTTGGATGGTTTCGCCCCAGGTTGCAGCAGAAACGGTGCTACTGGCATCACTGACTATCAAGTCTGGTGCTGTTAGTGTAATTGGGACTGCGCGGACGTTATTGGTTTCGTCTTTTTCGCTTTGTTGCTTGCCTGCATCTACAGCAAATAGCAAGTAACGGTTGCCTGTAGTAGTGTTGGGAATTGTAATACTGCGGCTATAATTATAAGTCCCATCCACAGCTAAGGGAGACATTTGGGCGGCACTTTGAGAGGAGACTGCTACATCAGTGCTATCTAATATCTGGTCATCGGACAGATAGATTGTGTCGTACCAATCCGCTGAAGCTTCTATAGTACCTTGATTTTTGACAGTCCAGTTAACTGCGATGGATTCTCCCAAAACGGCTGTGGTGGGAGCAGCAGCAGTGGTGATTACTAAATCTGGGTCATTATCACCAATGGCAATCGGGATAGCTTTGACATTATTGCTTTCGCTGATTTCACCTTGGTCATTATTGAGATCTGCTACAAATAACAAGTAGCGATTGCCAATTTTGATATTGCTGGGTAATGTCAATAACTGGCTGACGCTGTATTCATCTCCGACTGCTAAAGGAGTCAAGTTACCTGTGACTATATCTTTCAGGAAAGTATCAGTATTAGTGTTTAAAGTATCATCATCTGACAGATAAATGCGATCGTACCAATCATTAATAGCACTAGCGTTACCTTGGTTTTTCACAGTCCAATTGACTTCAATCCTTGTGCTAGGATAACTTTTTACTGGTGCTGTAGCACTAGTTACTACTAAGTCAGGGGCTTGAACTGTAATTGATACAGCACGAACGTTATTCGTCTCGTTGAGTTCACCCTGGTAATTGTAACCATCGGCAACAAACAGCAAATATTGATTGCCAGTCCTTTCTTGGGGAATTGTAATATCACTGTTAAGGCTGTATTGCCCATTTACTGGTAATGGTGTTTGCGACGACACCAATTGATCTGTTATTCTGGTGTCGCTGGCATCTAAGGTACTATCACTAGAAATGTAAACAGAATCATACCAGTCTGCTGATGCTGTCAATGCACCTATGTTCTTGACTGTCCAAGATACTGAAATATTTTGCTGTGTTGATACTACACTGGGGGCTATTGCTGCTATCACTTCTAAGTCAGCATTTTCACCTGCAATTGTCAAGGAAATCGCCTTGACATTGTTATTTTCGTTGGTTTCACTTTGATAGTTATCTCTGTCTGTGACAAATAGCAGGTAACGATTTCCGGCTTGACCAATGGGATCGTTCGGTAATGTGACGCTAATATTATCGACTGTATAAGTACCATCTACTGCCAGAGGAGTTTCTGCATAATTCCAGCGATAGTCAAGTTGATAATCAGAGTCGTCGTAAACAGCATCGTTAGATAAATAGATGTAGTCATACCAATCCTGAGAAGCTGTGCTTTCACCTTGGTTTTTGACTGTGTAGGAGAGTGAGAGGGTAGAGCCAGGGGCAACAGTAGTAGCAGAAGTACTAGCGTCAGAGATTACCAAGTCAGCAGCTTTAATGTAGATGGGGACTGCTCTGGTATTGTTGTTTTCGTTAGTTTCTCCTTGGTAGTTGCTATATGTATCTGTAATGAACAGCAAATAACGACTACCTGCTTTAGCATTAGTGGGAATTGTGATGTCTTGTGGAATATTGTAGCTGGCTCCAGCCGCTAAAGGGGTGTTTTCATAATTCCATCGGTCGATAATGTATTCGTCTGAGTCGTCAAAGGTTGCATCATCCGAGAGATATACTGAGTCGTACCAATCTGTTTCAGCAACAACATTTCCTTGGTTGGTAACTGTCCAAGATAGTGATACCGTTTCCCCTTGTGTAGCGGTGATTGGGGCTGTGGCATCTGACACGACTAAATCTGGGGCAGTGATGGTGATGGGAGTTGCCCAGACGTTGTTAGTTTCGTCAGTTTCACTTTGATAATTATAGCGATCGCCCACAAACAGCAAGTAACGTTGTCCCAGGGGGGAGTTGGGAATTATAATACTTTCAGTGCGAACTTCACTTGCACCTGCGGCTAAAGGGGAAGAATTACTGAGGTAAAAGTCAGCAACATAGGTGTCCGTGACATCAAATTTGGCATCATCGGAGAGATAAACTGAATCATACCGCTCTGCTGCTGCTGATACATCTCCCGAATTTTTGACTGTCCAAGACACAGCAACTGTTTCACCCAGTGCTGCTGTTGTGGGAGTGCTGCTGGTGATAATAGTCAGATCCGGAATTGTAATATTAATCGGGATAGCATAGATGTTGTTAGTTTCACTGGTTTCTGCTTGATAGTTGTTTCTATCAGCTACTACCAGCACATACCATTTCCCTGACCCAGTATTTTGTGGTAATGTAAAAATCTCGCTCTGACTATAAGTTTCTCCTGCTTCTTGGTTGCCGTTAATCCAGATATCACCCATGTAGCGATCTGAATTATCAAAAACAGTGTTATCGGAAAGGTAAACTGAGTCATACCAGCTATTAGCATTAGCTAATACATTTCCTTGGTTTTTTACAGTCCAGTTCACTGTTATTGATGAACGCTCGGCTGCGGTCGCTGGAACTGTTGCTGCTGTTACAATCAGGTCAGGGTTGGTAATAATAACGGGTAAAGCGTAGGCATTGTTAGTGCGTTCGCTCTCAATTTCGGTATTATCTGGATTAACCGCAAACAGTAAATATTTATTTCCCAACTCAACAGTTGTCGGAATTTTAATGCTCTTGGTTTGCGTGTAGGTACTGCCACCTGCTAAGTCCGTATCTGCGGTCAAGCCAGTTATTAGCGTATCTGCACTATCTAGGATCAGGTCATCAGAAAGGTAAATGTTATCATACCAACGACTCTGGGTAGTATTACTACTTTGATTGGTAACAGTCCAGGTAGTGTTGATAGTTTGCCCTTTAGTGATCACGGTGGGAGCTGTTACCCCACTAATCTTTAAATCAGCTAAGTCTTGAGGCGGTGTTACAGATGTCGGTGTTAAAACACTGGCAGGAATTAGCTGCTTACTGCCTCCCACTGGAGTGTAACTAAGATTTACCCCACTTCCGTAGTGGTGATTGTTATCAAAGAATTCTAAGCGCAGGTCATGTTCGCCTTGAGTTAGGTTAATTGTTTGCGAGAGTTCTTGCGAGTAATACCCCTGATTATCAATCAGCAATTGCCCATCAATGTAGAGGCGATTACCGTTAGTATAGTAATCTTTTGTTGTGTAAAAAGTTATATCTCCTGCTGTAGCAATATTAATTTTTCCTGTCCAACGAACTGCAAAATTATTTGTCAAGCCCGGAATATTAGCAAAATTATTATTTTCAAAGTTGAAGTTTACCTGTTGATCAACTTTGGTATAGGTAGGTTGGAGAGTGCTAAAGTCAGGAAAGGTAGTGACACTGTTACTAGAAAGATAATATTCACCCAGCAATCCTGTGGTTAAACTGCTAGAGAGAGGAATGTAAGTGGCAGTGTTAGGATTAGTAAGAAGTTGGGGACTATTTTGGTTTTGGACTGGACTACCTGTTTGTAGTAACGGTAAATTTGGGTCTTTGTCAACAATGTTGATAGAAACGGCTTTGACATTGTTATTCTCATTTGATTCACCCTGCTGATTACCCCGGTCTGCTACAAATAGCAAATATTTGCTGCCCTTTGTGACAGTATTCGGTAGTGAAAGCAATTGCGTCACAGTATAGCCAGTGCCGCTGTCTAAAGGTAATAACTTTTGCGTTTCTGCATCCTTTAACAAAATGTCTGTAGCAGTAGAAAGCGTGTCGTCATCTGACAAATATACGGAGTTGTACCACTGAGTCACTGTACTACCGTTCCCTTGATTTTCAACCGTCCAACTCACTTCTATCTGCGCCCCAGCATAAGCCTGAGTCGGAGTAGTTGACGCAGTTACCTGTAAATCGGGAGTTTGAACATCAATTTGCAGCGCCCGGACGTTATTAGTTTCGTTGATTTCTTCTTGATAGTTGTAATTGTCTGCTACTACCAATAAGTACTGAGTACCAGTTCTCCCTTGAGGAATTGTGATATTTAACTCTTGAGTGTACTCTTGCCCAGGGGTCAGTGTGCGATCGCCGTAGGTTTCGTCTAGGTAGGTATCGCTGGTATCCAGGATAGCATCACTGGAAATGTACACTTGGTCATACCAATAACTGGCACTGGTAGGTAAGTTACCGATATTCTTACCTGTCCAAGCAACGGTGATATTTTGTTGTGTGCTAACATTTATTGGTGCGTTAATTGCTGTCACCGTCAAGTCTGCGTTGGCACTTGTAACTCCGGCAATCGTTAGAGGAATGGCTTTAACATTGTTATTTTCGTTGGTTTCACTCTGATAGTTGTAAGCATCAGCCACTACAAGGAGGTAGCGATTACCTGCTTGACCGATCGCTCCTCCTGGCAATGTTAAGCTGAGATTATTAACGGTATAAGTGGCATCTGCTGCCAATGGTGTTTCTGTAGAGGTATAACGCTTATTGAGGTAAGTATCTGAGCTATCCCACACCTCATCATAGGACAAGAAGATTTGGTCATACCAACCCTGATTGGCACTTACTTCTCCTTGGTTTTTTACGATGTAGGAAACTGATAAAGTTGTTTCTGGATCTGCACTGTTCGCACTAGCGGTTGCATCTGTAACCGTTAAATCTGGTGCTTTAATTATGATCGGAATTGCATAAAAGTTGTTGTTCTCGTTGGTTTCTTGCTGGTAGTGATCTCGGTCAGCAACTACTAGTAAATAACGATTGCCTGCTGTGGCATCGCTAGGAATATTAAATGTATGCGTAGCAGTGTATGTGGTATTACTGCCTAGGGGAATCAGATCACCTGTCCATTTCTCTGTAATATACTGATCTGAATCATCATAAATTGGGTCATCTGACAAATAGAAATAGTCGTACCAATCTGCCCCTGCAACCACATCTCCCTGGTTTGTAACTGTCCAGTTGACGGTAATTCCCTCACTGATTCCTGCTGTAACTGGTGCCGAGCCGGCAGTTATCATCAAGTCCGGGGCCTTAACTTCCACCGAAATAGCTTTAACGTTGTTATTTTCGTTAGTTTCATATTGATTGTTGTCTGCGTCCGCGACAAATAACAAATAGCGATTTCCCAGTGTAGTATTGGGAATATTCAATGTTTGTGTCAAGGTGTAAGTATCACCAGCCAATAGAGATGTCCCTGAAATCCCAGAATCAAACCCGCTCACCTGCGTATCTGTTCCATCCAAAGTTTGGTCATTGGACAGGTAAATGGCATCGTACCAGCGATGGGTTGCCTGCACGTTACCTTGGTTGAGTACTGTCCAAGATACTTCAGCAGTGCTGCCTACTGTGACAGCAATGGGTGCAGTTGCTCCTGTTACTACCAAATCCGGTACGGTAATGTCGATGGGAACAGCCCGGACGTTATTGGTTTCACTTGCTTCAATTATGTTATTATCTCGGTCGGCAACAAATAGCAAATACTGTTTTCCTGCTCCTACCCTTTCTGGTAGTGCCAGGTTTTGGGTGCTTATGTAACTGGCACCAGGGGCTAATGGAATTTTATCTCCATTCCCCAAATAGCCAATATAGCTGTCTGAGCTATCAAAAACAGTGTTATCTGACAAGTAAACGTAGTCAGACCAATCGTTTGCCGCTACGCCTTCTCCTTGGTTGGTGACAGTCCAAGTTAAGGAAATAGTGCTGCGTTCAGGAGCGGTAATGGGTGCAGTTGCATCTGTGATTACTAAGTCCGGCGCACCAGAGGTGGCAATGAGGCTGTATGTTCCTGTCCTGCCGCTACTGTAACTGGTAGACCGCACTATGTAGTTTATGCCTTCAATAGGAGTAAATCTGAGCAATGAGTTATTCCCAGTCCCAGAGTTATCATCCTGAGCAATGACTTGTCCTGTATCTATATTGATAAGTTGGAGATAGGTATCAAAGTTTGGGGAAGATAGGTTAAGGGTAACAAGTTTCCCCACAGTAAAATCAATTAACTGGTAATCATCACTGTATCTACCACTACGAGTAGGGTTAATTGTATCAGTTGTACTTAAATTACCGACAACTATGCCATTTTGAGCAGAAATTGTTGATAAATTTAGCTCTAGTGCTTCATTAATGGGTTGATCTGCTTTACTATTTTCTAGAATTTCCTGTGTGAGCAAGCGTCTTGTTCCTATTGCCAATGCCTCACTCATTACACTATTAGAATCTAAGTGATCCAGACCTAGTACATGACCAAACTCGTGAGTCATTACTGTCAATAAATCTACGCGCCCAAAAGCTAAGTCGCTTTCAATTGCCTGCAACTCGCTTGCAGAAACTATATTGCTAAACTCTACATCATCACTAGGTGAAGAATCAATAAACCATGCAGTACCAGCCGCATCTTGGTCAATGGTAACGACATATCCTTGAGTTAAACCCAGTTTATAACCAGGTAAATCAGCGATCGCTAATTGTACTTCCTTGAGTATACCTTGTTCTCCGGGAGTAATGCCTGCATTTGCCCATCGAGCGATCGCCTCGGTACGGAATTTTTCTAATATTTCCGGTGTTAGTTGCTTAAATTGCTGACTTGAGTTTGTTTCACTAGGTACACTTTTAGTGTCAATCTGCTGATTACTATTACTTTTTCCGGCTGGGGGAGTATTTAGGAAATGGTAAATGGCTTCATTCTGATTTAAAAAGCCAACTAATGGTTTATCACTTGTAGTCCCTGTGAGCAGGTCAAAGCTAGTAGTTGAGTTTGGTTTAAAGAACGGAGGAACTGAAGTTATGGAAAACTCTTCTGCAAAAGAAGTTGGAGATAATGAATTATCAATTATGATCAGGTCTGTGCTGGAAGCGCCAATAAGTCCATTTGAGGAGTTATTTGCATAAATTCCAATTCCTTGACTCAACTTTAATGGATCTTCAATCACGGACATTATAGACCCGTCATTCACCAGCAGTGAGTCGGTGGTTGGGAACAACTCATTTATCCCTAGCATTGAGACCTCTAATTATTTTTAATACGTAAGTAATTGTTAGAAGATGGTTTTTGGAGGAAGTTTCCGAAAAGAGCGATTACAGGAGATTTACAAGTGTGAAAGATTAGCAATAGTTAATACTCTGTGCGCTAAACTGTTCAGATACTAAGTATCTCCAAAAATGAAATATGCGTTATAGCGGGTGACTCTTAACAGGTGACAGCCTGAAAAGTTTTTTGGTGTCTAGGTTTTATAATCAGTTGGTGTCCTAACCTTCCTGTCCGTTGCTATATCTCAAATTTTTGTAGAGACGTGATCTGGTTAGGGATTCTCGGCTCTACATTCTTTTGCTGGAGATGTCTATACTCCGTCAATTTTGAAAACTGGAGATTTTCCTATCAAAAAACTACAGATTTCAACTTAGACAGGGTTTACTTATGGTCTTTGGCTAGAAATAAAGTCTGTGCCAATTACAATAGTCCAACATAAAATTTTAGCTAATCTCTAATGTTGCACTTTCAATGTCTAGTCACAGCAGTATGAGGTAAGTAGGCAGGATAAAACAGAGATATGTTTAGTTTTGTAAAAACGGTGAAATAACTTATTGGTAAGGTAAACGCTGAATTTACATTTTGTTACATAGTTATGAATTTTCTAGCCCACCTACTTAACGATCTTTATATTTACGACTTAAACAGCATTACTCATGGCAAATACATTTGTTAGTAGAGTTCCGTCTTCACTGATTTTGCCAAGAAATTTAGTACTGATAATTTCTTGGTAAGCAGATAAGTCTGCTTGCCAATTATCAAGGGCTTGATGCAGACTACTCTTACGTTCAAGTGGAGTTTCACTTTTGACTTCGTAGCTAAAACTACCGCTGAACAATAAAATTGGGGTGCTTGTTTCATCTGGGTTCCGCAATGCCGCTTCATTTATACTCAGATAAAATGGCCCGCGTTCCAAAGTGTAAGCTAAGTTCAGTGTTGCCCGGACAGGTGCAGTCCCAACTTCCTGCCAAGCACCCGATGCTAACAGTGTTTCTGTGAGAAATAAACGGGCGGCATCTTGCTGCTGGTCAAAACTGATGTAGCCTCTAGGATTAATTCCTACAGCTTCATATTCGACGTTGGGTAAGGCTTCAACATATTTTTTAGCAATAGCTGGAACGGCAATTTCTTCTACTGCTTTGTTTTCAATAGCTTCTATGAACATGACTCGTGTTGGTTCAGCTATGATAGCGATGCCGTTGGTGAAAGCAACTTGGGATACGCTTTGGGTATATATTGGTTGACGAGCCAATTCCCATTCAATCGGGACGATGCCACTATATTTGAGAAAATCTGGATTGAGTATTGTTGGTTTATGATTTTTAGCAGCTATGATAATCCCGAATTCTTGCGTGATTAAGGTTTGGCTCATGATGCTTTGCTGATAACGATGTACTTAAATTTATGTGTATTTGCGCTGGCTGTGGCGTTGCTCTTAATGAAATTTGCTACAGATAGCTTTATTCATTAATCTATCTTTAGACACAACAGACTGTCAAGCTTTCGTCAGCTTATTTAACTACTTCTTTCCAAACATTCTCTTCCATCCGATGCCTTGACATTCTCCGCCGCCCACGCAGTAGCTTCTGCTACTTATACTCTTTTTTTGGCTACAGTATTGATTATCAATAAAGTCTGCTAAGAATTGTTCTTTCAATTCCTGCTAAACTTTCTAATTTTTCAGTTTTTGCTTCTTGATATAGAATTCCGGCTATGGCTTTGAGATGCTCCTGAAGTTTTTTCTGATTAGCTGGTTCCATAATTGAGATGCTCCCTTGATTTCTTCCTTTATTTTCGCTGATTTTCACCCCTAGCTGCTAGTTCATCTGTTCTAACAAATTTGAGATGCTCCCATCGAGGGTATCTTTAGACCTGAGTGTTTATATACTAGAAAATAAACTGGAAATAAAATAATTCTGTATGCACTTGCAAAATCTGTATAATTTAGCTGGAGTATGGCTAATTCAGAATTGGGTATTATTCGTCGCCCAAACTCCTTCTCCCTCTCCATCAACTCCCAAACCATCACCAGTACCTGATGTCGAACTGCTCAAAAGCCAAATCCAGTTTCTACAAGATGCTAATACACGTTTGAATAATAGTTTTGGTAGTTTTGTTGGTGCAATTAATGTTTCGTTTGTGGTGCTGGCATTAATTTTAGGAGTAGCTGGGGCTATCAGTGTTTACCTGTTTAATCAAAGTCTTAAAGAAGCACGTCAGCTAGTGCGTCAGGAAGTTGAACGACGACTACAAACATCAGTCAGTGAAGTCGTGGGACAACAAGTTAGTAATCTTCAACAAATTTTAGACAGAGAAAAAGTAGTTGGAGGAATATCTATTGATTATGTAATTCCACAACAGCAGCCACTCATACCAGATGATTATCCAGAAGAATATCAACTATTGGCACAACGAGGATTTAAATCTGCACAAATTGTAAACGCAGCCAAACGCATTAAGCTTTCTGGCGACGTTGTAATTCTAGATTTGGTAAATTACCAATTAATTGCAGATACAGAGAAAAATGATTTAACAGAAATAGAAATCAGCAAATTAATAGAAGACAGAGTAGTTGACCAACTTCAGAAAGTTCTTAATCTACTACCAAATAGGGCTGTTTTAGTAGTTTATATTCGTCCTGGTAAGCAAAGAATTAATGCTATTGATGGGCTATCACAAAAAGTTAAATACTATGCGTCAGCAAATACTCCTGTAAATTTAATTGGTACTGTGGTTGATTCGGCTTATGTTGCTGATGCTTGGAAGAAATTTTAACTAATTCTTGGTAATTTCCCGTTCGCTTGTGCAGCAGAATAATTTATGGAGAAATACCGAATAAATGTACATTACCCTCTATTTCGTTTAAGTCTTGAAGAAACCGGGCGCGGATATGATTTGACTGAGGTGATTTTCCTCCCATAAATAAGCAAACAATTTCTTGACAATCTACTTCTATTTCATGACTGGGGATATTAATTCGCTTAATACTTGCCCATGAACAATGAGGATTTTTATCGGCTGCATTTCCTCCGATATCTGGATTACGTTTATAATTGCGCGGAGGAGTTTGTTCGTAAATGAGGTGCATACCTTCTCCACGAGTTTCTACCCCATCAGTTTCTAGCCACTCAAAATCATTCTCGTCTATGGGATTGGCATAAGGCCCGGGAACGGCATAAACAGCACAAGTACGGGGTGAAAATACCTCAGCTTCTAATGACTGATTTGCATTAGTGTTGATTCTCTCAGCCCACTGCGATCGCACAGCCGTCAACCAATTATCATAGGTAGAAGTCCAATTTTCTGGCTTAGGTGGCAGTCTGTAAACTTGTGTCTCTCGATTTTTAGTATTTGGATTAGTAATTTGGTGTTTGATGACTAAATGACTTCCCCGTGTTGCAGATCTGTTATTAGTTTCCATATAGAAAATATGTAATGGTCGTCGCCAACCTCTACCAACACCGCCTGTACTAACTGCAAATCGGATAATTGGTAAAATAATTTTGTTGAGAATTTCGCTTGGTGCAGTAACTTGTAATTTCCCCTCCCAAACATAAAAGTAGGGTTGGTTACTTGAGCTATCGCCCCAAATCTCTTCCCCCGGAATCATACGGATTTGTACACAACCTTTGTGGGTATCTGGTTCTATGATTCCCATGAGTTCCCATAAGGTTCTCTCTGCGTTATCTTTCGACATGACTCCCAATAAAAACCGCAATATCCAAGAACGCAACCAACCGCGCCAGTGGGAAGGACGTAACTCTTGTTGTTGTCGATTTGCACCAGCACAACCCTGGCTGTAGAGTTTAAACTCAAAGGTTTTAGTAGTGGAGCCATTTTCAACTTGACGCAATTCTACTGATGGTCTAAAGTCACTAGGTGCTTTAATCTGACCATATCCCGCAGATGTACGACTGCCAACTCCATGAATACTCAATGCTTGCTGTACCCATTCCCAAACTGTTTGTACTTCTTTGGGGCTAACTTCTCCGGGAATCCCTCGAATTGCTACTGTTACTGGAATAGTATCCTCACCATCTCCCAAAGTATAAATTGAAAGTGGTTTACCTTGCCCCTCATGGTAGACCTGGAAGTTTTGCTGTGGGTTAACTATATCTAAAACAAGTTTGGTTGCCGTTTCAGGCCATGCATCTAAAAATTCGATTTTGCCTTCTTTAATGACATTTCCTTGTTGACATCCCAGCAAATTCAACATTTGCTTACGAATACTGGGACGTTTCATTGCCCATGCACGCACAATTCCCCGAATTGAAGAACCAGGAATATAGCCATTCAAGGGAAGTTCTGGCATTTGAGCCAAGTTTTTATCTAATTCGCGTTTATCTCCTGGTCGTCCATTAGCAACGTACCAAGCACCACAAGGTTCTCCCGCAGAAACCATTGTTTCTACATCGGGATGAGGAAAGCAACCAACTTTACTTCTCCATTGCAGAGTAAAAATCCCTTTTTTAAATAAATTCGATATTCCTCGGCGTTGATGTTGTTTTTCTAATAAATTAACCAGTTGAGGTGCAGTGTACATAACTTCAGTTAAGGGTTAAAAGTTAAAAGTTAAATTATGCAGAATAAGCTCTTGCCCAAAAATTCCAATGGTTAGATAAAATCATAGACTTGCGCCAAGTTGCCATATATTTTGTTGGTTCTTCTTTTGCCATTTGAACAATCATCTCGCGCAGTTCTTCTTCAGAAGGTGGTGTTTCTGAATTGATCAGTTGACCAAGCAGCGATTTCCACACGGGAAGAATACGCGATCGCACTATTCCTCCTTGAGCATTTGTTTGGTTGACATAGGCAGCGGCCGAGAGTAACCCAAAAACCCGTAAATGCTGAGATAGCCTTAAAATCGCATTTAACTCTTCTTTGCTAATTGCAGGGTTGAGACTACTTTCAAGATAGTTTTGAATATGTTGATGAGCCGTCAGACTCATTTGCTCTGGTTTAATCAAAATTACGTTTTTGTCTGGTCTTTTCTCCAAGTATTCACCATCTGTCAAACTTATCTGTTGTGGTTCCACCATAATTACATCTCCACTTGCATAAGTTTATTTGTATTCAATATCACAGGCAAAGTATTATTTGTCACCCACCCTTGCACCCAACCTCGCCCGACGTTAGCCTGTCCTCCGACTTGAAATAACCCAGTCACAACATCCATCAAACAATCATGTTCCCGTTGGGCTATGGGGTTAGTTTTGTTTAATTTGTAACCCCAGGGGTAGTAGAGAATAGTATCTCTGGGAATGCAAACATCCGTCCAAAATATTTCTGCACCACCTTCAGAATCATCTTCATTATCCTCAGATTTATTAATTTTGTTGCGAATCTGTGTCCATAGCGAATGCTCCATTAAAGTTTGAAAATCACTATCAGCCAGGACAATCCGGTTATTATTCCAGGTTGACTGAATCGCATTACCAAGTGATTCTTGCCAATCCCCAGCTAGAGCGATCGCTTGTTTTTGTTCGTTCGTGAATCCAGAAACTTGCAATTGAGCATCAGCAACGTAATAACTACCCGCTTGAGTTCCTACAGGATGATTAGGCAAATCACTGATTGGTAATCCAGATAGTAGTGCATGGTCGCGGATTAGTGAATGACAGCTTACCCAGGTAAATACATTACGATTACCCATTGCCATTGTTCGCATCGGTATCCATAACAAGCGGGCATCACCAAACCAAACTTGATGAACTCCCATTTGTCCATCTGCACTTAATTCTTTACCAAATAATTTATCTGCGATAGCTGGGTCAATAGAGTTTACATCCCAGCGCACACTACCTCTAAGAGAAGAGCCGGGAATATAAGGAAAATCCGTGTGTACTTCGCGGACAATATCTAAGATATTTCCTAAATCACCTTCACCACCACAATGAACTGGTGCAAGTGCATAAAGATATCCAGTACGAAAATCACTCATTGATTAAATTCCTTCTTCCCCATAAAAGTTTTCCATAATTAAGCCTTCTAAAAGTCTGTAACCAATTTACATCCCCATTGGGTAAAACTTGCTGGTTTGTTGCTACTTCATGATTAAATAAATATACTGTCCCCGGCGGTACAAATGCTCTTTGCGGTAGTAAAGCAGATTCCTCCCTTGTTTTGTTGTTGTCTATATCTTTACGCAATGTGGAGACACCACCCCACAGTAAAGCTTTATCGGTAGCACAGCCTTTGAGATGTTCCTTCCAAGCTTGGGGATAGGCTCTGTAACTTGTTTCCTCAAATAGCCCTAGTCCGGGTGTCAGGAGATAGGCAAAGTTTGGTACTGTAGATGAGTAATCTGGTGGTATGCGAACTGCTTGCAGCAGCGCTTCGCTATCGCTCTCTAGCAAAAAATCAAGTTGGCCTTTCAATGTGTCATTTGGCTCCAGGTGTGATACTAAAGCCCGATGTCCCTCACCTCCTAACCGGACAATGCTTTCCCTTGCTAAAATATCCACACTCAAAGCCGCGATAAAACACCATCCATCTTCCAGGCGGACTGCAACTTCGGTAAAGTAACCATCAGCATCTTTAACCTGTCGCTTGTCAGGTTGCATTTGGATATGAGGTAAAACCTGTGTCTTCCAAGGATTGTGGTGAAAGTCTTTTTGATCCCAACTAGTGCTAGGTTTTTCAGAGTCTTTTTGAGCGCAATTACTGTGATTTTTTTGACCTCTAAGATAACCAAACAGTGCTTCGGCTTTGATCCAAGGTTTAGGTGGGCTAATATTACCATCCCATTTTTTATTAAGAACTAACGGGTCGATCTCTTCTTCATCAAATGCTAAATGCTTCCATGCTTCTTCATCTTTGGGAATCGTTTGTAGGTGTAGAATTTCGCTCCAATTATCAGTGGCGGTTTTGCGGTCTTGTCCTGGGGGATATAGACAAACTAAATCTTTGGGTGTGGGTAGCCATAAAGTCTGCTGACTGTCTAATAAAAATGGTCCGAGAAAACTTAGATGGCGCTGGGTACGGTTTTCATGATTAGTTTGTGGTAAAAGCGATCGCATTGCCTGAAATACTGTAATTGGCATCGGTGGAAATAAGCCTTTTGCCCATGAACCATCACCAGGGCTAAAGGGTTTACAATCTCGAAACAGGAGTAAATCTAAAGGAGTAATCTTATACCAGTGCATATATTATTTTTCACCCCATTTCAAACGTTCTACCCGCTTATCAATCCAAAAAGCGGTAAATCTCAAAATTTTACCTAAATCTTCTGGTGTAGTACCAATTGGTTCAAGATTATTTTGTGAGGCTGATTTTACCCAATCTTCCCATTTATCTAACCACTTTTCAATTTTGGCAAATGTCGGCTCAAGTTGTTTGCTGCTATCACGACTGTCCATGATGACTTTAGCTGCTTTAGAGAATAAATAGTAATTATCAGTAATGGCAGCGCGACGGGGAAGTTCTTCTGCTAACCGATACAGTAAGGGACTGAGTTTTTCTTGATAAGTTTCATATTCCTTGACCCATTCCCACCATGTTTCTAATAACTCACCCTTCATAAGAGCTTCTAATTGATTCCCACCACCGTATATTACACGGAAGCAAAGACCATCTTTACCAGGGATTTTTTTTGCCCTTTCTCCTTCTGCTTCCCATAAGCTTTCTAGAACAGTGGGGAGAGGAACGCTTTTATGAGCAATTATCACCCCCGCACTCATGGTTGCGTCCTTTCCCATTGTGAAGTGAGGACGTTTTGGTAATCCTTTTACCTTGTCGGTAGGATGCCAATAGCCAGTAACTTTGTTTTCGGTATCATTGCGAGAATTAGTAAATTCTTGATGTGGATCTTCGCCACCACACCATGCAGCACGCAGAGATAATATATATTCTGGTAAGTCTTCCAGAGGTAAGACCACTTTGACATCATCACCACCACTGTAAATGACACGACCACAGAAGCGTTTTTCAGTTAAGTAGGGGACGAGACGGTTAGAAAAGTCTAACAAAGCGCGGTTTAAACCCACATGGGTAGCTGGACCCATGCGCTTGGTTGTTTCCTGAAGAAACTGATTAAATAAATTATTGTCAAAATTGTCATGAGTTTTATCAACAGTATCTTCTTCAACATAAAATCTGTATTTTTTTAGTTTCTCTCCAGAAACGTAACTACCCATGCTATCGCCATCAGCTAGAATAATTACCCACCAATCTGCGGGACTGCTGTCACCAAAACCTGTGTCGCTGTGTGCTTTGTCAACCAAATTCTTGAGTTCAGCAACAGCGTCACCTTTCAAACCCATATCATCTGCCAACCATTTACCAGAGAACATGACACCGTTATAACTCTTCCGAAGATGGGGTAGTTTTATTTTGATTTCTGCGTCTGTATTGCTAATATGAAAGGGTCGTCGAGTTTTACTATAAAAATCACGTTTTTGCTGTTTATAAGTTTCCAAGTCATTTTTTTTGGTAACTTGCTGATCCCAATACTTTTTAAGTAGTGTGTTTAAATTTTGCCAATATTTTTCTAGTAAATCAGGACGTTCAGAAGCAAAGCGGGCAGCAGCAATTGAACTTAGATTAGGAAATCTGATTAACTGCTCGTAATCAATTTCTTTTACGTCTATATCAGTTTCAAATTCTTTAATATCTTCTTCATTTAACAAAGATTCGTCAACAATTTTTACTCCCAATTCTTCTGCAACTCCCCCATAAACCCACGCCATTCGCTTTGTGAGTTCCAAAGCGTTCAACTTTTCAGAACCATTAAACAATCCTGGAAATGCTTGAGAAATTAGTAGCCAAAATAGGCGCATTGAACTAGCATGAGTCCCGGCTCCTTCTGCAAATTTGGTATAGTTAAAACGGGGGTGAACAGCACTAAATTGTCCAGATATAGTTGAGCGTTCCCCTGGTGCGGTGGGGATTTGCCAATTACGAGTATTTTTGACTGCAATCAGACATATCCGCAATCTTTGTTGTAGGCTTCCCCACCAAGTCCCCACATTCAGAGTGTTATAAACATTGGCTTCAGCTTCGGAAGGTAAATCTATCAATGCGTAGGCGATTTCTTGCTGAACTTTAATCCAGGTTTCATCAAAAATACTATTTTCTTTATCTTTAATTAATGGTAAGTCTGGACTTCCTAAAGGAACCGCAGCCCAGTAAGGTTCCCAAGTATGCTTGAGTTGTTCATTCCAGAGTTTGTTCCACTCCCAACAGCTTTCTTGTTGAATAAGTCTCAATTCATGTCTATAGGGTTTGAGGAATTCATCTGATAATTCAGTTAAATCACCAAAAGTTTCTTCTAATATTTTATCTATATTTGTAGGTTGTTTTTTTAAATATTCAATTACTTTTTCTCTGATACAAAGTTGCACTTTTTCGCCTATCTTTACCCATTCTTCGGTTAGTTTGAGTTTTAGTTCTGTTCCCAATTTCTGTGCTGCTTCTTTCCCCGGAACCAACACTGTAATCATATTAGGAAATCCAGCAGTACTTAAGCTGGTGGATGTTTTATCTGTAAACCTTTCCACCGGGGTTTTTTTATCTTCTTGGAGACGTTCAAAATCAGATCCAAAATCTGGATATTTTTGAACAATCAACGCATCAATTATTTCTTGACTCCATAGGGAAGGTACAATCACAGCATCCGGTCCTAATTCTTGGGCAATATGCCAGCACAACCGACTGCTGAGGTAATGTAGTAGATATGAACCTGCCCAAAAATCAAGGAATTTCCGCGAGGATTTGATAAATTCCTGTACTGGTGAGAAGGAAAATATTAATAAATAAGGTGTTTTTGAGTCTCCCTCTTCCCACTCTTCTGGAAACATTGCACCTGTCAACGCTGATACCGTACTTTGGTGGCTATGTAGTGGACAGTCGGGGATAACTGTATGTGCAGGAAATAACAAGGCATCAGGTTGTGTAGCTGCTAATATTTCTGGATAAAATCTCCAAAACCACCAGAAAACTTTTTGGGGATCGATTTCATTTTTTATTTGGCTAATATCTGGTGTGTTACTTGGCGGCGGTAAGGTTGTAACTTGCTGTTTTTGTCCACTTATCGGATGACGCACAGTAACTTGTGGTGGGTTTTCTCTGCGTTCTATGTAAAATAGATTAACGCGGTCTGAGGCAGAAGCTATCGCTTGGGCATCTTCACCTTTTTGATTGCTATTAACCCCATTCCACCAAGCTTTTAAATTCTCATGGTCATTTGTCAGACATTCTAATTGAGATAATACACCATCTCCCCAATCAGCAAATTCAGGTGCTTGTAGTAGTGCATATAACTTACGTTGATAAAAATTCATTTGATTAGGTTTTGATGTATGAGAAATAATAAAAATCTTGTAGTGCTGGCAAAATGCCAGCTACAAACATAACTATTGTAATTCCTGGACTTGTTGTATAGATAATCCTGTTAGTTGGGCAATTAAATCTATGGCAATACCAGAATGGAGCATATTTAAGGCTATGCGAGTTTTTTCTTCAGCCTTGCCTTCAGCCTTGCCTTCAGCCTTACCTTCAGCCTTACCTTCAGCCTTACCCTCCAGCAGAATTTCTTGATAAATTACTGACTCTTTCATAATTTCACTCCTTAATAATCTTTGAATCACTTCTTTTTTTAATGCTAACCCAGATATAATTGCCGTAGCAGCAGTGATATTACTTTTTATCCTTCTATCTTCAATATTATCAATTAGTTTGGCTACTTGACTTAAAGTTTGGCTACAGTCGTTTGTATTAGTCAAAACTGCCAATGGCAATAGTCCTGGATATTGTTGAAAAACCTCCGTGGGTTGCTCCCATAATCTAATTACGTTAAATTCATGGCTCAGTCTGCCTGTGACAAAGCTAGTTTCAAATACTAAAGGTAAACCACTGCGCGTTAGATAAATTACGACTTGGTAAATCTCTTTGTCAGGAAATTTCCGGTATAACCGCAGGCGATAATCTGTCATGCGAAAGGGTATCTCGTCATCTGGAAGAGTTTGAAATTCTATGTGCAGTATTATTTGTGATGATTGTAAAAAGATGACGGAATCGGCACGAATTGGCTCTACTGACAGTTCTGATGGTTTGAGATTGGTAAGAGAGATAGGTTTACCTAATAGCCAGGTGGCAAAGTCAGTGGAGAAGTTTTCAGCTAGAAATTTGCAGGTATTGTCGTACATTGTGTCTGTTTGGCATGGTACAAACATTAGTAACAAATAATAAGATTCTTGTAGTGCGGGCATCTTGCCAGCTACAAACGCACCTCAATCAAATAAAAGTCACTCTGGTTATTGTAAAATAAGACCATCTTTAGATAAAATTATCTTTACATAAATACACTTAGATGAAGTAAAAAATAAGAAGTAAAAAGGCAAAAGAAAGAAAAAATCTCCAGTTATAATTTTTAACTGGAGATTTAGCACGTCTAGCGTGAGTTAAATGCCAATGTTTCCATTAGTTCGACTTCTTGTGAAGTCAAGCAATTCAGGTTTGGGAATTAAATTTCACTACAAACTTGACATTATTCGCTTGTCTTTTCAGCACTTGTAGGTAAGCAGTTGCATCATTGTAACGACGAAATCTCGCTACTACTATGCAATCTTGACTAGGTAAATTACGAACTATGCACCACGGATGTAACTGCTCAAAATAGGTCATAATAACCTCTTACAATTGCTGAAAATTGCCTGAATCATGTCTTTTGAATTGCCTAAAATCACATTAGTTTAGGAGATATATACCAAAACAGGTCTACATGATATTGACAGATGAATACTTTTGTGTGTGTAAAATACTATCAACAAGCAAAGCGCAATAAGCTTTGTATATCCTCAGGAATCTCCTCGTAATGTTCCAGTAAAAAATCCATAAATCCTAGATGAAATAAATCATTAGGTGTTGGGTAACGCCGGTTACGGCCATTTCTAAACCAGCCCCTAACAGTAGAATCAGAACGAGAACATATCAGGGCTATTTGCTCATAGCTAACTGCCCATTTAGAGTAGAATTGCTGTGGTGTCATGCCAAATTCCCAATGGCTATACATTGAAATTAGCCGTAATTCTCGCATTTGTAATGGACGAGGGTTGGGCATAGGAATAAGTTAAAAAGTAAAAAGTAAAAAGAAAGAGACAGAAGTAGGAAGAAACGTTTATATAACTAAACCCCGTCTAAGAGGATGAATGAACAAGTCTACGGTTGTATCAACATCCCCCCTTAAAAAGGGGAAAACCGGAATCAAAGTCCTCCTTAAAAAGGAGGATTTAGGAGGATCTAACGTTTTTAATACATCACCCACCACTTTTTAAACATCCTCTAAGTTGTAAACTATAGTTTTCGCCATAGAAAAAACTCAAGTTTTCAAAATCAATGGGGTATATCAAAATTTCTCCAGATGATTATCTTTTGACTTTTATCTTTTAACTTTTTACTTGATTAGTGTGAATCTAAATGTGTGACTACAATTATGTGTTCCTCCAAAAAATGCCAATAGAATCTTTTCGCCATTGATGCAGAAGAACTCCAGATATCACCACCTTTGGTTTGATAACGATGGGTTCTTAAACTGCGGTATGATGAACCAAACTTTGATAGAAATTGAAAAGCCTTATGATATTGCTTACGATCTTGATGAGCTAATGCGTCAAGTTGTTTTTGAGCTTTGGAAGTAAAAATGAGACGGAATTTGATATTCATTCTTTACGTGAATATCTAACTAGACTCAAGCGCAGATATAGTCACGCAGTAGGAAATAGTAAGTCAAAAGTGTTTGATTCATCACTTAAATTTGGTCACGCAGCAGGAGGAGATCGCTCTTTTTGCCAAGCAGTCATTTTGGTATATTAATCTTAGTAAATACTGTGTAAAACTTGTAGCGACTAAACAATAAATGCCGCATCATCAACAACAAACTCAGGTTGCATTCCTACAACTGCTATTTTGCAACGAGTGTGGGCAGACATGGGATAGAATCTTACTTGGTCTTCACCTTTATTTACAAGTCGAGTTAGGTATTTAGATAGACTTGTATATTGGTTCTCATCTAATACACACTCAAAAACAGATTTTTGCACCCGTAAACCGTAGGCTTCTAAAAGTTTTGCTACCTTGTTGCGGCGGGTATCGCTAACAATGTCGTAGCATACTAAATAAAACATAGTTACAAGTAAAAAGTAAAAAGTAAAAAGGTAAAAGAAAGACAGAGAAAGTGAAATGTAAAAAGTAAAAAGAAAGACAGAAAGGGAATTGTGTGTTAGCTTTGATTAAAGCTATATTTAAAAGCTTCAACACTAAGCTCCTATTTTTCTTGTCCTTTAATCTTTGAATTTTTACCTTTACAGTTGATGACTCAAGATATAACTGAGAGAACATTTGAATTTGCCGTTAGAGTAGTTAAGTTGTGTCAGGTTTTGGAAAAACAGCCTGGAGTTACACAAACATTAGCTAAACAATTACTACGTTCAGGAACTTCAATTGCAGCTAATGTAGAAGAGGCAAGAGCCGGACAAAGCAAGGCAGATTTTATCCATAAAAATGCTATTGCTCTCAAAGAAGCTCGTGAAACCCACTATTGGTTACGTCTGCTTATTGCCACAGAAATTATTTCATCAAATAAGCTCAATGAGTTACTACAAGAATCTGAAGAATTGAAAAGAATTTTGGGGGCTATCATTGTGAAAAGTAAAAGGTAAAAAGTAAAAAGTGAAAAGTAAAAAGAAAGAGGTAAAGAAAAATATTTAGATACAGCACTTTCTGACTTCCTGGTGTTATGAGATACATTTAATTAAGCGTCCATATTTAAGAAGCAGTGGTTTTGTTAATTTTTGCTACTGTATCTCATAAGAGTAGAAACCGCTTTAACCATCAAAATTTCTCCAGAGGCTTATCTTTTTACTTTTATCTTTTTACTTTTTACTTTCATCTTAGGACTTTTACCTTTTGACTTTTAACTTCTTCACTCTCTTCTCTTTTTACTTTTATCTTTTGACTTTTAACTTCTTCAGGATGATGTTTGAATGCAAGAGGTCGGTAGTATTCCGCATCACCTAGCAAACACGCGATATATTCACGCACTTGTAAATCCATACACTGGCGATAGCTAACTTCTCCGGCGTAAGGATGTATCACAAAAGTTCTTAATTGTGCTTCCCAATGTTGGAGAAAACGTTGCAGGATAGTTCGTGACTGGCTTTTTCCATTACCATTCGTATGAGAAAAATTTCGGACAAAATTTAGTACGCAGTCATCAACAATTGGCGCACGAAATTCTGCGGCTAAATCCCATGCCAAAGGCAATTCATGATCTGAATTACGAGATAAAATTGCGTAGTTGGGATGAAGTCCTGCACTGTCAAGCAGGGTGTAAATGTATTGGTTTAGCAATTGATAACCCAAATTCAAAAATCCATTGATGGGCTTTTGGTTAATGTGCGAACATACGTTGTAGAAACTGAAAATGGAAGTAACAGCACTTTCGTAGACTTTATCAGCTTCTTCACTGTATTCACGCAGTTCATTCAGGAATGTTGCTATTGGTAAATTATCTATCAATAGCGTCAGATAATTTAAGGCGCGTTGGGTTATATAGTTGGCATGATGACGAGTCCAACTTTGCAGAAATGTATGCTGATTATGCAATTTTGCCCAAATCATACTTTCGGCTGTCGCCCGCTTTAATTCTCTATTGCGTATCCATTGGCGTTGACAGGTGAGATATTTATATTGTCGTTGTGATGTGTTTTCCAATCTACCAATAATTTCGCCAAATGGAGTTATGTACAAGACGGGAATTTGATGAGCAACTACAACTTTAATTATTTCTTTTGGCAAGGTGATGTTACCAAAAAGAATGATTTGGCTGACGTTACTGATTCTCAGGCTTACACATTGTTTTTGTTGATGGAACACCTTTAAATAATGGTGTTGGATTTGAAGGTTTGCATCTTGTTCGGTGATATAAATTGTGGACATGGTTAGAATTAAGTAAAAGGTTAAGAAGTAAAAAGTTGAAAGATGGTGGAATATTCTTGTTTTTTGTTGGCTTTACTTTTTACTTAATTACATACTCTCAGATGGATATATAACCTAATATATAATTCAAATTCATTTGTGTATAAGTTTGTATATAACTTAAATAATGGCTAGACTGATAATTAAAAACTCAATAATTCACGCTAAAAAATAACCCCAATTTCTCAAATAAGTTGGGGTTATAGGGTTTATGACTTGTATTCTATAATTCAACTTCTAATAGTTCAACTTTCTAAGAAGTTAAAAGATTTCAATTACAAAGCAACACTTTCAACATTTTGTTGTTTCCATTAGTTCAACTTTCTAAGAAGTTAAAAGATTGTGATATTTGTTATAATTAGAGTTTCGTATTCTATTAAAAGTTTCCATTAGTTCAACTTTCTAAGAAGTTAAAAGTTGGTTGCCAAGGGCGACCAAGGAACAATCGACAATGTTTCCATTAGTTCAACTTTCTAAGAAGTTAAAAGAATGTTTTACTAAAAGCAAAGAATATGTGTCTTGAGGTTTCCATTAGTTCAACTTTCTAAGAAGTTAAAAGTTTTAGAGAGCTAAAATTTCAGTCCAACTTAGAGGGTTTCCATTAGTTCAACTTTCTAAGAAGTTAAAAGTATAGCTTATATATTGATATCTTTGTTTGTATCTGCTGTTTCCATTAGTTCAACTTTCTAAGAAGTTAAAAGGTATTGGTGGTCGACTACGGCAATGAGTGCAATTGCCTTGAGTTTCCATTAGTTCAACTTTCTAAGAAGTTAAAAGTAGTTGTTATGTTAGGCATAACAACCGGAAATCAGATGTTTCCATTAGTTCAACTTTCTAAGAAGTTAAAAGTTCTGCCTCAAAAGATCTCGCTGATTCTGCACGAAAAGTTTCCATTAGTTCAACTTTCTAAGAAGTTAAAAGTTGCAAAATGATTTAGAAACTGAATAGAATAACGCCACCGAGTTTCCATTAGTTCAACTTTCTAAGAAGTTAAAAGTGGTGGAAACGGAGGAAACTCCACCTCCCAAGGCGGCAAGTTTCCATTAGTTCAACTTTCTAAGAAGTTAAAAGTTTACAACTGGTATTTGGGTTGATACAGCCCACGTGAGGGTTTCCATTAGTTCAACTTTCTAAGAAGTTAAAAGTTTGATGAAAAAATCTTGAAAGAGCAAGGGTACCCTCCTGTTTCCATTAGTTCAACTTTCTAAGAAGTTAAAAGTTTTTATAGTTCAGGCGATGTTACGCTTGTTTTTTCGTTTCCATTAGTTCAACTTTCTAAGAAGTTAAAAGAATCCCACTGAGAAGGATAAAAGAGTTCTGGAAAGAGGTTTCCATTAGTTCAACTTTCTAAGAAGTTAAAAGTGTTTAGCTGTTTCATTAATATTCCTGGCAACAGGTCACGGTTTCCATTAGTTCAACTTTCTAAGAAGTTAAAAGTTGCTTGGCTCCATGACGCGTTTAGTTGGTGTACGAACAGTTTCCATTAGTTCAACTTTCTAAGAAGTTAAAAGAACTGATAGTCCTGCTCCAACTTTTGCGATAGTGGAATTGTTTCCATTAGTTCAACTTTCTAAGAAGTTAAAAGTTTTTCAAGTCCAGTTTTGGCTCAGTCTCAGTCTGAAAGTTTCCATTAGTTCAACTTTCTAAGAAGTTAAAAGTCAAGTTGTGGAAATTTACACAGTTAGAAAAAAAGTTTCCATTAGTTCAACTTTCTAAGAAGTTAAAAGAAGTGTCAACACTGTAACTGCATGGTTGAAGAAGCTTGTTTCCATTAGTTCAACTTTCTAAGAAGTTAAAAGATTAGTCGGAGTTGCCACCCATGCGGCTCTCGCCGGTTTCCATTAGTTCAACTTTCTAAGAAGTTAAAAGAAATAGCTTCAGCCTTACAAAGGCTCAAAAATTCGCAAGGTTTCCATTAGTTCAACTTTCTAAGAAGTTAAAAGAACATGGAACTCAGTATCGCATTCAGGTTTCCAACCAAGTTTCCATTAGTTCAACTTTCTAAGAAGTTAAAAGACTACAAAAAGCCGATGGAAGTTGTTTTATTTGAGGTTTCCATTAGTTCAACTTTCTAAGAAGTTAAAAGTAATGATGCAGTATTGGTACCAAGAGAAATTGAGATAAGTTTCCATTAGTTCAACTTTCTAAGAAGTTAAAAGCGCTTTCTATTTTGGGTTATCTTGAATGGAAAAGACAGTTTCCATTAGTTCAACTTTCTAAGAAGTTAAAAGTACAACTAACAACAATGGAACAGTTACATTGATGTAGTTTCCATTAGTTCAACTTTCTAAGAAGTTAAAAGAGAGAAAATCATTTCTTTTTTAGATTCAAAACAGAAAACGTTTCCATTAGTTCAACTTTCTAAGAAGTTAAAAGAGTTTCAGCACCCATTTTATTCATGCTGTTTCCTCGTTTCCATTAGTTCAACTTTCTAAGAAGTTAAAAGGGCTAGGCTATGAAAGCCTTACCTGGTGGAAATCCTACAGCAGATTTTCGGGGCTTGTCAAATTTATGCAAAATCAAGAGCCTAAATTGAAAATAACCCTGGATAAAAAAGCCTGAAACCATTACTGTGTAACCCTGCCGGGGCTGCCAACGAAAGAATCAGGGTTTGGGGCTTTGGGCTTCAGCCCCGAAACAAGCAAACAGTTAAGTTTTACTTATCCCAAATCATCGGACGATACACCTCAACCTCACCCATTAAACAAGCAATATATTCTCGCACCTGTAACTCGATACAACGGCGATAAGGCAATTTACAATCGGTATGAGGATGAGTTACTTCTGTTTGTAGCTTTTCCTCCCAATGCTTGAGAAACTTTTTGAGTGCATGAGGTTGAAAATACACTCCATTACGTTCATCTGGTGAGGTAAAATCGTCAATTGTAAACAGGTTTCGATTTACTAGATATATTACCAGAGAATCAACAACCAAAGCCCGAAACTCTTCCATTAAATCAGATACTAAAGCTGGATGATTATCACGGGGTACGTGCAAGTTTCCAAAGTGAGTATGTAAACCTACGGACTGAATTAACGAATGAACATTTTGACTTAATAATGTGTAACCCAAGCTCAACATACTATTAATTGGATCAGTAGGAGGTCGTTTTGTGCGTTTCTCAAACGTAAATTTTCCTGTCACCAATGAACCCAAAGCTTGAAAATATGTTGTTGCAGCTATACCCTCATAACCACGTAACATATTCACATCTTCAGAAAATGGTAATTTATCCATAAACAATTCTATTTGAGCAATGGCTTGAGTAGCTTTTTCAGATTTCACTCGTCGGTTTAATCGCATCAACATAATTCGAGAATTATGCAATTTTGCTCGTACTATAGCCTCTGCTTGCTTCTTGGTAAATTCAAAATTTTGTGAACACTCTACTTGACGCGCTAAATATTCAACTTTTGCCATTCCTTCAGTCTGTAACCTACCAAAATATCTACCCTTCTGTGACAAATACATAACCGGAATTCGTCGGTGTAGTGCAACACTCACCGCACCGTGAGAAACATTACAACAACCAAACAACACAATATTCGTCACTCGCACAACAGGAATTTTAATTCTTAATTCCTGTTGATAATAAACCTGGAACTGTTGATTTTTGGCACTTAAATAAGCACCTTGATCTGTGATATATAATGTAGTCATAGATTCCTGCCAAAGATGAGATATGGGGGCGCGGGGAAAACTTACGGGCTTGCTGATATCACAAGCCTTTGGTGGACGAGAAACAAATTTTAATGGTCGTTCCTTGGGACGAAAATAAGGCGTACCCGAAGCATTAGCTAACCATTCTCCTTCCAGCTTGGGTTCTGGTGGTGGTGGCGCATAAACCTTCCCATTAGCAAAGCGATAGCCCAAAAATTTCAGTTCTTCATTGGGTGCAAAAATCTGTGTTTTTTCAGGTTGCAAAGTGAGATAAAGTTCTCCCAACCAAGCTATGATTTTATCGAGGATACGGTTAGCTTCCTTCCAACTACTACAAGCAACCGCAAAATCATCTCCATACCTGACTAAGTTAATTCCATTACTCAGACATTTTCTATCAAAAATAGTCAAATATAAATTAGCTAATGCACCAGAAATTATCCCACCTTGCAATACACCTTTACCAAAATTAATGTGTTTACCAGCAATAATAATTCCAGCTTTTAATTGCTGTTCTAGTAACTGCAATATTCTACTTTCCAACTGCAAAGCTTCTAAATTAGTTAAAAGCAAAGCCCAACATAAATTATCAAAAAACTGGGCAATATCAGCTTTGATAATCCAAGTGGGATGATACTGATAATAAGAAAACAATTGTTGTACAGCTTGTTGAATATTTCTCCCTGGACGATAAGCGTAGCTACAATCAACAAATGTTTCTTCAAGAGGGAAATACAACTCCTCTAAAAGCAGACGTTGCACAATTCTATCTTGCACAGTTGGGATACCAACTAAACGCTTACCTCCAGTTTTTTTAGTTAAATAAAATCCTTTAGCGGGGCTAGGATGATAAGATTCTTGTTGTAACTGACGCAACAGAATAGTTAACTGTTCATCAACCGACGCTGCGAACAAATCAACACTAATTCCATCTACACCAGCACTGCGACTTCCCACACGGACTTGACTCCAAGCGAAATACAGTTGTTCGATGGTAAACATGATTAAGTCAAAAGTTAAAAGGCAAAAGTAAAAAGCTAAAAGGTAAAAGAACCAAGTAAAAGATTAAAAGTTAAAAGGCAAAAGAAAAACAGAAAACCTTTGATTGCGGATTGCGGGTGGGATAGCCACTAAAAGAAGGAATTGTACCGAGATACGTAATTCAATCAAAAGTCAAAAGTCAAAAAATAGTGACTTCATATTTCTTTTTACTTGATTCTTTTTACTTGTTCTGATTTAATTTTCACTAACAGCCATATAAACACCTGTATAACTTTCTGCTTAAGGTATATAAGTTTGTATATAATTTATGTAAAAAATCTTTTACCTTTCTCTCATCATGGCGAAACGGACATTGGTAGCATCACCAAAAGGTATTGAAAAAGCTAAGTATGCCCTGATACGTAAAAACTGGACTCAACAAACTTTGGCTAATGATGTCCATGTAGCTTCTTGGGCAACTATTAGTAAATTTTTTAACGGTGTACCTATTAGTTATCATATCTTCATTGAAATCTGCACCATGCTGGAATTAGATTGGCAAGATATCGCCATATCATCTAATCTAGATATCACAGAAATAGAAAACCAAGAACAGCCACTTACACCCCTTGCAGAAATTTGGCAGCAACTGCAATCATTGGGTTCTTCTACTGAAAAAATGGGCTTGGTGTTAGTTAAAGAAGAAACATTAGCTTGGAGTTGGCAGACTAATAGTATATATGAAAAGTCTGTATCTATAGGTAGTCATATTCGTTTTGAAATTAATCTAGAGAGTTCAGGATATTTATTACTTATACAAAAAGATACTTCTGGAAAAGTTTACTGTTTTTGTCCTTCGTGTTTTGCACCACAAGCACAATTGAATCAGGGTAAAACTGTTTTACCACAGGAAGATGCACCTATGAAGTCTTTTAAGATTGAAGGTGAACCAGGTAAAGAAATAATTTTTGCAGTAATTACAGAAGAAATACCTAATTTAAATTGGTTGCCTCAAGAAAATGATGAACCATTGGAATTAACAGAAAACCATCTCAGTCAATTATTCAATTTTATCAGTAATCATAAAGACTGTAGAGTTATGTATACAGAATATGAGGTAAAGTAAAAAGTAAAAAGATAAAAGTAAAAAGAAAATCGGTTCTTCGGGTGTTTTTATGGAAAACCTGGTTCAAAATCATTGAAAGCCTTATTGTGTAGACATTTCATTTAAAATATGGGCATAATTGTTTATAACCCTTACCCCATAAGGATTTTGTTATAATCAATCCTCAATCACCATAAAAGAGACGCAAGAGCCAGAAAATCTTCATAAATAAATTTAGGGGCTTCAAACCATTTTTCTTTTTCTTTCTTTTGCCTTTTTACTTTTTACTTTTTAAACACATTATGGAACAAATTATTAACCAATTAATTCAACTTAATTTAAAAGTCGTGGAACTAGCTGGACAAGGTAATTTAAAACACGCTATGACTGTTGCCCAACAAGCTGTAAATATAGGTGTAAATCAGCAGTTAACAGAGAATTCTGCATATTGTGACAGCTTGAATAACCTAGCAGAATTACATCGGATTCAAGGACATTATTTGGAAGCAAAGCCTTTATATTTACAAGCTTTAAATATCAGAAAAAAACTTTTTGGTGATGAACATCCTGATGTTGCTCAATCTTTAAATAATTTGGCAGCAC
This sequence comes from Anabaena sp. PCC 7938, assembly GCF_049315035.1. Taxonomy (NCBI): domain Bacteria; kingdom Bacillati; phylum Cyanobacteriota; class Cyanophyceae; order Nostocales; family Nostocaceae; genus Anabaena; species Anabaena sp. PCC 7938. The sequence continues at coordinate 153,786 of NZ_CP186039.1, read as the reverse complement.
TTTATCATGCTCAAGGTAACTATCCAGCAGCAGCAGAACTATTTTTAGAAGCTTTAGAATTGTGGAAAGTATGTTTTGGAGAAGAAGATTTTGAAGTTGCCACTACTTTAAACAATCTAGCAGAAATTTATCGAGAACAAGGACAATATTTAAAAGCTGAACAAGTGCATTTAGAAGCCTTAACGATGCGAAGAAGTTTATTTGGTGATGAACATCCTGATATTGCCCAATCTTTAACTAACTTAGCGGCTCTTTATACATCAACAGGACGCTATTCTAATGCAGAAGAAATGCACTTGGAAGCGTTGGCAATGAAAACCCGATTGTTTGGAGAAGGACATCTTGATATTGCTTCCAGTCTGAATAATTTAGGAAAAGTATACGATGCCCAAGGACGTTATTTAGAAGCTAAAAGCAAGTTTTTAGAAGCCTTAGAAATATGTCAAAAAAATCTGGGTGAGGAACATCCATATATAGCATTTATTTTAAGTAATATTGCCGGAATTTATCAAGAACAAGGATCTTACCTAGATGCAGAGAAAAAGTATTTAGAGGTCTTGTCAATGAGAAAACGTCTGCTCAGTGAAGAGCATCCTGACATTGCCAATAGTTTGGATCATTTAGGAGAAGTTTATCTAATTCAAGGTAACTATTTAGTAGCTGAACAGAAGTATCTAGAAGCTTATGATCTGAGAAAGCGTTTGTTTAGTTGGGAACACCCTGATATTGCCGAGAGTTTAAGTAATCTGGCAGTAGTTTTTACATATCAAGGACGTTATATGGAGGCCAAGGAACAATATTCACAAGCATTACCAATGCTGGAGAAATTATTAGGGAAAAAACATCTGTCAATTGCTCATCTTTTAAATAATATGGCAGGACTTGATGAAGCACAAGGAGATTATTCTGAAGCAGAACAAAAATATCTCAAAGCTTTAGAAATTCAAAAAAATATCTTAGGTAATGAGCATCCAGTTATTGCTGATACTTTAAACCAGATAGCAGCACTTTACCGCATACAAGGACGATACTCGGAATCAGAACAATTGCATCTAGAGGGTTTGGCAATGAGAAAACGCTTATTAGGAGAGCATCACCCCTTTATTGCAACTAATCTCAATAATTTGGCAGTATTATATGATGATTTGCATCAATATGATCAGTCAGAATCATTACTTATAGAAGCTTTGGAAATTGTTAAAAATGTGTTTGGGAATGAACACCCACACGTAGCTAGTAGTATGAATAATTTAGCTGTTATTTATGATTTTCAAGGACGTTATCAAGAAGCAGAAAAACTACATTTAGAAACATTAAAACTCAGAATATTATTATTAGGTGAAGAACACATACAAATTGCTAATAGTTTAAATAATTTGGGAGAATTGTACTTTTCCTTGGGACGCTACCAAGAAGCAGAACAGAAGTATGTAGAAACTTTGGCGATGAGAAAGCGTTTGTTAGGAGAGGAACATCCCGATGTGGCATTTAGTTTAAATAATTTGGCTACTTTATTAGCTGCTACTAATCGTCCTGATGAATCTTTGTTATGTCGTATCCAAGGTAGTAAAATTAACAACAAGATGATTCGGAATATATTTGCGTTTAGTTCTGAAAGCGATCGCTTGGCCTTCTTGAAAAAAATCAGAAACGATTTCGATCTCTTTCTCTCTCTAGTCAACAAACACCTATTTAATTTAGATAGTGCAAAACTTGCAGCATTCGATTTTGTCTTACAACGTAAAGCTCTAACTGCGTCTGCCTTGGCATCTCAAAACGCAGCACTCTACAGTGGACGTTATCCGCAACTACAGGTACAGTTGCATCATCTGCGTGATTTAAACACCCAACTTATACACTTAACTTTTTCTGTTCCCCAAGCCGGAGCTACGGGAGTGAATGAGTTGCCAAATTACAGAGAAAATTTAGCACAGTTACAAGTTCAGTATAATTATTTACAAAAACAACTAGCGTTGCAAGTACCAGAAATTCAGTTGTCTGAGTCAAATTTTGATCGTCAGGCTATTGCCAAAGCATTGCCTATTGACTCAATTTTAGTCGAGTTTGTCCGCTTCAATGTATTTGATTTTCCAGCAATCCAGGCACAGGGGGAAACACAATGGCATCCACCCCGATACTTAGCCTTTGTTTTCAGAAGTGGGCAACCAGATACCATACAAATGGTAGATTTAGGAGCAGCAGAAACCATTGATCAACTAATTCAGGTATTTCGCTTACAAGCATCCGACTATACCGAACCCACATTAGCTTGGAGTAAAAATAGTCAGACACCAAAGCTACAAATTAAACCCTATAATTCCACACCTGCTATTAAACTTAGTCAAGCACTTTTCCACCCCATCCGTGACTTAGTGAAAGATTGCAGACATCTAATTATTGCACCTGATAGTAATTTAAACTTAGTACCATTTCAAATTTTGCCTTTTGGTACTACAGGGTCACGTCTATTAATGGATGAGTATATCATCAGTTATCTCAGTGTCGGGAGAGAAATTCTCCGTAGCCAAGTTAAGCCACCAACAGGTTCTATTTCTGCACCATTAATTATTGCCGATCCTGATTTTGATTTAACGGCAGATTTAACAGTAGATGCAACTACAGATAGAAACACTAGCAATATACTTAGACAACCAATACCAGAATTACTTACTACTTTCATCACAAAAGGCTTGTCCCGCGCTCCTGGAACAAGGTTTTTGGGAGAAAGTGTGGCAAAAAAACTCCCAGATGCCAAACTATACTTAGGCGCAGAGGCACTAGAAACCCGCCTGACAAGTAGCGAGTGTCCCAATATCATGCTAATTGCGACTCATGGCTTATTCCAAAGCAATTCTGAGTCACAACCAGTTACCAAGAAAGGTAACTTATTAAGTATGGAACATCTGCGAAAAATTAAAGTAGAAAATCCCATGTTGCGTTCTGGGTTGGCGTTAGCTGGTGCTAATACTTGGTTATCTGGTGGTAAGCTCCCAAAAGATGCAGGCAAAGGCTTTTTGTTTGCTCAAGATATTGCTAGTTTAGATTTGTGGGCGAATGAATTGACGGTTCTTTCTGCTTGCGATACGGCTAGAGGCGATATTCAGATTGGCGAAGGTGTGTTTGGATTACGTCGCGCTTTTGCAGTGGCAGGTTCAAAAACTTTAGTTATGAGCCTGTGGCCAGTTCCTGACAAAGCTACGGCTCTGCTAATGGAGCGTTTCTTTGATAACTTGCAATCTGGTATGGATCGGGCTGAGGCTCTACATTCTGCTCAGAATTATATACGCAACATTACTGTTAAAGAATTACGAAAATCTGCTTTAGGTTTGGAAGTATTAAAAACATTATTAGATGTAAGAGAATTAACCGTAGATAGCAAAATTAGTTGTCAAGAATATGACACCCCTCTAAAGCATCCTTTTTATTGGGGAGCTTGGATTTGTCAGGGAGAAACAGATCGATTGGTGATTTAGTACAGCATGGCATAAATAAACTAACCATTCTCAATCTCTACAACCCACATTCTGCTTTATCTTACGAATAAGCAAGAACGATTACCCCGTATCCCCTCATTGTTAAAGTCTAGATTCCCAAGTCTTCAAAATATGCTTTGATATGTTTATCTAATTCCTGTAATGCAAGTTCTATAGTGCGATAACTACCTTTGCTTTCATAAACTGTTCCACCATAATCATAAGCTCTAACAAAGGAATTGATATGTTCACTTTGTCCAATTTCTATCCAACCTCGTTCTTCGATTAAACGGTCAATTTGATTTTCAATGATTTCTAGTGTTTCCGTTCCAAAATGGGCAACAATCCGTTTTGCTGTGACGGGTCCCACACCTTTAATTAATCCACTACCCAAATACTTTTCAATCCCTGTAAGTGTAGCTGGTTTAGTTTCTTTATAATTGATTACTTGAAATTGTGATCCATATTGGGGATGTTCACGCCAGAAACCCGTTAGTTGTAGTGTTTGCCCTGGTTGAATATTAGCAAAACTACCAACAATGGTTGTTAAGTCTTTGATACTGGAGCGAGTTAAGCGTGCCACTGTGTAGCCAGACTCACCCGAGTAAAAAGTGAGCCGTTCTACTACTCCCGTAATTGTTTCTTGGGGAATAGAAGCATTTATTTGTTGGTCCGTTGGGTTTGGTGCAGTGGACATTATGCGTTAAGTGGATGCCAAGTGCAGTCATGACAAAGTTGTATTTTTAAAGCAATAAATAAAAGTACAATCATAGTATATTTTTACTAAAATGTATTATGGAATTGGCTGCTGTCAGCAATTCCAAATTCAAATTTTGACAACAGGTACAGAATACCTTGAGGATAAAGGAGTATATCTTCAAGGGCATCACTTTTTTATAACAATGTACATTTTCCCTATTTCCATGTCGGATTTTAAAATACGACAGAAAAAGTCACCTTATGAAGCAGATAGTTCTTTCACTTATAGCTAACGCTGGTGGTGTAGGCAAAACCACACTGAGCGTACACATTGCCTATGAAATGAGTCGGCTAGGCTTTGATGTGGTAATTATTGACTTAGATCCACAACGTTCTTTGGATGTATTTTGTGGATTACCATCGGCTGACGTATCAACCACTTTAGTTAAGGTATTATCAAAAGATTTCCAAGGAGATTGGGATTTAATTTCGGTTTGGGAACAATCAAAAACTCAAGTTTGTCAGGGACATCCACTTTTAGCGGAAATAGCCAATGAATTAGTTATCCGCAAACGAGGAGAGTACACACTAAGCGATCGCTTAAAAAAATACCCTTTGCCCCACAATCTAGTAATTTTGGATTGTCCGGCTACTTTAGGAATGTTAAATGTTAATGCTTTAGCTGCCTCAACCCATATATTAGTTCCAGTGCAATTGGAAATGAAAGCTATTTCTGGTTCAGCAGAATTAGTAGAGTGGTGTATTTCTACAGGTGATGAATTACAGTTAGAACCTCGCCCACCAATCTTGGGATTTGTGCCAAGTATGTATGATGATACGGTGGCAATGCACAGGCAATATTTAGAGCAATTACCAGAAATTGCCGAACATTTACATTTAAAGCTTTATCCTAAAGTTCGCAACTCAAACGAATTTAAAAATGCCAGCGCTCACGGCTTACCTTTACAAAAATACCGTCCCAAACATCCTGCTTGTAGAGATTTTCAACAAATTACAGATGATTTAGCAGCATTAATTCAGGAGAACAAATAATCGTGGCATTACCTAAAATTGCTAACAAATTTAGCGGCGCAATACAAAAAACAGAGCAAGAGCAAAAAGTGGCTGAACTGCAAGCCGAGATAGAACGATTGAGAGCCGCCCAATCTCCAGATTTAGAAAATGAATTGCAAGAACTCCGAGAACAGCTGCAAAACCAATCAGGAGAATCACAAATTGATTTAGCTCTCATCGATCCTAATCCTGATCAGCCTCGGCAAACAATTACACCAGAACTTATACAAGCGAAAGCCCGGTTACTAAAAAAACATGGACAAATTTCAGCAGTAATTCTGATACCACAGGGGAATGGTCGTTACACCTTACTAGATGGACAACTCCGGACTGAAGCAGCTAAATTGCTGGGGTGGTCAACTATTCGTGCAGTCATAGCGGCAATGCCTAAAGACTTAGATCAATCGGCATTACTAACTTTTCTTGGCTTTGAAGATTTGAATCCTTTAGATAAAGCAGAGGCAGTATTTAAAGAAGTAATTAAGTCTACTGATTTGGAAATGGATGAAGTTGCCACAATGTTAGGCACGGTGATTAAAAGAGTAGAGAGAGATGGCAACAGTAAAGAACTAGCAAAGTTAATGGCTGTGAACGCTGATGAACAACAGCAAGGCTTAGAACTATTGGGGATTACAGGTCGAGAACAGAGTCTACTAGGAGTGCTGCTAGAGTTGGGATTAAATCCGAGTTCGGTGAAAGCTAATCTCATGCCGATGCTGTACCTGTCTCCAGATTTAAAACAGGCAATTCGAGAACAGGGACTAAAAGGCGCTCATGCTTTAGCGTTGGCAACTCTCTCTGCCAAGACATTAGACATATCAGAAAATCAAGCAGCCTCTGAACGGATGATGGCCACAGATGAAGTTTTAAAGAAAAATCTGACAGTAGCAGAAACTCGTGAACTCATTAGAAACATTAAGACTAAGTATTTGAAGTCACAGAAAAAAGAGTTAAAGGAAATAAAAACCATACTTCAAAAAGTTAATGGAATTTCTGAAGATTTGCTCACCAGAGCTAGTAGTAAACAACTTCAAGAAATGCGCTCTCTATTACAGCAGAAATTAGCAGAAGTTGAGAAAGTGATTGCCGTGAGTGAATGGTGAGTGATTTCAAGAATCCTTTTTAAATAGTGTGCAAATATTCACAAAACCACTATAAATTACTAACTAAAATTAATTTTGGGGTATAAGTAGGTGTTTTATAGGGGTTAAATATACCTCAAAAAGAGATTAGAGACTTATATTTATTTCCTTTAACCCCTATGTATGACCTACTTGTAGCCTTTATAGGAGTTAATTAGGGTATATATTGCCAAATAAAATTAATTTGGGGTATATGTAGGGGTTATATAGGTCATATATATACCCTAACAAGAAATAAGAAAATAATTAAACTTTTAGCCCCTATCTAGGGTATATATAGGTGATACTCAGGGTATCTTTGTGCCGCCCATTTTCTGTACCCCACTTGACCCCCATGCCCAACATTCACGCCTTACAAAAAATTTTTCCAGCAGGATTCGATAACGGTTACGGCAGCTTGAAACTTTTTGTCGATGGATTTGAAGTTGTTCGTATCCCCAGCTATATTTCCACAGCAGAGATGGAAGATGTACCAGGAAGAATCGTCTTCGATGGTGCAGCTTACACCGTGGGAGAATCTGCCTTTCGTACAGGTTATCATTTTGACCGCAACACAGACCACAACGAAAACAAAATTAAAAATGCACTGTTGATGTTATTTGGTGGATTAGCACATCTGCCACATCGTAAAGCTTGGCATTTAAAATTAGTAGTCAGCTTACATGACATAGGACTAGCAGAAAATTTAAAACAAGCACTCAACGGAGAATATCAACCAATACTGGCAGGTAAAAAATCAGATGTCACCCTAGAAATAATCAAAGTTGTCCCAGAGGGAATGGGTGCATTGTTTGGGCATCAACTTCCACCCAAGCTCACAGTTTTAGATTTTGGTAATGGCACCACACTCTATTCTCGTTACAACCAGGGAAAGCGAGAAGTTCACACCCCCTACCCAGCAGGTGTAGAAGTTCTCATCGAAGACATTGCCGAAAAAATGAAACATCTCAACGGGGGGAAAATCGGTAACGCCTCCCAGATTCGATTTTGTTTGGAAAGGGGACATACCAAATACAGTCGTGACATTGATATTAAAGATATCTACACCAGTTGTTTGAAAGATTGGTATGAAAAATTCTTAAAGAAACCCGTAAGTCTGACATTAGATGCCAATCACCAGGGGGATGAAATTTGGGCGATTGGTGGAGGCTGCTTGTTACCTGGATTTAAGAAGCTATTGGAGAAGAACGGGTTCAAAATTCTGGACAATCCGGTAGAAGCTAATGCCTATGGATTGCTAGAGATGGCAAAAGCCATGATCAACAAGACTCTCTAGCCCTCTTGATCACCCCTGGCTTGAGTAATGATGCGCGAATTTTGAATCAACCAATTTGAATGGGAACGAAGCCAATGACACCGGAAAAAGTTCGGATTAAAGATAGCTACCGAGAACGTATATTCGCCGAATCACAGCAACTAGATAAAAGTTACCTAGAGACGCTTTACTTTATCATTGATTGCTATTTTGCTTTCAAAAAGGGTGCATTCCCTATGCAACAAGTAGTTCATACCCCAGCTTTCAACCCGATTGCTACCAACCAAAGTCCACAAGACCAGCTTCCTTCAACTCCATCACCACCGGAAAATCCCAAAGATGCTGATGGCGAAACATTCACCCTTGATTTTGATTTATAACTGTTATACCTCGTCCATCTTGGAAACTGGAAATTTTCCTATCAAAAAACTACGAATTTCAACTTAGACCGGGTTTATGTCTTGGTGTGGCTTAACTAGTGATTAATGATCCAGATATTTTGGCTGTGATAAAAATCGCCGCGTTGCTCCAAGACAAACTCACCCAGCAACAGTCCCAGCCACACCTCCACCATTGGCATCTGTAACATACGTTGAAGTTTAGTTAAAGAAATTTCACCTTTGATCTGTGCAAGATAGTGAGCGATCGCACTCTGCCATTTTTGCACATCTTCATCACTAGCCAAATTATAAACATCCTCTAAACTCGTCACCTCTTCCAACATTGCCAAGACTTGCGCCTTTTCCACAGGTGCTACCATTGAATCACCTGATTCACCAGTATAAGAAAACTGATGCCGTCCATGTGGTTGAAAAGTCTGTTGTACTGGGGTTTCAATCAAATCATCCAAATCCAACTGCATCGTCGTTCGCACCAAGCCAGCAAATATATCGTTACTGATAACGGGTCCATCTGGATGATTTTGGTCACGTACATCCTGTAACAGTGACTCAGCGCGAACTTTGAGAATATCTGCAATTTGAGTAAAAGCCAGTGCTGCGTTTGATAACTGTGCTCCTACAGGTAAATCATGCAGTTCTGCATCCAAACACTTCCAAACCGTAACCAATGAAGATGTCGCTGGAGCTTCTGACATCTCATCCAAGATATCCCAGATTGTTAATTGGCGGTATATGGCCATCTTTATGACTCTGGATGTAATGGACAGGGGCGGACTGGACAATGGTTTGGGCTAATCTCAAACATATCCTTATATTGATACAGTGAGATACTGTATTGTTGAGCAAAAGCTTGTAATACCTGGTCAGTATAGGTGCGTATCTTGCCAGCCGTTAATCCAAAACAGTGAATGGATTCCAAGCGACAAATTGGTTTTTGTCCCAGCCACAGTTCTGCACCCAAGGCGTGTAATGGCTTATCTCCCGATTCCTTATATAGATATAGCACTGCAAAATATGTTGTAGGTGGCTCAACTGTTATCGCATCAATTTCTGCTGAATTATCTTCAGTTCGGCGGCGGTAAAAAGAACGGCGATTGTGACAAACTTGAGGATTCCAACATCCATCCCCTTCTGTTCCATGCAGTACTTTTGCTTTAGAAGTTGGTAATTTAGCGCATAGCTGACATTTAGGGTCTAGCGGTTTTGGCATCGTTTACTCTACTTCTGTTTCTTCGCCAATTGCGCGATAATAAGCAGAAATCGCCGCTTCTTGTTCACTACGCAGTGTATAGCGTCGAAATGCTCTCTCGCTTTGATGTCCTGTCAGCTTCCGAGCATGGGTAGGATCAATACCCAACAGTAATAAATCAGTAGCATAGGTATGACGAAAGGAGTGAGGATGCAAACCTTCAACTTCAGCAATTTCCCCTATTTTTTCGATAGCAAAGTAAATACCGTGATAACTCAAACGTTCGCCTTGATATGAAGCATGGTGTGAAATCATCAATGGACTCAGGCTAGTCAAAACCTCTCCCTGTTGTTCTCGCCATTGCAAATACTCTGTAACGACTTCCCGGCTGTCTTGACGCAACGGCACTAAGCGCGGTTCATTAGTTTTCGTATCCGGTAAAAATAGCAGCTTGCCATCAAAAGACCCAGCATTTAACTGTACAACTTCCCCAGCCCGCAGTCCATGACTGAGAATGTGAACCAGCGCCGTATCTCGTTGCTTTGTCTCTCCCAGCAACTCCAACGCTGACCATACCCGTTGCATTTGTTCTGGTGTTAAACTTTGGGCAGGTGGTAGGGGTACTTTTTCTAGTTTGATGCCTATTGTCGGATTGGTAGCAATGATATCAGGATACGTATAACACATCCACTTAAAAAAGCTTTTGAGAGCCGCAATCCCCGCATTCATGCTGCTTTTAGAAAGAGGTTTACCAGTATCAGTACGTACATTATCCCTCAAGTACTCTTTATACTGCCCAAAATGACGTGGACGCAGATCATGATAGTGCAGTTCTGTCCAAGCTAAAAACCTCTTCAGTTCTCGTTCGTAAAGCTTACGGCTGTTAGGCGCAAGGTTGTTGCTGCGTAAAAACTCCTGTACCTTGACAAAACGAATATCAGTTGGTGCGGTGGTTTTTGCACTTATTTTATTGCCTTTTGGTTTTCTTATAACTCCGGTATCTTCAATTGGAATTAATTTAATTGGTGGTAATTCGGCACTTTTCATAATTTTTTATTCAATAAATTGAATCAATAGTGTTAGTCCTTAATTTGGAATAAAACTGGAGATTTTTGGAAAATGATGTGATTTTTCATTAGCACTAGTCAAATCGATTTTAAAAAAATGTAAATACTCGATTTAAACCATCCATTAAAACTCAATTTAATCCTGACTCTATCTGTCATGTAATTAACACTTACGGATATTTTTCTTGGCTCATTAACACTTTCCTTTCTAATACCCGATTGGGAATATTAAATTGAAGTAATCTGGTAGTGGCTTTTCCCATCTGTGTTTTTCCCTCAATTCTCGCACCTCCAAAATAGAAATGGTCTGACCAAATTTGACGGCGTGGGTTAAACAATGGGACAATTTCTCCTGTAGCTGCATCGATAGTAGCGAAATCAGAACCTTTATGACGATTGCATGATAGACATGAAAGTGCTAGGTTTTCCGGCGCGGTTTCACCTCCATGTTTAACAGCGATAATATGATCTACTTCGTGAGTATAAATCGAATAATCCTGGTGCAGTAAGCAATATTCACACCGTCCTGAAGCTCTATTTACAACTAGCTTCCTAAGTTCTGTAGAAATTGAATTAGAAGGCATTTTCTTTAATTAATTTTTCATTGCACGTACCTTTAGCAAAATCATCATATGTTCTAATTGCTCGTAAACATCTAATTCTGCAATTTCTATGGGAGTAATTGTACCAAAACGGTTTTTTTCTAATAAAGATTGCAGTCGTCTTTGAGTATTAGGTGAGACTTTAAAAGCAATAATTTCTGCCGATGTGGGACGTTTAACCAAGAAATCTAGCACTTCCTGGTAAACTTCGGGAATTTCTTCCGTTGCTGTATCAACTTGAGACTGCTCACTTGTTTGTTGAGGTTCACTACCCAATAATAGCCAAAGCAATTCAGGTAAGCGACTGTGCAAAGGTTCTAAACGGTGAGCCAGTTCATCCGGTATTTGAATGTTTAGTTGTGCCACGCTTGAAACCATTAACTGATCTGTTCACTTGTATTATGCTGTAAATTACATTGTAATACAAGCTTACAATACAAAATAAGTAACTCTTATCTTTTATCCGATAAAATCTCCGATTAATATCTCCTCTCCCCTCTTACTCGAATAATTCCCGATGCTGATAAGCAAACCGTGAAACATCCTGACTTGACACAGGTTGAGCATAAATAGCCTGATTGCGAATAGCTTGCATTTGTTCTGATTCTCGCTCCATAGCCGGAGTAAATAGCGATCGCTGTTTCAACAAATCCTCAAACTCAATCTTTCCTGCTCTACCTTGAGCAAAAGCATTCTCAGCGCAACGACGCACAGCATTACCAATTTCTGCGGGAGTGCAAATTCTATACTCAGCTAAAAGCCTCCGCCATTGCTCATCACTCCAAGGCGAATCATTACCTCGAAAAGCTGGAAAATACTTAGCTAAATGTAAATTGAAAACTTCGTATCTTGCCCCCTCATGAGGTAAATCTACAAAAAAGATATCATCAAAACGGCGCACTAATTCCGCAGGTAGCATTTCTAGACGGTTGATAGTAGCAATCGTATAAACAGGTTCTTGGTGTTCCTGCATCCAGGTTAACAATCCCGCAGACAAACGCCGGGCTACACCTCCATCTGCATTCGAGTCCCAACCTGCAAAACCCTTGTCAAAGTCATCCCAGTAGAGAACACAAGGAGCAAGGGATGTTACCAAAGCAATAAATTCCTTTAAGGCTCGGTCAGGATGAGGGCTACCCAATAATACACCCCAATTAGCGGCTAACAGTGGCAAGCCCATTTTCTTGGCTGCTAACTTAGCCGACAAACTTTTACCAGTACCCGGCGGTCCCCATAACAACATTCCCGTGGGAAACTGCAAGTGATATTTTTGTGCTTCTGGTTGCAGCAAACAGGTAATAGTTGCTAACCTTGTTTCCAGTAAATCTAACCCCGCAGATGAAGGGACATCAGGTTGAGCAATGTACTCTAAACCTCGACCCTTTAATTTGTTAACTTTATGATCAAGAACTAATTGGGCGATGTCCTCAAGTTGATCTGTAAAACCTAAACATTGCTGTAGTAGCAGATTTATCTCGCCTCTGGGTAAACCTTGACAGGCACGAATTAGCAATTGTAGTGCTTGGTTTGTTGAAGTTATCTTTGAGTAAGAATAGCCATTGGCTAAAGTCGAGTCCGAACAACAATCAAAAAACTGCTGTACAATCAGTTCTACCTGCTGTTGGTTTGGCAATGGATTAGACAGTACAGGAATAAAAGGCTGTAATTCTAGAGGTAGTTGAACGTAAGTTTCCAGTAATACCCAGTAATTATCTTGCTGACTCCACAAAGATTGATGATAAGCATTCAGTAATTGATAGCTAAGTTTTTGACTGATTTGGCTACCATCTTCTTCGTTGAGCATCCCCTCCAACAAATAAATACCTGGTTGATAGTCTGACAAAAGATACTGAAGAATATCCTTATTGTTACCCCTATGAGTTGACCGTAAGATGTACTGACCTTGATGCTGAATTAATTGTTGTAGTTCACAGTAACCGGGATTCCAGAGAAAGACTGACAAAGACTGCTCCTCACCCCAATGATAAAACTGCTGTAAAATCTGCATTCTATCAGGCGTATGATATTCTACAGCTACAATTGCAGTATTTTGGTTAGCTAAATTAGGCCAGTCTGTCAACTTCATGAGTTTGATTTTAACGACTTACTTTCCCCTTGTAGAGTAAATTGATTACTAATGCCTTAGCCTTATGGACAATTATTAGTGACCAGTGGGCTATGTTTTTTATTTGAGCAATAGCGATACATTTAGCGCAACGTAGAATCAGGCGTAAAGCCAGGCATTCGGCACTAGATTTACAATATGATTAAGTTAATCAAATTAAACAGATAAATAAATGCGTAAACAAGTTATCGAATATACATCTCCACTAGATGCGTTGATTGCCCTTACTAAACAGTTAAATGTTTATGAAATCAAGTACCAAATGAGTTCTGAAGATTTTTTTGACAAATATAGCCAAGGAAAAACTTCTGATGATGAAGTGTTTGTCGAATGGGCAGGAAATTATCAGCATTATCTAGCTTTACACCAAGAAATAACCAGCAAACTCCAAGATGTCGCGTAAACTTATCCAAGCGTATTTAGATGAAATTGAGCAACTTTTACTCAATTGCTCTAATGCATACATTGAGGAATATAGCGCAGTCATTTTAACCCACATTCCGCAGATGTGACTCAGATTATTGATATTTTTGAAAAATTCTAGCTAGGAAAATTTTATCTACCTAATTTTCCTGATTGAATTTAACTTTATTTGCCAAAAAATAGAGCTTATTAAGTAAGAGAACTCCACAAGTTTTTAAAATAGATTCTCTCTCTCAATTAAAGTAGTCATTTTCGGTAAAATAAACATGACAATTAAAGCCAAGAATATTTCCGTCTTCGCTAAAAACTTCTATTTACTACTTTTACCCTTGAACTTTCTACATCTTTTAGGTCAAATAAACCACATCAAGTAATTAGATAATATTTACTACAACTCTTTCCTAAATATCTGACAATCTTTTCACGTTCCTCCGTTAAATTGCTCATTTGTTTCTGTCCATTTATGATTACCAAATGTACAGCCTGAAACATCTGAAATACCCACCTCATTGTCGGTTTATTTGTGATTTTCTTAACTTGATTTCTAATCCCATCATCAAATTTAGCTAATTCTTGCCTTAATTTTCTTTGGGCAAGGTTATAGACTAACAAACACAATCCCATTATCATTGCTATTGCTTCTACTCTTTCCGGGGTTTTGACAAATACGCTTGATGTAAAAAACAATGGGTCTTTTAAAAATCTAAATCCTCTTTCGTTAGATTGTTGGGCTTTGTATTCTTCTAATACCTGTTCATCACTCAATTCATTTCTATCTAATACATTCGTTGCTAATATAAATCTCCCTGCTTTGATTTTTTCAGTTTCTATTACTTCTCCCCTTGTTTCTATTTCACCTTTAACTTGATATTTTATTTGACTTGGTTCGGTCAATTTGCTTGGTCTACCTGCTGTTTTATATTCTGGTTTCTCTATGTATTCAATTTCTTTTATTTGGTGATATTTCCAGGATTTTGATAGCTTTTCTATTGCTATTTTAGCATCTGCCTGACAGGCAAACTCTTGCCTGGATAGTTTACTGAGTGCGGCTTTTGCTTTTGATTCCTGTTTTTTTACTTGTTTTTCTACCTGTTGGATACTTGATTTTTTTCTGATTTCACTTTCGACGATTATCCATCTTTGTTTTATGCCTCCATATTCTGATTCTTTGGCTGCTATTTTATAGCCTGGTATTTGACCATTTTTCCATTCTGATTCTTTTATATCTACGATTTTATTTTTTGCTTCTTTGATACTTAGTGGTACTCTTGTTATCCATTTCAGTTCTCTCATTGCTGCTAAGTTTTCTGTTGTATACAAGGCACTATCTGCTACACTTATTCCCTCAAATGTCCATTGTTTTTTAAATTCTTTTAATCTCTCTACAAATACACTTTTATCATCTACATTTCCTGAGTCTACTTTTAAATATAATGGGATGTCTCCATCTCCTGTTACTATCATGTCTATGATAAATTGTTTGAGGTCTGGTCTTTTATCTCTTGAGTATCCATGAACTATTTCTATTGCTTTCATTTCTTGTTCTCTTTCTAATTTATCCTCTGCTGTTTCTTGTTTTGTTTGTTCTATTTCTTCGATTTCTTTTTTGTACTCTCCTTCTACACTCATTGATGTTCCATCTAAATGGATAATATCCGTTTCTACTTGGAATTTATGGGCTGCTTTTATGGCTACTGCTGTAAATATTTTTGTTGTTCCTATTTGATGATATTTGTCTAGTTCTCTTCCTAGTTTGTCGTCATTTAAATGCTCTGGTAATACTCCTTCTCCTATTAGATGTTCTGTTGCTTTTCCTACGAAAAATTCTCCAAATAGGTATAATGGGGCGCTTAAAAACCCTAATCCATTTAAGATCATTGCTTTTACTACTTGTCCTGGTGTTAGGGTTTCTTTTGTTTTTATTCCTACCATTTTATTCACTTCTTCTACCAATTCCATCTCGTCTATTATTCCCGCTACTATTCCTAAATGGTCTATATCTAGGGTTTGTATGGCTTCTTGAGACTCTTTCATGGCTTTTCCCCTCTCTATTTGACGCTTATTATTTTAACAAATAAAAGCCTGAAATCTTTGCTAGGCAATCTTTTCAGGCTTTTCTTTCTCTCAATTTTTAATTCCTAAATTTGCTTTAGTATCTGCGGAATGTGGGTTTTAACGACAGAGCGGGCTAATCTCCGCATTAGGATACGTTTTGCGATTAGATATTTACTAGCAGTCAGTGAAACTTTTGTTGTTGTAGATAATCAGATTAAATATACTGCTTTTAGTGATGGTAAAAAAAGCTGAACCGTAGCCCATACAACCGCCACATCAACCTGCCAATATTTATATATCAGCATATTCTCTAATTCATTCATTTTTATTTAATTCCAATTGAGCAATTATCTTACGGACAGGCAGATACTCCACACGATTCACCCGCCCAATTGGCGTTAAAGGCTGAATCATACCGCTTTCTACATCAAACAAAAAATGCTCACCCCAATTATCCTTTCTCGGATGTTGACACTCTCAGGGCTAAAGCCGCTGAGATTCTTTGATCAAAGACATGACTTGCTCAGACAGGATTACTCCAACCTGAGTAGAGGACTCATCTCCTAAAGCGTTACTCATGTCTAGCATGAAGGTTTCGGTATGCCCTACCGTACCCAATCCCCGACGAAGGATATTTCTAGCTGCATTTTCATCTCTATCCATGACACAACCACACCGACAAACGTGGGTGCGAGTAGATAGAGTTTTCTTCACAATTTCACAACAGCTAGAACATTCCTGGCTAGTATATTGCGGATTAACCGCAACTGTGAGCTTCTTGAACACCTGACCAAAGTATTCCAGCCAGACACGAAACTGATACCAAGATGCGTCGTTAATAGACTTAGCTAAACAATGATTTTTCACCAAATTTTTAATTTTCAAATCTTCATAAGCTATCAAGTCGTTAGACTGAACTACGTACCGTGCTAACTTCACAGCATGGTCTTTACGTTGCCTACTTATTTTGAGATGGCGTTTTCCTAAAATCTGTCTAGCTTTGCCCCGATTTTTTGAACCTTTTACCTTTCTGGAAACACGACGTTGCGAACGTTTAAGAACCTTTTCTCCAATACGGAGAAATTTGGGATTCTCAATCATTACGCCCTCAGAATCGGTGTAGTATTCTTTCAAACCTACATCCAACCCAATTGTATTTCCTGATAGTGCTATATCTTCTTGACGGTTGACATTAATACAAAATTGAACATAAATACCGTCCGCACGTTTTACCAATCTTACCCGTTTAATTTGGTTAATTTGGTAAAAATGCAGATCACGAGTTCCTTTAAGTTTTAATCGCCCAATCCCTTTTTTATCGGTGAAGGTGATAAACTTACGGTCATCGGTTAGTTTCCAGCCAGAAGTTTTGTATTCGACAGAACGACAATCTTTCTGGAATTGAGGAAAGCCCTTTTTACCGGAAACCCCTTTTTTGCAATTATCATAAAACCGAGAGATAGAAAACCATGCTCGTTCTGCACTGGCTTGTCTTGCCATTGAATTGAGTTCATTTGCAAAGGGGAATTTAGCAGCAAGTACGGCACAATATTTGTTTAAATCATTTTTGCCTGTGTTTTTCACATCTATCCATAGCCGAATACAGCTATTGCGAATAAACTGTGCAGTCCGAATTGCATCACCTACTGCTTTTATTTGCGCTGACTTCCCGTAAGCTTTAAACTCAAAAACAAGCATCTTTTTCCCTCCCATTTTGATGCTACTCTGTCTAAAATAGCAAGCCCAGTAGAAAGATGACTGCGACTAAAGTCGCAGTAGTCGCTTATATCTCAGCCCTAAAGGGACTGAGTTTTACACTTACCCAGTTATTTTATAAAGTCTCACCGTATCACCAGATTCTGGATCAATTGAAGCAATATCACTACCTTTAGCCTGATTACATAGCGAACAGGACAGCGCCAAATTTTCTAACACCGTTGCACCATCATGTTTTTCTGCAATCACATGATCAATCTGATGAGTAGCCAAAACCAACATCTCTGGAATTAAACAATACTCACAACACCCCTGAGCGCGTTCAAATACAATTTGTCGTAAATTGCTAGGAATATAAGTTTTACTCATCTAAACCTCCATTCCTCCCATCACCAAAACTGTACTCAGTTTGGTGATGGGAGGAATGGAGGGTTAATTGTGAAACGTCCCTTGAGTAATTTTGTGCGCCAGCACAAACAATGAGAGAGACAGTTGAGCAATTAACAAATCTTTTATTTTCCATATTCGTAACCGTCCTTTTTGTGAATTGATTTACAGTATTTGTAAGAGATACCTTGAATCAGTCCAGACACTGTTGAGATATTGAAACTACCGCTAGTCCTCACCGCTACTCGTCCGATATATGCCCCAATCTTTTTACCTTTTGTGACAACAGCTTTAACAATGTCTCCGGTTTGAAAACCATTAACAAATTTGAACCTGGGGACATATCTAGAAGGAAAACCGTATTTGTCAGTTCTGCAAGATTGTCTAGTGCCGTGACCGTTAGCTGTAATTAACAATGGTTTAACACCTTTGATATTGAGAATTGGAGTTAATTGACCAACACAAGCTGCATCAATCCAGTGCGTTTTCTCTAGTTTCTGTTGACTTCTATTGAATTTTGTTAGCCCTCCTGAACCAGTTTCTACAGGTAATCCAGTCGCTTTTAAAACTTTTAGTAATGCCAATCGAGTTGTGTTGACGGAGGCCGCATCAGCTAATGGTCTTTTGGCTTGCTTCAGTATTTTTTCTAACCTTGATGGGTCTTTTTTGAGGAAATCTTTGATATCTTTTGTCCCCTTCTTGGTATTACATTTCTCGCAACTTAAAGTGAGATTTGTAATTGAATCACTACCACCTTTGGCTCGTGGATGAATATGCTCTACTTGAAAAGGAACGTCTTTCACTCCACAGTAGGCACATTGTCTATCCCACTTTTCTAGTAAGTATTCTCTGGTTTCGTAACCAGCTAAAGTTCCTTGTTGATATTCCCTACCTTGAAGATCAGGATTAGCCATTAACTGCATATCAAACCGTACCAATTCTTGACTAATCGCCCCAATTGGTGCAAATTGGCGCAACTTTTTCACCCAAGTTTTGATATTCTCAATTCGACTTTGTAAGCTCGGTGCTAACCATCCCTCTGGACGTGTTCTATTCAAGAACCTTGGTTGTCTGTAACGAGTTTTTCTTGCACGTCTAGAACGTCTTAATTGTCTTCTAGAAGTTAAAGCATCTCTAATTGCAAAGCCTCTATGTTTTAATTCAGCAGCAAATACAACCTCGCCAGTTGAATCGTTAACTAATGCCATTCCCGTAAATTTTGCACCAGGATCAATCTTTAATCTCAGCGACGATACTGGGGAGTCAGGACGCGATTCTTTGAGAATAATTGTGAACGGAAACTGTCTAAATATTGCTGCTTTTTTGTTTCTTAATAGTTGTCTGGCTTGTGCAGAATGAATTGGATTTAACGGTATGAAGTTGGTATCTAAAACAAATACTTTGGACATATTGTCCCTCCTTGCGGGTAATGTTAGCTTTGACAATGTTAGAGGTCGGTAACTATCTTAAAAGCACTGGTTTAACCCTTAAGCCTGTTTAACTTTTAAGTTCTAGAGCAGGGAACTAGCTACGCATCCCTTGATAGGTCTTTAACTCTTACCTCTAACGTAGTTCGGTCAAGAACTGAGTCTGGTCAACTAGGCTTTTACAAGCCATCACTTACCCGTTCGCGTAGCGTCTCGCAGAGAAGGGAAGTGATGGGTGGTTGACGCACCTTGTTGTAACCTGAGCAGAGCTTGAGCTTTAGCAAGACGCACTAAATGCTCAATAAACTCATAATGTTGCCACAGACACAAATCCCTTTCATCCAAACCTTGATTACGATTTTTGTCTAAAAGAGATTCAATTTCAGCCTGAACCATAGGCGAAAGACGGAGAGTTAAAATTTCTTGAGGAGATGGTAACTTTGCCAAAAACTCTAAAACTTCAGTTAGTCCAGAAAAACCCGTCGCCGGATTAGCACTAATTTCTCGCAATCCTAAAGCCAAAATTTGGGGTAAATCTTCCTTACGAGATTCTAAATTTCGCGCCATTTCATCAGGTATGTCTAAAGTAATTTGCATAATTTTTTGCTCTCAGTAATATAAATTAGGAGTTACGCATTGACAAAACACACTCACGAATCCGTGGTTTAAGCCCGTTCTTAGTAACAACATCCACCTTTAAGCCAAACAACTGACTTAAATAATCTCTAAATTCCACCAACATTATAAAAGTAGGCACTGTTTCATAATCAACCAAAATATCTATATCACTTGCTTCCGTCTCCTCACCCCTAGCATAAGAACCAAAAATCCCAATTTCTGTAATTTGATAAATTTCACAGAGAGATTGCTTTTGTAGTGATAAAACTTCCCGAATTTCATGAATACTTTTCATCATCTTTTATCGTCAGCCACAGTTAATTTAATCTTAACAAATACAATTATTTCCGCATTGCTTGCAATTTTTCCGTCCCTTCCAAGACTACACCCGACTTTCTGCTTCCATCGGTAAAACCTCTGCTCGTTGACGAATACGAGCAAGCACGTCATCCCTTTGCCCATAAAGTTTTTGCAACAAATCGCGGACTTCTTGCCCCATCGAAACCCCCTTTTGTGCTGCCAAGCGTTTAATGCGCTCAAGCAACTCATCAGATTATATTGCGAATCATAATTGTTGCCATACTACCTCCTTTGCTAGTGCTAGTCTACTACTGGCTCATGTTGGCGTTTGGTGATAGTTCTGTAAATCTCTGTCTAGCGACCAAATAAACACTTCACTCATGGGGAAAAGTTTACACGATTTATTAAATTCTTCAATAATGCTGAGATCCCCGAAGCTTGTTCCTTCTTGTTTATCAGGGGCTTTGTTTTTGCCAGCCAAATCCGGGAACTGATCAATCCACATTAATATCTCTGCGGTGTTCGGGAATGTAGTAGGTCTCCAGGCAGCTTCGCCTGTAAATGCTTCCTTAACTGCTTTAACAAAACGGAGGGCTGTTTTTCTTCGCATTGTGCCGTCCCCATTTTGGGCAATATGATTGCCTGTTTCAAGAATGGTCGCCATAGGCAACAGAAAAGTACAGCCAGATTGAGCATAGGTCTGAAAATCTTCGAGAACTGATGCTCTATGTTGATTATAGTTGGGAACGTTAAGTATTTCCAGGAATATGCTGGTATAAATCAGGCAAATACTACTCATTGTCGTACTCCTGCAAACGAGACAGCCATGCCAGAGCTTGCTGTTTTCTGTCTTCAGGTGTGTGGGGTGACTTAACGAACCTATCCACTACCCCAGCAGTTACCAGTTGTCCCAATGGTCCTTGCGATATGAGACTGGGAAAATCGTACATATCCCCAAGCCTGATCAGGCGACTATTTCCTTGATTCCCTTCCTCTGGATCTCGGTAACAAAAGACTACATAGCCTAAAGCAGCATCGGGTAAAGCATCCATTAGGGCTGGGTTGTGTGTGGAAAGCAGCACTCGTAATTTACGCTTTTCGGCAATATCTCGGATGCTAGACAGTAGATGCTTGGCACGGTTGGGATGAACACCGTTATCAATTTCTTCGATAACTACTAAACTTCCTGCGGTTGCCGATAGCATAGCAGCAGCGATCGCTAACACCCGCAATGTGCCATCTGATAACAATGCGGCTTCACAATAGCGACGGGTATTACCAAAAGTTTCCGCTAGTCGCACCATGACTTCATCTCGTGGACCAATAAGGAAATCTAGCCCTTCTATAGCCTGTTCTGGTAAACTCTGGATAAAGTTGAGAATTGCCTGTTGATTTTCGGGTTGGTTCTCCCACAAGCGATAGAGAACGCTGGACAGATTAGTACCATCTTCTTGTAATCGCTTATCAGATTTGAAGCTGTACTCGCGCATTTTGGCGGGAACGGGATCTAGAAACAGGATATTCTGTAAGACTCGTTGATATTCGCGGACTGTCTCTGGAATTATCTTTTGGGAATTTTCATATTTGGCATCAAAACGGGCAGGGCTGTCTAATTGCACAAAGATAGCCATTTGATCACTGCACGTTATTCGTGGCTTGTTCTTTCCTTGGGTAAAATTGTTATACGCGACACTAACATCAGTATTTATCCCTTCAGAAGGCTGATTTAGCTCATATAGCGGAACTGGATTTGTTGAGTCAACAATTCGCTCTCTACTGATGTGCAGTTCTCCATCACGCACATTGAGGGTTATATTGAGTTCGTTCCACTCTGTTGAGTCTAAACGGCAACCGATAGTAAAACTTGATTCTCCCCGATGACACAAATCATTGACTCGACCGCGTACAACACGTTCTGCACTATTCACCGCATATTGAATGCTGGAGAGTTTTTGCCCTTGTGCCAGCCATGACAGAAAGCGCAAACCTTCGAGGGCGTTACTTTTACCTGCGGCATTAGCTCCTATTAGGACAGTCAAAGATCCTAGAGGCAATCGGCTTTTCGACAGGTGGGACATTGAGCCTGCCGAACTGCTCACAGTTCCGCTTGTACTGTAACTTTTAAAGTTGGCGAGGGTAAATTCGGTTAGCATGGCATTCATATCATAATTATCCTCAAAATGCTCGATTTTAAAGGGAAGCAAAAAGGAGATTACGCAAATATATTCGTCAGTATTCGCTCTTGTTGCTCCTGTTTAACTTTGCATTTTTTTACTGCTTTATTAAGTATGAATAAGCACATATAGCATTTCCTGGTCTAACGGGGTACAAATTTATCTGTGTTTATCTGCGCTCATCCTTTTCCATCTGCGGTTAATTCTTTTTGCTCATACCTCACTTAAATGGGAATTGCTATAGTAATTCTAAATAAAATGTGAATGCCTTTTGTTGCTTTTTTTATCATTCAGTATGGCTACGCCTCGCCAGCTATAATAACTCAAATCGGATTGCTATATCACCAGAATAATCTGCTTGTTTATTTGGACATTTGCAAGCTTAAATAGTTATCACAGGAAAGATAGATTGGAAATCTCAATTATGAAATTGGAAGAAAATGGAGATGAAAGCCGCGATTGCGGCAAGGAGGTGAAAATTTCACTTTCTTAAAGGAGTTTGTTAAATGGCAATCGCCAAAACTCGTACTAACGGCAATACTCGCCATACAGCTAACGGTAAAACATCAGCGAAAGCAAATAACACAACCTCCGCAACTAAATCAAAAGCAGTAAAGGCTTCACCACAACAGGAAGCATTAGCCTTATTGAAAGAATTGCGGAATTTAATCTTCAAAGAATACGGGATTAAATTACAGCTTCGGGACTCCAGAATTTCTACTAAAGTCGGTCATGCAGCCCGTGAAAAACTCGGACTTGATATTGCAGCTCAAGTCAAAAAGAAAGGCGGTAATAAAAAATTTGATTGGCAGAAATGGAACACCAAATTATTTCCTAAATTATTTGGACAACCAGATACACTCCAATATACCCCAGAAGTAGTTGCCATCTTCATGAGTATGCTGTACGACACAATCAGCACCGACCCAGAACAAGCAATAGCTGATTTGGTTGAATTCAACCGTGCATCACTAGAACGTCGCAATTCTTTCCAAGAACAAGAAGAGGAAGAACTTGATGATTTGGATAACGAACTTGACGAGGACTTGGACGAAGATTTAGATGAGGATGATGATGATGAAGACTTGGATGATGAAGACGATTTAGATGAAGATGAAGATGATGATTAATTGATTCTTAGCAATTGGCATAATCACAGGGCTATTTCATTCTAAAATCTGACATTTTATGTATTTACGAGAATGCGTCATTTTGGGCTTCAGGGATTCTATCTCACGATAGCTGAAAATACCTAAATTTGTTGGTTAAATCTAGAATGAAATAGCCCTGGGCATAATCATAACTCAAAATAACCATGTATTGCCAACAATACAGGTTATTTTTTCCTGAATTTGAACAAGAAAATCCTGAAATTGAATGCATCTTATTTCGTAAAAACTTTTAGTAAGTAGTCGGATAAAATTAAATTCACTCGTTCAGAGAGGCAATTCTTAACAGAGAAATCAGTTGTGTAACTAATTCTGTCGCATTACTTAAAATTTGTGAATTTACAAACTGAATCTAGTAAATATAGTCATAGACAAGGTGATTAAAACATTAAGTGCATCCCTTCGGAAAGTATTAGGTTCTGATAAAACTTTCATTCTATCACCTACGATAATACATTGCACACAATCAACGAATTGAAATTACAGTGAATTGCATCTTTCGATGCTGTTTCTATGAGAAAAATCGAAAATATCAAGGAGTAATTCTCATGGTTAGCACTCGTAAAACCACCAAATCAGCACGTAAAATTGTCAAGCACATTCCGGCTTTAAAGCGAGTAATTACTTATCAGGAGAAAGTCCACTTGATGGTAATTGAGGTATTACGGGAAGAATCGG
The DNA here is from genome assembly GCF_049315035.1 of Anabaena sp. PCC 7938. Lineage (NCBI taxonomy): Bacteria > Bacillati > Cyanobacteriota > Cyanophyceae > Nostocales > Nostocaceae > Anabaena > Anabaena sp. PCC 7938. Next base: position 129,812 of record NZ_CP186039.1, on the reverse strand, counting down.
GTAGAGAATTAGCAGCTACCGCCCGATTTAATGAACAAGAGTTTGATTGGGACAAACACAATACTCAATTTCGTAAGGACTACATAAACACACCGTTGAAAGAATTAATCAATTATGCCCGCCTACTTTACGGCTTGAATAATCTGGACGAAATTCGAGATAGACGTGCTGCTCATAAAGCTGCTCGCTCTAAACGCATGGACGGACTTCATGGTTTAAGTAACAACTCTAATGACTGGATAGATGACGATTTTGACCAAGATGAAGATGACGAAGATTTAGAAACTGAAGATTAATTATCATGCCCCGAATTATCTGCATCGGGGCATTTTGATTTTCCACATATCTAATCCCAACAGCAGAATTGAAGACAATAATTGCCAGTGAATTCCAGCACGCAAAGAGTGAATTTTAATTTGGAAGGCATCTGTCGATGCTATCTCTGCAAGATGCAAGTAATTTGTTAATCCAAGGAAAATCGTATGCAACGTAATCACCCCCAGACCAAAGCTTTGAAAAAAGTCATGGAATCTCAGAAACAGGAAAATCCAAGGAAACGGAAACTCCAGCAGCAACAAATCAAAGCTTTAGAAAAGGTCATGGGATATCCAGACAAAGTACGGTTAATGGTACTGGAAGTTTTGCGAGAAGAAAGTGGACGAGAACTCGCTGCCAAAGCACGGTTTAATCAAGAAGAATTTGATTGGAACGAACACAATACAGAGTTTCGCCAGGACTATGCTGATACTTCCATAAATGAACTATTAGCTTATGCTAAACGTTTCTATGGATTGAAAGATTTGGATGCAGTACGCGAGCGAAGTAAGGCTCACAAAAAACAACGTACAGCTAGGTTTGCTGAAGCATCTTAAGTATCTGCTGGTGAAACCAGTAGCCAAAGAGGCAAGGGGAAGCAGTTATTTCCTCTTGCCGTTGATCTGACGACCATCCCCTTGCGCCCTTTCCTCGTATTTAAGTGGGGTAGCTTTTTTGCCCACCCACCCTGACCCGTAAAAACTCGTTATCTTAAGTAGTCGGACAAAATTAAATTCATTCGTTGAGAGAGGGAACTCTTAACAGAAAAATCAGTTGTGTAATTAATTCTGTCTCATTACTTACTGAAAAATCACTTCTTTTTCACAGGAACAGGTTGACAACCAACACCACCAAAAGTAGCAATTCTTGAACTAGAAAACTGATTGGTCATCAACCGCTCAATCTGCTGGTTAGATAGTTGAGTTTTGTTAACTTCAATTATTGGTTTCTTTCCTATCTTATTCACGGGAATCATAGTGTCTACCCAATAAAACCGCTGCTGGGAAGGTTGAGAATAAACAGGATAACAACCTTTAGAACTAATTGCAATTTTATGCCTTACAGCAGAAAGTGCTGGTAGAGAAATACCTGTTTGCACCAACTTAGCTTCTTCCACTGGTCCCCACAAACGTAGCTTTTCCTTGATACAGCGTTTCCCGTCTTTAAGTGGAGCAAGGATATTACCACAAACCTTTACTTCAACATCATACATTGGCGGATAATTAGGTACAGAGGGAGTCTGTGCTTTGGCAATATTACTTTTACTTTTGCCACTTGTATCTACAGTATCAGGAGTACAAGCTGCTAGAATTATTCCTGTTGTCATTAACCAAAACCAGTTAACTTTGCTTTTTAACATCTATTTACTCCTATTTTAAAACTGAACAACTAAGATCAAATCAAGTTAAAATTAGATAGTTTGAATCCTGTAATAACAGGGATTTTAACTTGTTTTTACTGTGCTTGTTCTAACGAATTTGAGATAATACTGTTTCACTTTTATGTTGATATAAGTAGATAGCAGGGGCAGGAGGAAAGAATTAAAAACCAATGATTTGTATCAAGCTTTTTGTGAAATGGTATAACAACTAATTTTTTGATTGAGAGACAAACTTACGTTGATTAGGAGGTTGCACCCAAAGAGTACAAAAACCTGATACTGCTTTTCTGCTGCTTGCTCCTATTTCCAGTGTCACTCCCAAGCGTTTCACTTCCTTAGTACAAACCAATTGACCAGCACTATCTCGACTCAATAAATCTCGATTCCATTCCATAAAATTGCGAGCAAACTTGCCTTCATTCGTAATTGCCCATTCCAAGGCATTAGCTTCTTGTTGAGTCAGTTGGCGTGAACCAGTTGGGTCTAAATTGCTAGATTGATACCAAAGCATTCCCCATACACTGAGAACTCCACCCACTGCTGCGGTAATCAATAAGAGTATTCCAGCTGCAATTAATGATGGAACTGAATGAATGGCACGCTCGAATTCTGTATGCTTAATTAATGTCGTGACTGCGTGAGCGATCGCTTTCTGCTGTCCTTTGACTGCTGCTTTTTCATAGTTTTGCAGATGGTCATAAAGTTGCGTTTGCCATTGGTCAAACATTGACTCCATTTCTTGAGGACTGTCTTCCAATAACACTTGTAGTCTGCCAGTAGCAATCATCATCAGAAATGCTGGATCATCAGGGTCTAATCCAGTTTGCACGACTATTTCCCAAACCCTAGCTTTGAAATTATCATCTTTACCACGAATAGCTAAATCTAGTAAAGTTGGGTAAGGAATCCGGCTTAAACCTTTACCTCTAGCAGCGACTGAATCCAGAAAATCATCATCTAAATCGAGTTCTTCAGTGTCAGAATTCCTCATAAGATAACTCCGTAATTAAGTGGAAAACGAGCCAATCTATGACTAGTACTCTATGGCGTAAGTTAATGAACCATTAAAGTTAGTGTTGGTCAAAAATCCACGATTTAAACTCCTTGTAAAAGGTACGCGTATTTACGCCGTGTTGTACTAGAGCCACGCTTTGCTATTAGACCTAGACCGGAGAGTATCGGTGGAAGGATAATTTTGCTGGAATGGCTTGCCTATGCTTCCAATTCACTTCGGCAATATTATGGGTACAACGACAGAGAGTCTCAAAATAATTCGTAATTATTCTGTCAAATAGGTGATTTTTTGGGAGTAATTCTGCCATTATTGTTAGTAACAGCAACTTTTGTTGATGGTGGAGTCATTGAAGCTGCTGGTGGGTTCCAAATTTTAGCTTTTTCAATTTCCTCACAAGCCTTTTTCAAAAAACTGTGCAGTCTCTGTCTACCTAATATCCCTAACTCGTCATAATCTTTAGCCGCAGCAAAATTTATCCGCTTGGCATCAAGGATATTCCTTTCTCGATAGCTAAACTTGGGGAAGTCAATCACAGCTACTTTGTAAGTTTTAATTAAATCCTTTAAATCCTTATTTTCATCTACGTGTTTCCAGTCATCGCATAAACCAAAGTTACGGACAAATATATGTTTAATCTTCTTTTCAAAACGTTCGAGAGATTGCATAAATAACTGCACACTGTCATATCCGCCACTGCAAACAAACCATTTGTGTATTTTGACCTTATCTTTGCCAGTAATTTCTAGTATGTGATTACGCTCAATCCAATCAGTTACTGCTGGATAGACTTGAGCAGGTAAATTAACAATCACAGAAGTTGTCAGTGCCAAATTAAAGATTTCATCAGCTTCATAAGCCTTGCGCTCTGATTCACTAAACACTGCTATTTTATGATTATTTGGATAAAATGCACCTACATCTGGATTACTTTGGTCTGCTTCCACTAACTCATAAACTAATTTATTGTCAATGCAATATTGCACCATAACTCTGGTAAATAAAGACTTGCCAACGCCACCCTTTTCACCATCAACGAAGTGAATTGTAGCCATCTTATTCGCTCCTTTTTGATTTGACTAATCTTGCATTAATGGATAATTAAATATCTGCGAACATATCGTCATCGTCATCATGAAAAGACCCTTCACCAGGAATGAAAGAGTCAGAATCAATTCTTTGTGAATCACTACTACTATTACTATTGGTGCTATCTTGATTTTTATTACTGCTATCATCACTACTGGGATTACCAACATCCAAACCAAACATAGCAGCCAGGGTTTGAGGATTAGTCATCGTACTTAGAGGTACAGGTAAAACATCACTTGATTTGTGTGGTAATCCTAATTCGATTCGTAAATAAGCTAAGTGTTGATCGAGAGCATGACAACAAATTAAACCTATCCGACGCACTTCTTGATCACTAATACCTGCACCTGATTGTGCTTTGTATGCTAATGGCAACCAACACATTCTTAATGCCTGCAATACCATTTCTTTACTAGAATGCACGTTATCTCCCTGTTGCAAATAAGAAATTAACTGCCCATCTGCTGTATTTGAATAGGGACGACAATGAAATTTGAAATCTTTACGATATCTGTTAGTTCTATTACTATCAATACCGTCAGACCTTTTGCTACTGCTGTTCTGTCTATTATGTTGTCTGTTATTGTCATTATTTGAGGGCTGTTTTTTATTGGTAGTCATGCTACTTTCTCCATTTGCGCTCTAAATCGCATAAATAAACCAAAAGCATCAATCAACCTAAATGACAAAGCTTCTTGTTCTTGGAAACTATGGTAATAATCATTACTTGCATTCTTAAAAGCTGCTTGTACCTGCTGCTGTAAATCAGTACCCCAATAAGTAGGAATCTCTTCAAAACATTCTTGTAATTCTTGCTCTAAGTACAAAGCTGCTCCACCACTCAAAATGACTTCGTTTACAGCAGGTAAAGTTGATTCCAGCCAATCGTAAAGCCTTGACCAATACTCAGATTTAGCAGTCGCAATGGCATTAACAATCATCTGCAACTCATAATCAATGTTTTTTGCGTCTCTACTTTTGACCAAAGCGCGAATTGCTTGGTTATCTGCTGTGATATCTGAACCAGCTGCATAGATAGCAGCAGTCAAAGCAGTGGCATCTTGTCCAGAGGTGCGTTCAATTACTCTCTTTACCATTTGGTGAAAGCCTAGCCCATTGGTATAACCCGCCGTCATCTTCCCTCGTTCAAATAAAAGCAGGCTGGTATTGCGATGCCCAAACATCAGCACGGCTATGGTTTGGGCGTTGAACCATTCTTTACCATTCTGGCGTTGACGAATCATGGCTAATCCCGCACCTTCAGGTAAACACTCGAATCGTTCCAGCTTGACCCGCAACCTTTGACCCCGAAATTTAAAATCCTTGAGTGCAACTTGCAACTGTTCTGCAAAGGCTTGGCGATTTTGATATTCGCCATAGGGTAGTAGTGAAGTAAGCGATAGTGAAAATCGGTTGGGCAGTTTATTGTGTTGAGCGATCGCACCAATTACTGCTAAAGCTTTGTCAATTGAAGTTTCGTACTTGAGTTTATCTAATCTGGCTGATGCTGAAAACTGGCGTGCTAGGAATCCAACTACCGTACATTGTGTATCACCATCTGCTGTACAAGATACCCAAGCTTCATCTACTGGTTTAGGAAATTCTAGACCCTTGCGACTCGACATATAAGCATTAATCGAACTTTGGGGCAACTTCAGCATTTCTGGTTCCATTGTCATCAAACATGGTTTACCTTCAGTTGCTAGTTCATAAACAATCTTGGTCAAAGAAGCACCAGGGTCAAAACTAACAATCAGGTTTGACATTGATCGTGGTTCACCTAAAAGCTTTCTTTTAACTTAAGTGCAAATAGAAATCATGCCTATCTACCTACTGACTATTTTTATTCAGCAATTTTTATCCAGTTGGCTATTTTTTTCACAGCAGTTGATCAAGTCGTTGCTTTTATGCTCAAAATTTTCGATTCCAAAAAGTGCGCCAATGAACCACCACCAAACCACCATCTAACAGACACTGAGCTACCATGCTACCGCCAGACAGCAACCATTAAACAGCCTTCCAACCGCCAGTCAGTATTTTGCATATAAATAATTACTATCAATAATAAGCATTATTGACAATAAATGTGCCAACGAACCACCATCGAACTGCCAACATACAACCATTGAACAACACTAATATTTTTGATTCGAGTAGCCCAAAAAAACGTTTGGCGCGTAGCAAGCTATGTCGCAATGTGCATCTCTATGATGCAAAAATTGGTAATTTTCAGAGAAACAGCGACAAACTTGCCCTCCTTTCACGGTTCCCCTACCTCAGTAGGTTAACCACCGTGACGGAGGGAAAGATGATACGAAAAAAATCAAACTCAACGAAAACAAGATTCACTTTCACCAACTGTCGTAAAACGCAAAGAAAAAATATCCACTTGGCTAATGACTGATTAGCTTAGATATTTCAAACTAGAAATACAACATAATCTTTGTAAGAAATTCAGCCATGCCTCCAAAAGAGCGCACAATTAGGTTTCATATCTGCCTCACACCGCAAGAAAAGGAACAGGTGCGACAAATGGCAGCAGAAAACAGCTTGACGATGGCAGAGTTATTCCGTGCCAAGACAATCAAAAATAGATTGCCCAGGCGTGTCACCAAAGTGGCAGGTCAAACTTACTGGGAGTTGGGAAAAATCGGTAATAACCTTAACCAAATCGCTAAAGCTATCAATACATCGGTATTGATGGGTGAGCCAGTGGTTGTTGATCGAGGATTGTTGGAACAGGTAAAAAATTTGGTCAGACAAGTGAGGAGAGAAATTGCTGAAATTGATTTAATCACTGATATACAGGATGAAGCGTAAATTCAGCAACGCTGAGGAACTTCCAAGAAATATCCCATTGTTTTAATAGCAAGGGAGCAGGGGAGGAACAGTTGTGCTGATCACAGAAACTGGATGTTTTATTTTCTGGAGTTCCCTGCTGACACAACTGAGTATAAAGAAAGACTACTAGGAAATTAATATGATTGGCAAACACGTCAAAGGTAAAAGTTTCCGGGGACTGCTAAACTACCTTTTTGGTAAAGAGGGAGCAAAACAAATCGGTGGGAATATGGAAGGAACAAACCCACGGGAATTAGCGGCTGAATTTGGTATATCTCGTAGATTAAATCCAAAGGTGAGTAGGGCTGTTTATCACGCTTCTCTCAGCTTGCCTCACCACGAAAGTTTAGATGATGATACTTGGCATGAAATCGCCCAAAAGTATTTGCAAGCAATGGGTTTTGATATGAACCAATATGTTGTAGTCCGGCATACTGACAGGACTCATGAACACGCACATATTGCCGCCAGTCGCATTCAATTAAATGGCATTACAGTTTCTGATAGTTGGGACAATCCCAGAAGCGAAGCTGTGATTCGCAAATTAGAAAAAGAATACAATTTGCAATCAGTACAACCAAGTCGGAGAAAAGATAGCCGTAGTCCTTCTACTGGGGAACGCAGACAACTTGCTAGAACTGGAGAAGAAAGCGTTAGAGTGAGACTTCAGCGATCGCTCGATAAAGCAACCCATGACCGCCCAACTATGCCAGAATTGATAGAGCGATGCCTTCTCTACGAGACGCTACATGAACGAACAGCTTTGCCAACGCAACAACAAGGTATCAATGTCCGTATCGGTTATACTCGTACAGGCAGAGTCAAAGGCATTAGTTATCAACTTGATGGTGTGGCTTTCAGCGGTACGCATCTAGGTAAAGCATACACTTTTCCTGGCTTACAAAAGTATCGAGGTGTAAGCTATATTCCCAAGCGTGATGATCAACGCATCCAGAAACTGATGGAGCAAAATGTTGATAATGCTACATCCAATCAGTCAAAACCGGATGAGCAAAGCGTTCAAATTAAATCAAATGTTAAAAATAGCACAATAAAAGTTTCTTCACCACTGGATAACAAACACATTGAAATCAGGCAACCTGTTGAAAATTACACTCCAACAGTTGCTCGAAAACAGAATGACAAACATCTTCAAAGTCAGCAAACTGTTGACCGTTCAACATCAACGGTGGGAACAAAACAAGATGATGAACCTATTCAAAAACTAACAGCGCAACTTGTTGAAAATTCAACACCACCTATCAACCGACCAAATTCTTTACCAACACCAGAACCCACAAACTGGAAACAAATACGCCAAAATTTAAACCAGCAGTACAATTTACCCAATTCTCTGCTCGATGAACTGTATCAAAAAGGTTGGCTCTACGCAAGTATTACAAATCAACCAGTATTTCTAGAACGCACGCTTGATGATGTTCCAACTCAAGCCAAACAACTAGAACCAACAGGTGACTTTACTGCTATTCCTCTCAACTCTGAAGCACCGAAAAATGGTAGTTTTTGGATTGCTACGAATACCACTGTCACAAGAGCAGTGTTACTCAGTGATCCCATCGAAGTTCTCTCTGTCATTGCCTTAGAATCAACTATTAACAAAAAACAACGACAACCAACATTGTATTGGAGTGTAAGTGAAAATGAGCAAATACCTTTAGAATTTTTGAACTCCCTTGATACAGTGGTCATCGCTTTTAAAGATCATGAGGAAGTTGAGGACTTGATATCTGACATATTGGTTGAACTACCCCAAGCCAAACGAGTGTCTCCCGGTCAAACCAGTTGGAATCAGGTGTTAACTGACAGAAAACAACCAATCAAAAAGCAGCAAATCACACAAACTCTAGATTGGGAACTTTAAGTCTATGCAGGGTCAGTTACTGAGCAAAAACGAGAGAATAACTGATTAGAACCTAAAAAACCAACAAAATAGCTTAAAAATAATCAATAGAGGTAAATATGTCAAATTCTTTGAATAATTACCGCAAAAAAACAAGTTACGGCTTTCAAAAAGTGAATTCTTTTCAGTATAGAGGAGTAAATTTTAACTCACAACTAGAAGCGAGGTGGGCAGCATATTTTGATTTATTGGATCGTGATTGGGAATACGCACCCGATTGTCAAGAAGGATTCACAGGTTGGTTTCCTAAATTTAAAGTAGGAATGCGATTCGTCCGTAATGTAACAAATAAATGGTTGTACTTAGATTTTTACTGTGAGGTAAAACCAATAGATATTAGCTGCAAGTTTCCATCTGAAATAGCCAAGAAAATCATGTGCGCCCATCCTTTCAAGCATGAATTCGTAGACTTATCAGAATTATGTTCAGAATTTCTCCCTGGACAAGCTGTGATCACAGAATGTTCTTACGACCGAACCATGATCTTGGGAAATAGTCCTATCTTTCCCTGGACAGATAATTGTTACAGAACAAAATTTAAAACGGTTTCACAAATTGATACTCTCTGAGAGCCGCAACCACCAGTAGAAAATCCTGGATATTTTTCGGGTTGGTATTCAATAGGACTGCAAAGAGACGCTCGACTCTGGTGTACAATGCTTTTAGGCACTTATAATCAAGAAGAAACTCAAAAATTATGGGAGCAAGCGTTAGATATAATCAATCGCGTTTAATCCCTATTAAAGAGTAGATTTCTTGCATAAATGCATTTCCTTGGGTAACTATTAAACAGGATAACCATGAAATAATCATTGGTTCAAAATGCCATATTAGGCATTAGTATTTGGAAAGAAAGTGCCAATTTCACACCACTAATTGTTGATATCGCCAATGTTGACCGTGAAAGACCCACCAACCGATTTTCAGCTACCGCCGCACAACGAAGCGGCTTTAGAGGGACTTAGGGAAGCAAAAAACGTTGACTCCACTATTGCTCTAGCTGCTAGTGGTTCAGCAATTGCTACAAGCACAATTAGCCCCGCTGGCTGGTTGCTTTTTGGTTTGGCTTACAAACCATTGGTCAGGGTAGAAAAAATTGCGCGGTTAGAAAAATTAACAACCTTATTGTTAGAGGAGTTTAAAAGCAAGGGAATACAAGTCTTTCCCGTCCTTCAAATTGAGGACAAGAACCCTATAGACTTGTTTATCAGGTTTCCGCGCAAAACTCACCTGTTTATCTCTATTCGTTCACGAGGAGATAGAGAGGTTGTTTACAACGAAAGCAGAGAAGCTTTGCAAATTAGAAGAAAAGATAAGCATGGACTAAAGGTATGGACACCCTGCCCTCTAGTTGAGTTGGCAGATTATGAAAAGTGGCTTGACAAAAATAGAGCCTTATTTGGGATGTCCTCCCGTGAAGCTCAAAAGACTCCCACAGCCAAAGTTTTAGTTTTATGGCCTCCTACCAAAGCAGTGGAAAGTCACAAAGACCATCTTTATACTGAAGTAGGAAATATGAAAATTCTAGCTCTTAGGAGAAAAGGCACTGCGTTTGTGATCCAAAAAGAAGAAATAACCGAGTTTATTACAGCTTGGTTAGCGAAGTACGAATAGATTAAAAGGCGAAAACCTCACGTCCCGGTGGGACAACGAGGTTTTCAAAATAAATTCCGTCATGGAATTGGACATTGGAATTGGAGCAGGGGTATTGGGTTGACGACCTAATGTTTATATCCCTGTTAGTAATCTTATCTCAAAAAGTTGAGATGTAAAACCAGAAGAACACTGATTTTACAAAAAAATTAGGATTTACGCAATTACAATGCCTTCGGTGTACCCCTTTGGGGAAGCAAGCTCAAGCTACGCGCAGCGTCTCTTAACGCTAAATCGTTAGTATAGTGTGCCGCAAACACAAGCTCCGCTAATACACACCGTCTCCAATAGGAGAAGCAAAGAAAGCTTAGATATCGCCGGAAAACAATCTCAAACCCATATTGTTTGTACCTCATGCGTAAATCCTAGTAAAAAAGCAATTCAGGAATTTTATCTTCTTATCTTCCTGAGTATGTGTGTAAAAGATTACTGATACGGGATAGCTTCAATTCCTCCAACAAACTTACTGGAGGATTGGCTATCATGTCACAACAGCAATTTAACAATTCATCAGAATCACAAAACCCAAACGCTCAACAATTTGGTATTGATTTAGAACAGAAACAGCAATTTAACAACTCATCAGAATCACAAAACCCAAACACTCAACAACAATTTAATAACCAATCAGAACCACAGCAGCCCAACGTTCAACAGCCATTTCACAACGAGTCAGAATCGCAACAATCAACATCCGCACAGCCTTTTCATAACCAATCAGAATCACAAAACCCAACCGTTCAAAAGACTGAATCCAGTAGCGAGATCAAACAACAGCTAGAACCCAAAAACCCAATCACACAACAGCCTCAATTTACACCAGGGTTAGAACCAGAGCCTATCCAAAACAACAAAATCAAATTCGCGTTTAATGCCACTGGTAAAAATAAAGACTGGGACTTTCGGAAACTAGCAGCCAACTTCCAAGATAGAACAGGCACAATTTGGGATGTGATGAGACACGTAGGAGCAGGACACGCCTTATGTGCTGGCTTACTGGGTGGACAATGGCGAAGTAAATCTCATGTTATTGGTTCTCAATGGTTACTACTAGATATTGACAACACACAAACATGGACAGATGAAAATGGCAATCCATTAGATGAAAATGGTAGACCAATCAAGATTAATAAAGCTTGGGTAGATATTAACGGTAATGTCATTGAAAAATCAGATGGTAGACAAGCAAAGAAAATCTACCAACATCAGCTAAACTTAGACGAAGCTATAGAACATCCATTCATCAAACAATATTGCGCTTTAATCTACACCACAGCCAGCCATCAACCAAACTGGGACAAATTCCGCTTAGTATTCGTACTACCTGAATATGTTCAAGGTGCAGATACAGTAGAAGTATTAACACGCTACTTAATGAAGCATCTACCCCATGACCCCGCCTGTAAAGATGCTTCACGGGTGTTTTATGGCAATACTCAAGCCACATTCCCATTAATTCAACCTCATGTCACACTACCCCAATCTTGGATAGATGAAGCTGTAACCACCGCTTATCAAGAAAAAATCGAATATGAGAAACGGATAGCAGAAATTACAGCCCGTCGTCTACAGTTTCAAGAACGGGCAGAAGCTAACAATTGGGATATTGATCAGCTAATTCAACAAGCATTAACTTATATTCCTTCACGTAGTCCTGGTAGTAACAACTATAAAGAGTGCATAGATGTATTAATGGCGCTAAATTCTCATTATGGTGCTGTAGATGCGGAAATTATCGGAGAACAGTGGAGTCCATCAATTAAAGGAACTACTTGGAATATTAGAGCCAAAATTAAGAGTTTTCGCGGTCGTTCCGGTATCTCCATTGGCACACTATTTCACATTGCTAAACAGTATGGATTTAGATTTCCAAAAGTTGAAGGTACAACTTTTAATAGTAATTACCAGGATGACGAGTATAACAAATACCAAATAAAGAGATTCAGCAATTACCAACAAGAAGAGTTAAACAGTTATCAGAGGGAGATATTTAACGATTACCACAGAAAATACTCCGGTAATAACCTACACCCCACCGTCGCAGATCCGACAATCACCAAAGAACAATGGCAAGCTAAATACGGTATAAAGAAAGACTTTCAAGAGTTCCTGCAAACCTTAATCACTGTTACTAATAAAGCCAAACAGTTTATAGGTAACGTTATTTACCAACCAAAACCAACCATACTTTTACCAACCAATAACCTAGACGTTGATATCTGGTTTGAACCGAAGAATCGCACCCAAACTTACCTAGATGCAGCTAAATCAGGTAAAAAATTCATCCTAGATTTATCACACGCTGGTGCTGGTAAATCTCACACTGTGGGTGAATTTATGCCAGAGCAGCTAGGAGTCAATACACTTTTCTACCTCAGCAATGAACACCGTAATCCCACTGTAGCAACTATTGAACAGTGGACAGACTTACCAGTACGCCACAACGGATTAGTAGCAGATTGTAACAAACTCACACCATTGGGCAACCCACAAATACACTGGCCTCAACCAGGGGAAGAACCCAATATTGAGGGAACTTGTCCTCTCACAGATTTTTTTAATGCTCTTGCAAGCAAAGGATACAAAAAAGAAACATCCGCAGAAGCCAGCCTCAATCCCATCTGCAATGGTTGTAAACTCAGGGCTAATTGTGCGGGTAGAGATGCTGCTGGTAATGCCCTCCCGAAAGTCAATGGTGCTACCTTCCGACGTGATAGGAGGGATGCACTAGCATCTCAGCGGATTCGTGCCAATATCAACTCTTTACCCCAAGCTACAGATATTATTAATATGAAAGCAAGTGCTTTTGTTGACGAAGCTTCTAGACAACTACAACCAGTTGACTTTATTAAAGTTAGTTTACGAGATTTTGACTCCTCAATGATGGAGGTGCAAACTAAGCTACCCGCAGTATATGACAAAATTAGGAGTTTAGTTCTACCTCTGCGGGTACTGCTAACTGGTGAAATTCCCCCTGTTGAGGAAACATATCATGGGTACAATGATGAGTTAATCAGGGCTATATTAGGGGCAATTCCCACAGATTTACCGGAAATCATTGCTGAACTGGAAACTATTGCTCCAGATATTGAGGAATTGGTGCAGCAGGCTGATAGTATTACATTAGATGGGGTTGATAAGAGCGATCGCATTTCTTTCAGCAGAAAAACTTTAAAGTTTATCCGTAGTCACCTCAATAAACAAGCTGCTCAAGAGACTTACAGGAATATCGACAGTTTACCTGTGAGATGGTTGATTCCCCTTCTAGAAGTTATCGGAGACATTCAACCAGGGGCTTTACGAGTTAAGAACAAACATTTAATTATTGCTACTAAAAACAGCCGTCAAGTTGATGTTCTCAAAGCTTTTGAGTTTGTTTTCTTGATGGATGCTACTGCTAATCGTGACAATGTGGCTATGCAGTTGGGCATTAATCCAGAGGAAATACTGGTGATTTCGGAAATCCCACCAGATTACAGTAATCTGACTATTCACCAAATTACGGGCTTTGGATTACTTAATAAAGACCGAGGTGACAAATTAAAAGAACGAATTGCGGCATTGCGTGAAGAATTAAATCAGCGTCATGATGGCAATATTGCTTACATTGACCACTTAGCACATAAAAATAAGGGTGATGGACACTGGTTTGCTGATAATCGGGGGAGTAATGCTTATCAAGATAAGCAAGCTCTTTGCAGTTTTGGCACTCCTTACCAGGATATTGGTGCATCTGGGCAAGTTTATATAACTTTAACAGGAGATAGATGTGTTAGTAAAGAGAATAAGGCTTTTCAAGATGTAATTAACTTTTTGGTTCAGACTGAGGTTGTTCAATGTGCAGGTAGGACTAGAGCTAACCGCAGGATGGAAGAGGTTACTTTTTATGTCGTTAGTGATAAAGATTTATCCTATTTAGCGGATTACTACCCTAATGCTAGGTTTATTAAATCTGATGCTTTTGATATTTGTCCAGGAGCAGGTACTGAGATACAACAAACACGTAAGGGCATATTAACAGGTTTCAAGTTGCTGGTAGCAGATGGGGTGACGGATTGGCAGAAAGTTACTCAAGAGGTGCTAGGTAAAGCTGCTGGTATTTCTCAAGAATGGTTAAGTCAGGTTGCTAAGAAGTATTTTGGGGGGTGGAATAGTTTTAGAAAATTATTACTACTCCTATATAACTCTCTATATAGGGTTAGTAATAATTCTCCAGAGGTTTTGACTAAGGAACAGCAGTGGTTTATTGATGAGTATTTACCTCTGTTGCAGCAGGATAGGGAAGCTGGTTATGAATCTGCGGATTTGGTGATTGAATATTTGATTACGTTTGGTGAACATCTTGGTTGGCAAGGGTTCTCTCAGGCTGTGAATGCCGCTACGATGGAAGTTAAAGCTTTTTTAATGGATTGTTTGATCTCTGTTTTGCCGAAGGAGGTTCATGATCACGTTAAGTGCAATTTAATTTCGTACTTAGCTCAGGTAGAACCTGATTACTGAGTTTATACTTAGATTTGCTGATTTTTTATAGTTGAATAAAAGCAATACAATATTGCGGTGTAGCTTGCTGCTTTTTTTAGGAGTAGGAGCAATTTCTTTTGTCAACAATATTTGTCTTAGTATATGACTGGTATTCACATAGCGAAAATTTTGTGACACTAATGTGCATAGCCAAGTAACATAAACCCATGACCAAATACGTCGCTGCAATTGACCAAGGAACGACCAGCACCCGCTTCATCATCTTCGACAAGCAGGGTAAAATTGTCAGCTATGCCCAAAAAGAACATCAGCAGATTTACCCCCAACCAGGTTGGGTAGAACACGACCCTCTGGAAATTTGGTCATGTACTCAAACTGTAATTAAAGATGCCTTGGAGCAAAGTAATATTACTGTTGCTGAGATTACAGCCGTTGGCATTACTAATCAGCGGGAAACTATAGTAGTTTGGAATAAACACACAGGCGAACCCTACTACAACGCCATTGTTTGGCAAGATACCAGAACTGACTATATCTGCAATCAACTAGCAGCAGATGGCGGGATAGACCGTTTTCGCGCCATAACAGGTTTACCACTGGCTACTTACTTCAGCGCCCCCAAAATTAAATGGTTATTGGAAAACATACCAGGATTAAAAGCCGCAGCCAAAAATGGAGATGCTCTTTTTGGCACAATTGACACTTTTTTGATTTGGCATTTAACAGGTGGTACAGCAGGCGGTTTGCATATCACCGATGTCACCAATGCCAGTCGGACGTTGCTGATGAATTTGAATTCTCTGGACTGGGAACCGGATATTTTGGAGATTATGGGCATTCCCCGGCAAATGTTACCAGAAATTCGCCCTTCCTCAGCTATTTATGGTCAAGCTACAGGTATTTTGGCAGGAGTGACCATTGCTGCTGATTTAGGTGATCAACAAGCCGCATTAATTGGACAAACTTGTTTTCAGGTAGGTGAAGCCAAAAATACTTATGGTACTGGTTGCTTTATGCTGCTGAATACAGGCCAGCAAAAGGTGATTTCCCAACATGGTCTATTGACAACGGTAGCTTACAAGTTGGGTAATGCTCCGGCGGTTTATGCTTTGGAAGGAAGTATAGCTATCGCAGGTGCTTTGGTTCAATGGTTGCGTGACAATTTGGGATTAATTCAAAGCAGTGCAGAGGTAGAAACTTTAGCGAGTACAGTTACAGATAACGGCGGTGTTTATTTTGTCCCTGCTTTTTCTGGATTATTTGCTCCCTATTGGCGCAATGATGCTAGAGGTGCGATCGTGGGGATGACTCGCTACACCAATAAAGGACACATTGCCCGTGCGGTGTTGGAAGCTACAGCATGGCAGACTCGTGAAGTTTTAGATGCGATGAGAGAAGACGCGCAGGTAAATTTAACGGCTTTGAAGGTAGATGGGGGGATGGTGTACAACAACCTGCTGATGCAATTTCAAAGCGATGTGTTAGGTGTGCCTGTGATTCGTCCCCAGGTAGCAGAAACTACAGCGTTAGGGGCAGCTTATGCTGCTGGGTTGGCGACTGGTTTCTGGAGTAGTTTGGAGGAATTATCTGATAATTGGCTTTTAGATCAGACTTGGAAACCGAAGATGGATGTTGTGGAGAGGGAAGGTTGTTATAAGCTTTGGAAGAAGGCGGTTACTAAAACTTTTGATTGGGTATAATCAACTAATGCAAAATCTACAGTACATAAATTGATAATTTTTACGGGATATGCTTTGATATAAGGTGCTTTAGGAATAAGTAAAATTTTATTCAATTCTATCTAACCACTGTTTGGGATCACGTTTTGCATGGAAGCAAGCAAATACAAAAACAGTATTTTGCTCAAAAACGTAGAGAATTACATAAGGGAATCGGCGGATTAATACTCTTCTTACGTGTTTGTAGATAACTTGGTAAGCAAGGGGTTGTCTTCCAATTCCTGACAGACAAGCATCAACAGCACGAACAAATTCCGAACCTAAACCTGGATTTTGGGATTCGTACCACTCAAAAGCATTCTGGATATCGTGTTCTGCTTCTGGCTGAATAATCAGGTTATAGTTAATTGGGAGAAGCCTAACCGTTTTTTAACGTCTTCCCAACTAGAACCATTTGTAGGGTTTTTTTTATAATTTTCTAACCGTCGATCTAATTCTTGTTGTTGTGCTTGACTCAAGGGAAGTTCTTCTTGCTGTTCTAAGATGCTGTCCCATAAATCTTCAGCCAGTTGGATGCGTTCTGCAATGCTGAGTTCAGAAATGTCAACTTTCAATAGGGGATGGAGATTCATAATTAAAGAGTTGGGGTTGAGCTTTTATCTATTTTATAATATTAGGGGGTTTGAATGTTGTGGTTATACTGATGTCAGGAAATATACAGAATATATTGTGAGATAAGTTTAATCAATAAATGAGAATCAAAACTAAACAAAAGAGCAAGATGAGTATTAACTTGAACCTACCACCCGAACTAGAAAACGAACTTCACACTGAAGCTTCTCAACTCAATTTACCATTATATGAATATATTTTACGTATTTTATCTACCAGAAAAGTTGTAGATAATTTACCTAAAACTGGAGCAGAACTTGTTAAATATTGGGAAAATGAAGGTGTAATTAATTCATGTCCTGATATTATTACTGATAGTCAAGCTTATGCTCGTGAGTTACGTCATCAAGCTGAAACACGGGAGCGAGGGTAGGTAAATTTCATCATGTACTTGTTAGATACAGATATTTTGATTGATATTCAGCGTGGTCATGCTCCTGCAATTGCTTGGTTTGCCAGTCTTTTAGCAATACCTAGCGTTCCTGGCCTGGTGGTTATGGAACTCATTCAAAATGCTCAAAATAGCCAACGGTTGCGCGATACTCTCAAGCTGGTTGCTCCTCTACCTGTAATTTGGCCTACTGAAATTGATTGTGCTTTGGCTCTATCTAATTTTACTACCTATCATCTATCAGATAATTTAGGGTTACTTGATGCTTTGATTGGTGCTTGTGCTGTGGGTAGAGGTGCTATCCTATGTACTTTCAACGTCAAGCATTACAGGGTTATACCAAATCTTACTACAACACAACCTTATAAAAGGTGAAATAAAAATTAAAGAATCAGATTATAAAAGGTGAAATAAAAATTAAAGAATCAGATTTGATTGAACAATTTAGTATTTTGTAACAGAATTATCTCAAAGACTTGAAATATCTATATGAATCCAATCTCTATGCAACCGCCCAAAATTCCAGTTCTAGGTCCTTATGAGGTAAAATGTTTTTACAAATACTTTAAAGGTGTAGACTTGCTGTTGGCTAAGAGGTTTTCATTTGGATTTGTACCGGATGAGGAACATTGAAATAGTCCAGAGGATTAAAGAGTGTAGAGATCCAAAAGATGACAAATTTCTAGAAGTTGCTATTAATGGTAATGCAACTCATATCACTACAGGAGACAAAGATTTATTAGAACTTCATCCCTTTAGAGGAGTTGATATTATTACAGCCACGCAATTTTTAGAAATTTTCTCAGCTTTATAATAAAATGCCATTGCCTCCGGCATTGCGCTGAGTCCTACTCCTTCGCAGAAGGCTTCGCCAACAGACACACTACGCGTTCGCGCGATTCCTACGGAGCGCTGAGTGCAAGGCACTCCCGTCAGGGATACGCGATCGCTACCTTAAGACTAACTTCCCATGAATTACCCTAAAATTAAATTACCACTGCAAAGGAGAGAGCATAATGAAATGGCGTGTTGTGCTGGAGGCCGATGCGGAAACGGGAGACTGGTCTGTTTGGTGTCCAGAATTACCAGGTTGCGTTTCGGCTGGAGAAACCGAAGAAGAAGCCTTAGAAAATATTCGTGAAGCGATCGCACTCTATCTTGAACCAGATCCCATTGAATTAAAATCAGGAACAATTGTGCGGGAGGTTTTGGTTGGATGACCCGCAACCGTCGCATGAATGTAGATGAAGTTGAGCGTATTCTGGAGCGTTATGGATTTGAATTGATTTCTCAAAAGGGTAGTCATCGTAAGTGGAGAAATCTTGATCGCCAACTACAAGTGATTGTGCCTTATCACAAAGGACGTAATTTGCCGATGGGTACACTACGCAATATTATGACTGGTGCTGACATTCCAGAAAGTGAATGGAAAACGGAATGATGTAATTATGGCTAAGATTTATTATTGCGATAGCTGCGCTCTCTTCGAGACGCTTCGCGAACGCCGAAGGCATCGCTCTTTCCTTTCTCTCTGAATAAGCGATTGCCTCTGGCACTGCGCTCCGCGCGATCGCTACCCTAACGCTACTTATTCCATCTATCACCCTATGAATTATCCTAAAATTATATAAACTAAAGATTAAACCGCAGGAGAGATCATGAGTTATCAAGACATTATTACAATTGAAGCTGGAAAACGCAGTGGAAAACCTTGCATTCGAGGAATGCGTATTACTGTGTACGACATTTTAGAATATTTAGCAGGTGGGATGACAGAAACCGAAATTTTGGAAGATTTTTCAGAACTGACATCTGAAGATATTAAAGCTTGTCTTGCTTTTGCTGCTGACCGAGAGAAAAAGTTATTTGTTGCATCTCTATGAAACTGCTATTAGATGAAAATTTGTCAGATCGCATTGTTGATAAAATTCTTGATTTGTATCCTGATTCTCAACACGTTAAAACTTTAGGACTTATAAATACTGATGATGCCATTATCTGGGAATTCGCCAAAATGAATAGTTTTGTGATTATTTCCAAAGATTCTGACTTTCATCAACGTAGTTTACTTTATGGTCATCCACCAAAATTTATTTATCTGCGTATTGGTAATAGTCCCACATCAAAGATTGTGCAGATTTTGAGAGATAATTTGTCCACAATTACCCAATTTGATAGTAGTGACACGGAAAGTATTTTGGTATTAACTTAATCACACTCCCAGATATTGGAGATTTATATTTTCTGATATATAAATCATCCGTAAAGATATTTTAACCAAATGTCTCTGAAATATATTGTAAATGTTTCTGTACCGGAGCGATCGCATTAGCAACAATCATCCCACTCGCAGCCACAGCAGGCAACCCAATTCCCGGAAAAGTCGAATCTCCACAACACAACAACCCCGACAAAGGTGTATTCCCACCAAGAAATAAACCCTTCCCTGCCGCTATAGCTGGTCCATAACTACCATGATGACGACGCAAAAATCGCCCATGAGTAAGGGGAGTACCCACCAAACTAACTTCGCAACGGGAACGAATATCAGGAATAATTCTTTCCAAAGCTTGCCACATCACCTCCGCACGTTCTTGTTTTAATAACGCATATTCTTCGCTATTGCGTTCCTTTCCTTGCCAAATAGCATAAGGTTCATTACCAGGAGTATAAACGTGAATCACGTGCTTACCCACTGGTGCTAAAGACGAATCAAGAACTGAAGGAATAGATACAACTACCACATTTTGCGGTGCAGTTACGCCTTTGTCCCAATCGTTAACTACAATGTAGTGAATACCTAGATTCTCAGGTAATTCTGCTGCATCAATACCTAAATGCAGGTGCATAAAACTATCACATTCAGGAGTTGCTTGTTGCTTTTCCACATACCGTTTAGGGACAGCACCTTCAGGAATGAGTTTGAGAGTATCCCAAACAGAAGCATTGGAAACAACAGCTTTACTAGCTCGGATTTCTTGACCACTCCGCAGACGTACCCCGACAGCACGGTTGTTTTCTACTAAAACTTGCTCCACATGAGCATTTAAAATTAACTTACCACCATGTTTAGTCAACCCCCGTACCAGTGCATCAACCAATGCACCACTTCCCCCAAGGGGATAATCTAACTGGACATTGGGACGATACCAGTCTGCAAACATAAAAGCCACTTCTGCGGCAATTGTCCCATCTGCGGGTAATCCAGATAAGAGGAAGCAAAGTAAATCTAACCAGTTGCGAATAAAAGGGTCTGTGATTACACCATCAATAATGTTAGAAAAAGACCCTGTTAATTTGATGACGTTAGCGGCCTGTTGCAGTAAAGCTGGGGCAAATTTACCCATAGTTAACACCGCACCTAAATCGTAGCGCAAGGCAGATGGTGGGAGAGCAGTGGCACTCTTACCCAAAGGTGTCATAATTTCCTGGAGTTTGCGCCATTCTGCTACCGCTTTATCTCCCCGCAGTTTTTGCAAGATTTCACAGAATTGGTCAGCACCAACTTGAGCATCAAAGTAGCCTTCTGGTAAATAACAACCCCAGGTATCGTAATTGACGCAGGGTAAATCTTCCCCAATGGCATCTAAAACTTGGCGTAAGGGATTAGGTGAAGGGGTATAAGATAAACCAGAATATAAAGATGGTCCAGACTCAAATTTGTAACCGTTGCGTTCAAAAGCATGAGCCGCACCACCGGCAATAGAGTGGCTTTCTAATACTGTGACATCAATTCCATAGCGTGCTAAGAGTGCAGCGCAACTCAATCCGCCAATACCGCTACCAATTACGACTACTTCTGTGTTATTCATGAATAATTGTTGATTACTGGGCTTTTTTAAAAATCATAAATGTTGAGGTCAAGTCAATAGGAAGAAAACTTAATCAGTTTCAAAACTGACGATCAATACTCACCTGAGTTATGGAGAATCAAGTAAAAATTGCATTTCCTGGGCATCTTGTATCATCCCCAGATGCTTAAAACTATCCATAGCCTTAGTTGACAATTGACGGGCTTTATCCAAGCTGCCCCACTTTTTTTCCCAGCGAGCCAGAGAACGTTGATAGCGAGCTAAACGCCGTTTATTTTTGCTGCTTTGAGCTACAGTTAAACCTTTAATTAGAAGCTGTTGAGCGCGATCGCGATCGCCTTGTTCGATCGCAATATCAGCCAGCCAATTTTGAGCAGAATTGATGACTCGATACCAGGCAATTTTTTCTGCACTGTGCATCACTTCTTGAAAGAGTGTCTTAGCCTCAGTATATTTATGTTCTCGATAAAAGATTACCGCTCGATGATAAAGAATAGGAACATAGTGACGGATGTGCTTTTGCTCTTCCAGATTAGCCTGATTCACCAATTGCTGTTCTATATCGAGCCATACACGTGCGTCTGTATAGTCATTCTGTCTGATTCGCAGCCGAACAATATTCTCAGCCAAGTCAGCTTGAACACATAAGTCTGTATGTTCGCGTAAAACCCATACCTGCTGTAACATTTCATTTGCATCTTTCAAACTTTGCGGTGAACACTCCCGAATCAACAGCCAGGTTTTGCGAATCATGATTTTCACTAAAGATGACCATTCACCTCGTCGTTCTGATTGTTCTATAAGCCATTTTAACCAATCCAGGCGATCGTCCCAATAGGCATAGAGATTTGCATAGTGGTTCAACAGCAGCCATAAATCCCTGACCTCTTGATAGTGGTCTTGGTCTTTACACCAATAAAGTACAGCCCGGAGATTCCCTTCTTCTTGCTCTAACTTATTGTAATGTATCCACTTTTCCCAATCTTCCCCAGCATAACTGTGGGCAAAATCCAGATACCATTTCACCCAACGCTGTCTTGCCTCTTTCTCAAAATCTGGATAAGCAGCTAATTCTGCCAAGGCATACTCACGAGTCAGAGAGAGCATTTCATACCGCTTTTTGTCTGGGTTTAAATTCACTAAGGAAAGTTGTTGTAAACGTGCCAAACCATCATTGACAGAAACTGGAGCAGCTGTCAGTCCAGCCACCTCAACTAGGGCGGTTTGAATTGGAGAATCAGGAAAAATCGCCAGTGCCATTAATAACTTGTGGGGTGGCTGTTCCTTCATTCCTTGCACTGATTGCTCAAAACAGAAACGAGCCACATCACCTGTAGCTGAAGTTAACTTCTCCAAAACAGAGTTCAGAGAATAGCCACTAGATACTTGACCGATTGCATAAACAATGGCCAGGGGAATTCCTCCAGTGCGATCATAAAGTAGCTCAGATTCCTCCTTGTTAAGGACTATACTTTTTTCTTCTGCTTGTTGCTGAATCAACTGCAAACCATCATCTGGGGGTAAGTTTCGCAGACTAATTGGTAGCAAAGCAATCCGTTCGCGAGTCGTAATGACTACTTTGACACAAATCGGCAAATTGTATAGAAACTCTATAACCTGATCCCGATCTTCTATAGTCTCCATATTGTCCACAATCAGTAGTGTTCGCTGTTTTGAAAGACTTTGGCGTACACGGTCAAATTGGTCATTGGGAGGAGATTGAATAATCGTTGGGTCGCCCAAAGCATGGGCAATCTCTCGAAAGATATCGCGCAGGTTACGCTGTCCTTGTTGCCGTCGCAAAATACTATCAGGGATAAGTTCCTGTTGTTTGGCAGAAGTGAAAATAATCGCATTAAATCTGGGTAGGCCAACAAGGTTTTCACGACTAGCTTTTAAGCATACGTAAGCAGCTTCTAATACCAGCGCCGTTTTACCTACACCACCAATGCCATGCACCGTAATCATGTGAGCGCCATGATCTGGTGACAGGCGTTCCAGTAGCTTCTTCATATCCGCCTCGCGGCCAATAAATTCTGTGTAGGTTGGTGATGGCAAATTTTGGGGAATGGAACGGCTTTGGATAGCGGATACAACATAACCTCTGCGATAGCCATGTCTCTCCAGAACGTAAACGAGGTTACTTGACTTGACAGTGTTATTTGGCTCTCCTGTTAAAGTTTCAATATCTCGATATATGTTGCTCAGAACAGTTCTGACGGCAGCGTTACCCTTGTGTAAATCCTTGCAAAGCTTCTTTAAGCTATACCCACACAGCAACCCCAGTAACAAGTCTTTCTTGCTATTTTGCCTGTATCGCTCTTGAATTTTAGCTTCCAAGTCCGTCAGTAACCGATCTACATCCCAGTCCTTCAAAACCTTGCGATACCAAGTTTTGGGCATATTCCACCCATCTGACTGACTTGACATAAATATCACCCAATAAGTCTGTCATCAATGTCATATTAGCAACATTTTAACCAACAAGGCTTTAACAAATTATTGACAATTTGTTAACTTTGCTAATTGTCTGTTTGTAGTCAATTCAGTAGTTTAATCTTTAAACCACTTATTCTCAGTATCCAGCAGGGTGCAGACATAAGGAACTGCTCAATGCCCTACAAAAAATCTGCTTTTGACACTTTACTACGTAGGAGCGCCAAATGAATAGACTACTTAAATCCTTCAATATCTTGTTTCGGATCAAACAACCCCGACTTTATTTCCCAGCAGAAAAACAAGTCTGTGTATTCAATAAACGTCCTATAATTTACCGAGGCTTTACGCCCAATTCTGTAGAAGATTCAATCATTGAATTGCAAAAACGTTTATATGCTCAGGGTCTTCTGGCAAATATTAGTGGTAGATTTGATTTAGAAACAGAAGAAGCTGTTAAAGAATTCCAGAAAATAAATAACCTTCTAGTTGATGGAATAGTCGGTTCATTGAGTTGGGCTTGCCTTCTCTACCCAAAGCTTTATCTCCATCAGAAAAATATATCTCCAGAATTACAAGATGCAGTTAAAGAAGTGCAAAATATCCTTTATGAAGAAGGATTTTCTCAAAAAAACCTGATGGATATTTTGATAGAGAAACAGAAAAAGCCGTTAAACGCTTCCAAAATATCTATGGCTTGAAAAACGATGGCATTGTTGGTGCTGCAACTTGGTCTGTGTTATTGGGAATGCGACAAAAAATCGACCAAAGCTTCCCCCAATTAATTTATTTGTTATCGCCTCAATCCTGGTTTTTATGGAATCAATTTTTAATGATATCTTGTATTCTACTGGGTATTTATTATAGTCCTCTACCCGGTTCTGAACCTACATTTAGTAAAGCTTTAGCGACTGCTTATGGACTTACCTGTATAGTACCTTTTTTGTTAGATTGTTTACCATTAAAGCAGTCAAAACAACCAATTTTCCCGGTTTTGCAATATGCTCCGTATGTATTAACTGGTATTTTTTGGAAGCCGATTCTCAATTTTGTCGGTACATTGTTTAATTAATCATTTGGCACTAGAATAAAAGATGAGCGTTCGTCTCATGCGGGCGCTCTGCTCCGCGAATGCAATGACAATTGGGCATTTTTTTACTTAAAAAGCTTTTTTTAGCAGATAAGACTGACGATAATTGTTCTTTGCCATCAGCCTAGCCTCACGCCTTGTCCAGCATTTTTGTAAAGGTACATCAGCCAATCTTTGCAGCAGCATAAACACACTATTATCTCCTGTCAATTTAGCAATTGTTTGAGCAATAACTTTACAACAATTCCAAGGATGACGCACCACCTGAATTTCTGCAAACCTAACTACACCCCAATTATGCTCTAAGAAAAAACGGTTACGAATTTTATCATCATCAACATCAATACAGTGATGAGGTTTCCCTGTATTTCCAGCATAAGGTTCATCAATTTCAATATCCAAAGCTAACCCAGATGAGTGATGATAAAAGATAAAATCAGCCGAATAGCGGAGAGGATAACCTGGAATTTCAAACTCAACCGCTTGACAAATCAAATTTCCAGGAAAAGCTGCCAGTAAATGCTGAAAAAACTGCTTTTCACTCACACCTTGCTTGGCTATACTCTTATCATCTGGTAATGCCACACATCCTTGAAACGAAGCTTTGATATGCTTCTGTTCTGAATTACCATTTCTTAACCACCTTGCTAGAGGTGGATAAAGAATTATTGGATAATAAGCACTAGACATAAATCTAATTTTTGTTAATCTTACATAAGAAAAAACCGTGGCATCCACTAATCAAGTAATAATTAAAAATTATCCAATCTAATATCTTTACAAATATCAGAAACCTGCCATCCCGTCTTGCCAACAGAGTGAACTATGGGATTATATCGTAAAGGAACATAATTAGGTTCTTGATACTCTATCCCTAATTTTTGCTGTTCTGCCCCTGTTAGTTCTCGTATTTTATTTACAAAATCAGCTTGCAAATTTGGTTCTTTAGTTTCCTTTTTTCGTTTCCCTCGTTATTTTTGTTTCTTGGACGAGCTTTTCAGATTTTTTGATGAGTTTCATATCTCTAGTTTTAATTCTTGATATTGACAAAATAACGAACAGAGGACACAAAATTAACTTAAAAAAGTGGGATACAAATACAGATAAACCCCGTCCAAGTTGAAACCTATAGTTTTTCTATAGTGCAAACTCAACTTTTCAAGATGGATGGAGTTTAGATGCGCTACCGCGCTCAAATTGATGGCGTTATGCAACCCAAACAATGCAACAACTAATAGTAATTGTAACAGAAAGTGTAACCACACTCAAACCTAAGTTGACTGCCGTAATTGACCAAAATAATCAAGTTACACAAAAGGTGATTTCCGATTTATGCCTCGATGCTAATTTAGATTCAGGCACGATAGCTATTCTCAACCAAATTGAAGCTGAACATAACTACTATCAAACTTGTGGCAGGTGGTAATCATGGTTTTATCACTCGCTCAACAATCTTTAGCAGGATTATCCCAAACTGCTGCTCATCTCTGGGAACAGTTAACCAATTGTCAGACTTCTGAAGAGGAAGCTGCTATCATCACCGCTATTTGGGAAACTCAAGAAGTACAATCAGAAGCTGTTGATATCCAAGCCGAATTGGCATTGCAACTAGATGCAGAAATAGCAGCTATTAAGCAACGATTAGAACATCTCAAAGCCGTGCATCAATCAGCACTATTAAGACTAGAACGCTGGCGACAGAAATTAGATGAAACCATTTTAGAACATAATGCCACAGGAATTATCCCTGAGCAAATAGTTGGTAATTTACTGCGGATCACAATTAAAGAAAATCCACCGAGTTGTGATGTACTTGTAGAGGCAGAAAAATTGCCTTTAAAATACCGCAGAGAAAAGACTGTTTACTCAGCAGACAAGAAAGCAATTATTGCTGCTTGGAAGAAAGGAATTCCTGTGGATGGTACTTATGTTGAACGTAAGCGTCGGGTTGTTTATGCTTTAACAGCAACAGCGATTCAAGACTTCAAAGATTCACTATTACCTTAGCTGTCTACTCAACTAATTCAGGACTTACGCAGCTATTGTTGTTGAAGTCAGGAATAGGGCATAGCGCATTATGGTATTGGAGATTTTTCAAATTGCCGATGCCCAGCCCCCTGATTTCTCTAACTCTGAGCGTAAGTCCTATCATTAAGAAAAGTGCTGTAACTAAAGAGCTAAACAGTGACTTCAATCAAGCAAACCAGCCCGTAAGGCGATGACAGCCGCTTGAGTGCGGTGATTGGCAGAAAGTTTGTTCAAAATACCCCGCACATATACTTTTACACTTCCCATGCTGATATAGAGTTTATTGGCAATCTCTTGATTGGTGAAGCCTTGAACAATTAACTCCAAAACTTCCGTTTCCCGTTCTGTCAGTGGATTGGCTTCTAGAATACTGGCTTGCTCTGGGTCAATCGCAGAGATGGTAACTGTTTGAGCAGCATTCGATTTCGCCGCCGTCACTGCCGCTGCCAATTGACGAGTATGCTTGAGAACAATTCTAGCGATCGCTGGATCAATCCAAGAATAACCCTCATAAGTCATGTACAGTGCTTCTAACAGCAACTCAAACTTAATAGTCTTGACACAGTAAGAATCTGCTCCAGATGCGAAAGCTGCTAAGACCATCTTCTCATGAGCAAAAGAAGTGAGCATAATGATTTTCGTTTGCGCTGCTGTTTCTGGTGGCATAGATTGTCGAAACCTTTGCACCAGTGCTATCCCATCTATATCTGGTAAGTCAATATCAACAATAGCAATATCCGGTTTAGTATTTTGCAGTAGTTCTAGACCAGCAGCAGCAGTTTCTGTGTCTCCCACAACTTGAATATTCTTTTGCTCGTTTAAACAACTACGGATACCTACCCTAGTCAAATGGTGGTCTTCGATAATTACCGCTCTAATATTTGCCATCATTTACCTCAACAACTAGCTAAATGTACTCTCTCTAATGTGGGAAATAATTGACTACAAACGGCTCAGTCTATCGGTTAAATTTTTTTAGCATTCTAGCAAAATCTATCTACTGAGATATGCAAAATAAAATATCATAGCAAAAATTTACCTATTGACGTAGGCAAAATAAAGCAGAATAACAAAAAACCTATCTATTGACGTAGATAAAGAAAATCACTGTATCAAAAAATATGCTTATTGACGTAGGTAAAATTTAAAGTTTTAGTGAAGAAAGTCTATTTAAGTGTTAAGATTCATTAAAGAAAAAATAGCAACCTTGATTTAAATAAATCTACTGGTATCTGTATGACACCTTTCTCTTGGAATTCAAATTCAACAGAAAGTATCCTTTTGGTAGATGACTCAACCAAAAATGTTTGCTTGTTAAAATCTACTCTCAAGCAAGAAGGATACAGGGTAACAGTAACAGACCGTGATAGTGAAGCCTTAATTAAGATTGTCGAATCTCCACCTGATTTAGTCCTATTAGATACGTTCAGCCCAAGTATTGATGGCTATGAAATCACTCGACAGATCAAGCAGAATTCCCATTTACCTTTCATACCTGTGTTACTCGTTACCAATTGTGACGAGTCCTCTTTCATTCAAGGGTTACAAGCTGGTGCTGATGACTTTTTGATTAAGCCTGTAGAACAAAATGAATTGTTGGCAAGAGTGCGATCGCTCCTCCGGCTAAAACATAGTATTAATCAACGAGATCAAATCGCTCGTCAGCGATGTGAAGATTTTATGATTAAGCTGACTCACGATTTACGAACTCCTTTGACATCAGCAATTCAACTACTGCAAATGATTCAAAAAGGCAATTTTGGTTATAATTTCTCAGAAATACGGAAACATCTACAATTACTGACTGAAAGTAATCAAACGCTACTGTCAATGGTTGAAAATATGCTAGAGGTTTATCAGTATGAAACCGGATGTAAGGACTTGGAATTTTTTCTCGTTGATTTGTGGGAGTTAGCGCAAAAAGTAGTTCGGGAACTCAAACCTTTAGCTGTTGTTAAAAACTTAGCTCTGAATGCTAAATTAAACAACACACAACCATCTGCGGTGAAAGTGCGGGGTGATAGAATAGAACTTTACCGACTGCTAACCAACTTAATTGGCAATGCTATTCGTTTCACTGATGCTGGGTCAGTAGAAATTCGCCTCAGTTCCACTGTTCAAGGAGTAAAAATTGAAGTAGAGGATACAGGTATTGGCATAAGTCGGTCAGAAAAATCATTTTTATTTGAACGCTTTCGACAGGGTAAGCATCAGCGTCGGGGTAGTGGTCTTGGATTATATTTGTCCTGTCAAATTGTTGAAGCCCATCAAGGTAATATCTCCGTTTCATCGACTGTAGGAAAAGGCAGTATATTTACAGTGTATTTACCCAAGTCGCACCAATCATATCAAATCCGGTTAAATGAACATAGTTTAGATCTTGAACAGGGTTTGTAGCTTGTTTTTGGTGTGGTTATTCTAAGGGATTTGATACAGAACTTCCCGATCTCAATCAATAATCTACCTGCGTAATTCCTGATGTACTTAGACAATTAGATCAGTCCAAACTCTTCTTCAGCTATCGTCAGAAACTTTTCTTGCAGTGGGGTCAAAAATGGCTGATATCGCTTACCTAAACCAGTTAGTAACCAACCCACAGCATCATCAAGATTTCCCACTTGATGCAACCTGACAAGACGCTGACACA
Organism: Anabaena sp. PCC 7938; assembly: GCF_049315035.1. NCBI lineage: Bacteria > Bacillati > Cyanobacteriota > Cyanophyceae > Nostocales > Nostocaceae > Anabaena > Anabaena sp. PCC 7938. Next base: position 100,360 of record NZ_CP186039.1, on the reverse strand, counting down.
AGTGCTGCATATATTTACACTCAGTCTCATCATAATCCAAGGACTTAAGGTTTTCTATCTTAACTAGATACTCTCCGTTCCAGGTAGTAATTCTGCAACTATAACTACCAACATGAGTAATAATTCCCCAACAACCATTTTTACCCTTGAGTTCTGGAATGTCTTTAGGTAGGATTTGACACACTTGTCCTAGATAGTAGGGGTTGGGTAGGTTCGTTTTCTCGCGTAATTTGTCCACAATACTTTTAACAATCCGTCCTGATGGTACTTTACCACCAACTGCTGCTACTGCTTCCTGCCAACAGCTAACTTGTTCCTCAGCTTCCAACTTTGTCAGTGGTCGCACCTGTCCTTCAGCGGTTGGTAAAATGTCCACAATTTGTGGACATTCTTCCAGGTTGTCCACAACATCGGCTGCGTCGATGAGTTGATAGGAACGAGAACGATTATAACTAAACCTATCTTTGCAGTATTCCTCAAAGGTTTTGTGAGTGCTGCGATATAGCTTTCTATCTCTCAGTTGTCTCAAGGCTTTCCCCGCTGCGGAAAACGCTCTCTCCACTTGACGCTCTAAACGGAAGCGATCGCGCTCTTCTTCTTCAGTTAATTCTTCCGTCGCAAATATTGCTATTGTAGTATCACCATTTTTAGCATCAACAGCCAAATTGTCACTGATAGTGGTGATAATGTTGTCAAGCGGCGCATCAATCATCTTACTTGCGCTCCTGGTTAGTTATCATCAAAATTATAACGTAGTACTACGCAATTAAGGTATCTGATTTAGAAATATTTGTCTGATGCTAATTGCGATATAATTTAGATTGTCGTTACAAGTGTGGAACTAATGGCGAGACCTGGTGGTAATCCCGATTTTGGAACCAAGTATCGCTTTGACTATGGCAGAGATGAGCCACTTTCAGAACAAGTGAAAGTATTGATGCATCCACAGATGAAGCAGCATCTTAAAAATCTGGCTGATCTGGAAAAATGTACAGTACCCGATTTGATTCGTGAAGCCATCGAGCAATATTTGGTTGCTAAACAAACAACTAAAGTAAGTTAATAGAATTGATATCATCGTCCTGTTCGTGTGAATAACGTATAGATTCTTGCAACAGTCAAATTTTGTAAAGGGGCAAAAAAACCTAAGTAACACTTATGAAACTATCAGATTTATCACCTGAAACTTTAGAAAAAATCAAACTGGTTAGGTGGGATAGGATTATTGAAAAACATGAAGGACCAGAAGATTGGTCATCTGTTTTGCAATATGAGGAACCGGAATTTATGGAAATTGATGGATATCCAGTATTATTACCTGTGGATAAATCTCATCACCCCAATATTTCCATAATCCGTTCTATTTGGGCTGAAGATAAAAAATCACTCACGCTATTTTTATCGGATACCACCTATGAAGATGATCCATTCTTTTCTGGCTTTATGACAGTTTGCGACCGTCTAAAAAATGAAAACTTCTTTCTAGCAATTTTGTATCATGAATGGTTTGTTATTGAAAGGACAGAAATCTTTGATTAATTGACAATTGTTTCGTTTTATTCAAGGTTTTAAACCTCGCCTTTCAAGCTCATTTTATATTATGACGGAAGTGAACAACGACACTACTGGAAGTATTACAATCACAGTACAGCCTCAAGACAATGGACAGTACATTTGCCAGATGTCATCGTCTTTGGATGATACCAGACAGAATTGGCAATGTTATGGTCAAACAAAAGAACACGCCATCGCCATTGCCTTAGAACAACTAGCTGATGAGTATCGCCGAATAGCGGAAGAAAGACAAAATATAAATTGGGAAACAGTGGAGCGTTCAGACTCTGGAGAACCAATTGCCAAGCATTATCATGTCATTCTGCACTACGAACGCATTGCTGAAGAAGAATCGAAGTTTGAGGCAATGCACAATACAATTATGGGAAATACGGTGGTGGAGAATGCTAAAATCACCGTGATTGCGATTGATCCAAATATACCAATTGATCCATTAACCCGCTCTTGAGATTGATTTACTAAGTCAAATCGTAAGTATTCAGCCGTCAGCTAATGCCTATAGCTGGCGTGACGACGTAAGAGTCATACGGCACGCTATGCTAACAGCTTTAAAGATTAAAATACAAAAAAACGTAGAAAGGTAAAAAATCAGGAGTGTTTAATTTGTATGAAATTAATAATTAACAATTTTTGCTTTTGCTGTATTGTTGAATATTGAGCCATTCCCAAGACCATGCAGGTAGCAATTTTGTAGACAAAACAAATCATGGAACAGACAAAAACTCTGGCAGCAAAATTACTTTTCGGCATGGTCTTAGTAGGAATTTCAGCTTGCAACTTAGCAACAACTGAGTCCGCAAACACTAATAATCAACAAACACAAACAGCCAAACAAGTCAGCCAACAAACTGCTACTATCAATCAAGCCTGTACCTTAGTAGAAAATGGCTTCGGTTCCCAAGGACAAGTAAAACTGCGGGTAGAAGAAGTGGTAACAGGTCTAGAAGTTCCTTGGGGAATAGCTTTCCTGCCAAATAGAGATATGTTAGTTACCGAACGACCTGGACGAGTCCGCCTCGTGCGGAATGGTAAACTTATTCCTAAACCAGTAGCTACTATCAATGTGACAGAAAGTGGTGAAGATGGTTTACTTGGTATTGCCACTCATCCTAACTTTGCTAAAAACCGATTTTTTTACATTTACTACACTGCTGATCGAAATGGATCACAGGTTAATCGTGTGGAAAGATGGCAACTATCGCAGAATGGACTCAGTGCTTCCCCAGATCGAGTAATTGTTGATAATATTCCCGTAGCACAATTTCATAATGGGGGTCGCATTCGCTTTGGACCAGATGGAATGCTTTACATTGGTACTGGTGATGCTAGAGAACCGCAAAGTTCCCAGGATGTAAATAGTCTTGCTGGTAAAATTCTGCGTGTGACTCCTGACGGACAAGTACCCCCAGATAATCCATTTGCTAAAAATCCTGTCTATATCACTGGGATTCGCAACACTCAGGGGTTTGATTGACGTGATCAATCCACATTATGGGTAACAGACCACGGGCCTAGTGGAGATTTGGGTAGAAGGGGTCACGATGAACTCAGTTTAGCAAAAGCAGGAGACAATCTGGGTTGGCCTACTATCTACCGTTGTGAATCAAAGAAAGGAATGGTTACTCCGTCGATTGTTTGGCGTGAGGCTTTACCTCCTGGTGGTGCAGCAATTTATACTGGCAATTCTATTTCTGAGTGGAAAGGTAGCTTAATTATTGCTACCCTGCGTTCCCAACATTTGCAGCGTGTCGTTTTCAACCCCCGGTCTTTCCAACAAGTTGAGCGTCATGAGGTGTATTTGCAAGGTCAATATGGACGACTGCGAGAGGCGATTATGGGTCTAGATGGTGAATTATATGTCACTACCAGTAACTGTGATGGACGGGAAAATTGCCCTCCACAGCGGGATAAAATTCTCCGCATTACCCGATAAAAACCTGAGAATGCGATCGCTAGAAGGAATAGGATCTTGCGTAGGTTTTGCTTATCGTCCACAAATTGTGGACATTTTTGCGGGAACTAGCACCTAACCCGGTTGTGAAAGATTAAGAACTTCGATTTTTGTCCACAAATTGTGGACATTTTTTTAAAAAATAGTAAGTATCTCTATGTGGTATTTGTCCACACTTGCTGCACCAAAAACAGTTTATGCTGCTAAAATTAAAGTAAACTTTGATTTTTCGTTTTCACCCGTTGATAAAGTTCCTCCATCGTTTCAATAAAAGAATTATCTTTATGCCAAAAAGCCGGAAAATCACCCTGTTTCTTGACAAGAATTGCCGATATACCACTAGAACTTGGCACTTCTATAGTTTGGGGTAAACGCTTTTTCCCTAACCAAAATTCTCTCACACTTGGCTTTTCATCAACAGATTGTTTTTCTAGTTTGGTATAAAACGAAGTAGAAGATTCTAAACTAACTTCTTGAGTATTCAATTCCTGTGAAAGTGCTTTACCTAAATTAGATTTAGCTAGTTTAGTCTGAAGTTCCTCTTTTGATAATCCCCGCAATTCAAATAACAGAAATGGATTATTATCCAATTGGGACGCAACTAAATAATAAACACCAGCAATATGTTTACAGGGATTAGCATAATCTGGACAGGAACATTTAGTTTGAAAGTCTTTACTGCTATGGGGTAATAAATTTAGTCCCAATTGTTTAAAAGTATCTTCAATATTCTCTGGGACTTCATTCAGCAGCAATCTAGAAACAATACTAGCTTTAGATGATAGCTTGTCAATAGCTTCATTCCAACTGCTTTTAGGAATTGATTTAATTTCAATGGAAATATTGTAAGTTGGTTCTTTATACACACCAAAGTAAGGATTAACTGAACCTTTAACTCTAGCAGTAATGTGATTTTGTTCAATTTCAAAATTCAGAACTTTACCACTACTTGCATAGGAACGTCCTCGTTGCAAGCGACCATCATCAGTAAAATTTTCTAATGCTTTAATAAACCTATCACCCCACCATGTCCGACTAAATTTAACCATAATATTTTACTCCAAAATCGCACTTTTATTTAAAGCAATTAATTGTTTGAAAGCATCATTATCTAACTCAGTTAACCAAGATTCATCATTGCCAACCACAGCATTAGCAAGTTTTTTCTTATCTTCTATCATCTGGTCAATTTTCTCTTCTAAAGTACCAATAGCCACAAATTTATGCACAAACACATTCTTTTGCTGTCCAATCCGAAAAGCTCTATCTGTGGCTTGATTTTCCACTGCTGGATTCCACCATCTATCAAAATGAAAAACGTGATTAGCTTTAGTTAAAGTAATCCCTACACCACCTGCTTTTAGTGACAATATAAATACAGAAGCTTCTGTGTCGGGTTCTTGAAATTCCGTAATCATCTTTTCTCGACGTGGACGACTTGTGCCACCATGCAAATAGTAAGTATTGCAACGTAAATTGTGTTTAATGTATTTTTCTACTTGTTCGCATACCTCCGTAAATTGACTAAATATCAATAAACTTTCCCCTTCAGAAACAGCCTCATCTACCATTTCTACTAAACGGCTAAGTTTGTGAGAGCGTTCTGTTGAAAATTCGCTATTATCCTGTAAAAACTGAGCAGGATGATTACAAATTTGTTTCAACTTCATCAAAGTAGAAAGAATCAAACCTTTGCGTTGAATTCCTTCCACTGTTTGTAATTTCTCTTCTACATCTTTAACAACTACTTCATACAATGAAGCTTGTTCTTTGGTCAAATTGGTGTAGAGTTTTTGTTCAACTTTATCAGGTAAATCGTTAATAATAGATTTATCTGTTTTAACGCGACGTAAAATTAAGGGTTCAACTAATTTCTTCAGGGTACTTGATTTTATTCTGTCGTTATCTTTTTGAATAGGAATCTCAAAAGATTTACGAAATTGTGCTTCTTTACCCAAGTAACCAGGATTGAGAAAATTAAAAATTGACCATAAATCTAACAAACGGTTTTCCACCGGAGTTCCTGTTAAAGCCAGTCGGTGTTTAGCTGAAAGTTTGAGAATAGCTTTGGTTTGTGCAGCTTTAGGATTTTTAATATTTTGCGCTTCATCTAAAACAATTCGTTGCCATTTTATACTATGCAGTAGTTTTTCATCTTTGCGAGCTAAGGTAAAGGAGGTAATGACGACATCATTTTGTTGACAAGCGGTTTTGAACTCAGGAGCAGTTTGGATGCGATCGCTTCCATGATGTATCATGCTCTGAAGATGCGGAGCAAATTTAGCAATTTCCTTCTGCCAGTTACCAACCACAGAAGTAGGTGCAATTAACAGAGTTGGTGGCACATTAGATAATTTTGTTTGTCTGTCCCCCCTGTTGCGTTTCTCCCCCTTATTCCCTTTATTTCCCTTATTTTCCCCATCTCCCTCATCTCCCCCTCTTTCTATCTCCTCCTCAGAAGCAAGCAATTCTCGCTCCTGGACAAGTCTAGCAATTACCTGTACCGACTTACCTAAACCCATATCGTCCGCTAAACAGCCATTTAAACCCAAACGTTCCAAATATTCTAACCAAGCCACACCACGCTTTTGATATTCGCGCAGATTACCTTGCAGATTTAACTGGTCAGAAATTGGCTCTAAACTACTTTTATCTTGTAATTTCGCCATCATATCTGACAAAATCTCATCATGTTCAATATCCCAATCTTCCCCAGATTCAGCATTACGTTGGAGAAATTCCAGCACAGACATCTCTGGTTTTTCATCACCATGAGATTGCCAAAATTCTAGTAATTGCTGCATTTTATCACGGTCTAATTCCATCCACTGACCGCGAAAATGTACTAAAGGAGCTTTAGCATTAATTAATTGCTCCCATTCTTGCTTAGTAACAGCTTTTTCACCAATTGCTAATTCATATTCATACTGCACCAAAGAATTCAAACCAAAATAGCTTTTGTTTTCTCCCTTAGTTGCAGAACGACTTTTACCAGAAGCCTTGAGTCGCAGTTTAGCACGACGACGACCAGCAGGGGTATACCAAGCCGGAACAGTAACTTTAAAACCTGCATCTTCTAACACCCAAGCACTTTCTTGGAGGAATGAAAATGCCTCTTCTAATGTTAATTGCATTCCCACGGGAGTATCTGTTTCTAATCCTTGCCATAACTGCGGATACATTCGTGCTGCATATCCTAAATTTAACAGCAAATTAGTTTCAAAGTCTTTACCATACTCCTTCTGTACACCTGTTTTAGACTTTTGACTCATTGGCCAATAATCTGCTAAAGGTAACTTGAGAGAAGGATCTTGTTTACTAGATACCAAAAACTGCATTTCCCAGTTATCTATTTGTTCAGCAGCAGGTGAATTTAATTGAAAACAGAGATGAAAAGGTAATTCTGATTGGGAGCGAGTAATTTTACTTTTCCATGTCTGCCATTGTTTGTATTCCTCTAAAGTTATATTCGCTGTGCGGGGATTATGTTGTTGAGAAAAACAATAGTAAACCAAGGAATCTGTAATTTGTTTATCAAAGGCAGCAGTAGAGGGAGTGTGAGCAACTATATTATTGAGGATAGATTCAGAAAAGTGACGTAACAGCGTTTTTTCATCAAAAAACTCAATATTTTCATTTTCTACGTTTGAACCTGCCACACAAATCAAGGGCATATATTCAATATATTTTTGAATATTAGCTTCATACTGCTCAGAAATAATTGACCAACCAGCATAGATTTCAAACGCAGGTGGAATCGGTTTTTTACTTTTACCTTTGGGTGGAGGAGTTTCTAATTGGCGATATTTGAGAGTCGGGATATATTGGTCTTTGAGAATTATTTGTTTAAATGATTGCGTATAGTGATACCAAAATAATAAATCAGAACCGAGTTGAATATCACTTCCTTTATTAATTGCTAAAAAATGGATATCATTGAGCAGTCTAATAATATTAATTGCAGGCGTATTGTTTTTAACAGAAGTTAAGGTTTGATAACAATCCACTTGCCAATATTGAAATTCTGTATATTCTTCGGGGATTTCTATTTCTAGATACTTAATTAATTCTGGTGAAGGCAGGGGTTGATTATCGGCAGTTGGTAAAGCCAAATATTTAGCAGATATGCGTTGACTTAATTGGGGCGCTGGTTCTTTAATGCCCAATTCCTGGACTAAGAAGTTGATTAATTCACCCTTGGCTAGATGTCCAGGATGAATCTGTTGTTTATGATTGCGGCTACTTTTTGGTACAGGCGTTTCTACCCACAGATAAAATGACCCTGACTGAATAAAGTCGGTTTCTGTGTGAGGTATCCAAGTGCCATGAACGATTTTCATAGCTTTATTTCCATCATTTATAAAGATAAACTTTAATATTTAGCATACATGGATTTGGTGACAATATAACAACCAAAAATTACAATTTGTATATTTATAGAAGATGAGTATCAAAAACGGTTGTTTCCAAACAACGATATTTAGCGATTAGATATTGCTTTGTCATAACGAAAATTTTTAACGCTAACAGAATTTAATTAGACGCTAATTATTGTGGCAATGGATGATATAAATCATCTTCTGGGTGGTATTCCCAACCTATACTTCTGGGATCTCTGTTTCTTGTCCAGCTAATAAATTCTTTAGTGGTTAATTTTTCTCTTTCGGCAGATAGAGAAGATGCAGTCAAGCCTAAACGCTGTGCTAAATTTTGGGCGGGAAAGGGTTGAATTGTTACTTCTTGCTGTTGGTATGGGTAAGATGATCGACGAGGTTTTTGGGAACCACCATATTTACCAGCAAGTAACGCTTGTTCTAAAATATCTAGTCGCCTAGCTAATGTTTCCAGATTCTGTTCTAAGTTACTCAACCGCTTTGAGTCTTGCCCTGCTTTGATTTCTACACTGCTCTCTGTACGGGCTTCTATATTGTTAGTCAACTTCTGTAATTCGGTTTCGAGTTGGTGTAGACGATTTTCTAGATTATTTTCTATACGTTCACCTGTCTGCTCTTGAGTTAAATTAAGAACATAGTCTAGTCCCTGGATAACTAAATCTGTGGCTGTGGTTTCGAGTTCTCTGGCTTTAGCCCTCAGCGCATTAACTAAAGGCTTTGGCAGTTTAAAGTTTATTGATTCGCGTTCGATTTTTCTCGTCATCTCGCACCTTCCAGGAGACACCTACTACACCCGTCAAAATTAGTGGCGAGTAGATATTAAGTCTACACTATCTTATGTACTTAGGTATAGATAGTTTAGGACAGCAAATAGGCTATTGAAGGAGGCAAGAGGCAGTCTTGCTTTTCCTCCTGCCCTCTGCTTCCTGCCTTCTTTGATAAACAATTTTGGACGTGTATAAAATATCCACTTGGATGATTTCACTGGGTGTAATTCCATGCCAGGATAAATATTAGAATCTCAAGCTTGCTAGATCAGCTATCTAATAGATTACTGGTAATGGATTTAACTACTAAAGTCATAGAAGGTTCTGGACTGAGTATACCTATCTTTGATGGGTCGTACAACAATGGCAAGGGCAGATATTTATCTGAACCAGAAATTATCAAAAATTCCCTATTAGCACAAATATTTGAACCATCAGAATTGCCATCTCTCCTCCTGGTGAAAATTGACAGTAAAAATCCAGATGCCAACCATTTAAGACAAAGAACATTTACAGACGGAATTAAACGTAAATTAGCCTTTAGTTCAGGCGATAATTATTACTTCGCTGATGATGCACTGCGGAAAAAAATTAATCGGTTATTTACTACCGAACCCGATACCGCTTGTCGTTATGGTTCATTATTAGTTAGTAATTGCTACAAAGGTTCAGAAACATTTACAAACTTACGAGTCAAAATCGTAGATTTTACAGACCCACAATATGCTGATGACAAAACCGGAGACTGTCACGGCAAGATTTCACCGCGACTAGCCAAACAACTGGGAGGAGAAAGCAACTGTCCACTGCAATTTCGATTTGCGTGGATGAAATGTTGGGCTGAAACTGATAACTCGCAAACTCCAAAAACCAGCTTTTTAGCGAAAGGAACTTTTTTACCAGATGCTAAATTAACAGATGCCGAGGGTTACGATATTATTATAGATCGTTCCTCAATTAAAGGCATCAAAAAATCTCAACTTCAAGACTTAATCCCTTGTGGTGAATATCAACTTCCCCAAGCAGTAATAGGTAATCGTGGTAATGCCAAAGCCACCAGTTACGATAATAGTTGGCAGTTTACCATCTGGTACTCAGAAGCAGCAGTTCAACAAGATTTAAGTCAAGCAACTGAGGCAAAAGCTCAGGAATTAGCCAAGTTACAAAGTAATCCCTTGATGTTGGCAAAATACATCATTCAACAATATGATAAACAACAATCGCAACAAGAACAAACAGAAGAAACTGTTAACGGAATAGATGATAATACTAACAATCAAGTACAGGAATCTCGCTGGATTTCTCTACTCCGCAGCGATAAATATGGTCAATTAATTGAAACACCAAAATTTCGCAAATTTGCTACTGATTATATAGCCAATCAATGGCGTGACTTAGCGATTAAAAGTGGATACAGCCATAATTCAGGTATGGCCATGCCATGCGACACTTTACCACGAGGGACAATTTGTGTCCCCCATCTACCAGAAGGAGATGTGATTCTCACCCGTTACCCTATTGTCAACTCAGACAATATTCGTCTTTACAGCAATGTCCATGATCCAGAATTAAAGAAAACTCGCAATGTAGTTTGGATTCACCCCAAAGATGCTGAGGAATATCACCAAGCCGACTTTGACGGCGACCAATTAATGGTTAGTCCTGCCAATAAACTGCCGAATATTGCCAAAGAAACACTCCGCGCAGGTGAACCCGGACATTTTAAACCAGTTAAACAACGTCCGAAGTTGGCATATACGGAAATTACAGATGAAGAGGGCAATTTAAAATACCGTGATTTATCGCAAATTGCCGCTGCCAGCAGTCAAAATAAAGTAGGTCTAGTAGCGACAAACATTGGGCGTGTCCAGTCCTCAACGCCGCGTGAAGGTGAAAATACTGAACGATTTGTCAGACGACAAAGGAAGCTGCTAAATCGTCTTTTTCAGGCACTGCAAGTAGAAGTAGATTCACCCAAAAGTGCTGAAAGATTAGAAGACATCAAAGAAATTGATGGTGCGAATTTATTAGCAGATGCTAAAAAATGGTCAGAATCCCATCCCAGTTACTTCTTTGATTTTAAAAAAGATGACCGACTTTATCGTTCCTTTGCTATGCCAGCAGATGCCCCAGGAGCAATAAATGTTATTGCCAGAGAAGTAGTAAATCCCTTGTGGGAACCAACTCGTATCCGTAGCAGAGATAGACATGAATTTCGTTATTTGTTTCCCAAAGAAACCTTATCTGTAGATGCTTTAGAATGGGCAGAAGAATTAAAAACCAGGTTTCAACAATCGAGAGATGAAATTAAAGAACGGGTGGGAGATGATAGAGAAGCATTTAATGAAGAATTGGGCAAACTTTACGATAGTTATAGAGCCGAAATAGATGAGTTATTCACCACTTCAGAAGATAGATTTGAGGGTGCAGCAGCACTGTGGCACACCCAACACACCCGTCCAGAATTAGACCGACATCGTAAGGAATGTTTACAGTTGGCAGCACAGATGGAAATTACGTTTTCGTTTGAGCATAATTATGAAATGCCTAGTGCAGCATTACCACAAGATACTTATGTTTTGACTGTTCCGTTTGGGAAAGATGCGATTAAATGGAAGGAATCTTTAGAAGACAAGGGAATTACATTTGATGCCACTATTCATCCGCAATTACCTGTGATTGAATTTGCTTTTAAAGATTTATCACCTAAAGTAGCGGAAAAATTAGCAGCTAAATTTGGTGACAACATTTACGATTCAGATGAACTGAATATCCCCAAAGATTTGCGAATTATTGCTCCCGTAGATCATAGTTGGGCAACATCACGTCAGGATGCGGGTGTAGGGGCTTTGGCATATAATTTATTTACAGAAGAAGTATGTCAACAGCTTCAGGATTTTCAGTTTGCAGAAATTAAAGTGTTGGGAATTAAATACAATGATTTTGCTGATGAAAACTTTGCCAGTCAGCAATGGAGAAAACGGAGTGTGACTCTAGAAGTAGGAGTTTTTGAATTACCAGAATCACACCCAGATTTTTATCGTTATAACGGGACACCAATATTACAAATTGATGGTCAGAATTTAGGAACTTTTGCACCTGATAGTCCAAAGTTGCCTGTTGGAACTACATTTGCAGCTACGTTGAAACCGGAAGGTTCTAGTATTATCCTCAAGGTTAATGCTGATTCGATAGAGTTACCAGAGGTGACATTAGTGGAATCAGAACCAAAGTTAAATAATGCTGGGGAATTGCGGGCTATTCACCGGGAATTTTGGCGGCAGGAAATGTTTGATAATTTGGTAGAAGCGATTGGTATTACCTATGAACAGCGACAAACCAATCAATCTGAAAGTAAGGAAATTGAGCAATTCAAAATTGGTGGACAGTGGACGGCTTATGTTCAGCGTAGTGGTGATTTTATTGTGCGAAATGAGAATAAGCGAACGATTTGTAGAGGGAATATTCATACGGGTGAGGAGATATTTCCACTGTCAGAAGCAGCCGCAAGTGAGTTAGAAGAGATGATTTTAGAGAGGGAGCGATTATCAGCAAATATATCCTTTGAGAAGTCGCTATACTCAACCCAGGCATCGCTAAATCATAAACAGGAAATATCAAATAATAGAAACCAGAGTCGAAGTCAAAATATAGAATTGAACTGATAAAGTTGGTACAGGTTGTACAGAAGCGGTAGTAAATCTTGTCTATTACACGTAAGGATTATCAACTATTAATGATACTATTTTAGTCTGTTATCACAGTCATTTTCACCAAAAAGCAGTAACAAGTGCAACTGTAAGTTCAGCTGATTCGTCGTGAGGATAGCACTTTTGTAAATGCGTATTTAGTGGAACTAGCACTTTGGTTTATTTTGAGTACGGTGTATGGCATTCTTATAACAAAAGCAGTGAGGGTAAGTAATGAGTCAGCAAGAATCTAATTATATTTCGTTCACCTCTAACCAAGAATTAGCAACCCCGATGGATTTATTTCTGAAGGAAGAATGGTTAAGAAAAAGTATCCAAGTTGAGGAAGAAGTAAGTGGTAATCTTGGTGCTGGTTTAGATTGGGGTTCTAGTTTTGATAAACTGTTGCTGAATTCTGAATTGTTTTATCGCTTAAAAACTTTGCGGATTTCGTTGAATCGAGAAGTGCGTTTGTTACTCAAAGATTGGAATTTAGGAACTGCGACTTCTACAGCATCTGCTACCGTCAGAGAGAAGTTGCTGAAAAGATTCAGGCTACCTCCACCTAATGTTAAAGAACATATTCAAGCTGTGTTGCAGAGGGATGAACTTTTTGGTGAAGAGTTTATTTCTAATCATCAGGTGTTACGCGAACTGCTTGGAGTAATGTTGACGCAGGAAGATTGGGAAATGATTGCTTCAGTAGCAGCGGATGTGTTAAAGCAGCAAATTATAAATCAAGTTCTAATTCACAAAATTTCAGCATAGTGATACAGCAGACGACAAGTTAATGAAGTATAAACTGACAATAAAAACATAGCATACGTCAAGCTGTGATATCAAACTGATTTCACTTTTAAATTAGGCTGTATTAGTTTGACATTATCGCTTAGAATCAAAATAAAAGTGAGGTTTTTTATTCAAGCTAATTTTAGCTAAGAATCTGAAGTTTAGCTTCATCAAATACCAAACCACGACGGGCGAAAATATTTATGAATATTGATTTGCACAAATAAATCCTTGAGTTCTTCTGCGATTTCAGTTGGCGGATTTCCTGATAAAGCAATTGCAATTAAATGTTCTGCACTGTGAATTTCTCCACAGTCAATCGCTAAGGTTGCGGCACTACGATACAATATGGAACGGGTTGGTTCTGCTGCCAAATCACCTGCTATTAATTCTGCGGCTAATCGTTCTTTTTCAAAAGCTTGTCGGGATAATTGAGAAGCTAAATCCGAGTGATTTTTAAGTTTAGCAACTTGTGCCATTTCGGCTAAATCCATAGCTTGTTGATGTAACTCTTGAATCTGACTCATTTTTTGACTATGAACGCTAAAGGGTTACTAAATTCAACAACCACGATGTAAGCTGGGAGTGTGCCATCTGTGGGGCTGACTTGCTCAAGTTTCTGTTTAATTCTAGCTTTTATTCGGCTGTCGTCGCCTTTACGGATGCCAGAAACTTCCAACCGCACTGCATTTTGAAATGGTAGTTCATTGTTATCACCTTTTTTACCTAACCAGTAATCAAATCCTGTTCCTCTGCGAGAGCGTTCGATAACTGTATAGTCCGTAAGTTCTTGTATAATTAAAAAAGCAATTCCATAAGCTGCCTGTTCTGTAGTATATTCGCTATCGTTCCAACAACGCAGCATTTGGTCTGTTACCTCTTGCCAATATAGTTGAAAGACAGCGGTAAACTCTCCTTTGACTGTGAGTTCTATCCCCTGAATATAACCTTGACTGTTTAAACAAACAGCACAGGCTTCTGCTAGTGTTGCACCAAAAGCTGGAGTGATAGCAGGTAATCCCTTTTTAAGTTTAGTGATTACCAATTCTTTTGAGTTGGAATTCATTAATTAATATTTTAATCTTAATATCCTAAAGTAAAGTGCGATTGTTTCTTCTTTTAGTTTAGCTGTTTGAGTCGCAATTTTGGCTTTTCTTTCTGAGGAAAAATCTTTAGTAAAATTGCTAATTTTCTGATGTCCTGTCATATTAAACCCTGCCAACTAATTTCTTGAATATATTCTTCATATCTCTAATTTGTCAATTTTCATAACTCATAAAATTTGGCTCTTCGGTACTTGTTATGCCAAATATGAGTTTATTTACCCCACAACTCTTTATTTATAAGGTTTTTATGATTTTTGATGCCAAATTTACGTCAAATCAACCGATGAAGTTATTTCAAATCCTTATATGGCAATGGTTTTATGATTTGTCCAAATAATTTAGCATAGTAATTATGGAAGAACCTAAAACGTTTTGCTTATATTGAGGGACTTATTTGACAGGCGTAGCAATACCATCCTCTAAAGGCTACAACTACGCATTCGCTCCATGTGATGGTAGCCGATTGCTCAACCAGCAACTGTCAAAATTAGCCAGATGGACAAAAAATAAATAGCCAATAGGACTAGGACATCTTACACAAAGTCCTGTTAGCTTAAGTGCTAAGGCAATCAGAGTTGAGTACATAATGGCTACAAAAACGCTGACAAAACCGAAGCGACAACAAAGCTCTCAAAATCGCACCTGGGAAAACCTGACAGACCGCCGTAAACTCCGCCATATAGAAAACACACTCGATAAAGCGATAGCATCCTCAATTCAGAACGATTCTATCCAGTCCCACGAAGACTTTAAAGAGTGTGTAGAAAATTACAGCCAGGAATCAGGTAAAGCCCCCATAACCGTAGAACTCTGCGTAGGAGGAGACGATGATGACGAGATTAGAGGCTATCGCTTCTACCTCACCAGTGACCCTGGACACAGAACCAGTGGTAAATACCTGATTAAAAACCTGGAAGGAATTACCAACAAAGACGAAAACTACTTTACCCCTTCTAACATTGCGGAAATCTGCGGTTTTGCAGAAACAGAACTTGATGATTTAGATGATGAATTAAAAGATGACCTACTCGATTTAGATGAGGAAAACGAAGAAATAGATGATATTGAAGACGAACTAGACGACCTGTTAAACGACGATTTCAACAATGAACTAGATGACCCAGACGACTTAGATGAAGAAGACGAATTACCTCAGGGTCGTGTTAGTGTAGCCTCAACTAAACCTCAAGCCAAAACTGTAACTAAACCCCAAAGTAAGTCCCAGCCGAAAACACCAACTAAAACTCAAGATAAAATCCCAACTAATAAAACTGCTACCAAAAAATCCAAATCCCAAGAACCACTAGACGAAGCTTCCCGTTTAAGTGCCACAGCAGCCACCAATGGACGAGAAGTAAACGGGGTAAATTTGGGAGGATTAGCAGGACAATTAGCAACTTTGGGAATTGCTGTTGGACAAGGAGTTTTAGAACAACTAGCAGCCGAAGCTGATGAAAAGCGGCTAGAACGCATTCTCAAACAACTACAAAAACAGAATGACCGAGTAGATAACCTCACCAGTCGCTTACAGGAAATAAAACCTGATTTATATGAATTTCAAGACTCTATAAATTCACCAAATTCTTCAAATTTTCAAATTTCTCCAAATTCTCGAACTTCTTTAAATTCTCAAATTTCTTCAAATTCTCGGACTTCTTTAAATTCCCCAAATTCTCAAGTTGTATCTGAAGCATCCACAGCAGATAATCCAGTGGCTGTAGCGGCCATGAAAATCGGCTCTAAAGTAGACAAATTGAGTTCTCAATTAGATCCCAATAATCAGTCGCCACCTTTTGAGTTAGATCAAGATGCCAGCATTACAGAACAACTCCAGCAAATTGAAGATTACTTGCAAATTATCTCCAAGCGACTTGACCGTTTAGAAAAGGTAGTTAGTCGCTTAGAAAAGCAGATATCAGCACAACAAAACAGTTCTGTAATTGCATCAGAAACTACAGAAGAAACTATCCAATCTAACTCTACTAACCAACCAGAAAATGATGTTTTAGGACATCTGACAAAACGCCAAGCCCAACAACAACAAATTGCTTGTGCTAATGCTTTAGTTGAATTTGCTGATGTTGCCAGTGAGTTATTTGACGAAACTCCTGAAAATATTACCATTTCCAGTAACAAAACTTTAAAAGTGAAACAACAGGGTAAACAAACAGAGCAAACAGGGATATCTGCGGACGTAGCTATTGCCCTACAAAATACCCAAGGGGAAACACTTTTTGCGGGTACTTGCACTCAGGGACAGTGGGCGATAGCCCAAGATAATCTCACGGCTGATGAAAAAATTGGTATCTGCAAACTGCCACAGTCAAAAGAAGAATACGCTCTTAAAGCTACCACCCAGGCATTAATTCAAAAGTTTCAAGCACAACTGCCCCACAAATTTAACGGTGATGATAAACCAATATTTACCTGGGCTGAAAAAGGTAAAGCCAAGTACGACTTTGAAGTGGTGCAACTGCCTAATGAAAAACAGACACAGCTACTGCAAGGATTTAACCCCAATCGTCACAATGAACTAGTGCTTGATGCTGTTTTAGTACCAGGAGAACCCCCTGAAATTAGGCAATGCAGTATCCCTCTCCGAGAAATGGAAGCATTACTAGACAATCAGCAATCAACTCGTTCTCAACAAGCTGATCAAGATACCGCCAAACAACAGAAAAACAAAAGTAAAACCAAAGCTAACAAATCAGAAATGCAAATTTAGTTCAGCAGAATACATCCGTCAAAGCAGAGGACAAGGGGCAAGGTGCAGGGGGCGGAGGAGAAAATTCCATACATGAATGTAGGAGTTTGAAACAAGGGCGCATTATTTCTTGCGCTTCGAGTCTCAAAAGACAAGTTTTTATTCTGAGCGTAAAAGAATTGTTGAATCAGTTAAATTTTACCGAGAAAAGAAAGATGAATCACCCAAAATCTCCCAATTCTCAGTTTAAACTGCTGCCATCTGCCAAAGTTGCCACCAACTGGAAAAACCAGAAAATTAACCGCACCGACTTAATTTTTATTGTCATAGCTCTGGCGATGGGAATTTATTTGTTGGCGACTAAACCCATATTTATGACTATTTTGGGATGTGCCAGCATTATTTTCTTGAGTATGGAGTACGTAATCCGCACAGTACCAATTTTAGAACATTATTTAGGCAGAAAAATTCGCTTTTGGCATCTCGTTACTGCCATTATCGCTGTCACCGCTGTACTCGACACTTTTGCAACTCCAGCCCATGCCATTTTTTTAAGTGGATTAGAACAGTTTTTTGTCACTTTAGCCCAACAAAGTTCACAAGCAGGAGGTGGTACTAACACATTGGATGCCAACGTTGTTGGTTTAACATTTAACCTAATTAGAGGTGCATTCTTACTGCTGGTTGCTGCTGCTTCTTTATTTGCCTATAACCAAGCACAACAAGGTAATGATTGGCGGCCAATTGTGACTCAAGTTGGTTTAGCTTTTGCAATTGTCATTGCCATAGATGTAATCACTTTTATATTTATTGGCAATGGTACAGGAGGAGGTGTGTAAGGTACAGCAGCTAATTTTAAAAGTAAAAAGGCAGGAGTTAGGAGGCAGAGGGCAGGAGGTGGAAGTATCAATAAAAACTGTCTTTTCTGGGTCTAAAGCCGAGTTTTAAAAAGGAATTATACCGAGACGCGTAGCGCCAGGTATAAAGTGTCCTTACCTCAATCCCATTCTTTTAAGGGTGGGTTCCTCCAGCAAAACTGCCTTCGTCCTCCTGCCTCCTGAAACCTGTATCTGTGTTAATTGAAAATTATCATCAGTTATGGAAAATAATCCACGTAACGAATTTATCAAAGTTAATCAGATTTTAGGTAAACAAGCCAGCATTGGTCCAATACCAGCAGAGCAACTTGTCCCTTGGATTGCCATCATCATAGTTGCTTATATCATTACTAATGGGTTACTCAGCTTAGGAATGGGTTGGTTTTTCGCCACATCATTCTGGCTAATTGTCAGTTGGTGGATATTAACCGGCAACCAACCCCATCAATTTCTAGATAGATGGCGTAAACCACCCGGAAATGAATGGTATAACTGCAACAATATTTACATTTCCCCATTACCAGAAAACCGTCCTCCTTGGGTACGTCGTCGCTACAGTGACTCACAAATCAACATCCGAAATAAACCCCTAATTGTACCAAATCAGTATGGAGGTAAAAGTAGATTTATGCCCTTCCAAAATGAAGTCAATATCTGCTGTATTGCAGAAATTAAAAAGGATGATCGACAAGTTGCCGCCTTATTATTAGAACAAGGACAATCGCAATATCAACTAGTATTTGGTTTTCAGATTGCTGGACTGCACAACATCTTACATGAAAGTGAAGTTAGTGAATTTGCTCATGCTATTGAAGAGGGGATGAAAGATTTACCAATTGGAGAACGCATCACTTTTTGTACAGGCTGCTACAGTGATGATACCCAACGCCAAACCCAACTCAATGTTTTGGCAAATGATTGTCACCTCAAACCCATTTCTGTTCTCATTCGCAATGAACAACTGCGAGTAGAAGAATTGAAAAATGCAGGTACACGCCAACAATGGCAGCAAATAGCCTTTTGTACCTGGACAAGTGATCAACAAGGTAGTTCCCAGCAAAAAGATTTTGTCGGTGCTGTGATTGAAAAATGCCGTAATTTCGGCTCTTGGGTAGTAGAATCAATCACAGGCAATAAACGCATATACCAAGAAACATTCTTCAAAAAGCTATTACTGCAAGGCTTTCAACAGGGATTTATTCAATGGGAGGTATTACTAAATACGAAAATTTGCTTAGAAGTCACACCTTGTAGCGCAGGTGATTTATGGCAATGGTTGTGGAATAGATTTAATGAAGGTGCTGCACCTGCCATTCCCCAAGTTATCACCCTAGAAGAAACAGCCACAGGACTACAACTCACAGAAACTGTAACCACAGACAAACATATCTGCACCTTACTAATTGAAGGTACACAAGGGCGCTCTGCAAGTCCAGAACATCGCTCAGATCATGACCGAGTTTATCTCACAGGCAAGGGTAAAGTCTGCGGTGTAATGACAATGACAGACCCGCCACTGGGTTGGACAAATACCCAAGAACAACTCAAATGGGTATGGAAAATACTGTCTTCCAGTTATGTCCATGATACAGAAGCATGGGTGGAAATCAGTCGTGGTAATGACTTTTTAATTCAAGACAATTTAGCCCGTCAAGCAAAGCAGTCTAAAGTCGCCCGCACCGTAGCGATAACTAAAGGACAGGGGCGTGACATAGGTGCAGAAATTAAGCAGGAAGAATCTTTTGAAGCACAAAGGCGGTTGTATGAAGGTACAAAAGCTCTACATTGTGCGCCAGTCTTTTTAGTATACCGTCATAGTGCCGAGGAATTAACTCATGCTTGCAATCTACTGGCTAACAGTTTTGAAACCGCCAAGGTACTGAGAGAACGCAATATTGCTTGGGAAATATGGTTACAAACTTTACCTATCACCTGCAAACGCTTATTACATGATGGTAATTTGAGTGAGCGCCGCTTAACACTTGATACCCAGACAATTGCTGGATTGATGCCTTTGACCATTCCTAAAGATATTGATCAGCAAGGTGTAGAGTTTTTAACTAGTCGTGGTGGTAAACCCATTTACGTAGATTTGTTTCATCAACAAATTGGACGGGCTTTAATTACAGGTACTTCTGGCTCAGGCAAGAGTGTTTTAGGGTGGCGATTTGCCCAAGAAGCCTTAGTGAACAATATTCCCGTAGTTGGTATGGATATCTCAGCAGGTGGTAACAGCACTTTTAAAACAGCGATTGAATTACTGGGTGAACAAGGTGCATATTATGACATTTCTAGTGGTAGTAGTAATCTGCTAGAACCGCCGGATTTACGTAGGTTTGACAAGTCAGAACGGGAACGACGGATGGAATCTTGGAAGGACTTTATTCGTAAGGCTTTGGTAGCTATTTCTATGGGTAAAGTCGAAAATCCCCATTTAGCCCAAAGAGTTGATGCAATGCTAGTCAAAGCTTTGGATGTGTTTCTCAAAGACGCAGATATGATTGCTCGTTATAACCGTGCATTTGAGATGGGTTGGCTTTCAGCAGAATGGCAGGAAATCCCCACATTGCCAGATTTTATGAAGTTTTGTACGAGAGAACGTCTGAATTTGAGGTCTTTTGAAGAGATTGACCGACAAGCACTTAATCAAATTCAAAATCAGGTGAGTGCATTACTAGCGTCGAGGTTAGGGAAAGCGATCGCACGTCCGAGTACATTTTCTCCTGAACCAGCGATTAAATTCTTTGCTCTGAGTGGATTAACTAACGAACAAGATGCGTATTTGATGGCGATTAATGCCCATACTGCCTGTATCCGCAATGCTTTATCCCATCCCAAAAGTTTGTTTATTGGTGATGAGCTTTCAGTCCTTTTACGTAAAGATGGTTTTGCTCAAGTGATAGGAGAAACTTGTGCTACAGGACGTAAAGAAGGTATTGCTGTATTGCTACTATCTCAAGACCCAGACACTATTTGTGAGTGTTCAACTGGCGCTCAAATCATGCAAAACATGACTTATCGAATTACTGGACGTATTACCAGTACAGGGGTTACTTCTTTTCAACGTTATCTGGGTTATCCTGCTCATATCATTAGCCAAAATGCCACGGAAGCATTTTTGCCCCGGATCAGTGACCTTTATTCCTGTTGGTTAGTAGAAACAGGTGGTAGATTTTGGCGTAGTCGTTTTTACCCAGGGGAAATGATGTTGGCCAGTGTTGCTAATAACCAAAATGAGCGAGAAGCAAGAACACGGGTAATGGCACAGTATCCAAATACCCCTAAAAGTAGACTGTTAGGACTTAGAGCCTTTGCGAATGCGTATATTTCAGCTTTAAAGGAAAATAAAGGTTTTCAACATATTGGACAGGATGTATCTACTGTGCAACCTAATCAATTTCATTCTCAATCTAACTCTGATGAACAGGCTGAAAATCGACCTTTAATTGCTAGTTAACAAAGTCGTTTTCCTTCCTTGCCTCAAATTTTTGCTCTCCACAAGCTGAAGGAAGTTTGATTATGAAATTCAAATTCTTTTCGATTCAATTCATCAGCATGATATTATTTTTGAGTATTAGCTCAATCAATAAACCAGCTTTAGCTAATACTCAAGCTAACAATACAGCAAACAGCAATCAAGTTAACAGTAGCAATATTTTTGTAGAGAATACTGAAAATCAAATTAATGATTTTCTAGGAGATGTAAAAAACTTTGTCCAACAAGACTTGTTCAATCCCATAACAGATTTGATTAATTCGACAATTGGCGCATTCCAAATTCCCGATATTTCTAAATTGTGGAATCAGATTTTGGGAGGTTCAGCCAGTAAAAGCCCTGGAGCAATATTATCGGAAATCTTGGAAAATAAAACCAATGGTCAAAGGTCTTACGGTATTCGACAGGATATCGGCAAGGATACTACTAGAAATGTTGTAACTGAAATTGCTAATCAAGCAACTTTAGGAGATACAGCCCAAACTCAAATGGCTCAAATTAAGGAAGCTAATCGACAAGACACTCAAGCAATTGTCAATTTAGGTGAAGAGTCTCAAAGCTTGGATGTTACCCAGCAAATTTTACAAAACTTGTCTCAACAAACAGCACTCAATAGTCAAATCAATGAACGAATATTTCAAGAAGCACAGCAAGCAAGAATTGACCGTGCCTTAAACAATACTTTGTTTACTCAAACTGCTAAAGAACTAGCAGCTATTAACACTGCTGACCGACGTAAAAGTATAGCTGCTGGTAATGCCATGACTCAACAAGCTGGATTACTAATGATGCCTGGTGGTGTAACTTTGGGTGACGAACAGTAAATTTCAATTTCCTATTGTGGTTAAAAGTTTGCGTCAGAATAATTCGTAATTGATAATAATGCCTCCGGCAGGCTACCGCCTACGTAATTGCAATCAGTGGAGGCTTGAACCTACCACTGATTGTAGACCACTAAATCTTTGATTTAGTGGGGGCTTGTACCCTCTTTAATTACGAATTATGAATTACGAATTAGTAATTATTTAGTCATTTTTAGTTTTCAAAGCTGGTAATTAATATGATATACCTAATTGCTCAATCACTTCCAGCTACTGGCGGAGAATCTCAAGCTTTAGATATTGTCTCCAGTGCCTTAGAACTATCTCGTGCCACCGTTGAATCTTGGAATTTAGTTTGGCAAGTTACCTTAGATCCTTCATCTATTTTATGGTACGGCTTAGTTGATTTAGGTATCACCTTGGGAGCAGCTAGTATTTTATTTGTGGCACTAACAACAGGCAAGGAAATTATTGAGAAACAATCTTGGTCAGAATTAGCAGCTATCTTTGTTTGGCCACTTGTAATTATGATATTTCTTGGTAGTAATGGTAATTTCCTAGCTAAAACTATTTTTTTTATCCGAGGCTTTGCTTATAGCCAAGTGCAAAATGTGCTGAAAATTCAAGTTAGTGAATTAACTTTCAAGTCGGCGATTACTAATGTTACTATTAGTAGTATTGCTAGACAACAATTAGAAAATCTTTACAGTGAATGTCAGGGACAAGTTGGAGAGGAGTTAATTGAATGCTGGGATTCAAAACGAGAACAAGCCGAAGCTATTATTACCGCAGCTGAAGAGAAAGCCGAATCTCCACTTCAACCACTCAAAGATTTTGCTCAATTCCTTTGGAATCGCACATTGCCTGGTCAAATTGGTACTACTATTCAATTTGTCAATGACCCAGGTAGTGTATTTCGAGATACGGCTATTCCCATTATTCGCTTAATTCTTTATGCCCTACAATGGGGATTTGTCAACATTTTAGAAGCAGCATTATTACTAACTGCTTTATTTGCACCTATTGCTGTTGGTTTATCACTTTTACCATTGCAAGGTCGTCCTATTTGGGCATGGTTAACTGGGTTTATTTCTCTATTTGGTGTCCAACTGGGATACAACATTTTAGTAGGTCTAACAGCCGTTGTCTTGGTCAAATCAGGTGCAGCATTAGCATCTGATGTCGCATTCATGTTTTTCCTAAGTATCTTTGCACCAATTTTAGCGGTATTGATAGCGGGAGGTGGAGGAATGGCAATTTATAACGGTATTTCTGCCAACGTCAAAGGCTTTGTTGATATCTTTAGTAGTGCTATTGGTACTGCAACTAGCGTTGCTTTGCTCCGCAGGGGGTGATTCTAATTAGGGACTTCCAACTAAAAAAATATCCAATCGTGTTTAAGGCAGGGGGCAGGGAGCGGGGAGCAGGGGAGGACAGTCGTTTTGAAACAGTAAAATTGGATAATTTATTTTCTGGAGTTCCCTTAATTGAAAACATCAATAATTGAGTTGAGTTCAATTATTAACAGTATTTTCATTACTTGGTCACTATGGCTACGCCATGCAAGCTATCAGAAATTCAATCTGACTGAATCTAGCTATGGAAATCAAACGAATTCAAGCACCGCTGCTGCCAGAATCAAAAAACTTATTAGCTCTGTGTTTTTTATGCTTGACTGCATTTAACGGGCTAATTCTATTATTAACATTGTTCACTGCTTTCAAAATTAATAAAATTGCTGAACGCAAAACAACCTTTGCTCAATTGGTAAACGGTGAAACAATTTACGTTTCTGAGCAAGAGCGCAACTGGCGCTATGCAGCAGTTATTCAAAAGGTTGTTAGTGACTGGACGATTCTCACATTTAACTGGGACGACAAACTCACTGCTACTAATCAATCGGATCAAGGTATTCAAGTTGGTAAAAATGGGCGTATCCCTACTAATACTTGGTTTGCTTCCCTGTTGCTAGAACCAAAATTCGCCCAAGCTTCTTTACCGAAGATTGCTGAATTAGTTCCGACCGGGGTTTTCACAGGACAGCTTCGCAGTACAACTATTATTTCCTATCTTTCAGAACCAAGAGCAGTACGACTAGGGGAATGGGAAATAGACATGGTTGCTACCCGCATTTTAGTTGACCGCACTACTGGCAGAGATGAGCGTATTTCTTTCAACCGCACATTTACTGTCCAAGCAGTGGAAATTCCTCGCTCTCCGTTAGGAAAAAATGCCCCGCTGGTAGAGCAGAAAATTTATGAAATGCGCTCGTCTGGGTTGCAAATTATCAGAATGGTTGAGTTCAATCCTCAGCAACGACGTTAAGCGATTACTTAAACGTGGGTTCCCTTCTGCCTCCTGAATTGACCTCTTCATCAAGGAAAAAACTAAAATCATGGACAATTCCCATCAAAACCACGAATTTGACTCCTACGAAAATTCGGCTAATTATTCCTTAGAATCACATACTAATAATGGTAATCATCGTTCTACCCAAACCGCTGTAGATGAGGAAAATATCAGTCCTGAAGAGGAGCAAAAGCTGGCAGGCCATAACCCTACTACAAATCAACTTATCTCTCAAGAATATCGCTTGAAACAAGATCAAGAAGCAGCAGTAGAGCGACCGTTAGCAGAAAAACCAGGTGTCCGTCTGGTATCAGTAGTCACTTTGGTAGGAATAGTTATTGCTTCTGGTTCAACGCTCTGGTTTGGATTTCTGCAACCGAAACCTCCTGCTAAACAAGTAGCAAAAACGAATGATTCTTCTCCCAGTAGTGAACCAGTTTTAGATGAATCTGCTGAACTCAAAAGCCGATTGGCGTTTCAAGATCAACAGCAACAAATCAATGTCAAACCAGTTCCTACTATATCTCCCAGTCCAGCATCACCAGCTAAACCACAGCCATCACCACAAGTTCGTGCAGTGCGGCAGACTGTTGCACCGCGCACTACTGCTGTTAGAGTTGCTGAACCTGCACCCAGAGTGATGCGGTATTCTTCCCCAGCTTCTGTAAATTCGCCTGTGAGTCATACAGTCCCACGAACAATTCAACAACCAGTACAACAAGCTGAAAATGATGTTGATCCTTTACAGCAATGGAAGCAATTAGCTAGTCTCGGACAGTCACAAATTAGCAACTCAACTCTGTCAACTCAGGAAAAACCGACAGCATCGACAGCAAGTAATCAAACTCTCAAAACTTTAAAACCCACTACACCCCCTCCTCAAGAGACTGAACTGCGAACAGTTTTAGTTGGTTCTAAAAGTGTTGATAGTCAAACTGAATTAACTCCAGGTATGATGGGTATCCTCAATCGTACCCCTGTAGATTTAGTCAATTCCAATGTAGGCAGCAATAAGGATGTAGCACTGGGTACATCTGTGCGGGGTAAAGTAATTATGCCAATGATATGGGACGAGGGTGGTAATAATCCTAATGACCGCTTTGCTGTGGAGTTAACCGAATCTCTCAAAGCTACAGATGGTACAGAGGCACTTCCGGCTGGTACTGTTGTCGTCGCTCAAACTACAGCTGTAGGTAAAAGAAATAATTTGGTTTCGGCTAGTGCGATCGCATTGGTTTATCCTAATTCCCAAGGTACGGTTAAACAGGAAACGATACCAGCTAATACGCTATTAATTCGGGGTGGAAACAAGCGCCCATTGATTGCTCAAAAGCTCAATGATGTGGGGTCAGAAATTGCTCAACAAGATTTATTGGTGGGATTACTCAGTAGTTTGGGGAAAGTGGGTAGTATTGTCAATCAACCCCGGACTCAATCTAGCACTGTTGTTGCCAATGGCACTTTTAATCAAAGTACTGTTTCTAGCACCGCTGACCCGCAAATTTGGGCGGCTGCGTTGGAAGGATTTTTCAGCCCAGTGAGCGAACGTTTATCGAGACGGTCTGACCAAGCAGTGCAAGAATTATTACAACGTCCTCAGATTCAATTTCTAAGAGAAGGTACGGAAGTCTCAGTTGTTGTTAATAATTTCTTGAAAATTGAACAATGATAGGACTTACGCATTGACAAAAAATAGCATCTATGTAGTCTAGATAATGGCATCCTTGCGAAGGTTGGCAAAAATATGCTCACGGACAACAGAAGTAAACAGATTCCTCTGTACTTCATACCAGTTGCTAATTATATTTTCAGAGCGCATAAACTCCAATTTCACAAATGCTTGAAGTGAACAAAATATGTGAGTTTTGATTGCACAGGTATCTCTAACCATGAATCGACAAATTCCACATACTTGTTTTATGGCTCGATGAAATGTTTCAATACCCCAATGGGTATCATGAATTGTGACGAAGGTACTTCTGGTTATGTCTTTGATTTTTTCCTCATCTGGCAGATATAAAATATAATGTCTAGAGTCTTCTTTTTTAAAGTCTTTCCTAAACAACTTTATAAATCCAAATTCTTTCAGATGAGTTCTTAATCCTTCTTCAGGAATATCCAAAATGCCTACTTGGCAATACTTTTGCGGCTCATTTGAAACAGTTCTATTTTTTTCAATTCCGAATAGGAAACCCAATTTCTGGTTTTTTAGAAATTTTAAGTTTTCTACTCCTGAGTACCAACTATCTCCTGTTACCATTCTGGGTTTGACTCCCCAGCTTATTATTTCACTTACCATTTCTCTAAAATAATCGTTTTTTGTTTTTCCCTCCTTTTTATCATATATTCTGTAATTAATTGGCACTGAATTACCATTAATATCGCTGTAATATAGAGTGATTAAATTTAAGCCAATAATAGTTTTATGGGCTTTCCCTGACCAAAAATAACTGATTAATTCCGCATTTTTAGGGTCGCTGTAAATCTTTTCTATGACTGTATCATCTACACTTAATATCCCCCCTACCAGATTGATAATTTTCTCTATTATGCTGAATAAATCTTTTGGTTCATATCTCTCTCTCAATAAAAAGCGATTGACACTATCATGTGAAACATCTCCCAATATCTCGGCTAACCTACTGCACCCTCCATACTTTGGCTCTGACAGCAAAAATAAGGTGTAGATGTCTAG
This sequence comes from Anabaena sp. PCC 7938, assembly GCF_049315035.1. NCBI lineage: Bacteria > Bacillati > Cyanobacteriota > Cyanophyceae > Nostocales > Nostocaceae > Anabaena > Anabaena sp. PCC 7938. The sequence goes on along the minus strand of NZ_CP186039.1, from coordinate 73,146 downwards.
ATTGCATTGTGCTGTCGTTCGCGTTAGCGTTGCGTAGCAAGGGTTTAGTAATTTCTCTCATTTTTCCATACCCATTACTAGACAACCCTTATTTATCAATGCACTATTTTGTTATTCTGTCAATGCGTAAGTCCTAAATGATAGCAATTTGGTATAAATCAAATTTTTAATCCAAAATCTAAACAAAATCTAAATTGGTATGAAACCATTTTTTGCTTACGTCATTGCCACTAACACATTAATATCCGGTGTGACAGCACCTATTGTTCAAGCACAAACTTCTGCCTATCGCGTGCTAGAAAGGGATACAGCTGCAAACACTCTTATTCAGGTTCAAGTTACTCCAGGACGTGCTACACCTATCAGCTTTAATCAAACTGATGAAACAATTTCCTATATTTTGGTAGCAGACCCTTCACGACTGGTCTACACCACAGATACAGATTTAAAAACCGGACAAGCTACAACCATTTTTTTGAGGGTAATTAAACCGCTGAAATTTCCTCAAGCTACCACTACTGCTATCACTAATTTACTTGTCCAAACTGTAGATGAAGAAGGACAAAAGCGACTCTACAATTTTGATATTATTCCCCAGCGGGGAAAATCTGGGTATGTCGGTATTCAAATTGCCAATGCAATTCCTGGACAGCAAAAATTATTAATAGATAAAAATCGTCAAGTTACAGTTGATGATATTGAAACTGGACTAAAAACTGCCATTAACCGTGGTTATACTCACAGCAATGACCCTATTGTTTCTAAAGTACAAAAGTTTTTAGTTTTGTTACGCACTCACAAAGTCACTATTCCCGAAGTAGCTAAATCTGTTGATGTGCCACTAGCAGTAATTTCGGAGTTAGGAAAAATGGCAATTAATCAACGCTATTGCCAAAAGCTTATTCCTGGTTGTTAACTTTAATGGCTACATAAAATATCCAGAGAATATTACTTAAGTGATAACCTCATTGATTTTCATCTCCTGAAGCAAAGTTTTTAATTGTACAAATTGCTCGACAATTTCTGTTTGGTTTGAATTCATCTCGTTTGTATTAGTGATCAAATTGACAATATTCGTTAATTCAGCTTGTTGCTTGTGGTTAACAGCTTTGAGTTGTGCAACTTCTTGTTCTCTAGTTAAAACCACTTCATTTAATCGCTCAACTTCTGACATCAATGGCGCAATTGTTGCTTCTAACTCTGAATTAACTACCGTTGCTGCTTGTCCAGAAAATGTGTTCTGCCAACTGTTTTGACCTGCTCGTTCTAATGCTTTCTCTAATTGAACTACCCGTTGTTCTAATTGCTGGTTTTTAATAGAGAGATTCTGCACTGTGACCAACTGTCTGTCTTTTTCAATTAACTGCTCAATTAATTTCTCCTTGTCTTGCGCCATTTTTTGTGCGTGTTCCTGAGCAGCTTTTAACTCTACTGCGGCAGCTTGAAGAGCAGCATCACGAATTTCAGTAAATCTAGCTAGTTCTACTTCAGCTTGTTCTCTTTCTTGTTCTGCTAAAGCTTCAGCAATCTTTTGTTCTACCTGTCGTGCGGTGAAAGTCTCTTTTGGACTAGTCTTGCTCCCGCTCTGATTCGATAGCACTTCTAATTGAATTTGTTCTGGTTTAAACAATGTTTTGGTGAAAGATCCCTGGGCAACCACATGGTCTAATAGCACCCACCAAGATTCATTGTCATTTGCCTTCCATTTGGCGGTAATAATGCCTTTGTAACCCTTCCAATCTCCATTAACCACAACAACTATCCGCATACCAGGAGCCAATTCTGGTGCATCTATTCTTTCGTTACTGGCAGTAGCAACAATGGTGGAATTAGTTTTTTTGGCACTGGTTGCAGTTTTCTCTGTTGTTGCCTTGACTTGTGCCGCTGTTTTCTTGCCAGAATCTACCAGTTCTTTGATGAGGTGATGAGCTACTTTAGTCAATTGGCTCAGGGCTGCAACGCTCCAATTTTGGACTTTTTCTCGTACCAAGCGTTGGATTCGCTCTGGTAGTTGGTCAAACCAAGTGTAAATTTTCATTGCTGAGGAAGCAATATAGCGAGATGCGCCAAAATCGTTACTTTCAAGCCAAGTGTGAAAAACTTGTTTACCGTTTGGGCAAAAAGCAAGGCAGTCGTAGTAAAGATCCTGTAATGCTTTACCACTGGCTAGTAATCCATCAAAGGTCTGACGGACAAAGCCGATAAAGTTAGCTAGGGTGGTTTTGGCTTTGTTTTGCAGTGCGGTTTCTGCAAATTGGTTGTAATCAAAGCTGTAATTGAGCGCAAATGGGGCAATGGTATCAGCTTGTTTATCAATGTATTGCTCTAATTTTTGCTGTGCATTTGCTTTGATATCGGCTAGAGCTACCCTAAAAACCTGATTTTGTGTCATCATAGTTTTGACCTCAAATGTTAGGTCTGGTTTTTAAAAGGCGATCGCGATCTTTGGACGGAAGGCGATCGCCTTTGTTTTGCATAACTATATTATACAAGCTATAGCTTAACTTTTACAAAAGATGGTTGTATTAATATACAAAAACTTGAATTTTTATAAGCCAAGCTTTGAATTATTTATACCTGACAGGAAATAGTAAAGTTAAGATGTTGAGTTTATGATTAAAACTTTGATTCGCTGGAAATTGAACGAGATTATGGCTAGACACCGAGTCAAGGGTAAAGACCTGGCTAACTACTTGGGTATCAGTGCTAATGCAGTATCTGCGCTACGAAAAGCTGAGATTGTGCCAGAAATTGGAGGTAGCAGATGGGAACTCATCTGTCTGGGTATCAACGAATTATCTAAAATTGATGAAACTATCAGCCCATTGGACTTAATTGAATACGTTCCTGACTAAGTTGATTTTCTCTTTCGCCAAGTATCCTTTAAGAATTTCTAATGATATTGGCGATAGTTTCTCTTTTCTTATGTCATCTTATTTTTGATATTATTCTGAAATTTTACCATTTCAATAACTGCTATAACTATTCTATTTTTTATGCAAAAACTTCAATAAATTAAGGTAATAATACAGGAGTAAATTTAATTGATAGAGATTATTCGTGGTCGTGCCACACCAGAGCAAATTGAACAGATGTTACAAGAGTTAAAGTTTTATATAAAGGTAGCCGTAGACCTTGAACGTCGGGTTTTAGCTGGTGGTGGTGAAATGCACTTTTACTGTGAACAAGCACTATTAGAAGATGGTAGTCTACAACAGGATATCTGGGCAGCTAGTTTTAGACCAGAGAACAAACAAATAATTTATGAATCTATGGTGAATCTACGTCCTAGACAAAACCGTTCAATGGAAATTCAGGACGCTAAAATTAGAAAACAAGTTGCTTTAATTATTATGGAGTTCCTGGGATGACTAAGTTCACTACTTTACAAGCCACATTTATTAAGGATGATGTTTCTATCAGGTTAAATAATTTAAATAATCACTTAACACAGATTCAAGCGTTATCACAAGACCCTGCTAATAATGAAACAGTTAAAGCTTTGATTAGAGAGACAATCTATTTTATAGAATGGATAGCCCCTGATATAGAATTTGACCATGCTTTTGAGTTGGCTAACTTAGCACGGTTTCTAACTCGTTGGTTATTTAACGTAGAAGCCTGGAATCACACAAAAACCGAAAATCAATTTACTCACGAATTAGAGAATTGGAATAACAGGATATTACAAATATCACAATTATTAGGTGCATAAATTATGACTCAACCATCATTACCTCAACCAAAATTAGAACCTAGTGGAATTACTTCAGACCAATATTTTGAATTTACTCCAGAAAAACTAGAAATGAGTAACGGATATCTAGGTTACGGTGGACAAGATAATTTAGGGTTTCATTTAGCAGTGCTTACCAATATGGGGTTATTAACAGCAATACGGAATACCAATTTATCATTGTGGGTAGAAGCCCTGGACTGTGTGATGAGAGAAAAATTAGCAAAAGTTGATGCTGAACCAGAAGTAGCAGAAGCGATGTTAAATAGATTCAATCAGGCAATGTTAGACCTAGAAGCAATAATAGATTATTTAGAATAAAAATACACAAAAATATGGAATAACTGAGTTGGTAGTGGTAAATATGTAGTGAAATCTTATATTTTCTAACTCAAATTATTCATTTGTAGCCGTTGCAATTTGAATTACATTTAACCAACTAATTGAAACTCCTCCAAAGTATAAAGTTTCTAAATATATGATTTAGCGAGAACGTGTTAAGTGTTATATGTAGTATAGTATCAGTGTTTTTAAATTCAACTATTTCAGTATTGATGTCAATCTCCAGACCTACTTGCCCCAATTGTGGTTCTCAACACATTGTCAAAAATGGGAAGATTCATAATCAAAAACCAAAATACCAGTGTCAAAACTGCAAAAGACAGTTTATAGAAAATCCCACTAATAAAGTTATTAGCAAAGATACTATAGAACTGATTGATAGACTTTTACTTGAGAAAATACCTCTCGCAGGTATTGCTCGTGCTGCTCGTGTTTCAGAGACTTGGTTGCAAAAATATGTGAATAATAAATATGCCCAGATTCCGACTCAGGTAAATGTTTCAGCCAAACCAAGAGGTAAATTGACTATTGAGTGTGATGAGGCTTGGTCATTTGTAGGTCATAAGGGTAATAAGCAATGGATTTGGTTAGCTTTGGATAAAAAAACTAGAGAAATAGTTGGAGTTTACATAGGCGACCGCAGTGAAGATGGCGCTAGGGATTATGGAATTCTCTACCACCAGTTTATCGTCAATGTGCTGTTTGCTATACAGATTTTTGGGCAGCTTACGCACAAGTTATTCCTAGCAAACGTCATCAGGCAGTAGGGAAAGAAAGTGGCAAGACTAACCATATTGAACGCTTTAATAATACAATGCGTCAAAGAATTTCTCGTTTGGTTAGAAAGACTTTATCCTTCTCTAAAAAGTTAGATAATCATATTGGTGCTATCTGGTATTTTATTCATCATTATAATTCTTGTTGTAGCGCCTAATTTTATTATCACTACATATTTACCACTACCCTTCAAATAAATCACGGCGCGATTTCATAATTAAAATAGCTTCTTTTTCCACCTGTAATTCACCGTTCCACCAATAAATACTGTCCATACCGTCAATTATGTTGGCACAGGCAGCAAGACGGGCTTCTACTACGGCTTTACCTACATTAAGGGCTTCAGCACGGTCTTTACAAGTGACGTAAACAAAAATATATTCCATCTTTATAACTATTAATATTAGTTCGTCTAAACAGTTATTATATCTGCTAGGGGTGGTAATTTAAGAACGAGGTAGAATGCGATAGTGTGGAAGTCCCGCCATAAGTGATAGCAAAGTAAAATAGATTGAATAACAACATTAACAGTAAAGTATGGCAGACTTGAGTGGTGCATGGCTGGGGACTTACTGGCAGCAGGGAACGCCGACCCGTTTTGAAGCAACTTTTATTCAATCTGGTAATACACTAGCTGGTAATATTCTGGATAACAGTTATTTGGGGGAAGCTTGTTTAAATGGTGAGGTAATTGGACGACGGGTGCAATTTACCAAACAATATCTGCTTCACAAACAAATGCCAGTAAATTATCAGGGTACTATCTCAGGAGATGACGATTTTATCCAGGGAATATGGGATTTAGGTAACTTTGGCTCTGGAAACTGGGAAGCTCATCGCAGTGGTGAAAACCTGAATCTAGAACTGAAAAATCGTTTGGAAAATCGAGTTCCAGTATCAGTAAAGTAATGCTCAATTTTTTGATGATTTTGATGTTGGGGCGATGCCTACGGCGTATCCCTTAAGGGACTCGGTCGCGGCGCGTGTCGTAGACAGACGCTCCGCGAACGAAGAGAAGAGAGCGAAGCTATCGCTAATTTTAAATACTGTGCTGCAACTATGGTTCTAATCGTTTGATTAACTTAGCAGTAGCAGAGGTAGCCCGGAAAGATTGACCATTGTACAAAAATGTCAGTTGATGTAATTTTGATTTAGGTAATTGTGATTCACACTGGTCATCACTGCTTCTGGTAAGACCTTTTGCTAAACATGGCAAACTCCTTTGGCAATAGTGAAAGCCGTTTCAGTCCCCTTGCGGGGATTAGTTATATCGAAACAAGATGAGTTATTTATTTCTGTTCTTAATTGGATTGTTTCAGTCCCCTTGCGGGGATTAGTTATATCGAAACTTTTGATAACTAGTGCCTTTATGTTGGGACTTGATTGAGTTTCAGTCCCCTTGCGGGGATTAGTTATATCGAAACTAGTTACATACAACATAATCAATTAGATAGATAATGTTTCAGTCCCCTTGCGGGGATTAGTTATATCGAAACCTACAATGATGGATTCATGTTGTCTATTTTACATTGTTTCAGTCCCCTTGCGGGGATTAGTTATATCGAAACCAATCACTACTATTTTGATAAGGCAATTAATAGGATAGCATGTTTCAGTCCCCTTGCGGGGATTAGTTATATCGAAACCCGACAGCCGCACCAACTTCTTTAGCAACTAACTTTTGTTTCAGTCCCCTTGCGGGGATTAGTTATATCGAAACCGCTAGGCTTGAAAAATCTTCTAAGTCTGCGAGTATTGTGTTTCAGTCCCCTTGCGGGGATTAGTTATATCGAAACTCTTGATTGCTAATGCTATTGCAGATATGGCAAGAAGTTTCAGTCCCCTTGCGGGGATTAGTTATATCGAAACAAGTCATGCTTGACAAGGGTTATGGGTTTATGTTAGTTTCAGTCCCCTTGCGGGGATTAGTTATATCGAAACTACTGAAGCTTTTAGATCGATAAAGGAAGCTTATTAGTTTCAGTCCCCTTGCGGGGATTAGTTATATCGAAACTATAGGTGGCAAAGACTTCTCAGATTGCTTTGTATCTCGTTTCAGTCCCCTTGCGGGGATTAGTTATATCGAAACCGCCAACGGTGGCAATAGTGTTGTCTATGGCTGTTTGGTTTCAGTCCCCTTGCGGGGATTAGTTATATCGAAACCATTGGACTTAGCAGAAAGAAACCGCTTCGATAGTTGGTTTCAGTCCCCTTGCGGGGATTAGTTATATCGAAACTCACCTGTATTGCAATAATTAGTCATATTCTTAAGTTTCAGTCCCCTTGCGGGGATTAGTTATATCGAAACTATTTTAAATGCCAGAGCAGCATAGTACATTTAGTTTCAGTCCCCTTGCGGGGATTAGTTATATCGAAACTTTCTGCGACATTCATCTTGACAAACAACAAGCTTTTGTTTCAGTCCCCTTGCGGGGATTAGTTATATCGAAACGGTTGGCGGTGATTCTAAAGATGTTTGGATTCTCTGGTTTCAGTCCCCTTGCGGGGATTAGTTATATCGAAACCAGGGTTTTCCACCATAAACCAACCCTGGAAGAAATGTTTCAGTCCCCTTGCGGGGATTAGTTATATCGAAACTAAATTTAATTATTAAAGATCATGGCTGATTTTAAGTTTCAGTCCCCTTGCGGGGATTAGTTATATCGAAACTTCTTAAATCATTTGTTGGCAATCTTTCTGAAATTGGCGTTTCAGTCCCCTTGCGGGGATTAGTTATATCGAAACTATATCGCTATCCTCGCGTATTACTATATAACGATATGTTTCAGTCCCCTTGCGGGGATTAGTTATATCGAAACGGCAAGGGTCAAGACATAGAGAAACCCGAACCATTGTTGTTTCAGTCCCCTTGCGGGGATTAGTTATATCGAAACGCTTGAGGGGGATTTAATAGGCTACATTTACGCCAAGTTTCAGTCCCCTTGCGGGGATTAGTTATATCGAAACATTAAAAGTTCTTTTGCTTGTTCTTCTGTCATTTTCTCGTTTCAGTCCCCTTGCGGGGATTAGTTATATCGAAACCCGGTTACGACGGTTTGGGGGATTATTTTTTTAGTGTAGTTTCAGTCCCCTTGCGGGGATTAGTTATATCGAAACATTGATTGCTTGTCAGCAAGAATATCTTTTGATTTTTGGAAGAGTTTCAGTCCCCTTGCGGGGATTAGTTATATCGAAACTGAAGAAACTAACCTACAAAATGAGTTAAATTCCTGTTTCAGTCCCCTTGCGGGGATTAGTTATATCGAAACCTGCTATTTGGCGATCGCACTCAATCCCCCAGATATTAGTTTCAGTCCCCTTGCGGGGATTAGTTATATCGAAACTATAGCAGCGAATAACAGAGAGCTTGGAATCAGAGATTTAACGTTTCAGTCCCCTTGCGGGGATTAGTTATATCGAAACTTATGTTGAGATCTTCGCCATCGGTTAGTAGGATGTTTCAGTCCCCTTGCGGGGATTAGTTATATCGAAACTACGCACAAAACGGTAATCAGCAGCTACCTGACTAGTTTCAGTCCCCTTGCGGGGATTAGTTATATCGAAACATAGCTCATCTAGTAGAATTGCCAGACAGCGAGGGTGTTTCAGTCCCCTTGCGGGGATTAGTTATATCGAAACATTTAAGAGATATTGCCACCATTGTACTTGATTGAGTTTCAGTCCCCTTGCGGGGATTAGTTATATCGAAACCCCCTATATCACTATCTATAGTCGTATCTATAGTAAGATAGTTTCAGTCCCCTTGCGGGGATTAGTTATATCGAAACTAAAGCTGGACTTCGCCTATTGTTGTATTCCAACTGAAGTTTCAGTCCCCTTGCGGGGATTAGTTATATCGAAACTCGTCCAGAAACTTGTACCTTGCGCGCCATATGCGTTGAGTTTCAGTCCCCTTGCGGGGATTAGTTATATCGAAACACTCGCATCACCCCCTGATCCTCCTCCTCCAGAACGTTTCAGTCCCCTTGCGGGGATTAGTTATATCGAAACATCAAAAGATTACAGAGGAAGATTGATAAAAAGAGGTTTCAGTCCCCTTGCGGGGATTAGTTATATCGAAACATCTAAATTCTATAACATCCAGAAACAAGAAGAATTGTTTCAGTCCCCTTGCGGGGATTAGTTATATCGAAACTTTGGATCACTCTAACCCTTATAAACTATAGACAAAGCGTTTCAGTCCCCTTGCGGGGATTAGTTATATCGAAACTGTTGGTGTGTATCCTTTTAATTCCTGCATTGTCTTGTTTCAGTCCCCTTGCGGGGATTAGTTATATCGAAACGAAACCCTACCCCAATTCATACGGGAAATATTTACGCTTGTTTCAGTCCCCTTGCGGGGATTAGTTATATCGAAACCAAGAAAAAAGGTAGTTGGTCTGGTAGCAGTGGTGAAACGTTTCAGTCCCCTTGCGGGGATTAGTTATATCGAAACTTGGCTCATCTGCCACAGATGAATATTCTGATCTAATGTTTCAGTCCCCTTGCGGGGATTAGTTATATCGAAACTTAGGTCAATAAAAATTTTTTCTGTGTGATTGTAGCGTTTCAGTCCCCTTGCGGGGATTAGTTATATCGAAACAGCATCGGTCTAACCGCAGAACAAGACGATAAGAGTTTCAGTCCCCTTGCGGGGATTAGTTATATCGAAACTTAGAAAGCTTCGCGAAGTACGTAGCTGAATTTGATTGTTTCAGTCCCCTTGCGGGGATTAGTTATATCGAAACCCCGCCATCTGAAACACAGTCTAGGAGCAGACTGTAGGGGGGATTTTGGCAGACCTCTCAAAAAACCTCATTTCCGGCTTTGGGTTAACTGCCAACTGAAACTAATGAAACGCTGAAAGTATTCAATTATCAAGGTTCTGGCGATTTGGCGGATCTCCAGGGTTTTTGACCCCGCTCTAGGTCTGCCAAAATTTAGCTGATGTATTCATCATATAATTATTGCTTGTTCTTGTCTAGGTACTTCCGAACCATAGGTGATAGTTCTTTTCACACTACCAGCATCTAGTACATACATCCTAATAGAATCTTCATCAGGCTTAATCAGTTTTTCTATCTTTGTTTGTAGTGTAGCAAACTGTACCGCACTCAAGAAACATTCAAACACACTATATTGAGTCCACTTACCATAACCACTCAGCATTTTATGTAAGCGAGTACGCCGCTTATTTGCAGCTTTATTATCAGGTAAGTCGTAAATAATCAGATAAAACAGTGTAGTCATCTTAGTGATAAAGGTTTGTAGGGAATACCTTCTTGTAAATGACGACTCAGCAACCGTGCTTGTAATTCTATCGCTCGTCGGTAGGTGCAACGATAATCAAACACAGGATGTTTAAATTCATCATTCATTTTTTTATCAAAAGCTTGCAAAAAAGTTTTTCTCGCATTGTCCTTCAACCGATAAGCACCCAAACTTTCGTGAAAATCTTCGGGTTTAATTTCGTGTTTATGCAATAACGACAGCACCAAATTATCAGCAATTAAAGCCCGAAATTCTTCCATTAAATCTAGCACCATTGCCGGTTGACCATGATGAACTTCATGCAAATAACCGATATAGGGATCTAAACCAGCGATATGTACACCAGCCATAACTTGACCTTGCAATAAAGCATAAGCAAAACTGAGTAAAGAATTTACAGGATCTGTTGATGGACGACGATTTCTGCCATTAAAAGTCCATTGTTTACCTACCATACGCTGCCAACAAGCAAAATATTCCCTAGCAGCTAAACCCTCAACACCCCGCACCTGATCTAGAGTTTGTTGAGTTTTTACTAAGTTTTTACGTTCTTTGAGAGGATTATCTTTTTCATTATGTCGGTACAACACATTATATTGATTATGAATTTTGGCGCTAACAATTGCCTTCACTAATTCCAAACGACGCACAGAATCGTGATAAACTGCATACTGTGCTAATCTCAGTTGACCGTTACGAGAAGACTTAGGTAAAGCCGAACCCAAGTATTTACCAAAACTAGAAAGATAATGCACTGGCATTCCTAATTCTAATGCGTAAACAAAAGCATCGCCGGTAACTTGGGGATTACCCATCAAAATAACTTCGTTTACAGTTTGAGCAGCAACCTTTCGTTTCTTCCAAGAACCATCTTCTTGTCTCAAAGCAACTTGAAAAGCTTCATAGTCTTTGCTTAAAACAGCATCAGGTTGAATAACATAAAGAGTAGTCATAATTTAATAATCTTGACTTTGTAATTGTTTGACTTCAAAAGGTAAGCAAATGCCTTGCAAACTGCATGATTCACATTTTTTGGTATGATCAATAGGTCTAGGCATTTTGTTTTGACTAGCAACATGAGCTAGAGCGATCGCTTGTTCTGTCATTTGCCGCAGTTGTGGTGTAAAAGCTACAGTCTGTCTTCTGCGGTTGGCATGGTAAAATATATCGCCATAGGTAATAGTGCGTCCCGTGCGTTCTTCTAGACATAAAGCCGCCGCACAAAGTTGAAAATGGTCGTTTAGGTGCTGTGCCATTTTTCCCTTCTTGTATTCCACAGGCACAAGTTGACTATCGTATTCTTCTACAGCATCAATGATACCGGAAACGTGCAAGCGATCGCTCCACACCCATTGTTGTTGATGAATCAGTGTTTCCCCATCCTGAAAAGTGCCTTCTTCATTGATATTACGGTGGACATGACGACCTAAAATAATATGTTCATTGTCTTCCATTTCACCTAATACATATTCCAGGTAAAATCGACGTGGACAATATTCCCAAGCATTCAAGTAAGCTAGAGGTAAATAATCTTCATTCATTGCTAGTTATTGGTTTTTTAAAGCAGTTTGTCCCATACCCATAGCTGTTTTTCGTCCCACTCCAGAAAAGACAGCAAAGTTAGCTAAAATAGTAGCAATTCTGGCTTGTTCGGGGTCTGAAAACCGATATTTAACCCAGCCTTTAGTACCAATTTCTGCACCAGCTTCCATCTTCAAAGCATGGGTTTTCAGTTCAAAAGCAGAAACTAAACCTTGCCATTCAACTTGAGGAAATTGCAGTTCTACTGGTGCAAATTTGTTCCAACGACGTAAAAGATTACCAAATACTAACTCTGGCAGTGGAAAAGGTTGAATATTCTGATTCTGTTTGAAACTTGTAGGAGAAATAAACTGTAATTCAATTGTATTTTGTAATGGTATTTCTGCCAATTTTTCAAAACTACGAGACTGTATAATATTTATCCATTTACCTAATTGACAAGGGACTCCAGCTAAAGTAATTTCACCACCCAAATTACTACTTAATCCCCAAAGTAGCGGTGCTAAAAGTTCTGGTTTTAACAGCGTAATTCTCAACTGCATTCTTTGCCGTGAACTGTATTGTATTGCCACAGTCATTGGCAGAATATTGTGTTGATGTAAATATTCAGCTAAAGCAGCGTCAGCATGAGCAACCCATTGAAAAAATTGAGCATGAATAGCCCTTCCTAATGTTGCTGGTAATGGTGCATTAGCGGAAATTGAAACCAGAATTATATGCAGGGCGTTAGAATCGACTTCCACACCTGTCGGTTGATATGGCTTGTTTTGCCACTCTAAAGACGGGGAGACTCTGCCCCTACATATATGTTGACAGATTGATTCCATTAATTGCGGATATAATTTTGAGTCTGGCAGCACAGGCATGATTTTAGTAATGCCATTATCAATCTGTAAAGGTATCCAAATTGGGACAAGTTGAGTATCTGATAACCAAGATTCTAAAGTGACAGAATTGATTAATTTTGCATCTTGTCTCAGGATTAAAGTCATGCCAGCAAACGTAGTTTCAATATCTTTGGTAAATGTCATAACGGGCGCTGGTAGCGACGAGTTTTAATGGTAAAAACCCTGATTTAATTACTCGGTCTTTATCGAGTTGAGCTTTATCAGTGGAAAAAGGATTAATGCGATTAAAGGTAGTTTTTTCACCTAAATCATCCATTAGTTGGATTGTAAAACCAGTTGCAAAATTTGGTTGAAATAATGGTTCTGAAGTTTCTTGCTTGAAATCAGGTAAATATTGAAAAAAGCAACTGCGTTTACCAAAATAATTAATTTGAGCAAATAACTGTTCTAGTTCCGATACGTGACTTCCCGCACTACAACAAATTTGCAAATGTCCTTGTAAAAATACCCATTCCCGAAATACAAAACCATCTTGCATAGGGATAGTTGGACGAGTTTTATCTGCTTTATCGGCAGTTTGGTCGTAATAACGCAGTTTATAACCATTGCGATTGACAACCAATTTTTCTGGAGGCCAGATATAAATTGTTAAATCTCGAATCCAGGTAAATTCGGTTTTAATCCATTGGTCAAAGTCTCTTTGATGATGTCTCCCCTGACTTTCTAACAACACTTTCAACAATGCCATTTTGATAGCATAGGGAGTAGGTACTAAATTAGACCTTGCTGCCATGCTAGTAGCATCAGAACGTTTGAGAGAAAATAGGCTAACAGGTTGATATGTTACAGTTAGCCATGTAGTTACGGTTTCTGATATTGGGGAAGATTTTGATTTAGGAGATTGCTTCGGCATTTTCACTATCCCAAGGTAGAGTTTGAGCAATCAAAATTTCAATTTGGTCAGCAAATTCAGCCATATTTTCAAACTTAAAACAACGGATGGTATCAGCACCATTGATGTTATTTAACGTAGCTGCTAAACTGTCAATTTGGGTTTTATAACTTCCTTCTAGAGAACTAATCATTGGTGCAGGACAACGACGACTACTAACAGTAATTACACCTTCAAAGTTATCAGGATGGGGTAAATGTGTATTGCGTTTTGCACCATTAGGTTGTAAATAAGTATAAAGCACACTTTTGAGCAAAGCGTCAAGACGTTTTTTACGTTCAGAAACATCAATGCTGTAATTAAAAGTATGGGGATTATAACCAATCCGAAAAGCCTCAATATTTAAGACGGTGGCATATAAACCGGAACTGACTTGCACGTTATAGGGAGTAGGATTATCTACACCGTATTTAGCATGGAAGTAACTTTGAGTTTTGACCAAATTCGGTAAACCAACAACTGCCCCAAATTCAATTACAGAATCGCGTTTTAGGGTTTGTCCACCTTTAACAGTCACCATGAAACCTTCTAAATCGCTGATGGTGCAGAGTTGAAGAACCTTGCCAGTTTTGGCAGCTAAATCAGTGTCTTTGTCTGTAAAAACTGAGAGATTTTTTTCTAGATCATAACCAATTCTATCTGGATTAAATTGTTTACCACCCTCAGATAAACTCAGTTCAGATTCTAAAGCAACACGGTGTAGATGTTCAGATTGAATATGTTTGAACATATCCCCAGAAATACCATTTACATACTCAGGTTCATCCATGCCATCCTGAATAATATAATAACGTCGAGTTAGGGATTGATTACCCTCGTTACCTTCGTTATTTAAAGCATGAAGCTGTAAAGATAGTAAACCACTAATTGAAATTGAGTAAACGGGAAATTTTGCCTTAGTCATTTTCGGATTCTCCTTCTTCAATATTATCTACTTCTGTTTCTGATTCATTAGTCAAATTGGTTTTATCTGCTTCTTTAGATTTACCCCAACCTTTAGCATAACCATAGGCAATTAATAAGTTAGCCACTAAACTAGAACCATGATTTTCAATGAGAGTTATAACTCTATCTAAATCATCTTTTGTAGTCCAAATACGGCGGGGTTTACCTTTCTTTTTGAGTTCTTCATCAATGCGGAGATTTTCGTTTTCATAACTGGCAATAAAGGCTGATAATTCAATGATAAAATCCTTTTTAGAACCTGCTTGACTGCTCAAACGTTGTGCTAAACCATAGATTCTATCCCAACCATGTTCATCTTTTCCTGCATAGACAGTGGCACTATTAATAGCCTTAGCAATGCGTAAAAAACCAGGGTCTTCAGTGATGTCTGTTAAATTTAATTCTTGGTCATTTTGACGATGCTTAAAATTCTTCACCATGAGATTTAATCCATTGAGAGAAAATAAACGGGGAGGTCTAGCTTTAGGGTCTGCTAAACGTTTCACAACATAATCGGCATAACTAACTTGAAAGCGAAAGAAATTTATGAGATTTGTACCAGTGAGAAAATCCCGATAAGCTGCTAATAATTCACTGTGTCCTTCTTCCGCAGATAAGGTAGTGATAACTGATAAATGTTCGTTTAAAACATTGTGATAATCTGTGAGTTCTTGAGAGTTTTTAGGACTAATCCAACCTGGTAAACCTAAACTAAAAACTTCTTTGACACCATAAACTTGACCCTTTGAACCAAAGTGAGTACCAATAAAGTTACTAACAAAGTGATTAACTGGTTGCCAAATATCAAATTCATCAGGTTCTATGTCTGTTTGGACTTGATGATGATTAAGTAACTCTCGACAGAACAGCAATATTAATTCAGAATCAAATCTAGCAATGCCATGACCTCCAGAAGGTGGGTTAAATTTACGAAGTTGATTCAACACCTCACGATATTTATTTAACGGAATATCTTGTGGTTCAAAGGCAACAACACGCCAATCATAAACTCGTTCTGCTATTTTTACCCGTTCCGCTATACCAAAGGTAAATAAACCCCCAGCAATCAACCATAAACTTAACCAATCTGCTTTTTGAGAATCTACTTTATTACTATCTGCTTTAATTCGATTCACCCCTTGAACAGATGTAGGTAAATAAATTTTGACGGCACTGGCTGTTTCTGGTAATTTCTGTCCAGTAGTTTGAGTAAATAACTCATTTACTAAGCTATTAACATCCTCTATTTCTTGGCTAAAAGCTGTAAATAAAGCAACCAACAAAGCCCCATAATGGTCTTTAATTTGCCATCCTAAATACCACAATTCGTTATGATTGCGGTCATGACGCATGGAAGTAAGAATTACGCCATTTTGGGTACTAGGATGAGGTGGTTTTGGTGCATCTTCATTAAATTCAACTTTACCCCGTTGTTCAAATACATAGTTGCGGTAAAGTTTTCGTCTTTCGCTTTCCTCCACTGTGTTAAAAGTATCTGTTTCCTGCGGTATTTTGCTAATGTCGGTTTTTTGACCTTTGACTGGTGGGAAAGAATTGGTATAATTGAGTTTAGCTACCAGTTCTAAATTTATAGGTTGTTTTAACTGAAGACAGTAGCGTGTTCCTTGATCTAAAAGTTGAATTGCACTTTTTTGGTGAGTGGCTTTCAGTGCATACTCCGCAAGCTGTACCAGACCTAGCATCAGGAAAGTGTCAGCATAAGTGCCGAATTTTTTGGTAACAAATAGCTGCTTTATCATCTGGTCTTCAACCCATAGGAGTTGTCTACTTCCAAACAGTATATACCTAGCTGGAAGAGGGGTATTCCAATAAACGGCATTGTAGAAAAAAGACGCTAAGATATCTTTGACATCTGCCTAAAAACAACTGTGAGTGAAGTAAAAGCCGATTATGATGGTGCTTGGAAGGAAGGGGTAGAAAAATACTTTGAGGCGTTTTTAACATTCTTCTTTCCCCAGATTTACAGCGAAATTGACTGGACACGGGGTTATGAGTTTCTTGACCAAGAACTCCAGCAATTGATGAGAGAATCGGAAGTTGGTAAGCAATTTGTTGATAAACTAATTAAAGTTTGGCTAAATGATGGTAAAGAAACCTGGTTAATAATCCATCTAGAAATCCAAAGTCAAGTAGATACTGGTTTTCCTAAACGGATGTTTTCCTATCATTACAGAATTTTTGACCGTTATGGTCAAGAAGTTGTTAGCTTGGCTATTTTGGGAGATAATCAAGCAAGTTGGCGACCTCAAGAATACAGTTATGAACGTTGGGGATGTCGGTTAAGTCTTCAATTTCCTACTGTAAAATTACTGGATTATCAACCTCGTTGGTCAGAATTAGAACAAAGTGATAATCCTTTTGCTGTATTGGTAATGGCGCACCTACGTACACAAGCTACAACTAAAAATTTAACAGGACGTTTGCAGTGGAAATTAAGTTTAGTTAAGCGGATGTATGAGTTAGGATATAGTAGGGAGAAAATTCTTCAGTTATTCGATTTGATTGATAGACTGATGACTTTACCACCGGATCTGGATTTGAATTTCAAAACTGAATTGAAGCAGTTTGAGGATGACAAAAAAATGGCATACATAACAAGTATAGAGCGTTTAGGAATAGCGCAAACACTCCAGAAATCTATTGTTAAAATCATCAAAACTAGATTTCAAGATGCTCCTTCTCAATTAGTGGAACAAATCAATAAAATTTATGACCATGAACGACTCAATCAGTTATTAGAACAGGCAATTACTATAGGTTCTGTTCCTGATTTCCAAGAACTATTAACTCAGGAAAATACAGGTACAGATAGTTAATCATGATTAATGTAGAGATGTTGTAGATAAACTCTCTACATGAAAATTAAACTTGTAAAGTTAAAGTTGCACTGAGCGTTGATCACACAGTCGTAAAGCCCTAACTACCAGCAAGTAGAGATGAAAATACTCAAATTCATCAGCAGTATTTAACTGATTCAAGTCAAACTCTTTTTTAATTGGGTAGATACTTTTGCTTAAATTTGCTGGTGTTAATGGTAAAATTTGACTTAGGAAGCGTGTCATACTTTGCCAACTTTGGGCGATCGCTCTTTGTGCTTCTGGATGTAATTCTATAGTTTTTATTTTAGTTATATCTGCTATACTCCAACCACCAGCCCAAGCAGAATGATGACGACCAGCAGCCATAATCACTGTATGACAGATATACTGAATCTGTTCGTTATCAGCCTCAAAATAATCACGTAATACTGGTACTAAAGATTGTTTGAGAATATCCCTGGCTAGGAATGCACTTTCAACAGCGTGGTTAGGACGCTTGTGTTTCTTTTCATGATCTTTGAGTGCTGTTTTTTGGTCTTTATCGTCTGGGTTATAGTCAGTGTGTGCCAGTAAATGTTGTTTGGGGTTTTGACCGTGGAATGAAGAATGAGCGATCGCTTGCCAACCCCGCATTACTTGTTGCCACTTAATTTGTAGTTTACCCAGGTCATGGGTAAAGATAGCGAAAAATACCAATATTTCAAATAACGCTGCTGCTTCTGACTCTTGGATATGGGGAAAAATCTTGTTTTTAATTAATTTTGTACCTGCTGGTAATAGTTCATTCCTGATACTATTATAAATCGTTGATTCAGCTTCACCGTTTTTCAAACGCAAGGTTTTAAATGGTTTATGCCAACAAGTCCACATACAACCCAAATGCCCAATATATGTATCCATATTATAACGGTATTCACTGGCGATTGTGCGCTGTGGTTTTGGTGGTGAAATAAAACCATTACCAAATTCATTAATGCCAATCAATAATCCAATATTTTCATCATAATAAATAAAGCGGGGATTAACTAAAATCTTGATGCTGTTAATTAATGAATCACGGGATTTGATTTCTGTACAGACAGGTTGACTATAGGTTTCTGCTTTGTCTTTGGGTGCTTCAATTCGTTTAAAAATCCAATCTGTTCCAAATTCTAAGTTTTTGGAATCTCGCCAAACTTTGCACAGTGTAGAGACAGGAACAGAAAAAGCCATTAATTTGCGGGGGTCTATTGGTTCTTCCTCAAAGTCAATAAATCCGGTTTCTTCCCAGACAAATAAACTCCGACTATCAACTGACCGAATTAACTCACTGGCAAAAGATTGATCACCCCTAAAAAAAGCTGCTTCAAAATGCTGCTCAAACTGCATTTGATTATTTTGTCGGCGTTGCTGTTGGAGTAAATCCTCTGTAGTATGAACCTGATTTATCCAATTTTCTTCTGTGCGAAATCCGACATTTTCATTAACTTGATTTGACTCAGTATGTGTTTGTAATACTTGCCATGTTGATTCACAAGTTTCTCTAGGATATGGCAGAAAACTTTGTTTTTTATCGGTACTTTCTGTTTCTGGTTCTAAATCTGCTTCTGCAAGGGTAGAATAAGCTTGGTTAACTTCTATGGTGCGATAAACCAAAACTTGACCCTGTTCATCTTGGAATCTTGCACAACGTCCTGCCCTTTGTAATAATGAGTTCATGGGACAAAGTTGACTGTGCATAACTTGGCAGGTAATATTAATTCCTGCTTCAATTACTTGAGTAGATATTAGAACATAACAAGTACCGTCATCTTGCCAATTTTCAGCAAAGGTTTCTTTTAAGAACGTTTCTTTTTGGGCGCGATGTTCTGGTAAAAATCTGGAGTGCAGCAGGGTAAGATTTAGGGTTTCATCATGATTCAATTCTCGTAAATCTCTATATAAACCCTGCGCTTGAGAAACGGTATTACAAATAATTATAACTCGTTTTCGTTGATTGGTGTGTATATCTGCGATAATTTCTAAGGCATTAAGAGGATGAGATTTTGCTTGAAATATCCGACGACGTTTACCTTCAATCGCTTGTAAATCAGTATCTTCAATTTGAATTATTTCCATTGTCTATTAAACCTTGAATTTGCGTAGCCAGTTCATTGGTTAATGTGGCGGTCATTAACAGAAATGGGGAAATACCTTTGACTTGTTGTAAAACCTTGAGAACGGTGGTAAAAGAACGGTCTGGATCAAGTAAATGCAGTTCATCAAATACTAGATAAGATGCGAATATTGCCCCAGAGTTGACGTTAGCTGAACCCCGACCAACTGAGTAGGGAATATTCAAGAAACTGCTTAACATTTGGTCAATGGTGCAGAAGACTATATCACCTTCAAAACGGGGGTCTTCTGGGTTTTCTCCTGTTTGTAGGGTGACGACTGGACAAGGGATATTTTGAGTTTGTGACCAGCGTTGAACGAGTGTTTCTGTTCTTTGTCGCAGACTGTTGGCTAAGGTGCGTAGGGGGACGACGTAGATTAGTTTATTGGGGAAGTCGAGGTTGAGGGTTTTTGCAAAGAGAAAAGGGGCGATCGCTGTTTCGGTTTTCCCTGAACCTGTGGGGGCGCGGAGGAGGATGTTTTGACGGTGGAGGAGTTTAGCGATCGCTTCTCGTTGGAAGTTGCGTGGGGGAAAGGTGGTTAGGGTTTGGAAGTGTGCATCTATCATCAAGTGCGGTAGGTTCAAGAAGTTTTGTTTTTAAACATACCACATGGTTGGAAGAGGGGTTTTCCGAAAAGTGAAATCTGATTTCTGAAGAATTTCTTGAAAATTGAAATTATCAATGATGGTAAAACTAATCAAGTAATTGAATATTTTTAATCTCACCATTATCTCTTAAAGCAGTGATTTTGACTTTAACCATTTGTCCTTCCTGTAAATACTTAGCTTTTTTGTGTTCTTCTGTAGTTCGCTTAACTCCTTCTAAAAATTCATAAGTAACTTTAATAACACTGATTTTTACAACCTTTGCCTCTAAGACTTGACCAACCTGAAATTCTTGAGATGCTTTAGATTTAGTAATTTCATTTTGGCGGGATGACTTTAAATTATCTAAATTTAGGGTTTGATGTCTTCCATTGTCTGACATATCCATTACTTGAAATGGAGTTGGTAGTATCAGACGGCATTTATACTCATTAACTGTTTTATCATCTTCCTTAACAGGCTGACAGATGTAGTCATTTGTTGTTATGTCTCGTTCTATTTCCATGTATCGTGTTCTATTTACAGGTGGAAAAATATCCCATCTCAGCATAGTTAGTAACATTTTGATACGCGGTACATCCTTTAGCTTCAATTTTTCATAATCTTGTTTGTCTGGATAATCTTGGCGAAAGTCAGCTTCACTAATGCGCGTAGTTACATATTCCTCAAACTTCTGAATACATTCTTTATGCTCATCATAAGTAGCAGGGCGATCGCCACTTAACCAGTTACTATCATCAAATAGCTGTGTGTATCGCTGCTTAGGTTCATTACGATATCGTTCATTAAGAGAAAGTTCATATTTTTCAATCATTACTGCACCCATACCTAATGACTTTCCCATACCAAGGGAAAGCCGATATTTTTCTTTGCCATCAAGACTAAGTAATTGGAGTTTTTTCACATCTTTGACTGAAAGAGTTAACACCCATAAAAGCGCACCCAGTTCCACATCACTGAGATTCTCAAAATAAATGGTGAACTCAAAAGAAACTCCTGATTGAATTGGCTTAATTTCCGTGTACTGGGATTGTTTATCTTTAATTTCAGCTTCACTTGCTTTGGTTTTAATTCTGTCTATGCCTATATTTCCCTTATGCCAATATAGTTTATGTCCCCGAATTACTGTTTCTTGATTGGGTTGACTAGCATAGTGCTTCAGGCTTTTCTTTTCGTGGCTTTTTTGGACTAAGTAGTGCTGAAATGTTGTTGATTTAGGAGTAGCCAGAATTTGTGGTGTAATGGTGTCATCAGTCAGCCAGATACCATTTTCTTCACTTTTATATTGAGCATCACTGAAAAATATACGTCCAGCACGAGATTTTTCCTGTTTTTCTTTTTTATTTTCATCAGAACCTTGTTTTTTGTTCTCGTTTTTACGCCTAACAAAGCCAAAAATGGCATCAGCTAGATCAATTTTTTTAGATTCACCTACTTCTTCAGGAATAAAATCAACTGCTGATGCGGCTTTACCATCATTTTGGGGAGAGTAGGGAATGCGAAAGTTAGGACTTTGACCAAATAAAGTTACTGTTGACTGTCGATTTTGTGGTTCACAATAAAAAACAGGTCTAGGTTCTTCATTGTCTAAATATTTTAAAAAACCCATACTTTCATGGAAAGTATTTTTATAATTCTGCTTAAATGGCTTTCCTTTTTGAAAGTCTGTCAATGCGTTACGGTAATCTCTTATTGCATCTTCACTAATTGGAATTGAAACAGCTGAATTATCAGATTGCAAAACTATATAGTGAAACTTACGTCCTTCCTTACGGCGAAGTAGGCGTTTGCGTTCCGCTTCCGTTGTTTTGCTGTTATCTAGCATATTACCGCTAGTAACAAGCCAGCCTTTGTATTCATAAATATCACAATTTTCACTAATCTTTAGAGATTCTCCTACTCCCTCATAGCTAATTTTGAGATACTGAGGTAGGTAATTAGCTTTTTCCATAGTGATTAGAGAAGGAAGATAAACTTTTATATCTTCTTCTTTCACTCGAATAAATGATTTACCCAAGTGGTTTTTAATAGCTGGGCGAATGAACCATTTACCATCTCTTTTTTCTAGATACCCTGCGCTGACATTTCCAGCTAACTTACCAACAGCATTTGTATATCTTTCTGCTAGGGGATCGTCACTATCAGCAGCAACCGCACGGAAGAAAAATGTTGAAGCATCTGATACTCTTTGAATCTTGCCAAAGCTAACAATTTCAACTAGAGTTCTCACCATTCCACGCAAACTGCTACCAGGCAAAACGGGATACTGTTTTGAAGGATACTGAAAGAATTCAGCCTTTTTTTTGCGTTGTTCTGGTGTTAGTTCTTCGTTCGGTTTATCTCCAAAATCTGCAAAATCAGCAGGTGTTAAAGCACAACGAATATATAAAGGTGATTCAGTTTTTAAGGTACATACAATTTTGCCAGTGTGCCGATCAGAATAGTAGCGGTTGTTATCGCGTAATTTACCATTACATTCAAGTTTTGCTTCAACTACTTTTTCTGGTATCTCTACAAAGTTATAAGGAGCAACTGCTTTACGGTCATCAGGCACTTTTTCTAGATGTTTAGGATTCATAAATTTTTTCTTTGAGAGATACAAGACGACTGAGAAAAATCCGAGCTACTCCATCTTGGTCATAACAAAAATAGTGATGTACTTCTAGTCGAAGTGGACGATACTGTTTCTGTTTATCCTGGCTAACAGTCATGCCTGTGATGGGAGCAGCATATTTAAGACCCTGAGATCCATCTGAAAGTAAGGTAAAATTACCGTTTTCTTTTCCCTGAGTACCCCAAAGAATTTGTGATTCTGGTATTAAACCTATTTTTTCTTGTTTCAGTAATTCTGATACTTGGCTTTGTAAAATTAGCCGCGATCGCCATGTGCTATTACTATTCCATAGTAAGATTTCACCAGCTTCTCCAAATATACGGCATTGTTGTAATGTTGACAGACGTAATGCAGGAAAATCATACTCAGGAAAAGCTTGATTAGAAGTTTTTAAAATGCCACTTTCTACTTCAAAATTTCCCCAGATAACTCCATCTTCTGCATGAGCTAATACGTAGCATAACTGATAATCTTGAGTAATCGCCTGTTGCTTTAACCAATTTTCAAGCGATTTTTCAATTGTTTCTGTTGAAAGTTCCTGACACAAATCCTGATTCATGGTGCTTGCTCCAAAAACTTTTTAACAACCTCTTCCATTTGTTCTTTCTCCTGCTTACTGACTAGTAATTTCTGGTTTTCTTCAGAGATTAACCACTTGTGTTGTTGCCAAACTATAGTTGCTTCAACGCCCTGCAAACGTCCTCTCCCTATACTGCTAGTACCACCTATTGGTAAATCACCCGTCCATAAATCTTTAAGCAGCAGCAGAAGTAACCCAATTTCATATTCCTTTGGTTGACGTAGTTCTAGTTCTAGTTTTATATGTGCTGTGTGATTACTTGTATTACTACTTTTTGTAGACTTACCTTTAACTTTATTATTTTTTTGATTATCCTCTTTTTTAGAAATACCAAAAACAGGCTGTTCCTGAAACAATGCTCCGTTATATGCTCCGCCTGTAAAACGGTCAATAGCAATTCGGCTTTGTACAATTTCATCTGTATTTTCTATCAAGCTTTCATGAATAACTAAACGACTAGCCTTTGCTTGTTTACTTTCTTCTTTAACAAAGCCAAATAGGTCATACACAATTTGTAAATTCTTATCTAAAGTATTCACTATTCTCTCGGCTCTATGCCACAGCACTCCTGCTAAACTTGTACCAGAAACAACTGGCTCAGGTTTGTCTTTTCTATAGGAGTGCAAATGCACCACATCGGGAGAACATTTGTTTTGAATTAAATATTGACCAGAGCGAATGAGTAAGGGGCTGGCTAATTGAAATTTGGCAGTGATGAAGAGGCGATCGCGCTTATCTGGCTTATCTACCTTTAGCTTCTGGAGGTGTGTATTACTCAATAGTTTGTCGCTTGGTAATTTAGTAGCATAAGGTTTACCCCAAGGTCTTTCAAATGTTAACCAAGCAATGCGCTCGCTATGTTTAGTTAAATCAAATTCCCAAACTTGCCACTCATCTACATGACAGCGACCAAAACCCCGTCGCTTTTTCATTCCAATAGCAATTTCACCATTCTTTAACCCTTCTAAAGCTAAAGCAAGTGCTTGTTTTAATTCATTCTCATCTTTATCTTTTTCAATTAACAACTCAAAGTTCAAAGAAAACTTAGTCCCTGCTGGCAAGAGTTCCAAGTCGTATTTTGCCTTGTCAGACGCAGTACCAGTTGCACCATCTATTTTGACTCCATCTCGTATTTCAACATTGTGAATAGTGCTACCTATTGCATCATGAATAATTAAAGGACTTTGAGTATCTTTTTCTCTTAATGCAATTTTTTCTGCTTCATTTTTATTCCTTTCATCCTTGTAAGCAAATAAATCACCAAACAGTTTTGCAGCTATATTATCACGGCTTTCATTTTTTGCGTAATCACACTCATATTCATGTAAATAATTGCGTAAAGCCCCAGCTATTGATGAACCTGTTAGTAAAGGATTATCACTAATACTGTCAAGCAACAGCATCATATCCGTAGTACCCTCAGCATCACCACTTCCCAAACAAGTTGGTGTATCCAGAACCAAAACACCGCGCACGATGATGCGCTTAATAATATGTCGTCCTTCCCGTTCTCTATTCATCTTGTTTATCCTTTACTGCTTGTTTGGCAACTGCAATAATTAGCCGTAGCGTGTATTCTAGCTTCAGTTTTTCAACTAAATCTAATAGAACTGATTCACCAGCAACCTTAACTTCTAAATAGCTTGAATCTATCCAAGTATTTGGGTTATTTAACCATTCGTAAATCTGTGTTTTGAAAGATTGTTTATGATTAATTTTTGTGCCTTCAAATTGCCTATTGGCATTTTTGGGTAAATTTTCCAGTAATTTAATAACTGGATTTTTATTTTCCTCATTTAAAGCTTGTCTACATACAATCATTAATCGCGAAAGTTGGCTATGGCTAAGTCTGTTCGGTTCGAGTTTACAATTAGAATTATTAAGTTTCTTTAAAATTAGGCTATCTAGCTTTTGTTCCAATAATCTCTTCGCCATCTTTTGAGCTAGTTGACTGTCTTCTGAATTGGGGACTAGTTGTGGTTTATCCCAGTTAGTTTCTCTTTTTGGTAAACAAGCATTAAATATTGCTTCTTCCTCCAGCCAATTAATAGTAATTCGTCCAAAACCATCAACCCGCCTTTCACCAATACCTTGATTTTCTACTAAACGAATTTTTTCTGAATCTAGTTCTCCATCTTGTTTATTATACTTAAATACAAAAACACTACCTGCTGCTAAAGCTGGTACTTGGGGTAAAGGTAATCCCCATTTACGGTTAAATCCCCCAACAATAAGACTACTGGTATAACTAGATTGTGGTTCTAACTTTATATCTAGTAATTCTTCTAATATCTGAGTTAATGACTCAACTTTTTGATTAATTTCATCTCCTGTTGAATTTGGTGGCGTGGCAACATAATGACCCCATTTGTCGCGTAAAATTAGATCACTGAGAAGAGTAATACGGATTAGTTCTCTGTCGTTACGGTCTTCAGCCTCAATTCCCACTTCGTCCCAATAATCATACTCTTCATCCTCTTCTATAGGAATAATCTGAGTATGTCCATATCCCGCACTTTGAGAACCGCCTAACCACATTTCTTGTGGTTCTAGTAACGGCTTAATTTTTTCTATATCGTCAGGATTGTCACAGAGAATTACAGCCTGGAAATATTGTTCAGCATCTAAAGCCTCATAGCGAAATATTGCGCCCTTGCCTTCATCACCTCTGCCTTTTTTGCGATTTCGCATATTATGAATATTGATGCGTCGCTTTTCTTTGTAAAGCAATACATCTTGATCATTTACAGTGCAAAAACCCTCATCTAGTGATTTGTATGAAATATCTTCTTCTGGTGATTCGTAACTGAAATCATAAACAGTTGTATCGTCTGAATCGGAAATTTCATCACCCTTTTTCTTTAACCAAGAGCAGGGTACAGGTAGAGTGCGATTTTGTTTTTCTGTATCGTACAAATAAGCATTTAAATATCGGGTATTACCATTAAAGAATAAACGCTTTATATCTGGATATTTTGATTCATCTAAAATATCATCTGTACTTTTTAAACTGTGACGTTGGAGATAGCGACTAATCAACACTCCCCGAATCATGCTACCTGGAATATAAGGAAAAGATACATCACTGTTCGGGTCTCCCTGAAGCGAAGTTGCTAACAATGGTTGTTTAGTGTGTAGTAAAAAAGTAATTGCTTTCATTTCCTGGTTTCCTGCTCAAAATAACGAAAATGCTCTTGAGTAATTTCTTCACCAATTGAGTCATGTAGCGTGCAACGAACATGACCCCGACCCCGGTTACGTCCGCTACCAACTCTTTGCAGTGCTAATATGCTAACTGCTAAGAGTGCTAACATATCTGCTGCTGGTTTTTTTTCAAATAACAATGGTGCGGTAAAACATAAATCTCGCAAAATAACCCGACTAGAGCGTAAGCTATGTTCAACTGGTGCGCCATCTTCAGGGTCAATAGCAGTTTGACGGCGAATAGTGGTAAGAGAAGTAAGAACGTCTACTTCTGTGAATCTTCGTTCCTGACCTCTGCTTTCTCTTTGCTGTTCTTGGTCAAGTTGAAGTTTTACAGCCTTTCGCAAGTCTTGGGGTAAACAAGCATCACCAACGTGCATCTTAGAAATAGTTTCTAGGGTGCTACCAGGTATACCAAATAAATGTTCGGCGGCTTTTTGCCAACGGGAAGGCGGTGGTTCAGAAAGCACAGCAATCAAATTGTCGCATTCTTCACTCAACAAGCCTTTTAAAGTACGTCCACGTAAGTAGGGAAATCCGTTAGCGTCATGCTCTACTTCTTGATCGATTAAACCTGCTACTCCATCACCACGCCCAAAGGTTGTATCACTCAAAAGTAGCATTTTCAGATAATAAATCTCCATCGCTTTTCTCCTTTAAAGGAATGTGAAATTCCATTGCTTCAATAGCATCAAAATAGCCACAGACTTTCGTATTTGTTCTGTGATCAATCCAACCAGATTGATACAGGTCGTCAGATTTTGCTTTGCCAAATTGGGGTAAATAGTTCTCATTTAAACCATAAACCTGTAAAAATTGTTTGGTTTTTTCTGAACCTTGCCGTAACTGTTCTCGCAAAGCTATCACTTTATTACGGCTCCAGTCTGAGTCTGTGTTAAATTTATTAACCACTTCAGAAAAATCATCCCAATTGCGCCAATCACTATCAGAGTGTAAGTACAAAGGTCGCATGGTAAGATTTCCTTCAGCAACTTGATATTCTCGTTGACGGATATCGCTGATTGAACCTAACAGTCCGCTAGGAGCAATGTGCCAGTCAAGTGCAGAAAAATCTAATATTTTAAGTTCTTCTTTTTCAGAACGCACAAAGTTTTTAGCTTTTTTGCAAAGCGATTCACTTAATTGATATGCTCTGGCAAATGGATAATGTGTTTTGACAATTGCTATTCCTACACAGGCTGTTAAATCTTTTCCATCTGCTACTTTTTGAGCTTCAAATTCCTTCAGGTAAAGTGCTGCTAACGATAATCCTAAGCGTCCATCACATACAAACGTAACGTCATCACCACCATAAACTATTGGACGAAAAGGCAGATACTTTTCCCCATTTCTTTCTGTAATTGCAAACTGCTCCTGTAATTTACCATCTGCTAAGTGGATAACTCTTTGGGCAACTTTTTTTAAAGCATTAACACCTGCCTGATTCACAGTTTTAGATAGTTCACGCATGGCAGTAATATACTCACGGTCCGTTTTACATTTCCTACCATGTTCTTTAAAGCGATCGCCCATCCCGTTACCATCAGCGTGAACTATAGCCATGTAACTAATTTTACCCTCAGTCCGACCTAAATCATCGATATCATAAGGGACTATATAATTGCCTAGCGGCAAATTTTTAAATATAGTATCGTTTAGTTCTTGATTCGCTGGAGCTTTATTTTTAGGGTCAACGGCTCTAAGCTTTTCAACGATTTCTCTGGAGACTGGATAGCTAGTGGGTACACTGTAGCGATCGCTAGTATCTACAGCAGATAATCCAGTAGAAAGACAGTTAGCTGTAACTCCCAGACCTAGCAAAGGGACAGAAGGATTATATTCGCGTTTTTTTCGCTCTAATTTCTTCATCAAACTATCAACAATTCCTGATAGTTTGTTTCCCCACTCGAAGGGTTCACTGTGAGCTACTACAATTTTTAAGCCTGGTGCTTCTTGCAATACTCTTTTGCTCAATCTTTTAGTAAATCTAATAGCACTTTTTTTATCTTCTCTGCCTTTGAAAAGAATAACTGCATTACCACCTCCGGTATAGACTAATTCAGCATCAAGATTATCGTGTTCAATACATTTTTCTTCTTGTTCCGGTTCAGGAATATACACATTTTCTCCAAATATTTGGCGTAAAGCGCACTTAACCCAACCATTTGTTGCTTGTTCTACTAAATACGATGCACCTATATTTTCTCGTAAACGATTACTGCCAAAAATATATGGTTGTATTCCTGTTGTATCAATTACAGTTGCTATGTATTTACTCATGACACATCTTAAAGTATTGGGCTATTATCATGAATCCACTGCTGCATTTTTTTGACAAATTTATCAGGTTTCAAGTCTGGAGAGCCAAAAACTACAATTTTTTTATCTCTTATAGTAGCTTCTAAATCACGCTTTACTCTCTCAGGATTATTATGAAAACAAACTAATCCTACTCGCGCTTCATCTCCACCTAGTTGTCTGGCTCTTAAGTGAGCTTCAAATAGCTTTTGTTTACAAGTGGATTTATCACCAGCAGTGGTACAGGACAAGGCAAATAGCTGATAATCTCGCATGAAAGCAACATCAAATTCAAACCTATCGTACCTATCATCTCTATTGTTTGGATCGTCAATATGAAAAGACATTGCACTTTCATGAATAGAGAGGAAATTTGCAGATATATTTTTGATCTGATGTAGAACATAATGTTCAAGCCAAACGCCACTTAACCAAGCACAAAAATCGCTTAATTCACCAAATCCTTGGTTTTTAGATGCTTGCATATCTAGTTCGCCTTTTGAATTTAACATTTGATACTGATGCAAAATGTTTTTGATATTCTCTGGCGCTCCATCTAAAGTAATTCCAGATATCTTCATAAGTTCTGTTTCAGGATACCAGAAACCATATTTATCTTTAGTTTGAGGATGTAGTTGAGTTTTACACCATTTCCACCATTGTTCTGCTGTATTATCTGTATTTCTTGGAGTAACAGATAAATAAGCATTAAGAAACTCCTGTGCAGCATCATGTAGAACTGGTTTAGGATTAGGCCGTTTGTTTTTTTTCCAAGGCAACTCGTGCAAATTAAAAAGTTCTTCTAATTTGACTTGGATTTTTATTATTTCACTTTTTGGAGTATCATCTTCTCGTTCTATTAGCATTTGTAAACTTCGCGCATCTAGATAACTAAATACAGGGTTGCTAACTTCTGATATATCAAATAAAGCACGATAGCTATGTACAGACATCGCTTTTGTCCCACCTGTATAATTCAAACCAAAAGTATGATTTGGATGCTTTTTTAAAATATTTTTTACTTCGGTTTGAATTTTGTCTTGAATAACACAGGAGTTAGCCTCTTGTCTGCCCAATGAAATTGGTTTGACATTTACAGCCTTTAACATTCTTTCCAAAGAAGCAGCTTTACTAGTTGTATCTGTACTGTGTACTAAGTAAACAGTACCACCATCTTTCAGCAGTATTTGGGCTGTAATGTAGTTAGGTAAAGGATTTTCACCTATCAACAAAAACAGATGGTCAACTTTGTACTTATCTAATTCAGATATACTCATAATCTTTAATGTATCCTTTTATCAAAATTTCTGTTACCAGTATACATAGCATCGGAAATACCCCTTTCCAATACCTGCTAAATTAGAAAGCGCACATAATAACCTATTTATCCTCCGTGAATATACTTTTTACTACTACTCCATCACCCAACATCTTACAGCAGTTAGCCAATGGATCTCTGGATCAAGGTCACAACCTCACTCGTGCTATTAGGCTGTGGGTATTGTTACATTGGTTATATAGTGATCAAGGACAAGCTGCTATTGGTGACACCTTTACTTACACTGACTGGCGACAAGCTTTCTTTACCAAAACCCACAAGGATGAAAAACAAACCGATATCATTAACCATCAAGACCCTGACTGTGCTTGTCTCAAAACCACCCGACAATGGTTAGTAGAATTGGAAGTATCTATAGATGAATGGCAAAATTCTTTACAACAACATATACCAGTATATAATTCTGATTTAGAAAAACTTGTAGAAGAAATCCTCAAGGAACGCTTATTTGCTCAAGTTCGCAAATCACTTCAAAGCGACTTAGATTTATTAGTCAGTAAAAACTGCTTGCAACGAGTAGATAATGTTCCTGGTAGAAGCAAATATTACCGTCGAGTAGATGTATTACCACTTTCTACTACATCAGACAATTGTGGGTATGAAACAAGTTTAAGTAATAAAAAACAAGCCTATTTAGCTGGAACGTTGGGGATGTTTAGTTTTCTTGACCCTAGTTTACCATTACTAGCCGAAGAAATCTCTGAAGAGGAAATAGATGAAGACAATCATCGAGTTTTTTTATATGCTGATTATGTAGTACCTGAATCAAGTCCAATACAAGATGCAGTAGATGAAATTCAAAGTGATTTACAGGATATTTGGGATTCAGGAAAAATTCAACCTTTACTTTTAACTTATCATAGCGCCCATCAAAATCAAATTTATGAATGTGTTGTTTATCCAGTTTGCATCTACTTCATGGAACGCGCTAAATATCTATGTGCCTATGGTAAAACCCCTAAAGGTGATATTAACTGGTACAAATATCGTTTAGATAGAATAATTTCCCAGCGATTAGAAATTTTAGATTGGGAAGACAATCGTATTCCCCAACTATTAAGAGACAAATATAAAGAGAATCAACTACCAACTCCTAAAACAGTAAATATGAAATTAAAAGATGCTTGGGGGTGTGATTTTTATAAAGAAAAAACATTGATGATATTGCGCTTTGAAAAAAACTTCCATCAAAATTACATCCAAGGAATCAACATCCACCAAACATTTAGAGCTATTAACTATGAAAAGGCAAAAATACTAATTAGACAAAACACACCCAATTCACTACATCAGCATATTTTACCAATTCTTGATTCTCGCTCAAATCATGATGCTTATTACCAGGTTTATTATCGAAATACCGATTATTATGTAATTAGATGGTTACGAGCTTTAGGATCAAAAGTTGAAGTCTTACTACCTTGGGAATTAAGACAAGAAATGCTGCTAGAACTCCAAAATACTTGGAATTTGTATAAATAGGTAATTTAGAGTCATATTTGGCGAAACTCGTCGTTCCTTACAAGCAGATTTACAAATTTTAGAAGAATTAGGTTGGCTAGAAATTCGAGAATAAAAATATCATCGAGTCAAATATTTACCTTCTCGTCCCATAACCACCAAACATAATAGTAACGAATTACATTTTCTCAATCAAGAAGATTTAGCAGAAATTGCTCAGAATCTCTCTCAACAAATTGGTGGTGTCCAGCGGTTCTTTTTTAAATTAGATTATGTTGTTACTGCTATAGACGAAGTTGAAAATTGGCAGGATGAACTCCGAAAACTCTGGTCACAAACCCCAGTTCCACCAATCAGTTTAATTTATAATAGTGCCAGACTAAGAGAATCTGTAAAATGTTTGGTTTATCCAGTCTGTATTTACTATGTGCAACGTGCAGTTTATTTGTGCGCTTTTGGCGAAAGTCCTGATAAAAAAACAGATTGGTATAACTTTCGTTTAGATAGAATTGAAAATATTACACCAATTGAATGGAAAAATCCTGCCATTCCCAAGACTTTACAACAGCGTTATCACCAGAGGCATTTACCAAAACCAGAAGAGATAGAATTGCAAATGGATAAAGCATTAGGGTTTGATTTTTATTTAGAATCTCGACTGATGCTGCTACGATTTGAACGAGATTATCATGACCGCTACATTCAGGATACCTCTCGGCATGAAACATTTAACTTGATTAGCTACGAAAAAGCTAAAAGCTTGATTAAAAACTCTGAAGTTAATTCAGAACAAAAGGCAGAATTATTAAAGGTTATGGCAAATCGTTCCCCAAAAGATGCTTATTACAGCCTTCAATATCGACATGGGGATAATAACGTAACTATGCGCTTACGAGCTTGGCGACCAAAAGTAGAAATTTTGTTACCTTATGATTTAAGACAGAAAGTTAAAGCCGATATTATCAAGGAAATAGGGCTTTATCAGATATAATTGACTAAATTGGTCAATTTAACACTTAAATATTTGTAATACAGTAAATCTTGACAAGTAACTTGCTAAATTTTACACTTAATATAAGGATAAATTTGGCAGACCTAGAGCGGGGTCAAAAACCCTGGAGATCCGCCAAATCGCCAGAACCTTGATAATTGAATACTTTCAGCGTTTCATTAGTTTCAGTAGGCAGTTAACCCAAAGCCGGAAATGAGGTTTTTTGAGAGGTCTGCCAAAATCCCCCCTACAGTCTGCTCCTAGACTGTGTTTCAGATGGCGGGGTTTCGATATAACTAATCCCCGCAAGGGGACTGAAACACCTCTTCTGGCTTTAAAACGTTACTATTTTCTAGGTTTCGATATAACTAATCCCCGCAAGGGGACTGAAACATTAACCTTAAAATCTGTTGCATCTGTCCAGTGAATGTTTCGATATAACTAATCCCCGCAAGGGGACTGAAACTCATCTATAGACACAAAATTCGAGGCTATGTAAGACTCTAGTTTCGATATAACTAATCCCCGCAAGGGGACTGAAACAAATAGCCGGATTCGGAAAAGTTTGGCACAACTTCAAGTTTCGATATAACTAATCCCCGCAAGGGGACTGAAACGTGATAGGCTTGGTTGTTCCAGGGAAAGGGAACACTGTTTCGATATAACTAATCCCCGCAAGGGGACTGAAACTCAACGGTATATACCCAGTCTCGTTGCACCTTAAAAGTTTCGATATAACTAATCCCCGCAAGGGGACTGAAACGGCTTTTATATTGCCTAAGATGTTTTTGTAAGCTACGTTTCGATATAACTAATCCCCGCAAGGGGACTGAAACATTAATAAGTTTTTCTTTAGCGATCGCTTGACCGGTTCGAGAGTTTCGATATAACTAATCCCCGCAAGGGGACTGAAACTGACAATGAAACGGAACAAAAAACCTTTGTTGAAAGTTTCGATATAACTAATCCCCGCAAGGGGACTGAAACTAGATGTTATAAATTCTATTTCTAATTTAAGAAAAAGTTTCGATATAACTAATCCCCGCAAGGGGACTGAAACATGATTTTATGAATTTCTTTTAAGATTCCCTGTAAAGTTTCGATATAACTAATCCCCGCAAGGGGACTGAAACATCCAAAAGTCTGGAGACTCAATTATGTCGTCTACAGGTTTCGATATAACTAATCCCCGCAAGGGGACTGAAACTTCATCTCTATCCCAATACCAGACAGTTGCAACAATAGTTTCGATATAACTAATCCCCGCAAGGGGACTGAAACATAGTTCAGTTTTTTGGCAGCTTCTTTTAATGGAATGTTTCGATATAACTAATCCCCGCAAGGGGACTGAAACACTGCTAGTACCTATCTAGCATAACCTGTAACAGGTTGTTTCGATATAACTAATCCCCGCAAGGGGACTGAAACATAGCATCGGAGTTGAATAATATGAATTTTGCCTTGTTTCGATATAACTAATCCCCGCAAGGGGACTGAAACAAGATTAAACTCCCCTTTGCTATCAAACCTTATCTGGGTTTCGATATAACTAATCCCCGCAAGGGGACTGAAACACCAGTCGATGTACCAGACTTTTTTACAGACTAGATAGTTTCGATATAACTAATCCCCGCAAGGGGACTGAAACCAGTCAAGATTTGATAAGACTCGATTGGAGATAGGTTTCGATATAACTAATCCCCGCAAGGGGACTGAAACTTAGCATTGATCCAAAAACCTAACCCTAGATAAGTTAGCCCCCGTTTCGATATAACTAATCCCCGCAAGGGGACTGAAACATCCCTACACAGGTTATCAGCAATTATGATTTTCATCAGGTTTCGATATAACTAATCCCCGCAAGGGGACTGAAACGTTTTAAAGTTGAAGATACCCTTAATTTAATTGAGGTTGATGGTTTCGATATAACTAATCCCCGCAAGGGGACTGAAACATTTATCAATCAAAACTGAACCTCGACAATTTAATGAAGTTTCGATATAACTAATCCCCGCAAGGGGACTGAAACCTGCCCCTTGTCCGATTCCTGGCAGCTATCAAATTGAGTTTCGATATAACTAATCCCCGCAAGGGGACTGAAACTCTCCTAGATATAAGTACAGATTCTGGTAGTTTAGTTGTTTCGATATAACTAATCCCCGCAAGGGGACTGAAACAAAGGAGTATCGTCTACATTAAAGCATTAAAGTTATATCGTTTCGATATAACTAATCCCCGCAAGGGGACTGAAACTTAAGAGCAGTTTGTGTGGTAGCCATGATTTTTTTTAGTTTCGATATAACTAATCCCCGCAAGGGGACTGAAACCCTTTAATCGCGGCCGGAGTTGTAAAAGCTCAGAAGTTTCGATATAACTAATCCCCGCAAGGGGACTGAAACTTGCACCCCACTTACCAGGCACTAAGGTCAAATAGTTTCGATATAACTAATCCCCGCAAGGGGACTGAAACTTTATTTGTGGAGTTTAGGAATATCAGTTATTGGTTTCGATATAACTAATCCCCGCAAGGGGACTGAAACTTCATATTTCTTGCCTTCGCGATCGCAATAATTTGTTTCGATATAACTAATCCCCGCAAGGGGACTGAAACACATCTGAAGGAATTTCTAGCTTCTCAGAAGCTACGCCCAAGTTTCGATATAACTAATCCCCGCAAGGGGACTGAAACCAACAAAACAAAAGGTATCTATATTGTAGGATGTCTTGCCAAGTTTCGATATAACTAATCCCCGCAAGGGGACTGAAACATTATTTGTGATGAAGCCCACGAGACTTGCTGGATATCAGTGTTTCGATATAACTAATCCCCGCAAGGGGACTGAAACGTTTCTTGTGAACAAAAATATCCCACGATTCACTATCGAGTTTCGATATAACTAATCCCCGCAAGGGGACTGAAACCATTTCCAACGATAAATAAATGGATCTAAATTATGTTTCGATATAACTAATCCCCGCAAGGGGACTGAAACATGGAAAAACAAAGTAAGGAATAGTAGGAGTAAGGTTTCGATATAACTAATCCCCGCAAGGGGACTGAAACTTTTCCAGATAATCTCTTTACGTTCTAGTTCTTGTCTATGTTTCGATATAACTAATCCCCGCAAGGGGACTGAAACTCACTTACCACACATACCGCACTCGCAGCGCGTATGTTTCGATATAACTAATCCCCGCAAGGGGACTGAAACAGAGTAAAATACTGAGCATAAGATCATGTAGCATCAAAAAAAAATGCCAAGAGTAGCTACATCTAGCAAACGCAAAACCCCATCACAAAACACCTCTCTAGTATGGGCTGATGATACTGAATTAGTTGGTTTAGTCTTTGACCTAGAAGTAACCAATTCCACATCGCTATACTCGCAATATACCATTGGACTTCATGCTTGGTTTCTAGATCAAGTTCGCCAAATTAACCCAACCCTTTCAGCATATCTGCATGATGGCGAATCAGAAAAACCCTTTAACATTTCTGCCCTCGAAGGTCAATTAGTTCCCACTGGTAAACAACTGCAACTGCAAGCAAATCACATTTATCGTTGGCATCTTAACGCCATTTCTCAACCAGTAGTTCAGTTCTTGAGTCAGTGGTTAAACCAACCTCCAACTATTCTGACATTAAGAGATGCTTCCTTACAAATAAAACAGATAAGTATTGTCCATCCACCAAATACTTATAGCCTACTACTACAATCATCTACAGGAAAACACACAAACATTAATCTGAGTTTTATTTCTCCTACAAGTTTTCGTCGCAAAGGACATCATTTCCCTCTTCCAGTTCCCGTCAATCTTTTCCATAGTTACCTCAGACGCTGGAATGATTTTTCAGGAATGCCCATAGAACAAGATGCTTTTCTGAACTGGATAGATGAAAACGTTATCATTCACAAGCATAGTTTAGAATCAGTGAAAGTTGCAGCTGGCAAACGTGGTTCAGTGACTGGTTTTACAGGGGTAATTTCTTTGGGTTTAAGTAAAAGTGCTTTAGCCAATATTGAATTTACCCAATTATTTTATGCCTTGATTCAACTTGCTCCCTACTGTGGAACAGGCCATAAAACTACTTTTGGACTAGGACAAACCTGTTTGGATTGGGTAGAACCAGAATCAAATACATCTTCTGGAATGTTAACAAACTTGCTCCCAGAACGCATTGAGGAATTAACAGCAATATTCACAGCACAACGCAAACGTACAGGGGGCGATCGCACCGAAAAAATTGCTACAACTTGGGCAACGATTTTAGCACGGCGGGAAATGGGAGAATCTTTACAGGTAATAGCCCAAGACTTAGAAATACCTTACACTACAGCAAAAACCTACGTCAAATTAGCTCGTCGGACGCTGAAAGATACCTAATCAATACCCAAATCGGCGATCGCTATCCCCTAAGAATGCACTACCAAAAATCAATAACCCTGATAAACCCATTCACGCCCTGCCTTCTCTGCTGCTTCTGGGGTGTAGTAAAGTTTGCGCTCACCGAATAATACCTCACAACCAGAACTGATTAACCGGAACTGCCAACAATCGGATTCAGAGTAGAATACCAATAGGACAAGATCATTTATACTAATAAGTAAATGAACTTTGGTAGTAGACATATTGCATAGTTTTAGCTGTCTACTTTAATCAAAGCATACTTATATAAAAATTGATATTATGCCCAAAATTTTAGAGTGCAATAGCTACGCGAACGCCGTAGGCATCGCCGCCCTCTCTATGCTCACCCCAGTAGCAGCAGAGAGTAATACCACCCTAGACATAAGTAGCACCAGTGACAGGGTGTCAACTGACGTATAGAGCGACTCCTAGATCGGTAAATAGAGTTATGCCGATCTATCCACAATGCTACGCGGGTAACTGTTTTGACCGTCATCCGGGTTTTGATGCTGTCGATTTAAAACGGCATCTCCCTCATGCTTACGAGAGTGTAAACTATTTATCCCCTATTAATATTTCTATTTAAACGGTAACAGTGAAATCTTGGTTGCCAAATTGCCGATTTATAGTGTCAGCTTTTCAAAATGGTTACATCACAATACCTCTCTGCTTTATAAAGGTTTCCGCTCCCGTATTAACAATTAACTATAACTCAAATTAATAACTTCATTGCCAAGTAATTTGGGTACACCAGCCACTAATTCTAACTTTTGTAAGTTTAGAGTTAACCAAGGCTGACCTAAACTTAAAGAAGCAAAAGGGCTATGTTGGGGAATTTCTAAATTAGCTTTTAATAAGCTAATTTGAGACTTAAAATTATTTTGAAAATATAGCAACTCAGAACCTAAACCGCCAAAAGCATTACCTTTAAATTCTTGTTGCCACCATGTAGATAAGCTCAAAAAGTCTTTTTTATAAGACAGTTGGTATAACTCCCTTTGATTTTGTTTGACACTAACCTTACCGTGATTATCCCCACTAAATTCAGCCAGTTCTTTGGGTAATCCCCAAATTTCTCTTCCTCCAGCTACGGAATCTTCATTATCTACATAAATATGGGAAATCCAAGCACCAATATATCCTTGATAGCGTACAAAAGCCGGAACTACAATCAATTCATTGTATTCCAATAAAGAACCAGCTTCATAGGAAGATATATAAGTTCCTGCCAGAGTTTTACCGGGTAAAAAGGAAACAATTTCTAATTCGGAGGGAACAAAAGGAACAGCTTGCTTGATATCAACTAAGTGCAAGGTTTGAATGGCATAGCCTTCAAGTTTCCAAGGAGCAGTTGGATATGTCATCTTTCTGGAAAATGCTTACGTCTTTTATTTTAATCTCTGATGCCACTTCATCTCTATTTCCCAGGTATCATATCATCAACGGTTAAATACTTATTATCATTAGGGAACCGCATGGAAGCAGGGTGCTTTCTTTCAGGGGGAAAAAGAATTTTTGGATTTCTGCACAAACAATTTATATCGCAAGTGCTGAAGGTGAGACATGATATCACTCCCCAAATTAATTGCTTCAGAAAGACTTACCTCTGACTTCTCTTGCACCCTTACTAAATATTTATTTGATACTAAAAAGAGTGTTGTTTTGAATTAACCAAACAGCTAACGCTGCATTGAGTGGATCAATGAATGGAATTAACGAAGCGATTATGCTCCAAACTCTTCCTACTTTCCTGACCACAAATTCTTTTCCATTTCAATTTACCCAACAGCAGCAAAAAGCTTTGGATAAAATGTGGACTTTTATACAACCAACTGTCACTGCTGCATTATTTCTGCTCGTAGGATTTGCTGGGACAGGAAAATCAACTATAATTTTCCAACTCGTTAAAGTTCTGGTGGCGACAGGTAAACGAGTTGTCCTAACTGCACCTACTAATAAAGCTGTAGGTGTCCTGCAACGAATGGCGGCAGAAAATGGAGTAACTGGCGTAGAGTTCTTTACTATTCACCAATTACTAGGACTAGGAATGGTGACTAGAGGTAAAGAGAAAATACTTGACCAAATAGGACCCTGTTACATCAACTTATTTGATGTTGTCTTTATTGATGAATGTTCCATGATTGGTAAACAACTGTGGCACTGGATTGAAAATGTGGCTAATCAATCATCTACCTGGACAAAAATCAAAATTATTCTCATGGGCGACCCTGCCCAATTAAATCCAGTCAATGAAAGAAAATCCCCTAGTTTTCAAGTAGCAAATAAAGCAGTATTGACTCAAGTTGTCCGCCAAGGAATTGATAGTCCATTGCTGGAGTTTGTCACGGCTTCTCGTTATGCAGTAACTAAAAGTAAACTACCATTTGCACCATTTTCTAAATATCTACCTGATAAAAGTAACGGGGCGCTGATAGTTAAACGGCAAACTTTACTGCGGTATGCCTACAAAAAGATATCTCAAAAATTTGCTCATAATCCAGATTGTTTCCGTATTTTATCTTGGACTAATGCTCAAGTTGACTTTTATAATCAACAGATTCGTAGATATTTATATGGTGAGAATGCCAACCGATTTATCTCTGGAGAACGATTAATTACTAAAGACCCAATTATGGCTCCTGATGGAAAAACTGCGATTCTTTCCACATCTACAGAATTTACGGTTTTAGATGTCTTGGAAGACCGTTATAACAACTATGATAGTTGGAGATTGAAAGTAGAAACAGATGAGGGAATTGTGCGTCAAATCTACGTTCTACATGAAGATGAAGAAAAGCGATTTCACCAAGAAACGCAACGCTTGCTCAAAAGTGCCAAGCGTAATCCCTTTCTCTGGAAGCAATACTATAAACATTTAGAGCAGTTTGCTAATATCAGAAACTGCTTTGCATTAACTGTTCACAATAGTCAAGGTAGCACTTTCTTAGAAGCAGGTATTGATGGTCAAGATTTGAGTAAGCGGCTGAATCGAGAACGCGGAGATGATAGTAAAGCAGTCCTAGCTAAAATTAAGGAGTTTAATCGGTTGTATTATGTTTCTAGTTCACGGGCTAGACAAAGGATTTTGGTAATCCGGTAATCTATAGGCGGCTAATTAGCTCAACTCAAATATCAGGAAATCGTTGAAACTGGATGATAATTGTCTGCATTTTTCAATCAGACAATAAAAAATATTATAGCGGTATGCCATCAGGTACAAAAATATCCTCTAAAAGTTTCAGGGTTATTTCATTCTAAATTTCAGCACCGAATTTAGGTGTTCTTCGCCGTCGTCAGATAAAACCCCTAAAGCCTCAAACGACGTATTCTCATAAATACATAAAATGTCAAATCTTAGAATGAAACAGCCCTGCTAAAAGTTTTGTTGCAGAAAGATCATCAATTTTTCAACGAGCAACTACCGCTATATCCATTTTTTTATCATTAGTAATTGTTTAAATTCCCCCTATTTTTAAGAATAAATCAAGGGGTTCAACAATAAAATTGATTCATACATTCACAGATTCACAACTTTTATTTCTGCTACCGCAGTCTTCTAGTAATGACGCAAACAGAGATAAATGATTATGACTCAAACAGCACCGAAACAAAAGGTGAACTCTACAAAGCAGACAAAACAAACAAGTGTTGCTACTCCTGAAATAGACAATGAAGTATCAACAAATATCACAGAAATACCTGGAGTTAAAAAGAAGAAATCTACATCTGCAAACTCTGAAACACCAACTGAACCCATCCAAAAGAAGGGGAATAAGCGAAAAAAATCCAAATCAAAGTTAAACCCGCCAATACCCAAAGAATTAGGCATGGAGGTAATATGTGAACAAACTAAATTTTACAATGCCCTCTTTTTAGTGAATTGTGCCACTCCAGCTAAACCTAGCCATCCTATTCTTGCCAATGTCCTCATTATTGCAGATGTGGAAACACAACAGATACATCTAACTGTCACAGATATAGCATTAACAATTCAAGCCAGTTTTGCCGCCCAAGTGTTATTAAAGGGTGAAATTACTGTACCAGTGGCAATGCTATTAGAAATAGTCAAGCATTGTCCTAGCGATAATATATCCTTGAATAGTCAAACTCAGATGACACAGATGACAGATGAGAATAAGCCCACAAAAATCTACTCTCTGTGCTTATCTGATGCCGATGGTAAATATGAAATTAGAGGTATTAGTGCTGAGGAATTTCCGCCTACCAACATAATTGATGCTACTCCTATTTCTCTGCCAACAACAGTTTTCAAAGATGGTTTGAAAGGTGTGCTTTATGCGGTCAGCACGGATGAAAATAAATATATTGTAACTGGAGTTCATATCCAATTTGCACAGGAGAAGTTAAAGTTTATTGGTACTGATGGACATCGAGTTGCTATTACTGAAGTTTCCACTCAAGGAATTGGCAGAAAACCTCGTCAACAAGTTACATCAGAGGAAATGATTAAATTTACTCTTCCTGGTCGTGTGGTAAGAGAAATAGCGCGTAACTTAGGTGATGATGTAAAATCCATAAGTATGCTGTATAACAGCCAAAGTAATCGCTTAGAGTTTGCTTGGCAAGATGTCGTTCTTAGCTGTCAAATTCTGGAAGGAATTTATCCTGATTGTGAGCAATTATTAACTAAATTCAGCTTTGAGAAAGAAGTAATTTTAGAAAAAGCACCGTTAGTTAAAGCACTGGAACGGTTATCTGTGTTAACAGATAAGAAAGAGAAAGGAATTTACTTACAATTTGATGGCAGTTTACAGCAGTTACGGTTATCCATTGAACGAGAATTTGGCAAAGGTGATCAGGTGATTGTTGCAAATTTACCATCAGAAATGATGTTGAATATCCAGTTTAAT
This sequence comes from Anabaena sp. PCC 7938, assembly GCF_049315035.1. Taxonomy (NCBI): domain Bacteria; kingdom Bacillati; phylum Cyanobacteriota; class Cyanophyceae; order Nostocales; family Nostocaceae; genus Anabaena; species Anabaena sp. PCC 7938. The sequence goes on along the minus strand of NZ_CP186039.1, from coordinate 31,385 downwards.
CTCAAGTATTTGATAGAAGCTGCTAAAGCTATTCCTGGTACGAGTATCAAAATGCACTTACAGCAATCGGATCATCCGGCTATGTTAGTTCCTGATGGAGATAGACCAAATCCAGAAGTGGAAATGTCTATGCGTCATTTCTTACTACCGTTATATACTCCACAGCAGTAAATAAAATATGGCGTTGTTCCCTTTGTAGAATGAATGGCTACAAACATTGAAACTTTGTTTGCTAATAAGTCTCAAACTATTGTGGAGGAAGTACACCAAATAGCCAAAAACATCAGCAAAATCGGATACACCCCAAACTCCTAAAAGTCATTTTTGATATACGTTTGAGGCTATTTTATTGGAATATTTCGCCTAAGTCCCAAAATGTCCACAATTTGTGGACATGCACATACAGCAGCGGTCAGAAAGTGCTACCCTAACACCTAACATTCCTAGAATCTTTGTGGTGTAAGGCTTTGTAACTAAATTTTGTACTTCTTTTGTTGTTTGCATAAATCACAAGAAAACTGTAATCTCATGTCCAACTAATTCAAAATACCCGGTATTAACTGTGTTATAACTGGGTGTTTTTTCTCTGATTTCAAATCAGCCATTGTGCTTGAAAAATTTGGTTAGCAGTTAAGGATAATTCTGGAAAAGTTGGTGAAATTATTCGGTCACTACCCCTGAACTGACTAACTTGGTATTCCCCATCTATAAGTTCGTGAACAGATATAATTGGTTGTTTGGGACTACCAATAAATCGTCTACCACCTAAACCTAAGTAATCAGCAATCCAATATTCAGGAATACCCATTTCTTCATAGTCTCCAGCTTTAGTCAAATAATCAACACGCCAATTAGTGCTGACAACTTCAATCAGCAACGAGATTGATGCAGCCTGAGTAACTGTTGATTCTTTTTCCCACAATGGTTCGTTCACTAAGTTGGGACGATTCAACACCAAAACATCAGGTGAGTAAGCTGATTCACTTTCAGATGGTTTGACTAAAGCCGTTTTGGGTATGCCATAGGGTAAATTTAAACGCAGATATTCAGCCGTAATTTTCTCATTCAAAAAACAAATTATATCTTCATGTTTCCCTACAGGTTGATTCATCTCAATAATTACCCCGTTATGTAATTCATAGCAGTTGCCTTCTGGTTTGCACGCTATGAACTCTTCAAAAGTTAGTGACTTGGTTTTAAGTAATGCTTGAACCATAGTTTATTTACCTTGCTTGATTTCACAGACGTAGATGTTTATTATAACAAAAAAAATACTCTGGTTAAATTTTAAATATAAAAATAATATCTGAAGCTAAAAATAATCAAATATATATTTTTATCTACTTTCATAACCCACCAATTCCAACTAAAATTTCACCCCCTTAACAGGGGCAAAGGCAACGAATTAAGATGAATAAATCCTATGTCTACAGTCGCTCTACATCAAAAATATCGCCCCCAAACTTTAGCCGAATTGGTTGGACAACCCTACATTAAAACTGCTTTAACTAATGCCATCAAACACCTGCAAATTGCCCCAGCTTATTTATTAACAGGTTCTAGAGGTACTGGTAAAACTTCCACTGCACGCATATTTGCTAAATCTCTCAATTGTCTCAACAGCAAAAAACCAACTGATAAACCTTGTGGAATTTGTCAATCTTGCCGTGCAATTGAAACTAGCAATAGTTTAGATGTGAGTGAAATTGATGCTGCTTCTAACAATGGTGTAGATGATGCCCGTGCTTTAATTGAACGCTGTACTTTAGCACCAGTCGCAGGACGTTATCGAATTTTTATTCTTGACGAGAATCATCAACTCACAACCCAGTCTCAAAATGCTTTACTCAAGTGTATTGAAGAACCACCACCTCATGTTATCTTCATTCTTTGCACCACAGAACAGCACAAGGTTTTACCTACCATTATCAGCCGTTGTCAGGTGTTTAATTTCCGCACTTTATCAATTAAAACTATTGTGCAGCACCTCCGTATTATAGCAGATGCGGAATCTATTGCTGTTGATGATGAGGCATTAAGTGCGATCGCTCGACTGAGTGATGGTGGTTTACGGGATGCGCTACAATTACTCGGTCAGGCCAGTCTTTTAGATGTAGATATCACTGCCCATCATGTCATGGAAATCGTTGGTGGTGTCACAGAAGCAGAGTTAATCGCTATTTTACAGGCTATCTCTACCAACAATACTTTTAACTTGCTGCAAGTTGCAAGAGTTTTGGTAGACTCTGGGAAAACGCCCAAATTGATTATCTCAAATTTACTGCAAACATACCGAGATTTGCTGATTATCAAGTCTGCACCGCAGGAACAAGCTTTACTGACTGGTTGTGTTAGTCATACCCAACTCAAAGCTTTCGCCAAACACTGGAATTTCGAGACACTGAATTTGTCTTTAGGTGAGTTACAAAAAGCTGAAAATTATCTGCGGTATACGGTAAATGCGACGGTGTGGCTGGAGGTTTGTTTACTCAATTTGCTGCCTGGTTTATTGCCTGGGGGTGCAACAAAGACGGTAAATGTGAAACCTGGGCATGATGGCAAATTGTTACCAACTTATGGAACGTACACCATCAACAAGGTGACTGATAAACCTGTGGATGATCCAGGTAAAGATAGCCTGTTACCAGCAGTTGCAACCAATACTGCTAATTTAGCGCAAATTTGGCAGCAGGTGATGGATAAGGCTAAACCGAACCATCAAAAGCTGTTGGCTCATGCAAGTCTGGTGAAATTGCAAGGGTCTAAGGCAATTTTAGAGGTGACACCAGCTTATCAGAAAAAGTTTGAGAATGGTAAAGATGCGATCGCTAAAATGCTGGAACGGGCTACTCAAAGTCCAAAACCCCTGACTGTGTTGATTAAAACTGCCAATCTCAATAATAATGGGAGGGTCACAGGATGATTGTCTTGCTCACGGGTGATGACGAATACGCTATTCAGTCACAACTAAACCAGTACAAAGCAGAGATTGATGCCCAATGGCTGACTCTATGCTATCACCGATTTCCGGCTGTTCAGCTTGATAAGGCTTTGAGTGTGGCTCGTACTCGTTCTCTGACTGGTGGTAAAAACTGGTAATTGTGGAAAATTGCCACCTCAAGCAGTGGGGTGATCCTGAGTTGGAAACTTTGCAACAGTTGGTGCAAGTGCCTAAATCTACAATTTTGGTGTTTGTGGCTAATAATGTCGATAAGCGGCTGAAGGTCTACAAACATCTAGTCAAGTATGGGAAGTTGTTGGAGTTTTCGTTGATACCACCTTGGCGGTATGATTTGATTGAACAGGCGATAGTTTCGCTGGCTGCAAGACTCTACACGAATACCACAGATAATGCTGTTACACCTAAGAAAATTAAACTGGTGGCTGTCGGAGGAGGCGGTGACATATTTAGCACAGGCTATTGGTAATGATATGACTCGTGCTGCTTCTGAGTTACGCAAACTGTCTATCTATGCTCAGGGTAGAAAGTTAGAGCTTGCGGAGGTACAGGAGTTAGTTCCATGTCAAACTCAGAATAGCCTACAATTGGCTGCGGCTATGCGTGAAGGAAAAAGCCATCAAGTTTTGCAATTGTTGGATGATTTACTGTCTCGTTGTCAACCTTTAATGGTGATTGTCAGCACTATTTTAACGCAGTTTAGAACTTGGTTATGGGTGAAGTCTGCGATTGTTTCTGGGGTGAAGAAGGATGGTGAATTAGCTCAACTTTGTAATATCAGTAATCCTCGTCGGGTTTACTATTTGCGTCAGGAGGTAGCAAATACAAGTATCAATGCTTTGGCTAAAGCGGTGACTATGATTTTGGATTTGGAGATGTCTATTAAGAGGGGTGCTGATGGTAGGGATTTATTGGTGGTGATTCTTGGTGTTTGTAGGTTGTTTCAGGTAGTTTAATCAGGAGGAAGTTGAGGGATCATTTTGGATTTTGGATTGGATGTTTAAGGTCGGTCTAAAATCCAATTTCATGGAAAATAATATTGGTAGCAAGTAAGAAGTTTACAGGTTATGTTTCTCCTTTAAATATTTTCTTTTAGCTTGATCTGAATCCTTACATTTTGTGGAACAAATGGAGCATTTTTAACGAAACTCTGAAAATACTTTTATCCGAGATTTTTTCTTTGAGTTTGTATGCTCGCATAATATTTTTATTACGGCAGTGAATTATATTAATCTGGTTATTTCATCGTTAAACAATTCATCTATTTTATTTGGATCAGAGACTAATGTACTACGCTCATCTCGAAAAGTTCGATTAGGATCACCTTTAAATGATAGCCAGTTAAAACTACCTACAATCGCAAACCTTTGATCTGAAATAAGAATTTTACAGTGAGTATCTCCTAATCGTTTGAATACTACATTATCTGGATAGCGTTTAGCTAATTTTTGTATAGCTTCTTCTGCTTTAATATCGTAATCTCTCCTATCTTTTTCGTCTTTGTCTCCATAACCATAACCAATAAAAACTTTTACTCCTCTCCTTACCAATTTCTCCAATTGATTAACTAACCACTGATTAGTAGCAGTTGCTCTAATCCAAGGTGAAATAATTAAAAGTCGTTTTTGACTATTTTTAAGTGCTTCTTCAAACAGAGGTCGATGGTCATAAGTTTTAATAAAACGAATTGGCGTTGAAGATATTAGTTGTTCTAATTGTTCTTGCAATTGCTTAATTTCTTCTAAAGCATTATTGAGCTTTTCTTCTAAAGCCACTTTTTGTTCATCGTCATTAACTTTTTCAAGAGTTTGACGAGTAGAATCTATGTCAGTTTGAATAATGTTACTTCGATTATTTATTTCTTCTCTAACAGAATCAATTTGTTTTTCATATTCTATTGCTAGAGTAAGAAATTCATCGCCAAACTTTTCCTTTGCTAGAATTTTTGCATATCTAATCTGAGTTGAAAAACTTTCTTTTAGCTCTTTAATAATACGGTCTTTCTTCGGACCTTTGGAACGAGTAAAAGCAGATTCATGTACTTCAGAAATTCTTCCATCAATTGCAAAAGTGATTTGCCAATCATTCCCTTGCTTCTGTTTATAAACCAGTGCTAAAGCAGGTTGAAAAAAATTGTCTCTACGTTCAATTTTTTTTAATCCTATAAAATCTCTTTTAAAATCTCTTTCTTCTTCTTTTTTGCGCCTACCGTCTTTTTCATTTTCTTTTTCTTGAATAATTTTCTCTACATCTTTCAGATTCAAGTCAGCTAATTCCGGTGTTCTCGCTGGATAATAAGGAATCTCTACAATATTATTATTTTTCAAGTTTTTATGACGTAATAAACTTTTATTATCTTCCCAACTCCCGTAGCGGCGAGGTTTCCACAACATTTTGTCAAAATTAATTTGATAGCCCCTTTCTTCAGGAGTAATTATTCTAGCTTCTTCTAAAGTTGTTTTACCTTTTTTTGTTAATTTCCATTCTTGAATAGAAGAACCTAATGAAGCAATTAAATCAATATTTTCAGCCTGCCTTAAATTTATAATTGAATCTTTAATAATTAATTCCTCTAAACCTAAGAAGTAACTAATTTCTTCTAGCGAAGATAAACCAATATTAATAGCTTTTAAAATAAATTCTTCAATTGGAGGAATAGGCTTACGGACTAGAGTTAAAGCTGTTAAATTAATTTTGGTTACAGGCAAGCCAACTTCAACTACACTAACTAATTCAAATCCAGGACGATTATCATAACGTCTAGCAATTTCATCAGTATCATTTGTATTTTGCGTATCCAATTCATCTAAAATCATGATTTTACCTCGAATAAAGAACAAGATTCTGGGTGAGATTCAATATGGTTAAGGACAGTATGTAAAGGATTATAATTAAGAGAACGACAAAAGTTATGATCTCCTACAATTATCAAGCCAACTTTTCCTCTTGATAATGCTACATTCATTCTTTCTGTATCTCTTAAAAATCCCAAAGATGCTTTTTTATTAGAACGAGTGATTGAGTAAATAGCAATATCAGCTTCCTGTCCTTGAAATGCGTCAACAGTATTATATTTGATTGTTAATGCTTCCCAATTACTTAACTCAGAATCTAGCTTTCTCTTAAATAGCTTTAGTTGTGCTGAGTATCCAGTTAAAACAGCTATACCATATTTTTTATTAACTGTAATTGCCATTTTATTTATTTGTTCTAGAATTTTAAGAATTACGTTTACTTCAGCCATATTGTTATAGCTTCCATTTGCTGCTTGTTCTCTGCAATCAGGTAGTTTACTAGTAGTAAACCAAGTGACAGGTTTAGGTATTACCTGAGTCAAATCATTGTCTAAATCATCTCTAGCACTTTCAATCTGACCTTGATAAAAACATTCGCTAATTAAATTACCAATAGGTGCAACCATCCGATGTTGAATAGTTAAAATTTTGCGATTACTATCGGGTAAAGTTTTGATTAAATAAGCAAATAATGTCTCCTTAATTTCCTCTGAGTCTAAATTATATTTATTGAGGAAATCAAAGTTACGACTTGCTTCATCTTGAAAGGGAGGAAGCTGTTTAGTATCACCGACTAAAATCAAACGATGTGAACGCGCAATAGGAACAAGAACTTCTGTAGCTGTTGCTTTAGATGCTTCATCAATAATACATAAATCAAATTCTATTTCTGGAATGCTTCTTGCAAGTCCAATACAAGTTCCTGCAACCAGTTGTGCTTGTTTTAAAAAAGCTGTATTAAATCTATCACTATCAGCACGTCCAAATATATCAAACCAATCTTGCTGAACTTTCATTAATGTTCTGAGTTTTTTAGCTTCAGGTTGATTTAGATCTATTAAAATGTTTTCATATCCCTCTAGTTCGGATAGAGACATTTTAAGTAATTCTTCTTCATCAATTTGACTAACTTGATGTAATTCTTTTACTGTATCTTTTCTTTGATCACGAATTTCTTTAGTTTTGTTTTCTAACCCCTTGATTTTATCATTAATGAATTCCCATTCACGATTTATATCATCAGGTAAATTTTTGTGTATTTCAGATCTTAAATCATTAAGGTTATAGTTTTCAAAATAGGCTTTTAATTCCTCCGTTTGAGTTATTTCATATTGTTCTTGCTGAAAAATTTCAATTTCTTTTTTTAACCTATCTAATTCCATCAGTGCTTCTCTTAATTTTTGAAAAAGATTAGCCATTGTTATCTCTTGTGGTGATAAATTGTGTTTTTTAGACCAATTCTCTAGAAAACCTTGACTTCTCCTAAAAACTTCACTTTTCCAATGCTCCATTTGTTCTTCTAGTAGAAGATCATGAATATTATCTGCAACTTTTTCATGGTTGCCAATACGTACCATTTTTAAAGCCGGATTTTGCTTTTTAATTCTTTCTAAAGCATTATCTAAGGCAACATGAGTTTGTGAAGTGAGTAAAATTCTTGCTTGAGGATTAGCTCGGATAGTTTGTAAAATAACTTCAGTAATAAATGTCGTTTTCCCAGTGCCAGGAGGTCCTTCTACGACTAAAAAATCTTGTGTTCCAAGTGCTGCTTCAACTGTCTCTTTTTGAGACTGGTTAAGACTTTGAATAAACTTAATATTCTCTTCGGTAGTAGGTGTTTTAACTTCTTGAGGTGTAATTAATAAAGAACGAATATCTGAACGAGCAGCACGATCATACTTAATTGCCTCTAAAGCATTTTTCTGTTGCCTTAAAGCATATTCAGCAGCACGAGTGTCAAAACGTAACTCCCCAGATTTAGGTAATCTTTCTGGATCGCCAGAATTAATATAAAGAGTTAATTTATCTTCTTTTACTTCTTCTACATTTCCACTTAATAAAGTACGGTTATTGACAATAACAAGGCGTGGTTGTTCAACAAGATTTTCATCAGTAATTGAAGCTAAAGTAAAAATAGCTCGATTTTCTTGGCGGGTGACTTCGATATAGTTAAGTGGTGGTTGATGTTCTTTTTCCCAGTCTGTTTTTGCTCTAAGGATATTTTCCCAATTTCTAAATAATCTTTGTTTTTCTTCTTCAGCCTGTTTTTGTCTAATTTCTGATTCATATTCTTCAATCAATAATTTAAGTTTGCTAATAACCGTTTTATCTTCAAGTCTATTTGAAGAATTACCAAATTTAAAATTATAGGGTGGATGCCAATAACGGTTACGATTTTCTTCAAGTATAGAACTAGAAAGATTCATTACATTGAGAATAACTAATTTCTCTTGATCTCGATCATCGATTTTGACATGATAGCTGTAATCAGTGCCAAATATTTTATATTGATTCTCTTCATATTTATCTTCCCTATCTACTGGATTACGTTTTTCAAAACGACACATCGCGCATCCACTATTTAAATCTTGAAGAATAATTTTCTCAATCTCATTGTTAGAATCTGCTTCTAATTCATCAGCAATCTTATCTATCCTTGAAGGTAATTTTAAGTAACAACTACCTTGTTTTACTTGGTATTCTTTTTTTCTTTTTTCTTGAATTGCTTGAATTTCTACTAATAAGACTTCAGCATTATGTTGACGTTCGGAAGGTTCCAAAGATACAGAACGCTCAATTATTGTAATAATTTCAGGTGATGCGTCAAACTGTTTTATTGCTTGCTTGATAGTATCATAAGTAATCAGTTCTACTTCAGTTAAACATTTCAGTATTAATACACCAAAGCTAAAAACATCACGAGTATAGGTATAAGAACCATCATCTTCTTCTGGAGGACTATAAGGACGAGAAACAAATTCTCTTAAAGTAACTGTAGGTTGTAAATAGCGCTTTACTTTAGAAATTCCAAAGTCAGCCAGTTTGATAATTCCTTCAGTATTAATTAATATATTATTAGGCTTAATATCACGATGAATACATTCTCTATTATGAGAAAAAGCTAAGGCTTCTAATAAGGGTAATCCAACTCTTTCCCAAAATTCATCCCATCCTGCTAATGGTGATTCTTTTAAGCTTGTGGCTAAGTTGCTTTCCATCCATTCAAGCACAAGAAAATTATGCCCTGTTTCTTCATCTAATCCTGAGTCAATCAATTGAACAATTCTGGGATGTTTTAACTCTTTAAGAGCAGAAACTTCGCGTCTAAAAGATTCATCTGTAATTTCTTGTTCGATTTGTCCATTTTCAAATATTTTTACCGCCACTAGATTATCGTTATTTATGTCTCTTGCTTTATAAATTTTAGCCATACCTCCTGATTTTGGATTAGGCATTAAGGTGTATATTCCATTGAGTAGGCGAGCTTTCATAATTTTTGAGTTTATGTAATTTTATGTTTAATAAATTAAACTATACCTTAATTGGTTAAAGTATTCAAGGAATCTATATTTATTGACTCTGCCAGTATGTATTCTGGTGTAATATTTTTACTATTGATGTACAAGCAGTATGTATCCTAACTCATTATCACTCCCTCAATAGGGGATTTATGAGGGCAATGTTCAAAAAACACCACCATGAACACGCCCAATTACAGCTTATTACTAAAAAGCCTGTGGACACCACCTACCACACCCATTCCCGAAAATTCCCACCCCAATCACCATCCCCCAGAACCAACAGAAATCACCGAATTTCTAGGAGAAGAAATACTCTGGCAACAAACAATTACCAACACAGATAAATATGTATTAAAATAGAAAGCAATAGCTAATTAAAACCTCAAAAATTATTGAATAAAAACAATGAACATTAAGCAGAATATCTTAGAAGTTTCAGGAGTAGAAATCAGCAAATCTATCTTAATAGATTTACAAAAACTCTCCTCTTGCTCTGGAGAACCAATAGCATCTGTCTATACAGATAATTTACTGCGTACCATGCGTACTATGCGCGATAAATTACCATTTGATCCCTATACAGAAGTGGTAATGGCATTACATGATGCACTGGCATATTCTAACCGTTGGATTGACTATAATGCCAGTCAATACCAGGGCGTTTGTGAATTACTTACATCTCTAGTAAATCAAGAAACAATCAACAATTCATCAGTTGAAACAGCAATTTTAACTCTAGAAAACTTAGGCTTTGATACCCTACCATTCGGAGTCAAACTTGATGAAAGCCTAGATATAGATAAAGATGAAGAATAACACCAAATGAAATATAAATCTATTAGTTTAACTATTTATATTTAACCATTAATCAACCTCATTACAAACATCCTTCAGAGAGTAAAATCGTTGCCAGATGATAATTTTCTAGTAAATTACTATGGCAATGATCAAAAATAACTTTGTAAATTCGGAGTTTACTTCTGTCAACTTAATATCTTCCCCCAATGGGGGATTTATGAGGGCAATGTTCAAAAAACACCACGATGAACACCCCCAACTATAGCTTATTACTGCAAAGTTTGTGGACACCACCCACCACACCCATTGCCGAAAATTCTCACACAAATAATCATCCCCCAGAACCAACAGAAATCACCGAATTTCTAGCAGAAGAAATACTCTATCAACAAACAATTCCTGCCACCGAATCTAACCTAAAAACCATCCCCAAAGACCTACCAAAGCAATTAATAAAAGCATTGCAATCATTAGGAATCACCCAACTTTACTCCCATCAAATCAAAGCCTTACAAGCAATTAGAACAGGTAAAAGTTTCATCCTCACCTCCCCTACAGCCAGTGGTAAAACCCTCAGCACATACCCCGGCATTATCGAAGGTTGCATCAATCAAGAACACCGCGCCTTAGCATTTTATGGACTGCGAGCTTTAGCACTTGACCAATTCCATAAAATCTCACAATTACTTTCTACCATACCCCCAAAATATCGCCCAGTCTTAGCAATGATCACGGGAGATGTCAAATCAGCAGAAAGAGAACAAATCCTTGCCAGTGAACCCCATATATTAGGTGTCACTCCTGAATTAATTCATTTCCAACTCAAACAAGTTTGGAAATCACCAAATTGGGCAAACTTTTATCAACGATTACGCTACATCTTAATTGATGAAGCACACACCCTTTCCGGTAGCTATGGCGCAAATATGGCTTGGTTAATTCGCCGCATTAAACTAGCAGTAGATCATTACGGTGGTGACTCCCAAAAACTGCAATTTATCTTCCTCAGTGCTACTTGTGGAAATCCTAAACAATTAGCTTTGAAACTCTCTGGTTTAAAACCCACTAAACTCAATCCCAAACCCTTAATTTGGATTCGCAAAAGTGGCGCAGCTTCACCACCAAGACAAGTAATTGTCACGCAACCAAGTTACAATTTAACTGCTGATACTGCCCGAATAATTCAATTTTTACTCAATCAAAATAAATCAGGAATCGCTTTTTGTAACTCCCGGCGCAGTGTGCGAGAAGTCACAGAACTGTTAAAATCAAACCAAGTTACTGCATTTTACAGTGGCATTACTGCCGAGCGTCGAGCCGAAGTAGTTAATCAACTTCAATCTGGTATAATCAAGTGGATAATTGCCACAGAAGCCTTAGAAGCAGGAATTGATTTACCAGAATTAGAATGTTGTGTATTGCGTGGCTGGCCTGGTTCTAAAATGGCGTATCAGCAACGCAGTGGTCGAGCCGGACGTTCTCAACCAGGACTCACAGTGCTGCTTCCCAATGCTTTCAACCCTATTGATTGTTATGTAGCAGAACATCCAGAAATGCTAGTATCTGGAGAAGCTGAAGAAGTGTTTTTTAATGATGAATATCCCATCTTTGCAGCCAAACATTTGATGTGTGCAGCCGCAGAAACAGGCATTCCCACTAACAAAATTAAACACTATTTTGGTGCAGCCGCTTTTGATGTTGCCAAACTGTTATTAGCCCAAGGACATTTACACAAAGGTAGGAATGGTTTATGGGCTAAAGGTTATCCCCATAAAGATGTTAATTTTCGGGGTGGTTTATCGCAAACAACTATCAAATTAGTAGATGCAATTTCTGGGGAAGAATTAGAGGAAATATCTGAAGATATCGCTCATCGAGAAGTGCATCCCCAAGCCATTTATAAACGCCAAAATGCGAAGGGGGAAATGCTGACTTATCAATGTATTTTCTTAGACCTTAACAGTAAACGAGCGATTTTAAAACAAACAACAGATAAAGCAATTTTTACAGTTGCAACTACTGTATCACAAACGAGTAGTTTAACTGTGTTAACTGATCCAGTAAATTTACCATTGCTGTTTTCTTCAGATGGTATAGAAGAAAAGAAACAGGAGGAACAGGAACAGAAAATAAAGGGGAAAGTTTCGCACAAGACTGACATCGTAGTCATAGGAAAATCTGTGAAGGAGGAACAGAGAATAAAGGAGAAAGTTTCGCACCCTGCAACTTTGTCTGAAGTTGAAGAATGTCAAGAATACTTAACCCTAGAACTGAGTTTTGGTGAAGTTAAACACATTACCAGCGGTTACAGTTTAATGACGCAAATTTACGAGCAGACTTGTTTGAATAAACGCTGTCTCAACTATAAAGAACCCTTACCTCAACAACCGCGTTGTCCCCTATGTCGTAAACTTACCCGCAAAGCTGTAATTGTCAAAACCCTGTCAGAAGCCAAGTTTGAGCAACCTTTCCGCACCCAATTTTCCGCCCCTATGGTGAAAGTAACAATTAACTCAAGTGCGCGAGAATACATCCAACAGTTTGCTAAAGAAACTAGAACCAGTTTAACCCGCAGTCAAGAACCGATACCTTCTGGTTATCAACAGTTGTGGGAATATTCCAGTCCCTTCATTGCTATGCACAGCTTTGGACATCAAATTATGAGAGCATTACAGCTTGTAGCGAGAGTTGACCCCAAACAGGTGAATTTTACAGTAGTGAAGGAGTTGGGGGAAAATAGCAATTACACAGGTTATTTCTATGATACCAGTGATGGCGGCAATGGTGCGGCTGAAGCTGTGTTTAAACATCTGCCAAAACTGGCGGAGGTTGGCAGGGCGATCGCACGAGATTGTAATTGTCATACTGGCTGTGCTAAGTGCCTAATTCAACATGGCTGTCCTGATGGGAATACTGCTTTATTGAAGCAGATGGGGTTGGTGTTGTTGGATGCGATCGCTACATCTGAATAATTAAGAATAGCAAGTAAGGGGTTACTAAATAGCTTTATTCGTCTTGATTAAACTGGGGTAATAGATTAGCAAAATAACAAACTTTGTTATTTTCTGTTATTCCCAGTAGAATGATTAGTGGAAGCCTTTTTGGATAGAGGTTGTAAATGAACGTTTCTCTAACCACCGAACTAGAAAAGTGGGTACATTCTAAAGTAGAAAGCGGTATGTATACTTCTGCCAGTGAAGTAATTCGGGAAGGACTGCGGCTACTCAAAGAACAAGATGCCCTGAAAGGAATACGTCTTGCTGAGTTACGACGAGAAATTCAACAAGGTATTGATAGTGGAGAATCTACACCCTTAAACATGAGTGAAATCATTGCCAAAGCAAAACAACAGCGGCAGGAGAAACAGTCTCAATAATGGCAATTATTCTGAAGAAACCCCTTGCCGAAGCTGATTTGTTAGATACTTGGGATTTCATAGCTAATGAAAGCCTTGAAAAAGCAGATAGTTTCCTACAAAAGATAGAAAATAAACTCAAAATTCTGGCAGAAAATCCTAGTATGGGCAGAAAACGTGATGAATTACTGCCAGGTTTACGGAGTTTTCCTGTAGGGAGTTATCTGATTTTTTACTACCCCCTCAACCAAGGAATTGAAGTTATCCGTGTATTTCACGGGGCAAGAGATATCCCCAGCTTTTTTGAGGATTCTTTAGAAAATGAATAAATAAATTGCCTGAAAAGTAAAATAATGTAATTACAATTAATACTACAAAAAGACAGTAGCAGCTAACCGCTGCCTGGGAGAGATGTAATTTTCTCCCAACCATGCCAATAATTAATCTGGCTGATATTCAACAAATTAAGAAAACTCAGCAACAACTTTTATTCCCTTATCAAAAACATCATTCAAATCACTCTGAATTTGATTATATTATTGCAGATAGCTTCCATTTGCTGATGAAACAATTATTTTTACAACTACCTGTAGAACCTTTATTAAATGCCCATCCTCAAATTGCTCAATGGGTTGCTCAAGTACAGGAACTTGCACCCGAACTTTTTCACACTCGCAAGAAATTATTAGTTGATAACCCAGTCATTGCTCCCCTAATGATTAATAACGATAATTACTTTATTCAAGTCACCACAAATATAGCATTTAAACAAGGTATACCCAGAATTTATGAATGGGCTGTGCGTCATCCTCAGTTAAGCTGGCAAGACCGAGTAAAATTATGGACTACAACTATTCAATATTCAGTTATTCCTAACCAAATGCAGCTTGTGATTTTAGCATTAGACCCTGTGAAACCACCCCAAAGATTAAATATACGTTGGAACAAGAAGTATCATCACCAGACTGAAAGATGGTTAATTAAACTTCTGAATCAACCTCAAGAGAATGATGCCCAATCAAATCAAATAAATCAGGAAATAACGTCATCAATGATAAATTTAGCCGATATTTCTGAAGTTAGCATTTAAGAGGCTAATGCCTCTGTCATTGGCAAATATAGATAACAATAAATGCCAATGAAACTCAAATCTTATGAACATGGATGGCTGCTACCAGAATTACTCAATCTAGACGATAAATATCAAGGTAGATGGGAACAATGGCGTTGGACAATAGAAACTGGGGAAATACCTAAAGACATCCCACACACTGAGTTTTTAGACTTAGGAAATCCTCAAGCTTTGCAGATGGTAAAAAACTGTTTGCAAGCTATTCCTCAAGGAAGTTGGGGTAGTCATTCCAGATTTATTCCCTATTTCACAGATTACTTACTTTATGCTTTAGGACATCCCAGTATTACTACAAATCCTCCAGAACCAGAAGGATGTGCTGGTTGCAGAAAATCGTCTTGTAAAAGCATTGGAATTAAAGCTTTTAATCACCTGTCCCTTTGATTATTTAGGACATTTATTAGCGATTGAAGGTTACGGAAAATCAAAAGCTAAATTCTATCCTACTCCAATTTGGACCGCTAGAGCAATGGCTGTTACAGCCGTTTCTAGTGCTACTGCTGCACCACCTTTTCATGTTTATGAACCAGCTATGGGTACAGGCAGATTAGCCTTGGAAATGTCTAACTATGCTGTTAGTTTAACAGGTTGGGAATGGGATGTACTGCTAATAAAGATAGCGAGTTTGAATTTTATGCTTTATGCTCCCTATTTCGGATTACCTATTCCTAGTTTGGGTGGAGATTTGGTCATTGGTAATACCCTAACTGGTAGAGGTATTTCTTTTATTCGACCAAATTTAACTTATGAAATTACCCCATCAATACCTCAGCATCAACCATCTAATAACTTGGTCATTAATGGTATCAAATACGAAAAGAATCAAACAGGAAATCAGTTGCAAGGAAGTTTATTTTGATGAAAATAAAAATTAATGCTTGTCAACAAATAATAGCTTGTTGATTAATGGTATCAAATACGAAAAGAATCAAACAGGAAATCAGTTGCAAGGGAGTTTATTTTGATGGAACTTGAAATTAATGATTGGAAACAACTGTTTGAAATTTCCGCTAGTCATTCTCCTCTAACAATTTCTTTACCTACTATAGCACTTGCTAATCCTCCTTATTGCAAAATTAATTCTATCTCAGATTCAGAACTATCTCGATTTGAAATGGCGTACAAATGGAAAGAACAAGAAAATGGCAGTTACATTATCACATCCAAATTGAGAAACCAAATAGAGCAGGAATGCTTGTTTGTAGAACAATGTTTAAGACAAGTACAACCTGGTGAAATAGTCTGTGTTTTACTATCTAATGGCATTCTTTCTTCATCTCAGCAAGCATATTTTCGCAGATGGTTATTAGAGGAAATGGCTGTGTTAATTGCTTCTATTCAGTTACCTCCAGAAAACTTTCAGGTAGAATGTGAATTAGGAATTGTTACTAGCTTTTTAATTCTGAAACGTAAAGGTGGTAATTTATCAGTACCAGAGGACTATCCTATCTTTATGGCAGTTGTAGAGAAGATTGGTTTTGACAGTCGTGGTCGTCGGCTGTTTCGTCCTATAACTAAGGAACAAGAAAAACAAGAAATTGATAGTGATTTACCAACAATTGTAGAGGAGTTTAAACAGTTTATCAAAGAGGAGATAATCCCATGAAAAAACCAGATAAATATCGTCAAATCATCCAAGAATTATTAACAGCCCATGCTACCCCAAATGAGCCAAATATTGAATGTCAACTCATTTTTGATTCAGAACATGACCACTATCAACTTCTAGATGTTGGTTGGCAGGACTTAAATCGCATTTATTCCTGTTACATTCATTTAGATATTAAAGATAACAAAATCTGGATTCAGCACAATATGACGGAAGCTGATATTGGTCAAGAGTTGGTGGAAAGAGGAGTTCCAGCTTCAGATATTGTTTTAGGCTTGCATCCCCCTTACAAACGTCCTTATACCAAATATGGAGTTGCTTAGATTAAAGTTGAAAAATAGGCACAGTATCCTATAGCTTTGTAAAATCCACCAGCTTCCTATCATTGTAACCCTGGAGTTTGATAAACTCGTGTTGTAAAATTCTCCAAAACATCAGGTTCTTGATGATTACTAGATTCCTGTACTGTCGCCACATCTTCATCTGGTAATGGCAACATCCGTCCTGCTTCTTCAATGCGGTCATACAATGCCTGTGTCAACATTTTAAGATCAGGAATTGTTACCTGACTTTCTAAAGCCAATCTAACTTGTGTGTCCCAAAGTGCTTCACTTTCTTTAGCTCGTTTTTCATCTGTTTTCGACACAGGAATAATTAAAGGATAGGGAATAGAAGCTTGTCCGCCGGAACTGTAACCAGGACTGGTAATTACACATTTACCTTGGGGAAACTTGAGAATTTCATCAGCACTGATAACAGGCATTTTTTGTAAATTCTCACTCCAGCTAATGGAACGGCTCATTTGTCCACCAAGAGTTCGCCCAGTAGTCCGATTTTTAATCAGCACTTCCTTTTCGCCGTAACGCTTTGAGTAATCCTCAGCCGTTTTGTAATTACCAGGATTGAACAAAACATGGGTACTACAAGCTGATGCGATCGCACTTCCCATTTTATCCCCATAAATATCGTAAAGCTGCTCTAAACTTTGAATACCCAAGATAAAACAAGCACCATTGGAACGGTATTCATTAATCCACTGTGGTAGCCTATCCAGTTTAATTGATGGTAATTCATCCAAAGAAATAATCAACGGGTCTTTACGAGGACGGCTTAAATTACCGACAATCATTAAGTGCATCGCAGCTGCTAACAGGGGACCAACCACACTGCGGCGTTCATCATCCAGCTTGAACACCACCATTTCTCTACCTGATAGCTGGGTAGGAATATCCGATTTACCGATGAATGCCCGTAGCAAATCAGCTTGAATAAAAGATGAGAAAGTCCCTGCCGCTGTCGTTAAAATCCCGGAAACGGTCTTTTCTGCGTCCTTAGCACTCAAAAATTGAATAAATGAAGTGGCGACCCATTCATCTAAGCGTTTAGACTGCACTGCATGATCAAGGCGTTGCACCAATTTTGGCAACCGCAACACCGCATACAGCATGGCCATATCTGGGTAGGGTGAACCCTTGACTAACTGTAATAATGCTTTTGCTAACAAATCCCCAGCTTTAGCAAAGAACTCGTCACTTTTACCGCCACTGGCAGCATTGCGGTTAATGACTTGACCAATTTCCCCAGCCATTACCCCATCCCGTGCATCACGCATAAAATCCAAGGGATTGATCACACCGCTAAAAGCTTCACCAGGGGCAAATACTCGCACTTTGTAGCCATAACGTGCTGCTAGGGGGGCGTGGAGTCGCATTTGGTCGCCCTTCTTGTCGTAGAGTAAAATTGGAAACCCTTGCTGCATGGCACTTTCTAGCATCCGGTCAATGGTTGAGTAAGTTTTCCCAGAACCAGGCGCACCTATTACCAGTGTTCCCCGTTCAGCATGAGGAAACCAAACTGTAGGTGCTGCACCCAGCATGGTTTGCAGGTTAGCCATTAACCCCCGCCACTTACCTTTTGCCCAGTAACGTGGTGTACCAGACCACAGGGTAACTTTATTATGTTTGTGTTCTTGGATTTGCTTAAATGCGAGGTTAGTGGCTGCTAGTTTTTCGCTGACACCGCAGACTGTACCAGTGGTGATTTTGCCTTTACCCGTACCACTGATTTGCAGTAGTATTAAAACTACCAACAGTCCAGCCATCATTGTCCAACCTTGGGGGTTGTTGTACTGTTGAAAGAATTTACCGAAGTCAATATTGGCTAGTGTTGGTTGGTAAGTTGAGACTTCAATTAATGTCGAGTTAGCAGTGATATGGCTGTTTGGTAGATTTTTCTGGTAAAGGTTCATAGCGATTGAATATACGTTTACCAGCAATTTTAGTTACCAAGTCAAAGTTAGGGAATTGACCTTCTGGATATTTTTTTATAGGAATGATTTTTTATGAGAAGATTAGCTGAAAAACCCAGAATTGACACCTAAAAATCCGTTTGGCTGACGCTCACGGAACGCCCAAAAATTTTGAGGTGTCAATAGTAGGGAAGATGAGAAAAAGGAATATTCTGCGTAAATAAAGCTAAATATTTAAATCCTAGCAAGCGAACTGCTTGCAGCAGCGATTTGCTATCGCTACGCTGACCGTATTCCTTACCGGACTGTAGGTATAGGTATCGCTCATTTAATATTTTATTTTCCCCCAAAAATCCCAGATTCCAGTGAGAAGTTGTCAATGTTACCCCACAGTAGTTAATGAAAAGTGGGGTTTTTACTTAATCTAAGACTCTGGTTTATTTTGTAACCATTCTTCTAAATCAGTAACAGAGGAGAAATCTAAGAGTGCTTCACCGAGTAATTCTAATTGCTCAATTGTTAATGTCCGAATTGTCTCAATGAATGATGATTCAATTCCACCAATTCGCCGATTTAGTTGCCGGATAATTAGTTGTTGTTCACCGCGTTCCATTGCTAATTCTTCTGTTGGACTAATGAAAGGCATTTGCTTTTCCTCCTCTAAATGTTTGATTTTAGTTACTAATCCTCGTTGCAATTCTTTGGGTAATGTCATCATTTTATCAATGATTTTAAAAAGTTTAACAATTTGTTCTCTTGTTAAGCCTCGTTCATAAAGTCCTCTAATTAATACCCATTTCCATTGCTCACGTTCTGATAAATTCCCCGTGGTGGCTTTGGTTTTTAAATGCGCCATTACTATGATAGCAAAAGGATTAGGATTAGATTCTAATTCAGTCCACCGTGATTCATAGTCTAGGAGTTTAGCAATGGGGAACTTCAAACTTAATTCGCAATCTAACATAGCTTGATGATAACTGTTAGGTCGCCAAGTGGAACTTGTGTCTCCTAAAATCGCCAGACCCACCACAAATTTATGATACAGGTCAAAAGCTCGGTAATTATAAGTGTACATCCTTTCTTGGAAGTCAACATCATAATTACTTTGGACTTCAATATGAATTAGAATCCATGCTTGTGTTTTATCCAATAACCAAACTTTGTACAGTTTATCTACAATCCGTTTTTCAGTTTCTGATGAAGCTGTAATTTGTTGCAGTTCTTTGTCTAGTGATTCCGGTGGTTTTGTCCAATCAATTGCTTCGTAAGCCACAGGAAAGAAAAAGGATAAGAAACTATCAAAATATTCGTTTAATGCTTCTTTCCAGGATTCGTCATAATTGGCAGTGATTTCATTTTTGGTCATAAAACGCTCTGCTAAGAATAGTTATTGCACCCTCAGTTTCTTTACTTTGATTTGTTAATATCTACCCAACATTCTAGCCTAAAATAGTTAATTTATACTAAATTTAGAGGCTAACGCCTCAGACTTTGGACAATCATATTTATGCAGTCCAATGGTTAAATCAAGAACTACAAACAACTCTAAACACCCCCATCAATCTCCTCCCAAAACTGCTGCTACTAAACCTAAAACTACCAAAGCCAGACTAACTGAACCTGATGATTATGACTTTGAAGAAACCGAATTTGAAATAGACCCAGAACTCTTCAATGATCATTATAACCAAGTCCGTAAACCGCTTCTCCCCTATGGCATTGTCGTTAATGATAAACCTGCTGGACTATTGATTCCAGAAGACCAGTTAGAAAAAGCTGGTTGGCTAGAAATGCCTGAAGAAGATGATTTAACTACTGTCACTTTAACTGAAGATGTCACCGGACTATTAATTACTGAAGGTCGGTTACTGGTTTTAGCTTTTGCACCAGAATATATCCGCTATAAATCAGATGTTGAAGATGTGGGTGGTTCGTTTGTTGGACTTTATGATGACTACAGGCATAGTCTTGATAAAAGAACAATGGATGTCTGTTCAGAACACGCAATTATGTTTCTGGATGACAAGAATCAACCATTACATACTACTCCTGTTGTTGTCCGGTTCAAAAATGTAGCTCTCTGGAGTTTTAAATCAGTCCGTGAAGAGTTTTATCGTTCATTAGAGAAAACCTTTGCTGATTATTTCCAAGTACCATTTAGCGGTAAAAGTGATAAATGGCGGAGTTTAGGGGTGCTAGAAATTGAGTTTAGAGCCATTAAAGAAGGTGAAGGTAAGAATAAACATAACTGTTGCAAAACTGTAGCCTACACTAAACCCACAGTTGATAATTTCCCCCAACTGTATTTAGGTAAAACCACAGCTAAAAGTTTAATTTGGCAACAACATGATGCTATCGCTGGTTTCAATGAACCACAATCTCTACCTGCTAACCCTGGAGAATCAGTATCTGTAGAGGTGGAAGTTTTACCACCAAACAAGAATAAGAATAAGGGTAAAACTCAAACTGTCCGTAAATCTAAACCAGCAACTAAACCACCTCGGAAAATTCAAGTAATTGAAGATGACGATTTCCTTGATGAAGACGACGATTTAGAAACCGATTTGGACGATGATGATTTTGAATTTGACGATGATGACGAATAGTTGAATGTTATCAAATTACCTGGGTTGAACATAAAATCTGCCGTAGTCAAACACTATGGCAGGTTTCTCACTAAAAAGTTTAGGCATTATTGTTGTTAACTTATTGTTTTATTGGTACTTATTGACTAATCAAAACTGTTATTTGGGTGATTTATTCATGGTAGCCAAAAGTTGACTATCGGCAAGTTGATAACGATTACTGTTAAAACAAAAGTTCAATTGTCGTAATTGCTGTTTTTCTGTTTGCAATACTTTAATACAAGGTAAAGCCTGATACCGATTTTCTCCTACTGCTAATAATTGCTTTCCTGGGGGTAATGTAGGATTTAAATAACTCAAGAATACCTGAATTATTGGTTGATTTGGTTTGAACCAATAACCAGCATACAGACAACCCAAAGTACCACAAACATCTGGAGTATTAAAGTTGAAAATTGTCAGCTTCCCGTCTTTTCCTGCCACATTTACAGCCAGTATATTGTCAACAGATGCTTGAGGATTCAAGTCTGTATTTTCTACAATTACCTGTTCCACTACAGAACTAGAAACAAGATTAACAGCTTTGTGCCAAGTCACAGTTGCTGCATTCAAACTACATCCTCCTAAACCGCAGAGAACAGAAAGCAGTAAAAAGATACTTAAACCAACACGAAACCAATGTACTCCATAACGTATTCTCATAGGAGGTTCTGGTAATTGATATCCTGTTGTTTTTAGTGATTGAGATTGAGTAGAAGAGGCAGACAAAGAAGACACTAACTTGTCTGCTGTTACTTGCTCAAATTGCTTTTTTGAATGCAAGTCAGTATCAGAAAAATTCTTTGTCTGTGGGTCGGAAGATATAGAGGTTGTAGATAAATTAGTCATAAAAACTACGCTTGTAAATATGTAACTTGCAACTTTTGAGAGCTTAAAGGAAAGAGGAATCAAACGAATTTATTTGTTGTGATAAGCTATAACAATAGCCACAATTGTTATAAGTGGCTTTCACTCCTGACTCCTGCTGTATTTCGTACTTCTAATTACCAATGTTTTGAGCATTACTAATGTATCGAGAAGTTAAACTAGGAATGCAGGTTAACGTTCCATTATCACTGTTATTATTGCCATAAAGAGCTAAAGCAGTTTTGCCATAATCTTTCAGACTAAGACGACCAAAAACATCAGAACTACTAGCATCAACTTTGCTATTATCACCACCAAAATGCTTTTGAGCTACTCGTTCAATCAGCCGTTCACCAGTGAAT
This sequence comes from Anabaena sp. PCC 7938, assembly GCF_049315035.1. Lineage (NCBI taxonomy): Bacteria > Bacillati > Cyanobacteriota > Cyanophyceae > Nostocales > Nostocaceae > Anabaena > Anabaena sp. PCC 7938. The sequence goes on along the minus strand of NZ_CP186039.1, from coordinate 9,115 downwards.
GATTGTCCTGTAATCGGGTCAATTTCCGTTTGAGTTACTTGAATTTTATTGGCGATATCAGCCATAAATGCCCTATCCTGATCCGCAGGAGGAAAAAACTCAAATAATTCAGCTTCAGTAGGTTGATAACCTTGTTTAACTCGCTCAAGAAACTCTTCTCCTCCAGACTTGGCAGCGATTAACCGCACTGCATAGGGGTTGTAACTCATGAACTGATACCGTCCCAGTCCTCGACCACAATTTAAACCCCCATCAGCACAGGTATGCACACCAACAGCTTGATAATCCCCACCACCAGCACTTTCAATTTCGGCAATGGCGTTTCCTAGTAATGGCAAATTAACACCGTAAAAAGATTGACTGACAATTGAGCGATTAGCACGGGTAAATGTGCAAGGATTAATTTGATTTGTCGCTATGCTACTTTGACTAGGATTACCTTTCACCTCTCTATTTGCACCCGTTGGTGTAGAAGTAGTATTAACACTGGCACCACTGACACTCTGCTCACTTTGGTTGTCCAAATTACCTACAAACATCAGCGCATTCACCTGATAGCTGAAAAAAGGAATCGGTCCGATAAAATAAGGTGAGCAGCCCATCTTCCAAGCGCAGAACCGAAAGTATAAAGCCGTATCAACTGTATCTGCGGTTTCATCTGTTTCCATGACCACAACTTTAAAAGCTTTGCCAAAGGGTAAACGTCCCGTTGGTTCTCGTCCATTGTTAACTGCTTTGAGTATCCCCCAACCTCCCTCAACTTCCTGGTATTTACCGGATATCCATTGCTTACCTTCTAAAGACAAGCGATAGCTTCGCTCGCCGTAGGCATCGCTCTTCCCTACATTTTCCAAATCATCTAGTTCTAAATAAGCACAGTCTTTTTGAGTACAGGGTACAGAAAAACCTTGCACATCTGAACCAGAAATTGTATTGTTACGGTGATTTTCTGCTATTCCATAAACTGCATCAATTCGCATGACTAAATTACCAATTTCATTGATAGGATTAGGCATCAATCTTAAAGGTACTTGTCCTAGTCCTGGAATGTTTTTGACAAAGCTATTCATCCAATTTGTAAAATCTTGCATAGGTACTGTTTCTAAATTAGGAATTGAAGTCAGCGAAAACTTTGACAAGTCAATTTCTCCCAGCTTGATGTTCCCAACTTCATATTGTGTTAACACCTGAGCTAATGTTAAATTCGATGCTTCAATTCCTTGAGTTTTCAGTAAAGTAGCAACAGGTTGAATATCTTTCACTGGTGTTTGAGCTAATTGAGGAACAACTTTAGCTAAATGACTCAATGTTTGTTCTGCAATTAAAGGAAATTCACTCAAAGCAATCTTGTTTAAATCAATAGATGTGATATCTCCAATAGCTTGCAAAGAAAACTTTTCTGTTTGCAAGGCTTCACTGATATCTCCTAACTTCAAATATTGATCAGGAGTCATTCCTACAGTCCAAGTCCGACTCAAATCATAACCTAAAGTTTGGCTATAGGGACTACCATCAATTGCCCCCGATTGACTGATACCTGGTAGTTGATTAAGAGAAATGCGATTCCAGTCTGGCAACAAAAGTTTGTTAGCAGGTAATCGAGATTGACTATTAGCAACTTCTACAATTCGAGTGGGCAGATTGCGATTATTCAATGTACTGTTAGCAGCTTGCACAGTAACACTGTAGATCATAAAACTGATGACAATGAGCAAAAATATCCATCTTTTTGAATTGTTCATAATTCCAGGTTTTTAAATGACGACAACTACACCCCAATCAATCAAGTATTTTCTTGAATCAAGTCTAGATTCAATACGAATCGGTTAAGGAAATAAAGTAGACTAAACCCCTTGAAATATCGTCGTCTATAATGCCAAAAAAAGGCTTAATCGAATAGTACTGAGTCCGTGTTTGTTTCACTTTGGGGTGTACATATCAATGAAAATATGATTTATAAATCGCATTCCTGATTCCTGAATTATTACGATTTACAACTCTAATTCTGGGGATGTTGACTGCTGACTTTTCTTAGACTTATAACCTGAACCAGATCCATATCCTGGTAATTTTGGATTGGGATTAGCTGCTGATTCAGTATAGGGTGTATCGCCAAAGTTAATTTCAAAAACATTTTCTTGATAACCATCTTCAAATCTGTCTGTTGTCCAGGGATTATTTTGATCCTCATAACTTGATTCCTCAAGGCTATAACCATGCGATTGATAACCCTTGGCAGACTTAATCTGACGATTATTTTCATCCTCAGAGTTTTGATTTAATGCGGGTTCTTGATTCATTGGTATGACCTGAAAAACTGTATTAATACCAGCATAAAAAATTGATTGATTAACAGCACTAACCGATTGGCTAATTATGTATTAGCCTATTGGCTATTTTTGGTGATGCGCTCATATCGAGAAGACAAATGGCACAAATCAACTTGATTCCACCCGAAGTAATGGCAGAAATCAATAATCATAAAAATACTAAACTGCCAGACAACACCTTGAAAATGCTGCAAATTCTCGCTAGTTTAAATACTCCTAAAGAATTGTTAGCAACTCTATTAGAAATAGCCGAATTTTCCATACACCATATTCGCTATCTGGCAGGTCCATTGGTTATTCATGGTAATGCTTGGAGTGATACAATTCCTCAATGGCTGAAGTTTGCTTGTATTCAAGACAGATTAGAACTAATTTGCAATGAGTATGAACAAAATCAAGTTGGTGAATATGCCACAGCTACAGAAGTTCTCACTTACATGATGCCTGCAAGTTACGAAGCACCTTTACATCGAGATTACGCTGACCTTTATCTTTGGGTAGGGAATGAAGTTTTAACTAAATACAATAAATTACCAAAAGATTGCCAGAGTTTTTATGAATTTATTGATGGTAATACGAGTGATACTAGCAATAAATCCATCATTCATTTTCAGCAGGTAAAGAACGATTTTCACGATATTAGTCAGTCAATTCGCCGCAGCATAGTTAAACACGCAGCACAAGAAGGATGGGGGAAACGTCGTGTTAATTCTAAGTCTAAGATAGACTCAATTGAAAATACTCCTCCTCCTGAATCTTCCTCCAATTCATCTGTACAAATGGATTTGTTTTAAAGTTACCAAAAATCCTCAGTTTAAAACTAGAAGTTCGAGACTGAGGATACATTTGCTCTAACCATTGTCATGTTCTAAGTTTCATTGAATCGTGTTGATTGAAAGCAAGTGAAATGGAAGCTATTGCTTCATTGTTTTTGATAATCAAATCTCAATTTAGTTACCATGAATATTCAATCAGTTCAAGAAAGTTTAAATTATCTCATCCTGGTAATTACAGCATTCTCTATCATTGTTATGCTTGTTGATTTCATAGTGGGATTAGTGCATTTATGGCAGGAAGTCGCTCTTAATGTCGAATATTATACCACTCACAAAATATCTGAGCAATCAAACATTGAACCTATTGATACCACAAATAGCAATCTTAATGTTGAACAAGAAAATTGTCATCTATCTGCTAACTATAATTGTGTTGTTAATAGTTTTGCAAATGTTGAACATAACAATTGTAATCAATCAAATATTCCTGAGCATGATGATTTAACCACGCGTGAAACCACATTTAGTATTTCTACGACTTTTGAAAATGACAATGGCAATCAATCAAATGATAGCACTTCTTTACAACCAGAACTTGAACTCAACAATTCAGTTACTATTAACATAGACAAAATTGATTTACGCACAGCCAGAAAAATTGCCAGTGCCATTAAAAAAGTTTCAAAAACCAAATCTGACCTAATTATCAAACAAACAGTCAATGGTAAAAGCGTTCCTTTAGCTTGGTTACAAGCACAAATTAAAAATCGCTTAGAAATTGCCCCAGAAATTGTCAAACCAATTATTCAAGAATTAGCTCCTACTGCCATTAATAATTCTCAACAGCATATCCAGCATCATCAGGTTGTCCAAACAAGTAAAGGTCAGCGTCAAATTAGTTAATTGAATCAAGTTATAAGGAGAGGGATATTACATATAAACCTCTCTTTTACAAAGTTTAAAGGTTGAATTACCCTGCTTTTAAATGCAACAAGTTTTGTATCGTGTTCTAAATCCCCGGTGCAAAACTTAATTACGAATTAATTTAATTATTCTTATCAAAGAATACCAACTATAGCAGGAGTCACCGAGTCAGGAGTTAAGAGTCTCTTACCGTAGATTCTGTATCTCATTCAAGTGCATACCGCTATAATACTTATGGCTTAAAAGCCAAATTATCATCACTATGAATTACTCCCCAGAATACATTTTAGTCAAAGATATTCCCACTCTCAAAAATGTTATCAAACCTTTGTTTCATGCAGAAATTTTAGCCTTAGATTGTGAGACTACAGGACTCGACCCTCTAACTGACACAATTAGATTAATTCAAATAGCTGCACCTAATTACCCAGTTGTACTAATTGATTTACCAGCTATATCTGTGCGCGATAGCGCAGAACACAATACTGAAAATAATCAGCTACACTGCACTGGAGGCGAACGCACTGGAATTTATCGTTTGCTCCTCAAAAAACTCTTCTGCAATTCTGCTGTAAAAATTGCTCATAATGCCAAATTTGAATGGCAATTCCTCACGCAAGCTGGACTTCAACCTTCTGGATATTTCTTCGATACTCAACTTGCTTACCAAGTTGTGAATGCGGGCATTAAAACCAGTGCATCTTTAGAAAATATCACTCGTAAACTGTTACATATACAACTAGATAAAACATTACAAACCAGCAATTGGCATCAACATCTGACTCCAGCACAATTACAATATGCTGCTACAGATGCTGCTATTTTACTTGACCTTTACCCGATTTTAGTCAAGAAATTAACACAGGCGAAATTGCTAAAAATTGCCCAACTGGAATTTCATTGTCTGCCTGTTGTCGCCCAAATGGAACTCAATGGAATGTTGTTTGATTTGTCTAGATGGCAAACGCTGGGTGCTTCTTTAGAAGCTGATAAAATAAATGCACTTCAACAGTTGAAACAACTGCATCTTGCTGGTAAATCTCAACTATCACTATTACCAGAATTAACGGATACTGTTAATCCTAATTCACCCCCACAAGTATTAGCCTCTCTCCAGGCTATGGGTATTCCAGTACAATCAACTAATCAAAAAGATTTAGTCCCCTTAGCCAATCAATATCCTATTATTAAAGCTCTTTTAGACTATCGCCACCTTGCCAAAATTACTGCCACTTTTACTGATAGTTTACCTAAACACATTCACCCCAAAACTGGGAGAATTCACCCCAATTACTATCAACTAGGAGCAAGGTCTGGGAGATTTTCCTGTCGTCACCCACCATTACAAACCATTCCCCGTCATGCGGCGGCTAGAAATTGTTTTATTGCTGCACCTGGCTACCAAATTTTAGCAGCAGATTATTCGCAAATCGAATTAAGAATTGTGGCGCGTCTCTCTGGTGATGCTAAGATGCGCCAAGTCTACCGTCAAGGTGCTGATTTGCACAAACTCACAGCTGCTTTGGTAACTGGTAAGCGGATCACGGAGGTTACTGAGGAAGACCGTAGACTGGCTAAAGCGATTAATTTTGGGCTGATTTACGGTATGGGGGCTGCCAAACTTCGCATTTATGCTGAAACTAAGTATGGTGTAACAATGACACTGGATGAAGCAAAAGCTTTTAGAAAGCGGTTTTTTGATGCTTATTCTGGTGTGACTAAGTGGCATGAAACGATTAAGCAGGCATATTTGCGGGGCGTTAAAGAAAGTCGGACTTTAGCTGGAAGAAGACGGAGATGGGCTGATAAACCCTCTTTGGCAGAAATGCTCAATCATCCTGTGCAGGGGTTAAATGCAGATATTAATAAGTTGGCGATGGTGAAGCTTGTTAAGCCGTTAAGTAGAACTAATGCAAGGTTGATTTGTGTTGTCCATGATGAAATTGTCCTGGAATGTCCAGAGAATGAGGTTGAGCGAGTGAGCAAAATACTACACAGATGTATGGTTGCTGCTGCTGAAAAGTTTCTTAACCCTGTGCCTGTGGTAGTAGATATTACGGTAGGTGATTCTTGGTAACTACGGAACTTAAACTTAAACAAAAATTGTCTTGATGCTCCCGCTCTATAAAGGGACGGGATATTACGGGAATTTGATAAAATCAATGTAAATTCTGTTAAATTGGGCTAAAATTTAATAGCTAAATAGCAATTTATACCTGGCAATGAACCCCTACGCTATCCTTAATCAGAACAAATATCAACGTGTAAGTGATGGCATAATCCGACCCTTGCTAGAAAACTGCCAGACTGCCTCACATATCCTTATCTTAGTTTGGCCACAACTTGGAGATTTTGATAGTCTTGAATATGCGTGGTGGTTGCAGCGTGAAGCTAAAAACTTGACAGATAAAAAACTCGCTATTCGTGCGGTGGGAATTGGCAATCTCGCTTCTGGCACAAGATTCTGTGAATATACAGGATTTCCGCCGGAAAATTTATTTGTTGAACCGAATGGAGAATTACATCGCCAACTCAATCTCTATTCTGGTCTGAATATTTCTCTCCCTGGGCTTGCTGAGTCTGGGAAAGCTTGGCTAAATCTAATTTTGATGTGTGCAGGGATTGGTAGTCCGGGAACGCTGGCGGAAGTTTTTCGGGGATACAAGGGAGACCGCAAAGCCCCTCAACTTATTGGAGATGATGAAATCATTCAAGGTACTCCTCTGCCTGCTTTCCAAGGCTCGTTTTTCCAATTAGTCGGCGGCAGTGGCTTTCAACGCCCCTTTGAGTTAGCTACTCTGCGGCTACGGAATATGGTGGAAGTCCTGAGAAATTGGCAGACTTATGTACCGAATTCTGCCTACTTAACTCAGCGCGGTGGCACTTTTTTGTTTGATAGCAAAGGTCAATTACTTTACGAACATCGAGATCCAGGAATTCTCGGCTTTGCTGCTAATATGAGCCAACCGCTATCTTTTTTATCCTTGATTGAAAACTGTGCGTAAACTATAGGAATCCGGTTTGATTCTTGTTCATTATACTGAGACTCAATCGTTGATTCGATGGGGTTTACTGTTTACTGTTTACTGTTTACAGCTTGTATGGCTTACGCCACGCTATCAAAAATCGAATAGTAGCCCTATATATCGCTTTCTTATTTGCCAAAATTGACAGAAGCTGTAGGATAATTCCACTGCACCGGATCTAATTGATAGTAACATTGTAGCTGCTGATAAACTGCCGGATGATGAGATAACAATTGGTGTGGTTTTTCAAAGAAAGTCTCAGTCGCTACAGCAAAAAATTCTGCGGGATTCGTTGCACCATAACTATCTATAACATTATTGATTCCTTGGAGAACATCGTTACAAAGTTGTTGATATGCTTCGCTCATCACCTTTGCCCAAATCGGATGGTCAGAGTTGCGTTGTAAAATCGGCACACCTTCAGCTTTACCATCCTCTTGATCTAATTGATGGGCAAATTCATGGAGGATAACATTATGTCCATCTTGCCAATTAAAAGTATCCTGTTTGACCTGTTCCCAAGACAATATTAACTGGTCTTTTGTCCATGATTCCCCTAGTCTGGCGACACGCCTTTCCTCAACAACATAATTGCTAATAGCAGCCGTTTCCTTGACTATATAAGCACTAGGATAAACCAGAATTGAACGCAATTTTGGAAAGTATTCTCCTCGTTCATTTAATAGAAGTAAACAGGCAACAGTCGCAATGATCAGTTTCATTTCTTCTGTCACCTGTAATCCTCTACAGCCAATAAATTGCTTTTCGGTTAAAAACACTTGAATATGTCCTTGAAGTCGCCTTCTTTCATCTGATGACAGATAGAGATATATAGGAAGATTATTCTCAATAACGGCATTCCAAAGGGGAGGAAAAGGGCGACGTTTGAGACGGTTTCTTCTCCTTTTAATGAGGAAGGGATTGGCTAAAATTACCGTGATAATTAGCCCAATAATGACAAAGACAATAATTGTTTCAATCATTGATTTTTGAGGAGATTACCGCCATAAATGCCGGGGTTATCGGCTGAAAACGTTAGAGCAATTTGCACAACCAAATCTGAAACATAATGTGATATCAAATCTCCAAAGAACAACCACCCTAAAAATCAGCTACAAATCCTGTGATTACAGGATTGAAACTATGTGCATTTAACCGGATTTGATCAGAATCTTATCCCAGAAAAAGGTGAAGGGCTGCATTAGCAAACTACTTTTTACTTAGTTGTTCCTTGGTAAATAATGTCTTGGATTTAACAATTAGCCAATCAACCACATAAGTAAGTCAGCACTTTACACAAATTAATAAATCAGAGAGATGGATTTGGATTACCCATTAAGGGTGACAATAAAAATCAGACAACATAAAACCAGACTTAACTTGGGTTATGTCTTATTGATCATAGTGTAGAAATTATGCCTCTCTCACTCGTCCACGTTTCTCAATATCGCCAGGCCATCTCGGAACTATCCCCGGCTCAAGCTGAAATGAAGTTGATTACTTTGTGGTTGGATGGTAAGGCGGAGTCGTCGGTGCGTGCCTATCAGCGTTACGTTAAGCATTTCTTGCGGTTTTTGAGGAAACCTTTGCGCCACATTACTTATGAGGATTTGGTGGAGTACAGCACTCAGTTTTCCACACAATCTGCCAGCACTAGGCGCATTTATCTGGCAGCGGTGAAAAGTTTGATTAGTTTTGCTCACAAAATTGGTTATTTGCCCTTTAATGTGGGGATGGCTTTGAAATTGGGAGAAATACCTGATGCGATTAATGAACGCTATTTGGATGAGGCTGATATTAAGTTGATGATACGGGCGGCAGCAGCGATGGTGGATGATGCTAAAACTGCTAAACGGCAAGCGATCGCTCAACGCAATCTGTTAATTGTAAAATTGTTGTATCAGGCAGGCTTGCGCTCTCATGAGCTTTGCCAGTTAACTTGGGGGGAACTTCAAGCTAGAGGTGATAGTGGGCAAGTGTATGTGCGACAGGGTAAAGGTAACAAGTCGCGCACTATTTTACTCAAATCAAAGTTGTGGACAGAACTGATGGAATTTAA
>NZ_CP186038.1:0-177664 GCF_049315035.1 Anabaena sp. PCC 7938 | reverse complement strand
AGCCGCAAACAAATTAAGACAAGAAGTTGCTTCAGTCCAAGAATGGATGAATTATGACAATGGTGATTGGATTTGTTCCATAGACCTAGCACCCATAGTCTGGAGTCAATTAATCGAAATTCGAGATAATATTGCCCCTACTTTACGCACCCAATTGAGAGAAGAGTATGACGAGGGTTACACAGATTATCAAGAACGAATTGATAAATTCCTCTCACTGAATGCTTGGCAGTTATCTGTAGAACAACAACAAGAAGTTAAGCAAAACTTAGTAAAAGCTTTTCCCTGTTTAGAGGAACTAGAAGACTATTTACAAGTAATAATTGGTCGTCCTGTGATTATTCCTGCTATTAGCGAGCAATTGTCAGAACAACAAGCTGAATGTTTGCAGCAAATAACTCGATTTATCGAGCAGTATGACACCAATTTAGAACAAACACTCAGAGAATCAGCGATCGCAGGTGGAGAACAACTAGCAGCGCAATTACTCGAAGATTTGAGCAATTGGGAACCAGGACGCAAACCAGTCAACTTCAAAAAGAAAATGGAACGTCATTTCAAGAAAGTGCAAATGCTTTTGGGTAACGCCAGTTTTGAAGCAGGTAGCAGTCTGGAACAAATGATGACTCATCTAGAAGACATTCTCGAAAACGCTTCTGTAGATACCAAAAGGCTTGATTCACAGGGGCGTTCTCAATTAGAGGGAAAAATGGATGAAATTTACGCCAAGCTGCTGGATGAACAACGTCATCTTCAAAGATTAGCAAGTGATGAGGGTATGGGGTTAAGCAAAGCTACAGCCATGTCTCTCAAACTTCGGTAGAAAAACCTGTCTGTATCATCCTTGAGCAAAAACGAGGTGTGAGGTGTAGATGAGAATAATACACCTCATACACTTGCTACGCAATTAAGAGAGGAAGTAATAGCAACTGTTTGCGTCCCTGTTTATCAGTCTTAATTTCCCAATTCACAGTAACTAAGATGTCACATTTCTCAACTGTCACCACAAAATTAACTAATCGTGAATGTTTAGTTGATGCTCTACAAGATTTGCAGCTTACCGTGCAAGTTTATGAGAAACCACAATTGCTCAAAGGTTATTACGACGACTCTGAAGGCAAAAGTGCAGAGATTGTTGTCCCTGGTCATACTTTAAATGCCCGCGCAGATATCGGGTTTCTGTGGGATCAAGAAGTAAAGGTGTATCAAATCATCCATGATGCCTATGAAACAGTACCCCGACTGGGAGAAAACTTCTTTTCTCATACCCTCATGCAAGCCTACGGTAAAAACATGGTTCGCGCTAAAGCAGCACAGTTACAGGAACAGCTAGGAGAATGCACCATCACCGAAGAAACCAAGGGTCAAGTACATACCTTGCGTCTTGCATTCTCAGCACATCAACAAACTCAGCAAGTACGGAGATAATCTATGGAAAGGGCAATATTGATACATTTTGACACTGCTACAGGTGAAGTAAAAATAGAAGCTGAAGGATTTGAGGGATTGTCCTGTCTAGAAGCAACCCAACCTTTTGAGGAAGCTTTGGGGATAGTGCAGGGCGATGCCTACGGCGGTGAACTACGCACTTACAAACCCGAATCCCACCAACAGCTTCGTAGCACTAACACCCATCAACACCGACTACATCAATAAATTTTCACCGGGGAATAAACAAAATTCCCCCATATTTACTATGAGCCGAACGACCTGAAAATTATCCCATGCTCCATATTTACCCCTTAAAAGGAGCGCGACAACCAGTATTTATCAAAGGAAATACCTGAGTAAAATTCACAACCATGAAACTATCAAACCTAATTACCACCATTGACTCTCAAATACCCATTGTGGCTTTAGAGGTTCTATCTCCTGAAGAAGCCACTATCATTCAATGGTTAACTACTGAAGTCATGGATAAACTCAACAGTCCTGTGTATTTCTGGAATTTAGGAGTATCCAGCTTAGAACAATGTCTGATTGCTGATGACGGTGGACTGGTATTCAAATCAGTCGAGACTTATAAAAAGCCTCCTCACATAGACCCTTTAATATATGTATTCGAGTACATCAACAATTTTGAGGGGAATGGGGTGTTCATTTTGGGAGATATTCACCCTTTTGTGGGCAAAAACTCCCTGCAATTAAGTTGGGAAGTTCTTACCAGAGTCAAGAACTTGTATCATCGTCTCAAACCAACTGAAAAGCGCATTGTACTTCTGGGTCAAAATATTCAACTCCATGAATCTTTATTGAGGCTTATTCCTTGCTGTGAAGTTCCTTTACCCAGCATTGAGCAAATTCAAGACCACTTAGAATCATATCTGCTGTATTTACAAGAATCTGCCAGTGAGCAAGAGGTGAATTTTAAAGTTTCTCTGACCACTGAAGATAAAGAAACCTTAGCAAGAGCAGCATTAGGATTAACTTTGGAAGAAATTAGCGACTTTCTGCGGTTGACTGTGAAGGAACGATTAACTTCTCAAGGCATTGTGATTGATGGTACAATCATTGCCTTAGTGGTTGAATACAAAACCCGACTATTAGCTCAAATGGGTATCGAACTGGGTAAACCCACAACAATACCTTTTGGCGGTTTGGATTTACTGCGGGATTGGCTGCAACGCCGTCGTCGGTTGTTTTCCCAAGAAGCGCGATCGCTCAATTTACCCCAACCTAAAGGAGTGCTACTAGCGGGACCACCAGGAACAGGTAAATCAATAGTAGCGAAGAATATTGCCACCATCCTCAATCTTCCATTGTTGCAACTAGACATTGCCTCAATGCTTGGTAGCCTAGTGGGAGAATCTGAAGGCAATGTCCGCCGCGCACTCAGTACAGCAGAAGCGATCGCTCCCTGTGTCCTGTGGATTGATGAGGTAGAAAAGGCACTTTCCGCTAATGGCGATACTTCTGGGGTTTCGCAAAGGATTCTGGGAAATATCCTCACCTTCATGTCTGAATGTACGGCGGGGGTGTTTGTGGTGGCGACCTGTAATGATCCGACTGCTTTACCGATTGAGTTCAAGCGCAAAGGGCGGTTTGATGAGAATTTCTTTGTTGATCTACCCACAGAAATAGAACGTTGTCAAATTCTCAGGATTCATCTGGGACGCTACGGTATAAAAGTTCCTGAAGAGTATCTGGAAGCGATCGCTGCTAGTACCAACAAGTTTAGCGGTGCTGAATTGGAAACTCTAGCCTCAGAAGCCGCACTACTGGCTTTTGATGAAGGAAGACCGCAGCAGGTGACACTAGCTGATTTAGAAAATTGCCAGCGAAATATTACGCCTTTAGCTGTTCAAGATGCTGCTGCTGTTGAGCGGATGCAGTCTTGGTCAAAGGTGGCACGACCAGCTTCTAGTCCTGTGCAGGTTTCCAAGAGAAGTCTTCGTACCTCTAAATTCCGTACCAATTAGATTGCCTCCGGCACAGAAGTAAGCGAACTGCTTGCAGCAGCGCTTCGCTATCGCTTTCAGTAGTCAAGTAAGCCATAAATCACTAAACCGCTAAATACCAATGAGAGTTTTTAGCGGTTTACCACCATGAAATATCGTTGTAATCATCATGGAAATATATTTAGTATTCGTAGATGCTGCCCAGAATAGCAATAAGTTCTGGAGTGCTAAAGTTGAGCAAGAAAATTTAACTGTTGAATGGGGTCGAGTAGGCTACAAATCTCAACAAAAAGTTCACTCATTTGGTAATTTTCAACAAGCAGTTTCTAAATTTCACAATCTCGTTGCTGAAAAGAAAATGAAAGGCTACCGAGAAAGCCAGCCTCAAATTGATCATACTTCTGATTCTTTGGAAATAAAAAGAGCTATTCAATTGCTAGAAATATTACGCCCTTATGTAGCTGAAAGACAATTTGCAAATAGCAATTATTTAGAAACATTGAACCAATATCTCAAAATTGTCCCTACACCTTTGGGCATGAAAATAATCCCCTCCTTAATATACCGTCATGTAGGAGACGTAGACCACCAACTATCACTACTAAACTCTTTATTAAGAAATGAATCTGTTCAAGGTGAAAATACATCAGAATCTGGTAATAACAGGAAAGTTATCAGCTTGAAAACTATTAGTAAGAACTTTTGGAGGCATATCTAATATTGCCTGTTTTAGTCTAAAGTCCAGTAATACTGCCTCACATTTAAATTCTCAAGCTTTTCAACCTGTCACTGTAAAAGTTTCAACCATAAATATTCACAAATTATTTATAAATAATATGGCTTACTAATGAATGTAAGCTATATTTTTTCTCTGATATCATTTTACTTTAAAGATGCACATATAGCATTTCGTAGTCTAATAAAGTACAAAATTATCTGCGTTTGTCTGCGTCCATCTGCGTTTAATTATTACTGCCTCTACCTCACCTGAATGCAAATATCTATAACATATTTAAATCGTAAATTTGCGCTATGCGCCCATTACCAAAACTATTTTTTGGCAATGGTATATGTTTACAATCAACTCAACAATAGAATCAGAATTAAAAGCCACACCCCAACAAAGATGGGAAAACAACAAACAGGCAATTATTACTCTGCAAACACTCAACACCACTCCCACCCAAGAACAACTACAAACATTAGCCAAATTCAACGGATGGGGTTGTTTACCTGAAATATTTAGCTTAAATCCACAAAACAGATGGGTTGCTAAAGCACAAAAAGAATTGCTAACTTTACTGGAACAAAATGAATTTAATAACGCTGCCAGTAGCATATTAAATGCCCATTATACAGAACCAAAAATCATCCGTAGTATTTGGGAAATGCTATCGCGCATAGGATTTACAGGAGGCAGAATCTTAGAACCAGCTTGCGGTACTGGTTTATTCTTTGGATTAATGCCAGAAGATATACGCTGCAACTCAAAACTATTTGGAATTGAATTAGATAAAACACCCGCTACTATAGCCAAACATTTATATCCCGAAGCTCAAATCTATAATCAGGGATTTGAAGAAGTCAGCTTCCCAGAAGGATATTTTGATTTGGTATGTGGGAATTTTCCCTTTGGTGACTATGGAGTAAATGATTCAAAATATAACTTTCTGGGAGTCAGCATTCATAACTATTTTCTGGCCAAATCTGCCGACTTAGTGAGAGAAGGAGGGTTAATTGCAGTCATTACTTCTACGTACACTTTAGATGCTCCAAGTTCTCAAAAGTTCCGGGCTTGGTTAGGACAAAAACTAGAACTGGTAACAGCCGTAAGACTTCCTAGTGGAGTATTTAACACCATAGCTAGAACTCAAGTTAGTCCCATTCTACTAATCTTTCAAAGAGTCAAAAATCCTCGTCATGCTAATACATCAAAATGGATAAATACTCAAGAAGTGCAAATTGTTCCTCAAGATTGGGGTAATGAAGGTGACAAAACTAAAGCTCATCTCAACGAATATTTTCTAAGTGAATTTCAAGGCAGAAGTTTTGATAAATATTATCAAGACCAACTGCAAAAATCTCCCCAATACACACATTTACAACAGAGAATCTATCCTCATGTACATCACTTACTAGGTACACCAAGCATTAATAAACTGTACGGTGAAGGTTTTGCTCTATTAGATGACGGCAGAGATTTATCTGAATCCCTGTGCAAAATACCTCTCAATGTAAACTACTCTCCTAGAAAGGAAACTGAAGAGCTTCTGTTAGTTCCCCCTGAACTGCAACATATTAAAGAAATGGCTTTTTGTATTCATGAAAACCAAATTTATCAAAGAGCGAAAAGCCATTTAGTTTTAGTAGAAACTGTAGAGAGAAATCGAATTGAAGATTTTTGGCAACTACGTAGTTGTTTAATAAAAGTTATCAATGCCCAACAAACAGTAAATGATGAGGAATTAATACAACTCCAACAAGAACTTAAAAACAGCTACAACTCATTCATTCGCAAATGGGGGAGAATCAATAGTAAATACAACCTAATACATCTGGGAAAAGATCCCAACTATTATTTAGTCAGAACTCTAGAAAAGAGCAATTACAAATTAGCTGATATTTTCTCTAAACGAGTCTGTCGTTCATATTCTGCTCCCACAAAAGTTAATTCAGCCCAAGATGCTTTAACACATTCTCTGAATATCAAAGGTTGCCTAGATTTGGATTATATCTCAGAAATTAGCAACCTGAGTCAAGAGGAAATTATTCAAGAACTCGATGCTGATAATCTCATCTTTTATAATCCAATTCACCAGAAATGGGAACTCGCTGCTCAATATTTATCTGGTAACGTCTACAGAAAACTGCAAGAAGCGATTGCAGCTAATTTAGCCAAAAACATAGAAGCACTCAAAGCAGTTCAACCGTTACCAATGCTTCCAGATGCTACAGAAGATATCAAACTTGCTTGTCTAGAAACATCAAATATTGATTGGAATTCTCTCACAGATTCCCAAAAAGATAAAATCTTGAACAAGAAAATTCACATAATGCTGGGTACAAACTGGATTAAACCAGAAATTTACCAGCAGTTTGCGAAGGAGATATTGAAAATCAAAGTAACGATATCTCACATTACTTCATCTAGTACATCTTTTTGGACAATAGGAGGGAATTCTGACGACCTTACAGAATATGGCACAAGTTATATAGATAGTGCCAAACTTTTGGAAAAAGGATTAAATCGTCAAGACCCCAGAATCATTATTTACGAAAGCAAGGATACCATTAATACTTTAGCATCTAATGAAGCAACAGAAGAAGCCAGAGCTAAATTAGAAGTGATCAAATTTGCTTTTAGAAATTGGATTTGGGAGAATCAACAAAGATGTGTGGAACTGTATACATATTACAACACACAAATTAATGTTTTCTCTGCTCGAAAATATAATGGTAATTACCTCCAACTTCCGGGTAGTAATCCTCATGTGCAATTAAACTATTGGCAATTAGATGGTGTTTCTAGAATCCTTGAAGAAAATGCCACTTTTCTAGCCCATGATGTAGGACTTGGTAAAACATATACCATGATTGCATCTATCATGGAATGTCGGAGATTAGGATTAGCTAACAAGCCAATGTTAGTTGTGTTGAATGGCACTGAAAAACAAATTGAAGAGAGTTTTAGATATCTCTATCCAATGGCAAACTTATTAGTTCCTGAAAAGCTAGATGCCGAAGGTAGAAAAATTTTCACTGCTGCCATTCAAACAGGGGATTTTGATTGCACTATCATTACTCATTCTCAATTCTTTAGTTTAGCATTATCGGAGGATTATCAATTAGCGTTCCACAATCAAGAAAAAGAAATTCTCCAAGCTTTCTTGAGAAACGAGTCAAATGACAGAATCACCTCTAAACAATTGAAAAAGGCGTTAAAAAGCTTAGAATATAAAATCAACAAGGTAACAGAATCAACAAGAAAAGACAATCACATCGACTTTGATAATTTGACAGATATGTTGGTGATAGATGAGGTTCATGAATTTAAGAATCTCTCGATTATTACCAAGATGTACAACATCAGAGGTATTCCCAAAAATTGGAGTCAACGTGCTAGTGATACCTACATGAAGATTCTGCATATTCTGGGAGATATGCTCACAGAAACTTGTTCCCAATTTACAGGAAAGGTAATTGGTGCAACGGGTACAATTCTGTCCAATACTATGGCAGAATTATTTAACTGGATGCGGATGTTTCAACTTCCTAAATTACGAGAATTGGGAATAGAAACTTTCGATGAATGGGCTAGTCAATTTGCCGAACCTACTTCTTCGGCTGAAGTTACTGCTAGTGGTAAATATAAAGTAGTGACTCGGTTTAAGAGTTTCTGCAATATCCAAGCTCTCCGAGGGCTGATGGATCAGTTTGTTGACCTCCGCACAAATGATAACATTGGTGATGTTTTAAAACGTCCCAAACCTAAGTTTATTGATGTTGTTGTAGACCCATCTCCAGCACAGTTACAATTTCTTAGGGATGCTCTCAAAAGGTCTGAGAAAATTTACACTCGGCAAGTTGCACCCAGCATTGATAATATGCTGAAGGTAACAACGGATCTCACAAAAGCTGCTTTAACTATGCGCTTATTGGGAGAAACTAAAGAAGCAGATATCAGTAAGTTGCATGAATGTGTTTGGAATAGTTGGCAAGTTTGGAAGCTAACGAATACTGTCAAGGGAACTCAATTGATATTCTGTGATGCTAGTATTCCTAAAACAGATAAATACAGTACCTATTTGTATTTGAAAATGCTGTTTATAGCATTAGGAATTCCAGAATCACAAATTGCGTTTGTTCATGATTTTAATAAATCCAAACGAACTAAACTGTTTGAGTTAATTGATTCTGGTGCGGTGCGTATTTTATTGGGAAGCACGAAGAAATTAGGTACTGGTTGCAATGTCCACCGTCGCGGATTATGGGCTATACACCACCTAGATGCCCCTTGGCGACCTTCTGACTTAACTCAAAGGGAGGGAAGAGGTATCAGGCAGGGAAATGGGGAATTTATGGGTTTTACCCTACCTTTTGTATGGATATTTAGGTATATTACTGAACGTCTAGATGCTCTCAGATGGCAGACTTTGCAATGGAAGCAGGAAATGACTGCTAAATTCCTCAATGGTGAGGATTTGGATAATGTTGAAGATTGTGATCAGGGGGTTTATTCCTATGCTCAAATTAAGTCAATGGCTACAGGAAATTCTCTGTTAATTGAGGAGTCTAATTTGCGTAGTGAGTTGAATTCTCTACTCATTCAACAAAGGAGTCATCAAAGACAACAATTTAGTTTGGGCTGGAATATAGATAACTGGAATCGCAAAATTCAAGACTTAGAACGCAAGATTGACTGGCTTCAGGAAGATTTGAAAATAATCAAGCCAGTTTTCAAGCAAATAAAAGCAGCGCAAATTTCTAAACGAATATCTCTGGAGTGCAAAGAGATTTTCCAGAATCAAAATACTTCGACAAGAAAGGTTGCTAATTACCGAGGTTTTGATGTGTATGCTTATTATCGTCCTGGTAATAGTAAGTTAGGTGTTTACATCAAATGTTGTGGAAATGAGTATTATTTCCCCTGGGTTATTGACAACAAAAAAGGAAGTATTGAGTTTCAACGTTCTCATCCTTTAATCAGTCTTGATACTATGATAGATTCATTACCGGAATATCTACCAAGATTGCAGGAAGAATTGGAAAATGCAAAGGTTGAAAAAGCAAGATTAGAATCTCTTGTAGGACAATCTTTTCCACATTCAGAGAGGATTGATGATGTCTCCAAACGATTGCAGGAAATTGATGCTATTTTACAAGAAGATGAAGCTGCTTTGGATACATCAGAATTATCTTCTAATGATGAGAATGGTGAAGACAGTGATGATGATTTCTGGCTAAATGATGAAAGGTGTATTCAAGAATGCCATATTCACCCAGGAATAGTAGATAAATTGTTTAGTCGCAGCACGGAAGATATTGAATGGATTAGTGATATTTCTCAAGTTGTCAAGACTATCAAACCTATTGATTATCAAGCTTCTGTATCTAGCACAATTAGCAAAATTCATGATTTTCCTAGCAGTATAAAGAAGGTAGCAGGTGTTCAACTTAGTCTGTTTTGAAATTACTGCTAGAGTTTTTGATTACTTTAAAACTGGGTATTGGGGAAGTAGTTTCCTAATACCTATTTTTTATTTTTTAAGTTAGATAATGAATACTTCAAAAACATTACATACAGCATTTCCAGGTAAATTGGGATGCTCTCAATTTTGAAAAAATAAATGCAGCCACACCAAAAACTCTCTAAAACTCTCTTCCCTTTGTGTATTTTGCGGTTCAATCATATCCAGTATGGGATAATTTTCTGTTGTTATACCATTTCTTTATGAGGCTGCGCCGAATTTTTCAACCTTGTATTTTCTTTCTCCGTGTCCTCTGCGTCTCTGCGGTTCGCTAATCTTTAAATTGAGCGCATCTTTATACAGAATTGGTATTAAACAAAAATAAACTTACGCATTTTTCATTTATTTCTCACATCAACTTTTATCGAGTCTTAAATCAATACTTATCGGTTAAGCTCAAAAAATGAAATCATGTAGTGATGGCTACGCCCGCCGCAGGCATCACTTAACATTCAAGACGGTCGTTACAAAAATCAACCGGACAGTATTGAGTCTTACATATACATCAAAAAAACTTAAATAACGACATATAAATCTTGCTTTAATACAGTGAAAATATTGATATATCGCTACGCGAAACATTTGTGAAAATCATGAAAACCAAAAATCACTGTGTTTTAGGAGAAAATTATGCAATCTATACTTACTTTAATGATTGAAGCTATTGTTGTTACTTTCTTTGTAGCGATGTTTATAGATTTTGTTACTGGGATTTTTCAATTAATACAAGCTACAACATCAGTTACACCAGACAACACATCAATATCAATATCAATTCCTAAAGTCAATAAACCAGTTATTTATCAAATATTATCTGATCCTTGGACAATGGAATTAGAAAATGATATTTCATCTTACGAAACAATGAAAAGTAAAACTATTCCTTTTCCTCTTCCTGTTCCTACACTAAAACTTTTACCACCTGCAAAAGAAATTAAATCAGAACCAAAACGTCGAGGAAGGCCAAAAAAGAATAATACAACTCCTACTCCAAAAACTACTTCTACACGCAAACGCAAATCACCTCAAAAAGCTGCTGCGTGAACAAATAAAGATAATCACTCACTGTCTAAATCATGTTCGGATAATATGTAAAAAATCCAAAAACCTAAATCATGGCATTTTTAAATCTTAACCGATGGTTTAGGTATCAATCATGATCAGGTTTTACTATTACAGGGAAAGAAAAAAGAGAATAAAAATTTAACCTTTAATCTTTCCCTCAATAACTGAATACTTCCAAGCTAATTAAGCAAGCGGTAATAGTTGTTTTCATTGACGAATAGTATTTGTTCTGTTTATACTAGGAAATATTAGATTCGCGTATTCAAGAATTAAAGTCACTCCAGGGATAAAATCATACAGCTTGAATAAATTTATAGCATTATCAAATCTGGTTCATATCATTTAATGATTGAAAACCAGTATAAAAAATACAATTTATCAAAATACAAACTGCTGTAAATAACATCTGGATAACTATGCTAATTATTTGCCCTAAATGCCAAAGTGATAACTCTCGTAAATTATCCCTAATTTATCAAGAAAATGTCACTCATAGCACTAGCACAGTCAGAGGTTCTATAGGTTCAAAATCTGCTGCTGCTTATAAAAATCAAACTAATACTACACCACTAGGCAAGATAGCAGCACCACCAGAAAAACCAAAATCAAATATTATATTAATTCTTAAAACCATTTTTATTACCTGGATAGGTATTATAGTATTCACAGTTTTTAAAGCCTTAGCTATGATTGAATTGTTAATGTTTGTAGTTTTCCCAATCTATCTATTCTGGGCATTAAGAAAAAACATTTTATACTCACGTAAATACCCTAGACTTTATAAAAAATGGGATAATTCTTTTATGTGCCAGCGTTGTGGAACAATCTTCGATAGTCTTGAAAGTTAAAGCATTTTTCAAATCATATTTATTGTAAAAAAATTATAAATAGAGCAAAATCTGTATATAATATTTTTTTTAATCATGCTCATCTACTAAAAAAATGACTGAATTAACAGCTAACTATGATGAATCATGGAAAGAAGCATTAAATGAATATTTTGAAAGCTTCTTATTCTTTTTCTTTCCTCAAATCCATGAATTAATTGATTGGAAAGAATCCCCTCAACCCCTAGACAAAGAACTTCAAGAGATTACAGCTTCATCAGAAACAGAAAAACGGATTGCGGATAAACTTTATAAAGTTTGGTTGTTAGATAAACAACAGGTATGGATTTTGATTCACGTTGAAGTTCAAAGTCATTATGAAGTTGACTTTGCAGAAAGAATGTTTATCTACCACTACCGCGCTTTTGATCTTTACCACAACAAGGTACTTAGCCTAGCAATTTTAGGTGATAATAGACCAAATTGGCGACCTGATTGTTATCATTATTCTATTGGAAATGGTGAAACTCACCTTAAATTTCCCATTGCTAAACTCCTTGATTACGAATCGCGTTGGAATGAGCTAGAATCTAGTAACAATCCCTTTGCTATCATCACGATAGCGCACTTGAAGACTAAAGCCACAACCAGTAATCTTACTGAACGGGAAGCATGGAAATGGAAGTTAATTCGAGAACTTTACGAGCGAGGGTTAACGAAAGAACAAATCGTTAAGCTATTCAAAATCATTGATACAATGATGACTTTACCTAAGCATTTGCAAGAAGAATTAATCACTAAAATTAAACGTTTGGAGGAGGAAAGAAAAATGCCCTTAGTTAGCCCAACAGAAAAACTGGCTATGGAACGCGGTGAACTAATAGGTGAAGAACGATTAGTTATACGACAACTTAGTCGGCGATTTGGTGTAATTGCATCCACCTTAATTGAGCAAATTCATCAACTATCTGTTGAACAGTTAGAATTACTGGGGGAAGCACTTTTAGATTTCTCAACGATAGCTGATCTAGAACAATGGTTACAAAATAGACCAAATTCCGTAGAGGAATAACAGAAAAAAGGGAGGAGTTGTCTCAGGCGATTGCGCGTAGCACACTGCCAAAGGCAATCGCCTCTCTTAATTTTTAAAGGTTTAATCATCACAATAAACTACCAGCTACAAAAATTCGACTTCATTAACAAATTTAAAGTCTATCTGGCATTTCCAAAAAGCCCTTTGGCTTTGGTGAAGGCAGGTTAACAACCTTGTTCCCTGAAACAGTAGAACCAGAATTATTAGTTGTAGTATTACTATTTTTAGTAGTTAAATTCGTACTACCAAACAATACTTGATACAAAGCCCATACATCTGCTAATCGCATACCCATTCCTACTTTATCGAGTGCTGGGGGAATTTCTACACCACCATTCCAAATCAATTTCACATTACTGTAATATGCCTCTAATTCTGATCTAAGATACTCCGCAGTACCACCACATAAAATCAGTTCATCAATATCACGGGGTATTTCTTGCAATAACCAGCGTACTAATGCTCGAAAATATTCATCCCGACTAAGTTTGAGAGCAAAAGATATATCTTGTCCTTCTGCTAAAATCTCAGCTTCACTTTTACGTCGTGATAAAGTAGATAAAACTTCTGGTTTACATTCAGATCCTGCTGCTACCACCGCAGCTATCAGATGTGGATCATCTTTCGATAAACCACTACAACGTCTAACAAAATCATCCAACATCCATGACATCCCAAAGGTATTTGATACCCCTGGAGTTACTGCACCTTTGTTAGATATCTGTACAGAAGCATTGCGATATCCCAACATTACTACCGCAAGATTACAATTCCTAATGTTTGTTCCCAAAATAGTGCGTCTATGGAGATAAATACCAACTCCTTCGGGAACAACATTCAAGTCTATCAACTTGACTCTGATTTCACCAGTAGGTGTATTAAAACGTTTTAGTGCCTGTTTTAATTTAGATTCAAGACGCTCCTTATCTTGATATTCTGAAGGTGGTAATAAAACAGCAAGTGAAACTGTGAATTTGTTCATCAGTTTCAATTTTTGACTAACCACCCACAAAACACCACAAATTTTTTGTACTGCATTTTCTTCTTTCAACTGCTTGAGTAAGGAGTTACCACCATATTTTTTTCTCGCTAGGAAACCAATAGCATAATATTCCTCACCAATACCCACCCAACAGGTATTCTCTGGATCTGTTTCACCTGATTTAGTTTTTTCATAGTTTTCTACTGATGCAACTGATACATCTGCTATTTCTGGTTCCATACACAGCAAAATGGGAAAGTCATTTTTATGAGATACACTTCCAATTGCTTTAGTTTGAGAACCACCTAAATCTATAGCCAGCATTAAATCCGGGGTTACACTATTTGCAGTTTTAGTCATTTTATTACTCACTTTTTCACCAATTAACTAAAATATATTTTTTGTGATTGAATTTTGTTAAGTATGAATTCAGGAAGTAGCTAAAGTATTTAGTTATAGTATTTATCCAAATAATGAACGAATATCCTGTCTAACAGCCTTTTGTTCATCGGTTAATTCCATCTGTACCTCTACATCTTCATCCCAAAAATCATCATCTAGCTCAGTTTCTGGAGATTGGGGAACTGTCGTGTTATTAGTAACTATTTGTTCTATTGGGTTTTGATAACTAGCATAATTCTGTTTTATTACAGAATCGTTTGTAATCAAAGCGGTACTAAAACTGTCCATACTTTGAAGAATTATTTGAGATAAGGGTAAATTAAAATTTAACTTTATTTGAATATAATTCCAATGGTTTAAACAATCAAATAATGATGATAAAGTTATTTCCTTCAATAAATTATCATCAACTCCATTTACGTTGATATAAGCTAATGGCATAAAATATATTCGAGCTGCTTGCCATACTAATTCATCAAAATTCTTATGGGGATAATTAACCAAATAATTCAACAATATTCCATCTGGTGTATTTTCTCGAAATTGAAATCTAAGTCTCTTGGTTATAAGTTTTTGCTCTGCCATAATAGTCATTCCATTTATCTTTTATGATTTTTAAACCCTAATATCCAATAGGTAAGGTATCTGGTATCACAAAATCTAATAAATAATAAAAACTATATTGCAGCATTCAGGTATGAATATAAAACTAACAAAAAGTATAAAACAGATATAATTTTTGATATAACTTGATTACTATTTATATGCAAACACGCTTAAAAACAAATAAAATAAATAAAGCACAAAAAATTTCACACCCTAATGGAAAACTATTAGGTTAGAAAAGTATTATTGTGTACTTCCGTTGTTATAAGTAATAATACTCATTTTAGTAAGTCTAGCCAATCCCAACCAATCCTAGCCAATCCTAGCCAATCCCAGCCACTTGATGGATAATTTAATAGTACAAATTAACTAAATAAACTTTTTAGGTGGCAAAAAAGCAACCAATCCTAGCCAATCCTAGCCAATTTCCAGTAAGGACTATACATTTGTATATTAATTTACATACTAAGTAAATAGCCTTGAAATACCTACAGTAGAAAGGTTTGAAAGGTATAATCATACGTTATAAATTATACCTTAATCGTGTTTGCCTTAATTCCCGGTGAGACGCAAGCCATGTTTTGTGCATGCGTTATACTCGGACTCAACCACTCAAAATCGTATTTTCACTGCATTTTTTAGCTGAACAAGTTTTTTTGGAAATAATCATCATGCCAAAAAAAACTCAGAGAACAGATGGAGTTATCAGAACAATTAGGCTTTCAGTTCGTTTTGCTGCTGATGAGTACGAGCAACTTAAACAGAAAGCAAAAGAAGGCAGAGTGAGTATCACAGAATTTATTCGACGTGCTGCATTTCGACGGCGTGTTGTAGAATTGCCCCCTCCCCCTGAATTAAATTGGAAGTTGTACACAGAACTGAATGCTATTGGGGTGAATCTTAACCAGATAGCTACAGCAGCAACTCACGCATCGAAAACAGGACAAGCCGTCAATTTTGATGTTGAGCAGCTAGAAAACTTAGTAGAATCCCTGCGTACATCCATCAAGGAAACACAAATGCAACTACTGGAGTGTGGGGTGACAGTTGATGAACCAGAAGAGATTATTTGATTAGTCAAAGACATGATGAAGGCGAACTGCTTGCAGCAGCGCTAGTTCCCTCCGGGACGCTCCGCGTAGCTTGCTTCTCCGTAGGGGTACGCTATCGCTCTAAAATTCACCACATTTTCCAAAATCATTATCTCAACAAAGTATTCAGCCAACCCCTACATAACCCGTCGTAGAAAGTGCTGAAAGGAGTTCCATTGATTGGCAAACAGTTTAAAAATCACAGCTTTCGCTCTACCCTAGAATATGTGCTGGGTAAGGAGAAAGCCACCATGATCGAGAGCAATATGGGTGGAAATACACCCATACAACTAACTAAAGAGTTTGGTGCAGCCAGAAGATTTCGCCCCAATCTCCAACGTGCTTGCGCTCATGTCATTCTCTCTATTCCTCACCGCGATGTATCCCATAACAAAGGGGAATACCATGAACATTTGGAGGATGAGCAATACACAGAAATTGCCCAGCATTGGCTCAAGGCCATGAAATTCTTGGGAGAGGAATTAAATCAAAGCCAGTACGTTGTTGCCCGTCACCATGACACCAACCACGAACACATTCATATCATTGCTTCGCGTATCCGCATGAATGGCTCAGTTGTGCCAGATTCCTGGGATTATCGCCGCAGTGAGGTGATATTACGACAATTGGAGAAAGAGTACGGTTTGGAAGAGGTGTCTTGTAGCAGTGATAGGGTGGCTAAAACAGTGGAGAAAATTGGAATTGAAACAACTATTAGCGATCGCCATTCTCAAACCCAAAAACAAAAACACCACTCTTCCAATCAACCCCCTATTACCCAACTGTTGGCTGACATCATTGATGCAGCCACGAAAGACCAGCCAACTGTTACCCAATTGATACACAGACTTCAGCAACAAAGTGTTGTGGTTCATCCCCAATTTAGTACCGGGGGGTTGTTTAAAGAGGCGATCGCTTTCGAGTTGAATGGTGTCAAAGTCGGTGGGTATAAATTAGGGTCAGCATACAGCTTTCCAGGACTTCAGAAAAAACGAGGTGTATCTTATAACCCTGAGCGAGATTTACCAGCAATATATTCTTGTCAGGGTAAAAAACAGGTAGAAATGCCAACACCTGCTATAGAAACAACGGTAACAATATTGTCTTCGGAGGAAGCAATACCATTAACCAATAAAACTACGCATAAACAAGAAACTACTTCAGGAATTAGTGCGGCGCGGAATTCTGCACCAGAACTACCGGAAGTAATCACTTCCCTCACCGCAGACATATCACAATCAGAATTACATCAAGCTATTACTACACCATTAGCTAAAAATAATACAAATGAGGGTAGTCAAGCACTAATCGAAGTTGAGGAGGCGATGGCGGAACGTCAAGTTATGGCGAAACACCCACCTCTGGAGATCGCTCAAAATGCAGTAACGAAGATAATAACAGAACGCCAAGTTATGGCGAAACACCCATCGGCGGCAAACGACTTGCAGCAGCACTTGGCGATTGCGCGGAGCGCACTACCGGAGGCGAACTGCTTGCAGCAGCGCTTCGCTATCGCTTCTAGTAAACCTGCAAAAAATACTCTGGACACTGAGAATAGAAGCAAGGTTTCTGTAGACAACCCAGCTTCCGGTCAGGGGAGTAATGCAATACCTTCCAACATTACACCTTTGTTGAGCGCACACCAATCGGTTAATAGTTCAAAAAATCACACTAACAACATCAGCCCAATTATCAGATTTTTTTGGCAACAAGCAGGACAACCAGAAACATATTCAGGAAAATACTACGATCTTCAACTAGAGAAAGACATTCTCAAACTAAAACGCAAAAATGGGGAAGAAATTGCAGAAATTTCTCTCTATGATGACGCTGAAAGTAAAGATAAAGGGTTGACAGATGAAGATTTGATGATATTGGAAAGACTGAAAATGCTACTGTTAACCCACAACCGACAAAAAGAAAAAGAAAACAGCGGAGAATTGGAGTAAAGACAGTTATATCAAAAATGGGTTTGATTTATATCAAACGATATAAAGCGACAAACAAAAATTACCTCCAATTCTACTTTTTTTTACTAGCACCATCACTGAAATAACTTTTAGAATCAAATCTGAGGAAACTATTAGTAGTTATAGCGATCGCCCATGTTAAGTAGGTAGGCGTTGAAATTTATCGTTGTGGCAAGGCAGGAGGCAGAAGGCATTTTACATTTTGTTACATAACTTGTTTTTTTCGTGCCGACTTACTTAGGACATCAATTGATGATAAAACCCAGATAACAAAAGACTTTTCACACTGTCACCTGTCACCTATTCCTTGTGACCTCCTGTAACAGTGATGTATAAATTACCAAATTGGCAAATTTCAATACCGTGTTTCTGGTTCAAAAGGCAAGGTATCAACATCTTCAAAATTACGCAAATCTATTTCCATCTGCTTCCTTCTTTGTAAATAAGTTTTGTTGTTTGAAATAATTGCTTGCATTTGCTGTTCACCAAAATTTATGCCCTGTTCCGCATATCGAGCCGACAATTCATTGTAATTATCAACTTCAATTTTTTTACGACGTTCCATTTCTGCTAATGATTCAGCACTGATACCAATACTATGAGCATATTTCACATACTCTGGTTTCAAAGAACCATCAACATTAAATTGCTGCTTCTCTTCTTCTGTAAAGAAATCGTAGGCAGTGTAATTGATCCACGGTTCAGGGTCAGTTTCATCTAATTTTTTTAACTGATCATAATTTTTCTTCAATGTCATAGCGTGTTGTTCAATAAGATGGGAAGGCATCCCCTCATCAATTAATTGTTGATAATACTTTTGTTTCAAATATCCATCTTGGTTGACTTTATTTTGATTGATATTTAGCCAGCGTTTTAATCTTGACATATTAAACCTCACAAAAATCTATTATTCATTAAAACTCAAATACTACTCATGACTCTAGAATTTAAACATTTTGATACTAGACTAAAGCAGTGGATTCATACAGATGGTAATGCCAAAAATGCTGATTCAATTTTAACTGAAAAACTAGATAATACACTTTTAGAATTCTTCTTACCAGAGAGGGATTTTTCCTTTGGACAAATGGATGAACACTGCACCGCAGAAGACTTAAAAAACCATCCAAATGGTGATGTGTTACTGTTTTCATCCAAAACTAGGCTACTCTATGGTTCACCAGAATGTTTAGAGGTCATTGAAAAACTCTGTCCAGATCGAAAAGACCGTGGTGCTTACGGTTCGATTTTTTTAGGCTCATGCAAAAACGCCATCCATGAAAAACTCAATATTTTAGTGGTAGATGATGCCACCGGAGAAAACGGAGGATTTCTTAAAAACGAAGATGCCTGGAAATTAGTAGGTGACTGCTACGGGCAAATTTCAACCGAGCTATACAATAAATTAACTAATAAAAACGAACTAAAAGATAAAAACTTTTGTGTAATTCAGCACCGATTTGGATGGAGAGAAAATGATGGAGAGGATACCAAATACAGATTTGGTAAAGGAACGTTGCGTCCGCAGCGTATCGAGGAACTTTCTTGGCGAAAAGATTCACCCAAAATTGACCTCATTATCCCCATATCTAGCTTTAAAGGAACGGATAAAGATAACCCATCCACACCAATTAAACCCCAAATCAAACCAGGTTTATATAATCAAACTATTTGGTTAGGTGAAAAATCACAGTCTCAAAAGGGTAAAACTGCCATTTCTCAACTACTAGCTTCTTTCCCCCAAGGTATAAAAGACTTTGCGGAAGAATTAGAAAAGCAAGCACAAGAACTTGCAGAAATTCAGAAAGACCCTAGAAAAGTCGCACAGCTATATTGCGAAAAATACGAAAAACGCAAAGCATTTATTGGACAGCAAAAACCAGAGCAATTAGAGAATGAAACACCAGATAAACCAGTAGAGTTATATAACGATAATCCTAATTTAGATGATTTACAAGAAGATAGTGAATCTGAACAAGATGACTTGTTAATGTACAAAATTATCAAAGCAGACTTACTTGGCCATAACCAACTGTTAGAAACTGAGAAAGTTAAACAAGAACTTACACGATTTGTACAAAATGAATGGCGGGATATTGCCCTTGGTCGTGTCCTCACATTTGACAGGGAAATGATTATTCCCTCCAAAGAACTTAAAAATGGTGAAATTTGTGTACCTTGGATGATAGAAGGTGAAAAAATCCTGAATTTTCGCTCACCTTTTTTAAATGCTAATGGTTTATGTGTTTCTATCAACAAACATATTGAAGATTACTTAGGACCAGATGGCAACCCCTTGGCAGGAATTATTATCGTCAACGATGAAGACCATAAGCGCATTCAAGCTAGGATTGAAGCCCTAAAAGCACAAGGTATTGAAACCGAAGAATTAGACCCCATAGAAACCGAATCAGAACGTCAAGGTCGAGACTTTGATGGTGACTGTATTGGTGTGGAATTAGCCAGTAAATATCCAAATTTTACCGCCGAAGCTGAATACAGAAACCTGCCTGAAAATGCTTATGCTCCCACAGTCAAACTGAAAAAGCAATCTTTTTACAGAGAAGATGGTACACAACCTGAATTTGAAGAAATCGCTATTCACATGAGTGATGGTATCAGCGTTGGTATTATCAATAATCATGTGACAGCACTGGAAGCTTTAGAGTCAGAAATTGAAACTTTAATAACTTATGGAAATTCTCAACAACAAACAGAATATTTAGACCAAGTTGGTAGTCATTATAAAAAATTAGTCAATTTAGAAAATAATCAAAACCATCCTCAAGCCATAAGGGAAGAATACAGAGAACAGATGCAGGAATTTCTCAAACTTGCATCTGTTCAAGATAGAAATTCTCAAGTGATAGAACAAGCAATGGCAATTAATCGGAATATGTACCGACAAATGATTGAAGCAGCTTGTTTCCAAAATCAAATTGCAGTGGATTTATTTAAAAGTGCCAAAAAACCTGATATGGAGGTAATAGCTGAAAACAAACGCTATCTTTATCGAGATGTTAATTATATAAAAGATAAAAAATCTTCATCTGCTTACTTAAAGGAAGGTATTAACACTACTGGCTATTCACCAGTGGAATTACTAATTAACCAAGTTAATAAATACTTTGAAGCATCTCATTTAGAATCACGTCCTATTATCCAATTCCAAGATTTATTTAAAGGTGTAGAATTTACTCCTCAACAAAAATTTCAGGCTATTTTAACTAAACAAGAATTTGATGATAAATTCAATGTAGCTACCAGATTGAATAAACGTCGAGAAACTGAACAAGGACCTTATGCTGTTGTCAAAACCAGCAATGGTACAGAAATTACCATCACTAATCTCACTCGCTACGAACACCCAGGAATTTGGAAAGGTTCTACACTCAACATCCGTTTAGAAGAAATTCCAGAAAAATATCGGTCTTTGCAACGTCCCCATACTTTATTAGCAATAGCACAAATTGATGGAGAAACGGAAAATGGAGAACCTAAATATTCAAAACTGGGAACAGTTAGTCAACAATCTGTAATTGACTATAAACTCAAACCAGGAATGATAACTCAGGGTGCAACATTAGTTGAACTGAAACCTGAACTGAGAGAAAGTCAAATCAAATTACTGTTTCAAGAAGCTTATGCTGTTGCTGAAAATTTCTATAATTTAATTCCTGAAGACCAAAAATTAGCAGTTGCAGCCGCAACATGGAATATATCAGCTTCTCGACAAGATGAATTAGAACAAGGAGATAATTCAAGTTTCAACTCTCGTAAGAAAGTTTCTAACTTTGTATTTGCAACTTTTGGTAAGGAAATAGTTAGCCAATTAGATGAATTACAATTTTTACAACTCAAAGTATTAGGAATTGGTAAGGAAGGAGATAATTTTGTTGGTAGGGAATGGAATCCGCAAGAAAAATATTCGATAGAAATACAAGCCTGTCGCTATCCTCCAGGACATGAAAGACATAATTCTAGATTGGTATTTGTCAAAGATAATGATGAAGAATACAAAGAATTTGCTGTTTTGGAACAAAGAACAGGCCAATTAGCAATTGGTACTCAGGCACAAGCATATATTAAATCAGGTGAAACTTATACAGCTACGGCAACTATTAATTTACCATCGCAACCACCAATCAACATTACTATCAGAGAAATTAGTAAATTTTCTCATGCAGGTAAGACTTTCAATAATGAACAAGTCACACTCACTATTGGTAATGTAGCAGTTCCTGTTGACACAGCTAAAATTAAATTGGATGGTCAAACATTAGGAGAACTGGATACTGATTCAATTCAAGAATTAAGAAAAATAAATTATTTAGCTAATGGTAATCCGCTACAACTTAAATTAAAATCTATTGGTGATAGTCAACATGAAGGTGGTTTTATTATTGCTGAATCACCTCATGGGAATTTGTTGAAAATTAATAAGATTAATGTTTATGATTTTAAAGGTCAAGTTTTTACGGGAGAAGAATATAAAAGCGTTAGTTTAGAAGTACCAACCAGTAAAAATAGGGATGCTGTTTTTCTCAATGGAGAATTATTAGGAGTTCTCCACTATAAAAAAGATAAGGAAGCACTACAAAATTTGGGAGTGCTTAAACATGGTCAACAAAGTTCTGTGAATTGTACATTACAAAGTAATTTTTCTCACACTTTTATTAATATTGAACCCAATACAGTACAATATCCGCAAACTTGGACAAAGGAAGCTCAAGCTTTTCAAGATAATTCCCAATTAAATACGGTAACAAAGCAAGAGGTGATGGTTGAAAAAAGTTGGCTATTGCTGGAGAAGATCAAAGAACGTCCGACAATATTATTCACTAGTCAGGAAGATAAGGTACTGGGATTAATAGGAATAGCAGTGGACAACCATAAAACAGAATTAGTTCAGAATTGGTTTAAATCTAAGAATATTGAATTTAATGTTTTACCGCCACAAGATTTACCACTAGAAACAAAAAAAGGTCTTTCTGTAATTTACTTGGTTAGTAGTACAATTCCATCTGATGATTTTGATGCTTTAAAGGCAAAGTTTGGAGAACCATTAAGTGCTGACGGAAAAAATAGTGCTTACAATCAATATCTTAATTCCCTTCCCAATAGACCACATATAATAGGGGAAAGACTCGATAAAGTTCAGGAATTAGCTACAACTACAATACCTGTTATAGTTACACCCAATTTATCAAATAACAATCCACCACAACAAACAATTGTAGTTCCTGAAAATCTGCAAACTATATCCGCAGTAACTCAGGTATTACCTGCTAATAGCACCATTGTCTCCAAACCTGAAGAGAAGGATGTTGTGATTTCGGGTAAACCTGTGCAAATGGTGTTTCCTCTGAAAATGCACGGTGAACCCAACGCTTTACCCGTCAGCACTACTATTGATGCTATGCGCGGATATGGTAGATGTCATACAACCAGGACTTATGAACCGTACAAAGCTTATGGGTTTAAAGAGGGAGATATTGCGATTGCCTCCGGCAGTGCGCGAAGCGCAATCGCTGAAAGCGGGCGTTCCGCCATCGCCGTGTCCAGTTCCCAACAAGTTGCCTTTCGAGTAGGTAAACAATACCGCATCACCCCAGAAATGATTGCAGATGCAGCATATCAGCAACAATGGGGCGCAATGGAAAAACACAGCAGTCGAGAACTCACTACCTTTAAGGATAAACCGGAAGTGTGGGGACTGAACATGGAACCGCTGGGAGATTATGTCAACGGAAAAATTGTACCTTTCCCCAGCCCCAACCTTGAGAAGTCGTTAATTACACCTGCTATACCACCACCTTTATCTACAGCCATACCTCTGGCATCTATTATTACTTCTCCAGTAAATATCGGTTCGAGAAGTTCTGACCCTCTAGGTGCGGCTATGACTAATCCTACTGTTAAAGCCAAGGAATTAGGCAAAATCCAAGGAGAATATCCTGTATCTTTCCGTGATAACGCCGCAGTACCCGCTGGTAAATATGGACCAGAAACTTATGCCCAAGATAAACCTGCTGGAGTCCCTTTTGTCTCTGCTGAACAAGCTTACCAACACTACAAAACAACAGTACCTTTGGGAGAACCACGAATACAGTTAATGGCAGAAATTATTCAAGCTAAGTTAGAACAACACCCCAAGTTGTTTGCAGCTATAACCCAAAGGGGAGGTGTGGAATGGCTGGAAAACTGTACTCACTATGTCACTTCTGCCAGAGATAACTACTGGGAAGGCAAGGGTAAAGAATCTCCGTTTATCCGCGCTTTGATTGAGGGATATTCTAAAGTGTTGGAAAATTCTCAGACTATTCAAGCATCCTCAGAATTGATACCGAAGGATTCTGTACAAACAATTATAACCCTGTCCACACCTCAACCTCAAGATTCTGTCCAAGAAATTATTAGTTCTCCCAACAGTTCCAACCCACTTGCTAATCTCCAACCCCTGAATGCTGCTGTAGCACCGCATATGCAAAAGGATGTGGCAATGGCTGAAATAGCTACTCAATTCATTGGTATGTCATCTGCACCACCTGAAACACCCTCTAGCACCCGTAATTATCAACAAGCTTGGGGGGAAAGGGCAAATACAGGTGTGTACTCAGCCAATGACACGATTATGGTTTCAGGTTCAGGTCCTTGGAGGGGTGTTACTCAAAAACAAATTTTGGACACCTTCAATAATCATTATGTACCACTAATTGATAGAGCGATCGCTTCCAAAAGTTCCTTTGTAGTGGGTAATGCTGCTGGTACTGACCAACTGGTAAAACAATATTTAGAAGTACAGGGGTATAAGCTAGAATCTGTCAATGATGGGTACACACGCGCAGTCAAGCTAGAACAAGATACTACGCTTACTAACCAACAACCACAATCGGCTTTAGAAGTATCTTCCCCAGTACCTACACAGCCATCATCTGTAATGTCATCTCATGGGCTAAAGTTGCCTAACTCTACACCCATTTCCTCATCCAACATTGTTCAAAAGGAGGTAGTTGCTAATAAAAGTATTCAGGATCAAGAAACAACATTAGAAAAATTAAGAACTTGGTATTTGACTGCACAAAAGTTGGGTAAGTCAGCAGAATATATTCAGCGAATTGCAGAGGTTGGTAGTGAATTTAAATCAGGTGCAGAGTTAACAGAAAAAGCAGTCGTAGCAATGAATAATGATTTTCAAGAACTACATTCTATCAATCGTCTTACCCAAATTTCTCAACGAATGGGGGATGTATTTGGCATTCTTCAAGAAAATGGAGAAGTTATAGTACAAGGTAAAGAATACTTGATTTCAATCAATAACTCTCATAAAGATTTAACGATTATAAAAAAAGATGGAACTGTTTTCCTGGATATTAAATTAGGACAAATTAATCAGAGTCAAGTGTCGGCTGAAGTTATTGATATATTTGAGGAAATCAACAATAATATCAATCAATCTTTGGCATTCGCCAAAAATCAGCATCTTCAAGTTTAATATTTAATCAATTTAGTTTTTATTCAATTGATTGGCATAAATTTATGACAACTAATCCTTTAACTATACTCACTGAAGAATCAAGTAAAATATCCCCTGATATTTCCTCTGCTAAAACTGCTTATATGTTCAGCCAACTTCTCGAATATGTTGGTTACGATGAATTAGAATCTATTCCATCAACAGAAATAGTAAGTATTGAAGAACAAAATGATGCTATAAAAACCCTGGCATCTATTATTGCTAGTCTCAATTCTGGAAAAACAGTAGAAGAATCTATTTTAATAGAATTTGAACCAGATGATATCCAGTTAGAACATCGAGAGTTTATTCCTGAATCAGCAGTAATGTTCATAGATGATTTAAATGTAAATAAAACAACGGAAGATCAACAAAATAATTCCACTCAAATCAATTATGATTCGATTATAGTTTTGGAAGATGAACAAGAAGAAAACAAAACAAAAATATATGAGGAAGACATTATGTTATATGTTATTCCTCTCATAATGGCAAGGTTAATGAGCGAAGAAAGTTTAATAGAAGATAGTAAAGATGGAGAGATTAGGGTTTATCAATCAGATGAATTTACTGCTTCATTACTAGTTACAGCGACAGAGGAGCAAATTTTAATCTTGAAAAGAAAACAATATTTATATTCTGAAACCGAGGTTGCTTTAAATGCTGTGAGAAAAACAAATTATGCACAGTTTCAAGTTACTACAAATCAATTAACAGAGGCGGAAATAGAAAAGTTTAAACTGATAGCGTTAATGGAGTATAATCAAAGTAATCAATTACTTAAAAAGGAACAAGAGTTAGGAGAGTAATAGAATTTATGACTTAATCAATAAATCCAAAACCTTGATTAATAAAGAGTTTCAAAAATTTACAATGTATTTGGGTCAATTCCCCTTGCTTGTAATCTAGCTAGAAGAGTTTGCAATTCTTCCTCTTGGGTAGAATATCTGTTACTATTTTCGTCATACCAATATAACCATTCCCTGGTTCTACCTTGATAAGTTCCCTGTTCCTTACTAATACCTAAACCTACCTCTGGCATCCAAATTTTATCCCCTGGTTGAAGGATGTATTCACCATTGACTAAGCGGTAAACTTCTAAACGTTGACGTTTTCGACGTAGGCGTGTAGGGGCATAAATGACATAATATAAAATGCCTAATTCTGCATAGTCTAATTTCTTTTGCTCATATTCGTAATTGTAAGTTTGAGAAACAATTTCTAAAGCTAAAATTGGGGGAATACCATCTTCTTCCCAAAGTACATAACTAGAACGCCCATTTTCACCAACAAAGCGTTCTACTCCCAAACTTAAAAAGGCATCTGGGACTATGGCAGGTTTACTTCCTGCATAATAAACTCCCATATTAATACCAAAAAACCAGTCATCTCGCTTTTGCCAAATATTAACTAGGATGGCTAATAATAAGTTGGGAATTAAAATTTGTAGTTCGTTATCCACTGGGGTATCGTCTGAATCTGGTAATTCTGCTGAAGAAGGTAAACAATGTAATGTATTGTAATTTAACATATAGGACTCCTATTTAATTTTTGCGAAACTAGGTACATCTTGATTCCTTCTTTCCTATTCCCTATTCCTTGTTTCCTGTCTTCACGAAAATTATGGCTTACACCACAGTCCACGAACGTGAACACTATCAGGAATCAAACTGAATTCCTATAAATATTTAACTGTTAACAGTTCATTAAAAAAATGACTCATATCATTTCTATTTGTGAGTTTCACTACTCGTTAGAGATACACTTATTATATCTGTTCGGTTAAGAAACAGAGAACGGGAGCATCCCAATTTTGAGAAAAATAAACGTAGCCACACCAAAAACTCTCTGGAATTCTCTCGCCTTAGTTTACTACAGCCCTATGCCTAACAGCAGGCTTACAACAACGGGCAAAAGCTTGTATCACGCCGCGTGTAAAGCCTGCGGCATACAAGAAAAGCAGAGCTTATGCCTACGGCAGAATACGTAAACGCTTTAGCGATACGCGCGGTCATTATTTGCGGTTTAATTATATGCAAGTATTCAGCTATCAGCAATCAGTAAATGGCGTAGCGATTGGCTGACGGTTGAATGCTTACGATAAAAATAAACTTACACATTTCGGATGCTACCCAGGAAACAGAGAATCAACTTCTATCAATTCCTGAACCCAACACTTAGGCAAGATTGAAAGTAAAGAAGCGATAACTTTAGACTGCGATTTTATTGGCATTTTATCTAAAAAATACTGCCAATCTGTATCATCTAAATGTTTCTCTATCGCAAACACTTTTTTAACTATTTCCTGATTAGATTTCATCTCTAAATCTTGCAGACTAAAATCTATATTTATCATTTCCAATTCCTCTTTTAAAATATCGCTTATATCTTCCAAATTATTCCTTTTGCTATTATTACTATTTAATAGAGAAAGGAATATTTTTAACCATTGTTTCCAACCTCCTCCAAACTCAGTTGCTAACTTAGAAATATAACCCTGACTAATACCAGAAACTGCGGCTACAACTGGTTGAGTAATCTTTTGTCCCTGCAACCAAAGTTCTTTAACTGCGGTTTCAATTTTCCACCAAGATTTCTCATCCTTACAACCAGCTTCAATCGTAATTTCTGCTGCTTGCACACATTTGAATTCATATTCTAAAAAGCTTAAATCGTAATCAGCACAGAAGTAAAAATAAAGTTCTGATTCTGGACGATTATTTACTCTTAATCTGCCGATAGCTTGGATAATTTCAGATTGTGTAACCCAGTCAATAAAATTTTGTAACTCTTGATTTATTTCTGAGTGTTCTAACAAGTTATTACTACTGTTAGCATTTATTTCCAAATCATCTAATTGATATTCACTTTTGTT
The DNA here is from genome assembly GCF_049315035.1 of Anabaena sp. PCC 7938. Classification (NCBI taxonomy): domain Bacteria; kingdom Bacillati; phylum Cyanobacteriota; class Cyanophyceae; order Nostocales; family Nostocaceae; genus Anabaena; species Anabaena sp. PCC 7938. The sequence goes on along the minus strand of NZ_CP186038.1, from coordinate 149,591 downwards.
ATGACTGGATTTTAAAGTTAGATATAATGTTTCTAAATGACCAATATTTTGATAGGGAATTCCAAAAGTCGCTAAGGCTGTAATTTCCTGGAAATCGTTAGAACCGCGACTGTCTCTAAACCAACCACCATCTTCAGTTTCACAGCATTTCACAAAGTCAATAAATTTGATATCACTATGACGAGACAATAATTCTTGTCGCAGTGCGCTGACTCTTTCTTGACAGTAGGAAGAACGATTTTTAGAAACTTGTCCTAATCCGGTGATTTGGATAATTTGTAAATTGTTGGTTTTAGTTATTTCTTGCTCTACAGTTAAAATTTCTTGTGGGTTAATATCAAACCACCAAGCTATGTACTCAGGTTTGGTAGTAGCATCTAAGTAAACATTCCATTTTGTTGATTGACTAATCGCACTATGACGTGAGTTACGAGTTGTAATATTTAGCTTTCCATATTCAATGCGAATTGTACCAGGAATCTGTTTACCCCAAAGTTGTAAAAACGGTATAAACCAGTTAACTATTATTTCTAATTGAATTTTCTCCACTAATTCAGAGATGGGATTACCAAATTGTTTTCGCATCTTCTTTGGTAAATCACTTAAATCTATTCCATACTTACTGGTGGAGTTAAAGATTGGTAATAAATCTGGTTGTAAAACTTCTATCGCTTTTGTGATAATTGCATTTAAATTTTCAGGTGGTTTACCCAACATTCTTCGGACATCAGCATCATTCCAACCGTAGTAAGGTTGTTGAATATCTCCTGTGATACATTGTCTTAAAATTGCCCACATTGGTTGTAATTGCAGACTGATTTCAGGAGAATTAGTCATTAACTCTGCCATTACTCGGTCAATGTCGCGTAAATTGGTAGTGATAGTATTAATTGGTTGTACTGTTTGCATAACTTCATCCCAGAAAATACCGCTAGTTGACCAGTCGAAATCTTCTGGTTTGGGTGCGCTATCGGGATGGGAACGAATGCGATCGCTCTTGAAAGTCTCTTTTCTCAAATACCGATGTCCAAAACCCGCTCCAGCAACACCACGACAAGCTTCTAATAAGTGACAAGTAGCACAGATAGGATTTTCTGCACCTTCAATAGAGTCTAAATTCTTGCTGCGTAAAACATTAAAAATTTGACTGCGATGACAATTACCTTTTGTATCTGGTGTTTCTCCCTGCTTAGGCCATCTTAGGTAACGTTTACCGTTTGGGGTAGTATCCCAAACCATACCTGAATTACGTACATCCAGATATTCATAATTGCGCTCAATGGTTTCTGTACTGACATTGCGAGCATGACTGGTAAAGTACCATAACTTTTCTACTCCCAATGCTTTTGGTAAAGCTGTTCCTGCATCATGGCTTTTAAATGTACCAGTGGGACTTTTATCTAAAATGTGTTTCCAACCTGCTGCAATAGCTTCAGTGTACACTTGCAAACGCTGGCCTTTTTTGAAGATAATTTTTGGTGGCTGTTGTAAATTGCCATATTTGGGGAACTTCCCAGGTTTGTACTCAATCACCTTGCACGGTGCAATGGGTGAGGATAAACTTTGACCATCTTCCGAAAGTAGTTGTTTATTATCAGGTTGTGATATTGGGTTCGATTGATTTTTGATAACTCCCTCATGGGAAAGTAGCTGTCTTTCCTCTTGTGGTATTAAGTCTGGTTGATTCTTAATAACTTCTCCATCTGTGGAAACTTCTGTTTTTCCATCTTCCCTATACTCTGTTCCCCTATTTGTGGTTCTGCTAAAACCATCATGATCTGCATTTAACTCAGGGGATGAGACAGAAAAATCACTCTTGACAACACCATCACATTGTGAAGCTGCGTCAAACCTCTCAACCTTATCTTTTTTCTCTCCGTGTTCTCTGTGTCTCTGAGGTTCGTTTAACCCACCGGATACTCCCGAATTTTGTTGACCAAAACCTTTCTTGGGACGATAACGCTCCACCATCCGCCCAAACCATAGCTTCAGCTTGTAGAGCATTCCCCATTCTCGGTCTATTTGAGCTAGGGACTCTTGTACTTGTTCTGAACAACCAGCAAAAAACTCTTCTGGTGTTATGGTTGCGCTGACCGTTTGCGGAGCGTTTTCAAGAGAAAGCATCGCTTCATTATGCCAACTCACCACTACCTGATATCCACCTTTACGGCAGTATTCAACGCCTTTTGCATATTGGTGAATTAAATCTATGTTGTCTGTAGAGTTGGTAGCGGGTTTTAGCGTAATCAACTTATCCTGCACCAACTGGAATGAACCTTGTTTGAGTAGTTTTCTGATTTGCTGATGGATATGATGGCGATTCAGGTAAGCAGCAGTGCTAATTAGTTTAATCTCATCTTGCCGACCTACGGATAGTAATTCGTCAATGTCTAATTGCTCTTTAGTTTCCAGTTGTCCCCAGTCACCCACAGATAGAGAATATCTCAATTTACGGCACTGTTGCAGAGTATCTTCATTGGCTTTGGCAATGTGGGGATTGAGTATTGCACCAGCATCAGGCATCAGCTGAATTTCTTGGGGACGCAACCGCTTCAGGTAATCTTTGAGGGTTTGTTGACCATAGCGGGCGGCAGATGCTGTACCAATGACGGCAATATCAGTTTGCCCAGAACGCCACAAAGACACGGCGGTGAGTAGAGATTTGAGTGCGCCTTCGCAGAGAATTACTACTTTCACCTTTTTGGCGTTTGGATGTTTCCAGCAAAACAGAGGTAGTTCGCCATTTGGTAATTGGGGTCCGCTTCCTCCCTGGTAGGAACTACTCAACCAAATGTATTTGGGTTGTGTTCGCAGGGTGGCAATTTGAAAGCCGGTGATTTGAAAATTGGGGTCAAGGGCTGCGATCGCTATTCCTTCTCTCCCCAATAGTTTACCTTCAGGTGAAATACCCGTAAGAGACGATGTTACACCCGCAGGGGAATAAGCTCCAGGTTCCCAGCTTCTCACCCAGCCTAAGTCTTTGAGCCAGTTAATTTCTTGAGTAGTCAACTGTCGTTGTTCTTGGAGATGGGAGAAATGTTGAGTACCCAAACTACTCACTGTGGAGTTTAAAAGTAATCGGTTTTGGCGATCGCGCTCCTCAATACTCAACCCCTTGTTTGTTTGTCTACTGTCAGCCCGTTTTTGAGGCGAATACAGAGGCTTATCCTGGTTTTGGGCATTTTGGTCATCTGGAACAAATAAACCGCCCATATCGTTACGCAAGGGTTTGATAAAGCGATAACCAGCCGGGGCATCATGTTGGCTGAAACTCCGTAGGCACTCAATTAGATTATCTGGGCGAATAGCGCAACCGTGATGGTTGCCACAGATAGGACAAGGATTGCGTTTGGTGGTGTATTGACGTTTCATGGCAGCGCACTCAAAACCAGGTGAGTAGTCCCCGCAGGGCTGGAATAGATGTTCTGACTAGCATACAACCCCGTTTTGAGTAGTTTTTTTTCGGCCATATCTATATAATGTGCAATTTTTAGGTGATTTTGGTGGTTAGGGGGTTAAAGCTTTATTGAGTAAGGGTTTCATGAAAATCAATTATCACAAGGGGGGGAGTTAATTATCACAAGTGGGGGAGATAATGAGTAGTCGAAAATTGCCCTTTTTTATTCTCAATAAGGGTGAGTGGTTTTTATTTTTGAACGTAATATTAATAGTTGTGAGCTTTATTGTTGTCAGTAAGCTGGATGTTTATCACGAGTGGGGGATTTAGCGATCGCTCCTTATGGTGGTGTTGGGGGCGATGGCAGAACGCCCGCCCGCCGGAGGCGATCACTTGAGGGGGACTGTGACTTAAAGGAAAAGATTGCGTGCGGCTCGTTGAGGTAGCCGGGTCAGGAGGGTGACTTGCCTGCTTAGGTTAACCGAAAATTAAAGGATAAAGTTGCCGTGAGTCCATGACTAAATAAGAGTTTTGAGCTTTGCGATAAGCGTTCGCGTAGCGTCTCTTAGAGAAGCTTAAGCCTTTAGCTATCGCGCTATGACAAAGACAGAAGCTAGTTAGGCTTTGGGTTCGGAAAGCTTATCCTTTAAGTCGCACCGTGATTCGGCTACCAACGAATCGCACCTCATTCTATGTAAATATAGCGTCGCAGACATTAGGTGGATGCCTAAGCCTAAGTCCCTCTATCCAAATAATTTTTTACCAGCACTTGACATCCGGTATATCAAATTTGTAAAATACATCGTTATTACATATATCATCCACTAGCAAATAATTCATGGCTAAAAAAAATGAAGAGTTAATCACCCTGTCAGCTCTTGAAGAAGACCTGCTGACAGTGTTGCGTGGCAAAGAACTATACGGACTGCAAGTTATGAACGCCATTAACGAAGCTAGTGATGGTAAGCGCCAGATAGGATTTGGTAGCCTGTACCCCACACTCCATCGGATGGAAAAAAAAGGTTTAGTTAAATCTCGTTGGGGTGAAGAAACAGACCCAGAATCAGGTGGTGCGCGACGCAAATATTACGAAATTACTGGTTTAGGGGAACAGGTACTTAGAGAAACTCAGGAATACCGCGCCCATCTTGCTGGATGGAAACCAGTTTTTATTGAACAATTGAATTTTGTACAACTACTACCTAATCAATTGGGAGTAGAGGGGGTGTAGTATGGAATACTTGAATAATTTTTTGAAACAAGTCCCCAAACTCCCAATAATATTTCAAATAGTGCTGTTACCAGTATTATTCATACTGTGGCTCATACTATGGGTCTTTCCAAGATTATTACTAATAATCTTGTTTGTAATTGGATTGTGTTGCAAACAACAAATCAAACCTTTTATAGAAAGATTTGTAGAGCAGAAAAACCAAGGTATTAATCAAGCTTTAAACAAGATAGAAAAAATCTATGAGATACAACTTCAGGTTGCGTTCAATAATGATTGTAAAGATATTGATGGCAGCATTCTTTTACAAACTCAGCAGGATATAAAAAAAGCTATCAAAATTTTCCAGGATTCAAGAGAAAGTTTACAAAATGCCAACGTTGAATTTGATGAAGCAATCAAGGATTTTTTTAGCGAGAATCAATCATCTACAAGAAAACTTAAATTACCTGTTTGGATTGGAAAAAAACTTCCAGAAGACTGGCGCAGTGACCTAGAAGAGTTACAGAGAAATTGGATAAAATCTGGATGTTCAGGATTAGTTTTTCATCTCAGAACCACTCGGTGTTTGCTAGGAATGGGTTGGGCTAAATTAAGAATTAGGTGGGAAGATTACAGGGATGGTAATACAACCAAAAAAGTTGGTGATAAATAGATGTATATCTATTTAAAGTGACTAAATTGCTTCCAACTCAATAATTCACAATTTTTGAGTGAATTATATATGTTTAACGGTTTGATTGTCTTCTGGAACAGTGAATTAGTTGATTCCCGTTCCTCTAGCAGATGTCAACGGTACATAAATAATTAGAGCAAGTCGGGGAGCCTGAAAAACGGATAGACTCGCTCTCTATTTCTACATAAATTATGAAGTAACAATATGACAGATAAAGCCAATTCGATTGTTAACATTCAGTCTCATGATAAGGTAATGAACAAACCTGTTGCAAATGCCTACAGCATTTTGGGTAAAACTTACGCTCAAGCTTTACCTATCATTGCTACTGGAGGAATCGTAGCTCTATTCGCAATATGGGTAATTGCAGCATCCAGTTGCGGAGGGTCAGTTAACTTTAAGCTAATCCCTTTAGAATTTCAATTGATGAAGGGAAATTGCAGTATTCCGGCTGATGTAGGGAAGAAATAATTTCTTTAGGGCAGAATTGTACATGATTCTTTACTCAATTCCATGAGTGCAAATTTTGATACTTTTGCCCTAATATCTCACCTGTGAGTTAATAATTATTAATGAAATGAGATACCAAAAGCTTTGGATAACATTGACTTCTCCAGACCTTTTATTGAATCCTTCGTGACTTTGTTAATGTCTTCTAGTTCGTTATGGTCATAAATATCTGGTACTGAGATAGTTAGTGGGCCACGAAGTGTAATTGATAAAATAGAGGCAAAGCCAGAGGATACTGTTGCGGGTATTGGTAAACATTTACCTTGGTGCATTTCATCCCATACAAACTGTAATAGAGATCTGTAAAACTTGAGAAGCACAACATCTCCTTTGTTTTGAATATCTAAAAGAGGTTGCTTGAGTAGGTCATCTAAAATCTGTTTAATAAAAAGCAACATCTCTCTTGTAGTGATAATTTGACTCTCAATGGGGATTTTAGCTTGAAGTAATTCATAACTAGGAACTAAATTTTGCGCTATCTCATAAATGGATTGGCACGAGTTAGCGAGTTTTTGAACTGCATAGTATTCAGTTGCATTTGGATTAATAGGGCCAGAAGTAACTGGGCGCAAAAAGTAACCAATCTCCCTAATTAACCGCCTATTGCAAATTTCATCCAGAAAGCTGCTGTTATATGCCCACACCTCAAACCATTCTTGGTACTTTCTTAAAATCCCTTCACGATAGTCTAATGGGACTTCTTTATAAAGGAACTGGAGTAGGGGAGCTGTATTACTACAGAAACTGTACAATTCACCTAATTCTACAGACCTAATAAGATTCTCTTGATTGTCCTCTTCCATTTGTAATCCCTTTCTAGTTGACATAGTATCTAAAGCCAATATCGTTTTTGCATACAGACCAGTACACTTTCTCTGTCCGGTCTCCCATCTAGCAACAGTTACTGCATCCACTTCTAATCGAGATGCAAACTGCGCCTGAGTCTCTCCAAGTGAACGTCGGATACGTCTCACTTCCTCTGGTTTCAGGTGATAATTCGATGACATCCCAAGTATCCTCTTGAGCTTTGGTTATTATCATAACCGATATATAACCATTGGTAAAGTGATTTAACTAACAAAGTGCTAACAGTAAGGTTTATCCCCTCACCTTGGGGAGAAAGTGGCGAGCGTGACATCGTAAGTGAAGGATTTAGCGATCGCCTATGGCTTACGCCACGCTGCGCTATCAGCACTGCGCTCCGCGAAATCGCCTTTCAATGTGGTGTTAGTGGTAATTCCTTGAGGGGGAGTTAGTGAGTAGTCGAAAATTACCCTTTTTTATTCTCAGTAAGCGGGAAGTGTTATTTTTCTTAAACGTAATATCAACTGTTTTGGGCTGTGTTATTGTCAACCCTCAACACCTTGACACAAAATACCTAAAATCTTGTTTAACTCCTTAATATAATAATTGTTCAAATCAATAAATATTTCTGCCCCTACCAACTTTAAAAACTTCCAAATATCTCCAGTTGTCACAGCACCATAAACAGTTTTAATTTCATTACCTTCCTGTTCATTAAACAACTGTGCTGCTAACATTGCTGCTGCACATTGACCCAAACTACCCTTAATATTTTCATTTTTAGCTTCTACAATAATTACTATAGGAGCATTAATTGTTAACTGTTCCTTAGAACGACTGATAACAAAATCACAATAACCATTTAAACCCTTCTCAATATCAACATTAAAATCTGTACCAGAAAATAAACTAATTTGATAATTAGCTTTACGCCTAACTTCTAACAAAATTGGCGCAATAATCATTTCTGAGCGTGCTTTTTCCGTATTTATTGCTAATGCGAGTTCTGTAGTTTCTTCCAAAGTGCTGGTTAACTTTTCACTGAGTTCTATAGGTTCTACAGCAGCAAATAAATCAATTTCTTCCTTAATTGTAATATGAAAATTATTCCTAAACTTAGTTAAGCTAAAATCGCTATAAGCCATTGCTATTACCTCATGATTCTCAACAGCTTATCTAAAATTTAAAACCTCTTTAATTATAGCAGTATACTTTTCAGGAATAGGTGCATCTTTACCCTTGGTCTCAATATCCCTGACCCAGCTTTGACTCATACCTACAGCATTAGCAAAATCTCTTTGACTCATTTTTTTAGCTGTTCTCATTTGTTTAACCAAGTTGCCAGTTATTTCCTTGATAACAGGTATATTCCTAATTGTTACTTTACCATTACTTACTCCCGAAGTTTTAGCTATGCTAGAATTATTTATGACAACATCAACCTGACTTTGTGTTTTTACACCAGCTTTATTAGATTTTGTGTAAAATTTTGTATTTTTTTGATTTTTTACTGATTTATTATTATTTATCTGTGAAGAAGGTAACTTAAAACTTAACTTAGCAGGTAATAAAATATTTTGAATATAATTATCTGGTAACTTTTTCTTTCCCAGTAACTTTTGATTTCTTTCTTGAGGCGATAAATGAGCTAGTTCTTCTGGTATTGCCCACAAAGGTCTTAACCACATTGGGTAGGTTTGATCATCAAACTCAATCATCATATTAACTTTATCTTTTAATAGCAGAAAAGCTTCTTCTAAATCTTCTCTCAATCGCCAACCATACCGATAATCACTGACTGCTTTTTCAATTTGAGAACCTGGTAAGATATTACTCAATAAATTATGAATTGTGTAAGTACCATTTTTATGAGCGCGATTATTTTGAATAATATATAAAGCAAGTTCAAAAGCTAGTTTATGTTTATGTGCATCTAAATCAAAGACTTGCTTAGGCATAAACCCACATTGATAGAGTGCAGTTTTTGATTTTTCTCCTTCAGCATTGAGAAAATTATAAGTCCAAAGTCCAGGCTGTACACGAATGATAACTTCTAATAAATCTTCTGGTTCTTGAAATAAATTCGGTTGACTATATTCCTGTACACTGACCATCCACAGTAAACAACGTTCTTTAATACTAAGATTTAAATCGCCTTCGTACCATTGAATTACCGCTCCTAAAGTACCAACTACCATAGCCAAATCTGCTATAGCTTTGAGTTTTTGTGATTTACTGAGTTTTTTACTTTTATATATTTGCAGTGTCTTAATTAGTTCTGAACCACGCAGGATAAAAGGCTGTTTCCAAGGTTCTTTTTGTTGTGTGGCATAAGTAGCAAATACTGCGTGTAATCTAGCAGCCATTACACCGTACTTTTCCAGAATTTGATGTTCCGCACCATCCAAGATATATTGTGGTTGATGTGCTTGTTGGTGAAGTATGTAGAACTCAATATAACGACCTTTACCAAATTCTTTTGAGAAGTAAAGCTTGCCATCAGTATACTTATTCCAATCAGGTTGTTTAAGGTATGCTTGGGTAGCACTAATAATTGGCGCACTTGTTGCTGTCATCTCGTAGTTGTTGTTTATAAATAGCGGTTGTTCTGTGAAAGGAAGGTTTTTAGGTTTTCTGAGTTGCTTAGTAGTTGTTGGTATTTGTGGATTAGCAATAGTGCCAGTTCCAGTTTTGCGTGTAGCATCTGCTGGGTAAGGTATTGCTAATTGATAGCCTGATAATTCAGGTTTTGGATATCTTCTATTATTCTCTCTTACTGACACCAAAACTGTCCTCCCCCAAATTACCAAATGTTGACCTGATTAGAAGTTTCATTTCGCTGTAGATACTGTTAAAACTCAGAAATGTTGATTTTCATAAGCACAAGATTTATAGGCATATAAAGTAAACCTATATACCTTTAAATTTGTTATTTATTAATAAATGGCTACTTTTTAAAAAGTGATACTTAAAAGCCTTTTGCAACAACTAATGTTGATTGATCTTGGTTAAGCTATGGCTACACTATTCAAGCTATCAAGAGTTTTTATTTTGATTTTCTACTGCTATCTGCCTCAGATATTGTCTCTTGGCTTAAAACCCTGAATATTAAGCAACTTCTGAAACTCCAGTACCTACGAAATTTTCATCAATATCTGTATTTTGCTTTTTATTCTCGTGTGAAAGCTTTTCTTCTACCAGTTTTGTCAACCAGTCCATAATAGTTAAACCTGAATCTTTAGCAGCATCTTGGAGCATAGGTTGTAACTGTGCTGGAAGTTGTAAAGTCAGGTTAAAAGTTTCTCGTAATGGGATTACATTTTTTCTGACTTGAGAAGATTCTCCAAAACGGTAAGTCCAGTATTCGCATTCTGCACCCCGTTGGTTGCCGTCTTTCTCAACAAAGCTTAATTTACCCAGGCGATCGCAATAAAAACTTTGGTGATCATCTTTTATCAACTCTTGACTAGAATGACGGCAATTCCAGCAACTACGGTTTAATGATTGCTCAGAATTATCAGTTGATTGGTGTTGTTGTTCAAAAGAATGCTTTTGCCTAGATTTATTTGCTGAGTTCTCTCGGTGGTACTCTCTTGCTACTTGGGCAACGTGAGCAGCTGTGACTTTACTATTGGGGGCTGTAGAAACTGCTTTAGCCCAAGCTTCGCGTTGTTTTTCTGGGGGTAGTGTTACTAAGGGTCTGATTTGGCGTTCGTTCGTAGGCAGAATTTGATTTTGTGATCCATGGGTCACATTTACAAAACTTCGTGATCCACAAGTTAGAGTTTCAGGATTTTGTGATCCATGGATCACATTTACAAAACTTTGTGATCCACGGGTCACATTTTCATAAACCAATGCAGCTTGTATCAAGCGATAAGCAGACCGTCGGGACATTTCCCAACGGTTCAGGCAATATTCATCAAAGGTTTTGTAACTTTGCCGATAAAGCTGTTTATCTCGAATTTGACCCAAAGATTGTCCGATGTCCCAAAAAGCTCTTAAACCCTTTTCAATTCTGTCCTCTAATCTACCTAGTTCGACTGTTATGGCTTCGCCACGCAGGCTATCACCTTCATTTAGATGATCCGCGCTGTTTGATAGGTATTGATTAGCTGCCTGATTTTGTTCAGAGTTCGTCTCTAACCCTATTGGCTCAATATCTTCGGCAACAGTAAGATTTTGTGTATCCAAAAAAGTGGTAGAATTAGAAGATAACCCTGCTTGGTTCTCTCCTCCATTCATAGAGACTCGATTTAAGTCTGTTGTGTACGTCATAACTTTAGATTTGAGAGTGATGACACTTTGTTTATTGATAGATGCTTTCTCAAGTAGATTTTGTTACTTGCCCCCTGCAATATTAATAATCTTGCACAGCGCAATATAAGTTGCATCTAAATTTATAATTTCTTAACAATTGATGTTGACTAAGATGGCACTAGGTCTCCCACTAAAACAGATGCAATAACCATTTCTAGTCGATGCAGTTCAAGTTTTCATATAGCGGACTGGAGTTTTATAAAATATGCTTATATATACTATAATATTTACTGAGAAAGGCTTTGTCTTTATTCACTCAATCGCACACTGCCATAATCCTCTTTTATCAACATTAGATAAATTAATGAAGTTGCGTTATTTTAGCCAACGAAGAATTAAGGTTTTACCCTACTTTGACCGAAGAGGGATAAGTACGTAAAGTATGGAAAATTTCGTAATTGCTCAATAATTTAGGGCAAAAATGATTGTTCACTCCCCCCTCTAAAATTGTTGAACCCCTTGATTTATTGTTGAAGATAGGTGAAGAGAGCGAGCTAATGGGTAAATAGCTCAAGAAAAACCTCAAAAGACGCAAAATCGTTACCGATACGGTAGTTCTTCCCTAATTATTGAGCTAATACAAAATTTTAACTTCTTACCTAATAAGGGTGATAAAATGTATTTCTTAGGAACAGCCCAACTAGAATTGAGTAGTTAGGCACAATTTAATAAAAAACCTCTCTTCAAACCTTTATCTTGTGATATAAGGAGCTTTCACTTCCTTTTCAAGGAGTCGGAGGGTTAGGTTTGTCATATTTTTTATCGCTTATTTACTTACAACACCTGTTAGGGATGAAAGAAACATATCGTGTTCTTATAATGATTTACCTGTTACCTGTTTGATTAGAACATTATTTGTCTTCACCAATCCTATCAATTAAGTAAAACGTGCGATAAAAATAAACTGTTGTACTTGTTGAAAAAGCAAAAGTAAATTTTATAACTGGTAGAACCAGGTTTTCTACTATGCAAAAACGTCATAAACGATTAGTCGAGTTAATTGAACATTTATTAAAAGAAGGCTGGACTCAAACAACTTTATCTGTAGAAATCGGTGTTGATTTTTCAACTGTATATAGATGGTTGAAAGGTAAAGCTATTCCCGAAACTGACTCTAAAAATTTCTTGCGTTTAGCAAAATTGAGTGGTGGTGATAGTGAAACTCTGGAACAATACTTAGAAGGTTATATATCTCTATCTACTTACCTTCAAAATTTTGATTTGGACAAAAACTCATTAAATACTGTTACAACCAGCAATAAATATCCTGTTGAACAAATTAAGAAGGAAGTCATGGCACGAATTTATACCCTAGATCCAGTAGATATTGCTGATATAATCAACACAAGTGTAAAATTTTTAGCAGAAAGTAGCAAACCAGCTATAAGAGCATAAGCTAATTATTAATAGTATAGCTTGTGCTGTTAATTGTACCACTACCAAAAGATATAAAAAAGGTATAAAAATTTTATAACCCGGAATTTGATGTCAAGTTCCATTTGCTAAGTTGTGGTTTTATATTGGTATGTCCAGTATTGTAAAATACCCAAAATAACTTGGCTGTATTTTATCCTGTTCTGCCCAGGTAAAGGTACAAAGATTGATTTTTATTAGGTAATTTCTCTCTAATCTTTATATAAATGCCATTCAAAAAAATAGCACCCAAGATATAGAGGGCTAATCTAGCCCTTACCTAGAGAAATTTAATAAAATTCAATCTTTTGGATGTTGTTTTTCTATCTTTATTTTGATATGGAAATTATTTAAATTTTTTCTTTCTGATAATTATTAAATACACCATAGAGTTTACTCTATGGGTAAATCTTAAGAAAATATTAAATTAATATATTTGTCATCTATCTAACTTAATAGATAAGTTAGCATTTCTAAATATCATCATTAATACTGCCAAATCAGAAGAAACCGCAAACATAGTAGGTGAACAACATGATAAAAACAGTAATTATCGATGACCATGAGTTGAGTAGATATGGTATCAATGTGTTACTTACGGCTGCTCATGATATCGAGATTTGTGGGGAAGCTGAAACAGCATCAGAAGGACTCAAACTAATAAAAACTTATACTCCACACATAGCTCTTGTTAATCTGCATCTTCAAGATGATAGTGGTATTGAAGTCGTAAAACGAATTAAACAAGTATCATCAATCACTAAAATAGTGATTTTTAATGCTCAAGCTATGGAAGACTCTGTTAGAGAAGCTTTCGCAGCAGGTACAGATTCATATTGCACAAGGACGATAGCTAAAGAAAAGTTAGCAGAAGCTATTTATGTGACACACAAAGGAGGAAATTGGTTAGATTCTGCGATCGCTAAAATATTAATTCAAAATTTGCAACTTCAACAATTAGTAGTTACTCCCAGTCTGAAAATAAAACGAGTGTGCCGGCAATATTCGCTTAGTTCTAGGGAATTAGAGATTTTGCAAATGATTGCTATTGGTGATAGAAATAATCAAATTGCCAACAAACTTTTTTTGAGTGTAGGTACTGTGAGGTCTCATGTCCATCGCATTCTAACTAAACTCGATTGTCAAAACCGCGCTCAAGCTGCTACAAAAGCAATTGTAGAGGGACTGATAGATAGTCCAGAAACAAATCAAATCAGTTTAACGGCTTGATTTTGATTTTTGATTTAATTGATCTAGATAACGTTGTCGCTCGTCATTATTCACAACCCAAATCATACATCTGCCTTTTAATTGAGCTTTTTTGGCTCGACAAACACTCAAATCAAAATCGTTCCATTTCATAATTTGACGAGCAAATTCTCCGTCTTTTGACTTAGCCCAATTCAAAGTTTCTTGTTCTTCTCCAGTTAAGCGAACTGGTTCTGTTAACCCTTTACCTCTCCAAATAAAAAATATATTACCAGCCAGCATAACAACACCAAACATACCAAATAATACCAGACCAGTGGCTATTAAAGGACTAAAGACGGATCTAGATTTTTTTTGCTCGGTTTTACTCAACAAGGTTGATGCTGCTTTGGCGATCGCACTTTTTTGTTGAACAATGGCTACACTTGATGCTTTATCAAGTTTGTCATCTATTTCCGTTGTCCAACCTTCGACTACTGTATTAAGTTTACCGGGAATGTCTTCCATTAAGACCTCAAATTTACCCAGGGAACTTAATACCAAAAACAATGGGTCTTTAGGATTGATACCAGAACGTCTCACTACATCGAGAACTTTCTGTTTAAAATGATCTGATTGTCCTGCTAATGTTGTATCTAAAGAAGCTTCTACAGGGGTGTTCATAAGTTCATGTTCCTTTTTTTATGTTTCTTGATGGAGATGATATAGTAATCAAACCTGATTCCTATATGTCAGTTTTTTATTGTGCTGGAATTTTCTAACATGATTTCATTCTGAGTTTTAATTAAAAAGTAAGAATTCAGGAGTTAGAAACTAGAACTTTTGAAAAGTAATAAGTCACTAATATAGAAAAGTTGGTTTTTTCAAAAAAAATGAAAGATAACTCTAATACCAATTTTGGGCGAGGTTGAACACAATGGGAAATACATTAATTCATTGATCTTTATCTGTGTTTATCGGTGGCCAGTTATTCTTGAATTTTTGTTCTATTCAGCTTCATATTAATTGGGTAGAAATCCTAAAATCGTTCTAAATTATGATTTTTATACGCATAATCTTATTCCCAATTATCCCCGATTTTGAATACAGTAATTTTCTCAACTATCTCGTACACAAATAAATCACAAATAAATTCTATAACCCTTTGTCCATAAGCTTTTGGTGATTTAGGTGTGGTACTTTAAAAAGAAAAGTGCTGTATTTAGAACAAAACTTAAAAATCGCTATTTAATTGATTTTGTAAATCTACTGTTGATGTAATGTTCAATAAACCCAATAATTCCCTAATATGTTTATTATTCTTAATTTGTTCACTAAATTCTTCCATCCAGTTAAAGACACGAGAACGGTTCATAAAATCTATTTCAGAGTTTTGGATGGCATAGTTATAAGGTGAATCCAGAGATTCTAATAATTCATAAGTATCTCTCCATAACTTTCCCAAATATAATTCATTGTTTCCACTTGCTTGGATACCCTGTTGAATATTAGAACCATCATAGTAAGGAAATTCGTCACCAAAATACAGATTTTTGATAATGATGTAGTCTGCTTTATTTTCATAACAATTAAAAAGTTCTTGTAGATAATCTGTACAATCTCTCCGATAAGAAATTGGATGTACAAAGGTGATACGATAACCTAATTGAGCAATTGCATCCCACAGCATGACTTCTTCCGCAAATTGTCGGAATTCTTCAAAACTTTGTCCGGGTAAATCACTCAGAGCTACTTGCACATCAGAAAAAGTCTCTAAATCAATTAATAATTGGTCTGCACCACCTTGGGTTAAGGGCAATTGAGCAATAGGTAATAACAGCTGATAAGCATACAATTTATTGCGATTACCACTGTAGTAAACTCTGAAATTTAGTTTTGATTCTAGATAAAGTTCAATCAACAATCGTGCTATAGTTGACTTACCTACCCTAGCATCACCAACTGTCATTACTAGTCGTTTAGGATTAGGGATAATTCCTGGATTATTTTGGCTATGCGGCTTGATCTGTGATGACTGCATTTTCTTTTATCCCCAATAATTCATTAGCATTCAACACGCTTTGCTCAAATTCTTTCAACCAAGCTGAAACACGAGATTTAATGACAATGTTGGCTTGTTTATCTTCTAAGACTTCACTAAAAGTCAAGTTTTTTTCATCAATATAGTCATAGGGTTTGAAAAACAAATCTGGCATTTTAATTTCTACCGCACCATCTGCCAAAAGTGTGGTGCGAGTATCGGAATTGTCATAGCGTTCAAACTTATCAGCTTCACCGTGAAACAGATTTTTTACAACTACATAATCAACGCGATCGCCACAGTATTTGTGAAGAATTCGTAATATATTCACTGAGTCTTTTACCCTTGATAGTACACTTACCATAGTGACTTTGTATCCTAAGCCTTTGACAGCATCAAATACACCCAAGTCTTTCTCAAAATTCTCAAAAAACAGACCTGACTGAGCAGGTAAATCTACTAATACCAATGGGGGAAGTTCTTTTTCTAAATCTATTAGTAAGTCATCTGCACCACCTCTTGTAAAAATATCAAGTAGCTTGACTCCCGGTTGTGCGGAGTCGTAGTGTCTATATAATTGGGCATTGCGATGATCTGAATCATAAGCCAAATATTTTAGCTGTTTGTTGATATATAAATGTAGTAGTCCTCTTGCAAATGTGGATTTACCTACACCTCCTTTATCACCGGTGATAATTACTATTCTTCCTGTTTTCTGAGTGGTATTTTCTACTGTTTGTTCATCTATTTCGACCTGCTTATTCTCACTCATTGTCTTTTTATTCCTTTTCTTAGTCATAAACCATGAATTGAAGTCAGCTATAGAAAAAAGCAAATAGCATATAATTAAATAACAAGATTTACTATTTGTCTACTTTAAATCCTCATCAAATCCATCAAACTCTGTTTTTGTTATCCTATTTATTTTCTATGTTCTATTCTTACATCTCATCCTTCAAACAACAAACCATTATTTGATGTAAGATAATACACATTTTGATATATTTTTAATTGTAATCACAGGCGTTCGAGTAGCATCCATGTAAGAACTGACTTGTCCTAATTATGAAGTATCGGTTTATAACGTCCGACAAGAACAGGAGAAAGCCCAGAGTATGGAATTGGAGTCCTGCTACGTAGAGCTACTGGGTTCTCAGTTTTAGATAATTGAGTTTCTATACTGACAAATTTTGTTTTTGGCTCAGCTTGCACTGTGGCTGTAGAATCAATTGTGGATGTCCCGTCAACTACTTCGCCATCAACGGGAATTTTCTCGCCAGGACGAACCAGTATCACATCTCCAATCTGTACTTCTTCAATCGGTACATCTATTTCTCGTCCATTCCGAATTAACCTTGCAGTTTTCGCTTGCAAACCAATCAACTTACGGATAGCTTCTGAAGTTTGTCCTTTAGCGCGATTTTCAAATAGTCTGCCTAGTAAAATCAGGGTAATGACAACAGCAGCAGTTTCATAATATACATCTGGTGTTAACCCCTGATTGATGAAAAAGCTAGGAAATAATGTGGGAAATAGCGAATAAAAATATGCTGCACTTGTACCCAAAGCGATTAGGGTATCCATTGTGGCAGCATGACGTTTTAAAGCTTTCCATCCATTAGTGTAGAAGGAGTAACCACACCAGAATTGTACTGGGGTAGTAAGTATCAACTGTACCCAAGGATTATGTAGCCATACTGGGATAAAGGGTAAGTGCAACCCTGTCATCATAGGCAGTGAACCTATAACCAACACAGTGCTAATGATGCCTCCTACCGCCACCTTTCGCATTAAATCGCGGGATTCCCTTAAGCGATGTCTTTTCTCCACATCGTCTTCTCCCGTCATCAGGTTTTGTTCTTGGAGTGGGTAAGCAGAGTAACCTGCTGCATCTACCGCTTCTTGAATAGCTTCTAAATCAGTTCTTCTAGGGTCATATTTAACTGTTGCCTGTTCTGCTCCAAAATTCACAATACATTCATCGATTTCTTCACCCTCTTGAATTTTTCGGATTTACTAAAGGCGTTATTGCCTTTGGACTTACCTTAAAAATTTGCGGGTGCGATTCCGTCATTCCAATGAGGTAATAAATATTTCTACCTACTGAGGTATAGGGATTTCATGCAGATTTCATATTTATGTGCATTCGTATATCTGTACGACTAGCGCCAACCCTTGATTTCATCCTGATTTCATATTCGGCTGTCAAACTATATAGTAAGTGCCGCAGTCGCTTGGTGAATAACTAGCTATCTGGGCAACTTTATTACCCAAGCAAAAGATAGATCACCTAAATGATCGACTCTCCAGCTAACTAGAGATTTTAGACTGTAATTAGGAAATATTTAGATGATCCCTATGCAATTACTTACTCTGAAAAACAGCTTTTTGACATTTGCTTTGGTAGCGATCGCTTCTTTTTCCAGCAGCGTTTTGACAGCCTGTTCTACACCCACTTCCCAAAACCAAAGCCAAGCACCAAACCCTACTAACACTGCTATCGATACTAGCGATAAGCAACCGATGAACCATGACGGCATGATGAATCAGGGTAGTGGCATGATGAACCACAGCATGGCAATGGATTTGGGACCAGCCGATGCTAACTATGATTTGCGCTTTATTGATGCGATGATTCCGCACCATCAGGGAGCAACGGTAATGGCGAATGTTGCACAGCAAAAATCGAAACGCCCACAGATCAAAAAGCTAGCAGACGAAATTATCAAAGCACAAAACCAAGAAATTACGCAGATGAAACAGTGGCGTACAACCTGGTATCCCAAAGCGGGAGATAAACCAATGGCTTATGATACCAAAATGGGTCACATGATGGAGATGTCACCTGATCAAATGCAAGCCATGATGATGAACATGGACTTGGGTGCAGGTGATGCAGAATTTGACCTGCGTTTTATTAACGCGATGATTCCTCACCATGAATCAGCTGTAGTTATGGCGAAAGATGCCTTGCAAAAGTCTCAGCGTCCTGAAATCAAAAACTTGGCTCAAGAAATTATCAAAGCCCAAGAATTAGAGATTAATCAAATGAAACAGTGGCGCAAAGCTTGGTATAACAAGTAGTTTCAAGTTTCAATGTATATTGAGAAACGGGTGCAAAGTTTGCCGACGCAATTGAGAATTCTGGATGTCAAAGAAAGCTAGTTTCTCAGTTTTAAATGGCAAAGTACCAAAAGCAGTTTTTGAGCAATGATGGTTGCTACAGGAACATCACAGCTATAACTAAAAAACACTACACTCCTTCGAGAAAACAGCGGAGTGGTGAAAATGGTCTTGGCAAGGCAATTTTCTGGCTTTGAGAAATATGCCCCCTCCCCCCATTTCTGTTAAAATCTTGATATAAAAGACTTGTGTAACTATGCCTCCTGATAAATGAATACCTTGACATTTTTCCGCAGCTTGAGAAATCCGGTATTTGCAAGGCTGTACACTGCTCAAACTACTAGTTTATTGGGCGATGCACTCACTTGGGTGGGTTTAGCCCTTCTGGCCTTTGAGTTAGCTGGAAAGAATGCAGCAGTTGTGCTTTCAGTAGCTTTAACTCTGCGTGTCACTGCTTTTGTGTTGCTATCTCCCCTTGCAGGTGCGATCGCAGACCGCCTCGACCGTAAGAAAATCATGGTTGTTACCCACATATTCAGAATGTTAATTGTGGGTATGTTGCCTTTTGTGACGCAAATTTGGCAAGTTTACGTATTAATATTTGCGCTTAACGTTTTTAATGCTTTCTTCACCCCAACTTATCAAGCCACAATTCCATTAGTCACAGGTGAGAATGACTATCCCCAAGCGATCGCTCTTTCGGCTGCTACTTTTCAATTGCTTGGTGTACTTGGCCCTGGTATCGCTGGAAGTGTCGCCGCCTTCATTGGTGCAAGACAAGTCTTCTTCTTGGATGCTCTCAGTTTTGCGATCGCGGCAGTCTTAATCTTCACATTACCAGGTCAGCTTGTCATTGCACAAAATCAACAGCCTTCTAGGACAACACACCGAACATGGGGAGACATTAAAGACGGTACAACTCGCCTGCTTATAGATGCACCTATTCGTTACGCGCTAGCAATGCAGTTAGTCGCATCAATTGCCGGAGCGCAAATCTTAGTAAATACTGTTGGTTATGTCCAAGGTACACTTAACTTGGGAGAAGTGCAGTACGGCTGGGTGATGGCAGCTTTTGGGATTGGTGCAACCCTCTGTGCAGTTATTTATGGTACTTTCAATAGAAGTTTGCCGCGTACAACGTTTGTTTTTATTGGTGCAACTTTGATCACCTTGGCTTTGTTACCTGTCAACTACGCAAATTTAGCACCACTGATGCTGTTATGGTTTGTGGCGGGTGCAGGGCAAAGTTTAGTGAACTTACCCACCCAGACATTAATTGCAGACCGCATCCCAGCTGGTGTGCAAGGGCGAGTTTATGGCGCACACTTTGCCTGGAGTCATCTTTGGTGGGCAATCTCCTACCCTCTTGCCGGTTGGTTGGGAAGTAACTTTGCTGAACGCGAGTTTCTTTACGGTAGCTTAGTGGGCTTGATGCTGCTAGTGGTAGTGCAAGTTACCCTCTCACCTCAACTGCATGAACACGAACATCTCCACTATCTCAGTGAGCATGAACACAAACACATCCACGATGAACACCATCAGCATGAGCATAATCAGGGGATGGCTGTAGGCGAACCTCACAACCATCGTCACGAACATACGGTGATTATCAATCATAGCCACCCTCACACAAGGGACATTCACCATCGCCATAGTCATTGAACTGTTGTTGATAATCTTTGCTAAAGAGATTATTTGATAATGGCAGCTTTCAACTACCTCACAACACTGACGATAACGTTGTTCGAGTTCTTCAACCTTCATGTGAGGTTGAATTTTTACAAGTTTCGGCATTGGCGATCGCACCTGGTAAACGCACACTTAGTTTATTAAACACTCTGAACTCATTAACTTCTTAGTAATCGCAATCCGCTCAACGTCACTACAACCGTAGAGCCTTCATGCCCCAAAACTCCAAATGGAAGTGTGATGTTGCCAGTAAAGTTTAGAATTAGCAAAACCCCCACAAAACTGAGGGCAAACACGATATTTTGCTTGACAATGCCTTGAGCGCGACGACCCAGACGAATCGCGTGTTCTAATCGCTCCAAGCGATCTGCCATCAACACGATATCTGCGGTTTCCAGAGCAACATCACTGCCTGCGGCTCCCATCGCAATTCCGACCGATGCCTGGGCTAAGGCGGGTGCATCATTGATACCATCCCCAACCATTGCTACAGTTTGGTATTGCTTTTGCAACTGTCGAATCACACCGACTTTATCTTCTGGTAAGAGTTCTGCGTAAACTTGGTCTACCCCAACCTGTTGAGCAATGCTGTGAGCAGTGCGCGAGTTATCCCCTGTCAGCATGACAATCCGTTCAATTCCCAGACGTTTCAATCGGGCGATCGCTTGCGCTGCCGCAGGTCGCACGGTATCGGCAACGGCAATGATGCCTAGAACCTCTCCCGCATAGGCAACCCATACTACTGTTTTTCCTTCTGCTTCCCACTGCTGGCTTTGCTCAGTCAATGCTCTTGAAACAGGCTTCGCTTGTGCCTGGACAAAAGTAGCTTTTCCAACCACAGCTATCTGATGCTCAATTTTTCCAGTAATTCCTCGCCCGGCTTGTGCTTGACCGTTGACCGCTTCCACCCAGGTCAGATTCTCTTGACGAGCAGACTGCACGATCGCTTCACCAATGGGATGCTCAGACAAACTCTCTAATGCCGCCGCTACTTGAAGTAATCGGTCGGTGGATCGCTGGTTTGACAGAACATCAACTACTTGAAGCTTGCCAGTCGTCAGCGTTCCGGTTTTATCAAAGGCGATCGCCCTCACTTGCCCGATCCGTTCTAATTGCGCCCCATTCTTGAACAAGATTCCATGCCGCGCCCCATTGGCAATCCCCGATAGCACAGTTGGCATAATAGATGCCATCAACGCGCAGGGCGACGCAACGACAAGAAAAATTAAGGCTCGATAAATTGTATCTTCCCAGTTCCAGCCCAATAGGAAAGGAGGCAAAGTTCCTAGCAAGATCCCTGCAATGACAATAACCTTCGCATAGCCTCGCTCAAATCGTTCGATAAATTGCTGCGAGGGTGGTGCTTCGTTTTGAGCTTGCTGGACGAGACGGATGACTCGCTGAATCAAGCTACTTTCGGGCGGTTGATGAATCTTGAGCCGCAGCGCACCACTGCCATTGATCGTACCTGCAAAAACCTCATCACCAACGGTTTTCTCTACAGGAATCGATTCTCCTGTGATTGAAGCCTGGTTCAATGTACTGAATCCTTCCATGACCAAACCATCGGTCGGCACTAATTCTCCCGGTTTGACCAAGACTTGATCGCCAATCCTTAGCTCAGAAATCGGTATAGTTCGTTCCTGCCCGTTCCGCATCACTCGCGCTGTATCGGTGGTTAAACTCATCAACCCCTGAATACTCCGCTCCGTTCGCTGCATGGCATATCCTTCAAGTGCGCCACTAATCGCAAAAATCAGGATGAGGACAGCACCATCCACAATCATGTAATATTCCCGCCGCCATAGTCCCAGACCTGCCGCTCCCAGGGCTGCCACAATCATCAGCAAGTCTACATCGAGTTCTTTTTCTTTAAATAGGGTTGTCAAGCCTTCACGCGCACTCTCAAACCCACCAATCACGTAAGCAGCGGTCAGAATGAACAGGGCAACTCCAATCCAGCCAAAATTGAGCGTTTGCCAGCCCAGGAAAACCAGAACTGCACAAGAGATCGCCGCGACTGCATCGGGGTGTTTCTTCAGGAGGTTAGGAAAGTGAACGCGGAAAGCAGAAGTAGAAACCATTTGTAAAAATGTCCAAATTGATATCCTTCCACCTTACACATTGACATTAATGTCAATGTCAATGTTTCGAGTAAACTGAGGGTATGAAAATTGAACACCTGACGATTAAAGAACTGACGGATGCGGTTGGGGGTGGCGTTACCCCTCGGATGGTGCGGCACTATCATACGCTAGGCTTGCTACCACCCGTACAACGCTCAGAAGGCAACTACCGCCTTTATACCCAACAAGATGTACAACGACTGCAACGGGTAATAGCACTGAAACAACAAGGGTTTCAGTTGTCCCACATTCACCAGCTATTAGACAGCCATTCAGAGGAAACGATTGATCCGAATTTGATGGCTAAATTGCAGCAGCAATATCGTTCCGTTATTCAGCAGATTACCCGGTTGCGCCAAACCGCATCCGCATTGGAGGGATTACTGGGGCAAGATCGCAATTGTCAAATCACACAAGCCGAAGCTCTGGCACAACTAAAGCAATTGGAAGTTGATACTCAGGAGGGGTTGGGGAAGCTAGATCAACTTTGGATAAACCTAGATGCGGAGACAACCACGCACCCCGAAGCGTTTCAAGAATCTTTGCAGCGGCTACTCCCCGATTTATCTCATTATTCTGAAATCACGGTGCATCTGTTGCATCAACTTGTGCTGGCGTGTGGAGATGTCAGCTTAGTCAATTTCGTTCGGTTGAGTCGAGATGCGATCGCTGCTGTATGGGATGCTCTCAAATTCGGGTGTTCGGTAGTGACAGATGTACCTGCCGTAGCTGCCATGCTCGATCACACGCGGTTGGCTCATTTAGGATGTTCCGTTGAAGCACTGATTGATGACCCTCACATCACAGGGGCAAGTGAGGCAGAACAGGCTTTTTGGGATCATCACCTCTGGCAGGAACGACTACAACAAATTCCAAAGGGGTGTGTACTCGTGATTGGATACGCCCCTTCGGTACTCCTGAGTGCCTGTAAGTTGATTGAGCAGCAGCAAGTTCAACCAGCTTTTGTAATTGGAATGCCGATCGGATTTAGTCATGCCCCAGCAGCAAAGCGACGATTAATGGAAACACAAATTCCTTACATCACGATTCAAGGCAGTCTCGGTGGTGGACTTTTAGCTGCGATGACGTTAAACGCATTGGTTGAAACATTTATTGAAAAGCCAGATTGCCACTGCTATCTCACTCGTCCGTAGTATCAGAAAAATTTAGTATGAACAACAGAAATCATCCAATCATCTCCTCAAACCAATGAACGTTAGGAGGTGTTTTGTGGCAAACAATCAGTCCAAAAGCAACTTTCATCGCTGGAAGTATTTTCGCTTTGAGTGCGATAGCGAAGCGCTCCGTAGGAATCGCATTACTGCTGGTATTTGAAGACAGAAGACGGAAATCAGTGGGTAGAGAGTAAAAATCTTCATTGCCAGCCATATCTTTCCAAGTTCTTGACTTTTTCTCTCTACGATGAATCTGCAAGTTCAGATAACGTGTTGGTAGTCCAGCAGCAAATAGGAGCAATAATGAACAAAGTTGCAAAAGTCACAATTTTCTTTTGGATTATGAAGATCATTGCCACGACGCTGGGCGAGACGGCAGGTGACTTCATCTCAATGTCTCTTGGGCTGGGGTATTACGTAGCCTTTGCCATAACTTTTGCCATTCTAGCTATTCTCCTGTTTTTTCAAATTCAATCCGACAGATATCGTCCAGCCCTTTACTGGTTGGCCATCATTGCGACAACCACAGCCGGAACTGAAGTTTCAGACCTGATGGATCGATCGCTTGGGCTAGGCTACGCAATGGGATCGCTGATCCTAGTAGCCTGTCTCTTGAGCGTTCTTGCCATCTGGTATTACCGGGATCGAGATTTGAGTGTTTATCCAATCGTGAGGAAAGACGCAGAGACAACGTATTGGCTGGCGATTGTGTTCTCCAACAGTTTGGGAACAGCCTTTGGTGATTTTCTGACAAGCAACTTAGGACTGAGCTATATCCAGGGCGCATTGGTAACAGCCAGCGTCATTGGTGTTGTCATTGCCCTTCACTACATAACAAAGTTGAGCGATGTTCTCCTATTCTGGCTTGCATTCATCTTCACGCGACCCTTCGGAGCTACCTTCGGGGATTTTCTTACCAAACCGATAAAAAATGGCGGTTTATCACTGCCAAGGGGCTATGCTTCAGCGATCGCCTTTATCCTGCTGGCGATTGTCCTATTCTTTTCCGTGCGAAAGGAGAAAAAAGTGCGTTACCCAATTGAGTGATGCGTTTAAGCAGATAGATGACTATTTTTTGTTAAATACAAAATAAATAGTACAGAAATATGAGAATTTTAATAGTTGAAGATGACGATCGCATTGCTAAACCCTTAGCCGAAGATTTAAAACATCAGCATCATGCTGTTGATATTGCTGGTGATGGAATTGAAGGTTGGGAATACGCCCAAGCAGGTAATTATGATTTAATTTTATTAGATTTAATGTTGCCGCGCTTAGATGGAATCACTCTCTGTAAACGGCTACGTGCTTCTAATTGTAACGCTTTTATTTTGATGTTGACAGCACGAGATACAACCCCAGATAAAATAATTGGACTTGATGCTGGTGCAGATGATTATTTAGTTAAACCATTTGAACTAGAAGAATTAGCAGCACGAATTCGAGCTTTATCTCGAAGGAGTCCAGAAACTCGCCAATTAATTTTAATTCATGGTGAGCTACAACTAGATCCTAGTAATTGTCATGTCACCTATGCAGATAAGCCTTTATCATTAACACATAAAGAATACATGATATTGGAATGTTTTTTGAAAAATCCTACTCAAATTTTGACTCGCTCGGCAATTTTAGATAAATTGTGGGAGTTTGATAAATTATCTGGAGAGGAAACCGTTAAAACTCACATTACAAATTTAAGAAAGAAACTCAGAGCAGTAGGAAGTTCAGAAGATTTTATCGAAACTGTCTACGGTGTTGGTTATCGTCTGTGTCCTAAGTGAAGGCAAATTTAGCTTATGTTTGAAAAAATTCGCCGTCGTTTACTGTTGTCTTATTTAATCGTATTGTCACTAATCTTAGGTGGATTTGCAGTTGCTGTTCGGATTGTCTTTACCCATAGCCTCCATAAACAACAAACAGAGAAACTTGCTGCATTAGCACAAGTTGCTGCTGCTAATGCAGAGTTTGATAACGGGAGAATTAAAATTGAAAATGACTTACCTCAAGATAAATTATTTGAAAATCATCAAGGATTAAACTGGTTTGATACTAAAGGTAATCTAATCGAAAAACAGGGACAAGATATTTTAAGTTTACCTGTTCATGTAATAGAAGGAGAACAAATTAATACAGTTGGTAAAAATCGTGTCCAGTCTGTCACTTTACCAATTATTAGTAGTGACGATAAACAATTCATTGGGTATGTAAGAGCCAGTCAATCTTTAGAAGAATTTGATGAAACTTTAAATAAATTAGATTTGGGACTAGGTGGTGGAATAGTTGTAGCTTTGATTATTAGTAGTGTTGGTGGAGTTTGGCTGACTCGTCAAGCGATGCAACCAATTGAAGAAAGCTTTGAACGGTTAAAACAGTTTACTGCTGATGCTTCCCATGAACTCCGCAGTCCTTTAATGGCGATTAAAAGTAATGCAGGGGTAGCACTAAAGTATCCAGAAGGAATACGAGAAACTGATGCAGAAAAATTTCAAGCTATTTCTAGTGCTACTAATCAAATGACTCGACTTACAGAAGACTTACTATTTTTAGCTCGTCAAGATAATCTTCCTAGCCGGAGTAAAGAAACTGTTAATCTCAGTTCAGTTTTAAATAACTTAGTACAACTATATCAACCGCAAGCGATCGCTAAACAAATTAATCTGAAAAACCAATTAACTGAAAAGCTTTATTTATTAGGTGATACAAATCAAATAACACGATTATTTACTAATTTAATTCAAAATGCTATACATTACACACCGTCAGAAGGGATAGTAGAAATCACAGCTAATCGTTCTGCTTCAGATATAGTAGTTAATGTTCAAGATACAGGTGTAGGAATTGCACCAAAAGATTTAGGAAATATTTTTGAACGTTTTTGGCGAGCAGATAAATCACGTTCTTATAATTCTGGTGGTTCTGGTTTAGGGTTGGCTATTGCTCAAGCTATTGCTCAAAATCACGGTGGATTAATTAACGTCACAAGTCAATTGGGAATTGGAAGTTGTTTTACAGTGCGTTTACCAGCAAGTTCTCTTAATTAATGTTTATAAAAGTGTTTAACCAAGTACGATAGTACAGCTAGATTAACTATAAAGACTAAAAATTTGAAAATCGTTACCCCTTTAATTAACTCATAGATTTCGGGAGGTATACTAATACCAACTAATCCAATCACTAATATCTTTGCCCAAGTTTTTTCATACCATAAACCGATAGCTTCAATAGCTGTGACAACTGCATATATTGCAGTGGCAATTCCACTAAATTTTAAAGTTTGTGGTTTGATATTAATAATTTTTTCCAGTAACCACTCAATAACTTCGCGTTTCCCTTCCAGTATGTAAGATTCGGAAAAGACCACAAGAGTATCATGTTTTTTTAAAGCTAACAGTAGAACAATAGATGTAGCTGTAAGCAGTAAAGCAACAAAGCCTTTATAAATAACAATTGCTATTAATCCTGGAGGATGCTTCTTAATCATTTAACTTTCCTTACTTGTTACTCCATCGTTTGAGGAATATAAATAAAGGAGATTGTTGAAAATAGATCATTCAACAATCTCGAATTTAGTTATTTATATCTAAACATCACTTAAAACTAGTGATAAATTGCTCTATTTACTGCCTTCATTTGTTTCCTGTTCGTTATTATTCTCTGTAACTTGAATGCTACTCTTGGGACGAGAAGCTTCATTTTCATCACTTTCCTGGTTAGCATTCTCAGTGTAGAGAACCTTACCATTACCAGCGTCAACTTTCACTTCTTTCTGAGCAATTTCTACAGCATAAACTAAGTTACCATCCTCATTTTCGAGTTTTACACTACTAGCTTTAGTACCGACAGAGGTTTCAGCAGCTTGTTTAGCTTGTTCTGCTGTAATTTTAGCTAAAGCTTGTAATTTTTTGTCCTCTTGCTGTTCTTGTTGATCATCATTAGTTTCACCGTCACTTGCTTGAGCTATTTTAGTGTTATGAACACCATTATTCTTAATTTCAGGAGCTTCTGTAGCGTCATTAGCTTCGCCATCTCCGTCACTAGTCTGAGCTACTTGTATACTGTTTTGAAAAGGGGAGGCACTTACGGTTTTTACCACTGCACCAACACCTAAAATACTCATTAAAGCAGTTGCTAAAGCGATTTTTGTTGAAGTTTTCATGTGTGTCAATCTCCATAATTTTTGTTTGTTGAGCAATCCAAAATAATTATGATTATTTGTGTTATTCACACCTGTTTTTGAGTTGCTACAGTTTTACTTTAAATATAAAAAGTCAAGAACTTGGAAAGATTGATTAAGATTATAAAAAATTAGTTTGATAACTGTATCTAACTCTACAAATTAACCACAGTTACCTATTGTAATCATACCGCAGCATCACTTCAATGATTATTAGTAAGGATAAAGATGTGAAAATCAATGAAAAATAAACAAACTCAAAAACTGTATAGTGGTAGCCCTAGTAAGGGAAGATTCAAGAGATAGATTACTAGATTACTTTAAACTAGGTGATTAGAAGCCTAGTTTGAGCAAAGTAACTAAATTTTGTGAAAACCATGAATATAGCCTAAATACAATAGTTGTTCCTAATAACAATCGCCACTAAAAATTTCACCCAAATTTCATGTTGATATGAAACACTAGAAGAAGAGTACTATTAAAACTCCTTAAACTTCTCACGAAAGCAATGTAACTAGCTAAAAAAAGCTTTAGTCCAAATTTGCACATTAAATGCCAACATCCAAAGGCGATTCTGCTTTCTCACTAACTTAGGATACAACAAGCGATGGGAATCTCTAATTTGTTTCAATGTTCTGCGCCACTGCGTTATATTTCGTTGACAATGTTGAGTTTGTTACTACTAAATACTCCTACTACTGTTTTGGCTGGTGCTGGACACGACCATACTGGTGCAAGTTCATTTCAGGGTGGTGAAAGCAAAACAACTGGTTCTGTCGAAGTTGATACCGAAACCGCAAAACTGCTAGGAGTTAAGGTCGAACCAGTGCAGCGCCAACGATTAGCCGTCGGCATTAAAACCACTGGACAAATTGAAATCTTACCTAGCCAGAAAGTGGAAGTCACAACCCCAATTGAAGGGGTAAAAGTAGTTGAACTATTGGTGGAACCCGGTGCATCAGTAAAGAAAGGTCAACCTGTCGCCGTTGTAACCAGTCCAGGTTTAGTGACATTGCGCGTGGAATCTCAGGACAAATTAGCACAAGGTCAAGCTGATTTACAACAAGCTCAAGCTGACTTGAGGCTGGCTCAACAAAATTATGATCGCTATCAACAAATAGCCGCCGCCGAAATCGCCCAAGCCCAAAGCCAAGTAGCATTTGCTCAAGAAAAGTATCAGAAAGATCAAGTGTTAGCAACTGAAGGTGCTTTGGCACGTCGTAACGCCCTTGAATCTCAAACCCAACTTGCAGAAGCTAAAGCTAAACTAACCACAGCTAATAGTCACCGCGATGTTATCCAGGCTGAAAATCAACTCAAACGCGCTCAAGTATCAGTTCAACTAGCAAAATCCAATATTAATCGCAGCAGCGCTATTTATGAAACGCGGCTGCTACAACTAGGAAACCGCGCTAATGCTAAGGGACTAATAATAGTAACTGCTCCAATTTCCGGTAAGGTTACTGACAGGGAAGTTACTATCGGTCAATCATTTCAGGACGCGGGTGGTAAATTAATGACGATTGTGAATGATAGTCGGGTTTTTGCCACAGCAAATATTTATGAAAAAGATTTAGATAAAGTGAGGACAGGTCAACAGGTCAGGATGAAAGTTGCTAGTGTACCTAATCAAACCTTTACAGGAAGGATTACACGAATTGGCTCAGTGGTAGAAGGAGAAACGCGAGTAGTACCAGTACAAGCCGAAGTCAATAATGCTAGAGGGCAGCTTAAACCTGGAATGTTTGCCGAATTTGAAGTTGTAACCGACCAGACATCTACAGCTACTTTGGCAATTCCCCAGTCTGCTGTAGTGGATGCAAATAATAAGAAATTGATCTATGTCCAAAACGGCAATGCCTTCCAATCTGTTGAAGTTGAGTTAGGACAAACCTCTGGAGATTTAATTGAGATTAAAAGTGGTTTATTCGAGGGAGATTCAGTCGTTACCCAACGTGCGCCACAACTTTATGCACAATCATTGAAGGGTGGTGGTGAATCCAACGAACCAGAAGGAAAAGAACAAGAACAAGCACATTCAGAGGACACTAAGACTAACAGCTTACCAGTACCTCTGTGGTTATTTGGAGCAGGAGGAGTGACCCTTGCTACTTTGGCTTTTGTAGCAGGTAGTTTCTGGTCTAACCGTCGTAACCGTTCCCGTCTAATACCAGTAAGTGACGGTTTTAATTATGAAACCGAGGTTTATATCGACAACCACAAACAACCAACCCCCACCACTTCTGTTGAGGAAAATGACAAGCATCCTCATTCTAATTAATAATAAAAAATTTGCGGTGCTGATTAAAAATATGAATTCATCGGGCTACGCCCCCCTAACGCTAACACGCAGAGGCGCAGAGAGTAGGAGTTTGAAATCCTTGATTCTTTTATTATCAGGACTTACGCACAAGTCATGGAATATCGTATGCCTTACGGCTCCCGTAAGGCATACCGCAGAGGACACAGAGAAATAATAGTTTGAGGTTTTTTTGCGTAAGTCCTAATTACTTCATACTTCAATATGGCTACGCCACGCAAGCTATCAGCAACGCCAAAAAAATTAGTAATGCGGAATTTGAAATTATCCCTCCTAAACTTGGGGATTTGAAATAATTAACAACTAATAACCAACCAATAACAATTAACAACTAAATAGATAATGATTAGTACAGTTGCTAAATGGGTAATTTCTCGACGCTGGTTAGTAGTAATTGCGGCACTTATTTCCACAATAATCATATTATTTAATACCATCCCGCAAATGCCGTTGGATGTTTTCCCCAACTTTGCACCTCCCCAAGTCGAAATTGAAACAGAAGCTCCCGGACTCGCTCCTGAAGAAATAGAGTCTCTGGTGACATTACCAATTGAAAGCTCAATCAACGGCACCCCAGGAATCAGCGCAGTTCGTTCTTCCTCCTCAGCAGGACTTTCTGTAGTCAGAGTCGTTTTTGGCTGGGGAACAGATATCTATCAAGCCCGCCAGTTAGTACAAGAACGACTGCAACAAGTAGTGAGTAAGCTACCTCAAGGAATTGAAACACCAAAACTCGCTCCTATCAGTTCACCTATCGGCACTGTATTAAAATATGCTTTCACAGTGGAAGAGGAGGGGCAGAAAGGAGAAACATCCACCCAAAACCCAACATCCAAAATCGACTTGATGGAAGTACGCCGAATCGTTGATTGGCAAGTTACAAATCGCCTTTTAGCAGTTCCTGGCGTTAGTCAAGTGCTAGTGTATGGCGGTGATGTACGTCAGTATCAAGTATTAGTAGATCCGAATAAACTTAGAGCTTTTAATGTATCCTTACAGCAAGTATCTGAGGCAGTACAGGGAGCAAATGTCAATGCTCCTGGTGGCTTTTTAATCAGCCCTGACAAGCAAACTCTGATTCGGGGAATTGGCCGAATTGAATCCTTGGATGATTTAAAACAATCTGTAATTTTTGCCCGTCAAGGAACGCCTGTGCGCTTGGGAGATGTTGCCGAAATTCAAATTGGCGGTGCGATTAAGATAGGCGATGGCAGCTTAAATGGCAAAGATGCTGTAGTAGTGATGGTGAATAAGCAACCTCTAGCTGATACTCCCACCGTCACCCGTGCGATTGAAGCCGCAATATCTGAGCTAGAAGCAGGTTTACCGAAAGGAATTAAAGTAAATGCAACCTTCCGTCAAGCTGATTATATTGATGCTTCAGTAGAAAATGTTAGATCAGCTTTGGTGGAAGGTAGTATTATTGCCGCACTTATCCTCATTCCCTTTTTGATGAATTGGCGGACTCTATCACTTTGCTTGTTAGATTTTGTTTTGACTTTTGTGTTCTCCTTACAAATATTATCCTGGCTAGGCTTGGGGCTAAACACTATGACTTTAGGCGGATTAGCGATCGCCATTGGGACAGCAATTGATGATGCCATTGTCTATGCAGAAAATACTTATCGCAACCTCCGCCAAAATAAACATTCTGCCAATCCGCGTCCGGTACTAGAAGTCATTTTTGAAGGGGGACAAGAAGTCCGAGAATCTCTCCTTGGTGCAACTTTAATTACTATTGTCGTCTTTTCTCCAATATTTGCCCTCGCAGGTGTAGAAGGCCGAATTTTTGGACCAATGGGAATGACTTATTTAGTGGTGGTTATGGTTTCTAGTTTAGAATCATTACTATTGAGTCCGGCTTTGTGTGCAATCTTACTTCCACACGGAAAAATGCCCTTAAAGGAACCATTAATACCCCGAATTTTCAAGCGGTTGTATTATCCTTGTTTAAATTTTGCTATCCACAGTCCCATGATCATTATCTCCGTGGCTGTGGCGGGGATGATAGCGGCAATGGTGATTTTTCCAGCTTTGGGACGGGCTTTTTTACCAGAATTTCAAGAATCAACTTTGGTCAATACTTTAGCTCTTTATCCAGGTTCATCTTTAGAAGCTACTAACAGTGCTGCCTTTGTGCTGGAGAATAAACTCAAAGATGATCCCAGGTTAAAATATGTGCAGTTACGGGCAGGACGCGCCCCTAGTGATCCAGATGCAGCACCCGTAAATCTTGGTCATCTTGATATTGGTCTGAGTGACAAAGGAATGGAAAAGCGTAAAGAAACAGTAGAATGGTTGCGGGAAGAATTTAATAAAGTACCTGGTGCTGCTGCAAATATTGGTGGATTTATTTCTCACAGAATTGATGAAATATTATCTGGAGTCAGAAGTCAAATTGCTGTGAAAATATTTGGAGCAGATTTAGAAGAACTCCGCCAAATTGGTCAACAAGTTGAAAGTGCAATGTCATCTGTGTCTGGGCTTGTAGATTTACAATTAGAACCGCAAGTTCCTATCGAACAAATTCAAATAAAATTTGACCGTGTTGCCGCATCACGTTATGGTTTAACAGTTGGGCAACTATCTGAACTTGTCGAAACTGCGCTCAATGGTAAAGTAGTATCGCAAGTTTTGGATAAGCAACAAAGTTTTGATTTAATTGTCTGGTTACAGCCAGAATACCGTAATAATTTACAAACGATTGAAAATTTGTTAGTTGATACCTCTTCCCAAGGTGGAAATGAAGGGGAAAATAAAATTCCTTTAGCTAACGTGGCTAAAGTTGTCTATGGCACTGGACCAAATACTATTAACAGGGAAAATGTCTCCCGTCTAATTGTAGTATCTGCTAATGCTAAAGGCAAAGATTTGCGATCAGTAGTCAATGAAATTAAAAACAAAGTCAAGGCACAAGTGCAATTGCCCTCTGGATACTTTATTCAGTATGGCGGTCAATTTGAAGCCGAAGAAAGAGCCTCACAAAATATTTTAATTTTCAGTGCTATTTCCTTCGTAGTGATTACGGTATTAATGTATCTTTCTGTCAAATCCATTGCTTCTACAGCAATGATTATGATTAACTTGCCCATCGCTTTAGTCGGAGGTGTAATTGCTGTGGCACTAACAGGGGGCGTTGTTTCAGTCGCTTCTTTGGTAGGTTTTGTGACTTTATTTGGTGTAGCTACTCGCAACGGACTACTTTTAGTAGACAATTACACTACTAAATTTTCTAGCGGAATGTCGTTACAAGAAATTATTATAACCGGGTCAATGGAACGACTCAATGCTATTTTGATGACATCCTTTACATCAGCTTTGGGATTAGTACCGTTAGTAATTGCAGTGGGTCCAGGTAAGGAAGTTTTACAACCACTTTCGATAGTGGTTTTGGGTGGTTTATTTACTTCTACCGCGTTAACTTTGCTAGTTTTACCTGCTTTATATTCTAAGTTTGGTAAGTATTTGTTACCTAAGAGAAGTGCGGTTGTTGTAGAAAATGGAAAGGTAGCTGGGGTGGTGTTGGAGAATTAATTAGCATCACTAAGTTAAGCACAGATGTGACAGTAATTTTGCTAAAGTACAGCCAGTGATTTGTTTTACTGGCTGATAGTATAAGACTCGTATTTGATTTAAAATAAATCAGTATACTTGTCATCGTTTTTTCCCTGTTTCCTGTCACCTGTAACTTACCTACGCAAATAAGTTTATAAATCAAAGTAGACTCCTCTACAAGAAGTAATTTAGGATACACATAAACTTTCGACAGTGTGTGTTGCTGCTCAAAAGAAATACTCTGTAAAACATCACTTATATGAGATTTTTTGAAAAAATTGTAGGGAAAAAATATTTCAAGTTGTTCCATCACCTGCGATGGATTTTGTTAGGTTTAGTAATTAGTGTATTAGCAAAACCTTTAATAGCAACAACTTATATAGGTTTAATGACGAATGGCTCCCGCTACATTCAACCAGAATCAGTCCCAAAAGAACAGGTTGCAATAGTATTCGGTGCAGGAATTCTTCCCAATGGTAATCCCACACCCATGTTGTCAGACCGTGTAGAAGCTGCTGTCAAACTTTATAAAATGGGAAAGATTAGTAAACTTTTGATGACAGGAGATAACAGCAAAGTTTCCTATAATGAAGTCAGGTCTATGCAAAAATATGCCCATGAATTGGGTGTACCGATGAAGAACATTACCTTAGACTATGCAGGTTTCAGCACTTATGAGAGTTGTTATCGCGCTCATAAGGTTTTTGGTGTACATAAAGCTGTTGTCATAACTCAAAATTATCATCTTCCCCGCACTGTTTACACCTGTCGTCAATTAGGACTAAAGACAGTTGGTTTAGGAACTCCAGATATAGAAATTTATGGATTACGAGGAATGATTCCCGATTTAGTGAGGGAAATGTTAGCGAATGTCAAGGCTTTGTGGGAAGTTGACATTACCCGTCCCCGACCTACTTTTTTAGGACGTTTTGAGCCTATTAATTGAGTATTTTACAAATTTTACTCAGTTGTTAGATGCAGAATTAATCACAAAAATAGCATTAATAAAAAAACAAAACCAAAGTTGCCATAAAAACAATTCAGAGATTTGAATTTGCGCTGAAAATTTCATTAGTAAATTACCTGAATTTACCAAAATGTAGAAATTTATCATCTCGATTAATCTGTGTTTATTTATGATTTTATAAACATTTAAATTTATTCAATGGAGGATAATCTATTCATGCCTAATTCAGCATCCCAACCAACTAAAGTGAAGAGCAAGAATAACGAATTTTCATCTACAGCAGATGCAGTCCGTATCTATCTTCATAAAATTGGACGTATACCTCTTTTAACTCATGAGCAAGAAATTTTTTTTGCTAAACAAGTTCAGCAAATGATGGTGATGCTAACTGCGAAGGAAGAACTATCTGAAAAATTACAGCGTGAACCCACTCGGCAAGAATGGGCTGACAAGATGCAGTTGGAAGAAGATATGCTGCTGCAACAACTAAGTCAAGGACAAATTGCCAAGCAGAAGATGATTCAGGCTAATCTGCGGTTAGTGGTGTCTATTGCTAAAAAATACCAGAAACGCAATATTGAGTTTCTAGACTTAATTCAAGAAGGTGCATTGGGGCTAGAACGAGGGGTAGAGAAATTTGATCCAACTCTTGGATACAAGTTTTCTACTTATGCTTACTGGTGGATTCGTCAGGGAATTACACGAGCGATCGCACAACAATCCCGCACTATTCGTTTACCCATTCACATGGCTGATAAGCTGAACAAAATTAAACGTGTTCAGCGAGAGTTATCTCAAAAGCTTGGTCACACTGCCGACGTGACTGAAATTGCCCAAGCGCTTAATCTAGAACCCAGACAGATTCGAGAATGTTTGCAGTTTGCTCGTCAACCTGTTTCCTTAGATATGGGAATTGGATCTGAGCAGGGTACTCAATTGCAGGATATGCTGAAGGATGATGGAATGTCTCCCGAACGCTACACGGAGCGAGAATTGCTCTATCAAGATGTTCACAAACTATTAGCAAAGCTGACTCCCCAGCAAAAGGAAGTATTAATCTTGCGCTTTGGTTTAGCAGGTGGATGCGAACTGACCCTAGTACAGATTAGTCAACGGATAGGTATTTGTCGAGAACGAGTGCGACAACTGGAAAAACAAGCTCTCACGCTTCTACGAAGATATGGGTTTAACTCACGCAGCTATCTAGCTGACTGATACTCCTTAATTTTGAAAGCTTGTAGTGTCAACTGGCAAGTGAGAAACCACCTGTTGGCTGTTCCTAGTGTAAGTAATATTGCCATATTTGGTGAGGATGAGCGTCAGTATCAAGTGCTGGTAAACCCAGATAAATAGTTACAAATTTTTAAGTTAGTGAACTAAATTAGAATTTATCAGCAAAATAACTTACTTCTAAGCTAGATTGACACGATACATTATCAATACCTGTGCCAAAATCCTGAAACCCTATTCATCTCGTAACGATTTTATTGGCTTTCAGCCCTATATTTTGCAAATTGGTGAAGGTATTGATTATAAAATTAAAATGGCGTTAAAGTAGCAAATAATACGTTTTGGTATTAGCATTCACGTCATCATTACAAGAGGGTGTGAGGAAAAATAATATGTCGAATCTATTGTGGAAAACACTGATATTCAGCCCAGCATTTTTGGGAGTAACTTTTGCTATCTCAGCTAGTGCCATTGCTGCTGACAGCCAACAACAGCCATCACAAACTCATCAGCCGTTACTTGCTCAAACAAACGCTGACGAAAACGTTTTTTCACAAATAAACCAATACAATCTTGAAGCCAATAATCAAACTTCACTATCTCAAGTTACATCAGTTTCCCAATTTTCGGATGTACAACCAACAGACTGGGCTTTTCAAGCCTTGCAATCTCTTGTTGAGCGATATGGTTGTATTGCAGGTTATCCCAACGGTACTTACCGGGGGAATCGTGCCTTAACTCGTTATGAATTTGCGGCAGGTTTGAATGCTTGTTTGGATAGAGTTAATGAACTGATTGCTACAGCAACTACTGATTTGGTGACGAAAGAGGATTTAGCTACCCTACAGCGTTTACAAGAAGAATTTTCTGCGGAACTTGCAACACTCAGAGGTCGAGTAGATGCGTTGGAAGCACGCACGGCTGAGTTGGAAGCTAATCAGTTTTCGACCACCACAAAGCTAGTAGGTGAAGCGGTTTTTGCGGTTACGGATAGTTTTGGCAACAATGATAATAACAATACCGTTTTCCAAAACCGGGTGCGTTTAGACTTGCAAACTAGTTTTACGGGTAAAGATACCCTGCACACTCGGATTGCAGCCGGTAATGCTACTCCATTATCTTTACCCAATGGCACTGCTGAAGGCACTCAAACTTTTAACTTGTTTCTTGGTAGTAATAATAGTGCTTTTATAGATTGGTTAGCGTATTACTTCCCTGTTGGCAACTCTCAAGTTTATGTAGCTGCTACTGGAGGTATTCAAAGCGATTATGTTCCCACCGTTAACCCTTATTTTGAAGACTTTGATGGTGGTAACGGTGCTTTATCTACCTTTGCTTCCGAAAGTCCTATCTATCGCATCGGTGGCGGTGCAGGAATTGGTGTTAATGTCCCATTTGGTAGTGGTAACTTCAAACCTTCATTAACTTTGGGTTATTTAGGATCTGAAGCAAATAATCCCAGTCCAGGCTCAGGTTTATTAGACGGTAACTATGCAGCTTTAGCACAGTTGAATCTTAACGTTGGCGATCGCCTGACCTTGGCTGCAACCTACGTTCACGGTTATCATGGTGCAAATAGTGCTTTATTTGATGCTGGTTCGGTAAGTGCTGCTGTAGTTGGGACTTCACAAGCTAATTTTGTCGGTGGTGGCAATCCATTTGTAAGTAATTCTTATGGCTTTGAAGCAGCTTTCAGACCTAGCGATAAACTGTCAATTAGTGGGTTTGCACTCCACAGTAATATTACAGGCTTTGGAGCTAACGATAACGATGAAGTTTGGAGCTATGGATTGGGTGTAGCTTTACCCGACTTTGGCAAGAAGGGCAATCTTTTAGGGATTTTTGCAGGAGCGCAACCATATTTAGGTAGTAACAACGGAGATAAACCCTATCACATTGAAGGCTTTTATAGATATCGCATTAGTGACAACATTTCTATTACTCCTGGTGTAATTTGGTTAACTAATCCTGGTCAATCTGCTAACAATAACAATGATGCTGTGATTGGTACATTGAGAACAACTTTCACTTTCTAAAATAGAATTTTGGGTTGAGCTATGCTCAACCCAACACTTATTAATTAGGTGGTTTTAGTTTGTAATATTTTGATGTACTCTGATAACGTGTTTTATTTCCAGGCTTCAGGATACCCACTCTACCTACATGACTCTTGATTCAAGAACGCCGATTATCATTTTTGGAATCCTTTTCCTCTATAATTAACTAATTCTTCATATCCAGACATATAGGCATAATTATCTTTAATATCTAAGCCTAAAAATCTAGAAAAACGTGCAGAGTCGTTTCCTACTAATTGTCCTTTTCGGGGCTTACCGTGGTAATTAGCTAAAGCAATTTTAGCTTGACGAAAGGATCTTACGGGTACAAAAACATCTGTTTGGTTAAAAGACCATAAATCTTCGGAATGTCTTGCCGCAAACAACAGTTCTCCTAATGCTTGGTTTTTCGCATCATCTTGTTTATAAGTTAGAGCTAGATGCTTATCTAAATAGATAATTCTTCCTGAATTAATATTTTCTGTAATATCTAAAGAGTCAATCAAATTTGATAAAAATTTTCGATGTTCAGGGTAAGTAGCACCGAGAAAAGGAATAACACCGACTACCCAACCCCTCGCACCCGTTTCTTTATGAGTTTCATAATCTTGATAACATTGTTTTAAACACGGTATATAAAATTTATCAAAAGGGATTTTCATCTGAGAAATTGTTTGCATATTAACAGCTAATATAAACTTTTTAAATGATTTCGATTTCTCTAGTACCTTTATCAGAGTAGAATCATAAAATTTTGGGGGCTGATTCTGATATTTTTCCCATAACATATCAAATACAACTCTAAAATCTCTGCTATCATTGAGCAAAAAATCGTTTACTTTTTGATAGCCATAACTAGTAAAAACTTGTGATTGTATTTGTCTTAATTTTTCATTACTTTTAACTACAGTATTGCCAATGCGGATTTTAGACATAGTGTTTTTGTTTTTAAATGACTTTTTAGGAACTAGGAGGTAAAAGTTCTGTTAAAGGTGTGGTTTCACGTTCAATTATGTTGATACTAAGAATTTCCTGTGCTTTGCTCGAATTGAGTGAAACAGTAAACATGAGATGCACATAATTTACTTGGTCATTTCCACTTGTATATGGAACAGCATGATAGATAACCGGAAACCTTTCTTGAGAATACATAATTAGAGGTTCTATTAATCTGGCAAGAATTCGCGTTCCACCAAATATGTAGCTTCGTTCTTGAGCAACTTTCAACTCTGGTAAAGTCCACCAATTAAAAACTATTTCACCGTCAGAGCTATCACTAAGTCCCCATTCTTGACGATAATGTTTTGGAGTTAGAGTTAGTAAACCCTTACCCTCTTCATTTCGTCGCCGCTTCGCCAGTCTAATCAATGAGGAGTCAAATGCGGTGGCAATAGCTGACCTAAAATCTGATGACTCTTTAGCAAGATCGTTATATTTTATAAATGTAAAGGCATCTCCAATCCCTTTAGTATCGTCGGTGATTATGTTCACTAACAAAATTTGATTGCCATTAACTAATTCTTCAAAATCTAATGAGCTATTGAGATATGGTGGCTTAGGTGGTTTACCAAACCCTTTTCCCCCGCTACGTTTTGCTTTTGCCATTACTTACCTCTGCTGCTCAACCTAATCCAAAAAATATGAGAATTACACAAATAGCCTCATTATTTTAACGTTTAGCTGACTCATTTACAGCAACTCATTGATGTTCAATAGCCCAATGATAATTAGTTATGGATTTTAAAAAAGGAGTAAAGGAATCGCGCCTACGATGGAGCGTATCTCATCGCTCACACTCTTCCTTGTACAAATTTCACCTGAATTTCATTCTAGTCTGTCATCCTAGAGAAAGTTAATGCTGACTCATCCTCAGTAAAACTTTATCTTTCTCACTAATGCTTAATTCTATTGTTAAATGGTCGATCGCTCAACGCTGGCTAGTGGTTATTGCTTCTATCCTCATATCAGTTTGGGGCTTTCTCGTCCTGACGCAAATGCCACTGGATGTATTTCCCAACTTTGCTCCTCCGCAAGTGGAAATTATGACCGAAGCCCCAGGACTTGCACCAGAGGAGGTTGAATCCCTAGTTACTCGACCGATAGAAAGTGTGATTAACGGCACTCCTGGACTAGAAACATTGCGTTCTGCCTCAGCTGTCGGTCTTTCATCTGTGAGAGCGACTTTTAGCTTGGATACAGAAATTTATCGCGCCCGCCAATTGGTAACGGAACGGTTGCAACAAGCACGCAGTCAACTACCGCAAGGTGTGGAAAACCCAGAGGTTCTGCCTGTTAGTTCACCCTTGGGATGGACTGTCAAATATGCCTTTACTTCTGAAACCACTCCGATGATGGAGGTCTGGCGGATTGTCAACTGGCAAGTGAAAAACCGCCTGCTTGCTGTCCCTGGCGTAAGTAATGTCGTCATATTTGGTGGGGATGAGCGTCAGTATCAAGTGTTGGTAAACCCAGATAAATTGAAAGCGTTTAATGTTTCCCTTGATGATGTCACCAAAGCAGCACAAGCATCCAACGCCAATGCACCAGGGGGATTTTTAATTACTCCTGACCAAGAGACATTGGTGCGAGGGGTTGGACGGATTGAATCTATTGAACAGCTAAAGAAATCAGTAATTAAAGCCAAAAATGGCACGCCAATCCTGTTGGAACAAGTGGCGGATGTACAAATTGGTGCAGCACTCAAACGCGGTGATGGTAGTTTTGCGGGTAAAAAAGCGGTAATTTTGACAGTCAACAAACAGCCAGCAGCAGATACGCCAAAAGTAACGAAGGCAGCTGAAAAAGCAATGGAGGAAATTCAAGCCGGTCTGCCCAAAGATGTCAAAATTACAACTACTTTCCGTCAGGAAGATTTTATCGAAGCCTCGCTCAAAAACGTTGAAGAAGCTTTGCGCGATGGCACAATCATCGTTTGTGTCATCTTGATTTTATTTCTGATGAACTGGCGCACGGTGATTATTAGTTTGAGTGCGATTCCCGTGTCTTTGTTGTTGGGAATGATGATCCTGAATTGGACGGGACAAGGTATCAATACAATGACTTTGGGCGGACTTGTTGTTGCGATTGGTTCGGTGGTGGATGATGCAATTGTCGATATGGAGAATGTCTACCGCCGTTTGCGAGAAAACCAAATAGCAGGCAATCCTGTACCACCACTGCAAGTTGTTTTTAATGGCTCAGTGGAGGTGCGGGTAAGCGTACTGTTCTCGACAATCATTATTGCAGTCGTCTTTGCACCAATTTTTGCTCTTTCTGGTGTAGAAGGTCGGATTTTTACACCGATGGCTGTAGCTTATTTGCTGTCAATTGGCGCTTCTACCTTAGTAGCACTGACATTGACTCCAGCACTGTGCGCCCTTTTGCTAGTAAATCGGCGTTTACCAAGTACAGAAACTTGGGTTGAACGATTTTCCCATCGTTTGTATCGTCCACTTTTGAAATTTTCTATTCGTCGCCCCAAGATTATT
Source organism: Anabaena sp. PCC 7938 (assembly GCF_049315035.1). Taxonomy (NCBI): domain Bacteria; kingdom Bacillati; phylum Cyanobacteriota; class Cyanophyceae; order Nostocales; family Nostocaceae; genus Anabaena; species Anabaena sp. PCC 7938. The sequence continues at coordinate 108,107 of NZ_CP186038.1, read as the reverse complement.
TTGACAGGTGCGATCGCTGCTTTTGTGGCTTCAACGATGATTCTACTCTCGTTAGGGCAAGTTTTTTTACCAGAATTCCAAGACCGCTCTTTGGTAATCGCCGCAGTTTTAATGCCTGGTCAATCTCTGAATGCGACTAATCAAGTAGGCATAGTGATCGAAGAAGCCCTGAAAAAAAATCCTGGGGTTGAAACGGCTCAATTGCGCTCTGGGCGGGCTGTAGGGGATACTGAGGTGGCTGGTGTAAACGGGGCGGAAATAGATGTCCAACTTAGCGAGGAGGGGGGAAAAGATCGAGAAAAAACAATTGAAATGATTCGTAAAGAATTTGATAAAATTCCCGGAGTCGTTCCCAATATCGGCGGGTTTATTTCGCACCGGATGGATGAAGTGCTTTCTGGGGTACGGAGTGCGATCGCTGTGAAAATTTTTGGCCCCGATTTGGAAGAACTCCGCACCCTTGGTCAACAAGTACAATCAGCTATGGGCGGTGTTTCGGGTCTAGTAGATTTGCAACTAGAACCGCAAGTACCAATTAAACAGGTACAAATTCAATTCGACCGCAATGCAGCAGCCCGCTATGGTTTAACTATTGGCGAATTGTCAGAGATAATAGAAACTGCACTGAATGGGCGAGTCGTTTCCCAAGTATTGGAGCAACAACAAACCTTTGATATGGTGGTTTGGTTGCAAGAGAAATACCGTAACAATATTGAAATTATCGGTAATTTGTTAGTTGATACACCCAACGGACAAAAAATTCCCTTAGCCCAAGTCGCAAAAATCAACTATGGTACAGGCCCCAATACCATCAACCGCGAAAACGTCTCCCGTTATATTGTCGTATCCAGCAATGTGGCTGGACGAGATTTAGGTTCTGTAATTAAGGATATTCGGGACAGAGTTAAGCAACAGGTGCAATTACCCTCTGGATATTTTATTGAATACGGTGGTCAATTTGAAGCGCAAGAGGGAGCGACGAAAACTTTACTTTCGGCTGGGGGATTAGCATTTGTGGCGATCGCAGTCTTGATTTACTTTGCTGTCAAGTCGATTCCTGCCACCATCATGATCTTGATAAACTTGCCCTTAGCCTTAGTGGGTGGAGTCATTTCCATCGCTTTAACTGGTGGTATTCTCTCTGTAGCTTCAATGGTAGGATTTATTACCTTATTCGGCGTTGCTACACGCAATGGACTATTACTTGTTGAGAACTACAATTCTAGGATGGCAGAAGGACAGCCTCTGCGACAGGCTTTGATGGAAGGGTCAGTAGAAAGGTTGGCTGCTATCTTAATGACGGCGCTATCATCGGCTTTGGGTATGGCACCCTTGGTAATTGGTAGTGGAGCCGGAAAAGAAATCCTCCAGCCACTAGCTGTTGTAGTGTTAGGTGGATTGTTTACCTCAACCGCTTTAACCTTGTTAGTGCTTCCGGCTTTGTATGTCCAGTTTGGTAGATTTGTGGTGCCAAGAAAGGCTGAACCAATCATTCAGCCAGAAATTGCAGGAGAAGCCAGAGCCTAGCACAACAAGGCGGAATTTGAAATGGGCTACGCCTCACTACGCTAACGGAATTAGGAATTAGAATTCCTATACCCCAAGGGTTTCATTGATTTGAAATGGGTGGTTTACTTACAACGTGCTGCATTAGTTTTTAATTCACAAAACATCAAGGAGTTTGAATTCATGAAATTTCTGAAGACCAGTTTAGTAATTGTTAGCAGTGTCGGATTAATTTTTTTGGGTGCTTGTAGTGGTGGGAATCAAGCCGCTAACTCGGAAAGTGCTACTAAAACTGAACCCGTTGCTAAAACAGCAGCTACAGAAACATCTACTAAGACTGAACCCGTTGCTAAAACTGGGGAAGTGCATAATGAAAACGACGGTCATGGCCATGATGAAAAAGGTGGTCACTCCAATAGCGGAGAGAAGTCTAGCAGTCAAGTTGTAAATTCGGGCAAATATCATTTAGAGTTTAAATCAGATATAGAAAAAGATTCTACTCATTTAGATATCAGCGTACACGGCGAGCAAGACCAAGCAATTACTGATGCCAAGCTCACGGCTCAAGTTCAGCTACCAGATGGCACTAAAAAAACTCTACAAGTTCCTTATAATACCGAGGAAAAGCAATACACAGCAAAGCTACCTGCAATTGCAACGGGAGAGTATAAAGTTGTGATTCAAACGGATGTCAAAGGTGAAAAATTTAATGGTCGCTTTACCTTTAAACGATAATTAATAGCAAGTGGTAGCGACAGGATAACAGTTATGGTTCAACAGTACAATCACGAACCAATTAAATGGAAGCAGCTAACAATCTATATCAGTGAGTCTGATAGTTGGCAGCACCAACCACTTCACCAAACTCTATTGGGAATCGCTCGACAACAGGGAATAACAGGGATGACGGTGATGCGAGCAATTTCTGGATATGGCAAACATGGTATTTTTCGCACTATGAACGAGCTAGATCCATCTATTGAGTCTTCTGTGCTACCACTTGTCATTACAGTTATTGATAGTGAAAGCGCAATAACCGAATTTTTTTCCTTGGTCAAAGATATGCTTAAAAATAAGTTTGTCACTTGTCAAAACCTAGAAGTTCTCTCACCGTTGGTAACGCTTTAAGGGCAATATTCATGTCTCACAATCACAGTCACGGACACAGCCACGAACCGACTAATTACAACCGTGCCTTTATTATTAGCGTTGCTCTCAACACTGGATTTGTTGTAATTGAAGTTGTTTATGGGTTAGCTGCCAATTCCCTCGCACTACTTGCCGATGCTGGTCACAATTTGAGTGATGTTCTAGGTTTATTACTCGCCTGGGGAGCAAGCTTCCTCGGTCGTCGCCAACCAACACCACGCCGCACTTACGGGTTACGTCGCTCCTCTATTTTGGCTGCTCTATTAAACGCTATCCTCGTACTTGTAGCTTCTGGCGCAGTTGCCTGGGAAGCCATACAGCGTTTTGCTCAACCTAGTCCAGTATCAGGTAGTACAATTATTGGCGTGGCTGCGGTAGGTATTGTCATCAATATGGGAAGTGCTTTGATGTTCTTGTCGGGTCGTGAAAGAGACTTGAATATTAGAGGAGCCTTTATTCACTTAGTTGCTGACGCGGCGGTGTCTTTGGGTGCAGTCCTGGCTGGTATTGCGATTGTTACCACTGGTTGGCTATGGTTTGACCCAGTTGTAAGTTTGATGATTGTTGTCGTGATTGTTATGAGTACTTGGCAATTATTCCAAGAATCTTTGAACTTAGTCACAGATGCAGTACCAGCAGGTATTGAACCACTTGCAGTCCGTACATTCTTAGCTGAACTTCCTGGTGTATCTAGTGTTCATGACTTGCACATCTGGGCAATGAGTACCACAGAAACAGCTCTCACTGCTCACTTAATTATGCCTGCTGGAAATCCTAATGATGCTTTTTATAGTTCAGGTCAATCAACAACTTCACGACCATTTTGGTATCGAACACACTACAATTCAGATAGAAATAGGCGATCCAAGTTATCCATGTCCTCTTGCTCAAGAAAACGTGGTTTAAATCAATTGAGTTGAGTATATGGATAGAGAATTTGGTGGCGCGTTTAGAGTAATTACTGTAACCGAATACCTAATCATCTTAGCTTTGTGAGAACAAATCTCCAAAGTAATAGTTATTTAAATAAATTTGCTGATTTTAATATATACGAAAATAACTAAATTTAGAAAAAAAAATCTATAAAATACTGATTTTTCATCTTAATTTCATCCTGTTTTTGTAAAGTAGAGTTTAGAGATTTAAACTTTAAATCTTATAGCTCTTTAAAATGCCACAGTTGTCTCACTAAATTATGGGTGCAACTAGAATTGTGATGCTTATAAATTAAGATGAAATCAAAGTCATCATCTCAAAAGATGAGCTTTATTCCTCGCTCTATCCTGCGGACGATAGGAAAGTTTCAACAGACTTTAGATCCAAATGCCGAAGCAAAGGTTATTGAAGAGTTTCGCGCTTCTCGACTGCAAACAATTTCCTCCCTCCGTTTTCTGTTAATTCTGATTGTAGTTCCATTACTTATAAATCAGCTTTCTAGAAACTTTTTCATCACTCCCCTAATTGAGAAGTTTTGGAATCCACAAGAATCACATATTTTCTTGAATTCTTCTCAAGAAGAAAAAGCTTTAGCGGAACTCAAGATATTTGAGCAAAGTGTTTATTTTGAAGCTCGAATAGGTAAAATCAGCACATTCTCTGAAGAGCTTGTTCAAAATAAGATTAAGAAAAAAGCTATTGCGTTAGTAGAAGAAAATAAAATTGAAAGTATTAATGCAGTAACAAATGTTTTTACAGATATACTTACAGCCATCACATTAATTATTTTAATCTTAACAGGTAAGCAGCAGCTATCCATTCTTATGTCTTTTGCTGGCGATATAACTTATAGTCTAAGCGACTCCGCTAAGGCTTTTTTAATTATTCTATCTACAGATATATTTGTCGGTTTTCACTCTCCTTATGGTTGGCAAATAATTATAGAAAGTGCTTTTCAACATTACGGTTTACCAGAAAATAAAAGCCTTACTTCTTTATTTATTGCTACTGTTCCAGTAATCATGGATACAGTCTTCAAATATTGGATATTTCGCTATCTAAATCGCAGTTCTCCTTCAGCCGTGGCTACTTACCGTAACATGAATGAATAATTTTTATTAAAGATATTTTCACATAAACAAAAAATACTGAAATTATGCCAATTCTCAACATGATTACAACAACTTCAAATATTAAATTCAGCACAGATATAGTTCGGAATTATCTGCAAGACATTGTTCGTGTACCATTATTGACTCATGAGGAAGAAATTTCATCTAGCAAACAGGTACAGCAGATGATTACGTTACAAAATAAAAAGGAAACTTTGAAGAAACAACTCAACCACGAACCATCTCAAAAAGAATTAGCTCAATATGTGCAACTTAGTGAAATGGAAGTGAAGGAAATTTTTCAGAAAGGTGTACAAGCAAAGCAAAAAATGATAGCAGCAAATCTGCGTTTAGTGGTTTCTATTGCTAAAAAATATCAAGGACGAAATGTGGAGTTTATGGATTTAATTCAGGAAGGTTCACTAGGTTTAGAACGTGGCGTAGAGAAATTTGACTCTACTCGTGGCTATAAATTTTCTACCTATGCTTATTGGTGGATTAGCCAGGGAATGACACGAGCAATATCTCAGCAATCACGAACTATTAGACTGCCAATTCATCTTACCGAAAAGTTGAATAAACTTAAAAAAGTGCAAAGGGAATTATCTCAAAAACTAAACCGCAGTCCTAGTATGTTTGAAATTGCAGAAAAGATGCAATTAAATCCTGCTCAAATCCGCGAATTGCTGATGATATCTCGTCAACCTGTCTCATTAGATAAACAAGTGGGCGATAACGAAGACACAGAATTGCAAGAACTTTTAACAGAAGCTCCAGAAGCCTCGCCTGAAATCCAAGTAACTCAAAATTTAATGCGTCAAGATATCTATCTCTCACTGAGAGAATTAACTCCACAGCAGCAACAAGTCCTAATTTTGCATTATGGCTTGGAACATAATTGCGAACTCACCTTGACGCAGGTAGCTCAACATCTCAACATTAGTGAGAGGAGAGTTCGTTACTTAGAAAAACAAGCACTGAGTTACCTCCGTCGTTGCCACACAAATCTACAAGAGTATATTTTCAGTTAAATGTATGACAAAACATTCAGTATGAATATCTTGCTTTTTCAACTATTTGTCAACATCATTATAAGCTGAAACACCGTTAGAGATAGCTTTAAGACTATAAAAAATGATACATTTACAAAAGTATTATAGCTTCATCAAAGGTCACTTATTTATTTTTTTAAGAAATCTCTGTAACTAGCGAAAATTTCACCCAAATTTCATCTTATTTTGTCAAACTATTAAGAGGTGACATCTTTCACTGGAGATAATTCTGATAATTGATGAATTTAGTAAAGTGATTATAAAAGCGTAATGAATAGAACAATGAATAATGTAAAAAAAAACAGCAGTCACTACTGATAATAAGTTCTACAAGATATCTACCCTTTTCGCTGGTATGAATGTAGAGTTACCAATTGGTATTGCTCAATTGCGTGTAATTTAATGAACAAATTGCTAAAATATATCTGCTGCTTATGAAAGTTTTGCTAGTTGAAGATGAGCCAGATCTAGGTGCATCAATTCAGCGAAAGTTGATTAAAGAAAAATATATTGTTGACTGGGTTTTGGATGGAAATGAAGCCTGGATTTATTTAGAAGATGATTTGACTCAATATACACTGGCAATCTTTGATTGGTTGTTGCCAGGAATGTCAGGCATAGAACTATGTAAGCGATTACGGGATCGCGGTGATGCTTTACCAGTGCTGATGCTAACTGCTAAAGATAGCATGGCAGATAAGGTAGCAGGACTAGATGCAGGGGCTGATGACTATTTGGTAAAGCCATTTGGTATGGTAGAACTGCTGGCACGGTTGCGAGCTTTGCAAAGGCGAGCTTCTTTTGGAGGCGCATCGCTTACGTCTCAGTTCCAGTCTTTACAATTGCAAGTTGGCGGACTTATCCTAGACTGCGGTAATTGTACAGTTTCTCGACAGTATCCTAATGGGGAAAATAAGGTAATTTATTTAACAAAAAAAGAATTTCAATTATTAGAATACTTGATGAAACGTCCTAATATAGTTATTACCCGCGACCAAATTTTAAATCATCTGTACGCCTTTAGTGCAGAACGCGTTAGTAATGTAGTAGCAGCTCAAATCCGACTTTTGCGACGCAAACTATCGGAATATGGTTGTGATGGCTTAATAGAAACTGTTCCTAGTATGGGTTATCGTTTCAATCCTGGCAATGCAGATTCGACTATTTCGTAAGACTCGCTGGCAATTGGCTACCTGGTATGCGGTAGTTATGGCTTTGATTCTATCCTTATGCGGTTTCGTGGTTTATAAGGTAATCATTGATGCTTATGTGGCTTCTATCAACCGGGAACTGGAATCGGTAGCAGGTACACTACATGATGTAATTGAACCAACTTTGAAACAACCTGGTATTACAGAGCTAGTTTTCCAGCAGGTTTTACCAAATATTTGTTTAGCTGAGTCCAGTTGTTCTACCCAAAATATCCTGAATCACAGTCAAAGCACCCATAATGAACACGGCATTTTTAGTACTGTATACAGAGATAAGCAATATTACATCCGTTTTGTCGATGGTTCAGGGCGGTTAATTGCGGTAGCAGGTTTCAAAGCTAATGAACTACCACCGACTGTGGACACTCAAGTGTGGCAAACAGTCAAAGACTTACAAGGCAATCGTTACAGTCAAAAATCTCTACTGCTGCACACTCAAGATAATCGGGATTGGGGCTATATTCAGGTAGGACGCAGTTTAAGTGACCTTGACAGTCGTCTGGCTGCTTTAAAAGTAATTTTGGTGTTGGGATTGCCAATTACGGTATTGTTAGTTGGCGGTTCTAGTTGGTTGCTGGCAGGGTTAGCAATGCGACCAATTGACTCTTCGTATAAACAAATGCAACAGTTTACGTCTGATGCCTCTCATGAGTTGCGTACTCCTCTTGCAGCGATTAATGCGACGGTAGAAACTTTATTTGATATGGAGTATCTGCCGGAGGAAGTGCAAGATATTTTGACATCTATTCAACGTCAGAATCATCGCCTAGCTGAATTAGTTCAGGATATGCTGTTACTGTCTCGATTGGAACAGCAAATGTTAGCGACACAACAAATACATTGCTGTCTGAATATTTTGATTAATGATCTGATAGAAGAATTTTCAGCGTTAGCGGCTGCGGCTTCTTTGCAGTTAACATCTTCGGTTTTATGCCAGGAGTTTTTATACGTGATGGGAGATGAAGACCAATTGTTACGTGTGCTTTCTAATCTCATTGCTAATGCTATTCAATATACCCCTGCTGGTGGTTGTGTAACTGTCATCCTCAAACGCAGCAATACTGATGCAGTGATTGAAGTTAAAGATACAGGCATTGGTATTGCATCGCAGGAACAAAAGCGGATTTTTGAACGATTTTATCGAGTGAATAGCGATCGCTCGCGTCGGACTGGTGGATCTGGATTGGGATTAGCGATCGCGCAAGCAATTGTTCAGGCTCATGGCGGTAGTATACAGTTGCAAAGCCAAGTTGGTAAAGGTAGCACTTTCATCGTTCACTTACCCTTGACAGACAAAGCGAGCGATCACATCGTACTGAGGGATCTGGATTTGGGTTAGCGATTCCAGAGCGAAGCGCTGAGTGCAAGGCACACGCTTCGCGAACGCTATCGCGCAAGCAATTGAGAGTGGAATATTCTCCTAGAAGATATAAATGAAATCACTAAAAAAGTTAAGTTTGACAATTTGTCTTTTGACGTAGCCTGTGGCTTGTGTGAGGGTTACAAATAAAATGTTATATCTATCAACTATCAATAAAACTCTAGGCTACACGCTATTTTTCGCCTTATTTGTTACTCCTGCTACTGCTCACAATATTCAAGTATCAGGGGATGTGGCAGGCACTTGGCACATTGAGCCTAACCATACTCCCAAAGCTGGAGAATATGCTAAAGCCTGGGTTGCACTTACCCGCAAAGGAGGAAAAATCCTGCCACTAGATCAGACTGATTGTCAAATGGCTGTTTACTTGCAACCTCGTAAAACTGCTGACTTACCAACATTACAACCTACTGTCAAAGCTATCTCAGTTGAAAAATATCAAGGTATTCCTGGAGCAGATATTGTTTTCCCCAATACTGGAATTTATCAATTAGAGTTGAACTGTGCGCCCAAAACCGAAGGCAATTTCCAGCCATTTCAGATGAAATATGAGGTTACGGTTGCATCTGGTGTGAATGCACCATCTCTTGCGTCCCAAGAATTAGCCCAGTCAGAAAAAACTGCAACTAGCACGACTAAACAAGAATTAAATATTCCGGCGATCGCTAGTGCTGTATTCTTAGGACTAGGCATTTTAGGAATATTGATACGGCGTAGTGTCAAGCGTTGATGCTTTTAATTTGCCCCAGCTTGTGGTTTTCGTCGGTGCTGTATTAGCAATCCCATCGTCAAACCAATGCCGACAATAGCAGTAAAGTAGAATAAACCAATCAACCGGACGTACATTGGCGGTGCTATTCCTTCAACTTCAACTTCTTGTGCGACTTTCACCACTGGAAATTGACGCTTAGATCCAGGGCTAGGAGTTGCTTCCACCTCGACTTTGTGAGGTGCGCCATCAAAAAATTGCTCTTGCCATGTTAACTTGCCTTCTTGGTCAGTAACTCCCTTGTAGGCAAAGACTGTTAAATTATCTTCTAGAGCGATCGCCTTCACCTGTAACCCTACATCCTTGATAGGTTGTCCTGTTGCAGTATCCTTTACATTCACTGTTAAATTCGCAAGTTTTCCTACCGTTGCGCTTTTATCTCCTTGAACACGGACTTCTAATCCTTGAGATTTTTGGACTGATGGTGCAATTTCTTCTTTACCGCTTGAGTGTCCACTACCGTGAGCCTCTGCAACTTCTGCACTAATGTTAATAAACAATAAAGTTACTATAGCCACCACTGTCAATGCACTTAACAAAAGACGCACAGATTGCGGCGCAATTTCTCCTTGTCGTAGTTCTTCTTGTCCGCCAATCACCCAACCACCTAATAATCCAACTGATAGTAAGATAGCTGCAACAACAGCAGAATATTTGTATTTAACTGGATTTTCTTGGATATTCAAATTTAAGGTTTGTTCATAGGGGGTAAAAGCATTTGCTACTAAGGGTGATACATTCACTCGCAGTTGGTAGTTACCACGGATAGGTAACATCTGTTGAATTTCAAGCTTACCGTCAGGTGCCGCCGCATCCATTTGTAGTAATTTTGTTCCCTCGACAATAGGAAAATCTGTAGTCAACCAAGCATTAGCTGGAGGTGTCAGAATTTGTAAGCTAATTTTGGTATTTTCTAAGGGTTTACCTATAGCATCAAGAGCTTGTAGCGTTAGTGTAACGGGAGATTGTGGTTTATCGGTTCCTGCTTCAAAGGGATGAATCCGTTCTAAAGGTGGGTTGGTAGAGAGTTGTACTCTGGGTATAGGAGTTTGGGAAACTCCTACAACGGAATAAAGAATTGACAACGCAACACAAACAGCACTGATCGCCCCAAACAGTCGATATTTTTTCATAAAACCTTACGTAAACTATGTGTCTTCAGTTAATATTTGATAGTTGTCAGTAAAAGTTACCTTATCAGCTTCTATTCACTAGTACAGCACGGCGTAAATAAACCAACCATTCTCAATCGCTAAAAAGCTTACGACCTATTATTTTTGACTTTTGACTTTTGACTTTTGACTTTTGACTTCCGCGAAGCGGTACTAGGCAGTGGAGAATTCTAGTAAAAATATTGACAATAAATTCAGAGATGGTATGAAATCAAAGCAAAATATTAATGCAGAGATGAAAGACAAAGTATCTTTACTCTACAAAACTTAAAATTACTTCTATATCAAAAAATGGCGCGAAATCTGCGCCATGCTCGCGCCGTTATTTTACCGAGTGTTTTAGCAAAATCTCATGCACCAGAAAAATCTTGAGATTATAATAATTTAGTGACACGCAACACCTAAAGTGTGGTGACGCGCTGAATGTGCTGTGTTGTGAGCCGCAGGATAGGTAGAGAACAAAACAGTCCAGATTACCAAAGAAGACAGCAACATATAAAGTGTTACTTGTACAGGTTTAGACAAAGTAACACCTGCGGTCTTCCGCAACACTGAAGTAGAAGAAAAAGTAGTCATTTGTGACCTCTTAGAATTAATTTGGCTAATTCATCAATCAAAAGCATTTTGCCGCTCAATTCCAAAAAAGGTACATCATAAACTTTTTGTTTGAAAAGGGTGTATAGAATGTATTAATTAGTTCGCCTCAGTAAAATTTCTGGAAGTGATTTTGAAAGCAGACAAAACATCCATCGTAAAAAGATTATAACTTGGACATGGCTGGATTTCTTAATTACTTTAATTTTAGTTATGAGGACTTTGCTTGCTTCAGTTGCACAACACTTGCACGCAATTCACCCCTTGCATTGGCGATCGCACTGCAACTTCTATTTGTGATTCCGTTAGTGTGGGGTGTTTGCATCACAGCACTCGATGTCCTGGTATTGTTATTCCTGCAACACAAAGGCTTTCGCCATACAGAAGCTTTGGTAATAATTCTAGTAGCAACTGTAGGCATCTGTTTTACAGCAGAAATTCTGTTCTCTCGACCTGACATGAGGGGGATTTTGTTGGGATATCTACCCAAGAAAGAAATTTTACAAAACCCAGAGATGCTATACATTGTCATTGGCATTTTAGGGGCAACAGTGATGCCTCACCAGCAATTCTCATTTTGGACTGAAACCCATCTCAGTTGAAAAAACTTGCACAAGAGAATAGGCTTTTTAGGGAAAGCTATTGAGAAATATTTTTAATAGGTCGCGCAAAATTTTCAAAATGAGAATTGCTGATGCCTCACAATTTGTATTTACATTCCTCTATTGTACAAACCCGTGATTGGCAACCTACTACTGAAAAAAGATGGGAAGCGATTAAGTTGGACACAATTGATTCAACTTTTGCTTTGTCAATTGAATTTTTCGTTACTCCATCAAAGTTTTACTTCCGGACTGGCTACCTAACACAACATCAACAAATTATTTTTTGAACCAGTCAAAATTTCACTCTAATTTCATCCTGACCTGTCAGACTTATTATGTAAAGGTCTATTCAGCATAAATCTGTAACTTATTTTACATAATCGTTGTCTAACAATTCAAGATGAAAAAAACATTGATTTACACAGGTACAGTGTTTGCTCTTGCCACTATAGCTTTCATTTCCTTTGGTCATGCAAATGCTAAAGAGACTATTATTGAGAATAATTTGCAATATCCTACTAATAGCTGGCGTTTTGTAAAACATATTTTTCGGTTAAATATCCCCAAAAATAACAACGCTCTTTCTCAACTTATTATTGAAACTCCATCTACCGTAGCAGTGAGTAATGATATTGATGTCTTGGATGTGAATGAGCAGAAAATTAATACTAATATTTCCGCCAATGGCAGACAAATTATTATAGAGTTCCCTGAAAAGGTTATTTCTAACACAAAGCTCTTAGTTAATTTTAATAAAGTTCAACAACCAGTTACCGGACCGGATTCTGTATACCGCTTTTCAGTTAAAGTTGTTGGTAGTGAGGTAGAGATTCCCATTGGTTTAGCTCAATTCCCTACATTTTAATATTTAGATTTTAATGTTAATCAAAAATTTCATCCAGATTTCATTAAGACCTGTCAAACTGATCAATAAAGGTAGTAGACCTTTTTGACTTAAAACAGTAAACGAGTTAATGAGAAGACTTATAACTTCTCCTGATGCTTGTGTGAATGTAGGAGATAGATAATTCTATCTTTACTTAGTTGTTATGTATTAGTTTATAACAGCTTACAAAACACGAATCTAAATATTTGCTGAGATTACTAATTAGATTAGGAGTAAACATGAAAAAAGTGCTATCTTATATTGCTATATCTACTCTAGCTACTGCATTTTTAATTCCTGCCAACTATGTAAGTGCCAATGAAGAAAATGATAGTCTTCCTCATGTTGAGGGTAACTATCAATTTCCTCCGACTCGCTGGGCGGTTGTTAGACATACTTTGCGAGTACACGTTCCTAAAAATAGCAAGGATGTTTCGCAATTAAATATTGAAGTTCCAAGTACTGTAAGGTGGAGCGATGATACTAATGATGTTGTTGTAAATAAAGAGAATGGTCAGAAAATTAACACTAATGTTTCTCTGAATGGTAAGACTATACTACTAGCTTTTGCTGAACCAGTTGCTCCTAACACTAAGCTAGAGATTGACATCAAAAATATCAAACAACCATTTCTTGGTAATGGACCTGTTTATTATTTATCTGCTAATCTCATTGGTAGTGATGCAACAATACCTATAGGTGTAGCTAGATTTCGTATTAGTCCTTAAAATCTTCGCTATCCAAATAAAACTCCTGATAGTTAACTGATTTTTTAATTAACTATCAGGAGAATTTTTAATTGATTTTAAATTTAGATATTTGATAGTTCAATCATAAATCATTTTGAGTAATTACGTTTAGCAACTACATTTTAAATTTCCCTTGGCATAACAATATTTCATCTTAATTTCATCAATAGCTTTCATAATTATAAATATATAGAAATCCCATTTGATTGTTGAAAAGTCAAGCTGACTAAAAGCCTGCCAAACAAGGTTTTACTTTTCAGTATACATAGCAAGACTCAAGTTGGATTCCTATATAGATAATTGATTAACTAAATAAGGAGAATATCCATGAAAAAGCTGATTTACGCGGTTGCTTTTACCTTAGTTCTTACATCTTCACTTCCTACTGCTTGGGCTAAAAATCCAAATGATGCTAATATTTCTCATTTAGGAAATAGTGCTGCTGTTCCTAATGATGCTGGTAACCTAAATGCTACTCATAAGTTTGATGTTCATGTCCAAGGTAAAGCACTTTCAGAATTGGCGATTGATTTACCAGAAAGAATAAGTATTGATCAAGGAATTGAAGTCCAAAATAAATTAGGTCAAAAAATTCCTACAATGGTTTCCATGAACAACAGAAAAGCTACTATAGCTTTTTCGGAACCAGTAGCCCCTGGTACAACTATATCAATTCGTATGAAAGGAGTTAATACCCCAATGTATAGCGAGATTTGGCAATATCAAGTTTACGCCAAGAAAGTTGGATTCACGGAAGCAATTCCACTTGGTCTAGCTCAGATTCAGACTTATCCTTGATCTAGACAATACAGATTGACCGCTTGACTCTCCACTCGACTGGAGATTCTAATATAGTTTCAGTTCCTGAAGAACTAACAAATCGACAAAAAGATAGAGGGTCAAAGAGAATATGTCTACACGTATGAAGACAGTATTAACCGGAACTTTAGCTATTTTTGCGCTGCTAACATTGTCTGCTAGTCCTAGTCTAGCAGAGAGCCGTACTCAGACTGCCACTTCCAGCACTACTACAAAAGAGGCAAATCAGACTCAACAACAAATTAGCCAAAAAACAGTGCCAGCTAACGAGACTCCACAGCAGCCCACTCAAACGGGATGCAGCTGTTGCAAAAATATGATGAATACACAGCAGATGAACAAGATGCATGAGATGATTGGGACTCCGAATAACTAGGCAAGATAAGTTTTTAGGGCGTTGCATATTTGCGGGATGAATTAGAGGCTGGAAACATTGAAACTTCGTTCACGGAACCAAATCATTTCATGATTCAGCAACGCCGTTTTTAGAAGTTCTACGATGCCAAGGCTCTTCACTTAACTGATAGCGGTAGCGCCCATTTTGTTTATGCCCTCACACACAAACACAATGCTGTCTAAAATGGCTAAAAACAGTTGAATTAAAAGGAGTGCGATGTCTGCGGTAAAAGCGTACCCCTTTCCTGCAATCCCGTAAGAGATACGGGGAAGCTATGCGTAGCGTCTTTTAAGCGCAAAGCGTTCCGTTCGCGTAGTGTCCCGTAAGTTCTACGAACAAATTGTACCAACGCGGTAGTGTTACGTAGCAAAGGGAAGGAAAGAGATCGCACTCCTTTTTATTTATGTTGAAGTACGAAAATAAGGACTAGAATTTCACCCACAATTCCCGCAATCATTCCATAGGCTGCTGAAGTAGCTCCACTATGTCCGGTGAAAATGAGACTTCCACATACTATCAAGGTGAGGGCTGCGGCAACTAATGTTGCAAGATTAATGAACCAGTTCTTTGCGCGGTGAATTAGAAGCCCTTGAAAAGTATTTTGGAGTGCAAGGAGGAGGGGTAAGCACGAAAGTACTTGTATGACGGGAAGTGCTGCTTCTACAAGAGATGGGTTATCGCCAAAAAACTGACGAAGAAGCGAAAATCCTTGGCTCGTAAACCCCAGAAACAACGGTATCGAGGTAAACCCCAAACCGACAAGAACTACAAAAGCAGCAAGTATCCGCTTTGATGTCTCTTCATAAGAAGAAATTACCACTTGCTGAACCATTCTTGTACCGTTTGCAATAGAAAGAACCAGTCCCCAGGTTGCAGGCCACACGGCAAGAGCAAGACTACTATCGAATGAGCGAGCAACAAAACTCAAGAGTATTGCCCTCGCACCCCAGATTAGAAGCATTGTTGATGCAAGAGGAAGATAGTAAAATGTGACACCTTTAAAGGTTTTAGGAAGGTTATCCGTGTGAAGCTTTATCTGCTGGTCAAGAATAGAGTTAATACTGAGATGTGAACAAAACCATGTAACAACTACTGCTTCAATGAGTATTGCTCCCATCATGGTGACACCTGCAAGGAGCGCCCCATCAAATCTGAGACTTACTCCCACTACAAGCGCTACAATTACCCAAATAAATCGTGCAACACTTGCCAATCCGACGGGAATACTTTTTTTAGCACGGATAAGAAGCCCCTGAAAAAATCGCCGCCAAGCAATGACGAACGGCCACAGAAACATCAAAAGAAAAGAAGTTCTGCCTCGTGTGGCGATGAAAGGGCTGACTCCAAATACATCAAGAAGAAGCCAGTTATACACAGGCTCCCAGGTAAGTAATAGAAAGATACCGCTAAGGGAGATTCCTGCAATTACTGTAAACTGCCAAAGCGCA
This sequence comes from Anabaena sp. PCC 7938, assembly GCF_049315035.1. Taxonomy (NCBI): domain Bacteria; kingdom Bacillati; phylum Cyanobacteriota; class Cyanophyceae; order Nostocales; family Nostocaceae; genus Anabaena; species Anabaena sp. PCC 7938. The sequence goes on along the minus strand of NZ_CP186038.1, from coordinate 92,321 downwards.
CGCCGAGATCTGGCATCGTTCCCCAGCGCCGTTGATGCATGAAGAATCATGATAATCGGGCTTTCAAGAAATACAGCAACCGCTTTTACAATTCCTACTCCTGCTAATGTCTCTTGCGGAAATGTAAGTCGGCTGAGTGCCGCTGTCTGAAGCGGATCACCAAGAGTCATTGCCACATCCGACAGGGAAAGAGGGATAAACTGGGTAAGTAGTGTCAGGAGCGATCGCTCCTGAAATGCTTTTTTACTTTCCTCAATATGAGGTGGAGTATTCATGATATTTCTTATCGCTATTCGATGAAGTTAGAAAGACAGAGGAGTCAGTGAGGCGATCGCATCATCAAGATGTTCCCCCTGTTTCAAGGTAAATCCATGATGATCAAGCCAATCGGAATCGTAGACTGTCTCAAGGTATCTATCCCCTCGGTCTGGATTGATCATCAAAATCCGCGCACCCGCACCAAGAGAGCGCGCCAGATGCAAACCACCAGCGACAATTGCCCCTGTTGATGCACCAAGAAGCAATCCTTCACGACTTGCAAGTGCATGACACACCGAGTAAGCCATATCCTCTGGTATCACGTAAGCGCGATCGAGCATTGAAAGATCGAGATTTGGTGGAAAGAAAGATAACCCAATACCCGTCATCTTGTATGGTTTGGCTGGCGTTCCCATAATCACTGAACCCACCACATCAACGCCAACAATACGTATTTTTGGAAATCGCGGTAGGAGATAACGAGCTATTCCCATTATTTGTCCCGCCGTGCTAACACCTACCACGACAGCATCAAGTTCACCAGCAAAGTGGGCTTCAATTTCCCGCGCAGTGTAGTATGAATGTGCCTCAGTATTCCAAGGATTCAAGTGCTGACATGGATACCAAGCATTAGGAATGGTTGCGGCAAGGTCATGCGCTCGTTTCATTCTTGCCTTTTGCATAGAGCCTGATTCGTCTGCCTCATGTAGCGGTACATCTACAAGTTCTGCACCGTATGCTTTCAGCATTCGTCTAAACGGTGGCGCAGTTTTGGCATCGACAACAATAATAACTCGATACCCTCGGACTGCTCCTACCATTGCTAGACCAACGCCGAAATTTCCTGAGCTTGACTCGATAATCGTACCACCAGGTAGAAGTAGTCCTTCTTCCTCCGCACGCTTGACGAGGTAAACTGCATTTTTCTCCTTAATTGATCCTCCAGGATTGCAGCTCTCTAGTTTCAATAAACACTCTGATTCAAGACATACACGAGAGATGTTTTTAAGTCGTACAATAGGTACATTTCCTAGTGCGTGTGTAACATCAATAGCTGTAATCTTTTTATATCTATTACGACTGTTGAATTGTGAACTAGAAAAGTTCTCGAACGGTAAAGATTTAGGAAGATAATTCATATTGAACATCTAGTAAAAAATCAGAAAAATGAGTAAATTACTGTGATTGCTACTTCATGAACTCGTTCACTCAATAAGGCTTTTCTTCTGTCATATTTACAGCCTCAATTTAGTGATAGTGTAAATAAAGAAAATATGTATCCCTTCAATACTTCTTCGGGGAAGAGAGTTATTCAAGCATCCATGAGTACCCAAGAGACTTCCAAATAAAAAAATATCCCGTATTTGTGAGGGCAGAGGGCAGGGAGCAGGGGGAGGAAAAGTCGTTTTGATTTCACAAATTGCATAGCGTACCCTACGGGATCTTGCTACGCGGAGCGTCCCGGAGGGAACTAGCGCTGCTGCAAGCAGTTCATCTTTTTTGTGGAGTTCTCCAAAGGAATTGAGAACAGATTCGGATATGTCTAATGGTATATGAGCATTAGCAGTCATCCTTCTTAGGTAATAATTTATGTCTAATACCAAATTAATATGAAGCTGCATAGAATAAAATATCAAGAATAATTGACCGCAGATGAACACAGATAAACACAGATAAAGATGAAACATTCAATGAATTTCAGGATTCTGTGCAGCCTCACATAAAATTGGTATAACAGAGTCATTATTGAAAGCAAGTTTCGATAAAAACCTGTATTTCACTATGAATATATCCGATATTTCTATGCTGAACGCTGACTATGAAATTAAGATGAAATTTTAAATTATGTCTTAAATATTTGCTCATTTTCTGAAATATTCAGTAGCTATGATTTCGCAATTGTTATTAAAATGATATTTATGATTTACTTTACTACCTACACTTTTGTTTGCACTGCAATGAAGCTCAACTTACTGTGGGCTTTGTTTTTATAGATCAAGGTTCAGTGTCATAAACACAGCGATAACGAATTTAATTTGTCTAATAGCTATTTAACGCTAAAATATTTTATAAATATTCTGGAAGTAGGTGGAATTTCATCTTGATTTCATACTTACTTGTAAAAATAAGTAATGACTCAATAGATTCTTGTAAACACTTGTAGCTTTTCCCAATTACATGAGGTCTTCCTTGCTTGCAGAGAGGCGGTTGGAGGTCTCACAGGGGTAGGTTTTTAATATTATCTGTGAAGGCGGAAGACTGGAGGTATTGTAGACAAGAAATATTTTATACGCAAAGTTGACAGGCGAACTCTATGAGAGTGCTACTAGTAGAAGATGAACCAGATTTGGGGGCAGCTATTAAACGAACTCTTACCCAGCAGAAGTATTTGGTTGATTGGGTACTAGATGGTAATGAGGCGTGGGCATATTTAGACAATAAGTGGACACCACAATACACATTAGCTATTTTCGATTGGATGCTGCCTGGAATGTCAGGATTAGAGTTATGCAAAATGCTACGTTCTCACAAAAGCCCTTTGCCTGTATTAATGCTGACGGCAAAAGATAGGATGGAAGATAAAGTTGCTGGCCTAGATGCAGGTGCAGATGACTATTTAGTAAAGCCATTTGGTATGGCGGAATTATTGGCAAGGTTGCGGGCGCTACAGAGGAGATCGCCCCAATTTCAGCCTCAAGAATTAACTGTTGGCAACTTAACTCTAGATTACGGTAACAATATGGTTGTTAGTCAAAATAATACAGGCAAGAAACAGGAGATTTCCTTAACTAATAAAGAATTCCAGTTACTAGAGTATTTTATGAAACATCCAAACCAAATTGTGACTACTGAACAAATTCGCAATCAGCTTTGGGAAGTGAGTGCAGAACCCATAAGTAATGTAGTAGCTGCTCAAATACGTTTGCTGCGTCGCAAACTAGCTAATAGTGGCTGCGGGAATATGATTGAAACTTTGCATGCTACAGGATATCGTCTCAATCTCACGCCATGAATCAAAATAAACTGTTTAAGCAGACCCGCCTGCGTTTAGCCTTGTGGTATGCCCTCGTTATGGCTTTGATTTTAAGCCTGTGCGGATTTGGTATCTACAGAGCGATTTCCCATGCCCATTGGATGACATTAGATCGAGAACTGGAGTCTGTTGCCGGAACACTACACGACAGTATTGAACTAAAATTACAGCAACCTGGTGAATTAGAACCAGTTATACAGCAGCTTTTACCCAATATTTGTGTAGTTGATAAAAGCTGCATTCAAGAGCAGTTAAATTCCAAACGCCATATTTTAAGCGCAATCAATCAAGGTAATTATTATGTGCGTTTTTTCGATAATTCCGGACGCTTGATTGCGATCGCCGGCACTTATCCAGAAGGATTACCTCTAGTCTTTAACAAGGAACTTTGGCAAACTCTGAAAGATAGCAAAGGACATTTATACCACCAAATTTCTTTTGTTCTGCACACCCAAAACAATCGTGATTGGGGTTACATTCAAGTAGGGCGAAGTCTGGCAGACTTCAACAGTTATCTTGTTGCGGTGAAACTCATTTTAGCATTGGTATTACCAATGGTAATGACTCTGGTTGGTGTTGCTAGTTGGTGGTTAGCTCTTTTAGCAATGCAGCCAATTTATCGCTCATATAGACAAATTCAACAATTTACAGCAGATGCTGCACACGAGTTAAGGACACCTCTAGCAGCAACACAAGCGACAGTAGAATCAGCCCTTTTGATGCCCCAAATAGATGAAATAGAAGCACGGGACATTCTGCAAACTCTACAGCGTCAGAATCAGCGACTCACAACTCTGGTTACAGATTTGTTGCTGCTGACTCGTCTGGATCGTCAACCAATGCCAATGCAACGAGACCTTTGCTGCTTGGATGATATTGTTAACGACTTAATAGAGGAATTTGCAGCCTTGGCGATCGCATCTGATGTAACATTAACATCTTCAGTACGGGTGTCAACTTCTTTGGATGTTATTGGTAATGCAGATCAGCTTTATCGCTTGTTTTCTAACTTAATTATCAATGCAGTTCAATACACACCAAAAGGAGGAAAGATAACCGTTTGTCTAGATCGCAGTGACCATTATGCTGTGATTCAGGTTCAAGATACTGGTATTGGTATTCCGCAGCATGATTTGACTAGAATTTTTGACCGCTTCTATCGAGTCAATAGCGATCGCTCCCGTAGCACTGGCGGTTCTGGATTGGGATTAGCGATCGCGCAAGCAATTGTTTTAGCACATCACGGCAGCATATATGTGCAAAGTGAATTTGGTAAAGGTAGCACTTTTACTATTAAGTTACCTTTCGATGTGCCAGACAAAAAATTTTCTTGCCAAAAGGAGAAGATAGCAGCGTTTATGTAGCTATGGAAAATCTCGGATGGCTCAAGTCAAATTCAGACCCTACTTTGAAACGAGAAACTACTCTCATAAACCTCCATTTAACTAGCTGTTGTAGTTCTTGGTTGAGCGCGTCGTTTCTTCCTAGAAATTCATTTGTCATCTCGCACTCCGCACTCTTCTGTGAAGATATCTATTCTCGTATCTTCCCCTGTCTGAAAGTTTTACGCAAAAACTTCCAGTCTTTACAAAACTTTATATTCCATTGTAAGCGATGACTCTGTTCAACAATGCTTGGGAATTTACTCGGAAATCGCCGCATCATCTCCTGCAATTCCACCACCCGCATCCTTAACACCCTATATCTGCGGTTTGTCGCCTCTACCCTTGGCTTAACGTCAACTCCTCACGTTTAGCAGAATTAACCATCTTCACCAAAAGCTGATTCAGATAACTTTGAGCAAAGATATACAGACTATCCCAAATCTCTTGATTACGACAGATTTTCGCACCCACCGTATTACCAGCAATTTTTTCGGAAATTAAATACTTACGGAAATAACTGTCCCACAACTGTTGAAGAAAATCTTCAGAGAAGTCCTCAAAAGGCACAATCCAGTTATAATCTTTATCTAAAAATACCCTGTAAGATGCAACTATTGGTAATGCCAAATCTCCAGGCGCACCAAACCCAAAAGAGTATCTACTGTCAGCCAGAAGGGTATTTTTCCGCATATCAATTGATGCTAAATCATTGATCCCTTTTCTTTTAGGTTTGCTGATATATTCTTGAATAATTTCATACAGCCTTTGTTCTATCCACATAGCTTTAGTAAGCAGAGGCAGTAGTTTGGTTAATCTTTCCCTCTCAGCATCAGAAAGTTGACTAGGACTATTGCTAACAGCCGGGTGCTTACTTCTCGTATTACCTTCAGGATTGTATCTATTTCTATCCAAGCAGTTTAGTAACTTGAAAAAATGGGTAACATTGCAATGGGTATTTTTAGGAACACCACTTTGGTTCTGGTAATAAGCTACTCTAAATTTTCTACTTTCTTTGAGTTCTAACTGGGCTAAATAACTTTTGATAAAGTCATAATCTCCCCTAGCATTGACCTTAGAGCGAGAATCTACTGGTGATGTAGTATTAGAGGCTAAAGCTATATCTTTGGCTTCAGTTTCTTCTAGTCCAACGTGGATAGTAATTTTGACCCGTGCTACGCTAAGGTCATACTTGTAATTTTTCGCACTATCAAACGCTAAAACAGTGTGTCCACCATTGATAATACCATCGTTACCACCCTCAGCAGCTTCTAAAACCTCTAATTCTAGTTGTTTTTTATCCTTACTGGGTTTAACCTTATTGGCACACAGAACTATACCACTGTGACGCTCGAAGAATTTCTGTGGTTCGGTAGTCAGAGAGTCAAAGATTTGCCTGTATGTTGAACTTTTGCGGTTCGGTTCTCTGATATTTGGTTCTAGAGGTAAGTCTGTAGGGAATGTATCAACATGGGCAGTAGCGATAATGCAATCGGGGTTAGCATGAAAATAATTGTCTACTTTAATAATCCAGTTTTTTGGCATGGTTGATTTTTCTTTTCAGTAATTATAAGGATAACGGGGAGCAACACAAAAAACTTACAGCATATTGTAAGCAAGAGTGTTCCAAGAAATAAAATGCCCAGTCATTCTCGATAGAGTCATGGCTAACTTTCCTGTAGAAGATACAAACTGACAATTTTGGATCATTTTTTAGTGGGAATACTCTAAACGAAGTAGAAAGCTGAAACGAAACGGTTTTATTACCTTATTGTCTAACAGGATAATATAATCCGTCTTGCTCCTGAAATTTCCACCCAAGGCTCATCGGGTCACGATTCCTCGACCAACTGATAAATTCTTTCTCACTCTTGCTTTCTCGTTCTGTAATTAAACTCTGCGGTGTAACTCCCAATCGTTGCGCTAAATTTTCATTAGCAAAAGAAGTTATTTCTACTGGTTGCTGTTGATACTGATAAGGATATCCTGAACGCCGGGGTTTAGAGTTACCACCACTGTATTTACCAGAGGCCAGCGCCCGCTCTATTTTCTCCAACTGTTTACCAAGGACTTCCAGTTTAGTGGCCACCAGTTGATCTTGCAGGCATTGATGCGCTTCCATTTCTAAAAGTTTTTCCTCCACCTGCTGTAATTCGCTGGTTGCTTCCAGTTTTACGCTGCTATCAAAACGCGATATCACTTCCTGTAAGCCTTGCAGTAACGCTGTTGTATGACCATCACGGTGTATTTTCGCTAAGTGGCGTACTATAGAAATTAGTACAGTAGGCACGCGAATCATCTCGCTGGGTGGGGTCTTGTTGGCAGTCATGATAGCTAGGATTGATATCAATTATTATAACCCCAAAGCAGTGGTTTTCCTGGCTTGAATTTTGAAACGTACTCCTTTCAAAAAACTATATGTTTAATAATTATTGTGAATAATATCAGCTTGCTAATAAGCTTTGTTAGTTTTCTATCGCTCCATGTATGCACCAATTCTATAGCCTGTTCACTATCTTGGGCTGGGTTGGTTTCTTGAGTCCCTACCCAGTGAACTGTGGCCAATAATTCCATGCCGTATCTGCGCTCGTCTTTTATCGACTGAAGGAACGAAAACTTTAGCCTTAGCATCCTCGGAGAGCGTGTAACTATGACAAATATTTAGTTCCGAAGTGCTGAGAGTCAGCAATTCTAGCAATTTTGTGCGCCATGGCGCACAAAACCATGGCGATGCCTGCGGAGTAACTCTTTGAGGAAGCAAAACTATCGCTAAAGTCAAGTGCCAAGGAAAGCAACTCAAAAATGTGACCCATGGATCACATTTCTTCTCAAAACCTCGGCAACACAGTCCCCGTTCCCGCATCCTTTTTAGAACGAACATAGGTCTTAGTCGTATCACTCTTACTATGCCCCAACTGGTCTTGCACCTCAAACAGTGATTTACTATCCACCGCCCGCGACGCGTGGGAATGGCGCAACCAGTGGCAAGAAAACTTCACCTTGGCCACTTCAGATATATCCTGAATCAACCTTTTAATCGCTCGGTCACTCAATGGCAACCCCCGCTTTTTCGGGTCAGGTGACAGATTCGGAAACACTGGCATCTTCTCACCTGCCATCCCCCGGTACTTTTTAAATATCAGCGAAGTCTGGTGGTCCAAACCTATCTCCCGGTACTTCCCCCCCTTCCCGCGAAACTTAATTGTGTAATACCCCCGATACCTATCTTCTGGTATCGGGTCGGGTTGCCATTTAAAGTTGTGCCAATATAAACCCGGATAATCTTCCTTCGGCTGACCCGGTTTATCACCAGGAACCGTCACCCGACCAACCTCACCCACCCGCATCCCACTATAAAAAAGCAAACAAAAAACTAGCCAGTGCTGCTCCCCCAATCGCTGGGCAACATCAGCCAACTGCGCCATCTCCCAATCTTCTAAATAACGCTCTGCCTTCGGTAAGTCACTGAAATTATCGTAATTTATGGTACTAGCAATATTCCGTAAAAAATAGCCGACATTCTCCCCATGACCATAACTCCAGAGCGATCGCAACATCAAAACCTGGTTAGATTTAGTATAAGGGGAAACCTCACCCCAACTAGCAATAAATTCCAGTAACTTTGGTGGCTGAACCAGCCGTAAATCCCGTACACCTTGATTTTCAAACCAAGCGAGTAATTTTTGACCAAAGCGATAGTATTTTCGCTTAGTTTGTTCACGGTTCTGCGACCCTGCCCAAGCCAAAATCAACTCCTCATCATTTGCTACAGCAGGTGTGCGGTAATAATATTGACGAATCACCTCCTCTACTAATTCGGCGGTCACAGGTTGAGCAGTATCACGAGATACAACCTGACTGGAAGAGGGAGGGAGAATTTCTACGTTGCTCACCTCAACATTAGTGATATCCATCTGGGAAATAACCATCACATGACAACTAACATCTAGCTTCCTGGAAGGGGACTTTCAGGAAGCTTTTTTTATATTCTACCCTCCCGTGAATGTGCAGGGAACTTCATCTCTAACTTGGCGTTCGCTCGTTGGCAAGATGTCTACAAATTGTGGACATTTACTTGAATAAATTTGGCGGTGGGTTAACGCACCAGATCGCTTGCGTGCGGTTACGATCAGCAGAGGTTAGGGGGAGCTTGCACTCCGCCCCAGTTCCACCAGCGTCCTGGAGGACGGGGCTTCTCTACGAGACGCTCCACGCAACAGTAGAAGGGCTTGGCTTGCTCCCTTCCCCTCTGCCTCTTCTGGTGAGCGCAGTGATTGCATATGAAAGTCTGAGTGTGTACTGATTATCTCGTTAGCTAAAAGCCCTATTATTTTGTGGAAAAAATAACCTTAACCCGAACTAACATTAGCTTTTCAGTTAATGTCTTGGAAATAGCTGCAAAGCTAGTAAAGAAAGGACTTTTGAGCTAATTCCAATTTTTTGCGTCTCCCCTCTTGACACTCCAGTGAACTGGAGGATTCAAGATGAAATCAGTCTCGAATACGACTTGATAATTGGAGGTTTGAAATGGAGAATGCCACCTTAAAATTACGCGGGATGAGTTGCGCTTCCTGTGCTAGAAGTGTGGAAGATGCGATCGCTTCTGTTCCCGGTGTCAATGAATGTAGTGTTAATTTTGGTGCAGAACAGGCAACAGTTGATTATGACCCCAGAAAAACAGATTTACAAACTATCCAAGATGCGGTAGATGCTGCTGGTTATTCTGCCTATCCTATCCAAGAACAAAATCTGATGGCAGGAGAAGATGATGAAGAAAAAAGATATCGTCAACAAGAATTACAGGATTTACAGCAAAAGGTAACGGTAGGAGGCATCATTGGCGCTGTATTGGTAATTGGTTCATTACCAATGATGACCGGGTTAGACATACCTTTTATTCCGACATGGTTGCATAACCCTTGGTTGCAATTAGTCCTTACCACTCCTGTACAGTTTTGGTGTGGTTACTCCTTTTACGTCAATACCTGGAAAGCTTTTAAGCGTCATGCTGCCACAATGGATACTTTAATAGCTTTGGGTACAAGTGCAGCATATTTCTATTCCTTATTTGCTACCTTATTTCCTGGCTTTTTTATTGCTCAGGGATTAATGCCAGATGTTTATTATGAAACTGCGGCAGTTGTCATTACCTTGATTTTGTTAGGAAGATTATTTGAAAATCGCGCTAAAGGACAAACATCAGAAGCTATTAGAAAATTAATAGGTTTGCAAGCAAAAACGGCGCGGTTAATTCGTAACGGACGAGAAATAGATGTACCAATTGAACAAGTAGAAATTGGTGATGTGGTTTTGGTGCGTCCTGGGGAAAAAATTCCTGTTGATGGGGAAGTAGTTAATGGGACATCTACAGTTGATGAAGCGATGGTGACTGGGGAAAGTATACCCGTGAAAAAGCAACCAGGAGATGAAGTCATCGGTGCAACCATTAACAAAACCGGAAGTTTTAAGTTTCGGGCGACAAGAGTAGGAAAAGATACTGTATTAGCGCAGATTGTGCAGTTAGTACAACAGGCTCAAGGTTCAAAAGCTCCCATTCAAAGATTAGCAGATCAGGTGACAGGGTGGTTTGTGCCGGCAGTAATTGCGATCGCAATTCTCACTTTCATTCTCTGGTACAACTTCATGGGTAATGTCACTCTGGCGTTAATTACTACAGTCGGCGTTTTAATTATCGCTTGTCCTTGTGCCTTGGGTTTAGCTACACCAACCTCAGTGATGGTGGGAACAGGTAAAGGTGCAGAAAACGGCATTTTAATTAAAGGTGCAGAAAGTTTAGAAATAGCACACCAACTGCAAACAATTGTCTTAGATAAAACCGGGACAATTACCCAAGGTAAACCGACAGTTACAGATTTTCTGACAGTAAAAGGTACGGCTAATGGTAATGAAATTAAACTTATTCAATTAGCTGCTTCTGTAGAACGTAATTCAGAACATCCTTTAGCAGAAGCTGTTGTTAGATATGCCGAATCTCAGCAAGTACCATTAGCCGATGTAAAAGACTTTGAAGCTATAGCTGGTAGTGGTGTCCAAGGTATTGTTGCTAACCGTTTCGTGCAAATTGGTACACAAAGATGGATGGAAGAATTGGGAATTTATACCCAAGAACTCAAAAGCAAAAAAGAACGTTTAGAATATTTAGGAAAAACCGCAGTTTGGTTAGCAGTTGATGGTGAAATTAAAGGATTAATTGGTATTGCGGATGCTATTAAACCCACTTCCACCCAAGCGGTAAAAGCATTACAAAAACTCGGTTTAGAAGTTGTGATGCTGACTGGAGATAACCGCCGCACCGCAGAGAGTATTGCCCGTGAAGTGGGTATTACTAGGGTTTTAGCTGAAGTTAGACCTGATCAAAAAGCTGCAACTGTACAAAAAATACAAGCTGAAGGTAAAGTTGTGGCGATGGTAGGTGATGGAATTAATGATGCACCAGCTTTAGCCCAAGCAGATGTGGGAATTGCCATTGGAACGGGTACAGATGTGGCGATCGCTGCTAGTGATATTACTTTAATTTCTGGAGATTTACAAGGCATAGTTACAGCTATTCAACTCAGTCGCGCTACCATTCGCAACATTCGCCAAAATCTGTTCTTTGCTTTTATCTATAACATTGCTGGTATTCCTATTGCTGCGGGTATTTTGTTTCCTATTTTCGGTTGGTTGTTAAATCCAATTATTGCTGGTGCAGCTATGGCTTTTAGTTCGGTTTCTGTTGTTAGTAATGCTCTGCGTTTACGGAATTTTCAACCTAAAGTATAAAACTTTTTTTAACGTATCCCTTCGGGAGCAGTAGGCATACCACAGAGGCACAGAGGCACAGAGTACACAGAGAAAGAAGGTAAATTGTATGTCTCATCAAGTGATGTTTTTGGGTAGTTTAATAGGTTTTGGTTTTCTATTGGGTGTGATTTCTGGTGTTTTGGTTTAGTTAAATAAAACGCAGATTAACGCAGATGGTAATAGATGATTAGCTGAATTATTGGGAGGTTTTTTCATGATCAACAAAACAGCACTTATTGGCAGTATCGCCGGAATTGTCTTAGGAATTTCTGCTGGTGAAACATTAGCACAAACAACCCACGAAAATCACTCATCAGCAACAGTGCAAACCAATCAATTTCAACGAATTGAACAACCATTAGGAAACAAAGTAGCCGTTACTTTTGGTGGTTTAGGAATTATAGGTTTACAACTTTGGTGGTTTTTGTTAAGTAAACCCAAGTCTCAGAAAGCAGTTGCCACAGGTGGGAATATTCAAGAAGTAAATATCACTGTTGATGGGGGATATGATCCGAGTCGAATTTTAGTACAAGCGGGTAAACCTGTGAGGTTGAAATTTGAACGCAAAGACCCCAGTAGTTGTTTAGAACAGGTAATTATTCCCGACTTTCACATTGCCGCAGATTTACCAATTAATCAAATAACAACGGTGGAATTTACACCTGAACAAGCTGGAACTTATCTCTTTACTTGTGGCATGAATATGTTTCGCGGTGAAATTCACGCAGAAACTTCAGACATTCAATCAACAGTTACAAAGGAAGATAAAACCATGATAGAACCTCAACCCCAAGCCTTGAGTTTAATTGATGAACAGGAAATAATCTTAGAGCAAAAAAGTCAGCAAGCCGTTGTTATGGTAGATCAGGGATACACTCCTAATCGTATTGTGGTTCAAGCAGGGAGAAAAGTAAAACTTGACTTTCTGCGTGGGAATCCTAGTAATTGTTTGGCAAAAGTGTTAATTCCTGATTTTGGTATTGCTGCTGATTTACCACTGAATAAATTGACATCAATTGAGTTCACACCAGAAAAACCTGGTGAATATGCTTTCACTTGTGGGATGAATATGTTTCGTGGAGCAATTTCTGTTCAAGCAGCAAATGGTAGTGAAGAAATAACTTCTACTAAAATTAATTTCTCATGAGCATGATGGACTTTTTTTATATCACCCAACTAGGTGAGCTTACAGGTTGAAGGCAAATCTCTGGTAACTCCTTTAGTATTGAAGCTGATATCAAATGAGGAACATCAAATGATTGATATTGGACTGACGCATATTGCCCTACCTGTGTCAAATCTTGAACAAAGTATTGAGTTCTACGCTACCTATGCTCAAATGCAAGTGGTTCATCGTCGCATTGATGCAGAAACAGGAGTTGCGGTTGCTTGGCTTACAGACCATACTCGTCCATTTGCCATTGTTCTCATTGAAACTAAGTCAGTACATCCCGTTCTCTCTCCCATAGCACATCTGGGAGTTGGTTGTAAAAGTCGTGAAGCGATGGATGCTTTGTGTGATCAAGCTCGTCAAGCAGGGGTATTGGTAGACGAACCTAAAGATTTTGGGTATCCGGTCGGATATTGGGCGTTCTTGCGAGATCCTGATGGTCATACTTTGGAATTATCCTATGGTCAAGAAATTGGGTTGACAGTGGAGCAGGAAAATATTTAGAGTTCTGGTAACATTCTCTAGTCTGCTCCTCCTTATTTGAGATGTGCGATCGCCTAGATGCTGATTATTTTAACGATTCTCCATCAGTTTCTAGGTTCTGTTTCATTGCCGCACCTATGGACTGAACATTGGTTTCTGTACTTTGTAGTAAACTATGGGCAACATTTGATTGATCATAATGACTGCGGTTTTGACTTAGTTTATATTTTCCTTCCAACCTTGTGACAGTCATCTCAAAAGCAATAATTCCATTCATCATTCCCTCGCGGAAGTGATCGGATAAATCATCCCATTGAGATTTATAGTCAGAGTCATAGGTTTCAATCATTTCATCAATCATTTGATCCATTAATTCTGGTGCATCTTCAAGAGTGATAACTTGAGACAACCCATAAGCGTGTACTGCTATATAGTTCCAAGTCGGTACACTCTCTTTCTTCTCATATAAAGATGGTGAAATATAAGCATGGGGTCCAGTAAAAATCGCTAGTGTTTCACCTAAACCTAAAACTTTTCCATTGAGAATTGGCTTTCGCAAGATGACCTGACAGTTTAACAACACCGTTCTCTACTGTCACTACAACGGGAATATGTGAAGCCACAGGAATATCATTGACAATAGATACCACAGTAGCGAAACTATTAGCACGCATAAAAGCGACCAGTTTCTCCATGTCATCTTCTCGGAAAGCGGGTGGAACATACATCATGCTGTAACCTCACTGAGATTTATTTGTACATCATCATTAGAAACACTCAGAACTGACCTGGTTCAGCAAGGGAATAAATTTTTTTCCAACAAAATACTTTTCCTGCTTGACTCTCCACCCAACTGGAGAGTTTAGGATATGATTCAGTAATCATATTTCATTGAGGTTTGGTAAGTATGTTAGCTCAAGCAGAAGCAAAACAGATCGGTGTAGTTGCTAAAGAAAGCGGTGTACCTATTAAAACTATTCGCTATTATGAGGAGTTGGGTTTACTCAAACCCTCTGGGAGAACGGAAGGGGGATATAGATTATTTAATACTGATGTTTTGGAGCGACTACATTTTATTAAACGCGCTCAAAGTTTGGGATTAAGTTTATTAGAAATCAAGGATTTTTTGAATGTTCATGATAGCGGTGAATTGCCTTGTGTGCATATTAAAATTAAACTAGAAGATAAGGTAAAAGCTATTGATGAACAAATTCAGCAATTAATGATTTTGAGGCAAGAATTATCTGGTTTACTCTCTGGTTGGGAAATCAAGCCTGATAATGATCATTCAACAATTTGCCCAATCATTGAACATGAATAAATATTACAAGAAGAATATGAGTGAGACTATAGTTCGCAAACAGTACGATCAGTTAGCTGTCATTTATGATCTACGTTGGAAAAGTTATATAGCTAACACACTATCTTTCCTGAAAACCTGGGCAGAAATATCACCAACAGAGACTATACTTGATGTTGCCTGTGGCACTGGTGAGTTTGAACGGTTACTGCTAGATGAATGTTCATTGCAACAGATTGTTGGCGTAGACATTTCAGATAAGATGCTGGCGATCGCCAAACAGAAATGTAGGGCTTATCCTCAAGTATCATTTCAGATTGCAAGTGCATCAAATTTGCCATTCGATAATGATAGTTTTGATGTGATTGTGTCTGCCAATTCTTTTCACTACTTTGATGACCCACTTGCTGCATTAAAGGAGATGAGACGTGTTCTTAAGCCTGATGGTAAAGTCATTATCCTGGATTGGTGTAGAGATTATTTAGTTTGTAAAATATGTGACATAATCCTTAAGGTTTTTGATCCTGCTCATAAGCAGTGTTATACCCAAAATGAATTTCACTGCTTGCTTGAAGATGCAGATTTTGCGATTTATCGTGCGACCAAAATTCGCTTGGGTGTTTTTTGGGGATTGATGGTAGCTACCGCAAGTTTAAAGGCTTAAACCAATTTTATGTTTTATTGTTGCTTTCTCACTTATCAAATTTATTAAAATTGAGAGTGATAGAATATTGTCACTAAATACAAGAATATAAAGTCATTTTTTATATAAAACTATGGATATAGACAGATACATCATTTGTGGTTATCTGTCTTCATCTATCTTGAAAAGTTCTGATTGGAAGAAACATCCATCCAGAACTTTTTATTGTATTTATTGATAGTTTATTTTTTCGTTTTTTTGATTTTTACTCTTGACTCTCCAGCCCGATGGAGAGTTTAAGCTAATTTTAGGTTGCGGAAAGGAAGTAAAAAACCGCCTTCAACTAATCAAAATTTAGCTAAAAAATCAGGAGTTTTCAAATATGACAATACAACTTACTATTCCTAAACTAGCTTGTTCATCTTGCGCGGATGCTGTGACAACAGCAATTAAAAAAGTTGATGCTGCTGCTACCGTGAAAGCTGACACAAAAACCAAAACTGTTAGTGTAGAAACTCAAGCATCAGAGACAGTTGTTAAAGAAGCGATCGCCTCTGCTGGTTATCCATCTATCTAGAGTTTTCAAGAGTATATCAACAGTTGGTTCTACTGACTGTTGATAAATATTTACCAATGAAAAATTACTTTGACTCAACTTAATTTACAGGAAATCTCGCAAATATGAACCCCACAGAAAGCCAAACTCCAAACCTAGATTTTGAAGATAATTTTCAGGAAGAATTACAGTTAAAACTATCCCAAAAACCTTGGCTGTGGTTATTAACAACTTTACTATTAGTAGGGGGAGGAATCACAGGTTGGCGGGTGCTTACTCCCAGTCCCAAACCCCCAGTAGCTACTGCTGCTGCACCTCCTGGAGTCCCAGTCAAATTATCCACCTTACCAGTAACAAAAATTGAACAAAGTTCAAACTTTATCGCCAACTTAAAATCACGACGTTCAGTAAATTTACGTCCCAGAATTCAAGGACAAGTGAGCCAAATTTTTGTCAAAGCAGGAGATGAAATAACAGCAGGAACACCAATTTTACAAATAGATGCTGAAGAAAAAAGAGCAGAAATTAGTGGTATGGATGCAGCAGTATTAGCAGCGCGATCGCAATTAGAAAATGCACAAGCTACCCTAAAAGTAATAGAAGCTGAAAGATTATCAAAACAAGCTGATGTCAAACTAAATGAATTAGACTATCAAAGATATTCTTACCTTGCTAACGAAGGTGCAATATCTCGTCAAACTCAGGATCAATATGCAAACAAACTAGCCACAGCGAAAGCCAGTTTGAACGCCATTGATGCTCAAATTCAAGCCCAAAAAGCTGCCATTTCTCAAGCCCAAAAAACCGTACAACAAGCTCAAGCAGCTACCAAACAACAACAAGTTCAATTAAAATATTATCAAATCACTGCTCCCTTTGCTGGTAAAGTCGGAGATATCCCCATTAAAATTGGTGACTTTGTAGATACTGCTACACAATTAGCAACAATTACTGAAAATCAAACATTAGAAGTTAATATTTCCGTACCAGTGCAACAAGCGACCAGGTTACGTCCAGGAATGACATTACAACTAATAGATGAACGGGGTAAAAATAT
Organism: Anabaena sp. PCC 7938; assembly: GCF_049315035.1. Classification (NCBI taxonomy): domain Bacteria; kingdom Bacillati; phylum Cyanobacteriota; class Cyanophyceae; order Nostocales; family Nostocaceae; genus Anabaena; species Anabaena sp. PCC 7938. The sequence continues at coordinate 75,633 of NZ_CP186038.1, read as the reverse complement.
CGGTAGTAGTCGGATATTTTTCATCGCCGCTAACACAGTTAACGATACTCAATCAGTCTTAGTTAAATCACTGTTTGATAATTCTCGCAGACAATTACGATCAGATCAACTTATTAAAGCCAAAGTAATTTGGGAACAACGCCCAGGGGTATTAATTCCCACTACCACCGTCATCCGTTTAGGTGCAGAAACCTTTGTTTATGTCGCCGAAAAATCACCCAACCAAAAACAATTAATAGCTAAACTCAAACCAGTCAAACTAGGAAACATTCAAAATAATCAATATCAAATTCTCAAAGGTTTATCACCAGGAGAAAAAATAGTTATTTCTGGCTTACTCAATTTAAAAGATGGAACTCCCATTATCCCTGAATAGGTGACAGGTGACAGGTGATAGTTTTTAGGTGACAGATTGAAAAAACTCTCTAAAACTCTCTTTTCTTCGTGTCCTTCGTCCCTTCGTGGTTCAATCATATCAAGCACTTGAAGCATTTTATTTCCCTCGATAAAAATAAATTTACACATTTGGGATGCTCCCGAAAAAACTCTCTAAAACTCTCTTTTCTATTCCTATGGCTTCTGCGTCGCCACGCAAGCTATCGGCACGCTACGCGAACGCGTCCTTTGCGTCCTTTGCGGTTCATTCATTCTTTGCGTCTTTGCGTGAGAAAAAAATCTAATTAATTTACCCAAAAACAAATAAATTCATGTTTGCAAACTTCTTCATCAAACGCCCAGTATTTGCTATAGTCTGCGCTTTAGTAATGCTCATGGTAGGAATCATCAGCATTCCCATCCTACCAGTAGAACAATACCCCGATATAAGTCCTGTACAAATTAACGTCACCGCCAATTATATTGGTGCTAACGCCCAAGTTGTGGAAGAAACCGTCACCACAGTTTTAGAACGCCAAATTAATGGTATCGAAGGCTTAAAATATATCACCTCCACCAGCAGCAGTGACGGTACAAGCAACATCACCATTACCTTTGATCAAGGATATGATATTGATACTGCGGCCGCAGATGTGCAGAATCGAGTTTTGTTAGCAGAACCAAAATTACCGGAAGTTGTCCGCCAAACAGGGGTTTCTGTGACAAAACAATCTAGTGGTATTGTCTTAGCAATGGCTATGTATAGTGAAGGTGATAAATACGATGACACTTTTATTAGTAACTACGCCGACCTTTATGTGCTAGATCGCCTCAGACGGATCAAAGGAGTTGGTAACATTGCCACCTTTGGCGATCGCCGTTATGCAATGCGGTTATGGCTGGACCCTACCCAACTTGCTAACCGCAAACTTACCACAGAAGATGTAATTAACGCCCTTCATCAACAAAACCTACAGTTAGGGATCGGCAGTATTGGACAACCACCCGCACCTAACGGACAAATGTATCAAATTGAATTGCAAACCCAAGGACGATTAAAAGAAGCTGATGAATTTGCAAACATCGTCATCAAAGCAGGTACAGATGGAACAATAGTCAAGTTAAAAGATGTCGGTCGTGCGGAACTGGGAGCAGAAAATTACAGTTCCTTTGCTCGTTATAGTGGTAATGTTGCCGTTGGTTATCAAATTCTACAAATTCCTGGCAGCAATGCTTTAAAAATTGCCAATGCTGTAAAAGCAGAAATGGAACAAATTGCAAAGGACTTTCCACCAGGATTGAAATATGAATTTCCCTACGATTCCTCATTATTTGTAGAAGCATCTCGCCAAGAAGTTGTCAAAAATTTATTGGAATCTATTGCGCTAGTTGTCTTAGTAATTTTTGTGTTCTTACAAGACTGGCGCACTACCCTAATTCCCGCAATTACAATTCCGATTTCTTTAATTGGGACATTTGCCTTAAAACTAACCACCGGACCACAAACAATTAATCATTACAACTTATATCGATCAATAGAAATTAATGGTGCTGCTGCACCTGGTTTTAGTTCTGGACAAGCAATAGAAACAATGAAAAATTTAGCTGCTTCTGTTTTACCTAAAAACATGAGTTATGAATGGTCAGGTATTACTTTAGAAGAATTAGAATCTGGCGGACAAGCACCAATTATTTTTGGTTTAGGAATTTTCTTTGTGTTCTTGGTCTTAGCTGCTCAATATAATAACTTCATTGATCCTCTGATTATTTTATTATCAGTTCCCCTGGCAGTTTTAGGAGCATTATTAGCCCAATCATGGCGCGGTTTATATAATGATGTTTACTGCCAAGTTGGGTTAGTAATGTTAATTGGTTTAGCCAGTAAAAATGCAATTTTAATTGTTGAATTTGCCAACCAATTACGCGAGGAGGGTTTTTCAATTACCAAAGCAGCAGTGAAAGCTTCAAGTGAAAGACTAAGACCAATTATCATGACTGCTATTTCTACACTACTGGGAACTTGGCCACTTGTTGTCGCTACTGGTGCAGGTTCAGCAAGTCGTCAATCTTTGGGTACTGCTGTTTTTGGAGGAATGTTTTTTGCTACTTTCTTGAGTTTATTTGTAGTACCTATTTTGTATATCATGGTTACTCAAATTAGCTCACTTTTTACAGGTTTACCAAAGATTAAAACTCCACAAAGAGAATTAATCAAATAGATTTAAAAAACGTGAGTTCGATAAACCTCTCCCCAACCCCTCTGTCTTGAAAAGTTCAGATGTCTACGACAAGCCGCTAAAACGTCTACGCCGGAAGCCGGCGCTCCGACTTTTCCCTCCGACGCGGAAAGGGGCATTTTAATTTGTTATTAGCAACATTATTTTAAGCCTCTCTCCTTGTAGGGGAGAGGTTTGGAGAGGGGTTAAATAATATCTGTCGAATTCACATTAAAAAATTAAATTTGGGTAGGGATTTGGCTGCTAAACAGATAAGTTATTTGTAGCCTCAATTAAAACCCATACCCTTTGAATTTACCCCTATAAATTATTTCAGACTTTGTTATAAAACAAAAAATAAAAATTATTATTTTACCCCTTGACTCTCCAGCCAACTGGAGAATTTAAACTCAATTTATCAATAATTTAAGTAATGAAAAAGGAAAAACAATGAATAAATTTCTCAATGCGATCGCCATCACTGCTACTTTAATATTAGCTCAAGGTTGCTCACTGTTACCTAAAGCTGAAGAAAAAGCCATATCAGCCAGTACACATCAACATCAAGAACCTGCAAAAACTGAAAGTCATCATGAAGGACATTCCACAGGGAGCGCGGTTCATGGTGATAAAAAAGTATTAACTCAGGCAAAACTGAAAGCTCCCAGTAATATTATCCCGGATATAAATATTCCCATATTTATTGAGGTGCAAGATTTAAAAGGAAAACCAGTTTCTAAGTTTGACACTTTCCAAGAAAAGCTGATGCACTTAATAGTTGTCAGTGATGACCTTCAGTTTTTTAGTCATCTTCATCCTACCTATAAAGATAATGGCAAGTTTGAAGTTTTAACAAGTTTTCCCCAAGCAGGTGGTTACACATTTTTTAGTGATTATAAACCTGCTGGTCAAGCAGAACAAATTTCTGTATTGAAAGCAGAATTTCCTAGAAATACTCTTCCTTCTCCCCAAATTGACCTAAATCGCAGTAAAACTTTTGGTGATATTAAGGTCAATCTTAATATTTCTGAAGCCACTGTAAGCGCAGGTGAAGAAGTTACCTTAATGTTTAAATTACAAGATGCTGCTAATAATCAACCTCTGACAGATTTACAGCCATATTTGGGAGAAAAGGGACATTTAGTGATTTTGAGAAAATCTAATTCCTTAACAGCAGCAGATTACATTCATGCTCACGCACTCAATAATACTCCCACTGGAGAAGTACATTTTATGACTAACTTTCCCCAACCAGGAAAGTATAAACTTTGGGGTCAGTTCCAGCGCAATGGCAAAATCATTACTGCTGATTTTTGGGTCAACGTTATTTAATTTAGCTGATTTTTCTGAGTAAAAAGAGAAGTAAACAACTCTCTTGATGCTGATTTTCCATAATTGCACAAAGGAGGTTTTTTATGAAAATTAGACAAAAATTAAATCAGAAATTAACATCAATTTCTGATTCTCAAATACCATTTATCAAATTCTGGAGACGGTTTGTTGATTTTCTTTATAGAGAACCAGAACCAGAAGTTTGGGAAAGGCGCGATCGCCACGGTAATATCTGGTGGTCTGCCTATGATCCAGCAACAGGTCAATCCGCCTATTTGGCATCTGAACAAGAGGTTATGATTTGGATTGAGCAAATTTATTATCAAAAAACTCTAGGTTCTCACAAACAGAGATGGTAATGCAAAGGCTAATACCAATTCTGTATGAAGATATGCTCTTTCAAAATAAAAATTGTAGAGACGTTGCATGCAACGTCTCTACAATTTTTATCGGAGATGTCTATTACATTTAGTTAGGTTGAACATATTAGGTTCTTCAGTACATAGTATGATTAACTAATAGTTAAATTTCCAAGTAAGTAAGCATCTTAATCGGAAATTATTAAAATTTCTAAATCCATAGGCAGAACGTTTAATCAACTTGAGTTTGTTATTGATACCCTCAACAACACCGCTAGTTGTACGATTATCAAAGTAGGCAATAATCTCATCTAACCAACGGACAATAGCGTTATGGCTGTTGGGATAATGCTCTCTAGCTCTTACCAACCATATACTAAGTTTATATAGACCCTTTAACCAATCCTTAGTTTTGTTAAAAATCCGCCTGATTTTCTCCTTTAATTCGTACATTATTTTCAGAGATGGGGAGACTTGCTTTACTTGATTCAGCTTGATTTTTTGCTCATCATTTAGGTCTTCACTATTCTTTAATAAGACATATTTACTTTTATTCAATCCCTCAAATGTTTTCTCTTTCTCTACTTTCTCGTGTTTGGTTTTTGATTTTCAATACCTTAGCCAAAATAAGAGCCTTGATAATTTTTGGCAAAAACGGCAAAAATAAGCATACATAGCTGAAATCGCCCAAGCCCAAAGCCAAGTCGCATTTGCTCAAGAAAAGTACGAGAAAGACAAACAGTTAGCTGACACTGGTGCTTTACCCCGACGCAACGCCCTAGAATCTCAAACCCAGCTAGCAGAAGCTCAAGCCAAACTAACCGCAGCCAACAGCCGCCGGGATGTGATTGCTAACGCACTCATCGAAATAAATCCGATAGCTGACGTAAGGCTAAATATTGGGGGAATCTAAATCTTGATAGACCATTCGACCGATGGATCTTTGGTAATAAACAAATCGGAGCCTATATGTTGAAATTATTAAGTCATTCTCTCATATTACCTTAAACGATATTTCGGTGTATTGCTAATGTAATTAAGTAGCTGGTTGCAATTAAATATAATCGGAACACTTAGCCAAAATTTACTGCAAAGATGTTTTTTGGAACGGATCTTATTTTGTTGCTAGTTGTGGCGGGGTCACTATCTCAACATTACGGAAATATATTGAAAGTCAAAATTCACCGGAAGAATAAGAAAGTGTACCCTTCGGGAAGCAAGCTACGTTTCCGACCTGTCTCCCCTCCTTCTCTGCCAGACGCTACGCGAACGTGCTACGCACATTGGGCAGGGAACTGTCGTCAAATCACAAGCCTACGGCACGCTACGCAATTCATACCACGCTCCTAAGAGTGAGACGTGGGGCTTCTTGCTGTTAAGCTAACAAGTCCAACCTTTTCTGTAAGCGTGTATATCGTTGCACATCATCAGTAGAGCGTACAGCCAAAGAAATTGCCTTTTTCGACCCAATCACAATTGCTAACTTTTTCGCACGAGTCAGACCTGTGTAAAGCAAATTACGACTAAGCATCATGTAATGTTGCATATACAAAGGCAGAATCACCACCGGATATTCAGATCCTTGGGATTTATGGATAGAAACGCTCCAAGCGAGTGTAATTTCATTCAGGTCAGCATAATCATAAACTACAGAGCGAACTGACAAGTCATCGCTTGCGCGATCGCCATACTGCACATTTACTTCTTGTTCAACTGTGTCAATTGCAGTAATGATTCCCAAGTCACCATTAAATACTTCCCGTTGATAATCATTAGTCTGCTGAATCACCCTGTCACCTACCCGCAACGTCATCCCACCCCTAGTAATCTCTACCTTGTTGGGACTTTTAGGGTTAATTAATTCCTGCAAGAAATTATTGAGATTGCGAGTACCCACTAACCCCCGTGTCATCGGACAAAGCACTTGTACATCCGTAGCTGGGTTAAACCCTAACCGGGGAATCAAATCTGTAATCAATTCACAAATCGTTTGCACCCCATGTTCTGGTTCAAATCCCCCTCCATGCCACAAACAATCGGAAACAGGGTTATTGTTGATGTGTTCAATTGTCGGATACTGTCCCCGGTTTATTTCGTGGGCTGCTGTAATAATTGCACTTTGTTGGGCTTGGCGAAATACCTGAGTTAGTCGCACTACAGGCACTTTACCAGAATTTATCAAGTCAGCAAGTACATTACCCGGTCCAACTGACGGCAACTGGTCAATATCTCCCACCAACAACAGTTGTGCGCCCGCAGAAACTGCTTTGACTAAGGAGTATGCTAAAAATAAATCTAACATACTAGCTTCATCAACAATAATTGCTGTCTGCGGTAAAGGATTTTCGCTACCGCATTTAAACCCCATCGTCTTGGGGTCAAATTCTAATAAGCGGTGTATTGTTTTTGCTTCTAACCCAGTCATTTCACTTAAACGTTGGGCAGCCCGTCCAGTTGGTGCAGCTAAAGCAATGGATTTTCCCATCGCCTTCCATAAACTAACTATTGCGTGGGTAGTGAAAGTTTTACCAACTCCTGGACCTCCTGTAAGAATCATGATGGGGGAATAAGCGGCCGTTTCTACAGCAAATTGTTGCCGTGGTGAAAGTTCAATTTTTTGAGTAGCTGTAAATCTTTCTAGCCAAGCTTGGACACGAGGAATATCAGTGATAATAGGCTGACTCAAACGCTGATGTATGAGTTGGGCTAAATTCTGCTCGGTGTGAAAATAGGTAGGCTTGTAGCAAAGTAATGTATCACCATCCTTTTCTCTGATTAACTCTTCTTTCAACGCCATGTCTGAGATAGTTTGAGCGATCGCTTCCTTGGTTGGTTCATGAGATTCAGTAGTCAGCAGTTTAATTACCGACTCAATCAGTTCTGGTTGTGGTAGATAGCAATGACCATCTTCAGCAGCTTCACTCAAAGCATGAATCAGTCCAGCACGGTATCTAAATTCTGAGTCAGGTGCAACTCCTAGATTTCGGGCAATCTTATCAGCTGTCATGAAGCCGATACCATAGATGTCAGTTGCTAATTGGTAGGGGTTGTGAGTAACTGTGGCGATCGCTTTATCCCCATACTGTTTATAAATTTTGACTGCATAGGTAGTAGAAACACCATGACCTTGCAGAAATATCATTACTTCTTTGATAGCTTTTTGAGTTTCCCACGCAGTTTGGATGAGCTTAATACGTTTTTTGGCAATGCCGTTAACTTCAATTAAGCGTTCAATCTGATTTTCAATAATTTCTAGTGTTTCTGTGCCAAAGTGGGCAACAATCCGTTTTGCTGTGACGGGTCCTACACCTTTGATTAATCCACTGCCGAGATACTTTTCAATACCCGTAAGTGTAGCTGGTTTGGTTTCTTTATAATTAGTTACTTGGAATTGGGGGCCATATTGGGGATGGTCACGCCAGAAGCCGGTTAGTTGTAGTGTCTGTCCTGGCTGAATATTGGCAAAGCTGCCGACAATGGTTGTTAAGTCTTGGGAGTTGGAGCGAGTTAACCGTGCTACTGTGTAACCAGACTCCTCGGAGTAAAAAGTGAGCCGTTCCACTACCCCAGTAATGGTTTCTTGGGGAGCATAAGCATTAATTTGTTGGGGAGTCTGGTTGGGTAAAGTGGACATTGTGCGCTCAAATTATGCTAAGTGCAACCGTGACACAGTTGTCTGTTGAAGGCAATTAGAGCTAGATTATAGTACATAAATACTAAAATTGGTAGATAATTGCTTATTGTCACAAATCACCCAATATAGTGTATTCAGAGAGCAGGTGCTATGCCCAAATGAATAAAACTATCTTTCGGCTTTCGGTGTTCTTCTCAGAAGTCCTGGAAGGATAAGGAGCAAAAAAAGATTTAGAATCTTTCTGTCTAGAATCCACACCTTTCTCTCACCCTTTTTACTGGGCAGCTTTCACCTGTTCTGGGTTGGGTTAGACTGAGATTGGGTTATTCATGGTTAACCGGACAGGATATAAAACCGCTCATCCACAAGAGTTTAAAAGTGTTTAATTGCATTTTGTGATCCAATGGGTCACATTTTTTGATCCAGAAACATTTAGAAATGCTCATCTTCTGTACTATGATCACCGATCAACTGACAAGTAACCTTGACGATAGTTCTTTTTCTTCAAAGAAGCTGCTTGTTTCCTTGACCACTGCTTGACAGGAGTTAGTGGGGCAATATCTACGAACTGATAACTAAATGATACATTTCCACTCAACTTTGCTACCACATTACCAATAAAGCGACAACAGCGTTCTGGTTGACTAACAACTTGTTCTTCGGCAAACCGTATTATTACCCACCCAGCTTTAAGAAAACACAGATTTCTATAATCATCATCACCAATACAATGGGTAGGTACTCCTGTAGAAAAACAATGACTTTCGTCCACTTCAATATCAAGATGTAGCTCAGTATTTGGTTCTACAATTACAAAATCTGCTGTGTAAGGACGATCATGACCATTTGGTAGCATTTCTTGTTGGGGAAATACCCAATCACCAAAATAATGTTTCAGCACTTGCCCAAACCCTTCTTCAGCAGCACCCACGGTAACATTACCACTACCATTTGCATTGATCAAAGGAGCAAAATTTTGATGATCAGCAAAGTTGGGAATTAAAATAATAGGATAAACCGGAATTGATTTTTTCGCCATTAATTATTGAAGATAAATAATAACACATCTATCTTATAATTACATTTTTATACAGAAATCTATAAATTAATCTATTTTTGAATATTCACGAATATATATCAATTGATATAATAAATTCCACATTTTTATACTAGCTATAAAATTAAATACTGTTTAAAATTTTCACAGTATAATTCATGACTTACAGATAAGTAGTTGTGCAAAGTAAATTTCATAGTTAGGAGAGGGAATAGGGAACAGATAAGGAATACACACATTTTTGTTTTCAATCAAAATGTGTAATTAATTTTTCGTAAGCACTTATTCTCCAAATTCATCGAAATACATATCTTATAAATAAACAAGATGTCATCAGATTTTTTAAACAAGTTGCCACAATTAATCAAGCGTAAAGAACCTGTAATTATTTTGGAATCGCCAACCCAAGAAAGATACAGAATGATTCGCTACATTTGCAAATCTTGTTCAGTGTTAGGAATTAAATGCTACTTATGGAATTTGGGACAGGAAATAATCAAAGAAGTTGAATGCGTTGATAATGTAGATTTAATTTTTAAGGATTTTGGAGACTATACTCCTATAGCAGTTAAAGAATTAAAAGACCAATTTAGAATCTTGAAATTTTGGGAATATTTTCAGGGAGAAGGAATATTAATTATCGAAAATCTTTACCCTTGGATTAGTGCGAATGTACCCCAGGAAAACCAATTTTTTATACTATCTGAGTGGGTTAAATCGAATTTACTCAATCTTTCTTTTTCTCCATCTGCCCCTGGTAAAATCAAATCTGCTATTCTTTTAGGTTCTCAAGTTAACTTACACCCAGAACTTGCTGCTCAAATTCCTGTGGTTACTCAAGAATTGCCTGATATCTCAGAAATTACTGTAACTCTCAATGAAGAACTGCATGGAATTTTACCACTAACATTGAGCGAGATGGATAAAAATAAAATTGCCCGTAGTGGAATTGGGTTATACATTTCCGATTTAATCAAAGGACTAAAATCAATTGATTTCCATGATGAAAAAAGTGCAGATTCTATAGCTAAAGAACTACTAGATTATAAAATAAATTTGCTCAATAAACTTTATGGTATTGAATTTATACCGACTCCTGAAGTTCCCTTGGGAGGACTAGATTTGATGCAGGAGGCTTTTAAAAAATTTAAAAGATTGTTTAGTCCTCTTGCCAAAGTCTACAAACTCAGAGTTCCTAAAGGTATAATGCTGGTAGGTCCTCCAGGTACGGGTAAATCTCATTCTGCTAAAGTATGCTCGCAAATTTTAGGTATTCCGTTGATTTTAGTAGATTGGGGTAATGTGAGAAGTTATGGTAATGAAGCAGAAATAAAATTAAAACAACTACTAAAATTAGCAGACCGTCTCAATGAATTGGTTTTGTATTTTGATGATTTTGATAAAGGTTTTGCTGGAGATGATGATATAGCTAGAAGGTTAGCAGGTCAGTTACTCACTTGGATGCAAGAACGTACCAGTGATGTAATTGTAATTGCTAGTGTCAATCGGTTAGAATGGCTACCACCAGAATTAACTAGGGCAGGAAGATTTGATTATATTTATAAAGTTGACTTGCCTAATTATGGTGAAAGACACAGTATTTTTAAACTTCACTGTGCGAGATTTGATGATAGATTTAGTAGTGATGTTTCTGGTAGTATTGATCCTTATAGTCAAGAGGAATGGCGACGAATACTTAAAGAAACTAATCGCTGTGTAGGTGCGGAAATTCAAACTATTGTTGAGAGGGCGGCTGCTACTACTTTTTGTCAAATGTTTCCAGAAGATATACCTGTTCCTAGCAATGGTAAATTACCACCCTTGGAAATTTCTGTGGCGACGCTGTTAGCAGAACGTCAACAAATCAATCCATTAGCTATTCGAGAAGCAGATAAGGTGGAAAGTATGAGGAATAAAGCTGAACTTCAGGGTTTACCATCTTCTACTGTAGATTCATCGGAGTATGCAATTGGTAATATAGATATATTTGGTGAATGCAGTGATTAACTGGTAAATAAATATTTACCGAAATTTTCTTTTTCTTCAATCAAAGTTGTGATCATACCAATTCTCTAGATTAAATCAACATGAGGAATAGCCTTGAAGCACGATAAGCATCAATTTTTATCTGTTACTCTATTTTGTGAAATTGATATAAAACTTGAGTTAGCTTTTGCAAACATGACAAGCAAATATTAGCTTTATTCCAAGCCTCATAATTTTGAGAACGTAGATATGGCCTGTAAATTACTCTTTGAGCAATAGAATTAAGTGTCTCAATTTTTCTCAACCATTTTTCTCGACAATCCGAACTTGCATGAGCAATTGCCCAAGCACAAACCTCAATCAATTCTGAATTTTCATAAAAATTTGGTGTAGGAATAGGATATTGTTCTTCATTCTGTTTGATTGAGTTTTTAATTGAATTTGGTAAGTATGTGTCAAGCCAATTGTGTAGAATTGATTCTAATATTGATAGCCAAAGTTCAGTCACTTCATCAATATTTAGCTTGTCATCATCAACTAAAGATTGGAGTAAGTCCTCATTTGTAGACTTTACCCAATTTTCTTGACAAGGGCCACTTAAACGACGATGAATTATTTTTAGTTCATCTAACGACAGATTGTTGGGGAAAAACTGCCGGATTTTTTCAAAAATTGCCAAACGAAGTTCTCTTAATAATTCAGTTTCTCCTTGGATTACATTTGCTCTAATTCTTAAATTGTATATCCATTCAGTCAGGGTATAAATTCTTTCAATTTCAGTTAAGTTAATGAGTAATTTAAAAGAGTTGTTTAAATCTGAATCTTTCTCGTTATCGTCTGTATTCCATAGAGGAGATAAGCTATATGCTGCAATCGCTTGTAGAGATGGCACATCACTTTTGAGAAGTTGTTCTACGAGTACGTTATCTTCTTTGTGAAAAAATCTAATAATTATTAATTGTAAAAGCATCTCTTGGAAGGTAAATGAGAGACTATAAATCACGCTCCAAAACTGAGAATTGTCTAAAGATGATGTATCTGTCAGAAGTTGCCAAAAACCTGTAATAACTCTCACTAATTGGGCTGGTTCTAGAGCAATCAAGGCTTGTGTAGCATAGCGAATGCCGAAATCTTGTAGACAAGTCTGCCATCCTCTACAGTCTGTAAACTTGAGAAGTCTATCAGCATCTTGTATTGCATTTACAAAGTCTTGCTGAATGAATTGGCTCAGTTGTATCGCATCTTCTTGTATAGATGCTTCGTATGAAGTGGTAAGAAGATTTAAATGATTGGAAACCTGTGATAAAAAAGTTTCCAATTTTGCTGCTAATGCTGCACCACCGATATTGTTAATTATGGCTAAATATTCTTCTGCCTTTGAACTGTGATCTAACCATGCTCCCAATCCTACCCACAATTTGGCAAAAAAATCAGTGTCAGCAGTTAAAAGAGTCTGGGTGAATTTTGTTAAGGAAGTCTTAATTTGATTGAGGTTAGTTTCACTGATGTCGAAGTCATAGGTTGATATATCATATAAGCCATGATTTTGGAGATGATTGCCTAAGTCAGTTTGATTAAGGAAGGCTAAGTTAACATCTTGTAGAAGGGCTGCAAAAAACAAGTTAGCATTTGAAATACTATCAAGTCCAGTAGGACGGTTGCTATCTCTAGAGATAGTTCTTTGATGGACAGACGAGAAAATTTCAATGACTTCTGTTGGCTTGTCATTCGCAGGTTCTAGCAAGTCTGCTATATAGTCATTAACCAATGGTATTACATCTTCTGGAATTGGTGTAATTAGAAGAGGATAAGACTTCGTTGCACCTTGAATTGAATTGGAGAGATGATAGCCAACTTTTACATCACAATTTTGATTAAAAATTAGTATATAACGATCATGGAATATCTGGTTGTCTCCCCCTTTTTTACTTCGTACATCTAACAATTTAAATTTTATGTTTTTCAACAAGACTTGGAATTGATAACAAGCATTCTTCAATCTAGTTGCTCGTTGGGGTTCTTGATTTTTACCTGTTATTTGAGGTTGGTTATTTCCAGTAGGTGATGAATCATCATGTGACTTAACCTGTGTATTTGTTAGTACAACATATTCTGCTTGTACTGCGCTCACCCGTGCAATTAGTTCCTCAATACCGGGGGTGTCGAAAAAAGGATCAATGATTAAAACTTTACTGGCAGTAGGATCATTACTGAGTTTCTGCAACCATTCAAAGAAACTCAAACGACCAGGTTCAGGCTCATTTTCAACCCATCCTTTTTTGAAGAAATATCCATCAGACTGTGATGGAAATAATAAGCGGGAAAAGTAGCGAATTTTTTGAGAAGCTAATATCCAGGGGTCAACATTTTCTCCACCAATTTGTAACCCTTCATAATTCACTTGATTAAATTTTTGAGCTTTGTCAACTCGCTCTTTGATTCTCGATTTTGCAAATTCTTTAAGCCAGTTGGATGGTAAGTTAATTTGAGGACTTGATACACCTAAATTCAGATTTAACTGACACTGCGTTAGTGTTGAGTGTTCATACCATATTTCCCAGGTGGTAGAGTCGAGTTTTTGAATCCATATCGTGACGATAACTGAGTTAATTTGTTCTTGTGCCTGAAATGAAACTGAAGTAATAGCTTGGTCATAAATTTGATTTACTTGACATTCATCTAAAACAATCACTCCACCATTTTTGGCACGACATCGAATCAAAACATCCATCCCAGTTGGCAGAATATTTGGCAAAATTTCCACTTCTACCTGATTATGTGTAGAATTAGTTTTGATGTTAACTTGTGATTGTTCTTCTTGATTGGCAGCCGGAAAGCATAGCCATTCCAAGTTGCCTAATCGTTGACTGTCTGCATTACAAAAGTCTAGTCCAGTTTCCACTTGAAGATGACTTAGGCACTTCGTAGCTAGTTCGTCTACCTTGGGCAATTTATCGCCGTTAGATTGGCAAAATAGGTCTAGTTTATCAAGTCGGAATAAAGAACCAACAAAGGCAGAAACACCATCAATTGAACTGGTTGGAGGTTTGAGTTGATAAATGATAGGCAAAGAACTGAATGATGTTTCCAAAAAAATTACTGGACGAATTGTAAAAGATTGAGAAATTTTCTGTACTGATATTGCTAAACGGAACTGTTTAAACTGCTCATCTGGTTGAAGAATACCAATTTGTTCACACGCCTCACCCAAAGTCATGCCTTCACATAATTGCTTAGTTAGATTAAAGATTACATTGCCGTTGTGATAAAAATTTAGTGTATGAATGCGAAATTGGTAGGGCGGTACTGGCCATTTAGGAAGGGAGTTGAACGAACTCCACTGGCTGGCCCTCCCTGAAGAACGAGGAATTACCCACCCATACAGTAAACGGTATTCTCTGCTTTTCTTGCCCGTTTTGATTTCGAGCAGCCATAGATAAAGGGCGCAGGTATCAACATCGTTTGGGCTGAATAATCTCTTCAGTCGAGAATCTTGACTCAGTTTCTCAAGGGATTGAGATAAGGTCACATTGTTGGGAGGAAGTTGGGACATTGAACATTTGGTCTATGATGTTTAAAACATTGTAACATTGCTTGTATTTACAGTATTCATAATTCACAATTGGTCGTAGAAAGAGGCTACATTAATGCAGGAATATTGAGAAAAACACTGGAATATTGTACATTGATAGAATTGGAGTTTGACAGAAATTTATGGTGCAAAGAATTGAAGAAATATTAGGTAATACAATTACTGAATATACTCCTAATGCAATCAAGTTTCAGGGTTTATCATTGGCAACATTGGAAGAAATTGTTAAAGATGGTCATACTACAACATCTGCAAGTTTTAACGCTGCTCCATCAGTGGGTTTATTTATCGAATTTGGACAGCGTTGCCAAGAAAAAGGATTAATAGTAAATTTTGATGGAGTAGCATTTACTAAGACAGATAACCCCGATTTAGTTGTTGATGCGATTACAGTCATCGGTGTAGAAGATTTAGATTTTGTCGGTGAATTTGTTAAATTTGTTTGGGGATGTGATGAGTTAGAGATAAATTCTCAAAAGTTATATGCTTGGTGGGATTAGCCATTGAACATAAATTACCGAAAAAAATAACCAGGGGTCAAATTGATTGATAAAAATTATTCGTAGTCGTGCAACTCCAGAACAAATCGAACAAATGTTAGAAGAGTTAAAATTTTATATAAAAGTAGCGGTAGACCTTGAACGTCGTGTTTTAGCTGGTGGAGGTGAAATGCACTTTTATTGTGAACAAGCACTATTAGAAGATGGTAGTCAACAACAAGATATATGGGCAGCTAGTTTCATGCCTGAAAGTCGTAAAATAATCTATGAATCTATGGTGAATCTACGTCCCAGACAAAACCGTTCAATGGAAATTTTAGACGCTAAAATTAGAGAACAAGTTGCATCAATTATTATGGAGTTTTTAACATGACTAAGCTATCTATGTTACAAGCACAATTTATTAAAGAAGATGTTTATATCAGGTTAAATAATTTAAATGCTCATTTAACACAAATTCAGTCTTTATCACAAGACTTTACTAATAATGAAGCAGTCAAAAATCTGATTAGAGAGACAATGTATTTTATTGAATGGATTGCCCCAGATTTAGAATTTGATTATGCCTTTGATTTAGCTAATTTAGGAAGGTTTCTAACACGCTGGTTGTTTAGTGCAGAAGCCTGGAATAATACAGATGTCAGAAATCAGATTAATCAAGAACTAGGTGATTGGAATAACCGTATTTTGCAAATGTCACAATTACTAGCCGCATAAAATAATCATTCAATTTAATCAAGAAAAGGTGGTGAATCCGATGGATTTATTGTCTGATGAACAATGGTTACGAAAAGCAGTTGAAGCCGAAGATAAAGTAGGTGGTAACATTGGTGCTGGATTAGATTGGGGTTCTGGTTTTGGCGACCTTATGCTTAACCTCGAACTTTTAGGACGTTTAACAACATTACGCATTTCTCTTAATAGAGAAGTAAGATTATTGCTGAATGATTGGAATTTAGGAACAGCAACAAAAATTATAGTAAAAACTGCAAGAGATAGATTTTCACTTAAAAATGTATATTGATATTCACGGTTGTGCAGAGTAGTTATTACAATTTGTCCCTTCACCACTAATAATTGATCTGTTTGATGTCTATGCACAAACATATCATCTATAAAGTTACCAGAAACATGAACTAACGTAGTTTGATTACTACTAGCTAAAGAGTAAAACGAAACCATGCCTACAGTCATTGAATCTAATTTGCGAATTTCAATTCTTTTACTGCCAGTCATTTTTGCACCTCTTTATTTTTCCTAATTAGCGTAAATGCAGGGACAGTTTGATGAGAAACAAATAGTACAAAACCTCAGTTGGTAAGATGACAGAATATGGTTAAAACTTTGATTTTTTTCTAGATTTGTGTGACTTTTAACAAATGAGTTTGATTTAGGTATAGATTATTTCATGGAAATCAATGCCTAAAAGTATATTTAGTAACATTAATAAAAATTAATTTTCAAAACAAAAGCAATATAAGTATTCAGCTATCAGTAGTTATTAAGTGGCTACGCCATGCTACGCGAACAAAGCTGTTAACCCTCCCGGGTGTAGGATACGATGGCGAGGAACGTCCGCTGGAGGAAATTAATTGTGCGGAGCGCACTGCCGGAGGCGATTGGCTATGGCTAACGCTACGCTATCGCCAGTGCCGTAGGCGATCGCTAAATTAAAATCAAACTAATCCTGAGATTTCCAGGTTCGTAATTTAGTTAGTGTAGGTTTATTAGCATTGGCAAAATTTAGCCGATATTCGTTCATGGGTACACCAGAACCATTACCTTCACGAGTAACTACAATAAATGCTGTTTTATTGCGTGGGTCTTTGGTAACTTTGTCAATGAAATTAAACTGTATGAGTTTTAACTCATTTAAAGGTCGTGGTTTTTGAAATCCTGGTTGGGAAACACAGAAAATCACTGAACCATCTATATATCTACCTGAATAAAACCAGTAATTTTGTCGTTTAGATTTGAACTCTGATTTATAGAAAACAGCAAACATATCATCTTCATTTAATGATGGATTTTGTTTACATTTGTTGTCAATGTATGTTTCTTGGGCATAACTAGGAATTGAAAAACCCAAACTTAAACTTAGAGTTAATGCGGTCAATAATCTTTCCGTCTTCATGACTATTTATAGTCCTGTGTTGATGATAAATTTGTCAGTGTAGACTACTGTTATTGTCATTTAATGAGCGATCGCTAATTTTAAATACTATCTGCAACTATGGTTCTAATTGTTTGATTAACTTAGCAGTAGCAGGAGTAGCCCGGAAAGATTGACCATTGTACAAAAATGTCAGTTCATGTAATTTAGACTCAGATAGTCGTGGTTCACACTGGTCATCGCCACTTCTGGTAACACCTTTTGGTTCTCTGGCTTCTGTGACTTTTATAACCAGGTCAAAACGTTTATCTTGGTTAGTGTCTCGTAGTGTAAAATCTTTGATTCCTACATCATAAAAAGGTGGACGACAAGTAGCTGTATTAGACTCAACCTTTAATAGATTGATATTTTTGATTTTAGTTGTACCAATTTCTAAGTGATCCAGCGATGTAATGAAATAACCTTGTCCCGTATATGAACCTTCACAAACTAGGGAATCACGACCTGTTTTATTAGAGATTTTTAAACAACTATGAGAACGCAATCCTTGTTCATATAGGATCCTAGACCAGCCCTTATTAGTACGCCGCAATAAAACAGAACCTCCCCAATTACCTACACGGGGTTCACAATCTCCCAAGTCTACCAATGCTTCACGAATACCAGCTTTGGTAAAACTGCCATAAACTACAGATGTTAAACTACCGCCACTGTCACCACTATAACCAGTAAATGACGGGCATTTTTTGCAAACTATTTTTCCCTGTTCTCGTGTAATATTCCCAGCACCACAAATATTTTGCATGAGGGCAATAACATCTTTCTGGGAGGGAACTATACTATCTTTTTTGACCTCTTGTGCTAATGTTTTGATATTGAAGGTTTGCAATGATAATACTGTAATCACTGCTAATGTCGTAGTCCTTACTAAGATGTTTTTCATGGTTTCTTTTAAGAATTTTGTGGTTTTGGAAATAGCGATGCCTACGGCGAGCGAAGCTATCGCATGGATAATTATGACCTATGAATGTAACTATTTATCGAGTTCTTTTAATTGGAGTTTCATTAACCATTGAGTTAGCAATTTTAATTAATTCATTCTCTGAACAAGAACCGGAGGATACTTGAAAAAGTATGCCGTTTTGAAACCAGCTTATGTTGTTCCATCCATCTCCTTTAAATAAAAAGGCTTTGATGTTTTTATTGAGAGTTAACGGGGTAGTTAAGCCAGAATCATCTTGAAAATTTTTGTAATACTTAGAGGACACCAAAACAGCCTTAATGTAAATTCGTATGCAATTTAAACCGTACATTCTATCTCCAGTATTCATATTTTGGCAATATTTACTTGTATTCAGTAAGGATATATCAGCCTTTTGATCGTTCACATTAAAAACAACTTTTAAATTATCTTTACTAATTCCTTGAGTTATAGACTTAGGTAAACTACTTGGTAATCTGAAAACTAAATTATTTGGTAAGCGTTGTTTAATCTGATTAATTACAGGCTTAAATATTGGTGCTGGTGCTGCTAATACTGATAATTCACTAGCACCTAAAGTCATTAAACTGATTCCCAAGATAAATAGCGATGGCTTCGCCCACCGCAGGTATCGCTGTGCTTGTGGTAATACTAATTTTTTGGTCTTCAAAACAGGTTTCATAGATTTTCCTCAATCATAATAATAAAATCAATAATTTATCTTGATTATTTAAGTAATTCAGTTGTTTGTAAATATTCAATAACGCATGTTTTATCAACTTCACAATCACAACCGGCACTCATTTCTATTACACCCTTACCAGGAACGTTAAAAATTCCATAAGCACCATAACCACCTTGAGCATCTATAATTAATGCCTGTGTATTATTGAAACTGTAGTTATGTATATTCGGTGTTTCCCCTGTGATGTTGGGATAAGAAATTTTAGCTAATTCCAGTAAAGATAGTTGTTGAGGATTGGGTAAACTTTTAATACTAAATGAATAAATCCCATGTGGCGCTCTACATCTCATGGCTTCATAAGAACCTGGATCTAAAATCATTACAGAACCATCTTTACGAAGTATTGTTCGGAAATTAGCAGGGATTTTTACTTTAATACCAAATTGTTTTAGTTTAATTGTCCTAGTTGTTTTGCTGGCCTCTACTGGTTCTGTATTCCCACATTTCCTTTGTGCTATTGCCGGAGTATTAAATACTAGATTCTGGGAACTCAATAACAACACTGTAGTCATAACTAATGTTGTGGTTTTAAAAATGGTTTTCATAGGGTTTCCTATAAGAATTTGGAGCAAAAATTTGGGTGGGGTTTTGGGAATGGCTAGTGCCGATAGCGCAGCTTGGCGTAAGTCGTTATGCGATCGCCTCTGGCGCAGCAATCCGCGCGATCACTCTTTTCCCCTAAAATTTAGTAAGGGCATAATTAATTACTGAAACAACCAGCGAGTTAAAGATTCCCGACGTTGTTGGTTTCTTTGGGCTGGTGTCAGATCAAAAGCACTTTGTTTATTAAATGCCTTGGGGTTATACATTCCTGTTTCCCAGTTGCCATACATAGGATTAGGCATAGCAATATAAGCGGGTTGAATTTTCCCTGTTTTGGTAATATTCAACATACCGTGCATAGGTTCTATTACTGCCACGACTGGTATCAATGCAATAACCAGTATGGTATTAAGTCGAAATATTCGCTATATCTACGCCTACATCGTGAAAATAACTGGAGACTATCTTCAAATATTTATGGATCAACAAATGTGACCCATTGGATCACAAATTGGATTTTGGGTTGAAAACTTTTATTTATAGGTTATTTTAGAAGTTTGAAACAAGAATATTTATATCAAGTTAGTATAATAAGTATAGCTGTAGCCAGGATAATTAGGACATTATTAATCCTTGAAACTTAGATATAATAAGGCTTTCCCTCCTGCCTCCTGCTATAACTTGCCACATCGTTGTCACTTTTATTTGTGGTATGTATAGGCATTGCAGTAGTGCTAGTATGTTGAAGGTATTAAATGAATAACTGGTTTGATACAGCTAGATTGGGGATGTTTATTCATTGGGGACATAGTTCTCAACAAGGATGTGAGTTGTCTTGGCCATTAGTTGGGGGTGTATTTAGCCTACCTTTTTGTCAAGATATTCCCGTTGAGAAATATCACTCCACAGCTAATACTTTTAATCCACAGGCATACAATCCTCAAGAATGGGCATATTTAGCGAAAAGTCTAGGCATGAAATATGCCATATTAACAGCCAAGCATCATGATGGTTTTGCCCTGTTCCACACCCAGGAATCAGACTTTTCAATTGCATCTACACCTTACAAAAACGATATTGTAGATGAATTTGTTGTAGCTATGCGCTCTGTTGGATTACGCATTGGGCTTTATTTTTCACTTTCAGACTGGCATCATCCTGACTATCCTGCATTTACAGAGGCAGAAGGCCGTTTTTCTAACGGGGATTTATACCCCACTCCAAAAACTTTTCGCCTTTCAAGGCGTTAGCGTAGCGGGACGAAGTCCGGTTTTAAACCCCATCGTATCAATAAAAATACTGAAATAAGTTAAAATTAATACTTAAATTTCTTATATCAATTGATAGGTTTTGTCATAAGTTTCATACCAATGTTTTAGAAATAAGTGTTGAAAAAAGAAAACACAATCTTATATCTGCAATTACGAAATTTGATAGCTGACTGGGAGAAACAAGATAGTAGAAAATGATGCTTATTCGTAGGCATTTATAAAATATTGAGACATGAGAATACACAATCATCCTGATTGCAGTAATTACCAAATTCCCAAACAACACACAATTGAAGTTTGTCCAACAGGTTCTCAGAATCGCACGGTTGATAAAAAAAGTTCAGTTTTTCTATTAGTAGCAGCAGCAACAGCATTAGTCTTAGCAAATACATCCATTAATCACCTGCTAATGGCTGTTCTAATTTTGCTGACTGCCATCATCGTCGCAGTTCCAAATTTAGCAAATAAGTTGCTGACTAAATTTGAAAAATTGCAGCGTCGTTGGGGAATCAATATTTATGGCATTTTAGTTGGGATTATCTGTATGATTTTCACCTTTGATATTACCACCAGATCAGCTAATGCCCAATTTTTTAATGGCGCACAAACATGGATGACAGGAGCTTTTGCAGGTATTCCTGCCGATGCTGTTACACTATTTTTTAATGTTCTGAGAGCATTGTTTTTGTTGTATCTTGGTATTTCACTGGTGAGAATTGTTAATGCTGCCAGAAATGATGAAGATTGGCAGAATTTAGCCAGAACTCCTTTAATCATCAGTGTTACTATTGTAGTAGGTGATATTCTCACAGGTTTGATTACTGGTAATGCAGTGTAATTAGCTCAAAAAAACAGGTCTTAAATTCTCTGATTTTTCAGTAGAGTGGTTTCTGGATATTCGTAACGGGCGCTCGTTTTTAAACAACTTATATCACTCTTGGATAAGTTAAACATTTTCGACTACACAGCTTTTTTCTCAGTTTGATAAAAGCGGTTTAGGTCAAATTCGCACCTGTAAAAACCTCAGCTAACAGAGATGATGAAGCGCAAAGAATTTAGAACAGTTAACCGGGTTTTAGGGGAACAACCAAGAATTGGACCTTTTCCAGCAGATCAATTTTTTCCTTGGACAGCTATTGCTTTGATAACTTACTTGATCTGTAAGCTAACTTTTCAAACTTCCTTGTTAGTGACTGGGTTAGTTACAGCTTGGGGATGTGCAACTTGGTGGACTCTTACCAGTAATAAAACCTGGTTATCAAAGTTTCTCACAGTACCCAGAGTTACCAGAGGATATAAACGTTTTTATTCTCTGATTCATGAACCAAAAATAATAACATCAACTCAAAAAAAGATATCTAAATCACGACAAATTTCAACTTTAAAATAGTGTTTTCTGTGTTGGTGAATCTAAAAAAACAAATGCACTAAATTAATTTTGATGCTTGTATCTATACTTTAGTAAAAATCATGATATCAAGTTCTTCTGCTAAAGAAAAAATACCCAAAGATAAGGTAGGTAGACAAAATATCTCTCCTCAAGAGATTTCTGTTGCTAAACGCCTTACTCCTTTTGAAGACTTAACCCATATTGCGGCGATCTCCAGTATTTCTATAGCTGGCAGAAAAGATGTTGGTGCAATTATCCTCAAGCGAAAAGATGATATCCAAATTAAATTCTGCTTTGACTGTCAAGGTATCCATTCTTCACTTCCAGATAGTCAAATTTTACCAATTTTTACAGGTATAGAAGCCGGACTTAAAGAAATACCCTATGGTGAAACTTTAACCTTTCATCTGGGTTCGTTTACCGATGACCATAACCGTCAACAGGAACTAAAAGCATTAGAAGAAAATTGTCGCAGTAATGAATTGATGCTGTTAATTCGGTCAGAACGATTGCGAATTAGAGATTTAACAAATCAAGGCAGTCGCAAAAACAAATTTTTGCGAATTTACTGTACCTACACTGTTGCTATTTCTGAAGCTGGTAAAACAGCAGACTTGGTAGAGAAATTAATTTTCCAAGCTAGAGAAAGTTGGCATAAATTTACTGGACAAATTCACGAAGTACGACATCAACGCATTGAATCAATTATTAAAAATAGCTTTACATCAGGCTATCAACTTTGGGAACAAACCCTAAATAATAAAATGGGTTTGAATATCAAACCATTGGGTTCTCAGGAATTGTGGGGAGTAATTTGGAATCAATTTAACACTAGCAAACCTCCAAATATTCCGCATTTACTAACCTTAGATGATGATGGACTGCGGGAAGAACAAAATAGCGACTTTCACATTCGTCATTTAATTTTAGAACGAGAAGCATCAGTTCCTTTCTTCGATAGAGCTTGGGTAAACTTGCAAAATCGTTACATTGGAGCATTAACATTCACAGAAAAACCAATTGGTTGGGTGGATGAATATGCACAATTACGCTATTTGTGGGAACTAATTGCTAGAGATAAGGTTTCTGATACAGAAATCATTTGTCAACTGACGAGAGCTAATGAGGGGTTAGCTAAAACCGCACTGCAACGTCTAACTAAACAATCTATCGTTTCCTCTGCCATATCTGCGGAAAAAAACAGCGTGGATGTAAAAGCCAATTTGAACATGGAAGAAGCGATCGCCGCACAAGAAACCATCTATAAAGGCGCAGTACCAATTAATACCGCAGTAGTCTTTCTAGTACACCGTCCTTCACGCCAAAAACTAGATGAAGCTTGTCGTTATGTTTCTAGCTGCTTTCTGCGTCCAGCGGTTGTGGTACGCGAAATGGAATATGCCTGGAAAGTATGGTTACAATGTTTACCAATTGTTTGGCAAAACTTGCTGACTAAACCGTTTAATCGCAGATTGCCTTATTTTACCAATGAAGTCCCCGGACTAATGCCAGTAATAAAAACTGCAACTGGGGATAAAACCGGGTTTGAATTAATTGCTGATGAAGGTGGTACTCCTATTCATTTAGATTTATACAACCACCACAAAAACTTAGCAGTATTTGGGACAACTCGTGCAGGTAAATCAGTTTTGGTGGCTGGTTTACTTACCCCGGCTTTAGCTCAAGATATTCCCGTTGTTGCCCTTGATTATCCCAAGCCTGATGGTAGTAGCACTTTTACTGATTATACTAATTTTATGGGGGAAGAAGGGGCATATTTTGATATTAGTCGTGAAACAAATAACCTGTTTGAATTACCAGATTTAAGAGGTTTAGAAGCAGAGTTAAGAAAAGAGCGATTAACAGATTTTAAGGATTTCCTTAAATCCACAATCATTACAATGGTGATAGGCACTAATTCTGTTGGTGTTGATGCCACAATGGTGAGTAATATTGAAAGTATCATCACCTTAGCAATTGAAACTTTCTTTGCTGATGATGACATCAAGTTACGCTATAAACTGGCATTAGAAAAAGGTTTAGGAACAGAAGAATGGAATGATACACCTACACTCAATGACTTTTATAACTATTGCTCTCCTGGTTATATTAAACTAGACTCAATTGCTAGTAATAGTGAGGAGCAATTAAAAGCACTAGACCAAATTAGGCTACGATTAAAATTTTGGCTTAATAGTAGAGTTGGTCAATCTATTAGCCAACCTTCCAGTTTTCGTACTGATGCTAAATTGTTAGTATTTGCATTGCGTTCTCTTTCTTCTGAAGCAGATGCAGCGATTTTATCATTAAGTGCTTATGCTGCGGCTTTGCGTCGCGCTTTGAGTTCTAAGGCTTCTATTTTCTTTTTAGATGAAGCACCAATATTGTTTCAATTTGAAGCAATTGCAGAACTAATTGGTAGATTATGTGCTAATGGTGCTAAAGCTGGAATTCGTGTAATTTTATCAGCACAAGAACCAGATACTATTTACCACAGTAAATCAGCAGCTAAGATTTTCGCAAATTTGACAACTCGGCTTATTGGTAGAATTCAAAGTAGTAATATTGAGTCGTTTATCAAGTATTTTCAATATCCGAGAGAGATTATTTCGCGCAATAGTACAGAATCATTCTTTCCCAAGAAGGAAAGTATTTATTCACAATGGCTATTAGATGATAATGGTAAATTTACTTTTTGTCGTTATTACCCTGCTTATTGTCTTTTAGCTGCTGTTGCAAATAATCCTCAAGAACAGGAACTCAGAACATTATATCTCAGGAAATATAAAGATGATCCTATTACTGGAATAGTCAGGTTTTCAGAAACATATATCAAGATGATGAGAGGTGAAGAACTTACAGAGGAGGCTAATGCAATTTTAGAACAGGTGAAACTGAAATCAAAACAAATTCATGTTTCAGAAATTAAGTCTGATAAACCATTGAAAATAGTGGCATAAAGGAAATATGAATAAAAAATATCCCATCTTTTTTAGTGCAGGGAAGCAGGGAGCAGGTGGAGGAAAAGTTGTTTTGATAGGAGTGAAATTAGATAGCGAAGCACTGCTGCAAGCAGTTCATCTTTTTTGTGGAGTTCTCTAAAGGAAACAGGTTCTATCTAAGTAGCCATCATGAACTGCGTACACCAGGAGGGATGAAAATCTATTTTCAAGTCAGGTGGACATAAGATACCAAAATGTCTGGGAGCATCCCAAATGTGTAAATTTATTTTTTGCGTGAGGTCGAGACATGAAATGAATAAACCACGTTCGCGAAGCGTGCCGAAGGCATAGGAGCGAAGGACACGAAGGTAGGAAGAAAGAAGAGAGTTTTCAGGTACTTATTCTACATTTTCGCAAAATTGGGATGCTCCCAAATGTGTGAGGAAAAGTAAATAGGAGTCCTATATCAAACTTATTTGTTGTTATCCAATTTTCTAAATTTATCTAGTCTTTAACCATTAAACAGGAAATATTCATGAAAAGTAGCAAGAAAAAGGTAATATCAACTGCTATTTTATCAAGTTGCGTTTTAGCAGTAATAGTTTTACCAAAGGATGCTTTAGCAATTGACTTAGGAGGACAAATTGAAAACTTCTTTAATCAAACGTTTGGATACATAAACGGCTATTTCAACGAAGTAGCAAGTCAACTAAAAAAAGAAGTAGATGAAAGTTGGGAGAATCTTCAAAAAGATGCTCAAGCAGCAATTGAAGAATCTACAGGAAATATGGGAATACCTGACCCTACAGCAGCTAGTGAAATATTAGCTGATAAATTGCGAGACAAAGGAGGAATAGCAGCAGAAAGTAGCAGTGTTATTGGTGCGGTGGAAGCTGGAAAACAACTTGAAAGAGATAGCACTCGCGCTGCGGTAGCTAGTGTTTTAGGGAAAGCAGGACAACAGCGTACTCAATCGGAAATTGATGCTACCAACAAAACTGTTACTGAAGCACAGCAGTTAGCTGAAGATGCTCAAAATATGGATGCTTCACAAAATGTTCTCAAAGCGATCGCTGCTCAAAATGCTCAAATTGTCTCCATGTTAGGACAGGTACGTACTGATGGTTTACAAGCAAGACATGATGCCCAACAAACCAACCTCATGCTCAATCAAATTGCTGAAAGTCAATCAGAACAAAATCGTGCCAGAAGAGTTTTAACTACTGGTATGACCAGTCAATATTTAGAGTTAACTGGTTGGAGTAGATTAGACCCTGCTTATGTCAAGAAATAAGATATATTGCCCCTAAAATTTTAACACTAATCACATTCTTAAACAAGGAGTTAATCAACTCTTTTTTCACTTCTATCCTACCAGGAATAACGCTATGTTAGGTCGAACAATACTAGCAGCTAATAACTTCGGTGCAGGGGATTTAATTGAAAATGCCTCTGCTGGTGCCAGCTTGGTAGCAGAAGGTTTTAATGAACTATGGCAACAAACTCTTACAGGTGGATTATATGCTTCTCTATGCAAAGTTGGAGTATTATTTGCAGTTGCTACCCTCGCATTATTCATGGTGCAATGGGGTAAGCAAATGATTAATGACGAAGAACAAAGGGCATTCAGTGAATTAATTTGGCCTTTAATTGTCACTGTTCTTCTTGCTAATAATGGTTCTCTACTAGCGAATAGCACTTTGGCATTAAGGGAATATATTAACAGTGTCAATAACTATATATTAGAGTACACCGCAGCAGACGCTGATTTGAGATCCGCTTACCAACAAGCACTAGGACAAGCAGCATTAGAAACAGCCGTAGGTAATGCGATTCAAGAATGTCGTTCTTCTCAATTATCAAATGAAGAAGCAATACA
Source organism: Anabaena sp. PCC 7938 (assembly GCF_049315035.1). Taxonomy (NCBI): domain Bacteria; kingdom Bacillati; phylum Cyanobacteriota; class Cyanophyceae; order Nostocales; family Nostocaceae; genus Anabaena; species Anabaena sp. PCC 7938. The sequence continues at coordinate 48,717 of NZ_CP186038.1, read as the reverse complement.
ATGTCTCCAACAAGCAAGAGCAGATTTAGAAGCTAAATTTCCTGACATTTTTAAAGATGCAGAAGGTGGTAGCTATTTAGGAGCAGCAGACAGTTGGGTAACTCAAGGTTTGGGCAAAATTAATCAAGCAGTTTCTGAAGCTGAAGGTGATGGTTTAGTGGGTAGTATTGCCAATAAATTTACTGCTGCATCTAGTGCTGCAATTGGTGCTGTTGTTACCACTTTTATTACCAGTTTATTATTAGCACTAAATAATGCTTACCAATGGGGATTGGAACTAGCATTACTTCTCACTGCATTAATAGCTCCTTTAGCAGTTGGAGGTTCTTTAATGCCTATTGGTAATAAAGCAATTTTTGGTTGGTTAACAGGGTTTTTTACTGTTGGTCTTGCTAAACTTTCTTTCAACATTATTTTAGGTTTAGCTGGACAGTTAATTGCTACAGCAAAAGCTAGTCAACCGATGATTTTTCTGGCATTTATTGGTTTAGTTGCCCCATTTTTAGCTACAGGAATTGCTGCTGGAGGTGGTCTAGCAGTGCTAACTCAGCTTAATAATGGCGCTCAATGGTTAGCTAGTGGTGCTATCTCAGCAGGTAATATTGCTCTTTCTGCCAGTGTGTCACGAATAACAACAATGATTCGCAAATAATAACTTTATCAATAAGAAGTTTATCAATTTTGAAAAATTATGCTCAATCACACGAAATCTAAAATTCCTAAAAGGGAAGCATTACAGTTTTTAAGTTCTGGGCAATCGGTATCTAATCCCATTGCTATTGTTGCTGTAATGTCTCTAATTTTTAGTTCTTTATCTTTTCTATTACAACTTTTTAATTATGGTGCAACATCAACTTTAGCTCGTAAAAAGCCACCATCTTTAGTCCAGATTGCTGATGGAAATACAATCAATGTTAAAGCACTAGAACCTGATGACCGTTCAGCAGAAGTGATTAAAAAGTTTGTGGTTGATACTCTAGTGAAAATATTCAATTGGGATGGACTAATAAGATTAAATAAAAATGGAGAAATAATCACTCAACAAGATAATGGTACTACTATAAAAGTTAACAAAGGAACTGCACGAGTTACTACAAAAGCTTGGGAAGCTGCTTTTGCATTAAGTGAAGAACAAGATTTTCGATCTAGTTTTTTGAAAAAATTAGCGGAACTTACACCACCCAGTGTTTTTCAAGGTGGTTTACAAAGTTCTTTAGTTCCCAGATATGTTAGTGAACCACGCAAGATAGGTCAAGGAAAATGGCAGATAGATGTGATTGCTACTCTGGTGACTTTTAGTAAGGATGATAATGCTGGTAATGGAATAGCTTTTAATAAAACTGTGACGGTTCAAGCTATACAAAGTCCTCAAAAACCTCCTGAAACAACAGAAATTGCTCAAAAAATTTATTCGGTTCGCAGGTCAGGTTTAGAAATTATCGAAATCACGGATTTGAATTTAGGTAAGAATTGAATAATTGAAATTCGATAGTATTCAGCTATGAGTCAATAATAAATATTTAGTTTGGCTAGAAACTCTTTTTTAAAACGAACCACAGAGGCACAGAGAACACAGAGAGAAGAGAATAATAAGTTATTAACTGAATGTATTGAGTTTCCAGCAATAAGTATACAGCTTAAACACCACAAATACCAGTCTCTAATTTTTCTATGATTAGCAATTCTAAAATGAATTACAGTAATAATTCAGGAGTCAGAATATTTGATAAATCAGTCCATTATCAAATACGCATTTTTGGTGCAGGCTTTAAAAAGCTGACTGCTGATAGCTGATTTCTGAATGCTTACGAATTACACATCAATTTATCCTCTGTTCCCTGTTCCCTAAAACTAAAAACCCTTGTATTTGACAAACATGGGAACTGTTGTATATAAAATAGGTGGATTTATGAAACCAACTTTAGAAAATCAAACTGACCCTAACAAGATAAATAATTTACTCAATTTTCAAGAAGATGAAGAAGAAAATATCATTAGTCAAATTGAACATGAAAATATTATTCCTGAAACGGAAGCGGATGTAGAAGTACCAGATGAATTGGCATTAATAGAAACACAACATTCACTTGTTAATTCTCCTTGGTCACGCACAATAGTAGTTGGGGGAGGATTTGGATTAGGATTTATTCTACTTTTTATGTTCCTTAATCCCATGATGAATGGCAAGGTAACTAAGAAAGAAGCAACACCAGAAGTTGCTACTACTTCTCCTCCCGAAGAAGAAGTTCCCAAACAAGATGGTGATATTTATGCCAAGTTAGCATTACAAAAACAAGCAGAAGAACTGGAGGCATTTAAAGAACAAAATAGAGTCAGGCAAGAATTACCCGTTGCAAAACCGGATAAGCAGATAATTGAAAACTTACCCAAAACTAAACCTATTTCTACTAAATCTGTCAGGAGGGAAACATCATTAACATCCAACATAGAACAACAACCTAGAAGAATTATCAGAACACAAAGACCTGAAGAATTGCCAATCGCACGCTATTCACCTCCCGTAAAAACTGCTGTAACTTCAAGAATATTACCCCAACAACAAACCAGTTTTAAAACTTCTACAGAACCTACTGATCCTTTAGCAGAATTAGCAAGATTACGTTCTCTTGGTTCTGGTGGTCAAATTGATTATGCAGCAGCAATTACAAATGACAAACAGGAGGTAGCAAGCACGCAGACTCAAAATGTTGTCACATCTGATTATGTTCCTAGACGTAGGTCGAGTTATAACCGCGATTCTCAACTAGAAACCGAACTAGCAACAGTTACTACGAATCACTCAGAATCAGATTATGACAGTAATTTTGATAATAACAAAAGGGTGATTGAACAACTAAAAGCAAAGTGGACTCCAGTAATTAGTGCGAAAAGTTTAGATAAAAGTGATAAGGTAACTAATTTCAGTGAAAGCAACAATTATTCTCCAGAAGAAGCTGCTATTATTGAGGGCAGAGAAGAACAGTATTTAAGAGTAGGAGAATACGCTACTGGGATATTAGAAACACCTGTTGTCTGGTCTGCAAATATTAATTCTCATAATTCTCACATTCAAAATAAGTTTGTGGTCAAACTCACCCAACCTTTATTGAGCAATATTGGGGAAGAAGCGATTCCTGCTAATACACTTTTGAGTGCAGAAATTCAAGAAGTTGATTCATCTGGAAGAGTTACGGCTGTAGTTACTGCCATTCTCAAAGATGGAACTGAATATACATTACGACCAGGAACAATAGTTATACAGGGGAAAGAGGGAGAACCTTTAATTGCTAATCAATATCGGGACAAAGGTAAAGAGATTTTAAGCTTGGATGCAGGACTAGGTTTAATGTCAGGACTGGCCAAGGTGGGGGAAGTAGTTAATCAACCTGATATTCAAAGTAGCATTTCTCAATCCAATGGTGGGTTTAGCAGCATCCAAACCAGTCGCAATGGAAATCGCTCTTTACTGGGTGCTTTTGCTCAAGGAGCGTTTGGTGCAGTTTCCAAGCAGGTGGAGGAACGAAACCAAAAAGCGATCGCAGAAATTATGAAGCGACCTAATATTTGGTTTATCCGGCAAAATACCCAAATTACTGTTCAAGTAAATCGCTCTTTACGACTTTAAACTACCGAGTACAAATTGATGAAAGTCTCCTGGAGGGAAAAAATGAACAAGTTTTTCTGTTTATCTCTAGCTGTCACAGCATCTTTCTTAGTCAATATTCCATCTCAGGCACTACCGACACCAAGAACACAATCAACTAATACCAAAAGTTCTGTACGTATTATTCCCCGAAGCAAGGCCACCGGCACTCAAGCACAACTGCAAACTGTAGAGGTATGGCCGGGACATGGTGTATCCATCTCGTTTTACGAAACTGGGGAAGTTATTCAAAGAGTGTGGTTAGATGACCCTTCCCGCATCCTCATGGATGTAGATGGTTGTTTGCAAGGTTTGTCTGATAAGTCTAATTGTCAAAACCCAGGAGCAGGTTTAATTCATCTGAGACAAATTAACCCGGTTAGTATTCCTGGAATGCCTACAGCTAAAAATGGCGCACACTTAACGGTGATTACGCAATCTTCAGCAGGAACACGGCAAGTTTACAACTTTCAGGTGCTAACAAGCAAAGGCACTCCAGGCTATAGTACCATCTCTATCACTCCTGATGTCACCCGCAAAGAAACACCTCCCGCAGATTTTATCATTGTCACAACTATTACTAGAGGATTACAGGTAGCAGCAGAAAAACGGTGGATAACTCCTAGTAATCCTTTATGGCAGAAACTACAACAACTAATTCAAGAGTTAGAGTCTGGTAAAAATTTAACCAGTGCTGCTCAAAGTGTTAAAGTTTCGCCTCAACTGGTTGAGCGTTTATTGCAATTAGGAACTGAATCAACTAAATCAAGTATTCCTGCTCAAAAAGGTAAGCATTTAACTGTCAGTAATTAGCTTTAAAGATTGAAATAAACAACAAGATAAAAATAAGAAGTGTGTAAGTAAATTACCAGGAGGTTAGAATCATCAATTTTTAATCATTTTTTTGCTATTGATGTTATTAGTTGATTACTGATATATGAATACTTGTAAAATATAAATACTTAACTTTGCCACTTTCAAAAAGACAATGATTTTCAGATGTTCATTCTAATAATTAAAGTAATCAAGGTTTAAAAATGTTGCATAATCCTCAATATCGAAATAATCAACAACTCGTTAAAAGCACAAATAACAATCATTTGAATTTAAATTCCAATATCAAATATTGGATGTTTTTAGGTTTATGTACAAGTTTATTATTGCATGGCTTAATATCCTTTCAACATCATAATTTACTTGGTTATATTTTAGGAATTCAGCCAGCAACAGCATCTCCTACACCAACAGTGAACACTATCCCTAGTAAATATATAAATAATGCACCAGTTCCTGATTGGCAAAGTATTACGTTTAAATCTTTTGTTTTCTCTAGTCCTGGTAGTGTTGAACTTCCCAATGTTGAATTTCCTGGATATAAATCAATCAGAAGTTGGCAAGCGGGACAAAGTTTAGATGAAGTGATGGAATTGGGAGATTTTGAAAATGTATTTAATTTAGAAAATTTCAGTTTACAATCAATTGGTCAACTAAGTGGTATTTCTCTGGTAAATACTAAATTATCAGATTTTGATACTGTTAAATGGCAAACTGTACCTGAATTAACTAAAGCCATTCCTAGTTTAGCTAATGAATATGTAGAAAATGTACCACCTATTCAAGATTTAATCAAAAAGATATTGGGTGTTACGAATATTAATGGACAAACAATAGGAGAAATTATCAATGATTTTCCACAGATAAAAGATATAGAGTTAGGAGAAATTGATTTATCTGATTATAATCTGACTTCCATTCCTGGAATAGAAAAAACTGCTTTAAAACAATTTAGTAATTGGCAGAATACTAGCATATCAAAAATACCTGGACTAAATCAGGTAACATTCACTAATTTTCCCAATGCACCTGTACCGCAAGGAAGTATTGTTGGTAAATTAGATTTGCCATTAAAGGAAGTAGAATCAAACCGACAACGTTCAATTAGTGGTAGTGACCAAGTTGGGTTTAATGTTTCATGTACTAACAACTGCGCTCACATAGAATTATCAGGTGCAGGTGGAATCACAGGTAGTCAATGGATGAGTGGTAAATTTCAACAAGTAAAGGGTGGTTTTGGGATATTAGGCAATCTTAATGGTGGAAAAGAACCAACAGGAAGACATCCTTTTGGTAAGGGGTTTAAACAGGTAGTCTGGGATATTAATGAAGGTGATGGAACTGCATCAACTGCTATTTTCTTCCGCATTTGTCGGAGAGGAGGTTGGTTTGATTTAGGTTGTTCACCTTATTTCATTGGACCGTTTCCTTTTTTCATATATCAAGAAAAATCACCTATATTTCTGGGTACTCCTTTAACAATTCCGTAGTAAATGAATATTTAGTCCCTTAGCCTCTTCTCCGCGACTCTGCGCCTCTGCGTGAAATAAAAAATATTTTGTGTAACCCAGGAAATATTCAAAGAATATAAACTCATTAAAAAACAGAAGTAAAATGACTACAAACAACTTTATTTCCGAACTGCAAAACCCCCAAGCACCAATTGGTAAATACACTCATTATCTTTTTTCTTCTAATGGGTTAGTGCTGACAGGATTATTACTCGGTTTTGTTGTCCTACAAATATTATCGGGAACAAAAAAAGGCAAATTAGCTACCAGTTATTTTGGGGGAAGAAAGGAGAAAGCTAAAGCCAAAAAGAAAGCTATCAAACAAATCGCTAATCCTCAGTGTGATAGTGCCACTCTTTATATTGGTAGACACAAATTTACAGGTCAAAAAATTCAAGATAAAGAACCAAGAAGTCCCACACCGTTATACATACCAGATGTACAAAGAGGAACGGCAGTCATTGGTGCGCCTGGTAGCGGTAAATCATTTTCTGCTATTAACCCAATGATTTATAGTGCCATTGACCAAGGTTTTCCGATTGTTTTATATGACTTTAAATACCCAACTCAAGCTAAAGTTGCCAGTTATGCCAAAAAGATGGGTTATAAAGTCCATATTTTCGCTCCTGGTTTCCCTGAAAGTGAGGTGTGTAATCCCCTTGATTTTCTCCGAGATTCTACGGATGCAGAAACGGCAAGGCAGTTAGCAACCGTAATCAATAAAAATTTCAAAATGATGGCTGCTAGTAATGAGGATGCTTTTTTTGGCCCTGCTGGTGACCAGTTGACAGAAGCTATCCTGATGCTGACTAAACAAACTCAGTATCCAGATATAATGACAGCGGCGGCTATTCTCAGTAGCGATCGCATGGTAGAAAGATTAATGGCTGCTAACCTCAATCCCTGGATTAAAATTGCTTTTGGTCAGTTGTTTAGTTCGGCTGGTTCTGAGAAAACTATTGCTGGTATCGCCGGTACTGCTAGTTTGATGTTTACCCGGTTTATGAAAAAGAATACTTTGGGGTGTTTTGTTGGTAAGACGACTCTACCCCTGGAAATCAAGGGTAAGCAGATGATTATTTTTGGGTTGGACAGGGAACGACGGGATGCTGTGGGGCCACTATTATGCAGTATCTTACACATGACTGTAGCCAGAGCGATCGCTAAAAAACGGCAAGACCCATTAGTTGTTGTCCTCGATGAAGTACCTTCCTTATACCTACCAGACTTGTTTAGATGGCTGAATGAATCTCGTAGTGAGGGTTTTTGCGGCATTCTGGGATGGCAGAACATGGGACAGTTAGAAAAATACTATGGTAAGGAGGTTGCTAAAACCATGCTGGGTGCTTGCGGTACGAAGTTCATTTTTAATCCAGGTGAGGAAGAATCAGCACGGTTGTTTAGTGCTTACCTGGGAGATGAAGAAATTAAATACAAGCAGAAATCAAAAAGCACTGGGGGAGGTAAAAGCAGTACCTCAATTTCTGAACAGGATAAAACACGGAAGTTATTTGAACCAGCACAGTTTTTGAAGTTGCCACCGGGGAAGTGTATATTTATTAATCCGGCTTATTGTAATCAAAATGAAGCTTCTGTTCCTTTATTAAAAACAATTAAAATACCGAAAGTTTTAATTAATATTGACCAAGAAAATGACTCTAGGTGGACAATTTTAATTGCTCAATTAACAGAAAAAAGCACTCAAGAACGTCCTACTCAAGATGATTTAGATAAACGAGTGGCTGAGGTAAATAAATTATTTCCTATTCCTCAACAACCTGTACAAGCTGGTGCTGTACCACTACCTATTGATGCTTATAAAGGATTTTTCTAATTATCAATGTTAAGGGTATTTCTATATGCTAAATCAGAAATTCAAGTTATTAAATAAATCCTATTAATCCTTAAATCCTGCTCTAAAATGGATATATTAATATGTTTGATGAAAGAGTAACGCAATTAGCAACTGCTTATCAAAAAACTGTTGACCATATAATTGATGAGCTTCAAATTACTGCCTCAGTATTAGCAGAATTAGTCCAGGCTTTAATAGATAAAGTCAGAGCAAAACTTAAACAAGAACAAGAACAGTTATTTGAGATTGAAGTACAAGTTGGTAGTGAAAAATATCGGCTTGTTCCAGATGAGGAATTTCCTGGTGCTTGGAAATGGGAATCTGCCGAAATGTCTGATGTCCAAGCGCAGAATATCGCCAAGCAGTTAATGTTAACAGCAGCAGATAATTTTCAGGAAATCACAGATATTGTTCTAGCTAATAATAATTCTTCTTTAGCTATCATTGCCACTATTGAATCAGGTGATAAATTAACTGTTTACCAGCAAGATAATCAAGGTAAATGTCGTCATAACTGGGTGACAGAAAATTTAGAGACTGAGGAAATTATCGCTGTAGTCTATGAACCCATAATTCGTGATTTACCTCCTAGTCAAAATTCCACAGATAATATCAGAGAGATAAAGGAAGATTTAACAAAAATTGTTGATGAACTGCTAGGTCAACTTTTTGGAATTCAAGATATTAAGAGTGAAGTTGTTGATAATTTTACAGAATCTGAATCTCCAACAGCAGCAGTAAGTTCTAGAGAAAACATTGAATTAGAAAATGAATTTACACCTATTTTAGATTTACCATTTGAAGAGGAAACTTTCGTCTTTTGGGATGAAGATACTCCATTACCAGAACCACCAGTAGATGATTCACCAGAATGGGATGATGCCAGGGATATACCTATAGCTGAAACGACATATACAGAAGAAGAAAATCAGTATAATTTTACTGATAAGCAAGTTTCGACGAATGAAATAAAAACTGAAGAAACAGTCACAGAGACAATACCTGAAGTTGATGCTTTTAGGGAAGAAAAGTCAGCTAAATTTGTTGAAACAACAGAGGAAGAAACTGAAACACCTAAGCGAAAAGTCGCTTTTACACCAAACTACAATCGTGTGGTTTCATCTCCAACGGTAACTTCTCAAAATCAGCAGTGGATACGGGAAGTGGAAGTTCCTATTAAGAAGGATGTTGCAGCCAGTTGGCAAAAGGTTCTAGGTTTAAATTGGCTGAAAATGCGGCATAATCTCAAACTTGAAAATGCCAAAATCGCTCAAACAGCAGTTGAACTTCTCAAAGCTTATGGAGAGACGTTAGCAGATGGTTCTAGAATTTACAGAAGTGATGCTTTTGTAATTAGAAAAGAAGGTGAAAAGTATAGTATCCATCATCGGCATGATGAATTATCTAACTTTTCTCATTCTCTGATGGAATTTACTGTCAATTCTCGTCAGGATATAAAAGTTAAAGTTCCTCCTACACAAATGTTAGCAGTAGAAAGACAAGAGTTTTTGATGGTAGGTGAGAAGATTTCGGGTGAAAAGAAATTACCACAGCTACAAAATGCAGATATCAGAGATATTGCTAACCAACTAGGTTCTTTAGCACCTGCTGGGACTTTTGCAACGTTGGAAAGTTTTAGAAAAACTGAGGTTTTGGGTTTGCTCAATTCTGCTTTACAACAAGCGAAGACTGATATTTTAACTATAGGTGAATACACGATTTCTAGATCCAGGGATGTAGAAGCTGGGGTGGCACATTTGCAGCTATATAAAACTAATCATCAGGGTGAACAAGAAGAAATGGTATCTTTTACTCTCCAGAAAACGGCAGAAGGGATTATTAAGCAGGTAGATTATCTGAATATTAGTGATTGGGATTTAACACAGTTGAAGTTTATATCCCGCAATGCTCATTTGTTTGATTTGGAGAAATATGGTTTAGTTGATAAAGCAAGGGATGGTAGCAAGGAGGTTAAGAATATTGCTGATATACCAGTTCCTTTACATCCTGCACTTAAAAAGGTATGGCAGCAAGTTGAAAGGGATAATTCTCATATTAATTCTTCTCTTATTAATGTAGAAGAGGTTAAAGCAGATATTAGAGATAAGCTTGAAAAGTCTCAGGAGATGCTTTCTGTGGGGGAACAGAGGGAATTATATTTTAAACTGTTGGTTTTACAGAATTTAAAGGATGATGATTTGCTAAATAAAATACCACCATTGAGAGAGATAATGAATGATTTGGAAAAGTGGCGTAAGGAAATCATTGCAAATAAATATACTCCCAAAACAAGTATTTTGAGACAAAATATAGATGCCAGTATGAAATTTAATACATCTTCCAGAGAGGTATCTAAATTATCACTCTAAACAGCACTAAATTAAAAACAAAGCTTTTATGCCTTTATTATATTTTCCGAACTAAGGTTTTTATTTTTGCAAATTGCTGTACAATTTTCTCTTGGTTGAAATTGAAGTTCCCTTGTGGGAATTATGTAAATCAGGTACTCGAAATATTGGATCTATTCCTTAAACTTCCAGATGCCAAATTTTTGAATCACAAAATCGGATGGTTGCTTTACCATACTCCCTGGAGTCCAACATAGTCCAGAAAATGCCACACTTTTTCCTGCTTGATTAGCTACTTTCCATTCTCTACCCACCAACGGTTCAATTTCTCCTTGAACTAATAACTTTTTTCTAGTTTCTGTATGAGCTAAAAGTCTGCTATTTTCTATATTTTCTACTACTTGAATTACAATAGAGATATTTTCAGATGTCCAAGTATAGGCATTAAATATTTTTTCAGATTCTGTTATTTCTTTTATTTCTTTTACTGCAACATCACCCCAACCATAACCTCGCTCACCTCCCATCTGTAAACGATAACAAGCCTCTTTCCATTGTACCGCACACTCTTCTTTTTCAACTTTTTCAAACACATATCCCACTAGATAAACCTGTTTACCCTCATCCAAAGTATGAGGTGAAATAAACTCAACTTCATGTAATAATCCTGGCTCTGCTGCTTGTTGAGGATATACTAAAGCAGTGCTGGCATAACTACTTAAAAAACAGCGACGAAACAGACTTTCGTTTTCACTTCCCCAAGGCCATTTAACTGTATAGTTTCCATTTGATTCAATAGCAGGATAAAAGTAAGTGAAAGCTAAATTATCATCAACTTTTTTGCCGTAGCATTCATACTGTTTTGTATCAGTTGCAGGTTCATCAGTTCCATTACGGGTTAATCGCATTGTCAATGCACCCCAAAATACACGCCCAGTCAAATAAGAACGGGTACGTTGTACATTCCCCACTTTGCCACAACCAATATGTAAAGGAGATTTGAGTTTAAAAACTACTTGATAGGCTCTCCAAGTCAAAGGTTTTCCTCCTGTTGATTATTATTTGTTGCTGTTTCTTCTTGACGAGCTTTTGCACCATAACGAGCATAAATCAACGTTTGCTCTAATATTTCTTTTGTAAGTAATAATCGTTCTAAATCTTGAGTTACATTATCAGTAATATGTTTGAGTATAACACTGGAAGTAAGATCATCGGTTCCATTTTTTTGAGGTTTATTCCACTCAAAACCTAGTTCTTGTAATAGATTTAGCATTTCTTGAACTACAGCTTGACCATTAGCTTTTTCCTTAGCTAGTAAATAAAGAAAACAAGCATATACGCCATCTTCTTGTAAAACACCTAATGCTTTTGTGACTGTATTTTCTATATCACTAGCTTTTTGATTTTTGGTATTAGTAATAATTGATTGTGCGTGTTGTGCCGCGAGGCGATCAAGATTAGCCATCATGCTTGACCTCCTTCAGTAGTTTCTATAGATGATCCAGAAGATGTTTGTTGATTACTCTGCAACGGGTTAAATAGTTCTTGAAGTTCAACAGTCTTAGGATCGCCAATCATTGCCATTCTTCCAAAACCCCGCGTTCCCATACCACCAACTCCCAGCCATTCAATCATTTTCAAACCAGATTTAACTACGCATAATGGACATTGCCAAGCACCTCCGGGTAAAGGATTTTTTGTTCCATCTTCCTTAAGCTTACCTGTTTCCTTAATTTCACCTAATGACCATCCTTTTTCACCACTGCGGTAATCATCTAAAACAACATCTGCGGTAAGAAAAGTAGCACGGGGAATGGCTTCATAAGTAAACAATGCCCCATCGTTGGCTGCACCAGTTTCTGGGTTAATTGCGACAGATGTTCTGACTTCTAAATTACTATTTACTACTTGGCTAAAAAGAGCATCTTTAACAATAACAATTTTGTTGATGGCTTTGTAGCGTTTATCATTTTGCCATTGAGGAGGTGCTTCTATTTCTGCTTTTATCTCAGCATTCAGCATTAACCAGCCTAGATTTAATCGTTTATCAGGTTTATCCGAATTATCCCAATTCAAAATAACAGTTTCAAGATTATCTGGCTCATCAGGTAAGTTAGTAAACCCTGCATCATCTAATCGCTCTCTCGTACTCACCCACACGGGACCGACCATTGAATGCACAGGGAATAGCAAAATGTGAGCATCAAAAATATTTACAACACCTGAGTAAGCAATCTCTTTCTTTTTAGGGTTTGGATTACCAGTTTGTGGATTATCACTATTACCTGAATGTAAATAACCAAAGGTGTAACAGATTGGGTTATTTTCAGGATTTTTAACATATTTTTGATCTTGTCCTGCGGCTTCTGGGGGGTTTCATATAACTGTGCTGCATAGGATCGCGCCGCACCATGTAAACTTGTACCGGGAATTTTCGGAATTTTAGTTCCTGGTTCTCGCACGATGCTATTATCAACTCGTCCTAAACGATAGCCTCCTGTACCGATATGAACAGGATCGAGAGTCATAAATAGGTAACGTTGTCGTTTGTAAGTTGCCATTAGTGTTTTACCGTTCTTTTAAAATTTCCATATACAAGTCTGTTATGTCTGCCAGTTCTCCTCGCACTGCTGCATTAATTAGTAGCTGGCGATTTTCTTGAGGAATATCTATCCATTTTTTATAGTCTTTAGTCCAAGCTGCATTAGCTAGTGTATCAGTGACAAACTGCTCAAATATTTTATCTTTCCATGATTCTTGTTTTATATCTTCCCCGTACCACATATCACGGGTGGCTTCAATGCTGTAAATCACCTGATGACGCTGGGAGGTTTCGAGGTTTTTGAGAATTTCCCAGAGTGTTTGAATACGGTCTAGGCCTTCGAGGTAGAAGGGGCGAGTTTTGCGGGGACGGCGGTCTTTTTCGTCGTAGTGAATATCGAACCGTCTGGCGGCGCTGTCGAGGTATTCAAAGTCGAAGGTGGAGGAGGTGAAATAAATTTGGTCGCCTTCTTTTAAATCCCCAGCGTGAACTAACCAACAGGGTTCAGTTGTACCAGGTCGCTGACTTTTGATTTTGCGCGATCGTCCATTAACTTCGCTATCATCGCTTGTTTTTACAAAAACATAAGGATACCAATTATCATCTGTTGTTCCATCTCCCATTTTGTTAGGAACGTGCCAGGTGATTTTGCGATCGCCTTGAATTAACTCTGTATCGCTTTCAACTAAGTTTATTAGGCTGATAGTGATCGTTTCTTCAAATTGCTTCGTTCCATTTGCTAATTTCTGTTTTTCAGGAGGTAGTGTTCCTTGAGTTTTTGATTGCACTTGCCATAATTGTTGACTACTAGATTTATAGCTCAACATTTGTCGTCCAGCGTCTAAAGCAGACCGGAGGGGAGTACGACGATCAAAGTAGACAACACCTAAATGTAAGGGTAAGCGGTTACGGACTTTGCCCATTTCTCGTTCATATTTTGTTTTTATCACCTCAACTACATCAAGAGATTTTTCTGCTGGAACAAGAGCCATAAATGTACTAGGTTCAGAGAGAATAGGAATTATAGGACTGTATTCTTGTTCCTCAAATACAACATTATTAATATTTAACTTACCTGGTAATTTATTAGAGCTTCCATATCCAGTTGGTTCTTCTATAAAGAATTGTTGATAACGTAACTGTTCAGCAATAAATTCAGCAGCTAATTCAATTTTTGAGTATTGTTCAGATTTAGCACCTAATTTCTTAGCAGCATAGCAAAGATTATCTGTGGTAATGAGCTTACAATCATTATGTAAAACACTTAGTTTTGTCGTTCCTAGAACCAGGTCATAAGAACCTAAAGACTGTAATTTAATCTGGTCAATTATTATTGAATTCAATGCTAAGACGACCTTTTATTTTTGGTAGTTTTGTGTCTGCTAGTGCTGTTTGCCAAAACTGCTGAGTGGTACGCCAAACGCGCTGGATACGAGCAAAAGATGGCTTTTTTTCTGGTTCTTTAACACTTGGACTACACACAACCAATAAAGTTTTGATCATATCGCCACTCAGCCAATCATTCAAATCAAATTGACCAACAACTAAGGCTAAACGAGCATTATTATCAGCAACTTCATCAATCCAGATAGTATCTCTAGTTTCTATATCTTCTTTAGTTAAGTCTTGTAGCCATATTTTTGCTCTGTTACTGCGTCTTTCTAGGCAAATACTGCAAACATTTCTCGATTTTGCTTGTTCCTTTTTTTTCTTATCATTTCCTCCCCATCCCTGTGGACGAACACCACAAACTGTACAGATGTCAGAGATTTCTGATTGCCACCAGATATCTGAACAATCTTGAAAAGGAGTTATGTTAGGTAATTCCTGTTGTAATGCTTCATGTAGAACAATAGCTTTTTCATGTGATTTTGTAAGATAAACTTGAGGCTTTAGCTCTCCATTTATCTCAAACTCACGTTTCCACCCATTATTTAAGATTTGATTTTCAATAAGATTTAACAATTGGTTGCCATCAATATCATTCTCTAATTCTGGCACTAAAAAAGCACTACCATTTTCATCTCGATATACTTCATTTCCTAATGCGTAAGTTTCCTCCAAAAGTCTACGGACACAATTTAGTGCTAGTTGTAATGATTTTTTTCTTCCGTGCAAATCACCAATAGTTAGTGATCTCTCTAAAAAACTGAGTCCATCAAACCTAACCGATAAAATACGCCACTTTAGGTTATTTTCAGTAACTTTATTCTCTAAAATATATCGAGCGGCTATTGCTTTCCAAAAAGCTGCTGTAGCTGCTCCCCACTCTGAAAGTCTTACTTCATTAAGAGGTCGCCTTGTATCTCCAACTGCATTATTAAATGCTTGTTCTATGTTATGAATAAAAATATCGCGTTGATCAATACTTTGAACTGCTTCCAAAAGTTTTGATGAATTTTCTCCTAGTGTAATCTCAAATCCAAAAATAGACCCAATGAACTTGCTTTCCTCTCTAAGTCCTTGTTCTTCTTCAGGCTTATCTACATGAGCAACATCATGACATTTCCCTAATAATTTAATACGCCAGTCTAAAGAAAGTTTAGCTTTAGAAGGATTTTTCCCTTCTTTTATTATTTTTGCAAGCGAAGTATCTGCCGTAGATAAATTAAGTGGATCTTGTAGAGAACATCCTTCGAGACTAGATTTGACACGGGGAGTAGTTTGACTTGGATTAAAGTTTTTCCCCAAGCTGATCCACTGCTTAATACACTTATCCCAATCATGTAGAAATGCAGCCACTTCTCCTAAAAGCAAAGCGTCACGGTTATCCGCTAAATCTTGTAAATCATGAGTCATGGCTGATTTCCTTTCTTTGGTGTAGATGCTTTGCTATTTCCTTGGTGCGATCGCCTAACTCACTCAATTTATTAAAAGAAACTTCAGTCATAGCTGGTTTTGGCGTTAGTTTAGGTTCAGGTATTATTTCTAATATCGCAGTTTCAGCTATAGGCCGTTCATTATCCCACCACTTTTTAGCCTTATCGTAAAGTTGTCCAGTTTTTTTCCCAGACTTTCCTTGTAAGTATCGTTCTTTAGACTTGAAAGTACCATCAGGATTTAGAAAATCTGGATCTATTTGTCCAGGTGCAACCAGATAGCGAGGTAGATCGGGTTCTGATGGTTTTACTTCTGGTTCTGGTGGCTTTAGCTCTGGTATATCAGCCCGAATTGCTAACTCTCCCTGACTGTCAAGTTGATCCTCCACAATTCCAAAACCACTACTGGTCTTTGCTCCAAAACCATAAACCGTGAGCATCGCTTTTACCCCTTCTGCCACAATTTCTAAATCTTTAGCAACTTGGCTCTCATCAATTGCACCAAAATGTACGTACAAAATCATAAACTTACCTGTTGCCCTGATTGGAACTGACTCAATCAAAATGGGATTTTTGCCTGTACTTTTTTTGCGATCATGCGGATTAATTACTTCCAAGGCAATCTTATCAAAGAACGTTGGATAAAAATAAAGCCGACCTGAAAAGAACCCGGTTGAAGATAGATAACGTCTAATGTATCGCTGATACAAACGCGCCAAATCTCTACCACCAAGATTATCGAGATAACTATCAAATTTTTTGTCATCTATCTGAAATCCCTTTTCAGTGCCAAAAAGTCGCCCGATACTAACTCTTTTGGCTACAAATTCTTTCTTTTGCTGACGTTGTTTTCTTACCCCTTCATCTAAACCACACCACCACCCTGCCAATTGTTGAAGCATTGCATTATGTAAAGCCCCTTTCCAGCTTGTTGAAGCAACCATTGGGGTTTGAAATACCTTGTCTTTACGTACTGGATTATCAAGTAAATGGAAGGAGCGATCATCTTTACTCAAATAGGGTTTTTGTAGTTTGAAAGGTACACGCAGCATAAAACTGAGTGCTGGTAAATTTTCAAGTTCTGAAATATTGGGAATGAATCGAAAATCTTCTGGTATTTTTTTTGTAGTGAGATTCTTTTGCCAAGCATCACGAACAGGATTTTTGAGATCAGAGTTAAGAGCCTCATACCACAAGTAGGATAAGTGAGGTTCAATTTTAACAGCATCTGTAGCAGCTTTCTTTATTTCGTTTTCTGCTTGTTCACACACACTTTTATTATTGTCTCTTTTGCCTTTTTTAAATTTTTCTGAGGCTAGTTCAAGTTTATTCAAAGAATCAATTAAATGCTCTTTTTCAAAAGCATAGTAATCATACTGCATTGCCATCCTCCTATATTTTTAATAAGCTTTGCAGAAAGGCTTTTTCATCAATCATTTTTCCAGTTTCAGAATCTCTACCTGAGTTTATTTCACGCCAAAGGGTTAGATTGTGGTTATTCTTCAAGTGTTCCTGAATTTTCTCTACAACCGTTTCTCGATTCCAGATAGTATTGTAAATATCTGCTTGTTGAGGAATATAACCCCATACACGGATGACTGTATTTCCATTTTCATCTTTATAAGGTCGAGATATTTTAACTTTAGCGGCTATAACATCACCTTTAACTGTACCCATAATAAAATGACGTATATTTTTATCTGATCTGAAAAGTTGTCGTAAATCATATTTCAAATCAAAGGTACTTCTTTCATCAAAATTTGAATCTTTAGAATGTATTTTTGCCAGAAAAATGTTTTGTAACGAAGGTAGTTTTCTATCAGATTCACTTCCGTTAGTGAGAATGAGCCAATCGTATAGAGGCTGAGTATCAATAATGCCAGCACACTCAATTTTAATTACACCAAACCCCATCTGAGAACGCGCTCCTAAAGCCGACCAATCAGCAATAAATTGAATTAGTCCAGCAATAATTTCAGGCTTGAATTTTGGATTGAAGCTTTGAATTTTAATAATAAAAGTGCCATTTTTAGGGGCATTTGGAGGGTTAGAATCTCGAAAATACCAAGTTGGTGTTTTTAGCTTACCTTGATCATTTGTATAAGTTCGATCTGCTGTAATAGTATGCTTAATTTGTGCATCAGAGATTTCAATCTCCTGTACCTCCAGACGAAACTGACGTTTCCAACCAGTTGCGCCAAACACTTCGCAGACCTTACAAAGTCCATTGTTAGGCTTCTTGGAATCGTATGAGCATTTTTGCTCAGTCGGATCACAGACCACACCCCCCATCCCGCGCACCAGAACCTCCATCCACCAGCGCAGACTACCAAGCAGTCCGGTTTCGTGAATGCGATCGCACTTTCCGGACTCAATACCGCCTGTCCAGATTGGAGTGAGAGTTTGAATTTTTACTTCCATTGCCACTATCTGATACCCTTCACCAAGCGTATCCAATTTTTGGAGTTTTGGCTATAAAAGCAACTGTATCTACTGAATTTTATAGTAAGTCTGCTAACGCAGACTTAGCTGAAGAAATCAACAACTAAATTAACTACTGTTGTTTGTTTCACTCTTTGCACAAGCAGTAAATCATACACTAAAAGCACATTATTTAGGTTTAACAACTTTTGTTTCCTTTGCAACCCCAATCACCATTAAAACCCATGCTGAAAAAAACCACAAACCCAAAAACTGATTGATACCCTCAAACTACTCCCCCCACACTGGCCTATCATCCCCACTCAGGGAAAAAGACCATTAGGGTATCAATGGGAACAACATCCCTGGTCTCCTCAAGCATTGCTGAACCAACTACAGCAATATGAAAAAGTACCAATCAGAAACCGCCATCACGGTTTTTACAAAGTAACCCCCACAGGTATAGGTGTCCTTTGCGGTCAAAACTCCCAGGAATTTTTAATCGCCATAGACTGTGATGGATACAGCGCCCATGCAGCAATTATCGCTCATCAACCACTACCCACTACAGTTGCATTTACATCAGGACGACCAGGAAGGGCGCAATATTTACTGAAATTACCAGGTAACACTCACCTTAAACTCAAATCCCGTAAAATCACCACCGCCCCCGGTGAAGTTTTAGAATTTAGAGGTACTAAACTACCATCAATACTTCCCCCCAGTATTCATCCACAAACCGGTTATTATCGTTGGCTGAGTGGTTGTCGTCCTGACCAAATAGAAATAGCGATCGCACCATCTTGGATAATCGAACAAATGACCAAACGTGCGAAATCACCAAAAAGAGATTACCACAAAAACAGCAACTTTTTACCAACAAATCCAGAATTTACAGGTGAGGATACAGAAACAGCACTGTTACTACTAGAAATTATTCATCCTCGCTTTGCAGATAAATATGATTCATGGATCAAGGTGGGAATGGCTTTGAAATCAGTCAATCCTACCCTGCTTTCTGCTTGGGAAGAATGGAGTCAGCTATCAGCTAAATACACACCAGGGGAGTGCGAATACAAATGGCAATCTTTCAGGAAATGGGGGATGAATATGCAGATTTTACACCGTTTAGCTAATCTTTCCTAACTACTAATTATGTCAAAAATTGAAACTCAACAAATTGTGGATGAAGATGTAGAAACTGACGATAATGATACTGATGTCACCACCTCATTCACAGAAAATGATGTTGTTAATGTAGCATCTGAAAAAGAAGATAGATTTGATTTTGACAGCAACACTATCATCTTAGGCATCCAAATTTTACCAGCAAAACAACACGATTTACGACAAGTGTTTATCACGGCTGGAATCAAAGGAGAACCACCAGTCATGCAAGTTAGTACACTGCATGAAATCGAACAATATCCAGTAATAGCTGAAGTTCTCACGAAACTAAAAGCTATTTTACCACAAATAGCAGAACAATCTCAACAAAAAGAAGCTCAAAAACAAAAATTATCTGTCAACCAATCAGAGAATAACAAAATTGTCAATCCTCCTGATTTACCACCAACTAATACTCACAAAACTAACCCATCTAATCAATTAACACTGTTTTAATATGCCTTACATTTTAATGATTGAAGGTCAAGAAATACCCATAGCTGATGAAATTGCAGCTACTGACGAAACTCTCCGCAATGCCCTGACACCATTCTACCCAGAAATTGCTCATGCAGAAATTACGCGAACGGATAAAGAGGGAATCACCCAAATTCGCATGGTCAAAAAAGCAGGTACTAAAGGTTTAGGTGATATCCTCCAAACCTTAATTACCAGCGAACATCAATTTAACCCAGCTTTACTATTAAGTTGGCAAATCAAAATGTTAGAAATTCAAGGTCATCTGAATATCGAAAATCTGCTGTTATTACAAGATGAACTAGAAACAGCAATTACCACTGGGAGAGAATGGCAAACTGAATTAGACAAGAGTTTAACTATTCTCAAAAAATCTCCACCTATACCTTCACAAATACCAATTTCTGGCTTCTAATGCAGTCTCAATATCAAATGGCTGCTGAGTCTTTGAAAAAATACCAGATTCCCCAAACTGTGCAAGAGGGAATTTGGTATTTAGAAGAACTCAGCGAACAAATTAATTACCTCAGTCTCTACAAAGAACTGTTTCCCAGTGAATGGTCATCCTCAAAAACTCCCTTGAGACAACATTCACATTCCAGTGTTTACTGTGACTTAGAAATTGAGTTTTTGGAACTGGTAAATGAGTGGTTATTTCCCATAGATTACCACGAAGATTTTCGGGAATGCACAGAAAGATACACAGAAATTCCGGTTTACTCCCAAAACACAGATTGGTGGGAAATGAGTTTAGAAGAACTCAGTTTCACAGAACAATTTCTATTATCACTTATAGGTTATGGACATCCTCAAGAAGATTGGAATTCTTGCTTTGGGTTCATTCCTCATAAATTGGTAACGGTGGATAAAATCAATTGGGATAAACTTTCATCACTTTGTCAACAAACAGCACCACCTTTATCTCTACTTTATGATGTCATATCCATCATTGACCACAGTACAGAATGTATTTGGTTAGATGTCACCCATGAAGAATATGTCTCCTTTGATTGGGAACAAGCAGTGCTGAAATATTTAGCTGAACAATGGCAATTATGCCAAACATATTGCCAGAAAATGACGGAGTTTTCAGAATGGATTGAATCTTCTATTGACCATAGAAAACAGGTAATCAAACTATGGAACAAAGCACGGAATTAGCTAACATTTTACCTCAACTCAACATTGGTGATATCTCACATTCAATTATCAACCAAACTACTCATGCAGAAACACTAGCACATCTGCTATTTTTGCCAGGACAATATCTTCTAATTTACAAAGAAGGAGAAGCGACAAATTACAAATTTATTGCTCCTGCTGCATTGAGAGAAGCTTTTGCTGCTGAACCCATTGACTCAGGTTATTTACCAGCAAATACAGTGAGGTGGGGAAGATGCCACAAAGGAGAATGGTTAGTGCAGTTTTATCCACCACAACGTTATTGCATTTCCTTAGAAAATACAACTTTTAAAATACCTATGCCGGGGTTAATATTTGCAGGATGTAATCGTCAATATTGGATTTGGGCTATTAAGAAATTCGAGCAAAATTCTCCTCTATTTTATGCACCATTACCAAATGTGATGGAGAACGGTTCTATTTGTTTCGGTGAAAATTCTGTTCCTAATTGTTCTCCTGAAAATATCATGCAAGTGTGGCAATTGTTTTGGGATAGTGCTTTCAATCAAGATTCGGTGCAGGGTAAATCCAAATCATATCCTGAAAATGTGTTATCGCATTTACAGCAACTACACAACAACAAATCTAAAAGATACCCCACGCGGGATTTAGTTCCTTGGGGTAACAAAACCATCACCACTGCAATTGAAGAGATTATCTCATGACTATACCAGGACTCATCAATTATCAATTTGCCACCAGCACCGACTTACCACCAATAACAGGCAAAATGATAGAATACTGGGTAGCTGGGAACGGAGTGTTTATTCATGCTGCACGTCAAGGACTGTCTGCGTGCTTTCCTATCAACCAATGCAGTATTCGCGGTTTACCCCATCTTACACCCTACTTTTACCTGCAATATCCCTTGGTTTCCGCTAGGTTAACGTTGCAAATCTTACAGTTAGCTCAAAATGTGGGACATCAAGAAATACTCTTCTACCTGTGCTTTACAGACGGAAAATGGCATCTGCATACCCCAGAACAAACTGCCACATCTACCAGTGTAACTCCAGTAGAGGCAACCAGCTTATCATATCAGACTGCAATGATTGAGGTACACAGTCACCACAGTATGAGCGCACAATTTTCTGCTACTGACGACGAGGAAGAAGCTGGAAAATTCAGAATCTTTGCTGTTTTGGGTGAGATTTTCACTAATCCCCATATCTGCGTGCGGTTGGGTACATACAGCCACTTTTGGCAAATACCTGCTAACTGGGTATTTGAATTACCAAGCTGTTTAACATCCAATTCAGTAGCATCTACATGATTACAGCTATTTTCAGGTAAATAAACCACAGTTTTTGTTTCGCGCAGAGTCGCAGAGTAACAAAGGCGCAAAGGAATCAATGTGTGGTTTAAATAGTTGAAAACTGCTGTAAATAACCACAGAGACGCAGAGAACGCAGAGGTGAAATTCAAGGAATGATACCGCTACAAAACGGATTTAATGTCATAGATATTACACCATGATGAAATTAGACCTATCTTTTGCTCATTCTGTCCCGCTTATGCTACCCGCACATAATCACGTTGAGTTCATAATTGTGGGTGCTGGTGGGACAGGAGGTTTTTTGATTCCGTCCGTTGCTAGACTGATGCTAGAGATTGAAGCAAACAGCAATAAAACAGCTTCTTGTATAGTTGTAGATCCAGATATCATTGAACCTAAAAACATCCCCCGACAGAATTTTCAACAGTCGGAGATTGGGTTATACAAAGCAGAAGTTCTAGCAGCTAGATACAGTTTAGCATTGGGAGTGCAAATTAGTGCGTTGGCGAAGCCCGCCGAAGGCATCGCTAAACCATTCACTAAAAAGATTATATCAGTCAGATGGCGTAAGTTAACAGTTATTATCGGTTGCGTAGATAATGCTGCTGCGCGTGCTGAAATTAGCACTTGCTTAGACCAAAATTACTCAGGTTCTCCACCACAAATTTGGTGGTTAGATTGCGGTAATCATGCTGGTTCTAGTTCTGGACAAGTGGTGCTTGGTTCTACTAATCAATTTACCTTAGAAGGTGCTTTTGATCATCTTGAAAAACCGAACTTTTGCATTAATCTTCCCAGTCCTTCTAGACAACATCCAGAACTTCTAACTCCATTACCTGAAGAATTAAATTCAACACCTTTATCATGTGCTGAAATTCAAGCACGAAAACGCCAAAGCTTGTTTGTTAATCAACAGGTAGCTGTTATTGCTGCCGAGTATTTGTTAGCATTAACATTAACTGGAGGTTTGAGAAAATTTGCAACCTATTTCCATAATACTACAGGTTCTTGTCGTTCACTATATACCTGTGTAGATTCTCTTTTAAAGTTTACAAATGACGAAATAATTTCACCAAGTCGTTCAATTTAAGTTTAGCACTACAGGATTAAATCACTTTCGCTGACGCGCTTCTTCCTTGGAGAAATTCAAGGGAGAAGATTATTTATAACACTTACGATATAAATCCTTGAAACTCTTATTTTTTTGTGTATTTTAGGTCTTTGCAACTAACCACAGAGATAAAACCAATGCTCAACATTACTAGAGTACAACTTAGTGCTAATGGATGGACTCTCAATATCCTTTCACCCAGAGTTGCTACTATCACCAGTCCTTTGGGACAAAGAAAAGTCACATATTTCGGTTTTGAAAATGAAGAAAAAGCAATCCAATTTAAAAGATGGCTGATTGAAAATACCAATAATTCGTCTATTTATGTAAGAAAAGCAGAGCGATTAAGTCAAAATTGGGAATGTAAATGTTGGATATGTACCAACAGAATTAATCATTCAAATCGCCGAACTTGATATAAACCAACAAACCCAGTTTAAAAATCAACAGAATTAGTTAAAATAATAAACTTTTGAGAGAAAAACCACTAATTTATTATGCGCTACGCGCCAAGTATTTGATGATTTAAATCAGAAGGCGCAATCTCTTTTTTTAGATAGGTTTTCTAATTGTAAAGAGGTGTATATAGATAGAAATAATGTATACATTAAACGCCTTTATTGTCAATCGAATCATCATACTTTCTTGCCCAAAATTGTACAATCTCTATCTAAACATGAAAATATCCCATTCGTTTACAGCCAATATTACCAAAGACACTTATGTCAGTTCATACAGCAATGGTAATAATCAATCCTGTTCATTTTTTGCTGATGGAGAAACAGTCACAATAAATTTTAATGCTGATTGTCTTCACCAAGTACGAGAAACTATCAAAGTTCTCCAACAAATAGATCAGTCTCTTTCTGAACAAAGACAACAACAAATTGCGAATGAACTTGAACAGTTAAATACTCATCATTTTATGTCACTTTCTCAAAGTCATAACGGTAAATATCACACAATGGAAATCACTTCATAAACATACGTTTTCGTTTCTTTAGTCTTTTTTATCTTAATAGAGTTTAACGATTGATTGAAATTTGCCAAAGATGAATCCCAGAAAATAATTGTCCTGTATACACACTACAGGGTAAATAAAGGTGTTTAGTGACAAACTAAGCACCTCTTATTTCATTACTTCATTGACAACAAAGAAACCATAATTATGAAATTTACCATTTCTCAAAAAGAACTATCTGATACCCTCGCTGTGGTTAGTTACGCTGTACCTAACAAACCTCATCATCCTATTCTCAACAATATATTGTTGGTTACAGATAAGCACGAACAACAAATTTTAGTGACTGCTTTTGATTTGAGTTTAGGAATTCGCGTTCAATGCAAATCTAGAATAGAACTAGAAGGTAAAATTGCCTTACCTGCTAAATTATTCACCCAAGTAATTTCTAGTCTTCCCAAACAAGATATTATTTTGGAGATTGTAGATAATGCGGCTATTATTACTCACTCCTGTGGTAAATGTCGGATTCAAACGGTTAGTCCTCAAGAATTTCCATCTTTACCTGAAATTGAAGGTAAGAATATTACATTACCAGCAATTAAGTTGTTACAAGCATTAGAAGGAACATTATTTGCTGCTAGTCATGATGAAAATAAACAGGTTTTAGCTGGAGTTCATTTTCAATTTACTAATAGTAGTTGGGAAGCAGCAGCAACAGATGGACATCGGTTAGCAGTTGTTTCTGGAACGATAGAAACAGATGAACAATTGACAGAAAATACACAAACTGAAGCTGATTTAAATACGGTAGAAATCACAATTCCCCAACCTACATTAATAGAATTACAAAAGATTTTAGGTAGTGTAGGAGATCACAGCGAATGTACTATTAATATCGACAATGGAATTGCGGTATTTACATTACCCAATATCCAAATTACCACCAGATTATTAGAAGGAGATTATCCCAAATATTCAGCTTTAATTCCACGACAA
Source organism: Anabaena sp. PCC 7938 (assembly GCF_049315035.1). NCBI lineage: Bacteria > Bacillati > Cyanobacteriota > Cyanophyceae > Nostocales > Nostocaceae > Anabaena > Anabaena sp. PCC 7938. The sequence goes on along the minus strand of NZ_CP186038.1, from coordinate 23,571 downwards.
TTTCAACATCAAGTTATTGTTGATAGGAAATTATTGGATCATGCTCTAAAACGAGTGGGAATTGTAGCTGACCAAAAGAATAAAATTGTAAAAATTATCTGTGACTACCAGCATCAACAAGCAACTTTATCTACTGAATCTTCAGATATAGGTGGTGCGGTAGAATCTTTAAATATTAAGACCCAAGATGATTATCAGCAAACATTAGTCATGGGTTTTAATATCAAATATATGGAACAGGCTCTGAAATTCCTACCTACAAATGAGGTGTTGATTAATATCAACCAAACTACAACTCCTGTGGTTATTACTCCTGTTGATGGTATTCTCAATCAATTAATTTTGGTAATGCCAGTTCAACTTATTAATAATAACAGCACAGCTATGGAAGAAGATACTTCAGATGATGAAGAAGTTATCGTTACAGAAAATATTTCCTCTGAAACTGAAGTAAATGAGGAAATAAATATAGCTGCTGAAGGTGGGAATACGGAAGAAGTTGTTAAGGAGAAAAATAATCTGATGAACACAGATTCTTCTCCACAGAAAAACACAGCAAACACTAAAAATAATTCTCAAACTTCTGCAAATTCTACTTCTAAACCTAGAGGAAGAAAAAAGAAAGTTGCTGCTGCATAGGATAACTGAATCAAAAATTGTATTGGTTTAGATTTAGTAAACCAAATCTCAATACTTGTCAGTCAAAAGTTACAAAAATCTCTCTTAAACTTTCTTGTCTCTGTGTACTCTGTGCCTCTGTGGTTCGTTATATCAAATCTGTTTTAACAACCACATCAAAAATTACTCACACCCCAAGTTTATTAATGATAAATAAGCTTGGGGAAATTCAACTTATCTACTTTTGAAAAACATGACATATCAACCACTTCACCTGAAATATCGTCCCCAGTCTTTCGTTGAACTTGTTGGTCAAAGAGCGATCGCAACTACTCTCACCAATGCTATCACATCTCAACGAATTGCCCCGGCGTATCTATTCACTGGTCCCAGAGGTACAGGTAAAACTTCCAGCGCCCGCATATTTGCCAAATCTCTCAATTGTCAACATGGTAGTTCTCCTACCCCCACACCCTGCGGCCTTTGCAATTCATGTACTAGCATCTCTAAAGGCTTATCCCTGGATGTGGTAGAAATAGATGCTGCTAGTAACTCTGGTGTTGAAAATATCAGACAAATTATTGACCGCACCCACATTATACCTGTCAATAGTCGCTACAAGGTGTTTGTTTTAGATGAAGTGCATAGCCTCAGTTCACAAGGATTTCAAGCTTTACTCAAAACTTTGGAAGAACCACCAAAAAATGTAGTGTTTATCCTCTGCACCACAGAAATTCACAAAGTTCCTGCAACAATAATTTCTCGTTGTCAAAGGTTCGATTTTAAACGAATTGGTGTTGAGGATATGATACAACACCTCAACCAAATTGTGAATGAGGAATTAATTGATATTACTCCAGAAGCATTACGTTTGATTGCACAAATTTCTTCTGGATGTTTGCGGGATAGTCAATGTTTACTGGATCAATTGAGTTTACTAAATATCACTATTGACCAAAATTGGGTATGGGAAATGGTGGGAAATGTGCCTGAATATGAATTGCTAACAATGGTGGAAAGAATTGCTGAAAATGATAGCGATTCGGTAATTAATATTATTCGCAATTTGTTGGAATGGGGTAAAGAACCTTTAGTAATTCTGCAAAATCTCACTAGCTTTTATCGAGATATGTTGATTGCTAAAACATCTCCCAGCAGTAAGGAGATGGTAATGCTAACTGAGGATACTTGGCAACAATTGTGTCAAATAACTAAAAGTTGGGAGACTACAACTATCTTAGCAGGACAGCAGCACTTGAGACAATGTGAAGTGCAAATCAAATTATCTACTCAACCACAGTTATGGTTAGAGGTTGGTATTTTGGGTTTACTACCTGCTGCTAATTCTATTAATTCTAGTAATTCAAATCAATTTGTTTCAACTTCTGAAAATCCACCTTGGACAAATTGGAAAACACCTAATGATGCTATTGTTTGGGCGCAACAGCAGTTACCAAATATGAGTGTTGAATCTTTACAAGAACATTGGAATTTATTGATTCCAGTCAATGGAAAGAAAGCTCCTGTTTGGGTGGAAACTGTACAACAATTAGCATCTTCTCGATAGAGATTTACAGCAGTTTTGGAAGAAATTAGGTACACATTTAGCGGGTAAGATGCCCGCACCACAAGAGTTTGATGATTCCAGTTTGTACCTCATTTGAATAAAATATGCTGTATCAATTAAAAGTTTACCTGTCTCCTTCCTTTTCTCTTCTTTCTTCGCTTACTTCGTGCCTTCGTGGTTCAATCAATATTTTCTAAAAGAAAAGGAGTAATTGGTAATTCGTAATAGCTCAGTCTATCTACTTCAAATTATTTGTTACCATTGGAGTAATAATCATGCAAATATCTTGTCAATCTAAAAGTGAAGAATCATGTACACAAAGTTTAAATACTTTAGAGGAATTATGTGAATTTATCAACAATCACCCGGTATCCTCTTACAATTTCCACATTAACTCTGTGATTTACCAACTGTTGAAAATAACAACCTGTGAATGGTGTGAACATCCAAAAATTCTCCTGAATGTTCAAGGAAAAGTCTTACCTCAAGAACTGACGATTACACATTTAGACGACTTTCACTATTTCTTATCTCAATACCCATCATCACAATATTTACTAGAAATCAATTCTGCACTTTTCAAAATGCAAAAGATAGGAACTATTGGTAAGTAACCAACACCAAAAATGAACATTAATTACAATCATCGTCATTTTATCAGCAAAAGCGATAATCAAATTACTGTTGACGAAGATAAATTAAACATCTTCTACACAGATAATACACTTTATCAATCCTGGCAACCTTTACAGACAATTAAACCTTACAATGCCCTGAAACAAATGGTTATTGACATTGAAACTTCAGGGCTGATTCCTAGTAAAAATAGAATTTTCGCTATTGGTTGTATGAATGAATTGGGCGAGTATTTTGTATTTATGGATGAAAATGAATCAAAATTACTCTGCCAATTTATTTCCTATTTTCAGTCTATTTCTCCTGATGTAATTCTCACATACAACGGTACAGATTTTGATTTTCCATTTATCATTACTAGATGTCTAATCAATAATATATCTCATCCATTTACTATTTCTCAGCAATCGAGAATTATCAAAACAGCACAGGTATTTGGCAAACCTATGAATATTTCGGAAATATTCATCAGCAACAGCCAACATATTGATGTGTATATTTGTGTCCTGAGATGGGATTTTGTCAATAAAGCTTTATATCAACATTCCCTAAAAAGTGCAGTCATAGAAATGGGATTGCGAGAATCTGCTAGGTTGGTTTTAACTCCCCAAGAAATTCAACATTGTTGGAGTGAAAGTGCAGGTTCTCAAGGATGGGAAAAAATCAAACAATACCTGATTTATGACTTGGAAGATACCAAATTAATTGCTGATAAATTAGTTCCTTCCTATTACTATGAATCGCTGATAGTACCAGGGATGAATTTACAACAACTATCGCTCACTGGTAATGGTACTAAATGGCAGCGAGTTTTAGAAAGACAATATCCAGGTTACAAACCAACTGCTGATCTGAAGTTGAAATTTGAGGGAGGACTGGTAATTTCTGTACCAGGTTTACACAAACACATTGCTAAAATTGATGTTTCCAGTCTGTATCCCAGCATTATGCTTAAATATGGGATCTGCTCGCGCAAGGATACGCAACGAGTCGGTTTAAGTATTCTTGATTATCTCACCAGGGAACGACTCAGACTCAAAGAATTAGGAAAAGCTGGAGATTTAGCTGCTAAACAAGCTGAAGCGGCTCTCAAAGTGTTAATCAACTCGTTGTTTGGCTTTTATGGGACTTCTGGTGTTGGTTTTAACGATATGGAAGCTGCTGCACTGGTTACAGCTTATGGGAGACGGATTCTGCGATTCATGATTGAGGTGATTGAAAAAGCGGGAGGTATCCAGGTGGAAAGTGATACTGATGGTGTGTTCTTCTCCCACTCTGAACCTCTGCTGATATTTGAAAAGCTGCAAAATGCTTTACCTACTGGTATCAAAATTGAGTTGGAAATCCTTGCTCAAGCGATGTTTGTTCCCTCTAGAGGAGCTAAGAATTATATTCTCTGGCATGAAGATGGTAAAATTACTACTAAGGGTTCATGGCGGAAACGCGATCGTTCTCGTCTAGAAAAGGAGTTTCCTTTGAACTACCTGACACGATATCTTTTGTCAAAAGCTAAGGCGGAACAATATTACCAGGAATTAGCCAAGGTTATTCGTTCTGGTGATTTTCCTGTGGAACAGTTACAGGTTACTCGGAAAATTAAGAAGGGTGAAAAGGCTCTTTTGGTTCTGGGTAATACTGGGGATGTTGTGACGTTTTATCAAGGAATTTTGGGAGTGACTAATTCTGAAGCCTATTCCAGTGGGTATTATTTGGAGTTGATGGCTAAAAAACGAGATGAGTTACTTTCGGTTGTTGAGCCTCAAGGTGATGTGGGAAAGCAGTTGAGTCTGTTTTGAGTCGGGGATTATACTGATAAGGAGAGCGATCGTCTATGGGATTTGAGGGAGCGATCGCTATAATTTTTTGTCTTTAACTGAAGTTAGGTAAGCAAGCCACTGGCGACAAAATTGCACTTAAAGCTCTCAATCGTTTCATTGCTGAATTAACTAATCCAGCATAGGTCTTTTCCAAATTCACCAACAGTGTCTTCGCTATATTTACCTCTTTTAAAGTGGAGCAATAATTTTCCCATCAAACCGTTTGTAGGTGTGTGGAACATTCCTAAGATACTGGGTTAAAACTGTACTACTCTCACTAGTGGCAATAATAACTTGTTGTCCATATTGTTGTGACAAGCTTGCTCGATATAGAAATGCCTCAATGCTTGCCTCACGGGCACTTTGCTGACGTGGTTCATCCAAAATTAATAATCCAAGATGATTTGTTTCGTGTTGTCTAGATACCTCAAGCAATCCTAAAAGATAAGCCCAAATAATCCTAATATAATCGCTTGCAGACAGATTGAATTGCAAATCAAAACCTTCATATTCTGGAAAGTAAGATTCAAGAGATATAGTTATATTTATAGGATTTAAGCTGCCAAAACCATACTCTTGTAACTGTTGCTGAAAGGATCTTTCCAAATCGCTGATTTTCGATTTGTCTTCTTTAGAAAATATTTCTTTTGGAAGACTCGCAAGCCTTGTTTGAACTTCTCGCCATTCTTCTGATAATTGTGAGAACTTACCTAATACTTCATCAACTTGACTACGGATAAGTTTGATATATCTAATTTTTTCTGCAAGTCTAACTCGTTCTTCTATAACAGCATAAGAAGGAGCATTACTCTGTGAAGTTAGTGTAGTTTTTAAGGATCTAATATCTTGTCTAATTTCTGCTACATAACTTTTTAGTCCATTTAGCTGCCTTTTTTTTAAATCAAGAGTTTTTACTTCACTTTTGCTCATTGCATTAAATACTTTTAATTGCTCTTCGATAAAATCAATATTTTCCTCTATCGTCATTGTATTGTTTATTTCTTGAATAGAAATAAGGGAATCACTAATAGATTGATAGCAAGTTGGACATTTCCCAGAATGTGTTTGAAGGTCTTGGGTAGAACCAAGGTTCAATAATTTCTTTAAATCTTTATTTTTAAGTAATTCTTCTTTTAATGAAACAATCCTTAATTCAATTGCCTCAATATGAATAATTTGACGTTCAACTTCTTCAAATTTAAATTTGATTTCTGTCTCTATTTTTAATAGTTGCTCTTGTTTATCTTGTAATTCTTGTTGGGCAGCTTTAGATACTTGTTCAACACTAGGGACTTCTTGTAAGTTAAGATACTGCAAACGTTCTTCTATTCCAAAAATTACTTGTTTTATGTTAATCCTTTTTTCTTGATCAAAAATTAAAATCTCTGGCTGCACACTCGGAGGCCAATCTGATATAGGTTTTGTAGGTAAATTATCAATAAGACCATTAATAGAAGCTACAAGCCTATTAATAGCTTCAATTTGTACTGACCAATTAGTATTTATATTTTTAGCTTCTTGTTGTAAAAATATCTTTTGTGCAGCATTTTTTTCAGCATCTAAAGACGTAATAAATTCAAATGCCCTTCTATTTAATTCTTTTATTTTAAAGTATGTTGGAAACCGATTACGTAGACTTGACCATCCATATTTTTGTTCTACAAACATTAAAGGAAATAAAGTTTCCATATAAAGTAATGTTTCACTTTCATTATAAGTAGGTACATTTGGAAGTTTCCAGCCAATGAATTCTGCCAAGAGGTGATGAAAACCTATTTCCCTAGATGCGGCTCCAGGTTGTCGAACAATATAATCACTAGATATATAAGATGTGCCTGTTTGAGATAACATTGGTCCCATCCAAACATTAATTAAATGTTTGTCTTGCCTGCCTTTTATCTGTCTCCGTACTGTTATTACTTTTGTACCATTTGAAATTTCGAGTAATACTTCAGATTCTAAAACATGATAAGTTTGTCCATCGTAATCAAGGAAGTCGGTTACTACAGCAGGTAAAGGAATGTTTTGTGTAGAACTAAGCATACCCTCTAAGCCAAGCGCATAGAGAATTGATTGTAGACAGGTTGATTTACCAGAGGTATTGTCAGCATGTAAGACAAAAAGACCTGCTTCAAAGGGTATTTCAACACCAAAAAGACCATCAGAGGTAGTAATTCGCAGACTCAAATAACGAAGTTGAAGTGCCATATATCAAGGAAATTTAAGTAGATTTTTTGCTAATTGCTCCGTTACGGAAGCACCCCTCATACTCAAAAATGTTTTTTCATCTTCTAAACATTGTTCAGTAGCTATTATCTCCTTTGCAAGTTTTTCACCATTCAATATTAAATGGACACGCCCATTATTTTGCAGTTCGACTAATCTCTCTGCAATGGCATATTCAATCCCTTTATTAAATCCTGGTTCATATTGGATAAAAGTTGCTACAGGAGATGATCTATTTTCTAATAACTCAGTTAGCCTTTCTCGATTTTCACGAGTTTTAATAGCCCAATTTAAAATGTGTAATCGACTAATTGAGCTTCGCTTTCCTCGGGAGCAGATATATAAAATAAGAACTAAAGTAGATAGTCCCCAAATAACTCTTAGTTGAGGCTGTAATGGTATAGGTCTTTTGTGAAAAGAAAAGGGTATATCAATATACTCTAGTAGTTCCTCTAATTGCATAGCTACTTTTTCCTAAAAATTAAGAGGACATCTCATCAACCAATCTGAAACTGCTTCACAACTAAGTTTTTGAATTGTCGCTGGTGGTAAATTAGGGATTGATTTCTGCAAATTAGATTCATACTCTTTCAATGCTTGAGAAAGATGCTGATTTGCTGGGTTGTCATTTATAGAACTCATCATTTCTAGATATCTTTCATGTGAACGTTTACAGTTATCTATTGTGGCATATAAATCAGGATAGTTTTTATTTAAACTCTCTAGAAGATTTTGTCCTTGTAAGTAGTTATCTATCATTAGATGTTTAAATTTTTCTATACGTTCATTATCAGATAATTTAGATATCTTTTTTGCTTTATAATTTAAATTATTGACTAATTTATTATTGGTTTCTAACCATGATTCACGAAGTTCAGGTTCAATCTCTACACTAGGAGTATGAATATCAATTAAGCCAATATTTGTTAATTCTTTTTTTTCTTTTTCAAAGCATGAATCTGTACTCACAATTATTTTAAAATTATTTGAAACATATGGTAATCCCGCTTTCAAAACTTCTTCAGCTTTTTTAGAAGCATGTTGCACTAAGGTAGCACTTTCAGATACAGGAACAACTAAAATCCATCGAGAAATAACTGTACCTCCAAAAACTTTTATTAATTCTGACTTGTTTCTAATAAATTTTCCAATGTCAGTAGTGATTTTATCACGCTGGAGTTCATAACGATGCTGTGTTGTACATGGTTCTGAAGGAGCATAACACTGATAAGTATGACCCTCAGTTGAATAGCCTTCAATACCAAAATCACCACAGTGCTTTGCTGGTATTTCTTGGTAATTACCAGGTCCATAGTGCCTTTTTAGTAATAATTGAATATATTTTTCCCATTCTTCTCCTTCCCATAAACGTATGTTTGAAAACGTCATATTGTCCTTTTAAATAGCTAATACGTCGATTTTACTAGAGTTCTCAAGTGTAGCTTAACACTTTTAGGTAACTGAAATAACTTGGTGTAAATATAAATTCAGAAAAAATAAGCAGCAGATTTTTTGTTATAAGATAAACCCTTATTCAGTAAGGATTTTTGAGAGTGCAACCAATTTGCAAGCCCCTAAACCTAATTCTACTTAGTGCCATTTCGTTGACTATCTGCTTTTCCAGACAGACAAAATTATAGTAGATTTAGAGCTTACGCTCATGTACGACAATACATTTGTCGTACTACTATGCCAACATACTTGTACTTTGGTGAAAACGAATTCTTCCTAAGTCGCACCATCAAACAACTAAAAACCCACACTCTAGATCAACAATGGGCAAACTTTAACTATACAGAATACCCCCCAGAATCTAAAGAAACCATTCCTCAAGCATTATCGGATATCATGACACCACCAGTTGGGAGTGGAGGAAGATTAGTACATTTGCCCAACAGCACATTACTGGGAGTTTGTTCAAAAGAAATTTTGTTGCAGTTGGAGTCCATTCTCCCCAAAATTCCCTCAACAAATACCCTCCTTATCACCAACACTCACAAACCTGACGCGAGAAATAAATCAGTCAAACTCCTACTTGAATACGCACAGGTACAGGAATTTCCTCTCATTCCCCAATGGCAAACCCAAGCATTAATACAGCAAGCTCGTACTTTAGCTGACGAAGTAAGTATAACACTCACCACCGATGCCTACACAGTATTGATTGATTACACAGGCAATAATACACGACTGATATTCACTGAACTAGAAAAGCTCAAAACCTATGCTTTGGGTAAAACAGTCAATGAAGATATGGTGAAAGAATTAGTATCAGAAAGTGTAGCTAATAGCCTACAACTAGCCAACGCCATTCGCTTGGGTAACATTGCTCAAGCATTAGAATTTGGCGATCGCTTAATTAACTGTAACGAACCAGCTTTAAAGATTACCGCTACCCTGACTACTACCTTTCGCACTTGGCTAACAGTCAAACAGATGATCATCACTGGATGTCAAGACGACAATACAATAGCCCAACTTGCAGACGTGAAAAATCCCAAACGCTTGTATTACATACGCCAAGAGGTTGCTAATTGTTGTGTAAACAAGCTGAAATATAGTTTGAAAATACTATTGGAACTAGAACTAATGCTGAAGTCAGGTGTAGATGAAAAACTCGCCTTGCAAACTCAAATTATCAAACTTTGCTCGTAAATACTACTTCTTTCAAATGCAATAAATACCTCGGAAATTTAACCTAAAATGCTCCGACTGTTGGAGGGACATTAAATTTCTGGAGATGTCTAATCAATAATTTCCAAAATTCAAAAAATGAAACAACTTGATCTACTTCATCTCACAACAGACCTTTCTGTTTCTGAACCTTCTCAAAGTATAGATTCCGAATCTACACAGCCAATTGCAGAAAACTGGCAGTTATCAAAAATCATTGGTCAAAATTTAGCAGTATCTTTACTCAAAGGTGCGATCGCACACAACCGAATTGTCCCTGCGTATTTGTTTACTGGAGCAGACGGAGTAGGAAAATCTTTAGCGGCGAAATGCTTTATCGCTGAAATTTTCAACATCCAAAACCTAGCTAACTGTCCTGATATTTTATGGGTTGAACCAACATACTTACACCAAAAACAGTTGTTAAGTGAAAGTGAAATAGCAGCTTCTGGGGTACTGCGAAAATCTCCATCCCAAATTAGAATTGAGCAGATTCGAGAAATCACCCAATTTCTGGCTACCTCCCCTCTAATTGCACCTTACAAAATTGTCGTGGTAGAAAATGCTGAAAGAATGCCACCCACTGCTGCTAATGCACTCCTGAAAACTTTGGAAGAGCCAATATCCGGCACTATTATCCTCATTTCATCCCAACCCCAAAGGTTACTTGCTACAATTACCAGCCGTTGTCAACTGATTCCTTTCCAGCGACTAAACAACGCCCAAATGACCACAGTTTTAGAAAATGTGGGACGTTCTGAAATTCTCAATCACCCAAATGTTATACAGTTTGCGGGTGGTTCTCCAGGGATAGCGATTGCCTGCGGCACTGCGCTCGGCGCAATCGCTTACCATGATCAACTCCAATCTATCCCACAATCAATTTTGCAACAACTAATTCAACCACCTAGCAATGTGTTAACAGCGTTAAGTATTGCCAAAGATATTGAAATGCAATTAGATTTTCATCAACAACTATGGCTGATAGATTACCTGCAATATTGCTGGAAGGAATTTCTCAGTGATCATAATTGGCTGTTGAAATTGGAAGATGCCAAAAACTCTCTGTTAAAAATGGCCTCTCCTCGATTGGTATGGGAAGTTTTACTATTTCCTGACTAACACCAAAAACTACATTTTCAACGCAGTCTGTCTAAACATCATCAAAGATACCAAACAACATTTTTGGATACAAGGATTGCGCTATGCGCTCTTGTGGTGAACTAAATCAAACAAAAAACCATGAGTGCCATTATCAATAATTACCGTCAATTGGATGTAGCATTTCTCCTGCTCAACGACTTGACAACAAAACTCCGCACGGCTGGAGCAAGAATCTCTGTTAGAAAAGTGGGAAATTTCCACAGAATCACTGTTTTGAAAGAACCCACTGTAGCCAGTATTGAGCAAATTCTCAGTTACACCAGTGGGGAAACAGAAACTCCTAACCTCAGCAGTAATACTTCACCCTCTGAAAGCACTCCGTCACCAGATGATGCTGTTAGTGAAACAGGTAGTAATACAACGCCTACCGTAAACGAAGATATTGAGGATAACTCAGTAGTTAAGGCGATCGCTCAAACATCATCTGAATCTACTTCACTAACAGATGATACTCCTAGTGAAGATGGTGCTAATACAGTACCTACCGTAAACGAAGAAATTGAGGATAATTCGTTAGTTGAAGTGATCGCTTTACCAACATCACCTGAATCTACTTCCTCACCAGATGATACTCCTAGTGAAGCTAGTAGCGATACTGTAACTGTGATGAGTGAAGATATTGATCATAGCAGTGACAGCAATGATATTATTCCCTGCGACACAGCAGAACTAATCACCGATTCAACTGATTCTCCTACACCTGATCACTCTTCCTCAGAAATAACAAATATTCCCGATTCTCCAGAATTAGCAAGTTTGGAAGATTTACAAACCCTAACTTTAAAAAGACTAAGGGAGTTAGCCAAATTGCACAAAATCCCTGGTTTTTCTCGCATGAAAGAAGAGAAATTAGTAACCAAACTGCATGGTTTAGCAACCAAAGAACAAATTTTGTAATAGTCATCACCCTCAAATCTCTAGCAGATTTGGGGTTATTTTTTTGTAGGTTTTGCGCTCAATACCGTAGGTAATAGTGCGCTAGGCGCAATCAGGTTTGATACTGGGCTTGTATCCCATAAAGCCTCAAATCAGCCTGTAGCAAATCATTCATTTGGTTGCATAACCGAGAATGCGCTATCGCGCTAATACCGTGAAAAACATTGATTACCCAAGGAAAATAATATGACTCAGCAATACGTCAATAAAGTTGATTTAGTTGGTCGCGTTGGTCAAACACCTGATGTTCGCTATTTTGAATCAGGTGCAATGAAAACATCCCTAACTCTTGCTGTCAAACCTCCCTACAGAAGTGAAAATCCCCTCTGGTTTGATTTAGAACTTTGGGGAAATATTGCACAAGTTGCAGCAGACTGGGTTCAACAAGGTTCAACCATTGGTATCACCGGGGAAATAGTCTTCGACAGATGGATAGATAAAAACACAGACGAACCCAGACAAAAACCCATAATTCGTGTCAGTAATCTAGAACTGATCAGTTCTGCTCAACGTAAGGACTCGAATGAAACCAGTGAAGACCAAGATTCCATAATTAGAGCTGATTTGTAAACAAAATATTAAGATGCCATACGCTTGAGCATTAGACGAATTAATGAGCCATAAATCATTGCTTCACTTAGCTCTGTGTACAACTCGTAATCCTTGCTCAAACGGCGAAAACGATTGAGCCAACCAAATGTCCGTTCCACAATCCATCTTTTTGGCAATCGCTCAAAAGATTTTGAGTTCCTTTGAATCACCTCAACTCGAACCTTTTCTCCACAAACTTGCTTGACGGCTTGAGCAAAGTTTTCGCCCGAATAGCCTTGATCTACCCAAACAACTTCCAATTTAGATAATTCATCAACTGCCTCATGCAGTACAACTACAGCACCCAAACGTTCTGAGGCATTAGCTTCAGTTACTAAAACACCAATCAACAATCCTTGTGAATCTACAACGATATGGCGCTTACGCCCTTTAACCTTTTTACCACCATCAAAGCCGTAGATCTCCCCTTTTTTTCCGTAGTCTTGACTGACTGAGAATCAGCGATCGCTACTGTAGATTGTTCATCTCGTCCTAAATCTTGTCGTAGTTGATGACGCACTTGATCGTGAATTTGCTGCCAAATGCCTTTGCGTTGCCATTTCTGAAAGTAGCCATACACCGTTGTGTAAGGAGGCAGGTCATGGGGTAGCATTTCCCACTGACATCCAGTCCGTTGTACATAAAAAATGGCATTGAGAATTTCTCGAAAGTCTACTTCTACAGGATGCCCAAATCCTTTCGGTGTCGGTAGAAGTGGCTTGAGAATCGCCCATTCGGCATCGCTTAAATCGCTTGGGTAGGGCTTACGCTGTGGATTCTCAATTGTGGGTAGACGGCTCATCAACAATAACAATCACTACACTTGATTTAGTCTATAACTCGTGTCCACCTGGATTCAGTTCTCTTTAGATTTTCTTTACGAATCAGCTCTTAATGCCAATTTCTAGAAAACTAACCACATCCCGCAGCATAACTTTTGTCTGTGGGATGTTGTGGTTGAAAAGCGCAAAGCGCAATTTTTATGAACAATTGACAATTTCATCACAAGGAATAGATCATGATTAACTCAACTCAAACTATTCGACTGCTCAGTATTGATGAAGCTTTTGACAGTCAAGGTGTAAAGATTGTTTATGGTGAATGTGTTTTCTCCTACTATTCAAAAGATGGCGTAGTGGAAGACACAATTCCCTACAGAACCAAAGGAGCAGCAGCAGTTTCCATTGCTGAATCAGGAATTAATGCTACTGGTATCGCTATGGGCTATTTAGATATTAATGTAGTGGATAGCGGTAAGGGATATAAGGAAAAGAAAACTGCCTTGGTTATCCGCACTTTCATCTGCACTACCACTGGTAATCGGAATCCTCTACCAACTGCTACACCTGTTGTTCAACCAATTCCACAGGAAAATACTCAACAACTAGTTGGTGCTGGTGTAGCTACAGCATCTAACAACGGACATTCTCGGAATACTAATATTTCTCACATTCCCTTTTAAGGATCTTACTTCTGGCTACTTTGCCAGAGGTATTTTTTTCTGTGGGCAGATAATTTTTTTCTAAAAAAGTGGTTTAATATTTCCAGAAATTGCTGAAAAATCAAATACCACTGGATCTCTTTATCAAGACAACAATTAAAAAACTTGATTAGAACATTCTCAATCCACAAGTCCCCAGTACCACTTCGCAGAAGTCAACTCCACCCTTATACCCCCAAGGGAGGAAGTAAAAAGCAATATAAAACAAGCTTTTCAGAGATTGGGAATCGTTTGTTTATGCCTCACTGTACTAGCACCAACAAGATTCTGCAAAATTCACGGTAAACTAAAGTGCAAACGATGATTGGCTTCGCCAGTGCCGTAGGCAATCAAAATCTCTTTTTGATTGTAATATTGGATAAAAACTCTATTGTAAGGAGACACCGCATGAGTCGCATTATTGCGCTATTTAACCAGTCTGGCGGTGTGGGGAAAAGCACTTTAACAATGAACTTGGGGTATCATTTAGCGCAGCGTCATCCTAACCGTGTGCTGTTGATTGACATGGACCCACAAGCAAGCTTGACCACATTTATGGGACTGGAACCAGAGAATCTCACAAAAACTGTGTACGAAGCTGCTGTAGGAGAAGAACCATTAACCATACATCCTGAACCAATTCATGGAATGTCGTTAGTCCCGTCAAATATTAATTTAAGTGCTGCTGAACTAGAATTGGTATCTGCCCTCATGCGAGAAATGCGCCTCAAAAATGCGATCGCTCCTATACTGGACAAATATGATTTTATTTTGATAGATTGTCCTCCTAGTTTGGGTATTTTGAGTGTGATCAGCTTAGTGGCAGCAACCCACGTTTTAGTTCCCATTCAATGTCAATTCAAATCGTTTCAAGGAACAGACTTGCTATTAAATACGGTAGCGAGACTCCGCAAAGCTGCAAATCGTTCTTTGGCGATCGCCGGCTTTATACCGACAATGTATGATGCTCGCACTGCTCAGGAAAGCAGAACTTTCAAAGCCATTTCAGAACAACTGTCACCACTGGCCACAGTCTACGAACCCATTTCCAAAGCTATTGCTTTTGCCGATGCTAGTGAGGCACGATTGCCTTTAGCATTATTCAATCGCAAACATCCTGCTGTTGATGTATTAGAAAAAATATCTTTAGGTTTAGAAAAATTAAAGTGACTACCAATAAAAAAGACCAACCTTATACCAGCCAATTAAAAGGCGTAGCTGCGTTGCTTGGAGATAGCGTTTACCCAACTGAAGATGCTACTACCACCCCGCATACAATTTCTATTGACTCTATCAAACTGCCTAATTCTCAGCCCCGGCGCTACTTTGATCCAGAAAAGCTAGAACAACTGGTAATATCAGTTAAAGAACACGGTATTTTAGAGCCTCTGTTAGTCCGTCCTCTAGAAGCAGGACAATATGAGTTAGTTGCAGGAGAGCGACGCTACCGAGCCGCCCTGAAAGTAGGACTAAAAGAAATACCTGTTGTTGTTAGAGAACTCAACGATAGAGAAGCCTTGCAGTTATCCCTTGTTGAAAACCTGATTCGAGAAGATTTGAACCCAATCGAAGAAACTGAAGGTATACTTCAGCTTTTAAGTTTGAGGTTAAATCAGGATACTGATAACGTGGTTTCACTTCTCTACCGAATGCAAAATGAGGCTAAAGGTAAAGTTACCCAAAACGTTTTGGGTAGTGAAGATTCCGAAGCAATAGAAGCTGTATTTGATGCCTTGGGAATGATAAGTTGGGAATCTTTTGTCAGCAGTCGTCTACCATTACTGAAACTGCCAGAAGATGTCCTAGATGCTTTGCGAAAAGGTGAGATTGAATATACCAAAGCCACTGCGATCGCTCGCGTCAAAGATTTAGCACAACGAACTGCACTACTAGAGGTGACGATAGCAGACAATTTATCACTAACTCAGATTAACGAAAGAATTAAAGCAAGTCGTCAGGTACACCCAGAACCACCTTCACTCAAAAACCGTTATAAGGAAGCATCAAGTCAATTACAAAAAGCGAAGATTTGGGAAAATCCTAAAAAGCAAAAAGCTTTGGAAAAACTGCTGGCGCAGATAGAAGCACTGTTAGTAGAGGAATAAATAAAAGAGACAATACTCAGAAATATCATTTGTTCATAAAACACAGTTTAGGTACACGGCTTCTGCTCATTGTAGGTAGGAGCTACTTAATTTGGGCTAAACTGAGGCGATAGCGAAGCGCTCCGAAGGAATCGCCTTACAAAGTACCGACGCTGAAAAAATCGAAAAACAAGTTAAACCAGTAGCAACAGCAACACGCTCTTTGTATAAAGTTTCTGGGGACGCGCTGAAGAAAGTTGAGGTTTCGCAATTAATGGAGTTTCAGGAAGTTCTCCGCAAGAAACTGGCAGAGATTGAAGAAGTAATCCAGGAAAAAGCTGTCAACGATAATAAAGTTTAGTGTGCAATCGAATTTAAAAGTAAGGCTACAACAGTTGATTAAATTCACCAAGCCAATCTAAAACATCACTAATGTTACCTTCTACTTCTTCCTCATTTAGGATGCTTGTTTTCAAGCATTCTTCGTTAAGCAATAAATCCACCGGGGTTACAAATTTTCCATAACTCCATATAGTTCAAGTAGGCATCCTTTCTCTACTATGACAGCTATCATACACCATTGTCTAATTATCAAAAGTCTTACTTTTAAACAGTCGCATTCCATTTGCAGTCACTAACAAGGAAGTCCCTGTATCGGCTAAAACAGCTACAGCTAACCCAACAAATCCAAATGTTCCCAATAGCAAAAATAACCCCTTTGTTACTAAAGAAAAGATAACATTCTGTTGAATTACAGATACAGTGCGACGACTCAATTCTATGGCATAGGCAAGTCGTCTGAGGTCGCTTCCCACAATCACTACATCTGCTGTTTCCAGAGCAATATCTATGCCACCAACCGCAAAACTAATATCCGCAGCAGCCAGGGCTGGGGCATCGTTGATACCATCTCCAACCATACCTACCACCCCATCACGACGCATCTGTTGAATTTCTTGGAGTTTATCTTCTGGTAGCAGTTCAGCCCGATACTCTGTAATTCCCACTTGTTGAGCAATTTGCCCTGCAACACGGGTGCGATCGCCACTCAGCATTACCAACCGCTTTAGTCCCAGCAGTTTCAATTGTCGCACAGCTTCGGTTGCTTCTAATCGAATACCATCAGAAAGGGCGATAGCTCCCAATAACCCTTCCTTTGCCCCTACTAGTACCGGAATTTGACCAAGTTGTTCAATTTCAGCCAACAAGGATTCAGCCTCATCAGACAAGGGAATATCTTGCTCTAAAAATAACCTTCGATTGCCAACAAAGTATAACATTTCACCGAAGCTTGCCTGAATCCCCTTACCTGGTAATGCCATGAAGTTCATAGGTGTTTCTAACTCCATCTTTTGTTCATGAGCCTTGGCTACAATTGCCTTAGAGAGCGGATGTTCTGATTGTTGCTCAAGTGAAGCGGCAATTTGTAACACCATGTTTACACTTACCTTGCCAAAGTCATAAACCTTCTGCACAATGGGCAACCCTTGGGTAATCGTACCAGTTTTATCAAAAGCCAGAGTAGTTAGATGTCCGGCTTTCTCCAGTGCATTACCCCCCTTGAACAAAACGCCGTGGCGAGTTGCAGCACCAATAGCGCTAACAATGGAAACTGGTGTAGAAATCACCAAAGCACAAGGACAAGCTATTACTAACATTACCAACGCCCGATAGAACCAAACGTTAAAAGGTTGAGCAAAAGCTAAAGGTGGAATCAGAGTAATAGCGATCGCAATCAAAATTACAATTGGGGTGTAAACTTCTGCAAACCGATCCACCCACTGCTGAGAAGGAGCGCGGCTTTCTTGGGCTGCTTCTACTAAATGGATAATTTTAGCAACAGTTGTATCACTAACAGTATGAGTTACTTTAACTTCCAAAAAGCCAGACTGATTCAACGTTCCCGCAAAGACAGTATCCCCAACTTCTTTATCTTCTGGGATTGATTCTCCCGTAATTGGCGATTGATCAATAGCACTTGTACCAGAAACAACAACACCATCCAAAGCCACGCGTTGTCCTGGTCGAATTGTCAAAATTTCACCAACTTGCACAGTTTCCACGCCCACTGTAACTTCTTTATTCCCTCGCTTCACAGTAGCAGTAGGTGGAGTTAAATCCATAAGGGCGCTGATAGCATTGCGTGTGCGACCAAAAGTGAAAACTTGCAAGGTTGTACCCAAAGAAAACAAAAACAGGACTAATGCTGCTTCAAACCAGTCCCCCAAAATCACTGCCCCAATAACTGATATGGTCATCAGCAGATTCATATCGGCACGGCGCAAGCGCAACTCAAACAAACCAGCCCGTGCAATAGGATAACCTGCAATTACGATGCCAATTCCATAAAAAGCACGCGCTATCCAAATAGGTAACGCTAAATATTGAGCAAATAAGCCCAAAACTAACCCTATTCCCGCTAAAATTACGCTTTGTCCCCGGCGGTTATTCACCCAAAATTTCCAGTTTGCTGAGTCGCGTTTTTGAATTTGTTTTGGAACTGAATCATCTTGATGGTGATGCTGGTCGTGGTTACAGCTTAATTCTTGAGTGAGTTCAACTGTATAACCCAGACTGCGAACTCGATTATAGATTGCCTCTTCATCGACCTGTTGCGGGTCGTAGGATACTTGCATTTTTTCAGTTGCAAAGCTGACTGATACCTGAAGAACGCCTACTATTTGCTGTAAGCCAACCTCAACTGTTTTGGCACAACTGCCACAATCCATCCCACCAATTTTTGCCTGTAGTTTTTGAGTAGAAGCTACTTCAAAATGCTCATGTTCGCTCTCATAGGAGTGGGTATGATGATGGTCGTGGTCGCCGTTGCAGGAATGGTCACGATTATGAGGCTTGACCTCACTATTTTGTTTAACCGTATATCCCAAAGCAGTGATGCGATTGATAATTTCAGCTTCGCTGAGGATATCTGTGTCATAAAAAACTTTAACTTTTGCAGTTGCAAAGCTCACGGAAGCTTCCATTACACCGCCAAGCTGTTGCAAACTGGCTTCTATCGTCTTGGCACAACTTCCGCAGTCCATACCATCAACTTGCAAAAACTGGGTTTTGAGGGAGGGGGTTTGAGTCATGACAGTTTTACAGAAAAAACTATAAAGTTAACTGCCAATATTCTAATACAACAATTGAACAACTATTCAACTGTACAATGGTTATCATTTTAGATACTATGAAATTAATAACCATTGCTTACGCACAAAAACTATGAACAAGAGCCGGGGAAAGCCAGACTTCGAGCATTTTCAACATTCTGATGCTCCAAATTGTGACGCTCATGTAGTGCATTTAGATAATGTGCGCTCAACTCAAGCGGAAATTCTCGCAACTTCCAAGGCCAAACAGATAGCAGAAGTATTTGGGATACTTGCAGATCCAAACCGCCTACGTCTGCTATCAGCTTTGGCTTCTCAAGAGTTGTGTGTTTGTGATTTAGCTGCATTAACAAAAATGACGGAATCAGCCGTTTGTCATCAACTGCGATTGTTTAAAGCGATGCGGTTGGTGAACTATCGTCGAGAAGGTAAGAATGTCTATTACAGTTTGGTTGATAGTTACATTATTAACTTGTATCGTTCTGTAGAAGAACACTTAGAGGAATCAAATCTTTAGGTACTAAACCTCGTCCAAGTTGAGAACTGGAGTTTTTCAAAAGGGAATAGGGAACAGGGAAGAGCATAGAATTTAGGAACAAAACCCGATCAAGAAAAAACTATTGGTTTCAAAGTAGACGTGGTTTAGGTTATCGGATGTATTGATATTTCTGCCAGATTTTCTGAGATTATGAGAAGATTATGAAAATATCTCTAACAGAATATTAATGACTATTCCAGAAAACAAACCCAGTTTACCTGAAGTTCATCGTAGTATTAGAGTCCCTAACACCAATAGCTTTTGGCGCAAAATGCTGGCTTATGCAGGGCCAGGGTATCTAGTTTCAGTCGGATATATAGACCCCGGAAACTGGGCAACAGATATTGCTGGGGGGTCTAAGTTTGGCTATACCTTGTTGACAGTCATTCTGTTGTCGAATCTGATGGCGATATTGCTGCAATCGCTGTGTGTGCGTTTGGGTGTGGCTACGGGGCGAGATTTGGCACAGGCTTGTCGGGATTATTTCAGTCCAAAAGTGAGCTTTTGCTTGTGGGTATTATGTGAGATTGCGATCGCTGCTTGTGATTTGGCAGAATTATTAGGAAGTGCGATCGCTCTGCAATTATTATTCGGTATTCCCTTATTATGGGGCGTATGTATCACCGCACTGGATATCCTGGTATTACTAATTTTACAACATAAAGGCTTTCGCTATACAGAAGCTTTGGTAACAATGCTAGTAGCAACTGTAGGCATCTGTTTTGCAGCAGAACTTCTTTTCTCTCGA
The DNA here is from genome assembly GCF_049315035.1 of Anabaena sp. PCC 7938. NCBI lineage: Bacteria > Bacillati > Cyanobacteriota > Cyanophyceae > Nostocales > Nostocaceae > Anabaena > Anabaena sp. PCC 7938. The sequence goes on along the minus strand of NZ_CP186038.1, from coordinate 3,380 downwards.
CCTGATATGGGGGGGATAATGTTGGGATATCTGCCCAAAAAAGAAATTTTACAAAACCCAGAAATGCTCTACATTGCTATAGGTATTTTAGGGGCAACAGTGATGCCTCATAACTTATATTTACATTCTTCTATTGTGCAAACACGTGATTGGCAACCAACTTCTGAAAAAAGATGGGAAGCGATTAAATTTGGCACAATTGATTCAACTTTCGCTTTATCCTTAAGCACTGTTTATTAACTCAGCAATTTTAATTGTATCTGCTGCAACATTTCATTTTTCTGGAAATCAGAATGTAGCAGAAATACAAGATGCTTACAAACTACTTTCACCATTGTTAGGGGTTAGTGCTGCTAGTGCTATTTTTGGGATCGCTTTACTTGCTTCCGGTCAAAGTTCAACGCTGACTGCAACATTGGCTGGACAAATAGTCATGGAAGGCTTTTTACAATTTCGTCTTCCGTCCTGGTTACGGCGTTTAGTTACCCGTCTGCTTGCTATCATTCCAGCATTGATCACAATTATTATCTTTGGGGAACATAGCACCAGTAGTTTGATAGTTTTAAGTCAAGTTATCCTCAGTTTACAGTTACCCTTTGCAGTGATTCCTTTGGTGATATTTACGAGTAACCGTCGCTTAATGGGTGAGTTTGTCAATCCGTTATGGCTTAAATCTTTATCGTGGCTGGTCGCTATTGTTATCGTTGGTCTAAATGTTTGGTTGCTATTACAAAGTATTTTGGGTTGGTTGAATTTAAATTGATAAATGGCTTAGGATGGATTTAGTTGCAAAAAATATTGTGTTGTCTTGATGTGTTTTAACATGGAGAAAGTCAAGTCATGAACTATATTCACAAAGTTGTTGCCATTCTAGGAATAACAACTAGCGTACTGAGTGGTATACCTACTGCTGTCTATGCTGCCCCGGAATCACCAACACCTATCCCAAAGATGAATTTTCAGGAATACTATAACCAGGGGGTGCAAAAGCTGGAGCAAGGCAACTTCAACGGTGCAATAGAAGATTTTAGTCAGGTAGTAAAGTTAAATCCCCGATACTATGAAGGTTTCTGCTTGAGGGGTTTGGCCAAGTCTCAGTTAGGAGATTTTCAAGCAGCCGTTATCGACTTTAATCAAGTATTGCAACTAAATTCTAGCCATACAGATGGTTACAATGGTCGTGGAATGGCTCATGCAGAACTGGGAAATCTTCAAGCTGCTATTACCGACTTTAATCAGGTACTCAAAATTGATCCGCAGTCTGTAGATGCTTATTACAATAGAGGTTTTTTGAATTATAGACAGGGAAATCATCAGATGGCGATTTCAGATTTTAACCAATCACTCAAAATCAATCCCAACTTAGCTGATGCCTATGGTAACAGAGGACTGGCTAAATATGCTTTAGGCGATCGCAAAAGTGCTATTACCGATTTACAGCAAGCTGCAAGTCTGTTTCAACAGCAAGGAGATATTCAGAGGTATCAGCAAACACAAACTCTGCTTCAGCAAATTCAGAAGTAAGTAATATTAAAGCTAGAAATTAAGGCTCTTGCATTACTTTTATGGTAATGGAGGATGGATTATAACAAAAACCTTACGGGGCAAGGGTTATAAACAATTATGACGATATTTTTAATGAAATGCCTACACAATAAGGCTTTCAATGGTTTTGAATCGGGTTTTCCATAAAAAGAACCGAAATTAAGTATAAATCGTTTTTAATAAGTTTATTTTCAGGGTGAACCAGAAAAGCTTACTCTTAAATTTAGCCTAACTGGATGAGGAACTTTCTCTGAACGGCATTATCAAATTAGTTGTTCCAAAAATTCACTTGATTTTTGATGGTGAATCGAATAACGTAGATGGTCAGTTATCTTTTTTTAGGAAGTTTATGAATAAAAAGCTCATACTAAATTTACTTGCCAGTTCCTCAATTTTTACATCATTAATGTCTACACTGGGTATCATTAATCCTGCCCTTGCTAGTGTTAATCTAAATCAGCGATTAATGCACACTAGTGACGGTCGTACTTGTATTACTAATCCTCACGGTCTTAAAGATTTTGTATGTATTCGAGATTCCGAGAGAGATCCCAAGGCTGCTCCTGCACCTAAGTCTATGGTACTCTCGGCACAGCCATCTGATAGCAAAATTGCAGAACTGAATTTTACGGAGGAGGAAAGCGACGCTGCAATTAGGATATTTAAGTGTGACTGTCCGTTTTGTCTCAATTCTTTGCGACAGTTACGAGGTACTGGTAACTTGGTTTACTAAGCTTTATGGGTATTAGCTGTCATTATTGCCACTTCAACTTTTATTTCTCTTTAGTTTTTAGAATTTTGTTGAGAGGCTATTTATAAAGTAAATTTAAAAGGGGTAAAAAGGTTGAATAATAATGAAAAGATACTTCTGAAAAAGTGTATATAGTGTGTAATAGAGTTTCTTTATGAGGCTACGCCAAATTTCTTTCTTTAGTTCTTTTTTCGTATCCTTTGGTGTTCATTATATACTTTTTCGGCAAATCTTCACACAAAATTGGTAAGTAATTGGACAGAATTAATTACATATTAGTTATTTACCAATCCTTTACCAGTCAAGGATTTTAGTCCAGATTTTTGTGTAATTAATTTTGTCCGATTATTTAGAAATATGTCTCCCAGAACCTATCCAACAGTTCAGTATCATGCAAAGAAGGAAATTTTAACTCCTTTAATCCCGCCAGCCAAATCAGGTAGGCATCTACGTACTACTGATATGCGAGAAGTATATAACGCCATTTACTAGCACTAGAAAACAAAATGTCAATGGATATAAAGTTCGTACTATCTTATAGCAAGAAAAGTATGATTTTTGTATTTAGATAAACTTGAATAAGCATCGGTCTTTTAAATTAATTACACTGTTTTTTTTTGCGTTACTGAAGACAAGTATAAATTTAGGTGTAAAGACGTTCCAGATAACATCTCTACAAGAGTTCTTACATCATCCAAAATCACGTTCATACCTCAAATCAGCACCGCCGTTTTTTTCAACCATAACGTCGGCAATCTCAAACTTGAAATCACATTTTGGGAACAAATTTGTGTAGCTATCAGTGGCAAGCTAACGCTTATCTGGGAGTGAGCAAATAATATGATTCCCAAAACAATATGCTACAAGCAGTCATTCCCAACTCAAACGAAACCTTCCTCCAAAACGCTGTTGTTGAAAGATACAACTTCTCCAAATTAAACAAAACACGCATCCGGTTCAAAATTCAATTAAAGAAAACAACTAAAAGCAATGCTCCGAAATGGGCAGATGTTCTTAAAACGTCTCAAAATGAGCAAGAATCTGACCTAGTAAAAGTTACAACTTCTGAAGTTGGTTTAAAAGG
>NZ_CP186037.1:0-32496 GCF_049315035.1 Anabaena sp. PCC 7938 | reverse complement strand
GCAGCAGACGCTTAACGGCAATCTTCATGCGCGATCGCACACTTTCCTTGAGATTCCAGTCAATAGAGGCGTTTTGGCGGATTCTCTCAACTAGAACGATGGCTAATTCGCGCAGCTTATCAACACCCATAATATCCTGGGCGCTTTGGTTTTGGGAGAGAGCATCATAAAAAGCCAGTTCAAAAGGTTCTAATCCTAGTTCTTCACCTCTAGCATCAGCAGCTTTGGTATCTTTTGCCAGTTCCAGCAGTGCTTCTAAAACATCTGTCACACTGATGACTTGGTTACGATAGCGGCGTAGGGCATCTTCCAACATCTCCGAAAGTTTGCGACTTTGGACAATATTTGTCCGACTGCGGGTTTTCACTTCATCCTTGAGTAATTTTTGCAACAGTTCCACCGCCAAGTTTTGATGTTCCATCCCCCGCACTTCTGCCATAAATTCAGCGGAGATGATAGAAATATCAGGGTTTTTTATACCTGCTTCATCAAAAATGTTAATTACGGCATCGGATACCAACGCCTGATCTACAACTTGACGAATGGCGGTTTCGATGTCTTGGTTGTTGAGTCCACCACCATCACCACTGCTTTCTAGTTTTCTGAGGCTGGCTTGGATGGCTTGGAAAAAGGAGATGGTTTCCGATGCGGCGAGCGCTTGGGGATGAGGAACAGCCAGAGAATGGGCTTGGGAGAGGGCGTGAACTTCGGTCAGAAATCTATCTTTGATAGTCGGTGTAGCTACATAGTTAACGGCATTTTTGAGGATATTGAGTTTTTCGCCGGTGTCAGTGTGAAAATAATGCTGATAGGCAAAGCCTGAGATGATTTGCTTGACTATTTCTAGTTTGGCTAGGAGTATGCCCACAGCCACATCTTGATCTAGGGTTAATGCGCCTTGTCCGCCACTTTGAGAATAGAAAGATAGGGCTTTTTTGAGTTCAGCAGCCAGTCCCAAATAGTCTACAATCAGTCCGCCTGTTTTTTCAAAATAGACACGGTTAATTCTGGCGATCGCTTGCATTAAATTATGACTTTTCAGTGGTTTGTCAATATACATGGTATGCAGACATGGGGCATCAAAGCCTGTCAGCCACATATCGCAGACTATGGCTAATTCTAGGGAGTTGTCCGGGTCTTTGAGGCGTTGGGCGAGGGTTTGCCGTTGCCCTTTGCTGGTGTGATGTTTAACTAAATTACCTTCATCAGATGCAGAGGTGGTCATGACAACTTTGATTTTGCCCAAGTTTATATCTGCATTGTGCCAATCTGGACGGAGTTGAATAATGGCATCATAGAGATTAACAGCAATTAAGCGGCTCATGGTAACAATCATGGCTTTGCCTTTGTTTACCTGTTGCCGTGCCTCAAAGTGGGTGACAATATCTAGGGCAATCTGTTTTATTCTTTTAGTAGAACCGACAATTGCTTCTAGTTGGGTTTGTTTAGCTTTGGCTTTTTGAGTAGTGCTGAGGTCTTCAAAGCTGAGGTCTTCGTCTAGTTCATCTAGGAGTTGTCTCCCGGCTGCGTCTAAATCCACTTTTACTAACCGGCTTTCATAATAAATCGGCACGGTTGCCCCATCTTTGACGGCTTGGGAGATGTCGTAGATGTCAATATATTCACCGAAAATGGCGGGGGTGTTTTTGTCTGTTTGTTCTACGGGTGTGCCGGTGAAGCCGATAAAAGTAGCATTTGGCAGGGCATCACGGATATATTTGGCAAAGCCGTATTTGGTGCGTTTGCCTGTGATGTTGCCGTTTTCGTCTTTGATATCAACTTGTGTAGCTGTGAACCCGTATTGGCTGCGGTGGGCTTCATCTGCCAAGACAATGATATTCGGGCGAGGGCTAATTTGGGGATAAAGAGTTTCGCCATCAGCGGGGGAAAATTTCTGGACGGTGGTAAAAATGATACCGCCTGAGTTGGTGTTGAGCAGTTCCCGCACTTGATCTCGATTTTCTGCTTGTTGGGGGTCTTGTCTAAGGAGTTGTTGACAGCCAGCAAAGGTATCGAATAGTTGATCATCTAAATCATTGCGGTCTGTCAACATGACAATGGTGGGGTTCTGGAGGCTTTTGTTTAAAACTAGTTTTCCGGCTAGAAACACCATTGAGAGAGATTTACCGCTGCCTTGAGTGTGCCAAAGAACACCGCCTTTATGATTTCCTTCTGGGGATGAGGCGGTGATGATAGATTGAATGGCTTTATTAACGGCGTAATATTGATGATAAGCAGCGATTTTTTTAACAGTGGTAATGCTAACAATATCTGTTTTTAAGTCTGTGGTTTTGGACTTTTCAAACACAGTAAAATAGCGAATTAAATCTAGTAAAGTTTGCTGATTGAGTAAGCCATTGGTTAAAATTTCTAGTTCGTTTATTTCTGGATTCTGCCTATTTCCCTCACCTGCTGAGGGAGGTACTTTCCATGTGGAGAAGCGGTTAAAACCAGCGGTGAGTGAACCAGCACGGGCGGAAAGTCCATCTGAAATTACTAATAGGGCATTATAGGTAAATAGACTGGGGATTCTCTGTTTATAGGTTTGCAGTTGGTTATAGGCGGCGTTGAGATTGGCTTTTTCATCTACGGCGTTTTTTAGTTCAATCACAACCAGGGGTAAGCCGTTAATAAATAAGACAATATCGGGGCGGTGGTTATGATTATCTTCAATAACTGTAAATTGATTAACTGCCACAAATTCGTTATTTTCCGGGTGTTCCCAGTCAATTAATTGCACAGGTTGGCCTCTGGTTTCGCCGTCTTTTTGATATTCAACGGTGATGCCTTCTGTGAGGTATTTATGAAATATTTCGTTGTTATTGAGTAAGTCGGAACTGGCTATATTAAATATTTCCCGTTGTGCCTGATATTGGGCATCATAAGGAATGGTGGGGTTAATTCTGGATATGGACTGGGGGAGTCTATGTTTTAAAATTACTTCACCGAAGCTTTCCCGTTCTTGGTTACTGCCTTCTGGTTGGATGTCATAGCCGTTGCAGTAGCTATATCCCAGGGTTTGCAGGAGTTGGAGTTGGTATGCTTCGATTTCGGCTTCGGTGAGGGCAGATTTCATAAATTCCCAGGGTTAATCTATTCTGATAATACATTGTATCGAGAACAGTTTTCATACTGCCGTTGCTGCCAAATTAAATGCTGTTTTCATTGGTTCTCTGGTAATTTCTGGTAGTTGAAAATCACCAAGATTGGCAAAGCGTTTTTCTAAGGCTGCGGTTAGGTTGAGTTTGGGTGTTAAATAGGTGAATGGTGATGTTAGACAATTTGGCAATTAGGTTAGTTTATTAATCATGATATTTCGGCTAGGGAACGTACAGAAAGAATTTCATCGGCTTTGAGTTCTACAACAGTTGATTTGGGGACAATGACCGTATTAATGGACTCGCCAAGAGCGTTAAATATTTCGAGAATATAGCCTTCTTCACCGTCGGTAGGATGGGGAACGGTATCAATAAAGGTGGCAATGTCTCCTTTTTTGAGGTGATATTCTGGGAAGTCTTGGGCTAAAGAAACTCGTTGATAGAGATTAATCATGATTTTTTCTCCTTTTTAGGTTTTAGGGTGATAAATTGAATTTTCTTGTCAATGGCACGTTCTAGCCAAATTGTTACAACTGCCAGATTTCGATTGATTCCTTTTAAGTTACCTTCTACTCGATAGAATATGCCGTACTGATTACTACTATCTTCTATGGCTTCTTCTGTTTGTATGAGTTCTAAAATGGCTTGTTTAAGTTGTTCTGAATTATCTTGAGTAAATCCACCTTGAGCTAAAAATTTAGATTTGTCGTCTTGTTCTCGATATAATAAAAGATATTGATTGATTTTTGCATCGGGAATAATGACATCAGTAGATAGTTTCATAATTTATTCTTTAACGCGGAGTTGTCCACTCATTAATTTAGGTAATAAAGCATCACGGGTTTTAGTTAAGGTTTTGATTTGTTTTTCATTTAGCAAAATTTTATGAAAAATAAGTTTTATTTTGTTTTCAAAATCTTCAGCCACATTTAACTCAGGAATTAAAATATATAACTCATTAAATGTAGATGCTGTAACTGTATCAAAAACACTACCATAAGCTTGCGATTTCAACCTTTCAATTAGGCTTGACATTAATAAATGACCAAAAAATACTTGATTTGATGATTTTGGATAAACGCCAAAATTTGACTGACTAATTGCCATTTCCTCTGATAAAAGACAATAATTACCTACAGTTCCTCTAGCCGATACAACTGTTGTATATATGGGTAATAACTTCGCTGCTGATTTCTGAAGACCTTTACTTGTGATTGTTTTTTCTGTTTCAATAACAAAATGTTTATGATTGCGTGTGACATCTTTTGCAGACAACCATTTAATACTGCCACTCCAATATTCAGAAATACTAGTTTTAGGTGTTCCGCCACTAAATAAATCAAAAAAAGTTGAAAACTTCCCAACACGCCAACCTTCGGGAATATCGCCTAACTCTGAGGGCGACATCTCACCACCAGATGATTTATAGGGTTTACCGTCTGCGTTGGGGAAATCGAAATCTATAAACCAATGCTTAAAGAGTGTTTGTGCGATTTGTTCCAGAGTTTCATTTTGTCGCCTCAAGTTCTCAATTTTCGCATCAAGACAAGATAAAATATCAGCAATTCTTTTTTGTTCTTCTAATAGAGGTAGATTAATTTCAATATTTTTTAGAGAAGTTAGTGGAGTTGCAATACCTGGAGTCCCAACCTGTGAGGCATTTTCTAGTAATTTTTTTCTACCTTGATTGGATTTAAAAAAATAGTACAAAAATTTTGGATATACTAAATCGGTATTGCAAGATAGTTTCATTAAACTTGATGAAATTATGTACTCTTTGTACTGATTTTCTGTAACTATTCCAGCTTCTCCTATATTCCCTCTGTGAGGAAAAACAAGATCGTTTTTATAAACTTTACTGGATTTATAATCTTTCGCTTGTTCTTCTGCGATAAATACAAAATCACCGATAAAATTTGGTGTATCAGAAATATTATTGCCACGAATAACAGGAATACCTTTAAGTACATAGCAATCACTTTTCATTCTTGAACCAAATGGACCAATTGAAATTGCTGTTTTATGACTAGATTTCAGTTGGTCTATTTTATATATTTTCCACTCACTCATAACTCAAACTGCACCTTTACTAAATATCCTTAAAGCAATCCTTACTCATTCCCAAACTGATAGAAATACTAGCGATTTATCCTAATTCCTCAAAAACAATATCCTCATAAACTGACTCAATGGGAAAACTTAAATCAATACTTCGTAGCTCGATATTATCCCCCAACTGATAATTAAAAATCTCCCAATTACCGCGCTCATTTTTGCGGTATAAATCAATCGCTATTTTCTCAGCATCAACCAAAACATAATCTTGCAAACTAGGATTGCGACGATACAATCTAAATTTATCCCCTCGGTCATAACTGGCTGTACTGGGAGATAAAACCTCAACAATTAGACAGGGATATTGAATTGCTTGAATTGCAGTCCTATCTCGCTCATCGCAAGTAACGCTCACATCAGGATAAACATAATCTTTCGTTTCAAAAATATTTACACGACAATCGGAATTACCAACCTGACAACCACCGCCCCGTAAATGACCTTTAACAATGAAAATAATATTACTAGCAATTCGGCCATGATTTTGAGTTCCCCCACTCATAGCGTAAAGTTCACCATTAAGATACTCATGGCGAAGCAGTTGTTTTTCTTCCCAGACAAAATATTCTTCGGGTGTTAACTTAGGAAACTTATCTTTTACAGCAATCATTTTTTGTTACCTCATCTGCGCTCGACACAAATTAATATAAACCCGATATCATGCTTAACTACAATCTGTAAAATCGCCTTCATTGATTACGTTCTTCCCAATCAATCTCATCTTGTTTACGTCGGGCAAAATCATCACTAGATGTAGAAGTATAAGCGTATTTACCCTTTAAACTTGTAATCAACTCATGCCTTTTTTCTGCTGTCAATTGTGATTGAGATACCGATTGAGAATAAGTTTCAAAAGTATCTAAAAAACTCACCACAAAAGCCAATTGTTCTGGCTGCATCCTATCGAGACGTTGTATAATACTTTGCTTCAGTTCTGCTTGCCTCATCATTCCACCTCCAAAGAAAAACCAACCTTAGCTAACTGTATTTTAATCTCAGCATCCAGAGCCAAACCCTCATTCATCTGAGCCGCCAAATCTGCCGTTAAAGCCCCCATCTTCTCCTCAAAGCTTACCCCATCCTCCACTTCATCAGGAATACCTACATACCGTCCTGGTGTCAACACAAAATTATGCTTTTCAATTGCAGCTAAATTAGCCGACTTACAAAAGCCCTTAATATCACGGTAACTGCCCCCGGACTTTTTCCACTCATGGTAAGTATCAGCAATCTTGCTAATTTCAGCTTCCGTAAAAGCCCGACTACTGCGATTCACCATATAACCCAACTCGGAAGCATCAATAAACAATACCTCACCATGTCTAGCTCTATGTTTATTGCCGTTCTTATACCGACTAAGAAACCACAAGCAAGCAGGAATACCCGTATTGTAAAAAAGCTGGGTTGGCAACATGACAATACAATCTACCAAATCCTTCTGCACTAAAGCTTTGCGAATATCTCCCTCACCGCTGGTATTTGAGGACAGCGAACCGTTGGACAAGACAAAACCCGCCGAACCTGTGGGTGCTAAGTGGTAAATGAAATGGGATACCCAAGCAAAATTGGCATTCCCCACTGGAGGGACAAGATCCTTATCTAGCCAGCGGCCATCATTTCGCAATAACTCGCCGCCCCAATCACTATCATTAAAAGGAGGATTAGCAATGACAAAATCCGCTTTTAAGTCCTTGTGAGCATCATTGAGAAACGAACCTTCAGGATTCCACTTAATATTTGAGCCGTCAATGCCTCTAATTGCCAAATTCATCCGGCACAACTTATAGGTTGTCTCGTTGCTTTCTTGCCCATAAATTGAGATATCATCCAAACGCCCTTGGTGATTTTTGATAAATTTCTCACTCTGGACAAACATTCCCCCAGAACCACAACAGGGGTCAAAAACCCGCCCATTGTAAGGTTCGAGAATTTCTACCAATAACCGGACAATGCTTTCTGGGGTGTAAAACTGTCCGCCTTTTTTACCTTCAGCTAGGGCAAACTGTCCTAAGAAATACTCATAAACCCGCCCTAATACATCCTGTGCCTGTGCTTCGGCATCCCCTAGAGTAATTGAACCAATTAAATCAATTAATCCACCCAAGGATTTTTGATCTAATTTCTGCTGTCCATAGACTTTAGGTAAAATCCCTTTTAAGCGTTTGAGGTTTTCCTGTTCAATAGCTTCCATAGCTTCATCAACCAGTTTGCCAATAGTCGGCTGTTTGGCCTGGGCTTGGAGAGATGGCCACCGCGCCGCTACTGGCACAAAAAACACATTTTCTGCCGCATATTCTTCTGAATCTTCGGGATTAGCTCCTTCGTATTCTCCCTCACCTGCAAGCAGTTTTTGGTGCAACTCTTCAAAGGCATCGGAGATATATTTGAGAAAAATTAAGCCTAAGACAATGTGCTTGTACTCAGCAGCATCAATATTTTTTCGGAGTTTATCCGCCGTTTTCCATAGTTTTTGTTCAAATGACTCGGAATTATTCTGCTTTGCTGCTTTTTCTGCCATCTTATCCTTAGTTTTCTTGTCCTTAATTTTGGGAATTGACACTCCCCGGTCTAAAAACACGGGGATTCTACATTCAACGTCCCCCGGAGGCATCGCCACTTCATTTTTTCTGTTTTGAGAAGTTCTGATGAAAGCGATCGCTTTCATCAAAAACCGCTTACCTTGCCAAACACCCACTCATCAAATAATCCACCAGCGATTTTATCTGCATGAACTCTACCTTTTTTATCCATCCATCGGATTTCACAATATGTAGGTAGCCACTGGCCTGTTGATAGCTGGGAATATTCGATGTGGTAAATCGTTGCCTTTACTTTCCAAGCGTTATCAGCGTGTCGTTCAGTTGGGTAACAGCGGATTGTATCGCCTTTTTGATATTCCTGTTGGGCAGGAGTAGTGGAAGCGATGTCTTCGGCGTTCGCGGAGCATCTGGAAGAGAGGGCAGTGATCTCTAATTTACTGCTATCAGTAGCAACTTCAGTTTCAGTTACATTTGCAGCTTGTCCAACATCTTGAACAACCTCCCCCCCCTCCTTACTTGTAGAGGCTTGTCCAATATCTTGTCCAAATCCTTTTCCAACAAAGTTTTCAGCTATTGGACAAGGTGTATTTATAGGTACTTGTTCAACATCTTGTCCAACATTGTCCCACGGTTTGTCCAATGATTTGTCCAATATCTCAACGCTTTGTCTAGTAATGTTTTCAGAGATTTTATTGGACAAATTTACACAATTACTAGAGGGAGGGGGGGTATGTAAAATGTACTTAGATGATAAATAGTAAACAATTTTACGAGAGTCTACCTTACTAGCAGTTTTGACGATTATGCCTTGATTGCACAAACGACTAAGAGCTTTACGTAAGCTATCATCAGTACCGCTTACCTGTGCTTTGACTTCTATAAATTCTAGTCGGGTATTATGCCCCAATCTTTCAAAAAGCTCCCTAACCCGTCCAATCACTGATTTTGACTGCTGTATCTCTTCATTACCGCTGACAACATCAAAGCGACCGGAGTTAAGGTCAAGGGTGATATTCCAATCAACTGGATCTGAACTTCTTAATTTAGGTGTGGTGAATCTTCTGACATTTCCTTCACCACTAAGCAACCATACAGCCGTGGCCGCTGCTGTGATGCCAGTATTTCCCCTAACTTTATGAATACCCTTCTGTTCTTTGTTTTTGTTGGTGTGATGAATCATCAAACCAGCACAGTTGTAACGTTCTAGGAGTCGATTTAACTTTCTGATTCCCCTAGCTGCATTACTGGAATTTTCATCAAAAACTTCCGATTGGTGAATGCTTGAGAATGAGTCAATTATGACTAAAGCTGGCCTTAATTGTTCTAATTTTTCCTCTAACATCCCATCTTGGGAGATATCCCAATCATGAATCACGTCAAACATTCCCATGTATTCAAAAAAGCCACGGGTAATAATTTTTTCTCGCAATTGGTTAAATGGTTCATCACCAGTCAGAAATAATACTTTACCTACCCTAGCTGGTGTTTCGCCTAAAAATGGTTTGCCACTGATCACAGAGTAGCCACAATCGTAGGCGAGGGTAGATTTTCCTATACCTGGATCTCCTGCCAATAATGCTACTCCTGTACTTGGCAATAGTCCAGGAATTAACCAGGGTGCAACTTCCGGTTCATAGCTTAATAAATCGTAGCTGCTAAAAAATTTTCCCTTGGGAGTTGCGAAGCTGTTATCAAGTTGATTGGCGATCGCCTTAATATCCTGGTTGGATATTCCCTGTTTTCTCAGTTCTTTAGCTATCAGTGCCTTTTTAGCTTCGTCTTTTTCTGCAATGTATCTTTTGATTTCCAGTTTGAGTCGTTCTGATGGATCTGTGGAGTTGTTTGGTATTCCCCGTCGTTCCAACTCTTGATAAAATTCTTTCTCTAATTTTGCCATACACCTATTCCAGTCATAGGAGTTCTGATTGCATCTTACTCGTAAAGTATTGAGTTCAACTTCTAAATCAAGTCCCGATTTATATTTATAGGCGATTTGGGCTATTTGGATAGCTTCTTTGATTGTCAATAGCTCTTTGTCTTTGCGTTCTGCCCAATCAGCGAAGGGAAGAGCATAATCCAGCATTTGAATAAAAAATGCTTTGGCTGAAAATGCTTCACTAATTAAATGTTCTAAGGGTGTGTTTATCCCATGTACGTAGCAGCTATCTGGATTCTGCCAGCACATATCTTTGATTTGCCATTCTGGGGTGTTGGCATCGTCAATGAAGTAGTTTGTACCAGATGACAGTTCTTGCTGGTTGTACAAACAGATTTCAGCGACACTGGACAAATTGTTTAAGGCGTAGATACAGTCTGTGCCAGTCACCCAAATAGAAACTTGATTAATTGGGCAGGAATTGTGTAATGCGGTTGTGGATTGGGTTTTCATTGGTAGTGACTCCTGTTTTTTGTTTTTTTGGAGTCCCAGCCAGTTGCAGAAAATTCACAAAATCAACTACAATAATAATTAATAAATTTTTTATTTTGAATGGATTTTGTGTGGCTTCTCTGTACAGAAGGTGATTTGCACTCACCTTACTCAACTGTTTGGGGGACCTCACAATTTTTTTTGTCTAAATTCTAAGGTATCCTTGTACTAGCATTTTTGACAACGTTATAAAAAAAATACAACGCTATACTTAAGCTGCTTACAAGTCAGTCGGGGTATGAGTTACGCGAATTATTCATTTTGTAGTACCTAGAAAAAATTTTAGTTTTTAGTATTTTGTTGGTAAATTTTGCGATTGCGCTCCCTTGTAGGAGCGGAGGGTGATTACAGTGAATGAGATTTAGCGATGGGCTACGCCAGCACCGGAGGCGATTGTGCAAAGCACACTGCCGCAGGCGATCGCACTCAGGGCATCCGGTCAAGATATAAATTTTCTAACCTTGGGTTGGGTGAGTTACTATCCTAAATTTTTGAAATTTTGGAACAGTAACGGGGGAGGGGTGCGCCTAAACTAAGCCACATTTTTGATTGATTTAATACCCTGACTGCACCACTGAATTAGTAGCCATCGGTCAGAATCTTTATCTAATGCAGGTTTCAAACGAAAATTAAACACTTCCTCCCATACATCTACCCCATACTGGCTAACAAAATCAGCCTCTAGATTTTTGAACTGCTGCCAATTGCGATCGCTGATAGCAGTCAGCATAGGAACAATAGTAGTGATGGGAACTTGGGTAGCTGTTTCACTCATCTGGGTAGTCCTCAAAAATACAAATGATTGGTAAATCTCCGGTTTCAGTGTCGATAATCTCGACTAATCGTTTACCTTTCCCTCTAGCAAGTTTTTTGCAACGCTCCTCGGTTGTGGCTGCACCCCAATCTCTAGTTTCCGCCAGGTAGTCAAACTTTCCCTTAGAGCGTTTAATGTTATCTGTCATGTTTACTGTTGTAGGCGATCGCAAATTGATTAACTTGCTTTTTGGGTTTGTTTCCGTTCCATAACTGCTGTTTCTGACAAAGTTTCTACAAGGTTTGACAATGTTCTGTTTTCACTGTCAGCCCATTGCTGTAATTCGTCTTTCAACTCTGGAGTGCAAGTAAATGTAATTTTTACTTTCTTATTAGTTCCCATAGCATCCAACATTATCTGATATTTCCAGTAAACATCAGATTAGGTCTAATGGGTACATATTCCGTTAAGTTCACCTGTTGACAGAACTTAGTTGTACTTGTCGGAACTCGACTGCTATACTAACACTAGAGCCAAGAAAGTTGCAATCCCACTGCATCCCAAAAAGTCTTGTCATGACTGGAAAGTGAAGGAAATAAGCATAAATCTTGGTAATACGGATACTGCATAAATGCCTAACGTGCAAGTAAACGCACTCCTAAAATGCAAAATGCGTAATACAGATACGCAATATGCGTAATACAGATATTTAGGATGTGAATTACACGCACTGCAATTTTGCAGATTACAGATAACGCATAACGCAACTATTCAAGCTATGGAGAATGAACGCGCGATATATGAAACCGTAACAGGTGCAAGGGTAAATGATGTCCATTGGTGGAGGGTAAAACGCGATATGAGAACAGCAGAATTACCCCTTACTAAAGATGGGTTTGAACTGTTCATAGCACTGCGTAAAACCTCACCAAGATACTTTTCCCAATACCACAAAATCAAAGGAAAAATATCAAAAGTAGAGTCATCAATAGGTGACGGCTGCACGGGTCAACAGTTCATAAACCTACTGGAGAAATTAGGAATTACACCCAATAAAGGCACTATCAGTAGATGGTTTAAAACAGCCGGGGGATTTAAAGCTAAATCTTTTTATGCCAAACAAGTGCTAATTCCTATCTGTGCGGTAGCACTTATCTATAAGTCAAAAGTCCAATCTTCCCAACTATCTAAAATAGGAGCATAGATAATGTTAACCATAGTTGCTAAAAGAGTTCAATCTAGACTATCTCGTAAAGGCTTAAAAGTTGAGTTAAAAGATGTAAAAACCTATCTACAAAATAATGTAAGCAATGTTAACAACATTACAGATAGGGAGACTAACAAAGCTACTGATTACTTTATGAGTACAGCTACAAAATTAACAGTAATTCAGGAAGATGTAGAACCAATGATAACCAATGAATCTGCACCAGAACTGGAAGCTTTAACTAACAACAATTCTGACGAATTAGAACCCACACAGGAAACATCTATCTGTGTAGATGTTGAAAATGGAAACATTGCAGAACTTACCCAGGAGGAACTGGAAACATTAACCAGTGAGGATGTAGACACGGTAAACAGGGTAGATGATGTAAATACAGCATCTATACAGGATATAGATAGCAGCGAATTATACACAAATAGACCTGCTTTAGATACTGAGGAAGAAACAGCTTTAGCCACTGCCACAAAATCAGAATTAATTGCTTCTACCGCTAACAGTTTGGGCGTTGTTCTTAACACTGCTGAGATTGAACTGATAGCGTCAAACTTTAATAGCAGCAGTGAAGATTTAACCGACAGTTTGGAGGAAATTAAATCAGCTATTGTTGCCTTCATTCAATATAAAGTTAGTCTCAATTCCCAGAAAATTAGTGAGACTTTGGAGGAAATTAGTCAAGTAGCATCTGATGGTTTTAGTCAAAATTCAGAACAATTAACCACTGGGTTACAGGGGATTAATTCCCAACTACAGGAGCAAACGAAAGACTTTAAAAGCAAAGTCAAATCCACACTTGCAGCATTTAAAATCCCAAG
The DNA here is from genome assembly GCF_049315035.1 of Anabaena sp. PCC 7938. NCBI lineage: Bacteria > Bacillati > Cyanobacteriota > Cyanophyceae > Nostocales > Nostocaceae > Anabaena > Anabaena sp. PCC 7938. The sequence goes on along the minus strand of NZ_CP186037.1, from coordinate 19,521 downwards.
TCTCAAAGCCGGATAACAGCTTCAAATTAAGGATTAATCCCACTGCTTTGATTACCTGTTCTCTGCTACTAATTACCACTATAGCAGCATTTATCACAATTGATAATTATCGTTTTAGTAGCAGAGTAATAAAACCAGAACACAGATATTTCTCAGATCCTAACAACTATTTGGAAATACCGAAATGAAACAGTTACCCCCCGCCAAAACACCCAAATTAAAAAATCACGTCTTACCCAAAGGTAAGCTAATCACCAAAGTTTTAGGTAAAAAGTTTGGTGTCACACTCAGTGATTTTGATAAAGCTATGGGTGGAGACATAGCAGCAGCCCAAAAAATAGGAGAATTAGCCCGTCAAGGCAGATTAAGCCAAGAATTAGCACCAAAATTAGCACAAGCTTATCTTGAGATTATCAACGGTTCTGAAGCTTATAACAAGGCAACTGCTGATATTTTGTTACAGGCTGGTAAGAGTGCTATAGCTATTGACAAAGCAGCATCTCAAGTAATGTTAGGACAACAAAAGTATATTCATCAACGTCAAGAATTAGCACAAGAATTTGTCCTATCCAAAAATACCGAAAATACCCGCCATAATTACCAGATGAACTACACCCAAATTAAGGGATATATAGATGCTCACTTGGTAGGAGTAGATCAACAGGCGGCAATTTTGGAACAGTCAAACCGTCCCGAAAATAAACAAATAGCTGCTGATGAGCAACTGCAATCTAAGCAGATTAGTCAAGCCCTAGACAAGGGTGAAAATGCGCGTTATGACTTGATTCCTGAGAAACAATACCACACACCAGGATTCAAAGAAAGATTTATGCAATTTAAAGCAGCACTCGGATTTTAAAACGTAATTCAAATACCTCTACCAACTGCTAATTGATAGGGGTAATCAGGTCATTATTTTTACTACTCCTATGCTAACACAATCACCCAATGATTTAGACAATATTCTTGATAGTGAAGAAACACCGCTACAGGGTGAAACTGTCCGTTATTTAACTCACATTGAAAACAAACTCTATGCAGATATTCAAGCGAGAAAACGCATTGATAGTAGTTTGTTATTTCTGGCTTGTCAAATATCATCCTGTAGCCTTAGTTGGTTGTTATTTAATCTACAGGTCACATTAACCATTATTCAAGTTGCCAGTGCCGTTGTAAGTTTGTTACCAGGATTAATTGATGTAGGGGATAGTTTTAATTTTTCAATCAGTTCTGATAGCTGGGAATTTTCACTAGGTAATAAGCCATTGATAGGAATAGTAAAATTAGCTATTGGAGGCGCGGTTTCATTTTCTGGTACAAGTAAAATCACTTCAGAAATTATCCAAACTAAACAGGCTATTGCACAAACTTACCAAGAAATTAGAAGCAGCGATGGCTTAAGTTTTCAATTACCAGATATGGGTTTTAGTTTGTTAATTGCTTTGTCAAGTATTGCTTTACTAGGGATACTCAAAAAGGTTGCAAATCCTAATAATAATCAGGAGAATAATAGCAATGATTAGGTTGATTAAATCATTTATTCAAATCATGTTATCTGGATTAGTTACAGCGATATTTTTGAATTACTTAATAACTGAATTTGTGGATATTGTTTATAACATTAATTCAGCATTAATATGGTTGCATAAGTCTGGTATTGGTGCATATGTAAGTAAAATGTTTGGAGGTAGATAATGCAAGAAATACAACAATTTAACCAACAATTAGTTAAGCAGCGCCGCAGTTCTACCGCTTTGGTAGGCATTTTGTTAATGTCAGGTTTTATTGCATCAGTTCCCATGTTCTCAGATTCAATCAAACATCAGGAAACCTTGTACTGTAATGTTAAAAGCAGTTGCCGTCCATCCAAAATCAAGAGAGGAATATCATTTTTAGTTGATAGAGAACGCAGAAACCAGTTATTTGATAATAATATTAACGTTGTCAAAATACTGCCACCTGAAGACCCTACCGCGATAACGTGGGGATTGTTTAGTAGTTTGTTTTTGTTATCTGCTTATGGTGTGAATAAAACATTAACTAATCATCAGGAAAAATCAATACATTCACAGTTCAAACTACTCAAAATCAAAGCACTTGAGAATGATTTACTAGAACAAACTCACATTGATTTATTTGGGTTTAGCAAGTCAAACCAGGCTGAAATAACTAAACAAGTAATAGCCCGTCACACAGCCGAAAGTATACAGGCTATGAAGTCAGAAGGGGAAGTACAACTAGACCACCTTAACGGACAATTACAAGGCACTTTGTCTATTAAAACTCACCAATTACAGGTTAGTGAATTAGACAAAGAAACAGCCAAAAACGAATTAGAAATAGCCGAAATAAAACGCAAATTGGACAAACTTAATAAACCCGTTAGTGATGCTAAACAACCCAGTGCTAATGAAGAATTAAAAACAGTTCTGATTGATGCTCTAAAGGGTCATGAAGACGGTTATCTGTGGAAGATAATTAGTAGCTTGAAACCTCTATGGTTAATCGGTAATCAAGGTAGTGGGAAGACATATACAGCCGGAGCGATCGCACTCATCAGAAAATATTGCTTAGACGCTGATATCTATTATTTAATAGACCGCCACGCCACCGGAATTAATGCCAAAGTTTGGAAGTTTCTGCAAAGTCAGAATATAGCAGAAAATGAACAGGATACTATGACTGCTTTTCAAGATTTAATACGGTATTGGATGGATAGAATAAAGCAAAATCCCAGCAATAAAACCCAAACCATTATAGATGAATTTACCCATCAAAGAATGTTGATAGGTGAATTAGCTGATACTGTTTTTAAGTTATCACTCAGTGACACCAGAAAAGCCAAAAATATGTTACTGGGAATAACCCATAATGACACTAACGAGTCATTTGCGCCAGGAACCGAAGCTACTCGTAAAGCCGGAATGATTCTACTACAAAAATTCAGTGCTGACGGTGATACACCACTGCCTAGAGTAGTTGTCAGGTATGGGTTAGTTGATGCACAAGGGAACGAATTAAAAGACGTTGAACACACCTTACCATCATGGGTTCATCCTGAAAAAATACATCAGCACTTTAACGGTAAACCGATTGATTTTGATTCCTAAAAATGCTATGCTTTCATATTCAATGAAAATCGACAAATAATTTGACTCAAAAATTTCAGTCTTTCTGTTTAAGACATTGTTGTAAAACACTAATTAATTCCTCCAGTCGCAATGTTTTATGCCCTTCCCGTGTATAAATACGCAATTGAGATAAAGACAACACTTCTTTTTTTACTTGCGGACTAACGCTCATCTTTTTGGGGTCAACAATAATTATCTCATTCAGTCCTTTGTCCAATTCCTGAGCAGTTTTTAGAAGTATCTCCGCAAAAATTTTCGGCACTCGTATAGTACAAGTAGGTTGATACTGCCAGTTGGATGGACGACCACCCCCCTCTCTTTTACCTCCTCGACCAGAAGTTCCCATCAAATTAGCCCTCTATTTTTGTGACAAAACAAACGTAACAGCAGGTATTATAGTTAATATAACGAAACTTCTATCTTTTGTGCAAAAGCTAAACTTGTTTACCCAAGTGTCTTTTTGGTTTTGACACAAAAACATTAAAAAATAATTGAAATTTTTTGCAAATTTCAAATTCTTACACAGCAAGCATTTGGGATTTGTTTGCCACTATGTCTCCTTTTGGACACCCCTTGACAAATTTTATTGAGTGTGATATTGGGGCTTTACAAAATATTGATAGCTGCACGGGCTTGCTCTTCAGAAACTTCTAGATATTTCTGCAACGCTCCTAAATCTTTGTGTCCGCTAATTTCTTGCAGCACTTTTAAAATTACTCCTTCTCGGTGCATCATAGTCAGTGCTGTCCGCCGACAACTATGAGTAGAAGCACCATCAATTCCTAGCTTGTCAAAAGCATATACAAAAATGCTCATGGCGTTTCGGAGGCTAATATAACCCTTGCTTCGCCTTCCTGGAAATAAAAAAGGATTGTCAGATTTCTCTAGCAAGAAACCATATAAAGTTGAACAAGTCACTCCTAGCGGGTCAAACTCAATTGCTGATGAATTTTCAGAAGCTAAATCTGTTTTAGGTAGTTCTCTCTCAAAAAACTCATGGCGACATTTTTTGCACTTATATCTTTGTTGATTATTACAAACTCCATTTTTAAAGATGCCAGCAAATTGACATCTAGGACATTGATGAGCTAAGTTGATAATAATTTTACCTTCGCAATTGAAACTTTTTTCACTCCAATCTCCTATCATTTTTTTCATTTCTACCAATTTGGCAGAATTGTCGTAATATTCTTGTAAAATCTTTTTCAGGTTGGGATGAGTAGGAATACTTCTTGTACCTTGTTTTCCTTTAGAGTGAGCTTTACGAATGATAATTTCATCTCTGACTTTACCATCATAAAACGCATCAATTATAAACATTTTTCTGGCTTCTGAAATTCGACAGGCTGTGTAAAAAGCGACTGCAAACAAAGCTTTATCTCGACTGCTTTTAAATCCGTTGTGAAAAAGCTGCTGAATTTCTGATTTAGTTAAAACTTTGGCTTGACCGTTTCGGTTAATTAACATTATTAAGTAACTCCTTTTGATTGCAATACTGCTCGGTTAAGGAAATCAAGTAGGCAAAACCTTTGAAATATCGTTGTCTATAATGCCCAAAAAAGGCTTAACCGATTAGTATTGCTTGTGATAGGTTAGATAAAACAGATTATGGCAGTGAGTTAATTGCTGCTTCTACTTCTTCTCTGGATACTTCTAAATACTTCTGTAGATTAGAAAGTCGGACATGACCAGATATATTTTGAATTACTTTCATAGGAATTTTCTTTTTGTGCATTTCTGTTAGAGCAGTTCTTCTCCAGCTATGTGTCCCTGCTCCGATAATTCCTACTCTTTTACACGCATTTGCAAATATTTCTTTAACAGTTGTTCTAGAAATAGATCCGTTTCCTTGGTCTCCTGGAAACAAGTAAGGATTAGATGAATTAGCGAATAAAAATCCGTAACTTTGGGAGTTATATACTCCCAGTTGAAGAACTCTATCTTTCAACTCCGGGGATTCTACAAAAGCTGTTTTTACTAGGAAGCGGTATGCACATTTTTTACATTTATACAATTGCTTACCCCTGGATTTACCAGCGGTAGAGATAACATTATGAGAACATTTTGGACAAATGATTTGATTATTTTCATCAAATACATCATTACAAGTTAAACTTTTATAATCCCATTGCCCCACCAGTTGTTTTATTTTTAGTAGTTCTTGAGATTCCTGAATGTATTTTTCTAATGACAAAGCCAGTTTTGGATTTACAGGAATAACTCTAGTTGCCTGTTTCCCTTTAGTAATCTCCTTCCTCAGAATGAGAGTCTCCCGAATTTTATCTCCATTAAAAATATCTGAATATAAAATCTGTCTGGCTTCACAGCTACGACAAGCTGTGTAGAAACATAATTCATTGAGAGTTCTATCTCTTTGAGATAAGAATCCTTTATTTAATAGTAGTTCTCTTTCTTGTCCAGATAGTATTTTCGCTTGTCCACAGCCATCAATTTTCATTTAATGCTCCTGTTATAGACTATATTTTTTTTAGATTAGTGAATAGCTTTTGAGGCTTTCACAAGTGATGTAGATAAACTATCGTTTTGCTGATACTTGACACTTTATCTTCTTTGTCAGCCAAAGCTAATGCCATTCTTCATGGCATTAAATGAGGGCTTACTAAGCAGTTTTGTGAAAAACCTATTAATTATTATTAGTGGTTGAGTCGGAAAAAGTCAAGCACAAAAAATATTTATTTGGGAATTTGTCTTGGAAACAAATATAAATTTATGACTCAATAAATGCTCATTCAATACTCAATAAATGCCCATTTAATGCTCATTCAATGCTTATTCAATACTCAATAAATGCTCAAGTTTAGATGTAATGAAATGTAAATATGCAGCAGATTGCAAGTTAACAATGTACGCACTGAAAGTAAAAATATGGCTTGGCTAAAGCTATAAAGTAGGTATAGCAAAGTTTTCAGACTATCTTTCCCCTGATGACAGCTTCGTTATATTTACCCCGTAATCAGTAGCGATTTTAGTGGTATTGCTGTTCATAAATTTTTCTCATTTTGGGGATTAATAACCCAGTAGGTTTCTTTTTTCTTGATCTGTTTATGTCCAAATTGAAAACCTAGCGCGGTTAAAATTGCCTTGACATCGCTGGTTACACGGGCTTTACTTCCTGTAAGTATTATTCCTAACCTTAGTTCTAATTCATCCTTTCTTGCAGCAATTTGACCATGAAAGTTGTGTTCAATCAAGTATTCATTATCAAATAATTCCCCACAAGGTTGATTTGTAATGGGGTCAATACTCCCAAAATGATCACTAATTAATCTGCCCAAATTTAACTGAGCGCATACCCAATCAACAATTTTAGAATATCTTCTATCTTCAGGTGATTGGTGATTTAGAACTACAGCAGGTGAGGTAGTTTCTGGTAAATTCCTCACTGGTAATTGGTGATTGAGGAATAAGGGGAACAGCTACAGCTACCGGGGGATTTGATTTTAATTCCTCAAGTTGTTTTTCTAGTTCCTCTACCTTGCTATAAAATTCTTTCCTCGTGCTGTTCAAATTGGTTGTAGCTTGGGAGTAACTTCGAGCGTTTGCTTCTTTAATATCACCATTGAGTACAGATAAAAGAATCCTAGAATCAATCAATTCCTCTAGATTCTGTGTAGATATTTGGGTATCTGTATCACGTCTAGATTGTGCATCTATATTGTCTAGACGATTATCTATATATTTATAGATATCATCTAGATTCAGTAGTATAGATTGAGTAGGGGTAATCTGTCTATATGCTTGTGCATTAATATCTAGATTCCCACTGGCTACTGATTGCTTAACAAAGGCAATTAAAGCAGCACTAGCGTTAGTATTATTTTTGCTGCATAAGTCCTTAAAATCTTGCCATAGCTGCTCATCACACCTAAAGGTAGCTAATGGTGGTTGTTTTTTAGTCATAGTCACTATATCTATATCCTATCTAGATGTATGTATAGCTAGTATAGCTTTTATCTAGATGGATATCTATATCAATTACTTATAATATCTAGACTTATATCTAGATAGTTTGATGGGTTGCATCTAGACGAATATCTAGATATAAGACTATATTAAATCTAGACAAAACAAATGCGATGCTCCGAAGGAGCCGCCCTTTGGTGCTGCGCTTCGCGCAATCGCACTTATTCAATCCCGATGAAGGATCTACTAATGACAACTCTAAAATAAAACGAACATGAATGGCAGTTTGCTGATGAGTCAGATTGTGATATCACCCCCAAACTGGTAAGACAGTTTGCACAGTCACAGGTACACCCTGACGTTATAATTGCCACTACCATCATGATCAGCGGTAGAGGTTTCTGGACTAGGGTAATGATGGGATATATCGGCAATAAGCGATCGCCCCTGGTGGAATATGAGGAACTAGAAAAAGCTGTTACTCACAAGTGGATACTGAGTACAGCTAAGGTTAAAGAATTGATTGGTGTTACCCCAAGGGTAGGTAAGGATGAAATGACCTTTGTATGGGGTAGCTTTACTTTCACCAAAGCGGGTAAGCTGGGTAATCAGATGGGGTGGTTGGTTAGTAAAAGTTAAATCCTGGTAAATTCAAACAAATATTGTCTAAAAGTCTAAAAAATTGCATACTCAAGCTAGAGCATAAATCCGAACTTCTACTAAACAAATGACACCCCAGGATTTTTCTAATCAAAATCTTAGAGGACGTTCTTTCAAAGGACAAAATCTTGAAGGTGCAAACTTTAGCCATGCTGATATCAGGGGTGCAAATTTTACCAATGCCTACCTGAAAGATGCAAACTTTAGCCATGCCACCGCAGGTTTACAAAAACGGTGGGTAGTTTTTCTAGTCTGTGTATCGTGGTTCCTTTGTGCAATTTCCGGATTTTTCTCAGCTTTCACTGGAGTGTTAATATCTTTGCTCTTTAAAAATTCAAGCCCAGAAATTCAGGTGATGGGCTGGATTGCTTTAATTGTAGTGATTGTTGTTTTTATAGTTATCCTTCGCCAAGGATTCAACTCCGCCGGTGCCTTCTCCATCGCCATCGCTGGTGCCATCGCTGGTGCCGTCGCCTTCGGCAGAGCCATTGCTATCGCTGCCATTGCCATCGCTGCCATCGCCATTGCGATGGCAATGGCTATCGCTATCGACATCGGCGGAGCCATTGCCATCGCTGCTATCGCCGGTGCCTTATTTAATGCTTACATTGCTCTCCAAGCAATAAAGGGAGATGAAAAATACTCTTTGATTCGGAACATGGCTGTTGCTTTTGCAGCCTTTGGTGGTACAAGCTTTCGCAACGCCAACTTAACAGATGCTAATTTCACGGCTGCCATACTTAAAAGTACAGATTTTAGAAGAGCTAATTTGACTCGCACTTGTTTCAATAAAACTAAAAAACTTGAGCATGGTTCGCCCTGGCACAACTTACCTGCAAAATGCACAAGTGCGCCAAGTTTTGATAACAGGTCAAAAACCAGAAAAAAACTTTGACCGTGAGGACTTACGGGGGGTTAATTTTCAAGGAGCTAATTTGGTAGATATCAGCTTTATTGGTGCTGACTTGAGCCAAGCCAATTTACAAGATACTGATTTATCAAGAGCCAAGCTAGTACAAACACAACTTAACGAGACAGATTTTACAGGTGCAACTCTCACCGGGGCTTATATTGAGGATTGGGGCATTACCAGCGATACCAAGTTTAACGGTGTGAGATGTGAATATGTTTATATGCGACTACCCACCAAAGAAAACCCTGACCCTCTACGCAAACCCGATAACAATAAAGAAGTTTTTGCAGATGGAGATTTTGATGATTTTATCAAACCAATTTTTGACACCCTTGACCTTTATCATAATCAAGGTGTTGATCCCAGAGCGATCGCTATTTCATTCAAAGAATTAGCAGAAAATAACCCTGATGCTAATTTAGAGATCGTGGCAATGGAAAAACGGGGTGAAGATAAGTTTTTACTTCGTGCCAAAACAGCAGTTACGGCTAATAAATCAGAATTGAGTAACGAATATTTTAATACTTATAATCAAGTAAAAGGACTGCCAGAACGAGAAATTCAATTATTATTAGCCGAAAAAAATAGCCAAATTAAAAGATTAGAGAATATGGTAATGACAGCGTTAGAACGCCCTAGTTTTTATTCAAATGTAGAACAGGTAGGTACTATGACTAACAATCCAGGTGGTTTTTCAGTTGGTGGGAATGTCGGTGGGAATGTCAGCAACAAGAACCTTCAAGGCGATAACAACCGCGCAGTTCAGGGAGATAATAATCAGGCTGTCCTGGGTGATAGTAATCAAGTAACTCAACAAAATCAAGTAGGTACAGCTACCTCTGAATCACTCACTAAAGAAGATGTTGTCAAGTTACTGGCTCAACTGGAAACTTTAATTCAAGGGGCAGAATTACCAGCGGATAGCAAGGAAGAATTAATTGAAGACTTGAGTGCAGCGAAAAAAGCCACAGATAAAGAAGATCCAAATAAAGAACGTGCTTTGAACAAGTTAACAGATGTAACAAAAGCATTAGAAAATACTAGTAAGAGTGTGGAAGCTGGACAAAAAATCTGGACAACGGCAAAGCCGATAATTATGAAAGTTGCAAGCTGGCTGGGAGCGGCGGCTGGTTCTCATCTATTAGGATTGTAAAAGACATTTATGAGTCAGCCACTTGAGAATTTAGAACCACAACAGCCTAATGTTAATTCAGAACAAGAGGCTGATAATTCTACAACTAATAATAAAATTCAAGGAGATCATAATCGAACTATTCAGGGTAACGACAATAAAGCTGTTATAGGAGACAGTAATACAGTAAATTACGTTTCAGATAAGAAGAACTTATTCCAGATTGGACGTAATTATATTAGGCATATTCAAGTAAATATCCTATCTGGTAATTGGGGTAATGCGATTGTTGCTTTATCTCCTTTTCTTGTTCTTAGTATTTTAAGCGGAGGTATTGGATTTGGAGGTGGTGTAACAGTTCAAGATTCCCGAATTACTAATGAATTGAAAACGGCTAAAGAAAACGTTATAAAAGCTAACTCTGAAATCTCAGAACTGAAAGAAAGAATTTTAAACCAAACTAGTTTATTGAAACAAATTGATGATTTAAAAAATCAACTCACTGCGAATAGAAATAGTTTGAATGAAGCTCAAAGAAACTTACGAATTACTGAGACTCAAAAAATAGGTTTAGAGAAGCAAATCAATAATTTAAACCGTGAACTCATTGCGATTAAAAAGCGTTTGGATGGAGATAAAAGAAGCTCAATATCTCCTAGCAATCAAAACGGAAACTTACTAGGACAAACTCCTTTATTAAAGAAATCTAAGTCAGATTGTCTTAGACTTACTGAAATGATTGAGCATTTTGCAAAGTTAGGAGCGAGTACTTCATCAATGAAAGAAGAGTTTAAAGAGTGGAATTGTAGTCAATGGGGAATTAGCAGTCCATGATATAGGTTGGGGGAATTGTTTTTAACAATAGACATCTATACTTGCAAACATCTAATCTTGTTTAGTTTGCACCCGTAATGATTCAGGTGTAGAGAGGTCGTTAAATGCTTCTATCCCGGCTTTACCGCTAATCATGACTCCCAAAAAGCATACAATGTTGTGCTAGACAAGCATACATTAGCCGTGAGCAAAAATACGCAGTCATACCCCTACAGCCCCAGGCTGTAGTTAACGACTAAACTCTTTCTTTAGGTAAAGAATTGCGGCGAAAACTTTCTCCGGGGAAAGAACAGATGTATATATCTGGATAAGACAAAATTATGGTTTCGTTTGATTCATCTGTTCCAAAGCCCATCTTGAAGATGAGGCTCATCTCCTGGCAGAGCAAGGTTTAATATATCTTCTCTATCCATCTGTCGCCAATCTTCTGAACTTATTGTGTTTGCATAAGTTTCATGAAATAAAGGTTTCTTATTTAAGTCAGAGCAATCACGAGCATTATGCTTCAAATTTCTTTTATCTTTATCACAGAATAAATTCTGTGCATCAAAAACTGAGCCTTGAGGCTGGTCAGACTCAAGACGGTATTGAGCCGAGATAGACGTAAAAACCTGCAATATGGACTGAAAACTCCTGTCCTATATAGGTTTCAGCAATTTTCAAGTAAAATTGACAGGAGAGTGTAAATCCTTCAAATCACAATCGTCGATGTTGTCAACATAAGTATAATTTAGCTATCTTGGTGGCAGATACTGATATAACACCCAAAATAAATTTTGATTACTTGAAGTATGGAACCTTTAATATTAGCTGCGACAGCGATCGCAACGACAATTTTAACCAAAGCATTTGAGAAAACAGGGGAAAAGCTTGGGGAAAAAGTGGTTGAGCAAAGCGGTAGGTTCTTGACCTCATTGAAAGATAAATCTCCTGCTACAGCCCATGCAATTGAACTTTCTCCTAAACAGCCTCTTGATTATGGACAAACTGTATTAGAAGTTAATGCGTTAGCAAACGCCGACCCTGAAATAGCTAGAGAAGTGGAGATTCTAGCAGAGTTGGCATTGCAAGAAAATAATCCAAGGTTGGAGCAAACAATTCAGGAAATTCAGAGAACTTTGCAATTGCAACAACCCACTGTACAGGTACTGGGTAAGTTGGCTGAAAAGATTGGGCTAGTCGTTCAATCAGGTGGTAGAGTTTCGATTCAAAACTTCCATATGGATTAATGGCTACACACAATGACGAAAAATATTGAAGGAATTGCAAATAAAATTGGAATTTATGCTCCGCAAGGACAAATCAGCATAGAAAATTTAATTCTTGAGCAAGGTGTTTCCCAAAGAACAAGTGTAGAGAGTGAAAAAACTTTACATACAGCTTTTATCGACCAAGCTAGGGATATACATCCAAGCAAAGGCATTGGTGTTAGTAGAATCCGAAAGAACATTTTTCTGGATGTTTTTGATCCTGATAGTCGTTTAACTCTGGGTATCTCAAAAGACTTGAATGCTAGGGAACATTATGGACTTTTGGCAAAGACACTGAATGTATCTGTATTTCTATGTGATGATTTTGTGATTCTACCACCAGCTTTTTTGTTAGAGTGTCCCTTAGTATTCAAACTTCTAAAATCAACATCAGTTTTTATGGAAGAAGGACTCATAAGGCTTCCGATTAGAGACAGAAGTTTTAGTGATTTCTATGAAAAAAAATTAGAAGAATATTCTGAGGTGGTTGAAAATTATCCAACAATGTTTAGCAAAATGGGAATTCAAGCGGTTAATTGGGTTAAAAAGTATTCACATTCAAGAATAGAAAGAAATGCAAAAATTGGTCAAGAGTTAGCACAAATCTGGGCAGAAGGACCAGACACAAATCCTTATTGGAAGAAGCACATCAGCCTTATTCCAAGTGAAATTTTAGAAGTTGTGAGGCAACTTCCTTTAAATTTACATGGACGAGGCAAAGCAATTACATGGGGACTAGTAGCCAAAGAAATTCCTTATAATCAAACTGGAATGCCTGTGAGAGTAACGCAAAAACTCATTCAGAATGGCTACATAGCTTTGTATTTAGATGAATATGATTTAAAGGTTGTCTCAAATTTACCTTTTTCTCAAGATTCATTCGGTCATGGCTTAAATAACTTACCTTATGATTATGAAGCTTTGAGGGCTGCTCTAAAACCTCTGAATCTGTTTGACTTAATCTTAAATCTTTTGCCTGAAGAGTTACTTCTTTTGAGATATCTTGCTGGTTATTCAAGATTTATCGATGTCTTTGATAGGATTGCTTATGAGTGTGAGAGTGTTTCACAAATCAGAAAATATTTTGCAATAGCGGCATCAAATTGTAGCAGCAAGATTCAGCAATCTAAATTAGATTTAGAGAAAATTAATAAAGAGAGATTGAATCTTAGATCCCATGTCTCTCAGGAAATAGTTTATCTTATAGATGCAATCTTGCTAGAAGCATCTTTAGCTCTCTCTTAATTAAGGATTAGTCAATGAAGTATCTTGGAAAATATATTGCAATTGAAGGTATTGATGGTGTTGGTAAGACTACACAGGCTCAACTATTAAAGAATTGGTTCGAGTATCTTGATATACCTCTTTTTACAACAAGAGAGCTTAGTGATGGATTAATAGGGAAGTTTTCTAGAGATTTACTTCACCAAGGCTTATATCTACCTCCAAGGACTTTAGCACTTCTATGGGCATCTGATACACAACACAATCAGGAAAAGACTGAAGGCGTAGTTAGCCATCTTAATGAAGGAAAGTATGTATTAAGTGATAGGTGCTACCTATCAGCTTATGCATATCTTTTCCCAGAATGTGAAACCAGTTGGATTTCTGAATTACATAAATTTTGCTTAATACCTGATATAACTATTTTTCTGGATCTAGATCCAGAAATAGCTTTAAAGAGAATTGAAAAACGCAATGAGAAGCTACATGAATTTGAAACTCTTGCCTCTTTGATTAGAATTCGTGAAAACTACTTAACTTTGATAAAATTGTTAAAGGATACTTGGAAACAAATTGAAATTATTAAGCTTAATGAAAGCACTTCTATTGATGAATTACAGCAAGCTATAAGACAAGGAATAAGCAGATATTTAGTGTATACTAATACTACCAAATGAGTTTTTCAGGTAAACGGTGTTATGAGTATTTTTCAAAACTTTTTTAATCTTGATATCGAAGGTGGAGAGCAGTTGAGTGGTGTATTAAAACTAGATAGTGCGATTAATGCTCAAGGGGCTTCAGAAGAACTCTCTTATAGAAGTGGTAAGGTTATTGTAGGTGATAGGGCAGTTGAACTTTCTCTTGTACATAGCACTGCCTCGGAAAAGCTAGTATATCTACACAAAGCAAGAGTAAACCATCAGCTTAGTGATTTACTTGGTCTACAGCAAGAGCTAGGAAGTGAGCTTCTGCTTCCGGGACAGCTATTGCTTGGTTCTGCTAGGACACAAGTTATGGGTGCTTGTACAAGGGATGCTGTTAGGAATCCTTCTTTGGTTCAAATAATTTCCGAAAACAAACCAGATAAAATAGCAATATTTCCCATCTTTAGAGAAGGTATAAGATATCAGGTTGCAGAAGCGATATACGCAGTTTATGGAAATTTTTATAATGAAATCATGGTTGATGCTCATCACGTTGCAGATAAAAGTATTCCTGGTTATAACCGCCGTGTAGGTAGTGTTAAATTCTTTGATAGGGATGTTACTGATGAAGAGATGAGTAAAGTTAATACTGCAATCATTGCAGATAGTATCTCTGGTGGAGTTGTATTACTAGGTGTCTTAGAAGCACTTCAGCAAAGATGCCCCAACTTATCTCGAATTGAAGTTATTGCTCAGTTCGCGACCCTTAGGGGCTTAGCTCGCCTAGCAGCATATACACCTCCTAGATTTTCTATTCGAGTTCATGCTTTTGAAACTATTCTTCATTCTTTAGCTCCTAATTATTATTACGCTGCCCATTTTATGGAGCCGGAAATGCATATTGCTCCACATTTAGAAAGCGAGTATCAAGATTGGTGGGGAGAAGACAGAGACGGCAAAAAAATTTCTAGTTCCCTTTGTGCGGGTTTTGGATGGTCTTTTGTGTATTTCACGCCGGAGAAACAAGTGCAAGTTATAAACAAATATCTTCAAGAAATTCATAAAATGTCTCTAGTAGATATTATTAACCGTAATATGAGGTAGCTTAATTCTTATTAATAAAGAGGCTATAGGGGTAGCCGCCGGGAGGTAGAGTCGAGTCTACGATACTCAAAGTGGTACACCCAAAGGTGGCATAATCAGCTCCTTGTTAGCTGGATGCCTAAGCCAGGAAGTCACCCTCCTGACTCGGCTACAAAACCGTGCATGAAACGTTAACTTCACACGGCTCCTCAGTGATTTAGTGCTTGTCACGCACACCTCTGAATTCAGAGTTAAAAGGGATTACAGTTGAGATAATCCTCATCTATCTCTGGAACGGTAACAGCAACTTTATCAGAGGAAGCTGTTTTAGCATCATGGCAATGCCCATGAAGTAATTGAAGGTTGTCGTAACTATCCTTACCGCCTTTTGAACGGGGGATTTTATGGTCGATTTCCATCAAATCTCCATGATTGAAAAACAGTCCACAATGAGTACACTTTCCTTTCTGCATCTTCAAGAGTGTTGCCATTCTTTTTGAAGCTTCAGGGTGTTTACCCATTCTCGAACTCCAGTACACCCAATCACCATCAAACGGGCTTCGGCTTCCTTGCACCTGTATGTGTCTCACGATAGGAGTTTCACGGTGCTTGAGTAAGCGAATCTTCTGATTATGAGGTTTAAATACCCAATTATCAGACCCTACAGTTTGCCAATACTTTTGACAACTCCATCGGGAAGATTTATTAGGGTGACGATGTTCTGCCCATGCTTTTAGCTGGCTGAATAATGTTGTATCAGCCTGGTTAAATATGCGTTTGCTAACGACACCTGAGTAGTAGTTTGTCCATCCACGGATGACGGGATTCAGATGAGCGATTAAATCAGATTGTGGTACTGACTTATGCCTATCAATCAATTTACCTATCTTCTGCGTGTGTGCCTTTAGCTTTGTTTTGCTTGGGGTAATCAGAGTTTTGTAACCAAGTAATTTTCCGTTTGAGCTTTTACCACTGTGATATTTTCCTACCAAAAATTGTCGAACAGTGAAACCCAAAAAGTCAAAACCAACGTTACCTTCATACATATTAAGTGTATGAGAAATATGGGTTTTACTTGGTTTTAATTCTAGCCCCAATTCGCTTAACCACTCGGCAATAATCTGCTGACATCTTTGGATAACGGCAAGGTCTTTATGCAGAATTACAAAATCATCTGCAAATCTAATTAAGCTTATTGCTTTAAGATTCTCCGATTTACATCCGGGTAAGGTTAAAGCAACTTGTTTAATTCGATTTTCCATGCCGTGAAGGGCTATATTCGCTAATAATGGCGAAATCGTACCTCCTTGTGGAACACCCATTGATGTTATGTTGTCAGATTTCTCCCTTAAAGCATATTCAGAGAAATCAATCACTCCCGCTTTCAACCATGCACGAATTTGTCGGTGGTGTCTTGTAAATCTAGCCAGAAATAATTAGCGGAAACTCTTGTAAACACTGGGTTAGAGACGAAAAATATGAGTATTCTACCCAACAGTTTTTATAATTCTCTTGGGTAGGCGAAAAGCAATTATGGGGTGAAAATGGCACTGCATTTATGCAAAAATTCTAGTTCGATATCAAAAAGGCTATAACGTAGATATAGCAACGGTTTTCAGACCATCTTGCAGGTTTTTACTTCTATCTCGGCTCAATACCAAGTAGCCGTAGCTGCGATCGCATTTGAGTTAGTTCAGTAATAATTCTTTACATTTGATGGGCGTAACCATCGCTTTTAGGTTAACAGTCGAAAGTCTTGAACTGTCTGTACTGTGGTATAGATCGGCATACCCCACTTTCCCGATCTAGGAGTCAGTTGAAACCCTTATACTGGTGATACTTGTGTCATCGGTATGATGGGAGTTGGCAACTGGGGTGAGCATGGAAAGGGCTGCGATCGCACCGCGTACCTGGGAGGTTTCTACTTCTAGATATCGTTGCAGTTGCTCTAGGTTTCTGTGTCCACTAATTTCTTGAATTACCCGCAGGGGGATGCCGGCGTTGCTCATCAATGTCAAGGCAGTTCTGCGGAAGCTGTGGGTACTTGCTCCTTCGATATCAACTTGCTGACAACCTTCTCTAAAGATAATACTGGCGGAGTCCGAATGCAGATGTCCCCGTCCCCATCTACCGGGAAACAGAAATCCCTCACTGGTAGTTGGGGGTTGATATTGTTCTAGGAAGTGCTTCAAGTCCTCTAGGACGGGAATGGTGCGGGTAGCTAGTTGCCCTTTGGTATTGCCTTTGCGAAGGATGAGTTCTGGGCGAATTCTGCCTTTTTTGTCGTAGACATCGGTTATTTTTAGGGTGACAGCTTCGTTGACACGGCAACCTGTGTACAGCATGACAGCACAAAGGGTGCGATCTCTAGCAGTGGTTAATCCTTCTGTAAATAATCGCTGGATTTCTTCTTGTGTAAGCACCTTGGCTTTGCCGTGTCTGTCTATTTTCACATTGGCAGCCTAGCCCGATGGTTGATCATGGTAGCAGGTAACTGAAGCCTAAATCTAAACCTATTCTGCTATGATGCAGAAATCCTCATTTTGGGGATATTAAAACTGAATGGAAATGGTGGCCAGCGATGTTGCTGCTACTGTTCGTTAGGACTCCCGTTTTGGGGGTTCTAATTTAAAAGAATATTTAATTTAACTAAATTTCTGCATCATTGATTTGGCACGTTTAAGGTTGGCGTTCTTCATCCGCTGATCATTCTTTGTTTTCGCCAGGGAGATAATAGCGTCCCCAGCCTCTGGATTTGATTCGTAATGTTCAAACAAGGCTTCAATTAATACTTCCCTACTGATGCCATTGGATTTACACACTTCACTCAAGCGATTACTAAGTTCTGCCTCTAACCTAATGGTGCTTTGCTTGGTTTTAATTTCAGGTTCTTGAGTATTTGATTCTGGATATCTGGATGTCGAGATATCTGGACTACTAGATGTCAAGGAAGCATCACGAGTGGGGACGCTGGGACGTTGCCGTTGTTTCAGGCGTTCTAGGGCATCATCGCTCATGGGATTAAGGCTTGGATAATTTGCTCGAAGGGATATTGCAGGTCTGGATAACCAAGCTCAGACAATAGTTTTCCAGTTCTTATGGCACGTTTGAACTGCTCAGATTCTCTAATGGAAGGCAGGATGGGGATGTTGCCAGCAAATTCTTTCATCGCTGCTATGGTATCTTTTGAATCAAGTGATTGGGTTCTGCCGATCCAGCGATCTCGGAAGGGGATTACGCCCAGGACTTCACCAGAGAAGGCCATAATTGATGCTTGCTCTTGTAAAAAATCTAGGGTGTCAATGAGGGAGTTAACACCTTTGGTTGTGGCTTCTACAGGAATGAGAACTTTATTAGCTGCGCCTACAGCTGTGAGGCAAATTTGCGATCTCGAAGGTTGAACGTCAATGACAACGTAATCAAACAGCTTTTCAACTTTTTGCAGTCTGAGCTTGAGGATGAATGCTCCTGCACCGGAGGAACTGAGAAAGTCAGCAACTTTAAATAAGCTTCTATCAGCAGGGATGAGAAAAAGATTTTCCTGTGGGGTGGGATAAATACCGTCTTCTGTAGATACAGCCCCAGTCAGCACTTCTAATAAAGTCGGTTGATTAGCTGCTACTTCATGATTTAGGTAGAAGGTGAGATTTGCTTGGGGGTCACAGTCAACCGCCAACACCCGTTTTCCTTGGGAGGCCAGTAACAGGGAGAGAAAGAAGGTAACTGTACTCTTACCCTGTCCACCAGAAAGCGATACACAAGCGCAGGAAAGCAATTTTGTACATCTGCCAACTCAATAATCATTGATATTAACATAGTTGATTCAAAATATATAGATGTCGAGATATCTGGACATTTAGATATCTCGATGTTAATAACAATTTGCTCTGATGGAAATGTGCCAAAGGTGCAAAAACTCAGCCCACACAGGGTTATTTACAAATTATCAAACCTATATAGCTCAGGATTTTGAGTTCAAATTATAGTAAATTATACCCATCACGGTACAGTTTTTAGAATTGGAGTAAGATATGCAAACAGTAGAAATACCAGAATTAACGATAGAACGGGTAAATCAAGCCGTTGATGCAATTCTTGATGTTTTGGGTACTCCTGAAAATGATTTACACACCCAAGCCTATACAGCGTTTAGTGGTGGTGATTATCAGACGGTGAAGCGGCTGGCCTCGACTAATTTATCCGATTACTACTGTAAGGCATTGGGATATCTAGGAGGTGCGCTAAAATTGACACCTAACACCGATACTATCTTAGCAGAGTCAGCACGGGCAGCAGCGGATTTTGCCAAAGAAAGAGTATTGCAACAATTAGGGAATGCCATCTCTAAGGCACTTAACTAATGGGGTAAAATGAGCGATCGCTAACAATTTATATACCCGTAGAATAAATCAGTCAAGGGGGGATATCAAGGTCACGGATGAAAACAACGATAAATCCATAGTTTTGAGCATTGATTTCACAAAACTTTACATTATGTCCTATTGAGAGGGTATCCCGGCTGTAGTCATTGTTGTGTGGAAACTTCAAATTCAGTAAAAACTTTGGCTTGTTCTAAGACCAGTTCCATCGCTAGGGCTTCCATGTCGGGAGGGTAGCCATATTTACGCAGCAGACGCTTAACGGCAATCTTCATGCGCGATCGCACACTTTCCTTGAGATTCCAGTCAATAGAGGCGTTTTGGCGGATTCTCTCAACTAGAACGAT
>NZ_CP186036.1:0-88763 GCF_049315035.1 Anabaena sp. PCC 7938 | reverse complement strand
TTTATAGATTCTCTAGTAATGTGGTTAATTAATCGCAAAATCGTTAATGCTGAAGCTGATTTTGAATTTAAAAATGGTGGTTGTTATTTGAATGATGAGGGAAGGAAGAAATTTCTACGAGCGTTTTTGCAACGGATGTCAGAGGAAATACAAACTGATGAGGGAATTAAACAACCAAAATGGGATTTGTTAACTCAACAGGTGAGGGCTTTTAAGCAGTTTGTTTATAATCCTAGTCATCATTATAAACCGTATCGAATTGACTAAAATTATGTTATGTTTTTGTATGTGATTGCTTATGATATTCCCTGTAATAAACGGCGCAAAAAAGTGGCTGATTTATTAGAAGGTTATGGACAGCGTGTGCAGTATTCTGTGTTTGAATGTCAGTTAAATACCGAAAAATATCAGAATTTACGCCGTCAATTGAGAAAAAAGCTGAAGTTAGAAGAGGATAATGTCAGGTTTTATCCTTTGTCTCGACATACTTTGTCTCAAGTGGAAACTTGGGGCGTGGGAATACCTGTAATTGAACCACCTAGTTCAATTATTATCTAGTTGTTTCTGAAGTTTGGATAAAATGGCTGGAGTGTTTATTTTATGGTTGTGAACTTCGGTTACTTATTGGGTAAGGGTTATGTAGTTTTTAATGGTGGTTTTGTGATCTGTTTAGCAGCGGTTTTTGCTGACCTTCGGAAAGTGGGTCTAGACTCCTTAATGAGTAAGGGTTTAAAATAGAGGTATTCCCACTCGCTGGGGATATTAATTGAATGGAAACCAGATGGATCGAGGATAACTAGGGGGAGTAGGGAAGAGGGCTAATTCCCACTCGCTGGGGATATTAATTGAATGGAAACGTCGTAATCAATTGATTCTTCAGCAGCCATTTTTGCAGAATTCCCACTCGCTGGGGATATTAATTGAATGGAAACACTATTTACGGCAGCTAGATGAGGACTTAGCTGATTCTACTGATCACAAATTCCCACTCGCTGGGGATATTAATTGAATGGAAACTATTCGTAAATGTTGAGCATCGAACTTACCGCTTTCATTCCCACTCGCTGGGGATATTAATTGAATGGAAACAAACAACTATTAAATGAATTACCAGATAAAGCAGTTTACACATTCCCACTCGCTGGGGATATTAATTGAATGGAAACCCATAGATTGAGCAGGTAAACTAACTACCAGTACATCATCAATTCCCACTCGCTGGGGATATTAATTGAATGGAAACTTGATTTTTCGTTAGTCATAACCGCGTCCTTAACATTCCCACTCGCTGGGGATATTAATTGAATGGAAACTATCTCATCATCGTCTATACCTAAAAAGCAACAATCATTCCCACTCGCTGGGGATATTAATTGAATGGAAACCTCCCACATCAAGTCCTCAGATAGTACCGTGATAAAGTATTCCCACTCGCTGGGGATATTAATTGAATGGAAACCGAGGCAGTAGCTACCGAGAATGGTGAGACACTCCAATTCCCACTCGCTGGGGATATTAATTGAATGGAAACTGGTTTAATCCGTCCCAAGAAGATGCCTTAATATGATTCCCACTCGCTGGGGATATTAATTGAATGGAAACTGTAGAATGCTCAGGTCTAACTTGATTGGTCTTTGGTGGTAGATTCCCACTCGCTGGGGATATTAATTGAATGGAAACCACCTTGAAAATAAGAGACTTTACCTGACTCTGCGTAGAATTCCCACTCGCTGGGGATATTAATTGAATGGAAACCATTTCACGCTGTTCAACTTGTCTGATAATGTCAGATTCCCACTCGCTGGGGATATTAATTGAATGGAAACATCAGTAGCAGAAACTATTACAGTTATTGTGCTAAAAGGATTCCCACTCGCTGGGGATATTAATTGAATGGAAACTTTGATGAATGGAGCTTATAACCCTTGTAGAGTGTCATCTTATTCCCACTCGCTGGGGATATTAATTGAATGGAAACTTAGAATAAGCTTCACTTTGTAGTTTTAGAATACTTCCATTCCCACTCGCTGGGGATATTAATTGAATGGAAACCAGATGAGAACGTACACAGTTGGATTAAACCACTATTATTCCCACTCGCTGGGGATATTAATTGAATGGAAACTTTCGATTTTCAAAAGTTACATGATGTCCTGCTTGATGATTCCCACTCGCTGGGGATATTAATTGAATGGAAACTTTGCCAAATTTAGTTTGTTCAAGTAATGGTACATCACCTAATTCCCACTCGCTGGGGATATTAATTGAATGGAAACCGTAAAATGACTCTTTAGTAAGAATTAAGCTAGTATTAAATTCCCACTCGCTGGGGATATTAATTGAATGGAAACTTTGTTGACAAAAAGACGTATTGAAGACTCGGATAAATTCCCACTCGCTGGGGATATTAATTGAATGGAAACTCTAATTTGTAGAGTAGCTTGTAAGCTACAACAAACAGAATTCCCACTCGCTGGGGATATTAATTGAATGGAAACTGGTTATTTCAAATATGATGATGTAGATGATGATTGTTTATTCCCACTCGCTGGGGATATTAATTGAATGGAAACTAGTAATTGGATCTTCAACACTGATTTGACCAGTTTGAACTACTTGCCAAATTCCCACTCGCTGGGGATATTAATTGAATGGAAACCTAGTTGCTATCTCTCTCCACCTACGAGCCAGCATGGATGACGTGGATTCCCACTCGCTGGGGATATTAATTGAATGGAAACCATCATGTGATTTACTACCAAAGTTTACAAGTTCATCTAATTCCCACTCGCTGGGGATATTAATTGAATGGAAACTATTCTTCCGTGTTATCTTCACATAACCCGATGTCAATCAGATTCCCACTCGCTGGGGATATTAATTGAATGGAAACAGATAGCTCTTTATCTTTAGCTGTAAAGGTTTCTAATTCCCACTCGCTGGGGATATTAATTGAATGGAAACACTCTACTTGTGTGAAAGGTAGATTGTGACTATATTATTCCCACTCGCTGGGGATATTAATTGAATGGAAACTTTAATTGAAGTTGCGACAGATTGCACTGCTTTAGAATTCCCACTCGCTGGGGATATTAATTGAATGGAAACGATATTAACGGCTTTAAGAGCAATAGCGATCGCTTCCCCAACTAAACAGTATTTATTTTTACATTCTTAAAGCTTGTACTAGCAACGCCCAATACAATACATTTGAACTACAAAAGTTTAGTTAGAATAAAAACTATAGTTTAATACGTGCATAAATAAGAACTTATGTCAAATACAAAAAAATATTTGTAATAAAATCCTTATGGATAGGAAAAGCTTACAAAGAAAGCATTATAGGAATTATTGATAGAGATGTTGCAATATTTTATATTCCTAGACAAATACTTAAATTCGCTAATACAATGTAAATATCAGCTACACAAGGAAAATACTGGTGTCAGAAGAATATTGGCGGGCTAAAATCTGGGGGTTACTACATGACCCTGTATTAAAAGCATTACATGACAACACAGGACGGGGTAAAAATAGCTTCTACGAACAACTAGAAGTAATGAAACCTTGGGTAGAAATTGGCAAAACCCCCGATGATTCTGGTGGTAAAGCACTAGCAAACATACTATTAGCAGACCATGTTGCTTCAGCAAGTGATAGATCCGCCATAGGTGGTACTACAGCTTATGTCAACTATGCAGAAGGTAATAACCCTGACAAGGGATTACAGATTAGACATTTACTATCTGGTGCAAAACAAGATTTAAAAGTCAAATTTCATCAGCAATTAATTAATGGTAAACGTGCAGAATTTCTATTTACAAAAGAAGATGAATTATTAGCAAAAATTCCAAAATTATTAAAACAAGAAGATATTGAAAACAATATTCCTAAAATTAAACAATTATATTGGTGGTTATGGCGTTGTTTACCCCAAGTAACCTGTGATATATTCACAGATAGTTCCTTAATGTTAATGCCAGCAGAAACCAGGATTCCCGATGCTTCTATTTGGAGTCATGTGAGTATGACCGCAGCCTTAGCAGGTGGATTTGCTGGATACGATTTAACATTAGATGAAATCAAAAACTGGCCTAGAAAAAAACCAGTTTCACATCCATATTTAGCAGTATTTAGCTTTACCCCAGTACAAGAATTAATCAAATCCAGTCGCAAAATGCGCGATTTTTGGGCTGGTTCTTGGTTACTGCATTATCTATCAGCTAAAGTTTGTTGGAAACTAGCCAATCAATATGGACCGGATACTTTACTTTATCCTAGTTTATATCAACAACCCCTAATTGACCATTGGTTAGTACAAAAATACCCAGAATTTGCAGAATTTATTGGTGAAACATCACCAGAATTATTATTAACCGCAGGGTTTCCTAACGTTATAGCATTGGTATTACCAGAAGACAAGGTACAAGCAGCAATGCAGACAGCCCAGCAAACCCTATTAGAAGAATGGTTGAAAATTGGTGATTTAGTATTAGAAGAATTACAACATGAACGCCATTGGATGAAAAGCTTAGACCCTAATCATACAACATGGAAAGGATGGTTAAAATCCCAATGGCAAACCTATTGGACGGCATTACCCATAGGTAAACCAGGAACAGAGTTTAAATGCTCGGCTAATGAAAACAAAAATCAAGAATTTGAAAGTTGGTCAAAGGCACAAAATGAAACTTACAACTTAATCAACAATAATAATCGGCTTTTCAAAGAACAAGAAAAAGATTTATTACAAGAATCCTATAGAGTTCGTCAACAGAAATATAAAAGAGGCTTTAGTGCTAATATAGGTTCATGGTGGGGTTATATCTTTGACGCTACCCGCGATAGTTTAGCATCAGTAAAAAACGCTAGAAATTGGGAACTCCCTACAGCCTTTGGACCACGTTCTACAATATCAGGTATTGGTTCTGTTGTTAGTCCTGGTAAAGATGGAAAAGACTGGATGACAGAAGGTGATACCAAGAAATTATGGAAACATCGAGCAGGGTTTTTTGATGGAACAGAACAATTAAATGCTACAGAAGTTCTCAAACGTGGTTTACACAAAATTTTACCTCATTTATTGGGAATCGAAAATTTAGAAATATCGTATCCAGATTTAACCTCTGGGGTTGCTGGGTATTTAAAAGTAAATCAAAGTAATCCTGATCATAAACGTAAGTTTGATAGCGCGTGTCAGGCAATAGTTGATAAATACCCAGAAATTGAAGATATACTGATAGAAATGCGTGGTAAATGGGGTATTCCCTGGATAGATAAAAAACAGAATCCTAAAAAATACCATCCCCGCTTACTTAATGCTGGTTGGATACTAGAAGATTTGCCCAATAATGATGAATTAAAGGAAGAATACACCACAGAAATCAACGAGATTATTAGTAAACATTATCCCAGTAATAACCCATCAGATTGGTATGTATTAGCTGCGGGTGATGGTGATAGCATGAGTGAATGGTTAAAGGGAACAAAGCTCAAAACCTATAGTGATTATATTCCCGATGGTTTTGCTGAAAAAGTTGCCACAGCCACAACACCACTAACACAGTTCCCAGAGTTTCTAAAACTCACCAAAAGAATGGGTCCGAGTACCCACAGTGCATTAAGTCGGGCATTATTAGACTTCTCTAATCAATTAGTACCTTACCTCACTCAAACCCGTTACGCTGGTAGATTAATTTACGGTGGTGGTGATGATGTTTTAGCCTATACGAATCTGTGGGAATGGGATAAATGGTTATGGGATATCCGCCAATGTTTTAGAGGTGCTGAAGACCCCTTTAAGTTGAGCGCAGACAACCAAGGGAAATATTTTGATAACCCTGGAGACTACTGGAGTTGGTCAGGCGATCGCTCTCCTTTACCAGAAGGTATCCATGACCGCCCCCTATTCACAATGGGCAGCGCAGCCACCATCAGCTTTGGTATCGTAATTGCCCATCATTCAGTACCATTAGCGATCGCCCTTGAAAGTCTCTGGGACGCAGAAGACGCAGCGAAAAAACACGAATATCATCATGGTTGCGAACTACCTAGTGAAAAACGTGGTCAAAAAGATTGTTTCAACAAAAAAGACGCTGTACAAGTGCGGGTACTCTACGGAAATGGCAACACCTTGAAATCCACCGCTAAATTTGATGTTTTCCATCAGTGGCAACAATTAATTAAAGGGGACTTAGACAGTGCCATCTTTGAACAAGCAGCGAGTCTGTGGAGTCAGCACCCAGCACCGAGCCAAGAGGCCATAAAACCCTGGACTAAATTGTTTTGCGATCGCCGCGACCAATTCCAAACTGATAAAACCGCCAAAGAGCAATTCCAAATAGCCCTTGCAGACTTCTTAACAGCATTGTTTAGCACCACCCAAACCAAAAACCTGGACACCGAAATTCAAAACTGGTTAAAACTTGCGGCTTTTGTTAAACGCAACCGTCATATCAAACTAGGAGGTGATAATTAATGCACTGGTACAAACTGACACCATTGGATATTTTAATGTTAAGGGATGCCAAACCATTTTCACCACAGCAGAGGGCGTGGGCGGGTAGTGTGTTTCCTCCCAATGGACATACTATAGCTGGTGCATTGCGGGGGTTGTTGGGAGGTGGTGAATTTGATATTACGGGTTCATTTTTGAGCTATGAAAACACCCTATATTTACCTCGACCTTTGGGGTTTGCGGGTTCTATAGACCTTGTACCTTTAGTGTGGGAAAAAAAATCTTATATCAATAATGCCTTATGGGATGAAACCCAACCTTGTCCATTGGTGAAACCTTATAATGCTAAAGATGAAGATGAGGAAGATGAAGAAAATCAAAACAATCCATTACAAAAATGTGTAGGGAGTTCCGAAGCAAAGTTTAGACAGTATTTACCTTATGAAGTTGTCAAAGAGTACTTAGAATCTGGTAGAATTAATAAGGAAGATTGGCAAGCCATTGAGGGTAGACACGAAGATAAACCATACGCCATAGAAACCCGTTCTCATAATAGCATTGAACCCGGAACAAAACAAGTCAAAGATGCTGATGGTTATTTTGTGGAAAATGCTATTAGACTACATCAAAATTGGGGGTTTGCTATAGGAATTAATGAGAAAATAGAAACACCTGCTACGATCAGATTGGGAGGAGAAGGACATAGAGTAATTTTAGAATCTTGTCCAGAACTGGGGGAACAATGGCAAGAATTACAGCAATTATCTGATAATAATTTTAATCATGATGATAAAGCAATAGCTTATTTGGTGACTCCTGGAGTTTTTGAAAGACCCCATACAGACAAGCATAAAAATAGAATCAATTTATGTCGTCCTTATCCTTGGGAGTGGAAAATCAAAGACGGTAATTTTGTGGGTATGGCCACAGATAAACCAGTCCCAATCAGTTGCAGAATCAGAGCTAAAGAGGATAAAACAAGTATTCCTGCACCCCAAGTATTTGCAGCACCACCGGGGAGTTTGTACTATTTGAATAAACCTCAAGGTTTGTTTCAGGATAATAAACGTTTGGAGAACGATAAAGAAAATCGTGTAAATAACTGGCGAAAACTCGGTTATTCAGAAATGTTGTGGATTAAATATCAAAACAATTAGGAAAAATAACAATGGAATACATTTATTTATATCTGCTTTCACCATTACATACAGGTGGTACAACCCAAGAGGGTAACTTATTAGGAATTGCCCGTGAATCTCATACTAATTTACCTTACATTCCTTCTAGTACAGTGCGGGGTAAAGTGCGTTCATTGGCTACAAATGAAGACCTAAAACATCAACTATTTGGCAATGAATTAAAAGATGGTCAACAATTAGAACAGGGTAATATTTGGATTGGTGATGCTTCTATATTATGGTTGCCAGTACCCTCATTAAGTCATAGTGTAGTTTGGGTAAGTTGTCCTCTTTTATTACAACGTTGGCAGCGTTTACAAGGTGGTAAATTATCCATACCTTCAGAATATAGTTGTAACTTTAATAATGGTGCTGCGGTTTATTTAAAAGATGCAATTATCAAAGCAGAACAACTACAATCAGGAAATAGTTTAGAACAATTTGTACCTCAATCTGATTCTACAAAATCTATAAACCGATTATTGGTTTTACCAGATAAACATTGTGCAACATTGATTCAAATGAGTTTATGGCGACAGGTAAAAATTAAACTTGATGCCCATAAATCAGTAGATGGTGGTTTCCGTTATGAAGAAGCAATTCCGCCGGATACATTAATGTATTTACCTTGGGGAATTACATCACAAGCTAATGGAACATCGCAAAAATCTTACGATAATTTTAAAAATTTATTAGCAGCCAATGAAATCCTACAAATTGGAGGACAAGAAAGTTTAGGACGTGGATTTGTCCAACAATGGATGTAGTTATTAATAATATAGGAATGAATTAATATGACCTTTGACCCTAGAACACTTGCTACACCAATTTACGATGGTTTAAATAATTTGCGGATTTCAACTAATCAGGATGACACCACTCGTTTGAGACAACAAAAAAGTCAAGCTGTGGAATTATATACCTATCTTTCTACTTGGGGAATGATGCGATTAAAAGCTGAAGAAATGTCATTACCTGATGGCATGATGGGTAAAAAACAAGTAGTAAAAAAATTCTTTGAATGCTTGCAAGCGGTATCAGGACAGCAAAATTTATCTGGTGAACAAGGTTTAGCAACTTTAAAAAACCTGAGTACAGATGATTATTTAGGTTTAACAGGTTTGGGACTGGCTTTAGCACAAGAGTTTAGTTTTTGGGCAACAGCAATTTACGCGGGTGTTGAAGGAGAATAAAAGCGATGACATTTGAAAAACCTAAACCACGCCAATTAAATCAACCCAATCTCCCAGTAGTTAATAGACCTAATAGAAATAATCCTCCCAATGACAACAGAGGTGGTAATAGAGGAGGTCACAATGGCGGTAATCGTGGCAATGGAGGAAATAATAACGGTGGTAACGGGTGGTAATCAACCTGCTATTCCGTCTCCCTGGCTAAACCCAGACAATGAACCTAAGCCCCATCCAGATGCTAGTTTTGTGGAATATCTGCGGTGGATGCGATCGCCACAAAATGATGATGCAATCAAAAACTCCACCAAAGTACAAATACTGCAAATGGCAGAACAGGGGTCAAAGTATTCCCAGCGATTACAGGAACTCACAAAACGTACTGAATTAATAGCCCAAAGTAGTTTTAAAGTGCAATGTCCTTGGCGGATTAGAGTAGGTGGACACAGAGGACCAGAAAGTATTCTGTTACCTGCCTTTGATGCTTTGGGTATTCCCTACATCCCTTCTAGCACCCTGCGCGGTGTGGCCAGAACCCAGGCTATCCGGGAAATAATGGCACAGCAAAATCTTGAATGGAAAGATGCTGAGAAACAGATTGCACCTTGGTTTGGGTATTTAGATGCCAAAAATCCCGGCGATCGCTCAGGTAAAGTTGTATTCTTAGACGCTTATCCGTTACCACTACAAAATCAAAATGTATTAGCTGTGGATATGGCTAATAATATTTGGCAATGGGAGAATAATTCACCAAGATATAGCCCCAATCCCAACCCATTTCTAAGTTTAGAAAAACCCATGTTTATGATTGGGTTAAGGTTAGCTAGTAATTGTCAAGATAACGGAATATTAGAAAAAGTCAAACAGTGGTTAATCAACGGTTTACAAGCTGGTGTAGGTTCTCAGGTTAACACTGGTTATGGTCAATTAAATCCCGCAGGAAAACTTGAGAATAACGGTGAATTTTTGAGAGTAAAATTTATTTTAGAAGGTCAGTTAATTCATGGACAACAAAAGTTTAGAAATATTAATCAACCTTATAGAATAGCTAATAATGGAAACATAAAAACAGATACAATTAATCATGCAGAAGTACGCCCAGTTGCCTTTAAATCAATGTTAAGATATTGGTTTAGAAGCTTTGTATTGGGGGTTTTAGAACCTGGAATAGTTCAAACTTGGGAAAATCAAATATTTGGTGGGATTAACCCCACTAAACAATATGGCTGGCTGATGGTGAGAGTATTAGAAGGCAAAATTACACAAAAGGAAGCCCAAAACCAGAATGATAAAGTTGGCAGTCAAGAAGGGATTTTAACATTAAAATATTCACCAGAAATACCAGAATTTCAAAAACGAAATTTGCAGAAATTAATCAAAAATCTCGCTTGGTTAATGTTTCATTTAGGTGGTATA
This sequence comes from Anabaena sp. PCC 7938, assembly GCF_049315035.1. NCBI lineage: Bacteria > Bacillati > Cyanobacteriota > Cyanophyceae > Nostocales > Nostocaceae > Anabaena > Anabaena sp. PCC 7938. The sequence continues at coordinate 78,522 of NZ_CP186036.1, read as the reverse complement.
GGTCAAGGTGCAAGAAGACCTTGTTATTCTCGCCAAAATAATCAATATGCTCCCTGGTGGCGGGGTTCAACTTTAATACCTGAAAGTGAAGATTCATTTTGGGAATTACCAGAAACCACACAGCAATTTCAAAAATTATTTAGACAAAGAATAGAAGCATTTTATCAAGCATTACAAAGTTTAAGTGTTAATTTTAATTACCGTCAACTAAGAAGTTGTGGTACAGTTAATTCTTTTACCTGGTTTGAAGCCTTAGATATTAATGCAAAAATCATAGTTGTTAAGAATAACAATAGTAATAAAGGATATGCACTAAACACTCTGCATCAACATTTCCATCAATTAGAGAACACAAATTACACTGAAGCTAAAAATTTATGTGGTGGTGTTAAGAAAGATTTTCCTAATAAGGTAAAGCGTGAAGTAGTTCCTTCCCCTATATGGATTGCAGATTTAGATGATTACCAAGTAGTAACAGTCTTTGGTGCTACTGAAAATCCCCGCCGAAAATATTTAGAAACATTACAAAATAAACTGCAAATTTTTCCACTATGAAAACAACAAATAACACAGATAAAGTTAGCACCCTAATCATCACTGTAGGAACTAGACAAATAGGCTGGCGGTGTAAAGACGGTGTAATTCGTTCCTTTGGTGCAGATGGTAATATTGGGTATCCGGCTCATGTCAACGAACTTTATCAAGAATTAGGAATAGAACGGGGTAATCATCAAGAAGGTGATAAAGTCTATCCTTGGAGTGGTCGGGATTTAGGTAAAAGATATTATGATTATTGCAAAGAATGGCTTGGTAGAGATTTTAGTAATGTAGAATTATTACTAGATAAAATCATAATTGAAACCGCAGTCAATCAGGGCTTAAAACATATTATACTATGGGCAACTGACCAACCAGAGGACGTATCATGGTTTTATCGTCGGCTGGATACATTATACTTAGCAGAATTAATCAAAGGCAAGATTAAAAGTTTATTCCCTGATATCCGAGTAGATATTCATGCCCCCAAAATCAATGCTAATGATACTTTAGCAATCCGCGAAGAATTAGAACAGTTAGTATTAAAAGAAGCCCTGGATGCTTTTTATCCCCAAAAGAACGAAGAGTTTACACTGTGGATACAAAATAAAGGTTGTGCGCCGGCAGTGGCATCTTGTGTAGAAATATGTGCGGCTGCTTTGGTGCGTCAGTGTAAAGTATATAATGCCAGTCCAGATGAACCACCGGAGTTTTTTAGTCAGTTAGATAATGGTTTAAAAACTGCTAATCATTCCCAAAGTTTTCAACTCATTCCAATGGGTGAATATTTCTGGGCATTAGAAAAAGTAAAGATTAAATCAGCCTGGGAACGGGGCGATTTTGCAGAAGCACAAATTTGGCTAAAAGTCCATCAAACTCGGCATTCAGTATTATATAAATTAGCAGGGTTTTTAGCACAATATAGTAACTGGGAATCCAACGATGATTTTTACCGAAAACTCAAAGATTGGGTAGGTTCTAAGGATGTATTAAAATTAGTAAATACCGAACAAATCGAAATTTGGAAAACCCAACTTCAAAAGCTGCAAAATGACAAAATTACTAATTTGTGGGAGTCTACACTGATATTAGAATTAACATTAAATCGGGAAAACTATACTACAGCATTTATCCAGTTTGTACAAATTTTAGAACAATTATTGTATTTGCAATCTATCAATCAAAAATGGTACACCAAAGGTTGGATACCCAAAGGTAAAGATGAACCAACATTAGCGGAATTAATGCAAGGGTGGTGTTTATACAAGAAATTCAAAGAAGATAATAAATGGTCAAAATTAATGGGTGATATTAGGCAAAACCGCAATCAAATCATTCATGAAGGTGAATCAGTAAATGCCAAACAGGTTGGTGATATTTGGGCTAAACATAACTTTGAAGGAGTTAAAATACCAACAACCCCAGAAATCATTAAAAAGCTGATGATCAATACTCTCAAAGAAATTAGCACTCCCCCCAATTTTCATAACTTATTAATGCGTTCCTTGTATCAATGGGGACTACAATATTTAGAAGATGCAAGTTAATAATAGGTGATCGCATAATCAGTAATGTAGTAAGCCGTTTGAACACCATTATCAATCCAGCCAAAATAAAACTAAATCATGACTGCAAAATCTCTCAACTTTTCTCCCAAATCAGAGCGACAGGAATTAGATGTCAAACTTTGGCTTATTTTAGCCATAGGATTAATCGTTACTTTAGGTATCTATGTAGCGGTATTACCCGTTAAAAATACTTTTTTGGGTACGTTGTTATATGAACGGGGATTTACCCAAATTCTCGCCATATTTTTGGGTGGGATGGTAATGACTATTACTGTTCTCAAGTTTACGAAAATTCAACTTGAATCCAAGGCATTTAGCAAAGATTTACTGCCTGGGAACATTTTACTTGAAAACCCTAAATCGGTTCAAGTAGAAAAACTACAACAATCTTTATCTAGCGAAAAAAGTTTATTAGCCCGTCGCTGTAATCGGGTTATTGCTGCCTATATAGCTTCAGGAAATAAGCAAATCGCTACTGAATTTGCAATGGAAGATTCGGCTTTTTATAGTAGTACAGCAGAAACTTCATATTCCGTAGCTCGCATTTTAGTTTGGGCAATTCCCCTCTTAGGATTTATCGGTACAGTAGTTGGTATTAGTGGTGCTGTCAATGGTTTTAGTGGTTTCTTACAACAGTCTAGTGATATCGAACAAATTAAACAGGGTATTGGTACTGTTACCAGTGGTTTAGCCGTAGCTTTTGACACTACTCTTTTAGCTTTATTTGTTAGTGTTTTGGTGATGATTCCTTTGGTGTTAGTCGAAAGACAGGAATCCCGGTTATTATTAGCAATTGATATTTATATTAACGATAGACTTTTACCCCGTCTCAAAGCCGCAGAAAGTTTAGATAAAACCATTGTTGATGATGCCATCTCTCAGGCATTCCAAAAACATCTTCCCTCACCAGAAGTTTTGATTAAACCAGCCCAGGAATACGCTAAACAAGCCGCTGATGCTTTAGCTCAGGGGTTTTTAAGTGAGGTTGGTAAAATTCATGGGACAACTAATAAATTGATACAGCAGATGAGTTATATCAATCAAATGGCTGTTAAAGATAGAGAAAATTTTATTAGCACATTAGCCCAACAAGAACAATCTAGTCAAAAAATTGTCCAGGAAATTCAACAAATTAGCACTGCAATTCAAGATAATTACCAAAGCGTTAATCATAATTTCACAGAACATACAGAACATATCTCTGAAGGAATCCAGAAAGCAGCTATGTCTTTAGATAGTCGCATTGCAGCCTTAGAGAATTGCGCTGTTCAGGTAGCGAGGATTGTCGAATTTCAGCAGAGTTTAGAGCAGAGTTTACAGACTTTAGAAAAAACAGCACAATTAGAACAGGTATTAGGAGAAGTACGTACAAATCTAGCATTATTAAAACCAGTATTAGAACAACTGAATAAACCACGTCGTATCACCTTAGTTGAAGCTGAAGAAAAGCGTTCATGAACTTATGCCTAAACGAATCACTAAACGTTCTGCAACTGAAATTGAACTGTTCCCTTTTTTATCAGTTTTGGCTTGTACCATAGGTGTCCTAATTTTATTGATAATTGTGTTGATGGCGCAAACATTTAGTAGTCAAAGACAAGTTACTATTGTTGCCAAAACTGAGAATGGACAAAACCAAAGTAAACAACCCCGTTATATTGAATGCCGCAGTGATGGTATTGTTCTTTATCCTAGTGAGGAATTTGTCAGTCTAACTTCACTTAGTCTTTCTTATTCTTCATTACAAACTTTATTAACAGAGGTAAAGACTAATCGAGATAAACAATATTTGATTGTAGCAATTAGACCTGATGGTATTGAAGTATTTAAAGCAATAAGAACATTAATTGAGTCTGAAGGTATTGATATTGGTTATGAACCAATTGATGAAGGATGGACACTAAAAATTGAAGGAAATATTTAATAATTGTCATATATAATATGAGAAGAAAACGTTATTTTGTATCTCAACGCCCCCAACAAAATCTAGATTCTTTCTTGGATATTTTGACTAACACTGTTGGGGTATTAATGTTCATTAGTCTCTTTATTACCTTAGTTGCTGTGCAATCGAGTACAATAGTGAGGACTCCATTAGCAAAGGAAACTGATAAAAAAGTCAATTTCTTTGAGATTACTGGTAGTAGAGTAATTTATCTAGATACTAAATCAGCTAATAAACAAATCAAAGATTTTCTTGGTAATTTACCTGAATGTACTAAACCTAGTTATGTTTCAGGATTCATTGATAGCTATCTTGATGAATTAAAAAATTACCAAATTTGTGTACGGAACCAATTACAAGAGTTAAAAGAATTTCGAGCAGAAACAAAAAATTATGAAATTGAACTAGTGGATTTAGAATCAATTTCATGGCAATATAATCCCAAGCCAGTTAATAGTGGAGAGTCAGGTACAGAGCTAACTCAAACTAATTCTGAATATCGCAAGATTCTATCTCAACTTGAACCTGATAAAGAGTATTTAGCATTTTTGGTAAGACCCGATAGTTTTGCTACTTTCCGTCAAGCTAGAGAAATTGCCTGGAAAGCAGGGTTTGATGTGGGTTGGGAACCGCAAACACCTGAAACTCCAATTATTTTTGGTTCTGGTGGCAGAACTGTAGGTGTGCAGTAGCACTTTAATCAGTTCTTTAAACTAGGCGATCGCAAGTTTCCATATAACCAATTCACTCAAAAATAAACAATTAGCGCCAACCTGAATTTGCTGAGTAGGTCGCACAAGTGTCCGGTTCAGTCATTATAAAAAGCCAACTATACCTTTATCGCCCCATTCTTAGAGGATAAATGCAAAATCACCCAGAACACCGCAGTTTTTCAATACCTGACTTAGTTTCCTCTAAGAATGATGGAATAGCGTCTTCCAGGGTCATGTTATCTTTTCCTCTAAGAAAACCGTAGATGCAATATGAAATGTTGATGAAGTGACAAAGCAGTAAATTCACTGACTAGCACACCCCATACAATAGTTTATCTACAACAGAGTGCTAAGTATTCAAAGCCGCTATGGTTGGTAGTTTCAAGGGTTTAGTATTTACTTGATACAAAGAGACAGGGTTAGATTAAGTCACCATTACAGCCGTATTTATGTTTAATCTATATAACAGTGTTTAGCTATTTACTGAAGTTTTATTACAGTAATTCTTTACTTAGCAACGAAAATAAACAAAAAATAATGTAGGCAAATATTTACAACCACGCTTAAATGTGATTATTATTTTAATTGGTATATCACTTGCTACATCAGGCAATGAACTAGATGTTTAAAACATTACCCGGAGTTGGGGGCTAATTCGGGAACTGCGGTTACTAGGGAGAAGTAATTATGAATAAATACCGGCTTCTCGAAATTGCTGAATATATCTCAATCTTTGCAACTTTAGCTGGTTCTACCATAGCGGTTACAACAGGACAAATAATTTATGCTACCGTGCCAATGGCTTTAGCACTGCTGCTTAATTTAGTTAGACGCTCTCAATTTTAAGAACAGGTACAACAACGAGTTAATGAAAGTCATGCTGCAAGATATCAAGAAATTGCAAATGATATTCAATCTATAAAAACAGCATTTTTGGAAACTGATTCTCAAAATAATTATGATGATAATTCAGAATTAATCAATCACTATCAAAATTTACAAGAGACTTTGAATAGTTTAGTTTACCGACTGTTAGCTGATGGAGTACTGAGTAGTTATGAAGCTGGTTCATTAGACAAAGGAATTGCGAATATAATTAGTGCATATCGTAACTATAAGGAAGAATACAAAAAATCCTATAGTGTAATGCAGACAGAAGATTTTGAAACTGATGAATAATATTATTAAACCTGAAGTGACCAATATGAGGAACTTACAGATTACCAAGACCTAAGACCTATCGAAATCATTGAACAAAAAGACATTAAGTTGATTTGCTATCAGTGGTTTAAACCAAATTCTTAGGGGATAAGCTGCGATCGCAATTTATTTAACCAACGTATTTGGCAATAATGCCAATGGAATAGTAGAAGCAAAAGGAGTGAAAGTATGAAGTTAATACATGACGAAGAGGTAATTGTAGAAATTTGTTCAAATCAACTGGTTTTAACAACTCATAGAATTCGTTATCAAACGGAAATATATGGAAACGTAGAATTAACTAGCATTATGCTAGAAGAAATTGCGTCATGTTCTTTAGTGAGAAAAAATCATGCTAGTCTCCTTGTGATGGCACTGCTATTAACATTTATAGGGATAGGTCCATTGGTGACTATGACTGAGGGTATTTTAATTATGTATTTAATTATTATGATTGACGTAATTCTGGTAGTAATTTATTTGGTAATTAGACACCCGGTTATTTTGATAACTTCGGCTGGAGAATCCATAAAACTTAGAATAACAACAATGAAATTAGATGCTGTATTAAATTTTATAAATACTGTAGAAATCATGAAAAATGAAAGATATTTTATGAATAGATAATTTTTATAAATGTCATAATTTAAACTTCATATTCATCAAAATCCTGCACTCACCCCAAAACCCGCACTCACCCCAAAACCCGCACAATGTAATTATCGCTTTTCTGTATTGTAATCAATTAGGTATTTATTAGGATGACTGAACCTATTACTTTCTTGGGCTATCACTCCCACCAAATTCTTAAGGGAAATTAAGCGATCGCCTACTTCACGGATAAATAAGAGCGATAGCGCTTGCGCTGCGAAGCGATCGCAGATAACACCGACAAAGCTAATCCCGACTTTTTATTTTTAATGGAAACAAAGCAATGAATTTACTCACCAAGTTTAAACATTTTAGGAAAATCAATTACTTAGGCTTGCTAATGATATCGGCTTGCACTCCTGCATCGTCTCAAGGTCAACTGTTTACCTATAGAGAAGGAAACTTTAGTATATTCATGCCAGGTGCTATTCCAGAAGAAACAACTACAGCAATTCAAGGTATTACTGTACGCACTTGGACAACTGTTAAAAATGAATCCCTATATACAGTAGCCCATTCAAAATTTGCTAATAAAATTGCTCCTGACAAAAGGCAACAGGTTTTGCAAGTACTGATTAACGCTGCTACTAAAACAAATTTTAGCAAAGGTAAGAAATTATCTCAAACTGCTGTTAACAAAGATGGGTACAATTGTCAGGATTTTAGTTTAACAGGTGAACCGAGTGTTTCTGTCCAAGGAGAAGCCAAGAAAACAGGATTAAATATAAAAAGTAAATTGTATTACCAAAGAAATATGTTGTGCATAAAAGATGATCAGGTTGTTGAAGCAGTTGTGTTTACTCCATCCGATGAGGAACTTAAAAACAATGGCGCATCTTTTATCAAATCACTAAATCTAAAACCATAAAGCTTTTTCAGGTCTATTATCTGAAACTATTCTTAGGGGAAAACAAGCGATCGCTTCTCTACGAGAGGCTGCGCCAACGCTCGCCGTAGGCATCGCACCCATTCCCACGAAATTCTTAGAGGAAACCATGAACCTAAAACGACTATTATTAACCGCAGCGATAACCACTGCTTGTCTAGTCCTATACTTTTTATTGAGATAATTGTAACTAATGAAAAAGTTTCCTTTTTTAGCATTTGAAGGATTAGACGGGGCTGGCAAAACCACCTTAGCAGAACTATTTGCAAAGCAGCAAAATTTTGATTATTACGGTAGCATACCACCTGAATTAATTTCTTTAAGGAAGCAAATAGCCGCAACTAATTCCCCAATTAGCACATTCCATTTTTATAGTTTGTGCAACATTTTACGTAGTTATGAATACAGACTAAAATTAAATGATTTAGGGGTTGTGGCTGATAGATATGTGTTCTCTACTTTTGCTTATCATAGTCTGCTGATGAAACAAGACTTGTCTTCTTATCTGCATATACTACAATCAGAACAAAATTTTTTACTACCTGATGTCATTGTTTATGTAACAGCATCTCAGTCAACAATTAACCAACGTATTACCCAACGAAGTCAGAAAGTTCCTATGCAATGGTATGGGGATAAAGTTTCTCTTGAATATAATTTGGACGAATCATACAAACGTATATTTTCATTAGTTAATATACCAATCGTACAAATTGATACAACTAATTCAAATCCTGAGCAAGCATATTCTAATTTGTGCTGCGAACTATATAAAATTAAAGATACCATACCAATATTAAAGACTATAAGTTTTAACATTGACTAAATAAATTAAACTTAACAAAAGAAATATCATGAAACCAATTTCTGTAAATTTTCATCTGTGGAAACCATGCAATTATCACTGCCGATTTTGTTTTGCTACCTTTCCTGATATCGAAGGAGCTTTAACTTTAAATGACGCTAAACATCTTCTTTTCTTATTACGTGAGGCAGGAGCAGAAAAACTTAACTTTGCTGGGGGAGAACCAACACTACACCCTAACATTGGTGAACTTGTGGCTGAATCGCATCGTTTGGGATTTATAACCAGTCTTGTGAGTAATGGTGCGCGAATGAATCAATTACTAGAAAAACACGCTAATGAAATGGATTGGGTTGCATTGTCTGTGGATTCTGCTTCAGAAGTGATTCAAAAAAATTTAGGACGAGGGAATGGTAATCATGTAATACAATCAATTGCTTTATTTGATAAATTACATCAGTATAGTATCCGTGTTAAACTTAATACAGTAGTTACTAATTTGAACTACCAGGAAAATATGTCAGCTTTTGTACGGCGGGTGCGTCCAGAACGATGGAAAATCTTTCAAGTATTACCAGTACAGGGTCAAAATGATGGTAGCGTTGAGGAACTGCTGATATCACCACAACAGTTTCAAGAATTTGTTGAACGACACCAACCCCTTATAAACGAAGGATTTCAAGTTATTCCAGAATCAAATGACTTGATGAAAGATTCCTACATAATGGTCAATCCACAAGGGCAGTTTTACAACATCACTAAAGACAATGGGCTCTTGCGTCTCTTTTATGGAGAAAACTAAAAGTATTAAAATTTAATGCCGATAAATTTAAATTATTAAAGTTGAAAACTCTATCCCTGTAAAGGTTTGCAAACTTTTTGATATATGGGAATAAGCATAGGATTACAATCATAATTATCAAATACAAAAGTTTTAGGGATAGTTATGAAATTTAGCGTAGATCAAATCCTCAATCTCCCAGAGATGAAAGTGTTAGATTTTCAAGAACTTGTTGGGGCAGGAATAATTATAACAATAGAGAAAGCTGTCAACTATTCTACTTGTCCAGACTGTGAAAAAACCACCTATAGTATACATCAAAATCATTGGCGGCTAATTCACGATTTATCTTGGAGTGAAAAACCAGTATTGTTAAGAATAAATCGCCGTCAATTCAAATGTAACAAGTGCAAAAAGGTCTTCAGTGAAAAGCTAAATTTTGTAGATAAAAGTAAAGGATATACTAAAAGACTAGCCATAGATATAGTTGCACAAGTATTAGACAGTAATATTCATAGTGTTGCCGAAAGAAATGACTTAAGCGATGAAGAAGTTGAATCAATGTTAAAGGCACAAGTATCACAAATATTAAACATTAATTTAAATCAGGTGAAAAGGTTAGGCATAGATGAGATTGCTTTGGTGAAAGGTCAAGGAAGTTATTTAGCAGTATTAGTAGATTTAGATACTCGTAAACCTATTGAGTTGGTGAAGTCAAGAAGAATAGAAGAAATACGTGAAGTTATTGTCAAATGGGGATCTCAGGTACTTGAACAAATAGTTGAAGTGAGTATGGATCTTTGGTCTCCTTATAAAAGTTTAGTAGAAGAATTAATGCCAAATGCGAATATAACTGCTGATAGATTTCATGTAATGAAACAAGTAAATGATGAATTAGATGCTATGCGTAAATCTGAAAAGAGAGCCGCCATGTCTTTAGATAATAAATCAGAGCGAGACCGAATATTAGCAGGATTAAATAAAAGCAAATATAGCTTAATAAAAATGAAGATTCTTTAAATGAACAACAAAAAGAAAGATTAAATAATGTTCAAAAAGTTTCCCTATTCTGGCAAAAATGCACGCCCTAAAAGAAGAATTTCGAGACATATTTGAATCCACTAAGTCTTGGGGCGAAAGCATAATGAATTTATTAGATTGGATGCACGATGGACTTTCTTATTTTCCCAAAAGTATAGGAACAATGATTAGGTGGTTTGGTGAAGTTGTAGGTTATTTTGACGGCAGAACTACTAGTGGTACTGTAGAAGGAATTAATAATAAACTCAAATTAATCAAAAGACTTGGATATGGATTTCGTAACTTTAGCAATTTCAGATTACGTAGTTTATTAAACTGGCACTTTAGTATTAATTCTCCATAAAAGAGACGCAAGAGCCAGACAATGAGCATTCATACAGTTCACCAATATTGAAAGTAGGTGTGAGTGCTGCCCTCGCTCAAGTTGGTTGGAATATAGATGCTTTTTTACGTCGTGGGGGTATTTACTCTTGGAAATAGCTAGTAGCAGATCAATCATCATTAGCGATCGCACCCACCACACCACCAAATTCTTAAGGGAAAACAAGCGATCGCCCTCGTCCCTACTAAATTCTTAATGGAAGCTCTACCAGCACTGTAAAAAATGAGTGAAGCCCAAAAACCGCTAACAAAATTTAATCCATCAGGAGAAGAACAAAATCTAAATGCAAGTGCAATTGTAGTTCAAAGTTCTAGATTGAAGTATTTTATCGAATTAAGAACTACAACACTAATTGATTATATGTTAAAAATATATACAACCAGTACTTCTGCTTATACCAGAAAAAGTATTAGTGATTGGTTAAACATCAGAAATAAACCGGGATTTTATAAAGAATTATCGCCTAACTTACATTTAGCTTATGGAGATCAACGAGATGGACATGGTTCACAACATTGGTGGAAATTATTCTTCAATGAAGATTATAAGCCAAGTATATTAATTCATATAAAAATTGAAATTAACTTAGTTAAAAGTCAAAATTCACCAGATGACAGTAACTCCCAATATCAATGGGGTGGTTTAAATTTTAGGTCAAAAACAGAAGTAAGAATAGCCCACGCCTTACACAGTCAAAGGATTTTATTCTTTGCCAATAGTCGGGCTTATATGGATTTAACTGATTTACCTATTTCTAATAGTGATAATCAATCTAAGGAAAGAGTAGAAATTGATTTTTTGGTATTTCATAAACAAAAGTGTATGATTCTAGAGGTTGATGGAGTTCACCACCAGGAAGCATCACAAAAAACTAGAGACTATAGAAGGGATAGGGTTTTATTGCGTGATGGTATTCGGACTGTTAGGTTTGATGCTGGTGAGTGTTACAACCGTCCTATAGATGTTGTTATGGAATTTTTGAACTTATTTTAAAATTAGAAAATTTACTTTTATGATACTTTTGATTTTTGGTATTTAGCGATCGCTCTCCATTCTTAAGGGAAATTAATGATTCATAACCTGAACATGACAGACACCGAATATACTCAATTAGCAGCGCAATTAGGTGAAACTCAGCAGGAGGCACGGAAATTAACGCGGATTGTGGGATTAACCAAAGATAAATCCCCAGAAACCGACAATGAGGAAATTTATGCGATACTCCATTTCAGCAGTTATCGCTGCACTCCAAAATAGTCTGAGTACTTTTAAATATCTTGGCATTTTGCACCTGTAACCCCATCTCACTAACTGAATCTGAAAATATCTATCATGTTAAAAAAATACATTCCTTTGGTTGCTCGTTCATTTTTAGCCGTGATTTTTATTTACACTGGCTTGAACAAAGTGTTTAATTTCTCTCAGACAAGTGAGTCTATGGCTAAAGCTGGACTACCAATAGTAGGAGTGCTACTAGTTTTTACAATTGCATTTCAGATTTTAGGTGGATTGTCCATTATTCTCGGCTACAAAGCGGAAATTGGCGCGATTCTACTCATCATTTTTCTGATTCCCGCTACCATTGTTTTTCATAATCCTTTTGCTGATCCTAGTCAATTCAATAATTTTTTCAAAAACTTGTCGATTATCGGTGGACTGCTCCTAGTCCTTACTTATGGATCTGGTTCTCTCAGTTTAGATCAAAGCGAACGCTAAAAAATAGTAGTGTATGATACAGTTTTTTGAGGAATTTAATATCTTGTAGGCTAGACTGTTATGGCTGGTTTGGTTGAAAAAATGATGGGATATATCGGCAATAAGCGATCGCCCTTAGTAGAAAAAATTTCCCCTAAGAAAAAGTTTGGTGTGTATTTTGGGAATTATAAAAATAGCATTTACCAAAGAAAGCCATGTTTAAAGGATTTGGGCGTAAGAAAAAACCCGTACTGGGTGATAATGAACTATTTACAGGAATCACCCAACATCCTGTTACTGGACGTTGGCAGACATGGATTAGCTTTACTGGTAATGATATCCAGTGTATAACAGCCCACAATAACCAAGATGATGCGGATAAAGTAGCCAGAGCGATCGCTGATGCTTGGAGGGAGGGAAAATATAAAACTAGCGAGGAGACAACAGCCTTTATCAAGTCTTTGCCTACTGATGGACCTATAGACCCATTACCTCAAAACATTGTCATGCAACTGAGCAAACAGGTGTTCAACTCAAGAAAATAATTTGATAGAAGCGATCGCTTATGGCGGGAGGTTTACACCATTGCTTATTCATGAATGCTTGAGAATTTCCCTTAAGAATGCTGGAAAGGCTGACCCCACAAATCCCACATTTCCTTATTGAAAGGCGATCGCCACGTTTGAATCATCTTTTGTTCTAATGCTTGACGTGGTTTTCTATCTATCGGAGCATCCCACCAAAAGCCGATGTTAACCGCTGTTGTCATGTCATATTTGTAATGCAGTTCTTGATAGCTACCAATATACTCTTTGCAGTCGTGGGTATTTTTCCAACGCTTATTACTCTGGCAGGTTTCCCCAATATACAGTAATATTTCAGCAGCAGAATCAACTATAAAATACAAAGCTGCCTGACCATAAGTATCTGGCATCCGGTAGAAGGCCATTGATTGCAAGTGTAAATTAAACGGATCAATGGTGTCAGGATCGCAGTGATATGGGGTCAAATCAAACAACGATGTTTGCTGTGGTGCTTGACTGTTTCTGATGTGCTGCTGGTAAGTAAAAATCCTAGACTTCCACTGTATCAAGGCTTGGGCATCCATCACTGGTTTTTCTTTCCTAGCCCCTGGTGATAGGTGTTCAGTATTGGAGAATAAACTCAGTTGTTCCATCTTGAAAGCAAATAACCACCAGTTAATTATCGCAGATTTTTCTTGAGGGAAATTGAAAAGGCTGGTAGGGTAGGCGATCGCTCAAAGTAAACTATCTGAACTTACTTAGTATTTCTACACAGAATTTAATCATTTTAGCGTTACGTGAGTTTTCCCCCAATAAAAAAGCTAACCACTTGACAAATCCCTGTAAATAATATACTTTCGACAATTATGTAACAAGTTTTCGACACACCTCGCCCGAACCTTGAAAACCGCATAACTTCGTTAACCTGTGTCGATGCCTTACTGTGTAAGGATTTCAGGCAACAAATTTCATGAATTTGAGAAATTTTTTTCTCACTTTTCAGAGGTGTGTCGATTTGGGTATCTGAAACCTTTGCCTAGTAAGCTTTCCAGAAGTGAACTCTTTACAAAACCACTTCCCCGCAAGGGGATGGAAACGGGGGTTTGTTTATCAATTTCCGTAAAAGCGGAAGGTCTTTACAAAACCACTTCCCCGCAAGGGGATGGAAACTTTTGATACGGGTTCGTTGTTATCACTAGGATTGTCTTTACAAAACCACTTCCCCGCAAGGGGATGGAAACACCATCGTTGGTGGGTGGTAAGTTCCAGCCCGAAAAATCTTTACAAAACCACTTCCCCGCAAGGGGATGGAAACGTAAGTTCAATTAGGTGATATTCAATTGAGTCCTTTACAAAACCACTTCCCCGCAAGGGGATGGAAACCATAATTATTTATCACCAATACTCCAGAAAAGCCCTTTACAAAACCACTTCCCCGCAAGGGGATGGAAACTTTCTGTTTCCTTATTAATTTTTTTGAGGCTGGATTTTGTAATCTTTACAAAACCACTTCCCCGCAAGGGGATGGAAACTTAGTAGATAGATATTGAAGGAATTGTTGCAAGAACCTTTACAAAACCACTTCCCCGCAAGGGGATGGAAACGCTACAAAAATTGCCAAATCAACCAAGAATAATCTACTTATTGCTTGCAGCACTGCCGAAGGTGCGGATACCAGAAGCGATCGCTCCTCCCATAAACCACGACGATAGTTTGATAAGCAGTAGCGATATTTAATTATCAGCCTGTCGGTATTGTCGGTTTTCAGTTCTTAGGGGAAAATAAAGCGATGGGCTTCGCCCCGCCGTAGGCGATCGCTTTGCGGCACTTCGTGAACGCTCCTCAAATCAGAATATGCTTATTTTTTAGAAGTGTTGGGCATCGTTTTTAAAACTATTGATTCCCCCGTCGTAAAATTTTTGAACAGCTTTTTCTACTTGTTTATCTGTTAAATCGTCAACATCTTCATCTTCTATATCACCCCAGCCACAATCTTTTATCCAGTCTCTAGCTAATTTTAATTCTTCTTGAGATAGTTCTAATTCTGTATTCTTCATATTCTTAGGGGATAATTTTTAAGCGATGGGCTTCGCCCCGCCGTGGGCGATCGCTTGTATCGCTCAAGGTTTATCCCGGCTTTTTTGCCTTGACGCTAACACCTCTATTAAAGCTGTACGGTCAGATATAATTTGCTCTAATAATTGTACTAGGGCTTCTTCTACAATCACTTCCTTATAAGGAGCGATCGCTTTTCCTAACTCCAATTGGAGCGTTAGATGCACTTGATCCAACTGATTTAGCACTGTTTCACTGATCTGAAATGTAGATTTACGCAATTTCAGCTTTTCAATATTGTCAACTTGCTGGCTTGTTAGCTGGTTAGGTTGTTGACTTGTTATTACCTCATTGGTAGTGATACTAGGAGGTTGAATTGCTATCTTGCTATCTTGCTGACTTGTTAACTGGTTAGGTTGTTGGCTTTTTATTACCTCATTGGTAGTGATACTAGGAGGTTGAATTGCTATCTTGCTATCTTGCTGACTTGTTAACTTGTCAGGTTGTTGGCTGGGTGTTTCTCTGAGAGAAGCTAATTCTAGTACTGTCGGTTGTTGACCTTCTGACATATCAACTTGCTGACTTGTTGACTGGTTAGATTGTTGACTTGCTGACTTGCCAATCTGTTCAAATCCAGCCAAGACCCTATCAGTTGAGGAAAGAGGGTCATTCTCGTCATTTAATCGAGCGCGTTTTTTTACCATCTATTTCTCCTCTAATTATTTTTTTCCAGTAATTAACTTGGCGATTTTTTGGTAAGGCTGCACCAATTTAGATTCTTTGGCATAGATATGAATAGGTTCGCCGGCTAAATTTGACTCTGAAAACTTGATGGACTTGGGAACAGGGTCAAATACGTGAATATCTTGCAGTCGTTTTCTCAGAGAGGCCAAGACATCTTGAGTCATTACCGTATTTTCTGCCATTGTTGGCAACACCCCCAGTATTTGTAACTGAGGATTAAGCCGCTTCTGAACACTGGCAACTGTTTCTAAAAGTGCAGCTAATCCTTTTAGAGCAAAAAACTGACACTGCACTGGAATTAACACTACATCTGCTGCTGCTAGGGCATTAACTGTTAGAAGTCCCAAAGACGGCGGGCAATCAATTAAAACGTGCTGGAACTGGCTGAGTACAGGAACTAATTTCTCTTTCAAAATGTAGAAATTACCTATTTTCGTGAGAATTTCAGTTTCTCCCTTAGCCAGATTAATGTCAGCAGGTAACAGATTAAGTCCGCAATTGGTAGGTACTACGGCATCCATGACTTCTGCTTGTTCTGTAATTACGTCGTAACAACTGATTTGGTCATCAGCAACTTCCACACCTAACCCTGTAGTGAGGTTGCCTTGAGGATCTAAATCAATAGCTAGGACGTTACTATGCTTTGCTAATAATCCGCCTAAGCATATAGTAGAGGTGGTTTTGGCAACACCTCCTTTCTGATTGGCTAAAGCAATAATCATTGAACGCTGATTTTGATAAACCTTATTAGTTATGAGCTTATAGGCAAGTTGACAATATAGCAAGCTGGGTTAATGACAAGTCAACAAGTTAACAAGTTATAATTTCAAACTAACCCTTGCAGACTGAGTGGCAAATGTACTTATCAAGCCCAGACTGTTTCACTACAGTCTTTTTAATCTTTTAGTTAAAAAATTTCGAGTAACATATAGCAAGAATAGGAGAAAAAAGATGGGATTGTTTTCTAAACCCAAGACTGATAACGAATTAGGCGAATATTTACCAGATAGCGATGCCCAACCTTGCACAGAAAGCGAGGAAATTGGCGCACGCAACAGATCCCAAGCACAAAAAAAGTGCGAAGAAACGGCTGAAGAATATGGCGGTACTGATGCACAGGCATCACCCACAGACCGCCCTGGACGTTGGGATTGCAACTTCAAGGTATGGCGGTAACTATGGATAACTTCAAAGCACGACTTTTAGCTGCATGGGAAGGTGATCCACCAAGAATTGAGATTATATCCTACCCCTTCCCCAACGCTCCCCATCTCCCCCTTTCAGGTGGTGGATGCACCAATATGTCTCTAGATAAATTCCTGGCTGAACTAGAAAACGACAAAAAACACGAGGTGGGGTATTATTTCGCTTACGTAATGAATGGGTGCAAAGAGGAAGCTGATACCTATTTTCTAGAGGGATGGGAGATTTACAGTAGTCCTCAAAGCTGTTATGAAGCATTGATAATTTTATATTATTCAGCAGTGAACCCTTACGCCACGCTGCTCAAATATATGGGTAAAGAAATGGCAGATGAGTACCTGCAAGATACTGCCCAATCTCTGAATAATTTGGTTTCAACGGAGTTTGTGAAAGTTGTTTGATATCTAGTTCGCGGTGGGCGTAGACATCGCTTTTAGTACTTTCATAAGCAATGTTCGTTAACCATTTTTATAAGTTTTTACCTCTCTGGGAGGCGCTCCGCAAACAAGAATTTCTAATAGCTTGTTATAAATTTTAAATAATACTTAAGTAATGGTACTGTGTTTCATACCTTTTAGTCCGCAGTACCATGTTTTTTATGAGTTTTAGGAATCAGTGAGAATGACTAATATCGCAGATGAAGAAAATACTCAAATCCTTGATAATCAAGAACTTCATGACTCAACGCTAGAAGAAACTTCAGAAAGCACCAATGGTACAGATAAGCGACACCTAAGAGAAATAGTTTTTGAAATTTGCGAAGATTTATGTAGCAAAACCGAAAAAATAACTCGCACCGTGGTTCGTCAGCAAGCGGGCAGGGGCAGCGATAGAGACATATCGAAGTACATCAATGAATGGAAGGAATCTAAATCCTTAGCAGTACAAGAACCAAATTCACAGGCTGTAGTACCAAATCAGCAAAGTACAGAGGTACACGCGCAGCCTATAAATAGTGGGTTTATGCCCGATGATGATATGGTAAATTTGGTTCGCGGTGGCGCAGAAGCTGCTACTGGGATGTTAATCGCTAACGCTGCGATCGCAACTCATTTCTACACTAATCCAGACAAACTACCTGAAGATTTAAAGCAGCAGGTGAAGGAAGCAACCGCAAATTTTACTCAATCGCGGCTAAACTTCAATCGTTCGATTTTCGATCCTCAAAACCTAATACATCAAGCAATGGAAAAAATCGGATAGTTGAACTTATTAAACTATTTATTGGGGGATTAGGTATTGTTCTTAGTAGCTTTAATCCCTTAATAATTATCCCCACTATAGTTTCACTAATTCCCAAACCTTCTAAGATTTCCCTTAAGAATGAAGCGGAGGAAGAAGTTACAGCCGGTGATTTTGTCATTTATAGACAAGCAGAATTAAACCGCACCACAGCATCACTATTAGCTAATGGTGCAATTTTAATTGTGGGTGAAGAAGGCAGCGGTAAATCTGTACTGGCTCAGTCAGTAGTTGAAAAGCTAACTGATGATGGTTTTATGGTGGCCTTTGTCGAACCAACTACACCCAAGCAAATGCTTTTAGAAATCACTCAACAGTTTGATTTACCCACACAGGATATAGAGGGAAAAAATCTAACTGTGGATAAACTCAAAAGAGCGATCGCAGACTTCTTAGGGGAAAACACAGCTTTTATAATTCTAGATGATGCTCAAAGTTGCGATATGAAGTTTAGAATTTGGCTAAAGCAATTACGCCGTAAGGGTGTACCAATGCTAGTTTTAGCGACAGACCCGCCACGTTCCGACATATTTATTAATATTCCTAGAATTGAGCTAAGACCCTTACCAGAAAAGGCAATTAGGGAAATAATGAGAAGCGCTGCGGCTGAGAGAATGATTGATTTATCAGCTGCGGATTTATCCAAACTTCAAGAGCGTGCAGGGGGTAATCCTATGCTGGCTATTCGCGCCATCGAGGAGGAATACTTAGGATTAGATATTGAGGGAGCAGACCACAGAAGATACTTTGACATCACACCACTAATTTTGGTAGTTGGTGTAATTCTTTGTAATTATGCGGTTTATCGGTCTGGGAACTAATGACCAAGCTCTCTACATATTTGGTGGAATTGCAGCGGCCATATTCCTTGGGCTTTCCCGTCTGCTTTACAGCTTGCCTCAAGAAGAAAGGAGGATTAGATAATGCTAGGAATTTCTCACCTGTTGATTAGTGGCACAGCGGCCAGTTTATTGCTTGGTAGTGCAGATCCGGTAATTATTGCTGTTGGGGCAATGGGTGGTTTATTACCAGATATTGATATTTCTACTTCACCGGCTGGTCGGTTATTTCCTTGGATATCTGGATATTTTGAAAGTACAATGCCTCATCGAAGTTGTACACACTCACTAGTAGCTACTGCTGTAGTTGCGATCGCATCCTTTGGAATATCAATATTTTTACCAAAATTACTACCAGTAGCATCAGCCCTAACAATTGGTTATACATTTGGCTGGTTTGCAGATTGTTTCACCCGTGGCGGCGTAGAAATGTTCTGGCCTTCACCAGTTAGATGTGTCTGCCCAGGCAATAGAAACCTACGTTTAAAGACTGGTAGCAACGCTGAATACTTCATACTTTGTATTTTGATTGCGATCGCTCTTAGCAGTTTCAGTATTAATTCTAGAGGTGGAGTTTTAACCCAGTTCAACCGCTTGATTGCTTCTAGTTCAGGTGTACAGCATATTTACAACGAATCTGGGGCAACTCATAAAATCATTGCAAATATCAAAGGTGTAAGGGCTGGAGATAGATCACAAATTAATGGGCAGTTTCACATAATTCAAAGTCAAGGTAACGGCTTTATAGTTTCTGAACCCAATACAGGGAAACTGTATAAAGCTGCAACTGATCCTGATAGTCAGATTATTATTCAAGAAATTACCGCAGACGTTGGAAAACCTGCTATTACTACAATTGAATCTATATTTTTAGATGATGAATCTATTGAAGGAGCGATCGCTAAATATAAACGCGCCGGCTCAACAGTATTTATTAGTGGCCAGCTATCAGTTGACGACTTAGATACATCTTCAATTCCCCGTGACCCTTACCAATTCCCTAGCATTCAAGCTACATCTAGTAGCATTACTTTAGAAGCTGCACCATTACAAGCTGTGAGCAAATTCTTAGGGGATGAATATGCTACCGGACAAATTCAAATCAAAATTATTACGACTAACCAAATATGAAACCATTACCACAGGCTACTCTCAAGCCAAATAGTAACAACAAATTACCAAAGGAGCGATCGCACTCAGGTATATTCTTAGGGGAAAACTGTTACTGGAATCCTGCAACTTTGCCTAATGGTCATGTAGCTATTATCGGTACTTCTGGAAGTGGTAAAACTCAAACGCTAAAAGCGATCGCTTATGAGTTACCGAAATTATTTCCCACTATAAAAATTATCTCAATAGATTTTCATGGTGATCAGGAACTACCTGATGAAATTTGCTACCCACTTGATATGGAATCAAATTATGGGATTAATCCCCTCACCATAGATTTAGATACCAAAGGTGGTGGTCCAGCACTGCAAGCGATCGCAGTAGCAGCTATTTTGCGTAAAGCTTTGGTTATGGGTGCAAATCAGGAGGGGTTGATGATTGACATTCTAGTGGGAAATTACAAAGCTTGTGGAATAACGCAGGAAGACCCGAAAACATGGACTAATAAACCCCCTACCTTTCAACACCTTAGAGATGAAATTGAAGCAAGAATACAGGATGGCTGTAAAGAATCTAACAAGCTTGCTTTAAAACTTGCGGCTATGTTTGAGTATGGTATTTTTAACAAGCCTCAACCTAATCTAAACTTACCGATAATTAGATTTGATTTATCTGCACTTGGCAAAGTACCGGGGTTAAGTGCGATCGCAACTGAAGCGATAATTAAACAATTAATGGATTCTCATAGGATTGCTGGTGAAATTGAAGATAAAATTCCCAGAACGTTTATTATTATTGATGAGGCTAAAGAAGTTAAGAACAGTAAAACTTTAAATATTATATTGGCAGATGGTAGAAAATACGGGTTATGCTGTATCTTAGCTTCTCAAAGAGATTGTGAATTAAGTAAAGAAGTTATAGCTAATACTTCTACAAAAATTATACTTATGCTGGATCAAACAGAAGTTAAGGCTGTTTCTAATAGGTTTAGATTTTCAGCTAATTTAGTAGCACAATTGCAACCGCTAGAGGCATTAGTTAGAATGGGGAGTGATGGAATCAAAACATCTATAAAACCGTTTTATGAAAGATATCAAGAATAACCAATTATTAATAAATATTACTGTTATAGGTGCGATCGCTCTATTCTTATTCATTCTTAAGGGAAATAAGGATGCTGTGGAAAACCCCGCAGTAGCTCAAGCTGTAAGCCAGCAGGTAGCAAATGAGGATGATGAAGAACCAGAGCAACTTAACTCAGTTTTACAAAAAAATAGACCATTAAAGATGTCTATATCTGTTAATTCTCCTTCATTCCTTAAAGTAAAACTAGGGGATGAAATTAAAGAGGGTGATATTATTTCTGATAATTCTACCGAACGCCAAAGGTTACAGCGTCAGAAAAAATCTATTCAGCTACAGATTGACAACTTAAACTCTAAAACTTTAATTCCACCTACACAGCCGTTACCCACACCATTATTAAGGGAAATTCCCCCGGCTAATTTTAACGAAGAATTAGCGAATATTGCACAAGCTGAATTAAAACTAAAGCAAGCTAGAGCAGTACTAAATAGCCGTTCTACAATACTAATAACTGATAACCCAGAGCGCCGCGCCGAATTTGAAAAGGCTGGTGCATCACTTGCGATCGCATCCCAGAATATCAATGAGCAAGAACAAATGATAGCTGCTATGAATGATATGAAAATGCAGCCAGAAATTTTACAACATGAGCAATCTAAATTAAAGCAGTTACAGTCAAAACACAGTCAAGCACTATCAGAAGTTGAGCAAGCGCAAGCTAAATTATCCGCTGCGGCTATTGGTCAGAACCAGGAACTAGAGCAGCTAAAAACTAACGTTGTTTTGGCAGAGTCAGAATTAAATATAGCTAAATCTAGATTAGAAGCAGCACGTACAAGGCGACAGGTTCAAGAGTACGAAGCTAGTGTTGAGGAAAGCAAGCGATCGCAATCTATAACCCAATCTTTACAAGATTACGAACGTTCTAGATTGCAGTATGAAGAATCTATCAGAAACAAAAATTATCAGCTTGCACAGCTTGATATATCACTTTCAGCAATTGATGATAAATTAGCAGATATTCCTATAGTAAGAAGTCCGAGAAATGGCTACATTAGAAAAATTAAGCCGTGGACGGGGAAAGACGGCAAATATACAACTTCTATTACTATTGATTCTAATATTTCCCTTAAGAATAGAAACGGCAGTGGCACAAAACCCACAACCACGACAAAGCCCGACATTAACCCCGCCAAACCCCAGTAAAGGAACTCCGACAACTACGACAGATGATTTTCCAGAAGAGGAGCAAACCTTTGAATCTCCTGCCAGTAAGCCTTCTGGGAAGACACCGACAAATCCGACAATGCCGACAGAGGGCGATGATATAGACCCTGAACAGGCAGAAGAGGAAGCTGATAAATTAGTACCTAAAACAGAGCAAAACCCTTTTAATCGACCGGATATTGATAAACTTTTAAGTGATCAATTCAATGATGATATGTGGCGGATAATGCGGGGCGGTTTACCCTGTTTAGAAACGACATCAAGCTGTTTGGATCAACTCCAAACTAAAGCTGTTGGTGGTTCAGTTCTACTAAAAGAATTAGACAACAGAATTCAAGAAGCTAATGACAAAATAAATGAGGCGAAAACGCGTAATGCCAAAACTGTAAGGTTATCTATTCTCACCCCTGCTTTACAATACTTACTTGGCCCCACTCCCACACCAGGACAACCCCAGCAAGGAAACGGATTGATAGATAACTTACTGGGGATATTTTCTGGTAAAACTGGAATATTGAACGGGTTACTAAATGTGATTGGTGTGCCACTATTTCAAGGCTCTCAAGGTGCAAATGCTGAAGCTAATCGGAATGCGATCGCTATTTCTGACCTACAAATAAAAGTAGCTGAACTTCAACGGAGCAGAGCGCAACTTGCAGATACTACTAGAGAGAAAGTAGCGATCGCTCTTGTCAAGTTTGATGAGAGCCGGACTGATTTTCAAGTATCTCAAGTTGTAGGTGCTAGAGCTATTGATCAATTTAAAGTATTCGAGCTTAGATATATTCGTGGTAATAACGACACTGAGGCATATCTAGCAAAGCAATCTCAATTGGACAGAACCAAGGCTGATACTTATTCTTCTTGGGGGAAAATGAGGCGATCGCTCTTTGAAATTAAATTATTGGTGCTGGGTGTCAAAAATGCCGAACTGTAGATCAGGTGTTGGGTAGCCACCGAGATACCCGCAAAAGTGATGCAGTAAACGAAAGTAGCATTTCGTTTACTGTTTCAATACTCTGCACCTATCAACATGGATGATATTCTTCAGCATTTAACCCAAGTCTAGTAACACTATTTTCTCTATTCCCCCTTTTCGAGGGTTTATGCAAAAAACCCCATACTAGACCTGTCCGAACCATATTCCGCGCCGCATGGATATGTGTAGCGACCTGGGGTAAATATAGCGAGCGTGTTACTAGAGGCAAGTAGTACAAAAGCTCTTGTTCCCACACAGTTCCGGTTTCACACAACCCAACAGAAGCTAACTCGCTTGCAGGCTTTCTCCCTTATGAAACAAGCTGTTTAGCCACCTTGTCACCCGTTAAGTACTCACCTAGAATGTGTTTTCATGGAGCCTACTAGAATTTTCGGTAAGCATAACAGTATAATGTATACGTGGATTTGTTGCGCGTCTAGATTGGGGTTTTATATTTTGCCTAATAATCAGGCATGGTCTTGTGTTAGGCTATTTCGGCAAAAGCTAGACTACTTCTTTTTCTGGCTAAGGTATTGGTGTGTTAATCAAATTTATATGAAGGCTTACGACCAAGACCTGTGCAAAAAAAACTGAAATCAAAAATTGGAATCATACACAAATGACAACAACAAAAATTTATCTGGAATTAGACGATGATATACTCCAGTTTGTAAAATCAAATGTAGATATATCCGACATTTTACAAACTGAAAACATTGATGCAGAAGTTAGATATGGAATTGAACCATATCTATCAGAAGAAGGAGCCAGAACAAAAGATATAGTCACTATTATTTTAGCAAGTAGTGCAGCATTAGCAACTATTTCTTTTGTTATTTCACAAGTGTTAAATACATACTATAGAAAGCCTTATTTTGTAGAATATTATGAAATTCATGAATTGAAAGATGCAAAGGGGAATTTTGTTTTAGATAAAGAAGGTAACCCGCAATACGAAAAAATCAAAAAGTACCAAATAATTGAACCCAAAAAAGAATCTACAATCCAAAATTTTGAATTTCAGTTTAGCTTCATAAATGGGGTTGTTATAAAATTTAGCTCTGATGTAAAAGATATAGATTAAAGATAATAGTAAATGAAAATATGGTTCTTCGGTTATTTTTATGGACAACCTAGTTCAGAATCCTTGAAAGCCTTATCCTGTAAGCATTTCATTCAAGGAAGTACCATAATTATTTATAACCCTTGCGGGGCAAGGGTTTTGTTACAATAAATCCTCAATCACCATAAAAGGGATGCAAGAGCCGAAAATATTATGTCTAAGAAAGCATTTATACTTGGAGTAAATACATTAGGACTGAAGTACTGTGAAAATGATGCCCTTTTAATAAGTAAGTGTCTAGAAGCTCACGACTATGAAATTTGGAAGTCTGAGCCAAGCAAATATGAATTGATGGCTAAATTTGATGATTTTATTAGTGGGGCGAGCCAAACAGATACCCTTATATTTTATTTTTCAGGGCATGGTCTTCCAAGTGGTGAGCTACGGCTTGTACTAAATGGTAATTTACAGCATCCACAAGATTGGATCGATATAAATTATATTACAAAAGCTTTTAGAGATAAAGAATGTAAAGCTCTTAATAAACTGATCATTTTAGATTGTTGTAGCGCAGGATCAGCGGAAGATACCTGGACTCCTGGGCAATCAGACCGCTATTTTCTTATGACTGCAAGTCAGCGATTAGAGAAGACTAAAGAAATTGATGAGCTAAAAGCTAGTTTTTTAACTTTTTATATTCATAAGGCACTCACTGAATCACCTTCCGAAATTTCCGATATAGAAAATCGAGTTCGCATTAATAATCTCTACGAATGGCTAACACGAAAATCCAAAGAACACAATATCAAGAAGGATATACAAGTTCCTTTACCAAACTTGTTAGGAAATCAGAGGCATAACTTTGAAATTGCTATTATTGAAAGAAAAAGGCAATATCAACAAAGTGAACCGATCTTAGAGTCTCCCAATAACTTAAATAACGTCAACCTTCTTGAAGCTTATTTGCGATGGCTGATTGAACAGCATAATCGTTTAGAATTGCGTGGCGTGCGTGAGGCGAATGAATCTCCAACGGTTCTCTTAGAAAAAGTCTATGTGGCGTTGAAGGGCGATCGCACTACTTATAAAGAGCGTATTGAGGCGAACAAACTCTTAGATAAGCAAGTTCAAGAAATTTTGGGTTTTGAACCTATAACTCCAGAGGAGAAAGAACTATGGAATTACATTCGGCGACAAATTTTGAGAGAACACCCTATTATGCTTTCCCTCGAAGAAAGGGATCGCTCATCTTCTTCACCGATCATAGAATTAGAGAGTATTACTTTGGGAGAAGCATTCCAGAAGGATCGCTGGCTAGTTATTTTGGGAGATCCAGGTAGTGGAAAAACTACTCTTGCTCGTTGGTTAACTGTCAAACTGGCACAAGCCATGCTCAACGGCGACGGGGAGGTAATTGTTCCCTTAGCTCAGGTTGATCCAGAGGTAACAGAAAGTGATAAGATAATTAGTTTGGGACTACCACGCCTGCCAGTGATACTAAGAGTGTCAGATTATGCGGAAGCTTATCAGAAAAAGCCCCTAATGTTAGTTGAATATCTGGGATATCATCCTTGGCTTGGACAATTTCTTACTCATGCAGGAGAAAAGCTGCCTTCCGAAAATCTAAATAAACTGATTAAAGATTATCTCAACAGAGGAGAAGCCGTAATTATCCTTGACGGCATGGATGAGATTACAAGTCAACGTGAAGAAATTGTTCTTAAAATTGAAGAATTTATCAAGGATTGGATAGATATCAAAGGTCAGCCTAAATCTCAATATATGCTGCCGACTTTATCTATTGATAATCAAGTTACTCCAATGGAGATTGGCGGTAATCAAATTATTATCACTAGCCGTATTGCTGGTTATCATGCTTCACCAATTAGACGTAATGTAACTCAAGTGACTATTGAACCCATGAGTCGAGTTGCAGTTGAACATTTCTGCGATACCTGGACATTGGCAATTCATCAATTAAGTATAGCCAAGGATAAATCAGAATCAGAAGCTGCTGAAAAACAAGCTATAAAAGAAGCAAAAGCCCTAAAGGTAGCCATCTACGATCCCAATCGTCCTAGAATCAGAGAATTGGCAAGTAACCCACTACTGGTTACTATTTTGGGTATGGTTTTCCATAGGCGTGGTAGCTTACCTGAGCAACGTGCTAATCTGTACCAGTTAGCAATGGAAATCCTGATGGAAGATTGGTGTCAGCAGAGAGATTGGTACAAGACAGGATTAATAGCAAGTCAGGGTTTAACTGCTGAAGAATTGACTCATATATTATCACCTCTAGCTGCTCACATACATCAGAATTACGCTACTGGTCTGATTGAATACAAGGAACTTAAAACAATCATCTCTCAATACTTGGACGAGTTGCCAAAATTCAAGTCAAAAAGTCAATTGATTGGTGAGAAAGTAGACAATTTTATCCAAATTGTACAAGAAGATATTGGTCTACTAGCAGCAAGAGGTCAATTTCTCTATGGATTCTTACATCTAACTTTTCAGGAGTACCTAGCAGCACTCTACCTAATTCGTTCTAAAGACACTGCTGCTCAAGAGATTATATCGAGATTAGATGACCCGCGCTGGCGAGAACCTATTTTATTAGTACTTGGACATATTAGTTCTAACTGGGCATCAGGAGAATGCAAAGAAATATTGCAAGCCCTATTGGATGCGGATGATCCTTTGGGTGATTTGTTGCCACGTACACCATTATTGATGGCAATAGCAATGGAGGAAATGGGGAATATCTCAGAACAAATTGTCGAAGAAGTAGCAAAGAGATTATTATTTGCCTATGCTGACCACGATAAACTAGCACAATTTGAGAAGCTGCGTAAACAAATAGAAAATGCTTTTATACGCCTGCAAGATAATAGTACAAAGTTGATTGAAAGGGTATTGTGCGATGCACTTAGAAATCCCCCAGAATCACGTCCTGATGTTGCTCCTGCTGCTGCTGCTTTAATTCACAAATATAATTGGTTCACAGATAAAATCACCCAAGCATTGCTAGATGCACTACCTAATGATAGTGAAAAATGGAATTGGGCAATAAATAATTGTATTCAAGAAATAATTAATCCCATAACCGAGCGTAGGGAACCGACTGAACCAACTCAACCTACTGAAAAGGAATGGCGGATACTAAGGGAAACTGATTTTGCCAAATATCAGGAACAGAAAACCAACTTTGCTGTTGCTCAAGCAGCTTACGAAGAGCAGAGAAATAAGTACGAAAAGTGGACAAGAAGACAGCAGGTTGAGCTTCCTAGACATAAGCTACCTTTAAAAAGCGTTTTGCAGAAGAACTCAAGGCTGGTAGAACGTATAAAGTCTAACCCTATGTGGTTACGCTTAACCGTTGCGCTCTACGGAGGATACTATGACTATAAGGCTCAAGAAATATTGAGTGAGTATCGAGAACTAGCTTTGTTTCTTAATAAACCAGACTATATACGTGAGCAAGAAATTGCACGAAATCGCGAATATTATATTGGCAAGTTTGGATCTTTTGATGATCCCAGCTACAGTATAGCAGTCTATTTAGAGACTGACATGGGTGGTAGGATGGGACTAGCTAGAAAACCTCCTGAATTTACTGCTGAAGCTATCTACTGTGACTCGCCCCTAACCGAAGTTTTACTTTCTGCACTGAGACAAGGAGAAGCCCCTGAGTCTCTCATACCCAAATTGTGGACAATTTGGAAGGGTTCTAATAACCCAGTTCTGCAAGTAGATGCACTAATCGCCTTAGCTGCATTGGGCGAAAATATTATTTCAGAGTTGCAAAAAGCTTTAGCTTCTAGTACACACGAAGAAATTGCTTCGTCAGTTTTAAAGAAGTTTTCTCAATTAAGAAGCTTACTTCAAGATTCAGTCACCCGTGCTATACACAAAGAAATTAATTTACCAAAACCTGTAGCTGACCCCAGTCACACAAAAAATAAAGATGAAAAAATTAGCAAGCGGCATCAATTGATTGTAGCACTTGATAAATTATCTTCAGAATTAAATGACTTACACTGGAATGACGTTGTGGCTACGCTAGCTAATGTAATGCTGACTTACTGTAATAAGCCTCTAGATTATACACCTTGGGAAGATAATTTATCTGAGGCACAAAAAGATTACATAAATGCAGAATACTGGGTTATTCAATTGTTAGGTGGACTTGCCGATGATATTATCTACAACGCTGCTGTTGCTTTAGACAAAATGACAGTTATGGCTCCTAATTTAATTATTAATTCTTTGTCGCTAGTTCATCAAACACAGAACTTAAATTGGGATGAATATATATCTGAGTGGGTAGTGGAAGATTTATCTCCGCGTATCAGAGACTCATCTGATATTCCATTGGAAGTAATGGGTGCAATTGAAAATATAGGTATAGAAAAGTTACGTCCTGATTTTATTGGTGCTGCAATATCTGTATTTATTGGCGGAATAATTCCACTTGTAATACAAAATACTGATTTATTACCAGAAATACTAACTCTTAATTTGCGAAATAATTCCGACAGCGAGAGAATTGTTAAACTTTTAGCCCCACAACTCAATAATAACTCTCGCTTGCCAGATGCAATATTAAGAATGGCATATGATATCCAAAATCCTTATTATTGCTCTAGGGCATTACTGAGGCTGGCGCGTTATTTCCCCTTACAAGGTGAACCTTTGCGAAGAAAGTCGCTAGAGGTAGCGCGTGCTATTTTTGACCCTCATCAAAAATGCCGGGTTTTTGAGTACCTGATACCGCATCTTGATACTCAAGAACCGAACAATATATTAGAAGAAGTGCTGTCTGCTGCTCGAACAATCTTAGACCCAGATGATAAAACTCGCACGTTAGCACGTTTGTCAAGATATTTTCAGCAAGAAAAACAAGAAAAATTACTACATGAGGCAATCCAAACAGCATCTCTGATTACCGACGAATACCAAAGATCTGAAACTCTGAGTCTTTTGTACCCTTTGTTGTTTTCTGAACCTGATTTGCTGACAGAATATTTTAGAACTGCCCAAAATATTACTGACTCTTGGAGCAAATTTAAAGCACTCAGATTACGCAGTCCACAACTTTTACAGATTCACGACCAGTTACAAAAAGCAACTGAAGGAGATATAGATTTGTGGACTCCTGTTGTGTTGGGGACAATTGTGAATGATGTACTTACCCACTTTGAAAATATTTCTACTGTTGATGGTTTGTGGTTAGCACTAGCTAATTTTCCTGATACAGCGAAAGTTGAAAAACTATACGAAGCAGGTATAGAAAAGGGATTGACATTAACGCGCATTGCTGCAACAACTTTAGATCAATTACTCAATATTGGAAATGACGAGATTGTTCATAAGTTCTTACCATTACTGCAAGACCCCACACCAGATGCGATTCCAGTAATAGAAAGCTGGTTAGAACATTGGGATGAATTTATTGTTAACCATGCAGCATTACTTTTGTCTGAAAAAGGTAGACGCTTGACTCCACGAACCATACAGGGTTTACTAAAACTAGTTAAAAGTAGAGTAGATAGATCCCGCATACGTGCCACACTAGTGCTATGTGGCGGAATTATCGGTGTCAAAAGAGAACAGCGAGTCTTTCGGGCTTCAGAACTTGGTGAGGAAATCATGAATGCCCTTGGACAGGCAATAAATGATTATAAAGAAGAATTACCATATATTGTTCATGTGGCGATATTAACACAATATGACATTATACATGACGATCCAAATTTGATTGAGCAATGGGCAGAAATAGTTAATACCAATGCCGATGGTGTAAATGGAGCAGAAGAAAATTTGAAGGGAATTGCAGAACTAACATCAGAGGGCTGGAAAGCATTCCTTAGTGCTTTTGAAACTGGAAATAACCGGGTTCGCAAAGCAATGATGCACTCACTGTGTTGGCTACTCTTACCAGAGAATAAGCAAAATTATACGGAAGATCCAAGTTATTGGCTGAAAAATCTAAGCATTGAAGGAATGGAAGATATTCGCGCTTTGCAAATATATGAGCATACTTCTGCAAAAATTACTCCTTGTCCTGTTATTGAATCTGCATTAATAGCACTGCAACAAAAGCGTGAAAATCCAGATATTAATCTTATAGAGGCTGCTGAAAAAGCACTAGATGAATACACTATCTCTGCTGCTACTGCTTTGGTTGGAGAAGTGGGCAATATCAAAAATCTACTTGGTAAAATTGCATTATCAAATACCTTTCCATTGGGTACAGGCGGAAGCTTATTTAGTAATGCATCAGAAAAATATGCAGTTATTATTGATAATGAACCAGAAATATTTCAACTGCTAGTTGCTTGGTTAGCGCAAACTTTAGCTAATAGTGTATGCAATGAAGGATATTTTTGTAAACTTACTGTACTTTTAGTTGATGTGGCAGTCTATGCTGAGTTATCACCAGCAACATTCGTTAACTTAGCTCGTGAAAATAATCTAGAGCCATTATTAGCAGAAACGGTGAAAAAGCATAATCCGGTGCCTGGGCGTGTTGCTGCTATCAAATTAATTAGTTACCTGGACAAAATAACAACAAGTACTGTTAATGTGCTACAAGATGCTTTATTTGATGAACATGAGGTTGAGCTAGCAGTAATAGAAACTTTTACACGTATACGCCGGATAGAAGGTGATATGCTTGAGCAACTTTTTGGAAAGCTTTATGACGATAGCGCAAAAGTAGCCTATACTTCCGCTCAAATCCTTTCTTTGCTTGGTAAAAGCGAGAGAACAAAACCTGAACAGCGCAAAAAAATTCTACAAAAACTTGCTGATGCAGTTAGGTCTCCAAGCTCTAAGCGTGGTATTTACGAGACTATAGGAAATGGGGGTAGCAGTGATTATTTTCTCCGTTTATCGTACCAAGGAAAATTAAACCAAGCTTTCTTCCAAGCATTACTGGAAATATCTGGGGTGCTTTGATAATTTCTCTAGTCGCCCCGTTGTCTAGTAGGGGTACAGCTTCATTTGGTTTGGGTGTTGCCATACTATCAGAATTTTCATCCTGGTTTCGTATCAGCCCTTGAGTGCTTTGAGTGGGGTATAGAAACAAGTATAGGAGTAAAACAAAGTTACTATTATAAGCAGAGATTATGAAAAAGCCCAAAAGCCAGATTCTGTCGTG
The DNA here is from genome assembly GCF_049315035.1 of Anabaena sp. PCC 7938. Lineage (NCBI taxonomy): Bacteria > Bacillati > Cyanobacteriota > Cyanophyceae > Nostocales > Nostocaceae > Anabaena > Anabaena sp. PCC 7938. Next base: position 47,081 of record NZ_CP186036.1, on the reverse strand, counting down.
GGGCGAATGATAAGTTGAAGAAAAATGCCGCTTTATCTGTTGTCCACCAGCACGATATCGCAGCCTTTCACCTGTGTAGTAAACGTTATCCAGCTTTTATTACCCGCTACTTGGGTTATTATTTCTGAGTGTCAAGAACGCTGAAACTTGATTTGATGCCATTCACGATTACTTCTAACTTTCCAGATTTATAAGCCTGGTAAATTGGCGCTTTCCCTAAATTAGAAACATCTGCACGGTAAACGTCACGATGCACCATGAAATCGTGTAGCTTCCCATTTCTCCATATCTTGGGAGTTCCGCCAGTATATTCAAGCTTTACCCTATTCCTCATGATTGAGGTATACTCGGCACTTTGCCCTTTAACTTTTAATCTGGAATTGACAACTGTTAAAGTTTTGAAGCTTTGATAATTACCCTCACCCACATCTATAGCAAAGCCCGTTATATCAGCAGTAGGTTTAATTGCCAGAGTAAGACTATCAGAGTACTTTTCCGTGGGTGCGAGTTCTCCCACCTCAGCATTGATGAGAGCGATCGCTAAATTAGTCCGCTCCAATTTAATGAAAATCCACCCCCGGTCATGCTCCACTAACGCAGATTTCGGAAGCATAAAACTAAACTTGCCTTTACCCATGCACACGGCTAAATTTCGATACTGTGCAACTGAGTTGTGGCCAATAAATGAGGGTATGAAATAATCTACACCTCGAACTGAACTATCTACCAGCAATTTAAACCCTGACCAATCCCCACCTGTTCCTTCTGCCAATGTTCCTAACTGGTAAGTTTTACCAAAGTATAGAGTTTCGTGAAATTGCTGTGGTTTATCCTCTCTCCAGTTTAAATAAGCAGGTTTTGAATTTAGTAATTCTAGTGGGAAAGTGAATTGTTTACGAGCGATCGCTACTGCGGCATTTGGTGGCCTGTAGCTGCTAAGTAGTAAATGCACCAAATCAGGATTACTACTTTTAAACTTTACTGGTGAATCACCGAAATACATTCCCAGATATTGAGAAGTACTACTGCACCATGTACAATTTCCCCCGCCATAATCTCTCTTACTCGGTCCACCAAATCCACCACGCCAATACTTTACCGCCCCAGTTATAGTCATCCAATCGAGTGCAGCTTTACCCATCTGTTTTACCTCTGGATCTTTGGCGTAATCATATAAGTTTAAATATCCAGTCAGTTCATGCCCTAAGTAGCTCTCACTATCCCATTCACCCTTACCAGTTTGGTAGAGCGATCGCACCTTTTGATAAATATTATTTTTATAAATTTGGCGTGTAAATTCATTACCTGATTCTTCTGCCATCAGATAAACTGACACGTCTCGCATAACTTTAAGGTTATCGGTATTTCGGCAATCTACCAAAGTATTACAGTTATCCGTTGACTTCTCCCAAAATTTTCTTAAGGGAAAATAGCGCAGCATGGGATCTGATTCTGTAGCTAGTCTCATTCCCTGACGCATTCTAGATTTATACGCAGGAGTTAGATCGAATCCAAAATATTTCCTGATTTGATTCTTAAGGGAAAACGCAGAATAAAAATCTATGCCTAAAGTGTGGGAATGTAAACCACTTAATTTATCCTCACTTTCCAAAAATGCAATCGCTTCCCTCTCATTTCCCTTAAGAAAATCTATCATCGCTCTAGGATAACTCTGCTTCTCATACTCATAAGCATTACTCCCATATTTACCAGATGGGAAGCTTTCTAAATACTCCTTTGACCGCTGTTGAAATTCTGCTTCTAACTGTGGATTCCAGGCTAGTACAGACTTTTGGCTGAGAAGTAAAATTATAATTATTAATAGATTTTTCATAATTAAATAGGCTTAATGCCCACCATGCAATGTGTGTAAACTGCCCCGATTCAAACCAGGTCATTGTATAAACTAAATATACAATTACCACGGCTGATAATGGAGATTCATTTATGAAAAAGCAATACCCAAATATTAATAAATATAAAGCTGCCCCTGCGACACCAATAGATACAGCCCAATCAATTATTAAATTGTGTGATTTCGTATAAGGTGTAAAAATTACTTCTTTTTTGACATTCTTCATTTGTGGATAAGCAATATTGAAGCCATCCAAACCGTATCCATGATAAGGATTTTTATTGATTGCACTTTTGGATATCTCCCAAATCCAAAGCCTATCAGATGTAAGTTGCTTAACAATAGATATTCCCTCTATTTGTCTTGTGGTAGAAATACTTATGATTAAAACTAAAGAAGTGATCGCACTTATCCAAACTATCCTATTATTTCCCATTAGAAAAACCAGGGAAGCAAGTAAAGCCACTATTCCCGCCCTGGTTTGTGTTAGCAGTAATGCTGTAATTATTACAGGTAGTATCAATAGAACTTTACTACTAAATATTTTACTTTTCCAACTTGATAAAATAGCCGCTGCTGCCGCTGCTAAAACAAAGGCTGAATGCCCTCTATGAGAATACAAGCCAATCGGCTGATGACCTTTGTAAATGCTACTTAAAAGAATATTATTATTAAATAATTGACCACTATTAATAGTGTAATCAATAGTCCAGTTAAAGTACTGAGGAATAATTGATAATACCAAAATTACGCTACCTGCAATAAATCCTTGTAATTGCTGTTTTAATAATTTTGGCTTTATTTGTAGTACAAGTGAATTAGTTAGAGTAAATACTGCTATTAACCCCCAGTAAATTAACCCTGATAGGTGCGTAGGATGCCCTAAAAGCGATCGCATGAAACCAGCAGGAGACAGCAAGGAACTGATTAAACAATCCCCTAAGAATATTGAAAAAGCGATCGCAACTATCCACCAATTTCTAGATAACTTAATATCCTGTTTATTTTCGCAAATTAATTGTAGGTTATAGGCGCAAATTACAGCAAGGATGGCTATTTTGGGCTGCGTCCAAATTTGTCCCCTAGATGTTCCCAGAGGATTAATTAGAATAATGCTAAACAGGTAAAGTATTTGCATAAAAAAAGTGAGGTGCTACCCTCACACAGCAATAAACAAATTTAGAAATTTAGGTTCCACCAATCCACGCCGAAGGAACGTAACCAACACCACTCGTACAGCGCGGCGCATTACCAGCATTTGGCAGAGTTGCTAGAGTTTTTTCTACTCCTTCGACACTGAAGGTAGGCGGAATACTAAAAGATGAGGTATTTCTCAGAGTTCCGAAGCCACAAGCGTTTAACCGTACCGTTCTAGTTGTATCTCTAGGAATATTTAGCAATACCGCTGTGTTTGCAGTTTGCCCAACGATTACGACTTCCCCAGAAGGAGTTTTAAAGTTATTTGGCCTTGCTTCTGCAAATGATCCGCTAGTGCAAGTTGGTAAAAGCTGAACTGGTAAGTTTTCGATTTCAACACTTACACCAGGACTACCTACCTGAACTGTTGGAGTTGCTCCTACAGTGGTTGCTGAAAGTCTTACCTCACCACAACTACCAGCTACGCGAGAACTAAATCTGTCTATAAAACCGAGAGCTACAGAAGCCGTTCCGCTAGGAGTTCCCGAAATATAAACAGTAGTAACACCCTCAGAAACTGTTTTGTAAACGGTATTAGAATTATAAGGAATTGCGATCGCTTGTGGCATAAATCCAAGGGAAGCGATCGCACCTAATAAGCCCAAACCAACAAGGCTATTTAGTCTATTTTTCATATCACATTAAGCATCAGGTAAGCCTTATATTATTCTATATAGATACATTTGTAAATCACTTTTATGAAGATTTTAAAAATAGTTGTAACCTTACTTTCTTTTAGTGTAATTGGTACGGGAATTGCATTTTATTTATATGCTAATAAAAAATTTGGTACAGCGTACAATTCTTATTCAGCAAAGCTTTCAGCGCCAGGTACAACAGAAGAGTGGGAAGTTTTATCTATTCGTGATGGCGATACTATCAAGGTTAAAAAGAATGGAGTTATTGAAAATATTCGATTGTGTGGAATAGATGCTCCTGAGATTTCACAACCATTAGGAAAGGAATCTAGGGATTATTTACGTTCTGTTTTTTCCCTTAAGAAAATGGTACAAATTTCTACTGTTGGTACAGATAGATATAACAGGAAAATTGGTGAGGTATTTTTAATTAATTCAGATGGTACAGAAAAATTTCTCAATGAAGAATTAGTTAAAGCTGGGATGGCTTACGTTTATCATCAGTATTCCAAGAATTGCCCAAATGAAATTTCCCTTAAGAATGGGGAAGCGATGGCTCAATCGAAAAAGATCGGCGTGTGGAGTAGAAACTACCAAAAACCCTGGGAATACCGCAAGGCTAAACGTAGCAAATAATTAAAGCCTGAATGTTGAGCCTGAACCGCCAGGCGGGGCATACATGAAAAATGCTGCACGGATACCGCACGGGTGCGAAACTTTTCCAAAAACTCTTCTCAGTCATCAAACCATGCTGTGAAATGACCAATGACTAATGAAAAAAGACTAATTAAATCAAGAACTATAGCCCACCCACCCAAACCCGTAGCAGTTTTTAGAGCTAGTTTCCCTGAGCCAGCCCTTGCAGCACGACACAGCAGATAAAGAAAAAGCTGGGGAACCCCGGCTATTACTAAAACTGCTGGCCTTGCTACAAGCCTACTAGCCCTAAAAACTGCTACAACTACAGTTCTAAAACCATTGGTCACTAGTTAGTTGTCGGTGTTTGTCGTGGTTCGGCTGCATCCCTTGCTGTGTCTGGCTTTGGGGTTGCCATTAGCGCGGTTGTCTTCCCCCAATAAAAAACCCTCAGCGAGTGAGGGTGAAGTTATCAAACTATTAAAAAGCTAAATTTTCTAACTCTGTCATCACCTGGCTAAATTTGTTTACAGGAATTTCTTTTGTAGAAACTAAGTTAAACTTTGCGATCGCTTCTCTAACATCATCCTCAGTTAAGTTTAATTTTCTGGCAGTTGACCATAACAGTTTCACTTGCTCCAAATTTATTACTTGGGCTGTGGCAGATGGTAAAACCTTTTTAACTGGTTGAGCTTGCTTGATTGGTATTCCTCTAGCTCCCGCTGCTAATTCCTCATTTTCCTTACCAAATTTATAAGCCCTCAAATCTCCCTGCTTCCGCATGAGTTTATCTGTCAGCTTTTGATCATCCAAGTACGCCGCGACTCCGAAAGCCTCAGCAGCATTTTTAAAAGCATCTGCTATAGCTCTCTCTGTGGGCGTACCTCTAGCCATGTTCTTGCCCTCGTTTGAAAGCAGCACAATGGGCGCAATTCCTGGAGCTTCACGAGAAACACCAGCGATAGTGATAGTACACCTTATACAGCAATCATCACCCACATAAATCGGGTGGGAATACGAGCATGACCATTCTGGATAAACATTATTTAGCCTATCTCTGATGTGCTGCCACGGCACAAACAGCCATCTTCCCCCGCCTCTCAATGTTCGCTCCTGGTGCTGCTCTGGTAAAAACGGTTTAGATAGCTCTGCAAGAATTTGTTTAAATTCCTCACGGGTTACGGTTAGCATAATTCTAGTGGGAAATTTTGATAGGTGCGATCGCTCCTTATCCCTTAAGAATTGAAAGCGATACCTTCGGTCGCCAAAGGCATCGCAAAGTTGTTAAACGTTATACTCGTTGTAAACCTCTTCGCAGTTGCCAAAGGCGTTGTCAAGCAAGTGGTGAGACTTTATATCTGGTGACTCCTCTAATGCTTCTAAAATTTCTCTAAGTTGATCTATCACTTCGGCTAGTTTTTCAAGAATTTCTTGATTCATGGTGTTATCCTTTAATTGGGTGGGTTTAAATTCCTGGTCGGTTTTTCTACCTGCCCTCAATTATGGCTGTGGACTGCGGCCAGTTTTTACCAGTTGTATTCGTATTCGGGATCTGGTTCAAACTGCCAGTTATCCTCCAAGCTTTTATCTCTGCGTTCGGTCCAGCAGTACTGATACTGTTTGTAATTCTCTGCTCTCAAGTATTTCCACGCCGCGAATACGTGTTTGTCAGGTATCTGCCCCTCTACAACGGGGTGATCAATTAAGTACTGCTGTGCTTTTAAATCTTGCATGAAAGCTTTCTCTGTACCGCTGAAAGCATGGCAAGTACAGCCAATTGCATGGGGCATTAAATTAAGCTCATAAAAGTCCCCGGTATTTCCTTTTGCAATCAACTCGTGCCAGTTTGATCCAGGTTCTAATTTATAGGGGTCAGCTTTTGACCAGCATCTGTTAATTAGCGCATTTACATAATCAGCCTTTGACACAAATCTAGATATTCCTCTAATCTTCACTTTCTCACCACGCTTAGTAATAAATCCGGGAATGTGAAGATAAACCACTTTTTCAAAAACATCAATAGTAACAGTATCAATTCCTGTTTTAATTTGTTCATCAGTCCAGCCAAGTTTTTTTAATACTTGCTTGGTATTTTCTAAAGAATAAATGTGTCTTAAAGCGTAATCTTCACCGTTGTTTTCATGCAACAGTGACTGGTGAAATATAGAGTAATTATAATCGGGTTTGATATGAGCTTTAGCGGAAAATCTTTTAGTAGTAGTCATTTGTTTTACCTGGTCGGTTATTTCCCTATTGTAGCGTGAATTCGCGCTATTGACAATAGTTTTAGATAAATTCTTAAGGGAAATTAAAAAGCGATCGCTTATCTTTTGGGATAGTTGCGATCGCTAATTCTTGACTTACCAAGATTCTCTAAATGTGTCTGCTACGTTGTCCCAAGTTTCGCCATTCTTGAGTTTATCGGCTACTTTTGGCGCATCTTCAATCAAGCAGTTAAAATCGCTTGCCCCTTCTGCATAATTTGGCGAAGTTCCTCTTACTTGATCGCCGTTCTCATCTTCAAAGTAATAGTTAGCCCGATGGTGAGTAATACCGTCGGTGTCTTCATCGCTGCTAAATTCCCAGTCTTTAAAGGTTAGCTTCTTTGGATCAATTGGATTTGTCATTTTTTTTACCTTTGTTATTTTCTAGTGGGAAATTTGAGGGGAGCGATCTGCTTGCATCGCTTATCTTTTGAGATAAGAGCGATCGCAGATAAATTAGTTTGTTACTTTGGATCTACCTTCCAACAGTCTCTACCAGATGCAGCGGCTATTATTTCGTTGTCTCCATTTGTTGGCAAAATGTACCCTACTCGCTTTACTGGAGTTTCTTCGCTTGTTTCGCTGTTTTTAATAACTGCCTTTTCTGCGTAGGCGTTCCATACTTCATGATCTTGCTTAATTACAATCTTCATTCTTGCCTCTGTATTTTTCTAGTGGGAAATTGAAGGGAGGGCGATCGCTACACTGACCGAAGCGATCGCTATTCTTAAGGGATGTATGCGATGCCTGCGGCGGGGGTTGGCGCAGCCTCTCGTAGAGAAGCAATCGCTGGAGTTAAATTCAATACTTAGCCGTGATATTCACGAAACACATAAACACCCCGATCAGCTTTAACCGAGTCATAACCTTCCATAAATAGCTCTCTAGCTACAGAATCCCAATCAATATGAAACGACCAAAATTTAAAATTCTTCTCAAACTCTGACCAGTTAAACATTGATTCGATGTCCTCTGATTTTAGAGCAAAATCTTTTTCTGAATCCCAACGACCACAGTAATAGCTACCAAATTCTTCTGCTAATTCTTCAATATTTGGATCACTAGTCAAACCTTTTGCATAGTTTAACCATGCAGACATTGCATCTTTATCAGCAGCACTATCTAAGGCTTTAGCTAATTGGCTGATATATTCTAAACTTTCGTACTCTCCTATTGAAAAATCGCCAAAATTTTCATGATCATGAATCGCCCACTCTTCACATGGCTCATAATTCCGAACAGGCGACCAAGAAAGCATCCAGTTAATATCATCTAGTATGTCTTCCGTGTCTTGTGTTGCATCAATATATAAGCCGTGCAACTTACCTGAATTGTAAGCAGATAAACAAGCCACATATATTTTAGGAGTGTCCTGATAAGTGCATTCTCTCTGATTTACTGGATAGGGTAAATTACATTTTAAGGAACTACTTACACAGTTATTGAAGTAAGGAAAATCTACACCAGCAAGTGAAGCGGCTAAACTTAAAGCAGCACGATCTAGTTTTTCAATTATTAAAGTTTTGCCATTCCTGTAAACATCATTAAGCTGTTCTTCAATTGCGATCGCGTCGGATTCTGATAATAACGTTAATTCCATTGCTTTGGGTGGTTTTTGATTTAATGTGCGTATTGCTATTCTTAAGGGATAGTTAGCAATCGCTTTAATACCAACTTTCAATAATTCCTCTGTTGTGTGCCTACTTTGGGTTTAATCCTTTCCCTGCCAGGTTTCCGCGTCGTTGCTTTGTGGTGGCCTTCGCACTTTGCTGGAATTATGGAAAGCGATCGATAAGCGATGCCTGCGGCGGGCGGAGCCACCGCTAAAAACTAATTAATTGGTGCGAGATTTGATATAGCTATCAACAAACTCAGTGCTAATCTTGAAATCAATACAAGCCATTTTTAATCGGCGCTTTACATCGGTTCTCGCGTCGTTAAGTTTTAAGCTATCTTCTTCTTCTACTTCTTCGAGATCAAGAAGCCCATTGATGCTTCTAGCAAGCTTTCTCAGGTAATCAAGATCAATCTCTTCCTTACCCGTAATCATCGTAAAAGTCGGATCGTTGGTTAAAAACATTGTTGTAAATTCCTGGTCGGTTTTTTACTTCACTTTTATATAATAGCGCGAAATCACGCTAATAGCAAGGTTTGTTACAAAGTTTTTACAATTGATTAGCAAGAACCCACGCTATAATAAACTGTGCAGATATAGGTAAAAAATATGAGAATTGGCGGAAACCCTGACATAACAGAACATTCCTTTCAATGCAAAATTGCAGAGATACCAGCAGAGCAATACTCTATTAGATTAATTCCAGGAACTAAAAAAGCTTTGCGGGAGAAATTTGGATCAAAGTCGAGTGATAAAGTTCGGGAAGCGATCGCAAAGCTGCTAGAGGATTGATTGCTTTCCGCGAGTGAGGAGCGGGTGGGCTTGTCCCACCCCGACGAATGAGCAATAAATCAACTCAAACGAAAGTGATCCGAGAGTTCCGCGAGTAGTGATTTTTGCTAAAACAGTGATAATTGGGCGGGTGCTTGCAATTCCTTCAGGTAAAAAAAGCATATGCACCACCTATCAGATTTAACCGGTGAAACTGAGTGCGGCTGCTTATTGTCAAAGCTGATACAATCCCCCTCAGTTAAATTAATTGACTCTAAAAATTTCTCGTCACCCCAAGAATATAAGCTAAAAGTTGCCTCACCTATTACATTTATGGATGCTGCACCCTTTGCATAAGCTGGTGAATCTGCGTGTTTCTTGATCTCTGTTCCTGGGGGGTAGTGCAGAATAAGAGCTTGGTCAAACTTTGGTAGTAATCTTTCTCCTATCAGTTCCACCTGCTCAGATTTTAAAATTAGTTGCCTTTGGGGTGAAATTGGCTCAATTTTAGAGGGCTTACCTGATTTTGCTGATACTAGCTCTACTGTATTTCTTAAAGAAATCTCTCTTCTACCCTTTGCATATGTTGATGGTGAAATCTGCATTAGTGGATCAATTCTCTTTAGCCATGCCTTAGTTAGATCTAATTCTTGCTGGCTCAGTTTCCCTAAGTTTTTTATGGTCATAGTAGTTAAAAAAATATTGGGGGAAAACCCCCCGTGAGAACTAGAACAAGGACAACTGCACTGGAGCCGGAGAGCCGCAAACCACCGGACAGCCCACCCACCCAGGGCAACCGGGAACTGGAGAAAGATCCCAGCCAGTGGGACAGGGGAGAGAGCCTAAAAAAACCAGGCAGGGAAGGCCAGAGCCGAGAGCAAAAGCCAGGGAAGCCCAGGAACCAGAGCCAGAGCCAGAAAAGCAGCGGGAGGAGGAAGCAGAGGGGAAAAGGCCAGCAGGGCAGGGAGAGGAAGGAAAAGCCACCCACAAACCGCCCGCAGTAGCCACCGCAGACACCACTGCAACAGACCGCCTAGCAAAAGAGGAGCGGCCAGACCCAAAGGAAGAGGCCGCAAAAACTGAGGCAGTGGGAAACACCCCACGGAAAAACTGATCGACCCCCTTGGCACAACCAACAAAAACAGAGGAGCCAGCAGGAACAGAAGCAGCGGCCACAGAGCAGCCAGCAGAAACCACAGACCGGGAACCAGAAAAACCGAAGGCAGAAAACCGGGAAAAAACTGACTGAACCACAGCAACACCTGAAAGACTACATATAGTATAGCACGAATTCGCGCTAATGGAAAGGAATTACTAGGATTTGTAGTATAAATGTAGTATAAATGTAGTATATAGATTGCTATTGCCAATAGCATGAATTCGCGCTATAATAATAGAATGAAGGTTGGGATTGATGTGAACTGATCAATTGCCGAGTGTGGGCGGTGATTGTAGCAGCGCGAAAAACCAGCCGGAGAAAATAAGCCCAAGAGTGAAAGGCCACCCACACCGCTGATTAGCTCTGAAGCTGTATTTTTTCTTGATTTGGCGAGCGAAGCGACGCGCAGTGACCGCTGGCACAGCCAGCAAAGCTAGTGAACCCGAACGCCAGCCAGCAGCCTAGCCGAGAACCTTTACCGCTCCACTCTTTTTTCTCTTCTTTCCCCAAACTAGTGGAGCGACACCCATTATCGGTTCAGTTGCACAGGTTCGGCGGCTAGTAACCTTTGATACCAACAGATAACCTCTCAACAAGCCGGTTCTGTGCTACAATCTCGCCACCAGTGGAGCGGAACGGCAGGCGCAACACCAAGCGAAGCACGCGAACGAGGGTAGATATCCCTGTTTTTTTGATCAACTTTACTAACCCGAAGTGAGCAAATCCGAGCGCAAGCGAGCAGTATCATCTCTACCGAACACAGTGAGCAGTGACATATTAACAAAACCATTTCTTGAGAGCTTGAAAGCAAAGCCAGAAGCGCTTCGCGGGTATCTTTTTTATATTAGTTAAAATACCTTTTTAACACCGAACGCAGTGAGCCGAAGTTCCCCCACTCGGCGGGGTTAGGGGGGTGGGGAGGCGAAATGGGAGCGCCTAAAATAACTGTGTGCGTTGCGATAACCTATGGGCGCGACCTCACTAGCGCGGACGGCTAATATTTGATACCAACAGATCAATATAGTTCCGCGCGAAACAAGAGCGAAGCAACCACCAGCGCCGGGAATCGTATTTAGCACATTAATAAAACCATGCCTTAATTTATTAGATCAGGGTGTGGTTTGATGACTGAGAAGAGTTTTTTGAAAAGTTTCGCACCCGTGAGGTATCCGTGCGACATTTTCCATGTATGCCCCGCCTGGCGGTTCAAGCTCAATAATCAGGCTTTAATTTCCCTTTATATGCTGTGTACACTGCACTAAGAATAATACAATAATAAAAACCGACCAGGTTAATATTATGTCAAACAAAAATCCAAAGACGGATCACCTACCAAAGCAAACTACAAACTGGAAGAATTTACCCACTGTTGCTTTAAGAGTTCCTGAACGATTCTTAGGGGAAATCAAGGATCATGCGATCGCTTATAGATAGTTGATTCTTAAGGGAAAACGCAAAACTCTACGCGGCTTAGATTCGCCCAAGGAATTAGCCAAGCAGTTACTAGAAATTCTCTAAAATAATCGCTCTTGTTTCCCTTAAGAATCATCATTTATTTTTTCTCCGAAATTCTATCAATGCTTTAATGACGGTTTCTGCGTCAAACCCGTTTGCATTTTGAATATTTACTGCGACCTCGGAGTTTAATGATACAAAGGAGCCTGTTATAACTGTAATTGATTCATCTAAGCCCATTACACGCTTTTTAGCCTCTGGTGAAAGAGCGTTAAGCTTTTCTTTTAAAATAGATTCTAGTTCTTCTTCTGTTAGTTCTTCAAGCATTCTTTTTATATCGTTAGCGGTCATAAATGTTGGGTTTATCATATTTTTGCTGGTTGTAGATACACGTACAGAATTTTAAAATTTCTATACAGCGATCGCATCCGTCAAAGTACGTTTTTCAGTAGAGTCAGTATTTCTACTGCTATCTTCCTTTTTCCACTTCCGTCCAATTGCTAGTAATGCAGCTTCTACTTCGTCAGCATTGGCATTGTCGATTAAATCAACCAAAAGTTGCTTATTATCCATGCGTGCAATAGATTGATTAGCAAGCAGTTCACAGAAATACTTTTTGCTTCCTGGCGATAAATGATCCATACCCTCCAGCATGGATTCAAAGGTGTCTTCACTCACCCATGATCTACCTTTCCTAAATTCCGTTATGTGCTGCGGAGATATACCCACAATGTCCGCTAATTCTTTACCTTTGACTCCGTACCTATTCATGGAAAGCGCAAACAGTTGATGAATTCTTGCCATATTGTAAACTTCCCTTACGTATATAGGTAATACTGTATTTAGTGGTAAACTATAGCTACTGGTTTAATTTATTTAATCCAGCACTTTCATTTTAGCATAAGAATTTAGCCCAGACAGATGCAACTGTTAGGGCTGAAAAGCCAAGTTTTTTAGTTTTTTAACCATCGTAATTACACGATGCTTTTTGAGCATGACACAAAAGCACAAATTTTCACCACCTCCTCAGGAGTATTTAAAATTTTATCCTCTTATCTCAGAATTAAGCGTGAAAATTAAAGTTGCTAAAAGTATTTCAGCAACTGGAATAGGAAAAACTGCTTACCATTCAGCGATCGCAAAGTTAGACAAAGCTGGTTTATTGCCTGATTGGTTTGAAGAGGTGGGAAATGAAAATTAGCAGTTTTTACCCCGTCACCCCTAAAGTTGCTAAAAAGCTGCGGCAGGGTAAATTAACCGCTGCTGAGTGGAGAATTTGGAGTTATTTGATTGAAGTTGATCCTTGGGGTGATGCCTACAAAGATATTGATACACTCACAGTAATGACAGAGTGTGACGTAAGTAAAGCTACATACTATAGAGCAATCGCTAAATTCCAAGAGCTAGAACTCTTTGATATTCAAGACAAAGGTATCAGTATTCGCAATCTTAGTGGTGTATCCAGTCTCAAAAATGAGACAACTGTCTCAGAAATGAGACAAGATTCTCAAAATTGCGAAACCCGTCGCAGGAATGAGACTAAAAAATCAAAAATGAGACAAGATTCTCAAAATTGCGAAAATCAAACCCCAGAACCCGCGCCCAGTAAGGCTTCTGAAGTCCCTCATACTATTCAGACTTATTCAGACTTAAAAGACACTACAGAAGCAGAAAATTGTTGTGTTTTGAATAAGTTTGAAGAACGCTTAAAAATTTACGGGATTCACCTATACATTTTTGATGAAAAGTCAAAAATTAAAAATTTAGCAGGATTTGGAATTAGTCCGAATCCAAAGATGGCAACCATCCAAAAAATTCTTAAGGGAATGCCAGCGGAAAAAGCCGAAAGAGCGATCGCTGCATTCCTAGCATGGCTACCTAACGCCAAAAATGTCCGCTGTAAATACGCCGCTTTCGCTAGTTCCCTACGTGAGAATTGGGAGGTTTAATCATGGCTAAAAAACACATTGTTACTTCAGATCCTCTGTTTCAAGTCGATAATTATTCTAGTGGGATTTCTAATTGGATAGGAGATATAGATCAATCGCTTGTCAAAGATCCTTATTGGGATGAGCTTTTATCCGAATCTAATCAGCGAACTGCTTTAGAACTAGATAGATTAATTCCTGTTAACACAAAAATAGGTGTATTCATTGTTGAACAGTCTGATATTTGCCTTCACTTAGGAATTATCAGTAATACCAATGAATCAGGATTTTTTGTAGATTGGTTGAATTTTGGTGAATCTTCAGAGGATATTAATTTTCTCTGTGGGACTAACTGCTTTAATAACTGGGAGCGTGATCAAGAGGCAATTAGTAAATTAGCGATCGCTCCTGAATCCCTTATAGATAAATTTCTGGATGCTAACCCTAACTTTTCCCTTAAGAATGAAGATAGAGGTTTTCAAGTAGGCAATAAAATAATCATTCCTGATCACTGGGAAGATAAGGGTGGACTGTGGGATACATACCCGCAATATTGGGTATATAGCAACAATACATACCATTACGATGGTGAGATAATTTATTGCAACTCTACAGACAATCAAGAAATTATCAACAGTAAGATTAAAAAAGCTTACTTAAACCCCAGGTGGTATGTACATTGCGCCAAGGTAGAAGCTGAAAATCAGCAAGAATTATCTGTGGCAAGGGCTAATAAAAACAAGCCACATAAATTTAAACAGGGTGGAGTGTATTTGCATTCCAGTGGGAAAAAGATTAAGGCTTATAAGTTTTACAAAACCACTGGATTAGCTGAGGTTTTATTCTTAGGGGAAATCGAAAAACAAAAGGTTGCGATCGCTAACCTGTCATTTTTACCAGTTCCACAAGCCAAAGATTTTACAGATTTTAGCGACTTTGAGAAAGCCTATCAAGAATGGCTAAACAATTGTGACGATGAGGATTTTGATGATTCTCAGCAGCTATCTAGTAAGGATATTTGGGAGCAGGAGAAAGGTGAGCAATTCTTAGGGGAAAATCTGCAAGTAAGCGACATCTACGATGGACTAGGGCTACGTATCTTCTCTAAAAAAGAGCAGCGCAGCGGTGAAGTATGCAGCGTTGGTAAAACTGGCTTTTCTATTGATTGGGACGGCTGGATTAAATGTGCTTACTCATTCTCTGAAATTAACAAGCTTCAGTTATTAAGGGAAATAAAATCATGCTTACCATGCTCGACAGTTACGCCGGAACAGGTGCAGCCACCATTGCCGGTGACAAACTTGGAATTAGAACAACCCAGTTTATCGAAATCGACAGCAGCGCCCAACGAGTGCTTAGTTATAGATTCCCAAAAATCCCTATTCACCCAGATATCAGAACCTATCAAGGACAATTCAAACGGCATAACATCCACTGGGTATCATTCCCCTGCACGGGAACAAGTAACGCCGGCAAGCGAGAAGGACTCAACCACCCAGAGTCAAAAATGTTCTTTTATTCCCTCAGAGCGATCGCAGTTGAACAGCCTGAATTTGTTGTTATTGAGCAACCCAGAGGAATTATTAACAACGGACTTAGAGCAGTTCTTGGGGGACTCCGAATGGTCGAATACAGTTACGAAGATCCAGAAATCATTTCAGCGTCGGAGCTTGGCGCACCCCACGAACGAGAGCGAGTTTTTGTTATTGCCTACCCCCACGACTTACCCCAAAGGTTCGGGAAACTGCCGACCGGCTGGGACGAACAGATTAGAGCAGAAATTGAGGCCATTCATCAACCAGGGGGACAAGTTACACCCAATGGTTTCGGGCTGGATGATGGGGTTCCCGATTGGTTGGGTGGAGTACCCATTAGCGGACACTGGAGAGATACTATCAGTGCAACTCCCACTTATCCCGGCACGGGACACCACATCAAAAATAGACGGCACTGCATTGATCTCTACGGCAGAGCAGTTACACCCCAACAAGCAGAAATTGTCCTTAAACGAGTCTGTTACCTTGCAGAACTCGCAGGAGTTGGAAGTTTTAGCAACCACGACAAACACCGACAATCAAACCACGACAACTAAAATTAAAGCCCTTACTCTACATCAACCTTGGGCTTCTCTGGTAGGCAAATATAAGCATTATGAAACAAGGGGTAAAGCTACCAACTATCGGGGAAAAATTGCCATACACGCTGCTGTAAAACAAGAGGATACATATTATTGGTTAGGTGCGTTTGCAGATTTATCTCCAGATTTCTTAGGGGAAAATGTGCCTTTTGGTTCTATAGTTGCGATCGCAGACCTTACCGACTGTATCAAAATGACTGAGGAATTTATCAGTCAGCAGTCAGAGACAGAATTAAGATGTGGTTTGTGGGAAGTTGGCCGTTATGCCTGGAAGTTAGAAAACGTGGTAATTCTCAATGAACCAATACCAGCTAGGGGTATGCCCGGACTATGGGATATTGAACTTTCTTTACTGTCACCTGTCACCTGTCACCTGTCACCTAAACCTGAATTTAAACCTGGTGAATATATCCTCAATGGCAGGGTAGGGGAAATTATAGAAGCAAGTCCTGGTGAATACTTCTCTGTTAAATACGGCAACAGCTACGCTGACTTAAAATGCTATTTCTGGGGTCAAGATGACGATTTGATTGAACAGTTAGCGATCGCACCCCAGGAGTTAGTTGAGAAATTCTTAAGGGAAAAATCAGAAGCTTCTCAAGAAGAGATTAAGACTAAGAAATCAAAAATAGCTTCAGGAAGTCTTGCACCATTTCTAGAAAATAAGAAGCTCAAGGATGGAACAATAGTTACTTACCCTAGAGTTACTGGGGAGAGGGATAAGTTAAACTATGATCATTGGCGATGGGGGTATTACTACGAAGTTAAAGTTAATGGTGAATGGCGAAATAAATCAATGCCGATACCAGCGAGAATTGCACCATTAGTAAGGGAAATGATTGATAAAAAATATCCAGTTGAGGAAATCAAAAGCTTCATTCTTCAGAATAAAACTAAGAAGCATAAACCAGATTAATTTAGGTAACGAAAAATGAAATGTACAAGATGTAACAGTGAGGATATTTATAGAAAGAGCAAAACCGATTTAACTGTATGGTGCAACTCTTGTCATCACCACTGGAATGTTAAGCAGCCAGCTTACCCAGTTCAGCATTTTTCACTATACAAAAATAAAGGGTTAAAAGGATATCATCATATTGATGTATGGTTATGTCCAGAAGATAAAACTAAATACTCATTTTTATTAAGGTATCAAAACTCATTACCCTATGAGTTTACAAACCCTGATTACCCTAAAAGCCCTTTTTTAAAAGGCAAATTTGATACACCACAAGAAGCTATTAACGCAGGTATTGAGGAAATTTACAAGGAGTAATTATGACGTTTTCATTAATGCCACCAAGTAAAGATAAATGCCAAGAATGTGCGGTAAATCATCCGGTCGGTGAACCTCACAACCCACAATCTTTTTACTATAAATATAGATTTAATTTAGAGCATAGCAGACTCCCAACTTGGGCTGATGCTATGGCTCATTGCTCAGAAGAAGTCCAGCAAAGATGGATTACAAACTTAACGAATATTGGAGTTGACATTTATTCAACAGATTTAACAGGGGGAATTAAAACTATTGAAGAGAGGGAACGAAGAATTAGAAATAAACACCCTAATTAATTCTTAAGGGAAACAAGAGCGATCGCCCAATCGCTGACTTGCCAGTTCGCTGTGCTTGTATAGGTGATTGGCTACAGTTCGCAACCTTACAAATTTTCTTGAGGGAAATTTTAACGAGTAGGAATTTTAGAGCGATCGCCGGGAGAATCTTCAAAAATTGCCCCGCGTTGTTTTAATTCACGTTTTGCATCCTCAGTAATTCCTGAAGTTTCTTTAAACTGAGCGTTTTCAACTTTGGTGCTGGTTAAATCAGCACTCCTTAAATCAGCACTCCTTAAATCAGCACCACTTAAATTAGCACTCCACAAAGTAGCGCCACTTAAATTAGCACTCCATAAAGTAGCACCACTTAAATCAGCACCAATTAAATTAGCAGCATTTAAATTAGCACCCCACAAAGTAGCGCCAATTAAATTAGCAGCATTTAAATTAGCAGCATTTAAATTAGCAAACGTTAAATCAGCACCACTTAAATTAGCAAACGTTAAATTAGCACCATTTAAATTAGCACTCCATAAAGTAGCACCACTTAAATCAGCAACAATTAAATTAGCACCACTTAAATCAGCACCACTTAAATTAGCACCATTTAAATTAGCACTCCTTAAATTAGCACCATTTAAATTAGCAAACGTTAAATTAGCACGCTCTAAATTAGCACCACTTAAATTTCGATCTACAGATGACTGATTGACAATCCTCCAAACTGTAAGCCACTTGTTGTCAATTATAGTATCATTTAAAGATGTACCTCTTAAATTAGCACGCTCTAGATTAGCACCACTCAAGTCTGCACAATCTAAATCAGCATTTGCTAAATTGGCATCTTGTAAATTAGCATTGCTCAGGTCAGCACAACTGAAGTTAATACCACTCAAGTCAACGCCACTCAAATCAACGCCACTTAAATCTGTATCACTTAGGTCTAATTCTTCACCTTTAGCTCTGCTAATGATTCTTGCTACTAAAATAATTTTATCTGGTTCTTCGTCCAGCTTTTTAATGCCATCTGGAGAAACATTGAAGGTTATTTTTATACTGCCTTTTTCTATTTTAGATATCGTAGCATTTTTATCACCTGAAAGCATTATCAGGGCTTTTAGCAAATTATTTTGTTTTTCAGAATTATTTAAAAGACTATTTATATCGCCTGGCATTGTAATACTAAATTGACCATTAATAGTATCAGATGTAATATAAGTTTTAACGTTATTTAGTTCTTCTACTGTTGTTACTGCTCCAGTTCTAGAAGTATAAATACCAGTTGCTCTATTCATACTAGTAACAATAGTCCTGGAATTTTCATCTTGATGATCGAACTCTAGTTCAGTAATATCTTGCCAATCCAATTCTAACTCATTGCACAGAGAAGTAAACAGTTCCTTACTAATAGGTTTTCCTGTCAAAAATTTATTTACGGTCTGTCGAGTACACCCCCCTACACCAGCTAGGTAATCCTGCGTTTTACCGTATTTCTCAAACGCTTGGTTCAGTTTTTCAACTCCTGCTGCTGATGCCCGAAAAGAACGCTTCCCCATGACTCACAATAACTTTTACATAAGTTTTACAGTACATAAACCAGACATAAGGTTTACATACAAGTTGTACATAAAATTGACCACAGCAAGCGAAATCCAATGGTTAATGGATTTATCAAAGCAAATTAACCAAAACTACTGGATTATGACTAATCAGCATAACATTCAACCTGCTCCTAAATCCAACCCTTACTTGACACTGATTATTAAAGAGAGATTACGTCAAGCCCGCCGCAGTTTTGACTTTGCCTTAATTGCTACTGCTTTATCTTTTGGTATCAGTCTTGTTGGTGCTGGGTATTTGATTAACAATAAAGCATCAGAAGGTGCTGTGACTACGGCTGTGGGACTTATGGCTAGTGTGCGCTATATGCAGATTGCCAAAGATGCAAACAACCGTCTGGACAAAATCGTAGATGATTTGGATACAGAGTAGGCTTTGATTAAGCATGGTTAGGTGTTAGGCGCTCCGCAGGAATCGCACCCCTACCATTTTCTTAAGGGAAATCTCAAATAGTCAAATAAGCGATTGGCTACGCCAGTGCCGCAGGCGATCGCACCCCAACACCTCATAGAACAATTCTTAAGGGAAAACTTGGTCACTGAGCTTTGTCGAAGTGCTGAACCATTAATTGAGCCGGAAGTTTCCCCCAAGAAAAAAAATAGCATCAGGTAGCCTTGCCCCATACCTTGAAAATAAGAAACTCAAGGATGGAACAATTGTTACTTATCCAAGGGTTCAAGGGGAAAGGGATAAATTCAACCATCTGCATTGGAGATGGGGTTATTACTACGAAATTAAGGTCAATGGTGAATGGAAAAATCGCAGCTTACCTACACCAGCCCGAATAGTTCCACAGGTAAAAATCATGATTGAACATCATTGTTCTGTGGATGAAATTAAACATTTTATTCTCCAGTGTAAACATAAAACAGGAGGTATGATTTTTGAATCATCATCTCTTGCTGGACATTATGGAAACTCATACGGCGGACTCAACAAAGAGGATTGAATTAAAACATTGAATACAGAGATACTACTTACTCGGAGGGTCTTAATCCCTCCTTTTTAAATTGCTTGTCTTGATTATATAAATCATAATTATACGTAATTGGAATAATTAACCCTGCACTCACAACCATTAAAATTAATATTCCTAGCATCCAATCATGATTTTTCATATTCTTAAGGGAAAATATAGAGGGAAGCGAGCGATCGCTATCATACTGAAAGCAGCAATAAAAAAACCCCAGTGAAAACCGGGGCTGAAAGAATAGCGTTTTAGGCAAGTTATTTAATCAAGATTTGTCTACTTAAAATGCTCATCACTTCCCCAGTATTGCCGGTGGGCATGGGTTGGCTCCAGTCCCCAACATCGGCATAGCCAAGAACTTGTAAATTATGGATTGTGCTGATTACGGCTGTGCGTGTCCCAATCAACAGATGTTTCAATGGTTCTCTGCCAGCAGTGGGTTCTTTGACGTAGCTGATTTGGTTGCTTTCAGCACCTGATATAAGACTTTGAACTTGTGTCATCATGAATTTACCTGTAAGGGTTAGGGCGATGCCTTGAGGGGGCGCAGCTATCGCGGATTCTTGGCAGATAGGCGTAGGTGTAAGCCAGCCGTAAGCATCGCCTTATTTTTATCCTAACAATTACCGCGCAATCTCGCAATCTCGCAAAAACAGCGGTTTAACAACGGAATGCGAGAATACTAGTTATCGAGTAATCGAGATAACGGTGGAATGATGGCTAAAAAGATTCCCGAAGGTAAAGCTGAGTTGAGTGTGTATATAGACAAAGAGATAAAGCTGAGGTTTAAAGTGGCGTGTACTCAGCAGGATAGACCTATGGGGGATGTTGTCAATGAATTGATTGAGGATTGGTTAAAAAACTCAACCCAAAGCCAGCAAAAGTAATTACTTTTGCTGTATGAATTGTGACTGTAGAACCCATAAGAGTGAATTTTCTTAAGGGAAACTGTAAAATACTAGTATCTAGCTTTAATAGTTATCATGAGTGACTACCCAAAGCACTGGAAAGAACTAGCTCAATCCATCAAAGAAAAAGCTGATTGGCGTTGTCAAAAATGTGGGCGTGTCTGCTTACGTCCTGGTGAAATACCTGCTGACAATATTAAACCCCGTGCCTATAACCTGCAAGTTCATCACCACAATATGATACCTACTGATAACAGGGTTGAGAACTTGATACCAGTGTGCGCGTCATGTCATCTTAATTACCATCGTGGGGGTAGGGGTAATGTTGTGGAAGGACAGTTAAGCTTGTTTGATATGTCTGCTTTTTCTTAGGGGAAATTTTTAATGGGTGTTCTTGGGCGATTCCTAGGCTTTGCGATAGCACCCCTACCATTTTCTTAAGGGAAACCAAGAATACTGGGGGAAAAATGTATTAAAGACACCGTGCAGAATTTTCTTGAGGGAAATTTTTGTATACTTTAATAGAGCGATCGCCTGCGGCACTGGCGTAGCCAATCGCATCCCTCTAACTTGTAATTGGCAGATTTTCTTAAGGGAAACTTCGGGGGGATTTTTATAGTGCTATACCTACTTTAAGCGATCGCTTTTGGCACTGAGATAGTTAATCTTACTCAACTATTTTCCCTTAAGAATTAAAAATGCGAACTGCTTGCAGCAGCGATTCTCTACTCTCTACTCAAAGTTTCCCCTAAGAAAATGGGGAATGGATAGGAAGGCGATCGCTGCGAAGCGCTTCGCAGCGCTTGCGCTATCGCTGAGTAATTTAAGATTTTTGGATTTAGAGCGGATTGCAGATCAATTGGGTACAGAATCTAAATTCAAAGCCAGACACCAAGCCAGTTTTACTCCTGACTCCTGAATTCTGCTGTAACTGAATTGTATTAGGGTAAAGTCCCAATAATAGAATTTGTAACAATAGGGTGACAAAAAGTGCCAAAAATTGTGATTCATGAGTACGAAAGAACAGCACAATATTTTAGAGAAGATTTAGGTAATGATATTCAACTGGACATGATGCTGATTCCTGGTGGCACTTTTATAATGGGAGCGCCGAAAGATGAATTAGATAGTAGAAATAATGAAAGACCGCAACATGAGGTAACAGTTCCTAGCTTCTACATGGGTCAATATCCTGTTACCCAGGCACAATGGAAATTTGTAGCCAAACTCCCACAAGTCAATAAAAAACTAAACCCAGACCCATCTAGATTTAAAGGAGCGAATCGTCCCGTTGAGCAAGTTTCTTGGTATGATGCGGTGGAGTTTTGTTCACGGCTCTCAAATCATACAAAAAGGCAGTATAGCCTCCCTAGCGAAGCAGAATGGGAATATGCCTGTCGAGCGGGGACTAAGACACCATTCCACTTTGGAGAGACGATTACCACAGATTTAGCTAACTATGATGGTAGAAGTTCTTATGGCCAAGGACCCAAAGGAGTTTATAGAAAAGAAACAACAGAAGTAGGGAGTTTTGGAGTAGCTAATAATTTTGGATTATACGATATGCACGGGAATTTATGGGAGTGGTGTTTGGATGATTGGCATGATAAGTATACAGATGCACCAGTAGATGGGAGTGCTTGGTTTGATAATGATGATAAACTAAGTGACAAGTCAGGACGCGTTGTACTGCGGGGCGGTTCTTGGATCTCCTCTCCTGAGATCTGCCGTTCCGCGTATCGTTACCTTAACCCTTGGGGCGAGCGCGGCAACATCAACGACGGTATCGGTTTGCGTGTTGTCTGCGTTGTTGGGAGAACTATCCAGTAGCCCTTTATACTCTTACTCTTTTGCACTTTGCACTTGTTCTTTTTTACTTTTGTTAGCGGAGCAAAGCGGAGCGTTAAAAATTTTTTTGCAAAATTGGGTTTAGGTAGTCCTCCAATTGCTCTTTTTGCGACATCTTGATGACTCGAATTATTTGACGAGAAATATTAAAATATATTAAGAAATGAAAGAACTATCGGTCATCCAAAAGACCTATGATTGTATTAAATGGTATGTGCCAATTATTGAGCGATTACCAAAAATTCATAAATTCACATTAGGAGACAGAATTATCAATCAACTCTATGATTTATTAGGGCTCTTCGGTACTTTTTATGCTAAACTATTAAACATAATGCCAACTTAATAAGCATCTAATTCGGAAATTTTCAAAGTTTTTAAATCCATATCCCGAACGTTTTATTAGTTTAAGCTTGTTATTAATTCCTTCCACAGTACCACTGGTTGTCCTATTATCAAAGTAGGCTATAATTTCCTGATACCAACGAATAATAGTATTGTTGCTATTTGGGAAGTATTTTTAGCTCTCGATAACCACATACCTAATTTGAAAACTCCCGTATACCAATCTTGTGTAGTATTAAAAATTTGCCTAATCTTTTCTTTAAATTCGTGCATTTCCTTCAAAATAGGCGAGACATTTTTAACTTGAATCAGTTTCTCTAATTGCTCTTGGGTTAACTTATCTTCATTTTTAAGTAAGGGATATTTACTATTCTTCAATCCAGCTAATATTTCTTCATATTTAGATTTTTCTGTTGTATTTGCTTTCTTGATTAAATCTTCAACTTTCCGTTTTTCCCTTTTTCTTTGTGTATCTAATTCTTTGTTAATCTGTGTCATTACATGAAATCTATCAGCTACTACTTGAGCATTTGGCATTAATTCTGTTACTAAAGTTTTATAGCCACTCCACAAATCTATACTGACTTCTTCTATATTTTCTAGAATCTCTGTCCCCCATCCCATAAGGGTTTTCCTGATTATTTCTTGTGTTCGTCCGCTTAAAATCGCAATTAGTTTGCTCTGATCTAAATCTACTAATACTGCACAGTAATTCCCATGTCCTTTCTTCAAAGCTATTTCATCAATTCCCAGTCTTTTTAGATTTATAGGTTTTAAATCTGGTAATTCTGATGATGCGTCTTTTAACATTCTTTCTATTTCGTCTTTTGTTACTATACCTTTTGCTGCTACACTATGAATGTCGTTTTCTAAAACTTCTTGTATTGTCTTATTTGCAAGGCGATTTGTAAAAGTTCTTTTCTTTTTAACAAAATCTAAATCTTCACTAAATGGTTTTTTACATTGTTCACATTTAAACTGTCGGCGATTAATTTCTAAAAATATTTCTTTTTCTCCAAAAGGGAGGTCTTTAATAATATGTCTATGATTTTGATGTAATTTATGGCTGGTTGTGCCACAATATGGGCAGGTAGCAAATGAATTTTCTTGTTCAATTTGTAAAATCATTCCAATTCCGGTATGAAGGCGATGTGATACAACTTTTACACCGCTTAAATCCAGAATTTCTGTTAGAATTTTAATACCTTTTTTGCCAGTCATAACTTTAAGTTTATCTAAAAATAATTTGGATTGCATTTATAGTTAATAATAAATGCTCTTTGTATGTCAACCCCTACAATACCTTTAGTCATTTATTGATACATTTTTTAATATTATTTAGTGAGTGTAGCTAATAGTTTGGCATAACAACTACCGAAGAACCTTTATTAGAAGGTTTAATTCAAGCCAAGTATGCCAAAAATAAAATTTCTCAATTAGAATCTCTCAATACTAAACTAGACATTTTGCGATATCAGACACGAATGATGTTAGACATAGAGTAAGCCACAAAATAAATGATCCTGTCTTGTCATGCTGAGTGTAGCAAAGCGAAACGAAGCATCTCGGAGGATTCTTCACTACACTTCGTTTCGTATGGCTAACGCCACACTTCGTGAACAGAATGACATTGGGCATTTCTTTTTGTGGAGTTCTCATACTATTTTAGACATACTATTTTAGATTTTGGATTGGTTCGATTTTAGAGGATGTTTGAAAAGCGGTTGCTGATGTATTAAAAACTTTAGATCCTCCTAAATCCTCCTTAAAAAGGAGAATTTTGACTCTAGTTCCCCCCTTAATAAGCTATCCATTACCCACATCTTTCTTAACATAAGGTTTGACAAAAGCCAGGAATTGTGTATTGTCTATGACAATACCCAGAGTCAAACCAAAGTCAGTCAATGGAAAATGTGGATCACAGAAGAGCTAGAAAGAACCGAGTTAGGGGATAAAAGAAGAACCAAAAGGTTGATGAAAATAGTCTCCAACTTAAGTGAAAAACCAGAAGCTAGTGTACCTCAAGCCAGTGAAACATGGTCACAGACTTGCATCTACATATAACTTCTGGGATTCACCCTACATCAAACCATCCATGATTAGACAAGGACATGGAGATGCGACAGTAGAGCGAATTGTCAAGCATCAGGTAGTATTGGCAATACAAGATACAACAGAACTAAACTATACCAGCCACAAAGCCCTATCAGGAACAGGATATCTGGACAGTAAATATGCCCAAGGATTAAAAGTCCATTCAGTGTTGACAGCAAGCACACAGGGAATACCATTAGGCATCATCGAGCAACAGGTGTGGTCTAGAATTGAGGAAGAATTAGGAAAAGCGGAACAAAGAAAGCAAAAACCAACCGCAGAAAAAGAAAGTCAAAGATGGCTTGATGCCTTAATCACAACAGAGTCAATAATTCCTTCTTCAGTACAAGTAGTGACAATTGCCGACCGAGAAGCCGATTTTTATGACTTATTTGCTTGTCCTCGTCGTCAAGGCTCAGATTTTTTGATTCGAGCTAGTCAAAATCGCTGTTTGGTTGATTGTGAGGAGCATTTATGGGCAACCTTAGAGTCTGTTGATTCTCAAGGTATCATGACGGTGGAAGTCAAACGTAATCCTACTCGACCTTCCAGAACGGCTACATGTAGCAACCTGCAATACTAATCAGTCAAACCTGCAATCAAGGGATTTTCAAACCAGGATTATTTGCAACTAACCTGCAATCATCGGTTTGAGCCAGAATTATCTGCAACTATAAAAGTAAAGAAAACGTTCGTTTTCTTTACTGCGTCACTAGTAAGGCTTAGAGTTCCTTTTACCGTTGTTTTTTCAGTAAATAAACTCGTAAAGAATTCAAAGTTAATTTATCAAACTCTCACATGAGTTTTTTGACAAACCCTTATCAAGGAGAGAAAACTCAACCCTAGTAAAGTGTTGAGCTTATTTGCAAATAATCCTGGTCGAAACGGATGATTGCAGGCTGGTTGCAATTAATCCTGGTTCAGTTGCAATTAATTCTGGTTCAACTGAAATTATAGTTGCAAATAATCCTGGCTGAAAACGACGATGATTGCAGGTTTGAGCGATTAGCATTGCAGGTCGTTACAGCTACACTGACGATTCGTTATGCCACGATTACCATTGAACCACCTCAAAATCGAGCCAAAAAAGAACAACTAGCTCCGATTACATTACAGGCAATTTTAGTCACAGAAGTTGACCCACCAACAGAGGTTGAACCGATTAGTTGGTTACTTCTGACCACATTAGCCATTACCAATATTGAAGATGTGAAGAAGTTTGTGCAATGGTATTGTTATCGTTGGTTAATTGAACGCTATCATTATGTCTTAAAAAGTGGTTGTGGGATGGAGAAGTTACAACTAGAAACGGCGCAAAGATTAGAAATGGCTTTGGCCACCTACAGTATAGTTGCTTGGCGTTTGTTGTGGCTGACTTACTTAGCTCGTTTTTCTCCAGATGCCAGTTGTGAACAGGTTTTAGAAACTCACGAGTGGCAAGTTCTCTATGCCACTATACATCACCAACTTTATCCTCATACATCACCACCGACTCTGGCTGAAGTTGTCAATTGGATTGCTCGATTGGGTGGTTTTTTGGGTCGAAAAGGTGATGGTTCTCCTGGTGTGAAAGTTCTCTGGCGTGGATTGAGCCGATTACATGATCTTGTTCAAGGTTGGCTGGTCTGTCAGTCTCTTGTCGTTAATTAATCTTTAGCCTCACCCTGTCAGTCAGTTTCAATTTTTAGCACAAATAAATTTTAGAACATCAGGCTTTTTTAAGCTCTGTTTCTTCTCATGCTCCTCAACTAGAGTCACTGATGATTTTTTGTCTCTCTACCTCCCTGCATAACTTCTCCTTTTTGTCAAATTTCATGTTAAGAAAGATGTGGGTAATGGATAGCTTAATAAGGGGGGTTAGGGGGGATCATTGAGTGTCTAAAATCACCACTCGAAACTTTTCAAACACCCTCTTAGATTTTAGATTTTGGATTTTAGATTTTGCACACAGTTGGAACATCGAGATAACGAGATAAAATCCTCTAAGTTTCACTTTCCCAATCTTCTATTTTTAATCCATTTACTCTACTAAATTCCCTTGTATTATGGGTTACTAAAATCAAATCATTTGCTAAAGCGATCGCTGCAATTTCCACGTCATAGGGACCTATTGGCGTACCAATTCTAGCCAAATCAGCCTTGATTATACCAGCTATTTTTGCGGATTCTTCATCTAAAGGTATGAGGGTAAATTGATTTAAAAAACTTTGTAATAATTGTAAATTTTTATCTTTTTGATTACTACGAAATACCCCATAATAAAGCTCTAATTGAGTAATTACAGAAATAACATATTTTCTGGTTCTTCTAGTGCTATTCTTTTAGTAATTGCCTGATTACTGTTGTTTAATAAATGAATACAAACATTAGTATCAAGTAAATAAATCAAAATAATTGCTCCCCAGTTTCAAATTCCCCCTGTTCCGGTCTTTCTAAAGATTCTCCTACCCAACCGCCAATTATTTCCGTGAAAAACCCCGGATTTCAGCCTGTTTTTTTAGTCCCATCATTGACAGGTTTAAGTATTAACGTTACATCTATATCTGTATCTGTAATTCCTACAGGTAATTCTAAAGTAAGAATCCCATCTTTACCTATATGGGAACGTAAATTAATTTTTTCCATTGTGATTTTCTCCGATCTTATGTACTGCTACTAACTACTTGAAATCAAGGATAGTCCATTTATTATACCATATTAATTAAGTCATAAGTTTTTTGAATAAATGATTCTTTCATTTTATTAGAAAATATGAACTAACATTCATAAACGATTTTTTGAAAAAAATTTTAGCTACGCTAACAAAAGTAAAAAAGAACAAGTGCAAAGTGCAAAAGAGTAAGAGTATAAAGGGCTACTAGAGAGTTCTCCCAACAACGCAGACAACACGAAAACCAATATCGGCGTAGAGGTCGCGCCCGACTCTATAGCTGTAGTCACGATACGCGGAACGGCAGAATCCAGGATTGCTGACCCAAGAACCGCCCCGCAGCACAGCGTACCTCGACCCATTATGCAGATTAGCGTCGTTAAACAAAGCACTGCCATCTACTGGTGCATCTGTATACTTATCATGCCAATCATCTAAACACCACTCCCTTACATTCCCGTGCATATCGTATAATCCAAAATTATTAGCTACTCCAAAACTCCCTACTTCTGTTGTTTCTTCTCTATAAACTCCTTTGGGTCCTTGACCATAGGCGTTTCTACCATCATAGTTAGCTAAATCTGCTGTAATCGTCTCTCCAAAGTGAAACGGTGTGGTAGTTCCGGCTCGACAGGCATATTCCCATTCTGCTTCACTAGGAAGGCGGTAAGTTCTACCTGTATATTGAGAAAGGCGTGAGCAGAACTCCACCGCATCATACCAAAACACACTTTCAACAGGGCGATTCGTTCCTTTAAATCTAGATGGATCTGGGTCTAGTTGTTTGTTGACTTGTGGGAGTTCGGCTACCAATTTCCACTGTGCTTGGGTAATAGGATAACGCCCCATGTAGAAGCTAGGAACTGTTACCTTGTGTTGCGGTCTTTCACTATTGTTACTGTTTAATTCTTTGTCTGGCGCTCCCATTGAGAATGTTCCTGTAGGAATTTTTATCATTTCGAGTTCAATTCCTGCTCCTAGTACCTCAATAATGCCCTCTGCTTGGCTTTGTTGACGGTTAATGACCCATTCTTTTTGTTTACCTTTACCTAACTGACGTTCTAAGGTGGCTATAGTAAAGTCAAAGATGTGGGTTTCTTTGATTTCGATGTGGGTTTCTTTGATTTCGATGGTGGCTACTTTAAAGGTTTTAATAGAAGAATTAACTAAACTTTCTGGTACAGTTAAATTATTACCTGCTATCTGATACGAGCTTGTAATTGCTTCTGTTTTAACTATTTCAGGCTTCCTCAATAAGTCATTAACTACCTGAGCATATTTTAATAAATCTTGAAACCGATCCGGTTTAGCTGTTTGTGATTTATCTATCTGTTGTTTGAAATCTTCAGTAATTTTGTATAAGCGGCTGATTTCTGCCTTATTTATTATAGATTCATTAATAGCTGTAGCAATTTCTCTAACAGTTTGCTCTGTATCTAAATATAACATTGCTCCCCATTTCTGCGTTTGTATATCTTTCTTTCCCAGAAATGGATTAGTTTTAGCTAAATGATTAACATAATTCAATAATAAATGAGCAATTTCCCTGATTCTTTTCTCACCAAATCTTCCATCTTGTTCCAACTGGTTTAATAAATAAGCTCTCCCTGCTTCATCCATTACATAAAGTTCATAACCCACCGGACGACACAAATCAGATAACAATAAGTCAGCTTCTGCAATCCAGGGTACTCCTTCGCTTTTGAGAAACTGGACTCTAAGATAGTTGACTAATTCTGGAGTTAATACTAGAGGTAAAGCTGCATGACAAGCTAACAAACGATAAGAAGACTCAAAACGACTGACAAATCGCTCTACTTTATTCTGCGCTATAATTTCATCTGTTATTTCCATTTCCATAATCGCTTTACCTTTGTAATGTTGCGATCGCTTGTATTAACCCCTCGTTATTCATAGGAAACATTGGTACTAAATGTGAGATAATTTTAGCACTGGTACTATTCCAGCGTAATTGGGGAACAGGATTAAGCCATGCTATTAAATTAGTATGTTGTTGAATTTCCCAGATTACCTCTGTAGTTGCGGATATTCTTTCTCTGCGTCGGTATCCTCTGGCTGCACCCCCATCACTAACAATTAACACCCTGGTTTCACTATCACATTGATTTAAAACTGTTTCTAAAGCAACTTTATTACTTAAAAACCGATTTTGATAAATGTATTCTGCTGGAAGATTATGAAAGTAAGCAACATTAACTTTTTCTATAGAACTTTCATATTGAGCCGTTTCTACTAAATCTTTGCTAAAATGATGGAAAGGAGTCATTGAACCTTCCTGATCTACTAAAATCAGCAAGTGAGCATGATTTTTTTCTCGCCGACGATAGACAGGTTGTAAGAAAAACCCTTGTTTGGTGGCTTCTTCAACGGTCATAGTAATATCTAAAACATCCCTAACTCCATCAGCAATAGGACGGCGTAAATACCGCCAACTATAAACCATAAAACGGCGTGAAATGGGGTAATGAGTGTTAAACTCATCATCATTGTCATATTCCTGTATTGCTTGAGGAGTGGTAACAGCTAATGGTGACAAATCCTGAATTGTTGGTTTGCTTGTTACCATAGGAGGGGTTTCAATTGAGGTAGTAGAAGATACTATTACTGACGAATCTGAGTTAATTTTGTCATTTTTTACATCTTCTTGGCTTTTTCCAGATTTCTCTTTTATTATTTCTACAGTTTCTTCAGATTCAACAACAATGGTATCAAATATCAGATCCAGATGCTCTTGTTGTTCCGCAGATTTACACCATAGCAAACGTAGAAGTTTTTTAAAGTCTTTTTTATTTTGAGTTCCCCAACCTCCAGCGATCGCATCTAAAGCAGAAAAATATTCCCTGACACTTAGGTTAAAACCGTCTTCACGCAAACGATAAAAAATGGTTTTTAAGTAAGGTTCTGGTTGAAACATGAGTCACATAATTTTGGATTTTAGATTTTGGATTTTAGATTGACTATAGTAAGTACAGCAGATTGCAAATCCATGAGGTACAAAATCTAACTTTAAAGCCAGACAACAAGCTAGTTTTACTCCTGACTCCTGAACTCTGCTGTATGTTAATTTTGCGTGTTTTGAAGCAGTTTTCTGAAAAATTATTGATGCTACCGTGGGTAAATTTTCATTCTAGACTGGATTGGGAAAAAGATGTATTTTTTTGCCAATCTTGACGAATTTTAAAAATTAACTCTCGATAAGGAATTAGTTTACCTCCCTCTAACTCATCAGCAGGATAAGGGGGTTGAGGATTTTGTTTGCTTTGACAACGGTAAAGTGCATCTATCCAGTCTAAAAATTCACTCGTCCCAGGGATTTTAAACAATCCTTTATCTTCTCTAATTTTCAAAAAAAGTTTAGCTGCTGCTTGTACTAATTCATTAGAAGGATTGAGCTTTTTTTCAGTCTCTTGCTTTTGCTTGTATTGATAATGAAGATCAACAATTTTTTGAAGTTCACCAGGGTCACTGGGAAATTTAACGTAATAATAGATACAACGACGCAAAAAAGGAGCAGGTAAATTTCCTTTTTCTTTATTACTGGTAATAATTACAATTGGTTGATAATCAGGATTAGCTTTAATTGTTTCTCCTGTTTCTCTAATTTTAAACTCCCAAGGTTCATCTAAAACAGTTAATAAATCATTAGGAAAATCAATATCTGCTTTATCAATTTCGTCAATTAATACCACCGCAGGTTTTTTAGATATAAAAGCTTTACCAATAGCTCCAAAAGTGCGATAATCTTGCGGATTACTGGGATTTCTCTGATTGTTTTCTTTAACTTGATTTTGATTGCTTGTGTCTAACTTTTGAGTTTGAACGTCATGAAGTCTGAGAATGGCATCATATTCATATAACCCTTCTTGTGCTTTAGTAGTTGAGCGAATATCCCAACGATAAAAGGGTAATCCTAATTCATAAGCGATAGCGATCGCTAATCGAGTTTTTCCACAACCGACTTCTCCTTCTAATAGCAGGGGACGACGCAAGAAAATGGCTAAATTAACCGCATCAATCAAATCATCAGGAGCAATATAAGGTTCCGCTTTTGTTGGTGAATCAGGGTGAGGAGCAGAAGGACGTTTTTGGGGGTTGTTTTCAAATTGATAAGTCATTTGGATTTTGGATTGAATAATTAACAAGAAGTAGGTAAACAGGTTAAAGTACCCCATTGTTGTTGTAAAGCATAGCAAACAGCAGTAGGTAAACCTTGAGTTCTAGCATAAATTTTATTAGCTATCGTGTTTCTGTCGCTTCTTTTTAATCCAGGATTTCCATACTTGATTAGCCAATTGGTAATATCGTCTTTTGTCCAATTTTCTAGAGGAATTTGAATTAATTTATTTCTGGAAAAACAATGATGATCATCATCACAATAGAGTGATAATTGTTCCGTTGACAATTTCGGATTAAGCAATACATCCGAAATAATTATGGCAATAACTTTAATGCCGTCATAATCCTCAATTAATCCAGTTATTCTGGCTCTTAATGGTTGCCAAAAATCATTAATAAACCAAGGAATTAATGGCTCAATTTCACAGGAGTCACTGATATCACAATGAATTTCTATAAATAAAACCGAGTTATTTTGTAAGGAGTTACCTATTTTTTGAATAACTGCTTCAGGAGTAATTTCTTCTTGTTTGACTTCAAAAAAACTAGCTATTCCTTGCATTACTGCTTCTAAATTTCCTGAAGTATATGTTACAGGACAGTGACGAAAATGTTGTCTGTGAAGAGTAGAAGTGTTTGGAGTTAAATCATCCCTTAGTCTTTGTAAGCACAAATCTCCTCGTTTAATTAAATGTTCTTCCATGAAAAATAGAGCGACATCTCCCTCTCTATTAAACTGAGATTGAATTTTTTCAAAAGTATCTAAAGCTCTTTTGAAATCAATATAACGTAAAGATTCATCAATCTTTGATTGTTGTTGATTGTTGGGATTATCTAAATGATTATTTGAGCTTAAATCTTTTTCCTCTGACTTGAGTTGATTGATTTGTTTTTCAATATTTTCAAGCTTCTCATAAAGTTCATCAATTTCTGTCGAATAATTATCTATTTGTGTATTAAGTTGACTTCTCCTGGCTGCATTAGGTTCTGCTTTAATATCTTGAGTACACTTATTACTAAGATTTTGGAGTTCTGCTATTTGAGACTCGATATCTTCTTTCCTATTTTCTAAATTTTTAAGTCTTCCAATAGATACCATTTTTATCTCTTAATTTAATTATTTAATAGAATTAGGAAAGTTTATTAATTTTATCTTCGATTTGCTTAAGCTTCTCATAAAGTTCATCAATTTCTATCGAATAGTTATCTATTTGTGTATTAAGTTGACTTCTTCTTGCTGCATTAGATTCTGCTTTAATATCTTGACTACATCTATTACTAAGTTTTTCGAGTTCTGCTATTTGAGACTCTAATTGCTGTTTTTGTTTTTGTAAAGATTTGAGTCTAGGGTTATCACTTGTATTAGGTGAGTTTTTATCATTTTTTTTAGTATCCTGAGTTTTTATCAATTCTGGAAGTTCTGGAAGTCGCTTGAGAATATCAAATATTGTTTCTCTTCCTAAGAATGCTCCGTAATAAGCAAGAATAATTGAATGATAGCTTCTCTCAAAGTCTTCTGACTTTAGCTGAGATGTGACATAAAGATGTTGTCCTCCCAAATGATGACTTAGATAATATACATAATTCCCATCATCTAGTTGAGAAACTAAATTAGCTTTATCAAAGTCTTCTTTAACTAAAGTAAGTGGACCACAGAATTTAGCTTTGTCAAGTACCTTCTTAAGTTGGATTAAGTTACAAATATTTTTATCATCACTTGAGGTTTCTTTAGTAGTAAATAAATAACCATCTTGTACATTCATGAAAATAACAGGAGTAGCGAAATCACGGTTTTTATATTGAGTTTCTAAACCAATAGTATAACGACCCTTTTGAGCAGCAATATCAACTGGTTCACCTTTTCCTAATCTTCTATAAAATTCAGAGGAAAATACACTCGCTATGGCATTAGCAACTTCATATTGCATTGCTAATACTACTGGAATATTTTGACCTACAATTTTAGCAGCCACACCCCTAAAAGCTTCTGATTCTGACTGCATTCCACCTTCACAGGCTTGTAATATTACAATACCAGGACGAGGAATATGAACAAACAATCCAGCAAAGAATTGTGCATCAACCCATGATGCTTTATTTAAAACTTTTCTGACTAAAGCAATTTGTCCTACTTTTTCCCCTGCTTCATTTTCAAAGCGACCATGACCAATAAAATGAAAGATATGAGGTTTTTGCTCTAATAACTCATTAATCGCAGTGGGTGTGGCTGGATTAACAATGGATAATAATTCAATGTCTTCAGATTGTTCATTTGCTAAGGCTTCTAAATATTCCTGTATCTCTGCATATTCAACGCTAGGTAGGTCTTTAGGTGCAGAAATAGCTAAGGCAATTCTCAACTTTTCTCCTGTTGCTAATTGTATGGGTTGAGCCGGATTCCATAAAGCTCGACGACGGGAAAAGACTAAATTAGGATCTGTCGCTAACCATACTGTACCTTGATTAGCATCTTCAGGAAGACATAAAAACTCCCAAGGTAAGGCTGCAATCTCTGGTATTTCTTCTTCATCAATATCTAATTCTATCCTCAAAAGCTGTGTTTCTTGCTGTACAGCTTTAACGTAAAAGTTAATAAAATCTTGGCGCAATACAGGGTCAAATAAACTATCAAACAATGCTTCCCCTATCTGACGAGGTTGCTGCCTATCAAGTTGATTATTATGAGCAATTACTAAAAGTTGCTCGATTTCTTCTCGTTTTTGAGGGTAACAAAAATTACCTTGAGGTCGTCCTAAAGATTGGCATTCAGTATCATATTTTTCTATTTGAACACGCTGCTCATTGTTGACACAAATTCGATAAGTAAAATACTTTTTAGACATTAATATAATCCTCTTAAATTTCTTTAAATTTCTCTAAAATCTAAAAAAAAGTAACTTAGTGAGATAAGTTTAGCGTCCATTGTTCCCTATCTCCTTTTAAGAATTGATTAGCAGCTTCTTCCTGGTCTAATCCAAAGATCTTTAAAAATTTTTCAGAAAGTCGTTGTAAAACAATGTCACTTATATGATCAGTTAACCAATTGATATTGACATCTGCCCAGGTTGTTCCAGTTAACGCAAGAGATTTTATACCTTGAGGAACTTTAAAAACAAGTCCAAATTTAGCTGTGCCAATTTTCTGTATTTCTTGATCTTGGATGCGCCAAAAAGCCGTATTTTCTCCATCTCCTGTTGCTACAATATTTGGACGACCTAACTCATATTTAAAAGCAGGAATAACAGCAAAGGCATTAAATTTATCTTTACTTGTTGTATTAGCTTTTAAACTACCTGGAATAGACTTTAAGACAGCTTCTAGCATGGAAGAATCAACTCCAACATCCCAAGCTAAATCACCATTAATCCCTACATCCATTCCTACGCCAAAACTCATCACAGATTGCCATTCATGAGTGGGAAAAATGCTGTGAATAATGGTTGTTTCTTCACTAAACTTAATCTCACAATTTAAACGCCAAAAACGAACACCAGGCTGAGGACGTAAATTAACATTCAAAGTTAAATAATAAAAATCATACTTACCCTGTATTTGTTGTTTAATTATATCTGTTAATTCAATTCCTCTGTCTTTAAATGTATCTTCAGTTAATCGAATTAGCTCATTTTCAGGATTACCAAAACTAACCTTTGTATCCTGTAAATCTTTAATTACACTTGCACTAATTCCTAACTTTTCACCGCCAGATAAGAAACCTTCCTTCTTTTGTACTTCTTCAAACAATTCTTTTAATAAAGCTTCTGCTTGATTAAAATCTGGTGATTCAAAATTCTGATTAGTCATTGCTTTTCCTTTTAAATAATATTTAGCTTAGTTTCTAATTCTCTGAGCCTTCTTTCCATCTCACCCACCCTCTGATTCAAGGGTACATTGTCAGCACAACCAAGATACTGAGCGATCGCACTGACAACAACATCAGTTTTCGATGTACCAGTTAGCTCAACATAGTTGTTGAGTTTTTGCAGCAGAGATGGAGGCATTCTGATAGCGATTTGTGGTTTGCTCATACCTGATGTTGCGTAACTATACGGCATACTACCAACTGTATAACAAAGTATTGCTAGTTCTAAACAATTCTTCACTCAAGTAGCGTCTTTCACATAAGCGATTGGCGATGCGATTGGCTACGCCAGTGCCGCAGGCAATCGCTAGTATCTTAACCGAACTGCTTCGCACCCCTACCATATTCTTAAGGGAAATCTCAAATAGTCAAATAAGCGAACTGCTTGCAGCAGCGCTTCTCTACGAGACGCTACGCGAACGCTATCGCCTTTCATCAACTCCCCATTTTCTTAAGGGAAACCAGGAAGGCGTGAAAATTTTCTTAAGGGAAACTACAATATTACTTATGAGAATATAACTTGCGAGAATGCCTCTTCGGATAAGTAAATGAGTGAGTCTACCGATATAGATGAAATAAGTGCAGCTTCCCTAGTGTTGACTGCTCCTATTCCCATCACTGAACACCCCGCTGCTGTCTATCTTTCAAGCCTGTCCCCCGGTTCACGTCCGGCTATGGGGCAAGCACTGGATGCGATCGCTCAAATATTAACCAGCAATCAGTGTGATGCCCTTACTCTTGATTGGGCTGAACTCAGGTATAAACATACAGCAACATTACGTTCTATACTGATGGAGAGGTACGCACCAGCCACTGCTAATAAAATGCTGAGTGCGTTAAGGAGAGTCTTGAGAGAAGCATTACGTTTGGAATTAATGGATGCTAGGGACTTTGAGCGGGCGGTAGACATCGCTAATATTAAGGTGTCTAAGGAATTACAAGGGCGTTATCTGAGTGCAGATGAAATTGATGCCCTGATGCAAGTATGTTTTAGTGACCCTACACCCATTGGTTATAGAGATGCGGCGTTGATAGCGATTTTACGGGGTGCAGGTTTACGGCGGGGGGAAGCGGTGAATTTAAACTTGAGTGACTTGCACTCTGGTAGTATTAAAATCCGCAATGGTAAAGGTGGCAAAGATAGAACTGTTTATTTACCAAATGGGGCGCTGTCAATTGTAGAAGATTGGTTAGAAATTAGGGGACCAGAAGCTGGGGCTTTAATTTGTCGTATCAATAAAGCCGGGGCTGTAACCTTGAGGCAATTAACACCCCAAGCGGTGCTGTTCATTTTACAAAAAAGGGGTACAGAAGCTGGTGTAGAAAATTTCTCTGCACACGATTTTAGAAGAACTTTTATCTCTGAGTTGTTAGATTCTACTGATATCGTCACTGTGCAGAAATTAGCCGGTCATGCCTCACCAGAACTCACGTCAAGATACGACCGCCGGGGTGAGGAAGTTAAACAACGGGCTGTACAGTCTATTATTGTTCCTAAACGGAAGTAATGGCAGTTGCTAATTTAGAACTGACGATTATTGTTGTTTTAACCAAGCTTCCAAATCGGTTAATGTTGCAAAATTAAATAAAACATTTCTCAACTCTTCTAATTTTGGTAAAGATAATACCTGAATTTCTGCTATTAGTGACGAATTAACGTCACCAAAGCGATAATTTAGAAACTGGGTGATCCATATTAAGGCTTCTTCTTTTTTACCTTTTTGTAAAATATCCTGATAAATTACTGACTCTTGCATAATATCCTCCCGTAAAAATTGGCGAATCAAATCTTTTTCAAATTTTAAGCCCGCTAAAATCTCTGTGCATCCTGCTATATTCTGTCTTTCTTCCCTGTTAGGAATTTTAGCAATTTTTTCAGCAACCTGCGCTAGTAATGTAGATGGTGAATTGGTGCGGGTCAGTGGTGCAAGTGGTAATAATGCCGGATTATCCAGAAATAATGCTGAGTCTTGTTCCCACATTCTAATCACACGATAGCGATGTATGGTTGTTTCATCTCTAAATTCCTCTCTCCAAACTACTTCGTTATCAGTTTCTTGCAAAAAGATTAACACCTGAGTTACAGGAGATTTATACTGGCGCTTTAACCTGACTGAATAATCTAACATTCGGAAATTTAGAGGTGTTTTAGACTTGGGTAAAGTCTGAAACTCAATATGCAGAATTATCTTATCTGTTTGCAAAAAACTCACAGAATCAGCGCGAATTGGTTCTAAGGTTAGTTCAGTTTTGAGGACTTCTACTTGTTGCGGTTCTGTTGCTAGTAACCACCGGATAAATTCGGTTGGATACTGTTCTGATAAATACTTGCAAGCGTTATCGTAACTCAATTTAGTAATTAGTTAAAATGGATTTTCTTACTATTTATTATACACTTTATGGGCGGATTTTTAATCAAAGTTCAGTAATTTTTATCACTGATTTAACTGATTTAAGGATTTCACGGAATGAAGGATATGACAGTAAATGAACGGGTTTAATACCCCTACCAAAGAAGTGGAAAATGAGCTTCCTACTGCCTCACCGGATAATATAATCCGTCTTGAGGCTGAAATTTCCACCCTAACCCACTTGGGTCACGATTTCTCGACCAACTCAGAAATTCCTGCTCAGTTTTGCTTTCCCGTTCTGTAATTATACTTTGGGGAGTAACGCCCAATCTCTGCGCTAAATTTTCAGGTGCAAAAGAATTAATTTCTACTGGTGGTTGTTGATACTGGTAGGCGTATCCTGAACGGCGGGGTCTAGAGTTACCACCACTGTATTTACCAGAAGCAAGCGCCCGTTCTATTTTCTCCAACTGTTTACTGAGGACTTCCAGTTTAGTGGCCACCAGTTGATCTTGTTGGGAAAGGTGCGCTTCCAATTGCCCCAGTTTTTCGTCAACTTGCTGTAATTCACCTGTTGCTTCCAGTTCCAAGCTGCTATCAAATTGTGTAATCACTTCCTGTAATGCTTGCAGTAGCGCTGTTGTGTGACCGTTGCGGTGGATTTTAGCTAAATTTCGTACTACAGGAATTAGTATAGTAGGCACGCGTATCATTTCACTGGGTGGGGTCTTGTTATTCATGGCGATATCAGGTGTGATATCAATCATAAACTAAAGTTTCCCCTAAGAATTTTTTATGTAGCGCAACAGTTAGCGATGCCTGCGGCGGGCGTAGCGAACTGCTTGCATCGCTTAGTTTCTATCACTTGTAAATTTCCCCTAAGAATTTTGTCAGCATGAGCAGATATGATGTTTGCAGTAAACTGAAGAAAGTCATGAGTTTATCTAGTGAATTATGGGCAGCGAATCAGGATTTAGCCCAAGTTTGTTTAGAGCATCCTTTTGTACAAGGAATTGGGGACGGTACACTGCAATCTGAGAAATTTGCTTACTACGTAGGACAAGACGCTTTTTTCTTAGAAGCATTTGCCCGTGCTTACAGTATTGCAGCAGCTAAAGCACCAAATTGGCAGGGATTCACCATATTTCATGATTTAGCTAGTGGTGTCTTGGAAGAATTAACGCTACATGAAAACTATGCTGATCAATGGGGTGTGAATCTCCGTGAGATAGAACCAGGAACAGTCACCCGTCGCTACACTGATTTTTTGTTGGCCACTGCCTGGACTGGAGACGTGGGTTTAACCGCTGCTGCTATGTCACCCTGTATGCGTTTGTATGCTTTTTTGGGAACAAGTTTAGCCGTTAATGGTATTCCTAAACACCAGTATACAGGCTGGATTCAAACTTATGGTGGTACAGAATTTCAACCATTAACACAAAAATTAGAAAGTTTGGTTGATAATTATGCTGCTAGTTCCTTCTCTGTTCGCTCAACATATCGTTATGCTATGTCCTGTGAATACGACTTTTTTGAGGCAGCTTGGATTATTTGAGGAATTACATAATTACTGCGATCGCTTCTCTACGAGAGGCTGCGCCAACGCTCGTCGTAGGCATCGCCTAATTCCCCACTGCCTAATTTCCCTTAAGAATTATTCAAACTCTGCCACAGATATCAACAAGCGACGGTGCGGTAAGGTTGCCAGAGTTGGGCGATCGCTCACCTCAAATTTCCCTTAAGAATTGCGTTTATAGAAAATCCCGTTTAAGTGTTTCAATGCAGTACATTTAAGCTATAAAAATAGCGCAAGCGCTGCGATCGCTCTAATCACCTACTAATAAATTTCCCCTAAGAATCAAATACTGTCATCCTTCCACCCACACTCTGAACAATCCCAATGCACTCGTGAGACATAATCCCTATCAAATTCTGCACCACATTGGGGACAAAAACCTGTGAATAGGGGGTGGTTTTCTAATATTTCTATTTGTTGTTCTGGTATTAGTATTGACGGTTGGATTATTTCTACACCATTGTAAAAACTACGGTCAAGCACCAATTCATCATTATTAATATATCTTGCTCCCACTAGTTGCCATAATTCTTCTACGTTGGAGTCTTCCCTGAAATCTATGCAACTATCACCTGTCACACCACTAGGATGAACAGCACAAATAATGTAGGGGTTATGGGCATAGAGCAAGCAGCGATCGCACTCTGAAATTTTGGGCATAATATCAATTTTTATATAAGTATGCTTTGATTAAAGTAGACAGCTAAAACTATGCAATATGTCTACTACCAAAGTTCATTTACTTATTAGTATAAATGATCTTATCCTATTGGTATTCTACTCTGAATCCGATTGGGCATTGCACCGAAATGGCTGTAACTTCGGCTTAACCCCTATCTGGATGCAATCTCAGCAGCCCAAATATGTAGATAATTTGCTGCTTTTCGCCAGGAATTCTGTGACATCAATACTATTTTTTTGGCACGATCGGCAGTTAATTGTAGATTAATTGGGATTGAGGGAGAAAGGCGCTCTGCTTCTATGAGTTTTTTTGCCCACTCCAGCAAATTATCTGTACAAAGAGTATTAAGAGTAATAGTTTTTACCATCAAACCGCATAAACTAGCAATTTGGCTCAAGTCATCGTGAGTGGCAACAACAATAGTGGCATTCAAACAACGCGCTCGCCATAAACTAGTTAGTAGTAAAAATAGGGGGATGCGATTTGCTTCATCCCAATAAGCAATAGCATCAACAGGTGGTAGTGAGTATTTCTTCCATCCCGGTTGACAATAATAGTACGTCCCCCCTGTTTGTCGTTGCCCAGCAATTCTCATTTTGAAAACAAAAGAAGATAAAGTCCTCTTGTTTACATAAAGAAATTCTGTCTAATTATGATTTCTTTAAAAGATAATCATGATAATTAACTGGAGAGAAACAATTTTAAAAATCTGCTCATGAAAAAAATAGATTTCAACTTATAAATATAGCTGAAATTACGATATGCTTTGTTAATTTTCTCAATTAATAATCTTTACTTCTTCTCAAGAAAATTAACATTTTTAACTAGAGTTTCCTTTTGTGAGAGGGACATATTCGGTCAGAATAAATAAGAAAAATTCTGACCAATTTTAAACCAAATAAATTTTAATAAGGTACGAATATCATTAAAGAAAGCAGTCCGAGTTGCTAATAATTCACGAATTTTTTGATAGGTAGAATTGACTAAATCTAAAACGGTATGAAATAAAAAGCTAGTAAATTTAAAGACAATAAGAACTCGCACAAATGATTTTGACCATGACCAAAATTATGCTCTAAATTATAACCGTGATTTTTTAGAACGTTATTACCTTCATTTTCAATTTTCCATCTACTACGCCAGCTTTGACAATTTCTTCAACATTGTTTTCAGTGATTTTATGATTAGTGAGCCAATTATTTTTGTAGATAGTTTTCTGTGTTTTCTCATTAATAACAGTCACCTCACACCAGTTAGCTTCGAGACTTGAGTCTCCATCTCGTAAGGGAACTCTAGAAGCATAACGATAACGATAAATGAGATTTTTTCGCCCATCCCATTGTTTCTTTTCAACGGTTGTGACTTCTCCACTTCTTTCTAAAAATTCTAGCCATTCATATAAAGTTTTATGTGACGTTTCCAGGCAAACAAAATAAAATTATAACCTTGTTTTAGTGCTAATTCACAAACAGGTTGACGAGAGTATAAGTCATCCCCTAAAAGGGTTACAGGATAACCATACTTATTTTGCCCGTTGTTGTTTAACCATCTTTTGACAGCCGCATTTTCGCAATCTTGTTTTTGATGTCCATCTTGTTTTTTAATAAATTCTGGTGATAAATTAATCACTTGTTTTTGATTAGGAGAAACCACCACAGGTGTCACACAGCCGTGAAAATAAGTTGTAGTTCCATTTCGATGATTACGACAGTTGCAATGCGGGCAATTAATTTTCTGGGATGAAAAATATTCTGTACCATCTAAAGCTACTAATATCTCTCCATCTAAGTAGAGAAACTTTTTCAAAACTCCATTTTCTCTAACCAGTGATAGACTTTATCAAAAGCCATAAAGATAGTATTAGCTGGCACCGGGTCTAACAAATTTCTTATTTGATTATCACTCGGTATTGCCTCAATTGAAAACAAACTTTCTGCGTTATCTTTCCCCTTATTGCTTTTCATTAAACGCTGATGCTCTAAAAAAGATGGTGACTGAGTAAAAAATACCGAAAACGCAGCCATCACTGCATCTTCTACCTTATATTTAGTATTATTTCCGGGTTTCCTTTCATCAGGTAAATCATGTAATAATGAGTGTAAAAATTGCATTAATTCAGCAATTTCTAGGGTTGCTGCCTTTTGAGCCATTTTGGAGTAGTTTTGACTAGTTAATATCTTAAACTCACCGATTTTACCAAAACTTACAACAATTATAAAATTGTAAATTTTTATTTCGATTCAGTTATCTATTCTCAAAACAGAACTATTTCTCTGGCTTTCTCCCTTCTTTTTCCGGCAATTTTTTCACATAAATTGGGTATTTATACTTGATTTATCGAACCAAGAGTTTTTTTACGATCTCCTCTCCTGGAAACAATAGTCCCTTTGTACTATATTTTGAATTTCAAAATGGGGATTAATACTCTATTTATTTCAAAATGAGAATTGCTGGTCGTTGCCAATGTAGAAGATGAGAGGTTTTTCCTGCACCTTTTTCACCAATTACTTGCCAAAATAATCGTTTCATTCGAGAAGGTGGTTGAGAAAACCCAAAATCAAACCAACGTTGGGAAGGAATTTCCAAATTATCTGGAGCAATAAAAGGATTTCGGTGTAATCCCAGTCGGTGATAGGGGTCGGAATATGACATTAAACTATTATCTTTTTTGTTGGGGAATAACGCGAACTATTTGAGTTTTGAGAGTATCCTTTCCTAACCATTTTCGCCGACTAACGACAATTTCCCAAATAATTCTTAGTAATTTACCATCATAAGATATTGGTCCTGCCACGGGAATTTTACACTTAAAATAGGTGGTTTCTGACTGAATAAGTTCGGTTTCATAAATTATTTCGCTATCTATACTTCCCCGTCCTTCAGTTCTCCAACCAATCGTTAGAGTCAGAGAATTTTCTTTATTTTTACCGTCGGGTATCCAAGTACAACTCCCCGTTAAGTCGCTGCTAACTTCCAAGGAATCTACATCCGCATCAAAATAAAACCTAATCATGCTAGCACCACCGGGGCAACAATAAAAACAAAATTAGA
Organism: Anabaena sp. PCC 7938; assembly: GCF_049315035.1. Taxonomy (NCBI): domain Bacteria; kingdom Bacillati; phylum Cyanobacteriota; class Cyanophyceae; order Nostocales; family Nostocaceae; genus Anabaena; species Anabaena sp. PCC 7938. The sequence goes on along the minus strand of NZ_CP186036.1, from coordinate 3,775 downwards.
ATGTACTTGTTCGGCAATATTTGGAATATTTTGCTCGATAGAAATAATCCAACGAATTTGATTATTTTTGCCTTCAAAGGAAGGAGGAAGATACTTGGGTATATTTAAATTTGTTTGCAAAGAAAACACCTCGGTATTGGTAGGTACAGAATAAACTTCTGGTTGAGACTCCCAAAGAATATTAATCTCTACTTCTGTATCGGTTCCTTTTTTGTATTCAACCCGCTCCAAACAAATAATCTTCAGAGCTAATTGTCCAGACTCCTTTGTTTTTTTGTTTCTTTTCAGACGACGGCGAAATGTTAAAAGACACTTTTCTCCTAATGACAGAGGATAGGTTGATAAGAACACTTCTCCGGGGAAAATACGAAATTGAGCAAAAATATGATTTCTATAACTACGGTTAAATGAGAAAGCAACTATAAATATTAGTAATAAAATTGAACCGAAAGCTAGGAGCGCGACTGCAAAAAGATAGCCAAAAATTAAAATCAAAGGTAATGCTATAATCCAAGAAATAATGCTATTTTGTTGCTGTTGTGAAGACGAGATCAATTTACTTTCAGTAAATTCGATTGCCAAAAAACCTTCCGGTGTCTCCTTAATATCAGTTGGTTTTCTGGCAGATGTGCGATTTTGCTCAAATAAATATTTATCCATTTGTTCTTGCAACCAAAGTTACTACTATAAAAACACAAAATAGACTAAGAAAAAGTTAAGACAACAATAATTTTAGTAACTAGGTATTGAGTTAGGTCGAGGGGGAGTAGTTGGGTAAGCTTATGTCTACTACCAGTATCATCCATCCTTTGCATTATTTAATTGTTAAGCGCGAAGGTACTACATGGTATTTCAAACCAGGAAACAGTGTTTTCTATAATCCCAAGAATGTACCTGTTAACCTTGCTTTAGGAGATAGATTACATCGTTTTGGGTTAACTCCTCAGATAATTATGATTGAACTGTTTCGTATTAATGGCGGTAAAGCTGGTTTTTATTTAGCAGATTTGCAAGATAAACAATACTACTACTGTGGAACTGATCTACAAGATGTGAATTATCGTCTTCACTGCCTTGGTATTGGTTCTGCTGATTAAACACTAAAACCACTATGTTTACCAAAGTTCATTTAGTTATCGTTATTGAACACACCACCCTATTGGTATTTTACACAGAATCCGACTGTTGGCAGTTCCGATTAATTAGTGCTGGTGGTTCTGTGTTTGGTGAACAGAAGCTTTATTACACCCCAGAAGCAGCCGAAAAAGCCGGACGGGAATGGATTTATCAGGGTAGTTGATTATTCTTAGGGGATGGGAGCGTGGGGAGTTAAGGAGTGCGATCGCTATCTTAAAATTAACATAAGAGATTTACCTATTTGTATGAAAATACCTATCAAATAAAGCTTGTGTAGATTGACGATGTTGTTCTACCAACTGAGGAGGAGATAACACTTCTGCTTTGTCCATGTAACGATAAACCCATAAACTAAACTCATTTAAAGAACGCGGTGGTAAGTCTACAGCATATTCTATATAAGTATGTTGCCCAGTTTTATCAATTAATCCACTGGTGATTTTTTGGTAAAGATGACGACGTTCCCCTTCTAAAATAAATGCTGATATTGGAGGAAAAAAACGCACTTTAGCATTAATGAATTTGAGAGTTCCTTCTAATTCTAATTTTTGGGGTTCTGGTTCGCCTAAATTTAAACCCCAGCCATTTTCTAATAATTTATGTGCTTTGGCTAAATTTTCTCTCTGTTTTTCTAAACCCCTTGGCAGCATTTTAAGAAATTTACAATGATTATTAAAACGATTTAATCTTCCTATTGCTAAATGTCCATTTTCACAATATTCATACAACAAATACCAAGCAATATCATGGTAAATTAGTTGTAGCGGAAAAACCTGTATACGTCCAGTACGATTAAAACCATAAAAGTCATTACTACGAGAAATTTCAATAGCTTCTCCCTTACTAATAGCTTTTTCTACTAATGGTAATTGATGAAATAATGTATCACGGTTTTCTCCCTTAGTTACCATTTCTTCAGGGTCGGTATGAATGATAGCGCGATTGAGATGCTGACGGGTAGGATAAAAAAATTCTCCTTTAAGTTCCATATCTAACCCACGTAGTCTTTTACTAAGAATTTCATAAATGCGTCTGACTTGGGCATCTCCTTGATATTGAGCTTGAGATGCTATGGCGTTGAATGCTACTTTTAATTCTGTGGTAGAGAGCGCACCAGTACCAAGATAATATCCCCAACGATACATTCGCTGATCAAGAATAGCGTAACGTCTCAGGGTTTCTAAATCTTTCCGCAGAGTGGAAATTGCTGGATATCCTGCTGGTAATTCTATATCTAATTCTGTCGCTAATTGTTGCAGATATACTTTTACAGAACTAATTGCATTATGACTTTCATTATTACTGGAGTCCAGAAAATCAGGACTACCTATACCCGGATATTTTAATAAGGTAGCAATTAATAAAAGCAAACGTTCAAAGGCTAAACGTTCTGTATAGGGATGAGCAGGTTTTTTAGGCATGGTAAAAAATCACTGGCAGGAATTTATAGTTAATTAGTCTGATTGTAAAAAGAAAATATTTAGACTGTTGGTAAAAATTAGCTGTAAGTATTGTCAATCTTGGTTTAGGGAATATAAGTATAATAATTTAGTTTATAACCTTTTTCTGGCTTTTGGGTAATTCTGCGATTATCGTAGTCAATATCATCACTTTTAAGCCAGTCTTTATTTTGAACTATGTATATTTCTCGACGTTCTGCTACAGTCAGAAATGTTTCTGTATCTACTATTAATGGCGGTATTACTCTGGTAATTTTGTTAATTGCACCTTTAGGCTTATCAGCAGTAATTATTAATACTATGTTAATTGCCGTTGCTACTTACCTAGTTTCCAGTGCAGCAGATAGGGTAATTTTGTGGTTAGATCCAGAACAAAATGCAGAATTAACATCTTCTACTGAGAGTGAACATCGCTCTGCAAGAAAATCTAATTTACAACGTTGGTGGCGTTAATAATTCATAATTTTATGCAGACTCTTTATGTCTCTGAGCAAAATTGCTATGTATGTTTACAGAAAGAAACTTTGCTAGTTAAGCAAGGAGAAACTGTATATGCTGAAGTGCAGTTACCTCTGTTAGAACAAATTCTCATTTTTGGGCGATCGCAAATAACTACCCAAGTCATTCGTGCTTGCTTATGGAGAGATATTCCCATTGCTTATTTATCACGCATGGGTTATTGCTATGGCAGAATTTTACCAATTTCTAGAGGATATCGACAATTATCTCGTTATCAACAACAGTTATCCCCTGTAGAAAGGTTAATTACTGCTAGGGCTATGATCCAAGGTAAGTTAAAAAATAGTAGAGTTCTGTTGCGAAGACAGAGAAAAAAAAGAGAGTCGGAGGTTTTAGAACGAGTTTTACAGAGTTTAGATTATTTAGCTGACCAAACAGCACAAGCTGATACTTGGGAAAGATTAATGGGATTTGAGGGTGCGGGTGCGGCTCAATATTTTTCAGCTTTTAGTGAATGTTTAACAAATCCTGATTTTGTATTTTCCGGTCGTAGTCGTCGTCCTCCAGGAAACCCAGTAAATGCCATGTTAAGTTTTGGTTATCAAGTTCTTTGGAATCACTTATTAGCCCTGATCGAGATTCAAGGACTCGATCCTTATTATGCTTGTTTACATCAGGCAAATGATGGTCATGCGGCATTAGCTTCTGATTTGATTGAG
>NZ_CP186035.1:0-93763 GCF_049315035.1 Anabaena sp. PCC 7938 | reverse complement strand
ATTTAAGCCAGACCAAGAATCAATTAACAATGCTTGTAAGTGAAAACATAATTCATTATATGAAGTAATTTGAGTAAATATAATATTTTCTAATCATCCAAATCTAAAAATAGGAAAAACATAGTATTTCCTAAAATAGATACAAAAAAGTCATAATAATCCGCCGCAGTAATGCGGAAAGATTCATGACTAGAAAAGTTATGGCAATGGCTGTTTCTGAAGTATTAGAAAGTTTAGTCATCATTCTGTCAAGACTATATCTTCTTTTCCCTTCTCCGAATTTACCTTCAATACAATTACGATCTCTTTCGTCTAATTGTGCCTGCTTTTTGGTTTCTTTGCTGACATTTGTTGGTGGTCTTCCTAGTGGTGAACACTAATTCTAATCCCTCTTTCTTTGCACCATTTTCTATTATCCTTGGTTCGATAAATTTGATCTACATGCACTGATTCCGGATAGTATCCTGTTGCAGATTTAAACGCTTCTACTTGTGATTTTAAGTCACCTGATTCATTAAAATTATCCCAGCTAATCCGGTCTAAAAATACGTATCCTTCGTAACAACTAGCTGATAACTTAGCTCCAAATTCCACTGATGAACCAGCTTTTCCCCTGACAATGGGACGGACATGAGGTTGTGTTAAACTCACAATTCTATCGTCAACACGAATCAGACTATTTTCATACATAAATAACTGTTGTCGGTATACTTCATTTACCACTAATAGTATTTTATGTTTTTGGCTACTTAGCCACTCCAGCTTGGCTCCCAGTGCTATTAGTCTATCTATATGTCCTAAGTTTCTTTTCAGGTATTGTAGTTGTTTTTTTATGGCTTTTCTTTTTTGTTTTTTCGATGGTTTTCGTTTTTTAGCGACGTTTAGATATTCTTTTCTAGCTGTATTTCTGTCAGTTCTTGGTTTTTTATTTTCGTTTTTATCCAATTCTTCATACAGAATATCTATTATTTCTTCTGTCTGCTCCCTGGCTTGATTTAATAATCCTAAATCTGTCGGATATTTAATATCTGCTGGTACACAAGTTGCATCTAACTTTAATTTCCCCTGATTTTTATTTTCATCTATTTTTTCTTCCCCCGCTTCAGTGCTAATAACTTTTTTTCTGTTTCTTCTTCACTGATTTTATCTTGATTATTATTAACCATGCTTCTATTCATTTTGTTCACTAATTCTATATCTATTCTTTGTCTAAAATGAACTAACATTGATGCCTCAAATGGTGCTTTATTACTATAGCTATTCAATCCTATAAAGTATTGTAGATATGGGTTTTCTCTTATTTGTTCTACTGTTTCTCTATCACTTAAACCCAATCTTTCTTTGATTATTAAAGATCCTATGGCTATCCGAAAAGACTTTGCTGGTGCGCCCATTTCCATCGTGAATTGTTTCGCATATTCATCTTCAAATTCTGACCACGGAATTAAATTTGCCATTATTACCCATCTATTATCTTCTGCCAATTGTCCCTGAAATGGCAGTTTAAACTTTTCTATGGGGGTAGGTAGAATTTCAATTTTTTTATACATTTTCTATATTTATGTGAGGATTTTTACCCATTTTACCCGATTGTCTTGCACTTTTTTCCCATTTATAGACTTCAATCACTATTTGTACAAGGGTTTCAGCTTTAATCAGCAAGCCCTACATAGAAAAGGCTGTGGAGCATTTGAAACAACAGGGTATGGATATTCCTGAAGAGCATTTGCAACATTTATCACCTTTGGGTTGGGAACATATTAATCTTACGGGTGATTATGTCTGGAATTTGAAGCAGGCAACCAGTTTTGACAAGTTGCGCCCTTTGCGAGTTAAGGAAAATAAGTATCGCTCAAATCCTTAATGGATAAAGCTTTCAGCCTTAGCGTACAATTTTCCCGTTTTGGCACGGTGACCCCTATTGGTTGTCCAAATAAGTATTCGTATGCGGGATGTGCGGGAACTGCCCAATCCCATTGTCGCTGTTCGCTGATTTTCTGGAAGTCTTTGTTGAGGTTATGGTTGAAGGCTACGTAGCCAAAGTTCAGGAGGTAGGGGAGCAGTTTTGAGCGCACGGGAAAGGGTGGTAAAGAAATCAGTCCGATAAAGTCTTGTAGGGTTTTAAAGGGACGATTGAAGGTGGTTTCCAGAAAAACTTTGAGTCCTTCTTTGGTGACTAGGGATTCAGCAGTTTCTTCTTCTAGTCCGTACCACTGCATCAAGTTGGGGATGACTGGTTGAAACTCGAATGTCGTTAAGTCCCAGCCGCTTTGGCGATAATTGCCATCAAAGATAGGAGAAATGTCGATGGTAAAGAGGGGGCGAAATTGACGGCGATTTCCTTCGATTAAATAAAGCTGGGGAAAGGCGACGGCGATTGATGGTGGGTTGGTTTGAGATTTGGTTTGAGATTTGGTTTTTGAGGTTTTGAAGGGTTGTTTGAGTTGTTTGAATAAGGATTCGTCTAGGAGTAATTTATCGCCTACTAAATTTACACCAGAGTCCCAGATATGGGGTTGATCTTCGTCACCAGCTTCGACTTTGGCATTAGTCAAGTTCTCAATGTGGATGTAATGCAGCCAGGTTTGGAGCAAGTCGCGAATCTGTGACTCTTGTGCCATGTTCGTCTCCTCCTAGAGTTGCCACTGAAGCACAAACTACTAGAATTTACGAACTATGTCATCTAACAAATGGCTGAATTTTGTCAGGGCTTATACATAAAGGTTGAGTAGCGAGTATATTTTCCTATTTAGGCATCTCGGATCAATGGGAATGCAACAACTAGTAAAATAAAATTATCCCCCACTTAAACCCCATCATGGTTATCCAAGAACTCGAACAACAACTCCTTCAGCTTTCCCCCAACGAAAAACTGTATATTATCCAACTACTGGCACAAAGCCTGACTACACAAAACACCCACCCAGAGCAGCCCACCACAATCGTAGAGTTTTTTCGTCAATCCCCCCTGGTAGGAATTGCCGAAGAACTGGATTTTAGCCGAGACCGCAGCCTACCCCGTGATGACTTCAACCCATGAACTACCTCCTTGACACTTGCTTGATTTCCGAGATGGTTGCCAAACAACCAAATCAACAAGTTTTAGATTGGCTAGATGCCCAAGTGCCAGAAACACTTTACATTAGCATGATCACAATTGGCGAAATAGCTAAAGGCATCAGCAAAATGACCGCATCTAAGCGGAAAGAATCTCTAACAAATTGGCTAAATGAAACTCTACCTAATCGCTTTGAACAAAGAATCTTAAGTATAGATTTCTCAACAATGGTGTTGTGGGGAAATTTAGTCGGGCAACTAGAACAGAATGGACGACCTTTACCCGCTATGGATTCTCTCATTGCAGCCATTGCCCTACAAAACTCTCTATCACTTGTTACTCGTAACGACAAAGATTTCGCTCTTACAGGGGTTGTAATCGTTAATCCTTGGTCTATTTGAGCTAGTCACCATACCAAGTGCTGATAATGACATTCCACTAACTATGAACCACAACCCCTCTGACTGGCTAGGAAACATCATCTCACAACTTCCCACCCTTGCTCTCTTGCAAAAGATAGGGATGCAGCAAAATCATAATATCTGCTTTTTTTACAGAAAACCTGATTAAATTGGTTCAAATATCCCGTTCTCAATTGATTCCAGACTTTTTCTATCTATGACAGACTCAATCACCCATCCTTGACCTTTATATCTGCCGTGAAGGTAGCACTGTTGCCTAATTGCTTCTCGCTCTGCTTGCTGTCGTTTACTCCATTGTTTTGGGTCTAAATTAAGTTTCAAAACTTTACTGTTGACCTCCATAGTAATAAGAGAATTAAGCTCCTCGATACATTCTTCCAAGGTTCCTTCTGCCACAAAAATTGAGTTTGACGGTTCCATATCGTCAATTTCCCAAGCTTGCCAGTAGTCGCTTAACTCGAATATTCCTCCTTGAGAAGAATTTGCGTTTTCTGGTTGGGAATGAATTTTGCGTTTTGAGTCTAGCTGAATTACTTCAGCTAAAGGTTTTTTCTTTGCCATTGATGATACTCTTTGATGTTTGATGTTTGCTTGTTTTTATAGTCTAATAGATTGTCACCACCTCACTCCCTCGCTCAAAAGTGATGAGCATTGGTTGGAGGTTTATAAGTAAGTCCTATTATTCATCACCCAGTAAAGCTTCGAGTTTACTTAGAAGAGTTTCTAGTTTCTTTTGCTTGGCAGGTTGTTCCCAGAGTTTACGCTTGCTAATGCTCTGGGTGACGTTTTTGAGACGTTCTGGTATTTGGTTGGGTGATTTTGAGGATGGGGGTTGAGTGCTTGAGGTATTAGCAGCGATTTGTGCTTTGATTTCACTTAGAGAACTCCACAGAAAGATTGATCCTATAATGAGAGAAGATAATCTCAGTGTGCAGCCAACCTGATGCGTCCAAAATCTATCATCGAACTCACGGAGAACCTAAAATCTCTGTACATAAAAACAGCCAAAAAACTTAAGGGAAGCGACAAACGACAGTTCATGGCAGAAATAGTCAAAGGTTTGGGAATAGGTGGACAGACTTTAGTAGAACGGGAGTTAGGGTGGAATAGACGTACCATCAGGAAAGGGATGCAGGAATTGGAGAGTGGTCAGCCGATAATTGATGGTTTTGAGCGGAGTGGACGCAAGGGGGTAGAAACAAAATTACCTAACTTATTAAAGGATATGAAATCCTTAGTAGAGCCACAAAGTCAAACTGACCCTAGCTTTAAGAGTACAAGGTTATATACACGTGTAACGGCTAGTGTTGTCCGTCGTCAACTAATTGTACAATATGGTTACACGGACGAAGAACTACCAACATCAGAAACAATTCGCCGAAAATTGAATGATTTAGGCTATACCTTAAAAAGAGTCCTGAAAACCAAGCCTATCAAGAAAATTCCCGAAACAGAAGCAATTTTTGAACAAGTCGAGCAGATTAATACTGAAGCTGATCATGACCCTCATACTCTGCGGATATCCATTGATGCTAAGGTGGCAGTCAAGGTGGGAGAATTTGACCGAGGTGGTACCACTCGGATGCCAACAGTCTCATTAGACCACGACTTTCCGACGGAAACAACTCTGACTCCCTATGGTATTTTTATCCCTGAGTACAATGAGTTATTTTTATTCTTCGTTGCTTCCAAATTAACTGCTGATTGTATTGTTGATTTACTCGAAAGCTGGTGGCAAACTGTCAAACACCGTTTTACTCACATTCAAAAACTGGTAATTAATCAGGATAATGGACCGGAAAATCATTCTCGTCGGACTCAGTTTATGAAGCGGATTGTCGATTTTTCCACATCATCTCAATTGAATCTACAACTCGCTTATTATCCGCCTTATCACAGCAAATATAACCCCATAGAACGTTGTTTTGGTTGGTTAGAACAGCATTGGAATGGTAGTTTACTTGATACTGTTGAGACCGTACTAAATTTCGCTCAAACTCTCACATTTAAGGGTAAAAATCCTGTTGTTAATTTGGTAGACAAGGTTTACTCCACAGGAGTTAAACTCACAACTTTAGCGATGGCAGAACTTGAAACACAGATTCACCGTCTCCCCAATCTCAAAAAATGGTTTGTGGAAATTTTTACTAAACCAGTATAGTTATTGGATCATCTTTTTTGTGGAGTTCTCTTAAAGACCAGTTGTGTGCGATCGCTTGGTCTAAGAGTTGTGTACAGAGAGCATTATCTTTAACTCGTGCCAAGGCTTGTGCTTTGGTATACTCCAGTTTGCCCTCTCGCAGTGCTGTTAAAATCTCCAGAGGCAGATTGAGTAAGGGTAGGCGCTTGGTGGTGAAGGACAGCCAATTCATCATTCCCAAGCTTTCAAACACCTTTTGTACTTTTTTTACTTTCTCTTCATCTGGGTTAGGAGAAACGTTTCTCCTAGATTCTTTTTCCTCAGTGATGCCGGAGTCAGGAGAAACATTTTCCCTAGATTCATCCTTTAGTTCTGACTCCTCTGTTAAAGAAACAGAAGTATCCGCATCTTGTGAAACATTGCTCCTAGATTCTGTTTCTTCAGTGATGCTAGAGTCGGGAGAAACATTTTCCCTAGATTCATCCTTTAGTTCTGACTCCTCTGTTAAAGAAACAGAAGTATCCGCATCTTGTGAAACATTGCTCCTAGATTCTGTTTCTTCAGTGATGCTAGAGTCGGGAGAAATATTTTCCCTAGCTTCATCATTTGGTTCTGACTCCTCAGTTGAGGAAACGGAAGTATTCGCGTCTTGTGAAACGTTTTTCCTAGATTTCTTAAGTGTGGTCGTTCCTGAGTTGGGAGAAATGTTTTTCCCAGATGCGGTAGCATCTATTATTTCCGAGTTAGAAGAAACATCGCTACCAGATTCTGTCTCGTTATTTAGAAGAGATTTAGGAGAAACATTGCTACCAGATTCCGTCCCATCGGTTGTTTCGGAGTTAGGAGAAACGTTTCTCCTAGATTGTGTTTCTTCAGTTATTTCTGAGTGAGTCGAAACATTGCTAGGAGATTCTGAAGTTGTTTCTCCGTTTTCGGTGGGTGAAACAGAATCACTCAGGTCAGTCGAAACATGACTAGGAGATTCCGTCTCATCAGTTGTTTCTGAGTTAGGAGAAACGTTTCTCCTAAATTGCTCCTCAGAGTCTTTTAACTGCTTTTCACCTTTGCTACTGGCATTTTTCATCCGATACAGCAGGGATTTGACTGCTTCCACATCCGACTCTAACCGAATAGCCAAAAGATGCAAGATGCCTTCTGTTTCTTCAACTGGGTTGAGGTCTTGTCGTTGCAGGTTTTCAATCAAGGCTAACTGAAACGCTTGGTCATCGGATAACTCACGCACAACCACTGGCACTTCTTCCAGTCCTGCTTCTGTGGCTGCGCGATAACGGCGTTCTCCTGCTACTAATTCGTATTTCCCGGCTGTTTTTCCTCCTGTCAGTGGACGCACCAAGAGGGGATGGAGGATGCCGTGCTGTTTAACTGATGTAACTAATTCTGTTAATGCTTGGGGGTCAAAGTAGCGTCTGGGTTGCTGTGGAGGCAGGTGAATGTCTTGGAGTTTGACTTTGCTTTCAGCAGCGGGTGGAGTGTCAGCTTCCACTGGGGATAACCAAGGGGCTGGGGGTGGAGTGGTAATTTGACCAGCAAAGGGTTTTTCGGTGCGTTTGCGTACCATTGTAGGAATGTGGTTGGATTGGGGACAGAAATGGGAATGCACTAAATTTAGAGAAATATAGCAATCCTAAATCATTTATAAAAATCTCTCGCCGCTCTCTAAAGCCTTCTGCTGTAGTTTAGGCGGAGAAATAACTTGCCTGTTTGAGAAACTATAAGCCTTGATTACAAAAAAAGGGAATAGGGAATAGGGAACTCTTAACAGATAAGAAACTTTAGTTCTGAGTTTAGAGCTTCAGTCAAAAAAAAAGATGTTTTTTGAAGGAGAGTGGCACGAAAAAAAACAGTGTCATTATTTCAATCTCATGTTTTTAAACATGAGTTTTTCCTATTCCCTATTCCCCGTTAAGAGTTCCCTCTGAACTGGATTTTTCCTTGATTACCGGGGCTTTCAGCGATGAAAACAGGTTTAGGTTTATATAGGGCTTGCTGATTAAAGCTGAAACCCTTGTACAAATAGTGATTGAAGTCTATAAATGGGAAAAAAGTGCAAGACAATCGGGTAAAATGGGTAAAAATCCTCACATAAATATAGAAAATGTATAAAAAAATTGAAATTCTACCTACCCCCATAGAAAAGTTTAAACTGCCATTTCAGGGACAATTGGCAGAAGATAATAGATGGGTAATAATGGCAAATTTAATTCCGTGGTCAGAATTTGAAGATGAATATGCGAAACAATTCACGATGGAAATGGGCGCACCAGCAAAGTCTTTTCGGATAGCCATAGGATCTTTAATAATCAAAGAAAGATTGGGTTTAAGTGATAGAGAAACAGTAGAACAAATAAGAGAAAACCCATATCTACAATACTTTATAGGATTGAATAGCTATAGTAATAAAGCACCATTTGAGGCATCAATGTTAGTTCATTTTAGACAAAGAATAGATATAGAATTAGTGAACAAAATGAATAGAAGCATGGTTAATAATAATCAAGATAAAATCAGTGAAGAAGAAACAGAAAAAAAGTTATTAGCACTGAAGCGGGGGAAGAAAAAATAGATGAAAATAAAAATCAGGGGAAATTAAAGTTAGATGCAACTTGTGTACCAGCAGATATTAAATATCCGACAGATTTAGGATTATTAAATCAAGCCAGGGAGCAGACAGAAGAAATAATAGATATTCTGTATGAAGAATTGGATAAAAACGAAAATAAAAAACCAAGAACTGACAGAAATACAGCTAGAAAAGAATATCTAAACGTCGCTAAAAAACGAAAACCATCGAAAAAACAAAAAAGAAAAGCCATAAAAAAACAACTACAATACCTGAAAAGAAACTTAGGACATATAGATAGACTAATAGCACTGGGAGCCAAGCTGGAGTGGCTAAGTAGCCAAAAACATAAAGGCTCTTGCGTCTCTTTTATGGAGAATTAATACTAAAGTGCCAGTTTAATAAACTACGTAATCTGAAATTGCTAAAGTTACGAAATCCATATCCAAGTCTTTTGATTAATTTGAGTTTATTATTAATTCCTTCTACAGTACCACTAGTAGTTCTGCCGTCAAAATAACCTACAACTTCACCAAACCACCTAATCATTGTTCCTATACTTTTGGGAAAATAAGAAAGTCCATCGTGCATCCAATCTAATAAATTCATTATGCTTTCGCCCCAAGACTTAGTGGATTCAAATATGTCTCGAAATTCTTCTTTTAGGGCGTGCATTTTTGCCAGAATAGGGGAAACTTTTTGAACATTATTTAATCTTTCTTTTTGTTGTTCATTTAAAGAATCTTCATTTTTTATTAAGCTATATTTGCTTTTATTTAATCCTGCTAATATTCGGTCTCGCTCTGATTTATTATCTAAAGACATGGCGGCTCTCTTTTCAGATTTACGCATAGCATCTAATTCATCATTTACTTGTTTCATTACATGAAATCTATCAGCAGTTATATTCGCATTTGGCATTAATTCTTCTACTAAACTTTTATAAGGAGACCAAAGATCCATACTCACTTCAACTATTTGTTCAAGTACCTGAGATCCCCATTTGACAATAACTTCACGTATTTCTTCTATTCTTCTTGACTTCACCAACTCAATGGGTTTACGAGTATCTAAATCTACTAATACTGCTAAATAACTTCCTTGACCTTTCACCAAAGCAATCTCATCTATGCCTAACCTTTTCACCTGATTTAAATTAATGTTTAATATTTGTGATACTTGTGCCTTTAACATTGATTCAACTTCTTCATCGCTTAAGTCATTTCTTTCGGCAACACTATGAATATTACTGTCTAATACTTGTGCAACTATATCTATGGCTAGTCTTTTAGTATATCCTTTACTTTTATCTACAAAATTTAGCTTTTCACTGAAGACCTTTTTGCACTTGTTACATTTGAATTGACGGCGATTTATTCTTAACAATACTGGTTTTTCACTCCAAGATAAATCGTGAATTAGCCGCCAATGATTTTGATGTATACTATAGGTGGTTTTTTCACAGTCTGGACAAGTAGAATAGTTGACAGCTTTCTCTATTGTTATAATTATTCCTGCCCCAACAAGTTCTTGAAAATCTAACACTTTCATCTCTGGGAGATTGAGGATTTGATCTACGCTAAATTTCATAACTATCCCTAAAACTTTTGTATTTGATAATTATGATTGTAATCCTATGCTTATTCCCATATATCAAAAAGTTTGCAAACCTTTACAGGGATAGAGTTTTCAACTTTAATAATTTAAATTTATCGGCATTAAATTTTAATACTTTTAGTTTTCTCCATAAAAGAGATGCAAGAGCCAACATAAAATACTATTAGTGGTAAATGAAGTATACCGACAACAGTTATTTATGTATGAAAATAGTCTGATTCGTGTTGACGATAGAATTGTGAGTTTAACACAACCTCATGTCCGTCCCATTGTCAGGGGAAAAGCTGGTTCATCAGTGGAATTTGGAGCTAAGTTATCAGCTAGTTGTTACAAAGGATACGTATTTTTAGACCGGATTAGCTGGGATAATTTTAATGAATCAGGTGACTTAAAATCACAAGTAGAAGCGTTTAAATCTGCAACAGGATACTATCCGGAATCAGTGCATGTAGATCAAATTTATCGAACCAAGGATAATAGAAAATGGTGCAAAGAAAGAGGGATTAGAATTAGTGGTCCACCACTAGGAAGACCACCAACAAATGTCAGCAAAGAAACCAAAAAGCAGGCACAATTAGACGAAAGAGATCGTAATTGTATTGAAGGTAAATTCGGAGAAGGGAAAAGAAGATATAGTCTTGACAGAATGATGACTAAACTTTCTAATACTTCAGAAACAGCCATTGCCATAACTTTTCTAGTCATGAATCTTTCCGCATTACTGCGGCGGATTATTATGACTTTTTTTGTATCTATTTTAGGAAATACTATGTTTTTCCTATTTTTAGATTTGGATGATTAGAAAATATTATATTTACTCAAATTACTTCATATAATGAATTATGTTTTCACTTACAAGCATTGTTAATTGATTCTTGGTCTGGCTTAAATACGACTTTTTCAGCAAGCCCTATATAGCGGACTCCAGAGCAGAAGCAATTTCTTTAAGGATAGCAACAGCAGGATGTTTGGGGTCAAATACTGCTAGGGGCGCACGTTCTTCTGTGGCATCAACAAAAGCGGTAGCTCTGGGGATGGGTGGGAAAATCCGCCCCCATGCTGAAAGTTGTGATTGGATGGCTGCTAATGCTCGTTTATCGGCTGAGTTTTGTTGAGCATAGCGGGTGGGAACAAAGCCTGCGATTTGTAATTTGCGGTTGGGTTTGTTTTTAACTTGGGTGATGGTTTGCAAAAGTTCGTCTGTTCCCTCGAAGGCTTTGAGATGGGTTTCGATAGGAACGAGGACGTGAGTGGCGGCGACTAGGGAGATATAAGAAAGTAATCCTAAGCTGGGGGGACAGTCGATGAGGATGAAGTCGTAGGCATCTAGAACTGGTTCTAGGGATTCTTTGAGGCGCAAGTCGCGCATGGCGGCACTAACTAGCTGCATTTCGGCTCCACTCAGGAGTCGGTTAGCTGGCGCTATGTCCATGCCATGAATGCCGGAATGAATGGGTAAGGGCTGTTCGTCAATAATGGCATCAGCTACGGTTTTTGGTAATTGAGATGGAACTAGGCCCATGAATTTGGTTAAAGAAGCTTGGGGGTCGATGTCGATGAGGAGGACACGATGTTTTTGTTGGGCTAGGTGGTAGCCCAGGTTTTGGGTGAGTGTTGATTTGGCGACACCACCTGCTTGGTTAAAGAGGGCTATGATGCGACACTGTTCTTGAGAATTTGACACTGGCTTTCGTTCCTAAAGGTAGGATGGCTTTAGTGAATTGGCTCGTTTTTATTTTCCAGTTTATAAAATATGGTACATGGTCTAAGCTTCTAGACAATTTGCTTGCAAGCATTAATCAAATTAACAGTGCATCTTTTTTGGAACAAGTTTTTATATCAGCGATTAGTGTTAGTTCTTTAGAAGAATTTGCACAGCTTGTTAACTCTAATTTACCAGAATCAGATTAGGCTGGGTTAAGCGACAGCGCCACCCAGTGCAGCCATCGCAGCATCGCCATCAAGGTATGTAATAGCACCCAAATTCCGTAAACTGAGCATTTGAGCAGGATTCAAACCTTGAGTATTAGTAATATTTAACCCTTCGTATGGTCTTGGGGTAAATAATTCACGGATTAACTTTCCTTCTATATTCCAAATTTTAGTAGTACCATCTGTACTAGCACTTACTACCCATTCACCATCATCGCTAAAAGTAACTGATTTAACCCAACCTTGATGTTGTTGTGTCCATAATACAGAGTTTGTAGCTAAATCCCAAAGCTTAACCTTACAATCTCCACCACCACTAGCCAAAATATCATAATTTTGAGGATTAAAAGCTACAGTAAATACCCAACCTTGATGTCCTTGATCTGCTGTCAGAGTTTTGGATTCTATGGGTATGGCATTATCAACACAATTAATCGTCCGCAATCTTATTTTGCAATCTTCATGACCACTAGCTAAAATTATTTGTGAGGAATTTCGGCTATCAGGGCGAAAAGAGACAGATGATATTCCAGATTCTTCTAGTAACTCTTGCCATAATTCAAATCTTTGGTTTTCGTGATTTTTACGCCATAAGATAATCTTTTTATCATGACTAGCACTGGCTAAAATTTCGTTATCAGGACTAAAGGCAACTGACCAAACCCAACCTTCATGCCTGGGATTTAAGATATATTCATGGTTAATCTCAAAATAAGAAATACTATCATCAACTTGATATTCAAAAATACGAACAGTTCCATCTTGTCCACCACAAGCTAGATAGTGACCATCTGAACTCCAGGTGACAGACCAAATACCACCAAAATCACTAGCAATTTTATTCAACAAACATTGATGATTGTTTAAATTCCAAATTATAATTGTTTGGTCATCACTACAACTTGCTAAAAGAGGAAGATAAGGATGAAAAGCGACACACCAGATCCACTGTTTATGTTTATTTAAAGTTACGACAGATTCCTCTTGATTAAGATTCCATATTTTAATTGTTTTATCAAAGCTTCCTGTAGCAATTTGCTTTCTATCAGTGCTAACAGCTACAGACCAAATCCAGTTTA
This sequence comes from Anabaena sp. PCC 7938, assembly GCF_049315035.1. Taxonomy (NCBI): domain Bacteria; kingdom Bacillati; phylum Cyanobacteriota; class Cyanophyceae; order Nostocales; family Nostocaceae; genus Anabaena; species Anabaena sp. PCC 7938. The sequence goes on along the minus strand of NZ_CP186035.1, from coordinate 80,934 downwards.
AATATCCTTTAAATACTCTTAAAGATTGGCCAGTTTTCACATTCCAAATTCTCACCGTTTGGTCATCACTGCCACTAGCTAAAGTTTTATTATCTGCATGAAAAGAAAGAGAACGAATCCAAGCACTATGTCCAGTTAAAGTCCTGACACATTCTAACGTTTCAAGATTCCAAATCCGAATTTCTTGATCAACACCACCACTTGCCAGAATTTCACCATCAGGACTAAAAGTAATAACTCTAACGCCATTTTTATGTCCTTCTAAGGTTTCCCAATATTCATAATTATTATAATCATTATTAAATTTCCAAAGCTTGATAGTTTTATCGAAGCTACCACTAGCTAAGATTTGACCATTGGGACTAAATGCTAAGGAAACAACCCACCCTTGGTGAGATTCTAAAGTTTGAGTACAATCACCATTTTCCAGATTCCAAAGCTTGATAGTTTTATCAAAACTACCACTAGCTAAAATTTTACTATCAGGACTAAATGCTAAACCCCAAATCCAATATTGATGACCTTGTAATTTATAAGGTTCATCTTTACCTGATTCTAAGTCCCAAACTCGAATTATATTATCATCACAACCACTAGCAATTTTTTTGCCATCTGGACTAAAAGCAACAATCCAAATTAAGCCATTATGACCAGTAAAAGTTTGTTGATTATCATGCTCTTCTAGCAATGTTGTTAAATCCCAGAGTTTTACGGTTTTGTCAAAGCTTCCTGTAATAAATTGATAACTATTAGCAATATCTTGTCGAAAAGGAAAAGCGATGCTTGTAATCCACATTCCAGGGAAATGAGCTTGTTTGTTTAAGCAATATTGATATTGATTATTTTCAACGTTAATAATCTGAATTTTTCCTTGTGTATCTCCCATTACTAAAAATTTCCCATCTGGACTAAAAGCAACGGAATGGATACCGCCAAAAGATTCAGTAAAAACTACTGTTTTGTCAAAAGTACAGTTAGAAAAATTAACATCATGTAGTGTGGTTTCAGGTAAGTAAGCTTGTCTGATGGTTAAACCAGAAAAGTTATAATTATGTAATTGATGTTGATGAAAAATAGATAGGAAGTTTAGAAGATTACCTGCTGCATATCCTTGTTGCAATGAAGGGTTATTTTGGATATTGGCTAAGATTCTTAATAAAATTTGTTGGGGATTAGGTTGGTGTTGGATTTTAGTTAATATGGGTGTGATAATTAATTTTATTTGTGTATCTCTCACAAAATCTTTACTGGTTGCTTGCATTAAGGCGTATTGATTAAATAAATTTAGTTGTTGAGGTTCATTATTTATTTCTAGATAAATTTTATCAATTAATTTATTGGTTAGATATTCTATTAAAATTGGCTGAAGTGTAAATTTAACATTATCTTGTTCTATATTTTGTTCTATATCTTGTTCTATTTTAGTAATTAAAAAGCGTTTCTTGAGAGAGCGAATAGTAGTATCCAAAGAGTTTTTGTTGATTTTTTCTAAAGTATTTTCTTGGAGAGTTGCTCTTGAAACTGGTTCACGATTAATTGCTAACCAGTACATAATAGCTTCTTCTTGTTGATTAACTGCAAAAGGCTTACTAGAATCAAAGTAGCAATCTAATAATTCATTAATATCATAATGGTTAATTACTCCTGCTTGCACAAATTGAGCTATACTGCTTCCGTACACTTCTTTCATATGAATAGCAGTTAACCTTAAAGCAAAGGGATTACCAGCATAGATATTAACAAGTTTTTGCCATTGTGCATCTGAATTTCGTGTAGTTTCAAATTCATCGGAAATAGTGCTAAATATTTTTCTAACTGCGGATACTTCTAAATCTAGTAACTCGTAAAAACGAACTGAACTAAGATTTCCTCGTAATCGTCTGAGATTTGAAGGTTCTACCCGACTGGTTAGAATAATACAACTTTGATGGTTAGTTTCTGCCAGTTTTTTAAATAATTCGTCATATTTTTCATTAGAGATAACAGTTTCTATATTGTCTAGAATTAATAAACAGCGCTTTTGACCCAAATAGAAAATTAATTGGGATATTTGTTCGTCTAAGCTAGATTTTAAGGCTGTTTCTTGTTGATTGGATAAAAATTGAATTAGAGATTTTAAGACATCTTCAAAGGAGGGTGCATTGAGAAAGCTACGCCAAATCAGATATTCAAAGTTACCTTGAACTTTTTGCCCTAATTTCACTGCTAAAGAGCTTTTACCAATGCCTCCGATGCCTAGAATTGAAATTAAACCACAATTTTTTTGAATTATCCAAGATTCTAGATCATCTAACTCTTTACTTCTACCAAAGAAATTATCTACAGATGGTGCATCACCCCAATCAATAGGATGTGATGCAATCTCTTGCCAATTTACCCCTAAAGCTTCGCAAATTTTGATAAAAATTTCTTTGTCAATAGGTATTCTTCTCCAAAATCTTTTCAATGTTGCGTCTGATGTATTAACTCCATACTGGGATAAATTTTGTTTATTCCATCCTCTTTGCCTTCGTGCTTGATCTAATATTTCCAAACCTTTTGGAGATGCTTTGAGTAAATCAGCCATAATCCCCCTAATTTTAATGATATTATAATTGATTTTAACTTTCCTTCAAACTAATTATAGTACCTGGGCAGTTACTTTGATTCTCTATGTACGCACTCTTTAAAAACCTCTATTTCGTCCCAAGACACGACTAAGAGTGGTTTTTAGACTAAGTATAATTACTTATTGCATATCTGGGATGCTCCCCTATACCAATTTGCTAGGTGTAGCGATGGCTCTTTTTTAATGAGCCAAAATCTGAGCTACTCTCGATTCTTAAAACAACTTATGCTTGCGAAGAATAACCCTTCTTGTTATGGGGGTCTAACCGGGATAAGGGGAAAATGGGACATGATGTAAATAAATGTTGCAGAAACCAATTTAGTGATTTACTAACTTGCCCAAGAATGGTAAAGAGACATTCAAATTTTGCACACTAAAATCAACTTTTACGTGGTTCAGCCTGATGGTTCATTAGTAGCTTTTACTTGTGATTATGCAGAACAGTGTTCATCTGTTGATGTAGAAGTTGTTAAATAAAATTTAGAAAAATTATACCATATCGAGGGGAGTTATGAACAATAATTTTGGCGTTTTAGTAACATTAGCAGTGGTATTAATTTTCAATTTTATAGCAGTAAATTCATCTTTTGCTATAAACAATACTGTTGTTATTCCTCAAAAAAATAGAATTATATCTCAACCTGAAATAAAAGTAGCACAAGGGATAGAATCTAGAGTTATTAAGCTGCGTCTAGAGGATTCTGGTGTATCAGTTGGTAGCATTTTATTTCATGGATTTGTTGGATTAATACAAAAACGATCAACTGATTGGGTGCGTTTAGAAATAACTGGAAATCAAGTCAGGGTAGTACATACAACAAGAGCCACTAATGCGTTTACTCAGTTTTCTAAATGGTGGGATCATCCAGTGAGAAAAATTGCTTTTAAACCAGATTCTTGCACAGTAGATAATGTTCAAAATCAAGGTGGAGCAGATATGGAGACCAAACTGAGAGAGATTAAAAAATCCTATGATTCTAAACTGATAACAGAGCGAGAATATCAAGATTTGCGAAATAAAATTCTCGATCAGATCAATACAACTCCAAATCAATCTGCTGCCAATAATTCAGATTGTGTTGTAGTCAAAGAAAATGGGGTAATAGAACTGAAGGATATTGCTTTATTGACTCAAGGAGTATTTAACATCGAATATTTGGAAGGCAATGAATGGAAATATGCAGCTTTTAGAGTACCAGCAAAAGAATATCAGTAGCAATGAATAAATAATTCGTAATAGTGCTTACAGTCCCGTTAGGGATACGTAATACCGCTACGCCCAAGCAAGCTACGTAATTAAGTTTTGTAATGGGGATTTAACCCCAACACAAAACTTGGTACCTGTAGAGGTAGGGGTATTAAACCCTTTCATTTACTGTCATATCCTTCATTCCGTGAAATCCTTAAATCAGTTAAATCAGTGATAAAAATTAGGATAAGGAGCAATGAGTATGAAATTCAATCCCAACTTAAAACCACTTGTAATTTTTCTGTTCTCACTAGCTTTTTTGCCAATACAAAATCCAGAAATGGCGTTACTAAATCTTGGAGAATCTGGTAATTTTCATAGTAATTTAGGATTAAATCCAACCCAAGATTTTACGAAAAAACAACCTATTCAAATCGCTAGAAATGATCATTATTGGGGACTACAACGGGATTTTTAAATTTGGATGCCAGGAGATCATATCAACGTCCCAAAATCTTCACAGGTTTCGATTTTCTGTTTCTAAGTACGTAAGTATAATTCTTTAATTATAGAGCATTACTCTTTATTAAATCTTATACTATATTGCTTTAACTTTATAAGCACTTCACAGTGAGCAACACTCTAATTTGATACTATCATCTCATGATATTTATTGATTATAAATAACTAAAAAGGATCTTAATCTATATGTAAATCAAAAGAGATCGCCTGTGCAACCAACCTGCAATTTGTTTACATTTATCCCTTGACAAATGTATTGATCACTGAAGTCTAAGTAAATAGCTGTTTTCAGACATCTGGATTTATGTCAATTATCAGGTTCAGGTAAAAGTTAAAACAACTCTTTTATAAAGTTTCGCAACCGTTTGTAGAAATTAATTATTTTGTAACGATAAATCTATGTACTTCATTTTTCCTAGATCGCAAATTCCCATCGGTTTTTGTAACAGATTAATTTGCAGAAAAATACATTTCTCTATGTACTTTATTTTTGGAAAAAGCGATCGCTAAATTCAAACTCCATGCGATTGCTCATCCTAATTCTGGAAAGGGCGATCGCAATGTCATCCCGTCAGGTGTTCGCCCTACATACCCCATTTCTGGAAAGAAAGGAAAGGGCGATCACCTCTGAAACCAAACCGTGATCGCCCTTTCCCATAAAGTTATGTAACGATTTTGAGTAACCTGCATAAAACAGATTGCCCATCACAAGTAGATATATAGAACGGTTTTTTGCGGTTAATGACCAGGTTGAAGTATTGGAACGTTTCTATGTAACACCCTTCACAGCACAGCGTGCAGCCGCCGAATTTATTGCCTGGGCACAAAAAGAATACAAAGCCAACCCCCTGGTCGAAATTAAAATGGCTGGGACTAGCTACAGCCGAGGCTCTGTCATTGATACGGCTTACCTGAACAATGTGTGGAATGCGGGTGTCGGCAAACGTGGTGCGGAAATCTACGGCGACATCAACAACCCCAGCGCTGTTACTGGCTACACCAGCTACTGGGTCGCTCCGCAGTCGGTAAATCTGGGCATACACCTGATGTATGACCGCGTTGCGGGCCCAATCAATAGCGCCGGTAGTGCTGGCGTTGTAGCGCCGCCCGATCCCAACTTGCGAATTCTTCATATTGTGGCCAATGAAGAACATCGTATGGAGTTTGCCTCTGAAAGTCTTTACAGCCTCAACAAAACGCTAGCTCCGCGTTTTAATGAATTTGGTTATGCAGCCGCGCACGCCAACATTGGCGGGAACTCCCGCAATAGAGGCATCAGCCTTTACACGCTGGATATGGGTATGCAATGGTTTGGCTCCTATGGATTAAACCTCGGCACTTTGCCGCCAGAGTTTCAGATTGGAAATGCACCGCTACTGATTAGAGTCGATAGTCAGAAACCTAGACCCCAAAGACATAAGTGTGCGGCAGCTTTGTCAAAGCGTAAGTGCATCACCCCCAAATTTCCCGAATTCTTTAATTAATTTTTGCCGGAGTAACTGATTATGGCTACCAATCTCACTAACTTAACCCAAGCGCAACAACAGGTTGTGACAAACATTATTAATCAGGGGCGCGCAAGAGGATATTCCGACACAATTATTCAAACGGTTGTTAATTTGGCCAATCAAGAATCGACACTTGATCCGAAGGCTGCCAACAATTTAGGTTATGCCGGCCTATTTCAATTTTCAAGTGGAATGAATTATGGTCTTCGTCCTGATCCTTTTCCGCTTGCCATCAATCAGTTTGTCGCGCGCTATCCCAATGACCCTATTTCTGTTTCTGCAATGAACCTTACCGCCGCAGACAGGTTGAATCCAGATATTGTTGTGCCCATCATGTTGAACCGTGTTGCGGTGATGCGGGAGGATTTTGACAATCGATATATACCAATCGGTACAAAAGACATAGCGGATTTGGCGAAGAGTGGTATCGATGTCAAGAATGATTTTCAAGCATATGTTTTCAAACGACACAATTCGAAAGTAAATCAGACAATCGATATTTTCACTCAAGAAAATAATTTGCCCGCTACAAATGCGGCCGCTGCAGCTCAAGTGGCGGCGAACAAGACACCACGCGCTGTATCTACAGTCACACTCACTGCGGCCAGTCTTGCGCAACAAACGGGTGTCCGGCAACTCGTGACAGGGGCGAATCTGGTGACATTGCCTAACGGTGCCACGTATTTGTTGACGGCTCCTCAAGACAGCGTTGTAGGCAATGGCACGCAATTTTTAGTGACACAAGGCTCGATGGCTACATACACTGACATGAGCACGGGACTGCGCGTGGAGTGTTCACGAGACGCCTTTCGTTGGTATTCGCCGTCAAAACAGCAAAACTCTACAACGGGAACCAACGGCGCCTTTTCTAACAAGGGTGCCATATGCAGCATAGATGCGAATGGACTCCTAGATATTCAGCCCATGGCACCTGGCTACTTGTCAACCTTCAAAATGAATGGAGATGGGCTGTTCATCGACCCTAAAAAGCCTACGCAACCATCCAGCAAACCTTTTGATTACAGGGGCAAGCCTATTGCCCTGCTGGATGGTGATAGTTTTCAATACGCTGGCACAAACGATGCCGCATGGTCAGATGAAATATATTTTGAACGCAGCGCTGCAAGTCAGAGCGATGACCCCACCACCAGCACAGTCACCCTAAACATCGACACCACGGGCACATTAAGCGACGAGCAAGTCCAAGACATTACTAGTGCAGTGAACACAACTGGGCAGGTTGCGGGGGCTGGCGATGACTGGAGCCTGCTGCTAGCCGAGAACACCGCCAATTTAGATGACAGCTACTACGGCGGCGTGGTTTCTGACGCAGGCGCAGACGGCCACCGCCTCGGCAATGGCAGCCTCAGCGGAACCAGCGGACAAACGGCCAATGTGGCATTCGCTAGCGATGCACTACTGGCTACCCTGGCCGAGATTGCCATAGGCGGTGTGACTGCCCCAGGCTACCTGGCCTCAGAGCTTGCCTTTGCCGGTGCCAGCTTGGTCGATGCGGGTGCTAATACCCCCTTGGTGCCCGCAGACCCCTTGGTGCTCGACCTCAACGGTGACGGCATCCAGCTGCAAAGCTACGCCAGCAGCAAAAGCCACTTTGATATCGACAACGATGGGGCGGGTGTCAATAGCATGCCCAGCAAAGAACACACCGGCTGGGTAGCGGCCAACACCACCACAGGGCAGAGCGTTAACACCGACGGCATCGTGGTGCACGACCTCAATGGGGATGGCCAGATCAACGGCATACGCGAAACCCTCAGCGAGTTCTACAACGGCAACGCAGGCCTGGGCCAAAGCGCTGGGCAAAAGACTTACGCCGATGGCTTTGCCGCCTTGAAATCGCTGGACGCCAACAATGACCAGCAGTTTAATAATCTTGATGCTGCATGGAGCCAATTGCGCGTGTGGGTAGACGATGATGGCAATGGCCTGTCATTCAAAGACAGCAACGGTAACGGACTCAAAGACGCAGGCGAAGCCTCCGAGCTTAAAACCTTTGCCGAGTTGGGCATCACCAGCATCAACTTGGACCCCACCAGCCAAAGCGGTTTGGTTAACGGTGGAAACGAAGTCTTGTCCAGCGGCAGTTTTGTGCAAACCGTTAACGGCAGCGCACATACCCGCGCCGCCCAAGCGGTGCGCTTTATTGCCAACCCCAACGGCTCAAGCTATACGCAAACCACCACAAATGGCGTGGCCGGCGCAACCCTGAGCACCCAAGGCCATGCGGGCGGTGCTGACCTTAAAAGCTACGTCAGCGCCAATACCCTGGCCAGCGTCAATGAAACCTTAAGTGCCAGCAGCTTGAATGTGGCCAACATCTATGCAGGTGCTGGCGATGATGTGCTCACGGGTGATGCTGGGGCCAACTGGTTGGCAGGCGGCGCAGGCAGTGACACCTTCAATGCCGGTGAGGGCGACGATGTGCTCTTGATTGATGCGGCTGATGCGCAACACAATATCCATGCAGGCGCAGGCAACGATGTGGTGCAGGTCGTAGGCGGACAAGCAGGCAGCGCAGGCGTCACCCTCAATATGACCCAGTCCGAGGCTGAAGTGTTTATTGGCGGCACAGGCGATGACGTCATCATTGGCGGGGGCAGAAGCACCGTCTTTGTGCGCGGTGGTGCGGGCGATGACTTGATTCTGGGCGGCGCTGCCAACGATGTGCTGAGTGGCGAAGACGGCGACGACACCATTGATGGCGGCGCCGGCAATGATTTAATCCGCGGCCACAGAGGCCAAGACCAACTGCTGGGCGGGCAGGGCGACGATGTGCTTGATGGTGGCCTGGAAGACGACAGCTTAAGTGGCGGTGCAGGCAACGACGTGCTGGTAGGTGGGCGCGGCGATGACAGTCTGGACGGCGGTGATGGCATTGACGTAGCCCAATACAGCGGCAGCTATGCCGACTACCGAATTACCCGAATCTCGGACGCCAACGGCGCCAACACCTTCAGGGTGGTCGATACCCGAAGCGGGCAAGACGGCGCAGATACCTTGAGCCATATCGAAAAACTCAGCTTCAGTGATGTCTCACGCGTAGACTTGAGCTTGGGCAGCCCGCTACCTGTTAAAGACATTCTGCGTGTCAACAGCACCGGGCAAGCCTTAAGCCGCAGCGCAGCCCACCTGCTTAGCAAAACCCAGTTATTGGCCAACGACCGCGATTGGGACAGTGATGTGTCTCAGCTCAGCATCACTGCCGTGCTAGAAGCCAAGGGCGGCACCGCAAGCCTGACGGCGCAGGGTGATGTGCTGTTTACACCGGATGCCACCTACACCGGTGTGATGAGTTTTAAATACAAGGTGAAAGATGCCCAGGGCAACTTCACCACGGTGAGCAGTGGCGAGGCAAGCGAGGCCATGAAGGCTGCTGTTTATCTGCAAACATCGGATATTCCCAGTGACCCTTTGTCCGTGGAGCAGTGGTATCTAGCTGATACCAATGTGTTGGCCGCTTGGGGCACGCAAGCCGAGCAAGCCGCAGGCCAAGGCTATAGCGGCAAAGGCGTGCGAATCGGTCAATTCGAGCCTGGAGGCGCATTCAGCACGGGACCGGAAGTGTTTGACTACCGCCATGCCGATTTGCAGCAAAACGTTGACAATGCTTGGCTGAATACGCTGGATGCCCAGGGCAACAACAACACGCCGCAAACTTTTAGCAGCCATGCCACGATGGTGGCTGGGGTGATGGTGTCCGCCAAAAATGGTGAAGGCGGTGTGGGTGTGGCCTACAACGCCAGCTTGGCTGGAAATTTCATTCAAGGCACTGGGTTGGAAGTCAGCCAACTCAGTGCAGAGATCACTGCCGCACTAGCCAAGTTTAAAAACTATGACGTGGTCAACAACAGCTGGGGGGCAACGGCCAACTTTGGCATCAATGTCACACCAGTGGGCGTGTTGGAGGCGGGTTTACTGGATGCGGTGGCCAACGGACGCGCCGGCCTGGGCACAGCCATTGTGATGGCTGGCGGCAACGACCGGGCCACCGGCGCCAACACCAATACGAATGCGCTGACGGCTAACCGGGCGGTGATTACTGTGGGCAGCATCAATGCGCCAGGGGATTTGGGTACTTTGCAGTTGGGCAGCACACCGTTTAGCAACCCGGGCGCCTCCATTTTGGTCTCTGCCCCAGGCAGCAATATTGACTCAACCAGCCGCGAGTTGGTTGCTGACAATGGCTCGACCTTTGGTGGGCAGTACAGCACCAGTCAAGGCACCAGCTTTGCCGCACCCATTGTCAGCGGCGTGATTGCGCTGATGCTGGAAGCCAACCCGAATCTGGGTTACCGGGATATCCAGACCATTCTGGCCATGACGGCAACGCAGTTTGATGATCCCAATGGCACGGATTGGCGCAGCAATGGCGCCAAAAATTGGAACGGCGGCGGCATGCATGCCAGCCATGACTATGGCTTTGGCAAGGTGGATGCTAGAGCGGCGGTGCGCCTGGCAGAGACCTGGGGAGAAACCAGTATTTTTGATAACCAGCAACGCGTCACAGCGAATCAAGTGATTAACCAGGCCATTCCCGATGGGGCAGGCAGCCTGAGCAGCAGCCTGGTGTTAGCCGCCGGGCTGAGTGTGGAATACGCGCAGGTGTCCCTCCAGCTTAATCACGCCAATTGGGGCGATTTGGTGGTCAAGCTGATCTCGCCGACGGGTACAGAGAGCATTTTGGTGAATCGTCCTGGCAAGGCACCAGGCAGTGGCGTGGCGGATACAGGCAACGTAGGTGCAGGAACGCTGAATTTTAGCTTTGGCAGCACGCATATCTTGGGCGAGGACAGTGGTGGCACGTGGACTTTGCAGGTCATCGATGCGCGCACGGGGCAAGCAGGCACGCTGACGAGCTGGACGCTGGATGTGTATGGTAAGCAGCCTAGTAACGATGATGTGTATGTCTATACTAATGAGTATGCGGCAACGGCATCCGGCAACCCGAGCCGTCAGACATTGGTCGACAGCGATGGTGGCAGCGACACCTTCAATGCGGCAGCTATGTCGGGCAATAACCTGATTGATCTGAATGCAGGGGTGCAGAGCCGGCTGAACGGGCAGGTCATGACAGTGGCGCTAGGCACCACCATTGAGCAGGCCCTGGGCGGAGATGGCAATGACACGCTGATAGGCAATGCAGAAGATAACCGCTTGGTGGGTGGTCGCGGCAATGATATTTTGTCTGGCGGAGCCGGGCGCGATCTGCTTGATGGGGGGTATGGTAACGACAGCCTCACGGGCGGCGCGGGCCAGGATATGTTTATGGTGGAAAAAGCGCAGGGCAGTGTCGATACGGTGATCGATTTTGATGCAGCCAGCGAGAAGATTGCTCTGGCGGGCTTTGGCAAGATGAGTTTTGCCAATTTGCAGCTCGTTCAGGAGGGCTTGGATACCCGAGTGATGCTGGGCGACGGGCAGTCGATTGTGCTGCGCAATGTGGCGCCTGCCAGCTTGGGCGCCAGCAGCTTTGTGTTTGTCGAGCGTCAAAATATCAGCGGTTTCAGCATTGGTAGCAACGCTAGCGACCCAGAGGTAGCTGGCACCGGCTTGCAGCCACGTTTGTATTTGGGTGAAGGCGGTGATGACCGAATTTTTGGCGGGCAGGGGGTGGATGAAATCCACGGCGGGGATGGCCAGGACGTGTTGGTCGGCGAGCCGACCAATGTTACCAACTACAACGGCGGCATCTTACTGGGTGCGGGCGATGTGCTCTATGGCGATGCGGGCGACGATATGTTGCTCGGTGGCGTCAAGAACGATGTATTGCGTGGGGGCGCAGGTAACGACTATGTGCAGGGTGATGCGGGCGACGACACGATTTATGTGGAAGGTGGCGAGGACCGCTATCAGGGCCTGTTCGGCTATTACGGCAATGCCGGCACCGACCGTTTTGTAATTGAGCAAGACAGTTATGCTGGCAGCGGTATCTTGCGTAATTTCATTGGTGACTTTGATGTCAACCAAGCCGGAGAAAAAATTGATTTATCAGGACTGGCCAATGTCCGCTCTTTTGCTGACCTCAGGTTCATGTCAGTGTTTGTGGATGGTGTGGAATTTACCCGTGTGTATGTGGGCGGCACGGGTTCAAACCAGAACATCACGCTGGGCAATGTGTCCCAGAGCGCACTGCGCGCCGAACATTTTATTTTCGCAACAACGGCGATAGAGGGAACGGCAGGGGCGGATGCGCTGACGGGCAATGCCGGCAGCAATACGCTGAACGGCATGGCCAGTGCCGATGCCATGACGGGCCGCACGGGTGACGATTTTTATACCGTTGACAATGTTGGCGATTCAGTGAATGAGTTGCCCGGCGGTGGTTTCGATACGGTACGTTCCAGTGTGAGCTACACACTGACCGCGAATGTGGAAAACCTGACATTGAGCGCAACGGCGGCGATTGATGGCACAGGCAACGACCAGGTCAATCGCTTGGTGGGCAACAGTGCCGACAATGTGCTGGATGGTAAAGGCGGCATGGATGTGCTGGTGGGTGGCGCGGGCAATGACAGCTATGTCGTGGACAACCAGGCCGATAGGGTGATCGAGCAGGCAAGTGAAGGTATTGACACGGTTCGCTCGGCGGTTTCTTATACCTTGGGCAACAACATCGAGAACTTGACTCTGACGGGTACGGATGCCATCAATGCCACTGGCAATGCACTGGCCAATATGCTGAACGGTAATGCTGCCAACAACCTGATCGACGGTGCTGCAGGTGCAGATACCATGGCGGGCGCTGCAGGGGACGATACCTATTTTGTCGATAACACGGGCGATGTGGTGATAGAGAGCCTGAACGACGGCATTGATACGGTAATTACATCGGTTAATTACACACTAGGCGCAAATGTTGAGAACCTGACGTTGGCTTATGGCGTGACCAGCGGTGGCGGCAATGCACTGGACAACATGCTCAATGGCAACAGCGCGGCCAATACGCTAAGCGGTGGCGGAGGCAACGATACGCTGGAGGGTGGCGCTGGCGCTGATACCCTGATGGGTGGCGCGGGGGACGATGTCTATAGCGTTGACAGCACAGGCGATGCGGTGTTTGAGTTGGCTGGCGAAGGCAATGACACCATCGTGGCCTCGATCAGCATGGATATTGCAGCGCTGGCGAATGTCGAAAATGTGATTCTGACCGGTACGGCCAATTTGAATGCCACCGGTAATGGAGCCGATAACCAGCTGATGGGCAATGCGGGTAGCAACACGCTGACGGGAGGTGCAGGGGCGGATACGCTGATTGGCGGCGCTGGCGCCGATATGCTGATTGGCGGTAGCGGCGATGATATTTACGAGATAGACAGCACAGGCGATGTGATTGTCGAGACGGCGGGCGCAGGAAGCGATACGGTGATTGCTGCGCTGACCATAGACTTGAACACGCTCAGCGGCGGTTATTTAGAGCATGTGACGCTGACCGGTTTTGCCAATCTGAATGCGACCGGTAACGCGGCAGACAACCGGCTGACAGGCAACACGGGCAACAACGTGTTGGTCGGGGGCACTGGTAACGACAGGCTTGACGGCGGTTGGGGTGCAGACACGCTAATTGGCGGCGCGGGTAACGATAACTATGAGGTCGACAACGCCCTGGACGTGGTGCAGGAAGCGGCCGGGGAGGGCACAGATTCGGTACTCTCAAGCGTTAGCTATACCCTGGGCACAAATCTAGAAAACCTCACCCTGACGGGTGCAGCAGCGATCAATGGCACGGGCAATGCCAGTGCCAATACTTTGGCGGGAAATGCGGCGAACAATGTGCTGTCCGGTGGTCTAGGCAAGGACACGTACGTGTTTGGCCTTGATTCGGGTAATGATGTGATTGAGGATGTGGATACAACCTCAGGAAACGTTGATCGCGTGGTCATGGGTGCCGGCATTGTTCCAGGCGATGTGACAGTGACCCGAAACCTAACCCATTTATTTTTGAACATAGGGGTGACCGGGCAAACGCTGGCTGTACTTTGGGTGCCGGAGCAAGGCAAGGCGGTGGAGCAGGTGGCATTTGCCAATGGAACGGTGTGGGATCTAGCGACTTTGAAGGCGATGGCGAATTTTGCGCCACAACTTGCCACTTCCTTGGTAGACAAGACTGCGAGCGAAGATCAACCCTTCAGTTTTAAGGTGCCGACAGGCACGTTCTCTGACCTGGATGTTGGAGACAGCCTCTCCTTAACGGCGACCCTGGCCAATGGCAATCCGTTACCAGCTTGGTTGACGTTCACCCAAGCGACCCGAACTTTCTCAGGTACACCGGGCAATAGCAATATCGGTAGCCTGGATATAAAAGTAACCGCCAGTGATGGGCGTGGCGCGAAAGCGTCTGATGTATTTCAGGTGACAGTGGTCAACACCAATGACGCACCGGTGGTTGCCAATCCCCTGGTTGCGCGTTTAGCAACCGATGGCCAGCGCTTGAGTTTTGCTGTGCCAGTCAATACCTTTGCCGATAGTGATGTGGGAGACTCGCTCACTTACACGGCGACTTTGGGAAACGGCAGTGCCTTGCCGACGTGGTTAGCTTTCGATGGGGTATCTCGTACATTCAGCGGCACGCCCGGGTACGGTGCCGTGGGTGGCTATGTGTTGCGAGTAACGGCGAAGGACACTGCCGATGCAGCTGTATCGAGCAATTTCTCCTTGACGGTGCAGACACAAGCGGCGAGTATTTTAGGAACAGGGGCTGCGGATGCCGCTCTTTCTGGCACTACTGGGGTGGACATCATTGATGGCTTGACGGGAAACGACTTGATCTCTGGAGGTACAGGGAGTGACATGTATCTCTTCAGGCGGGGGTCAGGCCATGACACCATCACCGATGCCGATGCAACATCGGGAAATACCGATCGCATTCGTTTTAGTGCAGATATAGTGCCCAGCGATATAACGGTGACGCGCACGGTCTACGACCTGGAGCTTCAGCTCAATGGGACCTCGGACCGGGTGACACTTGCCAACTGGTTCAATGGCGAGGCGTTCAAAATTGAGCAGGTGGAGTTTGCCAACGGCACGGTGTGGGGGGTGAGTGAGCTCACCTTGCTGTCAACCAAAATAGCCGCGACCGACTACCAAGACAAAATCATTGGAACCAGCGGTGCCGACACGATTTCCGCACTGGGCGGCAGGGATTTAGTCAATGGCTTGGAAGGCAATGACACCATCGATGGGGGTGCTGGTGATGACCATCTTTACGGCGGCTTGGGCAACGATACGTTTCTCTTTGGGCGTGGTTCCGGGCGGGATACGATCCTGAACGATACGCCAGGCTATAGCAGCGCTGAAACCGCGGGATTGGTTGATACGCTGAAATTCGCTCCCGATGTGGCGCCGTCGGATGTGGAGGTGTCACGTGATGAATACAACCTTATTCTCACAATCAAGGGGACGCAGGATCAGGTCACCCTCGCTAGCTGGTTCAGTTCCTATTATCCGGCTCAACTCCAGCGTGTCGAGTTTGCCAACGGTACGGTATGGAATACGGCGGCACTGACGGCATTCGTTTCTGCGCCGACCCAAGGCAACGATTACCTGTCGGGCACCACGGGGAATGACACGTTGATCGGCCTGGGTGGCGACGACAATCTGTCTGGAGGGAACGGCAACGACTCCCTCGACGGCGGCGCAGGAAATGATGTCCTTAATGGCGGCAACGGTAACGACACGTATTTCTTCGGCAATGGCTACGGGCAGGATGTCATCAGCGATTTTGACTGGTCGGTAAATTCGGACCGCATCGTGATGCAGTCGGGCGTTACGCCGAGCGGCGTTCAGGTGAGTCGAAGCGAAACCGACTTGTATCTCAGCTTGAATGGCGGGGCAGACAAGCTGACGGTCAGTAATTTCTTCAGCAGCGACTACGACAAAGTCGAGCGTATCGAGTTTTCGGACAGCACGGTATGGGACGTCAATGCCATCAAGGCGCGGCTTCCCGGAGTAACGAGTGGCAACGACATTTTGCAGGCAGCCACCACTGGCAGCTCGCTTGCCGGGTTGGGCGGCAACGATATTCTGAGTGGAGATGTCGGTGCCGACACGCTGGATGGCGGAGCGGGCAGTGATGTTCTAAAGGGCGGACGCGGCAACGATACCTATTTGTTCGGACGCGGCTATGGACAAGATGTGGTCAGCGAAAACGGATCATGGGGAGATGCCTCGGATACGTTGCTGCTCGGGGCGGGAATAGCAACGACTGACATTAAGCTCGGTCGTGACGGACTCGATTTGCTGTTATCGATCAACGGAACCGGCGATAGCGTTAGGATGCAAAACTGGTTCGATAGCAACGGTTACTACCGTATCGACAGGATACAGTTTGCGGATGCAACTGTTTGGACGGCAAGCACGATATTGTCCAAGTTGGCGACTCCGACCACAGGCGACGACGTGATCGTCGGAACAAATGCTGCCAACACGTTGCCCGGCCTAGGAGGCAATGACCGACTGTTTGGAGATGCCGGCAATGACACTCTGGACGGTGGAACCGGCAATGACGTTCTGTTTGGCGGCGATGGAACGGATACCTATGTCTTCGGCAACGGCTATGGGCAGGATGTTGTGTCCTACGTTCAGCCGTGGGATACGCAGGGCGACACGGTGCAGTTCCAGGCGGGCGTTACGCCCGCCGGTGTGACGGTGACGCGCGGCAGCAGCGACTTGTATCTCTCCCTGAATGGAGGCGCTGATCGGCTTACGTTACAAGGCTGGTTCGACAATCCGTATTACCAGCCGCAATTGCGGTTTTTCGATGGCACGATATGGACTGATGCTGACATTTATACTCGATTGTCAGGGATCACAGAAGGCGCCGATATCTATGGCGGTGGCAGTGCCAACGATACGATCAACGGCCTGGGGGGAAATGACATTTTGCTCGGTGGCGATGGCGACGATGTCATCGACGGTGGTACTGGTAATGATGTCCTTAATGGACAAGCTAGAAGCGATGTCTTTTTGTTTGGCAGGGATCATGGGCGGGATGTTGTTGTCGCCGACCTATTCGGTGGATCAGATGGCCTGCCTGACTCCGACACGGTGCGCTTCAAGGCCGATGTCATGCCCAATGATGTCGTGGTGTCGCGCAACCAGGACCATCTCTATTTAGCCATCAAAGGTACGGACAATCGAGTCACCTTGAAAAATTGGTTCGTGTCGAACTACGGCAGCAATGTTGACCAGGTGGAGTTTGCTAACGGAACCAGTTGGAACCGGGATGTCTTAGTGCAAATGGCTGGCAATTGGCCGCAAATGCCGAAGATTGAGACACCGCTTTCAAACCAAACAGTTGCACAAGGCAGCTTGTTTCAGTTGCTGGTGCCGACTTATACCTTTGCAGACAATGATTTGCCTTTGTCATTTTCTGCTGTGCGTTCTGATGGCAGTGCATTGCCCGGCTGGCTCCAATTCAACGCGGCAACGCGTACATTCTCGGGCAAGCCAGGCAATGCCGATGTGGGCAGCCTGACTTTGAAAGTGATCGCAACAGATGGCAACGGTGCCAGTGGCTCAAATACCTTTGCACTTTCGGTTCTGAACATTAATGACGCGCCGGTGCTTTATTTTGCGATTGCTGATCAGGCTGCTACAGAAGATGCCGCGTTCAGCTATACGGTCCCGGCTAATGCCTTTGCCGACATGGATGTGGGCGACAGCCTGACATGGTCGGCTACCCTGGCAAACGGCTCTCCATTGCCGGACTGGCTTGCATTTGATGCGGCGACACGCCGATTCTTCGGCACGCCGGGCAATGGTAATACAGGGGTGATGAGTATCAAGGTCACGGTGACAGATGTTGCGGGGGCGAGCGGATTCGACACGTTTGCTTTGGCAGTGGCCAACGCCAATGACCCGCCAGTGCTTTCTTCTGCGATTGCCGATCAGGCTGCTACGGAAGATACGGCATTCAGCTATATGGTCCCGGTCAACACCTTTGCCGACATAGATGTGGGTGATAGTCTGCTGTTGTCAGCAACCCTGGACAACGGTTCTGCATTGCCAACTTGGTTAAAGTTTGATTCGGCAACGCGGATGTTTTCAGGCACACCAAGCAATGGCAATGTTGGCGTGTTAAGTGTCAAGGTGACTGCCAAAGATGCAGCGGGCTCAAATGTATTTGATACGTTTGATTTGGCAGTGGACAACGTCAATGATGTGCCGGTGCTTTCCTATGCGATTGCCGATCAGACTGCCACTGAAGATGCCGCGTTCAGCTATACGGTCCCGTCCAATGCCTTTGCCGACGTTGATGTGGATGACAGTTTAACGTTGTCGACCACCTTAGCAAATGGTTCTCCATTGCCAGGCTGGCTTGCATTTGATGCGGCGACACGCCGATTCTCCGGCACCCCTGGCAATAGCGATGTCGGCGTTCTGAATATCAAGGTGACGGCAACAGATGGTA
The DNA here is from genome assembly GCF_049315035.1 of Anabaena sp. PCC 7938. Classification (NCBI taxonomy): domain Bacteria; kingdom Bacillati; phylum Cyanobacteriota; class Cyanophyceae; order Nostocales; family Nostocaceae; genus Anabaena; species Anabaena sp. PCC 7938. The sequence continues at coordinate 62,677 of NZ_CP186035.1, read as the reverse complement.
TGCAAGCGAAAGTATTTGATACGTTCGCCTTGACAGTGGCCAACGTTAATGATGCACCGTTGGTAGTCAATGTGCCTGCAGCGACTGTTTTGAAGGAAGGCAAGGCATTTCAATTTCAGCTTTCGCCGGGTGTCTTCCGCGATGATGATGGCGACGTTCTTTCGCTGTCGATCACGGCAAATGGTGGGCAAGCGCTGCCAGCATGGTTGTTTTATGATGCGGCCCAAAAAGTGTTTTCAGGTACCCCACCCGCGGGTAGTGCGGGTATCGTAACCGTTGAAATCACCGCAACCGATCCCAGTGGTACCTCTGCGCTTGCGAGCATGACGCTGGCCGTCAACGCCAATCGCGCACCGACCCTGGTATTGGCCGAGAGCGATCAGGTTGCCACCGAGGGCCTAGCGTTTTCACTGACACTTGCTGCAACGAAATTTGCCGATGCTGACATTGGCGATAAGCTTACGCTGTCGGTTTCGCTTGCTGATGGCAGCGCCCTGCCCAGTTGGCTGACCTTTAACGCACTGAGTGGCGTGTTCGTTGGAACTCCGCCTATGGCGGGTACCCTCAGTATCCGTATCACGGCGACTGACGCAGGAGGGCTTGCGGTATCTGACCTGTTTAACTTGTCTGTCGCTGCTAATGGTGTCACCTTGATCGGTACGATTGGAGCCGATACGCTGATTGGCGGTATCGGTAATGATTACCTCAATGGTGGTAGTGGTAGTGACCGAATGATTGGAGGCTTGGGCAATGATACTTATGTTGTTGACAATATCAAGGATATAGTAACAGAGGCAACAGGCGAAGGTACAGATACTGTTCAGTCTTTTATTACCTTGACGCTTGGTGCTAATCTAGAGAACTTGACGTTGATAGGTACAGCAGCTATCAATGGGACTGGTAACAGCCTCAACAATACCATTACAGGCAATTCTGCCAATAACATCCTCAATGGTAGTACAGGTGCAGATACCATGATTGGTGTTACGGGTAATGATTCCTACTATGTGGATAATGCCGGAGATAGCATCATCGAAAATGTTGGTGAAGGAACTGATACTGTTTTTAGCACCATCACTTTTACATTTGGTAATCACTTAGAAAACCTGACTTTACAAGGCACATCTGCTATCAATGGCACTGGTAACGACCTGATTAATAAAATTACAGGCAACGCCGCAGCTAATACTCTGATAGGTGGTTTAGGTAATGATATCCTCAACGGTGGTACAGGTGCAGATACCATGATTGGTGGTGCGGGTAATGATTCCTACTATGTGGATAATGCCGGAGATAGCATCATTGAAAATGTTGGTGAAGGAACTGATACTGTTTTTAGCACCATCACTCTTACATTGGGTAATCACCTGGAAACCCTGACTTTACAAGGCACATCTGCCATTAATGGTACTGGTAATGACCTAAATAATACCCTCACAGGTAACACCGCAGCTAATACTCTAACAGGTGGTAATGGTGCAGATACCCTTACAGGTAATGCTGGTGCAGATACTTTCATTGGTGGTCTTGGTAACGATAAACTCAATTTGGGTTTAAATGATGCTGCTGTGGATATCATCAACTATGCCTTTGGTGATGGTGCAGATACCATTACTCAGTTTGTGCGTGGTGTCGGTGGTGATCAAATCCAATTTACAGGGATTACTGCTATTGATGTAGTGACATCAGGTACTAATACTTTACTCCGTCTGGGTGATGGTATTGCTAGTAATACTGGTTTTGGTAAGGGAGAGTTATTAGCTACTTTATCGGCTACATCTGGCTTTACTGATGCTAGTGTGAATGTCAATCTGTTTGGTGCTAATTTCTTGTTTAGTTAATCAGCAACAAGGGCTGGATCTAGCGAAAGTGGTTAAACGTCGCTCACAAAAAAGTTTCCAGCCTCTACACTAAAGCAGAGAATCCACTCCAAAATGCATACCTGGATTCCCTGCTATCCACGCAGTAGCCTCTGCTACCAAGACTTTGTGACCGGAATCTAAGTAAAATTGCATTCGGAGGGACATCTCCAAGCGATCGCGCTCTTGACCACAAATAAGTCGCCCTGAAATCACCCCGTATTCCCGCACCTTTTTCTTAGCATGGGTTACTGCCAATAGCCGCAACTTCGTTACCCGCTTGAGTTCTTCAATCCTTGAGTCATCATCAACAGAGCCACTTTGCCACCCATTTTTACCACCTTGAAGCAGTGGTTCTACTGAAAGTGGATCTAGCGGTGTCCCATCCCCAACAGGTGCAATTTGCCCCCCATTATTGCCATTTTGGACTGATGATTTTGGTAAAATAGGGTGTTCTATCAAATGCCGAATACAGCCATTTCCCTGCTCATCCTTGGCGCTGTAGAGCGAATGTTCTGCTGTCTCTTCTGCTTCAAAAACAACTACACGCGGTTCAACTACATCCAGTTCGTCAGTCTTCGCCATTGATAAGTTTTGATTATCGCTTTTTGGCAAGTCGCTACAAATGAAGAAAAATAAGAAATTCTGATGAATAGGAACTTCATTTAACTGCAAAACAATCAGTTTAACTATTGACTCTAATTGATTGTTTGATTGAGCTAAATCAATTTTCAGACTATTAAGAGAATTTATGAATTCAAAATTTTCTGATAACTGGATTGCTTCCAATTCATTTGATTCATTCTGACAAACCTGAATTTCCAGATCAGAATCCTGAACTTCCTCCATTTGTTCAATTACATCGGCTACCTCAGCCCCTGCGGGACTGGTAGCAAAAGGTAAGCATAAAACCTTCATATAAGGAAAGTGTGTGTAATCGCTTTCTGGGTAAGGGTTTTGGGCTTGTTGTTTTTTCCACGTTGGTGTTTCTGGGTCAAAGTGAGTGTAATTATCCTCACTGTAAGGGTTTGCGCTATTTTTTGGACTTTGGCTGTTTCCTGGGTTTATGTTTCTATTCAGGATGTTATCTGATGGGTTAATGCTGTTTTTTTGATTTCTATTTTGTTGGTTTTTATTTGTTTCGACGCTTTTTTCTGTGGTGCTGTTCTCTTCCCAAGGGTCTGGTATGTACCATTGGGGATGCCATAAGTGCTTATATTTGTACAGCGTTCTTTGACTTAAGGTTTTGTTGTACAGAGTTTTGTATTCTGCACTTATTTCTTTGCTTCTCTCAGTTACTATTCCACTTAATCGTGTTTCTGTTAGTTCTGTTTCTAATTCTATTTCTGTGTTTAATTCTGTTTGTACTGGCCAGGTATTCTGTATTTCTGTATCTCTGTTTTTCTGTATTCTTTGTTGTATTTCTAATGTTTGTACTATACTCCTGATGCGTCTTTGCGTTTTTTCGCTGCGTTGCTGGTTTTGGCTTTTTGGTTTTTCAAAGGGGAGGAGGTTGTCTTGGTTTTGTTGTTTTTTTATTTCTCTTATATCTGCTATGGCTAGGGCAAAGGTGTTGATGTATGTTCCTAGTGGGCGGTTAGGATAACTGGCGTAGGGGGTATACCATTGGTGTCTGATGGTGCATTTTACCCAGTCTCTAACTCTGGTTTCGATTCGTTTTTGGTGTTGACAATACTCTGTGTATCCTGGGGCGTTTCTGGCTGTTTCTACTGCGTATTCAATCAGGTGTTCGTGTTGTAGGTCTAAGAAGACTATGCCGTAGCCGACGATTATTTGTAGGAGGATGTTTGTTTGTCCATACTCTGTCCATCCTGTGGCGATGATTTCTTCCCAGTTGGCTTGCCATTCTTCGATTTTGATGCTGGCTTTTTGGCGATATTGTTCTTTTGTATGCCGCTTTCTGGCTTTTTTGCAGGCGTATCTGAGTTTGTTTAGGTCTTGACGACTGGCTGCATGATCACAATGGTCAAGAAAGGTGGCTACTGAGTGGCTGATTGGTTGCAGGTCTTGGTCTAGGAGAAGTGCGCCGCTTTCTGGCTGCATGGGGCAGCGGATGGCGTTGTAGTTGGTGATGCTGTCTTTTCCCCAGGGTTTGGGGTTGGGGAATATTTCTATTTGTCCAGGGCGGATGTTGAAGCCTGTATCTTTGATTGTTTGTTCTAGGGCGCAGGCTAGGTTAAATGTGGGTATTTTGCCACTGAAGGGGATGATTAGGTGGTAGCCGCCGCTGTAGCTTGATTGGATGGGGACTATTTCTACTATGCCTATGTTTTCTAGGGCTGTTTTGATGGTTTGATAGGCTTCTAGGTTATGGTAGTCGCTGAATGTGTCTATGTCTATTGTGGCGTACCGGGTATATTCAGCAAAGCGTATGCCTACTAGCTTGTCGCTGTTTTGATGCAATCTCCACAGTTGGGAGGGCTGGAGGTAATGGTCTTCTGTTCTCCAGGCTGGTTTGCTGTGGCTGTTGTTGGCTGGGGCGATTATCGGACTCCAAGGATGCCAAAAATATTTTACGTACCTTTTCCCTATCTCGGAGGCTGGTTGGTGGGGTTCTATTCTGGTTTGGGAATTTTTCCGGCGTTTTGATGTGCGGTTTTGTTCGGGTTTGTTTGGTAGATACATGACTGGCTTTCCTCGATGTTTTCTGTTTTTTCATCGGGTAGCCGCTAGTTGGCATTTAATCTCAAGATATGTAAAAAAAAGCTGCTTTTGCCTTGAATGGTCTGATTTTTGGCTGCTGTTGGCGGTTCTTTAAGAAAGAAGATTTCTTATTAACACTTTGTCGCACTACATACAATAATGTTGAATTGTGTTTAGCTTTGTCAAAGTGTTATATAGCAGTTTCAGAACCTAATTGCTTTCTTTTTACTATCTCGGTTTGATGCCTAAATGCCTAGTTGTTGGTAAACAGGAAACTCATGGACTAGAATTGAGATCAAATTTAAAGATAAATTTTTGGTCAGGGTTCGATAGCCCTGCTAGCGCGGCTGAGACGACTGATAATCGTTTCGCGGTTTTTTTGATTCATTCTTGCCTAGTTGGCTTTCTTTCTGGCTTTAAGGCTGGCTTTAAAGCTTTCTATGGGTGTCCATGAGTCTCTTGTTAACCAAGCACCTAGCGGCTATCCAACTTTTTTTTTGGCAGTTAGGATACTCCACTGGAAGCAGTGACTGTCTTCAGAGGTGGTGATAAGGATTTATCTTCTATTAAAAATTTAGCAGCGGACAAATGCTGCTCCCGATACTGGGGATTGGGTATTGGGTATTGGGGAGAATTTGCAAATTTTGGTGAGGATTTGCACTGCTGCCAAATATTTATTGCTATTTCCCAATAACTAGTCCTGGAGAAATGACCCGTTAGTTCATCTGTACTCCAGTGAGCTTGACTGTTGCTAGTTCTGGAGAGATGACATATTAGTTCATCTGTACTGTCTTGATATTTAATTCTGTATTTATCTTGAATTCTGTACATAAATTCCTCCAATTTTGACTATTTTTGAGGCGATTGGAGGAGGATTTCGCATTTATAGAGGGATATTTAGGTCTATTTACGTCAATCTTGTTAAAAATCAGAGTTTTTGCGATTTTTGAGAATTTCGTAAAAATTGACAAAAAATATCTCCACACAGCACACAATTTATAATAAGATTGTGTACAGTAACAAATACGGATTGTGTCTAACTTCAACCCCAACAGTTTGTTCCGTCGCCAAACTTCACTAGCTGTTAAGGGTAATTAAACGCAACTCCTCCTCAGAATCTCAAAACGGACAAAATGTACTTCTATCTTCCATTTTGTCCTCACCATTTCCATAACTTCATAACCTCCATCAACTCTACAAGACTGAAAGTAGTTACTTAAGTGTTAATTGTACTCCAAGACGCTGCGATTAGACTCACAGTGCAAAAAGTTCTGGATAAACAAAACCGATGCAACTATCATATATCGCTTACGGGACAAAAAGAAGTTTTAGGTTATCTTTGTGAAGTTATGCAACGCACATCCTCCTGGGAATGCGACTGGATGGGGTGTTGGAGGCAATTCATCGCCACTACAAAGAGGCAGGAGGGAGCAAGATCAGCAGACATTTTTAGGTTAATATCGCTGCTGCACTCCCTTTCAGTTTACAATCAGGTTGTCGATATCGAATCTAGATATCAAATGCCTGTAAACTCCTCCCGTGATGCTAAAACAACGCCACCAAGCGAGATGATTCGCGTGCCTAATGTACTGATACCAGTAGTACGCCAATTAGCGAAAATACACCGCGACGGTCATACAATTGCCTTACTGCAAGGATTAGAAGAATTGATTTCCCAGTTTGACAGCAGTATGGTGATGGAAGCAACCACCGAATTGCAGCACGTAGAGTCGAAGCTAGAGCAAATTGAAACCCAGCTTTCCCAGCAAAGTGAAGGAGTAGAAAGAAAACTGGAACTCATTGCTAAACATTTAGAAAAATTAGAACGGGCTGTAGCATCTGGTAGATATAATGGTGGTGGTCAAGCGCGAAACAGGCGGTCAGCATATTCTTAAGTAATCAGACAACATTAATTACATAGTTTTCTCCAAATTCTCTGAGAATTTTTTCAACAGATGCAACGAAAGTTTTCCAATCTTTATAGGCATCTATAGGAATCCATTGATATTTAATAAACCGCCACAAAATTTCAATTAAGTTTAAGTGAGGAGAATAAGTTGGCAGTTCAAAAATGGTAATATTGCGCTCTCGCCATTCCTCAAGTTTTTCAAAAATGGCATCGCTAGTATGAATAGAAGCCTGATCCGTGACAATTACTGTTGGCTTATTTACTTGGGGGAAAAAAGCATCAATACAAGCAATCACTACATCAGAATTAATACTCTGAAAGGAAACATAAGTTTCAAGATGATTACGTTTATTCATTATTCCTAAGACATTTAACCGCTGACTGCGCCGACTAGAAATAGATAAGTATTCTCCAATATCTTGCCACGCATATGGCACAGAAGGAATCAAACAGAATCCGGTTTCATCTAAATAATATAAATCAATTTCTCCCTTTTCATCCAATCGTTGAAATTCTTCTAGCTCTGCCTTTTTATCTTGATATACCTGGGCTGGTGGCTCTCCTCCTATCCCTCGACGCATTCGATGCCAACTCATTTTTAGTGTTTTCAGTATTCTTTGAATTGTTTTTTTACTTGATATAATTCCCCATTCTTCTTTCACTTTTTGTACTGCTTGTTTTAATTGCCTTGGTTCTTGTTTTACAAATTCTTTAATTTTTTCTTTTTGTTCAGGATTAAATTTTGATTTACATCCTCTACCTGGTTGATTATACAATCCAATCATACTATTTAATTCCCATTTATTGAACCAGTTATAAATTGTTTTATAACTTACTAGAAAAATTTTCATAAGTTCTTCAACTTTTACTCCTTGATTTGCTAGTATTAGGCAATGCGCTCTTTGACGTACTTGATGATGTCGACTTTGGCGATAAATTCGCTCTAGTAATTTGAGTGAAAGAGGATTGATTTCTCGAATAAATATCATTTTACTTAGAATTAATATAACTACTCTTATATCTTAATATATTATGTTATTTATTTGTGTAATTAATTCTGTCTAGGTACTTACCATATGCCGTCAGTAGAACTGCAAGCATTTGCCAATGAAAATTTAGCCCAAAGATTAGGTGTCACTTCCCAAAGCTTGATTGCTGAAAGAGAAAACAAGAGCGAGAAAGAATTTCTCAGTTGGTCGAGGAATCGTGATCCCATGAGTGTTGGCTGGAAATGGAATGCAGAGTCTGGACTGTATCAACCGATTAAATAAAGAAGTCAGGACTTACGCAACTGGCACAGCGAATGGCTAAAAACAAACTAGGGAAGTTCTTGACTTAAGTTTGTTGTAGGGAATCGCCGACCGTTCACGACGGAGAGGATGTCAATTACGCCAAAAGCAGTGATTTTACATTCACTCATCGTAAGGGACATTTAACAACTGTACAGCTTGGCGCTTGGCAACTTCAGGACGCAGATCGTATTTTTGGGTAGTCGCCGGGTCAGAATGACCAGCCAGCCGACTCACAGTTAAAACATCGACACCAGCTTCTAACAAATTACTAATAAAAGATCGCCGAAAATCATGGGGGCTAAAAGGAGCCACCCCAGAACTTTTAGCACGTTTTTGGAGAATCACCATCACCGCCTGGTCAGTCATCCGCAGAATATGGACGTGACCACCACGCCGCACCGGACAAATCAAAGCACCAGCAGCATTACCTCTAATATTTAACCAAGCATCTAGAGCCGCCACCGCCCCTGCTGGCAAATACACAATCCTGAACTTGCCCCCTTTACCCTTGTGGACTTGCAAAGAACCATCTTCCGGCTGATAGTCCCCCAAATCTAAAGCCACCACCTCAGCGCGACGTAACCCAGAACCACTGAGAATAGCGATCAGCGCCGCATCACGCACACCAATCCAATCTTGATTCTGCTTGCAATCGCTCAAAAGTGCGGCGATTTCACTGGTTTTCAGCAGCCGTCCCCGCAAAGCCGAATCACCGCGCACACAATTAATATCCACCGCATGGGCATAATCATCAGCACTCATCAACCCCAAGCGAAAAGCTTCCTTCAGCACCCGACGCAAAGCACAAAGCATCCGGTTAACGGTTGCTGGGGCGTACTGTTCCATCAACACAGCGCGAATTGCTGCCGTGTGCTGGTAGCGTAATTTTGACCAATCCAAAGACAAAGCATCGTACTCATCCGTAGTTAGCAAGCGAGCGATCGCATTCAGAGCCTTTTGCATTGTCCGCCTGCTGCCAGCAGTTAAACCAGACAAATAGACCGCCGCCGGGTGAAGCGTCAACGGCGTTGGTGTTGCCAATATTAAGTCTGTGTACTGTATTAATTGCTCTGCCATTGAAAGAGCGTGCTTGCGCCTAATTTTCTTGGGTAAACGAAAGTTTTAATAACTTACGATCCATTCTACCCCCACACAGCATCCCCTGCACGCCAATTTCATGACATCAGCACGTACAGAAACCTTATTATTAGAAGTTGTAAGGAGAGAGCCATGACCCAATCAATTCCTTTCTCTGTCGGAGATACTGCACTAACACAATCTGAATCTTCTACAAATGGTGTAATTCAGCACAAACGATTGATGGAGTTGATAGAGGCAGAGGATGCTGCTAACGGGGAAGTTGGCTGTGGTCGGGGAGAGCGGTTTTCAGTTGATCTCAATACGTCTGGTATCAATATCTCGGATGGCAATTTCCGAACTTTGCTGAGGGAACACTTAGGGCATTTATTGATGGAGCGGGACTTTGATTCCATTACAACCCAGGTAAGTCGCTTTATTGAGTCAAATTTAGTACAGGCGAACGTTCAGCATCAACAACATTTGCCCGTGGGGAGAGAGCAAGTTGTCGAAGATATCTCTAATGAAGAACTCAGAGGATTTTTCCAAGCCGAGTTGGGTGAGTTCTGTAATGATGTGATACTTGAGCAGATAATCCAGTTTACTCATGACTGTGTTTATAAAGCTGTGCTTCAGCCGCGACATACCTGGCCTAAACCTCTTTGGGTGCTGACAACTGGTGAAAAGATTTACATTGCCCAAGCATCCGATTTGGATGATGCTATAACCAAAGTTAAGGCACAGTATCCTCAAGAAACTAGGACGTTAGCAGTTTTGACTGTTGGTGGGGTGCTAGGACCGGAGCCGATGATTTGTTTAGAAAGGGTTAATTAGGCTGTTAGCTTTTTTGTATCGGCAATCTAAATGCCATCCCTGCAAAGAACTAGGGTTAAATGCAATACTACACGGTAGCGAACTCTAGAAATATGTTAAAATCATTAATGTGGAAGTCCCTAAAATAACATATTGTTAACTTGCAGATTCAAGAGGTGATGTTTGTGCTGAATTCCCTTGACCGTCCATCACCAGAAATACGTTTGGGAGAACGAATTCGCCTAGCTCGTGAAATGGCAGGATTTACCCAAAGTGAAGCCGCTCAATCATTGGGTATTACTGCTGCTGCACTCAGTCAGTATGAAAGTGGTAAGCGGAGAATCGAGGCACTCACAGTAGATAGGCTGGCTCGTCTATATGGTGTGCCTGTAACCTACTTTTTTGTAGAAGTTAGCACATCAGACCAGCCCCCCATGCAGCCAGATTGGGAAACGGCATTGCGGACTCTGGCTAATCATCTGGCCATTGCTGGGAAGACTGGCATTGCTAAACTCATCCAACAAATTCACAATTTTGAGGAACTTTACCAACTTACCGCCACCCCCTTTCCTGGTAAGCCCCATCCCCCGTTTGCAGCTCTGGGCAAGGAAAATTTCACTGACTATGAGGTAGCAGAATTTGCTCAAAAAGCACGTCGCTACTATAATTTGGGCATTGCTCCTTTACTTAACGTCAAGGGGTTTCTTGACGCGCAAGGCTATCAAGTTTTCGCTATTGCTCTGGGGCTAGAGAAAACGGATATCTCAGGTCTGTTCTTTTTGCATCCACAGCTAGGTCCAGTTGTAGTATTTAACGAAAATCAGGCTTATATTCGCTCTCAAATTACTCTGTGCCACGAAATTGCCCACCACCTTTTTCATTGGGATAGGCCAGCAATTTTGTGTCGTGATTCAGCGCGGGCTGATTTGTTAGAAGACTTTGCCAATCGGTTTGCGTCTTACTTCCTGATTCCCCCGGAGGGATTGCAGGAACGACTGGAAGTGATGGGAATTAAGACAGTCAAGCATCCAGAACAAGCAACTCACATTGCTCGTTACTTTGGCGTTAGCTATCAAGCTACAATTTACCGACTAGAAGCTGACCGCAAGTTAGGCGCTCCCATAGAAACATTTACTGATAACGTCAAACCAATGGCTATAGCTAAATCTTTGGGATATGGACCATCTCCCTATCAGTTTGGAGTGCGTCCTTTACCACCCGAAGAACGCTTACCGAGAATTTTTGTGGAACTAAGCTATCGTGCGCTGACTCAGGAAATTCTATCTTTGCGGCGAGTGGCTGAAATTCTAGGTATCAGTGATCTTGAATTAGAAGATAGGCTCTACGAAGAAGAAGTGGCAGATTCCGCAGAGGTCTATGTCTAAATTTGTGCTTGATACAGTGGTGCTAAGGGTGTTTGCATTTGCTCATCCTCAAGGAATTGATATCCTCCTAGAAGCTCTGAATACTTCACGAGCTGGCTTTCCTACTGAAGTCTACAACCAAGATGAAGATAATCTGCCTCTAAATATAGCTGATGAAGACTTAAGTGAATTAGCAAGAGGACTGCGTTATGCCCGTCGTCAAGTGCAAACACAACCAGGACTCAAAGGACAGCGTTTTCAGGTTCGTCTAGAAAATGCGACTCAGCTTGAGCGCCATATTCAGGTGGGGAGTCTATTTATTGAGCCTTTAGAGTTGGCAGAACTTCCTAGACGGGAAAATTTGATGAAGACGTATGGTGTGGGTCGTGGTGAGGCTGCTTGTTTAGTTTTGGCTTTAAGAACTGCTCTCATAGCTGTTTTTCTCTCAAGTGATAAAAAAGCTTGTATCAAAGCTGCTCAGGAGCTAGGTATTTCTTTCCTGACCATTCCAGATATTCTCAATACATGGGTGCGGCAAACCCGTCCCTCCCCAAATCTATTGCAAGAGTTAATTGATGGGATGCTCCAGGCTAATTTTGCCTTAAAAGATAGCATCTACCAAGAATTGCAATGTATTCTGTCTGACGAAGATACCCCTATATAGTTCTGGGGTTTTAATATATTATCCATTCTACTCCCACACAGCATCCCCTGCACGCCAATTTCATTACATCAGCACGTACAGAAACCTTATTATTAGAAGTTGTAGAGTAGTCCTTGGACAAATGTAAGCTCTTTTAACTAAGTTACAAGCAAGAGGAATTGACCCAAATACATTGTAAATATTCAACATTCAACAGTCATCAATTAACAAGCGGAGGAGGAAATCAAATATGAAAGTTAGAGGCATAAAACGTGGTCAAAATATTGAAATCTTAGAAACACTTAATAACATTCCCGATGGGACAGAAATAATAATAGACTTAGGATTTATTGAGAATAAAATTACAAAACGACAACAAGCATTAACAGAAGCGGAGAAACTAGCAAAACTCAATAAATTATTCGGGGCTTGGAAAAACCAACCTGAATTAACCGAAATATTTGCAGAAATCGACCAAGAACGCCATACTTATCAAGGCAGAATTATAGACTCAATTGATAATCAGGATAACGGCTAATGTATCTACTAGATACCAACATTTGCATTGCACTACTCAACGAAAATCCCCAAGCTGTTACTAAATTCAATCGCTATTTTAGCCAATGTTATCTATCCATCATTGTAATTTCAGAACTCTATAAAGGAGTTTATTGTTCTCAACAGGTAGCCAAAAATCTAGAGACATTAGCCCAGTTCACAGAACTTTTACCAGTAGAACCATTTGAAATAGAAGCAGCTATCGAATTTGGCCTCCTTCAAAGCGAACTCAGAAAAATTGGGAAACCAACAGGAGAATTTGATGCTTTAATTGCTGCTGTGGCTCGTTCTCGTGACGATATTCTCGTTACTAATAATATCAAAGATTTTATTAATATTCCCAACTTAAAATTAGATAACTGGTTAGAAAACTGACTCTACCATACCAACGATGAGAGAATTTACCTTTAGTGAACTACCGACACTGACTCGGAATACCGAATACAGTAGGTGACGAGGACACGAATAAGTTAAGCCTACTGCGATGACATTTGAGCATCTAACAACCAGCAGAATATATTAAAGTCCCAACTTTTGCCGGACTACTTCAGCTTTGTCCTTGAAGCCTATCAGCACAGCCGTTCCATCCAGTAGGAAAAGGGGGCGCTTGAGCAGCATTGCATCGTTAGCAAATGCCTCAATCCACTGCTCATCTGTCCAAGTCTTCTTGTCATCACCTAAAGCCCGGTAGGATTGACCGGAGGTATTTCGCATAGCAGCAGAACCCAAAGACTTTACCCAGTTTTGGATCATCTCACGAGTTGGGGGAGTTTCTTTGGTGTTAATAAACTCATAGTCAATACCGTTGTCTTGAAGCCACTTGAACGCCTTTTTGCAGGTTCCGCAGTTTGGTATTCCGTAGACTTGAATGGACATAAAAAAGGTTAATCAACATTATCTTTATTTAATATTACTTGTATATGTGCCATTTATTTTAAATTATAAAACTTTCTTTTTAACATACAATTTTAATTACAAAAATATCCGACTTATTGTTTTCATGACAATATTATATCAAAGTCGCCTTAGAAGCGATGCACTGAGCTTGTCGAAGTGGGCGAGGCTTTAAACCCATTTCTTTGGTAAAATCATAAATTAGTGCAACAGATAAACCAGCTACAATTCCAGTTGTTTTTGTTCGCTTCTTTGTTTCTTGATACTGGCTTCGTGTTGTTGTTGCAGTGCTGACTTTACATAGGGTAAAATTTGTTTGACAAAATAATTAGTTGTTCCTTGGGAGAGGCAGGAACTTCTCACATCCCAGTATTGAATTTCTCTATTCCAAGCTGCTTCCATGATGGGAAAATCATCTCCAGTTCTGCCCAAAGTTAAACACTCTCCATCCCACTCCGCAATGTAGTGTTCCCAGGTAAAGCGAGTTGTTTTCTTAAGATTTAAAAGAGCAGCCACTATGGGTGCAACAGTTTCTGCTTGTTGTTGTTGTTGGCGATTTTCTGATTGTTTGATTAAATCTTCTTTGAGGGCAAGCATAGCATGAACTTCCGAGGGGGTCATTTCGCTTTCGGTGGGTAATGCTTCCCAGTTATCACTATTACGTCTAGCCCGCAGAATTTCGCTTTGGTCTTGTGTGCGACGCAAGGAAATTTCAGTGGCAGATATTCGCTCGGCGATAAAGTCTTTGTCAAGGCAGCAATTTGTATTTGCTAAAAGTAACTCGTCAATATCTGCTGCAAACATTGCTGTGCATTTAATTTGCTTGGGACTGATGGACAAAGATTGAGCATTGCTCGATACAGATTGTTTAGAAACAGATGCAGATGTATTATGATTAGAAAGATTTTGGTTACTGGCAGATACAGATGAATTAGGAACAGATGCAGATTTATTACTATCAGATAGCTGTTGGGTACTAGCAGATACAGACTGGGTATGATTCTCCAAGTCTTCTGGTAATAGTTGCATTTGTTCCCCAGCAGCAATTGCTGCTGGCACAGCGGAGTCGATAGCGATGCCGGAGGCGGGCGTAGCCATCGCCTTCTGGTGGGTCGGCTCCGCCAATGCGGAGCCTGTCCGCAGGACATACAGTGGGCGTTTCGCCATCGCTCTTAAAAAAGGTAAATCACGGGTGGGGTTATAATCAACTCCCCGGATTGTTTGCAGTTTTTTCCAGCTACAGTTTTTTAGCTGTGAGCCTCGACACCGAAATCCTTCATACTCAAAGGTTAAGCCTTTCATTTCATCACCAATGATGGTAGGGTAAACATCAACCCCCTGGTGCTGAAGTCTACCGATGAAGATTTGGATGTGAGGTTGATTTTCAGCGGCGGCAATGACCATACGTTCCAATCGTTGCTTAGTTGGTTCTGCTGGTGGTGTATTCCGCAATCCGGTGTCATATTCTTCTTGTTCTCGCAACATCCGACGCTTTTGTCCGGTGGTGGGGGCAGAATAATCAATCTCTGCACTCTTAGTCAGTTGATATAGATGCCACCGTTGCTCGATTTCTCGTGTCAGTTCTTCGGCACGGTTTTTGTCTTGCCAGTCGTTGATGCGGGTAAAGTTTTCACATTCAAAGGTGTGAATCATGATATGAACGTGAGGCGGTGCATATGGGTTATGCTGTAGTTGACTTTCTGTGGGTTTATGCTTAATCATCAGCCACAGGTTGTTGGTGTAGCCTAGTCCGTTGATCATGAAGTTGCCAATTTCTAGCCAGTCGTCAGGAGTGAGGCGGTCTGTGTGGTGGGGACTCATGGTGATGTGCTTGGTATCTTTGTCAGTGCGAGGATTTTGCTGGGATATGGCACGCCATTCTTGAATGATTTGGGTGTAAGTCTGCCCTGCTATGTTGCCACCATACAACTCGAATTCTTTGTGTTTATCCATGAGATAACGCAGCAGACCACCGGGGTTATTGCCAGTGGGAACAACTTTGGTCAGCATTTACCATTCTCCACTTCAAGGTCTAACGATATCTGCAATAGGAAAGAAGGACAACCAAGTTGTGCATCTAATCCAATCCTAATCCTCCAAAAACTTACTTGCTGCGTTTCCCTGACCTCCCAGAAGCTTGGAAGCCCATGATGACTTACTTCTACATCTAATTCCAGTCTTCGTCATCAAAGTCCAACTCATCTGTTGAACTTGCTTCATTTTCGCTGTTGTCATCGACACCGGATAATTGCAATCTCACTTCACGTAATTCTGAGCGCAATTCTCCTAACAAATCATCTACGTCACCAATTTGCTTAATTAACTGCTGGTATGTTGGTTTTGAGAGAGGTTGTTTTTGAGAGAGGAGTGCGATCGCTGTTTGTAAATCTTTTTCTAAATGTCTCAGTCTCAGGTCAACTTGTCCCATTTGTAGACTGGTTTTCACATTAATAGCTGGCACTTTTGGCGGACTAATGGGACGACCTTCTACTCGTCGTCTAATAAATTCAGCTAGGGGTAAAGCATAGAACTCAGCCATTTTATGCCAGCGACTCTTTTCTGCCGGAGTTAAGCGCAGCAAAAAAGATGAAGTTTTATCCTGTTTACGCTCTGGTTGTGAGGTCATAGCAACGAGCTGAAGGGGTGACAATTGAGAAGGTTTTAGAATAAATAGCAATATGCGATTCTAGAGAAGATGTGAGACAATCTGAAAATAATTGGCTGAAGGTTGATGCGGATAGCGATTGCACTCTAAGATTTAGCAAATTTTAAAATTTTGTATATACGTCCTCCCTGCTTGCTTCCCTAGTAATGGTGCTATAACCACGTGTGTTGTGCCTGAATTCTACATTATTGGGTTGGTTATGCAAGCAGCATCCATCAATAGTAACATTTTCAATCAATTGAATATAGAAATTTGCAATTAAGTGCAATATACCCAGGTTATTAGATTACTGAAGGGATGACGAAAAACCTGTACTTTATTCAAATGATAACCGCTATATTTGTGCATAAAAATGCACTTTTTATCGAGGGGAGTTTTTCAATACTTTGAATAGTTGGGGGTAAAGAAATCTCCTGTCCATCAAGGATTATTGTTTCCAGACATTGGAGAGTTAGCGGGTCAAATATTCTTAACGAAGAAACAACAATTGTAATTATCGTATCTCACCGAATTGCTGGATATATTCTACTAATTGCTTGGTATAACCACCTTCAGAAAGTCTGTCTAAATTCCCCACAAGGATAAACAGTTCTCTGGCTCGGCTGACAGCAACATTGAGTAAATTCGGTTTGCGATTAATAAACCAGAGGCTATCAGTAGGTTCTGATTGGCGAGTTGAGAAGATTATCGCAGATTTCTGACCACCTTGGAAGGTGTGGACTGTGCCAATACTATTGGCTGAAAAGTCGGAAGAGCGTGATTGTAAGCGTTCTTGCAAGGCATTTGCTTGGCGACGATAAGGTGAAATTATGCCTATTGTATTTTGATTGCTAGTATTTTGATTGCTAGGAGCATTGAAGCTGTAACCTGCCTCTAGCAATTGGGCAATTAACGTTTCTACCACATCAACTTCTGCCCAATTTATGTGGTTTTCTGGCTTTCCTTCTACGTGGTAAGCAATCAGGTTAGCACCTAACAGAGATGGTTTAGATTCTGTTTTGATGATCATGCCATAATTGCACAAGCGATCGCTAATATCGGCAATCACTGGCACACACCGGTAATGATATTTAAGGATAATGCCGTTACCAATGTCTTCTGGTTGTGCTGATGCTCCTGCGGCTCGGTGATAAGCTGTGGTAGCGGTGGGACTGTAGCAGTCATAATCTGCATCTGTAAGTCCCCTTTCCAGGAAGGATTTACCGCGATATTCTT
Organism: Anabaena sp. PCC 7938; assembly: GCF_049315035.1. Classification (NCBI taxonomy): domain Bacteria; kingdom Bacillati; phylum Cyanobacteriota; class Cyanophyceae; order Nostocales; family Nostocaceae; genus Anabaena; species Anabaena sp. PCC 7938. The sequence continues at coordinate 45,724 of NZ_CP186035.1, read as the reverse complement.
CTTTCTTTTGGTCGCTTAAATTAATGACTGGTTCTAGTTGCAAGGGGTCGCCGACAATCAAAGCATGACGACACCGCACTAACACTGGAAATACCTGATGTGGGGGAATCTGACCAGCTTCGTCTACAATGACTTGGTTGATACAACCGCTATCAGGATAGGGGAACAGACGGCGAATAGAATGCAGGGTACTCAGGAAAACGGGAAACAACAGGCTGATATCTCGATAAATGTTTCGCCAATGCAAGGACATTTGACGAAAAGCGTCCCATTCGTTATTTAACACCCCAATGTAAGTTTTAATAGCAGCCATGACTTCATCTTTTCTGCGTTGTGCTTCCTGTTGTTGAAATTGCCAAGCACTCTCAAATAACTGTACTTGCAGTGTGTGCAATTCGCTGTAGAAACGACTGTAGAAATCTTGGTTAGGATAAGTGGCAAGTCGATTTTGGATTTGTTGTTGCTGGTGTTGTCGGTCGGTTAATTGGCGTTGTAATAATTCGAGGTGTTGTTGTCTGTGGTTAAGTTGATTTTGTTGCTGTTGCCAATCAGATACTTCTTTCAGTAGCAGGAAAACACTTTGGTGGGCTGCTACTAAAGATTCAATTGTCAGGGGAATTTGAAAGGGAAAGGGTGTAGCCAAGGTTGCCAATACGGGCATTTCTATTTGTTTGTGCAAGCGTTTGAGAATATGGCGTGGGCTGTTTCTAGTTATCTTTTGCCAGAATCGTTTGATTTTTTGCCATAGTTTAATTCTCTGCAATAGTTTGATTGTTTGTAATAGTTTAATTGTTTGCAATAGTCGAATCAACCAGTTGTGGTTTTGACCTAAAAATTGCCTGGTACTTTCATGAGGTAAGGAATGACTTGCTGTATTCAGGTGTTGCTCTATCTGCTGGTACGCTTCAAGGGGAAATTTGGAGTAGTCGCGTGATGAGTTTAACGGTGAGGGGGGCTGGGAGTCTGAGTAATGCCGTAATGGAGTTCGTGATGACGATGGTGGGAATCCAATATCTAAGTTAGGAGAAACGTTTCTCCTAGATTCAGAGGTAACATCTACAGGCTCTATTGGTGAGGTAGGTTGAAAGTCCCAATAGTAGTTTGGTGATTGGTTGAATGGTAGTGGAGATTGAGGCTCTGGGTCGTTCTGTGAGGAGTTGGCTGATAATGGCGAGTAAGGCTCTAGTGAAGAGTTGGCTGATAATGGGGGTTGTAACTCAAAATCCGAGTTAGGAGAAACGTTTCTCCTAAATTGTGGATTCACTTGTAAAAAGCTATTTATCGCCTCTTGCAGCCGTTGTACATCTCTATCTAGCTGCTCTAATAACTGCTCATCAGCAATCTTCTGTTGTTGGTAATATTCATCTTGCTTGATGTGAAATTGTAGTTGCTGCACAAGAGCTAACAATTGTTGCTTGGCTGACTCCCATGCAGTTGGGTTAAAGGTTTCTCTAGCTAGTGAGTCGAGTGCAGCTTGTAATTTAGGTAAAACTTGGATATCAACTAATTCTTTGGAGCCGCCTGATAAGTAGAAGCCGTTTTGGGGAAAGTGGCTCTCTAGGAGTTCTTCAACGTTGTTGACTGCATGGTTGTTGGTACTGGTGACTAAAGTTAGGTTACTTTCGTCTTCACCGTCTGTGGCTAATTGCACGGCGCGGTGGACTACTTGTTGGGCTATTTTGTGTAACAGCAATGTGGTTTTACCATTCCCCGGTGGTCCAATTACAGCGGTGAGGGGTTGAGATTGGCAATGTTTGAGAGCCTGGGCTTGATAGTCGTCGGGGGGTAAGGTTGGGAAAGCACCGAGAAATAGTAGGTTGTGTTGGGGTGCTATTGGTTGTCCAAACAGATATTCGTATGCGGGATGTCCAGGGACTGCCCAATTCCATTTTCGCTGTTCGCTGATTTTCTGGAAGTCTTTGTTGAGGTTATGGTTGAAGGCTACGTAGCCAAAGTTCAGCAGGTAGGGAAGCAGTTTTGAGCGCACGGGAAAGGGTGGTAAAGAAATCAGTCCAATCCAGTCTTGTAGGGTTTTAAAGGGACGATTGAAGGTGGTTTCCAGAAAAACTTTGAGTCCTTCTTTAGTGACTAGGGATTCAGCAGTTTCTTCTTCTAGTCCATACCACTGCATCAAGTTGGGGATGATGGGTTGAAACTCGAGGGTGGTTAAGTCCCAGCCGCTTTGGCGATAATTGCCATCAAAGATAGGAGAAATGTCAATGGTAAAGAGGGGGCGAAATTGCCGGCGATTTCCTTCGATTAGATAAAGCTGGGGGAAGGCTACGGCGATTGATGGTGGGTTGGCTTGAGGTTTGGCTTGAGGTTTGGTTTTTGAGGTTTTGAAGGGTTGTTTGAGTTGTTTGAATAAGGATTCGTCTAGGAGTAATTTATCGCCTACTAAATTTACACCAGAGTCCCAGATATGGGGTTGATCTTCGTCACCAGCTTCGACTTTGGCATTAGTCAAGTTCTCAATGTGGATGTAATGCAGCCAGGTTTGGAGCAAGTCGCGAATCTGTGACTCTTGTGCCATGTTCGTCTCCTCCTAGAGTTGCTATTGAAGCACAAACTACTAGAATTTACGAATAATGTCATCTAACAAATGATTGATTTTTGTCAGGGCTTATACATAAAGGTTGAGTAGCGAGTATATTTTCCCATTTAGGCATCTCGGATCATTAGAGTTCTCCGATAGTGCAGCGTGGCGTATGACTCCTACGTCGTCACGCAAGCTATAGCCATAAATTAGGTTTTGACCCTTGATTTGTAAAGCTTTAAGGTTAACTCGCGGATATGTCTAATGCCAATGCAGCAACTAGTAAAATAAAATTAATTATCCTCCACTACCCATTCGTTGCCTTCGTATCTTCCGTGACGGTAGCACTGTTGCCTAATTTTTTCTCGCTCTGCTTGAGGATGTCAATTGTTTTTATAGTCTAATAAATTATCACCACCTCGCTCCCTCGTTCAAAAGTGGTGAGCATTGGTTGGAGGGTGATGAGTAAGTCCTATTATTCATCACCTAATAAGGCTTCGAGTTTACTTAGGAGGGTTTCTAGTTTCTTTTGCTTGGCTGGTTGTTCCCAGAGTTTACGCTTGCTAATGCTCTGGGTGACGTTTTTGAGACGTTCTGGTATTTGGTTGGGTGATTTTGAGAATGGGGGTTGAGCCGGTTGGGTGTTAGCAGCGATTTGTGCTTTGATTTCACTTAAAGACCAGTTATGTGCGATCGCTTGGTCTAAGAGTTGTGTACAGAGAGCATCATCTTTTACTCGTGCCAAGGCTTGTGCTTTAGTGTACTCCAGTTTGCCCTCTCGCAGTGCTGTTAAAATCTCCAGAGGCATATTGAGTAAGGGTACGCGCTTGGTGGTGAAGGACAGCCAATTCATCAGTCCCAGGCTTTCAAACACCTCTTGTACTTTTTTTGCTTTCTCATCATCTACGTTAGGAGAAACGTTTCTCCTAGATTGCTCCTCAGAGTTTTTTAATTGCTTTTCACCTTTGCTACTGGCATTTTTCATCCGGTACAGCAAGGATTTGACTGCTTCCACATCACACGAGAGCCGAATAGCCAACAGGTGCAAGATACCTTCTGTTTCTTCAACTGGGTTGAGGTCTTGTCGTTGCAGGTTTTCAATCAAGGCTAACTGAAACGCCTGGTCATCGGATAACTCACGTACAACCACTGGCACTTCTTCCAGTCCTACTTCTGTGGCTGCACGGTAACGGCGTTCTCCTGCTACTAATTCGTATTTCCCTCCTGCCAGTGGACGCACCAAGAGGGGTTGGAGGATACCATGCTGTTTAACTGATGCGACTAATTCTGTTAATGCTTGGGGGTCAAAGTAGCGTCTGGGTTGCTGTGGAGGCAAGTGAATGTCTTGGAGTTTGACTTGACTTTCAGCAGCAGGTGGGGTGTCAGCTTCCATTGGGGATGATAACCAAGGGGCTGGGGGTGGAGTGGTAATTTGACCAGCAAAGGGTTTTTCGGTGCGTTTGCGTATCATGCGAGGGACTCCAGAGCAGAAGCGATTTCTTTAAGAATACTAACGGCAGAGTGTTTGGGGTCAAATACTGCTAGGGGCGCACGTTCTTCTGTGGCATCGACAAAAGCGGTAGCTCTGGGGATAGGTGGAAAAATCCGACCCCATGCTGAAAGTTGTGCTTGGATGGCTGCTAAGGCTCTTTTATCGGCTGAGTTTTGGTGAGCGTAGCGGGTGGGAACAAAGCCTGCGATTTGTAATTTGCGGTTGGGTTTATTTTTAACTTGGGTGATGGTTTGCAAGAGTTCGTCTGTCCCCTCGAAGGCTTTGAGATGGGTTTCGATGGGGACGAGGACGTGGGTGGCGGCGACTAGGGAAATATAAGAAAGTAATCCTAAGCTGGGGGGACAGTCAATAAGGATAAAGTCGTAGGAGTCTTGGACTGGTTCTAGGGCTTCTTTGAGACGTAAGTCGCGCATGGCGGCACTGACTAGCTGCATTTCGGCTCCACTCAGGAGTCGGTTAGCTGGTGCTATGTCCATGCCGTGAATGCCACTATGAATGGGTAAAGGCTGTTCATCAATAATGGCATCGGCTACAGTTTTTTGTAGCTGAGATGGGATTAAGCCCATGAATTTGGTTAAGGAGGCTTGGGGGTCAATGTCGATGAGAAGGACACGATGTTTTTGTTGGGCGAGGTGGTAGCCCAGGTTTTGGGTGAGTGTTGATTTGGCCACACCACCTGCTTGGTTAAAGATGGCTATGATGCGACACTGATCTTGAGAATTTGACACTGGCTTTCGTTCCTAAAGATAGGATGACTTTAGTGAATCGGCTCGTTTTTATTTTCCAGTTTATAAAATATGGTACACGGTCTCAGCTGCTAAACAATCGTTTCCCGCCACTTGCCCTGTTTAAAGACAACTAACAACACAACTGCACGAACAAACCAATCGCCAGTAGAACCCAACAATACATCCACTAATCCTAAATTTAATCCAAACACAAACCAATAAGTCAATACATATGCCAAAATAAGAGCCTTGATAACTTTTGGCAAAACTGGCAAAACTAAACATACATAAGCGTTTCGATAAAAAGGTAGTTTGTCATCTGAAACTGTGGGAAACCTTAAAGGAATTTTTAGGACTGATTGTTTTTGCCAAGCCGAGCGTCAATCGAGGATAAAGACATGACTTATGATTTTTGGCTGAGAATATTAATTTTTACTATTAGTTCACTGATATTGTGCAGCGCAGAAAAAGCTACAGCAAGTTCTGAAAGTATTTTTACTCCCTATCAAGAGCAAATCCAAACGTCTTTACCATCAGGCTTGCTAATGCGCTTGCCATCTCAAGTTCCGTCTTTAGAGGTTTTGCCAGGAAATCTGCCTCAATACCAAATTCAGCTAAACGCTGATCCTGTAACATCTAGTTTGATCATCAATTTGTTTAGTTGTGAAAACAAAATTCCCAACTGTCAAGTAGGCAGTTTATCCGTAGAGTCTCCGGTTTCAATTAAAGCCCAGGAAGCTCTCCGACAACATCAAATGGGTGATCCTATTACTTTAGCTAATAATATTCAAGGATATTTGATAGACGGTTCAAGGCAGAATCCCCCAAACCAGTTTTCATCAGTAATGTGGAAACAAGATGAGTTGATTTATACAGTTAGATTTATAGCTAAAAACCGTCAAGATATTCTTTATATGGCCTATAGCATGGCCAATGCAACTCCTATCCCGCGTTCCTCTCAAGTTGAGAAAAAAGCTGAACCAATCTTAACTCAGACTAACTCTCAACAAAAAATTCCTGAAAGTATTGTAGTGAAAAAGTTTGAGTTTAAGGGGAATACCGCATTTACTCAGGAACAATTAGCAGCCGAAACTCAAAAGTTTACAGATGGAGAGATAACTTTTGCTCAACTATTGGAAGTAGAAGCAACCGTTAACCAGCTATACATCAAAGGATGTAAGAGTGAATCTTCTGCCGATAAACCCTGTTATATCAATTCAGGAGCAGTAATTCCAGCGAATCAAAACCTTGTTGAACAGAATGGTGTGGTTCAAGTCCAAATTATCGAAGGCAAAATAGAAGATATTCGGATCTCAGGAACACAGCGACTCAATCCTGATTATATCCGCAGCAGATTAGCCCTAGCCACTAAAGCTCCCGTTGATCAGAAGCGAATCCTCAAAGCTTTGCAACTATTACAACTAGATCCCCTAATTGCCAATATATCTACTGAACTCTCAGCAGGAACAGATCCCTATCAAAGTTTACTCGAAGTCAAAGTTAAAGAAGCAGATACTTTTAATATTAATTTATTTACAGATAATGGACGCGCTCCTAGTGTGGGTAGTTGGAGAAGGGGAATTAATTTTCACCAAGCTAATTTATTTGGTCTTGGCGATAGTTTAGCAGTTTCCTATACAAATACTGATGGTAGTAATACAATAGATGCTAGTTACAGCATTCCTCTCAATCCTCATAATGGCAAGTTAACTATGGCTGGTGGTGTGACAGCAACCAATATAGTAGAACCACCTTTTGATCGCATTGATATTACAGGCGATTCTTTTTTTGTTGAATTAAGTTATCGTCAGCCTCTAGTGCTTACTCCCAATGAAGAATTAGCCGTAGGTTTAACTTTATCTCGTCAAGAAAGTAAGACTACTTTATTAGGAATTGATTTTCCCCTTTCGGCTGGTGCAGATGAAAATGGAGAAACAAAAATTTCTGCCATTAGATTTGTTCAAGATTGGTCAAAACGTCATCCTCAAGATATTCTTGCTTTACGTTCTCAATTTAGTTTAGGACTGGATTGGTTTAATGCCACTGTTAATGATGAACCACCTGATAGTCGCTTTTTTGTATGGCGGGGACAAGCGCAGTATGTGCGTCGTTTATCAGCAAATGATGATACTTTACTGTTTCTGCGTTCTGACCTGCAATTAGCAACTGAATCTCTTGTTCCTTTAAGAACAATTTGGTTTAGGGGGAATTAATAGTGTCAGGGGTTATCGTCAAGATATATTTTTAACTGACAATGGCTTTTTTGCTTCGGCAGAGGTAAGATTACCTGTTTTAAAAGTGACTAAAATCAATGGATTATTACAGTTAGTTCCTTTTGTGGATTTCGGCATAGGTTGGAATACAGAAAAGCCAGATCCAGAGCAGAATACACTCTTGGGAGTAGGTTTGGGTTTGCAATGGAGAATGCAAGATTTTTTGAATGTTCGTTTTGACTGGGGAATTCCTTTAGTAGAATTAGATTCTCAGCAGAAGACTTTGCAAGAAAATGGACTATATTTGCGGGTTGAATCTAATTTGTTTTAAGTCTTTGTTCAAGAGGTAAGTAGGTGATCATAAATAAATGTAGGGTGGGCAATGCCCACCAAAAGGCAAAAACTCCTATCAGCAATATTAATGATGACATTGAGGCGAGAAACTGCATATTTAGAAATTTATGAGGAACTATAATCTAGGATTTGAGCGATTAATATGAGATAGTGCTAACATCATAGCAAAAGCACTTTCTCCGTCTTTAATTAAACCCTCTTGAATCATATTAAAAATATTTTTAATAGAAACAGTTTTAACTTCATTAATAATCTCAGTTACTTCTCTTTGACTACCTTGATTTAAGGTGACATTATAAGCAATAAAATAGAAATTTTTCAGGGAAGCCAAACCATTAGCCATATAATACCATCCTAAACTTTGAAAAGTTTCGGCTATTCCTCCAATTTCTTCTGCCAACTCTAAACGGGCTACTTCTTCTGGGGATAGTCCCTTTTGATCTCCTAAATTTCCGGCGGGTACTTCCCAACACCAGTCATCTATTGTATAACGATAGGAACGAATTAAAATAATTTCTTGATTGGCTGTGATAGGAACAACAAATACTGAGCCTGGATGTTCTATATAGGTGTAGGTAATCTCTTGATTTTTAGGTAAAGTAATTTTATCTTGACGCAGATTATACCACTGACTTTGAAAAATCAGTTGACTTTTTTGAATTTTCCACCCTAATTTTTCACCATTAGGTTTATCGGGATTTTTCATATTATTAATAAGTTTTAGATTTTTGTTTCCATTGCCAAGCATGAGTTATAATTTGTTCTAAATCTGGATATTGGGGCGACCAACCTAAAATTCTTTGAGCTTTTTCACTATTACCTACTAAAATAGGTGGATCTCCTGAGCGACGTTCTTGATACCGAATATCAAAAGTTTTTCCTGTTACTTTTTGGGTCATTTCGACAACTTCTTTCACGGAAAAACCCTTACCGTTACCTAAATTAAAGATATCACTCTTTCCACCTTCTATGAGATATTTTAAGCCTAAAACATGAGCATTAGCTAAATCCATAACATGAATGAAATCTCTGATACAAGTACCATCAGGTGTGGTATAATCAGTACCAAATACAGAAAAATAATTTTGTTCACCTAAAGCTGTTAGTAATAGTAAAGGAATAAGATGACTTTCTATTTTACGATCTTCTCCAATTAAAGCATTAGGTTCAGCACCTGCGGCATTAAAATAACGAAAGCAAACCGATTTTAAACCATAAGCTACATCAAAATCAGCTAACATTTGTTCAATCATTAATTTACTTTTAGCATAGGGACTGATAGGATTAAGAGGAGCAGTTTCTAAAATAGGCTTAGTTTGATACTCATCATAAACCGCACTGGTAGAGGAAAAAACAAATTTATTAATATTAGCTGATTTTATTGCTTCTAACAATGTTAGTGTATCAGTAACATTATTACGGTAGTATTTATGAGGAAAAGATACTGATTCTTCCACATTAATATAAGCTGCAAAGTGCATCACGGCTATGATTGGATAAGTAGAAAAAATTTGGTCTAGTAAATTGCGATCGCCTATAGAGCCTATAATAAGTTCAGTTTTAAGAACATTTTCTACAATGTCTTTATGTCCTGAAGTTAAGTTATCTAGAACAATAACTTGATAACCAGCTTTTTGTAAAGCTAATACCGCATGAGAACCAATGTAACCAGCCCCTCCAGTAACAAAAATTATACCTTGATTTGATGACATTTTAACATTCTCCTTAAATTTTTTAAAAGATTTAATAATGAATACTTAATCAATCTGGTTCCTGAGTTTTAAATTTTTTCATACATAACTCCAAAATTGTTCAACAGGAAAATCAATCAATTGTGATAGCCCACTATTTTCCTTAGCGAATAATTGTTCTAAGAACTGCCGAGTATCTGGGTGCATTTGAGGATAGGGTTTATTTGAGGTTAAGTTAAGCTGATTAAAAGAATTTGTGAGCCAATCTAAAATTATATTTTGATTCGATATATTAGCATTAGGTAAATGGGATATTTGATATTTTCTACCACAAATGCGTGTTTTAAACAAATTGTTGAATAATAAATGTAATCGTAAGTTGCGTGGAACTAAAGCTGAATTTTGGTGAGCTTCTAGGTTACTGACATTAACACTCTGATTTAATTGTAAAAATTCACACACTTCATCAATCTTTTCTTGGACATTTTTGATAAAATCCTCGAAAAGAATAACTTTGATTTGTTCGCGCTCAAAATATTGAAAATATCTAGCTAAATGCTGACGATAAAAGCCTCTTTGCAAAAGGTGTCCAGAAGAAAACTGAATCATATCTTCAAAACTATAAATAGCCCTATTAGTTTTTACCCAATGCCAATATTGAGAATAAGTCCTGGCTACAGGATCTCGTAAAATAAAAATCAACTTGACATTAGGAATAATTTTAGCAATCCTAGCTGGTGCTTGACTAGAATAAAGATAGGAAACGCAATCTTCCCCAATCACTTGATTTTCTTTAGCTTCATGAAAAAAGCTATAATACCAACGAAGATAATCTGGCAAATTCTTATCAAAATCCCAACAATTCCAACCTTGTTTAGTCTTGATAAAAAACTCAGGGTTCTGTTCGATATCATCCAAAGTAAAAAAATGCGGTTCATTGTTAGGAATAAAAATTTGTGGATGCTTATTTAATAAGTAATGCAAAGAAGTTGTTCCACATTTCATGCCGCCGCCAATGATAAAATCAGGTAGTTTTTTCTGCTTGTCTAACATATTATTAAAACTGATTATCTGAAGAGATATGCTTGTTGCTTTGTTTTTAATATGATTGAGGATTGATTAAATTTATCTTCAATCTTCCTTATACAGCACTTTGCGTAACAGTTAAGTACAGTGATTAATCATCCACATAGGCACAGAAAAAGATTAGAAAGAGTTAAGTCTGAAATTGGGATTAATTCTGTACCAGTTAGTTCTGCAAAGTGCTGTAAGTAAAACTCAATTACGAATTGTGTTAGCGTGCGATAACAGGGATTCCTGAATTATCAAATTGAGAAGACAATACCTCTTTTTGATACCAATTAATCGTACGACGTACCCCTTCTTCTAAATCTATGTGTGGTTGCCAACCAAGCTCAATATAAGCTTTATTAGCAGAAATTATCTTACGATAATTATCTAATTCACCTCGTCTTGAGGGATCATATTGATAAATAATATCAACTTCATCCACTAATTTAGAGACTAATTCAGCTAACTCTTTAAGAGTTACAAATCTCATTCCTTCTAGGTTATAAACTTGATTAGCAGCGATGTCTTGTAAAGCTAAGACATGAGCTTGTGCTAAGTCTTCTACAAACACAAATTTCCTTGATGCGCTACCATCACCAAAAATGGTTAAAGGTTGTTTAGTAAAAGCGCGATCTAGGAAATTTCTTAACACTAAACCAGTCCACATCCGAGGTCCATAAGGAATACCATAGCGTAATATGGTAAAGGGTAAACCGTAGAGTTTTTGGTAATCTTTCGCTAAATACTCAGAGGCAATTTTAGTGGTAGTATAAATATGACCTCCACCTTCAGCTAAAAAAGGTGTAGTTTCATCAAGAATACCAGAAGGCATTGCATTTGCTACCCAGCAAGTGCTGGCTAAAATAACTCTTTTGACATTATTTTGACGTGATGCTTCTAATACATTAGTTGTCCCATTAATGTTAATTTGGACAGCTTGTATTGGGTTGTCTAAAGCAGTACGAGCATTAGCAATCGCTGCTATATGATACACATAATCGGGTTTTTCTTGCTGGAATATTTCCAGCAAAGATGAAAGATTACAGATATCAATATTGATACCTTCTCCTGTAATATCTAACACTTTAACATCATAATTAGCCTTTCTTAAAGCCTCAACAACATGAGAACCAATATAACCGTTACCTCCGGTCACAAAGCATTTTAATTTTTGCATTATTTAACTCCTGATTTGATCAAAATAGCAATATTCAAAGCAACCTAATAAACCTGCTGGCTACATAATTTCCGAAAGAACTAAGTGCAAACATTCCACAATATAAGCCGCTTGTTCCTCTGTTAAGCTAAAGTAAATAGGTAAACAGATATGACGCTGACAAACATCATTAGCTAAAGGAAATTGATCGGATAGTTCCTGAAAAATAGGTTGTTGATGTAAAGGAGTTTCATATACTCCACCAGGTAAAGAAACACCTTTTTCTTTCATTTTGGCTTTGATCTGCTCACGATTTACTCCTGGCGGAAGTAACACAATATATTTATACCAACTACTTTTTTCAGGGGGTAAAACAAGAGTAATTTGAGGTGAATTTTGTAAGTTTTGAGTATAGAAATTAGCAATTTTTTCACGCCATTCAATAAACTTTGGTAAACGTTTTAGTTGCACGACTCCCACCGCAGCACAAAACTCAGACATTCGCCAATTAGAACCTAATTGAGTATAATAACTAACCCAGGGTTGAGGTTTACCATAATCTCTTAAACCTTTGGCTTTTGCTGCTAAATCATCATCATCAGTAACTAACATTCCGCCTTCGCCACTGGTCATTACTTTAGTAGCATAAAAAGAATAAGCTGCCATACAGCCAAATTTTCCAGCACTTTTACCGTTAAAACTGCTACCATGAGCATGAGCAGCATCTTCAAACAACCATAATCCTTGAGCCTGACACCAATCTCGAATTGCTTCAATTTCTGGAGTAATAATACCGCCAATATGGACTATATTTACTCCTACTGTTTGGAGAGTGACTGCGGCTTTTAAGGCGTTTAAAGACACAGAAAATGTTTTAGGATCTGTATCAACTAAACGCACACATCCTCCTGCTAATAATACCTCTGAGGCTGTAGCGACAAAGGTATTCGTTGGAACTAGCACTTCTTGATCTTTAACATTAAGTAGGTGCATGGCTATGGCAATAGCTGCTCCTCCTGAGTTAACGGCAATAGCGTGTTTTGTTCCTACAAATTGGGCAAAATTAGCTTCAAATTCTTGAACATTTTGTCCCAGGGCGACTTGACCTGTAGATAGACTAAAATCAATACGTTGGATGATCTCTGCACGATCAGCTTCGGAAAAAACTATTTTTTGAGGGTAAATTGGTTGAGTTGTTGGTGTCATAGATTTGTATGTTGTGTCTTGGTTATATATCGGGGTAAAGAAGAAAAATTATGCAAAATGCAAAAAATTTCTATATTGAGTCTTATTTCACAAAGCTTTTAGCTAATAGACATCTCCGAAAACTATTGTAGAGACGTTCTGCGGAGAGAGGCTTTAAAACCCCCATTCCCTTGTAGGGAAGGCGGACATGGGGGTTAAGTTTAAGTGTTTTCAGTGTAGCAAAAAACACTTATTACAGCACTTCCCGCTGTTATGAGGTACAGTTTTTCATCGCCAAGCCTTTAGGGGCGGGGTTTCCCCACCTCCGATTGTATTGAGTTTGAGCGGGAAGTGCTGTAAACATCTTCTTAGAGAATGCCTATGGCAATGCGCTCCCTGTTTTACAAGTTTTGCTCATTTAATTATGACCACTTGTTTGTTAATAAAAATCAGGATAATTGACATGATACCTAAATTGTATTCAATGGCTTTGATGTTCAATAAAATTTGTCAACAATCGCTTTTATTAGTAACTTTATCACTACTAAATAATGGTCATGTTGCTCAGGCTCAATTAATACCCGTCGCTGATACTACATTAGGTTCAGAAAATTCTCAAATTATTCCTATAGGTATCAATAATCATATTATTCAAGGAGGAGCAAATAGAGGTAATAATTTATTTCATAGTTTTAAGGAATTTCATGTTGATAATGGGAGAGGAGTATTTTTTATTAGTCCATCAGGAATAGATAATATTATCGGGAGAGTAACAGGCACTAATGCTTCTAATATTTTAGGAAATTTAGGTGTACTTGATAATTCTTTTAATATAGATAATGCTAATTTATTTCTGATTAATCCTAATGGAGTTTATTTTGGTGCAAATGCTGGACTATTTTTAGGCGGCTCATTTGTAGCTAGTACCGCCGATGGATTATTGTTTGATAATAGGTTTGAATTTAGTGCTAGTCATCCTAATAATCCACCTTTAATGACTGTGAATATTCCTGTGGGTTTACAGTTTAGGGAAACAGCAGGAAATGGCATAATTCAACCAATTAATGTTGAGGGAAGTTTTCTGGAAGGTGCTGAAGGAAAAACTGTCGCATTAGTTGGGGGAGAAATTAATTTTAATAATGCTCGTTTAACAGTATTAGATGGCAAAATTGAGTTGGGAAGTATTGAAGGTGAACACTTAATTAATATATCATCTAATAGTCAAAAATTAACATTTAATTATCCTCAGATAGATAGTCAAACTTCTCAAAATATCAATTTCTTAAATGATACTCACATAGATGTTAATGGACAAGGAGGATTTGTTAATATTTATGGTGATAAAATTAGTTTAAATAGCAGTCAAATTAGAGCTAATGGTAATCAAGGTGGGATTAATATTAATAGTAATTCATTTGATGCCAGATTCGGTGTTTTAAGTACCACAACAGGTAATTCAGGATTACCAGGTAATATCTTTGTTAAGGTTAATGATTCTATTAATTTAACTTTTAGTAGAATTGATAGTGATAATTTTTTTAGTTTTGAACCTGCTGATTCTGGTAATATTTCTCTAGAAGCAGGTGGTTTAATTTCCCTTGATTTAAGTTTTATTAATACAGGAGTTAGTCTATTTACTCCAGGTAATGGAGGTGATATTACGATTAAAGCAAATTCTCTGAATTTGAGTAATGCTTCGCGAATTAGAGCAACAACGGATGGAGAAGGAAATGCTGGGAATATTACAGTTGTTCTTAATGATAAGCTCTCTTTAGATCGGGCTTCTATTTTAACTAATGTATCTTCGGGAGCAGTAGGAATAGGTGGTGATATCAACATTAAAACTAATTCTCTTTCTTTAACTAATGTAGGGTCAATTGTTTCGGGAACATTAGGTATTTTAGAGGCTGGTAATATTAACATTGAAGCTAATACAATTGATTTAGATAATTCAGTGATTACTTCAGCAACAGGTGATTTATTAGGGTTAGCATCAGGTTCTGTAATATTAGGAGATGGTGGTAATGCTGGTCAATTAGATATTAAAACCAATACTTTAAAACTTAATAATGGATCATTTGTTATTACTTCTACTTTAAATAGTGGTAATGGCGGTACTTTAAATATTAATGTTACTGATTCCTTAGAAGTCACCAAATCTTTAAATAATAATCAAGATTTTAGTTCGATTACAACCTTAACATTAGGAACAGGTAATGCTGGAAAATTAAATATTGAAACATCTAATTTAAAAGTAAATAATCAAGGAATAATTTCAACCAGTTCAGGAACTGATGTTCCTTTCTTTGTTGATTATTTAGGTGATTTGGCTTTAGGAAATGGTGGTAATGCTGGAAAATTAACAATAATTACTGATACTTTGTTAATTGAAAATGGAGGAAAAGTTATTACTTCTACTTTAAATAGTGGTCAAGGAGGTTTATTAACAATCAATGCTAATAATTTCGTTGAAATAATCGGTAACTTAAATAATCCTGCTAATTTAAGTTTAATTACTACTGCTACAAGTGATACAGGAAATGCAGGGGATTTAAACCTTACTACTGATAAATTGATTTTAAGAGATTTTGGCAGAATTTCTGCCTCTACTTTAGAAAGTATAGGTCAAGGAGGTAATATTAATATCAATGCTCAAGAATCTGTAAATATTAGTCGAGGTGCAGGTATTCAAGCACAAACTTTTGCTGATGGTAATGCCGGAAATGTTACTCTTGAAACTAGACGTTTAACCCTTGAAAATGGTGGTACTATTTCTACTGGAACTAATCGCAATACCACAGGACAAGGGGGTAATATTAATATTAATGCCACTGAATCTATAAATCTTAGTGGAACAATTACTAATCCTAACGATATCTTACCAATTCCTAGTGCTTTAACTACCGCCACTAGAGGTACAGGAAATGCAGGAAATATTACTATTAATACCCCTAATTTAACAGCAACAAATGGGGGAGTTATTGCTACTAGTACCAGTCCAGAAAGCACAGGAGATGGCGGCGATTTAACTGCTAATATTAATATTTTAAGAATCAGCGGAATTTCTCCAGAAGGACTTATTACCAGTGCTTTATCAACTGACACAACTGGTAAAGGTGATGCGGGAAATATTGACTTATCTGCACGTCAAATATTTTTAGAAAATGGTGGTTTAATCTCTGGTTCTACAGCTAGTCAAGGTAAAGGAGGTACATTAAATATTAATGCTAATGAGTCAATTAATATTAATGGAACAGCATTGAATGGACAACCTAGTGCTATTTTAGCTATCTCAGGCATCGAAGGAATACCACGCAATCCTTTATTAATTGATGTACCTTTAAATCCCGCTAACTCTACTGGTAAAGCAGGTGATATTAATATCAAAACTCCTCAGTTAATAGTTGAAAGTGGGGGTAAAATTGCGGTGACAACGCAAGGACAAGGTGATGCTGGAAATATAAATTTAAAGGTGTCCGATAATATTAATTTAAATGGTAATAATAGCGGTATTTTTGCTAATACTACAACTGATTCTACAGGTAAGGGCGGTAATATTTTTATTGATCCTATCACAGTGTCTGTTGAAAATGGCGCTGCGATCGCAGTAGATAGTCAAGGCTCTGGAATTGGTGGAGATATTGACTTAATTACCCAAAATTTATTTTTAGACAACGGTAAAATTTCTGCTACTACTGCCAGTAATACAGGCGGCAATATTAAGTTACAAGTCGCAAATTATAGTTTACTACGTAATAATAGTTTAATTTCCACAACCGCAGGAAGTGAAGGTGGTGCTGGTGCTGGTGGTAATATTTCTATTGATACCAAATTTCTGATTGCAGTACCTTTTGAAAATAGCGATATTACAGCTAACTCTTTTGGAGGTCAAGGAGGCAAAATCAATATTACTGCTGAAGGCATTTTTGGACTAGAAATTCGCAACCAACTGACTCCTTTTAGCGACATTACAGCCTTTTCTCAATTAGACCCAACTTTAAATGGTCAAATAATTCTTAATATTCCAGAAACTGACCCTAGCAATGATTTAACTGAATTACCAGAATCAGTAGTTGATCCAGATCAGCTTATTGCTCAAAATCCTTGCAAACAAGGTAAAGAAAGTCAATTTGTGAATACAGGTAGAGGAGGATTACCACCTAGTCCTGAACAAGCTGTTGGGAATAATTTCACTCAAGTTGACTTAGTTGAACCAGTAACAACAGGAAAACAAAAACCTGATAATTGGCAACTTTCTAGCAAAGAAAATCATTCCCAACCCATTACTCCCGTCAGAGGATGGATGTTAAATGAGAAAGGACAATTAATTTTAACTGCCTACGATCCTAAGTCAAATTTTGAGCAACGCCAAAATCAAAAATCTTCTAGCTGTAATCATAAAAATTAAATTAAAAAGTGTGTAATTTATGAAATTTTTTCAAAAAAAACAGTCACCTAAAAGCTGGCGATGCCTACGGCGAGCAAAGCTATCGCTAATTTTAATCTGTATTCTATTTTTCCTCTCCTTACTCACGCCCATAACAGTAGCTCAAATTACCCCAACTACTACTCTAAAACTCATTGAACAAGCCAAAATTAACTACCAACAAGGAAACTATAATAACGCCATTCCCCTTTGGCAAGAAGCAGCAAATATTTTCGCTAAACAAGGGGATAATCTGAATCAAGCAATGGCATTAAGTAACCTTTCTCTTACCTATCAAAAACAAGGAACATGGACAGAAGCTAAATCTAAAATTGAAGAAAGTTTAGAACTACTCAAAAAGCAACCAGAAACTATTGAGAAACTACAAGTTCTCTCTCAATCTTTAGAAATTCAAGGGCAGTTACAACGAGAAATAGGTGAATCAAATGCTGCCTTCATAACTTGGCAAAAAGCAACCGATATTTATACCCATCTTAATCAATCACAAAGAAAAATTCAGAGTGAAATCAATCAAGCTAAGGTCTTACAAGATTTAGGTTTATATCCCCGTGCTTGTCAAGTGTTATTGCAAACTTTATCCATTGATTTGATTCAAGTTAGTAAAGATGTAAAAGCTAATATTCAAAACTGTAAATCATTAAGTCAATTAAATCAAACAGAACGTGAAAACACTGCTAATTATTTACAAAATATTCTCAACAACCAATTAGAATCATCCTTTACTAATCTGATTCCAGCCTGGATTGATTTAAGTCAAGTTTTGCAAATTATTGGTAATTTAGATTTATCTGAGAAAATCCTGGAATTTCTAGAAACTAAACTTAATAAAAATAGTGTAAATGTTTCTGAAAATAGTCATTTAAAGAAAGATTTAACACTTCAATTAAGTACGGTTTATTTGAATTTGGGAAATAACTATCGTCTTAAAAATAAGATTGAAACAGCATTAAACTACTATCAAAAAGCCATAGATATTGTTCAAAATGATTCATTTGAATATTATCGTAACTTGAATTTTATTCAAGCTAAACTTAATCAAATTAATCTCTTAGTTGTTCAAAATAACTTGCAGGAAGTTAATAAAAAATGGCAGAATCTTATCCAAGAAATTGAAGCCTTACCAGTGACACAAAATCAAGTTTATGCCCAATTAAACCTAGTTCAAAGTTTAATGTGTTGGCAGCATCAAACAAAGCAACGAGATAAAGAAGTTGTTTCTCCACTTCTTCAAAGTTGTCAAGTTCAAAACAAAAAAACAGAACTTAGTGACACTCCTGAACCTCCCACTTTGGAAGTAATTACTAAGATTTTAAATCAAGCTGAACTCTTAGATAATTCCAAAATTCAATCTTATATTAAAGGTTATCAAGGAGCTATTGCCCAAGAACAAGGTAATTTAAGTCAAGCAGAAGAATTAACTCAAACAGCATTAAATTTAGCTGGTGATAACCCAGAAGTTGCTTATCGTTGGCAATGGCAGTTAGCCAAGTTATATAAATTAAACAACAAGCATCAAGAATCTTTAAAAGTTTATGAAAATGCTTACAATAATCTCCAGAAATTGCGACAAGATTTAGTTTCTATTCATCCAGATATTCAGTTTAATTTTCGGGATAGTGTTGAACCAATGTATCGTGAATATGTTGATTTACTATTACAGGATATTGATGATTTGTTAAAAACTGATTCTGAAAAAGCCCATCGACAACGACAATTGAGAACAGCAAGAGAAGTTATTGAAGACTTACAGTTAGCTGAATTAAATGACTTTTTCCGAGATGCTTGTACAGATGTTAAAACAGAAGCTATTGATGAAATTGATCCTGAAGCAGCAATTATTTATTCAATTATTCTGAAAAACCGAATTGAAGTTATTGCTAAATTGCCCAACGAAAATCAGTTACTACATAATTCTTTTAATATTTCTGAATCTGAAGTCAATTCTCAGCTTAAAGGTTTATTGGATGTAATCAAAAGAAGAAGGACTGTAAATGATGAAGTACAAAAAATATCTAAACAATTTTATAATTGGTTAATTCAACCATTTGAACAACAATTTAATCAAAAGCAAGTAAAAACATTAGTATTTATTTCAGATGGATTATTACGTAATATACCGATGTCAATTATTTATGATGCTAATGACCATAAATATTTAATTGAAAAATATGCTGTTGCACTAAGTCCAGGGCTAAAATTATTTAGTTCTAATCCTCTTCCCAAAATTGAATTAAAAGCTCTAATAGGAGGAATAACTGAAGAAAGATTTGGTTTTCCAAGTTTACCAAATGTTAAAGACGAATTAAACAAAGTCCAAGCTACTTTATCTCAATCCCAAGAACCTTTATTAGATGGTAAATTTATTACTTCAAAACTCAAAGAAAAAATAGGTTTAAATAATTTTAAAATTGTTCATTTAGCTACTCATGGTAATTTTAGTTCTAATTTAGAAAATACTTTTATTTTAGCTTGGGATAAAGAGCTTAAAATTCAAGAATTAGGACAATTTTTACAAACTAATCAATTACAAGAATCTTCATTTATCGAATTATTAGTTTTAAGTGCTTGTAAAACAGCATCTGGAGATAACCGGGCAACTTTAGGGTTAGCAGGAGTAGCAGTAAGAGCAGGTGCAAGAAGTACCCTAGCAAGTTTATGGTTAGTAGATGATAAATCAACTGCACAGCTTATGACTCATTTTTATCAAGAACTTAGTCAAGCTCAAAAAGTTAATAATATAACTAAAGCTAAAGCATTGCAAAAAGCACAATTGGCCTTATTAAATGACGAAAATTTTGAATGGAAAAAACCTTATTATTGGTCTTCCTTTGTTTTAGTAGGAAATTGGCGTTAGTCAGAACTTTCTATTTCACAACAAGAAACTAATGGTTGTTCTGTAATTGATTTTAATACTAAATCTAATTCAACACCTTTTGTTTTCAGTAAGTTTTTCCACTCATTCTGTAGTTGCTGATTTCCAGGATTATCTAGAAGACGTTTTCCTAAATCTGTTACTGCATCATGCCAAATTTGATCGCGGATAAAGTCTTCATAATTAGGGGAAGAAACACTTGAAGAAACTCGTTTAATAGAACCATAAGTATCTTCAATATAATCATAATTTACTTGTTCATTAGCCTCTTTTGAACAAACAAGGGTAATATACCAAGTATAAATTTTGCCTTCTTCCAAGGCATATTTTTTATTTTTTGGAGGAGTTAAAGAAACAATACCATGTATATTTTTGGCTTGATAAGAAATCCCAAAAACTCTTTTAGTTTCTTCCTTTTTATCAAATAAATTAACTGAAAGTTCTACTCTTTGTAAATTTTTATAACTTTGGGGAATATAAACCCAAAAAGTAGGATATTCGGAAACTGTTAATCCCATTTTTTGAGGAACTAAAGCAACTGGAAAATCCGAGCTATTATTTTGATTTTTATCGGTGTGATTACAAATTCCCCGACTACCACCACCACCTTGATTATTAGGTCTTCCTGTACCTGAGAAATCTAAAGGTTTGCGACTCTTTGCTAGTAAAATAGAGTTAATAGATTGAGCTTGAACTAACTTGGAGTAAAGAAATAAGTTCGTTGTACTCCAAGTCATAGCAATACTGAAACAATAAAAAATGGAAATTAGTTTATCTTGTGTTCTCATGATTTTGTATCCTTTGAAGAAATTGGGTTTGTAAATTATTCTTAATAACTAAAACGTAGAGAGGAATAGTCACACCACTTAATAATAATCCAATTAATGACGGAACAAAAGGAATCCAACCCCCCTGTAACAAGATTATGTAACAACTACCATATAAAACTATTATCACTACTATATTGTTCAGCAAATGATAACGAAGCGATCTCCAATAGTAAAATCCTGATCCTCCTGCGAATATCCAAGTTGTAATCCAGATAATTTCTATTTCTTCTGGCCACCACCATAAAGTATGCCGATTATCTAAAACTGTACTGAGAATTTGACTTACTTGATGGGCATGAATTTTAACTCCTGGCATCTTTTCGTCAATAGGTGTTAGAAGTTGATCTTGAAAAGATTCTGGTGCTGTCGTACCAATCAAGACTATTTTATCTTTCACTAAATCTGATAATTGATTATCTGATAACCCAGATAGGATTTCTCTTAGATGGACTTCCTCAGCAATTTTCTTGGTAATTCGATAATTTAATAAAATTTGACCTCCTCCAATTTCCTGAATAGGAAGCTTATATCCTCCCGCATTTATTTCTACCCGTCTTCCTAATTTTTTAACAATAAATTCATCAAGTTCTAAATTATCTGGATTATTTCCAGAGTTTAATAGTTTTGGTTCTTTAGCTAGATAGTGATAGGCTAGTTGAAAACTCAACGCGAGATAAGTTTCACATTTTTTATTACGAGGTTGTCCAAATAATTGACGACGAACATATTTAGGTAACTTATTATGATCATCAACAAGAAAATTAGTAAAACCTAAATTATCTTGCACATTAGAAATACTAGGAGGTTTTCCTATACCATCTGTTTCTTGTTTAGCTATTAAACAAACTCCTACAAAATTATCTTTCTGAAAATTTTTAATTAAATTGATGTATTGAGGATTAATAGGATTTTCCCGATAGATATCTAAACCAATAACTCTGGGTTGATATTGATTTAATTTTGCTAATAGTATATCTAAAGCTTGATCAGAAATGGATTCATTTTTGTCAAGTCTAATTTTATTCTCATTTTGATATATTAAATCTTCCTCAGTAATTGTCACTAATAAAATCTTGGTGTCAACACCTTCATTAACAACTAAATGACGCATCCTCATGAGATGGTCAAAAGCTGGAAGTTCTAAAAATTGTAATCCTCCATAAAATCGAATTATTATCATTAATAAAGCAATTACTCCATTAATAATTAAACTAGGAATCAATAAAGAAGGTTCTGGCAGTAAAAAAGATTCTGGGGTGATTTTTTTATCTCGTAACTGTTGCCAACTTAAAGGAATCTGAGCTAAATTTTGATAAATAATAGGCAACCAACTAGCACAATGACATTTATCTTCTAAGTCTTGTAATTTTTCTCTAGCTTCTCTGACTGCTAGATATAATGATTTACCCTGAGTATAACCTTCCAGAAAATAAGTGAGAAATTCCTGTGCAACTAAATCAGGAATAGGTTCTCTCATAACAATAATTTGAGGAATTTGTAAATCAGCTAATTCCCAAGCTAGTCCTAATCCATCACAGGAGTTAAAAATTGCTAATTGTAAACCGTTAGAAATCGCCTTTCGCAAAGAATATTTTAACTGTTCAATAGTGAGACTGTCAGTTCTATTAATATAAATCTTACCCTTTTCATTAGCAATAGTTTCACTATGACCTGCAAAAAAGAGAATATCCCAACCTTCTGTCCATAATTGCTCACTAATTTCTTCTCGTTTCGGTTCTGCTAAAAATTCTATTTTAGTATCACGTATTTTTGATAATTTTTTTCTGTCTGCGTCAATATTAATTCCCTGACTATTACCAAGAATGCTTAAAATTCTCACCTTGTTGATAGATGAATCAGGCAGTTTTGTTTGTTGAGAATCTTTGGTACTAAAAGCAATTTCTGCATGACGATACTCTGTAAAGAAATCCCACAAATGCCAAGGAAGTTTTTGCACTTGTTGATTATCAGTTTCTACAACAATCCAAACGTCTTCATCTGGAGATAAATTAGCGCATAATTTTTTTTCAATTTTGCTAAAAGATGGTGAGTTTAACCAATCATTTAGAGATTGTTTTAACTGCTCACATAAATGAGGAAAATCAATATCAGAAATTTGCTTAGTTCCACCTTTATTAACTTTAGGAATATTACCACGTTGTCTAAATTTCTTGGCAAGAGCATCATAAAGAGATTTCCACTTGATATATAATTCAGGAATTTCTGGGACTGGAGGTAGACTACCTTTTAATCTGAGAATTGGCCAGGATTTATGTATTTCTCGCAGTTCAACTGTGAGGGAAGGAAACCCATCTTCAAAATTACCACTTCCTAAATTTAAAATGATACACTTGCTCACGTAGTTTCCTATGCCTTTAAATTCAATAATTTAAATTTCAAAATCTTCTGTAACTGTGATATTACCAAGAGATACCTGAAGACTAAAGCAGGTTTCTGATACGATATCGAAATAATTAGTCTGAATATAATTATCCTTGATTCGAGACTCAACTTCATCAAGGGATTCTCCTGATTCAGCCAGAAGTTTAAGTTTCAGAGTATGGGGTAAATATTGATCATTTCCTGTAGGATGAACTTCAGCTATAACTTGTACTGAATCATCATCTTTGGGTGTGAGTGAAACAAGAAGTATGATGCTTGTATCTCCTAATTGTACTCCAAAATCAATGAGTTTTGCTTGAACTATTTCTTCTTTTGCTACACTTCTTCTAGAGCGAAAAGCTAATTCAGGGGATTTGGAATTAAGAGAGAGAAAATACTGAATATCTTGCCATCCTTGATTAATTGTTTCCATAAAATAGTTGCTTAACCATTGTTTGAGATTAACTTTTGTATGGTTAAACTGATAAGTAGCAGCATTACTAACAACAACTAAACCAGCATTTAGCAATCGTTTCTGATACAACTCTTGTCTACAATTATCATTTCTCATTAAGCTACACCATTCTGAAAAAGAAATATCTAAATCTAAACGAGGTGAATAGGAAGACGGTTGACTTAATTTTTCGATTAATTCTTTCATGATTTGATTTGATAGTTTAGGTAAAGGTTCAACTGATACTTTCTCATCTAAATTCAGTTTGGTAGCTACCCAAATTAAATCAATATCCTCAACTAAATCTTCTGGTTCTAATACATAAGCTCTTTGGAGATAATTATAGTTTCCCTGTTGCTTTACAGTACGATGACTCGTATAACCCCAAATTCGCATCCATTTTTCTTCTAAATCGACTTGTACAGCTAAATAATAATCAGCTTTCCACTCAGGAATATCTACCCATTCCGCAGGAACATAAAATTCTTCTGTATCAATAATTTCGTTGGGAATTAAGACAATTTTGGTTTTACCGATAGTGATTGCTGTACCATTAACAAATTCCCAAATATTAGATAAGCTATTGGGAGCAGGAAAAGTTAAAGGCATTTCTGATATATCTTCTTCATCTTCTAACCAACGAACGAAAGTTTGAAGACAAAGGTGATTCAAATAAGCATTCCATCGAGCTACATCGTTAGTATATTTTTGTTCTAATTCCCAAGTATATTTTTGTTCTAATTCCCAGATTTTTTTGATATCTTCTTGAGAAAATTCTAAGAAAAGTTGATTACTGTGGATAGGTTTTAGGTGTTGAGTTGTTAGTTTCATGATTAGACTCCTTGATAGTTAATCGTTATTGAGTTATTGAACATAAATTTTGAGCAGACTTACAATTTTTGTTTTTAACTGATCTTGAGCAGGTGAATTCAGTGTGATTTTTAGGGTTTCTTTAATCTGGTCTATCATTTTTGTTTCAATATCTATTTGAGCATTCAGGATAAATTGCTCTATTTCTTGAGGGGATTTTTGTAGAGAATCAGATAGTTGTTGCTCATTTATTTTTTGCCAGTAATGTAAGTTTAACACATTTATTTGTTGAGGCTGTAGACTGCTTTTACTATCTTTGAAAAATGAAAAAATCAACATACAATAATATTGTAAAAGGTATTCATCAAGATAATTTTTGATTTCTTCAAGTCTTTTTATGTCAGGAGTATCGTCATCATTTTTTCTGAGATATTGAGTAATTTTAGTAATTAACTCTGATAATATTGTCTTATGGCGACGGCCAACTGAAGATTGATCTTTACTGATTTCTGCTCCTATTTCTGTATCAGTCATATCTAGGGCATATCTTAAAAAAAGACGCTTTTGTCTATCTTCGTCAAGATTCTGAATTGCTTGCTTTAAAAAGGTATTAATTTGTTCCTGTCCTTCATTAATAAACACTGCTTCTACATTTACAGGAATTGATGTTTCATCAGTAAGTTCATCTATCATCTCTGGAGAATTTTCATTAGATGTGGAAGGAGAGTTTAATATAGTGCTGGTTGGCATTTCTTTAAAAATTCGGATGGCACTACATATACTTTCTAAACATTGTTGTACGAAGTTTACATCTACAGATGATGTTTCTAAGTCTGTGATTGGATATAAATTTTTGGACTTTTGATACAAGTTGATGATATCTCGATATTGTTCTCCAGAGAGAGATGATAAATTTCTATTTTCTCCAGGTTGTTGTGGTGCATAAATAGATTTAAAGCCCTCCCAAATGAGAATATATTGAGAAAGTAAAGGTTCACGATAGTTCTGTCTTTTGAGAGCTTCTATTAGCTGCTTTCTACTAACTTGTCTTAATAATGAACAGCAAGAACGTTTAAAAGTTTTCATGCTATCTTGTTTTCTAAGCTCATCGTCAATTATTCCTTCTATTCTTTTTTGAATGTAATTTCTTAGAGAAAAACAAGAATAGTTGGTATTAATTTTACTACTATCAAAGTTTGTAAATATTTTTTCTGTGTTTGATGCTGCCAACAAAGATAATTGAATTAGTTCTTGAAATGAATCAGGATTATTATTAGAATTTTTGCCTAAATTGTTTATATTTCTCCTAAAATTGTAAGCTGTTTTTATAGCATTTTTACTAGCAAAGGCTACTAAATGTTCCTTAGACAAAGACGAATTAGAGTTGTTTCTAAAATCATCTATGAAATAGTGCAACAGAATGATTTCGCTAATATCGGGACGATCTGCGATTAATTTTTCTATATTCCTCTTTAGTCTGGGAATATATTGCCAACTAATAGGTGAATGAAAATTATGTTCCATTAATTTTGGAAACGTGGCAAATAGATAAATAAGATTTGAGTTGCTTTTATCCATATTTTGATTTCCTCAACTAGATTTTAGCGGTTATTTTAAAAAGATTATATAGCTATTAAGTTACTAACTTCAGCAATGATTTAAAATCAGTAATTAATAATTGCAGGTTTGATTGAAGTTTGTTTCATTCCTGAAAATATTAGGACTTACACAAGATTAATATATTTTCGTCATTGCGATGCCTTCGGCGTTCGCGGAGCGTCTCGAAGAGAGCGTAGCTATCGCAGGGAAGCAATCTCACTCAAATCCATATTTTTCATAGCCTATGCGTCAGTCCTGAAAATACATTGGATGGCGATCGCTAGTGCTACTCCTGTATCGGATCAGTTTTGAAGAAATATGCACAATTGCCAAATAATGATTTATTAAGATTTATTGGTTCTACCGATCCCCTTATGGTAATTAACCATTGATTATGGTGAAACCTTTACAGGGCAAGGTTTATAGGATTTTGTGCCATTATTCCGAATAAAACCCTTACAGGACAAGGCTTTCAAGGATTTTAAACTGGATTTTGCATAAAGGGATCGGTAGACCCGATTTATTAAGCTACAAAATCCTCTATATGACTGGTATTTCCTGATGCAACTTTGACACTGAAGCGATCGCTCTCAAGCTATGCGCTCCTCTGTGAATAATACACCCTACATATCTTTGTTACTTACTCTTACTGATATCCCATAGTTCCGTAAACTCTTGGAAAATTAAGGGGTATGGTGGTATAGTGAAGCCTTTTCTAATTAACCGCCGTGATATCGGCCCTGCTATTATTGGTGATTGATTGGGAAGTTGTGCGCGTTGAAATATGTAAGATATCCAAGCGTTTTTATGGGTGATAATAAGTTGATTAAAAATGCGGAGATCATTATTTTTTAACCATAATTTTCCTGCTTGTTTGACTCGTTGAGCAAATTCATCAAAATCACTTAAATTTTGAGGTAATAGTAAAGGTGATTGCCAAATATAATGTTGTAATAGAGAAGAGTTTGGTGATACATCTGCTATATATAGTTTTTGAGACAGAATAGTTGATGGTGATTCACTCATTTAATTTAATCTGCATATATTAGCTATTTGTGCCAAGTCTACAGCCATTTTTTGACTAATTTTATGATGTTCTCTTTCATAACAAATACTTTGAATATCCAAGCAGATTAATACATTTTTAATATCCAATAAAGTCTGTGCAGATATATCGTCACCATGACTATCTCGATAATAACCAAAATCAGATTTGTATTCATAACCACCAACATGACAATGTAATTTTGGTATTTCTTTCAATAAATCTATCCAATCTGTTATGGGGGTAAATCCATTATATTCAGCAACTCTAGCATTAGAAATATCAAAAAATATTCCACATCCTGTTTTATTCACCATTGCTTCAAAGAATTCTATTTGTTTGTAGCCTTCTGAAGTCATAGAGGCAAAATTTTCCAGGATAATTTGTCTTCCAAGATAATTTTGATAGCGATCAATTCTGTGCCAGACCTCTTCAGGATTATCATAATTAAATTCTAATCCTGATTTAACATAAACATTACCTTGATGAAAAGTGCAAATATGATCAGAAATGTAGAGAGGTTTAATAACATCTACATGAAATTTAAGGTGGCGAAGGAATTCTTCAAATTGTTCTAAATCTCGATCAATAAATCTTGACCACATAATATGAAAAGCAATACTATCGCTAAAACTTGATAAATATTCAACTATTTTATCAGGTGGTAAATGACAATAATTGTCCCAAAGAATTTCTACAAAAGGTAACTTACCGTTATTTCTAATTGGCTGACTAGCTTCGTCATAAATCGAAAATTCAGTCAGGTTATTAACGCTCAAACTCAGTTGAATAGTCATTGGTAAAACTCTTTTTTGATCGAGATTTTTCTCGTGTTCTGTTTAGAGGTTGTTTGAAAAGTCTAAATTATTACTCGCCCTGGCGACTAGAAGTCTCGGCTATACAGACAAAACCCACCTATTCCTTCGGAACGCTACGCGAACGTGGGTTCAAAAGCCTTAATTTTCCGTTAGTCCACCTGCGTGAACTTAGTTTGTGCAGTAGCGTTCGCCCTTGGCGTTGCGGAGCAATATTATATTCGCCGACAACTTTTCAAACATCCTCTTAATACAAATTACTCGAACTTTACAAAAACACTAATTCCTGATTGGGAATCATCGTTTTTGTTACTTGATTTTTCCAACTCATTTGTAAATGCTTGCGTTCCTCAATTTGTCGAAATTCTATCCAAATTTTAGAACGAATTTCATCATCGTCAAGGAAGGCAGACCATTCATTTCTCATTCCCTCTGCAAATAAAATGCGATCACCTTGTTCATTATCTTGAGCAACATATTCTCGAATTTGCTCCCTTGTAATTCTTAGAGGTTGAGCTTCTGTTGTTCCCAAAAGTCTGTAATATCTTCCTAAGTTATCCTTGTATCTTTTCAAGTGTTCATATTTAGCTTTATACTCAGCAAAAGTTTTGAGAGCATCAGGAAGTTCGGGAAGATTATTTTGAGCAAATTCCTGAATATTTTGAGGAGAATTACCTAGCTGTAACTGTGCATAATAAGGGGCAATGATTTCTTTTAAAAAACTATTTTCTGAATAAAACCAGACAACTCCATAAGGTTCTTGATCCCTATTTTTATTGTGATAAATCGTACTGCTTACTCCTGTACAATGTTCTCTATCGCCATCAGGAATTTCTGCACGAGTTAACCCGCTGATACTTTGTAATAAACGACTTTTTCCTTGTCTAGCTCTCCCTACTACACCTATATTCAAAGTAGTTCTCGCAAAACGACGTTTAAGTTTACTCAATGCAGCTAATGCACTATCAATTAAATTATGCAGTTTATTCAAGTCTAGTTTTTTTAATAATTCCACAGAGACAGGATTATCAAGTTGTGGCATGATAGCTAAACGCAATTGTTCTAATTCCTTAAGGAATTCTTGGCGCTGAATTAATAGAGTTTTAACTTGTTCAATTTTTTGAACTAAAGGCTTACGTTGTTGCAGGATATTATTAATAACTAGAGTGCGATTCACGGCATTTGACTCCTGTATTTAGCGTTAATTTGATGATTTCACAATTCTTACTATCTCTTATCGGGTAGAACCGAGTATTTTATGCAGTTATACATGAGATAAATTCATACTTTCATTCACCAACGCCGAAAAATTTATATAGCAATTCCCATTCAAGTGAGGTACAAGCAGTACTAATTAAACGCAGATGGACGCAAATAAACGCAGATAATTTTATACTTCATTAGACTAGGAAATGCTATATACTTTTTAGTTAAGGACTGCAACCATTCGGATCGTAACTGCAATAACTACTACAATCGCAGCAGAAAAGTACATTGGGTTCACCATCCTCATTAAAGAGATTCCAAGAGTAATCTTGATTGTCTTTCAGGTAATATCCGCCCGATAAACGTGGTGCATACTCCTCTCCAGCAAACACATTGTCTTTCATAAACTCATATTTATCTGGGTTATAAAACTGGAGTTTTTCAGGATCACCAATGTAGGTAAGATAACTATCAGCAAAATCCTCATATTGGCTCGTGCGTGCATAATCTGTAACAAAACCAAAACCATCTTGTTCATAAGTTGTTAAACTTTGCTGGTGTAAATCAGACCATTTCTGAGCAATTTCTGGGTTGTAAGCGATAATATTTTCATGGACATTATGACCGATTTCGTGAGTCATGGTAGCAGTGAGTTCTTGCGGTCCAGCAAATTGTTCACCCCAAATACAAATTTGATGAGTATCCCGTTCAAATGAGCCTTTAGCATGAGGATAAAGTTCGTTAGGTACGGGTTCATAACGAATAGCTGAACAGTTTTCTAAATGAGATTGAGGTATTGTTTCTTGAATGTAATCAGCAATGTCTTCATTTGAGGCAAGGTTGCTGAGTTCAAATTTGCTGACTTCAGTTTGGTTAATTAGTTCAGTTTGAGCGCTGATTTCTCTGGTTTTTTCTTGAGAAAAGGATTCTAAATTACTCATTGGTTTTTCTCTGATTGTGATTGATTAGTCTTTTGTTGAGTGAGATACAAGAAGCCCAACCCGCAAGCGAGGAGGGAACTATGATGTATTTCATTCAAGTGCATAATGCTATAGTTATTGTTGAATTAAACCAAAAACTCTCTGTCCACCGAATTTTATTTGTCCAATTATTCCTGATAATGCTTCTAAAAAATTTTCATGATTTGGTCCAATCGCCTGTTGTTCATCTATCATTAAATTTCCATCTCTTGCCCCTCCTGTTCGATAGGGTATTCCTGTTTGTTTTGAACGCTCTATAATAGCATTTAGCTCGATTTCACTAGCTGGATCAAAAATTTGCACGATCAATTTGTTGGGAGATTCCCAGTCAACTTGTGCGATCGCTTGTTTTTGGGAATTGACAATTTTTAGTGTTTTCATGGTTTCTTCCTGATTAAATGACAAGATTAAGCAGATGGTAATTGTTCATCAGTCAACATTTCTAATATCCACTCAGGATTATTGAATGTTAACTCTACAGCATTATCAACAAATTTTACCTCCTTTACATATTCCACATATTTCAAATATTTTTGCCAATCTTTGTGAAGATTGAGAGATTGGATAGGTATGCTGATGATATTACCCGCTAATCGAAAATCCCTCAAATTTTCAGGGACAGTATCAATCCCAAAAATACCGCGCCCAATGTTTTCTACAATCCACAAAATAGTAGTTCCCCAAAATCCTTGACTTGAAATATTCACTGGTTCTACAACGACTAATTTGATGTATATCTCTGGCGGGGTTACTTGCGTTTCTTGAGGTGATAATTGCTTAACTTCGATTTCTTTAATATCGACAGCAACTTGAATTTTAACTGTTATTCCTCGCTTTTTTGTTGTGGCGAAAATCAAGCACTGATTCTGTTTTAAGGATAAGTTAACCAGTGTTACTTTTTGCTGTAAAAAGTATTCTCGCAAAGCCGTTCTTATTAGGGGTATTGGAATAAAAACTTTACCTTGCTTATGCTTAATAGCGTCTTTAATTTCTTGAGGAATGCTGGCAATAATTGAGGCTTTGACAGTTTTATCAAGATTCTGTAAAGCAGATACAGCACCTTTTCCTGTTTCTAAAGAAATGTTTCCTGTAGTCTGTAAAGCAGATATAGCAACTTTACCAACAGTTTTTAGTAGCTTTCTTGGTCGAAGCATTTTTCCTCCTATGTTGTTACTTGTATCCAAGCAGCAGCATCATCTAAGTCACCGTAAGCGATCGCTTGTCCAGGTCGTAAACGATTAATAATTGCCGATTGTTCAGGATTTAACCCCATACAATCCCCCATTGTTTGGCGATCATCTGCTGCTACCAAACGATGTACTATTTTCAAATTAGTATTTTTAATTGCATCAGGTATCAACCGAGATGGAACTTGATCAACAACTAATAAACCTTGTCCGTAGGCTCTAATTTCTGAGAGAATATTAGAAAACATTTCAGCGACTTTAGCTTGAGGATTAGCTTGTTCCACTGTCCCTTGACCTGTTCGCAACATGATTCTATGGGCTTCTTCAATAATCAGCAAATGAGATAATGAACCTGCTGATGTTTTCGGAAAAATGGGTGAATCTCGTTGGGCTTGTCGATATTCATATAGAAATTGTAGAATTAAAGCCATTGTAAAAGATTTATCTGCATCATCTCCTAAATAAGAAATATTAATGACTGCTGGACGATCAAATAGGGTTGACCAAGAGGTTGATTTCGGTTGATCAAATAGCTTTTTCTTCCAACCTTGACGGAGACTTTGAATCCGTGTCGTTAAAGCCGCAATTAAATTATCAGCAATTTTTTCTTCATAACCTTTTCCTTTAATTACAGGTCTAATTTTATCCAACATCTGTGTCAAAGTGGGACGAGATGTACTAAAATCTGGTAAAGGATCTGCGAGCCAATCAAAGGGTTTTCTGTAAGTGGCAAACAGCACTTCTTCTAATAAGATTGGTAAAACTTCCTGCATAGGAAAAGAACCATTAAAGATAGATTTTAATCGATCTATATGAGATAAAATTTGAGGAATTTCTTCCGTTCCCAACCAGATGATATCAAAAGGATTGAGAATTAGTGGTTCTAGTTCTTGCATTTTCTGAGCAGAATGTTCACCAGGCATATATATGGTGATTCTGTCAGGACTGTCCGGGGGTAATTTTTGATTATGAGCGATCGCCCATTCTACATATTCTGTTTTAGCAGGTTCAATTACTAAAAAAGGAATCTTCACTTTGAGCATTTCGCGGATAATTTTTAAACAAGTAGTAGATTTTCCACTCCCATTAATCCCTGTTAATAAAGTATGCTTTGTCAAGCTTTTTAATGATATTTTATATTTTAAAGGTGTCGGTTCTCCTCCATCTAATAAATCTCCTAATTGGATTTCTGCCCCAAGGGAACTAACAGGAGAATTAAGACTAAAACTAGCTGTTGGCATCACCCGCACTCCAGGTATTTCCTGACGAGGGAGATTAACTAATAATGCTAATTCCTCCGTATTTAAAGGAGTTGTTAAGCCATTAAATAAATTTCCTAGTGGATGTTGGATATCTTTTTCCTGTTGTCGAGAAATTTGTATTTCTGGTTGTCTCAAATCGCTGAGAGCAACTTGTACCCCATTTGCCCAAATTGGATGTAAGTCATGCATTCGCATCGGCTCAAAGCAACTTTTTTCACCATTCAAAAGTGATTTTAATTGGGTTGCTCCTTGTTGGGCTGTGATTGGGTCTTGAGCTAATAAGTAAGTACCCACATTCCAACAACCCATATTTTCCGATTGTTCAAACCGAGTTGTATATCTCTCTAATTGAGATTCTACTGCTTGAGCGTGGGCATTAATATACTCTTTGCCGATAGTGCGAGAAAGGCTAAAATTGCTGCTGAAACTATTACCCCAATTAATATTTTCACTATCAGATTGTGTTTTTTGCCATCCCAATTTGGAACTCAAAAAAGGTAATCCCATAGAAGCAAAAGCAGCTAATAATCCAGCGGGAGGAAAAATTTCGGCTAATCCGTTTGCTCCTAGTAATAAACTCATGGTGAAATCTGTGTTCATACCACTGGTACTTACACCTTTACTACCACCATAATTGATACTTTCACTACTTCCCTCTGTCTCTGCTAAGGAAAGATTCATTTTAGTTAGAGAATGTACCAAACCTAGTAAATTGCGGCACTGATAAATCACCCCATCAACTTCGGTTCTATTAACAGGTTCAGCAATGACAACATAGGCATATTTTTTCCCTCTCATTCCCCGCATGAGACGATCTAAAGTTTGTGGATAGCCTTGGCCGTCTCCTGGTTTGAGAGAAGGAACACCTGTGAGTGCCACAGCGTAATCCATGTTATGTAAACTGGTGTCAATTGGTGATTCTTGATTATTACACCGTCTGAGCCTAGTACCTGACCAGTTTCCTTGGAGAAAATTTCCCAAATTCTCTACAAATTGATAGGAATTGTGAATGGAACTATGACCACGCACCCCAAAATAAATACGATTTTGTACTCCGTCACTGGTGACAATAAAGATTAGGGAATACTGTCCAGGTGCATGACAAGCTGATAAGGCTGTTTGTAAGGCTGTTAATGGTTGTTGGGTAGCATTACCGACAGGATTGCCTACTTGTTCAAGCAGGAGAAAATTTGGTGCTTCTAAGAGAGTTTTTGGTGTATTAATCTTCCAGATGGGATTGCTTTGATCAAAGGGAATATCTAAGTAATAGCGTCCTAAACTAAACAGCAGTGACAGAGACATAACATCGGCTTGTTGAATAGCTGATGATAGGGGTTGACTGTTGTGTAATTGTATGGAATTGTGATCTGGCATCAACTTTTATAATTATTTTTGATTGTTTATGTGGGAGTTAATTAAAGATTCCAGAGCTTCTATTTGGGCTGGTTGTCTAATTCCTCTAGCGATGGGCGATGAAGCTCCAAATACTACTTTGTGAGAGGGTATCCATTGGCTGACTTGGTTTCTAATTAAATTAGCTTCCTGCTGAATAGTTTGACTATCCATAGTTGATTGTTTGACATCTTCTCTATTTACGTAAAGTGCTAATTGGCGAACTCCCATTGTTTCAGAATCTTGATCCCACTGAATCTGACTTTCACGGATACGTTTGAAAATTTCTAATTCTTGCCGATAAAGTTGACCTTCTCCTGTGACATAGATGACTAACTCACTGTCTTGGATAGCTTCCCAAACAATTTCATTGAAGTTAGTATCATCCATTAAACCTGGTGTATCTCTGAGGGAATAACCTCTCATATAGTCTTCTTGATTAACTTGTGTAGTTGTGCCATGTTCAGCCCCGATAGAGAAAGCTTCATAGCCTAATAAAGCATTAGCTGTGCTAGATTTACCTGCGCTTGTAGTGCCTATTAAAGTGATGATTTTGTTAGGGGGTTCAATTTCAACAATTTCAATTGTCTGGGGTTTAAATGTAATAGTGGAAGTTGGAGAAAACTGGGAATCTTTATTTTCGTAATAGCTAATAATGGCTTCTCCTAATGCTTTGATGATGCCACCTGCAATCGCGGCTTTAGCTGCCCATCCAGCCCAGGGAACTAAGGTTAATGCTTCCAAGGCGATGATTTGCCCTGCTACTGCTGCCAAACCGACGCTGGCCGCGATCGCTCCTGCTTCTTTCATAGAAAAATCATCGCCGCGATAAATTCTCCCAATATGAAAGCACATTGTTCCTTCTATTGCCATCAATGCGATCGAAGTTGATCCAGGAATAATTGCTGCCACAACAATTCCTGTTCCCGTGATTGCATAGTTATTGACCCATTCTCTAGCGCGATCTCGTTTAGACATAATCATTACCTCCTCAGTTGATGAAATTATTCGTGACTATTGCACGGGTTGATGTATCATTCTTATTTGGAATTACTATAGGAATAATATTTGAGTCCTGAAATTATTTGCGTCGGTAGGCAATATGCAAAAGGCATGAGGTAAAAGGATTCTAGAAGATTCAGGTGTACCGAGTGTTTTTCAAAAATCAAATATGAGTCCTATATACATCGAAAATATCTTAATTTTGCTGACAACTTTGCAACTTTTGATTAAACCATGTTACTGAATCTAACACTATCCATAAACAATTACCCACGATGGGAATATAAGCAACAGGAAGATGTCCAACAGGGGCGGTTAAATCATAAATTAACTCTGATTCTCGAATAAATACTCCTCTTTTACACCATCCTACCCACTCCCCAAATAAGTTAAGCTCTTGTTTTGATTCTTGCCATAGTTGATATTGTACCGTTAAACCAAAATGACAATTACTATAATATAACCATAAAGTATCAATAGTTTGTAAATCTCTACAAGAAAGTTGAAATATATCATCAGCATTAAGATAATTAGAATTAACAACATTACCTATTTTTTGCAAAATAAATCTTGTTTCTGCATCGGCTTTTTGCCATTGTAAATTTTCTAAAAGATGCTGTAAGTCTGTATAATCAATTCCTTTCTCACTTACTAGAGATATGCTTGTAGGTTTAGGAATATTTAAAATAGGTGGAGGTGGAATAGTGATAATTTCTTCTTCTTCTGATAATTGTTTTGATAACTTTTCACGAATATTTTTTTGATTATGTTGTTGATTTAATCTATGATTTTTCTTAAGAATTACCACAGAAAAAACTAATAAAATAATAATTAAAAAAACAATTAATCCTGTACCTGTCATATTGTTATTAATCCTCATTTGTATAATTTTCTTAAAAAATAATCCTTAAATAAAATCTTAAAACATGGGATGGACATTCTGCCTGTTATGTTACAAGCAAGATTATGCCACCCCTACAATCTCGCCTAATTAACTCCAAGGGAAAACAGATTTTTTATTTTGTTCTTCTGAAGTTTGTCCATTATTATTAACAGATAATACTACAGGCAAAATAAAGACATATTCAGAAAGTTTTTGATTGGGTGCGCTACCAAAGTTGGGATTATCGCTATCTTTTCCTTGAGCAGAAACAGGTAAAAAATAGACATTATCTTCACCAAAATTATAATTTAGAGTCTTAACTAAACCCACATCTAAAGTATTTTGTAAAGAAGCTTTAATCTGTTCAGGAGTTTGAGGATCAAGAGCTTGTTTAACTTTAGTTAGATAAGTTAAAGCTGTTTGAGAAATCCATTGTCCTAATATTTTTTGATCCTCGATTCCATTATCAGGAGTTAATTGGCGATTTTGATTAGGAATTTTGGCTAAAGTTCCACCAATAGAGCGCATTCCTTGAAAAGATTCATCCCCATTACCACGATGGGATGGAACTAAAATATCTTTTTGCTGCAAATCTTCAAGAAATTTGGTAAAAAAGTAGCGATTACCTTCTGTTTTATCAGCAAAAAGATCCATTTTAGGAATGACGCAGATGAAATTAACTCCATCATTTTTTAAGTCATTTTCTCCTCTTTGAACTCGCAAATCTTGGATCAATTTTCCTAATAATTGTATTTGACTAACTTCGGCTCTGGAAGTATCTTCTACATTATCTTTATTATTAGCTCGACTCTTGAAAACGTTTGTAACATTTTTGGCTAATTTTGTCCAAGTGCCATCATTCCCTTCGGTGAATTTCTGACGAATTGATGGTTCAATGGAAATATCAAAAAAGAAAATGATTGTTTCCGCATTTTTCAGTATTCTTAAAATAGCAGGATCTGAGCCTTCTGCTGTTAAACTTCTTGCCATAACTTCCCCCGCTACATCTGTAAAAACAAAATGAGTACGAGGATAACCTTTAACTGGAAATTCAATTGATAGTTTAATTGTGGTACGATCTCCTTTCGGTGTTGGTTTTGGCATGATACCAGCACTATAATCTTTATAGAGACTATTCATCCTTGCTTCATCTTCGGGAGATTCAAAATTAATTGTTGCTCCCAAAGCATAAATATTCTCATAAAATGTCGTAAATCCTGTTAACATTACAGAAGATTTACCAGTGCCAGGACTACCTAATAAAATCACAGGATGAGTAGGCTCTAACTTGGGATACCAACCACAATTTTCTTCAGCAAAAATATAAGCTGTTTTGGATAAATCACGACGATCTTCAGATTTTTGAGCAGGATTTTTGCTCACAGGTCCACTGCAACAGAAATGAACAAATTTGTCAATTTCGCTGTGTAAAATTTTCACAACTTCTTCTACAGTTTTATCATTACCTTGTCTTTGACCATTATTAAGTTCTTTTTTGAGTTTTTGGAGTAAGTTTTCACTTAAACCAATTTTAGGATTCCCTAATACTATTTCCGAACAAAGTAACTGACCTAAATATTTAGGAGCAATTACAGTTTTACGAGGTAAAGTAAAAGGTGAATCTGCTTGAATGAATATATCAATTAAAAGCTCATTATTTTTAGTTCGATGTCCTAAAACAATGGCTAAAATAAATTTAATCCGAGTAATACCATCTTTTAATTGTTCATGGTTTTGAGGATTGGTTTGATTTTCAGGATGTCTTGAATTAATATCCAGTAATATTTCCAAATACCAATTAATAGCAGGACATATTTCCTCTAGTAATTTGGCTAATTTGTTCATATTTTCGGTATTTTTTAGAACTTTTTGTTGCCAAGTAGAGACATATTTTTGATCAAAAATAATATCTACTAATGGACCGGCAATGGAGCGAGGTTCTAAACCTGTGACTAAAATACCTTTAGTCTTTTGATAAATTAATTTTGCTTCCTCTCCATTCAGTTGATTTAAACTTTTGTCTTTATCAACTCTTGGAAAAGAATAAAAGTTTTTAATCCACTCAAAAAAGTCAGTCATTTCGACAAAGGAATTACTAACAAGTTCTGCTAAAATTCCGGTATAATTCCCATCAGATTTAAATTCAATTTGTGGTTTTTCGCCACGCTGATAATGTCTTAATTCTCGATCATAAGGATAATTACCAGCATAGCGTTTATAATAAACAGTTCTTTGCTCTAAAATGGCTTCAATTTTTTCCAGAAATAGACGATAACTATTCAGGTTGCCATCTAATTCTAAACGCACATTTTGAGTTAATACCATATCGGTGCTACCTTGTCTTCTGATTCCTAATACTGAACCACAAGCAGGACAAGTAATTCCGGCGGTGTCAGGTTTAATCGTTTCAAGGTAATCTTCAATTCTGTTTTTCAACTGCATGATCTTATTGTCTCCAGATAAAGTAGTAGGGGTGACGATGAAAGTGAAAGCCAGAGTTGAGTTTCAGCCCAACTATGAACTTTTTGACATGATGGTTGTAATTGTGCAACTCTTATTTGTTTTTCTTCTGAATAGAAAAATAATGTTGTGAAGCAGTTTCTTTACAACGCTTAATTACAGCTTGTTGACTTCCTGCCCAACTATAATTATTGCGAACATACTCAATAGTTACTTCACCTAAAATAGCTGTACGCTGATATTTGTAATAGCCTAATGCAC
This sequence comes from Anabaena sp. PCC 7938, assembly GCF_049315035.1. Lineage (NCBI taxonomy): Bacteria > Bacillati > Cyanobacteriota > Cyanophyceae > Nostocales > Nostocaceae > Anabaena > Anabaena sp. PCC 7938. The sequence continues at coordinate 7,390 of NZ_CP186035.1, read as the reverse complement.
TAACATCAGCAAATAAAGCGATCGCGGCTCCAATTGGGCCTGTAACAACCGTTATAATATCTAGTAACAAGTCAGCAGCAGCTACAGCAGCAAATTCCACACCTAAAACTTGACCACAAGCCGTTAACAGTTCTTTGGTCATTTTTTTGGCATCTTCTTTATTGGCTTGTTTGCCCATAATTTTAATCACAGTAAATACCATACTTGCTAAAATTCCAGGAGTGAGAATTAGTTGTGTAAAAGGGATAAATTCACTCGCTACTGCACCCACAGCAAAACCATTAATTGCTTTCCTGGCTATTTTTATCCGCACTTCCAGAATTTTATTATTGATATTTTGGGTAAGATCATCAGCACGATGGGCAGGATCGAGAATATTCATCACTTGTCCAAGTGTGCCTGCATCCTCATACATTTTATTTAGCAATTGTGGCAATTCTTGACGCACCATCGTTCCATTTTGTTTAATTCTGGCACTCCCGTAAATAATGTCATTAGGTGATTTGACAAACTTACCCATTTTTTCGGTAATTTTCTGACGCACAACTTTTAATTCTGCATCATCGTGTCCAGCCTCTAATACATCCCACTTATTCACAAACACAATCTTAGGAATATTAGGAACAGCATTATGTACCCATTCAAACAATTTTAGTTCTGGTTCATAAGGTTCAGAATTGATTACAAAAATGAGTCCGTGAGATTTTCTAGCTTCGTCAAGCGCCATTTTTTCATAAACTGGATCACCCATAATTCCTGGTACATCAACTATATTCCAAGGTTCTTTTTGGTATGCCATTACCTCACGAGTGAAATCATTTGCAACGTTAACTCCAGCAATATCAGAACCTATTAGTGAATTAGCAATTGCTGATTTTCCTGCCCCTGTTTTTCCAAATAACCCAATATAAACTAAACCTGTTTTCAGCCTTTCCAGTAATTCATTAAGTTCCTGAAATTCAACTTCAATTTCTTTAAATTGCTCTGGCTTAAGTTCCTTTTTGGCTAAAATAATTATTTCCTTAAGTGCAGATTGAAGTTCAGCTTGCACTTGCTCCATTTCTTGCCGAATCTGTGTGTTATTATTCATGATATTTAGATGATGTGTTGGATATACTGTAGATATTTGAACTATTACAGCAGGTTGAGAATCATTAATAATGACTTCATTTTTTGGTAAGGGATTAACTACTAATTCTTCCAAAATATCAATAGTTTTTTTTGTCAGTAAACTAGAACGCATTCCCCATAAAGCAGCACCTCTAGCAACTGTAGATTCTGGAGGATCTCCATAGATAATTGGAATTGAGTTGCCAAAGATTTCTCGCAAAATATTGGAAACTATAAATAATCTAGCTCCACCACCAACTAGAATGATTTGTCCAATGTCTCCAGAATTTAACTCCATTTCTTCTAGAGATGCTAATAGAGAATCATGCAAATATTTTTGACCATCAGTTGTTATTTTTTCAAATTCTGCACAAGTTAAACTAATCGCTTGACGCAGAACATTTGTTTCTGTAGGAGCAGCCAAGACTACTATCAAATTAACAGGTTGATGATAATTGATTCTGGCTTGTTGACTCAAATTCTCCTTGAATTTGCGACCATAATAACGTAACTGTCTATCTAATGAAAGCTGCTGTAATTCATCTAATTTAAACTTATTAGCAATATAGTCTGCAATTGCCTGATCAAAATGATTTCCCCCATAAGCTGCACCAAAATAGCGAATATCCTGTAAACCCTCAGATGTCCATTGTCCTGCTACTAAATCCGTAGTGCCACCCCCAATATCAACAATTAGGCTATATCCCTTAACCAATTTTTGTAATTGTTTAGTCTGCACCAAACTGAGCAAAGCTGCTTCTGGTTCAGAAACAAAATGGATATTTTCGTGCAATTGATCAGGAAAATAAGCTCGGATAGTTACAGCAAAATCATTAAGAATTGTTCCTTCAATTTCACCGTTATTTTTTGTCTTTCCCCAATGCACGGGATGAGTAAAAATAAATTGGTTATTGTTTCCTAAAAAGTTTTGTTTTTCTTCTAGGAGTCGGTCTAATACCTTTGAGAGTAGTTTTCCTGTATAGCTTAATGCCTCTACATGGGTGTAACGTCTATTTGGGTCAGATGCTATGACGGTTTGATTGTTACCAAAACATAATTTGAAAGCATCTAATAAATTTACGCCGATAGACGAGTCTTCATAAGCTCTTTCTCCGCAAGCTAAAATTTGGCTATCTTCATTCAGTAATAAAGCGGCAGACAAACTGTGTCGTGCCGAATCGCAGATTGTGAGTGATACAGGTTGCGGTTCGCTAATTGAGTCAGCCTGATTTGACTCTGTTCCGCTTACTTGAAAAATTCGCCAGTTAGTTGTCCCACAATCAAAACCATAATAGTTGCAATAATTCAAGCTTGACCCCCTTTGAATCATGCTAAGTAGTAAGACAAAATTAATTACACAAAATTTGACCTAAAACCTTTATCCAGCCTGAAATCTAATGTGTAAATTTTTCTGTCCAATTACTTAAGAGTATCTTTCGCAAGATCAGCTGATTTTTCTATGACTTCTGACTGCTCACATTTTGATCAGCTTGGCTGCTACATATACATCGGATCAGCTTTGAAAAATTATGCAGGTATGCCGAAAAAATTCTTTGTTAAGCCACAAAATCCTCTGTATGGCTGGCATCCCCTAACGCAACTACGGTAAACTGGTTGAAATCCGAGGGGATAATGGCATAAGACCGAGATACGTGTAAAAACCTGCAAGATGGTCTAGAAAATCTTGTCCTATATAGGTTTCAGCAATTTTGGGGTCACCGTGCCAAAACGGGAAAATTGTACGCTAAGGCTGAAACCCTTGCCTAACAATAGTTTCAGAACTAGAATCAAGGGAATCAACTAATACCAGTATCAAAAGCCACTAAAAGGCAGTTTAGCCTGAGTTCGTTGGTGCAGAGTAGTATGTATTCCCTGCCCCATAAATTTAACCCCAGTCAAAAGTATTGATGAGGACTGTAAAATCTGAATTAATTATCCTAACTATTCTAACTATTCGCAAAAACTAGGCAGACTATTAAACGCCTGATGTGCTACTTGTTCTGCCCGTTGTGGCGTTACTTTCTGATACCGTAAAGTTGTCTGAATGCTCTCATGTCCCATCAATGCCCTAAGTTCCTCAATCCCCATTAGCCCCACCCGTTCTGTAGCAAAAGTGTGCCGTAAGTCATGCAGTCTCACCCCCTGAAGTTCGGTCGTATTGCCAATCAAACTAGTCCAGGATTTATGCGCCATCCGGTACGACAGACGAGAAACAACCAAAGTTTTGGGCTGTTGAGCAGTAAACAAGGCTGGATGGGTTAAATGTCTGTAGTATTTAAAGTAGTGATTTAGACTCTTTTGCGCCACTTCACTGTAAAAACACCACCGTTGCTTATTACCCTTACCAACCACCTGAAATTTCCTGGACTTGAAATCAATTTGCTCCAAATTTAGAGCCAATACCTCAGTAATTCTCGTCCCACTACTATGTAACAAGCGCACCAACGCAGACATCCGCGCATCTTTTTTAATGACTTGATACAGAATGCCTAATTGATGAGACGTAAGATAGCGCACAGCTTCCTCTGAAGCGTGTTCTCCTTGTTCTCGATTCGGCTTACGTCTTGTCAGTCCAGCAACCGGATTAGATTTGAGATATCCCAAATCAACAGCAAAATTGAACAAAGCCGTAATCACAGCTTGATGACGGTGATGAGTAGTATAAGAAACATCAGTTAAATGATTGAGATATTCCCACAAAACTTGTCTATTGATGATTTCTATTGACCATCGGCCGTACTCCTGGAGTAATGGCATTAAAGTAGACTGATATGAACGCAGAGTATTCTCAGCTAATCCCGGACGTTCTAAAAATGCAGTGGCTAAAGCAGCTAAAGTAATCATCACTTTAGATCCCGAATATAAGCAAGTTCTTGTCTAAAAGTGTAGATGTTAAAATATAATTAATAAATACATTTTTAGATATATTTTCATGGTGGTAGCAGAACAAGATCCGCTTCCCAAAGGGGATGAAGCCCTAGCTGATTACGTCCACAGGTTACGAACCCAGCAGAACTTAACCCAAAAGGAGTTGAGCTTAAAAGCACAAATACACATCCAAACCATCCGGAAAATAGAAGGTGGACAAACGAATAGACTCAATCAAAAAGCTAAAAGCGGTTTAGCATCTGCGTTGGGGATACCACCAGATTACCTAGATGCAGCAGCGAAAAAAGTCCCCCTAGAGACAATAACTACATTCAAATTTTGTCCTCAATGTTGGACTCCAGGGACTACCCCTGACCAAATGTGGACTGATTTACGGTCGAAATATTGCTTTGCTTGTGGTACAGGTTTACGAAGTCGTTGCATTAGTTGTAACGAACCAATTATGTCACTGAAATTCAAATTTTGTCCTTACTGTGGTGCAAACTATAAACTTTCATCAAACTAATTAGAGGCTTGAGTTTTACTATTTTGATTTTGTCCAAGAAATCTTGACAACCACTAATCTGATTAATAATTCACAATAATTTATCAAATCCAAAACCACAGGTAATATAATTGGCAACTCGTGAACTTTTATCTCCGGCACAGCGATTACAATTTACGGAAATTCCCAATTCCATCACCATAAGAGACATAGCTCGCTATTATACTTTTAGCAACGATGAACTCAAAGTTATCAAAGAACGTCGTAGACCACACAATCGTCTGGGTTTTGCAGTGCAGTTGTGTTACCTCCGCTTTCCTGGTCGGGTTTGGAGTTTGGGAGAAATAGTTCCAGAATCTGTACTTTCTTATATTGCTTCCCAATTAAAAATTGACCCAACAATCATTACAGAATATTCCCAAAGAGATACAATACGGCGTGAACATTTAGTAGAAATTCAAAATATTTTTGGGTTTCATTCTTTTAATATATCTACATATAAACTCCTCTCAAAATGGTTATTACCATTTGCCATCTCCTCAGAGCAAGGGATGGCACTTGTGGGAGCATTAATTGATGAAATGCGCTTTCGTAAAATTATTATTCCAGCTATCTCTACTGTAGAACGTTTGGCTTGGGAAGTGAGACACCGCGCTCAAAAATTAGTGTGTCTAGAATTAACTCAAAATCTGACAATATTACAAAAAACAGCCCTGGATAAACTATTAATTTTAGAGCCTGATAAAAAGCTGACTGATTTAATTTGGCTGCGTCAACCACCAGGAATACCTAATCCTAGAAACTTTTTTAAAACTAGTAGAACGCCTAGAATTTATTCGCAATCTTCACCTCGACTCTGGATGCTTGAAACGAGTACATCAAAATCGTCTGTTACAATTTACTAAAATTGGTGCGAAGTCTACACCTGCTCACCTATCTAGGTTAGATGAATTAAGGCGCTATGCTATTTTAGTTGCTTTTCTAATTGAATGGAGTGCATCATTAGTCGATTATGCCATAGGGATGCACGATAAAATGATGGGTAAATTGTTTAATAAAAGTGAGCATCAGCATGGCGAAAAGTTTCAACATGATGGGAAAGCGATTAATGACAAGGTGAGATTATATGCCCAATTCGGAAAGGCGTTAATTGCTGCTAGAGAGGAAGAAAATGATGCTTATCAAGCGATTGAGTCGGTCTTGGATTGGGAGAAGTTTATCAATAGTGTTGTTGAAGCTGAAAAGTTAGCTAGACCCGCAGATTTTGATTATCTTGAACTACTTGATAACCGTTATTCACAGTTGCGAAGATATACACCTAAGTTGTTGGAGACGTTTGAATTTAAAGCAACAACTGCTAGTTTACCAGTTATTGAAGCTTTAGCGGTGATTAAAGAATTAAATATATCTGGACGCAGAAATATACCGGAATCTACTCCTACTAGTTTTGTGAAACCTCGTTGGTTAAAACACGTAATGAAGGGCGATACTATTGACCGTCACTATTATGAGATGTGTGCCTTGGCTGAGTTACGTAGTGGTTTACGTTCTGGGGATATTTGGGTAGTAGGTTCTCGTCAGTTCCAAGATTTTGAGGATTATCTGTTAACTGATAGTTCATGGCAGTTAATGCGTTCTGCTCAAACAATACCTGTGGCAGTGACAACTGATTTCACTACCTATATTGAACAACGTTCACTGGAATTGAAGTCACAATTAGGGATTGTTTCTGATTTAATGGCAGAGGATAAATTGGTTGATGTCAGAATAGAAGATGAGCGGTTAATTATTACTCCTTTGAGCAATGCTGTTCCGACTGAGGTTGATGAATTAAGTCGAAAAGTCTCTAGTTTATTGCCGAGAATTAAGCTGACTGATTTGTTGGTGGAAGTTGATTCTTGGACGCATTTCACTAAACATTTTACACATTTATATTCAGGAACAGAAGTAGAAGATAAGGTGGTTTTGTTGAGTGCGTTGCTTGCTGATGGGATTAATCTGGGTTTAACGCGCATGGCAGATGCTACTCAAGGAATGTCTTTTGAGCGTTTAGCTTGGGTGGCTGATTGGTATATTCGAGATGAGACTTATTCTCAGGCTTTGGCAGAGGTGGTAAATTTCCAGGCACAAGTTCCTTTTGCTGCTTATTGGGGTGATGGGACTACTTCTTCGTCTGATGGTCAGCGTTTTAAAGCTGGTGGACACCGCAGTTTTAATGAAGAGATTAATGCTAAATATGGTAAGGATAGAAGCGTGATTTTTTACACGCATATTTCTGACCAATATGTGCCTTTTCATGTGAAGGTGATTAATGCAACGGTCAGGGATGCTAGTTATGTTTTAGATGGTTTGTTGTATCACGAGAGTGATTTGCAGATTCAGGAGCATTACACTGATACAAGCGGCTATACTGAGCAGGTGTTTGCGATGTGTCATCTGCTGGGGTTTAGATTTGCTCCACGAATGCGCGATTTACCTGATAAGAAGTTGTATACTTTTGAGTCTACTTCTGCTGATGAGGTTTTGTCACCTTTGTTAGGTGGCAAGATTAATGTGAAGTTGATTGAGGATTCTTGGGATGAGATTCTCCGGCTTGCTAGTTCAATTCGCACGGGGACGGTCACGGCTTCTTTAATGTTGCGGAAATTGGCTTCTTATCCTCGTCAGAATCGTTTGGCTTTAGCTTTGCGGGAGTTGGGGAGAATTGAGAGGACTTTGTTTACTTTGGAATGGTTGCAGAGTCCTGAGTTACGACGACGAGCGACTGCGGGGCTAAATAAGGGTGAGGCGAAACATACTCTGAAAAGGGCGGTGTTTTTTAATCGTCTGGGTGAGGTGCGCGATCGCTCTTATGAGGATCAATTTTATCGGGCTAGTGGGTTGAATTTGGTGGTGGCGGCAATTGTT
>NZ_CP186034.1:4557500-6354663 GCF_049315035.1 Anabaena sp. PCC 7938 | reverse complement strand
GCCCCATAAATTTAACCCCAGTCAAAAGTATTGATGAGGACTGTAAAATCTGAATTAATTATCCTAACTATTCTAACTATTCGCAAAAACTAGGCAGACTATTAAACGCCTGATGTGCTACTTGTTCTGCCCGTTGTGGCGTTACTTTCTGATACCGTAAAGTTGTCTGAATGCTCTCATGTCCCATCAATGCCCTAAGTTCCTCAATCCCCATTAGCCCCACCGTTCTGTAGCAAAAGTGTGCCGTAAGTCATGCAGTCTCACCCCCTGAAGTTCGGTCGTATTGCCAATCAAACTAGTCCAGGATTTATGCGCCATCCGGTACGACAGACGAGAAACAACCAAAGTTTTGGGCTGTTGAGCAGTAAACAAGGCTGGATGGGTTAAATGTCTGTAGTATTTAAAGTAGTGATTTAGACTCTTTTGCGCCACTTCACTGTAAAAACACCACCGTTGCTTATTACCCTTACCAACCACCTGAAATTTCCTGGACTTGAAATCAATTTGCTCCAAATTTAGAGCCAATACCTCAGTAATTCTCGTCCCACTACTATGTAACAAGCGCACCAACGCAGACATCCGCGCATCTTTTTAATGACTTGATACAGAATGCCTAATTGATGAGACGTAAGATAGCGCACAGCTTCCTCTGAAGCGTGTTCTCCTTGTTCTCGATTCGGCTTACGTCTTGTCAGTCCAGCAACCGGATTAGATTTGAGATATCCCAAATCAACAGCAAAATTGAACAAAGCCGTAATCACAGCTTGATGACGGTGATGAGTAGTATAAGAAACATCAGTTAAATGATTGAGATATTCCCACAAAACTTGTCTATTGATGATTTCTATTGACCATCGCCGTACTCCTGGAGTAATGGCATTAAAGTAGACTGATATGAACGCAGAGTATTCTCAGCTAATCCCGGACGTTCTAAAAATGCAGTGGCTAAAGCAGCTAAAGTAATCATCACTTTAGATCCCGAATATAAGCAAGTTCTTGTCTAAAAGTGTAGATGTTAAAATATAATTAATAAATACATTTTTAGATATATTTTCATGGTGGTAGCAGAACAAGATCCGCTTCCCAAAGGGGATGAAGCCCTAGCTGATTACGTCCACAGGTTACGAACCCAGCAGAACTTAACCCAAAAGGAGTTGAGCTTAAAAGCACAAATACACATCCAAACCATCCGGAAAATAGAAGGTGGACAAACGAATAGACTCAATCAAAAAGCTAAAAGCGGTTTAGCATCTGCGTTGGGGATACCACCAGATTACCTAGATGCAGCAGCGAAAAAAGTCCCCCTAGAGACAATAACTACATTCAAATTTTGTCCTCAATGTTGGACTCCAGGGACTACCCCTGACCAAATGTGGACTGATTTACGGTCGAAATATTGCTTTGCTTGTGGTACAGGTTTACGAAGTCGTTGCATTAGTTGTAACGAACCAATTATGTCACTGAAATTCAAATTTTGTCCTTACTGTGGTGCAAACTATAAACTTTCATCAAACTAATTAGAGGCTTGAGTTTTACTATTTTGATTTTGTCCAAGAAATCTTGACAACCACTAATCTGATTAATAATTCACAATAATTTATCAAATCCAAAACCACAGGTAATATAATTGGCAACTCGTGAACTTTTATCTCCGGCACAGCGATTACAATTTACGGAAATTCCCAATTCCATCACCATAAGAGACATAGCTCGCTATTATACTTTTAGCAACGATGAACTCAAAGTTATCAAAGAACGTCGTAGATACACAATCGTCTGGGTTTTGCAGTGCAGTTGTGTTACCTCCGCTTTCCTGGTCGGGTTTGGAGTTTGGGAGAAATAGTTCCAGAATCTGTACTTTCTTATATTGCTTCCCAATTAAAAATTGACCCAACAATCATTACAGAATATTCCCAAAGAGATACAATACGGCGTGAACATTTAGTAGAAATTCAAAATATTTTTGGGTTTCATTCTTTTAATATATCTACATATAAACTCCTCTCAAAATGGTTATTACCATTTGCCATCTCCTCAGAGCAAGGGATGGCACTTGTGGGAGCATTAATTGATGAAATGCGCTTTCGTAAAATTATTATTCCAGCTATCTCTACTGTAGAACGTTTGGCTTGGGAAGTGAGACACCGCGCTCAAAAATTAGTGTGTCTAGAATTAACTCAAAATCTGACAATATTACAAAAAACAGCCCTGGATAAACTATTAATTTTAGAGCCTGATAAAAAGCTGACTGATTTAATTTGGCTGCGTCAACCACCAGGAATACCTAATCCTAGAAACTTTTTAAAACTAGTAGAACGCCTAGAATTTATTCGCAATCTTCACCTCGACTCTGGATGCTTGAAACGAGTACATCAAAATCGTCTGTTACAATTTACTAAAATTGGTGCGAAGTCTACACCTGCTCACCTATCTAGGTTAGATGAATTAAGGCGCTATGCTATTTTAGTTGCTTTTCTAATTGAATGGAGTGCATCATTAGTCGATTATGCCATAGGGATGCACGATAAAATGATGGGTAAATTGTTTAATAAAAGTGAGCATCAGCATGGCGAAAAGTTTCAACATGATGGGAAAGCGATTAATGACAAGGTGAGATTATATGCCCAATTCGGAAAGGCGTTAATTGCTGCTAGAGAGGAAGAAAATGATGCTTATCAAGCGATTGAGTCGGTCTTGGATTGGGAGAAGTTTATCAATAGTGTTGTTGAAGCTGAAAAGTTAGCTAGACCCGCAGATTTTGATTATCTTGAACTACTTGATAACCGTTATTCACAGTTGCGAAGATATACACCTAAGTTGTTGGAGACGTTTGAATTTAAAGCAACAACTGCTAGTTTACCAGTTATTGAAGCTTTAGCGGTGATTAAAGAATTAAATATATCTGGACGCAGAAATATACCGGAATCTACTCCTACTAGTTTTGTGAAACCTCGTTGGTTAAAACACGTAATGAAGGGCGATACTATTGACCGTCACTATTATGAGATGTGTGCCTTGGCTGAGTTACGTAGTGGTTTACGTTCTGGGGATATTTGGGTAGTAGGTTCTCGTCAGTTCCAAGATTTTGAGGATTATCTGTTAACTGATAGTTCATGGCAGTTAATGCGTTCTGCTCAAACAATACCTGTGGCAGTGACAACTGATTTCACTACCTATATTGAACAACGTTCACTGGAATTGAAGTCACAATTAGGGATTGTTTCTGATTTAATGGCAGAGGATAAATTGGTTGATGTCAGAATAGAAGATGAGCGGTTAATTATTACTCCTTTGAGCAATGCTGTTCCGACTGAGGTTGATGAATTAAGTCGAAAAGTCTCTAGTTTATTGCCGAGAATTAAGCTGACTGATTTGTTGGTGGAAGTTGATTCTTGGACGCATTTCACTAAACATTTTACACATTTATATTCAGGAACAGAAGTAGAAGATAAGGTGGTTTTGTTGAGTGCGTTGCTTGCTGATGGGATTAATCTGGGTTTAACGCGCATGGCAGATGCTACTCAAGGAATGTCTTTTGAGCGTTTAGCTTGGGTGGCTGATTGGTATATTCGAGATGAGACTTATTCTCAGGCTTTGGCAGAGGTGGTAAATTTCCAGGCACAAGTTCCTTTTGCTGCTTATTGGGGTGATGGGACTACTTCTTCGTCTGATGGTCAGCGTTTTAAAGCTGGTGGACACCGCAGTTTTAATGAAGAGATTAATGCTAAATATGGTAAGGATAGAAGCGTGATTTTTTACACGCATATTTCTGACCAATATGTGCCTTTTCATGTGAAGGTGATTAATGCAACGGTCAGGGATGCTAGTTATGTTTTAGATGGTTTGTTGTATCACGAGAGTGATTTGCAGATTCAGGAGCATTACACTGATACAAGCGGCTATACTGAGCAGGTGTTTGCGATGTGTCATCTGCTGGGGTTTAGATTTGCTCCACGAATGCGCGATTTACCTGATAAGAAGTTGTATACTTTTGAGTCTACTTCTGCTGATGAGGTTTTGTCACCTTTGTTAGGTGGCAAGATTAATGTGAAGTTGATTGAGGATTCTTGGGATGAGATTCTCCGGCTTGCTAGTTCAATTCGCACGGGGACGGTCACGGCTTCTTTAATGTTGCGGAAATTGGCTTCTTATCCTCGTCAGAATCGTTTGGCTTTAGCTTTGCGGGAGTTGGGGAGAATTGAGAGGACTTTGTTTACTTTGGAATGGTTGCAGAGTCCTGAGTTACGACGACGAGCGACTGCGGGGCTAAATAAGGGTGAGGCGAAACATACTCTGAAAAGGGCGGTGTTTTTTAATCGTCTGGGTGAGGTGCGCGATCGCTCTTATGAAGACCAATTTTATCGGGCTAGTGGGTTGAATTTGGTGGTGGCGGCGATTGTTGTATGGAATACGGTGTACATAGAAAAGGCTGTTGAGCATTTGAAACAACAGGGTATGGATATTCCTGAAGAGCATTTGCAACATTTATCACCTTTGGGTTGGGAACATATCAATCTTACAGGTGATTATGTCTGGAATTTGAAGCAGGCAATCAGCTTTGACAAGTTGCGCCCTTTGCGAGTTAAGGAAAATAGGTATCGCTGAAATCCTTAATGGATAATGGTTTCAGCCTTAGCGTACAATTTTCCCGTTTTGGGTGCGACACGATGGCGCACGATGGGTTGGAAGCCCCTATATGCAAAGCTTCCAAAAGATGAGTGAGGAACCGATTCCTCCAGTCTGGTGTCCAAGACTGTTCCTAACATTCCCATGCACCACTGGTAACGGTGATGTGAAGCGGAAAGTAAAGCCAAAGGAAGCATTTAGCCTAAAAATGTAACCGGGCAAAGGAAAGATTGGATGGGTGAATGTAAATGAATCCTTGTTTAGGCATCGTTAGAAAAGGTCATCGAAAAGGCTGATACGGTGATACGAGTAAAAGGCACTGAATACCCCAAAATTATTCAGTCAAGGTTCAGCCCCTCCAATTTGGCTGAACTGGGACACCAAATACTCCGGTGTAGAGAGGACACCCTACCCAATTAAATCTCATCCGTGCGTAACGTAGTAACCCCAATGAAGTCTGGGATTTTCCCAGTAAGCAACCCGTAAGGGGAGCCGAATTCTTCAGTGGGTCAAGGATGCTTCCAGAAGCGAAAGTCACCAGCCGAAAGGCAAGGGGAATCCATAACCCGGTGAATAGGGCAGATGCCTAACTTGAAAAGGTGCTGACGGGAAGCAGGTGAGTCAACCAATATCCGTTGTAATGATTTCAAACCGAGGTATAAGTTAGATGCAGGCAACTGTAAACCGAACCAAGGGACAGACCGATTGGAATTGTGTCAACTGGCGCAAAGCCAATCGAATTGTGCGGAATTTGAGACAGCGAATCTTTAGGGCAAAAACTGAGGGCAACCTGAAAAAGGTACGCTCTCTCCAGAAACTGATGTTGCGTAGCTATTCTAATCGCCTAGTCAGCGTTAGAAAAGTAACGCAGTATAACAGAGGTCGAAACACACCAGGAATAGATAAAGTAGTAGTCAAAACTGCTACAGCCAGGGGTCAGTTAGTAGATAAATTAACTGATTATTCTCCCTGGAAATCATCACCAGCACGACGAATTTACATCCCAAAAGCTAATGGGAAGAAACGTCCTTTAGGAATCCCAGTAATACAAGACCGTACCATCCAGGCAATGGTTAAAAATGCCTTAGAACCCGAATGGGAAGCAATTTTTGCTCATGTCAAGTTACGGTTTCCGACCAGGACGCAGCCCCATGATGCTATTCAAAGTATCTATAACCTCGCTCGTCCAAATAAACGGAAGAAATGGGTGGTAGATGCAGATATTCAAGGGTGTTTTGACAACATTTATCATAATTTTCTGTTAGAGCTTATCACAGGTTTTCCAGCCCGTGAATTAATTAAACAATGGCTACTAGCAGGATATATGGAAACGGGTTATTGGCATCCAACAGATGCTGGTACACCGCAAGGTTCTGTTGTCAGTCCGTTGTTAGCAAATATAGCTCTGCACGGTATGGAATCTGCTCTGGGAGTTAAATATAACAAAGACGGAGAACTCCGTGCAGCAAGAGCTTTGGTGAGATACGCCGATGATTTTGTGGTGTTCTGTGAAACAGAAGAAGATGCAGTAAATGTTGTTCAAATTCTTAATAATTGGATGCAAGTCAGGGGGCTTACCCTCTCTCAGGAGAAAACCAAAATATCGCATCTCACAGCAGGGTTTGATTTCTTAGGTTTCAATATCAGGCACTACAAAGACCAAACTACTAAAACTGGATGGAAGCTGTTAATCAAACCTAGTAAAAAGTCTGTGCTAAATATTCGGAGTAAACTGCGTTCCGAATGGCTAAACTGTAAAGGTAAGTCAATAGATGCAGTGATAAAAAAGCTCAATCCCATTATTCGAGGACAAGCGAATTACTTCCGAACTGCGGTTTCCTCAAAATTTTCAATTCTCTTGACCACTGGTTATATGAGAAGCAGAAAATGTACGCCAAACGCACTCATCGAAATAAATCTGATAGCTGGCGTAAGGCGAAATACTGGGGGAATTTAAATCTTGATAGACCATTTGACCGATGGGTTTTCGGTAATAAACAAACCGGAGCCTATCTGTTGAAATTTTCCTGGTTCAAGATTGAAAGGCACATTCTTGTTAAAGGCAAATCATCACCCGATGACCCCAAATTAAGAGACTACTGGATTAAACGGCAGGCAGCTAAAACTAAATCCGAATTAATCAAAAGTAGGCAGAAGATAGCCCAAAGGCAACAATATGTCTGTCCTGTATGCGGGGAATCTCTATTAAATGATGAGGAATTACATCTTCATCATAAAAAGCCAAAATCGCAGGGTGGTGGTGACAATTACGGCAACCTACAACTCGTACATCTGTACTGTCATCAGCAAATACATTCTGGAACAATAAGTAGTTTGTGACTTGCTTGAGCCGGATGCGTTGTAAGGCGCAAGTCCGGTTCTGAGGGGGCGGGATTATAGCGATATAGTCCTGCTACCCGACCACGGTGACCCCGTTTTCACCCCTTAGCAACATTAGGATTAGAGGATTTTGTTGATGAGGTAGGTAAGCTAAAAGCAGATAAACATTGGAAAGCACATATTCAGAAACTCAAAGAAGTACAAGACCTGCAACCAGAACTCCCGTCTACGTTTCAAGCTGAATTACGGGACTATCAAATGGATGGTTTCTTTTGGTTGGCGCGTTTAGCACATTGGGGTGTAGGTGCTTGTTTAGCCGACCAAATGGGACTGGGTAAAACCGTGCAGGCATTGGCTGTTATCCTCAGAAATGCTCATGCAGGTCCAACTCTAATTATTGCCCCGACTTCCGTATGTATGAATTGGGTGAGTGAAGCGCAAAAATTCGCTCCAACTCTGAATATTATGCAATTTTCAGGTGCTAACCGTCAAAAATTATTAGATGGTTTACAACCATTGGATATGTTGATATGTAGCTATGGTTTATTGCAACAGGAAGAAGTATCTCAGATGCTTGCTCAAGTAGATTGGCAAACAATAGTGCTAGATGAAGCCCAGGCTATCAAAAATATGTCTACTAAACGTTCCCAGGCAGCCATGAACCTGAAATCTAGTTTTAAACTGCTTACAACTGGAACTCCCATTGAAAATCATCTCGGTGAGTTGTGGAATTTGTTCCGCTTTATTAATCCTGGGTTATTGGGTTCTTTTGAAAGCTTTAATCAACGCTTTGCAAATCCTATTGAGAAATATCAGGATAAACAAGCACGTAATAAACTGAAAAAGCTAATTCAACCATTCTTATTACGACGCACAAAAAATCAGGTGTTAGAAGAATTGCCTTCCCGAACTGAAATTCTGCTTCATGTGGAGTTGAGTAAAGAGGAAAAAGCATTTTATGAGGCTTTGCGTCGTCAAGCTATATCTAAACTAACTGAAAGTAATGCAGATGCAGGACAGAAGCATTTGCAAGTTTTAGCGGAGATTATGAAACTACGTCGTGCTTGCTGTAATCCGAGTTTGGTAATGCCTGATACTGAGTTATCTAGTTCTAAGTTGCAACTTTTTGGTGAGGTGCTGGATGAACTGCTGGAAAATCGCCATAAGGCGTTGGTGTTTAGCCAGTTTGTTGACCATCTGCACATCATCCGCGATTATCTGGATAAACAAAGTATTAAATATCAATATTTAGATGGTAGTACCCCAATGGCAGAACGGAAAAGAAGCGTGGATGCCTTTCAAGCGGGGGATGGGGATGTTTTTCTCATTAGTTTGAAAGCTGGGGGTACAGGACTGAATCTAACCGCCGCTGATTACGTGATCCATACAGACCCTTGGTGGAATCCCGCTGTGGAAGATCAAGCTTCTGACCGCGCTCACCGGATTGGGCAACAACGTCCGGTAACAATTTATCGCTTGGTCGCTAAGGATACTATTGAGGACAAGATTGTGGAATTACATCACCACAAGCGAGATTTGGCGGATAGTTTATTGGAAGGTACTGATATGAGTGGTAAGATATCAACTGAGGCTTTGCTGCAATTAATTCATGAAGGTTAACTTCTCAAGTATATTAGAATACTCTTACGCAAGAGTGAAATACTTATTATCACTCAGTTTCGGAGATTCATGATGTCCTAACCGTCTTGGCTACAACTACACTATATATAAAAATCCTACACTAGTTTAGAACTGAGGTTTTATAACCAAAACTGCTTATCACCTTCTAGCAAACTAGGGCGAATACCTTGCAAACGAAGATAGGCCATACGATCAGAACCATATAATGGCATAGGTAAACGAGGTTCTTTCAAAGCTCCATGATGTAAAAGCGTTAGTTTTAGGGTAGTTTCTAAAACACTTTCAATGGGAACTTGGTGTCCTTGTTCATGAATCGTTAAACGTAGAGGACGAGCTAAACCGACTTCATCAGGAACTTTAGTTGTCACCAAAACTGCTTCACGAGATGACAGACGAAGCGCTAAACCTTGTGGAGGTGCTATAACTTTTTTTTCCTTTTCTATTTTCTCCAAATTATATAGTCGAGGTACACCAGATTTTTTGCACTCTACTAATATAAATTGAGCGTTTATTGCCTTAGCTCTCTCTACTAAATAATCAGCTTCTCTACCTACAAAAGAACCATCACGGTAAATTAAAACCGTTTTATTCTCCAATTCAGCAGCAGGTAATAATCTCTCTAATAGTTTTGGTGGTATTGTCTCGCCATCAATCAGATCATCTTCTAAACGATAGCGAACAAATTCACCTTGTCTACCATACAGACGGATACTAGCACAGGCATTTCTTGTTCCAGCTTGCCTTTTTTTTGAAATTCTGGAAATATCCAATCCAACAAAATAATCTGCAATCTCTAAAGGTTCACCCAAAATAAAAGGTAAATTGCCTAACTTGGCTAAAATACCTGGAACTACCTGATTCAAAATATATTGGTAGTTAGATGGACTAACTAATGTATCTTCATAAATCATCTGACTGGCGATTTGACGACGAAGCAATAGAGAGTATATTTGATGATAAAAACTTCCCTCATCTGTATAATCAGTATTACGATCGCTCTTAGGTAAAAAACCTAAAACAATATCATGAGGTATTTCTGCTAGTTCATTTACAGCTTTTTCAACCTTTGCTCTTGCTTCAGTTTTGGTTAAATCATTTAATTGTAAATCCTTTTTGGTAATAACTTCGCTTTGAAATCCATAAAGTTTTAGACGTTGCTTAAGTAGATTTATGAAAGGATTTACTTTGCAATCACACAGTTTTAGTGCTGCAATCTGAATTACCTTTGATTTATCTTCATAATCAGCCTGACGGCGATAAACACCACCTTTTTTAAACCCAGTTAAAATTTCACCTCTTTTACCTACAAATTGATTACCAAATAGTAATTTAGTTTCTGTTAGAGGTTTGTCAATTTTCCAAAATAAATTCTTATGCTCAATACTGTTGGTACTACGTTCAAGTTTAATTCCATAAGCCTTTAAAGCTTCCTCTGCTGTTTTTTTATAGATAACTAAAAGATTTGTTCTGTCTTCATGAGGAATTTTAGTAGTCTTGAGTATCTTTCCATAATCAACATCAAATTGATTTGCTGTCTCAGAAGTCACGCAGGGACGTAAAGCTGCCATAGGATAGTGAAACTGCTTGCTATCTTTACCAAACTGTACCGCTACAATAGGTTGTTCATCAGGTGCATCTCGTAATGCTTGTTTACTGATTGAACCAGTAGCTTTTTCCAATAGTTTTTCTCTATGTTCTGCTATAGTTCCAACAATACCTACAATTGTTGCAGTATTGCCTCTTTCAATTTCTTGAACTTTCAAATCAATTAAAAGTTGTTCTGGTTTTTGTCGTAGAGAACTTTTTTCGTAAAACTCAGCCAGATTGTCTCGAAATATTATACTACTGAAAACAGTTAAAGTAATGGCTGGAGTCAAATTTTCATTTAATTCAATAGTTTCTGTCCAAAAATCTGGCTCTCTTCTGACTATAACTCCATTATCAGAGTATACTTCTGGATATTCAAATTTAGTTTTGTTGAGTATTTGAACTGTTAATAGAGATATAATCAAAGGCGTGATTTGTGGCTGACGTACTGATTGAAACCCAAATAAACATTCCCGAAAATCTTCTACTTCCTTTTGAATATTACTTAGTGCTTCTTGGAATTCTTCCTTATTTGGTAATTGTCTATTAGATGCTGCCAAAACCCAGAAATAAGGCTTTTGCCATATAATCACAGTTCCTGGTAGTTTTCGGCTAAAATGGTAACTCAATCGGTTGCCATCTTTTTTGTCAACTTCAGGTGTTAGTCGAAAACACATTAATTGTAGTTCAGAAGTTTTGATTGGTAAAACTTCACAAAAATCATGAATTTGCTTAGATACAGTGGCAACAGTCATGCACAAACCTCTACGGGTGAAAATTGACAAATAGAAGAAAATTGACAACTACGGCAAGGAATGCCTGGATTTGCGGGAAATATATCAGCAAATTTAGATTGATTTTTCTTATAAATAGCTAACTCTTTTTGATGTGATTGGGCTATTTCAGCTAATTTATATTGAATTGCTTTCAATTGCGTATCTGTCGCGGTAATTAACTCAGACCAAACACCTGTTTCTAAGTTATAGAAAGAGGCAACTGCTTTTTCACCAGGATACAAATAAGTAGCAGCTAATAAGTAAACAAAAGCTTGTCTTCTATCAAAATTAGAAGTCCCTGTTTTGAAATCTAAGATGTGTATTGTCCCATCTGATTCTCGAAAAACACAGTCAATAGCAGCAAATAAGTTGAAATGATAATTACCTTGTTTGCGTGGGATTTGTGGTGGAATTCCTTCATCACCACTACTGAGTTTTTCCAAGTTTTTATCAATAAGAATTGGATTTTCTTGGTAATTTTTGAGAATTTGAATAACTCTGTGCTGAACTTCAGGTAATTCATTCTGTAAGTTTAGCTTATCTGCTACTTTCTCAAAACCATTTAATTGCTGTAACAATTCAACGTCTTGATGAAATTCATAAACTCCTCGCTGTGCTAATAATCCAATATGTTGAGGTATGGTGTCTTGCTCAAAGAGTGCTTTTACTAAAGGCTCTTTTTTTCTTGCTCTAGCAAAACCCCGCTTCATGTCACAATGCCAATGTTCTTGTCCCACTGGCGCAGAAAACTGTAACCAAATGTTATAACTTACATACGGTAGCCACACCATGATAGATGTCCTTTTCAAAAATATTGATTTTTTATTCAACACTAATAGATTAACTGTATTTGATTTTTTCGTCAACATCTAGTATGATGCTTTAGTTAAGTAGGAGAAAACAGTGAGTTACAGTTTTGGTCAGCTTATCCGTCAAGCCCGTAAAGATAAGGGATTAAGTCAGCGTGAGCTTGCTAAACTACTAGATGTAGATTTTACTTATCTATCTAAGTTAGAGAATGATCGTGCTGACTATGCTCCTAAAGAGGATGTAATTCGTTCTCTAGCTCGAAATCTAGATTTAAACGAAGAGGAGTTAATATTTTTGTCTGGTCGTGTTCCTCAACGCAATGAGGATTTTATTAAGCAGCACTACAAGACAATGCCTGCTCTTTTCCGTCGTATGCAAGAGAATCCTGATTTTGCTAAAAGAGTCTTTCGAGAAGCTATACAACCAGAAAATGAGGAGAAGTAAGGTTGAGTATTATTAAGGCTTATCGCTATATTCCAGATCAAGAAATTGAGGCTAAAGCGAATAACATTCTTCAGAGAATGCAGGAAAATCCTAAATATATTCCTAAATGGCCTTTAGATGCTACTCGTGTGGCTGAATTTCTTGGTTTGGATGTTGTCTGGGATAGGATTCCACCTGATTCAGAAGGACAAATAGCAGCCAGGATTCTTCCACTAGAGCATTTGATTGAAATTAATGAAGATGTTTTAGAACTTCCTAAAGGTTTTGAAGAATCAACAGTAGCACATGAGTTAGGACACTGGGAACTGCACATTGACCAGAAAGCTGCTGGAAAGTTTGAAGAAAGAATTAAGCAAGGTATTGAAATTGAAATGCAGCCATTTTTATGCCGTGCTGTTGAGGGTCAATTACAAAAAATAGAGTGGCAAGCCCAACGGTTTGCTAGTTATTTATTAATGCCTCGCTACATCTTAGAACAAATGGCGGAGGAACGCGATTTAACTAATTGGCATCACCTTTATGCAATGCGAGATGATTTAGGTGTTACAATATCTAACCTGAGAAATCGTCTCATTCAACTAAATTGGATTAATATTTATCCAGGAGATAAAAATATTTATCTTGGTAAAGCTGCACCAGGTCGTAATAAATAAATTCATGAATGCCATCGCCTCCGGCGGGCGTTCCGCCATCGCTCTTAAAACACCAAAATATAATGACAGAGATCACTGGGGTGAAGCTTTACAAAGATTCAAAGAATTGGAATTTACTATCAACCTGAAGCAGTAATTTCTGTGTGATAATTAAGGGGACAGAGAATAGATACAAGAATTTTACCATCACCAGCCAACATTAAAATTACTATTAATAATTACCTTCTAAAATCTCTATAAATGAACCCAGCGATTACAGTCACCCAAAAACAACTCTCAGAATTTCTGCTAAATGTGGCAGTAGTACGACCCGTATTTATTTGGGGAGCGCCAGGAATCGGTAAATCATCCTTAGTAGAAGCATTTGCGGCGGAAGTGGGAATACCCTGCGTTTCACTCCTTGGTAGTCAACTAGCACCAGAAGACTTAATTGGTGTACCGCAGATTATAGATGGAACAAGTCGCTTCTGCCCACCCAGAATGATTGCACGAGAAGAACCCTATTGTCTGTTTTTGGATGAACTCAACGCTTGTTCTCACGAAGTACAGAAGGCATTTTACAGCCTGATTCATGAGCGCAGAATTGGTGAATATCATCTTCCCAAAGATTCAATTGTCATTGGTGCAGGTAATCGCGCTCAAGATAGTGCGATCGTTAAACCCATGTCTTCACCTTTACTCAACCGCATGGTTCATGTTCATTTAAAAGTTTCCCATCGAGACTGGTTAGATTGGGCAAAAAATCATGATATTCATCCTTGGGTAATTGAATATATTCAAACTCGTCCAGATCATCTGTGGAGTCAACCACCTAAACATGAAGAACCTTTTTCCACTCCCCGCTCTTGGCATATGTTAAGTGATACCCTACATGAATATGGTACTCGCCTCACAGATCACTGGCTAGAAGTTCTCGCTATGGGCTGTCTTTCTCCTCATCATGGAACCCAATTCAAAGGTTTTATCAAACAAATTAAAAGCAAATACCAACTCACAGCTATTCTTAAAGGTGAAATTAGCTGGCCACATCTAGCAGAAGATAGAGATGTCCTCTATTTTCTAGCTCAATCATTCCGCGCTCAACTGATCAAAGAATTACCCCAAGAACGTCAAGCAATCACAGGTAGCCATAAAGACTTAGCTCATCGCGCTAAAGGACTACTCAAAGATTTAGCCGCTATCAGCTTTGAAATTGCTCAAATGGTTGTTTCGGAATCTGAAAAAGGAGATGCTTTACCTAGTTGGTTGATGGTAGAAATAGTGAGAGACTTGCCACGTTTAGTCAAAAAAGAAAATGGCACGTAAAAAGAAGCAAACAGATATTGCCACATTACAATTTATGCAGGGATGTGACATCCTCAGAGAGCATCCCATTTTTGCACCGTTACTCTACCACGTCAACATTAATCGTCGCTCAGGAAACCATTGTCCACCACAGGGTTGGGCTGTAGTCACTAGCAATGGCGCTATTCACGTACATCCAACGCGACGGGGTTCTCCAGAAGAATGGGTTTATGTACTAGCTCATTGTCTCTTGCATCTGGGGTTTGGTCATTTCCAAAAACGCACACATCCTCGTGAATGGAACGCCGCTTGTAATTATTTTATTGCTAAGTTTCTGGCTGATTTAAAGTTAGGATCTATCCCAGAAGAATACCTTTTTTCTCTCAATGTTTCTAACCGAAATGAAGAAAGTTTGTATCAGGAATTTTGTGAGCGTGGTCTTCCTGGTGATGACTTTGTTGATATGATTATAGAACCTGTCCAAAGTAACTATTGGGGTCGGGGTTTTGACTGGCAAACTGTTTTTGGCGCAGGATTAACAAGAGCCGTTACCAATGCGGTAAATGTCGCAGCCGGACGCGAGCCTTTGTTGGGGACGCAGAACAAAAATGATACTCCTGGACAAAGAGCTAAGGCTTGGTTTATCAATAGCTATCCTCTGTTGGGAGCTTTAGCAACTAATTTTGAGATTATTGAAGATCCATTAATATGTCAACGTTTGGATATTTCTGTAGCCGCAATTGATGTCCAAAATAAACAAATTTTTATCAATCCTGCTGCCGGATTAAATGGCGAGGAATGCCGATTTGTGATGGCTCATGAATTGTTACACGCTGGACTCAGACATGATACTCGCTGTCAAGGAAGAGACCATTATTTGTGGAATGTTGCTTGTGATTATGTGATTAATTCTTGGTTGTTAGAAATGGGGATAGGTGAATTACCTCACGTTGGAGTGTTACATGACCCTGATTTAAAGAATTTATCAGCGGAGTCAATTTATGACCAAATAGTCAAAGATTTACGCCTCTATCGCAAACTATCTACCTTGCGAGGAATTGGACAATGTGACATTTTAGAACCAGGAAAAGCCGATTGGTGGACTTATGGGGATGGTGTGGGATTGGATGAATTTTATCGCCGTTGTCTGAGTCAGGGACTTGTCTATCACCATGAACAAAATCGCGGTTTTCTCCCAGCAGGTTTAATTGAAGAGATTCGGGCTTTGAGTTATCCGCCGATTCCTTGGGATGTGGAATTGGCGAAGTGGTTTGATCATCACTTTTCTCCGTTAATTAAAGTCAGGTCTTATGCTCGTTTGAGTCGCCGTCAATCTGCAACTCCTGATATTCCTCGTCCTCGTTATGTACCGGATAGTAATAATGAAGAAGGTCGCACATTTGGCGTAGTTTTAGATACTTCTGGTTCAATGGATAGGGAGTTATTAGGAAAGGCATTAGGAGCGATTTCTAGTTATAGTATTTCCCATGATGTTTCTTTGGTGCGGGTTGTTTTCTGTGATGCTTTTGCTTATGATCAAGGTTATTTAACACCAGAATCTCTGGCAGATAGAGTTCAAGTCAAGGGTAGAGGTGGTACTGTTTTACAGCCCGGTATTGATTTATTGACAACAGCTGAGGATTTCCCCAAAAATGGACCATTGCTAATTATTACTGATGGCTATTGCGATCATTTACATATTCATCGAGAACACGCTTTTTTAATTCCTGTGGGTTGCCGATTACCTTTTATTCCTAAAGGTCAGGTTTTCAGGATTAAGTAATATCAAGTTCGGTAAATCAATTACGATATAAAATTGTTAGAGTTTTTATATTTCAAAATTTCAGCATCAATTTTATCATAAGTTTTCAGGTGAACATGATATAAAGTAAGAACCAGCAAAATTAAAGCCCCAACTTTTGCCTTACTACTTCAACTTTATCTTTAAAGCCTACCAGCACAGCCGTTCCATCTTTGAGGAAAAGGGGGCGTTTGAGCAGCATTGCATCCTTAGCGAATGCCTCAATCCATTGCTCGTCTGTCCAAGTTTTCTTTTCATCACCTAAAGCCCGGTAGGATTGACCGGATGTGTTTCGCATAGCCGCATAACCCAGAGAAGTTACCCAATTTTGAACCATCTCACGAGTTGGGGGAGTTTCTTTGGTGTTAATGAACTCATAGTCAATACCATTTTCTTGAAGCCACTTGAAAGCTTTTTTGCAAGTACCGCAGTTCGGTATTCCGTAGATTTGGATAGACATAAAAAAGATTAATAAATAAAAAAGATTAATAAGTTTGAAGTAGATATTTTAGAGAATGTTTTATTTTTGGAAATCCCTACAGTTAAGCAGCAGATAAAACTAAATTATTTAGCTGTAATTCAGATTGTTTAAATATAAAATTAACAGCCGCGAATAATTTATCTAGTTCATAAATTGTAAAAGGAGTCATATGAGTTTATGGAATTTTGAATATACATATTTAATTAGCAGGTGTCAATAAATTTTTTAACCCAGCAAGAATGAAAAAGAAGCCTTAAAAAAGCTGGCATTGGAACTGTTCGTCCCTCACCGTTCCCTGTTCCCTTTCTTGTTGAATGAAATAAAGAATGCGCTTCGCGCCATCGCACTGCCGGCGTAAACCAACTATGCAATCGCTGCGCTTACCAGAAGAGGCAGATGCGTAAGGGGCAGGAAGCCCTTCTCCTCTACTCCCCTGCCTCTTTTGACCGTAACCGCACGCACCAAAAGCCATCTAGTGCGTTAACCAAATATTCCCAACCAGCGAGCGACCGCCAAGTTAGACATGAAGTTCCCTGCACATTCACGGAAGGATAGAATAAAATAAAAGCTTCCTGAAAGCTCCCTTCCAGGAAGTTAGATGTTAATTGTTATGTGATGGTTATTTCCCAGATGGATATCACTAATGTTAAGGTTAGTCCGGTAGAAATTCTCCCTCCCTCCTCCAGTAAAGTTGTATCTCGTGATACGGCTCAACCTGTTACCGCCGAATTAGTCGAGGAGGTGATTCGTCAATATTATTACCGCACACCTGCTGTAGCAAATGATGAGGAGTTGATTTTGGCTTGGGCAGGGTCACAGAACCGGGAGCAAACTAAGCGAAAATACTATCGCTTTGGTCAAAAATTACTCGCTTGGTTGGAAAATCAAGGTGTACGGGATTTACGGCTGGTTCAGCCACCAAAGTTACTGGAATTCGTTGCTAGTTGGGGTGAGGTTTCCCCTTATACTAAATCTAACCAGGTGTTGATGTTGCGATCTCTTTGGAGTTATGGTCATGGGGAGAATGTCGGCTATTTTTTACGGAATATCGCTAGTACCATAAATTACGATAATTTCAGTGACTTACCGAAGGCAGAGCGTTATTTAGAAGATTGGGAGATGGCGCAGTTGGCTGATGTTGCCCAGCGATTGGGGGAACAGCACTGGCTGGTTTTTTCTTTGCTTTTTTATAGTGGAATGCGGGTGGGTGAGGTTGGTCGGGTGACGGTTCCTGGTGATAAACCGGGTCAGCCGAAGGAAGATTATCCGGGTTTATATTGGCACAACTTTAAATGGCAACCCGACCCGATACGGTCAGATAGGTATAGGGGTTATTACACAATTAAGTTTCGGGGGAAGGGGGGGAAGTACCGGGAGATTGGTTTGGATCATGAGACTTCGCGGGTCTTTAAGCAGTACCGGGGGATGGCAGGTGAAAAGATGCCAGTGTTTCCGAATCTGTCACCTGATCCGAAAAAGCGGGGTTTGCCATTGAGTGACCGGGCAATTAAAAAGTTGATTCAGGATATATCTGAAGTGGCCAAGGTGAAGTTTTCTTGCCACTGGTTACGCCATTCTCACGCGTCGCGGGCGGTGGATAGTAAATCACTGTTTGAGGTGCAAGACCAGTTGGGGCATAGTAAGAGTGATACTACTAAGACCTATGTTCGTTCTAAAAAGGATGCGGGAACGGGGACTGTGTTGCCGAGGTTTTGAGGAGAAATGTGCGCCATGGCGCACAAAATTGAGTTGCAAGTTCGCGTACTTACTTAGTACAGCGCAGCTATCGCCTTTGAGACTGAACTCTACAAAATTTTCGGCTCTTCAGTAGTTGCTATGCTAAACTAATAAGATAGATGCCAATTAAGCAAACATCTAACTCGGAAATTTTCAAAATTTCTAAAACCATAGCTAGAACGTTTAATTAGCTTAAGTTTGTTATTAATTCCTTTCCTGCGGAACGCTACGCGAACTACAGCACCACTGGTTGTTCGGTTGTCAAAGTAAGCAATAATTTCATCAAACCAACGAATAATAGTATTGTTACTATTTGGGAAATATTTTTTAGCTTTTGATAGCCACATACCCAGTTTAAAGACTCCCGTATACCAATCATTAGTCTGATTAAAAATTTTCCTGATTTTTTCCTTTAGTTCATGCATTGCTTTCAAGATAGGAGAGACATTTTGAACTTGGATAAGTTTATTCAATTGCTCCTCACTTAAATTCTCTTCATTCTTAAGTAAGGGATATTTACTATTCTTCAATCCCCACAATATTTGTTCATATTTTAATTTTTCTGCTGCTGAATTTGCTTTTTTAATTAACTCTTCTACACTGCGTTTTTCTTTTTTCCTTTGTGTATCTAGTTCTTTATCTATTTGTGCCATTACATGAAATCTATCTGCTACTACTTGGGCTTTTGGCATTAATTCTGTAACTAAATTTTTATATCCCTGCCACAAATCTATACTAACTTCTTCTATTTGTTCTAAAACCTCATATCCCCATCATGTAAGGGTTTCCTTGATTATTTCTTGGGTGCGTCCATTCAATATAGCAATTAGTTGAGATGTATCTAAATCTATTAAGACAGCACAGTAATTACCTTTGCCTTTAATCAGAGCTATTTCATCCAGTCCAAGTCTTTTTAGGTTCAAAGGTTTTAAATTGGGTAACACTTCAGATGCATCTTTTAGCATCCGTTCTATTTCTTCGGTCGTTACTATACCTTTCGATGCTACACTATGAATATCATTCTCTAGAACTTCTTGTATTGTCTTATCTGCTAGTCGCTTTGTATAAGTTCTTTTTTTTCTGACAAAATCTAAGTTCTCACTAAACGGTTTTTTACATACACCACATTTAAACTGTCGTCTATTAATTTCCAAAAATACTGGATTTTCTCCAAAAGGTAAGTCTTTAATAAGATGTCGATGGTTTTGATGTAATTTATGGCTTTTTGTCCCACAGTTGGGGCAATTCGCACATGAGCTTTTTACTTCAGTTTGTAGAATCATTCCAATCCCACTATGAAGACGATGCGATATGACTTTTACATCGTCTAAATCAAGCAGTTCTGTTAGAATTTTAATATCTCTTTTGTTCTTCATAACTCGATAATTATATAAAAATACTATGATTTGCATTCATATTTAATATGATATATTCTTTGTATGTCAATACTTACAAAGCTTTCAGTCTGTTTTTGATACGTTTTTTCATATTATTTTATGGCTGCTGCTAATAATTTGGCATAACAGGTAATGAAGAGCCAAAACTTTTTGGTTTACTGATTAATATTTTTACTATAGGGTAAGATATAGTCTGTAAATCCTAGTCCTAACAATCTCTAAAATTTGATATTTAAAAGCCGTCTAAGTTGAAATCTATGGTTTTTTCTATAGCGAAAAATCAAGTTTTCAAAATGAATATTGTATAATATTATACAAATGTTTGTCTATTTCCTTCCCAGAGTCCCAGAGTAAAACCACCATGACTATTAACAACATTGTCTTCATTGATTCCACTGTTAACGATTACCAAACCCTTGCTAGTCAAGCTAAAACCGGAACAGAAGTTATTGTTTTAGATAACTCCAAAGATGGAGTTAGTCAAATAACTCAAGCCCTAGCAGGAAGAAGCAATCTGGATAGTATTCAGATTTTTTCTCATGGAGCAGAAGGGGCAGTATATCTTGGTTCTGCGGTGTTGGATAGTCAGAGTTTGGAGGGTTATCAGGTCCAGCTTCAACAATGGGGTGAAGCCCTCGGTGACAATGGGGATATTTTAGTCTATGGGTGTAATGTAGCTACTGGAGAAGGACAAGCTTTTGTAGAACAATTAAGTGAAATTACTGGTGCAGACGTAGCCGCTTCAAACGATCTCACTGGTAATGCTGCCCTGGGAGGCGACTGGGAATTAGAAATTGAAACTGGTTTGATTGAGGCGAACATAGGTATTAATGAAAATGCGATCGCCAACTATGATGGTCTGTTAGATATTATCAAAGTTACAAA
The DNA here is from genome assembly GCF_049315035.1 of Anabaena sp. PCC 7938. Lineage (NCBI taxonomy): Bacteria > Bacillati > Cyanobacteriota > Cyanophyceae > Nostocales > Nostocaceae > Anabaena > Anabaena sp. PCC 7938. Next base: position 6,334,201 of record NZ_CP186034.1, on the reverse strand, counting down.
TACCAACGATAACGATACAGGCTCTTTGCGTTGGGCAATCGAACAAGCAACTAGCCAAAAGTTTGGTTTCGATGTTATTGACCTGAGAGACGTTTCAGGAACAATTTCCCTCAATAGCTCCCTACCGACCATTGCTGGGGGCAATAACTTATTCTGGGTCGGTGACGGCGATATCACCATTAATGGGAGAGGCCAGTATCAAATTATTACTTACTCGGTTAATAATAGCTTTGGTGAAGTTCTAGGTATTCAAGGGGTTAATTTCACTCAGGGTTTAGCCCGTGGGGGTGATGGCAACGGTGGTGGTGGCGGTGGACTAGGAGCCGGAGGAGCCATATTCGTTGACGCTGGTCGCCTTGTACTTGATAACGTATCATTTAATGCCAACGAAGCCATAGGTGGTTCTTCTTATGGTAGGGCAGGGTCCGGGTTTAGGGGTGATGGGGATGATGGCTCCGGTGGTGATGGTGGTGATGGTGGTGATGGTGGAAAACTTAATGTAACTGGAGATCAATCATTAAGTAACCCAAATAGCCCAGGTTCTGGTGGTTCTGGTGATTCTGGTAATGGAGGTAATGGAGGTTCTGGCAATTTTGGTACTGGCGGCGGTGCTGGTGGTGGTGGCGGAGATGATAATGGAGGTAATGGAGGTAATGGAGGTTCTGGCGGTTTTGGTGGTGGTGGAGGCGGTGGTGGAGGCGGTGGTTATGATGAGGACTTCGATATTGATGATTGGGGACAAGGTGGCTCTGGCAGTGGTGGCGGTTTTCGTGCCGGTAGTGGTGAGGGAGGATCGGCAGGAAATGATAACCGCGAAGGCGGCGGCGGCGGCGGCGGTGCAGGCTTAGGGGGTGCAATTTTTGCCCGCGAACAATCCACTCTCAACATTACTAACACGAGATTCTACAGCAACATTGTTGAAGGAGGACAAGGGTCTCAAAATGGTGGTGCTGACGGAAATGCGATCGCAAAAATGACCTCTAATAGTAATGCAGCTTTCAACAATACCAATGACTCTAATAGTATTGTTAATACTAATGCAGGTGCTAACAGTGGTTTTGGCGATAATACTAACTATTCTTCCATTTGGATTGATAATGTAAGCAGAATAGAAGGTGACGGAAAAATCACACTAAGAGCTAATGGAGTAGTAGGGGCAAATCTTGACGTTTACTACTTCATTACTCCCAAATCTGGTGATGTTACCACCAGTGATTTTGTCAATAACTCTTTCCATGGTGTGTTCCAATTCACACAACAAAACCAGGAGCAAGAATTTGATCTAATCAAAAATGATATCATCGCTGAAAATCCAGATGAATCTTTTGAAATACAATTACTTCCAGGCACTAATTACCGTCTGGAAGGATTAAATAGCGGTATAAACAATAATTCTTTCATTAAGAAAACTGTCACCATTGAAGACAACGAACCAGCCCTAAAAATTAGCACAATCCAAACAGGAAAAATTGAAGGTTCTGCTCCCAGAGGTGCTATAGACTTTTTTGAAATCAAGCTTCTCAAAGCTGATGGAACTACAGCACAACCAAATCCTAATGACAATGCCACAATCAAGTTAGAAATAGGTGGTAGCGCAGTACGCGGTTCTTTGGCTAATACACAACTTGACGCTGATTACAAGCTTTATTATACGGTTTATAGCAGTGATGGCAGCGAAATTCAATCCAGAAAAGCAGTAAGTGACCCCATATCTGGACAAAGCATCTATGAAATTGATATGCCAAAAAATGCAACTCGGATTGTGTTGCAATTAGAAGATATCAATAATGAAATCTTTGAACAACCAGATTCTTTAACCATCAAGATACTTGATTACGATAGCAGTAAGCAATACTACGGAAGATTTGACGAAGCCAGTAGTACAGCTACTGTCCAACTATTAGATAACGAACCTACTGTCAGCTTAGGAAAAGTAGTAAACCCTACCGAAGGTCAAGGTTTTGGTAGCACCATTGCTGGATTAGGGGAAGCAATTAACCTGGCAAATAATCAATTTATCGCTGTTGCAGCAGATTCCATTCTCAACTTATCTGCAAGTAAACAGTTTACTCAAGAAGCCTGGATATTTGCTAATATTACAGATAACAATAAACACGGTATTCTTGGCTACCAAAGCGGTACAGCCCAGGGTTATCCTAGTATTTCTCTTATCAATCAAAAAGACATAGAAATTGGCTTTGGTGATGGCAGTAAATGGAATAATAAAACTATCACCAATGCCATTAATGCCAATACTTGGAATCATATTGCAGCTACCTATGATGGTACAGATTACAAGCTCTACGTTAACGCCGTTGAAATATTCTCCACTTCAGATTTTAAAGGTAAAAATATAGCTCCTACCCAAGAATTAGAAATTGGTAAGGTAGGGAATACATACTTTGAAGGTGCAATTGATGAAGTACGGATTTGGAATGTAGCTCGTAGTGCAGGACAAATTCAAAGCCTCCTCATTTCTGAGCTAGAAGGAAATGAAGATGGTTTGGTAGGTTATTGGAACTTTAATGGTAATAACAAAAATAAGGCCGTTAATAGTAGCAAAGCCGATTCTAGTCCAACTGTTAATAATTACATTAATAACCCTTCACCACAGATTGGCTATATTGAGGTTAACTTAGATAAACCCTTTGAAGGACCCCAGGGACTATGGGTTAAATATGAAATTAATCCAGATTCAGCATTAAGCCTGAAAAGTCCCAACGATTATGTAAAAGTCAAGAATAATGGTTCTTTAAATCTTCCCAATGAGATAACCATAGAGACTTGGATTAACCTTCAAGATTCTAGTCGTGACCAAAAAATCCTTGGTAAAACCAATTATGGTATAGGTTATGTACTCGGTGTTATTGATGGGAAATTATTTCCAGAATTTTGGGATAGTAATAATCAACGCTTCACATTCCAAGCTGGTGTCATCCCCAGTAATCAATGGACTCACGTAGCCGTTACCTGGAAAACTGGTGGTCAAATGATTGGCTACATTAATGGAGAACAAGTATTTAATCAAGATGCTTCTTCTCTTCCCCTTGGTAGCAATGAAAATGATTTGATCATGGGGGCTGCACCTTGGAATGTCAATGACTTAAAAATAGATGGCAGTATAGATGAAGTGAGGATTTGGGATACAGCCCGTACCCAGGAAGAAATTAAAAGCAACATCATCCAAACTTTACAAGGCAATGAATCAGGTTTAGTTGGTTATTGGGATTTCCAAGGTAATGTCAACGAAAAAAGCAAGAATAATAACAATGGAGAATTAGTAGGTACTACAGCCGCATCTGCCTATGTATTCGACCAAGAAATACCCCTAAATCCGAGAGTATTAAACCTGAAAGGGTCAAACGACTATGTAAGAGTTAAGAATAATAGTTCTTTGAATCTTACCAATGAAATAACCATAGAAGCTTGGATTAATGTCCAAGATTCAAATAGCGATCAAAAATTCATTGGTAAAACTGATATTGGTACAGGTTATGTACTGGGTATTATTGATAACGGAAAATTATACTCAGAATTTTGGGATAGTAATAATCAACGTTTCACATTCCAATCTGGTTTTATTCCTACTTTTAAATGGACTCATGTAGCCGTTACCTGGAAAACAGGTGGTCAAATGATTGGCTACATTAATGGCAAAGAAGTATTTCGTCAAGATGCCTCTTCTCTTCCCCTTGGTGTCAATCAAAACGATTTGATTATGGGTGCTGCACCATGGGATGTCAATTTCTTGAAAATGAATGGCAGTATTGATGAAGTGAGGATTTGGGATAAAGCTCGTACCCAAGAAGAAATACAAAGTACCATCAGTAAAACATTACAAGGAAATGAAGCAAATTTAGTTGGCAATTGGGATTTTCAAGGCAATGCCAACGATAAAAGCAAGAATAATAACAATGGAGAATTAGTAGGTACTACAGCCGCATCTGCCTATGTAGTTGACCAAGAAATACCGCTAAACGCCAAGGGAGGTGAAGATTACCTCAATTCCCGATACCGTAAAGTTTCTACCGATGTATACAGCGAAAGAGATGGCATCATTATTACCGAAGGGCAAACAACAGCCAGAATTTACTTCTCGGCTTTGTCTGATGCGATCGCCGAAGGGGATGAAAATATAAACATTCGTTTAATTCCCCACAATTTTGATGACGAACCTAACAGTAGCCCCACTAACTCCAACTACGGCATTGACAGCAACAAAAATTCTGCAACTATCACCATTAAAGATAACCAGGCTTATAAGCAGGGAGTCATCCTTTTAGATAAGAAAGGGCAGTTAATTAGTAAGCAAAATCCCCTTGTTATCAGCAATAATCAAGTTGTATTTAATGTCCAACTTTCTAGTCAGCCCACCAGTAATGTGGTGATTACCCTGACTCAAGAAAATGGTACACCTGGTACTCCTATCGGTAGTCTCACCTTTACTCCCCAAAATTGGGATAAATCCCAAACCCAGACTATTAATTCCGTCACCAGTGATGGTAAAATATCAGCCACCTCTAGCAATGCCTACTTTAGTGGTAGTTTAACCTTTGACTACACCATCAACGCCCCCATTCGCGTCACAGAAGGCAGTCCCCTTGATGCACAGCCAGTCACCCCCGAAATTAGCATCGTTAGCCAAGGTGATATCACTGAAGATGGAGGGTTATCAGGTAACTTCATTATTAACCTATCTGCTCCCGCACCAAGGGGAGGTATTACCCTTAAATATACTGTTAGCGGTACTGCCAATAGCAGCGATTATCAACCGCTAGATAATGTAGGAACATTAACTATTCCTGAAGGTGCAACTACCGCAGGTATTCCTATTTTACCCATTGCTGACAACCAAAGGGAAGATAATGAAAGCATCACCATTACATTAAATTCAGGCTCTGGTTATACGGTTAAAACAAATGCTTCCCAACCCACCATTACCATCAACAATGATGACAAAAATGAGATTCAGGTAGTAAATGCCCAATTGGTTGATGATGGTAATAATAACCAAAGCTATGCCTATAGTAATAACTTAGTAGATGTTGTTACTAATGAACCCTATCCAAACTTGGGTAATGTTTTAGAAATTAGAGACGATAGCGGTAATCTCCTTGGTAGTGCTACCCTCACCTCAGCAGATATTAACCAAGGTAAAGTAGCTGTTACTATCACTGGTACTCCTCCCACTGACAAACAAAAACTGCAAGTTGGACTCAAAGAAAACGCCACCGGAAATATTGGCTACTTAATCAGCAACAGCGATAAATTCACCTTCAATGGGAACACAGTAGAAGTATCCCTTCCCAGCGCCACTTCTCAATCAGCAATGGGGATAAGATTACAAACCAAGCCCAATGCTAATGTTATTGTTACCTTTGCTGATGTTAATGCTAAGGAAACCAGCCTGGATAAACCCGAACTTACCTTCACCCCAGACAACTGGGATGTTTACCAAACAGTAATTGTCAGCGGCGTGGATGATAGTACAGTAGATGGGAACATTATCTACAAAATCAAAGCCCAAGTAAGTTCTAGCCTTGACCTTCACTATGTAGGGAAAGCAACAGATATTGAAATTAAAAACCTAGATGACGACCAAATACTAAACCAAACCCAAGATTTATCTCAAGCGGCAGAGAATACCCAAGATGGGATTATCGCTAAAATTGGTTCAGCAGTTACCCTTAATGAAAATGCAGGTACAGCCCAAATCCAAGTTACCCTTTCCCAAGCATCTAGCCAAGAAGTCAATGTTATCTTCGATACGATAGGAGGATCGGCTACCCTTAACCAAGACTATCAAATTTCTCAAAAATTCCTAGTTGGTCAATTTGAAACCGATGGTAAGAAGAGGTTTGATAGTCCACTGGATAACATTACCTTAACTGGTACTGGTAATAAACCCACCTTTGCCGATCTGGATCTAGATGGTGATTTAGACTTAGTTGTCGGAACTCAAAACGGTATTCTCTACTTTCAAAATACAGGTAGTGCAAGCAAACCTAACTTTGAAGCTCAAACTGGTATAAATAATCCCTTCAATGCTATTAATATTAACGGATCTGCTCCTACGTTTGGAGATTTAGACGGTAACAAAACTCCCGATTTAATTGTTGGGGGAGCAGATGGGAGCTTTACTTACTATGTCAATACTGGAAGTAAGGATAATCCTCGTTTCACTCTTGCCAGCGACCTGAACCCAGTCAGACCAAATCCCTTTGCAAATATAAAACTAGATAATAATGCCACTCCATTTCTAGTGGATTTTGATGGTGATGGAGATTTGGATGTTATTAGTGGGGGAACAAGGATAACACAAATCAATTCTGTATCTGAGCAAAATACCGACTTTTCTAATGACAATACAACCTCCGGTTTCCTGAAAGTAAATGAATCGGTAACTGGTAATATTCAAATTGCTGGCGATGGGCAAAGCCCCACCGGGGGTGATCGCGATCGCTTCCGGGTAATTTTGCAAGCAGGAATACAATACACTTTCAATTTAGAGGGAAGTCCCACTAACGCTGGAACTCTCTCAGATACTTATTTCTACCTCTATGATAGTAATGGTAATGAAGTCGGTAGAAATGATGATGATGGAGAAGGAAATAATTCCCGTCTCATCTACACCCCAACTACTAATGGAACATTTTATGCAGAAGCAGCTGCTTATAATAGTGGTTCAGGAACTTATAAACTGAGTATGTCTGCTACGGGTGTTCCTGCTGAAAATAATAGTTCTCACCTCACCTATTATCAAAATACTGGTAGTGAAAATAATCCTTCCTTCCAGTTAGCAGATATCGCAGGTATTACCGCCGAATCGAATAGTGTTCCTTTTGTAACTGATTGGAATGGAGATGGAAAATTAGACATTATCCTTGGTCAACAAGACGGTTCTGTAAAATTATTCCAGGGAGAAAAAACTTCCGGTTACAGTGCGGCTACGAACCTAATTAAAGGAGGACTAGGGGGTACAAACACCACTAATCAAACTAATGCTGCTCCCACCTTGGCAGATTTAGATGGAGATGGAGATTTAGACGCTTTCGTTGCCAACTCTACAGGTACTGGTTACTATGAGCAGTTTTCCTTAGTTAAATTTGCCCCAGGTGAAACCAGTAAAACTATTAACTTCACCATCATTGATGACAAAATTGCCGAAAGGGAAGAGGAAACAGTAGGGTTAGAAACAACCATAGAAGGCTTCAAACGTCAAGAAACTATAGAAGTCAGACTTTTGGAGAATACAGGTTATCGCTTGGAAAATAAAGCTAGTAGTTTTCAAACCACCGTTACTATCATCGACAACGATACCCCAGGAGTAACCATCATCCCGGTATCTGGCAATAATACCACCTCGGAAACTGGTGGTAGTAGTAGCTTTACCGTTAAACTTAATACGCAACCATTAGAAAACGTCACAGTATTTCTAGGTAGTCAGGATGAAACTGAAGGACTGCTCACCGTTAACAGTGATTTATCAGAACTCGATCCTGTTTATGGAATCACTTTTACTCCCAATGACTGGAAAGAAGCCAGAACTTTCTATGTCAAAGGGGTTGATGATCAAACAGATGATGGTGATGTGTCCTATAAAATTATTCCCACCCTCTTCAGTGAAGACCAAAATTATCATCGCCTTGCCGTCAATCCCGTTACCTTAATTAATAGCGATAACGATACAGCTGGCTTTACCATTACCGGAGCAGGGAAAGCCGTAGAAGGCAGAGAAAATGTTTACAGTGTTCGCCTTAATACTAAACCTGTAGGGGATATTCGCCTTATTGCTACCCCTACCAACGACCAAATTAGACTCAATAATGAATTAGTAGGGGAACCTCACACCCTCATCTTTACCCCTGATAACTGGAATTTTGAGCAAACTGTGCGAGCCACAGCCCTTGATGATTCTGTAGTAGAATATCTGCACTTTAGTGAGATAGCTTTTCAAGTAGAAACAGGACTTGGTTTAGATTTTGAATCCAAAGCCGATAATAGCCTAGCAGCCAATGCTTTAGATTTAGGAAAAATTACAGGAGGTTATCGCTGGACAAAACTAGCCATCAGTGATACTGATGTTAGTCAAACCACTGATGTCGATTGGTTTAAGTTCTCCATTGCTGATACTAGCAATGAGCAAGATTTTGTCCGCATTAACTTTGACCACAATCAGGGAGATTTACAACTAGAACTGTATAAAGCTAGTGACCTCAATAATCCACTGCAAACATCCAACAGTTCCAATAATTCTGGCACTCAAAACTTTGAGCAGATTTCCTTAAATGGTCAACCCTTCGGAGAATATTACATTAAAGTATCGGGAGTTTCAAGGGCAACTAATGGCTATGACTTGCTGGTAGCTGATGAAGATTATCAATTTACCCAAGCTGTTCCCAACAATATACCAGTAGTCATCGAAGACAACGATTTACCCACCGTTACTATCATTCCAGGAGAAACTGCTTCCGAGGTTTTTGGGCAACCCAGTTACTTTGCGTTCCGTATTAATGCTCCAGTTCCAGCCAATAGTAACGGATTAAAGATTAACTATCGTCTCAAAGGGGGTAGCGCCAACCTCAACGAAGACATTAATAGTAATGGCATTTTAGATGCTGGAGAAGATCGAAATGGCAACAAGACATTAGATTTAGGGGATTACCAGATGCAAACCGAAGGGTTTGTCAGGATTGCCCCTGGAGAAATTCAAAATAACTTAATTGTTGTTCCCATTGATGATAAGCTAATTGAAGCCTTTGAATTGAAGGTGGTGGATAATCCTCAAAATGTAGATATTGCTAAAGGAGAAATTAGACTAAAAGTCACCACCCCTATCATTGAAATAGGCACGGCAACAATCTCCAATAGCGAAGGCAGCAGTGACTTCCCCGCGAATAACAGTACCTCTGGTCTTCTATCACCCAATAGTTCCGTGATTGGAACTGTATCCGAAAACGGCGATCGCGATCGCTTTGCGATCGCATTAACAAAAGGAGTACAGTATACCTTTGACCTAGAAGGTGTTCCTACCAATAAAGGAACTCTTTCCGATCCCTATTTACGTCTTTATAAAAGTAATGGTGAAGAAGTCAATCGTGATGATGATAGTGGTGAGGGCGTTAACTCTCGGTTGATTTATACCCCCACTACCGATGAAACTTTATATGCTGAAGTTGCAGGTTATGGCGATACCAACACTGGAACATACAAACTTACCGCAACTGCTCCAAGTGTTATTGATAAATCTGCTTTTCCCAATCAAATAGTCCTCAATAAGGAAACGGAAATTGCCTTTGGTAATGACTTAGTAGGTACTATTATCCAGCAATCTAACCTCACTGCCAATAAAGACAAGGGAGTCTATGAAGGGCAAGTAACGGTGAAACTCGATCCTCTGCGGGTGGGAGAAATTCTCAATGATGCCAAAGGACGGATTTTTGAAGAAACCGTTACAGTGGAATTAGTCGAAGGTGAAGGATATAAATTAGTAGAAACGAAAGAAGCTACTCTCCGCATCCAGGATGATGATGTGCCAGGAGTTAGAATAGTCGAAGTAGGAGACAATACTGTAGTTGAGGAAGGGCAAACTGCTACCTTTAAGGTTTCCCTATTGAGCGAACCAAAAGAAAATGTCACCATCCGTCTCACCCCCGGATCAGAAATTGATTTTGTCAATCCGATTAACCCCACCACTGTCAAAGTTGATAAAGAAGTTTATAGCTTTGTTCGCCCTGAAAATTTAGGTAATCTGGGCTTCACCCTTAATAGTCTCGTAACTTCCGATAGGGGTCAAACCATCGCTTTTGATGTCCGCTTCACTGAAAAACCTGACAGTGATTTAACCGTAGAATTTTACGATGCGAATAATCCTACTACTGTCTTAGAATCTAGTGTTGAGTTTACCTCTATAGTTAAGAACATTATTGTTGGAGACGAAGAAGGAAATTGGAATGATCGCCAACAGGTAATTATTGGTAATCTCGACCGTAATTCTAATGGAAATTTAGCTTTAATTGCGAAAGTTAAAGATAGTAATGGTAATCAGATTGGTACAGATATCAACTTAGGAATTAATCGCACCATTACCCAAGTAGATAAACAAACCACAGAAATTACCATTACCCCCGATAAGTGGTTTGAGTTAAAAACTATTACCGTCACCGGAACAGATGAAGGGGTAGCAGAACCAGGGATTTATCATGAAAGCAACATTACCTATGAAGTAATCTCTCAGGATGCTGGCTATAATAATATCTTTGTTCCCAAACAGCGTATTGATGTAGTAGATCGGACACTTAATGCCGAAGCTACAGCCCAATCAATCCAAGAAGGTTTAACAAGTCTCCAACAGACTATGGATAACCTGACAGTTCCTATAGTTGGTAGCTTAAAAGGAAAAACCCCAGACCTGATTGGGGATGTGAGCGATACACTGGTTACTGCTATTAGTGGGCAACAAAATTTATCAGCTAATCGCCTCAAATCCATCATTGAAGGAGCATTAAAATCACTAGACTTAGATTTTGTGAAAGTCTCAGTGGAGATGGATAAAGAAGATATTGCCATTAGCTTAAATATCAAAGAAGAATACAAACTATTTGAGTTTCCTTTAGATGCTAATTTGGGATTAGATGCCCTTGGTATTGGTTTACAAACTGAAGGAAAATTAAAATCTAACTTCAGTTTTGATATTGGCTTAGGTTTTGGTTTACATAAAGATTTTGGTTTCTACATAGATACTAAAAAAACTGCTGTTAATGCTGTTCTCAAGCTGGATTTAGATAACTTTAAGGGAGTGGGAAATCTTGGACCTCTTCGCCTTGATATGAAGGATGATTCCAAAAATCCCACAGAATTAGCCATAACCTTTAAAGCAGGGATTAAAGATTTAGATAATTACCAAACCATCAAGTTTTTAGATGTGAATGGTAATGGTTTATTAGATGTTGATACCTTTAGTTACGGTATTCGTGAAGATAGGGACAGAGATAACAGCGCCGATAAAGACAACCAAGGTAACTTTATTAATGAGGTTCGCCAAGTTCAAGAACCTTTTACTCAAGTTAATGCTAAAGGTAAAGCATCTCCCTTCCCCACTGTAGCCCAAGCTAGTAATGAAGCTAAACGGGTGAACTGGAATGGTAATAATAGCTTTGATGCTCCAGAAACTAAAAATAATGAAGGGATTTACCGCGAGAAAAAAGATACTAATGGTAATGTAGAACGTTATTATTTGGATTTAAATCGTAACGGTAAGTTGGATGCAAATAGCAAAGAAGAACTATTATCTGTAACTCCCGGTACTAGCAAATGGTTTGATAACCAAGGGAAAATTAAACCCTTCCGAATAGAAGAGAAAAAGGTTGATGGCTCTGTCAAATACTACTTTGACCAAGATAGTGATAATACCTTTGATAGTAATGAGGAACTGAGTAAAACAGAAAAATCCAAAATTGATAAAAACAATAACAATAAGTTGGATGCAGATGTCGCTATCGAAGGAGAAGGTCTATTTGTCCAAGGAGCTGCTATTGCTTTTAGGGACACTAATGGTAATGGGCTATTTGATGTTGCTGAACCTTATGTTCAGTCTGGTTTCGACGAACTAAAAATTAGTGGTTCGGATTTAAAATCAACCTTCTTAGATATTGATGGAGATGGCGAACAAGCAGGATCAACTTCAATAACAGACAACGTATCAATTCCCAGCACTTTAACTGAATATTTCTTCCTCGAAGAGGATAATGAAGTATATCTAGATTTAAATGGAGATAATAAGTTCACTGAAAAATATTACCCCGAAGAAGGTAAACAACTCAGCGAACCAAAATTAGTTAAACCCAATGGTCAGTCATTTTACTTTTTAGATGTTAATGGTGACGGAAATCAACAAGGTACTCTAGAACCTATTATTGAAAAGGATAAGGATAACTCTGTAGACTTTGACTTTAGTAGTAATCGCAATACCTTAATTGAACCGATTATTAATCGCAGTAGCACTTACCAACAATTCTCAGATTTGAATAGTGATGGTCAGCAACAAAAACTGATTGATTTCGACCGTGATGGTCAAAAAGATGATGGTAATGGTGATTACATAACTGAAGTCTCCATCCAAATTGCTACCAATCCTAATAACACCACCTTTGAATTTTTAGATACCAGTGGTGATGGTTATTGGACTAGGGAACATCAGGTTATTACTGAAGGTGATAACAAATATCTTGATGTTAACGATGACGGTAAAAAAGACGATGGCGATCGCCAAATTTTCCGCATCACTGATCCCAGTGAAATTAAAATTGAAGAAGACCAGATTCTCTTCGGTAGTCAAAAAATCATTTTAGATTCTCTCACTGGTCGTTTATTTTTAGACAGCAATAACAATAGTCAAGTTGACAACAATGAATCTTTAGTTAATATACGCTTGGTCAATTCCCAAGCCGTATTAATAAATATCCCTTCGGCGAAAATTGAGTACACAGGTCAAGATTCTTACTTAACTGATCTAAATGGTACAGATATTACCTATTTAGACGAAACCGGTGATGGTGAATTGACTAGGGAATATAAGGTCTTAGTTGACGAACAAAATCAAAATGTTTTTGGCAAAGTCCTAGATATAAATGATAATGGAGAAGTGGACTTTTCCAGCAATGTCAGTACCAATGATCCGTTAATTAATTTCCAGGAAGCCATCATTGGAGAGGAAAAAAATTCTAACTTTATTTTCTCTGATACATTTCAATATGTAGATTACAACCAAAATGGCAAATTTGATGGTAATGGGTCAAATCGCGTTACCCAAGAGTTCAAACTAATCACAAATAATAATCAACTATACATTGATAAAAATGGTAATAACCAAGTTGACACGGGCGAATCATTAGCAAACGTTACTGACTTCTTAGACCTGGATGATAATCAAGAATTTACCGTTGATACTGACTTAATTGTCAATGAAAAAGAAGTTACTGCCCCAGGACAAGGGACAATTAAGCTGAAATTTAATGATAAAGACCTTGATGGGACTTTAGACAGTGATGAAGCTTTAATTTATGACAGTATTGAATTCCTAGACTTAAATGGGGACAGCAAATACAGTACCGGTGATTACCTAACTAAAGGTAAATACTTTGATATCAATGGTAATAACATCAACGATGTCGGAGAACCACAACTATCTGATGATGATTGGGTAATCCAAGAAGATAATGTCATCACCTACAAAATAGTTACCAATGGTGGTAAGACCTTCATCGATCAATTTGATTCTAAAAATAGGGCATTAAATCAAAGTAATGAAGGTACTTATCAAGAGAGTGATGATATAAACCTGTTACAGTCCTTTAGTCTCACTACTACCCAAGCCAAAATCTTAGGTCTATCCACTGCTGGAAGTTACACGGCGGCGCAAATTTTAGGTCTAACTGTCAATAACGGTAGCATTTTAGAAAAAGCAATCACTTTCGTTGATTTAGAAGGGAACAAAAAACTCAATATTATTTTCGATCCAATTGTCAGAATTGAAAATGGCATCCGTTATGTAGATTCTGATAAAAACAGAACTCTAACTAAAAACGAAAATGGTCAAGTAGTAGAAGCATCTTCCCAGCCAAATAATGAATTTGATACTGATGACCTAGAAGGTACAGGTAAAATCATCAAACTCTTAGATGATGGTAATCGCCTAACCTTGACTGAACTACAAAATTGGAAAAATGACAAAGAGTTAGGTTTCTTCGGCCTATTTAATTATCAATTTTCCGGTATTGCTAACCTTGGTTTAACAGCCCAAGCTAGTATTAAAGGTAGTCCTGCTTTTCCAAAAGTGGGTGTAGATATAGGCGTAGGATTACCCCTATTTAACTTCGGTAATCAATCAGAAGCAAGCGATACTGGCTTAAGCGTAGAATTTAATAACATCACGTTAGATTTTGGCACTTTTCTGACAAAATTTGCTACCCCAGTTATTAACACCGTTGATAAAATAATTGACCCAGTAAAACCAATTCTCAAAGTTCTCAACACCGACACGAAAATATTTTCCTATCTGGGATTAGAAAACGAATTTAATAAAGATGGCAAACCAGGGGTTTCGATTCTAGATTTGGGCATGGTTATTGCTGAAGCAATTCCAGCGGACACGACCAATGAAGACCTTAAGCGCATCAAGGAAAGTATTCCCAAAGCAATTAAATTTATTGACACTGTTAACAAAATTGTTGAGGTCAGTGATGCTCTCAAAAAATTGGTGGATAGCGATGGAAATATTGTTTTGGAACTTGGTAGCTATGACTTAGACGATTTCAAAGGTTCTAGTAACGATCCAGCAGATTCAGCCGCCAAAATTGATCCTAATAAACAAGGAAACAAAACCTCTTCTTCTAAAGGAACTCCAGCCGAACAAGCAGAAAACTCCAACACTACCAGTCCAGAACAAAAGAGTGTTTTAAGTAAACTGAAAAATCTAGACGGATTAGATTTACCGATTCTTACCAATCCCATTACCTTAATCCGCATTTTATTAGGTGAACCCAACGTCGATCTCATTACCTACGACATTCCCGATTTAGATTTCTTCTTCAGTAAAGAACAAGAATTTCTTCTCTACACTCCCCCATTACTTAAAGGTTCCTTAGAACTAGGCTTTGAAGCCAAAACCGATTTATCAGTGGGTTATGACACTGGTGGTTTAGAAGCTTGGAAAGCAGATGATTTTGAACTCTCAAAAATTTATAAAGTTCTAGATGGTTTCTATCTCAATGATTGGGATAGCAGTGGCAAAGAAAAAGATGAACTCAGTGCCAAAGCGACCCTAGCCGCAGGTTTATCCGCCAGCATCGTTGTTGCTAAAGCTGTTCTCAAAGGTGGTTTAGATGGCTATCTGGGCTTTGATGTTGTGGATGAAGGAGAGCTACAGGGTAAAAATGATGGTAAGGTAAGAGGCTCAGAAATCATTTCCCGCATCAACAATCCCCTGCAACTGTTCGATCTAAAAGGTAGTCTCGATGCCTTCCTCAGTGGTGAAATCAAAGTGGGCATTGATGCAGGCTTATTTGAAATTATGAAAACGGTGTGGAGTAAGGAGTTAGCCCGCATTACCGTAGCGAAATTTAATGTGGGAGCTTCGGGTATCACTTTTAGCAGCAGTCTTTCTAATAGCTACATTAACGCTGCTACAGTCTTCTTTGACTCCAACTTTAATGGGATTTGGGATACAGAGTTGGAAATCAATGGTGAACTTGTGGCTGAACCCATCACCTTTACCAATGAATATGGTCAGTACAATCTAGAAATTGGCCTAGAGTGGGATCAAAATAGCGATGGCATCATTGATATCGAAGATGGTCAACTGATTGGTATCGGTGGTTTTGATACTTCCAGTGGCTCAGAAGCAGGTAAATTTATTGGGCTACCAGGTTCAGCAATTGTTACTCCTCTTACCAGTTTGCAAGTGCCTTTAGTCAGAGGAGGATTAACCCCGGATCAAGCTGGGGATTTAATCAAAGCCCAATTGGGTTTAGATTCTAACTTTGATTTAGCCAACTTTGATTCTCTGCTGGCTGTAGGCCAAGACCAAGCTTTAGGTTTAGACATATATCTAGATCACATCCAAGTACAAGCCCTATTTAATCAAGGTCGTTCATTGATTAATGGTAGTCAAGGAGACCAGACTAATACCAATAACTTCCAAGTAGAAGAGTCCTTTGCGGAATTTCTGCGCGATCGCGCCACTAACCCCGAAATTAACGATTCCTATAACCTCTCCGATACTGAAGACATCAAAAAATTCCTGTCTGATCTAGTCAAAAACTACGCCACATCCGTCAGCTTGGAGCAAATTGCAGTAGCCGCAGAGATGATTGCCACAAGTAATCAACTCCTAGATCAGGTTAAGGAAATAGGAGCATCGAAATCTATTAAGGAAGCACTACCTGCCCTAGCTTCAGTGAAACGGGTAGTTCAAAATGATGTAGCTAAACTAATTGAGAATCTTGCCTCTCAAGAAAAAACCATTACCGAAGTACAGGCAGAATTTGAGAAGACCCTGTATCAGAATTATATGTTGGTAGATGGGGATATCAATTCCTTTGGTAATCGCAGTGTATCAGTGAGTGTCGAACGGGGAGCGATCACCGAAGATTCTCAAGACACTGTAGAGTTCACCATTAAATTGAGTCATCCTGCACCCAATCAAGGTCTGACAGTTCTCTACTCCCTCTCCGGTACTGCTACCCTAGACGCAGATTACACTAGTTCCACACCCACTCTTGGGGAAGCTTACATTGCTGCGGGTGAAACTACCTCCACCATTAGCCTTTCTGTATCAAATGACAGTGATAAAGAAACTTTAGAAAGTATAGTCCTCAACCTCAAATCCACTGGAGAAGGATTTGTCCTCGATCCGGCTGCTTCTGTGGCATTAGTGGAAATCATAGACAACGATCAAAATACTAATCAGATCAGCAATAGTGGTGTAACTCTCAAAGGTACATTAGGAGACGATAGTTTAACTGGGGATACAAGTGATAACACCATAGAAGGCATTTACGGTAATGACACCTTAGACGGACAAGCCGGTAATGACTTCATCCAAGGTGGTCACGGAGCAGATTCTCTGACTGGTGGTGCTGGAGATGATGTTCTTGAAGGTAATTTTGATAATGATATTATTCAAGGGAACAATGGCAAGGATATTATCCGGGGTGGTTCTGGAGATGACCAAATCTCTGGAGGCAATGATTCCGATGCGATTACATCTGGTGTCGGCAACGATACCATAGAAGGTGATGGTGGTAATGACCTAATTCAAGGAGACGGAGGAAATGACCTCATTATTGGTGGAGCGAATAATGATTGGCTGCTTGGTAATGATGGTAATGATATCTTGTTTGGCGGTACAGGAGATGACCTCCTCAATGGTGGATCGGGTGCAGATGTATTCTACTTTAGTTCTGATAATGAAGGATTTGATACCATCTTCGATTTCAATCCCGATCAGGGAGATAAAATCCAGGTATCAGCTTCTGGTTTTGGGATTACTGATTTAAGTAAGTTCCGATTCATCAGTGGAGTTTTAGATTACAACGGTGAAAACCTGGCTCTAGTTCAAAATAAAGGAGATACTTACTCTTACTTCCCTGAACTGAGCAAGATTATTGAAATAGTTGACCAACCAACTTTTATCTCGCTGACAGATACTATAACCGGCGAAATCACAACCTCACCCCAACTTGATCCTGTTATCAAGATTGACAATCCCGAAATAACTATTCTTGATGACATCATTGCACGAGGTAAACTCTTAGTCACAGAATCTGAATTTAGTTCCGACTTTGACCTTGAGTTTGTCCGTGCGATTTCTACGGTACTGTTTAGTGATGCAGATAAATTTGAAATTGTAGAAGCAGGGGAAGATATAGGAGCTACTAGGTACATTAATAATGTATTAATTCCAGAAGATAATGATTTAAGTCCTGTATATTTCTACGATCATCAAGCGGTAGTGGTACGCAAAGATAGCGGGATAAATAATGCTCTGGATTTAAATGAGCGCATGATCGGAGTAGTTGAGTTAGAAGCTCAAGCTCGTGAAGCACTATACGATACTTTATCTGTTGAAGGAATCAATTACTCTGAGAAGCTTTATGATTCCATTGAAAAAATGGTAGCTGCTTACGATCGCCAAGAAATAGATGCCTACACAACCGATAGTGCCGTTATTTATGAAAATTTATCCAATCTCTCCGATCCTGATAACCATCAAATTTTGGATGTAGAGTTTGCTAAAGTTCCTATATCCCTATATTTCCCAGAAAATGACTTCCAGCTAGGAGATGTGATCCGATGGACGACTTATGTACCCATCCAAGCTGAAGAATTTGGCATTAATTCAGAAAATATCAATAAATTCCTGGCTATCAACACCGATGCTAATCCCAGCAACGATTCTTCCCCAGAAATCCGCCGCTTTCTTGGTATAGAAGGAGATTTAGGCACTACCCTTGGTTTACCCAATGACTTTGCAGTCAATATTGTTAGACAAGTAGGTAACTATGCCGAAATCTACAATCGTCATTTTGAGGGGCTACAACGCGGTCGTAACCTCCTGGCTAGAGACGGTGGTCTCCTCTATTCTCCTCCCTTCTCTGGTACTGTTATTGACAACTTAGAGCTAATAGATAACGGCAATCGAGATGTACTTCAGGAAGTGCTAGAGCGAGGATTTGTCAAAGTAGGTATCAATGGAAACGCTCCTGGTTTTTCTCAAGCCGAAGATAATGGAGAATTTAAAGGCTTTGATGTAGATTTGGGTAGAGCGATCGCAGCAGCCTTATTTGGTAATCCCGATGCAGTAGAATTTGTTGTCCAAGATAATGTTCAACGCTTCACTAATGTAGCTAATGGGATTGTAGATATCTCCGCTAGCCAAGCCACCTATAATTTAGTAAGAGATGCCAGCCTTGGTGTAGACTATTCCCCCATCTATCTATACACAGGTCAAGGGGTTATGATACGCAAGAACAGCGGAATTTCTAACCTAGCGATGTTAAACGGTCGCAAAGTTGGGGTAGTAGCAAACACAACATCTGAGCAAAATATTAAAGACAAACTATTTGAATTAGGTGCAAAGGCCTTAGTTGTCACCTATAGTACAGAAGCTGAGATGTTGACTGCTTATGAAGCTGGAGGAGTAGATGCTATTTCTAATGACTTACCTCTCCTAAGTGCTGCTATTCCCACTCTTTCCAAACCAGAAGAACATTTTGTCCTAGATGAAGTGCTGTCTAAAGAACCCCTCGCCATGGTTATTGATGAAAATCAATCTCGGTGGATGGATGTTGTAAGCGCGGTTTACACGGCTTTAGTCCAAGCTGAAGAATATGACATTAATAAGGACAATATTGACCAAAAAATCAGTCAAATAATTATTAATAACAACGACGATGATGATACTAACAATTCAACTTTTGCCCTTGATTATTTCCTTGGCTTAGATACGACTATTGCCAACAAACTCAAATCTGAATATGCTTTACCCCTTGACTTTGCGGTTAATGCAATCAAAGCAGTGGGTAACTATGGGGAAATCTACAATCGGCACTTTAATAACGATATTCTCCGACGAGATGCCAATGCTTTATCCAGCGAATATGGTTTACAGTATGCTTTGCCATTAGGTTTAGGTTATTTCTATGATCCTGATGAAGAATCTCAAAATCTAAGAATAAAAATTACTCTAACAAATCAAAACACTAGCACAGTCAATGAAATAGGAATAGTTTTGGTTGACGATGAAGATGGCTCTATCAATGGTTTTAAACCAGGTGAAAATGGTTATGCAGAAGCGGCATTAGCAAGAGGAAGAATTATCTTTTCTCCTATTACTAATCTTCCCAATGGTTTTAGTAACTCAGATGTACAAAAGTTTGTAGAATTTAATACTGATGCCTCTGTAAGATTTTTCTATGTTGAAAATAGCACTATAGAATCTGTACGCAGAGGTAACACTTCCGTCCAAAAAGTGATATTTTCTGACCAAATCTCTTACAATTTATCGAATTTAGAAACAGATGGAATTAGTATTACTTGGAATAATCTAGAAATTAGAGTTCAATCTACTACTGATTCAATGATTATAGGAACAAAAACCCAAAATCAACCAGAAGGGGAAGTCATTCATTTACAGGATTTGGATGTTAATCAGAAGGTCAATGTTGAGTTTTCTGTATTTAGAGAAGCAGCTTATGATAATTATGTGGGATTTTATCAAGTTGTAGATGAAGTTGGAGGAATTGATACTGATGGTGATGGTATGGCAGATATTAATCCAGGAGATGATAATTATATCCAAACTGCCATTAACAAAAGAATCCAAGGAATTGACCTCACT
The DNA here is from genome assembly GCF_049315035.1 of Anabaena sp. PCC 7938. Classification (NCBI taxonomy): domain Bacteria; kingdom Bacillati; phylum Cyanobacteriota; class Cyanophyceae; order Nostocales; family Nostocaceae; genus Anabaena; species Anabaena sp. PCC 7938. Next base: position 6,314,301 of record NZ_CP186034.1, on the reverse strand, counting down.
GTTAGTAACCAAGGTAGTGCTACATACAACGATCAACTTCTAGGTGGAGCTATCTATGCACCATTTGTAATCGTTGATGGTAATCCTGATGATATAAATAGTAGTGCCAACGATCCTCAAGTTTATTTTACATATTTAGGTGCTAATTCAGATGGGAAAGACCATATTCGGATGCTAGGAAATAATGTTTTTGGTTTTGAAGATTTACCTGGTGGTGGTGATCTAGATTATAACGACATGATTATTAGTGCGAAATTAGGCGTTGTATAATCAAGGAGAGCGAAAAATTTTGGGGGGAGATAGGTGTAGCGAACTGCAAACATCCAGAGATAAAACTGCAAACAAGGCATTTTTGAAACCACAATAACTGCAAATAAGAGGGGTTCCAAAACCACATTATTTGCAAATGAAACTGCAAACATAATTTTCAAACCGCAAACAAGAGGTTTCAAACCCGCACGGTACTAGTTACGGCTACTTTCGGGGTCTGCACTCCGCCTGTTTCATTACTTACTTGGGCGTGACCAAACTCTTTCTTAGAGTCGTTTTCGTGAGGGTAAGGGGTGTGAATCCCTTAGCAGAGTAGGTTCCGCGTTCTAAACGACCAGTTCAGGTCGCACTTGCTCATTTTACCCCGTCCCTAATCGTAGGCAGTATTTCATGATAATTTGACAAAATTACTCAATTTGATAGAGTATTTTCACCGCATCTTCTCTATATAGATGAATACACAAGCTTTTGGGCTAAAAAAAATCCGCCTGTGGGTGCTAGAAATTGTCGGCTAGATCATCCATGATACTATCTGGCGCGATTTTTCCTAACCAATTCGTAATTCACAAGTAAGAAAGTCAGATTACAGCAATTTTCAGGTAAATGAACCACATTTTTATATCTCACGCAATCGCGAAGCGTGCCGGAGGCTCTAGCGCGAAGTGCGTTAGGCGCAAAGGAAGAAAGAAATACAGATATCAGTGCGTGGTCTAAATACATGAAAACTGCTTTAAATCTGGGTTTCCAAACCATTGAATCTGTTGCTGGATTTTGAAGAATTGGGATAACGACAAGTCAAGCCATAATTCGGCACACATTATCTAACGGGAGGATACTGCGTGAGAACTGGTGCTAACTACTTGGGTAACGGAGAGTGTGAGTTTACAGTTTGGTCACCAACACTAAATAGTGTCGCGGTGCAAATTTTGACACCACAGAAACAAGTAATTCCACTCAAACCCCACAGAGAGGGATACTGGCAGACGAAGGTAAATGATGTATATCCAGACACGCTTTATCGCTATGTTTTGGATGGAGAAAACGCCTTTGCTGATCCGGCATCACAGTATCAACCAGAAGGAGTTCACGGGCCGTCGCAGGTTGTCGATCCTCAGTTTAATTGGACAGATGACAACTGGACTGGTGTGCCTTTAGAATCGATGATTTTCTATGAACTCCACGTGGGCACCTTTACACCTGAAGGCACGTTCACGGCTATTATTCCCCGTCTAGCGGAACTTAGAGAACTGGGAATTAACGCCATTGAACTTATGCCCATTGCCCAGTTTCCCGGAGATACCCATATTGAACCAACTCTTGCATACCGCAACTGGGGATATGACGGCGTTTACCCGTTTGCTGTGCAAAATTCCTACGGTACACCAGCGGATTTAAAGGAACTGGTGAATGCTTGCCATCAATATGGTATTGCTGTAGTGCTGGATGTAGTTTATAACCACTTTGGCCCAGAAGGTAACTACATGGGTCAATTCGCCCCCTATTTTACCAAAACTTATAAAACCCCTTGGGGCAACGCGATGAATTTTGATGATGCCCATAGTCAAGGTGTGCGTCACTATTTCATCCAGAATGCGCTGTATTGGTTAGGAGAGTTTCATATTGATGCCTTGCGGCTGGATGCAATTCAAGCAATCTACGATTTAGGCGCAAAACATTTTTTATGGGAACTAGCCGAAGCAATTCATAGCTTTTCCCAGAATGCTAATCGCAAACGTTATTTAATTGCCGAAAGTGACCTAAATAATCCCCAAATCATTCGCCCCGCAGAATTGGGCGGCTATGGACTTGATGCCCAGTGGAGTGATGACTTTCACCATGCATTACACGCATTGTTAACAGGCGATCGCCAAGGATATTATCAAGATTTTGGACAATATGCCCAACTAGCCAAAGCTTATCAAGATACCTTTGTTTACGATTGGCAGTATGCCCCCCATCGTAAAAGATTTCATGGTATCTCTTGCCGCGATCGCCCACCATCACAATTTTCCGTCTGCATCCAAAATCACGACCAAATCGGCAATCAAATGAAAGGCGATCGCCTTTGGGAGAGGATTTCTTTTGAAGGATTGAAATTAGCCGCCGGCGCTGTGCTACTATCGCCTTACTTACCCTTATTATTCATGGGTGAAGAATACGGCGAAACTGCACCTTTCATGTATTTTGTTAGTCACTCCGATCCTGATTTAATTCAAGCAGTACGAGCCGGACGAAAGGAAGAATTTGAAGCTTTCCATTATGATGAAGATCCACCAGATCCAGAATCGGCAGAAACCTTTTTGCGTTGTAAACTTAATTGGCAATTACGCAACGAAGGTAAGCACAAAGTTTTACTAGATTGGTATCGTCAATTAATTGATTGGCGTAAGACACACCCCGCACTTTTAACACAAGACCGCAATTCCATTCAAGCAACTAGCGATGAAGATAAACAAATAGTCATAGTGCGGCGTGCAAGTGAATCGAGTCAAGTAATATTTGCGCTGAATTTTAATCAATCTCCAATAACAGTAACTTTACCAATTGAAGGTACTGGTCACAAACGATTAGACTCCGCCGATGCACAATGGGCTGGATTTGGTTCACAAGCACCTGATAATTTACTCGTAGGACAACAACTGCAACTGCAACCCAACAGTTTAGTGCTGTATGAACTCGATTAATTACTCTTTTCTCTGCGTCCTCTGCGTCTCTGCGGTTCGTTAAAAAAAAGTCTCACGCATTCGCGTAGCGTCTCGAAGAGAAGACGCAAAGAAAGAATGGCGTTGCTGAATCGAAGTATGAAATTAAGAAATTTAGTTTCTCAAACTCCTCCTCTCTGCGCCTCCGCGCCTCTGCGTGATAAAAATTCATACTTTAAATCAGCAACGCCGAAAGAATATTACCCTGATTTTCCAGTTGAAATAACAATATTATGCGAATTCCTAAAGCTACTTACCGAATACAATTTACATCTCAATTTGGCTTTGACAACGCCAAAGCGATCGCATCTTACCTAGCAGATTTAGGCATTTCCGATTTATACGCCTCCCCGATCTTCAAAGCTAGATCCGGCAGTACGCATGGCTATGATGTAGTCGATGCTTCTCAACTCAATCCCGAACTAGGTACTACCGAATCCTTTGATTCCTTAGTCAGCGAACTGCAATCCCTTGGTATGGGCTGGTTACAAGACATTGTACCCAACCACATGGCTTATAGTAGCGAAAACGCCTACTTAATGGATGTATTAGAACATGGACCAGATTCCAGCTATACTGACTACTTCGATTTATGCTGGAATGTTCCCTTTGGCGATCGCGAACAGCGAATTCTCGCTCCCCTACTTGGAGACTTTTACGGTGTTTCCTTAGAAAAGGGAGACATTCAATTACAATATGAACAAAACGGTTTAACTGTCAATTATTACAGTTTAAAATTGCCCTTGCGGTTAGAGTCTTACACCAAATTTATCAGCCATAATCTTGGCAAACTTACCCGCACTCTCGGACGCAATCATCCCGATTTTATTAAGTTATTAGGGATTCTCTACATTCTAAAAAATGTTCCCTCAGAGGTTGCTGGTAAACAACGTCAAGACCAAATCGCCTTTATTAAAGGTTTAATTTGGGAAACTTACACTACTAACGATGATATCCGCGATTTTATCGATGAAAACCTGAAAATATTTAATGGAGAACCAGGTATTTCTGAAAGCTTCAACTTACTAGATGACATCCTCAACGACCAATTTTATCGCCTCGCTTTCTGGAAAGTAGGTGCAGAGGAAATGAACTACCGCCGCTTCTTTACTGTTAACGAACTCATTTCTGTAAAAGTTGAAGAAATGCGGGTTTTTAATAACACCCGATAGCTTAATTCAAAAGTTAGTAGAAGAAGGCAAATTTACAGGCTTACGCATTGATCATATTGACGGACTTTATAACCCTAAGCAATATTTAGAAAGACTCCAAGAAAAGATGGGTGATGTTTACATCACAGTAGAAAAAATCTTGGAACTGACAGAAGATTTACCAGAAAACTGGAGCATTGAAGGCACATCGGGGTATGACTTTTTAAATTATGTAAATGGTGTATTTTGTCAAGCAGAAAAAGAATCGCAATTCGATAAGATTTATCAAAAATTTATCGGTACAAAATCAGATTATGCATCGCTTGTCAACAAGAACAAACACCTGATTCTCGAAAAGAACTTAGCAGGTGACGTTGATAATCTGGCGATTTTGTTAAAGAATATTTCCAGCAAATATCGCTTTGGCAATGATTTTACAGTCAACGGACTCAAAAGAGCGATCGCAGAAATTCTCACTCTCTTCCCTATTTACCGCACCTATATTACACCCGATGGCATCCAAGAAAGCGATCGCGCTTGTATTCAAGAAGTAATTCGCCAAGCCCAAGCGATCGCGCCTTTGTTACAGCATGAGATGGATTTTATCGCCAAGCTGATGCTGCTAGAGTTTGATGACTCCCTGACTCAAACAGAAAGCGAACAATGGCTATATTTTGTCATGCGGATGCAGCAATACACCGGGCCTCTGATGGCAAAAGGCGTAGAAGACACCACATTATATTCCTACAATCGCTTTATCTCCCTCAATGAAGTCGGTGGAAATCCCAGTCATTTTGGGATATCCCTAAACGAACTCCATAAATTTAACCAAAAACACCAAGCAAACTGGCCTCACACCATGAACACCACCGCCACCCACGACACCAAGCGGGGTGAAGATGTCCGCGCCAGGTTAAATGTGCTATCAGAAATTCCCGATCAGTGGGAACAGCAGGTAAACACTTGGAGTAGCATAAATCAAGGGCAAAAAAGCAAACGCCAAGGTGCAGCTATGCCCGATCGCAATGATGAATATTTTCTCTATCAAACACTAGTCGGGGCGTTTCCCTTCGCTGAACATGAACAATCATCCTTTGGGGAAAGGGTAAAGGAATACATCATTAAATCGATTCGGGAAGCGAAGGTGCATACAGCATGGTTGCGTCCGGATAACGAGTATGAAGAAGCTTGTACATCCTTTGTAGAGAAAGTACTAGACTCCTCCATCTCCAAAGAATTTCTCGCAGATTTTCGTGAGTTTCAACAGCGTATTGCCGATTATGGCATCTTCAATTCCCTTTCTCAAACTCTCTTAAAAATAGTAGCCCCTGGTGTACCAGACTTTTACCAAGGAACCGAACTTTGGGAACTCAGTTTAGTCGATCCAGATAACCGCCGCCCCGTAGATTTTGAACAGCGACGTGCTTATTTAAGTACAATTCAACAGCAAATCAAAACCGACATCCTCAGCTTAATTCAGAAATTACTCACCGAGAAAACAGATGGTAGAATCAAACTATTTTTAACAGTGCAAGCCCTGAAAGCCAGAATAGACTATCTGCAATTATTCCAAGACGGTGAATATCTGCCATTAGAAATTCATGGAACCCGCGCCAATCACATTATCGCCTTTGCTAGAAGACAAGACAATCAAACAGCGATCGCGATCGCCCCGCGTTTTCTGACTAGCCTCATTCAGCCTGGAGAATATCCCTTAGGTGATTCAGTATGGCAAGATACACACCTGCAATTACCCAAAGGAACTTCCGCAACCTGGAAAAACCTGCTAACTCAGCAATCCTTACAGGCTACAGAAACATTATCCATTGGCGCAGCCCTGGCGCATTTTCCCGTAGCTTTGTTAGTGAGTGCGTAGGGGTTTAGCAATGCTAAACCCTTTCGTCGGGTTAAACAACCACAGAGGCGCAGAGAACACAGAGAAATTCCTATGGGCGATTCAATCTTGTATTCTCCTCCGCGCCTCTGCGCCTCTGCGTGAGAAAAATTTCCCATTAATTAATTACTTATGACACCTCAAACTTCCACCCAATCGCCATTCACCAGCAAACAAATTGACGCTGTACGAACATATATCAAAAAAACCTGGAAAACCTTAACGCGATCGCACGAACACTTACTGCAATCTATCAAAGATGCCAAACTAGAACACAAACCAGATAGCCCCTGGATTATTTACATTTCCCCTAGAGAAGATTGTCCCAATGTTCAGTCTGTCTTAGAGCGATCGCTTTCAAAAGAAGATATCCGCCAAATTGAAATTCGTACCCTACCCCCCGAAGCCGAAGCCATCGAAGAACATGGTTTACTATATCTACCAGGCCCTTACGTTGTCCCTGGTGGACGCTTTAATGAAATGTATGGCTGGGACAGCTACTTTATTTTACTGGGGCTGTTACGTGATGGCGAATGGGATTTAGCCCAAAGTCAAGTTGATCAGCTACTTTACCAAGTACAGCATTACGGCACAATCCTCAATTCCAACCGTACTTATATGCTGTCGCGATCGCAACCCCCAGTCCTCAGCCTGATGGTTTTGGCAATGTTCCAGCACAGTCAAGATGAAGAGTGGCTGAGGTCAACAATACCGCTTTTAGAACAATTTTACTATTACTGGGTAGTACCGCCCCACCTCAACCCCACCACAGGTTTATCACGATATTATGCTTTAGGCGAAGGCCCAGCGCCAGAGGTTTTATTTTCCGAACGAGATGAAGAAGGAAAAAGCCACTATGAACGAGTTAAGGAGTACTACCAAAGATTTGAAATTGAAGATTATGATGTCAGCCTCTACTATGACCGAGAGACAGACGAATTAAGCAATTTGTTTTACAAAGGCGATCGCACTATGCGCGAATCTGGCTTTGATATCAGCAATCGCTTTGGGCCTTTTAGTATCGATATTATCCACTATGCGCCCGTTTGTCTCAACAGCTTGCTTTACCAAATGGAACAAGACTTGGCGCAAATCAACGATATTCTAGGTAATGAACAACTAGCGCAACAATGGCGAGATCGGGCAGATGTGCGACGCGATCACATCGATCAATTTCTCTGGGATGAAGAAAAGGGAATATATTTCGACTATAACTTTCAAACCGAAAAACGCCGCCACTACGAATTTGCAACTACCTTCTATCCTTTGTGGATGGGAATCGCGTCGGAAGTGCAAGCCAAACGTATAGTAGAAAATCTCTCGCTATTTGAAGCACCAGGGGGAATATTTACTAGTACCCGCGTCACGGGTAACCAATGGGATGCACCTTTTGGCTGGGCACCCTTAACATTAATTGCAGTCCTTGGATTGCATCGTTACGGGTATCATCAAGAAGGCGATCGCATTGCTCATAAATTCCTGGCTATGGTAATTAAAGAATTTGAGCGTCGCGGTATCTTAGTAGAAAAATACGATGTAGAACGCTGTTCCGCCAACGTTTCCGACGAAATCTGCTTTGGCTACAGTTCTAACGAAGTCGGCTTCGGTTGGACTAATGGTGTTGTGCTGGAACTCTTAGCAACCTTGAGGTAAGTTTTTGTAGGGTGGGCACTAGGCTAGGCTGCTTAACGGGTGACAAGGTGGTTGAAGTCTATCAAATATCCATCCATTAATTTCAAAGCACTACTATCATTTGGTCTAGCCTTAAGATACCTGTCAGTGATAGCTAAATTGCTATGACCTAAAGTATCCTTAATCAGCACCGGGTTTACCCCCCTTTCTTGGTTGTAATCGTAAATTAATTAATGGCACTCCTGTTAAACTTTTACATCGTCGAGGAAGACAAGTTCAACTCGTTGGATTATATTTTCCTGTTACCCTTTCTTGGTATTATTTCAAACGCGAGAATGGTCAGTTTTTGAAAAGATAGCTCCCTTGCCTCTTTTTGAATCTATCCCATATCATTTCGGCACACCTCACAAAGTCCGTTTTCAAGGTCTTTGCTATCTGCAAGACAGCCATAACATAACTCAAAGCGATCTGTAAAATTCTCTAAAATTTCTCCACTATTACAGTCATATTTTCGACACGCAGTGTTAGTAATATTTCTAACAAGAGATTGGGTTTTTTCTTTACCTAACCAACCAAAAATCTGTTCAAAGTTCCATTAACTCCAAGATTTCGTTAAGCATATAACTACCAGAATGATTAGACATTTTTTCTCCTATAAATCCATTAATTGAGATTGAGATATTTTAAAAGCTTGACATAATTCATCTAGTTCATTTCTTCTTTTCTTTTAGATATTTGATTAGCAATTGATTGGCAAGCTTTGCTGTTCTGTCTAAGGGGTAAATTTTTAGTAAGTTTACTAAACTTTTGATGTACTGTCATATCCAACTTCCCAATTTACGCTATCTATAATCTTAACTGAAAACAGTTGATTTGATTTATACTATGGTTTACTAATTAGTTTTGTAGGTTATTGAGGCGCGGCGATACTACTTTATAGCTAAAATTTAGTTAGATCACCCGGATTTCTCAGCAAAATTCTCAAACCCTTAAAAAATCTGGATTCTGGAGTTTTACACTGCATCAAAAATCAACCCCGTAAAAAATACCTGAAACCGATTCTCTATCCGGGTTATACAAATTGCGGTTACATTGTTTGTGAGAAATCCGGGAGCAAAGGTTTCAGGCTTAATAGCTTTTTCTGTACACTTGAGCCTAAAATTTCGTCAGGAGAAATATCAAGATGGTTCAATCTATTGCGGACAAGGATGTGACGCTACGGGAATTAAAGCAAAATTTTGGCATTCAAATCGTTCAAGATGCTACTTTTTTTCCTGAGTGGTTGGATGGGCTTGAGGCTTTGAACGGGGAAGAGCAACATTTATTAGATCGGGTGAAGGCTAATTTTTTAGAATTGATGGATGATCCCCCAATGCTAGAAAATACGGTGAAGATGGTGGTACTTGCGCCCTTGTTAGATTTAGCTGGTTTTTATCATAAACCGTTTAGGATTGAAACAGAAACGGGTGTGGCTTTAGAAATGGAGGATGAAGGAACGATTATTCGGGGGCGGATTGATGTTTTGGTGTTAAAAAATCGGCTTTGGTTGTTGGTAATTGAATCAAAACGGAGTGATTTTGCAGTGACACGCGCAATTCCTCAAGCTTTGGCTTATATGTTGGGTAATGAGGAAACTGTGCTACCAACCTTTGGCATGATTACCAATGGTAATGAGTTTTTATTTTTAAAGGTATTGGAACATAAATATGCTAATTCGCGGCTGTTTTCTTTGGTAAATCCTGATAATGAGCTTTATAGTGTATTACAGGTATTGAAGCGTTTGGGGATGGAGGCGATAGCGTTCAGCGCGACATAGGAATCGTTTATGTTTGATAATGTCTGTCGCTAGGCATATCACAGACATGATTAAATTAAAACCCTTTTAGTAAACGTTGAATAGAAACTTTAATTTCTGGAAATGCTAACGGAGATATTTCACCTAAAGTCAAGGTTAATTCTTGGGAATAATCAGCTTTTATTGGCTCTCTAAACACTTTTACTTGTTGATTCTTTAAATCTACTACCCAATATTCAGGAATTGATGCAGCAGCATAGGTTTTGCGTTTTACATCTAAATCTTTATTCAGGGTAGTTTTAGAATATTCGATTAACCAAAATATATTTTCAGGATAAGGATGGCGACTGCGATAAATAGCACGCTGTGGTTCAAAAGAGTGCTAAATCTGGTTCTGGTTCTGAATTACTTTCACCAATAGTAATAGGTTTTGCATCTCTTACCAATGCTTTTGAACCGAGTAATTCCCGCAAATACTCAGCAGACTCAGTATTAATTTGTGCGTGTTCTGGTCCTTCCGGTACCATGTTGATAATTTTTCCATTAAGTAGTTCAACCTGACGACTAGCTAAAAGGCCAATTTCAATCATGCGATGATAGTCGTCTAAACTCCATTTAGCAGTAGTAACTGTCATGGTGAGTTTTCCTTGCATCCAGGGTGTGATTTTCATTTTAATCTCAAAATTCAATACAAAGATGAGATATTAGGTACTGTGAACGGGTATCACTGCCGAACTGGATAATACAACCCATCTTCAGCCTGAAATTTCCACCCCAACTAGGATCTGCGTTATTTAGAAGAATGTGATCCATGGTTATATACACCACAACGTACACAATGCCTACTGTACAAGGGGTTGACGTTATGCAGAGTTTACACAACGTAGAACATCATTGCGGCTTTATCTGTTTTAAACGTGCCTATATTTAAAGCTAATCTTATGGGTGTTTAAACAGAAGCTAATGATGTTTTAAATAATCCAACTTTTGATCTGACTTTTGTACCTTTAGATAAAGTTTCTTTGACTACCGCGATAGCATATTGTACTTGTTCCTCTGTTGATGATTCAATTAATTCAGTTAATCCTGGATTGAGCTTAATTCCCATCTTCTCTAATTGAAATGTTATTTCAGAATTAATAATCTTGTCAACCATTTTAACAGGATTTATTTCTTCAGAAGTAGATTGACTAGGATGGTTGACAACAAATAAATCTTGGGGAGAAATTTTCAATTCTTGATTGATTAATTTAATTTCCTGATGAAGTTGCTGTATTTGTTCTGCTTGTTTTTTATTTTCGCTCTGTAAATGCTCAATTAGCTTTTGACTATCTTGTTGCTGATAAATTTGACCAATCAGTAACTGATTATCTTGTTTCGACTTTATTAACAGAGAATTTAATCGTTTAACTTCTTCCCGGAGAGTATAGATTACTGTAGCCTGAGAAGAAATAGATGCTGTATTTTGTGACAATCTAATTGGATGTTGTTGTGTTCTCAGTGAGTTAATTCTTTCTCTTAACTCTGGGTATTTGTATATATAACTAGTAGAAACTCCAGCTAATCTTGCTACATTAGCTACAGTTATCGGTTGATTTGAGATAGTTAAGCTTCTAATAGCTTTATCTGTTGCCTCAGCAGCTAAACGTTTTTCTCTAAAGCAGCATTACTCAGAGCAGCTAAACGTTTATTTTTAGCCTCATTCATGAGAATCTTTCTCCAACTCATCAATAATCTTGTTTAAGTTACTTAGAACTTCCTCATTAATTTGAACTTGATGCTTCCAGTTGTTGTTGGTTGCTACTTCCAAGGCTTTACGAGTACGTTCTTGATGTTCTTTGTGTTTATCTAAAAACTCTTTGGTAGTACGAAAATCACCACACTGAAGACAAGCATTACCCTTAGAGCAGTCTAAATGTGCAGGTAAAGCACAATAACCATGAGCTAAAACTTCACCTAAAACTTCACCTAAAACTTGCTTTTTTCATCCATTGCAGTTCTGTATCATTGTCTAATTCGGGAAATTTTGATTCCATGACTTGTCCAGAAATATTCACTACTTTGCTATGATAATTTTTAATTTCTTGTTTAAGAGTAGAATCCATAATGCGAGCATATACTGAAGTCATAGCTGGCGAACTATGTCCTAAATATCGCTGAATAATATGATGTGGAACATTGTTATTAATCATTTTAGTTCCTACAGTATGACGAAACTGATGACTTTGGAAATGCCAGATTTCTTGAGAGCTATCACGAATTTCAAACTTCTTAGCTAACCAATTTAAATAGTCATTAAACCTTTGAGATATCATGATTTGGGGCTGAGGATTAAAATCTGCTAAATCTTTGTTATTGAAATGTTGGCTACTTGTGCAAAATAAGTATTTGTAATTCTGCCCTAGTTCCTTAATAATGTAGTTTTGTTGTGCTTTAATTACTCCGGCTAGTTCATTGGAAATAGGAATAATATCTTCTTTTTTCATCTTCCACCGTATAAACTTAATAAACCATCCTCCTTTAGCATCTTCCTGTAAACAATTAAAATTTAGACCAACAAGCTCACTTACCCTCAATCCACATTCTTGGATCACTAACACCATTCGTTGAACTGGTTCTGGTAAAGCTTCAAGATGCTGGTTAAGCTGTTGAAGTACATCATTAGGAATAAACCGAGGTATTACTTTTATCTCCCTATTTGCTGTAGCTATCCAATCATTTAAAAATCTATAGGAAACATTAAACCAATCTTGAGTATTACCTACATCTAGAAACACTTTTAGGGTAATTAATTCCTTTTTTAAATGGGACGGTTTAAATTGCTTTTGTTTTAAGTAGATGTAGTATTCATTTAAAGTTTTTTCATTAATTTGATTGGCATTGATTAATTCTGGCAAAAACTTGGCTAAAAATAATCCAAAATTCTTGAGAGCTTTTAAATTTCTACAAAGACTGGAAAATTGTAGATTGATGCTGCGATAAAAAATATATTTTTTCACTAAATCTTTTAACCATTTTTGCTTGATGCGATGAAAGTATAACTTACTCTCCGTGTTACCTGGATGTACTCTTAATCCTAAGTTCTCAGCAGTCCATATATCAGATGCAAAAAAATTCAGTTGGGTTGAATTCAAGAGATGGAGATGATGAAAATTTGATTTGTGCAGATTCAATCATGATTTTGATTCTCCAAATATTCTTGATATTTTAAGGCTAAATCTTCATCAGTGAGATGAACATAAGTATTAATTGTTGTTTGGATATCAGAATGACCTAGCCGTTTTTGTACATAGCCATATCCCAATTTGCTCTAATTAGTTCTGTAGCATGAGTATGTCTCAAAAGATGGGGATAAGCTTTAACTCCTGTTTTTGTAGCTAGACGAATAAATAAATTATCCACATTGGATTTTGTTATTGCTTCTCCCAATGGATGTTTCCAACAATTGACAAATACATAATCGCTGTCAACGTCCGGATAATTATCTACTAAATAATTTGAATACATTCGCATTAAATCTTTAGAGACATGAATTATTCTACTTCCTGTTTTGGCTCTAGCATGATTGGCATTATCATCTCTATAGGTTACATGAATTTCGTTAACTCCTTTAGAGAAGATATCTTCGTGCCTTAGCCCTAATGCTTCTCCTATTCTCATCCCTGTTTCGTATAGTAGGCAGATTAAAAATTTGTCTCTAATATTGTTACAAGCATCAATCAACTTACGTACTTGTTCTTTTGTCAAGCATCCAGGGAAAGTTCTAGGTTCTTTCAATTTGAGAATATTGGTTTTAATTATTCCTTTTTGTGTATGATGTAACAACGATTTGTACTTCAATTTAGAAGGATCTATTCTTTTAGCGTGGTAGAAGTTAATAGGTTCAGTAACTCCCAATCTCGTCTGAAATTCATAAAATAATTTAACGGTTTTTAATATATGATTAATAGTCTTCTCTGTTCTTCCCATCTTTGATGAAGATAAATTAATTATTTTTGATGAGGAAGTTTTTAACCAATGTATAAATTCGGATAGCTTCAAAATTGTTATCTGAATCCAATCAATTTCTCATGATTCCAAAAACTCCCAATAAAGCTTCAGATTTCTAGCGTAAGCTTTTATCGTGTTTGGTGAGTAATTTTTATTTTCTAAGTAACGCAGATAGTCATAGATTGGAATTACGGGAGAGTAATCATCATTTAAAACCATCCAAATTTCTTTTCCTTCGGTTGTTATTCCCTTTTTGACTTGCATATATGCTCACTTGTTTGGTTCTGAAGGGGGTGAACATTGTATACGTTGTTGGATAAATATGTAAACTCTTTATACAACGTTGTGCAACAATCTCTTGCAAGAACGTTGTTGATGTTGTTTAAGGGATTTATTTACGTGTATATAACCATGGATCACATTTTTGAGTTGCTTTGGGAGCAAGGCTTGTGTGTACACCGTAGCTGCCGATAGCAGAGCGCGTGGCGTAAGCCAGGAGTTGCTCCCGTTGGGAATTTAAGGCTAAGATAGTAGTTACACTCGTAATTACATAGGCGAAAGTTTAATGATCCAAACCTTAAAGTTACGCAAAATTGGTAATTCAGTAGGGGTGACTTTTTCTAAGGAGTTGTTAGAAAAACTCAATCTTTCCGAAGGAGATACCATATTTGTGACGGAAACTGAACATGGACTCCAGCTTAGTCCTTATGATCCTGAGTTTGAGAAAGCAATGGCCATCTATCGGCAAGGTAGCCAGAAGTTTCGTCAGGCATTGAAGGAACTCGCTAAGTGAATGAACCAACCTGGCTAACTGAACAGATGGTGCTTGCTATCCATGAGGATTTGATTTCTCAGTATGGTGGGTTATCTGGGGTGAGAGATAGCCCTAATTTAGCAGCAAGTTTAGCCCGTCCCCGGCATCGGTTTTCCTATCAGCCGGAAGTTTCGCTCCTGGAATTAGCAGCGGCTTATGGTTTTGCTTTGTGTAAAAATCATCTGTTTGCGGATGGCAATAAGCGTACAGCTTTTATGGCGATGTATGTTTTTTTGGGTGTGAATGCTTATGGTTTCAATGCACCAGAGCAAGAGATAGTATTAGTGATGGAGAGTTTAGCATCTGGGGAAATTGACGAAAATGCTTTGCAGGTTTGGTTAGGAAAATATGCTGGTCAATTGCTATGAATAACTTGATACGATAAGTAATGCGACAGAATTAATTACAACAAGCGATTTTTCTGTTCCCTGTTAAGTAGGTGGACGTGAGATAACCAAAATGTGTGAAGAAAAGTAAATAAACCCTTTTTCCCCCTGCTCCCTGCCCCAACGACTATTTTTAACGCCAACCTACTTAAGTGTTCCCTCTTTCAACGAGTCAATTTAATTGTGTCCGACTATTTCCGATTTATTAGAGTGAAAAATGTTTGAGGATTAAAAAAATGAAACGAGAAACTTTAATCGCTTTTTTAAAAGCTCATGGGGCAGAAATTCGTGGTTATGGTGTAAAGTCTCTGGCTTTATTTGGTTCGGTAGCAAGGGATGAAGCCACGGCTAAAAGTGATATTGATTTATTAGTAGAGTTTGAGGGCAAGGTGACGTTTGACTGTTACATGGACTTAAAGTTTTTTCTGGAGGATAGTTTGGGATGTCCCGTAGATGTAGTTAGCAAGAAGATGTTAAAGCCTCAAATTAGAGATGCTGTTGAAACAGAGGCAATCTATGTCTCGTAGTCTCAGACTATATTTTGAGGATATTTTGAACAGTTGTCACAAGGTTTTGCGTTATACAGAAGGTATCAGCTATGACCAGTTTTTTGAAGATGAGTTAAGATTTGATGCTGTGCTGCGAAATCTGCAAATTATTGGCGAGGCAATTAAGCAAGTACCGACAGAAATTAGAAATCGTTATCCTACGGTAGAGTGGCGAAAAATAGCAGGTTTAAGAGATATTTTAGCTCATGCTTATTTTAGTCTCGAAAATGAAACGATTTGGGACATTGTGCAAAATAAAGTTCCACTTCTGCAAGAACAAATTGAGATTATTTTTCAACAAGAATTTGGCGATGGTTAAATTTTTGAGGAGTTGGGAATTTAAAATTAGAACTAAAGTTTTAGGGAATAGGAAACTTTATGTTCCCTTTTTTTGTGATCTTGAAAAAACCAAGTTCAAGAAAATTAACCTTTCTTCGATCTATTTTTTCGACGAGATTCTTTCTGCATTTTTTTCTTTTTATCAACTTGACTTTTATTTTTATTTAATGTTAGAGTAAACCCCTTCACACTAATCGGAGAATTATCTTTTTTATTCGGCTTATCTGCTAGAAAGCAATTCCAAGACTCCATTTCTAATATTGTATCATTAATCAAAGTATAATGCTGTTTGTTATGCAGTTTCTGTAAGGCTGCTTCCACACCCATTTCTAGAGAATTATTGACATTATTTTCATTTACAAAAAACCTTTCCATTAAATCTTCTTCAAAAGCTCTATCTATATGCTCTTTAAGTTCAATAGCACAGATATCACAACTATTAATCACTAATTTATTCCACATATGGGAATTATCTTTTTCCAGCTTGCTTAAAAAAAGTTCCTCAAAATATTGGACGACCTGTTCTCTAGAAATAATTTTTTGAACAAGCAATATTACTAAGGATTTTAGAGCAGCACCTCTAACAAATTTATTAACCGCTGGATTTTCTACCAGTTGCTTAATAGGGTCAAGATTTCCGTGACTGATAGAAGCAAGAATTCTACCTAAATCTTCAGTTACCACATCTCCGGTTACATCTAGGGAAATATCCCCCGGAGTCGAAAAAAAATCGACGATGATAGGATAAGATTTAGATTCTCTAAATTGTGCTAGTAAAAACAGGGAATAAATATGTAAGAAATAATCTGGTTCTTCTAATAAATCTTCTAGATTATTTTTGCTTTCTTCTAAAGTCGCTAATAACAAAGGAGTAATGGCTTCCTGTTCTTGAATGGCTCTCTCTAAAGCCAAACGGGGGAATTTACCAGTGTTATTTTCTAGTTCTGATAAAATTTCTTCTAGTTGCATTTTCAAGCTAAATTGTTGGCTGACATTAAAATCATATACTAATGATTAGGCAAAAATTAAGTAGAATGGCGTAAAAAAAACCGTAGACGCGGAGCGGCTTCTCGGAGAGTAGTATGTAACCGAAAGTAAAGTTGCCCAAAAAGATCTTCCCTTCTGCCTTGTTATCACGACAATTTTCAACACTGGCCTACTTATTGGTAGCTAATGACTCATCCTCAAATCACCAAATAGGCACAAGTGTCCTGGAACAAAAATTTTCATCAATTTACGTGGTTTGAGGACGTTGAAATTGGTTACAAATTATCAAAACCAACATCTCGTAATTGAATTTAGTGTAAAAACTCCCTAAACTGACAAAAGGTATTAGTCAGGTCAAAAGGGTTCGCTCTGAGTGCATTATGAATCAAAATTATACATTTAAATTTAACTCCTCCACAGCCTTAGAAGCACTCAAAGCAGGTAAATACGATCGCCTGGACTTTTACGAAGCACGTCTAGACCTATTTAAACTCTCGGTCATGGCAGACTATGACCAGTTAGTGTGCCTTCCCACCCTCACTGCTATTGACAAATATTGGTATCAAATTGAAACAGCCCGCAAGGTGCTGAGACAACTTGGTGGACGGGCATTATTAGCAGATGAAGTGGGTTTGGGCAAAACCGTTGAAGCCGGAATTATCTGTGCTGAGTATTTAGCTAGAGGCATGGTACAGTCCCTACTCGTACTCACTCCTGCATCCCTCGTTTCTCAGTGGCAATTAGAATTAAGTGAAAAATTTAACATTGCCACTATTACCACAGATAACCGTGACCCCCAACAACCCCTAGAAGATTTTTGGACACAGAATCCCCGCATTATCGCTTCACTCAACACGGCTAAATCTGCCAAGCATTTTTCTCATGTCACCGGTCGCACCTGGGACTTGGTAGTTGTTGATGAAGCACACCACCTCAAAAATCGCACGACTCTTAACTGGAAGTTGGTAAACGCCCTTAACAAGCGGTTTATCCTCATGCTGACTGCAACCCCAGTCCAGAATTCGCTGATTGAACTATTCAATCTCCTGACTCTGCTGAAACCAGGTTTATTGCAAACAGAAGCTGCGTTTAAAAAAGAATACGTTGATTCCAGAAATGGACGTATTCCCAAAAATCCGGAAAAACTGCGTTCCTTGATGCGGGAAGTGATGGTACGCAATACACGCGCTTTGGTAGATGTGAAGTTACCAAAACGATTTGCTACTACAATTACAGTTGCACCTGCTGCTGGTGAACAGAAACTTTACCAAGATTTGAGTGATTATCTGCGTTCTTCTGAAGATAAGTTAGACAGACTTTCCCGAACTAATTTGTTAATGCGGGCTGGTTCTTCTCCTGGTGCTTTGGCTGATTCTCTCAAACAATTGACTAAACGCATACCTGATGATGAAGAATTGAAGTCTTTAGCTAAACGTGCCGCACAGGTAAAGCAGGTGGAGAAAGCGAGAGTATTGATAGAAATGCTGTCAAAATCTAGTCAGAAAACATTGGTTTTCACTACTCACAAAGCCACCAGTGAATATTTGGCTAAAACTCTGTCAGCAGCAAATATTCCCTTTGCAGAATTTCAAGGGGGGATGTCCTTGAAAGCCAAAGATGAAGCGATCGCTGCCTTTTCGGGATACTGTTTCTGTACTGTTAGCATCGGAAACAGGTGGAGAAGGGCGGAATATTCAGTTTGCAAATGCGATCGTAAATTATGATCTGCCTTGGAATCCTATGAAAATAGAACAACGCATTGGTCGTATTCACCGCATTGGCCAAACTCAGGATGTATTTATTTTTAACTTTTGTTTAAAAGGCAGCATTGAAGAATATATTCTGCGAATATTACATGACAAAATCAATATGTTTGAATTGGTGGTAGGTGAGATTGAGACAATTCTAGGGAATGTAGATGATGAATTTGATTTTAGTGAAATTGTCATGGAGATTTGGTTGAAAAATCAGAAAAAACCTGAATTAGATACAGCTTTTGAACAATTAGCAGATAATTTGTTGAAAGCTAAAGACCAGTATCAACAAGTTCAGGAATTAGATGAACAGATTTTCGGTGAAGATTTTGAGGCTTAGGACATTTCAAAATGTTATCAGATCCAATTATTTCCACGTTAGAAAAAATTATTGCGTTACATGATGGTATCGCAGAACCAGCTAGTGAACACACTTTGAATGTTTTGCTAACTGAAAATTTAGCGTCACTGCTATCCTTACCAGAAGATGTGACATTTACAACAAAAGCTGATGTATCTCAAAGTGTTTTTGTTACTTATCATTCCGAAGTATTAAATAAATTATCTGATTTATTATCTACTACAGGACAAGTTAGTGCATTAGGTATTAAATATGATGGATACCTCAAAAATACGAATTTTGATAAGCTGCTTACGGAAAGATTTGTGGCTCAAAATGGCTTAATTAAATTTGTTGATGCTAAACCAGAAATCACCCGTTATATTTTATGTAATGTAGCTTACACAGCGAATGCCGAAGAGAAAAGAATTGGTTTAGTTTCCTTTATTATCAATGAATTAACGGGAGTAACACCAGTAGAAATTGGTAATGCTTTATTCTGGGAAGCTGATAGAATTGCAGTAGATGAACAAGATTTAGAATTATCACTACCAATTGCTAATTTATTAAATTTAATTGAAACTCGCAGCGAAATATTAGTTAGTCAAACCTTGGAAAATTGGCAGGCTAAATTAATTAGAGCAAGAACTAGAGATGAAGAGAGACTCAAGGATTATTACAACACAATCAGTGCCGAAATTCTTAGGAAGATAGAATCTAAAGGTTTGATAGATGCCGATAAAGATAAGGAATTAGCAAGGATTGAAGCAACAAATAAAGAGTTAGAGAGAAAATTGTTGGATGTGCAAGAGCGTTATAAAATGAGTGTGGAGGCTTGGTTACACAGTTCCATGATTATCCATTTACCTACGGTACATATTCAATTCTCTTTACAAAGAAAGAAAGCGAAACGGATTGTTACAGCAGTTTGGAATCCTTTTACTAAAATTATTGAACCATTGCGTTGTGAAGTTTCTGGTGAACCTGTTTATAATTTTTATTTAGATGATGCAGATGCTAAAATTATCTCTTCAACTGTTTGGAATAAATGATTTATATGTCAAATCCCAAGGGACAATTTTTTCTAAAATCAAAGTTAATATACAACGTTCTGATTTGATTTATAAAGTAACTCATGAAGGCTAAATATGGAGTTTATGGAATGAGTTTGGTTCACATTTTTTGGGGATTGCTATATAGCGATTCGATTTAATTTTTGGATTTTGGATTTATTTATGAATAGATTATTTGTTAATATCGGGAATAGGACATGAACAATTAAGATATACCCAATGCCCAATGCCCAATGCCCAATGCCCAATACCCACTTAATAAAAGAGGATAATTATGAGTGAATACCAGTATTATGAATTTCAAGCTTTAGATAGAATATTAACAAAAACTGAACGAAGTTACGTTGAAAGTCTTTCTAGTCGAGTGGAATTATCACCAACCAAAGCAGCTTTCACTTATAGTTACGGTGACTTTCGGGGCAACCCCCAAGATTTGTTAGAAAAGTGTTTTGATGTCATGTTGTACATGGCTAACTGGGGAACAAGACAGCTTTTATTTCGGTTGCCGAAAAAACTGGTAGATGCTACTTTGATTAAGCAATATTGTGTAGATGATTGTATTTCTGTTTCTAATACTTCAAATTATCTAATTCTTGATATCAATATTAATGATGAAGAATATCGAGATTGGATAGAAGGTGAAGGGTGGCTATCTAATTTAGCATCACTGAGAAATGAATTATTGCAAGGTGATTTCCGGGTTTTATATTTGGCTTGGTTAAAAGCGAAAACTAGAGTATGCGATGATTATGAGCTATCTGAAGATGAGTCAGATGTACTAGAACCACCTGTACCTGCCAATTTGCAAAAGTTGTCGGACTCGCTACAAAGTTTTGTTGAGTTTTTTAAGGTTGATAATGATTTAATTACAGTAGCAGCTACAGCTAGTAACTCTACACAGGCAGAATTTACATCTTTAGAAGCATTAATTCCCACTTTACCAGAAGCAGAACGCAACGAATTTTTGGTTAAAGTCCTCAAGAATGAGCCATTAATTGGAGTTCAATTAGCAAAAAGATTGAAAGAATTATCTAATAGTCAAATTGCTTTAGTTCAAGGTAATGGTAATAGACGATTGCTTTTTCAACTAATAGCTAGTGCGGAGGATTGTAGCAGACTTCGCCAAGAACAAGAGCTTAAAGCGGCAAAGGAGGCAAGAATTCGTCAATTGTTAGCACTAGTTCCCAAGGAAGCGAAATTATGGGAGGAGGTTTTTAGATTAATTGCTCTCAAACAATCTAAACCCTATGATGATGCAATTGCACATTTGAGAAATCTACGCGATTTAGCTGAACATCAAGGAAAGCTAGAGCAGTTTAAGTTACGTGTTCAGGAAATGCAAACAGATTACAGCAATCGTCCTGGTTTACTCTCACGTTTACAAAAGGCAGGGTTGTTAAGGCTTTAATTAACCGCCGTCATGAAGCTTATCGTTTATTGATAGGAAGAGGCTTTCGCTCTCTAACTGATAGAGATTATGTAAGTTTTGTGACAATGTAATAAGTACCAAGACAGAATTAATGATATATTGGTTATTGACTAATTCTTTACCAGTCAAGGATTTCAGTCCCTATTTTTGTGTAATTAATTTTGTCCAATTACTTAAAAAGCGTCATATCAACAGAGTTGGGGGGCAGAAAAAATTGGCGCACAAAATTTATCTCTGGGAAATTTGTGCGCCATGGCGCACAAAACAAAGAGTCGATGGGAAGTATTACCAAGCTAGTAACGTAACGCAAGACAGAACTCAAAAAGATTATCGGGTAAGCTTTTCGCACTAAAACCAATGGGGTATTTTTTTATTTGGAAGTTCCTTATTCACGGGTCAGCAGTTCCAAGTTATGACCATTGGGGTCATAGAAATAAAAACCTCGACCACCTTTTCTGTGATTAATTTCACCTTGATGTTGGTGCATAGGGTCGCTACTGTATTCCAAACCCATTTCCTTCACCCGTGCAAAGATAGCATCAAATTCTTGATCTGTAACATGAAAAGCATAGTGGTGTGACTCAAAATTTTCTCTATTATCAAAATCAAAGGTCAATTGATTGTTTACACGCACAACAGCAAAGTGAGCAAGGGGAGGTTCTACCTTTAAACCAAAAATTTGGGCAAAGAACTGTGCAGATGCTTCCTTATCGTGTGCCGGTACTATGGTGTGATTAAGGGTAATTGTCATTTTACACCTCTAGTTTTAGAAAGTAATTAATGTCAGCTATGTATAAAAGTTGATAGTGATGATGTTTTGTACTAGTCAATTTTTGAGATTTCTTCTATCTTACAGTATGCCAAAATTATTTGTTAGTTGACATAAAATCAACCAAGTTATATAGCGAATAATTTATAAATGTCAAGACTGTAATCAACAAATTGCTATTGATACAAATTCACCAATTTAACCAAGCTGCATAACAGCTTAATGTCCCTGATAAATCCACTCGCGACCAGCTTTTTCGGCAGCTTCTGGAGTGTAATAAAGTTTACGTTCCCCAAACACTTCACCACCAGCACTAATTAACCGGAACTGCCAACAATCCGAGTCTGTGTAGAATACCAACAAGGTAACATTTTCGATAATAGTAACTAAATGAACTTTAGTTGACATGATATATAGTTTTAGTTGTCTACCGTAATCAAAACATATTTACTCAAAAACTATTGTTTCCTCCCGTTTTCCAGAAAAAATAAGAAAATGCCCAAAATCACAGAATGCGTTAGCACAATCTACCATCAGAACGACAATTAGCAACTTCAATATTATCCACCAGATAGATGAAAATTATGAATAATTTTGTCAAATTAGAGCCAAAGCAGGTTATCTTCTGGAATTAGAAAAATGACTAAATTCATAGATTTTGATTTGTATCAAATTGATATCAGATTATTTTTAGAAGATATGACCCCAGCGCAAGCAGAGACTTTATTAGGGGGTTATTGCGAATCTTTACAGGATTATCCCTATATTTATTTAGACGATAATAAGTCAAAAAAACAAACTATAGGTGGAGATAATAAATACAGCAATCAGAAAATTAACACTATAGATAATTCCAAAAAAACTTATTTCAACGGAGTCCTTATCCCCACGAAAGAAAACACTGTAGTTATATATGGATAACATCGAAAAATGGAGCTAATATTAGCTTTTTGCAATTATCTCAATTCAAAAGATATACTGCAAAAGGTTAATAGCTATACTTGATATCATCAAGCTTTTAGCAATGATTTAAAAATTAAGCTCTCAGCCATTTTTAAGATAAATTAGGCAAATCATTGACTTTATTGAGAATAAATAAACTTTCGTCTCCCCCACATCCAATTCTTAAAGTTTCATCTAAATAAGTGATTAAGTGATATCAAGAGTGGCAATTCCCCCTTGAGGATTATTAGCCGCTACGACTTTAAAGGGATTTAGTTGAGGCGTATCAATACCTACAATTTTCTCAATCGCCAAATAACGTTTATCAAAATCAACATTGATGCGTTTGTCTGCTAAACCCGATGTATCTAGAGCAGGTTCAAAACTAGCTGTTACTTTCACATATCCTGATATGATTTTCAGAGGATGTTGCACTTGATCCAAATTAAAAAACAGTTTATTGGCAATATTAATTACTTGATAAACTTTACCTATTTGTAAACCCAATGGTAGAGAATCCAAAGAACGGATTTTTCTAGCTATAAAATCGTGACGATATCAATAGGGTTTCAAGATTTTGGCGAAGGTATTGTCAAAATAGACAGGCTTTACTGCCACAAAATTAAGCAGCACCGCAACAAGCTTTACAAATATTGAGTCTATTTTAGCGGGTTACTAACAGAACTAAACATAATATGGAATGTCCTTACGGATATTCACCAAAAAAGGGATAAATTTTGGACTTCTATGTTTGGGTTACTTTCAGCTTCTAAAGCTTGTTGGCACGCTGGTGTTATTCCCAAATGGTCTTAAACATATAGTTTTTTGTATAGATGCGTTTCCAGATTAAAGGAAGAAAAACCAAGGCTTTGGGGTTATAATTTATGATATCAATCCTAGCTATCATGACTGCCAACAAGACCCCACCCAGCGAGATGATTCGCGTGCCTACTGTACTAATTCCTATAGTACGCCACTTAGCGAGAATACACCGTGACGGTCATACAACAGCGTTACTGCAAGGCTTACAGGAAGTGATTTCACAGTTTGATAGCAGCGTAAAACTGGAAGCAACCAGCGAATTACAGCAGGTGGAGGAGAAACTCTTAGAACTGGAAACGCATCTTTGCCAGCAAGATCAACTGGTGTCCACTAAACTGGAAGTCCTTAGTAAACAGTTGGAAAAAATAGAACGGGCGCTTGCTTCTGGCAAATACGGTGGTCAAGCCCGTAGTAGCAGGTCAGGATATCCATATCAACAACAACCAGTCGAAATAAAATCTTTTGCTCCTGAGAACTTAGCGCAACGATTGGGTGTCACTGCTCAAAGTTTGATTACAGAGCGCGAAAGCAAGAGTGAAAAAGAATTTATTAGTTGGTCGAGGAATCGTGACCCGATGAGCTTGGGATGGAAATTTCAAGAGCAAGACGGATTATATTATCCGGTTAGGCAGTAGAGTGCGATTCGTTGTTAGCTGAATCTCCCCTAACTCACTACGCTGCTTAATAAAAGTTCATTAACAGTTCATTGAGTTGAGCTATATTGGAGTATAAAAAATGCCCAAGTGTCTATGCCTAGCAATCCCTCACCTCAATTATCCTCAGAGCCAGAAAACAGTCTTCAGGAGAAATTAATCCGCTCAATCTGGCTGCATCGAGACAAATACTGTTATTTATTTGAACCAGATGGCTCTTATAGATTGTTAAGCACTGACCGCCGAGGTAGATACTCCATCTCAGCTGATGGTCGCTCTGTTTTGCTAGATTGGATAACAGATCCATTCACTGAAGAATTATCTGTGCTGGAAGATGGGAGTTTATTCATGAGTGGGAGTAAATTTGTGGAAATTGGTACGCGATCGCCTACGGCACCATTGCTCGACCCCTACTATTCGCCTCCTGCCAGCACCCAAACCGTTTATCTGGAACTCTCCGACGACCATTCCCACAAGTTCTATGAAGTTGTTATTAACGGATTAAGTGTCACAATTCGCTATGGACGCATTGGCACTTCTGGACAAACCGACAGCAAAACCTACAGCAGTCCTCAAAAAGCTCAAGCTGCTGCCCAGAAGAAAATAAATGAGAAGTTGAAAAAAGGTTATGTGCAGTTGCCGACGGCGACAGAAAGCTCATCACTAGCTTCTGGATCATCTCTAATTACCCAAATAGCAGAAGAAAGGCCTATATCTAATTTTACTCCCTACTGGCTACCCGAAGATTTTCGCGTCTTTACCAATAACAGATGTATAGTTAGCACTCATTCCGGTGGGGCAGAGGGATTTGAGGCGAGAATTTTACCTACCGTGAATCAGTACACTGGGACAGATGGTGGATATGTCGCGTTTTACTCACGAGACCCAGCAAAGGCTGTGTATTCAGTGGGTGGAGGGATCTATGTGGTGGGGCAGATTCGCCTCAAGGGCAGATATATAGGACGAATTTTTCATCCAGCAGGTTACGAAAATCAAGATATCAGTGCTGCTCCAGAATTCAAAGCGTTATGCCGTCAAACCTTTGCTGTAGAAGGATGGGCAGGAGGGGACACAGGAGGCTGGTTTGCTGGGGTTAATTACCGCCCCGAAATGATGGAAAGCACTGTCTCTATTAAGGAAGCTGGTCTGACAACCCAGGGCATTCTTGTTACCGTTAAAGCAGGAGAAGATGTTTGGTGGAGCATTGTAAATTTCCGACCTGGCTCTACTGTAGAAATTGTCGCTATCTCTCCTAATTCCTGGTTCTCCTTCAATCTGATGGCAGGAGAAAATTTTGCCTATCACTTCAATCCGCGTTCCAATGAAGGACAAATCGTCCAAAATACTAAGGTCGGGAATTGGGGGCTGGAAGAAAGACTTCCCTTCCCCCAGGAGATGGCCTTTGGTAAAAAGTTTACTGTGAAGATTGCGGTACAAGAAACCCAATTAGCTGTTTATTTGAATGACACTTTTCTCTCTCATTACCGACATCGTGTCCAACCGGCGGAAATTGATAGTCTGCGATTAATCTGTACTCAAGGTAATCTGCAAGTTTTGTCGGTCAACATATCTGAGCCAGTAGTTAAAAATGATGATCCTCACTCTGATCTCGATATTGACCAATGATGCTGATGGATATGTTATTCGCGATGCTCAACGACGGTTGTTGTACTGAGTTATGGTTGAAATACTGATATAAATGCTTATTTCAAACTGTAAATTGGAGCTTTTTTACCCACTGCAACTGTTGCAACAACTACCAAGGCTGTGATGATAGTTGGTGTTGTCATCTGCTCTTGCAGAAATAATACTGAAGCAAAAATAGTCAGAAAGGGTTGCAAGAGTTGCATTTGACTGACTCGCACCACCCCACCAATCGCCAGCCCATGATACCAGGCGAAAAAGCCAAGAAACATACTGAACACACTGACATAGCTAAAGCCTAACCATGCTTGTAATGAGGCGTGAAGTCCATGTTGCGCGACCGCAATAGCAACGGGAACTGTCAAAGGAATAGCAGTCAAGACCAATGCCCAGCAAATCACCTGCCATCCGCCCAATTCACGCGATAAACGTCCTCCCTCGGCATAACCCACAGCCGCAGCAATAACCGCACCGAGTAAAGCCAAATCAGTAATCTGTAATCTTCCACCTCCTGTTATGACTGCAAAGCCGACAACTACTGTACTACCAATACCACTACACAACCAGAATTTGGTCGAAGGACGCTCACCTGTTCTGAATGCACCAACAATGGCAGTAGCTAATGGTAAAATGCCTACTATGATTGCCCCATGAGATGCAGGTAAAGAGCGCATTGCCCAAGCTGATAGCAAAGGAAACCCCACAATTACACCTAAAGCCACAACAACTAAACTGGATAAATGCCGCCGGGATGGTATGGGTTGCCGAGTTACCTTCAATAACAAAGCTGCCAAAATGGATGCTACTACCGCACGTCCTAACCCCACAAAGGTAGAGTCCAATTCAGCCACTGCAAGCAGGGTTAGCGCATCTCAAACCCTATTGACAGGGGAATTACAGTAGAGGAGAATAGTTTGCTATGGATGCTGCTAACACAGAAACCATGTACTGATCATTCATAGCAGCTCGCCTTGACTTTTGTCGAATACTGCGATGAAAAGTTGGTTCTCGGTCTAAGGCATTGAGGGCAATGCGACGTAATAAAGCAAAGTTTTGTGGACTGTGCATAGAACGAATCCGACATTCATCTTCATGAAAAGTGACATCTAATGTCCAATGAACAGAGTTTTCAATCCCCCAATGCTGTCGAATTGCACTACCAATTTTGTTAGCATCACTATCAAGACTAGTAATGTAAAATTGAACTTCATGGGTAGTTTTATTCCAATGCTGAATCTTACGAACTACCATGACTACTGTTGTTAGTCCTACCCACTGGTTTTGTTCATGAAGTGCTGGTAGTTGTGATAGTAGAACAGTATAACAGGTGCGATTTTCGATGCGGTGATGTCCTTTTTCAACCCGTTGACTAATACTGACATCAACACCTTTAAAGTCTAAAGATTGTGCTATTTCAAACCAATTTTTTACTTGTTGATGTAGCGTGGGATGATTATCTTTTAGGCTTAAAATATAATCAGCATTTCCGGCTATGATTTGTTCGGCAATTGATTTTTGCGTACCCATTGCATCAATGGTGATAATACAGCCAGACAAGTCCAGAGTCTCTAATAGTGCTGGAATTGCCGTGATTTCATTCGATTTACAACTGACCTTTGTTTGTCCTAGAATCAACCTATTTTCACTCTTCCCATGCGCTGACTGTATGTAAGGCTTTTAGTTTCGATTCTCGGTCATATGAGCCTCGATGAGTTTTACCATCTATAGCAACTACTTCTACACCCAATTTCTCCACTAATGATTGCACCCAATTCCGAAAACATTGCTCAAATTCTTTGGGGTTTATTCTCTCAAATACTCTTCTAAATGTATCTGGACTGGGTATTCCTTCTGGTAGTTCTAAAAATGTCTCTAACCACTCTTTTTTACTTAATCCATATTCTTCAATATCTTCCCAACCTTCAGCCCCTGCTATAACTGCCAACAAGGAAATAGTGATAATATCGGTGAGTAAATGCAGTCGAGTCCTTTCTGCTCTAGGGTCTTTTATTTCCGTAAAGTGTTGCTGAAACTTACTGGTAATCTCTTTACTGTCTACACTGGGTGTAACAGATGTTCTGGTTTTGCACTTCTTCTTAAATCCTGTTGACATTGCTTAGATACATTGACTAGATGGGTTATGTATTAACTTACCTTGAGTTGTTTCACTTGAACATCCTCCCACATATCAAATAAATCCCCTTGTCAATAGGGTTTGAGATGCGCTAACCCTGCCACTGCAAGGCGTGTTGCTGGAAGTGTCAAACTAAATATTAAAACACCCAGAAACCCATAAGCTAAACCCAATGTTTCTGCATCTATGCTTTCATTGATTTTATGGTTACGGACAAATTGATTGCCAGACTTGATTTTCATTTTTTTATCTTAAACAAGATAGGAAATATGCAGTATCTGTTCCCTTTAACTTTGCATTTTACCTTACAAAAAAAGGGAATAGGGAACAGAAAGTGTCCTGTTATCTGTTCCCTAAAACTTTAGTTCTGAGTTTAGAGCTTCAGTCAAAAAACATCTTTTTTTTAAGATGTTTAGCCCGAAGAAAACAGTGTCCAAATTTTCAATATCATGTTTTTAAACATGAGTTTTTTCTGGTCTCTGTTGCCCGCGATGCAATGAGCTTGTCGAAGTGTTCCCTGTTCCCTCTGAAACAGACTTTGCCGAATTTCTAGTATAATTCTGCACGTTATCTGGTAATTCAATCTCCGGTGATAAACGCGGATCTGGTATAGGCGTTGTGGTTGTTAATTGTAATGGCAATTCTCCCGCCCACACGCTTAAAGCGTAATCTTCCTCATCGTCGATTGGTGGTCCTGTTCTCACTTTGGCAGAGGCTTCTGTTATGGGTAGTGATAATACCAGTGTTCCGGCAAATTCCTGACTGGTGGGAGGACGCACCTCGTCCCAGCGACCAGAAACAACGTGTTCGGTAAATGCTTTCAATGCTGCTAATTTTTCGGCTTCATCTTCCACAACGGTTGCAGTTCCAAAGATGACAACAGAGCGAAAATTCATTGAATGATGAAAAGCTGAACGCGCTAACACTAACCCATCTAACAAAGTGACGGTGATGCAAACTTCGATACCCTGTTTCAGGTTTCGCAACATTCGACTAGCTGGGGAACCGTGGATGTACAAACACTCATCTATTCTGCCGTAGGCAGTAGGAATCACAAATGGTTGAGAATCAACTACAAATCCGACATGACAGACTAAGCCTTCATCTAAGATTTGGTAAATCTCTTGGCGCTCATACTTTGCTTTGTGAGGTAATCTTTTGATTTGATTACGTTGGGTAATTGTTAATAAATCAGACTGGGTTTCAGTTGGTAATGAATTCATATAGCAATCCGGTTTGATTGGTAAAATTACTGGTTAGGGCAAGGAATAGGGAATAGGCAAGAATGGAACTTCTTGTGTAGGGAATTTTTAAGTGTTTGTGCCTGTTCACTTAAAGGAAATCAATTAAGAGAATGCAAATCTAGCTTCATTAGATTGCTGTTCATAAATCCCAATTGTGAATAAACAGGTTCACCATCTGGTGAGGCATTTAAAACTGCATGGGTACAACCAATTGTTTTCAGATAGTTCATCGCTTTTTTTGTCAATTGGGTGGCAATTCCCTGACGACGGTAAGCTGGTTGCACATAAACGCCCCAAATATATCCATCGCAGCGTTCTCTCGCTTTCATGATATTTGGATACAATCCAGCAAATCGTTGACAACCGACAGAACCGACAATGAGACCATCTATTTCTGCGACAAATGCCTGATATTCTAGTTCTCGACGGGCATGATCAATAAAGTGCAACACTGTGTCCAACCAATCGGCTGTAATTGCTTCAGGAGAAATGCCGATATCTAGCCACATCTGATAAAAGTGTTCTGCAATTAGGGTATCTTCCTGGGGAGTTTCTGCCCTAATCTGAATCTTCTGTTGGGTTAGCATCATTGAGTTGTTGAAATCCTGTTATGACTAAGTTAGTCAGTTAAGTGGACTTTCACAAGAGCCAATTTTATACTTTTATATAAGTCCACTTGGAGATTCATATCGTGTCCGGTTAAACACTTATCATTAAGACAGCAAGGGTGCAGGGTGCTTTCTCGCAGGGAGAGAGAATTCTCCGCTTGTTGCACAGATGCCTAAATTACAACTAATCAGTATGGATTTAGCGATGCCTGCGGCGGGCGAAGCCATCGCTCTAGATAGTCATCTACCACAATCACTTCATCAACAAATCTACGAAGAATTACGACGGGCAATTTTGACTGGGCGGTTACTACCACGCCAAAAAATTCCCTCCACGCGATCGCTGGCTAAATCTCTAGGCATTTCCCGGACAACGGTAACACAGAGTTATGAACAACTTTTGAGTGAGGGCTATTTACAAACAATTATTGGTTCTGGTACTTATGTCTGCGCTCAACTACCTGATGACCTGCTGCATTCTGTGCCTGTGATTACGGATGAAAAACAGAATGCTTCCCCTATTCAGCTTTCACAGCAAGGAAAACGCTTAACCAAGACACTATTCTCATTACAAACAGAAGTGAATACTGCCCTCAGTTTTCGCTATGGAAGACCTGCGCTGAAGGATTTCCCTAGAAAACTTTGGTGTAAGTTGTTGTCACGGCACTGCAAGGCAGATTTAGAGTGGTTGGACTATGCGACGGATTTTCAAGGATATCTGCCCCTACGAGTGGCGATCGCTCATTACTTAGCACGAGCTAGGGCTGTACACTGTGATCGCGAACAAATTATTATTACCAATGGGACTCAACAAGCTTTGGATTTAGTGATGCGGTTGTTGGTTGATCCGGGTGATAGTATAGCGATGGAAGACCCTGGATATTTGAGCGCCCGACGGGTGTTTCTCAGTCATGGTGTAAATTTGTTGCCTGTGCCTGTAGATGCTTCTGGTTTGATGGTAGAAAAACTGGCAAACAGCGATGGAGAAAGAATTCGCATTGTTTATGTTACTCCTTCCCATCAGTTTCCTACTGGCTCTACTCTATCTCTACCCCGGCGTTTGGAGTTGCTCTTATGGGCGCAACAGCATGATGCTTTGATTTTAGAAGATGATTACGATAGTGAGTATCGTTATGGCGATCGCCCTATTCCTGCTCTCCAGGGATTAGACCAGAGCAATTGTGTGATTTATATTGGTACTTTTTCTAAGGTTTTGTTCCCTTCGCTGCGAATAGGTTATCTGGTTGTACCACCACATTTAGTATCGCTGTTTGCCCAGGTGAAGTGGTTGAGTGACAGACAGCTACCAACTTTAGAACAAAAGGTACTGGCAGAATTTATTGCTGATGGATATTTGGAAAGTCATATTCGGAAAATGCGCTCTCTATATGACCAACGCCGTCAAGTTTTGGTTCAAGCATTAAATACACACTTTGGCGAACAAGTTACTATTTTTGGTGAAAATGCAGGTATTCATATTATGGTGAAATTTGACACTCATTTGAGTGATGAAACCATAATTGAGCGTGCGGAAATGGTGGGAGTGGGTTTGATGTCTGCTCGTTCTTCTTATCTTAATTCGTGGAGTCACGAAGAGGAAAAGGGGCAGGGGGCAAGGGGGAAGACCGGGACGGAGCTTGGACTCTGCCCCGTATAAGCGTCCTAGAAGGACAGGGCTTGTTCCCCCCGCTCCCTGCTCCCTTTCCCCCTGCTTTTTCCGGTCAAGGTGAATTTATTTTCGGCTATGCTGAACTGGATGAAATGCAGATTCAAGAAGGTATTAGTCGATTGGTTGAGGTTTTTAAGTAGTTACGCCAAATCAGTAATCAGTGGTCAAGTCCGTAGTAGCAATGAGAGCATATCTATACGAAGGTCAACATAATTCGTAATTGATAATAATGCCGACCGCAGGCTATCGCCAACGTAATTCGTAGTTACAATCAATGGGGGCTTGTACCCTCTTTAATTACGAATTACGAATTACGAATTAGTAATTATTTGATCAATTTATAGCTCAAAATGGTTATCATGACAACAGAATTGAACATCAACTGCTGGGGATAAAACTCAAGAATGCGAGCTAAAATACGGGATACAGAAATCTATTTTGATGTTGACGGCTGTGGTTTGGTGGTTGAAGAACAAGGAATACGTCAGAAACCTGTTGCTTTCATAATTCATGGAGGACCTGGAGTTGATCATACAAGTTATAAACCGTGCTTTTCTCCCCTGGTGCATCACCTCCAGTTAGTCTATTTTGATCATCGGGGGCAGGGAAGGTCAGCCTGTGGACCAAAAGAAACCTATACCCTAGATAATAATGTTGACGATATGGAAGCTCTACGCCAATATCTAGGACTGGAGAAAATCGTTTTAATCGGTTCTTCCTATGGAGGTATGGTTGCTCTTTCTTATGCTGTGAAGTATCCCCAAAATGTTTCACACTTGATTGTCATTGCCACAGCAGCTAATTCCCGGTTTCTAGAACGCGCTCAGGAAATTCTGGCAGAACGGGGAAACGAAGAACAAAAAGCGATCGCTCTTCAACTTTGGTCTGGTAATTTTGAGAATGAAGAACAGCTACGCCAATTTTTTCGGGTGATGGGTTCAATGTATTCCCAAAGCAATGAACGAAAATTAAATTCCCCAGACTCAGACGAAACAATCCTCTCAGTTGATGCCATTAATGTTGCCTTTAGTGGCTTCTTAAATGACTACAATATCCTCAACGAATTACATAAGATTACCTCACCAACTCTTGTGATTGCAGGGCGGCATGATTGGATTTGCGCCCCAGAGTTTTCTGAAGAAATTGCTCAAGCTATTCCTAATGCTCAGTTGAAAATATTTGAAAACAGCGGCCATTTGATTCGTGTTGATGAACCACAATTAATGTTGAATGAAATTGCTAGATTTTTAAGTTTTGGTAATTTGGGGAACACAAAAAAATAAATTACGCAATTTCACTCCAATCAAAACGACTTTTCTGCCCCCTGCCCTAAAAGCGATTGGGTATTTTTTTATTTGGAAATCCCTTGATGTTCTATCTCATCCGGCATTTATGCAACACCAAAATTATCTGTTTATTTTCAACATTTGGTTGCCACCTTTTTGAAATTCATAAGCAACTGGCTGGACTTTTACATCAAACTGTTGACTAGAGAGGTTTTTGATCACTAACTCAAGATAAGGTGACGGTTCACAATCAAGTTTCAATAATGGAAAAATCCTCACTTCTTTTGAGATTCTCAAGAGTTCATGAATAGATGCAATATGAAAATCAAGAGATAGGTGATCTGAATAAAGAAATAGTAGATGAGAACAAACACATAGTTCAAATTGATTATCAGCTAGTTCTAATTTTGGTAGAGATTGCCACAAATAACGCCCTTTTATTCTACCGATTTCATAATCTAGCAAAAATTTCTCCATTGCGGACAGACGAGCATAACCAAGTTGTTCTGGATCATGAAAATTATTCCAAACATAGTGGTCTACATTTTGCTTAACTTGCGAGATGATTGGTTCATAAGTTTCTTGTACTCGTTGTCTAATTTGGTTTCCAGAGAACTCATAAATGGGATCAATGGAAACAACTGAATATCCAAGTTCTGTCATTTCAGCATTGAAACTTGCTGGACCATCACCACAGCCAAGAATTTTCTTGTTTAGGTCTGTTGCAGATAGATTAAACATTAACTTATACTCTTGTAGTGTTCTACCCCAAGGCACAACTTCATTTAATTTCATAATTTTTCTGATTTAGTGATTGACAAGCTAGACCACAGATACCAACAAGCGATTGTGCGGTAGGGTTTCCAATTTTCTCCTAATTTTTCTACAGTTTGTTTGTTAGGAATTTCTGATAGACTATAAAGGCGATGGATAGCATTACGAATACCCAAGTCATCTACAGGTAAAACATCCCAACGATGTAATCTAAACATCAGCAACATCTGTACTGTCCACCGTCCAATTCCCTTAACTTCAGTTAAGATTTTGATGATATTTTCATCATCCATTAACAGCAAATCATCTATGTGGGTAATTTATCAAATCGTTGTGCTAAGTCTTTGAGATATGAAATCTTAGGACGAGAAATGCCAACTTCTCACAAAACATCGTCTGGGGTGTTGAGAATCTCGCTGGGGGTTAAAACAGTGTAAAGTTGTAAAAATCTCTGGTGAATAGCTGTTGCTGCTTTACCTGATAATTGTTGGTAAATAATAGACCGACAAAGTGAAGATAATAAATCCCCTGTTTGCTGGACTTGATTGAGTCTACACTCCCCCACCTGTTCTATTACCTCGGCTAAAATTGGATCTGCTTGTTTTAATGTGTCAATAGCAACTGCGTAATTCATGAAAATTTGAAGTCATCCACTCTGATTGGTTAATTGGTTATAATTCCCACATCTGTGCAAAAATTTAACAACCGTTTCCCTTCGTTTTTAAGGTCTTATACTTTCCTTTGGAGAGCATATAGAGCAAAATTCAGGAGTTAGTCCTATGGCTACAGCTTGCATGACGACGTAGGAGTCACGAAGAGGAAAAGGGGCAAGGGCAAGGGGGAAGACCGGGACGGAACTTGGACTCTGCCCCGTATAAGCGTCCTAGAAGGACGGGGCTTGTACCCATGTTCCGCTCCGCTCCACCCAGAGGGAAAGGGCTTGTTCCCCCTGCTCCCTTTCCCCCTGCTTCTTGCGGTCATACACTACGCGGCACGTCTAAGTTTTCAATCTAACCCTTCTAAGGGTGAAGGGTGGGTTTCACTGTTAAGAGTTCCCTTTTGCCTATTCCCTCTGACTTCTTGACTTCTTGACAGACTACTAGCTTTCTACTTCATTTACTTGCGATATGCTGTAAGTTTTTTGTGTTGCTCCCCGTTATCCTGATAATTACTGAAAAAAAAATCAACCATGCCAAAAAACTGGATTATTAAACCAATATAATGCCCTTTTTAACACTCAAAATAATCTCAACCTACCCAGAGAAATTAAAGCTGACCAGTACGGAATAAGATTTGCCATTATTGTTGATGAAAATCTGATTAAATTTGAGATAATTATGGAAGGACGTATTGAATTAGGAGAAGCAGATTATCCCAGTTGGTCGCCTGTCCCATGCTTAAATCAAATTGACAGTTTTGCGGAAAAACTTTTAGCTAATTCTGACAGATGGAATGATTCCTCGGTAGAGTCGAGAGATTTAATTGATTTGGCTATTCAAAGGCTCAATTCTCCCATTCCTCAAGCAGCTATTGAGAAGGCAGAATCAGCTTATCCTGTAATTGAACCTTTAAAAAAAGCGATATCCTTTTTCCAAAATCACCCCAATTATCGAGATAAATGTTTTACGGCTTTGGGAATTGCCGAACCCAGTAAAATTATTGATGGTATTGATTTAATGGCGGCTGATTTCAATTTAAACAAGACACATCGAACATTTAGCGAATCTCAACAAGACTGGAAATGACGAAACTATTTGCAATTAGGCTTAAACCCAATGAAGATTTAAAGCACAGCCTCAAGTATTGGTTGTTTTTCTGATTCAGCCGTCAACACAGTGTTCCAAGCTATTGCAGCCAAACTGAATAATGCCTTACGTCTTCTCAATGTGCTTATATTATCTAAATACGGAGCAACGAACTGTTGGAGAATTTCTGACATTTTTGGAGCGCCCTTGGGTTCTATCGGTATATTTGCAGCCAATTCCCCAAATCCCCCCTCTTCCATCTTCTTTCTCAGTGCTTCCAGATTTTTATGTTTCTCTTGGGAACTCTGTTTTACGATTTTCATAACCCAAAACAATATTAACAAATAGTTGTGTCTCTTATTTTACTTGATATTGAGCGATGTATTTCCCTTGCACGTAGTTGTGGTTTTGACATTCATATTTCCAAGTGCAAGATATGAGTTATGGCCAAAATTGTGATGAGTCTTCTATAGTTTGAGATATGCCCCATCGTACTCATCTCAAAAAGCTGTATGGTTGCTCTATCAGGGATTGCTATCCAAAGCAAAATTTACGAAAGCTCTAATTCTCTGGTGTATCGGGGCATCAGCGTGCAACATGAGCGGGCGATCATCGTCAAAATGCTCAAACAAGATTATCCCTCTTCTCAAGAATTAATTCGCTACAAACAAGAATATAAAATTACCCGTTCCCTTAATCTGGAAGGTGTGGTCAAGGCATACAGCCAGCAGAAGTATCAACGCACGCTCGTCATTTTATTGGAAGACTTTGGTGGAGAATCTATCGAAAGATGGATGCGGGAACGCTCAGAATTCCGCCCAATGCCCCTATCCACTTTTCTGCGGCTTGCCATTGACCTCACACACATTCTGGGCAAAATCCATGCCGCCGATATCATTCACAAAGATATTAATCCAGGAAATATTGTTCTCAATCTAGATACTGGTGTTGTCAAAATTATTGACTTCGGGATTGCCACTCAATTTAACCGTACGAATCCGACGTTCAAAAGCCCTCATGTGTTAGAAGGCACACTTGCTTACCTGTCACCAGAGCAAACAGGGCGGATGAACCGTGTGCTCGATTACCGCACCGATTTTTACTCGCTCGGTATAACGTTCTACGAATTGCTCACTGGGCATCTGCCGTTTTCAACAACAGACATTCTTGAGTTAGTTCATTGTCATATTGCCAAACCACCCATTCCGCTGCATGAAATGAATGCAGCGATTCCTAAACCCATTTCAGATATCGTTCTGAAGCTGATGGCGAAAAATGCGGAGGATCGCTATCAGAGTGCCTGGGGCATCAAAGCGGATTTAGAAAGATGTGTTCACCAACTAGCAGAAACAGGGCAAATTGATGGCATTGAGTTAGGTCTTCAAGACATTTGGAATCAGTTTCACATTCCCCAAAAACTGTATGGACGCGAAGCGGAGATTGGAGCATTATTGGCGGCATTTGACAGAGTAGCAGGAATGGGGAATGTTGACGAAGCCTGCCGACCAGAAGAAGGTATAGAAGATTATCAGTTCAAAGTCGAAATGATGTTAGTCTCTGGCTACGCTGGCATTGGCAAATCAGCATTGGTGCAGGAACTCTACAAACCAATTACGGCAAAACGCGGCTATTTTATCTCTGGTAAATTTGATCAATTTGGGCGCAATATTCCCTACAGCGCGATCGCTCATGCCCTGCAAAAATTGGTGCAGCAACTGCTCGGTGAACCAGCCGAGCGAGTGCAACAGTGGCGATCTCGACTGCTCAAGGCGTTGGGAACTAACGGACAAATCATCAGTGATGTGATTCCTGAAATAGAACTGATTATTGGTCAGCAACAACCTGTACCCGAAGTTGGAGCGACGGAGGCTCAAAATCGCTTCAATCGAGTTTTTCAGCAGTTCATTCGAGCGTTTTGTTCAAAAGAACATCCCTTGGTGATCTTCTTGGACGATCTTCAGTGGGTAGATTCGGCAACCCTTAAGTTAATCGAGTTGATGATGACGGATGCAGAGACACAATACCTGTTTCTGATTGGGGCATATCGAGATAACGAGGTTAACCCATTACATCCATTAATGATGACACTGGAGGGACTTAGAAAAGAGAGAGTAATAATCGGTCAGATTACATTAGCACCTCTAGGACTGAAAGTAATCGCACAACTCATTGCCGATACCTTACAGAGTGACATCAGTACAGTCAGTCCACTGGCAGAATTAGTGCTGCGGAAAACAGGCGGGAATCCCTTCTTCGCTAGTGAGTTTCTGAAAACGCTATACACAGAAAACCTCTTGAATTTTGACTTTGAGCATCTTTGTTGGCGGTGGAATATCACTCAGATTGAAGGCGAGAACATTACTGATAATGTAGTGGAGTTGATGCTGGGCAAACTGAAAAAACTGCCTACAGCGACACAGCAGGTATTACAATTAGCAGCTTGCGTAGGGGCTAATTTTGACTTAAGCACCCTCTCGATTATCTGTGAAAGCTCACCCAAAAAAATTTTCTCAAAGCTGGTAACAGCAGTTCAGTCTGGTTTAATTGTGCCTATATCTGAGTTAGATAAACAACTATTGGTTCAGGATTATAAATTCCTGCATGATCGCGTACAGCAAGCTGCTCATGCCTTGATTGATGAGTCGCAAAAACAAGTGGTTCATCTCCAAATTGGTCGTAATCTCCTCGAAAAAACTTTACCAGCGCAACTATCAGAGCGGTTGTTTGAAATTGTGGATCATCTCAATCATGGAATTGAGCTTGTTACCGATCAAACCGAACGAAATGAAATTGCTCAATTAAATTTAGTTGCAGCTCAGAAAGCAAAGGCAGCTATCGCTTATAGTGTAGCAAAAAAATATTTAGCGACAGGGCGAGCGTGGCTGGTAGCTTCTAGCTGGCAAACAAACTACGATTTGACCTTAGACCTATATTCAGAAACTACAGAAGTTGCGTTCCTCTGTGGCGATTTTGTAGAGGTAGAATCCTGGATGGCGATCGTTTTACAAAAAGCCAAGACGGTTCTCGATACAGTCAAAGTTTACGAAATCAAAATTCAAACCTACATCGCACAGGAGCAGCTATTAGAAGCGATCAATACTGGATTGCAAGTCTTGCCACAACTGGGTATCAGTTTTTCTAAAACCCCTAGCCAGTCAGATATTCAGTGTGAACTCAACGCGATCGCATCACTCTTCAAAGAGAAGCAGAGCAAGGATTTGGTTCATTCGCCGAAAATAGCCGAGCCTGACAAGTTAGCGGCGATGCGAATCCTATCTAAGATAACGCTTCCTGCCCATCTTGCTGCCCCCGATATGCTGCCACTATTTGCATCTAAACAGGTCAGCTTATCAATCCAATATAGCAATGCGTTGGTGTCTCCGTTTGTCTATGCCTTGTATGGATTCATTATTTGTAGGACGATCAAAGACATTGAGTCTGGCTATGAGTTTGGGCAGTTAGCTCTAAGGCAGTTGTCACGACCTGATACCCAAGCGCTCAAAGCCAAGACATTATTGAGTGTCAATATCTTTATCATCCACTGGAAAAAGCACTTTAGAGAAACATTGCAGCCATTACTAGAAGGCTATCAAAGTGGTTTGGAAACAGGAGATTCAGAGTTTGCCGCCTACTGTGCCGAAGTTTACTGCTTGCAATGCGTCTTTGTAGGCAAGGAACTCGTGGAGCTTGAACGCGAGATCAGAATGTACAGTGAAGCAATCTGTCAACTCAAACAGGAAGCAGCACTCACTTGGAATCAGATGCATCATCAGGTTGTCTTAAATTTGATGGGACGCTCGGTCAATCCTATCTGTCTAGTTGGCGAAGCCTATAATCAGGAGAATAGACTGCGACAACATAAAGCAGAAAATAATGGAACCTCAATCTTTTTCGTACATTCCTACCAACTGTTCCTCTGCTATTTATTTTATGAGTATTCCCAGGCAGTTGAAAACTCAATTTTAGCAGCAGAGTATGTAAGCTATCTGTCATCGACACCCCCTGTTCCTGTGTACTATTTCTATAGCTCTCTAGCAAGACTGGCGACCTATCTTGAAAGCAATACTCAAGCGCAGGAAAAGATATTTGAAGAAGTTGCAGTTAACCAAGAGAAGATGCAGCAATGGGCATATTATGCGCCCATGAATCATTTGCACAAATATCATTTAGTCGAGGCAGAGAAAGCACAAGTTTTAGGTCAGTGGTTTGAAGCAGAAGAGTTCTATGAACAAGCAATTCAAGGCGCTAAAGACAATGACTACCTGCAAGAGGAAGCTCTAGCCTATGAATTGGCTGCCAAGTTTTACCTGATACGGGGTCGAGAAAAGATTGCCCAAACCTACATGAAAGAAGCTCGGTACTGCTATGAGCGCTGGGGAGCAACAGCAAAGGTCAAAGATTTAGAAACTCGCTACCCGCAGCTATTGCCTCAATCATCGGGTGTGGATTGGCAAGTAAGTCACACGACTTCTGGAACGACCTCTAGTCGCTCAAACAGCGCTTTTGATTTGGCGGCCGTAATGAAAGCATCACAAGCGATTTCGAGTGAAATTGAACTGGATCAGTTGCTCCGTTCTTTGATGCAGATATTAATCGAGAATGCTGGCGCACAAACAGGATTTCTGATTTTGGAAAATTCAGGAGAATGGGTAATTGAAGCGTCTGGTGAACTCAGTAACGATGACAATATCCATGTTACACAAGTGCTGCGATCGCTCCCAACCGCGAATCACCTCCCTGAATCAATCCTTCAGTATGTGATTCGGACTCATGAATCGGTCATCTTAAATGATGCAACTCGTGAAGGTAATTTTATCAATGAGCCATACATTCAACACCACCAAACTCAATCCATTTTATGTATGCCGCTGCTGAATCAAGGTAAGCTTGTCGGTTTACTGTATATAGAAAATCAATTGGCAACTGGGGCATTTACACCGGAGCGATCACAGGTTTTAAACCTATTATCAACCCAGGCAGCGATCGCGATCAAAAATGCCAAACTTTACTCAAAGCTCCGCACGAGTGAAAGTCTGATGACTCAATTTCTGGAAGCCGTCCAGGTGGGAATTGGTGTCTTGGATGCGACAGGTCGCCCTTACTATGTCAATCAACGAGGAATTCAGCTACTGGGAAAAGGTGTTGATCCTTCCGCAACACCAGAGGATCTTGCAGAGATTTATCAAGTTTATCTGGCGGGGACTGAGCAAAACTATCCAACGGAGGAAATGCCAGTTGTTAGAGCGTTGAGCGGTGAACATACCAGAATTGACGATATGGAAATTCACCAAAACGACAAAATAATCCCAGTTGAGGCATGGGGAACTCCTATCTTTGACGAAGTGGGCAATGTGGCTTATGCAATCACAGCCTTTCAAGACATCACAGAGCGAAAACAGACAGAACAACTATTAGCAAATTACAACCGCACCCTGGAGCAGCAGGTGTCCGAACGAACGGCGGCTTTACAGGAAAGCGAAGCTGCGCTGCGCGATCAAGAAAAAGAGTTACGACTGATCACCGATGCTCTCCCCGTTTGTATCTTTTATACAGATTCTAATCAGCGTTATCGATTTGTTAACCATACCTGTGAGGTCTGGTTACGGTACAGCCGAGATGAAATTCTCGGTAAGCATAACCGTGAAATTCTGGGTGAAGAGGCTTATCAAGTTGTTGAGCCGTATATTAAGCAAGCACTGGAGGGACAGATCACAACTTATGAAGTAGCACTTTCCTATTCGTCTGGCAAAAAGCATATCAGTGCTATCTATATCCCCGATTTTGATCGTAATGCTCAGGTGAGAGGGTACTACGGTCTGATCACAGACATTAGCGAACAGCGAAACGCTGCACTGCATGAACGCAAACGTGCTGAGGAAGCCTCGATTTTAGAAGAGCGCAACCGCATGGCGCGGGAAATTCACGATACGCTA
Organism: Anabaena sp. PCC 7938; assembly: GCF_049315035.1. Classification (NCBI taxonomy): domain Bacteria; kingdom Bacillati; phylum Cyanobacteriota; class Cyanophyceae; order Nostocales; family Nostocaceae; genus Anabaena; species Anabaena sp. PCC 7938. The sequence goes on along the minus strand of NZ_CP186034.1, from coordinate 6,272,974 downwards.
GCCCAATCCTTCACAGGCATTCTGGTTCAAATCGGAGCAGCCACGCAGGTGATAGAAGACGATTTAGAAGCAACTCAGGCACACCTAGAAATAATCGATGAATTGGCAAGAATCGGACTAGCTGAAGCACGGCGCTCGGTGACAGCACTTCGTCCACAGCTATTGGAGGAGGGCGATTTACACAGCGCTCTGCATCGCCTCGTGACTCAAATGAGAGCTGCTGCCGATACTGCTCTGATTTATAAAATTACAGGCACATCCTTCCCATTGCCAGCCGAGGTTGAGAACAACTTACTCCGAATTGGACAGGAAGCATTAACCAATGCCATCAAATATGCGAATGCTAGCAAGATTCGGGTTGAGTTGGTGTATGAAGCTGCACAATGTATCTTGTGTGTTAAAGATGATGGATTAGGCTTTGGGGTTGGCAGTATCCCATCTGCCGACGGATTTGGACTACTAGGAATGAGTGAACGTGCCGAACGCATTGGTGCACAACTGACCATTGGCAGCCAGCCTGGGCAAGGAACAGAAATTATTGTCGTTGTAAATCGAGAGGGAGAATCATGATGAGTTCATCTACTCCGATTCGAGTTCTGATCGCTGATGACCATTATATTGTCAGACAAGGATTGGCAACCATCATTAACCGCGATCCAGAAATGACGGTGATTGCTCAAGCAGAAGATGGACAGCAGGCGATCGCGCTGTTTCAAGAATATCAACCCGATGTTGCGCTAATGGATTTACGAATGCCCCAGATCGGAGGCGTTGAAGCTATTACAGCGATTCGTGCTGAATTTAAACAGGCTCGAATTATGGTACTCACCACCTACGATGGCGATGAGGATATCTATCGCGGCTTGCAGGCTGGCGCTCAAGGCTATCTGCTTAAGGATGCAAAACCCAATGAACTGCTGAATGCAATTCGCAAGATTCATAGCGGGCAGAAGTATGTGCCACCAGAAGTAGGGGCAAAATTAGTGCAGCGGATGAGCAATCCAGAACTGAGTAACCGAGAGCTAGATGTACTCCGTTTGATAGCGCAGGGAATGAGTAATCTAGACATTGGTGCTGCTTTGAGTATTGGTGAAAGCACGGTCAAGTCTCACGTTAATCGAATTCTCAGTAAATTGGGAGTGAACGATCGCACTCAAGCTGTGATTGTTGCCATTAAACGCGGGATTGTGAGTTTGTAAGCAAGCTGTACTTTAGTTTGAATTTAGACCCCAACTTTAGTTGAAATCAAACCTCCGGCTTGAGATGGATGGATGTATCAATCATTTTGTCGGACAAAAGTCTCAACTCTGAGTGGACGACAAGCTAGTGTTAATTCTCTATATTGAATTCATGCAAACACGAATCGCAAAATCGCAATTTAGTTACAAAATTTAAGTTTTTTTTTATACAGATCGTCAAAAGAGGATTGTATGGCAATCGTTTGCGATGAGTATTCTTCCTCTCGGAGGTGACAGTGATTTATGATCACAGTTTCTTATTCGTCCCACCTTCCAGTTATGAGCATATTCAAGGTGAGCTGGATGCCACCGCAGTGCTGGTGATGTATGGGGACTATCAATGTTCTCAAAGTGCGGATGTTTATCGACTAATCAAAGTCATTCAGCGACAGCTTAATTCTTCTTTGGGAGAGAATTATGTCTGCTTCATCTTCCGTCATTTTCCCCAGATCCAGATCCACTCTCACTCGCAACATGCGGCTGAAACGGCGGTCGCGGCTGCGGCTCAAGGTCAGTTTTGGCAGATGCATGACCTGTTGTTCAGCCATTCGCAAGAATTGGGAAACGGCTATTTGGTGGAGTATGCCAATCATCTAGGACTCGATATTTCCCGATTTTTGCAAGATCTATCGAAACAAGCCCACGTTGATCGCATTAATAAAGATATCGAAAGTGGCTTGCAAAGCGGAGTAACGACTGCCCCAGCACTGTTTATTAATGGAACTCGATATCGCGATCGCTGGAACATTAAACAGTTGATGGCAGCGATGATCACTGCAAGTAACTGAAACTTTCAAACCAATATATATAGGAGTCAGTATGAGTACAATCACGACTAAAGACGGTACAGAAATCTATTATAAAGACTGGGGCAGAGGACAGCCCGTTGTTTTCAGTCATGGCTGGCCCCTAAATTCTGATAGCTGGGAAGCTCAGATGTTCTTTTTGGCAGACCACGGATTTCGCTGCATTGCTCATGATCGTCGAGGACATGGGAGATCAAGCCAACCCTGGAACGGAAATGAGATGGATACCTATGCTGATGATCTTGCCATGCTGATGGAAACGTTAGATCTGAGCAATGCAACCTTAATTGGTTTCTCCACAGGCGGCGGAGAAGTTGCTCGTTATATCGGTCGCCACGGCACAGCACGAGTCGCTAAAGCTGCGCTCATATCCTCCGTACCGCCACTGATGCTGAAGACAGAACATAATCCTGATGGACTAGCCATTGAGGTGTTTGACGGGCTGCGTGCTGGCTCATTAGCTGATCGATCGCAACTCTACAAAGATCTTGCTAATGGGCCATTCTTCGGCTTTAACCGACCAGATGCTAAAGTTTCGCAGGGCGCGATCAACTGGTTCTGGTTGCAGGGAATGCAAGCAGGACATAAGAACGCATTCGACTGTATCAAGGCATTCTCCGAAACAGATTTCACCGAAGATCTCAAAAAGTTTAACGTACCGACCTTAATCATTCATGGTGATGATGATCAGATTGTGCCGATTGGTGCCGCTGCAATCGCCTCATCAAAACTTGTGAAGAATGCCACTTTGAAAATCTATCCCAGCGCACCTCATGCCCTACTCGACACCCACAAAGATCAACTCAACGAAGATCTCCTCGAATTCCTCAAATCCTGACCGGAAGAAGCGGGGGGAACAAGCCCTTTCCCTCTGGGTGGAACAGAACGGAACATGGGTACAAGCCCCGTTCCAGTCTTGCCCCTTTTCCTCTTCGTGACCTACTCAACCAACACCATCATGTCAAAACTACTCCACATCCAATCCTTGCCGCGAAAATAGCTTCCGTATTTTAATCTTAACTATCGAGAAACATCATGAAACTTGAAGCAAAAGTAGCCGTTGTCACTGGAGCATCCAAAGGCATCGGAGCCGAGATCGCCAAACAACTCGCGGCGGAGGGCGCGTCTGTGATCGTCAATTACGCCTCCAGCCGAGACGGTGCTGACCGTGTCGTGGCGGAGATTACCGAAACCGGAGGAAAAGCCATCGCTGTGCAGGCAAATGTCTCGCAGCAAGCGGACATCATCCGGTTGTTCAAAGAAACCATCGGAGCCTACGGAAAGCTCGATATTCTGGTCAACAATGCCGGGATTTACGAGTTTCTTAACTTGGCTGAGATTACCCCAGAACACTTCTACCGCCAGTATGACCTCAACGTTCTGGGGCTGATCCTCACCACCCAAGAAGCTGTCAAACATATCGGTCCCGACGGCGGATCGATCATCAACATGAGTTCGGTGGTCAGCACGCTGTCGCCCGCCGGGTCTGCGGTGTACAACTCCACCAAATCGGCAGTGGACGGTCTCACCCGCTCTTTTGCCAAAGAACTCGCGCCCCGAAATATCCGCATGAACTCAATCAATCCAGGATTGATTGAGACCGAAGGATTTCGCGCCAGTGTGATCGCAGGCCATGGTGATGCCGTGGCATCAGCCACGCCGTTGGGGCGCATGGGGCAGCCTCAGGATATTGCTCCTGGTGTGGTGTTCCTAGCCTCCAACGACTCGTCGTGGATGACTGGCGAGACCCTTTACATCACCGGAGGGCTTCATTGACCCCATGAAGAAACTACAGCTTACCCATCATGCCCCCGCCTATCTGCGAGTGTCGATCAACAATCCACCCCTCAATCTCTTCGATCCAGAGATGAGTGATTCGTTGCAGGAATTAATCGCTACTATCGAGGGCGATGAGGATCTCAAAGTCGTCGTTTTCGACAGCGTGGTGCCGGACTATTTCATGGCACATGTCGATCTCGCCAGAGTTGCCGAACTGAGTACCGAGCCTGGCCCCACCGGTTTGTCTCCATGGCCGGATGTCGCGCTTCGATTGCAACGTGCGCCGTTCGTGACAATCGGAGTCCTGCGCGGTCGAGCCCGCGGTGTGGGCAGCGAGTTCCTCCTCGCCCTCGACATGCGCTTTGCCAGCCGCGAGCGCGCAATCCTCGCCCAGATCGAAGTCGGCTGTGGAATCATCCCCGGCGGTGGCGGGCTGGAGCGGCTGCCATCATTGATCGGCCGCGCCCGTTCCATGGAAGCCATAATTGGCGGTGAGGATTTCGATGCGGACACCGCGGAACGCTACGGCTGGGTCAATCGCTCAATTCCGGACGCGGAGCTTGACGGCTTTGTCGAGCGGCTTGCCCGGCGGATCGCCGGGTTCGACCGCCAAGCCATTGCCGCTGCGAAACAATCGATCAACGAGCGCACGGGACTCCCAACCTTGGCAGATATCAGGAGCAGCGAGACAAAATTTTTCGAGGCGGCGGCTCGCTCCACCACCCAGAGGCGCATAAGCTCTCTGTTGCAAAGTGGATTGCAGCAGCCCGGTGATTTAGAACTCCGTCTCGGTAAACTTCTCGGACCCTAATATCAATCAAACCATGATTCCAACCATGCCCGAATTCACACCCCCTGGAAATCCTTCATTTGATAATGTCTGTCGCTTTTTAGCAGAGTCATTTTCAGCCGATTTCGCCACCTGGTTAATCGGTGAATCTATTGAACTCACCCAACTCAGTCCATCAGAATTATCCCTATCAGGATGTATACATTTCTGACAAGTGAAAGTTATTCGTCATTTATAGCAATTCCCAATCTCATGAAATACACCCCACCCGCGCTGTCGCGCACCCTCCCCTTACCAAGGCTACCGTGTACACACAAGTGATCTGATTACCCAAAACAAGCCCTGGCGATTATAAATCACGGCTACACAAACAAAGTCCACCTGCGTGGACTAAGAAACAATACTGTTTTTCAACCCACGGAGGTGGTGAGACCAGTCCTGTAGGCGGGTCTCCCGCCGTAGGGAACTGGCGAATCCGAAGGAGTTTTGCCTGTGTAGTTGCGGTTTCTAACCGCCGATTTAATCTTAAATAGGACTTGTGTGTACACTGTAGCCTTACCAAGGGGAGGGTTGGGGAGGGGTAATTTTGTATCTAACTAGAGTGGGAAAGGCTATATCAATAAGCAATAATATTCAAAATGTCGTGAAAAAATGTGCTTTTAGCTAGGCATATTACAGACATGATTAAATTAAAACCCTTTTAGTAAACGTTGAATAGAAACTTTAATTTCTGGAAATGCTAACGGAGATATTTCACCTAAAGTCAAGGTTAATTCTTGGGAATAATTACTATTTATTGGCTCTCTAAACACTTTGACTTGTTGATTCTTTAAATCTACTACCCAATATTCAGAAATTGATGCAGCAGCATAGGTTTTGCGTTTTACATCTAAATCTTTATTCAGGGTAGTTTTAGAATATTCGATTAACCAAAATATATTTTCAGGATAAGGATGGCGACTGCGATAAATAGCACGCTGTGGTTCAAAAGAGTGCTAAATCTGGTTCTGGTTCTGAATTACTTTCACCAATAGTAATAGGTTTTGCATCTCTTACCAATGCTTTTGAACCGAGTAATTCCCGCAAATACTCAGCAGACTCAGTATTAATTTGTGCGTGTTCTGGTCCTTCCGGTACCATGTTGATAATTTTTCCATTAAGTAGTTCAACCTGACGACTAGCTAAAGGCGCCAATTTCAATCATGCGATGATAGTCGTCTAAACTCCATTTAGCAGTAGTAACTGTCATGGTGAGTTTTCCTTGCATCCAGGGTGTGATTTTCATTTTAATCTCAAAATTCAATACAAAGATGAGATATTAGGTACTGTGAACGGGTATCACTGCCGAACTGGATAATACAACCCATCTTCAGCCTGAAATTTCCACCCCAACTAGGATCTGCGTTATTTAGAAGAATGTGATCCATGGTTATATACACGTAAATAAATCCCTTAAACAACATCAACAACGTTCTTGCAAGAGATTGTTGCACAACGTTGTATAAAGAGTTTACATATTTATCCAACAACGTATACAATGTTCACCCCCTTCAGAACCAAACAAGTGAGCATATATGCAAGTCAAAAAGGGAATAACAACCGAAGGAAAAGAAATTTGGATGGTTTTAAATGATGATTACTCTCCCGTAATTCCAATCTATGACTATCTGCGTTACTTAGAAAATAAAAATTACTCACCAAACACGATAAAAGCTTACGCTAGAAATCTGAAGCTTTATTGGGAGTTTTTGGAATCATGAGAAATTGATTGGATTCAGATAACAATTTTGAAGCTATCCGAATTTATACATTGGTTAAAAACTTCCTCATCAAAAATAATTAATTTATCTTCATCAAAGATGGGAAGAACAGAGAAGACTATTAATCATATATTAAAAACCGTTAAATTATTTTATGAATTTCAGACGAGATTGGGAGTTACTGAACCTATTAACTTCTACCACGCTAAAAGAATAGATCCTTCTAAATTGAAGTACAAATCGTTGTTACATCATACACAAAAAGGAATAATTAAAACCAATATTCTCAAATTGAAAGAACCTAGAACTTTCCCTGGATGCTTGACAAAAGAACAAGTACGTAAGTTGATTGATGCTTGTAACAATATTAGAGACAAATTTTTAATCTGCCTACTATACGAAACAGGGATGAGAATAGGAGAAGCATTAGGGCTAAGGCACGAAGATATCTTCTCTAAAGGAGTTAACGAAATTCATGTAACCTATAGAGATGATAATGCCAATCATGCTAGAGCCAAAACAGGAAGTAGAATAATTCATGTCTCTAAAGATTTAATGCGAATGTATTCAAATTATTTAGTAGATAATTATCCGGACGTTGACAGCGATTATGTATTTGTCAATTGTTGGAAACATCCATTGGGAGAAGCAATAACAAAATCCAATGTGGATAATTTATTTATTCGTCTAGCTACAAAAACAGGAGTTAAAGCTTATCCCCATCTTTTGAGACATACTCATGCTACAGAACTAATTAGAGCAAATTGGGATATGGCCTATGTACAAAAACGGCTAGGTCATTCTGATATCCAAACAACAATTAATACTTATGTTCATCTCACTGATGAAGATTTAGCCTTAAAATATCAAGAATATTTGGAGAATCAAAATCATGATTGAATCTGCACAAATCAAATTTTCATCATCTCCATCTCTTGAATTCAACCCAACTGAATTTTTTGCATCTGATATATGGACTGCTGAGAACTTAGGATTAAGAGTACATCCAGGTAACACGGAGAGTAAGTTATACTTTCATCGCATCAAGCAAAAATGGTTAAAAGATTTAGTGAAAAAATATATTTTTTATCGCAGCATCAATCTACAATTTTCCAGTCTTTGTAGAAATTTAAAAGCTCTCAAGAATTTTGGATTATTTTTAGCCAAGTTTTTGCCAGAATTAATCAATGCCAATCAAATTAATGAAAAAACTTTAAATGAATACTACATCTACTTAAAACAAAAGCAATTTAAACCGTCCCATTTAAAAAAGGAATTAATTACCTAAAAGTGTTTCTAGATGTAGGTAATACTCAAGATTGGTTTAATGTTTCCTATAGATTTTTAAATGATTGGATAGCTACAGCAAATAGGGAGATAAAAGTAATACCTCGGTTTATTCCTAATGATGTACTTCAACAGCTTAACCAGCATCTTGAAGCTTTACCAGAACCAGTTCAACGAATGGTGTTAGTGATCCAAGAATGTGGATTGAGGGTAAGTGAGCTTGTTGGTCTAAATTTTAATTGTTTACAGGAAGATGCTAAAGGAGGATGGTTTATTAAGTTTATACGGTGGAAGATGAAAAAAGAAGATATTATTCCTATTTCCAATGAACTAGCCGGAGTAATTAAAGCACAACAAAACTACATTATTAAGGAACTAGGGCAGAATTACAAATACTTATTTTGCACAAGTAGCCAACATTTCAATAACAAAGATTTAGCAGATTTTAATCCTCAGCCCCAAATCATGATATCTCAAAGGTTTAATGACTATTTAAATTGGTTAGCTAAGAAGTTTGAAATTCGTGATAGCTCTCAAGAAATCTGGCATTTCCAAAGTCATCAGTTTCGTCATACTGTAGGAACTAAAATGATTAATAACAATGTTCCACATCATCATATTATTCAGCGATATTTAGGACATAGTTCGCCAGCTATGACTTCAGTATATGCTCGCATTATGGATTCTACTCTTAAACAAGAAATTAAAAATTATCATAGCAAAGTAGTGAATATTTCTGGACAAGTCATGGAATCAAAATTTCCCGAATTAGACAATGATACAGAACTGCAATGGATGAAAAAGCAAGTTTTAGGTGAAGTTTTAGGTGAAGTTTTAGCTCATGGTTATTGTGCTTTACCTGCACATTTAGACTGCTCTAAGGGTAATGCTTGTCTTCAGTGTGGTGATTTTCGTACTACCAAAGAGTTTTTAGATAAACACAAAGAACATCAAGAACGTACTCGTAAAGCCTTGGAAGTAGCAACCAACAACAACTGGAAGCGCCAAGTTCAAATTAATGAGGAAGTTCTAAGTAACTTAAACAAGATTATTGATGAGTTGGAGAAAGATTCTCATGAATGAGGCTAAAAATAAACGTTTAGCTGCTCTGAGTAATGCTGCTTTAGAGAAAAAACGTTTAGCTGCTGAGGCAACAGATAAAGCTATTAGAAGCTTAACTATCTCAAATCAACCGATAACTGTAGCTAATGTAGCAAGATTAGCTGGAGTTTCTACTAGTTATATATACAAATACCCAGAGTTAAGAGAAAGAATTAACTCACTGAGAACACAACAACATCCAATTAGATTGTCACAAAATACAGCATCTATTTCTTCTCAGGCTACAGTAATCTATACTCTCCGGGAAGAAGTTAAACGATTAAATTCTCTGTTAATAAAGTCGAAACAAGATAATCAGTTACTGATTGGTCAAATTTATCAGCAACAAGATAGTCAAAAGCTAATTGAGCATTTACAGAGCGAAAATAAAAAACAAGCAGAACAAATACAGCAACTTCATCAGGAAATTAAATTAATCAATCAAGAATTGAAAATTTCTCCCAAGATTTATTTGTTGTCAACCATCCTAGTCAATCTACTTCTGAAGAAATAAATCCTGTTAAAATGGTTGACAAGATTATTAATTCTGAAATAACATTTCAATTAGAGAAGATGGGAATTAAGCTCAATCCAGGATTAACTGAATTAATTGAATCATCAACAGAGGAACAAGTACAATATGCTATCGCGGTAGTCAAAGAAACTTTATCTAAAGGTACAAAAGTCAGATCAAAAGTTGGATTATTTAAAACATCATTAGCTTCTGTTTAAACACCCATAAGATTAGCTTTAAATATAGGCACGTTTAAAACAGATAAAGCCGCAATGATGTTCTACGTTGTGTAAACTCTGCATAACGTCAACCCCTTGTACAGTAGGCATTGTGTACGTTGTGGTGTATATAACCATGGATCACATTTTTGAGTTGCTTTGGGAGCAAGGCTTGTGTGTACACCGTAGCTACCGACTCCTCTAGTTTGAGCCAGTTCTTTTAATCTTGTGTGTTTGTCATCTGGTAAACGGATAGTTAAAGTACACATTTTTTTAGCTCCTAATGATTTCTTCGGGTTTTAATATTGATAAATTCGGAAATTAGCAATTCCGCATTTTGGAAATCTTTGATGTTATTAGTAGCAATAATTTCTGCATTCCCAGCAACGGCTAATTCAATTAAGTGGTTGTCAGATCAGATCAGTGAAACAGTGCTAAATCAGAATGATTATGAAATATTTCAGGGACATAAATATTTTAGTTTTCTTCCAAAGTAAATTATCTTTGGTGTTGATTTGATTAGTACTTAACATCCCTAGATTTAATTAAAAACCCGTTGCTATATCAGTATTTGGTATCTTTGCTATTTAATTTAACTGGAGTTTAGACTAAATTTTTTTGTAGGCTCAAAGCCTTGTCTGGAGAGACTTTGGCGGATTAAGGGGGGAGATTAGTCTAAACTCCAGTATTTAATTATTTGGCTCTTGCGTTCTTTTTATGGTGATTGAGGATTGATTATAACAAAACCCTTACGGGGCAAGGATTATAAACAATTATGCCCATATTTTCAATAAAATGCCCACACAATATAGCCTTTCCCACTCTAGTTAGATACAAAATTACCCCTCCCCAACCCTCCCCTTACCAAGGCTACCGTGTACACACAAGTCTTGAAATCATACCTAACGCTTGGTTTTGCCACTCTAAATCCCAATTTTATAGAGAGATGGAGGTTTGAGTTTCGCAAAATATCAGGCATTTCAGGGGCTAAAAAACCTGAAACCTATGAGGCAACCACTTGTGTGTACACGGTAGCTTACCAAGGGGAGGGTGCGCGACAGAGCGGGTGGGGTGTATTTCATGAGCTTGGGAAAGGCTATAAGGCTTTCAATGGTTTTGAACCAGGTTTTCTATAAAAAGAACCGAAGAGCCAATTATTTTAGCTAATATTAAACATTAATTCTTCATGCCTAGTCCAGCAAAACCAAGTTTTTTGAAATTACTGCGGAATAAATTTGGACTTTTAAGGACATTAGTGTTTTATTATTGCTTGATTATAAAATATTAGAGATTGACTTAGATTTTAATCGTATTGTTTAATTTTATTGGAAACAATTTATTAAGGAGTAGCTGTACAATGGCTAAGATTGTGATCTCAGATATCCATGAACCTAAGTTAGATAATTCTTTTTTAGCTGAACTTTCTTCCCAAGAATCTGATCTTATCGTTGGCGGCGGACTTCTTGGAAGAATAATTGGATCTGTTATAGGAGGCGTTGCCGGATTTTTACTGGCTGGCCCAGCTGGTATTATTGGAGGTATATCCGCTGGTGGTGCTTTGGGTGATGAAATTCAAGACGCTTTATAGCAATAATCTTGAATACAATACAGTTTTGATAAAGTGGGAAGTTTTTAGAATCCCTTTCAGATAAACATCCCAGCAGTACAAGACTCAACCCTGTTAGTGAACTGGCAGGGTTTATTTATGTAAAATTCCTGACGGGATAATGATTCCTACCAGTGGTTTCTGTCCCAATGTAAATTCCCAGGATTCACTACTAATAGAAAAGCTGAAACTATCGCCTACATCAATTAATCCTGACTTGGTTAGTGGGAGTTCACAGGCAATCATTGATTGTCTAACTCTCCACCAGTGAGAATCACATACCCTTACACCGAGCAATGTTTCGTAAATAATTCGCTCCTGTTGTTCCATAAAATTTATGCGTTATGCGTTAGTTGAATTTTGCATAAATGCAGTGGATGAATTGCACATAACGCGTATCTGCATTTCATATCCTGCATTTTGAGGATGGATGCCTGATCAACTAGGGTATATATGCGTTATGTGCATTGCAAATTTTGGCGGTTTTCATTCCTCCATTGCTTGATATTTGGTGCTTTTGCCTATGCGCTTGACTTGCATAGTGGACATGATGCTATACTAATCATCAAGTACATCACTTGTCAATATAGTATATTGGTGATGTACTTAAGACGTATTGGTGCTGATAGATGATAATGGCAGTTAGATAGACAAATGATGCTATTATTCATGGCTACCAAACGACCTAGAACAACTATCAGCTTTGACCCTGATGAGTACGTGGCACTGGAGAAGTGGGCTAAATCTGAATTTCGGTCAGTCCCTCAGCTAGTAAGTGCAATAGTCAAAAGGGCGCTGCTTGAAAAAAACCAATTTGAGGTAGAAATACAAAACCAAAAATAAAGTTAGCGATTTACTGAGAGTGGGCGTTTCGTCATCGCCAACCAACAACGCCAAAAACAGAAAGGTAGGTAAATTATGGTTCAAGTCTTACCTAAAATCAAGCTAGTAACCTTTGAGGAGTTTGCCCAATGGAAACCAGAGGGAGGACGGTATGAACTGCATGACGGGGTAATTATTGAGATGTCACAGCCTACAGGGGAGCATGAAGATATTGTCGGTTTTTTGGCACTAGAAATATCTGCCGACATTAAGCGATTACATCTTCCCTACTTCATTCCCAAAACTGCACTTGTCAAACCACCTGAAAATGAATCCGGTTATTCACCAGATATATTGGTGGTCAATCGCCCCAATCTCGTAAATGAACCTCTGTGGAAAAAGCAATCTACAGTTACTCAGGGTGCGTCAATCCCCTTGGTGATTGAGGTAGTTAGCACAAACTGGCGTGATGACTATTTCACAAAACTAGGTCAATACGAAGCTGTAGGCATTCCAGAATACTGGATTGTAGACTACGCTGCATTGGGAGGTAGGCGTTTTCTTGGCAATCCTAAGCAACCCACTATCTCAATTTACTCGTTAGTTGAAGGGGAATACCAAGTTAGTCAGTTCAGAGGTGACGACCAGATAATTTCAGCAACCTTTCCAGAGTTGTCCTTAACTGCTAACCAGATTTTTCAAGCTGGTAGTTAGGGGATGCTGAATAAATGTAAAACCTATATAAATCAAGGGATATAGGGGGATAAGATACAATAAAGTGCAAGGAATAAGTGATGAAACCATCAAAAACCGTTCATTTACCCAAATTTGAGACTTTCCAGAAGCCAAAACTGTAGAGAACAATTGGCAACAGTTTGAGCTTGATTGTGATGGACGCATTATTAGCGTCAAAGTCAAACCCAAAATGTGGAAGAAGCTAACGGATGCACAGGCAAACTTTCCGATGTGGGTAGCGGCTATTGCCGGGAAAATGGGTGAAGTGACTGATAACGGGTTTGTGCTAAATGAGCCTAATATCCAGGTTTTTGAGAAATAGGCGAATTGCCTTGAAAGTGCAATTAGTAATAAGTGTGATCGCTCATTTCCCCTCTTACCTAAAATCAGAAATCTTTATATTACGCGGCTTTGAGCAACTGAGAATAGTAGCTTTATTTCCGCCGCGTTGTACTAATACCCTAACCCCGCATCACTGCATCTAACAATAAACCAGCATCAAAACGCACAGGATCTGTGCAAGGTAGCCCGGTTTCTATTGTAGTTTGAGCGATCGCACTCCTGGCTTCAGCTTCATCTAAATTTCTAGTATTCAACGCTATACCCACCACAGGAACTTTAGCAAAAGCACCCGCAGCACTAGCCACCATTTCATACATTTTAATTACTTCTGGTAATGGTGGAATTGGTACATGAGGATTATTGCGGTTATGAGTTTGTCCTGCTTGATGAACTAATACCAAATGTGTTGGTTGAGAACCACGAATTAACGGTAAAGTTGCAGTCGAACCGGGATGCAACAAAGAACCTTGTCCTTCAATTTGCAGAATATCGTAGTGTTTACCAAAACGCATTACCAACTGTTCTACAGCACCCGCAGCAAAATCTACCCGCACAGCATCCAAAGCTACACCATCACCTTCTAACATTAAACCAGTTTGGCCAGTTGCCAAAAACTTAGAACGCCAACCCCGCAACTTTGCAGCCCAATGTAATTCTAAACTAGTGGACATTTTACCAATCGCCATATCAGTCCCCACCGTCAACACCCGACGACAGGGAAGAGTCCGGGCTAACCCGGAAGCGACATCTAAATTAGCCGGTTCTTTGCGTACATCCCAAATTAACTGTCCTGGTTTTAAAAGTGCATTCAACTCCGGGATATTAGCTAAAGGTGTGTGTAAACCGTTAACCAAAGACATTCCCCCTTTAAGAGCCTCTTTAATATCAGGCCAGTAATTATCTGGTACTAACCCACCTTTGGGAGCAATACCAATTACTAATACTTCCGGCATATACTGAAACGTTGCCGCTACAGATGCCACAATGGGAACATCACGCTTGATACCTGTTAACTCTGATAAAGATTTACCAACAGATTCACGGTCAATAACTGCGACAATTGGGGCTTCACTGTAGCGTAAAATGGACAAACCGGTTTTACCCTGAGTACCACTGAGTCCCTCATGCAGTAAAATTGCTGTTTTTTGATTAAGCGGCAGACGCACTATATTTTACTCCCAAACCAGGTAAATCATTAGGTAAAACTCGTCCTTCATGCACCACTGCACCCATAAAAGGGTCATCAATTAAATTGAGGTGGCTATCTAAATCTAAATAATCAGCTAAAGGTGCAAGTTGTAAAGCTGCTGTATTAGCCAGTGAACTATCGGAATAACAGCCAAACATCACTTTTAAACCATGTGCTTTGGCTGTATGTACCATTTTCATGGCTTCGCTTAAACCCCCAGATTTCATAAGCTTGATGTTGATACCATCCACATAGTCGGCTAATTCAGGAATATCAGTACTGGTAAAGCAACTTTCATCTACAAAAATTGGTAAAGGGGAATGCTCCTTCAGGGTAGCTAAATTGTTTTCTTGACCCCGTGGTAATGGCTGTTCTATATATTTTATACCTAAATCAGCTAACCAAAGAGACATTGCGATCGCATCTGCGAGATTCCAACCCCCGTTAGCATCTACAAATAATTCTGTTTCTGGTGCTTCTTGCTGCACAGCTAACAACATTTTCCTGTCTGCATCTATCCCTGCTGGGGAACCTAACTTCACTTTTAACAGCCGCACATCCATGTATTCTAACCAGTCTCTCGTCCTCGCAGCAGCCCCTTCTGGGGAATTAATACCAATTGTTACCGAAGTTGGTGCGATCGCCTTTCTATCCAGTCCCCAAAGTTGCCATAGAGGTAGCCCCAGATGTTTACCCATCCAATCATACAGAGCCATATCTACAGCCGCCCTAGCCGCAGAAGGAAACTGTTTTTGAGCCAATACTTTCTCTATCTGCTGCCGTTCCCAAGGGCTAAATGCTTGCAATATAGGGGTGATTTGCAGCAAAGATTCTTTTATTGTATCAGTAGATTGTCTGCGATCGCCCACACCAAAAGGTGATGCTTCCCCCCAACCTTCAATCCCATCATGGGAAATCTGCACCCACACATTAGTTGTCTGTGCTGTTGTTCCTCTACTAATGGTTAATGGAAATCGTTTGTTAACAGTGAATAATTTGACAAGTATTTTCATATTCAAGATTTATGCTCACGCAGAGACGCTGAGGCGCTGAGAGAAGGATGAGAATGTTACAATTTTATTGTGTTGACTGTATATCTTAACTGTAAACATGACTCATTTACGAAAATGGAAAACCTTAGCATCAAACATGATTATAGATCATCACTGGTGTAAGGTTAGACAAGATAAAATAGAATTGCCTAATGGGCAAATTATAGATGACTATTTTATCAGTATTAAACCAGATATTGCACTGGTTTTACCGATTACTAATCAACAAGAAATAATTTTTGTTCGTCAATACAGACACGCTGTAGGGGAATTTTTTTTAGAACTACCCGCAGGAAACTTTAATCCCACCAAAGAAAGTGCAGAAATAGCAGCAATCAGAGAATTAAGAGAAGAAACAGGTTATACTATCCAGAATTTACAAAAAATTGGCACTCTTTATGACAAACCGAGCAAAGACACCAATCAAATACATTTATTTTTAGCAACAAATGCCGTCAAAGTAGGCGAACAAAATCTAGATATTACCGAAGAAATTGAAATTGTTTTAATTCCCATAAAATCAGTATTAGATAAAATTTCTCAAGGAGAAATCTCTGTAGCTGGAACTGTAGCAGCCCTTTTCTTAGGTTTAAATTTCCTCAAGCAGGGATAATTACGAATTATAAATACCGTTTTATCTCGTTTATCTCGTTCCCAGTCTCCGACTGGGAATGCTATATATAGGCTCTGCCTAAAGCTATAGTGGTATGCACTTGAATGAGTTACATCATAGCCCCCTCATCGCTTGCAGGGAGGGGATGAGGTTCTTGTATCTCACTCAACCGAGAACCGCTATATAGCAATTCCCAAGCGCATGAAATACACCCCACCCGCGCTATCGCGCACCCTCCCCTTACCAAGGCTACGGTGTACACACAAGTAATCCTGGCATAGGTTTGAGCCTTTTTTCAGCCGGAAATTTAAGCTTCACCACCGCATAATTTCAGAATTAGGGAGTTAACATCAGTTGTGAGTTGAAGATTACGGCTTAACTTGGCGGTTAGTCTGGCTATAAACCTCAAAAAATTCGTGTAATTCATGCTTTGGTTTGGGGTCTGCGGTGACTTGAATCCTTTTCTCAGGACTGGAAACCATCTCTGGATAAGGATGTGTGTACACCGTAGCCTTACCAAGGGGAGGGGTAATTTTGTATCTAACTAGAGTGGGAAAGGCTATATCATGGGAAGGCAGAGCCTTATAGAATTCATTCCCATACAGAGTATGGGAACGAGAAATAATTACGAATTACGAATTACGAATTACGAATTATTTATCTTGCCCATTGCTGTAAAATATAAGCGTAAAAAGACTCTTTATCTACTTTATCCATCGCGTAAATTTTCTTACCTCCTGATACTACTTTAGTTCGTCCTTGGCTAACACCAGTAGTAATAATTTCTGTTTCCCATTCTCGCAATTCATAAAATTCAGGTTTACCTAAATAAGCCGCTGCCAAAACATCCCAAAAATAATAATCTTGATGTGCAACTAAAGCATAACATTGACCTGCTAAATCTGAAATAGGATATTGGCGTTGTCTAGTAATTTTTTTTAATAACTCTAATGCCATAGGTACATTATTAGTTAAATCCAAAGGACACATAATAACTTCAATTTGTGTTTCCCAAACTCGTGCGGCTGAAACTGCATCCCAATAAACATTCCATTCCGCAGAACCATCTTGTCCTGCTTCTAGACTTTTTTCCACATTTCCTGGTACATTCAAAGCACCTCCCATCCAAACAATTTTGGCAATTTTTTCTTCAATTTCCGGTGCTTGATCTAAAGCTACAGCTACAGTTGTTAAAGGGCCAGTTACCATCAACGTGACTGGTTCTGATGCTTCCCGTAACACCTGCACCATAAAATCTTGACCTGTTTGTGCAACTAAAGGCGTGTTAATAGTTTCTTCTTGATTGAGAATAGGTAAACGATCAATAATAAAAGAATCACGACGATAAAGACGAGGAAAAGGATTAATTCCCCGCACAGTACTTTCTGCAACTGGAATATGAGAAAATCCCATTAAATCAATAATTTTACGAGTAGCACTAACAGATGCTTGAATATAACAATCAGCGGGAGTTGCAACAATGCCAAGAAGTTGGATATGATCCATTGTCAGCAATAGCATAGTTGCTAAATAATCATCTACACCGCCATCATGATCTAGTAATACCAGTTGTTTTTTCATATCAGGAGTTTATCAAATGGACGAATTTATGCAAGCTGCAATTAGCGAAGCTAAACAAGGCAGAGAAGAAGGGGGAATCCCTATCGGTTCTGTTTTGATCAAAGACGGTAAAATTATCGGTAAAGGACATAATAAGCGGGTACAAGATGGTGATCCTGTCACCCATGCCGAAATTGATTGTTTAAGGAATGCTGGGAGAATTGGCAATTACAAAGGTACAACATTATATTCTACCTTAATGCCTTGTTATTTATGCGCTGGTGCGGTGGTACAATTTGGCATTAAAAAAGTAATTGCTGGAGAATCAAAAACCTTTCCTGGTGCGAAAGATTTTATGATTTCTCATGGGGTGGAAGTCGTTGATTTAAACCTTGATGAATGCGAAAATATGATGAGTGAATTTATTACAGAAAAACCAGAATTATGGAATGAGGATATTGGGAATTGAAGAAGTCGGGAATCTGCTACGTTTTAGCAGGATTAAAAATCTATCTCAGAGATAAGGAGTAATTCTAACTTGGAAACTGAAGATTTAAATATTTTATCGGCAGATAACCCTTTAACTAATCCAAAAGATGACAAATTAGGATATGCTTCCTTTGCTGAGAATCTGGCTAAAAGCATTTGCAAAATGTCTCCTTCAGATGGTTTAGTGATGGCAGTTTATGCTCCTTGGGGTTCAGGTAAATCAACCTTATTAAATTTTATAGTTCACTATCTTGAACAGAAGCCAGAAGAGGAACAGCCGATTATTGTACCTTTTAATCCCTGGTGGTTTTCAGGACAAGAAGATCTCACTAAAAGCTTTTTCGATCAATTGCTAGGTGTTTTATATGATAAATGGCAATCTTTAGATGCAAATGCTAAAGAATTACTAACAAGTTTGGCTGAAAGGGTTGCACCAATTCCCGGTTTATTGACAAAAGGCTTTGCTGCGACTGTAAATACAATAATACAACCAAAAGATATCCATAAATTAAAGAAAGAGGTAGAGGAATTACTGAGGAAAGAAAATAAGAAAATATTGATCGTAATTGATGATATTGATAGGCTGACTGCTGAAGAGATTAGACAACTATTTCGAGTAATAAAAGCAGTCGCTAATTTTCCTAATGTTATTTATCTGTTGCTATTCGACAAAGAAGTTGTCGTTAAAGCACTTGAAGATATACAGAAAATTGATGGTGAAGCCTACCTTGAAAAAATTGTTCAAGTTCCCTTTGAGTTACCTCTTCCAGATAAATTCTCACTTCGCAAAATATTTGAAGTAGATATAGAGAAAATATTTGCTGATACTCCAGAAGAGCTATTTCAAGAAGACCATTGGCGAGATGTCTATTTGCAAGGCATAGAACATTTTATCACTACACCTCGCAGTATTCGTCGGTTAATAAATACTTTGATGGTAACATATCCAGCAGTCAAGGGAGAAGTTAACTTTGTTGATTTTATTGCAATTGAAACTATCAGAGTATTTTGTCCATTGATTTACAATATAGTCCGCCATAATTCTGAATTATTTTCGGGTTATATGCTTTATGAGACAGCCTCTAGTTATATGAGTGAAGAAGAACGTAAAATATTTCATGATTCTTGGATTAGCCAAATCAATAAGAAGGATAAAAAAGCAGTAAAAAATATAATGAGGCTAATTTTTCCCGGAATCAGAACTCCTATAGAACACCCAGGTGTCATCATAATGAGTCAGGAATTAGCAAAAGATAATAACCAACTTCGTATATCTGTTGGAGAAATATTCCCTCGATATTTTCACCTATCAATACCAGAAGGTGATATATCAAATTCTGAAATGAAAGCTATATTAACATTAGCAAGTGATTCTCAGGCATTTGCTGAAAAATTATTAGAATTTTCCAATCAAATCCGCCCTGATGGTACAAGTAGAGTAAAATTGTTTTTGAACCGTTTGAGGGATTTGGATGAAAAAGATATTCCTTTAAATTGTGTCCCTTCAATTTTAGAAGCTTTATTTAAAGTTGGTGATAATCTGCTGAGATTAGAGGATCAAATAAACTCAAGTTTTGCTATGGGTAATGAATATGAAATAGAGTTTTTGATTCATCAGCTTTTAGAAAGAATAGAAAAAGAGAAACGTGGGATAATTCTTCAGGAATCAATGCAAAAAGGACAAGCAATATTTACAATAGTTTGGCAAGTTATTTCTCTTGGAGAACAGCATAGTAAATATGAAGCTACAAGGAGTAAACCCGAAGAAGAAAGGCTTGTTAATTCACAACAACTAGAAGAATTAGAGCAAGTAGCTTTAGATAAGATAAAAAAAGCTGCATATCAAGATAAAATACAGTTCAACTTTTTAAAAGTTCCTAAATTACGATCTGTACTAGCTTTTTGGCGTGATTTATGTGGCGTAGAAGAAATCAAACAATGGGTTCAAAAAGTTATTGAAAAAGACAAAGATTTAGTAGAAGTAATAGAAAATAATTTTGTCCAAAATACAAAACTTTATAGACTATATCCTCAGTGGCTTTCATATTATTTAGAAGCATCTGAAATTATTAACAGAGTTAGGAGTTTAGCAGAAGATACAGGTTTAGCAGAAAATCAGAAACTAGCTCTACAGCAATATATTAAAGAATATGAAATGATAGAAAGAGGAGAAAGTCTAAGTCAACCATTTCCTTAAAATCAATAATTATCCATGTAGCGTGTGTTAATCAAATATTATGCACCGTTTTTTATTAAAATTTAATTGTCTGAATCAGGATATCCAGGATTAAAGGATTAACAGGATTAATTTTCATATTATTATATTACATAGAAAGAAGCATAATTGACAGATGGAGGACTATGATTCCAATTAATGATGCTCAACAGCAGTTACAGGATCTAATTGATTCGGTGAATCAGTCTCATCAACCCATTATTATTGCTGGACAAAGTAGCAATGCAGTATTATTATCGGAAGCAGATTGGGCATCTATACAGGAAAGCCTCTATCTTCTCTCAATTCCGGGGATGCGGGAATCAATTAAAGAAGGACTAGCAACACCGATTGAAGAATGTGATCGGGAGTTACAACAGTGAGTTAGAATGAGGATATTGGTAATTGAAAGTAGAGATATATTGAACACGCCTACATTAGTAAAAACTTCTCTAAAGTCATTCTATCAGGTAAAGAACTCTGCGCCCCTAATTTTGTTGTTGCTAAAGCACCTGCTGCTGCACCCCAAATCACTGCTTCGCGTAAAGGGAGTTTGTGAAAAAGTGCTGCTGCTAAACCTGCATTAAAAGCGTCACCAGCAGCAACTGTATCAACTGCTTGAACTGGAAAAGCTGGGATAAAGAAATTTTGATCAGTAGTGGCACAATAAACACCTTTTGCACCCAACTTTATCACCGCACACTTTACTCCCCGTTGCAATAAAATAGTTGCTGCTTTTGCTGCTGTTTCTTCTCCATTGACAGGAAAACCTACTAATTGACTCGCTTCTATTTCGTTGGGTGTGATAATATCTATGAGTGGGTAAAGTTCATCTGGTAATTGAGATTGTGCTGGTGCAGGATCAAGAATTACGGTAATATTTGCTTTCCTTGCAGATTTGGCAGCTTTAACAACGACATCAATCGGAATTTCTAATTGTAAAAGTATGGCTGTTGCTTCTGGTAATAAATGAGTTAATCTTTCTATATCATCTTGATTAACTTGTGCATTTGCACCGGGAATGACAACTATGTGATTTTCTCCACTATGATCTACAGTGATGATAGCAACCCCAGAACTAACATTTTCAGTAATTAAAATATTATTAGTTTGGACACCGGAGACTTGCAAATTTTCGATGAGTTCTTCACCAAAACTATCAGCACCTATACGTCCTATCATGTGGGTAGGAATTCCCAATTTTGCTAATGCGACGGCTTGATTTGCACCTTTACCTCCTGGTGTTTTAAAAAAGGTTTCTCCTAGTAGGGTTTCACCAGCAATTGGTAAGCGGGGGGTTGTTGTTACTAAGTCTATATTGATGCTGCCAAAGACGATAATAGTCATAATAAAGTGAAAGGTTTGAAAACCAGGGACGTATTGCGATACGCCCCCACAGGCTAAAATTTACCTGTAAAGACCCGTTCGGCTGGCCCGGTCATGTAAATTCGTTGATCAACTTCTGACCATTCGATTTCCAAAAGACCGCCTGGTAATTCAATTGTAGCTGTGCGATCGCACAAATCATTCAAAACTCCAGCCACCAAAACAGCGCAAGCACCTGTACCACAGGCTAAAGTAATACCCGCACCTCGTTCCCAAACCCGCATTTTTAAATAATTACGGTTAACAACTTCAATAAATTCTGTGTTGATTCTTTGGGGAAAAGCTGGGTGATGTTCAAATTTGGGGCCAATGGTTTCTAAAGGAATAGCCGCAACATCCTCAACAAAAGTGATACAGTGAGGATTTCCCATACTGACACAGGTAACATCCCAAGTTTTTTCTGCCACTTCTAGAGGTTGATTAATCACCTTACTATCAGCAGCAGCAAGAGTAGTAGGAATTTCTTGCGCGAGTAACCGAGGTAAACCCATATCCACCTTAATTTGACCATCATCAGTGAGTTGGGGAGTCATCACACCTGCTAAAGTATGAATGCGATAATAGTCTTTAGTGCGGGATACACCTTCTAACTCAGTTAAAAATGCTGCCAAACAACGAATGCCATTACCGCACATTTCTGGTTCTGAACCGTCGGAATTAAAAATCCGCATAGTGTAGTCAGCACCATTTTCACCTGGTAAAGCAAAGATAACACCATCAGCGCCAATACCAAAATGGCGATCGCACCACTTCACAGCTTCCTCTGGTTTAATGACTGGTGTAGAAGCAGAACGGTTATCAATGAGGATGAAATCGTTACCCAGACCATGATACTTAGTAAATTCGATTGCCATTTTTCCCTAGATGAATTATCAAAGATAGATGAGTGCTGATTTAAACATTATCCCTCGTACATATATCATTACCAAAAATGGCAACAACCGACTTTAATACGAGCCTACCTAGCATTCGACAAGTGCAAACTTGGATTAAACAAAAACCAACAGTCGAATTCAAACTAGTGACTGGGGACCTAATCATAGGTCAGGTTTTTTGGCAAGATCACAATTGTGTGTGTATTGTAGATAGCAACAACGAGCAAATAATTGTTTGGAAACTAGCGATAGTCTATATGAAATCTCGCAGTGAAGCAGTATTAGAAAGAGGATTAATTCCACGAGAAGCCAGCGTTGAAGTTGCCAACATAGACTAGCAGGAAGGAAAGAGGCAGGGGGCAGGGAGCAGAGGTGAAGACAGCTTAATTCAGTTTTTAAACTTTTTTGCAATGTACGCCTTACACAAGCAAAATTACTTATCCTTCTTCCTTCTTCCTTCGCGGTTCATTTAATCCATATTCTTCTTGTAGCAAAAGAGTAAAAGCTAATTTAACATCCCCCACCGCTACGGAATCACAGGTAACTCACAAGAAGGAGTAAAAAATTCTTGGAGTTCATTCAAACTGGTTAAACTACCGCAAAGCAGAACTTGATCACCTATTCTCAAATCCATATTGCCACGAGGAAAGCGGATAAATTTGCCATCTCGCCGAATTGCCTGGACTTTTACCCCATAATGTTCATCAACAGTTAAATCTGCCAGAGTTTTGCCCAAAATAGGACAATTTGCGGGAACACTTATCCATTGACAAGCATTACGTTCTCCAGGAATAGCAGCATTTCCCTGAGCAAACTCTGCTAAAGCTGCTAATTCCTCACTGGCACCCACAACTAACAAGCGATCGCCCGCTTCTAGTTTAATCTGACTATTAGGATAATCAATCTCCTCCCCAGTATGGCGACGAATAGCCATTAAACTCACCCCAATGAGATAGCGCATATCGGCTTCTTCTAAAGTCATCCCAATCAACGGAGAACCCGACGGTAAGTCATACCAACGACGATTTAAATCGCGGGTTACTTCCTGTAAATATTCAGAAACCTCAGCAGCAGAACGTTCAGGACGCAAATCTAAATAATGGTCTTTGCGGATTTCCTGCATTTGCTGTTGTACCACTTCTGGCAACAAACCAACACGACTGAGTAAGTAAGTAGCCATTTCTAAACTAGCTTCAAACTCTGGTTGGACAACTTCCCTAGCCCCCAATTGGTAAAGGATCTCAATATTTTTATCTTGGGTAGCACGGACAACTAAATCTAATTCCGGTGATAATTCCAAAGACCGTTTCAAGCATAAACGGATACTAGCAGGATCTGGGAGAGCGATCGCCATTCCTTGAGCATCATTCACCCCAGCAGTTTCCAAAACATGAAAACTCACCCCATTTCCATAAACATAAGGTATTCCCGCATCCCGTAATTGCTGAATCCGACTTTCTGCTTGATCAATGACTACCACAGGTAAATTATTTTGTTGTAACAACTTCACCAAATTCTTACCAATGCGACCATAACCGCAGACTACTATATGGTCTTGGCGTGGTAAATCTTCCGAAACATCACGCACCTGATCTTCTTCTAAATAAGGTTTCAACCAAGGCATTGATTCCGCAAAATTGAATAAAAATGGTACCAACCGCAAAACAAAAGGAGTCAACATCAGCGTGACTGCGGTAGTTCCCAAAATTAGTAAATATATGCGTCGGGACACCAACCCTAAAGCCTGTCCTTCACTAGCCAGCACAAAGGAAAATTCCCCAATTTGTGCCAGTCCCAACCCCACAATTAAAGCTGTTTTCAGTGGATAGCCGAACAATTTAACTAGGGGAGTGATAATTAAAAATTTACCAATAAAAACGAGTCCCACCAAGCCGAGAATCAATTCTAGATTGTTCCACAAAAATACTGGGTCGATTAACATCCCAATAGCAGCGAAAAATAAACTAGCGAAGATATCCCGTAAAGGTTCAACAATAGTTAGAGTTTCGTCAGCGTATTCCACCTCAGAAATCATCAAACCGGCGACAAATGCCCCCATTTCAATTGATAAACCCAAATATTCAGTCAGTAGGGCAATACACAAACATAAAGTCACCACCCCTAATAAAAATAACTCCCGGCTTTCAGTGCGGGCTATGAGTTTAAGCAAAGGGGGAATTAACCAAATTCCGGCCACAACTGCACCGGCTGCAAATAGACCAATTCGCACCAAAGCTGTTAGTACTGCCATCCCCAGGACTTCTCCAGGTTCGTGCAGGGCTGGTAATACTGCTAACATCAGCCCCAAAGCCAAGTCTTGGACTACCAAAATCCCTAGCATGACTTGACCGTGGGGTGTTTCTGTTTCGTTGCGTTCCATCAAGCACTTGAGAACAACTGCGGTGGAAGACAAGGACAGAATTGAACCTAAAAATACACCTTTTGCGGGTAAAGTTCCCCAAGCACCTGTGATCCCACACACCAAAACGGTGATGAGAATAGTGAGGATAATTTGTAGTCCACCTCCTCCAAGTGCGATCGCTTTTACTTTCTTCAGTTCCCCAAAGGAAAACTCCACACCCAAAGCGAATAACAAAAAAGCCACTCCAAACTGAGCCAGAGTTTCTACCTGCACAACCTCTTTAATTACCCCCAGTCCGGCAGGCCCCACGACCATACCGCCAATCAGATACCCCAGCAGTACAGGTTGTTTTAATAAAGCAGCCAGCAGTCCACCACAGGCAGCGACTGCAAGAACCGACACCAAATCAACAATTAACCGAAAATCCTCTTGCACCAGTTTTTATCAGAACTATGAAGAACTATAAGAATCCTAAATCATTTGTGAAAAATCTTAAGTAGTGTAAGTGGGCATTTCCCAACTATGTAAATTTCAACAATCAAATAGGAATCCTATATATCAACTCAGCATACAAACTTTTATGTCCTTCAGGGGAGGGGAGGTGAATATGTTTATATAATCAGCGGCGCGAGAAAGAAATTAGTAGATGCTTTTAAATGTGTTTTCATATTTTAATGAAACTTTCTCAGCGTGGTTGATTGAGCAAATCACTCAACTGAGTTCCTGTATAATTTGGCATCCAACCCTCTACAGTTGTGAAATAGCGAATCACTTTAAAATTCAACAATGCAGAAGGACTACTCCAGTGTTCAACTGCCGATGGAATGTGAATATAGTCTTGTGCCTCAATTAATAGCTTTACTTGACTACCATCAGGTTTAACAAAACCATAAATCATCTCTCCTGCTAATAAATAGACAGCTTCAGCCGCAGTATGAGTGTGGTAACGTCCATAGGTTGCTATCAGTGTTTCTAGATTGGGTGAACCTGGATGAACATTCAGCAAGTCACACCATACATAACCGTTTTCTTGCTGTAGAAACTCAAACACACTGTTATGCAGTCCCACAGCATAACGCTTCTCTGCTTCTGTCACCACATCTTGGTCTAGTAGGTGTGGAAACAGCAACGATGTTCCTGGGTCATAATGTCTGATTTCGATTCCTAAAGGTGCTAATTCATCTATTATTAGATTTAAATCAGTCTCAATCGTCCCGTCGTCCAGTAATAGAGTCGCCATGACAAAATCAAAATACTAAATAATCTGTTAAGGATAGTATACTTAACTTTACATAAAAACGCCACTATTCCGACCGAGTAAATGGCGTTTTTTAAAATACCTAATTTTCATAAGTGTATCTTATAAATTTACTCAGTGGAGTGATGCTAAATACTACTTTTAGTTCTAAACTAGTACAAATAAACTGCATCAAGAACGAATGTCTGACCTAATTTTATTTTGGCATCGCCGGGATTTACGTATTTCCGATCATACAGGACTGGCTAAAGCCAGAGAACAGAGTGCAAAGGTAGTAGGTGTGTTTTGCCTTGATCCTGATATTTTACAACGAGATGACATAGCTCCAGCTAGAGTCACTTATATGATTGGATGTTTACAAGCACTGCAAAAGCGATATAACCAAGCTGGCAGTCAATTGTTAATTTTGCAAGGTAATCCAGTCAGCGTCATTCCCGATTTAGCGGCAGCATTACAAGCAAAAGCAGTATTTTGGAATTGGGATGTAGAACCATATTCGCAAACACGAGATATAGCCGTTATTGATTCTTTAACAGAAAAAGGGATTCAGTTTCTCAACCACAATTGGGATCAGTTACTTCATTCACCAACAGAAATTTTTAGTGGTTCTAAAACTCCCTATACTGTTTATACTCCTTTCTGGAAAAATTGGATTAGTAAACCGAAAGCAACTCCAGTAGAAACGCTACCAAATTTTGCAGGTTTAACAGCACAAGAACAAGAAATTGCTCAACAAGCAGGTGCAATTAATTTACCTTCTGCTCAAGATTTAGGCTTTATTTGGGATGGAGAATTAGTTATTGAACCAGGGGAAGCAGCAGCACAGGAACGTTTAGAAACTTTTACCCATTCTATGATAAATGGATATCAAGAACAGCGCAATTTTCCTGCCATTGATGGCACATCACAATTAAGTGCAGCTTTGAAATTTGGTGTCATTGGTATCCGTACTGTTTGGCAGGCAACAATAGAAGCATTAGAAAATAGTAATAGTGAAGAAGTAACAGCAAGTATTCGCACCTGGCAACAAGAATTAGCTTGGAGAGAATTTTATCAACACGCCATGTACTATTTCCCAGATTTAGCTGATGGCGCATATCGAGATAGTTTCAAAAGTTTCCCATGGCAAAATAATGAAAAACATTTTCAAGCTTGGTGTGAAGGGAAAACGGGTTATCCAATAGTTGATGCAGCCATGCGGCAATTAAATGAAATAGGTTGGATGCACAATAGATGTAGGATGATAGTTGCCAGTTTTTTAACTAAAGATTTAATTATAAATCCCCAATGGGGAGAAAAATATTTTATGCAGAAACTCATTGACGGTGATTTATCTGCTAATAATGGTGGTTGGCAATGGAGCGCTTCGAGTGGCATGGACCCGAAACCATTACGGATTTTTAACCCAGCAAGTCAAGCACAAAAATTTGATGGAGAAGGGGAATATATTCGCCAATGGGTATCAGAATTAAAATCTGTAGATACAGAGTATCTAGTAAGTGGTAATATTACACCTTTAGAGCGTCGTTCTATTGGTTATCCTGCACCAATTGTAGATCATAAAAAGCAACAGGCTTTGTTTAAGGAGATATATAAAGAACAGAAAGCTACGATTTAAAACTACGCCCTACTCCCTTAAATAGGGGATCTACAAGTGTTAGATACCACACGACAAAGTTTTCAAACATCCTCTAACGGCACGCTCCGCGAACAGCAAGTCCTAATTATTAAATTATTCCCGTTAACAGTTTTTGGATCATATTTGCCATCTGTTTCAGTTTTACGGGTTTACTTAAATACTCGTTAGCACCAGCTTGGAGACATTTTTCCTTATCACCGGGCATAGCTAAGGCAGTAAGGGCAATAATTGGCATCGAGACTAGTTGAGGATTAGCGCGAATCTGGCGTATTGCTTCTAAACCGTCCATATCTGGCATCTGGATATCCATGAGAATAAGATTGGGGGTTTGAGTAGTAGCCTGAGCGATCGCTTGATGTCCATTATTTGCTAGGATCAACCGATAGCCACAAGCTTCAAGATAGGCACAGAAAGTCTCAATATTGTCGGAATTATCCTCTGCTAGAAGGATCACTGGTTGCTTAATTACTGGTTCAGGGGTGACATCCGTCTGCTGTAGGTTCTCCATAGTGGCTGCAAATTGCATTACACTGGAACCAAGAGAAGTTTGTGGCTTAGGACTTACAGTCCGTCTGGGGATGTGAGGTAAACGCACAGTAAAGCAACTACCTTGGTCTAGTTGGCTATTGACAGTGATGGTAGCACCATGAAGTTCGACGATTTGCCTAACTAAGGTTAGTCCTAACCCTGTACCTGCATACTTACGATTCAGGCTGCTGTCAATTTGCATAAAGGGCTGAAAGAGTTTATCTATATCTGTAGCGGCTATGCCAATGCCTGTATCAATAATGGAAAAGTAGAGGGAATAAAGAAAATTTGGCTGATCTGGAGGACAACTTTCATCTGATCGATAGACTTCTAAATACTCTAGACCAACATCCAGTATCACCTGGCCACCGGCAGGAGTAAATTTAACTGCATTCATGAGCAAGTTAATCAAAACTTGTCGCATCCGTCGTTCATCGACAATGATTTCTCCCAGATCTTCTTGAAAAGTAGTTTTAAGTTGAAGATTTTTCTGCATTGCCTGTTGTTTGACAAAGGCCAGACTGGAGTTGCACAGTTGTAGAACAGAAACAGAAGTCATGTCAAGTTCTACTTTGCCGGCTTCAATCTTCGAGACATCCAGAATGTCGTTAATCAATTCCAGTAGGTGTCTGCCACTGCGTTCAATCGTCGAGATCGATTTTTTCTGGCGTTCATTGAGGTTTCCAAAAACCTCCTCCTGTAAGCTTTCAGATAAACCCAGAATGGCATTCAGGGGGGTGCGGAGTTCGTGACTCATGTTGGCAAGGAACTCATCTTTGAGGCGGGTAGCACGAAGCAGTTCAGCATTGGAACGTTCTAACCTCTGTTCATATTCCTTGCGAACCCGGATATCACGGATAATAGTCGAGAAAAACTCTACCACTCCTTGGGGAGATTTATGGGCGATGAGCAATTGTGATACGGGAATTTCTTCTCCTTGGGCGTTCAGTAATGCAGTTTCTCCCACCCAAGTGCCATTAGCGATCGCTCCAGGTAATCCTTCTTCCAACACCAAATTTAGCGCCCATTGGGGATGATAATCAGAAATACGTCTGTCTTTTACTGATGCGTCGCTATCTAAACCCAAAAGTTTTCCAAACTCACGGTTGTGCCAGAGTATATTACCATCAGCGTTGGCCATGCCAATATAATCGGTAGAGGCTTCTAGCATGGCAATGAGTCGGTTTTGTTCTTGTTCTAGACGTTTACGTTCGCTCACATCTTTCATAAAGCAGTGATTGCCAATGAATTCCCCCTGCTTGTTATAGGTAGAAATCATCGTTACTTGCTTATAAAACACTGTGCCATCTTTGCGAATCCCCCTGGCCTCGGCTTCTACTTTGCCCATTTTCAGCATTTGGTAATAAGCAGCTTCCATGTAGGCAATGTCTTCTGGATGCACGGTTTGTTGCCACATCATGCCAATCATTTCATCTGGTTCATAGCCACAGGTATGAGCATAGGACGGATTAATAGAAGAATAATATCCTTGTGTATCTAACCGCGAGATTCCCTCAACAGCATTTTGCATTGCTGTATTCATTTCTTGCAGTGCGGCTGTTCGTTCTTCAACCTTAATTTCTAGTTCCTGGTTTAACTGTTCCAATGCTTTCTCTGTCTGGACACGCACATTAACATCCTGTACAGTGCCAAATAATCGTTTAATCATTCCCTGATCATTAAGTTCGGCTCTAGCGATCACTTCTACGAATCGGAAAGAACCATCAGGCTGCAAGGCTCTCAGCTGTAGTTGATAAGATTCTCCTTGATAGATTGTCCGTTCCACGGCTTGGTGAAGTTTTTCAGCATCTTCTGGATGGTAAAGTTGCAGGTTCTCTACATAAGTAGGTTCTCCCAAAGACGGATCACG
This sequence comes from Anabaena sp. PCC 7938, assembly GCF_049315035.1. Lineage (NCBI taxonomy): Bacteria > Bacillati > Cyanobacteriota > Cyanophyceae > Nostocales > Nostocaceae > Anabaena > Anabaena sp. PCC 7938. The sequence continues at coordinate 6,242,940 of NZ_CP186034.1, read as the reverse complement.
TCTTAAAATTCGGAATAGTTCCGCAGACCAGGTAATTTTTTCAGTTTCAATATCAAATTCCCAGTTGCCAATCTTGGCTACTCGTTGGGCTTCTGCTAAACGAGATTGACTTTGGAGTAGGGCAAGTTCGGTTTGCTTGCGTTCAGTAATAGGCGTGCTTGTACCAACAATGCGATAAATTCGGTCTGAAGCATCTTTGATTGGGGTTAAAGTGGTAATCCACCAGGTGATGCTTCCCTGAAAGAAAATAGATTCTTCATAACAAATAGGGACTCCAGCCTGGACACAATCAGTATAATTTTGTTTTATTGCTGTTTTTGGGGATTTTCCTTGCATTTCTTGAGTCAACATCCCCGTTAAACGTTCGCAGGCTGGGTTGAATGTCAGAAATCGAAATTCGCCATTTTCTAAAACATCGATGGTAAAAACGGCTTGTTCTATGCCTTCATAGATGCCGCGTAAAAACTCTTCTTTTTCCCGCAGGGCTGCTTCTGCTTTTTGCCGTTCTGCTAGTTCAGTTTGGGCTTTTTGGTGAGCAGTGGCGTGTTGAATAGCGATCGCTAGTTGGATAGCTATTTTGTCTAACAAAGTTAAATCAGTAGTATCCCAGTGGCGATAATCTGCACAGTGATGCCCAATTAACAATCCCCACAGCTGTCCCGAAACCAAAATTGGCACAACTAAATTAGCTTTTACCTGATATCGCTCTAAAAGTTGCACGTGACATTCTGCATAACCGGTTTTGTGGATGTTATCAATAGCAATAGTCTGCCCTGAGCTAAACATTTCTATTATCTGCTGCTGAAAACAGGTATCTTCAATGCAATGGGCGATGGATGCAGCCCAGCCTTCACCAACGGACTCAGCGACAACAATACCGCTCCAATCTGGCTGAAATTGATATACAAGGATGCGATCGCACTTTAAGAACTTCCGCACTTCTGTAACGGTTGTGCTGAGTATTTCCTGTAAGTTCAAAGAAGATCGAATTTGAGTAGAAGTTTTGGTCAGCAAACGTTCCCGTTCTATTTGTACTTCTAAAGCTGTGGTACGCTCTGTTACCTGGCGTTCTAGTTGCTTATTACGGGTTTGCAGTAACTCTAGTTTTTCAGACTCCAATCGAGATACTTTTTCTTCTAGGGTTTCTACCATGCGGTAGATTTCCATCGGATTCAGCACATTTAATAAACTTGTCTGGGTGACAATGCCCAATAAGCTATTTTCTTCATCTGTCACCACTACTCGATTAATTTGTCGTTCCTGCATCAACATCCGTACTGACCATAGGGAAATATCTCCCCCCACAGAAAACACAGGGGTACTCATGACTGTCTGTGCCTGTATAGTAGAAAAATCTAGCTCTAAGGCTAAAAACTGGACGATATCTCTCTCAGTGATCATTCCTACAGGAATCAACCGCTGCTCGTTGGCGATTACAATCACTACTGAACTCACCCGATTTGCCGTCATTAATTGAGTTACTTCAAATATGGTGGCGGTGGGTTGAGTGTGAATTACCTCTGTAGTCATCACCTCCGATGCTACACGCAAATGTAATAAATCAATGGGGCGTAACAGTTGCCGCAAGCTCTCAGGGGTAATCAATCCTAGTACTGTTCCCTGTTTATTTACCAAGGGCAAATGGCGAATATGATGACGCTGAAATAGATTAAGAGGCACAAATAGGTTAGTGAATTCTGAAGCTTCCAGAGTCAGTACTGGAGATACCATAACTTCAGAAATGGTTAAACCTGCTAGATTAATTCCTTGAGAACTCAGTCGCACCAAATCGCGCTCAGTGATAATCCCCATCAACTGATTGTTTTCCACGACCAGTACACAACTACTTTGAGCATGAGCTAGTATTAGTTCTGCTTCTGCGTTGATTTCGCAACTAAAAGAGCAATTTGTACCACCAGCACTCATCAAAGTGATAGCTTCTACCACACAGGCAGTTGGTGCGATCGTCAGAGGTTGGCGAGAAATTGCAGGTTCTAAATCAATTGCTGTCAGAATAGTTCCAGCCACCTTGTTACCTCATCCAGAAATGGTGGTTTTGCTTCTTACCTGCTAGGATATAGCGGTTTTATATAGACAATATCTATGCTTACAGCAAATAGAGTTGATTGTAGACAGACAGAAAGAGAGTTTATCAATTTTTGCACAGATGAGCTAATCATAAACTAATTAACCGGACTTGATAGAGCGGTTATCTATCGGTTGAGTGAGATACAAGAATCCCTCCCCGCAAGTGATGAGAGGGCTATGATGTACCTCAAGTTAGATACAAAATTACCCCTCCCCAACCCTCCCCTTGGTAAGGGTGCGCGACAGCGCGGGTGGGGTGTATTTCATGAGATTGGGAATTGCTATATTATGAGACGCTACTAATAACTATCAAGACAGAATTAATTATATATTGCTTATTTGCCAATTCTTTGCCAGTCCAGAATTTCCGACAGATTTTGTGTAATTAATTCTGTACGATTACTTAAGTGTCACAATTTGCGCCAAAATAAACTTTAATTGCCACCATAATTACAGTATCCACTTATACTATTGCGGCTTATGTCATCACCCATTGACCATCCGCTCAACATTCAAGTCAGCTTACCGTCCGATCATCCCCAGTTATTGGCAGGATTAGATCATTGGCTAAGTTTGGGTTTAATATCTGATGCCCAAGTTAAGTATCTATGTCGCCAGTATCTCGTTTGTGCAGTGGTATTTGCACCCCAAGCCGAACTTGAACAACAAGTAGCTATGACTACGCCTACATTTGTAGGTAGACAATTAATTGCGTCCTTACCTCCAGAACCGAGACCACCAGCAAAACCCAATTTCGTCACCTCAATGTTGCAGTCATTGGGAGAAGAGTTGAGTGTCCGCTGGTTGCTGTTTTTAGGGATATTTTTGGTAGTAGTTTCCTCTGGAGTGCTGGCCGCAAGTCAGTGGGAAAGGTTTCCAGCGGTTGGACAGTACGGGGTTTTATTAGCTTATACTTTGAGTTTTTGCGGTTTTACCTTCTGGGCGGGTAAACAAAGTAACTTAAGATTGACAGCACAGACTTTGTTAATTGCGACTTTGTTGCTAGTTCCGGTCAACTTTTGGGCAATGGATAGCTTGAAGTTGTGGCAAAATCCTATTAATTGGGTGGTGATGGCTTTTGCTGCTGTGTTGTTATCGACAATGACTATTTTACTTTGTTGCGATCGCACAATTATTAATAATTTCCCCAGTGGTAAATTACCTTTGGTCAATATTCTGGGTTTGAGTTATCTGCATTGGGGTTGGAATTTAGCTGGATTTCCCCTAATTGCCGTATATTTGGCCATGGTCGGCACAACTATTATTACTGTTTATCAAAACCCACAACAAAATCAAGGTGAACAGCGTTTTAGTGGGAGTTTTGGTTTATATAGCTATGTAATTATTTATGCTTTAGTATCTCTGTTAACACGGGCAATTTTTCTAACCGACGTAAATATCACTCAGTTGGGTTTAGCTATTGGTATTTGTGGTGGGTTAGTGATGTGGTTATCAGAAAAGAATCTCACCCCCAACTCCCAAGCAGAGAAGAAGAAAAGAAAGACAACAGAAGCGACTTCACCTCCTGAACTCACCTTACTTTGGGAAAAGCTAGGGGAAATTTTGCTGTTTTTAGGTTGGTTGATGTCGGTATGGACACAACCAGCACAAGCTGTGGTTGTCAGTGGTATAAGTTTGTGGGTTTGTAGCCGTCGTTTACAAAGGTGTAGTTTTAAAGTTGATGTCGCGGCTATTTTCTTGATTGGCTTACAAACAACTTGGCTAATTTGGCGGTTAGTACCTGATCAACTACAGCAATTAGCAATTAATACAGCTACTTATCTTACCCATTCTCAAAATCAACCCTGGGCATTATTGAGTATTGCTTTATTTCCTTACATCATTTTAATGTTGGTGTTAACAGATCGTCTCTATCGTGATCAAAAGCAGGAATTAGCAACGTTTGGCGAACAGCTAACCCTATTACTAGGGGTTTGTTTAACGATGTTCGCTTTACTAAATCCTATATTACTAACTCTCAATTTACTATCTTCTACCATCACTCTGGCTCTTGTCACTAAACGCCATTCTTTCCTGCCTTTTCTAGTTTATTTAACTCATATCACCGGAATTTTGACACTTTTTTCTACTATCAATTGGCTGTCACCAAATTTAAATCAGGAAATTTGGGCAGCAATTTTGTTAACTGTGATGGTTGCAGAATGGGTATTTAGTCTGGGTGCAGGCATCTGGAAACGTAGTGCTTGGTATATTGGTTTAGGGCTGGCTGCTTTCAGTTTTGCCTTGTTATTTGTAAATCTGCAATCATCTACCTATGGCGTGATTTACAATTACAACAATTACAACCGCTGGGGAGTAATTTGGTTAATTACACCTATAGCATTAACAGGTTTAGGGATTCGCACTACAGAACAGCGTCGCATTATTAATGCTTATTTGAGTATTTTAGCTGTCATAGTTGCCCAATTTCTCACTTTACTCCTACCAGAAACCCGATTAATTGGTTTAGGTGTGGGTATAGGTGTGATGTTTGTGAATACTAGCTATTTGAGAAAAGAAGAGACTGCGGGGTTAACAATTGGTTTTGGGTTGGGTTTTATTGCAGCCTTATTGTGGAGTTTTCCAAATTTAGCAGTATCTACTTGTTTGATAGTGGGAGCTATAAGTACCTTAAGTTTATGGTTAGGGCGTACCGGACTTTTACGAAAAGGTACAGAATTAGCGGTTATTTATGCAGCTGCGAGTGATAAATGGGCGATCGCACTCACTATTCTAGAATTATTAGGCATCACCGTACATTCATTCCTCATTTATTCAGGAAATACCATTGCCGGAATCCCCTATTTGATCGCCACAGCTATAACTTTAACCGCAATTATCTATCGCAGTTGGCAACAACCAACAAACTGGGCATTTTATGGTATCGGTTGGTGTTTAGAATTATTAACCGCCGAAATACTAGGGTTTGGAGAACACTCAATTATTAAAATCGGCATTGCCAATATCGCCCTTGGTTTAACAACCCAACTATTCGGGGAATGGTGGCGACGAAAATATCAATCAACAAACTTACCCAGTAGTTTCCACATTCTCCCACTCATCTATGGTGCATTTAGTGTCCTGTTGCGATTAACTACCTTCACCGACTGGACAGGTTTATATAGTTTAGGTGTAGCCTTAATTTTAATTGGCGTAGGACGCAGAAGAGAAGAATTCAAACCCCTGCTTTACTTCGGCATCATTGGTGTATCCATCTCTGCCTATGAACTCCTCTTTTATCAAATGTCCCAAGCCTCAGGAGGAGCATTAGGTGATGGATTAATTGCCATGTCAGCCCTTGGTGCTACCATCATGTATGCTTACCGCATCCTCTCTCCTTGGCTGATTAGTTACTTACGTCTCACTCCTGGAGAACTCAAAAATATTGCTCATCTACATTGGGTTTGGAGTAGTTGCTTATTCCTAGCTGCTATTACAGTTCCCATTCAAATTAACCTCTCTGTAGGAATAGGCACAGGGATATTTTTGATGCGCTATGCCATTTGGCAAGGAAGAAAAAACACTCTAAATATTCCTGTACAGAGGTATTGGGGCGTAGAAATAGATGAAATTTGGGTTTACCTGGGTTTAATAGAAGCAGCCATTGTAAATATTTACTTGCAGCAGTTACCCGTATTAAGTTTTATAGGTAAACTGTTGCTGCCTTGGCGTGGTGCATTAGCTTGTATAGTCGCCTACTTCCTTTACATCATACCTTGGGAAAATTGGGGTTGGTCAAAAACACCTTGGCAACGAGCCGCATACATCTTGCCATTATTTATTATTTGGCAAACCCAACAACAAATCTACCCCATTACCCTCGTTCTGTGTGCTGGGTTTTATATCTTTCTAGCTATAGTCACATCACAATTGCGTTTTACATATCTGAGTGTGGCATTAATTGATTGGGCTTTATTTCGTGAATTTAATCATTTAGGCCTTACAGATAGCTTGTGGTATGTCACACCTATTGGTTTATCTTTCTTATATATTGCCCAAATAGATCAACAACTCAGACTACCCGAATCTAAATCAATTCGCCACAGCTTACGAATGCTAAGTAGTATTTTAATTTGTGGCTGGCCAGTCTTTTTCCACCAAAATCTCCCTCTCATACCTGGAATTTTCAGCCTCATCGCCATTTTTGCCGGATTAGCTTTGCGAGTACGTGCCTTTCTCTATGTTGGTACAGCCGCTTTCTTGATCACCAGCATTTATCAATTAGTGATTTTCAGTCTTAGTTATTCCTTTCTAAAATGGATAGTAGGTTTGCTAGTTGGTATTCTCTTAATTTATATTGCTGCCAACTTTGAAACCCGACGTACCCAAATAAATATCCTCATTCGCAACACCATCAACGAATTTGAAAATTGGGAATAGGTTAATTATCTAAAGAAGCAGAAGGAGTATATAGCAATTCCCAAGCTCATGAAATACACCCCACCCGCGCTATCGCGCACCCTCCCCTTGCCAAGGGGAGGGTTGGGAGTGATTTTCAGTCTTAGTTATTCCTTCTTAAAATGGATAGTAGGTTTGCTAGTTGGTATTCTCTTAATTTATATTGCTGCCAACTTTGAAACCCGACGTACCCAAATAAATATCCTCATTCGTAACACAATCAACGAATTTGAAAATTGGGAATAGGTTAATTATCAAAAAAGTAGAAGGAGTATATAGCATTTTCTAGTTTAATGAGGTACAAATTTATCTGCGGTTATCTGTGTTCATCTGCGTTTAATTTTTACTTCTTGTATCTCACTTGAATGGGAATTGCTATATATTGGAAATACCTGCGAAGAAACTCTAACAGTAAAGACAAAGTGATGAAAGAACTAGGAAAAGAGCGATCGCTTTACGAGCAGGATATTCTGCTATGGGTGGAAGATACTGTGACTAAGCTCAAAGCAGGAGATTTTCAGAATTTGGATATTGAGAATTTGATTGAAGAGGTAGAATCCTTGGGGATTTCACAAAAAAGGGAACTCAGTAGTCGTTTGCTCGTTTTACTAGAACACTTACTCAAACGCCTGTATGTTCCGTTATCCGAAAATTATCGAGGCTGGGAAAAAACTATTCGCAATCAACGTAATGGACTAGAGCTTTTGTTTCAAGACGCACCTAGTCTTAAAAATCAGTGGCATACCAGCTTTGATAATGCTTGGAGAATTGCCCTCAAAACTGTGCGTAAAGAATATCCACAGGTTACTTTTCCCGAACAGTGGCAATATCCATCCGATTTAGAAACAATGCTTAATCTAGATTTTTGGGAAGAAGAAAGCTAGAGAGGTCAAAAATCATGACAGTAGCATGGGATGAACTGGTATTTAAATCACCATACTTAGCAGTACTGAAAGCAAAAGAATTGCTACAGGAAGGCCAAATGACAGAAGCCTACAATATTTTGGAGAGTTTAGCCGAGTCAATGGGACGATCAGAAAAGAGGGCAGTGATTAGTCAACTAACTCGACTCATGCTACATATAATCAAATGGAAATGTCAGCCTGAAAAACGTAGTGCCAGTTGGGTGATTTCGATTCGTTCGGCGCGGCGAGAAATTGCAGATAGTCAAGAGGAGATGCCAAGCCTCAATAGAGATTTTTTAAACTCAATTTGGGATAAGTGTTTTGCGGCAGCCAAACAGGATGCTAGAGACGAAATGGGTAAAAAGCCAGAAATTTTAGTTCTGAGTTGGGATGAAGTTTTTGAACAAACATATACACTTTGGGATGATTAAAATTACGGCTTTGATGACAAGTATCTCACCACAAAACATAACGAAACTAGCGATAAGGAACTTAATTTTAAGTGTGTTGGTTAATGTGGAGGTATATAGATGAGAATAACTGCTGAGGAGTTGTTGCAACGCTATGCTGCTGGCGAGAGAGATTTTTCTAGAATCAGCTTGAGACGTGCTAATTTGCAAGGAGTCAACTTGAGTAATATAAACCTGAGTGGGGCTGATTTGTACGCTGCCTGTTTGAGAGGCATAAACCTGAGTAATGCTAACCTCACTAGTGCCAACCTGCTTGATATCTTATTGGAGGAAGTCGAGTTCGATGATTCTAACCTCAGTGGTGCCAACCTGGGCGGTGCTACTGTCAGAAACTCCAGCCTAAAGCGAGTCAACGTTGAAAGTGGCAACTTGACTGAAGTTTGTATGGATTGCGTTGATTTGGCAAGTGCTAACTTCAGAGGAGTTTCCTTTGGTGAAACATCCTTCTACAACTGTAACCTCAGAAATGCTTTTGCAGACAGAAATAGCCTGTGTGCCTGCTATTTGAGTAAAACCATTATGCCTGAAGGAGATCTCCTCACCAACGTGATTGAGGAATAAAGTGGAGGCAGGATAAAGATCGGCTAAAAGTGGCGTACTAATAGGCAATAATCCGTTATCTCTAGATTCAATTGCTTCTTGAATATCATTTAGTGCGATCGCTGATCTTGTAGGTTGGGTTGAGGAACGTTCACGTAGTGTGCCGGAGGCATAACCCAACATTAAAGATATCTAAAAGAACTGAAAACTATAAATTAACTATACAAATATTTCTACATCAACAAACTTTTGGAAGAAATGTAAAAGGGGAAAAAGAAGAACAAAGCATCCCTTCCCCAAATTTAGGGAAAATCAAAAAAGATTTATGGTAACTGCCTCAACTATACAAACCCTTAACCCACTCCCATTCCTTACTCAAACCATCCCTCAGAGAAACTTGTGGCTGATATCCCAGAATTTTCCGCGCCTTAGATACATCAGCAGCAGTGTGACGCGCATCTCCCATCGCTTTTTCAATATGGTTGCGTTTGATAGGCTTACCAACAATTTCCTCGATTGTATCTAATACTTCCGCCAAAACTACTCTGCTACCACCACCAATATTAAAAATTTCCCCTATGGCTTCTGGTACAGTAGCAGCAGCTAAATTAGCAGCAACAGCATCACTGACAAATGTAAAATCTCGCGTTTGCTGTCCATCACCATACACAGGAATTGCTTCATCCTCTAAAACAGCTTTAAAGAACTTATGAAATGCCATATCTGGGCGTTGTCTTGGCCCATAAACAGTGAAATAGCGCAAGGATACAAAAGGTACACCAAAATTTTTATGGTATAGTCCACACAATCTTTCAGCCGCTAACTTGGTAATACCATAGGGTGAAACTGGTTGAGGAGCAATTTTTTCATGAGTAGGTAATAGTTTCGGCATCACCATATACACTCGATGTAGAAGCAAATACTAGCCTTTTCAGAGATTTTGCATCTTTTGCAGCTTCTAACAACACTTGTGTAGCACTAATATTGCGTTCAGTGTAAGCCCGAAAGCCTTGTCCCCAAGAATTTCTCACCCCAGCTTGTGCTGCCTGATGATAGACTACCTCTACATCTTGGAGAATTTTTGGTAAATCTAAAAATTGAATATCGCCTTCAATTAAGGTAAAGTTAGGCGATCGCTCGCAGGTAGCAATATTTTTTCGCTTTAACAGTGGATCATAGTAATCATTAATTTCATCAATGCCAATTACTTCTTCTCCCTGTTGCAATAACCTATCAACCAGGTGAGAACCTATAAACCCAGCGGCTCCAGTAACGATAATTTTAGTCATGTCGCTTAGTTTTTGATTTTTTTGATTTTTTTAAGCAGAGTCGAGCCAACTATTCAACAGTTAAACTAATTAAGGATATATTTTTAAGTACTCGTGTTCATCTTTACTTAAAAAATACAGGAATTAACAAAATCATTACAATTTTAATTTACAGTGATGAATTTTACTTGTGAATAAATTCATCAAAATACCAATTAATTCAGTCGTATGATCACGAAAAATATTACCCAACTCAATTTTAGAGGAATTTTTACCCGATTCCCAATCTCCAATTAACCCTTGATTAGAAGGATAATTAATGAAAAAATTGATCTGCGAGTAGCCTTGAGGCTTTCTCGTTTCGCAAGAGACGCACGAGGAAATCAGTGAAGGTTTTAATTGTAGGTAATGGGGGACGTGAACACGCTCTAGCGTGGAAGCTGTTGCAATCCAAGAAAATTGAGCAAGTTGTCTGTGTACCTGGAAATGGGGGTACAGCAAGTATGGAAGGTTGCCAAAACTTGCCCCTCTCAGTTAATGACTTTGCAGGTATCAGTCAATTTGCTTTAGAAAAGGATATTTCTTTAGTAGTGGTGGGGCCAGAAGTGCCATTGGCCAATGGCATTACAGACTATCTCCAAAGTCAAGGACTGATGGTATTTGGCCCAGTTAAGGCAGGAGCGCAAATTGAAGCTAGTAAGGCTTGGGCTAAGGCTTTGATGCAGAAAGCCGGAATTCCTACAGCCAAGGCAGCGGTATTTACAGAAGCAGCAGCAGCAAAATCTTATCTAAAAGCAGAAGGAGTGCCAATAGTTGTCAAAGCTGACGGACTAGCCGCGGGGAAGGGTGTAACAGTTGCTCAAACTTTAGAACAGGCAGAAAATGCCATTGATGCGATTTTTCAAGGGCAGTTTGGCAGTGCAGGCAATTTTGTTGTTATTGAAGAATGTTTGTTAGGAGAAGAGGTTTCTGTCTTAGCATTAACAGATGGTTTAACAATTCGTCCGTTATTACCTGCTCAAGATCATAAACGCATTGGGGAGGGCGATACAGGAGAAAATACTGGGGGAATGGGAGCCTATGCTCCAGCGCCTATTGCTACAGTGGAGTTGATGGCACGGGTTCAAACTGAAGTTTTAGAAAAAGCGATCGCAGCTTTAAGAACCGCAGGTATTGACTACCGAGGCGTTCTGTATGCTGGGTTAATGGTTTCACCTGATGGCAATTTTAAAGTTTTAGAATTTAACTGTCGCTTTGGTGATCCAGAAACGCAAGTCATATTGCCATTACTAGAAACACCTCTGGAAGATTTGCTCTTGGCTTGCATTCAACAGCGTTTAGGAAAAATGCCTCCAATTGTTTGGCAACAAGGGTCTGCCGCTACCGTAGTGGCTGCTTCGGGTGGTTATCCTGGAGATTATGAAAAAGGTAAAATAATCACCGGTATTGAGGAAGCTGAAACTGCCGGAGCAATCGTGTTTCACGCCGGCACGAACTTAAATACAGCCCAACAAATCGTGACAGATGGTGGTAGAGTTTTAAATATCACTGCAACGGGTGAAAATTTCCCCCAAGCGATCGCTCAAGCATATGCTAGTATCAAACACATTCAATTTCCAGAAGTATATTACCGTAGAGATATCGGTCATAGATTCCTGAAAAACGAATAATTAAGTTAGCAAGTTAGTAGTTTTTCGATTTTTCCACCACCCTATCATTACCCTTCGCCATTTCTCCCTAACACTTTTGTAGAATTAACTGCTAATTTTTAAGTTGTTAGGGTAGAAAACACAGAACTATTAACAATAATATTTTAAGTATATTTTAAGATGCTGGCTTTTTTAACAACAATCCGAGATGCATTTGCCAATGGCGTATCGAAAACACTCGCTCATTGGTGGTATGAGTTCACCCTCCAAACCAAACTCCTAGCTGTCGCCACCTTGGTCGTTTCCCTGGTAATGAGTGGTCTCACCTTCTGGGCAGTGAATACAATTCAGCAAGATGCACGTCTCAACGATACCCGCTTTGGTCGTGATCTAGGACTACTACTTGCATCTAACGTTGCCCCACTCATTGCTGATCAAAATCTCACAGAAGTTGCCCAATTCTCCCAACGCTTCTATAGCAGCACCTCCAGCGTGCGTTATATGCTTTACGCCGATGAAACCGGAAAAATCTTTTTTGGCATTCCTTTTTGGGAACCAGAGGTAGAAAACTCCCTCACCATCAAGCGAAAAATCCAACTACCAGAAGATTATCCTGGAAATGATGATCAACCAATGGTACGTCAACATAATACTCCAGATGGTGTAGTCACCGATGTATTTATCCCTCTAATCGTCAATCAGAAATATTTAGGTGTCTTAGCAGTCGGTATCAACCCCAACCAAACCGCAGTCATATCTACCAACTTCACCCGTGATGTCACCATAGCCGTCTTCATCACTATTTGGGTCATGGTGATTTTAGCAGGAGTAATTAACGCCTTAACCATCACTAAACCAATCAAAGAACTACTCGTAGGCGTAAAACAAATTGCTGCTGGAAATTTTAAACAGCGAATTGACTTACCTCTAGGAGGAGAATTAGGTGAGCTTATTTTTAGCTTTAATGAAATGGCAGAACGGCTAGAGCGCTATGAAGAGCAAAATATTGAAGAACTGACAGCCGAAAAAGCCAAGTTAGAAACCTTGGTTTCCACCATTGCTGATGGTGCAGTATTAATTGACAATAATATGCAGGTAATTTTAGTCAATCCCACAGCTCGGCGAATTTTTGCTTGGGAAGGGATTGATGTAGTAGGTAAAAATGTCTTGCATCATCTACCTCAAAGCGTGCAAATAGAAATCACCCGCACACTATACGAAATGGCCGCAGGAGAACGTGAAAGCGCCGAATTTCGTATCCCCCTCGACCAACCCACCAAACGCACAATCCGTATTCTCTTAACTACAGTACTTAACCTACAACGAGAAAGTATTAAAGGTATCGCCATTACAGTTCAAGATATCACCCGCGAAGTAGAACTGAATGAAGCCAAAAGCCAATTTATCAGCAATATCTCTCACGAACTGCGAACACCCCTCTTTAACATCAAAACCTATATAGAAACCCTACATGATTATGGTGAAGACCTGGATATAGAAGAACGACGTGAATTTCTCGAAACTGTCAATCATGAAACCGACAGACTCACCCGGTTAGTCAACGATGTCCTAGATTTGTCAAAACTTGAATCCGGTCGTACTTACAATTTTGATGGTGTTGATTTAGCGCAAGCACTAGAGCAAACATTACGTACTTACCAACTCAATGCTAGAGATAAAGGAATTGAACTCGTTCAGGAAGTTGCTTCTAACCTACCTCTAGTTATTGGTAATTATGATTTATTATTGCAAGTATTTGGTAACCTCATCGGTAACGCTCTGAAGTTTAGCCCAGCAGGGGGCAAAGTAGCCATCCGAGCCTACCAGGTAAATCCTCAACTCCACTCCACCTTTTCTGCTCCTGACGTAAACTTTGCCCTCTCAGAACTGCGACACGAAGATAATTCTCGTTCCAAAGTGCGGATAGAAATCAGTGATACAGGAATTGGTATTGGGCCAGAAGACCAACAAGCCATCTTTGACCGCTTTTTCAGAGTAGAAAATCGAGTTCACACTCTCGAAGGCACAGGTTTAGGTCTGTCCATTGTCAGAAACATCATGGAAAGACATCACAGTCAAGTTAATTTAGTCAGTGAAGTTGGTGTAGGTACTACTTTTTGGTTTGATTTAGACATTGTTGAAGAAGAAGTATCACCACCCCTCCTAGAAACTACCAATGAAGCTTCTGAAGTTACAACAACCTGAAGCTTGAGCAGAGAATTTATTTGGAATTTTGAATTGTACATATATTCATTGCTAGGATGCTAGGATGCGGACAGAGCAATGAGCAGACATACCAAAAATATAAAAATCAGTAGCAGCAAAGCTTGATGGCGTTGAAGCCAGTTTTTTACAACTACTATTCCACTGTTTTTACTCTGCTGTAGCAATAACTCTAATTTACTCTCTTCTAAATTTTGATAAAGCGTGCAGCTTTTGGCATAAGGACGTTGAATAAAATTACAACTATCATCTTGGTGATAGACGCAGCTTTCACACAAATAATAGTCCCCATTCGCTTGGTGTAAGGGAACTCCAGGGTGTCCATAAGCTTTGAGAGTAATCCGGCAATAGGGACAAGAAATTGCCTGACTATCAATAGTTTGATGACATCGGGAACAAGATACAGTACTCAAAACCTGAAGGAAAAATAGGTTAAGTCAACATTCTGATTCTAGCTATTTATGCAAATAAAGAGATACCCGCACATAGTCAAAGGATGAAACCCTTTATCTATAGGGCTATCAGCCATATCGAGCCTGTTCATAGAACCAACGCGAAAAAAAGTTTTCAAAACCCCTTGACAGAAAAGAGGAAGAATTGGTATGTTTATTAGGTGAGGGCAAAAGCCCAATGCGCTGAACCGAGAAAAGATAATAATACTTTGAAAGAATAAAGACGACCATTCCTCGTCAAAAAATCAACTGAACAATCCTGGAAAGAGAAATAGAGGATTGAAGAGGTTAAAGAATTAGAGCTTAAGAAGAACGAACCAAAATGGAGAGTTTGATCCTGGCTCAGGATGAACGCTGGCGGTATGCTTAACACATGCAAGTCGAACGGAATCCTTAGGGATTTAGTGGCGGACGGGTGAGTAACGCGTGAGAATCTGGCTTCAGGTCGGGGACAACAGTTGGAAACGACTGCTAATACCGGATATGCCGAGAGGTGAAAGATTAATTGCCTGGAGATGAGCTCGCGTCTGATTAGCTAGTTGGTGGGGTAAGAGCCTACCAAGGCGACGATCAGTAGCTGGTCTGAGAGGATGATCAGCCACACTGGGACTGAGACACGGCCCAGACTCCTACGGGAGGCAGCAGTGGGGAATATTGGACAATGGGCGAAAGCCTGATCCAGCCATGCCGCGTGAGTGATGAAGGCCTTAGGGTTGTAAAGCTCTTTTGTCCGGGAAGATAATGACGGTACCTGAGGAATAAGCATCGGCTAACTCCGTGCCAGCAGCCGCGGTAATACGGAGGATGCAAGCGTTATCCGGAATGATTGGGCGTAAAGCGTCCGCAGGTGGCCATGTAAGTCTGCTGTTAAAGAGTCATGCTCAACATGATAAAAGCAGTGGAAACTACAGAGCTAGAGTACGTTCGGGGCAGAGGGAATTCCTGGTGTAGCGGTGAAATGCGTAGATATCAGGAAGAACACCGGTGGCGAAAGCGCTCTGCTAGGCCGTAACTGACACTGAGGGACGAAAGCTAGGGAGCGAATGGGATTAGATACCCCAGTAGTCCTAGCCGTAAACGATGGATACTAGGCGTGGCTTGTATCGACCCGAGCCGTGCCGTAGCTAACGCGTTAAGTATCCCGCCTGGGGAGTACGCACGCAAGTGTGAAACTCAAAGGAATTGACGGGGCCCGCACAAGCGGTGGAGTATGTGGTTTAATTCGATGCAACGCGAAGAACCTTACCAAGGCTTGACATGTCGCGAATCTTTCTGAAAGGAGAGAGTGCCTTCGGGAGCGCGAACACAGGTGGTGCATGGCTGTCGTCAGCTCGTGTCGTGAGATGTTGGGTTAAGTCCGCAACGAGCGCAACCCTCGTTTTTAGTTGCCAGCATTAAGTTGGGCACTCTAGAGAGACTGCTTAGAGTGACAAACCGGAGGAAGGTGAGGATGACGTCAAGTCAGCATGCCCCTTACGTCTTGGGCTACACACGTACTACAATGCTACGGACAAAGGGCAGCTACACAGCGATGTGATGCTAATCTCATAAACCGTAGCTCAGTTCAGATCGCAGGCTGCAACTCGCCTGCGTGAAGGAGGAATCGCTAGTAATTGCAGGTCAGCATACTGCAGTGAATTCGTTCCCGGGCGCCTTGTACACACCGCCCGTCACACCATGGAAGTTGGTCACGCCCGAAGTCATTACCCCAACCGAAAGGAGGGGATGCCTAAGGTAGGACTGGTGACTGGGGTGAAGTCGTAACAAGGTAGCCGTACCGGAAGGTGTGGCTGGATCACCTCCTTTTTAGGGAGACCTAATCCATTGAGAAATCGAACACAATCAGTAATTAGATTCTTAATTGGTCTATCCTAGGTCGGTCGAGATTGGTTGAAAACTTTCAAAGTATTATTATTGGTTTGGTGAGACTGAATTAAATTGGAAAAGAGTCAGCAACTGACAGTTAGTCAGACTGCTGGATAAAAACCAGCCAGAACCTTGAAAACTGCATAGTAACGCGAATTAGCAGGCAGACGAAACTGAGTACTGAGGAAAGAGTACCGAGTGATGAGTTTTTCACTCATTGTAGAGTAGGAAAGAAACAGGAAAGCAGAAAAGTTTGCGAGTCGAAAAAATGTAATGAAGTGGTCAAGCTAATAAGGGCTAATGGTGGATACCTAGGCACACAGAGGCGAAGAAGGACGTGGTTACCGACGAAATGCTCCGGGGAGTTGGAAGCAAACTATGAGCCGGAGATATCCGAATGGGGCAACCCTATGTACTACCTGCTGAATATATAGGCAGGAAAGAGCCAACCCAGCGAATTGAAACATCTTAGTAGCTGGAGGAAGAGAAATCAAATAGAGATTCCCTAAGTAGTGGTGAGCGAAAGGGGAAGAGCCTAAACCAAAGGGTTTACCTTTTGGGGTAGTGGGACAGCGAGATCGAATCTGGAGGCTAGACGAAGCAGCTAAATACTGCACCAGAGGGGGTGAAAGTCCTGTAGTCGAAAGTCAAAGGATAGTAGCTGAATCCCGAGTAGCATGGGGCACGAGGAATCCCATGTGAATCAGCGAGGACCACCTCGTAAGGCTAAATACTACTGTGTGACCGATAGTGAACCAGTACCGCGAGGGAAAGGTGAAAAGAACCCCGGAAGGGGAGTGAAATAGAACATGAAACCATTAGCTTACAAGCAGTGGGAGTCCGATTAAACGGATGACCGCGTGCCTGTTGAAGAATGAGCAGGCGACTTATAGGCACTGGTAGGTTAAAGCGAGAATGCTGGAGCCAAAGGGAAACCGAGTCTGAAGAGGGCGATAATCAGTGTTTATAGACCCGAACCCTGGTGATCTAACCATGGCCAGGATGAAGCTTGGGTAACACCAAGTGGAGGTCCGAACCGACTGATGTTGAAAAATCAGCGGATGAGCTGTGGTTAGGGGTGAAATGCCAATCGAACCAGGAGCTAGCTGGTTCTCCCCGAAATGTGTTTAGGCGCAGCGGTAATGATTATATCTGGGGGGTAAAGCACTGTTTCGGTGCGGGCTGGGAGACCGGTACCAAATCGAGACAAACTCTGAATACCCAGAGCACACATTGCCAGTGAGACAGTGGGGGATAAGCTTCATTGTCAAGAGGGAAACAGCCCAGACCACCAGCTAAGTCCCCAAATCATCGCTAAGTGATAAAGGAGGTGGGAGTGCACAGACAACTAGGAGGTTTGCCTAGAAGCAGCCAACCTTAAAAGAGTGCGTAATAGCTCACTAGTCAAGCGCTCCTGCGCCGAAAATGAACGAAATTTAAGCGATGTACCGAAGCTGTGGACTTAGATATTGTCTAAGTGGTAGGGGAGCGTTCCGTCGTAGGTAGAAGCAGTAGCGGCAAGCAGCTGTGGACGAAACGGAAGTGAGAATGTCGGCTTGAGTAGCGCAAATGTATGTGAGAATCATACACCCCGAAACCCTAAGGGTTCCAGAGCCAGGTTCGTCCACTCTGGGTTAGTCGGACCTAAGGCGAGCCGAACGGCGTAGTCGATGGACACAGGGTCAATAATCCCTGACTATGATGTGGGAGCATGACAAGGGACGCATGAAAGATAGCCATACCCTGATTGGTTTGGGAGGAGTTTACGAACTCCGCATGGTGATGCGATTGTGCCAAGAAAAGCTGGTCATGTGATGAAGACATCATACCCGTACCCGAAACCGACACAGGTAGGGAGGTTGAGTATACCAAGGGGCGCGAGATAACTCTCTCTAAGGAACTCGGCAAAATGGCCCCGTAACTTCGGAAGAAGGGGTGCCCACCTAAGAAGTGGGTCGCAGTGAAGAGATCCAGGCGACTGTTTACCAAAAACACAGGTCTCCGCAAACTCGTAAGAGGACGTATGGGGGCTGACGCCTGCCCAGTGCCGGAAGGTTAAGGAAGTTGGTCAGCGAAAGTGAAGCTAGCGACCGAAGCCCCGGTGAACGGCGGCCGTAACTATAACGGTCCTAAGGTAGCGAAATTCCTTGTCGGGTAAGTTCCGACCCGCACGAAAGGCGTAACGATCTGGATGGTGTCTCAGAGAGAGACTCGGCGAAATAGGAATGTCTGTGAAGATACGGACTGCCTGCACCTGGACAGAAAGACCCTATGAAGCTTTACTGTAGCCTGGAATTGTGTTCGGGCTTCGCTTGCGCAGGATAGGTGGGAAGCGAAGAAGTATTCCTTGTGGGGAATATGGAGCTAACGGTGAGATACCACTCTGGCGAAGCTAGAATTCTAACCCATGACCGTAAGCCGGTCAGGGAACAGTTTCAGGTGGGCAGTTTGACTGGGGCGGTCGCCTCCTAAAAGGTAACGGAGGCGCGCAAAGGTTCCCTCAGCACGCTTGGAAACCGTGCGACGAGTGTAAAGGCATAAAGGGAGCTTGACTGCAAGACCGACAAGTCGAGCAGGTACGAAAGTAGGCCTTAGTGATCCGACGGCGCAGAGTGGAATGGCCGTCGCTCAACGGATAAAAGTTACTCTAGGGATAACAGGCTGATCTCCCCCAAGAGTCCACATCGACGGGGAGGTTTGGCACCTCGATGTCGGCTCATCGCAACCTGGGGCGGAAGTACGTCCCAAGGGTTGGGCTGTTCGCCCATTAAAGCGGTACGTGAGCTGGGTTCAGAACGTCGTGAGACAGTTTATCCATAACCGGTGCAGGCGCAAGAGCATTGAGAGGAGCCTTCCTTAGTACGAGAGGAATGGGAAGGACGCACCGCTGGTGTACCAGTTATCGTACCAACGGTAAACGCTGGGTAGCCAAGTGCGGAGCGGATAACCGCTGAAAGCATCTAAGTGGGAAGCCCACCTCAAGATGAGTGCTCTCACTACTAATAGTAGGTAAGGTCACGGGCAGAACACCCGTTCATAGGCTCTAAGTGGAAGTACAGCAATGTATGTAGCTGAGGAGTACTAATAGACCGAGGGCTTGACCTCTTAAATCATTACATTTTTCGCGTTACTTGCAGTCTTCAGGGTTTTGTTACCCAACAATCTTTCCTGGTGTCTATTGCGCGGTGGAACCACTCTGACCCCTTCCCGAACTCAGATGTGAAACGCTGCTGCGGCGACGATAGTTTGGGGGTTGCCCCACGCCAAAATAGCTCGATGCCAGGTCTATCAATTACTAAAGCCTCTTCTCGATTTGAGAAGGGGCTTTTTGGTTTTTCATCTTTCCTGTTTTCTCACTCAAACTTGCCGAAGGTGCTGGTTGTTCCTTTTTGAATAATTGCTTCTACCGTAACGTTGTTGACGGTGACTGTGACTGTAGCTTCGTTGGAAATGGCGTTGTTGTCTAGGACGTTGATGATGCCTAATAAGTGTCCCATTTCGTGGAGGATGGTGGTGAGCAGGTCGTATTTGCCTGCGGCTTCTCCTGTGGTGGCTCGGTAGGCTGTGTCGGTGAGGGTGGTGGTGAATTCGCTGTTGTCGTTGGGGGTGGGGTCTATGAACCAGCCGATGCCGTTGGCATCATGGTCGATGAGGATTGTGTCGCTGTTGGGGCGACCTTGGGTGTCGTAGGTGGTGATTTGGGCTTCGGCTAGTTGTCCGGTGGGGAGGTCGGTGATTTGCAGGGTGAGGTTGAAGGTGGGGTCGAAGAGGGTGGACTAGAGGGTTTTAGCGGTAGAGTTGATGGTATTGGTTGATGTAGAGGATGAGGTATGGAAAAAAAAGTCATAGAGGTTGAAGAGTTGCTGCGCCGATATGCTGCTGGGGAACGAGATTTCGCCTGGGTTAAGTTGCGTGTTCCTGATAGAGGGCAGGACTACTATTGGGCTATGGGGGCTGGTAGTCTTTTGAACGGAGCTAATTTGAGTGGGATTAATTTGAGTAATGCTGACCTCAGATACGCTGGCGAGATGAATGGTATCAACTTGAGTGATGCCAATTTGAGTGGTGCTTACCTGAGCGAGCAGTTCATGAGAGATGCTAATTTGAGTAGGGCTAATCTTAGTAATGCCCACATGACCAAGGTTTCCTTGGATAGAGCCAACCTGAGCGGTGCTAATCTGAGTGGTGCCAATTTGTCCTTCTCCCAACTTGGTGGTGCCAACCTGAGTGGTGTTAACTTGAGATCTGCCGATTTGGGTAGATGTGGTTTGAGTGGGGATTTGAGAGGTGTTGATTTGAGAGGTGCCGATTTGCACGCTACCGATTTGATGAGTATTGACTTGACTGGAGCTAACTTGAGCAACGCTATTTTGGAGCGTACCTACATCAAAGATGCTAACTTGACTGGGGTTAATCTGGAAGGTGCCAAGCTGGAGGGAGTTACTTTCATTAATACCATCATGCCAGATGGTACTATTCGGAATGAAACCCCACGAAGATAGCATTGTTTCTGTATCAGTGCGATCGCTGATCTTGTAGGTTGGGTTGAGGAACGAAACCCAACATTAACGATATCTAAAATAATTGACCAATATAAATTAGCCATACAAATATTGTAATTGTTCAAACCATAAGTTTTGATTGACTGTCAATGTATTTTCATTATGCTACTTTTTGAAGTGCGGAATGTGGGTTGTAAGTAACTTGAGTACAAAAGAAAGTCCCTCCCTCTACCTTAGCTCTGCGGTATTCCATAGATAATATTTCAGTACGATCGCGCAGACGCTGACTTCTGAGTTCGTTTGCTTGTAGGTAGGGTTGAGAAAGGCTAACAAAGAAAAGTATCCCTCTTTTGGGGCTGTATATGCCAAAATCCTATAATTTTTATCCATCAAAAAACCTGAAACCCTGATCTGTAAAGGCTTTACTCAGATTACGCTTTGGGAAGCTAAATCCCTGTAAAATACGTTCATCTCTCCAATACCTTGTCCATTTTCGGTAGGTTGGATTAAGCGACAGCGCAACCCAACGCATTTGTTGGGTTTCATGCTTCAACCCAACCTACAAATCAAGGTTTTTTCCAATTTGGACAAGGTATTGCTCTCAAAACCCAAAAAGTCTTGAGAAATTCAATTAGGGGATTTCAGCCTATTTCGTTGTAATTTTACTTTGCAACATTATCTTTTTACTCATACAATTTTAGACTAGGTGAAGTTCGTAAGAACAGAACCTTAAATTAATAAGTCCGTTAACAGGTCAGGGTGTAAGAGCTATCACTAAACTACAAATGGTAGATAGGATAAATGATATCGCTTGGCAAGCTCACCAGGGTAGCGTCGCTGCGATTATTCAACTGTTGAACGAAAAGCTAGTTATGTCTGGTGTCAGAACTAGAGCTATTTTTGCTGATGGTGTCTTACAACTTTTGTGTGAGGCTGCTACTGTAGAGCAACTTGAGCAATCTACGCTGGTACAAAGAATTCAGCAGATTCTTGATTCGACTGCACCGCGTAACATTCGCAAAGTCAATATTAACAGTCGAATTGTGCGTGAGGAGCAATTACTATGGTTGGAGGAAATTAACCGCGATTCTGAAAATCAATTACTGTGGTCACAGGAAATTACACTGGTACAGCCGGGTATTGTCAAACAATTAATTCAAGATTTTACAGCAGCCTATGCTGAATTAGGAAAACCGATTTTGCCCAAAGGCCAATCTTTACTGTCTACACCATATAAACATAAGACCTTAACTAAACAACTGATTATAGGGTCTACTGGTTTATGCACAGTGCTTTTACTGGCTTTGCTGGTTGATTTTGTAACCGGAAATCAACTAAAAAAATTTTTACCGTTATACATTTCCTCGTCTTTGAGGACAGCCAACGGAATTAAATCACAAGTATCACCTCATGCTATCAATAAAAATTTGTCTAACCCGTCCAATAATGATGTGTTGGGTGACGCATTTGCAGATGCTGTGAGACTTGCTAACCAAGCTTCTGCTTCTGGTAAAACAGCTACAACTTCAACTCAGTGGTTAGAATTAGCAGCTAGATGGCAAAGAGCTTCTGATTTAATGAGTCAGGTTCCTCCTAATCATACCCGTTATCAAGAAGCTCAAATTAGAACTAAGTTATACAAAAAATATAGTGAGACAGCCCAGAAAGAAGCTGAGAAGATGACATTTTAAGTTGAGCGTTTTGTTTGGAGACAGTTTTTAGACATCTGGTGGTAATTAAATGTGCGTGGCTTGAAACCCTTGTAGAGACGTTCCGGTGGAACGTCTCCACAGTCAATCATTTTCGGAGATGTCTATTAAATACTCATTTCTAACATCCGTTGCATTGGCCGCAGTGCAGCGAGACGAATTTCCTCTGACATGGTTATTTCGGGGGTGCGATTTTTCATTGCTAAATAGAGTTTTTCTAAGGTATTTAACCGCATAAACGGACATTCGTTACAATTACAATTATTCTGTGGAGGTGCGGGAATAAAGTGCTTCTCAGGTGCTAATTTTTGCATCTGGTGGATAATTCCTGGCTCTGTAGCGACGATAAATTCCTGTGTATGACTGTTTTGACAATAATTAAGTAGGGCTGCTGTAGAGCCAATAAAGCTGGCATGACGCAAAACACTGGTTTCACATTCTGGGTGTGCGATCGCTTCTGCTTCTGGATGTATAGTTTTTAATTGGACTATTTTCTTTTCGGAAAACGTCTCATGGACAATACAGCTACCTTGCCATAACAGCATTTCCCGTCCGGTTTGTTCAATTACATACCTTCCCAAGTTGCGATCTGGGGCAAAAATAATCTCTGATTCTTCAGGTATTTGCTGAACGATTTTCACAGCGTTGGAACTGGTGCAGATAATATCGCTCATAGCCTTAATTTCGGCGGAGCAGTTAATATAGGAAATGACTAAATGATTTGGGTGTGCGTCTTTGAACTCTGCAAACTCCTGGGGAAGACAACTGTCTGCTAAAGAACAACCAGCATTTAAGTCTGGTAGCAGTACCAATTTATTAGGATTCAGGATTTTGGCTGTTTCTGCCATGAAATGAACGCCAGCAAACACAATCACATCTGCATTTGTCTGTGCTGCGGCTTTGGCTAGTTGCAAGGAGTCGCCAATAAAGTCGGCTATATCTTGAATATCGGGGTCTTGATAGTAATGCGCTAATATTACCGCGTTGAGTTCTGTTTTTAGCTCCTCAATAGCGGCAAATAAATCTAATGGTAGTGTACCTTGTGGTCGAGCAAGTGTATTTGTAAACACAATTAGAAACTGCTTTTTTTACAATGAGATGATCTTGTGGATTCAATTATAGTAGTTTTTACCAAAAATAGTGGACGGTTGATGTCGGCAATTTATGTGCAAATCGGTTGGAGTTTCATATCCTGGAGATATACGGCTTTTTAAAGTGGCATGACCAGTCAGAAAACTCAATCAAAACCTGTGAAAATTGCTGTAATTGGCGATGTTCACGATCAATGGGAAGTAGAAGACGGCATAGCACTCAAGCATCTGGGTGTAGACTTGGTGCTATTTGTCGGGGATTTTGGGAATGAATCGGTGGAAGTGGTCAGAGCGATCGCATCTCTGGATATTCCCAAAGCAGCGGTAATGGGCAACCACGATGCCTGGTACTCGGCCACTGAATGGGGACGCAAAAAATGTCCCTATGACCGCACTAAGGAAGACTGGGTACAGGAACAGCTAGATTTATTGGGAGTGTCCCACGTCAGTTATGGTAAATTGGACTTTCCTGATTGGAATTTAACTGTGGTGGGTGGTCGTCCTTTTACCTGGGGTGGGCCAGAATGGAGATTTGCAGAAATCTGTCAGGAACGTTACGGTGTCTCTAGTCTGGAGGAGTCCGCAGATAAAATTGTTAAGGTGCTGAAAAGTACTGCTTATGACAACATTATTTTTCTAGGACATAATGGACCGAGTGGATTAGGCGATCGTCCTGAAGACCCCTGTGGTAAAGATTGGCATCCTATTGGTGGTGATTTTGGTGATCCAGATTTTGCTGAAGCCATTTCTCAAAGTCTCAACATGAAGAAAACCGTTTCTCTAGTCGCCTTTGGTCATATGCATCGCACTCTCCGCCATACTAAGAAGGTGCAAAGGAAGGCTGTGTTTAGAAGTCCAGAGGGAACAATTTACCTAAATGCCGCTACTGTACCCCGGATTATAGAGGAAGACGGTGTAAAGTTACGGAATTTTTCTCTGGTTTCTTTGGAGGAGGGTGTGGTAACAAAAGCTTCTCTGGTTTGGTTAGGTAAAGACTTCCAGGTGGCTGCTGAGGAAATTTTTTATAATTCTTCCCCTTCAGTAGTGCCAACTGTGTAATTATAGGTTATGATATTATTTGTCAGTTTTTGTGTTACACAATTCTGACAAATAATTTGGAGAGGTGGCAGAGTGGTCGATTGCGTCTGACTTGAAATCAGATGAGGTGAAAGCTTCCGGGAGTTCGAATCTCCCCCTCTCCGTTGATTAATTTAGTCGTATCGACTAACGAACTTTGCTTACCTGCTTGCGTAAACTTTGAACAGTAGATATTACTTGTTGTGCAACCGTATCTATTTCTTCCACTGTATTAAATCTGCCAATTCCAAACCGCACCGAAGCATAGGCTAACTTTTCTGAATTTCCCAAGGCTGTCAGAACATAGGAAGGTGCAGTATTTGCCGAAGAACAAGCAGAACCAGAAGACACGGCCATTAATTGTTGTAAACCCAGAGAAAGTGCAGCACCATCTACACCCTCAACACTGATATTTAAGTTTCCTGCTAATCGTTTTTGAGGATGACCATTTAAATAAATTCCTTCTACAGTAGATAAATGTTTCCACAATCTTTCTCTTAATTCCATTAGCCGCTGGTTTTCTGTTTCTTGCTCTTCTAAAGCAATTTCCACTGCTTTACCAAAACCGACAATCTGCGGTGTATACAAAGTACCAGAACGCATTCCCCGTTCGTGTCCACCTCCGTGTTGCTGGGAAGCTATTTGAACTCTAGGGTTACGTCTGCGAACATATAATGCCCCAATACCCTTTGGCCCGTATGCTTTATGGGCAGTGAGCGACATTAAATCAATGTTCATCGCTTCCACATCTAAGGGAATTTTACCAATTGCTTGGGCTGCATCTGTGTGAAAAATGATTTGGCGTTGATGGCAGATTTCTCCAATTGCTGCCAAAGGTTGTAAAACCCCAATTTCATTATTTGCCGCCATCACAGACACTAAAATTGTATCAGGACGCAAAGCTTTTTCTAAATCGTTTAAATCAATTAATCCATCTTTTTGAACTTGCAGAATTGTGATGCCAAAACCCAGACTTTTTAAATATTCGCAAGGATCTAAAATTGCTTTATGTTCCGTTGCTACAGTAATAATATGTTGACCTTTTTGGAAATAAGCTTCTGCTATACCTTTAATTGCTAAATTATTAGCTTCTGTTGCACCACTGGTAAAGACAATTTCTTCTGGTGTGGCGTTAATTGCAGTTGCTAGAATTGCTCGTGTTTGTTTAACAGCAGCTTCTGATTCCCAACCGTAAATATGACTAATACTAGCAGCATTACCAAACTTTTCAGTAAAGTAAGGAATCATTGCTGTTAATACTCTTTCATCTACAGGAGTGGTTGCATGATTATCGAGATAGATAGGACGATTAGACATAATTAACTCAAAATTTGACCTATTTTTTTTAAAATTCTTAGAACTTGATCAAGTTCATTATTTCAGATATAGCAATTCCCAATCTCATGAAATACACCCCACCCGCGCTGTCGCGCACCTTCCCCTTACCAAGGGGAGGGTTGGGGAGGGGTAATTTTGTATCTAACTAGAGTGGGAAAGGCTATAATAGAGGTGCTATTTCTATTTTAAAAGCTCTGGATAATTATGTTATTTTATTAACATGACACAGTGAGATAAAGTTTAAAGTACTTAACATTTTGAAAAAGAATGATAAAACTACTGTAGAAAATTTAACAAAATCCTGAGTAATTCGCAAAAATTCCTCTGTGGAAGCGTGTCAAGTCAGAAATACCTATTGCCAGAAAATCTGTAGTTATAGATACATGAATTTTATTGCTGTCAAAACTGTGAGCAAATTTATTGTAAAGGGTGATATCATGCACGATTGCAAGGGTTGATTGACGTGATAATAGGTAATGGGGAATAGGGGCTGGGAAATAGTTTTGGTGATTCGATACCCAATGCCCAATATACAATGCCCTATTGGGAAAATGCCATGACGTTAATATTAGCTCTTGATTTTGGTGGAACTAAACTGGCAGCAGCGACGGTGAAAGCTGGTTCTAGAGAGTGGTTACGCCATAAAAATTGCCTCTCACCTGCAAATGCAGATGCCTTGAGTGATGTAGAAATTATGCGATCGCTCATTGACTCTGTGCTAGATAGAAGTAAACCTGATGCTATCGGTGTCAGCTTTGGTGGCCCAGTAGACGCAGCCACCGGACTAGTCAGGCTTTCTCATCATGTGCCTGGCTGGGAAAATATTCCTCTCAAACTACTGCTAGAAGAAGAATATCATGCTCCTGTTAGCATAGATAATGACGCTAATGTGGCAGCTATCGGCGAACATCGCTTTGGCGCTGGACAGGGATACGATAGCCTGTTTTACATCACTATCAGCACCGGCGTAGGTGGAGGTTGGATACTTGACGGTAAGCCGTGGCGGGGTGCATTAGGTATGGCTGGGGAAATTGGTCATATAGTTGTAGATCCCGCTGGGCCAGTATGTTTGTGCGGAAAAAGGGGATGTGTCGAACGTTTAGCTTCTGGCCCCTATATGGCACAAAATGCACGGGAACTTTTAGAGAAAGAAGCTCATCATTCCCCAGCTAGTACAAGAGGAGAAATACTCAGGGATTTAGTAGGTAATGACTTAAACCTGATCACAGGACAAGTAGTCAGTACAGCAGCTGCTCAAGGGGATGAATTAGCACAGGCAGTTTTATACAAAGCCGCTTGGGCGCTAGGTGTGGGTATTGGCAATGTCGCCAACCTGATGAATCCTCAACGCTTTGTTTTAGGTGGTGGTGTCACTAAAGCTGGGGATAGTTTTTGGGCAACAGTACGCAAGGTAGCACAAGAAACAGCATTACCTGAAGTTAATTTTGAAGTTGTGCGGGCGTTATTAGGTGATGATGCGCCATTATGGGGGGCTGTTGCCTTGGGTTTAGATGTCAAAAGGCTCTCGATACAATAGACTTCACAACCTTGGACTTTGATTTTTATTTCAAAAAGCGATCGCATTTGGTCATCAATAAGATTTAAGTGATCTCAGTGAGATCACCTTAAATCAATCTAGTTGAACTACTATATTCTGTAGTGTAAAGATTTTCCCGTAAACATCTTTACATTCTTTGGAGTTAAAATTTACCTGAATTGTCACAATATCTAAAAATTCACAGGGCTAATCATGCAACTGGACTTTATAACTCAGTTTCTACCCCCTTATGTTAGTGGTTTTCCAGCTTTTGGAATCCTTATACTCCGATTAATTTGGGGAAGTGCAATGGTTTTATATGGATGGACTAAGGTCAAAAATCCATTTAATTGGATGAAAGAAGAAGGTATGCCAGAATTTCCCAGTATCTTGCAGTTGCTGGGTGCATTGGCTGTCTTTGGTGGAGGTATTGCGATTATTGCTGGATTTATGACACCGTTAGCGGCATTGGGTATTGCCGTATCAATGGGAATTGCACTTTCTATTCATTGGACTGTTTTTCACGATCCATTTGTGAAGTATCCACCCAATCAACCAGGGCCTTCCTATGATGTGCCTTTTATTTATTTTGCGATCGCACTTATGTTTATCTTTTTAGGTCCTGGTAAGCTTTCGATAGATTATCTGTTATTCGGGTAATCAGCTACTGTTAACGGTGTAGGGAGTGCGTTAGCGTATCCCTACCGAAAAGTAATCCTTGATGATTAGAAAAAGGTAGCTTTCTCTGGAATATACCTATGTTGTTGGTAATTGATTCTACAGCTAATCCGCAACTGGAGATCATTCTGGACTACCTTATCTGTGTGAAGTGCGATGCCTGCGGCAGTTCTCTTATTGTTAGGCAAACGCAGATAGTGAACTTTTGCTTACTTACTGACTACTGTATATTTTCTTTTCTGGAATTTCCAGGATATCGTCAAAAACAATTGACGACTTATTAATATTAGGACTTATGCACAAGTCCCTAAAAAAAACGTTTGCGTAGCGTGCGTGCAGCGCATACCACAGAGGCACAGAGAAATGAGGTTTCGAGAAATATTTTGCGTAAGTTTTGGATATGTTCAAGTGAATCCAGCTTGATATCTGCGAGCGCAAAGTGGGAAGGAATAGAAATTGATGAATAAGAATACAGAAAGGATCTGAGAAAGTAATGCTAAAAGCCGTAATTGGACACAGTAATGATCCAGAGACAGAAGTAGCGATCGCAGAAGTATTGGAGCAATGCCTGAGTGGACTGGCTGACATCTGCCCTCAGTCTGGAATTTTGCTAGCTGCCCTAGATTTTAATCATGTTGAAATCTTACGATGTATTCATCAGACCTTTCCAGGTATTCAATTAATCGGTGGAACAACAGACGGTGAAATCTCCTCAGTTTTAGAGTTTCAGCAAGACTCTCTTGTTTTAATTCTATTTTGTTCTGATGAAATAGAATTTCATGCGGCAGTTGGTCGTCATGTTTCCTCCGATCCTATAGCGATCGCTCAGAAAACTGTTCAAACTGCCCAAGCACAGGCTCAGTATCCAACCTCTTTGTGTATCACCACTCCCGAAAGTCTGACTACCAGTGGACTCTTAATCCTGCAAGGATTGCAGCAAGCCTTGGGAGCAGAAGTCCCTATTGTCGGTGGTACTACCTGTGACCAATGGCAGTTTAAGCAAACCTACCAATTTTTTGGAGAAGAAGTCCTCAGCGATGCCTTGCCCATTCTGTTACTCTCAGGTCACTTATTGTGGGGACATGGGGTATCAAGTGGTTGGACACCAATTGGCAAAAAAGCAATGGCTACCAAAATCGAAGGGAATGTGCTTCATGAAGTCGATGGACAACCAGCCTTGGAGTTCTATCGGGATTATTTAGGTGACATTCGCCCCTCTGCCGCCTATAGATTAGCAGTTTTTGAACCCAACCGAGATACTTGGTACATGAGATCTTCCAATGGAGACTACAACGAAGCCTCCGGTAGCATTACCTTTTTTGCGGATATTCCACTCCACTCGGAAGTTCAAGTCGTAAGATCTAATCGGGATGAAATAGTTGATTCTGCTCGTCTCTCTATGCAGCAAGCACTTGAGCATTATCCCGGAATTCAGCCAACCGTAGTGTTATTATTCTCCTGCACTGGACGAATGCACGTACTAGGAACCAGAGCCAAGGAAGAGTATCAAGTATTGCAATCTGCAATACCTGCTGGGGCAACTTGTGCTGGTTTTTATACCTATGGTGAAATTGCTCCGTTGCGACCCCATGCCGAAGCGCAATTTCACAATGAAACTTTCGTGACCTTACTATTGGGGGTGGAGTAATCCAATCCACCATGGATAATCTGTCTTTTGAACAACTGCAACAACGGTTGAAAGACTTGGAAAAGCATAATCGCCTATTGCAGAAAAAATTGGATCGATCAGAATGCAATCGGGTGGAGTTGGAAAACTCCTATGAAATCCAATCAAAGCTAGTCAACAGAGTTATTCAAGGCTTAGAACAATCAAGAGCAGAAGCCGAAACCCGTAACCAAGAGCTACAGGAAGCATTCAATAATCTGCAAATGATACAAACAAA
Source organism: Anabaena sp. PCC 7938 (assembly GCF_049315035.1). Lineage (NCBI taxonomy): Bacteria > Bacillati > Cyanobacteriota > Cyanophyceae > Nostocales > Nostocaceae > Anabaena > Anabaena sp. PCC 7938. Next base: position 6,213,245 of record NZ_CP186034.1, on the reverse strand, counting down.
ACTGGTGGAATCTGAAAAAATGTCTGCCTTAGGTGTGTTGGTAGCAGGTATTGCCCATGAAATTAATAACCCCATTAACTTTATTCATGCCAATATTGACTACGCTTATACGTATGTGCAGAATTTGATAGATTTGCTTTATCTCTATCAGCAGATATACCCTGAGCCAAATGATCAGATTCAAGCTTTGATGCAGGAGTTAGATATAAATTTTGTTGTTATTGATTTGTTTCAGCTTTTAAATTCAATGAAGACAGGTAGCGATCGCATCACTAATATTGTTTTAGGATTACGCACCTTCTCCCGGTTGGACGAAGCAGAATATAAACAAACAAATTTGCACGATGGCTTGGATAGTACTTTGATGCTTCTGCAACATCGGTTAAAGGCTAAAAGCAATTGTCCCCCCATTACTGTGATTAAGCACTATGGTAACTTGCCCCAAATCCCCTGTTTTGCGGGGCAATTGAATCAGGTATTTATGAATATTTTAGCTAATGCGATTGATGCAATTGAAGAACGTTATTCCCAACAAACGCCAGATGAAAATCAAAATCATCCTGGTTGTATAACAATTAGTACATCTATAGTTGATTCACAATGGGCGAAAATAGCGATCGCTGATAATGGATTAGGTATGCCTGAACAGGTTCGACAGAAGATATTCAATCCCTTCTTCACAACAAAACCAGTTGGTAAAGGAACAGGTATGGGTATGGCAATCAGTTATCAGATTATCATTGAAAAACACAGAGGTAGATTGGATTGTCTCTCTAAAATGGCAGAAGGAACAGAGTTTGTGATTCAAATCCTTCTTAAACAGTGAATCTGCCATGCAACGTTCAGGAGTCAGGAGGAAAAATAGAATAATCTAGAATCTAAAAAAATGTTTGAATTTCCATGGTATCAAGGCAGATTACCTGCATATTATCAAACTTGAATATCCATCAAAGCATTGATTTATAAAGGTTTTAGCCTTATATGGCTATAACTTGCGTGACGACGTAGGAGTCATACACCACACTACGCCATCAGCAAGCCCTTATCCCCTGATATATTTCAGATATCAACGTTGATATTTTCAATCTGTCTAGCCGCTTTCTCCCAAAACTTGGCTGTAATCTCATCCTTCCAATTATTTCGGAGATTTTCTGCTTTTTTGTGGCAGATTCGTTCTAACATTTCTAGGATAGCGGCTAATGTCAACTTATCGACTAATTTTTCCAAAACATCCATATCATCGTTTTTCATCACAGAAACCTCCTGAAGGTTTTAAACTCTGTTCAAATGGTAACGGTGTTTTGCAGACATTCTGCCAAGACTTTTAACCAATCAAATTCTCTGACGGTTTTTATTCTCAGGTTTTTATCGGGTAATGCGGAGAATTTTATCCCGCTGTGGAGGGCAATTTCCTCGTCCATCACAGTTACTGGTGCTGACATATAATTCACCATCTGGCCCCATAATCGCCTCTCGCAGTCGTCCATATTGACCTTGCAAATACACCTCATGACGCTCAACTTGTTGGGAAAACTGGGGGTTGAAAACGACACGCTGCAAATGTTGAGAACGGAGGGTAGCAATAATTAAGCTCCCTTTCCACTCAGGAAGAGAATTACCAGTATAAATTGCTGCACCACCAGGAGGTAAAGCTTCACGCCAAACAATCGACGGAGTAACCATTCCTTTCTTTGATTCACAACGGTAGATAGTAGGCCAACCCAGATTATCTCCTGCTTTTGCTAAACTGAGTTCATCGTGACCCCTTCTACCCAAATCTCCACTAGGTCCGTGGTCTGTTACCCATAGAGTCGATTGATCACGCCAATCAAACCCCTGAGTGTTGCGAATCCCAGTGATATAGACAGGATTTTTAGCAAATGGATTATCTGGGGGTACTTGTCCGTCAGGAGTCACACGCAGAATTTTACCAGCAAGACTATTTACATCCTGGGAACTTTGCGGTTCTCTGGCATCACCAGTACCAATATAAAGCATTCCATCTGGTCCAAAGCGAATACGACCACCGTTATGAAATTGTGCTACGGGAATATTATCAACAATTACTCGATCTGGTGAAGCACTGAGTCCATTCTGCGATAGTCGCCATCGTTCAACGCGATTAACCTGTGATCCATTTTTATCAGCGGTATAGTAAATGTAAAAAAATTGGTTGTCGGTAAAATTGGGATGAGTGGCAATACCAAGTAAACCATCTTCACCACTCTCTGTCACATTGATAGTAGCCACTGGTTTAGGAATAAGTTTACCACCCCGCACCAGGCGAACTCGTCCAGGTCTTTCCGTGACTAACATATCTCTATTTGGCAGGAAAGCTATTCCCCAAGGAACTTCTAGACCTGTTACCACTTCTTCTACCCGCAGTTTTACCTGTCCTGGGGAACCGAAGCCATTTTCTACTAAAGTACAGGCTTGATTGTTAGTAGTAGTTTTTTGGCTGACTTGTTCAGAGGTTAGTGTTTCTTGATTGTTAGTGTTTGCAGAATCAGTTGTTGGTAAGTTGCAAGAAGAAAGTCCTAGTAGGATTAGTCCAAAAAGAATTTTTCCTGGAATAAGCATTCTGATTAGTTTCATGATTTGTCATCTTCATATAAGAAAGTACAAATTCTGATTAAGCCAAGGAAAGGTAGTTATGAAAAAAATGCTTAAAACACCTCATTGGGAGCATTTCACCTTTGCAGTAGTAATTTAATTTTAGGGTAATTCGTGGGAAATTGGTTTTAGAGGTGCTATAGCATTTTGTTATAAAGCTGAGAAAATTTCTAAAAATTGCGTGGCTGTAATAATATCAACTCCTCCAAAGGGATGAAGTTCTAATAAATCTTTGTCTCCTGTGATGATATGAGTTGCATTACCATTAATAGCAATTTCTAGAAATTTGTCATCTTTTGGATCTCTACACTTTTTGACCCTCTGGACTATTTCAATTTCTTCTGATTCAAGTTTGAATATAGATAAGAGGATGTTTGAAAACTTTGTCGTGTGGTATCTAACACTTGTAGATCCCCCTAAATCCCCCTTTTTAAGGGGGACTTTGAGAAATTTAGCCCCCCTTAAAAAGGGGTTGGGGGGATCTCAATCAATTCTGATACTTTTCAAACATCCTCTAAGAATTGAGTACGAATGCTCAGAGAAATATATTTATCGAATTTTGAGCGATTGATAATTTCTTGTATTTCTTGAAAAGTCGCATCTGAAAATAAAATTATTCCTAAGCTTTTGGCTTTTTTGAATGCTATACTAAAAACGGTTGGAAACTTTACTTTTAAACGCAGAGGTTCGCTGAGGTAAACGCAGAGTGACGCAGAGTTTTTATTGAAGTTTTTCCTTTGAATCTTGTTATCTATAAAGTCCAGATATTAGCCGTTTTTAGTATACATCTGGAATAGATGACTTAATCAAGATGGCACTAACTAAAATGTTTGTATCAATAACAAACCGCAATTCATCCATTCTGAAGAATCTCATCTAAAATTTCTTGAGGTAATCCCCGGTCTTTGGCTTGTTCTTGCATTTCTTGAATAATGTCATCTAGGGATTTATCTTGAATAATTAGTTTAAGCAAATCGTTAACAATAGTCTGAATTTTTTGTTGTTTTTGCGGTTCTGCTTCTTGATAAGCTTTGGCAATTTCTGCATCAACTTGAATTGCAATTGTTTCCATATTTTAATAGAAAAATAAATGTAATTTATTTAATTATAGCATTGAACAGCGACAAGAGAGGTGATTGTATTATATCTGTATCCAATAATTACATTAAGTTTACCTATGTTCGCTCCCTTGTTTCAGCTTGATGACGTAACTCACGAGAGTATGCTTGACTATTAGTAATATTAAAAAGTGAATTGATTACACCTTCATTTTCCCAATATTCAACAAGTTCTGATCCAGTTTTGGGGAGATTATCTGCAACTTTTCTTGTAAATAAAATGCGTAAAATATATTCGGATAACGGTACATTGAGTTGAGAAGCTTCGGTGTGAAGTTCTTTTTCTAGTTCTGGTGGTAGATTCAGGTTAATACTCATCTTGCTCTTTTATTTTGATTCTCATTATATCCTGTATAAATCAACATAAATAGGGCTTGCTGTAATAGTTGGGGGTAAATCATCAGTCCAGGTGCGAAATACCATTGCACTACCACCTGCGTAGGGTAAGCAGAATAAGCGTAATTTGGCTTGGGGGTTGGCGACAAGTTACCCAGGAGTTGAAGGTAGTTTTGGTTGTCATAATGGTTTTTTAAATCACTAGATATTTTTCAAAAATTGCGATACTCCCGATCTAATATATGATTTAAATGTATCGCTGGTTTAAAAAATAAATTAAGTACAATCCTTCATGCGTCGGGACTCTATTTTTTACAAACTGTTTCAACAATCTCCCACTTTACTATTTGAATTCTTGACAAATCCTCCGCAAAATGCAGATGCTTATAGATTTGATTCGGTAGCTGTTAAAGAACCCAAATTTGAAATTGATGGGGTATTTCTCCCACCAGAAAATGAAGGTGCGGGAGTTGTCTATTTCTGCGAAGTGCAATTCCAGAAAGATGAACAGCTTTACGAAAGAGTATTTGCGGAATCTTCACTTTATTTCTACCGCAACCGTGCTAGATTCAGTGACTGGCAAGCTGTGATTATTTACCCATCTCGTAATATTGAACAAAGTGAGATTTATCCTCATCGAACCTTACTCAATGGGAACCAAGTGCATCGAGTGTATTTAGACGAATTGGGGGATATTCGTCAATTACCTTTATGGGTAGCACTGATGGTACTCACTACAGTTGAAGAAGAACAAGCACCAGAAGCCGCAAGATATTTGTTAACCAGAACCAGTCAAGAAGTATCATCTCCAGCAAGTCGCGTCATAATAGAGATGATTACGACGATTATGGTATACAAGTTTGAACAACTAAGCCGTATGGAGGTAGAGTCTATGTTAGGGATAACACTAAAGGAAACAAGAGTTTACCGAGAAATCAAGGAAGAAGGACGAGAAGAAGGACGAGAAGAGGGACGAGAAGAGGGACGAGAAGTTATGGCTAATGCAATTTCCCGACAATTGACTAAGCGGTTTGGGAAATTATCTGAGGAAATGCGCTCTTCAATTTCTGGTTTAGCTTTACCTGTTTTAGAAGATTTGAGTGAAGCACTGTTAGATTTTAGCAGTTTAGCTGATTTGTCATCTTGGCTAGAGGCGCAAATCAATTAATAGGATAAGTTACCCAAGAGTTGAAGGTGGTTTTTGTTGTCATAATTGGGTTTAGGTGTGGATAATAAGATTTAACTAGGTTTTTTAGATATATTCACTGACTCACTATTATGACAGGCATTGAACCTTGGGTAATATCAGGTGTTAGCGGTTTAGCAGTTCCCATTTTCCAATCTCTTTGGGGAAGCGGTGGTAAATTTATGGGAATGTTTGGTAAAACCTTGGATGAAAAAACCAAAGAGGTAATTTTTAATGCTTCCAAGCAATATGTCCAGAACTATGCAGAAAGACACGGTATTCTTAAAGTATTGGGAATGCGTGAACCTGTCAAGCTAAAATCTGTGTATACAGCCGTGCAGTTTTTAAATGATGATGCTATTCGTAGTTTTGCATCTATTGAAAAATTAGAACAATCATATCGTGAAGCAAAAATACGGAAGTTGAAATCTGGAGATTGTGAAAAATAAGCAGGAATTAAAGTCGCTAATGAAAAACAATATCTGATGGTTTTGGGTGAACCAGGTGCGGGTAAGTCTACTTTTTACGGAAGATGGGACTGGAAGCACTCAAAGGTAAAAAAGGAGGATTTAAACATGGTTGTATTCCGGTTTTTATTGAATTGAAAAGGTTTACATCTAGTGATATCAATATTGAAAAATTTATTATTGATGAGTTTGATATTTGCGGGTTTCCAGTTCCAGATAAGTTTACAGCTAAAGCTTTGGAACAAGGTAAATTATTAATTCTTCTGGATGGCTTGGATGAAGTTCCCAGTCAAAACTTAACTGAAGTCATCAACCAAATTCAAAATTTTGTTGATAAACATGATCAAAATCGTTTTATAGCTTCCTGTCGTACAGCAGATCATCGCCATAATTTCCGGCGATTTAGTGATGTGGCTATGGCTGATTTTGATGATGAACAAATTCAGAAATTTATTAATAACTGGTTTCATGGAGAAGATGATAAACAAGCACAAACAAGTCATAAATGTTGGGAATTACTACAAAAGCCAGAAAACAAAGCTGCTAAAGAGTTGGCACATACGCCTTTGTTGTTGACTTTTCTATGTTTAGTTTATGACCGTTCGCAAAACTTTCCTAATAACCGTATCGAAGTTGGTTGTGTTGTACCATTACATAGCACAACTGTAGCCTTGGGAACGCTCAAAAGTATTCTCAATGAAGCTAGAGTTTCAGTGGAAGAATTTCTAGAAAATATCTAATTTATAACTATGCAAACAATTGATAAAAAGTCAACTAAAAAAACTTGGGCAAATGCCATATCTCAACCTGGAACCGAATTTCCTCCTACGCAGTTACCTGTGATTGCTGGTAAAATTCCTGATGGTTTGCGGGGTACACTTTACCGCAATGGTGCAGCGCGACTAGAAAGGGGTGGTGTGTCAGTGGGACATTGGTTTGATGGAGATGGGGCTATTCTGGCTGTCCATTTTACTGATGCTGGTGCCACTGGTGTCTATCGCTATGTGGAGACTGCTGGTTATCAAGAAGAAACTGCTGCGGGTAAATTTCTGTATGGTAATTATGGCATGACTGCACCAGGGGCTATTTGGAATCAATGGCGTAAACCAGTTAAGCACGCTGCAAATACTTCTGTTTTGGCATTACCTGATAAACTGCTGGCATTGTGGGAAGGTGATAATCCTTATGCGTTAGATTTACAGACTTTAGAAACGCAAGGGTTAGATAATTTAGACGGTTTGGCGAAAAAACAACCTTATTCTGCACATCCTAAAGTTGATTATGCCACGGGAGAAATTTTTAATTTTGGTATGACTCCGGGAGCAAATGCGATATTAAGTCTCTACAAAAGTGACTTGACTGGCAAGATTGTGAAAACAGCTAAGTTGACATTAGAAGGTTTTCCTGTCATTCATGATTTTGTGTTAGCGGGACAATATTTAATATTTTTTGCGCCTGCGGTACATTTGAATGTTTGGCCTGTTTTGTTGGGAGTTAGTAGTTACAGTGATTCTCTGCAATGGCTACCACAAAAAGGAACTAAGATTTTAGTAATTGATAGAGAAACTTTATCTTTAGTGAGTGAAGGAGTTACAGAACCTTGGTTTCAATGGCATTTTAGCAATGGTTATGTTGATGATAGCGGTACGGTAATTGTAGATTTTTCCCGTTATGCAGATTTTCAAACTAATCAATATTTAAAAGAGTTGGCATCTGGAGAAACTCAAACAGTTGCTAAAACTACGTTGACGCGGGTACAACTTAATCCGCTAACAGGGAAGGTGACGGGAATTGAAACTCTGTTAAATAGAACTTGTGAGTTTCCTAATGTGCCAAGGCAAAATGTGGGTAAGTTCTCTCGTTATAGCTATATGTCTATTTTTCGGGAAGGAACGGATATTGATGGGGAAATATTAAACGGTATTGCTCGTTTTGACTATCAAACTGAAACTCTGTCGGAAGCAGACTTGGGTGAAAATTGCTATCCTTCTGAGCCTCTTTTAGCACAAAATACTCACAACCTTGAGCAAAGTTGGATTTTGACGGTGGTTTATGATGGTAATACTAATAGTAGCGAGGTTTGGATATTCGAGAGCCAACGCTTGAATGATGAACCAATTTGCAAACTAGGACTACCTAGTGTAATTCCCCACAGTTTCCACGGTACTTGGAAACCTGGTTAAAATAATTCATAATTCGTAATAATTTGATAAAATGCTTCGATGTTAAAACTAAAACACCCCCAGAAGACAAAATTAGGGTGGTCTTTGGATGAGCGAGATCCAAAGTTCATCGAAAATCTCATGCCTGTATTAGGCGTTTTATATAACTACTATTTTCGAGTTCAAACCAGTGGTTGGGAAAATCTCCCAGAGGGAAAAGTCTTTGTTGTTGGTTCTCACAATGGAGGACTAGCTTCCCCTGATACATCCATGATGATGTATGACTGGGTGCGTCGCTTTGGTGCAGAAAAACCACTTTACGGTTTAATGCATCCTAAAGTCTGGGAAGTTGTTCCCCCGATTGCAGAAATGGCTATGAAAGCTGGAGCTATTATGGCTCACCCCAAAATGGCTTATGCGGCTTTGCATTCTGGGGCTAGTGTGTTGGTTTATCCCGGTGGGCCAGAAGATGTATTTCGACCTCATCAAATGCGGGACAAAATTTATTTTGCTGAACGTCGGGGATTTATCAAACTGGCTTTGCGTGAAAATGTGCCAATTGTACCGGCTATTTCCTGGGGTTCTCATGACACTCTGATTGTGTTGGCTGATGTATATGAAGTTATGCAGCAATTGCATAAATGGGGGATGCCTTGGCTGTTTGGGGTTGATCCTTTGGTTTTTCCCGTTTATCTGGGATTACCTTGGGGTTTAGCAATTGGCCCGCTGCCAAATATACCTATGCCAGTGCCTATGTACACAAGAATTTGTCCACCAATTGTATTTGAACGCTATGGTAGGGAAGCCGCAAGCGATCGCTCTTATGTTAACGAATGCTATGAGTTAGTGAAAAGCCAAATGCAACAGGAGTTGGATAATTTAATCAAGTTAGCTAGTTCGTAGTTATAGCAGGAGTTCGGAGTTCGGAGTCAGGAGTTCGGAGTCAGGAGAGAAATCAGAGTTTGAGTAGTTTTTAGGTAAGTTCCCTAACTGTCAAAACCTAAATCAACCTAAATAAATGTCGTCTTTAGTATATTGTCAAGGAATAATAGTATGGGTAACTGGCTAAGGTATTGCAGTGCTGGGAATAGTTATTGTTTCTCACAGTAAACAATTAGCTTTGGGAGTGCGGGAACTAGCCGCACAGATGGTTCAAGGACAAGTTCCTCTTGCTGTCGCAGCAGGTGTTGATGATCCTGCAAATCCACTGGGTACAGATGTAATGCAGGTTTATGAAGCGATCTCATCTGTATTCTCTGATGACGGTGTTCTAGTTCTGATGGATTTGGGTAGTGCTTTAATGAGTACAGAAATGGCTCTGGAGTTTCTACCCCCAGAACAGCGAGAAAAAATATATCTTTGTGCTGCACCATTGGTAGAGGGGGCTGTTGCTGCTACTGTTGCCGCTGCTGCGGGTATGAATATCCAGGAAGTTATGGCAGAAGCAAACGGGGCGTTAGGAGCGAAAGCCACACAGTTGGGTTTAGACGCGCATCCAATACTAGTGGTGAGTAGTCAACCCATCACTAACACCGAAGTTGCCACCAGAGAAATACGGCTAAAAGTCAGTAATCGCTTAGGTTTACACGCTCGTCCTTCTGCCCAATTTGTTGCTACTGCATCCCGCTTTCAATCACAAATCCAGGTACAAAATTTAACCAGAAAGACAGAAGCTGTCCGGGGTGATAGTATTAATCAAGTTGCCACCTTGGGGGTACGTCAAGGACATGAATTGCGGATTACTGCCACTGGTGTTGATGCCCAGGAAGCCCTGCAAGCCTTACAAGCATTAATTATCAACAACTTTGGCGAAGATGATCGCATTCCTGAATTAACCGCACCTCCCCAGGAATTTGTTGCCCCTACTCACGGTGAACTAGCAGGAATTGCGGCTTCTCCAGGAGTTGCGATCGCACCATTATTTCATTATCAATCTGCCTCAGTTGCAATAACCGAATATCATATAGAAAATGTAGAAATAGAGTGGCAAAGATTACAATCTGCTATACAAATAGCAAAACAGGAAATTGCAACTTTACTCTCACACACATCTATTCAAATTGGTGATGCGGAAGCGGCAATTTTTGATGCTCACCTGCTATTTTTAACAGATCCTGTCTTGCTCGATGCCGCACGTCATCATATAGTAGAACAACATCTGAATGCGGAATTTGCTTGGCAAGCCGTAGTTGATGAAGTAACGAATTCCTACCGCAGACTTGAGGATGTTTACCTACAGGAACGAGTTGATGATGTGGTCGATGTGGGTAGCAGGGTATTAAGAATATTACTGGGTAATGCTCCCACTGACTTACAACTGACAGAACCATCAATTATAGTAGCAACAGATTTAAGCCCCTCCGATACGGCCAAACTTGATCCAGCTAAGGTGATGGGTATTTGCATGACTTCTGGAAGTGCGACTTCTCACAGTGCGATTATTGCCCGGACATTGGGGATTCCTGCGGTTATGGGTGTAGATGCTCAGTTGTTAAACTGGGAAAATGGGACTTTGATCGCACTAGATGGCGAAATCGGTAAAGCTTGGGTAGCACCAACTGAAGATAAATTAAATATACTGATAGCCAAGCGTCAGATATGGCAGCAAGCCCAAGCAAAAGCTAGAAAGCTGGCACACAAACCAGCAATTACCCATGATGGTCAGCACATTAAAGTCTTTGCTAATATTGGTAGTATTGCGGATGCCCAAGCGGCAATAAATCATGGTGCTGAGGGTGTGGGATTACTTCGCACCGAGTTTTTGTATCTAGAAAGGAAAAATGCACCGGGTGAAGAGGAACAATTAGAAGTTTATCAAGCCATAGTCAAGGTTTTAGAAAATAAACCGTTAATTATTCGCACTTTGGATATAGGTGGAGATAAACACCTTCCTTATCTGAGTTCGGGAGTGACAGAAGCTAACCCGTTTTTAGGTGTGCGGGGAATTCGGTTTTGTTTAGAAAATCCCCAATTATTGAAAACTCAGTTACGGGCAATTTTACGCGCTAGTGTGGGAAATAGTATCAAAATTATGTGGCCGATGATTGCCACTTTAACAGAATTACGGGCAGCTAGGGCAATTTTGGAGGAGGTACAGAAAGAACTGCGACAAGGGGGGATTAGTTTTGATGAAACAATGAAAGTGGGGATGATGATAGAGACACCCGCAGCAGTAGCCATAGCTGATCAATTAGCCCAGGAAGTTGACTTTTTTAGTATTGGGACAAATGATTTAAGCCAGTATGTTATGGCAGGCGATCGCACAAATCCTAGAGTAGCAACTTTAGCCGATGCTTTGCAACCTGCGGTATTGCGAATGATTCAGCAAACAGTTCAAGCTGCTCATACTGCTAATATCTGGGTAGGATTATGTGGAGAAGTAGCAGCAGAAACCATAGTTGCACCCATTTTATTAGGTTTAGGAGTAGATGAACTGAGTGTCAATCCCCAAGCCATAGCCCCACTCAAACAGGTAATCTCACAGATAACCATAGCAGAAGCTCAAGCCTTAGCTAAAGTAGCACTACAGCAAGACTCAGCAACTAGCGTCAGAGAACTACTTTATCCCATCGGTTAAAATCAAATTCTCCTCTTTCCTCCGCGTTCTCTGCGTCCTCTGCGGTTCGTTATTTAAACCAAATCCTTCAACTTCTGAAAATCCCCATTCATCACCTGCCAAATTTTAGTTCAATTTCCTCAGTAGTTTTTGAATTTTGAAAATCAAATTTATCAAACTGAATTTGTGGTGCTGCGAGAAAAACTTTGAGTGGGACACGTTGACAATTGGGAGAAGAATCTAAAATTTGTGAAGGATACAATCGCAAAGGCCAGCTATCCAGAATTTTATGAACTTCGAGAAACTCAACAAACCCATAATAAAGAATGCGACAGATAGTTTGAGTAAAATCTATAAAAACCTAACAAATCTCTAAAAATGTTGGGTTGCGTTCCTTAACCCAACCTACACATCATTAATTATTATCTGAAAATGCAAAATTAGTTGAAATTGGTTGAAAATTAGAATTTAATTCCTAACTGTCCATTGAAACCACGTACAGAATTATAACCAGCACCAACAAAAACGTGTTTAGTTGCGTTGGCTTGGACACCACCGGAGAAAGCCACACCCTTATCTTCTGAATAGTAACCAACTCCAACATAAGGAGAAATTACAGGTAAATTGATGAATTTTAGGATATCTACACCTGTTGCACCGTCAGCACCAGTTCCCACCTCAAAACCCAAACTAAAAGCCTTCGCACCCACAGCATAGGTAACATCACCATCTTTTCCTCCCACGGAAACCCAAGGTTGGGGTACAATTTGTGCTGATGCTTGACTGGGGTTCAACAAAACAAACAAACCCAGTGATGTAATGAAAGTTTTGATTATAATTACTGGTTTCATTTATTGCTCCTCACTATTTGCTACAATAAATAATCATGACGTATTTCACCTAAACTAAGTGCCTGAATATTTTCGGTATTGCTATTTATTTTTCTATACAGCAGTTTGCGTAGTTATGAGGTACCAAATCTAAATTGAAACCTATACATGAAGCCAGTTTTACTCCTGACTCCTGACTCCTGAATTCTGCTGTATATTATTGGTCAATTTCTTTTGCTGCATTCCAACCATTCATACTGGGTGGAAAACCTCGCACATTGTCATAACCTAAAAGATGTAATGACATAACTGCCATTGCAGAACGATAACCAGAAGAACAGTAAACTACTACAGGCTTTTTTTTCGGAATTTTGTCCAGGTTTTGTACCAATGTCCGCAGGGGAATATTAATAGCATCACCAATATGACCCAATGCATACTCAGAAGGTTCTCTGACATCCACCAAAACAATATCATCTTGTTTTAGTATCTGTTTCAACTGTGTCACTTTCCCTACGGTGTAATAGTCTCCAGGAATGGATTTGAGATAACTATCTACTGTTGTTTTCAGGTCAGTATTAGCAGTGGAAACTACAGCAATTTTCTGTGTTGCTGCTAAGGCTGATGCGTCGTAGCTAACACCAAAAAAGGCATAAATAAATATGCACAAACTCGATATAATTACAGTTAAAAAACGTCGAATTTTCATGAGTCTTAATCCTTGCTAGTACAAACTTCCAGCCCTCATTGCCTCTACTCCATCATCCCACCACTAATATTAAAAACTTTCGTGTCTCAATGACTGGGAGAGCAATGCTTACGCCTTGAGGAAGCGATCGCAGATTTAGCTCTCCATAAAATCAAACTACTATACCCACCAGGGTTTTTCACCAGTCCGGGGGTCAATTTCTGTCCAAGGTGAAATGCGGATATACTCTTCTTCCACCTTCACACCAACAAGCTTGAGAGGAAGAGGTGCAGGTCCCCGTACTACTTTCCCATCAGCATCATAGCGAGAACCATGACAGGGACACTGAAATTGATTGTCATTGGCATTCCAAGGAAAGGTACAACCCAAATGCGTACAGTTATCGACAATTCCCCAAGGATGCAGAGTGCCATCAGACTGCATTGTTAGATAGGTAGGTTCTGTTGCTAAACCTCCAACTAAAGCACGAGTTCCAGCCGGTTCAGTCAAAATCTGTTTCGCAGGAATGAGATTTCCATGAATATCTTTAGCGAAAATAGAACCATCTTCACTTGCTTCTGTAGGGGCAACAAAGAATTTAGCCGCAGGATATAGTAAGCTGCTGGCTGTAGTGGCAACAACTGCACCTGTCAGAAAGTTTAGAAGTTGTCGCCTCGACATTGAGGGACTTTCTATAGGAAGACTTTTGGTCATGAATTTATACCTCCTAATTTAAGTATAATTCTTGAGTCCATTGGTTAATGTTTTGCTTCAGTAAACATTATTTATATTTCTATTATATTACTATTTAGTAATTTGCTCAAAGAGTAAATTAGTCTGTCTCAAAGATCATAAATGCTGTAAATTCTTGACAGAGCAAGCTTTTCAGACAAAAGATGCGCTCAAAACTCCTCTTGGTGATGAATTCTTATCTTTTTCACATTCATCAAAGTAAAACTCAATCCCAGCCTAGATTACACACCGTTTATCACCCCTCAACCTCTCTGGCTATAAAATATTATTTCAGCATAATATAAAAATTTACTTGACAAACTATATAACTATGCAGTTAAATAAAGACATAAGGTTAACTTGCCTTGAACAACGATTAACCTCGGAATTAAAAATTATGACTATTTCTCTGCAACAAAGCCAAAGTAACAATCTTTGGGATAAATTTTGCAATTGGATTACCAGCACCAACAACCGGATGTACATTGGTTGGTTTGGTGTACTGATGATTCCTACACTTTTAACAGCAACCATTTGTTTCGTTATTGCTTTTATTGCCGCACCACCTGTAGACATAGATGGTATTCGTGAACCGGTGAGTGGTTCTTTACTCTATGGGAATAACATTATTACTGCTGCGGTTGTTCCTACCTCCAATGCTATTGGATTGCACTTTTACCCCATTTGGGAAGCCGCTACTTTAGATGAGTGGTTATATAATGGTGGCCCTTACCAATTAATTATTTTCCATTTTCTGATAGGTATTTTCTGCTACTTGGGTCGCCAGTGGGAATTATCATACCGTTTAGGGATGCGTCCTTGGATTGCGATCGCCTACAGCGCACCTGTTTCTGCTGCCACTGCGGTGATATTAGTCTACTCCATAGGTCAAGGTTCCTTCTCTGACGGATTGCCTTTAGGAATTAGTGGTACTTTTAACTTCATGTTTGTACTGCAAGCAGAACACAACGTTCTCATGCACCCATTTCATATGTTGGGAGTAATTGGTGTCTTTGGTGGTGCTTTATTCTCTGCCATGCACGGTTCTCTAGTCACCTCCTCCTTAGTGCGAGAAACCACTGAAAACGAATCCCAAAATCAAGGTTATAAATTCGGACAAGAAGAAGAAACCTATAATATTGTTGCGGCTCACGGCTATTTCGGCAGATTGATCTTCCAATACGCATCTTTTAACAATAGTCGTGCTTTACACTTCTTCTTAAGTGCTTGGCCAGTACTTGGTATCTGGTGTGCAGCCTTGGGTGTATCCTCTTTTGCCTTTAACCTCAATGGCTTTAACTTTCACCATTCCCTTCTTGATTCTCAAGGTACTGTAATTAATACTTGGGCTGATATTTTAAACCGCGCTAACTTGGGAATTGAAACAATGCACGAACGCAACGTTCATAACTTCCCCTTAGATTTAGCTGCTGGGGATATTCAACCTATAGCTTTAGTTGCTCCTGCTATTCACGGTTAATTGATTCTGAATTCAGTTTTTTCTAATCCTATCAAAAACAGTCCAGGCAACCCAAGTAAAAAATACTTCGGGTTGCTTTTTCATAGATGAATTTTTTCTCATGAGTTATTTAAAGAAGTTTCATGTATCAGTGTGACATTAATAACTGTAACCTTTCACAAACACTTTAACCATCATGCTAAAATCAATTACTGGTGTAGCAATGACATTGATCGGACTTAGCACTAGTCTGATGTTCCCTCACGTTGCGATCGCAGAAGAAATAGCTTGTCAAGGAAGCTTAGGTGCAATCACCGTTGATAATGTGAAAGTACCTCAAGGCAAAACTTGTACACTCAAAGGAACAACTGTTAAAGGAAATATTGTTGTCGAACGCAGAGCAACCCTCAAGGCTATAGGTGCAAAAGTAAATGGCAGTATTCAAGCAGAGGGAGCAACTCTAGTAGATGTAAATTCTAGTGCTACCGTGGGTGGAAGCATCCAAGTCAAGCAAGGTAGTGCTGCTCGTGTGGTGAGTACACGCGTTACTGGAGATGTGCAGTTCGAGTCAAACTCAGGAAAAATGGTTGCTAACCAAAACCAAATCGGCGGAAATTTACAAGCCGTTCAAAATACTGGGGGAGTGACAATTCAGAAAAATCGCATTAATGGCAATTTGCAGTGTAAAGAAAATGCTCCTAGTCCAGTTGGTGGCGGTAATATCGTTCAAGGTAGTAAAGAAGATCAATGTGCAAAGTTATAACAATCACAGTGATTTTTGAGAAGAATACTTTGATAAACTCCACTTTCATTTACTAACTCTGTACCAAGAAGCGATGCCTACGGCGAGGGAAGCGTCGCTTCTTGGTAAAATTGTTTGACATAATTAGAGGATGTTTGAAAAGTATTCGGTTGTATCAAGATCCCCCCTAACCCCCCTTAAAAAGGCTACGGTGTACACACAAGTGATCTGATTACCCAAAACAAGCCCTGGCGATTATAAATCACGGCTACACAAACAAAGTCCACCTGCGTGGACTAAGAAACAATACTGGTTTTGCCTGTGTAGTTGCGGTTTCTAACCGCCGATTTAATCTTAAATAGGACTTGTGTGTACACCGTAGCCCCGTAAACGGGGAGGGTTGGGGAGGGGTAATTTTGTATCTAACTAGAGTGGGAAAGGCTATATGAATAACTAGATTTAATTCATAACTGTAATTAGTTTTATGTGGAATTATCGAAAAACTATATTTACTTCTATTCGGTCAAGAATTTTTATTTTTTATTTTATTTTATTATCTTTATTTTTAGTTATTACAGTACCGTTAATATTCAGATTTGTATCTTCTGCAATTGCTAATCGAGTTACTGAAGATATTAGAGAAGAAGTAGAGATATTAGAAGGACTCCTTGATAATGACAGTCGTATTAAATCTAAATTAGCTCTCAAGAATCAAGAAATAAAATATCCAAAAGATGCTGGGCAACTCGCTAACTTGTTTAATATTTATCTCTCACGACGCATCCCAGAAGATGACACTTATCTTATCGGTGTCTTGAATAAAGATTTTTATCGATCCAGTCCAGAAGCACTGCCTAAGATATTGCAGCCTGAATCACCATTGATGCAGTCCTTGATAAAAATACAAACATTCCAGGAGGGAATTAAACTACAACCTAATACGAAGACTGGCAATATTCTATATATCGTTAAACCTATTCATTTTCAAGAACAGATTATTGGACGTTTGATAGTTGTCCATGCTGTACGTGGAGAACAAGAAGAAGCTTTTGATACCCTCAAAATAGTTTTTTGGGTGATGATAGGTGTCTTTATCTTATCTGTTGTTGTTACCTGGTTTATGGCAGGAAAAGTCCTTTCTCCTCTTAGCTCGATTATTTCTACAGCAATTAAAATCACTGAGACAAATCTCAACGAACGAATCGAAGTACAAACAAGTGGAGAACTGGCTGAATTAACAAACTCTTTCAACGCCATGATGAATCGTTTAGAAGCTGCCTTTGTTAGTCAACGACACTTTATGAATGATGTCGGTCATGAACTCAGAACACCTATCACAATCATTCGAGGGCATTTGGAACTAATCGATCTAGATCAGGCTTCTGGTATTGAACAGGACACCATTAATTTAGTAATTGACGAGATTGACCGCATGAGTCGGCTGGTAGATGATCTGAGTTTATTGGCAAAGTCTGAGCGTCCAGACTTTTTACTACTAGAAACCATTGATGCTCAATCTTTTTTAGACACACTATCTACCAAAGTACAGGCTTTAGCTCATCGGAATTGGCAATTTCAGATCAAGGTCAAAGGAGTATTGGTTGGCGATCGCCAACGTCTTACCCAAGCAGTGATGAATTTAGCTCAGAACGCTGTCCAACATACCCAGGAAAGCGATCGCATTACATTAGGTGCTTCTCTCAATCATGGGAAATTGAGAATATGGGTTCAGGATACGGGAGAAGGAATTGACCTCTCTGAGCAAGAACGCATTTTTGAGCGGTTTGCTCGTGTCAAGAATAGTCATCGTCATTCAGATGGTTCGGGGTTGGGATTATCAATTGTCCGAGGCATCGTAGAAGCACACCGTGGCTCGATTCAACTCCAAAGTCAACCAGGAACAGGATCAACCTTTTTAATTGTCATACCCCTTAATCCTCTTCAAGCATAGAAAGAAAATCAATGTCACAAATTCTGATTGCAGAAGATGAACCCCGCATTGCCTCCTTTATCGAAAAAGGTCTTAAGAGTCACGGTTTTATCACCACTGTTGCTACCGATGCCCAAAAGGCAGTGTCATTAGGGCTAAGTGGTATGTTTGAACTTCTGATCCTCGATTTAGGACTACCTGGTAAAGATGGCTTTGAAGTCTTGAAAGACCTGCGTGGGCAAGGTGCAACTCTACCCATCCTGATTTTGACTGCCCGTGATGATCTCCAAGATAAGGTATTTGGTTTAGAAGCTGGTGCAGATGACTACATGACAAAACCCTTTCGATTTGAAGAGTTACTTGCCCGTATTCGAGTTCGTCTCAGAACAGTCAATCAAATCTCTACATCAGAACAATTTACTCTGAATGCTCATAATATTGTTTTAGATTTGAGAACTAGAAAAGTAAAGGTAAATAATCAGTTAATCGAACTACCTTTCCGTGAGTTTATCTTAGCGGAAACTTTTTTTCGTCATCCAGGACAGGTTCTAAGCCGCCAGCAACTGCTTGATAGAGTCTGGGGATATGATTACGAGCCTGGGTCGAATATTGTCGATGTCTATGTTGGATATTTGCGAAAAAAATTAGGTAGCAACCTCATCGAAACCGTTCGTGGAGTAGGTTATCGCTTAAATCCATGAGAAGATTCTTAGAGGATTGCTATAGAGTAATTAAAGCTAACTATTCCACCAATCGATCTACAGTCAAAATTTGATCATCAACAACTAACCCAACTTCGGGATTGGCTGTTACCGATGCTGGTGAATGGACAGGTTAGCATGAAGTAGGGTTTGCTGATAGAGTAACGTGGCGTAAGCCATAAAAGCTATCTGTAAACGCGATTAATAATATTAAAATATAGACAAATCGGCAATCAACTATCAAGGAACTAAATGATGCAACAGATAGACATTACCCAAGTTCAAATTCAACTACCTCAATTATTTCAAATTGCCCTGCAAGGAGAAGAGATCATTATTACCCGTAATAATCTCCCTATCCTCAAAATCACGCAAATATCACCTACTAAAAGACGACAACGGGGCAGTGCCAAAGGACAGATAAAAATTGCTCCCGATTTTGATGCTCGTCTCGAAGAATTTAAGGAGTATATGTAATGAAAATACTCCTAGATACCCATACCTTTTTGTGGTTTATTAACGACAGTCCCGAACTCAGCAACAACAGCGTTAATTAAACTTAAACTTAGCCTTACACAATTTATTTGACGTAAACATGATATTGCAACTACAAATTAAATCCGATTCTCCCGATATTGAAATTGTCCAAAATTTAATTAGAACAGCCATTGAATCTGAGATTAAAAGCTTACAACGCTCATTAGCAAAAACCAATAACTTATTGATGGAATTTGAAGCAAAATATCAAGTTTCGTCCGAGTTTTTTTTTCACGCATTGGACAGCAGAAGACCTAGAAGGAGGTGACGAAGAATATGTGAGTTGGGCTGGGGAGATAAAAATCAAAGAAAAATTAACTAATTCTCTGCAAAAGTTAGAAGCAATTGAATATGTTACTCAACAATTACCAAGCTAATATTATTTCTGTTATTCAAAAATATGTGAATCATTGATGGATATTATCCTTTGATTTTTCGGTAGATACTAGATTAACTTATGTGGGTTTTATCCAAGGTAATTTATAATTTTTGCGTAGTGGTGCATTACAGCTTGCATCCTATAGCGCACCCTACAATATTACTATTTGCCATAATAAATAATCATAACGTATTTTACCTCAACTAAGTGCCTGAATATTTTCCGTATCGCTATCTCAAACCAAAATAGATAATCATCTTCTCACCTTAAGAATCTAAATACACTCTTTCAAAAGGTTGTTTTCGATAACGACGGTAAATATCAAAATCAGTATCTAATGTAACGATTGCGGCAATATTGAGTCTTTCAGATATAGTAATTAAGGATAAGTCAGCAAAATCGCCTGGTAAGTCAGCATATTGTTCGTTGAGTTCTCTAATCCTTGTAAAGTCTTGTGATACCAGAGGAATACATTGATAAAGCTTTTGAGCTAAATCTTTGAGAAATTCATTTTGTGTACGATAATCCCTACTTAAAAGGTACATGACTTCAGTTACACAAGCAGTGGTGGTAATTAGTTCACTCGAACATTGTTCAAAAAAATTACAAACGGATTCATTATAATTATCTTTGACGCTGTAGTAAGCGAATAAAATACTGCTATCTGTCAGAATAATGGGAGGATAGTCCTTCATTAATTATGTTTTTGATGACGATTTTGGATATATTCTGCAACGGTTCTTTTACGATTTTCTCGTAATGATAAATCAGGTGAAGCATCCTGTAATAGATATTTCGGGTGGCTTCCTCGTCTTTGAGCTAAGGTTTGACGAGGTTTTAAGGTTTGCCAATGTTGGTAAATTAGTTTTTTTAGCAGTTCTTCAGAGGTAATATTCTCTTGGGTAATGATTTCTGCCAAGTAGCTTTCTGTTTCTTGATCTAGGTTGATAGATAACATTTTCACTTTGTGCAATAGGTTTATATATCCTAAATTATACTGCGGCTACTGTTGAAATGAGAGCTTTTTGAGAAGGGACTTATTACCAGAAAACGTGATAGTTCAAGCTATTGAGCCATTAATACAGAAGCAATACTTGTCAGTTAAGCTCAAAAAATAAAATGATGTAGGTTGGGTTGTTCGCGTCAGCGTTGCGGAGCAATGGAACGAAACCCAACATTAGGTTGAAGGTATTCTGTCCATTATCGGGTTTTTCGGTGTGTTCTTGCTGGGCGATATCTAAATCAGCTTTGGCGGACTCGGCTTGCTGGAGGGGAAGATAGACAAGGGCGCGATTGAAATCTTGCAGACCTTCCTCGTAGCGTTCCATTAAGCGATAGGTATTACCTTGATTTGCGATCGCAGATAGACGAATCTTTATATTTAGTATTCATTCTAATGCCTAAAAAATATGATAATCTTAATGGCTTATTGATAGTTTTTCTGCAAGAGTGAGGTGTAAGTTAAGTATGGATACAACTATTATCATCACAATAATTATTGCATTCGTTTTAATTGTAATCGTTTATCTTCTCCGCGATCGCCTAACAGACCTTTCTGTGAATGGAAAAGAAGGCACGATGAAAGTTAAAGCCAAGGCAAATGAACAAGTACAAGATGATCCACCAGTAAACGTCGTGTTTAAGGGCAATAAACTACGAGGTGAGGGCGAATATCGGATGCGAGATGCTGATTTTTTGGAAAACGATGTTGACGGTAAGCAGAAAGTGGAATTGGGTTATGATGAACCATTGAAAGACTCTACCGACAAAGACAACTCGTAAACGCTGGATCAATGGCAAAACTGCGTAAATTAGCGAACCGTACAAAGGAACTGGAAATATTTCTAAAAATGGCACAGGGCAAGCATGATTGCCGCATTATGCTCATTGAAGGAGAATCAGGCATGGGGAAAACGTCTCTTCTTAGCCGATTTCGACAACAATGTCCAGATGAAGTGAAATATGTGCCGTTTGATTGTAAAGGATTAGATAGTATTGCGGCATTTTTGTCGGAAGTTGTGAATGATTTGGGACGGGCGCAATTTCCAACTTTTGTAAAACAGCTTAGAACTTTTACACAAGGAAGTGTTGATTTTTCTGAAAATGATATTGCCGCAGAAAAAATTTCCATAGCAATTAACGGTACTAATATTGATCCACAAGCACAGGAGCATCGTTTACGGCAGTTACATGATGCTTTTTTTGATGATTTAGAGAGATTTGAGCATCAAATAGTAATTGCGCTCGATACTTACCAAATGGCGAATGAATCATTACAGAATTGGATTGAAAGTATATGGTTAAGAACTGTCGAACGACGTTTAAAAAAGTTTGTAACTGTTATTGCTGGGCAGGCAATTCCTAATATCAATAATTCAGTTTGGGGTCATGAATGTGAACATTTTAAACTGACTGCAATTGATGATTTAACGGCATGGTGCGAGTTTTGTTCAGATTTACCCGATCATGCGATTAAACCGATCTTAATTGGGTTTAAAGGTCATCCTAAAAATGTTCATGAAATGTTATTAACAGTGATAAACAGTGGTCAGTATTGAAGAGATACTAAAACGAGTTCAGCAAGCCGAGACGGAGACAGAACGGCAATGGATTTTGCTGGAATTGCAAATGAGTCAGATGTCTGATGAGTTGGTATCCATGCTTTGGGCGGCGGCAATTCCCCATTTTTTTGACGCTAACATTTTAGCAGCATTAAGACCAGAGTTAGCAGAACAAGCAGAGAAATTGTATGAGAATTTAAAAGCATTAACCTTTGTCGAAAAATTTCCCCAACATGGATATAACATCCATGAACTAACGCGAAATGTGTTATTAAATCAACTTTGGCAGCAGGATAAAAGTGAACTTTTGAGTCTATCCCAACGAGCCGCTGATTATTTTTTTGCTGACAAAATGTCATCAGAAGAAGATGTGGAATTTTGTTATCATGAGATTCTCAATGAAGGCAAGGCACAGACTGGAAGATTATTAGATAGGGGCATTGATTGGTGGACTTATCATCAAGTTGAGCGTATACAAGCTGCGGTACAAGTCTTTTTAGAACATGAAATAGCTGGCAGATTAGATACCTTTGGGAAGGGATTTTCCCTCCATTTACAGGGACTCATCAAAATGCGTTATAGGCATTCTCTAGAAGCAGAGTCATTTTTGAGTCGTGCGGAAACTCTTTACCAAGAGATAAACCTGAAAAACCCGCGTTATATTACTACCTTGTTACGAGATATTGGTAATACCAAGAAAGATCAGGGTGATTATGCCAGTTCAGTTGATTTTTATAAAAAAGCTCTCTCAATTAGTGAAGAGCAATTAGGAGAAAATCATCCTGATACTGCTAATAGTCTCAATAATTTAGCGGGAGTTTATGAAGATAAAGGACGATATGAGGAAGCAGAATCCCTCTTTCTTCGCGCCCTGAAAATTCGTGAAGAGCAATTAGGAGAAAATCATCCTCATACGGCTAATAGTCTCAATAATTTAGCGGAACTTTATCGAAATAAAGGACGATACGAAGAGGCAGAATCCCTCTTTCTTCGCGCCCTGAAAATTCATGAAGAGCAATTAGGAGAAAATCATCCTGATACTGCTACTATTCTCAATAATTTAGCGTTACTTTATAAAAATGAAGGACGATATGAGGAGGCAGAATCCCTCTATCTTCGCGCCCTGAAAATTTGTGAAGAGCAATTAGGAGAAAATCATCCTCATACTGCTACTATTCTCAATAATTTAGCGATAGTTTATCAAAATGAAGGACGATATGAGGAGGCAGAATCCCTCTTTCTTCGCGACCTGAAAATTTGTGAAGAGCAATTAGGAGGAAATCATCCTGATACTGCTAATAGTCTCAATAATTTAGCGGAACTTTATCGAAATAAAGGACGATACGAAGAGGCAGAATCCCTCTATCTCCGCGCCCTGAAAATTCGTGAAGAGCAATTAGGAGAAAATCATCCTCATACTGCTACTATTCTCAATAATTTAGCGATAGTTTATCAAAATGAAGGACGATATGAGGAGGCAGAATCCCTCTTTCTTCGCGACCTGAAAATTTGTGAAGAGCAATTAGGAGGAAATCATCCTGATACGGCTAATAGTCTCAATAATTTAGCGGAACTTTATCGAAATAAAGGACGATACGAAGAGGCAGAATCCCTCTATCTCCGCGCCCTGAAAATTTGTGAAGAGCAATTAGGAGAAAATCATCCTGATACTGCTGCTAGTCTCAATAATTTAGCGTTACTTTATAAAAATGAAGGACGATATGAGGAGGCAGAATCCCTCTTTCTTCGCGCCATGAAAATTTATGAAGAGCAATTAGGAGAAAATCATCCTGATACTGCGGTTAGTCTCAATAATTTAGCGGAACTTTATCGAAATAACGGACGGTATTCAGAAGCAATTCCATTATTAGAAAGATGGAAAGATATTCAACGTGAACGTCAAGAGACTCGAAATCAATCGTATGCCGAGCGTATTTGGACACTAGGAAGACTTTATGAAAAATGTCAACAATTTCCTGAAGCAATCGCCACCTATAAAGAAGCATTATCTATCTTTGATCATTTTTTAGATCCTAAGCATCCACGAAGACTTTTATTAAAAAGTGACTTAGGTCGTTTGAAAAAGAATATGAAAAAAGTAAAAAAAGCAGGACTTGAACATTAATTCAGCCTTAGCTTGTCCTTACTTACAAAAGCTTGTTAATAGGAGCTTACTTTCTGAATTTTATATGTTGTAATTGTGCTATTACAGACAGATTTTGATAAATTTGTTGCGGGGATGGAATCAATCCCCTAAAATACTACTGCGTCCCTCTACATCCTCTCCAATACCTTAATCCCCAATAAATCTAATCCGAGTTTCAGCGTTTTCGCTGTCAAATCACATAACATCAACCGCGACGTTCTGATTGGTTCTTCAGATTTCAGCACCGGACAATTTTCATAGAACTTGTTAAACTTATCGCTGAGATTATATATATAATCACATAAACGATTTGGTAATAAATCTTGTTCAACTTCACTAATCACTTCATCAAGTTGTAATAAGTGTTTTGCTAAAGTTAATTCTGTATCTTCTCTGAGAATAATTTTAGCATCTGCTCCCAAATTACCAAAGTCAATATTACCTTCTCGACTAATGCCTTGAGTCCTCACATAAGCATATATCATATAAGGTGCTGTATTTCCTTTGAGAGCAAGCATCTTATCATAACTAAAAACATAATTGCTAGTGCGATTTTGGCTTAAGTCTGCATATTTGACAGCACTGATACCAACCACGTCAGCAACATTATTAATAAACTCTTCGGTTTCTTCTCTACCTTCTTCTTTTAATCTCGCTTCTAAATCTGCACGAGTGCGAGAAACTGCTTCATCTAATAAATCTCTTAATCTTACAGTATCCCCAGAACGAGTTTTAAATTTCTTACCGTCATCTCCTAAAACCAAACCGAAGGGAACGTGAACTAATTCTACATCATCAGGTATCCAATTTGCTTTTTTTGCTACTTGCATAAATTGAGCAAAATGGTTTGTTTGTCCTGAGTCTGTAACATAAATTATCCGTTTGGCTTGATCTTTTTGAATGCGGTAACGGAGGGATGCTAAATCTGTGGTGGCGTAGTTATAACCACCATCTGATTTTTGCACAATTAAAGGTAATGGTTCACCTTCTCTATTTGTAAAACCATCTAAGAAAACACATTTTGCACCTTGGTTTTCTACTAATAAACCAGATGTTTCTAAGTCTTCTACAACTGCTGATAAAAATGAGTTATAAAAAGATTCTCCGCGTTCAATTAATTTGACATTCAGCAAATCATAAATTATTTGAAACTCTTTTCGTGACTGTTCACATAATAATTTCCAAGCATGAAGTGTATCTTCTGCACCTGCTTGTAATCTGACCACTTCTTGACGTGCAGTTTCTTGAAAATCCGCATCTGCATCAAACCTTTGTTTAGCTTGACGATAAAAATTAACTAAATCACCAATATCTAAAGCGTCAGCGGTGGTAAGTGCTGCTGGGGAAACTTCCCGCAAGTAAGTAATTAACATCCCGAATTGTGTACCCCAATCACCGACATGATTTAACCGCAATACATCATGTCCACGAAATTCTAAAATCCGGGCTATGCAATCACCAATAATTGTAGACCGCAAGTGTCCGACGTGCATTTCTTTGGCAATATTCGGACTGGAAAAATCGACAATTTCCTTTTGGGGATTTTTGGCTTTGGGAACTCCTAACCGAGGATCTGCTTTAATTGCGTTCAGTTGTGCTTCCAGGTAGGATGTTTGCAATTTTAAATTAATAAAACCAGGCCCAGCGATTTCTGGTGGTTCGCAAATATCTGATATATCTAGTTTTTCTACAATAGCAGATGCGATCGCTCTCGGTTGCATTCCCAATTTCTTACTCAGGGATAAAGCCACGTTCGCTTGAAAGTCACCAAATTTAGGATTACTCGCACTCACCAAAATCGGATCTACCCCGGTGTAGTCAGCGCCAAACGCAGCTACCAAAGCCTGTGCTAATTTCAGTTTAAGTTGTTCTTGTGTAGCGTTCATATTTAAATATAATCTGTTTAAAGCCGGGATATTCACAAATGCTTGATTATTCTAGCCTTAAAATATATTCATCTCAGCATTTGTTTTCGTTGAATACCCCCTCCTCCTCATTCCTTTCTTCCCTCCGTGTTCTCTGCGCCTCTGCGGTTGGTTAAAGATTTTTTCCCGCAGAACCAGACAGATATTAACTATTGACTCACACCGAGATTTTGCACAACGGACATACCCTGAATTCGCCATGTACCTTCTTTGCGAATCAAATCATAACGCACTCGCAACCGTTCCTGAGAAGACTTTTTATTCTGACCCAGTTCAAAAAATTGCGTAACTTCCTTAACTGTAGCTTCTACCACAGCGTTATCTGCAACACTAGGAATCTGATTAACAAATTCGACCTTCAAATCATGCTCATACGTGCGATAGCGGCTGTCTTTGATATCTTGCTGGACAATTAGCCGCCATTGTGATAGAGCTGAACCAGTCAAAATCTGATCTAAACGATTAATTTCATGATTGGGGCCCAAGGCTGCGGCTTTGGTAGATAGCCAAGTTTGAATTACTTCTTGAGCGATCGCATTTGTTAATATACCCTCAGCTACTTCTGGTTCGCTATTGGGGTCAGGAATGCTAATCGGTGGTTGACTTAGTTCTATAGCCAAAGGTTCGCCCTGTAAAGATGGTCTAGGGAAAAACAGATTGTTTAACCATCCAAAAGCTGTGGAAACTAGTAACCAAAAAACTAATAAACCCCCCAAAGACAAGAAAACCATCCAAACTAAGCGGGTTTTTGCATCTAAGCTGTGAGCAAAAGTGCGCCTTGGTCGAGATTGAGATGGACGATATTCCCCAACACCTCGATTGTTAGCCGCAGTTGGCTTGCGTCGTTTCCGCTTTTGAAGTTGACCGGGTGCAGTTGTCTGAGTAGGGACATTCATATGCTGATGATTTCCTTTGGCTACTACTTCCGCTGTCGGCGAATGTTCTCCAGGCATTTCTGGTGTTTGACTACCATTAGGTCTAGGTGAAGTATGCCATCGAGGTAGGGAGAAATGTCCAGATTCGGGTACTTCACGGCTGACTGGTTCTGCTAACTCAGGATCAGGTGTGTGATTAATAGGTCGAGTAGTTGCATGGTTATGGTTGTGATAACGGGGACTATTTATTGGTGGTGGGGTTAAAGGTTGGTTGTTAATTGCAGACCATTCATGAGTTGTTTGGCTATCCGTTGGTAAAGCTTCTAAATAAGCTTGTACCTGGGCATCAGCAAAGTAATCTTTTAAAGAAGCTTGCTTTCTGACTAAATCCCGAAAGTGAGGAAATACCTCTTGTTGTAACCACTGTTCACAGTACAAACAAAGTCCTGGTAGCAAGTCTGGCGAATCTTGGGATTTTTCCCGAATAATCGCTAAGGCTTCATATTCTTGACTTAATTCTAAAACACGAGTGGCTTCTTCGGTTTGTCCCAATAACAAAGCACATAGGGATTGTTCTAAATGCACATCTTGGCGTTTACCCAGACGAATCAGCATTTGCTTGGCTTGGCGAATTAAAGCTGGTTGACGTTGGGTAAAACCCCTGGCGATTAAGGCATAGACTGCTAAATATGTAGCAACTGCGGAGGGGCGCTTGCTTTCGGCTTCAAATAGTTTATGTTGTTCTGTAACTGTTAAATGATTGCGTAACTGCTGAATAAATCTGAGAAAATCATCTATATTTAAGCCGGATTGATCATTGCCAGCGCCATCAATTCCGCCCCGTTCTTCTAAAATATTCTGTAATAATTCCAAGCCTTGACGGCGTTCCTTAGTCTTCTCTTGAGGTAGTGCTAGTAACTCCAGAATGCGATATGGTCGCAACTTACAAAGATCCGCTGCAATTTCTGATTGCACGCTAGGGAATATGCCTTCGCGCATTAATAATTCTTCCCCGGTTTCTAAAGATATGGCCGCATTTTCATAATGATTTTGCTGCCATTGTTCACGTCCTAGTTCTAGGCAAGCTAAAGCCACTGTGAGAATAATATCTGACAGTTCAGGACTAGCTGAGTATTCCTCGCCGGAT
The DNA here is from genome assembly GCF_049315035.1 of Anabaena sp. PCC 7938. Classification (NCBI taxonomy): domain Bacteria; kingdom Bacillati; phylum Cyanobacteriota; class Cyanophyceae; order Nostocales; family Nostocaceae; genus Anabaena; species Anabaena sp. PCC 7938. The sequence goes on along the minus strand of NZ_CP186034.1, from coordinate 6,185,155 downwards.
CGATGACTACCGACTTTGACACCGACTCCATTTTTATTGACCAGGTATGGACGACCTAATTTGAGTACTAGTTCGTATTCCCCTAACTCTTGCAGGAGTAATAAAGCACCAACTAATTCCTCAGGGGCAATTTCGATGCTGAGACTTTGAACATCGTGATTACGGCTGTTGTTTTCGGCGCGATTTTCTAATCCAGATGTATGTGCTGCCCGATCTGGATCATAAGCGTGGGCGAGATAAATCTGGTCATACCTGCTGCGTTCTTTGGAATCTGATAAAACCACGTAAGCTTCTTCTATGAGTTGTTTACGAGAAGAGATGGCTGTAATTGAATACTCGCGTCTGGGCAATTGAACAATGCGATCGCTGTATGCTTGCCGCAATTGCTCTTCACTTGCCGCTAACGGTAATCCTAAAATTCGGTAGTAATCGAGCGGAATTCGCACAGCCTACTTCCCCTGCACCGTGGTCGCGTAGTGTCTCCTAGAGATAGACATAGTTCACCTAGATGATTCCAGGTATGTAAAACCGTGCCATAATAATAGCTTTATTAATACCGTGTCAAGTATACACCTGAAGTGTATATTGTCACAGTTCTTTTTGTTTTTTTCTACCACAGTAAGTCATATCCTCAGAGTTGATTTTTGGCTTTGGCGTAACCCCCCTAAGGTATCGCACCTAGCTTATGATTTGAACTCGCCTCAGAAGCTGTAGCCTTTAATTGTGATTCTTAGTATATGCTGCTGCAACATAAATACACCCTTGTTATCCCTCAACATCTGCAAGCCCAAGTACCGCTTTTGGTAGTGGTCGAGATGTTGCACCCAGTGTAGTCTAAGATTTATGATCTTTTTGGGTTGCTGCCAGTCAGGTAGTTGAATAAACACTACCAGCACTGGTTAGTTATGGATAACTAAAAAAAACAATATATCACGATTAAAATTTAATGGCAATTACATAGTCTAAAGTGATTTAAGTTACATATTAGATTTTTCTCGGTAAGATAGCGGGCAGCCAACAGGCATCTCAACTTTTGAAAATTGTTAATAGTTATGCAGACAGACCGCTATCCGAATTGCTAACGTTAAAGACTTGCAGAGCGATCGCCAAAAGCGACGGTTTTTACCTTCAACTTTCTTATAAAATTTGATTGTTGACTCTTACCAACCCTGCCTTACTTCTTATAGCTATTTAACTTTTACGATAGGGATACTTTACAATAATGGTTCAAGAACGCACGTTACCCACATTTGATGCTGCCACCGTCCAAATTACCAAAGCCGAAGGCTTAGGCTTATACGAAGACATGATCCTCGGTCGCTTTTTTGAAGATAAATGCGCCGAAATGTATTATAGAGGAAAAATGTTTGGTTTTGTCCACCTGTACAACGGTCAAGAAGCCGTTTCCAGCGGCATCATCAAAGGAGCAATGCGACCCGGTGAAGACTTCGTTTCCAGCACCTACCGCGACCACGTTCATGCTTTGAGCGCAGGAGTGCCAGCAAAAGAAGTAATGGCAGAATTATTTGGTAAAGCCACAGGTTGCAGCAAAGGGCGCGGTGGTTCTATGCATATGTTTTCTGCCGAACACCGCCTATTAGGTGGCTATGCGTTCGTAGCAGAAGGTATTCCCGTTGCAGCTGGTGCAGCATTTCAAAGCAAATACCGCCGGGAAGTACTAGGAGACAAAAACGCCGACCAAGTAACAGCGTGTTTCTTTGGAGATGGTGCAGCTAACAACGGTCAATTTTTCGAGACATTAAACATGGCAGCACTATGGAAACTGCCAATCCTGTTTGTGGTAGAAAATAATAAATGGGCGATCGGCATGGCTCACGAACGGGCAACTTCCCAACCCGAAATTTACAAAAAAGCCAGCGTGTTTAACATGGTAGGCGTAGAAGTAGACGGAATGGACGTTCTCGCAGTCCGTCAAGTAGCTCAAGAAGCCGTAGCCCGCGCTCGTGCTGGAGAAGGCCCCACCCTCATAGAAGCCATGACCTATCGTTTCCGTGGTCACTCTCTAGCCGACCCAGACGAACTCCGCAGCAAAGAAGAAAAAGAATTCTGGTTTGCCCGCGACCCCATTAAAAAATTAGCTGCTTACTTGCTGGAGAAAAAACTAGCAGACGAAGCAGAATTAAAAGGCGTTGAAAAGAAAATTCAAGATATCATCGACGAAGCTGTGAAATTCGCCGAAACCAGCCCCGAACCAGACCCAAGCGAGTTATATCGCTTCATATTTGCAGAAGACGTTTAAATTAGGTAATGGGTGATGGGTCATGGGTAATAGGTAAGATTTTTTCCAGTACCCAATCACCAATCACCAATCACCAATTACCAATTACCAATTACCAATCACCAATCACCAATGTTTACCATCTCCATTGAACAGCAACAATACAAAACCTACATTCTTTCTGATGATAGTGCTGGTACACAAATAGAAGTTGTACCTGAACGGGGTGGTATTATTACCCGTTGGCGTATTCAAGATCAAGAAGTCTTTTATTTAGATACTGAACGCTTTACCCATCCAGATTTGAGCGTCAGAGGTGGAAATCCGATTTTATTTCCTCTTTGCGGTAACTTACCAGATAATACTTACACCGTTAACGGTAAACAGTACACTATCAAACAACATGGTTTTGCTCGTGACTTACCTTGGGAAGCAACTGAGCAAAAAACTGATGGTAAAGCTAGTTTGACCGTCGTTCTCAAAAGTAACGACGAAACCAAAGCGGTTTATCCTTTTGACTTTGAACTGGCTTTCACCTACGAATTACAGGGTAATACCTTAGTAGTACGTCAAGAGTATAAAAATCTGTCATCCACACCAATGCCCTTCTCGGCTGGTTTCCATCCCTATTTTCTCTGCGGTGATAAATCTCAGATAGATGTGGAAATTCCTTCCGTGCAGTATCAAGACAATAAAACCAAAGAATTTAACGCTTTTAACGGCAAATTTGACTTTAACCAAGATGAAATTGATTTTGCCTTTGGAGGGTTAACTAGTAAATCTGCATCTGTGACAGATAACAGCCGTAAATTAAAGCTAACCTTAGATTATGATGATTTCTCTACCTGGCTAGTTTTCTGGACAGTGAAAGGGAAAGAATTCTACTGTCTAGAGCCTTGGAGTGCTACCCGCAACGCCTTCAACACCGGGGAAAATCTGACTGTGTTAGCACCAGGAGCTAGTTGCACAGCCTCTTTCCAGTTAACAGCAAATTTTTTCTAGAAACCCCTTGACAAAACCCATGCTTTTGATGGTATATTGGGAAAGTTGCAAATCACTGCAAAAGGGTCGCTAACTCAACGGTAGAGTACTCGGCTTTTAACCGATTAGTTCCGGGTTCGAATCCCGGGCGACCCATAAAAAGCTGAAAACAATTTTTAGATGTTTAAAATGATTCAAAAAAGATGCATCTTCAGCACCTTTTATTAATTCTAGGACTTACGCACGAGTTACGGAATAACGAACCGCAGAGGAAACAGAGGAATAGAAGTTTGAGAGTTTTTTGCGTAAGTCCTAAATTCCTTTCGATGACAAAAGAGTTGCATCTTTTTAAAAAGAGCGCTGATTATTGAGTACTACCGAATAACTTCATTCACAGGTAATACATCGTGAAAATAATTATAATCAACGTAGCGATGTCCATCCGGAGTCCGGTGCATAATATCAACAAATCTACTATTCCATAAAATATCATTAGCAGCATAACTATGACGAGCATGGACAACCTGCGCCACAGTTTCATCAATACCACTAACAGAAACCATTAGCAAGGATTGTGTTTTAACTAGTGATTCTGATGTCATCCCAAACAAAGGGCTAGATTCATCAATGATATGCATAATTGTCCAAGATAAAGAGAAATTAGGTGTTTGGCTTCTGACTAACTTGAGATCATGAATTTTCCGTAAAGACCCTCCATCTTGATTTACTTCATCACGCATTAAATACAGCCGTATCTGTGCCTCTAAAATCATATTGCGGCGCTGATTTGCGGTACGAAATAATAGAGTGGGTAATCCTTCCTGTGACATAATTACCGCTACACGGCTAAACATCACACGGGCAGTTGGTCGGGAAAAACGAGCAAAAGCTAATCCTGTCATCACAGCAATTCCCACCACACCAATCATCGCCTCAATAGTGACTATGATATTGGCATAAGTTGTTGTTGGATACATTGCACCATAACCAATAGATGCCAAGGTTTGCACACTAAAAAAAAAGGCATCTAGAAAAGAACCAGGTTGAGCATTAGCAATACAATCTCCTCCTAATCTATAGGCTAAGGCAAATAGAGTATTAATAGCTACATAAAAAATACAAATTAGGAGCAAGAAGCCAGACCAAGGAATAGTTAGCAGCAAATGATAAGGATCACGCCAGTATGAATGCCATACACCCATACCCATAATTTCAAATTGTCCATTACGAACTTGAATGTGAACTCGTGGAATTATAGGCTGTTGGTGCTTTTGCGAAGGTTTTTTGTGTCTAAATTTCATGAATAGTATTTGAAAGCATGGTGAATGGTACTATGGCTGGAGTTGAATACAACCATAAAGCAAAAACCCGGTGGTTATTAATTACTGATGAATCGCAATTTTTGGATTACTGCTTTAATTGCCTTTGTTAACTCCCTGAGTCTGACGATTTTAATTCCTATTATCTATCTTTATGGCAAACAATTTGGTCTGAGCGATTTCCAAACCAGTTTATTATTTTCTATTTACTCTATAGCTCAATTTTTTGCAACTCCTGTCATTGGCAAACTTTCTGATCGTTTTGGCAGGAAGCCTTTATTAATAATAAGTTTAGCCGGGACTGTCATTGCCAACTGTATAGCTGGAACGGCAACAACTGCAAGCCTGTTATTTTTTGCACGATTTTTGGATGGGATCACCGGTGGTAATGCTTCTGTAGCTCAAGCAGTAATTTCTGATATTACCAGTCCCAAGGATCGCGCCCATGCATTTGGTATTTATGGGGCTGCAATGGGTTTAGGTTTCGTTTTAGGCCCAGCTATCAGTTTATTAGCACAGCAAAAGTCTTTGGGAACTGCATTTTTAGTTTCTGCTGGAGTTGCGCTTGTGGCTTTGTTGATGACTATTTTCTTCTTACCCGAAACTCTCAAAAATAAAGCTACAAAATCTAGTAATATATTCGATTTAGGTTTAGGAAATTTAGTCAAGGGTTTAGTAATGCCAGGAGTTGGCATTTTACTATTTATTAATTTCTTAACTGGCACGACTTTTACTATGTTTACATATGCTTTTCAACCTTACTTCATCAAGGTTTTAGCTCAAACTAGCCAGTCTTTAACACTCCTGTTTTTAGTCTTTGGCACATTAGGCGTAATTATGCAAACTTGGGGTGTGTCTGTGATGATCAAGAAATTTGATGTAGTTAAAATTTTGTTTTTAGGTCTATTTTTTCGTAGTCTGTCATTTGCATTAATGCCAGTTTGGCCAAATATTACCTATTTTATAACTATCAGTATCTTATTTTCCCTGTTTAATTCTCTCGTACAGCCAATGATTAGCACTTTAATTTCTCTCAATGCTAAACCTGATCTTCAGGGAACTGTATTGGGTTTAAATGCTTCTTATTTAAGTATTTCTAATGGTATTGGGCCTGTAATTGCCGGACTGATTGTCAAACAATCTGACCCCATCACCTATGGCTATCCTTTATATTTAGCAGGAGGACTAACATTTTTAGTTTTAGCTTTTGCAATATATAACCAAAAAAGATATACACCTAGTAATTTATAATTCCTTAAAAAGGCGGGCAATGCCCACCTAATCACTAACTAGAAGTACAACGATTAAACCATTCTTGATATCTTTGTTGCTGAGATTCATTTTCTACGAGAATTGATATTTTTATGTGCTGGCAACCCTGATTTTTTTCTAGGTTGATAGCATTTAAAAGTAAGCTGGCAATTTTTGGTGAACTGAACTCTCCACTAACAATTAAACCACTTTCAAAATTAGTCACTTCCGATGTTTTTGCAGCCGTTAAAATTTCCGAAATCTCTCTTTCATTTAAATCTATCTCGGCTAGTTGTTTGTGTTCTGGGCTTACTTGTTCAATAATCAATTTTTCCCGACGGATGGGAATTTGTATCATCTGAGTTTCGATTTGTTTGCGAACAATGACCTCTCCAATTTTGTGTTTGCTATGATCAACAAACAATCTTTCTTCTAGAAGAGGAATAATTTTTTCTTGCTTGTCTATGGAAAGATCTTTTTCTTGTTGTTCGCCAGGTGTTTCTGAATTTAAATATTCAATCATATACTTTTTCAATGTGGCTATTTTTGGAAAACAAATTTATGGCAATGAATAGAGTCTTAATACTTGGTTTTTGTATTATGAAAAGTCAGGTTACTAGCCGTTTTGAGTATATAGCCTTTCCCACTCTAGTTAGATACAAAATTACCCCTCCCCAACCCTCCCCTTACCAAGGGGAGGGTGCGCGACAGCGCGGGTGGGGTGTATTTCATGAGCTTGGGAATTGCTATATCTTTTCAGTACAGAATATTGATATTAAATGTTTGGTAGTCTGAATTTAATCCATTCTTTCTTTTTCTGAATGCTGGCAACTATCCTTAAAATTACAAGTACAGGTAAAGCTCATAAAAAGCCTCACCTGCACTGGCTTTAATTAGTTATGAATGAATTCATTTTTATCAAACAATACTTACGCAAGATGTGACCGAAAACCTGATTCTTCCGTAGCGGTAATTCATGAATTACCGCTACTTTCGTTGTGTTATGCGTAAGTCCTATCAAAATCAAAATTATCGTTCTTCAATAGGTAGATTAGGCGCATTCACATCTAATTCTTCACGACGCACAGTTGCTTGAGTTTCAACTGTGTCTTGCTCTACAACTTTTTTAACTCTAACTTCTTCACGGACAAATGCTTCTTTACGAATTTCTGGTGTTTCTTCGTAAATTTCCACGCGAGCTATTTCACCTTCTCGGAAGCTGGCTTCACCAGAAGCTACGGTTCTACCAGCATCTTCAGGTGTCACACGTTCAACAACAACGCGTTCTCTTTCCACTGGTACTGATACTCGTGCAGTTTCAGTTTCTACGTGCTTACCAACAGTAACATCCCCCATTTTGCGGCGATGTTTGCTGGTAATTAGCCGCTCTTGATACAATTTCAGATTTTGATTATTTTGCTCATTTAAATCAAACAAATCGGGTTCCTGTTCGTAGCGATAAGTATCACGGTTGTACGTTGGTGTAGTTCTGGCGGGGGTTGTTCCTACCCCTGTGAATGATTCTACAGGTGTTGGTGATTCTAGGGGTGTTGGTGATTCTACAGTTGAGGTGCGGTGCTGGGGATTGCGATATACTCCACGTACCTGTTCCTCATAGTCGTAATCTGTTGTTAGACGTTCGTTAAACTCAGGTAAATTTTCCGCTTGCTCTCTTGTCAAGCCAATGGCATAAACACGTTTAGTATTATAGTCGATGCGGCTACGTCCAATCGGCAGCAAAACTTTCTTTCCAAAGATCCAGAAGCCTAAGTCAATTACTAAATAACGAAAGTTTCCTTCTTCATCAACTAAAGCATCATGTACAGTACCTATTTTTTCATCTGTTCTATCTGTATATACTCCTAAACCCTTAATGTCATTACCTTCAAAAGTATCGCGGTACTGAGGATCAAAATCTTCTAATTTGTAAAGAACCATTATACTTTACCTCGGAATATTATAGCATTTTCTGACTTCTATCCTAGGAATTCATTAGTTATTTTTCCTCTTTCTATTGAATGAATTACATGAATATAGGTTCATCAGAAGTTATAGATATTGCTGGTGATGGTAATACGAATATTCAAGGATATTTGCAGAATCATGCTGTAATTTGCTTCCTATAGAGTAGGTACATAGTGCAGTGTGCCATCTCCGATTAATCGCTTTAATCACTCAAACCCCAGATTCTTGGTTGTTATTGCCACATCTAACTACAGATTTACTTTAATATAGCCTTTCCCACTCTAGTTAGATACAAAATTACCCCTCCCCAACCCTCCCCTTAGTAAGGGGAGGGTGCGCGACAGCGCGGGGGGGGTGTATTTCATGAGCTTGGAAATTGCTATATGTATAGCAATCCTATTTGATTTTAAAATATATGTAGAGTAGAAAATATCCATCAAAACCCTAAATGTATTTCACCAATTCATTACTATTTCTCTATTACGCTAGGGTTTAAGAATGTAAAACTCGTACACAAGTAAATTAAATAGGATTGCTATAGTTGATAAATTTCAATCAAATCCAGTCAAAAATCAGGAATTTTACACTACTATTATGTAAACGTTTTTAGTGATTGACTTTATCACTATTTTCCTGTAAATGTAATGTACCAGAAGTATCAATATCTAACTCTTCCCTGCGAATGACTTCTTGAGCTTCTACCATATCTCGATCTACTACTTTTCTTACTCGCACTTCTTCTCGAACGAATGCTTCTTTATGAATTTCTGGTGTTTCTTCATAAACTTCTATGCGAGCTACTTCCCCTTCTTGAAAATGGATTTCATTAGGATTTACTAACGTTTCTGCACCTGTGGGTTGGATTCTCTCGATAACAACACGTTCTTTTTGAATAGGTACTGTAACTCTTGCTGTTTCTGTTTCAATATGTTTACCAACTGATACTTCTCCGGTTTTAACACGGTGTTTATTGGTAATTAAACGTTCTTCATAAAGTCTGAGAGTTTGATGATATTGCTCGTGCAAACCATATAAATTCGGTTCTTGTTCGTAAGTGTAATTTTCAGGATTATAAGTTACAGCAGCGCTGGGAGAACGATAAACGCTGCGTACTTGTTCTTCATAATCATGATCGACAACTATGTTGTCATGGTACTCAGGTAATTGTTCTACTTGCTGTTTACTTAGTCCATCAACATAAACACTTTTTGCTGGATAATTAATGTGAGCAAGTCCAATAGGTAGTAATATTTTCTTCTCCAAAGAATTAGACTCTATATTGGTCTCAATAACTAGATATCGAAATCTTCCGTCATCATCAACTAAGGCATCATTGATTGCGCCAACTTTTACTCCACTTTCTGTATAGAGATGCAAGCTTTTAATATCATCTCCATTAAAGGTTTCTCGATAGTTGGGGTCAAAATTTTCAAGTTTATGAAGCGGCATACTGTGTTTCCAAACAAATTGTTCATATTTCTATTTACTATAGTAGGAACTATTTTTCTATTTTTCCTCTTGCTGATGACTGAAGTTAGGAGAGATATTACATGGCTGATATAGCAATTCCCAAGCTCATGAAATACACCCCACCCGCGCTGTCGCGCACCCTCTTCTTACCAAGGGGAGGGTTGGGGAGGGGTAATTTTGTATCTAACTAGAGTGGGAAAGGCTATAGAAATAGAACTAAAGATAGAGAAGTAGACAGAAAGGAAGCAATACTACTAGGTTAATATGCACTATCTTTGGAGATCGATTTTAAATACTTAATATAGCAATTCCCAAGCTCATGAAATACACCCCACCCGCGCTGTCGCGCACCCTCCCCTTACCAAGGCTACGGTGTACACACAAGTAATCCTGGCATAGGTTTGAGCCTTTTTTCAGCCGGAAATTTAAGCTTCACCACCGCATAATTTCAGAATTAGGGAGTTAACATCAGTTGTGAGTTGAAGATTACGGCTTAACTTGGACGGTTAGTCTGGCTATAAACCTCAAAAAATTCGTGTAATTCATGCTTTGGTTTGGGGTCTGCGGTGACTTGAATCCTTTTCTCAGGACTGGAAACCATCTCTGGATAAGGATGTGTGTACACCGTAGCCTTACCAAGGGGAGGGTTGGGGAGGGGTAATTTTGTATCTAACTAGAGTGGGAAAGGCTATATTATGTATGGTCAAATGCTGTTCATAATAAAATACACTTCAGTTACAGCGGATTTCGTACATACCTAGCGGGCAAGATGCCCGCACCACAAGAGTTTCATTATTCAAGTTTGTATCTCATGTAAATGAAATCCGCTGTAAGGATTTTCGTAGGTTAAATTGAACGAGGAGAAATCCTAAAAATCCTTGAAAATGTTGGGTTTAATTCAATGTGAATAATTTAAATATTCTGCGGTATATTCTGTTTATTCTTGTTGAGTATCTTTGATAATTTCTAAGGCTTCATCACACCAATCTATCCATTCTAATTCATAACGAATACCAGCATTTAATACTAAATGTCTGAGTTTTTCTTTTCTAGTTAATGCTTCTGGATTAGGGAATTTCTCTTGCTCAATTTGTCGATATTTGGACAATTTTTCTATATGTATTTGACGACGGCGTTTTACATCTTCTATCAGTACACTAGCTGGTACTAAACTACCAGAAAAAACTTTTACTAATATGTCTTCTCTAATTATGTCGGGTTCGCTGGGTTGTCGCATCCATTCTAATAAATGCTGTTTACCTAGTTCTGTAATTGAGTAGATTTTTTTATCTAAGCGTCCTTGACGGGGAATAATCTCGGAGACTATTAACTCTTGTGATTCTAATTTGTTTAGTTCTCGGTAAATTTGCTGCTGTGATGTGTTCCAAAAACAACCGATTGATTCGCTAAATACCTTGGAAAGGTCATAGCCACTATGGGGTTTTTCAATTAAACAGGTCAAAATGGCTTGCGGTAAACCCATAAAAACTACTTGACAGATATCTTCTTTAGGTTACACTAAATTTTGTATACAACAAGTTGAATAAAAATAGTTTAATTAACTTAATTGAGTAAATTAGCTCAGGTGGTGACTTAAGTGCAGAATTTTTACCCAGACTCTAAGCGAACTGACAAAAGCCCTGCGGGTATCCAAAAAAGATCGCTAATTATCAGTACTCTAGTTTTAGCTGTCACCAGTATTGCAGCATCATCATATTTTTTAATCAGTAGACAAAATAGCACCCAGCAAGATAACACCCTAGCAGCAGAAAGTCTTCCAGCAATTAAAGCGGTTACGGCTTTGGGAAGAATTGAACCCCAAGGGGAAGTGATTCAAGTGTCTGTGTCGCAAATTGCAGGTAGTAACCGAGTTGATAAACTATTAGTTAAGCAAGGTGAAAGTATTAAAAAAGGACAAGTAATTGCTATTTTGGATAGTAGCAATCGCCGTTTAGCCGCACTAAATCGCGCCAAGCAACAGGTCAAAGTAGCCGAATCTCAATTAGCACGGGTAAAAGCTGGCGCAAAACAGGGAGAAATTGCCACCCAAATAGCGACAGTTAGTGAATTAGAAGCAGAATTACGTCAGCAAAGTGCAGCAAGAATAGCCACAGTCAAACGATTGGAAGCAGAAGTAAAAAATGCTCAATTAGAATATCAACGCTATGAATATTTACAAGTAGAAGGTGCTATTTCTACATCTATTCGTGACAGTAAAAAATTAATTTTAGAAACAGCACAAGCAAGTTTAAAAGAAGCTATTGCTAACCGGATACAAACATCAGAAACTATCAGAGAAAAACTCAAACAAGCCAGTGCAACTTTAAATCAAATTGCAGAAATACGTCCCACCGATATCCAAATAGCAGTAGCCGAAATAGAAAGTGCAAAAGCCGCAGTCCATGAAGCCCAAGCAGATGTAGATTTAGCTTATGTGCATTCTCCCCAAAATGGAAAAATTCTGAAAATTCATACTTGGGGAGGAGAAATTGTCAGCGATAAAGGCATTGTAGAAATTGGACAAACTGAGCAAATGTATGTAGTTGCTGAAGTATATGAAGCCGATATTAATAGCGTAAAAATAGGACAATCAGCAACTATCACTCAACTCAATTTACCGGGAAGATTAGCAGGAACTGTTGAAGAAGTAGGATTATTAATCGCCAAGAAAGATGTACTCAATACTGATCCTGCGGCTGATATAGATGCGCGAGTTGTAGAAGTTAAAATTCGCCTCAATCCAGAATCTAGTCAACGAGTTAAGACTTTAACTAACTCTAAAGTAAAAGTAGCAATTCAATTATACTAAAAACGGTTGGGAACTTTACTTTTAAACGCAGAGGTTCGCTGAGGTAAACGCAGAGTTTTTATTGGAGTTTTTCCTTTGAATCTTGTTATCTATAAAGTCGAGATATTAGCCGTTTTTAGTATAAATAATAATTCGGATTAGAAAAAAATATGTGGAAACGTAAAATACCACTAGCATGGTTACAGTTGTCAAGAGAAAAATCCAGAATGCTAGTTGCTATTGCTGGTATTGCTTTTGCAGATGTGTTAATGTTTTTACAACTTGGTATTCTTGAAGCTTTATTTGATGGTGCAGTACAACTACATAACAGTTTAGAAGGAGAAATTGTTTTAGTTAGTTCTCGCTATAAATCCTTAATTTCATTAGATCAATTTTCCCAAAGGAGATTATATCAAACATTAGGTTTTACAGGTGTACAATCTGTAAGTCCTATTTATTTAGGTTCTCTTCCCTGGAAAAATCCTGATAATCAACAAACTTGGAATATTTATGCTATTGGCTTTAATCCAGAAGAACAAGTAGTAAATCTAGCTGGAGTTAAAGAGAATTTAAACAAATTAAGAGAGGCAGATACTGTTTTATTTGATCGTGGTTCTCGTAAAGAATTTGGTACTGTTGTTTCCCAAATTCAAACTAATAATACTGTCACCACAGAATTAAACAATCGTCAAGTTAATGTTGTGGGTTTATTCCGTTTAGGTACTTCTTTTGGTGTAAATGGAAATATCATCACTAGTGATGTCAATTTTCTGCGTTTATTTGGAAAAAAGAGAGAGAGAGGATTAATTGATTTTGGATTAATTAAGTTAGAACCTAGAGCAAATTTAGATTGGGTAATAGCCAATTTAAAAGCTAAACTCCCGAATGACGTTCAAATTATTTCTAAACAGGAGTTCATGGCTAGGGAAAAAAGCTTTTGGAATACTAGTACACCTGTAGGATTTACCTTTACATTAGGTGCAATCATTGGCTTTATGGTTGGCGCGGTAATTGTGTATCAAATTCTCTATAGTGATGTTTCTGATCATTTACCAGAATATGCAACTTTGAAAGCAATAGGTTTTAAAAATAGCTATTTACTTGGTGTGGTATTTCAAGAAGCATTAATTCTAGCAGCTATTGGCTTTATTCCTGGAATTACTATTGCTCAATGTTTATATATGATTACTAAACAGGCAACTCTGTTACCAATCATGATGACTTTACAAAGAGCAGTTTTGATATTTATTCTGACGACATTGATGTGTTCTATTTCTGCATTGATAGCCATGCAAAAATTACAATCTGCTGATCCTGCTGATATTTTTTAGAAATAAAGACTTCGATTAATACTGTAATTTATTGAATTATCGCCACTCACCTTGTAACATAAATGCAGCCCAATAAAATGGGGAATTCCATTTTTGTTCTTGCCACATTTCAATTTGTGATTGACGTAATGCCGAAGCAGGTTTTAAATTTTCTTTTAACATCTTTTGGTAAAATTTCTGCATTAATATGGAAGTTCCTTCATCATCTACACTCCATAAACTCATGATTACGCGGGGACTACCTGCATACATAAATGCTGTTGTTAATCCCACTAATCCTTCTCCGCGAATATTTTCACCCCAGCCTGTTTGACAAGCACTGAGTACAACTAATTCCACGGGTAGATAGAGGTTATAAAAATCAAGTAGTCGCAAAAAGCCATTTTGGGGTTTACCTTGTTCGTCAAACAGTGATAAGACTACCCCAGATAATTCTGGCCTTTGATTATTGATGATTCCGTGAGTTGCAAAATGAACAATTTGATATTGACTGAGTTGGTTACTGGTAACGAAATCACGGTTAGCAGCAAAACCTAAAACTTGCAACCGCTGATCTTCAGGTACTAATTCTAAAATCTTGTCTGCTTCCTTGCGGGTAAAGCGCAGACGATCAAATTTAACACTATAATTATTGACGGATCTGTTTAAAGCTAGGGTATTTATATTATTAGTTGGTGATAGTTGGGAAAGTGGAGTTTTTTTAACTGTGAGGCGTTCGTCAGATTGACTAAATACGGGATCTGCAATTACAGCTAGTTTTTTGGGAGGTAATTTACGTCCTTGGTGTTCACGTCGAATGATGGCTAGTGTGGAAGCTGAGGGGAGAGAGATAATTTCGTGTTTGAGTAGTAATGGTTCATAGTTGCTGCTTGTGGTTAGCGCCCCAAATGGTAGATACTGTAATGCACCATCGCTAACGATGACTAAGCGTTTGTGTTGTGATATTGTCGCAGCCGGGGGTAGAAGCATTTGCGTTAATGGTGTTGCTGCTTTCGCTATTTGGACAAAGTTATTTCTCTGACTGGGTGCGGTTAAAGCTACGGAAAATTTTTGGGCTGCGGCTTCAATTTGAGTACGGTTGGGTAGTTCATAACTGGAGATATTGGTTTTGCTAATTACCCAAAGATAACTGCGTTTTTCTCCTAGAAAGTATTGCAATAGCAAAGTATCTTTGTCTAATACTTGCTGCTGAATTTCTGTGAGTTTCAGGGGTTGGGGCTGAGTTAAGGCGGCATAACGCGGACTGCTAGTGCGGATTTTTGCTTTCAGTTCTCTGTATTGATCTATAAGTGCAGCAATTTCTGTTTCTATGAGTTGGATTTGTTTTTGGGTGTGTTGACTATTGAGTAAATCTAGCCGCTGTTGTTCGACAGCATCAAATTTTTTTCGTAGGTTGCTTTCTGCTGCGAGTAAGTTTGGATCTACGCCTTGGCGGATATCGACTTTGGCTTCTGCCAGCAATTCTAATAGACTGCGGGCGCGGGTGCTTTCACTGGCTTGGAGTGCGATCGCATCATAACCCTTTGCTGGTTGCTGTTTGTGCAGTTGCATCAATAAGTCAATATAGAAGGCATAAACCTTGTGCTGTGTGGCAAAGTAGAAAGCACGTAAAAGTTTACTGGCGATGTTGGTACGTAAATCTTCAATAATTTGGATTGCGGCTTCAATTTGGATCAGTGCTGCTTGCAAGTTCCCGCGATCGCGTTCTAAATCTGCAATATTAAAAAGAGTATTAGCCTCACCCTCTTTATCTCCTACTGCTTGTCTCAAGGGTAGCGCCTGTTGATAGTACGCCATTGCCTTGTTGTCATCTCCTAAATTGGCGTAAACTTTACCCATGCCAGTCAAGGTGATCGCTTTGCCACTGATATCGCTTACTGCCTCTCTTAAGAACAATGCCTGCTGATAGTATTCTAGTGCTTTGCTGTTATTTCCTAAATTTGAGTAAGTTAAGGCAATATTATTCAGAGTAGCGGCTTCGCTGCCTCTGTTACCTGTTTGTTTGGTGAGAGGTAATGCTTTTTCAAAAAAAGCTAATGCCTTCTGTTTTTCTCCTAAATAACTGTAAACCCTACCAATGTAATTGAGAGTAGCAGCTTCACCATCTTGATTATTTGTCTGCTGCATAAGAGGTAATGCCTGGTGATAGTATTCCAGTGCTTTCTTTTTCTCTCCCAAGTAAGAATAAACTAAACCAATATTATTAATAGTTATGGCTTCGCCTCTTTTATCACCCGCAGCCCTTCTGAGAGGTAATGCCTGATGGTAGTATTCTAATGCTTTTTGTTTATCTCCTAAATGAGAGTAGATTTTACCAATATTATTGAGGGCAGTGGCTTCATCTTTTTTATTATTTATTTTCTGGATGAGAATTAGTGCTTGATTTAAAAATGTCAGTGCCTCATATTCTTCTCCTAATAAATTGTAAACTCTGCCAATTTGACTGAAGATTCTAGCTTCACCTTCTTTATTACCTACCTTTTGCATCAGAGGTAGCGCCTGTTTTAACAATTCAAGTGCTTTGTGCTTTTCTCCTAAATCAGAATAAACTAAGCCGATATTGTAGAGGGTTTTAGCTTCGTTGTTAGTGTCACCTATTTGTTGCCATAACTTTAAGACTGTTTGCCATTTATCAATTGCCTGTCGCCGTGATTCTGCTGTGCCTTGCCGTTCAAGTTGCAACCCTTCCTGATCAGCTTTTTTAGCCGCAGCACGTTTTGCATCTAGGGATAGTGTTTCTGCTATGGGCTGATATCCAGCAATTGCTAATCCAGGGTAGGAAAAGAAAAGTATGCCCATTAAGAATGCGAGAGTGCAATGATCGCTAAAAAATGAGAGAACTAGTTTTGGCATTGAATTATACTAAATCTCTAATAATTTTGCATACTCAATCTTTCAGCTTCTTGGGGTGATTTTCCAGATTACAAATTATGACGTAAGGAGTCAGGAGTCAGGAGTCAGGAGAAAGAAGGAAGAATATTTTTCTCTTCTGTTAAGAGTTCCCTACTATCTCAAAAATTCTGTATCCTGAATCCTTACATCAATCATGACTATTATTACCTCCATTCACCCTGTAAGGTAAAAGCTGCCCAATAATCAGGTTTAGAAAAACGTTCATCCTGCAACATCTCAATCTGCGCTTGTCTCAATGCCGCAGGGGGTTTCAAGCCATCTTTGAGCATTTTTTGATAAAATTTCCGCATTAGTAATGCTGTGGCTTGATCATCGACATTCCACAAACTGACTACAACTCTAGGACTACCTGCATACATAAATCCCCTTGTTAATCCTACCAATCCTTCTCCTTTGATTTGCTGTCCTAAACCTGTTTGACAAGCACTCAAAACTACCAAATCTGCTGATAGGTTCAGGTTGAATATATCATGAAGGCGTAAAAAACCATTTTGCGGTTTTCCTTGATCATCAAATAGAGATAAAACTATTCCTGATAATTCTGGTTGTTCGCTGTTAAGAATCCCGTGAGTTGCAAAGTGTAAAATCCGATATTGGCTTAGTTGTGTATTGGTAACAAATTCTCGATTAGCCGCAAAATCATAAGCTTGTAATTTTTGATTTTCTGGAACTAATTCTAAAATTTCTTGGGCTTCTTGGCGGGTAAAAGGTAATCTTTGAAATTTAATAGCTGTATTGAGTGTGGCTCTTTTTAATGCTAGGGTATTTAAGTTGTTATTTTCCTGGCTTTTGGGTAATTGTCTATCAATATTGAGCCTTTCATCATCTTTTGTAAATACTGGATCGGCTAAGAGTGCTAAGGTTTTGGTTGCAGTTTTCTTTGTTTGTTGTTCCCGTCTCAGTAGTGCAACTGTAGAAGCTGATGGTAAAGTGATAATTTCGTGATTAAGAATTAATGGTTGGTATGTTTGGGTATTTGGGATTGTTAAAGCTGCGAACGGGACATATTGCAATGCACCATCACCAACTATAACTAAGCGTTTTTTTCCTAATTGTTGGGCTATGGGTGTTAACAATATTTGGGTTAAAGATGCAGCTGCTTTAGTTATTGTTTTTTTATTTGATGTAGGTTTGACAATTTCGTTACGGAAGTTTTTAATTAGGGTTTCTATTTCTGCACTTTCAGGAAGTTCATAACTAGAAATACTTGTTTTTGTAATTGCCCAAAGATAACTGCGTTCTTCACCAAGGGAGTATTCTAAAAGCAAGGTGTTTTCATCTAATACTTGCTGTTGAATTTCTTTGAGTGTTAATGGCTGGGGTTGGGTGAGGGCTGCGTAACGAGGGCTGATGGCGCGAATTTTTGCTTGGATTTGGCGATATTGTTCTAATAGATTGGTTGTTTCTTGTTGGAATGCTTGTTCTTGTTTGGTGCTGTCAGGTTTGCTGGATATTTCAATGCGGCGTTTTTCTAAAGCATCAAGTTGTTGTTGGAGGTTGCGTTCTTGGCTGAAGAGTTGAGGATCTACACCTTGGCGGATGTCTGCATTGGCTTCGTTGAGGATTTCTAATAAACTCCGGGCGCGGGCGCGTTCGCTGGCTTGGAGTGCGATCGCATTATAACCTTTTGCTGGTTGTTGTTTGTGCAGTTGCATCAACAGGTCGATGTAGAATTGGTAATATTTCTGGACTGTGGCAAAGTAGGATGTGCGTAAGTCTTGGCTGGTGACTTTGGTGCGGATGCTTTCGACTATTTGAATGGTTTTTTCAATGGGGGTAATAGCAGCTGCTAAATTGCCTCGATTGCGCTCTGTGAGGGCGATATAGTAAAGTGTATCAGCTTCTCCGGTGCGATCGCCTAATTTTTGCCTGAGTTGCAATTCCTGATGATAAGTCTCAATCGCTGGTTGATACTGTTTTAATGAATTGTATGTTTTAGCGATATTACCAAATATATTAGCTGCTGCCGCAGGATAACCCAATTTTTCAAATCCAGATAAAGCCTGACGCGAAGCTTCTAGGGCTTTTTGTTCATCTCCTGACGCTAAATAAATTCTTCCTAAATAAGCTAAGGCTGTGGCTTCACTAAAGCTATTTTTGCGTTGACGTGACGCAATTAAGATTTTGTTAGCAGCATCTAAGGCTTGGGGATAATTTTTTAATTCTTCATATACTCTAATTATCCCTGTTGTTATCGCTAATTCTTGGTTAATATCTTCCAATTTTCGGGATATTTCTAATCCTTGATTATAATACTTCAGCGCTGAATCATAATCTTTTGATTCTTTATAAACATCTCCAATACTATTCATTGTTTGAGCTAAACCACTAAAATCTTCCATTTTTTGAAACTTCGTCAATGCTTGATTTAAAGTTTCAATACTCAATTGATAATTGCCTAAATATTGATATATTTTAGCAAGATATCTCAGAGTTTTTGCTTCTTCTATAAAATTTTGCGTTTGTCGCTGAATTGTCAATGATTGGTTATAAAAATCTATTGCTTTTTGATATTCACCCGTTGATTGATAAACATCTGCAAGAGATGTCAGAGTTCCGGCTTCTTCAGGATTTTTATTTTTACGTTGTAGTTCTAATGCTTGATTTAGTACATCAAGTGCTTTTTGTTTTTGACCAGTTTGTCGGTAAATCAGACTAATATTATATAAAATTTTGGCTTCAAAAGATTCTGGTTGTAAAATAGGGTTGGTAATTTGTTTAAGTAGAGAACGTGCATTTTCAAACGCATTTAAAGATTTGCTGTATTCATAAAAAGTTAGATAAGTTCCAGCTACACTAGAAAGAATAGTTGATTGTTGTAATAAATTCAATTGTAAATCTAGCCCAGAAAGGTTTTTCTGTGTCGTTTTCTGTATTTCTAAAGCTTGATTTAAGGAATTAACACTTAGTTCTGTTTGACCAGCATAACCATATAATAAACCCAACATTCCCAGATTTTTGGCTTGTCCAGATAAGTCTTTTAGTTGACGACGAATTTCTAAAGACTGATTTAAATAGTTAATGCTTTGTTTGATTTTTCCTAAATTTGCATAGTCCGTAGCAATACTTTCTAATGTATCTGCTTCTCCAGATTGATCATTATTAGCCCGCTGAATCTCTAATTGTTGATTATAATAATCTAAGGCTTTATTTGTGTCTCCAATACTTGCATAAGTTTTAGCAATAGCATCAAGTACAAAAATAATATAGTCTTGATTTTTCTCAGTTTTCAGAATAGATAGAGATTGCTGATAAAATTCAATAGCTTTTTGTTTTTCACCTAATTTAACGTAGGCATTACCAATAAACAAAAGAATAGTTGATTGTCCTTTTGTATCTTGTATATTTCGTCTAATAGCTAATGCTTGGGTATAATATTCTAAGGATTTAGGAATTTGGTTTAAATCAAGATAAATTCCACCTAGTCCTACAAGTGTAGCTGCTTCAGAAGAACTGACTCCCAATTTGCGCCAAATTTTGAGTGCGGCTTCATATTTGGTGATTGCTTGCTGAAATGATTCTGCGGTTCCTTGTTGTTGCAGTTTTCCAGCTTCTGCAAATAATTGTTTTGCTTCAGCAATTGCTTCTTCTTGTGCTGGAGTGAAAGTTTGCTGCTGGGCTATTAATGGTGCAGGATTAATTTTGAGATTTTTGACAGATGCAATCGCTGTCAGAGGATGAGATAATAAGAGAGCGATCGCTAAAACTTGACCACATTTTCTCCCCTGCACCATTACACCACCTTTGTTCGGTAATATCGGCCGTCAGTGGTCAATGCTAAATGGAGTCAAGCTTTTTGTCAATATCCTCTAAGAGGTTGTTTGAATACTTTTTCGTGTGGGATCTAACACCCGCAGATCCCCCTAAATCCCCCTTACAAATGGGGACTTTGAAGAATTTAGCCCCTTAAAAAGGGGGGATCTCGATCAATTCTGATACTTTTCAAACATCCTCTAAGATACTCCCACCAATTGTCTAACTTGCAATTTCACAGTTTCCACAATGGCATCGGCATCAATTTTAGCGGCATGGAGTAGTTCTTCTGGTGTACCGGAAGTGGGCATATCTCGAACTGCGAGTTTAATAATTTGCAGTTGCGAACCTTTGTAAGGATGAGTACTACTATTACCGGCAAAGGCATCCAACACAGCATCACCTAAACCACCTTCTAGCCAATGGTCTTCCACAACTATTAAGTTACCGTTAGTATCTTTTGCAGCTTGACGTAATGTTTGTACATCAATGGGTTTAACGGAATAGGCATCAATAACGCGGACTTTGATCCCCTCATTTTTCAATCTTTCGTAGGCTTTGAGGGCTTCGTGGAGGGTAATACCTGCACCAATAACGGTGGCTTGATCTTCATGGGAACGGTGGAGAGTTTTGCTACCACCAATGGGAAATATTTCTTCACTGCTATAAATTACAGGCGTGCTTTCTCTGGTGGTGCGAAGATAAACTATGCCAGTGCGATCGCTTTGCTTGCCGTAGGCATCGCTCATCTGTGCTACTAGTTTAGCAGTTTGATTAGCATCACTAGGATACAACACAGTGCTATTCCACACAGCGCGAAAAGCCGCTAAATCTTCTAATCCCATTTGGGAAGCACCATCTTGACCAATAGAGACACCAGCATGAGAACCAACTAACTTAATGTTGGCACGAGATACAGCCGCCATGCGAACAAAATCATAAGCACGAGTTAAAAACGCTGCGAAGGTGGAAGCAAAAGGCTTGTATTTTCTTACCTGCAAGCCTACCGCTGCTGCTATCATTTGCTGTTCAGCAATGTACATTTCAAAGTAGCGTTCAGGAAAGGCTTCGGCGAAATCTTCAGCATATGTAGAATTACTCACCTCAGCATCAAGGACAATTACATCAGGTTGTGATGTTCCCAAAGCTAATAAAGCATCACCGTAAGCGCGACGGGTAGCAACTTTCTGATCTTTTTTATATGTGGGCAGTTGTAGGGGTTGAGGTACTCCTAGTACAGCAGGTTGGCTTTGTGATTCTGGTTTATCAACTGCGATCGTAATGTGACGTTCTCCACCCAATTCGGCAATAGCTTGTTGTTCCTGTTCTGCTTTCAAAGCTTTACCATGCCAACCACCTATATCTTCTAAAGTCTTTACTCCTTTACCTTTTTTTGTCTTAGCAATAATCACTGTGGGTCGGTCATTTACAGCCACAGCAGCACTAAACGCTTGATCAATTTCTGTTAAATTATGACCATCAATTTCTATAGCTTGCCAGCCAAAAGCCTTGGCACGATTAGCATAAGCTTGTGTATTCCAGCCTAATTCAGTTTGACCACGTTGACCGAGGCGATTGACATCAATAATGGCAATTAAATTATCTAAACTATAGTGAGAGGCATGATCAAAAGCTTCCCAAATTGAACCTTCAGCCGTTTCACTATCCCCCAATAATACCCAAATGTTGTATGGTAATTGGTCTAAATATTTACCTGCTAAAGCCACTCCCACACCAATGGGTAAGCCTTGTCCTAGAGAACCTGTAGCTACATCTACCCAAGGGAAAACAGGTGTAGGATGACCTTCTAAGCGACTACCAAGCTGGCGTAGAGATAGTAATTCTTGGTCAGAAATCACGCCTGCTGCTTTATACATCGAATACAGCAACGGTGCAGCGTGTCCTTTAGAGAGAATAAAGCGATCGTTATTAGGATTATCTGGATGATCGAAATCGTAGTGGAGATATTTAGATAATAAAACTGCCATTAAATCAGCAGAAGACATAGAAGAAGTAGGATGACCAGAACCGGCGACAGTCGTAGCGCGAATACTATCAATACGCAACTGTTGAGCTAATTCCTGCCATTGATTTAGCTGTTCTTGGGTGGTCATAATAGTAGTTTCCTAAATAGAAATTGAAGTTATAGCCTTTCCCACTCTAGTTAGATACAAAATTACCTCTCCCCAACCCTCCCCTTGGTAAGGGGAGGGTGCGCGACAGCGCGGGTGGGGTGTATTTCATGAGCTTGGTAATTGCTATATTGACAATGATTAAACAGTAATTTTGTAGATAAAATATAGAAAAAGATAAATTCTATATTTATTATTTGTTTGGATTTACTATATATATTTAAGCTTACAAAAGCTTCTTGCTAATGGAATAAACAATTGCTATGTCTTTAGTAAGATGACAATTAATTTATACAAAATTTTACATATTATGATGTTTTCTATTAGAGTGTTCCCAGAAAGAAAATACCCAGTCATGTTGTATCTCACTCAACTGATAACCGCTATATTTTATTTCTCAATTGAATGATTCAATAGTTTTTTCCATCACAAAATTAATAAATAACTGTCCTCGACATTCTACTTCTTGTTCTTTGACTACAATAAAGTTTTTACTAATAAAAAAAGGCTTGGCTGTGATACTAGCTTCTGTAAATAACTTGGTTATTCCTAAAAATTTAGCCTGTAACTCGATACTATCTAAGATTTTTGTGCCAACTCCTTGCCTTTGAAAAGCATGATGACAATAGAAACAATCAATATGTCCATTTTTTTCTAAATTACTAAACCCAATAATTTGGTTATTTTCTTCTGCAACATAAGTAAAACTATTACTCAAACGATTAATCCACATTTCGATATCTAACTTAGCTGAAGCCCAAGCCTCTACTTGTTCTTTGCTATAATCACGAACATTTATATTATGAATAGTGTCATTAAACAAATTTATAATTTCTGGTGTATCTTCTATTCGATAACTTCTCAATTTCATAAAATATCTCCATCAAAAGGTAATTAATTATGACAAAAAGTAATAATAAAAATATTCAAGAACTACCCTCTGAACAAACACCAGGTCAAGACTTATTAATAGCGAGAGGTTTGCAAAAAGAGCAATATATAGGTATTACAATTCTTTTTATAGCAATTCCCAATCTCATGAAATACACCCCACCTGCGCTGTCGCGCACCCTCCCTTTACCAAGGGGAGGGTTGGGGAGGGGTAATTTTGTATCTAACTAGAGTGGGAAAGGCTATATATGCTTAATTTCCCTAGTTGGATTTTTTAGTCGTAGAGTTGAATATGCTTTAATCTTTGCTTTGACTCTGAGCATCATTTTAATTGTTTTCTTCCTCAGTGTTTAAAATTTTAGTACAGCATAGAGAAAATAAACGAACCGCAGAGACGCAGAGGACGCAGAGGCAGACAAAAAAGGGGTGTTCACATCTTATTTTAGGATCGCTATAGATACTCAATAGGCATAGGAGTGAAAAAGATTGTAGATCCGATAATCCCTACCCAGGTCACTTCTCTACAAGGGTTTCAAGTCACGCACATTTAATTCTCGAAGATGTCTATTGAATTTTAATAAATTTTAATTTTCTCATCTTCTTCAGATTAACTCTAGGTGCTGCCATTCCAGAAATATATTTTTGTAAAGCTTTCAGTAAATTTAACTTGTCTTTAATACTACTTTCATATATTATACAGGTTTGTTTGTGAAAATAACTCCTCATCAGGCAAAAATTCATTTGCAAATTGCCTGTATGTCTAAATCTGTTTTTTTAGTCAGGTGAAAAAATGTTGTTGTTCTTAAAGCTGATTGATTATCTATTAGCAGCTGTTTTTATTAGTGCGGCAATTATTCTTTATTTCGATTCTAGCAATCAACAATATGTCATAGTTGGAGCCGGAGCTTTAGCTGTTGCAATTTTTCTGTTTCTACTCAACAGAAACTCTGTAAACAATGCTCGTAAGGAAGCGCAAAAGACTGAACTGGAAAAAAAAGCTGAAATTTACACCTCTTTATTAACTCATGGTAATTCCTTGGAAAACAATACAATTATTCCCGCTAGAGCTAAAGCTTTGGAGTATTGTCAAGACTTGATTAATGATTACAGAGGCACTAGAAATTGGGCAAGAAATCTTTACTATATCTTGCAAATATCTACTGTTATTTTGTCTGGTGTCACACCAATTCTAGTTTTGGTAGATAAATTAGAAGCTGGACAATCTTGGCTGAAGTGGCTACCAGTAATTTGTCCGGCTCTTGCTTCTATTGTTGCTAGTATTGTCACCTCTTTTCCTTTCCAAAAGAATGCGGTTGCTGCTAACACAATTGTTGAGTTATTAGAAGCAGAACAAGAGAAATTTATCTTGGGAATTACCCCAGCTTATCGTTGTTATGATGTCACTGATGAAGCTGAACAACAACAACGGATTAGTCAATCTGTAGAGCAATTTATTACCCAAGTAAATAACATTCACCTACAACAAGTACAACAAACTGAACAGCAGGATAAAAAGAAAGAGGCAACTACAACTGAAGTTTCTAATTCTGAACCAACTAGAAACGAACAGCCTGCTTAAACCGAGTCTGATTTGGGTAATATCATAATTGTAAGCATATTGCCGTTAGGCTTATGCTTACCAAAATAAAATAGAGTTATTATATACAGCAGAAGTCAGGAGTCAGGAGTCAGAAAGAAGGAAGAAAAATATTTTTCTCTTATGTTAAGAGTTTCTTGCTATATCAAACATTCTCAGAACTTACGCAAAACATCACGAAAGTAGGGGTAATTCATGAATTACCCCTACGAAAGAATCAGGTTTTTGATTACTTCGTGCGTAAGTCCTAATTCTTTATCCTGAATCCTTACATAGATAAAATTAGGACTTATGCAAAAACTCTCCTTTTCTTTGTTTCTGACTCCTGACTCCTGAAGTCTTAGGATTCAATTATTAGCAGATCCAGTTTCTGCTATTCTAAAAATTATCTCTTCCAGTGTTCTCAATAAATCTTGTTCATTATAAGGTTTAGAAAAATAAGCTCGCGCTCCTAATTGCATTGCTAATTGGCGATGTTTGTTACTACTACGAGAAGTTAACATGGCCACAGGAAGACTTTTTAAATCATCATGAGATTTGACTCGTTCTAGAAAGCTATAACCATCTAAACGTGGCATTTCAATATCACAAATTACAGCTTGTACTTTTAAACCACTTTCTAATTTTTCCCAAGCGTCTTGACCATCTTTAGCTTGTTCGACTTGATACCCTCCTTTTTCTAAAGTTAGAGCTAAATAACGACGGACATTAATTGAATCATCAACAATTAAAATCATGCCCTTTTGGTGGCTAGGTCTGACTAGAGGTTGATTTTTTTGTGGTTTGAGAAAAGCTGTTTTTAATTTAGTGGTAGGTAATTTATTACTTCTATGAGGACGTTGATTGCTAGTAATCCAAGATACTAATTCACTTGTATTTACTAGTGGCACTACCCGACCATCACCGAGAATTGTACAGTTACTAAAACCATCTGGTAAAGGTATGTTGCCTTCAACTTGGCGAATTGCGACTTCTTGTTCACCCCAGCAACGATCTATTTGTACGGCTACTGGTTGATGATCATTTTTAATGATTAACACGCTACTGGCATTGATTCCCGTGGGACTTTCTATTTCTAAATTATTGTAATGGGAACAATTAAACTCAAAGTAATTACCAAGACGCATTAAGGGTAGCATGGTATCTTGCCATTTGAGAAATTCTCTACCATCCATTGAAAAAACTTGATCATTTTCTAATAAAAATATTTCTGCAACCACATCTGTAGGAAATGCCAAAACCATCCGGTGGTTGATACCGCTACCTGTATCACTCTCTACTAATAAAACTCGTGCTACAGACAGTGTAAATGGTACTGATAATGTAAAAGTTGTACCAATTCCTGGCTGTGTATCCACTGTAATATCACCCCGCACAAGTTTGAGGTTATTTTGAACTATATCCATGCCCACACCACGGCCAGATAAAGCTGTGACTTGATCAGAAGTGGTAAAACCTGGCTCAAAAATCAGTGTTAGTAGTTCTTCTTCACTGGCAGTAGCTATTAATGCTGTATCTAAGCCCATAGCTAGAGCGCGCTGGCGAATTTTTTCTAGAGAAATGCCTCTACCATCATCGCTCATGGTAATGATTGTGCGATCGCTCCGATGATATCCTTTAATCTCTATCAATCCTTGTTCTGGCTTCCCTTGAGCGTGACGGGTAGCCGGATCTTCAATCCCATGATCGAATGCATTACGTAACAAGTGCATTAGCGGCTCATTCAAAGCCTCTAAAATGGTGCGTTCAATTAAGGTTTTACCACCTTCAATTTTTAACTGCACATTTTTACCATATTCAATATTTAAATCACGAATTGCTCTCGGAAAACGCTCTACTAAATCAGATAAAGGACGCATTCGCACTTGCGTTAATTTTCTCTGCGCTTGCTTAGATGTTTTATTCAACTTCCGGGCAATTTGATCTGTATCATCAACACTGAGTTGAATATCACTCGTGACTTCTGCTACCTGAACAATTGTTTCCATCACATCCTGAGATAGCAGGTTTAATTTTTGATAGCGATCTATTTCTAAACCTTTTACCCCAGAATCTTGTACCTCTTCCCCTGAAGTTAATACTCCAGAAGAGACACTTTGGGCAATAATTTTCTCATATGCCGAACGCACTTCTTGATGTTCTTGATCAAGAATTTGCACTCGTTGGCTCAGTCCTAATACCAGTTTGCGTAATCTTTCTAATTGGGAATTTAATCCATTCCGCTGAATAATTATTTCTCCAAATAAATCATTAATTTCTTCTAATTGTTTACTCGGAACTCGGACTGTATTCTCATGAATTTCCTTATCTTTAGAAATACCAATTATTTCGCTTTTGCGTTCGAGATGTTTATAATCTATAGAGGCAATTTCTTGAGTAAATGCTATATTAGGTTCAGGAAACTCAACAGCGTTAATTTCTGGTGGTAATTCTACTTTTAAAGATGTTAAATCAGGAATTAACGCCTCTGTAATCAGATAATTTTCGTGTATTGTTACTTGTACGGGCGCAATAATCTGTTCTTGAATATCGCTAACAACTACTTCATTTAACTTAATTTCTGTTGGTAAGCTATGGCGTTGGTTTGTCAGCACTAAAGCTTGGGATCTTCTCCATGCTTGCAATGCTAATTGAGCAATTTCTACAAAACGCTGAGGCTGAGTTTCTAAATAATTGGTAACTGACTCACAAAGTTGAGTAAAGGCAGGTAACTGAAGCATTTCTCCCAACCCACCCAATTCAGCAGCCATCACTCCTACTTCTGACTGTAAATTAGTTGTTGAACTATTTGCCAATAAAGATTCTAAATTCTGCAAACACTCTTCGACTTCGGTTTCAAACAGTAGCGGAATAATTTCTTGTCCATCTTCTGGTGATAGCATAGTGGTGATATCTTCTGGAGAAGGATCACCTAAACGTTCATGCAGTTCATCAAAAATTGGATAACAAAAAGTTCTTAACCATTTATCCTCTGGAGCTTTTTTTTCTGACAACAACTCCACAATCTGCCGTAGCCAGTCAACTCCAGATAATAACAAACTTTGCAAATGAGTATCAATTTCTAGAGATTTCTTGCGAGTTTTGAGAACCTTGAAAGAATCTTCTAATCGGTGCGCTAAATTACTCAACAATCTAAACCCCATCATCGCTGCACCACCTTTAATAGAATGGGCAGCCCGCATGGCAGCATTAATTTTATCTAAATCAATATGTTTACTAGTGTCAATTTCCAGCAAAATACTTTCTAATGTATTTAAATAATCAGTTGCTTCCTCTAAAAATTGCATCTGAATTTCAAGCTCTTTATCATTAGTCATAAATCATTAGTCCTTAGTCGTTGGTTATTAATTATTAGCCAAGAACAAATTACTTAATCAATTGAGTTTAAAATTCTCAATATTCTTTTGTAAATGCTGAAAAATTTCTATATTTCTTTGCAAGGATTCACCAATTTGCTGGGTATAATCACCCCTAAGTTGTGAAGTTTCAGCGATATCTTGCATTAATTGTCTCACAATTTGCGATGTCTCTAACTGCAAACCAGAAGCCATAGAAATTGATTTTACTAAAATATCCACTTGTTGGGAAACATCTAAAATCTCACTCAAACTTTGCTTGGCATCCGCGACAATTTGTGTACTCTCAATTACTTGATTATTTCCTACCTCCATGGCTTGCATAACTTCATTGGTATCTCGTTTAATTTTCTCGACAATTTGCTCAATTTCTTGGGTTGCAGCCGCACTGCGAGCTGCTAATTCTCCTACTTCTTCAGCTACAACAGCAAAACCTTGACCTTCTTCTCCAGCACGCGCAGCTTCAATTCCTGCATTAATTGCTAATAAGTTAGTTTGCATGGCAATTTGATTAATTAAAGAAACCACGCGGGAAATTTGTTGAGAAGATTCTCCCAAATGCCGGACTTTTTTAGCAGTTTCACCTACTGTTTCTTGTAAAGACAGAATATTTTGTACTGTCGAATCCATTGCTTTTCCACTTTTGGTAGCGGTGTGGTGAGCATGATTGGCAATATTAGTAACTTCTTGAGCGCCATCTACTAAAGCTTGCATAGAACTGGTCATTTGGTCAACAGCTACTAAGGTGCGGTTGATATCATCAGCTTGTGTAATTGCTGCTTGTGTTAAGTCCCGAATAGCATTTTGATTTGAGCCAAGGGAAGTATCTACTTGACTAGCTGCCTGTTGTACTTGGGTAACAATATCGCGGAGGTTTTCTAAAATCAAATTGAAAACATTGGCAATAGTCCCAACTTCTCCAGTTATTACATCAGCTTGTGCTGTCAAATCTCCTTTAGCGGCACTTTCCACTTGGCTGAGTAAATTGAGAAGTTGCAAATGTAGTGTGTCTTGTTGTTGCCATTCCTGCTCATTTGTAGATTCTTCACTCACATTGATATCTTGTTCTTTCGTTGGAGCTGCTAATTCATTATTTTGTTGATTTGCCAACCCAATTTTGATTTCATTTTCATTTTCAATTACAGTTTCTACTCCTGCTGATGCTTGGGAATTTGGCTTTGTTATACTCTGAGCTAACCAAACTGCAAGCAATGCGAACAATAATGCTACTAGTGCAGTTCTCTGAGCAACAAGCATCAAAAATTGTCTTTGCGGCTCGAAAGCGATCGCAGCATTTTGAGCCAAAATTAACTGCCAATTCAGATTAGGTAAACCTGCTAGTTTTTTTAATGGCACATAACTGACTAGTTCTGGCTGTTGTTTAATAGTCTGAATTCCTGTAAAACTATCAACATTTTGGATATCCAGGGGGTTGGCTAAACCAGGATATATTACTGTAGCTGCTTGACCTAATAAATCCGGCTTGAGACTTAGAAAAAACTTGCCTGTCGCATCGACTAAATAATAGTCATCACTATCAGCTACATAGTTTTTGATTGTTTCTACTAATAATTTTATGGGTATACGTGTGCGGACTACAGCAATAGTTTTTCGTGTTGCTAGATCTTGAATCGGTGCAGCAACATAAATAACCACTTCTTTATTTTTTAATGTTTCTGGTTGACTAATAACAGGAGAATTATTTTGGATAACCTCTTGAAAATATTGCAAATTTTTTTCCTGAGTACTAGTTCCACCTTTAGATTGAATAATCACTTTTCCATTCAGGTCAAAAACCGCTAGATGGTCATAGGCTTTATAAGCTGTAATAAAGCGGTTTAGTACTGCTTGCTGTTCAGGAATACTCGTACTTTTACTAACTTGAGCGTTGGTTAAAAATGGTAGAGTTGAGAGAACTTGAATATCTCCATATTTTGCCAACATAAAACGGTTAATTGTGTCACTTAATCTCAGGGCTTGAGCTTCCTGATTGCTGACAATTTGCTTACTAATGGATTTACTACCGAAATTATAAGCCATCATGCCCAGTCCGAATACTGGTAATGTGCCGAGTGCGATCGCTAAAATTACCGCTTTCGTTCTTAATGTCAGTCGCTGTAAATACCTCACTGCATGGTTTCCAGGGTAATTTCTGGTCGTGTTGACATGAGACTGGCTAACCATTTCTATTCTATGATCAGTAACTTTCGATGATGCTCTCAGAGATGCTTTTTTTTGAGTATCACCACTCTGAGCAGTATCAGTTTTATTAAACATAAAATTAATTTCCCTAAATTTATGTAACAATATCAGCAAAGACTGATTTTTATTACCTTATTCAATTAATCACTCCGAGCATTAGCATAATTTACAATATTCTGTGCATCTAAGACCAGCAATATTTCTTCTTTTTGCTCGACGCAGCCACACAAATAAGGCACTAAACTAGTGGCCACTTGTCCCACAGGAGAGTGAATATCATCAGCCCTGAATTTAGCTGTACCTTTTATTTCTTGGACAACTAAACCCAAAAGCATTGATTCTACCTTAACGACAATAATATTGTACTGTCGAAGATGATAATCTATTCCTTCTAAATTAAACATTTTTGGCAGATCAATTACCCAAATAATCCGACTACGCCAATTCATTAATCCTAAGATAAATGTAGGCATATTAGGCATAGAAGTCACAGACTCTACAGGGATAATAATCGCTTCTTGGGTATGATCAATTGATAAAACAGCAGTAGTTTGTTGATTGAGTTGAAATTTAAGATAGCTATCTGCTAAAGAATTTTTACCAGGTTGATAATAAAGGGTTAATTTGGAATTTGTCATTGATTTAATTCAACAAAAATTATCATTTTTTTCTGCGGTGGTAATTGCTAAATTAACCGATATGTTTAGATACCATTTTCAACAAATCTTCTCTAGTAAAAGGCTTGGTTAAGTAGCCTGATGCTCTGACAATTTTAGCCTTTGCTTTATCAACAAACCCTGTTCTCCCAGTCACCATAATAATGGGGGTATTTTTAAAATTTGAATGTCTCCTTAATAATGAACATAGTTCGTAACCATCTAAATTTGGCATTTCTACATCTAGCAAAATCAAGTCTGGTTTACTTCTAATAATTTGCATTAAAGCTTTAATCGGATCATTAATCATTACTACGGAAAATCTCTGTTCATCTAAAAAATGTTGAATAGAATTTAACACCGTTTGACTATCATCAATACAAGCAATTGTATATAACTTCTCCTGAGAATTTAATTGTAAATCATTGTTTAATTTATCTTCATGCAGAGGTGATTTTGCAAATTTTTCTCCTAGTTGTTTTTTCTGTTTAATTTTAGTCCCAGAAATGCTAACAGATGAAATTGTGTTGGGAGTATTTTGGCGATATTTTAAAGGTTTTTGACAGTGTTCAACTATTAATTGCAAATCCAAGTGACAGAACTTTGGTAATTCATTTAAGTAATTATCGGCATTCAGTTGATAGTTACCTTCTTTTAAGCCAAGAAATGATTCCAGCACTTCTTTAGCCAATTCTTCAATCAATATTCCTGCTTGTGCAGAGGTAATATAGTTCTGTTCTACTAACCAGCAAATAGCATGATAATCAGCGTTTGCTATCAATTTATTTTTGCTCTTGGGTGTTGACATCAATCCCATCTGTTCATAAGTTACACTGTTAAAACTAGGAATTTGCTGATTTAAGTGTTGTAAATGAATCTCAAGGCGCTCAAATAATTGATCCGAATAAGTAGCATAAGTTAGTTTACCTCCTTCTAAGTATATTGACCAGGACACTATATCCGTGAATACACTTAAGCATCCCGTTACTTTTCTAGTACTTAATTGTGCTAACAGGGACAAGGGATGTAATTTCTGAAACAACCTGTAACTACCTAGAGGTGCTGTCATCATTTTGCTTTTACTTCAGCTAAATTCAATACTTGTGATTTTAATTTGCATCATACATCACAATTAAAATCAAGTATAAAACATCAAATAGTTTGTAGTCCTCAATACAAGGTCTGATATCCTGGTTTGTAGTAAAACTCAACAATAACAGTGTTAATTTAAAGATGACAAAATTTTCAATAAGTTATAAGTTGTCATTAATTTACTTACTAATACTGTGATTATCCGGTATTTTTGAGTAATTACGCAAAAAGTGTCAATACTATATTATATGAAGTTCGTTTAAATACTTATTTTTGTCCCAAATTTATAGATGGGAAAGCTGTTGATTAAGTCTTCTGTTCTAGCTTAGGACTAAAGCTGCGTTTCACACTAAAAATCTGTTTTAGGGTGCGTCAGGTATCAACAATCTGTTTATTTACAGGATTTATGCAGTCTGACGCACCCTACCAATGTGCCGGTTGTGTAAGTTTTTTAAATAATCAAACTTTTAAATGGTGCTTGGTTGTAATTCGTTAAAACGTAAATAGGGCTTGCTGTTCGCGGAGTGTGCCGTTAGGCATATAAACTTAAAAACAATAACAGATAAGGGTTTGCTGGGTTTTGGATGCTCATACAAGCACCCTATGAATAAGCGGGTAGTCTATGATGATATTAGTTAAACTCCTCACACCATATCGAAAGCCGTGAAACCATTGGGTACACGGTTTTTTTATTTTTCGTCGAGGAATGTGAGCAATTTATCCCCCGCTTTATCAATTTCCTGATTAATTCAACCCTAACTACCCAATTAAGCTAAAGTTGCAAAAGACGTGCATTTTTAACCAGGAGAAAAGCTGTGAAAGCAGTCTTAATGACAGCAGCAGGAAACCCCGAAGTTCTACAACTGCAAGATATACCCAAACCCACACCGGGAAATAGAGAACTTTTAGTCCGCTTAGTAGCAGCAGGTGTTAATCCCTTAGATACGAAACTGCGAAAACGAGGCACATTTTATCCTGAACAAATGCCTGCTACACTGGGATGCGATGGTGCAGGTATTGTTGAAGCTGTCGGTACAGAAGTCCAGAAATTTGTCCCTGGAGATGAAGTCTATTTTTGCTATGGTGGTTTAGGTGCAAAGCAGGGTAATTACGCAGAATATACCACCGTTGATGAGCGATTTGTAGCGAATAAACCCAAATCTGCATCCTTCGCAGCAGCAGCAGCAGCACCTCTAGTATTAATCACCGCTTGGGAAGCTTTATATGAACGAGGAAGACTACAACCAGGAGACAAAGTTTTAATTCATGGGGGTGCAGGTGGTGTTGGTCATGTAGCAATTCAACTAGCTAAACTCAAAGGTGCAGATGTCGTCACTACCGTTAGTTCTCCAGAAAAGGCGAATTTAGTTACCCAATTTGGTGCTGATAAAGTAATTTTTTACAAACAAACCGACTTTGTTCAAGCTACCTTAGATTGGACAAACGGTGAAGGTGTAGACTTAGCTTTTGATACTATTGGTGGTGAAATTTTTGATCAAACTTTTCCCGCTGTGCGAATTTATGGTGATATCGTCACCATTCTCGAACCTAACTCCAACACAGTTTGGAAAGTGGCCAGAAATAGAAATCTTCGCATTAGCTTAGAATTAATGTTAACACCAATGATCTTAGGCAATGTCGAAAGTCTGCAACATCATGGTGAAATTCTTCAACAATGTGCTAATTGGATAGATGAAAATAAGTTAAAAATTGAAGTTACCCATCAATTTCCCTTAGAAGAAGCAGCAAAAGCTCATCAATTATTAGAAAATGGCGCTATAACAGGTAAAATTGTCTTACTAATTAGCGATAACTAGAAAACTTGCATAATTCGTTTTTTAAACGCAGCATCTCACAAATATTAAACGCAGGAATCCAGAAATTTTCTCTGTGTTACTCTGCGCTTACCTTAGCGTTACTCTGCGTTTTACTCCTTTTCCCTTTCCCAACCTTCGCAGCACAACCAGAACGCACCCCTTTAACTCTAGAACT
The DNA here is from genome assembly GCF_049315035.1 of Anabaena sp. PCC 7938. Taxonomy (NCBI): domain Bacteria; kingdom Bacillati; phylum Cyanobacteriota; class Cyanophyceae; order Nostocales; family Nostocaceae; genus Anabaena; species Anabaena sp. PCC 7938. Next base: position 6,151,227 of record NZ_CP186034.1, on the reverse strand, counting down.
ATTACAAGAACGACTGAAGACACCAACACTCCACGAAGGTAATTTAACAGTAGATTTACGGGAAATGGTAATTGATTTACGACCAGAAAATGCTATCTTCCGGGATAATTTTTATAAATTGGTGCGAAAAGAACTACAAAAGACTGGTACAAAACCGCTGGGTTTAGATTTAAGTTATTCTTTAGTACAAGGGGATTTTATCGGTAGCGATTTAGGTTTAAGAACACCTCTCTACGCACAAGCCATAGCACCAATTTTTACAGCAATAGAACAAGAACAATTAGAACGTCTCCGTTTGGTATGTTTGCAATCGTTATCAATAGCTTTCCCTAATTCTAAGGACTGTAAGTCGCTTTTAGGCACTCTATCAGCTACTTCCAGCGAAATTACCGTTTTTCGTGGTGCTTTGACTTTGGTAGAAACTCGCTTCAATGGTGAAGTACAATTTCCTCATACATTTTTTCTTCAGTCTATAAATGCTGGAGGTGCAACTTTTTTCAAAGCCACCAACTGGAATGAAACTAGATTTAGCCGTCCTGTGAGTTTTGATGCTGCTGCTTTTATTCAACCTAGTAGTTTTCAAGGTAGTATTTTTTTTGATAAAGCTAATTTCAGGAAAGCTAAATTTCAGGAATCTGTAGATTTTCAAGGTGAGTTTTTTGTTAAAAATGCTAATTTTAACCAAGCAAAGTTTAAACAATTAGTGAAATTTAATAATAGTTTATGGCAAGAAGATGCTGATTTTTCTGGTGTTAGTTTCGTAAATTCAGCACAATTTAATCAAGCCGATTTTAATCAGGTTGTAATTTTTACAGAGGCGAATTTTGAAAAAAATATTATTTTTAGAGAAGCCCAATTTAACAAATCTGTTAATTTTAATGGTGCCAGCATTCTTAATCAAGCTGATTTTAGTGATGCGAGGTTTGGTAAAGGAGCATTTTTAAATATACCTGGCTTAAATTTCAATTCTAATCAAGCAAAAATTTTAGGAAATCCTGGTGAAATTGGTAATAAATTTGCTGTTCCGACGTTGCAAGGTAATCAAAATATTTTGCGAAATTTGGGGCAAAATTTCCGTCAACAGCAACAAGTTGCTGATGCCAATCAGTTAGAATATTTAAAACAACGACTAAAATTAATAGAATTAACTCATGTTTTAGTAGCTACAAATATTAATAATGCTTCTGTGTCTAGTTTAATTAACTTGGGTTTTTCCCCCACTCAAGCACAAGCAATTAGAGAACAACGGCAGATAAAACCGTTTCGCAATAGTAGTGAATTATTAACTTTAGCAGATATTGATTTGGAAAGCTATGATAAACTAAGAGATCGCTTGGTTGCCAGTGAACCACTCTCCCTGAGTATGTGGTTAATTCAAGCTTTTAACTGGTTGTTATTGAGTGTACTGTTATTGCTGAGTGGCTATGGGACAAACTTTTGGCTGGTATTTGGTGTGGGAGGAGTTGCGATCGCATATTTTGGTTTACTATTTTGGTTAATAGACCGTTACCGTCGGCTGCGTCCTGTACCCATTATTCCTTCATATTACGAAACTATTTCCATACTGACTAGTTTTAGCTGTTTAATGTCCTTAAGCTTATTAGCAGTCTTTCGTAATACCCAACAACCTTGGCTGACATTAGGATGTCTTTTGATGATTATTGTTCCTGTTCCATTAACTTTAATATGGCGACTTTATCAACAGGGGCGTTATCACGATTTAATGAATTTTTCCTATTTTACAGAAGATGGAACTTTACGACAGTTAAGATTATTAATTGGACGATTACCAGTCATACCAAGAAATCCGACATTTCGAGAAAGATATATGCCTTTATTATGGAATCGGCGTTGGAATTGGCTTAACTACTATGACTTTAGTCTGAATAATCTAGTGCGATTAGGATTTAACGACATTCGCCTCAGAGATGAACACCTTCCGGGAATTATTGCCTCACTAGCTTGGTATCAATGGAGTTTAGGTTTACTTTACATTACCTTAGTTTTGTGGACTCTCTCCCGCACAATTCCGGGATTAAATTTGCTAATTTATTTAAAATAATTTCTCAAATAATTTCTGCAACAAGACGCAAAGACATAAAAACCTTTACGCCTTTGCGTGAGGCTTATTGTCGCATTGACAGCTAAACCTTTGCTTCCAAAGATTTAAGCAATTCAGTATTGACACCCGATTCACGAGGTAGAGAAATTTTACCAGTACGGGCTATTTCTCTCAGACCAAATTTTTGCAACACTTGGACGATCGCTACCATCTTACCAGGATCTCCCACAACTTCCAAAGTCAGAGAATCTTCTGCCACATCCACAACCCTAGCTCGGAAAATCTGAGATATTTCAATTACTTCGGCGCGAATGCTGCTAGTGGCATTCACTTTCAAAAGCATCAATTCTCTTTCTACACAAGGAGTTTCGGTAATATCCTGTACTTTGAGGACATTAACTAACTTGTATAATTGTTTGGTGAGTTGCTCAATTACGCGATCGTCTCCAGGTACAACCATTGTAATTCGGGAAACACCTCCCTGTTCAGCAGGGCCAACAGCAAGGCTTTCAATATTAAAGCCACGACGAGCAAATAAACTGGAAATACGGGAGAGAACACCCGCTTCATCTTCTACAAGAACGGAAAGAGTATGTTTCATTTCGCCAACACAGGCTAGGGGAGCATAAGATTAACGCAGACCTGAACTCATGGCTGCGCTAGACTTACTACCACACTGAATTTTCGGTCTAATCTCCGATTGTAACGTATTTTTTGCATCCTGAGATAAAAGTTAGGCAGAAATCATACTCTTAACTCAAAATTGTCTTGAGTACATATCTTATCAACGGTAGATGCAATTTTTTTCTTAAACTTCTATACTCTGCTAATATAAAACCCTCAACAAAATAGGAGAAAAGTGTTTATGAGTTGGTTAAAAAGACTTTTTGGCATGGAAAAGCCGGAAAATGCACAAGTAAATCCCACTCCGCAACCAGTACCACAAGCTGCGGCTACTGCAACTCAAACCATCCCTCCAGAACGTTTAGGATTAAGCGGAGAATACGACCAAAGCGGTTTAGCCAAAAGGGTAGCATTGGCTTTTGATCAAGATCCCCAACTTGATGACGTTGATACCCTTTGGGTGGCTCAGACAGGAAGTAATGTGGTACTAAAAGGCAAAGTTCCCGATCAAAATATCCTGAATAAGATGACGGCTGTGGCTAATTCTGTAAATGGCGCTACATCTGTAGATACTACTCAAGTAGAAGTCGGCTAGTTCAAAAAGCTAAACAAGACGGGTGAAAGCTGAGGTTTTTGCCAACACTCCAAACTCAGCACTCAATCCAGCTTCGCCCAATCCAATCCAAAATTAATTGGTTCACTTGTTCTGGAGATTCATCTTGTGGACAGTGACCTACATTTTCTAGATGTAACAGTTCTAATTTCTCGTTATAGCGAGCAAATTCACCAGCCAGTACCGGGGGAACAAATAGATCTTTTTTTCCCCAAATCAATAACATCGGAATTGTCAAGTTTGGTAATATTTTCTTGACACTAGTACTGAAATTCACACCAATTGAAGCTTTGAAGAGGGCGATAAAAGCACGGGTAGAACCCCTGTCTTGAGGAGGCCCCGCCAAAATATCTATAAGTTCGTCCGTAATAGCTTCTGGATTAGCATAAGCAAGACCAGCCCAGCGCCGCAGCACACTTGGCCGCCGTATCAAGTTAAAAAGAGGTTTGAGGAATAGAGGAGAAGCAATAATACTTTTAATTCCTCTCACAACTGGGTGTAAAAAAACGGGAAGGAGTTCTAATTCCAAAGTTGGATCTGGCAAACTCATCATCACTACACCCTTTACCATATCAGGATGGGCTGCCGCTGCAAATAAGGCAATTAGCGAACCGATCGAATTGCCTATTAATATTACTGGTTGGCGGATAAATGATTTCCAAAAATCATAAACCTGTTCTACCCAAAGTTCGACGCTGTAATTAACAGGGGCTTTTTCTGAAGCGCCAAAACCCAGCATATCTAAAGCGTAAACGGTATGATATGCTCCCAAAACTTCTAAATTATGTCGCCAATGACCAATGGAAGCTCCAAAGCCGTGTAACAAAATTAGAGGTGTGATTTGATGGTTTTGACTAAGAATATGGTTTGTTGCAGATAAGCCTTCTTTCTCTTTAACTGCCTGACCGAAACTAGATTGAGCGCGTATGTAAGTATAGCGGATTTGCCAACCTCGCCAAACCCAATCCCTTTGATTACCAACTCGTTGCTGCCAAGATGCTGTAGTCGTCACATATACCTCCAAGTTATTTTTATGTGTTACATTAGTTAGAACTACTTGTATATTTAATTTACCTGTGACAAATATGTGTTAATCGCTTCAAATGTCAAGACATTGACGAATGATTGTAATAATAGTTAATATTAGCCAAAATTGTGTAATTTAGATTAACTATTGTAGGGAATTTATATCAAAGTGAGTAGAATAACAAATACAACAGAATATGCAACTATTGTATGGATTAGCTACCATAAATATAGAGACTCATTTTTTCAGTTTTGAGTCATTCCCGAACCTTACCTATTTGGGCATACTAAATAAAACTAAGTAAATCAAGACCAATCCAAATCCTTAACTAAAGAGCTCCCAAAAATCATAATGCCTGTGATTGAGAAAAAAAGAACTCGCGATCTGCCCCAAATTAACGAACGGATTCGCTTCCCGAAAATTCGGGTCATTGACACCGATGGAGCCCAACTGGGTATTATGCCACCGCAGGAAGCGCTGCAACTAGCAGAAGACAAAGAGCTAGATTTGGTGCTACTCAGTGACAAAGCTGATCCGCCTGTATGTCGAATCATGGACTATGGGAAATATAAATTTGAGCAGGAAAAAAAGGCGCGAGAAGCCCGGAAGAAGCAGCACACGGCTGACGTGAAGGAAGTGAAGATGCGCTACAAGATAGAAGAACACGACTATCTGGTGCGCGTCAAGCAAGCAGAACGCTTTCTCAAAGATGGTGATAAAGTCAAAGCCACTGTGATGTTCCGGGGTCGAGAAATTCAACACAGTGACTTAGCGGAGACTTTACTTAAGCGTATGGCAACTGACCTGGATGCCTTGGGTGAAGTACAGCAAGCGCCAAAAAAAGAAGGGCGAAATATGATGATGCTGATCTCACCCAAGAAATAAGCTCAAGATTGGATAGAGGGAATGGGGGTTCTAATAGATACCAAGATGGGGGAAGATAGGGTAAGTTGAACCAGTCCCCAATCCCCCAGTCCCCAATTCCCGCCCTGTAAATTTATATAGAAACGATAGTCCTGGCAGCTGAGTGGGAAAGATAATACTCAGATGTTCAGGACTTTTGCTATTCAGTAACTGTTATCCTGATTACTTGGCTCTTGCGCTGTGATTACCCCAGAAATTAAAACTGCATGGAAGTTAAAAATCATTGGTTGACTACCAATAAAGGCGCTCTGGCAAGATTGCTGAAGTGGGTAAATCTCCGACCTGAGGAAGTTGAACGCACTTGGATGATGTTTGCCTTCTACACCATTGTATCTGTAGGATTGCGATGGGCTGAAGATAGCACTGTGGCAATGTTTTTAGATAAATATGGTGCGGGAAAACTCCCATGGATTTATATCGCTAGTGCAGTCACAGGGGCTGGCCTGGTGGTTTTATATTCTTGGTTACAAAAGGTTTTCCCATTGCGGGCGGTGATTGTGGCGATCGCACCGGGCATGGTCGTGCCTTTATTCTTACTAGTCATCCTGTATTGGGGCATACATATTCCTTACTTGGCAGTAATTATTATCTTTTTGCTCAGGTTATGGGTAGATGCCTGTTACGTAGTCAATGACCTCAACACCTCTATTGTTGCTAATCAACTATTCAACATTCGGGAAATTAAGCGGACTTACCCATTAGTTAGTAGTGGCATACTAGTGGCCGATGTGATTAGTGGCTTTAGTTTACCTTGGTTACTCAAATTCGCCGATCTCAATACAGTGATTCTCATCGCTTGTATTGTCATTCTCTTAGGCTCAGGAATTTTATTTTATTTAACTTATAAATATCCCACCTCTTTCCCCTATACCCCACAACGGCATATCACCGAAGAACAAGCCTCTCGACACCGCCGCCTAGAAACTCCTCTGAAACGCTATGTTTGGCAGTTATTTGCCTTTTTTGCACTGTTGCAAGTCATTGGCTTGTTAATAGATTTTCAGTATCTGCGCGAACTCAATTCTAGTTTAAGTCAACAAGAACTTGCTGGCTTCTTGGGTGTGTTTGGTGGCATTGTGGGACTATGTGAATTAGTCACCCAATGGTTTATTTCTAGCCGATTGATTGAAAAAGTGGGTGTGTTTTTCACAGCTGCACTCTTACCAATTACCGTTGGCTTTTTATTACCAGGGATCATCTCTCTGCTGAATTTATTTCCGGCTATTGAACAGCCTGGATTTTTCTGGGGTTTAATTAGTCTCAAATTCTGTGATGAACTGCTGCGTTATACCTTTGTAATTAGTAGCGGACCAGCACTTTACCAACCGATTCCTGAGCGGATTCGGAGCCGAATGCAGGCCTTATCAAGTGGCACAGCTGAAGCGATCGCATCTGGTGCCACAGGATTAGTAATTTTTGGAACCATCTTTATCTCGCAAAAATATATCCCTGAACCACTACAAAAGTGGGTATTAATCGGCGAAACAGTGATTGTCGCTGCCACCTGTTTAAAAGTAGTCTGGGAATTGCGATCGCGCTATGTTGACGTATTAGTCTTAAGCGCAGAACGAGGCGGACTAAGTGCCTCAACCGTGGGCTTGCGAGCTTTCAAACAAGGAATAGTCAAAGCTTTAGTCGAAACAGGTAGTACAGCCGATAAAACTTCTTGTTTGGAACTTTTAACCCAAATTGATCTGCCAGGATCAGGAGAAGTTCTAGCACCCTTACTAATTAAGTTACCCCCAGATTTACAAGCCCAAAGTCTAGAAATCATGCTTCTTGCAGGTGCAAATCCTCTTTATGTCCCTGATGTCCGTTTCTTGTTAGACCAACCCCAAGCAACAGTTGATCCTGAAGTGTTCGCTCTAGCAATGCGTTACGTTTGGCTAGCTGGAGTCAATCCCGATTTAACCCTATTAGAAGATTACCTGCAACCAAAACACCACCCACTTATCCGCGCCACAGCCGCAGCTTTGCTATTGCGTCAAGGAAACCCTATGCAAAAGCTGGCAGCTACCAAAACTATGCGCCTGATGTTGACCCATAAAGAAGAAAGAGAGCGGGTGAATGGAGTTCGAGCGCTCAGAGAAGCCATCTATTTACAGGCTCTGCGAATTCATATTCCCAATTTATTGCAGGATGATTCATTACGGGTACGCTGTGCAGTATTAGAAATGATTACTGCTACTCGTTTAGAAGAGTACTATCCCACACTCTTAGCAGCACTTTACTACAAATCAACTCGGACTACTGCCATGCAGTGCTTAGTGAGCATGGAAAATGAAGCTATCCCGATGTTGTTGAAACTAGCTACCAATATTTACAAACCGGAAGTAGTGCGAATGTACGCTTGGCGTACCATTGCTCAAATCGGCACCCTCGAAGCAATAGAAACTTTATGGTTACATTTGGAAACATCCTGGGGTACTAATAGGGATTATATCCTCCGCAGCTTACTGAAAATTCACCAACAACCAGGAAAAATCAGTGCCATAGATCAGTTCTATGAAAGTCGCGTCGAAGCTTTAGTTGAGCAAGAAATACGATTGCTTGGGGATATCTATGCCGCTTATCTAGACTTCCAAACACTAGACTCTCTAGAAAATTATCAAGGAAATGAACGGCTATTGACTATCGGTAAGTTGTTGCAACGCGCACTTTTAGAATTAGAATTAGATGTCAAAGATAGATTATTGCTGTTATTAAAGCTGCTTTACCCCGCAGAAAAGATGCAAGCCGCAGCTTTCAACCTCCAATCTCAGTCATTGGTCAATTTAGCACGGGGTTTAGAAATCTTAGATCACACTATCAATTTGCCTTGTAAGTCATTGTTGTTGAACATTTTAGATCGACGACCAGAAGCAGAAAAGCTGAAGTATCTTGTTGATGCGGGATTTTGGCAATATGAAAATATTTCAGTCTCTGAACGTCTTTGTAAGCTGTTAACCAATGCTCATTTGCTCTCTGACTGGTGTTTAGCTTGCTGTTTTCATTTTTCCCAAGCGGCTTATATCCGACTCACAACTACGGTAATTTTGGCAAATTTGCGCCATCCTACAGGCTTTGTCAGAGAAGCGGTAATTTCATACTTGAGCGTAGTTTCCCGACGTGTTCTTCAAGAAATTCTCCCCCACTTGCAAACAGATCCGCACCCACTTGTGATGACTCAAGTGAAAGAGTTGATAGCAAAATATCAAGATGGAGTTCAGGAGTAGGCAGGAGTCAGTGCAGAACTTTACCATATTTTTTTATGATGATTGAATCAGAAATCGGTGAGCAGATTATTGCAACCAATCTCAAGCAATTTCTTTTGGTACTTTCAGTTTCATTAAGTGTGGCGACTTTACCGCAGATATTTAGTTGGTTTCGCCAAATACCTTATACATTACTATTGGTAATTGTTGGGTTGGGTTTAGCGATCGCTGATGTCCGTCTTGTCACCCTTTCCCCCGGCTTGATTTTGTTCATTTTCTTACCACCACTTTTATTTGAAGCCGCTTGGAATTTGCACTGGAAGGAACTAAAGGAAGATTTTTTCCCAATTTGTTTATATGCAGTCTTCGGAGTAGTAATTTCTATTCTTGGTGTAGCTATCGGCCTCAATCAACTCGCCGGACTTTCCCTCACCACAGCTTTGCTAATCGGTGCTAGTTTATCAGCTACTGATCCAGTATCTGTAACTGCATTATTTCGAGAACTAGGTGTAGGTAAGCGTCTTGTCACCCTTATGGAAGGGGAAAGCCTATTTAATGATGGCATGGCTGTAGTCGCTTTTGGTTTTTTGGTAGCCCTGCCACTAGGAAAAGTCCAATTGGGATTGCAACCGATTTTAATCGAGTTGCTTACAGTCGTCGGTATTGGTGTCGCAGTTGGTAGTTTAATTGGCTTTGGTATCTCCTACCTTACCCAACGCTTCGATTTACCAATGGTGGAACAGTCGTTAACATTAGTTTCCGCTTATGGAACTTACTTAATTATTGAAGATTTAGGTGGTTCTGGGGTAATTGGAGTTGTTACCACAGGTTTAATTTTAGGTAACTTTGGTTCTCGTATCGGCATGAATCCCCGGACTCGGATTATTGTTTCCGAATTTTGGGAATTTTTGGCTTTCTTTGTCAACTCAATTGTCTTTTTATTGATTGGTGATCAAATTCGCTTTGCTAGTTTGGGAGAAAACTTAGGCATCATTTTTGTCACCGTCATAGCCATGATTGTCATGCGAGCATTAGCGATTTATATTCTGAGCTTTGTTAGCACTAATATTACTAAATCAGAAATTTCCTTACCTGAGCAAACAATCCTTTGGTGGGGTGGTTTACGTGGTTCTGTTTCCATTGCCCTGGCTTTGAGTGTACCGACAATCCTGCCAGAACGAGATAAAATTATCGCTACTGTATTTGGCGTAGTTTTGTTTACTTTACTAGTACAGGGATTAACCATCAAACCTTTATTAGAAAAGTTGAATTTATTGGGTGATGCTGGCTTACGTGAGCAATATTTAGAGTTATCCGCTCGGAATGTAGCCTTAGAGCGAGTTTTGCAACACCTCCAAGCAGATCAACGTCTGGGAATTGACCATGAATTTTACCGTTATCAAGAAGCACTAATCAAAGGCGAAATTCATGATTTACAAAGGCAAATAGATCAGTTACAAAATGAATATCCTCATCTCAAGGAATTCTCTACTGAACAATTTCGGGGAGAATTACTGGCGATAGAGGCAGATACTTATGCAGAATTTGTACGATCTGGACGGTTAAACAAAGAACTTGCACCTATGCTACAAAACCTTTTACAGTCCGGGAACCAGAAGGAAGTCTAAACCCATAAACAATATTATTTGTAAACTTGGTATAATTTGGACAGGAAAATAATAACCAATCGGACTTACGCATTAACAGAACACAGCAAATAAAAAGTATGGTTTCAGTCTCTTGTAGGGTGAGTCAGACTCGATAATTATTTGGCACAATTAACAGATTTTCTACATCTGACTCACCTTGCTAATATGCTGTCTCAAAATTCTACAATCGCCAATTCTTGTTGATTTATATCATGTCTAATTTGTATAGCACGTAAATACTAACTAAATTAGCCAAAGAATTTATTGGTAGGAAACTTACCTTTTTTAGGGCAGTATTCAGAACAATTTATTGCCTCTTCCGTAAGAACGATATCAGGCTTTACAGCACATTTAAGATAATGGTTATTGGCGAAAAACTTACAATTTTTACAAGGGACTTGATGTACAGTATTAACACTAAAAGCTATTTTGTTATCTAAATTAGAGCGAATTTTCTGTAAAATAAACAAAAAAATAGCCCAAACAAAAACAAAACTCAGGGGAGTTAAAGCTATTGCTAAATCGGATATATTTAGAGGTTGCTGTTGTGTGTATTCCTGTTTACTTTCACTGCGTGTTAACTGATGTAAGATTCTTCTATCCGCAACTTTTTGTTGTAATATTGGTTCAACATACATATTACTTACCTTCTCTATAATATGTTTTTCTCAGTAATTTGTGAAAATTAAACTATTTGCTAGATTTCAATTATAGGTTTAACAAAACAAAAGTTCAGCCATCTCTGTCGATAGTTTTGCTTGCCATGATTTGAATGTATATCTAAAGGAATAAATTTAATCAATAAATGCCGGATTAATGAACTTCAGAGATCCAGAGTGTTAAAATTGCTCTAAAGATAGATGAATAATTTCAAAACTTGTTTATTAAGAAGTGGATAAATATAGCCTTTCCCACTCTAGTTAGATACAAAATTACCCCTCCCCAAGCCTCCCCTTGGTAAGGGGAGGATGCGCGACAGCGCGGGTGGGGTGTATTTCATGAAATGGGGAATTGCTATAACATTAATTTTTATCAATTAAATGTGTTAATTGCAAGACTATCAGAGGTCTGGGAAATATGAATACAGTATTTTTCCACAAAATTCCTGTCAAGGCGCTGGTATTACTTTGGTTAGCTTACAATTTCTTGGGTTGGTATCTTGCTGCTCACCAAATTGCTTGGTTAGTGGGAGCTTTTGTCGCAGTACTTGCAATAGCTATAGTCAGAAAAAGTAACTCTTGGTTAGAAAGTCTATTAGTCTTTGGCTCTCAAACATTAATTGTAGTCTTATTTCTAAGCGCATCCATCGCTTTAATCGCAATTTGGTCAATCTTGTTTAGTATATTTCTTATACCTCTGGCAACTACGCTGTTGGCTGATTTAGAAATGCGTTTTTCTGGGTTTAACAAAACAGATTCATTTTGGATACTAACAGTCATTGCTGGCTTAGGTTTAGCTGTTGGTGAGATGATAGATATCTGGATTTTTCCGAGCATTAAATACTAATTTAACTGTGCTTAATCTGACTTTTTACGAAGAGGTTGTTTTAAAAATCTTTTTATTAATATCAAAACCTCTCTCCCTATGACAAGCCACTCCGCATTGAGATATGAACAATTTGTATGGCAACACTTGTGTCTTGCTATACAAGTAGCACTTGTTATTTCGCCTATATTGTAATATTTATTTTATCCAATTAAGTAGTGAGGATGATAATCTTGGGTTTCATCCCACCAAGCTTATCACTAATAAATAGCAAATTTAATTTCAGTAATCTAGATAGCAAAATAAATTTATTCTCTAGCAATATAAATATAATCCTTGTTAATAAAGGCTTTCAGCTATTTCTAGCCTATGCTTTACAAAAATTCATCATTATTAGATGATAAATTATCTCAATAATCCTGGTAGTATATCCTCAGAACTTATTGAATATAACTCTCAATAAGTAAAATAAGCCTCGCAACTATTTATAACAATTCACTCACAGGAAATTACACCATGACAAGCATGGCTGTGCAAAACCCGGAGTCCATACCTTGGTGGTCAGGGAACGCCCGTTTAACAAACCTTTCAGGACGACTTTTAGGCGCTCATGTTGCCCATGCAGGATTAATCGTGTTCTGGACTGGTGCAACAACCTTATTTGAACTTGCTCATTTCCAGCCCTCACAACCAATGTATGAGCAAGGCTTAATTCTCTTACCCCACCTAGCAACCTTGGGTTGGGGTGTAGGTAATGGTGGTCAAATTGTAGATACCTATCCCTACTTCGTCATTGGAGCATTGCACCTAATTAGCTCTGCTTTTCTAGGACTGGGAGGAATATTCCATGCTTTATGGGGTCCAGCTATCCTAGAAGAAAAATTTTCCTTCTTTGGCTATCGTTGGCAAGATGCCAATCAAATGACAAATATTCTCGGTATTCATCTAGTTTTACTGGGTTTAGGGGCGGGTTTACTCGTTGCCAAAGCTATCTTCTTCGGAGGTTTGTACGACTCCAACCTTGGAGAAGTACGAGTCATTAATCACCCCACCTGGAACTTTACGGTTATCTTCAGCTACCTAATAGGCAGTCATAAATACTGGATTGCCGGAGTGAACAACCTAGAAGACTTGGTTGGTGGTCATATCTGGGTCAGTATTATCTGCATAGCGGGGGGTATCTGGCACATTACCACTGAGCCTTCTGCCTTTGTAAAACGGCTGTTTGTTTGGTCAGGAGAAGCATACCTGTCCTACAGCTTAGGAGCTTTAAGCTTAATGAGTTTTATAGCTGCCTATTTCGTCTCCGTGAACACACTAGCTTACCCTGTAGAATTTTACGGTACATCTTTGAGCATTGGCTTTGACCGTTTCCCCTATTTCCACAATGGAGATTTATTATCTTCTCGTGTGTGGTTGGCTAATAGTCATTTTTGGCTAGGCTTTTTCTTTCTCCAAGGACATCTTTGGCACGCCTTACGGGCTGCGGGTTCTCGATTTTCGCACCGGTGAAGTTTTACGTCCAACTCGTGGTGAGGTAATGTAACTATGACTACTGCAACTATTAACCCACCTGAATATGGATGGTGGGCAGGTAATGCTCGGTTTATTAACCAATCTGGTCGAATTTTAGGCGCTCATGTTGCCCATGCTGGGTTAATTGTACTTTGGGCTGGGGCAATGACCCTATTTGAAATCAGTAAATACGACCCTTCCCGACCAATATATGAACAAGGGTTAATTTTACTACCTCATTTGGCAACCTTAGGATTTGGGATTGGTGATGGTGGCAAAATTATTGATATCTATCCCTATTTTGTTATTGGTGTACTGCATTTGGTCAGTTCGGCTGTACTTGGTGCTGGGGGGATTTATCACGCTCTTTTAGGACCCAAGGTATTAGCAGAAAACAAAAATTTTCCTGGTTCCTTTGGCTACAACTGGGAAGATGAAGACAAAATGACCACCATTATTGGTATTCATCTGGTTTTGTTGGGTTTAGGAGCATTTTTACTAGTGCTAAAAGCCACAATTTGGGGAGGAATTTATGACCCTAGTGTGGCATCTGTGAGAATAATTACCTCACCCAATCTCAATCCTGTGCGGATATTTGGTTATTTGTTTGGTGGTCAAGGTATGGCTGCTGTCAATAATTTAGAAGATGTTATTGGTGGTCATGTCTGGGTAGGACTCCTCTGTATTGGTGGCGGAATTTGGCACATTTTCACTACTCCTTTTACCTGGGCAAAAAAGATATTGTTTTGGTCTGGTGAGGCTTATTTATCTTACAGTCTTGCTGCTTTGGCATACATGGGTTTATTAGCAGCATATTTTGTGACTGTTAATGATACCGTTTATCCGACTGAGTTCTATGGACCTTTGGGATTTAGCAGTACATCAGAAGTAATTTCGGTTCGTACTTGGTTAGCAACTAGCCATTTTGCCTTAGCTGTTGTCTTTTTATTGGGTCATATTTGGCACGCTTTAAGAGTGCGTGTAATTGCGGCTGGGTTAGATTTTCAGGAAGGGGTTGTCAATTATTTGGATTCTCCAGAATTAGGCAATTTACAAACTCCTGTCAATGCTTCTGATTTAACACTGAAGTTTTTAGGCAATCTTCCTATTTACCGTCCGGGGTTGCCTCCTTTTTATCGCGGTTTAGAAATTGGCATGGCTCATGGTTATTTTCTGCTTGGCCCTTTTGTAAAATTGGGTCCGTTGCGGAATACGGAGTTAGCAAATCAAGCTGGGTTAGTAGCTACTATTGGGTTGCTGTTGATTTTATCAATTTGTTTGTGGCTGTATGGTAAGGCAACTTTCCAAAAACGTAAATCTCCTCAAGGAGAACTACCGGATAATTTAACCACAACTAAGTCTTGGGGTCAGTTTAATATTGGTTGGATGGTTGGTGGTTCTGGGGGAGCTTTGTTTGCTTTCTTGCTGTTAACTAATAGCAGTTTATTTTCCTAAGTTGATTTTTATTAAAGGGGTTTGAAAATGTCAAAGAAAGTTGGTTTGTTCTACGGTACTCAAACTGGTAAAACTGAATCTGCTGCGGAAATGATTCGGGATGAGTTTGGTGATGGTGTGGTGATGCTCCAGGATATTTCCCAAGCTGATGCTACTGATTTAGAGGAGTATCAGTGTCTGATTATCGGCTGTCCTACATGGAATATTGGTGAACTCCAAAGTGATTGGGAAGGCTTTTTCCCGGAGTTGGATACTATCAATTTTTCCGGTAAATTAGTTGCCTATTTTGGTACTGGGGATCAGCTTGGTTATGGGGATAATTTTCAAGATGCTATGGGCATTTTAGAAGAAAAAATTTCCGAGCGTGGTGGTAAAACTGTGGGTTATTGGCCAAAGGATGGTTATGATTTTAATGAATCTAAGGCATTCAAAAATGGTAAGTTTGTCGGTTTGGCACTTGATGACGATAATCAATCTGATTTAACTGATCAACGTATTAAGGCTTGGGTGGCTCAGTTAAAGACAGAATTTGGTTTGTAAAAATTCTGTTTTTGCCATTATTTAGTAGTCATTTGTCAGTTATCAAGGTGTGGATAATTTGATTAACTACACCTTTCTTAGCATCCTCTATTCTATTTTGTGAGAATATCTATGTCTGATATTTTTGATGTTTTGTGGTTAAGTTCTAGCCCTGTTTTAGGAAGGTTTGATCAACCGTTACTCAAATATTTGTGTAAGTATATGAAGGTTGCCCAGTGGGAGTACCATCAAGGAAAGGATGAAGGTAGTTCTATAGATGAAGCGGTGGATTTAGTCTATGAGTTTTTGACCCCTTGTGCTAATTCTATACATTTAGCTGGCCATGGTGCTGGTGGTGCGATCGCTTTAAATTTTGCTCGTCGCTATCCTGAAAAGGTGCGATCGCTCACTTTATTAGCTGTGGCTTCTCAACCTGCCCATACCTGGCACACTCACTATTATGTTCAAAGAGAACTCTTTACAGTTAGTCGTGAACAAGTCCTAGCGAATAACGTCCGCAATCTCTTTGGCAAACAACCTGCTCACACTACTAAAAAGTTAATGGCAGCTTTAGACCAAGATTTGGATCAAACTCCATTATTACACTCTCTCTTCAAGTTGGTTGATTTGCCTAAAGGTGGAGTTTCTATGCCGATGATGGTATGTGGTAGCAAAAATGATCCCATTGCTGCTCCACCTGCATTAAAGGATTGGTTAAAATTTTTTAAACCTGAAGACCATCTCTGGGAATGCCCCCAAGGATATCATTTTTTTCATTACTTTTATCCTCAAGATGTTGGGGAGCAAATATTGAGTTTTTGGCGACTTTATCATCTACAACCAATGCTAATATCTCAACTAATTTCTCAAAATTTAACAAATTAGCAAGTATTTAATAGGGGCATATTATCACCCCTATTAATAATTTATTTTAACCTTTGACAGCGATAAAATCACCTATTATCGCTCATTTTGCGTTGCTGAATTAAACTTAATTGATAATTGTTAAGCTTTATTACAGACTCAACTAAATAGGAATTTTTATCAATAAACTATATTTGTAATCACCGAATCAGCAATTAACTTCAAGGATTTAAATGACTTTAGTCATGTTATCAACTTTTATCCGTTGAGGTTAAACAGCTTATTACTTGAGTATTTCTAGCAACAAGTCATAAATTAGTAAGCAATGCAGACATACGATAATCCCAAGGTCAAATTTGATTGGTGGGTTGGTAATGCCCGCTTCGCCAACCTCTCTGGCTTATTTATTGGCGCTCACGTAGCACAAGCAGCACTAACAACCCTTTGGGCTGGGGCATTTACATGGTTTGAAATCTCTCGCTATAACCCGAATATCCCTATGGGTGAACAGGGATTAATTTTACTGCCCCATTTAGCTACTTTAGGTTTTGGTGTGGGTGCAGGTGGTCAAGTTGTAGATACTTATCCCTACTTCGTCATTGGAGCTTTGCATTTAATCTCCTCTGCCGTTTTGGGAGCAGGTGCGCTCTTTCATACCTTTAAAGCACCACGAAATTTAAAAGAAAGCACTGGTTTTGCTCGGAAATTTCACTTTGAATGGAATGATCACAAACAACTAGGATTGATTTTGGGTCATCACCTCCTATTTTTAGGCATAGCAGCCTTATTATTGGTGGGAAAAGCGATGTTTTGGGGAGGAATATATGACTCAACAATTCATGATGTCAGAGTTGTCACAAATCCCACTCTCAATCCCTTTATTATCTATGGCTATCAAACTCATTTCGCCACTGTTAACAATTTAGAAGATTTAATTGGTGGTCATATTTATGTAGGTCTAACCCTCATTGGTGGAGGTATTTGGCACATTCTGATAGAGCCATTACCTTGGGCAAAAAAGCTGTTGATTTTTTCTGGTGAAGCTATTCTTTCCTATTCATTAGGTGGTATTGCTTTAGCTGGATTTGTTGCCGCTTATTTTTGTTCAGTCAATACTCTTGCTTACCCAGTAGAATTTTATGGTTCTATATTGGAACTAAAACTGGGTGTGAGTCCCTATTTTGCCGATACCATCAAGTTAGCAAATGGTGGATATAGTGCCAGAGCATGGTTAGCCAATGCCCATTTTTTCTTAGCATTCTTCTTTTTGCAAGGTCATTTGTGGCACGCACTCAGAGCAATTGGTGTTGATTTCAAACAGATTGAAAAATCATTAAATGCCATTAGCAGCGAGTCATAAATTATCATTAGTGCCGAGTTAATTAAGGACTTGGCACTTTCCTCAAAGATAGCCTTTTTACAGCAGGAGTCAGGAGTCAGAAGTCAGAATTAAAAATGGCTTGGTGTATAGGTTTCAATCTAGATTCTGTACCTCATTGATCTGCAATTTGCTGTATTTGGCTTAATCAATCTAAAATCCACAATACACAATCTAAAATCCCAAATTGTATGACTGTGACAACTTCTACTGATAGAACCTTTGCAGCCAATACAAAATTACCTTGGTTGATTGGTAATGCCCGTTTAACAGATTTATCAGGGCAATTATTAGGCGCTCATATTGCCCATGCTGGTTTGATTATATTTTGGGTAGGAACTACTACTATTTCCGAAGTGCTTCGCTATGTTCCTAACGTCCCAATGTATAAACAGGGGTTGATTTTATTACCTCATTTAGCAACTTTAGGTTGGGGTGTGGGTACTGGTGGTCAAATTGTAGATACTTATCCCTATTTTGTCATTGGCACTTTACACTTAATTGCCTCTGCTGTCTTGGGTGCTGGTGGATTATTTCATGTGTTTCGTAGTCCAGCAATTTTATATACTGTTGGTGGGAGAGTAGCGAGATTTCACTATGAATGGAATGATCCCAAACAATTAGGTTTAATTTTGGGACACCACTTGATTATTTTAGGTTTAGGTGCATTTTTGTTAGTGCTAAAAGCCATGTTTTTGGGTGGAATTTATGATACCCATTTACAAGATGTGCGCCTTATTTCTCACCCTACTCTGAATCCAGAAATAATTTTTAGCTACTTAGTCGGGATGAAAAATGGTAGCTGGAATATTTTAGGACTTGCCAGTGTAGACAATTTAGAGGATGTCATTGGTGGTCATATTTGGATTGGTTGCATTTTGATTATTGGTGGTATTTGGCATATTGTCGTCACACCTTTTAGTTGGGTCAGGAAAATTTTACCCATAGAAAATGGGGAAGAAATACTCTCTTATAGTTTGCTTGGTTTGGCTTTAATGTCTTGGATTTCTGCCACTTTTGTAGGTTACAACAGTACAGTTTTTCCACCAGAATTTTACGGTTCAGAACGTTTAGGTATGGCAAATACTCAATTTTTTTTGGGAATAGTAGCTTTCTTAGGTTATGTTTGGCACGCTTGGCGTTCCCGTAGTATTTCCTCATAACGTCAAGTTTGCTCAACATCAGCTAGTCACAATTTCAGCCTGTGGTTAATAGCAGTTGACTGTGGGCTATTTCTTACAATTTTTTTGGGAGTAATAAATATATGGCTATGATTTTTTGCGCCTTATGTGCTTGGATAATGACGATTTTACTGCTTTGCAGTGTTTGGTTAACGGTAAAGAAAGGAGTCAACTATTTATACAAATTACATCAAATTCCTTGTCATAATTGTGAATATTTTACTAATGATTATCGTCTTAAATGTACTGTACATCCTCAGAAAGCTTGTTGTGAACACGCCATTGGCTGTGTTGATTTTGAGCCAAAAACTGCTGCTTGCAATGCTTGTCAAAAGGGTAGAACATGGAAAATAGGAAAAGGTGATTTACAATATGATTGAAATTAACAGATGTAATATAGCAATTCCCAAGCTCATGAAATACACCCCACCCGCGCTGTCGCGCACCCTCCCCTTAGCAAGGGGAGGGTTGGGGAGGGGTAATTTTGTATCTAACTAGAGTGGGAAAGGCTATAACTAAATACAGTTATTGCCTCTGATCAGATTTTCTTAACCATCAATATTCATCTTGAATAAGTACTTAAACTTATGAATACAAGCTCTGATTTTTTATCTGAATTATCTGATTTTCTTTATCCTCGTAGTCCATATAATGGAGAATTAAAAACGGAGTATTTAAAATTTAATTTACATCTGCAAGAATTTTCTCAACGAGTAAATTATATTTGTAGTTTACAAACTGGCGGTAAAATTGCTCCAGAGGAAGCTTACAAACAAATTCAACTTCTCTGGAGACAATTAAAGTCTGTCAAAAAAACACTATAAGTTAGCTAACTGATCTGCAATCAACGAATTTTCAAGTCAGGTTATTATACTAAAAACGGTTTAAAAATGTCATTCTGAACGAAGTGAAGAATCTCCGAGATACTTCCCTGCACTACGTTACGTATGGCTAACGCTCCCGTCAGGGATACAGTATGACATAAGTTCAGATTTCACCCGTTTGCAGTATATATTTTTGTCTACTTTTCTTTTTTCTCTAACCTAGCTTTGATATCTACTGCAAAGTCTTCATATCTTCTCAAAGGAGTTACTTCTACTTGCACATTTTGACCAATTTTTTTCATTATAGGTAAATCCAAGAGAATTTGATCAAGAGTGTCAGGTGTGGGAACATCTACAATTGCAATTACTCGACGAGTTCCTACACATTTCCACAAATCTACAACAATTCCTGCTTGTTTTGCTTGCAATGCTGCATCAGCTTCTTCATTCCAAATTGTAAATAGTTCTTGCTGTGTCATGTTGTCGGGGTATTCGACATGAAAATCTAAGTGATATAGCATGGGTAATTTTCCTAAGAGTGTTTTGTTAATTACAAATAATAAAATACTACAGATGAATGTTTCGCGCAAAGTATGATGATAATTTCAATTCACAGAAGTTCTAAAAGATTCTAAATAATCTACTAGACAATCTGGTGTGTCCGCATATTGGGACAAATCAGAAATTAGTGTTGTTTCTCTCAAATTTAAAGTAACTTTTATTTTTTTAGTAAAATACTTGGGATTTCCTTTATTTGCTTCTTCAATTAGTTTTTGAATAAATTTACACAAAAAAACAATCTCAAATTTACCTCGAAAACTTTTTTGACGCTCTTGTAAACATAGATCACTTTGCTTTAAGTCTATTTCTTCTTGAGTAACAGTAATTGCTTTGGGAAATTGAGTATGTAGCTCATTAATTGTGTAGTTGCTGGTGATATTATCTAAATCTATCTGTACTAACTTTGAGATATCAAAGCCAGATAACTTTAAATCTGCTCTTTTTTCTCTTTGACAAGCTATCCAAATATTTAACAGTTCAACTGCATCATGAAATTCTTTCTGGAGGTTTATATAAAGGTTTTTACAGTTATTAAAATCAATATCTAATTCAGCAAGTTTAAATTCAGTTCTGAGAATTTCACAAAAACTATTAATAGCTGTATATAAATTTTCAATTGAGTAACAAGGAGTTTCATATATTCCTGTGATTTCTGTATTTTTTATTGATACATCAAAATCTCTGTCTATAAAGTATGCTGCTCTAACTTGAGAGTAACTTTTGCGATTAGTAATAATTCTATGAATGTCTAAAACTCCTTTTTTTCCGTCACAACTAAAGTAAGAATATTTTATTGGTCTAGCTATATTTCTGATTCTAATTCCATAATACTTCTTATCATCTTCACCTTCAAAGAAGCAGTATAGAGCAGATTCATCTTGTTTATATTGTCGGGAAAATTCGGTAAATGCAACTGCTGGTCTATTACGAAATTCTCTAAGTGTAGCTACTGACATCTATTTTTCGGTGATAAAATCATCTAAGTCTATTGCATTTGTATCTAATTCATTATCAAAAATGAATGGTGAATGAGTCACAGCTAAAAGTAGTTTACACTTACCAGATTTCAAAATATCAGGAAGTAAGAATCTTTGCCATTCTAGAGAAAGAGAAAGCTCTGGTTCATCAAACAAAATTATGTATTCATCATCTGAGTCAAGATAAATTTTAGAAAACAAGGAGATAATCTGTTTTTCGCCAGAAGATAAATTTCTAATATCTATCGGTTGATTATTTCTTTCTTGCACTATAGAAATTTTTACACTTGTTTCATCATAGACAATACGCTTTTTATGTAAATATTTATTACAAACTTCAGCAAACTTTTTGATAGAATTATCTTTTTCTTTTTGTGGTTCATATAAGCCAAGCAGTTTAGATAGATAATAAACGAGTTGATCATATTGAGGAGATTTTATTTTTCCTGAATTCACAAGTTCTTCTATTTTGTTTTTATCATTTTCAGGGATATTATTTCCTATTCTGCTTAATACTATATTTAAGGTTTCAGGTTGAATACTATTCCTCATTTCTTGAGTTGGTGTCGTAACTTCAACAAACTGAGTTAACATTTCACCATTCACTTTTGGTAATAATTCTAAAGTTGCATCTTTTATATTTTTTTGAATCTCATCAAATTTTGCAATTACATCGTCCATTCCAAACTGAATTAATTGATCATCAGTTTTACCCCTTTTACGAAAATGTAATTCTTTATGACCTAAATTTTTTAGCTCTTCTTCAATCCTTCTGTAAGTTGGAAAATACAATACTGACGCATTTATATTATTGTTAATAGTGCTTGTCATTTCTTGATCTTCGTCTTCATCAAATACAGCACTGCTCGAATCATTTTCATTTATCCAATGTAACAATATTCTATGCTTATCTTCATCTTCTTTTTTGATTGAAGCTTTGTTACTTCTAAATTTAATTAAATCACTTTTTTTAATTTCAACACTTACTTCAGATACGAATTCAAGAACTATTGATTCAAAATCTATACTTATTAATCTACTAAATTTACAAGAAATTGCATAGTAAAGTGCATTCAAAATGGTAGTTTTACCAGAGCCATTTTCTGCAATAAGAATAACGGCTTCTTTATCAAAAGGAATTTTTACATCTTTGTATCCGAATAAGCCGTTGATAGAAAATGATTTTAAATTACTAGAATTAAGATGTTCACTTAACAACATATTTATTAATTTTGACAATTGATAACTGTGACGTTTAGACTAACTCTCGTTTAATCTCCATATTAACTCATCTCAAGCATATTCAATCTATTCAACGATAAATACTCTCTCGACTAATCGCTGCATCTGAAAGTGGGGGTGCTAAAGTAAAAGCAGGACTATTTATCAAATCTGTCAGTGCTGCTTCCCAGTCTTCCTGACTAGCCAAACTGTTTTCAATTAAAGATTCAAGATAAACTTCTACTGATACACCTTTTGCAGCAGCTTCAGCAAAAAGACGAGCTTCGATTTCTGGTTTTAATTGTAGTTGTATGGTCATTTTTATTTTCCAATTTTGAATTACGAATTATTCCGATGGTATTCCTTCCTCTTCCAGAGGACGAATAATTGGCGGTGCTGGTGTTTCTTCTGGTTGAAAAATTCCCTGCAAGGCTTGTTCTAAAGTTTGTGCCATGACAATGCGATTTTCATAAGCAACAACTACCCTGACTAAAGTTGGTAAACTATTCTGTGTTGCTTCTAAATAAATTGGTTCAACGTACAATAAAGATTGTTCAATGGGAATAATTAAAAGATTACCTTGAATTGCTCTTGAACCTTGACGATTCCATAGAGAAATTTGTTGAGAAATAACGGGATCTTGGTTAATTCTGGCTTCGATTTGTTCTGTCCCATAAATTAAACGTTCTTTAGGAAAGTTATAAAGCAGTAATTTACCGTAATTTTCACCATCTGAACGTGCTGCTAACCAAGCAATTAAATTTGTTCTTTCTTTGGGTGTGTAGGGAAGCAGTAAAATAAATTCTTCAAAGGGAACACCAGGAAGACTGGTAATTAAATAGTAAGGTTCAACTTGACGGGTTTCAGCACCGTAGATTTCATTAGGGATTTGCCATTGGTCCTCCCTGTTATAAAATACTTGAGGGTTAGTGATATGATAGGTCATTAACCTCTCAGATTGAATTTTGAAAAAGTCTACTGGATAGCGAATATGACTGCGGAGATTAACAGGCATATTTGCCAACGGTTGGAACATTTGGGGGAAGATTTTTGACCAGGCATTAATTAGAGGATCTTTTGGTTCAGCAATGTAAAATCTGACTGTGCCGTTGTAAGCATCAATTACGACTTTAACGGAGTTACGAATATAGTTAATACCTTCATCATTTTGATCTGAGTAGGGATAACGATCGCTTGTTGTATAAGCATCCACTATCCAATAAAGATAATTATTAGCTCCTGGAAATTGCCCTTTTTTATTGCCTGCATAGGCATCAGCAGCTACTAAATAAGGCTCTCCATCAAATTTTAGAAATGGTGCGATCGCTCGAATGCGTTGGTTAATATTGCGTCGGAATAATACTTTCGTTTCAGGTAGAAAATTCCGCGTAAATATCATTTGCCAGTCTTTTAAATAGGTAGCAAATAGCCATCTTCTCCACGGTGAACCAATTCTAATTCCACCTGCACCATCATAACTGGTGTAAACGTTATCGCTGCCGCTGGGATAATCTAATTCTCTAACTTTTGTGCCGGTCATGACATGAGTATTAGAAATTTCGCCGTAATAAATTCGCGGTTTACCTATGGGAATACTTTCACGGATAGCTGCACTAGAAGTAGTTAGCGCACTATCATTACCGCTAATATCTTTGACAAAATATTCTGGTAAACCACCAGGAACAACTGTATTTACAGGACTCATGGTAAAGCCATAACCGTGGGTGTAAATTAAATTGCGGTTTACCCATGTCTGAGCTTGTTGTGGGACGGAAGTATAGTCTAATTCTCTGGCAGCAATTAGTACCTGACGTTTTTCTGTTGATGCTGTTGCTTCTTGGTTAGGTTCGGTTTTGATGATATAACGATCAATATCGGCATCAGGAAATTGATAATAAGGACGAATTTGTTGTAGTTGTCTGTTAGTTTTTAATAATGGCTCTTGATCCCATAGCCGAATGTTGCGAATTGTGAGATCATTAGCTTGAAGATCAGCTTCAGTTAATTTTCCTTGGGGGTTGAAGGTTTGAGAATCAATTGATTCTAAATCAAATGCTTGACGAGTGAGAGCTATAGTTCGTTGAATATAAGGTTGCTCTCGCTGCAATTCATTGGGTTGAACTATTAAAGATTGAACAACAGCAGGAACTAAAATATCTCCTAAAATTATCAAACTGAGATACGCACCCAAGCTGTAAAATACCCATTGATGATGCCCAGATTTTGGTTTCCAGAATATAGTTTGCCATAATAGGTAAAATGCGATCGCAACAGCTAGAACACATAACATGGTGTCCGCTGGCAATTGTACCTTAGCATCGGTGTAACTAGCGCCGAAACTCACCCCACGGGGAGAATAAACGAGTTCATAACGACTTAGCCAATAACTTAAAGCTACCACCAACATCAAACAGCCACCCAAGCCGAATAAATGACGTTTCTGTGGTGGGGAGAAGCCAGGGAAAATACCTTGACTGAGACTGTCTCCTGATAAAAGATAGGTGAGAGTGACGGAGATAAAGCCGTATAAACATAATCCTATTAGCCAAAAAGCCAACAGTTCCCAGACGGGTAGAGAAAATATATAAAAGCTGAGATCCTTGCCAAATAAAGGTTCTGTGCTGTTGAAAGGGTTGTCATGAAAGTAGAGGAGAATTTTAGACCAATTTTGAGATAATATCCAGCCAAAACCGAGACTAAAGACAAGTGCGATCGCACTGAGCAAAAACTGAGAATATACTAAAAGAGCGATCGCAAAGCCGACTAAAGGCATCACCATGGCCACAGCCAAACCAAAATCCCAAGTTTGAGAAACAATCCTGTTACTCAACTGCAAAACTATCTCTGGTCTAAATAAAATAGTAAAAGGCGAGTTAACGTGATCAATTTCTCCATGCCAGTAACTCAAAGCCACTTTTCCATAATGCGTCACCATTAACCCCACCAACAAACTCAAGCTTAATGTCAGGGGTAACAGCCAGCGCAATCTCATTTGTCTGTTTCCTGCCTCAACTGGGAGAGTTTCATAGACTCTACCATATTGGGAATTCGGAAAGTTTATCAGTTCCCTACCCAGTCTTTTTTCTCCACTTCTAATCGGCTCACTTTTAAAAGACTGGGGATATCTCCAACGTTTGGCTACAGTAAGATTTCCCCACAGATAGATAACACTGAGACTAACAACACTTACCCATAAAGCACCCTGAGTTATTAACCGCAGCACAAATGTTTGCAAATAGCCAATTTCTTGAAACCAAAAAATCTCAGCCCCTAAATGGGAACCTAAATCCAAAATTATCCACAACCCCAGGCAGAGGATAATAAATCTAAAGCACCATTTCCAGAACATTCCTTTTACACTGCTAAATTGTGATCAAAATCAAGCTGAATTGTAAGAATTGAGGAGTCAGGAGAAAGAAGGAAAGAGAATATTTTTCTCTTCTGTTAGGAGTTCCCTGCTATATCAAACATTCTGTATCCTGAATCCTTACACTGAATTTAATTAACTGACTACGGTTAATTCCAGTTACCAATTATTGTAAAAGCAGACCAATAGTATGGATGGGATAAGTTGATCTTACCTAAATTAACCAGTTCTGGTGGTAGAGCAATAGGCTTTTCTGGTGATAGATATAATTCTTTATCTGTTATCCGTACTTCCCCCTTCAGCATAGCTAACTGAGCTTGCCTAAGAGATTCAGATCTTAAGGAAGTAGTGCTTAACTGATCATAAAACTTAGTCATCAATGCCAGAGAGCCTTGATCACTCACATACCAAAGACTACCTAAAACTGATTTTACCCCTGCTTGTACAGCTAAACCAGAAAATCCAAATTCTGCCTCCTGGCTACCCAAAGCAGTTCTACAAGCACTCAAAACTAGCATTTCTACCTTTGGATCTTTACTCCATCCTAATTTCTGAGATATATTCCTCAACTTATCTATGTGAATTTTTTGATCCCAAAATTGAAGGTAAGAGTTACTAATTTTCCCCGATTTAAAATCCCCATGTGTTGCTAAATGCAGGATTCCAAAATGATTTTTAAGACTTAGAGATTCGAGATTTTCTAGTGTTGAGTCTTCATCTAATAATATCTGACTTTGACTGCGCCAAATATTTTTACTCACCGTGTTGATTTCTAATGGTACAGATGGTAAAGGGTCTTGCCCTTCTGTGCTTTTTGATATTCCCAGTGCCAAAATATCAGAATTAACTATCGGAATATAACGGGTATCTGTGAGGCTAAAACTGGGGATGACACCCACACTATATTTTTCAATCAGAAACTGATTCCCATCATATAAAGCAGCTACAGGAAGGGAGCGTAAACCGCTATCCATTGAAAATATTACAGTACTTATTTTATTTACTTCTAAGGCTGTTTCTATGGGAGCAATTATCCATGTATATAACTTTTCAGCACTCACAAAGTAATCTTTATCTCTAAAATTAGTAACTTTAGAGCGAAACTCTTGAGCAACTTTTTGAATATTGCTACTATTAGCTTCTACAACATATTTACGGACAATTTCACCAACTTTTACTGAAGTTTCTTGTGATAGCAGCAAAGAACTATCTTTCAAGCTTTTGGTATTATTTAATAAATCTTTCTCCTGTGGTTTTGGAGGAATGAGAATTAAGCTGAGTTTATCTTTGAGCGAAGTTACATAAAGAACTGCTGCATTTCTTCCTGTTAATTTAGCCAGCTTACTCAAATTATCAGCAATTTCTTCAGAGGAACTAATTTCGCCAAAAAAATCAGTCCCAAGATATGCCCCATATTCTACTGCATTCAGTTCTTCAAGCTGTGCAATCGCTTCATCGGGTGTTGTATTATCAAAATTATTATCAAAAAATTCACGATCAATGATTGGGTTATCTGTCGGATTATTAGAATTAACAATTTCTTGAGGATCAGGATTAGTAATATCTGACTGATTTCCTGATGGCTCATTAGGATTAACAATTTCTTGAGGATCAGGATTAGTAATATCTGACTGATTTCCTACTTGAGCTTGAACAGATTTAAAGAAAAATAGAACTAAAATAACTGATAGAAAAATAGAGAAAAATGAACGAGTAAATTTCATCTTTGTTATCCTCATCTTGGGTGATAAATTAATTTAAAAAGAAATGCTATAACCAATTCCTAATATAAATCGTATACCATCACCAGCATTGCCAGTAATATCGCTAATACCTGGAGTTATAACTAAAGGAATTTTCTTAAATGGGGCTACAGATATACCTAAACCTAAATCTTGTCCACTCCATTCAACAATTGTCGTTACCGGTTGAGCCACTTTCAAAGCCACACTACCAAAAACACCGACAGAATCAATATTATTTCTAACATCTGATTCTGAACGAAACTGTCCCCCACCAACACCAGCAGAGACATAAAGCCTACTGAATTGCTTGCTGTCGCTATCTTGGAGACGGAACATTTTTGTAATCACACCATAAGCCGATGTACCACCATCAGTATTACCAAAAGTCACTAAATTCTTAACACCAACGGCTACAGCTAAATCGTATGGAAGTTGGCGATGTAATTTTAAACTAATGTTTCCATCTTCAAAAGAACTTATGTCAACAATGCCTATATTGACATCTAAACCAACTAATTTTTTCCCATCACCAAAACCAAAACCAACCCCTAAAACTCCATCGGCTGTGTCAGTAAAGCGAGCGCGAGATTGTAATCCCACCCCAAGAGAAGCTCTCCCCCAGGATTTTCCATAAGCTGATGGCGTGAGCATAGTAATACCCGGAGATGGCAGCGGTTGCGCTTTTTTCTTTTCTAAAATTAAGGGCAGTTTTTGTGGTTTAAACGGTTTTTGTTCCGGGTATATAGGCTCTGTTTGTAAGCTATTTTTACGAATTAGATCAACACTTTTATCTATATCTGTCCCAGGTAATTGACTTAAGGAATTAGCCGACTTTGTTATTTCTGTTGGTGTGATTTGATTTATAGATTCTCGGCTCAGTTCTGTGGAAAAAAACTCATTGAGAGGGTTTGGATTTGAAAACTGGCTGGTAGTTAATTGATGATCATAGATAATTTCACTGTGCAGATAATTGTAAATTTCTATGTAAGAATAATTTTCCATGAAGTACATAATTATACCCTTAAAAAAAGATATGTAAATCAATAAATGTCAATTAGCTGTATCATATAGTGTGGATGAAAATTTACCACTCTATCTATGCTGCCAAGATATAGCCTTTCCCACTCTAGATTAGATACAAAATTACCCCTTACCAAGGGGAGGGGAGGGTGCGCGACAGCGCGGGTGGGGTGTATTTCATGAGCTTGGGAATTGCTATAAAACAATTATTTATACCTGGTAGTGGTAGTTATTATATCAATAGTCCTGGTAATTTTTTGACTTTTGTGAGAATAAATTTACTTATGATTGAGGCGTTCAGTAACTGTTTTAATTTTATGGTGAAGACTTAAAAAAATTGATAGAAAACTCCTATTTGATT
Source organism: Anabaena sp. PCC 7938 (assembly GCF_049315035.1). Lineage (NCBI taxonomy): Bacteria > Bacillati > Cyanobacteriota > Cyanophyceae > Nostocales > Nostocaceae > Anabaena > Anabaena sp. PCC 7938. The sequence goes on along the minus strand of NZ_CP186034.1, from coordinate 6,122,661 downwards.
TTTGATAGCTTGCGTGGCGTAGCCATTCTGTCTTTCCTGTTCCCTGTTAAGAGTTCCTTGACTACACAAGCCAATATGCCTACGGCACGCTACCGCGAACAGGAATCAAACCGGATTACTATAGTTTTGATGATGATCAACCATTAGCTCATTTACTGGTATAAAATAAATAGATTATCATCTGAGTTGCCCGTTTCCCTCACAGGTTTTGTAACAACTGATTAAAAATCTGGTTAAATCTAGATGTACGCAGAGCGTTCCCGCAGGGTAAGCTGATTACGGTTTGATACTTGTACTGGTGTTCTATTTATAATTTGTAATTATGCTCACTAGCGTTGATCGTTTGTTATTTGTCCGGCGTGTTCCCATTTTTAATGAATTACGAGATGATTTTGTGGTCAGGCTGGCTTCTGTGATGAATGAGTTATCATATCCTGCTAATTACAGTATCTTTAAACAAGGGGAAGAAGGACGATCGCTCTATATTGTGGTATCAGGTAAGGTCAAAGTCCATATTGGGGACACAAAATTAGCAGAGGTGGAACAGGGAAAATACTTTGGGGAAATGGCAGTATTTGATACTCAACCCCGTTCAGCCACCGCCACAACGCTGGAATCTTGTGAATGTTTGGAACTCACCCAAGAACAACTCTATGATGCTATTGAAGAAACTCCAGAAATTGCAGTAAATATTATTCGTGAACTATCTCGTATAATTCGGCGACTGAATGAAAGTATTAGTCATTAGTCCTACTAAATTTTAGGCATTGTTGCAGAAACTTTTGGGGAATTTTTGCACTTTCTCCCCAATGTTGATGAATATATGAAGCATGAACATTAGGTAAATTCCAACCTTCAAATCCTGTATTTTCTTCACAATCATAACGATGAGTATCAAATAATGGTTGTTGAGGATTAGTAATTAAATGGGAACGATGAAACTCATGTCCATAAATATTTGTTCCGACATCAAATAAGAAACTATTTTGTAAAGCTACTGCGCGACGATATCCTAAAGTTAACCTTTTATCCATTTGTGCAGATGTCGGTAATATTCCCAACATTGGCCAAAATTTACCTTCAAAATCAATAATGTTTTCACATAAATACATTAATCCCCCACATTCAGCAATTGTAGGCATTCCTGCTAAAATAGCTGTTTTTACTTCTTTGATTACGCTGGTATTTGCAGCTAATTCTTGTGCAAATACTTCAGGAAAACCACCACCAAAATACATTCCTTGGATATCTTGTGGTAATTCAGTATCTTCTAAAGGACTCCAAAAAACTAGTTCTGCACCTAAATTTTTCAATAAATCTAAATTGTCTTGATAGTAGAAATTAAAAGCCTTATCTCGTGCGATCGCAATCTTTAGGGAAGATGGGGAGATAGGACGATGGGGAGATGGGGATTTGAGGGTTTGGGGAGATTGCAAAAGGGGTAGTAGCTGATTCCAGTCAAAGCAATTATCACCTAAATCTGCCAAGCGATTGATGATATTATTTAATTCGGGAAGTTCTGCTGTGGGGACTAAACCTAAATGACGGTCGGGTATAGTGATGTTATCTTGTCTTCGTAAAACGCCGAGAATAGGTAATTTTAGGGGTTTTAGCGAATCTTTGAGCAAGGATAAATGGCGATCGCTTCCCACCCGATTCAGCACTAACCCAGCAATCTTAATTCTATTATCCAAAAAACAATAACCATGTGCGATCGCAGCCACGGAACCAGACAACCGGCTACAATCAATCACCAAAATCACAGGGATATCTAATAAACGTGCTACGTGTGCCGTACTTGCAAAATCAGTTGGTAATTTTTCTTCTCCTTCCCCAGTCCCCTTAATCCCATCAAATAAACCCATTACCCCCTCAACCAAAGCATATTCACACCCAGGGGAATGACGATGAAAACATTCTTGGACATAACTTTCCGAAGTCAGCACAGGGTCTAAATTTCGACAAGGAAGACCAGTCACATACTGATGAAACATCGGGTCAATATAATCCGGCCCTACCTTAAAAGATTGCACCTTTGCACCACGACGACACAAAGACGCTAAAAGGGTAAGTGTCACAGTTGTCTTACCTACCCCGCTACGTTCTCCAGCAATAATTACAGACATTGATAATTAAAATTATTTTTACTATAGCAATTCCCAAGCTCATGAAATACACCCCACCCGCGCTATCGCGCACCCTCCCCTTGGTAACTACGGTGTACACACAAGTCCTATTTAAGATTAAATCGGCGGTTAGAAACCGCAACTACACAGGCAAAACTCCTTCGGATTCGCCAGTTCCCTACGGCGGGAGACCCGCCTACAGGACTGGTCTCACCACCTCCGTGGGTTGAATTTGTGAGTGCGTTGGGATATCACATTGCGCTATTACCCAAGGATTAACAATAAAAAATACCCCCTTACATTATAGAAAGAGGGTAAAAAAGTAATAAATAAATTAGCAATTACCGATTTTCCAACTTCAAAGTTTGTGCTATCACCGCCAAACTTTCTTCAAAAAGTGCCTCACGACCCCAGCGTTGTACCTGTTGACTTAACAACACTTCAGCTTTCTGTTCCGAAAGTGAACTTACCTGTTGAAACAAACCAGCAGATTGAGCGCCACCGTGAGTTTCCATACGCATACAACCACCAGTTTCCGAGCAAATCACAGTACCACAATTTGCTTGGGGATTAGTAGAACTCAGACGCAAAGCGATCAAATCACCGACAATCTCACCAATATCAGCAATGGGAACACCTGCTAATTCTGCTTCTATTTGTTTTTGGTCTTGAGCCAAAAAGCGAATGCGAGTGATATCATAATCGCCACTTTCCTTAGAATAGGAAACAGCCTGCCATACCAAACGACTTGCCAACCAACCTAAAAATAGCAACGCTTGAGCAGAGTTGCCCTTTTCATAATCAATAGTTACGCGATCGATTTCTTTCAGAGCCGCCATACGATTTGGTGCATCATAAGCCTCAGCAGTCAGTTCCTGCCATGCAGCCAAACGCCGCCAGTTCAAATCAGCTAAAGGAACACCAGTTTCTACTAAATCTTGCAAGCTGAGTAAATCATCTTCTGGAGTATTAAAGTTGCAAGAATCTACAATCACATTATTGCAGACCGCCGCCAAGCGTTTAAAAAGAGGATTACCAGAATCTGGTGTTGCCTTCCACCACAGAAACTTGGGTAAACCACCAATTAACAAAGCCGGAATCATACCCCCAATTCGTTCCAAAGCAGCCGCTGTACCAGTGAGAGTAATATATTCACAGCAAATCAGTGTACTAGATGATTGCTTTTGAATTGGGCAATAAGCGGAAACTTGCGCTTTTACCCCTTCATCTTCCCCAGCAATGGGACATAAAGCAATAATCCGGCAAGGATTACGGAGAGCAATTTCATCAGCAATAGTAGGACTGGTAGCGCTGAAAGTATAGCCTACAGCAGCACCATGACTATCTCCCTTTGGTCCACTGTGCTGATTTTTGAAGTATTCTTCCCGTAATGTAGTTAGGGTTTCTGGTGTACCAATACCAGTTTCTGGGAGTCCATGTTTTTTCTGCACTTCCCGTAATGCTGTTTCAGTTTGTGGCCCTAAAATTCCATCAATAGGGCCATTGTAAAAGCCTGTTGCCGCTAATAAGTATTGGGTTTCTTCTGGTTCATAGACTACCAAAGTGAACGTTGTGGCGCGGGTAGCAGCAGGTAACGCCCCATCTTCGCCGGTAATACCGTAACTTTGCCAAATTTGAGTCAATTCCGCTTCTATTTCTGTGAGCGAAACATCCTTAGGTGCTTGCAGTGAATAAATCGTAGGAGCTTGAGTCGCCATAGTCTATTTTGGATTAGGGATTGGTAATTGGTGATTTGGGGAAGAGGTAATTGGTAATTGGATAAGAATTATTTGGCTATTACCCATTACCCATTACCTAAATACTTAGAGTCTGCGCCAACGGCGACCATCTTGGTTAATTAAGAATTCTGCTTCCGCTGGTTCCCAAGTACCGGCCTCGTATTGAGGAACAGTGATAGGATCTGCGGGTGCGTCCCAAACAGAAAGTGCTGGTGTGACTACTTGCCAAGCTGCTTCCACTTCGTCTGCCCGTGTGAAGAGTGTTTGGTCGCCCATCATGCAATCGAGGAATAGGCGGTCATAGGCATCAGAAGTAGCTTGGATACCAAAGGAACCATAACTAAAGTCCATGTCAACGGCACGGGTACGAAATTCTGCCCCTGGCATTTTCACATCAAAACGCAGGGAAATTCCTTCATTGGGCTGAATTCGCATTGTCAGAATGTTGGCGTTTGCCTGTTGAGCCGCAGAGGTAAACATTCTGGAAGGAACTTCACGGAAATGAATGGAAATTTCACTGACTTTTTTCGGCATCCGCTTTCCAGTCCTGAGGTAGAAAGGAACACCTTTCCAGCGCCAGTTGTCTACTAAAAACTTCATGGCTACAAAGGTGGGTGTAGTAGAGTTAGGATTAACTCCTGGCTCTACGCGATATCCTGGTACTGGTTGTCCTTTCATCCAGCCAGCACTATATTGACCACGAATTGCCGAACGTGACAGATTATGAATATCAGCTAGACGAGTAGCCTGTAGTACTTTAACTTTTTCCGTGCGAATACTATCAGCATCCATAGCGTTGGGTGCTTCCATTGCTGTCAAGCAGTAAAGTTGCATTAAGTGATTTTGCAACATATCCCGCAGTGCGCCGGCGCTTTCATAATAACCAGCCCGGTCTTCTACGCCGACGGTTTCGGCTACAGTAATTTGTACATGGTCAACAAATTGGCGATTCCACAAAGGTTCAAAAATGGCATTAGCAAAACGGAACACCAGCAAGTTTTGAACGGTTTCTTTACCTAAGTAGTGGTCGATGCGGTAGACTTGGTTTTCTTTGCAATATTTCTGCACGATTTGGTTCAGACTTTGGGCAGTTGCCAAATCTCGACCAAAGGGTTTTTCAATTACCAAACGATGTTTGTAGGGATCTTCTAGCATCCCTCCACTTCCTAGCTGTTTAATAGCTTCTGGGAAGAAGTTGGGTGCAACGGAAAGGTAGAACATCCGGTTGCCCCGTGTTCCCCGTTTTTCGTCTAATTCGGATAATAAGGTTTTCAGTTTTTGGTAGCTTTCCGGGTCGTCTATGTTACCAGGACAGTAAAACAGACCTTGGGAGAAGTCTTGCCAGAGTTCCCCTAGTTCGACACTGCTATGAGCTTCTTCCATGCCCTTCTGCATTTGTTCACGGAAGTATTCATGACTCCATTCTCGACGTGCTACACCGACAATGGTGGTTTCTGGAGGAATGCGTCTTTCTCTACGTAATTTGTACAGTGCTGGTACTAGTTTGCGCCAGGTAAGATCCCCGGAAGCACCAAAGATAACTATAATTTGGGGTTCGGGCATCCCTTGCTGTTGTAGACCAACGCGTAGGGGATTTTCTAGCAGACTGACCATAACAATTTAGGATTTTGGATTTTGGATTTTGGATTTAGGGAAGGGGTATTGGGTGTAGGGAATAGGGTAAGAGTTTTTCCCTATTCCCCATTCCCTATTCCCTATTCCCTATACTGGTGACAATAGCTTGATTTTGCCTTCTAAAGAGTTCATTAGTGACTGGAAGGGCTGGACAAATTTGTCAATACCTTCAACGAGTAGTTCGTCCATTACGGTATTGATGTTTATGTTAATGTCCTGCGCTTCCAAGCTTTCGAGGAGATTGTAAGCTTCGTCTACGCCTGTTTCCAAGCGATCGCTCACATGACAATGATCAGCACAAGCTTTAATTGTGGCTGGTGGTAAGGTGTTAACGGTGTCTTTGCCAATCAGTTCGTTGACATACATGACATCGTTGTAACTGGGGTCTTTGGTGCTGGTGCTGGCCCACAGTAACCGCTGTACTTTTGCGCCTTTTGCTGCTAATGCTTGCCAAGCATCAGTGCTGGTGATTTTCTTGTATTCTTGGTAAGCTATCTTGGCATTAGCGATCGCTATTTTCCCTCTTACCGCTCGCAGCACTGCTTCATGGTTAATGTCATCAACACCCCTCTGCAATTTCGCATCTATCTTAGCGTCGATGTTGTTATCAATCCGACTCAAGAAGAAGCTGGCTACAGAGGCAATTTGGCTAATATCCCTACCTTCACTCACCCGTTTTTCTAAGCCACGAATATACGCCCAAGCTGCATTAATGTAACTTTGGACTGCAAACAACAGTGTCACGTTGACGTTAATTCCTTCAGCTATTGCTTGTTCTACAGCAGGTAAACCTGCCTGGGTTCCAGGAATTTTTATCATCACATTTTCTCGCCCAATTTCTTGGAAATAGCGACGAGCTTCAGCTATTGTGGCTTGGGTATCATGAGCTATAGTTGGTGGAACTTCAATACTCACATAACCATCTAAACCATTCGTGGCATCATAAACAGGACGCAAAATATCGCAAGCATTGCGGATATCTGCAAAAATTAGAGATTCATAGATGTTATATGTTGGTAAACCCTCACGAATTCCCGCTTCAATATCAGCATCATAAATGGCATTACCAGTAATTGCCTTTCCAAAGATGGCCGGATTGGAAGTAATACCAGAGATTCCTTGATTTTTCATCAAGTTTTCGAGTTCCCCTGATTCAATAATGTCACGGCTCAAATTATCCATCCAGATACTTTGACCGTATTGTTTAATCTCTAATAAATGATTGGTTGCCATAACTATTTTTTAACTCCTAAGTTAACAGTGTTTTTTTGTGAACTTGAGAAAATCCCTCAGTTGATGGCAGCTTTTATTTTTGGCATCAACCAACTGAGATGAATCTTTAAATTCACTAACGAACATTGCTAGTCCTGCATTCCAATCCCACATTGCCAATCTTCAAATTCATTACTGGCATTAGTTAGCCGCTTTTTTCAAATTCGTCTAATGACCATTTTGAATAAAAGACTCAACCTTAGCCACATCTTTTTTACTACCAATAATTAGAGGAGTGCGTTGATGTAGTTTTTTCGGAACTACGTCCACAATCTCCACTAATCCTGTAGTTGCTCTACCTCCAGCTTGTTCAATCACAAATGCTAAAGGCGCAGATTCATAAAGTAGGCGCAACTTACCTTCTGGTTTTTGCAGTGTGCCTGGATACAGAAACACACCACCTTGAACTAAAATTCTATGGATATCACTCACCATCGCGCCACTATAACGAGCGGTATAACCTTCGGTGCGATGAACATAGCGAATGTATTCCCTAATGGATTCATCCCACTGCCAGAAGTTCCCCTCATTAACGCTGTAAACAGAACCGTGGTCAGGAATTTTGATATTTTCTTCTGTGAGAATAAACTCCCCTAAACTGGGATCAAGGGTAAAGGAATGAACCCCCTTACCTATAGTATAGACCAGCATCGTACTTGGCCCGTATAGTATGTATCCGGCGGCAATTTGCTTGTGTCCGTTGGTCAGCAGGTCAGTGGCTTTACCATCGCTATCGTTTCCTTCCTGTTGACGGATGGAAAAAATAGAACCTAAGCTAAGATTAGTATCAGTGTTAGATGATCCGTCAATTGGGTCATACAGCAAGGTATAACGACCAATAGGACAGTTTTCTGGAATATAGTAGGGATTTTCCATTTCCTCGGAAGCGAGGCGACAAACTAAGCCGCTTTGCTTAAACACTGAGATAAATACGTCGTTGGCGTAGACATCCAATTTTTTAACAGATTCTCCCTGGACGTTAACTTCCCCAGTAAATCCCAGAACACCTTCCATTAAGCCAGCATTGCTCATGCGACGCGCCACCAGTTTACCAGCCAACGCAATACGATTCATTAGCGCACTTAAATCTTGTGCGTCTGCCGAAAAACTCTGCAATTGTTGAAGGACGTGACGGGATAAGGTTGTACAATCACGATCTAGGGCTTTGTCTGTAGCGTAGCTGATAGACAAATCTAAAGATTCAGAGGCTTGAGCCATTTTTGTTACTCCCTAGCGTTTTGCTTTTGGGTTGGTTTTCTCAATGGCGATTTTTAGTCGCTACCTCTATCTTAGAAAGGTATTTTGATAACTAAAGATTGATTTTAGATAAACTAAAGAATTGATATTTTGGGTTACTCCTTCAAGAAGTCAGTGATCAGGAATATTCAGTAATTTGTCTAGCTAATAAATATTTTTTTTGGTAATTTAAAGACACTGCCTAAAAACCATCATCCTTTATACTTGACACTCTCAGGGCTAAAGCCGCTGAGTTTTACGTTTACCGAATATTTCTATAAAAAAATAGAAAGCCCCGACGAGTCTGGAGATTTATCGGCTGTTCATAACTAGTCGGGTATATTTTTGTTGTTTCTAGTAAATTTCAAGTTATGATAGTCGGCTTTTTAAAACACTGATCTGATCAGGTAATGGCAACCGCTATATTAACCGTTAACGTTTAACAGTTAACGGTTAAGAACAGGTTAATCAATTGAAATTTGTTGAGGGCCAGAGGTTTTACCATTCTGAAGCCCGGAAGTAGTGGAACCACTTGAACCAATATGTTGGTCTAGCCAAGTTTTAACAGGATCATCCGTGAGGTTAAGTCGCAGCACTCCAGAGAATAACCCACCAAAAAATGAGACTGGGTGCTGAGTAGCTTGTTTAAAGATGGGGGACAATTCATCTATGAACATTTAAATGTCTCCTGGTATTGCTGTAAAAATTACTATTTCTTAATCAATCGTAACTTGGAAAATGATTTCGTAGGTAAGGAGATCAGGGAGATGATTTTTCTTCCCTATCTTCCCAGTCTCCACTCCTTATAAATTTGGTTGCTGTTCAGGAAACATACATTTATCAGAGTCGCAACCGCTGGGGCCTGCGTCTGTTAGTTCACCTAAATCGTAACGACTTAAAGCGCCACAGAAATCATCTGTTTTCCGTCTAATTTTGACTTCTTGAGACAAGCGTTCATAGGTAGCTTTGTCTATGGGTTCAAAGGGTAAACGGGGGAATGATTGCAAATCGTCGAACCGCGCTAATAAAGCAGCAGAAATGTAACCTTCATCGTTGTGAATGGCTTCATAGATGCGTGTTCCCAAGGGTTCAACTTCCTCGGAACGCAGTTCTATGGTGGCACTTGTGTTATGGGCTGTGTAAAATTTCTGTACTTGCATGACGAAATCTAATTGGGCTAAGGCTGAGAACTTAGACACATCAATTACATCAGCACCGGGTAAATCTGCCCAAGATACAGCAACGGGTATTTCTACTAACCATTCTGTACAACGATAATCAAATGGGTCATTTAGTAAGTTGCCGTTTTCGTCTTTGTCAGATTGGGAAGGTATGACGTTGTAACCGTAGTCTATACAAGCTAGGGCTACGGGGTCATTTTTACCGAAGGTGATCCGACGAATGAATCTTTGGGCTTTGGGGGGATGCCAACCAGAACTAGCACCTGTTAAAAGAGATTTCGTGCCACTGGGTTGAACTGTGGTGCAACGATTGGGGCGTTTGATATTATGGCGATCGCAATATTCCCACACTACTTTATGGACTACATCTTTCCAAAAGTTGAGATATTTTTGCTCACCACGTTTGAAAACCAGTCCTTCGGGGGTTTCTGGTCTTCCTGCTTCCCACCAGCGTAGCCAGTCCACACCAAAAGCATGAACAAAGAAGTCAAATAAACCGGTGAAAGAAACACCAACAATGGGATCTAATTCCCGGCTGTATTGATAGCGTGGTTCAAGGAATTGGTGATTTAACAATGCGGCCACTGACAAGGCACCTGCTGTAAATGCTTCTTCTTGTTCTTTGTAGTTGTCGGGATCGAGTTGGTTTAAGTGTACCTCAGATAAGTTGCAGTTTCCGGTTAATGTATTACCAAAAACACCTTTATGATATTCCGGCTCATTAAAGCAGTAAGTATCATGTAATCCTGGTAATTGTTCAACACTTTTCACAACTTGCCATTTACCTTTATATTTGGCATTTGTGCCTTTGCTTACATCCAAACGCTGGCAGGGAATTTCGCCACAGTCAGTTATTTCCAAGTAGTATAAATCTCTACTTCTGATTCCATAGTTAGTGACTGCCCCTTTATGAGCGCAAAGATTTACAGATGAACGAATACCGCATTTTGTTAGTAGTAACTGAACTCGGTATGCTCGATCATAGTCAGAGATATATATTCTGATGCCGTTGCTGTGTGTATTTGATCCGTCTGTATCTGCTAAACCAGCGATAAAATGCAAAATTGCTTGACGGTTCCAACTAGCAATAACGTTCAGTGCTTCTGAATTTGTTTTTAGGCTTTTGAGAAATTCTCCAGAAAAACCTAAATCTGTAACATTTGTAAAAGTGGGTAAGTAGTCATAGTCTCTGAGAGGAGATTTATTTCCTGAGAGATTTAAAACGGCTTTCTTTTCATACAACCTAACTTTGGCATTATCTTTTTGATCTGTTGTTCCATCTCCAACAGCTACCCCTAAAGTGTAGGCATAACTTAGATCGATATTTAATCCATCTTCGTACTGAATCGTAAAGGGTTCAGTATGGATCGCATATCGACTGGTATCCATCAAATCTTTTGTTTGTACTTCTTTGTAACTCTTGCCAAATCTATCTTTGACAAAGAAGCGGTGATACTCAGTTGCATCTAAATATGAACCATCTCCAAAGCGCACGCGATAGAGAACGCGAGAACTACCAGTTTTTAATGGTTGAACTTGACTCCAGTTTTTACCGTTCCAAATTTCAATTTCAGAATCGACAATATCCTGAATTTTGTGCATTCCATCTTTAGTGATGAGTAAGGTATCACCACTGACACAATGGAAGTCAGCGCCAATAATTTCCAGTTTTGTTACCCTAAAGGCTCTTTATCCTCTAGTTCTAGTGTTTCTTATTCACACTAGCTCGGAGTACATTTTCTACAGTTTCCTGTAGTCCGGCACTCGTGGAAGTTTTGTATTCTCATAAGAGGTTCAACTTCTACTCTCTACGGTGTTACAGGCTCTTTATTTCCTGCAATTACCTCGGTATTAGCATCCCAGCCTTCACCGATTTTGCCAGATTTTTAACGTGAAGCAAGTATATTTAAATACCACACGGGTTTAAGCCATATCTACCCAAACGATGTTCTAATTCTTGAGCATCAATATCTGGGTGGCGTTCCTGTATCCATTCTTTAGCTTTTCCTTGTTCGTAAGCTTGCAAGAAGTCTTTTTTTAGTTCTGGGGTGTTGAGTAAATCAATATTAGCCCTAGCTACTGCTTCACCAGCCCATTGAATTGCCCCTTCACCACTGTAATATTGTTTACGTACAGCAGCAATGGATTCTTCTAAGGTTGGCTTGCGGTGAAATACTCTGGTATGGTTGGCCATTCTCAGAGAATCTCGCTCTGGATCTATGCGCCAGTTGCCTTCTGCGTCCTGTTGCCATAAGTTATCTTTGGCAGTTGCACCTTGTTCATCCTCAGAAACAAATTGACGCATCCCCGCGCTTCTACGTATATTGCCTGCAACAATTGTTACAGCAGCTTCATCGATCAATAAGCAGCATTCAACTGAATTTAATTGTCTACCTAAAGCCTTATTGAGAATAGAGGCACAACGCTGATACAATCCAGGTAATTTTACAGGATTAGCCATACCGCCAAAGCCTTTGAGGGTTTCCCCAGATTGGCGCACATCGCTAATATCTACAAATACTTGAACGTCACCTGTAAAGCGTTCATCGGTGGAGAGTTCTAAAAGGGTTTGATAGGATTTTACCCAACCTTCCCTACTGTCTCCAACGTGGATAGTAGCGGTGTTAGCTTCTATATGGGTTTGTGTATATTCACGACGCTGTTCTTTAGGAGTGCTGCCAATTTCACCTATGACGGTAATATTTAGGCGATTACGGATAGGAGGCAGTTGATTAATATATTGTGGTTCAATGATGGCTCCTGTGCCACAGCCCATCATGGCTAGATCCATCATTAAGCCAAAAGCACTCCAGTCTACAAGGTTGGTGGAAGTGCAGTTATAAGCGCCGGAGAAGTTTTTGGGTTTAGTTAACCAATCTGTACCACCAACCCACATCCAGCGCCCACTGGGGAGGGCTTTCATGTTGCGCTGCATCTTGTCTAAAATGGTAGCTTCTTCACGGGTGAGTTTTCCCAGTTCGACTAAGCCTTTGAGAGTGCGATCGCACACCTGATCATAACTTTCCCTTAAACCTGCGGCTGTCCTACGGCTGTAAGTTCTAAAAAACACAGGATTGGCTGCTGGAGCAGATTCGGGAAAAGATGCACTCTGGCGTTTACGTTCCAGTTCTTGAACCATAATAAGGTCTTGTTGCTGACTAACAAATTAAGACTATAACGCCAAGTCGTTAGAGGATGGAAGATTGATAAATTTACCATTTTGCGCTATGTCTTATTTAGTATTAATGGTAACTATATTTTAGTTCCAGCGAAAAACCCTGACTGTGTGCCAGGGTTACGGATGTATTCTTCTTTATCTATCATTTTTATCAAAAAAGCTTATACATCATACTACTAAGCATTTATAGCTAGTAAATATTCTAATTCATTGATATCTGTTACAACTTTACGTAATTGCTCACTGAAATATATAACTTCATAATTAGGTGCCAGTTCTTTTTGCAGTTGTTTCCATAAACTCATACCTTCTTGTTCAAAAGCTGCTTTAGCTTCTAAACTAGGAAAACCTGATGAATTAGGATCTTCCCAGTTCAACTTTGCATCATAAATATCTGCCCATTTCGCCAAACGGCTGATAGTTTCTTCACTTAATGGCATAGTTTCTGGATCAATATCTCCAGCTTTATCAGAACTAACCCACCATAGTGGATAGCATCCGTAATCAGCCATGAGTTTGATGTTTTCTGCCATAGTCACTTTACCAAGTTATGGGGAAGTTCTGGGATTAGCTCCTACTATATACCCATTCTCGCTTACAGTGACAGAGATGTAGTGAGTTTTGCTATTAAAATTAACTTCATAAATAGTGCGAGTTTTTTTTCTTCCTTGATACCCAATTATTCTCCCTTCCGTTAGTGCAGTAATAATTGCATCCGGTATCTGGTCTGGTTCTATGCCCTGATCTGCAAATTGTGAAGAATGTTCTTCTAATATATGCTGGAGTCCTGCTTCAGTGTTTCCTTCTTCTACAAATACGATTTTGCCATCTGCTTGTTTAGCAATCTTGACTATTTTCTCAGGGGTATGCTTAACGTCGTCAAGTTGGGCAATTAAGGCTAATTTTTCATCATTGTTCATTTACATATATCCTTCAATTGGGGATAAGTTGTTTCTATATAAATAGTGTCAAGTGCGATTCCTACGGAGCGCTATCGCAAACCTCACACTAGTAGTTTGTCAAATTTATTTTGACGGGTTGCGAAAATTTGCCAAGTTCGACTAAACAGCGTAATGTGCGATTCCTACGGAGCGCTTCGCTATCGCACACCTGATCATAACTTTCCTTTAAAAGAGCCTCTGTACGACGGCTGCAAGTCATAAAAAGTACAGGATTAGTCGCTGGAGCAGATTCGGGAAAAGATGGACTCTGGCGTTTACGTTCCAGTTCTTGAACCATAATAAGGTCTTGTTGCTGACTAACAAGTTAAGACTATAACGTCAAGTAGTTAGAGGATGGAAGATTGATAAATTTACCGCTTTGCGCTATGTCTTATTTTGTATTAAATGTAACTATATTTTAATTTCAGTACAAAACCCTGACTATATGCCAGGGTTGTAAAGTCTCGAAGTTTTATCGTTCAGTTTTTCTGAAATAGCTTATATGTGTAATCTAGAAATTCCCATTCAAGTGAGGTACAAAAATTCATAATTAAACGCAGATAAACGCAGATAAAATATTTTGTATAATGATATAATATGCAACAGTTTTATATTTAATTGTTACCAAAACGGAATCCTGCCTTCGTTAACAAAACAAATCGGGAATTTAATTAATGCGTAGAGACTCTATTTTTTATAAACTCTTCCAACAATATCCATTTGTGTTATTTCAATTATTGGAAAACCCACCCCAAAATGCAGAATTATATAAATTTGATTCTGTAGCCGTGAAAGAACCAAAATTTGAAATTGACGGCGTGTTTTTACCTCCAGAAAGTGAAACCAAAGGTACAGTTTATTTTAGTGAAGTGCAATTTCAAAAGGATGAACAACTGTATGAGAGATTATTTGCCGAATCTCACTTATATTTCTACCGTAACCGTGATAGATTTACTGACTGGCAAGCGGTTATAATATATCCATCTCGGAATATAGAACAAAGTGATATTTCTCCTCATCGTTCTTTGCTTAATGGCGATCAAGTGCATAGAATATATTTAGATGAGTTGGGAGATATTCAACAATTACCTGTATGGGTAGGATTAATGGTACTGACGACTTTAAAAGAAAGTCAAGCACCAGCAGCAGCTAGGTATTTATTAACAAAAAGTAATCAAGAATCATCACCCAATGAGATGATTTTAGAAATGATTACTACAATCATGATGTACAGGTTTGAAAATCTGACTTTGCGGGAGGTTCAAGTCATGTTAGGAATTTCATTAGAAAGAAGTCGCGCTTATCAAGAAATTAAACAAGAAGGAAGACAAGAAGGACTCAAAGAGAGTGCTTTAAATTTAGTCATGCGACTGCTAAATAAACGTTTGGGAGAGCTACCTGAGGAAGAAAACAATAATATTACTCAGTTATCTTTGAGCAATTTAGAAAATCTTGGAGAAGCGTTGTTAGACTTTACCAGTTTACAAGATTTACAAAGTTGGTTAAGTCAAGTCCAAGATTAATTGATTACTGTTTACTGTTCAGATCCCCGCATTTTCAACATCACTCAATGATTGATGGTATATTGTTAGAATTCGGGGATCTCAAAAATAGTAGAGGTAAAATAAATTTTTAAACTATTTTAAAACAACCTTTGAAATTTTATTCAATTACTAAAATATCAATTATCAGCTTAAAAAACTCTTGTTATATCTTTTAAAGTAATTTTCTCGTTCCCATACATTTTATTGCATTACCCTGGCTTCTGAACAAAGCTAGGGAATTTTTTTGTGTATCGTTGGGGAAGTCTTTGAGACTAGGTTTAGTTGCACTGCATTTTGTCGGAAATGGCAGCTTCTTCACGGGTGAGTTTTCCCAGTTCGACTAAGCCCTTAAGAGTGCGATTCCTACGGAGCGCTTCTCTACGAGACGCTACACGAACGCTATCGCACACCTGATCATAACTTTCCCTTAAACCGTCCTCTGTACGGCGGCTGTAAGTTCTAAAAAACACAGGATTTGCTGCTGGTGCAGATTCTGGAAACGTTGCACCCTGACGTTTCCGTTCAAGTTCTTGAACCATAATAAAATGACAAAGTTAGCATAAATTCCGAATTGTACCATTTGTAACGAAATTTTACCCAGGAATTCCATATAAAATTTAGTATAAAAAATCACTACTAAGGAAAATTGGTTAGTTAGATTGGTAACAACCGTTTGAAAATTTGTTATGCTTTATAGCAATATTAAATCAGATATAAAATTGTTACTTATATTTTTACTCTTCCTTTTTCTCTTTGTATTTTTCTAAGTTCGTTAAAAAATAATTCATTTGCTGAAAATTAGGGAGTTTATTTTCATGAGAGAAATATTCGATATGATTTTTGGAACATCACCATCGTGGCGAAGAGGTGACCAAAAGTTAAAACAGGGAGACTATACAGGCGCAATCAAAGACTTTAGTCAAGCAATAGCTACTAATCCAAATGATAGTTTTTCTTATTGTCATAGGGGTTCTGCTTATGCAGCATTAGGAGACCACAAAAAAGCAATCGAAGACTACACTCAAGCAATTCGTTTATCTCCATCAGAACCAGGTTTCTATAACAACAGAGGTATATCTTATTGTGCAGTAGGAGATATTGAAAGAGGTATTGAAGATTACAAGAGAGTTATACATATAGATTCTTCGATACCTCAAGGTCATCGTTATCTTGGCATAGCTTACATAAAAATCAATAAATATGATTATGCTGTGAGATGTTTAACTCGTGCTATACAAATAGATTCAAAATATCCTAGTGCATATGCTTATAGAGGTTTAGCATATACAGGGTTAAAGAAATATGCTGAAGCCTTGAAGGATTTCGATCATGCTCTTGAAATTTATCCTCAATATTCAGAAGCTTATAAATTTAGAGGAATGCTGTATATAGAAATTGGAGAAACTTCAAGTGCTATAGAAGATTTAAAAAAAGCAGCAGGATTATTTTTCAACCAAAATAATATGTTAGAACAGCAAAATGTATTGTCTCTCATCAAGGAAATAGAGGGTAGATAATCAGAAAGGCGGTTGCAGTATAAATTACTGAACCGCATGAAATGAGCAAAAACTTAGGTTTTATATTTCCCTATTCGCCAGAAGAATATTTTTTTTTAAAATTTTCCCTAAGTTCTTCCAGCGTTTTGCTTGATTTTTGCGCGATTTGACTACAGTATGTAGTTGATAGTAGTCCTGTAGCAGTAGTAACGCTTCCTTCGTTAGCTTTTCCAGAAATTAAAAGAAAAGCACCAACTACACTGATGCAGATAGAAGCAGCACTCGAAACTAAACTTAGATTGAACGTTTGTCTGGCTTGCCGAAGATGTTCTTGAGCAATATCCAGCCGTATCATCCGATATGGATCTTTATCATTCATAATTAATTGAATCCTTATTTTTGATTCCCCTAGTTCTTGATTTGAACTAGGGAATTTTTTCAAGCCAAGTAGAGGTGAAGTTATAACAATCGAAAAGGTTCGACTTCTTCACGGCTCAGTTTGCCTAATTCGACTAAACAGCATAATTTGCGATCGCTTCTTGTCCCACCAGTTCAACAAATGTAAGTTCTAAAAAACACAGGATTCGCTGCTGGGGCAGTTTCGGGGAAAGATGCACTCTGACGTTTATGTTCCAGTTCTTGAACCATAATAAAGATCCATTTATTTTTGGATGAAATAAGAATATAACGCCAAATAGTTTGGTTTCAGGGTGGTAAATTATAATTAATTTACCAATTTGTACTATTTATACAAAAGTATAAATTACAACCACAATAAAAATGTCTCTAGCACCCTGGCGCAGTCTGATCACTCGCGCACTACATCAAAATCGCAGTCTTGTTTATTCCCGTTATTTACAACTTGCAACCGTGCGAGAAAATGGTTTACCTGCAAACCGCACTGTAGTATTTCGTGACTTTCTCGACGATACCAATCAGCTAAAATTTATTACAGATATTCGTAGTGCAAAAGCTGAACAAATACAGCAACAATCTTGGGGGGAAGTTTGCTGGTATTTTCCTAAAACCAGAGAACAATTTCGGATTACTGGAAAATTAATTTTAGTTACTGCTAATTCTCATCCACATTTACAACCTGCGAGAATTAAAATGTGGCAAGAATTGAGTGATGCGGCTAGAGTACAATTTGCTTGGCCTGATCCGGGTGAGATGAGAGTAAGAATTCCAGAAGCGTTTACACCACCAGCACCAGATCCTATTCAACCATTAGAAACTTTTTGTTTGTTATTACTTGAAGCTACACAAGTAGACCATTTGGAATTGCGAGGGGAACCACAAAATAGAACTTTTTATCAACTTGATGAAAATGAAAATTGGTATTGCCAAGAAATCAATCCTTAAACATTAAGGATTAATTTCCACAACTGTACCTTTCTGTACTAATTGATATATCTCATCTACATCTTTATTTTTTAAAGAAGGACAGCCTAAAGTCCAATTTTTGCGGATATCAATCATTTCATCTGCACCCGCAGGTACACCATGAATACCAACTTCACCACCAATAGGAATATACCAAGCTAATTCACCATTAATTTTAGCTTGAAAATGCTTGCGCCAAGATTGAGGATGAGGGTAATTCAACCACATAAATTTTGACCATTGGGGGTGCGGATAAAGGTCTTGAATTTGTAAATATTCCTTCTGGTGTTTTTTTGTCACCTTCTCTTTGTTTATCACCTGTCGGGTTAGCACCAAAAACTACAGGATAGGATTTGATGGGACTGAGGTTATAATAAAGCGTTAATCTGTGTTGGGATTTCTCAATTAAAATAGATATTTTCTGTTTATTGATAGGTTTTGTAATTAATTTTTCTATTGGTTGGTCATAATTTAATAATTCATCTCCAATTATAGGTTTATGTATTTTTTGTTCTAATTTGCAATTGTAAATACATAAAATCTCAGGAATTTCTGTAACTGGAAATATTAAACCTATTCGTAGTAACAACCAATAAAATACAGAACCAGCAACAATAAACAAGGGAATACTTAATATTATTCCATGTCGTTTGACATTTTTTGTTAGTGCTTCTGTATTGATGATTGGCATATTTTTTAATTATCCAAAAATCTAAATTAATGAATGGGCGGGAAAAACCCAAACCTACTTTTTTAAATTCCCGCACCATCAAAAAATTCTTGGATGTTTTTATCTCTAATATTACAAAAGTTGTGTTCTTTTGGTAATTCATTCTCTTGAATAAAGTTACCTGCTAAAACTGGAGTTTTTGCCGGAGTTTGGAGAGCTTGAATTTGTTCTTCAAGTGCTTCAATGCGGTCAACTAAGGTGCGAATTACTTGAGCTTCTGAATCTGGTAAGTTGTTGTGTTCTAGAGGGGAAACTCGAACTCCAGCACGATAGATAATGCGACCTGGTACGCCTACAACTGTGCAACTAGAAGGAACATCTCTCAAAACAACTGAACCTGCACCAATGCGGACATTATTCCCAATTTGAATATTTCCTAAAACTTTTGCACCAGCACCAACGACGACATTTTCGCCTAATGTGGGGTGGCGTTTGCCGCTTTCTTTACCAGTACCCCCAAGGGTGACACCTTGATAAATTAAGGCATAGTCTCCGATGATGGCTGTTTCACCAATGACGACTCCCATTCCGTGGTCAATGAATACGCCTTGACCAATTACAGCCCCTGGGTGAATTTCAATGCCGGTGAAGAATCGAGCTATGTGAGAAATCAAGCGGGGGAAAAAGGGAATACCAATACTATGCAGCCAGTGAGCTAACCGATGGAAGATTAAGGCTTGCAAACCCGGATAGCAAAACAGAACTTCCAACCAACTCCGGGCTGCGGGGTCACGTTCAAAGATAATGCGAAAATCGGCACTTAGTGTAGATAGCACGAGATAGTACCCTTGGAGAGCAAGACAAGCTACTCTCCCATATTATCGTTACTTGGTCATTGGGGACTTCCAGGAAATAAATTATCCAATCTTGTGGGATGGGCTTCTAGCCCGTCCGGTTTTAAGGGTAGGCTTTTCGGCCTACCCCACAAGAATTAATTGAATATTTTTTATTTGGAAGTCTCTTGATGATTGATGATTGGGGACTGGGTAGTAATTGATAATTACGAATTACGAATTACGAATTACGAATTACGAATTACGAATTACGAATTACGAATTACGAATTATTGTTCTACAGTCAAAGTGTAGTTATGCTTGAATCCACGATTAAATGTACCTACCCAAATACGATATTTGCCACGTTTCCATTGACGATCGCTCACATTAGCATCTTTGTTCCTACCTGTATCATCACCGCAACGAATTGTCTGATCGTCTGGGCCTTGGATAAATAATGTGGTGTCATAACCACTCTTCACCTGTATTTTCATCTGATCGAAGTCTTTTTCTAAGACGAGAATGTGATCAGGATTGGGATCACCAAAGCCGATGCAAATATTTTTATCGCGATCGCGGTTGCTCATGGCAGATAATGAATAAGATCCGCCTGTATAACCAGTCACAGTTCCTTGTCCTGGTTCAAAACCTGGTGATAACTTCAGAGTTCCAAAATTTGCTGTCTCTGCGGCTACAGGTGTAGCTATCATGGCGATAATTGTAGCTAACAGCCAGCCACCTCGAAAGTGAAGCCAGAAGCGACGGTCTCTCATGTTAGCTCTCCCAGATGTTGATTTTTGTGACTATCTATACTAATTTTATGTAAAAAAAGAGCCAATTGCTAGTGCTTGTGTCACATTTCCAGGTGACACAGATAGCACTTTTCTATTGATATTTATTTAGTCAAGCTATTAAGCTGCAAGAACACGCCACCTTTGAGGGTTTCTGGCTGACTACCATAACTACTGACTGTAAGCGATCGCAGATTATCAAAAAGTGGTTTTCCTAAAACTTCCACAAATTTGAGAATCGGTAGCTGACTTTCAAGAATGTTTTTACTCTTTTTCCAATCAATATATATGTATCCTTGGTTGGATTGAGGGAAGGTAGAAATACTATTTTGAAAATTGCGATTATCAACAAGAGAACTTTCTTGATGTGTAAGAATTTTCTCCATCGTTGCTAGGTCTGAGGTGAAAATTTCATAATTATCAATGGTTGTATGTACTCCTCCGATTTTGGCTTCGACGTTGACGGCTGTTTTGTCTTCAGTAGTAGCGGTTAACTCTGTCCACGCAGAGACTTTTTGCTTGTTGAGAATCAGAGAACTAACATTAAAACCATTGTTGATAGCGATGTTATCTAACCTAGCTATACCTGTTTCTAATTGCGGCGTTTTTGCCACCACAAACATCCAATTTGCTTGATTGGCTAAAAGTGGGTTATCTTCAGTTAGGGATGCGATCGCATATTCTCCTGTTACCCAACTAAAAATATTCTCACTCAAGTTGAGATTCCAGCGTTTTTGGAAGTCTACCAAAGGTTTAACCCAGCGAGAAATAGCTTGTTCCTCAGAACCGTAGATTGTTGTTGTTCCTTGTTTCCACAGTTTTGCTAAATCGCTTGCACCTAAATTACTTAAATTCACCCCAGCAACAGCCAAACCTGCCGATTCGGGAATATAGTGCAATGCACCCACAGGTTTAGACAATAATGGAGATGGAGGAGCAACTTTTGTAGTTGCTAAAAATGTGCTTTCCGCCAGCAATCCTTGGGGATTTAATACTAAAGAAACAATTTGGCTATTATAGATTGATTCTACTAATTCCCATCCTTGCCACTTAGCAACTACGGGCAGATTCAAAAAAGCTACAGCTACAGCATCTTTGGGCAACTCTTGAACAGCTTTTTGATATTCGGGAGAATCACTCAAATTCAATTGCGGTGCTTGGACATTATTAATTGCTTCTCGTAATACCTTAGCGTCATTAGCAAACAAAACAAAATCATCAACAACCGCACCAGCTAAACGATTTTGAATTTTTGCAGGTGTTGTTACTTCTGGGGTATCAGAAAGCAATGTCACCCCTTTGTATTGTTCGACCGCCAAATTTGCTCCAGCTAAAGCCCGTTTAGAGAATAATAACTCTACAAACTCACGGCTTTTTTCTGGCTTTTCAGTGGCAAGCGCCATCAGATACCCTGGTTGCAGTCCGTTTTCTGGGTCGCGGTCTATATCTTCACTAGTAACAGCCAGGCTAATTTCATTACTTAGCCAAGGTTTGATATCATCTCGGAAGTCTATGTTACTCTTTGCCAGTAAACTGTTTTTGAGCTTAGAAATCTCCCCTTTTTGCTCTATTGCTTGCAAACGGTCGGGATTTATTAATAATGACACCATCACAGGTGACATTTTTGACACAAATATAGCAGCCCCAGGTTCAGATTTAGGGACACCGAGATTGAATGGACTTTTACCAAAAAACCAATAAAAGCCAGCAATACCAATTAGTAGCAAGACGATGACACCAGCTACCAGGAAACCAAAAAATGAGCGTTGACTGTTCACTTAAACCTATTTTCCAGCTTTTCTGCCAACATAAATAGTATAGGATCGTTTAGAAAAACTGCATGACAGGTACATCGTTTGATCAACCCTTTTCCCCAATTAGCGTAGAAGAACTAGCACAACGTCTTGCCGCCGGTGATTCTGGTTTGCAACTAATGGATGTGCGCGAACCTCAAGAAGTCGAAATAGCAAGCCTTGAAGGGTTTGTAAACCTGCCCCTGAGTGAATTTGCTGAATGGGGCGAGCAAGTCCCCACCCGCTTTGATCCCCATGCAGAAACCCTTGTCTTGTGTCATCACGGTATACGTTCTGCCCAGATGTGTCAATGGTTAGTTGCTCAAGGATTTACAAATGTTAAAAATATTACGGGTGGTATTTCTGCTTATTCGATATTAGTTGATTCTTCAGTTCCTCAGTATTAACATTGGTAGACAGGGGGCAGGAGGCAGAAGTTTAATATTTTTAACTTGATTTGTCCTCCTCATTTCCATTCCCTGTCTATCAAATAAATAAATCAGTATCGAAAAATACAGCTTTGCTGAGAGGCTTATGAAAGAATGTAGAAAAAGATGAAAATCCTATCTTAATTAACACAGCTTTTGGTGCTATGGTCGAGCTGTATTAGGTAATACGCTATGATGATGGGTTAAAGGTAACTTTTGCGTGAATACCCATCACACGAGTATATAATTTGCTATCTTAATTAAATAATTATTAACCTTTTTTTGCTTTGTGGTTCCAGCCACAATATTTTTTTCAAACTTTGATTAAAATTTGCCTTCAGTAAAATATCACCTATGCAAGTCCAGCTGACAAATCGACAACAGCATATACTTTGGGCAACTGTACGCCACTACATTGCTACGGCAGAGCCGGTTGGCTCTAAAGCTCTAATTGAGGAGTTTGACCTTGGTGTTAGTTCTGCAACTATTCGCAATGTCATGGGTGTTTTAGAAAAATCTGGGTTACTTTACCAACCACACACTTCAGCAGGGAGGATACCTTCTGATTCTGGTTATCGCACTTATGTTGATCAACTAATTACACCTTCTTTTCGAGATGGTACACGAACAGAAGCTTTAACTAAAGAGGTAGAAGCAGCATTACAACAACTTCGACCTTGGGAAGATTGGAGTTTGGAAGCTTTATTGCAAGGTGCTGCACAAATTTTAGCAACTTTGAGTGGCTGCATTACTTTGATTACCATGCCACAACCGACTACTGCACAGTTACGACATTTGCAATTAGTGCAGATTGAACCTGGCACAGTCATGCTGATTGTAGTGACAGATGGTTATGAAACGCATTCTAAGGTGATGGATTTATTCACAGCGTCGTCAGAAACTAAACCTGATCCTGAGGTAATTGATCATGAGTTGCAAATTGTATCCAATTTTCTAAATAGCCACTTACGCGGACGTAGTTTGTTGGAGTTAGCCAAACTTGACTGGAGTGAGTTAGATCAAGAGTTCCAACGCTATGGTGAATTCTTGAAAAATTCAATTGCAGAGTTGACGCGTCGCACTTTAGCACCAACTGCAACACAAATTATGGTGCGTGGGGTAGGGGAAGTTTTGCGTCAGCCAGAATTTTCTCAATTACAGCAAGTGCAAACTATTATCCATCTTTTGGAAGAAGAACAAGAACAGTTGTGGCGTTTAATCTGTGAGGAACCAGAAACTAAGGAAATTGGTAAGTCAAGGGTGACAATTCGTATTGGTGCAGAAAACCCACTAGAACCAATTCGTGGTTGCACTTTAATTTCTTCTACCTATCGTCGGGGTTCTGTACCAGTGGGGAGTGTGGGAGTTTTGGGGCCAACTCGTTTAGACTATGAAAGTGCGATCGCAGTTGTAGCCGCAGCAGCAGATTACCTGTCAGAAGCTTTTAGTTAAATTGCCTAAATCGTCTTGAGAAAAATTTCTTTTGCTTTGTTATGGCTAGGATGTGTTTCCTATGCCTTTTTCGTTGTCTCTATGTGAGATAAAAAAATATTTAACTTTCTACCGAAAAAATTAATCACAGGTAAGATGACAGTGAGTCAGCCAACCAATACACTGACACCAATCGTGCAAATACCTTTCTGGAGTTTAAAATGACCATTACCAGCACTCCACAAATAAAGCCATTATCAGATACAGAATTACAGAAAATCAACGCCTATTGGCGTGCAGCCAATTATCTTTCTGTTGGGCAAATATACCTCCTCGACAATCCCCTACTGAGAGAACCACTCAAACAAGAACACGTCAAACCCCGGCTGTTAGGACACTGGGGAACCACACCAGGACTCAACTTTATTTATGCCCACCTCAACAGAGTCATTAAAAAGTACGATTTAAGTACAATTTACATAGCAGGCCCCGGTCATGGTGGACCCGGACTTGTTGCTAACACTTACTTAGAAGGAACTTACAGCGAATATTACCCCAACATCTCCCAAGATGCTGGAGGGATGCAAAAACTATTCAAGCAATTCTCATTTCCTGGTGGTATTCCTAGCCACGTTGCGCCAGAAACTCCGGGTTCTATTCATGAAGGGGGAGAACTGGGTTATGCGTTAGTTCACGCCTTTGGTGCTGCTTTTGATAACCCTGATTTAATCGTCGCTGCGGTTGTTGGTGATGGTGAAGCAGAAACAGGCGCTTTAGCTACTAGCTGGCATTCTAACAAATTCCTCAACCCCGTTACTGATGGTGCAGTTTTACCAATTCTGCATTTGAATGGATATAAAATTGCGAATCCCACAGTATTGGCACGGATACCTCATGATGAACTAGAAAGCCTATTTATCGGCTATGGTTATAAACCTTACTTTGTGGAAGGTGCTGATCCTGCGGAAGTTCATCAAAAAATGGCAGCAGTATTAGATATTATTATTCCCGAAATTCAAGGTATCCAAAGAGAAGCACGGGTACATGGATTTAAGGAACGACCGCAATGGCCAATGATTATTTTGCGAACTCCTAAAGGTTGGACTGGTCCGAAGGAAGTTGACGGCAAAAAAACAGAAGATTATTGGCGATCGCACCAAGTGCCTTTTGGTGATATAGCTGGTAAACCGGAACATCTGCAACTTCTAGAAGATTGGATGAAGAGTTACAAACCAGAAGAACTCTTTGATGTTAACGGTACACTACTTCCTGAACTCGCAGAACTAGCACCCCAAGGTCAACGCCGCATGGGAGATAACCCCCACGCCAACGGCGGTATTGTGCTGCGTGACTTGATTATGCCCGAATTTGAAGATTATGCTGTATCTGTTCCTTCTCCTGGTAAGGCGATCGCAGAAGCTACTAAAGTTAGTGGTAAATTCCTGCGGGATATCATGAAACTCAACCAGGAAAGCCGCAACTTCCGCGTCTTTGGCCCTGATGAAACCGCATCAAATCGTCTTGATCCAATATTAGAAGTCACAAACCGTACTTGGGTAGCCGAAATTCTCCCAGAAGATGACCACCTATCAGCCAACGGTCGAATCATGGAAATGCTTAGTGAAACCAACTGTCAAGGCTGGTTAGAAGGTTATCTTCTCACAGGTCGTCATGGTTTCTTCTCCTGTTATGAAGCATTTATTCACATCATTGATTCCATGTTCAACCAACACGCCAAATGGTTGAAAACAACTCTGGACATTCCCTGGAGAAGACCGATAGCATCTCTTAACTATCTGCTAACTTCTCATGTTTGGCGACAAGACCACAATGGTTTTTCACACCAAGACCCAGGTTTTATTGACCACGTAATTAATAAAAAAGCCGAAATTGTTCGCGTCTATTTACCACCTGATGCAAATACTTTGCTATCAGTTACCGACCATTGTTTAAGAAGTCGTCATTATGTCAATGTCATCGTTGCCGGAAAGCAGCCAGCATTACAATATTTAGACATGGATTCGGCAATTAAACATTGCACCAAAGGCTTAGGTATTTGGGAATGGGCTAGTAGTGATTTAGATGGGGAAACAGATGTAGTTATGGCCTGTGCTGGAGATATTCCTACCTTGGAAACTCTAGCAGCAGTAGACATCCTGCGTCAAAATTTCCCAGATTTAAAAGTACGGGTAGTGAATGTAGTTAATTTGATGAAACTACAGCCACAAAGTGAACATCCCCACGGTTTAAGCAGCAAAGATTTTGATATTATTTTCACAACCGATAAACCAATTATCTTTGCTTTTCATGGTTATCCTTGGTTAATTCATCGCCTTACTTATCGTCATACTAACCACAAAAATATTCATGTCCGTGGTTATAAGGAAGAGGGAACAACAACGACACCTTTTGATATGGTGGTGATGAATGATTTAGATAGATTCCATTTGGTTATGGATGTTATTGACCGTGTACCAAAATTAGCTTCTAAAGCTGCTTATGTGAAGCAAAAACTGCAAGATAAGTTGATTGAACATAAGCATTATATCGAGACTCACGGTGAAGATATGCCAGAAATCCGCGATTGGAAGTGGCTTTATTAGAGGATGTCTGAGAAGTATCAGAATTGATTGAGATCTCCCCAACCCCCTTTTTAAAGGGGGATTTAAGGGGATATGCGGGTGTCCTATCCCACACGAAAAAGTTTTCAAACAACCTTTAAGGAGGATCTATGCTAATTCTATGTTTCCAAGATTTGGTTACTTATTTAAAATAGATGGGTAATAGAACTGAAATACACCCCACCCGCGCTGTCGCGCACCCTCCCCTTACCAAGGGGAGGGTTGGGGAGGGGTAATTTTGTATCTAACTAGAGTGGGAAAGGCTATATTTAAAATAGATGGGTAATAGAACTATATAATCGCTCTAAGGCTTGAAATATATGGTGCTTAACCCAGATTTCTCACAAATCCTGCGATATCACTCCCTATAATTCTTATCTCCAATATGTTTCTGGCATTTTTAATTTGACAGACTAATAGCTTCTTTCTTCATACGCTTAAAATGACTATTATTTTCCTGTAAGTTTAACTAAACCAACACCACCAAAATAAAGACCTAAAACAGCCCCTGCTAAAAGACTTTGAGTGAGAGGATCAGTAGAAGGTGTGAGAACTGCTCCTAAAACTACTGCTCCCATAATTACAAAACGCCAACCAGCCACCATTTTTTCAGAAGAAACAATCCCTAAATTACCTAATAATAATTGAATAATTGGTATTTGAAATGCTAACCCAGTACTGAACAAAAGCAACAGTACAAATTCAAAATATTTTTCAATCGACCACAATTGTTCTACAACATCTGCACCGTAGCTAATAAAAAATTGCAACGCTGCGGGAATAAGTAATAAATAAGCAAATACTAACCCACCTACAAACAACACACTAGACCCTAAAACTACAGGCCCCAACAAACGGCGTTCACGGCGTGTCAGTCCGGGAAGCACAAACTGCATAATTTGGTAAAGAATAAAGGGACTAGCAAGCACCACACCACTGTAACCAGCAACTTTGATAGACACAAAAAAATATTCTCCCGGTGCTAGTTGGAGAAATTTAATCCCATGGGCGGGGACTTCTAGCAACTGAACCAGGGGTTTAACAGCAACAAAACAACCGATAACAGCCACTACAACAACAATTAAAGAATAGAAAATCCGTTGCCGCAACTCCTCAAGATGGTCAAAAAAGGACATTTCGACCTCATCTGGCAACTCATCAAGGGGATTATCGTCAGAGTTTTCGTATCCTTCCATGTCCATGTCAGGGGAATTGATAGTATCCACATCTGATAAAGGTGTCATAAGTCCATTAATAGCAAACATTCCTTCATTATTTTATCTGCCAGAGCGACGAGCAATGGAGGATTTTAGAGTTTGGGGAATTTTTCCGGTTGTTTAGCATTACATCTGCATAAGTAAGTAGGCATTTGTGGGGAATGTCTACTACACACAAGTACGGAAACGTTAATTTGTCAATTACCTCTGGAGTAACTACTACCGCTGTGCTGTGGTATTAACTCTAGTTGGTCAAAATAATGTTTCCGATAACCCAATCATCATTAGTAAAAGAGGTTTGGGATGAAAAGAAAAATTTATCTGCGATTGATGATATTGCCAGTATGTCTGTCCAATTCTACTTCAGGTATTGCCAGTAGTAATTTTTCGCTTTTCCAGTATATGTTGCCGATGACAACTGCTCAAAATACAATAGTTGCTGATGCTAATTTTCAGCCGGAATTTAAAAAAAATATCCACGCCAGAGATGATCAAACCGAAGATTGTTTAAGATCAGGTATCTGTAAGGATTAATGTTTGTTTAAGACTACTAGCCTAGATGGCAATTACCCATTACCCTTTACCTACACAATTACTTTTTTAAAATTTAATTGTGTTGTTGTGTTACATAAAATTATTTGTCGTCCTATAAAATAATGAGACTAGACGAAAAATATATAGTTTATCAAACAGAATTCAGGAGTCAGGAGTCAGAATTCAGTTGGGTATTCTGTGCGAGTGGTGGATGAATAACCGGGTTTAAGACCCCCACCAAATCGTAGTTTTGGTGGTCTACAAACAGTTGCGGGTCTGTAGCTTGCTTCCCGCAGGATATCCCCGACTGATAGCGCAGCGTTAGCGAGGAACGAGAGTCTTGATTCTGACTCCTGGCTACTGACTCCTGACTCCTTCTTCAATTTTATCCTCCCCGTTCTTGAGTGAAGTAGATTAAATTATGCTCCTAGATTTAGAAAGATTTTATCAGGCTTGTAATCCGAGCAGACCATTAATGATTGAAAATGCTGCGGATCGCCTGTACTATATTGATTTTGCCTCGGTACGGGGAGGTAAAATTATTGAAGCTTTGCTACGAACTATTAGTAAAATTTCTCCGAATACACCCACCTGCCAATTATTCACCGGACACTTAGGTTGTGGGAAATCTACGGAGTTGTTACGGTTGAAAGCAGAGTTAGAGGAGCAGAAGTTTCATGTAGTATATTTTGAATCTACTCGTGTGCTAGAAATGGCGGATGTGGATGTGACTGATATTCTCTTGGCTGTTGCTGGTCAAGTGAGTGAAAGTCTAGAAGCGATGAAAATCAGCCTCAAACCTCGCTACTTTGCTAAATTGTTTACTGAAATAGTGGATTTTTTGCAAACACCGATAGATTTGGGGGTAGAAGCTGAATTATCGGTAGGAATTGCCAAAATTACTGCTAAAACCAAAGAAAGTCCACAGTTACGACGGCGGTTAAGAGACTACCTAGAACCACGCACAGAAAATATTTTACTCTCAATTAATCAAGAATTGCTAGAACGTGCCAATACTGAACTCAAAGCCAAGGGTAAAAAAGGTTTGGTAGTAATTGTTGATAATTTAGATCGAGTATCATCATTCCGACCGATACCATCTGGAAAATCTCTTCCAGAATACTTGTTTATTGAACGGGGTGAGCAGTTACGTAAACTTAATTGTCATCTTGTTTACACTATTCCTTTGTCCTTAACTTTCTCCAACGATAGCGCTGAATTACAACATCGTTTAGGTGGTGGAGTTGCACCAAAAGTCTTACCAATGATACCTGTGTTACTGCGTTCAGGGGAAATTTACAGAGAAGGATTAGAATTAATGCAGCAAATGGTATTAGCTAGAGCCTTTCCTGACATTTTGTCAAGCAATCGCTTAAACTTAATTACAGAAGTGTTTGATAGCCAGGAAACATTAGACCGTTTGTGTCTCATTAGTGGTGGTCATGTACGTGACTTATTAGGACTACTGTTTGACTGTCTGCGGGAACAAGACCCACCATTTGACCGGGAATGTTTGGAATTAGTCATCCAAAGACAAAGAGATTATCGCGCTAACGCTATTGACCCCCATGAGTGGGAACTAATCTTTCAAGTGATGCGCGAGCAAAGAGTAAAAGGTGACACAGAATACCATGCATTATTACGCAGTTTGTTCGTTTTTGAATATCGCGATCGCCAGGGAGCTTGGTTTGGTGTTAACCCAGTCTTAGCAGAAACCCAAAAATTTAAATCATGGTTGAACGAAACACATCAATAGATATCAACAGTGCTAATGATCGTTCTTTACGCAGTTTAGCCAGGGCAATTTCACTTTCTCAAGGTCAATTTTCTGTTGTATTGGTGTGTTGTAATTATGGAATTTTGCGGGATTTAATACTGCAAAGACTTTCAGAAATAGACGGTAGTTTTAATAAAATCCAAAAGGTGGTTTTAACCCAAAACTCCCTCAGCCTATATTCGACTATTCATTTACAGCAACAAATTAATCAACCTACAGCATTAATAGTTTTGGGTTTAGAGTCAGTAGAGGGACTTGATGAACTGCTAATTTCTATTAATCAAATTCGTGATGAATTTCGTAAACGCCACCCGTTTCCAATGGTAATATGGGTGAATGATGAAGTTTTACAAAAAGTAGTAAAATTAGCTCCAGATTTTGCTAGTTGGGCAGCAACACCAATTAGATTTGAAATGACTTCTATAGCGTTGCTAGAATTTCTGACACAGGAAACAAACTCTTTATTTGCTAAAGCTTTACATAGAGATAATACCCAAAACCAGCAAATACAAAAGTATGATACTACCATAGAACAAGTATGGATGCGGAGCTATGAACTGCAAGTTGCCATTAAAGATTTAGAAAATCGTGGGATTGGGTTGGAAGCCCAATTAAATGCTAGTTTACAATTCGTTTTTGGTTTAGATGATTATGTCAGTGACCGCATAAATTCAGCTTTAAACCATTTTCGACAAAGCTTATTATTTTGGTATCAAAATCAGGACACAGAGGAAAAAGAACAAATTACCAGAGAATGGGAAAAAGGCAGAATTATCGAATGGGATAATCTTTCTCCTTCACCTCAGATCCCTATTTCCCCATCTCCTCATCTTCTCAAACAAGGCGTTTTATTGCTTTACATCGGTCTATGTCATTGTCGCCTCACGGAACAAAATCAAACAACAAGTCACCACCACTTACAAGCAGCAGAAAATTATTTTCAACAGTGCTTACATACTTTTGAAGTAGCTGGACGTACAGATTTAGTTGCTGAATTTATTGGACAACTTGCGGATGTTTTACAAAGTTTACAAGCATGGTCTGAATTACAAATTGTTGCCGAAAAATCTCTAGAATTACACCAAAATTATGGCAGTCAAATTCAACTAGCTAGTGACTATGGTATTTTAGCCCAGGTCGCTTTACAACAGTCACGCTGGATGCAAGCAAGCATTTTAGCACACATAGCATTATTGAAATTAGGGGAAGCTCAAAAGCATCGTCACCTCCAACCTTGTTTATTTCCTTTGCTGTTGGCACAAATTTATTATTTAACCTTAGCCAAAGCACAGCAACAACTAGGTGAGCAAAAAGTAGCCCAGGAATACTTAGATAAGGCAACAACAGAACTACCAGCATCTTTAGAAAGCAGTGAACACCAATATGATGCCCATCGTTATATTCGCTTATTGCGGACATTGCGATCGCTCTATTTTGAAGCTGGTTGCTATCTCCAAGCCTATCTAATTAGACAAAAACGCCGTTCCGTTGAACAACAGTACGGTTTTCGTGCCTTTATCGGTGCTGGACGTTTACAACCCCAAAGGAAAGTTACTAACCCCGCTTTGATGTCTGCGTCGGGAAATAGCAGTGTAGCTTTAGAAATAGCCGCTTCCGGTCGAGAAGGTGATATTGATAACTTAATTGGCAGACTTAGCCGTGCTGACTACAAGCTGATAGTAATTCATGGACCTTCCGGTGTAGGTAAAAGTTCTACCGTCACCGCTGGTTTAATTCCCGCATTGCAAAATCGTGCCATAGGTGATCAAAATGCCATTCCAGTTGTCCTCCAAATTTATACCGATTGGGTGCGAGAATTAGGCAAATCTTTAACCGCAGCAATGCTGCAACATCAAGAAACAAACATTGCATCAGGAATCACCCCTAATTTAATCCCCCTCAACAGCATTAATGGTATATTACAACAACTCAGAGAAAATGCCGATCATCATCTCATTACAGTTTTAATTTTCGACCAATTTGAAGAATTTTTCTTCGGTCATACTGATCGCTATCAAAAACAAGAATTTGATAGATTTATCAGTGACTGTTTAAATATATCTTTCGTAAAAGTGATTTTATCTTTGCGAGAAGATTATTTACACCGATTACTAGATTTTCAACATCTAGTCTCACTAGAAGCAATTAATCATAATATTCTTGACAAAAATATCCGCTATCAATTAAATAACTTTTCTCCTGAATACGCCAAAGTAATTATTCATAAATTAACCGAACGTTCCCAACTACATTTAGAACCGGCTTTAATTGATGCTGTTGTTCAAGATTTATCAGCAGAATTGGGAGAAGTCCGCCCCATTGAATTGCAAGTAGTCGGAGCACAACTTCAAGATGAACGCATCACTAGTCTTTCTCAATATCAGCCTTATAGACCAAATAAACTCATTGAAAGATATATCAAAGAATTAATTAAAGAATGCGGCACAGAAAATGAACGGGCTGCTTTAATAGTTTTATATTTATTAACAGATGAAAGTAATCAAAGACCATTTAAAACCCAGGCAGAATTATCAGCAGAATTATCAGAATTAGAAGATTCTAGTCAATTAGAATTAATTCTATCTATTTTAGTCAGTTCTGGGTTAGTCGTATTATTTCCCGACATTCCCGAACGCTATCAACTTATTCATGATTATTTAGTAGATTTAATTCGCTACCTGCAACAACAAGAATCAAGCTTACAAGCACAACTCAATCAATTACGTTATAAAGTCGAAAATAGTCAACAAGAAATTGAACGTCTTAAAAGTGAACTGAGACAAAAAAAACAGCAAGCTACATTAGTCGATACCCAACGCCAACAAGGAGTAGATTTATTAACAGAACTCCGAGAACTACGCAAGCGAGAAGAATTAAGTCAATTAGAAATTGAACATCTGCGTGGAGAACTCAAAGAAAAAGCATTAATCGCACAACTAGCAGAAAGTCAAGAAAAACAACGACTAAGTGAAGCACGATTAAATCGGACATTAAAAATTGCTCTGACGGCTTCCGTTGTCGCTATATTTGGTTTAACTATTTCTGTAATTACTGCCATAGATAGTGAAATTAAAACTCTCAGTACTTCTAGCGAGGCCTTGTTTGCTTCTCAAAAAGGTCTTGATGCACTCAAAGACAGTTTAAAAGCCGGGAAAAAATTGCAACAGACAATCTGGGTAAGTTCTTCTACCAGAGAACAAGTACTAACAGCTTTATACCAAGCGGTTTATGGAGTCAAAGAACGTAACCGCTTAGAAGGTCATTTATCTGGAGTTAATAACGCCACATTTAGCCCGGATAACTCCTTAATTGCTTCAGCTAGTGCAGATTACACAATTAACCTCTGGCTTCCTAATGGTAGTTTTGTCAGAACTTTATCAGGACATGAAGATGTGGTCAATAGTGTTAATTTTAGTCCTGATAGTCAAACTATTATTTCTGCAAGTCAGGACAAAACAGTAAAATTGTGGAACCAAGAAGGTAAGCTATTGAACACTTTAATTGGTCATAAATCTGTAGTCAATAGCGCTAATTTTAGCCCTGATGGTCAAATAATAGCTTCGGCAAGTACAGATAAAACTGTTAAATTATGGAGTGCTGAGGGTAAATTTATCCAAAATTTGACAGGTCATAATGGTGCGGTTTTGGCTGTGGCTTGGTCACTGGATGGTCAAATAATTGCTTCAGCTAGTGCTGATAAAACTATCAAATTGTGGAGTCGGGAAGGTAAATTTCTCAAAACTTTGATAGGTCATGAAGATGCGGTTAAAAGTCTAGCTTGGTCATCTGATAGTCAAATTCTTGCCTCTGGTAGTTTGGATTTAGACAAAACTATTAAATTGTGGAGTCGAGAAGGAAATTTACGGAAAACTCTCTCAGGTCATACTTCTGGCGTTACCAGCGTTAGTTTTAGCCATGATGGTCAAACGATCGCATCTGCTAGTACCGACGAAACAGTGAAACTCTGGAGTTTGGATGGTGTATTGCTGGGAACTATCAGAGGACATAATAATTGGGTGAATAGCGTTAATTTTAGCCCTGATGGTGGTACTTTAATTTCTGCGGGGAGGGATAAAACGATTAAAATATGGCGTTGGGATGATGTGCTGTTGCGAAATGGCAAAACTGATATTGATTGGGTGACTAGTATTAGTTTTAGTCCTGATGGCCGCATTTTGGCGGCAGCTAGTCGAGATAGAACCGTTAAACTTTGGAGTCGGAATCGTCAATTAATCAGAACATTAACAGGACATCAAGGCTCGGTTTGGGGTGTAGCTTGGTCGCCGGATGGTCAGAATATTGCTTCTGCTAGTAAGGATACGAAAGTTAAGCTTTGGAGTCGGGAAGGG
The DNA here is from genome assembly GCF_049315035.1 of Anabaena sp. PCC 7938. Classification (NCBI taxonomy): domain Bacteria; kingdom Bacillati; phylum Cyanobacteriota; class Cyanophyceae; order Nostocales; family Nostocaceae; genus Anabaena; species Anabaena sp. PCC 7938. The sequence continues at coordinate 6,088,483 of NZ_CP186034.1, read as the reverse complement.
CTATTAATTAATACTTTGCACGGCCATAAAGATACTGTTTTAGCTGTAGCTTGGTCGCCGAATGGTCAGAATATTGCCTCTGCTAGTAAAGATGCTACGGTTAAGCTTTGGAGTCGGGAAGGTAAATTGATCACAACCTTGTTGGGTCATGGCAGTGCGGTCAATTGGGTCAGTTTCAGCCCTGATGGTAAGTTGTTAGCGTCAGCGAGTGATGATAATTTAGTCAAGATTTGGAGAAATGATGGTAAATTTCTCTACGACTTAACTGGCCACACCCGACGGGTAAATGGTGTGGCTTGGTCGCCGGATGGTCAGACTATCGCCTCTGTTAGTATTGATAGTACGGTAAGGCTTTGGAATCGGGATGGTAGTTTACTAAGGGCGTTGCCAGGTAATGGTGATAGTTTTATCAGTGTTATTTTTAGTCCAGACGGTAAAACCTTGGCTGTTAGTAGTGATGATAAGATCAGGCTTTGGAGCCGAAACGGAACTTTGCTGATAGCTTTAAAGAGTGATCAGCAGGAGTTAACTAGTCTGAGTTTTAGTCCTGACGGTAAGACTCTGGCTGCTGGTAGCGGTAATGGAACTGTAATTTTACGCAGCTTATCAGATATGAAGTTAGATGTTTTATTAAAACGTGGCTGTGGATTAATACAAGATTATTTGCAGAATAATTCTAAGGTTATGGAGAGCGATCGCATTCGCGGAGTGTCTACCACAGCAGAAACCCTTAACAGGAATCGCTCTTTGTGCAGTCGCTAAGAATGTGAAAACCTTACCTACTTATCAAGTGTTTAGCTGCTTCTTCTAAGGTTTGAATCAGATTTTCTAGCGTATAGATATGAGATTTATCCTGATGAGAATTGCGAGTATCGGTAGAAATTTGTCTGACCTTCTGAATAGAATTAGAATTGATCAGTTGCATTGATTTTGACCCTGAGTGACTGACATTGTTAAATGTTATGCAGTCACTATAAAATAATCTGCTCTGAATAATACTGAGTTTCTCCAAGTTTTCATGTAATTTTTAACTGGTAGCACAACTCTTCATTTGCACTTTATAAAATATGTAATAGTAGAGACTCAGTAAACGGCGTTCTTTTCAGTTCGGAAGTTGACGATATACAGCAGAATTCAGGAGTCAGGAGTCAGGAGTAAAACTGGCTTTATGTATAGGTTTCAATTTAGATTTTGTACCTCCTAACTACGCAAACTGCTGTATCTGGATTTTAATTCACAAAAAAAAACCCCTGTCATCTGTAACAACAACGGGAGTTTTGTTCAATTGATATGTCTTGTTGCAAATTATCTTGAGGCTACTTGGGGTTCTGCCCAAACTGATCTATCACTTGCACCAAAAGTAACAGCCTGATCCCCATCTGTGGAGATATTGATACTTTTACCATCACTAGCAACTTGCACCAAAGGCCAATTTTCTTCCCCTATTTCACCTGCACGGAACAGCGCATAATCTGGTTGTTGTTTACTCCAACCTAACAAGATTGCTATTTTTTCATGCTCATTTGCCTCTTGGGGAGGAGCAACTGTTTTGGTATGATTTTGTTGCTGATCCCAAATCACCGCATGATCTGTAACGTCTGCTGTATTGAATATGCCTATAAACTTGCGGGCTAAAAAGCGATCGCCTTTTTGTGACCAGCTAACCGGAACTAACACCCCAATTTTTCCTTCTGTATCACTTGCTTCTGTCGCCACAGTCTGTTGTAATAGCGGGTCGCTGATTGCAGATGTTTTAGCTATCACCTTTAATTTCTTAGTTTGTCTATCTTCTATAAACAACAAACTAGTGACTCGGCTATTGTACATTTCAGGTTTCACTTCTAGCTGTACCCGGCTATAAACAGCATATCTGCCATCTGGAGAAACCACCGGTATGCTGCGATAGTGCCGCACTCCAGAATTCCCTTTACCACCAATAGCTTCCTGAGTCATCATGATCCATTTCCAGGGAATAGGATGAGGACTGCCCATCGGATCATCTGGTAATTCATCAGACTGATTGGGGGGACTATCTATAGGTATTTCCCTCATTAATGAGTCTCTAACACCTGGTGTGTTAACTGTTGCTACTTGTTCTGTTGCCGATCTCTTGCTGGTTTGAGGATTAATTTCACCTTGCAAAGCCGCTATTTTAGCTTCTTTTAATTTTTGTACTAAATCAGTTTGACTAACAGGTATTTCTTTACTTCCTGTCACAGGAACACTTGTATCACCCCTAGACTGATAATTCTCTTTTTTAACCCCTGAATCCAGCTTATCTGCCAGTAATACTTGCCTTTCTCCACTAAGAGGCGTATTTAATGGTACAACAGTCCCCAATTGTCCATTCAATGAGTTTAACTGACCTATTTTTAAATTAGATTCCCCAGAAATAGCACTTTTTGGCGATTTTAAATCAGATTTGTTAACTTCTACACCAATCTTGGCTATCTTTAATTGTGATTGTTTTGCCAAAGTAGAGTGAATAGATACACCTAAAAAGGGAGCAATTACTATAACAACGACAACGTACTTGATAAATGGTTGTACGCGGAACCATCCTGACAGCAAAAGGGATTTCAACATGAGTGGACTCTCTAAGGGGGGGTGGCTATTTCGAGGAGCAATGTCTATACAGGAAGGGCAAAAGCTATGATTATTTATGTATAACAACAAAGTAGAAGCTCTAACGAGATGATCTCGCCAAATTTTGCATCACTTTACAAAAGTTTTAGTATCATTGTCCACATCTTTACAATCTTTAAATTCTGTAATATTTTCGGGCAGTAAGACCAGCATTCATGCATTACCGTGTTGGTAGATACCATGAGTTTTTATGTAATCCATATACTCAAGTCATACCTTTACTCAAGAAATACTACAATACAGTCCAGTAGTACTGAGTAAACCCATGGATAAATCTAGTGGATTAAAAAAAGACCCGTGATCAGCTTTTAAACTTTTTTCACTGGATAGTTATTTTTGCCATGCTGCACTAGTGACTAAATCAAGGTATGCTTTAGGAACAGTAATAGCAAGAGCTAGTCAATGACATCTAAAACACTACCTAATTAGAGACTTTTGTAACAGTACCAATCCTGTTAAAAGCAAAGCTGATGCGTATACAAACAATTAAGTAAGCAAAAAATCGTCTACTTTCAGAGAAGAATTACTAAAATCCTCATCTTTAACCTATTCAACTCCATAAATCCGTTCGCAAATCAATAATATATCTATTGATATCGTCTTGCCTGTGAGTGCTATCACACAAATCTAAAGAAGCTGATTTTAGTAAACTACCAAATTAAGTGATTTTAGTAGATGCTTAATTGTCTAGCTATAAGACATAACCAAATATTGATGCCTGCATAACAGCAAATACAATGATTGATTATAGCTTTCCTGCTTGCCAAGACCTTCTAATTAATAAGGAAGTTTTTATTGCACCAATAATCAACACTTTACCATTAAATCACTAAAATTGAATGCCCTCATCACAAAATTGCTCTGCGTTTTTTCTATCATGATCGTAATTTAGTGAGTTGTGGACAATCAGTTGTCAGTGATTCATGACGCACCTAATATTGACTAAATGACTAATAACGAATAAATAATGAAAATCGTATTTTTTGGTACTCCCCAATTTGCCGTCCCCACGCTGGAAAAACTACTGGCTCACCCAGATGTGCAAATTTTAGCAGTTGTCACCCAACCGGATAAACGTCGGGAACGAGGGAATAAATTAACACCATCACCAGTGAAAACACTTGCTATTGCTCACAATCTCCCCGTATGGCAACCAGAGAGAATTAAAAAAGATATTGAAACTTTAAACCAACTTAAACAATTAGATGCAGATGTGTTTGTCGTGATTGCTTATGGGCAAATTTTGTCTAAGAAAATCTTAAATATGCCAAAATTGGGTTGCATTAATGTGCATGGTTCAATTTTACCCCAATATCGTGGCGCGGCTCCCATTCAATGGTGTCTATATAACGGTGAGCAAGAAACCGGGATCACAACTATGTTAATGGATGTGGGCATGGATACAGGTGATATGCTGCTAAAAGCCATTAAACCCATTGAATTACTAGATAATGCCCAAAATTTAGCTGATAAGTTAGCCGTCACGGGTGCAGATTTATTAATAGAAACATTGTTTAAGCTGGAACGTCAGGAAATTGAACCAATTCCCCAAGATAATTCTGTTGCCACTTATGCATCTTTGATTCAAAAACAAGATTATAATTTGGACTGGTCAAAGACAGCTATTCAATTGCACAACCAAATTAGAGGTTTTTACCCCAACTGTCTGACGAATTTTCGTAATCAACCACTGAAAATAACTGCTGCTGTTCCTCTAAATTCTGCTTATATCCAAGAGTTACCAGAGCAAATAACAGAAAAAATCCACAAAATACCTGATTTGTCAACTGTATCAGGGCAACCAGGAGAAGTCGTCAGTATCATCAAAGGCTTAGGAGCAATTGTACAAACTGGGGAAGGTTTGTTGCTGTTGAGAGAAGTTCAGCTAACCGGTAAACGTCCCCAATCAGGATGGGATTTTGTGAATGGTACTCGTTTGACTTTGGGAGAAGTGTTAGGTAATTCGTAATTGTGCCTCTTCATCTCCCCCGCTTCCTAGTTACTTATCACCTGATTTTCATAGAAACGGCAGGATTTACAAGGGCCTTCTGGGTTAACTGCACAGCGAATGATTTCTGAATGAGCATTGTAGTCGCAGGTAGCATCCCCAATTACCCACCGTCCCCCAATCAAGGTTTTTTCGTCTGGTCTTTTAGCAGACTGTACATAAATAGTTATATTATGCAAGCGGTAGCGTCCTGATTTTAATTGATATTTATGACGACGCTCTAAAACTGCATAGGTTTTACCTTCAAGATCAAGATAATTCCCCGGTTGGGGTGTCCAATCAAGTTTTAATATACCCAGAGATTGACGTGGATTTGTTAAAATTACCTCAGTTGGTAACGAGTCTGGCTCCATAATAAGTTTATGTTATGAAATTTACGTTATAAAGATAATACCGCAACAACCAAAAATATATTTATGGGTACGAGTTGATAGAGGTTTACCGTATTTTTACATATTTATTAATTTTCAACAACCCTAAATGTTACAATATTTTAAAGTAATGTTTTCACATTAAATAAGTATTTAAAATAAAGATACATTCTAAATAAGTGAAATTTAGGTTATGGCTATGGCAAACAACAATATAGAAGTTGTTTTTAGCTTTGATACGACAGGTAGTATGTATCCTTGTCTGACTCAGGTACGGCGAAAAATTAAAAATACTGTCACCAGACTAATGGATGAATTACCTTTAATTAGGATTGGAATTATTGCTCATGGGGATTATTGTGACGCAGGTTCAACTTATGTAACTAAAACCTTTAACCTTTCTGGTGATGTTGATAAAATTTGTGATTTTGTCCAAAATGTAGAACCTACTGGTGGGGGAGATGCGCCAGAATGTTATGAGTTAGTATTACATGAATCCCAATCTCTATCTTGGTCAAAATCAGCATCGAAATCTCTAGTTTTAATTGGTGATGATATTCCCCACGCACCAGCACACAATCCCCAAAAGTTAAATTGGCGTAAAGAGATAGAGAAGTTAGCCGAATTGGGAATTTCAGTTTATGGAGTGCAAGCACTTAATCGCCATCATGCTACGCCTTTTTATCAAGAATTAGCTGAAAAATCTGGTGGTTTTCATATTAATTTAGACCAATTTTCTTATATTACTGACTTGTTTTTAGCAGTTTGCTACCAGCAATCATCCGATGAACAGTTACAAGCTTATGAAAAAGAAGTAATTAACCAAGGTAGGATGAGTCGTGGGTTAAATAAAATATTTGACACCATGATGAAACGAGAAGGAACATCTTATTATGAATCAACTGATTTAAGAGCGGTTGTTCCAGGAAGATTCCAGGTGTTAGAGGTGGATTTAGATATTTCTATTAAAGCGTTTGTGTTAGAAAATGGGTTAACATTTAAAGTAGGGCGTGGATTTTATGAATTTACGAAAACAGAAACTATCCAAGCGACTAAAGAAATTATCTTGATGGATAGAACTACAGGTGATTTATTTGAAGGCAGTGCTGCACGAGAAATGTTAGGTCTACCGATGGATGCGACAATTAGAATTAAACCTAGTAATCTAGAAAAGTATGTTGTGTTTGTTCAAAGTACTTCTGCTAATCGTAAGTTAATTGGCAAAACTAGATTTTTATATGAAGTCGCAGACTGGGATCATTCATCGTAAGAATTCAGGAGTCAGGAGTCAGGAGTTAAAATGCTTGTGACATCAGGAATAAAGAGAAGAGAGATTTCGAGCAAAATCATCAACTTGACGCGAAAAGCCTTATGATTCTGTAGGCGTAGCCGTGCCGTAGACTATTGTGTATCCTTACCATTAATCTATAATTTTGCTAAAATCTTTCGTGGGTTTTCAGCCTGCTTCTAGTAGTCTGTCAAGAACTAATTGACGGAGAAATAAATCTTCCTTCTTCCTTTGCTACGCAACGCGAACGCGAACGCGCTCTTCTCTTCGAGACACTTCGTGAACGCGTCTTTGCGGTTTGTTACTTCTTGATCCGTCAAAATATATTTGACAGACCACTAGCAGGTTTTCTAGTCTTTAAATTCTATTTTCTAAGTATTATCTTGTAAATTTTATGATACCAACTCAAGCCGAAGTAAAGCGTATAGAAGAAATCCGGCGGTTATTACAACAAGCCAGCTATGCTTATTATGTCCTGGATGCACCAATCATGGAGGATACTGTCTATGATCGGTTTTATCGGGAATTACAAGAATTAGAAACTCAGTATCCAGAATTAATCACTCCTGATAGTCCTACTCAACGGGTGGGTGAGCGGCCTGCAACGCATTTTACTTCGGTACGGCATAATATCCCTTTGTATAGTTTGGAAAATGCTTTTAATGTTGAGGAGTTACAAAGCTGGGAACAACGTTGGCGAAGACACTTGCCATCTCAGTATTCTCCGGGTGATATAGAATATGTGGCAGAATTGAAAATTGATGGTGCGGCTTTAGCGTTAACTTATGAAAATGGTGTTTTAACTAGAGGTGTGAGTCGGGGTGATGGGGTGATGGGTGAAGATATTACCCAAAATGTGCGGACTATTCGCTCAATTCCCCTGCGTTTGAATTTTGACGGGTTAGCAAATATCGAAAAGGTAGAAGTGCGGGGTGAGGTTTTTTTACCTTTAGATGTATTTCAACAAATCAATGAGAAAAGGCAAAAAGCAGGTGAACAGGTGTTTGCTAATCCCCGCAATGCTGCTGCTGGTACACTTAGACAGTTAGATCCCCGGATTGTAGCACAGCGACAGCTAGATTTCTTTGCTTATACGCTACATATTACAGGGTTGGATGATTCTAGTATTGCTAATACTCAATGGGAAGCTTTGGAGTTGTTGCAAAAAATGGGTTTTCGGGTTGATGCCAATCATAAGCTGTGCCATACATTAGAGGAAGTTGCTGAATATTATCAATATTGGGATACGGAAAGGCTAAATTCGGCTTATATGACTGATGGGGTGGTGGTAAAGCTAAATTCGTTTAGGCTACAAGAACAGTTAGGTTTTACGCAGAAATGCCCCCGGTGGGCGATCGCTCTCAAGTATGCAGCAGAAGAAGCTCCAACCCGTGTGGAACGGATTACAGTGAATGTGGGGAGAACGGGAGCGTTAACTCCTTTAGCGGAAATGTTGCCTGTACAATTAGCGGGGACTACTGTTTCTAGGGCTACTTTACATAATAGCGATCGCATCACCCTATTAGATATCCGCATTGGTGATACTGTCATTGTTCGCAAAGCTGGGGAAATTATCCCGGAAGTGGTGCGGGTAATTAAAGAATTGCGCCCCGCTGATACTCAACCTTTTATTATGCCTACCCATTGTCCCGTCTGTGGTCAACCTGTAGTGCGGGAATCGGGGGAAGCGGTGACACGATGTGTAAATGCTTCCTGTGCGGCAATTCTCAAAGGTGAAATTGAACATTGGGTAAGTCGTGATGCTTTGGATATTAAAGGTGTCGGTGAAAAACTGGTACATCAACTGGTAGATAAGGGGTTGGTGCATTCTGTTGGTGACTTATATGACTTGACACCAGAAAAATTATGTGCATTGGAACGGATGGGGCAGAAGTCAGCGGAAAAATTGGTGAGTGCGATCGCTAAATCAAAAAATAAACCTTGGTCAAGGGTATTATATGGTTTAGGTATTCGTCATGTTGGTAGTGTCAACGCCCAATTATTAACGGAAAAATTTTACCACAGTTGAACAGTTAACAGCAGCTAGACAATCGGATATTGAAGGCGTTTATGGTATTGGTGCAGAAATTGCCCAATCAGTTTATCAATGGTTTCGCATCAGCGCTAATCAAACCTTGATTTCTCGTCTCCAAGCAATCGGTTTGCAATTCATTTCCACCGAAGAACCGAAAGCAGCGGGTGATATTAATGAAAAATTTGCTGGTAAAACCTTTGTAGTTACAGGTACTTTACCAACCTTAAAACGCGATGAAGCAAAAGCACTAATTCAAAAAGCTGGTGGTAAAGTCACAGATTCTGTCAGTAAAAAAACTGACTTTTTAGTTGTGGGTGAAGATGCCGGTTCTAAATTAGAAAAAGCGCAGGCTTTGGAAATTACTCAGTTAAGTGAAGCACAATTATTAGAGATGTTAAAGATTTAAACAATCAGTTTGACAGATGTCTTAACATTTGCTGGATTTTCCTGGTCTTCTGCCCAACTTATCGGATTGGTAACTATGTACTGACGAATATTATTTAATGCTTCTTCATTGCGGATAATATGTTCATAATAATTACGTTGCCAAATAACATTTCCTTTATCCTTATTAATGCGATTAATTTGGCGTGTAGAAACAGATTTATAATTTTGAATTATTGCCGCCAAAGATTGTGGTTTTGTCCCATTAATTTTAATTTTTTCACCTGTAGGGGCGAAGCATTGGCTCGATAAATTTGGTTGTTGTTGATCATTTAAATTCGCCAATGCTTCGCCCTCCGCCGCAGAAAACGATTGCGAGAAATCTTGCTTTGCCAATGCTTCGCCCACTGCTTCAGAAAAAGATTGTGAAAAATCTTGCTTTGCCAATGCTGCACTTTTAACTAGAATAATAATTCCATGTAAATGATTGGGCATGATCACAAATTCATCTAACTCTACATTTTGAAAATGCCGAGGAAGAGATAACCAACAACCCTTTGCTATCTCGCCATTTGTATTTAATTTCATTTCGCCATCTACAATTTCACCAAATAAACAATTACGTTGATAGGTGCAAATGGTGACAAAATAAGCTCCTATTTGAGTATAGTTATATTCTTTTAAGCGGATAGAACGCCGGTGGTGAATTTCGGGATTATAAGGCATGAATTAAATTCCTTTTCATAGCGTCAGGGTGACGTGAGGAAGGGTGAAGCATTCGCCAATATAGGTTATCTGTTTGTTCCATATTTTTCTGGTGGGGAAGGGTGACGTGGGGGAGGGTGAAGCATTCGCCAATATAGGTTATCCGTTTGTTCCATATTTTTCTGGTGGGGAAGGGTGACGTGGGGGAGGGTGAAGCATTCGCCAATATAGGTTATCCGTTTGTTCCATATTTTTCTGGTGGGGAAGGGTGACGTGGGGGAGGGTGAAGCATTCGCCAATATAGGTTATCCGTTTGTTCCATATTTTTCTGGTGGGGAAGGGTGACGTGTGGTAGGGTGAAGCATTCGCCAATATAGGTTATCCGTTTGTTCCATATTTTTCTGGTGGGGAAGGGTGACGTGGGGGAGGGTGAAGCATTCGCCAATATAGGTTATCCGTTTGTTCCATATTTTTCTGGTGGGGAAGTGACGTGGGGGAGGGTGAAGCATTCGCCAATATAGGTTATCCGTTTGTTCCATATTTTTCTGGTGGGGAAGTGACGTGGGGGAGGGTGAAGCATTCGCCAATATAGGTTATCTGTTTGTTCCATATTTTTCTGGTGCGAATGCTTCACCCCTACTACCTTTTGAGCGATTACAATATCATAGTAATCCTCAATCATTCGTCAAAAACAAGATCCTCAATTTATCCAGTATTTCTTTTGGAATGACCGCTTTTAGAAACTTACCCGGAGCAAATAGTCAATAGTACGAAGTAATAAAGTATTCTTGATACTTGACTCCTGGATATAAATGATTTTTTACCCATCAACTTACTATTAATTATGCATCAAAGTTCCGGTCGCTGGCGTTTAGGACTTGGTTTATCGTTAGTGACTGTTTTTCTATGGGGTATTCTACCAATCGCTTTAAAGGTAACGCTACAAGCCTTAGATGTTTATACTATCATTTGGTTTCGCTTTTCCATGTCCTTTGTATTATTAGCAATTTATTTGTCTGTACAAGGAAAATTACCAATTATAGAAGAATTACGTTCTAGTTCTGGAAAGTTATTAGCAGTAGTCACAATATTTTTAGCCACAAATTACTTCTTTTTCATGCAAGGTTTAGCATTAACAGCACCCGCTAATGCTGAAGTGATAATCCAGTTAGCTACTGTGTTGTTAGGTTTTGGTGGCTTAGTAATTTTTAAAGAACATTATACGTTACGGCAATGGATTGGAGTTAGTGTCTTAACTTTAGGTTTTGCACTATTTTTTAATGCCCAATTAACAAATTTAATTACAGCCCAGGGGCAATATCTTTTAGGTAGTGGATTGGTTGTATTAGGAGCAGTTGCCTGGGCTATTTATGCTTTGGCACAAAAGCAGCTATTGCAATCTTTATCATCTTCTAAGATTATGCTGATAATTTATGGTGGATGTGCTTTATTATTCACTCCTTTGGCTAAAATTAATACAGTTTTTAGTCTCAATCCTTTACATTTAGGAATGTTGCTATTTTGTGGATTAAATACTTTAATTGCCTATGGTGCTTTTGCTGAATCATTAGCACATTGGGAAGCCTCAAGAGTAAGCGCAGTCTTAGCATTAGCTCCAATTGTAACTTTAATATCAGTTTGGATAGTTTCTAGTATTTTCCCGACGCTAATTCCCTCAGAACACATCACTATAATAGGAATTATCGGGGCATTATTAGTTGTTATTGGTTCGGTAGCTATCGCTTTAGGTAAATCTGAATAAAATAAATTATTAGCATAATTCGATTAGGTTTTTTAACTCAAAAAATTGTTTTTATATTTAAAGCTACACCATAAATACTGAAGCAAACTATTATTTTGGCTGTTATGATTTTAAGAGCATCTAATCAAATAGAGTCAAAATCTGATCGAAGGGATATTTGTTTGATCCTAATTGACTCTATCTCAATGAACCTCTAAATTTTGTCTTCACGAAAAAAAAGCTCAAAAATATCCAGAAGACTGAGGCAAATAAGAGTATATAAATCTATTCACAGGGTGTCTGAATAACTACCAAATTTAACGCCTCGCGAAAAAACATCACTGAAATATTTGAGCGATGAATAGTTTGTTTGGTAATTGGGCCAGCAGCCTGAAAAAAAGTTTCCTCTTGCTGGTAATTTCAATATTGCTGCCAACATTTGGAATTAATAATTCTGTGATGGCAGCAGAGAAAATATCCGCTTCTTATTCGTTATTAGAAATTTCCGTTCCTGTAATTAGTTTAGAAACCTACGCCAAAACTGGATTAATTGATAATGAATTGTCAATGTATCAGCAGTATATTTCACTTCAAAAACTGCAAGAACTACGACAAATTTTACTCAGAACTATCAAAATTAGTCCCGCAGTAGCTTCACAATTTCTCCATACACAACAAGGAGAATTTCTACTGCGACGGTTGGCAGAATTAATTAAAACTAAATCTCGTCAACCAGAATCAGGATTTCATGCTTTACGCACAGCAATAATTTTAGCATCGGGGGAAGCAGACGGTTTAACATTATTAAATTTGCTACGGAAGTATCCTACAAATAATATTCATATTAATTTAGCTGATAGTCTAGAAATAATTGGTGAATTGGAGAAATTAATTGATGAAACGAAGATAGCGATCGCAGCAATTCAGCAAAAAGCCAGTCTAGAGGCTGGTATCATCCAAAAGGCAAGTTTATATCAGCTGCCAAACTTAAAAACTGAAGGCAGTGTAAAATCAAAGAAATATCAGCTAGAGTTCTTTGATGTCACCCGTAATCGGCGGTTACTGACTGATGTTTATGTTCCTAATGTTCAACATCCCACTTCAGTAATTGTCATCTCTCACGGTTTAGGCTTAGATAGCAGCAACTTTCGTTATTTAGCTGCTCATTTAGCTTCCCACGGATTAGCTGTGGTGGTTCCTAATCATCCGGTTGCGAATGCTCCAAAATTGCACCCTCAGCAATCTCTTGGTAAAAGTCATACAACTAGATTGATAGAGTCAGGTGAATTTATAGATAGACCTTTAGATATCAAATTTATATTAAATCAACTAGAAAAAGTTAACAAATCTGATGGCAAATTTCAAGGTCGGTTAAATCTGCAACAAGTGGGAGTAGTTGGCCAATCCTTTGGTGGTTATACTGCTTTAGCTTTAGTAGGGGCAAAAATTAACTTTGAGCAGCTAAAACGAGATTGTCAACCAGATACGCTGCGGGATACCTGGAATATGTCTTTATTCCTGCAATGTCGGGCTTTGGAATTGCAAAGTGAGTCAAAACTAGTATATAATTTGCGAGATGAGAGAGTTAAAGCTGCGATCGCAGTTAACCCCATCACTAGCTCTATTTTCGGACAAGCTGGTTTAAATCAAATTCAAACTCCTGTCATGCTGGTTGGTAGCAGTGAAGATACTGTCGCACCAGCTTTATACGAACAAATTCTCCCTTTCTCTTGGTTGACTAATCCCCATAAATATCTAGTCATGTTTGTTGGTGGTACTCATTTTTCCAGCATTGGTAATAGTAACCCAGACAGCAAGCAAGTAGCATTACCAGCAGAAATGGTTGGTGATGCTTCCCAAGCGCGTGCTTACATCAATGCTTTGAGTTTGCCTTTTTTGCAAACTTATGTAGCCAAAATGCCACAATATATACCCTATCTTAATGCCAATTACGCTCAAACTATTTCTCATCAATCTTTGGGTTTGAGTCTGGTTCAATCCTTGAGTAATCAAGAATTAGCATCGGTACTAGGTAATAATTTTCAGGAAGCTTTCCCCGCAAAAAAAAACTTTCCCACACCATAATCGGGTTTGGATTTTGGATGTTGAATGTTGGTGTATCCTTGCTTCATGTCTTGATATTCTTGTAAATCTAAATAATTGGACTTCGCCAAAAAAATCAAATAGTATTCCTATATATAGCCTTTCCCACTCTAGTTAGATACAAAATTACCCCTCCCCAACCCTCCCCTTACCAAGGTGAGGGTGCGCAACAGCGCGGGTGGGGTGTATTTCATGAGCTTGGAAATTGCTATAATTACTTACGAATTACGAATTACAAATTATTCTGTGCAAGGATTTCTCAACCTCAACAAACCATTAGACTGGACTTCTCACGACTGTGTAGCGCGAGTTAGAAGACTTTTACGTCTGAAACGAGTGGGACACGCAGGAACATTAGATCCTAAAGCTACGGGAGTATTGCCTATCGCTCTAGGTAAAGCTACTAGATTATTACAATATTTACCTGGTGAAAAAGCTTATCAAGCTACGATCCGCCTTGGTATACGTACAACTACTGATGATTTGGAAGGGGAAGTTATTACTTCTCAACCTTGTCCTGGGTTAAATTTGGCAACAATAAAAACAGCACTTGGGCAATTTATCGGCACAATTGAGCAAATTCCCCCCAGTTACAGCGCCATTCAAGTGGATGGAAAACGTCTGTATGATTTGGCACGTAAAGGGGAAATTGTGCAAGCACCAGTGAGGACTATAGAAGTGTTTGATATAGAAGTTATGGCCTGGCATGATGGTGATTTTCCAGAGTTGGAAATAGCGATCGCTTGTGGTGCAGGAACATATATTAGAGCGATCGCTCGTGATTTAGGTATAGTCTTAAACACAGGTGGAACTCTGGCCGCTTTAACACGAACACAAAGCAGCAGTTTTCACTTAAAAAATAGTCTCACCCTCACCGACCTAGAAACCCAAATCCAAGCAGGGACATTTCAACCCATTCTCCCAGATGCAGCCTTACAAAAGTTACCATCTGTAAATTTACCAGGAACATTTGCCAAAAAATGGTGTCAAGGTCAACAAGTTCCTGTAAATCTGGATATTTTGGGAATAGTGCGAGTCTATGAACAAGAAACCCGCTTTTTAGGTATTGCCCAATTAGAAGACAATATGTTGATTCCCCAAATGGTTTTTGAACCGATTTCTTGATTAAATTTTTCTCCAAAGCCCTTTTCCCTCATACATTGGAGCCTCCTGCCTCTGACCTTACTCTCAAGCTAAATATTCACAACTACCTACTGAGATACTCCTCAAAATCTTCACAATATCCTCGTTGATCTACGGAATTTAGTTTTCTGAATGTGAATTTTAATAAAGTAGCAAACAAAATCTCACTATCATGAATTTACAAAAGTATATTAATTCTTTGACTTTAGGAAAAATTGCTGTCGGAATTTCTCCAGCGCTGATAACTTTATCTACCTTTTCTTTACCCTCATCAGCACAACTTTCTCCAAGCCTTCAATTACCAACAACACCTAACAGCAAATTATTAGCACAGTTGCAATTTCCATCCGCACCCGACCGGGGTAAACCTCAAAGAACAGGTGCAGGAGGAAGACGAGGAAATTCTTGTATTATTAGCCAAAATGACCAACCATCTTTAACTGCTTTAATGCCTACATGGGATAATAATGGGCAAACAGTTTCTAATAATCCAGAATTGTATGTGTATGTTCCCCAAATTAATACAAAATCTGGAGAATTTGTATTAATAGACGAGGAGGGAAATGAAGTTTACCAAACTAATTTTATCCCACCTGATCAACCAGGAATAGTCAAATTAACTATCCCATCCAATGCTGACCTAAAAGTAGGCAAAAAATATCAATGGTTTTTTACAATTGTTTGTAATTCTGAAGATAGAAGTCAGGATGAATATGTATCAGGTTCACTAGAACGGACTACCCTAGGTTCGTTATTAAATAATTACCTTCAGCAAGTAGCACCTCTCAAACAAGCAGAGATTTATGCCAAGAATAGAATTTGGCATGATACTATTAGTAACGCTGCTGACTTGCGTACTGAAAATCCAGATGTATGGTTACAACTGTTAAAATCAGTTGGTTTAGAGGAGTTAGAAAAAGAGCCTTTTGTTGATTTCGGTACACCGAAACCCTAATGTTTTGATGACTTCATTCCCAAGTAGCCACATCCCGCAACACATGAGGAATTTCTCCCTGTGATAAGGGAAACTCTAAAAAGGTTTCCCTATACCCCAAATATCCAGACTCAGTAAAAGACATTAGCATTCGTGCTAGTGCTAACCACACTTCTGATTCATATTCCCAATCACTATAACGTCTAGCGCGACCAGCTATGGAACGTAGCGCCCAAAAGTAAGAATTTCTCACCACAGACCCGCCTTTTTTAAATTCGGGTACATCTTCTTTATGGATAAATAAAACATTATTTTCGATTCTGGTTCTCATATATTTTAGATTTTAGCTGAGTATTCAGGATAGAGAATACTCCAAGTCAGGAGAATAAAGCCTTTTTTAGTTAAATTCGATGATTTTGATAAAATCTTACTTGTCTCTATTCTTCATTTCATAAGCATTCTGAACTCCGAACTCCTGACTCCTGCCCTCCGAACTCCGAACTCCGAACTCCGAACTCCGAACTCCGAACTCCGAACTCCGAACTCCTGACTCCTGACGATTTCAGACCATCGGAAAAATCCTCTTTCCAGTGCTTGTGTCAAACACAAATAACTGATTTAAATCTAATTGTAAATTCAGATGTTCACCTGGATGTAAACGCACACCTCCACCCAACTGCACATTTATAAACCCAGAAGAACCGAGTAAACTTGCACGAATTAAAGTTTCCCTTCCCAAAGGTTCCACCACCTTAACCTCTGCAACTAAACTTTCCAAATCTTCCTCACTGTGTTCACTGTGTCTCTGCGGTTTGTTAATATAAATATGTTCAGGACGGATACCCAAATTACAAATTTGTTCTGGGTGCAAATTTAAACCTGATTTGATATCTTGAGGAATGGCTAATAATTGCCCACTAATATCAAAATGATCACCTTTATAAATAGCTGGTAAAATATTCATTGGTGGATTACCCAAAAAACTTGCTACCATCTCATTGGCAGGAAGGGCATAGATACTTTGAGGATCACCAATTTGTTGAATTTTACCACGATTTAAAACCACGATTTTATCAGCTAAAGTCATCGCTTCAACTTGATCATGGGTGACATAAATTGTCGTAATTCCTAATTGTTGATGTAGCTGTTTTAATTCGGCTCTGGTATCATCTCGTAATTGAGCATCTAAATTAGATAAAGGTTCATCGAGTAAAAATAGTTGTGGTTGACGTGCGATCGCTCTCCCTAATGCTACCCGTTGTTGCTGTCCCCCCGATAGCTGCTGGGGTTTACGATTTAACAGATGTTCTAGAGAAAGCGATCGCGCTACCGTAGTTACTCGTTCTTGAATCGTCTTCGGATCAACTTTCCGCATCTCCATCCCAAAGGAGATATTCTGCGCTACTGTCATGTGAGGATACAGGGCATAGTTTTGGAATACCATTGCCACATCACGCGCTCTAGCTGGGATATCATTAACCAAACGATCGCCTATAAACAGATTACCAGATGTAGCAGTTTCTAATCCAGCAATAGTTCGCAAAATCGTAGATTTACCACATCCAGAAGGGCCAACAAACACCCAAAACTCGCCATCAGGAATTTCAAAGCTAATATTCTCGATAGCAGTGATGTTGTTAAATTTACGCTTAATATTTTCTAGGACGACTTTTGCCATTATGAAATTAATTCGTTGTATTTGGCAGTTTTATACAATTATAAGGGAATAGTAACTATAAACTCCGCGCTGCTTTTAGATGCGCTCATTTTACTCTTATTATATTTTAGGAGGTTAACGGCATTTTCAAAGCTGTAGTTGACGGGTTAGTTGCTATGTATATTTTGATCCTATATATAGCAATTTCCAAGCTCATGAAATACACCCCACCCGCGCTGTCGCGCACCCTCCCCTTACCAAGGGGAGGGTTGGGGAGGGATAATTTTGTATCTAACTAGAGTGGGAAAGGCTATAATTCATCTTCATATCATGATTTATGTCAATAATTGTGAAAATCATCTTCTAGAATAATTAAACTCATTAGTTTACATTAGATTCACGGAATTTAAATAAATGGATTTTAGTCAAGTGCTGGCTGATAAAAATGATATTATTCTAGATAAATGGGTGATAGCTGTTCGCCAAGATAAACAGATAGAAAGTGCTGACAATCTGTCCTTCAGTGCGATTAAAAATCACATTCCATATATATTGAAAGCAATAGTAACAGTTCTCTCAACATATGAGAGTAATGATTTTAAGTCAATCGTTACTGCTAGTTGGGAACATGGAGTAATTAGAGCCACACAAGGCTTTAATTCAGAAGAAATTGCTAGGGAATATCATCATTTAAGAACAGTAATATGTGATGTAATACAAGAAGACTTGTTGCAGGGAAATCCTAGAGATATCATTCGGGCTTTTCGGTTAATTAACACTGTACTTGATGAAGCCATTGCTCGCTGTTTTAATAGTTATGTTGATGAACGATTAAGAGAATTAGACCATCTTTATAAGACTTTAAGGTTGCACAATCAGGAACTAACTCGATTAGTTAATGCTAATCGAGAAAATCTCTCTTTACTAACTCATGATTTAAAACAGCCTCTAGCTTCGATTATTGGTTACTCTGATTTATTTTTACGTCAATATCAAAAAACTGATGAAAAAGAAGCTTCTCACAATATTGAACATATTGAACGAGTATTACGTAATGGCAGACAATTGCTGCGTTTAATTAATGATTTACTAGAAGTATCTCGATATGAATCTGGCAAAATCAAACTTGAACTGACATCAACGGATGTCTGCCAAATCATTACTAATGTATGTGAAATGCTTGAGCCTTTAGCTGCCGAGAAAAAATTAGACCTCATAGTTAATTGTGAACAACAAAACCAAGAAATCATCACAGACGCATTTCAATTACAACAAATTATCATAAATCTTGTTAGTAATGCAATTCGTTATACAGAGTCGGGAACTATTAATATTACTTTTCATATATCAGATCATCAAAAATGGGAATTTATTGTTGAAGATACAGGTATTGGCATTACACCAGAAAACCAAAAGCAGATTTTTGAACCCTATTTCCGTTGCGCTAGTAAAAAGTCTCACCTACCTGATAGTAGTGGTTTAGGTCTAACAATAGTTTCGCACTTAGTAAAACTATTACAAGGTGAAATTAAGCTAGTTTCTCAAGTAGGAGTAGGTTCTAGTTTTACTGTAATTTTGCCTTTGCAAATAGAAATGCAAGAAAGTTGATTTCGATCAGAGACGCAAAAAGGCTAAAAATATCTTTGCGTCTTTGTGTGAAATCAATATTTTTCAATCAATTTAATTCATTACCTGTGTCCCGGCCAACTACCTGAGTAAATAGGCAGAATAAAAGTAAACTGTATAGAAGAAAAGTCAACAAAGCTAAAACCCTTTTTCTACCTTTTTCCTGCCTTATGGCAACGAATATCTTTAACGCCAACCTAGGTATTCCAAGCAGGATGATTGAGAAGCGAAGACATCACCCGCACACCCCGCAGTTGATTAGAGAGGGGTAGATGACCTCTAGGGGCGCTTAAATCCCATGTGAACTCATGGGGGTAGCGTGTCCAGTTATTACCGCTTTTCCAGCCGATTTTTGTCCATAGGTTGATCCAGTTTTTACCCAACCCCAGCCAAATTTCTCGCTGTACAGAAAAACCAAACTTTCCTTCCGAGTGGACTAACCACAAATGATTAATAGTTCGTAAGTCCTGAATAGGGAAATTATCTACATCAGTGAAATACAACCATTTTCTCTGTACAGTTGTGGGGCCTGCCACTTCACACATTTTTTGGATAGTCAGAAGGTCAGCAGCTTGGAACTCTTGACGAGTTAGTAGCTGTTGCAAAGAATTGTAACTGATCCCACAGTCTGATTTTAGAGGTACAATTCCTTCAGGAAAGTTAGTTTCTAGAAATTCTTTGGCTGTGGGTGCATCAGAGTTGTAGACTACTTGGTAGGCGTTACCATCAATCCAAGTTGCTGGGGTGTCACGACGTTTCAGTAAAAATTCCTGCAACACTTCCAATCCCTCATTACCCAAGTTAGCTAACTGTGGGATGATTTGTTGTTGGACTTTTTGGGACCCAGCGATTAAATTTTGGCGCAGGGAGTCGATGTTATTAGCAGTGCCTGATAAAATCATTGGGTCTGTCATGCCATTACTCGTGTTAGCGGTGAGCGTGAATAAACGATTCAGCTATTGGGCATTCTACAAAATGAAGCACAGATAGCGAAATGTAGTTTACTATTTTTGACCGTACAAAATAGCGATCGCTTAACTGAAACCTACACCTGAGCTATCAATACTGTATCAGTTAAAGCTGGGGATAATCTGCGCCTCAGGCATAAAGAGTGAGTTGCAGGAGTTCAGAATACAGGAGTATGGCTATAGTTTGCGTGACAAATTAGGAGTCATACTGCCAAGATACTCCCTATCACAATGGAGGAGTTTTGAAGATAAATGTATTCCATAAACTTCTGAACTTCTGAACTCCTAAACTCCTGGAAATTCTTCTATTTGGAGTGTGTTAACTATGTACGACAAGATTACCCCCCCGACAACTGGAGCAAAAATTACCTTCAAAAATGGTGAACCAGTTGTCCCTGAAAATCCTATTATCCCTTTTATTCAAGGTGATGGGACGGGTATAGATATTTGGCCAGCAACCGAAAAAGTGCTTGATGCTGCGGTAGCCAAGGCATACAAAGGCCAACGAAAAATTAGCTGGTTTAGGGTTTATGCTGGTGATGAAGCTTGTGATTTATACGGGACTTACCAGTATTTACCCCAAGATACATTAACAGCTATTGAAGAATATGGCGTTGCTATCAAAGGCCCTTTAACTACTCCGGTAGGTGGGGGGATTCGTTCTTTAAATGTGGCACTACGACAAATTTTTGACCTTTATACTTGCGTGCGTCCTTGCCGATATTACGCTGGTACTCCATCTCCACACAAAACCCCGGAAAAACTGGATGTAATCATATATCGGGAAAATACGGAAGATATTTATTTGGGGATAGAATGGAAGCAGGGCAGTGAAATAGGCGATCGCTTGATCAAGTTCCTAAATGAGGAATTGATACCCGCTACCCCAGAACATGGTAAAAAGCAAATTCCCCTGGATGCGGGAATTGGCATCAAACCCATCAGCAAAACCGGTTCTCAGCGTCTTGTCCGTCGTGCCATCAAACACGCTTTGTTATTGCCCAAAAACAAGCAACAAGTGACCTTGGTGCATAAAGGCAATATTATGAAATACACCGAAGGCGCTTTTCGTGATTGGGGTTATGAATTAGCCACCAGCGAATTCCGGAACGAAACGGTGACAGAACGGGAATCTTGGATTTTAGGTAACAAGGAGAAAAACGCCAATCTCTCCTTAGAAGAAAATGCCAGAATGATTGATCCTGGCTTTGATTCCCTGACTCCAGAGAAGAAAGCGCAAATTGTCAAGGAAGTGGAAACAACTCTTAACACCATTTGGGAAAGCCACGGAAACGGCAAATGGAAAGAGAAAATCATGGTCAATGACCGGATTGCTGATAGTATTTTCCAACAAATCCAAACCCGTCCAGATGAGTATTCTATTCTGGCGACAATGAACCTCAATGGTGATTATTTGTCCGATGCTGCTGCGGCTATCGTTGGCGGTTTAGGCATGGGGCCAGGGGCGAATATTGGCGACTCCTGCGCCATTTTTGAAGCTACCCACGGTACTGCACCCAAACACGCGGGGTTAGACAGAATTAATCCCGGTTCTGTAATACTTTCCGGTGTGATGATGCTGGAATTTATGGGTTGGCAAGAAGCCGCAGATTTGGTTAAAAAAGGATTGGGGGATGCGATCGCAAATTCTCAAGTCACCTACGACCTAGCGCGGTTAATGGAACCACCTGTAGAACCATTAAAGTGTTCTGAATTTGCCGACGCAATCATCAAACATTTCGGTTAACCGTAGGGGCGGGGAAACCCCGCCCTATACTCCCTATAGCCTATTTTCTAACCCCAATTTTCCCCTCCTGGTAACTGATAACAGTTTTGTATAATTACTGTTGGTAATTGTTTCGCTGAATGAGAATAAGTGAGGTGCAAGAATTTTAAAGCATTTGTAATTAATGCTGTTCTATCTATTAACTCAGATAATTGAAACTGACTATATTTACCATTCATTACTTCTAAACTAGCATCAGCGATCGCATCTTCAATTACTTCCTCTTCTATTAAATTTTCCCATTCATCTTGATTGATGTAATAAGATTTTTTATTTTCTTTAAGATTGATTTCTTGAATTTCTCTAATTGAGTTACGGATAGAAGCAGCCCAGAAATTTGTTAATCTTTGTTCTATTTGATTTTTAATTAAATGAATTAGTAAAATTTTCAAAAATGCTTTAATTTGTCTGAAGTTCGCTTTTTTACTCATTCCCTCTAATTCATCGACAATCGCCAAAGCATCAGCGTAATTTCCTTGTAAAATGCTATTTCTTAGATCAATTAATTCCTGTGTCATTTGTATTAACCTCAACTTGCATAGAATTATCTGGATTGATTTGCTACTTGGAAATTAAATTGTTATATTTATAATAGTGCTGAAAACTCCATTTCTCAAGTAGTGGATAGAATTGATCATGATTGAGCAACTTTTGAAACTAAACTTAAACACAGTTGATTTTACCGATGAACAGTTTTATCAACTATGTCAAAAAAACAGCGATTTAAAATTTGAACGTACATCGAACGGAGAATTAATTATTATGCCCCCAGTGGGAGGAGAAAGCGGTAATAGAGAAGCTAATTTAATTATTGATTTAGGTGTTTGGAATCGTCAAACAGGACTCGGTTATACTTTTAGTTCTTCCACTATATTTAAACTACCAAATAGTGGCGACCGTTCTCCCGATGCAGCTTGGATTAAAAAAGAACGTTGGGAAGCACTTACTCCTGAACAAAAACGCAAATTTCCCCCCATTGCACCAGATTTTGTCATTGAATTAAGGTCAGCAACAGATGATTTAAAAACTCTGCATCAGAAAATGCAAGAATATATGGATGCAGGAGTAAAACTGGGATGGTTGATAAATCCTCAACAGCAACAAGTAGAAATTTATCGTTTAGGACAAGATGTAGAATTGCGAAATTTGCCTACAGAATTATTAGGTGAAGAGATATTACCAGGGTTTAGTTTAAGTTTAGATTGTTATTAAAGTCTCATCTAAAGTGTTATAATCTCCATATCTCAACTAGTGGATACAATCATGATTGAGCAACTTCTAATCAATAGTGAAATTGATAATTGTGATGTACCAGATGCCAACCTGCTAGTCACTGAAGATGATACACCTGTAGATAATCTTGCATCTGCCAAACAACAACGCCTTTTAGTCGGTTCTCTTTACAGTTCTTTACAAAATCAAGTTTTTTTAGCTGAAGCTAATGTTGGTGTTTATCATACTTATGGTGAACCTGCGATAGTTCCTGATGTATTTGTTAGTTTTGATGTGCAAACTCCTGAAAACTGGTGGGAAAAACAAAATCGTTGTTATCTAGTTTGGAAATTTGGTAAATCACCAGAAGTTGTTATTGAAATTGTATCAAATCGAGAAGGTGCAGAACTAGATAAAAAGTTGCAAATTTATGAAAAAATGCGAGTTTCTTACTATATTGTCTATGACCCACATCAAAATTTAGGAGAAGAGACTCTCAGAATTTATTCTATCCAGGGTAGACGTTATATAGAAACTACAAATAACTGGTTAGAAGATATTGGTTTAGGAGTAACTTTATGGACTGGAGAATTTGAAGGTAGAAATGATTCTTGGTTGCGTTGGTGTGATCAAAATGGTAATGTTTTACTAACTGGTGATGAACGTGCAAAAATAGCAGAAGAACGCGCTCAATTATTGGCAGAAAAGTTAAAGGCTTTGGGTGTAGATCCTGATAGTATTTAAATGTTATTTTAGGATTTTTAGAGATGATTCATACTCAAAATGGCTTATCTGTTTGCTTACCACCCGCCCAGAAATGAATTTCAGGGCTAACAGCCAAAGTTTACTAAAGTAAACTATAGATTTATGGGGATTTTTAGTCATCTTCAGATGACTTTTGCTATTAGACTGGGAATTCATTCCCAGGCGGGCTATGGGTTTTCTGTAATGTTATAAAGGTCAATAATTCTATCCGCTACTACTTGATTATCAGTAGCAATATACAACCATATTTGAATTAAGTCCTCACATATTAACAACCCAACGCCGAAATAGTTCTACAATTATTCTCCAGCGTCCTTGATTTTCTACAATCACATCATGACGTTTTAAAACTTCTAAAGCATTCTGTAAATCAGTTTCATCTATTCCCGTCAACTCAATTAATTCATTTAGAGTTAATCCTCTGCTATGTTTTGCCAGATGAGATAAAATTACTTGTTGAGTATTATCATTATTTTCCCCAGATTGACCCCAAACACCATTAAAGTAATTACTACCTCTTTGGAAAAACTCTGGTTTATTGACAATTGTTTCTACATCTTCCAGTGTAAAAACAGATTCGCGGGGTTTTCCTTGTTCAAAAACAAAATCATTATAGAGTCGGACTAAATGAAAACCTACCAACTGCACTAAATAAGGTTGACCATGAGTTAAATCATAAATTTTATCTAGTGCTTCTGGTGTGTAGTCTAATAAAAAATCTTCAATAGCTGGGTTAGCAAGAATTTGACCGGTTGCACCACGACTTAAAAAACCGACACGAATAGGCAGAACACTAGCAAAAAAAGGTTGAAAATAATCTGCTGTCATTTCATCTAAGGTATGCAAACCAGCAAAAGCAAAAGCAATTTGAGAATTTGCTTGTACTAAACTACGCAAGAAACCCATAAAATCTGGGCTAATTTTTCCGGCTTTAATTAAATCTTCTATTTTCTCAAATTCATCTATAGCAATAACTAACCCACTAGATAAATTTGTAATTACTTTTTCAAAATAGCGGTTAAAAGTCCGTTCGGGAAGTTTTAATAAATCATCATCATGGGGAGGTTCAATATTCACAACTTGGGAAATTTCATCACTAATGGCCATTAATACTTCACCTACTCCTTGGGTGACATCTCCTAATTTTAGTAAATTCACATAAACAACTTTAATATTTGCATCTAAAGAGTTAGCAGCATTGAGTAAAATCGAAGTTTTCCCCATGCGTCTATGTCCATAAATTACTACAGATTGGAGTTGAATACCTCTAAGCCAAAGTTCCTCTAATTGTCTGATAATATCTTCTCTACCAATAAATAAATTACCCATTACAGGGTCGCCGATAACATAAGGATTATTTACAGGTTTATTAAGAACAACTTCCCCAACTTCTCCAGCAATTTGTAATAGTTGTTGTTGCCAATTTCTGGCAATATCTATAATTAATTCTTGTTCTGCTTTAGGTAAGGTATTGGCTGTATTTAAAATAGTTGTCAGTTCACCTAATGCACGATTTAAAGCGGAAGAACGAGATACACGGGAGACACTAAGGTTAATGATTTTTATATCTTCAATTACTTTGACAAATCTATCTAATGTTTGCCAAGTGTGAGGACGTAATAAACCTGATGTGGGGAATGTAGATATTTGTAGATTAGCAATAGATTTTAATTCCTGAGCGCCTTTAAATGCTGCTAGAGTTAGAGCAAGGATATACATTTCTTCCCCATATAGAAGAGAACGAACAACAGCAAAAGCTTGTTCTGCCTTAAATGGTCGTTTTTTATGAAGATACCAAAAGCCAGCCGCAACAGCACGGGAAGGAGTATCTATTCGGGTATCTGTATTCAAATTATTCTGTAATCTTGTTTTCCAAGATGAAGGTAAGAAAAATAAACCGTCTATCGCTCTTGATTTGAGTTCTTCATTTAAAGCGGCAGATGCAAAATGTATTAATTTCCAATCATAGGTAGTTTCAGATAACTGAGAAATTGACCAAATTATTTGTTCTGGTGGTTTTGTGTTCAGTACCTCATTCACCGCTTTAACGACAGGAATAAATTGCATAGTATATGCCAATAGTTGATTAACATTATGTATGCCATTGTCCCAATCATGTAATAACCATTTTTTTAAGCGAGAATCTAAATTAGGTAAAGGGAGAATAGTAATTTTGGGTAGTAAAAAACTCCCATTCCTGAGATAGTACAGGTAAAAAGGTAAACCAAATAACCAGTGTTCTGGATGTAAAGTCGCCACACCCCCCGCCACAGCTACTGCCACACCGAACGCCACACCGAACGCCACACCTCTTACCATACCGAACGCCACACCTATCACCACACCGAACGCCACACCTCTTACCATACCGAACGCCACACATCCCCACGCACTTCCCTCCACATCTTCTGCCAGACCGAACGCCACAAATCCCGCCACAACAAATGCCGCAACAAATGCCACAGCTACCGCTACACCTCCCACCACACCTCCCACCACACCGAACGCCACACCGAACGCCACACTTCCTGCCACAGCTACTACCACTCTTTCCGCCACACCGAACGCCACAGCTATCGCCACACTGAACGTCACAGCTACCGCCACACCGAACGCCACACCAGACCAGTCAACACGCAAGCCTAATTCTTGCAGAAATAAAGAAATCAATATGGGTGTAATAATTGTTAAAACCACACCTTGTAATAGCAATTGACGCTGAACAAAATTTTGGACTAATATATCTAGTCCTTTACTCAAATTAATTTTTAGAGGAATATAACCCCCGCCAAAAGTATCAACATACCACCGCAAAGCCTGGGGAAAGAAAAACACCCAATACAGCAACAGCAGATAATCTAAAGGATTCCATAAAGACAGAGGACGACGTAATTTAGGCGCTAAATCTAAACGAGGTACGGGAGATTTTGTGGTCATAATATATTTTTAAATATTGTTTTTTTGAGAATATTTTTTATACAAATCATAACAAATTTGGGTTAATTTTTGCGGATGTCCACCGCTTGATTGAATCAGTTCTTGGATATCTGCTTCTGTAAAATCAATTGTGGTTGATTGTAATCGCTTGGTAATAAAATTACGGATAATTATTTCATTCCAAGGGAAAATATCTATTTGTTGACAAATATCTGCTAACGGGGATATTTGATAACTATCATTAAATAATGTTTTTAAAGATTCATTGGCGGCTAAAACTAATTTTAAACAAGCATTTTCACCCTCAGATAAACCCCGTAAATGATCTCTCACATCCCTTGTAAATCCTTCTCCATTCAATTTACCAACATTATCTAAAATTAATAATACTCTTTTATCTTGTGAATTTCTAGTAAATCTATAACCTGTACTATCTGGTATATCAATTTTTTCACATATAGCAAAATAAAAATCTTCTTGATTATGAATATTATTCATATCTATAAAAACGTTTTGACGTGGAGATTTTAAAATATTTATTGATTGTTGATAAACTGCATATAATAAAGATGATTTACCAATTGCTTGTTCACCAATAATGGCAACACTACTGGAATTATTGATAAGTTCAAATATCTGCTTTATTTCTTTTTCTCTACCAAAAAACTTTTCTATTTTCTCTATTCTTCCCGTTGTGGGAACAAAGGGATTTTGATTATCTTCAGGACTATCTATAATTTTATTATCATTGCTTGAAAATCTTTCTGTTTCATCATTATTTCTCAAAAATATTTCTATTTCTTCTTTAAAATTATATTTATCAATATCGTCATTATTTAAAAGTGTTCTAATTTTCGGAAATATTCTTTTGTTAGCTACTTCAAGAAAATACACTTCCGAATATGGCTTATCGTTAGATTTATATATAATACCTAACATTTCAGCATAAGTTTTGCCTTTCCAAATTTGGATAAAAACTTTTGATTCTATGCTATTAAATGCTTTTCTTTTTACTTGTAATATTTTT
This sequence comes from Anabaena sp. PCC 7938, assembly GCF_049315035.1. Lineage (NCBI taxonomy): Bacteria > Bacillati > Cyanobacteriota > Cyanophyceae > Nostocales > Nostocaceae > Anabaena > Anabaena sp. PCC 7938. The sequence goes on along the minus strand of NZ_CP186034.1, from coordinate 6,061,147 downwards.
TGTTGAATAGATTCTAATGCTTTTTCTGCTTCCATTTGCACCTGCGTGAGTTGCTAGGGTAGGTTTTTATTTTACACCAAAACCCACATTATCCTAGATTTACCTAGAAATTTTTGAACCTTATCCAGATAATCCTATATTTACCTAGATCCTAGCTATTCAGTATAGACGAAGGGTGATGATAGAGACATGAAAAAAAACACACACTTGAGGAATGTAAACCTATGTCTCAACAACCAACAGAAAAAGAAAATCTTCCTACTCAGTCTAACAAGACAACGAAACTTTTAGACACTGCGGAAAAAATCATGAGTAACATCACAAAATCAGAAATAGTGGAAATAGTTAAAGTCGGAACTAAAACCACAGAAACCATTTTTAAAGATTTATTGAAGTCTGGAGGTAAACCCGTCTCTATTATCTTAGCTATTGCTGTTTTGATTGTAGCGACTGCAATACCTATTGTTGCTTTGAAACTATCTCCAAACCGGATAAATCAACCTGCAAAAAATTCTCTAGTCAAATGATAACTTTAGGGTGGGTTACAGGTTTGCTAACTCACCTTATACTAATGATCCATTTTTGCAGTTATGATCTAAAACAGTGAAAACTGTGATTAAATTTATAAAAACTTAGCTCAAAAAAGCTTATGAGTTTAAATCGTCGTCATTTCTTGGTTTTACTGGGTGCTTGTGCGGGTGTTTTTATTCTAGATGGTTATGCTACCGCAGAAACATTTACCTCTCCAAAACCAGCTATTCAAATATCCTCTTTACCCCAAATAAACTATTTAGGTATAGTGCAGTTGGGTTTTATATGGAAGTTAATCTTATCAGTTTTTGCTGGTTTAATAGGGTTAATAATTGGCGGAATTTTGGCAATACTTTTGACTCTAATACTTGAATGGCAGAGTAACCGAAATTCCCCACCAAGTGAATCAGGTTCAATGGGTGGAGTCGCATGGTTAGGTATTGGAATGTTTTTGATATGTATAATTAGTCCTTTGATGGCAGCAATTGCTATCTTTTTAACTACTTTATATTTATAAATTTAGGCTCTACAGTACTTGTTATGCTAAATTACCAGTCGATATAGCCTTTCCCACTCTAGTTAGATACAAAATTACCCCTCCCCAACCCTCCCCTTGGTAAGGGGAGGGTGCGCGACAGCGCGGGTGGGGTGTATTTCATGAGCTTGGGAATTGCTATAAGAGGGAATTCTTAACAGGGCAAAGAGAAAAATTTTTACCATAATATTCAAAAATATGACTTATCTCTTTTACACAGCAAGCCTTATGAGATTTCTTTGTTCAGATTTTGCATATTATTTACTCAAGAGCCTAAATTTAATAGATCGAAATTCTATCAGGTTTAAGAGGATGTTTGAAAAGTATCAGAATTAATCGAGATTCCCAACTTTTTAAGGGGGGCTAAATTCTTCAAAGTCCCCCTTTTTAAGGGGGATTTAGGGGGATCTGCGGGTGTCAAATCCCACACGAAAAAGTTTTCAAACAACCTCTAATGAACAATTTATCAAAATGGGCTTCAAATAGCAATCCTATTTGATTTATGGACGGAATTTTTAAAACGTTCGCGCAGCGTGGCGTTAGCCATACCGCAGAGACGCAGAGAGCGCAGAGGTAGAGAAAAAGAGGTGTTCATATCTTATTTAGGATTGCCATAGTTGTTTCTCTGTGAGAAAATGCTATTGCTAAAGTATCAAAAGTATTGATTTATTTAAAAAATATGCCTAGTCATACGATCAGGTTTGATGACGGAAAATACGACTATATCATGACGATTACTCTCGCCGATTGTACAGTCAGCATCACAACTGACGGTGTTGGTTTCAATGCACGCACTTTTGAAACCCATGAATTGGCTACTGAAGCCGAAGCGCTGGAATTTTACGAAACAACTATTCGCAGGGAAAACCCTAGTTATCAGCCGCCAACAGATTCATTATCTACTGAGGTAGAGGAAGAAGAAGAGGAAGAGGAATTTGAGCCGTTAACATTTGATTTCGATTTGAATGAACAGAATTTAGCAACAGATGAATTAGTAAATCGTTTAGCAGTAGTGCTACCCGGTTTAGAAATTTATGAGAGTGAATCTAGCGGTTATCCTTTTAAAACATTTGTTTGTAAAGTAGAAGATCAAGGAGAATTTACTATAGATAAGCTGCTTTTAGCAGAGGGATTTATGCAGCCGATTGCATGGGATAATTTTTTGGCAGATGTCATTACTAATAGCAGTAATCTCACCAGCAATTTGGCTTTAGAAGCAAATCTGAACCCTGAAGAAATTGCTCATAAATGTCGAATGTTAGAAACTACATTGCAATCGCAATGTAAAAACATTGCTGTTTATAAAATCATGCATTTTGATCCGTTATTAGCTGGAGAAAAAATTGATGAATTTCATATTATTGTAGGTGAAACTCATGATGGGAATTGGGTGGGAATTTCACCACAAATTGGTTCTATTGAGGATATTAGAACTGACACGGAGAGATTGCCAATTTATACAGACTTTACTCCTTCATCCAGCACTCAAACATTAATTAATACCTTGCCAACCATAGTAAATGGCTTGGAGTTTGCTACCACTCCAAACACCACTAATAGAGAATTTTATTTAACATCTGCTAATTCTCAAGAACAAACAATTTATCAGTTAGTTGATGCAATTGATTTTGTTATTACCTGCAATTTTGCTCCCTTTGGTTCAGTAGCAGAATATGAAGATCGTGAATTTTTCCGTTACATCCATCCCTTAGATCAACTGTTACAGTTAAATCTCACAAATTTACGCGAATATGTGATTGGTTCCTATTCTCTTTATCACTTATACAGTATTGGTAATACAAATAGTGGTGATGCGGTAGGAGTTTCAACTGTTGCTGTCTGGACTTGAAAACCTCCTTAACCTTTTAAGGAAGCAAAGAAAAGAGGTGCAGGTTTTATTTACAAAGGCTTTTGTTTGGGTATACCTACAGGACGAGGAAAATGAACTGGGGTGTGTGCTACTTTCCGCAAATATAAACAATGACGAATGCTTTGAGTTAAAGGAGTTGTAAATTCTTCAATTAATTCAATTACTCCACCTAGTTGATTAGCCGCATTTTGTAGACTTGCGGTTTCTTCTTTAGTCCAACTACCCCGATAAATGACAGCTAAACCGCCTTTTTTTACTAAAGGTAAACTATACTCAGCACAGGCTGAAGCTGTTCCCACGGCACGAATTAGAGCTAAGTCATAGCTTTGACGATGCTTAGGTTCTTGACCAATTTCTTCTGCTCTGCTAACAATAGTTTTAGCATTAATTAAAGAGAGATTACTTAATATAATATCAATAAAATTAATTTTTTTGCGAGTTGAATCTAATAAGGTGACTTGAGAATTTGGGAAAATAATAGAAATTGGTATACCTGGAAAACCTGCACCTGTACCAATATCAATAACAGATGCATCTTGATGAAGGGAATCAATAAAATGCTGTTTTGGTGCAATTCCTCTGAAAGAGTCCCAAAGATGTTTTTCCCAAAATTCTTCAGGTTCGGTAATACGAGTTAAATTAAGTTGGCGATTTCCTTCTAAAATTAATTCATACAACTGCTGAAATTGATTTTGCTGTTGAGTTGTTGGTTGCCAATTAAGTGTTTGCTGCCAGATTTCTGCCATTTCTGGTAAACTGGATACAGGTAAAGATTCTAAATTCATTTTCAGATTTTAATATTGGAGATTACCCAGGAACTGGAAAAGATTAGGAATTACGAATTACTACTTCTTTCACTTTATTTTCTAATGTTGCGGGGTCAACTGCTGTTAATACACCATGATTTAGTGTCCAACAACGGTCAGCTATTGGTAACAGATCGCCAGCATCGTGTGTTACAACTAATAAAGTCCAATCTTTTTTGAGTTTCGCTAATAAGTTTACTAGTTGACGACGCATTGACCAATCTAAACCGGCGGTGGGTTCATCTAATAATAATAAATTTGGTTGGCGAATCAATTGCACGGATAAGGCTAAACGTCTTTGTTGTCCACCGCTTAAAGCATGGGGTGGTGTAGATAAGGATAAATGCTCTAATCCCACTTCGCTTAATGCCTGTTGAACTCGCTCTGAACCTAATTCAGGATGCCCTAAACGTAATTCTTCTAAGATTGTACCACCGCAAAAGTGCCTTTCTGGAAACTGAAATACGATTCCGGCTAATTGTTGTAGTTGTTCGGCTATCAGTTGTTGTTCTCTCCAAAAAGCTGCACCGGAGGTAGGTTCAGCCAGTCCAGATAAAATTTCTAGTAAGGTACTTTTGCCGGAACCGCTGGGGCCAATAATCAAACCTAGTTGCTGGGGTGGTAATTCCAAGTTGATAGATTTAAGAATTGCGGTTGGGCAAGCTGTGGGGTGATAAGTTAGATTTCTGAGATAGAGCATTTGTTAAAATTAGCAAGAAGTCAGCGAATAACTGATGGAGTAGATTAAGAAAAACTTGATTTAGCAGCAATAATCAGGCATTTTTTTCTATTGTGGCAGACTTAGCTGAGAAAATCGCTACAACCAGTCAGGGAACCGAAGTAATTGACCAGAGTCTACCTGTGTAGAAAATTTTGACGGTGATAGATGCTTCTGGAATTTACCAATTTTTTACATTTTAAGTAACAGATAAGACAATTTCAACCGCAATTCTTCTGAGGCGTTTTATGTCCAAACAATTTTTCATTCCTCAATTAATTATGTTTTTCCGATTTCCTAACCTTGTTAAAGTCACCTTTGCTACTACTTTTGCGCTAAATTTATTGGTGAATCCTGCTTGGGCTGGTGATCCGTTTCGGAGTGGTGAACAGCATAAAATTGGCGATCGCACAGAAGCCGCTTTTAAAGCCATTTTTCAACAAGGAAATTACCCAGCAGCCGCAGATCATCTGCAAAAAGCAATCTCTGAGGAACCAAATGAACCCCTGGCTTACGCTATGAAGGCTTCTTTCGCTTATGGCGATCAGGATTTAGCCGGCTTAGATAAGTACAGTAAAAAAACTTTAGAAGCTGGACAAAAGCTGATTGCTAGTGATCCCTTACGCGGTAATTTATACACTGGTGTGGGCAACTTTTTAGAGGGTGCAGTCATGATCACCCGTGACAAGAGTGTTAATGGTGTATCAAAAGCCCTGAGTCGCTTGACAAAAGTTTATGAGTATTTAGATAAAGCCGAAGCGATCGCACCTAATGATCCAGAGGTAAACTTACTCCGGGGTTATATGAATTTAATGTTAGCCGTTAATTTGCCTTTTATCAGCCCAGATCAAGCAATTGAAAAGTTAGAAAGAAATGCTGCACCTAGGTATTTAGTAGATCGGGGTATTGCTTTAGCCTACCGGGATTTGAAACAATATCCTCAAGCCTTAGATTATGTCAATCGAGCCTTAAAATCGACTACTGACAATCCAGAAATCTATTATCTCAAAGCCCAGATATTGCACGAAAAGGGTAAAAAAGAAAAAAGCCAGAATTTGATTAAAGATGCAATAGTTCATTTTGATAAAGCTTTAACCAAAAAATCCCAACTTCCCGCTAGTCTAGTCAAACAAATTGAACACGAACGCAGAACCGCAGCCAGCCGATTGACTAATCTGTCATAGTAGTATTCATCTCAGTGAGAAGTTGTCAATTGCAAAGCCTGTAGGGGCGGGGAAACCCGTCCTTTGATCATATTGCATCCCACCCAAAACCGCTATATAGTAAATAGTTCGTAATTAATTTTGAAACCCTTTTACTAATTACCCATCACCAAAATGCACATTCAATTTCGTGAGTTTAATCCTTTTGATGTCTGGATTTGGTTGAAATTCAACATGATTCCCTCTGAACGGGAAAAAAAATATGTAGAAGAAGTATTTAATTCTTGGTTTTATCTTGGTAAATTAGGAGCATTTAATGCTGAAAATCTCCAGGTACAGGAAACTGGTTTAGAACTCAGCTATCTGGATTATGATCCACAAGGTTATAACAAAAGCTTTCTCGCTTTGATGCACAACATGGGCGAGTTTGAGTATGAAGGAGAATGGGGGCGTTGCTGGTTTGATATGGGAACTAGTGATGCTATCTCTCTCGATATCTTAATCAACGCCCTGACTCAATTAAGTGAGGAATATGTTGATATTCAAGAACTATATATCGGTGGAGAAAATCCAGATTGGCCTATCGAAGATAGCGAAACTCGTGCTGATGCAATTTACAATAACTAACTACAAACATGAATAAATCAGGTCAAATTCGAGTCATAGTTTTAGCTCTAATTCGAGACGGTGAAAGAATATTTGTTTCTGAAGGTTATGACCCTACCAAACAATCAACATTTTATCGTGCTTTAGGCGGTGGTGTTGAATTTGGCGAAACTAGTTCTATAGCTTTAGAAAGAGAATTTCAAGAAGAAATCCAAGCTGATTTAACAAATATTCGCTATTTGAGTTGTATCGAAAATCTGTTTATCTTTAATGGTAAACAAGGACATGAAATTATTCAACTTTATCAATGCGATTTTGCAGATCCTAAATTTTACAAAATCGAAAGTTTAACTTTTTCCGAATCTCCAGATCGTAAGCATCGCGCTTTATGGATAGATATTGCTCGATTTAAATCAGGAGAATTAAGGTTAGTGCCTGAGATATTTTTTGATTATTTGTAAATTCAGGAGTCAGGAGTCAGGAGTCAGGAGTCAGGAGTCAGGAGTCAGGAGTCAGGATGAAGAATATTTTTCTCTTCTGTTCCCTGTTCAGAGTTCCCTGCTATATCAAAAATTCTGTATCCTAAATCCTTACACTCAAGATAGCAATCCTCTCTGAGTGAAATAAAAATGTAAGTATTCAGGATAGAGAATACAAAAGTCAGGAGAATAAAGCTTTTTTAGTCAATTTTGATGATTTTTATAAAATCTCTCTTCTCTCTATTCTTCATTTCATAAGCATTCTGAACCGCAGGTCTGCGTAGCGTCTCCTGACTCCTGAATTCTTACATAAAAATTACATCCATGATGATTGCTATAATTAACTTAGAACATCAACCAAGAGAGTGAATTATGTCTATTCAATTAATGACAAGACGTTTCACAGTTGCACAATACAACCAAATGAATCAAGCTGGTATTCTCACAGAAGATGACAGAGTAGAACTTATTAACGGAGAAATTATTGAAATGTCCCCCATTGGTAGAAGACACGCAACTTGTGTAAACCGTTTAAATTTTCTTTTTTCACAATTACTTACTAAAAAGGTAATAGTGTCTGTACAAAATCCCATTATCTTAAATAATCTATCAGAACCACAACCCGATATAGCATTACTCAAACCTCGTGTAGATTTTTATGAAGCTGGACACCCACAACCAGAGGATATATTGCTATTAGTTGAAGTTGCAGATAGTAGCATTGAATATGACAGAGAACTGAAAATTCCTCTTTATGCAAGTAGCGGTATTTGTGAAGTTTGGTTTAATAGATATTTATGAACAACTAATTACAGTTTATCGCTACCCTAATGCAAATGGTTATAGTGAAATCAAAACTTTCCGACATGGTGATATTCTAAATATACAAGCATTTCCTGAACTTACGTTGAGAGTTAATGATGTACTAGGATAGACGATTGAATTAATCGTATCTATCTTTTTTTAATTTAATCACTTCAATGACATTATCATGGTGTTGACCACCGATAATATCTTTTAAATGTATTTTTCCCTCAATATACTGTAAATGTATCCGCCAACCTGATATTTTATCAATATCAGCACGGTAGATAGCTTGTTTAATACCAGTCACTTTGTGTAATCTTGTTTTGGGAAAAGTTCTAGTTCTGTGACATTCATTATCTTCTAGTTCTGCTAAAGCTTTGAGAAACTCTATTTTTAACTCCTCTGGCAAAATTTGCATGGCTTCATAAATAACACCATATTCATCTAGAAGAGGCTTAATTTGTGGCATTATAAAGCAGTAACCTTAACCTCTTGATTTTCATCTACCGTAAAATCTTGATAAATAAATTCTGCAATGGCATTATATGCTTGTTGTGCATCTTCGATGTTAACTATTCTAAATAAAGTAACAAGTATACAGCCAAAAATTGGATCATCATCAATAGTTAGAATTATTCTTTGTTGGTCATTAATTTTTAAAGAATATATAGTTGAATCATAGGAGTGATTAAGTTTTATGTTTCTGAGTTGCTCACTGTGTTGATAAAAAGAATTGTTCTCAGATGATAAAAGTTCAAAATGGCGATTCATTTCTTTAATAATTTTAAACTTCTCCGTATCATTAAATCTTTCTAAATCTTTCTCAAAATCCTTTGTCGATTCAATGAGTATATCCATCAATTTAACTCCTGAGTCGAATATTCAAGGTTACTTTAAATTTATCCTAAACTTATAGATAATTGTATGGTGGCAAATGTCAATGTGCCAGATTTTTTATAAAAAACTGATTTATGTCAGAAATCCATTTATCAGAACCTGTAATCATAACTATTCATGCTTATACTGCAAACGGTTCATAGTTTAACCAAATATGGAACCCCTCTCCATAGACGCGTTCGCGAAGCGTCTCGAAGAGTACCTCTCTCCGTGAACGGGGAGAGGCTTAGAACTCGGTTTTTTCATCAATAAAAAGTACAATTCCTAACCGTTTTGAGTATATAGCAATTCCCAAGCTCATGAAATACACCCCACCTGCGCTGTCGCGCACCCTCCCTTTACCAAGGAGAGGGTTGGGGAGGGGTAATTTTGTATCTAACTAGAGTGGGAAAGGCTATAAGAACAAATCTTTTTGAATAATCAAACATTATGCCAGTTCAACAGCTAAAAAATAAACTACCTGTAACTCTATTCATACTTCTATCAGGAGTGGCTATTACCCAGAGTATTGGTTGTAGCAAGTTATACTTTGATAATAACAAAAATGTAGCAGATGCCCAAACTCCACCTAAACCAGCACCCCAAGAAATTATTCAAGCGGGAGAAGTGCGGGCTTTACCTGGGAAATTAGATACCATACCTGTTTTTAACAGTAATAGCCCGGAATGGGTAAAAACTGAAGGAGTTTTACTTTCTACATTTCCCCCCAATGGGAAAACAGTTCCCGCAGCACATCTTAATTTTCCCTTTCAAGGACGCTTTGATTTATTTGCTCATCACTATAGCCATACTCCTAAAGATTTGCAAACGCTTTATTTGGGTATAGTTTTGCATAATCCTGGTAAAAAATCTGTAACAGTCGATGTTTTACAGGGTGCGAGTTATTTAATGCAAGATGCACCTTTTGTCACTTTAGCGCCATACATTGAAAATAATGATGGAAAGGCTTTTTCTGGGCCGGGAAATAGGGCTGTAGCTGATGTGTTGCGAGGAGTTCGTCAAGCTGATTTTCCGGCTAAATTGGTAATTCCTGCGGGAAAAAGTCGGATGTTGTTAAATCATCCTATTCCGGTGCGAAATTTAGAAAAACCTGTCAATGGTCGGTCGAGCTTTTTTCGTTTGCGTAGCGGTGGCAAAGTTTATACAGCTAGTTTGGCGATGTATGCGAAGAAAAATGCTGATGGTTCTGACCGTGCGCCAACTTTGGCAGAATGGCAAGCTTTATTAAATAACGGTAATTTTGCTGGGCCAAGAGATAAAGTTCCTACAGCACCAGATGCTAAAGGCGGTCAATTGATTTATGGTCGTGTAGCGGGCGTTTCTCAAGGTTCTCGGTGGGAAGCAAAACTGGTGGATAAACCGGAAACGCAAACTTTGACAATTCCCCAACCTGGTAAGGCGATTTCCTATCCTATAGCTACTTTGCGGGCTGGTAGATTAGGTACTGAACAAAGTCAAACGGCGAAGATGTTGGTGCGTTATGCCGACACCGCTTATGAGGCACATGGGAATTATGGTGTGGAATATAATCTCAGTTTGCCTTTAAGTAATAATACAGAAAAAGCTCAAACTGTTTCCATGACTTTAGAAACACCTTTAAAAGACGATAAATTAGCTCAAGGTGGTGTCCGCTTCCGAAAACCATCCTTAGATTTTCCTTTCTTTCGGGGGACAGTGCGGTTGCGTTATGCTGATGATCAGGGGGAACAAAGGACGCGCTATGTGCATTTATGGCATCGTACTGGTCAAGTTCTGGAACCTTTGACAAAAGTTGTGTTACAACCTGGAATGAGGCGCATGGTGCAGCTAGATTTGATTTATCCACCCGATTCCACTCCACCCCAGGTGTTGACGGTGAGAACTTTAGAAAAATGAGGTAAAGACGGTGGGAGTTTTCCCTATCTTATTTACCGCCGTAGAAGAAGGCAATTTCTTTTTCTTTAAGGGGTGCAAAACCTGCATCTACTAATTTTTGGTCTAGTTCTGCTTGGGGAATGTGTTTTGCACCAATGCGGACTATTCGGGAACGCATGGTATTAGATACGCCACTACGTTGTCTACCTGCTTCTAGTCCCATAACTTGGGTGTATAGTTCTAATTTAGCTGATGGAATGGGAGAACCATCAAAATCAACTCCTTGGGCGATCGCTACATCAATAGCATCTGCACCTGTGGTAGTCTGCTCTCCTAGGTTAATTTCGGTCGTCATGGCAATTTGCTCACAAGAATATTAAGTATACTTTACCAGTCTTGCTGCCACCTCTGGCTGTATTGCTTGACTGATGAGCTTTGCGAGTCCAGACTTGTCACTTTTGGAAATTTTCGTTTAATCTCGAACCAGCAGTATAGCAATTTTTAGGTGATGCTATGTCTGATGCCAACTCTCCTCACGACAAAGACCGCAGCCTCGAACAGGCACTAACTAACAAAATTATCGACGATTATTTCGAGAATTCTGAAAGTTGGCTGAGAGCAATTTTGCGGATGTGTATTTTTTCTTTAGCTGAAATTAATGGAGAATCAGTTTTTATTGTTGAATGTCCAAATCACGCTGTAGCTAAACGTTTGAGTCGGAAAACTTATCCGTTTCGAGGAATGGTGTATTTTTTAACTGATAACTTCGATGATCGCGATCGCACTTTGTTTTGCTATAAAGATGAACGTAAAGGCTATTGGCGCTGTTTCGATACTAGTACAAACAGTTGGCAATCTCTAAGTAAGTTACAATCATCCACGACTCCAAGGGAATAGGGATTCGGGACTGGGGACTGGGGACTCGGAAGAAGAAAAGGAGCAGGGAGCAGGGAGCAGGGGAAAAAATGCCTCTCCTCTGCACCCTGTTTCCTGCCTATTTCCTCTATTCACTATTCCCCAATTACGAATTACGAATTACGAATTACGAATTAGATCGTGTAATTGAACCACCAACAAACGCACCTAATATTGTACCTGTCCAAATGCCGGCTGTACTGCCTTGCCACATTGCCCCTGGTGTCACCCAAGCATTACATATCTGTTGAAAACCCCAAGCTTGGTTTTGGCATTTTTGACTGTGGAGCATTGACGTGATTTGTACACCAATCAAACCACCAAAAAAACCGGAAGATAGAGCTAAACAAGTACAAATTAGGATGCGTTTTTTATTCATGGTGGTTGGGGAATGGGGAGGAATAATTAATATAAAACCACAGTCGAAATCAGAATATAGAATTTAGTTTATAAAGAAGTGAAGGTAAGTAATGAGTCAGTAATAATCTAATTATAGCAATTTCCAAGCTCATGAAATACACCCCACCCGCGCTGTCGCGCACCCTCCCCTTGGTAAGGGGAGGGTTGGGGAGGGGTAATTTTGTATCTAACTAGAGTGGGAAAGGCTATATAGCCATTTACATTTTAGCAAAACTCTAAAAGCTAAAACATCTCAGCTTTCGCTCTATTCTTCTGCACCCCTAAAATATCAGCTTTTCAAGGCAGCCAATCTTGATTTAATAATTGTTCGAGAGTATATGGACAATCTTCAGGAAAATGAATTATCATACCTGTTTTCTGCTTGACATATTTTAATGCTTTTTGATAAACTTTTAATTGGTTTTCTTGTAAATGATTTCGTAGATTTTGAGTTAAATACTCGTTGAGTTGGTTTCTAAAGCTCATAATTTCAGCTTGCCAATGATTGGCGTTATATTCATGTTGCTCTTGCCAATATTCAAGAAGTAATAAATGTCTGATAATTTGTTCTAGAAAACTTTCAACTGTTAATCTGTCTCGACGACTCACCGCTTCTAATTCCTCAATCAAATGCTCTAAGTCGAGATTTTCTAGTTGTTTTTCTTTTAATAGTTTCAAGGTTTGTACTAACCATTTCTCATTATCAACTTCATACAGAGAATATAGTTCACTTGCTTGAGTCATTGCTGTACTCTACTTGCTTGTTAGTAATGACTAAATCAAATCTGTCCCACTTCTTATTTTGCCACATCATTGGTAAACAAATGGACGATGAATTGTATTTCATTGCGCCGACGAGCGTGGAAACTACGGAAGGCGATAAAGGCGGTGAATGAGGTAATGAATGACCGGTAGCAACGCGAAACTGAAAAATGACGGGTTTAGTCGTCAGGTGCATCAGATGTCAAATTTATGTTGATTGTTGATGAATTATCGAGTCTGACGCACCCTACAAAGCTACTAAGTGGGAATCCGTAATTACGAATTACGAATTACGAATTACGAATTACGAATTACGAATTACGAATTACCCATCAGCCTGTATTTCTCATTCCCGCAGCAATACCGTTAATGGTTAACAATGCTCCTCTGAGTAACTCACCTTTGCTGTAACGGGAGTGAATTATTCCAGAGGTGCTGGTGTTTTTGTACTGCCGTAGACGCTTGAGTAGAGAAACTTGGATAAATCCTAAAGGTACAATTGTCCCATTTCTTAACTGTACTGAACGCTGTAAAGTTGGATCACCATCTAAAAGTCGCTGGTGTCCGGTGATGTTTAAGACTAAATTTCTGGTGAGATAAAATTCGCTGGCAATTTGCTCAAATACTTTGTCAAACCGGGGTTTGTCTTCTGGGCTGGATAATTCATCAACGTAATGACGTGCCATTTCAATATCTACTTTGGCTAAGGTCATTTCGGCTTTGGAAATTACCATTTTGAAGAAAGGCCATTTGACATAAAAGTAGCGTAGCAATTTGAGGTGTTCTTCTGGTTCGGCGTTTAAAAATTCTTGTAAGGCTGTGCCGATACCGTACCAAGAAGGTAACAAAAATCTGGTTTGTGTCCAACTAAATACCCAAGGAATGGCTCGTAAGCTGCTTAAGTCTTTTTTACCAGATGGTCTTCGCGCTGGACGGGAGCTAATTTGCAGTTGGCTGATTTCTTCAATGGGGGTGACTTGGTGGAAGAAGTCAATAAAATCAGGTTGTTCGTAAATGAGGGCGCGATAATGCTGACGCGATCGCATTGACAACTCTTCCATGATCTCATTCCATGGTTCAATATCATCAAATCCAGTCCGCAGTAAACTAGCTTGAATAACCGCACTGGTAATGGTTTCTACGTGGTACAAAGCCAAATCCAACAAGGAATATTTAGAAGCTAAAACTTCTCCTTGTTCGGTAATCTTAATGCGGCCGTTGATACTGTGACCTGGTTGAGCTAAAATCGCCTCATAAGCTGGGCCACCACCCCGTCCCACAGATCCACCTCTACCGTGAAAAATCCGCAGATGTAAGCCGTATTCTTCAGCGATTTTCTGGAGTGATTTTTGCGCTTTGTGAATTTCCCAGTTGCTACTTAAGAAACCGGAGTCTTTGTTGCTGTCAGAATACCCCAGCATGACTTCTTGCAAATTGGGGTTGAGGGTGGGAGATGGAGAAGAATTTTCGGGTTTAATTGCTTCATAGCCACCTGCTAAGAAGGCGCGATAAAGGGGAAGTTCAAACAGTTGCCGCATGACGCTTCTGGAGCGTTGTAAGTCTTCTACAGTCTCAAATAGCGGTACTACTCTAATTGATCCTACTGCGATCGCAGGATCAAATAATCTCGCTTCTTTGGCTAAGAGTAAAACTTCTAAAACATCGCTGACTTCGCGGCACATACTGATGATGTAAGTCTGACAGATGTTGATGCCAAATTCTTGTTGTAGCGATCGCAAAACCCGGAAAGTTTCAATGACATCGTTGGTTTTTTCCGAAAATGGCAATTCACTGGGAATTAATGGCCGTCTTGTTCGTAATTCCCCGGTTAACCAAGCCACTTTCTGCTCTTCTGAAAGTTCGTTATAGGGTTGGGGTAAAACTTGCAAGTATTCAAGAATCTCATTCAGCGCATCAGCATGACGGGATGATTCTTGGCGAATATCTAGCTGGGTGAGGTTAAAGTCAAAAATTTCCACTTGACAAATTAGGGTTTCTAAAGCTCGACAGCCTAAACCCGTTTCAGTCAAATTGTGGTGAATTAATCGCAATTCAGCTAAAAACTCTGCCCCGGAACGGTACATTGGTGCATCTTCATTTGTGGGCGTTTCCCGTTTATATAAAGCCAAATTGCGATCGCGTGTATTTTCTAGCCGTCTCAACACATAAGCCAGTTTTAACCGATAAGGTTCTTGGCGATAACGCAGAGCTAAAGCATCATAGACATCACTCATCGTTGATTGATCTAACTCTAGAGATTCCAGCAAATCTGGTAATACATCACTCCAGTGCATGGACACACTCAATAACTCAATCAGTTGCGTCACCGACTGAATATATCGCTCTAAGACCATTTTCCGCTGATAACAAGCAGTCTTCCAAGTAACTTCCGGTGTCACCGACGGATTTCCATCTCGGTCTGAACCTACCCAAGAACCAAAGGAGCAGAAATTTGTACTTGGTGGTTCTAGCCAAGGAAATGTTTGTGCTAGAGAATATTTGAGGCGTTTATACAACTGCGGAATGCCATCAAATAACACTTCTTGGAAGTAGTGCAGAGCATAATCTACCTCATCTAAAACCGTGGGCTTAAATTGATGTAGCTCATCTGTCCGCCACCACAGACGAATTTCTTCCATCAATCGCTCTCTCACCTCGGCTGCCTCCCAAGGATAGCCCCCAGAGCGATTTTCTAAGCTATCTAGGTGTTGTAAAAGGTCAACTACCTGCCGCTGTTTATCGCGGATAGTATGACGGACAATTTCCGTGGGGTGTGCAGTGAAGACTAAGCGGATATCCAGTTGAGAAATGAGGCGTTGAATTTGCTGGGGTGGAACATTCAGTTTGAATAACAGCGGAAATAAAGCGGCAAATGTACCCTTTTGTTGAATTGGCGTGGTGTCTGTCCAACTTTGTGGTGAGTCTGATCCTAATGACTTGGTAACTGGTAGGTCATCTTCTCGTTGGTTGGTTGAATAAATAATATTGGCGAGATTTACCTGATCTGTACCGTTTGTATCAGAATAGCGAGTAAGTTGCTGCTTTTGTTCGTATTCCTGCTCAATGATGTTAATTAACTGAAAATACAGAGCAAAGGCACGAGCAGCACGAATGGCCTCGTTGATATTTAATTGTTCAATCAATTCGACTGCGGAGGAAGCCTGGTCATGGGTAGCTTGTCCTTCAGGAGAACACAAATCGCGCAATTGACGCAATAGATCTACCATTTTTTGTCCGCATTCTTGCCGAAGAACCGACTCCCACAATTCCTCTACTACCTGTAGACGATGACGCAAGAATAATTCCGACATGGGGTATGTATTCGCTGCTGGCGATGAAGAGTATAAAAGGGAACCCATATTCTCCGTTCTGGTAAAGCCAATTAATATTTACAGTGCTGAGTATCGAGTACCGAGTGCTGAGTCAGAAGAATGCTTACTAATTTCGCAAACAGTCAATGCCTGACCTTTGTAAGTGGTCTTTTAATTCAATACGGGCTAAACGCCCTGCTAATAGCACTTTTAACTCAGCATTCTTCATAATTCTAGTTTTTTTGTTTGTACTGGAATAGGATTAACCGTAGCCAATAAATGCTTATATATATAGTTAGCTTTGGTTTAATTCCTGTTCATGGGGAAAATCAAGAATGGGCAAGCGATCGCCCCGAAATACTTCTTCACTGGCTTCCCCCAAGGCTTCTAGTGCTTTACCAGTAGCTTTATCGGCTATGAGCAGCAGTAGTATAGACGTTATCCCTATTTGGAGGAGACAAGATTGGGGAATGTTCAAGAAAGTCGGATTAAATCCGCTGGTTGGTGAGGGGTTTTGGGTTACAGGTGACATTGCTAATTCTTGTTTTTTGGTAAGGATTCAGGATACACAATGTTTGATATAGCAGAAAACAGGGAACAGGGAACAGTCATGGGAAGAAATTTCCTTTTTACTTCTTTATTCTTTGTTCCTCCTGACTCCTGACTCCTGACTCCTGACTTCTTGTTTTTGGCAGATGAGTAAAATAAATGCAAAACTCAATCTTGATAAGACTTGTAACCTTATAAGACTATCTTTGCCCATTTTTCTAGCTCTAAAGGTAACAAAATTGTTAAAAAAAAACTGCAAAATGTGCTAAATGTATGTTTCTAGTTTACAAGTACAGGCAAAATCCCCTAATACTCGCTTCCTGTTAAAGTTAACTTCCCATGAAAACAGTATCACTTGAACGCCATCAAACCTTAGTGCAATGGGTAAGCCAAGCCACAGGAATCAGCACTTTCGGGGTGAAAGTCCGGTTGCTGGGAAATGATCTGCACATACTTTGTGAAGGTACAGACTGCCCGCAACGTTGGCGCACTCTGTCTGATTTGTTGCAAGCACTACAGCAAACAGATTTGGATAGCTTAACCAGTGAGGAACAATCCCCAATATACCAAGTATTGGTCTACGGTCGAAAAAAAGGCTCACACCATCCTCAATGGTGTCATCGGGTTTATTTAAATCAATTAGATCGGCATCTAGAGCAGGTACAGCAAGCCATGTTAGTAGAAGCGGAAAAAACACAACTACCTGGTGGGGCGCTGATTGTCTCTAATGAAAGTTTGGCACGCCAAGGAAATCCAGATGCGATCGCTCGCTATTTGAGTGAAAATCTGAGTAGCTTGGGTGTGGCAGTACAAGTCAAAAGTCTACCCCATAATGCCAAGTCCAAATCTCAAAAAATTGTTAATCGTCTCTGGATCTTCTGTCAATCGAGTTATAGCCCAGATGCCACTTTGTTAGCCGAACCAGTAGCCCAAAAATTAAGGCATTTGAAACTGGCTGGTTATGAAGATGCAATCATTGTCTCTCAAGTGAGGGGAGAAATAGACCCTGATTGGCGGCTGCGGGTGGATTTGACACCACCGGAAACAATGCTGAAAGAATGGGCGCGGTGGGGAGATGTGCAAGCGATCGCTCGATTGTTAACAGAGTTGTTATCAGAATTAAAAATCTCTGTCCAAGCTTCTCTCAAAGAATTTACCCTACATATCTTTTGTACCCCAGCAGTTGATCCTGCCAAAACCTCTCCTGCACCAGAGAAGGAACTGTGTTTACAAATTATTCTTTCTCAGTTAGAAGCGATCGCCCCTCAAGGTATTCTAGCAGCAGCTATCTATGGACAAAAAACAGGCGAACAACAACCCGCTTGGGTAGATTGGTTGTCTTTACCATCTGCCAAACATCCCGCTTTAGCAACATCCACACTAGCATTAGGTTCTACAGGTGATGAACCAGCCATTATTTTTTTACTAGAACGCCTACTCAATCCTGATATGGATTGGCGCTTAAAAACTGGTGGTATTCGTGTCCTCCTGCTTCGCAAAGGTGACTTACTGCACGTTATGTGTGATGCGCCTAATTGTCCCACACGGCAACAAGTCGCCAGCAAAGTCACTCAATTTGTTCGCCAACTGAATATCCCTGATCTTTTTGGTGTCAGAGTTTACGGTCGTCGTGCCGGCGATCATCAACCTGTGTGGCATCACGGCTTTGATTTTGCCCAACGTCACAGATTAGTACCAGAAGCCACACCAGAATTTGCCGCAACTGCTGAATATTTTAGTGAACTAGTCACAAATGAAACTGACGAACCAATTCTACGTCCTGATTTAACAAAAGAGGAAGTTAAAAGTTTCGTCACCGAAGCAGCACAAGATTGGATAGAAACTGCTCACAAAAAAGTTAAAAAATTACTTGTGGGAACTCAATTATTCGCAGAACCCAACCACTCCATCGATCATAACCCCGATGAACAAGGATTTTTGGCTAGTCTAGTTTGGGTAGCCTTGGGATTAATACTCACACTTCAAAGTGATTGGATGTTAGGTTACGTCCTGACTCGTACTGTCTCAAATTCACTCAAACGTAATAATGCTTTATCCTCACAGGCATCTTTGACATCAGGAGAAGATCCAAATCAGAGAACAACAGCATTTTTTTCTAGCAACAACAACATAAAATCTACTCAGGGGCATAATTCGGGATTTAATGCCTCTGGTTTTACCCAAAATGATGTCGCTTCATCAGAAAAGTTACCATCTGCACCATTGAAAGCAAAAGCCAGCGCTACTGCTATTCTTTTAGCAGCACGATCTCAAATGCCCAGTTTTAATGCTAGGCAATTAGATGAGCAATTTGCACTTTATAAACAGCGTTTAGCCACAAATGGAAAACCACCAGATATCCTGATTATTGGATCTTCTCGTGCCTTGAGAGGTGTTGACCCCGTTGCCCTTTCTAAAGCCTTGACAACTCAAGGTTATCGCCAAGTTGATATCTTTAACTTCGGTGTTAATGGTGCCACAGCCCAAGTTGTAGACTTGATCATTCGTCAAGTTTTAGAACCCTCAGAACTACCAAAACTGATTATTTGGGCAGATGGTTCTAGAGCTTTTAATAGTGGCAGAGAAGATATCACTTTTAACGCCATTGCTGCATCAAAAGGTTATCAACAAGTTTTACAAAGAGCCACGAAACCTAGTATTAGTAATCAACCATCTCAACAACAGATAAATTCTTCCCAAAAGGCAGAAATCAAAAATGAAACATTAGATTTTAATAGCTATCAAGTTGCTAATGATTGGTTAAATCAAGCTGTAGTTGGTATATCTGCTAGTTATCAACATCGTGACCAAATTAAAACACTATTACAAAAACAACTCAACCATTTACCTTTTAGCAATAACAATCAGCAAGTCACAGTTCAGTTGACAAACGATTCAGAAGAAGATAACGCTCTGCAAGCAGTTGATTTTGATGGTTTCTTGCCTTTATCTATTCGTTTTAATCCTGCCACATATTATCAAAAATATGCCAGAGTATCGGGAAGTTACGACAATGACTATAAATCCTTTCAATTAAAAGGTAATCAAGACGCAGCTTTACAATCATTAATAAAGTTTACAAAATCTCAAAAAATCTCCTTGGTTTTTGTAAATACTCCCCTCACCGCCGATTATTTAGATCCAGTTAGAAAAAAATATGAACAAGAGTTTCAACAGTATATGTTAAATGTTTCTACTACGAATACAAACTTTATTTACAGAGATTTAAGCCAAATTTGGCTCAAAGCCAATGAATACTTTTCTGACCCCAGCCACCTAAACCGCTATGGTGCTTATGAAGTTTCTAAAAAGCTGGCTGTTGACCCCATGATTCCCTGGACTTTTAAATAAAAATGTGGGGAGGGGAGTAGGCGCAGGGTAAAAATTATCTATAACCTCTTCCCAATAACTAATGACCAATCACCAATGACCAATGATTAAAAATGAAGTTTATATCAATTTTTTACGGACTTTTTTTGCTGAGTATTCTGGGAATTTACTGGACTGTAGCCAAGCAAAAATTACGCTTGTGGACGCTACTCATAGCTAGTATTGTATTTTATTCATCTTGGAATATTCAATATTTGCCATTACTACTAGTCTTGACTTTTATTAACTTTCGTTTAGGGTTAGAAATTGGCAAAAATACCTCACCAGGACAACATTCTCAAAACTGGAAAATTTCTAACGAAGATTGGCAAATTGCTCAAGCTGATTGGAATCTTAATCGGCTGAAAATTTTGTGGTTTGGTGTGATTTTAAATATAGGGCTTTTACTAAGTTTTAAATATTTACCTATTTTATTAAAATGGTTATTTGATTTATCTATAAACGCGCCAGATTCCGCTTTTAAATTAACTACACCCTTGGGAATTTCTTTTTTTACATTTGAGTGCATCGCTTATTTAATAGATGTCTATCGTGGTGCGCCAGCTACTGACGAATTTCTGAACTTTGCTACCTACAAATTATTTTTTGCTAAATTAATTTCTGGGCCTATTACTCGTTATCATAACTTAGCAATTCAATTCGATACAGTAAGATTTCCCACTGCCGATAGATTAGCAGAGGGACTGTGGTTAATTGCTAGAGGTGCAGTTAAAAAAGGTATTCTGGCAGATAATCTGGGGATTTTTGTTGATTTATGTTTTGGTAACTTGCAAAGAGCCGGTAGCACTGATTTATGGTTAGCTACCTTTGCCTATGGCTTACAGTTATATTTAGATTTCAATGGTTATGTAGATATTGCTCGTGGGAGTGCTTTACTTTTTGGTTTAGTTCTGCCTGAAAACTTTGATTTTCCTTACTTCAGTAATAGTATTGCAGACTTCTGGCGACGCTGGCATATAACTTTAGGTGATTGGTTGCGTAATTACCTATATTTTCCTTTGGGTGGTTCTCGTCGGGGGTTGCTTCGCACCTGCGGAAACTTATTGATAGTGATGATAATAGCTGGTATTTGGCACGGTTCCGCCTGGGGTTTTATAATTTGGGGAGCATTGCATGGTCTAGCCTTAGCAGTTCATCGTCTCACAGATGCGATGAGCGATCGCTTTAAAATTTTAACCCTATTTTGGGAAAACCCTCTAGGTATAGTTTTTGGTTGGTTTTTAACACAGCTGATGGTTTTCACATCTTGGATTTGGTTCCGTCTTCCCAACGTTCAAGACTCTGCTTTTGTCATCCAACACCTTTGGGGTCATACTGCTGATGAACAATTTGCTGAAAAAGTCTATGTGGAAGCCCTTAATCTCAGCCAGTACCAACTCTCTTATTTATTAATAGTTATAGCTATTCTCATGAGTATAACCTATGCCTTTAAACGAGGAATGAAATTAGAATTTAGCTGGCCTATTAAACTTGTTTTTGTACCTTTATGTTTTTACGCTGTTTGGTTACTAGCACCTGAAGGTAGCTTACCTTATATATATTTTGACTTTTAGCAAATTTTTGTGGCAGCATTTAGCTTTCCTTAATTAGATCTGGTTTATAAGGTTTATTATAGCAATTCCCAATCTCATGAAATACACCCCACCCGCGCTGTCGCGCACCCTCCCCTTACCAAGGGGAGGGTTGGGGAGGGGTAATTTTGTATCTAACTAGAGTGGGAAAGGCTATAGCTTCATATAATAATTTTTAAACAACTTCTTAGAGAAGCCGCTTTGCATCTATGGAGAGGGGGTTTTCATATTTAATTTAATCATGAACCATTTGCAGCATATTTAACTATCAAAGTGGTTTAATACATCTATCCAGAGTGATATGATAATCGGCAATATTTTTTTATCTAAATAATCCGAAAGATAGATTTTTTATGTATTTTAATTAGACGTTAATCAACACAATTAATAATTAATAATTAATAATGCCATTGTAAATTTATCCTGTCAGGGGATGAGATTCGGAACCAAAAATTATGACAGCAGTAGTTAAAAATCAATTAACAGCACATCAGTGGCACAATCTACCTGTACAGGAAGTAAGTCGATATTTAAACAGTAATATTGAAACAGGCTTAAATTCTACTGAAGTAGCCAAACGCAAAGAAAGTCTTGGTACTAATGAACTTAAAGCCAAACACGGCAAAAGTGCTTTACTGCGATTTTTGCTGCAATTTCATCAGCCACTACTTTATATTTTGCTAATTGCCGGTGCAGTTAAAGCATTTTTAGGACAATGGGTAAATGCTGGGGTAATCTGGGGCGTAACTCTGATCAACGCTATTATTGGTTTTGTGCAAGAATCGAAAGCGGAAAGTGCGATCGCAGCCTTAGCTTCCTCAGTCAAAACCAACAGCACTATTATCCGCAACGGAAATAAACTCCAAGTTCCCTCCACTGAATTAATCCCCGGAGACATTGTATTATTAACTTCTGGCGACAAAGTACCAGCCGATTTACGACTTGTGCAAAGCCGCAATTTACAAATCAACGAATCGGGATTAACAGGGGAATCCGTCGCTGTTGAAAAAAGCACCCAACCCGTAGATGCAGACGCAGCCCTAGCAGAACGCACTAACATGGCTTATGCTGGCAGTTTTGTCACTTTTGGAACTGGTAAAGGTATTGTAGTTGCCATTGGTACAGCCACAGAAACCGGGCGCATTTCTCAATTAATGGAACAAGGAAACATCCTCAAAACCCCATTAACCCGCAAATTTGACAAATTTAGTCGTACCTTACTTTACATCATTTTAGCAATAGCAGCCCTCACCTTTGCCGTTGGCTTAGGATACGGTAACACCTGGGTGCAAATGTTTGAACCTGCGGTAGCCTTTGCTGTGAGTGCCATTCCTGAAGGCTTACCTGCTGTAGTTACTGTTACTTTGGCCATTGGTGTTTCCCGCATGGCACGACGACACGCCATTGTTCGCAAATTGCCCGCAGTCGAAACTCTAGGGGGCGCTACAGTTATTTGTTCTGACAAAACTGGGACTCTGACTGAAAACCAGATGACAGTACAAGCCATCTATGCAGGTGATCAGGATTATACCGTCACGGGTACAGGCTATACACCAAGCGGAGAAATTTTACTCAATGAAAACCCTTTAGATTTTAATGATGTTCCTCCTTTAGCTGAATGTTTAAAAGCTGGCTTGTTGTGCAATGATTCCCACTTAGAAAATAAAGATGGGCAATGGATAGTAGTTGGCGATCCCACCGAGGGTGCATTAATAACTGCTGCTAATAAAGTAGGGTTAACCCGTGACAACTTACAAGCGAGTATATCTAAGCTTGATGTCATCCCATTTGAGTCAGAGTTTCAGTACATGGCAACTCTGTATGAAATTAGAACAACAAGAACGAATTATTTACATTAAGGGTTCGGTAGAAGCAATTCTCCAGCGTTGTCAACAGATGTTAAATTTTTCTGGACAACTGACTCCTGTAGATGCTGATACTGTAAATCGGCAAGTGCATACAATGGCGCATCAAGGTTTACGGGTGTTAGCTTTTGCAAAAAAACCAGTATCTGAGAATCTAATCTCAATAGATCACGCAGATATCGAAAATGATTTGATTTTCTTAGGCTTACAGGGGATGATCGATCCACCCCGCGCCGAAGCTATCAAGGCTGTGCAAGCTTGTCAACAAGCTGGTATTCAAGTGAAAATGATTACAGGTGATCATGCTGTCACGGCTGCTGCGATCGCATCTCGCATGGGTTTTAATCATCATCGGGAAATTCTGGCTTTTACAGGTGCAGAACTGGCGAAAATGGAAAAAGCAGAATTAGCAACAGCAATAGAAGATGGGGTAGTGTTTGCCCGTGTGGCACCAGAACAAAAATTGCGGATTGTAGAAGCACTACAATCTAAAGGTGAAATAGTCGCTATGACTGGGGATGGTGTCAATGATGCACCTGCTCTCAAACAAGCAGATATTGGTATTGCCATGGGTGGGGCTGGTACAGAAGTAGCCAAAGAAGCCGCTGATATGATTTTGATAGATGACAACTTTGCATCTATAGAAGCTGCGGTGGAGGAAGGGAGAACAGTTTACAGTAATTTGTTGAAAGCGATCGCGTTTATTCTCCCTGTGAATGGTGGTGAATCTATGACGATCTTGATTAGCGTTTTGTTAGCCAGAGATTTACCAATATTATCTTTACAAGTTCTCTGGTTAAATATGGTTAATTCCATTGCCATGACAGTCCCCTTAGCCTTTGAACCCAAATCTGATCAGGTGATGCAACAACCACCACGTAACCCCAATGAAAAATTACTTTCTCCTAACTTAGTCAAGCGCATTTTCATTATTTCTATCTTTAACTGGATTTTAATTTTTGGTGTCTTTGAATGGATGCGACAAACAACGGGAGATATTGCTGTCGCTCGCACAATGGCAATTCAAGCTTTAGTAGTAGGAAGGATTTTTTACCTGTTAAGTATTACCCAATTAGGTATTGCTATTGTCGATAAAATTCGCGGAATTAGACGAGAAATAAGCGATCAAACTGCAATGTATGTAGGAATTGCCAGCACTGTAATTTTGCAGATTATTTTCAGCCAATGGAGTTTGATGAATCAATTATTTTATACAGCACCATTGGATTTAAATCAATGGTTAATTTGTCTACTTTTCGGCTTGCCTATGATTGTAGTAGCATCCTTTGCCAATCGTTTAGATTCTAATTTTTGATGTTGATACGGTTTAGATAGCAAGGGGAAAAATCTTCTCCTCTGCATCCTGTGAATCTTGATACATTAGTAAAATATATAGCTGATATAATCAATACTTATTTTATTTATCTTTACAAAAATCAACTTATATTTTAATCTTGGAGAAGAAGATAGGCAAAACCACCTATCAACATTATAAAAAAATAAAGCACTTATAAAATGACCACAACCATTCAACAGCGTTCAACCGCTAACGTCTGGGATCGCTTCTGCGAGTGGATCACCAGCACCGAAAACCGTATCTACATCGGTTGGTTCGGCGTATTGATGATCCCTACCCTGTTAGCTGCTACCACCTGCTTCATCATCGCATTCATCGCTGCGCCTCCCGTTGACATCGACGGTATCCGTGAGCCAGTTGCAGGTTCTTTAATCTACGGAAACAACATCATCTCCGGTGCAGTTGTTCCTTCTTCCAACGCTATTGGTTTGCACTTCTACCCAATCTGGGAAGCAGCTTCCTTAGATGAGTGGTTGTACAACGGCGGTCCTTACCAATTGGTAATTTTCCACTTCTTGATCGGTTGCGCTTGCTACTTAGGTCGTCAGTGGGAATTGTCTTACCGCTTAGGTATGCGTCCTTGGATCTGTGTAGCTTACTCCGCGCCTTTGGCATCTGCTACCGCAGTATTCTTGATCTACCCAATCGGTCAAGGTTCATTCTCTGACGGTATGCCTTTAGGTATCTCTGGAACCTTCAACTTCATGATCGTGTTCCAAGCTGAACACAACATCTTGATGCACCCCTTCCATATGTTGGGAGTAGCTGGTGTATTCGGTGGTTCCTTGTTCTCTGCAATGCACGGTTCTTTGGTAACTTCCTCCTTGGTTCGTGAAACAACCGAAACCGAATCACAAAACTACGGTTACAAATTCGGTCAAGAAGAAGAAACCTACAACATCGTTGCAGCACACGGTTACTTCGGTCGCTTGATTTTCCAATACGCTTCCTTCAACAACAGCCGTTCACTTCACTTCTTCTTAGCTGCTTGGCCAGTAATCGGAATCTGGTTCACAGCTTTGGGTGTCAGCACAATGGCTTTCAACTTGAACGGTTTCAACTTCAACCAATCAATCATTGATTCTCAAGGTCGTGTAATTGGTACATGGGCTGACGTAATCAACCGCGCTAACTTGGGTATGGAAGTAATGCACGAGCGTAATGCTCACAACTTCCCCTTAGACTTGGCTGCTGGTGATGTTGCTCCTGTTGCTTTAACTGCACCTGCAATCAACGGTTAATCTGAAAGATTCAGATTAAATAAAAAATACCCTCCAGAAATGGAGGGTATTTTGTTTTGGGTTAAAATAAATGAGTGGTCTTTTTCAAGGTATCTGAAGATGACAACTCTATCTATAGAATTACCAGACAGTGTTTTTTCCACACTGGGGAAAGAACCAGATGAATTAGCGAGAGAAATGAAAATAGCTGCTGCTGTCAAATGGTATGAATTGGGAGAAATATCTCAAGGTAAAGCCGCAGAAATAGCAGGGTTAAACAGAATAGAATTTATGAATATTCTCATTCGTTACAAAGTTTCTCCATTTCAATATACTGCTGAAGAATTAGCCGAAGAAATTGCATCTCTAGATGAATAAAATTGTTATCAATACATCCCCCTTAATTGTTCTTTTTAAAAGCCAGCTTACCTACTTTTTACCTCAATTATTTACAGAAATTATTGTTCCTTCTCGTGTCTGGAGTGAAATTGTCAAAGCTGGCAAAATAGACATTGCATCTCAACAATTACCTAATTCTACTTGGGCAAAACAAGTTAAAGTTAGTGAAATCTCATCTTTGATTTTACCTTGGGGTATAGATTGTGGAGAATCAGAAGTTTTGACATTTGCTTTAGAAAATAATGGTTATCGGGCAGTTATTGATGATGCTGCTGCTAGAAAAGTAGCGAAAAGTTTAAATATCCCATTTATGGGAACTTTGGGAATACTGATTTTAGCGAAAAAACAAGGTTTAATAACTTCAATTTCTGAACCAATTCAAGCATTACAGGAAGCTGGTTTATGGTTATCTAATGATTTAATTCAACTTCTCAAAGAACAAGTTAAGGAATAGATTATTTAAGCCATGTTATTCATATCAATCAATAACATCCTGTAAATCCTTAAATCCTGGACATCCTGATTCAGACCATATTCAACCGTGAAACCCTGAAATGATAATAGTGTATTTAAATACAACTAACAATCAATTTTTGACAGCAAATGCCTAAGTATACACATTAAATGTCATATTTAATTGGGGAAATAGATTTTTATTAAGCAATTCAATATAAAATTTAAAATTTAAAATCTAAAATTACTATGGCAAATCTAACTCCTAATTCTAGTTTCAGTGTCACCATGCGTTTGCAGATTCCCAATCGGGTGGGGATGTTGGCTTCAGTAACTCAAGCGATCGCTCAAAGTGGTGGTAATCTAGGACAAATTGATTTAATTGAGCAAAGTCGCCAAGACTCAACCCGCGATATTACAGTCGATGCAGCTAGTACCGAACACGCTGAAGCTATTGTCCAAGCGGTAAAAGACGTACCAGAAATTAAAGTGATTAGTGTGTATGACCGCACCTTTAATTTACATCGTGGTGGCAAAATTAGTATTACTAGTAGAATTCCTCTGAGGAGTGTTTCTGATCTAGCAATGGCTTACACTCCAGGAGTCGGTAGAATTTGTACAGCGATCGCCCAAAATCCAGAAGAAGTGTACAATCTGACTATTAAACAAAACACCGTTGCTATTGTCACCGATGGTAGTGCTGTCTTAGGATTGGGCAATTTGGGGCCGGCTGCTGCTTTACCAGTCATGGAAGGTAAAGCCATGCTATTTAAGGAATTTGCAGGGCTGGATGCTTTTCCTATCTGTCTAGATACCCAAGATACAGATGAGATTGTCAAAGCAGTGAAGAATATCGCCCCAGTTTTTGGTGGAGTAAATCTAGAAGATATTGCTGCACCCCGCTGTTTTGAAATTGAAAAAAGACTGCGAGCAGAATTAAATATCCCCATTTTTCATGATGACCAACATGGTACAGCAATTGTCACCTTGGCAGCGTTGTTTAATTCTCTGAAACTGGTAAATAAATTAATTGCAGACATTCGGATTGTCATTAACGGTGCTGGTGCGGCTGGGGTAGCGATCGCTCGTTTACTTCGCAAAGCAGGCGCAGAAAACATCTGGATGTGCGATTCTAAGGGCATTATATCAACTACTCGTACAGATTTAACCCCAGAAAAACTGGAATTTGCAGTTACAGCCCAAGGAACTTTAGCCGATGCAGTGCAAGGTGCAGATGTCTTTATCGGTGTCAGCGCACCCGGAGTTTTGACACCAGAAATGGTACAAGGAATGAGCAAAGATGCAATTGTGTTTGCAATGGCTAATCCGATTCCCGAAATTCAACCAGAATTAGCCCCTGATAACGTTGCAGTCATGGCTACAGGTCGGAGTGACTACCCCAACCAAATCAACAACGTCCTGGCGTTTCCTGGGGTGTTTCGTGGGGCTTTAGATTGTCGGGCTAGTACAATAACTACTACGATGTGTTTAGAAGCTGCCAGTGCGATCGCATCTTTAGTTAATCCTTCTGACTTGAATCGACAACATATCATACCTTCGGTTTTTGACCAACGTGTTGCTACCGCTGTTGCTGCTGCTGTACAACAAGCCGCACGGGCAGAAGGTATCGCTCAGAGTTAATGACTAGCCCTTCGGGGCGGAAACAGAGGAAGAACTAGCCCTGAAAGGGTTGCAAACACCTTAAACTTTCTTTTGGTGAGGCCAGAATGCCCAGCAATCATCTGAAATGTGTCCCTGTTTCACCCCCTTACATTTATGTATGGGGTTTTCCCCTTCCTCTCTGCTCCTTTTCTCTTTTTTGACTCCTCACGGCTGAATTATAATTTGTGAGTTTTTTTCCAGCTTTTCATCACACCTACACATCAAGTTATACTAGAAATGGTGGCAAGTTGAAATTACGCCAATGACTGAGCAACCCAACGCAGACTTATTGAAGACACCAACTGATGAACTCAAACCCAATTCAGATAATGACTCTTGGCAAAACCGCATTTCCGGTGTTGTGAACAAAACCACAGCCAAATTAACCCAACTCCTACCTGTAGACCAAGTGACGCAAATCGTAGGAAAATGGTTTAGTGTCAGTGATGCCCAAGTTGCAGAGATTTTAGAGACGATTCGCGCTGAATTGCCCACTACAGAAGCATTGTTGTTAGGTAAACCCCAAGCGGGTAAAAGTTCAATAGTCCGGGGTTTAACAGGGGTTTCTGCGGAAATTGTCGGACAGGGATTTCGTCCCCATACTCAAAACACCCAACGTTACGCTTATCCTTCCAATGATTTACCCTTACTAGTTTTTACAGACACGGTGGGATTAGGAGATGTAAATCAAGATACTGAAACAATTATTCAAGAATTAATTGGCGATTTACAAAAAGAGACTACAGGGGCTAGAGTTTTAATTCTCACAGTTAAAATTAATGATTTCGCAACTGATACCCTGCGACAAATTGCTCAAAAGTTGCGTCAACAATATCCAAATATTCCTTGTTTGCTGGTGGTGACTTGCTTACATGAACTTTATCCACCAAAAACAGAAGATCATCCTGATTATCCCCCAGATTTTGCGGAAGTTAACCGAGCTTTTACCGCGATAAAAGAAAATTTTGCGGGTTTATATAATAGTGCAGTTTTAATTGATTTCACTTTAGAAGAAGATAGCTATAATCCTGTATTTTATGGCTTAGAAGCACTGCGAGATAATTTAGCTGAACTCCTCCCCGAAGCAGAAGCAAAAGCAATTTATCAGTTATTAGATCAGCAAGCGGGTGAAAAACTTGGTAACATTTACCGAGATGCGGGAAGACGGTATATTTTACCTTTTTCGATTATGGCAGCTACTTTAGCAGCAGTGCCGTTACCTTTTGCAACTATGCCTGTGTTGACTGCTTTGCAAGTCTCAATGGTGGGATTATTGGGTAAATTATATGGGCAAACGTTGACACCATCTCAAGCTGGGGGTATTGTGAGTGCGATAGCTGGTGGTTTTTTAGCCCAAGCCATAGCAAGGGAGTTAATTAAATTTATCCCTGGTTTCGGCAGCGTAATTGCTGCATCTTGGGCAGGTGCTTATACATGGTCTTTAGGTGAAGCTGCTTGTGTGTATTTTGGTGATTTAATGGGTGGGAAGAAGCCTGATCCTCAGAAGATTCAAGCAGTGATGCAAGAGGCGTTTGAAGGTGCAAAAGAACGGTTTAAGGGAATGAAAAGTTAGGAATTGAAACATCTGAGATTTCAGTTATCCATTAACCACTTCAGTTAGTGCTTCATGAATGATATCATCACTCACGCCACGTCGTTTTAAACTAGCAACCAAAGCAGTCACTGTATTGCTGTCTAGACGTTCTAAATCTACTCGGAGTCCCTGTCCAACGTATGCACGAATTAATGGTTGATAACCAGAAAAACTAAGTATGGGTGCAAGTCGCTTCAAGTCTTCTATCACATCTTCTGGCATTCTTAGAGTTACGGTAGTCGTGGGACGATTTTTGTCTAATCGTTGTTTTAAGGTTTCAATCTTCATAATATTCTCGTTCTTTGCGTGTTGCTTTACGGGCTGAAATAATTCTGATTACAAATTTGTTCAAGAACTTGTTAAATGTAGAAATTCCAACTCTTTAGCTGTGCATATATTATAGATTGGTGATTTCTTACTCTCTTGAATGTACATCATTAGACATTTAGCAACATATTCTGCTAACTTAACAGGTACAGCATTACCAATCATCTGTTCCAAATCTGTTTTTGAACCTGCCAAAATAAAATCTTCAGGGAAGGTCTGGATATAACTTCTTTCACGAGTAGTTAAAGGGCGTAAATCTGGTGTTACTCGTGCAACGTCTCCCGGATGTTGTTTATAATTTTTAGGTATTGGTCTATTCACCCCTCTGATAGTTGGACTGGGTTCATCAATACTAAAAATAGCCCTTCTTTGATAACTTCTAGGATGTCTATAATAATATTCAACACCTAAACTAGTTCCTAAATAATCTCTAATAGTTATAGGTTTTCTAGATAAATTAGCTTCTAAATAAGTTTCCATATTTCCATCTTTACCACCAAGTTCTCCTATACAAAAGAATCTTTTTCTTTTTTGCGGTACACCACATAAACTAGCATCTAAAACTTTTTCTGTTAAACCATAGCCAGCAGATTTGAGAATTTGGCGAAATTCTTGATATTTATTTGATTTTCTAAACAAATCTACATTTTCTATGACAAACCATTGACTAGCAACATTAGCGACTATTTCAGCAAATGTAATGCTTAAATCTCCTCTACCTAAATCTTCATTACGCTTACCAGCACTAGAAAAATCTTGGCATGGTGGTCCACCAATAATCACATCTGGTAAGAATTTTTTAAATATTGAATAATCATTATTTACTTGACTCAAATCATATTCAATAATTGGATGATTAAAGTTTTGCTGATAAACATTTATTGCTGGTTTCCAATTTTCAAAAGCAGCACTAATTTCAAAGCCATAATTTTGAAATCCTAACGATAAACCACCACATCCAGAAAATAAGTCTATGACTTTTAACGAACTATATTGTAGCTGTATATTCATTAAATTTCCTTTAATTTATCATCAAAAATTTCAGGATTACTCAAGATTATGGCATCAAATCTTCTTTCAGGGCTTAGAAAATTTTGTCCTCCTCCTAAAATGATATTTTTAATTTCTTCTTTGGTAATTCTGGGATGAATCAAATTATCACAAGTCATGTAACGACGAGTATTTGAGCCACTTAAAGCAAAAGCTTTATCATTTTTAGTGTTATAGGTTAATGTATCAATAATCAACTTGTGATTTATTTTACCAACGAGGGCAAATTCATATAACATCTTTGCCAACCATACTACAGATCGCATAGGTCTTTGTATAGTTTCTTCTGATTTGGCTAATCTTTTAGTAATATCAAAGAAGAGCCTAGTAAAGCCGAAGTTACTCCACACAAAAATATCTAAGCAGTTTTGATAAAGTTTGGAGGTCTTACCTACTGTTTTCCATATTGGTTGCATGACTAATGGAGATTGTATTTCTATATAATCAGCTAGTAAATTATCTAAACACTCTACAAGCTGAGAAACAAAGGGCAATACCTGACGTATACTTAACCAATCTTCAATTTGACTACATACAGGTTGAAGATAATTTAGTAATTTATCTCTCGAATTTTCAAACTCATGAGCAATACTCAAAGCTAGATAGATAATAGTATCTGGTCTTGTTACAATTTCACAACCATATTGATTATCTGGTAAACGATAAGTTGAGTTGTCAGGTAATGCCGTTAATTTAATTTCTATACTTCGTAAACAAGCATTATCTCTATTAATATCATGTGTCACTAAATCAACTCGTGGCAGTTTACCTATCACAATTTTCCTATAAGGTACATAATCACTTTCAAAGGAGAAAAACAAATTAGGTGAAAGAGGGGGAATGCCGAAGATTTCTGAAACATCTATTTCTTGGTGCTGAATTGTCAAATTTTCATCCAGCACCAAATAATTTAACTTCATTCCTTTTTGGTACATATAACAAGCTAATGATGCTGGAAAAGAATTATTAAATTGATTTTTACCCCAGCTTTCTCTTTGAGAAAAATCTCTATTAGAATGAACTAAACCGAATAGTCTAACCTGTGCTTTTTCAGAGTTCATATTATTTCAATAACCTAAATAATTAATCAGCCAAGAAAACATCATATAAAATCTACTATGAGCAGTGTGATTTTGAATTGACAAAAACTTATCTTACACCTTCTCCCTTGCAGGTGGGACAATACCAAATCTATTCAACCCCTGATCAATATCTCTTAAAACCTGAAAATCATCCTCCGGTAAAGGATAACTATTACTATTAACTAAACCCCCACTGGGATATTTTTCCAAAAAAGAAAACGCCTTTCTAAATTGCTGTGGTTCGGCTTTAATAGGTGCGTCAAAATGACAGGGAATTATCCATTGAAAATCCCATTTTGCGACTTTATCAGCCCAATTGATTGTTTCCTGGGGTGCGCGGTTGAGTATTAAACTCTGTAAAACTGGCGCTACAAATATCCGTCCATTTCCTCTTAACGCTTCATAAGACCTTTCCCAGCCTTGTCGCCATTGAAAGGGGAAAAAGCCAAAATATGCTTTTCTTGTGCGTTCTGGAGCTTTGGAGGCATCACGGAAGATATCTTTCAATTTAGGTACATCTAACACACTGGGTTGGAAGTACAAAGCAAATAAAGTCACACGCTGCCATCCTTTGCGGCGATTGGCTTGGGTATCAGCTACGATGTCATAAGCTTTGTCTTTTGCGTGATACAACAACGGATAAGGGTCGAGTTGAACGATCGCAGGTGGTTCTGCTGGTACAGAAACTATGGTATCTGTAAGTAAGAGAGTGTGCGATCGCTTGTGGAAAAAAGCCACCTCTGCAAACTTACCAGGACCCAAGTCAATTGCTCCCAATATCGCATAATCAAAATCATCCGCAAAAGGCGTTTCCTGACTATTTTCCGGCAATATCTGAGTGCGTTTAGCCGGTAAACCCAACCAACTCAAAGGCAAATTTAGCGGAAAACTCCATTGTTCAGGTGCAACAAAAACCTGTGCATTAGTAAAGCATCTCGCAAATGGTCCGACAAATACTTTATGTTCTATCCCTGATATAGTTGGCAAAATAATATACTTAACATCACCGTATTCTGCTACCAACTCATTTACTAATCGGATACATTCTTTAGTTGGTGCGACAGGTGCATAAACCAGCAAACCACCATTTTCTAACTTTACCACCGTCATGCGAATCGGCACAACCACATAGAAAACCCCCTGCATTTGGTCAAAAGTCCAGATGGTATCCTTTACTACCTCTTTGCAGATAGTGCGACGTTTACCGTAAGGATAAAGGGGGACAACAGGCCAGAATTTCCATAAATAGTCCTGGGGGTTGACGTTTTCTACATTGATTGTACCTTCACCTTGAGTCACAGTGCGATCGCTCCCAATAACCAATACTTTAATCTTTCACAAATTTGGAGTTTAGCAAATTATGTAGCTAATAATTCAATTTTGTCATAAATGAAGATACGATGATAATAAAGCAGATGGAGAACTGCTATGAATGTAACTACTGTAAATTTCATGAGCTTGGGAATTGCTATAATTTTATATCCCAGCTTGATTTAATACTTCACTAAACTCATCAACCAAATCTAAAAATTCTGCCCATTCGCCTAAATAACCATAATCCAAATTTTCTGCTTGTAACTTAACTATTCCCAAAACATCACGCCATTGTTTTTCTGATTTACTTCCCTTACCCCAGCGCAGTTTTTGTAAAATAATATCTTCTGCTGAAGCTATCCAAAAAGTAGGTATTTCCTCTACATCAACTAACACTCTCCGATTCATTTGCGATATAGCAAAAGGTGAATTATCTGTAATATAGATATCAGCATTAGCAATAGTTTCTGTATGGGTAATATTCAACATATTTCCATAACCAAGTTGCAAATCTTCTACCGCTCCTGCTGGACAATAATATCCAGAGGTTTCTAAAGTTTTTACTAATAAAAATAATTTATTTTGGTTAACTTCTATAACCAAATCTAAATCACGAGTAGAACGTGGTTCTCCATGAATAGAACTTGCAACACCACCACTTACATAGTAACAAATATTAATTGATTCAAAAATTTGGTGCAGTTCACCTGCTAAAGAAATTGAATCTTGAATCCACATATTTTCATTAATACCTTTTGGTTGAAAATCAGGAGTAAATTTTTCTCCTAATACAGCACGGGTAAATATATCACGAATTTCCTGGATAGTGAAATTTCGATGTCGTGATTTAATTCCTACAAGACATAATTTTTTTACGCCTTTTTCATGGGAAATAAACATTTCTAGGCGTTGTTTTAATGTCAGTTGTCGTAATCTAGTAAATAAATAAACATCTGCTTCTATATTTGTATCTTGGCTTTGAGGTTGATAATTAGATTTGGAAAGTTTTGGGAAATAGAATCTTGATTTTTCTAGCATAGTTTAAAGATTGGGGGATATTATAAAAAATATACATCTTAATTGATATATTTATCAGTATATAATTTAGCATATACGTATATTAGCAAAAATGAGCGGACTTGTTAAAATTCCCGATAGATCCCTTATAATATATAAATTTCCCAATTTCTCAGAAAATTCATTTCAGTCAGGAGAGAAAATTATGACAGAGAAGGAATTGTTTAAGGATCTGCTTATCCTGGTCAGAAAGGAAAACTCATTTGGAAACCCGAATATATTAAAATGAATTAGGATTTATGAGGATAGAAATTATGACAACCAAAGAATTACTAATAAAAGAAATTGATTCAATGTCAGAAACGGAGCTTATAGAAACACTGAATATTATCCGATCAATTAAACAAAAACCGTCTAAACCTCCTCATCGTCCAGGATCAGGAAAATCTATTCTTCGTCATGCTGGAAAGTGGGTTGGTGATGATCTTAAAGAATGTTTAGAAATAGTACAATCTTCCCGTGGGTTATCTGAATTTTCATGATATATCTTCTAGACACAAATCACTGTAGCTCTATTATTTTTGGGGATTCTACTATTACTATTATTACAAAGACAGAATCTGTTGGTATTGGTAATGTTGCAATTTCAGCTATTACTGAAGGGGAGTTATTATAGATGGCTGAAAATTCTACATTAATAGTAGATAATTTGGCTATAATTGAGGAACTTTTAGAAGATATACCTGTTTATGATGTGAATAGTGATACCAGTCGGATTTATGCCAAGCTAAAAGCCAAAATTATGGATTGTTTTGCTCCAAAAGATCGAAAAAAAAGGCGGAAAATCCGAATACATGAATTAGGTATAAGTGAGAATGATTTATGGATTGCAACAACTGCTATTGAAAATTATCTCACAGTTGTTTCCGCAGATAGAGATTTTCACCGTATCCAACAAGCTTGGGATTTTCCTTTAGAAAATTGGCATGATTTATTGGATAGTTGATATATATAGCCTTTCCCACTCTAGTAAGATACAAAATTACCCCTCCCCAACCCTCCCCTTGGTAAGGGTTGGGTGCGCGACAGCGCGGGTGGGGTGTATTTCATGAGCTTGGGAATTGCTATATATCACTAAACATGATTACTACTATCTTGTCTGAAAAATATTCTGCACCATCTTCTTTTCAGATTTCGCAGCAGCATTATCCAATTCTGCAACTTCCCCATCATTCAAAAACCAACCCAAAGCACCAATATTCTGTTGTGCTTGTTCTAAATTTTTAGCACCAGGAATGGGAATTGTACCTTTGCAAATACACCAATTAATTGCCACCTGAGACATAGTTTTATTTCGACTATTTGCGATTTCCTGCAAAGTGCCTAAAACCCCTTTAATTCCTGGTAATATTTGTTTAAATAAAAATCCTCTTACACCTTTAGGAAAATTACCATTTTCAGAAAACTTACCTGTTAATAAACCCAAAGCCAAAGGACTATAAGCAATTAATTTAATTCCTAAATCATCACATACATCTTTTAAACCTAATTCTGTGACTGGATAGGTAGATAATAATGAATATTGTACTTGCAAAGTTTTTATCGGTATTCCCCTTTCCTGAAATCTTTTATGTACCCATAAAAGTCGTTTTGTACCGTAATTAGATAATCCTACACCTTTAACTAAACCCTGTTCATATAAATCTGCCAAACCATCTAATAAACCTACTTCTTGCCAAGGTGCATAATTAGCTGTAGACCAGTGCATTTGCACTAAATCGACATTTTTACCTAAACGTTTTGCAGAAGCATGACAAGCAGATATAATTGACTTTCTTGTCCATCTCCAAGGGTACGCAGCCAGCTTGGTAGCAATGCAAATATTGTTTTTATTTATCCCGTCGTATTCTCTTGCAAAACGCCCTAAAAGCAATTCACTACGTCCGTTTAATCTTCCTGTTCCATAGGAATCACCAGTATCAAATAGGGTGACACCATTATTTACACACAGGTTAAATACCTGTTGCAATTGGTCATCCATACTTTCATTGTATCCCCAGAGGAGTTGGTTTCCCCATGCCCAAGTCCCGCAACCCATATTAGGGAGGGATAATGTTTGGTTAGTTTGCATACTCAAGGCGTTTTTAAAGTTCTCTAAAAACTCATTATCAGGCCATACTGACCTAAGTTGCTAATTATGCTTTAGCCGCTCCATAGGCATGATAATAGCACAAATGTACCAGTTAGAGAATTAAGTAACTATGCCAAACTAATTGGGGATTTTCACTATTTTTTTCCGGTAGCAGCAACCGCCAAGTTTTACCTTCTCGCTGAATTTGCAAATAAACTTCAAAGGGTTTTTGCGGTTGAGTGAGTTGTCGTTTTGGTAATTTAACAGTTAAGTCATAAGTTCCGCGCACACGGTAAGCGGGTAAATTTTCAATCGTTAAAGGTTGCTGTTGAGTAATTGACAGTCCCTTAATATTGAATTTTTGGAAGTCTAAATCCAGCTTTTGGTTAAGCTGCTGTTGGGTTTGTTCTAGCTGAATTGCGATCGCTTTTTGCACCAATTCATAAGTCGGTAGCAACGCAATACTGCTACAAGCTGTTAAAAACACCAAAATACCTGTGAAAACAAACCGCACCATGTCTTTTATATACTACTCTCCACCGTTAGTATATTTGATGATCAAATTATTGGCTGAACGACACCCAATCCAAAAAGCTTTTAGTGTAAAAGAACACCAGAAAATAAATTACCAGAAAACTGTAGGTTGAGTTAGACACACAATATAAAGATGAGAACGCTCAATATTTGCTCTCGTTGCATTGTAACCCACCATTTATGGCAAAAGTGGGTTACTGAATGTACGCTTTGCAAACACACACTGTCTCTCTGGGATACTTTACTCAACCTCACCTTACTGACATTATTGTAAACACCTATGCCGATTTCTTTTCCCTGAGACTACCACGCATTTCGGCTTTTTGCTTACCAGCTACTTCCAGATAAGCTAAATCTTTCATTTTGCTCAAACAGCTAGGTGCTAAATGACCATCAGACCTTTTCTCCGTAGCTGATTTGGCAATTTTTAGATTTTCATTGTTTTGAGAGTTTGATCTACTCATGCGGGAGTTCTCTTTGAGTAGCCGATTATAAGTGCGGTAAGGAATGTAATGCAAAGGATTATAACCAACAAACCGTAGCATTAAAACACAAGCCCACGAATACTTACCAGCCAGAATTGCTTCTAATACTTGATCAAACTGTTCAGGATTAATTTTCTTATCTAAGTTGTTACTACTGCCAGAAATGTCTTGATTCATAGTGAGTGTTAGTTTTATTTGAATAAAGTAAACTAGTCCAGGTTCTGCAAGTGCTATTGACAAACTGCAACACTAGTCCACCACGCCAACATTGATGGGTTCACAACAGCAAGATAATTGATATTCTTCCTGTGCGTACTTGCACCCAGCAGTAATGGTTTGGTTGCTTACTAGTCTTGAGATAGATGTTGAATTAATTACAGGAATATATTGGTAATTGATTAGTAGCGAATGTTGAAAAAATAGATAAACTTTCCAACAGGCACAACCAGAAATTTCTCAACTTAACAGCGGTTCCCGTAACTCCCAGTGGAAAAAGCTACTCCTAAAATGGCTCTGTTGTTTTCGCTGCGTATAGATGCTATTGAGCCAAGTTTTAGGTTGAGTCATTTTGGCGACTAACTGGGTTTTTTTCTGTACGTTTGGGAGCAACTTCAATAAATAAACTTTCAAAGCTAATGCTCTTGGGGGTGCTGGTTCTGCTCTAGCTATAATCACTCCAAGAGTTTGAGTCTTTGAAGAAGTCTGAGGTATCCCAGATGTGATTTGCTTTACCTGGGTGTGACTGACTTGTAAAATCTTTCCTGTACACACCCAAACCACAACTGTGGGCAAAAAATCTAACTTACTCCACCAAACTAAATACAGAAGGGCTGAGAGAACTTCTGTTTGAAAGGATGTTGACCTGTTGTCTGTATTTTTAATTCCTATGTCACTACTTTTATTTAGGACTGATAAAGTTAGCCTTGGTGAAAGTACGGGACTTTCTTGAATAGATGCCTGACGAGAATGCAAATCAGAGAGTTTGATCTCTAAAATACCTCGTTGGCTTGGTGTTTCGACTGCATTTGACCTGATGATTTGTTTCATGACCTGACCTGTGATTGAAAACCTGACTGTTTTTAATCAAGTCTGTGTACTGCGTTGATGTATTGACCCTGTTGTGCAGTTTTGTCGCTTAGTGGCTTTAGTTGTTGATGAAGACAACTGCCATTCATTACGTTTCGACTGTGGCTTTTGCTGATTAGTGAATGAAAGGTAAATTTTTACCTTCTTTCTGTAATTTAGCAGGCTGAGTAGATGCGGTTGTGTCCTCTAAAAATTTTACACCCTTTAATTCAATAGATGACCCTTGGATATTATTGTATAACTTACCGCTGAAAATTAGGAAAGCCTTTCAGTAAAGTCTCATAATTTTCAATTGCACCGAGAAGATGATTCATCTGGGAATCTCAATACCTACATTCGTATTTATACTATTTTTTGTGGCTAATGTCATCTGCCAATTTGGCAGTCTTATAAGTTAAATTTACTGAATATCTCCGAATGTTCATTTATGTGTTGTGCAACTTTAACTTTTGTCCCAAATTTATCAAAAAAATGAGGGGTGACACCCCTCATTTTATATACTTAAAAACTCTAATTACAGTTACTTTTTTAGTAATTGTTATGATTAAATTGTTTTTGTAACCCTTGCTAATAAAGACTTTTAGCAGCTTTAGTCAAAATAAAATTCACTTTTTTTAATAAATTTAGCTGTAATAGTTTAGTCATTATATATTGTTATATGTTTTTCTTTGAAGTCTGGTCTAAAAGTAGTTACAGCCACACCTGTATTCAATAGAGTCTAGTGAAATAGGAGTAACATATTACCAGGTAACAAGTCAACTTATTTTGTTGTTAAGTTGTTTATGATACTATTTTATGATATGATATATAAAGGATAATTGTCACACTTAAAGCATATGAAAAAACACTTATAAGCGGGTACATTAACAAAAGAGTTAGCTCATTAAAGTTGTATACAATAATCTAACTAAAACGCTAATTTGAAGTTAAGCGCAAATAAATACTTCTAGAATTATTTTTTTGATAAAATTTATAATTTTTGGATATAAACTCAACTAAATTCAGTGAGATTACAGTTGTCATTTTATTTTTAATAAATGCGAATTTAATCCCTTAGTTATGATTAGTTGATAATTGATAATTTGTTAAAAATTAATACTTCGGGTTTAGAGAACAACGTTGATAAATTCGAGGTCGGATATATGATGCTAATATTTCAATTTTGAATTTTAAACAACAATTGATTGCCAATTAGCAATCAAAGGGTTATAATATAAGTCCTGATAGAATGAAATGCCTGTTTGTGGGTTAAGAGTGCAAATACTTGATGAACCTGACACAATTAATTAAGACGATTGGTGCTGCTGCTAA
This sequence comes from Anabaena sp. PCC 7938, assembly GCF_049315035.1. Classification (NCBI taxonomy): domain Bacteria; kingdom Bacillati; phylum Cyanobacteriota; class Cyanophyceae; order Nostocales; family Nostocaceae; genus Anabaena; species Anabaena sp. PCC 7938. The sequence continues at coordinate 6,021,097 of NZ_CP186034.1, read as the reverse complement.
TTTTTGATTTTTCTGTATTTTCTTTGGATATTTTGTAATAGAAGCTAAGATACTAACACCTATGTCGGATAAAGGGTATTATTTTACACCTTAAACTCGATATTTTTGTACAAAAATTTTATGATCATAGTTTTTGCTGAGGGGATAGGAGATATTCATGATCTTTCTGACCTAAAAGCGTAATAAAGGTATAACTTCAAACAAGTTTACTGAGCATCAAATCTTTCGACTCTTACCATTACTTAGTTTTTTCATGGATTCCGGAAATAATCGGAAAATAAAGTTACATTTATTCTGTAATTGGCAAGAGTCGCCGCACTCGTGTTAAGATTTTAAGTAAATTGCCCAAATAGCCATTGCCCGAAGATAAGTACTGGCACGAAAAGTACCAGCCGATGTAATTGCTTCTGGGGTACGAAACTGCAATCCATTGTCATAAATTTGCTGTACTACAGCCTGGGTTAAGCGCATTGCTTCGTTTTTCATGCCCATCTGTATGAGAAAAGCTGCTAGTCCGAAATTGATACCTGTCCAGACTTCAAGGGGATGGGTAGCTTGGGGATTTTCTGGTGAACCATCAGGACGAACGCCGTTAGCAGCACCAAATTGACCATTACAAAACTTTACAAAACAAGCATCATAAACTGTTTGCAAAGCCGAAAGGGCATTATCATTGGGGACAATATCAGGTAAACCCAGTAGTCTGGCGTAAAATTGCCCACACAACTGATCTGCCATGACTACATTAGAACCACTTTCACTATCCAAGCGGTAATATTGCCCATTCCAAAGCTTTTCCTGATAGATAGGTAGTGATTGCTGTAGCCAAGATTGATAAACTGATTTTTGCGATCTTATTTTCTCAGCGTTCTCAGCGCCTCTGCGGTTCGTTAAAATATCACAAATTGCGATCGCACTTTCCAAAGCTGCCAACCACAACCCACCACAATAAGCACTCACGCCTTGCAAGCGCCAATCATCAAAGGTTTGGTCAGGTGCGCCCGAATTTTCCGGTATACCATCCCCATCTAAATCAAAGGTTTTCAGGTAATCGAGAGTTTGCACAATTGCGTCCCAACAATCCGCCAAAAACTCCACATCCTGCCCACCCGTAAAAATAAAATCTCGATATACTTGCAAGACAAAATCGCTACCCAAATCCTTCCACAAATTACAATCTTGATAGCAGGTGTAATTGGTTTTTTCCCAAACGTGTTCATTGGGTGCGCCTAAATCATGTGGAGTTGCACCGGCTACTTTGCGGACTGCTGTTGTCGTGTCTGCCCCAATTGTGTAGTAATAGCCAATTACTCGTAGATAGTCATCACTGTGAGGTATTGCCCGTGCAAAGGCGCGAATCACTGATTTTTCCAATTCCGGGAATAACATCAGTAAAGCAAAAGAACCATACAACCTGACATCTAAACTTTCATACCAGCGATAATCTAAACATTCTAAAACTGCAAACTGACCGATAGGATCGATTTCTGAAGCTGCACTCCAGAGAGTTCCGCCGCTGGTGAGGTCGTAAAGTTCGTTAAATAACGCCATTTTGAACCATTTTGGCAAATCTTCTCGGTCGAGAATGGGATTTTGCCAAGTTAGGATGTGCGATCGCCAATTTTGATATTCTAGTAATCCAGTAGTCGCAATTTTCCCTGCATTCTCTCCATTGCGTCCAAAAAAGTCTGTATATCTGCGGTAATAGTTAATTCCTGCCGAAAATTCTGTAACTGGAAAATCCCAAGCCAGAGTAAAGGGAATCTCCAGAGTTTCTCCTGGTTGGAGAGTAAAACGGATAGCAATTGCTGCCCCTAAACGCGTATTTTCATCTGCGGGAGTTGCATCTTGATTATTAGCCAAAGATCCATCTGTTGCAAAGCTTTGCCATATATCCGCACCTGTCCCCACTGAATCCCAACGGGTATGATAAAATATTTCTACCTGGGGATGTTTGGGTGTTGCAATAGACCAGCTACCATCACCTTCTCCTACAGGTTCACCACTAGCTACCCGACCTAAAAAACAACTGAAGTGATCTGTATTTTCTACTATCTGGTTGTAATTACCTTGACTTGCACCTAAACGTGGCTGATACTCATAAACCGGACTACCATCATCCCGTATTTGCACTTGGGGCGATTTCAAAGCATTAGTAAACCAACCCACCATATTTTCCCAAGTCAGCATAATGCTAAGAGTAATAGGTGCATTTGTAGGGTTGTGTGCTTTCCAAACAAATACTGCTACAGGGTAACTAGTTTCTTGATAATTATTTGCCCAAATAGGTGAAAATTGCTCACAAGTTAGATCCGTTTGGAATACATTTTCATAAACAAACCAACTACGAGGGTATAAAGCATGATATTTCCCGGTTTCCTCTGTAGTGCTAGATGCTGGATACCATTGCCATGTTTGTAAAGTCCCATCTTCCGGGGGTTGGCTTGATAAAGCGTAAGCTTTAGTACTTATACCCGTTGATTCAAATATACTAAATTGACAAGCGGGGAAGGTGTTGAATATATGTTCACCACCGTCAATGTGCCACAAGTTAAAATCTCCCCGTGAGGAACGACCAATACAACCTGCACCAAAACCACCAAGGGGCATTCCGTGCCAAGGGCCATCATCAATATTACTAGGGTAACGGACGGTATAGGGTTTGTCCCAGCCTAAACCGATAGGACGATTCCAAGTACAGGATGGTATTTGCAGGGTGATGGGGGTTGTCATTTATATCAGATATCACTGGTTGACGCTAAGGAAGAGTAGCGCAATGTGTGATTTTGATCAAGTTGTTAGAAACCCCTACCCTGTACACAAGTTATTTTTTTACATCTTTACTTAGGGTTTGCTGAAAAAGTCTTTTCGTTAGGGCTAGGAGTCAGGAGTCAGGAGTCAGGAGTCAGGAGGAAGAATTAGAAGGAGATCAGAATAGTCTCGAATTTGGGTAAATGGACGGGTTTTGATGATTTTATCGCTTATTACTTGCACCTTCTCCAACTTTTTCAGCCTGAAATTGCTGCTATATCTAGGTTTTAGCTTTATTAAGCAAGCCCTACTTAGAGACTTCCAAATAAAAAATATCCCAAAATTTCTTGTGGTGCAGGCCAAAAAGCCTGCTAATAATACAAGAACGGGCAGGATGCCCATCCCACAAGATTGGATCATCTTTTTTGTGGAGTTCTCTTAGTACTCAATACTATTTTGGTGATGTATCACTGTCTTCTAACTCAGCGGTATTATCTTTGACTCTGCGGATAGGTAGATTGGCAATCAAGGCTGTAGTGCGCTGATTGCTTTCTAGGGAAAATTCCAAACCCTCCGTCTCAATTTCCACATAGCGACAGACTATTTCCAAAATTTCTTGGCGCATTTTTTCCAAGGTTTGGGGGTCTAAGTCAGCGCGGTCGTGGGCTATCACTAGTTGCAAGCGACGTTTAACTTGAGTGCGACTGGTATCGGGTGTGCGAACAAAAAGTTTTTCTAAAAGTTCAAGAATCATTGCGGCTAGGTCTAAGGCGAAGACTGGAAAATGAGTTAAACGATCTTTGTCCACAACAACTTCCGCAACCGCGAAAAGATGTTGTCGTTGGATGAGTCAAGCTCAAGGAATTCGACAGTTTGCCCTTCTAACCTACGAGCAATGTTTTCAAAGGCTACGGCTGCTAAAGAGGGGGTGTCTGATAATACTAAAGGTTCACCACGGTTAGTAGAGACAATGACACGCTCATCGTCAGGGATTACCCCGATTAAAGGGATGGCGAGAAGTTCCTGAACATCTTGCACAGACATCATATCATTTGCTCGTACCATTGCAGGTCTGATGCGGTTAATTATTAAATGAATCTTTTTGACTCCTTGTGCTTCTAATAACCCCACTACTCGGTCAGCATCCCGAACGGCGGAAATTTCAGGAGTGGTGACAATGAGAGCTTCTTTGGCTGGTGCGATCGCATTTTTAAATCCCATTTCAATACCTGCGGGACTATCAATCACCACATACTGGTATTTTTGCGCCAGTGCATTTACTAGCAGCTTCATCTGTTCAGGGGTGACTGAATCTTTAGTGCGATTTTGGGCAGCTGGCAAAAGTACAAGATTTGGTTGTCGCTTATCTTTAACCAAAGCCTGTTCTAGCCGACACTCTCTAGCCAGAACTTCTACTGCTGTGTAGACAATTCGGTTTTCTAGTCCTAATAGCAAATCTAAATTTCTCAGACCAAAATCCGCATCAACCAAGGCAACTTGGCGGCCTATTTTGGCTAAAGCCATGCCCAGATTGGCGGAAACTGTGGTTTTGCCCACTCCTCCTTTACCGGAGGTAATTACAATAATGCGAGTCATAATAGCGGTGCGCTCGAATAGGGTTCAGCAAATAATACTAAATATTTAGAGGTTCTGATTAATTTTACTTAACTGACTGCGAGAAAAATCAGTAGCTTTAGCGATGCGAATTCCTGCCGGTGTGATATGTGCCACTTCCGCGAAAAACTGCGACGGAGATTTTTCCGGCGCTCTAGCTACAGCATCTGCTATCCGCAATTGGGTTGGTTCCATTTGCAAAGCCATGATTAAACAATCACGATTTCCCCCCGCACCAGCATGAGCAACACCCCTCAGACGACCCCAAACCAGGATATCTCCATCTGCGACCACGATACCACCGGGATTGATATCTCCCAAAATGATGACTGTTCCAGGATGACGGATTTCGCCACCAGAACGGACTGTCATTTCTAGATAAAGAGCATCTGCTTGAGGTTTGGAGGTGGTAGCTTGGGAATCGGCATTAAAAGATGGTTGTAGCTGTACTTGTTCTACAGAATAACCTAAAGTACAAGCTGCGATCGCTGTTTGCCTCCGACTAGTAGCTACAGACTTTAGCTGAAGTTTAACTTCATTTAAAGTTTCCGCCAATTCTTGCAGTTGTCTAGTATCTAATAAACGGTCTTTTGCTAACAGATGTACTGTGGTATTAGGAGTCCGCAAGCGATCCCCAGCATTTAGCCGCTGTCTCATTTGTTGCCAAATCTCTGACCAACTAATTTCTGAAGCAGGTACTTGAGATTCAGTTGGCAAAATTAGTAACAGTCTTTCCTCTTCAGTTTTTAACTGAACTTGGATATTATTGTTGAACTTTGGTTCTGGTAATCCTAACTCATTGCTGTCCAAATCAGTCAACTCAGAATTAGATTCCTCTGTCTTTTTCGCTTCAGAATCAGCATCAACATTCGCTGCTGAATTAGCTTGTAAATAGTTAAGAACAGAAGTTAACTCCCCATTGGGGATAATAGAATTACTATTTTCAGTATCAACAGCAGTATCTGTCTCTATATCGGTAGTTTTGGCAACTTTTTCCTCTAGTTCAGCTAGTTGAGAGATTAATTCCACATCAGGGTGTGCAGAATTTGACTCCGTTTCCAAATTTTCTGGGGAGTTAGTAGAATCAGAAGTCATTGGTAATTGGTAATTGGTGATTTGTCAGATTTGATTATTGATTCTCCCCATCTCTCCACCTTTCCATTTTTATTAATTTCCAATTCCTTTTGCCGTCAATCTTTGATAACTAGTAGCCAAGGCATCAGCATTACCGACATTACCGGGAAATAGAACAACTGGCAAGTTAGGAAATTGGGGATGGTTAGATGGAGTCAACACCATTGAACAACCTGCTAAAATTTGACCTAGTAACCTAGCTGAAGTTAAAGCCAGTCCCGTACTCAAGACATCGTTTGAGGTAATGCCACCTTTGCTGATTAAGAATCCTATATCAGACGGTAAACCCTGGACAACATCCATCAGTAATGTCGAAACTTTTACTCCAAAATCCAACCTGGTTTTAACATCTTTAAAAGATAATTCCTGACGGCTAGTATAAACTACTGGTGTTTTACCAGCATTATGTACTGCTTGGACGCTTTCGAGAATCTCAGTTAACAGTTTAGCTGATTCATTCACTCCATCATCAACTAATCGTCCGACTTCAACTTCGATTCCCACTGTTCCCTCAACTTGTAACAGTGATGCTAATTGCTGAGTTGTTTTTTTGACATGGGAACCAACAATTACGGCACCAGGTTTACCACCACGCACATATTCTGCCATATTTTCGGCAGCGATGGGTTGGGGAGGCAGGGCAGCTAAAGCTTTTAAAATACTGGCAGCAGAACGGAATAGAAAGCGTTTTCCTCGACTTGCGGCTGTTAATATCTCTAAAGCAAAGGTGTTGAGATCGGTTTGAGTTTCACCATCGACAACACCACACTGATTATCATGGAGTTGCAATAATCTTTCTAAACTTCCTGCACGGATGTCTGCTAGTAAAAATCGGGTGACAGTATTTTCTTTAATGCGTCCTTTGGTTTTTTCTTCTACATACTTGGGGAGATAGCTGTAATTGTAACCAAAGACGGAATCACGAGCAAATTCTGTTTCATGGACTGGGGTAGGAACACCATCAATAATTAAATAATGGATGCTGTCGCGGGTAATGCGTCCCCCTTCACTTTGTGAGTCTTCACCAACAAAAAATGCTGGAACGAGAAAATGAGCATCAAATGGTCCGAGTTCTTCGGCGATGACATCGGTTTCTATGGGATAATGCCCGCGTAAGGTGGAGTCAGAACGACTAACTACGAGAAAATCGTCTATTTTTTCTGCGGCTAATGCAAGTTTGAGATTTTGACAAACTTCTCTGGTGACGGCTGCTGCTGATTCTGGGGTGAGCGATCGCGTATTGGTTAAAATAAAGAAAATGGGAGCATCATCTTTTAGTCCCAAACGTAAGGTTTCTACATCCCAGCGCATCAATAATAAGCAACTGTGAACGGTTTGCGAACCTGTGGGATCATCATCTAAAACGATTATTTTGGGTTTGTTATTCATAAATATGTGAATGGTGGCAAATATTCTACATCTAAAATCTGCTCAACTGTGTAAGGGCAAATTTGAGGAAAACAATTTAAACCACTTTTTTTATTTGCTTGTCGTGCTGCATCAGTATAAACTTCATCCACCACTGTTAACATATAATTGTAGAGGTTTTTTGATTTTGTTAATTTCCTAATTTCTACCCGAAAATTATCAATTTCTACTTCCCAATGATTTTTACAGTTGGGAAGACTCCAATGCTGGTACAACAGCAGATGCTTGAGCAGTTGCAGGAGATAACTTTCTAGTTTGTGTTTTTGTTCATTCCCCAATGTGGCAATCTCCTCAATCAAATTCTCCCAATCAAGATTTTCTAAATCCCGTTCTTGTAACTTTTGTAAAGTGGTTTCTAACCACTGGGGATAATCCTGTTCATAGAGAGTTTGACTCAATAGTTTAGATAGCATTTAGGATCTCCTGATTGAATAGACAGATTAGGATTTAAGCATTGAATTTTGGGGAATAAATTTATGATTACACTTTTCTGAATTTTCTGATTTCCGCTTGCACATCTAACGCAATCTGTAATGACTCATTTAAGAGTCGTGCGTATTCTCCAGCCTGTGAGCTAACCTGTAAGGCTTGCAAATTGGCTAAGTTATTGACTAGTAACTCTTGGTTATTAAGAAGCAGTTTTTTATTATCGCGCAAAATACGTTCACTTTTTAAGGCGCGAACTAAATCTTCTCTAATTAATTGGAGTGCAGATATTACTTGTTCTCTGTCGCTAATGCTACTGTGGGAGTTGCCAGAGGTGGCGAGTTGATCATTGATATCTATAGCTTGGACTACGGTGTGATATTTATCAACTTCATCTAAAAGTATTGTCAGTGCATGGGGACAGGTTTTTTTTCGCCAGAGCGATCGCCCCACAATCACGGCAATAGGTACAATAATCAGTAAAATAATCCCCAATTTAGTGGAAGATCCCAAAGCGGGCAAAATTATAAAAGCATAAATAAAACCGACAATAATCGGCGTAAGTGCCAAAGCCACCAAACCTTCATTGAAAAAAAAGCCCATCCGCTTTTCCTTGTCTGCCATAATTGAGGGTCTAAAAACGTCTTCAGTATCAAAGCCTGTTAAACGTCTCAATTCCCCTTTGCTGATTTCTAAACCTACTAAATCTGGCTGCACCGCTAGATACTCCTTGAGTAAGCGTGAGTTAAGTATCTATTTTAGTCCGCTTTACCGTGATGATTGCAGCTATATTCAGGAAACCAGTTTTCATCGAGGATTTGTTCTAAAGAACCAATGGGTATGACAGGGAATTTGTCAATAGGAAGTTGAGAGCGATCGCTTACTAATTTTCTGGCTTCTTGATAACATTGGTCGAATATCTCTAAAATGTAAGGTTTTAAACTAGGACTATCTTTGAGTTCGTCTTTTATCTGTGTACGAAAAGCCCTAATTTCTCTTTTCCAAGATCCTTGATTACGTTCTCTTTCACTATTCCAACATTTGAGTTTTAGAAGATGTTCAAGCAGTTTAAGTAATAAACTTTTAATTGCTCGCTTCTCACTTCTACCCATAGTTTCTAATTCTTCTAATAAGTTCTCTAAATCAACAGCGGAAAATTGCCCTGTGCGAAGTTGATTAATGGTTGTTCTCAGCCACAGGTAATAGTCTTGATCGTATAAAGTTTGGGTTGTTGCTTCTGTTGATATAACCATATACTGGCTAGGATTTTGCTATTTATTTTATTTTAGCTTAATTGAGTGATTACTGTTATTAATTGAGTTGCTGATTTTACAAACTTGATTTATGCTGAAAATAAGAGTTTATGAAATTAGCTTATATGTCAAATTTACTGGAAAGAATTACAATTAATCCTAAACAATGTGGTGGTCGTCCCTGTATTCGGGGAATGAGAATTAGGGTATCAGATATATTAGATTTATTTGCTTCTGATTTAAGTGCAGAAGAAATTCTAGAAGAAATGCCGGATCTTGAAGCTGATGATCTCAAAGCAGCACTTTTATACGCTTCACGAAAAATCAATCATCCGGTGTTAGTTGCATGATAATCTGGGTTGATGCACACTTATTATTAGTCATAGTTATAGCCTTTTCCACTCTAGTTAGATACAAAATTACCCCTCCCCAACCCTCCCCTTGGTAAGGGGAGGGTGCGCGACAGCGCGGGTGGGGTGTATTTCATGAGCTTGGGAATTGCTATAAGTGCATTAATGATGTAGCCATTACATAAAAATAACTTATTATTTTTCGTAATTCTTTAGGATCAATAAATATGATAGATGGTAAAGCTATTTCTATTTCCTTATTTACAGGTGCTTATGGTTTAGACTTGGGTATGGAAGAAGCAGGATTTCACACAGTCAGTGTAGTAGAAAAAGACCGTGATGCTACAAAAACAATTGCTCTTAATAGACCATTCCTTCAAGAAAGTGCTGTTCCTAGAGAAATAGAAAAAGTTAGTTCTCAACAACTACTTGAAGAAGGAGGAAGAGTTTTAAATTTAGGTCGCGCTTTACAACCTGGTGAAATAGATTTAATAACAGGTGGTCCACCTTGTCAGCCATTTAGTACCGCAGGAAAAAGAGGTTCAGTTATGGACCCTCGTGGTAGTTTATTTATGGACTTTATCCGCATTGTTAAAGAAGTCCAACCCCGGTTTTTTTTAATGGAAAATGTGAAAGGTTTACTTTCTGCTCCTCTTTGTCACAGGCCAATTAATCAACGAGGAAAAGATTACCCACCTTTAGAAGCCGATGAAGTGGGTGGTGCTGCTTTAAAAGTCGTATTATCTGAAATGAAACAGATAGGCTACAATGTTGTTTATAATCTTTTAGAAGCAGCAGATTATGGCGTTCCACAAAACAGAGAACGTGTAGTATTTATTGGTTCTAGAGATGGTGAATCTGCTACATTTCCGATTCCCAAATATTGCAAAGACGGTAAAATTTTACCTAAATGGCTTACCTTACGAGATGCTTTAACAGGTTTAGTTGATCCAGAACCTGAATTTATGGCTTATTCAGAAAGTCGCTTAAAGTATTTAAGATTATTAGAAGCAGGACAAAACTGGAAACATTTACCAGAAGAATTAAAAAAAGAAGCTATGGGAGGTGCTTATAATTCGGGAGGTGGAAAAGTCGGTTTTTATAGAAGATTATCTTGGGATAAACCTTCACCAACAATAACAACAAGTCCACATCAAAAAGCAACAGATATGTGTCATCCTGTGGAATTGCGTTCTTTAACTGTACGTGAATCTGCAAAAATTCAAACTTTTCCTGATGATTGGATTTTTTATGGTTCGGTAAGTTCTAAATATAAACAAATTGGTAATGCAGTTCCTATGTTATTAGCAAAAGAGATTGGTAGTTATCTTTTCGATTTAATTCAAGGAAATAAAACAAAAGGTAAAGAAATATCTGAACAATTATCGCTTTTTTCTCTATAGAATTGGAATTGTTTATTTTGTAGCTAATTCGGCAAAGGCTTGATCAATTTTCTGTAACATATTTTTTACATGAGTTTCAACAAGGTCATAATCTATATGGATATTATGCCAAAACTCTTTACCAGCAATGCGAGGAATTTTAGGATCGTTAAATGTCCAATCACCTAAATCAAAAGCTGATATAAATAATGGATTATCATGAATAATCAATTCTTTTTTAGCTCTGTTTTTTTGTGAACCTGTCAATGTTCCCTTTAAAGTTTTTAATTGTGCAAACTTAATTGATTCTCCTATAAAAAGAATAATATCTATTCCTTTGATTTTAATTCCAAATTCAAATTCGGGTATAATTACATAAGGACTAATATCGGCTATTTCTTCCCATAAAATTCCCATTTTTGTACTAAGGCTTCTTGTCACTGAGTTGCTAGTAACTAGCAATTTAGCTCCACATAGTTCAAAAAGATTTCGCGGATTAGGATGATGCTCCAATATTGCACTTTTCTTTTCAAAATCAGTTTTTAACCAGTCAATAAAAATAACTGCGAATTTCTCAGTTTTACTGCTAATTAACTGAGATTGTTTATCTAATTTTAAATTAGAGTAATTCTGCTTATCTCGTAAAATTTGATACTTAAAATAAGCAGGTGCTATTGAGGAAATAATTTTTCCGTATTTGTATGCTATGTGTAAGTCTTCATCTGCAATGTGAGTCACATCAATTAATGAAGCATGATGCAAAATTAGTGATTTCCGTTCTTGGATAGAAAGTGGTATTAAAATTTCAGGAGACAACACAGTAGACATGAAAGCTATACTTAATTAATCGGGTTTTCTTTTTGCTACCCAAAATTATGCACTATATTGTAACTTATACTGAAAGTTTATTTACCCTTAGTGTAAAAACTTTATATGATCGCGTAATCCTTCTAACATATCGCTCTCTTAAAGTAACTCAATATGTGGAATTATATCAGAATGGCGATCGCCTAAACTAGAAAATATTTCTATTGAAGTTTAGTCAACATGGACATCAATGAAATCAAAGCACTGAGTATTGCCGATAGAATTCGGATTGTACAAGAGATTTTAGAAAGTATAGCAGCAGAACAGGCATATCCCGATTTGACAGAAGTGCAAAAACGAGAACTTGATCGTCGGATTACTGATTATGAAGCAAATCCAGATGATGTAATGACATGGGAAGAAATTAAAGCTTCAATTAGAGATATAGGGACTTCCAAATAAAAAACACTCAACCACCTAACGCGAAAAATCTCTCAAACCCTTATTCCTCTGTGTCCTCTGCGCCTCTGCGGTTCGTTAATCGGGATAATTTATTTCTTGGAAGTCCCTTAAAGAAGAAATATTAATAACAATTTCACTAGTATTAGGCATTTTCTATATCTGATAATAATTCTTCTTCACTTAAATCAATTAACGGCACTCCATAATCATTTAATTTCAGTATAAAAGTTACTCTTTCTACTCCCAGTAACGCAGCAGCCATACCAGAAGAAAGGCGCTTCATTTCATATAATTTCACAGCCATTGCCCATTTTGCTTCTTGTTCAAACTGTTCTCTAGTTTTACCCACAGCATCAGGTAAAGTTTCAGGATAGTTAATTTGGAGTTGCAAAGACATAATTTATCGTACAGCAAATGTTGTTGATATTATCGAATTATAACAAAGAAAGTTGAGTATCTGCGTGATTAACCACATAAGCAACTCGCTTTTCTATTTTTGTTTTTATTACCTTCCCTTCATTTATAGCTCTTGTTAACCAATCATCAATCTGTACTTTTCTCACTTGTAGAGAGTCCGCAAGAGATTTTGCATCCTTTGGTTGCTGTAAATGATTGAGAATTACGGGTAAAACAACGTTATAAATATCTTTAGAAGTAGTTGTTAAATCTTGTGGAATAGTATTAACATTCTGTTCTGGCTGTTTCGTGATTACTTCATTTTTTACTGGTTCAAAATCAGCAATAGGTTTTGTCAATATTTCCTGCAAAATACCATTTTCAAATTCTGAAGGAAACGGTTTTGCACCTTGATTATATAATTGCTGATTTCCTTCTGGGACTGGAGATTCCATTTTTACAAATACAGGAATTTCTTTCAGTTTAGATAATGCTTCTACCGCACCAGCCCAAGTTCCACCTTTACCAAAAGTAGAATTAACAACTAAGGCATAATCTGCTAAACTATAAATATATTTATTACGTCCCATTGCGTTACCTGTGCTAAAACCAGCATCAGGATCATAGCTAGAAATTAAAGTTAATCTACCTTCTTGGATACTAGAACGATATTTACTATTTACTGCTGCTTTAGTCAAACTATCAGCTAACACACCAACAGACCTTCCTCCATGATCCAAAATACCTAACATTGATTCTTGATCTATACCTCTTGCACCACCAGAAATAACTTGTATGCTTTGTTGAGAACAAGTTTGGGCAACTCTGCGTGTGTAGAGAATAATATCCTCATCTACATCACGAGAACCTACAATCGCTAATCCTCCTAAAGATAATAATTCTGCATTTCCAACTCCATAAATAATGGCTGGTGCTGAATGTTTCAATATTTGCTTAAAACGTTTAGGATATTTAACATCACTGCGTCCCAATATCCATAAACCCCGACTTGTCCATTTTTCCACTGCTAAACTTAACATTGCACCCCGTTGTAATAAAGCTAAAAGCCTATCAGGGTTAAGTTTATTGTTCGTTATTTTTTGTAACTGTGATTTTGCTGTTGTTTCCAATAAATCTGCTGGACGCATTTGATTTTCTCGCAGCCAATCTGTTAACAAGTTATATTCACCCAGAGTCAGGGGTAGCGGTTCAATTTGGCGATTTTGTCCAAAACTGGCACACAACAGCAAAATTGCTTGAGTATCTGGTGCTAGGACATGATTTAACATAATTTTCTAATCCGATTGACCTAATGAATTAAGAGCTAATGCTACAGGATAAACTAATCCACTTCCAGCATTACGCAAAAGTGCTGCAATTACCGTAAAAGTCCAACGGGAATCTACTATATCATCAATTAATAATACATTACCACTGATTCCTTTCCAAGATTCAATTGCAAAAGATCCATCTAAATTATGAGCTTGTTGATAACTATTACTCATCTTTTTTTGTAACTGAGTTGGATGAATTTTGCGAACAATAGGTTTAAATGGTAAGCCTAATTTATCGGCTAGTCTTTGCGCGAAGTTGGGTACAAGTTCTGGACGATTTAAGGAAGGAACACAAGTTACCCAAGTGGGAAAAGGTTGAGGTTTCCAATGTTGAATCATCTCAACAGTAGCTTGTACAAGTGCATCATCAAAATTATTATCTTGATATTTACCACGTTTGACTAATTCTCCCCAACCGGCATCATCCCATAGAGACAATGTTCTTCCTACTTCTGCTTTTAAATTAGCTTTTATATTTCCCGAAAATCTATAAACTAGCAATGCTTGTGGTGGCCATTGTTTACGTGGTTCAATAATTTGACTACTACGACGTAAATATAAAATTGCTTTATTTACAAGTTCATCTGAAAAAGTTTCTGGTAACAAAGGCTTACCCAAACACACTGCACATCTACCACATTCTTCTGGATTTGGATCATCTAATTCTGCTGCTAAAAAAGCCATTAAGCATTGTTGACTTTTCATATAATCTAACATCCGCGCTTGTTCATTTCGGCGAATTTGTGTTAAAAGTTCAATTTTTTCAGTATTGTATTGATAATTTACTGGGTTAAGATACCATTTTGAACCTTGTTTACTTACAGGTGCAGGATATTCCAGGGATAGAATTTTTAAAACTTTATCAATTTGTCCTCTTGAAAGATTAAGTTTCTGTTCTAATTGAGGAATAGAAAAACCATCAACAGCATTTTCTAGTTCATTCAAAACTTTTTGTGTATGAATTTCTGGAGGAAATGCTGTATTAATGAAGTAGTTAGTAATTTCTTCATCTTCATCACCACTTAAGAGAATACCATAAGCTGTTTCTACTGCTCTACCTGCTCGTCCTACTTGTTGATAATAGTGGACGACAGAGCCAGGTCTTTGATAATGAATTACAAAGCCTAAATCTGGTTTATCAAAACCCATACCTAAAGCTGTCGTTGCGACTAAGACTTTAATTTGGTTGTTGAGTAATTCGTTTTCTAATGATATCCGAACTTCGGTATCTAAATCTCCATAATAGGCTTTAGCACTAATATTTTGTGTTTTTAACCAATCAGCAACTCGTTGAGCATCTCTTACCGTTAATGCGTAAATAATACCGCTTCCGGGTAACTGAGGTAGATATTGGGCTAACCAAGCTAATCTTGCTGCTTGACTAGGAAGATAAATATTTTGTAATCGCAAACTTTTTCTAGTTAAATCACCTCTAGAAATACGGAGATTTGCTCCTAATTGAGCTTTAATATCATCAACTACTCGGTTGTTAGCTGTAGCGGTTGTAGTCAAAACAGGAATATTTTGTGGTAATGCTTGTAAAATTCTGACAATGCGGCGATAATCAGGACGAAAATCATGTCCCCAGTCAGAAATACAATGAGCTTCATCAACTACAAATAAACCAATTTTTTGAGATAATGGTAAAAGAATATTTTCTCGAAATTCCTCATTAGCTAATCTTTCAGGTGAAATTAGTAGAATATCTACTTGATTTGCTAACAACTTTGTTTCTATAAAACTCCAATTATCTGTATTACTAGAGTTAATTGTTTCGGCTTTTACTCGAATACGTTGTGCTGCTGAAATTTGGTTTCGCATTAATGCTAAAAGAGGAGAAATTAAAAGAGTACAACCAGCACCTTGATCTCGTAACAAGCGAGTTGCTAAAAAATAAACTAGACTTTTTCCCCAACCTGTGCGTTGAACGACGAGTAATCGTGATTTGTTCAGTAGTAATTCTTCAATAGCTTCCCATTGTCCATCACGAAAATCAGCGTTTGGATTATTCAAAGCCTGACGCAGAAGCAATAATGCTTTTTCTTTGAGTATGGTTGTCATATACGCTGGATATCCGTTTATCATACTGTTGTAGCATAAAAGATAACCAGCATTAGTCATGTTGAGGAGTTGATATAGCCTATTTTAGACATCGCTCTTTTAGATTAACTTGATGTGTGAAGCTATATCTGGGTTGTGGTGCAATAGCTTTCACGTAGTGTTTCGCAGGAAAGCTGAACGAAGGTAGCGGTCTTTTTAATTCACTTGATGTGTAGAGCAAAAAATCTATTTCAGCATTTCTTCAGAAGCCGCAAATTCCTTTGGATCAATAATTTGAATTGATTCAAACATTTTCAATATTAATAAATCTTTATCCCCTGTAATAATGCAAACGGCTTCTCCTGCGATCGCTGTCGCTAAAATCATATCATCATCTGAATCACGACAGACAGGCGCATTTAAGGGTATTGGTATTACAACCTGCATCCTAGAACGCAATAAATTTATAACTTCTCCCGCATCTTCAAGAGAGTATTTAAACTTTACTGTCAGTTTTTCATGTAATTCATTGAGAATAAAATCTGAAGTAATGGGAGAATGTACAATTAGACAGTGTTCAACAACTTTGCTACACATCCCTTTAGCAATAAAAGCAGCAATCAGAACATTGGTATCTAGAACTAGCTTCATGAAATTATCTCGAAAATTTCCTCATCTGTGTAGACTGTTTGATTCTTTTGAATCAAGTGAGAACGCAGTGCGCGGAATTTGTGGGTAAAGATGTAGTCCTCAATAGCTTTACCAACCAAACTATCAGGAGATATACCTTCAGATTGAGTAATTTCTAAAAGTGCTGCTTTCAGTTCTGAGGTAATGGTAATGATTAGGGTATCTTGCATATTTTAGAAGCCAGCTACATGATTAATTATACAGTATATATAGGTTGTAAGTCTATATCGCCGATTTACTGGAAGCATCTCAACTTTGCAATTATAGCTGGAGATTTTTTCACGCTTCACTACGTTGCACTCAGAATGACAGCGGTGTTTTTACGAAAGTGAGATGCTCCCGATTTGCTCACTGTAGGCATCGCTTATCCTAAGCTTTATTTTCTAATTTATGATAAGCTATTAATTAACCCTTGTTATAACAATGAGGTATTAATGAAACCTATATTACCCACCTTATCATCTTCTCTCTACAACCAAGACTTTCATCTTTGGGTAGAGTCAACAATTGAAATATTACAACAAAAAAGATTTGAAGAATTAGAGATTGAAAACCTAATCTCCGAAATAGAAAGCATGGGGAATAATGATAAAAAGTCAATTAAAACTAACTTGAGAATTTTGTTAATGCACCTGTTAAAATGGCAATATCAACCAGAAAAACGGACAAATAGCTGGCGCACAACCATTAAAGAACATCGTAACCGTTTAGAAGATGATTTTGCAGATAGTCCGAGCTTAAAGAATTATTTTTTAGAAGTGTTTAATGAGTGTTATCAAAAAGCGAGAGATTTAGCAGCTTCAGAAACAGGTTTATCTATAGCTGTTTTTCCTGTGGAATGTCCTTTTGATACTAATTTAGTCCTCAAATCTGATTTTTTACCAGAATAGAAACAAATCAGGTTTTTCTTAATACTATTTGGGATAATAACGAAGATGAGATTTATGCCCAGCTACTTAAAAGAAGACATCGCTGATCCTAGAAAGTAGCTGATAGTTTT
Organism: Anabaena sp. PCC 7938; assembly: GCF_049315035.1. Taxonomy (NCBI): domain Bacteria; kingdom Bacillati; phylum Cyanobacteriota; class Cyanophyceae; order Nostocales; family Nostocaceae; genus Anabaena; species Anabaena sp. PCC 7938. The sequence continues at coordinate 6,004,030 of NZ_CP186034.1, read as the reverse complement.
TTAGTCAATCTTGCGCTCCGGCTTGCCGTAAAATTTGGGCAATTGTGCGATAGTTATTAAATTCGGCAATCATTAAAGCTGTGTAATTACCTTGGTTTTTTAAATTTACATTTGCCCCTGAGGTAATTAACATCTGCACAGCTTGTCCATAACCCTCGGAAGCTGCCCACATCAATGCTGTTGCTCCAGATGAGTCCTGAAAATTCACATCTGCTCCTTGTTCTAGCAGCAGTTTGAATATTTCTGGATGGTTGCTGGCTATGGCTTTGACTAAAGCAGTTTTACCATCATCTGCTAAAATATTGACATTAGCTCCGTGGTCAAGCAATACTTTTACTGTCTGAGCGTGTCCTTGGGATACTGCCAGTGTTAGAGCTACTTCTCCAAAGTTTTTCTTATCCATGTCTGCACCAGCACGCAGTAATACCTCAACTATTTCGTTGTGTCCCTGGAATGCAGCTAGAAGTAGTGGTGTATCACCAAGATGATTTCTAATTTGTAGATCTGCTCCCCGTTGCAGTAATAGTTGCACTACATCAATGTACCCTTCAACAATGGCACAATGTAGGGCAGTTTCACCTTCTTTATCTTGGTGATTTATTTCTGCACCTCTATCTAATAAAGCTGCGATAATATTACTATGTCCGGCAGCAGATGCGGCTAAAAGTGCAGTGCCACCATCAGGATTTTGCAAATTAGGATTAGCCCCTTGTGACAACAGTGTTTGCACTACATCCAAATATCCCAAGTCTGCCGCTATCATTAACGGTGTTTCACCTTCTGCATCTGGTTTATTGACAAAAGCACTATTTTGTGTAATTGCTTTAACAACTGCTGTATAACCGTGCTTAATGGCAAGTTTTAAAGCCGTATCATCATCTTTATCAGTAATATTTGCATCAGCACCAGCAGCTAATAAGACTTCTACAACATCTAGATGACCTTTGAGCGCTGCTGCCATCAAGGCTGTACTGCCATCTTCATTAATAGCATTTACATCTACACCTTTAGATATTAAAAGCTTAACAATATCAATTTTGTTAGCACTCGCCGCCAACATTAAAGCCGTTAAACCATAGGTTTTTCTACGTAAATTGATGTTAGCACCAAAATCTAGGAGCGATCGCACAATTTCTGTATAACCTAAATTCGCTGCAAACATTAACGCTGTCGTGCCAGTGCGATCGCACACATCCACCTTAGCACCCGTAGCTAGTATTTCACACAGCCGCTGAATATCCCCATTTTTTGCAGCCTTGAGCAGTAAATTCTCTTTGTTTTCAGTCATAAATGCAATCCCGCTTCGGCAAATTTATTGATCTAGCCTCCAATTTCAGTCTGAGATTATTTAACCACTTTTGCAAGAGGAAATTTTTAGCTCCTGTACGGGCATATCGCAATACGCCCCTTCTTAACTCCTAAACCAAGGTATGCTAAATTTTATTAAGATTTAATAATTGGAAAAAACACAATGAGTCTTGAACTTTCTCCAGACATAAAATTTGCTTTAAACTTCTTTCACCCGGCCATCATGTGGATCTTATTGGCACTATCACTTTATGCCGCCTACTTAGGACTGCAAGTACAGCGTACCAGAAATGCCAAGGGCGAAGAAAAGAAAGAACTAATTCAAGGTAAATATACCATCAAGCACTACCAAATCGGCTCAATTCTCTTAGCTGTGATGGTAGCTGGTTCAATTGGTGGCATGGCTGTCACCTACATTAATAATGGTAAATTGTTTGTAGGCCCCCACCTATTAGCCGGTTTGGGCATGACAGCTATAATAGCTTTCTCTGCATCCCTCTCCCCCTTTATGCAAAAAGGGGCAAATTGGGCGCGTGCTACTCATATTTTACTTAATTTCGGACTTTTGGGACTGTTTGTTTGGCAAGCTTTCTCTGGCGTAGAAATTATTCTCAGAATTATTAGTAAAGCATAGATTCTTAATGGGTAGGAGGCAGGGGGCAGAAGAAAGATAAATATCCCCTGTTCCCTGTTCCCTGTTCCCCGTTCCCTGTCCTCATAACTATTGACGCTTTTTCGAGGAATTAGTATGAAAGGGGATATTAAGAGATTGATGAAAATCTTCTTGGACTTTGCGTGTTAAACGACGGGAGACTTGGCGAACAATTTGATTAAGTAAGCGATCGCCTGTAGATTGAATCAAAGAATGTGGTAAACGTTGAATAAATCTGGGAAAGTGCAGCTCAACGATCAAATCTAATTCCCATTCTACCCGCGTCACCTGTTCCAAACCTTCTACTAAATGCATTGAAGCATTATAATCCACATCATAACCAGGTGCTTGATAGTCAGGGATGGGAATTGTACGGATACGGTATTTACCCTCCTCTGGGGCCAACAATTCCAAACCGATTTTTGGTTCTACCTCATAACCAAAAGAGCCAAACTTACCAATCACCAAAGCATAACCATTTTCACCCAACGCTTCCACCCTCATGGGTTCAGCACAGCGGACAAACCATGACGAATGACTACAAAGATACTCAGCCACCTGATCAATAGGAGCATACATTTCCATACAGTCCTGATAACGACTGCGAAATTTACTTGGCCCTACATGAGCCTCTTTTAATGGCGTTTCATTGACAGTAACGCTAGAACCCATAGGCAAAACTGACTCTGTTATATCTAAAGATTGATAATCCCACTTGTTTGTCACCATAAAATCTATTTTTTGTATAGTTTGCAGTTTGTCTATATTTATGATTCCCTCTTTGGGAGGGTTTTTTCACACGGAAATGTAAATTTCACGAAAACCTCAAAAATCTGTCATCAACTCCATAGATTTACTAAAATTAAGAACGGAACAAACACATATTAGTTTCCTAGGATAGCGTTAAATATGAAAGTATTTGTAGCAGGGGCAACAGGTGAAACAGGTCGTCGGATAGTACAAGAGCTAGTATCCAAGAAGATTCCCGTTCGGGCGTTGGTACGGGATGAAGATAAAGCTAAGGCTATCTTATCTCCTGAAGTCGAGTTATTTGTAGGCGACGTATTACAACCAGCAACTCTAACTGCTGCATTAGGTGATAGTACGGTGATAATATGCGCCACAGGAGCAAAACCAAGCTTTGACCCCACAGGCCCATATAAAGTAGATTTTGAAGGTACAAAAAATTTAGTAGATATTGCTAAAACCAAACAAATAGAGCATTTTATTTTAGTTTCTTCTTTGTGTGTTTCCCAATTTTTTCATCCACTCAACCTATTTTGGCTAATTTTAGTATGGAAAAAGCAAGCTGAGGAATACATTCAAAAAAGTGGACTGACTTATACAATAGTGCGACCTGGAGGACTGAAAAATGAAGATAACTCTGATGTCATCATCATGCAAAGTGCAGATACCTTATTTGATGGTAGTATCCCTCGGCAAAAAGTAGCCCAAGTTTGTATTGAGTCGATGTTTGAACCCGCAGCACGGAACAAAATTATCGAGATTATCGCTAAACCTGAAGCTACACCAAAAAGTTTTCCGGAATTATTTCAACAAATAGCTGACAGATAAGCACCCAGACAGAATTAATTACACAGATTGTTTTCCTGTTAAGAGTTACCTCTCTCTACCAATGAATTTAATTTTGTCCGACTACGTAATACAGTAAACCTCTGGTGAAAAAGAATGTAGAGACGAGAATCCCTATCCAGGTTACGTCTCTACAAGGGTTCTAGGATACACATATTTCAATTCGGTCGATGTCTAGTGTATTGCGGGTAAATTTCCCGAAATCAGATCATTGGTAATTGTTGTTTTAAATTAGAAAGTGAATTTTAAGGAGTCCAACTCTGAAAGGCTTTGAACTCAAAGGCGTAGAAAAACTGATTGCCCCCCTAGCGGCACTGCTCGGTTTTGTATATTTATTACAGTGGTATATTGGGGGAAATTTGCGTTCCTCTTCAGATCCAGTGTTTGAGCGCAAACAACCTCCCTTAGTCATGCAAGACGGAGATCCTTACATCCGGGCTTTGATGCGAACTATTTCCACAAGTGAAGCAAACAGTAACCGTCCCTACTCTCTGCTATATGGTGGAAAGCAAGTAAATGATCTCAGCCGGCATCCTGAGATATGTGTCACCATTGTCACAGGTCCCAATACTGGTAACTGTTCAACTGCTGCGGGTAGATATCAAATCATTAATACCACCTGGTATCAAATTGCGCCTCGCTATCACCCAAAGCCAACACAGTTGATGTTATGGTCTAGTTATAGTTTTGAACCAGAGTATCAAGATGTAGTAGTTTACCGTTGGTTAAATGATTCAAGAGTGTGGGGAACAGATATTTCTCAACTGCTCAGACAGAAAAAGTTAGATGAAGTTTTAAAGCGACTTTCCCCAACTTGGACAAGTTTAGGATATGGAATAGAAACTAATTCTAATACTCGTTTTTTACCTCAAGTTTATCGGAAGTTATTACAAGAAGAATTAAAATAATTCGTAATTCGTAATTCGTAATTCGTAATTAAAAATTATCGGTATGTATTTGGCGAAATTTTATGGGAATATATTTTTGCTAGATCAGAAAATCCCGGATAGTTTTCACAAATGCCAATGTATTTTCTAGATGAATATTATGTCCAGCTTTTTTAATAATTTTTAGTTGGGCATTTCCACATCTATAAGCCATTGCTGTATTAATAGTGATAAATTTTTCATCATATTTTCCGACTAGCAAAAGCACAGGTATTTTATTTTCTTGCATCTTGTCCCATAAAGAAGGTTGGTATCCAGTTCCCATAAATCGCAATGATTTTGCCAGTTCTAGAGGATTATTATCTAATCTTTTTATTAGCATTTGTTCATATAATTGATGAGTTTTAATATCACCAAAAATTGCTTGACTATACCAATTATTTAAAAATATCTTCAATTCATTTTTATTGACCATTCTGGTAATTTTTTTAGCAATTTGGGAATCACCTTTAATTCTGGCTAATCTTTCTGCTCCTGTTTCTAAACCTGGGGAAACTGACTCTAGTACAACTTTAAAAAAACGTTCAGGAAAATGAAGCATAAGATATAAGCCTAATCTTCCTCCCATTGAATAACCGACTAAAAAGCATTTTATTATTTCTAATTTATCCAATAACTTGATTAGAGCTTGAGCAGTAGGTTCCATTTTATAGTATTCATCACCTCCTAAAACTTGAGTTTTACCATGTCCAGGTAGGTCAATTGTGAGATAATAAAAATCTTCCCCTAGTAATTTTATGACTTCATCAAATTCTTCAATGTCACCCATGAAGCCATGTAGAAAAAGAATTAATGGTTTTTGGGAATTACCTTGCAAAGAACAGTGAAATTGATAATTTTTCAGCGTCATGTTTCCGAAGCCCAAGCAAAAAGATTTGTGGCTGTATAAATAAATTTTGCTTATAGCCTTTCCCACTCTAGTTAGATACAAAATTACCCCTCCCCAACCCTCCCCTTGGTAAGGGGAGGATGCGCGACAGCGCGGGTGGGGTGTATTTCATGAGCTTGGGAATTGCTTATACAGCTTAATTACTTGTTTAACTTAGATACAAGACAGTATATTTTTTCTGCACGTGATCAAGCAAGATGCATACACTAAATATTTACGATTTTTAGTAATTGCTAAGGCAAAAACCGATCTAAAGCTGCTTTGAGTTGTTCAATTTCTACATCAATATTGCCATTTTTGGAAGCTCTAGCAATACATTCAGTTAAATGTTCATCCAAAACGATGCGGGCTACTTTATCTATAGCACCTCTGACAGCGGCAATTTGTAATAAAACATCAGGACAAGGGGTATTTTGCTGCACCATTGTCTTAATTCCGCGAACGTGTCCTTCTATACGCGATAGTCGGTTGATAATTCGCCGCAAAGATTCTTCACTATGGACGTGGGGATGAACGGAATCAGTATGCCCAGGAGTATGATCTGTATGTTGGTGGTTGAGATCGTGATGGTGTGTGTGTTCTGCTGGTTGAGAAGGCAAGGATTCGTCAGCTAATTGGTTTGATCCATTCATTGGTCATCACGGTTTTGGTATTAATTAAGATCCTAACCTAGAGAGATTTGAGATTTTACAGTGGTGGTCAGAAAAGGCGTAGTGCTATATGCCTGGACAGCAAAATTTTGTACTATATATTTTAGATTTGGGGAAAATCCGAACCAGAACAGTCCAAATTTCCATACTAGCTTTAGATCTGATTGTTCCATTAACTTAATCGCAGTAGGACAAATTCCATCTGGAAATCGTCTAAAGAAACGTAAAAACGTTAATAGACGTGTATTTTTATCCAAGCTGTAAACAATTGTAAATAACTTTATCGTTTATCTGTTGTTTTTTCTGATACTTCTAGATTAGGTTGTAATTATGCAAATTCCCAAACTACCCCGGTCTATACGCCAACTCACTACCCATGCAATCGCAATTTTTATGGGAGTGATGCTGACTGTTACCTCTTTACAAGTGTTACCATCTCAGGCTGAACCTGCACCAGATTCTGTAGTTTCTCAAAAGCTATCTCCGGCTGTTGCGGCTGTTGGTAGTAGTAGTTTTGTCACGGCTGCGGTGAATCGGGTGGGGTCGGCTGTGGTCAGAATTGATACAGAGCGAACAATTACCCGCCGTGTTGAGCCGATAATGGAAGATCCTTTTTTACGGAGGTTTTTTGGTGATGGCTTCCCTCAACAGTTACCAACTGAGCAGTTACGCGGTTTAGGTTCTGGGTTTATTCTTGATAAGAGTGGTTTAATTCTGACTAATGCCCATGTGGTAGATCAAGCTGATAAAGTGACAGTCCGCCTTAAAGATGGCCGCACATTTGAAGGAACGGTAAAGGGCATTGATGAAGTAACTGATTTAGCAGTTGTCAAGATTAATGCTGGTAATGATTTGCCTGTTGCACCTTTGGGTTCTTCTAATAATGTACAGGTGGGAGATTGGGCGATCGCAGTTGGGAATCCTTTAGGATTTGATAATACCGTTACATTGGGCATTGTCAGCACTCTCAAACGTTCTAGCGCCCAAGTAGGAATTAGCGATAAACGCTTAGATTTCATTCAAACTGACGCTGCAATTAACCCTGGTAACTCTGGGGGACCCTTATTAAATGGTGAAGGTGAAGTAATTGGGATTAATACAGCGATTCGTGCAGATGCTATGGGGATTGGGTTTGCGATTCCTATTGATAAAGCTAAAGCGATCGCACTTCAATTGCAACGAGATGGAAAAGTTGCTCATCCCTATTTAGGTGTACAGATGATCACCTTAACACCCCAACTAGCCAAAACAAATAACAGTGATCCCAACTCCATGTTTGAGATTCCTGAAGTCAAAGGCGTTTTAGTCATGCGGGTTGTTCCCAATTCCCCAGCTGCAAATGCAGGTATCCGTCGTGGAGATGTAATTGTGCAGATTGATGGTCAATCAATCACCAATGCAGAACAGTTGCAAGGAGTAGTGGAAGATAGTAACCTTGGTCAACTATTGCAGGTGAAAGTACAACGAGGTAATCAAACACAGTTGCTTTCAGTCCGCACCGCTGAACTAAAAGATATTTCTTGAAGAAGTCAGGAGTCAGGAGTCAGAATAAATTCAGTAATTCGTAGGCTGGGTTACGCTGCGCTAAACCAGCCTACGATTTTTGGGTAATTTATTTTTTGGTGTTGCCTAAAGTTTCAACGCCTTTTCTGCTTGGAAATGTAATAACAAACCATATTCCAAACCTTCAACTACAGCTTGATAAGAAGCTTCCAAAATATTCGTAGAAACTCCTACAGTTGTCCAACGTTGTTGACCGTTTCCCGATTCTACTAAAGCGCGGGTTTTAGCTGCTGTCCCTGTATGTCCATTGAGAATTCTGACTTTATAATCTGTCAACTCAAAAGCAGCAATATGGGGGTAAAAGTTGACCAATGCTTTGCGTAAAGCTGCATCCAAAGCCGCTACCGGTCCATTACCTTCCGCTGCTTCCAGAATATTATTACCGTTAACAGCTACTTTAATTGTTGCCAAAGAATTGGTCGGTTCTTTCCCCTCAACCAAATCACAGTGGACTTGAAAACCTTTAACTTCAAAAAACTGCTCACGCCGACCCAAAGCTTCATACATCAGTAAGATAAAACTCGCCTCTGCGGCTTCAAATTGATATCCTTCACTCTCCAAATCCTTCATGCGTTGGAGAATTTGCCGGGCTTGGGGATTTTCCTTATCTAATTCAATACCAAAAGTCCGAGCTTTCGCTAACACATTACTAAGTCCAGACTGTTCAGAAATAACAATTCGGCGCAGGTTCCCCACCTGTTCTGGCTGAATATGCTCATAAGTCAAAGGGTTACGTTCTACTGCTGATACATGAATACCACCTTTATGAGCAAAAGCAGAACGTCCCACAAAAGGCGCGTGTTCATCAGGCGCGAGATTTACAACTTCGCTGACAAAGCGACTAGCTTCTGTAAGTTGATTTAGCTGGTGTCCACCGATACAGCTATAACCAAGCTTTAGTTGTAAATTGGGAATCAGAGAACACAGGTTAGCATTACCGCAGCGTTCACCATAGCCGTTGATTGTACCTTGTACCATCTTCGCCCCAGCCATTACTGCTGCTAGGGCATTAGCTACAGCCATCTCTGAATCATTATGAGTATGAATGCCGATTTGAGGAATTGGTGATTGAGTAAGAGTTTCTCCTGTTCCCTGTTCCCTGTTCCCTATTTCCTGAACTACATCTTTAACAATTTGAGAAACTTCATGAGGTAAAGTCCCGCCATTGGTATCACATAAAACTAACCATTCCGCCCCTGTGGTTACTGCCGCTTTTAGTGTCTGTAAAGCATAATTAGGATTTTGTTTGTAGCCATCAAACCAATGTTCAGCATCATAGATGACACGCCGTCCTTGAGAACGCAAGTACTCAATTGTGTCAGTAATCATGGCTAAATTTTCTTCTAAACTGGTCTTGAGTCCGGCTGTGACGTGTAAATCCCAGGATTTACCAAAAATTGTCACCCAGCGCGTACCTGCTGCTAGAATCGCTTGCAGCATTGGTTCATCTACTGCTTTAGTATGGGGGCGACGAGTAGAGCAAAAAGGAACAACTTCTGCTTGTTTGAGCGGATTTTCTTGGAGTTGCCAGAAAAATTGTACATCTTTGGGATTTGCTCCTGGCCAACCGCCTTCAATAAACGGAATCCCTAATTCATCGAGTCTGTGAGCAATGCGTAACTTATCTTCTATGGACACTGATAATCCTTCCCGTTGAGTCCCGTCCCGGAGAGTAGTGTCATAGAGCCAAAGTTGATTTGAGGGAGTTGTGGTCATAAAAATTTGGTGAACCTTTAGTTCAACACTGACACCTGAGAGACAACTTTGCGGCGATGTGCCAATATACAAAAAGCTATTTTGGTAATTTCAATATGCCCCAAGTAGTAGCTCAAGGTAAATTAATTGAGTGTGAAAGCCAAGCCAATTTACGTAAAGTTCTGTTAGAAAATGGCATTGACCTCTACAATGGCGGTTCCAAGCTCATAAATTGTCGAGGAATTGGCAGTTGTGGTACTTGTGCGGTTAAGGTAGAAGGCGAAGTATCCGCAGCGAATTGGCGTGATCAAACGCGGCGTTCGCTTCCTCCCCATTCTCCTACATCAAACTTGCGTTTAGCTTGCCAAACTCAGGTTTTAGGTGATGTCAAAATAACAAAGTTTGATGGATTTTGGGGTCAAGGTTCTCAATTAGTTTGGACACCAGAAGGTTAACAAGGAGAGAAACAAGATGGGTAGATGGACACCCTTAATTCTGATGGCTGGAGGCGTGGCAATTTTGCTGGGTACGTTGCTAGGCATTAATTTTCCTATGGGCGGACAACAAAGTGCTAATGTTCCACCTGGACGTAGAGCTTCTAGCGTCCTCCCGGCTAATATTAATGTTAATAGCACTGCTACCCGGAATGATTCTGAAACTGCTAACAGCAATGATTCTGAAGCTGTTAACAGTAGTAATTCTGAAACTACTAACAACAATGATTTTGCTGATGATAATCGCCGCACCAGCGTAGCTCAAAATAATGCTTCTACTGAGCCTACAGGAATAAATGATAGTACACAAGAGGGAAATACTACTGATACTTCCATAACAGACAGTAGTTCAAGTTCAGATAATCTTAATCAAGAAAAAGAACCTATTCGCGCTTTGTGGTAGTCAGAGGATGTCTGAAAATTTTTTCCTGTGGTATCCAATATTTGTAGATCCCCCTAAAAAGGGGGACTTTGCGAAATTTATCTCCCTTGTTGAGAGGTAAGGGGGGATCTGAATAAAACTTTGATACTTCTCAGACATCCTTTTAGTTTGTGGACTCATGAACTACCTCTAGTTAGCTTCGCTTGAACTAGAGGTTTCTACATCCTCTAGTTTGTTATTAGCAAAGTCCCCTTGAGATTTTTGACGCTTCTTTTCCCCTAGTTGCCTCATGCTTCCCGCTTTTTTGCGGGTGCGTGAAGTAGAGCCAGAAAGATCAGCGTCTACGAGGCTAGTTCCTAACCCCGGTAGAGTGCCTTTTGCCCAATAAAGTATGACCTCAGCAGCAGCAATATCCCTGTCCTGAACATACCCACAAACACCGCACTGATGCTCTCGTTTATCGAGTGTTTTCTTGTGCTGATTTCCGCATTTTGGACAGGTTTGACTAGGTTTTACTTGACGGGTTGGGACTTCCACGAAGACACCACCAATTTGTTCTACTTTGTATTTAATAGATGCTCTAAGCATCCCAAAACCCACGTCAAGAATTGATTTATTTAACCCAGCTTTTTGCTTTTTGCGCTTACCTTTCTTCGCTTTACTAGTCATATTCTTAACTTCTAGTTTTTCCGTTGCAATGAAGCTATTACTGCCGATTATTTCTACTGCAACTTGATGTACCCAGTCTTGACGTTGATTAGCAACTCGTGCGACTAGTTTACTAACTTTCACTTGGGCTTTTTTATATCTTCTAGAAGCCTTGATTTTTTTGTTTCTATTTGGTGCGCGTTTACGTCTCTTCTCCTTAGAAGCTTTTTTGATTTTCTGTTCAGCAATTCTATAAAACTTAGGGGCATCAATTTGTTGATGATTTTCCCCGTCGGTAATGGATAATGCTGATTTACACCCTAAATCAATTCCTACCGCACCAATGGGTAAAGTTTTTGGTTTTAGGGCTTGCTCTAAAACATTAACTGTTATAGAGGCGTACCATTTGCCATTGCGAAAAACAATAGTGCAAGTAGTAGGTTTCCCCCAATATTTGGCTTGTCCACGCATTTGAATCTTGCCAATTTTGGATAGATTCAGATACCCATTCTCGCCATTAGATTCTACTTTAAACCCAGCAGAATCTGGATATGTCCACCCCGAATAATGCCTGATTGATTTGAATCTAGGACGTTTACCCAACCCTTTAAACCAGCGTTCAAAAGCAAAATCAACCCGCTTTAAAGTCGCCTGTAAAGCATGGCTAGGAAGCTCTTTGTATTCTACCCAGACTTCTTTAAACGCTGGCAAACAATTTTGTTGCTCAAAATAATCAACCTTGTGGTTAAACTTTTGATATTGGGTAAATCTGTTATTGACTGCGGCGTTAAATAAGTCTTTGTGTAACTTTCGGTGATACCGCAATTTTGATTCAGTTGTCTGATTTGGATATAACCGGAAAGTCATACGTCTGATCGCCACAGTAAATATTTACCCTCTGTTTAAAATCTGTTATATTATTAATATAAATTAGACACGGGGGTTTGTCAAGTGGTTGCTCGTAAAGGCTCACACGCTGTATTCTCTATTCACCTACACTTTATATTTGTGACTAAATACCGAAAGAAAATAATTAATGCTCCAATACTGGAAAGAATGCACGAGATTTTTGCAAATATCTGCATTAAGACTAACTGCATATTAGTAGAGTTTTCTGGTGAACAAGATCACGTTCATTTACTGGTGGACTATCACCCTGACAATAATATTTCTGATTTTACATCTAGTTTAAAATCTGCTAGTAGCCGGATTATTCGTAAAGAATTTAAAGAACATATTGATAAATTTTATTGGAAACCTGTCTTTTGGTCTAGCTCGTATTATGTGGCATCAAGTGGTGGTGCGCCAATTGAAAAACTAAAACAATATATTAAGGAACAAGACGCACCAACGAAGTAAATAGAATAGAAAGATTGGTTATTTTCGCTTCGCTGCAATAACCCGCTCTAACCCCTACCCTATGGGTACATTGAGGGTAGGGACTGCCGCGAGTAGTTCAAAAATCCCACGGCTAGAGGCCGGGGGTAGTTGTCAATCCTGATAGGTTATTAGTTATGTAGTAATGACTAATGACTAATGACTAGTGACATTTTAATTATTGGCGGTGGCGTTATTGGCTTGGCTTGCGCTGTCGAATTGAAATTACGGGGGGCAGGTGTCACCGTGCTTTGTCGTAATTTTTCAGATGCAGCCAGTCACGCAGCCGCAGGGATGCTGGCCCCTGATGCGGAAAAAATATCAAACGGGGCGATGCTTTCTTTGTGTTGGCGATCGCGCTTTTTGTATCCCAGATGGACACGCAAACTAGAAGATTTAACTGGTTTAAATACAGGTTATTGGCCTTGTGGCATCCTCGCTCCAGTTTATCAGGAGGCAGGGGAGCAGGGAGCAGGGGGAAGAAGTAAAGATAAGGATGTTTCCCAATCCTCTACTTACTGGTTAGACAAAGCAGCTATTGAGCAATATCAACCAGGTTTAGGTGCAGATGTGATTGGTGGCTGGTGGTATCCTGAAGATGGGCAAGTTGATAACCGCGCTTTGGTGAAAGTTTTACGAACTGCGGCTGAGTCTTTGGGTGTGGAATTCAAGGATGGCGTGACAGTGGATGCGATCGCTCAACAACAGGGAAAAGTTATCGGTGTACAAACCAATTTGGGTTTACTGCACGCCTCCCATTATGTTTTAGCCGCTGGTGCTTGGGCAAATCAATTATTACCTTTACCAGTGATTCCCCGCAAAGGACAGATGCTGAGTTTGCGAGTACCGGAATCTGTCCCAGAATTACCATTGACGCGGGTGCTTTACGGCGAAAATATTTACATTGTCCCCCGGCGTAATCGTTCTATTGTTCTGGGAGCAACTAGTGAAGATGTGGGATTTACTGCTGATAACACCCCAGATGGAATTCAAAGTTTACTCCAAGCGGCAATTCGTCTTTATCCACAATTAGCAAATTATCCCATTCAAGAAATGTGGTGGGGATTTCGCCCTTCTACTGCCGATGAATTACCGATTTTAGGCAATAGCCATTGTGATAATTTAACTTTGGCTACTGGACATTTTCGGAATGGCATTTTACTTGCACCTGTCACAGCCGAATTAATTGCTGATTTGATTTGGGAAAAAAAGGCAGATCCTCTCCTGGCTAATTTTCATTATTCACGCTTTCAAGCTCAGTCATCTACCACTACATCCATGCTGACTCATTCTGCTAATTTCACCAACAGACACGGTAATCTACAACCCACAGATTTGACTATTCAAGATTCAAGTTTGATTATTGCTGGTAAAACTTTTCAATCTCGCTTAATGACGGGAACTGGTAAGTATCGCAGCATTGCAGAAATGCAGCAAAGTGTTGCCGCTAGTGGGTGTCAAATTGTGACTGTAGCGGTGCGGAGAGTGCAAACTAAAGCACCTGGACATGAAGGTTTGGCGGAAGCTTTAGATTGGAATAAAATCTGGATGTTGCCCAATACCGCAGGTTGTCAAACCGCTGAAGAAGCAATCCGGGTTGCCCGTTTGGGACGCGAAATGGCGAAGTTATTAGGACAGGAAGACAATAATTTTGTCAAGTTGGAGGTAATACCTGATGCCAAATATTTACTTCCAGATCCCATTGGCACTCTGCAAGCTGCTGAACAGTTGGTAAAGGAAGGTTTTGCTGTTTTGCCATATATCAATGCTGACCCCATGTTAGCCAAGCGTTTAGAGGAAGTTGGTTGTGCAACAGTGATGCCTTTAGCAGCCCCTATTGGTTCAGGACAAGGGTTGAAAACTACTGCCAATATTCAGATTATTATTGAAAATGCCAATATCCCTGTTGTTGTAGATGCTGGTATTGGTGCGCCTTCTGAGGCTTCTGAGGCGATGGAATTGGGTGCGGATGCGTTGTTAATTAATAGTGCGATCGCACTGGCTCAAAATGCCCCAGCTATGGCTTATGCGATGAATCTGGCAGCGGTAGCCGGTCGCATGGCTTATTTAGCGGGAAGAATGCCGATGAAAAACTACGCTAGTGCTAGTTCACCTTTGACAGGGACTATTACCTAATCTGGAAAACCTCTCTCCTTACAGGAGAGAGACTTTAAATTTATCCCTTTAGATGTATGAAAAATACTATTAATATTTTCAACAATAATAGAGTAACAATTTTGAATATCTAAATATATATACATGGAAAATGTAATTACCTATAACAATGATAAAGGACTCCTCGCTTATATTCAATTTCTAGCATCAAGAGCATTAAGAACCAAATATGATGGTACTGATCCAATCTTTAATTTTGAAGATGCACTTGATCAAACCGAAATAGCACATTTCACTGTAGATGAACTAAAAAAAATCCCTGAAGTTAACACCCTATTTACAGAACGCTGGTTACCTGCACCAATAAATTTAGATGAATTAAGTAAACTTCCAGAAGGAACTTTAGGATATGTTTATGCTAGGGAAATGAAAGCTAGAGGTTTTGATCCCAACTTCTATCAAACAGTTCCTGTTGTTGATGATATTTCCTATCTGAAAATGCTGTGGAGAACTACCCATGATATTTATCATGTAGTTGCAGGCTTTGATACTGATGTATTTGGAGAACTTGGTTTACAAGCTTTTGTTTTAGCTCAAACTGCTATTCCTATCAGCATTATGCTGGTGAGTTTTGGTATGGTTTTAATTAGTCTCTACCAACCGGATAAACTCAAACCTTTAATGACAGAAATATCCCGTGGCTACCGTTTAGGTTCTCATACTCCCAGCAAACTTATTGCTCAAAAGTGGGATCAGTTTTGGAATGTTCCAGTTATGGAAATTCGCACTCAATTAGGAATGAATTATATTTCTGAAAACTGAAAATCAGTAAATTATGAGTATTTACAGATCAGATATTATTGTGAAAATTTGTATTCTCTAGGACTTATGCATTGACAATATCTATCAAATATGGGTTATGAATTTTATCTCTTGTAGGGTGTGGTTCGGCAAGCTCACCAACCACGTCAGACCCGATAATTTAGTACATAACAGATTTTCTCTATCTGACACACTGCACTAATATGCGATTCCAAAAGCCTGAAACTAGGCTATTTCGTTCATATATATCATGTGAAGTTTGTACAGTGCGTGAGTTCTATTCTCTTCAAATACTTTCTTCTAAAACCTGACTTCTGTACTTAATTAGCTCAATACTATTATCACCATTCAGTCTTTTGAGCCGTTTCTTAAGTTTAATTTCTACAGAACTATTAATATCAGGAGTGGGATTTCTATTTAATACAATACGTGCATAAATTTTAAAATCTTGCATTTCCGTTATAAGTTTAGTTATAGATGAATCTATTTGTCCAATTGCTTTTTTTAAATCATGTCCTTTTAGCTCTATAAAAAATGCCAATTTATCTTCACAGGATAAAATTAGATAATCACATCTTTCCCCCGCTGTAATTAAGCAATCATCTACCTTAATTTTACAAATCTCTTTACCATTGTCATTGGTGACTCTATACTCTTGTTTATTCCTAAAATCTTTAACAACTATAGTTTTCCTAATATCACAAAATTCCTTACATTCACTTTTTCTAAAAAAATCGTTACACATACTCAGTCATCTAAATTAAACAAATCATTAAACTTGTCATTAATTATACTGGATGCGCTATCTATTTTTTCAGCTTGAATTAATTTCAGTTCTTCATCCATAATTGACTCATAGTAATTTTCAGATATAAAGTAAGCAGAAATCCGATCTGGATCAATCCAACTTTTATTACTAATAATAGTTTCCACTGCTTCTCTTTCATCACCAATTTTTTTTGTACCCACTTGGTGAGCATATAAAAGATTGTTGAAAGATGAGAGAATATAAGGACTATGAGTAGTAATAACTATTTGATTATTATTAATATTTGCTAATAAACCAATTAATTCTACAATATCACTTTGGGTTTCAGGATAAAGATGTGCTTCCGGTTCTTCAAAAACCATAAATACACTCGTTTCATCTAAAATATATCTAAATATCAGCAAAAGAATCCAAACTGATTCTTGTTGTCCTGAAGAAGCATATTGTAGTTTGACATATTTTT
Organism: Anabaena sp. PCC 7938; assembly: GCF_049315035.1. Classification (NCBI taxonomy): domain Bacteria; kingdom Bacillati; phylum Cyanobacteriota; class Cyanophyceae; order Nostocales; family Nostocaceae; genus Anabaena; species Anabaena sp. PCC 7938. Next base: position 5,987,663 of record NZ_CP186034.1, on the reverse strand, counting down.
CATTATTAATATAAATTCTTTCTTTATCAAGATCTGCATTAAATCTATACTCACCTTTGAGGATTTTTTTCAATAAAGATAATAAATCTATTCCTAGATTCAAAGCAATATTTTTGTTTTGAATGAGAGTATTTAAGTCATCTGTAAAATAAGATTTTAATAAATTAATTCTCTCGACAAAAGATTGTGTAAAATAGTCTAAAATATTTGGATTATTGATATCTTGTAATTGCTCAGTTAATGTAGACATCAAACTTCTCCCAGCAGGAATAAATACAGAAGAGTGTGTTTCTTCAAAAATGTTATCAATGCGTGATTTAAAAATTTTTGACTGTAATCTCCTATCTGATTCTAGTTCTCGTAATTCTTCTAATGACTTAAATTTATTCTGTTGTTCTTTGAAGATTATTTTGTAATTTGAAATTTCTGTAATTAGAGAATCTAATTCTTTCTCAAGAATTGGACTAATTTCAATATTTTTATTATATATAGACCCAGAAATTTTTATATATTTTTCGTTTGAGTATTGATATTTTACACTAGATACTTCACTATCTGCTTTAATATCAAAATATGTGAGTAATATTATTGAGCTTATATTATTAATTAATAAGGACGAATTCTTTATAGAATTATCATCTATATACTTAAGTATTTGCTCTTTTAAAGATTTAAATATAAAAATTATCTTGCTAATTGTACTTTTCCCGCTGGCTTGGGGACCAATTAATAGCATTACATCTGTGACATCGGCCTCAAATTTTTTCACGGGGCCAAAATTTTCTATAGATATTCTTTGCATAATTCTGATGTTCCGATTTAGATTCAAAAAATAAATCACTATTAACAGTGTAGCAAAATATCTGTTGTATGTGTTTATTCGGTTATTCGTGTTACTAACATTTGTACTCAATTAGGAATGAATTATATTTCTGAAAACTGAAAATTAGTTAATTGTTAGTTAGAACTTGTATGGATAAAATGTAGTAAGAGGGATTAGTGATTACAAGCAAATCCATATTTTGTTTATTCTGTCAATTCGTAAATTCTACTAAAATATAAATTTTTTATCTGTAATGTAAAGATTTATATAGTATAATGAAAATAAACTATAATATGTTTAGCATCCAATAAAAAAAGATAAGAAGGAATCACTTCATGCCCTATACAAACGAAGAAGGCGGACTGATAAACAATTTTGCTCGTGAACCTAAGGTTTATGAAGCAGAACCTCCTACACCCACTCAACAGCGCAACTATATTGTTTTAGGAATTGCTGCTGCACTTTTGGTTGGTGGTGTGATTTTTGTCGCCTTCTCTGTTTCTAACGTTGGTTAATCTCAAAATATTTTAATAAAATTTAACGTTTCAGAAAATCAGGTTCTAATCTTAGGAGGAGCCTGATTTTCTAATTTTTTGCTAAAATTAAAAATAATACTTAAGTATAATTAGACACTTATTAACCTGTCAAGCTGGGAAAAGTCGATTTATCCTGAACAGAAAAACATTTACTTGAAAATCAGAATATGAGATTTTTCCGTTATGTTTATTTGACTGACTTGAGAATGTATACTGTATTTCGGCTGTTTTAGCCACTATGAGCGTGAATGAAACTTTACCTACAGATATTTTTGCTTGGAATCGGCAAGTATATCAACGCCTAAAATTTGCCCTGAGTATTGGTTTACGACGGCAGATATTTTTTGCTGTGTGTGATGACTTACACTTAAGAAATCAAGTAGCTACTCGGTTACATTCTACCTTGGCTTATCCCGTGGGGCAGGTGCTATATCAGCCGACGGAAACAAGGGGAATCAGTACTCCAGCTTATCCAAGGCTAGTTACATTGCGGTTGAATTTAAATGATCCTAACCCCATAGCGCAGATAAATCAATGGTTGGGTAATTATCCTCCACCGATTGTGGGAGAATCAAAAGACACACCTGGTCGTCCCTTACCAATACCCGCATTTCAGATTGTCGGAGTGGAACTGCTCACTAAACAATCAGTAGCGGTACAACGTTTATTTTTACATTATCTCCGATTAAGTGAACAATATTTTTCTACCCAAGAATCCAGTCCGTTTTTAGAATCTAGTCTGCTGTTTTGGGTTCCGCGTCCTTGGTTATCTGCTATTCAGCAATCAGCACCCAAGTTTTGGCATGGTCGAACTGGTGTATTTATCTTTGCTGGAGAACCGACACCAACAATAGATAATCGCAATTATACAGAAAATTTCTCTAGTTTGAGAAGTGTAGATCTAGGAAATCTTGAGAAATCAATTATTGATGAATCAATCGCTTCAGAAGAAGTGTCAGAAAGTCTTATTCAAGAGTTTAAGTTTACTGAAGATGATGATTTTTTGGCAGAAAAAGCTAAGAATACAGAATATACGTTAAATGGAATATCAACAGAAAAGTTTGATATTCCCAAACTCTCTTCTTTCTTGCATATTAGTGATGAGTTAATATCGTTAGTTAAAGAAACACTGAATACGGATATTCCTGAAGATGCCGATGAAAATTTACAACCGCAGCAACTTCTCTGGGAAATTGAAAAATTACAAATCCAGCAAGCTGCTGGGCAAGAAATAGCGGTAGCTTATCATAATTTAGGAAATTTATATCGTCTTCGCATTGAGCAAGGAAAGTCAAGTCTAGAAAATTTAATGGTGGCAATTATTGCCTATCAGGAAGCAGTCAGTTATGACGACAATTCACCACAACTCCCAGATACTTTAAATGATTTGGGTACGTTGTATTGGATGCTGCACCGCACACCTGGTAATAGTGAGGAAGGAAAAACTTATATAGAACAGGGAATAGAGTTTTATCAGTTGGCAATAAAACTAATTACACCTGATAGCCAACCGGATATTTATGCTCGTGTGCAGAATAATTTAGCTACAGCTTACGGTGATTTAGCGCGATTTTCTAACCCTGTGGAAAATTGGCAACAAGCGGTTACAGCTTATGGTGAAGCACTTCTCTACCGAACAGAGGAAATTGATCCTATTAAATATGCTGCTTGTCAGAATAATTTGGGGACTGCTTACTGGCATTTGGGACAACATAGTCAACCGGTGGAACATCTTCAAAAAGCGATCGCAGCTTATAATCTAGCACTTGTATATTATAAACCCAGTGATGAGCCGCTCAAGTATGGCATGATTCAAAATAATATCGGCACTGCTTATTGGAATTTATCTCAATATGAACAACCATTGGATAACTTACAATTAGCAGTTGATTTTTACCGTGAAGCCCTTAAATATCGTACTCCTGCTAATGTTCCTAATGCCTGTGCGGCTACTCGCAATAATCTTGGTACTGCCTATTGGCATATAGCAAATCTACCACAAGTAACTAAAGACATTCGCCAAAGTTTTTTGAAATTATGCGTCAAAACTTATGAAGAAACTCTGAGTATATCAGATTCTGTAGATCGTAAAAATTTAAGTTTTGATTTATTGGCAACACAAAATAATTTGGGACTTGCTTATTATCAATTAGTTACAGATCCGTCTTTCAATGGTGACAAAAAAATACTTTCTCAGCATTTAGAAGCATCTTTAGAAAATCATGTCCAAGCACTAAATGCCTTGAATCAAAATACGGAAGCTTATCAAACGACTTTTACCCATATAGTGAAAATAATTCGCACTTTTCATGATCAATTAGGTATTCAAGGACAAAATCTGGCTTTATCTAAGGTTCCGGGTAATTTAATTCCTGAAATTTTACCTAAGTTATAAAAGAACTGATACTCTTTTAGAACCAACAGAATATGGATTAAATGAACCGCGAAGAAGCGAAGGACGCGAAGGAAGAAAGAAGAAGGAAGATAGGTAATCTTATTCTGGGAAGTCCCCAAGTTGATTGGTAGTTATTGGCTAAAGGTGTCACAATCGGTAAAATTACCGCAAGGGGTTTTCAAAGGCTGAAAAAGTCTTCTGTTCCCTGTTCCCTGTTTAATCACTACCCCAGACCTATGAAAGAAACTATCCTAGAGGTTCGCAATCTACAAGTTGAATTTTCCGGTGATGGCAGTAAAGTTAAGGCTGTCAATGGTATCAGCTTTGATTTGCATCGAGGTGAGACTCTAGGAATAGTGGGAGAGTCTGGAAGTGGTAAATCAGTTACGGCTTTGGCTGTGATGGGTTTGTTGCAGTATCCCGGTAGGGTTGGTGGGGGAGAAATCTGGTTTCGTCCCCAGGAAAATGCCCAATCTCTGGATTTATTGGCTTTATCGGTTAAGGAGATGCAGCTGTACCGGGGTGGTGACATTGCAATGATTTTTCAAGAACCGATGAGTTCACTCAATCCGGTTTATGATATTGGGTTTCAGATGACAGAAGCAATTATGCGTCATCAAAATGTGAGTGCAGCTGAGGCTAAGAGAATTGCGATCGCAGGTCTGCAAGAAGTTAAACTTTTACCTAGTGATGAAACAATCCAGCAGCAGTGTCTTGATAATCAGTCATCTCCACCCGATAGCTTCCAATTAGCGCAGCTGGTGAAAGAACAAAAAGCAGCGATGCTGGAACGCTATCCCCATCAGTTATCTGGTGGTCAACTGCAACGGGTCATGATTGCCATAGCAATTTCTTGTAACCCATCATTGTTAATTGCTGATGAACCAACTACAGCCTTAGATGTGACGGTACAGGCGACAATTCTGGAATTGCTGCAAGAATTACAAAAAAGTCGTAATATGGCGATGATTTTTATCAGCCATGACTTGGGGTTGATTTCGGAAATCACTGACCAAGTAGCGGTGATGTATAAAGGTAAAATTGTCGAATCTGGTGAGGCAGAACAAATTTTTACTAATCCCCAACATCCTTATACAAAGGGGCTTGTAGCCTGTCGTCCTTCCCTGAACCATCGTCCCCAAAAACTGCTGACTGTTTCTGACTATATGAGTGCAAAGGAGGATGAATTTGGACAGGTGGTCATTTATCCCCAAGAACCAGCACAACCACCAGATATCAGCAGCGAAGAGATTAATGTCAGATTAGCTAATTTGTGCGCCCAAGAACCTCTTTTACAAATTCGCAACCTGAATGTTGGCTTCCCAGTCCGGGGGGTACTTGGGAGAACGAAACCTTACAATATGGCTGTGAATGCTGTTTCTTTTGATGTTTATCCAGGCGAAACTCTGGGATTGGTGGGAGAATCTGGTTGTGGTAAAACTACTTTGGGTAGAAGTTTGCTGAGATTAATCGAACCGATGAGCGGTAAAATTATTTTTGATGGACAAAATATAATTACCCTCAAAGGACAACCGTTGCAAAAATTGCGCCGGGAAATGCAAATAGTTTTCCAAAACCCGTTTAGTTCTCTTAACCCCCGGATGAAGATTGGTGAAGCGGTGATGGAACCGTTGTTGATTCATTCTGTGGGTAAGTCTCAGTCACAGCGACGAGAAAGGGCTGTGGAACTGTTAGAACGGGTCGGATTGGGTGCAGATGATATGAAACGCTATCCCCATCAGTTTTCTGGTGGTCAACGTCAACGGGTTTGTATTGCCCGATCTTTGGCTTTAAATCCTAAGTTTATTATCTGTGATGAGTCGGTTTCGGCTTTGGATGTGTCGGTACAAGCCCAGGTATTAAATTTGTTAAAAGAATTACAGCATGATTTTAACTTGACGTATATTTTTATTTCCCATGATTTAAGTGTGGTGAAATTTATGAGCGATCGCATTTTGGTGATGAACCAAGGGAAAATAGTTGAAGAAGGTACAGCAGAAAGTCTCTACCGCGAACCAAAAGAAGAATACACACAGAAGTTAATTGCAGCAATTCCTACAGGTAGTCCAGAGAGAATGAGAAAGAGGTAGAAGTCAGGAGTCAGGAGTCAGGAGTCAGGAGTCAGGATGTAGAAAGAAGAAGGAGTCAGAAGTTAGAAAGAAGAAGGAGTCAGAAGTTAGAAAGAAGAAGATTAGAGAAGGAGTTAGGAGGTAGAATTTTTGAGAATAGCTTTTGCATAACTATCTAATAATCTACTAACTTCTTGCAATCTCAACATTACTTCTGAAGTGTTACCATATCCCAAATCATTTGTGAGAATAAGATAGTATCGACATTCTTCGACAGAAGCCTGTGCTATATTCATAAATCTTACTTTATCTAAATCTCCCTTTTTCTTAAATCCTTCCGCTATATTTGCAGGAATAGAAATTGATGCGCGTCTAAATTGAGAGGTAAGTCCATATATTTCTGACTTGGGAAAATTCGCAGTTAATTGATATACTCCTAACACAAACTGATGTGCTTTTTGCCAAACTATTAAATCTTCAAATGTTCTCGCAGGTTGCATTTATTCTGACTCCTGACTTCTTCTTCCTTCTTCTTTCTACCTCCTGACTCCTGACTCCTGACTCCTGACTCCTGACTCCTGATCATTTATAAAGATAAGCCCTAATATATTGATGATTGCGAATAATTTCCGCAGATTGTTCAGCTGCACTAGCGAAGTTTTGACTATAAACACCATGACCATCTATTCCATCTAAAGTTATCCAAGCATAAGCTATTTGATAAAGTTCGCTTTTGCCTAATAAATGTTCAAACAGAGGTTGTTTGTCAGGTAGAGTTTTTCTATTTAGCAGATTAGTTTTATCAGCGAGAATTACCACTTTTTCATCATAAAATTTCTGAGCTACTTCAATTTGCATATCTGGATTTCCTAAAATTTTTTCATCAGAAATATTAGGGTCAAATCTATCTCTAGAAATTTGGAAAGCACCATAAAACTTACTGTTTGGTCGGTGTTCTTGCCAATTACCACCACTAGATTCTGTAGCTGATATAGCAATTAAAAAGATAGCAACTTCTTGACGAAGAGTACCTCGCTTGACTTTTTCAAGAATTTGTTTAGCGAAATCAATTTTAATCGTACCATCAATAATTACACCAGCTTTTTGAGCTTTTTTAGCAGGGATAAATTGAGATAAATTCTGATCAGAATTAAAGTTTATTTTTTTGGATAAGTTTTCTTCACTATTTCTATAAGCAACAGGAACTAGTTTTTCATCTACTCGATTTTTTACACTAATTGCCACCACAAAAGCTAGGAATATGCAAACTAGTAAACTAAATTTTTGTGTGAAAATAAAATGAATTTTATCACCCTGAAGGTTGAACCAGTTGTTTTTATAAAATAGTATTTTTGTTAATTTCCAAGTTCTTTTAGACTGCGCTGGTTTAGCGTCCTTTAACATTCCTCTTCCTGCTAATTTTTTCAACAGACATTGTATATCTTCGATATTAACCTTGTATTTAGCAGCGATGGTTTTTGGTGGTAGTTTACCTAGCTGTAAAAGTAGATCTTTTTGATCAGGGCTAATTTGAAGATAGGCTAAACTATGCGGGTGTTCCATACGCAAAAGCCAATAACCATTTGGGTTCCATATCCACTGCACTGCGGATTTAAGTAGAGGCCAACGGTTAGGTTTTGGGGAATATTCTCGCAGTACATAAGCTTTTTTATTCTCTGTTTTGTGAATTCCCAAAACTCCCAAAGCCAGCAATTTCTCTAATAGCTTGATCACAAAATCAGAATCAATTTCTTTCCCAAATTGCTGTTGACACTTTTCCTGTACCTGTTTGACTGTTAATTTTCCATTCAACAGCTTGAGAGCGTAACCTTCCGTTAATGAAAATGGAAACCTCTGTCTCGTTTTAATTCCTTGTAAAAGTATTGGTGAAAAACCGCTTACCCCTTGCTCAGATTCAGGTACAGAGATTATTTTCCAGTGAGATACCAGATTTGGACACACTAAACTCTGATCCTTACGTGTATTAACAGGTGATAGTTTCACTGGGTTCATGTGCTAAAAAGATATCAAGGTTCTGCTGTACCCACATCAATTTAGTGAATAAGGGTTGTTGTCATATTATACCAGTAGATACGACTCTAATTTTTTTCTGCTATCCTTAATTTAGCGGAGCGCGATCGCACATTTTGAGCAATCTCTTCTTCACCAGCAATAATTGGTTTTTTTGTCAATACCTTTAACATGGGCGAATTTCTTAACCCATGCTTGACTAACCTATCTTCCAAGCTGTGAAAGCTAATCATCACAATTCTGCCACCGGGAACTAAAGCTAATGGTGCTTTATCTATTAAAGTTTCCAGCACCTTTAACTCATCATTGACAGCAATTCGCAAAGCTTGAAAAACGCGGGTAGCGGGGTGGATTCTACCATGACGGTATTTAGGAGGGACAGAATATGCGATCGCATCTGCCAATTCTGTAGTAGTCTGAAATGGGCGTTTCTCCACAATTCTTCTGGCAATACGTCGTGAAAGTCTTTCCTCACCATATTGAAAGAATATATCTGCTAATTCCTTTTCATCCCACTCATTAATTACATCAGCAGCAGTAAGAGACTGTTCTTGATTCATTCGCATATCTAAATTTGCCGCATTGCGAAAACTAAAACCCCGTTCTGGCTGATCTAAATGATAAGAACTCACACCCAAATCTGCTAAAATCCCATCATAAGTATTTGCGGGAAATGCGTAATTTGCAAAGTTGCTATGAATAAATTTGACTCTATCTCCAAACTCAGCTAAATTAGCTTTTGCAGCATTTAAAGCATCTAAATCTTGATCAACAGCAGTTACTTTTACATCTTCAGCCGCTTCTAAAATTAACCGACTGTGGCCACCACCACCAACAGTTAAATCTAAATAATGTCCACCAGGCTGGATATTTAAACCTGTAATCACTTCTTGACTCAGAACAGGAATATGGGAAAATGTAATTTCTTCTGAATCTATTGGGGTTTGTAAATCTGATTCCATCATTTATTTATTAATAATATAGCCTTTCCCACTCTAATTAGATACAAAATTACCTCTCCCCAACCCTCCTCTTGGTAAGGGGAGGGTGCGCGACAGCGCGGGTGGGGTGTATTTCATGAGCTTGGGAATTGCTATATAAATTAAGCATTGTTTATTTTTCTTGACATGGATCATCTATAGGTGGATGCCAACCGGCTGTTAACCAAAGTTGGCGAGAACTTATAATAAACCCATCATCATGATTTTGATCATTAAAATCAAAACGATTACAAGTTGCACGACCTATAGGAGTTGTTCCAATAATATTTAACCCATTTTTTGTCCATATAAAATGATCTGACCAATTTTGATTTCTAGGATTAAATAGTGGAACTTCTGTTTGTGTTTCTGTATCAATCCCATTTCTAAAATTATATCGCCTTTGATTACAACGATGACAAGCTAAAGCTAAATTATTGAGGTCATCTGATCCCCCTAAAGATTGGGGAATTATATGATCAATGGTAAATGGTGTCGCATTTGAACGTTCTGGTGAGTGACAATATTCACACAAGTATTTTGCCCTTTTGCGGACGTTTAAACGAACAGAATTATTAATAACCACAATTAAGAAGCGAGTTTAGCGTTGATAAAACTGAATATTTTTTCTAATTCCAATAAACCAGCTAATTCTGCTTGTTCATCTGGATTCAGTAAATTTTCTTTATTCTTTTCTAAGAGTTCCTCTAAACGAATCTGTAACTCTTCAGTAAAAGAAAAAGGACGAAATTGATCAGAAAGATTAAGGTTTATTCCATTTGGTAACCAAGATGATGGTTGTTTCATTAATTCTTTCATAGATATGTCATCCCTCTTTCATGTTCTTACTCTGCGTAGCCGCGAATTATATTCGCTATGACTTTTTGATAGATAATCTCATTCTAACGGAAAACCGCCATATTTTTCAATAACTTTATCAATATCTTCCATAGTTTTTATAGTCTCCGATATTATAGAAATAATGTTTTGATAATGAGTAAGATCCTCAAAAGTTAATTTTCTACTTTTCCTATCTTTCAGCCATTTTTGACAAACTTGATAACCACCTATATAAAAATTCCATATTTGTGGAGGAACTTGATCAAAGTATTGTTCAGAATTTATCCAAACTTGCTGATTAGGTTCATTATATTTAACTTGTTCTACAATATTAGAACCAGCAATAGGATAAGTAGAAATTTCTAATCCTGTTTTTTTCATTAAATGACATTTAAATAATTTATCTCCTTTCTCATCAAAAATAAATTCTAAATATAAATAAAACTATGTTGCGGTGTTCTGGTCAGGAATCATGGAAGGATAAAAACAAAAACATAAAGATGTTGCTTATTTCAATACTGCAAAAGGGTGGTGGAGTCCGAAATTTGTAAATTTAAAGATTGAAAAATAAAACTCATAAATCTGGGTATAAAAAAATTAATTAAATAATTAATTGAGAAAATTTAATTGTATTGGGTCTTCACAATTATTTGCTATTTTGTCTTGTTTTGTAAGTTTTAAAATACATTTTAATATCTTTCCCTTGTGTTTGGCAGAAGCAGTGATTGTTGGGACTTTATAAAGTTTCATTTTCGGATCTATTAATTCAAATATCCCTGCAAAACATAACCAAGTAAGCAATCTAGGAGGATCATCATTTTTATTTTCTTTACTCCTATCTGCTGCAACTTCACTATATATTTGTTTAAAAGTGTTCATATTAAAAAAATCTGTATTTCTAATACGTTCATTTTGCAATATTTTTTCTACAATTAAATGTCGTTGAAAATAACTTGATAGGTAGTCTGCTATTTGATAATCATCTAAATTTGATTGATTATGACTATGAAATTCCTCTGGAAATATAATTTGATCATTTTGTGAATTATGTACATAAAAAATATTCTGAATATCTATCCAAAAATTATCAGATGTTAGTTCTTTATATGTTATTTCATCAACTAAAAAATTGATAACTTCTATTTTAGTCCTAAATTTATTAATATTTCTCATAGCATATAAAGAACCATTTACATTCATGCGTGGGATATACTTTGTAGATATTTCAGGTAATGTTCCATGTAAATAATATTCTTTTCTTATCTCAGGAATAGTATATTTTCTGTTTGAACAAGTTAAAAACCTTTTGGTTTCTAATTTATGTAGTTCTTCCGCATAACATTCTTCTAAAGATGTTATATTCTCATCTCTAGCTATTTTATTGAGTATGAATTTTTCACGACTACTTAATTTATTGAATTCTTCTTCAAAATTATTTTTAATTAGTTCCTTTAGTGTTTTATGAACAATAGTAGATACGACACCAGGGTTATTATAAATAATGCTACAAACTTGTCTGAGCAAGTATGGGGAAAATGCAAAATTGTCCTTTAACCATCTTGTTACATCAGAGGGAATTGTTTGATTTTTATCTTTAATTAAAAGCTGAGAAAATTTATTTAAGTATTCATCTAATTCTGAGTTGTTAAATTCTTTTATTTCTTTAAATACTTTTTTTCTTATGGATTTTATTAATTCATTCCATTCATCTCTAATACTTTCAGTTAAAGGTATACCAGTTCTGCAAGAAAATCCTAAGATAAAATTTTCTTCTAAAGAATCTATTTCAATTACTATTGACTCAAATGCTTTATATATATCTAGTAAATCATTCTTGGAAAATAGATAATCAAATTGATCAAAACACAAAATAATAATTTTATTATTTTGTCTCAGATAATCTATAATAGTTGTAATAGATTTATTTCCATAAAACAAGGATCTTTCTCTATTGATATAAATCTTATAATGGTGTAAAGATATAAAATTTTGCTCAATAGATTCTTGAATAGCTTTTCTAATAGCACTACGAACAATAAAAGCTTCTTGAGAATGCTTACATAATAATCTAGTATCAACTTGATAGAAAAAAATATTCTCCTTACTTTGTGATTCTTGTTCTAATTTAAGGATGAGAGATGACTTTCCATACCCTGATTTTCCTTCAATAGTAAAAATTCTTTTATCAGTCTTTTTCTCTTGAACCTCATTAATAAAATTCCAAAATTCTTTTTTAATATCTTCTCTACCAATAAAATCTTCAGGATGACAAGCACTATCACTTTCAAAACTTTCAGCTACAGGTATATGAGGGATAGGTATTTCGTCATTTATGTTTTGATCATTAAATTCATTAATATTATGGGTTCCATTGTCAATTAAACAACCTACCCATACTTTATTCTGATGTAACAAAGATTTTAATGAGTCTATATTAAATTCCTCATTTTTTGCGGAGAACATTAAGAAACGATAAGATTCACCTTTTTGATTAAGTTCTTCAACTGCCCAATATAGTTTTTTCTCTTCAGTTGCTAATAATGTTATATTTTCTACGTGTCCTGTACACTTATCTTTATAGTAAGGAATAGAAAGATTCTGAGATTTCATTAAAAATCTAGGTAATTCTTCACAACTGACAATATTAATTTTTTCGTTAGGACGTTTTTTGTTATGATTATTAATATAATTATTCGCTTCTTCATTAATAGGAATATTTGTTAATAAATAAACATAAGAAATTTCTTCTTCTTCCACAAATCGAGAAGTTAAATCTTTTATATCATGTTTATCAATAATTGTTTTATTTAAAAAATCAATATACCTAAGTAACCCTCTATCTTTTTGATCATTTTCAACAAAAATATCTGTATATTCGTTATAAGCAATATCAAGGTTATTTTTATAATTAATAAATTTTAGTTTATAGTTATCCAGAATAAACGATAAAAACCATTTAATTAGTTCCTGCTTTTTTTGAGGATCATAATAGGGAATTATTGGGCGAAAACTTATTGTTAGATCATTTTTATTCTCTTGAAATGCTTTCACTGATAAATGATTAAATATTTCATACCATTTATCTAATAATTCTGAGCGGTTAAATTCAAATACTGGTTTATCATCATCAGTATTTTTTGTTTCGTATATTGCAAATTGATTACCATTACACACAGCAAAAAATTCAACCTTTATATTTTTATGATCAGCATAACTGTGAACTTGATGTATATTTTTTAAACTAGATACAGATTCATTTGGATGTTTAGCATCTAATACCCATTTTTTTTTACCATTCACTGATAACATATAATCTATACGTTTAGGCGTTGGTTTTTTTGTTGTTCCCTTGTGAACATAAGGATACTTTAATGGATATTCTAGTTTAATGTCATTATCTTGATATTCTAATAACTTTAATAAAGGCATTAAAAACTTTTCTCTTACACTTTGCTCATTATCTAAACTTAAATTTTGGAGTTCAATTAATTTTTTTTCTGTTTGTGGATTTAAGCCTGATTTTTCCATAAGTATTCTATTCTCCAACATATAGTTGTAGTTGTAAGTTGGGTTAAGGTAACGAACCGCAACGTTTATTCCATAATATCTTCTATAATTCCTTGAATAGTAACTATATAAATATCCTCTTGATCAGATTTAGAATAAACTGTTAATAAAATTAAGTTGGCACTTGTGAGCAATGCTAAACCCCTACCCATGTATTTGTCTCATTATTAAAGTGAAATTGTATGAGCTATAGAATTTAACTTGGCTAATTATAAATTAAATCTATCTAGCTACCAGTAAAAAATCAGCAAAATCACGAACCAATTGATGTAACTAGAGTTCAGTCAATACCACTTATCCAATATTTTTTCCACTCCTACCCCCTCAGACACATGGAAAAAAATTCTGGAGTCTCAATCCCATGAATCGCCAGATCCCTATAATAATCTAAGAAGTGCAACACAATAAATCATCAAGTACGAAGTCCGACCCTGCTATCCTCTCCAACATAACCCTGTAGGGACAACACAGAAATTATCTCTACAAGCTGAATTTTGGTAGATATTACAAATTTTGTCTGGTTAGCATCTTGGCGGTTTAATTCACATCCATAACGGGAGAACAGCAAATCTATGAGTAGAATCGAAACCCGCACTGAACCAATGGTGCTAAATATGGGGCCTCATCATCCCTCAATGCACGGAGTTCTGCGGCTAATTATGACACTGGATGGTGAGGATGTCGTTGACTGTGAACCAGTCATTGGCTACCTGCACAGGGGAATGGAGAAAATTGCCGAAAACCGCTCAAACATCATGTATGTCCCCTACGTCAGCCGTTGGGACTATGCTGCGGGGATGTTCAACGAAGCGGTTACAGTGAACGCACCGGAAAAATTAGCAGGTGTCGCAGTTCCCAAACGCGCCAGCTACATTCGCGTGATTATGCTGGAACTAAACCGCATTGCTAACCACTTGCTATGGTTTGGCCCCTTCCTAGCTGACGTTGGCGCACAAACTCCCTTCTTCTATCAATTCCGGGAACGGGAGATGATTTATGATTTGTGGGAAGCTGCCACAGGTTATCGCATGGTAAACAACAACTACTTCCGCGTTGGTGGTGTAGCTGCTGATTTACCCTATGGTTGGGTAGATAAGTGTTTAGATTTCTGCGAGTATTTCATCCCCAAAGTTGATGAGTACGAACGTCTAGTTACCAATAACCCCATCTTCCGCCGACGTATTGAAGGTATTGGCACAATTACCCGCGAAGAAGCAATTAATTGGGGACTTTCTGGCCCCATGTTACGTGCTTCTGGGGTGAAGTGGGATTTGCGAAAAGTAGACCACTATGAATGTTACGATGATTTCGATTGGGATGTACAGTGGGAAACAACCGGTGATTGTCTCGCCCGTTACATGGTGCGGATGCGAGAAATGCGCGAATCGGTAAAAATCATTAAACAAGCTATTCAAGGTTTACCCGGTGGACCCTACGAAAACCTAGAAGCTAAACGCTTAATGGCCGGGAAAAAATCTGAGTGGGATGCTTTTGATTATCAATTCATTGGTAAAAAAGTTTCACCTTCCTTTAAAATTCCCACAGGTGAAATCTATGCCCGTGTAGAAAGTGGAAAAGGTGAACTGGGAATTTATTTAGTGGGTGATAATAATGTTTTCCCCTGGCGGTGGAAAATTCGCCCAGCAGACTTCAATAACTTGCAAATTCTTCCTCATTTATTGCGTGGGATGAAGGTTGCTGATATTGTGGTCATTCTCGGTAGTATTGACGTAATCATGGGATCTGTAGATAGATAACTGATACCTACGGTCAGCGGCACTAATTGGTGATTATGTAGGGACGTACCCATGTACGTTCCTATGCAGCTAATAACAAAACATAATAGCTATAAATGCTTTAATTAAAGCCTGCTGTTCGCGGAACGTGCCTAACGGCACATAAATCTAAAACTCAGATATATCAAGAGTTTGAAGCTTAAAAAGGTGAATCAAGTGTAAGGAATAAGCGTTAAAACTACCAAAAACCTATCACTTGACAAGATTCAAGACTATTCTTCTCTTCTGATTCTTCCTCCTGACTCCTGACTCCTAGCCCTAACCCAAAGACTTTTATGGCTTACTGTTTTCATAAGTTTCTCCAGTTAATTTTTTTTGGGAAAATAGACAACTCGTGCATCTAAACCCCGCGACTTCAACACATGAGACAAGCACTCTGCCTTTTCTCTATATGAAGATCCGCCAGCGTATATATAAGCACCTAGCTTATGCTGTGCGATAAATGCGTCAGCAACATAGCTTCTGACACTGTTTAACAACTTATATGAGTTGCCAGGAACAATAACCACGTATGGATGTTCTGGTATTTTTCCAATGACAATAACTTCTTTCTTGCGAAAACTATTGAGAGAGTTGCTAACCTCAGGCAGGCTTTTAGCAATGCAAGAGGGTGGCTGAGACCAAGCCTGGCACGATAAAGTTTCCCATAAAACAGTTGTGACTATTCCTGTAATCAGATACCTATTCACGTACTCACCAAATAGTTATAGATGTTTAGATAACTAAAAAAATGTTGAATCCACGGAGGTTTTGAACCCGTTTTAATCGAGTAGAAATTACTGTATTTATAGTAAGCAGCTTTATTTTTTTACCACAATTTTAGTGATCAATGTAAAATTATCGGAATTTAGTGCTATGGAGACAGGAGACAGCTATGCTGGAGGCGGAAAGGAAGAGCTAGATTTTTATCCGTTTTGGTATATAGCGATTTCCATTTAAGTAGGACTTACGCAAAAAACCCTCAAACTCTTATTTCTCCGTGTTCTCTGTGTCCTCTGCGGTATGCCTACGGCACGCTACGCGAACGATATTCCGTAACTCGTGCGTAAGTCCTATTATAGCAATTCCCAATCTTATGAAATACACCCCACCCGCGCTGTCGCGCACTCTCCCTTTACCCTACGGTGTACACACATCTCTAGACAGGATGCTAAACGTGATCCGATCCCCCTAAATCCCCCTTTTTAAGGGGGACTTTGAAGAATTTTATCTCGTTCCCATGCTCTGCATGGGAATGCTGCTCATTGAGGCTCTGCCTCCAATCTGGCATTGAGTCAGAGACTCAAAGAATGCATTCCCAGTCGGAGACTGGGAACGAGGAAAGTCTTATCAAGCTAGGTTTTTAGGACTTGTGTGTACACCGTAGCCCTTTACCAAGGGGAGGGTTGGGGAGGGGTAATTTTGTATCTAACTAGAGTGGGAAAGGCTATAAGTAAGGTACAAGCAGTAATAATTAAACGCAAATGGACGCAGATGAACACAGATATTTTTGTACTTCATTAGACTAGAAAATGCTATATGCAGTTGATGATATTTACCTAATTAAATTAGTTTTGATGAAATTAATCTATTAATCCAATAACCGAATAAATCATTGTTAATTGGTGCCGTCCACGTAGATTTAACTGCTCTATTTTTTGGGCATGAAAATGCTTTTTGATGAGATGGAATGTTGTTTCACTGATTAAGATGTTTTGAGGATTATACCAGTCTGTATTTTTGTTGAGTTGTTCCAATCGAGATGCAATATTGACAGCATCTCCCAATACGGAATAATTTAATCTTTGAGATCCACCAACGCTGCCAGCAACTATCAGACCTGTATGAATGCCAATACCGATGCTAATAACAGGCTTGCCTAGCCGTTCTAATTCCTGATTTAATAGTACTAATCTTTTCTGCATAGATATGGCGGCAGAGACAGCATCAATGGCATCTTGTTGAATTTCTTCTGAGCAGGTGTGGGGAAAGGGAATGCCAAAAACAGCCATTACGGCATCACCAATAAATTTATCGACTACTCCATGATGCTCTTGAATGCACTCAGCCATTGCACCCAGGTATAAGTTTAACCAGTCGAGCAACTCGCGTGGTTTCATATCCTCAGAAATTGAGGTAAAACCCCGAATGTCGGTAAATAAAACCGTTGCTACCATTTCTTTAGCTTCTAATTGACCATTTTGAAAAATATCTGCCCGGTTTTGCCAAATTAATGTTGCTGTTTCCTGGGAAACATGACGTGCAAATAAACTCATCAATTGTTGTTTTTCTTTTTGTTCTTGCCATTGCACAGTTAAGGCAGCTAAGAAGATTGTGCTAATGGGAGCAGCGATTGGCAACCAGAGGTTGGAGATAGTGAGAGCTAAAACTGATAGATTGAACCAGGCAAAAGGCAGCAGGGCTATAACAAGAGCGCGTTTAGGAAATGTTAAAGGGGCTAGTATCAGAGTAGAACCGAGGCCAAATCCGAATAATAATAAGAGTTCAAATTGCCTGGGCAATCTTTGCAGTAGTCGGTTGTTAAGTAGATTATCAATCAAGGCAGCGTGTAGGTAGACACCAGATGTTGGTGGTATTTGATCGAAGGGGGTTTTTAAGGAATCGTTGGCTCCGGTGGCGGTTAATCCGACTAAAATAATTTTGTTTTTGAGTTTGGCTGTATCTACTTTTTTCTGGATGACATCAGCAAAGGAATAGGTAAGGATTCCTTGATCTTGCTGAGTTTGTCCTAACCAGTTAATCAAAACTGATTGTGTTGTTACTCCCAATTGCATGGGTGGTAAGGCAATTTGTGGCTTTGTAGGCTTGGTGGTGTCTGCTGTAAAGGTCTGTTGCAAGCTATTGTTGTATCCTTGTAACAACATGATGCCGAGGGAGGGAACTTGATTGATGTAGAGGGAGTATTTACGTGTGACTCCATCCAAATCGACATTGTTGACAATGTGGCCTTTGCTGGTGACGCGATCTAAAATTGGCACTGGACGCAAGGTCTGTTTGTGTAAATTGGGGGCGATTGCTAAGACAACCTGACCATTTATTGCCATTGCTTCGGCTAGTGCGGCATCGTGACTGGTAGGATCTGTAAATAGAATATCAAAGCCGATAACGGCTGGAGGAGAGGCTTCTAGGGTTTCTAACAATTGAGTATAGCGATCGCGCGATAATGGAAACTGCCCATACTGGCGTAATGTCGCATCATCAATCCCAATCACGGCAATCCGTGAATCCCAACTCGGATGAGGTAAATAGTTGCGTGTGCGAAACAATAAATTAAATCCTAGTAACTCTAAACTAGTCCAAGTCCCTACTTGCCATAATCCAATTGAGACAAGAGCAGTCAATATATAAGGATTCAGTAAATATTTTTTATTTAAAGAATGTCGTAGGTATTTCCGAACATCTCGCATAAAATTAGCTATCTTCTTCCTTCTTCCTTCCTTCTTTCTTATCTTCTCGTCCTTTGCGTTTTTGCGATACCCTGCGGAAAGTCTCTCCGCATCTACATTTAATCGGTATTCTTCTGATAGCACAGAAGTAGACCGACTAAAACCTAAAATAACTTATTATTCCTACCCAAATAAGACGCTGTGAATCTACGCCAATTAATTCCAATTTTTGATAGTTCCGTTGCCACTTGGGCAATAGAGGCACGGTTATTGCGCTGGTTAACGATGATTTGGTTGTTTTGCGGCTTAATCGTCCTATTTTCAGCATCCTATCCCGTAGCTGATGAACGACATGGTGACGGGATGTACTATTTTAAGCGTCAAATCATTTGGGTATTAGTTTCATTAATAATCTTCAACATTATTGTTAATCTCCCCTTACGGAAAGTTCTGGGGGTATCTCATTGGTTTTTGTTGCTGTTTTTAGGGTTAATTTTCGTCACCCTAATTC
This sequence comes from Anabaena sp. PCC 7938, assembly GCF_049315035.1. Taxonomy (NCBI): domain Bacteria; kingdom Bacillati; phylum Cyanobacteriota; class Cyanophyceae; order Nostocales; family Nostocaceae; genus Anabaena; species Anabaena sp. PCC 7938. The sequence goes on along the minus strand of NZ_CP186034.1, from coordinate 5,968,729 downwards.
CTGGATTAGGAAAAAAGGCATTTGACGCAGCCAGGTGGATAGCAGTGGGGCCAATTCCCATCCAACCATCAGAATTGATTAAACCCTTTTTAGTTCTGCAAAGTGCTAGGCTTTTCGGTCAGTGGGAAAGATTAAGCTGGGGGGTTCGACTCTCTTGGTTAGGTGTCTTCTGTCTTGTACTGTTAGGAATCCTTGCCCAACCTAACTTAAGTACAACAGCACTGTGCGGAATGACTATTTGGTTAATTGCTTTAGCTGCTGGAATACCATCCAAATACTTGGGAGGAACAGCCCTTGGTGGGGTGGTATTAGCATTATTGAGTATTAGCATCAAAGAATATCAACGTAGACGAGTGATGTCTTTTCTCAATCCCTGGGCTGATGCTACAGGAGATGGTTATCAATTAGTACAGAGTTTATTAGCAGTAGGTTCGGGTAAAACTTGGGGAGTTGGATTTGGACTTTCTCAACAAAAGCTGTTTTATTTACCAATTCAAGATACTGATTTTATATTTGCAATATTTGCTGAGGAATTTGGCTTTATTGGTAGTATGTTGCTGTTATTACTTTTAGCTGTATTCGCTACTTTGGGACTAATTGTAGCATTCAAGGCCAAAAATACTATTCATCGGTTAGTGGCAATTGGCATCACGGTGGTTTTGATTGGACAGTCATTACTGCATATTGGTGTGGCTACAGGTGCGCTGCCAACTACCGGTTTGCCTTTGCCTATGTTTAGTTATGGTGGTAATTCGATGATTGCCAGTTTGGTAGCTGCTGCGTTGCTGATTAGAGTAGCCAGAGAGAGTAGTGAGGCGGAGGTCGTGCCTTTGCGGACAACGCAGCCCGATAATGGACGTAAAAGACGGATATTTTAGATTAAGTCTAAAGTTTTTATAAAAAAAACAGTAAAAGCGCAACAAGATGGGATACATGAAGACAGATATCAAATCATGCGATTGCGCTTTTGCAAAACTCAATTAATGTCATGCCTACAATTCCCACAATTAATAGAATGACATCTGCTCAAGTCCCCAGACTCGATCATTGCAGTCAACAAACCCTACTTACATACTTTGAGGATTCTTGGGAAATTGAAGAAAAACTTCTGCAAAGTTTAGTTGATCCCCAAAGTTTCTATCTGAATCCTGACCCTTTAAGAAATTGTCTCATTTTTTATCTCGGTCACTCTGCTGTTTTTTATATCAATAAGTTAATTCAGGTTGGTTTAATAGCAGATCGCATTCATCCACAATATGAAACCCTGTTTGAAATTGGAGTTGATCCTGAAACTCCAACAGAATTAGATGCAGCTATAAAAGGGATTTGCTGGCCTGATGTGGAAAAAGTTTGGCAATATCGAGACAAAGCTAGAGAAGAAATTACAAAGGTAATCCAAACCACTCCCATACATCTGCCGATTCATCAACAGCATCCTCTCTGGGCTTTATTAATGGGGATAGAACACAGCCGCATTCACTTTGAAACCTCTTCTATGCTGCTGCGTCAATTGCCGCTTGATAGCCTGAAATGCCCCCCTGGATGGAATTATGCACTTGCTAATAGTGATATTATTCCTAACAATGAAATGCGGGAAATTCCTGAGGGTGTGGTGCAATTGGGCAAACCTGATCATGATTTAACTTACGGTTGGGATAGTGAATATGGACATCTGGAAGTAGAGGTAAAACCATTTTTAGCTAGTCAATATCTGGTGACAAACAGGGAATTTTTAGAGTTTGTGCAAGCGGGTGGCTACAATAATCGAGATTGCTGGAACGCTGAATCTTGGCAATGGCAGCAACTTTATCAAGTCCAACACCCTAAATTTTGGCTACCTACATCAGATGGCTATCGCTATCGAGCTACATTCGATGAAATGGACTTACCCCTTGACTGGCCGGTGGAAGTTAACCACTATGAAGCGATCGCATTTTGTCGCTGGAAAGGCTCAAACATACGCTTGATGAGCGAAGCAGAATGGAATCAAGCCTTGCTAATATCTGAAGGTAACTGCTTATCAACTCATTGTAATCTCAATTTACAATTTATTTCCCCCAATCCGGTGGGAATGTTCACACCAGCCAACAGTGCATCTGGTCTTTTTGATTTACGAGGAAATGTCTGGGAATGGTTAGAAAACACATTTTACCCCCTACCAGGATTTAAAACTCATCCCCTTTATGAAGACCAATCTGCACCATTTTTTGATGGTAAACATCAGATGATGCTCGGTGGTTCTTGGGCTACTAATGGTTCAATGGCATTACCATCCTATCGGAATTGGTTTCGTCCTTATTTTTATCAGCACGTTGGTTTTAGAATTGCTCAGAATGTTGTTTAATTTAGATTTTTTTTCACGCAGAGTCGCAGAGAGAATTAAATAGTCAGGTCTGTTTTACATGGTTGTTGTTCAAACAAAAAATATCAGGAATTAAAAAATGCTAATTAAACCTTTGACAATTCTTGATGATCACTATCAAGATTTAAACAATGATGGTGCAGATGTTATTCAAGGATTAACTCAAGTTTCTAAAAGTTTACCCGCTAAATATTTTTATGACGATTATGGTTCTGAGCTATTTGAAAAAATCTGCGATTTACCTGAATATTATCCAACTCGCACAGAAGCATGGATTTTAAATCAATATGCTGACGAAATCGCTCAAATTACAGGTTGTTGTGAATTAATAGAATTAGGTAGTGGTAGTTCTACTAAAACTCGTCTTTTATTAGATGCTTATCAAAAAATTGCCGGTTCCTGTACATATTTACCTATTGATGTCAGTGGGGGAATTCTTAAAAATAGCGTTTTACAATTACAACAAAAATATCCTGATTTTACAATTCATGGATTATTAGGAACTTATGAACAAGCTTTAGTTCATCTGGAATCTAATTATTTGCAATCACGGATGCTCTTTTTTCTAGGAAGTTCTATAGGTAATTTTAGTTCACAAGAATCTGATGATTTTTTAAGCCAAGTTGCCCAAACCCTAAACTCTGGGGACTATTTTTTGCTGGGTATGGATTTACAAAAACCCAAGGATATATTAGAAGCAGCTTATAACGATAGTCAAGAAGTTACTGCTGCTTTTAATTTGAATATGCTTTCTCATCTGAATTGGCGTTTTCAAGGTGATTTTGACATTAATTTGTTTAAACATCAAGCGATTTATAATCAGGTAGATAATCAAATTGAAATGTATCTCCATTGCCAAGAAAGTCATTCTGTATCCCTAGACATTCTCAATTTAAAGGTTTCTTTTCAAGCTGGAGAAAGCATCCTTACAGAAATTTCTCGCAAGTTTGATTTAACAAATATGCAAAAACAACTCGAAATCCAAGGACTGAAAACTGTGAAAATATGGACAGATGAAAAACAGTGGTTTGGATTGATTCTTTGCCAAGTTGAATGAATTAATTAATGAGAATTTTTTAACGTTGAAATTAACACTTAAAAGAGGCAATTACTAATAATGAAACCAAATCCTATTCCCCCACAACCAGGTCAAGAATCAGTTTGGGATTATCCCCGTCCAGCAATTTTAGAAGATACTGATAAACATCTCAAAGTGATTTTTAATGAAATTATTTTAGGAGAAACCCAGAAAGCTAAAAGAGTCTTAGAAACTAGCCATCCACCAGTGTATTACATCCCTGGTGAAGACATTAAACTAGAACATTTGATAGAAACACCTAAAAAAACTTGGTGTGAATGGAAAGGCTGGTGTCAATATTACAATATATCTGTAGGTGATAAATATATCAATTATGCTGCTTGGCGATATATTCAACCAAGTCCTGATTTTGTAGGCATTCAAGAATACTATAGTTTTTATGCAAATTTAATGGATGCTTGCTATGTAAACGATGAACTAGTCAAGCCTCAACCGGGTGATTTCTACGGTGGATGGATTACTTCTGATATTGTTGGACCTTTTAAAGGTGAACCAGGAACAAAATGGTGGTAGATGATGAGAATTGAACTAATTCAAATCGTCAGTATTCAAGTGGAAATGATATGATAGGAATGTTTTAAACATTACAGGATAAGAGGGAATGTCTAGTATTAACCCCAAACATCATACTGTCACAGAAGCTGGAGTCATCATTTTACACTCTAATCATTTGGGTGATATTGTAGAAGTTCACATAAACAAAGAAAAGCGTCGTTTTTACGGTATTAGAGAAGATAATAAAACTGAAATAGAAGATGACAAAGATTGTGGAAATGATTTTGCCCAGCCAGTAATGCTTTATAAAATAAAATATTTCTTTGAAAGAGAACCAAAAGATACTTGGGAAGTAGGCTATCGGATTAAAGGGAAAAGCGAAGATACATGGATGAAAGGTTTTAAAACAGCAAGAGAAGCCTGGCTGTATCGAGAAGCATTAATTGCTGCTAATGTAGCTGAAAGATAACTGTTTATGTTTGGTTAAAAACTAACAATTTAATGCTACTTATTCAGATGGAAGTCATAATTTAGATTTAGACTTGAGAAATTCATTAACAACTTGTTCTACAGGACGAGATTTATTATCTACTTGATAATTCATCTTTTGCATTTCTTCAGTGGAAACTAAACCTGCTAATTGATTAATTGATGTTCGTAACTCTGGATATTTTTTCAGTGTTGCTTGATTAAAAATAGGGATAGCTTGATAGGGAGGAAAATAACTTTTATCATCTTCTAAAATCACTAAATTGAGAACCGGAATCAAGCCATCTGTAGAATTTGCTGCTATCAAATCTACTTTTTTTTCTTTTAAAGCTTGATACATCAATCCTAATTCCATTTGTTTTGTGTTTGCAAACTTTAAGCCATAGGTTTTAGCTAAACCTGGATAACCATCTTCTCGTTCCAGAAATTCATAGCCAAAACCTGCTTGTAATTGAGGAGTATATTTAGCTGCTTCTGAAAGAGTTTTAATATTAAGACGTTTGGCATCTTCCCCTCGGATAATCATAGCAAAGGTGTTATTAAATCCCAAAGGCTGCATAACTTCTAATTTAAATTTCTGGTCGTATTCCTGTTTCACTTTCTCATAGACGACTTGAGAATTACTAATAGGTTTTTGTTTCAATACGGCTGTTAAGGATGTTCCTGTATATTCCACATAGCCAGCAATTTGTCCTGTTTTTACAGCTTCATGACAAATAAAAGTTCCCCCTAAATTGAAGCGGCGATCAACTTTTAATTTTGTGTGAGACTCTATTTGTTGAGCTAATAATTCTCCTAAGATAAATTGTTCAGTAAAATTTTTTGAGCCGATAATAATTGTTGGTGGTGTTTGTTGATAATTAAAGGCTATTAATCCCGCTGCTAGTAAGGTTAATATCCCCATAGCAACGGTAAATTTGCGATTAATTTTAACTTTTTTATCTCTTTGTTCTGTTAATTTTTTTTCTACCCATCCTAAAGATAAATCTGCCCCTAAAGCGATGAAAGCTGCGGGTATTGCTCCTGCTAAAATTAATTGATTATTAACTGTAGAAATACCTCGAAAAATAAATACTCCCAATCCCCCACCACCGATCGCTGCGGCAATGGTGGCAATTCCCACAGAGATTACTGTTGCTACTCTGACTCCTGCCAAAATCACGCCTGATGCTAGGGGAATTTCTACCTGAAATAGCAATTGCCAATCTGTCATTCCCATGCCTTTGCCAGCTTCTCGAATGGCTGAATCGACGTTATTAATGCCTATATAAGTATTACGAATGAGGGGAAGCAAAGCGTAGAGAGTCAAGGCGACAATAGCGGGAATTTTGCCAATTCCCCCTAGAAATGGCACAGAAATGAGGAAACCAAAGATGGCTAAACTGGGAATGGTTTGGAGGGCGTTAGCGACACCGAGAATGGGTTGGGCGAGTTTCGGCTGGCGAGTGATGAAAATGCCTAAAGGGATGCCGATGGAGATAGCCACCAACATGGCGATCGCAACTAAAACTAAATGTTCACCTGTACGAAGAAGGATTTCGGGGGCGTATTGGATTAAAAACAAGGTTAAATCCTTAAATTAAGCACTTTTTTCCCAAGCATTTAAACAAGCAATAAAAGCCTTGGCCTCTGGATGTTGAGATTGAAGAAATTCTGCTCTCGTACCCAAGAAAACTAAATTACCCTCATACATTAACCCAATTCGAGTACCAAGGAAGAATGCTTCTTGAATGTCGTGGGTAACAAATACCACTGTTTTCCCCAGTTGCTTTTGCAAATGGTGAAACTGTTGTTGTAATTCTAAACGGGTGATGGGGTCAAGTGCGCCAAAAGGTTCATCCATCAATAATACAGGCGGGTCGGCAGCTAAGGCCCTGGCCACACCTACTCGCTGACGCTGACCTCCGGATAGTTGATAGGGATAGCGCTGGGCGAATGTTTCCGGGTCTAAACCCACCAAGTTTAACATTTCATAAACTCGCGTCTCAATTTGGCATTGTGTCCATTTTTCTAAAGAAGGAACGAGGGCGATGTTTTCTTTGACGCTAAAGTGGGGAAATAAACCAATGTCTTGGATCACATAACCGATTTGCCGCCGCAGTTTAATCCCATCCCATTCAGTTGTAGGACGATTGTTAACAAAAACCTGCCCTTGGGTAGGAATCAGCAAATGATTGATTAATTTTAAGGTGGTTGTTTTACCGCTACCACTGCGTCCGAGTAAGACAAGGGCTTCCCCTTGGTAAATGGTGAGATTTAAGTGGGATAATAGAAAATGGCGATTAATCTTAAAACTGACATCCCGAAACTCAACGGCGATTTCTGATGTTGGAGACATTTAAAATATTTTGTGTACTAGTTGAGATTTGAACTTTTATAAGATTACTAAAAAAGATGATCCAATCGTGTGGGATGGGCATCCTGCCCGTCCTTGTATTATTAGCGGGCAAGATGCCCGCACCACAAGAATTTATATTGAGCTATTTATTAAAACTTGATAGTTGCAGCAGCAAAAGCTAAAATACCCCAACCAGCCATCAATGATATGCCTCCTAAAGGTGCGATCGCACCCAAGGATTTGATACCTGTTAAGCTGATGGCATATAAGCTACCTGAAAAAATAACCACACCAGCTATAAATAACCAACCACTGGCTACCAAGGTTAATGGTGGAGAGGGTATGCGACTCATGAGCATGGCGACAAACAAGAGTGCTAGAGCGTGGTACATTTGATAGCGAGCGCCAGTATCGAAGATTTCTAAAGCGCGATCGCTGATTTTTTCCCGCAAAGCATGAGCGCCAAAAGCACCACCAGCAACAGACAAACCGCCAAAAATGGCAGCTACAGTCAAAAAAATCTGCGTCATCATACTTAGGCGTAAATTGGTGTTGGTACTTTACACATCAAAATGATATGATACGCCTCCTTCTTCGTTAACCTGAAAATTTGCATTGAATTCTTTAGCTTTTGCATCTAAATATTCTTTGGCTTCGGTTGCTGGTAATTGGGACTGCATGGCAAAGCCTAGCAGAGTGACTCGTCCTTGATTCTCTTGTAGCATTTGATAAAATTGCGATAATTTCGCTTGCTCTAGCGATCGCAAATGTTCATTCATCTGTTGATTAATCGCCTTTTTATTTTGTTTGCTTTGCTTATACAATCCCAAAGCTAACCATCCTCCCAATACTGCGGTAGGAATGCCAAACATTATACCTTGTGTAGCTGTATTATCCAGCTGGTTAAGAGCTTCGTGATTAACAAAATCTTTCACCAAACCTTGATCATCTATACCTGGCAAAATTGGCTTGAGTGTAGTATTTTTTGTAATTACTGCTGAGACTGATATCGTTAAAAACATGAATCCGAGTGTGAGCAGCCAACCAGCAGCCAATTTTTCAGCCGTCTTCATAGTTAGTTTTACTTCAGAGTTAGACCTTGTTTGCGATTTTAACCTCACTAGCGCCCAGCTTCCAGTCATATTTTCACAAATCTGTCGAAAGTATTTTAATATACAGCAGCAATTAGTAGACGCTACGGATATCTTCGGTTTTGTTTAATTGTTTACTATTGATACAGTGGTATGCACTTGAAGGAGATACATCATAGTCTCCTCCCTACAGTGATAATGGAGTTGGGTTTCTTGTATATCACTCAACCGAAAACCCTATAATTCTGATTAATCAAAAAACCATTAACCTTGAAAATCCTTAATCAGACTATAAGAGAACTCCACAAAAAAGATGATCCAATCTTGTGGGATGGGCATCTTGCCCGTCCTTCTATTTTTAGCAGGCTTTTCGGCCTGCACCACAAGAAATTTTGGGATATGTTTTGATTTGGAAGTCTCTAAAAATAGGCTCTGACTCCAGGATAAAGGAAAGCAGAGCCTTTAAAAATTAAATTCCCATACTCTGTATGGGAACAAGAGAATTTTCGATAAATTACACCACAGCAGCAGCAGCTTGTTTCTTAAAGAAAGCTTCCAAAACAGTTTCGGCAATTTGCCGACTGCTTAAACCTAAAGCTGCAAAAGATTGATCAGGTGTCGCATGATCTACCAAAATATCTGGTACACCAATCCGCTTCACAGGAACCAAAACATCAGCATCCATTAAAGCTTCAGCTACAGCAGAACCAAAGCCACCCATTAAACAACCTTCTTCTAAAGTGACAACCCGGCCGATTTGTTTAGCCAAAGGTAAAATCAACTCAGTATCCAAAGGCTTAACAAAACGGGCATTAATCACAGTTGCTTCAATACCGTGTTCACTGAGAATTTCTGCCGCTTGCATTCCTGGATAAACCATTGTGCCGTAACCGACGATTAACACATCATCACCTTGACGGAGAATTTCCCCTTTACCGATTTCCAAAGGTTCCCAACCTTCTTCCATCAAAGGCACACCGTGACCATTACCACGAGGGAAGCGCATGGAAATAGGGCCACTAGTATGATTAATACCAGTAACAACCATCCGTTGTAATTCGGCTTCGTCCTTAGGAGCCATCACTACCATGTTGGGGATGCAACGTAGATAAGCAATGTCATACATACCTTGGTGAGTAGGTCCATCAGCACCCACAATTCCTGCTCTGTCTAAACAGAAGAACACAGGCAGGTTTTGAATGCAAACATCGTGAATGATTTGATCGTAAGCGCGTTGTAAGAAGGTGGAATAAATAGCCGCAACAGGACGCATTCCTTCACAGGCTAAACCTGCTGCTAGGGTGATAGCGTGTTGTTCAGCAATACCGACATCAATATATTGATTAGGCAGTTTAGTTTGTAGTTTGTCTAAACCCGTACCTGTAGCCATTGCTGCTGTAATACCAACGATTTTCGGGTTTTGTTCAGCAAGTTTGACTAAAGTGTGAGAAAAGACTTTAGCATAAGCAGGGGGTTTGGGTTTATTGGAAGGAATAGCCTTACCAGTGGATACATTGAAGGGGTTTTGGGCGTGATAGCCTACTTGGTCTTTTTCAGCAATTTCATAGCCTTTGCCTTTAGTTGTCACTACATGAACCAAAACAGGGCCTGTCATTTGATGTGCCTGTTGGAAAGTAGCAATTAATTCCTCTAAATTATGTCCATCAACTGGCCCCATGTAGGTAAAGCCCAGTTCTTCAAAAACTGCACCTACCTTGGGAACTGCCAAACGCTTCATCCCTTCTTTGATGCGATCTAGTTCTGGTGAAAGCGACTCACCAACGAAAGGAATGTGTTTAACTTGTTCCTCAAAATTATCTTTGATAAATTGCACCGGTGGGCTAAGGCGCATTTTGTTGAGATAGCGGGGAATTGCACCGACATTGGGAGATATGGACATCTCGTTGTCGTTGAGAACTACCAGCAGGTTCGTTTTGGGTAGGTGTCCCGCATGGTTGATAGCTTCTAAAGCCATACCACCAGTTAAAGCACCATCTCCAATTACAGCTACAGCTTTAAATTTTTCCCCTTTTAAGTCACGGGCTAAAGCCATGCCTAAGGCAGCTGAGATACTGGTTGAAGCGTGTCCTGCCCCAAAATGGTCAAATTTGTTTTCGCAACGCTTGAGATAACCAGCAACTCCGTCTTTTTGTCTGAGGGTGTGGAAGTCACTGTAACGACCTGTGAGTAGTTTGTGGGGATAAGCTTGGTGGCCTACATCCCAAATGACTTTATCCCGATCTAAATCCAGCGTCTGGTAAAGCGCTAGGGTTAATTCTACAACTCCCAAGCCGGGACCTAAATGCCCTCCTGTTGCTGCAACGGTTTGTAAGTGCTTATCTCGAATTTGATGGGCAATTTGTTGTAATTGTCGAATCGACAAACCGTGCAACTGGTTAGGATGGGTGATTTCACTCAGATGCATATTATAGGATTTTCCTCTCTAAACTCTATTTTTGGCATTCTTTTGATTTTCTCACCTCAGGTGGCGACAAGAATCCTACTGTTACCAATGTTGTTGTTGTAGTATAGCTTTTGTTAACAATACATTGCTGGAACAAGGCATAGATTCAGATTTTTGTTTGAATACAAGATTTTTGATGTTGTACTTTTTTAGTTACTTGTGTTGAAAGTAACTAAAAATGCTTGTATTTTATGGCATTTTCTACCTTGACAATCCAAATTATGGCTGTTGGGGAATACCGGGTACTATTGGAGTTTCTGGTTGTTTTTGTTGACGTTGCAAATATTTACTTAAGACGTAAGCAAGATCGCCACGGGTCATGGGACTTAATGGGTTAATCTTACCTTGAGGATCTATATTAATTAAATCTTCGGTGATGACGGTTGCGATCGCTCTTCTAGCCCAATTAGGTATAGACGCTGCATCTGGGTATGGGGTCAAAATTTCGTTGACGGTTGGCTCAGAAAACTGAAAAACTCCATAAGCTTGGGCAAAAATCGCTAAACCTTCCGCTCTTGTTACCCTTTGGTTTGGGAAAAACATATTGCCCCGATAACCTTTCATAATATCAGTTTTCAGCACTGTCTGAATATCTTCATATGCCCAATAAGAACTGGGTACATCTGGCACAAATATGGGTTTTTCTTGTTTTGCAGCTTGTCGTTTATCTAAATAAAAAGCTTTAACTAAAACTCCTGCTAATTCTGCACGACTAATTAATCTTTCTGGATAAAATTTTCCATCGGGAAAGTTATCCATTAATTTTGTTTCCAGCACTTTCTGAATATAATCTGATTTAATGACAGGAATATTTTCTTGTGCTTGTGTTAGTTCAATTAATGGAAAGCTTTGTATTAATACAATCAAAGAAATTGTCCCTAGCCAATACTTCATAGTGATCACCCTTTCAAATCTGCTTATTTTGGAGAACAATTACACTAGACGAGCAGTTATGTTGATTTGTTGCTATTGATTCGTAATTATTTTAATTACTTATATTAGTTAGTCTAATACCGTTGTATAGCAATCCTATTTGATTTATGTTCATGTAGTGTGCTGGAGGCATCACGGAATTTTGAAAACGTATCCCTATTAATGGTGGGTTTTGTTGGGTTTACTTGCGTCAATCCAACCTACTTACTTTTCAAAGCATTTTCAAGAACTCTTCTGGCAACATTGCCGGTATTGAAGACTCTGCAAAATCAGATTTATTTCGTGTTACGATTATTTCTAAACCTGCGCCCATTGCTGCTGCACTTGTCACCGCATCTTCAAAATCTTTAATTGCACTTTGCAAAGCTTGATGAATTACTTCATCTGTAACGCTGGCAATTTTAATATTTTGCAATAAGTTTTCTATTAATTTACGTGCTGCTTCGCTACCAATTTGACGGCGTAAAATATAGAATATATTGGTGACAGCGTGTCCTGAAACAAAGCCTTGCACCTGTCTTTTCATGACTGTATTTAATGCTTGTGCTGAGGCAAGAACAAACGGTTGACGCTGTGCTAAAATATCTAGTAAAACATCGCTGTCAAATAATACCTGTTTCAACTATATTTCTCCTCTAGGTAATTAACATAACTTTCCTCTGGATTTTCTGATTCTAAGCTAATTACACCTATTAGGCTTTGTGTCCAGGGGTCAAGTTCAGATAAACCTTCTAGGGTATGTTGAGGAGGAATAGAAAATAGTGTTTCTTGTTGAATTGATGCTAGTAAGGTTTGTACAAGAGTCCAGCGTTCTTTGATTGGTAATTCTAATACCTGTTCTTGCAATTCTTGTAATTTAATCATTACTTTGCGGTTAACTTTATCATTCGCCATTATAACAGATAAGAAGATATAGCCTTTCCCACTCTAGTTAGATACAAAAAAGCGATGTTGGGTTTATTTGCTCTTTTCTAAATTGCAACAGAAGATGTAGTAAGAGATGACAAGAAAATCATTATTTCTTGTATTAATGGATGTTGCTGCAATATCTTAATTTCTTCATCATTTATATTGCTAAAGATTCTCTCGTTGATTGATTGTTCTTTACCTAAAACTGTTTCTAAAAATTCTTTAGGTTTACTTTGAGCAAATTTCCATTCTAAATCATTAAATTGACGTTGTGCTATTTTTTCAATTAATGATTTATCTTGTATTAAGATAATTTCTATTTGTGGAACAGCTAGAGAAACTTGAAAAGGGATACCAGAAGATGCTCGACGCAATAAATAATTAATTAAATCTTGCTTTTCAAATATTTGAGATTCATTATCTGTATCTGCATCTAGGACTAAGATAACAGGAGTATTTCTAGTAGCGAGTAGTGAACTTGCTAATGATCTTACTTCATACTGACTGTCACCTACTATTATTTTCACATCTTGAATCAGATTTTCAGGTAGTAATTTTTCTAAGATTTCTTGGTTTTTATTACCTTCTAATACTATATAAGATAAAGTCATGATAGAACCTCTGTTTTAATGCTGTAATTAGCTAGTCCTTGTTCAACACAAATACGATATTTTTTGATTAATGCTCTACGTATACACTCATTTTCTAAAGAATATTTAATTTCTTCTCCTCCCCACAATAGAATAGTTTGAGGTGCAACAAATCCAGCTAAGGTTTCCGATGCTTCTGTAAATCCACTACGACTAAATATACTCCCAATAGTTGCTGCTGGTCTGCGTAATAGTTGATTTCTTAACTTGGCTATAGGTTCAATTTTAACAGGTTTTGCTGTGTCTTTACATTCTATTATACAAGATAAGCCATCTGCATAAACTACTCCGTCAATTTGTTCTATTTCTTCTCCATCTAAATACACGCTATAAGGCCAGGTTACTTCGGTGTTGTTCAGTTGAAATGCTCGTAAAACGAGATATTCTAATGCTTTACCTGCATCCCAATTTGGCGTATTACCTGATTCAATTTCTGACCATAATATTATTAAATCATCCCAGTTATAGCTGGTAATTCTTGCTTGATATTCTACATCTGTGGTCATGATTATATGTGATGTGTCGTATGTTGTAACCTATTATCATTAATTCTACCTGAAGCTGTTATTGATTATTGTTGGGTTTCCTTGCGTCAACCCAACCTACAGAAAATCTATGGTTTCCAAGTGTTGAGAGATTGACGAATAAAAAAATCTTCCTTCTTCCTTCGCGGTCTTTGCGGTCTTTGCTTTGCAACGCTACCGCGAACGCGGTTCGTTTCTTCTCTATCCGTCAAAATGTCTTTGGCAGACTACTAGTGCTATACAAATTCTTTTACTGACTCAGAGTTAAAATAGTAGATTAATAACCCATCCAAACAAGATTGCAAAAAATCATGGTTTCTATTTCCAAGACAGCAATCCGGTTGTATGATACTGATTTTGTCACATGGACACAGCAAACGGCTGAATTAATTCGTGCGGAAAAATGGGATAGGGTTGATTGGGATGCGGTGGTTGAGGAGATTGAAAGCTTGGGAAGGTCAGACCGACGAGAGTTGAAAAGCCGATTAGAAGTATTGTTACAGCATTTGCTAAAATGGCAATATCAGCCCAGTTTGCGAAGTGGCTCTTGGCAAAATGCGATCGCAGAACAACGAAACCGCATTGAAGATTTACTCCAAGATAGTCCTAGTCTTAATCCTTATCTAGAAGAAGTTTTAGCTGATTGCTACCGCAGAGGAAAAAAACTAGCCAGCAACGAAACTGAAATTCCCCAAAATACCTTTCCAGCAGATTTACCTTACTCAGTGACTCAAATACTGGATATGGAATTTTTACCTTAACCCATCACAAAATCTGTAAAACTACCAAGGTCATATCATCGGTATTTTGCTTATCTGGCCCGATGAATTCCTCAACCTTATCAAATAAATAATCGACAATTTCCTGTGGGCCGTTGCAATAACGACAAGCGAAGTTAAAAGAAGTGATAAAATTTTCTTCATCAAAGCGATCGCCCCCAGCCGCAGATGCATCCGTCAAACCATCTGTATAATAAATAATCGTATCTCCAGATTCTAACTGAACATGGGCATCTTCATATTGGCTATTAGCATCTAAGCCAATCAGCATCCCTAAAGTATCCAAACGAGTCACATTTTTTGTAGCCGCGTGCCACCAGAAAGGAGGATTATGTGCGGCATTACTGTAAGACAAAATCCGTGTGCGAGGATTATATTCTGAGTAAAACAAAGTCACAAAACGGTGGGAATTTTCCAAATCCGCGTACATGACTCGATTCAAATTTTGCAAAATTCCGGCTGCGGAATTACCATGCAATACTTCACCTCTCAGCATTCCTCGCATCATTGTCATAATCAACCCAGCGGGAACACCTTTACCCATAACATCCCCAATTACCAAACCCCAACAGGCATCTTCTGCACTGCCTTTATGATTATTTGAGGGCAATTGATGATGATTTGTAGGAATAAAATCGTAGTAATCTCCACCGACTCGATTAGCCGGTTTACAACGTGCAGCCAAAACAACACCAGGAATACTAGGACATTGACGCGGTAAAAGTCGGCGTTGAATTTCTGCACCAATTTCTAATTCTTGATCTAAGCGTTCTTTTTTCCTCAGTTCTACCGCTAATTCATCATTTTCAATCGCTACAGCCGTTTGATCTGCAACTAATCTCACTAATTTTTGTCTGGTTTCTGTCCAACTATAATCAGGATCACGGCTTAAAACGTAAAGCCAACCGCGTTCTGTATGCTTAACTAAAATTGCAGTGCCAAAAATTTGTACATCTGGCCCTAAATAGTGATGCATCTGAGCATCTAAAATACCTGTAGTTGTTGCTAAAGGAACTGAATTAGGTACAAGTGTAATTTGACTACTGGCATTTTCTAAAGCTTTGCGGATATTTTTTCTTTGCTGACTATCCTGCCAATGCAGTTGTTCTAGCCTAATTTGACCATTGGGTTTGTAGAGAAAAAGGGCGCTACCTTCAGCATCAGTTACTCTGGTTGCCATAAGAGGAATCAATTCTAAGAACTGATTCAAATTATTGAAGCTTCTGAGGGCAAATCCTAAAGAACTGAGCAAATCTTGAATTTTGTTCTGTTCACGATGTAGCCTGGCCACAAGTTCTTTCAGTGCCACGACTGGAGTGACATCTGTCGTGGCACTACTATTACTTTCAGTGGGGTGAGAAGGCACTTGAGACACAGGTAAATAATTATTGCACTTGATATTAACAGATTGCAGATTTATGATTTTTTACAAATCCTTTTTCTTAGGCATTGTTCAATCATATTGGACAAAATTAGTCATTTTAGCAAGAGTAAAAAAGCTGAGGATGTGATTTTTATGAGTATTATATTTTTAGGAATTTACAGTCACCTCTTTATTTATTTGAAGATTGGGCAGTAAAAAACTGTAACGAGGATTACGTTATAGAAGGCTTATAATTTTTCCATGACTTAATTGGTAATTCATATATCTTGAGAAATAAAACTTTGTTAGCAAAAAACCCCATATACTACACTTGCAGAGTAAGCCTTAGGAATCTTGAAGCAATGAATTTACAAGGTTGTTTCTTGATGAGTGCGTTTTTTTAGGAATAAGGAAAAAAAGATTTACCATCCTGCCTGTAAAAGAAGAATGTAAATTTATAGATTGCAAACATTTCACCCTTGCTTGTGGATACCTGTTGCAGTAATCAAGTAAACTTGCTGTTGCATTAGATAAACTACTTCGATAATTGGCAAAATGGCTTTAGTGTGCAATTTTAGCAGAAGTTAGCCATTTATTGTAAAAAAAATAATTATTTTAGCAAATATACTGTTTTCTGTATTTCATTTTTGCTGAATGCAAGGAAGCAAAAAGCTTTCAGGCATTAGCTACGATCCCAATTTGAACAGTAATTTCTACAAATTTGGGTTGATTTTGAATATTTCAGGGAATAGGGAAGGGGGAAATGGTGAAATAATACAGCGATTTCCTTGGTGTTGAAAAATGGCTAAATATTTTTGCGTAGGTATTTAGCACAACATAGCAACAACAACTATCAATCAAAGAGGGTGAAAAGGTAGATTAAACCAACTTTAGGGACTTCCAATCAAAAAAATACCCAAAAGTTTCTTAAAGTTTCTTGTGGTGCGGGCATCTTGCCCGCAAATTATCAATGACGACTTTTTTCTCCCCCCTGCTTCTAGCTTTCCTACACTAGCCATTTAATAGTGCTTCAACAAACTCATAGCTAGAAAATGGGCGCAAGTCTTCAATGCCTTCTCCTGCACCAATAAAGCGAATGGGTAAACCTAGTTGCTGCACAACTGCTAGGGCAACTCCTCCTTTGGCTGTACCATCTAGCTTTGTTAAGACAACGCCACTTAGTTGGGCTGCTTGGGAAAAGACTTCAGCTTGGCGCAGTCCATTTTGTCCCAAGGTAGAATCTAAAACTAAGAGTGATTCTATATGAGCATTTGGGGCTTTTTTGTCAATAATTTTCCGAATTTTACTTAATTCGTCCATTAAGTTTTTCTTGTTTTGTAGTCGCCCGGCGGTATCTATTAGGAGTAATTCGGTTCCTCGTGATTGGGCTGCGGCGATCGCATCAAATACCACTGCGGCAGGATCTGTATTCTTGCCTGGATTGGCTATAACTTCTACACCGCTTCTGCTTCCCCAAACTTTAACTTGTTCTACAGCGGCAGCCCGGAAGGTATCAGCAGCCCCAATTAAGCATTTATAACCAGATTTTTGGGCTAAATGGGCAATTTTTCCGATTGTGGTAGTTTTACCAGCCCCATTGACTCCGGTAATTAACCAAATGGTCAGGTTTTCTTTATCTGGAGCAAAACTGGGTCTTTCTGCAACTTGATTTGGTGCATCTAGCATATCCCGGAGAATTTTTTTCAGAAATGCGATCGCTTCTTCCGGTGGAGTCACTTCATCCCGCAGTTTTTTCTGTAAGGCATCAATAATAAAATCTGTTGCCTCTACACCCACGTCTGCTTGCAGGAGTAATGCTTCAATTTCTGCTACAGCAGCTTGATTGAGAGGCCCTTGGCCAACAATTGATTTAAGTTGGTTGAGAATATTCCGCCGAGTTTTATCTAAGCTTTGGCGTAACTTTTTCAGCCAGGTAATTTCTTCTATGGAAACATCTTCAGCCTTTCTTCCTTGGGCTGCCAAAACTTCAACTGACCACACAAAGCCATCATCAAATTCTAATTCAGGAATTTCTACTTCTACGTTTGCTGTGGTTGATGCAGGAGTTAATGTTGTCTCTGGTTCCTCAACTTCAATGGCGTTGGCAATTAATCTTTCTTGCTTGGCTTGTCTTTCGGCTGCTGCCCGTTCTAAAAAGGATAAGGCTGGTTGTGTTTCACTGACTGGTGTTTCTGTGCCAGAAGTTTCTGATCCTTCAATTGCAGCTACTAGAGTTAATTCTTCAGTTACAGGTATTTCTTCTATTGCGGTTATTTCTGTATTTTCTTCAATAACAGCTACTGGAGTTATGTCTTCAGTTACAGATATTTCTTCTATTGCGGCTATTTCTGTATTTTCTTCAATAACAGCTACTGGAGTTATGTCTTCAGTTACAGATATTTCTTCTATTGCGGCTATTTCTGTAGTTTCTTCAATAATAGGTGTTGCTGTTTCTTTAGAAATTACTTCTGGTGTATCTTCCGAAACAGTTGCAGGTGCTTGGATCTGGGACTGTTGTTTTTGCTGAATATTTTTGTAAGCCGCTTTAGCAAACGCCAGCAGATCCTCTGTCTCTGGTGTAGTTTCTGCGGCTGGTTCTGGCTGTGTTTCTGGCGCGGGTGGAGTTTCCCCCTGTGGCTGTTGTTCAGGGGTATCGTTATGTTGACGGCGGAACCAATTAAAAACCATTGCAGCAGTATTTTTAGTAACTTATTAATTTTCAGTTTAATTTAATTAGTCACGTTTTCTGGGGATGGAAGTTTTCGGGTTATCCTCACTTGGAAAAAATTCAGGATAGGTGAAGTGAGGATATTACCCTATGCTGTTTGTTTCTGTTCTGTGACACGGCGCAGAACACCATTAATAAAGCGATGTCCTTCATCTCCACTGTAGCGTTTAGCTAACTCTACAGCTTCGTTGATGGCTATACTAGCGGGAACTCTCATAAATCGCATTTCTGCTACAGCGATTTGCAGAATATCCCGGTCAATTTGTGCTAAACGAGAGACTTGCCAATCGACTAAAGCTTCAGAAATGAATTGATCAATGATACTGCGGTTGTCGTTGACAGTGATGATGATTTCTTTGGCGTAATTGCGGACTTCTTTATCTTGATTGGCTAACTGGATTAATTCTGGGAAGTCAATGGCTGTGCCTAATTGATTGATGGCTGTTTGGGTACAAGCGATCGCTTCTTGAAGCATAGTTCTCGCTGTATTCAGGTCTGAAGCCCGTGTTTGGCTGGTTAAAAGGCGATCGTTACTGCGTTGGAGTTCACCCGCAGCGTTGTCGAGGGTATCTTGCACTTCTGTCGTCAAAGTGCGTACTGCGCCGAGTACTAATTTAGCTACTAATTGTTCATCAGGCAGTTTTTCCAATTTCTTGGGGTTAACTGGCAACTGGCTAAGGCTTAATAAAGCTAATTCGCGTGCTATCTGTTGGGGTTTACGAGGTTGCATGATGGTGGGGTATTGGTAGGGAAATTAATGAACTAAAAGGGCAAACTCATAATTATATCAATTTCTGCACATTCTAAAGAACAATTTTACAGCAGATTTCAGATAAATGAGGTACAGGATCTAAATTCAAAGTCATACACCAAGCCTATTTACTCCTGACTCCGAACTCCGAACTCCGAACTCCTGACTCCTGAATCCTGAATCCTGACTCCTGACTCCTGACTCCGAACTCCGAACTCCGAACTCCGAACTCCTGACTCCTGCTGTATCAATGATGAGTTTACCTGGTTGATTTTACTTGTCTTCCACAGTAATCACCTGCTGTTTAGTTTCTATGGGTGATATTGATTTTGGTAAAACTAAGGGGGATAGGGGTGCATTAGAGGCAACAATCCCACCAGAGACAACTATTTTGAAAGCCTCTTCTACAGATAGTGAGAGGTTGACTACTTCGTCTTCTGGAACTACTGCATACCATCCGGTGGTAGGGTTGGGGGTTGTGGGGATGAAGACGCTCAACATGGGACGATTCATTTGCGCTTGGATGTCATTGCTAATTGCACCAGTGACAAATGCGATCGCCCAAATTCCCCGTCTCGGATATTCTAATAAAACTACACGCCGAAATTTACCATTGGAATCTTTGAGTATAGTTTCTAGTAATTGTTTGAGGGTTTTATATACCTGGCCTGCCAAAGGAATTGCTTGCAAAAATCGCTCACCAAAATCTAGCAACCACCTACCAGCTATATTCCGAGCCATTAAGCCAATGATCAGGATACTTAGTAGTGGTACAGCTAACCCAACTACTAAATTAAGTACATTGACTAATATAGGATGCAGACCATCAAAGGGATTCACCTGTTTGGGGATTTTGGTGAGAAAATTAACTACCCAACTGGCAATAGTAATGGTCAGCCAGATTGTAGTCGCTAGGGGAATCACCACCAACAAACCAGCAATCAGGTCATTTTTGAAGTCCTGTTTTAGGCGTTCAATTACCAAGCCCCTATTCTCCTTTTTTTGGTTAGTCAAATTATTATGATTGTTATCCACACCATTGATTTCTGGGTATTAAGTTAAGAGTTGTTAGCAAGTCCTTAATAATCAGTCCCCATTAAACCTGCAATTAGACGTATACCAACCATAATATTGGTTGGTTAATCTTTAATAGTGTTACTTTTCTTTATAAAACCTGTAAATGATTGTTGCAAGTTTCTTAGGTAATACTAATCCTAACGCGCCATATCACCAGATGCTCACAATTATAAAAAAAATGCTGCAACTCCGACCAAAACAGGTTTTTACTCCTGACTCCCGACTCCCGACTCCTGACTCCTGACTCCTGACTCCTGACTCCCGACTCCTGACTCCTGACTCCCGACTCCTGACTCCTGACCCCTGCTATATTTCATTTCCCAAACCTTCAACAAAATCAAGTATTCATAGAATGCTTGCAAAGTACACCAAGCTAAACCTGGGTGTCCGTCTAAGCAGCCACCCAGGAAAAAATACATATACACGAAGCGTATCACTGGTCTAGCTGGTACACGCAAAGATAAATCCTTAAGGGCGCGTCGTCTTTCTACTTCCGATTTGCCAAAAAATAAATCTCGCCATTTCACATCGCCATTTTCTAATTGATACAAAGTTTCTTTGGCTTCGTCTGTAGAATAACGGTTATGCTTATCGAGCCAGCGGCTCAAACCTTTGCTAGAAGTGTAATGAGGATAGGTTTCTTTTAAAAAGCTGGTTGCACCGTCACAAACTTCCCGTTCAGTATGGCCATAATCTGTAAACCAAACTTTACCATGACGGAAAAGACGCAATTGATAGCGGGGATATTGGGTACTATAACGAATCCACTGATTCATAAACATCACTCTTTCCGCAACGTAGTAAGCGATGTAATCTGGGTTTTGAGTTGCGGCGACACATTCAGCAAAAAGTTCTGGTGTCATGCGCTCGTCGGCTTCGAGAATGTACACCCACTCATGTTTGGGAAGCACGGATTCTAGCATCCAGGTGCGTTGTTTCCCGTGACTTTC
The DNA here is from genome assembly GCF_049315035.1 of Anabaena sp. PCC 7938. Classification (NCBI taxonomy): domain Bacteria; kingdom Bacillati; phylum Cyanobacteriota; class Cyanophyceae; order Nostocales; family Nostocaceae; genus Anabaena; species Anabaena sp. PCC 7938. The sequence goes on along the minus strand of NZ_CP186034.1, from coordinate 5,947,727 downwards.
AAAGGGGTGTTGGATGACTCGAATAGGATAACCACTGGAAATTTCTATAGTGCGATCGCTACTACAAGAATCTACAACTATGATGTCATCAGATAACATGGCTGATTCTATACAAGCAGCGATATCTAACTCTTCGTTATATGTGAGTATGTAAATTGAGAACATTTCTGATTTGATAGAGATTTTACTAAATCTATTAATTTAGGAGTTGCTAAATAAATCTAAAACTTAGATATATCAAGAGTTTGAAGGTTAAAAATGTGAAAACATACAGCAGTTTGCGTAGTTAGGAGGTACAAAATCTAAATTGAAACCTATACATAAAGCCAGTTTTACTCCTGACTCCTGACTCCTGCTGTATAAGGGCAGGGAGACCCCCGCCCCCAATTGTATTACATCCAACAGACAACCGCTAATATACTGCTGAATGCTCACGGAGATTAACGCGCTGGAACCTTACGTTTACTACCTTGTAAAGTACCCATACCTTTTAATCCTGTCCAACCAATGATGATATAACCAATAGACAACAACAAACTACTCAAACCAATCCGCAGTCCAGATTTCCAAGCATTATCTTTAGCTTCTTTTTCTGCTGTTTCTTTGCGTTGGCGAATTTCGCTCAGTCTTTGATTAGCAACTTCTCTAGGATCTGTTTGTTGAGCAATAAATTTATCAAGCTCTTGGGGATTGGCTTTAAATTTCTTGAGTAATTCTTTTTGTTCTGCGGGAAGTTGGGGGTTTTCGAGCGCTTGCTTATATCTCTGCTCATCTTTAATTAGTTCACTAAACCTAGTTTTAGCTTGGATTCTCGCTTGCTCTAATTGAGCTTTGGCCTGATCGTTATTAAGTTGGGCTTCAAATTGGGATAATTGGGTGTTAAGTTGGTTTTCAGCTTGTTGGGCTTGTTGGGAGATGTCTTTTACAGTTTGTGTGCTGGCTTGCCGCACATTATTGAGGTGTAGAGGAAAAATCAGCAAAAACATCAATCCTAAGATGCTTGAGAGTATTAAGGATGGAAGTCTTAAATCTATACCTTGTGGGCGATCTTCAGCCCCATCAAACCAATATGCAGCAAATAGCATTCCTAAACCTACTAGCGGCACAATTCCTCGGTCAACTAGGGCTGTTGCCAAGCCAATTTGTGATTGCTTATTAGTGGGACTAAAGCCTAACAACAGGATCAGAAAATCAACGAAAAAAGACAAAATGCAGATTATTCCCACAACCTTGAGTGTGAGTGAAGTATTTGAGGCAGCTACGCGGTTAACCATATTTTTGTAAATTTGTTGTCAATAAAATTGTTTGCCATATTTGACACTCCCCTGGCTAAAGCCGAGGGGATTCTGAAGAAGCCCAAAAACGGACTCTTAAAGGCGTAGTCAAAGCGCCCCTATAGACTCCATCGAGATTTAATCCCAACGTTGTCTTTACTTTTCTTAAAATATTGTTAGCAGTGTGATACAATCCACGCTTTACTCGTTTACCTGATTCTTTCCACGTCACGGGTTTTTCACCATATTTCGGGAGAAAATCATTATCCAAAAACGAAGCCTTGGATGTATAACTTTCCTCAGTTTCTACAAACTCAATCCCGTAATGTTCACATAGTTGAGAAATGCGGTTTTTGAGTTTAGCAGTAGGAATCTGCACAAAGGTCTGATTAGTTTTTGTTCCCAAATTAACTTCTTGTCTTTGTCCTTTATTCCACCCAAAGACTAAAGTTCCAATTCCATGTTTTAAACAATTGTCTATTACCAATCTTGCTGCTTTGTTGACAGCATCATGCATCCGACGATTTCGTTTTTCTGTAATAGCAGCTAATCTTTTAGACCAAAATCCTTGGGGTTTGTTTTGTTTAATAGTGGCAATCTGTTTATTATAAAATTGGTTGACAGATTTTAAATGTCTGCCATCAATAATAAATGAAGTTCCCACGTTAGAAACACAAGTCAACCAATTACCAATTCCTGTATCTATTCCCAGACATCTATCTGGGCTTATTTGTTGCTTCTCTATCTCTGAAGATTGATAAACAAACTCAACATAGAAACAACGATTACGAGGTACTATTCTTAGCTCTTTGATGTCATCACAATTTAAGTTAGATGACATTGGTAGAAGAAAGTTCTTCAAACTAAACCATCTATTGATAGTTGTACCTAATGGTATTTGAATCTGTCCTTCTACTATTTTCAGTGCTTGTTTGGGGTAAGATATTGCTACTAATCCAGATTTTCTATATTTAGGCAATCTTGGTTTATCTTCTAGTTCTCCTTTTCTGTACTTGCTGTTTAAAGCCTTGAATGATTTGAAAGATTCAAATACCGATAACAGAGTTTGTTGTGCAGCTTGAGAATGCAAGGCTTGGTAATGCTTGTTGTTTTTGTATTCATTAATCAAATCAAACTTCTTGATTATCTTCCCTGTTTTGAAGAAGATTTGCCTGGCATAGTAAATACCGCAATTGGTTAATCTGTGAGATTGAGAGCAGATAAATTCTAATATGGTTTTGAGAGATTTATCTGGCTGAATTAGATTTTGCTGGCATTTGTACAGAAATATCACCTCCTGAAGAATAATGTCGTTATTTTAGACAAAGGTGGATTATATGTAAAGAAAGGAGATTGAACTGAGCGGACTTATCTGCCTCACTGTGGGCTTCACCATCCTTTCTATGTGAGTATCCAACTATAAAAAGCTAAGACAGATTATACCGCAGCTGTCAAAATGGGCTTATTTTCATCAGCCCGTAAAGCAGTAAAACCCTGTTGGTGCATGAATTTTTTACTTGATTTACTGGCGCTATTAGGTTTAAAACTATACCACAATAGTAGCTGTTATGGGTGTTGTCACTAAAAAATAATGAGTCTCATCTTTCGACATTTCCGGTCAGGGTTTGTTCCCAAATGGGTAAATCTTCTGGACGGTCTACATCAGCCAGTGTAGGTAAGTATACAGAATATAAATTAAGTTTCTCGGCAATTTCTATAGTTTGTCGGCATACTTGAGCTGTTCCCCACTCGATTTGAAAAAATAGCTCTGGGATTGGTTGCTGCAAACCAATTAAATAATAACCACCATCAATTGCAGGGCCAAGTACAAGTTCAAAAGACTTTAGTTGCTCAAAAGCTGTGGTTAAAATCTGTGCATTCACTCCAGGACAGTCTGTACCAATGATAATGACATATTCTGCACTCTTGTCAAAAGCATCGGCAAGCGATCGCGCCATCCGTTCACCTAAATCGCCTTCACCCTGAGAATTGTAACCCAAATCTAACCCCAACCAATCTTGCATCAGTTGCAAGTTACCTCCCGCAAACCGCACTTCCACAGTTACAGCTGATGTTTTTTGTAATTCTTTTACCTGCTTGATAGTATATTCCGTCATCTGTCTTTGCAGATTCGCAGCACCAACATTACCCAAAGCGGGTATCATCCGGGTTTTTGTTTTCCCTGGTTCTGGGTAGCGGGTAAAAATAATCAGGTGCTGTTTCTCTTTAGTTGGTGATTTCAACACAATATACTGAGTTTATTTAGATATTTAAATATAGCATTTCCTAATCACATGAGGTATATCATAGCCCCCTCCACGAAACAGCGGGGAGGGGGTTGGGGGTGGGGTTTTTGTACCTCATTCAACCAATAACCGCCATACTATCTTAATAACAAAATTTACCATCTTGAGCAGTAGGACGATCTTTTGCCATTCGCATTGCCCCTAAAATAGTAGAAGCTATCACACAACGCTTTGCTGTTCCACCAGACTGAATAAATAAAGTCACTCTTCCTAATTGTTGAAGTTTGACACTACCCGTATAATCAAATTGAATCTGCCGCACATTATTGACAAGATCCAAATTTGTTTCACTATCTAAGCGGACACTAGAATCTAAACTATTCCATAAAGCATTACTGGGGCTAACTGTTGCAGGATGAACAGCCCATTGAACAATACTATTTTGTTCTCTAAAGCTAGCTTGCCACGTCAATTTTTCCTTTCTAGCTTGGTTTTGAGCTTCGCGCATTGCTTGGTAAACTTGACCTTGTGCAACGTTCAGACGGCGAATATTCACAAAGGCTAACCAACTAGGAGCTGCGATCGCTGATAATATGGCAATTACAAACACAACAACTAGATTTTCTAGCAAAGTAAATCCGCTATTAGATTTGTCAAAAGAGTGTTTGCACCTTGTATTCATTTGTCATGGTTATCTATTTTTTATACCTTAAATATATTCACTTGCTTAATTTCATTTAAATATGTAAATTTTATAAAGCAAAGATTAATTTGTTGTACAAAAAATCAAGTGAATATCTCGTCTGACTCAGTAATATTCTAATTCTTCTCACTACAAATAACCATGCTTCCAAAGATAGAAAGGACTCACCAAACTACTTAAAAATAGTTGCATTTCACAAGATGCAACTAAATCACTTTCTAACCTGCCTCTATATTTGATTAGATGTAAACAGACCTTACGCAAATCATTAAGCATATATACCAACGAAAAAATTGGTTTCTTCCAAGGTTGGATATTTACCATGCGAGTCACATAACGGCTTAGTCCAATACCCCTAAAAAATGGAATTAAATATTCTCTTTTTAAACGAAATTCAGGTATTTTATGATAAGTTTCCATTTCCGGGTTATACCAAACTTCCCACCCAGCTTTTTGGATATAATACAACATTTCTAAATCTTCACCGGCCAGCATATTATCAGCTAATCTACCAATTAAAACTGTTGGACTCTGTGCAATGTCCAAACAAGCCTGACGACGGACAACAAGTCCAGCAGAAGGAGGAAGTAATTTTGTCTTAGTTTCATACAGCAAAGGCAAGTCCCCTCGCTCTGTAATTGCTAGAAATGGGGCAATTCTCTCAAAATCTTCTGGTGGTTTTATCTCCCAGTTAGGATGAATTTGACTACCATAAGCACCAGCTTGGGGATATTTTTGAGCAAAACTATGAGCGGATGAAACCCAGTTAGGGGTTGGGTAATTGTCATCATCTAGAAACCCAATCAATTGACCTTTAGCTTCTGCAATTGCCTTTTTTCTAGCATAAGCTGCTCCCTGTTTGGCTTCAAAGTAGTATTTTAAGGGATATGTACATGGCCAATTTTTTTGATAGCTTTTAACAATTTTAGCTGTATTATCTGTACTGTTGTTATCAACAACAATAATTTCCCAAGAGATATTCTTTGTATTAATTTGACTTCTTAGTTTTTCTAGTAGCTCAGGTAAACGATGTTCACCGTTGTAAGTAGGGATAGCTACGGTAAAATCAATGCAATTATTCATTGCTTTTCAAGTTATATTTTTACTGAGAGCAGTTTTTTACGGGAATATAAGAATTCCCAAAACAGTTACTCAAGTATCAATTTTGCTACTTTTAGGACTCCTTTAGATATAGTTTTTTCACTGAAATCATCTAATTTATTAATACCAACAAATTTAAGTACAACTAGTGTCTTTTGCTGTTCGCATTCCCCCAATCAGGGTTTCTAAGATAGCACAGCGTCTCAAATTACCAGCCTGATTAGTTCCTGCTGTGGGTATGGCTACCATTACTTTTAAAGGTATGTCAGCATCATTACCATCAGATTTACGTGCTAAAGCACCCATATAATCAAAAGTAATTGTGCCACTTCCAGTTGTAGTCAGAACTATATTGCCACTACTAGATTTAGTATTCACACCGGTCATATTGCTATAAAGTAAAACCTTACTTTTTGCCAAATCACTTGCTAAACTATTCCAACCCGAACTAGGTAAAGTGGTACCCTGATAAATAACGTACTCAGCAATATTACTGGTACTATTGACTCTAAAACTGGCACTATAGTTCAATTTGCTATTTTTAGCTGATGTCTGAGCTTGCTGTAAAGCTGATAAAACACCCTCGTAAGCTTTATTTAATCGTTGTCGGTTGACAAATCCCTGCCAACTAGGGGCTACTATTGCCGATAAAACGCCTATCATCAATATAACTACAAGTAGTTCTATTAAGGTAAAGCCAGCCTTCTGATCAGTGTATCCAGATTTTAAATTTCTCAGATCTCTGTTAGTATTATTACGGTTGTGAGTCCATAATTTGACAAGAAAATTTTCTATTCCATAATCAGCAGCCATTTTTTAATCCTCCACTTTTCAGCATTATTTATACAAGTACCCCTGCCCTTGAACTCTGATGTTTGCAGTAGGGAAATAAGTTTTTTGTCCATCACTATATGCAATATTATTTCCCTGAGTATTAATACGAGCGCGAGCATTACCACGTATAAATACTTCTGACGTTGTATTAAGTATATCAATGCAAGCATAAAAACCAGTCATGCTCGTTGGTGCTACTTTTGACCAGGTGATGTCAGCACTTGCCGAGTTAGCACAATTTGCAGCAGGCGCACCAGTTGTGGTTTGATCAATATAGTCTACAAGTACTAAAGTATCAGCAGTATAAGTAGTTGAGACTTTTTTTGTCCACGCATTCATACTTTCGGTAATGGTTCCTTGTTGACTGAGATCAAAGGATTCAAAACCTGTACTAGGACAATATTTATTAGTGTTGCCAGTGGGTCCTTTAACATACCTAGAAGTATATCCAGTACAAAGTATGCTATCACTATCACTTGTACTAGTAGTGACTACACCATCCCTAATTTGCCATCTACCAATACGAGCGGCTTTAGACCAAGTTGTGTCATTATTTTTAATCAAGTAGTAGGCAACTAATGAATAAACAAAAGTATCATCTTTGTCAGTGCTTCCTGAATTAGCGATTACATCTTCGATTAATTCTCGTTTCCAAAAGACAAGAACAGGAGTTCTATCAGTTGCTACAGGTATTTGCGGTCCGCTATTTGCTGTGCTAGTAAGAGCATCAATACCATCTGCATCATAGATATAGATGGCTTGCTTTAAGTCACGACCAATGTAATCTAGTCCGGCTTGAATTTCTTGCTCAGAATTGGTTTTGGCTTGCTCCTGTTGATCTGTGTTCATAACACTGATCATAAATCCTATTAAGGGCGTGATGATCAGAAATGCCATTACCATACCGATCAACAATTCAATCAGGGTAAAACCACTAGCTTGCTGAATGACTTTTGAGGATTTTAGCTGGTTCCTGAGTAGAAATTTTAGTGTATTCATCATCATGTGGTCTTTCCTTTACTGAATAGATGCACGCCTTACACGCTTTATCTTGTTCTAATCTTTTATTGACAGGTTCTGCCAGGTGCAGCACCTAGACGCTGACATAAAGCCTGAAAGGAAGTAAAACGAGTGCTAACATCAGTAGTCATTTCTACTAATGGGGCTTGTTTGTTACCTAGTCCACCTGTCACTGTTGAGGCTTGATTTTTAGTATTGCCTTGGCTGACTAATACAGGGTTGCTAGAATTTCCAAACTCCACATCTCCCCTATACACCCGGATTGCCAACCGATAACCGTCATTTAGTCCAGTAGATTGAACAATTCGTCCAGCTTGGACAAAAAAGTTGATGTTGTTAATATCCAAACAATCTGTTGATATGTTACTGATCACATTGATCACATTATCTTTCCTCAAGCAATAGAGACCAGTTGCTGAGGTGGGAGCAGGCATTTTTGTCGTGTTAACTAAGTAGTCACCTGGCGTGGCAGTAATATTTCTGGGTGAGCCTGTTGTAGGAGTAGAGAGGGTAGAAACTACGACTGGAGTTGTAATTGAGCCGGTTCTGACACCATCAATAAATGTTTTGGCAGCGTGAGATGCTAATTCTATCCGTCGCGCTTGAACACGAGTAGCGGTTGATAGAACAATAACTGGTGCGATCGCAGCTAGTAGGATGCTAACTACAACTATCGCTACCAACGACTCAATAATGGTAAAACCAGAATTGCGATCAGGATGACTTGTTTGCTGTTGTTTACGTTTAATCATTGTTTATCACCAGCTTCTAAGTTTTAGGGGCAAGTACCACGTTGATCGTCATCTATAGCATTAGGTGTATTCGTTTCGGTTGTTTTAGCACACAACAAAGTTTGCACCCAGATGTCATCTCGACCAACTTCTCGGACATACTCATCTGGCTTATCAGGTGGTATAGTCACCAATTTTTGGGCAAATAAATCAGGTGATTGAGACAGCAGCCCTACATCATAACCCCACTGCCTCTCAGGAGGAAGATAGAAGGAACCTCTACCACCGTTAATCCCGATTTGATACAGAAGACTATTATCTGCACCTTCTAGAGAAGTAGTAAATGATGCAGTGGCATAAGCACTTTTTTTAAGCTGCATGAAAGAACCATTAATTCTTGCTTTAACGTTACTTGCCGCTGGGTTCCAGTGTTCTAAAAAGCGGGTAAAGTTATGCAGCCCACCATTATCTTCAGTAGGACGAGCAGGAGTATCTCCAGCAGCCATAATGACATTAAAAGTAGTTTCTGTAGCTACTTGCAACCAATTACTGTTACTGTTAGTACCCACATCAGCTGTACTTGCACTTGCAGGAGTATCAAAAGGGTCATTTACTTGTAAAACTGGCAGCAATCGGGGATGGCTGTCCTTAGTTGCAGTCAGAGTTTCGTTAGCCAGTAACAACTTAGTGTTAACTGGGTCGCTGTTGTTGTTATTATCTGCCTTTTGGGTAGTGCTTGTGGTTGTCTTAAACCATAAAGCATTAGGATTAGTCTGAGGATAAGTAGTACGGGTATAGGGAAACTCTTCTACATTATCTGAAATGATACCCAAGGGTGTAGGACGGTTACTGCCATCAAGAACTAAATCTCCATTGAATGAGTCTGTACTACTAACACGTTTGAAAGCGACTCGACGGGGATAGCGTTTAAGTGGATCAGTAGGAGCAAAAACAGTCGCAGTCGTACCAGCATTTAGTGAGGATTCAGGTACAGTACCATTAGTTAGAAGTACATTAGAAGTTGTATCTCCAGTTGGTTTCCATAAGCGAATATTATTAGCTGAGTTTGGTGCATCGTAGTTAACATACCAATCTTCAGGTCCACATTTTGAAACAGGCAATTTCGGACATATTTCCATCAAATACTCATTGAAGGTTGCCCGTCGTTGAATTGGTGTGACAAAGTTGTTGACGTAAGTACTACCTTGAAACGCGTTTGGAGTAGTAACCGTAGATTCCAAGTCTTTGGGATACCCCCTTAGAGTTGCGCCAGTGTTATACCAACTAGCATTTGTGGCGAAGGTGTTAGCAAAAAAGCCAACTTTTTTCAATGCTGTGATAGATTCGCTATCTCCCAAGTTATTGTTTAAGTCATAGTCTCCCTCATCGCGGAAACCCAACCTAAAGTTATTAGAAAGTGCAGTAATAGCATCTGCCAAAATAGAAGCAGGTCGCCACTTGTCACCAGTTGTACAATTCGGTAGCCTTAAATCATTGGGACGACAGGCAAAATTAGGATTACGGGTACTTTTAGCGCGAGTATAGAAATTGCCCCAATCATCAGTTAGGTCAGTGGTAAATTCTTGTTCGTCGTGTAGATTAAAATCACCCTTGAGATATACAGGCAAATCTGTAGTTAAAATTAACCCTTTCTCTTCATCTCGATAATCCTCTTCACGCCAAATTTCTGAACCATTTAAAAGCATAATCCCATTAGGACGGCGAGTAGGGTCAAGCTTATAGTCCACCGTACTTTCGGATTTTTTCGCCGTTGCATCTGGTAAATCTGAACTTGCATCTATGAGGGCATCATTGCGAGCAGCATATATAATACCGCTATTTGGCAATAAGTATTCCTGTGATGGAGTTGTACCACCGATTGCAGTTGTGCGAAGCTGACCTATATTTAAAACAGTGGCGCGAATTTCCAGGGGTTGTCTGTCTCTGATGGGCAGATCATAATCTGCTGCATCTGGTACTGCTGCTACAACATTAGCTGGTACTCCTAGAGGACAATCACCAGTCGCTAGAGGACAAAAACCATCCGCATTAGTGAAAGTTTCTACACCGAGAGTTACATCATTATGAACTGCCTTAACCTGTCTCGCATCTAGAAATGCTACTTCTTGAATTGCACCGTGAGGAATTGGTAAGGGCGTAGAACGGTGCTGGAATACTACCATCGAAAATCTGTAGGGCGCAAATTTCTGCATCTATAGCAGATTGCTCGGCAATGGTGCGATTTGCAGCTGTTTTTGCTAGAGCAGTTTGGAGTGGTTCATTCACCCAACGGCCATTTGGATATTTTAATTGGGCTTGGTAATCGAGTACGTCCTGATAGTCGCTTACGGCTTTATTAGGCGCACCATAAACTATGCCGTTGTGGGAATTACCGTTATTTGTATTAATGGTAGTATTGTAAGGCTGAGTGGTAAGGCGGTCAACAGGAGATACATCAGCTAAACCCGATTTATTTCTGGCTAAATTTTCGCTAGTTGGATCATAATAGCTACTGACACAAGCTATGGGGATTGGAGTATCCTCATTGTAACCAGTGGATTTGTAATGATAAACCGCTGTAGCCCGCATTCGCAGATATGGTGTCAGTGCGTTTGGTAGTATAATGTTTGGATCGACTGTACTACTTGGTGATGTCGCTGTGCTAGAAGCGACTGGCATCATATCAGACCAGATATTTATAGTCCCAGTTTTAGCTACTGCATAAGTGGTGTCAGTCCCGTCATTTTTGCCTGTTGTAGTGTAACCTTCAGGCAAATAAATTCCTGCACCTGTGATGACTCTCAAACCACCAATAGGATCTTGTGGGTTATCTGGTACTGTAGCGGCGGCTTGCTCCCAAATTCCATCTCTATCTGTAGATCCTACATCAGCGAGTGTTTCTACAAGAGAGCGACGAGTTCTAGGTACTGTAGGAGTAGTAGGATTATCCCAGTTAATACCAGAAATTGATTGAGTATCAGCGGCATTTGGTCCCACAAATACTCCTCCTTTAATCCAGAGTTGAGGCAAATTATTACCAACAGCAATTCTATCGCCTAAGAATTGTTCTTTTCCACCATAGGTTGTTTGTAACCGCGTTGGTTCAGTTGCACTAGGATAAAGCTTGGTAGAAGTATTCGGTCTGAGTGTCAGTCCCGTGTAGCCAGTACCTACTTTACCATTAACAGGATTGTTAGGAAAGCTCCAAGTATTTATTGGGCGTAGTGTATCACCACTACCTGTAAGTGGAGTTGTTGTGGCATATGTACCTAGAGCATTGCCACCAAAAGCCACTTCTCTGTAAGGAACACGGCGGGTACGTTTTTGAAAGTACAACTGTAATTGTTCTGTACGAAATCTTGCTTCTTCCTCTGTGGTGTAACTATCTAACCCAAGATCATCCTTTGTCTTTTGAATACCTTCTTTAACCTCTGTTGGATCAGTATTTTCATTGTTAGCTATCTGAGCCTCTACTAAGCGGTTGATACGCTGCACATAGGCTAGACTGTTGTAAGTTATGAGTGATGGGTTGTCTGTGACTGTTTTGTGGTCTTTGATTTGAGAGGTAGAGACATCACCAGTGCCGTTAAATAAATGAACTACGGCTCCATTATTTAAATCACTTGTACTTATAAATCTACCAATACCTATATTGCCCCCAACTATGACCTTGGCGTTGTCAGGCTCGTAGAAACAGGAATCTTTGCTACTAATTTGATACAATGTAATAGTTGCACCATCGGAACCCACCAGTAAGTTGCTATTAGTAAAAACCCGTCCATTCAACTTGAAGTCTGCACCTGGAGTCAGTTCTAAATCATCTTCATAAAGAACAGCATTATTAATTACAGGGAGCTGCACCCTGTCTTGTTGATACTCTACGGCAGAAAAGCCTTTATTACCTTTGAAAACCTCATAATTGGTTGAAGTAGCAGTTGGGATAGTAGTTGTAGTGGTAATAGGGACTGTGGCAGTGTATACAAAAAAAGCTTTTTTCAACCTGCTACCGAACTTAAACCAACCATTAATACCTACTAAAGTTGCACTTGTCCCAAAGGTATCTTCGCAGCCTGCACCCCCATTATTAGAAGCCATAGGTTGAGTTCTCGATTCCAATGGATTTCTGGAACGAGTGTATTGATTGCCGCTTAAAGGGGGATTTCTAAGGTAAATACCATATAGAGTGTAACTGTCGAATCTCCCGTTATTATCGGTATCAACGGGAAATCTCCATGCTGTAAGTGACTCATTTGCACCAGAAACTAGCCTCAGTTTGGTTTCATCGCCAAACGTGTATTCATTTATATTATTCGCCAATGTTTCGTATAATACAGAATCTGCTGGCGTAGCTCTTGGTAGTCGTTTATCTTCAAATAGCTTGTTGATTTTAGCTCTGGCTCGATCAATTGCCGGTGTAGCAGCATTAATTACAGCCTCATTCACGCGGACATTGCTAGCATTTTTAGCTCGGTCAAATGACCGAAACATAATAGCAACGGTCAGTAAAACAACTACTATAGACACCATTGCCACTGTGGGCAATATAAAACCAGCATTGGACGTTTCTCGGTTTCTGGTAGTTCTAAAAGTAGTCCGAAGTAAGTGAATTAATTGCTTTTTTGCCGCTCTTAAAAACTTCCGGCTATTTTTTTTTGATATTCTTAGCATTGCCTGGACTGAATGACGTTTCTGAGACATAGCTGCTTTCCCTGCTAAGTAATTTGGTACTTATCTTTAATGTTTTTTGGATATTGAGAAAATTGGGCTAAAACTCTATTTTGTAGTCAAGATTTAAACTTTATATTCATCTAATAAATACTGCATTTTGGCGGTGCTAATTGCAAATCAAGCAACTATGCAACTAAATACAATTTACGCAAGAAGGTATAACTTGGTTATAACACTGTTGTAATCTTTGCTTTCATCTGGAAAATACTGAAATTATTAACATTAATTTAGTTATGGTATGCTAGGTCATAGCATATTGTTAAGTGATTTCACTTAGAATCATGGAATTGTAGTCAAACTTTATGAAGTTTCTATTAACAGTGCAAGTTTATACTACCCAGCTTTTATAAAAAAAATATCACTTATGTGCAAAAATATGCAAAGTAATTAAAAACCTCCCCAGAGAGGAGGTGATTGAGCGAAAATTTTCCCACTCTGGTAAATACCCAGCAGGGATGCAGGTTTAGTAGTGGTTCAGGTTGATACCAGCTTCTTTAGCCATTACTTCTATACCTTTTTGGTCTAAAGTTTTGATGGCTTTGGTAGACATTTTTAGTTTTACCCAGCGATTACCACCAGCCCACCAAACGCGCTTGCTTTGTAGGTTAGCTTGTTGCAGACGCTTGGTGCGACGGTGAGAGTGGGAAACGGCCATCGCATTATTAGCCTTTTTTCCAGTTAGTTGACAACGACGGGACATGACAAATATCTCCAGATTACGTATTTGAGTACAGCCTTTCTATTTTAGGCGCTTTACAGCAAAAATTTGGGTTTGGGATTTGCTATTGCAAAAAGGCAGAAGGAAAGAAGGCTTATTCTCTAAGATTTTGAACTTTTTTTAAATTTTGGCAGAGCTTAGGTTATATTCTTGCTTAAACTTAAACAAAAGTATAGAAGCGGCATGATTAGCGAGGGAATATCTAGGGAAGTGCGATCGCTCAATTAATATCCCCGTCACAAGATACAATTATTGGTTAATCTACTAATTCTTTCATCAACTGTTTAGCAGTCTGCACAGATACTTGCCAGTTTAATCGAGATTGATATTGCTCAAAAGATGAATACGCTAGTTGTTGGTACTCACTATAATTTGTCATCAATCTAATTATATAGTCGGAGTATTCGGAAATATCGGCGTTAAGAGAAAATGTTTTACCATTGAAGTTATCTCTAACCACAGTTGGAATACCACCAATATTACTTGCTAAAGAGGGTAAACCAAAAGAACTTGCTTCACAAAATACATGACCAAATGCTTCTGCTCTAGAAGGCAAAATTAAAAAATGTGATTCAGCTAATAATCTATTAATTGTTTCTGTACCTTCTGTTTTATATTTATCGACAAACCCGATAACTTTCACAAATTCTGGTAGAGGTTCATTGATTTCTGGTTGACATCCCACTACAATTAATTCAGTCTTTAATCCTGCTTCATTTAACTCTTTCGCTACTTGAAAAGCTGTATTTCCGCCTTTCCTTAACCAGTCAATACCCATGAAAAGTAATTTGCATTTATTCTCTTCTCTAGATCCTACAATTACTCGGATATCTTCCCAGGTTCTATCACATTCTAAATTAGCTCCATAGGGAACTACTTTGATTTTAGATGCAGGAATATCATAAGTCTGCATAGCATCTTCAGCAGCCCATTTTGAAGTGTATATAATTAACTGACATCGGTTAAGAGCTTCTGCCTCCATAGTATAGATATTTTTAATATTCTCATCACATAAATTTTCCATATGTCGATAGAAATTTATGAGAGAACTCAGAGTTGCATCAGTCCACAAAACCAGTGGTTGATGACAATTAAGATAAGCAATTGGGACTATATTTTCTGGACATAAAACTATATTTGTATCTAACAATTTTAATTTTTTTTCAATTTGATGGGCATAATTTTTAACAACTATTGGTTCTGCCCAACGATAATATTTTTTGTGGAATATATAATTATATAAGCTCCATTTTGCTCTGGTTAATAGGGAAAATTTTTTACTAAGTGGGCTAATATAATCTATGTAAGTAGATTCATCTGTAAGATTTTTAGCTATGTAATATTCAGCCGCACAACGCCCTTGCAGATGTTTTGTCCAAGAGCTTTTATTTAAAAAATCATCTACCGCCACATACGCTATTTTCATATTCATAATTTACTTATTTTTATTAACTATCTCATGCAACAAAATTTAATGCCAGATTGTAATCCCTTAGTTGTGATTTCCATTTAACTTGAAGACTCTGTGGCTGGGACATTAGTTTTTATATAACCAAAAAATGTACTAATATTAGAGAGTTTAGGAAATTTATTCAGTAATAACATTGCTTGTTGAGGAGGTAGTAGAGTCATGATCATTAGTTTTAATAAAGCTTTATAGATAATTGGTTTCTGTAAGAGAGTAGTGTCATTTATAAGGGTTAGCCATAAAATTCGAGTTGCTTGAATGCTGTTTTGTTTTCCTGGTGAAACTGTCAGGGCTTTGTAGCTGAGGTATTTATATAGATTAGCAATTCTGTAAGGCTTTAGATATTGTAAAGATAGAGGAGCAGTTGCAAACTCTTTTTCAATAATTCGTAAGTTAGATATTTCTAGTCCTAAAATATTAGAAGATTTTGAGTTGCTAGATATACGATAAAAAATCTGTACTTGAGGAACAAAAATAAAATGATATTGTGCGGCTAACCGTAACCACATATCCGTATCTTCAGCATTAGTAAGTGTTTCATCAAAACCACCTACTTTGTCGAAAGCAAAAGAGCGAATCATTGCATTAGAACCACTACCAATAAAATCATCTAATAATAGCTTTGCATAAACATCACCTTGCCAAGTAGAATGACTGCATGGACGTAGTAATTTACCTAGTTCGTCAATCGCATCAGTCCAACTGTACACAACAGTTGCTTGGGAATTTTCTTGTAGCACCCTATATTGTGCTTCAAGTTTATCTGATGTCCAAATATCATCTGCATCTAAAAAAGTAATTAACTCACCACAAGCGTGTTTTAAACCACGATTTCGATTAACTGCTGCATTTGCTTTTGGATAGTTATATATTTTTATTCTTTGATCTTGGATACTGGAAACTATCTCCAATGTGCTATCAATGGAATCTGAATTAATAACAATAATTTCAAAGTTATAATGTGCTTGTTTTAAAACAGATTCTATAGTTGGTTTGATAGTTTTTCCCCCATTATAAACAGGGATGATTACAGAAATTAGTTCCATAGTAATTAATTACTGAATTTTTGAAAGAATCTTCTAACTTTTAAAGTCTCTAAATAAAAAGGACTAATCATAGTGCTTCTTAATCGCTCCATTTCGCAAGCAGTAAGAATATCACTATTGATCAGGTTATGGTAACGAATATAATATAATATAAATTTAAATAAATCATTAGTAAAATAAGCAAAAAACGCAAGAGGTCTTTGCCAACTTGGTAAGATTAACATTCGTAAATGATGACGAGCTAAACCAACTGCTTGCAAAAGAGAAATTAGATAATTTCGTTCTAACCGTGATGCTGGAATCAGATGCTCTATTTGCATTGCTGGATTATACCAAATTTCCCAACCAGCTTTTTGGATATAACATAATGCTTCAGCATCTTCACTACCTAACATTGATGAGCCAACTCTACCAATAAAAAAAGGTTTTTTGGGAACGTTATCTTGCCATGCTTGACGACGAACGACTAACCCCGCACTTGGGGGAAATCCCTGTTTTCGAGGTTGAAATATATGTGGTTTTTCACCTCTTTCTGTAATTGCTAAATAGAATATTATTGACTGAATATTTTCTGGTGGATTCACTTCAAAATTACCACTAATTCTGCTGGCTATAGCTCCAGCTTGCGGATTATTTACAGTAAATTTGTAAGCTTCTATAATCCAATTTGGTGCAGGTAAATTATCATCATCTAAGAAACAAATAATTTCACTTTGTGCTTCTTGAATAGCTTTAGCTCTAGCAAAGGCAGCACCTTGTTGAATTTCCGATAAATACTTTAACACATATGGATGATTCCAGTTGGCTTGGTATTCCTGAATCAGCTTTGCTGTACCATCTGTACTATTATTATCAACGATGATAACTTCCCATTTGAGGTTTTCTAATCCCTGTTGGCTTTGCAAATGATCTATAACTTTGGGTAAACGGCTTTCCCCGTTATAGGTTGGTATGGCAACAGTTAAATCAAGAGACATTATTAAAAACTGAGTTTTTTTGTAAAATTAAGAAATAATGATATGGATTGCTAGGGTCGATAAATTCGCGTTTTACAGTTAGACCAGCTTTGGCAACAGAATTTAAAAACCGCTGTTTGGGATATCCTTTTAGCCCAATTTCCCAATAGTGTTGGTTACATAAAGGTATTTTAGTCCAAAACTTAGGCACATTAATGAATAAATGTCTTGGCCTGTTTAAAAAAGAAGGTTTTACCTGTAGTGCTAGATATTCAGTATTATAAGGAATAGAGATCAGCAAGAATTTTTTGGTCGCCACTGCGAGTTTTTGCAATGCCAATTCTGATTGCTCATAGGGAAGATGTTCTAGAACCTGAAACAGGATAATTACATCAAATGTATCTTGCGGTAGTGTAAAGTCTTGCGTAAGATCCAAAATAATGTCTGGGTTGAGGCGAGGATCAACATCAGCGGTAGTGACGTTATAGTCATTCCTCTTCAGAATGTCTGTGAACAGAGAGTTAAAAATTCCAATCTCTAGGACATTTTTTACCTGCTTGCCGAGTGAGAATAATAAACGTAACTGGTTGTAGTAACTAATAAATCTATTTTTAGAAAAGTATTCTGAATTTTTAAGATTTAAAGAGGTGATTAATTCCATAGTGTCTACTTGCCTCAAATAATAAAATTTTTCTACTCCTAGTGAGCTATGTACAGCGGACTATTTGCTATGATTTACACTTCTAATGACACTTCCAACAATTTTATAGTAAGAGTACAGATACGGGTACTTAATACGGTTGAAAAATTCGGGGCGAAGTGACTTCTTAAACCTTCCATAACTCTATTACGCATCATATCATATTTGGAATCATCACCAGATACATCCATAAGATAGGAGTTACGTACTAGACAAATTTCATATATAGCAATTTCCAAGCTCATGAAATACACCCCACCCGCGCTGTCGCGCACCCTCCCCTTAGCAAGGGGAGGGTTGGGGAGGGGTAATTTTGTATCTTACTAGAGTGGGAAAGGCTATATTATGAAGGAAATCGCCTAGTTGTCGGCTTTTGGAATCGCATATTAGTACGGTATGCGCCAGATAGAGAAAATCTGTTAGATGCTCAATTATCGGGTCTGACGCACCCTACCAGAGATAAAATCATGAGCATATTTTACACTTAGATATGGATCAGCGACTCAAAAAACTGCTAATTGGTGATTTTACCTGGAAACGGATGCTCAAATCTTTAATTTTGATCTACGTTTTGTTTGCCGTCTATGTATATTTTCGGGCAGATAATATGATTTTTCTGCCTCAACCGTCTAGCTATGAAGATACAAAAGACATTATCAAGCTGAAGACGAGGGAAAAACAGCAAATTTCAGCAGTATATTTACCAAATAATCAAGCTAAATACACAATTCTTTACGCTCATGGGAATGCGGAAGATTTGGGAGATATCAAAGGAACATTAAAAAAATTACGCGATTTAGGTTTCAACATCTTTGCTTATGATTATCGCGGTTATGGTACGAGTGAAGGAACACCTACAGAAAATCATGCTTATCAAGATATTGAAACTGCTTACAATTATTTAATTGAGGATTTAAAGATTAAACCAGAGAAAATTATTGTTTTTGGGCGTTCAGTTGGGGGTGGTTCAGCAGTAGATTTAGCAGTACGAAAACCTGTAGCGGGTTTAATTC
Source organism: Anabaena sp. PCC 7938 (assembly GCF_049315035.1). Taxonomy (NCBI): domain Bacteria; kingdom Bacillati; phylum Cyanobacteriota; class Cyanophyceae; order Nostocales; family Nostocaceae; genus Anabaena; species Anabaena sp. PCC 7938. The sequence continues at coordinate 5,929,189 of NZ_CP186034.1, read as the reverse complement.
TTGAAAGTGCTTTTACTTCTGCTTTTCGGTTTGTTGTGCCTTTCCCAGTTTTACCTTTTGATAAGTTTACCAATTTGGATAAAATCAAAAAAGTAAAATCTCCTGTGTTGGTGATACATGGTAAATCAGATGAAATTATTCCTTTTACTCATGGTGAAAAATTATTTGCTGCTGTCAATTCACCTAAACTTTATTTGTGGGTAGAAACAGCAAATCATAATAATGTGATTTCGGTAGCAGGAGAGAATTATGGGAAGAGTTTGCGCGAGTTTACTGATTTGATTTTGAAAAATTAGACATTATTTTCAATTACATAGCTAAAGCCAGGAAATTCCCATTTTAAAAAATAATTACTCCCCCTAATTCTTGCATCATCTCTTCTAGCAATTTTTCCATCATATCCTCTCTTGATGAGCGTAAACTTGGGGGACCTGCAAGAAATTCTTTAATGGTAATTTTCTGCTCTCTAAAGTCTTTAATAAAATCACGAATATCCACAATAATATTAATTTGAGAGTCTAAAGTTTCTAACATTAAATCAACAGAATTAATTCCTTGTTTTGCAGCTTTGCGAGAATCAGAAACCATTGATCCTTCCGGTGTATTTTTAGCTAAACGTAGTTCTTGTTTTAATTTCTCATATTGAGTTTTAAGAATTTCATTCTGTTGTTCTAAATTTTTACATCTGCGAGTTAAGTCATCTTCACTATTGCTATCAATAGATTCTCCTAATTGATGCTGACGTTCAATTTCTAAAAGTCTGGCTAAGTCTCCTTCTTGGTAGGCTTTATTGATTTCTTTCATAATTTCTGTATGAGACTTATGGGTTTCACTGTCTTGTACTTTATCTGGATGAAAGATTTCTGCTAATTTCAAAAATGTCTGCCGAACTTTTCTTGATTCTTCTGTTCTGCTTGCAGAAGTAGACTCTGATTCATTTCGTGATTCCCAATATTGATGACGATTTTGATTATGTTCATCATCATTTTCTGAATTTTCAAACAATTCATCTAGTTCTGTATCATTATCTTCTTCTTGGGCAGATTTGGTGCTGATTATCCCGGACATCTGAAGATTTAAATAAAGTCCTTCTATATTTTTTTGGGTTTGTTTACCAAATTTTCTAGTAGTAAAAATTTCCTTGAAAAGGGCATGAATTTCCTGGTCGAGGTCTGCCATTTTTTTGAAGCATGGGGTGGCTTGATGAAATACCTCGGTGGCTAAAGAACGCATTTGTTCAACAAAGTTATTTAGTTCTGTTCGCTTTCTCTTAATCTGTTTGAGTAGTGATTGATGTTCTTTTTCTAATCCTTCTAAATGGATATGTAGTTCAGACAATGCAAGTAGGGGTACTTGGTTGGTAGGAGATGCAGACTTGGTTTTTCTAGCCATGAGAGATGTCAGTAAGTTGAAAGTTTACAAGATTACGGCGAGTGGACAGGATAAATTATGATTATTAGTGAATTGATATTTTTACTTTACTGTTTTTGGAATGGGCAATTGTGTTAATTGAATTTAATTTATACTAATGGTTTATTTTATCTCTTGGGATGCTATTTTAGCAAAGGAAGGCAGAGCCTTCTAGAATTCATTCCCATACAGAGTATGGGAACGATAAAGGATGAATTAGAGTAAGTATTCAGGATAGAGAATACAAATGTCAGGAGAATAAAGCTTTTTTAGTCAACTTTGATGATTTTGATAAAATCTCTCTTCTCCCTCTTCTTCATTTCATAAGCATTCTGACTCCTGACTCCTGACTCCTGACTCCTGACTCCTGACTCCTGACTCCTAACTCCTGAATTCTTACGAATTAGATAGAATTGCTCAACTGTGATTCTGATATCCAAGCACCGTGGAAACCATAGGGTACTCGTTGGGGAATAATGACTCTTGTAACAGGTTCGCTGGTGACATCTTGAGCATTTATTACTATTAATTCGGAAGTTTCTGAATTTTGATCATAAACAAAGGTTATAAGCCAGCCATCATCTTCTGTAGTGGCATGAAGACGGGGCGCAAATACTGCTTCACCGCCATAGCGTCCTTGTCCAAATTCATGGGTTTGAGATTTGCCATTACTGAAATTGTATTTAATTACCCCTTCAAATAAAGGTACAGGACTGTTGGCCATTTTTCCAGCGTAGCCATATTGGGTTTTTCTTCCTAAAGCATTTTCGTTAATGCGAGGAAATTCGGCTGGTACATCGTCTAGCATTTCTTCTTTGACCGTGCCTGTGCTGAGGTTAAAGCGCCAACTGTGTAGTAGGGGTATGTCTGCTGTGGGATCTGTTGGTTGACTTATTAAGACGTTTGTGGAACTCATACGACAAGCGATAAGTACTACTTCTTCACCATCTTCGTAGGCGTTGAGGGTGTGAAAGATGAAGCAGGAGGGAGTTTCAAACCAGCGGATGTTGCTGTTATTTCCGTGACGTGGGACAATGCCAAAACGACTGGGGCGATCGCTCTCAAACATCATCATCGGTTCTCCCTTTTGCATTCGTTCTGGGCTGAATGTCAAAGGTAAATCCATGAAGATAGTGTAATTTTCAGTTATGGCAAAATCATGCATCATGACTCCCATTGGTATGTCAATGGGGACGGTTCGCAATAACTCTCCTTCGGCTGAAACTACTCCATATTGTAAGTATGGTGGAGCAAATGAGTAACCAAAGAACATCATTTCCCCTGTCACTGGGTCTACTTTAGGGTGAGCAGTAAAAGGAGAAACGAGTTGATTATTGTAAGTGTATTCACTAATGGTTTCTAGTTTAGGAAGTTGGATATTATGCGGCGCACCTCCTTCCCACACTGCTAAAAATTGTCCGGCGTGCCATACTAACGCAGTATTAGCTGTATTTTTCCCTGGCCCGTGGGGGTTATCCATTTGAGGTGGTTCTAACATTCCACTCCAGACAGCTTTACCCGCTTCATGTTCAATATTCCAGCCTCTGGTGCGGACGTAGCGATTGCAATAAATGGCTTTACCATTGCTGATTTGCACGCCATGTAACATTCCATCACCGTCAAACCAGTGATACTGTCCTATGGGTGAATGTTGGGGGTTAGGGCCATTGCGGACAAACATCCCGGAGAGGTCGGAGGGTAATTCACCGATAACTTTTAGGCTGTCTGTGGTAATTTCTTGGCGAACTGGGGCAAAATTGCCATCAAGATAAGGATTTACTGCGGTTACTACCATTGTTAATATTGAGTTTTATAACGGTACTTTCTTTAATATACATTGAGCAAAGTAGGCAATGCTTACGGGGTGCTGGATGCTACCCCAAAGGCATCGCTCTTTTTACTGGACATTAATACAGTTATCCTCTGAATATTGAGACTGCTACATTTAACCTCAGTGAGAATATACCGTGAGCCTAACTCTTTATCTACTCCGTCATGGACAAACAGAATCTAGTCGCATGAATGCCTATTGCGGTGCAATAGACTCAGAACTAACTGCTGACGGCATAGAAATGGCAAATGCTTTTGCAGCTGCTTACAGTTCTACACACTGGAAGGCAGTTTTTTCTAGTCCCATGCGACGAACCATAGCGACAGCAAAACCTTTATGTACAGCTATAGGAGTGCAACCAGAACTGCGAGATGGTTTGAAGGAAATTAACTATGGTCAATGGGAAGGTAAAACCCCAGAAATCATCAGCCGTGAATATCATGATGATTATATCCGTTGGTCGGCCGACCCGGCTTGGTATGCTCCCACTGGTGGCGAGTTAGCGGTAACAATTGCTTCTCGCGCTATGCAAGTAATTGAAGAAATTAAGCATCTTTACAACGATGGTAATGTTTTAGTTGTTGCTCATAAGGCAACTATCAGAATCATTCTCTGTAGTTTATTAGGAATTGATGTGGGTCGCTTTCGTTATCGTTGGGGGTGTCCAGTCGGGTCTTTAAGTATTGTCCAGTTTACGGATCATGGGCCAATGTTACAGGCTTTGGCTGACCGGACTCATTTAGATGATAGATTGCGGAATTTACCAGGAAGTTAACAGTTATAGTCATTCTTGCTTGAATGCAATACAATCGGGGGTTGGGAAACCCATTGGTGTCAACTTAACCTCAAAGCCTTGTAAAAACTGGGTGTCATTCCTCTTATCTTCTCGTTCCCATACTCTGTATGGGAATGAATTTTAGAAGGCTCTGCCTTCATGAAAGTAGAGGCAGAGCCTCTCTTGATAGCATTCCCAGTCAAAGACTGGGAACGAGATAAATGAGATAAAACTTAAAAGTTCAGTAGTTGAACAAAATTTCTCGTTCCCATACTCTGTATGGGAATGAATTTTAGAAGGCTCTGCCTTCCATGAAAGCAGAGGCAGAGCCTCTCTTGATATCATTCCCAATTAAAAACTGGGAACGAGATAAATTATTTAAATTAATTTCTGTCTAGGGAAATATTATCTGTTTCTCTAGCTTTTTATCTACTCAGAAAGATTTAAAAATTAACTTTTGCAAAAATGCTTGTGGTTTGATGTGATAAGTAGGGGTTGAGAATTTATTTGTATCCATAAGACATAATTTAGATTATTTCATAATCTTGTAAAAGTTTTCATCTCAACCAAAAGGGGTATATTTAAGGTGAGTTAGTTTTGAAAATCTGGAAGTAGTGAAACAATAATTATTTGCTTTTTGGTTTTTGATGTTTGAAAAAGTATATTATTTATGTAGTAGTGTAAATTTAAGATCAGAAAATATCTGGAACTGCCAGGTGATTTTATGTTTATTTTCGATTACAGCAAGAAACCCATTTATCTAAACAGTAAAATATGAAGCTGGAGTCTAATGTGAGTAGTATTGATAATTATACATTCTCTTTTGCAGGAGAAGTGACAATTCCCCAAGCTCCTCCTGAATTTAAATCGGGTTTTATTGGCATTATTGGTCGTCCTAATGTCGGTAAATCTACTTTAATGAATCATTTGGTCGGTCAAAAAATTGCGATTACATCACCAATATCTCAAACTACACGGAATCGGTTACGCGGTATTTTAACTACAGAAGCAGCACAGTTAATTTTTGTAGATACTCCAGGAATTCATAAACCCCATCATCAATTAGGGGAAGTATTGGTAAAAAATGCCAAGCTGGCAATTGAATCTGTAGATGTGGTGCTGTTTGTAGTTGATGGAACGGTGGCTTGTGGCGGAGGAGATCGCTATATTGCTGAATTACTCAGTCGTAGTCAAACCCCTGTGATTTTGGGGATAAATAAAATCGACGAACAACCGTCAGATTTCCAAAAGCTAGATGATAGTTACACTCAGTTAGCTGCTGAACATCAATGGCAAATGGTCAAATTTTCCGCCAAGACTGGGGCAGGATTACCAGAACTGCAAGAATTATTAATTGGTAATTTAGAAACTGGCCCGTTCTACTATCCTCCTGATTTGGTTACAGACCAACCCGAACGGTTTATTATGGGAGAATTAATTAGGGAACAGATTTTGCTGTTGACCCGTGAGGAAGTACCTCATTCAGTAGCGATCGCCATTGATCTAGTCGAAGAAACCCCAGCTATTACCCGTGTACTCGCTACTATCAATGTTGAAAGAGATTCCCAAAAAGGAATCCTAATTGGTAAAGGTGGCACAATGCTGAAAGCGATCGGCAGTGAAGCTCGTCAACAAATCCAAAAGCTAATTACTGGTAAAGTTTATCTAGAATTATTTGTCAAAGTCCAACCAAAATGGCGGCAGTCAAGAATCAGGTTGGCAGAATTAGGTTATCGCGTGGAAGAGTAATAGATTAGGGATATGGGGAGGCAGGGAGCAGGGGGAGAATAATTACGAATTACGAATTACGAATTAATGCTGATGTACTCGCTCTAGCAAGAAGATAGAACCCACAGTTCCCACAAAATGAGCCGCAATAGCATTGACATTCGCCACTGCTACAAACACATCCATGGCGCGAATAATTCTGTAAGGGTCTGTAATTGCCACTCCTGGGGGCTGGGATACAGACTTGGCTACCAGCACACTCACGGTAGCTCCCGCGCCAAAGATGCTTAACAACATCCCTATTAAACCGACCATGACCCCCAGTCGGATAGCTCTAACTGTTTCTGCCTTACTAGGATGCAAGGTGGGATTAGGATTTGCTAGGCGTTTACCGAAGCGTGTATAACGAAAATTCCAAAAAATACTGAAAAATAGCACTACAATTCCCCAACCACACCAAAATATCCCAACTCCTAGACCAGTATTTTGTTGTTGAGCAAAATCACGACCAGTAACAGTAAATAACAAAGCCAAGCCACAAACCATAGACAAAGCCAATTGTATCCAGAAAGTTATCCAACCGGTGAGACGGATAGTTTTGGCAATATCTTGTACTTTCGGTTTGAGTTCCAGCGATGCTTGATCCTGGTTGTGCGATCGCACTTCTGGTTCTACTTCGTGCGATCGCTTTTCGGTTTCATCAGTGTGCATATTTATTACTGGTTGCACGGGATATCTTCTATTTGTAAAGCTTAGTTCCATTAGCTAACTCTCTACCCCCATCTCCAGACATATAGCCTTTCCCACTCTAGTTAGATACAAAATTACCCCTCCCTAACCCTCCCCTTGGTAAGCTACCGTGTACACACAAGTGGTTGCCTCATAGGTTTCAGGTTTTTTAGCCCCTGAAATGCCTGATATTTTGCGAAACTCAAACCTCCATCTCTCTAATAAAATTGGGATTTAGAGTGGCAAAACCAAGCGTTAGGTATGATTTCAAGACTTGTGTGTACACCGTAGCCTTGGTAAGAGGAGGGTGCGCGACAGCGCGGGTGGAGTGTATTTCATGAGTTTGGGAATTGCTATAAATTACCGCCAAATATTCAAGCAGAAGGTAGGAAGAAGATAAATATTCCTTCATCTTCCCCAATATGTACAATTAACCACATCATTGACTGATAATATTACTGTATCAATCCTCTTGAACATCAACGCCAAGGATCGGAAGCTATGATTAAATCTTGGATAGTAATCGGGGGTGTGGCTTTTTTAGTAGCTTTAGGGGCTAACCAGATTACACCTAGCGATCGCCAGTGGTTCAGGCACTTAAAAAGACCCAGATGGCTTACTTTTGAGGCCGCAATTCCATTGATTTGGACAGTAATATTTATTTGTGGCGCTTGGTCAGCTTATATTATCTGGGAACACAACCCAGATACTGGTGCAACTTGGTTAATGATGATTTTATACCTACTTTTGGAAATATTTACAATTGCTTACACACCTGTAATGTTTCGATTTCGCAGTTTAAAGGCGGGTACAATTCTTGGTGGTACAGGTTTTATTATCTGTCTTTTAGTCACCATAGCAGTATTACCTGTTTCGGTTTGGGCTGCATTATTACTAATTCCTTATTTACTGTGGAGTCCTATTGGCACATATACAACTTGGGAAATGATTCATCTCAATCAACAAGATGTGTAAGGATTCAGGATACAGAATGTTTGATATAGCAAGAAACAGCGAACAGAAGAGAAAAATATTATTCTTCCTCCTTCTTGCTTCTGACAATAATTCTAGAGATAAAAATGGTGTAATTGAAAGTTTACCGTCGTTATAGAAGCATGAACAATCTACTAACTATTCAGATATTAAACTGGGAGAAGTAAGTACGAACACATCCCTAGTTCCTGGTTCTGGATTGTGAGATTTAATAGGAGTTGTAAAGTGGAAAAAATCATGATCATTGACTACAACTAGTTCTCCTGGTTGCAAAATTTTGTTAAAAACTGGCTTCTCTTTTTTAGCAGTATATAAATGTGTTTCTCCACCTTGAATGTTTTCTCTAGCGACAGAAAATATGCCAATAAAATCACTTCCATCTTGATGAATGCCTTCAGGTGCAGGATTGCCTAAATGACCTGGTGAACAGGTGGTTCTGATTTGATGAATACCAATTTCGGCTTCTGGGTGCAGTTTACAAGCATCGCTAAAAGCTAAAACCAGGTTCTTAAAAATATCTAGTTCGACAAGTGCATCTTCTAATTCTGCAAAATCTCTTTTGATATCACCCAATAAAGAATTATAATCTCGGCTCTGAAATAGGTATCCATGTGGAAGTTTAATCAACTTATTTTCAGAAATTATGACCCGTGATAACCTTCTTGAGCGATATTTACCCTTAATATAAGGATCAACAGGTAAGTTCTGAAAAAATGTCTGAAAATCTTCAGTATTAATCGAATTTACTTTTCTCAGGGTAAACAGAAAAGTATATTCTAATTCCGTAGCATATGAGACTTTTTGCATAGGACTTTTTTCCTTGCATTTTAAAATCCTTCCCAATTTTTTAATGTGGAAGGTCTGTAATATCTATTATATGCAACTATTATTTAACCGTCGTAAATTTGACTACAAAAATTGTTAAATTACTGAAACATTGCTATCAAATACACCTACTTAGCTGTATCTGAGCAATTATCGTTTATGTATTGAGGGTTTTCAGATTGTGCTAATTTTGTTTGATGGATATTAAGATGAGCTAATGCAATCAGGTCATCTAGTGAAATAGTCTGACTGGAATCATAGGGATAGACACCAATAGTTATAGATAGCGGAAACGGTAACTGTTGAGTCTGATTAAATTGGTGGATATTAGCTTCCATTCGCTGCTCTATCACTTCGCACACAAGCTGGTATCCCTGTACGAGGACAACAAATTGATCTTCTTCTATCCGTCCTAATGTATCAGAATTGCGTAAACTTTGTTTGAGCAAATTTGCAGTGAGAACAATAGCGTCTTCAGCGAACTCATGACCAAAAGTTTCATGAATGTAAGTAAGTGTACTCAGTTCAATAAACATGATACTAGTGTACATTTGCGATCGCTTGGCTAATCGTAGATGCTGCTCGGCCATCAGGTAAAAGCCGCGCCGATTATGCAGTCCAGTCAATTCATCAGTGTGTGAGATGCGGCGAATTTCAGCTTCAATAGCTTTACGTTCTTGGGTTTCTTGTAGTAAAGTGATTTGAGCAATTTCCAGGGCTGTAGTGCGATCGCTCAACTTTTTCTGGAGTTCTACATACATGGCGACATTATCCATTGCGATCGCTGTACTATCTGCAAGTAATTGCAGCAACTTAACCTCTTCATGAGTCGGTTGATAGTGTTGTCCCCAATAAGTACCAATAGCACCAACAGCATCAATACCTCCTTTCGGACAAATGGCAACCATAGCCATACTTTTAATAAATGTGTTTTCATAAAAATAATGGGAACTCCTGTGGTCAACAGATACATCTTCAATAATCCCTAGTTGACAATTCCTCATTACCCAGCCACTAATGGTTGTATCCATTGGAAATCGCTGACCTTTCCACATCGGACTTATAGCATCTTCATCTACGTAGTAGGAAAATCCATTGTCTGATAGCACAAAAGTAGCACCATCAGAACCCGTCAGTTTTCTTACTGCTATTAGTACAATTTTTGTAATCTCTTCTAAAGTATGTACTGAACAAAGTTCTTGAACTACTTTCAGTAAATACTCTATTGAATGCACATAGTACTCAGTAGTAGCTAGTTCGGTAGCAGCAGGTGCGGAATTGTATTCGTTGTTCATAACATTTTTGTAATGCGTATTTTTTATAGTTACCTAATGTGAGTCACCATATCAAAATATTCTATAAAATTATGATGATATTTATTTTGAGTTTAATCGTATTATTACTAATACCTTAAATAAATAAGTTACATATTTCTATGATTGATTGGCTTTATAACTATCCAGTACTCTACCCTGGTGTATTGCTCAAACGCTACAAGCGGTTTTTTGCTGATGTTCAAATTACTTCTGGGGAAATAGTGACAGCCCACTGTCCCAATACAGGGCCAATGACTGGAGTATCTACTGTTGGTAGTCCAGTACAAATTTCTAAAAGCGATAATCCTAACCGTAAATTAGCTTACACCTTAGAGTTAATTCAAGTACAAGAGCCAGAACCGACTTGGGTAGGTGTGAATACAGCTTTACCTAATAGAGTAATAAAACTAGCTTTAGAAAAATATCTATTTCCAGAATTAAGTGAATATACACAAGTTAAGGGCGAAGTGGTTTATGGAAAAGATAAAAAAAGCCGTGTGGATTTTTACTTAACCGGAATTGATCAACAACGTCCGATTTATTTAGAAGTTAAAAATACTACTTGGACACAAGGGAATTTAGCATTATTTCCCGACACAGAAACCACAAGAGGACAAAAACATTTACGTGAATTAATGGAGGTGTTACCCCAAAATCGTGCAGTAATGTTGTATTTTATCAATCGGGGTGATTGTCCAGAATTTGCTCCCGGTGATAGCACAGATCCTATCTATAGTCAATTGTTACGACAAGCCATAACCCTCGGTTTAGAAGTTTTACCTTGTCGTTTTGATATTTCTCCAGAAGGTATCCGTTATTTAGGTTTAGCAAAATTGAAAATTTAATGTAAGAAGATGTTGGAAAAGTATGTTCCCTTCCCTCACTGATAAGTTCTCAACTCAAATAGAATTGCTATTAGGACTTACGCACTCAGCCAAATTGAGAACGCTAGAATAGGCGTTTCAACTTCTGGAGAGATTCTTCGCTGCGCTCAGAATGACAGTTTTCCGTTTCAGTGCGTGAGTCCTGGTTATATACAGCAGTTTGCGTAGTTATGAGGTACAAAATCTAAATTGAAACCTATACATAAAGCCAGTTTTACTCCTGACTCCTGACTCCTGACTCCTGACTCCTTCTTCCTGACTCCTGACTCCTGACTCCTGACTTCTGACTCCTTCTTCCTGACTTCTGACTTCTGACTTCTGACTCCTGACTCCTGACTCCTGACTCCTTCTTCCTGACTCCTGACTCCTGAATTCTGCTGTAGTTTGGGTAAAGGTTAACAGTTCTTTCTTTAATTTGATGATTATTATTTTAATGGGTGTTTCTGGATCTGGTAAAACTACTATTGGTAAACTTTTAGCAGAATCACTAAACTGGGAATTTTATGATGGTGACGCTTTCCACTCACCAGAAAACCTTGAAAACATGCTGCTTGGTATTCCCCTCAATGATGTCGATAGAATGCCTTGGTTACAAGATTTACAGACTAATATTAAAATTTGGTTGCAAGAAAATAAAAATGTAGTTTTAGCTTGTTCTGCTCTTAAAGCTAGTTATCGCCAAATTCTCTTATGTGATAGTCGCATCCAGTTAGTCTATTGCAAAGGATCTTTCGATATCATTCAAGAACGGCTGAGACAGCGGCAGAATCACTTTATGAATGAAAAACTCCTCAAAAGTCAGTTTGATGACCTTGAAGAGCCAGATAATGCTATTTATGTTGATATTTCCCAGCCGAATGAAGTGAGTGTAAATAAGATTAGAAAGGCTTTAGGGATTGAGGCGAGTTAATGGGATGATTACTATAGTATGTGTTTGCCGTCATGATAAATCATGTCAGATCTGTTTCCAATCATTGAAGTTCCGCTAGATGCCTCTCAGGAGATTGAGGATTTGGGAACACGAATAAAGTTCTGGTTCTATGACGATAACCTTAGTCGTTGTCTCTTTAAAAAAGCTAGACCAAATACTGGAGAAGATTGGGCGGAGAAAATTGCTACTGAATTGTGCAAATTATTGGGACTACCCCATGCTGAACAGGAATTAGCTATATACAGGGGAGAAAAAGGTACTGTTTCACCCTCATTTTTACGAGGAGAATGGAAAAACGGCACTCTGATTACTGGTAGGGAAATTCTCGCTCAAAAATTACCTGACTATCCACAACATCCAAAAGATCATTCCTAACACACAATTGATAATGTGTTCAGTACCATTGAAGCTACTTTGCTTAACTTACCAATAGAATGGATACCACCAGAAGGAATTAATACTGCAATTGATACTTTTGTCGGATACTTACTGTTAGATGCGTGGATAGGTAATACTGATCGACACCATGAAAACTGGGCATTTATCAGTGTTAAAGATAGAATTTACTTATCACCAACTTATGATCATGGTTCTAGTCTTGGTAGAAACGAACCTGACTCCAAACGGGAAGAAAGATTAACCACAAAAGATCAGGGTTTTTCGGTTAAAGCCTATGCCCAAAAATGCTATTCTGTTTTTTATTCTCCCATTGGTAATACACACCGCCTCAGAAATTTGGATGTTTTTTGTGAAGTAAAAAAACGTTATCCAAATGCTGCAAAAATTTGGCTTGATAGATTGGCAGAAATTAGCAGTAATGATACTTTAAAAAGTATTATGCGTATTCCCAAAAACCGTATATCCATACCAGCAATAGAATTTGCTCATAAAATACTAGAATTAAATCAAAAAGAACTGCTAAATTTACAGTGAATTTTTTATCTATGAAAACTCTTTTTTTGGCTTGGCAAGATCCGACAACTCGTGCTTGGTTTCCTGTAGGGAGATTAACATTTGATGGAACACAATATACTTTCGTATATACTCAAGGAGCTAAACAAGCACAAGATAAATGTGAGTTCAACCTAGTATATTCGTTCCCAGATTTGCACAGGATTTATACATCAACTGAATTATTCCCATTATTTTATAACCGAGTGATGCAAACTTCTCGACCAGACTATAAAGATTGTATTCAATGGCTGAATATACCTGAAAACGAAGATGATCCAATGGCTATTCTTTCTCGTTCTGGAGGACGTAAAGTAACAGATCATTATGAAGTTTTCCCTTGTCCAGAACCTGATGAAAATGGTTTATACAAAATTCATTTTTTTGCTCATGGTTTGCGGCATTTTCCCCCATCTACAATCGAAAGAATTAATCAATTACAAACCCAAGAAGTTTTGTATTTAGCTCACGAATTTCAAAATCCCTATGACTCGCGTGCATTGCTTTTATGTACGAAGGATCATCATATTGTTGGTTATTGTCCCCGCTATATAGTAGATGATGTTTTTAAACTAAACAACAAAAATTCAGAACTTCTAACAGTATACGTTGAGCGCATCAATCCAGTACCAGCACCACTTCAGCTACGTTTATTATGTAGTTTGACCGCAGAATGGCGTGATGATTTTCGTCCATTTTCCAGCCAGGAATATCAACCAATAGTAGCTGACATCCCGGCTGAATATGTAACGACCTAAAGTTGATGGGTAGCTAGAAAAGCATCAACTTCAGCAGGGGTAGGTTGGGATGCGATCGCACCTGGTTTAATAGTAGTTAGCGCCCCCACAGCACTGGCATAGGTGATAACTCGTTTTGCAGTTTCTCCATCCCTCAAACTTTGAATCCCAGATTGATATAATTGATGGATAAACCCAGCCAAAAAGCTATCTCCCGCACCAGTTGTATCAACGACAGGTACAGAAAATGCAGGTAATTTGCCCTCGTTTTCACCTAAACAATAAGCACAACCATTTTCACCATCTGTGACTAAAACACCTTCCAATGAATTTAGTCGATAAGTAATAGCTCCTGGATCTGTGGTATCAAATAACCATTGGGCTTCTTCCTTAGTCAATTTGAGAAAATCAAATCTCTTCAATAACGCCTGAATTTTGGACTTGGCTGTATTTTCATCTTGCCAAAATACTGGTCGCCAATTTACATCCAGAATAATCTTCAGGTCATATTGTTCTGCTAACTCTAAGGCTCGCAAAACAGCTTGCTCACTTTCAGGATAGGCCAATTCTAAAGTTCCTACTACCAAAAATTCTGCTTCATCAAACAGCGAAAGTGACAGTTGTTTAGCTTGAAGACGGGTATCGGCAAATTCTGAAGTATCATATTTACCAAATCCGGCAAAAGTGCGATCGCCCCCCGAATCCCTAATCACATAAACTTGTCGCGTTGGTGCTGTAGGATGACGTTGCACACCCGTCGTATCCACGCCTACATCTTGTAACAGCTTCACCAGAGTGCTACCAGGTTCATCTTCTCCCACCGCACCAATAAATCCTGCTGGCGTTCCCAACTTTACTAAAGCACAGGCCACATTAGCAGGCGCTCCACCTGGATAGGGAGTCCAAGACTGCACTTCTGGCAACTTTAGCCCCAATTGATCAGCTAAACAATCAAACAAAACTTCGCCAAGGCACAAAACACGGGGATTACTCATCTCATTTTTGATTCACGACTTGGGATTAAGAATATGTTTGACTTCTCTCTGGGCTAAAGCCGTAGAGATTTTCAAGCAGTTCAAAACTCTTAAAGGTGTAGTCAATTCACCTCTAGACATTCACAAGAATATTACCTGTTCACATCCCGAAGGGCTGGTCATAGAATACAATAGCAATTTTTATGCCTAAATAGAGTGTATATGCTTTTAAATTCCCAAATTTATTACCTCTGTAGACAAGAGAATTTTCATGCTAAAACGTACCCATTAATACAAAATATTTAATGGGTTAGATAAAACTCCAGATCAAATCCAAAGAAAATATGGACTTTGGTATTACTCGGAACATTTGTAATGTCTGCCTCTGAGAGAATCTTTTAGAATTAGAAAGAGCGATTGAGTACATATACCAAGGGAGAAATAAATAAGTCATGGCTGCTAATGAGTCTCAGACCCCTGTTAGTCTGTCAGACAGAGAACTGCAAATTATCGACTTAGTGGCCGCAGGCTTAACTAACCAAGAAATTGCAGGAAAACTGGAGATTAGCAAACGTACAGTAGATAACCATATCAGCAACATTCTCACCAAAACTAAAACAGACAACCGAGTCGCTTTGGTTCGCTGGGCTTTACAATGGGGTAAAGTTTGCTTAAATGATGTTAATTGCTGTACCCTCCCCATCCATAACGATGAAACCATTGGTTAGTCGATTGCTATTACTCCCATCTGGTATGCTGAAAAGTCAATTTTGAGGTTTACTGATTGTTCTCCTCCTCACTCCTATTTTTCAGTGTGAACCTCTACCACAAGTTCTGCAACTTTCACTTAAGCGAAAGTTGACGCTAAGGAATCAACTTTCTTTCCACTCTCGGAACTTGTATATCAGAATTCCTCCTAGAATTCAGCACAACAGATAACCGAGGAAAAGCTCAAAGAATCAATATAGCAATTCCCAAGCTCATGAAATACACCCCACCCGCGCTGTCGCGCACCCTCCCCTTGGTAAGGGGAGGGTTGGGGAGGGGTAATTTTGTATCTAACTAGATTGGAAAAGGCTATAGACTTTATTCAGAAGTCAGGGAAAGCATAAGGGGAAAAGGGTATAGTTTTTATTTACTCTTTTCCCCTTGCCTTCATCTTGTTCAAAAAATTATCCACAAAAATTAGCAATAAGACAGCGATGCAAGCGCTACATTGGAAAGAAATCTATGTTGATTTATCAGCTGGGGGAAAATGAATACTCCTACTTCTTTTCCAGATACCTCATCTCCCTTTAACTTTTTTAACCTTGACTTTACAGCACCACATTGCCAACAAGATGCTGAATTACTCAAACAGCTATCTTTTTTACCGGGGTTACAAGAAATTCTGATGCTGCGTCAGGTTCACGCCCTAGAACACGCTACTGTTTGGGTTCTCAGTGAAACTAAAAGCGCTTATTCTCATCCAGGAAAACCCACTAATGTGCAATTGGATAATGAATTATTGGGCGGTTTGTCCACAGAACATGGATTTTATCTCTATGGTGACGTGAATATAAGTCATTTGCGACGTGCGGTAACACTAGCCCAACATCGTCTCACCAGTGGAGAATGGGATTTAGCCGTTCATCCCCGTTGCGGTACAAATTTATCTGTAGCAATGCTTTTAACTGCTGGACTGGCTATAGGTGTGCATTTATTGTTACCATTCCGACCAGTTGAACAACTCATAGGCTTAGGTTTAGCCGCTACAACAGCATCTGAACTTGCACCCGATTTAGGTTTTATAGCCCAACGTTATCTAACAACAGCTATCCCATTTAACCTAGAAACTGAAAATATTACCCGCACCCGCGATTCCTGGGGACGTGAAGCGCATTTTATTAAAGTAAAATGGTGTGGATAAATACTATGGCAAAATTCAGGAGTAGTAGGGGCGAAGCATTCGGGCGATCAATTATTAGTTTTTGGCAAAGGCTATTTTCCGAATGCTTCGCCCGTACAGGAATAAAAATCTTTTTCTGTGTGGTTTTTACCGTAAATTTTGTATCTTCTTCAAGTGAATACTGCTTATATTAATTTTCTGATGAGAAAACTTTATTTTTTAGTTCCTGGTACAGATAAAAAATTTTCCTGTGGTGGTCTTTGGGCAGAGTTGAAAACAGTTAGTTTAGCTCAACAGGTCTGTCATGCTGATGTTGTTACTTATCGACAGAGAGAAAAAGATAAACTATTTCTTGATGATCTACTCAAAGAAAACAACTTGAATGATGTGATATTTATCATTAGTTGGGGATTTGATATCGCTAAACTAGCGCCCAAACTGCAAAAATATAATGTGGTTTATCATGCTCACACTGCTGGTTATAAATTCAAGCTACCGTCAGATATTCCCATCATGACAGTCAGCCGTAACACGATGGGATATTGGGGGCAAAAATCACCTAATTCTTTAATTTATTATTTACCTAATCAAATCGCTGATGAATTTATAAATTTGCATCTTGAGCGAGATATTGATATTTTAGTTCAAACTCGAAAATCTTCGGAATATTTAATCAAAGAATTAATTCCCGCATTGCAGAAAAAATGTAATGTTTTTGTCGTTGATTCTTATATCGAAGATTTACCAGGATTATTCAACCGAGCTAAAATTTATCTTTATGATTCTGCTGAATATTGGGCGCAACAAGGCGTTAGTGAAGGTTTTGGCTTACAACCAATGGAAGCCCTTGCCTGTGGGTGTCAGGTTTTTTCTAGTATTAATGGCGGACTTTCTGATTATTTAGATCCTGGCTTTAATTGTTATAAAATTGCTGGATACTCTCTAGAATATGATGTACAACGTATTCTTAAATCTCTAGCATCTCCAGTTTATTTAACTTTATCACCAGAAATTTTGTCAGAGTACCGTGGTGAAAATATCATTAATAGATTTACATTAATTTTAACGGAGATCAATGATTTTTTTGATTACAAAATTCATTCCTCTTTCAAGATTCCAGATTTAACAAAATTGCGTTTAACAAAACTATTTATAAAAAGAGTATATGGTAAAATAAAACAAAAATATTTTTCGTAATTCAAACAGGACTGACGCAACTGGCTTGCTTTGTAGGGTGCGTCAGATATTAAATATCTGTTTATTTGCAGCATTTATGAAGTCTGACACACCATAGTTGTCAGTAAAACCCTGACAGCACAAGAATTTTCCACTAAATTTTGTCTGAGTAACCAGATCCCCGATTTCTTAAATTAGTCGGGGATTTGAGCTTTTGGATATCAATGTCATGAAATCTTGATAAATGTTTCCCCAAAAACTATTTATGTCATTGTTTCCTGACATAATGATCCCCAAAGGGCTGATAAATACGTCAAACAGGCGAAAAACCGTCTTCAGACCCCTTGCTCACTAGGCATGATTACCGGTTAATATCTATTTAACGAAAGCACGCCGCTGATCCCGAAGAAATGCTAATGACGGCAAGACTAGGAATTAAGCAAGTCGTGTATCTCCATTTAAAAACAAACTAAAACACTTATAAACTGGGCAAAACCAGGAGTCAGGAATAAGAAATTCATCTGGGATAGATGACATTTTATAACCCAGGGATATCATTTACCTTTACCACTACTGGAGGCCAAATAAATGGCAAAAGAACGCCCCCCGCTAGAGGAGATGACATTACGGCAACTTCGTAAAGTTGCTAGTGAATACAGCATTTCTCGCTATAGCCGAATGCGTAAATCTCAACTGCTGGCATCAATTCAAGAAGTCCAGCGCAACAAAGTTTCGCTTAGTCCATCTCGTTCACTGGAGGCACAGGAGACCGTGGAAGCAGCAAAGTTTGAATTAGGTCAGGAAGATCGTACTGGTGGTTCTCTCGCTGATGTGGATGAGGCACTTGCCGATTTACCAGCGGGTTACGGTGATAGCCGTATAGTTCTATTACCTCGTGATCCTCAATGGGCTTATACATACTGGGATATTCCCAATGATCACAGAGAAGAACTACGCCGTCAAGGCGGACAGCAACTAGCATTGCGGATTTATGATGTTACTGACATTAATATCGAACATCAAAGCCCCCACAGTATCCAGGAATATCCTGCTGATGAACTAGCAAGAGAATGGTATTTACCCATTCCGGTAAGCGATCGCGATTACGTCATTGATATCGGTTATCGTACCGCAGATGGTAGTTGGTTGGTATTAGCTCGTTCTGCAAGAGTCCACATTCCTCCCGTCTATCCTTCCGACTGGATTGAAGATGTCTTCATCACCGTAGACTTTGAAGAAGAATTGCGCGGTACGACTAAGTACGAACTAGTTCCCCCAGCTAAGAAAATTGCTACCACAGCAGCAGCAGCTGGAACTGCAAATGGCAACCCCATTTATGACCAAATCTTTGGTTTAGCAGAATCTGCTGAAGCTCAACGAGTTGCAGGTTCTCTATTTGGTTCGATGCAACAAGTACCCGGTTCGGCACGTCCAGAACAAGCTATCAGTTCCTACGTTTTCCCATCTGGTGTGGGTATGTGGGCAGTTCCTACCGTATCTGGTTTAACTATGTCCGGTGTGGGTATGTCTGGTGTTGGCTTCTCTGCTTCCGCAGTACCTGTACGTCCTCGTCAGTTCTGGTTAATTGCTGACGCTGAATTGATTGTATATGGTGCAACTGAACCAGATGCAACTGTAACTATTGGTGGCCGTCCCATTCAACTCAATTCAGATGGTACATTCCGTTTCCAAATGTCTTTCCAAGATGGTGTAATTGATTACCCAATTTTGGCTGTTGCTGCTGATGGTGAACAAAGCCGTTCTATTCACATGAAGTTTGAGCGGGAAACACCATCTCGCAATACCAACACTAAAGAAGAAGCCGTTCTGGAATGGCTTGCGTAAATTTTGAATTTACCCATTGAATTTTACATTACGCCATAACTGCAATTTTTAATCATCCCCGCTATAGTCATTCTGTAGCGGATTTTTTTATGATATGTACTTAAAAACCTGCTTTGCGAGCCGCAACATCTGTTGATACCAATATTTATGAGGGGATTAGTAAGCGATCGCTGACAGATACTTGTCTGATTGGCTTATCTATCGTTATATTATCTATAGCTTCTGAAGTTATCTATAAATTCTACTAGCTTCTAAAATATTTGGTTTTTGACTGAGCGAGAATGTAACCTTAAGGTATCTATAGTTTCTGAAGTTATGGGTCAAACTAAAAAGGCAAAAATTACATTTACTTGCTCACATGAACTACGGGAAGAACTAGAAAGTATTGCAAATGTTGAAGACCGTACATTATCCAATCTTGTAGAACGGATAATTACACGAGCAGTTAAGAGCTACAAACCTCAAGACCAGAAAGCAAGTTAGCCGCACGTACAGCCAGCAACAATCGGCATGACCAACCCACAGCCAGTAGACACCAACACCCGTCTAACCAATATCGACTCACACCTACAGCAGTTAGATGATGAGTTTGAGACTGCCAAACAGCTTTTGATATCAGCCGCTTCCTATGCTGAATTAGCTAATAATCGCATTGACAGGCTATCAGAAAGACAAGATATCACCCAAAGACAGCTTAACGGGTTATCCGTAACAGTTCAAGTCATGGGCGAAAAAGTTGACAACTTTATTGTCAAAGTAGATGAGCAGTTTGACCGCTTAAGCTACAAAATTGACGATTTTGTGGATACAGGCAAAGCGCGTAATGCTGTAGTAAATAATGTAGTTCTCGAATTAAGAGATAGCCAACAATCAACAAATGCTGCTATAGAGAGACTGGAGAGAATTTTAGAGCAATTGCTGAGGCCAAAAGATTAAAGAAGACGGTGAATTCATTTACTGTCATTTTTTGGTATCGGACAGTTAGCAGGTAAGATATTACAGAGGATGATATAGCCTTTCCCACTCTAATTAGATACAAAATTACCTCTCCCCAACCCTCCCCTTGGTAAGGGGAGGGTGCGCGACAGCGCGGGTGGGGTGTATTTATGAGCTTGGGAATTGCTATAAGGCAAGAAATTCAATGATTGATTTGTTATGTCCAGTAATAATCCCCGCTATAGTAATTCTGTAGCGTTTTTTTATGTGATCATAACCGTAGATAAACACAGATGAACACAAATAAATTATTTTTGATATCTATTCCCATAATTAGCGCTGGTTTATTATTAGGTTGTCAGGATATGGTAGCTAATTCAGCACCAAAACCATCCACTAATTGTCCTGGTAATAATTCTCAGTTTAGTATTGAATTTTTTAAGACTAATAATAAAGGTGAAAGATATTCTAGAGGGATCAATCATGTGATTATTTTTAATCCTAAATCAGCAGAACTAGATTTTAAAGTTAATGTTGGTTTGGCTCATAAAATATACGCTAAAGATGGCAGAGGAAACTTTCGCAAAGAATATATACCCAAATATTTTAGTCAATTAATATCAGATGGAAATTCTAAATTAAATGGTAAATCACCAATTGCAGCCATTAATGCTGACTATATAGATACTGTTAATAAACCCCAAGGTTTAAATATATCTCGTGGGATAGAGTATTCTGGTGCATTTAAAAACAAACGTTCTTCCTTTGGGATATCAGGGGGAAACCCCAGGGAACGTAGAGCTACTATTGATACTGGCAGAAGAGGAGCGAATATTCTTAATTACAATTTAGTGGGAGGTAATGGTAGATTCTACCGTCAAGGTAAGTTTAAAGATATTTGTCAAGCCTTAGGAGAATTTGCTTGTAAAGGTGCAACTAATCGCTCTATGGTAGCAGTTACTAGTAAAGGTTATGTGATTTTGTTAGTTAATGATGTGAAAGCTAATTCTAGTATTCAAACTTCTGCAATTAATAAAGAGTTACTACCAAGTCAGTTTGATGATGTCTTAGAAGGAATTGCTAAAAACAATTGTTTAGGAAGAATTCAAGAGGGGATGTTATTTGATGGAGGTATGTCTCCGGGATTGTTTTATAACAATAAAATCTATTTGGAAAACTTTGGGCCAATTGGTTCGGTGTTTTTGATTTATAAGAAGTGAAAGAGATAATGGGGAAACTCAAAGTTTACTAATAATCTTTTTTTGCCTCTTTTCTTTACAATCTTTTTGTACTATAATGTAATTATTATATAAATAAGCATCTTAACGATGAGTAACATACTAAATATTAAGAAAAAATTGAAAGTTGTCGTTCCTAAGACATGGACTAATAATAAAAAAGGAAAGTTTTGGGAAAAGATAGTAGAACCTTTATTCAGTGAACTTCGTTGGCAAGTAATAGGTGATATTGAATTTGAAGGTATGCAAACTGATATATATGTTAAAGACTTAATAACGGAAAAAAGAGGATTGGTAGAATGTAAATTTGAGGAAAAGAATATTTCTCCTAGTATAATACACCAGTTAATGGGTCAGGCAGAAGATGAAGAAGTAGAATATGCTTACTTAATCTCAACTTCGGAGCTAACTCCAAAAGCAAAGGCAGTAATAGAAAAACATAAAAACAAAGATACAAAAAACAAAAAATATTATTTGGAATTTTTGGGGACAGATAAGTTAGTTGAGTTATTTATCAAAATCTATAACATTCAATCACCTGATTTTGGAAAATTTAATATAGATAAATCCAAAATTGAAAAACTGACCTTATTATTAACTCACTCTAGAGATTTTGTCTGGATAGCTGATGAAATTGGTCAAGACGGTGATGTCTATAGGATTATTATTTTCTCAACTACAAATAACAACTGGTCTATAGATGAATGGAAACAATATTTTTCCCAACACGAGCTTTATTGGGCTAGTCTTGATATTGCTGTTGTTAATGATGGTAAAAATATATTACAAAACAACGCACCTGTAGAAAATATTGACATAACAATTTCAGAAATTAATGAAGCAGATAGTTTTGATGATTACCATCGTCCTTGTCGTCCAGAGGATTTCTTTGGCATGATTAACTCTCAGGATAAGTTTTGGGATTTTATCAAAAAAGTCAGAGATAAAAAAACAAAACTGAGAGTTGTTTGTTTTCCAGGAATAACAGGTATTGGCAAATCGTCTTTATTGTTGAAATTAGCGTCAGATTGTTTCTCTATCCCAGAATATCAAAATAGTTTCTACATATATCATGTAGATGTTACAAGTGTTGATCCTTCTCAGTCAACGCTTTTTATTCCTAGAGTTATTACCAAAGCATTACAGACAGCTATTAATGATAAATTTATTGACCTACCAAATCATAAAATATCTACTATCCTTGAACCTCCCTTTTTTTCTACTGAATCAATTCAATTAGCTCTTGATAATCTCAAAAATAATAATCGAGTATTAATTATATTTTTTGATCAATTTGAGGAAATAATAATTAAAGAAAATTTATCATCTCTATTTAATATATTTAAGAGATTAGGCTATGAAATTGATAGCTTAAAAGAAAATATAATTTTAGGATTTTGCTGGAGAACTGATATTAATATTCCAATGGAAGATCCTAGATATCACATTTGGCAAGAATTAGGAAAAATCAGAAAAGATATTGAATTCGATAATTTCTCATATCAGGATTCATTGAAACTACTTGATAGATTTTCAGAATATTTAAGCCAAAATGGTAAACGCTTAGATCCAAAAATAAAAAAATGGTTATCTGAAAATTGTCATAATTTACCTTGGTTAATCAAGAAATTATGTGGTGATATTTACAATCAAAATATTGATCAAAGACAAATATCTTCAGGAAACAAAAAGTTAATTACTAAATTTGATATCGAAAAAATATTTGAGTCTGATATTCAAAGATACATAAACAACAATCCAGAACATTCTAATTGCTTAGAATATATTGCCAAACAATCTCCAGTTCCTAAGATTGAAGTGTGCCATAAATTTAATTCTCATGTAATTAATCGTCTTATAAAAGCAAAAATAATAATTGAAACTGGAAACAACTATAAAATATATTGGGATATTTTTAGGGATTTTATTATAGATGGAACTTTGCCTAAAATTACTATAACTTATAGACCTAGAACAAAAATTTCAACTTTACTGAGAATTTTTAGGCTAATCAACTCTACTACAACTTCATTAGAATTGGTGGAAATAACTAAATATAAGAAAAGTACAATTGATAATGCTATTCAGGATTTACAAAATTTTTTTCAGGTAGAAAAAGATACAAAAAGCAATAAAATAATTGCTCCGGAAAATTTAATTAATTTACAGGATTATGAACTTGCTGAACATTTAGCTGATCAAATAGAGGATCACATTGTTATCCGAGAAATTTATGAAAATCTTATACCAGATCAATATATTTGGGAGGATGATTTCAAAAAATTATTGCGAAAGATATATTATGAGCAAGGTAGTGTCAAGCCAGAATCCATAACAGACTATACTAGCAAAATGCTTTCATGGTTTTGGTTTACAGGGTTATTAGAAAAAAGGCAAACCTGGTTAATAGCAAGACCTATTAGACCTAGATACGGGAAACAGAAAGGTAAAGCTTCTGAATGTGACCTTGACAAACCGAAAATATCTAAATCTTATGTCACTCCAGGACACCCAAGCTTGTTAGATTTATTAGATCCATTAAGCCATAAATAGACAACCTGCAATTGAGGCTATAAAGATCATGACTCTTGCACAAGAAACACACTACTATTCACCTGAAGAATACCTAGAATTTGAGGTAAATTCAGAATTACGTCACGAATATATTGATGGATTAATTATCCCCATGACAGGCGGAACACCAAATCATAATAAAATAGCTGGTAACTTATATGTTGCCATACATTTTGCCCTCAAGCGTCAGCCTTACGAAGTCTATTATACTGACCAACGGCTTTGGATTCCTAAACGACGGATTCATACTTATCCTGATGTAATGGTTGTCCAAACTCCCCTAGTGTTGGAAGAGGGAAGAAATGACACTATTACTAATCCAGTGATGATTGCTGAAGTTTTATCAAAATCTACCAAAGGTTATGATAGAGATGAAAAGTTTGCAGCTTATCGGACAATTGCTAATTTTCAAGAATATATTTTAATTGATCAATACACAATTCACGTTGAGCAATACGTTAAAACTGATCATAAAAAATGGATGTTTTTAGAGTATGAAGATATTAACGATTCTTTAAACTTAGCTTCTATTCCTTGTCAAATTTCGCTGGCTGATATTTATGAAAAGGTAGATTTTAAATCTGAAGAATTATAAGTAGTAATACTGTAGGTTGGGTTGAGAGATGAAACCCAAAACTTCAAAAACTTGTAAATGTTGGGTTTCACTTTGTTCAACCCAACCTACGCATCTGCTGTGATAATTGAATGCCATTTGAATTTTTTCTGTGTCAGTTAAATAACGCATTTGCTTAAAGCAAAATTTTGAATGATTTAGACCAAAATATAAAGCAGCAATGGAGACTAT
Source organism: Anabaena sp. PCC 7938 (assembly GCF_049315035.1). Taxonomy (NCBI): domain Bacteria; kingdom Bacillati; phylum Cyanobacteriota; class Cyanophyceae; order Nostocales; family Nostocaceae; genus Anabaena; species Anabaena sp. PCC 7938. Next base: position 5,904,643 of record NZ_CP186034.1, on the reverse strand, counting down.
CGTACTACAGGCAGTGGTTAGCCACAACCTAATATTCATACTTGTTTCTGATTGTTGTTTCATATAGCAATCCTAAATAAGTTATGATAAAAAACCATACTCATGAAGTTTGGAAAAGTCAAAAATTTGACAATGTTTAGATACTGTTGCCTCATTTGATATAGATGGTAGCTAATTTAGGTGGCACAAATTATGTATCTGTAATACTCTCAGTCCTACTACAATTAGAATTGTTGTGATGTACTCTATTAGCTAAAGTGTCAGATTCCCTACCTCTGCGCGAGCATTATCTCGCTTTAATTGATGAAATTGTCGAAACTACTCTCAAGGGTAAGATTAGCTCTGTAGAGCAAGTATATCAAATGTTACTCAAAGGTATTACTTCCGGCACAGGGGAAGTGTTTGAGTTAGCTTTGAGCGATCGCTTGACAACCCTGCAAACCCAAGTAGATAGTGAAAAAGACGAACTAAAAAAGTCTAAAGCCACACGTGGTTTAAGAGCAATTAAAACCATTCAAACACAATGGCAACGCTGGCAAGAGCAAAACAAAGCCACGGAAGCTATAATTCTCGCAGTCCGAGAAATTACCATTGCCAGTAATGACGAGCGTTTAGCCGTATTTTTGCGTTTAACCGACCCTAATTTAAAATATCAATTAAATTTATCTCAATTACAGCAATTAGCCAAATCCTTACAGCAGTTTGGTGAAGCTAATTCCGATTTAGCGCAAATATCAACAGGAATTACTCGTGGTGTCGCTTCTTGGCAACGTATCCAAGAAAACCTACTGAGTTGGATGTATGAACAAAAAGGTTCTCTAGGATTTGGTGGTGTACCCGGAGAAAGTGGTCCTTGGGCAAGTTGGGCAAAGTTAGTCAAAAGCGAATTCCCCGCAGCATTTTTCCGCACCTTAGCACTTGAACAATCTGCAATTGAATTTGTTCAAAAACAACAAAATATTACCCTCAGTGATTGGGTAGAATTAGCAATAGTTTTACAATTTTTACAACGGGGTTTAGTTAGTTGGTTTGACCAACAAGCTTATGATATCCAAGCTGGCCCAAAATTATCAATTTCTACATTTTTGACCTTTGCAGTAATTTGGAGTCAATTCGCAAATGCTTTTCAAACCCAAGGAATAGTTTACAGCAATGGAGCTTCACAAATTATGCTCCAGATTTTAAGAACCTTTGCCCAGCGTCCTTATTTCCCCCTCTACGGTGGGATTTTTGCTTCTTTTTCTGGTAGTTCTTTGCGAGATGCTTTAGATTATTTAGATGAACCTCTACGTTCGGTGGAGAGAACTCAGGAAAAAGCCAGAATTTTGACACTTTTAGGATATTCTCAACGTGCTTTAGGCAAATATCCGCGTTCAATTAATTTTCATCAGCAAGCTTTAGAAATAGCCAGAAATGCCAAGGATAGCTATTGTGAAATTGCTAATCTTAATCATCTCAGTCGTACCTATGTCCAAGAAAAAAATTATGCAGAAGCGATTAACTACAGTCAAAGGGCATTAATTTTAAGTAGACAAGCAGGTGATAAAACTGGAGAAACTAACGCGCTGGTAAATTTAGGTTATAGCGAAGTTATGCAAGCCCAGCAGTTGGAAAATATTGAACCAGAAGTTTATGAATCGGCAATTAATTATCTTGAACAAGGTTTAAAGTTAGCCGAAAAATCAGGTGATGTTCAAAGTCAAGCTTTATGTTTTAGCAGTTTAGGTATTGCCTATTTAGTAATTGGACAAAACGAAGCAGCAATTAAATATTTAGAGGTAGGTTTTAAAACTGCACAAGTCTCTGGTGATTTGTATCTCCAAGGTCGTAATTTAGCTTATTTAGCCGAAGCTTATTATCATCTCCTCAATTTTGAAAAGGCTGTTTATACTGGTAGTCTGGGAATGTATCTGCTAGAGCAAATTTCTTCCCATGAGTGGCGACAAGCCGCAGGTTTATTGACCATAATAAAAGGACAAGTTGGGGTAGATAAATTCCAATTTCTACTTCAACAAAATCGCCCTAAAATGATTTCTGTTATCGGTGTTGATGGGTATGATTATCTTCCCCAATTATTAACCAGATATCAAGATTCGTAATTTGTAATTAAACCCAGTCCTCGTTTGCCAAAAGTATGAGTGAGGGTGTTGACTTCAGCTTTAAAATCTGATAAGCTCGATTTTGATAAGGAAGAACTATTTCATAAATATTAAGTACTATAAATATACGTTTAGAATTTACGCACTCAGCCTAGTTGAGAAGGGTAGAATAGGCATTTTAAGTTGTGGAGAGATTCTTCGCTGCACTCAGAATGACAGCTTCCCGTTTCAGTGCGTGAGTCCTGACGATATTAAAGACCCTTAGTAGAGACGTTGCAGTAACTGTCTCTACGTTCTTTTACTAGATGTCTAATTTTGGTGGGCATTTACGAATTACGAATTACGAATTACGAATTACGAATTACGAATTACGAATTACGAATTACGAATTACGAATTACGAATTACGAATTACGAATTACAAATTACGAATTACGAATTACGAATTACGAATTACGAATTACGAATTACGAATTACGAATTACGAATTACGAATTACGAATTACGAATTACGAATTACGAATTACCCATCACCTTTTTTAATAGTTCAGGAATTTGAGAAGGACGTTCAGCTATAGGAATGTCTGCTGATTGGAAAGCTGCTAATTTGTTTTGTGTTGTACCAAAAGTAGAATCACGTCCAACAACGGTGGCTAAGGTTCCTGTTGGCCGCCAGTGTTTAGTTAATGGTGCGTGTCTACCCGCAATGTAGGCAATCACTGGTTTATCAATAGCTTCAGCTATGTATCTTGCGGCTGCTTCTTCACTTCCACCTCCTGGTTGACCGACTAAAACGATCGCTTCTGTAGTTTCATCCTCATCAAGAATTTGCAACCATTGCAGGAACGATGAACCCATGATCGCATCACTGCCAATGCTGACACTAATGGACTGACCTAAACCAGCTTTGGTTAATTCCCAAGCTACTTCATAGGTAAGAGTGCTGCTACGGCTCACAATCCCCACTGATCCAGGCGTGTAAAATTCGCTGGGTTGAGTTCCTAAGAGAATTTTGCCAGGAACGATAATTCCGGGGCTGTTGGGTCCAACTATCAAAATTTCACGAGTCTCTGTTTTGCGGAGTAATGTCACCATATCCAAAGGTGGTACACCAGCGGAGATAATAATGATCTGCCGAATATTAGATGCGATCGCTTCCAATGCAGCATCTAATACTTGATAAGGGTGTACACAAATAATCGACGTGTCAATCGACCCAAATTTTGTTGTCACCTCTTCTACTAAGTCAAACACTGGGAGGTCGTACATTTGCTGTCCACCACATCCCGGATTGACACTAGCCACTAAATTAGTACCATAAGCTTTCATTTGAGCAATATGAGTTGCTGATATAAATTCACAAAAACCCTGAATTAAAACTTTACTATCTGGTGTTAAGTTCATATTTAGTCATTGGAAATAGGGAATAGGGAATAGGGAACAGAGAACAGAGAACAGAGAACAGAGAACAGAGAACAGGGAGAGGAATATTGATCCTGCCCGTTCAATTTTGGATTTGCAATTTTAAATGGTTCAATCCAAAATCCAAAATCTAAAATCTAAAATCTAAAATTTTCCTGCCTCCTATTACTGCTTTTTATGTGCAGGTAACTTAGCCAGACGGACTGCCTGTAAAACAGCCTCATCTAAATTTTCTACGACTATCAGCATTTGGGTTTCGGGTCTGAGCGTAGCTAAATACTGTCTGGCATTCTCAAAATCAGAACCAGCAAGGCGTACAACTAATCGGGGTAAGCTTCTGGGCTTAATTTTGCTGCCATTAGACAGAGGAGATTGGAGTTCTTTTGGGTCTAATTGTATAAAGTTGGCAATGACTTCTGGCATTTGGGATACCTGGGGAATAGTTCCCAAAAAGTTAATGAGAATTACTTTCATGCTGTTGTCAGCAGCTAAGATTTTCAGACCTGTTTCTAAGCGATCGCAAAAATTAGTTAGTGAGGTATCAGTGAGGAAAGAATGTCTCAAATTTAAAGAAATACCAGGTTTACCACCTGCATTAGCAACTGCATCTAAGGTTGTCAACACTGAACCAGTACCATTGCCTAATATACCGATTTTCCCGTGTATTTCTAACCCATCCCAATCACCGACGATGCTGTTAATCTTGCTACCTCGATGATGGGAGACTAATTTTGCTGCCATTTGGACTATTTCTGGATGACGTTTAATCGCCCTTTCGTTAACTCTGATTTTGCCATTGAGAGCCATAATTTGCCCAGAAGCACTGACAGCTAGAGGATTTATCTCTATTAAATCCAAGTCTTTCTGCACAAATAACTGGTACATTTTTTCTACAATATCGCTTACCGATTGCATCAGCGCACCCTGTAAGCCCATTTTCAAGCCTAGTCGTCTGGCATAAAATGGTGAAAATTCTTGTTCTACAACCACATATTGCATTTTATCCCCTGGGGATTCCCAATCAATATCCGGTTCTTTGCAACCTAAAAGCACTGGACGACACAGGGCTGTATCTAAAACAACAGCAAGATACAATTCTTCTTTGGCATCATACTTGGATTCTGCCAGTAAGACTTCGGGCAGTTCTCCCCAAATTGGTAAATTAAAGATATTTTGAGCAGCTGCGATCGCATCAATGGTGGTTTCCACAATTCTCACTCCACCAGCTTTGGCTCTTTCATCTGCGTGTACTTGCGACTTTAGTACAATAGGATAGCGGATTTTTAAGCGTTTTAAATCTGTAGGATGGTCAATTCGCTGGGATGGTAATACGGGAATGCCCATCTTTCCAAACCATTCTTTAACTTGGTATTCCAATAAATCCATTGACACACACCTTGTATTAATAATTCCAAAGCAGGTTTGCAGCGCTGTCTTATAGTTTTTACGGCACCCTGATTGCATAAGCAAGCTTTGGCTGACTAAAAAAATTATTTGGCACGAATTAATTTTATCCAATTCAGCAAGAGTGGTACATTCATTTCTATAAGCCTAACCGCTGCTATTTGGTTGATGAGAACTAATGCACCCCCTTGATAAACCTGCCAATCTCTAAGAATTACTGAAATATTATTGTATATTTTTCCTTAGATAATTTATACTCGCATTTGGATTGGCTTATTGCTCACCTCGCTGTATAAATATGTAGCATCCCTATTATGCTGTTTCTGGTTACAGATTTAACTTAGGTTGCAAAATTTGTATTGGTGGGTAAAACTATGTATCTGTGTATAACCAACGCAAGTACTTTATTTCATACGCTCAAAGATAATAAAAACTATAAAACTATATAGAAAATTAGCAATAACACCCTATGAAAGTAGCATTCCAAAAAGAAGATTTACAGCTTCTATCCAGTATTCTGCAAGAACAATTACTACTGGAAATTACATCTGGCGAAGTCTTACAGGTTAAATGTGCTGTCCAAAATGACGAACTGATGATTTTAACTCAACATCCTTTCAATGTGGCAATTGATACGGATCAAGTATTGGCGGTACTTGAAGAAACACTCCACTGGCAATCTCAATATGATTCACAAAGGGTGCAATTTTATATCAGAGTTTCAGGAGAAAAACTCCCTTACGCCAAACATTCCATAATAGTAAAGGCAAAGGATAGAGAGGAATATCAGAAAAATTCTAGTCAAGAAGAAATGGATAGTAACAGCTATCTAATTTTTCCACCACATTTTCCTGACTCTGCATATAGTGTACAGGAAGACTATACAACAGAAACATTACTTAGCTCATCGAATATAGATGATGATATTTCAGAAGCGGACAACTACGTATTAGATACATCATTCAGTTCAGACACATCATTTAGTTCAGATACATCATTCAGTTCAGATACATCATTCAGTTCAGACACATCATTCAGTTCAAATACATCATTCAGTTCAGATACATCATTTGGCTCAGATACATCATTTCTGGATGATAGTGAGAATGAGTCATTAGAAGCAGAAAAGTTTGATCCCTTTGCAGATGGACAAAATTTATCTAAGAGTAGAAACCTATCTCTTCCACCTTTACCCATCCTTTTAGGTGCAGTATTGGGGGTGACAGTGATTTTTGGTGGTGGTGCTTTCTTTTTAACTCGTTCTTGCGTGATTGGGCAGTGTCAAGAATTACAAACTGCCGAGCAATTTAAAAGTGAGTCTGAGCAATTGATGCGTCGTGCTAAATCTGAGCAGGAATTATTAGCAGTACAACAGAAATTAGATACAGTGATTTCTGATCTAAAAATAATTCCTCAATGGTCGCCTCGTCACCAGCAAGCGCAGGAACTGAGTACAAGTTTTTCTGAGCAGTCCACAAAAATTAACCTAGTGGTAAAAGCTTTACAGGCCGGATCTGTGGCCGAGCAAAAAACTAAAACTCCAGCCAATAGCCTAGAAGAACTACGCACCAGACAAAGCTTATGGCGGCAAGCGATCGCACCACTAGAGCCTATCAAACCAGAAAATCAACTCTATGGGCTAGTAAAGGCAAAGTTGCCAAATTATCAACGCAATTTACAAACATTAAATCAGCAGTTACTCCAGGAGGAAACATGGCTGAAAAAACTAGACACAGCTAAAACCATAGCTGACTCAGCCATCCAGCGCGAAACAAAGGCTAAATCAGGTAATGATTGGCAAAGGGTAGAATCGGCTTGGCAAGGAGCTATTAATGCCTTGAGAAGTATCCCTGCAAAGAGTACAGGATATCAGGAAGCACAAAACCTGCTAACGGATTATCAACCCAAATTTATCTTGGCACGCGATCGCTCTAGAAAAGAAATGCGTGCAGCCACACTCTATCAACAAGCTATTAATATGGCTAATCAAGCCAAAGTCTTTGAGCAAAAAAATCAATGGCAGGCAGCAGTAGCATCTTGGCAGCAAGCAGGTCAGACGGCTCGACAAATTAACCAAGATAACTTTAACTACAATCAAGCACAATCTCTAATTCAAACTTCTTCAACTGCTCTAGTAGCGGCACAACAAAAACAGCAACTCTATGGTAATTTGGCCCAAACTCGTACTGATCTGGGCAATACCTGTGTTAACGGAATGCGGTTCTGTACTTTTATTATAGATAACCAAGGTATCAGCGTCCGCTTAACCCCAGAATATGACCAAACACTACAAAGTGATAATCCTGATTTACAAACTCACTTCCAAAGCCTGAGAGAAGCTTTAGGAGTAATTAGTGACAATGCTAACCTGCGTCTAGTTCTCTATAATTCCCAAGGACAGGAAAGATATATGAAGCAGCCACAATAGTAGAGACAACAAGGCTTCTAGCTGAGGCGAAGAAGCTATTGTTCTTCCAATATTGTCACATTTTGACACAAGACGTACAGCCTTAACTTGTCAGGGAGGCAAATTTTTAGTTTTTTTAAGTAACTGGACGTACCACACGAATTAGTTTTTTTCTTAATGATGCTTCTGATGTTACAGCGTCATCAATCCGTGCTGCAAATTGTTCCCAGTTACGATTATTGCTGCAAACAACAATTCCAAAGTGATCATCATCACGACGATGCAACCGGATAAAATCATATTTATTAATAGTTAATACCGCCCGTTTTTGACTGATGGCAAATGCTAATACTTCATCATCAGGTATTCTTTGTTCTGCTTTTTCAGCTTCTTGAACTGTCAAAACATCATGCCCCAAATTCCGTAATAATTCCACCACTGGAAAAGGAAACTGTTCATCTGCGTAAAAACGTGCCATTGACTACGCCGCCTCATTACGCTCAATTGCCAATTCGATTTCATCAGCATGAGCTTCTGCATATACCCAAGCATGAGCTAAATCTGTAGCTGAAATGGTGGGATAGCTGGTTAAAAGGTCAACATCAGTATATCCAAGTCGTCGAGCTTCCACTAATACCCAGACAGAAATACGAGTATTAGCAATGCAAGCCTCTCCACCACAGACTCTAGAGGTTTTCTCAATTCCTTGCCAATTGCTACCCAGACTTTGAGCAAGTAACTGTATAGCCTGGACTTTTTCACTAGGTTTGAGGGCAAGAAGTTGTTGTTCTAACTCTTTGAGTGTCATGGATGTAAGTCTTTTAATGTTTTCTCAAGCTACATTCACAATTTTAATATGCTATCACCACTATTTTACTTTGTTCCAACTGTACAAAAAGAATAAAGTTGGAAACTCAGATTTTATGAAAGCTGATGATGATGGAAAATTAGTTTCTATTGTTGAGGTGGCGTAAGTTCATGGAAAGAAATTTACAGCAATCAGCTTTTTACTGCCCTCTCTCTCACCCATTGCTTTAACAGAGGAACTTCAAAATCATACCTTCCATTAATTTCTTGTAAGATATGATAACCTGGAGTTTAGGCTAATTTAATTAATTATTCTCCAGTTCAGTTAATTATTCTCTTTTTACAAAAATTACAACTGAAACGAAGCAGTTAACGCCACCGCTAAAGCATCTGCGGCATCATCAGGTTTGGGAATTTCATCTAAATCTAACTCTCTCGCTACGGCATCTTGGACTTCTGCCTTATCTGCATTACCATAATTTGTTAAAGCTTGCTTAATTTGGGCAGGGGTAAATTCTACATAAGGAAGCTTGCACTGTCCCAAAACCAACATAAGTACGCCCCTAGCCTGTGCAACAACAATAGTACTTGACATACGATAGAAGAATAATTTTTCAATTGCCACCAAATCTGGCTGCAACTCCTTCATCAGGGTGTGTAAATCGTCATATAAAATACATAACCGCTGTGTCATTTCAGTATTAGAAAAAGTGCGAATCACACCAAAATCGATCATTTTTACTGTCGTGTCTTGTACTTTACCTTGACTTTGTTGCCAAGTAATTGCCCCAAATCCTAAAGTTGCTAGTCCTGGATCTAATCCTAAAATTCGCTTTTCCATAAAATTCATTTTCACAAATACAGAGTGTCTTTACATACAAAATAATTACCAGTGAAAATGTTTCCCATTTCATGAAACATCCCCACAGATGGTATTACCAAGCCCAAATAGAAAATCTTCAACTGACACAACAGGTAATATTAACAACTTTAAGAATCTGCTCCAAATATAAAGGAATTGAAAAATATCATGGTTCCACCCTTGGTCTTGAAACCAGGTAGTGTACATTTTCTGTTAAACATTGTTTGTACCACTGTTCCCTATTAGGTATGTCAATCGGTTTTCTCAGACAAGCCCTCAATGCCCTACAACTACAGTCACACAGCCGCACTTCCCATCGGGTTAACCAGTGGTTTAAGTGGCTATCCCCTGGAATATCGGTGAAACGCTGGTTTTTTATAAGTATTGGGGGTGTTTTTTTGGCGAGTTTGGGGTTGGCTATTTGGATTAAGCTAACCCCCATTTTTTGGGGAATAGAATTGCTGAGGGGTTTTCTGGGATTCCTCGCCAATATTTTACCCAATTACATCAGCGGTCCCTTAGTTTTACTATTCGGTGTGCTGTTGGTGTTGTGGGGACAATCCCGCACAGTGGGTTCAATTACTGAAGTTTTAAGACCACAAGGAGATGACGAAGAACTGATAGATGTGCTGTTAGCCCATCGTCGCTTGTACCGGGGTCCCAAAATTGTCGTAGTTGGTGGTGGTACTGGACTTTCTACTTTACTCAGAGGCTTAAAAACCTATAGTGCTAATATTACTGCCATTGTTACCGTAGCTGATGATGGTGGTTCTTCTGGCAGATTGCGCCAGGAATTTGGTGTTTTACCTCCTGGGGATATTCGTAACTGCTTGGCTGCACTAGCAGATGAGGAAAAGTTATTAACAGAATTATTTCAATATCGGTTTCGGGCTGGGGATGGTTTGACAGGTCACAGTTTTGGCAATTTGTTTTTAACTGCCATGACCGATATTACTGGAGATTTGGAACAGGCTGTTGCTGCTAGTTCTAAAGTACTGGCGGTGAGAGGACAAGTTTTACCTGCAACCCTCAGCGATGTGCGTCTCTGGGCAGAATTGACAGATGGTCGCCGGATTGAAGGGGAGTCTAGCATTCCTAAAGCTGGGGGCAAAATTGTCAGAATTGGCTGTATTCCTGAAAATCCACCAGCCTTACCCGCAGCAATTAAGGCGATTAAAGAAGCTGATTATATTATTATTGGGCCGGGTAGTCTTTATACTAGCTTAATACCGAATATGTTAGTTCCAGAAATTGCGGATGCGATCGCAGAAAAAAATATTCCCCGCATCTATATTTGCAATATCATGACCCAACCAGGAGAAACTGACAGTTACACAGTTGGCGAACACATTCAAGCTATAGATGCCGCTTGTGGTAACAGAAGGCTTTTTGATGCCGTATTAGTACATAAAAAAACACCCTCTGCCCAAGCACTTATCCGCTATGCCCAACAAAATTCTCATCCGGTTTTCTTAGATCGTGAAGTGATCAGCCAATTAGGTCGGCGTATTATCCCCGCTAATATCATCTATGAAGATGAAAATGGTGCAGTTCGCCACGACCCGCAAAAACTAGCTAAGGTTTTACTGAAATGGTACAGTGGGGCGCATCACGGGAAGTGATGGAGACTGGGGGCAGGAGTTCGGAGTCAGGAGTCAGGAGTCAGGAGTCAGGAGTCAGGAGTTCGGAGTTCAGGAAACAGAAGAAGAATTACCAATTACCAATCACCAATTACCAATGACTAAAATTTTCCTTTCTAATACAGAGGCAACACAGAAATTAGGTATTACCATTGGGGAAAACCTGACTGCTGGCAGTGTCATTTTACTAGAAGGTGATTTAGGTGCAGGTAAAACTACCTTAGTCCAGGGTATTGGTAAGGGTTTAGGAATAACTGAATCTATTGTCAGTCCTACTTTCACTCTGATTAACGAATACATTGAAGGACGCATTCCCCTTTACCATCTAGATTTGTATCGCCTAGAACCTCAAGAAGTGACAAGCTTGAATTTAGAAAGTTACTGGGAAGGCATGGACGTTGTACCGGGAATTGTCGCTATTGAATGGGCTGAACGAATGCCATATCTACCAGATAGTTATTTAAAAGTATCTTTAACCTATGGTGAAAATGGCACTCGTCAAGCAGAAATCACCCCTGTGAATTGTACGCTAAATCCATTGATAAAACAGTTTCAGACAGGGATTTAAATCCTTTCATTTACGAAAAAATTCTTCATTCCGTAAAAATCTTAAATCCGTTAAAAGAGTATTAACTCATTCATTCCGTGAAATCCTTAAATCCGTTAAATCAGTGATCATGTTTTGACAAGAATGTTAAAGCTTGGCCGCGAATTTCCGTATTTACCTGGCCTTTGTCATAGACAATCTCTCCGCCGACAATTGTTGTGACAGGCCAACCTGTCAGGTTCCATCCTTCAAAGGAATTCCAACCGCACTTGCTTAAAACTTCTTCACGTTTAACTTCACGGTAGTTGTTTAAATCTACCAGCACTAAATCAGCATCGTAACCAGGGGTAATTTCTCCCTTATTGGGAATACCATAAGCCACAGCCACAGCCTTAGACATCCAATTAGCAACTTGAGCAACAGTACATTTTCCTTCCATTGCCGCAGTTAACATTAAAGGTAGGGAAGTTTCTACACCAGGCATTCCTGAAGGAGTATTGGGGTAAGGTTGAGCTTTTTCTTCTAAGGTGTGTGGTGCGTGGTCTGTGGCGATGAAGTCAATGATGCCATCACGTAAAGCTTGCCACAGTATTTCATTATCGTGGGGCGATCGCAATGGTGGATTCATCTGCGCTAAACTCCCAATGGTTTCATAGGCACTCGTATTTAACAACAAATGTTGTGGTGTCACCTCCGCCGTTACCCAACTTGGTTTATCCTCACGCAGTAACTCTGCCTCCTCAGCCGTTGACATATGTAGAATATGTAACCGTCGTTGGTATTTTTTAGAAAGTTTTAATGCCAGTTGGGTTGCTAACAGTGCAGCTTGATTATCCTGAATTTGCGAATGAACAGCAGGATCATCAATCCCCGCAAACTCTAGACGGCGTTGCTTAATTCTCTCTTGATCTTCAGCATGAACAGCAATTAAGCGATCGCCCTGGGCAAAAATCGCCTCTAGCAGACCTTCTTGATCAACCAGCAACTGCCCATGCATCGACCCCATAAAAATCTTAATTCCTGGTGTCGGCTTTGCCGAAAGTAATTCGGCTAAATTATCAGCCGTCGCCCCAATAAAAAAGCCATAATTAACTAAGCACTTATCGGCAGCCCGTCGTAGCTTATCATCCAAAGCTGACTGGCTAATTGTCAAAGGCTTTGTATTAGGCATTTCTAAAAAGGAGGTCACTCCCCCCTTAGCACAAGCACAACTAGCAGTAAACAAGTCTTCCTTGTGTTCTAGTCCCGGTTCCCGGAAATGTACCTGTGGATCGATTACCCCAGGCAACAAAGTTAACCCTCGTGCGTCAATTTCTTGAGTTGATGTAGTACCAGTAATTTGAGTCCCTACCTCGACTATTTGCCGTCCAGCCGTTAGCACGTCGCCAATCATCAACTCACCATTGGGTAGAATTAGGCGTGCTTGGCGAATTAGTAAACTTTTTGGAGATGACATGGATTTAACAGCGTTAGGTATAGATATTCATTGATAATAGATAAATTTATCTCCAATATCTCCAAGGTAAATTTTTTTAGGCTTTATTCTCAATGCTTTATCTGGCGAAAATTTTACAGAAACATAGTCCTCAAATACTATTATTAATTAGGAAAATACACTTCCCTAGTTAAGATAATAAATAAAGTCTCCCCCAATGAGTTAAGTACTTGCTTCTTACCGTAAAATTTAAGTAATTTCATGCAAAATCAAGTGTCTGATAACAAATCTAGCCAACAACCTGATAACTCCTGGATCTTAGAGCTAGGTAAAACGGTTATCTTGAGTATCTTTCTTGCTCTAGGAATTCGTACCTTTGTCGCTGAAGCACGTTGGATTCCCTCTGGATCAATGGAACCGACACTGCATGGTGTACCAGACCAATGGAAGGCAGACAAGATTATTGTTGATAAGGTGAAGTACAAATTTGCTACTCCTGAACGGGGAGATATAGTAGTATTTTCACCAACTGAGGAACTACAAAAAGAACAGTACCAGGATGCCTTTATTAAGCGAATTATTGGTTTACCTGGAGAAAAAGTAGAACTTAGGGATGGCAAAGTCTATATTAATAACAACCCCCTCCAAGAAAATAAATATTTATCCCCTTCTGTGCGTACAGTTGTCGATGTTTGCACATCAGGACCGCAACCTCCTTTTTTAGCTACACCGGAAACCATACCACCCAATTCATACTTAGTGTTAGGTGACAACCGTGGTAGTAGCTATGATGGTCGTTGTTGGGGTCTAGTTCCTCAGAAAAATATCATTGGTCGTGCTGTAGTCAGATTCTGGCCGCTTAATAATATCGGAGCTTTAGACAAGTCACCTTTGTATCCCACTTCCAATCCTTAAACCTACATTCCGCTATAGCTATAAGCTATAGCGGTGAAAATAATTATAAAACTACTATTTGATTTTTGTTGGTGTAGCCGGCGCTTCGGGCTTACAGACACGTAAAGTGGATATAGCTAGGTACAAAGCAAACAGCGCACCAAACCCTTGATAAGGGATTTGGTCATTAGGGACTTGCAATTAAAAAATATGCCAATTTGTAGTATAGATGTAGGGGTTTAGCAGTGCTAAACCCTTAGTTGTGTGACACACCACCGAAAAAAATTGATAATTTATTTTTTGGTACTCCCTAACACACCCTACAATACTTATAATCAAGCTATTCTATTTGATAATTGCTCTTACCAATTTACCCTAACTTAGGGAAGTTTGAATCTGGGAGTCTTCCGTTGTACAAAATAAAATTTCATGATTAAAAAAATTCATCATCTTCCCAAAGTCATAACCAAACCTTTCCGCAAGTCATACTATCACCAACCTGGAACTTTACCAGGTACAATCATCATTAATGAAAATGCTGAACCACCAAATATTATTTTGATTGACTACAACCAAACTACTTTAATCCGTGAACAAATAACTAACCCAGAAGATTGCGCCAATTATTTGGATACAGAATCTGTTTCTTGGGTAGATGTACAAGGTTTAGGTAATCAAGATATTTTAGAAAGATTGGGTAAAGTCTTCGATTTACATCCTCTTGTTTTAGAAGATGTTGTCAATATGGTAGAGCGACCAAAAATAGAAGATTATGAAGACCAGTTAGTGATCATTGCTCGCATGGTAATACCAAAAGAACAAGGCTATGGTTTTTATAGTGAACAAGTTAGTTTAGTCTTGGGTCAATATTATTTACTCACTGTTCAAGAAGAGCCAAAATATGATTGTTTTGAAGGAGTAAGAACGCGAATTACTAAAGGTAAAGGCATAATTCGTAAACAAGGATCAGATTATTTAGCTTATTGTTTATTAGACGCAATTATTGATGGATTTTTTCCAATTCTAGAACTTTATGGAGAGCATATTGAAGAATTAGAAGAAGAAGTAATAGTCAAGCCTACTCCACAAACCTTACAAAAAATATATCAAATCCGACGAGAATTACTACAATTACGTCGAGCAATTTGGCCTCAACGGGATACAATTAATTTTTTGATTAGAGATAGCAGTGAACTGATTAGTGATGAGGTAAGAATTTATCTGCGAGATTGTTACGATCATACAGTGCAAGTAATGGATATGGTCGAAACTTACCGAGAACTAGCATCTGGATTAATGGATGTCTATCTTTCAGCGGTTAGTAATAAAATGAATGAAATCATGAAGTTCCTAACAGTGGTTTCATCAATTTTTATTCCCTTAACTTTTGTAGCTGGAATTTATGGCATGAATTTCAATACAGAAAAATCTCCATACAATATGCCTGAACTGAATTGGTATTGGGGCTATCCATTGTGCTTGGGGTTAATGGCCATAATTGCCTGTGGATTAATATTCTTTTTTTGGCAACGGGGTTGGCTTTCAAATTCAGTAAGGATGAAACGAAATTCAAAATAATTAATTGGTAATTAAATAAAAATATTCAAAAATATTCAGAAGGAGTTTGTATTTAGGTTTATGGCAGTACAAAATGGCGACCAAAATCTCATTGTTTTGACGGTTTATATTCTGGGTGTGTATTACACATTCAATCGGATGATTGAATCTATTGATGATATGGTGATGCTAAATTTTGAAAAAGGTATCGTTGATCAGCAATTGAAAGAGCAAAATCTCCAAGACCAAGTAGGAATTTCTTTTAAAACTGGAACGTATTCTTTAGAAAAGCTGAAAGATGATTTGAAGGAGATGTCTATTAGCATTGAGAATAAGTCAGAAAGTTTAGCGGTATATGTTGACTGGGATAATAGCTCTTGGGTGGTTGAACATACTAAACAATCCCGCCGTGTAATTCGCAAATCACCAGACTTAATCCGCGATTTAGCAATACCACAAGTTCCGACCATTATTGCCCCTAAGAAAACAATTTCTGAGACTATTACCGCAGAAGATGTTTTACAACGAGATAAAGAAACGGGAACATATAAAACAGGTTCTCCATTAATTAATATAGTTGGGCTAAAGGATCAAAAGCCTTTTAAGGGTTTGTACAAAGATTTTATGGATGGTAAAAAAAAGGTGGAATTTTCTCTGCAATTGGTGCTAAGGATATCTGAGTTGCGTGTTGGTTTAGCTCCTGGTGTGAATGTTCCACCGATATCAATTATCAATTGTCCCTTCACTATCGAAAAACTACATTGGAGTTATGCCTTACCTTGGAATAAAAAGAAGTCTTAATCATCCGCACAGAAGGGGCTATCAAGGCTTAAACTGGATGTAGGGGAGAGTAGGCGCAGGCAGTTGCAGATCAGTTGTCATGACTGGTTTGAGGAAAGTCCGGACTCCCGAAAGACCAAACTTGCTGGATAACGTCCAGTGCGAGCGATCGTGAGGATAGTGCCACAGAAAGATACCGCCAGGAATAGTAATGGGTGATGGGAAAAAACACCAATTACCATATTATCAATTAACAGTTCTTGGTAAGGGTGCAAAGGTGCGGTAAGAGCGCACCAGCAACGTCGAGAGGCGTTGGCTCGGTAAACCCCGGTTGGGAGCAAGGCCGGAGGAACTACGGTTGGTCTTTTACCAGTTCCGTAAGTAAAGAGCCGCTAGAGGCGTTTGGTAACAAGCGTCCCAGATAGATAACTGCCCTCGCAAGAGAACAGAACCCGGCTTATGTCCGACTCTCTCTTTAAACGAATTATGGATGTTTATTTTCCATAGTTCGTTTTTTATGGTGGTGGCTTTCAGTTTTTTGGGGAGGAATAAACCATGAACTGTCTGAATCAGGATTTACAGGATTAAAGGATTTACAGGATTTTAGGGTTAACCATTGCTTTGATAGCTTGGTCAAAAAAGTCAATTACAGAACGTCCTTGACGGCGACTTTTTTTGTATAACCGTCAATAAATTGGCAGTATTTTGAAACCGCTCCATAGAACGAGAACCGCTACTGACTTTTCATTTTGTCACGGCTAAACGTAACGTTCGTCCGGCTAAATTATTATCAGGACAATAGTTTGAGACACTGAGTACACTTTTTTTTTGGCTCAATTGTGTAATACTGCATCACTGGCTTGGTTATAATTTTTAACAAGACTGGCGTTAAGCGTAATTATCGCACAAGGATTTCAGATTTTCACGGATAGTGGCTCTTTACGAACAAACTCTTTATATAGGAAGAGAAATTATAAACTCTGTCCCTTCGCCTAGAACAGAATTAACTGTGATTGTACCACCGTGTTTTTCTTCAACAATTTGACGGGCGATCGCTAATCCTAATCCCGTACCTTTACCGACTTGCTTGGTAGTAAATAAATGGTCAAATATTTTTTCTTGGACTTCTGCTCTCATGCCTTTGCCATTATCCGCAATTGATATTTTTACGGATTGATGATCGATGATTGATGTTGTGATTGTGATGCAGTTAGGATAAGCTTGAATCTCTGCAAAACTCTTACCAATATTTGCTTCTTCTAACGCATCAACAGCATTAGCAAGAATATTCATAAACACCTGATTTAATTGCCCAGGGAAACATTCAATTTGAGGTAAATTACCGTAGTTTGTGACAACTTCAATAGTGGGACGTTGTTCGTTAGCTTTCAGACGATGTTTGAGAATAAGAATAGTGCTATCAATACCTTCGTGAATATTAAACGGTACTTTGTAATCGCGATCGGCACGAGAGAAAGTGCGAAGTGAGGTACTGATGTTTTCCAGCCTGTCGCAGGCGCTCGTCATCGAATCAAGCATTTTTGGCAAGTCTTCTAAGCTATATTCCAAGTCGATTTCTGACTCGTGGTCAAGAATTTTTTCACTCTTATCGGGTAAAGTTTCTTTATAAAGTTTTAAGTGTTCCACAAGATCAGAAATAGTGGGTTTAGCTTGTTTAATACTGACAGCAATAAAACCTAAAGGATTATTCATTTCGTGAGCGACACCAGCAACTAAGTTACCCAAAGCAGACATTTTTTCACTTTGGATCATTTGTAATTGTGCTTGCTGTAAGTTATGTAATGCCTGTTCTAGCTGTTGGGCATATTCCTGAGAACGCTCATAAAGTCGGGAATTTTCCAAAGAAATTGCCGCTTGAGCGCATAGCAAGTTAAGGAGTTCGATGCGATCGCTTGTAAATGCCCCCATTGTTAAATTATTTTCTAGATATAAAATGCCCATCAACTTACCTTGATGCAAAATCGGGCTGCACAAGATACTTTTCGGCTGCTGACGTATGATATATGGGTCGTTGGCTAAAGTCAGATCGGCACTCGCATCAACTATTACAGCAGTCTGCCTATTATGTTTGACTTTGTAAATCAGCTTGTGGGGAATTTCCTGGCTATCTTCAATGGGAATAGGCCGCAAGACAACTGGCTTTGAACCTGTGGTAATTGACCCTTTGATTAACAGGCGTTCAGTTTTGGTATCGCCTAGCGAATCGTCTAGCAACAGCATGAACACGCATTTATCAGCCCCAGCATTTTCAATAACGATCTCAAGCAACGATGAAAGCAATTTTTCAAATTCGATTTCACCTGAGATAGTATGAGAAGCTTTGAGAATGGCAGCTAAATCTAAAGCCACAGATACATTAGTACTGTGGGAAGTGCTGGAACTGATGGATGTAACATTTGGCAATGAGAAGATTGTGTCCCTAGTGGAGAAGGGAGTATGAGTTTGCTGGAGGATAGGGGCTAGCAATTGTGGATAGCGTCTTTCCAGATCGGCAATTTTGGCTTTTGCACCCCATTTTACGTAACAATAATAAGCTTCTTGTATATAGCCTGCGGCGAATTTTTCTTTGCCCCATTCGAGGCAGAATTTGCCTGCAAGTTCGTTTGCTAAGGCTTCTTCTTGGAGGTAACCATTGACTTTAGCTCCAGAAATAGCACCATCGAACAGTTCAATTGCTTCTGTTTTCTGTCCTGATAAAACGCTTAAAACTGCATTCACGAGATCATACTTATGAGCAAAGTTTTCAGGACAACTAGCTGCCCATAGACTCAGTTGCGCTTGGTTTGATTTAACTTTTTGGATATAACTATTGTCTAAACCTAGAGAATGACTCCGACAGTATTCAGCTATAGCAATAGATTGATAGAAATTGATAGCTGCAACCTGATATTTTCCAGTAATTGTACCAACGAGGTCTTCAGCCCCCTGAGCCGATTCCAATGCCTCTTCATAGCGCCCGTAAAAACATAGAATTTTAGTTTTTAGGAGCAAATAGTGGCAAATTGCATAATCACTGTTGTTTATTTTACATACTTCAAGATGCTGCTGCTCAGTCGGGATATCCTCAGCAGGACTAGCTGTAAGTTCAGCAAGCGCAATGTTTAATCCAGAGATCACATCCACAGGAAGCTGATAATTAAGTTTCTTGGCACAAAATTCTAAATATTCAGGAATATTCTGCTGAATTTCTAATAGGCTTTCTCCGGCATAAAATGAATTGAGCAGCTTGTACATCAAAAGATTACCTGAGAAAACCATCTCCCCAGACTGTAGCCCAGCCACTAATCCTCGATCGAAAATAGGCCCAGAGCAACGCAAGGGACGCACCCAAGAAAGCAGATTATTCCCCAGCATATAGCAAGCTTTGCATAGATTATCTGCTTGCTTAAATCGTTTGGCTAAACTTTCTGCCAGAACTCCAAATTCATAGCCAGATTGATACTCGCTCTGATAATATCCGAGATACATTCCATAGGCTGAAAATCCGTTTCCTGATTCAGCTATTACGCCAAAATTGAGAGATACTGAAACCATCGATAGCGCCACAACAAAGTATAGCTCTCCCTTTTCTAGAACATAAACTGGTACTATTAAATTATTTAATATTTTGATAATCAGGCGTTTTTCTGGATCTGTGGACTCTGGTTCATCGACTAGCTGCTCTACTGTGCGATCGCCTAATTTCAATTCAATCTCACGTTGGTAAGATTCAAGTTTCTCTGGTAAGTCTATTTCTGATAAATCAAAATTCAAGCAAGACAATGCCTTTTGTCCATACTGAAGTGCTTGGAGGTACTGACCTTGCAATGTGAACATCAGAATCGCTAGGTTAAACGCTTCAGCTCTTTCAATTTGTTGTCTTGCAAAGCTAGAGATCGCTTCTACAATGGCTAGAGAAGATTGAAAATCTCCAGACAAATACTTAACTTCTGCGAGATTGAAATAAACATCTAAAGTCTTCTCATAACATTGCTGCCAACTATCGGGAGGTAATAAGCGTTCAGCTACCGTAAAGTAGGTAACAGCAACCCCATAGGCAGTAGACTCTTTAGCCCTTTTCCCGGCAATCAAGTTTAGCTGTAAAAGTTCTGAGCGTTCTTCTTGGCTTTGATGCATTACAAAGCCCTCATTTAAGTGATTGACGATCGCAAAAATTTTGCTGCCTTGTTCTTCTGGCGAAACATTAGCAAGGAGAAGTTTGCCAATTTGGAATTGAGTTGCTTGTCTCAAAGTCTCAGGAATGAGAGAGTAAGCGGCTTGCTGCACTCGATCGTGTAGAAACAGATAACTAACAGTAATGTTATCAGCCGCTTCTACATCATGTCCCTTTCCCTGGAAAAACTTGTAGGTTGAGTTTTCTGGAATCACTAACCCCTCTTGAAGCGATGGCCACAAATCTGCGGCTACACTATCTTGAGTAGCTTCACAGACTACTGCTAATGTTTCTAAATCAAATCGATTACCAATGCACGCCGCTAGCTTTAATACTTGCTGTGTTGCTTCTGGTAGTCTCTGCAATCGTCGGATCGTAAATTCCACAACATCATCCGTTAGAGCCAACTGTGTCATCTGTGTTAAGTCACACTGCCAATAGCCGGAGGAACGATTGAAAATAATACATTCTTCCTCGTGCAGTCCGTACAAAAACTGAATGGTGAAAAATGGATTTCCCTGAGTTTTTTGGTAAATCGAGTGCGAAAGCGGTGCAGCAATATTATTTGAACACTGCAATGTATCGGCAACTAAATAGGTAATATCTAATTCATTCAAAGCAGCCAACATGAGAGTATTGAGATTGACACCACCTTTTCTAATCTCATTCAGGGTTAGCATCAGCGGGTGGGCTGGAAAAACTTCATTATCCCGATAAGCTCCGAGTACGAGTAGATAGCCTGCTTCTGACTCGCTCATCAACAATTTCAAAAGGTTCAAAGAAGCGGAATCGGCCCACTGTAAATCATCGAGGAAAATCACTAAGGGATGTTCTTTTTTCGTAAATACCTGAATAAATTTGCCAAAGAGCAGATTAAACCGATTCTGAGATGCACTACCAACCAACTCAATTATCGGGGGTTGGGAACCAATGATGTATTCTAGTTCGGGAATGACTTCAATCAGAACTTGTCCATTTTCACCAACAGTAGCCAGGATTTGCTCCTTCCAGTGAGCTAGTTCTATATCGGATGCACTCAGGATTTGTCCCATCAAGCTGCGAAAAGCTTGGACAAAGGCTGAAAACGGAATATTGCGATTGAACTGATCGTACTTTCCTTTGATGAAATAGCCGCACTGTCGGGTGATGGGTTTGTGGACTTCATTCACCACCGCAGTTTTGCCAATACCAGAGAAACCAGCCACCAGCATCAGTTCAGAACTGCCGTCAGCAACACGCTCGAAGGCTTTGAGTAAAGACTGAACTTCATTTTCCCGTCCGTACAGTTTGTCGGGGATAATGAAGCGATCGCACACATCCCTACTTGCAATTTCAAAATTTTCAATTTTACCCAAAACTTGTAACTGATGTAGACAATTTTCTAAATCAAATTTCAGTGCCAAAGCATTCTGATATCTATCTTCAGCATTCTTCGCCATCAATTTACTGACAATTTTTGATAGTACAGATGGAATTTCTGAATTAATTTCGTGTACTAATGGTGCGATTTTGGCAATATGAGAATGTACCAACTCCATTGGGTCGTTGGAAACAAAAGGTAACTCTCCTGTAAGTAATTCGTAGAAAGTTACGCCGAGTGAGTAGAAATCTGTGCGATAGTCAATCCCTCGATTCATTCTGCCTGTTTGTTCGGGGGAAATGTAACTTAATGTTCCTTCTAAGACATTAGGATTGATGAGGGTTTGGGTTTCCCTTGGTAATAAAGATGCAATACTAAAGTCGATTAATTTAACTTGTTTAGTTTCAGGGTTAATTAATATATTGTTAGGTTTGATATCTTTATGAATAATTCGCTCTTGATAGAGAATATCTAAGATGTTGCACAGGGTGATCGCTATCACTAAAAATTTTTCTAAAGATTGTTGGGTTGCTCTAGTTCCCCACTCCTTAAGAGAAATCCCCCCAAAGTCTTCCATAACTAGTGCATAACTATTTTGGTAAGGTTCTAGACTGTAGTTTTGGACTATCAGGGGGGAGTTGAGATTTCTGGCAATTGTGTACTGGTTGCGAAACAACAAAAGTTCGTTAAAGCTGGGATAAGGATTTTTCAGTAATTTAACGACTACTGGTTGTTGATCAACTTTTCGATAACCTCGATAAACTTGGGTTCGGGAGCCATTATAGAGTTCTTCGCTGATGCTATATCCGGGAATATTCTCAAGAAAAGTGCTAGTCATACCCTAAATCTTTAAAATGTTTGGATTTAGTATTCCCAAATGATTGAATGAATTCTCCATATAAGCGTAAAAACTTATACTATCCTGTTTCATAAATAATTAAAATGATTGGTCTATCACCAACTCCGAACACAAGTCCGGAAAACTGTAAACAAGAAAGAGAGAGCAACAGCAGGCATTATCGATAGTCAAACGGTGAAAACAGCAGAACAAGCCGGACAAGTGAATGGTTATGACGGATGTAAGCGAATAAAAGGCAGAAAGCGGTTTATTCTAGTCGATACATTAGGGTTGCTAATTTCGGTCATTTTCACTGAAGCCAACTTTCGCTAACGATTAGGGGGTGTAGCTGTAATGATGAAAGCAATAGAAGATAATGAAAACTTGGTGGTTATTTGGGTGGATGAAGGTTACAGTGGCAGGAATTTTGAGCGAGTGATTCAGCAACTATCTCATACGAGAGTTGATGTAGTGCGTCGTACAGAGCCAGGGTTTAAAGTATTACCTAAGGAAAAGTAGAGCGAACATTTGCGTGGTGGAATAAATATCGTCGTTTGAGCAAAGATTATGAATTGTTACCTGAAATAAGTGAGTCTATGATCTATACAGTTATGATTCGGCTAATGTTAAAAAGGCTGATAAAATCTCAATCGGTTGCTTCATGATTTTTTACAAACAGTCTCTTATATGATGACTTTTTTGATGAATAGATTTTAAATTACTAACGTGATATTTCTGCTAAATAACAAAGGTAAAACCCCACTAATAGATATAATCAAAAAAATAATAAACTAACAAATAATCCTCCTGTTTATACAAATGAATAACCCCCATCAACAACTACTCTAACAAATAGATTTAATGCTTCGCGCCCTCTATCCACTGTTGTATATAGTCGGAGTCGAAGAAGAAGCAATAGAACAAGTCCTCCAACAAGTCACCCAAATATCCCAGACACCACGACAGCTATTATTATGGGATATCATTACCGGTTGGGATGACAACGGAAGCGATAAAGTTTCTGTCATGAGTGCATTATCAAGAATTACCAAAACCCCATAAAATACAACCACAATATTTGTATTGTGAGGCATACATTTTAACCTCAAAAAACCTGACACAGAAAAAATGCTCACGTAATTCGTGCTATTAAAAACCTGACGCGACAACTCTAACGCACACGCTAAACCCTCATCCTCACTAGTCATAACATTAGCTATTCCTCCAGAACTGCAAGAAGAAGTCACAGTTATTGATTTTCCCGACTAGAATACGGCGCTTTTATGAGTGTTCTAACCCTATCGCAAATTCTAAAAATTGATAAAAATGCTGGTACAGTAACGTTGTTAACAAAAAACTGACTTGTATTTATACTTCATAATTAATGTTAAGTTAGGATTTATTAGCCCTTTTTTCTACACTTAACTGAATGTCCCGCGTTTATCCTCGCCGTCAACGGCAACTTGAAAGTTTAGTCCAAAAGTTAGGTTTGTCAAAAGATGAACCGATAAAGTGG
The DNA here is from genome assembly GCF_049315035.1 of Anabaena sp. PCC 7938. Lineage (NCBI taxonomy): Bacteria > Bacillati > Cyanobacteriota > Cyanophyceae > Nostocales > Nostocaceae > Anabaena > Anabaena sp. PCC 7938. The sequence continues at coordinate 5,880,902 of NZ_CP186034.1, read as the reverse complement.
CCATTGCTTGACTTGGCGCTAACTCACGCCACTGTTTCAGACTCGGCAAATTATGAACAGTTGGAGTTTGTGGGTGATGCGGTGGTACGGCTGGTGGCTGCTGTGGTGTTATGGGAACATTACCCTGATTGCTCGGTTGGTGATTTTGCGGCTATTCGTTCGGTGTTGGTGAGCGATCGCATTCTTGCCCAATTAGCAAGAGGATATGGTTTAGAATTATACTTACTTGTTGCTGGTAGTGCTACTGCTGATCATGTTGGTCAAGAATCACGTCTCGCAGATGCTTTTGAAGCAGTTCTGGGGGCGCTTTATCTCAGCACTCACAATCTCGACCTCATTCGCCCTTGGTTAGATCCCCACTTCCAAGAACTAACGACAGAAATTCGTCTTGACCCGGCTCGACTCAATTATAAAGCGGCATTGCAAGAATGGACTCAGGCACAATTTAAAGTTTTGCCAGAATATAGAGTTGTGGAAGTTAATCAACCCCACCGCACTCATGAACGTTTTGTCGCTGAGGTTTGGTTACATGAGAAAATGTTAGGACAAGGTAAGGGACGCTCAATTAAAGCCGCTGAACAAGCTGCTGCTAAAATAGCTTATTCGGCAGTTACCGAAGATGTGACTAATGACTAAAATTAAACTTGCAGTTATCGGTGTTGGACGTTGGGGAGTGCATTTGCTCAGAAATTTTCTGTCACATCCCCAAGTGAGTGTGGTGGCGGTTGTAGACCCGCATTTAGAACGATTGATGGTTATAAAAGAACAGTTTAATTTAGATGAAAATATATTATTAACAACCGACTGGCAGCACGCGAAGGAGATAGCTGGACTAACAGCAGTTGCGATCGCAACTCCAGCTAATACTCACTATGCCTTAATTAACGACTCTCTCCAACATGGATATCATGTTTTAGCAGAAAAACCCATCACTCTTGACCCAGAAGAATGCCGAAAACTTTGTCAATTAGCTGAACATCAGCAATTGATACTCATGGTTGACCACACTTATTTATTTCACCCAGCAGTACAAAAAGGTCAAACTGTAGTTCAAGCTGGTCAGTTAGGCGATTTACGTTATGGCTATGCTACCCGCACCCATTTGGGGCCAGTTCGGCAAGATGTTGATGCACTGTGGGATTTAGCTATTCATGATATAGCCATCTTTAACACTTGGTTAGGTAAGTTACCTGTGAAAGTGCAAGCAACGGGTACAGTTTGGTTACAGGAGACTGGGGAAATAGTAGGAAAAACTACATTACCTGAAACCCAAGGTTTAGCTGATTTGGTTTGGGTAACGCTGACTTATCCAGATAATTTTCAAGCATATATTCACCTCTGCTGGCTGAATCCTGATAAACAGAGACGGTTAGGGATTGTCGGTAGCAAAGGAAGTTTGATTTTTGATGAAATGTCTCCTTCATCACCTTTAACCCTGTTACATGGGGAGTTTGAGCAACAGGGGCATAAATTTATCCCAGTGAATCAATACCAGGAAGTACTGGAACTAGAAAAAGGTGAACCATTGGGACGAGTATGCGATCGCTTTATAACCTCTATTCTCCACAATACACCTTCACAGGTTTCCTCTGGTTGGGTAGGTAGAGAGTTAGTAGAAATTCTCACCGCTTTGACAAAATCTCTGAAGCAAGGCGGCAAAACTATCAACATAATTCCTAATTAGGGTTTGCTTAATAATAAACCTAAAACATAGATATATCAACAGTTTCAGGCTGAAAAAGTTGGAGAAGGTGCAAGAAATAAGCGATGAAAGCATTCATTTACCGTTCATTTACCCAGATTTGAGAATATTCTGATCTCCTTCTAATTCTTCTTCCTGACTCCTGACTCCTGACTCCTAGCCTTATTTAATAGCTATATGTTGTATATCTGGCGTTGTATTCATCTCTCCCTTTGAAGAAGAATAAATATTTACAGATTGATCTTCCTGCAAGTTAGAATAACTGTTTCCTTTCAGTTCATTATTACCTAAATCTCCCTTTTTATCGGAGTTCGGTAATAGAGATATATCAATTAAAGGTAAGATAATTTGCACAGTTGTACCTTGGAGAGAACCCAAACTTTCCAAAGTAATTTTTCCTCCCATCAATTCGATTAAATTCCGAGAAATCGCCAATCCTAATCCAGTACCTTCAAACTTCCGTGCGCTTGTGCCACCTACCATTACAAAGGGACGGAATAGTTTATGCTGCTGTTCAGGATCAATACCTATACCTGTATCTTTCACTGAAACTATCACATAAAAGCTGCCATTAATCTGCTGAATATCAGTACTAATTATGATGCTACCCTGGTCTGTGAATTTAGTAGCATTACCAATAATATTAATGAGAACTTGTTTGAGTTTTCCTTTATCTGCCTTCACTGGTAACAGTTCATTACCTAGCTCACATTTTAATTGTAATCCCTTTTGCTGCACATTAAGTGATTGTAAATTAATCACCTCTAGTAATAATTGCCGCAATTCCAGAGGTGCTGTCACAACTGAAAGTTTACCTGCTTCAATTTTAGAAATATCGAGTAAGTCATTAATAATACCTAACAAATGAATTGCCGTATCATCAGCTCGTTTGAGAAATTCTAATTCTTCTTCACGACTATCACACAAATCATCTCTAACTAAGCGAACACAGTTAATAATAATATGCAATGGGTTTCTTAATTCATGGGAAGTTGTCGCTAAAAATTGACTTTTAACTTGGTTGGCTGATTTGGCTTCTTTCCAGGCTATTTCTAATTCTTCTGCCCAAGCTTTGAGTCTTTCAACCATTTGATCTAACGCTTGAGCCAGTTGATTAAACTCCCGGATTTTAAAGTTACGGGGAATTGGTTGGGCAGCGTGGTGACTGTGAATATTTAAAGCATAGTCTCTAAGTTCTTCTACAGGCCCAGCTAAATAGGGAGCTAAATAAAAAGATGCCAATAAAGTAGTGCCAATTAAACCAACTGTTAAGACAATAAGGATAAGTTTAATTTCTTCTAATCCATACAATGCATCTTGGACACTAGCAACAGCTAAAATAATCCATTTTTGTTGCTGCTGTTGTGTTAGGGGATTAGGAATCGCTGTATAACCGGCAATTGATTCCTTATTTTTTTGTAAATTCAGCTTGATTGAATCATTATTTCCCTTAATAGCATTTTTCACTAAACTTTGTAGTTCTTCAGCATCTGAGTAATTTTTAATATTAGTTCCCACTCTTTCTAAAGATGGGTGTGCTAAAATAGTACCGTCTTCAGCAATGACTACTAAAGAACCTATCAAAGAGCCTGTTTTATTTTCAATTTGTTGGTGTAATGTAGTCTGAAGAATTAAGGCGTAAGCTAAATTTCCTCGTTTATTATAAACTGGAACTGATAAAACTAATTGCAGTTGATTTTGGTGATTTCGTTTACCAGTTGTGCCTGGTTTTGGTGGTAAAATAGCTGTGATTTTAACTTCATCGTTATTAAAAGATAATGGCAATTGCTCAATGGTTTTATCACCACAACTACTAGCAATAATTTCGGCTCTTTGGATATGCTTGAGTTGAATACAATCAATTTGGGTTGGTAATTGTTGCGCTAACTGTGTGAGAAATTTTTGGGCTGGAGTTGATGAACCAGACTGAATCACTCTTGTTTGACTAGCACTCAGTAAATTAGTTTTTAGTGCTGCGATCGCATCAGTAATTTTTTCCCCTTTATGGATAGCACTTTCTGTTAAGTTTTGCCGAGCAGTATTCAAGAGGCTAGAACGTGCTTTATTCAGTGCAGCCATCTCCCCGATTAATAAAACTGGGACAAATAGCAGCAATATTTTGGTTACTAAAATCCGCCGGAAGGATGATTGAAAATTAGGCATCTATTGTCTCACTTCGCATCTGCAAACCACAACAAAAAAGATATGTAATTAGATCGGCTAAATGAGACATTGTATTAGTTTATGAAAACTTTATTGTAACTTTTAGAAAATATCAAACTGTGATTTGCTAAAAAGAAACTTGATATACCAAAACTCTGATTAAGTAGATTTAATAATGATTTGTGTGGCATATCCATCCAGGTATGAAATTAACCAACATTTTCTTGTATGCAGGGATTTTTATAAAATCAACACACTGAGAAGAGAAAGATCAAAATTATTAAACCAACTAAATGGTTCAATATATTCCTCATACAGAGTAGTTTTGGCCACAAGTGCAGATGGCAAGATAGTTGATTTGAGGCGAAATCACCTGCTCGGTTTAACTCAGGGACTGACAAAACACACCTGGAAAAACAAATTGCTGTCTCTGATGCCGTTCTATTTGGTGTTGTTATGCTTTATGCCTACGGTACAACACTTGCAGTATTACGTCCAATACTGCTGCAACAGAGAAAAAAAATAAATCTCCTCAGCTAGTTCATATAGTGTTTTCGAGTTCTGAAAACCTCAATCCGGTTAAATCCTGTCCACAACCAGGTTGTTAAATGCTGGTTAGTTACAAACTCCGAGAAGTTTAGAGTTCTGCAACAATCAGTGTGATGGATTACGCTAAAAAAAGCTTTAGCTAACTCCTTAGATATTCAAAGTAGATATTTAAACCCACACGATGGTAAAACAACTCAAACCCAACTATTCTGTCGTTTGGACTAACAAAATTGCCGAAGTTCCCCAAGCAGCCTGGGATGATTTGGCTATGCCACTGCAAACCCCTTTTTTAGAGTGGGAGTGGCTGAATAATATGGAAACCTCCCACAGTGCTACGGCAAATGCAGGTTGGTTGCCAAATCACCTGACATTGTGGCGAGATAGAAGCTTGGTTGCTGCTGCTCCACTTTACCTGAAAGGGCATAGTCAGGGCGAATTTGTCTTTGATCATCAGTGGGCAGAGTTAGCTTCTCGCATTGGGGTAGAATATTATCCGAAACTTTTGGGAATGGCACCCTTTACTCCTGCGGAAGGCTATCGCTTTTTAATTGCACCTGGGGAGGATGAAGAGGAAATCACGGCAATGATGTTGCATGAAATTGACTCTTTTTGCCTGAGAAATGGCATTTCTGGCTGTCATTTTCTCTATGTTGATCCCCAATGGCGACCTGTGTTAGAACGTCAAGGTTTTACGCCCTGGTTGCACCATAGCTATATTTGGGAAAATTCTGAATTTAAAACTTTTGATGATTATTTGGGAGTGTTCAATGCTAATCAACGGCGGAATATTAAGCGGGAACGCAAAGCTGTAGATAAAGCAGGTTTACGTCTGCAACGCATTGACTGGTGAAGAAATTCCGAAGTCGCTGTTTCCGTTGATGTATGATTTTTATGCTGATACCTGCGATAAGTTTGGTTGGTGGGGTAGCAAGTATCTCACAAAGCGATTTTTTGAGCAGTTATATACTAATTATCGCCATCGGGTGGCGTTTTTTGCCGCCTATAGTGAACAAGATGATCGCCAACCAGTGGGGATGTCATTTTGTTTATTTAAGGATGATAAACTATATGGGCGATATTGGGGGAGTTTTCAAGACATAGATTGCTTACATTTTGATGCTTGCTATTATGCACCGATTGAATGGGCGATCGCTCATGGCATCCAATCTTTTGACCCTGGTGCAGGGGGTAGACACAAGAAACGGCGCGGTTTTCCAGCTAAACCAAATTATAGTCTCCACCGCTTTTACAACAATCGTTTGGGGCAAATACTGCGCCCCTATATCCTGGAGGTGAATCAAATGGAAGCAGAAGAAATGAAGGCCATGAATGCAGAGTTACCTTTTGCTGCCAAGAGTCCAGAATAAAAATATAGTTCCAGCTTGTAATTTTTAAGGAAAAGGTAGCTTAAGAATTACACTGGAAATGTAATGTAAAAAACTGTTGAAATAAGTTCTCTTTTTAGAATTGGTATGGATTTAATAGTTGATGATTTAGCCGCAATTGATAATAAACTTTCTCAGCGTCATATTGACCTTGATCCTGCTGGATATTTCATTATTTATGTGGATGAAAATGCGAGGTTAATTTATGCCAAGCATTTTACAAATGTGATTGATGAACGTGGTTTAGCAGTAGATCCTGAAACAGGTCAGGTAATTCCAGCACGGGGAAAAGTAGAGAGAATTCACACCACGGTATATTCTGCGCGAACAGCAAAAGAATTGTGTGTGAAGATTTTTGAAGAAACTGAACCCTGTCCGATAACTATGTTCGACCATGCGGCTTATCTGGGACGGGAATTTGTCCGCGCTGAATTTGCCTTGGTGAACGGAAAGGAATACGTACAGGATTAGGGACTGGAGATTGAGGTTTAGGGACAGTTATCAGCAATCTCTGGTTACTGTTCACAGCCTCCAATCATGCCAACATCTTAAAAATAGTCGCCATTGGTAGATAGAGTCTTAGGGGTTGGCTTGGAAACGGGGTAAACTGATGATATTCGTAAAATGCCTGAACCTGTTCATTTTTAGCATCTACCACAATCGCCATTGAAGCCACTTCATTATTTTTGCTGCGGTGTAAAGCATCAAATAACAGAAAAGTACCTAAACCCTGACCTTGATAATATTTATCAATTGCCAATCTTCCCAGTAATGTAGCTGGAAGTAAGGGATATTTGGGCAGTTTTCGGATAATATCATTAGGTAAATCAGTTAACTCAATGGCAGTTGCAGCCAAGGTATAATAACCAGCAATACGTTGTTGTTGCAAATCCTGCAAAATAAAAACTGCTGTCAAAAAGCGGAGCAAATCTTGTCTAGCTTGCTTTTTTAAATAAAGGTCAAGTGCTTCTATCCCACAACAAAAATCATCTCGGTTGTGTTCAGAACTGAGCGGTTCAATAATGTAGTTAAAGCTAGGAACTGTCATTCTAATTCCATTGCTTGTTTGTATTCAGCAGCAGCTTTCATCATCCGCTGATTAGGTTCAGGGGGATTAAGAAGTGATGCCACAAATGCTTGAGAATCTTCTAAACTTAACTTAATGCGAGTATGTTCTTCAATCACTCGACGGGCTTGAGCTTGGGCGCTTCTGACTACAAAGTCAGTCAAAGTTGTTCCTTCAATTTCCGCTGCTCGTTGTAAGAGTTCCTTTTGCTCAGAGGTTAAACGAGCTTCTAAGCGTTCTTTTTTGGCTGTTTGAGATTGTTCAGTATTCAACATGAATTTGATTGATCTCCACTTTCCCTTATTGTACGTCTATATTCCGTACTTAACATGAGGAATGGGTAATTGGTTAGAGTTGGAATCCAATCCCCAATCCCCAATTACCTATGCCTCATTTGATGGCTGATTGATTTGATAGATGTAGTAAGTAGCCATTGGGATCACAGTGGCAGCAATTAATAATCCCACAACCCAAGCTGTAGCATTACCTTGATCAGTATCTTCAGCTTTTGTAAATGTACCTTCTACCTGTATAGTTTCTACTACTTTTGGAGGGCCTGGATCTGGTTGACCAGAGATGACAGCAACCAAGCGATCGCTCACATCAATAAAAGCTTGGTTATATTTATTACCATTTCGTAATGGAACACCCAAGGTTTCCTCAGCGACACTATAAGCTATAGAGTCAGTCAGAGTAGACTTGACTTGATCCCCGCTAATCATAGCCGCGTTATTAGTAACAGTATCAATCACCAATAAAGATTGATTTGTTTGCGCTTCTGGGGTAGGAAACCATTTTTCAAATAGTCCTTTAGCAAAACTTTCTGGCGTTTCCCCATAGTCAAGACGGTGAACAGTGACGATTCTAACTTCATTACCAGTATCCTTTGCCAATTCCTTGAAAGCGCCACTAATTTGACCTTCATTGAAACGGCTAATAACGTCACCTTGATCTATAATCCAGGTATCCGGGGTCAGGTTAGGTATTTGATACACACCTGTAGCCAAAGCTGGTACAGCAAACAGAGAAGTTGCCATCATCATCACCATTAAGGGTAAAATGAGGCGAACAAAGTATTTTTGCATACTAAATAATTGCTTGAATAGCTGTTTCATTGGATGAATCCTAAGACAGTATTGCAATCAAAATACTACAGAACCTATACCAAAAGCATCTTATCTATAGATAATTAATTCTAAGCCGCTTGAGTCCACCAACGAAAACTAACAAAAAACCTCTGCGTAACTCTGCGCTAACCTCCGCGTTCCTCTGCGTTAACAAATACAATAATGACCATAATCTTAACTAACGACGACGGCATCGACGCACCTGGTATCCAAGCCTTACTCAAAGCTGTAAAAGGGAAAAACGTAATTATTGCTGCACCGCAAGAACATCAGTCAGGCTGCGGACATCAAGTTACAACTACTAGTCCCATTAATCTACAACGTCGTTCTGAAGTTGAATATGCTATTAACGGAACTCCCGCTGATTGTGTGAGAATTGCAATAACACAAATAGATAAAAATGTCAAATATGTCCTCTCAGGTATTAATGCTGGAGGAAATTTGGGAGTTGATGCTTATATATCTGGTACTGTCGCTGCTGTCAGAGAAGCTGCAATGCACGGTATTCCCGGAATCGCTATTTCCCAATATCGCAAAGCCAAGCTTAATTATGATTGGGAATTAGCTGCTAAATGGACATCAGCAATTTTGGCTGATTTACTCCCACGTCCTTTAGAACCTGGCAGTTTTTGGAATGTAAATTTGCCCCATCTTTTACCAGATAGTCCAGATCCTGAGGTGATATTTTGTCAACCTTGCACCAAACCTTTACCTGTTAATTACCGGATAGAAGGTGATAATTTTTATTATGTAGGGGAATATGGTAAACGCAGTAGAACTCTAGGTAGTGATGTGGATGTGTGTTTTTCTGGAAATATAGCAATTACTCAGTTAAAGGTTTGATTTAAAAGTTTACGTTTCTTCATCTACACTTTGTAGCAAAGACACAATTTTATTTACAGTTTGTGTCAATTGACTAATTTCTTGGAGTGAATCTTTTTGAGACTCAGCCAGACTTTGTACAGCATCACACAAAGCAAAAATTTGATAACCTTGCTGCTGTACTTGTTTCCCTTGAGCCTCCACTTGCAAACTCAGCGCATCTACTCTTTGAGCAAGACTATCAATTGTCTCAGTAGTAGAAAGTACCGCTTCACCGATTTGCTCAACAATTGATTCTAATCTACTTATTTTAGCTTCGACTGCTGTTGAAATCATTTCCTGTCCACCCCAATTTTGAGAAATCATCATAGTAATACGGTTAATATTCATCAAATAATTTCATAATCAGCACTAAATTGTGTTAATCGAGATTTAAAAATCAAATAGAAATACCATTTATAGCTATGCTATTTGATTTGTGAATCTACGAATGATTGAGGATTACTAAATCCTGTAATCTGTGGTTGTTTGGTAAAAATTTTAACTTTTTTTGCTGAAATAGTTGGGATGTTGAAAAATAATACTAAGTGGGTAATTGTTTAAACATTCTTTACAGACAATTACCAACCTATTTAAAAGTGCTGAGTGCTGAGTTATTTATAACTTTGCCATTCCCATTTTCCATAATAGTTTACTGTCAATGGTGGCATAGCTGCGCTTAAAGCCAGCAATAGCAGGACGTTGAATCCGTGCAATTAATTTCACTTTTTTACTCAGCACTCTCTACTCAGCACTTGGAAATATTTTGGTGATTATCGAAGTTGCAAAAACTACCCTAGAAGTATTTTCTTGATCTTAGATTACTGCGTTGCCCAAAAATACGATACCTACAGCAGAAAAAGTTAACCCAATCCAGCGAATTGTTTTCGGGAAAATCTGGTTAATTGTTGCCTTACTGATAATTACGCCTATTTTCCTGGCACTCATGACAATCACGGTTTGAGTTAAAGTAACACCAATCACATAAAGTACTAGAGTTACCATTTCTGCACCTAGGATTGCTTGACTATCAACGTAACCCTGAGATAAACCAGCTATTGCACTAATTGCACCAATTAAGATACAAGCTAACCTGCTGTTTGGAGTAGGCAGGACTAATATTACACCAAAGGTAATAGTGCAAATAGCCAATACTATTTCCGCACCGGGTAAATTTAGCTGACACAGATGAATTAATTGTCCACAGAAAGCAGCTAGTAAAAAAGATACACTTATCCAAATACCACGTGCAAACTTGGCAGAGAGTAAACCGATAGCCACTATAGCAGCTAGACGATCTAAGCCAATCACTGGATCTGCAATCCCCCAAATAAACCCTTCCCAACAGTTAGAAATGGTATGCTGCACTGGCGCTCCACCGGATGAACTCAGTAGACTAATTAAGATTAAAGCAGCGATACCACCCAAAAGACGATACTGTTTAGAGATGGGAGGGTTCCCAGAATCAGAGGAAGTTGATAATGCAATTTTGAACATAATTATAGCTCAAATTAATCTTTTCGGTAATTTATATCACTTTAATCCTCTCATCCTCAAAAAAATTAATGTAGTCACATAGATTTACCAGAAAGCTGATCAGATACGCGATTGATTTACTTGTGCGATCGCTCAGTAGTAGTCACCGATTGGCTAAAATAACAAAACAGAGTCGATTAAAATGCTATAACTCAGTACCATCCCGTATCCTTGACTACTTCCTCAAACATTTATCTTCCCTGAATTAAATTTTATGTCTTCTTCCAATCCCAAATCTGACAAACGCTTTGTCTACCAAGAATTTGGTAACGGTAGCTCACCCGCACTAGAACGCGCTGTAGAACGTGGAATCCAAGATTTACCCCCAAACCAGCAAAATGTAAGAATACAAGCTACTCGTGCTGGACGCAAAGGTAAAACTGTGACAGTAATTACTGGTTTCCAAACCAAACCAGAAACCTTAGCAGCTTTGCTGAAACAGTTAAAAGCCCAATGTGGTACAGGTGGTACTGTCAAAGAAACCGAAATTGAGATTCAGGGCGATCATAAGCAGAAGATTTTGGAGATTTTAATTAAGCTTGGTTACAAAGCTAAAATCAGTGGTGGTTAATGAGTGCGGTTTACCGTATCATCTCAGGAATCGTATTTACAGAGCATGATGTTAACTCTAGAGATGTCAAAGATTAATAGGAGGCTGAAATGGATTTAGTACGGATTTTATGCGCGGTTTTTCTGCCACCTTTAGGAGTATTTTTGCAAGTAGGTTTCGGTGCAGACTTTTGGATTAACGTTGTCTTGACTTTATTCGGCTATTTCCCTGGTATTATCCACGCAGTTTGGATCATTGCAAAGAAATAATTATTGTGGAGAGGTAGGTTGGATTTGCCTATCTCTCTATATTTTCACTAACTTAAAAATCTCACAAAAAGCCAAAATATGAAAATAAAGCATCCCATTAATTTTCATAAAGGTTTAACTTTCCCCATTGTGTTGGCATTAATGGTCTTATACCACAATTTTACTATTGGAGCTTGGGTTTATCTTACCCTTCATAGTACTTATGGTTTTCTTTGGTTAATAAAAGATAGTATCTTTCCAGATAAAAAATGGGAGCAAGAAATTCCCACTGTGCAAGGAATTATTACCTTTTTTCTACTTGGCTTGTACTGGATAGCACCATTTATTCTCATTAGTAGCGGTACTGTTCCACCTTTACCATTAGTAGCTGCTGCTATTTCTTTGAATATTGTGGGTGTGTTTTTACATTTTACTAGTGATGCCCAAAAATACTATACACTCAAGTATAAAACTGGACTAATTACAGAAGGTTTCTTTGCCAGATGTCGTAATACTAATTATTTAGGAGAAGTATTGATTTATCTGGCATTTGCTATGTTAGCTCAACATTGGCTACCTTTCCTAATTCTTGGGTTATTTATAGCTATGGTATTTGTTCCCAATATGAACAAAAAAGATAAATCTCTATCTCGATATCCTGAATTTGAAGAATACAAAGAACGTTCTGGGTTGCTGTTTCCTAAACTATTGATTTCTAGAAATATTCAGGAAGAAGAAACTACAGCATAACAGCAACGAGTTTGTCCACAACTAAACACACAACCATACAATTTACTGTCACCAGAGAGAGTTTTATGAACTACAAAGCTATTACATTAGCTGCAATTTTAGGAATTTCTACACCTGCAATTATTGATATGGCTATTCCTAATCAAGCTATAGCTGTGCAAAGATTTGATTACCCAGCCGGGGAATTTAGAGATAAAGATTGGATAGTAAATTTATCTTTTAGTAATAATGTTTATTACTATTACGGAGAGAACCGTAATAATAATTCTAATATCAATTTGTCTGGTGCTGTTGCTTCGGGAAATAAACAACGTCAAGTTTACACATGGAATAATAATGGCTTGAAATATCAAGTTACCTGGCGACCAAGTGATCCAAATTTTATTCGTGTTGAGGTCATTAGACCTAATGGTAGGGTGATTTTAAATCGGGTACTTAAAGCCGTTAGCAATTAAGTTTATTTATTGGTAAATAGGTAATAGATGAAAATTTATTACCTATTTTTTTATGGGGTTTTGTTGGTAAAGCTATCTAACGACTGTAAGAGGGTGTTTGAAAAGTTTCGGGTAGTGATTTTAGACACTCAATGATCCCCCCTAACCCTTATTAAGAGGGGAACTAGAGTCAAAGTCCTCCTTTTTAAGGAGGATTTAGGAGGATCTAAAGTTTTTAATACATCAGCAACCACTTTTCAAACATCCTCTAAGAGCATTTTCATATCTGATTGTAACAAATTATGACCCTGTACCTGTAATATTCCCCTAGCCTTAACCCTCAAGCTGTTAGGAATGGGTTAATATACATTTGTATCAATAACAGTAGTTAAACCGCGTAAATTTATGGATATCGCCCTAATTGTTAAATTTCTCGCGCCCTGTCTGCCTTTTTTGCTGACTATGGGTAATAAAGCCGCAGAAGGAGCATCTCAAAAAATAGGTGAGGATGGTTGGAATAGAGCTAAAATGATTTGGGCTAAGTTACAGCCGAAGGTAGAAGCAAAGGAAGCTGCGAAAGAAGCAGCAGAAGATGTAGCTAAAAATCCAGATGATGAAGATTTACAAGTGAGTTTGCGGGTACAGTTAAAAAAGATTTTGGAAGCTGATACAGCACTTGCTGAAGAAATAGCCAAGATTTTACAAGCAGGAACATCTGATAGTGGTTCTTCTAGCGTCAATGCTCAATCTTACGATGAAAGTACACAGATTAATGCAGGACGTGACGTTGTTAACCCAAATTTGAGTAGGACTTATAACAACAGCCCAAAGTAACCGCCAATATTGCTGTTTTTGGTGCTGCACAGCAAGAAATGTTGGCATTGCTAGAAAGCAGCACCAAACAAGAATCACCAGGGGTTTTTAAAGCAGGAAACCCTAGTAAGAGTTTGGCTAATTGGCAAGGCAGAAAAGCAGAAATTGCCGATTTAAAACAATGGCTAAATAATCCAAATATTCCTCTAATTGGCATCGAAGGCATTGGTGGTACTGGCAAATCAATGTTAGCTGCCTATATTTATGAAAATGTAGAAATAGGAAATTTCCGCAAACGTTTTTGGGCTGATGTTAGTTATGGGGCAGTTTTTAGTGATGTGGCTACTCAAGTTTTGCAAGATTTTGGTTTTCGTGTACCAAATCAAGAAACAGAGTTAGTACCAGCTTTAGTGAAATGTTTGCAGTCAGGTGAATATTTACTGATTATTGATAATTTAGAAAGTCTATTAAAAACAAATGGATTTTGGGGAAGTCAATTCTATGAGGAATTTTTTACAACTTGGGTAGAATGTGGTGGTAAAAGTAAAGTCATTGTCACTACTAGAGAAAGACCAGAATTACCGAAAAGATGGGAATGGCTACCCTTATCAGGTTTAAAGATAGAAGATGGAATTAAATTATTAACAGTATTAGGTATTCAGGGTAATTTAGAGGAATTTGTTAAATTAGTAGATGGCTATCCTTTGCTGCTGCAATTTGTGGCAGATTTATTAAAAGCAGAATATCCCCAAGATTCCAATTTAAACAGGTTAGAAAGTTTAGGTTTAGGAAATTTACAGCAATTATTAACAGATAAAAAGGTTGTAGGTGTACACCGTCGAGAAAATGTGGCGATGGTGTTGGTATTAGATGCCAGTTGGCAGCGGTTGAGTGATTTCCAAAAGTCGCTATTACAAAATATTAGTGTGTATCGTGGAATCGTAAATAGTCAAGCTGCGGTAGCTGTTTTACCAGACACTGCAAAAAAAAAGATGACGACTAAATTATTTGGTAATGATCACCCTACAAGAGATATTAAGGAAGAATTAAGAAATCTCGTTAAGCGTTCTTTTTTATCAGAAAAACTGATTGATGATTGCAGATGGTTTGAGTTTCAGCCTGTGGTTTTGGAATATGTGCGGTATAAAGCTGGAAATCAGACAGCAGCACATCAAAAAGCTATTAATTATTATCGGTCAATTGCTAAACAATCAGGTTGGCAGACTAAAGATGATATCAAGGAATATCTAGAAATATTTTATCATTTTTATCAGTTAGAAGATTATGACTCAGCCTTTGATGCGATTCACCATTGCAATGATTTTTTGACCTTACGGGGTTATTATGCCAACCAAGTAGAGTTATATGGGCAATTAGTAAGTAAATGGGCAGAAATTGGTGATAGACAAAATCGGAAATATTCAGATTCTCTAAATTCTTTAGGCGATGCTTACAGGTCTCTGGGACAGTACCAAACAGTGATTGAATATAGCCAGCGGTCTTTAAAGATATCTAGGGAAATTGGCTATGCCCTGGGAGAAAGTAATTCTTTAACTATTTTAGGTCTTGCTTACCAATTCCTGGGAGAGTACGAAAGGGCGATTGAATATCACCAGCAGCCTTTGGAGATATTTAGGCAAATTGGCCATGCCTGGGGAGAAAGTAATTCTTTAAACAATTTAGGTAATGCTTATTACTCCCTGGGACAGTACGAAAGGGCGATTGAATATCAACAGCAGTCTTTGGAGATATTTAGGCAAATTGGCCATGCCTGGGGAGAAAGTAATTCTTTAAACAATTTAGGTAATGCTTATTACTCCCTGGGACAGTACGAAAGGGCGATCGCTTTGTACCAGCAGTCTTTGGAGATATTTAGGGAAATTAGCGATGTTCAGGGGGAAAGTAGTTCTTTAGGTAATTTAGGCAATGTTTACAACTCCCTGGGAGAGTACCAAAGGGCAATTGAATATCAACAGCAGTCTTTGGATATAAAAAAGAAGATAGGGGACATTCAGGGGGAAAGTGCTTGCTTAAACAATTTAGGCAATGTTTACAACTCCCTGGGACAGTACGAAAGGGCGATTGAATATCAACAGCAGTCTTTGGATATAGCTAGGCAGATAGGGGATATTCAGGGGGAAAGTAATTCCTTAAGGGGTTTAGGTGATGCTTACAACTCCCTGGGACAGTACCAACAAGCAATTGAAAACTACCAGCAGTCTTTGGAGATAGCTAGGAAAATTGGCGATGTTCAGGGGGAAAGTAATTCTTTAAGGGGTTTAGGTAATGCTTATTACTCCCTGGGACAGTACCAACAAGCAATTGAAAACTACCAGCAGTCTTTGGAGATAGCTAGGAAAATTGGCGATGTTCGGTGGGAAAGTAATTCCTTAAACAATTTAGGCAATGCTTACAACTCCCTGGGACAGTACAAAAAGGCGATCGCATTCCACCAGCAGTCTTTGAAGATAAAAAGGGAAATTGGCGATCGCAATGGTGAAGCCTTATGTTTATTGAATTTGGGTTATGCTTATTTTAAGTGTGGCAAAATTAAGGAAGGCTTTGCAGCATCTTATCAAGTCCAAACAATTCGCCAAGAACTTGGATTGCCAATATTTTATCCCCAGTGGATGAAATCATTAATAAATTTCGCTCAACATGGTTATTTGCAATTAATTTTGTGTTTTATTTTTGGGCTGATAGCCTTTCCTTTTGCCTTAGTGTGGATTGTTATAATATATTTATGGCTCTGGCTACGCGGTTGGTTTCGGCGATGACATAAACTGTAAACATACCTGATAGAAATTTAATGTAAATTCAAAGCTGTAAAATCCAATGTATGACAACATCTGTAAATATCTCGCCCAACACTTCCAAGCAGACTTAGCCACATGGTTACTAGGTTCACCAGTTGAATTAACAGAACTGAGTCCAACAGAATTATCAAATGAACCAATTCGCGCCGATTCGTTAATTTTATTACAATCAGAGAACTTAATATTACATATTGAATTTCAGACCGATGGTAATAAAAATATACCCTTTCGGATGTTAGATTATCGAGTTAGAGGTTATCGGCGTTTTCCTCATAAAGAGATGCGCCAAGTAGTGATTTACTTGAGAAAAACAGATTCTGAATTAGTCCATGAGAATAGTTTCAGGTTAAACAAAACTTACCATGAGTTTGAAGTAATCCGTCTATGGGAACAACCAACAGAACAATTTATGACTGCGCCCGGTTTATTACCATTTGCCGTGCTAAGTCAGACAGAAGATCCTACAATGGTATTGAGCCAGGTAGCACAAGCAGTCGAAAAAATTAAAGATCAACAACAACAAAGGGACATAGCTGCTGCCAGCAGTCTTTTAGCCGGGTTGGTGTTAAATAAAAATGTAATCAAGAAAATTTTCAGGAGTGAGATTATGCGCGAATCAGTAATTTATCAAGACATCCTCGAAGAAGGTGAAGCCAAAGGTGAAGCCAGAGGCAAAGCTGAAGGTGAAGCGAAAGGTAAGGCTGAAACAACAAGAAAATTGGCTATAAATTTATTACGAATCGGTATGAATTTAGAGCAAATTGCTGAAGTTACTGAATTATCTGTTGAACAAGTTCAAGCTTTACAACAAGAAATCCAATCATTGTAAAACTGAGTATTTGTAGTGATTTTTCAGTAAAGAGTGCGATCGCTCTCCGTAGGCATCATGTATACCTCACAACTAACGAAGATGAGCGATCGCCTTTCACCAGCAGTCTTTGGATATAAAATAGGGAGATAGGGGATGTTCGGGGGGAAGCAATTTCTTGGTTTAATTTAGGTCTGGCATTAGTCGGTTGTGGCGTTGGGTAAGTGGCTGGTTTCGGTAATAAATAAAATCTGTTAAGTTATAATTAATCTCATGTGTTAATTCCCAAATCTTTAAAAATCATGGTTTCAAATTTATGAATAGCCAAACTATACCTACTAAAAATATTGCAGAATATTTCAACTTTCTATCTCCTGGAGATATTAGACTAAAAAACTCCAGAATAGGAATTGAAACAATCCTTTATGAATACATTGATTGTGGACGTTCTCCAGAGGAAATTGCTCAAATATATAAATCACTTTCCTTAGAACAAGTCTATGCGACTATTCTTTACTATTTGCAAAATAAAGAAGTTATCAGCGATTACATGAATAACTGGATAGAACATGGTCATAAAATGAGAGAACAACAGCGACTGAATCCCCCACCAGTATCAGAAAAACTCCGTCAACTTAGAATAGAAAGACAAGCGAAAATATAAGGAAATGACAATTAAATATTTAATTGATGAAAATATCAATCCTTTATATCCAAAACAAATTAAACTCAAAGAACCTGATATTATTGTTCAGGTAATAGGAGAAACAGGAATACCACCGAAAGGGACACTTGATCCTGAAATTCTCTGTTTGTGTGAGGAGAATAATTTTATATTAGTCACAAATAACCGTACTTCTATGCCAGTACATTTAGCTGATCATGTTGCTGTGAATCGTCACATACCAGGAATTTTTATTCTTAATCCTAATTTAAGTGTTGGTGACAATATAGAAGAATTAATCTTAGTTGCTTTAGCTTCAGAAGATGGTGAATATCAAGACCGCATAGTTTATTTACCCTTACCATAATAATGTTGGGTTTCCTTGCGTCAACCCAACCTAAACAGCGAAAACCCTTTACCTATTCGCTAAATATTGATACATTTCCCATCTAGCATTAACTTCAGCTTGCGCTTGTTCTAACAACAGCTTCGCAACCTCCGGTTTACTCTTCGTCAACATCTTAAATCGGTTCTCTTGATACATTGATTTTTCCACCGATTCAGAAGGTGCTTTCATATCCAATTGTAAGGGATTTTTACCCTGTGTTTGTAATGCCGGATTATAGCGATACAATAACCATCTTCCTGCCTCTACTAATGCCTTTTGCTGTTGTAAACCTTTGGTCATGTCGATACCGTGAGCAATACAATGACTGTAGGCAATTATCAAAGATGGTCCATCAAAAGCTTCCGCTTCTAAAAATGCTTTGAGTGTATGTTCATCTCTCGCACCTAATGCCACACTCGCTACATACACATTACCGTAAGTCATGGCCATTAAACCCAAGTCTTTCTTTGGTGCAGGTTTTCCACCAGTTGCATATTTAGCGATCGCACCTTTGGGAGTTGCTTTGGAAGATTGCCCGCCTGTGTTAGAATAAACTTCGGTATCCATGACAAGGATATTGACGTTTTTACCACTGGCTAAAACATGATCAATACCCCCAAAATCAATGTCATAAGCCCAACCGTCACCCCCAACTATCCAAACGCTTTTCTTGACAAGATAGTCTGCGAGGGATTTGAGATTTTCAACCGCAGATAAACGCTGATTAACGCGGATATTCTTTTCTTCTATCTGCGTGTATCTGTGTGCATCTGCGTTGGTAATTTCTTCTAGCTTTTGTTTGAGAACTGCGACTCGTTCCCGTTGTTCCCAAATGTCAGCTTCATCTTTTTGTTCAGCGTTGAGAATGCCGTTGACCAAATTATCCCCTAACTCACCGCTGAATTGTTGCAATAATTCCGCTGCAAATTGCGCTTGTTTGTCGAGGGAGAGACGATAACCAAAACCAAATTCCGCGTTATCTTCAAACAGGCTATTAGACCATGCAGGCCCTCTACCGTCTGCGTTTTGACTCCAAGGAGTTGTGGGTAAATTTCCCCCGTAAATGGAAGAACAGCCGGTAGCGTTGGCAACGAGAGAGCGATCGCCAAATAATTGTGTTAATAATTTAAGGTAGGGTGTTTCTCCGCAACCAGCACAAGCACCGGAAAATTCAAACAAGGGTTCCTGTAATTGCTGCTGACGAATTTGGTTTAACTTCAACTTTGTGCGATCGGGATTTGGTAAACTTAAAAAGAAATTCCAGTTTTCCCGTTCTTGTTCCCGCAATGGTAACTGCGGACTCATATTAATAGCCTTCCGTGTCGGTTCTGCTTTGTTTTTTGCAGGACAAACATTAACGCAGATAGTACAACCTGTACAGTCTTCTGGTGCTACTTGAATGGTAAATTTCTGGTTAGCGAAATCTTTATCTTTCGCGTTAGTTGATTTGAAAGTTATCGGTGCGTTAACTAACTCACTTGCTTGATAAGCTTTAGCACGAATTGCACTATGGGGACAAACCATCACGCATTTCCCGCATTGAACGCAGACATCTTCATCCCATATCGGAATTTCTTCTGCAACGTTGCGTTTTTCCCATTTTGCAGTTCCACTAGGGAAAGTTCCGTCAGCAGGTAAAGCACTGACAGGTAAATCATCACCTTCCCATACTATTATTTTTCCAAGAACATTCTCGACAAATTCGGGTTTAGTGATTGGTAATTGGTAATTGGTGATTGGTGATTGGTAATTCTCCTTTTTGGGAATTTCAATTTCATGGAGATTTTCTAAGGTGTTGTCCACAGCTTGTAGATTCATGCGGACGATTTCTGCACCTTTTTTACCATAGGTTTTTTCTATGGCTTGTTTGATTTTAGCGATTGCTTCTTTTTCTGGTAAAACTCCCGCTAAAGCAAAGAAACACACCTGCATGATAGTGTTAATTCTTCTACCCATGCCGCTATTTTTTGCTACTTGACTAGCGTTAATAGCATACACTTTCAGGTTTTTGTCAATAATTTGCTGTTGTACTTTTGGTGGTAAATTTACCCAAATCGTATCAGCCTCATAAGGACTATTTAACAGCAAAGTTGCCCCCGGTGCGGCAGCCTTTAAAATATCAATACTTTCAACAAATCCCCAATGATGACAACCGATAAAATTAGCTTGATTTATCAGGTAAGTTGAACGAATTTTCCCAGCACCAAATCGCAAATGAGAAACAGTCATTGAACCGGATTTTTTAGAATCATAGACAAAATAACCTTGGGCGTTATTATCTGTTCCTTCACCAATAATTTTGATAGAATTTTTATTTGCACCAACCGTACCATCAGAACCTAAACCGTAGAACATAGCGCGAACCACATTATCCGGTTCTGTCGAGAAATTGGCATCAAAATTCAAAGAGGTAAAAGTTACATCATCATTAATCCCAATAGTAAAATGATTCTTGGGTTTAATTTGGGTGAGGTTATCAAAAATACTCTTCACCATTGCAGGAGTAAATTCTTTAGAAGAAAGTCCATATCTGCCACCAACTATTTTCGGGAATGTGGTTTTTTTCCATCCTTCATAAATAGCTGTCACCACATCTAAATATAATGGTTCTCCAGCACTTCCAGCTTCTTTAGTCCTATCCAAAACAGCAATAGATTGGACACTATTAGGTAAAGCTTCTATAAATCTGGCTACATCAAAAGGACGATAAAGCCGCACTTTCAAGACTCCAACTTTTTCCCCTTGTTGATTTAGATAATCCACAGTTTCATGTACTGTTTCACAACCAGAACCCATAATCACAATTACTCTTTCTGCATCCGGTACGCCATGATATTCATAAAGTTTGTAATATCTGCCTGTGCGTTGTCCGAATTTATCCATGATATTTTGGACAATATCAGCACAAGCATTGTAATAAGGATTTGCACCTTCACGAGATTGAAAGTAAACATCAGGATTTTGGGCTGTTCCTCGTAATACTGGCTTATCTGGTGTTAAGCAACGCTGACGATGTGCAGATACTAAAGATTGGGGAATAAAACATTGTAAATCTTCATCTGATAATAGCTCAACTTTTTGTACTTCATGGGATGTTCTAAACCCATCAAAAAAGTGCATAAATGGTACTCGTGCTTCTAAAGTTGCAGCATGAGAAATCAATGCAAAATCATGACTTTCCTGCACAGAAGCCGAACACAAAAAAGCGAAACCAGTCGCCCTAGCAGCCATGACATCACTATGATCACCAAAAATAGATAAAGCATGAGTAGCTAAAGAACGTGCTGCAACATGAACTACTGCACTTGTTAATTCACCTGCAATTTTGTATAAATTAGGAATCATTAATAACAATCCCTGAGAAGCGGTGAAAGTTGTACTTAGTGAACCTGTTTGTAATGCACCATGTACCGCAGCAACTGCACCACCTTCACTTTGCATTTGGGTGACACTGGGAACAGTACCCCAAAGATTCGGTTTATTTTCTGACATCCAAGCATCAGCCCATTCACCCATTGCAGAAGATGGAGTAATAGGATAAATAGCAATTACTTCGTTTAATTTGTAAGCTACACGTGCAACGGCTTCATTACCATCAATTGTGGCAAAAGATTTGTTCATGATTCTCCTTCCTGTCTCTTCTCTGGTTGTTTAAACTGTATGCAGAGAAACCAAAAATATAAGCATTGAAAATAGCTAAAGTCAGGAAGTTATTTTGTGATATTTTCTACATTTTTATGAATTGATAATTATTAATTACGAATTATTTTGACTTTTAGCCAATCTTTTAAATTTTAGCAGGTGGTAAATATCCTATCTATATCAATATTAATGTTGTACTCAATATTTATCGTCTTTGATTTATCAAGGTTTGATGATTGTTATAGGGTAGAGGTGCGGGAGATTTTTGGGAGAGGGGAGTAGTTAGGAATTTTTCAAATCTTTGATGTATAATTAAATTCATTCCCTTATTTACAGCGAATTCAAGAATCAAGAGTAAGTTTTAAGTGTAAGTTCTGAAATTAACGAATATGAAAAGATTGATTTTGTTTAGGTGCAGTAGATGGACGCTGAGGTATTTGATTTCGCATTAAAAGTAAAGGAAGACTGAGTAAACCAAAAACCATAACTACTCCAGTCATAATCAAAACTGGTAAACGTTTAGGTCTATAGTCTCCTTGCTCAATTTGCTGAAAAATTTGATTGTATCTCCATGCGGCTAAAGCAATTGTAAGAATACCAAATACTACTAAAAAAATACCCAAGTTTTCAGAATTGATTAAGGGGTTTACAGTAGTTTCTTGTTCTGTAAAAGCAACATTAATTTGACGTAAAAATATACCAAATCTAGAAATTGCAAAACCGAAGCCAATTAAGGCAATAGAAGTACGTAGCCAAGCTAGAAAAGTCCGCTCGTTTGCTTGATGTTCTCGGATACGATCAATATTAGGCAATTTACTGCTCATAAAATCAAATTCCTTAATTATCTAATATAAAACGGTGATGTAGGTATGATATAACAATTTATGGCGTTGCAATTGTGCCATAAATTTTCAAAAAAAATCAACGATTTATCAATCACATTTAGATAACATATGTGGTCAAGGAGAGAAAGTATTCATTATTGAAATAATTTTGCCATGTTATCAATTTCATGCATAAATCCGCACGAAAAAAGTATAACTATACTGAGGATCTACTAATGTTAGTTTACTACTAAATCTTAAGTATGTGTGTAAAATTAATGTTGCATTTTTAATGCTGTATCCTTGATTGGATAAGGCACAGAGGTAAATGAGATGTGCAAAAAAACTTTGCCTTCCTATTTATTAGATGTTAAGCTATCTGCGAGACTTTAAAAGTAGATGATATTTTTTAACCTGATATTTTTTCCTATATTTGAAAAATAAATCTACTATCTCTGCATTAATTCACAAATTGTGTACAAGAGTTTAATTGAACAATATGACACAATCTAAAGCCATTCAAGAACCGCGTATTTTCCAGATTAGCCGTTTGTTTAGTAACCTGCGTGGTGATTTAACAGGAGGACTGACAGCAGCTGTGGTAGCTTTGCCTTTGGCATTAGCCTTTGCAGTAGCCAGCGGTGTGGAACCAAAGGCGGGAGTATATACCGCTATTGTTGCGGGTATTATAGCGGCAATTTTTGGGGGATCTCCAGTACAAATTACAGGACCTACGGGTGCAATGGCCGTCATCTTGGTGGGAATTGTCGCCAAGTACGGTATTGAGAAGGTTTGGATTGCTGGGGTAATGGCTGGAGTTATTCAGGTTGCTTTAGGGGTAGCCAAACTCGGACAGCTAGTGAAATTTATTCCCTATCCGGTGACAGCAGGTTTTACTAATGGTATCGCGGTCATTATTTTTTGTGGTCAGCTAAATAATTTCTTTGGTTTAAAACTACCCCGCAGCGACCATTTTTTGCCAGGAATTTGGCAAACTGTAAGTCATATAGAAGGGGTAAACTGGGCTGCGGTTGGGTTAGTAGTGGTAGCGATCGCAGGAAATGTACTCTGGCCTAAAATTAATAATACAATACCAGGCTCTTTGGTGGGGTTAGTGTTGGCAACTGGTATCGCTAGTTATTTTCATCTGGATGTGCCGAAAATTGGGGCTATTCCCCAGTCTTTGCCAATGTTACAAACGATTCCCCACTGGAATGATTTTAGTCTAATTCGTGAACTCATTAATCCCGCTTTAGCTTTAGCAGCCTTGGGGAGTATTGAGTCATTGTTGTCAGCGGTGGTGGCTGATGGTATGACCGTGAGTGAGAAACATAATAGCGATCGCGAATTAATTGGTCAAGGCTTGGCTAATATCATTGTCCCATTTTTTGGCGGCATTCCCGCTACAGGTGCGATCGCTCGAACTGCTGTCAATGTCCGTTCTGGAGGCAAAACCCGACTCTCTGGGGTAATTCATGGCGTAGCCTTAGCCATCATCATCTTAACCTTAGCACCCCTAGCTTCACAGATTCCCCTAGCTGCACTAGCGGGCATTCTCATGGTAGTTAGCTTGCGGATGATAGAGTGGGAAGCCATCAGCTTACTATTTCGTGCCACCTACTCTGACTTTGCCGTCATGATTCTCACCTGGTTGGTGACAATCTTATTTGACCTAGTTCTCGCAGTCGAAATCGGTTTAATTGCCGCTGGTGCTTTATTCATCAAACGCATGAGTGATTTAAGCCTAGCCAAAATTCCCGAAACCGAAGTTTTCCCCCCCGGTATTCCCCTCGAATTAGGTAAAGAAATCGCCGTTTATCGCGTAGATGGCCCTGTATTTTTTGGTGCTGCGGAAAGATTTGTCACTTTCCTTCGGGAACAACCAGAAGTAAAATATTTGATTCTACGGTTGCGGTTTGTCCCGAATATGGACACCACTGGATTAGTAGCCCTAGAGGATATTTACCAAGACTTAAAACGCCAGAATTGCCGCTTGATTCTTACAGGTTTACAACCCCAAGTCCAACAGCTATTACAACGGTCAGGATTATTAGCAAAAATAGGATTGTCAAATTGTTTTGAAACAACTACAGACGCTATTTATTCTCTTAGCCCTGAAATTAACAGCAATACAGAAATTCAGGAGTATGGTTAAAACCACTGGTACGACCTAACTTAGCAAAGCAACTGAATAAACTTGACTCAAGGTTTATTAGGTAGAAGAGGATTAGTAATTACACAAGGATTAGCATCACATTGTTGCTGATATAATTGATTGACATAACTTTTTTGCCAAGCCAGGGGAATTTCTAACAAAGATAAAGTTCCCGTCATTCCCAAACCTAAAAATAATAAGAGTGCAACACAATTAGCAATAATATGTACTTTCCGCCAAAGATTGGTTTTGTCTTTATAAATTTCCGGTAAAATTGCCAAAGATATAATCATTAATAAAACCGCAGCCATCCCATAATAGTAATGAGACATATACCATTTATTTGTTAGACGATAAACGCCATCTTGGCAACCAAGGACTACTAAACCCATACCTGTCAGAGTAGCAAACACACCACGCCAATTTTTATCTTTGGCTTTAGCTTTATAGAGGAGAATTGTAGAACCTATCGTTGCCGCAAAAAGCAAGACAATAAATACTACTTGAAAAGATGATTGCCGCCAAACTTGCTTTTCCAAAATATCACTAAAAATAGCAAAAGCTAGTACTATTAAGACAATACTAATAACAGAACCTGTTAACCAGCGACCTAATTGGACGTGTTCTTGTCCTGCAACTGGCGGAATTTTGCTTTTACCTGTAGCTATAGTTTCTAAGCGACGTTGACGTACTTGTAAAGCACGATTTAGAACTATACCAATTAACGGAAAAACTACCGTTACAGCAAGAACTGGATGCAAGAGTAAGATTATATCTTTGAGTGTCATATCAACTATTAAAAGTATTTATCGAGTTCTGAAAATTAAAAAAAACACATTAGGAATAATACCTAAAATGCATTGACATTTATCTGTGGTCAAAACCACAAATCTTGGTCTTAGAAAACTCCACAAAAAAGATGAACTGCTTGCAGCAGCGCTTCGCTATCCAATCTTGTGGGATGGGCATCCTGCCTGTCCTTGTATTATTTAGCAGACATCTTGCCTGCACCACAAAAAATTTTGGGATATTTTTTTATTTGCAAGTCTCTTAAGAAAATAGTAGGTTGGGTTAAGCCACAGCGCAACCCAACAAAACCCCTAAAATGTGGAGTTTCCCTACATTACACATCATTTACCACAAACAGGTAAGAGAACTCCACAACCTACACAGTGTCAGATTGTTGGATTTAACTGAAATATTTTGTAGTAAAAATGTAAATTAACCACAGTGAAAAAAAGGAACAAATTATTTGACTTCGCTAGGTTGAAATCTAGTTACTTTACCTTGCTTCATATTGACTACCACATCATAAGTAGCACAGTAGGCAATAGTCACATTGTTGGCTTTATTGTATAAATTAACTACCATGCCTGCACCACCTGGTTGTACAGAAATTGGTTCTAAGTCACCAAAAAAGAAACGACGTAGTTGATCACCGCTACCAAACTGGCCTTTATTTTTCATCAGCATATCAATCTTTTGTTTAGTAGTTAAGCCAGTAGTATCTTTCATTTCGGCTTTCTGCATTTGCTTAACTTCTTGGGCTGATGCTTGAACTAAACTAGGATTAATAGCTTTGAGTGGAGCATCCCAGACTGTCATCATACCAGCTAGAGCCACAGTTGCAAGTAGAGAAGAAGTAAATTTCATTAGCGTTTTCCTGAATTAATTTCAACTATGCAAAGCATCCCATTCAATACTGAAACAGAGATGAAGGCAAGCCATAAATTTTCTGAGTTTATCGGAAATAATAATTAAATCCCTACTCAGCATTTTCTCATAAAAACTTCACTCAGCCAATATAGTATAATTTATTGTGGCTAAATAGCATCAAATTTATAGTGAATAAACCAAAAAAATGGCATGATTTAGTTGACAAAATTCCCGGACAAGTATATCTTTGTTTGGCTACTTTGATTTTTGGTGTTTCTAGTGCCGTAACCCGCAAGTTAACAGAAATTGGAGCGCAAAATTTAATAGCTGATCGCAATCCCATTTCTTTGTGTAATGTCTTATTTGTAGGGAATCTCTGCGCCTTAATATTTCTAGTCATCATTTATTGGCGACAGTGGAACAAAGCTACTCTCCAGAAACTTTCTCAACGGGATTGGTTTTACCTCACCATAGTAGCTCTTCTTTCAGGAGCCTTAGCTCCTAGTTTATTTTTCCAGGCTTTGGCTCTCACCAATGTCAACAATGTTGTTTTAGTTGGACGCTTAGAACCACCTCTGACACTGGCTTTATCAGTCTGGTGCTTAAAAGAAAGGGTAACTCGTTGGCAAGTTATAGGAGCATTTTTAGCTTTTGTTGGTGTTACCTTGACCATTATCCTTCAGCCACCAGCACAAGCTATGATGAATATGGGAGGTTTTGCCATAGGACTAGGCGAAATTCTTACGGCTGTAGCCTCAGTAGCTGTAGCTGTTGCCGCCATTATTGCTAAACAACGTCTTTCCCAAATTCCTTTAGGTATCTATAGCATTTTTCGGACTGCTTTGGGAACGGTGATATTTTTTGTTGTGGCTTTAACACTCTATGGTAAAGAGCATTTTATGGATGTGTTCTCACCGTTCCTTTGGCAATGGATGTTATTGTATAGTGCTGTAATTGTAGTTTTAGGTCAATTACTGTGGCTCAGAGGCTTCAAAACTTCCTCTGTGTCTACAACTATTTTGGTAGGCTCAGTTACACCAGTTATCAGTATTTTGGGAGCTTATTTAATCTTGGGTGAAATTCCTACTCAAGCACAATATATTGGTGGTAGCTTGGTTTTAGTTAGTATATTGTTGAGCCAAATCCAAACAAAACGCCAAATTAGTCCATTTGTATCCCAGATGAATTTAACTCCAATCAAACAAAAAATAGAAGCAGAAATGGGATTTAAGGGTTTTTAACCACAGCTTGATTCTCGCCTGATTATCCAAAATACGCTAAAATTCAAGCAGAGCAAGCATTCCCACACACATATCCATGCTAGAAACTCTCGCTTCCCGAATTTACGAACTTGAACAATTTGCCAACACCCTTGTTGCTAACCAACTCACCCACCTCAGCGTTGTGAGTATTGGCATCATATTTGCGGCTGGCTTGCTCACCAGCCTTACGCCATGTATGCTGTCTATGTTGCCGATTACCATCGGCTACATTGGTGGTTATGAAGCCAAAAGCCGTTTACAAGCCGCAGCACAGTCTACTTGGTTTGCTTTGGGATTAGCAACCACATTAGCAGGGATGGGAATCGTAGCAGGTTTAGTTGGAAAAGTCTACGGTCAAGTGGGAATTGGTTTACCAATTATTGTCAGCATTATTGCTATTATTATGGGGCTTAATTTATTAGAAGCCTTACCTATACAATTTCCATCTTTGAACGAAACAAATTGGATTTCCCAAGATTTGCCTCCCGGAGTCCGTTCTTATTGCATTGGTTTAACATTTGGGTTAGTCGCTTCACCTTGTAGTACACCAGTTTTAGCTAGTTTATTAGGTTGGGTTGCTAATACCCAAGATTTAATTTTAGGTGCTGTTTTATTACTTTCTTACACAGCCGGATATGTAGCCCCATTAATTTTAGCGGGTACATTTACTGCATCAATAAAAAAACTATTAGAATTGCGTCGCTGGTCTGGTTGGATTAATCCTATCAGTGGTGCATTATTAGTAGGATTTGGCGTATTTTCCTTAATTTCTCGCATCCCCATTGGTAGTTTCTAGGCATGACTTTAGATAATACAACATCCACAGAATTAAGTTGGTGGTTAATACCTTAGGCGATTTATCCGGCGTGAGATTTTGCCTGTATTAACTGATTTACGTTTGGCAATTATCCTGTTATTAGTAATTGCCTTATTTAGCGTCAGTGGCACGGTAATTGAACAGGGACAGTTGCCAGCATTTTATCAATCTAATTACCCAGAACATCCGGCTTTATTTGGGTTCCTTTCTTGGAAAGTAATTCAAGTTGTGGGGTTAGATCATGTATATCGAACTTGGTGGTTTTTAGCTTTATTAGTTTTATTTGGAACCAGTTTAACTGCTTGTACTTTTACTCGTCAATTACCAGCTTTAAAAGCTGCACAACGTTGGAAATATTATGAAGAACCTAGACAATTTCAAAAGTTAGCTTTGAGTGCAGAATTAGATGCGAGTTCTTTGCAGTCACTCACTCCAATATTACAAGAAAAACGTTATCGGATATTTCAGGAAAAAGATGATCTTCTCTATGCCCGTAAAGGAATAGTCGGTCGCATTGGGCCAATTGTTGTCCATATTGGTATCGTCGCTATCCTCTTAGGGGGAATTTGGGGCGCGATGACGGGTTTTATGGCTCAAGAAATGATTTCTAGTGGTGAAACTTTTCAAGTCAAAAATTTGATTGATGCTGGCCCTTGGTCATCTCAGGATGTGTTAAAAGATTGGTCTGTACGTGTAAATCGGTTTTGGATTGATTACACTCCTACAGGGGGAATTGATCAATTTTATTCTGATCTATCTGTGTTGAATAATGAGGGGAAAGAAGTTAACCATGAGAAGATTTTTGTTAACCAACCTCTGCGTTATCATGGCGTAGTTTTTTATCAAACTGATTGGGGAATTTCTAGCGTCCGCGTGAGATTAAATAAAAGTCCAATTTTTCAATTACCTATGGCGCAGTTAGACACCAAAGGGAAAGGAAGGATTTGGGGAACTTGGATTCCCACTAAACCTGATTTAAGTGAAGGTGTATCTCTGCTGGCAAAAGATTTGCAAGGTATGGTATTAATTTATGATGCTCAAGGCAAATTAATTAATACTGTTCGTGCAGGAATGTCTGTTCCTGTAAATGGAATCAATTTGAAAATCCTTGATGTTGTTGGTAGTACAGGTTTACAAATTAAATTTGATCCTGGTATTCCCATTGTTTATGCAGGGTTTGCTTTACTAATGTTGGGTGTAGTGATGAGTTATTTTTCCCATTCCCAAGTTTGGGCTTTACAAAAGGGCGATATGCTGTATGTAGGTGGTAAGACTAACCGCGCTCAAGTTGCTTTTGAAAGAGAGGTTTTAGAGATTTTAGATCAACTGACTAACCCAGCACAAAAATAATCTTTTTCTGCATATTTGGGGCATAATAGCAATTAAGTGGTGTATTTTATTCCTATGAATAAATCCAATATTCAATCACTGATTGCAAGTATTCACCAAGAACTGATTCCACAGTTAATTGTGGAAAGTGTTCATCCTCACAACCCAGCACAAGTACGCCATATTCCCGCGCCTTGGCAACTACTAGGTACAGGAAACTACGCAGCAGTGGTTTATCATCCTGAATACCCAGACTTGGTGGTTAAAGTTTATGCCCCCGGTCGTCCTGGGTTTGAGGAGGAACTAGAAGTTTACAATCGTCTTGGTTCACACCCGGCTTTTTCTGAGTGTTTTTATGCCCACGAAGGCTTGTTAGTCTTGAAAAGATTATATGGTGTTACCCTTTATGACTGTCTGCACAAAGGTTTGCGTATTCCTCCCCAAGTAATCAGAGATATTGATAGTGCTTTAGACTATGCGCGAACTCGTGGACTTTACCCTCATGATGTTCATGGCAAGAATGTGATGATGTCTGAGGGGAGAGGTTTAGTTGTTGATATTTCTGATTTTCTGCAACAGGAATACTGCTCAAAATGGGATAGTTTGAAAAAGGCTTATTATTTGATATATTTGCCTATTTTCTATCCTTTGCGGTTGCGAGTACCTTATCCACTTTTAGATAGGGTTCGCAAAACCTACCGCTTTGTAAATTCTTTTGCAGGTAAGGTATTTAAATTTATTAACAGATTACGTCGTCGGAAATCTCTCAAAAATTAAATGATCCTAACTGGATTGAAAAACAATACTAAACTGAATGATTCAATTAAGTTATTGAGTAAGAAACTAAAATGATTTTTTACTAACAACTCAAAAAGGAATGAAAAATATGAAATTAATTGATGAATATCAAAAAACAGGATTCATTAAAGCTGGAGAATTGTTATTAACTCCTACTCATGCACTTGACTTTATTAAAGAGATTGAATCTAGAGATATTTTAATTTTAGGTGTAAATTTATGGTGTTATTTTAATGATCAAATTGCCGAAGATCCTGGTTCATTAGATTTAAGTGAAATTGATGATATAGCAATTCCCAATCTCATGAAATACACCCCACCCGCGCTGTCGCGCACCCTCCCCTTGGTAAGGGGAGGGTTGGGGAGGGGTAATTTTGTATCTAACTAGAGTGGGAAAGGCTATATTCCAGAAAGCTTGTCTATAGCTAAACAATTTATTACTCATAATTTACCAGAAGGAACTGCTTTTGTTTCTTTTGTTTTAGATGAATAAATTGCTATATTCTGAAAGTTGTAGTCAAAAACGTTCGTAGTGGTGACTTAAGCCCTCACTACAAAAAAATTCTGGGTTAAAAAATCTCTTCTTTTTCTTTTATATGTTTTACCTCAACCACGGTATGCACATTTCCACGGGGAGTAAAATCAGTCTTCACCGTAACTTCCAAAGGTTCGCAAGCAGCAACAAAATCATCTAAGATTTGATTTGCTGTTTCTTCGTGGGAAATATAGCGATCGCGATAACTATTAATATACAGCTTCAAAGCCTTCAATTCTACCACCCGTTCATCAGGGATATAGGTGATATAAATAGTCGCAAAGTCAGGATAACCGGAAAATGGACATTTACAGGTAAATTCCGGCAAGGTAATACTAATATCGTAGCGTCTACCCACACGCGGGTTAGGAAATGTAATTAATTTCCCTTCTGCAATCTCGCGTTCACCATATTTCATTTCTGGGTTTGCTGGGGTAACAGTCTCAGGTAAGGTATTACTCATAAAATTTAGTCAAAAAAATGCAGAGATTCATAAACTTTAATCTAACATTGATTGCTAAATCATTACTAGGTACTCATAACTCGGTACTAAGAACTTGTTTCCCAGTCTGGACAATTCGCGTCATCCCAACCGTGGGGATGCATAGCACAAACTAGCAAGTTACCGCTATAAACTTGCCCATGATAGTTGCTACAACCGATACAAGCGGCATTTTTTTCTATTGTAGGTTCAACTGCATAAGGAAAACCGGGATCGACATCTCCTACCACGTCTTCCAATTCCCAGTAAACTTCCAAAAGCGGTTCGGCTAATTCTTGTAAGTACTGGTCAATGTCAGCGGCAATGCTATTGTGTATCTGTTCGGTAATTTCTTCCGTCAGTTCAAAAAATGAATCTACCATATCATTCATTACTAGGAAGAAGCTCTCTACTTCATCAGCCAAAGTTTCGATGATTTCAACTAAGTCTTTTTGCCACGGTTCCATAAGCTTAACTGCCTTAATGGCTACAAACAGGATGCTTGATATACCTGCTTGTAAGTGCTAGTGTACACAATAGGAAATGCACATAAAACAAGCTGTGCATATATCATCATTGCCAACTGACAACTTTTGCTGAGTTCTCAAAGTAAAAAGTAATTTTTTACTGATCGTTTTTGAGTTGCTCTAACTTTTGCTGCAATTCTAGTACTTGTTGGCGTAAATGATCAACATTTCCAGTTGGTTCTTGTTTAACAGCTGGTTCTTCATCTACCTCCAAGATTTCGATGCGACGAGGTTCAGAAGGGGCTGTTTTTTCAGGTGTATCACCAGGTGCTTGGGGTTGTTGGGCTTGCTTCATCATATCTTCGACGAAACGACGAGCTTCTTCTGTATTCATTTCGCCCTTAGCCACCATCTCGTCAGCCAGTTTTTGGACTTGCGATCGCAGTTCGGCTAATTTTCCCCCTGCTTTCTCACCAGCGTAAGAAGCCAAGCCTACACCAAGGTAAAAAGCTTTTTGAACAATATCTCCAAAACCAGGCATTGCTGCAAAGCGCTCCTAAAAATGGGGCGACCCGGAGACTACGCCTACCACAAGCATCCCTTATTGCTGCTACCTTCCGGTCCTGACAAGATTTGGGCGTTGAAGTTGCATAGATCCAGGTCTAAAAGTAATCATAACATAAAAATTCAGTAATTGTGTGTCATTCCATAACAATTCGCCATTCGTAAAGCTGATAAGTGACACAACCGTTATGTACCAAGGGATCACCAGCAACTATGGCCTGTGCTTCATCCATTGACGCTGCCTCAAACAGCATCATTCCCCCTCCTTTTTGCGCCCAATAGCCTGTTTTAGCTTTGTGTCCTTTGTCTATCAAGTCTTGTACATAAGCTGTGTGGGCGGGTACATATTGATCAAAGGTGGGTTTATCCACTTTACCTGCTTCAATCTTTACAAACCAAGGCATATCAATTTTATATTGGGAATTGGGAATAACTTATCATATCCTTGATTTTTATCTATTTGCATGATCATGACAATGGACATTGACAAAATTTAAATATGCGTTTTCCAAAACTTTTCTAGAAACCCTACTACTTCACGACGGTAAACACTGGAATATTAAATCAGAGTTTCCTTGTTTGTCTTGTAGCTGTTGAGCAAAATTTAATTAAAAAATGGTTACGAATATTTATTTTTATTCAATTATTACAATATGCCAATCATAGATAATAAGAAAATGCCAGATTTCTTAAAATTAAATCCACCACAATAGCATCATGATCACCGAATTAATCCTCAATCCCAATCAAGTTCTCAGACTAGGCTCAAAAGGTGTAAAAGTTGAGCATTTACAACAAATATTAAAAGCGCTCAACCTAGATCCAGGTTTGATAGATGGTGATTTTGGTAACAAAACTCTAGCGGCTGTGCAACAGTTTCAACAACAACAGAGACTTGAAGCTGATGGAATTGTGGGAGTGATTACTCAGAATGCTTTAAATCAGTCTATTGCCAACTTAAATCAAAACTTTTATGGTGGCAAATCTGGAAAACTACCGCTTTCAGGAATTTCTCTGATTAAAGAATTTGAAGGGTTGTCTTTAGAGGCTTATCCTGATCCTGATCCTAAAAATGGTGGTAAACCCATCACTATTGGTTGGGGAACTACTCGCAAAAAAGATGGTAGTGAATGGAAGTTAGGTGAAAAAATTACTAAAGAAGAAGCAGAAGAACTTTTGATTTCTCAACTAGAAAATAATTATTTACCAAGTCTGCAAAAAATTCCTGTATGGAATGAGTTGAACCCTAACCAACAGGGAGCCTTATTAAGTTTTTGTTACAACTTAGGTGCTAATTTTTATGGTGGTGCTAATTTCCAGAGCATTACTAGAGTTTTAAAAAATCAACAGTGGGATGAAATTGAAGAAACTTTTGTTAAGTACAGAAGCCCTGGTAGCCTGGTTGAGGAGGGTTTAAAGCGCAGGAGATTGGCAGAAGCTAAACTATTTTTAACTAGTTTGCCGTCAGTCCCCTACTGAACCTGAAAGGTCAGTGGCAAGCAATATCTAAATGTTGATTGGGGAGTTAAGACCAAAGCTTAGAAACAAGTCTAAGCTGCGGCACTCCCCCATGATTACAGAAGCCGACACTGTTCTTGGTACTTCAATTCAGTGTAGGTGATTCACGCTGTATTACTCGCCTTCTACCAAAGCACGATATTCATCGGCTGTCATGGCTTCATCAAGCTCACCAGGGTCATTGATACGGACTTTGATCAACCAACCTTCACCATGTGGGTCGTCTGATACTTGTTCGGGAAATTGAATCAAAATCTCATTGCGTTCTATTACTGTACCGCTGATTGGTGCATTGAGTTCCTCAACGGCTTTTACTGATTCGATTGTGCCAAATTTGTCACCCAGGCTAATCGCATCTCCAATGTCTGCCAGTTCTAAATGTACAATATCACCCAATTCATCTACAGCAAATGCGCTAATCCCAATAGTAGCGATTTCTCCATCTAAGCGTGCATACTCATGAGAATCTAGATATCGCAAATCTTGCGGATATTCAAAAGACATAAAACTTCCTCTTCCACGTTCAAAAATTAGTGTTACAACAGTAACCCAAAACACATTATTCCTTAAAACCTTCAAAGGTTATCAATTAGTTACACGATTTTTTGAGCGATAAAAGGGACGTTTGATAACTACTGCGGGGTACGCTTTACCCCGAATTTCCACTTCTAGCTGCTGTTTGACGGTTGCTAATTGGGTAGGAACGTAAGCTAAGGCTATGGGATAACCTAGTGTTGGTGAGATAGTTCCACTAGTTACTTCTCCAACAACTTGACTTGAGGATAACACTGGGTAGCCATGACGAGCAATATTTCTGCCTTGGGTTTGTAAACCTACGAGTTTACGACGCACTCCTTCAGTTTTTTGTTGTTCTAAAACACTACGCCCAATAAAATCGCCTTTGGTATCTAAATGAACTAACCAACCTAAACCAGCTTCTAAGGGTGTGGTATGATCGTCGATGTCTTGACCATAAAGTGCCATTGCTGCTTCCAGACGCAGAGTGTCTCTGGCACCGAGTCCGCAAGGGATGACACCAAGATTATGGAGATGTTGCCATAATTTTACCCCTACTTCTGGATCTACCATGACTTCAAAGCCATCTTCTCCAGTGTAGCCTGTACGGGCGAGGAAAGCGGGGTGACTGAGAATGGTTGTTTCTATATGCCCAAAGGCTTTGACTGGTGTTAAATCTGCTGAAACTAAGGACTGGAGATGGCTGGTAGCTTTTGGCCCTTGTACGGCAATTAAAACTTTATGCCGTGACAGGTCTTGAAAGTGGACTATATTAGGGTCTAAGTGTGCCAAGATCCATGCTTTATCTTTATCGGTGGTTGAGGCATTGACTATAATGACTACGTTTTGTGTATCTGTGGTGTCTTTGCCTAAATAATAAATAATGATGTCGTCAATAATTCCGGCTTCAGCATTTAACAATACTGTATATTGGGCCTGACCGGGTTGTAGGCGACTCAAGTCTGAGGGAACTAAGTTCTGAAGTTGGTCAATGAGGGTTTTACCTTGAAGGGTAAATTTGCCCATGTGGGAAATGTCAAACATTCCGGCGTTGTTTCTGACCGCTTGGTGTTCGCTACTGATACCGCTATATTGTACGGGCATTTCCCAGCCACCAAAATTGGTGAAGCGGGCTTTGAGTTCTACACTCGTTTGATATAAAGGGGTTCGCGCTGGAGATTGGGAGGCAGCGAGGTCTTGGAAGTTGCCCCCATGAGCGACTGCCGACGAGGTAATATTTTCTTGATTAGTCACAGGTAGTTAGTTAGGCGTGCGATCGCAGGTACGCTTGCCGTAGGCATCGCACCTCAATATCTATCTATCCTACGAGATGACTTCTAATTTAGCAGATAATTACTCAACATCCCCTAGTGCGGTTTAATAATTAATAGTGGAAGTGTTGAGATTTATTAAGCAGAAATTATGAAGTATTGGCAAATATTGGCTAGTTTTGTTTTAGCTGTGGTGCTGTTTGTGTCTCCCTTACCAGCAGAAGCTGCAAGTTCTTCTAGTGTGAATAGTTCTATTGGTAACATTGATAATCAAGGAGCCAGTGGACAAGACTATTCTGGTCAAAACTTAGCCGGGACTGAGTTTACTAGCGTGAAATTAGAAAATACTAACTTTAGTAATGCTGATTTACGTGGTGGTGTATTTAACGGTGCTTTATTAGAGGGTGTAAATCTACATGGTGTAGATTTTAGGCAGGGTATTGCCTATCTTGCCAGGTTCAAAAATACTGACTTCAGTGATGCGGTGTTGACTGATGCCATGATGTTACGCACAACTTTTGATGATGTTGATGTCACAGGTGCAGATTTTACCAACGCAATTTTAGACATGACACAGGTGAAAAAACTCTGTGTAAATGCCAGGGGTGTCAATTCTCAAACTGGTGTAGACACTCGCGAATCTTTAGGTTGTAAGTAATAACTAGACTAATTTTATCCCCCTCCCTATTGTTTCTTGTGGAGGGGGATTTTCTCAATTTAACGCTCATGTTGGGTTTCCACTTGGCAATTAGTGGGGAAATATCCTGTTTTCACTGCTGTCTATACCAGGAAATCATTATACAATCCAGCATTTTATTACCCGCAACTTGGGTTAGGTATAAAAATTAATAATATTTAGCCAAATACGGAAAAATATTTGTTTTGCTTCGGAAATCCTCACTACTGCAACCAAATTATTTAGATTATTTAGGAAGTATAAATTATTCTCATCTCCCCAGGATGGTATATTTGTGTTAAAATATCTAAAACTAATACCTTGAGCTAACATCAATGGGGAAGGTTTTAGTCCTAAACGCCTCCTACGAACCGCTCAACATCACGAGTTGGCGACGTGCCATAGTTTTGTTGATTAAAGGCAAAGCAGAACACGTAGAACATAACGGTAAATTCATATACACGGATTTCCCATTGCCAACCGTAATCCGGTTGCGTCATTACGTTCGTGTCCCCTATAAGGAAATTCCTCTTACTCGCCGGAATATATTGCATCGTGACAGTCATACTTGTCAATACTGTGGCTACACAGGAGACGAATTGACCTTAGATCATGTCATGCCGCGATCGCGTGGAGGGGGGGATACCTGGGAAAACATTGTTACGGCTTGTGTACGCTGCAACGTCAAAAAAGGCTGTCGTACACCCCATGAAGCCCGTATGCCTTTGCGCTATCCTCCGCGTCAACCTTATAGTAGCCTCTACTTCGAGGTGACAAAACATCTGAAGAGTGGACTTCATCAAGAGTGGCAAAAATATGTAATAGGACTTTGACGTTACAAAAAATCAGCCAGGCATCAAGAGATAAGTCTTTACTTGTGCGGATTACTGTTTGACTTTAGCCAGTAAAGCATACCACGAGTAAAAGGTCTAGTCCGGTTTTGGTTGGTGTTGATCCGCAGTTTTTCAGGAACGTTCCCAAAAGCTGGAATAGGGTGCTGCCAAAATTTAGCTAACATAAAATATAGGCAGACTTATCATCATACATCATTATGTGAAGTATGGTCTATTGTTGCTGAAAATTATTAAAATTTACGAATCACAAACTCAAGACTGAAAAATACAAAGAAAAAATCTATAGCCCAACTTAGTTGAAGGAGGCAGAGGCAGGAGGAGCAAATCATGCACTGATGTGATCAATTATTGAATAATGTTGTTGAAAAAAAATACACCCACCTCACCAGTGCAAAGACTGTAAATTTCTGCCAAGATCATAATGTGTGGCTAAACCAGTGATGCGCTGATCGGAGTATCTCGGAAGGCATACACAAGCCACCACGCTGACAACCAAACGCCCTATGTACTTGAATTCTTCAGTTACTCAATTTGATAATTTATCGTTAGAACTAAAACCGGAGGAAGTTGAGATAGATAAAGAATCTTATGAACTTCCTCCGCTTGCCAGGCCTTCTTTACCAGGATCAAATGGTGATGGAGGAGGTATATATTTAGCTCAACGTGGCAATAATTCCCTTCCCGGTCAAAAGTCAGAAGAGTTACAAAAAATCCTGCTCTGTCATAGACATGAGCGTCATTTGGTAATTCTGCAAGATTTTCCTGACCCTGATGCGCTTTCGTGCGCTTGGGCTTACCAATTAATTACTCAACAATACGATATCAAATGTGAAATTGTTTATGCTGGAACCTTAAGCCACCAAGAGAATATTGCCTTAGTCAAGTTGACTAACTTACCCGCTCAACGCTGGACAATGCAATCCCTAAAAAGTAAAGATTTGTCATCTTATCAAGGGTTTGTGTTAATTGATAACCAGGGAACCACATCACAGCTTTTATCAGCAGTACAACAGGCAGGAATTCCCTTAGTAGTGCTAGTTGACCATCATAGCTTGCAAGGGGAACTCAAAGCTGAGTTTGTTGATGTGCGTCCATATGTGCGGGCAACGGCAACAATATTTACTCAATACTTACAAGCGGGGTTACTGTCATTAGATAGCAGTATTAGCCAACACGTTAAATGTGCTACTGCCTTAATGCATGGTTTGCGCTCAGATACCAATAGGTTAATGCAAGCGCAGGAAGAAGATTTTATGGCTGCTGCATATCTGAGCCGATTTTATGATGCTCAGTTGCTGAATGCCATTCTACAGGCAAATCGTTCTAAGCGGGTAATGGATGTGATCGAGCGATCGCTCAAAAATCGCATTGTCCAAAATAACTTTTCCATAGCTGGGGTTGGTTACTTACGCTACGACGATAGAGATGCTATTCCCCAAGCGGCTGATTTTCTTGTCACAGAAGAAAATGTTCACACCGCAGTAGTTTATGGCATCGTTCACGATGAAGATGACGAACTAGAAGTAGTTATAGGTTCCCTCAGAACCACAAAACTTACCCTAGACCCCGACGAATTTATTAAAGAAGCCTTTGGACAAGATAGCACAGGAAGGTTTTTTGGTGGTGGACGTACTGGTGCAGGAGGCTTTGAAATTCCGATGGGTTTTTTATCTGGTAGCAATGAAAATTCTGCTTATGCAAAAATCAAATGGGAAGTTTATGATGCTCAAATCAAGCAGAAATTGTTGAAGTTAGTAAATCCTAGAGATAACCCAATTCAGTCGTAGCAGCAAATTGGTAAGTGAGGAGAATTGCTAACTCCTCACTATTCAAATCAGGAATAGCAGGAAAATGGTTGATCGAGGATAATTTTCCTGTTTTTCGTCTTGTTGCTATTTTTGATAATTATTCTTACCCATTACCAATTACCAGCCCCAACAGAGAAAATCAATATTTAAATGAGCATGATTGATTTTTATTAAAAGTCATAAAATCCATTCAGAAGCGCGATCGCCTAAGTCGAGGGGAATACTCACTGCTTTACCCAGTCGGGGACGCTCTTTTGTCTGTGTAATAAAAGTTTGTACTTGTATTGTTCCCCCCAAGGCATTGAGATAATTGGCAATATCATTGATATGTTCTTGGTACTCGGCCTCGCTTAAGGGGAATGAAGCTTGCTCAACATATTTCCACATCACTTGCAGAAAT
The DNA here is from genome assembly GCF_049315035.1 of Anabaena sp. PCC 7938. NCBI lineage: Bacteria > Bacillati > Cyanobacteriota > Cyanophyceae > Nostocales > Nostocaceae > Anabaena > Anabaena sp. PCC 7938. Next base: position 5,841,469 of record NZ_CP186034.1, on the reverse strand, counting down.
ACCTTCCCCTGTGTCCTGCGGAACTGGACATCATAAGAGTATCCCCATTTATCAATCAGCAGTTGTCGTAATTCCTGTCCTGTCATATCTATGATTTGCATTTGGGATTGAGAATAGTCAGGCTGAGGGTGTTTCCTCGATTTGAAATATCCCAGCCTATCCTTAATGGGATCAAAAGTTTTCTCCATTAGATTTTACATTTAGTTATGATGTTAAGTTCCGTAACTCCAGTATGATAAGGATATAAAGAAATGTAATGCTAACAGAAAAGATGCTAGATATGTCTTGCAACAAAGAAGTATGGTGTCGCTGAAGGCATTAGCATTTCGACTCAGACAGGAGTTGCTCAAGTGCTGGTACTCTTGTCAAAATGCTTAATAAATTACACAAAGAGCGCGTAGATTATGGCTCAATTTTCTGAATCAGCAGACGTGCCTGATATGGGTCGTCGTCAATTCATGAACCTGCTCACTTTTGGGACTGTGACCGGAGTGGCGCTAGGTGCATTGTATCCTGTTGTCAACTACTTTATCCCTCCCGCCAGCGGTGGTGGTGGCGGTGGTACAGTTGCCAAAAACGAACTAGGTAACGACGTTAGTGTTGGTCAATTTCTAGAAAGCCATAATGTGGGCGATCGCACTTTGGTTCAAGGACTCAAAGGTGATCCTACATATATTGTGGTCGAAAGCAAAGAAGCGATCGCTGACTATGGGATTAACGCCATCTGTACTCACTTAGGTTGTGTTGTCCCTTGGAACGTAGCTGAAAACAAATTTAAATGTCCTTGTCACGGTTCTCAGTACGATGCTACTGGTAAAGTCGTTCGGGGGCCTGCACCCAAGTCTTTAGCTCTGGCTCATGCCGCAGTTAATGACGACAAAATCGTTTTGACACCTTGGACAGAAACCGACTTCCGTACCGGTGAAGCAGCTTGGTGGGCTTAGAGAGTACTGAGTATTGAGTACCGAGTACTGAGGATTGAGCTATTAGTCTAAAGTCAAAAGTCCAGAGTTTTGAATCAATTCTTGACCAAAGACCAAAGACCAATAACCAATAACCAATGACCAATGACTAATGACCACTGACTAATGTAATGACTTTATAGAGATGAGAAACGCCTGTACACCTGCGAGGTTAACTCGTACTGCTAAAGTAATGTTAAACGCATTGCTGATAGCGATCGCCACCGTGACCTTTTTCTTCACCAGCGATATAGCCCAACCCCAAACCGCTGCGGCTTATCCATTCTGGGCGCAAGCAGCCTATCCTGAAACTCCCCGCGAACCAACAGGACGGATTGTTTGCGCTAACTGTCACCTAGCAGCTAAACCTACAGAAGTAGAAGTACCCCAATCGGTACTACCTGACACCGTATTTAAAGCGATCGTCAAAATTCCCTACGATACCAGCGCACAGCAAGTAGGCGCTGATGGTTCTAAAGTCGGCTTAAACGTCGGTGCTGTATTAATGTTGCCCGACGGCTTCAAAATTGCGCCAGAAGACCGCATTCCTGAAGAAATGAAGGAAGAAGTAGGCGATGTTTACTTCCAACCTTACGGTGAAGACAAAGACAATATTGTCATTGTTGGCCCCTTACCCGGCGAACAATATCAAGAAATTGTCTTTCCTATTCTGTCACCTAACCCCGCTACCGACAAAAATATCCACTTTGGCAAATATTCCGTTCATGTAGGCGGAAACCGGGGACGCGGACAAGTATATCCCACAGGTGAAAAGAGCAATAACAACATTTACAACGCTTCTGCTGCTGGCACAATTAGCAAGATTGCCAAAGAAGAAGACGAAGACGGTAATGTTAAGTATGTAATCAGCATCACAACTGAAGCTGGTGAAGTTGTTAATGATACTGTTCCCGCAGGCCCAGATCTAATTGTTTCTGAAGGACAAACAGTTGCATCTGGTGATGCTTTGACCAACAACCCCAACGTTGGCGGTTTCGGTCAACTAGATGCAGAAATTGTCTTACAAGATAGTTCCAGAGTTGCATGGATGGTTGCTTTCGTCTGTTTAGTGATGTTGGCACAAGTTATGCTGGTACTAAAGAAAAAGCAGATTGAAAAAGTTCAAGCTGCTGAGATGAATTTCTAAATTCTCTGCTAAATAATTCATTTTTAGACAGGCAAGATGCCTGTCTTTTTTTATATCTCAACATCCATCAAAAGCAGGTGGATAAATAACTTTACCCTTGTATTTTTTATCATAGCTTTGCAATGTTTTAACCATAAAGACATCATCCGGCACTGGAAACGGAGATTCTATTTGATAATCAACTGAGGGAACAAACCCAAAGCGTGTATAGAAAGAAGGATAACCCAGTACAATAACTATAGCTTCTTTTCTGGTATTTGCTATTTCTAAACTTGCATTTATTAATGCACTACCAATTCCTTGTTTGTGAAACTGTGGATGAACTGCTATGGGTGCTAAACCAAGAACCTGGAATGTATCTTCATCGACCAAATCAATATAGCTATAAAGAATATGACCAATCACTCTACCATCAATTTCTGCTACTAATGATAACTCTGGAATATAGCGGTCAGAAATCCGAATTTTCTCAATCAGTAGAGCTTCATTTTCACCTTTAAAAGCTAGAGTATTAACCTCAGCTATTGCAGGATAGTCTAGGAGAGTTTCACCACGAATTTTCATCTTAACAGTTCCTATTTTCAAAATATTTAGATTCAAACAATTATGAAAACTTACGACTGGATTATTATTGGTGCGGGCATCACAGGTACTGCACTTGCTTATGAATTAGCAAAAACTGGATTTTCTGTACTATTGCTAGAACAATATCCCATGCCACAAAATGCTACTCGCTATAGTTATGGGGGAATTTCCTATTGGGCAGGGACAACACCAATTACACAACAATTAAGTCAAGAAAGTATGGCTCGTTACCCTATTCTCTCCCAAGAATTAGATGCTGATATCCAATTTCGTGAATTAGATTTATTGTTAACTATTCCCTCTAATAGCGATCCAAAAACAACATCTGCATCCTACGCTCATCTTACCATTCCACCGACTCGATTAAATATTCAAGAAGCTTGTGAATTAGAACCACTGCTAAATAAAAATGCCATATCCGGTGCTTTGACTATTAAACATGGTCATATCCACCCAAATAAAACAGCGCAAGCATATATTCAAGCCATGCTGCGACTAGGGGGAGAATTGCAGTTTACCCAAGTATTAGAACTTAATCAAGGCTTAAAAAGCGTAAAAACAACCACAGCAACTTTCCACAGTGCCAATATAGCAATTTGCGCGGGTGGACTCAGCCGACAATTACTAAAATTAGCAGGTATTCCCATAAAAATGTATTTTTCTCATGCAGAAATAATTGAAACTCCACCTGTAGATTTGCGTTTACGTACCCTGGTTACACCAGCTAATCTGCAACGCTTACAATTAGAAATTGCAGCAACTCAAATTGATAAATTATGGGATGAATCTGGATATGAACCAGTAGCACCAATTTTAGATGCAGGTGCTGTGCAGTTTCTTGATGGTAGTTTGCGTTTAGGTCAAATTAGCCGTATTCTTACAAATCCCTATGCTTCAATTAACTCAGAAGCTAGTGAAAAATGGTTACGAACAAGTATCAACAACATATTACCAACTTTAGAAAAGTTACCAGGAACTCGGCATCATTGTTTAGTGGCATTCACTAAAGATAAATTCCCATTAATTGGGAAAATTCCCGAATTTGAAAACATTTATATTTTCTCTGGTTTTAGTAGTCCTTTTGTTTTCGTTCCACCGTTAGCAACACGCTTTGCTAAATTTGTGTCTGGTTATCAAGATAAAATTATTAGCCAGATGTCTCCAGATAGAACTAATTTGAGCTAATCTATAATATTATCTTCGGAAAAATTGATTTAGATAACATCCCATGCACACCTTTTTGAGGATTATTAACTACTTGGGTGATATGGAAATTAACAGCTAAACTACATAAAATATAAGCATCTTCTGGTGACAAGTTGGTGAAGCGTTCCAGAAAATATATCATATTTTTTAAAGCCAATTCTAAAGCATTATCTAAGGTTGGTGCAAAACCCATGGTGATAAAATCTGTAGGTGTTTCTGCTATTGGTATTTTCAGTTGTAAATCTTTACGCAATTTGAGTTTAATTCTGCCATTCATAGAAGTTTCGATAGCAGTCACATTCACTTCACCATCTCCCTGTGCAGAATGTCCATCACCAATAGAAAATAATGCACCGGGAAGATATATGGGTAAAAATAGCCGCGAACCTGCTTGTAATTCACGGTTATCAATGTTCCCTCCATAAGCACCTGGTGGTATAGAGTTACGGGAGTTTTCTGGGGTAGCAACTCCCAAAATTCCAAAAAATGGTGTAAGGGGAATTTTGATATTTGATCCTAAAGGAAATTCTGCAAAATTATTTTCTAAATCCAGGGGAATAAATTTTAATGTTGGGTGAGGAAATTGTTGTGGTAATGCTCCCCAACCTGTACGAATAGCATTAAAGCCAATGGGTAAACGGGGTGAAATAGCTTCTAATTGTATTTCTAAAACATCTCCTGGTTCAGCATCTCGGATGTAAATTGGCCCTGTGAGTAGATGCGGACCACTGGCTATTTTGCGTTCGGGAGGTAAATTTTTGCAGATATCAACAAATTCCGGTGTCAAAAATTCTGGTGGGGCTTTGTCATAAACATAATAACCAGTATAAGTTTCTACATCTATTGTGTCGTTAGAATTAACTATTAATGCTGGTTTTAATAAATGGGAAAAGCCACCTAGATGTACAGTTTCTTTGGTAGCTTTTAAAATATGGTGAGTCATGTTGTGGTAGGTGAATTGAGTAGATGCAGGGCTATTAATTGCAGCGTATTTTAATTCCCTGAACGGCTTAATATTTCTTTGAAGGTACTAATATAATTGCTAATAGCATGATCTTGAAATCGTGCAGCAATAAAGTTTAAACTAAATCTTGAACCTATCCGCAATTCTTGATCTATATGGCGATATCCCTGCCACCATCTTGGTAATTCTGGTACTATATCCATACCATTTACAAATTGATAGCTGCTGGGAACTCTTTGATTATATGATTCTTGAAAGCCTTTATTACCAACTTTTGGCGCTCCAAAAGTAAAGGATTCTATAGATGCTAATTGATTCACAAAGTTGTATTGAATATCAACAACACATAATGTTGCTAATGCTCCACCTAAACTATGTCCAGATACGGTGACACGAGAAATATTATTATTTTTGATATATTCATGAATCTGGTTTCTGACAGAAAAGTAAGCCTTGATAAAGCCACTGTGCATCAAAGATCCCGAACTATTTTCTGTTAGATAAGGATAAATTTTATCATTTTGATCAACGATTTCTGACTGAATTATTTGCTTGTCAAACTTTGTCTGTTCCTGACTAGTTTCCAGGTTTGTTCTCCAATCAAAAGATGAATTACTACCAGGAAACACAATAGTAATTCCTGATGTATCTGTAAGGATAGCGAGTTGGGTATCAGTATCTTTTTGGTCAATTAAAAAGGGTTGTTCGCTCCAACCACTAAATTTAATATTAGAGAAGTTTTGGTAACTTTCCTTGCAACAAATTGCTAATTTCAATGCTTTAGAATAATCAACCTTCATAGTTGTGTCCTCTAGTTATAGAACTGGATATTAGAAAATCAAAATTTAGCAAATTTGCGTGGTAACGAATTGGATTATATCTGCTAAACCGGCGTTGGTTTTTAAGTTGGAGAAAATGAAGGGTTTTTCGCCGCGCATTGTTTTTGCATCTCTTTGCATGACGTTTAAATCAGCGCCAACATAGGGTGCAAGGTCAGTTTTATTAATGACTAATAAGTCGGATTTAGTTATACCGGGTCCACCTTTGCGGGGAATTTTATCACCTGCTGCAACATCAATTACATATATGGTTAAGTCTACTAGTTCGGGGCTAAAGGTAGCAGCTAAGTTATCACCACCGCTTTCTAAAAAGACTAAATCTAAGTCTGTAAATTTTTCTTCTAGTTGTTCAATTGCAGCTAAATTCATGGAAGCATCTTCACGGATAGCGGTGTGGGGACAACCTCCTGTTTCTACTCCCAAAATGCGATCGCTCTCCAAAGCCTGAGAACGAACTAAAAACTGAGCATCTTCTTGAGTATATATATCATTTGTGACAACTGCCAAGTTATACTGCTGTCGTAGAGCTTTACACAAAGCATCGACTAAAGCCGTTTTTCCCGAACCCACAGGCCCTGCTACCCCAACTCGAAATGTACTCATAGTTAGTCATTCATCATTGATGATTGGTCATTAGTCGCTCAACTCCGAAACAATCTTGTATACTGGGTTTCATGCTGCATACTAGCCAGAGATAAACCCCAACTACAACAAACAAGGTCGTCATCCTCCAAAGCGAGAATTTCCCCCATTGTAGTACTTAATAAGTCTTGTAACCCTAATAACAATTGTTGTCCAGCCGTTTGACCGAGAGGAATAAGTTTGATTCCCGCAGTAATTAAATTATTTGCCCAACTATGCAGATATGTCAATAATGCAGTTTGGGGGCTAATTTGCCAGTGATGAGAAGCGATACCAAAAGCGATCGCATAATTGCAAGGATAACCCACAGCAGTAGCCAACGGTAAAACCTCTGGTTCCAGCTTACCTAATAACTGCAAGAGCGATCGCCCCATTTGCCAGCTAGAAGCACGTAATTCTTCCGCATCCCTCAATGCTGATAACCACAAATTCCAGCGGCATAAAGCTTCTAAATCACCCACTTTCGCAGCTTGTAAAGCTCTTACCATCACCGCTCCATCCAGGCGAATTGATCCATAAATTAACTCAGCTTCCAACCAATGTTTTAGATGTTCTACACTAGTAATAATAGAATTTTCTACCAACATTTCCAAACCTTCAGAATAACTATATGCACCCACTGGTAAAGCTGGACTCGCCAATTGCAAAATAGATAAAAAACTTCTATGAGTGAGAGTGTCCATAAGCTCCTAATTCTGGCTGAAAAGGTACAACTTCCTCCTTAATTTCTAACCCCAACTGTGCCAACATGGCGTATAAAATTGGGTCTGGAGACAAGCGCAAATAACTGGAATTAATTTCCAGAGATACATGACGATTTCCCAAATGATAAGCCGCTCTTAATAACAGCAAAGGCGTTTTTGCAAACACTGTCAAAACCGGCTCAGATTTAGCAATAATTCTGATTAAATTATCTTGGCTTTCATCAGCTAAAATATCCTCATTACGTAAAACCGTCCCCCTTGGTAAATGTAAAAATACCACCTTCCCATCCTCCAATGTAAACCGATGACGGCTGCGGGTGCGTTCCTCTGCGGTGAGTGCCAGAGTGAACGTAACTACAGCATTAGAGTCAGGTGGCTTACGTTGCGTCAACGTCAGCATAATTTTAGTAAATCATCAATACATATCTTGTTGGATTTTAAGGCTTTCTTGCCCAAAAAAACTATTTTTATAGCCTTTCCTCATCACATGAGGTACATCATAGCCCCCTCCCCGCAAGCGATGAGGGGGTTGGGGGTGGGGTTTTTGTAACTCACTCAACCGATAACCGCTATAAGATGATGTTTGAAAAGTATCAGAATTGATTGAGATCCCCTTTTTAAGGGGGGCTAAATTCTTCAAAGTCCCCCTTTTTAAGGGGGATTTAGGGGGATCTACAAATGTTAGATCCCACACGACAAAGTTTTCAAGCATCCTCTAAATAAGGGGCTTTCAAATAAAAAAATGTACAAAAATTTCCTGTAGTGCGGGCAAGATAACCGCTAATAATAAAGGACGGGTATCCTACCCATCCCACAATATTAAATAATTTATTTTCTGGTGTTCCCTAACCTATAAATAACCCCATTTCCTATAAGGAAATGGGGTTAAAAGTTTGGTATTGAAAAAGTTCAATTTTCATCTCTGGAGTGAACTTGAGCCGGCGGACTAGTAGCTTCCACTGCTGTAAACGGTTGCAGAATTTTATAAGAATGAATTGCTCCCTTAGGTACAACCCAAGAACTTCCTCTTTCTAGCAAAATGGTTTGTCCCGCAACGTCCAATTCCGCTTGACCATTAATTACATAACCAACCGTCTCATATTCTCGCTGAGTTGGTTGTTTTTCCTCACCTGGTTCCTCATTTTCCCACAGCCGCATAGAAATAGTTTTCCCAGAGGCAAGATACTTTTGACCAAGTTGACCTTTTGGGGAATAGTCAGAGTCTACTTTTTTGACACTGGTGTCACTCATAATAATTTAGGCTACAAAAAGCATTTGCATGAATATAAAACACAAAAAAGCTTTATTAGTTACATCTTGTCTCTCAATACTCTTTCCGGTGGTACATTCTCTTGATAATATCCATGTCGAGTTCCAGTAATTGGCTCTACAGATTTTTCAACATTTGTTTGTACATCGTCTAAAAATTCTCTTGTAGATTCAGGAATTGATTCATCAAGATTGAGTTTTTCTTTAATATTATCGCCAGTATCTTTGTATCTTTTTTGATCGTTTCTCAGTTCTGCTGCATTTGGAGTACCTTTGTAATAAATACCTTCTGGTGTTTTCACAGTATCCGCTTGTGCTACTAACATAGTATGACTATGTCCAAAAGATTGAAATCCAAAAAAGGTTAATATTACAAAAAATATTACCAAAATTGGACGTAGACTTACACGTTGTAGATTCTTAAAAAACTTGTTCATAAACATCCTTCCAGAAATTATAGGTTGAGAAATAACTTTGAAGCATTTCGTTAAAAAACCGAAAGTTCTACATTGTCACAGCAGCCCCAGTAGTTGGTTTGGGAGGCTTAATACCAGATGCTAACCTCGCCTGATAAAGCCCTATTAATCGCTGTTCATATTTTCCTAAATCATTTTGTATTTCTTTGAAAATTGCCGTTGCTACAGGGTCGGTATACATTGCAGACAAATTGCTCATATCACCAATACCTGTTTGGATATCACCTAATGCACAACGAAGTTGATATATATCATCACTCCCTGTCAAAGCTGTTTTTACTTTGGCATATTGGTTTGCAACATTTGCAGCCAAAGAGGGTTTTTCATGCAAGCGTTGAAGATAAATTTCCAGTTTTTCAGTGTGACGCTGTTTATTAGTTTTTATTTCTTGAAACAGTGCTTTAATTTCTTGATCCGATTCTTTTTTTACATAGTTTTCTAACGCTTCTAATGAATAACGTTCACCAGCTAAAGCAGTATTTAAACCTTTTATAATTTCATTCTTAGTTGAACCACCCCAAGCATCAGCTAATTTCCACCATTCAGCACTTGTGTCTTTTACATCAGGCAATTCTACATCTTTACCGCCGTAACCTAAACGATTTAAAATGGCTGTTGTGAAAATTGCTAAGTCTCCAGGTTCACGAGATGTAATTAAATTTCCATCCATGACTAGCGGCTCATCTAGATAAGTTGCTCCAGCATTGCTGATATCTTTGCGAATAGCAGTAAATCCCGTTGCTTGTTTACCTTTGAGTAAATCACCTTCAATTAAAACTTGTGACCCGTGACAAATTGCAGCCACTAATTTACCTTGATTCATCGCATCTCTGACAAAGCAAACTGTATTACAATTGCGCCGCATTTTATCAGGAGCCATACCACCAGGAATTACCACAGCAGCAAACTCTTCAGCTACAGCTTCTGCTGTCGTTGCTTCAGCCTGTACACTTAATTTACCTCGTTTACCCTTGTATTTTTCATTCATCCGTGAACCAATTACTACTACCTCCATTCCAGCTTGTTTTAACCCATTATAAGGAACTGTAAATTCTACATCTTCTACTTCTTGTTCAATGAGGATAGCTATTTTCTTTTTGCCAGAATGATGATTGTTTTGGTGAATTTGTGTCATATTTTCTCCTAAATTAACCCGACTAAATCAAACTATTGATAAATAAATTCAACTTGTTGTTGATGTGGCAAATAATTCCTCATAATCATGTGAAAAATAAGTGTGAAATTTTCTAAATTGATCTGGTGTAATGGCATTCTGCAAAACTGCAAAAACAGCCCTAACATGAATGGCGGCTGTAGTAGGTTCTATATTTTCCTTGTGACTGGTACGCTCAATAAACTCTTGTAGATGAAAAGATTGAGTAGGTTCAGCTTCTTTTCCAGACAAAGATTTACCTAATTCTTCTGGTAGTTGTGCTGCTATTTCTTGAGCTTCATGATTAGGAATAAGTTCCTTAATAGTTCCTAATGTGGCATGAGTAGCTCTTTCAGCTTCTTCACGAGAGTTTGATTGAGCTAGACTTTGAACATGGGTAATAAATTCTGTATATTCCATTAGATATACCCCCTGGTTAAAAAAATGCGGAATTAAAATGAATAGTGTTTTTGATTTAATTTTTTTTTTAGGTTTATGAGTTTATTAAAATGAAAGAAAAACTATATATTGTATATAGAACACTTCAAATTCACACTTATCAGCTTAAGCTTTAATAACTTGATTCACTTCATTCTCAGGGGATAGATTTTTTATGCCTAAAGTTATATATAGCAGAATTCAAAAATCAGGAGTCAGGAGTAAAACTGGCTTGGTGTCTGGCTTTGAATTTAGATTCTGTACCTCATTGATCTGCAATTCGCTGTATCTCGATATAGATATATTTATGGGACTCCTATTTGATTTTTGAATAATAACCCAACATTTTCAATAGATATAGGAGTGAAAATTAAATATGCATGGCTTGAAACCCTTGTAGAGACGTTCCATGAGCAGGGATTCTCGTCTCTACAATCTTTTTCACCAGAGTAGACAATATCTCTACATTCTTTGCGTTCAGGTGTCAATTAGTAGTTATTTGCACAAGTAAGCATTTCCTTATCAGCTAGATAAAGATTAGCTACAGCATATTTAACAACTACTGACTCTTGCGTAGCATGACAAGAACTTTTTACTGCTTGAGTTTTGATTGGATCTTTCACAAGTTTAGCCTGATATGTGTAGAGAGAACCAGACGGTTTTTCAAAAGTTAGCTCTGCTAAAATTGTATTATTATCTAAACTTTTCTCTAATATCTTACCTGCTACTTTATAGTTAAACCAATCCCATCCTTGATGAAAAATTATTTCTCGTTCCAAAATCTGTAATGCAGACGGCAAAATTCCCCAACCACGATAAACCTTATTCAAAAATTTAGTATCACCAGTACGAGTTAGAATGGATTTGAAAGAATCATGATCAAGAACACCATAATATCTTCCTTCCGTCAAATCTATAGCTGTAGGAGCAAAACGATGTCCCCCAAAGTGACTTGATTTCCAAATTCTTACATTATCAAAATGTAAATCAGAAATTGTATTTTTAGCATAATAGTAAAAAGGATTTCCATATCTAGCACAACACTGATCATGGCTACCATGTGTACATACTAAAATATCTCTATTTATATCATTTTCTACCTGATAATCTAGATTTTCATTTAACAACCATTTATTGATAACTCCTGCTACTTGTTCAATATTTGGTAACTTAAACTCTTGCTTACAGTATCCATTGATTAAGCCTTCTTGTCTTTGATAAATTAATAAAGTTGTTTCTTCTACTTTATGTGATTGATCATTAGCAATTAAAAGAAACTGAATTGATAGCTTGCTGCGTTTTACTTCTTCTACCAAAACCCGTAAATTATCTGGAACCCATTTGGATTTAAATGCTTCTGACATCCACGGTTGAGGACATTCCACTAAAATGTAAGTTTGGTAGTTAGTGGCACTACCAATAATATCTTCTCCTATTTGCCGCGAATAGTCAGAGCAAAACATCGTATTCATATAAATGTACTCAAGAATTGATTTTATAGACGAAGGTAATGAAAAAACAAAATTGTGTTTTTAGCTACCAGTCCTGATATTTTCTAAGATTGATCAACTAAAAACAGGTAGCCACTTTATAAATTTCTGATTTTTTGAAGTCTTTCCGGTTAATAAATCCTCCATTTCTAGAAATAAGCCTCTCCATACAAAATATTTCCGTAACAGTCAAGTTAATTGTGTATCTAAGTTCGTTTAGCAGTTCATGAAATTTCACCTATCAAAATATGGGCTGACAGAAAGTTAGATTTTACGCCTTTAGTGGATAAATTAAACCCTACTAGAGTGGGAGTGAAAAAAAATTAGTGTTAGGGTACATTTGAGAAATTTAATTTTACACTTTACCCAATGATTAAGATACTTTTATTAATTAGGGGTAAAACTTATGTACTCAAACTAGGCGATTTTAAACTAGTATCAAGTAGTAGCAGCAGGGGGAGATAAAGCACCTTTTGCAGCGCTAATTTACCGTAGGGTTATTTAAACATTTCGGTAGTTTGTCTAGTCTTATCTTCAGTATAACGATAAGAATAATATTTGATCTTTGAAAAATACGTAGTGTATGTATAGAAATGCGTTATGGCTACAATAAATTGCCAGAAAATAGATGATCTCATCTTGTGGGTTAGGTATCCTGCCTGCCCTTTGCCCTTAATAATTTGCGGGCATCTTGCCCGCACCACAAGAAATATTTGTATATTTTTTTATTGGAAAGTCCCTTACGTACGTTACACTTTTCCATCCTAACGTACCCTACAAGAGATAAAATCCTTAATTCATATTTAATAAATTTTGTCAATAGATATCTGTTGGAGACGTTACATGGAACTTCTGTACAAGGGTTCTAAGAAACGCACATTTAATTTTCACACTTTTGTCTAATGCGTAAGTCCTAAATTATAATCAAGGCCATTGTCTCACTTTTTTATGTACCTGTGCTAAATACCACATATAATCATCAATTTTATATGTAAGCTGTTGTGCATTTAATTTGTATAAGTCTGGCGGGCAAGATGCCCACCCCACAAGATTTAAACATTTTAGGATTATCAAATTTAGGTGCTTAACAGCTTATCAGCAGCTTTAACTATATATTTTTGTGCTAATTCAAAATTGTTTTCGGTTTCGTAATATTATCCTAGATAAAGATGACTATAAAAATTTCCTTTAATTCCTTGCAATTTACCTACATTTAAGACATCATCTGGTGTGCAGTTCCCCGCAAAGAAATCATACACACTCTGCATAATCTTTTTGGGGTCATTTTTTACAGTTAACAGAGAATTACGCGCTTCAGATAGGCCTAAATAACGCGCTATACAAAGATATCTCCAAACTGTTTCTTCCACATCTTGAGCATTGACAGTTAAATTTATTTCAAACTGTTTTGCACCATCAGCAAATCTTTCTACATAATAATAAGATAAACCACGTTGCCATAGATAGAGTGTGATTTTAGAATCTAATTTTTCTGCGGTGTCAAAGTCTTGAATAGATTCTTCGGTTTTCCCAAGTTTAAAGTAAAACATTCCTCGCTGAATGTAAGCATTAGGGTTGTTTGGCTGACTGTGAATTATTTCGTTCCAGCGTTGGAGTTGAGATTCTAAGGAATTATTAAAAAACATAAATTTGGTTATTTAAGGAAATGTTTATGTAAATCAGCTATAGCAATTCCCAAGCTCATGAAATACACCCCACCCGCGCTGTCACGCACCCTCCCCTTACCAAGGGGAGAGTTGGGGAGGGGTAATTTTGTATCTAACTAGAGTGGGAAAGGCTATATATTATTTTAGCTGTGGTTGTAATAACAAAAAAAGGATAATAAAAGCTGAAATTAAAGCAATAAAAATCATGATGAATATTAGTGACTTGTTTTTTTGAATTTCTGGTGGTGTTTCCAGAGAATTGAGGCTTTTTTTATACTCTTCCCATACCTCCAATCGTAAACTACTTGATAAACCCCGCCAAACTCCAGCCCGAATTAGTGTTTCTTGATTTTGAATCCCTGTGACAATTACTAAAGGTATATTGTTGAAACCAATTCCTTTGGGTAAAGATTTTTCTTCAAATTCAAAAGCTAGTTCATCTCTCAATTTTTTGCAATTTTTACCTATTTTATTATTGGTATTAGCAGAAAAATCACGGATGTTGATAACTTCCTCTACTGATAATTTACTAATATCTGCTGCAATTTTAAATCCATGATCATGATCAAAAATCACGGCTTGGTCTATTTCTGTTCTTAAGGTTTCTCTTAGTTCATCTCGTAAAGCAGCAGCAGCAATAGCTCTAATTTTTTGTTCATTGTCTTCAGAGTCTTCCCCTATCCAAGCTACAGAATTACGAATTTTGCGGTCACGAAAATCTACTCTTTCACTTGCATCAAGTCCAGTTATTAGTAATAATAACTGACTACCATACCGCCCGATAAAAAGAGAAAAAACTTCACTTTGAATCAATTCATAAACCTGATTTTGTCTGATAATTTCAGGTAGTTCAGGTATCCAAGCGTAGCCTTCTTCTTGAGAAAATCCTCGACTGCGAATGTAAATATCCATATCAAATTCCTAATCAATATTTAGCAAATTATCACCCTGTAAAACTACGAAACTGTTATTAGCTTTACATCCCTTGGCAAATTCACGCACAGCATCTTTGAGATGATTATCTAAACCAACCCACTCGCGGATAAAATTGAATAAGTTCCAATGTTTTTTATCAATATGGAGTTTGAGCAAAAACCGCAAAAGATATCTCAGAGGTTGTTCGCTATCTTTAGGATTATATTTAGCATCGTGAGAAGTTTTGCGAAATATAAATAATGGATTATTCCCATTCATTTCTATGCGAGAAAAATGCACGCTACCTACTGTTTGTACTGGCGTGACAATTACAGCCACTTTGGGAAGTAGTGCTTCGGTGTTAAAATCTTCAAGTAATTTTGTATATCCAATTTTTACCTGATTCATCAATTCAGAAATACTTTGCTCATTCTGTAAATATTTTTCACATCTCACAGGAGCTAGTATGACTAATCTCGGTGAGTCAAGTTCTCTATAGGCTCTTTGAAATATATTTGTGATCATCTGGGGTTTGTTAATTGAATCATGCCATTGACCATTTTTTTCCATTAAAGCTGGGGTATCAATAGCAATAATTACAGCCGCAGATTCGTTGACAAAATTTTCAATGCGTTCCTTTTCTTCACGAGGACTTTTTGAACCGTGGTATTCACCAGGATAGTCTTGAAAGTTAAGCATTAAGGAAGGTTTAGCACCTTTTTTACCTAGTTCAAAAAAGAAGGATTTGTAATCTTCAGTGTTCTGCATCCATCCTTTAGTTTCAAAACTGTCAGGAAGATTTTTAAGTTCTGCTAAACGTTCTTGCAAAAGTGCTGAACTATCTAAATCAGGTGTGAGTTGCAGATTAGTTTTACCGATATTGCTTTCAAATTGCTCATACATGGCTGTTAAAAGACTTGTTTTACCTACGCCACTGGGGCCAAGCATGGTGATTTTGAGTTCGTGCATTTAAAATTTTTACCTTTAGTTTGTTAATTCAAAAATTGCATGGAGTCTAATTGATTAGCTGTGGCTGCTTGCTCTACTGATTTTAACCATTCTCGACGCAGTTTTGTCTTTTCTCCTAATTGCTCAAATTCTTCTTGCCAAATTTCTGCACGCATTTCTTCTAAAAAGATGCGCCATTGTGTTTTTGCACCTTCAGCACGAAGTACGCGATCGACAAATTCCTCAACTATAGCAAAAGCGGCTTGGCTAGGTTCACAGAGTAAGTCTTCTAAAGCAGTTTCGCAACCATAAACGGCTTCTGCTTGTAGTGCTTTTAAGTTGGCTAAAAGTTCTTTGGCTGTGGGAAATGTGGATAGTTGGAGTGAGGTATCATCTGGTGTTAATCCATCTAAATGTTTGCGGATACGGTGCTGAATTAAGCCGCGATAGGAGATATCAAAATCTGAGAGGATATGAAATCCTAGTTTGAGTTTGCTGAGGTTTTCGGGGATGAGATTGGCTATTTCTGTGAAGAATTTCTCATTTTTTTCTGCGGTGAGTTTTCCTAAAAGTCCTTGTTCTATCAGTACTTGGGCGACATTAGCTTTAACTTGGGAAAGCGATCGCTTTAAAGCCTCATCCAGCAATAGGAAATTTTGCGATAAGTGCGCCCGAACCTCGTTCAGATACTCGTAGTAGGCGTTTGGATAGCCACCGATGCGATCGCGCCTTTTCTCGATTTGCTCTAGGCTAGGAATACCAGTATCATGGCGACAAGCTTGAATCGCATTCTCCACCTGCTGCTTAAAATCAATATCGTCAGCGTTTCTTTGTTTTCTAAGTTGTCTGAGTAATTTTTCCAACCCACTAGTTAAATCGTTCCAAAGTTGATCAAATAATTGCTCAAATAAAGGAAACCAATTATCTTGTTGAGTCGTTTCTCCCAAAACATGACGCGCTTTCTCTAACTCAGCATCAACTGAATTTTGCAGGCGCATTAATCGCTCTTGACAAGATGCTCCATATTGCTGATCTAAAGACTCAATATTAATAACTAAATAATTGAGAACAGTATCTAAAACTTTATTTGCTGCTTCATAATCTGCACAATTTGCAATTAAACAATCAACCACTTTGATATGTTTATCTGTAAAACTTTCTGCCAAATCTTGACAATTATTAGAGTTATCACCATTTTTAGAATTAGCACTAGTTTGATTAAGCACTATAAAAGACCACAAATCAATGGGCAAATCAATCAATGCCGCGCGAGAAGTATCATAAAGTCGCACATCTACATCTGCCCAATAATCACCAGATGATTTGGGCATTCTTACAAATAAAACCGCATCTACATCTTGTCCCAAAGTTTTCATTAATCTTTCTTCATCGCCAACACCTGTATCGCCCAAACCAGGCATATCTACTAAAGCAATTTGTCCCACATCAGCATTAGGAAAATTACAAATAATTTTTACTTCTCGCACTGATAAATAATTAAAAAATACCCTTTGTCCATCAGCCGTATCTTGAGCCACATATTCCCGAATTTCATTTCTAGAAATCCGCCGAGGTAAAGTTTCTCTCAATAGGTGACGATACTTTTCTAAATGTGTGTGATATCTAGTTAAATGTTCATACATTGCACCTGGTTCAGCATATCCCGGCAGGTTTTGCGGTAAAGCTGGCATGGGATTGGCAGCAAATTCTGCAATTGTGATTGGTGTATTACCCAAACGTAGTTTTTGATAATAAGGACTGATTACTTCATCTAAAAAAGATCGTTCCGAATGAAACCAAACCTCACCATAAGTATCAACATTTAAGTTATGCTGAATGGTACTTCTCACCCCAGTACAATGTTGTCTATCACCATCAGGAATTTCAGCAGTACTCAGCCCTGTTAAACTTTGTAATAAGCGGCTTTTTCCTTGCCGTGCGCGTCCAACTACCCCAATGTTAAGGGTGTCACGACAAAAGCGCATTTTCAGTTTACGTAATTTATTGAGTTCATCTGTAAGAGTGTTTTGAATTGTTGTCAAATCAATTTTCTGCAAACGTCCATAAACATTTTTGTCATCAACTGTTGTTAGTAAGTAATGACGGTAGCTTTCTAGATAATCTAATTTAGAATAAAGAGAATGTAGATTTGCTTCAACAACTTGAATTTTATCAATTAGTGGGCGGCGTTTTTCAATAATGCTGGTAATTTTTCCAATTCTATTAGTGGTTATGTACATAAAATAACTTCTTAAAACAGTGAGCCTCTATAAATTATCGCTTATAATTGCCTCAATTAACTCCATGCACCTCCTAAGAAGAGATATAGCGGTTCTCGATTGAGTGAGATACAAGAACCCCACCCCCAACCCCCTCCCCGCAAGCGATGAGGGGGCTATGATGTATTTCATTCAAATGCATACCCCTATAATGATTCCCTTCCCGGTGCAAGATTAGCTAATAAATGGTATCTTTCTCTTTCTCTGCGTTCTCTGCGCCTCTGCGGTTAATTACAATTAATATTTTTCTAACAGGAAGTATTTATAAATTGTCTATATCAACTCCTTTAGCTTGCAATTTGGCTAATAAATCCTGATATTGCTGAAGTGCTGCTTCTTTCTCTCGACATTCCTGTTCAGCCCGTTGATATTCTTGTTCTCGTAGTTGATCAAGTTCTACAGATGTGAGAAACTTTCGTCCATCAGAATAATAAATTTTTAAAGTATCTGGAGTAAGTTGAAAACGTATACCCAAGCGTGGACTTATCCAACCATTAATTTTTTCAATTTCGGCAAAAGAATCTTGAGAACGCAGAAAACCAGAAAATTCTAATGTATCTGGATCATAAACATAATATTCTTCTACTCCATAACGTTGATAAAAAAGTGATTTATTAATCATCTCTTGAGTTCGGTTTCCCGGTGATAGAATTTCAAAAACCACCTGGGGAGGAATATTATTTTCGTCCCATTGTTTATAGGAACCTCTATCGCCTTTTGGTCTGCCAAAAACAACCATGACATCAGGTGCTTGGCGAGTTTTAATACTTCCTTGAACAGGATACCATAAAAGATTTCCACCGACAAAGACATCATCCTGTGATGCAAATAAGATTTCTAAGTTTTCTTTAATAGTGACAATCCAGCGAAATTGTTTAGTATTATCTGCCATTGGTTTTCCGTCGCTGTCTGGGTAGATGATGTCTGGTGCGGTTTCTGGCGTGAGTTGCTGTACCATAGCTAGACCTCCAATTTTGGGGAGTTGTGCTGATAGTCTTAGTTTAAAGGTGGGAAAGTGCGATCGCTTAACGGACAGTAATTAAAATAATCACACCTACTAAAGCCTAATCCATCCAACAGGTAGAAGCAATTACTGGCAAAATTCGTTATTTTAGAGCTAGTTGCTCAAAAATCAGGAATAAATCCAGTGGTTCCCCTTAAAGACAACAACCCTGTACATATTACGCCTTATGTAACTTACGCGCTAATTGCTATCAATATCCTGGCTTTTCTCTATCAAGCCAGTCTCTCTCCTCAAGCATTAAATGTGTTTTTACATTGGGCTGCTGTAGTTCCCCAAGAACTCAGTTTAAGCTTTGCAGGTATTCCGGTAAATCAACCTGTACCAGAATGGGTAACTTTAATTACTGCTCAATTTCTCCACGGTGGTATTTTGCACCTAGCTGGTAATATGTTGTTTCTCTGGGTTTTTGGTAACAATGTCGAAGAAAAATTAGGTGGAATTAAATATTTACTCTTCTATTTATCTTGCGGTGTTTTGGCATCATTAACACAATGGTACTTTTCTCAAAATTCTAGCATTCCATCATTGGGTGCAAGTGGAGCTATAGCCGGTGTCATGGGTGCATACATTATCCGTTTTCCCCAAGCTGAAATTCTCACGGTACTTCCTTTGGGTATTTTCTTCCCAACGTTTCGGGTTCCTGCATATTTCTTTTTAGGATTTTGGTTTATCCAACAAGCCTTTTACGGAATTGCGAGTTTAGAAACACCCACTAACATCGGTATGGAAAGCGGAGGAATCGCTTATTGGGCCCATGCAGGTGGTTTTGTCTTTGGGGCAATTCTTGGCCCTTTGTTGGGTTTATTTAATGATAAATCTTACAAAGGATAGCAAAGTGCTGAGTGCTAACCTAACTTACCTGAGTTCGGAGTTTCTCCTATGCCTACGGCACGGCTTCGCCGAACGGAGTTATGATTTTTAAGGGCGAGAGAATAAGGGTTTGAGACTCCTAGCGGGGGCAAGTTTTCCACCAATTATCTTATGTCGAACTCAGGTTAACTTGTAGCTTCAGACATTCCCAGGAATTTTTGTGTTTGTTCAGTGATGCCAAACAAGCTATCTGCATGACAGAAAATTTCCCAAGCACGAACTCCCATAAAACCAATACCTGCAACTGCAAGGGGGATAGCTGCTGCGCCTAAAAGTGCGGCTATAGGTGGAAATATCATACAAATGGTTAAAAGAATCCCTGTGATCACACCACCTGCTATACCTGCTTTAGCTGTAGCTGCGGCTACTTTCTGTACTAATTGCTGTTGTGTAATTTTACCTTCGACGCATAATAACGAATTTTCTAGGATGGAAAATACCAACTCAATTGCTGCTGCGGCAACTGCTCCTTTTAAAACTGCTCCCACTACTTCTGCCACGGCGGCTTTAAATGCTGCGTCAGCTAAAACCTGCTGGGCTACGGCTAGTTCTTCTGCTGTCATGTCTACGCCACCACGAGCGCGGTTAATCCGAAAATGCTCAAAAATGCCGTTAGTGGCTTCGCTGCCACCTCCATTAACATGAGCTTGAATGTGACTCCAGTCTTTATCTTTACAAAATTCTCGAACTGCTTCAGAACCTTGAGCGCGAATTTGTGCGGGAATGGTTTCAAACACTTTTGCGGCTTCTTGAATATCACGCATTCCATTACGCACTCCAGCCCGTGCAAATTTGAATTGCAGATTTGCTGGTAAGTTCTCAAACCGGATATGATGAGCGATTTTAAAAGCTTCTTGGGTGGCAATTATACCAGCACTAACTACTGAACTGGGTGCGGCTTGTGCAATATTGCCTATTTGTGTTGTAGTTTCTTGTATTTTAGCAATGCCTTGGTTAGCTAAATTCTGAGTATCAGTAACAGCCGCTTTTACCTTGACACTAAGAAATTCGAGGGGATTAAAGTTACTTTGCATACCTGGTAGTCGCGCTATTACTGTAATGTCGTTGCCTAGATACTTTATTTATACCATAACATCAGAAATCTAGTTTAAGTGGATTCGCGGAACTGAAAATTTCCCGACTTTTTGTGAAAATTTCGCTATTGCTGATTTTTATAGTCGGGAGAATGTTAACTCGAAATACTTTCAATTAGATGCCAATGTCGGCTTTGTTCAATGGACTGCCTCACAAAATCAAATATTTGTCGGCAGTGATTATTTAATTGAAGTGGGAGTTCCTCATTTTTCATGATCATACTCATCCCAGTTTCGGTTTCCGTAGCATTGGATTTATCAATCAGTACCTCTATTGTCACTAACTGAGAAAAGGATACTTGACCAGGAATTTCCCGCGCCATAATGTAGTCTGCTGTATAGTAGTGAACATCCAAATGACATTCCTGTAGAAGTTGTATTAGTAATCTTTGCAACTGATCAATGGGAACAGAAACAATAAATGAACAGGTATAGCGAGCCATAATAGCCCCACGCGTTGTAACACTCTGTTTATCCTATAATACGGAAGCTCATAACGGGCAATTCATTGAGAGATTTATTGTCAAAAGCAAATTTTTTTGATGTTGCGCTTCTACGGAACGCCGCAGCCACAGATGCGATCGCTCTCCAGAATTTTTATCTTCAAGCGATCGCTATACAAAACTACTTACTATTACTCTGGAACATCAACCAAAATATTGCCATCTTCGACACGTACAGGAAAAACTGGCAGGGTTTTGGCTTCGGAAACCATTGACAGTAACTTACCCACTCCGGGGGGCCAAGGACACCAAGTTTTCACTTCACCAGTACTCAAGTCAAAAGCACTACGATGGAAAGAGCAAACAATCGCTCCATCTTTAATTTTCCCAGATTTCAAGGGTAATTTTAAGTGCGGGCAGTTATTTTCCACAGCATAGAGGTTATTTTCGTGGTTTAACACCAGAATATTTTTGTTACCTACTTTCACAACTTCTCTAGCACCAGGGGCTAAGGCATTAGCCGCCAAAATTTTAGTCCAGGCCATACAATTCTCCTTTCTTTACAGACCTGTTCCCAGTTTCCCGCAATTGTGTCAAGTGCGATCGCTTATAGTCAGTCTACCCACTGGTGACAATCCCTAGGCTATCTTAAAAAGAAACGCTATAAATATTCTCATTGTTCAGTCTAAAGTGTCTCATTATTTACTTGAGGAGAAAATTACCTTGTCAAATTTAATGTACCAAGCACAACCACCATTAGAATTTATCCCCCCAGCGTTTAACCCCTTATTATTAAAATGTGTACATCTTTTGTTACCCAACTGGATACGCTGGAAAACTCCCATTAACCAAATTGAAGCCGAAAACGTAGAAATTTTGGTAGATCTCTATCAGCAGTTTCAGGCAGGTAAAATCCGCTTCATGTTGGCGTTTCGTCATCCGCAAACAGAAGATCCACTTTGTTTAGCTTACTTATTTTCCCAACTTGTACCCAAGGCAGCACGAACTCTGGGTATACAGTTACAGCATCCAATTCATGCCCATTTTATCTATGATCGGGGTATTCCTCTCTGGGCTGGTCAACATATTGGTTGGCTTGCTTCTCATTTAGGAGGTACTTCCATTCAACGGGGTAAAGCTGACTGGACAGGGTTGCGTTCAGTGCGGGATTTGTATATAAATGGTCAGTTTCCAATGGCTGCTGCACCAGAAGGGGCAACTAATGGTTTATCAGAAATTGTCAGTCCTTTGGAACCGGGTATTGCTCAAATGGGCTTTTGGTGTGCCGAAGATTTACAGAAAGCTGATAGAAATGAAGAGGTGTTAATTTTACCAATTGGACTTCAGTATAGTTACATTAACGAACCTTGGGAAGCAATCGCAAACTTATTAACTGAGTTAGAAGTAGCTAGTGGTTTATCTGTCAACCCATCTACTAGTACTTCTTTTGAGATACTTTATCCCCGATTATTAAGTTTAGCAGAACATTTATTATCTATAATGGAGCAATTTTATACCCGATTTTATCATCAAAAACTGCCAGATGAAAAGATTATCAATGGAGAAATTAAAGATAGAAATGAAGCCTTAGCTTATCGGTTACAAGCTGTCATGAATGTAGCCTTATTTATTGCTGAACAATATTTTGATTTACCATCTAGAGGAAATTGGAATGATAGATGCAGAAGAGTAGAACAAGCGGGTTGGAATTATATATTTAGAGAAGATTTTAAAGATATTAAATTATTATCACCAATTGAGAGAAGTTTGGGCGATAAAATTGCCGAAGAAGCTTATTTTCGGATGTGGCACATGAGGTTAGTTGAGAGTTTTGTTGCAGTTTCTGGGATTTATATCCGCGAAAAACCAACGGTAGAAAGATTTGCAGAAACAACTTTACTTTTATGGAGTATGGTCAATAAAATTAAGGGTAATAATCCTTTACAGCGTCCGCAGTTGGGTAAGCAAAAGGTAAAAATTACTGTGGGTACTCCGATATCTGTTTCTGAACGTTATTCGGGGTACAAGGGAAGTCGTGTGGGAGCTAGACAAGCAGTGTCTGAATTAACAAGCGATTTACAGAAGGTCTTGGAGGGGTTAACAGGTGTGGGATGATGGCATGAGTTCGGAGTTCGGAGTTCATAGTTCGGAGTTCGGAGTTCGTAGTTCGGAGTTCATAGTTCGGAGTTCGGAGTTCGGAGTTCGTAGTTCGGAGTTCGTAGTTCGTAGTTCAGAGACGCTACGCGAACGAAGTTATGATTTTTAAGAGCGATCGCTAAAGCATTAGTATAAAAACTATTGCTATTTATCCATATAAAAAAATGAAAAAGCCAACTATTACAATCAAAAAAGCAACAATAAATGATCATCAAGGTGTGATAAAGTACGCAATCAAACTAGTACATCAACATCACAATTTTAATCCTTTAAGGTTCGTTGAGTTTGAAAATCACGAACAACAAATTTTTGATTTTTTTGCGGAACAGATTGTCAACCCAAAAGCTGTTGTGTTGGTCGTAGAAGTAGAAAATGAAATTGTTGGTTACTCATTTACACGGTTGGAAGAAAGCAGCTTAGTTGATATTGCACCAGCAGCAGCATGGCTTCATGATATTTACATTGATGAATTAGCGCGGGGACTGGGAGCAGGAAAATTGCTGTTAAATGCTTCAATAGATGCAGCAAAGCAGTTAGGTTCACAAATATTGATCCTCCAAGTTGCAGCACAAAATGAATTTGCCAAGAAGCTATTTGAAGCTAATGGATTTAATGTGGCAACTTACGAGATGATCATGAATCTAGACGAAAGCTCAAAAATATAGAGATTTTGTATAGCGGTTTTGACCAGGTTGTGGTAGATTTTTGACTCAGCAGAACCTGCGAGAAACCGCAGAAGCGTCTACTTTACTTGGTAAAATTAAGTACACTGTTAGCATAAGGCACAGCAAAAGCTAAAGTCCGTTGAAAAAATGAATTTCCACCCCTTTCAACAGTGGATTATCAAGACAGTAGGTACAGCACCATTAAGACGGATGTTGATAGTTCCGTTTGTCTTACAAATTGTGGGCGTTGTTGCCTTAGTTAGCTATTTTTCCTATGAAAATGGATCTCTGGCAGTTAACAGACTGGTTGTAAATTTACAGTCAGAAATTGATAATCGAATTCATCTTAATCTCAGTAATTATCTCAATACACCTATCAAAATTAATCAGTTAAATGTAGATGCATACGAATCTGGGCAACTGAATTTGTGGAATTTTCAGAACACAGGTAAGTATTTCGCCAAACAATTGCAAACCTTTGGTGCTAGTTATATTCAATTTGCCACAGCTAGAGGCGAATATATTGGTGCAGGTGATTATGGATTAGGTCACACCCAAATAGAAGAAATTCCTCTAGGGGCAGAACTGGGGAAATCCTATAAATATGATACAAATCAGACAGGCGATCGCACTCGATTAGTTTCTATGCCAACTTATGACCCCAGAGTAGAAGCTTGGTACTCCAAAGTAGTTAAAGCAGGTAAACCAGTATGGAGTGAGATATACAACTGGGACGCGAATCCAGAAATTATATCGATCGCAGCCAGCTATCCACTATATGATCGTCAAGGTAAATTTATAGGCGCTCTCAGTACAGATCTCAGTCTGACTTATATCAGCAATTTCTTGAAACAAATACAACTGGGTTCTTCTGGTAAAGCATTTATTTTAGAACGGTCAGGATTGCTGGTTGCCAGTTCTGCCAAAGAACCACCATTTCGGATGGTGAATGGTCAAGCACAACGGTTGCAAATCCTCAATAGTCAAGATTTAGTAATTAGGGAAGTTGCCACAAACATCCAAAAAAAATCGAGCAGTTTTACAAAAATTGTCAAAAATCAGCAAATCCAAGTCAGAATCAAAGATAAAAGATATTTTGTCCTCGTTTCTCCCTGGCAAGACAATTTTGGTTTGGACTGGTTGATTGTGATAGTCTTACCAGAATTAGACTTTATGGCAGAAATTCAGACCGCGACGGAGAAAACCATTTTCTTGTGCGGTGTAGCTTTTTTGCTCTCAATAGCGATGGGATTATTAACTACCCAGTTAATTGCGCGGCCATTGCTGAGATTAAACTTAGCGGCCAGACAGATTGCCCAAGGAGACTTTCAGGAACTAGCCCCAATTTTTACCCCCATAGTTGAAGTTCAGCAACTGTCTTCTTCCTTTAGCCAAATGGCACAGCAATTACAACAATCATTCACCAAACTGGCAGACAGCAAGGCAGAACTTGATCAATTTTTGGAAAGTTTGCCCATAGGGGTATCTATTCATCAAAGAAATGGTTCTGTAATTTACCTGAATCGGAGTGCTAAATCTCTGCTGGGTGTGGAAAAGATTCCTGAACAAGATCCAGATGATTGGGCTGCTGCTTATCAATTTTATGTAGTTGGAACTAACCAACTTTATCCCCAGGATAGATTACCAGTAGTACTAGCCTTACAAGGGGAGTATGTGCAGATTGAAGACATTGAAATTCAATACAACGGCAAAATAATACCAGTAGCAGTATGGGCAACGCCAATTTTTGACCACAATGGCAGGATTACCCATGTCATTACTGCATTTCAGGATATTACGGATCGCAAACAAGCCGAACGCATTCTGACTAACTATAATGCCGAACTAGAAGGACAAATCGCCTGCCAAACTGCCGAATTACGTCGTCAAGAAGCCCAATTTCGTGCCATTGTTGAGTTGCAAACAGAATTAATTGTCCGTAGTTGTGTCGATGGCAAGCTGACTTTTGTGAATGATGCCTTTTGTCGTTACTTTGGGGTGAATGCTGAGGATATTTTGGGACATAGTTACAGAGGTTTTATTTTTCCAGAGGATCGCGCTCAAGTATTTCAAACTCTGGCTACTATATCCCAGGAAAATCCCGTGATCAGCATAGAAAATCGCGTAGTTGCCAAGGGAGATGTGCGTTGGACGCAATGGAATCAACGGATGATTTTCGATGAAGAAAACCGCTTTGTGGAAATACAAGCAGTGGGTCGAGATATCACGGACAAAAAACGTGCGGAAACTGCTCTGGCAGCAAGGGAACGTTATCTTTCAACTTTGGTTAATGTCCAAAATTACCTTTTAGTTAATGAATCTGATACCAATTACTACACACAAATTCTGCAATGGTTGGGAGAAACAGCATCTGCATCCCGTATATATCTGTTTGAAAATCATGATGATGCTGCTGGTAATCGGGTAATAAGTCAGAGATCCGAATGGTGTTTGGCAGGGATTGCTTCGGAACTTAATAATTCTGCACTCCAAAATATTCCCTATACAGAGTTTTTACCACGATGGTTAGAAATCCTTTCTAGTGGCAAGATTATTAACGGTGTCGTTGCCGATTTTCCAGATCATGAAAGGGAAATATTAGAACCTCAGGGAATTCTGGCTATCTTAATTTTACCTTTCTTGGTGAATGGTCAGTTTTGGGGTTTTATTGGCTTTGATAATTGTGCATTGGCTCGGATTTGGGAACCAGCTGAGGTAAACTTGCTCAGTGCGGCTGCATCTGCGATTTCGGCACATTTAGAACGGCAGCAAGCTAGACGTGAAATTGTAGATGCCAAAGAGGCTGCTGAAACTGCCAACAGTGCCAAAAGCCAGTTTCTAACCAGTATGAGTCATGAGTTACGGACTCCGCTAAATGCCATTATTGGATTTAGCCAGTTGCTAGAAACCGATGCTACCCTGCAAGCAGAACAGAAAGATTTTATTAATACGATCAATCAAAGTGGTGAACATCTGTTGTCATTGATTGATGATGTGTTAGAAATGTCCAAAATTGAAGCGGGTAAAGTATTTTTGAATGAAAAATCTTTTCACCTGCCACAATTGCTGACGGGTCTAATGGATATGCTACGTCAGCAAACAGCTTCTAAGGGATTGTTTTTTGAGTTGGAACTTGCGAACAATTTGCCAGATTGGATCATTACTGATGATGCTAAATTGCGTCAGGTGCTGATTAATTTATTGGGAAATGCCATCAAGTTTACTGATTATGGTGGTATTGTTCTGCGGGTAGGGATGATGGAATCTCTATGTGCAGGCTATCACCTGTTATTTGAAGTGGCAGATACGGGACAGGGGATTACTGCAAATGAACTAGACCAAATTTTTGAGGTTTTTGGACAATCTGAAGCAGGTAAGCGATCGCAAACAGGAACTGGTTTAGGTTTGCCTATCAGTCGCAAGTTTGTAGAACTCATGGGTGGAGAACTGACAATGCAGAGTACCCCTGGTGTAGGTAGTAAATTTCGGTTTGATATTCAAGCACAGATGGTTGATCCACCAGCTAAAAAAGATGAAAATACTCAACCAACTGGCTTGAGTTCTACAAAAATCTTAGTGGTTGATGATAATGCTGTAAATCGCAAATTTGCTTTACTGATGTTGAAACGTTTGGGATACGAAGCTCAAACGGCAGATAGTGGAGAAGCCGCAATTCAAGTATTACAACACCACACTTTTGATGTGATATTGATGGATGTACAAATGCCTGGTATGGATGGACTGGAAACAACCCAAAGGATTCGCACCTTGTATAGCGATCGCCAACAACCAATATTTATTGCTTTAACAGCGGATGTCTCTAGCGAAACTCGCGATAAATGTTTTGCCTGCGGGATGAATAATTTTCTTTCCAAGCCAGTAAAAATAGAACTGTTGCAACAAGTCTTACTGTCAATTTGATTGCTTGCTTAACAACAAACAGTATTGGACTAAATGGGGTACAGCCGGGATACCTTCAATTTGGGGCATAATGTAAAGTTTTATAAATAACAGCACAAGTTAATAGTTGTTGCGCCTGGGTGGGATATGTAGCTGCAACTAATTCAACTTTACCCCGGCTGTTGCGATGCCAGGAAGTAGCTTGAAGGAGTTTTTCTGGAGATGGCGATGTTTGGGCTGCGATTTCGCCAGTTTTGCGGTATGCAGAGATATCGCGGATATCAGACCAGGTGCGTAGGCGTAGCCCGTCGTAGACATTGCTCCTCACTTCTTGATTTGGATTTTGTGGTATCCCACCCCGTCCTGTGGTAACAAAGCTACTACCAGTATTATTAGAACAACCACTAGCTATTTGTTGTGATGGATCAGTTGCATTTGCTGGTAGTTCTACTAAGCCAGCATTGGGGTCAACACCAACTGTATTAACTTGCACCGTACCACTGACTCCAAATTGGGAACTGGCAGTAATGTCGTTTTCTGGTGTCAGGCGATCGCGGTACTTTAGTCCAAATATACTTTGAGTGTTAATCTGAATATTACCGCCTTGACCTTGAAATGCGTTAGCAACGATATCACTGTCTTCTAATCCCAGAATAATCGGAGAGTTGATGCTGATGTTGCCACCATTGCCCATATTGCCTGCTGTGCCAGTAATATTACTACCGCGACGCAAAATTAAGGTATCTGCTTGGAGATTAATTCCGCCTCCTTGTCCTGAATTTGTATTAGCCAAAATTTTTCCAGAACGATTGAGGTTGATGTTTTCAGCATTGATGTAGAGGCTTCCAGCATTACCCACTCCTTGATGATTGACTCGCACCTCTCCACCATCTGTAATTTCTAAGTGTGGTGTATTAACAATCAGGTTTCCTGAATTCCCTGTAGGCAGGGCAGACAGTCCAAAAGCTTTCTGAAAAGACAAAGGTAGAACTGTGGCACTGGCACTGACACCAGCAACTTTACCTGATGCCTCACTGACTCCACTAACACTAATCTTTTGGGAAACATTGACTCGTAAAGTTCCGGCATTACCTTGACCCAAGGTGGAGGCTGAAACACCTGCACCTTTGCGTATGCTCAATTGCGATGTATTAACTGTCACCTCTCCCCCATTACCTCTGTTAAAGCTGACAGTTCCGATTAAGCTAGAACTGAAGCTAATGGGTGTTTCTCCTTGCAATTCAATGAAATCAGCAGCATTGACACTAACGTTTCCAGTTGAGCCAGTACCAAAACTCGCCCCTGTAATCGAACCGCCATCTTGCATTTTTATTTGCCGTGTTGTGACTTGAATATCACCGGCTCGTCCTCTGCCATAGGTTTCTGACATGATACCACTGCGAGTGGTACTGGGTTTTAAGGGGGAAAATCCAATGAGTTGGATTGTATCTGCCTGGACGAAGATATTTCCTGCTATTCCCTCTGCAAAAGTATGAGCATTAATTTTTGCGCCATCTTCAAGTAGTAATTGAGATGCAGTAATGATAACGTTACCACCAGTGCCAGCGATCGCATTTGTCGCCACTAGACTTTGGGCAAATCCATAGTTCCCAACTGCTTGCATTGTCAAAGAATCAGTGGCATCAACCTGAATTTTCCCTGCTAATTGATTTCCTTGGTTAATGGACAAAATTGCAGAACCTTGATTAATACTAATATTTC
The DNA here is from genome assembly GCF_049315035.1 of Anabaena sp. PCC 7938. Taxonomy (NCBI): domain Bacteria; kingdom Bacillati; phylum Cyanobacteriota; class Cyanophyceae; order Nostocales; family Nostocaceae; genus Anabaena; species Anabaena sp. PCC 7938. The sequence continues at coordinate 5,811,910 of NZ_CP186034.1, read as the reverse complement.
GACCTTGGAGGTGAATTGAACCTCCAGGCAAACCACTGGTGTTCACCAAGGCTTGACTCGAAAATCTCATATCGCCATACTTTTGTATATTTTCGTAATCAAAATTCCACTCAGGAGATGCGGTACTCAAGTTAATTGTTCCATCTACGGCACTACCAAGTTCTATACGACCAGTAGAAGCGTTTAAAATCCCACCATCTAAAATAATCTCTCCCCCCAATAGTGCTAGTGTTTTACCTACAGGAACTTGCAAGCCACTGGGAGTATTTCCGATTTCAAGCGGGACGTTATTTCCTTCAATCAAACGGTGTCCAATATTTTTGATTGTAATTGTCCCTGAATTTTGTCCCATTTGTAAGCCAATTGGCACACTCATCGTTAACAATGGCGACGTATCGAGGTTATTTGTCCTAAATTCCGTTCCATCAGCAAATTTAATGCTATTTGCAGTTGTGGCGATAAAAGAACCACCAATATTTAAGCTGGCATTTTTGCCAAAAATAATTCCGGTGGGGTTGATTAAAAATAAGTTGGCACTACCTTGGGCGCTGATTAAACCATCAATATTGGAAACATTACCGCCAGTCACACGACTAAAAATATTTTGGATATCTGCGGCATTATCGAATGATGCCGAGCCGTTGCTAGGAACAGAGAATTGGCTGAAGCTATGAAATAAATTATTACCGTCACGAGAGCCATTGGTGATGGTGTAATTACTACTACCACTAACAGAGGTGTTGAGAGTACCATCAGGAATCACTTGTGCCTGAACATCATTGTTGTAAATAGTACAGATGAGAATTGCACCTATGAAGCCAAACCCAACAAAAGTTAATTTCATCAGCTTATCTCTATTGTTCTACTTCGCATTTATTTTTCCCATATCAGTAAAAGTAGTAACATTTTATAAATTATATTTAACTTTTAGGAATAGCAGCACAGGTTAATGATGGTTGCGTAGATGTAGGAGAATGGCCTGTAACCAGTTCAATTTTGCCTTGGGCATTACGTCGCCAAGATGTAGCTTGGACAAAGATTTCTAGAGATTTAGGTATTTAAACTTGTACTGGTTGTGTCGTTTTAAATGCAGAGATGTCGCGGATATCAGACCAAGTGCGTAGGCGTAGCCCGTCGTAGTCATCGCTCTTTACCTCTTGATTTGGATTCTGTGGTATTCCACCCCTTCCTGTAGCGACAAAACTACTACCAGTATTATTAGAACAACCTGTAGCAATTTGTTGTGATGGATCAGTTGCATTTGTTGGTAGTTCTACTAAACCAGCATTGGGGTCAACACCAACTGTATTAACTTGAACCGTCCCACTTAGACCAAATTGGGAACTGGCAGTAATGTCGTTTTCTGGTGTCAGTTGCGAACGATATTCTAAACCGATAATTCCCTGAGTAGAGATTTGAATATTGCCACCCTTTCCTTGTACTGCATTGGCAATAATATCGCTGTCTTCTAAACCCGCGATGATGGGTGCATTGATATTGACGTTGCCTCCAGTAGAGCTACCAGTGGCATTAGCAATAATTTTGCTGCCATGTCGCAGGAAAAGAAGATCATCTACTTGCAGTTGAATATTCCCCTGACTGCCTCCATTCACTTCTGAACGTAAGGTGGCTCCATGATCTAAGAAAATCTGACGGGCATTGATATCCAGATTCCCGGCATCTCCTGTACCTGTATTGCTGACGGTGATTTGGGCATTGTCCTGCACACGCACTGTATCAGATTGAATATTCACAGAACCTGCCGCAAAGTTAGTTGTCGAAGATGCGGTGATACTACTGGGTAAAATCAGTCCATTACTCAAGGGTTGAGATAAACCCTCTAAATCCAGATTTTTGACTTGTAAGTTAATACTGCCAGCATTTCCCTGACCTTCTGTCGAGGAAGTGATTTGACCGCCGTTGAAGACTCTTAAGTTATCTGCTGTTAAGTTAATAGTACCACCCGAACCAACTACATTTTTACCAACAGAGGTATTAATGCCAGTCACCAACTGACTAAAAGGCTCGATAACTGGGTCGCTGACGGTGACATCTGTGGCTCGGATAGTGATATTTCCGGCAGTACCATTTTTTCCTGCTAGGGTACTACGAATCGAACCGCCATTACTCACCTTTAATATTCCCGTCTCAATAGCGATATTTCCTCCTTGACCTGCACCCGATAGTTGTATTGAAGTCGTAACCCCAGAGCTTAAGCTTCCTGTTCCACCTGCAATTTCAAAACTCTCGGTAGCTTGGATAGAAATATTTCCAGCCTTGCCTAATGTACCTCTCAAAATATCGGAACTGATTAAACCACCATTTACAGTAAGCAGTCGAGCAGTTTCAATGGTAATATTGCCACCTTCATTATTGTTTCCACCCTGAATTAATGTAGTAATATCAGTAGGTAGGTAAGTAGTACCAAAAGCAGAAAATGGGTTAGTGCCAAAAAGTTCTATATCTGTAGCTTGGATCTTTATATCTCCCGATTTAGAGTTGTTGCCAGAGGTTGTAGATTGAAGCCTAGCTCCATTAGTCATCCGTAAGTGCCTAGTTTCAATCTTTATATCTCCAGATCTGCCTGTTTCTGAACTGTTAACAGATGTTTCTAAACCACGACCAGTTTGTCCTGGGCTAGAAGCTCCCAATAGGTCAACAAATTCTGTGGTATTGACAATAATTCCCCTACCCTGACCTCCTGAAGTATTAGACCTAATGTTTGACCCATCCTGTAAGGTCAATCCCCTTCCTTGTACGTTAATTGCCCCACCATTAATTCCACTTGCATCGACTAACGAAACTTGCTGCAAAGTAATCGTACCCCAGTCAGCAGTAGCCGCAGAACTTGTCAACTGCCATCCAGTTTGATTGTCCATCTTGATTTGGGCATTTTGCACCGCCCATAACTCTACAGACCCATCAGGAGCAGTTAAGCTTGCTCCAGTCATATCAACTTGACTACCGACTAACGCCAAAGTTTGGTTAGTCGGAACTTGTAGTTTGCTTTGCACTTCAATGGATGCAGCATTGGCTCCCATTTGTAAACCCACAGGTACACTCATGGTTAACAAAGGAGATATATTTGTATCAGTGCTAAACTCTTTGCCATCAGCAAATGTGATGCTATTTGCAGTCGTCCCGATAAAAGAACCACCAATATTTAAGCTGGCATTTTTGCCAAAAATAATTCCGGCGGGGTTGATTAAAAATAAGTTGGCACTACCTTGGGCGCTGATTAAACCATCAATATTGGAAACATTACCGCTAGTCACACGACTAAAAATATTTTGGATATCTGCGGCATTATCGAATGATGCCGAGCCGTTGTTAGGAACAGAGAATTGGCTGAAGCTATGAAATAAATTATTACCGACACGAGAGCCATTGGTGATGGTGTAATTATTACTACCACTAACAGAGGTGTTGAGAGTACCATCAGGAATCACTTGTGCCTGAACATTATTGTTGCAAATAGTACAGATGAGAATGGCACCTATGAAGCCAAACCCAACAAAAGTTAATTTCATCAGCTTATCTCTATTGTTCTACTCCGCATTTATTTTTCCCATATCAGTAAAAGTAGTAACATTTTATAAAATATATAGCAATTCCCAAGCTCATTAAATACACCCCACCCGCGCTGTCGCGCACCCTCCCCTTGGTAAGAGGAGGGTTGGGGAGGGGTAATTTTGTATCTAGCTAGAGAGAGAAAGGCTATATTTAACTTTTAGGAATAGCAGCACAGGTTAATGATGGTTGCGTAGATGTAGGAGAATAGCCTGTAACCAGTTCAATTTTGCCTTGGGTATTACGTCGCCAAGATGTAGCTTGGACAAAGATTTCTGGAGATTTAGGTATTTGAACTTGTACTGCTTGTGTCGTTTTAAATGCAGAGATGTCGCGGATATCCGACCAAGTACCTAGGCGTAGCCAGTCGTAAATATCTGTCCTCACTTCCTGAGTGGGATTTTGGGGTATTCCTCCTCTTCCTGTAGCGACAAAACTACTACCACTGATGTCTGCACATCCTGTAGCTATTTGTTGGGAAGGGTCTGTCACATTTTCAGGTAATTCCACTAACCCAGAATTGGGGTCAATGCCAAAATTATTAATATCAACCGTACCGCTGACACCAAATTGAGAACTGGCAGTAATATCATTTTCAGCAGTAATTTGAGGACGATCTTGTAAGCCGATAATTCCCTGCGCGGCAATTTGAATATTACCCCCACGTCCTCGGACTGCATTGGCAATAATGTCGCTGTCTTGCAACCCTGCAAGGATCGGTGTGGCGATTTGAATATTACCCCCATCTCCCGCACCACCAGCGGTTACAGTAATATTGCTGCGATCGCGCATCAGCAAAAGATTCCCCACTTGCAAGCTAATATCACCACCATTACCAGATGCTGTCTGAGCCTGAATTAAGCCTTGATTTTTTAATTGGATGCGATCGGCTGTGATGTTGAGACTGCCACCATTTCCAGAGCCTTGATTGGTGACGCTCACTGTCCCCCCATCTGTCAGTATCAAATTGGGTGTAGTAATCCTGACATTACCAGCATTTGCACTCAGTATATCTGGCAAACCAAATAATTCCCTGAGTAGAGGTTCTAGCTTGAGGGTTGATGAGTTAATGCTACTCTGATTTACTTGACTACGACCACTAATTTGAATAGATTCTGTAGCATTTACCTGAATATCTCCCCCATTACCCATAAAAAACGAAGTCCCGGCAATCACTCCTCCATCTAACAGTTGTAGCCTCTTAGTATCTAGTATCAAGGTTTTGGCACTACCAGTACCATTGGTAATTGAGCTAATATTACTGTAAAGTCCGGCGGGGTTGTCTCCCCTCACTATAGTATCATCAGTATTAATTTTCACTTCGCCGCTAGAACCACTACCAAAAGTAACTGAAGATAGTGCTGCACCATCAGACACTAGTAAGCTATTAGAATTAATGGAAATATCACCAGCAGTTCCAGTACCGCGTGCGCTAGTAACCATACTGGTTACACCAGCTGGATTGAGGGGTGAGAAGCCAGATATCTCTATTGCTGATGCTTCTATCTCAATTTTGCCACTGTCAGCGACTCCAAACGCTGTGTTATTTAACCCTGAACCCTGCTGGAGTGAAAACCGAGGGGTGATGATTTGGATATTCGCACCAGTTCCGCTACTGAGAGCTTCATTACGAATCCCACTGCGAATTTTGGCATCTGATGTTGTGCCAATCATATCGATCGCTTCAGATGCTTGCAAGTGGATATTCCCGCTAGGGAGATTGCCAAGATTCGTTGTAAATACTAATGATCCATCAGTGAATTTAATCTTGCGTCCTTGAAGTTGAACTGAACCCGCATTTACTCCACTGACATTTAGTAGTGATTTCTGTGCCAGTTGAATATCACCAAAGATTTGTTCTTTCCCATACTCCAATTTATAACCCTGAGTATTTGCCACTAAACTAACTAATCCTGTACCTCCCAAACTACCTAATTCTATTTGTCCTGTTTCACTAGTGAGGGTAGCCCCATTGAGATTCAAATTACCACCCACCAATGCTAGGGTTTTTCCCGGCTGTACTTGCAATTTTGTGAGGCTAGGATTGCGAATAAAAGGAGATAGACTACTAGTAATATCTAAGGAATGTCCTGTACCTTGAACTTGTATCGGTGAGGGATTATTGCCCATTTGTAACCCAATCGGCGCACTCATTGTTAATAAGGGTGTTGTTGCATTAGTGGCACTAAAATCTACACCATCGGCAAATTTAATACTATTTGCCGTTGTCCCTACAAATGACCCGCTGATATCCAATTTGGCATTTTCACCAAACATAATTCCCGCTGGATTCATTAAAAATAAGCTGACTGGATTATTACTATTGATCGTTTGAATCAAGCCATCAATATGAGAAATATTTCCACCTGTCACCCGACTAAATATAGTTGTAATATTTGGTGTATTGTTTAAATCAAATTTTGCTGAACCACCTGTAAGTATAGAAAAATTACTAAAACTATGGAACAAGTTATGACCTTTTTCCATGCCATTAAGAATAGTAAAATCATTACCAACTGTGTTGATAGTGGTGTTAGTAGTACCATCATGTGTGACTTGAGCTATAGCACCTCGACTCCATAGAAATATTGCTGTTAGCATGATCCCTGGAGTTAATAACCCAGTTGTTAACATCAATAGAAAGGGTTTGACTCTCATGACTAACAATTTCCTGAATTTTGGTATCAACTTATTGTTCCCTAATTAGGCACTTTTATAACATGATTAACTTTTTGGAAGGTCAGCACAGGTTAATGATGGTTGCACTTGTGTAGGAGATTTATCTGCAATTAACTCAATTTTACCTTGGGTGTTACGATGCCAAGAAGTAGCTGAGATCAGAGATTTTAGCGATTCGGGTATTTGGGCTGTAACTGCGCTATTTCCACGATATGCAGAGATATCACGGATATCAGACCAAGTGCTTAGGTGTAGTCTATCGTAGACATCACGTCTGGTTTGTTGATTGGGATTTTGTGGTAATCCACCCCGTCCTGTGGCCACAAAACTGCTGCCACTATTATCAGAACAACCTGTCGCTATTTGTTGGGATGGGTCTGTCACATTCTCTGGCAATTCCACTAAACCAGAACTGGGGTCAACTCCAAAATTATTAATTTGCACAGTACCACTAATGCCAAATTGGGAACTAGCTGTAATATCACTTTCCGGGGTGAGTTGGTCGCGGAATTCTAGTCCAAATAAACCCTGAGTTTGAATATCAATATTCCCACCAGCCCCTTCAATAGCATTGGCAGTAATATCGCTGTTTTCTAAACCAATAATAATCGGTGCATTGATGCTGATATTGCCGCCTGTAGCTGTACCTGTGGCATTGGTACTCATTTTACCGCCATAACGCATCAGCAGAACATCAGTATTGAGAGTCAGATTACCGCGATCGCCTGCGGAAACTTCTGAAAGCAGACTGCCTCCTTGTTCTAGCTTGATTCGCTGGGCATTAATGAGCAAGTTCCCTGAATTACCGCCACCTGTATTACTAACGGAAATTTGCCCATGATCAAGAACATTGAGTTTATCTACCACTAGATTAACTGAACCAGCATCAGAGGTGGTAGTAGAAGCAGCAGTAATGGTACTTGGGAGAATGCGATCATCAGTTAAGGGTTGGGAATTACCCTCTACGGTTATATTGTTGACTTGCAAGTTGACATTACCTGCTGCACCATTGCCATCTGTCGATGAGGTAATTTGTCCACCATTGAAGACGCGCAGATTGTCTGCTGTCAAGCTAATATTGCCTCCCTTGCCTGTGGAATTCTGCCCTATCGCTACAGTGATACCACTGGGGGCGTTACCAAGAAAATCAACTACGAGATCGCTAACCTGTACATCAGTGGCTTTAATTGTGATATTCCCAGCTGTGCCTTTACCCGCAAGCGCTGCGATTGGACTTCCGGCGATCGCACTGGAGATTGTTCCACCACCAGAGAGGGCGAGTTGCCCGGCGTTAATTGTAATATTGCCCCCTTGACCATCAACAAAGTTTTGAATGGAACTAATGATCGCACTGGTAAAATTGTTGGTTGTTGTCCCACGAATCTCCAGACTCTCAGTCGCCGTAACGGAGATATCTCCAGCCTTACCCGTCGTAGGTGTGGGCGAGAAGGAAGAATTGCCCAACAAATCGGTGCTAATGCGTCCCCCATCCAGTAGCCGTATCCGTTCAGCCTCCACCGTAATTGCACCACTGTTATTCTGTTGCCCTCCTGTGACTAGCGTGGTAATAGCCCCTGAGACATAAACCCCTGTAAATGAATTGGTAAATGGAGTAAAACCATTGATTTCTATATCTGTAGCCCGAACCTTAATATCGCCAGTTCTGGCATTATTGATCGGTGCGAAGGTAAAAAAGTTGACACCATAGTTGAGGGAGTTGATCCATGAGCTATTGGTAAGGTGCAATCTTTGAGTATCAATTGTAATATCTCCAGCAGTTGCGCCACTGCCAGTCACACTGGTCAACAAGCCAGGAGGAATATAATTCGCGGGATCAGAGATACCTAATAAATCTACAAATTCTGTGGTCTTGACGGTAATACCTTGCCCTTGCCCATTTGCATCAGTGGATGATTCTATATGTGAGCCATCTTGAAGGGTTAACCCCGCCCCCGGATGTTGATCGCACCCCCAATCGCCCCACTCGTATTGATATAGGACGATTGTTGCAGGGTAATATTGCCCCATGTTGGCGATGAAGATGAACTCGCCAATTGCCAGTTGCCGGAGGTGGATATATTCACAGTACCATTTTGTATCGCCCACAACTCTACACGGCTATCCGGCGCAGAGATGTTGGCACTATTGATATCCACTTGTCCCCCAATCAAAGCCAACGTTTGATTCGGTGCGATCGATAATGTCGGTGTCCGTAGGAAATTGTTGGCAGGTGTACCTTGAACTTGTATCCCTCCCGCATTACTTCCTAGCTGCAAACCCACAGGTACACTCATCGTCAACAACGGTGATTGAGTTGGATTTATAGCACTAAATTCTGTGCCATCGGCAAATTTAATACTATTTGCTGTCGTCCCCACAAACGACCCACCAATATTCAATTTGGCATTTTGACCAAATACAATTCCGTTGGGATTCATCAAAAATAAACTAGCAGGATTATTACCGTTAAGAGTCTGAATCAAACCATCAATATGGGAAATATTTCCACCTGTAACCCGACTAAATATAGTTTTAATATTGGGCGTATTGGTTAAATCAAAAGTTGCTGAACTACCTGTAGGTATAGAGAAATTACTAAAACTATGAAATAAATTATTACCTTTATCAATCCCGTTAAGAATATTAAAATTATTGCCACTTTGATTGACAATGGTGTTGGTTGTTCCATCGGATGTCACCTGAGCAATACCTACGGTCGGCTTTGCCATCGCACCGCAACTCCATAGAAATATTGCTGTGAGCATGATCCTTGGAGTTAATAACCCAGTTTTTAACATCCATAGACATCTCCGGTAATTAAATGTGCGTGGCTTCAAACCCTTGAGATGTTCCGGTGAAAAGTCTCTACAATCATTTTCGGCGATGTCTAATAGAAAGGGTCTAACTCTCATAGCTAACAATTTTCTATACTTGATTTCAACTTATTGTTCCCTAAATAGGCATTTTTATAACATGATTAACTTTTAGGAACGGCAGCACAGGTTAATGATGGTTGCACCTGTGTAGAAGATTTATCTGCAATTAACTCAATTTTACCTTGGAGATTACGATGCCAAGAAGTAGCTGAGATTAGAGATTTTGGCGATTCGGGTATTTGGGCTGTAACTGCGCTATTTCCACGATATGCAGAGATGTCACGGATATCAGACCAAGTGCCTAGGCGTAACCCGTCGTAGACATCGCTCCTCACATCTTGATTGGGATTTTGAGGTATCCCACCCCGTCCTGTGGCGAAAAAACTGCTGCCAGCATCATTAGAACAACCTGTAGCTATTTGTTGAGATGAATCTGTCACATTTTCTGGTAATTCCACTAAACCAGAATTGGGGTCAATGCCAATATTATTAACTTGAACATTGCCACTAACTCCAAATTCGGAACTGGCTGTGATATCACTGTCAGAGGTAAGTTGATTACGGAACTTCAAGCCAAAAAGTCCCTGAGTTGTAATTTGAATATTGCCACCTCGTCCTTTGATGGCATTAGCAATGATATCGCTGTTTTCCCATCCTAGAATAATGGGTGCATTGATTGTAATATTGCCGCCACTGGCACTTCCACTGGCATTAGCAGTGATAGTACTGCCCTTACGTAGTAACAAAGTGTTCAGGCTCATGACAATGTTACCTTGGTTGCCTGCATTAGCTTCAGAACGAAGTTTACTAGATCCATCCAACTTCATATGATTAGTCTGAATGAGCATATTACCGGCATTTCCTGTACCTTTGCCGCTAACTACAATTTCACTGCGATCGCTCAGACTCAAATTTTCTGTGGTCAGATCTACCGAACCCGCAGCACCAGGGCCTGTAGACGAGGCATACAATCCACTCGGACCAGTAGCATCAAGTGAGTAAAGCAGTTCGCTATCTGGTACTTTACTGACACCTGCAATATTGATGGAATTGGCTTGAATGGAAATATTTCCGGCTTTACCGTAGGTTTCTGTTGAGGTAGAAATTCGTCCTCCGTCGAGTAAGTTGAGCTTACCAACATTAAAATTAATGTTGCCACCTTGCCCCGCACCCAGACTAATCAGTTCATTAGTAGCGAAATTGTAGTTACCGTTTGTTGATGCAAAAAATCGCGTTGCCACTCCAGTTGACGAACTGCCACCTAATGTTGCTTCTTCAGCATTAACAATAATGTTACCCGATGCACCTTCACCATATGTACCAGTGCGAATACCAGGGCCATTCAAGACTTCTAGTTTCCCTACGTTGAGAATGATATCTCCACCTCTGCCTGTGGCATTTTCACGGATGCTAGTACTCATCCCCGTTAAAAATGCAGGTTCACCTGTTGCAGTTTCACCTGTCACACTTAAATTCTGTGCTGTGACGATGATATTACCCCCATCACCAGTTCCTCTGGCAGTAGAACGCAATTCAGCCCCATCTCGAATGTTGACCTGTGTAGCATCAATTGTGACATTACCACCCCGACCTTGGGAACCATTCATCGTATTAGACGCTAGGGTACTCACACTAAATCGCTGCTTTGTAGGTGCATAGATCGCTTCCCCAATCACATTGACAGTTGTAGCCTTAACTGTAATATGTCCTGAATCTCCAGTTCCATAAGCACGGGTGTTAATTTGTGCGCCATTTAAAACATTGAGCATGGGTGTTTCGATTGTCACATCACCACCTCTTCCCTTAGCTGTTGGTTGGGAATAAGCGGCAATTGCAGTGTTAGAAAGGGCTGGCTGACCAATTAGTTTCAGAGATTCAGAGGCTTTGACAAGAATGCCTTGTCCTAAGCTTGTGCCTAAAGTGTGGGAGGTGATAGTTGAAGAACCCGATAGGGTAATATTTTGCCCATGGAGAGCGATCGCACCACCTTGGTTTCCACTTGTATCAATCTTGGCTGCGTTGCTAAAGTTCATATTTTGGAACTGATTCACAGTCTGGAAATCTAAGCCGAATCCAGCAGTGTTTGTAGACAGTCCCACGATATTATTTGCGGCGACACTCGCTAATTCAACTCTGCCATCGGCAGCAATAATGTTATTCTGCTCAAAAGTTAAGTTACTTCCAACCAGTGCAAATGTTTTTTGTGCTTGAACTTCTAATTTTGCCCCATAAATGTTAATTGCACTAGGATTGCTACCCATTTGCAAGCCGATTGGCACGCTCAAGGTGAGTAAAGGTGAATCCAGTAGATTTGTAGCACTAAACTTAAATCCGTCTGCAAATACTAAACTGTCGACAGTAGTAGCAACAAATGAACCACCAATATTCAAGCTGGTATTTTGTCCAAAAATAATTCCACTGGGATTGAGCAAAAATAAATTAGCGCTACCATTTGCCTGAATTAAACCATCAATATGGGAAACACTACCGCCAGTTACACGACTAAAAATATTTTGGATATCTGAAGCGTTGTTGAAGAATGCAGAACCGTTGCTAGGAATGGAAAACTGACTAAAGCTATGAAATAAATTATTGCCGACATGAGTACCATTGGTAATAGTGAAGTTATTGTCATTTTGGGAGACGGTAGTTTTGAGGGTACCATCGGGAATTACTTGAGCGTTAACCCAACTGCTGCAAATCCCAGGTGTTAATATTCCACTGATTAAAGCCAACCAAGTACAAATAACTTTCATCACCTCACCCCTATTTTTAACTACTTAGAGTTTGCTGTTCGCGGAGCGTGCCGTTAGGCACATAAACCAAAAACCTAGATATATCAACAGTTTCAGGCTGAAAAAAGTTGGAGAAGGTGCAAGTAATAAGCGATGAAATCATCAAAAACCGTTCATTTAGCCAGATTCGAGACTATTCTGATCTCCTCCTGACTCCTGACTCCTGACTCCTGACTTCTGACTTCTGACTCCTGACTCCTGACTTCTGACTCCTAGCCCTAACGAAAAGATTTTTATGCCTAACGGCACGCTACGCGAACAGCAAGCCATATATAGGTTTCCCAAATTTGTATTTGTACTAACAAAATTTGAGGTGTTCATGAACTTTTAGGAATAGCAACACAGGTTAATGGTTGTTGGACTTGAATAAGAGATTTATCGGCTAGTAATTCTATTTTGCCTTGGGCATTACGATGCCAAGAAGTAGCTGAAATCAAAGTTTTTGGAGATGGGGGTATTTGGGCTGCAACTGCGCTCTCTCCACGATATGCAGAGATGTCGCGGATATCAGACCAAGTGTTTAGGTGTAGCCCGTCGTAGATATTGCTCCTGATTTCTTGATTGGGATTTTGCGGTATTCCACCCCTTCCCGTTGCCACAAAACTACTACCAGTATTATGAGAACAACCTGTAGCTATTTGTTGGGATGGGTCTGTAACATTCTCTGGTAATTCCACTAAACCCGAACTGGGGTCAAGCCCGACAGTATTAACTTGAACAGTGCCACTGAGTCCAAATTGCGAACTGGCAGTAATATCACTTTTTGCTGTGATTTGGGGACGAAATTCTAAGCCAAAGATACCTTGAGTGGCAATCTGGATATTTCCACCACTTCCTAGTACCGCGTTGGCAACAATATCACTATTTTCATCAGCAAGGGCAATAATAAATCCGGCATTAATGTCAATATTTCCCCCTGTTGAGGTACCACTAGCATTGGTGGTAATATTGCTGCCATGTCGTAGCAGTAGAACATCATTTGCTTGCAACTCAATATCACCCAGACTACCTCCATTCACTTCAGAACGCAGACTTGCGCCATTATCGAGGAAAATCTTGTCAGCGCTAATATTGAGATCTCCCGCGTCTCCAGTTCCAGTATTACTAACAGTAATTTCTGCACCATTGCGAACGCTTATAGTGTCAGATTGTTTAATATTGATAGACCCCGCAGCAAAACTAGTAGCAGAAGATGCAGCGATCGCACTGGGCAGTTGACGACCATTAACTATGGTTTGGGAAATTCCTTCTACATCAATATTTTTAACTTGCAGGTTAATATTCCCCGCTGCTCCTTGACCCAAACTTGATGAAGTGATTTGTCCACCATTGAATACCCGCAAGCGATCGCTCTCCAGGGTAATATTTCCTCCTTGTCCGACGGCACTATCAGCCACAGCAACGGTAATGCCACTGACTCCATTATTAATACTATCGAATACTGGGTCACTGACCTCTACATCCTGGGCATAAATCTCTATATTTCCAGCCTTGCCAGCACCTGATAGCGCACTAGAGACCGTCCCGCCGTCTGCTAGTTGCAAATATCCAGTATCAATAGTGATGTTGCCACCTTGACCATCTGCAAAAAGTTGAATCGAGCTGATTACAGCACTAGTAAAGTTATTAGGTGTAGCTCCTTTAATTTCGAGACTTTCAGCAGATTTGATTGAGATGTCCCCAGACTTACCAGTGGTGATAGACTCAAAACCAGGAAAGTTGAAGCCGAGTAAATCAGTACTAATGTGACCTCCATTAAGCAAACGAACTCGATCTGCTTCAATGGTGATACTGCCGCTATTATTTCTGTTGCCACCACTTACCAAAGTAGTAATAGAGCTAGGTCTAAAAATAGAAATACCATTGAAAGGAATGCCAAATGGGTTGTATCCGTTCACTTCCACATCTTTGGCATGAACGGTAATATTTCCGGTACTAGCATCGTTGATTGGGGTAAAAGTGAAGGTAAAGCCATTGTTGGTGGACTGCAACCAAGCGCCATTTGCAATCCGTAAACGTTCAGTCTCAATTGTAATGTCTCCTGCCCTGGCCCCAGTTCCAAATACACTAGTGAATAATCCAGGGGTGTCATAATTCTCTGGGGCAGAGACTCCCAACAAATCTATAAATTCCGTGGTTTTGACGGTGATACCTTGTCCTTGTCCAAATGCTCCTGTAGCAGAAGAAATTCCTGAACCCTCCTGAAGTGTCAAACCGCGCCCCCGGATGTTAATTGCTCCACCATTTATCCCACTAGTATCAATCAGCGAGGATTGTCTGAGCGTAATTGTTCCCCAGTCAGCAGAAGTGGGGCTAGTTAGTTGCAATCCGGCTTGATTATTCAACCCAACTTCAGCATTCTGCAATGCCCATAATTCAACTCTTCCATCTGCATTGGCAAGGCCGGTCTGATTGATGTCGATTTCACTACCCACCAATGCCACTGTTTGAGCCTTGAATATTTGTGAAGCACGAAACAAGAAGTTAAGTGCTGGTGTTCCTTGGGTGCGAATTGTTCCGGCATTGGCTCCAAGTTGCAGCCCAATGGGTGCGCTCATAGTTAATAAAGGGGGTGTTGTGGCATCGGTGGCATTAAATGCGAACCCATCCGCAAATTTGATACTATTGGCCGTTGTACCCACAAATGACCCGCTGATATCCAACTTGGCACTTGGCCCAAATACAATTCCATTGGGATTGATCAAAAATAAACTGGCAGGATTATTACTGTTGAGAGTTTGAATCAAGCCATCAATATGAGAAATATTTCCACCTGTTACCCGACTAAATATAGTTGTAATATTGGGCGTATTGGTTAAATCAAATTTTGCTGAACCACCTGTAGGCACTGAAAAATTACTGAAGCTGTGGAATAAGTTATGACCTTTTTCCATACCATTAAGAATGGTAAAATCATTACCCACTATGTTAACAGTGGTTTTAGTAGTACCATCAGATGTGACCTGAGCGATACCTACCGTCGGCTTTGCGATACCTACGGTCGGCTTCGCCATCGCACCGAGACTCCAAAGAAATATTGCTGTGAGCATGATTCCTGGAGTTAATAACCCAGTTGTTAACATCAATAGAAAGGGTTTAACTCTCATCATTAATAATTCCTAGACTTGATTTAATGGAGGCAGGAGGCTTTCTTAGAGGCGGATTCAAATCCACCTCTCATTGAAGATGGTCGTGGCAAAAATGCTTTATTCTTAATTAAAACCCACATTCCGCAGATGTTAAAGCAAATTTAGGAATTAAAAATTTAGAGAAAGAAAAGCCTGAAAAGATTGTCTAGCAAGGATTTCAGGCTTTTATTTGTTAAAATAAAAAGCGTCAAATAGAGAAGGGAAAAACCGTGAAAGAGTCTCAAGTTGCCATACAAACCCTAGATATAGACCATTTAGGAATAGTAGCAGGAATAATAGACGAGATGGAATTGGTAGAAGAAGTGAATAAAATAGTGGGAATAAAAACAAAAGAAACCCTAACACCAGGACAAGTAGTAAAAGCGATGATATTGAATGGATTAGGGTTTTTAAGCGCCCCATTATATCTATTTGGGGAATTTTTTGTAGGAAAAGCAACAGAACATTTAATAGGAGAAGGAGTATTACCAGAGCATTTAAATGACGACAAACTAGGAAGAGAACTAGACAAATATCATCAAATAGGAACAACCAAGATATTTACAGCAGTAGCCATAAAAGCAGCCCATAAATTCCAAGTAGAAATGGATAGTATTCATTTAGATGGGACATCAATGAGTGTAGAAGGAGAGTACAAAAAAGAAATCAAAGAAACAGAAGAGAATAAATTAGAAATAGAACCGGAGATGAAAGCAATAGAAATAGTCCACGGATATTCAAGAGATAAAAGACCAGACTTGAAACAATTTATCATAGACATGATAGTAACAGGAGATGGAGACATCCCATTATATTTAAAAGTAGACTCAGGAAACGTAGATGATAAAAGTGTATTTGTAGAAAGATTAAAAGAATTTAAAAAACAATGGACATTTGAGGGCATAAGTGTAGCAGACAGTGCCTTATATACAGCAGAAAACTTAGCAGCAATGAGAGAACTGAAATGGATAACAAGAGTACCACTAAGTATCAAAGAAGCAAAAAATAAAATTGTAGATATAAAAGAAGCAGAATGGAAAGATAGTCAAATATCAGGCTATAAAATAGCAGCCAAAGAATCAGAATATGCAGGCATAAAACAAAGATGGATAATCGTAGAAAGTGAAATCAGAAAAAATCAAGTATCCAACAAGTAGAAAAACAAGTCAAAAAACAGGAAGCAAAAGCAAAAGCCGCACTCAGCAAACTATCCAGACAAGAGTTCGCCTGTCAGCCAGATGCAAAAATAGTAATAGAAAAGCTATCAAAATCCTGGAAATATCACCAAATAAAAGAAATTGAATACATAGAGAAACTAGAATATAAAACAGCAGGTAGACCAAGTAAATTGACCGAACCAAGTCAAATAAAATATCAAATAAAAGGTCAAATAGAAACAAGAGAAGAAGTAATAGAAACTGAAAAAATTAACGCAGGGAGATTTATATTAGCAACGAATGTATTAGATAGAAATGAATTGAGTGATGAGAAAGTATTAGAAGAATACAAAGCTCAACAATCTAACGAAAGAGGATTTAGATTTTTAAAAGACCCATTGTTTTTTACATCAAGCGTATTTGTCAAAACCCCGGAAAGAGTAGAAGCAATAGCAATGATAATGGGATTGTGTTTGTTAGTCTATAACCTTGCCCAAAGAAAATTAAGGCAAGAATTAGCTAAATTTGATGATGGGATTAGAAATCAAGTTAAGAAAATCACAAATAAACCGACAATGAGGTGGGTATTTCAGATGTTTCAGGCTGTACATTTGGTAATCATAAATGGACAGAAACAAATGAGCAATTTAACGGAGGAACGTGAAAAGATTGTCAGATATTTAGGAAAGAGTTGTAGTAAATATTATCTAATTACTTGATGTGGTTTATTTGACCTAAAAGATGTAGAAAGTTCAAGGGTAAAAGTAGTAAATAGAAGTTTTTAGCGAAGACGGAAATATTCTTGGCTTTAATTGTCATGTTTATTTTACCGAAAATGACTACTTTAATTGAGAGAGAGAATCTATTTTAAAAACTTGTGAAATTAACTTACTTACAGCAATTTGAGATCAAACCCGCCACAAGAATGGTAAAATTGTAAAGATGTAAAAAAAGAAGATAATTGAGAAATGGCCCCATATTCGATAGACCTAAGACAAAAGATATTAAGTGCCTGGGAAAATAAAGAAGGTACACAAAGAGAATTGGCGGAACGATTCAAAGTTAGTTTATCCTTCATCCGTGACTTTTTGCGTCGATATCGAGAGACATCGGAAATAACTGCTCTTCCTCAAGGAGGAGATAGGCGCTCGAAAATTAAAGGTGAAAATCAAGAATTGTTAAAGAAAATAGTCACGGAGAAAAGTGATATATATTTGCGGGAAATTCAGGAAATAATCAAAGAGAGTAAAGGAATAGAGGTAAGTGTATCAAGCTTGTCACGGACTCTGAACCGCTTAAATCTAAACCGTAAAAAAAAAGTTTAGTAGCCACTGAGCAAGGTTCAGAAAGAGTACAAAAATTGCGCTATGAATTTCGGCTTTGGCTAGATACTATAGATATCAAAAACCTCATATTCATTGATGAAACAGGTATAAATCTGGCTATGACACGACACTATGGTAGAGGTGAAGGTGGAATCAGAGTTTATGATGATCGCCCTGGAAATAAAGGACAAAATATCACGTTAATTGGAG
This sequence comes from Anabaena sp. PCC 7938, assembly GCF_049315035.1. Lineage (NCBI taxonomy): Bacteria > Bacillati > Cyanobacteriota > Cyanophyceae > Nostocales > Nostocaceae > Anabaena > Anabaena sp. PCC 7938. Next base: position 5,794,170 of record NZ_CP186034.1, on the reverse strand, counting down.
CTATGAGCGATGAAGGCTTAATCGCTACTATGACTTTTCCTGGTAGTTTAAACAGTGATAGTTTTTTAGTTTTTATTGAACAAATATTACTACCTCAGTTGTGGATTGGAGCAATTGTAGTTATGGATAATTTACCTGTACATTATGCTTTAACTGCAAAATCTTTAATAGAATCTGTTGGCGCGTCTATTAAATTTTTACCTCCCTACTCACCTGATTTATCTCCAATTGAGTTATGTTGGTCAAAATTAAAAGGAATTCTTCGTTCTGCTAAAGCTCGCACATTAGATGCTCTGGATGAAGCTATTACCGTAGCTATTAATGCTATTACTGATGAAAATGCGCTCAACTGGTTTAATCATTGTGGCTTATTTTTTGAGCCTATTTAGATAGCTATTTTTGTGGTGGGTTTGATCGCAAACTGCTGTAATAAGCTCTATCTTTTGGCAAATAAAGTTAAATTCAGCCAGAAAAATTAGGTAGATAAAATTTTCCTGGCTGGAATTTTTCAAAAATATCAATAATCTGAGTCACATCTGCGGAATGTGGGTTAAAAATTTTCCCTTCTGCCTCCTGCTCTCTACCTCGCCCGAAGGCTCTTAAACTTATTGTTCCCTAAATAAACTTTTTTATAACATGACTAACTTTTAGGAACAGCAGCACAGGTTAATGATTGTTGCACCTGAATGGGAGATTTATCTGCAATTAACTCAATTTTGCCGATCGTGTTACGATGCCAAGAGGTAGCTGAGATCAGAGATTTGGCCGATTGGGGTATTTGTGCTGATGCACTATTTCCACGATATGCAGAGATGTCGCGGATATCAGACCAAGTGCTTAGGTGTAGACTATCGTAGACATTGCGTCTGGTTTGTTGATTGGGATTTTGTGGTAATCCACCCCGTCCTGTGGCCACAAAACTGCTGCCAGTATTATCAAAACAACCTGTCGCTATTTGTTTTGATGAGTCTGTCACATTCTCTGGTAATTCCACTAAACCAGAACTGGGGTCAACTCCAAAATTATTAATGTCTACTGTGCCACTAAGTCCAAATTGGGAACTAGCTGTAATGTCATTAGTCAAGTCTGCTCTGGGGGTGAGAGTATTACGGTATTCCAGAGCAATAATGCCTTGAGTGCTGATTTGAATGTTCCCCCCCCGACCTTGGGCGGCATTAGCGATGATATCGCTATTTTCTAATCCTAAAATTATTGGAGAACTGATAGTGATATTGCCACCATTTCCCAAGCCTCCTGCTGTGGTTGAAATTTGACTACTCTGACTTAATAACAAAGCTTTCTGAATATCGAGATTGATATCACCGCCATTACCTGATGTTGTTAAGGCACTAATTCTGGAGCTATTCTTCAAAGTCACAAAATCCGCAGTGATTTCTAGTTGTCCTCCTTCGCCTGTTTGGCGGTTTTCCACAGAAATGACAGCACCCTTGTCCATATTTAATGTCGAGGTGTTGATCGACACAGATCCAGCATTACCCGTTGCTTTTTCAGGAAGTCCTAAAATTAGTTGGAGTATCGCTGGTGCAGCAGTAACACTAGAAGTGATCTGAGTATTAACGAAATTGCTATTGGCAGTATTCAGGTCTAGCTGTTGAGAATTCGCCATCTCAATGGCATCTTCGGCATTAATGATGATTTTACCTGCATTACCACTAGAAAAAGCTGTAGTGATAATAGCACCACCATTATCGAGTCTGAGTTTAGGTGTATTGATGATGGTGGTACCGCCATCTCCTGCACCAAAGGAAGTTGAGACGATCGCACTATTCGATACTAGAGACGTTCCTGCCAAGTCAATTAGTTCGGTTGCATTCACACTCACTTGACCTGCATTACCAAATCCTAAAGTTGTAGAGGTAATTTGTGCGCCACCTCGAACAGTCAGGGTGCCTGTTGAGAGGGTAAGTGAGCCAGCGTTACCCTGACTAAAGGTTGTAGTTGTCAATGCGCTCAAGGCAGAGGGGTCGAATGGTGAAGTCCCTGTGAGTTGAACAGAGAGCGGAGCATTAATGCTGAGTGTACCACTAGAGGCAGCACTGAAAGTGTTGGCAGCGACAATCCCACCATTTTGCAGCATGATTTGAGGTGCAGAAAGATTAATATCACCACCTTTACCCAAGCCCAAGGCTTGAGTTGTAATTTGGCTGGGAATAGTAGACGTAGCACCAATAATTGAGAGAGATTCACTACCAATGATTTGAATGTTGCCACCGAGTTGCTGACCAAAGTTCTGCCCAGCAATTACTGAACCATCTTGCAAGGTTATATTTCCACCATTTAACTGCACAAAACCTGCATTGATACCACTCACATTCACTAGTGAACCAGCACGGAGTTGAATATCCCCAAATTCTGTAGTTGGAGTTGTGCTAACAGTCGCAAGTTGATTGTTTTCTCCTAGCAACCACTGTCCATTGCTTAACGCCCCTAATTCAACTTTCCCAGAGTTGGCTATCAGTAAACCACCATCTATAGTAACGTTACTCGCAACCAAAGACAGCGTATTACCAGATTTAACCTGTAACCCTGTAGTTGGTGTTGTGATGTTTAGTAGGGAAAGTCCGATACGTGTGATATTAGTGCTATTGCCTACACCTTCAACTTGAATATCTCCTGAACTTCTCCCCATTTGTAAACCGATGGGTACACTCATGGTTAATAATGTTGTTGCCATCGGGTTAACAGCACTAAATTCTGTCCCATCAGCAAATTTAATACTATTGGCAGTCGTTCCCACAAATGAACCACCTATATTCAGTGAGGCATCTTTGCCAAATATAATCCCGGCTGGATTGATTAAAAATAAGTTCGCGCTACCGTTGGCACTGATTTCACCATCAATGTTAGAAATATTACCACCTGTCACCCGGCTAAATATAGTTGTAATATTTGGCGTATTGGTTAAATCAAATTTTGCTGAACCACCTGTAGGCACTGAAAAATTGCTGAAACTGTGGAACAAGTTATTACTTTTTTCAATACCATTAAGGATATTGAAATTATTACCACTGGGGTTAACGATGGTGTTAGTAGTACCATCAGATGTGACTTGAGCGATACCTACGGTCGGCTTTGCCAATGCACCGCAACTCCATAGAAATATTGCTGTGAGCATGATTTCTGGAGTTAATAACCCAGTTGTTAAAATCAATAGAAAGGGTGCAACTTTCATGGCTAACAATTTCCTATACTTGATTTCAACTTTTTGTTCCCTAAATGACTTCTTTTATAACATGACTAACTTTTAGGAACAGCAGCACAGGTTAATAATTGTTGTACCTGGATGGGAGATTGATCGGCAATTAACTCAATTTTGCCTTGGGTGTTACGATGCCAAGAAGTAGCTGAAATCAAAGTTTTTGGAGATTGGGGTATTTGGGCTGATGCAATATTTCCATGATATGCAAAGATGTCACGGATATCTGACCAAGTAGGATTGTTCCTCACATCCTGAGTGGGATTTTGAGGTATCCCACCTCGTCCCGTGGCGACAAAACTGCTGCCAGTATCATGAGAACAACCTGTAACTATTTGTTGTGATGAGTCTGTCACATTCTCTGGTAATTCCACTAACCCAGAACTGGGGTCAACGCCAAAATTATTAATTTGCACAGTACCATTAACACCAAATTGAGAACTCGCTGTAATATCGTTTTCCGAAGTGAGTTCGTTGCGGTACTTTAACCCGAATACGCCTTGGGTTGTGATGTTAATATTACCGCCATTACCTTGGACTGCATTGGCGACGATATCACTATTTTCTAATCCGACAATGATGGGAGAATTAATAGTAATATTACCACCATTGCCTAAGCCTTTAGCTTCTGTGTCAATTAAACTGTTATTACGCATTAATAGGAAATTTTCCAACTTTAGGGAAATATTACCTCCTTCACCAGAATTTGTACTGGCAGTAATACCAGCATTGCGATCTAGTAATACGTATCCCGCATTAATATTTATTGTCCCAGAATCTCCAATCCCGTGATTTGTCACTGTAACTGATGCTTGATTATTAATCTTGAGAGATGGAGTATTAATATATATATTTCCACCGTCGCCTTGAGGAGTTGCAGGAATATTAAAAAAACTTTGTGCAAAAGCGCTAGGACTTTTAACTACTGACCTAATTTGACTGGGATTTTCTGCTTTTGGTAAATTTCCCGTGATCTCAATCGATTCCAAAGCATTAATCTTGATATCACCAGCATTACCCTGACCCACACTAGAACTAGTCACCGCGCCGCTGTTATCAACTATTAATTTGTTTGTATTGATAGTCAAATTACCCGCATTCCCCGCGACTAAACTAGCTGTAGACAAAGCCGTAACACCAGGAGTATTATTTCCGCTCACTTGAATATGATCAGCATTAATTACTAAGTTACCACCAGCGCCATTACCCGTAGTAATGCTACCAACAACAGCACCATTAACTACTAATAAATCTGGGGTTGAAACAGTCACATTTCCACCTACTCCTGTAGACGATGTTGTTGATGAGATAGTCGAGAAAGCATTAGCTGGGTCATAGTCTTTAACTTGAATTGACTCAGAGGCATTAATATTAATGCTGCCACTATTACCTTGACCATAAGTGTTGTTATCAATTCCAGCACCATCTTTAATAACTAAGCGTTTAGTAGAAACCCTAATATCTCCGCTAGTTCCGGTTCCTAATGCTTCACTCAGTAGACTGGTACGAATTCCCACTGTTGGCAGGTAGCCAGAAATTTCTAACAATTCGGTTGCATTGACATTAAGCATTCCCCCCGCGTGGCTTCCCTTGTTTTGGGTTAAAACTAATGAACCTTCTGCAATGCTTATTTTTTTTGCTTGTAGCTGAATATGACCAGATGGACTACCACTAGTATCCAGCAATGACTTTTTTGAGAGGTGAATATTTCCTAAATTTGACACTTGAGCATAGTTCAATGTCAAACCTTGTTCTAGTAGCTGAAGATTTACAAATTCCCTGCCATTCAAGCTTCCTAATTCAATTCTTCCCTGTTCAGCAGTTAAAACTGCCCCATCTAGAGTAATATCTCCACCAACTAATGCTAATGTTTTTCCCTGTTCTACGCTTAATTTCTCCGTACTAATAGTGCCGTTAATTGCTGCACCGAAAGAGGTGAATTTATGTCCTGTTCCTGATATTGTAATTGCACCAGGATTACTGCCCATTTGTAAACCCACAGGTACACTCATAGTCAGCAAGGGCATTATGAAAGCATTATCAGCACTAAATTCTACCCCATCGCTAAACTTAATACTATTCGCCGTCGTCCCCACAAACGATCCACCAATATTCAAGCTGGCATTTTGACCAAATACAATTCCGTTGGGATTCATCAAAAATAAACTGGCAGGATTATTACCGTTAAGAGTCTGAATCAAGCCATCAATATGGGAAATATTTCCACCAGTTACTCGACTAAATATAGTTGTAATATCGGGCGTATTAACTAAATCAAAAATAGCAGAACCACCGATTGGCACTGAGAAATTAGTGAAGCTATGAAATAAATTATTTCCTTTTTTAATGCCATTAAGAATATTGAAATTATTGCCATTTAGGTTGACTATGGTGTTGGTTGTGCCATCAGATATAACTTCAGCTATTACGGGTGAAACCATGCTGGAAAAAAATAATCCAGTTGTGAATATAGACAGTATTTTCTTTAAACTCCAGATGGAGTATCTACGTAAGTTTTTCATTGCTAAAAAATCTCCCTATCTATATTTTCAAAGTTGGAATTTACGAAATAAATAATAGTATTTCTATCGAGGTTTAGATTCTCTTTAATAGGTTTTTACAGTAAACATAAAAGATAGTTATTTTGCTGAATTTTAGTAGAAAATATTGTAGAGAAATATATGAATATTTCTTGTGCTAATTGAGTTATTAGTAATCCGATATCTAGTATATAATCAAGCTGAATACTGTTCGGTTAAGAATATCAACTATTTCTATCTTTAGCCTTAACCGAAAAGTATTGTCATTTTATGGGATATTATTCACATAAATTCCCTTCATCAGTCATGAATAAGGTTTTTCAATTTGTGTAAGTCCTAATTTTAGTTTGCTTATAGCCCTTCAAGCATAAGCCTAAAGCACCAAAAATTAATAAGCCAAAACCAGTATATGGCTCATTAACTGTCGTAATACTGACTCTATTAATTCCGAAACCACGTTGTGGTGAGGAAGTATTAAAAACTAAGCTTTTGATGTTAGCTGTATCGCTGGTTACACCTAAAAAGACAGCTGAATTATCACGTGTGCCAGAAGAAATTCCTGGGATAGAAAATGTTCCAAGTAAGTTGTTCTCATCATCAAATGCTGATATAAAAACTTCATAATCTATATTTTCGCTACCACTCGCAGCAATTTGAGTTCCAGCAGCTTTAACATTTTTATCAAAAAAAATCGTTATAGGGTTGGGATTTCCAGTGGGAATAACAGTAGGACTAAAACCTGTAAATAAAAGAAAATCACCAGGAGCAAAGTTAGTTTGAACTGGTGGGTTATTTTGAAAAATAAATGGTGGAGTAATATCTCCTCCTGCTGACGGAATATTTACGCTTATCCCTAAACCATGAGAAGATTGACCTGAAAATGAATATGGAAGAAAGTCATTAGGATTGGGAGCAAAAGGGTTTAATACTTTTCCTAAACTTGACCATTCGATTTGGTCATTACTTTGTAAAGTGTTCCGATCTTGGACTAGGGTAATCGCACGAACTGGCGATGAAAAAAGCGTTGCTAAAGTAATAAATGCAGCTAGTCGAAATTTGCTCACTAATTTGCTACTAGAAGCCCTTAAAGTTTGATTTGACATCAGAATCTGTATTGAGATATTTAATGATTTATACTAGGGCATTTATTAATGCCTTTCTAGTGTAGAACTACTTACTTATTTAATTCCGATCTTCCGCACCCTCAACTGTCACACTCGGTTTTTACTGCTTTTTATGATGATATAAAGCCGTATTATATACCAATGCTCAAAGAATTAACGGATGCATGATGCTGGGAAAGCATAATTTGTATCCGAAAAATAAGAGAAAATCAAGTGATAATACTATGTGACACCCCAGGGTGCGGAATGTGGGTTAATTTTTTATGGTTTTTTTATCAGTATTTTTGCTGTTTTACAAAAAACATTTCTGACAAAGATTGTAGAGACGAAAGAAGGGTTGGCCAAAGATGCATATTGTGGTTTCAAACCCGCGTAGGCGGGTTTTGTCTGTGTAGCCGTGACTTCCAGTCGCCAGGCACAAGATGTGAGTAGACAAATTGGACATGAATGGACTCTGTTGATAGCAATAAAATTAAGTGATTGGACAAAATATTTACAGTCATTGCGATCGCTCTTTCTGTCTGACTACTTAGGGCTTAAGAACAGCAGCACAGGTTAATGGTTGTTGCACCTGGATGGGAGATTGATCGGCAATTAACTCAATTTTGCCTTGGGTGTTACGATGCCAAGAGGTAGCTGAGATCAGAGATTTGGCCGATTGGGGTATTTGTGCTGATGCACTATTTCCACGATATGCAGAGATGTCGCGGATATCAGACCAAGTGCTTAGGTGTAGTCTATCGTAGACATCACGTCTGGTTTGTTGATTGGGATTTTGTGGTAATCCACCCCGTCCTGTGGCCACAAAACTGCTGCCACTATTATCAGAACAACCTGTCGCTATTTGTTGGGATGGGTCTGTCACATTCTCTGGCAATTCCACTAAACCAGAACTGGGGTCAACTCCAAAATTATTAATTTGCACAGTACCACTAATGCCAAATTGGGAACTAGCTGTAATATCACTGTCCGGGGTGAGTTGGTCGCGGAATTCTAGTCCAAATAAACCCTGAGTTTGAATATCAATATTCCCACCAGCCCCTTCAATAGCATTGGCAGTAATATCGCTGTTTTCTAAACCAATAATAATCGGTGCATTGATGCTGATATTGCCGCCTGTAGCTGTACCTGTGGCATTGGTACTAATTTCACCGCCATAACGCATTAGCAGAACATCAGTATTGAGAGTCAGATTACCGCGATCGCCTGCGGAAACTTCTGAAAGCAGACTGCCTCCTTGTTCTAGCTTGATGCGGTTGGCATTAATGAGCAAGTTGCCTGAATTACCGCCACCTATATTACTAACGGAAATTTGCCCATGATCAAGAACATTGAGTTTATCTACCACTAGATTAACTGAACCAGCATCAGAGGTGGTAGTAGAAGCAGCAGTAATGGTACTTGGGAGAATGCGATCATCAGTTAAGGGTTGGGAATTACCCTCTACGGTTATATTGTTGACTTGCAAGTTGACATTACCTGCTGCACCATTGCCATCTGTCGATGAGGTAATTTGTCCACCATTGAAGACGCGCAGATTGTCTGCTGTCAAGCTAATATTGCCTCCCTTGCCTGTGGAATTCTGCCCTATCGCTACAGTGATACCACTGGGGGCGTTACCAAGAAGATCAACCACGGGATCGCTAACCTGCACATCAGTGGCTTGGATCGTGATATTCCCTGCTGTGCCTCTGCCTGCGATCGCAGCATTTGGACTGCCTGTAATTTGACTGGAGATGGTTCCACCGTTGGTGAGAGCGAGTTGACCCGTGTTAATTATCACATTGCCCCCTTGACCAACCGCCCCGGTTAGAATTGAACTGATGATCGCACTGGTACCATTGTCAGGGTTTGTACCACGAATATCGAGGCTTTGAGTTGCCGTCACGGAAATATCCCCAGCTTTGCCAGTTACAGGGGAGAAAGCACCAAACAAATCGGTGCTGATACCTCCCCCATCTAGCAGCCGTACTCGTTCAGCCTCTACCGTAATTGAACCACTTTCATTCTGTTGTCCTCCTAGAATAAGCGTTCCAATTACACTTCCTGGAAAGGAGTTTCCTGTACTTGGACTGCGGAATGGCCCATAACCAATAATTTCTACATCGGTGGCATGAACTTTGATGTCCCCTGTTTTGGCATTGTTGATCGGCGTGAAAGTCGAAAAGTCAATACCAAGGTTAAAGGAGTTGATCGCTCCTCCATTGGCAAGGCGTAATCGTTGGGTGTCAATCGTGGTATTTCCAGCAGTTGCTTCACTCCCTTTTACACTGGTGCTTAAACCTGGAAAAGTAACATTATTGGGATGAGAAATACCCAGTAAATCGACAAATTCTGTAGCTTGGACATTGATACCCTGTCCTTGACCATTTTCACCAGTAGAAGATTCTATATTTGAGCCATCTTGAAGGGTTAACCCCCGCCCCCGGATGTTGATCGCACCCCCAATCGCCCCACTCGTATTGATATAGGACGATTGTTGCAGGGTAATATTGCCCCATGTTGGCGATGAAGATAAACTCGCCAATTGCCAGTTACCAGAGGTGGATATATTCACTGTACCATTTTGCATCGCCCACAATTCCACACGGCTATCCGGCGCAGAAATGTTGGCACTATTGATATCCACTTGTCCCCCAATCAAAGCCAACGTTTGATTCGGTGCGATCGATAATGTCGGTGTCCGTAGGAAATTGTTGGCAGGTGTACCTTGAACTTGTATCCCTCCCGCATTACTTCCCATCTGCAAACCCACAGGTACGCTCATGGTTAATAAGGGTGGTTGAGTTGGATTTACAGCACTAAATTCTGTACCATCTGCGAACTTAATACTATTGGCAGTCGTACCAACAAATGAGCCGCCAATATTCAAACTGGCATTTTGCCCAAACATAATCCCCGCCGGATTCATTAAAAATAAACTCACCGGGTTACTACTATTGAGCGTGCGAATTAACCCATCAATATTGGAAACATTTCCACCTGTCACCCGGCTAAATATAGTTGTAATATTTGGGGTGTTAGTTAAATCAAAGGTTGCTGAACCACCTGTAGGTACTGAGAAGTTACTGAAACTATGAAATAAATTATTACCTTTTTCAATACCATTAAGGATATTAGAATTATTGCCACTGGCGTTAACAATGGTGTTAGTAGTACCATCAGATGTGACTTGAGTTATACCTACAGTCGGCTTCGCCAATGCACCGCAACTCCATAGAAATATTGCTGTAAGCAATATTTCTGGAGTTAATAACCCAGTTGTTACCATCAATAGAAAGGGTCTAACTCTCATGGCTAATAATTTCCTGAATTTGGTATCAACTTAATTGTTCCCTAAATAGGCTTTTTTATAACATGATTAACTTTTAGGAACAGCATTACAGGTTAATGGTTGTTGCACCTGAATGGGAGATTGATCGGCAATTAACTCAATTTTGCCGATCGTGTTACGATGCCAAGAAGTAGCTGAAATCAAAGTTCTTGGAGGTTGGGTTATTTGGGCTGATGTACTATTTCCACTATATGCAGAGATGTCACGGATATCAGTCCAAGAGCCTAGGCGTAGCCAGTTGTAGACATCGTTCCTCGTGTCCTGAGTGGGATTTTGGGGTATTCCCCCTCTTCCTGTAGCGACAAAACTACTACCACTTGTGTCTGCACATCCTGTAGCTATTTGTTGGGATGAGTCTGTAACATTTTCAGGTAATTTCACTAAACCGGAATTGGGGTCAATGCCAAAGTTATTAATATCGACTGTACCGTTAACCCCAAATTGGGAACTGGCAGTAATATCACTTTCTTCTGTGATTTGGGAACGAAACTTAAGTCCAAAGATGCCCTCAGTTTTGATTTGAATATTACCGCCTTTACCTTTGAATGCACTCGCCACGATATCGCTATTTTTCCAGCCCAGAATGAGCGGAGCATCAATTGTGATGTTACCTCCATTCGCATCTTCCTTAGCGTTGGCTGTAATTTGGCTGCCTTGAAGCATCAAAAGCAGGTCGGAGTCTATGAAAATATTGCCTTGGCTGCCTGCAACTGCTTCTGCTTGCAAACTGCTCTGCTTGAGTTGTAACTGGTTGCTCTGAATACCTAAATTTCCCGCACTCCCTGTTCCACTACTACTTACGGACAATTGAGCGCCGCTGTTAATTGAAACGGAATCACTGGACTTAATGGTGATATTCCCGCCATTACCGTTTGCTGTCGCCAAGCTAAACGCACCACTAGGAAAATTTGGGTTTGGATCACTGTTGAGGAGAGGCGATCGCCCAACCCCCGCAAATGTCACAGCATCAGAGGTAATCTCAACATTGCCAGCATTACCTTGGCCAGTGGAACTAGAACTAATGTAAGCGCCATTGCTAACAATTAACACAGGCGTTTGAATTTTGATATTGCCACCATTGCCAGTGGCGTTAACTCCCTGAACTTCGCTCCGAATAAAACTGGGTATACGACCCTCTGAAATATTGCGTTTTCCAGAGATAAAGAAGGCGGGATCGGTCTGTTCTACCCCATCTAATAACACAAATTCCCTGGCTTGAATATTCACATCGCCGGCATTTCCAGAATTTAAAGTATTGGTGTCTAGACGCGCACCATTCAAGAGCGAAAATGTTCGACTCGTGAGGGTGATCTGACCGCCGGCATTGGCGCTGCGGGTTGAAGTGTTGATGGTTGTGGGAAATCCTTCGGCAGGGAGTACGCCGTCTAAGGTGATCGAGTCGGCTTGAATATTGATATTTCCCGCTTTACCAAAAGTGCTGGCGCGGGTGTTGATTAGGGTATTGTTGTTGGCATAGAGCGCACCCCCTACCCGAATATCAATATCGCCACCCACTCCTTTGCCGTTTCCATCTACAAGGGCGCGAATTCTAGCACCACCCAGAGAAATCGAGTCACGTACATTGAGGGTGATGTTGCCACCGTTACCTTCGCCCAATACAGATGAGAAAAGGTTGGGGACTTTAGTGAAGTCAATAAATTCTGCGGTCAAAGAGCCTGCTTTTAAACTAATTCCGGCACTATTGCCGATCGCACCACTTTCCACATTAGAGAAGATATTGACACGTCCATACAAGGAAATCAAATCGTCTATCTGAATGTCAATATGACCGGCATTACCCATCCCAAAGGTGTTAGTTGATAACAGGCTAACGTCTTTCATTGTCAACGACCTAGCCTTGATTTGAATGTTGTTAGCGTTACCCATCGCGCCCCGATCCACCACTGCTGAAAATCCTGAACGAGTTCCTCCTTCTTTGCCTTGAATCAAAATCAGATCGGCAGCTTGCACCGTAATTTTTCCCGCGTTACCTTGGCCTCTGGTATCTGTGAAAACTGTGCCGTATTGACTCAGCGATCGCGTCACGATGTTAACAGCACCACTATTGCCAACACCCTGATTCCGGCTATTTCGAGTCTCAATAGTTGCGCCGTCTTGGACGAGGAGATGATTGCCACTTTGCAAACTAATGTCCCCACCGTTGCCGTCGGTTTTGGTGCTACCAGACCTCTCTCCGACAGAAGCATTGATAGATTGAATGGTGAGGTCGCCACCAGAGGATAGGGAGACATTCCCAGCGTTGCCGATGGCGGCAGTAGAACCTGTATTAATGGTGTCATTTACGGTTATTGCTCGACCAGCTTGAATATTAACCAGTCCACCGCTATCGGTTGAGCTATTCGTGTTGATTGCGCCAACGGTAACATGGCCTTGGGCGGTGATATCCACACTGCGAGATGCGATCGCTTGTAACTGGGCATCGCCAGTGGTAGCTTGAATCTGCACTGCACCATTGGGAGCAGCGATCGCACCCCTACTCAGGATTGCATGAGCAGCTAAAGTCAAACCCTGATTCGTCGAAAGATTAGCACGGTTCGTAATGCTGGCTAAACTTTGTCCGAATTGTAAGCCAATGGGGACACTCATTGTCAGTAGCGGTGGAATTGTAGAATCGGTTGCCCCAAACTGAATACCATCACTAAAGCGAATACTATTAGCAGTCGTACCAACAAACGAACCGCCAATATTCAACTGAGCGTTTTCTCCAAATATAATTCCATTAGGATTAATCAAAAATAAACTGGCTGGATTATTACCGTTAAGAGTCTGAATTAACCCATCAATATAGGAAATATTTCCACCTGTAACTCGACTAAATATATTTTTAATATTTGGCGTATTGGTTAAATCAAAGGTTGCTGAACCACCTGTTGGCACTGAGAAGTTGCTGAAACTATGAAATAAGTTATTACCTTTTTCCATACCATTAAGAATATTAAAATTATTACCACTGGGGTTAACAATGGTGTTAGTAGTACCATCAGATGTGACTTGAGCGATACCTACGGTCGGCTTCGCCAACGCACCGCAACTCCATAGAAATATTGCTGTAAGCATGATTTCTGGAGTTAATAACCCAGTTGTTACCATCAATAGAAAGGGTCTAACTCTCATGGCTAATAATTTCCTGAATTTGGTATCAACTTAATTGTTCCCTAAATAGGCTTTTTTATAACATGATTAACTTTTAGGAACAGCATTACAGGTTAATGGTTGTTGCACCTGAATGGGAGATTGATCGGCAATTAACTCAATTTTGCCGATCGTGTTACGATGCCAAGAAGTAGCTGAAATCAGAGATTTGGTCGATGGGGGTATTTGGGCTGATGTACTATTTCCAATATATGCAGAGATGTCACGGATATCAGACCAGGTGCGTAGGAGTAGCCCGTCGTAGACATCGCTCCTCACTTGTTGATTAGGGTTTTGCGGAATCCCACCCCGTCCTGTAGCCACAAAACTACTACCACTGGTGTCTGCACATCCTGTAGCTATTTGTTGCGAGGAGTCGGTGATATTCTCTGGTAATTCCACTAAACCAGAACTGGGGTTAACTCCAAAATTATTAATTTGCACAGTACCATTAACACCAAATTGAGAACTCGCTGTAATATCGTTTTCTGAGGTGAGTTGAGGGCGAAATTTTAAGCCAAAGATGCTTTGAGTTGTAATGTTGATATTGCCACCATCACCATTCAAAGCGTTAGCAATAATATCGCTGTTTTCTAACCCAACAATCACCGGAGCATTGATGTTAATGTTGCCACCATCACCATTACTACCTGCTTCGACATTAATTTGACTGCCATTACGACTTAAAAATGTATTTGTTGATGCTAGATTGATGTTACCGCCTTTTCCAGATGCTGTAGTTGCATTAATTGACCCAGCATTTAAAAATAATCGGTCAGTTTGGATGTTTAACTCTCCTGCATTACCAATACCTTGATGAGTAACGCTGATAAAACCTCGATTACGGAGGGTTAATTGCTGAGTATTTATGTTGATCACACCTGTGTTACCTGTGGGAGAGTCTGGAAGCTTAAACAAGCTACGGTTAATGGCATCTAAAAGGGAGGCATTAGCAATGATCACTGCAAAATTATTTTCACCATCTATCAGAATGTCATTGGCTTGGATTGTCAAAGTCCCAGCATCACCAGTTCCCACAGTCGAGTTGCTGATGATCCCACCATTCAGAACGAGTAATTGATTGGTTGTGATTGTGACATCTCCAGGTTTGGCACTGCTATAGTTGACGCTATTTAAAGTACTACTGCCGCCACTTATAGGATTGATACCGCTAATGATTAAGCGATCGCTGACATTTAAAGTAACAGAGCCATTGCTTCCCAGATTACTGACCTGGTTGGGGTCTCCAAGTGCACCAATCACTGGTACAGTAATCACTCCCAAGGTAGCACCATCTTGGATAGATAGTATTGGTGTTGTTATTAACATATTGCCAGTATTACCAGAGCCAGTGCTGAGACTGCCAATAAAGCTGTTTTGAGAGGGAGAAATGGGTGATACTCCGACTAAATTGCTAGATTCCCCCACAACTAACGTAATATCTCCAGCGTTGCCAATTCCCGTACCAGGGATACCTGCCAAGCGAGAAGTAATTGTGCTAATTGTTCCCCCATCAATGAGATTTATTTTACCTGAAGAAACCCTGATATTTCCACTATTACCAATCCCAAATGTGAGAGCGTTAATACCACTGGGCTGAAACCCAATGGAATTCAATCCCAAGGCATAAATCTCATCTGCTCCATCAACCGAAATATTTCCACCCCGTCCAGTTGCTCCAGGAGATACGGTTGTTCTGACTGAAGCACCAGCTTCCAGTGTGAGTTTTCGAGCTACCAGGGCAATATCTCCCCCATTTCCCGCTCCATAAACTTGACTGGCGATACGACTATTAATATTAGTAGAAAAGAAGAAAGGAGATTGCAGAGCAACGACACCATTAGCAGCAATGGTATCTGCTACCACTTCCACATTACCTGCGGCTCCTGCACCTAAACTGAGGGTTTCAATGCCTGCACCATCTTGTAAAGTCAAATTACCAGCTTGAATTTTTACTGCTCCCCCGTTGCCAGTTGCACCTGGAGTCACCTGATTGACAATCCAGGCGCTGGGAGCTTGAGCAGAAGGATTGACACCACCCAAAAAGAGCGATCGCTCTGCATTCACTGTAATATTACCACCCTGCCCAGTTCCTACTGTGGCGGCGGCAAATTGGGATTGATCCAAGGTGATATCTCTCCCTACAACCTGAATACCCCCAAAAGGATTACCTACAGGATCGGGATTCCACAAAGAAGAACTCTGCGTAAATTTTATATCTCGAAAATTTTCAATTTGTGCATAACCTAATTGCCATCCTGCGGGTGTGGGAGTCAAATTTACAGTTCCACTACCCACTGCACCCACTTCAATTCGACCTGCCAGGGCAGTAATCACACCACCTGTAAACGTGACATCTCCTCCAACTAAGGCGATGGTTTTTCCTGGAGAAGCTACTATTCCTAAGTTAGTTGTAGGCACAATGCTATCATTGCCCTGACCCTGCACCTGAATCTGACTGGTAGAATTACCCAATTGCAAACCAATGGGTACGCTCATTGTTAACAATGGTGAATTATGTCCATTCACTGCACTAAATTCTGTTCCATCAGCAAATTTAATACTATTCGCTGTCGTCCCTACAAACGAACCGCCAATATTCAAACTGGCATTTTGACCAAATACGATTCCATTGGGATTCATCAAAAATAAACTGGCTGGGTTATTACCGTTAAGAGTCTGAATTAACCCATCAATATGAGAAATATTGCCACCTGTTACCCGACTAAATATGGTTGTAATATTTGGCGTATTGGTTAAATCAAAGGTTGCTGAACCACCTGTAGGTACTGAGAAGTTGCCGAAACTATGAAATAAATTATTACCTTTTTCAATGCCATTAAGGATATTAAAATTATTGCCATTGGCGTTAACAATGGTGTTAGTAGTACCATCAGATGTGACTTGAGCCAACGCACCGCGACTCCAAAGAAGTATCGCTGTGAGCATCATCCCTGGAGTGAATAACCCCGTTGTTAACATCAATAGAAAGGGTCTAACTCTCATGGCTAAATAATTTCCTGGACTTGATTTCAACTTATTGTTCCCTATAAAGGCTTCTTTGATAACATGACTAACTTTTAGAAACGGCAGCACAGGTGAATGATTGTTGCACCTGGATGGGAGATTTATCGGCAATTAACTCTATTTTACCTTCAGGATTACGATGCCAAGAAGTAGCTGAAATCAAAGTTTTTGGAGATGGTGGTATTTGGGCTGATGCAATATTTCCACGATATGCAGAGATGTCACGGATATCAGTCCAAGAGCCTAGGCGTAGCCAGTTGTAGACATCGTTCCTCGCCTGTTGAGTGGGATTTTGCGGTATTCCACCCCGTCCTGTGGCGACAAAACTGCTGCCAGCATCATGAGAACAACCTGTAGCTATTTGTTGCGAAGAGTCTGTCACATTCTCTGGTAATTCCACTAACCCAGAACTGGGGTCAACGCCAAAATTATTAATATCTACTGTACCATTAACACCAAATTGAGAACTCGCTGTAATATCGTTTTCCGAAGTGAGTTCGTTGCGGTATTTTAACCCGAATATGCCTTGGGTTGTGATGTTAATATTACCGCCATTACCTTGGACTGCATTGGCGACGATATCACTATTTTCTAATCCCAGAATGATGGGGGAGTTGATGGTGATGTTGCCTCCATTACCAATACCACCTGCATTAGTAACAAGTGAACTACCATGACGCATGATCAAGTCGTTTGCTTGGACAAAAACGTTACCACCTTCACCCTCAGCCGTAGCGGCGGTAAGACTACCACCATTGTCAAGTCGGATTGAACCCGCATTAATTTCAAGTTTTCCGGCATCACCAACACCTTGATGGTCAACCCCGACAATTGCCCCATCTGTAATCTGCAAGTGCGAGGTATTGAGGATGAGTTTACCTGTATTACCTGTGATCACATCTGGTAATCCAAATAGTTGCCGAATGGGTGGTGCCAGCAATTCTCCTCTAGCACCTATTCGGCTAGGAAGACCAGAAATACTACCGACTCCACTGACTTCAATACTGTCTGAAACATTGATGAACAAATCTCCGCCATTGCCACTATTTACGGTAGAGGCAACTATACCTCCTCCATCTCTCAATCTTAGTTTAGGGGTGTTAATAGTTAATTGACCCGCGTTTGCTTGGCTAAAGGTGCCTGCTACTATTACGCTTGCGGCCAGGTTTTGTGGATTTTCTCCGATCACTTCGATGAAGTCAGAAGCATTAATCGTGGTATTGCCTCCTGCGCCATTTCCCCAGGGAGAATTGCCAATTACAGCACCATCTAAAATCTGTAATTTGTTAGTAACTACTCGAATATCACCACTTTTTCCAGAACCTCTGGTAATTGTGTTCAGTGAACTGGCAAATCCGCTAATCGGTGATAGTCCCACAATGTGAAGCAAATCTCCAATTTCGACAGAGATATTACTTCCTGCACCTTGACCAAAATTGATGCCATGAAGTGCGCCCCCATCTTTGAGAAATATTTGTGAAGCAGAAACTAGGATATTACCCCCTTCACCATCGCCGAAGTTATCAGCACGCAACATACTTTGCGGAAATCCATTGGTACCAAATCCCCACAGTGCTAACGACTCACTCGCATTCATGCTGATATCGCCAGAATTGCTACTTCCTTGATTAACTAATAAGGCCGCAGAAGCATCATTCAAGCTAATATTTCGACCTTGGAAGTGAATAGAACCCGCAGGAGTACCACTGGCATCAGTAAGGGATTGATGGGAAAGCTGAATATTACCAAATTGTTGGAGATTACCATAATCAAAACTCCAAATAGGAACGGAGGTGTTGAGATTAACTGTGCCATTACTGGCGCTACCAAGTTCAATATGTCCAGAAGGTGCATTTAACACGCCACCATCTAAAGCGATTTCTCCCCCTACTAATGCCAGGGTATTGTCAGAGTTAACGCTTAACCCCAGCGGATTATTGCTGCGATCTGGAGAAGATATCAAAGGGTGAATCAGGAATGTCAAACGATGTCCAGTGTTATTGACGTTAATTGCAGCGGGATTACTTCCCATTTGCAAACCCACAGGTATACTCATAGTCAGTAAGGGGCTACCTGAAGCATTCTCAGCACTAAAATCTACACCATCGCTAAACTTAATACTATTTGCTGTTGTCCCCACAAATGACCCGCCAATATTCAACGAGGCATTTTGACCAAACACAATTCCGTTGGGATTCATCAAAAATAAACTGGCTGGGTTATTACCGTTAAGAGTCTGAATTAACCCATCAATATGAGAAATATTCCCACCTGTTACCCGACTAAATATAGTTGTAATGTTGGGCGTATTGGTTAAATCAAAGGTTGCTGAACCACCTGTAGGTACTGAGAAGTTGCTGAAGCTGTGAAATAAATTATTACCTTTTTCAATGCCATTAAGAATATTAAAATTATTACCACTGGGGTTAACAATGGTGTTAGTAGTACCATCAGATGTGACTTGAGCGATACCTACGGTCGGCTTCGCCAACGCACCGCAACTCCATAGAAATATTGCTGTAAGCATGATTTCTGGAGTTAATAACCCAGTTGTTAACATCAATGGAAAGGGTCTAACTCTCATGGCTAATAATTTCCTGGACTTGATTTCAACTTATTGTTCCCTAAATAGTCTTTTTTATAACATGATTAACTTTTAGGAACAGCAGCACAGGTTAATAATTGTTGCACCTGAATGGGAGATTGATCCGCAACTAACTCAATTTTACCTTCAGGATTACGATGCCAAGAAGTAGCTGAAATCAAAGTTTTTGGAGATGGTGGTATTTGGGCTGATGCACTATTTCCACGATATGCAGAGATGTCACGGATATCCGACCAAGAGCCTAGGCGTAGCCAGTTGTAAACATCGCTCCTCACCTCTTGAGAAGGATTTTGGGGTACTCCCCCCCGTCCTGTAGCGACAAAACTGCTGCCAGTATTATTAGAACAACCTGTAGCTATTTGCTGAGATGAATCTGTAACATTTTCAGGTAATTCCACTAAACCAGAACTGGGGTCAACGCCAAAATTATTAATATCAACTGTACCGTTAATCCCAAATTGGGAACTGGCAGTAATATCACTTTCAAAGGTAAGTTGGTCACGGAATTGCAAGCCGAAAATCCCTTGAGTGGAAATATCAATATTTCCACCTTTGCCATTGACGGCATTAGCAATAATATCACTGTTTTCTAAACCGACAATGTTCGGGGCATTAATTTTAATATTGCCACCATTGCCACTACCACCAGCTTCTGCATTAATGAAACTGCCATGACGCATTAGTAATATATCCTGCATATGGAGTTCTATGTTGCCGCCTTCACCGACTTTTGTGGATGCTAAAAGACTAGCATTTTTGTCAAGATGTAAGGTATTCGCATTAATTTTTAAAATACCTGCATCACCTAGAACTTCGTTTTGAACAAAAACTCTTCCCCCATCATGAATGGTTAATTTAGGAGTATTAATTGTGACGCTACCGGCTTTCGCAGTAGAGTCTCTATTATCACGATTTCCGATAGTGAATAAACGGGCAACCGCTCCAATGTAACTGGGATTTTGTGGGTCTTTCATTCCGCCTACGTCGATTGAGTTAGTGGCATTGATAGTAAGATTGCCTGCATTCCCAATATTTATAGTAGAAACTGAAACTAAGCCCCCATCTTGAATCGACAGTGTGCGGGTATCAATTTGAAGATTGCCTGCATCCCCCGAACTAAAAGTATTAGCTGATAGCAGACTAATCAATAGAGATCCTGGAAGGGTATTTAAACTTGATACCTGAACAGTATCGGCATTGATATTCACATTACCACCATTGCCAGTGGCAAAGCTTCTAGTACCAACATTGCCACCACCAAAAATTGTCAGGCGATCAGTAGAGAGCCATAAATCTCCACCGTGGCCACTTCCATAAGTTGCAGCCATTAACACGCCAAAGATCGGGAAAAGTGAAGGATTAGCCGGGTCAATTCCACCTACTGACACTTCATTTGCTTTGACTACGATATTACCACTACGTGCCGAATTATAGGTACGGTTAATAACGATCGCACCTTGATCAATGGTTAGTTTTGGGGTCGTAATGGCAATATTTCCTGCTGCCCCCGCTTGTAGAGTTTCATTGACTATACCGCTGGAACTTTGAAAGTCTGAAGACATACCAATCACTTGTAACGATTCTGTGGCATTGATGGTAATGTCACCCGCAGTCTGGCTACCTAAATTTTGTACTACTACCAAAGAACCATCCAGCAGATTGATCTGTTTTCCCTGAATTTGTATCGACCCCGGAGTCGTTCCTCGAACAGATGCTACAGCACGTTGGCTCATCTGAATATTACCAAAGCTATAGTTGTCGTGAGGATAGCTAAGTGTTAAAGCTTGAGAAGTTAGATTGATATTTACATTGCCTTGAGTGATGCTTCCTAGTTCTATTCGTCCTCCTGGTGCAGACAGAAAGCTACTGTTGAGGAAAAGATCACCCCCCACCAGAGCTAGTGTTTTTTCTGATGACAGGTTTAACCCATTGGAACTGGTTAATCCAGAAACAGGACTTGTGCCATTCAATTTGTGATTATGACCTGTTCCCTCAACGGATATTGTTCCCGGATGACCACCAAACTGTAGCCCAATTGGTACGCTCATAGTCAGCAAAGGAGTTGTATTTGCAGTCACAGCACTAAACTCTATTCCATCTGCAAATTTAATGCTATTCGCTGTTGTCCCTACAAAAGAACCGCCAATATTCAAACTGGCGTTTTGCCCAAACACAATTCCATTGGGATTCATCAAAAATAAACTGGCTGGGTTATTACCGTTAAGAGTCTGAATTAACCCATCAATATGAGAAATATTGCCACCTGTTACCCGACTAAATATAGTTGTAATGTTGGGCGTATTGGTTAAATCAAATGTTGCTGAACCACCTGTAGGTACTGAGAAGTTGCTGAAGCTGTGAAATAAATTATTACCTTTTTCAATGCCATTAAGGATATTAAAATTATTGCCATTGGGGTTAACAATGGTGTTAGTAGTACCATCAGATGTGACTTGAGCGATACCTACGGTCGGCTTCGCCAATGCACCGCAACTCCATAGAAATATTGATGTAAGCATGATTTCTGGAGTTAATAACCCAGTTGTTAACATCAATAGAAAGGGTCTAACTCTCATGGCTAATAATTTCCTGGACTTGATTTCAACTTATTGTTCCCTAAATAGGCATTTTTAATAACATGATTAATGCAGAAATATGGCTGTTATTAGTTTCTCATGCTATCAGGTTGATTTTTAAGCCAGTATACTGAAATTGCAGCCGTCAGACTATATAAAGTAATTAAAATCAAGATTGAAAATTCATCAAAGGGAAATTCTAACTCGATACCTTCGCCTAACCAAAAAGTCCCCATTGCACTGAGCATAATTCCTGCACCAAGTTTGATTAGAACTTCTGGCAGTTTTACCAAATATTGATGCAATGAAATTACCATCACTAAAGATAATAGCAAAGCCAAGGCTGTACCTGTGAGCGCCTCATACCAATCACTTGTTGCTAAACCCAAAGTAGTGACAATCACAACAATTTCTAAGGCTTCCAGAGCTACGCTTTTGGTCATAATCAGGAAATTGAGTTTGCTAAATCCTAATGATTCTTCGTCTAAAGTAATACCTTCTTTTTCTAATATATGATCATCAATCCAACCTGCTCTTTTTCCGGTTGCTAGTCTGCGTACAGATTTCTGCACCCATCTCCAACCAAACCACAACAACAGCGCCCCAATCAAGATTTGCAATGGTTGTAGTGGTAAAGATTGTAACCCAGTTCCTAGAGTAATCGCCCCAGCTAATACCACTATCAACCCGACGAGGGAACCCCATAGGGCTTCTTGAACATAGCCAGAACTACCAATAGCATAGGCGATCGCTACCACTTCCAAAAATTCAATACTTGTACTGCCAAGTGCAGCCAAGAAAATAGTCCAATTCATCGTACATCCTCGATGGTATAAGGTATGAAATTATTCCCATACAAAAAGATAGGTCAACTCATTATATTAGGAATCCGGTTTGATTCCTAAATTTACTTGTGTAGTCAGGGAACAGGAAAGACAGAATTGATACCTACCGAGTCTTGTATGGCTACGCCACGCAAGCTATCAAAAATCAAATAGGAGTCCTATAGATCCATTCAGCATTCTCTGAAAAACAAAGACCTTTTCCCCATCCGAAATGTTTATGGTTGGGGTGGTCTCAGTGCTTTTTGATTGTTTTTTTTAAAATGGTGAATAGCTCACTGAAAAGTACAAACCATTTTCCTGGAGACTGCTCTTTTCACCTTCTACAGAAACCAGGGGAATACCCCAATCTAGGCGGGCTGAGAAGTTATTACCCTGTTTCCACAGTAGTCCTAAGCCGGTACCCACTAATGTACTTGTTGATGGATTATCGCCCTTGGTGTTCCAACCTTGACCCACATCAATAAAAGGTGTTAGTTGTAGTACTCCGCCAATGTTAGCGGCACGCACTATCGGCAACCGCAATTCTGCTGAAAACAACAATCCATTATCTGTAAGTAATGTGTCTTGGCGATAGCCCCGCACACTGATTTGTCCACCAAGCCCAAATTGCTCTAATGGTACTAGAGAATCTGCTGCTAATTGCAAATCGCCCCTGACTAAAAACAGGGTGTCAGATGCCAACTTTCGCACCCACTGCGCCTGTCCTCGCCAAGCGAAAAAGCGACTATCTGGGGCATTGTCACTAACGTTAGCCCCGAACCAATCTACACCAAAGCTAAATTGCGATCGCGCTGCAAAGACTTGGCTGGTGCTGCGCTGGGTATAATCTTGAAAAAAGCGTAGGGCAGATATGTTAGTTTTACCGTCGGCATCTGCACCGGGTGATAAAGGAAATCCACCAATATTATCCAGACCTAATTCAGTTTGGCTTTCTTGGCGTGAGAATGATAGCCCCATTGCTAATTCTTGAGTGGGCTTTTGTATGAGTGGTTGGCGATAACTCAATTCGTAAGATGTGGTATTTGATTGAATATCCAGAACGCTGAATGGTTCTTCAATCACGCGGTTCCAACCTTGGTTAAAACCTAAAGATATGGTGCCATTGTGGGCATTAATCGGTAGTTTGTAATTCACGTTGATGGCATTACTACCATCGGTATTGGCGTATCCCACGCTGAGGGTGTCACCTAAACCGAGTAAATTGGCTTCTTGAAGATCCACTCCCCGCCGAAAGCTGCCCACACTAGGCGATCGCCCATTATCTATGGTTGTGGTGAGAGAGAAGGTGTCGGCTTCTTGTACCTCTACTTGCAAGATATTGGTTCCTGGAATTACACCCATTTGTAACTCTGCTGAGAGGTTTTGAATGCGCGGATCGAGGCGGAGTAGTTGTAATTTTTCCATTAAGCGCGGCACATTCAGGGGTTTTTTCGCTCCTAGTTGAATGCGATCGCGGATGTATCCAGTCTGTAATCGTCGATTACCAGTGATTTTGATTTCTTGCAGACTACCTTCGATTACCTGAATTTTGACTGTCCCAGCTTCTAGTGTCTGCGGTGTAATTAACGCCCCTGTGGTGACATAACCTTTGTCAGTGTAGAACTTGGTAATGACATCTTTAATTTGTAGCAATTCTACAAATGTTAATTCCTTGCCCACGAAAGGATTTGTAATTGCGGCAAACTGCTCTGGTGTGAAAACTGTACTCCCGACAACTTCAATGCGATCGACTTGAAATTTGGCATTAGCATCATCCTGTCCCGGTATTGATTGATCCGGTAGTTCCAAGGGAGGAAGTAGTTGTTCTTCTGGCATTGATGGCTGTGGTAGCACATCAGAAGGTAAGGGATTAATCTCTGATGGTAATGAAGTGGGATCGGGAGTTTGAGCGTAGACGTAGCCCGTCCTAGACATCGCTTGTTGATAGTTGCACAGCAAAGTTGCCACAACAAAACTGCAAGCAAAAAGTTTTTTCTCAGGGGTAATACTTAAATTATTATTAAATATTTTTGTAAAAAAAACGGATACTCTCTCAAATGCTTCTAGTCGTTCTTTGACTTCTTTTTCTCGACCATATAATTTTTCGGAAATGGTCAAGCGATGTCTAATATCTCGTTCTTCTAATACAAAAGATTCGCTAACTACAGGGTTTCGATCAGTTTTTTGATGCTTGCGACAAACCATTGTCCTGGAACCATTATAGAGTTTTTCAGTTATCTGATATCTGGAAATACTAAACATATTGGCAAATCGGTAGTGGTAAACACCAGAACTAACCCTTTCAAGGTGTATTAATCTTCTGTATTCTTTGGGCTAGAACTTTAGCAGTAGAGACATGAGATTTGTTCTTGAGGTAAGTTCTTTTTGGTTGAGCAATCATCACAATTAGGCTGCTCCAAGCTTACCTTGACTCGGCACATTTTTAATAGATGTCTATCATCTACACTTCACATGATGTTGTAATCAAACAGTATGCTCCTAACGCTTTGACGTAATCAAAAAAAAACACCATTCGCTTACTAAGTTATACTCTAATGCTGTCGGATAAAAAAAGTAGCCTTTTTGACTAGCATATCAAAGAATAATAACTTTCTACTATACTGCTCTTTCCCACTATCTTCAAACCCTGATTTCTCATAAAGAGATAAAAACAAGAAGTCAAAAACTGCGAAATTGTATATATAGAAGGAATTTCAGAACCTATAAAATATGACCACTATAATAACAGACTTTATATCAAAGTGGTCAATTAGTAGGGTTACTAAAGTATAATTTTTTTCTGCTACGGGGAAAACTGATTAAAGAAAGTGGAAACCACAGTAAGTATTTCTACAGAAATACGAGTTTTTACGCATAAGTATTTAGTCCCTAACCTTCATAGCTTTATTTTTTCTATAGAAACATACATGTACTAGTTTTAATCTAAAATAAGTCCCAGCTTTTTCTATTTCACTCTGTTCTTTTTCTGAAAAGAATTTTTGCATTGTTAAAATGGCATTTACAATATAGCAAGCTATATCTGCGTTCAATTATTATTGATCTTTTGGCGTTGCTGATTAAGAGTATGATTTTGTTTCACGCAGAGGCGCAGAGTCACAGAGAGTAAGAGTTTGAAATCATTGATTTTTCAATTGCATACCCTAATTCAGCAATGCCGCAAGTCTCTTATTTTCTACTATTATTTTTGGGGGGCATAAAAATTAAATTTTCTTCTGATAGTTTTCATAATTTGATATTTGGTTATTTGAAAACTTGATTGCTAATCTATTTATCAGATTGAGTAAATCTAATTCATTTTTTATTTTTTCCTGTTCTTCATTGTCCTCTATATTAATTTCAGTATATTTTGTATTAGCTAATAAAGTTATATAATCGCTGTCATTTGGTAATAAATAGTTGATATAAATTCCTTCTCTATCATTCCCGACTAAAAAATTGCTAGAATAGTAGTCATCAGGTATACGTTTTGGTAATGCTATTGTTGTTAAAATTTGTTCAATAAACAAAGCATTTGATTTAGTAATTTCTTGATGATTATATCTATCTGTTATCTTATTTGGTTTTGAAACATAAGGATATAATTCGGCTTTGTGATCATATTTAATAGGTAAAATAACAAAACCTTTTAAAGCCTCTTCTGCTATTTTTTTATCTGGGACTTGTGAATTATATGGTGTCAATAAAATTCCTTGATATTTAACTTTTAGTTTGCTAGGTAAATGAGTGGAAATTTCAGTTTGTAGAATTTCTTTCAATTTTAAAATTTGTTCAATTCCATTTTCTAAAGAATTGTGATTCTTACCTTTCATTTCAATAATGGTGCAAATGCAAGATTTAGAATCAATATAAAGAGACATATAATCTGGACGCTTTAATGCTTGATTTCTAATTAGAGGATCATTTCTTCTATCTATTTCAAGCAAAATACATATAGCTTGATTTTGAGAATCTAATGTTATCCGAAAATGTACTCCACTTTCTTTAGGAACAGTTCTTCCTGGTACTGTACAGAATACTAGCAGATTTTCTAGAAAGTTAAAATTTTGCCAATCAAGTTTATCTTTTTTATCCTTGAGAAGTTGAGCAAGACTATTCTTCTGTTTCATATGCTTTTTCTTGTCCTGCTTCATAAATTTCAAAAAACTTTTGTTGAATATCTACAGCAACATCACTTAAAGTATCCCATCTAATGCCATAATCTGGATCATTTAATGAAACTAATTTATTATCTTTCATTTCATACGCACTAACTTTATCAATAGGTAAAAATGCTCTTTCATCTTGAAGATATAAAGATGAAGATTGACGTTTTAATATTTCAGGATTTTCATGATTACCATTAACTAAATTATTCAAATGTGCCATAATATAAGGACTATGGGTTGTGAGTAAAATTCTCACACCAAAATTAACAAGAATAGATAATGCTTCCAGTAGCTTTGCTTGTGATTCTGGGTGTAAGTTCATCTCTGGTTCATCTACTACCACAAAATCACCTTTACTTGCGCGAAATCTTAAATATAAAAGTAATGGTGCAAGTTGCCTGATAGAAGATGAAGCATTATATAGATCAATTTCTAAACCTTTTTTAACTAAAACTTTTATTTCTTTTCCACCTAGCTTAGTAGGTTTTAGATTAGTTTTATTTTTGTTTTGTAGTTGTTCCTCAATTTCATCAGCTAACTTCTGAAATTCATTCTTATCGCTTGGATTAATTTTCGGTGTTTTTTGAAGTTCTATTTCAGACAAGAAATCTAAAAAATCTTCTACTGGTTTTGGATAACGAATATCACCTTGTTCTCTTAGTAGTTTGAGTCGTCTTTCTGAACTGTTACTAAATAATTGTCTTTGAGTTTCTTTAAGAAATTTATAACGGCTATTTTCCAGCATTTTATAGGTATTTATAAAAGCATTTCTTTCCACGGGAAAAGGAAAAATTTCAGTATAAAAAAGTATCTCTTTAATGAGAAAGAAA
Source organism: Anabaena sp. PCC 7938 (assembly GCF_049315035.1). Lineage (NCBI taxonomy): Bacteria > Bacillati > Cyanobacteriota > Cyanophyceae > Nostocales > Nostocaceae > Anabaena > Anabaena sp. PCC 7938. The sequence continues at coordinate 5,766,774 of NZ_CP186034.1, read as the reverse complement.
AATAAGTCATCTGGAGGAGTTTTACTATCATTTTCTAACATATTAACAATATTTATTATTCTTCTATTGTTATTTGTTTTCTCTATATTTACTTGAGCATATAAAATATTGCCTTGACGACTAAATTTGAGTAAAGATCCATCTATCAAAACAAAGGGATCTTGATGAGTTAAGTGATTGATTGCATCTTCCACCTCTTTACGAGAAACTATTATTTCAAACGATGTTTTAGAAAAAAGTTTACGACTTGAATCTTGAAAAAATGATTCTAAAGTATCACCTTGGAATTGTTCTGCTGCATTTTTAGCATCTGTAATAAAAAAATCTAACACATTATCATCTATTATTAGTGACCAATTACCTTCCTGTTCGTGCGTGAATTTTATTAGATTCAGGTCTTGTTTAAAACTGATACTTCTGCAAGCACGCTGCCACAACCCATAGGTAGAATAAGCAATATAAGTTTTACCTGAGTTATTAGGTCCAATAATTACTGTCAGAGGACGCAAATCCAACTCTGTTTCTTGAATACTACCTAAATTAGAGAATTTGATTTTCATTTAAGACTACGATCCTGGTGGTAAAGGATATATTTTAACAAAAGCATCAATAGCAATATTATCAAGTTTTTCCAGTGCTATTCCTGCTTTATACTGAACATCATCATTTGGATCTTTCAATGCCTTAACAAGAGATTCTATTACATCAGGGTTATTTGTTCCAATATCGCCTAATATGGTGGCAGCAGCAGAACGAACATTATGGCTAGTATGCTTTTCTAAAGCATTAATGAGTTCTGGAATAGCTTTTGAACCAATAGATTTTAAATAATTGGTCGCATCTTTACTAAATTTAGTGCTATTGATTAGACTCAGGAATACTGGGATTACTTTGTCAATTTCTATATTTATTTTAGCAAGTGTACTAGCCGCATAGTAGCGTACTGCTGATGTTTCATTGTCATCTAGTTTTTGGACAAGATTGTGAATGGTTTCTTCTGTTAAAGTCGTTGTTTCTAAATCTGGAGATGGTTGTACTTTTCCTCGTCTTTCCAGTAGTTGTTGAAATTTATAATCAAAATCAATACAATATTCTACTAACGCGTATGTAAAATCAAGAATGTCTTGCGTATCTTCCTTAGAAAATTTTTCAGAACTGTGTACAGCTTCATTACCAAAAGACTTTAAAACATTAGCCCATTCATAAAATTTATTATCAATAATTTCTTCATCTCGCATTTTCGCAAGCTTTCCATGCAAATTACCTGGCTGTTCAATTTTAAAATATAAACATAGCATTTCCATTGTTTTTCGACACATTACTACACTTGATGTGTATAGTTCACCTTGAAAACAAGTTCTCGCTTCTCGAAATGTATCTCTAATATCTTGGGCTTTAGGAGATATATCAGCAAATTCTTTTAACAGAGGATATAGATATATAATTTCTGTCACCCATTCAGGTTCGTAACACATCTCTATTTTATTGGAATCCCAATTTTCAACAAATTTAATAATATTAAAATCTTCACAATTAGGACATAATAAGCTTTGAATTTTATAAATTTCCCAACAGTCGTATTCAAAATCTGAATCATAATATATGTCTTTTCTATACTCACCTTCACTAATAACTTTCATCAGAGTTTTATTGCCACAATGCCCGCAACGAACAGTTTTTGTAGTATGTTTATACTTTTGCTCAGTCATTAAACGACACCATAAAAAATCAAATTAATGCCATTAAATAATTATACACAAGAAGGTAAATGCCAGCAGTTGACATCTCTTCATAAACCTTTTTTGCTTCATGTCCTCAGTTTGTCCCTAGCAGTAATAGAATAATGAAGATATCCTTATAAAGCCTACCAAGAGCAAAAGGTAGGGATTAAGTAGCAGATTTGACAGACTGAGAACACCAAAACTCTGTATCCAGAAGAGATTACTGAAAAGCGAAGTAAAAATTTTTATGGTTTCCCAAATTCGGTTTTTAATGTGCGCTCCTGACCATTATGATGTGGATTATGTGATTAATCCTTGGATGGAAGGGAATATTCACAAGTCCTCACGCGATCGCGCGGTGGAACAATGGAATAAATTATACAATGTTATCAAAAATCACGCCATTGTTGATTTAGTTGCCCCAGAAAAAGGCTGGCCTGATATGGTATTCAGTGCCAATGCAGGTTTAGTCCTCGGTGAAAATGTCGTTCTCAGCCGCTTTTTACATAAAGAACGCCAAGGTGAAGAACCGCATTTTCAACATTGGTTTGAACAAAACGGTTATAATGTTTACACTCTGCCTAAAGACCTGCCCTTTGAAGGTGCTGGTGACGCACTCCTAGACAGAGAAGGGCGTTGGTTATGGGCTGGATACGGTTTCCGGTCAGAATTAGATTCTCACCCCTACCTGGCTAAATGGCTGGACATTGAGGTGATTTCCCTGCGGTTGATGGATGAGCGTTTTTATCACCTTGATACCTGCTTCTGTCCCTTAGCAAATGGTTATTTGCTGTATTATCCTGGTGCGTTTGATTCCTACTCTAACCGCGTCATTGAAATGCGTGTCGCACCTGAAAAGCGGATCGCTATTACTGAAGCTGATGCTGTTAACTTCGCTTGTAATGCGGTGAATGTTGAAAGCATCGTCATTATGAACAAAGCCAGTGAAAGTTTAAAATCACGTTTGGCTGAAGTTGGTTTTCAAGTGATTGAAACACCTTTAACTGAATTTCTCAAAGCTGGTGGTGCGGCTAAATGCTTGACTTTGCGGGTGACAGAACCAATTGGTGATGAAATTCATGCTAACGCATCTGTAGAAAGTCGTGTCATTCGCATGGAAGGACACTTGCTTGATGCAGGTTTAATTAACCGCGCTTTAGATTTGATTGTGGAAATGGGGGGAAGTTTCCAAGTTCTCAAATTCAACTTGGGAGAACAACGTCAAAGTACATCTGCGGCTGAGGTGAGGGTATCTGCACCATCCCACGAGGTGATGGAAGAGATTATATCACAGTTGATTGATTTGGGTGCGGTTGATTTACCCCAAGATGAACGAGATTCTAAGTTAGAACCTGTGATTCAAGCGGGTGTAGCACCTGATGATTTTTATGTCAGCACGATTTATCCGACTGAAATCCGGGTAAATGGAGAATGGCTGAAGGTGCAGAATCAACGCATGGATGGTGCGATCGCAATTTCTACAACTGCTAATGGTATAGTAGCAAAATGTAAACTGCTGCGTGATTTGGAAATAGGCGACAAAGTAGTTGTTGATGTTTTAGGTATCCGCACTGTCCGCAAAGCCGAATCACGAGAACAACGCAATTCTCAAGAATTCAGCTTTATGTCTTCTGGTGTTTCCAGTGAAAGACGGGTGGAATTAGTTGTTGAACAAGTGGCTTGGGAATTACGGAAAATTAAGGATAGCGGTGGTAAAGTCGTTGTTACGGCTGGGCCTGTGGTAATTCACACAGGTGGTGGTGAACATCTGTGTAGGTTAGTTCGGGAAGGTTACGTTCAAGGTCTTTTGGGTGGAAATGCGATCGCAGTTCATGATATGGAACAAAATATCTTGGGTACATCCCTGGGTGTGGATATGAAGCGGGGTGTGGCTGTGCGGGGTGGCCACCGACATCACTTGAAGGTAATTAACACTGTCCGTCGTTTTGGTAGCATTGCTAAAGCGGTAGAAGCGGGAGTTGTGAAAAGTGGGGTGATGTATGAGTGCGTGAAAAATAATATCCCCTTTTCTCTCGCTGGTTCAATTCGGGATGATGGCCCTTTACCTGATACCCAAATGAACTTGATTTTAGCACAACAGGAATATTCTCAAATCATTGAAGGTGCAGATATGATTTTGATGTTATCTTCTATGCTGCATTCTATTGGGGTGGGAAATATGACTCCTGCGGGTGTGAAGATGGTCTGTGTGGACATTAACCCGGCTGTGGTGACAAAATTAAGCGATCGCGGTTCAATAGAATCTGTAGGTGTGGTGACTGATGTGGGTTTGTTCCTCAGTCTGTTAACTCAGCAGTTGGATAAGTTAACTAGTCCTTATATTGCTAATGTAGGTTAAGAAATATCTCACGCAAAGGCGCAAAGACGCAAAGGTTTTTTCTGTGCGTTTTTGTGTCTTGGTTTTTTTTCACGCAGAGGCGCAGAGAACGCAGAGAAATATAATATAAGCAGTACCATTTATTCCTGTACTCACTATCAAGAACAGCATAGTGAGTTGACAGTTATCTCTGGAGAGAGGTTAAAGCAATTACGGGATTTTTGCTGGGAGATGGCTAATAAATTCAAGCAACAATCCGATGTTAAGAACATCTTCTTCAATAATATGAAAGGAAAGCTGGGTGAGGAAGTTGTTAAAATCCGTTTAGGTGATTTTGTAACTGAAATTGATTATGAAAAACGCATTGGTGGAGATGAAAAAATTGATTTTACTTTAACTTCTGATCCATCAGTTGGTATTCAGGTTAAAACCCGTTATGGATATTTTGATAAAGTTCAATGGACAATTGATAGAGAAGAAATTGAAAAAAATGCTGTTTTAGTTTGTATTTTATGTCAAGAAGAATTTAGTGAAACGGAAAAAGAATATGGTCTTATTATAGCTGGTTTTTTACCAACGAATATGATTAAATCAATTGGTGATAAAACTTTAGTCGGAATAGATGAATTACTTTATCCTGGTGGTTTACATGGCTATTTAGAGAATTTAAAATTATTTACATATTATGATTATCATAAGTATATCTTAGTGGGTGATGAATTTGTTAATAATCAAAATTATCAAGGCGCGATTACTAATTATAGTAAAGCATTGCAGATAAATCCTAGAAATGCTCAAATATATTTTAAACGAGCAGAAATTCATCATCAACTGGGAAACTTCCAGGATGCTATAAATGATTATAGTCAAGCAATATACATTAATCCTAAAGATGCTTACTCTCATAATAACAGAGGAATTATTTACTATGAATTGGGTTATATAGACTATGCCATTAATGATTATGAGGAAGCAATAAGAATTAATCCTAAAGAAGCTGTAGTCTATTTTAATTTAGCAATTACCTACTATAACCTAAATGAAATAGATCGGATTTATATAGATGAAATAGGTTGGATGGATATAGATGAAATAACAATCAGCTATTTGAATCAAGCATTAAATATTAATCCTGAATTTCATAAAGCATATTATGTTAGAGGAAAATTTCGTTTTCAAAGAGGAGATATACTAGGTGCATTTGAGGATTTTAATACAATAATAAAAATTGAACCTGATTATGCCTTAAATATTTATACATATCTTGCAGAAGTATATTACTATAAGGGAAATTATTATAGCGAAATAGGAAATAAAAAAACCGGACTTGAAAATTTGAATTTGGCAGCTAATCTATATAAAAAAATAAATAATGAATTTAGCTACAAACGTACTATTAACTATATCCAATATGTTCAATCGAAATATTGTGAATATAATTTTGACGATGATGATGAATATTATCAAATTATTTTTAATTCAAACAATAAATCCTTAGAAGTCAATAATGTTGATCTAAAATCAGCAGTAGGTATGAATTATACCCGTCTTCGTGACTTACTCGCAGCAGAGAAATGGAAAGAAGCTGATGAAGAAACAACGCGAGTCATGTTAGCGGTTGCGAAAAGGGAAAAGGAAGGTTGGTTAGATGTTAATAGCATTGATAATTTTCCCTGTGAATATCTTTGGACTATTGACCAATTGTGGGTAAAATACAGTAATGGTAAATTCGGTTTCTCTGTTCAAAAAAGGATTTATCAAGGTTTTGGGGGAGCAAGAGAATATAACTCCCAAATCTGGGAGAAGTTCGGGGACGAGGTAGGATGGAGAAAAGGAGTTTCGTGGTTGTACTACAAAGATATTACTTTTGATATAAAAGCACCAGAAGCCCACCTCCCTTGCGGTGGGGAAGGAGTTGGGGAGTTTAGTAGGTGTTGGTATGGTTGGGGTGTGTGGCGTTTCTCTCGCGTCTAGACTTGTAACTTGTAATACGCCCTAACGTGAAGTCAAAAGTTTGTAGCGTGTGTTAGAAGCGCGAAAAGATGATCAAATATACAAATAAATTAAATACGCGACATAACGCACCAATATTAATTGTCTGAATCAGGATAACCAGGATTAAAGGATTTACAGGATGGTAATTTATAGATTGTTTGTTGATGATGAAAGTTGTATTCGTCTGAATCAGGATATCCACCGATTATAAGATTAACAGGATGGTAATTTATAGATAGTTTAAATTATTCAAAAACAATCATTCAAAAACATCCTGTACATCCTCAAATCCTGGATATCCTGATTCTGACAATCACAACCCCCAAGATCCCCAACTTCTTAGATAATCGTTGTTACTTGTTTCCTGATATAATATTAAATTAACAACTGCAATCCTTTAAATAGTATGAGTGAAACCCTGGCTGATATTGCTATACCACCGCAGTTTCCTGATCATACTCAACTACCAGAGTCTGATGGTACTTTTGTGAAGAATTTTCAAGAACATCCCCAAAGTATAATTATTACAGATTCAATTATTCAGACTTTACAAACGTTACATCCAGATGGACAATTTTGTATAGGTCAAGATTGTGGTATTTATTGGCGCGAAACAGAACCACCAGAAAAAGGTACAGTAGCACCAGATTGGTTTTATGTCCCTGATGTATCACCAAGATTAGAAGGTAAAATTCGCCGTTCTTATGTATTATGGCGGGAATATATACCCCCATTAATTGCGATAGAATTAGCCAGTGGTAATGGTGACGAAGAACGAGATACCACACCTCTAACAGGTTTACAGGCTGGTCAAAAACCTGGTAAATTTTGGGTATATGAACGCATTATCCGTATTCCCTATTATGTTATTTATGAAGTGAATAATGATAAATTAGAAGTTTATCATTTGGTAGATTTTTCTTACCAGAAAATGCAGCCTAACGAACGTGGACATTATCCCATTCCCCCGTTAGGTGTAGAATTAGGTTTATGGCAAGGAAGTTATTTGAATAATCCTGAACAACTTTGGTTGCGTTGGTGGGATAAGAAAGGTAATTTATTATTATTGGGTAAAGAAGAAGCCCAATTACAAAGATTAAGGACTGAACAAGCAGAACGCAAAGCCGCACAATTAGCAGTACGTCTGCGAGAAATGGGTATAGATCCAGATACAATAGATTAAGAAATCTTTCGCGCAAAGAAAGGAAGATGCAAAGAGTTGTTTTTTCCAAGTGCAAGATATAAGCTAAAGCAGCAGTAAAAATGCTGCTGATGTAATTTACTGGAGTTTAGACAAGTTCAACACCAATTTAACTTATTGTTACTCACAAATAATTGAGGATTGCATATTACTAATAAATTTGTAGAAGATTTTCACCATTGAAGTGAATCAAATGAGTTCCATCTTCTGCTACCCATACATCAGTTTCCCAAGAAATTTCTGGTAAATACTCTTTCATTGCTTTGCGATTCAGAAAAGCTGTCACCATTACCAGTGGTATTTGAGAACTTTTAAATAAACTTTCAAGTTCAGTCTTCCGTTTAGCATCAATTGGTCCGTGTGATGTTACAGCTTCAATTAATACTAACCAGTTTTTAGCTTGGAAATGAATGATTATATCTGGCATCTTTCCATGTGTATCAATTTTAATTCCTAGTTCCGACAAAGCTGATTTCTCAAAATAGGCAAATTTTTCATCTGTATCACCAACGTAAATGATGTTACTATTAGGTGTAAATCGTGGGCAGAAATCATTAATTATTTTCTCAATTAAAATATTTTGACCACCTGGTGAAAGTGAGATTGATGCACCAGGAATATTCACTTCTATTCTTGCTTTTAATCTTGCTTGGGCATATTTGTTCTTGAGAGTTTCAATAGATGCTAAATAAGTTTGCAGATTTTTATCCCATTCATCAGTTTTAAATGTCCGCAACATTTCTAAAGCACTATCTTCAATTTGGTATACTGTTTTAGGACTGTTAACAGGACGCTCGATATTATCAGGATTGACAACAATTAAACCTGCATCAATAAATTGGTGTACAGTTTGACGACGGACTGTTTCTCGTGTGTTAGGAGCATACTTTTTAGCATATTGTTGTTCCATAAATTCCATCATTGGCGTGATGCCTAGGAGAGGTGCTTTTGCAGATATCCAAGATTCATAAGGTTTTAAATCAAGTAATGCTAATAAAGTTAAACCTGAACGTTCATTGAGTTGTTTTTTTGGAAAACCTAAATCAGCGAGTATTTCTATTGCTTCCTCAATACGTGCTTTGATGATAATTGGATTATTTTCTGATGAATCTGTCATATTTAATAATAACCTATCTATAAGTTTATCTATCTCAGACTGGTTAGGAAATTCTACTCCTATATATTTACCTAATAAATAAAGTTGTTCTAAAGTTGGATACTTTAAATTACGTAAATCTGTAGCATTAACTTGAGTGTGTCCATTAAATAGGCGAAAAAATGAATCTACTAAACTAGAGTTTAGATAAGCGGTAAGACCTTTTGCTAGAGTTAAATCTAGTCCCTGCCCTTGTTGATGAAAATAATTTAAGTGGTTCTCAAAGCCAATACTAGATGTATCAATTTTTGTGGCATCGTAAACAACAGCAACAACTCGTTTTTTTTCCTCTTTAGAAGAAAAACGTTTAGTTAATACATAATTTTCATTGGGAATTAAAAGATTATTTGTCTCTTTTGCTAATACTATAGCTTGACATTTTTTAGTCTTCTTTGGATAACTGATATAACTATGATCAAAGTGAGTTGGGTAAATTAATGGAACTGTTCCCTTCTCTGGGTTTAGTCTCAAATAAGGCTTGATTCTAAAATCAACCACTTTACCAGTAGAAACATTCAAACCTAAATCTTGAAGTGTGCAAAAAAATTGCTTCATTTGCTCAACTATTTGCTGATTTAAAGTATCTGGTATTATATGAATAAATTTATCTTGATCTTGAGGATCAATTACATCAGAGTAACAAAGATGATGAGACAGTATTAAGTCATCTTCTGCATTGATACTAGAGCTAATTAATATAGTATCTGGTTTTTTTGATTGTTTATAAGCGTGAACAATAACAGTTTCTTGTAATATTTTATCATTACTAAATACTTCTTTACGTGAATTGAATAAATGAATTTTTTCTAAAGCCATATTTTCCAGAAAAAATTGCCGAAACTCTCTAAAGTATGACCCATTGCAAAAACTTCTGGGAGTAATTGCTACTAATTGTCCATTTAATTTTAGTAATTTAATAACAGCAAAAATAAAACCTGTATAAATATTAGTTGTTTCCAAACCTATTGAACGTAATAATAAGCGGTATTTTGATTGGGAATTTATTTTGTAATATGGTGGATTAAGGATAGCGTGTGTAAATTTTGTTGTTATCGAATCAGCAAGTAAAGGATATTGTAATAAGTTAACGACTGATTCGATGAAATCACTTTGATGTATTGTATATGTAAATTTTATACCCAATTGATAACAAGCATTCTCACAGCATTTAAGCGTTTTTTCTAAGAAATCAATCAAAAAAGGGTCAATTTCGTAGGCGGTAATATGTAAATATTTTGGTCTTTTCAGTCGTTGACACAATTTAAAAACAACAGCAGTTAACAATGAACCAGTACCAGCACCAGCATCAAGTAAGGATATTTCTGTTAATTCAAAATCAAACATATTAGCCATAAATCTGGCTATTGCGTCGGGGGTTAAAAATTGCCCCATTTCAATTTTATGAGATTGAGTAAGTTGATTATTTGCTGTTAAATGTATTGAATTAACTTGAGTTAATAAATTTTCACAAATACTTTCATCCTGATTTACAAGCGACAATGATCTACTATTATTTATAGCCATTTTATGTCTGGATATTTATATTTTAATATCAATAAAAAATTAATCTATCTTTAGCTGATAAAAAATTATACCAGAATAATGGATTTTATTTTATGTCAATATAATTAACCATAGCCAACCAACTACCCCCCAATTTAGATACAATCTATAAACTGAACTAAACCTGACTAACCCCAATGACAAGCACCCCTACCCTCAAACTCCCCGAACTCCTAGCACCTGCGGGTAATTGGGAATGTGCAAAAGCAGCAGTAGAAAATGGTGCTGATGCAATTTACTTTGGTTTAGACAGGTTTAACGCACGGATGAGGGCTGAGAATTTCACCGAAGCAGATTTACCTGAGTTAATGGAATTTCTGCACCTACGAGGAGTCAAAGGTTACGTCACCCTGAATACCCTGATTTTCCCCCAAGAACTCACTGAAGCACAGCAATACCTCAAAACTATCATTTCTGCGGGCGTTGATGCTGTCATCGTTCAAGATATCGGTATTTGTCGTCTGATTCGTCATCTTTCCCCCGACTTTCCCATTCACGCTTCAACGCAAATGACGATTACTAGTGCTGCGGGGGTAGAATTTGCAAAATCTCTTGGTTGTCAATTGGTAGTTTTAGCGCGGGAATGTTCCATTACAGAAATTAATAAAATTCAACAACAAATATTTCAAAAAAATACTTCCCTACCTTTAGAAGTTTTCGTTCACGGTGCTTTGTGCGTCGCATATTCTGGACAATGTTTAACTAGTGAAGCACTGGGGGGACGTTCTGCAAATCGGGGAGAATGCGCTCAAGCTTGCAGAATGCCTTATGATTTAATTGCAGATGGTGAAGTTGTTAATTTAGGTAATCGGAAATATTTATTAAGTCCTCAAGATTTAGCAGGTTTAGAAGTTTTACCGGAGTTGGTTAAATCTGGAGTTACTTGTTTAAAAATAGAAGGACGTTTGAAAGCACCAGAATATGTTGCTAATGTTACTCAAGTTTATCGAAAAGCGTTAGATAAAATTATAAAAACTAATATAGAACAAAAATCATCTGTTTTGCGTAAAGACCAATATAATCTAGAAATGGCGTTTTCTCGTGGACTATATACTGGTTGGTTTGAGGGAATTAATAATCAAGAATTGGTTCATGCAAATTTCGGGAAAAAACGCGGTGTTTATTTAGGAGAAGTTACCCGTATTAGCAATGAACAAATAACAGTGAAACTAGAAGCACCAGTTAAACCAGGTGACGGAATTGTTTTTGATTGTGGACATCCAGAAAGGCAGGAAGAAGGGGGAAGAATATATGCAGTTGTGGAAAAAGGAAAAGACGTAATATTAAGCTTTGGTAGAAATAATTTGAATTTCCGACGGATAAATATAGGTGATAAAGTTTGGAAAACTAATGATCCAGAACTTGATAAACAAATCCGTCAAAGTTATGCTGGAGAAAATCCCCAATTTCAACGACCGATTAATATAGAAGTGTATGGAGAAATTGGAGAAAAATTAATTGCGATCGCTCGTGATGAATTTGGTAATATTGTCCAAGTAGAATCAGAAATATTGCTAGTAGAAGCACACACTAAACCTCTCACCACAGAAAGGGTAAAAGAACAATTTGGACGTTTAGGAAATACTTCTTTCTATTTAGACAATTTTATAAATAATCTCAACGGGAATATTATGTTACCCGTGAGTGAATTAAACCGAATGCGTCGGGAAATAGTCACCCAATTAGAAGAATTAAGAAGAAAACCCAAACTTTGGCAATTAAATCATCATGGAAAATGGCAAGATTTAATTACTTCCAATTTTTCCCCTATTCCAGCTTTTCCTTCTCTGATTGTTTTAGTCAGAAACATCAACCAACTCAAAGCAGTATTAACAGCAGATATCAAAACAATATACTGTGAATTTGAAAATCCTCGCAATTATCAAGAAGCAGTCAAAATAGTGCGAGAATCTGAATCAGAAATCAGTATCTTTGTCGCACCACCCCGCATAACTAAATCTGGAGAAACCTGGATTTTAAAACAAGTTCGTGATTCCAAAGCCGATGGTTATTTAATTAGAAATTATGACCAATTAGAATATTTTGCAAATGAAAGATGTGTTGCTGACTTTTCTTTAAATATAGCTAACCCACTCACAGCAGACTATTTGCAACAACGCTTTAATTTAGAAAGATTAACAGCATCCTACGACTTAAATGTTAACCAACTCGAAGATTTAATTACAAATTATCCACCCCAAAACTTGGAAGTGACAATTCATCAACGAATACCAATGTTTCACATGGAACACTGCGTATTTTGTGCTTTCTTATCAGAAGGAACAGATTATACTAACTGTGGTAGACCTTGCGAAAAACTAGAAGTCAAAATTAAAGACAGAGTAGGTAGTGAACACATTCTCAAAGCTGATGCAGGATGCCGTAACACTGTATATAATAGTACTGCTCAAACTGGTGCAGAATATGTACAAAGGCTAATATCATTGGGTTTACAGCACTTCCGGATTGAATTTCTCAACGAAACACCGGAACAAGTAATAAAAACAATACACCGTTATAATCAACTTCTTCAAGGAGAAATCAACGGTTCTCAACTTTGGAGAGAATTGAAACTACAAAACCAATTAGGTGTAACTCGTGGTGCGTTAAGTAGAATGTAGCTAAATTGCAGTAAGTAGTATAGCAATTCCCAATCTCATGAAATACACCCCACCCGCGCTGTCGCGCACCCTCCCCTTACCAAGGGGAGGGTTGGGGAGGGTTAATTTTGTATCTAACTAGAGTGGGAAAGGCTATATTACAATACTTATAAACATTGTTTACTACTTATTATGTCAAGTTTAGCGCCTCAGTGCCAGCAATTACAAACTCAAGTTGAATCTATTTTACAACTGTTGCACCAAGAAACAGCTTTGCGTTCTCAAGATATAACATCTGTGCAAATATCTTTAGATAAAGCAATTTCTCCGAAATTTGAAATTGTGTTTGCAGGTGCTTTTAGTGCGGGTAAATCAATGTTGATTAATGCACTATTGGAGAGGGAATTATTATATAGTGCAGAAGGACACGCAACTGGTACAGAATGCAAAATCGAGTATGCACCAGCAGATTCAGAAAGAGTTGTTTTAACCTTTTTGAGTGAAGTAGAAGTTCGTGAACAAGCGGTTTCTTTGTGTCAACAATTGGGATTTAATACAGTAGAAAATATTAATCAATCTGATGTAATTGATTTATTGCGTCAAGGTTGTACAGTAATTATTCAACAGGAAGGTGGAGAGAGTAAATCAGAACGGGGAAAACAAGCAAAAGCATTAATTTTGTTATTAGAAGGATATATAACAAACCGCGATCGCATCAACACGGTTAATAATGCTACATACTCAATGGAACAATTCAACTTTACCAACCTCAAAGAAGCAGCAGGATATGCGCGAAGAGGTAGTAACAGCGCGGTTTTGAAGCGAATAGAATATTATTGTCATCATCCGCTTTTAGAAGATGGTAACGTCATTATTGACACACCTGGGATTGATGCACCCGTAGAAAAAGATGCACAATTAACCTATGCAAAAATACAACATCCAGATACATCAGCAGTCGTATGTGTTCTCAAACCTGCTGCTGCGGGTGATCTGACAAAGGAAGAAACCGAATTATTAGAAATAATGCGGGAAAATACAGGAATAAGAGACAGGGTTTTTTATATCTTTAACCGCATTGATGAAACTTGGTACAATAATCAACTCCGACAAAGATTAGAAGATTTAATTAATGGCCAATTTCGAGATAGTAGCAGAGTTTATAAAACCAGCGGGTTACTAGGTTTTTACGGAAGTCAAATTAAACAAACAACAATTTCAGATAGATTTGGTTTAGACTCGATTTTTGTTGAAAGTGTGAAAGGTTTAGATGGGAGAGAAGAAACACCGCAATTTATTAATGAGTTTAATCGCTATTGTGCTAACTCTGGTAAATTGTCCCCTAGTCAATTTCGCATTTCAGTTAATAGCTTTGAAACACCTAATCAAAACTATGTGAGAATTTTAACTGAACAGGGAACACCGTTAATCAAGCAACTCATTCAAGATAGTGGTGTTGAAGAATTCCGCACATCAATTACACGCTATCTCACAGAAGAAAAACGTCCGCAATTATTTAAAAACCTTGCTGATGACTTAGAAGACATTTGCATCAAACTCAAAAAACACTATCAAAGTTTGCAACGAGACTTAGATAGTCAACCGCGTGAAATCGAAAGTATGAAAGAATATGAGTTGCAAAAATTAAATCAGCAACTCCAGCAAGTTGGGAGAGATTTTAGCCAACATATTCACGAAGAAGTCAACGGATTGATTAATAGTAATTGCGAGCAATTTGAAGCAGACTTTCGACAATTACAATCTCGGATGATTCGTCGTTTGGATGAATTACTAGATACATTTTCTGTAGCTGATGCTTATCGTCGTGCAACATTAAGTCATCCCCGCAACGCAACTGCACCTTTACTTGCTATTTTAGTAGAGGCTTTTTATTATTTATCTAACCAGTTGGAAGACATTTTAATAGAGTCTTGTCAACAGGTAATTGCTAATCTATTTCAGCAGCTAATGGAAAAGATTAGAAAATCAGAATATTACCGTCAATTGTATCGTTTGTTAGGAAATGATGGGGGAATTGAATCAGAGATAAAATTGATAGAAAAACAAGTTTCTCAAGCTTTGGTAAATGCTGCTAGTGTGGAATGCGATCGCTTTGTGAGAGAAAGTCACAGATTTTACAACGAAGGAACATTTTCTATTTATCAATTTCGACAAGTATTAGAACAAACTTCACAAGGTTATGATGCAGAAAGTATAATTGACGCTGAACCAGCAATTAGACAATTATTGAAGTTAGATTTTGAACCGAAAGTTGAAAATACAATTCGTAAATCTTTCCGACAAACCATCAACCAAACTATCAAAACTCAGTTGTTACCAATGGGGGAAAAACAAGCAGATGATATTTTACAACAATATCCTCATGCGCGTGCTTATTTAGAGAAAACTTTGGAACAAGAAGCGGAGGAAAAGATCGCTAACAATCAACGTTTGTTAAGTCAGGTTGCGAGGAAAGTTGAGGAGTATAATACAGCAGTTACGGGAATTAATAGTTGTTTACAAGCAATGCAGTTATATGAGCATTTATTGCCGATAATTGGGGAAGAAGAGGTATAGTATAATATTTTGGGTGAATGCAGGGTTTTTCTGTGTTCACCTAATAAGAGTATTCTCACGCAAAGGCGCAAAGACGCAAAGGAAGAAAGATATGGAAGATAATTTTAAGTTGATAGAGTGTAATGATGATGATGTGATTGAATGTAATGATTTAACTTATAAAGTTAATAAATTGAAACAAGCATTTGAAGAACTCGGAAGTGATACAAATTTTTTGATTTCTCTATGGGAAGCATTGAGGAGACAAAAAATTTATTATTTACAAGATAGACATTATAATACTGAATGTTTCAAAGAAGGTATGGATGTCAAAATGCTAAATTTAGGTTCTAAATCTTGGAGAAAAGGGAAACTCAAATTTAAACTCAGCGTTGAATTTTACATTGAAGAAGACACAGAAATCAAAGAACCAGAATCACCCCTTGACGATTTACGACGTATGATAAACGATGCTACATCATAACTCTTACCTTTGCGTGAGATAAAAACATGAACAAAACCCCACGTATCACCATACCCCCAGAAGTCAGAACCTACGTTTTCCAAAGGGATAAATATCAGTGTCAAAGCTGCGGTAAAACTTCCCAAGAAACTAACCTCAGCATTGATCATATTATCCCTTTGTCTCGTGGTGGTAAAAACGATATTAGTAATTTACAAACTCTCTGCTTAATTTGTAATCAACAAAAAACTGATAAAATAGACAATCGCTTTCACCGACATTTCGATATTTAACCTAAAATGCAACCAGTACGGGGGGGAATGGTTAAATCAAGAATTTCACTATTCCATTCAACTTCCCCAGTACCAAATAAAATTTGCTCAGGTTGAGTTTGTAAACTACTACAATCTACATTACCCGTTGCGGTTGCTGTTCCCACATTCACAGCAATAATTAATTCCTCAGTTCCCAAGGTTCGCGCAAATATATACAGCGTTCCCTGTGCATAAAGAACTTGATAATCCCCAATACGCAAAGCTTGATATTTGTGACGTAGAGAAATTAATTTTTTGTGAGTATCAAGAATTTCTAAATTCCAATTAGATTCTAAAGGAAACCCCCGACGCGAATCAGGATCTAATGCACCTGGTAAACCGACTTCATCACCATAATAAATACTAGATGCACCGGGGAAAGTGAGTAAAAGTAAAGTTGCTAATTCTGCACTTGGGATATCACCACCAGCAATGGTAATTAATCTCGCTGTATCATGACTTGCAAGTAAGTTAAGTTGCGTTAGCTGAATTTCCCAAGGATAAAATGCTAGTAATTCTTTGATTTTAGCAGCGTATTCAGCCGCAAATAATGGTGGAGAGGGTTGATAATCACGGCCTTGTACCTGTTCTAAATCTACTCTGTCGCCTGCGGTAAAGGCAATAGTTGGCCCAGCAAATAAATAATTCATCACCCCATCAAATTGGTTTCCATCTAACCATTCACGGGAATCTCCCCATACTTCACCGACAATATAAGCATCTGGATTAATTGCTTTGACTCGTTGGCGAAATTCTTGCCAAAATCCAGGAGTTTTAATTTCAAAGGGTACATCTAAACGCCAACCATCAATGCCAAATTTAATCCAATATTCGGCAATTTCCATGATGTATTCCCGTACTTCTGGGTTATCATGATTAAATACTGGTAAAGAGCGAATTCCTGCCCAACCTTCATAGTTTGCAGGTAATTCACCAGTGTAGGGTGCAAGAGGCCAGCCGTGAATTTTAAACCAATTTACCCAAGGAGAATGGGGTCCATTCTCTAAAACATCATGAAAAAAGAAAAAGCCCCGACTAGAATGATTAAATACTCCATCTAACACAACTTTTATATTTCGCTGATGGGCTGCATCTAGTAATTCTTTAAAAGCTTCATTACCTCCCAAAAGTGGATCAACTTGATAATAATCATGGGTATGATAGCGATGATTACTTGCAGATTGAAAGATGGGTGTGAAGTAAATGGCGTTAATTCCTAAACTTTGGATATAGTCTAATTGTTCCAATATGCCCCACAAATCTCCACCTTTATAACCTTGGAGGGTTGGCATTGCTTCCCAATCTTCCCAACGCGCTTCATTTAATAAACGTTTGCGTGGTTGTTTGCTTCTAGCAAATCTATCGGGAAAAATTTGATAGAAAACGGCGTGTTTAACCCAGTCTGGTGTTTGAATTTGCATAAATTTTGTCCATTACTCTATTAGTACACATTTAGAGTATGACGAAATTTCAAACTTTGTGGCTTTGCCCCTTTGCGCGTTCGCGCAGCGTGCCGTAGGCATAACATAATTCATACCGCAATTATGGTAATGAACAACTGAGAGTTGTTCTAAATCTGCAACACACGAGCCAAGAATTGAGGTAGTGGCAGGATTATTATTAATAATAAAGCGATCGCACTTAATCCCAAAATATCACGTCCGTTATCCAGTTCTGTGACATCGTTCAGCGCTGGCTCATCAATTAAGGGAATAAATAATAATAGAATTGCCCACAACAAAAATTCTCTACGAATAAAAGACAGCATGAGTAACAACAAACGAGCGATTTGACCAATGATAACTGCTGTGCGTTGTCCAAACATGGCATGAACAATATGACCTCCATCAAGTTGTCCCACGGGCATCAAATTTAATGCTGTGACAATCAGTCCTAAAAATCCAGCTACTGCCACGGGGTGTAAATTCAAGGCAGATTGGGCGGTTAATTCACTTCCCAAGGCTAATTTTGAAAGCAATGCTAATAAAATTGAATATTTGGGATTCAGGGCATTGGGGTTTAATAGTCCCATTTTTTCGCTCAAAGGTACTACTTCCGAATGAGCTAAACCCCAGATCAGTAAAGGTAAAGTGGCGATAAAACCAGCAATCGGCCCAGCAATACTGACATCAAATAACGCTTTGCGGTGGGGAATGGGACTACGCATTTGAATAAATGCGCCAAAAGTTCCTAAGAAAAAAGGCACAGGGATAAAATATGGCAAGGTCGAGCGAATTTTATGGAATCGAGCCGTGAAATAGTGACCTAGTTCATGGATACCCAAGATGGTGATTAATCCTAAGGCGTAGGGTAAACCATTTGTGAGTAGAGTGAGGTCAGATTTGAGTTTCGTTAATTCCACCCCAGCAATTTGCGAGCCGATTAAGGTGGTGGTGAATAAAGTCAGTAACAACAATGAAAGGGCTACTGCGGCTTGAGTTAAATTTTCTGAAGCGCGGTTTGTATTTTGTTTAGCCGCTTGGGAATTGGGAACGAGTACAAAGAAGGGTTTATCATTCATACCTTCTTGGAATATCACCAAAAAGCGATCGCCAAATTGCTCTTCAATATTTGTTTTAATTTGGTGATAAGCTTGATTGGCCTTGGTTCGCAACTGACCACGACAAATCACCGCTTGGGGTCGATACTCAATGTTTTGTAGGTAGTATACAGACCAAGGGAAACAATTTCGCAAATTAGTTTCTTCTGCCGGCTCAATGGGACGCACTGGTGATGCTTCGGAGGTAGGATTATTAGCTGATGGTGATCCTGTCATTTGTCCTTGAGTCTGGGCATCTCCTGGTACTCTACGCCCTGATAGAAATAAAAACCAGTATAGCAGTAGAGAAACCACCAAAGGCCAGATAATCAGCCCTGGTGGAGGTGGTTGTTTGACACCATAAATCAATGTCCAACCGCTTAAGATCAATGCAGGTGTCATTAACACCAGCCACAATAACCACACTGGTGTGCGGGTGATATGAGCAACGCTGCGCTGCACTATGAGATAAGTAGCTAGACCCAGTAAGAGAAGAAACCAAAATGCCATGTTATGTTCACTAATTTGGACAAAAAAAGTAGTTCAGGACTGCCTCGCTATTTCCTGCCAAGACGCTGACGCAAACAGGAGTTCATGATCAAGGAAGTAGGAACACAGAAGTTATACTGCAAACGGTTGAAAATTGGACTGATGTCATACTGAGTTCGATATAAGATAATTTGTGGAAAACTCGCCCCCAGTAGAGTTTCAAACCCTTATTCTCTCGCTCTTAAAAATCATAACTCCGTTCGCGTAGCGTCTCCGAACTCAGAACTCAGAACTCCGAACTCAGGTGATATGGGTTATTCTGTACATTGGAAACGCCTTAACCGACAAAAATTCTTTTGGGGTAGTAGTACTCCTAATTAAAGAGACCTACCACAAAATCAGAATTCTTGATTTTGAAATTATTTGATTTATGTCTCCCGCACTTCAACAAACAAGTTATCCAATTAAGCCTCCTCAAACTGTACTTTCTGGTCAAATGCCAGTAGGAGAAATCCCTGCTAATTCAACAGAAACAGAATTTACTGACTTGGGCATCAACAAAATTTTTGCCTTGCCACCAAATCGAGATACATTAGGAGGAACTTCTTATCTTATTGTAAGAAATGAAGGTAATATTCTCATCGACTGCCCGTCTTTAGAGCAAATTAATCAGGATTTTTGGGAATGCCTGGGGCAAACTGCACAAACAGAAAAAGGCGTACGTTGGTTGTTCATAACTCATCGTGGTGCTATTGGTAAAACAGCAGAAATTCAACAAGCCCTTGATTGTGAGATTCTCATTCAAGAGCAAGAAGCTTATTTGTTACCTGGCTTAAATGTTACTACCTTTAATCAAGAATTTACTCTTGATGCCACCACACAAGCTATCTGGACACCTGGACATTCTCCAGGCTCCTCATGTCTATATTATCGCGAATTTGGGGGAGTTCTGTTTTCGGGACGGCATTTAGTCCCCAATCTGCAAGGTGAACCAGTAGCATTACGCACAGCAAAAACTTTTCACTGGCCTAGACAACTTAAAAGTGTTCAAGCTTTATGCGATCGCTTTACACCAGAAACTCTACAATACATTTGCCCCGGCGGTAACATCGGTTTCCTTCGAGGCAAACATTTTATAGATCAGGCTTATCAGCGATTGGAGGCAGGAGGCAGGGGGCAGGAGGCAGGGAGCAGGGAGCAGGAAGAAGAAAGATAAATACTCTCCCCATCACTCCATTACTCCATCACTGCGAACCAGCTACTACCAAATTTTTGGTCAACAATTCCACAGCGGCTTGATATTGGCTATCTGCTTCTGTGGCAATTTGGTCACGGGTAATTGGTGTTTGGGTAATTACCGTGTCTGGCTTAATACCTAGTTTGTTAATGTCTCGATGGTTGGGAGTTTCATATTTAGCAATTGTCACTGCCAATCCAGAACCATCGGATAATTCAAATAACGATTGAATTAGACCTTTACCAAAAGTAGTTTCACCTACTAACTGGGCGCGACCGTTATCTTGCAGCGCACCGGCCAGAATCTCACTAGCACTAGCAGTCCCTTGATTCACCAATATTACTAATGGGTCTGGTGTTAAAGCTTGTCCAGAGGCTTCAAAATTGCCCTGAATACCTTGACGATTGACCGTGTAGACAATTGTGCCGGAATCTAACCACTGACGAGCAACTTCAATGCCCGCTTGTAATAAACCCCCTGGATTATTTCGCAAATCGAGGATATAGGCAACCGCGCCTTTTTTTTCTAAACTAGAAATAGCGTGTGCTAACTCCATAGCTGCATTAGCATTAAATTGAGTGAGACGCAGGTAGCCAATGGGTTTTCCTTGGGGGGATAAACGCAAATCAGCTACAACAGGATTAAGTTCAATGCGATCGCGCATCAAGATAATTTCCTGGTCTGTTTCTCCCTCTCGGCCAATCAAAAGTGATACTACACTGCCGATAGGACCGCGCATTCGGGACGCAGCTTCATCAAGAGTCAGATTTTCTGTAGATAATCCTTCAATCTTCAAAATGCGATCGCGTGGTCTTAAACCTGCCTTCTCTGCCGGCGAACCCTCAATAGGTGTAATTACCTCCAAAATACCCGTTTGGGGATTGAGGGCAATTTGTAAACCCACACCCGTCAGTTCACCAGAAGTATTAACTTGCAAACTGCGGTACTGCTCCGGGTCTAGAAACCTAGTAAAAGGATCATCAAGGCTTTTCAGCATCTTCTGAATTGCCGTGTATGCTGCCTGGTCATTTAGCAGCGGCTTCTTTAGAGCCTGTTGCCGCACATCCGACCAGTTTTGATGATTAAACGTCTCATCCAGATAAGAGCGATTAACAATTCGCCAAACCTCAGAAACCAGCTTTTGCTCCTGAGTCAAAGCGATCGCAGGTGAGATGAATGCCCCAAAAATCAAGCAAAAACCCAATAGCAAGGAAAATCCCCACCTAAAAACCTTTTTATTCATGTTCACCTCAACCCAAATTAGCTCTAACTGTCCAGTTGCCACGTTTTTGATGAAATCTATCTCTCGACTATGTTACTTTTTTTATAGAAGAGGTGCATTGCTCTCATCAAGTTGTCATCAACAGCTGCTGTGCATATCCCTCCTCAAAAACGATAAAATCTACTTTGGAACCAACATTTTCAGCGTTGGCTTGCAAAGAGATCGCAATATATTCGATATTTACAGAGTGTTAAGTTTCTGAAAATCTTAACGATTCTGCAAGAAAGCTACTCTTTGTGAAAATCCCAAAATTGCTATTGGGAGATTTATCAACCGCAACCAATTTTTAGGAACTTAAGATTGTATGGCCAACGTTTATGACTGGTTTGAGGAACGCTTAGACCTTGAAGCGCTCGCTGAAGATGTAACCAGTAAGTACGTCCCTCCCCACGTCAACATTTTTTACTGTCTAGGTGGAATCACCCTCGTTTGCTTCCTCATCCAGTTTGCTACTGGATTTGCGATGACATTCTACTACAAGCCCACAGTAGCTGAAGCTTATTCCTCCGTTCAGTACATCATGAATGAAGTCAACTTCGGCTGGCTAATTCGCTCCATTCACCGCTGGTCAGCCAGCATGATGGTACTAATGATGATTCTGCACGTCTTCCGAGTTTATCTAACCGGTGGTTTCAAAAAACCCCGCGAACTAACTTGGGTAAGTGGTGTCATCCTCGCTGTCATCACAGTTTCCTTCGGTGTGACTGGTTACTCCCTACCTTGGGATCAAGTTGGTTACTGGGCTGTAAAAATCGTTAGTGGTGTACCCGAAGCAATTCCCGTAGTTGGGGTTCTAATTTCTGACCTACTACGTGGTGGTTCTAGCGTCGGTCAAGCGACCCTAACCCGCTACTATAGCGCCCACACCTTTGTTCTACCTTGGTTGATTGCAGTATTCATGCTGTTCCACTTCTTGATGATCCGCAAACAAGGTATTTCTGGGCCTTTGTAACTGAAAATTATCACTAAATAGGTAAAAACAGTTTCCAGATCAGAGTCGTTTGTTTTAAACTTAGGGCAAATAACATTTAAGTGAAAAACAAACACTATGCTCTGAAGCTGTAAGCATTGAAAGCTACAAAAACTTATTTCAACTAGCAAGACAGAACTTAGTGTCATACTAAATTTGTGGCTTTCAACCAGACGCACAAACGTGCGGCTTACCTAAATAGCTGATGGCTTTCACAAATGCTTTAACTTAATTTAAGCAGGAGAGCAAATTTCAAAATGTCAACGCAAAAAAAACCGGATCTCAGTGATCCTCAGTTAAGAGCCAAACTTGCCAAAGGCATGGGTCACAACTATTATGGTGAACCCGCTTGGCCTAATGATTTGCTTTACGTGTTCCCAATCGTGATTATGGGTTCATTCGCTTGTATTGTCGCTCTAGCAGTCCTAGATCCCGCCATGACTGGTGAACCAGCGAATCCCTTTGCTACCCCCTTGGAAATTTTGCCAGAGTGGTATCTATATCCCGTTTTCCAGATTTTACGCTCCCTTCCTAACAAACTGTTAGGAGTATTGGCAATGGCAGCCGTACCCTTGGGTCTGATTCTCGTTCCCTTCATTGAGAACGTGAATAAGTTCCAAAACCCCTTCCGTCGTCCAGTAGCAACAACAGTATTTTTGTTTGGTACTTTTGTAACTATCTGGTTAGGTATTGGTGCTGCATTGCCATTAGATAAATCTCTGACTTTGGGACTGTTCTAACTGATTTGTTCCACAAAGTACTATAATGCCTGTGATTTTAAAGAGCATATACCTAGTTATGAGCCTAACAACTTAGCCACAAAGCTTACATAGTCCATTAGTTACTCATATTCCCGGCTAATATGCTTTTTAAAAAGCACAGGCATTGATTTTCAAAGTCTAAGTTTTGGATATAAGATCAAAGCTATTGCTAAATCTCAAACCAACAAAACTAGCATTTTTTATTTACTTAATATTCAAGTCACGGTCAATGCTTACCATAGTGCAGCAAGACCATCTGACGGTAAAGAGCGATCTGAAGCTCCTAAACCAGGTGCAACAATGGTTTGAAAAATTCTGTCTGCAATATTTAACTCAATACGGCTGGTCAGAAAGCCAACTCTATCGCCTCAATTTAGCATTAGCAGAAGGCTTTACCAACGCAGTTCGCCACGCTCATCGTTCTTTACCACCAGATATAACGATAGATATCGAAGTGAGTCTATGGATTGACCGACTAGAAATGAGAATTTGGGATTATGGAAAACCATTTAATCCTGATGCGATTATTGAGCCAGAGCCGGGTACTCTACAAGTAGGTGGGTATGGATGGTTTCTCCTCCGACGCTTGGCAGATCACGTTGTTTATGAACGTGATGCTGATAACAGGAATTGTCTACTGATTGTCAAATATTGTCTGGAAGGGCAACATTAGCTTCAGAGACTTCCAGTCGATTTATTTCGATAGTGATTAAAGAAGATTAAGCAGAAAAAGCCCAATATTTGCCAAATATTAGGCTTTAAGCTTTAGGTTGAATTTTTGTTTAAGAGACTTCCAAATCAAAACATATCCCAAAATTTCTTGTGGTGCAGGCCGAAAAGCCTGCTAAAAATAGAAGGACGGGCAAGATGCCCATCCCACAAGATTGGATCATCTTTTTTGTGGAGTTCTCTAAGCTAAGTCAAAAAGCAAGATTTCCGCACTGAGATTTGTACTAATTTCTAGTTTTTGTTCTCCAGTAATTTGTACTCCGTCACCGGCTCTTAGTTCTTGACCATTGAAAGTTGCTTCACCTGCCGCTATTTGTAGCCAGGCATAACGATGAGGTTGGACATGATAATTGACAACATCACCCTTTTCTAAAATAGATGCGTATAAATCAATATCTTGGTGAATAGTCACAGCATCATCACGTCCATCTTTAGCTGCGATTAATCTCAGTTTTCCTCGCTTTTCTGCCGCAGAAAAAGCCTTTTGCTCATACCTTGGTGATAATCCTGATGTGTCTGGTAACATCCAGATTTGCAATAAATGTAACTCTTCAGTTTTGGAGTGATTAAATTCGCTGTGCATGATACCAGTACCCGCACTCATAATCTGTGCGTCACCGGGACGAATTACTGAACCTGTACCCAAACTATCTTTATGTTCAACTGCACCTGATACAACATAGGTGAGGATTTCCATATCTCGATGTCCGTGAGTAGGAAATCCAGCCCCAGCAGCAATGCGGTCATCATTAATCACTCTTAAAGAACGAAATCCCATGCGTTTGGGATCATGAAAGTGACTGAAGGAAAATGTATGATAGCTATCGAGCCAGTCAATTTGACTACGACCGCGTAGATTTCCGTCATGAATTATGTAGTTAATCGTATTTTGAGACATTATATTAAGTCCTACTAAGTTCATAAATTACAGCAGAATTCAGGAGTCAGGAGTAAAAATGGCTTGGTGTTTAGGGTTAAATTTTGATTTTGTACCTTATTGATCTGCAATCTGCTGTATTTAGGAGTACTATACAGTTTAATATGTTCCCCTATAAGATGAAAAGTACGCACTTAAAAGTTGCATACTTACCAAAAAGACACTATTAAACCGCGCTTTATTCCTGACTGTGGAGACGTTCCCTGGAACGTCTCTAAGGTATTTGCCGATTACTAATGATTTGAAACTTTCGTGAGTATCTGCTGGTAACGTTCTTGTAAATCCCGAATTGAAAACAGGACATCAAATTGCAACCCATTAGACTGATATAACTCCGCTCCCCCTTGTAATCGGTCTATCAAAGAAATTACTCTATTGACTGTATAACCTGCTGCTTGTAATCGTTCTACAGCTTTCAGTGCAGATTGCCCAGTAGTAACAACGTCTTCTAAAACCACTACTTTTGCACCTTGTGGCAAACTAGGTCCTTCTATATAAGCCATTGTTCCATGACCTTTAGCTTCTTTGCGAATAATCAAAGCTGGTATGGGTCGATTTTCATAGACGGAAACTACACTCACCGCTGAAACTATGGGGTCAGCCCCCAAGGTTAAACCTGCTACTGCTTGTGTATCTTTCGGTAAGAGTTGTAACAAAAGTCTGCCTACTGCCAAAGCACCTTGAGGGTGGAGTGTTACTTGTTTACCGTTAATATAGTAAGAACTCTGCTGTCCAGAAGAAAGAACAAAATCACCTTCTTGATAAGCAAGTTGGCAAAATAAATCTAGTAACTTCTGACGTAGGGTTGTTAAATCAGTAGTAGTTGCCCAAATATCCGATTGGTTAGATGTTTCAGTAGAATTAGACATTACAAACAGTTAAAAGTTGTGCTACACCAAAGGTTAAACTCATGAGAGTTCTGAGACTAAGCATAAATTAAGATTCGACCAAAAATTGAGGAGTAGTAAATATGGGTATAAAATGGCAAGGCTTTGGTGGATTATTAGTACTCCTGACTACTAGTACTGCTTTTCCTGTAGTTGCAGTTGCTCAGATGCAAGCAGATAGTTATGAAACAACGAGTGATAGTTTCGAGAGAGCTTATTTTCGCCATGATCCTAACTTTTACGATAATGGCAGTTTAAAGCGTCAGGTAGATTCCTTGCTGGGGCCGGGAGGTAAGTTTGGAACAACTTTCCCTGATAATGAAATAGCGAAAGATGCTGCGTTGGTTAATACTCTTTATCGTGATGTTCTCACCCAACAAAGTATGAATGATCCATATCTTCGTACCCCTGATTTACCGAATCCTTACGACACTTCTTTGTTGATGTCTCCTAAGTACAATGCTAATCAGCTAAAAGTTGGTACTGAATACAACTTTGATACTTTAACTGCTCGATAAAAATTCTGTTTGCGGCTTCGGTGCTGAGTGTTGAGTGGTGGCTAGTTACAATAATTCGTAATTGATAATAATGCCTCCGGCAGGCTATGCGAACGTAATTTGTAATTGCAATCAGTGGAGGCTTGAACCTATCACTGATTGTAGACCACTAAATCTTGGATTTAGTGGGGGCTTGTACCCTCTTTAATTACGAATTACGTAGCTTGCGTCCGCGTAGCGGTATTACGAATTAGTAATTATTTGGTCAATCTCAGGACTCAGGACTTAAAAATATTGTTATACGATTTCGTGTACGCAGTTGGTGATGGCTAGTTAAGGTATTCTTTATTCTGGTTCCCCAACTCGCAACCCCATAATAATTAAATCCCTTTCTACACCAGCTAAATCGGCTATTTTGGGCAAATGCCCCCAATGTTGAAAGCCAAATTTTTCAAATAGCTTCAAACTGGGGTAATTATGGGCAAAAATAAAGCTAACTAACGTTTTTAAACCTAAATTCGGACTTTCGTTGATTGCTTGTTCTACTAGTTGCTTTCCTAAACCACGTTTTTGAAAGTTTGGGGAAATGTAAATACTAATTTCGGCTGTGGAATGGTAAGCTGGTCTGCCATAAAATGATTGGAAACTTAGCCATCCAGCGATCGCATCATCTACCTCAATGATCCACAGAGGGCGTTGTGAGGGTACTCGTCCTTTAAACCAAGCCATGCGACTTTCCACAGATACAGGTTCTAAATCGGCTGTGGCCATGCGGCTAGGAACAGCAGCGTTATAAATATCTACAATTGTCGGTAAGTCTGTTTCTGTGGCATGGCGGATGGTCATTGCGGCTATTTGGGCAAAATTCTTAGTAAAATATTTACAAATAATACACTGTCACCGGAAAATTTATTCGGTTTTCTGTTGATTGTACTTTAATCTAAATGGAGAGAAAATTTTGTTTCGTATTTGGCGATCATCTCTGGTGCTGCGCTCCGCGCAATCGCTCAGTTTTGTGTTCACAGTCATAATTATTATTAGCTTAGGATCAATATATGTCCAGGCTCAACCCTCTTCTCACTCATCTGCACATTCAGCAAAAGTGAGTGTTAAAGTCCCAGATTTAGGACGGCATTTCCAAAAATTTGGGGTTGAAGGATCGATCATAATTTATGACTCAAAGAACAATCTCACCTACGAACACAATCCTCAGCGCAATGCCACAGCAATGACTCCGGCTTCAACTTTCAAGATTTTCAACGCCTTGACGGCTTTAGAAACGGGTGTGATTGCTGATGATGTGGCTGTCCTAACTTGGGATGGAATTCACCGGGATTTTGAGGGTTGGAATCAAGATACGAATTTACGTCAAGCCTTCAAAAATTCCACTGTCTGGTTTTACCAAGTTCTAGCACGTAGAATTGGATATGAAAGAATGCAGCAATGGATTGATAAAGTTGGCTATGGCAACCGTCAAATTGGCACTGCCGCAGATATTGATCGTTTCTGGCTGCAAAGTCCATTGAAAATTACACCCAAGGCCCAAATTAATTTTTTGCAACGATTGTATGCAGGTAATTTACCTTTTACAAAACGAACAATGGATGTTGTTAAAGATATTATGGTGCGGGAACAGACTCCAGACTACACGCTACGTGCTAAGACAGGGTGGTCAATTACTAATAAACCACAAATAGGTTGGTTTGTTGGCTATTTGGAACAAAACAAAAATGTCTACTTTTTTGCTACGAATATTGACATCAATAAACGAGATGATCTAGCTGCCAGAATCGAGATTACACGCAGCAGCTTGAAGGATATAGGGTTGCTATAATTAATTCCCTAAATTTTCTCTCAAAACCGAACTTTGTACAACTCGAATAATTCTCCTAATTGACGTTTGACTACTTTACCACCCGCTGTTTTAATGGTTTTTTCCCATTCAGTCCCAGATTCTAGAAATACTTCAGCACCTAAATAAGTTTCTAGAACTGCCCAATCTTCTGCTAAAGGCTGTTCTGAATTTAGGATGTCAAATACAAAATGTCCATCTGGTTTCAATACCCGTTTGACTTCTAGTAAAACGGCTTGCCAATATTCTAAGGGAAAATAACAACTAAATCCTGTAGCTATGACTAAATCAAATTGATCTGAAGCGTAGTTTAGATAATGTGATGCTCCTAATTCCACACCTTTAAAAAGTTTGGAGTTTAATTGTGAACCACGGGAATTGAGAGTATCTCTGGCTATATTACTAATTTCCTGCCCATAAAAAAATGCTTGCCAATCTCGCCAAGGATAGATTAAAAAGCTGACACCGCAACCAATATCTAAGCAGTGTTGGTTTTTTTGAATTTGAGCGATTTCCCAAAAAGGTGATACTATCCTATCGCCTAATAAGCCAGTTTTCCATTCCTGAAATATTGGCATTGCTTGTACTTCTTCTGGTACTTCAAAGGGTTGATTTTGATATTGTCGATTGAAGCGATATGCTATTTGTGCTATTCTTTCTTGCCATTTATCTGATGGATTTGTATTAGTTGTGTAAGGTTTTGAGGGTGAATTTTTAGACATTAATTACTTTGGTAATTGATAATTGGTAATTGGTAATTTTATTCTGACTCCGAACTCCGAACTCCGAACTCCGAACTCCTAATATTAAGCTTTCGCTAATAGGGGTGCAGCGGCTAGGAGAGTTTTGGTGTAGGGGTGTTGGGGATTAGAGAAAATTTCTTTGGTGATGCCTAGTTCAACTATTTTACCGCTATTCATGACGGCGATGCGATCGCACAAAAACCGCGCTAACCACAAATCATGGGTGATGAATAGGTAAGTTAGCTCAAATTCGGCTTTTAGTTGCAACATCAAATCTAGAACTTGTGTCTGCACACTAGCGTCTAACATACTTACGGGTTCATCGCAGATGACTAGTTTAGGACGAGTAATTAAGGCGCGTGCGATCGCTACCCGTTGTTGTTGTCCCCCAGATAAATCAGAAGGATAACGCTGATAATAAATTTCTGCTGGTGATAATCCCACTTTATCTAACATCCACAAAACCTGTTCTTTTGCTGCTCCAGTATTAGCTAAATTGTGAATTAATAAAGGATCAGCAATACTTTGTCCTACCGTCATGGCTGGATTTAAACAAGCATGAGGATCTTGAAACATCATTTGTATTTCTCGCCGGGAAGAGCGAATTTCTTGGCGTGATAAATTAGTTAATTCCCTGCCTAAAAATTCAACTTTCCCAGATGTAGGGCGAATTAATTGTAAAATAGTTCTAGAAAGTGTACTTTTACCACAACCAGACTCACCAACTAATCCTAATATTTCCCCTGGATATAGTTCTAAATTAATCCCATCTACAGCTTTAATTGTTTGACCTTCTCCTTTAAATAGGCGTTCAATAAAGTTAGGTTCAATGGTATAATGTTGTTTGAGTTCTGTAACTTTTAAAATCGGGGATAGTATAGGTTTTTCCTGGTTTTCTGATTCTGCTTCCTGTTCTGCCTGAATGTGTAAAGCTGCTTTGAGGAGAGATTGAGTATATTCGTGTTGGGGTTGTTTAAATACAGTTTCTGTTTTCCCCATTTCTACTATTTTACCTTGATACATCACACCGATGCGATCGCAATATTCACCCACCATTGCTAAATCATGGGAAATCAGCAATAAACCCATATTCTCTTCACCACATAATCGGGTTAATTCTTGTAAAATTTGGGCAGAAACGGTAACATCTAAGCTAGTTGTAGGTTCATCAGCCACAATTAGTTTAGGATTGAGAAGGAGCGCCAGTGCGATCGCCACCCGTTGACGCATTCCACCGCTAAACTCATGGGGATACTGACTCCAGCGACTAGCGGGAATTTTCACCTTTTCTAAGGTTGCCAGTGCTTTTTCCTTGGCTTGCTGTTTTGATAACTCTGGTGAATGAGCCTGAAGCGTTTCAATACAATGATTACCAATGCTCATTAGTGGATCAAGTCGCGTCATTGGATCTTGAAAAATCAGTGCTATCGACTCTCCGCGAAACTTTCGCATCTGGTTTACTGTTAAATCTAATACTGATTGTCCGTGAAAATTTACTTTTCCCTCAATACGACTAGAGGAAGGTAACAAACGCATCACAGCCTTGCCAATTGTGGATTTACCACAACCTGACTCTCCCACCAAACCCATTCTTTCACCGGGTTGGAGGATAAAAGATACATCATCAATTGCCCAACTTGCTTCTTCCCCACTACGTTGTGGATAAGCTACACGCAGATTTTCAATACTAAATAAGACTTCATTCATAAATTAATTATTAGCCTGGCGCTATCAGCTTTTATTAAATCGTAAATTTAAGATAGTTTATCAGATTTAGTAAAAGTACAAAATATATAGGAATCCGGGTTGTTCCCTGTTAAGAGTTCTCTTTTGAAAAACTCCAGCTTCTCAACCTGGATGAGGTTTATGTATGTTTGGTCGGCAAATGAATGATAAATTCTGTTCCCTTTCCATGTTGAGAAACACAATTTAGCTTACCATGATGTTTTTCCGTGATGATTTGGTAGCTGATAGACATTCCTAAACCTGTCCCTTTGCCAACATTTTTAGTTGTAAAGAATGGATTAAAAATCTTGTTTTGTACCTCTTCACAAATACCAGTTCCATTATCAGCAATGGTAATTTGCACTAATCGTGAATCCACCAAAGAAGTGCGGATAATAATTTGGCTAGGATTTGCTTGCATTTGCTCATAATTTCGCCCAGCATCGACCTCATCTAGAGCATCAATCGCGTTAGAAAGAATATTCATAAATACCTGATTAAGTTGTCCAGGATAGCACTCTATCCTAGGCAAATCACTATATTCTTTGATAACTTGAATGGCTGGGCGGTCATGTTTTTCTTTCAGAGAATGTTGTAAGATCAACAATGTGCTATCAATACCTTCATGAATGTCTACTGCTTTGAAATCTGCTTCATCTATCCGTGAGAAGTTGCGAAGAGATAAGACAATGTTGCGAATGCGTTCAGCACCCATATTCAGAGAAGCAAGTATTTTCGGTAAATCTTCCTGGATAAACTCTAGATCAATTTCTTTAGCCTTAGTTTCAATTTCAGAAATTGGGTCAGGATAGTACTGTTGGTAAAGTTGTACAAATTCCAGCATACTTTTAGCATATTCATCAACATGAGTGAGATTACCAAAGATAAAATTAACTGGATTATTGATTTCGTGTGCGATACCTGCAACCATTTGGCCCAAGGCGGACATTTTTGCACTTTGTACCATTTGGACTTGAGTGTGTTGTAGTTCCTCTAGAATCTGTTGTAGGTCAGTATTTTTTTCCCTAAGTTCCTGGGTTCTTTCTTGAACATTTTGTTCCAGAGTTTCTTTATCAGCTACAAGTGTAGCATTAGCGATCTGTTGCTGCTGTAATAGTTCCTTCACCGAATTAATGAGTTGATTAAAAGAGTTAGCTAAAACACCTATTTCATCATGACACTCAATAGTAGCTTGTAAATCGAAATTAGATTCTTCTGTGGATCTGCGGGCGATATTGGTCAGAGATTGAATAGGTTTAGCGATCGCACGACTGGTAACAATTGCCAATATAATCGATATAGCCATAGATAATCCGATGCTGCTAATCACGATTCCCTGAGCAATATTATTTGAATGCGCTAACATCCTTTCTGCTTGATGGGATATCTCGTATGAGTTCTGAATTATTTCTACCAGATTATCTGATATACCATCATATCTGATTGCTAAATCGCCATTTGTAAATTGTAGTAGTATTGTTTGAGCTTGAGCAAATTCTGTGGGTGACTCCAGATTCAACAAGCTAATTTGCCGCATTCGGCTATCTAGTTCTCTCAAGTAAAGTTCCGGAATACCGGCATAAGTTTTCAATAATTCTGGTACTTCTGGTGAATGTAATTTATAGTCTGACGGAGGCTCATTTTCTACAAAATTCTTGAGTTCATCCCAAGATTTCTGAATTTCCGTTTGATGATAAGTTATGTGAGCATATTCTTCCCGAAACTGTTTTGGGTTTGACAACCAAGGGATTAACTGTTGTTGATAGGTACGTGTTCGGAGAAGACTAGCTTGCAAACGATGGAGTAGTTCAACTTCGTTACGAGTGTGTTTCTCTTGTAGAAAAGCTTGTTCGTAATAATAACTACCGATACTAAAGCCAGTAACTGTTCCGAAAACAGCAATACTCAGAACCAAGGCATATCCTAAACTAATGCGCTGACCTATTCCTAAAGATAGCAATCGGTATCTGAAGCTGAATTTCGACATACAATTCTCTGGTTTTGGAACAAATGACTGTTAGTCTAGAGTTCCCATTCTGTCTATAAAATCTAACACCAGATCTCAGGTACCTGAGATCCCAATTTTGATCTCACAACTCTAGCACAAAACACTTTTAAACCTGAATTTTGGCATAACTTGCGCCATGATTTAATCTTCTGGTGCTTCTTGTTGCAGTATGGCATGGCAATATTGAATTAAAGTTGTAATGCGATCGCTGATAGTTTTCATTCTCGCCTGTGCTGTTGATGACTGCCTAGCGCCTTGGAAAAACATCATATCTATTTCCAAAAGACGCAGTTGCTTACTCATCTCCGTCTGATAAGACTGTTCTCGCCAGTCTACATCAGACAAAGGCACAATTTGCTCAACAAACCATTGCCGCAGAACAACCAGACGCTGCCTCAGTGTAGGGGCATCTAATCGAGTTTCTGTAACATCAGAGGATAATTGCTCTAAGAATGTTGCGAATTCCTGATATTTCTTAAAATTCAGAGACATCCAGTGCTAGTTAAGATAGTATTAGTGTCAAGAAAATTTTCTTCTACAATAAACTTTTTTAAGGACTTAATCAAATCAACAGCCTCAATTTATGCTTTGAGGCTTTGTTTGCCATTAATCAATGTTTACCTTTATGCGTTTAAACACCCGCAATGGATGATGATCATAGGCAATTAGAGCAATCATCCTCACATTGGTTTTCCTACCCGTCCGTATGGTAACAGCATCTTCATTATGGCGATGCTGTCATTTTCGTCTATATCTCACTTATCCACCAAAAACCCAATAATTTCTCTTGTATGAGCAGCTTACTTCTTGATTCCTCAGTAGATGTCAGTCTTCCGGAATGGCTTAAGAAATGTTTACGAGAAACATCCGTCAAAAGCAGCACAGCAGAAAATGACCGAACGCATAGCGATATTGATTTGATTTGTCGAGCCTTTAAATATGCCTATCAACTGCATCAAGGACAATACCGCAAATCTGGAGAAGCATATATTGCTCATCCGGTTGCTGTAGCTAGCTTGTTGCGAGATTTGGGAGGCAGTCCTGCTATGATAGCAGCTGGATTTCTTCATGATGTAGTTGAAGATACGGAAGTTACAATTGAACAGATAGAAGAACTTTTTGGAGCCGAAGTACGGCTATTGGTAGAAGGTGTCACCAAGCTTTCTAAAATCAATTTCACCAGCAAAACTGAAAGCCAAGCAGAAAACTTCCGACGAATGTTTTTGGCTATGGCGCAAGATATTCGGGTAATTGTGGTGAAGTTGGCAGACCGTTTGCATAATATGCGAACCTTGCAATATATGTCAGAAGCAAGTCGTCGCCGCAGCGCCCAAGAAACGCGAGATATATTTGCACCTTTAGCCAATCGCTTGGGAATTTGGCGAATTAAATGGGAATTGGAGGATTTGGCGTTTAAGTATCTCGAACCTGACGCTTTCCGCGAAATCCAGCAGCACGTTTCGGAAAAACGGACAGCGCGAGAAGAAAAATTGCTCAAAACTACAGATGTTTTGCGAGAACGTTTGCAGCAAGCTGGAATTCAGTGTTTGGATATTAGTGGCCGCCCCAAACATCTTTATAGCATTTATCAAAAAATGCACCGGCAACAAAAAGAATTTCATGAAATTTACGATTTGGCAGCACTGCGAATAATTGTGCAAACCAATGAAGAATGTTATCGCGCTTTGGCTGTTGTTCATGATGCTTTTCGCCCCATTCCTGGAAGATTTAAGGATTACATCGGCTTGCCAAAACCCAACCGTTACCAGTCGTTGCATACTGGGGTAATTGGTTTAACTGGCCGCCCCTTAGAGGTACAAATTCGGACTGTGGATATGCATCATATTGCTGAATATGGGATTGCAGCACATTGGAAGTATAAAGAAACAGGCAGTTCTACTAATAACCAAGTGACGAATTCAGATGAGAAGTTTACTTGGTTGCGACAATTGTTAGAATGGCAAAGTGATTTAAAAGATGCTCAAGAATACTTAGATAGTGTTAAAGACAATTTATTTGAAGATGATGTTTATGTCTTCACCCCTAAGGGGGATGTCGTACCTCTAAGTCCTGGTTCTACGAGTATAGATTTTGCTTATCGAATTCATACAGAGGTGGGAAACCATTGTGCAGGTACGCGGGTAAATGGACGCATGGTGCCATTATCAACGCGCCTACATAATGGGGATATTGTAGATGTGATTACGCAAAAAAATAGCCATCCCAGTTTAGATTGGTTAAATTTTGTCAGGACTTCGGCGGCGAAATATAGAATTAAACAATGGTACAAGCGATCGCGCCGGGAAGAAAATGTGGCGCGGGGAAAAGATTTATTAGAAAAGGAATTGGGTAAAACTGGTTTTGATAACTTGTTAAAATCTGACGCAATGCAAACTGTGTCTGAAAAGTGTAATTATCACAGTGTTGAGGATTTATTAGCCGGTTTAGGTTACGGTGAAATTACTTTGAATCTGGTGCTAAATCGCTGGCGAGAAGTGGTGAAAGCAGATCAACCTGTGGCTGATGTAATCCCATTTTTACCCAAGGAGTCATCATCAAAAACCGCACGAGAAACACAACCAACTACATCCCGTGCTAGTGATTCACCAATTCTTGGGGTTGAAGGGTTGGTTTATCATGTAGCTGGTTGTTGTACGCCGATTCCAGGTGAAGGGATTATTGGTGTGGTGACAAGAGGTCGTGGTATATCTATCCATCGCCAAGGCTGTCATAATGTGGATAGTGTGGAATGTGAACGCTTAGTACCTGTAAGATGGAACTCAGCGGTAGAAAATAGCGGTCGTCCTCACACTTACCCCATTGATATTCAAATTGAGACTCTTGACCGAGTGGGGATATTAAAGGATATTTTATCGCGGTTGAGTGACCAAGGCATAAATGTCCGTCATGCTAACGTGAAAACAGCTTTGGGACAACCGGCATTGATAGATTTGGGCATTGATATCCGCGATCGCAATCAATTAGAACACTTATTTGTGCAAATTAAAAAAATGAGTGATATTCTTAACATCCGTCGTGTTGGTCAAGTGGAAGAGTCACAGGGGTAATTGTTTGGGAGTGCGTTAAACAGTTTAACTATTTAACGCCCCAATTTGAACTGGTTCAATAAATATATGGATATGGAGTAGCAACAAAGCTGGAATTGTAGCGGAACAGCAGCACCAGTAAAAGTAGATTCCCCAGTCAGGAAGACATTAATCAAATTAATAACCAGCAATATGACACAAATATTTCCCGGTGAAGTATTCGCCGAAACCAAAGATTTTGATCTGGGTATCCGCCAACTATTACCTCGCTATGATGAAATGTTAGAGGTAATTATCCGTTGCTTACCTACGACAACTCATCGGATTTTAGAATTGGGTTGTGGAACTGGAGAACTTAGTTTAAAAATCCTCAAGCACTTTCCAAATGCTGAAATCATCTCCCTCGATTATTCACCACGCATGATCAAATTTGCTCATGCTAAAGTTGTTGCTGCCGGATTTGCAACCCGATGGACTGGTATTGAAGCAGACTTCGGCGAATGGGCAAATTATCCAGAAAAGTTAGAGATAGGTACAGATTTTAATGCTTGCGTTTCATCTTTGGCTATTCACCACCTTACAGATGAAATGAAACTCAGGTTAACGCAACAAATTGCTATTAATCTCATTCCTCAAGGCTGTTTTTGGAATGCTGATCCCACTCTCCCAGAAACACCAGCCTTAGCAGAAATATACCAAATAGCAAGAGCAGAGTGGGCAAATCAACAGGGCATAAATACAGTAGAAGTTCGTAGTAAAGTTGGCAAATCTGATACTCAAGGTTATTCTAGTCAAGACCAACTAGCTACCCTTGACACTAATCTACAAATGCTAAAAAAGGCTGGTTTTGCTACTGTAGCTGTACCTTGGAAATATTATGGTCTGGCTGTGTTTGGTGGTTGGATCGGTTGATTTTAGTTTTTTAAAAGTTCCCAACCAATACCTTTATAACCATATTCAAATATCTCTGGGTGCAATATCTCTGCTAAAATTTCCACAGAATCTACCAGGCGAGGGCCAGGACGGTTAAAGTAAGAATTACCGTCAGTAATGAAAACTCTACCAGCTTTAGCTGCGTGCAGTTTTTCCCACTCTGGACGTTGGGTTAACAATTTGGCTTCATGCTGAGTCCTTTGTAAATCGAAGCCGCAGGGCATAAAAATGATGACATCGGGATTACTAGCTACCAATGTTTCCCACTGTAAGCGAGTAGCAGGTTTACCCATACTGCTACACACAGTCTGACCTCCTGCTAAATTGATTAATTCGGGAATCCAATTAGCAGCAATCATCAAAGGATTAGTCCACTCAATACAAGCAACTGTAGGCATTTCTGTGACAAAAAGACCTTGGACTTTACGATTACAAATTTTGACTCGTGCTTCTAGGTTATCCAGGATATTTACTGTATCTACACCAAAGGTTTGACCAACTCGTTCAATATCACCCCACACATCCTCTAGAGTGTTAGGTTGCAAGGATATAATTTGGGGTGAACTATGGGTAAGTTCAGCAACGGCTTTTTCTACTTCTGATAAACTGACAGCACATACATCACACTGGTTTTGGGTAATAATGTGGGTCGGTTGCAGTTTCTCTAAAACATCCAGTTTGATTTTGTAGATACTCAGAGCAGATTGCAAAATATGGTTTATGCCATCGTGAATGGTATCGCTGGAATCATCGCCGTTTAAGCGTGATTCTGTACAAACAGGAAGATTGGCTATTTCCGGGGGGTAGTCACATTCATGCGATCGCCCTACAATAGCTTCAGATAAACCCAACATAGCAACTATTTCCGTCGCACTGGGAATTAAAGATACAATTCTTATATCATTACCGCTCATGATGTAACCTCCTATAAACATAGGAGTTTAGGATTTAAGAATGGAAATTATTTTTAAGTTTTCTTAACAGGCATTTCTATACTTAATTATTGCATAATCTGAGGATAAGGATATCTTTCTTTAGGGGAATATACAGGCTGATATCTTCAATATTTCTTATTCTTGCTTAGAAAATCTTAATAGTTGTGAGTAAGTAATTTTGCTATTAATTTGAATACAGGGAACAGAAGAAATCTAATATGTATGAGGTAATTCTATATCAATTCAAGTCAAAATTATTGCTTGCAAATGCCAGAAATACTCATTTATTTCCTCAACTTTTGATCATTATTTTATAATAACAACCAATTTTCTAAATTAATACCTTGAATTCTTAATAAATCAGAATCATTAGAAACGAGAATTAAATCCCGGACAATAGCTGTAGCTGCTATTAAAACATCAGCATCTTGGATAGGAGTACCTTTGGCTTTTAATTTGGCATGAATTTCACAAGATTTTTCAATAATTTCTAAATTATCTAAAAATAATACTGGATAATCACTACAAAATTCATGAAAATCTACTAATTGTTTAGTAGCATTGAGAGATATCAAACCTCTTTTAATTTCATAGTAAGTTATACAACTAATAAATATTTCTGAGCCGAGAAAGCTTAACTCTCTCAGTTTATTATTGATAGTTTTATTTTTCTTTAACGCATAACTAACGATATTTGAGTCTAGTAAATAATTCACAGTTTTATTTTCCTGCTACTGCTGCATCAAAAATTGCTATTTCTTCTGGTGTTAAATCATTTAATGTCCCAGCAACAGCTTCTAAGGTTAAGATTTTACCAATTCTTCTGGTTAAGTCATGTTCTTTAATTGCTCTCATTTCTTCTGATGAAAATCTGCTAAATAATTCTATCAACATTGTGGTCATTTCATATTGATCTAATTTCACCATATAAAAGCTACTACCCCGAAATAGTTTATCTACAACATTGGAAATGCGTTCTGTTAGCTCTTGTTGATAGTCGGTTAATTGTTCTTGCATGATATTTACTCTGTTTGTGTGTTGGAAAAATCTAATTCTTATTTATATTATATCGTTCAATAAATTAATTTTTTAATCCTCATTCCCAAACAGCAATCACTATTCTAAAACTTATGCCTGGAGTGAGATCGCTCATTCTCCTAACTAATAAAATCACCCAATGATCTTCACCATTAGGATGAAGGAATAATAAGCCGTAGATTGGGAATATCCAAGAAGTCTTTGATGTTGTGAGTAACTAGCGTAAAGCCGTTGCAGCAATCCAAGCATCTTGTGGAGATATTGGTCTTCCTGCGCTTTGTCGCTTGGCACGAATATAAGCCCATTCTCGACAAAGTGATTGATCAACTGGAATAATTAAGTAGTTAGATAGGTATTGTTCTAGTTGTGTGAAACGGCGATCTCCCCATTGACGCAAAATTGCCCACTGAAACAGTTCAGCTACGGTCATGAATGACATTGCTAATTGTTGATCAGTTAAATATGGTAAGTAAGGGTCGGCATAATCACTACCTTTGAAGATGAAAGAAGCGATATCAGTATCAATGAGGTAAAAACTCATGGTGTTTGGTTAGATCACTTCTTGGCGTTGTTGTCGTAGGAAAATGAGAAAATCTTCGATGGAGTCTTCTTCAGGCCAAAAGTCAACAGCGAGATGTTTGAGGTTATGTACGGTGATAGGGGTCTGTGTGGCTAGGAGTTCCTTGAGTGTGGTATCTTGCCAAAACTGATGACTGAGATTTTTAAGATCCGTTTGAGAGTTTAAGGATGAATTGCTTTGGGTAAAGATTTGCAACAGTTGTTGACGTTCTGTAGATGATAGCTGTTGGATAGCAGCGATCGCATTTTCGAGTCGTGAAGTCATAGTGCGGTTTTGTGGTTATCTGATTCTATTTTATTTAAACTCAGGGGCGATCGCACCCCAAGATCCCCAAACAGCGATCACTCTCCCAACTTATTCCCAAACAGCGATCGCTCATAACTACCCCAATTTTAAGCGATCGCTCTCCCAACCAACATCCTAAACTATTGTAAGGAGCTAACATGAAAACAATGGCTCAATCTTCATACTGATACTTCACCCCCTCTAGTATTCCTTTGAATTCAATTCCTTTAGTTGTATGCTTGTTC
Organism: Anabaena sp. PCC 7938; assembly: GCF_049315035.1. Classification (NCBI taxonomy): domain Bacteria; kingdom Bacillati; phylum Cyanobacteriota; class Cyanophyceae; order Nostocales; family Nostocaceae; genus Anabaena; species Anabaena sp. PCC 7938. Next base: position 5,727,148 of record NZ_CP186034.1, on the reverse strand, counting down.
TGATTCGGCGAGAGTGTAAGACTAAATTGTTTGAATAAGCTGAAAAATTCACCAAATGTCATTACTGTTTCAATGCGCCTTACCTGTAGTGGTACTTGGCCACCATTAATCTTTTTTGTTAGCGTAGCTATATTTTCGCCTGTAATGAGCAAGAACACTACGTTGACTGGGTTGACAATCTCCTCTCCGCGATTCTCCCCGAAAGATAGTGTTATCCCAAATACTAGCTCATCTCGTGAGTTTCTCAGATTGCGTTTATCAAGCCAGTGATATATTGAAGATTGATCAGCATTATCAACTGATACAGAGCCAACCATGTCATTGTACGAGACAGACGCTTCAAATGTTGCTATGTTCATGGCAAGTTTAATTTGGCGATACTTCTAAAATTTACATTATGATTGTGCCACAAGTTACGGATTATTAAGGCTATAACACTATATGTAATTTTACGGTCTTAAATATAGATTTTGTAAAATATAATGGTTTTCACCATTTGTTATAAGTGAATGAATAAATTAGCAAGAATTAAAAGAAAAACTGCTAGGTATTTTTTATACTGCTTGCGACTTGATTATTTAATGACTTTTGAGCATGGGACTGAAGAAAGTATTAGATATAATGATGCTATTTACTGGGGAATGACATCAAACTTAGAAGAAAGAATGAAACAGCATTTTGAGGGAGATGTACATTCAACATCACCAGATGAGCGTAAAAACATTAATATCTTATATACAGTAGCTTTTAAAACTAGAGAAGAAGCAGAAGCTAGTGAAAAAATTGCTTGGCAAAAATCTGGCTATGGTTCTGGAACTTTGTTTTCTTATGCTGGTACAGTAACAAATATGATATCTGCTTACCGTTATCTTCTGGATTTAGGATGGGATGGACATCAAATAGCATTGAGGTATTTTCTCAAAAGAATACCAGTTTATTTACAATCTTGGGATAATAAAGATATTTATCTCACAGAAGAAACACCATCTAATTTGGAAAAACAACCAGCAACAAAATCAAGAGCGCATACAAGAGCGCGTAATAGAAAATTTATAAAAACAATAATTCTGGAATAATTAACACAAACTTTATTTGTCAGAGGATATTTATTTTATGAGACACACAGGTTTAATCAAATTCTTTGGAAAAAACAGAAATAATAAGAAAATGAACTTTGGTTTTATTACCAGAGATAACGGTAATGAAGTTTATATAAATAAAGATAATACTGGTTATACATTAGCAGAATTAGCTGAGAGATTAGGATTAGAAGAAAGTGTTATTGAAGCAGAGAAATTAAATCCTAATTTATCTATTTGGAGTAGTAGTAAAGATCCAAACTCTATCCAATGGGAATATTTATCTGAAACAAATAATTTTTACCCTATTGATTTACTGGAAGGAACACGTGTGACTTTTGAGGTAATAACTAATACAGAGAAGGGTAAGGATGAAGCTAAAAGTTTACGTATTTTATTAAAGCAAAATAGTATAGCAAAGTCTAATCAGATCGATAATATTAATACAAATATTAACGCCGTTCTTATAGATGAAATTGATTTAAATTTAATAACTGCTTATCATCCATTATCTAAACAGAAACAGTTACAAACTACTACTGATTCTGGTAAAGACTTGAGGAATTTACCACCCGTTAAAAGAGTAAGTACAGTTCACTTTATATACTGTTTATATTTAGAAAAGTTAGATGCTATTTACTGGGGAATGACATCAAATCTAACCCAAAGAATGAAACAACACTATGAAGGAGAAGTTAGATCAACTTGCGAAGAAGCAGAAGAAGGAAAGATATGGATTCTATATACTTTACCCTTTCGGAGTAGAGAAGATGCTGAAAATGCAGAACAGCAAGCATGGCTTAAATCAGGAGGAGGAGTAATCAAAAATTATGATTATTTACGTGATAGACAGACATTTCAAGAAGTGCAAGATGCTGGAACAGTAAAAAGAATGGATTTTGCCTATCTTCATCTCATTAATTTAGGTTGGGTTGGTACAAAAATTAAACTCCTAGATTTTTTTAATGACACATCTAAATATTTGCAGTTATGGGATGGGATGACAAATGATACTAATCATAATGTATTCTCTGAAATATTTGATACAGATCAAACAAAACAGAATAACAGAAATAAGTTTAGCCAGCAAAAATCTGAATCTCCTGATTTTAATGACAACAAGATAGTTAAGAAACTTAGAAAGAATGAAGCACAGCATTTAGTTCAATATTATGCTTATTTAAATGATCAGAACCAAGAAGTTATATCTGGGGTGATTACAACACCTTTAATAATCGCAAATTATCAAGATATTAGTCCAAATGAAATATCAATTTTACATCTAGACGCATACGAAACCAAGGAAGAAGCACAAAAAGCTTTAGAAAATGTAGATTATCAAATACCTAATATATATACACATTTATTAAATCATGGATGGAATGGAAGAAGATTCAATATAAAACTTCTTTTATCTGCTTTTTCTCAAATGAATAAAATACATAAATGCTATTCTAATTACCCCCATAATGAAAGGTTAAAAATCTTGAGAAAACACATTATAATGCCACATAAGGATGAAGAATCTTATGAGATTGCAAATTTAGGAAGAAGATTGTCTACATCTGCTAATATTGGCTGGCGTACTTTACTGTTTATACAAGAATGGATTGATATTTATGAAGAGTATGAGTTTAAACAGCAAAGTGCAAATCCATCTGACTCAAAATCTAGGAGTAGATTAATAAGAGAACAAATACGAAGAGATTCATTAAAAGCAGTTTTGCGAGAAAATTCAAATAACTCAAATACATCAGATCAGACTACTACCAAATCAGATGAAATAGATTGGACAGATTGGGGTAATACACCTGTATAAGTATAAGCCGCTATTTTCAGTTAAAACTTACACACAATCTCTCTAAAACTCTTCTTCCTTCGTGTCCTTCACTTCTTCGTGGTTCATTTTCATACAAACCCCTACCCTCCTGCACACCCATTAAACAACCATATTTACCTGGTTAAATAAATACCTATATAATTTTACCAAATCATCCCCAAATTCAAAACAAAACCCTTTAAAACATCTTCCCCTAAAACCGTAGCAGGAGAATCAAAAACCTCAACCTCCTTACCAGGTCTATAAATCTCCACTTGACGAGATTTCCGATTAATTAATATACCCAAACGCACACCATTATCTATATATTCCTTCATCTTTTCCTGTGTAGTCTTCAAACTATCACTAGGAGAAAGTAACTCAATCACAAAATCAGGACAAATAGGAGGAAACTTTTGTTTTTCTTCATCAGTTAAAGCATTCCATCTTTCTAACTTGATCCAAGAAGCATCAGGAGAACGATCTGCACCATTTGGTAACTTAAAACAAGTAGAAGAATCAAAAACTATACCCTCCTTATTTTGCTCATTCCAAATCCAAAGTTGAGCAGTAATACCCGCATTACGATTTCCCGTCTCTCCTCCCGTTGGTGGCATAATTATTAACTCTCCATTGGCATTTCTTTCAAATCTCAATTCTCGGTTGTTTTGACATAGCTCAAAAAACTGCTCATCAGTCATTTCTATTAATGATTTCAAATTGACAGTTAAAGCATTCATTGTCATATCCTCATTGAATGTTCAGGGAGAAATTTTAACTATCTCATATCCTATTTTATATGATTAATCCGATTTTTTATATGGAGTATTTAAGAGAACTCTACACAATGATTGATCCTATCTTGTCATGCACTTCGCAGCGCTTGGCGTAAGCTATGTGTAACGAAACAAAAAGAAGCATTTTAGAGAATTTTATAGCCTATGGCACGCTTCGGTTTCACAAAGTGTCCCGAAGGGATATAGCAATTCCCAAGCTCATGAAATACACCCCACCCGCGCTGTCGCGCACCCTCCCCTTGGTAAGGGGAGGGTTGGGGAGGGGTAATTTTGTATCTAACTAGAGTGGGAAAGGCTATATACTAAATTTCGTTCCGTAGGATTCATATGTCACACTGGGCTATCAGAATGACTTTGGGCATTTCTTTTTATCGAGTTCTCTAACAGAGAAAATAAAGACATACACAAAGCTCTACCACTTTTCTCTGTTTTCTCAGTGTCACTGTGGTTAGTTTAAGTACAAATTCATACTATTTTTATTTACATTAATCAACTATATAGTTAAATAACATAATATCAATGTAAACAGAATTTACAAAAACATGAGGAAATCTTAGTTATTTGTTAAGATTCATTAAAAATAATCACGTTTTCTATATCATTTTGTGTCAGATATAGGACAAAACCCCCACAGGATAAGAGTTTTCTGATAAAAAACTCTTATTGCCGAAAATAATTGAAATTACAAGCGGTGACATTAGCCGTGATGAATTTCGGAGAACACGCTTGAAAGGAGCTTATTTGAATGTTTACCCAGGTCAAGTCCACTATTAGACATATTGCACCTGACGATTTACGGGGACGTAATTTAATCAAAGTTGTCTATGTCGTACTTGAGTCCCAATACCAGAGTTCATTGTCGGAAGCGGTACGGGAAATTAACGCCAATCATCCTAGTCTAGCGATTGAAATCAGTGGTTACTTGATTGAAGAACTGCGTGGTTCTGAGAACTATGAGCTATTTAAGCGGGATATGGCAAGTGCAAATATATTCATTGCTTCTCTGATTTTTATTGAAGACTTAGCCCAAAAAGTAGTAGCGGCTGTTGAACCCCATCGTGATAATTTAGATGTAGCGGTTGTATTTCCTTCCATGCCCGAAGTTATGCGCCTGAATAAAATGGGCAGCTTTTCTTTGGCACAGTTAGGACAATCAAAAAGTGTCATCGCTCAGTTCATGCGGAAACGCAAAGAAAAATCCGGTGCAGGCTTCCAAGATGGAATGCTGAAACTGCTGCGGACACTACCCCAAGTGCTAAAATTCCTCCCAATGGAAAAAGCACAAGATGCAAGAAACTTCATGCTCAGTTTTCAGTATTGGCTAGGTGGTTCAGCGGAAAACCTAGAAAACTTTTTACTGATGCTGGCTGATAAATATGTATTAAAAGGCGAAGACAGACAAAACTTCGTCGCTGCTGACTATCAAGCACCCGTTGTTTATCCTGACATGGGGATTTGGCATCCCTTAGCGCCGAGTATGTTCGAGGATGTGCGAGAATATCTGAACTGGTATTCTGTCCGCAAAGACATCTCCAAAAACCTCAAAGATCCTCTTGCACCATGTGTAGGTTTGGTTTTACAACGGACTCACCTAGTTACTGGCGATGATGCCCATTATGTGGCAATTGTTCAGGAATTGGAATCACTAGGGGCAAGAGTTCTGCCTGTGTTTGCTGGTGGTTTGGATTTCTCTAAACCAATAGAAGCTTACTTTTATGAACCTACAACAAACTTACAATTAGTAGATGCAGTTGTATCTTTAACTGGTTTTGCTTTAGTGGGTGGCCCCGCTAGACAAGATCATCCGAAAGCTATTGAAGCATTAAAACGGTTAAATCGTCCTTACATGGTGGCGTTGCCTTTGGTCTTCCAAACTACGGAAGAATGGCTAGATAGCGATTTGGGGTTACATCCCATTCAAGTGGCTTTACAGATTGCTATACCTGAACTTGACGGGGCAATTGAACCGATTATCTTATCAGGTAAAGATGGGACAACCGGGAAAGCGATCGCTCTCCAAGATCGAGTAGAAATCGTCGCGCAACGGGCGTTAAAATGGGCAAACCTCCGCAGCAAACCCAAATTAACCAAAAAAGTCGCCATTACCGTTTTCAGTTTCCCTCCTGATAAAGGCAACGTGGGAACAGCTGCATACTTAGACGTATTCGGTTCTATTCATGAAGTCATGAAAGGACTGAGAAACAACGGTTACGACGTGCAGGATATTCCGGAAACAGCGCAAGAGTTGCTAGAACAAGTCATCCACGACGCACAAGCACAATACAACAGTCCTGAACTCAACATTGCTTACAAAATGTCCGTGCCAGAATATGAAGCACTGACACCATACTCCCAACGCTTAGAAGAAAACTGGGGACCACCACCAGGAAACTTAAACAGCGACGGACAAAATCTGTTAATCTACGGAAAGCAGTTTGGTAATGTCTTCATTGGAGTCCAACCAACATTTGGTTATGAAGGCGACCCCATGCGGTTGTTATTCTCCCGTTCTGCTAGTCCTCACCACGGTTTCGCAGCTTACTACACCTATTTAGAAAAAATTTGGGGTGCTGATGCTGTGTTACACTTTGGGACACACGGCTCATTGGAATTCATGCCTGGTAAGCAAATGGGGATGTCTGGTGATTGTTACCCAGATCAACTAATTGGCTCAATTCCTAACCTGTATTATTACGCGGCTAACAACCCTAGTGAAGCTACAATTGCTAAACGTCGCAGTTATGCAGAAACAATTTCTTACCTGACACCACCTGCGGAAAATGCTGGTTTATATAAAGGGTTGAAGGAACTCAGCGAGTTAATTGCTTCTTACCAAACTTTGAAAGACACAGGACGCGGTGTTTCTATTGTCAATTCCATCATGGATAAATGCCGCATTGTCAACTTAGACAAAGATATTCATTTACCAGAAACCGATTCTAAGGATATGTCCTCGGAAGAACGGGATAACATCGTTGGCAGTGTTTATCGTCGGTTGATGGAAATTGAATCGCGGTTGTTACCTTGTGGACTGCACGTAATTGGTAAACCTCCTACTGCCGAAGAAGCGATCGCAACTTTAGTCAACATTGCTAGTTTAGATCGGCAAGAGGAAGAAATTCAAGGTTTACCCGGAATTATCGCTAGAAGTCTGGGACGCAACATTGAAGATATCTACAAAAACAACGACGCAGGGATTTTAGAGGATGTCCAATTACTCCAAGATATCACCCTCGCTACCCGTGCGGCTGTCACAGCTTTAGTCCAAGAACAAATTGACGCAGAAGGTAGAGTTTCACTCGTTTCCAAGTTGAATTTCTTCAACATGGGTAAAAAAGAACCTTGGGTAGAATCTCTGCATCAATCAGGTTACACCAAAGTTGACACCTCTGCGTTAAAACCCCTGTTTGAATATTTGGAATTCTGCTTAAAACAAGTTTGTGCAGATAACGAACTCGGTGGACTTCTCCAAGGTTTAGCTGGTGAATATATCCTCCCTGGACCCGGTGGTGATCCTATCCGTAACCCGGATGTATTACCCACAGGTAAAAATATACACGCCTTAGATCCCCAATCTATCCCCACTTCCGCCGCAGTCCAATCTGCGAAAATCGTTGTTGATAGGTTGTTGGAACGGAACAAGTCCGAAAATGAAGGAAACTGGCCAGAAACCATCGCCTGTGTCCTCTGGGGTACAGATAACATCAAAACCTACGGTGAATCCCTAGCCCAAATTATGTGGATGGTGGGAGTTCGTCCAGTTCCCGATGCTTTGGGACGGGTTAACAAGTTAGAATTGATACCTCTAGAAGAATTAGGAAGACCCAGAATTGATGTTGTCATTAACTGTTCTGGTGTATTCCGCGACTTGTTCATTAACCAAATGAACTTGCTTGATCAAGGTGTGAAAATGGCAGCAGAAGCTGATGAACCTTTGGAAATGAACTTTGTCCGCAAGCACGCTTTGAAACAAGCTGAGGAAATGGGGATAAATCTGCGTCAAGCTGCAACTCGCGTTTTCTCTAATGCTTCCGGTTCTTATTCTTCTAATATTAACCTTGCGGTGGAGAATAGCACTTGGGATAGTGAAGCTGAGTTGCAAGAAATGTATTTGAAGCGCAAATCTTTCTCTTTCAATTCTGATAATCCTGGGGTTATGGATGAGTCACGGCAGATTTTTGAAACTACTTTGAAGACTGCTGATGCAACTTTCCAAAATCTGGATTCTTCGGAAATCAGTTTAACAGATGTTTCCCATTATTTCGACTCTGATCCTACTAAGTTAGTTGCAAGTCTGCGTGCAGATGGCAAGAAACCATCTTCTTACATTGCAGATACAACTACAGCGAATGCACAGGTAAGAACTTTATCAGAAACTGTGCGTTTAGATGCGCGGACGAAGTTGTTAAATCCCAAATGGTATGAGGGGATGTTGTCTCACGGTTACGAAGGTGTGAGGGAACTCTCTAAACGGTTGGTAAATACTACTGGTTGGAGTGCGACTGCTGGTGCTGTGGATAATTGGATTTATGAGGACACGAACGAAACTTTCATCAAAGATGAGGAAATGCAAAAGCGTTTGATGAATCTCAATCCTCATTCTTTCCGCAAGATTGTTTCTACTTTGTTGGAAATGAATGGACGCGGTTATTGGGAGACGAGTGAGGAGAATTTAGACCGATTAAGAGAGTTGTATCAGGAGGTGGAAAATCGGATTGAAGGTATAGAATAGGTTTAGATGGGCAGGTTTTATACCTGCCTATTTTTGATATTTTGATTTTTTTTGCACGCAGAGGCGCAGAGGCGCGGAGAAAGAGAGAGATTGGTTTATGATTTGAGTAATGTGAATGTGATAATTTTTGTAATTGTGGGATGTGGTTATGAATGCTTTAACTGTGAGTTTAAAATCAGTGATAGATATGACTGATGATCAGTTTTTTCAGCTATGTCAAAATAACCGCGAATTGAGATTTGAAAGAAATGCAAATGGGGAATTAATAATTATGTCACCTGCGGGGGGAGAAACGGGAAATCGTAATGGTAGGGTAAATCAGCAGTTATTTAATTGGACTGATGCTGATGGTACTGGGATAGCTTTTGATTCTTCTACTGGTTTTAAATTACCAAATGGTGCAGATCGTTCTCCTGATGCTTCTTGGGTAACATTAGAACGTTGGAATTCACTAAATCATGAACAACAAACCAAGTTTCCTCCCATTTGTCCTGATTTTGTAATTGAGTTACTTTCTCCTAGTGATAGTTTGAAGACTACACAGGAAAAGATGAAGGAATATATAGATAATGGTGTGCGTTTAGGTTTATTAATTAATCGCAAATCTCGTCAAGTGGAAATTTATAGCCCGGGAAAAGAGGTTGAGGTTTTGGATTCTCCTGCTACGGTTTCGGGGGAAGATGTTTTAAAGGGTTTTGTTTTGAATTTGGGGATGATTTGGTAATATGGAAAAAGAACAATATACTCCCATCAAACTTATTAACACTAATTTAGAAGATTCTGAATGCCATTTTCACGAATTTCACGACTATGAAAGGTAAATTTCATCTGATTGATCTCATTTCCCAAGCTGAGGCTGTTCAGTCGTTGCTTCGTGACAAGTCAACCGAAGAGAAGATTGAATGGCTTTCCGCGCACGGTTCTATTACACCGAAGCCGAAGACGCAACAAGACGAGCGGCAGTGCTTTTGGTTTGAGTCACCGATTAAGGCGAATTGTTGTTTCTTTCTGGACGATGACGAATTCGTTTTCATCGGCGATCACACGACATTCAAAGTCAGTGATAAGTGATTCCAGACTAGTAAGCTAATCGACATTTAAGCTGCATAGATTAGGTGGTTTGGTGAAGTAGTGCGATAGCGAAGCGCTCCGTAGGAATCGCTGTTTTGAGGTTTGAAGGGTGCGATCGCTTTTGGGGGATGTGGGAGTGCGATAGCGAAGCGCTCCGTAGGAATCGCTGTTTGGGGATGTTGGGAGTGCGATCGCTGTTTTAGAGATGTGGAGGTAGTGCGATTGCTAAAATAGACTTCATTTACAAACTACCAAACAATAGCAACCAAAGCCGAAGCAGTTATATTTTGATCGCACGTCAATAACCGTACAATTTCACCTTTACTTGCTAAAACTAACGCAGTTGCTGCAATTTGTCTATCGTGCATTTCATTAATAGCAGATAAGCTCATAGTCATTTCAATAACATCTTGATCAAGGGGATAAATTACCACACGAGGATCAGCTTCTACTGCTAAAATTACATCTTTAGGAGCAGGAATAGATGTTCTACCTCTTTCTACAATCCAAACAGCTTCTGCTAAAGTAGTCGCAGGAATAACTAACTGTGAATCAGGATCAGAAAGGATAATTTTAGCATTTGCACTTAACTTTAAATTACCTTCAAGAAACCAGATTAAAGCATGAGTATCTAAGACATATTTCATAATTACTTATGACCAGTCTAAGCTGTCTTCACTATCCCCATGAAATTCAGCAATTTCAAAATCCGCTTCTGTTGACTGCTGATTTCCAGAAAACATACCAAACTGCATTATTTGATCTTTTTTGTGATTTTTTTTTGACTCTAAAAAGGTAACAATAACTAGACTTTCTGCAATGTCTATCGGTAATTCTCTAAGTTCTACTTTACCTTGTTTGTAAAAACCTTTAATTGCTTGCAACATAGTTTTACCATTATCAAATTTTGCTTATGTTGTTACTTTAATTTAATTATAGACCATAGAGAAGCGATCGCTGTTTGAGGATGTGGGGAGTGAGATCGCTTTGAGGTATGTGGAATGGTGCGATAGCGCAAGCGCTGACTTGTCAGTTCGCTTTTTGGGGATGTGGGGATGCGATCGCTTTTTGGGAGATGTGGGGAATGCGATCGCTGTTTTGGGGATGTGGGAGTGCGATAGCGCAAGCGCTGACTTGTCAGTTCGCTGTTGTGGAGATGTTGGGAGTGTGATAGCGTAAGCGCTCCGTAGGAATCGCTGTTTGGAAGTTTGGAGGTGCGATCGCTGTTTGTGGATTTGGGGGAGTGCGATCGCTGTTTTAGGGATGTGGGGATGCGATCGCTCTTTTGGGGATGTTGGGAGTGCGATAGCGAAGCGCTCCGTAGGAATCGCTTGTTGGGGTGTTGGGAGTGCGATCGCTTTTACTGAATGCTTTCAATTAATTTAATATTATTTCTCAACCATTCATTGACTAAAATTTGCACATCAATGTTTTTTTCATGAGCAATTTTTTTGAAAAAATTATCAACATCTGGTTCAAGGTAAATCGGATAATGAAAAGTTGCATCAGAATGATAAAATTTACCTTGTTCAGCTTGTGAAAAATCATATTCTACTTTCATAGCTTTCTTCCTTGATAATACTGTTGTTCATTAAAAGTTGCTTTTCGTGCTGAAATAATACGAATCAAACATGAATCTTCATCTGTTTGTTCAAAAGTATGAATAACAACCCTTAAAATACCCGTTTCATCTAAACCTATAGTAATCCATCTGTCTTCATAATCACTATGTTCTTCATCATATAAACTTAATTGATATTGATCACGAAAAACAGTTGATGCTAAACGAAAATTGATTTGATGTTTACGAATATTCTGTTTTTCTTTTGCTGGATTCCAATCAAAATTATAACGCAAATTTATAAAATACAAGAGATTAAAGAAGTTGACATCATAATTATACCATAATTTTATATTTCTACAGTGTTAGCGTTAGTTTAACGAAGGTATCGCTTTTGAAGATGTTGGGAGTGCGATAGCGCAAGCGCTCCGTAGGAATCGCTTTTTGAAGGTGTGAAAGTGCGATCGCTGTTTTGTGATGTGGGAGTGCGATCGCGTAGTGGATAAATATAACTATTCTTCTTCTGCTAATATCTGTGAAATATCCCGTGCAGAATGAATTAACCGGACAATTTCAATATACTCATCCCTTTGCAAATAAAAAATTAGATGCTTTTCAAATCCCTTAACTGCCCACTTTCGCAAACCCATTAGACGCGGATTCCCAATATCATAAACTGCACCAATGCCCGGTAGTTGTGCTATTTGTGAAAAAGTCTGCCTAGTAGCATCAAAAAACTTAATGCTGCATCAAAATTACTCTCTGCGATATAAGCAAACTGTTTATCAAGATCAGCACTAGCCTTTGGTCTAATTACAATTCGTCTAGTCATTGCTATGATTTGCGAATTCTTTCAAGAAGTTGGGTACGTTTTTGTTCCCACCATTCATCCGTAATCTCAATTGATTCACCGCTATCTAATCCTTCTAATAGTAATTTTTCTATTTGTGATTGTCGTGCTTTTTCTAAGTCTTGACGAATCAAGTATCGAATGTATTCGCTGGTTGTACTGTAACCACCTTTTTCAACCTGTTCATTGATAAAGTCCCGCATAGAATCGGGAAGAGAAATATTTACTGTAGTCATAGCTAACAAGTATTGATTTTTCTGATTATTTAATTATGGCAAATATTGTCAATTTTTGTCAAATATTTAATGTGATAGTGTTCCGAAGGAATAAGGAATAGAGATAGCTGACCGTTCGCGTAGCGTTCCGCAGGAAAGATATCGCTGTTTGGAGGTGTGGGAAGTGCGATAGCGTTCACGTAGTGTTCCGCAGGAAAGCGCTGACTTGTCAGTTCGCTTTTTGTGGGTGTAGCGAAACGCTCCTTATGAATCGCTTTAGTGATAAAATAACGATTTATCTTTGACTCTTTAGGAGAAAACTTGATTCCAATTAGTATTGAGCAAATCTACAAACTTAAAGAAATTATTGCCAAATATAAGAATTTGGAATGTGTTGAATGCGCTCAAGCTATCCAAGATTACTTGGTATCACAGAGAATTTCGGGAAAGCGGCTAAAACTTTATACAGGTTCAGGAATAGGACGCGATAGTTATATCTATGATGAAAGTGTTTCTGGGGATGCAATCTCTATTAATGGTCGTCATCAAGGGATTATGATTATAATAGATGGAGTAGAAATGATATTTGATAATCATCATCCTGATGGAGTCACTAGAAATCAATGGTTAGCCAATTTACTGTTTTATAATAAACTGTATAACGGTCAGCAATTCCAAATCACAGAAGAAGCTTTTTAGGAGTTAAAGATTATGGAAAACAATCATCATAGTATTACTATAATTCCCGATGAATATTTCTATGAAATGCTCCAAAGAATTAAACAAAGACCAGGAATGTTTTTAGGTCAATGTTCAATTACTCGACTAAGAGCTTTTTTAGATGGATATATGGGATGTAGGTCAGATTTAGGTTTACCACCAACTCAACAAGAGCTAGAATTTAATCAATTTCAAGAATGGGTACAGACAAGATTTAAAATTAGTTCTTCGCATGGATGGGATAGTATTATTCTTTTTTATTCTGCGGATGAAAGAGATGCACTAAATAACTTTTTTGAATTATTTGATCAATTTTGTAATAGTGAAAGTGCTACAAGAGAGGAGATGAGCCAAGAAAAACTTACTGAATCAAATCTTTCACTAACACAAGAAAGAGTGACTGTATAATTACTTGAGATATCGCTGTTTGGAGTTTGGTGATGTACGATAGCGCAAGCGCTCCGTAGGAATCGCTTTTGGGGATGTGGAGGGTGCGATAGCGTAAGCGCTGACTTGTCAGTTCGCTGTTTGGGAGTGTGGGGAATGCGATAGCGCAAGCGCTCCGTAGGAATCGCGTTTGAGGGTGTGGAGGTGCTTTACTTGCTAAAACTAACGCAGTTGCCGCAATTTGTCTATCGTGCATCTCATTAATAGTAGATAAACTCATAGTCATTTCAATAACATCTTGATCAAGAGGATAAATGACCACACGAGGATCAGCTTCTACTGCTAAAATTACATCTTTAGGAGCAGGAATAGATGTTCTACCTCTTTCTACAATCCAAACTGCCTCAGCTAAAGTAGTTGCAGGAATAACTAACTCTGAATCAGGATCACAAAGGATAGCTTTAGCATTTGCACCTAACTTTAAATTACCTTCCAGAAACCAAATTAAAGCATGAGTATCTAGGACATATTTCATAATTTATGACGACAAATCTCAGATGTCCTCACTATCCCCATAAAATTCAGCAATTTCAAAATCTGCTTCTGTTGACTGCTGATTTCCAGCAAACATACCAAACTGCATTATTTGATCTTTTTTTTGATTTTTTTGCGATTGTAAAAAAGTGACAATAACAAGACTTTCTGAAATATTAGATGGTAATTCTTTAAGTTTTACCTTACCATCTTTGTAAATTCCTTCAATTGCTTGCAGCATACTTTTTACTATGAGCAAATTTGGCTTATGTTATTACTTTAACTTAACTATACATTATAGAGAAGCGATAGCGCTGACTTGTCAGTTCGCTTTTTGGAGGTTTGGAGGGTACAATGGCGTAGAGGATAAATATAACTATTCTTCTTCTGCTAATATCTGTGAAATATCCTGTGCAGAATGAATTAACCGGACAATTTCAATAGACTCATCCCTTTGCAAATAAAAAATACAAGTATCGAATGTATTCGCTAATTGTACTGTAACCACCTTTTTCAACCTGTTCATTGATAAAGTCCCGCATAGAGTTGGGAAGAGAAATATTTACTGTAGTCATAGCTAATAAGTATTGATTTTTCTGATTATTTAATAATGGCAAATTGTGTCAGGCTTTTAGCTTGCTCAAGTACATCTTGATAATGAGACATAAATTTTTTGCTGATGGTGATTATGACCATTAAAAGCCTTGCTATTTCATTATTTAGAATCGCCTGGAAGTCCTGTAAGTAGGAATGGTAATATCGCTTCAAAAACGGCTGCGGGGTATTCTTCATGCAGTCCCAAAGAACCGGGAATAACAATGCTGCTAACTCCTGGTAAAGCCGCTAATGCGTCCATTTCTTGGCGTGATTTGGGAGGGCTAGATTCGCCAATTACAGCCATTAGTGGCGCAGATAAGGACTGTACTAGGGACAAAAACTCTGTTTGACTATAAATCGTATCAATATTTCCAGTTACAAAGGCTGCAGAAGCAAATCTGGCGTTTGGTTGTTGGGTACTTTGCCACTTTTCGGTGATGAAGTCGGGTGTAAGTTTTGCTGTATCAGTGAAAACGTGACGGCTGTACATCCAACTTAAAAAAGATGGGGTGGTGTTGAGTTTATAAAGCGCTTGACCGATAATGGGCGATCGCACTAACCCCCTAACCATAGCAGCTATATTTGCATTTGCTCCCATTGTTGGCAGAGGCCCTCGCCAAGTTGGTGCTACCAACACAATCCGCGTAAAAGTATCTGGCTGTGTTACGGCTAGTTGTAGGACATAACCAGCACTATGACCGGCTGCAACTACACTAATTCCTTGAGCGAAAACATATTTAACAAAATTTGCCAAAAATTGCTGATATATTGCTGGGTTGTAATCTAAATTCAGTCGGTCAGATTCTCCAAAACCTGGCCAGTCGATAGCGGTAACTTTAAAATGGGAAGCAAGTAATTGAGCAAGTTCTCCCACTTCCCCTCGTGTGGAAACACTACTAAAAGCAGGAAGCAATAAAAGCGGTGAACCTTGTCCTATAGTTTCATAAATTACCCGCAATTGCTGGTTTTCCCAATTCCAGAGAAATTCTTTAACTTCACCACCAAATGCAGTAGTAACAGGTTTTGTTAATAAATTAGTAGACATCTTAATTTAATTTGTTAAGTTGTAATAGTGCCTAAGCTCCCCCTAGGGATACGTAATTATTAATTCCTTCGCAGTCCCTATGTATCTAACTTGCATTCCAAAGCTTTTTTCTGCATGGTTTTGAAAATATTGTAAAAACCATTAGCGCGGGAGGGTGTGAGACTAACGTTTAAACCTGTGGCTTGAATGAAATCTGGAGTCAGTTGTACAATTTCTGTAGGTGATAGTTCTTTCAATCCTTCTATCAACAGCGCCACTAAGCCTTTAGTTAGCTGAGAATCAGAATCTCCCTGAAAAAACACCTTTCCATCATTCAGTGATGCTGTCACGTATACCTGTGAGACGCAGCCTGGTACTTTGTTTTCAGGTATTTTGTCAGCTTCGGGAAATTCTGGTAATTTTTGAGCATACCAAATCAATTGCTCATAACGTCGCTTTGGTTCAGCAGCGCGTTGGAAGCGTTGAACGATTTTAGATAGTGCTGGTGGTAAAGAATCAAGACTTGAGGACATAGTAAATTCAATAAATTATTTCAGTATGCAAAAATGTAGGCTTCCTAATTTAATGGCGATTGCCTCTATTTTCATAGCTATTGAAGTATGGTATCGACATTACCGTATTTACACATTCATAATAACATCATCATTCAACTGAATGTAACCAGAAAAATATTTTGTATCTTACGGGAAGCAATTTGTGTCTCGTCGATGTAGTCTTCGTAGCATCTAAATCTAAGTTTGACGCAAAACCTAGTGCAAAAGCTGTGACGATTTTAGCAATTATCGCTTAAAATTTACGTTTCAATCAGTTAATGATTTATATGAAGTATTTAGACAAAATATTAAAAATTGCTGCAAATTTGAGATTTATATTCACTTTTATGAGGAAACTTTAAGAGCATATTGTTTCAGCAAAAATTTCAGGAGCAAACCCGGTGTTGACATCTTTACTCGCTGTTGTACCCGCACCCCTAGAATGGAGTCCTACTGTTGGCATCATCATGATTATTGCCAATATTATTGCGATCGCTTTCGGCAAATTTACAATCCAATATCCTAGCGCAGAACCAGCCGCTCCAGCCCCCAATTTCTTTGGCGGTTTTGGCTTACCTGCCATACTAGCAACTACCGCTTTTGGTCATATCTTAGGAGCAGGTATCATTTTAGGACTACACAACATTGGACGCATCTAGGCTTTAGCTCCAAACCGCCCTGCATTCAACGATTCATTGTTTAGAGTTTTACAGCCAAGAGCCAGAGAGCAAGTTCTCTGGCCTCTCCTGTTTGTACTAAGTAGGTAGACAGAATAAAGCCAAACTGTGTAAAGAAAAGTAAATAAGGCTCAAACCCTTTTTCCCCCCTTTCCCTGAGCGAAGTCAGAGGGCTGCTATTTTTGGTCAAACTATACTGGTAAAGGTGCTAAACCATGTAACTGACGCACAGAACTGATGCAGGCTGGACAATCACAGCCAAACAACTTGATAGCCTCATCACTTTCTGCTTCTGTGAATTCTAATTCATCTGGCTGATTTTGCTGCTCTGGCTCATTTTTAATAGTTTGATTTTCCTCCCCTTCAACTTGAGCTAGTTGCATGGTTGGTTTAGCTGTCGATGGAGTGGTATTATCTACCTGTATACATACCTGACGTGGTGTTGCTGAATGGTTAGAACGGACACAAGATAGATGAGTACCTATAGGGGTAACTGTTTGACCGGCATGAATAGGTCTAGCTATCATGACTGTAGATAGCATGGACATAAAAATAACGGGGCTAGAAAGCAAGGTCAAAACAAATTTTTTGTTCATTTACTTTAAAAATTTTGTAACCATAGGAACAAACCAATTGACCTTGTTAGATCAATGAGTTGTTGATCAGTCCATCTTATACAAATTCTCTGAAAATGTCTTAGTTATTCAATAGAAACAATAGAATTTTTCTATAGTTCGTATCTTGGCAGGAAACAAACTTAAAGAAGAATCCTGAATTCTGTTCGATAATTGTCATGAGTCTGTTTTTAGATTACCAAACACAGATTTACAAGTGTCTGATGTATCTTACAGCGGATTGCAGATCAATGAGGCTTCGCCGTGAGCGTCAGCTGATAGCTTGCGTGGCGTAGCCATACGGTACAGAATCTAAATTCAAAGCCAGACACCAAGCCGGTTTTACTTCTGACTCCTGACTCCTGACTCCTGACTCCTGAATTCTGTTCGATAAGACTAAGTTCCTGAGACGTAGTAAATGCTTGATTGTTAAAAAATATCTATTCTTGCTCAGGTCTAACACTTAAATATCTATCTTTGCGAATAGTTTTGATAACAGTTTGGATGTAACTTTCTGCTGCACCTAATGTTTTTAGTAAATGATTTCCTAACTCTAATGCTGCCTCAAATTCAGGTTGTACCACTTCTTTAGCACCCATTTGGGTTAAAAGATCAATTTCTTTGTTACTGTGTGAACGAGCAATTACATCTAAATTAGGTGCAATAGCCAGAGCATTTTTTAGAAGTAAGCGAGTGCTGGCAGGGTCTGGAAGGGCAATTGCTAAAGCTTTAGCAGTTGCTAAATGTGCTTTTTCTAAAACTAATTCAGAATCTGCATCTCCGAAAATATAAGGTATTTGGTGCATTCGCAGTCTTTGTACAGATGCTTCACTATTTTCAATTACTAAAACGGGATATCCTTCGGTTTGTAATATTTTGACTATTACTTGACCAACTCTGCCGTAACCTGCTACTACTACATGACCAGTCATTATTTCTGGCATGGATATTGTTTTGGGTGCAGAAAAGCGTTGTAATAACTTTGCCAGTAAGGGGTTTCGATGCAAATTATCGGCAATTAAAGGTGCGACTTGGAGGGATAAAGGAGTGAGTAGGAGAGTAATTGCTGTTGTCCCTAATAATAGAGAATAGGTTTGTTGAGATATCAACTCTAATTTTAATCCTACCAAGGCTAATACAAAAGAAAATTCTCCAATTTGGTTGATACCAAAACTGACTATAATAGCGTTTTTTAGAGAGTAGCCAAACTTTAAAACAATACCTAAGATAATTGCTGCTTTACCTAGCATTACTAAAGCTACAAGTCCTAAGATTAGTCCAAAATTGTTGATGAGAATGGCAGGATCAATCAGCATTCCAATTGATGAAAAAAACAGACTTGCAAATGTATCTCGTAAAGGTAAAATTTTTGCTAATGCCTGGTCGGCATAATCAATTTCAGAAATCATTAAACCAGCAACAAATGCCCCCATTGCAATAGAAAGACCTAAGTATGCAGTTGTTAAGGCAACTCCTAAACATAGAGCAATTACAACTAATAAAAATAATTCATTACTTTCCGTAGCGGCGATATTACTTAAAATATAGGGAACTATCCAGCAACTGAATATAATTGCTACTATTACAAATAGTACAATTTTGATGAGAGCAAAGCCCAGTGCTACAGCAATATTTTCTGGTTGTTGTAAAGCTGGTAGTATTGCTAACATCACTCCCAAGGCTAAATCTTGGGTAATTAAAATTGCCAGCATAATTTGCCCATGTACTGTATTAATTTCACCCCTTTCTGTGAGGGTTTTTAACACAATTGCTGTGGACGAAAGAGATAAAACTGCTCCTAAGAAGATTCCTTGGGTGATTCCCGCAGCCCAACCTGTAATTGACGTTACTATGGTTACTAAAGCGATTGTCAAGCCAAGTTGTAATAAACTACCTTTGATGGCAATTTCTTTAACTCGTTTTAATTCTGCTAAGGAGAATTCTACACCTAGTGCAAATAGCAGGAAAGCGACACCAATTTCGGCTAAAGATTTAATGTCAGTAACATTGGCTAATAATTTGAAACCAAAAGGGCCAATTGCAAATCCACTCACTAAATAACCAAGTATGACAGGTTGATGCAGCCGATGTGCTAAAAATCCGCCTAGTGCTGTACCTACTAAAACGATTGTCAAATCAAGGATTAAACTATGTTCATTTATCATGTCGTTTTTTATTCAGTTTAAGTAAATTATAAAAAAACTTGGAGTGTTTAAATTCCAAGTCTCAAATTAATATTTATTGGTAAGTCATAAGTGGCGTGTGGTAGCGTCACTGACCATTATCCCGATTATCCCTTAAGTTTATGGCGGGTTACGGACTATAGTCTTAACCCAGCCTACAAATTGGAGATTTTTTATTTGGAAGTACCTGATTGGCCTGTAAAGTTTTTGGTTAAAGTGCCAAAGATTGAGGTTCAGTTTCAATCAATTTCGCCAAATCTTTCAAGAATGCTGCTGCATGAGCGCCGTAAATAATGCGGTGGTCACAGGTGATATTAACTGTCATTTGTGAACGCACACCAAATAAACCATCTGCTGTGGCTACTACTTGCGGACGGGATGCAGCGATCGCTAAAATTGAACCTTGTCCAGGTGGCAAAATTGCATCAAATGTATCTACACCAAACATTCCCAGGTTAGAGAGGGTAAATGTCCCACTGTTGTATTCCTCTGGTTGTAGTTGTTTAGCTCTAGCTTTTTCTACCAAAGATTTCCAATTGCGAGATAAAGAATAGATATCTACCTGATCTGCTTTTTGCAAGACTGGTGTAATTAATCCACCATCATCCATTGCTACTGCAACAGCAACGTTGATATGAGGATGATACACAATTCCTTGATCAGAATAGCTGGCATTTAATAAAGGGTGTTTTTGCAATGTCACTGCTACAGCTTTTGCTAATAGCGCCGTCATTGTCACACCTTTAGATTTGATTTGCTTGTAAAGCTTATCTAGTCCATCGGTGGTAATTGTGTAACCAACATGGAATGTGGGTACAGATAGACTGGGTAGCATATTCCGTGCTACGGCATTTTGCAAAGTCGTTAATGGTACTGTTTGACCAGGAACGGCATTGCTGACCACTGGAGCCGGTGCAGGTGTTGGTTTTGCAGGTGCTACTGTAGGGGTAACAGGTGGTGTCGGTTGAGTTGGAGTAATAGCAGGGGTAGTAGGTTGTGGCGCTTTACCCACGGCAGCTTCTACATCTTCGGCGACGATGCGACCATAGGGGCCACTACCTGTGAGATTATTTAAATCAACCCGGAGTTCTTTGGCTAACTTGCGAGCGCGGGGTGAAACTACTAACCGTCCTTCCCGATGGTTGGAACCATTTTGAGAAACTGTAGCGGGTGTTGTCAATGAGGCAGATACGGCAACTAGTTCGGGTTCGGGTGCGGATGTTTCAGCCACAGCACCACCACCACCCATAGCCTTGGCGGTTTCGATTTCTGCTTCTGTTTCGGCTACGTAAGCGATCGCTGCGCCGACAGGTGCGGTTTCACCAGCGGGAACTATAATATGGGCGAGAAATCCCTCATAAAAGGATTCCACATCCATATCGGCCTTATCCGACTCGACAACCACCACTGTTTCGCCTTTTTCCACTTTATCCCCTGGTGATTTCTCCCAAGAGACAATTTTGCCTTCGGTCATGGTGGAACTCAGCGCCGGCATAAATACTTCATGAATGCTCATAATGGTGGTTTCAGAATCAATAATTTTATGGACTTTAACAGCTGCTGCCAGATTGAATTGTATCTTGGCACGAAAATTTTTGATAAGAAATGATGGAGGGAACAGGGAGCAGGGGGAGAATTATTTACAATTTATCCCCAATTCTCAATTGGAACCTAAAGCTGAGGGTGATGTCTATAGATCAAGAGCGCCAGCGCTGTCTCTTGGATGCCTGAAGGGCTTTTGTCAGTTCGCTGATAGTTTGTCGATAGAAACTAGGATTTCCATAGATATCCATGCTCCTCACCCGGATTTCTCACACAAAAGCTGAACATTAGCTATAGCTAGGGGTGAGGGTTGAATCTAAAAATTCAAAATTGGTCATTCACCTGTTTGAAATTCCCCTTTAATACTATTACTATGTCGGCAAAGTTTAAATTGTTTTTGATTTTAACACTCAGTATGTTGGCTGCTACTGCTGGGGTTTATGTGATTCAGAATCAACCACCTGCATTGATAACTGGAACTGCTAATGGACATCAACAACAGTTAACATCTGTCTTAGAAAAGTCTTCGCAACTGCTGGCTTACCCTGAGCGTGACAATTATCAAACCATACCTTTAGAAAGTATCAATTCTGCCATGCAAGGCAGTGATCCTGCGAATCTAGCTCTGAATATGCTGAATGAGGTGACATCGGTGGCAGGAAAAAGCCAGATAGAAGTAGCTTATCCTCAACCGAATCAGGCGTTAGTGACGATTACCCAAATCAATCGGACTAAAAATAATACGGTGGGTGCGATTAAATATCGGGTAGAAATGAACCGCTTTGGGCGATCGCTCTTAGTTAGCTCACCACCAGTCTGGGAAATTATCTGGGCTGGCTCTCAAGTGCAATGTTTCTCTAAAGGTTCAGTCCAAAATAAACTTGGACAAAACTGTAATTAGGATTTGTTGAAAAAGTCTTTCCGTTAGGGCTAGGAGTCAGGAGTCAGGAGTCAGGAGTCAGGAAGAAGAATTAGAAGGAGATCAGAATATTCTCAAATCTGGGTAAATGAACGGTTTTTGATGCTTTCATCGCTTATTTTTTTACACCTTCTCCAACTTTTTCAGCCTGAAACTGTTGATATATCTATGTTTTATATTGAGATTTTCGGGAAATATCATAACAGGGAATAGGAAAAAGGAAGAAAAATATTTTTCCTATTTGCCCGTATTCCCTGTTTCTAATGATCGATAACTAGATGTTAAATATCGCCGCGAATTTCTTCGACAACGCCATCTCTTAACACAATTTCCACCTGCATTTTACTAATCAAGTTATCCCCGATTTCTGCCCGGAAAAAGCCTTCCATTTGGAATTGGTTGACTTCTTGATCTAATTCCAGAAACTGCACTTGCTGAAGATTTTGTAGTAGTTGATTTTTTTGTTCTAGCAGTTCACTTTTCTTTTGATTTACCTGGAGTTGGATATTGTCAATTTGTTGGAGGGTTTGGGGTCCTGGTGGTTGTAAACTTTGTTTTTGAATTGCTGCAACTGCTCTTTGTCCTTCTACATCTAATTGTTGCAGTTGCTGATCAAGTTGATTGATCTGAGCTTGCAGTTGTTGTTGCACTTCCTCTTTCCAGAGAGGAGTGACGATGACTTTGACATTAACGCCACGTTTGAGAAGCAATTGAGGGTTGGAAACATCCATAAATATTTTACGTTCACTTTTATAGTTTGCAGGAGAAAAGAGACTAGTACTGCTTTGCGTAATTTGTAATTAGCATTGCGTCAGGGTTTTAGACTTTTGAAATGGGTGGCTTATTTTCGCCATTGTGTACTAGTCACCATTCTCGTCGCGGAGGAAATCCGCGAACTGGAGAATTAATTGGCAAACATTCCGTCAATAATATCTCGATACCGATCCATGACAACATGACGACGAACTTTTAAGGTTTGTGTCATCAGGCCATTTTCAATGGAAAATGGTTCGAGAATTAATTTGAAGGGGCCAATGCGGTCATCAGCTCGATAGCCTGGACGGTCTTTGACTTCCCGATTCAATTCTTGGCGAAATAAATCCTGGATTATTTTACTCTCTAAGTCAATTTTTTGACTGGTTGAGGCAGTAATTTTATCATTCTGAGTTTCTGCCCATTTTTCCAAGGCTTCGAGATTGGGAACAATTAAAGCGCCAATGCTACGTTGATCTTGTCCTACTAGCATAATTTGATCAACATAGGGCGATCGCAAACAAGCATCTTCTATTGGTTGCGGTTCAATGTTTTCCCCATTGGTTAACACAATTGTATCTTTGGCTCTACCAGTCAACACTAAGTCATTTT
Organism: Anabaena sp. PCC 7938; assembly: GCF_049315035.1. Lineage (NCBI taxonomy): Bacteria > Bacillati > Cyanobacteriota > Cyanophyceae > Nostocales > Nostocaceae > Anabaena > Anabaena sp. PCC 7938. Next base: position 5,703,908 of record NZ_CP186034.1, on the reverse strand, counting down.
GGGGAGTCACCCAACCCAAATCACCGCTATCAAACCAACCTTCAGCGTCTATTACTTTTTTGGTTGCTTCGGGATTTTGGTAATAGCCTTGCATAATTTGCGGCCCCTTCAGCAGCACTAAACCACGTTCTCCTACTGGTAGTGGCTGACGAGTTTCTGGATTGACAATTTTCACTTCTGTGCCGGGAATTGGTTGTCCAGATGAACCTCGTAAATTTCGCCAAGGACGACGCGCATTAGTGACTGGTGAGGTTTCTGTCAAACCATAGCCTTGTAAAATCTCTACACCAACAATTTCAAAAAAGTTATCTATGTGCCGGGGTAGCGCACCCCCACCACTAATTACTTGCTTAATTTTGCCACCTGTCGCTTCCCGCACTTTGGCATAAACTAATTTTTCTCCCAATGCCTGGAACGGCCACAAGGCTATTTCTCGGATCTTCGCACCTAATCGCTCACCAGATGAGGCATGAATATGATCTAAACTCAATCCCTGGGTAATTCGTCGTGCTGTGATATATTTCTGACTCATATCCAGCAAAAATTGAATCAGCTGTTGTTTTTTGGCTGGTTGTTCGCGGAACTGCTTCTGCACTCCTTCATAGATCGATTCCCACAGCCGGGGTACAGCAATCATGTAATTGGGTTTGAATTTTTTTAAATCTTGTTTGACAGCACGTAAATTTGTGTAAATTTGTGTGCAGCCTTGAGAAAGCAAGAAATACTCTCCGCTGCGTTCGTAACTGTGCCATGTGGGGAGAATGCTGAGGACTATATTTCCTTTTTGTGGTTGTACGACTGTTCCCAAGCTTTTTACTTGGTGTAGCAAGTTCTGATGAGATAGCATTACACCTTTGGGTTTGCCTGTAGTCCCAGATGTATAAATTAATGTTGCTAAAGTTTCGCTGCTTTGTTTAACGGTGGCTAAGGTGTGATTACTACCAATTTCTAGCACCTGGAGAAAGTTCACCACGCGAAAATTTTCTGTTGTTGGTGGGGTTTCATCGGCAAGTAAGATAACCAGTTTAATGGGTAAGTCGTTCAGACCTTCTTTGATTTTATTGAATGTTTTGATATCTTCGACTACTACGACGGTACTACCACTATTAGCGATGATAAATAGTAGTTCTTCTCGTTCTGCTTGGGCGCTGCGGACTGCATTCACTGCCCCCGCAGTCATAATACCTTGGTCAGCAATAAACCAACGCGGGCTATTGTCGGCAATTAGGGAAATGCGATCGCCAAATGTAGGCGTTTCACCATTACCTACATCCATGATTAATGCCTGTAACCCAGATGCAAATCGTTGGATCTGTTCTGCTAACTGATTATAAGTGATCTGGATTTCTGGTTTAGCATGGGGGTTATGGAGAGCGATCGTATTACCAAATTCCTTGGCCGCCAAGGGCCAAATTTCTGGTAGCGACTCCACATTTGTATAATCTACCAAACGCTGTAATTCTCGGTATTCTCGCTCGGTGATGTTAGATAAGTAAGAAGATGCAGGTTGTATTTTTGTCATAAAACAATGATTGAGCAGTAAATGGGTTGTTCTTGTTAATAACAGTATTTAATAGGCACTTTCCCTACTGTGTATAACAATAGCGTAATCGTCACATCCATATTTACAAAACTTTATGCTAAACTACATTTATATAAGTAAAATTCAATGGTTCAGTTGTCATGCGGTTCCATGAGTTTTGCTTTCAGCCCTGCAATGATGTCCAAATAATTGCTAATTCGTAATTAGCTAAGATGCAAATGCGGAAATCTTTAATTACGAATTACTGTTATCACTACAATTATCAAGGAGGTGATCAGTTATAGGTTTAATGGATGCATTATTAATCACAGTCATCAATGCTGTTGCTTGTCTAGCTTTACCCAAGTTGCTATCTATGTTTCTGGCTTTTCAAGTCAAACCTCTTCAGCCATCATTGATAGACTCTAGGCTACATACAGCTAAGATAGAAACTACTAGTTTCCCCTATTGTACAGTCTATGCGTTGACTGGTAGTCAGTTCTGTAAATTCAGTCCTCGATTTTGTTCCCAGTGTTCTCCTAATGGACAGGAATAGCGGCATTTCATAAATGCTAATTTGAGATTTTTAATGGGAAAATCAGTCGTAAATCAAGACTATTTTGCAATAATTTTGGTTTTCAAATAGGGGGAGGTTTGATCAATTCTGACAGGATAAGTATTTGGTGCTAGGTTTTTTAACCCTACATTGACTTGAAAATAAATCCCTTCCCCTAACCTCTCTCCCTCATTCACTTCAATAGTCCGAGAGAGACATTCCACCGGAACGTCTCTACCAGGGTTTCAAGCCACGCACATTTAATTTTTGGAGATTTTCCAGAAATATTTGGCAGATAACTCATTAAGTTTAAGTTTTTTGAAGATATGTATTTTTATATCAATATTTCAATAGTTTTTTAAACATATTTAATTCACTTATACATACCAAAAGAAATTCAAAAACTTAGATGTCATCACTCACACCTCTTTTGATTCAAAATAATAATTAGTAATCAGAACCAATTTTTATAAAGGGGTATTATCTATGAGTTTCATGGATGGTGTACTTTTGACTCTCTTAAATACTGCTGCTTGTCTGGTATTACCTAAGCTACTATCTGTAATTTTTGGTACGCAAGACCAAGGCGAAAGTGCTACATAATCGTCATTGGTCAACAAGAAGCAAAGGGGCTGAGGAAAAAAGTTGTTTCCCTAATTATTTGGTCAGCAGTCAAGATTTAGAATTACGTTTTTTCTGCCGCCAAATTCCCCTCACTAGGCGAATTTCATCAAAACTGTAACTTTCACCTAAATGATCTCGGATCGGTGTCAGGGAAATATCGCCTAGTACTTCTAAAACTTGCCAAATCTTTTGTTGATGTTCTAGAGGTACTAATTTGTTTAAATCTATGGGTTGATTTTTTTCAATTAAATCTGAGATGTGACGGATAATTGTGGTGGGACGAATGTTGCGTTTTTGGGCAATCTCTTCTATGCTCAGACCCTGTTGATATAACTCTAATGTCGTTAATTCGGTATCAGAGGGGAAATTAGGCAGTGGTGCGTAATCAACTTGATTTATTGTTAATGGCTGTAAACCTTGTTCTTGACGATAGGCTTGAATTTCGGTTAGGAACTTTGCACCATATTGGGCTAATTTGTGACTACCTACACCTGAGAGTTCACCAAATTCATGTAAGGTTTTGGGTTGTACTTGCGCCATTAATTTCAGGGTAGAATCATGAAAAATGACGTAAGGTGGAACTGCTTGCTCATCAGCAATTTGTTTGCGGAGCGATCGCAATCTGTGCATGAGAACTTCGACTTCAGCCTCTTTAACATTCCCCTCCTCGTAGCTGATTTTTTGGGCTATGGGAACCGCAATAGAGACAGTACGCTGTTTTCGCATTACTTCCCAACTGAGGGGGTTAAGCTTCAAAACCGAGTAACCATCAGGGGTTTGCTCTAGTATACCTTGATGTAAGAGCGATCGCCCCAACATCCTCCACTCATCTACAGTTTTATCTTTACCAATCCCGTAAGTGGATAATTGATCATGTCCATTCAGGGCAATTTTTTGGTTTTTCGCGCCTCGCAACACATCAATTATATAAAGCATTCCATATCTTTCTTTGCACCTAGCCACACAAGATAAAAACTTCATCGCTTCAATAGTCCAATCTTGCACAGGTTTGGGATAACGACAATTATCACAATTGCCACAATTACCTGCAAATCTTTCCCCAAAATAACCTAATTGAATAGTGCGTCTACAGTCTGTCCCTTCTGCATAATCAATTACCTGTCGTAGTTGCTGTTTCGCAATTAATTGTTCTTGTGGATCTGTTTTTTGATTAATACTCCATTCAATCGTTTTCACATCAGCAAAACTAAAAAAGAGCGTACACCGTGAAGGTTCATCATCTCTCCCCGCCCTTCCTGATTCTTGATAATAACCCTCAATATTACGCGGTAAGTCAGAATGAATTACAAACCGCACATCAGGCTTATTAATTCCCATTCCAAAAGCAATTGTCGCCACCATTACCCGCACATCATCCCGAATAAATCGAGTTTGATTTTTAGAGCGTTCATCATCACTTAATCCCGCATGATATGGTAAGGCTGCAACTTTATCTTTTTGTAATTTAAAAGTTAATTCATCAACCTTTTTACGGGTTAAACAATAGATAATTCCTGAACCTTCATTTTCTCTAACAATTTCTAATATTTCAGCGTAAGCGCGTTTACTTTTAGCCCTAACTTCATAATAAAGATTTTGGCGGTTAAAACTAGCAATATGAATACTTGGTTGCTTTAATCCTAATTGTTCAATAATATCAGCCCGGACGCGATCTGTAGCGGTAGCAGTGAGGGCGATAGTAGGAACATCAGGATAGCGTTTCCGCAGTAACTTTAACTGGCGATATTCTGGACGAAAATCATGTCCCCATTCGGAAACACAGTGCGCTTCATCAATAGCAAAGGTAGAAATGCCAATTTTCTCTTTAACTACATCCAAAAGCGGCAGAAATCTATCACTAACTAACCGTTCTGGGGCGACGTAGAGTAACCTAACTTTACCATTCATAATTGCCTCTTCACGCGATCGCACTTTATAGGAGTTGAGGCTACTATTGAGAAATGTGGCAGAAATGTTATTATTTCGCAATGCTTCCACTTGGTCTTGCATCAATGCTATCAACGGCGACACCACCACCGTTAAACCTGGTTTTAGCAGTGCAGGTAATTGAAAGCACAAAGACTTACCCCCACCAGTCGGCATCACCACCATTAAATCACGATTTTGCAGCGCATCTTCAATAATTTGCCTTTGTCCAGGGCGGAATTGATCATAACCAAAGTGATATTTAAGCTTTTTTTCGAGTTCAGGATACTGAAGCATGGTAGATGGCTGTTTCTCTGTTGTCTGCGTGGGTTGTGATAAAGATATTAGGATTTTAACTCACGTTGACGAATAGGGAGAGGGAATAGTAGCTATGATTATAGAGAAAGATGATAAAAAATTGTCTGAATCATGATTTCCAGGATTTAAGGATGAACAGGATGAAGATGAGAACTTGATCACAAAATTACCAATTATAGTAAATAACTATGACACAAGAATTAATAGATTTAAGACAAAGCATTTTAGAAGGTCGTTATGATGATGCTTTGGAAATTATTGATGATTTGGAGGAGATGAGTAAACAGGGAACATTGCGAAAGATAGAAGCTTTTTTAGTTAGGTTGGTTATTCATCTAATTCAAAATCAAGTTGAACAACGTTTAACTAATTCTTGGATTGCTTCTATTTCTGATTCTGTGATTCAAATCGATAAATTAAATGTTAAAGATAATCAAAAATCTTATTATATTCAATCTAATAAATGGGGAGAATATTTAGCATAAGCAGTAGAAATGGCAATTCGTCCAGCTAGTGCAGAGATTTTTGGAGGTACTTTAAAAGCGAGTCAGATTTCTCAAAGATTGAATCGAGAAGAATTGATTGATTTTGCTCAAAATCTCTTGTTGTTAACTTATGAATATTCACCCAAAGATTTAGCAAATATAATTGATAATTATTTAGCACAATTACCAGGTGGTGAGGATTGGTTTGAGTAATCTTAGGGCGGGTTGGCAACAGCGTAATGCACTACCACAATAGTCACATTTGCTGTTTCGCAAAAATTTTCATTAAACTCAGTATATAGCAATTCCCAAGCTCATGAAATACACCCCACCCGCGCTGTCGCGCACCCTCCCCTTACCAAGGGGAGGGTTGGGGAGGGGTAATTTTGTATCTAACTAGAGTGGGAAAGGCTATATCACGCAAAGAAATGATGAATTTAAGCTGTTTCCATAAATTTTATAATTACCACACAGTATTCAACATTAAAATGTAACAATATAAATTGTTAACTTTCTTTGCAAACTCACTTATGAAAGCAATTTGGAACGGCACAGTTTTAGCCGAAAGCGACAAAACCGTAGTTGTGGAAGGAAATCATTACTTCCCTGCTGATGCTATTAACAAGGAATATTTTACAGAAAGCAACACCCACAGCACTTGTCCTTGGAAAGGTGTTGCTAGTTACTACAGTATTGACGTAAATGGACAAGTTAACAAAGATGCTGCTTGGTATTATCCCACAACGAAAGAGAAAGCGAAAAATATAGAAGGTTATATTGCTTTCTGGAAAGGTGTAAAAGTCGAAGCTTAAGAAAGTTTCTGGGAATATTTTGGTGGTTGATACGACTCAACCACCATATTTAACAAGTTGAAGATGTTTAAAAAGTTTACGCTTGTATCCATGTCCCCCTTTAAAAAGAAATAACTTTCTCAAAGTCATCCTTATTAAGGAAGATTGATGAAGATCTAAGGTTTTAGATTATCTAGCGATTTTAAAATTAACACTAAGTAGCTAAAGTCTGTCAAGTGCATCAATTTTGTCATAGATGCTACTTCAACTTCTAAAATTTAAATCAAAATTAATTCTCAAGATAGAAGGCTGTTATAAATAACAGTTCTAGCTTAGAAAGTAGATAAGTCACTTACGATTCGGTAAGGAGAATTTTATGTCTACTAAATCACAAGCAGGACGTGAACATCAACGCGGCCCTGATAAAGGTGAAGCTTATGGAGTTGCAGCAGTAACTCAAGCACTTGCAGGTATTGATTTTCCTGCAAGTAAAAAAGAAATACTCCAACAAGCAAAAGGTCACGAAGAAATTCACTGGACAAAAGACAAAACCATAGATTTAAGATCATTACTTGATCAAACAGGTCAAGATAGGTTTGAAAGTATGCCGGAGTTGGTCGAAGCTATTAGTCAAAGGTCGAGAGAAGAAGAACTATCATAGCTGCTTTGGCTTGCAAATTCTAACACTTGTATTTGTAAGCCACAACAACAAATTCCAGAGGATGTTTGATAGCTTGCGTGGCGTAGCCATAAACTTTTTGCTGTGGTATCTAGCATTTGTAGATTTCCCTCAATCCTCCTTGGGAAGGGGGAATCTCAATCAATTCTGATACTAATCAAACATCCTCTAATATTGATTGGTTTATGATTTATATCTAGAAATAATCTTAAGACTGATCTTATGAAAGGTAGGCAGAGCCTACTAAGTTGCATTCCCAGTCAGAGACTGGGAACGAGATATACTATAGCGATATGCACTTGAATGAGATAGATCATAGCCCCCTCATCGCTTGCGGGGAGGGGGTTGGGGTTCTTGTATATCACTCAACCGAGAACCGCTATAATCAAACATCCTCTAATATTAATTGGTTTATGATTTATATCTAGAAACAATCTTAAGACTGATCTTATGAAAGGTAGGCAGAGCCTACTAAGTTGCATTCCCAGTCAGAGACTGGGAACGAGGTAAAACCTATCTTAATATAGATTGGTTTATTATTTACGCATCATTTTAAAGTAACTATCCCACAATTTTCTTTGTGTGTCTATTGAGAAACGATTTACCTGTTCTTGGAAATCTAATGAGTTTTTTACTAGGTCTTCTTGTAGTTTTACACTTTGTTCTAAAGTTTCTGGTGGATCTGATAAGTTTAGATTCTGCATACTCGATAGGGTTGAAGTCCAGTTATGAAAAACTATACTTTGGAATTCGCTTAATTGTCTAAAAAACTGTTCAAAGCTGTTAAACCAATCCATTGTGAATACTCCTATTGGCTAGTGTTGTTTATTTTATTTAGCCTCAATTTTTAAGTTACTAAATGTGGATTATTTTATTTATTTCTTAGGAGTGATTTATTGAGAAATATTTGGGGATATTCTAAAGCTTAAAATAGTTGATTATTAAATTTAAAAAAACAAAACGATTTGTTAGATAATCTGACAATGAAAATCTATGATTGTGATTTATTTGAGACTAATGAAGCCTTTGCTCTGAGTAACGTGTTGTTTAATCGCTTGCTGAGAGTTCCTGAAGAAGAATTAAATGTTTTTGAGCGATCGCTCTAGGATATCCTTGAGGAGCTTCAGGAGCGCAAGTCTTGGTCACTTTACTCTGACAGTGGCAGTGTTAATTAACCCTATTCCTTTGCAATCACAATGTCATTAGATTTAATCACAGCATAAGCTTCAACTCCCTCAACCAATTCCAAATCCTCAGCCGAAACTCTAGTAATCATCGAAGTTAACTCAACTTTATGCACAATTTCCAAGGTCACTTCCGTATTCACACTTCCTGTAGTGACTCTTTTCACAACTCCCTTGAGAACATTGCGCGAACTAACTTTTAATGATTTTTTGGGATTAATAATTTCCATCTCAGGAGTATGAGTTTCCACTTTCTCTGGTTGAGTTGGTAGAGGTACTGGTGGTGAGGAGTATTTATTCAGTCCACGTACTAATTCTCGCAAAATCTCAGTTTTAGTTCGCTGAGAGTGCTGACAGAACTCTTCTAAAATCTTGCGTTCTTCTTCTGATGTTTGAAATGTCACCCAACCTTGTTCTTTTCTCGGCATAAATTTACCAATTTATTTGGTATATATAATCTTGATCTAATCCTAGCAATCATCAATCCTTTTTAAATCTACTCGTGTTCGTTACCACCTGGAAAGAGCTTTCTGCTGTTCGAGGTAAAATTGCAAAAGAAATCCTCAAACATTTTATTTTGTGAACTTTTTTCTTGGTTGTGCAGTTTGGGCATATAAAGGTTGGGTGGGCGAACTTTATCCCCCAGGAACTCGCACCACTGAGTTTCTACGTCTCTACAGTCGTCGCTTTACCACGGTAGAAGGTAATACGACTTTTTACGCCGTTCCTAACTCTGAAACTGTCACTCGTTGGGCTACAGAAACACCTCCAGGCTTTGAATTTTGCTTGAAGTTACCGCGAGAAATTACCCATCAAGGATTATTGCGATCGCATATCCCTGAAGCTTTAACATTTTTAGAACAGATGCGCCCTCTAGGTAAGCACTTGGGGCCAATATTTGCCCAATTACCCCCAAGCTACTCACCTGCATTATTGGATGATTTAACGGCTTTTTTGACAGCTTGGCCACGCACAGATATCCCTTTAGCATTAGAAGTTAGGCATCGTGATTGGTTTCAAGAACCCCATGCTAGTAATTTGAATGCGCTGTTAGAACAGTTAGGGGTAGGGAGAGTATTGTTAGATACACGACCAATTTATACTGGGGATGATGACCCACAATTAACATCAGAACGGCGTAAACCTCAGCTTCCAGTGCATTTTAGTGTGACTGCGCCTTTTACTTTGGTGCGCTTTATTTCTCATCCACAGTTGTTAGTTAATCAGCCATTTATGGCAGAATGGGTAACGCAGATTCAAACCTGGCTTAGATCAGGAGTACGGATTTATTTCTTTGTCCATTGTCCTACTGAAGATATATCTCCTCAGAATGCTCAGTATTTTCAACAGCTATTAGAACAAAGTGGGGTAGCAGTTCCACCTTTACCTTGGAACAATCTGAATCAGCCACCGAATCAACTTAGTCTGTGGTGACTATAATTTGATACCGTATATTGTAATATAACAATTCCCAAGCTCATGAAATACACCCCACCCGCGCTGTCGCGCACCCTCCCCTTGCTAAGGGGAGGGTTGGGTAGGGGTAATTTTGTATCTTACTAGAGTGGGAAAGGCTATATACGTAAATTGCAGGAAGAATTTTCAGGATTTAATAAATGCTCAAAAAGAGCGATAATTAGACATAGGCTGGAAAAATTAGAACCGAAATCCCTGCCTATAAAGGTTTCTAGAGATATCTAATGCGATCGCACAATTTTTGCTGTGTTAATTGAGTAAATATATGGAAGAATTTACGTCAAAGGAGATTGAGATGAGCCGTCTTCTTTATGAAAGCTCTGTTTCATATCAAGGATATCTCATCATTCCATTTGTTTTTGGTAAAATAGATAATTATGAAATTTTCTCATACAAATTATTGTCAGAGATTGGACGTAAAAGTAATTTTCATAAATTAGAAAATCCTGCAAAAATATATGATAAAAGCATCAGCAATATAGTTGATATTGCCAAAGAACATATTGACAGAAATGCAGAATTTATAAATTATGAGGATGGATTTAAATCGCGTTATGTTTACCGCCACAATTTAATAATTGTGTACACAGAGAATAATAAAATTTTTTATGACCACTATCCGCCAAATTCTTTAAATAATATTGCAGCACCAAAATTATTTTCATCAGAATATGAATGTTTGCAATGGGTTCAGCAAGGACTTGAAGGACGAGATATTAAAGAGAAAGCGCAATAATTTTGACAATTGGTAATTAATAAGTAGGTAGGCAGAATAAAACCAAACTGTGTAAAAAAAGTAAACAAGGCTAAAACCCTTTTTCTCCCTGCTCCCTGCCCCCTTCCCCCTGCCTTATCCCAACGACAATTTTTAACGCCAACCTACTTATCTCGTTCCCTCTATCTCGTTTAAAGAACAATTTCCTCACCTTTTTCAGTGAAGCGTACCTCTTTGATTTTCCATTCAGCATTACTAGTTAAGGTTTTGCGGAGACTACCAAACAGTGCAAACTGCTCACAACTAGAAAGAGACGCTATTTGCCGTTTTGATTCAGGAGAGATTCGCAAATCAATTGTAGCCACACCATTATTGACGTTGACACGATACCCAGACAAGCTAAAATCGGCTGTATCTCCTTGTTCTAAGACTTTACCCACTGTTTCATTCATGGGTTCATCTGCTGAGACTGAAGCTGTTTTAGCAACGTAATCTTGACATTGAGCATCACTTGTGTATAGGGTAACTTTGGTAGTTTTACCAGAGATAGTTTTAGAAGTTGAAGTCGGTGGCTGTTCAGTGGGGGTTGGTTGAGTTGAAAATGGTTGAGTTTCGACTTGAGAATTAGAAGGACTTGGGGAAGTTGTGTTTTTTGGTATTGTTGGTGTTGAGGTTAAGCTATCACTGCTATCAGGTGTACAACTGCTGATGCTGGCACAAACTGCTACTAAAATTAGGGGGAAAATATATCTTTTTTTGGTGTTCATAGCTGGGAAGAAATCTACCGGAGTTTCCAGGCTTATTATAAATAATCAGCGTTGCTAAATCAAAGATGAATTTATATGTAGACACTTGACAAGAAGTATAGCGGTGTCTAAAAGTCTATAAATTTTAGTCCAGTGTTGAACGATGACTTTATGCGCCTAACCCAAACTATCGGTTAAAATATTGCTATTCAGTAGATACTATCCCAAAAAATATCCAACTAAATATCAATTATATGACAGCCATCACCGTTAACTTAAATCCTATCATCACACTCACAGACAATCAATTTTATCAACTTTGTCGGGAAAATCCTGATGTTAAATTTGAACGTAATTCAGAAGGAGAATTATTAATTATGTCACCCACTGGCGGAGAAACTGGAAAACGTAATTTTGAAATTGATATTGATTTGGGAATTTGGAACCGCAAAACTAAACTAGGAGTTTGTTTCGATTCTTCAACCTGCTTTAAACTCCCTAATGGTGCAAATCGTTCTCCTGATGTCGCTTGGATAAAAAAAGATAGATGGGATGCACTTACACAAGAAGAACAAGCCAAGTTTCCGCCTATTGCACCCGATTTTGTATTAGAGTTAATGTCACCAAGTGATGGTTTGCAAGAAGTCCAAAATAAAATGCAGGAATATATAAATAATGGTGTAAAATTGGGTTGGTTAATTAATTCTAAAATACGTCAGGTGGAAATATATCGTCTTCATCAACCAGTAGAAATATTAGAATCTCCTATTGAATTATTTGGAGAAGATATTTTGCCAGGATTTATTTTAAATTTACAGACAGTTTGGTGAAAGGTAAGAATTCAGAATTCAGAAGTCAGGAGTCAGAAGATTTGCTTACAACAGTAATCTAGAGGAGCAAGTGTTTCTATGAATTATCAATAACGACTTTAAAACCCTAATTTATACTGAATCATATATCCTGACAACTTACAAATTGCAAACAAAATATGGAGAAACAAATATAGATGGTGCAACCGCGCAAGCAATTTGCTCAACATTGGTTAAAAAGTGAAAAGGCACTAGATGCAATTGTCAAAGCAGCACAGTGTCGAGAGGGTGATAGGATTTTGGAAATTGGCCCTGGTACAGGAATTTTAACTCGGCGTTTATTACCTTTAGCTAAGTCACTAGTTGCTGTAGAAATTGACCGCGATTTGTGTAAATTATTGGTCAAACAACTAGGTCAAAAAGAAAATTTTTTACTGCTGCAAGGGGATTTTCTGACATTAGATGTACCATCTCAATTGTTAGCATTTAACAATTTCCAAAAGCAAAATAAAGTTGTTGCCAATATTCCCTACAACATTACTGGGCCAATTATTGAGAAGTTACTCGGTACTATCACTCAACCCAACCCAGAACCCTATGATTCTATTGTGCTACTGGTACAAAAAGAAGTAGCAGAACGATTATATGCTAAACCAGGTTCAAGAACTTTTGGGGCGTTGTCGGTACGGGTGCAGTATTTAGCTGATTGTGAGCTAATTTGCACAGTCCCTGCTAGTGCATTTCACCCACCTCCAAAAGTAGATTCGGCTGTAGTGCGGTTGCTCCCTCGACAGATAGAAATTCCGGCAAATAGCCCCAAAAAGTTAGAAAATCTGGTTAAATTGGGGTTTGGGGCAAAACGAAAAATGTTAAGAAATAACTTACAATCGGTCATTGACCGCGATCTCTTGACCCAATTACTGGAACAATTAGGAATAAACCCCCAAGTACGCGCCGAAGACCTCAGCGTTGCACAATGGGTAAACTTAAGTAACTGTCTAACTTTTGAGTAAATCCACTAAAGCCGAAGCACTAAAAATGCATTCTTATAGCTTAATTGCACCTGCCAAAATTAACTTATATTTGGAAATCATTGGTAATCGTCCTGATGGATATCATGAGTTAGCAATGATACTCCAAAGTATTGACCTTGCAGACCAAATTGATGTCCATGCTGCCAGCACTCAAACAATTCGCGTTTACTGCGATCACCCACAAGTACCCATAGATCAAACCAATCTAGCATACCGGGCTGCGGAACTGATGGCCAGGAAATTTCCTGACGCTTTTAGTAACTTTGGCGGTATTGATATTACTATCAAAAAACGGATTCCTGTCGCTGCGGGTTTAGCTGGAGGTTCGACAAATGCAGCAGCAGTTTTGGTAGGAATAGATTTACTCTGGAACCTGGGACTAACTAAATCAGAATTAGAAGAATTGGGAGCTACCCTGGGTTCAGATGTGCCGTTTTGTATTTCTGGGGGAACAGTAATTGCAACAGGTAGAGGTGAGCAACTTTCCCCTTTACCAAATTTAAATCACATAAATATAGTATTGGCAAAATATCGCAGTTTAGAAGTTTCTACTCCTTGGGCATATCAAACCTATCGACAAGTATTTGGTAGTACTTATATTAAAGATACCAAAGATTTAGTTGCCCGTGCCAATGCAGTCCATTCGGGAGAAATGGTGAAAGCCATCGTGGCTAAAGATGCAGCAGAAATTTCTCAAAAACTGCACAATGATTTAGAAAAAGTCGTATTGCCAGCTTATCCCCAAGTTCTACAACTGCGAGAATTATTTGCTAGTCAAGAAGGAGTTTTAGGAACCATGATGTCTGGTTCTGGCCCTTCTGTATTCGCAATTGTCGAATCTCCAGCACAAGCAGAAGTAGTCAAGCAGCAGATACGCACAGCAATCCCTGACGAAGATTTAGAATTGTTTGTGACTGGGACAATTACAACTGGAATTCAAATAATTCGTAATTCGTAATTCGTAATTCGTAATTCCGCTACGAAGAAGCAAGCTATACCTTATACCCCACAACCTTTTATGAATGAACCAAATATCACACCATCAACAGATACTAGCGGACAAGTACCACCAACTCCATTACGCTGTATAACTGGGGCTATCATGTCAGGAGGGCTGGGATTTGCGATGTATTCTCTCATGATAGCGATCGCAACTACATTTGCTGCAAAGCCTATCCATTCTGATAACTTACTTGCCATCAAGATTAGCGCGGCTGTTCGTACCCTAGTTGTGGGTATCGTAGCTTTGGGAGCGGGGATATTTGGCATAGTGGGTATTGGTTTGTTAGCCTTAGCCATACAATTAGTATTTCAGCAGCTAACAAAACCCAAAGAGACTAATTCGTAATTCGTAATTCGTAATTCGTAATTCGTAATTCGTAATTCGTAATTCTAACTACTCCGAACTCCTGACTCCTTAAATTAACAAGAAATACGGTTTGTTAAATCAGAATGAGATTTAATAACTTGCAGCTTTGCATTTGCAGACACATGAACTAATTGATGTTGTTTTCGCCAAATTGTTGGTGACAAACCGTGATGTTGACGAAACTGGCGGGAAAAATGACAAGCATTTTGATAGCCTAGTTTTGTGGCAACTGCTTCAATTGTCTGATTAGTATTTTTTAGTAAAGGACGAGCGGCAGCCATACGACGCTTAACAATCCAAGTATTAACACTTTCTCCCGTCTCTTTACCAACTAGTGTAGTCAAGTAAGCAGGAGAATAACCCACAGCTTCTGCGACATCTGACAAAGTAATCCCTTGATGGAAATGAAGTTCAATATAGTCGAAAACTTTTTTGAGATGGGGAACAGTTGGAAAAATTGATTCTGAATTAACTACAATATCTGGAACCGCTGAAATTTGGGGAGATTTATTAGCATACCAATTCTTAAAAAGAGCTTGTTTTTCTAATCGGATAGAAATTGCTTTTAGTAATTCATCCACAGTAGAAGGTTTACTCAAATAATCATCTGCTCCCAACTCCATCGCTTTTCTCATAGATATCTTAGAATTACTAGCAGTGAGAAAAATAAAAGGAATAATTGCTGTGAAATGATTTTGACGTAACTTAGTTAAAACACCGTAACCATCTATATGCGGCATGATCAAATCACAAATTACCAAATCAGGTAAATTCTCTTCTGCCTGCTGGATACCAACCAGACCATTTTCTGCTCCTATCGTAACAAAACCTTCAGCCTCAAGACCGTCTAAGAAGAGATTGCGGGTAGTAGCATCATCTTCAATTACAAGAATTTTTTTCGACGATTCGCGTATCATTTTGCAACCAATATAAAGTGTTAACAGCGATTTATTAAAAAATTCTGAGCATTAAGCTATTCAAAAATCAGAACAGGGAACAGATGGTAATACCACAGTAAATGTACTACCTACATCAACTTCACTTACCACCATAATTTTACCTCCATGTAAATTAACAAGAGTGTTGACAATTGATAAACCCAAGCCTGTACCAGGAATTGCATCAACATTACTACCTCGATAAAACAGTTCAAATAATTTTTGTTGATCTACTTTAGGAATACCAATTCCCTGATCTTGAATCTGAAACATAACTTTCTCATGTTCACAATAAACAGTGAAATGTATAACATTATTGTTAGGAGAGTATTTAATAGCATTTGCGAGCAAATTATTCAAAATTGGTTTCAGCAGTTTCGTGTCGATCCAGACTTTTGCACAGTTACCTTGGTGATAAAACTTAATATGGTATTCACTATTAATTAACAGGAAATTTTTGATTAAATCATGGCAGAATTCAACTAAATCAACCTGTTGAGGGTCAATTTGAACTTTTTCTAAATCTGTTGTAGAGAAAAACCAAATATCATCTAATACCTGGGTTATTTCTTTGACTGATATGGCAATTTTCTCCAAAAATAGTTGAATTTTTTCTCCTTTCCATTTATTGATATGTCGTTTGAGTAAGCTATTAGAAAAAGAAATAACATTTAGTGGTGTGCGGAATTGATGGGAGACTATAGCCACAAGATGCGCTCTTAGTTCGCTGTTTTTTTTGGCTTCTTCCAAAGTATTTTGTAATTTTGATTCTGCATATTTGTAGTCTGTAATATCAATAGTAGTCAGTACTTCAACATCTTCACCTTCAAAATTCAGCACTTTATCAAGTCGAGTCCAAACACCCACTAACCATCGTTCTTTACCCTGTTTAGTGAGTATTTTTAACTCTTGATATTCAGAATTAGTTTCCTGACTTTGTTGTGATTTTCTACTCTTGATGACTTGGTTAAATTCAACCCCTGCTAACAGTTCCCTGTTTGAATAGCCAGTCAGTAACTCCGCAGCAGAATTAGCATAACAAATTTTTTTACCTTGAATTAGAAAAATATTCGCATTAATAGCTTCTACTAAACTAAGAAATCCAGACTCTTTCAGCCATAGTAAGTTATTAAACTGCTTATATTTGAGTTCAGCAATATTTTCTTGTAAATGCACCGGAGATTGCTTATGTTCTAGCAACTCCCAATTCTGCATACTCAATTCAACCAATTCGTCACTAATTTCTCTAAAAATAGCACAGTTAAACTCTCTACCTTGGTGTTTTATATAAGTAAGATTTATTTCTCCTAAAAATATTCTTCCTGTTTTTGTACAGTAGCGAGATTTAAATGTGCGGTGATAGATGTTTGTATCTTTCCATAGTTCTGACCAATTCTGTAACGAAAAATCTATATCTAAATCACCTAAATTCATGGAAAGTAATTCATCGCGGGAATACTCTGTCAGGTAACAGGTGGGATTATTAACATAAAGAAACTGTGCGTTTTTTCCTAGACAAAAAGCAGCATCTACAACTTGATTGATAAGAAAATCAGCAAATTCCAACTTCACCTCTGGCTGTAAACTCAATTGGGAATTGGATGTTTCTAATGTGGAATCGCCATAATTCATCTCTCTACTCACTCCTGGTTATCAGATGGTAATGTAAGCGGTATTGAGTTGATCATCAGAAAGTTACAAAATTTTGATTTTACTATTCATTCACAACTTAAATTGAATAAGTTGATTTTAACAATAAAAAAACTCTAAGTTTCATTTAGTTGCATATCAAAATGAAATTGTTGTTTTGATTAAGTACCTTGTTGGTGATAAGACAATACAAGCATTGGCTAAATTGTATTTTTAATCGGCTAACAGAGAGTAAAGTTGATTATATATGGCCTTTCCCACTCTAGTTAGATACAAAATTACTCCTCCCCAACCCTCCCCTTGGTAAGGGGAGGGTGCGCGACAGCGCGGGTGGGGTGTATTTCATGAGCTTGGGAATTGCTATAAATGAGGATGAATGTGGGGAATAATCTCAGATCCTTAATTGTTTTCAGGTTAATACCTTTTTTGTAATGAATATTCTCAGTGTATTTATTTGCAAGTTAAGTTATAAAACTATAGAAATTTGATTTTATTAGCTTATAGCCTTTCCCACTCTAGTTAGATACAAAATTACCCCTCCCCAACCCTCCCCTTGGTAAGGGGAGGGTGCGCGACAGCGCGGGTGGGGTGTATTTAATGAGCTTGGAAATTGCTATAATACAGATCAATGAGGTACAGAATCTAAATTCAAAGCCAGACACAAAGCCAGTTTTACTCCTAATTCCTGACTTCTGCTGTAATAAGGCTTTAGTGCTGTAAAACTAACACTGTATGGAGAATACATCTCATACAACAAAACGTCTATTTTGTCAAGATTGAAATGTTTACATATTACCTCGAATTGGTGACATCAAGGGAGAAAATGGTATTTTTGACTTGAATTATTGTAATTCTCTTTTTAACGCATTTAACTATATAAAAATATGCCTAGTCATCTTTCTTGAGATATAGATCTTTCTCAATAAAATCCTACTAATGACAGAGCATCTGACAAAAGGCATATAAAATAATAAGAATAAGTGTGTTGACCTATACAAAAGCTTCAATATATGCTTTTTATTATCAAAAATATTACTACAAAGGCCAGACATCAACTAGAGGAAACAGAAGAGAAAAATATTCTTCTTCCTCCTGACTCCCGAATTCTTACAAAAAATTTAAGAGCGAAAAAATAGACAAGTTGATCAAAAAATAGTTCATGTATCCGGTGTTGAACTTTTAGTAGGCTTAAACAAAGAAGCTACTTTGGCAATACGATTAACTTGATCAGCAGATTAAGCTAGATATATATTAGGTAATAAAATGTTATATCACCTAATTAAATCTGCTTCTGCTTTTCATAATCATCAATATCTATCATGGAGACTTTTAACCCCAGTGTATTGGAGGGAAATAAAATACAAAATAAGCATAAAAATTCATTTGATTAGAGGATGTAAGGGTTGCACAGATAAATTGCAATAATATGTCCTTCTGACCTGTAATAACCTCTGTGCGTAAGAATTACATTTTTTTTCTTTGTGGTGAGAATTTGGCAATCTGATTAAAAACCTTATAGGCCATTGACTAGTTTTTTTGTTCATACATAGGAGTGCATACTATGAACCAGAATGTTGCCGATTATAATAGACCAGCCAATAAGAAAATTAATACTGAACAAATAGAACAAATAGTCAAAGCAATTATATCTGGAAAGTATTCTTGGGCTTGTGTATTACTTTTGCGTTTTTCTGGACACAATCCTATAGACTATATACCCTACCGTACTTATATCAGATTGCTGAAAAATAATTGCCTACTGGGTGGTTATCAGCAAAATAAAACTTCTAAAAAGGATGTGGAAATGTTTGACCTCAAGTCAAGTTGGATTCACTTCTAAGAATACACACAGTTGAGGATATGCCAATTTGGGTGAGTGCAAAGTAGCAGAAAGAAAAAAGCGAGCTTTTGCAACTATTTTGGCTGTTCTGTACTAGCTGGTGTTGATGAAAATTTTCTAGCCATCTGTGGATGGTTTGACAACTCCTTTTGACAGTGAATCTAAAATCCTAACTTGGTACAGTACTTGTCGGTTAAGCTCAAAAAATAAAATTATGTAGGTCTATGTAGGTTGGGTTGTTCGTTTTGTTCGTTGCGAAGCAATGGAATGTATCCCTTCGGGACACTGCGTGAACAAGAAGTGTGGTATTCGCAAAGCGTCTCGAAGAGAAGCCATAACCTAAATATTTACAGGCATTTGTTGGGTTTCGTTCCTCAACCCAACCTACAAAAATTCTTAACCGAGCATTATTGCAACTTGGTATTATCCTCAGATAAATTTCTCATAATTGCCTGTGAGAAAAAATGAAGGATGAAATTTCTTAATTCTTAATTCTTAATTTATTCTCATCATGATTTACCCACTTAGTATATCTAATAGTCGCCTGCAACCTATACTCAGAGAGATTGTATGGCAGAAGAAGCTAGAAGTAGCCCAAATGCAGCAAGAAATGTCTTTGGCTTCCTTACAACGCCAATTAACTGCTGCTCCGACTGTACGAGATTTTTTTACTGCTTTGCAGCAGAGTTTTTATAAACCCAGTTTGATTGCAGAGGTAAAAAAAGTATTACCTAATCAAGATACTCTCAATCAAGATTTTGATCCTTTAGCGATCGCAAAATCCTATGAGCGTGGTGGTGCTACTTGTCTGTCTGTTGTCACTGACCAAAAGTTCTTCCAGGGAGGTTTTGAGCATTTACGTACTATCCGATATCGGATAGCGTTACCTCTGTTGTGTAAAGATTTTATTCTTGATCCTTGCCAAATTTATTTAGCCAGATCTGCTGGTGCTGATGCGGTATTATTGATTGCTGCTATTCTTACAGACCAGGAGATACATAATTTTCTGCGGGTAATTCACTATTTGGGAATGAATGCTGTCATTGAAGTTCATAACTTGACCGAATTAGATCGGGTACTCAAGTTAGATGATGTCCGCATCATCTCTATTAATAACCGCAGTTTAGAAGATTTTAGCGTTAATCTTAGCACTACTCAGCAATTAATGGCAGCTAGGCGATCGCAATTACAAAATTTGAGTATTCTTGTCGTTAGCGAGTCAGGAATTGAAACATCTGCTGATATAGCTTTAATAGCTGATGCTGGTGCTAATGCAGTGTTAATGGGAGATTCTTTGCTGCAACAAGACAATGTAGAGGAAGGTGTGCGTAGTCTAATCAAGGCAAAAGTTCCAGTTTATAAAGACCTTGTGAAAAAGGGAGCTTAATTAATTAGTTGCTAAAGTAATTCGTAATTTGTAAGAGTTTTATATTTTCCAAATGGGGAGCTTATTTACAACATAGCTGTATTATAGCAATTCCCAAGCTCATGAAATACACCCCACCCGCGCTGTCGCGCACCCTCCCCTTACCAAGGGGAGGGTTGGGGAGGGGTAATTTTGTATCTAACTAGAGTGGGAAAGGCTATAGCCTATTTGATAATTGCTCTTACCAATTACCAATTACCAATTACCAATTACCTATTACCCTTTTCATGTTTTTACTACTTTTAAAGTTCTCAAACTAGTATCTGCACAACCGTTAATAAATCCCCCTAAAGCCTGAATTTGTTGCAGATATTCTAAGGCTGATTTTGTAATAATTTCTCCCGGCATTAAAACAGGTATTCCTGGGGGATATGGACAAACTATTTCCGCGCAAATTCGTTGCGGTGTTTTCTCCAAAGGTAATGTTTCACTATTAGCAAAAAAAGCCTCACGGGGAGAAATGCATATAAATTGGCTAATCATAGCATCGTTTCTATATTTACATATTTTGTACTGACTTGTCAATTGTGGTATCCGAATCAAATTTTTCAACTCCTGCACTAATGCATTAATATCAGGTTCTATATTACCCAAACTAATAATAAAAGTAAGATTTTGTAAGGATGAAAATTCTGGAGTTACACCCATTTCATTGAGGATTTCTTCAGCTGCAAAACCTGTTAAACCTAATTTAGAAACGTTTACAGTTAAGCGTGTTTGATCTAAATCCACAAAACCTGGACTGCTGGTATGGAGAGGAATAGATAAACCAGGAATTTGACTGATTTGACTTTTTGCTGAAGCTGCTAATTGCAAAGTCTGAGACATCAACTTTTCCCCATTCATTGCCATTTGTTGACGTGCGGCATCGAGAGAAGCTAAAAGTATAAAGCTGGGACTAGTAGATTGTACTAGCTGCAAAGCTTTATTAATTTTGTTAACGTCGATTCTGTTACCTTGGATGTGTAACATTGATGCCTGTGTCATCGCACCGAGGGTTTTGTGGATAGATTGCACAGTTAAATCTGCACCTGCGGCTAAAGCTGGTGTGGGTAATTGAGGGTGAAAAGCAAAATGTGCGCCATGTGCTTCATCTACGAGCAAGGGAATATTATATTGATGGGTAAGAAGTGCGATCGCACTCAAATCTCCACAAACACCGTAATATGTAGGGTAAACTGTCAGCACCGCTTTTGCGTCAGGATGTGTTTCCAATGCTGTTTTTACCGCTTCCGGTGTAATACTGTGAGCAATATCTAAATCCTCATCATATTCAGGCTGAATAAAAATAGGAATTGCACCAGAAAGAATTAACCCAGAAATCACCGAAGAATGCACATTTCTCGGCAGAATAATTTTATCCCCCATACCACAAGTAGCGAGAATAGCCGCTTCAATTCCACAGGTAGAACCATTAACTAAAAACCATGTTTTCTCAGCCCCAAAAGCTTCCGCTGCCAGTTCTTGTGCTGCGAGAATCGCATTTTCAGGAGTAAATAAATTATCTAATTCAGCCAATTCCGTTAAATCAGCGCGAAAAACTTCTTTACCAAGTAAATCGGTTAAAACTGAGGAAATTCCAGCACCGCGTTTATGTCCTGGAGTGTAAAACGGTGCATGGGGACGAGAGATGGAGTTTTTTAAAGCATCAATAAGAGGTGTTTGGTTTTGATTGAACATTTTGAAGGAAGAGAAAAAATTGCCTCCTGCTTGGAGGTTTGAATATATGAGTCTCAAAAAAACCTAATATATAAAAATAATTATTACAATACATTAATACAGAAGCGCCTGGAGAACTATTTGTGGTAGCTAATCCCCCTCGTACTCAACCTAGTGATAACAAGATTTTGGCTAAAAGCAGTCAAAAACTCAGCAACTTTGCCCAAAGACACATTGGAATCAACCCTGATGATATTCAACAAATGCTTGATATCTTAGGTTTTTCTAGTTTAGATAACCTAATTGATCAAACAGTACCACAGGCAATTCGCTTTAATCAAACCCTACAATTACCAGCAGCACAAAGCGAATATGCAGCACTAGCGAAATTAAAACAAATAGCCGATAAAAATCAAGTTTATCGCTCATTTATTGGCATGGGCTATTACGATTGTATTACTCCTGCTGTAATTCAACGTAATATTCTCGAAAATCCCGGTTGGTACACAGCTTACACCCCTTATCAGCCAGAAATTGCCCAAGGACGTTTGGAAGCATTGCTAAATTTCCAAACGATGATCATTGATTTAACAGGTTTAGAAATTGCTAACGCTTCTTTGTTAGACGAAGCAACAGCAGCAGCAGAAGCCATGAGTATGAGTTATGGTGTCTGCAAAAATAAAGCCAATAACTATTTTGTCTCTCGTGAATGTCATCCTCAAACCATTGATGTATTGCAAACTAGAGCTAAACCTCTGGGGATAAATATCATTATCGGTGATCATCAAACATTTGATTTTGCAGAACCGATTTTTGGTGCAATTCTCCAATATCCTGCCAGTGATGGCACAATTTACGACTACCTCAATGTTATCACACAGTCCCATGCTCAGGGTGCATTGGTGACTGTAGCCGCAGATCCTCTCAGCTTAACTTTACTGACACCCCCCGGTGAATTTGGGGCTGATATTGCTGTAGGAAGTACACAACGCTTCGGTATTCCTTTAGGCTTTGGGGGACCACACGCTGCTTATTTTGCAACGAAGGAAGAGTATAAACGACTAGTTCCAGGAAGAATTGTCGGTGTATCAAAAGATGTTAATGGTAAACCTGCATTACGTTTAGCTTTGCAAACCCGTGAACAGCATATTCGCAGAGATAAAGCCACCAGTAATATTTGCACAGCCCAGGTATTATTGGCAGTGATGGCGAGTATGTATGCAGTTTATCATGGGCCAGATGGACTGAGGGGAATTGCCGAAAATATCCACCAGTTAACCGTAACTTTAGCAAATGGACTCAAACAGTTAGGTTACAAAATAACTTCGGAAAACTTCTTTGATACCTTACGGGTAGAATTAGGAAATACCAGATTAGATGCAATTCTTGATGCTGCAAACGAGAGAAATATTAATTTACGCATCTTTGATAACGCAACTGTTGGAATTTCCTTAAATGAAACTACCACACCAGAAGATTTAATCGACCTTTGGCAAATTTTCGCATTGAAAGATAATCTGCCTTTTACTGTAGAAGAATTACCGATTACCGATTACCCATTATCACGTCAAAGTAAATATCTCACACATCCAGTCTTCAACCAATATCATTCAGAAACCGAGTTATTACGTTATCTGCATCAACTAGAAACCAAAGATTTATCATTAACAACATCAATGATTCCCTTGGGTTCCTGCACAATGAAGTTAAATGCAACTTCAGAAATGATTCCTGTAACCTGGGCAGAATTTGGGAAAATACATCCTTTTGCACCAATTTCTCAAACAAGAGGTTATCAAATTCTCTTCCAGCAATTAGAAGCATGGTTAGCAGAAATTACAGGTTTTGCAGGAATTTCTCTCCAACCTAATGCTGGTTCTCAAGGTGAATATACCGGACTTTTGGTAATTCATGAATATCATCAAAATCGTGGAGAAGGACACCGAAATATTTGTTTAATTCCTCAATCTGCACATGGAACGAATCCGGCAAGTGCAGTAATGTGTGGAATGAAAGTAGTAGGAATCGCTTGTGATGATCAAGGTAATATTGATGTTGATGATTTAAAAGCCAAAGCCGAAAAATATAGTCATGAACTTGCGGCTTTAATGGTGACTTATCCTTCAACTCACGGTGTGTTTGAAGAAGCAATTCAGGATATCTGCGCTATTGTTCATAATCACGGTGGACAAGTTTACATGGATGGGGCTAATATGAATGCCCAAGTAGGTATTTGTCGTCCTGGTGATATTGGTGCAGATGTTTGTCATTTGAACTTGCACAAAACCTTCTGTATTCCTCACGGTGGTGGTGGTCCCGGTATGGGGCCTATTGGTGTCGCTTCCCATCTTGTACCCTTTTTACCTGGACATTCTGTAGTAAAAATGGGTGGTGAATTGGGTGCTGTTTCTGCTGCACCTTGGGGTAGTGCAAGTATCTTAGTAATTTCTTGGATGTATATTGCCATGATGGGTGCAGATGGTTTAACGCAAGCAACCAAAGTAGCAATTCTTAATGCTAATTACATCGCTAAAAGACTGGAATCATATTATCCCGTTTTGTATCAGGGAAAAAATGGTTTAGTAGCACATGAATGTATTTTAGATTTGCGAAGTTTGAAGAAATCAGCGCATATCGAAATTGATGATGTTGCGAAGCGGTTAATGGATTATGGTTTTCATGCACCTACTGTATCTTGGCCTGTTGCTGGGACAATTATGGTTGAACCTACGGAAAGTGAATCTAAACAAGAATTAGACCGCTTTTGCAATGCTTTGATTGCAATTCGTGAAGAAGTTGCTGCAATTGAATCCGGTAAAATGGATATTCAAGATAATCTTTTGAAAAATGCACCTCACACTGCGGAAAGTTTGATTATTGGGGAATGGAATCATCCCTATTCTCGTGAACAAGCCGCTTACCCTGCACCTTGGAATAAGGAATATAAGTTCTGGCCAAGTGTAGGGAGAATAGATGCTGCTTTTGGTGATAGGAATTTTGTTTGTTCTTGTTTACCTATGGAGGCTTATAGTTAAATAGTCTCACGCAAAGGCGCAAAGACGCAAAGGGTTTTTTATTGCGTTTTTGTGTCTTTGTTGAAAGAGTATTTCTTTATCATAATTTGACAACTATCGAAAATTTACCTACTGTAGAATATGGGGTATAATATTTAATACATTTGATTAATAAAGGAGTCTATATGGTTAGATACGCCTTAAATAAGGATAGTATTTTCGTGGATGCTCAATGTAATTTATATGATAAAAATGAGATTTTTAAATGTATATTCTGTAATTGCCAACTTTTTTATAAAAAAGCACATCATAAAGCACGCAAAGAAACACCCTTTTGGGTTTCTGCACATTTTTCTCATAATGCCAATATAGAAGAAAATAAAGAAACCGGAATAGATTGTATTAGCAATAAATTTGTTAGCAGTAAAGGTGAAAGTTCAACTCACAGAGAAGCTAAAAATGAAGCAACAGATGTAATTAAAGCAACTACTGAAATATACTTTAAACAAGATAAATTTCAACCTATACAAGAATACCAATACCCAGGGAGAAGGGCAGATATTGCAGTAATTAATAAAAAGGGTACAGGTTTTCTCAATTATGAAATACAGACTTCACCCACAGGGTTTGACTCTATTATAAAAAGAGTAGATAAGGATAGAATTAACCATGTAGGGCAAACAATTTATGCAATTGGAGAAATAAGCAAAAAAGGAGATTGGGGTAAAGGTGTTGGTGGTTTAAGTGCTACTCAAGGTACACTTTTAGATTCATGTATACGTCAATATGGAATAGCCCAAGATATTCAAACAGTTGTTACTCAGATTGAACGCATAACTTTTCTAGACAAGAGAACTGGATTTACTTATACAGACGACAAAAATTTAGAACAATACATCCAATTTAATCAATACAACGAAAAAAATGGACAGAAAAAAATTAGTAATGTCACTACAGATACAACAGCCGAAGTTATACACGAAGCAATTCTAGAACATGAAAAACTTATGAAAAACACTAAAATATTTGATATGGGTTCAACAAGTAACTCTTCTGTTTTGTCTATAGATGATATATCTGATGAATTTAATGATGAAGATACAGATAAATATGAAACATCTGTATCAGAATTAGATTTCAAATTACTGAATAATCTCAAGTTAGTTTGTCAAACAAATCAAGGGCATATAGGTGCGGCAATAGAGTTTAATATTCATATCCAAAAAGCAAAAACTGTCTTGTTAGGAGAAAGAGTAGATTCTTATCAGTGGATAGATTTTGAAGATTTGTATATCTCGAAAGCAGATTTTACTTCAACCACAAACTCATATCAAAAAACTAACTTGGAAGAACAACAAGAAAATTCTTCATATTTAGAAATTATTAACAAAGAAATAATTACTATTGATATACTCAATGCAATCAAAGATTTTAATCAGGAAATTGCAAGTAAAGTACAGAGAGTTAAAATTGGTGACTATTGCACCTGGAAAAATGCACCTAATTGGTGGAATCCTAATGGAGAAAAAATCAATGATATCAAAGATGGAAAAGTACGTCTTGATATTTTTAGTGAGCGTAAATATATTCCTATAGAGGAAGTGATTCGCATTGAATCTGTGGAATAGAATAAAATCTCATCTTCTAGCTTAGAGAAAGGAACGCAACCCAACATAATGAAAATATATTATTCATATTTTTTGTCTGAATCAGGATGTCCAGGATTTTAGGATTTATAGGATTGTTATTGATGAATTGTCTGTGAATATTGAAAAATGATAATTACAATCACAGTATATTATCTATCATCCAAAAATTGCCATTTTTCCTAAACAATAAAAAAATTACATCCTGTACATCCTCTAATCCTGGTTATCCTGATTCAGACAGATTCTTATTGATGAATTGTCTGTGAATATCTGGATATTATAAAATACAGTTACACCAACAGTCAACAAATAATTTAACGGATAATTTATTATCTAACATCCTAAAATCTGTACTTCTCATAGACAATCAAACAACAACATCCTGAAAATCCTTAAATCCTGGTTCAGATAAATTAAACCTGATATCTAGGATTAAAAACCTTCTTATATTCCAACTTTAACGCACCAAAATTAATCAATAATCCCACAGGAAAATTATAAGCTACCACATAGTTTTTTGCTTGTGCTAAATGAACATCTTCTAAAGAAATAATCGCTTTCAACTCTACCACAACCTGATTTTCAACTATAAAATCTGCCCTTCGTATTCCTACTTCAATTCCCTCATAATAAATTGCTTGTTCTACCTCTCTGCCAAAACTTAAACCTGATTTTTTGAGTTCAATTTCCATACATCTTTGATAAATAACCTCCTGAAAACCATTTCCCAAAGTTCGATGTATTTTCATTGCACAGCCATTAATTATATATGTAATTTCGTCTAATTTTAGATTTTGGGTATTAGGTATTTTCATGAAATTACAGGATTGTGGTTTTTAGATGATTGGTGGGATGATTAAATTGTGATTGTCAGAATCAGGATACCCAGGATTTAAGGATTGACAGGATTGCTATTGATGAATTGTCTGTGACTATTTAAATAGTGTAAAATACCCTTACACTAACAGTCAATAAATATCAGTAGATCATCTACAAATAATTTATTTATCATCCCAAAAGCTGTATTATTCATAGACAATCAAACAATTACATCCTGAAAATCCTCTAATCCTGGTTATCCTGATTCTGACAAAAAAATATCCTCCTCACAAAAGGTATAATTAATTATGAATACATTAGAAAAGTTAGAATTACTGAGTGAAAACTGTAGTGATAACATCGCACTTTGTCCAGAAGTAGTAATCTTAAAGATTCTTTGAGAAGAATCACAACTGGATATCAGATTTTATATAATTTTTTGATACTTAGTAAAATCCACCATTTTGATTATGATTTCTGAAATTAGCAACATCAAAAAACTCATCAAAAATACTATTCTCGAAGAAACACAAATCATAGAAGTAAAAATACCTGAAACTAATGAAATAGCCTTAGCAATGCAGGTTGATATTGATAACAAGATTGAAGCATGGAAAATCATGAGAAAGCTTCTTTCTCAAACTCAACGTTATCCTGTAATAGTTGCTTGTTGGTTTAATCAAGGAGAAAATTGGGCAGATGATGTCATTAATAATGATTTATTCTGCCGCTTTGAATATCAACATGAACCTTCTTATAATCAATATCAAAATACTGTTTATAAAGGATTAATTGCACAAGTTGATGAAATTAATATTCAGAAATTTTTAAATGAGAAAATAGAAATATCATTAGCAGAATTCAATCAAAATTTAGCGGCATTAGAACAACAAAATCCAGAAGATTTATTTGTTGATTTGAGCTATTTGCAATGGTATGAACCAATTAATCAACCCCTAGTATTACTATTATTACCTATTCAAAATTGTTGGGAAACGCTGGCTTATCTGCATTGGTATGGTGCTAGTTATATAGGCAGTGATAAGGTAATGGCTATGTTAAAATATTGGCATGAACAATATGCAATAGAGTTAGTCTGCCATTATGGAACTATGTTACAAATAACGGTGAAAAATAAACCCAAAACTTTTAAAGAAGCCTTACAATTAGCAATTGAACAAGAAACTATTGCACCCTGTACGACTATTTTACCTGGGATTTCTCTTCAAGATCATGCCTGTGCTTTATTAAAAACTGATCATTGGTTTCTGCATGAACGTCCTTAAATTTCATCAAGTCTCAATTACATCTCTATAATATATTTCTAATTCTTCTCTCACTGATATAGCAATTCCCAAGCTCATGAAATACACCCCACCCGCGCTGTCGCGCACCCTCCTCTTACCAAGGGGAGGGTTGAGGAGGGGTAATTTTGTATCTAACTAGAGTGGGAAAGGCTATAATGGTTGATAACCTAAAGCAAAAACATTGGAACTATCTAAGGAAAAATATTTTGGTCTGGGTGAGGCTATTTTTACATCAGGTTACAAAAATGATTTCAATTTATCACTAGTACCTTGTTGGGTAAATATATATTTTTCCTAAACTATAAAAAATCACATCCTGAACATCCTTAAATCCTAGATATCCTGATATGGCTTCGCTATCAGACAAATCTTACTTTTTAGTAAGTTAGTTACTTTTAAGTGCCTACTTGTCAGAATAAATTGACATAGTTTAAACTCGATAAAGTAAGATTTAGTACATCAATTTCTTAATTAGATCAACGCCTGTAGATGTAGTTTTTGGGGAATTTTATTTATGGCTAATATCCTTCACATTGACTCCAGTCCACGTGGTGAACGTTCAATTTCACGCACACTTTCCTACGAATTCATTACTTCTTGGAAAGATATCCATCCTGAAGATATAATAACTTATCGAGATTTAGGTCGTAATCCTGTTCCCCATGTAAATGAGTCATGGATTGCTGCTAGTTTTACACCACCCAACGCACGCACACCTGAACTAACTGAAGCAATTTCACTCTCTGATAGCTTAGTTGAGGAGTTGCTAGAGGCTGACCGTTACGTTCTTGGAGTACCGATGTACAACCTTAGTATACCATCTACTTTTAAGGCTTACATTGACCAAATTGTTCGTGTTGGCCTCACCTTTGCAATTGGTGAAAATGGCTACCAAGGTTTAGTTCCTAGCCATAAAAAACTGCTGGTTATTACCACTCGTGGTGGTACTTTCCCCCCAGGAACTCCCGCTGCTGCTTATGATTTGCAAGAACCCTATCTCCGTACCATTTTTAGTTTTATTGGCATCACTGATATTACTTTTATCCATGCAGATAGCCTAAATTTGGGTGATGAGGCGCGGGAAAAAT
The DNA here is from genome assembly GCF_049315035.1 of Anabaena sp. PCC 7938. Taxonomy (NCBI): domain Bacteria; kingdom Bacillati; phylum Cyanobacteriota; class Cyanophyceae; order Nostocales; family Nostocaceae; genus Anabaena; species Anabaena sp. PCC 7938. Next base: position 5,674,284 of record NZ_CP186034.1, on the reverse strand, counting down.
CTCTAGAAGCAGCTAGAAATGCGATCGCACAAGCTGTAGTTAATTGGTAATTTAACATCTATGGGGACGTTCTACGGAATGTCTCCACACCTATATTCATAATTTGGTGCTGATGGAATTTTTAATGAATTCTGGGGGTATAAATTTTCGTTATAAAACTTAAATTCCCCATTATAGCAATTTCCAAGCTCATGAAATACACCCCACCCGCGCTGTCGCGCACCCTTACCAAGGGGAGGTTTGGGGAGGGGTAATTTTGTATCTAACTAGAGTGGAAAAGGCTATATTTTAATAAATTTTCTAATTCTTCTCCCACGGATAATGGTCGATAACCTAAAATATATTCTTTAATCCCTGAAAGTCTGTTAAATCTACTTTCACCATTTTGACATTAAGAATTTCTATATAATGGGTTGAATATGTACCGTCAACTTCCCATTTTTATTGTGATAATTTACAAAGATGCCAACCGAGAAAACCACTTGCACCAGTAACTAGGAGCTTTTTCGTATCTCCTAAATATAATCAACTAAGTTTTTTTCAACCTGATAATACAGGTCTTGTGTATGTAGATGCAAGGGATAATCAACTATATCTATTGTAATAATACCTGAAAGCGTTTCTCATCTCTGACTTTATCAAAATCTGAGTCTGTTTTGGCTAGTTTCTTGTACTTTTCAGGAACCAGTTGAATGGCTTTTTCTAGGTTCTCAATTGTTAATTCAATGTTGTCTTGTAAGGCATAATTACAGGCTTTGTTGTAATATGCTTGATGTAAATTGGGTTTGAGGGTAATTGCTTGATTGTAAGATGCTAATGCTTCTTTGTAGCGTTGTAATTTTGTCAGCGCAATTCCTCGATTTATCCAAGCTTCGTATTTGTCTGCGTGAATAGCGATCGCTTCGTCGTAGGCTTTAACCGATTCCTGGTAACGGTTTAAGGCAGTTAGAGCGTTTCCCTTATTATACCAAGCTTCGTTTTTATTTGGTCGGATAGCGATCGCTTTTTCGTAAGATGCCAAAGCTTCTTCAAAACGATGCAACGCTATCAATGCATTACCCCGGTTAACCCAGGTTTCTGGACTATCGGTTTTAATAGCGATCGCTTGATCATAGAATGATAGTGCCTCTTTGTAACGATTGCTATCTAAAAAACTATTGCCTTGACGTAACAATTTATCAGCTTTTTGACTATCCTTAACTTCTGTTAATAGTTGAGTAACATTACTTTCTTGTACAACCTGCTTGGTATTTTCTGCTGATGATATTGCCAAATCACCACAGCCAATTGTCAAAAAACTCATAAACCCACAGGCAATAAAGCATCGCCAAACAACCATGCTGCACCTACACAACTCATGAGATGATGTTAAGACTTTTTGATATTTAATAATCGTATCGAAATCAACCAAAGTATTATTAATTATCTTTTGTTTTATTGAGGAAAAAATGAAGATTCGGATAAGTTTTGTTTAAAGCCTATGTATCATATCATGTTTAGGTAGAATTAATCAATTAATTTACTTAGATGTCTGTTTCATCACTGTTACCTATTGCCAACACCAGGGCATGAGTCATAATATCTCCTATGTCTGCTAGTGATCATGTTGTGAGAACATATAAAAATAAAAACTCAACTACAGTCAACGCAGTCTGAACAGAATGGAACAACATCAGAAGTCAACCGTCGTAATTACGGGCGCATCCTCAGGTGTCGGTTTGCAAGCCGCAAAAGCTCTAGCTCAAACTGGTAAATGGCACGTAGTAATGGCTTGTCGGGATCTCTCAAAAACAGAACAAGCAGCCCAGACAGTGGGAATACCAAAAGACAGCTATACAATAATTCATCTTGACTTAGCCTCTTTAGACAGTGTTCGGAAGTTTGTACAAGATTTCCGCGCTACTGGTAAGCCATTAGATGCTTTGGTCTGCAATGCAGCAATATATATGCCTTTGATTAAAGAGCCGTTATGGAGTCCAGACGGATACGAGTTAAGTGTAGCTACAAATCACCTCGGCCATTTCCTTTTGTGTAACTTGATGTTAGAGGATTTGAAGAAATCATCAGCTTCAGATCCTAGACTGGTTATTTTGGGAACGGTAACACACAATCCCAAAGAATTAGGTGGAAAAATTCCCCCCCGTCCAGATTTGGGCAACTTACAAGGCTTTGAAGCAGGATTTAAAGCACCTCATACCATGATTGATGGTAAGAAATTTGAACCCGTCAAGGCTTACAAAGATAGCAAAGTTTGCAATGTCCTGACTATGAAGGAACTGCACCGACGCTATCATGAATCCACAGGTATTACCTTCAGTTCTCTTTATCCTGGATGTGTAGCCACAACAGCCCTATTCCGTGACCACTATCCATTATTCCAGAAACTCTTCCCTCTATTCCAGAAGTACATTACTGGAGGGTATGTGTCAGAAGAGGATGCTGGTAAACGAGTTGCAGAAGTAGTTGCTGATCCTGCATACAATGAATCTGGTATGTATTGGAGTTGGGGAAATAGACAGAAAAAAGATCGCAAATCTTTTGTACAAGAAGTTTCCAACGAAGCCAGCGATGATGATAAAGCCAAGCGTCTCTGGGAACTAAGCGAAAAATTGGTTGGACTAGCTTAAAAAATTCTTGTTTTGTGTTCTCAAAATAAACTTATACCCCTAGCACTCTGAGATTTAAGATAATTTCAGGGTGCTACCCTCTTATCAGTGTAAGATTTATCTTCTTTCTTCTCTTTCTTTTCTTCTCTTCGCGTCCTTCGCGTCTTCGCGGTTATTTTCCTAACTCCTAACTCCTAACTCCTAACTCCTAACTCCTGACTCCTAACTCCTAACTCCTAACTCCTGACTCCTAACTCCTAACTCCTAACTCCTGACTCCTCAAACTGCATTTGTTAATCTTGGTTAGAAAAAGTATGGGAAAATAAAATGTATGACGATTGAATCTAACTCCTCTCATCCACCTCAAACAGAACCGAAACCTGACTATGACTTGCAACCAGATGACTTTGACGGTGGTGCAGGTGAAAATGGACTAACAGCAGAAGGGTTGGCTGCAAAACAAGTTTTGTCCGCAATTTCGTCTTTACAATCTTCTCAAAATACAAATGCCCTTAAACGTGCTACGTCAGGTTTTAAAGAAAGTTCTATTCATAAGATTATAGTTAAACCGAGAGCATTAATTTTTACCTTATTAGCGATCGCACTCACTTTTATTGGTATCGCCATTAATAACTCGTTCCTGGGCATCTTGGGAACCACCGCAACTTTAGTGTTATCCTTAGCGATGCTTTTACCTTGGTTGCAAGATGTCATCCAGGAATGGTTTTCTCCCCAAGAAAAAACGATTTTTATAGCCTTTATGGGCTTGTTAGCGGGCATTTTTGGCTTGTTACGATTTAGCGGTGTGGGCGATCGCTTGCTAATGTTGGGAAACAAGATAAACTGGGATATTGCTGGTACTCTAGCTGACTGGTTTGGCGCTTTAGGGCAAATTTTGATAGCTATTATCGCCGTTTATGTAGCTTGGCGACAATATGTAATTTCTAAAGACTTAACAATTCAACAAAACTTGCTCACAGCCCAGCAAAACATCATCACCCAACAGCAAACCATAGATTCTTACTTCCAAGGTGTTTCCGACTTGGTGCTAGACGAAGAAGGATTATTAGAAGATTGGCCACAAGAAAGAGCGATCGCAGAAGGACGGACTGCCGCTATTTTTAGTAGTGTAGATGGTAGTGGTAAAGCCAAAATTCTCCGGTTTCTCTCCCGTTCTAAATTACTCACACCATTAAAACGCGATCGTCGTTTAGGTAGAGCCATTCTCGACGGTATCGGTGGCTACGCCGAAGACCGATTAGAAGGTGTCCGCGTCATCGACTTAGGAGTAATGTTAGCAGGTGCAGACCTTGCTGATAATGATTTACGTTGGACTGACTTGAGTGAAGCTAATTTAGTTCGTGCTAATCTCAGCGGTTGCGATTTAGTCAAAGCCAACCTATCCCGTACCATTTTATATGATGCCAACCTCAGCAATGCTGATTTAAACGGAGTGCGTTTATTTTACGGTTTATTGGAAAAAGCCTCACCCCGCAGTCGCACCCACCCACCTGAGTACGAAACTGGAGAACACACAGGCGCAGTCGTCGAAAATGCCGATTTTACCGACGCACAAAGAATGTCTGAATCAACCCGTCACTACTGCTGCGCTTGGTGTGGTGAAAAATCCAGAGAGACTATTCCCGGTGGTTGTGAAGGCATTCCTAATAAATTAGGGAGATAAAGCTGGCAAAACTCAGTTTTTAGCTATACTAAAAACGGGTAAAAAGTGTCATTCTGAACGAAGTGAAGAATCTCCGAGATACTTCTCTACGAGACGCTCCGCGAACACTGCACTACGTTCCGCTCAGTATGACGTAAGTCATGATTTCATCCGTTTACAGTATATCTGGGAGAATGATGTTTAAGGAAGCACGCACATCATCCAATGGACTTTCCCATAAAAGATTCCATTCAATGCCAAACAGAGGTTTAGCCTGTTTTGCCATTATCCATCCTTGAGCTATGGCATCCATGTATTTTGTCGAAAGTTCAATATCATAAACAACAGCTTTGAGCAGATTTTTCGTTAACAATGCCAACCAAAAGCGTGTTGCGTATAATTGAGAAACATAGAATGCTTCTAATTGGATTTCATCCAGAATATTTGTATTGCAACCAGTGACGATATGCCAAATATCATGGGTTTCGGTGATATGCGCTGAAAAAAATTGGTAATCATTTTCTACTAACCCTGGTTGTAAAGGCTGTAAATTGTTTTCTAGCATATGTTGAGCATAGGCATATCCAAAGGTATTAGCTGGTAGACTATAGAGTTTTTGTAAATCCACATCACCCACCCGTGGACGCTTTTGAAAAGCTTGTTTTCCTTGAGGAGTTTTGGAGAGAAAATCAATTATCTTGTCCAAGCCAGAGGAATCACTGACAACATTTACCAGTTTGCCAATATACTCAAAATCTCCGTCAGCCGCTCTCACTAAATTGGTAACAGCTTCAATTACACTATCCTGCCATATTTGCTCTGATGAATCTACAGACTGCATATTAAAAACCCTTTGTTAAAGTTGATGTTTTTAGTTTGACCTCAATAAATTCTAACTCAGAAGACTATTTATAAGACGTACGCGTCATTAATAAATTTAGGCGTAATGTCATGTTAAGTAGTCGGACAAAATTAAATTCATTGTTGGAGAGAGAGAATTCTTAACAGATAACAGGAAAACAATCTGTATAATTAATTCTGCCTGCATACTTAGCAGTTACTACGCTTAGGGTAGAGAAAAAGCCAGAAGGAGTATTCCCTGTGATTGTGAAGGAATTCCTAATAAATGAGAGAGATAATTAATAGTTACTTTTACGTCAATTTCTGGAACTATATCTAAAAACTTCAGTCTACATAATCACTAAACCCAGTTCATGTTGAAATCTGGAGTTTTTCAGGAAAGTATATTATTCAGTTGTAGTTTATAGCAATTCCCAAGCTCATGAAATACACCCCACCCACGCTGTCGCGCACCCTACCCTTGGTAAGGGGAGGGTTGGGGAGGGGTAATTTTGTATCTAACTAGAGTGGGAAAGGCTATAAGTTCTCAGCTTTACCCTGATTTCCAAAAACTATAGCTTTCAAAGTAGACGCGGTTTAGATGTGGTATTAGCAAGCAAAAAACCTCGCTAAAGATTGAACTTAATTAACTCAGTATTTCTGAGCAATTCTTATGAAACACCTCAAATTATTGCAGATATCGACCATTGCATTATTGAGTTTGGGAATGTTGCAAAACATATCTTTTGCTCAAAGGACAAGACCAAATAATTCCCAATTGAAAATTCCTTCATCTCCATCTATAGAGCTTAATTCGACTCAAATCAAACTTAATCCCTTCTATCTGGAGCGCGAACAAAAAGCCCCTGTCACAATTAAAAATCAACTTGTGGATCTCCGCCGTGATATCCAGGTAAAAAATCTGACTTTCCAAGTAGGCTACACAAGTGCTTTAGATTATAAATTAGAACAACTAGCGGCTACTAAAGCACCAGATGATTTACCAGCACAAGCTAGTACACAAAATGCACTGGCAGCAGACATTCTCAGAGTAGATTTAGCTGAACGTGACAAGTTTGAACGACTCAACCCAAACATAATCCCTGAGTTACAATTAATCAAGCGTCGTGGCTGTTTTGCCTCAGCTAAGTCCTTTGACTGGCGGAATTTAAATAAAGTCACACCTGTGCGGAATCAAGGTGGTTGTGGCAGTTGTTGGGCGTTTGCTACTCTAGGAGCCTATGAAGGTAATAACTTAATTCGCAATAATACTGCATCTGATACTTCAGAACAGCACATTGTTAACTGGGGTGGAGCAGGTAGCTGTGGTGGTGGTTGGTGGTCAAATGCCTTCAATTTCTTAATTAACAACGGTACTGCCACAGAAAGCACTGTACCTTATACCGCAACTAATAATACTTATAACCCCGGTGTATCTACTCCCTACCGTTCTATAGCTTGGGGATATGTCAAGCCTAACGGAGGAATTCCGACTGTGGAAGAAATGAAACAGGCGATGTGTAAGTATGGCCCATTAGCGATCGCTGTCCGAGTTACACCTGCTTTTCAAGCTTACACTGGTGGTGTATTCAATGAGCAAGCCAGTGGAGCAATTAATCATGGTGTTACCCTCATCGGTTGGGATGATCAAAAACAAGCTTGGTTAATCAAAAATTCTTGGGGTACAGGTTGGGGTGATAATGGGTATATGTGGATTGCTTATAACAGTAACAGTGTTGGTTATGGAGCTGCCTGGACTCAAGCAAGAAGTAACTTTTACAAAATTTCTCCTCAACTGTTAGAAAAAATCACTCCCTTGAAGGTCAACCCAAATCTCCGCATTAGGTAATTGGTGAGATCAAGATTTAAAGATTAACAGGATTGATTTGAAAATTATTTAAGATTAATCCTGTTTACATATAGGGGTTTTGAGTTCAGTGAGGTACAGTTTTAATTTTGCCAAGCCTCTAGGCAGGAAAACTACAGACTTGGCAATTAATTACCCAGGTTAAACTTAGAATTTTTTATGTTTTTACCCCAACGAATTTTACCTATATTTTTCATAGGTTTTTGTTTGCTTGCTACCTTGAATATCGTCTTACAAGTAAGTGCGAATTCTAATATTTCTATGTCAAATTCTGAAGCAACTGTTAATGATACCAACAATAATGGTCAAATCATTCTTGAAAAAGATAGTGTTCTAATTGTCAAATTGTTAGCAACCCCAGGGACAGGCTACAGTTGGCAGATGATTAAAAATGATCCTGATAAGCTCAAACCTTTGGGAGATTCAGTATTAGAACCATTAACAGATCAAGCCCCAGGAGCATCAGAAAATCAAGTTTTCCGATTCTCAGCCCAAAGTTCGGGTTCAACTGTGTTAGAACTGCACTATTTACGTCCCTGGGAAAAGAATATTCCTCCTTTAAAAACCTATCAAATTAACGTCCAGATTCGTTAAAGATACGTTGAGCTTTCGGGTAAAGTCAGGATTTCTACACCATCTTCTGTGACTGCTATAGTATGCTCAAATTGAGCGGAAAGTTTGCGATCGCGCGTTACCGCAGTCCAACCATCATTTAACATCTCTACTTCATAGGTTCCTTCATTAATCATCGGCTCAATGGTAAACACCATCCCCGGTCTCAAACGCTTACCTCTACCCCTAATGCCATAATGGGGAACATCTGGAGATGTGTGGAAAATATTACTAATACCATGTCCCACAAAATCCCGCACCACAGAAAAGCCATGCGCCTCAGCATACTCTTGAATAGCTGCGCCAATATCTCCAATCTTCGCATCTGGATTCACTTCCGCAATACCTAAGCGCAGACACTCTTCTGTTACTTCTACCAATTTTTGCACCTTGGGCGCAGATGCACCAACAATAAATGTCTTGGAAGTATCACCATGATAACCATCAACAATCGGTGTGACATCAATATTGATAATGTCACCTTCCCTCAAAATTTGTTTAGCATTGGGAATACCGTGACAGATCACCTCATTCACACTGGTACAAATCGACTTGGGAAAACCTTTGTAGTTCAGAGGGGCGCTTTTCGCACCGTGTGCTTGTGTCCACCGTTCAGCTTCATCATTGAGTTGGAGAGTAGTCACACCCGGTTTTACCAAAGGTTCTAAATGTTGTAAAAGTTGCGCGGCTAAACGTCCAGCCCGCCGCATTTTTTCTATTTCTCGCTGGGATAAAATAACTATTGGTGCAGTTTTCATGACTCTGTTGTTAAAAATATAGTTAAACCTGTTTCTGCGGCTTTCCGTGCAGCATCTGCTACCTTTAGCGTATATAAACTTTGCTCCGGGGTGACATACAAAGCAGTTCCATGAAAAAGATGATCTAATACCATATTCGTATCTTTAGCAAACAATCCCCGACGAGTACCCAGATCAATCAATGTTGTTTTCTCTGCCTGTACTAAAATTCCTGTGTCACCATCTAGAATTAACCCCCCTTTTGCACCGTTAATTTCAAATTTGCGTTCTGATTGCCACAGACTTTCACCTTTACCATAAATCACTTGGGCTAACAACCCACTGGTAAAGCACAATTGCACCACGCATAAGCAGGTTTGATAATAATCTGTTTCCGTCTCCCAATATCGCTGGTGACAATTCACGCTTAAGACTTCGCCAAACAAATCAGTCAGCCTATGTAAGCGAGAAAGAGCGCCAATTAAAGGAAAGCCGAAAAGCTCATGGTTATATGTCCACTTACGCGGTGCTGGATGTTGGGGGTTGACCGTGCTGTAGCGGACATAAAATAAATCACCCAGTTCGGCTAAATGTTGTTTTAAAGCTTCATGCCAGCCACCCAAAAGTTCAATATGTTCGACGTGCAGCAGTTTATTTTTCGCTTTGGCTAAAACGACTAGTTCTTCTGCTTCGTTGATATCCACAGATAGGGGATACTCAACAATTACGTGTTTGCCGCTAGAAAGGGCTGCATGAGCAATTTTACCATGATCACGATTCACCGTGGAGATGACAACTAAATCCAAATCTTCCCGTTCTACTAGTTCTTGCCAAGAATTGATCATCTGAGTTTGATATTCTTGAGCAAAAGCTGCTGTCTTTCCGGTAGTATGTCCAGAAATTGCGACTAAATGCGATCGCTCATCTTCCTGTAATGCTGTAGCCCTGAGTTTTGCCGCATACCCAGTACCCACTAAACCCACCCGCATAGTTCTATTAGCCAAGTGTGCATCAGAGTTATACATGATGTTCCGTAGTTCTATTTGTTGGGTTTTTGGCTGAACAAAGTTAATTTAGCCACTGTACAAGCACTCTTAACTTACTCATACAGTGCCATCAATGCCATAGGTATTCTATCAAAAAGCAAGTCTAAAGCATTTTTCAGAAATCCTGAGTGCTGAGTTATGAACTCAGTGACTTCTCTGCCAGATCTGCACTTAGCTGATAATTTCACTTTTTTACTCATAACTCGGTAATCGTTACTATCTGAGTTAGACATAAGATAATTTGTGGAGAACTCGTCCCCAGTAGGAGTTTCAAACCCTTATTCTCTCGCTCTTAAAAATCATAACTCCGTTCGCGTAGCGTCTCCGTTCGGCGAAGCCGTGCCGTAGGCATAGGAGAAACTCCGAACTCAGGTTCGTTACTGTTTTGATGCCTATAAAAGTTTTTTTGCCATCTATCTGGTCGAGGATTTTACATAAATAAAACTTATTAGTAACAAGTAACTAAATTTCATTACTAATCGTGGTCAATTTTCGGTTACAACGTTTAATTTTTCCCGTAGTATCAGAATTAAAGCAAATAGAAATCAGCAGCTAATCCCATAAGACTAGCTGTAGGCTTTGCTTTAAGATAACTTATACTGCCGTTTTTACAAGAGAGGATTACTCAATGGCTACTTACACCGTAATACTGAAAACTCCCGACGGTGAACAAACGATTGAATGTGGTGATGATACCTATATTTTAGATGCTGCTGAAGAAGCAGGTCTTGATTTACCATACTCCTGTCGTGCTGGTGCTTGCTCCACCTGTGCAGGTAAAATAATCTCTGGTACAGTTGACCAATCTGATCAATCATTTTTAGATGATGATCAGATTGAAGCTCAATATGTATTGACCTGTGTGGCTTACCCAACTTCTAACGTAACCATCGAAACCCACAAAGAAGAAGACCTTTACTAAAAGTATTGACATCATCCCCCCGCTATCATGCTTGCGCGTTATAGTGGGGGTTTAATTTCGTTGCCGAGCATTTTTAGTTGTGTGCCAGGATAATAGAACTGGAGAATTTTGGTACTTGACCAACCTAGTTTGGCTAAATTTTGAGCTCCTGTTTGACTCAAGCCAACACCATGTCCTAGTCCACCACCGATAAAGGCATACCCCCAAATATCTGGTTTACCTTTGTTGATAGGTTGCAGATAAAATAGTGTACTGCGGGGTGCGGCAAAGGCACTGCGAACTTCATCTTTGTGCAGTGTAAAAACGCCGATATCTGTTTTTATAGCCAGATCCAAAATCCTTCCACTTTCGCTCCGCTTGGTTATTGCTATGGCCTCAATAGTTTTAAATTTGGCATAGGGACTCTTTTTCACCAGCAAAAATTTCTGCAAATCCTTAGTAATATCTTCTAGGCTGGTTTGCTTATTCCAGCGGAACACATCCCAGGTGCTTTCATTAAATCCTTGTTCCAGGTTAATAAACTGCCGGAAGTTGTTTTCGTCGGCTAAACTCTTCTCAGTCAAAGGCCAAATATTTGTAGCTGCATCTACTACTGGGCGTAGGTAAGGACGATCTTCTCCATTCCAAACATCGCTAAATGAAGCAGTCACGCCACCTGTGGTAGAAGAATAGAGTGCGTCTACTAACTCGTTATTATAAGTTAGTACCATTCCCCTCGTCGCCGCGATCGCTTGATCGGTTGTCTTAGCCACTCCATTCAACCCATCATAAACCTGGCAGTGAGTATCAGCACACAATTGGTAATCATCAATAGCAAACCTGCGTAAATTCCTCAGAGCATAGGTACGAGCAATAATTGCCTGTGATTCTAAAGATGTTTTGGGCGCACTTGTGCCAATTTCATAAGGCAAAACCCCACGCAAATAAGTTTCTAACGGCACTTTATTTACTAATGAGTAAGTACCATAGGCATTGGGTTGTAATTTCATCCGTCCAGCATAAAGACGCGTATTCCCGCTTTTTTGATCTTTTTTGACCCGGATCAGGTTTTTGTCGGTGCTAATTTCCAGATCATTCTGGCTATATCGTTTGTCATTTACTACCCAACTCACTCGCGGTACTTGTTTGCGAATCTGGGTATCTAAATAGGGCAGTTTTTGTCCTGAAGTTTGTATACTTTGCAATAGCAAACGTCTTACTAAAGGGGTGCTGTAAACATCTCGTTTAGCCCATACTTGCCAGCGTTCTGGTTGAGCTATTTCTACCTCTAGTCCCTGGGAACGCCAGTTGTTAGCGCTGTCTTCTGCTGTTTCAAAGGTACGGAAATTACCTAAAACAACTACTTCGTCAATTTTTGGTTGAGGTAAGGTTTCTATGACTGTTTCTAGTTGGATGGGGTTAGCAGTGACTAGTGTTTGCTGCTGATTCCCCTCTTTCCATTTGAGCTTAATGCGATCGCCTTTCGTCGGTGTCAACTCTAGTTTAGCCGTGGGTGTCGCTCCAAATCGTTGGACAATCCCAATTTTTAGCTCCACATCTTGATTATTGTTCACAGGACTTGATGCAGCAGCCAGTCCCAATAAACAAAAGGTTGTCAGTATCTTGTAGGAAGAACGCCAAAAAAAGATTTTCATGAAAACTCTATTTTGCTCCCATAGTGAAGCTTCGGGGCAGGTTGGAATTTGCTTTATAACGCTTTTATTGTATTGCACACTCAATACCATAATATCATTTACTAGTTTTACGTCAAATACTTGCAAGTTAAAGTCATAACGACTATGATTTATTTACGGACATAAAACAAAACAGCGAAATTGCTTATGGTGAGAATTCAAGAAATTCCCTTAAATCAAATTCAGCGGCCATTACCACGTCAGAATGATCCCCAAAAGGTAAAATCCTTAATGGCATCAATTGCTGAAATTGGACAGCAAGAACCAATAGATGTCCTAGAAGTAGAAGGACGTTATTATGGCTTTTCTGGTTGCCATCGTTATGAAGCTTGCCAAAGTCTAGGCAAAGAAACCATTTTAGCCAGAGTCAGAAAAGCTACTCCCAGTGTTCTCAAAATGCACTTAGCTTAAAAAGTTGCCAGCATATACAGCAGGAGTCAGGATTCAGGATTCAGGAGTGAAACTGGCTTTGTATATAGGTTTCAATTTTGATGCTGTACCGTATGGCTACGCCACGCAAGCTATCGGCTGATGCCCACGGCGAAGCCTCATTGATCTGCAATCCGCTGTATCTCATAATTAAACGTATTGAGTCAGAAAAGTAGATATTGCAATATAGCAATTCCCAATCTCATGAAATACACCCCACCCGCGCTGTCGCGCACCCTCCCCTTGGTAAGGAGTAATTTTGTATCTAACTAGAGTGGGAAAGGCTATATATCTGTACATAGTTTGATTTGATTAATTATTTGGAGCAAAAAATTATGTCATCTTCAGCAACAAAAAATATCAATATCGGTATTGATGACGTTAGTAGAGCCAAAATTGCCGAAGGTTTATCTCGCTTATTGGCTGACACCTATTCACTGTACCTGAAAACTCATAATTTTCATTGGAACGTCACAGGGCCAATGTTTCAAACCTTACATCTCATGTTTGAGACACAGTATACCGAACTAGCTTTAGCCGTTGATTTAATTGCCGAAAGAATTCGAGCATTAGGCTATCCCGCACCAGGAACTTATAGCGAATATGCCAAACTGAGTTCTATTCCTGAAACTCCAGGAGTTCCTAAAGCTCAAGAAATGATTCACCTATTAGTAGAAGGACAAGAAGCTATAGTCAGAACTGCACGATCTATCCTCCCATTGGTAGATGACGTAAATGACGAACCTAGTGCAGATTTGTTAACTCAAAGAATGCAGGTGCATGAAAAAACAGCTTGGATGTTGAGAAGTTTGCTCGAAGAATAAAATATAATAATGGGGTATAATAGATAACAATGCCTTATACCCCATGCCTTATGCCAAATGATGACTTTACCCAAAATTTGCAAAGTTTAATGCAACGGGTAGGTATTTCTAGTTTTAAATCTCTCAGTCGTGCTGCTGGTGTTTCCGAGCGGCAAATTGTGCAATTACGACGGGGAAAGCTGGAGCAAATGCGAGTTGGGGTGCTGCTAAAGCTATCAAAAATCTTACAGCTATCATTAAGTGAATTAGCAGCAACTTTTTCTGATGTCAGTTCCACGGTTAACAATCAGTACGCGGATACTGATACAAAATTATTACAAGAAATTGCTGATTTAAAAGGTGAGTATCAGCGACTTGTACTGAAACTGGAACAACAGCGCGAGTTGTTACAGCAAGAGTTTCAGGAATCAAGTTTGCAAATGTTGGAGTCTTTATTATTGTTCTGGCCTACAGCAGCACAGAAAGCAAAGGATAACCCCCAGCTAGAAGCTATCAAAATGCTACCTTTGGTGCAGAAGCCTCTTGATCGATTATTGCAAGCTTGGGGGGTGGAAGCGATCGCTACTGTAGGCGCAGAAATACCCTATAATCCCCAACTACATCAATTATTGGAGGGAACAGCAGAACATGGCGAAATAGTGAAAGTGTGTTATATTGGATACCGTCATGCTGGCAAGCTGCTGAATCGAGCGAAGGTAATCCGGCTATAGTTTAGCGATTCTCTGATGTCGATATTCATTAAGTCAAATTGATTAAATAATGATTCAATATTAACTGCTCATTTATGCTCAATTAATTAATATCAAAAACTGGGTAATTATAAGTTTATATTTAACAATTTTGTATAAACTTTTAACCAAAAAATCCAACTTATTGATTGGCTAATTTATAATTAGCAAACTATTATTTTCATCACGAAAAATTTATGCAGTTTAGATAAATAGTATTTTTTAAATTTCCTATTTTGGTATATACTAGCTACAACAGAACATCATTGACATCAATCAGAGTAACCTAATTATGAGTCAGCAGGTGAAAGTTCTTACACTCAAAAAAAATTTAAATGCTGAAACTTCATCAGAATTTCAGCAAGATATTGCCCAAATTCTAGAAAGTGGCGTAAAAACTGTATTAGTTGATTGTCAAAATATCACATTTCTAGATAGTTCTGGGCTAGGCTCTCTAGTTTTGGCTTTTAAAACACTACGAGATGGTGGCACTAAAATGGTTCTCTGTTCAATTAATGAACAAGTGAGGATGATATTTGAATTGACTAGTATGAACGAGATATTTGAAATCTTTCCCAGTCAAGATGCCTTTAATCAAATTCTACTCACCAAAAATTAATCGAACTTAATTTGTAAAATAGATAAATCGTCATCAAAGGCTTCTTTGGAGTTTAAATTGATGAGATAATTCAGTACATGATCAAGTTGGCAATCAACTGAATGCTGTAAACTAACCAGTAACTGAATCAATCCATCTAAACTCCAAAGAGTGCCATCTAATTTAGTAATCTCGTATGCACCATCGCTAAAAATATAAAGATGACTAAACTCATCTACATTACAATATCCATCAACATATTTTGCTTCAGGAAACATACCCACTGGCATACCTGGTGTTTTCAAAGTTTTTATTTCCATTGTGGTGGGAGACTTTCCAGATACTAATATTGCTGGTGGATGTCCAGCACTTGCATAAACTAACTGACGACTAATTCGGTTATAAACACCGTACCAAATAGTAAAATATTTATCATTTTGATAATTGATCTGGAAAGTATCATTTAAAGCTGTTAACACATGACTAGGTTGATAGTAATCCAGACCTTTGAGCGCACGAGAGCGAAGTAGATTCAGTACAGAAATAGAGGGAAGAGTCGCTCTGAGTCCATGACCCGCAGTATCTAATAGATAAATTGCCAAAGAATCAGAATCAAGCCAGTAATAATCGAAGCAATCACCCCCTAATTGTCGTGAGGGAATAAAACGATAATTAATAGCCACAGGTGTAGATATAGGCAAAGGCAAAAGGGAGGTTACATATTCTGCTGCTTCTGCTAGTTCTGTTTCTAACAATAACTTTTGGGTTTGTATATCTCGGTTCAATTGATGTAAGCGTAATCCTGCTCTTACCCTAGCTTGGAGTTCATTTTGCTCGATTGGTTTAGAAATAAAATCATCAGCACCAGCATCAAGTCCCTTAACCCGATCTGCAACTGAATCTAAGGATGTTAATAAAATAAAGAATGTAGTAGATAAATTAGGATCTTTCTTAATACGATTGCATACTTCTAGCCCATTTAAACCAGGCATCATCCAATCACAAATAATTAGGGCTGGAGGACAAGCAAGTGCTTGCAAAATTCCCTCCTGTCCATTACTGGCAGTGATTACCTGATAACCCTGTTTTTCTAACATCCTTTTTAGGAATATTTGTATTGAGTAGTCATCATCAATTACTAGAATTTGAAACATAATAAATGGTGTACACAATTAATATTTTATACAAAAATAAAAATACAGTGATGAGCAATTTGTTAGTAGTATTTTATGATTGTGACTACTAACCTGGTTGAGAAACTATTCATTTTTAATGATCTATGATAGTAGAATTCAGGAATTAGGAGCAAAAGCTTTATTGAGCATAAATTTGGGTTGGGATAAAATTTTAAAACTTATGTAACTGGAATAAGGCGTAATTTGCTCCCGTTTTGGATATAATTAAAATTATGTCTGTGATAGAGGGTTTAGCCAGAAAACTAGGGCTTTTTTAAGCTGATTTAAGTCTCGATATACTTCTTGTTTAAACCATTGTCCTAAAGCATCAAAAGGAGTAAAAGAAGTTCCTGTTTGCCATTTAATTTCTTGACCTAATGGTGTGGTGTGATTTCCAGATAAAGTTTGTGCAGTCACCATTTCTGGAAAGCGATTTTGTAAGATTTTGGTTATTGTTACTGATTGATCAAGATTATCATTGCTAAATTTTATGATTAAATTACGCCGGATATGATAAAGTTCTTGTACTAGTTGGTTGGTTTCTAAAGGTGTAGGTGTAAACTCAATTGCCAAGGTAGAATTTAATTGTTCTACTAGAGGAATAGCTTCCTTAGCAGTGTAGTTGTTAAAGGAAATGAGAATATTCCCAGCACGTTCCACTTTAAAAAGACTACCAATGAGCAAATGGAGTTTGCAACCCATACTGTGTCCAACACCATAGGTCGGGAGATATAGCTTGCGTATTTCACCAGAATCTTGCAAGCGTTCTAGGGTTCGTTCAAATTTAAGTAGTACAGATTGAGCGATCGCTCTGTGATCTAAAGTATTGACAAAAGGTGTAGCTATAACAACATACCCTTTAGCTGCCAACTCTTCTAATAACCAGCGGTAAGTGAGGTGGGGTGCAGTAGCGACAAATGCACCCCCCAAGAAATGGATGATACCGATGGGATTGCGGGGAATAATTACCCAGTTACCTCTGATTTCTTTCCAGTCCATGCCAATGTGCGAATGCCTACTTCATGTTCTTTAATGTTACTCTGTTCCTGCCAGAAGATTACCTAATCATGATGGAGAGGGCTTAATCTTCTAAAAATATAAATATATGGTTCGCCTCACCAAACAACTGTGCCGGCGCATACTAGACAAACAAAAACGGCAAAATTTTCACTAAAAACAGCAAATTAATTTCCTCTACAAATATGGTTAATGCTTATATTCTTATATAAAAGGATAAAGACAAAAAGTAACTTAGTCAGCAATGGACTAGAGATCAAGTAAATTGATTTGAAGAATTTCCGGATCTAGCAAAATTGTCTATGTATATTGAGTTTTAACCATGACTATGCAACCTCTTCATTTCATACTGCACATCTAAAGCAATTTGTAATGCTTCATTTAATAATCGACCATGCTCACTAGCTTGTTCAGTAACTTGCATGGATGTTAAAGTTGCTAAATTATTAGCAAATAAATCTGAATTATTGAGAATAAAATTTTTATTTTCCCGTAAAATCTTTTCTGTTTTTAAGGCGCGGATTAAATCAGATCTAGTAAGTTTTAGAGCTTCAATAACTTTCTCTCTTTGCTTTATAGCTACTTCTGGATTACCTGCTTCTTCTATTTGGTCATTAATATTTATAACTTTAATAACATCATTATATCTTTTCACATCATTGATTAAAATTTGTAGAGAATTGGTCATATGATTTTTCACAAATTCACGTTTATTTATCCAAAGCAAATATAATATAGTTTGGATGACACCTCCAACCCAAATACCAAACCCAAATAATAATATCCAAGATGGTGTTGTGATCCAAGTGGCAAATAATTTTATAAGAACATCAAATAAAAGGTATGTAAATGCAAAAATAGAACAGCTGATAAAAATTACAGTAGCACCCTCAGAACCTTTAATTTTATCTATTAAGTATTTCCCTAAGTTCTGAATATTATTCGTAATAATTATCAATTCATGATTAACAGGCAAATTAGTCAATTTTTGCAATTCATGATTAGTAATTTCCAATCCCTTTAAATCATCCCGCACAGCTTGCCAATCCTTCCTATCATAGTAATTTAATCTAATATAGCAATCAAATTTCGGGAATGGTAATTGGAATGGCATTTTGCCAAAACTTCATGTAATTTCGCTAAAATTGGCTAAAAAATTGATATTTATCCAATTTGTCGATTGTCCGCCCAGCAAAAATGATTGAGATTAGTTTAATACCTGGGATAGATGACAACAAACATTGCCGCTTGTGATTTAGTTTACCTTTGAATAAGAGTAAATAAATAGAATCCAGCAATAGTAAATATAAATAAAATAGTAGTAGAATATACTACTACGTCCCTCACTATAAATAATATCCAATCCTTTCTAAGTTCTTGTTTAAATTTTAGTTCTCTTAACTTGCGCTCAAGTTCCATATCTTCTTTCGCAGATAAATTGACAATCCCATTGGTATATATATCGTCAATGACTTCTGCTGTGCTACCGATGTCTTCTTCCCTATCAAAAGTTTCTATAAAGCCTTCTATTTGTTGATTTTCCTGGCTAGAAATAATTGGCAAATTGTCCTGAGTTAGGTTTTTGATTTCTTTTTTGATCACCTTTTTTACAATTTTGACGATTAACGATTCCAATCTTTTTTCTGTCATATGTGTGGAAATTGAATATTTTATAGTAGAATTACTTTTTAAGTGTAGTTTAACTCAATCTCAAACAACTGAAGTTGAGGCTACAGCAACAAAAAAATCATGTCAATCGTGAAAAAATAAACTCTCATAATTAGCAGAATATGTACTTGGAATATAAAAATTAAACTAGTTCTCAAGAAATTATAGATTATTACCCTGGTATTTTTTACCAGGAAAATATGCCAGTATGATTAAATCAGTGCCAAGTCACGCTCATTAGAGTAAAGGTAAAAATGGTAACTGTAGTAGTCCTGATTAATATCCTCATCTCCCTAATACTCCTCTATGTAGCTCGACTAATGTGGCGAATCAAGCAAAAGTTGGGAATCATTGCCGATAGCTTAAACAGCTATGAACGTGTTAGCCATGCAGTTTTGTATACAGCACCAGAAAATATTTATACAGGCCAGCAGGAAATTTACAACTTACGCCAAAAACACCAAAAGCTCAAACTGCAAGTTCAACAAGTCCAGCAAATTCTCAGCCTTGTCGTATTAGGCAGAAAAATGTGGCAGAGATTTTTTTGGCAGCCAGATTCTACCTCCAGAAATAAAAATAGTCCCACTTATCAGCTAATCAATCAAAGCAACTTCACAGACTGAATATATTGTCAGCAGAGATTAACTAGATCAAATCCCACCTAAAATGGGTGTAAGGAGAGAAACAATAAAGATGTCTAATAACCGTTCTGGATTATTTATTGGCGGTTTGATGCTGGGAGCTACTATCGGTGCTTTAACCGGCTTGCTTGCTGCTCCTCGCACAGGGCGCGAAACCCGTAAACTTTTAAAAAAATCTGCTGATGCTTTACCAGAATTAGCAGAGGATTTATCAACCAGTGTGCAAATTCAAGCAGATCGCCTTTCTGCCAGCGCACTGCGAAATTGGGATGACACTTTAGAGAGATTGCGGATAGCGATCGCTGCTGGTGTAGATGCTACACAACGCGAAAGCGAAGCCCTAAAACGGCAAAATCCTGCTGATCCTGAAAACACCGATTCTCTAACTCAGCATCTAGAACACTCTTGATACCCCCTACCTGAAGGATGGTTATGGCTTCCTAAGTCAACCATAACCTCAAGGTTTTTAGCTTACTTTAAGATAAACAGCATAACCGTGATTGACCCCCTGTTTTGGCTGGGAATGTCCACTTTCCTAGTCGCTGCTAGTCTAACTGCTGTCTTGGTGGCTTTGATACCCACCTTGCAAGAGTTAGCGCGCGCTGCTCGCAGTGCCGAAAAGTTCTTTGATACTCTCTCACGGGAGTTACCGCCCACTCTCAACGCCATCCGTAATACTAGTTTGGAACTGACAGACTTAACTGATGATGTTAGTGAAGGTGTCAAAAGCGCTAGTCAAGTTGTTAAACAAGTAGATCAAAGCCTAGATATTGCCAAAAAACAAGCTCATAATATTCAAATCAGCACACGCAGCCTCGCAGTAGGTGTTAAAGCTGCTTGGAAAACCTTCACGCGCCAAAAACCTGCTAGACGCAGCCCTGAACGCTTACCCATGAACGAAAAATCAGAGCTAACCCTGCGAGAGAGAGAAGCGTTGAGGCAAGAAAATAGGCGCACACAAACAGAATTATACCGCCCTAATCATAGTTACAGTGAAGCTATTAATTGGGAAAGTGATTTTAATGATGAAAATTTAATTTCAAAATCTGCACCTTCAGAAGATTGGTCTGATTGACAGGGATTGGGTATCAATACTTGTCGGTTAAGGCTAAAAAACGGAAATCCGTAGGTTGGATTGAGGAACGTTCACGAAGTGTGGCGTAGCCATAAACCAACATTTACAGGCATTTGTTGGGTTTCACTTTGTTCAACCCAACCTACAAAAATTCTTAACCGAACAGTATTGGATGGGAGAGGATATTATTTATCTGTCCCCTGCCTTCTGATCTCTATCTCTTCTCTGTCACCTGTTACCAATTACCCTTTGCGTAGATACCTTAGATTAGAGTAAAGTAAAGAAGTGTAAAGAAGTATCACTTTTCCCGTACTCTTTTAAAACAACTTGTTTCACTTCTGCCGTTAATATTCGTATAAAAAATTCCATGCAGCTTTGTTTTTGGCAACGATTTTTGGTATCCATTGCAGTATTGTGCTTCACTGCGTCAATTTGGGCGCTGCCATCTCCATCAGCCCTAGCTTATGAAAATCCTGATTTACTACCCAACATATTTACCCCAGTTGTCGATTTAGCGAAAACGCTTCCTGACCCCCAAGAAGAAAAGCTAGTCCAAGAATTAGAACAATTTGAAACAGATACTGGCTGGAAATTACGAGTATTAACCCAGTATGACCGCACTCCAGGTAGAGCAGTCATCAAATATTGGGGTTTGGATGACAAAAGCATTCTCTTAGTTGCTGATGCTCGTGGTGGCAACATTCTCAGTTTTAGTGTTGGCGATGCGGTTTATGAATTTTTACCCAGAACTTTCTGGATTGAATTGCAAACCCGTTTTGGTAACTTGTACTTTGTGCGAGAACAAGGGGAAGACCAAGCCATCCTGCAAGCTTTAGATTCAGTCAAAGGCTGTTTACTCAAAGGTGGTTGCAACGTCGTTCCTGGTCTACCAAGGGAACAATGGATACTTACGCTGATTACCTCCGCTATTGGTGGGGTGATTTGTGGTTTTGCTGCTCAACCTCGCAATAATAAACAAGTATTTGCTTGGCAATGGGCGTTAATTTTCTCACCTTTGTGGGGAATTTTATTTATTGCCTTCGGTATTGGCCCAGTAGTTACCCGCACAAGTGATTGGGTTCCTCTGGTTCGTAATATTTCGGCTTTTCTGATTGGTGTTTTGGTTGCTTACCTATCTCCAGGTTTCAGTCGTCCTTCTTCCAATACTGAGTCCTGAGTACCGAGTATTGAGTTAGGGAGTTCTTCGCCTGCCCCCTAGCTTCTTCCTTCTTCCTACCTTCTGATGATAAGCTGAAAGCTGATATGTGAGAAGCTTAACAGCGATGGAATGGCACGTAACTGATGCTCAAAGCTTGGCAATCATTGATAGTGAAATTGGCGATCATGTCTTTTCACCAGCAGAGTATGAAATAGTCCGGCGAGTAATATACGCCACGTCTGATTTTGAGTACAAGTCTTTGATTCGTTTTTCAGAACACGCTTTACAAGCAGG
Organism: Anabaena sp. PCC 7938; assembly: GCF_049315035.1. NCBI lineage: Bacteria > Bacillati > Cyanobacteriota > Cyanophyceae > Nostocales > Nostocaceae > Anabaena > Anabaena sp. PCC 7938. The sequence goes on along the minus strand of NZ_CP186034.1, from coordinate 5,652,710 downwards.
AGCAGCAGCACTAGCGGCACGTACCACAATTGTGGTAGATGCGCCTATGGTACAGGTCGGTATTGCCTATGAAATTCAAAACACCTTTGCCAACCCGGTGTATTGCAGTATGGAAGCGCTGACACGTCCACAAAAAGAAAAAACTCGTTCCGCTTGGGGAATTGAAACTCTTGCCAAGCGTTATCCAGAGGGAATCTTTGTTGTTGGTCAAGCCCAAACTGCGCTGACTGCATTGGTAGACTTGATTGAAGCTGAGGAAATTCGACCTGCTTTGATAATTGCAACTCCGGCAGGATTTATCAATGTGGATACTGATAAAGAACGTTTGCAAGAATCTTTAGTACCTTATATTACTATTGACAGTCGCAAGGGTAATGCAGTTGTGGCAGCTGCAATTGTCAATGGTTTGGTTGATTTAGCTTGGCAAGCCTACGGACAAGATAGGAATGGGGGAAGTTAGAAAAGATATGGGGAGATGGGGAGGAATTAATATTGATCATCCTCTCTGCTTCTCTGACTTTCTGGACGACGGCGACGACGAGGTTTTTCCTGTTGGTTTTCTCGTAAGCGAAGACTGACTTCATTAAATAAATCTTCTCGCACGTAGGGATAGTCACTGACCCATAGGTTACGACTGGGAATGTAGATGTTGCTAAATTCTTCGATGCTGCTTAAATCTGGGCGATTTGACATGACGATCATTTCTGCTATTTGACCACGTGCGATCGCTTTATGAGCAGGACGTAATGGGGCATCAAACTCGACAGTAAATCCTGTGTCATCGCCTATTTCTAAGTTAATCCGTTTTTCGCGGTTTTCGATAATTACCAAATCGCCTTTGTTATTGACGGTTTCTTGTTTACCAGTCAATTTGTCTGTAATCCACCAATCTAGGACTCGCCCACGAAAAAAGCCGCTGTATTTGTAACGACGGCATTTTGCATTGCGTGTACTAGCTTGAAATACGGGATACCAGAGCCAAAAAAAAGCACTAAATACCCCGAAGATAAATATTACACTAAAGTCCAACTTAAATAGGAGTTGTACTAGCAGAATCACAACTACGGACACTACAGAAATTAACAGCCTCTGCAAAAAACTGGCAGATTTGCCCCAATAGTACTTGTACTGCATCCCGGTAGCAATGAGGGGCATAATTTGTTCAAATTTTGACCGAGTTAGAGGAACTAACATGAGTTATGAGTGCTGAGTTGTGAGTAATGAGTTGTGAGTAATGAGTACCGAGTACCGAGTGCTGAGTTGTGAGTAATGAGTTAACTTCTTTATTCCTCCTGACTCCTGACTCCTGACTCCTGACTTCTTCTTTAAAGTATTTTTTCTAATCCATATACTAATGACTTTAACTGGTTTACTTTGCGAATTGCTAGTAAGACTCCGGGCATATAGCAGGAGCGATCGCTTGTATCATGACGTAATGTGTAAATTTGCCCTGCTGCGCCAAATATCACTTCCTGATGGGCAATTAGTCCTGGTAGGCGGATACTATGAATTCTAATCCCTTCATCGGCTAAAGAGCCTCTAGCACCTGGGATCTTTTCTGTTTCTTCGACTTGAGGCGGGTTAAAGGTTTTACCTAATTCTGCTAATAACTGCGCCGTTTGAATAGCTGTACCGCTTGGTGCGTCGGCTTTTTGGTTGTGATGCAGTTCGATAATTTCTACATGATCAAAATACTGGGAAGCGGTGACAGCAGCTTGTTGCAGCAATACCATACCAATGGAGAAATTAGGAATCAGCAAGCAACCTGTACTCGCTTTTTCGGCAAAGTCGGTCAAATTTTGAATTTGTTGAGGACTTAAACCTGTAGTTCCGACTACTGGACGAATACCATAAGCGATCGCACTTCGCACATTATCGTAAACTGCATCAGGATGGGTAAAATCTACCATTACCCCTGGTGCCATCTGCCTTTCACCTGCCACATAGCCTAACATCGGCTCTAATTGATTGGTAATTGGCACTTCCAACGGTTCGCTTAAACCGGCCAGTTCTCCTGCATCCTTATCTTGATGTTCTGGAGAGGTATCGAGAGCGCCCATTAAAATCATATCTGGTGCTTGAGCGATCGCTTTGATTACCTCACGTCCCATTTTGCCAGCTGCACCGTTGACAATTACAGGGATAGTAGATTGATTAGTCATACTTTAGATCAATGTGTTTCTAGTCATTTTACATCTTGCACTAGTCCCAACAACCGCTAAATCCCATAAGATAATTCAAGATTGCCAATTGTTTGATTTTTTACAATTAGCCAGCGAGATAACCAGCACGATAGATATGAGTTCGCTGACAGTAACCTATGTATCTAGCTGTAAATCTTGAGGCTTTTGGCTAAAAACTATTGCCGATAAAACAAAAGTTGCACCAATGAAACCACTTAGCCCAAGCTGTTCGCCAAGTATCAAAAATGAGAATATCGCTGAAAATATTGGCTCAAGTGTGTAGAGTAAAGCCGCTTCTTCAGACCGAATCCATTGTTGCGCTACTGTCTGAAGCCAGATCACTATGGCAGTTGCAACCAGCCCCAGGTAGAAAATTACCCCCCAGTTTTCATTGATAATATTCATCTCATCAATTAAGCTTGTGTTACTCCAGAGTGCGCCCAGTATTGCAATTACAAATAATTGGATGCTAGTAAGTGATAAAGATGGATGGCGTGGCGCTATTTGTTCTAAAATTAGAGTATAAACCGCATAAAGAACAGCATCACCTAGCATTAACAAATCACCAATTCCTAATACTCCCCCTCCCCAAAACATTACGCCAATACCAATAACAGCAAGTCCGGCAGAAAAGAAAGTTTTCCCAGGTAAGCGCCGACCAAAAAACGACCCCAGTAAAGGTACTAAAATTGCACTTAGGCTAACGATAAATGCTGCTCGGTTTGCATGAATGCTCTCAAGAGCAATTGTTTCAATAGCTAGATAGGCAAAAAATACGAGTCCTAGCAGTAAACCATCGCGTAATATCAGCTTGTTTAGACCACGCAAGTTGCCACTAAATAATAATGCAGCCACACAAAACCGCGTTGCAAATTAATACACTTGGTGAAAGGCTACCGACTGTTTTTTCAATCAGTGGAAAGGTTGTACCCCAAATGATGTTGATGATAACAAACAGTATGATTCCCTGAATCCGCAGGTGGTTTTGTGTAAGTTTTTGGGTGAAAATTTTGAGCCTTACAGCAGCTGTTACCCACTGGCTGAATATATTACTAAAAAACAAGATCATAGCGATCTACCAACTCTCTTCTCAATCACAGAGAATAGAGCAGGTAATATTTTTATCAACATTTTTATTTTCAAAAATTAAGTTTTATCATAATATAGTAAATACTAACTCAATACCTGTCATTTAACCTCAAAAAAATAAAATTACGCAGGTTGGGTTGAGAAACTAAACCCAACATTTACAAGCGTTTGTTGGTTTTCACTATCGTATCCTACGGGATCTTTCGACAACCCAACCTACAAAAATTATTAACCGAGCAGTATTGAATACTGACTAATTATTCTATAGCGGTTCTCAGTTGAATGAGATACAAGAACCCCACCCCCAAACCCCTCATCGCTTGCGGGGAGGGGGCTATGATGTATTTAATTCAAATGCATACCGTTATATAGCCTTTCCCAATCTAGTTAGATACAAAATTACCCCTCCCCAACCCTCCTCTTGGTAAGGGGAGGGTGCGCGACAGCGCGGGTGGGGTGTATTTCATGAGATTGGGAATTGCTATATCTATTCTACCTAATTTTTTAAACATCCTCTAAAATCTTTGATTTATTGGTATTAAATTAGAGGATGTTTTAACAGGGTTTTTCTATGTCATATTGTATCCCTGACAGAAGCATTAGCAATACGCAACGCAGCGGAGTTAAATATATCTGTATACAGACGAAACCCTAGATTTTAAGCGTTAGAAAAAGGTGGGCATTACCCACCTTTTTTTAGCCTTTAACACACATAACCTGTTTGAGTGTTGCCACTATTTCTACCAAATCAGCTTGATTTTCCATCACCTGTTCAATAGGTTTATAAGCACCAGGAATTTCATCTAAAACCCCTGTATCCTTGCGGCATTCTACACCCTGAGTTTGCTCAATTAAATCATCAAGTGTATAGACATTTTTGGCCTTGCTTCTGGACATTATACGCCCTGCACCATGACTACAGGAACAAAAACTATGAGCATTACCTTTACCTTTGACAATGAAAGATTTTGCTCCCATTGAACCAGGAATAATCCCATAATCTTCTGTTTGAGCGCGGACTGCACCTTTACGAGTTACATACACATCTTCGCCAAAATGTACTTCTTTTTCGGCGTAATTATGATGACAATTTACTTCTAATAAAGGTTTAGTCACTTTTCCACCTACTAGATGTTTTTCGACGATGCGTTTAAATCGTGCCATCATGACATCACGGTTAAAAAGTGCGTAATTTTGCGCCCATTGTAAGTCTTTCCAGTATGCCTGAAATTCTGGTGTACCAGCCACAAAGTAAGCTAAATCAGGATCAGGTAATTTTTCACCTGCCATTTTTGCTAATTCTTTGGCTGTATTAATATGGCATTGTGCTAGTTTATTCCCAATGTTGCGAGAACCGGAATGCAACATCAGCCAAACTTGGTTCTCTGTATCAAGACAAATCTCAATAAAGTGATTGCCTCCCCCCAGGGAACCCATTTGTTTCATGGCTTTGCTTTCTAAGTCTTGCACACCACGATGCAAGTCTTTAAAATCGCGCCAGCGTTGCCAGTTAGAAGCTGATTTTTCTACATCTTTGTTTTCATTGAATCCTGTAGGAATTGCGGCTTCAATATCTAGGCGAATTTTCTTGAGTTTACCTTCTAGTTGTTCACCTTTAAATTGTGTTTTAATGGCACTCATACCACAACCTAGATCTACGCCGACGGCAGCAGGAATAATGGTTTCTTTAGTGGCAATTACTGAACCAACTAAGGCTCCTTTGCCTAAGTGAACATCTGGCATTAGAGCAACGTGTTTAAACACAAATGGCAATGATGCTACATTCTTTGCCATCTTGATTTCATCTGAGCCTAATGGATGATTTGCCCAAGATAAAACGGGTGATGGAGTGTTAATTCCTAATTGTTCGTAGGGCATAATTTGAATTTTTAAGAGGAATTGTAAACATAACAGTCTATATTGCTAGTATAGATTTAGACATAGAATTTAATAGCCTTCATGAGCTTGTATTATAAATGTAATACATAGGTAATGTATTTGTCAACCTAATGCTGACATTAACGAACACCAAAATGGATAATAATAATTTGCAGGATATTGCTTCCCCAGGTTTGGCATAGTGGCATGAGTTTAAAGGCAGTTTTGTTTGATTTTAATGGTGTGATCATTAAGGATGAACCAATTCACCTACAACTGATTGATGAAATTCTGATTCAAGAGAATATTCAACCTCAGCGGGTAAATGAACGTCAAGCTTCTCTTGGACGAAGTGATGCTTGTGGTAAGCAAAGCTATCGCGATTATTTTCAAGATCTGCTGAAAAATCGTGGGAGGGTGATTACGGAAGAGTATTTAAGTGATTTGCTCAACCGTAAAGCGCAAGCTTATGTGTTGGAATTGGAGAAGCTAGAAAAATTGCCTTTGTATGCTGGTGTAGATGATTTAATTTTTCAGGCGCGATCGCACAATATTAAACTAGGGTTGGTTAGTGACTCTCTTCTACAAGAAATACAATTAGTGCTAGAACGTGCCAAACTGACTGAATATTTTCAAATTATTGTCACCGGGGATGACATCGCTACCAGTAAACCCCAACCAGAAGGTTATTTATTAGCGGTAGAAAAACTTAATCAAGCTTATCCAGATTTGAATTTGCAACCCCAGGAATGTTTAGCAATTGAAGATACTCCTGCGGGTATTCAAGCTGCAAAACGCGCTCAGATGCAAGTTGTGGGAGTTGCTAATACCTATCCCTTCCATATGCTTCAGCGTCAAGCTAACTGGACAGTAGATTATCTGACTGATTTGGAATTAGACCGGGTACAGGAAGTTTTTTTGCAAAAAGAGGTGAAAACTACCCTGCCTGAGTGTTAACATATAGTACGGCTGTCTGAGTTAGTAACTTGAGACTAGCAAGGGGAATTAGCTCAGTTGGTAGAGTGCTGCGATCGCACCGCAGAGGTCAGGGGTTCGAGTCTCCTATTCTCCATTATATATGTACATTCGCAAATTAAATGTCGCTTTTCGCAATTTAGTGTCGTTATTCGCAAATTAATGTCGTGGTGGTTGTTTTTCAGAGTCAATTTAATTATTCTAAGTTTTCGCAAATTAATGTCGCATGAACTTAACATTTACTATACAATAAATTATTGCTGCAAGGGCATTATTGGATTATTGATATGTGTTCGATCGCAGCACTCCTTTCAACCCTCCCATGATCATTTCTATTTTGCAACCATTTTATTTTAATGGTTAACGCAAGTAAATTCTAGTTATCTTTCAACCCACCCCTAGTCGGGATGGTAGTTGAAACCTCAACGATATATTCTGTTTCTGGTATTTCTTTCTCTCGCTTCTTTCAACCCACCCCTAGTCGGGATGGTAGTTGAAACCGGGGGGTGCTAATTGCGATCGCAAACGCGGATTGTGGACTTTCAACCCACCCCTAGTCGGGATGGTAGTTGAAACTTGAGGTACAGCTATCCTTGATTTCTTCGATCATAAAACTTTCAACCCACCCCTAGTCGGGATGGTAGTTGAAACTTTTGAAAAAGTAGAGGAATGGATGCAGCGGGGTGACTTTCAACCCACCCCTAGTCGGGATGGTAGTTGAAACTTTGGAGGAAAACTAAAATGTTGTCTGCTCGTACAAAGCTTTCAACCCACCCCTAGTCGGGATGGTAGTTGAAACCGCGCCCGTCTAGACCCTTGCCAATACAGGTTTCCAGATGCGATTTTGGCAAACCTGTTAAAAAATCTGTTTTTTTGCTCTCAATAGAGGACATTCATCACTCTTCAAATGAGTCAAATAAATACTGGACAAGGGATTCAAGGTTTTGGCAGATCCCCAGGGTTTTTGACCCCGCTTATGGTTCGCCAAAAAAAAGATTTGGGAGGATTCCCCCGACGAAGGGGGTGATTCAGTAGCCACCACTGTGGAAATCCACATCGTTATAAATAACGACTATGGCTAAAAGCCTTACTCCTTATTGCTGGGAGCGCACCTATCCTGTCTTGCGACAGCAGCATCAGAAGCGGGCAGCTACCAGGCTCAGAAAGCATGACAGTCTTCCAACTGCCAAACTAAGCCAGATTTTTCATAGTACAGAGACTCCAAGGAGCATGAACTACGGCGCTGTTGTATCCATATTATATTGTCAAGGTTCGGATTAGTAAACTAAATTAGCGCAGCTTGACGTTCTTGGTAAGTAAAGACGGCTAAATCTCGTGCTTTTTCTTGTGGACTGCCTCTGATTGACTGTTTTCCAGTTTCAATTGCAATTCCAGCTTGTGCTGCTTGGGATTTGATACTCTCGATTAATCGTCCATAACTCCAGCGATGAACGTTTATTCGATATTCTTTGGCGTATTTTTGTTGGCCTTCTTTGTAACCAGGGCATTGATTTTCTGCTCTGGATTGAATTTCACTGCTGATTTGCTCTCGCATATCGCGGAGTTTGGGTAAAACTATACTGCCAGCTTGATATTTTTTAGCGATCGCAATAATTGCATCTGCTAACAATCTATCCACATATTGTCCTAATTCAGATTCACCAAAAGAGTTGGGTGCATTTTGTTTTTGGGCTTTGTGGCGTTCGTGAGATAGGCGTTGCTGTTGTTGTCGCTGACGATTCAGAAGATTATAGTTTTCACCAAGTAGTTGTTTGACACTGCGATAAGCTATAACTTTATTTTTAACAACATCTACGACTGCTACTGTGACTGGTTTTTCTAGTCCAAAACTAACACCTATGAGGATAGAAGATTTACCTTGATAATTAGGTTTACTGGGACGAGGAAAAGGGTTATTAATTCGAGCTAGTGTTGATTGCTGACGAGTAATAAAAGCTTGTTGTTTATCGTTGAGATCATCTTTCTGTTTTGTTTTATTTAAAATTTCGGTAATTGCTGTAACTTTCTCCTCAACTACCTGTTGAGTTCCTTCGGTAGTCAGCATTCGAGTATCTAAAGAACAATAAAAATTTAGTTGATTTACTTTCCAATGTTCACCTTTTTCTTCACCTGGCAACCAAGCTATTCTTCCTGAGCGTAGAGTAAACAAACTGCTTGAGTGCTGCCTTTTACTATTGCGTAGAATTTCTTGATCCTCTAAAAAGCGTTGGAAGTAGTGCAAATGACGCTTATCGCAGTAAATCTCAAAAGTAAGTTTTCCCAAGCCATTGAACCGTACAAAGAGACGATTTTTATCATTCTTTAACCATGTCATATCCTCGTTAGATTCATAAGCTACAGGAAAGGGAACATTAGCAGTTTTTCTTAAAAGTGCTGCTTGCCATGCTTTTGCTTCATTTTCATTTTGCGGAACATTGAAGGTGGCAATTTCTAAGGTTTCTAACCATTCTTCTCCTGTCAAATCTCTACCTTTGGGGATGCGACTTTGGAGTTGATCTTTTAATCGCTCAATTTCTATTTCTTTTCTGCGCTTATTTCTGGTAAATTCTTCTGGGTTTTCATCCAGTTCACTAATTTGACAGTTATTTTTGAGTAGATATGCAAGAGCGCAACGAGTAAGAGGTTCTTCCGCTTCTTCGTAAGTGCTTAAAAAAATTTTGAAAATTGAAGATGTTTTCGGTTTTGTGGATTTTTTAGTCTTTTTTACCTTTTTCTGTTTGTCATTTTGATTCCTACGGAGCGCTTCGCTATCGGACTGAGGGGTAAATTTGCTAAAAAGTTCAGTGGCTTTATTACGGATTACTTCTAAGCTAGATTGACTTTCTTGCTCAAGTTCTTGATCACTTTTGAGCATTTTTAGCCAACGCTGTTTCCCTTCTATTTGCTGCTTTCTGCGTTTCTGTAAAGCAAACCAGGATTTATACAGATAATCCACTAAAGTAATCGCTGAGGTGTAAAAACGTCCAGGTTGTCCAGTAAAAGGTTCTTGAGTTTTCAGGGAGTTACCCAGTGTTTTGAGTAATTCAGCCGGTATTCTACCTTTTTCTAGCCAGGTTTCAAATTCTGGGTGTTTTCCTATCTGTAGCAAAATTTCATTGATGAATGGTGTATTTTTTTCACTCATCAATTCCCATAGTTGACGGAGGCTGTCTTCTTCAGCAACCAAGCGACATTGAATTGTGATAACGCTCATGGTGTCCTCAGCTTTGTGGATCTGATTTTTTCAATGGTATTTAGGGCTAATTCAGAAAAATTTAGGCGGCGACACCATAATCTAAACTCATCTTGGTCTAACATAGTTAATTTTTAACTTTTTGGTGTAGATTTTGAGTATTCATTTTATATAAACAAATAATCGCTATTCAAATATTACTAATAATTCCCAAAAATAATCTATTCAAAAAACTTAAAAAATGTTGCTATATCTAGATAATTGATCAACTTGAGAAATTATGTACTTGCATCAAAAGTTTTTGTTTAATATCATTTTTTAAATTTAGCATAAAAAATTAATTTTAATTGCTAGTTAAGATATTTTTATCATATATACTACATTGAATTATCAGTATATAAATTAATCTTTCCAAACATTACTTTGCTTGTATATCATGGCTTATGACTGTAGTATATTGTTACTTCTTTGGAATAAAAAATATGGGAGATACAATTTTTTTTACACACATTAATACCGTAGTTTATGAATGTGAGTTTACGTAAAAGGAAAGTTTCTCTTATTAATTGTAATATTTTGTTATATTGTCACTTTTATAATCTTCAACTATTAGATAAATTAATCAATCAATGAAAGAAATGGCAAATGCTGAAGACTACACCTAATTTCTCAACAAAGTTTCTGGAAGGATAGGACTGGCATAACCGTTGTGATATTTAAGGCTAAATTCATCAAGGTATTCCATATCTAAACATTTACCCATCGCCTGACCAATTAACTCTAATAACGCTTTGCTTCGCGCTTGAAAAAAGTCATCAAAGTCATCTCTCCGTAAAGTTTCTGGATCTATGACATGAGACAGCAAGATTTCGTCCAATCTCTGTGGTGAGATACCGGACATCTCTAGTTCTTTGAGGTAGACTGAAGGTGCTTTACTGCCAATTTTTTTGTTAGTTTTGGCACTCAAGGGAGTGCGATTCACTAAGCAGTTATATTTTTTGGGATCTATGCCTTGTTTTCTGCACCAGGCGACAGGGAAGATATGATGAGAATCTATCTTTTCCTCGAAATAAAGCACATCATTGATTTCTTCGCCGGTAATCCAATCAATTGCGCCAGAAAGTCGCAGGAGTGCTGATAAACCTTGATAAACTGCACCATAACGCTTTCTTACAGTTAGCAAACGTTCATGAGTGAAATTAGCTTCCCGAATTGTGGAAGGGAGCGAATCTCCATGTTTTAGCCACAAAGGTATTTCTACTAAATCTTTTCCTGTGCGGGTTTCGTGCCAACCTGTGTACATCTCTCCAAACATTCCGCACCAAAACCAACGTTCTAGCATGGAGCGAGATTTTACAGAACGGGATTTTTCGCCTAATACAGTTAAAATTGCGGCTAAGGCAACTATTTGAATGGGATAACCTAAATCTGTGGCATCAAAGATTTTCTGCCCATGCAGGAATCTGGCTGCTTCTTCAAAGCCGGCAGTGACTTTATTCGCCCAATGAGAATATTCTGTGATGGAAATTTTTAAAACATCTGAGCGGCCACAGGAAACCGCAGGTAATTTTTCTAAATTGCTGCCTTTCTTGATAGCTTCCATTCTCCGTGCATAGCCAGCTAATAAAGCTACCGTTTGCAAAAAGTCGGTGTTACGAACTAAGCGCAGGACTTTAAATTGCTGAAATTGAGCTTCCCGTAATTTCCAATCATCTCGCAGGCTGAAGTCGTTAGCGCAGTAGCTGGAACTCATTAAATCGAAGAAGTTGAGATCACAGCCGGAGGTGTTGGTATCTTCAAATACTTGACAAACCGCTTCTTTTGGTAAGGAATCCCGCAGTTGGATGACTGGAATTTGATAATGCTCAAATTTTTTCAGGACTTCTAGTTCTAAGGTGTCTATTAGTTCTAGTTTTTGAGGATCATATTGCCAATATTTGGAATATTTACTTCGCCATTCTGAGAAGAAGAAGATTTTTGATAAGGGGAAAAGTCCAGCTTCATATTCTTTTTCTGGGGTGGAACAATCAATGATTTCACCGCCGAAACTTCTCAGTTGTTTTGATTCTGAGAAGGCGAGAATGGCACTGCGTCGCTCGCTGTTATAATCTAGGCATTTGGCAATATCGAGGTAATACCATTTTTTAATCAATTTTTGGCTTTTTTGATCTTTAATAATCACAGGTTGCTCTGAAAGTAGCACCATAAACAAGGTAGTCAGGCGTTGCTGTCCATCGAGAATCAAGAGATTGGGACTATGATTTTGTGGTTTTTTAACGTTGTTGATAAGCCGGGGTTTAAATTGTCCTTGCTGGTTGCTTTGTTGCAGCATCATGACTGCTCCAATGGGGTAAGCTAGGGAAATACTGGCAAGCAGACGACGCACACGAGCATCATCCCAAACCCAATCTCTCTGAAAGTCTGGCAGTTGGATGCGTCCAGTTTTTACATCTTTTAATAAGTCGAATAAAGGATATTTGGTAATATCAAAGGTGCTGATAGAGTGCATTGGCGGCTCTGAGGTGATGATCATTTGTGTATACGCTGCAAGGACAGAAATTTAAATAGATATAGCTAAGTGCAAGCAATTGTGAGCTAAAAAAATGTTGTTTATTTTTCGGCGATTTAATAGAGATTTATGTCACAATAATCTTCCTCTTACTGCTAGAGCAAGAGGTTTTAGGATGAGTTACTCGTAACTCACGATCAATTAGTAGGAAAGTTGGGCGGTAGAATTATATTTGTTGAGTAATAACGAGTTGTTTAAATTGATTAAGTAAATCGGCCTGCCGCAATAGGAAGGGAACATAATGCGGCCGTCTATCAAAGTTTGTTCCCCAGTCTTTGATGGTGTGCGGACTTAACCCTGTGGCTTTGGCTAGAGCATGAATACAAGCTTTACGATAACCTCTTGAGGGGTCAACATCTACCCACCTTTGACAATACTCCATTGGCTCCAAGGGCAGGTGACGTATGGTGTCAATCCTCTGCTCTTCTGGATTGGGGGAAAGTCTCACAAGCAATCTGGGACTCAAGCAGCAGTCTGATACGATAGTTTCTAGATTAAGAAATTTCTACCGATAACACCAGTCTTTTACTCGTGATTTACGACTAAACTATTTTTGTGGATAATCAGGGGGTAAGACAATTTTCCGGATCTGGTTGAGCATATCCGCCATTCTCAGAACATGGAGAACATGATCTGGCCGTCTTTCAAAGTTTGCTCCCCAATCGTTGATGGTACGCGGACTTAAAGCTGTGGCTTCTGCTAGAGCAGCAATACAGGCTTTGCGATAGCCTCGTTCCTCTGGGGGTATTTCCACCCAACGTTGGCAATATTCTAGCGGCTCCAAAGGTTGTCTACTGAGTACGTCGTTAATATATTGGGTTGAAAGCGGCTTACTGTCTATCACCTTTTTTGATGTGGTTGGAATATAAGTCGTATTTTGCGACTCTTATATAAGATTTTCCAGAAGGGTAACTGAGTTAGCATTTACTAACCTGGCTATTCTAAGCCTGGTAAGGTTAGTTGTAGCGCGTTTGTTTGTCGCTGGGTGGCTGGGATAGGAAAGTTTTCCGCTTTATCTGTAGATTTTGGTTTTGGCTGTTGTGGGTGAGTTTCTGCGGATAATGCGGATATGTCTACATCGTTGCAGTCTGAGGATGTGAGTTCACCACGAAAGGCGCGATGTAGCAGGGTTTGAAATAAATGTTCTGCTTGGCGTTCTGCTTCTCGTTGTTGGGTGCGAAAGCGATCATGTTTTTGGACTATTTGGGCAAATTTTTCTTGAAGTGGGAGAGGGGGGAGAGGAACAATACACTGTTTTACGATGCCAGTGCTAATAGTATTTAATCCACTTGTTGTATTACTTGAATTATGAAAGTATTTCCGACCGCCCGAATTATTTATATAGTAACTTAGATATGCACTGTTAATAATTTTAGGATTTACACGCACACGAATTAAATGATTTTGATGCACACAATTTTCTATTGAGCCATTCCAAACTGCACATCTTCCAATTTCTTCAGTATTTCCATGACCTTCAACAATTAAAATGTCATTTTTTTGTAGTTTGACACGTCTAAATTCATTTTCTGTTAAACTTATAGTTTTTATTTCCGATAGTTCAAGTTTATTTCTATAAACATTAGCAACTCTAAGGTATGGCAATTTAAGCGGTAGATTTTCTCTTTTTTGACTAAGTTGAATTCCACCTTGCACTTCACTAATTTGTTCTAAAAAGCTTTTATCCCAACCCATTGGATTAGTTGCAGGATCGCCAAACATTTCCAGAAAGACGGATTGGAGGAAGGTTTCGCTGAGTTGTATGGAGTAACGACGGGTTCGACGCAAGCGATCGCATTTTTCCAATATTACTGCAATTCGCTTTTGTTCTGGTAATGGTGGGAGGGGAATTGGATATTCGTCTAATAACTCTTTTCTTACACCATCTTGTCCAGCAGTTCGTGAAGAATTAGATATTATATAATTCAGCAGTGTTTGATTTTGGAGAAAATAATAAAGATATCCCTTATTAAGAACTTTGTCATTTTTGGGATTAGCCTTCATTAAAGCGACATTATACGATCCTTTAAGTCCTCTTAGTATTTGAAATATTGGAGGTCCATATCGCCCTATCATTATGTCATCTTCTGTGCAAAATCTTTTAGCAAGTGCTTCTGGAATGTAAGTTTTATTTTTGTCAGATTTGTAATCTTGTATCTGAATTAGTCTAATATAGCCAGGTTTAGGTTCATAGACAAAACATTCTTTAGGCGGCTGACTTCCTCCTATAATGTCACATACATTTTGCAGTGTTACATAAGACCAACCATGAGGTAATATTTTCTGTTTATCTATTAACATTGAATGCTTAGTTATACTAAATGATCAGGTGTTCAATTCTAAATATAGGTGGCTAACTAACAAAACAGTTAAACCAATACATTTATAACAATATCTCCAATTCTCGCACCTCAGCACCCATAACATCCTCCAACTTCAACAACCTTTCTAACGTCACCTGGGGAACATCATAAAAAACCTCATCCTGTTCCACCTGACGATAACGACTAGCAGATAAATCATATTTATTCCCCCTTACCTGCGCCTTAGTCACCCAAAATTGACGATTCAGGCGATTAATTTCATTTTGCAACGGTGAGATTTTTTCATGTAATAACGCCAACTTTTGTTTATCCGTTTCCAAAGCCTGACTAGTTGCTTCATCATCAGCCGGTGCAACAGCATTTTCAAAACTTAACCGATTAATTTCCTTATGTAATAACAAACGTTCCGCTTTTAAAGGTGCAATTTGCTTTTTTAACTCCGCTAAACGTTCCTCATTTTGTTGAGTAACATCAGCATTAAACCGATTTTGCCAACAATCCAAAATATCAGGAATATCGTTTTCAGTCACAGGTTGACGCTTATCATCCAGAGAAAAGCCATCATGCTCCATATCATAGAACCAAACGCGGTCAGTCGTTCCCCCACGAGTAAACAGCAGCACCGCAGTAGATACCCCCGCATAAGGTTTAAACACCCCGCTAGGCATAGAAACCACCCCATCCAAGCGATTTTCTTCTATAATCTTTTTGCGAATCTCGACGTGCGCTTTACTAGAACCAAACAGCACCCCATCCGGGACAATAACTGCACATCTCCCACCCATATCTAAAACCCGCAAAATCAAGTGCAGAAATAATAACTCGGATTTTTTGCTTAAACCTGCCAATTTGGGATGTACATCTGCCGCATCAACCGCACCCTTAAAAGGTGGATTCATTAACACTAAATCGAGGGTATTTTCATCATCAAACCTTTTAGAAAGGGTATCTTTAGCAAAAAACCGAGGCTGTTCAATACCATGCAGCATGAAATTCATAGAACCGATGCGTAACATCGTCATTCCCGAATCATTATCATAAGCTGTAAACGCCTCCGTTTGCAGAAATTCTGATTCTTCAGGTGTGAGTAAATCACCAACTAAATGTTTATTACCTTTTTCGTCAAATAATATTTCTGGACTGGTGTTTTTTTCTAAAATATATTGATAAGCATTAACGGGAAAACCACAAGTACCCGCCGCTAAATCACCAATTCTATCAGTAGGTTTAGGTTCTACCATTTCCACCATCATGCGAATAATATGGCGGGGAGTTCTAAACTGGCCATTGCGTCCAGCAATACTTAATTTATTTAATAAATACTCATATAAATCACCCTGAACATCTTGATTTTGTTCAGAGATTTTCATTTCATCAATTGATTTACAAGCCTCAATTAACAAACTGGGTTTATTAATCTTAAATTCCGCAGTTTGCATATACTCACTAAAGGAACTTTTATCTTCATTAGTTTCTTGCTTGTTTCCTTCCTCATTTTCTTCCTCGTTGTCAGAATTACCCATTTCTTTCAACCAGGGGAAAACTTTATTTTTGACATGATTTAAAGCATCCTCGGCTTTCTTCTGTGTCCAATTTCGCCAACGCATTTCTGCGGGAATTTTGGGCTGATAATCTTCTTTGCGGCGTTTGGCTTGACGTTCGTTTAAATCTTCGGTTTCGTCTAAGCGTTTGAGGAAGAGGAGAAATGAGAATTGTTCGATAGCATCCATTGGGTTGGATAAGCCTCCTGTCCAGAGTTTATCCCACAGTAGGTCTACTTTTGATTTTAAATTGGGGTCGGTTAGCATAACTAATTTATAAATTCATCCTCTTTTGATTTATTCAATTATTCAATTCTATTCAATTAATTTGTTTAATCCTGCTATTGCAATTTCTCCAAGATTTTCAGTTATAATTTCCATTTTGTCTACTAAATCCCAATCGAATACTTTTGTCGCGGATAATGCACCGTGAGCAGTTGCATTGCGTAATGCTTTAGAAAGCTGTACGACCTTATCCCAGCTATCAATTTCTTGAGACTCAATAATCCAATTTTTGATTATTGTTGCATCACCACGTTCAAGACCTAAAAAAGTAATAATTGCGTTATGTTCATTTTCTGCTACTGGTTTATTTAACCATAAATCAAGTTTATGTGTACCAATTGGTGGTTTCAGAGAATTATATATTGGTAAATCACATTTTTCTATAAACTGTTGTATTGTTGAGGGGTGAAAACCTCTATTTTGGTCATTCATTAAAGTTTTCGCAATAGTTTCAAATCCACCATGTGCAATTACAAGTTTCCATTGTATACCTCTGACTATATGTGTTTCTCTCAATTTATATGGTAGTGATTCCTTTCCAATTTTAGGAGACTCCCATTCAAGAGCAGATTTAAGCAAATTATACCCAGATGGTAGAGACATAAAGATATCAGTTATATGCTCATTATCATCGCTGTGAGTAGCATGAAAATATTGTAATTTTTCGTGTATATATTTTCTTTTTTCTAAATCAGATGTCCATGATCCAAAACGACCAATCTTATCCCATAAAGATTTTATAGTTTTATCGAATCTGTCATTAAGAGTTGAACTCATATAAAAACTCCAGTCTAAACTATTAAATATTGTATTATTTTTTTACGCCGCCAACAATTCCGTAAACGCCAACAAATCATCCACCTCATCATCAGAAAAAAACCTATCAACGGCATTTTTCCCAAACCTAGCCAAAGCTCCCTCATACAAATCAGCTACCTCTAACCTCCGCTTTTGTAAAAACACACTCTGCACAGCCCTTAAAAAATTAATCTGATTAGCGTTATACTGGTGTTTGGCAATAAACTCCTCAAATTGACGCTTTACCACCTCCTCATAATCAGGTATCGCATCCAAATCCAATAAATGCCGCAAAAACGCCAATAAACTATTAGCTTTTAGCCCGTAAGCCTTGCGAATATTCGACTCAGAAAGCTGAATATTACCACCTCCTAAACCTTGGCGTAAAGTTCTCTCTAACTCAATTAATTGCCAATCTGTAACCGCTTCACCTTCCTGAATAGCCTTAATAGTAGGATGATCATCTACAATTACATTTATTTTCTCCTCAACTCGTTTTTTATATTCCTCCACATAAACTTGTTCACCACCCTCACCCACAGTAATAAAACCGCGAGTAGCCACAAAATCAGCTAAATCTAACTCTAAAAAAATACTAGGGCGTTGTCGCCGATTTTTCATTTCTTCAGCTAAATTAGCTATTATCTGATTCAATTCTTTCACTGTTGCATTATTCAAGCGTGAAGATAAACACAACTTAATTGCATCTTGTTTTCGTTTATCTTGATGGATAAAATCAGGTAAACGACTCACATCTTCAGCAATAGATTGTACAGTATCCGGTTTTGCTCCTTCGGTTTGAATTTCTAATTTTAATCGTTCAACTTTACTTGTAAAAGTCGCTGCTGCTATCTCAACACCTGGCACAAATCGCAACAGAGGAGCAACTTTAAACCGTAATGACTTCAATTTATCTTTAGTAATGTAATTCCAAAATAAATCTGTCCAAGCTTCTGCAATATCCACTATCTTCTTTTTGACAGTAAATGAATCTATCGGAATTTGGGTTATTTGTTCCCGTAAACTTGCAATTACCGCTTGACAATCTGGTGATTCTTGATTATGTAAATATAACTCCAGTAAATCCAAACGAGTGTTAAAAATGCGTTGAAGTACAGGAATAGTTTGGGCTACTTCTGTTTGTGCTTTAGCTTCAAATTCATTTTCCCAAAAATCAATAATTAAAAATTCCTGCTTAGTCCGATTTGGCAACCATTCCAACTTTTTACAAGCCTTTTGATTTCGCGTTCCGCGTCCAATCATTTGCCAAAGTTTAATCTGTGATTGCACAGGTTTCATAAACACCAAATTCATGATTTCTGGTACATCTATACCCGTATCCAGCATATCCACAGATATAGCAATGCGGGGCATATCCTCTTTTTTGAAATTCCCTGTTAGCTTACCTTTATATTCTGTTTTATGGGTAATTACGCGCACTAAATCAGAATATTGAGGATACATTTCTTCAAAAGTTGTAGATAGCCGTAAAGCGTGTTTTTGAGTCAATGCAAATACAATTGTTTTCGCTGGTAGTTGCCCTGATTCATCTTTATGGCAATGTTCCATAATTTCTTCCCACTGCTTGCGGAGAGTGTCTTTATTACTAACCTTTTTTTCTAAATCTGTACCGGAAAAATCAATATTATCTGGGTCAGTTCCTTGTGCTATCAATACATTCTGTTCTTCTTCTGAAAGTTTTGCGCCTTTAATACCTTCACTTTGAAATTTAGTTTGTGCTTGATAAAGACTAAAATCAACTAAATTTTTCTCTTCAATTGCTTGTTTATAGGTATATAGAAAACTAGGAATACCATCAAAACAGTGAAAAGTATTAAATGTATTCCTATCAATAAAACCTGCGGGTGTAGCTGTTAAACCAATCATCCTCCCATCAAAATATTCCATTACCTCTTGAAAGAGGTTAAAAATAGAACGATGTGCTTCATCAAAAATAATTAAATCAAAAAAAGCTGGACTAAAGTTTTTATAGGAATTTCTCAAAGTCTTTTCAACAACAACATACAGCCGTTTAGTTTTATCTATGTTGTAGCTGTAAATGCGATCGCATGGTTCATGGGGAATATGTTCCATAAAACCATCTTCCAAAGCTTGCTTGACTAAATTATCCCTATCAGCAACAAATAATATTTTACGACTTTGATTAGCTTTTAAAAATAAGTCAATAATTGCCATTGCAGTGCGGGTTTTCCCTGTTCCCGTAGCCATTACCAACAAAGTGCGGCGTTTTCCCTGATCAAATGTTTCACAAACCCGACGAATAGCTTCTTGTTGATAATCTCTGCCGGCAATTTGGGTATTAATGGGTATTGAACTTAACGCAATTTGATTTTGGCGAATATACAATAAATTCTCTAAATCTGATGGCGAGAAAAAGCCAGCTACCTGTCGTTTTGCAGAATTTCCCACATCCCAAAAATAAATTTCCTCCCCATTAGTCATAAACGCAAAAGGGCGGAAACTTTGATGTTTTTCTATTTCTTTAACGTAGTATTCTACCTGGGTTTGGGCAATTTTAGGATCACTGCTTTGGCGTTTTGCTTCCACCACTGCAATAACTTCCCCATTGGGTTGGTACAAGCAATAATCAGTAACACCGTTCCAAGGTTCGGCATTATAGCCATCAACAGGAATTTCTAACCCCACTTGGTTATGGTCTTTGATGTTCCATCCTGCTAGGGTTAAAGCAGGATCAATTAATTGTTTCCTAGTGTTGGCTTCGTTCGCTGACATTACAGCATCCTTTATTACATTCTGCTTTGCAGAGTATTACTGTGTTTATATTTGGCTATGCCGTAACAGTATAGTATGCTTTTTAGCGTTAGCCAACTGGAATTGTGTAAAAAACTATCACTAATATTGTGGGTGTTTTCTCTTACAGAACTAGAAACCTTGTGAAGGTTGGTGAGTTTTTGGTATTGGTTGTTCAAGGGGAACTACAAACCTAAAACGATGAGGATTTTTATCTTTCTCAATCTCTTCTTTCATCTCTCTAGCCCAACTACCATTACCTCCCATGAGACACCAGCGTATCCAAGCCCCAGATGGATTCCTAGCACTGCTCCAACCAGGATCATTATAATCTGGGTCATGGGTTTCAAAAAAATCCACTATTTTGTTAAGATCTTCCAAAGTTAAAGGTCTTTGCCCTGTCAACCCCTTTGCTACCGCTATATTTCTACCTCCACCGAATTCTTCATGGAGTGCAAGACCACGTTTTGCTATCGATATAATTAGTGGTGGAATCTTAATTTCTTCTTCTGTATCATTATTTTGACTGGCAGCAAGGTAAAGAGTTAAGGATAAGGATAGAATTTGTTGCCGCATTTTCATAATCAAAACAGAGGAGTCAGTCATTTTTTGTTATTTATAGATATACATATAGTATAAACATTAATATACTATGTATAATAATTTACTCATTTAATGAAAGCCTTGATGTTGTTTCTAGGAAATCATGTTTATAGAACCCATTTGGTATCTTTTACAATTCACACACAATCTAAAACTAACAGGACTTACGCATGAGGAACGAAAAATAAAGGGTTTGAATTAGGCATGGCATAATAGCTCCAGAAACATTAACCAATGCCCAATCTCCACGAGTAGCCTATTACGTAAGTCCTACTGATATTAGAGTGTTCCAACGAGAGTTAAATCGTTAAATTTACCAAGCTTAATAAGTCGTGCCAATCAGCACCTAGCCATGCAGTAATTTTAGTTAGATGGGGCTGAAGTTTTGCTATTACAGAGGCAAACTCTCCGGCTTTTTTGGCATATTTCAAGGCTCGGTTAAGTGCGTTACCCATCTCGTCTTTATCTGGCTGTGGCTTATTTAGCTCCTCCTGGGCTTCTTCAAAGGCATTATCAATTTTCCGGCGGTCTGAGGTTTCTAACTTCGCCAGTATCTCACGTAAGGCGTTGAGTTCTGCCTCTATATTGACGCTTGCAGGTGCGGGTAAACTGACCTGTTGAAAATTGATGTTTGCAGTGTTGCTATCTCCTGTTATCACCGCGCCACCAGTGACACTACCCCCAATAGAAACTGAACGGTTTTGCCCGCTCTTGTTATCGTTATTCACACCATTATTCTTGTCAGATTTGACTGGATTTGCTGGTTTTTCGGTCTGATAATGCCGTCGCCGAATTTTTATTTCTGGGGTTGCGTATTCTGGAATTCCCTGCAAGTCAATGTTGGTACAACCAATTTGAAAACAATCTTCATAATTCCTCCCAGCCCCTAAACCCGTATAAAATCCGATGCTAAACTTAATCGCTGCTTTATCGCCAATCGCCTGATTCATCCCCACCACACAATCAATATGTTGATGAATTGCTGTGGCTTGTTCCTCGCTGTAACAAGCGTTGAGTAAAACACATTCAACCTGTTCTTGGAACAAGTCAAATAGCTTTGCCAGGGCTTGGGTACTGACAAGTTGCATCTGCCCAGAATTATCTTCCAAGGCTAATCCATCAGTACCAGAACCATGTCCCGAAAAGTGAACAATTGTTGGTTGATGGTGAGACAAGAAGCGGGTTAAATCATCCACTCGTACCGCAGATTCTGTGATGATTTGAAATTCGTCTCGATGGGGAGATAGTTGCAGTGTGTTTTTGATTTCCCGCACTTCTTCATCTAGGCGAAGATTTGCTGTGTTTTTGGGGTTAGCGGAGAGGATGAGGATGTTTTTCACGGTGTTATTTGATATGGTTTTTTATAGCAGTAGTCGGCGGACATACTAAAGCGCCAAAACCAATTTACAGCAAACATTTCACTTTTGACTTTTGACTTTTGACTGTTCGCTAATTATCGCTGGTTGAAAAAAAGTTCACTCCTCTTCCTTCTCCTCCTTCTCCTCCTTTAACTTAGGATGCTGCTGCTCGGCATGAACCGTTAAAACCCCCGTCAGCAATTTCACCTTACAATCGTCACTGGGGCATTTTTGCGTAGCTTTCAGTGCCTGTCCCCAGTTTTTAAGGTTCGCGGCGACTTCGGCAATGGCAATTAAAACTTCGGCTTTGAAATTGGAATCCGGAATCTGGTTAGCAGAGGCGATCGCTTGAGCGAGCAAGGGGGCGGCTTTTTCTGGTTGCTTTAGCTTGCCAATAGCTTCAGCAATGGCACTTAAGGCAGAGGCTTTGGAGTTGGCATCCGGAATCTGGTTAGCAGAGGCGATCGCTTGAGCGAGCAAGGGGGCGGCTTTTTCTGGTTGGTTTAGCTTGCCATAGGCTTCGGCAATGGCACTTAAGGCATAGGCTTTGAAATTGGAATCCGGAATCTGGTTAGCAGAGGCGATCGCTTGAGCGAGCAAGGGGGCGGCTTTTTCTGGTTGGTTTAGCTTGCCATAGGCTTCGGCAATGGCTCTTAAGGCAGAGGCTTTGGAGTTGGCATCCGGAATCTGGTTAGCAGAGGCGATCGCTTGAGCGAGCAAGGGGGCGGCTTTTTCTGGTTGCTTTAGCTTGCCAATAGCTTCGGCAATGGCTCTTAAGGCAGAGGCTTTGGAGTTGGCATCCGGAATCTGGTTAGCAGAGGCGATCGCTTGAGCGAGCAAGGGGGCGGCTTTTTCTGGTTGGTTTAGCTTGCCAATAGCTTCGGCAATGGCTCTTAAGGCATCGGCTTTGGAGTTGGCATCCGGAATCTGGTTAGCAGAGGCGATCGCTTGAGCGAGCAAGGGGGCGGCTTTTTCTGGTTGGTTTAGCTTGCCAATAGCTTCGGCAATGGCACTTAAGGCAGAGGCTTTGGAGTTGGCATCCGGAATCTGGTTAGCAGAGGCGATCACTTGAGCGAGCAAGGGGGCGGCTTTTTCTGGTTGGTTTAGCTTGCCATAGGCTTCGGCAATGGCTCTTAAGGCATCGGCTTTGAAATTGGAATCCGGAATCTGGTTAGCAGAGGCGATCGCTTGAGCGAGCAAGGGGGCGGCTTTTTCTGGTTGCTTTAGCTTGCCAATAGCTTCGGCAATGGCACTTAAGGCATAGGCTTTGGAGTAGGCATCCGGAATCTGGTTAGCAGAGGCGATCGCTTGAGCGAGCAAGGGGGCGGCTTTTTCTGGTTGGTTTAGCTTGCCATAGGCTTCGGCAATGGCTCTTAAGGCATCGGCTTTGAAATTGGAATCCGGAATCTGGTTAGCAGAGGCGATCGCTTGAGCGAGCAAGGGGGCGGCTTTTTCTGGTTGGTTTAGCTTGCCAATAGCTTCGGCAATGGCACTTAAGGCATCGGCTTTGAAATTGGAATCCGGAATCTGGTTAGCAGAGGCGATCGCTTGAGCGAGCAAGGGGGCGGCTTTTTCTGGTTGGTTTAGCTTGCCAATAGCTTCGGCAATGGCACTTAAGAAATAGGCTTTGGAGTTGGCATCCGGAATCTGGTTAGCAGAGGCGATCGCTTGAGCGAGCAAGGGGGCGGCTTTTTCTGGTTGGTTTAGCTTGCCATAGGCTTCGGCAATGGCTCTTAAGGCATAGGCTTTGGAGTAGGCATCCGGAATCTGGTTAGCAGAGGCGATCGCTTGAGCGAGCAAGGGGGCGGCTTTTTCTGGTTGGTTTAGCTTGCCAATAGCTTCGGCAATGGCACTTAAGGGATAGGCTTTGGAGTTGGCATCCGGAATCTGGTTAGCAGAGGCGATCGCTTGAGCGAGCAAGGGGGCGGCTTTTTCTGGTTGCTTTAGCTTGCCATAGGCTTCGGCAATGGCAATTAAGGCAGAGGCATCCTGAATCTGGCTAATAAGTTTCAAGGCTTGAGCAGAATTTTCATCCTTAAGAAAGGCAAAAGCCGCTTGTGCTTGATACTCAGGACTCTTTATCTGCTGACTCATATCAGTCAATTGCCAGCGAATTTGAGTCAATTGCCCCAGAGTTGTATAATTTAACCAGCCCCAAATCCCCAGCGCCAGTAACAGGATACTCCCAATCCCCCCCAAAAAATAGTAAATTAGCTGCTGACTACGTTGACGCAGGGCTACACTAGCTTGAATAAATTCTTGCTCCTCTTTGCTCAGTTCCTCTCGGCGTTGTTTCTGCTTTTCTTCCGCTTCTTTTAAAACTGCACCCCGCAACAATGCCCCTTCATCTCGTTGCATTTTTTGCCATTGCAGCATTGCGAACCTCAGCCTTTCTTGCCAAGCACGAAAGCTACGGTCTGCGTTCATCCATCCTCGTAGTTCAGCCCAATTACGGATCAATGCTTCATGAACAACTTCGACCGTCTCTTGGTTAGCAGCATTTTGACTGGTGACTACTAATCGTTCATCAGCCAACCGTTTCACCAATTTCCAGCTGGCTTCACCCAATTCGGCTTTCGTCGCCAGTCGTCGCGTATCTTGTGTAACTTCACCCGGTTGCACTAATTGGATGAAAATCCGCCGTACCTGTTCTTTCTGGGCTGCGCTCAACTTACCATAATTCTGATCTGCATGACGAGCCAAAGCACCTTGTACCTTACCTATATGCTGATAAGCTGTATGAGTTAACTGTTTACCCTTTCGCTGCTCCCACAATTCCGTTAATGCAAACTCCAGCAGGGGTAAATTCCCCGGTTCATCTTCCACATCATCTAATATGCGTTCCACTAGTCCCACTTCAAAAGTCACCCCCAACTTGTCAGCAGGCTTTTCAATCACCTGTGAAAGTTCATTATGATTCATCGAGCTGATCAGCTTGATATCAGTTTTCAATACATCTCCAAAAGGGGGATATCCCAGAGCATTTCCCAAGAAATCTGCCCGCATGGTTGCAACTAGCACATGATCGTATTGGGACTGAGAAGGAGAGGATTCAAAGCTGACTAATAAACTATCTAGAAAACTATGGCGAATTTTATGATCGGCGCATAGGGTATAAATTTCTTCAAATTGATCGGCAATTAGCAACACCTGATCTGTGGGGTGATTTTGGTGAATCTGAGCAAATACATCACCCAAATGGATTTCACGATCACTAAGAGATTGTGACAACTTACGAGCTTGGATGATTTTATCAGTAGCATCCAGATTTTGCGTGTAAAGTGGAACTAGCGCCAAGGCTAGGGCATGGAAAGGGTCGGAACCGGGACGAAAGTGGGTAAACTTCCAATGACCTGCTTTTTGCAGTTTCGGCACTAATCCCGCCAGAACCACCGAAGATTTACCGCTTCCCGACGCACCCAATACGGGGATAAAATTCCGGCTTTGAGTCGCAGCGAAAAGTTCTTTTATAAATATTTCACGTCCAAAGAAAAACTCTGCGTCATCGGGACCAAAATGAAACAAACCACGATAAGGACAGGGAAGACTTTTATCAGCAGCGCCCGTAGATTCAACAGGTAATACTTTTGTACTTTCAGGGTAGTAGTAATTGGTGATGGTAATAGTAGCGGTATTCCTATCTCCAGTAATAATCGCACTGCTATCAGCATTACCCCCAAGTTTGACGCTGTGGTCTTCTCCTGTCATTCTCCCCTCACTTATCGATTTTGCCGCCAAATTAATACACTGGCTTTAATACGTCATACTAATATATAATCGTCAGTAAAATTAACATAATTATTTAAAAGAGAATTTCAGCACAAATATCTGTAATTACGAAAAAATTCACAAATTTAAACAAAGACGCGATTCATCGCGTCTTTAAATGAGGGCTTTGGTGTTGTATTGTCTTCAACAAGATAATTGAGTAATGCAAAACAAGAAATGAAAATTTTTATACTTTTAATTCTCAATATTTCCAGTGAAATTAGGGAATAAATATCAGATTCCACCATAAATTCCACTTCATTTTCATTTTTGGTGCTTTTTACTCAGGTAAAATCGTAAATGACCGCAGAATTTCTTCACCGTTGCAGTCGCGCATTGGCTTGGGAACAAAGTTACTGATGCGATCTCCTAAAAGGGCATATCCCCAGAAAACTTGTACATCAGCATTTTCAATTATTTCTAACGCTTTAGCTAAATCTTTGTTCCTAACACGCGATCGCGCCATCACTTCATTTAATTTCCGTGGTGTTCACATCTCTTTCTTGTTTGTAACTGAGGTGCGATCGCAAATCTCTCCGTAAGAATTGCAAAGCACTCTGTAATAATGGCCTTATTCCCACAATCTAATCACGCCTTTGCCTTTTCGCCATCTTTGCAAAAGGCAGGGAACAATGAGGACATTGACCTTTAACCCAATCTGCGGGAATCGGGAAAGGAGTTTCACAATTAGTACATTTTATTAATAAACGTAAATTGTGGCGATCGCATTTCATTCTATCCTTACACTGCCACTCAATCCGATGACAAGGAGATTCTGCATAACAAGCCCCACATAACCTAATTGGTCTAGGCTTCATCGTCATTCCCTGAGAGGGGAGCATTTCTATTAATCTATCTGCATTAACTCCCACCACAGAGGACAAAGCCTCCAACTCTTGTAGAGTAGGAAAAGGATTGAAATAAAGCTTCTCCCAACGTGAAATCATTGCACCGAGTCCAGCAATTTTTCCCAAAGAGTATCCTGACGGTAGGCTGTTAGCCTTAAACCGTCGCAAACGCCCTAGATAATGACTAATACTCTCCTCCTCATAAGGTTCAACATAGCCTAACTTTGGGCGAATTTCATCATCTTCATCAATCCCTATTTCTGTTTTTGAGAGGAATATATTTTGTGCCATAACGACTAGCAATTTTTTCTAAAATACTTTCATCAACTCGGTGAAATCCATTTTTGAGAGAATGTAAAACAGCCTTAGTTAGTATCTTGATTAAAATTCCCATTCGTGCTTCTGTACTAACTGCTAAAATCTCAAAAATATTGCCCTCAGCTAAATTAGATGCTTCTGGAAGAGATAAAACATCCAATTCAATTGTAGTTAATGTTTTTTTGAAATCATCATATTCCAACCGTTCAAACTCATAGAGTGTTGGGAAATTAGTCAACAAATCACAATCGTGTAAAAGATCATCTAACTCCTTACCTCCAGCTAAAACAATAGGAACATTACACTCTTCAAAAAGTTGTTTCAAGTCTAGCAGTGCTTCTTTTTGAAGATTTTCCGCATTATCTATAATCACCAATTCCAATCCAAATAGTTCCAGACTACCCGCTAATCTTGGACGTAAATCCTGTCGTTTACCTGTTGGTGCAGCATGATTAATATCCTTCAGGATTTGTGAAAATAGCCGCTTAGAACTCGATGCAGACCAAGCCTTTACATAGGAAACTCGTTTTTTATCCTCATCTCGATAGTGAAGCGCGGCTCTGCTTTTTCCCACATTTCTTGGTCCAATGATTCGACCACATTGTTTGAGAATACGCAATTCATCTAACCATCTGAAGCATTCCGAAGCCCGATCAGTAGTGATAAAACAAGCTCTAAAAATCTCTTCAATATCAATAGTTTTAGCAATTTGAGCTTTGATGTCTAACCTTGGGGCTAGGACTTCAACAATAGATTGAGTTGCAAGTTGAGGTTGCGCCATAATTTACCAAATCTTGTTCAAATTTTTTTGACGGTTAGAGAAAACTAACTTATGTCTCTCTTCTTCTTGAGTGTTAGGTGAAGCTGATAGATTTTCCTGTGGTTGCTGTTCTATCTTCTCAAGCTTGATTTCTTCCCTGGAAATTCTCTCTGGTAAAACTTCCTGATTTTCTTGTTTCTTCAAAGATTTGGAAGTCCTACTTTTGCGTAGTTCAATAACATTGGAATTTTTCTTGGATGCAGAACGGAGACGCTTTTGTTCTGAGTTTCTTTTTGCCTTTTTATCCTCTTTCCGTTCCTCTACAAGTTCTTTACGTTTACCCAATGCTAATAAAGCATCATAGTTAAAATGCTCCTTACGAGCATTACTTCTCTCTTTATTCAGGGCTTTTAATTCTTCTATACTTAAATCATGGGTATCCATATTAACGGCATGAGCATAACCCAAAAATTCTCCTGCATTATCATCAGTTTCACCACTGTAGATATATAAACTCAGGATATGATCTGGATCATATCTCAGCGTTACATATTCACCTTTATGTGCTTTGAGAAATTCTCCCCGATAAATCAGGTTTTCAAATTGAATAGATCCATGAGCTTGAACAACTCGTTGGGCTTCTTTCATCAAACAAATATCTAATTCTCGCTCATCCAAAGGTTCAGGTAGTTTTCCTCCCATACCCTTAAACCAGCGTTCAAATCTCGTATCACGAGGCTCTTTAGGATAAGGCTCGTGATTATAGATATCACAAAAGAAACTAGCGAGAATCTTATCCAAATCCTGAATAGTTAAACAGGCTTCTTTCTCTGCATTTTCTGGGCGTTCCTGAACATTTGCCCCTGTATAACCAGGTAACTCTTTGAGAACTTGAGTATTAATAGTTTTGAAAATCCGTTCCACAATACCACCTTCCGGTGGGCGATCGCGTAATTCACACTGAAATCCTAATTTCTTACCAATAGCTTTGAGATGTTTTGAGCGAAAATCTTTACCACCATCAGTAAAAAAATATTGATAGGGGTGTCCACATACATCCCAAGACTTATTAAGTTGATAATCTTCAGGGTAGTTTTTAGGTAAAATAGCGTGTCTTAAAGCTAAAGCCACCTCTGTAGAACCGGGTTGTTTAATCCATAAGCGAAAACCAACAACACAGCTTGAAAAAGTATCCACAATAGTAGTTAGCCAAGGACGATCAGACAGTAAATTGCCATGATTATCAACTATGCGAACATCCAATTTAGTATGGTCACACTGAATAATTTGGTTACTAAAGTCAGCCCTAAGTAACTCTCCATCTCGTGTTACTACTGTCATCCAAGATCCCGAACCCGGATTTCTAACTCTTGTTTTCCGTTTCTGTTGCTCGATTAAAGGATCTAAAATTCTATAAACAGTGGCTTGATGAGGATATTCTCCTAGCTTAAGTTCAAGATCCACAATTGCGTGTCGCTTCACTTCACGAACTATGGATGCTGGTGATATTGGATGTTTTTCTTTCAGACTCTTTTCATAGATTGTTGTGATGAAGTTTTGCCAATATTCGCTAACTCGATATTTTCCCTTATCGGCTCGTTCTATTCCTGCTGTCTCTCTTAACTTGTCTTCATCGTATTGCTTGAGAAGACGTTCCACCTGGCGAGTAGAAACATCAAGGGTATTTGCAACTGCCTGTTTTCTCTGAGACTTAATAGTGCGGTTGGGAGATTCAGCAAGCCACTGGATTAGATTAAATGTCAGTTTATGTCTATCCGACGTTGCCAGAATAATTTGGGATGGATCTACCACAAAATTACTCTTGTCAAGCAAAATAGCATCTGGAACTTGCGTCGTTCCTTCAGTAAATTCAAATTCTTCGTCTGCCATAGAGTGAAACCCACTCATGAATAATTAAGGTACTAATGTACCATGAATTACTCAAAAATGCGACATCTAATTTGCAAAATACCAAATTCTTAACAAACGACATTTAATTTGCGAAACCAGGTTTTACGACATACAATATGCGAATTAGGTAACTTAGTCTTTTGTAGGGGTAAATAGCTTATGATGCTTATAGAATAAAGGTTTTAGTCCTTAAAAGCAGTTGCGACACTAATTTGCGAAAAGCGACATTTAATTTGCGAACGTACAATAGCCTTTCTCACTCTAGTTAGATACAAAATTACCCCTCCCCAATCCTCCCCTTGGTAAGGCTACGGTGCGCGACAGCACGGGTGGGGTGTATTTCATGAGCTTGGGAATTGCTATATATTCACAGATTAATAATATTTTCCAAATTTTTAGTTAGATGTATATTATGAGACTTGAATTACTGCTAGACTATGACTAAGTTAATTTGGGCAACCTACAACAAGAGGAGTCTTGATTAGGTTATTTGAGACAACTTGAAACTAACTGGACAGATTCTCTCAAAAGCCAGTATGCCAGAGTCATTAAACTTCTCATTCCTTGCAGTCCACGACATACAACTGGTTCGATTAGCGACTCTAGCCGAGCGATATTTTGCAGATGATCCCAACACCTGTTTGATTAAATTGCGGCAGTTTGGTGAATTGCTGGCGCAGTTAGCAGCAGCTAATATTGGACTGTATGAGTTAGAGAATGAAAAACAGATTGATTTGCTCAATCGTTTGCGCGATCGCGGATTACTCAAGGGAGAAGTTGATAGACTATTCCATGAACTACGTAAAATTGGCAACACAGCAACACATGAACTTTCAGGAAATCACCGCACCGCTTTAAGTGGCCTGAAATATGCTCGTGTGTTAGGGATTTGGTTTCATCGAGTATTTACCAAAAATCCTAATTTTGCCCCAGATCCATTTATTCCCCCACCTGATCCAAAAATAGAAACAGAATCTCTTAAAGCCGAGTTAGCACGCTTGCGAGATGAGGTCAAAGAAAAACTTTCGGCGGTTGAATTAGCCCAAACACTGGCAGAAATAGAAGCCCAGCGTCGGATAGTTGCAGAGGATTTAGCACGGGAAGCAGAGTCCAAAATTCAGGAAGTGTTAAATCACCTGAATGAAATTCAAGCTCAAGCTAAGAAAAAATCCCAACAAACAATTCAGCAAACCATTACCCAAGCTCAGATTTCTGAAAGTGATGTGCTTCTGGATGAGAGAGAAACACGGAAACTCATTGATGCTCAACTGCAAGCTGCTAAATGGGAAGCAGATTCAGAAGCATTAACTTATCAAAATGGTGTCCGTCCTCAAAAGGGAAGAAATTTAGCGATCGCAGAATATCCTACAGCAAATGGACGCGCTGACTATGCCTTATTCTGTGGCTTGCAGATTGTAGGAGTAGTGGAAGCCAAGCGTCAAAGTAAAGATGTTTCTGAAGGGGCATTAAACCAAGCAAAACGCTACAGTGAAGGTTTCCAAATTGAAGGAGAAATTTTTTCTAGTGGTTCTGGGAATAAATATAAAGTTCCCTTTGTTTTTGCTACCAACGGCAGGCCATACTTACAGCAACTTCAAACCAAAAGTGGGATTTGGTTCTGTGATTTGCGTCGTCCCACTAATCTGCGGGTGTGTCTTTCCACATGGTACAGTCCTCAAGGCTTACTAGATGCCCTGTCTCAAGATATTGACCAAGCACATACTCGTTTAACTCAAGAAGGCTTTAACTATGGATTGCAATTACGTGATTATCAAATTCGTGCCATTCAAGCTGTAGAGTCTGCCTTATCCAGGGAAAACCGGGTATTACTGTTAGCAATGGCAACAGGCACAGGTAAAACTAAAACTTGTATTGCTTTGGTGTATCGCTTACTCAAAACCAAGCGATTTCGACGCATCTTATTTTTAGTTGATCGCACTGCGTTAGGTGAACAAACTGACAACGCTTTTAAAGATTCCCGAATGGAGAACCTGCAAAGTTTCGCTGATATCTTCGAGATCAAGGGCTTAAAAGACACGGAAATTGATCGGGATACCAAAGTTCATATTTCCACAGTGCAGGGCATGGTAAAGCGAGTTCTTTACCCGTCTGACAGTACATCTGTGATTACGGCAGATCAGTATGATTGCATTGTCGTGGATGAGTGTCACCGGGGCTATTTACTAGATCGAGAATTGAGCGATCGCGAAATAGAATTTCGGGATTTTAACGATTACGTCTCAAAATACCGTCGAGTGTTGGAGCATTTCGACGCTGTAAAGATTGGTTTAACAGCCACTCCAGCCCTACACACAACACAAATTTTTGGTAAACCTGTTTATACTTACGGCTATAAAGAAGCGGTGATAGATGGTTGGTTAATTGATCATGAACCACCTTTCCAAATTAGAACAAAGCTTTCGGAAGAGGGGATGGTTTGGAACCCTGGGGAGGAGATGGAATTTTTCAATCCCCAAACTGGGAAACTTGACTTAGTTCATGCACCAGATGAGGTAAAAATTGAAGTAGAACAGTTTAACCGCAAAGTAATTACAGAAGATTTTAATCGAGTTGTTTGTGAAGCTTTAGCACAGCATATTGATCCATCACTGCCAGAAAAAACCTTGATTTTTTGTGCTACAGATGGTCATGCAGATATTGTTGTCAACCAGCTTAAACAAGCCTTTCAGGATACCTATGGCAGTGTCGAAGATGATGCAATTGTCAAAATTACAGGTAATGCCGACAAGCCATTAGAGTTAATTAGAAAGTTTCGTAATGAAGTTAATCCGAAAGTGGCCGTTACTGTAGACTTACTCACTACAGGCATTGATGTTCCGCCAATTTGTAATTTAGTATTTATTCGTCGAGTCAATTCTCGGATTCTCTACGAGCAAATGCTGGGAAGGGCTACACGCCTCTGTCATGATATTGGTAAAGAGGTGTTTAAAATTTTCGATGCCGTGCGATTATATGAAGCGATCGCACCTGTTTCGAGTATGAAGCCTGTGGTAGTTAACCCCAATATTTCCTTTACTCAATTGGTAGAAGAGTTGGAAACAGTCAACAATCCTGATGCCTTAGAAACAGTCATTAACCAACTCCTGGCGAAAATTCAGCGCAAACGCAGGTATTTGAGTGCTAATAGTCAAGAACAGTTAGAAGCGATCGCAGGAATGCCAATACCAAATATGGTTTCCCATCTCAAACAAAGTACACCCCAACAGGTAAAGGAATGGTGGGAACAAAGAAAAACATTAGCGCAAATTCTGGATCGTCGAGATGGTGGAAATAAACCAATATTGGTTTCCCGTCATAGTGATGAGTTAATAGGAATTGAACGGGGTTATGGCAATGCTGAACGTCCAGAAGATTATTTAGATAGTTTTAGGGCTTTCTTGTTAGAAAATATGAATAAAATTCCCGCTTTGATAGTTGTTACCCAGCGTCCCCGTGAGTTAACAAGGGCGCAACTCAAGGAATTGCGAATGCGATTAGATACCGCAGGATATACAGAAACTAACCTCAAAACTGCATGGCGAGAAACCACTAATGAAGATATTGCTGCTTCTATTATTGGCTTTATCCGTCAAGCTACTTTGGGTGATGCTTTGATTCCCTACACAGAAAGGGTAGATCGGGCGATGAAGAAAATCCTGGCCAGTCAACCTTGGACACCTCCTCAACGCAAGTGGTTAGAACGAATTGGTAAACAGCTAAAAGCGGAAACAATCGTTGATCGAGAAGCTTTGGATAAAGGGGAATTTAAGGCTCAAGGTGGAGGATTTGATAGGTTAAATACGGTTTTTGATGGTGATTTAGAAAATATTGTGATTCAGATTCATGAGAGTATTTGGAATGTGGCTTGATATCGTTTTTACCCTCCCTTAGTCCCCCCTTGGAAAAG
Organism: Anabaena sp. PCC 7938; assembly: GCF_049315035.1. NCBI lineage: Bacteria > Bacillati > Cyanobacteriota > Cyanophyceae > Nostocales > Nostocaceae > Anabaena > Anabaena sp. PCC 7938. The sequence goes on along the minus strand of NZ_CP186034.1, from coordinate 5,619,630 downwards.
GGGGAAACCGGAAAATTTAGTTCCCTCCTCTTCACAAGGGGGAAAATAGAAAATCTTGTCCCCTCCCCTTGATAAGGAAAACGGTAAATACCATCTATTAGATTATCAATTCTAAATAAGTAATCTTGTCCCCTCCCCTTGATAAGGAAAACGGTAAATACCATCTACCAGATTATCAATTCTAAATAAGTAATCTTGTCCCCTCTCCTTTACAAGGGGAGGGTTAGGGAGGGGTAAACCCTATTAAAGAAACGAGATCATTCAAAAAAATAAGCATAGAAAGTACTGATGACAAAGCTGTATAACAAAACCTCAGAAAAGCAAAAACGACAAACTCTTAGAAAAAATATACCCCCAGCCGAAAAAATAGTTTGGGCAAAACTTAGAAGTCAACAAGTTGAAGGCTGTAAATTTCGCAGACAATACAGTATTGACAGATTTGTAGTTGATTTTTATTCTTGTGAATTAAAACTTGCTATAGAAATTGATGGCGATAGTCACTATCAAGAAGGTATTCCAGAATATGACTGGGAACGTCAAGTATTTTTGGAATCAAAAGGTACGAAGATTTTACGATTTACCAATCAGGAAGTTTATCAAAATGTTGATGGTGTGGTGGATAAGATTAGGGAAGTTGTTTGTATTTTGAAAGAAGTTACCCCTCCCTAACCCTCCCCTTGCAAAGGGGAGGGGACAAGATTCTTTATTTCTCCCCTTTTCAAAGGCGAAGAATATATTCTTTTTTCCCCCCTTTTCAAGAAGATTGGGGACAAGATTCTTTATTTTCTCCCTTTCCAAGTTTGGTAAAAGGTATTATCTATTTCCCGGCTTTCTAAGGAGAAGAATATATTCTTTTTCACCCTCTTTCCAAGAAGATTGGGGATAAGATTCTTTATTTTCTCCCTTTCCAAGTTTGGTAAAAGGTATTATCTATTTCCCGGCTTTCTAAGGAGAAGAAGTTACCCCTCCCTAACCCTCCCCTTGTCAAGGGGAGGGGACAAGATTCTCTATTTCCCCCCTTTCCAAGGGGGGACTAAGGGGGGTATTACTTATATATTCACGATAGGTTTCTATTTATGGCTGCTACTTCTGATATTGTTCAAAAGCTTTGGAAACTATGCGATGTTTTACGAGATGATGGCGTTACGTACCTACAATACGTTACAGAATTAACCTATCTCCTATTCCTGAAGATGGCACAGGAAACGGGGGCTGAAAAGCAATTATCAGAGGGTTATCGCTGGGGTGATTTGGTTAGTAAGGGTGAAACGGAACAACTGATATTTTATAGATCCCTGTTACTGATGTTGGGTTCTGAAAGTTCTTCTCAACGGGTACAGGCGATTTTTGTTAATGCTCAAACTTCTTTGAAAATACCCCGCATTCTCAAAAAGCTTGTTACCAGTATTGATGAATTGGACTGGTTTTCTGAGCATCGAGATGAGTTTGGTGATTTGTATGAAGGGTTACTTCAGAAAAACGCTGATGAAAAGAAATCTGGTGCGGGTCAGTATTTCACCCCTAGACCTTTGATTGATTGCATGGTGACTTTGATTAAGCCCCAACCAGGAGAATTAATTCAAGACCCTGCTGCGGGTACGGGTGGGTTTTTAATTGCCGGCGATCGCTATATTCGGCAAAATCATGATGTGTTTGAATGGCCAGAAGCCTTACAATCTTTTCAGCAGCATCAGGCGTTTTATGGCATGGAGTTGGTGCAGGATGCTCACCGCTTGCTGTTGATGAATATGATGTTACACGGTATTGAAGGGGCTGTTGATTTAGGTGATACTCTGAGTCCAACAGGACAGCGTTTAGCTAAGGCTGATGTCATTCTCACAAATCCCCCCTTTGGCACTAAAAAAGGCGGTGGACTGCCTTCGAGAGATGATTTTACTTTTCCGACCTCAAACAAGCAATTGGGGTTTTTGCAGCACATTTACAGGTCACTCAAACCAGGGGGACGCGCTGCGGTGGTTTTGCCGGATAATGTGCTGTTTGAAGATGGACAGGGTAAGTCTATTCGGGCTGATTTGATGAATAAGTGTAATTTACACACGATTTTAAGGCTACCAACTGGGATTTTTTATGCTCAAGGTGTGAAAACGAATGTGTTATTTTTCCAGCGGGGGACAATGGAGAAAGCTAACACTAAAAATGTTTGGTTTTATGATATGCGTACAAATATGCCCAGTTTTGGTAAGCGTTATCCTTTAACTCGTGATCATTTTGCTGAGTTTGAACAGTGTTATGGTGATGATGCTAATGGTGATAGTCTTCGTGTAGATTTGGGGGAAAATGGGCGTTTTCGCTGTTTTACGCGGGAGTATATTGAAAAGAGAAATGAGAATTTAGATATTTCTTGGTTACGGGATGAAAGTTTGCAATCTGGGGATAATTTACCTGAACCGGAAATAATTGCAGCAGAGATTATGGAAAAGTTGCGAATTGCGACTAAGGAAATGGCCGCTTTGATGATATTGCTGGAAGGGGAGGAAGCCGCAGAGGCTGTTAGTGCTTCGGTAGGTTTATCAGATAATTTGTAATTATTTTGTCAGAATCAGGATTTACAGGATTTAAGGATTTCCAGGATGGAGAATAATTAAAAATTAAAAAGTTCGTTTCTGGGTGAGTGTGGGGATTAATAAATAAGGTATAATGAATTTAGGAAAATGTGTTTTATTCAGTTAAGGGAGCAAATTAAATGACTATTACACAGGCTATTTTAGAGAAAGTACAGAATTTAACACCTCAACAACAAGAGCAGGTTTTAAATTTTATTGAGTCTTTAAATTTGTTATCACAAAAACAGGATACACCACAAAAATCACCGGAGGAATTAGGCTGGCCTCCTGGTTTTTTTGAACAGACTTATGGTAGTTGTGAAGATGATCCAATTCTTCTTGATGATGAGGATAATTTTGAACAAAGAGAAGAAGCTGCATGATTTATTTGCTAGATACTAATGTTTGCGCTCGTTATCTTAATGGTAAATCTTTAACAATTCGGCAGCGTTTACGTTCAACTAATGTTGCGGATATTGCGGTTTGTTCTGTAGTTAAAGGTGAGTTATTTTATGGCGCGATGAAAAGCAATAATCTTGAGAAAACTTTGATTAAACAGCAAGATTTTCTCAAGTTGTTTATTTCATTGCCATTTGATGATGATGCTTCTCTCATTTATGGAAGAATTAAGGCAGAATTATCAAGGAAGGGAATTATTATTGGTCACAATGATTTACAAATTGCGGCTATTGCTATGGCGAATAATTTGATATTAGTGACGCATAATGTTAAGGAGTTTAGCCGGGTAAATGGTTTACAGTTTGAAGATTGGGAAGTTTAATTTTTTGTCTGAATCAGGATTTAAGGATTTACAGGATTAATTTATTAATTTCTATTCTGATGCGTTACGTTAATTAAATCATTGAACGCGGATGAACGCAGATAATTTTTATTTCTCGGATTTTTGGATTTTTAATTTTAATGGTTTAATGATATAAATATGCTTCACGCAGAGGCGCAAAGGGTAAGAGATAGTTTATTATGAGTGATGATTTATTAGATTTGCCGGAAGGTTGGGAGCTAACTACTTTAGAGGACTTATGTATAAATCCAAAAAATGATATTGTTGATGGTCCTTTTGGATCAAATCTAAAAGCATCTGAATATATAGATAGTGGTATTCCAATTATCAGGTTACAAAATATTGACAGAAACATTTTTATTGATAAAAATATTAAGTTTGTCAGTGTTGAAAAAGGTCAAGAGCTAGAAAGGCATACTTTTAAAAAAGGTGATATCATTATTACAAAATTAGGAGATCCTTTAGGTAAAGCTTGTCTTGTCCCTGATCATCTTAGTAATGGAATAATTGTTGCAGATGTTGTTAGAGCAAGAATCAATGAAAAATTTGCATTAAAAAAATACTTAATTTATCTCCTAAATTCTCAAATTATTATTGTTCAACTACAGACAGATACAAAAGGAACAACACGCCCAAGAGTTAATTTAAATCATATCAGGCAACTAAAAATCCCCCTTCCACCCCTCAACGAGCAAAAGCGGATAGTTGCCAAAATTGAGGAGTTGAGCGATCGCTCTCAAAAAGCCCAACAAGCCCTAGAAGCCATACCGCAGTTGTGCGATCGCTTTCGTCAATCCGTCCTCGCAGCAGCCTTTAGAGGCGATTTAACAGCCGATTGGCGCGAAAAAAATCCAGATGTTGAACCTGCTTCAGTTTTGTTGGAGAGGATTAAAAATAAAAGATTTGAACTCGCTGAAACTGCTAGAGAAATTTCTACAGTTAAAAAAGTTTATGACGAAGAAGCTCAATTCTCCAGTCAACAAAAATATTCATATTTACCAGAAACGTGGATTAGCTGTACTATTAATAGTATTGGAAATGTTTGTAATGGAAGTACACCTTCTAGAAATGTAGAAGAATATTGGAAAGGTTCAATACCTTGGGTAAGTTCGGGAGAAGTTGTTAATAATATAATTTATGAGACTCGTGAGAAAATTACAGAACTTGGATATAAAAATACTTCGGTTAGAATACTACCAAAAGGAACTGTTCTTCTAGCAATGATAGGACAGGGTAAAACTAGAGGACAAACATCTATATTAGAAATTAAAGCTACTATTAATCAAAATATTGCAGCTATTATTTTAAATCATGGGTTGGTTGTATCAGAATATCTTTGGTACTGGTTTCAATACCAATATGCAGCTACTAGAGAATTAGGAAGTGGTTCTGGTCCACAAGCACTAAATTGTCAAAGAGTACGTGAAATACCGCTAATTTTAGCTCCTATTAATGAACAAATAGAAGTAGTTAATAGTATTAAATACATACTTCACAAAGTTGAAGTGATTACGGAAAATTATCAACAAGCAACCAAAAAACTAGAAAAACTCAATCAATCAATATTATCCAAAGCCTTCCGAGGAGAACTAGTCCCCCAAGATCCTGAAGATGAACCAGCATCAATATTACTAGAAAAAATTAGAGCAGAAAGAGAAAAATTACACAACAGCAAACCAAAAAGTACAAGTAAAAGAAAAACCAAGACACCAAAAGGACAGGGAACAATACCAGGACTAGAGTAATATGATGATCACAACTTCTAATACAGCAGTTTGCTTAGTTAAGAGGTACAAAATCTAAATTAAAACCCATACACCAAGCCATTTTTACTCCTGACTTCTGCTGCATGAACATCGAAGAATTAAAACTAGGCAAATATCTCACACTATCAGAATTTTGTACCTGCACCCAGACTTATCATAAATATGCCGAACACATCAACCCATTTCCCCAAAATATCAAGGAAGTAATTCCCGCATTACAAGATTTAAATAAATATATCATCGACCCAATTATTGACAATTACGGCATAGATAAATTTCATCTCACCTATGGCTTTTGTTCAGCAGATTTAAAAAAATATCTTGAAAAGAAAGACCCATTAACAGGTCAAAAAAATGGTCGTGTTGCACCCAATTTAGATCAACACATGAGTCATGAAATTAATAAAAATGCTAAATACTATTGTGAAAGATTGGGTGCTGCTTGTGATTTTATCATTGCAGATTTATCTAGTGAATCCCTTGTTGAATGGATTTTACAAACCAAATTACCTTTTGATTCTCTCTACTTTTACGGAAGCCAAAGACCAATTCATATTAGTTATGGACTTCAGCACAAAAGAGATATTTGGACATTTGGTAATCTTGGACAACCCACAAAAAAAGGAATTGAACATTGGGTTAAATTAGCCAAAACATAATTTTCATTTGTAGGACTTTAGCATTTCTAAACCCTGCTAGTAATTACGAATTACGTAAATATTCAGACTAGAGAATACTCCAAGTCAGGAAAATATAGCAATTCCCAATCTCATGAAATACACCCCACCCGCGCTGTCGCGCACCCTCCCCTTACCAAGGGGAGGGTTGGGGAGGGGTAATTTTGTATCTAACTAGAGTGGGAAAGGCTATAAAGGCTTTTTGAGTCAATTTTGATGATTTTGAGCAAGTATTACTTCTTTCTATTCCTGATTTCATCAGCATTCTGACTCCTGACTCCTGACTCCTGAGTTTTTACCGAATTACATCTTTTGCTTTTACGACTTCTCATAGCAGACTGTAACACTTTTACTTTATATGCATCAGCATCTTTTCGCCAAGATAATTTATAACCTTTAAGTACTGCACAGTGGTCTTCTAAACATTTATTCCACCCAGAAACATGACTAATACTGCGCCAATTTTCCAACAACCCCCAATCTTCTTCTTGACGAGTTAACTTAGCAAACTTTTCATACTGGGGATAGTCAGGAGTTACTAAAAAATCTATTTGATGTAATATTGGTGGGTCATCATCAAGATCATATTCTCGATAAGTAACTTGTAAATCCCGCAAATCAATTTCCATTCCTCTACACAATGCTGGATGGGGATTAGTATCAAAATCAGGATAAAATAAATAGGAAATTTTAGGTGTTTTGAGATGAAATTTAATCACATTTGCTGCTTCTAATCTCCCAATAGTACGACTAGCACAACCTTCGTAAAGTCGTAATAAAGGATCAAGGGCTTGTAATGCAGAAATATGAACCCAAAGAGAATTAGGTAATTTTTTACCGATCTTACTTTCTTGACAACGTTTGATAATTAGTTCTGTATTTCCCAAGCTGCGTAGCATTTGATCTGCATCTAAACAAGCTTGTTTATAACTACTAAATAAACCAAGTATATCTTCTTGTACTGCTGGTGTTAATTGTCCTAGTTTGGGACGACGGCTAAATTTACACAATGCTAAATAAACCATCAAGTCTTGACGGCGTTTATCTGCGATCGCATCCCACTCGTCAGAGTCCGTAGCCTGTATAATGACATGAAATGCTCGTCGTAAACTCCCAAATTCTGTACAAATTTCCCCTTCTTGCGCCAATTCACCCTTACTAGGCAGTCTTCCCCGTTCGGTAATAAAAGCCATCAACGGTGCTAAAAGTTCCTGATACTCTTCAAACCGCTTCACACAAGCCCTAACTCTAGGAGTAGTAGCGCGAGAACGAAAACGAGAAGCCCGAAATAACTCAGCTTCAGCTTCATCTCGAAACACAAAGTAAACTCCCAAAGCCACAGGAATTGCATCAACTCCTAACACTTGGTCAATGTAAACTTTTAATTCTTCTTGTTCATAATATTTCTGAAATGTGTTGCGGTTAGTAATAATGCCATCACCATAAGCCACGACACCTCTTTTGCTATCAGCTATCAAAACTTGGGCAGACACTAACAGCACATTCTGAGCTAATTCCCAGGCTTTAATCAAGGCTTCCCGTCGTTCACCTTGGTCTTCAATCACATTAATGACAAAGCCAATGTTAACAATACCCGCAGGTATGAGGGGAGTATCCGGTGAGTAATAAGGGTCCCAGCCGCAACTAATATAACCTTCTTCAGCAATACGCTTTACATCCCCGCCATGTCCACACCCATAATCAAAAAAGGTCGTTTCTGGAGTAAATAAGCCAGACTCAATCCCTAAACGCACAGGACGGGATAAATCATGGCGCACAATAGCCGCTTTATGTCGTTCTATTTTGGGAATAAATGGTGCTGTAGCAGTACTTATTGGCTTCTGAATCAAGCTATGTCCCTGTATTTCTACACCATAGGCTTGTAACCGCTTTTCCCAACCCAATTTTGTCCCGATACCTCTGGTGTTATCTAGTAAACCTAACGCTTCTTGAGCGCGTGTTAAGGCTGCAAACTCATGATAAAGGGGATAGTCAGGAGTAACGAAGGTTTCTTTGCGATGAAGAATAGGAGGATTTTCTGTATCTCTGTAATCTCGAAAGCCAACAATGAGAGTTTCGACATCAACTTGAATACTGGCTTGTAAAGCGGGGTGGGGGTCAGTATCAAAATCAGGATAAAATAAGTAGGAAATCTTGGGTTTATTAGTGCTAAATTTAACTAGTGTTGCTTTCTCTAATTGAGGTGCAGCACTGCGAGCGCGGCTTTCATACTCTTGAAGTCGTGTATCAAGGCTATACAGCGCCAAAATATGGATGTAAAAAGCATCAGGTAAAAGTTTGCCAAATTGACTGTTGTAGCAATAAGCAGCTATTGAACTCAATGAAATTTGCTCTGGAGTTAAGCAAGTTTCCTCAAGGGTGTTCCAGTTGTTTTCAGGCTTAACCATCGCACTTATTATGTAGAGAAATGTGGCTTTAAATAATTAAATAATCTTATAGCGGTATGCATTTGAATGAAATACATCATAGCCCCCTCATCGCTTGCGGGGAGGGGGTTGGGGGTGGGGTTCTTGTATCTCACTCAACCGAGAACCGCTATAGAAGCGAAGTTTTTATTTCAATTCTCTAATGATAATTATGATTTGATATTTTTTTCTCGATAAAATTTATTATGGGGTTATTCAACCTCAATTGAGATTGCTAGAAGCTTGATTCTAGATATGTTTTTACTTCTAAGGTTAATCGAATTAACGCTAAATATAGCCTTTCCCACTCTAGCTTAGATACAAAATTACCCCTCCCCAACCCTCCCCTTACCAAGGGGAGGGTGCGCGACAGCGCGGGTGGGGTGTATTTCATGAGATTGAGAATTGCTATATATATTTTAAGGATTTTTACCATAAAACTATGTAAATTTAATTACTAAAGCTAATTAATTTTCATATGTATTTATAGTAGTTTTACTCTGGTTAATTCTTGCTTAAACACCTTAAATTTGAAAACATAGATTATATACAGCGGGTTGCAGATTAATGAGGCACAGAATCAAAATTGAACCCTAGACACCAAGCCAGTTTTACTCCTAACTCCTGACTCCTGACTCCTGACTCCTGCTGTAGCCTCTAGTTCAAACTCATGAATATCAAGAGTTATATGGCAATTCCCAAGCTCATGAAATACACCCCACCCGCGCTATCGCTCCCCTTACCAAAGGGAGGGTTGGAGAGGGGTAATTTTGTATATCACGCTTAGTGGGAAACGCTATAATTAGATACAATACTCTTTGCTGACAATAACTACAAGTCTTTTTTAGCCAAGTAAATTTTTGTTAACTTAATCAAGCAGGATTGCCGATTGTTAATCTTTATAAAGAGATAAATCTGTTTATTAAGTTTTTAATAATACTTGTCTCAGCTTGTGGATTTATTTCGTCAGCTAAGATCGAAATTGTGTAATCTGGAAACAACTAAGCTAATAATTTAATAGAGGTCTGATGACTCCCACGATTATGCGTCAGCTTTGGTCTATAGTTGAAGCCGCCCAAACCGTGACTCTTTTGCAACTTGACGATGCTAGCTTGGTACAATGGTTAGTTAAACAAACCACAAAGCAAGCTTTATTAGATCCCAACGAAACTGATTTTCTTTGTGACTATATTCGCGCCCGGTTAAGTCTTATCCGTGATCTTGCTTATGAACGTCAGCAGTAATAAGCAGATGACAGAAAAAGGGAAGCAGAGGAAAAGAGGGAGAATAACATCTGAAGCAATGACCAATGACTAATGACTTTTTTCTGACAAATAACCTTCTACTAAACAGTCAGAACCGACCACACGCCAGTGAACACGTTCTAAAGATAAAGCCTCGGTCATGGTGGTAAAACCTAAGTCACCTACAGGGGTAGGAGCATGACTACCACCAATGATTTTAGGGGCGATAAAAGCGAGGATTTTTTGAACTGCCCCTTGAGCGATCGCACTTGCTGCTAAAGTACCACCACATTCCCAAAGTACGCTACAAAAACCACGCTCATACAAATAAGTCATTACCTTTTCTGGTGTCAATGACGGAAACTCCAACACTTCTACCCCTTTTTCGAGCAACAGCTTATGAAAATCGGGTGAACTACCCACTTCAGTCAGCACCACAGTTGGAGCCTCCGCAACTTCCCAAATACGAGCATTTTCTGGCAAATTAAGACTACGACTCATGACCACTCGCAAAGGATTATTGCTTCCCTGCTGATGGCTAGTTAAGTAAGGATTATCGTATCTAACGGTGTTTCCACCAACAATTACAGCATCACAAGCAGCCCGCAATTGATGGACTTCGCTGCGGGCTTCTTGATTGGTTATCCAAGCACTATGACCTGAACTAGTAGCAATTTTGCCATCCAAAGTCATAGCATATTTCAAAATTCCTAAAGGTCGTTTGTGGAGAATACGATAAATAAAACCTTCATTTAATTGACGGCAAGCAGCCTCTTCTACCCCTACTAGCACTTCTATTCCCGCCGCACGCAAACGAGCAATGCCACCTCCGGCCACTAAAGGGTTAGGGTCAACCATACCCACCACAACCTTAGAGACACCAGCCGCTATCAACGCTTCAGAACAGGGTGGAGTCCGTCCATAATGGTTACAAGGTTCCAAGCTGACATAAATTGTCGCTCCATGGCTTTTTTCCCCGGCCGCTCTAAGAGCAAAAACCTCAGCATGAGGTTCACCCGCGCAGGGATGAAACCCCTCTCCGACAATCTCCCCATCTTTAACAATCACTGCCCCCACTAATGGATTTGGTGAAGTGCGTCCCAAAGCACGCCGGGCTAGTTGCAAACACCGTTGCATCATCAGGGAATCAAATTCACTACCTACCATATTTGAGGAAACTGTTACTGGGGTTAACATCCCTATTTTCTACCTACAAATTACGAATTATTAATTAATTTCATCTGTTGCCACCAGCGATTCAAGGGATAGTAAACGACAGGAGCCCACAGGCTACTGAGAATAGCAGAAGCTAAAGCAACACGCTGATAATATGTCCAGATATCTTCAACTTTGCGGACGCATTGTTCACCACAGCTACCACCCAATATAGATAATTGCACAGCAAAAATAGTATCTGCCACCACCGCCATCCCAAAGACGATCAAAGCAATAGAAATGAAGTCTTCTTGAATAAAACGCTGCTTCTGAATCAGGCTAGTTAGCATTCCTACTATTCCCAAGCTAATAGCATGGGTAGGGTTAGGTGATGTCATAGCGTCTTGTAGTAGACCGAGAACAATACCCGCCAATGCACCCTCAAAAACAGAGCGTTTCACACTCCAAGCTACCACCCAAATTAGTAACCAGTTAGGCCCAATACCCAATAATTCCATACCTGGCAATCGGGTTGGCAACATGAGTAAACATAACAGCACAGATCCCGATGTTACTGTCCAATCCAGAAGTTGACGTAACCAGGGATGCCAACTTGTCAATTGAGGAATTAAGGATTTGGATTTTCGATCTGGCCTTATTGCTATTTTATTTTTGCTGCCAGGAAATCCAGGAATTTTCATTGTTTTGTGAAATTTTCAGGAGTCTAATCAGATTTTTGTTTTTCCGGATCTAGGTTTTCTGGCTTAGGATATACAGTTACCCAATCCAAATAACGAATTGGTGGGAATAGCTCAACTTTAGCCACTGATGCGGGGAGTTTCTTTAAATCTAGAGACTTTATTCTTCCTACTGGTAAACCAGCCGGAAATTTCTGACTATAAGTAGAAGTTGAAACTAAGTCACCTACTTTAACATTAGGAACTTTTTCATAAAACTCTAGCACTCCTTCAACTGAAGAATCACCCCGCACAATCCCCTTGGCAGCTGTCCGGCTAATAGTGACACCCACTTGACTTTTCAAATCGCTAACTAACAATACGCGACTAGTGTTAGGAGTAACACTTTCTACCAAACCCACTAAGCCACCATCTGCTTTGACAATAGAACCTTCCTCAATACCAGCATTTGTGCCACTATTTAAAGTTACTTGTTGCCACCAGTGGTCTGCACTACGTCCCACTACTCTTGCTACAATTGGGCGTGCCGAAAGTGGTTCTTTTCCTATGTAACCCACTAAACCTTGTAGTTTTTGATTTTGACTTTCTAGATCGACTATGCGCGTTTGTAACTCTAATAGTCGAGCATCACGGATACGTTCTTCGGGGCTTATACCTGGCTGCAACGTTTGCAACGGACGGGTAATCCCTTGATATATCTCCATCACCAGCGTCCCTTGTGTCTGTCGCAGTGTCCAAGCACTACCAACAACTAGAGCTAACAAACCTATTTGTAACCCCTTATGTTCCCACCAACGGCGTAGAGTAAACATTGATACCTGTATATATTCTTTAAATTGTTGGGATAATGGATGCCATATTTAGTAGATACAGAATCCATCATCTTGTTTACGCTTTTGGTTATCTACATATTGCGAGAACGACCACTAAAGACTCGTTCTAGCTGCTTGAAGTTTTCTAGCACACGACCTGTCCCCAAGACCACACAACTGAGAGGATCGGCGGCAATGTGTGTGACAATACCCGTCTCATGACTAATTAGCGTGTCTAGTCCTTTTAGTAATGCGCCACCTCCCGCTAACATAATTCCTCTATCAATAATGTCTGCGGCTAGTTCTGGAGGCGTGCGTTCTAGTGTCCGCTTTACTGCTTCTATAATTACTGATAGCGGCTCTAACATACTTTCACGAATTTCTCCACCCTTGACAGTCACAGTTCTAGGTAAACCAGAAAGCAAGTGTAATCCCCGGACTTCCATAATATCAGCATCATCGTTGGTTGGATAGGCAGAACCAATGCGAATTTTGATATCTTCAGCGGTACGTTCTCCAATGACCAGGTTATTAACTTTCTTCATATACTGGATAATTGCTTCCGTCAGTTCATCTCCCGCGATACGTACAGATTCGCTAATTACTGTACCCTGAAGACTGAGTACAGCTACTTCTGTTGTCCCACCACCAATATCAATGATCATATTACCTGTGGGTTCGGCTACTGGTAAGCCTGCACCAATTGCTGCTGCTACAGGCTCATCAATTAAATATACTTCTCTAGCTCCGGCTTGAGTAGCTGCATCCATTACGGCTCGTCTTTCTACCCCAGTTACACCGCTGGGAATACCAATGACAATCCGGGGTAAAATCAGGGATCTGCCCTCATTTACTCGCTGGATAAAACTTTTTAGCATCAGTTCGGCAGTATCAAAATCAGCAATAACACCATCACGCAAAGGACGGACAGCTATTACGTTACCTGGTGTCCGACCGAGCATTTTTTTGGCATCTTCTCCAACTGCCAGCGCTATTTTTTCATTTTTATCAATGGCAACCACTGAAGGCTCTTGAAGTACAATTCCTTTGCCAGATACATAAACTAGGGTGTTGGCTGTACCGAGGTCGATACCCATATCCCATGATGAGCGAAAGTTCTTAAAAAGACCCACGCGTGTCTTTGCCCCCTATTTGCGCTAATTTGTAATGATAACAGTGAGAGTTAATTGTGCTAGATTCGATGATATTTTTCCGCCTGACTCCAGTACACTAAACTATTTTTATCTATAATTTTTGTTAATCTTGATGGATGTTTCAGGCATCTTAGTTTCTCTATTCCAAAGTCACTCAGTATAACCGTATAATTTTGGCAACGATGCCAAGTATTTTTTGAATCATTGTTTGATATTAATCATATTGCTAAACACTTAACATATTTTAAATAATTTTACAATTAGCTATTATATTATTCACAATAAATGAGTACACTTGTACTTAAAGGTAACACCCATGAGCATTAATGTTGTCACCCTGGTCGGACGTGTAGGCGGCGACCCAGATATGAAGTATTTTGAGTCTGGTACAGTTAAATGCCGGTTGACTCTAGCAGTGAATCGTCGATCGCGTAACAATGATAAACCAGACTGGTTTAATCTAGAACTGTGGGGTAAAACGGCTGAAGTTGCTGGCAACTATGTACGTAAAGGCAGCCTAATCGGGGTTAAAGGTTCTTTGAAATTTGATTCTTGGAGCGATCGCCAAACCGGAGTCAATCGTTCTAGTCCAGTTATCCATGTAGAGCAACTAGAGTTGCTAGGTTCTAAGCGCGACGGAGACGGTGGTATGGCTGATATGTCTCCAGAAAATTTCTAATTTTAGTCAGGAGTCAGGAGTCAGGAGTCAGGAGTCAGGAGTCAGGAGTCAGGAGGAAGAATAGAAGAACATCAGAATCATCTATAACCTTCCAAATGACTAATGACTAATGACTAATGACTAATAACTAATTTGCAATGTCACAGATGCTTGTACTTCTTGTTCACCACCAATTACAGGGGTAGAAGCATCTGCATTAGTTAATTTAGCCTCACTACGATAAAGCATAGGTGGTGGGGGCGCACTTGCACCATTAACTTGAATACTGACTATTTCTTTAGCTTGCAATCCTAAAGTGTTTAAAACAGCATCAGCCTGTTGTTGGGCATCCTGGGTAGCTTTTTTGAGGGCTTGTTTTTGGGCATTGGCGATCGCATCGTCACTAGCGATAAAACTCACACCGCTAATTTGTGTCGCTCCCGTTTTTACAGCTTCATCCAATAATGTGCCTACTTTATCAGTAGGAACACGAAAGCTCACCGTGTTACTAGCAGCATAACCAGTAATTCTCTGTATATTATTGGTGTAGCTATAAACTGGGTTCAAGCGAACACCTGTCGTAGTTAATTTGTCTACATTCCGGCTTTTGAGTAAAGCAACCACTGCTGATGACCTGCGGGCTGCCTCTTTTTGGACTTCCTCAGCCGTTTTTCCTTGAATTTCTACACCCAAACTCACTTGGGACAAGGTTGTAGGAATTGCTTCCATACCACGACCACTCACCGTTAAAGTCCGCCATAGTTTTTCTTTTTCCTGCGCTGATGCAGGTAAAGTAAAAATCATAAATAATATTAAAGTCAAAGATAGTGCTTTCCCAAAGTTCCTGGTCTGAACACGAGAACTAGATAAAGTATTTCGATGCATTTAGATCTACACTCCTCAAAAAATTTATACCAAGTTTCCAAGTTTTAGTTAACTTTTACCCGGAACTTTTCACAATTACAACCCAATTCAATTTGTATATTTATACTTTGGCACTCCCTCAATCAAAAAGTTTCTTGGTTACATTTTTGGCAACTAAAAAAGTGGCTCTAAATTGATCAGGGCTGATTAGCTGCTGAAAACATAACCATAGGTTTATTATCAGTTTGATTTAGAACAAGTTCGTAATGACTACTCAGTAAGGGTTTTAGAGTTTTCTAATGATCATCTGGTTGTCGTCGTTTTGTACTAAAGACTGGGTGTTCATTTGTCCCAATATCAAAGTTGCATTGGCAGCATCTGAATCAATTTTGCAGGAGGCATCAATTACTTTATACCTCTTATCAGTAGTGTATATATAGCAATTTCCAAGCTCATGAAATACACCCCACCCGCGCTGTCGCGCACCATCCCCTTACCAAGGGGAGGGTTGGGGAGGGGTAATTTTGTATCTAACTAGAGTGGGAAAGGCTATATATCTAATATCTTATGATTGCTGTTAGCAGTAGGTATATATCTAGTCTATGAAATGGTTTCGATAAAAGAGTAAAAATAAAGAGAAGGATATTCACAGAACCAATGCAGTTTTTCAGTGCAATCAATTTTACTGTTCCTCTGTTGGCAAGTGCCACGGAATCAGCAGATAGTTCAATGGTGGTAGCATCGGTGCTACTGAGCTTAGTAGTAATTTACCTCGCCAGCAAAGTAGGTGGGGAATTATCAAATAAAATAGGTTTGCCACCTGTTTTAGGTGAACTTGTGGGTGGTGTCATAGTCGGCACATCTGTATTACATCTGTTGGTATTCCCAGAAGGTGGTACAGACAGTTCTAGTTCATTAATCATGACTTTCCTGCAAATCACTGCTGGTTTAACTCCAGAAGCCACTCCACAGGTATTTGCTGCACAGTCAGAGGTAGTATCTGTTTTAGCAGAACTGGGCGTGATTATCCTGCTCTTTGAAATTGGCTTAGAGTCCAATTTAAAAGACTTAATGGCAGTCGGTATCCAAGCCGTAGTTGTGGCAATTGTAGGGGTAGCAGTACCCTTTGCCGCAGGTACATTTGGCTTAATGACTTTGTTTGGTATCAGTGCTGTACCGGCAATTTTTGCTGGGGCTGCGTTGACTGCTACTAGTATCGGTATTACCTCCAAAGTCCTCTCAGAACTAGGCCGATTAAATTCAAAAGAAGGGCAGATTATTCTCGGTGCGGCGGTAATAGATGATATCTTGGGAATTATCGTCTTAGCTGTAGTAGCCAGTTTAGCTAAAGATGGCGCAGTAGATGTAGGTAATGTCATTTATTTGATTATTAGCGCCACTGCTTTTCTCGTTGGTGCGATTGTGTTGGGGAATGTTTTCAATAAATCCTTCGTTGCGATCGCAAATAAACTCAAAACACGTGGCGGATTGGTCATACCGGCATTTATCTTCGCTTTTGTCATGGCCTATCTTGCCGCTATTATCCACTTAGAAGCAATTCTCGGAGCTTTTGCAGCAGGGTTAGTCCTAGAAGAAACTGATAAACGCAAGGAACTGCAAAAGCAAGTTATTCCCATTGCCGATATGCTAGTACCTGTGTTCTTCGTCGCCGTTGGGGCAAAAACCGATTTGGGAGTTCTAAACCCAGCAATTCCCAGTAATCGCGAAGGCCTAATTATGGCAATTTTCCTGATTACAGTTGCCATTCTCGGTAAAGTGATCACAGGTTTAGCCGTGTTTGGTCAACCCAACATTAACCGGTTGGCAATTGGTGTAGGGATGATTCCCAGAGGTGAGGTAGGCTTGGTATTTGCCGGTGTTGGTGCAGCTAGTGGCGCTCTCTCAAAACCCCTAGGAGCAGCAATTATTATGATGGTAATTCTCACTACCTTTTTAGCCCCCCCTCTGCTAAGATTCGTCTTTCCCGAATCAAAAACCGCAACTACTTTAGATGAAGGTTCCTCTGATACATTGTTAGCAATTGCAACAGCAAATGACGGTAAGCATTTGGAAGTCACTTCAGATTCTCAGGAGAGCTTGAATAAGTAGAAGTAGTCTTTGTGTAGTTTGTACTTGTCCATAATCAACTGTGGACAAGTATATTGTGGCTACTTTTTCCAGTACCTTATACAGCAGAAGTCAGGAGTCAGGAGTCAGGAGTAAAACTGGCTTCATGTATAGGTTTCAATTTAGATTTTGTACCTCCCAACTACGCAAACTACTGTATCTCAATAATATTCAGTCCCGCTAATTACTATTTCCCTATCTCCAGTTCAGGATAGACGTGCCTTAAAGCAGTTACCTCGACCAATTACTACTTAACGGAAACTTAAATTTCTCAATCGCCGTCTCCTGTGATAGTTAATTTTCATTGGTTTATCATTCTGGTTAGGATTCGGAATGACCTTGGGTTCTATCCCATATCTAGTTATTTGTGATGGTGTGAACGTTGTCTAGTCATGAAGAAGTAGCACCCGCCAACTTCACTTGTACAGTTGACAGCGGTGGGCTTTATTGTAAATTTAGATTCAATGACGCACCTAAAAATTAATTTTTTCTGCTGTCAGGTGTCACAAAATTATAGCTGTCCAAACGTCATTAATTCTGAATTACCTTTTTGTGGTTATCATCTAAAAGTCATTTATTATGTATTTTGATTTCAGTAGCAGTGTCAAAGTTTAATATTAAATTTGAAATTTCGATAATAGCCTTGTGGTGAGAGATTCTAATTTGACAATTCAAAATTATTATAGCAATTCCCAATCTCATGAAATACACCCCCTCCCCTTACCAAGGGGAGGGTTGGGGAGGGGTAATTTTGTATCTAACTAGAGTGGGAAAGGCTATATACGTGGTGATTGTGTGCAGATTTGCCAAAATTTTGAGATATTAATGACTTACATAAATGTAAATCAGGAGAAATAACTTTGAAGCTACACTACTTACTACCCAGTACAGTTGGAACTATTCTTTTACTATCTTCCCCGACTTTAGCTGCGAAATTGGAATCTTGGCGGTTTGATAGCAATCAAAACCGACTAGAAATCAATACTTCGGGTGCTGTTCAACCCCAAGCGCAACTCATATTTAATCCCACAAGGTTGGTAATTGATTTACCCAACACCGAATTTGGTCGGTCGCAATTAACTCAACCAGTAGGTGGTGCAATTCGTTCCATTCGTGTTGGACAGTTTAACCCCACAACCGCTCGCCTAGTTGTAGAACTAGCACCTGGTTATACTCTCGACCCCAATCTGGTTAAATTTGTAGGAATATCGGCTAACCGATGGACAGTACAATTGCCAAAACTAGAATTTGAGCAAGCAGTCGCACCCTCCGACAACAATAATAATACTTATAATTTAGTCACCATAGACTCCCAAGATTCCCAAACTCAACCTGAGTTTTCCACAGCGGCCAACACTATAGCTGGGATTACTCAAATTCAAAGATTACAAACCACAGGAGATGGTTTTTTTATTCGTACTAATGGTGGTAATCCTCAAGTTAAGGTGTCCCGTAGCCGCGATCGCACTACCATATTTATGGATATTGGTGGTGCAACTTTATCACCTAATCTATCCCCAAGAAATTTATCAGTAAATAAGCATGGTGTCAGCCGCATAGAATTCACCCAACTGCGAACTAAACCAGCATCTATCCGCATGACATTACGGGTAAACAAAGATAGCCCCGACTGGCGAGTAAGTAACAGTAGTGTGGGCGGCTTGATTCTACTGCCAACCAAAGGTGTTGTCCGCTTACCTCAAAACAGTAATCAATCAACAACCATTCCTGCCAACCCTAGCAACCCAGATGTTACCAACACCCCAGCTACAATTCAGTCTGTGGAATTAGCTGGTAATAACACCCAACTACTGATTAGAGCTGATCAAACTTTATCTGCTCAGGGTAGTTGGGATAGAACTACTGGACTATTTCGCATCACTATTCCCAATGCTAAATTAGCTCCCAGCGTCAAAGGTCCTATTTTTGATGCCAATAGTCCTGTTCTCCGGGTACGTCTGCAACCACAAGTACCAAACACCGTAGTCATTTTTGTCCAACCAGCATCGGGAGTGAGAATTGGGGAACTCAATCAGGTCGGCAACCAGCTTCTGGCTTTACAATTACAACGATATGCTCAAGTCAGACCCCCAATTAGTTTACCTCCCTTACCATCACCAAATAGCGGACAATTACCAGACCCAAATATAAAGACTCCTCAGCCCAGACCCCGCCGCTCAGTTCCTAAAGGTAAATTATTAGTTATGATTGACCCTGGACACGGAGGTAAAGACCCTGGAGCGGTTGGTATTGGCGGCATACAGGAAAAAAATCTTATCTTACCTATTAGCAAAAGGGTAGCCGCGATTTTGCAGCAAAACGGCGTACAAGCAGTTCTGACTAGGGATTCTGACTATTTTGTGACTCTCCCCGGACGAGTAGCAATGGCAGAAAGAGCTAATGCTGATGTTTTTGTCAGCATTCATGCTAATTCAGTGGGTCTAAGTCGTCCTGATGTTAGTGGTTTAGAAACTTATTATTATGAAAATGGTCTGAGTTTAGCTCGAACTGTCCACAATAGAATTCTTCAAAGTGTCAATGTTAGAGATCGGAAAGTACGGAAAGCTAGATTTTTCGTCCTCAGAAAAAGTTCTATGCCCTCAATTTTAGTGGAAGTAGGTTATGTGACTGGTAGAGAAGATGTTGCCAAACTCAAAACCTCAGCTTATCAGAATCAAATGGCCGAAGCGATCGCTCAAGGAATTCTCCAGTACCTAAAGCAAAGGTAAGTAATTTAATTTCCAGTATTCAGTAAATAAACTTAATGATTTATTGAATATTAAATTGTATTTATTAGCAATGTTACCTGACTAGTCATTCTGCTGGGAGAAATGGAATTTTCTGATTCCGGTTAATTTTAATAGCTCTTTTTGGTGTAATCTGATGCTTTGCAGGTTAAATTAATTTACTCTTATAGGATGGCAAAATTTACAGCCTATGCTATAGTGTTACGCCATTAGCTGTGTCTCGATACCAGCGCCAAGCCAAAATTTGGGCGGTAAAGGTAGGTGTGAGGATTTACCAAGATGTTGAGATATTGACGGCTCCCATGAATGCGAATCAGGAGAAAGGACTGTGAAACTACACTGGTTAATACCCAGCACTTTTGGAACCATCTTCATGCTATCGTCGCCTGCTATGGCTGCGAAGTTGGAATCTTGGCGGTTTGATAGCAATCAAAACCGACTAGAAATTAATACTTCGGGCGCTGTTCAACCCCAAGCGCAACTCATATTTAACCCCACACGGTTGGTAATTGATTTACCAAACACCGAATTTGGGCGATCGCAATTAACTCAACCAGTAGGGGGGGCAATTCGTGCTATCCGCATCGGGCAGTTTGACAAACAAACAACGCGCCTAGTTATAGAATTGACTCCTGGTTATACCCTAGACCCCAATCTGGTCAAATTTACCGGGGCTAGTAGCAGTCGCTGGATAGTACAACTACCAAATATAGAAGCTGAAGCAGCACCTGCCTCTGGTTATATAGGTCAGCAAGCAGCAGAAACCCCCGCACTCATACCTCCACTCATCACCGTTTACCCCAGCAGCCTCCCCTAGAAATATTTACAACATGGTGACAACTACTCCTGTCACCTTACCTAACCAAGAGATAGCAGCTAACACCACAAGGGAAGTAGTTCAAATTGAAAACTTGCGGGTAACAGGCGATGGTTTTTTCATTCAGACTAGTGGTGGTAATCCCCAAATTCAAGTTAATCGCAGCGAAGATAACCGCATTATCAATCTTGACATTACTGGCGCAGCCTTATCATCAAATCTGAAACAACGAGATCAGTTGATTAATCGCTATGGTGTCAACCGGATCGAATTTACTCAACTTTCTAGTAAAACCCCTACTGTTCGCATGACTTTGCGGGTGGATAGCAACAGCCCCGATTGGCGGGCAACATCTGGCGGTAATAGGGGTTTTGTTTTATTGCCTAATCGTCTGAGTAGAGTTAAAGAAAATCAACCTTCTATTTCAAATGCTGGTGCAAATATTAGCGACTCCCCAGCTACAATTCAGTCTGTAGAACTGGCTGGTAATGGGACACAACTAGTGATTAGAGCCGACCAAGCCGTATCCGCTACTGGAAATTGGGACAGAAGCACTGGTCTATTTCGCATCACTATTCCTAATGCTAAGTTAGCTAATCGGGTAACAGGGCCTGCTTTTAATGCTAATAGTCCCGTCCTCAGGGTACGTCTACAACCCCAAGCAAATAATACTGTATTGGTCTTTGTTCAACCGGCATCAGGTGTGCAAATTGGAGAACTCAATCAGTTTGGAGAGAAGCTTTTAGCTCTACAGTTACAACGCTCTCGTCAGTTAACGCCTCCAATTAGCTTACCTCCCTTATCATCAACGAATAATAGACAACTGCCAGATCCAGACATAACAAATTCCCAAATCCGTTCACAGCCTCAACCACGTTTATCAGTTCCTAGAGGAAAACTATTAGTAGTAATTGACCCCGGACATGGTGGTAAAGATCCAGGTGCTATTGGTTTAGGCGGTTTGTCAGAAAAAGATGTTATCCTCCCCATCGGCAAAAGAGTAGCTGCTATTTTGGAGCAAAATGGCGTTCAAGCTGTGATGACGCGAGATGCTGACTTTTTCGTGGAACTACAAGGACGGGTAGATATAGCAAAACGAGTCAATGCAACTTTGTTTGTTAGCATTCACGCTAATGCAGTAGATAATCGTCCCGATGTTAATGGTTTAGAAGTATATTATTACGACAGTGGTTATGGTCTAGCCGAATCTGTTCGCAAGGCGATTCTTCAGGATATTGGTACTATCAAAGATAGAGGAACTCGTAAAGCTAGATTCTATGTCCTCAGAAAAAGTTCTATGCCCTCGATTTTAGTGGAAACAGGCTATATAACTGGTAGGGAAGATAATCTTCGGTTGGCATCATCAGAATACCAAAATCGGATGGCTGATGCGATCGCTCGTGGTATTCTCAAATACTTACAGCAAAGATAAGAATACATCACGTTAAAAATGTAGTCCAAATTACTAATACAAAAAACTGAATTTAGTGGTCAACCAGCAGATTGTCTGCTAAATTCTGTATTTTAAATAGCAAAATCTAAATCAATATTTGCCTGTGTATTCATCCTCTATTTTTGAAGGTAATCTTGACGATTTCTCTGTTAAAGAACCTCAACGCTCTCCTATTGGGGTGTTTGACAGTGGTGTAGGTGGACTAACGGTATTGCAACAAATTTATAAGCAACTTCCCAATGAATCAATTATTTACTTTGGGGATACAGCTCACCTTCCTTATGGAATTCGTTCACAAGCAGAAATATTACAATATGTCAGAGAAATTCTGGACTGGATGCAACAGCAACGGGTGAAAATGGTGATTATGGCTTGTAACACCAGTTCTGCTCTCGCTCTAGAAAATGTCCGTCAAGAATTTAATTTCCCTATTTTAGGAGTAGTTCTACCAGGAGCAAAAGCCGCAGTACAGCAAGGTAAGCGAATAGGTGTCATTGCTACCCCAGCTACTGCCAAAAGCAATGCCTATCGTCAAGCTATTATGGAAATACAGCCCGATGTCCAAGTCTGGCAAGTTAGTTGTCCAGAATTTGTGCCACTAATTGAGCAAAATCGTATTCACGACCCTTACACAATGGAAGTGGCAAGATCCTATTTGGAACCGTTAATCAAACAAGAGATTGACACTTTAGTCTATGGTTGTACCCATTATCCCCATTTAGCACCAATATTGCGATCGCTCCTCCCCTCACACGTTAAACTGGTTGACCCAGCTGTTCATGTTGTGGCAGCTTGCGCTCAAGAGTTAGATTTATTAAGCATCAAAAATAATTATCTCCCCATGCCAACTCGTTTTGCGGTTAGCGGTTGTCCACAACAATTTGCCCAGTCTGGATTGCACTGGTTAGGCTATACCCCTCTGGTAGAACAGGTATACCTTACTGATGCCACAGTTTTCTAAGCCATTAATCATTAGTCATTGGTTAAATATTTTGACCAATGACCTTTTTTATTGGCTATTAACTACCTCAGTTACCTTTGTTATTAATCCTCTATCCTGCTTCTGCATAGTCTTAGAGCCACCTTTAATCACACTATTTCCACTTGTTCGTTTTGCCAGTGCTAATAATAAGTAGACGGTGAATAAATATCCAGCAGCTAAAATAAATACCATCATAGGCATATTTCCATAAATCATTGTTCTACCAGCCCTGCTTTCAAAGGAAGATTAAAATTGCATACAAAAATAGTAGAACTCAAGCTAATTAAGAATGTACTTAATTGCTGTAGCTGGCTATGCAAAGCCACCCAGTAGAGTCTAAAAAACCCCTGGTTCAACCTGTTTATTATTTAATTTATTTTTTCGCAGACCACACATCCGACAGCAGTTAAATTACTCGATGGCAATTTAAAACTGCGCTCCTCAGCAGTCTACCCAGTCTGCGTTATTTACCCTCACACCAATTGAGTAAGAGCTACACTTATGCTCAACCTTAGCTGAAAAAGTGTGTAGTGGCTTCCCTAACAGGAAGCACATAATCTAACCCAAAAGGTCTGCTGATCGCACAGCAAACAATTAGGAATTATTCCCTTCATTCTGTCGGCGACATATTATTTTAGATTCACGGCTCAAATGAGTAAAACCACCTAGTGATGATTTACTTTTTTTGGGAGTGAATATCTCAAAGATTTAAAATTCCTATACATTAGCGTAACACAACAGACCTGCATTTTCAGCCAACTTCCAGACTAAATTTTAAATTTTCTCCAAGTTGACACACAATTTTGAGATTGCCCAGTCTCACCCGGAAATAAGTAATGTGTAATTAGTTAATCAGTAAAGGAAAAACCAATTGTATTGATGTTCAGATCATGTACAGGATTCTCAATGACTGTCAATAATAAATTTTTTCGTGCCGATAGAAATTCCTGTAATACAAGTAATCCAAGATACTTTCAGCTTTTTTAGGGTTTTTACCATTTATTGAAGATGGGATTCCTGAGGAAAACTTTGCGCTGGCACTGGGTTATCTTAAAATGAGTAAAGGATATGTAAACTTTCGTAACCTAAGTCAGAGTCCACCCATCCATGACCCCAGCCACCTCCCTGTTCACCCCTGTGGAAGCAGACCTGCGAATACTAGCAGATAACCTCACACAGCTAGTTGGAAATCGCCACCCCATCCTCTATGCAGCAGCCGAACATTTGTTTGGAGCTGGGGGAAAACGTATCAGACCAGCTATTGTGCTGCTAATATCACGGGCAACCATGCTAAAACAAGATATTACGCCCCGTCATCGTCGCCTAGCAGAGATTACGGAAATGATCCACACAGCCAGCCTGGTACATGATGATGTAGTGGATGAATCCAATATGCGCCGTGGTGTACCTACGGTTCATAGTTTGTTTGGTAATCGCATTGCTATACTAGCAGGAGATTTTCTCTTTGCTCAGTCCTCCTGGTATTTAGCAAATCTAGATAACTTGGATGTAGTAAAACTGCTTTCAGAAGTGATCATGGATTTTGCCTCTGGGGAGATCCAACAAGGGTTAAATCATTTTGACACTAATCTTGCTACAGAAACTTACCTGAAAAAGAGTTACTACAAAACAGCTTCATTAATTGCCAACAGTTCTAAAGCAGCTGGATTACTTAGCGAAGTTTCCCCAGAGAGAGCCGAAAATTTGTATAACTACGGTAAGCATATTGGTCTGGCATTCCAGATAGTAGATGATATTCTAGATTTCACTAGTTCTACAGATACTTTAGGTAAACCAGCCGGATCTGATCTCAAAAGCGGTAATCTGACTGCACCAGTATTATTTGCCTTGGAGGAACAACCTTACTTAGAAGCGCTGATTGAAAGAGAGTTTGCCCAAGAAGGAGATTTAGAACAGGCACTAGGGCTGATTTCAGATAGCCAAGGCATACAACGGGCTAGAGAATTAGCTGCTCACCATGCTAAGGTAGCAGCTGAACATATTGCTACTCTAGAACCCTCAGATTCACTGCAAGCATTAATTAATATGACTGATTATGTACTGAGTCGGACTTGTTAGAGAATTTTGGATTTTAGATTTTAGGTTCGATCGCAAATCCAAAATCTAAAATCTAAAATTGATTCAAGCAATATCTGGAGGCACTTGTTGATTGGGTCTGTGTTGTTGCAGGTTTTGCTGAATCAGGTTTTGCAGTTCAGCTCGCTGCACTTCAATAGCGTCGCTGGTTGTTCCAGGAGTCTCAAAAAAAACTATACTATCTACTGGTGCTAATGCCATCAGTTGAAACAAAATATGAATTACTGGAATGGATGGAGCTACTACTTGAGGGTTAAGCCCAGCAGATGAGAACAGAGAAACATCCTGTAATCTAGGAAAGGCGTAAACCACGTGCTTTTCTAATTCTGGATTTGCCTTGTTGCTTAATGTAGTTAAAATCCAGCTTGACTGCGAATTTTGGAGAATATAGTACTGGGGGTAGCGTAACTTTTGGGCGATCGCTCTCAGCACAGGTGGCAACTGTAGTTACGAGTTTTGGTGTCACACCATCCTGGGGTGCATTATCAATCAATAATTGAATTTGTACTTCTAGATCCGTCATGACTTGTAAATAGCTCTTGAGTAATGTCCAAAATATTAAAGCAGGTAACAGGAAACAGGGAACAGTTACAACTGACCACTGATAACTGGTAGCTTATACACGAAATCTATCAAGCTAACACCCACAGCCCTACAGGTTGTGTTTAAGTATGTTAGGGTCTTTTTAAAATTCAGACTATGAATTCAGCCGCAACTGCAACTACTCAGGGAGAGAATTCTATCGGCGTGGAGGTTATATTTCAATTCCTATTGAAGGAGCTACAGCAGTCAACCAAGGCTTCTGAAAAGAATTGCCACAATGTGGCATTGCGAATTGCTGGTGAAGTCCTGCGAATTTGTAATGAAAGTAAACGCATCCAAGCTTCCGGTGAAATAGAAAGTGCCGCCATGACCTTAGCCCGACATCGGCTGCAACAGTGTCTCAGGTACTATCAATTCGGTTCCAATCGGGGCAGGATAGAACTACACAGTACTCTAAGTGCAATCATCTATCGCTATATTAATCCTCCTCAAAAGCAATTAAGCTATCAAGGGCGGCTGACTATCATAGAAGATTTTCTCCAGAGTTTTTATCTGGAGGCATTGAATGCTTTCCGTAGGGAGAATCAACAAGAACCGACCTACCGCCCCCAAACCTTACTAGAATTGTCCGAATATATGGCATTTACCGAGCGCTATGGTAAACGCCGGATTCCTTTACCAGGAAGACAACAACAGCTAATTATCCTGCGAGCGCAAACTTTCTCACAACAGCAACCGCCAGAAACTAGTATAGACATAGAAAAAGCTGCTGAAGGTGGTAGTGGTGAATCGGATGGATTTTGGGAAGATCCAGCCATACAGCAGTTAAGATCAGCAATGGCGATGCAATCTGAACCTGAACCTGAAGAAGACACCCTGCGCTCTGTTGTGATTACCGAATTAATGAATTATCTCGAACAAAGGCAACAATCAGACTGTGCTGATTACTTCTCTCTCCGACTTCAGGATTTATCCGCGCCGGAAATTGAGTCGATTTTGGGTTTAACCTCACGTCAGCGAGACTACTTGCAGCAGCGTTTCAAGTATCATTTAATTCGGTTTGCACTCTTGCATCGTTGGGAATTAGTTCATGAATGGTTGGAAGCTTCTTTACCTACTAATTTAGGTTTAACCCCCCACCAATGGCAAGTCTACACAGCGCAGTTGGATGATCTAGAAATGTCATTACTAGAGTTGAAGCAACAAAGTCAATCTGACGAAACAATTGCCAAAACTTTAGGATTGTCAATAGCACAACTACAAAAACGGTGGTTTAAAATTTTGGAACAAGCTTGGGAAATTCGTAACTCATTAGTGTCCGGATCTAGTGCATCTACCCATGAATAGTGACTCACAACCTTACGATCCGAGTGACTCAATTGGTTTTTGGCAGATAATGTCAAACCGGCGAGCATCCCTCGGTAGATTGTGAGAAAATTGATGGGTTAGAAGACCCTCTCAAGGAAGCCACTACATTATAAAGTGGTGAGCCAGAGTTGGGAGGAAAACCCCAAACCTTTCAACTAGGAGAAATTCCTACTGTGCAAGAACGTTTCCAAGCCGTCCTTAAGCGTCGGTTACAAATCGAAATCCAAGACCACCCACCTTTGTTCCCTTGGGAAAGCCAATTAATAGATTATCCAGAATTTGTCGAAGAGCCGTCGATTGCCTTAGTTCCTGCCTGGGGGTGGTTGGCACAGCAATCGAAACTCAATTTGCCAGTTACTTTACCAGACAAAATTTTCCAACAATTGATGGAAAAATGTCAGTTATTACTGACATCTTCTCTGCCCTTAGGCCCTAAATTGGTTCAGGCGGTAGAGAGCTTTTTTCCCGAAGATTACCAGTTAATAAATGATTTAGCTGGGTTGGTACTCAGAAGCGCCTATCGTTCCGTAGATGCTCTGGAAACAATACCCAATATTCAGAGAGATTACTCAGATTTACAACCACGTCAGCAAATGGCGTTGTCGTTAATGGCAGCTAAACAACTGCTAGAAAATCTGACTCTGCCAATTTCTATCACCAATCCGGTGATAGAAAAACAATGGCAAACTACGGCTGGGACTCTAAGTATCAGAGTAGAATTACAGTTTTTGGGTAAGCTAACTAAATTACGTATTCACAGTGAGTTACCTACTCAAGGAGTTTTGAAGCTACGAATGAATGGTATTCAAGGTTATGCTTCTAGCACACCAGAGATAGTTGCACAATCTTCGGTTTTGGCTAAACCGAGTGTTGAATTATACTGTGAACGTACTAACCAGAATTATACTCTGGAAGTTAAATGCCCAGAACTAGAACAAGAGCCATTGTTGTTGGCAATTAATCTCACCGTGTAATCCAATATTACTGATGCTAGAGTTCTCTGTTGATTAACGCTGATAAAAAAAGATGATTATCCTGGGTTTCAAATTTACTCCTCTTTGCAAAAACACTAATTAAGGCATTTATTAGGAAGTAACTATGAGCTGGACACGTACAAAAAATGCGTAGATTCCCTTAGAAAGTTCAAGGGAGTCTAAGGCTAGGATATGTATGGGCTAAGATAGAAGACAAGGTAATCAGTTTTTTGCCCTAGTATTGTGTCCGTAGCGTCTACATCATAGTTATACTTACCTAAATAATGTTAAATTTCTCCAGGATGAATCGATTTTTGCGCGTACCTGTAGGTAATGACTGGCTGCCAACTAGACAGCGGTCGTCTTTAACAGAAGTGGAAGATTCAATCCTTTTACGGTTTCTAGTGTTAGGGTTGGTAATTTTAGGAACTGTGGCGACGGATATTGCATCTGAGACTACCTTTAGTCTTTGGGCAGTGCCTCTAAGTATAGTGGGAGCAATTTGGAGTTACTACCGTCGTCGCAATGCTAATATTCCCGTCAAGTTTTGTATCGCCATAGGAATGTTAGTCGCTCTTGGTGCTTTTTTTGGCCGATTCCTGGGTGATTGGAATGATACACGACTGAGTTTGGCACAGTTACTAATTGAGCTTCAGGTGCTGCACAGTTATGATACTCCCCGACGCAAGGATTTGGGGTATTCAATTGTGATCGGTTTAATACTCTTAGGTGTAGCTGCAACATTAAGTCAAACTATGGGGTTTGCACCTGTGTTGCTGTTATTTTTAGGATTGGCTCTACCGACTTTAGTTCTAGACTATCGATCGCGCTTGGGTTTAAAACCAACAAAAAAAGAGAAGTTTGCCAAAAAGAATACTGCTAGTTCCAATTTCAAAGTTTTAATTGTCAATTTTTTAGTAATTTTGGGGATAGGACTAGGCATTTTCGCTATTTTGCCCCGATTTCCCGGTTATCAACTTAAGTCTTTTCCTGTCAGTGCGCCGATTGAATTAAAGGGCAATTTTACAGGTCGCAATATTAATAACCCTGGTTATGTCCGTGAAGGTAATGGAAGTGGTAATGGGAATGGTACGGGACAGGGAAGCAGTGGTCAAGCAGGTAAAGTAGATAATAATTTTTATTACGGTTTTAATAGCGAGATGAACCAAAACCTGCGGGGGGAAATGAAACCCAAGGTGGTGATGCGGGTAAGATCTCAAGCAGAAGGTTTTTGGCGAGTTCTAGCTTTTGACCGTTATACAGGAAAGGGGTGGAAAATTTCTCGTAATGATCAAGTTACTACCTTGAGGAGATCATCTTGGAATTACAGAATTTTTGTTGATCTCCCCCTGATGAGAACTCTAACAAAAGAGGTAGTACAAACTTATAATGTGGTATCAGATTTGCCTAATCTGATACCTTCTTTGTCTTATCCCAAAGAAATCTACTTTCCTGGGCCTGTGATCGCGGTTGATCCAGAAGGGGGTTTGCGATCGCCTGTACAATTATCAGAAGGGATGACTTATACAGTAGTTTCGGAAGTTCCCTACCGCGATCGCACTTTGTTAGGTAAAGCTACAAATAAATACTCAACAGACATTAAAAATCATTATCTGCAAATCCCCCCAGAAATTTCTGAAAAAGTCCGCAACAAAACCGAAGAAATTCTAGCTAACTATAATCATGAACGGGTTTCTCGAACAGAAGATACTAGAACCCTCAATTCAGCTTATGAAAAGACTCTTTACCTAGCGCAGTATCTCAAACAAAATTATTCTATTCCTGAAAACCCTTTAGGATTACCTTATCTAGATGAAAAAGATGATTTGGTAGAGTCCTTTTTGTTTAAAAATCAAGGAGGCTATCCAGACCAATTTGCTACTGTGCTAACTATGATGCTGCGTTCGATTGGTATTCCAGCAAGGTTAGTAGCGGGGTTTGCACCAGGAGAATTTAATCCATTTACGGGGATGTATATTGTCCGTAACACCGATGCTTACGCCATGACGGAAGTGTATTTTCCTAAATATGGGTGGTTTGCTTTTGATCCAATTCCCAATCATCCTTTAATTCCTCCTTCCATTGAAGAAGATCAGACTTTTAGCGTGTTGCGTCAGTTTTGGAGTTGGGTAGCTGGTTGGCTACCAACTCCTGTGACAGGTTTACTAAATAATGTATTTGGGACAGTGTTTAGCTGGTTATTTAGAGCGATCGCTTGGTTTTTAGCTTTATTTTCTCAAGGTTGGCTAGGAGTATTAACTGGCTTAATTGTCGGGACAACTACAGCCTTCTTTGGTTGGTTGGGTTGGGTACAATGGCGAAAATGGCTCAACCGTCGTTGGTTAAAAAAATTGCCACCAATGGAAAGCCTGTATCAACAAATGCTGCAATGGACAGCCGAAAAAGGTTTGGGTAAACATCCAGCGCAGACACCCTTGGAATATGCCCAAGTGTCATACCAACAACATCCCAGAGAAACTGCTCAAGTGATAGATGAAATTTGTCAAGCGTATGTTAGTTGGCGTTATGGTGGTCATATTCCTAATTGGAAGCAATTACAGCAACGCTGGCAAGATTTGAACAAGACAAAGAGCGCTAAGTGATTTAGTTTTCAGCCACATTTCCACTACAACTAAGCGCCCACCAAGCCAAATGGGTAAATTGGGCGCACTCAAACCAAGTTAAAGTAAAGGCAAGATAAACAA
Source organism: Anabaena sp. PCC 7938 (assembly GCF_049315035.1). Lineage (NCBI taxonomy): Bacteria > Bacillati > Cyanobacteriota > Cyanophyceae > Nostocales > Nostocaceae > Anabaena > Anabaena sp. PCC 7938. Next base: position 5,588,997 of record NZ_CP186034.1, on the reverse strand, counting down.
TTAGCACCGCTTCAATGCCCCGGTAAGGGGAATTTATCACCTGCCACAAACACCATTGCCAACACTCTCTGAGCGTGTCCTAACAAGCGCGAGTTGAGCAAATTCTGGCATCGCATCCTGCGATAAATCAAACTCTACCGCATCAGGACTGAGTGATACTTCTGTGAACTTGATGTAGAGATTGTTGAGCGGTACTGCTTGCGTCCAAGGGTATGAGCGGAAAGGCGTAGATTTTTTTCCTTCATGCAACAAAGCCACAAAATGTTTTAAGATTCAGGTACGGCTACCACTTGAACGATAATACCTTAACCCACAGACTCCACCCCAAATTGCACCTAGAATCGTTCCAGTTTGAACACAAAAGAGCCAAACAAAAATTAAATATCCTGCCATCATTCCGTGACTGAGACCACTCAAGTTCGGATTTGAGAAACTTGGATCTGTTCGTATCGTCCATTTATACCACAACCATCCGATAAAAAAACCAGCACTAGAACCAAGTAAACCAACAATAAATGACCACAAAAATGTTGATAATCCGTACTTAAAAGACCTCAAACGCACTGTAGCGAGCGCGACAAATATCACTCCTATGAATGCTGCAATTGTTACTGTTGATAGAATTAGTCTTACTATTGAATCCCCCTTAATTACTCTTAAAGTTGACAATTACTTAAAATTTCACTATTGTATTTTGTTCATGTCATCTCCATATTATTAACTATATCAACACCTTGATTTGCATTGTTGAGAACAAAGACATTAGCACTTGTATTCTACGTAAGTACACCGTTGCCATGAATTACCAATCAGCGTAAAATAGGCTTTTTCAACTAACGCGCTTATTAGCTTTTGTTCTTAAAACTTTTCCTTCTTGTCAGTTCGCTACGTCCACTTAAGGTATCGCACTATATAGTATAATGACTCGTTCTTAGAAGTAGATAAGCGTAGCGATAGTTATTGAGGTGGGGCGAGTGTCAAAGGGGCTTTCTCTTATCTCTGATGAGTATAATTGCCAATATGTCTTTAGAGAGATTTTTAGGATATTTAGTTGATAAATAGCTAAAAAAAAGCAGTTGTTATTAAAAAACTCAATTTAGCTAGACTTTAGGCGTTGTAACTACGATTCTTTAGATATAACATGGGAATAAGTTTATCACAAGCTTTTTCTAGCGCCTTTAGCGTCAGTTTTTTATGGAAATTCAGTTAATCAACATCGGTTTTGGCAACATCGTATCCGCCAATCGAGTAGTTGCCATTGTCAGTCCAGAATCTGCTCCCATTAAGCGCATCATTACCGATGCTAGGGACAGAGGCCAACTGATTGATGCCACCTACGGTCGTCGGACTAGGGCTGTAATTATCACTGATTCCAGCCACGTCATTTTATCAGCGATTCAGCCGGAGACAGTAGCAAATCGCTTTGTCATTTCCCGTGATCATCAGACTGTAGATAATTAGTTAGAGGTGGGGCTGTCAACCCCCCCTATTTGCATCATCTCGGCATGAGGATATGAATTAGATAGGTGTTCTGTCACTATTGCTACAAATTCTTTAGTCCCAGCTTTCTCTGGCAACTAATACAAGACTAATGAATAATATCTATTGATGAATTAATTCACAAGTTGAACGGATAATGCAAGTTTTACCCATCCCTAGTGGTGCTACTACGAAAGAATCCCCATCTCTGGGTAAGCTGATTGTTTTGACTGGTCCCAGCGGAGTCGGCAAAGGTACTTTAATGCGATCGCTTCTCCAGCGTCATCCAGAATTCTATTATTCAGTATCTGCAACTACTCGTTCCCCCCGTCCCGGAGAAACCAACGGCAAAAACTATTACTTTATTAGCCGTAAAGAGTTTGAACAACTAGTTGCTCAAGGGGAATTCTTGGAATGGGCAGAATTTGCTGGTAACTATTACGGTACACCTCGTGAAGCTGTACTTAACCATATTCAGTCTGGTAAGTTGGTGGTACTAGAAATAGAACTAGAAGGAGCAAGGCAAATTAGAAACTCCTTTCCTAGCGCCCTCAGCATTTTTATTCTGCCGCCGTCATTTTCCGAATTAGAAAAACGGATACGCGGACGAGGACAAGATTCTCAAGAAGCGATCGCTCGTCGTCTGCGCCGTGCCGAAGAAGAAATCAACGCCGCAAATGAATTTGATACTCAAATTATAAATGACGATTTTGACACCGCTGTCAATCAAATAGAAACGTTTCTATTTAAAGAAACAACGGTTTAAGAACACATCTATTTTGGTAATAGGTAATAGGTAATAGCAACAAATCAATTACAACTACCCATTACCCATTACCGGAAATCAAATTAACCCACTAGACCTTGGATAAGTCCCAAATTACCAGTCAAAAAGTAAGCAACTACTGCACCACCAATACCACCAATTAAGAAAGCACTGGCAAAGTTATTCCAACTTTCCTTAGAGTTAAAAGCATCTACTGGAGGGTTGGGGACAGTAACACTAGCGAGTGCTTTGTCAGGATTGCTATTGGAATATAGAGATAGGCAGGCTGTGAGAATTACAACCAAACCAATACTAGCCAGCAACCCAGCTAAATTAGCATTAGGTGCGTCCCGCAGTGGGCCCAATTTAGCAAATGGTCCAAATAACAAATAACCATGTGCCATACCGACTTCTAGACCCCTTCTAGAAGGATTTAGACCAGGGCGATAGGCAGGCAAGTTATTAATAAACCACTTGACCAACGGAGAAGAATTAATTGGGGTTTCTAGATTGCCATCTTGTGGATCACGTCCAGCGGGTCTAACTGTCTCCCGATTTCTGGGGTCACTGGGGAGATTCTTGGATCTATCTACTGCTTGCGCCATATTTTTATGTTGCCTCTAAATTCAGAATGGTGGCATTTATTTTCATTTGTAGGGGCGAATTGCATTCGCCCTTACTTATCAGTCATCAGTCTGTTAACCGATATAAATCTCAGTTTTTCACCCTATGGTAGAGGATGGAAAAGTAAGTCCGGGAAAAAACGGTTAAATTCGATCAAAATACCTGCTGTGATTGTCAGCCAGATGGTAGCTGCCACAGGTGCTGTGGAAATGAACTTAATCAAATAGGATGATTGGTCGCTTTTATCAGCCATGAATTTAGTCTCCAAAAACAAGTGAATGAGTTCAGATGAATTAGCGTGGAGAAACAGTAATTTCTGAATCCTTCGCTGTTAATTCGCCTGAGAGAAGTTCTTTAATTGCTGCTGCTGGCCAAGCAAACCCAGTGGTAATAATGGGTAGTGCTAAACCCAAATCGATTTGGATTTCTTTTTGTTCAGCATCCGAACCCTTTTTGATCGCTTGTAGATAAGCGCGACCAACCCAACCAATCCAACCAGCAATATAGAGGAAAAGGATGCTGGGGATTAAAAAGTCACCAGCGCGGTCTAGGCGACCATCTACAATCAGGTGAGGATAACCTTCTGGGCCACATAGCGCTTGAGAATAACGCTCAAACCGCTTTTTGCCTGATTCGGGGTCAGCGGTGGTGTTACGGGCATTTTGTGCTAGTGCTTGAAATGCGGGAGAGTCTTTACAGGGTACAAGGTTAGCGCCCAAAGCTTGAGCTTGAGGAGCAAAATTGAACCAAAGACCAATCGCTAAAATCAAAGCAAACAATCGTCGCATGGAGTTGTTTCCTTTTATTACAAAACAAGAAGTTCTTTGTACAAAACGAAGCGGCTTGTACAGTGTTTTAATTTGCATAACTAGCAAGTCATCATACTCTTGGGCGGGAACCGAGTAAAGTTTAAGTAAATAAAAGTTAAAGCTTCTCAACCAAAAGTAAGAATTGGGGGCTGGGAAAAATTCATCACAATCACCACTTACCAATTACCAATCACTAATCCCTATGTCAACCGTTTTAGCAATCGAAACCAGTTGTGATGAGACTGCCGTCGCAATTGTTAACAATCGTCATGTTTACAGCAGTGTCATAGCCTCTCAAATTCCCATTCATCAACAGTATGGTGGAGTAGTGCCAGAGGTCGCATCGCGTCAGCACTTAGAAATTGTTAATCAAGCTATAGCGCAGGCTATGGATGAAAGTCATTTGGAGTGGGGACAAATTGATGGAATTGCGGCTACCTGTGCGCCAGGACTCGTAGGAGCGCTGTTAGTGGGGTTAACAGCAGCCAAGACCTTAGCGATGGTACATCAAAAACCGTTTTTGGGTGTTCATCACCTCGAAGGTCATATCTATGCGACTTACTTGAGCGAGTCAACTTTAAACCCCCCATTTCTTAGCTTACTTGTTTCAGGCGGACATACAAGCTTGATTTATGTGAAAGATTGTGGTATGTACGAAACCTTAGGAGAAACCCGTGATGATGCGGCGGGTGAAGCTTTTGATAAGGTGGCGAGGTTGTTAAAGCTGGGTTATCCCGGTGGGCCAATTATTGACAAGCTGGCACAAGAGGGGAACCCCCAAGCCTTTGCACTACCAGAAGGAAAAATTTCTCTACCGGGTGGGGGTTTTCATCCCTACGATAGTAGTTTTAGCGGACTAAAAACAGCGGTATTGCGTGTAGTACAGCAGTTAGAAAAAGACGGTGGGCAAGTGCCTTTAGCAGATGTAGCGGCCAGCTTTCAGGAAACTATAGCGCGATCGCTGACCAAAAGAGCGATCGCTTGCGCCCGTGATTATGGTTTAGATACAATTGCCGTCGGTGGTGGCGTAGCAGCTAATAGTGGACTGAGAAAGAACTTACAAGCTGCTGCTGCCCAGCATAATCTAAAAAGAGTCCTTTTCCCACCATTCAAATTTTGTACTGATAACGCCGCCATGATTGGCTGTGCTGCATCGGATCATCTCTCTCGTGGACACACATCCCCCCTCACATTAGGCGTTCATTCTCGGCTACCCCTAACACAGGTCATGCAATTATATTCACCCAAGTAGCTAATCATCTAGTTTAAGCTGGTAATTGGTGATTAAAGTCCGTTATTTCCCTATTCTCTTTTAAACTCCCCAATAACCAATGACCGGATATGATCAGCAACTGCCTCCGGTTGCTCTAACATCCCCAGATGTCCACAATCGGGAATTTCCATAAAATTATCGCCAACATATTGGAACAGCCGATGAAAACTGGCTAAGTGACGTACATACTTAGATTCCATCACTTTATCGTCAGCACCAGCTAAAAAATAAACTGGCTGCTTTAGTTGTGATACTAACTGAGGTAAGCGGTTAACTTCCTCCTCCGTAGTAGAATCTAAAAGCGTTCCTAGTGCAGCTTCTGGATCAGCAACAATGAAATCAATCACTCTTTGACGCGCCCAATAGCGATCTAAAGGGCGTGCTACACTTGCTCTACTAAACAACAAATCAATCAAAGGTAATTGGAAAAGCCAACGTGGGCGAACTTGTAAAAACTTCTGACCTGCCAAGCGAAACTGCTCAAATGCTTCTTTAAGATAAATACCACCACCTGCATTAATACAAATAACTCCTTTAACACAATCAGGTAATTGAGCAGCTGCCCACAAGGCAATAGTGCCTCCCAACGAATGACCAATTAGCCAAACACTAGAAATATTTAAGTGTTCCAAAAGTATGACTAAATCCTGAGCATAGGCAGAAGGAGAATATAGAGAATCAGCAGCATCTTGAGCATTGATCTGCAAAACAGTTTCCGCTGGCTCCAAATCAAATTTGGACTGAGACTGGGATTCACCAAAACCTCGCAAATCATAAGACAAACACTGGAAATCAACTGATAGGCGAGAAATCACAGGTTGCCAGTATCCACGACTATTAAGCCAACCGTGGATAAATACTAAAGCATGAGGGCAAGACGTAGGAGCCGTTAGCTCATATGCGTGTGGAACGCCTAAGATTTCTATTGTTGCCATACGTGTATCGTACTGCTAAGGGCGGGTGCGACTAAATACGAGGAGAGAAAAATAAATTCAAAATCCCCTGTGAGAAGCCGCTGTGCGTCTACAAAATCCAAAATTTGAATTTTTCTATACTCATCGACCTAGTAACCTCTGTCGCACTCCTTCAGCAATCTTGTTACCCAGATATTCAGGAATCAGACTTTCATTTGGTCCCAATAAATAGAGTATTAACCTTGTACGTCCGCGCCAAACCAACAAATTGGCATTAACTACGAGCAGGTCTTCCTGCCAGATGCCATACATAACTTTATAAAATAATCCTGGTTGATTATCAGCTTCAATGACTAAGGCCGGGAGATGAAAAACTGGATCTACATAGAACTCGGTTTGTACCTGCTCTAAACCAGCATTAAGGTTAAACTCCACCGCTAACATCTCTTCTACCTCAAACCGATTGCCCAAAGCCTCACGAATGGCACGACAAACATTTTCTGCGGTTTTTTCGGTCAAGGCTTTGCTGCCACGAGACACCAACAGCTTAATAAACACTAACATTGGTGGTCGGATCTGACCATAAAGGCTCAATCCATGAATAGTCAAGCCATAAGCTGCCAGCACACCAAAAATATCACTGAGGAGAAAAGACTGATTACGGTATGCAAAGTGCAGCGCACTTTTGCTACCTTCAGGTTTCATCTCTATAACTGCTCGTCTGGTTTTATATAGACGGTAAGCCAGTCGTAAATTTTGCAGTTGAATCTCACTACTAACAAATTGCTCATAAAATTGGGGAAACGCTCGGTTAAAGCGCTTTAGGAGTTCCAGTGTCGAAGATTTTAAACCAGAAGTCATTGTTGGTGGTAAGACTTGCTTGCTTTGTTAAAAATAAAGCTAAAAACTACGTTATCTACTACTTTGTTCTCATATCTTTCTGTTTGAGGACTTAATCATAGACTTTAGTTAATGGCGGGAAATGTGTTGGAAGTTTGATATCATACCAGCTGCAAACGAACAATATACATAATTTATAAGAAACTTTGAGTCTTTTTATCTTGAAAATGCATCAAAATTATAGACTTGAGCAAGGTAGAGTACCTCATGATGTAGTATCTTGATTTGAGCTAAATCCGACAGGAACAATTTTATACTTATACCTTTTCAGAGAAGCAAGCTACAACTGTGCAGAAAATTCTTTTATGAAAATCAGACACAAATAGATGCTTTGGTTAGAAGACGAGACTCTTTTAAGCGCTTGATCTGGGAGTATGCCACTGTATTAGATTTAGAGGAGTGTGAAAACAAAGTGCTACAGTTGGAAATGATTAGTGTGAAAAGTTTAGCGCAAACGACAAAAAGCCTCTCACTCACCCACAAGGAATTAATGAGAAAAGTTTTTGGGAAGTAAGGAGTCCCATCTCAACCTCTAATGAATACCACTCATTGAGGGAGTGGGTGATAATTCAACAAGCTCTATCACCACCAATTGCCAGGCCCCTGATGTATTCACGAACTCATCAAATCTGATATAATCTAATTAATTAGGTGTAATCCAAATTAAATGCTGAAAAGCAGCCTATTTAAATTTCGGTGAATAATATTGCAAAAAAGCTCCTAGGGCATAGGACTTTAAAGCTCAGTCAATGTCTTCAAAGAAGAGTCGCTGAGAAACCCATACTGACCTGAAAAGGAGTGTGTGGAGTATGTCACTAACTAGCTGTGACTATTGTCAAAACCCAAAACACTAAAAATTCAAATTTATGTGTCTGGATATACAATAAATACAGTTATCTTAACTTGTGAATCAACACTCTCAAAGAGTGGCAACAATTCAGTCATATTAACCGAACCACGTTGGCATGGGTTTTTGGAAAACTTGGTTTAGTGCTTCTGAGTCTGTAACGACAAATAAAACAACCGCATTTGAAGAGTATACAACGGGAGATAGAGGCAACTCTAACGCCAGTAAAGATAACATTGTTTTCAGTACTGAGCGCGATATCGACCTGTATGAACTAGAAGAACTCTGTGACGCGGTTGGTTGGTCACGTCGCCCCCTGAGAAAAGTAAAAAAAGCCATTGAGCATAGTTTTCTCGTCGCCTCTATGTGGCAAGTACGAGGAAATCACAAAAGGTTGATTGGTTTTGCCCGTGCTACCTCAGATCATGCTTTTAATGCCACTATCTGGGATGTGGTAGTTCACCCAGACTTCCAAAGTCAAGGACTGGGTAAGGCGTTAATGAAATATGTCCTCAAAAAACTCAGGAGTGAAGAGATTAGCAATGTTACTCTTTTTGCTGATCCCCATGTTGTAGATTTTTACAGGACTATGGGATTTATGCCTGATCCAGAAGGTATTAAAGGGATGTTTTGGTATCCTCATTAATCCTCAAGCGAAAACAGACAAAAGAGGTTGCTTCTATAAAACGGCTAAAATACCCAAAGTGTGCTAAGATAGTTTAGCGATTAGCATTCTTATAGCAAAATCACTTCTGTCAGGGCGAGTTAGCGAAAAAACTCTTAATTGAGAAAATAATTTTATTTTTCTGGCTAAGAGGGTTCGCAATCAGCTTTGATTTATGATATGATAGCGGAGATGACTAAGCAAAGCATAATTTTGGTTATGTAAAGCTAAACTATCGACAGCAAGATAGTTTTTTCGGGATGTAGCGCAGCTTGGTAGCGCGCCTGCTTTGGGAGCAGGATGCCGCAGGTTCAAATCCTGTCATCCCGATTTTTGGTAAATATCAAATCTCCTTGTTTGTTCATAAATAGATACACCAGTCACAGGCAAAGACTTAATCTTTGTCACACTTTAGCTTGCATTCCGTAGGGTAACAAGCGTAAGGGCAGTGAAGCATTTGGGAGATTGATAGATACAGCAATTTGTGCGATCGCTTTACTCAAAATGAGAATTTTCAGCATTTTTTAGTATAAAATGTTTTTTTATCTTGTTTTTTGGAAAAATTACTGCAAATAATTACACAAAATTCATTAAATAGATAGATTCTTTTGTTTTTCCCTTGAAAAGTCTTCACTAATGAATTTAATAGTGTTATCTTTTTCAGGTCTGCCAGAGAAGCGATGCCTGCTAAGGGCATAGCCATAGCAGTGGGAACAATTAATTTAATCATAGCTTCACCACTAGTTGAGAAAAACAATAAAATAGCATTGTTCTGATCAAGAGTCCGGGAGATCACTCCCCGCTTGAGAAGAAATATAATAGGCTAATACAGTATTTAGTCCTGAATGGCAAGACAGCTAAAAACAATTAGCTCAATCTATAAGTTATTTAAACACCAAATAGCTTAACAGATAACTGAAATCAGGTGTTGTTGTATAAATCTAAACCATTTTTTTGATTGTCTAAGTTAATTCAACTATTAAAATTGAAGTGAGGAGTAGTTATGAAATCATTAGTTCGCTTGGGCGCAACCTTAGGTCTAGTAGGTGGTACGTTGCTCTTAAGTGTCGTATAGGGATTAATATTCCTGTGCAGGCATTAACAGAACAACAAATAAAAGATAAATTAGACTCAGTACCTGTTTACTTGATTACTAACGAGAAAGGTCTACCCCTGAGTCGTAACTTACCTGATGCTCAAAATGGGCAAAAAGGTGGCTCGGTGACAGGAGTATATATGAGTCGCCAGGAAGCTTTAGCTTTTATCAAAGAACTACGAAATGTGAAAAATAAAGATCCAAAACTGGAAGACATGGCTAAGAAACTACAAGTTACAGCTGTGCCTTTAGGTGTGATTTATCAACAATTACAACAAACAAAAAACCAGGCCAATCGCCTCTTGTTTGCTTTTAAACCTGTAGACCAAGAACTCAAAGGGGCTTTAGAGTTGCTACGCGCCAGTGGTCAAAAAATAGATCAATTTAAAAGTGTACCAGTTTTTGCCGTGAGATTTGCACCAGATAAGGGGTATGTACCAATTCAAGTAACTGCTGATAAACAGCAATTAATTCCTCTATTCTTGAGTAAACAAGACGCACAAGGTTTATTGAACCAGGTGAAGCCAAAGTTTCCTACGGCTGATATTCAAGTTATAGATGTGGATGGGGTGATTAAAACTTTAAAAGATAAAAGCGATTCGTGGTTAAACCAAGTCGTCTTGGTGCCATCGGCAGAGTCTAGAGAATATATTAGAACTCTACCAAAAGAAAATGCTCCTAAGCCGAAAAGTTTACCTGCCAAGCAATTTTAAGCATGATGAGTCAACAGCCAAGGGCGGTTTGTGGTTTAGAACTTTGGCAGTGGCGCAATCAAGCAATTGAGACTGCGATCGCTCACGATATCCTCCCGTTGGAAGTAGATTGGCTGTTACAGGAAATAGCAGGTTTAGACCGCTTGGCGCTGCGTTTGGAGTCTTTTAAAACATCGACTCCAATAAAAATGCAGTTGTCTCTAGATGAGTTAGAGCAGTTGTGGCAGAGGCGTTTACATGACCGCTTGCCAGTACAGTACATCGCTGGGGTGACACCTTGGCGATTTTTTAAAATCGCGGTGTCCAATGCCGTCTTAATTCCCAGACCGGAAACAGAGTGTTTGATTGATTTAGCTGTAGTGGCTGCTAAAAATAGCCCAATAGAAGGTTTAGAACAAGGACATTGGGCGGACTTGGGGACTGGTAGTGGTGCGATCGCTCTTGGATTAGCTGATGTATTGACAAACACCACAATTCATGCAGTTGATTTAAGCCCAGAAGCATTAGCCGTTGCTCAAACCAATGCCAAAAATTTAGGTTTTGCAGAACGGATTAAATTTTATCAGGGTTCTTGGTGGGAACCTCTAAAATCTCTGAAATGTCAGTTTAGCGGCATGGTATCCAATCCGCCATATATTCCCACCAGTACCGTACTTACATTACAGCCAGAAGTAGTTAATCATGAACCCCATTTAGCCCTAGATGGTGGTGTTGATGGTTTAGACTACATTCGTCATTTAATTGATATTTCCCCCCATTATTTACGTCCTGGTGGGGTGTGGTTGATTGAAATGATGGCAGGACAGGCAGATACAGTCAGAGAACTGCTACAAAATCATGGTAGTTATGAAAATATTCAGATTCATGCTGATTTAGCGGGAATTGAACGTTTTGCTTTGGCTTGTAAAAAAATGATTGTCTGATAGCGCAGCGTGGCGCAAGCCATATCAGGATTTACAGGATTTAATGATTACGCATAATTTCCGGTTGTCCCCAAATAATTGTTTCTTGCTTGTAAATTACAAGTCCTGGTTTAGTGCCTTTGGGTTTGTAGACGTGCTTTGGTTGAGTATAAACTACTGGTACTTGGTCACTTTGACGAGCGCGACTGAAGTAAGCGGCAAGATTGGCGGTAAACTGTAAATCAGCTTCTTCTGCGACTGTTCCCGGTTCAAGACGTAGCAGGACATGGCTACCAGGAATTTCTTGAGCGTGAAACCAGAGGTCATAATCACCGGCTACCCGAAATGTTAATTGGTCATTTTGGATGTTGTTACGACCAATTAAAACTTCAAAGCCGCTAGGGGTGCGATAACGATGAAAATTGATACTTGCAGTCTCGTTGGTACTGCGGCTGCGGTATTCTAGGGCTTCTAGATATTTTTGCCCGATTAATTCATCACGAATTTCTTCTAAAGCTTGTAAATCTGCTGCTGTTTGGTATTTTTCTATTTGGGAAATAGCTGCTTCTACTTGTTCCAAATAATCAATTTCTGATTGCACTTCAAATAGTAGGGGTTCGACAGCAGCACGAGCGCGTTTAAGTTTTTGGTGCTGTTTATAAAGCTTCTGGGCGTTTTGAACGGCGTTTTTATCTGGGAGAAGTGCGATCGCAATTGGTTTACCAGTTTCAAAGTCTGACAGAACAATTTCTTTCATCCCCGGTTGCCAATTTTGCAAATATGCCATCAATAAGTCGGCTTTTTGGCGATATTCATCGGCTTGATCTGACTGCTTTAAGCGATCGCTAAAAGTTTGGGCTTTAGTCCGCAATTTACCCAAAATGTTACTCAATTTCTGAATTAACTGATGACGCAATTGAGCAAATAACTGTTGATTTAACTCAGCTATGTAATATTGATTGAGTAATTCTTGGATATCCTTGGCTGGTGCGACAACACCCCAACCCATGACAGTATATCCATTTGCCGTCCAAGCCGGTTGGAATCTACCAACTTCCAAGGCTTGTAGCCATTCTTGCCAACGTGTAAATAACCTGTTCCAATCATCAGCAGTCAGGGCATCAGTGCTGCTTTCTGGTGCTATATCTGCTACTAGCAACATCGTATCTAGCAAAGCTGCACTCAAACCCCGATAATTTTTCAGTAGTTGCCGCTTAATAGCGCCTGGGACTAAACTAACCCGTTCTTGCCAACGTGCTTGGGATTCACTCAAACTGGGGATAGGGCCAGTCTGTTTAGGTGGTGGTTCATAAGACTGTCCGGTTTGGATGGGACGGACGCTGGATTGTTGCTGACTAACTTGATGGGCAGCAGTGATAATAAAATTGCTGGCATCGGTGAGAATGGCGTTACTGTACTTACCCATCACTTCCACATACAAGTGATAGAGGGCATTTTCACCGGGACGACGGGCAAATTGTAAATCAATCACACGTTCCCAAGGAGCGATCGCTTCAATTGCCACTAAGGCCAAACCACCCAACTGATGAATTAACTGTTGACTAAAGGTAAATGTATCTGGTGTGCGTGGTGGTGGTTCCCCAATACAAATGCGTGTCGCTTGGGGATGCCAAGAAACCTCTAGCCACACCCGTTGTTTTAAGGTACGTAAGGCTATGGCAATAGTATAGCGATCGCGCTGGTATACCTGTTCTGTCCGCGAGGGAAGCCAGTTAGCGCGTAGTTCGCTACAAGCAGCTGTGAGAGTAGTAAAATCAACTGGTTGCAAAACGATTACTCACTGGCATTTAAAGTTTTATCTCTATTAAATCAGTCGGAAGCACTAACGAGTATTGAGTAACGAGTACTTAGTATTGAGTACCTAGTACTGTAAATCTCTGTAGGAATGACTGAATTTAGATCAGTAGCAAAGCATTGAGCAGCGTGTAATTAATTTGATTTTTCACTCAATACTCAATACTCGTTACTCGTTACTCACTGCCAGGGTGAAGGAATAGCTGTGGTTGAAAGCACTTCTTTTGCCATCAGCCTTAAACCTGTTTTACCACAACTGGGGCATTCAATCTCAAGATACTCTGAAGAAGTTACATCTACCTCACTCAAAAGACCTTGTTTACAATGCCAACACTCAAAAATTACCCGACTAACGGGTTGGTTGCAATCTAGTATCCTGATGTGTTGAGAAGCCGTAGCTTCGGCTTCTGTTCTTCTGGGCTTAGGAAATTTTTTGAGTTCTTGAACTTCCATTATTTTACCTGCCTAACTCTTTATTGACTTTACCCCAATATCAAGACATGGGAAGTCAAAGTATGAATAAGAAACAGGCTGAAACCTTTACCAATTCTATGTTTAAAGGGTAAGCAATGCAGGTTCTTTAACTGGTTGCATGAGTTGGGTGTATAGCTGATCTAGCTGCATAGCTACACCATCCCAGCTAAACTTACTCATCACCCGTCTATGACCTGATTGACCCAATTCTGCTCGCCATTCGGGGTTGCTGAGAATGCGGTCAATGGCATGACTAAAGGCCGCTACGTCTTGGGGTGGTACTAATAACCCAGTGTTTTCATTAACGACGGTGAACTGAAGCCCACCGACATCACTAGCTATGACTGGTGTGCCACTGGCCATTGCTTCCACTGCTACCAATCCAAAGGGTTCGTAGTGACTGGGTACAACGCAAACATCAGCAGCGGCATAGTAAGTTGGTAGAACTTCTTGACTAAGACGACCTGGAAAACAAGTACATTCGCTCATTCCCAATTCGTTGACAATGGATTCAATGCGATCGCGTTCTCTACCGTCGCTGTTACCTGGGGTACTTCCACCACCAATAATTAGCTTTAGGTCTTTTGAGCCATAAAACTTTGATTCACGCACTGCACGCACCAAGGTTTCTATGCCTTTGCGCGGGTCAAAACGCCCTACATACAATACAATTTTAGCCTCTGGTTCAATTCCCAATGCTGCTCTAGCTGCTTCTCTTTTGACTGAACCAAAACGCCGAATATCTGTACCGCAGGGAATAATGTCAATCTCGCCTTGATCAGAAACGAGCGATCGCATATGTTGCTTTTCTTGCGGACTTGTCGCCACAATTCTTTCAGCAGTTTCCAAAACTTCTTTTTCTACTGCTAGGCGTTGACTAGCCACAAGAGGAATACTTTCTATTGTGTTGTATTTAACTATTCCTAAAGAATGGTATGTGTGAACCTGTTTACTTCCTTGGATTTGCTTCAACTGCAACCCTACCCAGCTAGAAAGCCAGTAATTAGTGTGAACCAACTCATATTGAATGCCGTTTTCTTGTTGAAATTGCAATAACTGTTCCACGAATTCCGGCAAGTATTTAAAACCGTTATCCCGTGGTACAAATTCAATCGGACCTGCTGTTAACCGAATGGTTCGACATTGAGAGTTATGTTGAACAATCGTTTCTTGTTCAGCACTCACTCTGCGGCTAAACATATCAACTTTCCATCCCAGCCGAGATAGTGCTTCACCCACTTGGAGTACATAAACATTCTGTCCTCCAGCCTCCTCTTTCCCAATTTCAATCGCCGGATCACCGTGAACTGAAATCAAGGCAATGCGTTTGTCAGTGGTAGACTTCATAAGTTGTGTTTTGCTTATTTTCACAAGGTAGTAGGCAGTTTCAAGCTGGCGTTATTCACGCTTCCCTGAATAATCTAGAAGGTCTTAGTAATTTTTATTCTAATTATGTCAGAAAAAATTCATATATTGTTCATAATTCGGTAGTTTATTTCTAGTATTTACATTTGATTTATTTATGAATTATTTGTAGTAATAATATTCAATGATTTTGATAGACAAAACCCTATTTGCTTATAAAAAAATACAGCAAAATCCATAAATTATGACCTATATATTAGCCATAAAAAGAATTTACTGTGGAGATATAACAGCACAATAAAAGTGAATTTTAAATCTTTTAATTTCGCGTTTTAAGCTAGTTATTCATTTGTATGAATAATGCTAATTACGTGTCAATTTGCTCCTATTAACTGTCAAGAACAGAGGGATTTTTGACAAACTTATTTTTTTAGTGATTGTATTAACAGATACTATTATGAGAAAATATTATTTTTTGTTAAATAAGATACATTCTTGTAAAAAAACTGATAAATAGGGCTTGCTGAACGCGAAGAGCGTGCCGTTAGGCATATAAGTCTTTTCGTTAGGGCTAGGAGTCAGGAGCCAGGAGAAGAATTAGAGGGAGATCACAATAGTCTCTAATTTGGGTAAATGAATGGTTTTTGATGGTTTCATCACTTATTCCTTGCACTTTATTGTATCTTATCCCCCTATATCCCTTGATTTATATAGGTTTTACATTTATTCAGCATCCCCTAAATATTTCTAAGAAACTAAGAAAATCAAACCTTATACTGCAAACGGGCTTAACTGGTGATAAGGCTTTCCCTGCGCTCTCAATGAGAGTAGAGGCAGAGCCTCTGTGATAGCATTCCTAGTCAGAGACTAGGAACGAGATAACGAGATATGGTAAAGATTTGAGCTTATTTAATTACACTCAATAAATTAAAATTGAGCAGTGCGGAAGGCCTAGTTTGGCTTTCAGCACTGCTCAATACCTTTTTTATTGGTGTTGGTTTGCACAAAAAACAGTCCCACATGGGGGCTGGTGATTTCAGTTTTTAGATTAGTGGCTGATATTGATCATCAGCAAACAAGCCAACTCACTAAGATAAAAAATAATTAAAAATTAAAAATCAGCTTAATTTGCGATTCTTAATTTTTAATCTCTTTGCCTAAAGGATCAGTTTGTAGTTTGTGCAGCCAGCATCTGTTTCAGCTTTTCTAAGTCAGCTGCCCAACGGGGATCTGGACGAATAGCGTCTGAATCAACATTGCTAGTTGTTTCACGTACACTGCTACCGCCACCACGCCGAGACTTCTTAGCGCCTTTTTCACGACGACTTTCTTTGTTGATGCTAGGTGTGGGAATGCTAGTAGCTTGACTAGCAACTTTAGGAGCTTGCTCATCACCCTCTTCACCTTTGGTGCGAGGTAATGCCTTCTCCAGCTTAATGGCAGTGTCTTTGAACATTTGACCATTATATTTTTCAATAATTTGGTCTGCTTGTTCGTCATTGTTCACCGTTAGAAAACCGAAACCACGACATTTACCTGTTTTGCGGTCTTTAATTAGTTTAGTGGTGACTGCATCGCCTTCTTCTGCAAATACTGCTTGCAATTCTTGACGATCTATTTCTTCTTTAGGCAAATTACCTATGTATAGGCGAACGGACATGAACTATACCTCCAGAGTTTAAATGAACTTGTCTTGACAAAACAATTACCTTGGCTTTGGCTTTTAAATAGATGCTATTAACTAAAATCGCCATAAACCAATTTTTTTAATCCAAACTGCCAACCTATACAATACAGTTTTTTGTTGGGATCAAGCTTATTTAAGACAAAAGGGCTACTGCGCCCAGCTAATACCATCTTAATTCTAAGAATTGTAAATTTAATAGCCCACCGTCCGCCACAGTAAATGAATTCTTTCTAGGTTCTATCGGCAGGACAAAATACCATCTCTTAAGATTATCACGGTATTTTTTACGTAGCTAGTTCAGCACCTACATTTTTGCCGATAGTATTAATGCATCGTAACATAAAACACAATTTTTGGACAAGGTGTAGAAGTTGGAAACAAAAACCAGCCACTGGCTGGTTGATTTGCTGCTGTGTTGGGAGAAGAAAAGGACATGGATTTAGTGGTGACAGCCAGACAAATCATTAATTTGGGGGGCTGAATTACTGATTGTGTAACTAAATGTAACATTTTTGTGGCTAACCTGCAACTTTTGTTTACGTTTCATTTGATCGGTCAATAAATTGCAGTGTTATCTTGCCAGAGATTGCGCTGTCAACATGATATATGCTCCCCATGCTTGGGCGACGACTGCCAAAACAGTAGACCAAATGGGATGAGGACTGTTAATGGTTTTGCCACTTTGAGTTTCTAGGGTTTGGATGTCTATCCAAGGTGTTGCTCCTCTTCTTAACCAGCCTGTAACGATAATTTGGCGACCAATCCATTTTGTGGGGTTGATTGACTGTCCTAACCAAGGAATGTGGTGTAATTTCACTAAACCTGTGCTGGATTGCAGAATGAGGTCTTGTCCGAGACAGTTGGCAGTACCCCGACGACCTAATAATTTACCTGCTAGACGGACGCTGATGCTATCGAGTGGTAAAACAGAGGGATCGGTTAATAAATGGGAGAGATGGTCATCGGCTTGTAAATTAAAGGGTTTAATTTCTGGAAAAAAGGCATTAATCCGCATGACTGTACCGATGCTAAAGCCAATCATGAAAAAACCTATGACGAAGTTCCAATCATCGTAAATCCATTTCAGGTTTAACAAATGCATGGCAAATGCGGTTTGCCAAATTAACCAGAACAGAACTGCTAATAAAAAACTGATGGGAATTCCCAACCAGGGGGCGATTTGTAATAGGAATGACTGAGTTTTGACTTGGCAAGATCCTTCAATGGTCAGATGCAGTTCAGGTTCTAAATGCCAATTACGGGCTATTTCGCACAGGCGTTCAATGCGATCGCCCATGAGGGGGTGACTATTATTAATGGTAAACCATCGCCGATAGGGATTGAAGTTTTCCCACATTAAGAATGACTCAAAGGAAAGATGCCTGACCATACTTCCTAAAGAAAGACTTTGTTGGTAGCTGACTGGAGCTAAGACATTCAAGCTTTCTAACTGCCAACTAGTCTGTTCTTGTTTTTGAATATCATCAGCAACACCAATGGAAATTTTGAGTAAGGCACGAATTAGCCCATTGGGATTGCCTGTAATTTCAGCAGCATGGCGATCGCTATAATAAAGCCGAAACCGGGAATTAAGCAAAGTTGTACCAGTCAGTAAACACCAAATTCCATAGGTCAGTCCAGCCAAACCTGTAGTAGTCCAGCACCAGATTTTCTTTTCGCTTTTGTTTCCCCAAACTGATAGTTGGTAATACAGTCGATAAAATGGCAGAGTCACTAGCAATGCCAAAGACATGACATTAAAATCCCATCGGCCAATTTGTCCGAGAGCAAGTGCGTAGATAGTCGCTATTTCATCATCCGTTAATTGTTCTAACAGACCTTGACTCACAGTAATTCTGGCTGTGCTGGGCAGATTTCCATAGGACAGCATGATAGGTGCTGATATTGGTAAAATTCGTAATTTAGGAATTTTCCAATGTCGCTGTTGACAAGTTCGTTGTAATACCCGAAATGCCTCACGACTATGAGTGTGTAAAACTTCTTTGGATAGGTGTTCTTGACTATAAAAGCTTGCTAATAGCCCATCAATTAACCAAGGAGACAATCCGATCAAAACCAAAAATAAGACTAGTATTAATAAACTAGGATTGCCATATAAAAGTTGTAATGGCTCTAAATATGGAAGTTTGTCTAAAATCTGGTTGATTAAACCCATTCCCAACATGACGAATGCTCGCAACATCCAAAATAGCGCGATGAATGTTCCTGCTGCTAGTAAACAGGAGAGCATGGAGAGCAGGAAGTTAGGCTTACGGAGAGGTTGCCATATCTTAGCGCGTCGGGCTTGTCGCCAAAATATGTTAATCGGTTCAGATTTTGTCCCACCGACAGAACCTATTAAGCCAGTATTTGATAATTCAGGGTAAGCAGCAGGGATATTCTTTTTAATCACACCCTCTAGCGTCTGGTGTGTTGACACAGCATCGACTGAGGGAGTATCTAAAGAATTATCAAAGTTGACAAACTCAGTTTCAATGTTTTTACTTTTTTGATGGCGTTTTTGGCGTTTTTTGAGGTGTTCAAGAGCGCGTGTTGCCCACTCTTTAACTTCTGGATTACCACTCGAAATCAGATTCTGACAGAGGGCGATCGCTTGAGAAGCTTCTCCTGTACGTGCATAAGCCATGACCAAGCCAACCTGGGCTTGTAAGCAAGTATTGCTTTGATTCTGGCTGCCAGCAATAGGTTCCAGTTGAGTAATTGCTGCGTAGTAATTTCCCTGTTTGAGGGCAACTAAACCAGCCTCCAAAGATGATTTTTCATGTGAAGGCATACAAATTTTGGCACTCCAATTTCTTCAAGGTGATACACGTTGGTGCAAAAGTGCGAAATTGAGATACTCTGATAATTCGTAATTCGTAATTCGTAATTCGTAATTCGTAATTCGTAATTCGTAATTCGTAATTCGTAATTCGTAATTCGTAATTCGTAATTCAGAATGACGAATTAAGTTGACAATTGCTCCCTTGGTTGTGTCAAGAGTGAATTATTCCTCCACGGGGTTTTTGGCTGGAGAATACAGGAGCGATCGCACTTAATTTCAACTCTGGATGGTCGCCCTCTAGCTGTTGACAATTCCATTCATTGCGGAATAGCAACACTGGTCGTCCCATACTGTCTTTCACAGTAGTTGTGTTAAATAAACGTCCTACTTGCTGCAAAGCTTCCCAACCACCTTCAACCCAACGGGCGACACTGTAGGGCAATAAATCTAGTATGGTTTCTACACCGTACTCATTTTGTAACCGAAACTGCACCACTTCAAATTGCAACTGACCCACCGCTGCCAAAATAGGATCGCGCTTGGCTTCATCAGTAGAGTACATAATCTGCACAGCACCCTCTTCCCGTAATTCGGAAACGCCTTTTTGAAATTGCTTAAATTTAGAGGGGTTGGGGTTTCTGAGAGTGGCAAACAGTTCTGGTGAGAAGTAAGGAATTCCCTCATATTCCAGTTTTTGCCCTGTATAAATTGTGTCGCCTATTGCAAAAACGCCGGGATTATTCAAACCGATAACATCACCAGGATAAGCGACATCAATGGATTCACGTTCTTGAGCGAAAAGTTTTTGCGGTCGAGATAGACGGACAACTTTACCTGTGCGAGCATGATTAACTGTCATATCTTTTTCAAACTTACCTGTGCAGACCCGGACAAAAGCCACGCGATCTCTATGCTTGGGGTCCATGTTGGCTTGCAGTTTGAAGACAAATCCTGAAAATTCCGGGTAGCTGGGGGGAACTTCTCCAAGGCTGCTGCTATGTGTACCTGGTTTGAGGGCATAGTCCAGGAAGTACTTGAGAAATAACTCCACTCCGAAGTTAGTCATGGCGCTACCAAAGAATACGGGTGTCATTTTTCCTTGATGCACTAAATCCAAATCTAAGTCTCCTCCTGCTCCTTCTAATAGTTCTAAATCACTTTTTAGTTGGTGGTAAAGGCTTTCTTCTAGTAATTCTTCAATTGAGCCATCGCCTAAGTTAATGATGGTATCACGGGCTTCTTTGCTGCCGTGGGAGCTACGTTCAAACAGATGGATTTGCTGTTGGTGGCGATCAAAAACACCTTTAAAGCGATCGCCCATTCCTATCGGCCAATTCACCGCATAGGTCTGTAATCCCAATTCTTGCTCAATCTCATCCAACAGTTCTAGGGGTTCTCTTCCCGGACGGTCGAGTTTATTGACAAAGGTGAAAATAGGTATACCCCTAAGCTTACACACTTCAAACAGTTTCCGGGTTTGGGGTTCTAACCCTTTAGCAGCATCAATTAGCATCACCGCATTATCAGCAGCGGCTAAAGTTCGATAGGTGTCTTCACTAAAATCCTGGTGTCCAGGAGTATCAAGCAAATTAATCTGACAATTACGGTAGATAAATTGCAACACCGTCGAAGTAATAGAAATACCCCGTTGTTGTTCCATCGCCATCCAGTCAGAAGTCGCTTTACGCTGCGCTCTCCGGGCTTTTACTGCCCCAGCTTCGTGAATAGCACCCCCGTATAATAATAGTTTTTCCGTTAACGTAGTTTTACCAGCATCAGGGTGAGAAATAATCGCAAAATTGCGTCTTAGATCCACCGCTTCCAGCAGTTCATCTTGAATTTCCGTAGACATGATTGTAATTTGTGTGTTACTTAACTTAATGTAATCTTTTCCAGGACTAGGAATCACATTTGTAAATTCATTCTATTAATCTTCACATCTGAATCAATCTTACTCAATTCAGAAATTAATCAGTGTAATAGTTGACAAATGCCCGATTTTTCATTATATTTTTATTATAGTGGGAATCTGTACGCGCATATATAAGGTTTAGATTTTTCCAACATCATTAAATTGTCTGATAGCGAAGCATGGCGTAGCCATATCAGGATATCCAGGATTTATAGGATTTGGGTTTAAATTATAATGTTTTGAATATTGATTTTATAAGCTATTTTTATCTCTAAAGAAAATCTGCTAAACAGTTACCTAATTTTAAATTTTCTATGTTTTCAAAATCACTATCATAAGTAAATAAAATTAAATTATGTTGAATTGCTGTAGCTGCAATCCAAATATCATTAGTAGGTATAGGTTTTCCTTTCTTTCGTAATTGAGAATAAATGAGAGCATAATATTTTGATGTTTTCTCATCTATAGGAAATACTTTGACTCTAGGAGATTCCATAAATTTTTCCAATTCATCAAGATTAATTTCTGGTTTATTTCCTAGCGCAAAACCTCCTAGTAATTCTCCAAGGATGATGGGATTGATGACAATAATATCTACATTTCCAATTATTGCAACTGCTTCATTTTGATTACGTTTAAAAGCAGTATAAGCATTGGTATCTAATAAGATTGATTTTATTGCCATAATTGTTGATCTATTTCATTAAATTGTTGAGTATTCAGTAAAAATTCAGTTTCATCTTCTTTTGTCCATGTTCCAGCAAGATAATCTAAATCATGGTAAGGATAGGAAGTAGATAAATATTTTTCTGCCGATTCCACGGTTTCTGAATGTTTCATATTATTTATTTTACCAGTAAATTCTTTTATCCATTGATAAAGGTTATTTAGTTCTTGTTCTGGTATTTTGTCAATTTCTGCTTGAATAAGTTCTTTCATAGTCATAGCTTTTACTCCTGGTGGGAATTTATTATATTATATCTGAATGAATAACTGCCAGAATCAGGTTATCCAGGATTTAAGGATGTAGGTTTTTTATGTTTAGATGATTCAGCCTGCATTACACTACAGGTTTTTATTTGTCTGAATCAGGATGTACAGGATGTGGGTTTAGATGATATTGTTTGATATCAGAATTTTTGCAATGTGGGGATTTTTTAGATATTCGCTATATTATGTCAGTGAATGATTATTAAATAAATCTCTAAAACATCACATTTTCCACCAATATCCTGTAAATCCTTTAATTCTGTGCATTATCTCGTCTTGTCTCCGACACACTTCGTGAACGGTCGATAACCACCTGATTCTGACAATTGAGAGATTCAGATCCCCTACTAATTTTATTTATATTATCATTACAAAAATCAATAACATCTAAAATACTTTATGAATCACAATCCTGTAAATCCTTTAATCCTGGATATCCTGATTCAGACTTGATAATTTTCTGTAACCCTTAAATGTTACACTTTACAAGTCTCGACGCGAGAGAAGAAAGCCAACCCAAATAAACCCAACCATAAACAATCTCCATTTAGCCAAAGATAAAGCAACTTGCAGTAAAGAGGGAGGTGGACTTCTGGTGCTTTCTTGTCAAAAGTAATATCACTGTAATACAACCATTCACCTCCTTAGTTAGATACAAAATTACCTCTCCCCAATCCTCCCCTTACCAAGGGGAGGGTGCGCGACAGCGCGGGTGGGGTGTATTTCATGAGCTTGGGAATTGCTATAAGTGCTTCTAATTCTGATAATTGTCCTTTATTCTGAACATATTTAAATAAAGTCTCTCCATCAATATATTCCATCACCACTCAAAAAAGTTCACCTTCTTGGATGACTTCATCAACTTTGAGAATATGCGGATGGTCAAAACCTTTAATTGTCAAGGCTTTGTTAATAAACTTAACCTGTTGTTCTGCAAAGTCATCACTGAGTTGCATGATTGAGTTCAGGGTTTTGATGGCGTATAATTTACCCGTGCTGGGTTCTAAAGCTTTGTAGGTAAAACCAAAACCACCACTACCCAAAGCTTTACCCTGAATAATAAATCTACCGTTATTGATTTTTTGATCTGGTTGCCAAATAATCATACCTTGGATAGTCGATATTGCTGAGATTGATTTAATATCTTGTAAAAGATATATCATGATAGCAATTCTATCTGGTTTTCTCATATCCCCAACTTATAAAAGAAGTTATGTATTTTTTAGTCTGAAAATCGAGCCTTCTTTCTTGATATAATAAATAACCAGAACTGAATAGGAGGCAACAATGTACGACAGCGATAAACGTAAACTATTATCAGCTTTATGTCACGGGGCCATTTTTTTCAGCACCGCAATAGTATCTGTTGGTTTACCTATAGCCATATTATTTGTATCCGATGATCCTGTCGTTAAAGACAATGCGAAGGAATCAATCAATTTCCACTTTAACGTTTGGTTCTACGGTGCAATTCTGGGAGCTTTGTTTTTTCTAACTGGTTGGTTAGTTTTACCACTAATTATTTTGTTACCACTCGCCGGTTTAGGATATATCATCCACTGGGGACTAACAATCTGGGCGCTAATTGGTGTTTTTAGCAATCCTGATCAACCTTGCCGTTATCCGTTTATTTTCCGATTTCTTTAGAATTAAGATTAGGTAGTTTGATTAATCACAAACATTTGATTTAACAATTTACTCAAATTAATTGAATGATTTTTTTAAGATTGTTTTTTGTAAATTTGTTCTAAGCAAATGTCAACTAAGTTGTAAAATACAAAATTGCCCCACAGCTTCATCAACAGTAGGGCAAAGACAGTTAAGCACTGTTTCTAGTTTGTCTGAAGGTCACAAGATAAAACTTGACTTTTGTGACGCTTT
Organism: Anabaena sp. PCC 7938; assembly: GCF_049315035.1. NCBI lineage: Bacteria > Bacillati > Cyanobacteriota > Cyanophyceae > Nostocales > Nostocaceae > Anabaena > Anabaena sp. PCC 7938. The sequence goes on along the minus strand of NZ_CP186034.1, from coordinate 5,565,101 downwards.
CCTTTATGTCCATTGAGTTTTTTGTTGATAAAAAATTATGTTTCCTACACATCGCCCCCGCCGTTTACGTACTCATCCACAATTGCGTCGAATGGTGCGTGAAACCGTTTTAACAACTAATGATTTGATTTATCCACTGTTTGCTGTTCCAGGCGAAAGTGTTGCTAAAGAAGTAAAATCTATGCCTGGTGTTTACCAACTTTCGGTAGATAAAATTGTTGAAGAGGCAAAGGAAGTTTATGATTTAGGTATTCCTGCTATTATCTTATTTGGAATTCCGGCAGATAAAGATGTAGATGCTACAGGTGCTTGGCATGATTGTGGTATTGTCCAAAAAGCAGCAACCGCCGTTAAAGAAGCAGTTCCTGATTTAATTGTCATGGCTGATACTTGTTTGTGTGAATATACAAATCATGGTCATTGTGGTTATTTACAAGTTGGTGATTTGACAGGACGAGTTTTAAATGATCCAACTTTGGAATTATTGAAGAAAACAGCAGTTTCTCAAGCAAAAGCCGGCGCTGATATTATCGCACCTTCGGGAATGATGGATGGTTTTGTCCAAGCAATTCGTGCGGGTTTAGATGAAGCGGGATTTGAAGATATCCCGATTATGTCTTATGCTGCTAAATATGCTTCTGCTTATTATGGGCCGTTTAGAGATGCAGCAGATTCTACACCTCAGTTTGGAGATAGACGCACTTACCAAATGGACCCTGGTAACGCCCGTGAAGCGATAAAAGAAATTGAGTTGGATATTGCTGAAGGCGCTGATATGCTGATGGTGAAGCCAGCTTTGGCATATATGGATATTATCTGGCGTGTGAAGGAAGCTAGTAATTTACCTGTTGCTGCTTACAATGTTTCTGGTGAGTATGCGATGGTGAAGGCTGCGGCTTTAAATGGTTGGATTGATGAACAGCGCGTTGTGATGGAAACTTTGACTGGGTTTAAACGGGCTGGTGCTGATTTGATTTTGACTTACCACGCTAAAGATGCGGCTCGGTGGTTGTAATAAGATAATGTCTCACGCAAAGGCGCAAAGGCGCAAAGAGGATTTTGAGTGTTTTTGTGTTTGGGCGTGAGATTTTTGGTTTTTGGTTGCAGTTCATGGAAATTAACCCTGGTGAAATTTTTGTAGGGGTGCAGGATGAATAAGTTGAACTGAGTAAGCCCGTCATAACTTACACAAAGATTAAAAAATTATAAGTTGACAAATAAATATAAAGTGTGTTATGATTGATTGTTGTAGCTAATTTTATTATTTTTGTGCTATCTTGGGTTTAGGTATACCTAAAAATAGCTGCAAAAGTAGGAAAATAGCTTATGAAAATAATATTCCGAAGCAAGATTCAAGGAATTCACCAGCAAATACCCTGATGCTAAAGCTAATCTTTCAACTTGGCATAAGCGAGTCAAATTAGCTAAATGGCAAGATTTTAATGAAGTCTGCCAAAATTTCAAACAAGGGAGCGTTGATAAAGTCAGTGATTTTATTATTTTTGATATTTGTGGTACAGACTATCGCTTAATTACTTATATTGATTTCATCGGCAAGAAAGTATACTTAAAATATTTCCTGACTCACGCGGACTATAGTAAAGATAAATGGAAAAATGATTAAAAGTCTGAGCTATTAATAAAAACGTTGCCGACTGTAACGGGTGTTAAGGTAGTAATTATGATTAAGACTTCTGATAAAGCTCTAAGCTACATTAATTTATTACAAACTTTTCCTCCTAGACCTATTAAATCTGATGAGGAACTACTTGCTACTCAAAATGTAATTGATTCTCTGTTAGACAATACTCCATTAACACCAGATGAGCAGGACTATCTTGATTTATTAGGTACTTTAGTTTACGAATACGAGCAAACAAAAGAGCCTGTTCCTGATATTCATGGAATAGAGTTACTCAAAGCTCTTATGGAAGAATATGGGTTGTATCAACAGGATTTGATTCCTGTATTTAAGACAGAATCTATGGTGTCAGATATTTTAACAGAAAAAAGCCAACTAACTGTTAGTCACATCCAAGAGTTAGCAGAGTTTTTCCATCTTTCATCTGCTGTTTTTTTACCGCTACCTACTCAAAATTGATAAGTGAATTATCAATATAATTATCTGAAAAATTATTCCTGAAGTCTTTCATCTATAGATGTTCAAAAATTGAGGATGTATTGACTGATAATTTTTTTTTAGCTTTTGAGGTGCTTCACTAGGTATACATATTCCTATATTCTTCAATAGTGAAAAGGTAGATAGGGGGACTGCATAGTTTTTCCATTTTTAATAATTCTAAAATTAAGTACTTAGGCAGAATTATTTACACATTTTTGAATACGAATGAAACGGCTGCATTCTTTTACTGTTGCCTGTTTCCTATTTCTTTGTATAATTATACAATTTATTTTGCACGAGTGCTGATTACAGGTTGGGCTGAAAATATAGAAGCTAATCTACAATCCTCCTCCAAGCCTGTGGCAAAATTGATCAGAGTCCTAACTGATTATTCCCAGCATGACCGCAACTATTCCCAATCTCCCCAGTCTGTACGAACCTTTCTCCACAGAAGCCAAATGGCAAAAATTCTGGGAAGAAAACCAAGTTTACAAAGCTGACCCTGACCACAAAGGCGAACCCTACTGTATCGTCATTCCTCCCCCAAACGTGACCGGCAGTTTGCATATGGGTCACGCCTTTGAAAGTGCGTTGATTGATACCCTCGTGCGCTACCATCGCATGAAAGGACGTAATACCCTCTGGCTACCCGGAACTGACCACGCGAGTATTGCTGTACAAACAATTCTGGAAAAGCAACTTAAGGCTGAAGGTAAAACTCGCTATGATTTGGGACGGGAAAAATTCCTAGAACGCGCTTGGCAATGGAAAGCGGAATCTGGGGGTACAATTGTTAATCAGCTGCGCCGTTTGGGTGTTTCGGTGGACTGGACACGGGAACGCTTCACTTTAGATGAAGGTTTATCGAAAGCTGTTTTAGAAGCATTTATTCGTTTGTATGATGAAAAGTTAATTTATCGCGGTAATTATTTGGTGAATTGGTGTCCTGCTTCTCAGTCTGCGGTGTCTGATTTAGAAGTAGAACCAAAAGAGGTAAATGGTAATCTTTGGCACTTTCGCTATCCCTTGAGTGATGGTTCTGGTTTTGTAGAAGTGGCAACAACTCGACCAGAGACGATGTTGGGTGATACAGCAGTTGCGGTGAATCCCGAAGATGAAAGGTATAAACATTTAATTGGTAAAACCCTGACTTTGCCAATTATGAACCGGGAAATCCCCATTATTGGTGATGAGTTGGTTGACCCTACTTTCGGTACGGGTTGCGTGAAAGTGACTCCAGCCCATGACCTCAATGATTTTGAAATGGGTAAACGTCATGATTTGCCGTTTATCAATATTATGAATAAAGACGGTACTCTGAACGAAAATGCTGGGGAGTTTCAAGGTCAAGACCGCTTTGTGGCTAGGAAAAATGTTGTTTCTCGCCTAGAAGCAGATGGGGTTCTGGTGAAGATAGAAGATTATAAACATACAGTACCTTATAGCGATCGCGGAAAAGTACCTGTTGAACCTCTCCTTTCTACCCAGTGGTTTGTTAATATTCGCCCCCTTGCTGACAAAACTCTCGAATTTTTAGATAATCAAAATTCCCCTGATTTCGTTCCCCAACGCTGGACAAAAGTTTATCGTGACTGGTTGGTAAATCTGCGCGACTGGTGTATTTCTCGTCAACTATGGTGGGGTCATCAAATCCCTGCTTGGTATGCTGTCAGCGAAACCGGCGGACAAATCACCGACTCAACACCCCATTTTGTAGCGCGCAATGAAGCTGAAGCTTGGGAAAAAGCCAAATCACAATTTGGAGAAAATGTCCAATTAGAACAAGACCCCGACGTTTTAGATACTTGGTTTTCTTCTGGTTTATGGCCATTTTCAACTTTAGGCTGGCCAGAACAAACCCCAGATTTAACAACTTATTATCCCAACGCCACCTTAGTTACAGGTTTTGATATCATCTTTTTCTGGGTTGCGAGAATGACGATGATGGCGGGACATTTCACCGGACAAATGCCATTTAAAACTGTTTATATTCACGGCTTGGTTAGGGATGAAAATAATAAGAAAATGTCGAAATCGGCAAATAATGGTATTGATCCATTATTGCTAATTGATAAATATGGTACTGATGCCCTTCGTTATACCTTAATTAAAGAAGTAGCGGGTGCTGGTCAAGATATTCGTTTAGAATATGACCGCAAAAAAGATGAATCCATATCTGTAGAAGCATCTCGAAATTTTGCCAATAAGTTGTGGAATGCTGCCAGATTTGTAATGATGAATTTGGATGGGCAAACTCCAGCCCAATTGGGTAAACCTGAACCGACAGAACTCAGTGATAAATGGATTATTTCCCGTTATCATCAAGTAGTTAAACAAACCACTAATTATATCGACAATTACGGTTTAGGGGAAGCAGCAAAAGGACTTTATGAGTTTATTTGGGGTGATTTTTGCGATTGGTATATTGAATTAGTAAAATCTCGCCTCCAAAAAGATGCAGATCCCCCATCTCGCAAAGTTGCCCAGCAAATTCTTGCCTATATTTTAGAAGGAATTTTAAAACTACTTCATCCCTTGATGCCTCATATTACTGAGGAAATTTGGCAAACTCTGACTCAGCAACCAGCAGAAAATCCACAAATTATCGCCTTGCAGCCCTATCCTGAAACGGATGAAAAATTAATTGACCAAGCTTTAGAAGAACAGTTTGAATTGTTAATTAATACTATTCGCACAATTCGCAATTTACGAGCGGAAGCTGACATTAAACCTGGGGTAAAAGTCGCGGCTAATTTGCAAAGTGAAAATGCCAATGAGCGATTCATTCTCAACGCTGGCCAATCTTATATTCAAGATTTGGCAAAGGTGGAAACTTTAACTATTACTGACAAAACAACTACTGACGAACAAAAAAGCCAACCTGTTGTCACTAAATCAGCTTTTAAGGGTTTAAAAACTATTGGCTTAATTATTGTCGGACTTGTCTTGTTAAGAGTTGCTATTATTGTCGGGAATGCTTCACTGCGTCTTCCCATTTTTGGCGCTTTCTTTGAAACAGTTGGTCTTGGTTATACTGGTTGGTTTATTGTCTACAATATACTCAATGCTGAAAGCAGACAAAAGTTATTTGCAAATTTGCCCAAAACTGATACCCAAGACCTACCACAACCAGAATCTACCCAAATCGAAGAATCAGACAATTCTATTTCTGGTGTTGTCGGTACTGTTCAAGTCGTAATTCCCTTAAAAGGTGTAGTAGATATTGAGGCTCTCCGTGCCAAACTAGAGAAAAGTATCAGCAAAGCCGAAGCTGAAGCTACATCCCTACGTGCTAGACTGAGTAATTCTAAGTTTGTGGATAAAGCTCCCGCAGATGTAGTTCAAGGTGTGCGTGATGCTTTAACAGAGGCTGAGAAACAAGCGGAAATTTTGCGCGTTCGCCTTCAGGCGTTGCCGTAGGTATCGCTTGCTTACCTTATAACAATTGACTAGTAATAGGTAATCGGTGACAGGTGACAGAAAGAAATTGACCAATTACCAGTTACCGTTCGGCTGACGCTCACAGCGTCAGCCAATTACCAATTACTAACTATTAATTACCTAATTTTGAATTGGGAACGCAGCGACAATGCTATACTTAGCCCAAGTACGTAAAAATGATTTTTTAGACCAATATCAATTACGCTTATTAGCACGTCAGGAATCTGAACATTTATGGTCAATTATTTCTGAAGAGGCATTTATTCTCTTAGGAAAAGGGAATACCATGAGTGAAAAAGTGCTGGTGTTAGTTGAGCTTTCCTCTACAGGTGATATAGAAGTTATTGAAGATGCTACTTGTTGGATAGTTTATCTAGTACAAACTTATCTCAAAACAGGTATTACTCCAGAATTTTTACAAAAAGAAGCAGAACAAGCGGAAAATTGGCGACAGGCGTTAACTTTGCAAAACCAAGATTTAGCACGTCGTTCCTTAGAATTAGAAGCCCGTAGGGAACAAATTCAAGCCTTAGAAGAAAGTATTAATCGGGAAAAAACTGAACAACCAGACAATTCGTAATATTTTCTTTTCTGTGGTGTAATAGAAAATTTAATACCTCATCAGCAGCAAAGGTAATAATGAAGTTCAGTGTAAACGATCGGCTGGCATGGAAGGATTCTTCTGGTAAAACTTTGCGCGACACCGAGAAGCAAGAAATATCAACCGCTAATAAACAAATCTAGCCAAAAGGTTAGTGTGATCGCCGCTCTTGTAAAGTTATGCCGAGGGAGAGTATGATCTCCCGCCCTTCCAAATATTTGATACTAAAATTTTCTAAGTAGTTAAAGGATTTTCAAGAAATCGGGGATCTACTCTTAATAATGAATTTAAGGCGAAGGTGGGGGCGTTAGGTGCTAACCTAAAAGATGACATTGCCTGATCTCAGGTCGTTTACGACCCATTCTCAAAAATAGCTTCAATCATTTAGGCGCAGCATGGTCACCACCGCAGAAAAAACAAACATCGGTTACATTACTCAAATCATTGGTCCAGTCGTAGACGTTAAATTTCCCAGCGGGAAATTGCCTCAAATCTACAACGCTTTGACCATCAAAGGCACCAACGAAGCCGGACAGGAAATCAACCTCACCGTTGAAGTACAGCAACTACTAGGCGACAACCAGGTACGGGCTGTGGCTATGAGTACCACAGATGGCCTAGTGCGCGGTTTGGAAACTGTTGATACTGGCGCTCCCATCACCGTGCCTGTAGGTAAAGTTACCTTAGGACGGATTTTCAACGTTTTGGGCGAACCCGTAGATAACCGGGGTCCTGTAAATGCTGAAGCAACTCTACCCATTCACCGTCCTGCTCCTAAATTCACAGATTTGGAAACCAATCCTTCTGTGTTTGAAACGGGGATTAAGGTTGTTGACTTGCTAACTCCCTATCGACGCGGTGGAAAAATCGGTCTATTCGGTGGTGCTGGTGTTGGTAAAACCGTGATCATGATGGAATTGATCAACAACATCGCTACTCAGCACGGTGGCGTGTCTGTGTTTGCTGGTGTGGGTGAGCGGACACGGGAAGGAAATGACCTCTACAACGAAATGATGGAATCTGGGGTTATCAATAAAGATAATCTCAACGAATCCAAGATTGCTCTCGTTTATGGTCAAATGAACGAGCCACCCGGAGCTAGAATGCGGGTTGGTTTGTCTGGTTTGACAATGGCTGAGTATTTCCGTGATGTCAACAAGCAAGACGTATTGCTGTTTGTTGATAACATTTTCCGGTTTGTACAAGCTGGTTCTGAAGTATCGGCGCTGTTGGGTCGGATGCCTTCTGCGGTAGGATATCAGCCTACCTTAGGTACTGACGTAGGTGCGTTGCAAGAGCGGATTACTTCGACTACAGAGGGTTCTATTACTTCTATTCAAGCTGTATATGTACCTGCGGATGACTTGACAGATCCCGCACCTGCAACTACATTTGCTCACTTGGATGGAACAACAGTATTGTCTCGCGGTTTAGCATCTAAAGGTATTTATCCTGCGGTTGATCCCCTAGGTTCTACTTCCACCATGCTTCAACCGAACATTGTTGGTGAAGACCACTACAACACCGCTCGTGCTGTACAATCAACCCTACAACGTTACAAAGAACTACAAGATATCATCGCTATTCTTGGTTTAGATGAATTGTCTGAAGAAGACCGTCTAATTGTGGCACGGGCGCGAAAAGTTGAGCGTTTCTTGTCTCAGCCATTCTTCGTAGCAGAAGTATTTACTGGTTCTCCTGGTAAGTATGTGAAGTTGGAAGACACCATTAAAGGATTCAAACAAATTCTGTCTGGTGAGTTGGATGCTTTACCAGAGCAAGCTTTCTACTTGGTAGGCGATATTAACGAAGCGATCGCTAAAGGTGAAAAGCTTAAAGGTTAATTAGGTAATGGGTAATCGGTGATGGGTAATGGGTAAGAAATTCTTGCCAATCACCAATTGCCTTTTTCCCAGTTACCAGTCACCCTTTCGCCAATTAGAAATTAACAATATGACCTTAACTGTTCGTGTAATTGCCCCAGATAAGACTGTTTGGGATGCCCCAGCTGAAGAAGTGATTTTACCTAGCACTACTGGGCAATTAGGTATCCTATCTGGACACGCACCGATGTTATCAGCCTTAGATATAGGTGTAATGCGTGTTCGTGCCAATAAAAATCAAGATTGGCAAGCGATCGCTCTTTTGGGTGGTTTTGCTGAAGTTGATGAAGATGAAGTGACTATCTTGGTTAATGGTGCTGAACGTGGCGACAAAATCAACCTGGAAGAAGCCCGCACAGCTTACAACCAAGCCCAAACTCTTCTGAATCAAGTTTCGGCAGGCGACCGTCAAGCACAAATCCAGGCAACCAAAGCCTTTAAACGCGCCCGCGCTCGTTTTCAAGCTGCCGGTGGTTTGGTCTAAAAACATTCAAATTGTCAGAACAGGCATTTTGCTCACTAGGGGTTTAACAGTGTTAAACCCCTATTGTCTTTAAAGTACATAGCAGAATCCTGGCTTTTTATTTATACTCAAAAAAATTACATCAAGTTTAAGAAAATAACCTCTGCCTTAGTGAAGTGATATTTTAGATGATTAATTGCCCAAAGGGGCAAAAATATGAACAGCTTTCTATCTTCCTTTGGTAAGAGTAAACAAAATAAGTTTGTAAAGTTGACAACATCGACTGTAGCAGCTTTAGCCTTAGCTAGTGGTATTAATGCCGCCAATGCGACAAGTATAAAAACGCCCACAGCAAAAGAAGTTATCTCCGCCTCAGTCCAGCCTGGTCAAACAGAACCCAACATCAGCCAATTAACAAATAATAAACCTCAATATCAAGCAATGGGGCTAGAACCTTTTGCATTGATACCGCTGATTTTAGTTGGTGGGTTCGTGATTAGTGTCCCGCTGATATTTGGGGGACTGGTAGTTATCGGTGAACGCGAAGTCGGTATTGTGGTGAAAAAATTTGCCCTAACAGGTAAAGGACTACCTGCGGGAAGATTAATCGCCCTTAACGGAGAAGCCGGTTTACAAGCAGATACCCTTGCACCTGGTTGGCATTGGGGACATTGGCCTTGGCAATACTCAATCAAAAAAGAGTCGATCATTGTTGTCCCCCAAGGTCAAATTGCCTTGATTGTCGCCGCAGATGGCGCACAAAATCCACCAGAGCGGATTTTAGGCAAAATTGTCGAATGTGATAATTTCCAAGATGCTCGTAAATTCTTGACTAAAGGTGGTGAAAAAGGTCGGCAAATGGGCTTTCTCACTGCTGGTAGTTACCGTATCAATACTGCTTTGTTCAAAGTGATTACAGCGGCTAACGCTAGTACTCATGGCATGAGTGCAGAACAATTGAATGTATATAGTGTCAAATCTGATAAAGTTGGCATTGTCACTACTTTGGATGGGTTGCCCATTTCACCAGGAGAAATTGCTGGGGTTGTAATTGAAGGACATGACAACTTCCAAAATGGACAGAAATTTATTAATGGTGGTGGCAGAAGGGGTTTGCAAGAGCAGATTTTATTATCTGGTTCTTGGAATTTGAATCCTTGGTTTGTACAGGTAGAACAAGTACCCATGACAGAAATACCCATTGGTTATGTAGGTGTGGTAATTTCTTTCGTGGGACAAGAGCAAGAAGATATCAGCGGTGCAGCTTTCACTCATGGTAATTTGGTGCATCAGGGACATAAAGGCGTTTGGGTAGAACCTCTGTATCCTGGTAAACACCCGACTAACTCCCGGATTATGAAAATTGAGTTAGTACCAACAACAAACATAGTTTTAAATTGGTCAGGTCGGACGGAAAGACATAGCTATGATGAGAAATTACAATCTTTAACCGTGCGATCGCGTGATGGTTTCGCATTTGATTTAGAAGTAGCGCAGATTATTCATGTCGGTGCTTTAGATGCACCAAAGGTCATTTCCCGCGTTGGTGCAATGCAAAATTTGGTAGATCATGTCCTAGAACCAACCATTGGTAACTACTTCCGCAACTCTGCTCAAAACTGCACTGTACTCGACTTTTTAACAGCGCGGAGTGAACGCCAAACTGAAGCTGCTGAATTTATTAAGGCAGCTTTGCGTGCCTATGATGTCCAAGCAATTGACACCTTAATTGGTGATATTCAACCACCTGCCGCCTTAATGCAGACACAGACAGACCGGAAAATTGCGGAAGAAGAACGCAAAACTTACGAAGTTCAGCAAATGGCGCAAACCCAACGCCAACAACTGGTACGGGAAACAGCCTTGGCTAATATTCAGCAAGAAATGGTCAAATCTGAGCAAAGTGTCCAAATTGCCGAACTTAAAGCCCAAGCTGCAATTAAGGAAGCCAATGGTGAAGCAGAAGCAACAAAACTCAAATCTATAGCTGAAGCCGATGGTATCCGGGCCACAGGTAACGCTAAAGCTGAAACCTATCGTACAGGTGTGCAAGCTTTGGGTTCTCAAGGTTACACAGCCATGCAGTTAATGCAAATTATAGGCGATCGCAATGTGCGTCTCATTCCTGATGTTATGGTTGCTGGTAACAATGGCAATAGCAACGGTTTGGTAGATGGTTTACTGTCGATGATTTTATGGAATCAAACAGGTAAAACACATCCAGAAACCAAAATGCCTGTACCACCACCACCACCGCTAACTAAAATTGAACCAAATGATCAAAATAATAATTCCCAATTAGTTGTGCAATCCCCAGTAGATAAATAATATTCCGTTTGTAGAAATGTTTTATGGAACATCTCTACAGTTGATCAAAAGCAGGGTGTAGGGAAGCGCCAAAATGGGGAAAAGGTGACTAGGGAGGATGGGGAGATCAGGAAAATAACGTTCTAGCTATTTCCTATCTTTCACCTGTCACCTGTCACCTTCTTCCTGCCTTCAATCACCAATTAGCAATTGCTAAAAGGATCAAGCACTACCTGTGAAGGCAACTTCTGGGAATTTCAACTGGGCTTCGGCCATGGGACGGTTTCTGCCTTCTTCTTGCCAGTAGTTGATTACTTCTGTTGCTTTGTTGAGCAACTCAACGCGGTCAACGTCTGTAATCCAGTGTTTGGATTCTAACTCTTTTTTTAATTCTTCCCAGGCATCATTTCTGGGCCAGAAAAAATACTTGGTCAAAGGACTAGTACCTTTACCAACAACCTGATCAACTGCTAGAGCGACGTTCTCATCTAACCAGAGAATTTTTAAAATGAACTTGGTCAATTACACCTCCGGGAAAAATCCGGCTATTACTTACTAAGTTAGCGATGCCTGCGGCGGCCTACACCGAGGCTTATTTTAACGCAAACTCTGACCAATTGACCAGCCCTTTGGGACGGTAACAGGATGGAACCGATAAGGAATATTTATGCTTTATCAATACCTTGTCCAAGTTGAAAAAAACCTTGATTTGTAGGTTGGGTTGAAGCATGAAACCCAACAAATGCGTTGAGTTGCGCTGTCGCTTAACCCAACCTACCGAAAATGGACAAGGTATTGTTTATGATTAATGTTATTGCCCATCACAGAGCGATCGATGATTAAATTAATCTGTATTTTTTTAAGTTTGTTACTTGTGTTTGGTTGGAGTACACCAGTAATGGCACAATCCTCAATAGGGATTACTACCCAAGAAGAGTTACAACAAGGGGATGAGTTAGCAACTAAGGCATTTGTAGCTACAAATCAAGGTGATTTTGCTACCGCTGAAAACTATTGGACAGAGATTATTGAAAAGTTTCCGACTAATGCCGGTGCTTGGAGTAATCGGGGCAATTCCCGCGTTAGCCAGAATAAATTGGCAGCAGCACTGACAGATTACAACAAAGCTGTAGAATTAGCACCAAATGTCACAGACCCTTATTTAAATCGAGGGACAGCGTTAGAAGGTTTGGGGAGATGGGAAGAAGCGATCGCAGATTATAATCATGTTTTAGAGCTAGACCCTAACGATGCAATGGCTTACAACAATCGGGGTAACGCCAAAACCGGGTTAGGAAAATGGGAAAGTGCGATCGCAGATTACCAAAAAGCCACAGAAATCGCTCCCAATTTTGCCTTCGCTAGAGCTAATTATGCCCTAGCTTTATATGAAACTAATCAAATAGACAAAGCTATCCGGGAAATGCGAAATATAGTCCGTAAATATCCCAAATTCGCTGATATGCGTGCCGCCTTAACAGCTGCATACTGGGTAAGTGGACAAAAAGGTGAAGCGGAAAGCAATTGGGTAGCAGCTTATGGACTTGATAGCCGCTATAAAGATATGAACTGGGTGCAAAATATCCGTCGTTGGCCTCCCAGTATGGTAGCAGCCTTGGATAAATTTCTGCACTTACAGTAAATGAGTTTGCTATTACAGCAGAAGTCAGGAGTCAGGAGTAAAACTGGCTTTGTGTATAGGTTTCAATTTAGATTTTGTACCTCCTAACTACACAAACTGCTGTAACTCTTGTTGATAGTATTCTACTATACAGTTTTATCCATACTGAATGCGATGCCTGCATCGCACTCCAAACAAATTTAAACTAAACCCTTTCCATCTCCACAAACTTAAACTTAAAGCCATTTTCCTGCAAATGTTCTTCTTTGGTTACTTTACCGAAATCTGCAAACTCAGGAAAATATATATCTCCCTCAAAATTACCTTCCACAATTGTCAAATAAAGCTTATCCGCAAATTTGATCGCCTCAGTATAAATATCTCCACCACCAGCAATAAATATCTCCTCCGTTTCACTCATTTTAGCCCATTCAACCGCCTCCAAAAGTGAATAAAAAATAACACAACCGGGAGCTTGATAATCAAGATTTCTGGTAACAATTATATTTGTACGATTTGGCAGCGGTTGATAAAAAGTAGAATAAGTTCTCCGACCCATAATCACAGGATGCCGCCAGGTAATTTCTTGAAAATGACGTTCATCTGTGGGAATAATCCAAGGAATACCCACATGAATATGTTCCTTTGTTGAATCAGCTAAAATCCGATTCTCAGAAATAGCTGCAATGAGGCTGATTAGAGGCATAATTGGCACTATCCTTAATAATTATCTTTACCACATCAGGTTTTCGCTAGTTAAATATATAACAATTTTTTGAACAGTGCGGTATAGTTTTTAATCGCCAAACCCGTAAGGGCAGGGTTTTCTCGCTCTCGATTGTATTGTAGCCAAAAGATACAAGCTATAAGTTTTTGAAATTATAGTAAACACTTATAAACGGAAATACCTATGCTTTGAATCTATGAGTCGCTTTTCTGGTATACATCATTGTAATTAACCAGAAAATATAATAATTATGACTCATTATGGCTTAATCTGTCCTGGTTCTACTGGTCACTTAAATACTATGTTACCTCTAGGACGCGAATTACAAAAGCGTGGTCATCGCATTACTTTATTTGGAACCCCCTTTGTTCAACCGAAAGCAGAAGCTGCTGGTTTCAACTTCCGAGTCATCGGAGAAACCGAATGGTCGCCCCAAAAAGCTACTCAATTTTATACAAAATTGGGAGAACTAAGTGGAATGGCAGCCGTTAAATATACAATGAATGGGGTAGCACTCAGAGCAGAAGTGAGTCTCCGGGATACACCAAAAAGTGCCAAAGAAGATGGTGTAGAAGCATTATTAGTAGACCAAATTTGCTTTGAGGGTGAGAGCATTGCTAAATTACTCAAAATACCTTTTATTACCGTATGCAGTGCGGTAGTAATTAATCAAGAAGACACTATTCCTCCTTATTTTGCAAACTGGAGCTATAACCTAGCATGGTGGGCGCGTCTTCGTAATCTAGCAGGTTATTCACTATTTAATAGGATTAATAAACCAGTCCGTCAGGTGATATCAGAGTATCGCCAAAAGTGGAATTTACCGTCATACTCCAGTGACGAAGATTTATTTTCCAAACTAGCAATTATTAGCCAAGAACCGGCTGAACTTGAGTTCCCTCGTAATAATTTACCGCAATGTTTTCATTTTACAGGCCCATATCATGATTCTACAGGAAGACCAGCAATTGATTTCCCCTTTGATAAATTAACAGGACAACCCTTAATTTATGCTTCAATGGGAACTTTACAAAATCGGTTATTACCAGTTTTCCAAAAAATTGCCACAGCTTGCCAAGATTTGGATGCACAATTAGTAATTTCTTTGGGTGGTTCGGCTGATCCTGAAGTTCTTCAAGGAATACCAGGGAATCCTTTAGTAGTTCGTTATGCACCGCAATTACAATTATTAGAAAAGGTAGATTTAACTATTACCCATGCAGGATTAAATACCACATTGGAATGTTTAATAAATGGTGTACCAATGGTAGCAATTCCAGTAACCAATGACCAACCAGGAGTAGCTTCGCGTATAGTTTGGTCAGGATGTGGAGAAGCTGTACCTGTTAAGAAAGTTAATGTTAATAATTTACGGACTGCTATTAACAAGGTGTTAACAGAAGATTCTTATAAAAAGAATGCTTTGCGGTTGCAAGCAGCAATTAAAAAAGCCGGGGGAGTAAAGCAAGCAGTTGATATTGTTGAACAGGCTGTATCTGGTGGTAAGCCTGTTTTAGCTCAAAAAAATTAATCAGTAATAGTGATAGTTTCACAACAAAAAATATCAGTTAAAATCAATTATGACATTAATTTCAGCCTCGAAAGTATTCAATAATTTAAACTAACTTATATATTGATCTTTCTAAATCAGAAGCTCAGTTTTAATATATAATCTTGTTAATATCAATTTTAGGACTTACCCAAGATTGAACTCAAAACCTGATTCTTGAGTAGGGGTAATTCATGAATTACCCCTACTTCCGTTCTGTTTTGCGTAAGTCCTGAATATTTTTGTAGAAATAAAACAATATGGATTGGGACAATAACTCAATTGTAATTTATTCCAATTTTCCATTTCATCTAGAAGATTGGTCTCCTCTTTCTATTAATAAAGGAATTGGAGGAAGTGAAGAAGCGATCATTTACTTAAGTCAAGAACTCTTGAAATTAGGTTATCAAGTCACAGTTTTTAACAGATGCGGTAACATGGAGGGAGAATATAATGGTGTAGTTTATCAATCTGTTGATAAATTTAATCCTGAAGATAATTTTAACGTTTTTATTGCTCATCGTACTTGGACACAACCAATGAAAATGGAAATAAAGGCTAAAAAAACTGCTATTTGGATGCACGACAACCCTAAATTATTTCCTGAAATAGAAGAATTTCAACGTGCAGAATTTTTAAGAAGTTTTGACAAGCTGTTTATGCTGTCGAATTTTCATAAAGCTATGCTACCAGATTGGATTCCTGAAGAGAAAATCTTTTTAACTACTAATGGGATTAATTTAGAAGATTTCAATTTAACAGGACTTACTAGAAATCCCAAAAGACTAATTTCGATTAGTGATTATACAAGAGGCATTGAAAATTTATTAATGCAATGGGAAAAGGTTCTTAAAGAAGTACCGGATGTGGAATTGCATATTTTTTATGGTTGGCAAGGAGTTGATGCACTCATTAATTCACCTTATATTGAGAGATTTCCCCAATTACCGGATAAAAAGAAGCAAATAATGGAACTGTTCGACCAGAAAAATGTTTATGAACATGGCAGAATTGGACACAAGCAGTTAGTTGAGGAATTATTTAAATCAGGTATTTGGGTTTATCCTTGCCATACTATTGCAGAGATTTTCTGTATTAGTGCTTGGAAAGCGCAAGCTGCTGGTTGTGTTCCTGTAGTCACAACTTATGCAGGTTTAGAAGAAACTGTCCAATCAGGTATTAGAATTAAAGGACCTGCGGGAGACGAGGAAACTAATAATATTTTTATTGAAGCAGTGATAGACTTGTTGAAAAATCCTGAAAAGCAAGAAACTCTGAGACAGGAAGCTTTATCTCTCAGAGATTCTTTTGGTTGGGATAAAGTTGCTCAACAATGGCATAAGGAATTTATTTTAGATTAACTCGAACTGTGTGCGTTAGCAAAGCTTCAAGACCTCAACTAACGCTAGTTTGCAAAACTAAGTGAGTTTTGAGAACTTGAGGCAGTTTCAATGCAGATATTTTTATTTATCTCCCAATAATGGGCGCAAAATTGTAATAGACGTATGGTGAAGATTAAATATGCTTTATTGGGAACGTCTCTACATCCTTTGTTCGGAGATATCTAATCAATTTTAAACCCATTGCTTGACTGATTTTATAATATTTATTATACCTTTTGCAATTCCTGAATCTGCGTGTAAGTCAGTTCCTGCACATTACTAAATACTATATTTGCCCCTGCTTGAATTAATGTTTCAGTATAAGCATCACGTCGCGTTGCTGTTTCTTGTACATGGGGCGGTAAAACTCCCACAGCCAGCCAAGTGCGAGAATCATCTATATTTCTGGCTTTTTCGACGGTGTACATATCTGCAACCGTATCACCTACATAAACTACTGTTTGTTTTCTATCACTACCGTTCTCTAATAAGCTAATAGTGGCAAAAAGTCCTGTGGGGTCAGGTTTACCAGGTGCGTCTTCCATTGCAATTAAGATAGGAGATTGCAAACCTAAGCGTTTTTCTAAAACATAAGTAGCAGAACCGCGAGTAGCACCGCTGAAAAATCCCCAACCTATGCCCGTTTGTGTGAGTTCTTGAAAATAACTAGGCTGGGCTAATAAAGGTTCGTTACAAATGTACCCATTCCAATTTTCCGGGTCTGTACCTCGGTAACGGGTTTGAAAATAAGCAACAATATTTTGATAATCTAATTGCAGTTGTTCGCGGTTTTGTCCTTGGGTAGCAAAGTGACGGTAAATAAATTCCTGGGAGGCTTCCCAATCGTTATTCCAAATTCCTTCAGATTTGAGGTTGTCAATGTCTTCAGGTGTGGGACGATAAGCTTGGTTGGTAAAATGCTCCACGGTATCTGCTAAGGCGCGGCGATAAGAACCACCAACATCACGGATAACGCCATCTATATCAAAAACGACTATTGCTTTTGTTTGTTGAGTCATGGGAATGGGGAATTGATATTTGCAGGGAATTAAAGCAATGATAATTGCTCATTGGGTGGTTTAAATCCCATGTGTTTATATGCGGCTTGCGTGGCAACTCGACCACGAGGAGTGCGGCTTAAATAACCAATTTGCATTAAATAAGGTTCATAAACTTCTTCAATGGTTTGGGTGTCTTCACCTGTAGCCGCAGCGATGGTTTCTAAACCCACTGGCCCACCATTGAAGTTTTCAATGATCATACTCAGCATCTTTCTATCTGTCCAATCTAAACCGCAAGGATCTACTTGGAATAGTTGTAAAGCTTCAGCAGCAACGTTTTCATTGATTTCTCCACAGGTTTTAACCTCAGCATAATCACGGACTCGTTTTAATAATCTATTTGCAATCCGTGGCGTTCCCCGTGAACGTTTGGCAATTTCTGTAGCCCCATCCGAGTTGACTGGTGTTTTTAATAATTCAGCGGTGCGGAGAACAATTTGACTGAGTTCGTCAACTTCATAAAATCGCAGTTTTTGAACTAAGCCAAAGCGATCGCGTAAAGGTGAAGTTAATGCACCTACACGGGTTGTCGCCCCCACTAAGGTAAACTTAACTAATGGTATACTTCTAATCCGGGCGCTGGAACCCTTACCCACGGTAATATCTAAGCGATAATCTTCCATCGCTGGATACAAAATCTCTTCAGTCATCCGCGACAGGCGATGAATTTCATCAATAAAAAGCACATCTCCGGCTTTGAGATTCACCAATAACCCAACTATATCCCTTGGTCGTTCCAATGCTGGGGCGCTGGTAATTTTACAACTTACTCCCATCTCTGAGGCTAAAATCATCGCCATTGTGGTTTTACCCAAGCCAGGAGGACCATACAGCAACAGATGATCCATCACTTCACTCCTAGACTTAGCAGCTTTAATGGCAATATCTAGTACATCTTTTAAGTCTTTTTGACCAATGTAATCTGCAAATCGCTGGGGTCGAATACTCTCTTCTTGTTTACCTTCTTCATCAATAGCAGCTTCAGGTTGCAATATATTATTTTCCTGGGGAGGTACTTTTGCTGACTCCCTCGGCTGTTGAGGTTCTTTATTAGGTTCTTGTCCGCTTTTTTTTGAGGAGATTATCGCCATAATTTTCAGAAATTCAGAAGTAGAGGTTTAGCACCGATAAATCGTTACAGCAGTCAAGAAGTACAACCAGTATAGGATATTTGCAGTTAGTTGAAATACAGTGACAGCACCAAAAAGCATGGATTTCTATTCTAGCTTATCAATTTACTAGTAATCAATTTGGATTAACCTTTACATAGATATAGGAGTGAAACGCGGCATCTTGCGAGATGCTGCGCTTTGTTCAGTATGAGAAGACTAGCTTCATTATCTTCTAAGAGCTTAAGTGTATTCATCCTCTTGTCACCTATTTGCCAATTACCTTTACAATTTAAATTCCGGCAATTACCAGGAGGATGAAAGTCGTTATGTTATCTAAAAGAATTTTACCTTGCTTGGATGTCAAGGCGGGACGAGTTGTTAAAGGAGTTAATTTTGTAAATCTGAAGGATGCGGGTGATCCGGTAGAACTGGCCAAGGTTTATAACGAAGCCGGTGCTGATGAGTTAGTGTTTCTCGATATTACGGCAACTCATGAAGACCGGGACACGATTATTGATGTGGTTTACCGGACTGCTGAACAGGTCTTTATTCCATTGACTGTGGGGGGTGGGATTCAAACCTTAGAAAATGTTAAAGGTTTGTTACGAGCCGGAGCTGACAAGGTTAGTATTAATTCTGCGGCAGTCCGTGACCCAAGTTTAATTAATCGGGCAAGCGATCGCTTTGGTAATCAATGTATAGTTGTTGCCGTCGATGCTAGACGAAGAGTTGACCCCAATAACCCCGGCTGGGATGTATATGTAAGAGGGGGAAGAGAAAATACTGGCAAAGATGCCTTACTGTGGGCGCAGGAAGTGGAACAACGTGGGGCCGGTGAATTGCTGGTGACAAGTATGGACGCAGATGGTACTCAAGCTGGTTATGACATAGAGTTAACACGAGCGATCGCTCAATCTGTAGAAATTCCGGTCATTGCCTCTGGAGGTGCAGGAAATTGTGAACATATCCACGATGCCCTAACTACAGGTAAAGCAGAAGCCGCATTATTAGCCTCTTTGTTACATTACGGGCAGTTAAGCGTAGCCCAAATTAAGAATTATTTGCAAGAGCGATCCATTCCAGTCCGAATACCCTGCTAATACTAAATGGAAATTAGCCACATCTCTACTCAAGTTCGACACAGTTACCCAAAACAATGTTAAGATTATGTCTACTAGTATGAATAAATATTAAGAACTATGTTGATTCCTATTTTACTTTTTGATGTGGCGCTGGTGGCCTGGTCGCTGCACCTGATGGAGAAAGCCTACCAGAGCAAAGAATTTTCTCTCATGTTAGCTGGTACATTGGTTGCCCTAGCTGCTGCCGCTATGTTAGTAGTCTATTTCTTGATGGGTCATTGTATGACTTATCTGATACAAGTTTCTTAGACGAGTACTCACATCTAATAAAGTAAAGGGTATAGCTCACATTTAATTTCAAATTAAATATTTAACAACCAATTTCTTGACAAAATATCAACAACTAAGGTAATATAGTAAATGCGTTTCACGGGGTTATAGCTCAGTTGGTAGAGCGCTTGAATGGCATTCAAGAGGTCAGGGGTTCGATTCCCCTTAGCTCCATTTTGGAGATTAAATTAAGAGTAATCTAACTCTACCAATCTCAGGCACAACTATCGCACTTTATCATTAAGTTGCCTCAGTTTCCCTATTAGGGGTTTAACAATGCTCAACCCCCAGTATTTATAGAAACTGAACACTTGCCAACATCTTGTATAAACTCCCGGATAAAAGGTAAACTTTCCTGATTAAATTGATATGGCTTTGAGGGTAGCAAACCAGAATCATCAGATAGTCTGGGAGCTTTGCAGTGGTGTGAGAGGAGTGAATTACAATGTTAAGTCGCAAGCAAACCCCTAGTTTTGCTGATAATCAGGAGCGTGATACCTACGCTTGGTTTTCTCAACGCGCTTGGGTAGAAATAGATTTAGGTGCGTTGTCTAATAATGTTAAGCAGTTGGTAAGGTTTTTATCACCAAGTACCCAGTTGATGGCGGTTGTAAAAGCTGATGCCTATGGACATGGAGCGGTGGCAGTTGCGAAAACAGTTCTAGAAGCCGGTGCGAGTTGTTTGGGAGTGGCTACAGTTCCCGAAGGAATTCAATTAAGGGAAGGTGGAATAAAAGCTCCGATTTTAATTTTAGGAGCAACACATACACCAGAACAAGTTCATGCGATCGCTCATTGGCAACTTCAACCAACACTATGCAACCCCAAACAAGCTTTAATATTTTCTAATACACTCGAAGCAATTAATTATAATTTTCCCATACCTGTACACATCAAATTAGATACAGGAATGTCGAGATTAGGTACAAATTGGCAAGAAGCAGCTGATTTTGTGCAGTTAGTACAAGGATTACCTCATCTTGATATTGCCAGCATTTATTCTCACCTAGCAACAGCTGATAGTCCTGATACTACAGTCATGCAAGAACAGCATAGGAGATTTGAGGAAGCGATATCTACCATAGGTTACGCCAACCCACAAATCAAAGCCAAAGGCATCAAAATTCCCAGCTTGCATTTAGCCAACTCAGCAGCTACCCTTGCAGATCCAAAATTACACTATGACATGGTGCGTGCCGGTTTAGCTATTTACGGACTCTATCCCGCATCTCATTTACAAGACAAAATCAAATTACAACCAGTTTTACAACTCAAAGCACGTGTCACTCAGGTTAAAACCATAGCTCCTGGGACTGGTGTTAGCTATGGTCATCAGTTTATCGCACCCAAAGAAATGCGTCTTGCCGTTGTTGGTATTGGTTATGCAGACGGAGTTCCCCGCAGTCTTTCCAACCAAATGCAGGTATTAATTCGTGGGCAGAGAATACCACAAATAGGCACAATTACAATGGATCAAATCATGTTAGATGTCAGTTCCATACCCGATATACAAGAGGGTGAAATAGTTACCCTACTAGGAGAACAGGGAACAGAACAAATCACAGCCGATGATTGGGCTAATCAATTAAATACCATTTCTTGGGAAATTCTCTGCGGCTTCAAGCATCGTCTACCCCGTGTAGCTGTCATGTAGGAGGCTGGAAACTGGGAACTGGATCAGAGTTTTACTAATCACCAATTCCCAATTACCTCTTGCCAACCATAATTTGTTATGCTAATATTAGATACTGATGCGGATATGGCGAAATTGGCAGACGCGCTAGATTTAGGTTCTAGTTCCGAAAGGAGTGAAGGTTCAAGTCCTTTTATCCGCACTTAATTGAGAACAAATACATTTTTGGTGTTATCATACTAAAGCACCACCACAACTAGAACCACAACCGGCGGTACAACCATAGCAATAATCAGCAGTTTGAACTTCCCTAATCATATCTAAACTACCAGATTCTAACAATTTTCTAATTGTTAGGGTTTTACCATTAAAAGTTTTTGCAGGTAAGTTCATCATTTGATTGAAATCACAATCATATACATTACCTAAATAATCAACTGAAATTTGATCACGGCACATTAAATTTTCAACTGTATCGGGGTTAAAATTAGATTCTAAAAACTGCAAATAGCCTGAATAAAGTTGTTTTCCTTCTAAGTATAATTTTGTTCTACCTACAGGTAAATTAGTGATGGTAAAGAGGTTATTAAACACTATACCAAAATTTTCTTGTAGGAACATTTTATAAGCTATTTCTAGGTTTGTCTGTTCAGGAGTGACTGAAAATTTTTCACTCGTGGGTAAGGGAGGATTGTACACTAAATCTAAAATTAAATTTGGATTTTTTGCATATCCAAGTTGATTTAACCATTGCAGGGCGCGAATAGAGTCATTAAACACACCATTCCCCCGCATTTTATCTACATTATCTGCAAGGTAACAAGGTAGGGAAGCAACAATTCTCACTTGGTGTTTAGCGAAGAATTCTGGTAAATATCCAAATCCATCAACGAAATAAATTGTCAGATTTGACCGGACAATTACTTTTTTTTCTGCTAAACTTGCGGCTTCTACTAGTGGCTTAAAACCATAATTCATTTCTGGAGCGCCACCAGTTAAATCTACAATTTTAATTTCGGGAAATTTAAATATGAATTCAATTAATTCCAGTCCAATTTCTAGGTTTAGTTCTTCTGTTCTTTTTGGACTTGCTTCAACATGACAATGATTGCAGCTAAGGTTACAGCGTTTACCTAAATTAATCTGTAATACATTTATTTCCTTTTTTGTTAAAGGTGAAGTTAATTTATGTTTGAACTGGGTATTTGATGTATTCTGCATTGCTTACTAGTTCCGAAATATGACAAAATTTTTCTTGCTTATTATTGCACTAATTTAATTTATAAGTGATACCACTAAGAGGATGTTTGAAAAGTGGTTGCTGATGTATTAAAAACTTTAGATCCTCCTAAATCCTCCTTTTTAAGGAGGACTTTGACTCTAGTTCCCCCCCTTCTTAAGGGGGGTTAGGGGGGAATGGCTCCGCCACGCAAGCTATCATTGAGTGTCTAAAATCACCACCCGAAACTTTTCAAACACCCTCTAATAATCGCCGCAGTAGGCAAAGTTAATACTCAAGATAGTAGGATGTGGTAGAAAACACGTAAGGAATCAGGATACAGAATGTTTGATATAGCAGGGAACTCTTAACAGAATAAAAAATATTCTTCTTCCTTCTTTCTCCTGACTCCTGACTCCTGACTCCTGACTCCTGATTTCTTACCTAAAATCTAACAGCAACCTCCGCCATCATAGTGCCAAGTGGAATCTGTTACCATAATTTCTTCCGGCTTTAAATCTCCGAGTTTAGCGGCTGTTTTATCACAGACTGCGGCAGGAATTCCACGTTGTAAAATGTGACCTGCTTGATCATTAAAAAATGCTTCTTGTCCTGCATAAATTGCGGTTTTGCCAGTGAATATACAAGCTCCATCTTCAGGAATATCAACCTTAAAGGAGACGGAATCAAGGCTTTCTAATAAAAGATTTTCTGCTAGTTGATAAGTTTGTTTATCTAATAATCTATAAGGGCGACGGGCGCGAATTTCTATCTGCCCAAAACCAGCATTTATAATTAGTTGGGTATACTCTTGATATGTAAGTGCGCCTGATAAACAAATGGCACGTAATCGTTCATCTTGTTGTAAATGGGTGGGAATGGGACTGGTAGCTATGGGGTCACTCATTTGCAATCTTCCACCGGGTTTTAATACCCGATAAGCTTCTTTTAAAGCACGGGTTAAATCTGCTGGTTCAAAAATGTTGAAAAGACAATTCTGTGCTAATACATTCACCGCAGCATCATCAACGGGTAAATTAAAGGCATCTCCGGGGCGAATCTCGATAAAACTGGTATCAAACCAAGGATTTTGTTGAGCAGCCATTTCTAAGTTACGTGTGGCAGCTTCGCGCATGGCTGCTACTGGTTCAACAGCAATGACAGCACCAGGACGACGGGAAAAGTAAGCAAATTGTAATGCTTCTAGTCCACCGCCAACACCAACATAAAGGACTGTGGGTTGATTTGCGAGTTCGGTGGGGTGAACTGTTGTTCCACAGCCATAATTCATTTCCTGCATTGGCAAAGGAATTTTCAATCCTGGTAATTGCAGGGGTGTGCTTTGAACACAACACAGTCCTACTTCTGGTGTTTGAGCAACTTCGCTATAAAATTGTGCTGCGGTTTCTAAATAAGTCATTGTTGCTGTATGAAATTAGCTTTGTATATATCAATTGTGGATATTAATATATTGGAGTGGGAATTTAATGAGTTTTCGCTGAGAGTTCATTAATTTATTCGCGTAATACATAGCCGACACCACGCACAGTTTGAACGAGACGCTTTTCATTGTTGGCTTCCAGTTTCAAGCGCAAGTAGCGAATATAAACTTCAATTATGTTGGAATCACCCATGAAGTCATAACCCCAGACTTCTTCTAAAATGCGATCGCGCGTAATTACCTGGCGCGGATGGGCGAGTAGATAGTCCAGCAAATCAAATTCCTTCGCAGTCAACTCTACTAATCGCTTTCCTCGATAGACTTCCCGCGTGCGGCGATTTAAACTTAGGTCATCAAATGCTAAGATATCTGCGGTATCTGTTTCCCGGTTTCGTCTCAGGTGGGCGCGGACTCTGGCTAATAATTCTTCGACACTAAATGGTTTGACTACGTAATCATCAGCACCAGCATCTAAACCAGCAACGCGATCGCTCACTTCATCTTTAGCGGTTAATAAAATTATCGGTACTTTATCACCGGTACTCCGTAAGCGACGGCAAATTTCTAACCCCGACACACCAGGTAGCATCCAGTCTAAAATTATTAAATCTAGATTTAACTCCCTTGCCGCAGTCAGGGCGGTTAGTCCATCATAGGCTACACTAACTTGATAGCCTTCATAACTCAATTCTAACTCTATAAATCGAGCTAATTTGACTTCATCTTCAACCAGTAAGATGTGCGTCATAATAATATTCAGGATTTCAGCAGGGATGTTAATTATACACAGAATGATAACTATAGAGAATATGTTTAAATACTCAATAGCTAGACATCTCATAGATATAATTTAGCTTAGTATAAACATGGATAAGTAACAAGATCATCTTTATTTACTGCGATGATGAGGCTGGTATAGTAATTGTAAAGGTACTTCCTTTTCCTTGGCGCGATCGCACACTTACATTCCCACCCATACTCTCTACAAGAGTCTTAACAATCGACAACCCTAAACCACAACCCCCAGTTGAAGAAGTACGGGCTTCATCTACACGGTAAAAACGCTCAAAAATTCGTGATTGGTGTTGTAAAGGAATGCCATAACCTTGGTCACAAACTTGAATAACTGCTTCTTCACCTTGCAGATGCAATTTAATCATTACAGGTGTTTCTGCTGGCGAATACTTCACCGCATTATCAATTAAATTTAGTAATACTTGTTTTAGACGATTATAATCTATTCTCGCCTCAATTAGCTGATTTATGGACTCAATTTCGATTATGCGATCGCTATACTTTTCTGCCATACTCACAACTTCTGCTACCAAATCATTGAGTAAACACAATTCCCGCCGCAAATGCAAATAACCACTATCAGCCCTTGCTAAATCGAGTAAATCTTGCAAAAGACGGATAGTGTGTTCAGTTTCTATTGCAGCAGTTTCCAAAGCTTCCTGTTGTGCGGATGTTAAATTATGTTGTCGGCGCAAAACACTTTGTAAATAACCATGAACAATTGTTAAAGGCGTGCGTAACTCATGGGAAACATTACTAACAAATTGCCTTTCTTGTTCCCAAGATTGGGCAAGACGGGCTAACATCATATTGAAAGTTTGAGTTAATTCTTTGACTTCACTAGGTGCGTGTTCAAGATATAATTGGGCTTGTCCTAAATCTGCTAGAGATATAACAGCAGTCATTTGGTTTAACTGGCGCAATGGTTGTAGAGAGCGCTGAATGTAAAATGCGATCGCCAAAGAAATAACTATAATTACCAAAATACTCACAATAGCCAAACTTTTAACCATTCCCAAAAACATTGTTTGTTCACGAGTTACATCTTGTACCAGAAATAAATTACCCAAAGCCTTACCCTTAAGTGGTAACGCACCACCACATAAAATATAATAGCGTTGACTAACTTTTATTAATTCGGGTTGAACCGACATCTCCGTTAAAGACATAAGCTCAGTTGCTGTTATATCTGGAAGCAGATTCCAATTACTAGATTTACCTATAATTTTCTTATCAGTACCTTTAATCCATAAAAATGTATCAGTAGTTGTTAAGTTATTTATTGCTTTTTGTAAACTAGTTTCCAGAGGATACATTTCACTATAAAGTTGCACATCCTGCGGCAAGCGATCAGCAATTTGAGCAATATTATATTTATGACTAGTAATTAAAATTTGCTGCATTTTCCAACTTGTCCAACTTGCAAGTCCTCCTAATCCCAAAGCTGAAACTAGAGCAATACCAATAGTCAGACGTAACCGTAAAGAAAATATATCAATTTTTTGCCAAACCTTGCTGATTTGTTTCACTTTAATAATCTTGAAGTTGATATCAGAAAAATTTTATAGCCTTTCCCACTCTAGTAAGATACAAAATTACCCCTCCCCAACCCTCCCCTTGGTAAGGGGAGGGTGCGCGACAGCGCGGGTGGGGTGTATTTCATGAGCTTGGGAATTGCTATATTTGGAAATGTTAACTGTTAAATTTAAAATTCTGATTCAATAAAAATTATCAGGAATGAAAACAGAATAATATCCATCAGCACTCCCACTACAACTACTTAGGTAAACCAGCATAACCAAAGCTAACATTAAATCGACGGCACCAAATACCAACAGAACCAAAGTCTGATAATCTCACATTTTTAGGTAGAGCATAACGTTGAGAACCTTTAGTTTTTTGTAAAGAAGCAATACTTATATAATCTTGCTTTTTAATATTATATTTTGGTGGTTTATCACCACGATACAAAATTACAACTAAATCAGGTCCATGATCCGTATTGAAATTATTGTCTAATGCTAAGTAGCGGTTGCTATTTATAGTAATAATGCTCACTTTTCCCTGAGTTCTATGTTCCAAAGTCTTAAAGCTTTCAGACTGTACTACTGAAGGAGTGACACTAGCCACAGACTCAGGCTGATTATTGATGGGAGTCGAGCTTACTTCCTTGGTACAGCCTACAGTTACAATTGCCACAATACCAAAAATAGCTAAATATTTTAACTTCATACTTAAACCTCCTTAAAATTTATCTTTAAGGATAATTTAAAGCCTGATATTATCGAAAAAATTAATTTAACATGAGAATTAGTTTAAGATTTACTAATGTTCAGATGCTAATTTGACTTCGCTTGAGTAACAGCATCTAGCGAAATCTGCAATATTAGATATTATTAAAAAATCAATAGTTTTAAACTGCTTATCAATAGCTGGTAGGCTGCATATTTTAGCACCAATGCTTAAATATGCTTGTAAAATTTTTGGAATTTCTAGATCATTATATATATCTTGACAGTGTGGAGTCATTTCTATGCGGTATTCTGAATTAGGGTGAACCAAGATACTTGGGTGCATCAAATCATGCTCCTGAAAATAATTATAAGCACAAGTAGCTTGTTTAGGACATTGTGTTAGTAATGATGCACAACCAAAAAAATATTGCTTTCCACTCCCAAGTAGATAATTAGCTAGTCCTTCCCAAAGTAATAACAGTGTATGACTATTGCGGTATTCTTTAGCTATACAAGCACGTCCAACTTCTACAGATTCCTGAAGCATAAAATCAGGAATTTTATTGAGATTAAATATGTCAGCAGAATCGAAACCTAACCCTTTACCAGCCATTGTATAGGTTTGCATTCTATATGTACCAATCGTCTTACCAGTATGTTTAGCAATAAGTATCAAATGATGGCAAACCTGATCAAACTTATCCTGATCCATTTGGGTAGTGTTAGAACCAGAAAATCCCAAACCTAGTTCTAGATTAAAAACCTCAAAACGTAAGCGGAATATAGATTCTAATTCTTCTTCAGTTGAAGCAAGTCGTAGGATGTACTTTTCATTTTGCAAAACGGGAAACTTAGGAGGATGCAATAAAGAATTGATTTGATGGTAATACATTTACATCTGTTTTCCTACTTGTATTTGCGAAATATCCCGCTAGAATTTAGAGCATACTAAATAAGTCATCGTGATAAATGATCTAGTTAGGGAGGGAACAGTTAACAGTGAAATAATACAGCGATTTCCTTCGGTTCCACAAATGTCTAAATATTGCTGCTTAAATACTTAGATAATATATAGGACTCCTATTTGATTTTTGAACAAACTCAGTACACCTTATATTCCTTCTTTTATGTTCCCTATTCCCTATTCCCTTTTCCCTGCCTCAACGAAAAATTCATGAATCAAATCGGATCACTATACATGAATTTAGCTAAACACTATTGCAGAAGAAATAGGAACAACTATTCTCTATTCCATTGTTTGATGATTATTGGAGATAGATTTCTTTTATTATCGACATTTTTATAAATAAAATCTGGCAATAAGATACAAATCAATCTAATTCACAATTTAATTTTTCTGTCAATAGTAATTATGTTCAGAAAGTCAAAATAGTCAGGGCTTACCCAACTTGCATATTAGTAAGGTGCGTCAGATCTATAAATTGGTTAGTATCAAAAAGCCCCCGAATTGATCCGAGGGCTAATAATTCACCAGTGAACTGCGGTAAAATTATGGGAAAAATACATTGCAATCAATTGCGGTGATTATTGTTGTAGCGAACTCTAGTACCTGCCCAAAGTAACTTTTCCCGCAGCGTCTGATAATATGAATTGTTATCCCGTAAAACAATAAATTTAGCCAGACAATCAGCCATCCGCACATCAACACGATGGCCTGGCCAAATTGAAGTAGATAACACCCCATCCATCCACAATTTAGTACTTAAATCATAATCCCCCAACGGCCAAATACTGACCACAGAACCAGGGGGTAAAATCAACGGACGACTAGAAAGACTCATTGGACAAATGGGTGTGATAGTAATCGCTTCCATCCCATCATGCATAATCGGTCCACTGGCAGAAACAGTGTAACCAGTAGAACCGGTGGGAGTAGAGATAATTAGCCCATCTCCTACATATTGATCAACTACCTCCCCGTCAATTTCCATTTCCAGAATAGAAGTGATCATTCTGTCAGCAGAAGCAGGTTTGACGCAAAACTCGTTCAAAGCTAGGTAATGTTCAGTCACTGGTTCCAAATTTGTCCGATGACCTTCATATACGGCCGCTTGCAACATCATCCGCCGCTGAATAGCATAACGATCCTCAAACAGACGATCCCACACACGTTCTGGTTCTTGAAATTCTTCCACAGACTCAGTTAAAAATCCCAAATGGCCTCCAACATTCACTCCCAAAATGGGAATGCCTGCTGAGGCTAAATGTCTAGCACCTGTTAAAACAGTACCGTCGCCACCAAGTACTAAAGCTAGGTCTATTGGTTGAGTAGCGGACGCTAAGAAAACCGGATAGGGGTTATCTTTCGGACCGCTAGGCCCCACCAATACTTGGCACTGACGTTCCTCTAGTTGTTTAGCACAGAGTTCTGCCCAGCGTTTGCTCTGGGAGTCTCGCGCTTTATAAGCAATGATTACCTGCTTGAGTTGCACGTACTGTTACCACTTCAGGAGATTAAACTGCTCCATATCGACGGTATCACGGTTGCGATAAATGGCCAGCACGATCGCTAAACCAACCGCCGCTTCAGCAGC
Organism: Anabaena sp. PCC 7938; assembly: GCF_049315035.1. Lineage (NCBI taxonomy): Bacteria > Bacillati > Cyanobacteriota > Cyanophyceae > Nostocales > Nostocaceae > Anabaena > Anabaena sp. PCC 7938. The sequence continues at coordinate 5,535,543 of NZ_CP186034.1, read as the reverse complement.
AGCCACGGTAATCACAAAAACTGTGAAAACCTGACCTTTAATTAATGTTGAGTCAATAAAGTTGGAAAATGCCATTAAATTCAGATTAACAGCATTCAACAATAACTCAATTGACATCAGCACCCGCACCGCGTTACGGCTAGTAATTAAGCCATAGATGCCAATGCAAAACAAAGCTGCTGCTAGTAATAAAAAGTACTGAAGTTGCATGATTGGTGATTGGTAATTGGTGATTGGTAATGGGTGATTGGTCATGGGTCATGGGTCATGGGTCATTCATCTTCCCAGTCCCCAGTCCCCAGTCCCCAATCCCTAGTCCTCAGTTCCAGTACTGGTTGATACCAGTTCTCTGGGGCGTTCTGGCAAAGTTAAGATAGATTGTTGTCGTTGAGCAGAATCTGATTCGTCTGGTAAATATTCCCGACGTGCCAAAATAATTGCTCCTACCATTGCCATGAGCAACAAAATAGAAGCCAACTCAAAGGGTAGTAAAAAGTCGGTGAAAAAATGTTCACCAATCACAACTATAGAACTTTCACCAGCCACAGGAACAGAGGAATAAGCCCAAGGAGTTGCCAGTACCATCGTACTCAATAGGGCAAATAATCCTATACTTACAATACCTGTAACTATTTTCCGCAACCCAGCACTGGGTAAAGGTGAGAAATCCTGACGCTTGTTAACCAACATAATGGCAAACAAAATCAGCACGTTAATCGCACCAACATAAATCAAAATCTGTGCTGATGCTACAAAATCACCATTTAGCAACAGGTAAAGTCCAGACATACTGATGAATACACCACCCAGTAAAAAGGCAGAATAGACGATGTTAGAAAACAGCACTACACCTAGTGCTGCCCCAATCATCATCACAGCCAGTATGCCCAATGAAACAACCTGTACTCCTTCCGCTAGATTCACTTTTTTTGATCCTTTTGATGTTTGATAAATGCTCACTGGTAACTGGTAATTGGAAAAAATATTGATTACCTATTACCTATTACCCATTACCATTTTCTACAAGGTCTTCTGGACGAGAACCAGCGCGAGGTGCATCTGCGGGTACACCGTGGGGTTCCATAACACCTTTAGGTAGGTAAACTAGTTCGCGCAGTGGTGTCACCATTGGATCGTCTGTAACTTTGTAAGGCAATCGTCCTAATGCTACGCTGTCATAGTTTAATTCGTGGCGATCATACGTAGCAAGTTCATATTCTTCTGTCATTGATAAACAGTTTGTTGGACAGTATTCCACGCAGTTACCACAGAAGATACAAACTCCAAAGTCAATACTGTAGTGATTGAGCTTTTTCTTCTTGGTGGCTTTGTCAAATTCCCAATCAACTACAGGGAGGTTAATGGGACAGACGCGAACACAGACTTCACAAGCGATACACTTGTCAAATTCGTAGTGAATTCTACCGCGAAACCTTTCCCCAGGAATCAATTTTTCGTAGGGATACTGGACGGTAACTGGACGACGCTGCATGTGGTCAAAGGTGACAGAAAGCCCCTGACCAATATAACGAGCCGATTGTACTGCTTCTTTGGCGTAATCACCAACTTGTTTGAGGAACTTTAGCATTGTTTGTGTCTCTCACTCTTTTGGATTTTGGATTTTGGATTTTAGATTTCAGATTCAATCTAAAATCTAAAATCTACAATCTAAAATTGGTTTAGCCACCGAAGGCGACGGGAAAGGCTAATTTCAGGGCGGCGGTTAATAGGAGATTAACCAAACCAACTGGTAGCAAGAATTTCCACCCTAAATCTAATAATTGGTCAATTCTTACCCGTGGTAGTGTCCAACGGATGAGGATGGCGATAAATACCAGGAAGTAAGCTTTGAGTACGGTCATAGTGATACCTAGGGAGGCAGTTACTACCTGTAAAACAGGGTTTGTGTCACTGACTCCCAGCCAATCACCTATGAGACTAACGGGAATAGGAAAATGCCAACCACCTAGATACAAAATTGCTACTAGGAGGGAAGAAAGTATCAAGTTAATGTAAGAACCTAAGTAAAATAGACCGAATTTCATCCCGGAGTATTCAGTCTGATACCCTGCTACTAGTTCTTCTTCTGCTTCGGGTAAGTCAAATGGTAAGCGTTCGCATTCAGCTAGGGCTGCAATCCAAAAGATGATGAAACCAAGTGGTTGTCGCCAAATGTTCCAGCCTAGGATGCCAAAATGAGATTGCTGATTGACAATATCAACTGTGCTGAGGCTATTAGACATCATGGCGATCGCTAATACACTCAACGCCAAAGGAATTTCATAACTGATTGACTGTGCTGCTGCCCGCAAACCCCCCAATAGGGAGTATTTATTATTAGATGCGTAGCCAGCCATTAATAAGCCAATGGGCTGAATACTAGACAAAGCAATCCACAAGAATACCCCCATTCCCACGTTGGTAATGACGATATTTTCCCCAAAGGGAACAATCAGAAATGACAAAAATACCGGAATTACTACAATTATTGGTCCGAGGGTAAACAGCCAGCGGTCTGCTTGGGCAGGGACGATATCTTCTTTAAAGATTAGCTTCAGACCATCCGCTACAGGCACTAGCAACCCAAAAGGCCCTTGAAATTCTGGGCCAATCCGTTGCTGTGCAGCAGCAGAAATTTTCCGTTCTAGCCAGGTAGCAACGAGTACTCCCACTGTTGCACCAATCAGCATTAGGATCATTGGTAACGGCATCCAAATCGCTTTGGCCGCCCCTGGTGGTATTCCTAAATCCCTGACAGATTGAATAAAAGTTCCTTGGAGGTCAATTCCTGCATTCATTTTTGCTACTCTTTAAGTCGTCAAGTCACGGTGAATCCCAACTATTAATTGAGTTAATAACTAGAATTAGCTCTATTGAGATGATGCCTGATTGTAGATTTGTTGCCAATTCCCATGTTTAGTATATCCTTGGATGGTTTTTGCCCCGTAAACCAAGAGACAACTTCTGCTTATGGTTGGGATTGAAATTGGCTAATGCTGGGGATTGGTAACGCTTCAGCCTACCGTCAGTGACTATTGGAAACTGGAATCAGATTTCTTTTCTTTTTGCCTTTTCCCTGTCACTGTCCCCTAAACAATACAAATTGGCCGCTTTCCTGGTGATAACGGGTTTCTACTCTATAGAAATTGTCTGATGTTCTAGCAATGGAGGGCTTTGAAAACAGTATCAATTTAAGATTCTCGATTTGAGATTTTTAACTCAAGCCTAATAGAGGAGATAGATGACAGTTATGAATCTGTCCATCTATGGGCATGAATCCCAAATCTAAAATCTAAAATTGATTACTTGTCAGCTAATTACGGGAAATTCTTCTTAACTGTCACCTGTTCCCTAGCTAGTTAACGGTTGTCGATGGGAAGATAAGGAACTTCGTGACGACCGTTGTAAATTTGAGTAGGACGGAAAATCCGGTTTTCTGCGAGTTGTTCTTTCCAGTGTGCTAACCAACCAGCCACGCGTGCGATCGCAAAAACAGGTGTAAACAAGTCCGTAGGAATCCCCATTTTCCGATACACCAAACCAGAATAAAAGTCAACATTGGGATAAACTCCTTTGCTGCCAACCTTCTCTGCCATTACCCGTTCCATTTCTTGGGCAACTTCATAGTACTTGTCGTAGCCAAATTTATCAAACAACTGCTCCGCCAAGTTTTGCAAGATTGTCGCCCGTGGATCTTTCACTTTGTAGACACGATGTCCAAAGCCCATAATCTTCGCTTTCCGTTGCAGAAGATCATCTACATAGGGACGGACATTATCTACACAACCAATTTCTTCTAACATCTGAATTACTTCTTCGTTAGCTCCACCATGCAGGGGTCCACCTAAAGTACCCACCGCACTAGCAACCACCGCATAGGGGTCAGTTAAGGTAGAAGCCGTCACCCTCGCACTGAAGGTAGAAGCATTCATTGTATGCTCGACGTGGAGAATCAAGCAGATGTCAAAAATCTTTGCTGCTAAAGGATCTGGTTCCTTCTCATTCAGCATATACAAGAAGTTGGCGGAATAATCCAAGTCATCCCGTGGCTTTACAGGGTCATTCCCTTGCCGCATTAACTGGAACGCTGCTACCATCGTGGGAATAGTTGCCATTAAGCGCACTACAGCATCACGAATATAGACCGGATTATGTAAATCCCGTCGAGAATAAAATAGACCCAATGCAGCCGCAGAGGCTTGCAGCGCATCCATAGGGTGTCCACTTTCGGGAAAGCATTTCATCATATCCCGAATGCGATATTTTATCCGTCTGTGGTAGCGAATTTCATGCTCAAACGCTTCCAATTCTTCTTTGTTTGGCAATTCACCCCAGATTAAGAGATAAGCAGTTTCTATAAACGTACTTTTTTCTGCTAATTCCTCAATCCGAATGCCACGATATTCTAGTATTCCCTTTTGCCCATCTACATAACTAATACTCGATTGGGCTGCGGGAATGCCTTCTAAACCAGGCTTGTATTCGCACACCGTCATGGCAACACCATCTGCTTTGTGAAATATCTGATCACGCTAACTTACCAGAGGTTATTTTCACCATAACAGTTGCCGATCTAACAACTATTCTATGCGAAAGGTTGAAAAACTGTTATGGCAGGTACTTGGGTGGTATCAACAAGAACAACTGACTACGACCCAGAGGAGATCCTATTTCTGGTAGTTTTATCCCAATCATACCTGCTTTTTTGAGGACGAGGCGCTCTTTTGCTTCTCCCCAAAGCAGATTTTCTGCCCAATTGCTCAAATTAGGCTCATGTCCCACCAATGCTAGTTGGTTTGAGTGAGTATAATTTCTCGGTTCAAACCATTCTTTTAGCCAACTATTAATGTTACCTTCTGGGCTGAGGTGATGCAATTCTTCTAACTCTGAACTCAGTCCAGCCTCAATGAGAATTTCTGCGGTTTGCTGGGCGCGGACGAGGGGACTAGTCAGGATTAAATCAAAGTGTAAATCTAGTTTTACTAATCTTTGGGCTACTCTCTCGGTTTTTTGTCTTCCTTCTTTGGTTAGCTGACGTTCTTCATCTTTTAGTTCTGCTTGATGTTCTTCGGCGATACCATGACGAATTAAGTATAATTCCATATTAATAATTTAGATTGTGTTTGGTTCTAGTACCTAATAAATCTCGACAAATTTTACAAACTAAAAAATTGTTAATTTCTCTACCATGTGTGAATAGCCGATGATTTTTGGCTGACTCTATTGATATAAATGGTGTGCTTAATTCCTTCGCGTAGAAATGCATAACTACAAATTTTAAAATGGTAGATTAAATCTATGTGTTTTATGTGCTAATGCAAGCTAGTATACTGCGGCGTAAGTGAATGAACCATTAAAATTTGTGAAAAATCTGCGATTTGAACTCCCTGTAAAAGGTACGCGTACTTACGCCGTACTGTACTAGGGTGATGTGCAATCGCTCTCATCTGTGGAAATAATTCGATCAGCCTCTGATTCTGCTTCATAAATCAGTGGATACAGTGAAAGTCTATCTCTAATATCTCTGGCTAATTGGTCAAATGTTATGCAAATTACTTTGCGTGAGTCTACTAAAACCTTGTTTAAACGCCATTTTAATCTAGCTTTATCAAGAAGAGAGATAAACGCGTCTCTACCTATAATAAGAATGCCGTAAAATTCTATATTTTCACTGTCAAAAATAGAGAGAAATGAGGTCGTTTTCTTAAAATCATCAATTTTCCAAAACCAATCAATGATTTGACTGAAACCATGCTCAAACCTAGGCGACCAATCTAATGTACTTCTTCCTCTATTTACAAATATACTGTCTTTAGTAGCATCTTCAAATTCAATAAAACAGTAAGTGTTATTTATACAATCACCAACGACTAAATCAGCACGAAAATCACCAAATAAGGAAAATTCATGTTTAATTTGGTTGCATCTGACTAAATCAGGAACGTAAGACCCAATAAATGCAGATAAATGTAGCCTATCCTTAAAGAATGGTAGTATATCTTTACTTTCTTGTAATTCACTATTAAGCAGTAATTTATCAAATTCATCAAGCTCTAATAGACACTGTTTAAGGTCTAATTTAAAGGAATCTAGACCTTTCATATCCTATCCATTTCCAATGATCCATATAATCTCTCAAGACGATCGTGATTGACTATATCGACAATAGTTACTTCTACATCTTGAAATTTAAAAATAATTCTATATTTTACGCCTGCTCTCGCAATAAAATAATTAGGAACAGATTTGATTCTATTAATTTTAAGCATTGAACAATCAGGAAAATTTTCTAGGTAATTAATGACACGAATAACTTTTTCCTGATCTTTAGTCTGTAAAGCATCCAGTGATATTTGTGCTTTATCAAGTAAAGCTACTTTGTTTCTGTTTAACTGTTGGTTATTAGATTCAATACCTAAATTCATAACATGACAGAATTTTTCTAGATAATATCCACATTATACTGTAGGATTACTATTTGATTTTTGTTGGCGTAGCCTGCGCTTGCGCTTACAGGATTATGTATTGTATGGTGCGTTAGAATGAAATCCGTAACGCTCCGTTCTCAAGGGTTTGGTGCGTTACGCTGTCGCTTTAGCGTAGCCATGCCCGCAGGGCTATACACACCCTACGTATATTTTCAATAATCAAACCGGATTCCTATATATTCAATAAGTTTTACATAGGTAACAATTCTATAGAAACCAATACTGATTGAACTTTAACACAGATATATGGTTATGAAAATAATGTATCCAATAATGATTAATGACCAATAACTAATGATCAATCACTAATGCCTAAACCTTAAAATATGCCAGCTAAATCGACTCTATGCCTTTTGTGACTGTAAGAATCAGCTAAGTGAGATTAGAATTAACCCGGCTAATTATCCTTAGTTGAATCCTCAAAAACAGGAGGTTTAATTGTGACGAAGTTGAAAGTTGGTATTAATGGATTCGGTCGTATTGGCAGACTTGTGCTTCGTGCTGGTCTTACTAACCCCAACATTGAATTTGTGGGAATTAATGATTTAGTTCCACCTGATAATCTTGCTTATCTCTTAAAGTATGACTCTACACACGGTAAATTAAAGAGCAAGATAGAAGCAAAGGAAGATGGCATAGTTATTGATGGCCATTTTATCCCTTGTATGTCGGTGAGAAATCCGGCAGAATTACCTTGGGGTAAATTGGGCGCTGATTATGTTGTTGAATCTACAGGACTTTTCACCGACTATGCAGGGGCTGAAAATCACCTGAAAGCAGGTGCAAAACGAGTGGTGATTTCTGCACCTACCAAAGAACCAGACAAGGTAAAAACATTGTTGATGGGTGTAAATCATCATTTGTTTGACCCAGCAAAGGATTTAATTGTTTCCAATGCAAGTTGTACTACAAATTGTTTGGCTCCTATTGCTAAAGTTATTAATGACAACTTTGGTTTAACTGAAGGACTGATGACTACAGTCCACGCGACGACAGCCACTCAACCCACGGTAGATGGCCCCAGTAAAAAAGACTGGCGAGGTGGAAGAGGTGCGGCTCAAAATATTATTCCCTCCGCTACAGGGGCTGCTAAAGCGGTGGCTTTGGTTTTACCAGAGTTGAAGGGTAAGTTGACTGGTATGGCTTTCCGGGTTCCTACACCCGATGTCTCGGTGGTTGACTTGACTTTCAAAACTGCTAAAGCTACGAGTTACAAAGAAATCTGTGCGGTGATGAAGAAAGCTGCTGAAGGTACATTGACAGGTGTTTTGGGTTACACCGATGAAGAGGTGGTATCAACTGATTTTCAAGGTGATGCCCACTCTAGCATTTTTGATGCAGGTGCGGGAATTGAACTGAATTCCAATTTCTTTAAAGTTGTCTCCTGGTATGACAACGAGTGGGGTTATTCCAACCGTGTTGTTGATTTGATGTTGTCAATGGCACAGAAAGAAGGATTGATTTAGATGATTGGTCATGGGTGATTGGTAATTGGTAATGGGGAAAATTATTCCCCCTGCACCCTGCACCCTTCCCCCCTGCTTCTTCCTGGGCTTAACGGGGTGCGCTACTTTACCGTTATTCCCTATTTTTGTTATGCGTCGAACTAAAATTATCTGTACTGTTGGCCCGGCTACTTCTGCACCTGAAAAGCTAGAAGCTTTGGTGAAGGCGGGAATGAATGTGGCACGGCTGAATTTTTCCCATGGTGCTTATGAGGCTCACGCCCAAACTTTTCACCATTTGCGGCGCATTAGTAGCGACTTACAAAGACCGATCGCTATTATGCAAGATTTATGTGGTCCGAAAATCCGTCTGGGTAAGTTACCACCGGAAGGACTGATGTTAGAAGCTGGTAGCGAAGTGACTTTTCTGTTGCAAGATAAGGGTGAAACTATTGATGAGTTACCCCTACCGCTACCGACTTTGTTCGCTATGGTGCGCCCTGGTGAACCCATTTTAATTAATGATGGTCGGGTGAAGTTGACTGTAACGAGTCGTGATGCTGATAAAATTCGCGCTCATGTCAATATTGGGGGTTTGGTTTCGACTCATAAAGGTGTGAATTTACCCGCCACGCCTTTACCTGTGAGTTCGATTACAGAAAAGGATTTGATGGATTTGCGGTTTGGGATTCAGTTGGGTGTAGACTGGGTTGCAGTTTCTTTTGTGCGATCGCCCCAAGACCTCGAACCTGCAAAAAGAATGATTGAAGCTGCTGGCGCAAAAATTCGCCTCATTGCCAAAATTGAACGCGCAGAAGCCGTAGAACAACTAGACGCTATCCTTAATGCTGCTGACGCAATTATGATCGCTCGTGGTGATTTGGGAGTAGAAGTACCTATTCATCAAGTCCCTCTTATTCAAAAAGACATTACTCGTCGCTGTAATCAAGCTGGTAAGCCGGTTATCACTGCTACTCAAATGCTGGAGTCGATGATTAGCGCCCCAGATCCCACCCGCGCAGAAGCTACGGACGTTGCTAACTCTATTTTAGATGGTACGGATGCCGTCATGCTTTCTGGTGAAACTGCTGTGGGAGAATACCCTATTGAGGCTGTGCAGATGATGCATAACATCGCTGTACAAACAGAAACGGCGCTTAAAGCTGGTAGTAGACATTCCTGGAATCATGAAGCTGGTTGTCTGAGTGTAACGGAATCAGTAGCACAAGCAGTTTGTCGGATTGCCTATGAAACTGGTTCTAAAGCAATTCTCTGTAACACCACTTCGGGGAATACAGCCAGACTAATTTCTAAATATCGTCCTTTGACTCCGATTATTACTCTTACCTCTGAGGCTATTGCTTACCGACAATTAGCACTATCTTGGGGTGTGGAACCTTTACTGATTCCACCTGTACATAGTGCGGAAGAAATGTTTATGAAAGTTGTCAACAGTGTTGTGGAAGGCGGTTTTGCCGAGGATGGTGATAAAGTGGTCATTACCTCTGGTATCCCAGTTGGTCAATCAGGAACAACTAGTTTAATTAAAGTGCATTCGATTGGACAGCCAATTACGGCATAAGACATCTAAAATGGGGCTGAGGCCTAAGCCAAGTCAGGAAAATTAGGCAATCGTTAAGAAAGATTGCCAGAATCGGAATTGTGTGGAAGATGAAAGAGTTTAAATAATTGGGGATTGGGTAAATCCTAAACCAAAAAAAATCACGGAGTATGTTATGCCTAAGAATTTACTGGAACAATTGCGGGCAGTAACCGTAGTAGTAGCCGATACAGGCGATATCCAATCTATTGGCAAGTTTAAGCCCCAAGATGCTACCACCAATCCCTCACTGATTACCGCTGCGGCACAAATGCCGGAATATCAGGAAATTGTTGATCAAACTTTACTCAAAGCTAAAAAAGATGCAGGTGCAGGTGCTACCCAATCAGAGGTAGTCTCTCTAGCTTTTGACCGTTTGGCGGTATCCTTTGGATTGAAGATTTTGCAAATTATCCCCGGTCGGGTTTCTACAGAGGTAGATGCTCGTTTATCCTATGATACAGAAGCTACTCTGGCTAAAGCACGGGATTTGATTGCTCAATATAAAGCTGCTGGTATTTCTCCCAATCGGGTTTTGATTAAAATTGCTGCTACTTGGGAAGGTATCAAGGCGGCGGAAATTTTGGAAAAAGAAGGTATTCACTGTAATCTGACTTTACTATTTGGTGTCCATCAAGCGATCGCTTGCGCGGAAGCTGGTATCACTCTTATTTCTCCTTTCGTTGGTCGCATTCTTGACTGGTACAAGAAAGATACCGGACGCGACAACTACCCCGCAGCAGAAGATCCAGGTGTATTGTCAGTCACCAAAATCTATAACTACTACAAGAAGTTTGGTTACAAAACTGAAGTTATGGGCGCAAGCTTCCGTAACATCGGCGAAATTACTGAACTTGCTGGTTGTGATTTGTTGACCATTTCTCCTGGTTTGTTAACAGAACTGCAAAACACTGTTGCAGAATTACCACGCAAACTTGACCCTGCGAAGGTATCAGATTTGTCTCTTGAAAAAATCTCCGTTGATAAAGCTACCTTCGACAAGATGCACGCCGCTGACCGGATGGCATCTGATAAACTTTCAGAAGGTATTGATGGCTTTACCAAAGCACTAATTGCTCTAGAACAACTACTAGCAGAGCGTTTGGCTCGTCTTGAAAGCCAAAAGGTAACAGCGTAATCATTTGAGATAATTGAGCTACCTTCAACCTTTTTAGGGTTTTGTTCAGAAAATAAATTATCTAATCTTGTGGGATGGGCATCCTGCCCGTCCTTTCACCAATTACCTATTTTGGTACAAAGTTGTAGCCAGTGGGTGTACTTGGATCTGGCTGTATTTGGACTAAAACAGCTTTACCGATTCTATCTCCTGTGCGATCGCCCCATGATAAAAATCTAATTGTCCCAGTAGCACCTAAAAAAGAAAAATTATTACTTAAAGCTTGTTGAATATTTATTCTCGTACTACCTTTTTTTTGCATAGCAGTAGCTACTACTTTAGTAGCATCAAAAGCCGTCGCTGTACGCCAAGTAATTAAGCTTTTTTCACCCCAAAGGCGATTAGCATTTTGAACAAATGCCTGATGATCTGCAACATTAATATTCCAAGGAACTGCCATTATCATCCCATTAACTGCATTCCCAGCAGCAAGAGTTTCTTGAGTTTCTAAACTAGGATTTCCTAATAATAAAAACTTCCCTTGATTACTTTTAGCGAGTTCAATAGCTGGATTAATTCTGTCAACTTGAGGATTCAACAGGATAGCAGTTGCTTTTTTATCAATTGCTTTTTGAATAATCTGCTCGCTGCGGAAATTATCAGCAGCAAAATCGCAATTAATATCATTAATTAACTCTAAGCCTTTACTATCCATCATATTAACAAAAGCTTGCTCAAAAGACTGGTCTGTAGCTTTAGAATCACTGCAAATAACAATCTTATTTTTTTTGTTATTCTTGGCATATTCAGCCACAGTTTCAGCAGTTGTAGTGAAACTAATTACAGTTCTATAAATATAATTACCATGAGTCCGGTCTTGACGATCTGTTAATTTTGTAGAACTACTAGTTGGCGAAATCATCACCAATTTCCCAGCCTGGTATATATCAGCAGCAGGTACACTAGCATCACTGCTATTATGACCAACTACCGCTAAAATATCCGCATTTTCAACAAATCTTTTTGCTACTTGTTTAGCTATTTCTGGGTTATTATCATCATTAGCAATTTGTATTTGTAAAAACTTACCATTTACCCCACCATCATTATTTATCTCTTGTTGCGCCTGTGCTAATCCTCGCAGTATTTCTTGTGCTACCGAAGGATTACTACCTATAGGAACAGCTACACCAATTTTGATTACTTCTTTATAACTAATCTTTGCATTTTCTAAATATATCAAAGCCTCCGGATCATTCGGATATTCCTGTAAATAAGTAATAAGTTTGTTAACTGCTTGATTGTAATTTTTCCACCAAAATGCTTTTATAGCTTCTTCTTTATTTAAATTAGTCACCGCACTAAATAATATTTTCTCCCCATAACTAAACCGATTCCGCAATTTAATTTCCTGTAAACTCAACCATAAAACAGCACCGATAATTACAAATAACATCGTAACTGTAACTGACTTAGCAACCATCTTTTGGAAATTACGAGGTTGGGGATATTTTAGTAATGCTGCCGCTGGATTTTGAAAAATTACAGGTATCCAAGAAGCACAAGGATATTCATTTTCTAACTCTTCCTGTAAACGTACACGCGCTTGTTGTACAGAAGTATATAAAGATTCACCAGATGCAAAAACTGTGAGAAAATATTCTAGAAAATGTTGAGCGACAATATCAGGAACAGGTTCTCGCATCACAATTATATAAGGAATTTTTAAATCTGCTAAATTGCGTGCTAATCCTAAACCATCACAAGAATTAAAAATTGCTAATTTCAATCCTTTTTTAACAGCATATCCCAGGCTATAACGCAAATCTAAAAGTGATAAACTTTCATTGTCATTAATTTGAATTTCTCCCCAACTATCACCTTCTTGACTGCAACTATGTCCAGCAAAAAATAAAATATCCCAAGATTGATTCCATAATTTTTTGACTATTTCTTGACGTGATGGTTGCAGCAAAGGTTCAATAATTGCACCTGGCAATTTGGCTGTCAATGCTTGTAAATCTTTTTGAATATCAATTTCTTGACTATTACCTAAAATAGCTAGAATTTTAACTGGAATTTTTAGTTGCATTGTTGAGGGTTTATACTCTGAACTAATCACAACCTCTGGCTGAATATGACTAGTATGAAAGATCTCCCATAAATGCCAAGGAAGTCTTCTTAATAGCGAATCTTGTGTTTCTAAAATAAAGCGGACATTATCCCATTCACCGATTTTTTGTAAAAATTGCCTTTCTAACTTTCTTACAGATGGTTGATTTAGCCAAGCATTAAAACTAGACTTCAATTTTTGAGCAGCAGCATCACAAACTTCTGTAGTAGATACATTAGTTATTTGCGTTTGCGGAACAGTAATTAACCAATTACCAGGCAATTTATAATAAGCTGATTGCCATTCATAATAAGTTTGAGGAATTTCCAAATCTGCTGGAAACCTGCCATAAATTTCTGCAAAATGAGGTTTACCGTCTTCAGCAATTCTAATTTTTACAGGAAACCCTTTTTCAAAGCTACCTTCCCCAATTTCGAATATTACCAGCTTACCCACTGTTGTTACCTTAATTGATTCGTCTGGTTAAATGACAAATTTTTCTATGCTAGTCTATGTAGGTTGGGTTAAGCGACAGCACAACCCAACGAATGCTTATAAATGTTGGGTTTTGTTCCTCAACCCAACCTACGTAATTCTATTTTTTGAGCTTAACCGGCAAGTATTGCAACCAAACCTACAATTTTCTTAACTAAACCGTATTGGTTTAAATGACAAACTTTTCTGTAATGGTTGCATTATTTAGAGTAACCCGAATTTGGAATTTTTCACCTAATTCAGCACAAAATTTTAATTGGATGTAATTATCTTTTTGTTCTCTAGCTTTAACTTCTAAAAATGGTTGTCCATTTTCATACAATCCTGATAATAATAAATCTGCTGGTAAATAAAGTCGATTTCCCATTGGATATACCCGCAAAAGCACAGCAAATGTTTTATCTATTTTTGGTAAAATAGCCACCATTAAAGCAACAGAATTTCCGGCTAACTGCATTCCTAAATCCATGATTCGTCTAGCAGTAATTACAGGATGATTTGGTGCTATTGTCCATAAAACTTCTGCTAGAGTCCAACGGATTTCTTCATCATTAGTAGTTTGTAAAAGATAAACAAGAATATCCGTTACTTCTACATCTGAATTAGGTAATAATCTTGACGGCAAGATTTTCTCCCAACTGCGCTGGGGATATAATTGTTCAACAACTTGCCAAACTTTTTTGGGTGTATCTATTTCAAATCCTCGTACTTTTAGAGAACGAAAGGCTAATTGTGGGATTTTTTGTAAAGCTAATTCCTCAATGCTTTGCCATTGGGATGTATATATTCCTTCTAACCATTGTCTTAATTTTACACCCGAAAATTGATGGTAATGTTCTATTAAAAGTTCTAATGGTTGTAACTGTTTTAGGTTAATTTCCGTTGTGGTAACTTCGGGCAAAAACCCTATAATTTTACCTTCTTGACAAGTTTGATTAATTTCTACTATTACATAACCAAAACGATCATTCGAGACTTCAGGAGGAATATAACAAACTTCTTCTCCTGTTCTGATATATCTACATTCTAAATGTCCGATTCCAGTTAATAATAAATCCGCCACATCTCCACCCATTCTTCCCCAACAATCCCAACTATGACTAGCTTCTATTGCAGTAGAAATATCTAACATTTGCAAATAATTATTTACAACTTGTACGGCTAAAGTATTCAGATATACGAGTTTAGCTTTTTCTTGATTTGGTTGTTCTTGGGCAAATTTTAAGGCTGTATCTCGTAACTTTGCGGAAATAGGAATAGAAATGCTTTGCTGTTCAGTAGGATAATTCATGACTTGCTATATATCAAAGTAACCTTCGCTATCAAAATAAGCTTGGGATTTACCAAAGTTGAGAAGACGGGGAAAACATTGACGTTGATAGAAATTACTCAGAGTTGCTATAGGTATACCAAACTCTTTAGATAAATCTATCCAAGATGTTTCTGGTGGTAAACGACGGGCAATTAAAACGTAACAATTAACATCAGGACGATCTCTGATATGAATACGTTGCAGTTCTAGAGAATTTGTTTTTAACCATTCTTGAATTTCATTTAATATTGGTCTTGGTTCTGGTGGTGCAGGAATTAAATTTGCAGGATCTATTTGTTGTTCATTGTCTTCTAGGAGTAAATTGAATTTATTTTTTTGTTCATAATAGTTAATTCTTTTATCTTGTAAACGATAACTTAAGTAATTATTGATCCAAGTGATAACACTACTTTTCTCAGGATTATAGGATTCTTTTGCAGTAGTTGCTTCACAAAGATTTCGGCAAAAAAAACACCAGGTTTCCTGTAAAGCTTCTTCTGCATCAGGTATACCGATTCCACGCAATAATTTACCTGTTTTTTGAATCAGTAAAATAATTTGATTTAATCCTTTTTGACGGGCAATACTGCCCCTAGAATGTTGACAGGTTTCTTGAATAAGTTGAAGGATTTTTGCTTCTAATTCATCCATGTGATTAGGTTAATTTAATCGTGATACATAATACCATTTTTTGAGATTGCTATAAAGCGGCAAAAACATTTTCTCCTATTTTCGATCAATGTTTATCTTCTGAATTAAATCGAGAATATATTGATATTGGACTATTTCCCCTTGTTGTTGAAATAGTTTAGATGCTTTTTGCAAATCAGCAATTGCACCTTTCTTATCTCTTGATTGAAGGCGGGCAGCACCTCGGTTGAAGTAGGCTATTGCAAGGTTAGGATTAATACGCAGGGCTTGGTTGCAATCTTCAATTGCTCCTTTCATATCTCCAGATTCAAGACGGGCATTACCTCGGTTAAGGTAAGCTTCTGCAAAGTTGGGATTAATACGCAGGACTTGGTTGCAATCTTCTATCGCCCCTTTAAAATCTCCAGATTTACAACGGGCAAAACCTCGATTTTGGTAGGCTTCTGCCAAGTTAGGATTAATATGCAGAGCTTGGTTGTAATCTTCTATCGCCCCTTTCACATCTCCAGATTCACGACGGGTAACACCTCGGTTAAGGTAAGCTTCTGCCAAGTTGGGATTAATACGCAGGGCTTGGTTGAAATCTTCTATCTCCGCTTGCCTATCTCCTGAATAATTGTGGGCAAGACCTCGGTTATAGTAAGCTTCTGCATAATTAGGATTAATACGCAGGGCTTGGTTGAAATCTTCAATTGCTCCTTTAAAATCTCCCGATTCACAACGGGCAAAACCTCGATTTTGGTAGGCTTGTGCAAGGTTAGGATTAATACGTATAGCTTGGTTGAAATCTTCTATCGCCCCTTTAAAATCTCCCGATTCACAACGGGCAAAACCTCGATTTCGGTAGGCTTGTGCAAGGTTAGGATTAATACGCAGTCCTTGGTTGTAATCTTCAATTGCTCGTTTTATATCTCCAGATTCACGTCGGGCATTACCTCGGTTAAGGTAAGCTTCTGCCAATTTAGGATTAATACGCAGGGCTTGGTTGCAATCTTCAATTGCTCCTTCCACATCTCCAGATTCACAACGGGCATTACTTCGGTTACAGTATGCTTCTGCCAATTTAGGATTAATACGCAGGGCTTGGTTGCAATCTTCAATTGCTCCTTGCACATCTCCAGCTTCACAACGGGCATTACCTCGGTTACAGTATGCTTCTGCTAAGTTGGGATTAATACTTATAGCTTGGTTGTAATCTTCCATCCCCCCGTTCATATCTCCCGATTGAAGACGGGCAAAACCTCGGCTCAAATAGGCTTCTACAGAGTTAGGATTAATACTTAGAGCTTGATTATAATCTTCCATCGCTCCTTTCATATCTCCTAATTTACTGCGGGCATTACCTCGGTTACAGTATGCTTCTGCAAAGTTGGGATTAATACTTAGGGCTTGACTGTAATATTCCATTGCCGCCTTCATATCACCAGATTGAGCGCAGGCATTACCTTGATTGTAATATTTAATTGCCTCTTTCACATCTCCTAATTCACCGGGTGTATTACCGCCATCCTCATGAACACTACTACTTTTACTAGTTACTGGAATCGCTTTTTCGTCCTTGTTATGGTCAGAACAGTTTTTACATTCCTGTATAAATCGGATAACTCTTTGTTTTCCTCTAATGGTTGTAACAATAAACTCTTGATAAGTCCAGTTGAGGGTAAATTTTTTGCATTTAGGACATTGGCGATTATTAATTGCTAAAATTATTTTTGAAAAAAAAACTATTACAAACAACCCAGCCAGTATAATTTGCCAATTTTCCCAGAAGTTACCTTGTTGCCAATTAGGTTTAGTGATATTGAGAATGTTGCTAGGAAATGTAATCTGAACTTCTAAGTTTTCTTGTGGTTCAATAGGCTGAGTAGCAACAAACTCGAATGTTTTCGGATTTACTTGACGGGCTATAGCCGCAGTACCAAAATTTTCAAATCTCAAGACTTTACCAGATAAAGCTTCCGGTAATTGCACCTGAACTTTTGATACTTGAACTGGGGCTTCGCGATCTGCGAAAATTGCTTTCCAGTAAACTTGAGTATTATCACCATTAATATGCAGTCCCCCAACTACACGATATTTAATTACAAAAATATGTGATTCTGGTGGTTCTAATTGATGTTGCCAACTAATCCAAAACTGATTATTTTCAATTCCTGTTTCACTAGGAATAATTTGATTATTTTCTTCAACTGTTACATCTGTAATTTCATCAACTTTATCTAAGCGGATGTAGCGATATCGTTGAGTTGAGTAATCAGATTTGAATACATATTTTTGTTCTTCTGTGATTAACATATCTCCGTTTGTTTGCACGTCGATATTAACGTTAATATAGTCCCAATAAAACGGTAATTCTTGGGCAATAGCATGGGTAAATGTAATCAGAATTGTTACTAATACAGCTATTAAAGAAAACCCAATTCTTCTCATCAAAAAATTATTCATATTTTCCTTTTCTCCACGTTCTTTGCGCTACGCCAGTTGCTATAAGTCGGCAGAGCCGTCCAACGCACTGGCTCCTCTGCGTGAGACAAAAATCAATAGCCTAGAAAACGATTAACCACCACCACCGCAGCCACCACCACCGCAGCCACCACCACCGCAACCACCACCACCGCAACCACCACCACCGCAACCACTGCTACCACCACCACTGCTACCACCACTGCTACCACCACCACCACTTCTAGCAGATGTAGATATTACAAAGATCACAGAACCAACTACTATCAAGAAAAACCAGAATCCTATAGAATTTTGAGAACTTTGGGAATTACTATTATTTGATGCTAATAAAATCTGAGAATTGGTAAGGATTAATGTCAAGGTAAACAAAAATGCTAAATAAAAATGATCGGGAATAAAATGAAAAACATTTATGTTTGGTAACTTAAATACTGGTTTGGGTAAAACCCAATTTTTGTGAGTATCTACACGCTGAAAATTAGCTTCTTTATCAAAACGAATATGAGAAGCTGGCCAAATATCTATGGGTGGAGTTTCTCCAAAAAACTGTTCGTAACTGACTATGGTATTCAGATACCAATTATTAAATTTATTATATTCCTTGACACCACCACGAGTGGGACCATGATCTAGTTGTGTACCTAATATTTCACAAAAATCATCCCAATAAGATTGGGTATATGTTAAATGTAAATGCCAAACTTGATCAACTTGATCAGATGGTGTAACTGGATGACCAGCAAAAACAGCGATAACGGCAAACTTTTTATATTCATCTATTACACGCTGAGTATATTCAATTGTCCAGTTATTCTCCCTTGCTAATCTCTGGCTAAAAGAGAAAGAAACATTTTTTTCATCTAAAGAAAATTCCTGAAGGCGTTGATACAATTCTGCTTGTTGAAGATTCATAGATTTTGGGAATTAATCTTGTTTCTATAAGTTCTTCTGTCAATGCAGGGTGATGTTATCTATATCTTTACAAAACTTTACAATTTTAGAACCCACATTCCGCAGATGTGACTCAGATTATTGATATTTTTGAAAAATTCCAGCCAGGAAAATTTTATCTACCTAATTTTTCTGGCTGAATTTAACTTTATTTGCCAAAAGATAGAGCTTATTAAGTAAGTTAATTTCACAAGTTTTTAAAATAGATTCTCTCTCTCAATTAAAGTAGTCATTTTCGGTAAAATAAACATGACAATTAAAGCCAAGAATATTTCCGTCTTCGCTAAAAACTTCTATTTACTACTTTTACCCTTGAACTTTCTACATCTTTTAGGTCAAATAAACCACATCAAGTAATTAGATAATATTTACTACAACTCTTTCCTAAATATCTGACAATCTTTTCACGTTCCTCCGTTAAATTGCTCATTTGTTTCTGTCCATTTATGATTACCAAATGTACAGCCTGAAACATCTGAAATACCCACCTCATTGTCGGTTTATTTGTGATTTTCTTAACTTGATTTCTAATCCCATCATCAAATTTAGCTAATTCTTGCCTTAATTTTCTTTGGGCAAGGTTATAGACTAACAAACACAATCCCATTATCATTGCTATTGCTTCTACTCTTTCCGGGGTTTTGACAAATACGCTTGATGTAAAAAACAATGGGTCTTTTAAAAATCTAAATCCTCTTTCGTTAGATTGTTGAGCTTTGTATTCTTCTAATACTTTCTCATCACTCAATTCATTTCTATCTAATACATTCGTTGCTAATATAAATCTCCCTGCGTTAATTTTTTCAGTTTCTATTACTTCTTCTCTTGTTTCTATTTGACCTTTTATTTGATATTTTATTTGACTTGGTTCGGTCAATTTACTTGGTCTACCTGCTGTTTTATATTCTAGTTTCTCTATGTATTCAATTTCTTTTATTTGGTGATATTTCCAGGATTTTGATAGCTTTTCTATTACTATTTTTGCATCTGGCTGACAGGCGAACTCTTGTCTGGATAGTTTGCTGAGTGCGGCTTTTGCTTTTGCTTCCTGTTTTTTGACTTGTTTTCTACTTGTTGGATACTTGATTTTTTTCTGATTTCACTTTCTACGATTATCCATCTTTGTTTTATGCCTGCATATTCTGATTCTTTGGCTGCTATTTTATAGCCTGATATTTGACTATCTTTCCATTCTGCTTCTTTTATATCTACAATTTTATTTTTTGCTTCTTTGATACTTAGTGGTACTCTTGTTATCCATTTCAGTTCTCTCATTGCTGCTAAGTTTTCTGCTGTATATAAGGCACTGTCTGCTACACTTATGCCCTCAAATGTCCATTGTTTTTTAAATTCTTTTAATCTTTCTACAAATACACTTTTATCATCTACGTTTCCTGAGTCTACTTTTAAATATAATGGGATGTCTCCATCTCCTGTTACTATCATGTCTATGATAAATTGTTTCAAGTCTGGTCTTTTATCTCTTGAATATCCGTGGACTATTTCTATTGCTTTCATCTCCGGTTCTATTTCTAATTTATTCTCTTCTGTTTCTTGCTTTATTTCGTCTATTTCTTTGATTTCTTTTTTGTACTCTCCTTCTACACTCATTGATGTCCCATCTAAATGAATACTATCCATTTCTACTTGGAATTTATGGGCTGCTTTTATGGCTACTGCTGTAAATATCTTGGTTGTTCCTATTTGATGATATTTGTCTAGTTCTCTTCCTAGTTTGTCGTCATTTAAATGCTCTGGTAATACTCCTTCTCCTATTAAATGTTCTGTTGCTTTTCCTACAAAAAAATTCCCCAAATAGATATAATGGGGCGCTTAAAAACCCTAATCCATTCAATATCATCGCTTTTACTACTTGTCCTGGTGTTAGGGTTTCTTTTGTTTTTATTCCCACTATTTTATTCACTTCTTCTACCAATTCCATCTCGTCTATTATTCCTGCTACTATTCCTAAATGGTCTATATCTAGGGTTTGTATGGCAACTTGAGACTCTTTCACGGTTTTTCCCTTCTCTATTTGACGCTTTTTATTTTAACAAATAAAAGCCTGAAATCCTTGCTAGACAATCTTTTCAGGCTTTTCTTTCTCTAAATTTTTAATTCCTAAATTTGCTTTAACATCTGCGGAATGTGGGTTAGAAAAACATATCCAAAAAAATAGAGACGTTGCCTGCAACGCCTCTAAAATAGAGTAAATTTAATAAACTAGATACAGCATCTTCGGGGTAAATGAGAGACAAAAATGAGTTTTATTCTTGTACAGGTGTATTGCAATACGCCCCTTTTAGCTACTGCTGTATTAACGCACCTCTTTGAGGCTTTCAACTTGCTTGGTAAACATTTCCGTAAACAAACTCATGACTGTTCGTTCTTCACGCACCTTAATGTTGGCAGTAATTGACATACCAGACTGTAAAGAGATGTTTTTACCTGTCATTTCTAGGTATTGTTTATCTAAGCTGATAGTAGCTGGAAATCTATAAAATTGATGAGTCTGATCTGGGGGTAAAGCATCCGAACCGATATCAATTATCTCACCTTTAATATCGCCAAACTGACTGAAGGGAAATGAGTCAATTCTTACATCTACCTTCATACCTTTGCGGACAAAACCAATATCTTTATTGGTGATAAATACATCAGCAACATATTTATCATTTGGCACGATTTGCAATAACTTCTGGGTGGGGTTGGCTACAAACCCAGGATTTTTAGCTTGCATATCAAACACTATACCCGCTACAGGTGCGCGAAGTTCTTGATATCTAACATTTAATTGCGTCTGCGAAATTTTACTTGTAATATCGGCCAATCGCTGCTCGTTATCCAGGATGATTCTCATGAATTGACTATCAACTTCTGCAATCCGCTTTTTATTATCAGCTATCTTATCCAAAATGGATTTATCAGAAAATGCGACTGTATTAGTTACTTCTTGTTGCCGTTTTTGAATATCCAACTGAAGGCGTTTTTCTTCTTCAAACAATTGTGCTACTTCAGCCTTGAGAGTTTGTACTTGCTGCTGCTGGTTAAGATATTGAAGTTGAGAGATACCTCCTTCTTCTGCTAATATTTTGAGTTTACTTAAAATACCTTCCTGAATTGCTAAACTATTTTGCGTATCTTGTCGTTTTAGTAGTGTTTGCGATAATTGTTTTCTCGTTTTTTCTACTTCTAAATTTGCTGCGGCAGATCGGGAATCTAATTCTGTTTTAGCAGCTATGAGACGTTGTTGTTCGTCAATTCCATTCCCTGATTCTGTTCCTAAATTTTTTAGTTGAGAACGCAGTAGTTCATTTTCTGCCACTAAGGATGCTCGACTTTTGAGGAGAAAAGCCGATTCTGCTGGTAATCTACTGCGTAAAAAGTCTAATTCTGATGCTGTACCTGTACTTGCTCCCATCAAGCGCCGATAAATATCGTTTTCTTTGGTTAAAGCGACGCGAATCTTATTTAAGGAACTCAATTCCGCTAAGGTAGCAATAGAATCAAAAGTTAAGAGTAAGTCTCCAGGTTTTACTTCTTGCCCGTCTTTGACATAAACAGATTTCACCACACCACTAATGGGAGCTTGTACTTCTTTGACTGTTCCTTCCGGTTTTAATTGACCTGTTGCGGGAACGACTTGCTCGATTTTGGCAAAATTAGCCCAAGCAATCCCAAAACAAGCTAAACCCATCAAGGTGATCATGATGGTACGTGACCAAATAGGAGACTGACGTAGGACTACAGATTGCTCAAAACTATCCTGATAAGGTGTAATTAAGGAATTTTTTGCAGCTTTTTTTGGCAGTGTTAGCACCTGGGAATCTTGCTTTTTGCCGTTACCGTTGCCGTTGCCATTACCGTTTACATGATGTCCATTAAGTAGAGTCATATAATTTTAGATTTTAGATTTGTGATGTTGAATGGAAAATTTAATTTTCAATAGGTTAAATAACCGATTTGCAGGACGGGTTTTAGCCGCCCATACAAATTACAAATTAACTTCTTGTTGTTGATAAAGATAGAAATAATGACCTTTAGTAGCCATTAATTCTTGATGACTACCTTGCTCTATTACCCTACCACCATCCATGACGATAATCGTATCTGCACTACTGACAGTATTCAGACGGTGAGTAATAAAGAAGACGGTAGTTCCTTGAAATGCTCTAGCTAAATTTAGACCTATTTGCCTCTCTGTTGGATAATCTAAGGCGCTAGTGGCTTCGTCTAAAACTAATAATTTAGGCTTTTGTAAAATCGAACGTGCGATCGCAATTCGCTGTCTTTGTCCACCGGAAAGGGCTGAACCTCTTTCTCCTACTCTGGTGTTGTAACCATTGGGTAGATTCATGATAAATTCATGGGCTACAGCAATCCTCGCCGCTTCGATAATTTCCTCGGTTGTAGCTTCAGGATTTGTTAGCGCAATGTTTTCTTGCACTGTGCCATCAAACAACAACGGATCTTGAGGAACGACTCCAACTTGCCGACGCAGTGAATAAAGTTCTACTTTGCCAATGTCGTAACCATCAATCAAAATTCTGCCTGACTCGACGTTGTAAAGTCTGAGCAGTAATTTCATCATTGTGCTTTTACCTGATCCGCTTTGTCCGACAATACCGACAAATTTACCAGCCTCGAAATCAAGGCTGACATTATTGAGTTGTAGTGGTCCACTGGGAGCAAATCGGAAGGAAACGTTTTCGTATTTGACTGCACCAGATATTGCAGGTAAGGGAATGTTGCCCTTGTCTGCTTCTGCTTCTTGTGGGGTATCAACAATATCGCTGAGACGTTCTAAAGATAACCCAGTTTCTTGGAAATTCTGCCAGATTTGCGCTAAACGTAATATGGGGCTAGTTACGTAACTGGAGATAATTCTAAAGGCGATTAATTCTCCTAAAGTTAACTCTCCTTGCAATACTAGATAAGCTCCCACCCACAACACTAGTAAGCTGCTGAGTTTGTTGAGAAACTGACTGGTGGAATTAGCCAGGGTGGAAGTGATCACGGTTTTAAACCCTGCGGCCACAAACTTAGCGTAACGTTCTTGCCAGGAAAAACGCGATCGCAATTCAATATTTTGCGCTTTCACTGTTTGAATCCCTGACATGACCTCAACTAAGTAAGATTGAGTTGCGGCGTTACGTTCAGCTTTTACACGCAATTGTCGGCTGACTGTGGGGGCAGCAATTAACGTAATCACCACAAATAAGGGGATTGTTCCTAACCCCACGACAGTCAGTTTCCAACTGTAAAATATCATGACAACGATATACACCACAGAAAATAAGGCATCTAATCCCACTGTTAGAGCCGTACCTGTGAGAAACTGACGAATATTTTCTAACTCATTAACACGAGTAGATAATTCACCTACCGGTCGGCGTTCAAAATAACGGAGTGGCAACCGCAGCAAGTGGTCAATAATTTGTGACCCCAAACTCATATCAATGCGGTTGGTCGTATCCACAAATAAGTATGTTCGCAGTGTAGTGAGTATGGCCTCAAAGACACCAACCGCTAATAGTAACACCCCTAAAATATTCAGGGTACTAATACTATTTTGAACGATGACTTTATCAATAATTAACTGAATAACGAGGGGATTAGCTAAAGCTGCTAATTGTACAAAAAAGGACGCGATGAATACTTCTATGAGGACGCGACGATATTTAGATAAGTAGGGTAAAAACCAGCGTAAACCAAAGCGTTCTTGGGGTGTTTCCTGGGTAGCACTGAGTAATAAAACTCTGAGTTGCGGCTGCAAATTGTTTTCGTCAGTCTCTAATTCTTCTAATAGTTTTCCTGGTTTGCAGCGGATAATGCCTTGGGAAGGTACACCTAAAACTACTGTATTTGCATCTACTGCATAGATAACAGCAAAACTACCACTATATTGAATTAAGGCTGGTGCAGGAATACGTGCAATTGCCGCAGCGGGAACATCTACTAATTGGGATCTGAGTCCGATTAATTCTGCTAAATAAGCGCAAAGTTGAAAGGATATACTCCCTTGACGTTTCATTTGCTCATTTAAAATCCGCCGCACTACCTCCTTACGGAAGGGCATTTCTAGGTGCTTGGCGAGCATTTGAAAGCAAGCAAGGGTAGAATTCAATTCCCCCTGGGCGCGAAAAAATGGATAGTTTAGATGTTTTTGTTTAACTTGTGGTGTATCCGATGGTGATGGAAAAACTTCCTCTGTTGATGCGTAAGGAATATCTAACTCATCTCTAATTTGTAATTGACTGCCTGCAAGTTCCTGTTCTACTTGATCATCATTCAGGAATAATAAATCTGTGGGATTTATACCTATCAACCGTGCTGGAGTTTTACCCATAACTTCCAGAACATTTTTGCCATTGCTAGATTCTAATTGAGAACCTGGGGAAAGATTGGTTACTGTACCACCACCACTAAAAAACCAGATGCGATTATCATCTAGTTGACTGAAGGGGGTTTTTCCTGGTTCTACATAATGGATTTCTGCCCCTGATAAAGCTTGTTGGCTAATTTCTTTGAGATTTAAACCTGCGTTGGCTTGCCGGGCTAACTGGGGGCTGAGAACGTCGAATATTTCTATGATGTGACTAGAGTTTTGACGCGTATGGGCAAAGGCTGGATTTTGGGAAAGCAGATTTAAATAATCTACTGTACTTAAAGTTAAGCAGATAACTTCGGTGGATGCGATCGCTGTTTCACAAGCAATCTGCCTCAATAAACTAATTTCACCAATTATCGCTCCCGGTTCCAGTATTTTTAAAGTAATTGGTAATTGGGTTTGGGGGTCATACGCTAACAGTCGCACTCGCCCTTCATAAAGAATTGCTATGCGGTCAGGTAGTTTTTCTTTACTAATTATTTTTTGACCTATCCGGTAGCGTAAAGCTTGCTGTTGTGATAAAAAACTATTTTTTTCCGCTGTCGATAGTTGTTCAAATCCATCAACGGTAGTGAGAAATTCTTCAAAAGCGCTCTTTATATAAGTCATGTTTATGAAAATTAGTTAATTTACTATTGGCTTGGAAAAGTTAATATTTTCAACATCATTGAGCTATTTATTCATATCGTCGCCAATTCATCCTTCTAATTCTTTAATTTGCCAATTTTGTGCAGATGTTTGTGCTTGCAACCAACCCTGAAAACGTTCATTTAACAATCGCTGACGCAGTGGGCGATCCATCTGCGCCGGCAGTAATTTCTCTAACCGCACAATCACTATCCACTCTCCTATTTGAGTGGGCGGTGAAATTTGTCGTGGTTGGCTAGTAGATAAAATTTTCACTAGCGATTGATGAAGAGATTGTAATTCTACTGGACCGACTAAACCATCTGTTTGAGCTTCAGGCCCTTGGGCATATTCCCGCGCCAATTGAGCAAAGGACTGTTCTCCTTCTTGGATGCGGAAATAGATTTCTTGAGCAATACCGATATCAGCAGTAGTAATTAGGGAATAGATTACTCTATCCAACTGAGGTTTACGTTGGAAGAAATAAGATTCTAAGTCTTGTCCCCATGAAGCTTCTTTGAATTTTTCTAGTTTTAATTGACGAATGGCCGTGCTGTTCAATTGCTCAGAACTGATTTCTTGTCGCCCTTGATATTGTTGAGCTAACTGTTCGCAGGCAAGTTGTTCTTCTTGTGGCGTACACTCAATCTGTGCGATCGCTTGATCAATGATCACTTCTTTGAGCAATGGAGGAATTAATTGGTATTTAGCTAGTAATTGTAGAACTTCTGGGGCTGTCAGTATGCGTTGGCTATGCTCACCGGAGGCATCGCTAAATTGCAGAACTTGATTCATATCACTTGTGAACAAGGTTAACACCGTTATAAATTGTTGTTAAAAACATAGTAGAAACAGATTGTTGGCAGTTTATATATGGGTTAAGCTTATACAATTCTTTACAATCTCAGCCCTGGTGTTTAGCTCTTTCCGTGTACATAAATAGATTGTTACCAAGAATACTAGTATAAACCGAATATCTTTTGATCACCCTTGGTAACAAAGGCATCCATATTTGCAGATATCGTACCAAATTATCATAATTTTTTGAATTTGCAACCTTAAATTGGCAGTCAGGTCAAAAAACTTTGAAATTTAACGCCTGATTCACTCAAAATATATATTCATAAGCACCTAAGCAGAAATATTTAGCTATTATGGAACACTAATGAAATCGCTGTATTTGAAGATTCTTAAGCCTTACCTGTATGTACTAACTACATAATTTATTGTTTAGGTACAGCAACTGTCAGCACGATTATTTTTTAGGGTGGGTAATACCCACCCTACTTGATTGGGAGTTGAAATTGTTAACTAAGAGTTCTCCAATTAAAAAAATATCCCAAAATTTCTTGTGGTGCGGGCATCTTGCCCGCTAATAATATAAGGACGGGCAAGATGCCCATCCCACAAGATTGGATCATCTTTTTTGTGGAGTTCTCTAAATAACAGTAATATCACTAGCACTCAGACTAGGCAGATTAGTCAAGACCGCAATGCGAATACTAGCAACGGCACCATTGCCGTCAACATCAAAAAACAAAGAACCATTACTACTGTTATAAATGAACCTTTGTAAGCCATCAGTGGCTGCATTCGTACCTATGCCAGAAACAAAAGCCGCAGCGTTTAACGCGCCTGCACTTAAACCACCACCAAATCCAATAGCAGAGATGTGGATATTGTCTTCACCAACTACAAAGTCTTGAATCCTATCAATACCTTCATTGGGATTATTAAATTGGAAAATATCATTACCCAAACCACCAATTAGGGTATCATTACCCAAACCACCAATTAGGGTATCATTACCTGCTTGACCGTAAAGATAGTCATTGCCATTATTCCCAGCAAGGATATTATTGCCATCACTCCCAGTGAGATTGTTATTCAGGTCGTTGCCTGTACCGTTAATATCCTTACTTTCAGTTAAAGTCAGACGTTCTATATTGTTTCCTAAAGTGAAATCGACAGAGGAGTTAACTGTATCGATACCAGCAGCAGCATCTTCAATAACTGTGTCACCTAAATCATCAACGGTATAAACATCATTACTATTACCGCCAATTAGGGTATCAGCACCTATACCACCATCGAGCTTGTCGTTGCCATCTCCACCAATCAGGACATCATCACCTTCATTACCGTAAAGATAGTCATTACCTGTTCCGCTATCGAGAATATTATTGCCACTATTACCAGTGAGATTGTTATTCAGGTTATTACCTGTACCGTCGATATTGTTGTTTCCAGTTAGAGTTAGACGTTCTATGTTGTCGCTTAAGGTGTAAGTGACTGAGGATATAACTCTATCTATGCCACCATCAGCATCTTCAGTAACTGTGTCACCAATACTATCGACAAAGTAATTGCTATTGCCAGGAGTGTTAGTGAAATTATCTCCTACAGTAGTATTCAACAACACAGAAATATTATTACCGAGTTGGTTAGCTACTAATAAGTCTAGTTTGTTGTCACCATTAAAATCTCCCACAGCTACGGAGCGAGACCCATTTCCTGCATCATAGTTAGTAGCAGTGCCGAAGTTACCTGTGCCATCACCGAAAAGTAATGAAACATTATCATCATCGCTGTTGCCTACCAATAAATCAAAGTGTCCGTCACCGTTGATATCGGCTACAGTCACTGATCGAGGTTCTGCTCCTACATTAAAGTCAGTCTGAGCGTTAAAGCCACCTAAGCCATCTCCCAGCTGTACTGACACAACTGAAGCACCAGACTTAACAATGGCTATATCTGGAACACCATCTTCGTCGAAATCTTCTACTGCGATCGCACGGGTAGTATTACCAACTGAATAGGTCTGAGCAGATCCGAATGCACCTAAGCCAGTTCCGGGGAAGACAGACACATCAGAGCTGGAAAAATTACCCGCAGCTACGTCTAGCTTGCCATCTTTGTTGAAGTCTCCCAGGGAGATCGCACTTAGATTTGTTCCAGGGATAGCAACTGTAATGGGAGCGTCAAAATTACCAGTTCCATCTCCCAGTAGAATTGAGATATCGCTATCAGGATTTAGGTTTGGAGGAACGGTTTGGAGATCAGGTAAGTCAAAGTTTGCTGTTGCTAAATCTAAATTACCATCCCCGTCAAAGTCTCCTACAGCTACTGAAATAGGGTTATATAACCCGACTGCGGGACTAGAAATCAGGGAAAAATCACCTAGTCCATTACCCAGAAGTACTGAGATTGTCTTATCAAGAGAGTTTGCTACTGCTGCATCTAGATTACCATCCCCGTCGAAGTCTCCTACAGCTACTGAAAAAGGAGCTGAACCGACGGTAGTATTAGTGGGCGTACTAAATGATATTGTCATTTACTTGTTCCTGGATAAAGTTGAAGCACTGTATTTATCTAAATTGAAAGCTGTCATATTTGTCTGGATCAGGATCACTGTTACCTGACAAATAATGCCTTTTTTGAAATTCTCACCAATCAATGTAAGCTAAAAATCTTGAATAATCGAAAAGTCTCACCATATTTTTACGTAAAATTTATATTAACTAAGTCTTAAAATTACCCACAGGCAAAAGCTTCCTTGTAAATAAGCACAAAGAAGCCAAAAATGAATTTATTAATAATTACTTCAACAGTAAATATTTAGCTGAGATAAATCATAAATCAGCGGAATAACCGTGGGTTGAGGATAGTAGTATTTTGTGGTCGAGAAGGACGACCAATTGAGACTCCATTTCGCAAGTTAGTTGCTGTACCACCATCTTGACGATCTAGGAAAGGTTTCAAATTAATGCCATTTTTAGATGAATTAGCACGATTATTACCACCACCTAAAAGACTGCGTCCCAAGTTGTATAATTCGTTCGTTCCTCCTTGGTTACGATTAGCATAAGTATTAACAGCTATGGTTTGTTGTCCGTTGTCAGCAGTAGCCAAGTTGTTGAAAACACTACTGCGGATAGCGTAAGGGTCTTGTCCACGGGGAACTGTGAGTACAATCCGACAACCAGTGTTAGCTTCTGTAGTGACACAGATAATATTTTCGTTATTTTCTACAGCTATCTGGAGTTCTTGTAAGCCATCTGGGCGATATAATTCTAAACGAGTTGCGATCGCTTCACAACGATTTTGTGGTGTCCAACCACCACCCAAGGCTTGAGGTGCTGCCCAAGCGAAAAATTGACCTGGTTGACTTTGGGGCTGGTACATGACAGTATATCTACCATTATAATATTGACAGCTAAATCTTTTGCTGCTGTCAACAGTGCTGGAAGTCGGTATATTAGTAGATGGTCTGGGTGGTACTGTTGTTGATGAGCCGGATGGTACCGTGGGGACAACAACACCATCAACTTGGGCAAAGGCTACAGAATTGCTAAGAAGTAAGGATAAGCTAAGACTACTCAAAAATAAAACCTGAAGTGGTTGTAACGACATAATTCAACCTCTAAATATTTCACTGATACATCTAGTGACGAAGAATTTTATTTTTTGATTCATCTGAGAAGCTTATTTTTCTTTTTATTGTTTCAATTGTTTTGTCACATACACCATTATTATCAGGCTAAAAGCTGTGTAACCGCGCTTTGCTCAAGATTTATTCACTTCCCCTATTTGCGAGTTTTTTAACCTATCCATCCACTTTTCTAAATAAACAAGATTAGCTGTTTGCTCAGATGGATCTTGTGTATCTATAGGATAAGGTGACAATCCTAAAATGGCTGCTGTCGTTACGCAAAACATTGACTTTTGAAAACTCATACAAATTTGTACACGTAAGTCATCTTCACCACGACGACTGCGACGATAAATATCATGTAAATATTCTGGTAAATAATGACGCATATCTTGCATCAACAACGTGGGAGGAATCCCTGCACCACCTATAGGTAAAGGATCTGCATATAAGGCACCATACTGAAATCGAGATTGATCTGGGGGGATTTGATAAGCTTGAGCATTGAGGGAAACTGTGCCGGCAAAAGGGGTTCCCCGGAAAAAAATGGCTTCTACATATGGAATAGCTGTATCTGCTAAAAAAGTCAAACCGACTGATTTCGGAATAAGTTCATAGACTTTGTTGTCAATTTTGACATTGTAAGTAATTGGCTTGAGTGCATCTGCTACTAAACCTGCTTTGATGTGATCTACAACTTGAGGAATAGTTTTGATTTCGCCGTTGT
The DNA here is from genome assembly GCF_049315035.1 of Anabaena sp. PCC 7938. Lineage (NCBI taxonomy): Bacteria > Bacillati > Cyanobacteriota > Cyanophyceae > Nostocales > Nostocaceae > Anabaena > Anabaena sp. PCC 7938. Next base: position 5,504,728 of record NZ_CP186034.1, on the reverse strand, counting down.
CATAGCGGTCTGATAAACTCAGGAACATATCAGCCATTACTCGCCAAAATTGACCTAACCCAGTGTAATAAGCTGAGACACGCAACTGTTCTGTGAGAAAGTCAGGAAACAGTTGGTTAAGTCCTAAGATTAAGGGATTTTTTTGAAATTTAGCAGCAATAACAGCTTGTGTTCTGTTTTGAAATTCTGCGGTATCTAAGTATGTATCTAATCCTCCACCACCATGCCACATCATGGCTTTCAAACAATATTCTGCATATTCAAAATTAATTCTGTCATGCCACCAATGACGGAGTAATTTGGCGAAAGAAATCTCACCATTAAAATATTTAAAAAATTGAAAAAATACTAAAAATTGATGTTCGGCTATGTAAATTAGATTTTGAGAATAGGCATCTAAAACTACACCATAGCTTTTGAGAATGCCCACGACTTCCATGACATTCTCTGGACTGTCAGAGAGTAATGCTCCTCCATTTGTTAACTGTTGAATATATTCAGATAAAGGCTTATTAACAGGTTTTTTTTTAAGATTAACCATTACTATTTCTCCAAGAAATTAACAATAAATCACGGTTGGGGGATAAGAGTTAAAAATTAGCTTGTAGTAGAATTTAATCTCTACCACAAAACTAATATCTTTTAAGTTTTACCAGCTTTATCTACTGGTGCATTTGCTACTAAACTTGGTGTATTTACCATTGCGGTGATTGTGGCTTGACTCCAATGCACTAACCAAGATGGTTGGATGCCGAAAATCACAATTAATACAGCTAAGATAAATGCAGGAATGCGATCGCTCCAATAAACTCGTGGTAGGTTGGTAACTTGTGCAGATAAACGCCCAAAAAAGGCGCGATTGAGAAGAATTAAGAAGTAAACCGCAGTTAAACCTGTACCTAGCATTGATAACAGGGTTTGTACTGGAAAAACCTCGAAACTGCCTCGAAAAATAATAAATTCGGAAATAAAACCTACCATTCCCGGTATCCCAGCACTAGCCATGACTCCCAAAACTATCAATGTGCCGATGACGGGCATACCCCGTTCTGGGTTTAGCAGTCCACGAATAACATCTAAATCACGGCTACCAGCTTTTTTATATACAACTCCCACCAGTAAAAACATCATGGCAGAAATCAAGCCGTGGCTAATCATTTGCATAACAGCACCTAATACGCTGAGGGGTGTGGCTGCTGCTGCTGCTAACAAAATATAGCCCATATGTCCGATAGAACTGTAGGCTACCATTTTTTTCATATCAGTTTGAGCGATCGCACAAGATGCACCAAACAAGACGCTAATTACTGCCCATGTGGCTAAAGTTGGTGCTATATATTCCCACGCTTGCGGCAACAAGTTCATTCCAAATCTGAGTAAACCGTAAGTTCCTAATTTCAACAATACCCCAGCTAATAAAACAGAAATCGGTGTGGAAGCTTCGACGTGGGCATCAGGCAACCAAGTATGAAAGGGAACCAGGGGAATTTTAATTCCAAAACCTATCAAAATCCCTACTAGTAGTAACAATTGAGTCGCTAAAGGTAGATTATGGGCGTTAATGGTTGCTAGTCCAAAGCTTGGAGAATCACTTAACCAAACCATCCCCAGAAAACTAGCTAAAATCAAGATTCCCGAAACTGCTGTATAAATCAGAAACTTGGTAGCTGCATAACCACGCTTTGCACCACCCCAAATTGCAATTAGTAGATAGAGGGGAATTAGTTCTAACTCATAAAACAGGAAAAATAACAATAAATCCTGTGCCAAGAATGCTCCTATCACCCCAGCATTCAGGAGTAGGATTAACGAGTAATAAAATCTCGGACGCTGAAGAGATTCATCGCTGCTGTAGATGGCAATAGCAGTCAAAAGTCCATTCAACAATAATAATGGCAATGATAAACCATCTATGCCTAGATTATAGTTTAATCCCAAGGCTTCTATCCAAGGTATGGATTCAGCAAATTGTATGCCGACTTCATCAGGATGAAACTGAATCGCCAGGAAAATTGACCATAAGAAAATCATTACGGACACGGCCAAAGCCGTTCCACGGGAAACTTTCCCACTGATAGGATAGGGATAGAAACCAATTAAGGCGGCACCAAGTAAAGGCAGCAAAATCAACGTACTCAGCATCATAAGCAGTGAAGGAAATGGGGATGGGGGATAAGGAAGATGGGGAGGGTTGGGGAGGTGGGGAGAATAACCTTCTACCTATTCCCTGTCACCTGTAACCTGTAACCTGTCACCTTCTTCCTAAAAAGGTAATTTATCAAGTAAGCCTAATGACCAACTAATAAAGAAACCAAGGACGCTAATCACTACGAGAATAGTCAGCATATAGGCTTGAGATTGACCAGAAATGCTGTACTTTAAACTTTGACCACTAAAAATGGCAGCAAAACCGACTAAGTTTACGAAACCATCGACTAAATAGCGATCGCTCCAAGAGGAAATCTTTGATAACATAGCTACGGCACTGACAATGGTGAGACGATAAACTCTGTCAATGTAAAAATCGTAACCTAGTAAATCTTGAATAAATCTCCATGCCAGAATTCTGGATCTTGACCAAGCTTTATGTAGATACATTGTTGCACCAATACCCACCCCCAGTACAGTAGAAGTTAGCAAAGCCAATACCACATACCAATCAATACTTTCCCATCCTGGCAACAAGTACCATTGCTGTAGCATGAGGGGTAATAGTAGGGTCAATATCGTTAAAGTCACCATTGGGAAGGCCATCTGCCAAGCAACTTCGGGGGCGCGGCGGGTCTTCTGTTGCGGTTCTCCCCAAAAGATTAAGCGGAAAACTCTGGTCAAATTCAATGCTGTCAAGCCATTGACTAATAATAAAACCACAATTACCCAAGGGTTAACTTTCACCAAGCCATCAGCCCAAGCCAGCATTGCCCAAAAGCTACCCAGTGGTAATAATGTCACCATCCCAGCTGAACCAACGACAAAGGCTGTAGTAGTGGCTGGCATCCGTGACCATAAACCACCCATTTCTGTTAAATCTTGAGTTTGGGTAGTGTAGATGATGGAACCGGAACTCATGAATAATAATGCTTTAGCGATCGCATGAGTCAACAGCAACATCAAAGCTACACCCCCTTGCTGTAAACCCACAGCCAAAAATACCAAACCCATGTAGGCACTCGTGGAATGAGATAACGCCCGTTTAATATCAATTTGCGCGATTGACACCAAGGTTGCACCTAATGCCGTCACTGTACCCATCACAACTAAAGCATTTAGTGCCACTGGTGAGAGTGCTAATAATGGCTGAATTTTGTACAATACATAAGCACCACCTGCTACTACCAGGGAATTCCGCATCACCGAAGCTGGGTTAGGGCCTTCCATTGCTTCATCTAACCACAGGTGTAGGGGAAACTGAGCGCATTTACCAGCAGGCCCAGCAATCAAGGACACACCTATTAAGGTTGATGTTAATGGACTCAAATGAGCCGTTTGCGCCCACTCATACAAGTCAGAAAAGTTTAAACTACCAGCTTGGGTGGAAAGGGTAACTACACCCATCAGTAACAATAAATCTCCCACCCGTTTGGTTAAAAACGCATCCCGCGCTGCCGTTACTACCAATGGTTGAGCATACCAAAAACCAACTAGCAAGTAGGTGGAAAGGGTGAGAACTTCCAACAAGGCATAGCTGAGAAACAGAGAATCACTGATCGCCAAACCACTCAAGGCCGCCTCAAAAAATCCCAGTAGCCCAAAAAAACGTGCTATCGACCAGTCCTTTTCCATGTAACCCAAGGCATAAATTTGAGCTAACAGACTCAATCCTGTGATTAAAACTATTGCACCAATACTGACCGGCGATAGTTCTAAAGCAAATGTTAAGTTAAAATCCGCAGCTTGGAACCAAGTGATTACTAAAGTTTCTGGATCTCTATCCCAGATATTTTGAAATACCAACAGGCTATGGACAAAAGCCACCAAAGTCGTCAACAAGTTCAAGTAGGCCGCAGGTCTTGGCCCTGTTCGTTGAATTATTCCTATGCTCCAAGGCAAGGTTAAAACTGCCCCTAGTAAGCTATAAAAAGGTACAAACCAACTTGTAAAAAATAGAAACTCATTCATTTAAATTTTCCTTGACGACTCAGCTTTTAGTTTCTTAGACACCCTAAAAACAATTCTTCGCTTAAACAACGTTAATTTTGAAAAAATCAAGTTTTTTTTAACTATTTTTCAAATAAACTTTAAGCAGCATTTTTACTTTAATGTGCGCTATTTAATGGCAGTTAAATATCAGTTTACAGATTTAACAGCATTTACTTACCTTTACTAATCATCCGGGTAGAAATATAAATTTCTACTTGGTGCCAAGAATTTTATAGTTTATATTTAAAAAAGTTATATATTTTTCATTTAATACCTGTGCAAATAGCAAAAATTGAGGAAAGACCGAGACGGTAGAATATACAGCCTCTGCTCAATCCTGACCAGATATGGTTAGCCCTGGTTATGAATGTGATTTTCTAAATGTAATAAAGAAATTATAAAGCATAAGCGGCCGCTCTAGGAAACCGTGAAATTTGATTAAATTTAGGAGTGCATTAAGTTTTGTTAAGTTTTTTAAAACTTTTTTATTACAAACTATTATAGTAATTTATGTTGCCAGGGATGCCAAGGTTTTATATGCTTAATTTTAGAAGTATTTTCTTCCCTCAAGATAAGCATCCCCGTCAAAAATTTCAACCCATAGTACTAATTGATTAAATTTTTAGGAGTTCTGCGATGCCAATTGCAGTTGGAATGATTGAGACTAAAGGCTTTCCAGCAGTAGTAGAAGCTGCTGATGCGATGGTGAAAGCAGCCCGTGTAACTTTGGTAGGATATGAGAAAATCGGTAGTGCGCGTGTTACCGTAATAGTCCGGGGTGATGTATCTGAAGTACAAGCTTCAGTAGCGGCTGGAGTTGACGCAGCCAGAAGAGTAAATGGCGGAGAAGTGTTGTCTACTCACATCATTGCTCGTCCTCATGAAAACCTGGAATACGTCTTACCAATTCGTTACACAGAAGCAGTAGAACAGTTCCGCACTTAAAAAGTGTTTAAACAAAGCGATTAACGGTGTTGCTTGCTTGAGTAGAAATTTTTGCCTGTCTGAAAACTTGATTTAAGGATTTACAATAATGTCAATTGCAGTGGGAATGGTTGAAACGCTGGGCTTTCCAGCAGTAGTAGAAGCTGCTGACGCGATGGTGAAAGCTGCTCGCGTTACCTTAGTAGGCTATGAAAAAATCGGTAGTGGTCGGGTGACAGTCATCGTTCGTGGTGACGTTTCCGAAGTCCAAGCTTCAGTAGCCGCTGGAGTTGAAAATGTAAAGCGAGTCAACGGTGGACAAGTGCTGTCTACTCACATCATTGCTCGTCCTCACGAAAACTTGGAATACGTTCTACCAATTCGTTATACAGAAGATGTAGAACAGTTCCGGGAAGGTGTAAACGCAATTCGTCCTTTCGGCAGAAGACCATAATTTAGAATGCAAATTGCCAAAGTTCGTGGCACAGTAGTTAGCACGCAAAAAGATCCAAGTCTTAGAGGTGTCAAACTACTGCTGTTGCAATTAGTAGATGAAGACGGAAAACTCCTGCCAGAATATGAGGTAGCAGCCGATAATGTCGGAGCAGGAGTGGAAGAGTGGGTGCTGTTTAGTCGTAATGGTGCCGCTCGTCAAGTTCTTGGCAATGAACAACGTCCGTTAGATGCAGCAGTAGTGGCGATAATAGATACTATATACGTTGAAGATCGCCTCCTTTACAGCAAAAAAGACCAAATATAGATAGTCAGAAAGCAGGGAACAGGGAACAGGGACAGGAAGAGAGAATAAATTATTTTTTGCCTTTTGCCTTTTGCCTTCTTCTACTGACCACTGACAAAAAGCTTATTTCAGGAGGAATCTCGCGATGGCAGTCCGCAGCACGGCGGCCCCCCCAACCCCGTGGTCTAGGAGTTTAGCTGAACCCGATATCCACAAAACCGCATTTGTACACTCTTCTTCTCTTATTATTGGGGATGTACACCTGGGTCAAAATGTGATTATTGCTCCAGGAACTTCGATTAGAGCAGATGAAGGCACACCTTTTTTTATTGGTGAAAATACTAATATTCAAGATGGTGTAGTAATTCATGGGTTGGAGCAAGGCCGAGTAATTGGTGATGATGACCAAAAATACTCGGTATGGATTGGTAAGAATGCTTCAATTACCCACATGGCGCTCATTCATGGGCCAGCATACATTGGTGACAGTTGCTTTATTGGCTTTCGCTCCACGGTATTTAATGCCAGGGTAGGGGCTGGTTGCATCGTCATGATGCACGCTTTAATCCAAGATGTAGAAATTCCCCCAGGTAAATACGTAGCTTCTGGCTCGATAATTACTACGCAGCAGCAAGCTGACCGCTTGCCAGACGTACAAGCTCAGGATGAGGAATTTGCTCACCATGTTGTGGGGATTAACCAGGCTTTGCGGACTGGTTATCGCTGTGCAGAGGATCTTAAGTGTATTACCCCGATTCGGGATGAGCTTAATCTGTCTGGGGCTAAATCTTATACAAGAAGTATTGTTGTTGAAGAGTTGGAAAGGAGTAGTGAAGTGGCAAGCAAATTGGGTGCAGAAACAGTAGAACACGTGCGTTATTTACTGAATCAAGGTTATAAAATTGGCACGGAACATGTAGATCAAAGACGTTTTCGCACAGGTTCTTGGCAAAGCTGCCAGCCGATTGAAACGAGGTCTTTAGGAGAAGCGATCGCAGCATTAGAATCTTGTCTATTAGACCACAGTGGCGAGTATGTGCGTTTGTTCGGCATTGACAACGGTAGAAAACGGGTGTTAGAAACCATCATTCAACGTCCCGATGGTGTAGTTGCAGGTACATCTAGCATTAAAACTCCTGCGACTACATCTTACAAGAGCTACAACGGCAATGGCAACGGCAATGGTAACGGTGCTGTGGCTATTGGTGGACTCAGTGCTGAAACTGTTAACCAAATTCGCCAACTCTTGGCTAATGGTTACAAAATTGGTACAGAACACGTAAACGAGCGTCGTTTCCGTACAGGTACTTGGGAAAGTTGTAACCCCATTGAAGCAACCTCAGCTAATGATGTAGTTGCCGCTTTGGAAGAATGCATGGTTAACCACCAAGGCGAATATGTGCGTTTGATTGGCATTGACAGCAAAGCCAAACGTCGGGTACTGGAAACAATTATCCAACGTCCTAACGGTCAAGAAGTATCTTCAGGGAGTGCTAAAACAGCAGTAGCTGCCAATTATGGTGGTCGAACTGCAACTGCAACCAGCACTCGCTTGAGTACAGAAGTAATAGACCAGCTGAGACAGTTGTTAACCGGTGGGTTTAAGATTAGCGTTGAACACGTAGACCAAAGACGTTTCCGAACAGGTACTTGGGCAAGCTGCGGTCAGATTCAGGCTACATCTGAACGAGATGCGATCGCTGCCTTAGAAGCTATCATTTCTGAATATGCAGGTGAATATATACGCTTGATTGGTATTGATTCCGCAGCCAAACGCCGCGTGTTGGAAGCAATTATCCAACGTCCATAATTAATTGAGTAATGGGTAATGGGTAATATATTCTTACCAATTACCACTTACCAATTAGCAATATCATCGAGTTTGATCTTCCAAGGGAATAAATTCCATGTCTGTGCCGTTGCTTCGCCTCAGCGACAATTTTGATACGTGTATCAGTGGCGAGGTGAATATTCATAAGAGCGCGGTACTTGCTCCAGGAGTAATACTCCAAGCAGCTACCAACAGTAAAATTATTATTGGTCCTGGGGTCTGTATTGGCATGGGGTCAATTCTCCAGGTTAACGAAGGTATTCTAGAAGTAGAAGCAGGAGTGAATCTGGGAGCCGGTTTTTTGATGGTTGGTCAAGGCAAAATCGGGGCTAATGCTTGTATTGGTGCAGCAACGACAGTATTCAACTGTTCCGTCGCAGCAGGACAAGTGGTTGCACCTGGATCGCTTTTGGGAGACACCAGTCGCCAAGTTGAAGAAACCCAACAAATTGAACCATCCACTCATAATTCCACTGCCACAAAAGTTGGAGAGGAAAAGCAAGAAGAAAAAGTAATTTCTTCAACTCATTTTTCAGCCTCAGCCTTTGTGGAGTTTCAACACCAGTCGAATACTGTTTCTCAGCCTTCTCCGACTCCCAAAAGCCAATCTCCCCCAGTAGAGGAACAGGCTCAAGTTGCTGAATCTCACCAAGAAGAACCTAATACCCCAGAATCTGCCGAAATTAGTAATCCAGAAGCAGCACCAGGCCAAGCTGAAACTGAAGCTAATAATACTTTTGGCACTCAAATTTACGGACAAGGTAGCATCAACAGGCTATTGATCACATTGTTTCCCCATAGACAATCCTTGAACGACCAACACTCTGACAATTCCTTGTAGTAAGTGTTAATTGTTAAGTGGAGAGTTTTGTGAGTATCCTGGAGAATTTACGATGGAAACATCTAATCAACGGTCTCTTACCACTATCCAGCCATCACGTCGCCGTCATCGAGACAACTTCAAGGATACTGCCTTGGGTTTAGTATCTACTCTTAGCTTTCCAGCAATAGTTGGAACAGCTGATATGATGTTGAAATCGGCCGGAGTTCACTTGGTTGGATATGAAAAAATCGGTAGTGGTCACTGCACAGCAATTATCCGGGGTGGTATTGCTGATGTTCGTTTGGCTGTAGAAGCTGGTGTCCAAACTGCTGAACAATTTGGTCAGTTGGTTTCTAGTCTGGTGATTCCCAGACCTTATCCCAACCTTGATATTGTGCTGCCAATTACTAACCGCATCAGCAAATTGATGGAGGAAGGCAGTTATAGCCGATTGAGTAATCAAGCAATTGGTTTGGTGGAAACGCGGGGTTTTCCGGCAATGGTAGGCGCTTGTGATGCCATGCTCAAATCTGCTGATGTTCATTTGGCAGCTTATGAAAAAATTGGTGCGGGTTTGTGTACAGCTATTATTCGTGGTTCTGTGGCTAATGTGGCCGTAGCCGTAGAAGCGGGAATGTTTGAGGCTGAACGCATTGGGGAATTAAACGCGGTGATGGTAATTCCTCGTCCTTTGGATGAAATGGAGCTAACCTTACCGATCGCAAGTTGTTGGATAGAAGAACGCGAACCGTTAAATATTCCCTTGAATATTAGGGATAAAATTGTAGATGCAGAAGCTGTGGAGTTGCCAGATTTAGCCAGATTGCCTGTCAAAATTAAGGAAGAACTATGGAACGATGAATGATGAATTCTAAATAATAAATTATTCAATATTCAGCATTCATCTTGAGTTGGAAGGCATTTTGTCATTTGCTTGTTTTCTGATGATAACTTCTTCACTCCATAAGTCCAATACCGCACTTCTGATAGCGAACATAGACTTTTGTCTATACTTAGACTCACAACTTGGTATGTGTGCCATTACATAATTGGCTAGTGTTAAGCAATACTGAAATATATGTCTACGAATTGCTATTAGAGGAGAATCACCTTGAACCAAGCGACGCTGCACCAGTTGAAGGTGTTCGAGGCCGCTGCACGGCACGGTAGCTTTACTCGTGCTGCTGAAGAGTTATTTCTTACCCAACCTACCGTATCAATGCAGATCAAGCAGCTGACAAAATCGGTAGGGTTGCCATTATTTGAGCAGGTGGGAAAACGGTTATTTTTGACGGAAGCGGGACGGGAGTTATTTGCCACTTGTCGCCAGATTTTTGAGACTATCAGCCAATTTGAAATGACGGTGGCAGATTTAAAAGGACTGAAACAAGGTCAATTAAGATTGGCTGTGATCACTACGGCTAAATATATTATTCCCCGTTTGTTGGGGCCTTTTTGTCAACTTTATCCGGGAATTGATATATCGCTCCAAGTCACGAATCATGAACGGATTTTGGAACGTATGATTGGTAATTTGGATGATTTGTATATTATGAGCCAAGTTCCAGATCATCTGGATATCAATTTCGAGCCTTTTTTAGAAAATCCTTTGGTAGTTTTTGCACCTTTTAATCATCCTTTGGCAAAGGAAAAAAATATTCCCATAGAACGGCTAGGAGAAGAACCTTTTATTATGCGTGAACCAGGTTCGGGTACACGTCGCGCTGTGCAGAGTCTCTTTGACGAACATGGGATCAAGGTGAAGGTGAAATTGGAATTGGGAAGTAATGAAGCGATTAAACAAGCAATAGCTGGAGGTTTGGGAATTTCGGTTTTATCTCGTCATACTTTATTGACAGATGCTCATGAATTCAGCATTTTGGATGTGCAGAATTTTCCTATTAAACGCACTTGGTATATCGTTTACCCAGCAGGTAAGCAGTTATCTATTGTTGCGCGTACTTATTATGAGTATCTGCTAGAGGCCGCAAAGAAGATTGTAGAGCAAAACCTTATCCCTCTAAGTATTACGGCTGATAAACTTTCAGAATAAAGTTTACATCCAAAATTTCCTGTCTGCTTGACGATGTAACCTCAAACCATTGACAATTAGCTAACAGAAACATTAAATCCAGTGAACAGTTATCTAGGATCACGGAGGGGAATTTAGCTCCAAACGATGAAACTGATAACTGATAACTGTTAAATTGATAACTGTTAAACATGAGGCAAAACTGGTAGTGGTGAACCCGGAAATATCATCTTGGCGCAAGACAGTACAAAGCCAAATTGTTGCTGTGACAGTCTATGGCGACAAAGCTTTAGTTACAAGACGAGGTGTTATATCGCTTACAGGACAAGAACGGGAGTTATTAATTACACCATTGCCTGTAACTCTGGAAACTGAGTCTGTGCGGATAAGCGGTGCTGGTACGGTAGGAGTGCGGTTAGTGGGAGTGAGTTGCGAGCGCATTTACACTACTGAACCAGTGGCTGAAAGAGTGGCACAGTTGACAAGACAAATTCAACAACTAGAAGCAGAAAAACGCCATTTACAAGCTCAAATAGATGCCTTGGCATTACAATCTCATTTTATTGCTGGTTTGGGGGAGAAGACGGAAGAACCCTTTGCTCAGAGCCTGTCGCGCAAAAATCTGAGTTTGAGTGAAACATTGGATTTTCTCAACTTTATTGGTAGTCAGTATAGCGAATATGCGATCGCATCTGGGGAATGTAAAACCCAACAGCAAGAAATAGAAAAGCAATTACAATCACTCCGCACTGCATTACAAAAAATTCAAACACCCCACCCCAAAGAAAGCTTAAGCGTAGTTGTGGGAATAGAAGTTGGGGGAGAAGGTGAATTTGAGTTAGAGATGTCTTATCTGGTAAATCGTGCTAACTGGAAACCCCTTTATGACTTGCGGGTAGATAGTTTAAGCAAGACACTACATCTCAGCTATTTGGCAGAAGTTACCCAAAGTACAGGGGAAGATTGGCTAGATGTAGCTCTTACCCTTTCAACTGCTAAACCGGGATTAGGTACACTACCACCTAAGTTGAAACCTTGGTATATCGACACTCCACGTATACGCACAGATGATACTCTGACTATGCAGCGTTCCATGTCTCCTCCTCCTGCTATGGCAATACTTTTACCTACTCCAAGTAGTATGTCAAAACCAGTAAAAGAAGAAGATGAAGAAAATTTTATTGACGCAGAAATAGTTGTTACTGAAGTATCTAAACAAGGAAGTGTAGTTACTTTTAAACTAAATAGTGGTGGTAATATTCCTAGTGATGGCGCACCTCATAAAATAACGATTTGGCAAGGTGATTACCCTTGTAATTTTAATTATGTAGGAATGCCACGTTTAGTTAGTTTTGCTTATTTGCAAGCTACTATAAAAAATAGTCCTGATGGTGCAACTTTATTACCAGGAAAAGCAAATATTTTTCGTGATACTATTTTTGTCAGTGCAACTCAATTAGAAAATATTGCTCCAGGACAAGAATTTAAAATAAATTTAGGTATAGATGAAGGTTTAAAAGTTGAGCGTGATTTAGTTGAACGTCAGGTAGATAAGAAACTGATGAGCAGCCAACGCAGAGTTACCTATGCTTATCGAGTTGTAATTACTAACTTGTTAAATCAAGAAGCAAATTTGAAATTAACTGAACAATTACCAGTTAGTCGTAATGAGCAAATCAAGGTGCGTCTTAGCCGTTCTCAGCCACAAATTCAATTAGGTGAAATGGGAATTTTGGAATGGGATATTGTGCTTGCACCACAGGAACAACAAGAAGTATATTATCAATTCACTGTTGAGCATCCACCGGAGTTAACGGTGTTGGGTTTGGATATTTAGTATTTAGAAGATAATACTACCCGCACTTAATTTACAAATGTAGTCTAAACACAGGGAGCATATCATATAAAAATAGTATGATTACTTCCTATACTTCGTTAAATTTGAAAGTTTAATAAAAATCATGAAAGTAAAATCTATTTCATTTGAAAATTACAAAGCATTTTACGAAAAACAGACAATGCAACTAAAACCAATTACTATTTTGATTGGTAAAAACAGTTCTGGTAAAAGTTCTATCGCTAAACTATTTACTTTGCTTGAAAACTCGCTCAAGGGAGATAATGATGAACCTTTGTTATTAAAAAATAATGGAGTGGAATTAGGTGCAGATTTTGATCATCTATTTCCTGAGAATAACCCTGGTGGTATTACTTTGAATTTTCAGATTATTTTTGAGAATAATATACAACTAGCAGTTGGTTTATTGAAAAAAGTAGATGGCTATGGTTTAGATATTTTTCAATGGAAATATAAAGATCAGAAACAGGAATTTGATCTAGAAGATCTAGAACCTTTTGGTGGGGGATACCTTAACGATATCAACCAGAAATTTTACGAGTGCGAATTTAAAGGATTTATACCTAATAAATTTGTAAAAGAAGGTACAAATGAAAATTTATCTGAAAACTTTATAATACCAAAAATTGATGTAGATTATATTGGACCATTTAGAATTTTACCCCAGAGATGCTTTTCTTTACATGGACAGATAAAATTTAGAGATACAGGTATTACAGGTGAAAATGCTTATTTAATGCTTGGAGTCAGTAAATTAGAGAAAAAAGATAAATTGTATGAAAAAGTAGGACAGTGGTATAAGGAACATTTTGACGGTTGGGAATTAATAGTAGATAATACAAGTAAAAAACCTCTTATTCAAATTTTACTTTTAAAAAATGATACTGAAGTAAATATTATGGATGTTGGACAAGGAATGAATCAAGCCTTGCCTTTAGTGGTTCGTGCTAATGTTACCAATAGACCTGATTCAATAATTGTTTTAGAACAACCAGAACTACATTTACATCCTGCTGCACATGGTGATTTAGCTGAGTTATTTGCAAAGTCAGCTAAGGAAAATAATCAGACTTTTATCATTGAAACTCACTCTGAAAATATAATCTTACGTCTTCGTAAGCTGATAGTTGAGAATGATTTTGGCTTTACAAAAGATGATTTAGTAATTTACTGGATAGAAGATGCTGAGTTAAAAGGAAAAGAACTGCGTGAAATCACAGTTGATGAAGAAGGTGTTTTAAGTGATTGGCCTGAAGGTGTTTTTAATGAAAATGTTAAAGAAATAATTTTTATGAGAAAAGCATTAAATAAGAAAAGGAAGCATTGATACCAATGATAGTAAAATTCAATCCAGATTTATTTACTTCTGAAGATGCAAATATTCAATCTAAAACTTCAAGAATAATTTTGGAGATTTTGGAGGATAAATTCCTGTGGGATATAGATAATTTAGATGAATTGTTTTTGTCAGAAGATGAAAATAATTTTTTCAAAATTCCATTTAGTGAGAAATGGATCTCTCCTGGAGACAAGGAAGAATTACTTAATAAAATAAAAGAGATTTATAGTATCTCGACTTATATAACTCCTGCACATCATCATTATCTAACAACTATCAAAATTGGGATAAAAAATGATGAAATTCATCCTAGTGAGGCTTACAGAATTATAAATGAGCGTTCATTGATTATTCTTGAAAACTATCCCAATGATTGGAAGTTTATAAGAGGTATTATTGATAAATATGAACATTTTGGAAAAAGAAAAAGCATATATCAGCTTATAAAAAAGGCATTAGACAATCATTATTTAATTTATGATCATGCTGGGGGTAGTGGAATACAAAAGCAAATTCAAGGATGGGTGGAAGGTATTTACCAAAATATGTACCAGTATAAATTAATGGCAATCTTTGATAGTGATAGAAAACATCCAAATGATTTTAAAAATGACTATAAAAATTTAATAGAATACATAAAAAATAGGAGTATTAATTCTCCTCCAAGTAAAAATGACATAATATATGAAAATACAGATATAATTGTATGGCATATGCTTTCCAAGAGGGCTATTGAAAACTATGTACCGTTAAGCGTAATTAAAAAAAGTATAACTAATTTAAACAATGAGCAAATATCTAATTTGGATCGGTTAGATAATACTCCCGAAATAATGGATTTTATTGTATATTATAAGCCAACACCTCTGGCTAATGACTACTATATTAGTATAGGAAAAGACAAGGTAAAAGATCAATTTCCCGAAATGTTCCTTACTCCTTTCCTAGTGAGTGAATTAGAAAACAGGTGTAATCATCACCAAGTTTCAATTGAATTACCTAATGGAACAACCGAGAAAGTTTCTGAAATCGAACAAATATTACTTAAAATTGCAAAAATAGTATGAGCGATAAAATAAGTGTTAAACCCGATACTATATATCTTGAAGACCTATTAAATGATATAGCTAATGGAGCATATAAAATACCTATATTTCAAAGAGAATTTGTTTGGAAATCCTCTCAAATACTTGAATTATTTGATAGTATTTTAAAAGGTTATCCAATAGGTAGTTTACTATTTTGGAATACTAAAGGCTATAAAACCAAAGACAAAATAGGTCCATACACTATAAAAAAAGAAAATAGTGATACTAGATATGTTTTAGATGGATTTCAACGAATATCTACGTTATTTGGAGTATTGATTAATCCTAAAGAATTTCCTGAAACAAATAAGAATGAATTGAGAGATTTTTTAATTTACTTTGATATTAGGGAAAATAATTTTAGCTATATAAGAAATAAAAAGGATAAGAACGTATTTTCAATTCCACTTTATGAAATTTATGATAATCGTGAATTATTTAATTTTCTTCGTGAATTAGATAAAGAAGATATTACAGAAATTGAAAAAAATGAATACATTGATAATGCAAGAAATTTGCATAATATTTTACATAAATATAGGCTGCCTTATGTAGAAATAAAAGGAGGAGATATAAAAAGTGCTGTTGAAATTTTTTCTAGAGTGAACTCAACAGGAACAGAAATTTCAGAAGACTTTATGCTTTCAGCACTTAGCTATAATCAAGAAACAGGATTTTTGCTCAGTGATTCAATTACTGAATTCCTTAACAGTTTAAATGTTTATAATTTTGAAGATTTGAAAAGGGATACTATTTTAGACTGTATTTCTAACAATGTTCACAATATACCTGGAAAGATTTATTTTGATGTAAAAACAGAAGAATTATTAAAAAAGGATTTAGGCTTAGAATCGTTTACAAATAAGGCATATTCACATATTAGAAGAGCAGTGGAGTTTTTATATAAACATTTGTTTGTAATAGATAGTCGTTTACTACCTTATCCATCTCAATTAATTTTTATTTCTGAATATTTTAGATTAAACCCAGCACCGACAACTGAACAATACAAAGCCTTAGAAAATTGGTTTTGGGTAACAACATATTCAAACTATTTTACATTGTATTCTTTAAGCCAACAAAGAAGTGCTTATCAAGTATTTTATAAATTTGCAAAGGCAGAACATCCTAATGGAATTTATAAAGTGAATAGCGATATTCCTTTTAGTACAGCTAAGTATCCAGATAAATTAAATTTTACGGGCGTAAGACCAAAAGCATTACAATTATTTTATTTGAAATCAATAATCGAAAGTAGTCCAGTTCAAGATAGAGAAGGAATGAAAGAAATTTTTATTTTTGCTTCTTCAAAAAAAGATAGAACTCCAGGTAATATAATTCTTAGGCTATCATCTGAATTTGAGAGAGATCAAGATAAAAAACAGATTAAAAATTTTATTGAAGAATCTTCAATTGAAATTCTAGATAGGCATTTCATAACTTCAGAAATGGTAGATTTATACAAACAAGATAAAAAAGAAGAATTTATTTCAGAAAGAGACAACTATTTGAAATCAAAAGAGCGTAATTTTGTCGGGAATATGAATATTATATATACAGATAATAATGAATAAAATAATATTAAATTTCGTAGTGTGTTCGTAAGCATTTGCTAATAACGATTGTTTCTAATGGTGATTTGCCAGCTTTTAGAACGCTTATCTGGTTGATATTGCCATTTGAGCAGGTGCATAACAATTAATCTTAGATAGCTTCGCAAAGCTTTCTTTTCAATCCGTCTCAAAGTTTCAAGTTCCTCAATTAAATTGTCAATATCCAAAAATTGAAATTGATGTTTTTGTAATTTTTCTATCGTAGTTTCTAGCCACAGAGAATAATCTTGCTCGTATAAAGTTGATTGAGTTTGTATTTTCATGACTTTCTTATGCTTGACAGTATAGCTTTTTCTAGACTTTGAGCTTATTCTACGATCATAATTTCATCCCAAATAATGATTAACACAACACTCCCCTAACGAATAACACGCACATCTAAAGTCAGACCAAGGTTAGCCCAAATGCGATCAGTGGTCAAAACTGGAATCCCAAGCCTTAAACCCACACTCAGACAAGCTCTATCCCCAAGAGACAGCCCATATTGACGGGTTTGTTGCCAAAGTTGTCCCGTTAGCAACCCATCCTCTGGTGTAAATGGCTCTATTTTCATTCCCAAAGCATCAAGATCATCGCGCATTCCATCAACAAGTACACCAGCAGCGATCGCTTTTTGTACCACTTCAGCCCAATTCACACTAGAAATAACGGACTCTGCTAATACGGCTTCAACTGCTTCACCACCAGGTTCATCCTGCAAATAAGCCAGCAGAGCAGAAGCATCAAGAACCGCTTTCATGCAGTTTCCTCTCGGTTCGCTTCTTCCCTGCGTTCAGCTACCAACTCATCAGCAAGGCTCATACCCTTCGGTAATTGGGAAAAACGAGCTTTGAGTCTACGCTTAATAGTTTCCTGTTTTTCGAGAATCAGCCGGCCTTCTTCAAGATGTGCAATTAGGATATCACCAGGTTCAAAGCCAAGTGATTTCCTTAAAGATGCAGGAATCACTAATCGACCTTGGGAACTTAAATGTACTTCAACAAATATATTAGGCATACAACTTATTTTTGTGCCATATTTTTATTATATATGCCACAAAGTGTTAGTTGTGGTCATAAAAATCAGCTATTGCCACTAGAGATACTAAGAAATAGTATAAAATTTAGTAGTGCGATCGTAAATCTTCTCTAAGAGGTTGTTTGAAAACTTTTTCGTGTGGGATA
Source organism: Anabaena sp. PCC 7938 (assembly GCF_049315035.1). Taxonomy (NCBI): domain Bacteria; kingdom Bacillati; phylum Cyanobacteriota; class Cyanophyceae; order Nostocales; family Nostocaceae; genus Anabaena; species Anabaena sp. PCC 7938. Next base: position 5,487,178 of record NZ_CP186034.1, on the reverse strand, counting down.
TGACACCCGCAGATTTCCCTAACCCCCCCCTTCGGCAAGCTCAGGGCATCGCGTAAAAAGGGGATATCGATTAATTCTGATACTTTTCAAACATCCTCTAAGAGTGTCGTCAACGAAGTTTTTTTGGTGGATTAATCTTGAGTATTTTCAGAATTTCTACACTCAATTAGCAGGAAAATTTTGAACAGATGTTTTATGTTTAATTTAAGTTAACTATTTTATTGCTGAAACAGTTATCGCCATGTCTATTATCCAAGATATTCCCGTCCCAGAAGATGTTATATTTCCTCCAGGAGATTTATATAGTGACGAACCGCCTTTGGAAACTGATTTACATCGACTACAAATGACGCTGCTCATTCAATGTCTTGAGTGGTTGTGGCAAAATAATAATGAGTTCTATGCGTCTGGCAATATTACGATTTATTACAGTCCTCGGCAACTGAAATCTGAATATTTCCGGGGTCCAGATTTTTTTGTCGTGTTGGAGACTGAACGTAAACCCCGTAAAAGTTGGGTTGTTTGGGAAGAAGATGGTAAGTATCCCAATGTAATTGTCGAACTGCTATCAGATTCTACAGCTAAAACAGACAAGGGTTTAAAAAAACAAATTTACCAAGATATTTTTAGAACACCGGAATATTTTTGGTTTGATCCTCACAATTTAGAGTTTGCTGGGTTTGTGCTTCTAGCTGGAAAGTATCAACCAATAGAACCTAATGATCAAGGTTGGTTGTGGAGTCAGCAGTTAGAGTTATTTTTGGGAGTTGATCAAAACAAATTACGCTTTTTCACTGTTGAAGGAGAATTAGTTCCCACACCTGAAGAAGTAGCAAAACAGGAATTTGCAAGGGCTGAACAGGAGAAACAACGGGCTGAACAGGAGAAACAATGCAGCGATCGCTTGGCGGCGAAGCTGCGAGAATTAGGTATTGATCCAAATGCTGTTTAAGGATCTTCTGGAAATACCCATTTTGGCGGTTCGGTCATTTTTTTCCGCAGTCGTTCTTCAGCCATTTCTAGCATTTGATCCAAAGAAGTCTCTTCAATAAACTTAGAAGTTGCTTCTCTAAACTCGATATTGGGACATTTATCGCCTAAAACGCAACCGTTAACGCAGGTTTCAGCGCAGTTAATTTTTTGCTCCACGGTGGACTCCTCTCTAAAGTACGGCTTTATTACCCTTTAGATAAATATTACTATTAAGTTCGTAGGGTTATCAGAGGTTATTCTTTCTGTCACCTGTCACCTGTCACCTAAACTCCCATGTCGGAATTATTAGCTAATACTGGAACGATCGCTGCTATAGCTACTGCTGTTGTCCCTCAACAAGGTAGTGTGGGGATTGTGCGGGTTTCTGGTGATCATGCAATAGCGATCGCACAAACTCTATTTTCTGCACCTGGAAGACAAGTTTGGTCAAGTCACCGCATTCTCTATGGTTACATTCGTCAACCCCAAACGAAGCAAGTTGTTGATGAAGCTTTATTGCTAATCATGAAAGCACCCCGTTCTTTCACCCGTGAAGATGTGGTGGAATTCCATTGTCACGGGGGAATTATGGCCGTACAACAAGTATTGCAACTATGTTTAGAAAATGGTGCGAGATTAGCGCAACCAGGAGAATTTACATTAAGAGCGTTTTTAAATGGAAGATTGGATTTAACCCAAGCAGAAAGTATTGCAGATTTAGTTGGTGCGAAATCTCCCCAAGCAGCACAAACGGCTTTAGCTGGGTTACAAGGTAAATTAGCTCATCCTATTCGTCAGTTACGCGCTCAATGTTTGGATATTTTGGCGGAAATTGAAGCGCGGATTGATTTTGAGGAAGATTTACCACCCTTAGATGAGCAAAGAATTATTGCTGAGATTGATCAAGTTACCGCAGAAATAACCAAGTTATTAGCAACAAAAGATAAAGGTGAATTATTGCGAACTGGGTTAAAAGTGGCGATTGTTGGTCGTCCCAATGTGGGAAAATCGAGTTTATTGAATGCGTGGAGTCAGAGTGATCGCGCTATTGTCACAGATTTACCGGGTACAACCCGCGATGTAGTTGAATCTCAGCTAGTTGTGGGGGGGATTCCTATCCAGGTTTTAGATACCGCAGGGATTCGGGAGACAGCAGATCAGGTGGAAAAAATAGGGGTAGAGCGATCGCGTCGTGCTGCGAATAATGCTGATTTAGTCTTATTTACCATTGATGCTTTCGCAGGTTGGACAGATGCAGATCAAGAGATTTATGAACAAGTAAAACACCGTCCAGTAATTTTGGTAATTAATAAAATAGATTTAATTTCAGTAGAACAAAAACAAACTCTTCAATCCAAAATCCAAAATCCAAAATCTAAAATTGTCACCGCAGCAGCGCAGAATCAAGGAATTGATGGTTTAGAAACTGCTATTTTAGAAATAGTCCAAGCAGGAAAAGTACAAGCTGCTGATATGGATTTAGCAATTAATCAAAGACAAGCCGCAGCTTTAACAAAAGCGAAAATTGATTTAGAACAAGTACAAAAAACAATTATCGAGCAGTTACCTTTAGATTTTTGGACAATTGATCTGAGAGGAGCGATTTATGCGTTGGGAGAAATTACCGGAGAAGAGGTGACGGAATCGGTTTTGGATAGGATCTTTAGCAGGTTCTGTATTGGGAAATAATTCAGTTTGAACAGTTATCATCTCTGTTTGGGGAGGAAATATGACAAGTTTATTATTCAGTAATTAGCCGATATGATATAACTGGTGATCAAATCTCAGTTTTAATCCTGTAAATCATTTAATCCTGGAAATCCTGATTCTGACAATTAAACCTTATCCTTTACTGGTGTGGCAATACCACGCTTCACTAAACTAGCTTCTAGTTCCTGAATAAATTGCAAATCTTTCACTAATAAAGGTTTATCATCTTTTAATAATGGTTTTTTTTCTAAAAAAGTAAAGGCTTGCCGAAATTGCAGCGGACTCGCTTTAATGGGTGAATCAAAATGGCAAGAAATAATTTGATTAAAATCCCAACTTGCAACGTGATCAGCCCAATCTAATACCTGTTTTGGTGCTTGGGGAAGAATGAGAACTTGTAAAATCGGTGCTACAAAAGGACGACCATTTCCACACAAGGCATCAAAAGACTGTTGCCAGTTATTTTGCCAGCGAAAGGGAAATAAACCAAAATATGCCTTTGGTGAATGGTCTGGTGCTTTTTTCGCATCATGCCACATTTCTCTTATTCCCATAATTTCTAACGCACTGGGACGAAAATAAATAGCAAATAAAGATATTCTTTGCCATCCTTGACGACGACTGACTTGATTATCTTTTATAACTTGTTGTGCATTTTCTCTAGCGTGAAATAATAAAGGATATGGTTCTAATTGTAAAATTTCTGGTGGTTCTTCGGAAACTGAAAGTATAGTATCTGTAAGCAAGAGAGTGCGCGATGGTTTGTGCAGTAATGCGACTTCCACAAAAGCGCCACGTCCTAAATTTATATCTAAAATTTTATATTCAAATTCATCACCAAAAGGATTTTGAGAAATATCCTCTGGTATGTCTAAAGTCCGTTTTTGGGGAAAACCAAGCCAACTTAATGGCAGATTTAACGGAAAACTCCATTGGTGAGGAGCAACATAAACTAAAGCTTGAGGAAATTTTCTGGCAAAGGGGCCAACAAAAATTTTATGCTCTAAACCAGAACCAGTAGGCAAAATGATATATTTAACTTCACCGTGCTTTGCTGCTAACTCCTGAACTAAACGGATACATTCTGGTGTGGGTGCAATAGGTGCATAAACTACAAGACCACCTGCTTGTAGCTTGATGACGGTCATCCGAATTGGGACTATGGTATACAGGATGCCTTGTAATTGATCAAATGTCCAAATAGTATCCTTGACTATTTCCCGGCGCATTGTTCGCCTTCTACCGTAGGGATATAGTGGTAAAACAGGCCAAAAAGGCCATGACCAATCTCGCTGATTTATGCTTCCTGGAGCGTTCATTGTTTTTTAACTCAAAGCTTCTTTCCCATTTCTAGCATTAACAGGATTTTTAGTTCTTTGGATAGATGTTTTTAGTGTTATTGTCTTGAATTCTGAAAGTCTCTTGCTCTAGCCTCTAGTTTCCAGAGTCTATATAGTGTAAAAATATTCCTACTTTGATAGCTGTAAAACAAGAATTATGACAATTCATCCTAACTTGCAACGTGCTTTTGCTAACCGCAGTGTCCTGAAGGTGATTAGCGGTTTGAATAACTTCAATGCTGAAAGTGTTGCTGCTACCATTAAAGCGGCTGAATTTGGTGGTGCGACTTTTGTAGATATTGCTGCTGATGTGGCTTTGGTGCAATTAACTAAAAGTTTAACAAGCTTACCTGTTTGTGTTTCCGCAGTTGAGCCGGAAAAATTTGTCCAAGCTGTAGCTGCTGGTGCTGATTTAATTGAAATCGGTAATTTTGATTCTTTTTACGCTCAAGGACGCAGATTTGAGGCTGAAGAAGTTTTAGCCCTAACTCGCCAAACCCGCGCTTTATTACCCGAAATTACTCTATCTGTAACCGTTCCTCACATCCTAGAATTAGACCAACAGGTACAACTAGCTGAGGAATTGGTAAAAGCTGGTGCTGATATCATCCAAACTGAAGGTGGTACTAGCAGCAAACCTGCTCACGGTGGTACTTTGGGATTGATTGAAAAGGCTGCTCCTACTTTGGCTGCGGCTTATGAAATTTCCCGCGTGGTTTCTGTGCCTGTATTGTGCGCTTCTGGCATTTCTAATGTTACTGCACCTTTAGCGATCGCATCTGGTGCTGCTGGTGTTGGTGTCGGTTCTGCTATCAACCAACTCAATAGCGAAATCGCCATGATTGCTGCTGTCCGTAGCTTAGTGGAAGCTTTGGCAACTGCTAATACTCGGACATTTGCATAAATTCCTATAGGAGTCAGGAGTCAGGAGTCAGGAGTCAGGAGTCAGGAGTCAGGAGTCAGGAGTCAGGAGTCAGGAGTCAGGAGTCAGGAGTCAGGAGAAATAATTAACTTTTCCGCTATTCCCTCTTAAACTGTCACCTGTCACCTGTTCCCTGTCACCTCTTCTAGCTTAAACAATCTTTCAAGGCATAAATTACTTTATCTTGCTGTTCCTGGGTTAGTTCTGGGAACATGGGTAAAGATATCACCTCGTGACAAGCTTGCTCTGATACTGGCAATTGTCCCGGTTGATAACCTAGATGTTCATAAACTGGTTGCAGATGTAAAGGACGGGGATAGTAAAGCATGGAACTCACTTCTTTTTCTTGTAATTGAGTCCGCACCCAATCCCGATATTTAGCACTTGCACCATTTCTGCCTTCACTAGAAACGCGAATGGTATATTGATTCCAAACTCCCACTCCTCCTAGTAATTCTTGGGGTGTGGTGATACCGGGAACTTGACTGAGGTATTGGTAGTAATAAGCGGCTATTTGTTGCCGTTGTTTGTTCCAAGTATCTAGATAGCGCAGTTTAATTTGCAGAATTACGGCTTGAATGGCATCTAAACGGCTATTGACACCTATTTCTTCGTGAATATATCTTTCTTTACTGCCATGTTCTCGCAATATTCTCAACTTGGCTGCGATCGCACTATCATTAGTTGTAATTGCACCACCATCACCGCAACCACCCAGATTCTTAGTTGGGTAAAAGCTAAAACAACCAACGTGTCCAATGCTGCCAACTTTTTGACTATCCCAAGTTGCACCTGTGGCTTGAGCGCAATCCTCAATTACTGCTAAATTGTGAAATTGAGCAACCTCCATCAAAGCTGTCATATCCACAGGTAGTCCAAACAAGTGAACTGGGATCATAGCCTTGGTCTTAGGTGTAATTGCCTCTGTTATTTGGGCTACATCCAAATTAAAGGTAGTGGCATCAATATCAACAAAAACAGGTGTTGCACCTACAGCACTGATCACTTCAGTAGTTGCAAAAAAGGTGAAAGGTGTGGTAATAACTTCATCACCTGCACCAACTCCTAAAGCGCGTAGTGCTAAATACAGCGCATCTGTACCAGAATTACAAGCTACACATTCACTTACACCATGATAAGCAGCAAATTGTTGCTCAAAGCCTGCAATTGCGGGGCCACCAATATAACGGCCTGAAGCAAGCACCTCTAGAACAGCACTACTTACTTCCGCTTCAATAGTCGCGTATTGCTGCTTTATATCAAATGCGGGAATGGAATTTACTCTTTGGATCATAATTTATTATTTTAATCGAGATACAAAAGATACACTTTTACGGGTGCTGTTTGCTAATGGAATTTTGAATTATTCGCGTGTAGGCTGTTTGATAGCAGAAGTCAGGAGTCAGAAATTAGGAATCAGGAGTAAAAACCTGTTTTAGACAGAGTTTCATGATCAATTGATGTCCTCGCCATCTTGTCGTTGCTACAAGTATAAAATCCCAGGAAATAGAGAAACCATGCCGGATTTGATTAAACTGGATATTGTAGATTTAGCATTAGCTGTAGCATTAATAGCGATCGCTCTTGGTTTATCTGCCTGGGAAAAATTAGGACTAGAGTTAAACTTAGCCTTAGCTACCGGTAGAACCATCCTCCAACTCATCGTATTAGGATACGTTTTAGACTTCATCTTTGCTGTAGACAATGTTTGGGCAGTTTTAGCGATTTTAACAATCATGCTGACAATTACGGCGATTGTCGCACGAAATCGCATCAGCCAAAAAGTTCCTCAAGTACTACCTTTAGTGTGGGGAGCAATTTTTGTAAGTACCGCCTTAACATTGCTTTATACCAACTTTTTAATTATCCAACCAGATAGATGGTACGAACCACGTTATCTAATTCCTTTAGCCTGTATATTGATTGGTAATGGCATGAATGCAGCAGCAGTAGCAGGAGAACGTCTTGTAAGTGCGATTAACCAATCTCCCGCAGAAATAGAGACTCACTTAAGTTTAGGTGCAACTCCCCAGCAAGCTATTAGCCCTTATCGTAAAGACGCAATTAGAGCCGCATTGCTCCCCACTTTAAATCAAATGATGCTCATTGGCATGGTGACAATCCCAGCTTTCACCAGTGGACAGTTACTAGCTGGAGTAAAACCTTTAGAAGCTGTATCCTATGAAATATTGATTATGTTTATGGTTGTTGTCGCCAATTTGTTGACGACAATTTTAGTCACCAAAGGTTTATGTCGTCAGTTTTTTAATAATGCTATGCAGTTAGTGCGGTAAAATGATGTTAGATTGATTACCTATAATTCTCAGGGCATATCATCCTAACCTTCACTTAAATTTTGTAAAATTGTTGTAACTTGTGACTTTAAATCAGCTAAATTTTGCTCGATAATTTGCCAAACTAAATTCAGATTGACCTTTAGATATATTCAAAACGGCTAGAAATTTGACTTTTTGATAATACAAAGAACAAGTTCAAAGCCTCTCCCCGTGAACAGAGGTTTGGAGAGGGGTTCCATATTTAGTTAAACTATGAATCGTTATAGCAATTCCCAAGCTCATGAAATACACCCCACCCGCGCTGTCGCGCACCCTCCCCTTACCAAGGGGAGGGTTGGGGAGGGGTAATTTTGTATCTAACTAGAGTGGGAAAGGCTATATAAACGCTCATTTTTCATAATGGGACAGCTTCACTTAATACTTTATCTTTAATTAAATCATGTAAATTCTGAGGTTCAGCAACATCAACTTTGCGTCCTAGCAATGCTGCCAAATCTTGAGTTAAAGCTATATAGTCAAATAAACTGCATTGAGGTTGCAGTTCCACTAAAAAATCTACATCACTATCTGGTGTTGCTTCACCTCTGGCAACTGAGCCAAAAATCCGCATATTATAAGCGTCATATTTAGCGGCAATTTTTAATATTTCTTCACGAAATGGTAGTAATAATTCTTCAATTCCCATAACCTAACTTATAGCAATTCTCTTGCTTGAGTATAACCTAGATTGCAAATTCGACATCTGTAGCATTAATGATGCCATGCAATTGGTGAAATCAAATTTTTCGCTTTATTTTCATAAAAAACCCAGTTTAGCAATAAAACTGGGCTAATAGAGATATGGGATTAATCTTAGTTCTTAGTCTAGAAATCCCATCAGAATTTCAGAATCGTCAACAATATTAGGTGCAATTGGACGATTACCAAACACAGAATAGTTTTCAGAAACTACTATTGAACTAGAACCAATTGGACGAATACCAGAGAGATTGATACTACTAACCATTTGGAACGTGTTTGCACCTATGGGACGAATTCCCATAGCGTTATAGGTTTCAACCACTTCCAAACTACTTGTGCCAATAGGACGCAATCCAGCGATTGATATTGTTTCTGCGACTTGTAAGCCACTGCTGCCAATGGGACGCTCTCCAGCAACGATGAGTGTCCCTTGAGAACCTTCTTCTGTATTCACATTATTACCCTGGGTATTTTCTTCCATTTTTATGTCTCCTTTGCAGCTGTGGCGCTTTGTAAACTAACACCTTTTACTTATTACGTGAATTTTACAATAATTAAGGAAAGATGTATTTTCTCCTATATATGTGAGTGTAACTCTAAAAAACCTCATATAAATATAAGTTTATTTAATCGTTGCAATACCTTGACCTTAAAGTTTCGTAGGTAGGGGATGTAAATGGGATGCGCTCCTCCACCAAGCCAATCAACTCGCGGAACGAGAAAATGTAGTCATCTTTGACATCCCCACCTTGCTTCTGTTGTTTTACCACTCAGACCCCACAGACAGAGGCTGTGTCGCTACTATGGAAGTGGGTATCTTCAACAAAACTGTATGACGGAATTTAGTCTTCAAGCTCCCTTTAGTCCCACAGGGGATCAACCGCGAGCGATCGCACAACTTGTCTCCAGTCTCCAAGCCGGTAATCGTTACCAAACTTTACTGGGTGCAACGGGAACCGGTAAGACTTTTTCTATCGCCGCAGTGATTGAGAAGGTGGGTAAACCTACCTTAGTCTTAGCGCACAACAAAACCCTGGCTGCTCAGTTGTGTAATGAGTTGCGGGAGTTCTTCCCTAACAACGCTGTTGAGTATTTTGTCAGCTATTACGATTATTATCAACCAGAAGCGTATATTCCGGTTACAGACACTTATATAGAAAAAACAGCAGCGATTAATGATGAGATAGATATGTTGCGACATTCAGCCACGCGATCGCTCTTTGAACGCAAAGATGTCATCGTTGTTGCTTCTATTAGCTGCATTTACGGCTTAGGAATGCCAGCTGAATACCTCAAAGCTGCCATTCCCCTCCACATTGGGATGGAAGTTAACCAAAGGCAAATTTTGCGCGATTTGACATCTGTGCAGTATAGCCGCAACGATTTAGAAATGGGTCGGGGAAAATTCCGCGTTCGTGGTGATGTCTTAGAAATTGGCCCTGCTTATGAAGACCGGATCATCCGCGTTGAATTTTTTGGCGATGAAATTGACGCAATTCGCTACATTGACCCTGTAACTGGGGAAATTTTGAGCAGTCTCCAAGCCGTTAACATTTACCCTGCTCGTCACTTTGTCACCCCAGAAGAACGTTTAGAAGTCGCTTGTGAAGATATTTCCGCAGAATTAAAACAGCAAAAATTAACATTAGAAGAATTAGGTAAATTAGTAGAAGCGCAACGCATCGACCAACGCACCCGCTACGATTTGGAAATGTTGCGAGAAGTGGGTTATTGCAACGGTGTAGAAAACTATTCTCGTCATTTAGCAGGTAGACAAGCTGGAGAACCACCAGAATGTTTAATTGATTATTTTCCTAAAGATTGGCTGTTAGTAATTGATGAATCTCACGTTACAGTTCCTCAAATTCGCGGGATGTATAACGGCGACCAAGCACGGAAAAAAGTTTTAATAGATCATGGTTTTCGGCTTCCCAGTGCTGCCGATAACCGTCCTTTAAAGGTTGATGAATTTTGGCAAAAAGCCAATCAATGTATTTTTGTTTCTGCAACCCCAGGACTTTGGGAATTAGAAATTTCTGAAGATAATATAGTTGAGCAAGTAATTCGCCCAACTGGAGTAGTAGATCCAGAAATATTTGTTCGTCCCACAGAAGGACAAATTGATGATTTGTTAGGAGAAATCAAAGATAGAGTTGACCGTAAGGAAAGAACTTTGATTACCACTTTAACAAAGCGGATGGCGGAAGATTTAACTGAATATTTGGAAGATAAAGGCATTAAAGTTAGATATTTACATTCGGAAATTAATTCAATCCAACGCATTGAGATTTTACAAGATTTACGTGAGGGAATTTTTGATGTGTTGGTGGGTGTAAATTTACTGCGGGAAGGTTTGGATTTACCCGAAGTTTCCTTAGTTGCAATTATGGATGCAGACAAAGAAGGTTTCTTACGTGCTGAACGTTCCTTGATTCAAACCATTGGCCGGGCTGCGCGTCATATTCACGGAAAAGCCATCATGTATGCTGATAACTTAACCAAGAGTATGATTAAAGCCATTGATGAAACCGATAGAAGACGGGGAATTCAAACGGCACATAATAAACTACACGGAATTACACCACAACCAATTATCAAAAAATCTGGTAATGCGATTTTGTCTTTTTTAGATGTATCAAGACGTTTAAATGCAACTGATTTAAAAGTCGTAGATGAACATATTAACGATCTACCATTAGAGCAGATTCCAGAATTGATTACCCTATTAGAAGCACAAATGAAAGAAGCATCGAAGAACATGGAATTTGAAGAAGCTGCAAAATTCCGCGATCGCATCAAGCATCTTCGAGATAAAATGTTAGGACGGTAAATCATTATCCGTCAGCTAAAAGCGTAAATACTCACATATTTTCAATAATGTTTAGCGTAACCTGAACAGATATAGGGAAAATCCGATAATTACAATCTTCTTCCTTCTTCTTTCTTACCTTCGCGTCCTTTGCGTCTTCGCGGTTCATTTAATTCTTCATTCTTCCAGAGCGAAGGAAGTAAGTAATCATCCAAACTTAATTTCTAACAAAGTTTATGAAAAACGACACACCAGAAAATTTAAATTCAGACCAAGAAATTTCGCGTTTGATTGATGAGGTAATGTCATCATCTTTGAATGATGATCAGTATCGCCAAAAAATGCAGCGACGGAAAGAAGTACAAGATAAACGCATAGCCAAAGCCATACCCGAAAAAGGGTTAATTATTGTCAATACTGGGAACGGGAAGGGGAAAACCACAGCGGCTTTAGGAATGGTCATGCGATCGCTCGGTCATGGTCATAAAGTAGCAATCGTTCAATTCATCAAAGGAGCCTGGGAACCTTCAGAGAAGCGGGTTTTCAGCCATTGGTCAGACCAATTAGAATTTCACGCTATGGGTGAAGGCTTCACCTGGGAAACTCAAGATCGCGATCGGGATTTAGATAAAGCCAGCGCGGCTTGGGATAAATCATTAGAATTTATCCGCAACCCCGACTTCAAACTCGTACTATTAGATGAAATTAATATTGCTCTCAAACTCGGTTACTTAGAAGTTGAACAAGTACTAGCCGGTCTATCCCAAAAACCACCTGATAAACACGTAATTCTCACAGGTAGAGGCGCACCACCTGCTTTAATTGAAAAAGCAGATTTAGTCACCGAAATGACTTTAGTTAAGCATCCTTTCCGCGATCAAGGCGTTAAAGCTCAAGCAGGAATTGAATATTGATTAATCCTAATTTACCAGGTTTCAAATCCGTAGATACAGCAATTTCCAATTATATCAATTATATGAGGTACATCGTAGCCCCCTCATCGCTTGCGGGGAGGGGGTTGGGGGTGGGGTTCTTCTACCTCAGAATAGCGGGAAGTGCTGTGTCTCCGAAAAAGAATGTAGAGACGTTCCATGGAATGTCTCTACAAAGGTTATAGGATACACGTATTTAAAGTCGGTCGATGTCTACTGATTCCCACCATTGACATCTTGACTACACCCTTGCAAAATTTCTCTATCATTAGCACTCACAGCGTCTAGCTGATGATAATCCTGCAATGCTACAGAGTAAGCGTAAGTGATAGCATCTTCATCGCTGAATCTAGGTATTCTGCTGGTAGTTGACACTTGCATTACACCAAGTTCTCCTGGTGAACTAGTTACTGTCATTGCCAGTTCCCCTGACTTAGCAATTGTCCCCTGAAAACAACTATACTCAGAACTCGGCATATACAATGCACCAATCACCTTACCTTGTTGTTTCTGAAACACAATATAACCTTGTCCTAACTGGTTTGGTGTTGAAGACTGACCATAGAGATAAATACCATCTCTTTCAGGGAAATTTACTCGTGATTTTCCCTCTATCTGTCTTGTCTTTGTGGGGATTGTCTGAATATTTTTGGACAAAATTTCCGATTCTAAGTCGTTACTATCTGTATTGTTAGCGCTGAGTTGACTTCTTTGATCTCTAATTTCTCTCAATCGCGCCAAAATAGGAGTTTTATCACCACTCTGAATTTGATTTTGAGAACTTGGTAAATTAGCCGCTATCACAGTAGAAGATTTCAGGTTAATTTTTGTTTGTTCACCGACTACACCCAAGCCTAAAATACCAACGGTGATCAGCACACTAACAACAGGAAATTTTAACTGACGTGAGGTAATGAATTTAGAAATATTGTTAAGCACCTGATTTCTCCTGTAATAAAGCTAACTACTTCTCTGTAATTTCATTAAATCTTAACTAAACACTGATACTGCGCGATTCCCTCAAAGGTTTTATATATATTATTTAGTTCAAAAAAGTCAAAAATAAAGTTTTTATAGATTTTTTTTTAATAATGCGGACAATATAATCATTTGATAAATTTACGCTTCAGCCAATGAGTTCACCCATTTGAGGGATGACAACTAGATTTTCAAAACTACCAATCAAATTTATATTGATATATAGCAAATTGCGATCATCGGGATTGCTCTCACAGTCCAATTTGCTTGGCTACTTTTATCTACAACAGCAAACCTTGAGATTTCGGACGAGAGATGAAAAATATTAGGTAAGAAAAATATTCATCTCAAAAATGTAGTTAATTTCCACATTACTCAGTAATAACCCCAGATCAGTTATGCAACTCACTAACAACGAAATCCAAGCTATGCGGGAATTAATGCCCGATTACACCCCCGGACTAGAAGCACTAGATCAGTTAGAAAAGCACAACGGCAGCATGGAGAAGGCTTTTCAAGATTTATGGCAAGACAAAAATGGTCAAATCATCATGGGGGAAGGTAAATCACTTTGGGACATCACCCTCAAAAACTTGCGAAATGAACTTTGCGGCGATGACGGGTTTCGTGGTCAAATTAAGGAATATACGAAAAATCCCGGTAGTTCACCTCTACTCACCGGTTTGATAGTCTCCTTAGTGAGTTTAGCCTCAGCCAACGGTTTACCCCTTGATCCTGCGATCGCAACCGTTATAGTTTTGTATATCCTCAAAATAGGCGTAAATATCTTTTGCGATTACACCGAACCACCGACTACTAGTAGCGGAACTTTACCCTCAGCCAAATAATTTATGATGTAGGGGCGGGGTTTTCCCGTCCTGATAGATTTACCCCCTCCCTCACAGAACTTAATACTTATGAATCCAATTATTTTAGAGGACTTAGATCCAAATATTATCCAGTGGCTAAACTCTCGCGCTCAAAAGCATGGTAATTCTTTACAAGCAGAGGTCAAATCAATTTTACAACAGTTAACAGTAGCAAAAACAGAAGAAGTTAAATTATTTGCAGATGATATAATTCAGTGTAAAGCAGATTTAATGTTGCAGCAAATTAAAATTCATTCTCAGTCTAATATGAATGAATTAATGGAAACTTCGACAAGAAATAATCAACAGGAATTATTAGAAATCAAAGCGAAACTCAAGGAATTAAAACCGGGAATTTCATTAGGTAATTTATCAATCAGGGAAGCTAGAGAATTAGGAAGATAATTTGAATGCTATTTGTTTTAGATTGTTCTGTGGCTATTAATTGGTGTCTGGAGGATGAAAACAATATCTATGCTGAGGCAATTTATGAAATCATAATTCGACAAAATCAGGCACTAGTCCCTGCATTTTTCTGGCTAGAAATTAGTAATGTTTTGTGGGTAGCAGAAAGGAGAAATCGTAATACTAGAGAAAAAACTGATCAGGTGATTAAACTGCTGCAAAGTTTACCTATTTTAATTGATGCTAAACCGATTACGGAAAGTATTAATGATACATTAAATTTAGCTAGACAGTACAATCTTGCTGCTTACGATGCGGCTTATTTAGAATTAGCAATCAGAGAAGGACTATTATTAGCAACCACTGATGATAAACTAGCTAATGCGGCAAAACAGCTTGATATTTTTATAGAAGATCCAAGTTGAAAAAAAGGAAATTAGATCAAAATGTTTACAGAGATTATAAAATAGAGCTATTCCCACCGTTATAGTTTTGTATATCCTCAAAATAGGGGTAAATATCTTTTGCGATTACACCGAACCACCGACTACTAGTAGCGGAACTTTATCCCCAACACCATAATTGATTATATACGGGCGGTTTTTCCCGTCCTCTGCTGATTGTGTAAATTAATTCTTGGAGGTATAGCAAATGGTAATGCAGCGGCCACAAACTAACCCAACTCCTCAAATTCTACCATTAGAAAATGGCGATCGCTTATCACGCCATGAATTTGAACGTCGTTATGCTGAAAGTCTCGATATTAAAAAAGCTGAATTAATCGAAGGAGTAGTTTACGTGGCCTCACCCTTACGCTTTCAACGTCATGCAGAACCCCATAGCAATTTAATCGGTTGGTTGTGGAATTATCGTATTTATACCCCTGGAATTAAATTAGGAATAGAACCCACCATCAGATTAGATCAAGATAACGAACCCCAACCAGATGGAGTTTTATTAATTGATGAAAGTTTGGGTGGAAAATCTCGAATTACCGATGATGATTATATTGAAGGCGCACCGGAATTAGTCGCGGAAATTGCCGCCAGCAGTGCAGCTTATGATTTATATGATAAGAAGAAAGCCTATAAACGTAACGGCATTCAAGAATATATTGTTTGGCAGAGTTTAGAAAATAAATTAGATTGGTTTGGGTTACATGACAGTGAATATATATTACTGCAACCTGATGTAGAGGGAATTATTAAAAGTCAAGTTATGCCCGGATTATGGTTATCTGTAACTGCATTATTAGCAGGTGATATGGTTAAAGTTTTAGAAGTATTGCAAACCGGATTAAATTCACCAGAACACAGGGAATTTTTACAGCGTTTATAGCGTCATAAGCCCCCTCCTCGATTGCGGGGAGGGGGTTGGGGGTGGGGTTTTTGTATTTCACTCAACCAAGAACTGCTATATTAGGTTCATGATATAATTCAAGTGGCATTTTGATTTTCAGCTTACAATGTAATCAAAGAGCTAGATTTGAGCTAAAAATATGGAAAAATCAAACATTAAAACCGAAGCCCAAAAATTAATTGACAGATTACCTGATAATTTTACTTGGGATGATTTGATGTATGAGATTTATGTTAGGCAAGTAGTTGAGGCTGGACTTGCTGACAGTCAAGCTAGTAGATTAATTTCTGTACAGGAAGTTAGAGCTAAATTTGGATTACCAGAGTGAAAGTTTATTGGACACAAACAGCTGTAGAAAATCTTTCGGCAATTTATACTTATATTTCCCCAAACTCTCCACAATATGCAGCTAGAGTAATTGACAGATTAACTAGGCGTTCTGAACAAATAGCTAATTTTCCGTTTTCAGGTCGGATTGTACCAGAGTTTGCAACTCAGGAAATCCGTGAAGTAATTGAAGGTGCATATCGAATAATTTACTACATCAAATCTGAGGAAATAGAAGTGCTGGCTGTTATTCACGGTTCACAGCAAATCACGCCAAATTTAGAAGCAGAGTAGATATAGAGATAGTTTTAGGCAAAATCTTATTAGACAAAACAAATGCTAACCTTTTCTGATGAAGCAATCAGTCGAGAAAGTATTTATGAACCTTTAAGCCAGGGAATAAATTCCCTGTCTGATAGCTAAAGTCGGTTAAAACTGACTATTCAGAATTGATTGATTATAAAAGTAGTGCGTTTTAACGTACTTGTGCTATTAGCCCGGAACTTTAGTTCAGGGCGGTTGTGAAAGCAAACAAAACAACCGTATTTATTTTATCACTCTGGTAATCTCTCTAAAATCTCCCTCGTAATATTCGCCCTATATTCATCTTTATATTCAACATATATACCTAAAGCTTTTTGTAAATTTACCCTCGCTTCTGTATAATTTTCCTGCGATGCAGCAAGCAAACCTAATTGTCCATAAGTTCCAGCTTGTTCATAGTAATAATTATATTCAATTTTTATTGCCAAAGCTTTTTGATAATGTTTTCTTGCTTCGGAAAATTCTCCTAATTTAGCTGAAAATATTCCCAATTCGTGGGAAGTTTTAGCTTCCTCATAGTAAGATTTAAATTCGCTCCATATTTCTAAAGCTAGTTGATAATTGTGTCGTGCAGTTTCAAATTCTTCTAATTCTAGAGCTACCAATCCTAACTGGTGATAAGTTTTGGCTTGCTCATACCGCAATCTATATTTAAGACGTATATTTAAAGCTAGTTGATAATTTTGCTGTGCATTTTCAAATTCCTTCAGTTCTTGGGCAACCATTCCCATCTGGTGGTATGTGTTAGCTAGATTCTGGTGATAAGTGTTTGTAGGGTCATAATCATAGCCAAATTTGAGATAGATTTCTAAGGATTGCTGATAATAGCACCGTGCATCTGGAAAATCCCTTAATTCTTGGGCAATATATCCCAACTGGTGGTATGTGTTAGCAAGTGCTAATTGATATTGCTTTTCTGATATGCCACTGAGTTGTTGTGTTAACTCCACAATTCTCTGATAAGAAACTTTTGCTTTCTGATAATTTTTTATCTGGAAATAGCAGTTAGCTAATCTATCAAGTACCATCATTATTTCCCAACCTATTTCTCCAGTGCAAATTTCGGATGGATAAGATTCTTGGGCTTGGCATACAAATTCTGATAATTTCAGTCCACTTTGAAAGTCATGATTTAAAGAGAAATAATCAAATAAACATAAAAATATACTAATAGTTTCTTGCTTTTCTAAACAAATTTGCAAACCATTATATAGATTTTCATATTCTAGCTTACAGAAAAATATCCCCAATTGTCGCTCTTGGGCATCTTTAGATGCCATTAACTGACGAAAAGAACCTGCCAAAACTAAATAATGGTTTTTAAATCCTGTTTGCAATGCTTCACAAGTTGCATGGTCAACAGTTACTAATTTAGTCTTCAAAAAGTAGGGAAATACAGGCTGAATTGTTAACAAGGGTGAATCCTTATCCATTGGGGATAATAAACCCCAGTTAATTGCCTCTTGAATAGCATCATCAAGTTTATCAAGTTGATAATTTTGAAAAGGTTCTAATTTCTGTAACTCATTGATATAATTAGGAATAACAGCACGATAAATAAACCCACTAAAAGGGGCTAAACAAATCAGTAATTTTTGCGCTTCTGGTGATAAATTACTGTGAGAATATTCCACACATTTTAAAATACTCCTAGTTTTATCCTCACTAGCAACATCTAAATTTACATCTGCTGCTTGCAAACCCTGTAAAATTTCCTGTGGTGTTTGCTTTTGCAAATTCGCTAACACAACTTCCATCGCTAAGGGATAACCAGCCAACAACTTCATTAACTTCTGAAAATCCCCATCTTGGCGAATTTTCTCAATTTTGTGTGTAGGTAAATTTATTTCTAAAATCTTCTCAGCTAACTCCGTTCGTGCTTCCTGATCTAATCCTTGCAATTCATAAAGATTGAATTTAAAAGTTTGCTGCTGTAACCATTCTTCCCGACTGCGTGAACCCAAAACTACCAAAGTTTGACCACCAACCAACCGCCCAATAAAATCGCGGATTTGATTCCGTTCTGTTTCTGGTAAAGTATTTTGTATCGCTAATTGTTGTCCTGTAACTGATTCCAAATTATCTAAAATCACAGCATATTTTTCAGCCCGCAATTTGGCGACTAATTTCTCTATTTGCGCCCTTTGACTCATTGCTTGAAAACTAGCAAATTCAAACTTTTTATATATCTGTTGTCCAATGAAAAATAAAATTTGGTCGAGTGTCCAGGCTTTTTCATCGTAGCCAAAATAAAAGGTATTTTTAACAAAGTTAGTTTTCTGCCACCATTCCCGCAGATAATTTAACAGAGTGGTTTTTCCTGTTCCTCCCATTCCTTGTAACAATAAAACATTGTGTTTTAACAACGCCTTCTCAATTTTGAGAATTTCCAAATCTCGCCCCACAAAGCCATATGTCGGTAAAGGAAAGCGATATTCACTACCAACAGTTTCAAAATATTTCTCTTCTTCTTCTGGAGTAAACTGACGTAAATTAAAATTCACCGACTGGTTATAATAAACCACAGGTAATAACCAATCTTCTAATTTAATCAATTTATTAAAATAGGCTTTCCGTTCCTTATCATTAAACAATTCTCGCCGACTTAATCTAATAGCTTCCGTGATAGGTTTATCAGCAAACAAATGTTTATATAAATGTTCCATCATCAACTTAGCCGCAGTCACGGTGACAGAATAACCCATTGCTACCACCATCTGCATTCCCGCACTCATCAACCGACTACCTAAACTGGTTTCTCTGACCTCTCTCTCTCTTGTTGCTTCTGCATTGCCTTCTCTTGTGGGTTGGGCATCTTGCCCGACCTCCTGATTTAATGACAGACTAGAAGCCTGTCCCACAAGAGTTTTAACTTGTTTACCCGACTGACAAGCATTGAGAATACACACAGGAATACCCTTACCCGTCAGCAAAGCGGCTAATTCCGACGCTTCCACCAAATCAACTTTCCCCTGATTCTCCCCCTCAAACGCCAAAAACGCTTTCACACCCTCAAAAAGCTGCAAGTCATCCCTTCCATAACGTCCTTTGAATAAATAACGATTAACTGCACTGGGTTTTTGCACCTGTTCATGAGTCAATAACGCCCCGTGCATATCCAAATGAATGATGTGATAAAAATTCGCGCCCTTGGCTTCCAAATGCTGGGATAATGCCTGATATGTTCCCGGACGCAGCAACTCTATATTTACCCGTAATTGACCATTTTCGATCAACTCCAACAGAGGTCGAGAAATAGTCCGATAACCCACATCCTTTTCTTCATCAGGACGCGCTACAACTACCAGTAAATTAATCACTGGAGAAGTTGGCAAATTTACAGAACCGACAGCAGAGTTAACGCTTTTCCGCAGCATTACACAATCTACCGCTAAAGGTCGAGGAAAATCGGGGTCTTGCAATGCTTCCCAATGCAGGGCTTGAAATTCCGGCGTTTTACTAACTATTTCTATTTGTACTTGACTGAGATTATTTTTAAGTTGTTCATATTTGCTGTAAGCTTTCTTATCCTGAAAAACTTGATCAAACAGCTTTTCACCGTATGTTTTAACGCTATTTTTTGCTCTTTCGGCTTTGACTGTATCCACAATGGGATAAACCAGCCACTCTTCAAAATACCATTCTAATTCCCGTTCTTCCTGGGGAGTGAAGGGGTCAGTAATCGTAATGTTATATTCACCATCACCAAAACTGAGACTTGCTGCAAACCCTGTTGCCGTTTGCTGTTGTTCCCGAATGGTAATCACTGGCACAGAATCATACTCCCCAATTAAAAAGCAAGTATATACTGTTATAAGCTGTTGTGCATTTAATTTGTATAAGGCTGGCGGGCAAGATGCCCACCCCACAAGATTTAACAATTTTAAGATTATCAAACTTAGGTGCTTAACAGCTTATTCTACACAATGATCTTAGTAACTGGTAAGTTGTTATTCTGCACATCAAGGGCGGGCAAGATGCCCACCCCACAAGAGTTACATTAAATGAATGATGGATTATATGCAAATGAGAGGATGTTCAGCTTATTACACGCAAAAAAATAGCCCCCTGAATTCAGGAGGCGTACAGCCAAAAGTCATTTTTATTAACAAGCGGATGCTTGTCTCGACTTTTAGCTGGCAACGTATTCTTTAACATTGGCTCGACGGCGACGTAAATGTGCAAGAGCTTGATGCTCTAATTGACGGACACGTTCGCGGCTGAGGTTCAACCGTTCACCAACTTTTGCTAAAGATAATTCATTACCGTCTTCTAAACCAAAGCGCAGCGCCACAACTTCTCGCTGTTGGGGTGTTAGTTCTGCTAAGAGGTTATTTAGGTCTTGGCGCAAGAATTCCTGAGTGGTGTAATATTCTGGTGATGGCCCATCATCTTCCAGCATTTCTTGCAGTTCGGTATCTTGGTTATCACCAACTCGTACATCTAAAGAAACTGGTTGACGTGCCATGTTCAGATACTCACGAATTTGAGCAGGTTCTAATTCCAGTTCTTTGGCTATTTCTGTAGGTGTTGGGGATCTTCCCAACTTTTGTGCCAATTCCCGTTGCACTTTTTTAATTTTGTTCAACTTTTCGGTAATATGGATAGGTAAGCGGATTGTTCGACCTTGTTGGGCGATCGCTCTCGTAATTGCTTGGCGAATCCACCAGTAAGCATAAGTCGAGAATTTATAACCCCTCATAGGATCAAATTTCTCTACTCCTCTCTCTAGTCCCAAAGTCCCTTCCTGGATTAAATCCAGAAATTCCATATTTCGCTTCTGATACTTTTTCGCAATAGCTACAACCAAACGCAAATTGGCTTCAATCATTTTTTGCTTGGCTCGCTTGCCTTGCGTTACCGTCTGCGTAACTTCGTTTTCAGATTGGTTAACATGAGTAGCCCACTCTGTTAAACTAGGTTCATGGCCTAGTTTTTTGGATAAAGCTTCTTTAGCGTCCAGCAAAGTCATCATTTGCTGCACTTGCTTCCCGTATACAATCTCTTGTTCACGGGTTAGCAGTGGCACACGACCAATCTCCCGCAGATAGGTTCTCACCATATCAGCCGTGAATTTGGTGCTAAGGTTTTCATTTTGGGTTTTAACAGTAGGCATTGGTGCGTTGTCCTCTACTCCCTAAACAAAATAGGTATTTTCTCAATTAGGGTGGATTGAGAAATATGGTACACACATCACTGAACATTTGTGCGCTACCATAAACGATTAACTTATATAGTCTTTTTTAGGACGGTGCCGTCTGGGAATGAGTTCCTCTGCCCTCCCTTAATTATGGAAACTCTTTCGCACCATACTGAGTTGTTTTCAAGAATTCCTCTTTCCTTTTAGTCACTGTCCGTAACCTAAAACACGAAGTCAGTATGAGTTCTACTTTTATGTTAAGGCAAATCTGGTGGATAGTAAATAGCAGCAGATTAAAGCTCTCGATTATTAAAGTAAAATAGCCTAGCTGCTAAAGTTTCTTAGGAAGTCCCTGAAAAACGCTGACTATATCTATAGTGACGTTAAAAACCCCTCTTCTGTTGCTTGCAAGTAGCCGGATAACCGAACTTATGAAGCTGCTCTAATGGAGGGATGTCACGAAATAGTAATGAGTTTTGAGTCCTGAGTAATTGGTAGATTTGTTGCAAATGGTTAAAAACCTAAGTCAGCTTTAGCTAGTTCTGCGGCTGCAAAAACCTCTGCGTCTGACTTCTCTTCCCAAATTTGGTCGCCAATTTCGGCGTAGAAAGCGGAATCATAAGGACGTGTACGCACAACCACCGGCATAGGCACGGCATGACCCAAAATGAGGGCTTGTTGCTTAGAATCTAACTTTGCTAATACTGATCGCAAAGCTCCAGCACCAGATACACCTGTAAAAATGGCATCAATATCTTTTTCGTCATTAAGCAAAGCAGTGATGCGAGTACCGATTTGGGACATGACTTCATTATCTATCCCCGACGGGCGTTGATCAACTACCAAAAGTGTTACGAAATATTTCCGCAGTTCTCTAGCTATAGTTCCAAAAATTGTACTTTGTACTACTCCTGGGTCAAGAAAGCGGTGCGCTTCCTCAATTGTAATCATTAATGGCATTGGCCGATCTAAGGGATTTTTACTTTGCAGAAACTTATCTGCTCTTTTGACATAATGTTCATGAATGCGTCTGGTGATCATATTTGTCACCAACATATAGGAAAGCATATTTGACTGGGAACCAAATTCTACCACAACATTTTTCCCAGCTTCGAGAGATTGTAAAATTTTACTGATATAATTTTGGGGACAAACAGCCCGCATATATTTTAAACTATCTAAGCGTAATAATTTACGCTGTAATGAAGTGATAGAGCCTGGGTGGCCTGGCTTGTCATCACAAAAAATCTTAATATCTTCACCAGTCATATTGAATAATTGGGGAATCCAAGATTTACCCAACTCGTTAAATAAGATATTGGCATTATCTAAAGCTGCATCTGAGAGTCCTAAATCTCTGCCACATAATTTAATATCTTCTACTTCAATTTGTTCATAGCTAAGAAACAGTTCTTGCGCGTCTCGTACACCCCTGCGCTTGGTTGATTCGGGGTCAAGGGTATAAACTTCAACTTTACCGGGAAATAATTGTTTTAAACCTTTGACTGTGTTAACTTCTTTGCCTTCAGCTACTGCTTCCCAGCCATATTCTGAGTGCATATCAAAGATTAAGTTAACAGCAGCATTTTTGCGAATGACACCTGCTAAAAGTAACCGTGTCAGGAAGGATTTACCGGTTCCAGATTTACCAAAAACGCCGTTACTCCGTTCCACAAACCGATTTAAGTCAATACAAATCGGCACATCCATATCTAAAGGTTTACCGATAGAAAAGTTCTTTCTGTGGGGATCATCTTCCCAACCAAACACCTTCCGAAAATCTTCTTCACTGGCTTCGTAAACTTGGCTAAAGTGACTAGGAATAGTTTTAACTGGTAACAATTCCATCGTCGTGCTGGTTTGGGGTTGAAATGATGCTAACCCATTGGTAGAGGGAATAAAGGGGTTGATAGATTTACCATTGGTGGAGAAGGAAGTTTCCTGAGATTCGGGGGTAAACATCAACATGGGTGCGAGGTTGATCATGCCATAAGTACCACTACCGGCTAAAACTTCTCGCAAAAACGTATCATCCCAACTTGGGGGACTAGCTATAATCCTGGCATTTGCAGCGCTTAATGCTACATCAGTCAGCATACAGAAAAAGCGCGATCGCACCCCTTGTACTACTAAAAATTTCCCCACCCGCATATCTTCGACAGAAATATCTGGGTGTAATCTAACTTCTAATCCACCTGTAAGCGAACCTTGGATAACTGAACCTAGTGGTTGTCCTGAATTCATTTTATTAGTTATTGGTCAATGGTAATGGGTAATAGGTGATTGGTAATGGGTAATTAATTGGTAATTGGTAAACTTCCTTCTGTCACCTGTCACCTGTTACCTCTTACCTCTTACCTATCACCTATTACCTGTTATCTAATCAATTTGAATTGAAGTTGGTGCGCTTCCAGCCGCGGGAGGTTTACCGGATAAAGGTTTTCTAAATTGAGTGTAGATGCGATCGCGCCAAGTGAAAAATGCTTCATAATCAGGATTATCCGCTAAGATGGGCAATCCTTTACCTCTCAGGGATTCTGGTAAATCCAAATAAGGCCCTTCTGGGAACTTCAATAATATAGACAAACCAGCGACTGTTAAATCAGCAATGGTTGGTTCATCTCCCAACAGATAGGGACTATCTGCTAATAATTCTGTCAAAATTTCCAAATCTTGTTTTAGACTAGCGATCGCCGAACTAATTACATCTGGACTGAAACCAACCCCAAAACCCAACACACTGAGAAAATCAGCGGGGACACCTTCAACCATGCTTTTAAAAATATCTGGTGTGGAGACGGGTAATAAAGACTTACGAAAACTCTGATCTTGACTAATAGCAGCAAATAGCGCTTTTCTACCCTTAACACCTATAGACTCATCAGCCCAATCTTCTAGCAATAACGCGGTGGCGCGTTTTTTGGGATTAGTCGGTATCAGCGGACGATCTGGATATTCAGAATCTAAATATTTAGCGATCGCTGTAGAATCTACAATATATTTGTGACCATCCTTCAACACAGGAACTTGTTTCTGGCCAGTTAAACGAAACAGTTCGACTTGTCCAATCCCTGGTGTAACCTCAATTTTGCGATACTCCAACCCTTTATAATCAAGGATTAGACGCACTTTTTCCGAATATTGAGATAGTTCCCACTGATATAATTCCAGCATATTCTATTCCTTGTAACTAACTTAATTATTTATTGATTTTACAATTCTATCTTTAGTATAAGTATTTTTTCCATCATGTTGAATCATTTTCTCTTTTTTACAATTCACACTGGAGTTAAAATTTCGATTTTTTTTCGGCGCAATCAATTACCACTGCCAAATAGATATATCTGAAATCATCAAATTTTCATGATCATTATTGATATCAATCTATTAGACTAACTCTTAAATCTAATGCGTGAGCTTACATTCCCGCTACCAAATATTTGATTTTATAATGAATCTCTAAATTATTTATACAAAATTCTGTGGTTACATTATTTCCCCAGTAAAAATTGTAGACATTAATTATAAAACCATAAATATTGAATATACACAAATTTATTGTTTGTCAATAGCAGATATTTCTGCACATTTTGTAGTCAAATTGACTAAACTGCCACATTTTTCATACTATTGACATATAATATGGGGCTAAATCTGGGTGTGTCATACTCAATATAAGATTTTAGGGTGTATCAGATCAAATAGTATCAATACTCACATCTTGCACCTGGAAACATGAATGTCAAAACCACAACCACGTGCAAGGGGAGCAAGTCGCTGGATATCAAGTAAAAGAAGAGACACGGCAATTTGAGGAAACAAAGATTCAAGGGCTTGTTTTGGGTAATCAGATCACTTGTGTGTACACGGTAGCCTTGGTAAGGGGAGGGTGCGCGACAGCGAGTGTGGGGTGTATTTCATGAGCTTGGAAATTGCTATATTCCTGTTCCAGAAGTTACCTTTATGACTATATACTCCTGGATACTTAGCTTTTGTACACTGTGATTTTTTTTGTAATTTGCATCTGCTATTTCTGGGTTTATTCGGTAGGTGCAAGATGTGAGTTAAGAGGAAGGAAGTTGATTTTTCAATTCCTTCCCAGATGGGTAGAGTTAAGCTATTTCTTGTGTGAATGAGATTTCTTGTTGTACAATTTTCAGCATATCTAGGGTTTTTTGGTGGGCAATTTCCTGTCCTTGCTTTCCAAAGTATGCTGATGCTTGTTGTAAATCAGCGATCGCTCTTTGGTAGTATCCTAAGTTATAGTTCGCTATTCCTCGGTTAAGGTAAGCCAGCGCATGACTAGGTTTCAGCCTGATAACTTGCGAAAAATCTTCCATTGCGCCCAAGTTATCACCAATGCGTCCACTAATACAACCCCGGTTAAAGTAAGCTCTATCATCGTTAGCGTTGAGATCAATTGCTAAATTAAAGTCGTTCATAGCTGCTGCTAAATTTTGCGACTCAAAATAAGCTAAACCTCTGTCGTTGTATATATCTGCAAGCAGTAGGGTAGTATTAGGATCGATTTGAGTTAATGCTCGGTTGTAAGCAATTATGGCTTCAGAGTGATTACCTTCTCCAGCAAAAGCTATACCTTGGTTGTAGTGAGCGCGGAAATTATCAGGTTCAAGCGCAATAGCTTGATCATAATCAGCCATAGCATGGAGATAATTACCCTGTCGGTATTGTGCTAGTCCCCGGTTGAGATAAGCCTCTGAGTCATCAGGTGCTAAGTTTAGTGCTTGGGTGCAATCTGCGATCGCTTGATGGTAATCTTGTAGCTGTAGATATGCCAAACAGCGATTTTTGTAGGCTGCTATAAACTCTTCTTGGGTTTCAATTGCCAAATTCAAATACTTAATTGCAGCTTGGTAATTATCTTGCTGCATTTGATTCACACCTAATTTAAACAATTCACTAGCTGTAATTTCCCTATTAGCAACAGATAATGAATTGGCACCAGGAGTAAAAAACATCAAAGAAAAAGCTATAATCATTACACTGAAAATTAATCTCCAGAAATTCATCAATCACTATCTCCTTTGATAATTTCAGCCATCAACAATTAGCGGGACAAAAAGCCCCGCAAATTATGAGTTGATCAACTTTAGGACTTACGCACAAAGTAATCAAAAACCCTATTCTTTCGTAGGGGTAATTCATGAATTACCCTACTTTCGTGATGTTTTGCGTAAGTCCTGAACTTATGAAAAATTAGCTTACTTCCAATCTTTATCAGCTTGTTCCAGTACATAGGCAGCTACGTTTTCAATCTGGGCTGGTTTTAAACGACCTTTAAAAGCAGGCATGGCACCTTTACCCTTAGTAACTTGAGCAATGATAGCTTCGGCTGAGTACATATCGTACTTTACCAAATCTGCTTTCTTCAAGCTTTTCGCAGCATTAACTAAATTTTTACCACCCGCATGACAAGAAGCGCAATTAGCTGTAAACACTGCTTTTCCAGCAGCAGCATCAGCCGCTAAAGCGGGACTACTGAAGGCAAAGGTTAATATAGCGATGCCTAACAGTAATACGGAAATAATCTTTTTCATTTTGTGTTCTCCCTACAACAATCACTTATTAAGCGACATATCTTCTATAATTCTCTTTTGATGAAGTTGCATTAGTCAAATGACAGGCTGTCAAACTTGGTTTTCAAATTTGAGGATTATAGATTGATTGATGGTTAGCTTCGGGTTTGAGAGTAAATGTAAATTTCTATAAACTAAAATTTAGGACAACCAATCATAAAACCGATATTCCATCATCCTCTCAGTCATACCATTTTACGAAAACTCTGAGATACCACACGACAAAGTTTTCTTTACACCCTCTGAACGGTTACGGTGCTTGTGCTGAGATTAAAACAATTAGCGGGACAAAAAGCCCCGCAAATTATTAATTGAGCAACTCAAATGTCAACTAATTTCTACCAGCCAGCTTCTGCCTGTTCAAGTACATAAGCAGCTACATTTTCAATTTGATCTGCCTTTAAACGATCTTTGAAGGCAGGCATAGCATTTTTACCATTGGTAACTTGAGCAACAATACCTGCTGCTGAATAAATACCATACTTTTCCAAATCTTCCTTTTTCAAGGATTTGTCAGCTTGAACTAGATTCTTACCACCCGCGTGACAAGAAGCGCAATTAGCTGTAAATACTACTTTTCCAGCAGCAGCATCAGCCGCTAAAGCGGGATTACTGAAGGCAAAGGTGAAGATGGTGATGCCTAACAGTAATATAGAAATAATCTTTTTCATTTCGTGTTCTCTCTACGACAATCGCTGATTAGTTGCAATATCCTCATATAATTCTCATCCGAGCCATCATCTGAGTCAAAAGACAAGCTGTCAAACATCACTCTCAAAATTAGTAAATTTGAATCTATTAATTCACGATCTTAATATTAATTAAAGTTTCTGACTAAAGATTAAATGTTGTTTAAATAACTTGCTTGACAGCATTTACATACTGCTTTTGTTGTAGTAGAGGAATTTCAATTACAAACTCCGCTCCTTCTCCAAGCTCAGAAATGCACTCAATCTTACCATGATGTTTATCCACAATAATTTGATAACTTATGGATAATCCTAAACCAGTACCTTCTCCCACTGGTTTCGTAGTAAAAAATGGGTCAAATATTTTTTGTTTAACAGTTGCACTCATCCCTTTACCATTATCTTTAATAGATATAGTTACCCAATTAGGCGTTACTATTTTAGTGGAGATTATAATAGTTTTCTGATGATTATTACTGGCTACTCTCTGTTCCTGATTTAAATTATTTAAAGCATCAATAGCATTAGCTAGAATATTCATAAATACCTGATTTAATTGCCCTGCATAACATTCAACTTTAGGCAAATCAGCATAGTTTTTAATAATTTCAATAGCAGAACTCTTTCCATTAGCTTGGAAACGATTTTTCAAAATTACCAAAGTACTATCAATTCCCTCATGAATATTTACAAGCTTCAGATCAGATTCATCAAGTCGGGAAAAGTTACGTAATGTCAGCACAATTTCACTAATACGCTGCGTACCGTTTCTCATAGAAGACAGAGTTTTAGGTATGTCTTCTATGAGAAAATCAAGTTGAATTTTTTCCATATATTCATTAATTTTTGGCACAGCATGAGGATATACTTCCTCATAAAGTTTAATTAAAGTCAGTAGATCATGTACATACTCATCAATGTGAGTTAAATTGCCAGCAATAAAGCTAATTGGGTTATTGATTTCATGGGCAACACCTGCAACCATTTGCCCTAAACTAGACATCTTTTCAGTTTGAACCAGTTGGGTTTGGGTAAATTTAAGCTCACTTAGCGTTTCTTCTAATTTGCGATTATTTTTATTCAATTCCTGAGTTCTTTCAACCACTTTTTCCTCTAAATTGGCATAGAGTCGCGCATTTTCCAAAGAAATAGCTGCTTGAGAAGATAGTATTTTTAATACTTGTAATCTGTTAGGTGTGAACGCTCCGACAATCAAAGTATTTTCCAGGTAAAGAATACCAATAAGTTTACCTTGATGAACAATAGGCATACATAGAATAGATTTAACTTGATTTTTAATAATATAAGGATCAGTTGTAAATATTCCATCAGAAGTAGCATTACTAATCACTATATATTCTCTAGTTCTTTCCACATATTTAATTAAAGATACAGGTAAATACTGGTCATTAGTGCCAACGATTTGATGAGATTTAAACTCATTTCTGTTAACACCTTTTTTAGCTTCTATAAATAAGTTTCCTTCTTTTTCTAAAATCAAATACCCGGTTTCAGCGCCAGCATTTTCAATCACAATTTGCATTAAACTTTCGATTAACTCATCCAAAAGAATTTCTTCAGATAATGCTTGTGACGCTTTAATAACAGTGATCAAATCCAGATTATTTGTTTTAGAACTAGTTGCAGATACAGTAATTGTTGCCTCTGTTGTATGTGTTTTATTTGTTGTGGATGATGGGGAAATTAACTCTCGATATCTTGACTCTAAATCTTTAACTTTTGCGATCGCACCCCAGCGCGTATAACCATAGTGAGCCTTCTTTATGTATAATGTAGCAAACTCATTTCTTCCCAAAGCGAGATAAAATTCTGCTGCGCGTTCATAAGCTAGAGCCTCTTCTTGAATATATCCATTATTATTTGCACCCCGAATAGCCTGATCATAATATTCCATTGCGACTAGGGTTTGTCCCAAAACTCTAGCCTTTTCGGCCTCTACAAGGTCATACTTGTGCTGAAAATTTACTGGAGCATAAAATGCCCATTCCTGTAATTGCTCTTGATTTACTACTACTTTCTCTAAAGTTGCTTCTAATTCATTCTCCTGTTCAAAACCTGAATCAGAACTGCGTTCCATATAGAGAGCAAGAAGTGCTAGAGAATAGTAAAAATTATATTGAGCTATGTAAATTTTTCCATTAATTCCAACTTCATATTGTTTGGCTAAATGAGCATGATTAACAGCTTGAGTATAATTTTTAAAGAAATAATAAAGAATAATTTTACCAAAATATAAATAAAAAGTAGCTGTGTTATTTCCTATCAACTTCGGCATCATCGAATTATTAAAAATTTCGCCCTCTAGATAGGCTTCATTTTCTACTCCTTGGATAAAATCACTAACCGTTTGCCTAAATATTTTCAGGGAAAATGTAAAATAATCTTGCTTGAATTTTTGTGTAAAGCTTATATATGGAGTCTGATTTTGCTCAAGTAATTCTAAGTTTTCTCCAGCAAAGAACTGATGCATACAAAATAGTAAACCACTATAGCTTGCATATTCAAAATCTCCTGCTTCTATACCAAGTTTAAATCCCTCTTGTAGTGGTTCTATTGATGTTTTAAGATGCTCTTTCCAGTGTTTAACAAACATATTAAATACTGCATAAGATTTAGGCTTTATTTCTCTAGTATCAAATTGTTCTAAAATATGTAAAGATAACTTACCAAACTGATATCCTAATTCAATATCCCGCAGAGGTTTAGGTATAATTATTAATATTAATCCATAGGACACATAAGCGTGTGCTGCTAAAGATGAATTTCCATACTTGAGACAAAGCTCAATCATTGTAAAAACAATCAATGGATGAAGTGTAGGTTCTGTAAAATATGCAGGAGGTATTGCTGTGATCAGCATTCTCATAGCAGCGAGTTTTCTAGGGTCAGTCATTTCTGGCAGATTAGCAAACTCCTCAATGCTCAATCTTGTTGGTGGTTTTTGAGATAAAGTAACTCCGAGCATTTCTAGAACTTGTAAATTTATATCTAATGCTTCTCGCATCCTACTTTGAGAAACGTAAGATTGAATTTTTTTCTCATATACTTTAACTGTATCAAGAATATTCTTACTATGTTGTATAACAACATCAAACAGGGTTTCTGCCTGCTCAAAATTTGTATTTAAATACTCCATCTCTATTGTTTCTACATAAAGATTTAGTGTCAATTCATAATGAGTCTGCCAACT
This sequence comes from Anabaena sp. PCC 7938, assembly GCF_049315035.1. Classification (NCBI taxonomy): domain Bacteria; kingdom Bacillati; phylum Cyanobacteriota; class Cyanophyceae; order Nostocales; family Nostocaceae; genus Anabaena; species Anabaena sp. PCC 7938. The sequence goes on along the minus strand of NZ_CP186034.1, from coordinate 5,456,556 downwards.
ATCAGTTGCCAGCATTTCTAAACCTCGGTTAAAAAATTTAACAGCAGACTCATAAGCAGTAGAATCTTTAGCTTTGCTTCCAGCTATGAGATTTAATTGAGCTAAATTATATCTTTCTACTTGGGAATTAATTAATTCAGCACCAATATTTAGGTGATTAACAATATCAAATATTTTTTCTTCTTTTAAGCTTTGGTCTAAATTGTTTAAAAGTAATTGACCAATTTTTAAGTGAGATTCCTTTTTTCTTCCATCTGGAATCAATCCATAAGCTACTTGTTGTACTCTATCATGGAGAAATTTATAATCAATTACAAAATCATCAATCTGCTCTAAAAATTGAGGTAGTTTATAAGTATGATCTAGTGGCAAAATTAGACCATATTCAAGAGCTTCCCACAATTCTAGGGCTGTATTCTGATGAGATTTTTCGTTAATAACAGAAAGTACATCTAAATTAAATCGGTTGCCAATACAAGCAGCTAATTTGAGAATATTTTGTGTACATTCCCGTAATTTTTGAATTTTACTGAGCATTAACTCGATAACATTATCAGTAATATCTATTTCTTGGATTTGCTCAATTTTCCATTGCCAATTACTTGTACTAAAATTAAACAAAAGTAGATTTTCTTGATAAATAAACTTAAGTACCTGAGTTAAGAAAAATGGATTTCCATCAGTTTTATTAAAAATTAATTCTGCTAATGGCTTTGCTCTTTCTAATTCACATTTAAAAGTATCAATAATTAATTGGTATATGTCAGTTATTTTTAAAGGTTGACAGTTAATAGTCCTGACAATTACATCAGTTTTTTCAATTTCCTGTAAAGTCAAAGTTAATGGATGAGTACTATCTACTTCATTATCTCGGTAGGCTCCAATTATTAACAAATTTTGAATTTCTGTATCTGTAGATAATAGTTGAATTAATTTGAGAGAAGCTAAATCTGCCCATTGTAAATCATCTAAAAATAGAACCAATGGATGTTCTTTTTTGGCTAAGATACTTATAAACTTTTGAAAAAATAAGTTGAAACGATTTTGAGTTTCATTTGGAGCTAGTTGCGGTACTGCTGGTTGTTTCCCTATAATTAGTTCTACTTCCGGAATTACATCAATAATAATCTGAGCATTAGGAGCCAATGCTTTTAATAACTTGTCTTTCCAAGATGCTAACTGTACATCACTTTCTGTCAGTAATTGTCTAATCAATTCTTGCAAAGCTTGAATGAGAGAAGCATAAGGAATATTACGTTTAAATTGCTCAAATTTACCTGTAATAAAATAGCCTTTCTTTTGGATAATAGGCTTATGAATTTCATTGACTAAAGCCGACTTACCAATTCCTGAATAACCAGCAACTAAAATCAACTCCTTTTGTCCTTGATTGACTTGTTCAAAGGCTGTTAATAAAGTTGCTATTTCTACTTCTCTACCATAAAGTTTTTCTGGAATTTGTAATTGGCTAGATTGATCATGTTGTCCAATTGTAAAGCTAGATATCTGAGCAATATTTTCTAGCTGATTCAAACAATTTTCTAGGTCAAATTGGAGTCCAAAAGCACTTTGATATCTTTCTTCAGCCGTCTTACTAAGTAACTTCATGACAATTGCAGAAATTACCTGGGGAATTTCTGGCTTTAACTGATCTACTGGTACTGCCTGTCTGGCAATATGACAGTGTATTAATTCCATTGGATCAGTTACCTCAAAGGGTAATTTCCCTGTGAGCATCTCATAAAAAGTCACTCCCAAAGAATATAAATCGGTACGATAATCAAGCGAACGATTCATCCTTCCTGTTTGCTCTGGGGATATATAAGTAAGGGTTCCCTCTAGGGAATCAGGATTACTAAATTTAGGTTTTTCTTTAGGGAGAAGAGATGAAATAGAAAAATCAATAATTTTAATTTGATGTGTTTGCCTGTGAACAAGAATATTTGCTGGTTTAATATCTTTATGAATAATATGATGTTGATGAACTTCGCCTATCGCTTGGGTAATTTCGATTGCTATTTTTAGAAAATCAAGTAATTCAATTTGCTGCTCTTTAATTAGACTATCAATAGATATGCTATCAAAATTTTCCAAAATTAACGCAAAACTATTATTATATTTTTCCAGACTGTAAGCTTTTATGACTCCTCCTATATCTAAATTTTTTAGGAGGTCATATTCATATTTTAATTTAGCAATATCTTTGAGGCTAGGATAATCTATATTTAAGATTTTAATGACTACTAATTTACCATCCTCGTTGCTTTTGGCTTGATAAACAGTAGTTTTATCTCCATTATAAATTAACTTTAAAATTTCGTAATTAGATAAATTAATCATGGCTTATCATCACACTCTGGAAATTGTTCAATACTTCCGAACGACTTATACCAATTTTATGTAAGGCTGCACAGAATAGTCAGAGCAGGTATCATTTTGTTATTCTGATGGCGCAGTATGGCGTTAACCAGCCATAGTAGAGAGAAGAATCTAAGGTTTTAGACATATTATAGAGATATTTCACTCCGCTGTGCTGCGTTCAACATGAATATAGAAAAACTCTTTTCAAACAACCTCTAAAACTACGTAATCTACTCGATTTTAATCAACATCAAGTTAGGTAGTGTACTAAGTACAATCGTCATTGATGCGAGTAGCAAATTAAAATTATGGAAATTCAGTATAACAATTTATCCTTCAGAGTAACTCTGAACCTCTTTTTTATTAATGTGTACTAAGTAAGGTAACATCATATCAGCTTCTTGGTTTAATCTCGGCTCGGATAATGAGTCAGTTATTTCATCAAATTTATTCTTGATTACCGAATGGAGAGTAATAATGCTAACGTTTTATCTTTTACAAGAGCAGAAAAAGTATATAGAAGAATACATGAATAAGGTTTCTCGCTCTTTTGCTTTAGTAACTCCCTGCCTAGAAGAACCTTTAGATGCTTTCATGTCCATTGCTTATTTGATTTTTCGTGTTGCTGATAACATTGAAGACTGCCAAAAACCATTTGAATGGCAGCGATGTCGTTTTAACGAGTTTAAGCGACTCTTGAAAGAACCAAATGTAGCTCCAGATATTTTGTCAAATTGGTCGTTTGATGATTGGTGGGGACTCAATACCGATCAAAAAGAATTAATGACTTTAGAACATGGACTAATGTTATGGAAAATTTATGCACTCGTACCAGATAGCGTTAGAGAGATAATAGCCCGCTGGGCTGAGGCTATGGTTGAGGGTATAGAAAAAATATTAGATGACCAACAAAAACCTCTGATGGTTACACGTAATGGTGTGCGGATCTTAGCTGAAGAAAATGATTACAGTTCCTACTGTTACTTTGCCGCTGGTACTGTTGGACTCATGGGTACAGAGTTAGCTATAGACCATTACCAATTCAATACAGATACTGCCAAAGGTCTATTATCACATAGTCAAACCTGCGGTCAAGCCCTGCAAAAAACCAACATAGTTAAAGATTTTCCTGAAGATTTGGCGAATGGCATATGCTATTTGCCAGACGTATGGATACAAGAAGCCGATAACTTGCCATTATTGCTAAAAGGCGCACCAAAAAAGTGGACGCAAAAGATTTTAGGCAATGTCATGACCGAGATCAATAATTCTGTCTCCTACGTAATAGATATACCATATGAAGCTGTAGGTTATCGACTAGCCAGCTTAATGTGCTTACTTCCTGCCTATCAAACACTACTCTCAGCAGCAGAACAGCACGACAAACTATTTACACCAGAACATAGTGTAAAAATCTCCCGTAGTTGTTTCTCCAAGTGCATGGAAGATGCCAAATTTATGGTGCGTGATAACAATGCACTACTAGACTACAGCCAAAAATTACAAACTCTTGTAGAAGTAGCTTTTACATAAAAAAAGCTACTTGGCTTTATAGCATTGCAGATATGTTTGCGGAGAAATACAAAATTGATTCTTTCCTTAGTTTTAGGTGCAGGAAAAATAATGTCAAAAATTCCAAATCAAAAAAAAATCGCTATTTTGGGAGGTGGTATGGCTTCCCTAACTACAGCAATTGAGTTAACAAATCAACCAGACTGGCAAGAAAAATATGATATTACCCTTTATCAAATGGGATGGCGGCTGGGTGGAAAAGGGGCAAGTGGACGCAATATAAATGCCCAAAATCGAATTGAAGAACATGGCTTACACATCTTCATGGGATCTTACGAAAATACATTTAAAGTTATGCGTCAATGCTATGAAGAATTAGGGCGAAGTCCTAAAATGCCACTGGCCACATGGCAAGATGCTTTTAAACCACACAACTTCATAGTTGTCCCAGAATATATTAATAAACAGTGGATTCCCTGGCCATTTGATTTTCCAGTCAATGATTCATTGCCTGGGGAAGGAAACGAAGTACCTTCTATTTGGGGACATATGTGTTTGCTCATAGAGTTTATGGTCAATCAATTCCAAAGTTCATCTTATTCACTCAATACTTTGGTGAATGATGAAGAACCATGTCCTCAAATAAACGAAATTCCAACCTGGTTAACATCTTTATTAAAAGAGATGGAAATTGAGTGGGATACTCGCATTTTACCTAGTGAAATTTCCTTCCTGTATATTGCCCAGAAGCTAGTTCAGAAAATACCTCAAGAGCCTTCTCAGCACCAAGCAGTACAACACCAAGCTCTACTTTGGTTGCTAGAAAAGTTTAAAAATTGGCTTTTTGAGAGTTTTGAAGAAATAATAGAGACACACCACAAATTTCGTCGGCTTTGGATAATTGTAGATTTGGCTTACACAATAGTGCGTGGTGTAATTATTGATGGTCTTTTATTTAATGGTTTAGATGTAATTGATAACTATGATATTCAAGAGTGGTTAGCCAAACATGGTGCTACTAAACACAGTATCAATTCGCCATTAGTTCGGGGTCTTTATGATCTGGTTTTTGGTTACGAGAATGGTAACGTAGAACGCCCAAATTTAGCCGCAGGAATCGGATTGCGGTTCTCTCTTCGTATGCAACTTTCCTACAAAGGTGCATTTTTTTGGAAAATGCAAGCGGGAATGGGGGATACAATTTTTGCCCCACTTTACGAAGTTCTCAAACAGCGCGGGGTGAAATTTAAATTTTTCCATCGCGTCAAAAATTTAGAGCTTGACGAGAATCAGAATGCGATCGCTAAAATTCAGATTAGTCGCCAAGTCACACTGCAAAATGATGTATACAACCCTCTTATTAGCGTTAAAGATTTACCCTGCTGGCCTAGCACTCCTCTTTACGACCAAATAGTAGAAGGGGAAGAACTCAAAGCCAAGAACATTAATCTAGAATCTGCCTGGACACATTGGACGGACGTTGAGGAAATCACCCTCAGTGCGGGAGAAGATTTTGATTTAGTAGTACTAGGTATTTCCCTAGGAGCATTAAAACATATCTGCCCAGAACTAATCCAAGCTCGTCAAGAATGGCAGGAGATGGTAGAAAAAGTTAAGACTGTACAAACTCAAGCACTTCAAATTTGGTTAAAGCCAGATTTAAAGAATTTAGGTTGGATAATGCCTAGTCCTGTAGTCGATGCTTATGCACATCCTTTTAATACTTGGGCTGATATGAGTCACCTCAATATCCAAGAAAGCTGGCATTCAGAGCATTTTCCGGGTAGTATCGCTTATTTTTGTGGGCCATTAGCAGATACTGAAAAAATTACCCACTTTGCAGACCATGAGTTTCCAGATAAAGAAATGAATCGAGTTAAAGAGGAAGCAATTAACTGGTTTAAGGAAAATATTCCTATCTTGTGGCCAAAAATTACTTCAGTTCAAAATTCCCAAGAAATTGACTGGAATCTACTTTTAGATCCCAAGGAAGGTAATGGCCTAGAACGATTTGATTCTCAATTTTGGCGGGCAAATATTGAGCCGTCAGAACGTTATGTTTTATCGCTCAAAGGAACTACTCAATATCGTTTAAAACCAGATCAATCAGGTTTTGAAAATCTTTATTTAGCTGGTGATTGGACTCGTAATGGTATTAATATTGGGAGTATTGAAGCAACAGTCACCTCTGGAATGCTGGCATCTAGAGCAATTTCGGGTTATCCACAAAAAATAGCGGGCGAATCAGATATTTAGGAGTTATCAATGAATATAAATAACTATCAGCAATTGTTGCAAACTGGTTTTCATATCGCTATGGGAGCAGCCAATTCAGTATTTGAAGTACTTGGCAATCCCCAAAAATGGGAAGAAAACTTAAATAGACCTCCGCAATCTGTAGAACAAATAATTCAAGAATTAGCTCTTAAGGGTGAAAAAACTGAAGATGAAATTAACAACTTTGTCAAACAATTTTTTCCTGTTGCTAATAATTCCACAACTTATCCTAAATATATTCCCCGTCCGAATGAGCAATGTTTGAGCCAACCTTTTAACTTCATAAATACTAGTATTTATGGGTTTTTATTGGAAGGTTCTTTAGCAAAATTACAGCAACTGTGCGACAAGAACTTTAACGAACCTGCTGGAGGGGAAATCCAATATCGTCCAGCGACACATTATGTTTTACTGACATTTGCGACTATGGATTCAGTAGCTTCCAGGGAAAAACCTGATAGTGAAAAAGGTTACTGTTTAGAAGAAGAAGTAATCTTTTGGGTCATAGCTGTGGCTGGAAAACAAGTAGGGAAAGACTTTACTGGAGAGCGCCTTGTTTGTTATATGCCTTATATTATTGTCAATGATTCACCTATCTTAGTTGCAGGTCGTGAAATTTATGGAATTTGTAAGGAAATTGGCAATTTTCAAATTCCTCATCCTGAACAGGAGCCAGAATTATTTACTGTAGATACATTAGTATGGAAAGATTTCAGTCCACAAACAAGAGCAGAAAAAAGACGACTATTGGAAGTATTACAAGTAGATAAAGGAGAAAAAAATGGGGCTAGTCAAACACTAAGTAATCTCAATGAGCTAATGCCAGAATTGAGAAAATTAATTTTCCAAAACCAAGGAAATCTAGAAATACCAGGTTGGAGTTGGTCTTTGCCATTGAGTATTATTGAATCACTGACTTATCAATCAATTACCAGTGTCTGTCTGAAACAGTTCCGTGATGTAGAAGATTCTAGTCGTGCTTGTTATCAAGCAATCATTGAAGTTTTAATGAAAATGTCTAAATATCATGGCGGAAAAATTCTTAGTTCAGGTGATGTGGGAAATAAGTTCGAGGTGAAAATTTATAATGCAGATAGCCATCCTATTGTTGAGGAACTTGGATTACAAGGGATTCATTCTCAAACAGGAATAGTCAGTGTGCCAGTAAAGATGGCTTACTGGCTGAACTTCGATTTCACCATTGAGAATGGGACTGTAATTTGGAAATCTCAATAAACTGAGTTTAATCCGAATTATCTAAGTCAGGCTGTGCTTTATTTATGCAGGGGCAATTTTATGAATTACTCCTACATTCATTTTTTGCCTTCTGCCTTCTTAAACTAAATCCAGTTATCCCACTCACCAATAATTTTCTTTGTATATTTGATTTGAAAGCATTGCTGTAAAATGGCTCGCGTTGCTTGCATTCCTGACATGACGGTAGCTTCTACACACCCCGCATTGTAACCGTTATTGATCCAATCACCTGCTAGGTAAAGATTATCGAATCCAGATTCATCTGTTTTGAGGCGATACTTAGTACTTTGAGGAACAGAAAGCACATAACGCTCTGTAGGATTGATGTTAATTCGCCAATATTGAGCTTTAAACCGTTCTACACCTTGACGGTTTTGGTAATCTATCAGCAAATCCCAGTTTAATCCTTGAGGATTGTTAGGGAGGGTTGCATTAGGCCAAAGATGTCCAATGTGATTGGTGAGGAAATTTACGGCTTTTTCGTCGCCTTTGATCTGTTCTTGGGCAGGGAAACTATACTCACTGCTAGGGGGAATTCCTGGATCTGCAATCACGCCAGTAAAATAGGCAGTGTTATAGGGATAATGTTCCGAAGGCCAGTTTTCTCGTGGTAATAAATCACTCATATCCGCATAGACATCAATAGGCTCAACATAAGCACCAAGAACGGGGCTAGACATTTTCCACCCTAGTTGTGGCAAGGTTGACTTGAGCCATAGCTGTCCACCTTGAGTGGTGACTGTTTTGACTCTATTCAACATATTGTGCCATTTTTGATGAGCAGGATTTTTCTCAGCCTGGAGTATTTCTTGACAGATAGAAGGTAAAGCCGCTATGGCAATACCAAGGAGTACGATATCAAAGTCTTTACCTTTGGTGAGTTTAAATGTTTCTACATCTTGCCAAGGTGTCCAATATGACTCTAGGTTAATTTCTTTGTCTTGGAGCTTTTTGGCTTCTTCGTCTACAATCTGATCGTAAAGAGGCTCACTAGGCCAACAAAGTAGGTCTTTGACGGGGATGAGAGGTTGATATTCCTGCTGTGGATGTTTTAAATTAACCTGACGTGCGATCGCAATTTCTGCTATAGATTCCTGATCTTCATCAAGGTGCAACTCTTTGACGACATGGAAGAATTTAAATTTCACACCCCGACGTTTGAGGACTTCATAGAGGGGAGTGATCACCGTATCACCCATGCCGGCTTGCATCTTCCACATGATTGCCCCGTTGTACTGAAACAAGATGGTCATGAGGATACGAATAGCTGTTCCTGCGGCTAATTGAGGGTTGTTAGTGTTCCCTTCTGGAAAGCCATAAACGAGATCATACAAAACTCGGACAAATGCTGAATTAACACTTGATTCCCGCGCTCCATGTTTCCTCAACCAGTCTTTATAGTTATATTCATCTAGGTGGTCTAAACAACGATAATTAAGAACTCCATCAACAAATAAACCCTGAATGTTAGCTAGTGCTAAATCAATCAGAGTTAACCGCCACTGAATTTCAAAATTTTCTTCATCAGTATCCAAATAATTACTAAAATGCTCCGTAAAGCGATTGATCAATTTTAGAATAAATTGATGCTGTTCTCGTTTGTGAGTTTTGGTATTCTGAGGTAAAAATTGAGCAAAATTATAAGCAAGATTCAGAAACATTCCTTCTGAATTAAAATCAAGATCTTTGACAGCTTTCCCCAAATTATTGTTGATATTTTCTAACCATTCTCCCCAATGGCTAGGTTCTTGTAGCAAGAGTTGTATTAACTGGCTAGGAACTTGAATGAGACTCTCTTCTAATAGGAATTCAATAATTTCTTTGCCAAGGGATATTTGTTGATTCAGCGTTTCTAAACAGTTTTTAGATTGCGATTGTCTATCATTGATTTCTGTATAAGTCTGAAGAACAAATTTAATAGTTGTGCAAATGTGTTGCCAAATCGAAGATTTACCACCACCTTCCCAGGGAAGTAGGGAATTTGTAGGAAAGTCAAAGGGTAAGTCTATCCATTGCTGATTGATGTATTCTTCTAACACAATCAGGCTGTGAGGTTTGAAGGCATCTTCTATAGTACTGAAAGGGCCGTTTCCCCCTAATTCTTCATAACATTGATTGAGCAGACTAAAGGCATTTTCATAGAATCCAAAAAAGATGTGTAATCCATGCTCTTCAATACGGTAATCAGGTTCATGATCAGGTTTATGGGGCTTGAGATTACGACCACTGGCACACTTTCCACCTAAACGCCAACCTGTTTGATAAATAGTAATCTCATAGAGGTTATTCCATCCTGGTTGGCTGGTTAATTCATAGGCTGTGGTTAAGGATGCTATTCCTCCGCCTAAGATGGTAATCTTTTTCGGTTTATATGTTTCTGACATGATGATTTTTCCTGATTTGAATAGATATGCGTATGCCAATTAATTCCATTCATGGAGAGTGCCGAAGAACCCCACCCCTAGCCCCTCCCCGCTCTTTCGTGGAGGGGGACTGGATTTATTGAGGGTTTTTACTACGAATTACGAATTACGAATTACGAATTATTTTTGTTGTGCTTGCCACACGGTAGTGCCGTTTTGAAAAGTAAAATCGAAATTAAGTAAAAAAGCTAGTTTTATAGGGATTTGTATGGATTCACTGCCTGGGGAATATCCTGTATATAAGCCCAACTCTTGAACTATGGGTTGGCTGGCGAATTTATTGATTGTCAACTCAAATTTATCACCGAAATCATCGAATCCAAGAAGTTCTCCGCCATGAAAAGTTTGTAATTGCATGGGGGATTCAATGAGGGCTTGATAACAAGCTTTTCGACTATCTTCGGCATCGCGGAATTGTTTGAGGTTAACCAGTGGGACAACTTTTTCAATCAGGTAGTTAAGGAGATTGAATGGTAATCCTAAGCCGGGAATAAGTATTTCATTGTTTTTGTCAAATAGTAAATTAGAGATCGCACTAATTCCTTCTTCAAAATTCCCCCAAGTCTTGACTGAGGGGTGTTTCTCTCCTTGCCAGACGCGTCGGACTTCCAACAAACGAGCCTCTATCGCCTTGGTTTCTGGGGTAAACTCCTTAAATACCAAGGTGTCTAAAGTAAATAAATCTGGTGGTTGATCAATTTTGGGCATCTGCACCGTCCCAAATTGTTTGAAGAAGCCGTACACTTCCCTTCCTGATACTAGAGGAGTGGCATTATTGACATAGATGTAGGGTATGAACCAAGCCAGACGTTCAGCGACAAATACAGGCCCGACTTTTTTTCCAACCACTGTTAACATCCAAAAAACAACTTCCTGTTCTTGGACTGTTCCTTTGTCATAATCGGGAGGATTAACGGATCTTAAAGTGTCTAAATTGTTGATAGTCAGAATGACGTGAGACATAACTGGACGATATTCAATCTCCCCATTGCTGGGATGATTGAGATATTTGTCACACACATCCTGAAGCTTTGACATTGAAGCTTCAATCGCAAAGCCATACATTGTCGTCCCTTTAATTTCATAGGGTTGATTGAAAGCCTGGCCATCTGCTTGTTCAACATACTGGGGATAGGAAAATTTTGGCTTGCATCCACAACAATGAGATTTGACGAAACTTGCCATGTCTTCCTCCATATTTTTGCCTTTAGCAGCTAAATCTTGGAGTAGTTGATCTGGCGTTTGTTGGATTTGGTTTAGGTAATTAGTTAAATTTTGTGGTTCTTGAAAAAGTTCTGTAAATGCGCTCATAGCACCGAGTGCTGTATGAAAACTAGTCTGCATTGCTTGGGAGGGGCAATTTGTATTCATATACCTTTGGGTAAGCAGTTAGTTATTTCTACGGTGATGTGCCGTTATTTCTTACTATGACTATAAACGAAACAACTAGGTTTATACTCAGCAGCTAATATCAAGGTAATCCAAAAAAGCTATGCCATTATTTAAGAACTGATTAACCTTGTGCTGCTAACTGTGACAGTCCCTCTGCCGTCACACGACAAATTCGCCAATCATCTAAAATATCTGCCCCCATGCGGCGATAAAACGCCTGTGCTGACACATTCCAATCTAAAACACTCCACTCCAAGCGTCCACAATCCCGTTCTACAGCTATCTTCGCTATTTTAGTGAGCAATGCTTTACCAATACCTTGTCGTCGAAATTCCGGTAAAACAAACAAATCTTCCAGATAAATTCCTGGCTTAGTCAAAAAAGTAGAATAATTATGAAAAAATAGGGCAAACCCTACAGCTTGCCCTGCTGATTCTGCTAATATTGCCTCTATATATTTTGGTGAACCAAATAAATGCTCCTTTAGTGCTAGAGCATCACCCGTTACAGCATGAGATAACTTCTCAAATTCTGCCAGACACTGAATTAACGCAAATAGAGTATGACAATCATTTGGTTCAGCAAAACGTACAATCAAATCACTACACGAAGTCATTAGCCTTTAATCTATAGTCCACAGTCCATAGTTTATACCGAAGCCCATAAATTTTCTTAACTAATTAAGTAGTCGGACAAAATTAAATTTACTCGTTGAGAGAGGGAACAGGGAACAGGGAATAGGGAACAGAGAAATAAGTTGAAATAAGTTGTGTAACTAAATTCTGTCTCATTACTAATCTCCTTCTTCCTCCGAACTCCGAACTCCGAACTCCGAATTCCGAACTCCTGCTATATCAACCACCCCTTTAAACGTTTAGCAATATGAGGACGACGTAACTTCCGCATAGCTTTACTTTGAATTTGACGCACTCGCTCACGGGAAAGGTTGAACATATTCCCAACTTCTTCCAAAGTGCAGGGTTCACTCGTCGTTAGTCCATAGCGCAGAGAAATTACATCCTTCTCCCGTGGAGTGAGGACATCACCTAAAACTTCCCAAATCTCCTGACGCATCATGTTTTCATTCATTTTTGCTTCTGGAGACTGGTTATCCTCATCTTCCAGCAAATCCATCAATTCTGTGTCTTCTTCCTTACCGACACGGTGATTGAGAGATAACGCCTGACGACGGAGTTGTTGAAGTTGTCGCAGTTGCTGAACGCTAATTTCCAAAGATTCAGCCATTTCAGCTTCCGAGGGATTACGAGCTAATTTTTGCTTGAGTTCCCTTTGGGCTTTTTTGAGCTTGTTAAGTTTTTCAACAATATGGATTGGTAAACGGATAGTTCGCGCATCATTAGCGATCGCTCTGGTAATAGCCTGTCTAATCCACCAGTAAGCATAGGTGGAAAACTTATATCCTTTATCAGGGTCAAACTTTTCTGTAGCGCGATTTAAGCCCATTGCACCTTCTTGGATTAAGTCCAGAAAAGGAACTCCCCGGTTTAGATAGCGTTTAGCAATAGATACCACCAACCGCAGGTTAGAACGAATCATTTTCCGCTTCGCCACCCGTCCTTGATACAAGCGGCTTTCCAATTGTTTTTCTGTCATCTCAAACTTGGAAGCCACTTCGTTTTTACTCGGTTGCTGTCCCAGTTCCAATTCCAAAGCTGCTTGTAAGTCTTTTACCTCTTCGAGAAACCTAACTCGCCTTGCTAACTCCACTTCTTCATCGGCTTTTAGCAGCGGATAACGCGCCATTTCTTTAAAAAACGCGCCTACAGCATCGTCATGTTCGGTTTTATTGTATCCCGAAGGGCGAGCGGCTGCCATGTCATCCCCATTCCGTTCCTCTGACTCCAAATTTTCTACAATTGCAGAGTCATCAAATACTACTGCTTCCAAACTATCAAGTGATGGTTCTTCATGATCAGTAGCGTTCTCCAGTATTTCCATTGTTCCCAATTCAGCAATATTCATAAGTTTTTTTTCGGGATTGTTGCTTTGTTTGGTACATAATTTAGTGACAGCCGCTCATTTGAGGCTTGGTAGTTTTCCTTTAAGGACGAATACACCCATTGACGAAAGCAAAATACAATTTTCTTGAAAATTCCTTAGTCGGAATAAAAATCTGTATCCATTCGTCATGCTTTTGGTTACTTTTAGATACGATTTATATTGTCTTTGCACCCAAAATACCATCTTTTTCCACTACCAGCAGACATATTCCTCATTTTTTTATTGATCACCAAATATGTCAAACACCCTCAAACATTCTCAACCTTAACAAATATAAAAATTCCATCTCAGGAATGCTACGTCTTAAATTTTCATGTATTTTCCTAGATTTTTGTTGGTTTTAGAGGATAGAAGTGGAAGCTTCCTAAATGATACAAATTACAAAAATGGTAGCTTAAAATCCGGACAATCTTAATTGTATAAAAGCATCTCACATAGAAAAAGTATTTAATATCTATCATTAGGTGGAAAAAGCATACTCCATATTTAGTAGATAAAAAAACGTTTTATTTACATATCTGATACGTTCATTTGTATAGTCAATATCAAACATTTATTGCACGTACCGTAGAAATTAATTTGTCTAGTAGATTACACAAATTAAAATTTATCAAGTATGATTGGTAATAAAAGTGTTGCGAAATACAGTTTGCCTGTAGTAATATAAGCAGCTAAAGTTAAGTGAGTTTGGTCTATTTTTCTCCTAGTATATGGCAATAATATCTATCTAAAAACTTAGGAATGATGTATACTAATACCGGAAAATTGTCTTCTGTAGTCGTAGCTGAACCTGGAGAGTCATACCAGTCAAAAACAACTGTTTATAGATGGATTGAAGTACTCGTAGATTGTCCAGGAAGCTCGGAGCTATTTACATACGAAATACCACCTCAGTTAGAAATCAAACCAGGGGATATTTTGACTGTTCCCTTTGGGGCGCAACAAGTGGGTGCGATCGCTATTCGCTTCTTGTCTCAACCGCCAGCAGATTTAGCACCAGAGAAAATTCGGGAAGTAGAAGATGTAGTCAGCAGAAAATTTTTCCATAGCACCTATTGGGAATTGCTCAACCGCATCGCCACTTATTACTATACACCGCTGATTCAGGTAATTCGGGTGGCTTTACCACCAGGATTATTAGGGCGATCGCAACGTCGTCTGCGTTTGACATCCTTGGGAAGAGATCAAGATGTCTCTAACAATACTTCTATTTTCATGTCACCCACAGCGCAACAAGTTTTATCATTGCTGCAAAAAACTCCTACAGGTGACTACAGTTATTACTATATTCAACAAAAAGTTAAATCTTCCTATCGAGGAATTCGTGAACTAACCCGTTTGGGATTAGCAGAAAACTATTTAGAACCACCCCGACAAAATCAACCTAAACTCCAAAAAGCAGTAACACTAATAGATAATAATGACCGAGATTTAACCACTCGTCAAAGAGAAATTATTGAAGTATTGCGACGGCAAGGCGGAGAATTATGGCAAAGTGAATTATTACAAATTTGTAGTGCCAGTAATTCTATCCTCAAAACTTTGGTAGAAAAGGGATATGTAGTAATTGAAGAACGGGAAATATTACGCAGAGAACAAAGTCCACTCATGGCTGGGGATCAGGCAAAATCTTTAACAAATGCTCAAACTAACGCCCTAGAATTAATACAATCTTTAAATGGATTTGCTCAAGTTTTATTACATGGGGTAACAGGTTCAGGAAAAACAGAAGTATATTTACAAGCGATCGCACCTCTCCTCAACCAAGGTAAATCTGCTTTAGTTTTAGTTCCCGAAATTGGACTCACACCCCAGTTAACAGATCGTTTTCGCGCTCGATTTGGAAACCGAGTCCAGGTTTATCACAGCGCCCTCTCTGATGGTGAACGCTACGACACATGGCGACAAATGTTCACCGGAGAACCTCAAGTAGTGATTGGGACTCGCAGCGCTATT
Source organism: Anabaena sp. PCC 7938 (assembly GCF_049315035.1). Classification (NCBI taxonomy): domain Bacteria; kingdom Bacillati; phylum Cyanobacteriota; class Cyanophyceae; order Nostocales; family Nostocaceae; genus Anabaena; species Anabaena sp. PCC 7938. The sequence goes on along the minus strand of NZ_CP186034.1, from coordinate 5,441,356 downwards.
TTTGCCCCTTTACCCAACTTGGGTTTAATCATCTTAGACGAAGAACACGACAGCAGCTTTAAACAAGATTCTCCCATTCCCACCTACCACGCCCGTACAGTCGCCCAATGGCGGGCAGAATTAGAACATTGTCCGTTAATTTTGGGTTCCGCTACCCCTTCTTTGGAGAGTTGGGTGAGTCTGGGAGAACATGAAAAAGAAGGAGGTAGAGAAAAAGAGCTTTCCCCCTTGCTCCCTGCTCCCTGCTCCCCTTCCTCTTATTATCTTTCACTTCCTGAACGGATTAACTCGCGTCCATTACCACCTGTGGAAATAGTGGATATGCGTCGGGAGTTACAGGAGGGAAATCGGTCTATATTTAGTAGGTCTTTACAAGAAGCTTTAGAACAGCTACAGGAAAAGAAACAGCAGGGAATTTTATTTATTCATCGTCGGGGACATAGCACTTTCGTTTCTTGTCGCAGTTGTGGTTATGTGCTGGAATGTCCACATTGTGATGTTTCTTTGGCTTATCACCATGTAGAAGAAGGTGCGCCGCAATTATTAAGATGTCATTATTGTAATTATGGGCGATCGCATCCCCCCCATTGTCCAGAATGCAGTTCTCCCTATTTAAAGTTCTTTGGGAGTGGAACTCAACGCGTAGCACAGGAATTAAACCGCCAATTTCCCAACCTCAAATTAATTCGCTTTGATAGCGATACCACCCGCAACAAAGGCGCACACCGCAACTTACTCACCCAATTTGCAAACGGTGAAGCAGATTTATTAGTGGGAACACAAATGCTTACCAAAGGTTTAGACTTACCCCAAGTCACCCTTGTTGGTGTTGTCGCTGCTGATGGTTTGTTACATTTATCAGACTATCGCGCCAATGAAAGAACATTTCAAACCCTCACCCAAGTAGCAGGACGTGCAGGAAGAGGGGAAGATCCAGGCAGGGTAATTGTGCAAACTTATACCCCAGAACATCCAGTCATTGCAGCAGTACAAAAACATGATTATCACTCTTTCTCTAATGCAGAATTAGAACAAAGAGAAGCTCTTAATTACCCCCCTTATGGTAGGTTAATTTTATTGCGGTTGAGTAGTCTTGACCCCATTCAAGTCCAAAATACAGCCCAAATCATCGCTACAACTTTCAGTGATCAAGAAGGCTTTGAAATATTGGGGCCAGCACCAGCTAGTATTTTACGCGTAGCTAATCGTTATCGCTGGCAAATATTGCTCAAATTTGACCATGAGGCATTACCCAATTTACCAGATTGGCAAGAAATTAGAGCGCTTTGTCCCCCCTCAATCAGCTTAACAATAGATGTAGATCCCGTTAATATTATGTAATTTTCAGAGGCTATGGCTAAAAAAGTTGTAATTATCGGTGCAGGCCCTAGTGGCATTCTTCTGGCTCACTACTTGTTGCGTCGGGATGAAAAATATCAAATTGAAATTTATGAACGTCGCAGCGATCCCCGGACTGTAAATTTCTCCAAAATACGCACCTTTCCCATTTCCCTCTCTGAACGAGGGACAAATGCTTTACTTCAGATTCCCGGACTAGAGGAAGCAGTTAAAGCAGTTAGTGTGGAAATGACGGGAACAATTTTACACGGAAAAAAAGGCAAAACTCAGGTAACTAGTAGAAAAAAACCGCTAGTAACTCTAGACCGTACTAACTTGGCAAATGTACTGTTAGAAAAATTACTAGAAAACCATGATAGTACTCGGCTCAATATTCACTTTAACTGTCAATGTATACAAGTAGATTTTGCAGCTAAAAAAGTAAACTTGCAAAAACTAAAACCAGAAACTTCTGCTGAAGAAATAGAATCTGAATTTACTATTGATTATGATTTATTAATTGGTGCTGATGGGGCGCATTCTGTTGTTAGAGAGCATTTAATCAATACAGAAGTATTTGAATGTCAACAAAATTATGTTCCCAATGCTTACAAATCAATTTTTTTACCTAATCCAGATCAAATTCCAGGAATTGATTTGCAAAAAGATAAAATTCACACTTGGCGATTAAGTAATGGTGTAGCTATGTTAATGCTACATCAGCCAGATGCGACAATGAGCGGTGTTATTCATTTTCCCTATGCTAAAAATCCGATAGCAGAACTTACAGATACTGAAGAAGTAACTAAATTTTTTAAGGAAAATTCCCCGGAAATTGGTCAAATAATACCAGAATATGAAGCTGAAGCATTTTCACAAAGACCAATTTCACGAGTTTTAACAGTTAGCTGCAATCGCTATCATTACGGTGATAGTGTCCTATTAATTGGTGATGCTGCTCATGCGGTTTCGCCTTCTATTGGTCAAGGGTGCAATTCAGCATTAGAAGATGTGGTAGTTTTGAATAAATTGTTAGATGAATATGCTGATAATTTAGCACTAACCCTAGAAAATTATAGTATTATTCGTCAACCAGATGCGTTTGCATTACGAGAATTAAGTGACTATTGTTTTCCTAGTTCTAAAAAGTTATTTACTGAATTTATTATTCGCAATAGTTTAGGAAAAATTCTCCATCAAATCTTTCCCAAAACTTTCTTTCCACCTCTATTTGATGCAGTATTTGCAGCCGATATTTCCTATAGAGAAATTTTGCATAAAAACCAAAATTGGATATCCAAAGTCAAAAAATCGAATGATCAGTTTTTCGCTAATCAATAGTTAATACATCCTTCCCAATGTCAAATTAGTCATCTTCTTTCTTCTTTTCGAGACGCTTTCAGCGTTCGCGTAGCGTATCCGTTGGTGAAGACTCTCGAAGAGAAAGCTTGACGCGTCCTTTCTGTCTTTCTCTACGGGACGCTTCGCGTTAGTGATACGCGGTTCATTTATACCGTATTCTTTGAGTAAAAAGGGAGTAGCAATAATTTAATCAAAAATATTGTAACTATAAATACTTTTGCTATAGAAATTCAGAATAGAAATTTAGCTCGAATTTATACAAGTAAATTGGATATGCTGGACTAATCAGGATTTTTACCAAAATTGATTAATTATAGAATATAATCATCTGCTAACCTCACTCTGGTTAATATATGGCAGAGTAAATGGTATTAACTTATACGATTAAGCTGTGAATGATGTAATAAAAGTATCATATATTTTAATTTTATTGAAAGTATATTTTGGTGAATGTATTGTATAAACAGATAATAATAACTAGCCAAATAGATGAGTAATAGTAGAATTGAAATATTCTTAACAACAACTTCCACAAGTATCGAGAATATAGTAAATCAAGATTGATACATTGAGGTGATATGTAGATACAGTGGATTGCAGATCAATGAGTTACAGAATCTAAATTCAAAGCCAGACACCAAGCCGGTTTTACTCCTGACTTCTGACTCCTGAATTCTGCTGTATTATCCAATCACTAGCAATCAAGTTTACCCGTAATTTAAGTATTATTTTTCAGCATCGACAGGCTATAACTTCAGTTTAATTGAGTAAAAACTATATGGGACAAGGCTTTTTACAAATTGCGTTAACGCTCTCTATTGTCATATTCATTACTCCTAAATTAGGAAGATACATAGCTAAGGTTTTCTTAGGAGAAAGCACAATTCTGGATGTGATCATGAACCCGATAGAGAAAATTCTCTATATATTAGTGGGTGTTCGCAAAAATGATGAGATGACAGGTTGGCAATATATCCGTGCAGTATTATGCAGCAACCTGGTTATGGGTATTTTTGTATATGCAGTACTCCATTATCAAAGACTTTTACCCTGGAATCCCAATGGTTTTGGGGTGATGAGATGGGATACATTGCTACACACGACAATTTCTTTTTTGACTAATACAGATCAACAACACTACATTGGAGAAACGACTTTAAGCTACTTTAGCCAAATAGCAGCTTTAGGATTTTTAATGTTCACGTCAGCTGCAACTGGGTTAGCGGTAGGAATTGCTTTTATTCGGGGGTTAACGGGGAGGAAGTTAGGAAATTTTTATGTTGATCTCACCCGTGCCATCACCAGGATATTATTACCTCTGTCTATTATCGGTGCGATCGCTCTCATTGCCTTAGGTGTACCACAAACATTAGATCAAACATTGGTGATCCAAACCTTAGAAGGAGGAACCCAATATATTGCTAGAGGGCCAGTTGCTTCCTTTGAAAGCATCAAAATGTTAGGGGAAAACGGTGGTGGTTTTTTTGCTGCTAACTCTGCCCATCCCTTTGAAAATCCCAATGGCGCTTCTAATTTATTAGAAATCATCGCCATGCTTTCTATTCCCACATCCTTAATTTACACCTACGGCGTATTTGCCAACAACCTCAAACAAACTTGGTTACTGTTTTGGATGGTATTTGTCATTTTTGTGATTCTGATCTGGATGACAGCCGTTGGTGAAATGCAAGGGAATCCTTTAATTAACAAAATTGTTAGCGCCGAAATACCAAACTTAGAAGGTAAAGAACTGCGCTTTGGCTGGGCAGAAACTGCATTATGGGCAGTCACCACTACCGCCACCATGTGCGGTGCAGTCAACGGAATGCATGATTCACTGATGCCTCAAGGAGTATTTTCTACCTTATTCAATTTATTTTTGCAAATCATTTGGGGAGGACAAGGAACAGGAACAGCTTATCTATTCATTTACCTGATCCTGACCGTGTTTTTGACCGGCTTAATGGTAGGACGCACCCCAGAATTTTTTGGCCGCAAAATTGAAAAAAGGGAAATCGTGCTGGCCAGCGTCGTGCTGCTGATTCATCCGATTTTGGTTCTGATTCCGAGTGCGATCGCTCTAGCATATCCCATATCTCTATCAGGAATCAGTAACCCCAGCTTTCACGGTATCTCTCAAGTAGTTTATGAATACGCCTCAGCCGCAGCAAATAATGGTTCTGGCTTAGAAGGGTTGAAAGATAACACTCTATGGTGGAACTTAAGTTCCAGCTTCAGCATTTTAGCAGGGCGCTACATTCCCATTATCGCCATCCTCCTTTTAGCTGATAGTATGTCTGGCAAACCAAAAGTAACAGAAACTCGTGCTACTCTCAAAACCGATTCTCTCATGTTTACCAGCATCACCGCTGGCGTAACCATCATCTTAGGAATACTAACTTTCTTCCCAGTTTTAGCTTTAGGCCCCATAGCCGAAGCTTTTAAACTAGCTTCTGGAAATTAAGGGACTGGGGACTAGGGACTGGGGACTGGGGACTGGGGACTGGGTAAAAGTTTTCCCCATTACCAATCACCAATCACCCATTACCAATCACCAATTACCCATTACCAATTACCAATGACCTAGATATATGAATTTCGCCGCAACTACCCCAAGACCCAAATCTTCCCGGAGTCGTCCTAGCGATCGCCGTCCAAAACGCAAAAAAGCCCTAGTCAGTACCAAAGGACTCTACACTAGAGCTATTAGGGATACCTTTCTCAAACTCAACCCCAAATATGCCATCAAAAATCCCGTCATGTTTGTGGTCTGGTTAGGAACAATCATCACCCTAGCCCTCACAATTTATCCCCCACTATTTGGACCAGTCACCCAAAAAAACCCCCAACTTTTCAACGGCTTGTTAACGGGAATTTTGTTTTCCACCGTTCTGTTTGCTAATTTCGCCGAAGCATTGGCAGAAGGACGCGGAAAAGCCCAAGCTGATGCATTGCGGTCTACCCGGTCAGAAACCACAGCCAAAAGAATCGTCGTTGATGGCACAATCACAGAAGTCTCTTCCACCAGCCTCAAACAAGGTGACACTGTTTACGTCGTTGCCGGTGATATCATCCCCGCTGACGGTGAAGTAATTCTGGGTGTCGCTTCCGTAGATGAATCAGCAATTACCGGCGAATCTGCACCAGTCCTTAAAGAACCAAGTTCAGATGTTGCTAGTTCCGTTACTGGTGGTACGCGCATCATCTCCGATGAATTAATTATCCGCATCACCGCTGACCCCGGCAAAGGATTTATTGACCGGATGATCAACTTAGTAGAAGGGGCAGAACGCAGTAAAACACCTAATGAAATCGCCTTAACAGCACTACTCACAGTTTTTACCCTTGTATTTTTCTTTGTAGTCGTAACTCTGCCAGCCTTTGCTTATTATGTAAACAGTCCAATCAGCGTACCCATACTCATTGCCCTCTTAGTAGCACTCATCCCCACCACCATCGGCGGACTACTTAGTGCAGTAGGCATTGCAGGTATGGATAGAGTAGCTCAATTTAACGTCATAGCCACCTCAGGCAGGGCAGTTGAAGCCTGTGGAGATATAAATACCCTCGTTCTCGATAAAACAGGAACAATCACTCTCGGCAACCGTTTAGCAGAACAGTTTATACCCATCAACGGCCACTCAATGGCAGAAATTGCTAATGTTGCCCTAGCCGCTAGTATCTTTGACGATACTCCAGAGGGAAAATCTATTATCCGACTAGCAGAAAAATTTGGGGCAAAATTTGATATAGACCGTAAAAAATCCCAAGGAGTAGAATTTTCTGCCAAAACCCGCATGAGTGGAACTAATTTACCTAGTGGACATGAAGCCCGCAAAGGTTCAGTAGCTGCGATTAAAGGATTTGTGCGTTCACGAAGTGGTTCCGCGGGAACTTCGCGGAATGGACACGAAAATCTAGAACTAGATACTGCTTACGAAGAAGTTTCTCACCAAGGAGGTACACCCCTGGCGGTTTCTCTAGATGACGAAATCTACGGTGTTATCTATCTCAAAGACATTATTAAACCCGGTATCCGCGAACGTTTTGACCAGTTGCGGCGCATGGGAGTTCGTACTATTATGCTAACCGGAGACAACCGCATCACAGCATCTGTCATTGCCAAAGAAGCCGGAGTAGATGAATTCATTGCCGAAGCCACTCCTGAAGATAAAATCATCGTTATTCAACGGGAACAAGCAGAAGGTAAACTGGTAGCAATGACAGGAGATGGGACTAATGATGCCCCCGCTTTAGCCCAAGCAAATGTCGGTGTGGCAATGAATACAGGCACTCAAGCAGCAAAAGAAGCGGCTAATATGGTGGATTTGGATTCTGACCCCACAAAACTAATTGATATCGTCAGTATTGGTAAACAATTGCTGATTACGCGTGGGGCATTGACAACATTTTCAATCGCCAATGATATTGCTAAATATTTTGCTATTATCCCGATAATTTTTACCGCCGCTAATTTAGAAAGCTTGAATATTATGAAGTTAACCAGTGCTAATTCGGCGGTACTGTCGGCACTGATTTACAATGCTTTGATTATTCCAATTTTGATTCCTTTGTCCTTAAAAGGTGTCCAGTTTCGACCTTTGACAGCTAATCAACTTCTACAACGCAATATTTTAATTTATGGCTTAGGTGGGGTGATTGCTCCATTTATTGCCATTAAATTTATAGATATGATTATCACTGTTATAGGTTTAGCTTAACAATAAGGAATAGGGAATAGGGAATAGGACATAAAGGAAGAGTTTTACCAATTACCAATTACCAATTACCAATTACCAATTACCAATTACCAATTACCAATTACCAATTACCAATTACCAATTACCAATTACCAATTACCAATTACCAATTACCAATTACCAATTACCAATTACCAATTACCAATTACCAATTATGGTGTTTATTCAAGAAACTATCCGCGCAATTCGGATAACTATTTTACTTTGGTTATTGACCGCAATTATCTATCCTCTGGCTATTCTACAATTTGGTCAGTTTGCTTTCCCTTCTTCAGCCAATGGCAGCATTGTTTTAAATATAGATGCTAAACCCATTGGTTCAGCTTTAATTGGTCAAGTTTTTACATCAGATAAATATTTTCATGGTCGTCCCAGTGTTGTAAGATATAGCCAAGGTAGAAGAGCTTATCTCACAGGTATCTCTGGTGCTAGTAATCTTGCTCCTAGTAATCCAGAGCTAACTAACAGAATTCTAGAACTAACTAATCAACTTCAAGATGAAAATATACAACCCTTGCCTGATTTAATTTACACCTCTGCTTCTGGTTTAGATCCTCATATTTCTTTGAAAGCAATACAACAGCAGTTAACAAGGGTCGCACGGGCAAGAAATATTAAAGAAGATGAAATAATACCCTTAATCAATAAGTATACTGACCCAAGATTTTTAGGGATATTTGGGGAACCAAATATCAATGTTTTACGTTTAAATTATGCTCTTGATTTGCAAGAACTGAACCGTCAACAAAATTAATTATTAATTTAATAATTGTCTATAGGAGCATATTGTAATACTATTTTTCAATACTGTCCCCTATTACCTATAGCAATTCCCAAGCGCATGAAGTACACTCCACCCGCGCTGACGCGCACCCTTCCCTTGGTAAGCTACCGTGTACACACAAGTGGTTGCCTCATAGGTTTCAGGTTTTTTAGCCCCTGAAATGCCTGATATTTTGCGAAACTCAAACCTCCATCTCTATAAAATTGGGATTTGGAGTGGCAAAACCAAGCGTTAGGTATGATTTCAAGACTTGTGTGTACACCGTAGCCTTGGTAAGGGGAGGGTTGGGGAGGGGTAATTTTGTATCTAACTAGAGTGGGAAAGGCTATATAGCGATCCTAAATAAGATGTGAACACCTCTTTTTTATCTGCCTCTGCGTTCTCTGCGTCTCTGCGGTTAGTTTTCAAAATTCTGTTTATAAATCCAATAGAACTGCTGTATATCCCAACTAGATAATTTATTTTCTAAAATTACGAATTACGAATTACGAATTACGAATTACGAATTATGCTAACTGATGCAAATTCTTCTCTATATTTAAAGCGACGAGGAAAACACAAAATATTTATTGGTATGGCTCCCGGTGTAGGTAAAACCTACAAAATGTTAGAAGAAGGACAGTTACTTAAACAGGAAGGAATTGATGTAGTTATCGGGTTATTGGAAACTCATGGACGAAAGGAGACGATCCAAAAATCTGAGGGACTGGAAATTATACCTCCACAGTTAATGCTTCTGAGTGACTTGATGTTTCCTGAAATGGATACGGACGCAATTATCAATCGTTTTCCTCAACTGGTTTTAATCGACGAACTCGCCCATACTAATATTCCTGGTTCTCTGAGAGAAAAACGCTATGAAGATGTGGAAATCATTTTGGCAGCGGGTATTGATGTCTACTCGACTATGAATGTTCAACATTTGGAAAGTCTCAATGATTTAGTTGCCAGAATTACAGGTATAGTTGTACGTGAGCGACTCCCTGACCGCATTCTAGAGGCAGCTGATGAAGTCGTATTAGTTGATATCACACCAGAAACCTTGCAAGAAAGGTTGCTAGAAGGAAAAATTTATGCACCTCAAAAAATCCAACAATCTCTAGATAATTTCTTCCAACGACGTAACTTGATTGCTTTGCGAGAATTGGCTTTACGCGAAGTTGCAGATAATGTGGAGGGAGAAGCATTAGCTTCTATACCCACAGGACAATTTTGTAATATTCACGAACGGGTTTTAGTTTGTGTATCTACTTACCCTAATTCGGTGCAATTATTACGTCGGGGTGCTAGATTAGCTGGCTATATGAATGCTCCTATGTATGTTTTATTTGTGGCTGATCCTCAGCGCTTTCTCTCGAAAGCAGAAAGTCTACACGTTGATACTTGTGAGAAGTTATGTAAAGAATTCACAGGAACTTTTATCAGAGTTAACAGTAATAATATTGCTGATGCGATCGCAGAAGTTGCGGAAAAATACCACATTACCCAGATAGTCATTGGGGAAAGTCAGCGATCGCGCTGGGAAATCCTCTTTAAAGGTTCTTTAACCCAAAAATTGGTGCGTTTGTTGAAAAATGTTGATTTACATATTATTGCTACTGAAAAAACATCATCGTCTAAAAATTAATAATGGCAACTTCTGGCCTTGATCTGGGTAATATTTGAGTTAAACTACCTGTTGAACTCACACCAGAAGCTCTGTAAATGCATCCGACTCGCGTTATAGGTTTAATAAGCGGCACTTCTGTAGATGGTATAGATGCTGCCTTAGTAGAGATTGTCGGTACAGATTTTGATCTAAAAGTTGAATTACTAGCCGGGGAAACATATGCTTACCCTGCTGAACTCCGAGACCGAATTTTGGCTATTTGTGGCGGTGCGCCAATTTCAATGGCAGAACTAGCAGAAATTGATGATGCGATCGCTCTAGTTTTTGCCCAAGCTGCCCAAAATATCCAAATAGGTCATCCACCAGCCGCTTTAATTGGCTCCCACGGTCAAACTGTTTTTCATAGACCACCACAGGGAAGCAGAGAAAAGAAGAACCAATCACTCGGTTATAGTTTACAACTCGGTCGGGGGGCTATCATTGCTCGCATTACAGGTATTAATACTATCAGCAATTTTCGTGTGGGTGATATTGCAGCTGGTGGTCATGGTGCGCCTCTTGTCCCCAGAATTGATGCTTTTTTACTTAGTCATCCCCAAGAAAGGCGTTGTATTCAAAATATTGGTGGTATTGGTAATGTAGCTTATCTACCTCCTCGCCAAAATGACTGGCTGGACAAAATTTGTGCCTGGGATACAGGCCCAGGAAATAGTCTTTTGGATTTGGCTGTACATCATTTTAGTAATGGTGCTAAAACCTACGATGAAAATGGCAATTGGGCAGCTAGTGGTAATCCTTGTCATCCATTAGTAGAACGATGGCTAAGTCAAGATTATTTTCATTTACCACCACCTAAATCTACAGGTCGGGAATTATTTGGTGTGAGTTATTTACACGATTGTTTAAAAGACTCCCAAACCTATGAACTTAGCCCCGCAGATGTGTTGGCAACAATTACAGAACTTACTGCAACTTCTATAGTTCACAGTTACCGGACTTTTTTACCGCAAATGCCAGACAGAGTATTTTTATGTGGCGGTGGTAGTCGGAATCATTATTTGAAACATCGGTTAGAATTATTGTTGGAATCAGTACCAGTCTTAACTACAGATGAAGTAGGCTTAAGTGCAAATTTTAAGGAAGCGATCGCATTCGCGGTCTTAGCCTACTGGAGACAGCTAGGCATTCCCGGTAACTTACCCGCTGCAACTGGAGCAAATCAAGAAGTGCTTTTAGGAGAAATGCACCAGATTAGTTCTGAGTGCCTTTGATAACGCCAATTTATCGAACAGAATTCAGGAGTCAGAATTCAGAATTCTGTTGGGTATTCTGTGCAAGTGGCAGATGAATAATCGGGTTTAAAACCCCCACCAAATCTACGATTTGGTGGTCGTAACGCCAAGGGCGAACAATCGTGGGTCTGTAGCTTGCTTACCGCAGGGTATCCCCGACTGATAGCACAGCGTTAGAGAGGAACGAGCGTCTAGCACAGCGTTAGGAGGAACGAGCGTCTAGCGCAGCGTTAGGGAGGAACGAGTGTCTTGATTCTGACTCCTGACTCCTGACTCCTTCTTCAAAATTTGAAGGAATCGCTCTCATTGCAAGGTGTTGGATTAAAACAAGGAATGTAAAAGGTGACTCACAGTTTTTTATTAGAACCAGGACGCTGGATCATGCAAGGAAGTTGGCTGGAACGAAATAGTATGCCAATCTGTTTTAAGGGCATGACTGTAGTCGTTTGGGATCGTGATGACTGGTTTTCGATGGCCACAAAGTTGGTATTTCCTGGAAGCGATCGCGCAGAAATATCTTGCCAATATAAAGGCAGACTGCATGATAGCGATCGCCAATATACTTTTTTACTGCAACACAATCTTTTAGGCCAAGTAGAAGGTGAAGGCTGGATTTGCCCCGACACCATCGTCCAGCGTTTCTGGGTACTAGGCGATCGCGAACGTCGCAGCGGTTTTGAAACCCTACATCAGGTTTCTGATGATCATTACTACCTCACTAGCGGTATTCTTGCCGGTCATTTTTTAACCAGTACAATGGAAGCAAGTTTGGAGCGTCAACCAAATTAGTACCAGAACAAGAGGCAATCTTAATCACCTTTTTAAACTTTTTGCACCAGCTAGTTATTTTCACGGTTATGCACTAGGTAATCTAATTATAAAAAAGTGAATCTTATCAATCTTTAGTCACCAAAATTACTTAAAAAGGATTGATAATTTCCGGTTTCCTCTTCTCTATTCAGTAAATGTAACAACCGATTTGTATCCCAGTTTTAAAAAAACTTACATTGCACGCAAGTATCCTCTAGATAAACAAAAAATTATTAGCAAAATTCCCATTTTTTTCCGTAAATATACACAAAAAAACTGATAACTTGATTAATACCCTACTGTTTGTTCGCTCAGTCTTCAAAACTGAAAAAATTACAACTCTACAAATGGCAGGTTTCATTGACGATTTTGGAACATGGGAGCCGAATTTTCTATGCCAGCAGACCCCAATACTGGTCGCTTACTCAACAAACGCTACCAGCTCCAAGAGTTAATTGGTATTGGAGCAATGGGGCGAGTTTATCGTGCTAAGGATAATTTGTTGGGAGGTGTCCCCGTAGCCATCAAGTTCCTGGCTATATCTATTCAAAACGAAAAAATGCGTTTGCAAGAACGCTTTGAGCGAGAAGCAAAAACCTGTGCCTTACTAGGTCAAAAAAGTCTGCACATTGTCCGTGTAATGGATTATGGAGTAGATGAAAATAATACTCCATACTACGTAATGGAATATTTGCAAGGAAAAAGCCTCAGCGATGTCATCCGTGACCAAAATCTTTCTTTATCTAGATTTTTGAGTATGTCCAGGCAGATTTGTCTGGGTTTACAGTGCGCTCATAATGGCATCCCCGTAGACGGATCTATCTACTCAATTATTCATCGTGACATTAAGCCTAGCAATATGCTGGTAGTTCAAGATGATAGTTTTGGCGAACTAGTCAAGGTCTTAGACTTCGGAATTGCCAAGTTAATGATGTCAGATGGTGATCAGACTAAATTTTATTTGGGTACTCTAGCCTATTCTTCTCCAGAACAAATAGAGGGCAAAGAACTAGACAATCGCTCTGATATTTATAGCTTGGGTGTGATGATGTTTGAAATGCTCACAGCTAAGTTGCCGTTAGTCCCGTCTAATCATTCTTTTGGAGCATGGTATCAAATCCATAAATCTCAAAAGCCAAAGACGTTTGCCGAAGTTAATCCTACATTAAGGATACCAAAGCAGGTCGAAGATTTGGTAATGAGTTGTTTAGAAAAAAAACCAAGCGATCGCCCTCAAAGCATTAACGAAATTCTCAGTGTTTTAGTATCCGCAGAACAGCAGGACAAAATACGTAAAAAAGCTAGTGAAAATACTCCTGCACTCAATCCTAACTTCATAGCTAAACAGCAAATTGAGCCTGAAAAGAAGCCAACAACTAGTCCATTGGCATCCCCAGTAGTCGAAAAAATTATCAAAACTGAACTACGGGTATCCCCAATCAGCGATGATATGTCTCGCACGACTTCTTGGCCATTAAATAAACCAATTGCTGATATTGTTTTTCCCCAACCCATTTATAACAATGGTGAAGTTTTACCAGCTTTATGGGTCATGCTACCTGAACAGGAAATTCAAAAGCGTTTAGTTTGTACTCGCTATAATCAATTTCTTTTCATTTCTGTTCCCCATCCCATGCTGTTGTGGATTACTGTTATCTACAATCGCCAACACGGAGCTAAATGGTTACCTTATTATGTTGATCTCAAAACCAATTTCGGTCAGGAGATTGTGCGCTTACTTCAACACACAGGTCATTATCGCTTGTTGTTCTTTGCGCGAGAAACACCCACTCACTGTACCCATATCCTCCCTTCCAGTATTGCTCCTGTCCAATGTCAGCGACTAAAAGATTGGTTGGAAGCAAGCAAAATATCTACATCATCTGCTGATGCTCAAGTTAGTAAAACTTTTCTTAAACAAGAGTATGAAAAAATTAAACCGCAGATTTTAGCTAGACTGCAAACAATGGATACAGATTCACCGTTTGACCTATCTGGCTAAATTTCAGATGAACATATTACTAGTATTATAAATAACAAGAAAGTATTTAATCAGATAAAGTAAACTTTTGTAAACAAAAGCTTTTTATCTTGGCAAACTATAGTTAGATAAATAAAGTGTCAGCCTTAGTGGTACTATATATTTGGACTGGTATAATTATCAGTGCGAATCAGACCCTAGATATAATATCTCTACAGATGTAAAGTAGTTTAAGGTAGACAAGGTTATAAATTTTGTCTTGTTTTGGGATGCCAGTATCATTTTAGGTAAGTTTTGAGTTAAGTGATATTAACTTTAAACCTAAGAGTTGACCGTGAATTTATTTCCTGAGTCAAGTTTATGCATTCTAGAAGGTGGGTTTAAAAGATCGAAGTTGACGCCCCGGCATCCCCAGCTCTTTTCCTCTGGTGGAAACCAGCAAGAGAAGGAGGTCGTCCACTGCGACAAAAGAAGATTTACTCTATGCCATAGTGGAGCCTGAATCTAATCCCCACTGATGCTTGAGAAGCTCCTTGTAGGTTTCCTCCTTGACAACCATTTGTTCATAGAGCTTAACTAAAAAGTCTTGTGCTTGTTCATGGCTCATATGCTTAACTTGTGTTGCAAATGAGCGGATGTTAAACTGTTGTTCCAAGGAAAGCTGAATTGGTTGATTCATAATTAAAACCAAAAAAACAACTCGTAAAAGTGATATTGGTTACAGAAAGGCCGAAATGATCATATTTGGGCTGATATATATCCTAACGTTTATTCTTCTTTAATTAAGAAAGATAACAATTGTTGGACAAATTGCCCAGTCATTTAGGTCTAAGTTTTCTGCTTTGGTCTTCTGCACTTAGTGAATCTCCTTGTAGTTGGGACTAGCAAGGGTAAGAGGTGCAAAATGTCAATTACTCAGATTATATAAATTTAACCTCGATTCGGATGAATTTGAAGGTTATAGATATTTTTATCAATTTGTAAATAGAAAAAATGCTCAAATTGAACAAAATGCTGAGTATATTTACTCGATTTATCAATTGTCAATGGTAATTGGTCAATAATTTATGATTTAATTTATTACCAAAAACTTATAGCAGTGGTTGTAGGGACATATTCAAATACGCCCCTACAGCAGTAAAACCTTCTAGCTGAATGATTTTGTTAATAAATTTACCCCGTTCCTAGTATCTCGTTCCCTGTCTCCGACTGAGAATGCTATCACAGAGGCTCTGCCTAAAGCTATTACCTGCAACTGACAATATAAATTAAGAATTTTCCTCAATAGCAACAAGGACGATGGTGATATTGTCGTGTCCACCTTCCTCTTTTGCTGCTTCGACTAGAGCAAAGGCGGCTTTATCTAGCCAAGGAGTATCTTGAAGATGGCTAAAAATCTTTTGATCAACTAGTTCTTCGGTGAGTCCATCACTACACAACAGCAAGCGATCGCCAACTTTGATATCTAATGCTTGTATATCAACATGATTAAAGTCTTCACGTCCCAAGCAACGTGACAAAACATGGCGATAGGGATGCAATCTAGCTTCTTCAACTGAGATATCACCAATTTTGATGGCTCTGGCGATCCAAGTATGATCTTCTGTGATTTGCTCTAGTTTAGATTCTCGTAAGCGGTATAGTCTTGAATCTCCGATATGAGCGCACAACGGCTGTTCTTGTGGAGGAAAAACCACTACTACAGCTGTTGTCCCCATGTCGGAACGTTCAGGATGATTTTGTTGATCTTGCAAAATGGCTTTATTAGCTGTTAATAAAGCTTGTTCTAATAATTTTTGTGCAGATTCTGAAGATTGCCAATTTGCGCCCAAATAAGCCTGGATTTGTTGGGTAGCAATGCGGCTTGCTTCTTCACCTCCGGCATGACCACCCATACCATCAGCAACTATAAAAAATCGCCCTTCCGGGTCTATATAGTAAGCATCTTGATTATTAGCACGAATAAGTCCCGGATCGGTACAACCCGTGAAGTTCAGTTTCATAGATTTTCGAGCAACAATTAATACTTTTGATCATAACGGTCAAGGCGCAAAAGCAGACGAATCAGCAAGAATGATATTGCTGCTGCAATTAAACCAATGAATACTGCTAACCACAGAAACTTGCTAACCAAGAGAATTGTGGCTGCAATTGTGAAACCACTGATTATAAGAGCATAGCTCATTCCGAGTTGAATGTTACTCTGTCTGCGTATGAGTCTTTCTGTTTCTACGGAACGAACTCGCAGACGAATATCCCCACGTTCGATTTTGTCGAGTGTGTCTTCTAGTCTACGTGGTAATCCGAATGCAGTGTTGCTGACTTGCACTGCTTGACGACTTAACTCATTCAAGAAACTATTCCCCTCTAAACCATTGTTATCAGTCATAAGTTGCATTGCATAAGGTTGGGCAACTTCCATAAAATTAAAGTCTGGATCTAAGCCCTTGCCTACCCCTTCTAGGGTGGAAAAGGCACGCATGACAAAGGTAAAAGTTGCTGGAAATCTAAACGGTTGATTGTAAGCTATTTCGTAAAGGTCTTCACTGATGGCGGCGACTGATTGGTTTTCAAAGGGCTTATCCATGAAATTGTCCAGCATATACTGAACTGAACGCCGCACAGGCCCCATGTCATCTACGGGGGCGATCGCACCCAAATCAACCAGAGACTGAACTACGCGATCGCCATCTTTTTGAGCAACACCAAACAGGGTTTGCATTAAACCCTCTCGCACATTGGATTTAATCGTCCCCATCATGCCAAAATCGTAAAAAATCAAAGCTCCATTTGGGCTAACTGCGAGATTACCAGGGTGGGGATCAGCGTGGAAGAAACCATTATTTAGTAGCTGATGTAGGTAAGCTTGAGCGCCATAACGAGCGATCGCTTTCCGATCCACACCCGCAGCTTCCAAAGCCTCATACTGGCTAATTTTAATCCCAGGTAAATACTCCAAAGTAATTACTCTAGAAGTAGCGTAACGCCAATAAACTCGCGGCACATTTACCCAGTCGTAATCACGAAAATTTCGGCGAAAAGTATCAGCATTACGACCTTCATTGAGATAATCAATTTCTTCCCATAGAATGCGACAACATTCTTCATAAATGCCAATCCAATCTCTTCCCCTTCCCCATTTGGGATGATTTTGAAAATAGCGGGCAATACCCTTAAGAATTTGTAAATCAATTTCAAATAGCTTCTTGAGTCCAGGACGTTGCACCTTCACCACAACGGATTCCCCAGAATAGAGTATAGCCTTGTGAACTTGTCCCAAACTGGCAGCAGCTAAAGGAACAGGTTCAAAACTCTGAAATAGTTCAGGAATCTTTTTACCTAATTCCTGCTCAATAATTGCTTCTACTTGCTCATAGCTAAATGCTGGAACTCTATCTTGTAACTTAGAAAGTTCTTCAACATATTCACTAGGAAAAATATCAGCGCGGGTAGAGAACAATTGCCCAACCTTAATAAAAGTTGGCCCCAATTCTAAAAATGTATTACGAATCCAGATAGCTTGGGCTTTACGTCTAGCGCTTTGCTTGTCCTCTGTTATCCCTCCAGGGTAACTCCAAGCTTTGTTATAGCGCCAAAGCTTAAACATTAATGTTAATACGAAAGACCAAATATCTACAAAGCGCCGTTTGCTAGAATAATTTTCCCGATTCCAACGGTATGCCTGATCTGAATAACCTTTGTCCATATTTTTTGTGTACCGTCGGGTATTCACCGAATTACCAGTAAAGAAAGACACTTTGATTCCTAAAATTTTTTTGATATAGAAAAACCGATTTAGGGTAATTGGTAATTGCTAAAGCTTCCAGAGGGGATACAATATTCTCTGATTCAGGAATGATCAAAAAATAATCTTGTTTATCCTGAAATCCTGATTAGTAATTAGAAACAGCCGATTACCAATTACCCATTATCAGCCCTAACAAGATAGCAACTTGGTTAGTTACCCCCTGTATTGCTCTTTATTTTGAACTAGTGCGATATTTTTGCAATTCAGTTCTTAATAGGGCAATTTCGGCTCGTAATTCATCAATTTCTGCTTGTAAGTCAACTGAACCAGCATTAGTTTGAGTAGTACCTGGAGTTTTACCAGATCCAGCCGTTTCCGCCGCTCGATTAGCTCGTGTTATAACTTCATCTGTAAATTGGCGTAGTTGTTCTCTAGCTTCTGCATCAAATTTGCCTAGTTCACTTAAAGCATCAGTCAAGGCGACTTCTACACGCTCATTAATGACTTCAGCTACTGCTCTGCCTACAAAAAAGGCTTGCACAAGGGGATTACTCATAAATTTTTGTAACGTTGCTCCGCAAGAGAATTATAGCTTGCCTGGATGCTGGAATGCTTCTATCTGAAACATTGGCATCGCAACCACAGAAATCAAATAAAAACATATATATCATTTTTGTCAAGAAATGTTACTCCGTAATATCACTCTGGTGTAGCCGCAATCTTCACATATTTCGATCAAATCGCCCATAACGTGCGGATGTAAAGTTATCAGGATTTGATTGATTGCACAACCAAGCCCACATTTGATCACCAAAAGAAAAATGCCACCACTCTCTGGGATTACGTTGAAACCCTGCTTTTAACATCACATCATGTAGCAATTGACGATGAGCATGATACTGTTGGTTACTACTAGCATAATAATCAGGGTGCGATCGCACCGACATCTCATCAATCGGTGAACCCATATCCACAACCACCCCATCATCATCCACCAAAGTCACATCTACCGCAGCCCCCGTACTATGTGGAGGTGGGGTATTCATATCTAAACTAGGTACAGCCCAAATTTCATAAACCGCTTTCCAAACCTCTTCCCGTTGCTGGGGTGATAAATCTGCTTCAATCAATCCCCTTTGCTGCAACGCTTCCGCAAAACTGTAATCTACCATAAACTGCTGCACAGCCACCGGACGATAAGCATCAAATATCTGGATATACCAATGAGGACGCAGCAATTGTAAATAATTTTGTGCCTTGAGCAAACTTTCAATTACACCATGACGCAGAAAATAAGGTGAATATTCCCCATAGGTAGCACCTAATTTTTCATAAGGATGGGGAGATTCCAGCGCAAACAGTTCTACGGGAATCTTGATCAACGGTTCACCACATTCAATAATTGGGATTTGGTGATAAGGTCGCATAGAAATTTTGGTAATTAAACAGATCTGATATTACTTCTCATGTTGACAGCAAGACTTTTCCCTTACTTCTGGAACAGGATCATAACCACCTGGATGAAACGGATGACAGCGCAAAATCCGCCAAATACCCATCCAACCACCACGTAGCACACCATAGCGTTCAATTGCTTCCATAGCATACATCGAGCAAGTTGGTTGAAAACGACAAGTGGGGGGAAACAGGGGTGAAATGAATAAGCGATAGCCTTTAATTAACCAAATCAATAATATTTTCATATCTCAAATTTAATAAAGTAGTATCAAAGATGAAAGTTTATTTGTTGTATCATTCTTGAGTACATTACTTAGTTTAGAATCCATTTACCCATTATGGCTGCAAATTTTATCTCCTGCGGCTTGGGTTTTACTAGTCATTCTCACCGCTTGGGGAGTCAGTCGCTCTCCTCAAAGTGAACCCGAACTTATCCGCAAAATAGCTCATATTGGCATTGGTAACGTCATTTTGATTGCTTGGTGGCTAAATATCCCCCCCATTATCGGGATTACATCTGCAATTGTAGGCTGTATCATCACTTTATTGTCCTATATATTCCCTATTTTGCCGGGAATTAATAGCGTTGGTCGTCAAAGTTTAGGAACATTTTTTTATGCTCTTAGTATTGGTATTTTAATTGCTTGTTTTTGGTATTTAGAGCAACCCCAGTATGCTGCATTAGGAATTATGATCATGACTTGGGGAGACGGTTTAGCAGCTTTAATTGGACAGAGATTTGGTAAACACAAATATATACTCTTTGGCTCACAAAAAAGTTGGGAAGGTTCCTTAACAATGACTGTGATTAGCTGCTTAATTACTATCCTTATTTTACTAGGAACACAAGGAAATATTTGGCAAACTTGGGTAATTTCCTTAGCAGTAGCCTTCATAGCTACAGGGTTAGAAGCTTTTTCATTTTTAGGTGTTGATAATTTAACAGTTCCTTTAGGTAGTGCAGCAGCAGCTTATATGTTAATTAAGTTATTAGTATTGAATTGAATTAAGTAGATTGGTGTTAAAAATTGTCGTTATCACAAAGCAGGAGGCAGAGATTTAGATGTTCTAAAATTTAGTATGAGTGTTAGTCAGCAAAAAGAGTCAATTTATATCTTAAGTTGGCAAATTTCTTTAATAACATCCAATATCTTTAATACTCACTCTAAGGATATTCAGATATCTGTAAAATTTAAAAGATTTTATATCTACTTTGAGAAGTAAAACTATAACCTTGACTTTCTAACCTTAGGTTTATGAATTATTAGGAAATAATGCTTATAGTTGGGTTGTTAGGTGGTCAAACACCCAATTCCATAAGTGAAGCTAAGAATTATGTCTACTCAAATCAATGCATATGATTTGCTGGTTGCGTTATAGCAATTCCCAAGCTCATGAAATACACCCCACCCGCGCTGTCGCGCACCCTCCCCTTACCAAGAGGGTTGGGGAGGGGTAATTTTGTATCTTACTAGAGTGGGAAAGGCTATATCTTTTGTACTAGTCGGTTGAAGTTTATTTTGATTGGCAGCGAAAAATAAACATAGATTGGAATAACTTTCTCTACCCCTTCACTTAATTATAAACGATTCATTTAATTAGTTTTTACAATAGGAATAATCTGAATATAGATATTCACTGTTTTTTTTTCACCTGATTTATTACCTGGGATAGTTACTTTTTTGTTGCATAATATTTGCAATTTAAATCTGAGAACCGAATATGTTAGTCCTAATATAAGGTGCAATGTCGTGAACTCGTTACAGCGCGAAGAAAACAATTCTTGGTATCGGTTAAATGAACCGACTCCAGAGGATCTGCCTTTACTAGAAGCTAATGAGTTTCTTCCCCATATTGGTAAATGGATCAATATTGGTGGGGGAGTGATGATTGCTATCTTTGTAATAGCTGTGAGTCTCACTCATATCTTAAATTACAATGTCACAGTCAAAGTTCCAGCCACGATCAGACCGTTGGGAGAATTACGGTTAGTGGAGTCGGCTATGACTGGAACTGTAGAAAAAATTCAAGCTCAAGAAAATCAGTTTGTAAATCAGGGAGATGCGATCGCTTACATTAATAATTCTCAACTTCAATCTCAAAAAAGTCAACTCCAAAATAGTATTCAGCAAAATCAATTACAACTGATACAAATTGATACTCAAGTCAGCCAAATTAATACTCAAATCGCTGCTCAAACAAATTTAATTAACCGCAGTATTATAGCCGCACAAGCTGAGTTAACTGGGACTGAACGCAACTATTTGGATCAGCAAATTAAAGCTAATGCGGAAATGGCACAGGCAGAATTTGGTTTACAGTTGGCTCAAGAGCAATTAGCAAGATTAAGAAGAGATAAATTATTAACAGCAACTGTCCAAGAAGCAGAAGCTGCCTTAAAGCTGGCTCAATTGCAGCGAGATCGCTTGCAGAGTATAGCTACATCAGGTGCAGTCTCTCGCAATCTAGTGGAAGAAAAACAACAAGCTGTTAAATCTGCTCAAGCTAAATTAGCAGAATCTCAAGCTAATGCCAAAAATCTCCTAGAGGAAAAGGAACAAGCTGTTAAATTAGCCCGAATTAACTTAGAAAAAGCTAAAATCTCCCTCAACCCCAGTGATGCAACTGTAATCGTAGCATCGGAACGAATTAAGCAAGAACAGGCCAGGGGTAAAGGCGCTTTAGCAGCTTTGCAAAAAGAACGAGAAACATTATTCCAACAGCGTCTAGAACTGCAAAAGCAACTGATTCGTAGTCGTCAAGAACTACTACAACTAGAAAATGAGTTGAAGAAAAGTGTGATTCGCTCACCAATTACCGGCACACTGATGCAACTCAAACTCCGCAACCCTGGACAGGGGGTACAAATGAGTGAAGCTCTGGCTCAAATTGCTCCCCTTGATGCTCCTTTAATCATCAAAGCTCAGATTTCTGCTAAAGATATCGACAAAGTGGAAGTAGGTCAAGCTGTGCAGATGCAGGTTTCAGCTTGTCCCTATCCAGACTATGGAACTCTCAAAGGGACAGTGAAAACAGTAGCAGCAGATGCGATCGCAACTACACCAAATAATCCTATTGCTGGTACATCCCAGGTAGCTACTTACGAAGTCAATATCGAACCAGAAACCCTATATCTTGGTCGGAGCGATAGCGAAGCTGACCATTCACGTAGTGTTCCGCAGGAAAGGTATCGCTTGTGTCATCTTAAATCTGGTATGGAAGGCCGCGCTAATATTATTTCCCGTCAAGAAAGCGTCATGCAATTTATCCTCAGAAAAAGCAAACTCATCACCAATTTATAATTCCACACATTCTTTGAAAATTGGTTAAAAGCATAGGTTGGGTTAAGCAACAGTCCAACCCGATATTTCTACCAATCTTATTAAATTTGAATTACAGCAGATCGCAGATTAATGAGGCTCCGTGAGCGTCAGCCGATAGCTTGCGTGGCGCAGCCATACGGTACAGAATCAAAATTGAAACCTAGACACCAAGCCAGTTTTACTCCTGACTCCTGACTCCTGCTGTAATAATATTGAGTTTCTTAATCTCAATTCCACCTCCTGAACTTTTTCTTTCACAGGTCTGGCATCCATGTTAGATATCCTCAAACCTCATAAAAAATACCAGTGTACTTTACAGCTAAGTGAAGAAGACTGCGGAGCCGCTTGTCTCGTTTCAATTTCCAAGCATTATGGACGCTTTCTCAGCATGATTAAAAGTCGGGAAGCAGTCGGTACTGGACAATTAGGCACAACCTTACTCGGTTTAAAACGTGGTTCAGAAAATCTCGGTTTAAATGCTAGAGCAGTTAAAGCTTCCCCAGAAATTATAGACAGAATCACAGAAATTACATTACCTGCAATTATTCATTGGCAAGGCTACCATTGGGTAGTTTTATATGGCAAACGGGGCAAAAAATACGTCATTGCTGATCCAGCCGTAGGACTCCGCTATGTTAGCCGACAAGAATTAGCAAATGCTTGGAATGGGGTCATGCTCTTACTAGAGCCAGATCCAGATCGCTTTTTTGATCTGCCCCAAGAACAATCAAAAGGTGGTCTCAGTCGCTTTTTTCGCCGGCTCTTACCCTATCGTGGTTTGCTAACTCAGGTCTTAATGATCAATATCGTCCTGGGTGTACTAGCACTGGGAACTCCTGTTTTGATTCAACTGCTCACAGATGATGTTTTAGTTCGTGGAGATGTGCAGCTACTTACGGTTGTGGTTTCCGCAGTTGTCGTCATGAGTTTATTTAGTGGAGGTTTACAAGTATTTGAATCCTTAATGATTTCTCATTTTGGTCAAAAATTACAATTAGGTTTAGTCCTAGAATTTGGGCGTAAACTTCTCCAATTACCCTTAAGTTATTATGAATCTCGTCGGAGTGGTGAAATCACCAGCCGACTACGAGATATTAATGAAATTAACCAGTTAATATCACAGATTGTGATTGTTTTACCTAGCCAGTTTTTCATTGCTGTAATTTCTTTTTGCTTGATGTTATTTTACAGCTGGCAATTGACAGCAGCAGTCATATTTGTTGCTGCTTTAATGACCTTAGCTACCCTACCTTTTTTACCAATTCTTCAACAAAAAACTCGTAGTCTCTTGGTTTTAGGAGCAGAAAATCAAGGTGTTTTAGTAGAAACATTTAAAGGCGCACAGGTAATCAAAACAACAAATGCTGCTCCTCAATTTTGGGATGAATTTCAAAGTCGTTTTGGTCGTCTGGCTAATCTTGCTTTCAGCACAGTTCAATTAGGAATTATCAATGGTACTATTGCGAGGCTCCTATCTACAATTGGTACTGTCCTGTTGCTAGGGTTAGGAAGTCTTTTAGTAATTCAAGGCAATTTAAGTATCGGTCAAATGTTAGCCTTTAACGCTTTACAAGTCAA
Organism: Anabaena sp. PCC 7938; assembly: GCF_049315035.1. Taxonomy (NCBI): domain Bacteria; kingdom Bacillati; phylum Cyanobacteriota; class Cyanophyceae; order Nostocales; family Nostocaceae; genus Anabaena; species Anabaena sp. PCC 7938. Next base: position 5,417,313 of record NZ_CP186034.1, on the reverse strand, counting down.
TGTTTTAGCATTAATTAACTCATTAGTTGGCTTTGTCGATGAATATTTTCGTTCCCAAACCGCAGTTTCTCGTTTGCTAGAAGTTATTGATGCTACACCAGAAGTAGTAGGAGGAAGTCAAAAGCCAGTTGCAAAAATTGCCGATGATGCAGATATTCGTTGTTCCCATCTCAAATTTCATCACCCCGGAAGAGTTGACTTATTAGATGATTTTTCAATTAAGCTGCCGGGAGGAAAAGTCATTGCTTTAATTGGTAAATCAGGCTGTGGTAAAAGCACTTTAGCTAAATTATTGGGGGGCTTATATCAACTAGATTCTGGTAATATCCGCATCGGTTTGTTTAATATCCAAGATATTTCTCTAGATTGTTTGCGACAACAAGTAGTTTATGTACCCCAAGAACCTCATTTTTGGAGTCGTTCAATTTTGGAAAACTTCCGTTTAGGAACACCTTCTATTTCCTTTGAGCAAATTGTTCAAGCCTGTGATATCGCTGATGCAGATGAGTTTATCAGCCAATTACCGAATAAGTATCAAACTGTGTTAGGGGAGTTTGGAGCTAATCTTTCTGGAGGACAAAGACAACGATTAGCGATCGCACGCGGAATTATCACAAACCCACCTATACTAATTTTAGATGAAGCCACCGCAGGACTAGACCCAATCAGTGAGGCTCATGTCTTAGATCGTCTCTTGGAATATAGAAGAGACAAAACCACAATTTTAATTACCCATCGTCCCAGTGTCATCAATCGCGCCGATTGGATTGTACTCATAGATAAAGGTCAAATCAAACTCGAAGGTAGCTTAGAAAGTTTTCTTTCTCAACCAGGAGAACACTTGCAGTTTTTAACCATATAAGTAGTCGGAGAAAATTAAATTCACTCGTTGAGGGAAGAAACGTAAAAATCAGAAAGTACTAAATATAAATTATTCCAAGCCACTAGAGGAAATTCTTCAACTTTTGGATTATTCAAAATTAATCCCAAGAGTGAGAAAGAAAGTAATTTATTACTAAATTTTCCAAATAATTTCTTTTAAGAAAATAACCGAGTTTGAATTTAAACATCTTTTTGTAGAGATATATTTATTGTTCTCTCTATATTTTCTTGTTTGCCTAATCAAGAGATACAATATTTTTCAATATAAATAATATAGCGTTTCCCACTAAGCATGATATACAAAATTACCCCTTCCTCTTACCAAGGGGAGGGTGCGCGATAGCGCGGGTGGGGTGTATTTCATGAGCTTGGGAATTGCTATAAACAAAATAAACATGAGTTAAAAGAAAGAAATTTATCTGAATATAATTATAACTTAAGAAGAATTTAAGTTTTAGTAAATTTATAACTAGGGAGTCATTAATTTATAATGATAAATCTTTATAAAAGAAGCATAGGTGTTATTCACCTATTCATAAATTGAGGCTAACAATCATGTCAAATAAAAACATTACATCTGATTTACTTGTAGAGTTATCAGCTGACCAACAACAGCTTCTGTCCGGAGGACAGGCTAGAAAAAGGCCTATAATCTGCTACGACTACGATCTCTCTGAAGGTGGTAGAGGTGGTAGAGGTGGTAGAGGTGGTAGAGGTGGTAGAAGCGATTTCAATGTTGATGTTGATGTTGATGTCGAAAGAAAAAGACAGCGGAGAGTTTAAGTGTAAAAAATCCACAAATTGTGTAGCCATTTAATTCCAATTTAGTTTCAATCTGGCATTGACGAGAGGAAAGAGGAAGCTGATATAACTGCCTCAAAACTAATTAGTTTTGAAATAGATAGTTTGGCAGAAGTGTTGAATGTTCACCTTCGGGTATTACATTCAGTTTCCGAATACCAATAAGGGAGATACCAGAGATAACCCATACCTTTCTCCTTCCTCCTCAATTAAATCAACTGTGTAGAGAACAGAAAAGTAACTGCTAGAAATAGCGTTTTCTTTTCTCACTAATCTTACTTTTGATACAACCAAGTAATTTCACGCTGTTCAAGTGATTTTAAATCAGGGAATCCCATCTACTAATTGGACAATTTATAGAGATGTATGTGAGGTCAATAATTATGTCATATCAACCCAATGAATCTAACTTGCTTGTAGAACTATCCGCAGAAGAACAACAGCTTTTATCTGGTGGAAAATGTTACTATTCTTCCCCCAAGCGTAAAGCTAAAAAACTTTGTGGAGATTACGAAAAGTATGATCAATATAGATCCGATGATGGTTATGACAGTTATCCTGATAGTGACAATAAATGCGGTGAGTAATACTTTTTCTTAGAGGATGTTTAAAAACTAGAGAAGGGGTATAATTTATCAAGTCTATAAGCTAGGCTATTCTTAATAGTCTTAGTTTATAGACTTTTCTATCGACTTTGCAGTGAGCAGTATTGCCTGTAATATTGCGCTATTCCCTTTTTGAAACGTGCAATTTATTTTGCACGGATACTTATACATCCACTCTTGAAAATAAAACATAAGACTGCTAGAATTGGTGTCTAACTTTCCATTTATTTGGTATTTAATATGGAACTTTTAAGTAGAGAATTAGGCATTACTATTTTAGTTTGTCTTTAGTAAGAAAAAATAAATAAATTCATAAATTTATTTAAGTCAAAAGATAGACCATATAACTATTAGTTTATAACCATAGATTCATTAAATTTATCGAAATAAAACTTATAAAAAGATTATGGATGAATAAAATATATCAGCCAATGGAGGCTAACCATTATGTCGGATCAAATTAACTCAACTGAGTTGTTAACAGAATTATCCAACGACGAACAGGAAGTTTTAGCAGGGGGCTATGGCTATGGACGCGGCTATAAACGCGGTTTTGGACGTGGCTATGGACGCGGCTATGGCTATGGACGTGTCTACGGACACGGTTTTGGCGGCTACGGACGCGGTTTTGGTGGCTACGGACACGGTTTTGGCGGCTGGTAAGCAAAGTTCAGTAAATTGTTTTGCTCTCTGTGAAGTGTGAGTGTGGAGTAGGGAATGAAATCTTTCCCTACTCCCTACACCTTTTTTGAGACTGCAACTCAAATAGCTAATAGCTCACGTATCCAATTCTGTAAAATTGGATTAACTATCTCAGGTGCTTCGTCTTGAGGGCAATGTCCCACTCCCTCTAATGGAATAAATTTTTGTACTTGAGGGAAATTGGCTAACTCTCTACCCAAATTAATAGGTTCCCAAGGGTCAGCTGTTCCCCATAAAATAATCGCTGGACAAGGTAATACTGCTAAGAGGTCTTCTGGTAATGGGCCGCTGGAATAAGCAGTAAAAGCCAAGAATACAGCAGCAGCGCCAGAATCTTTTGCCGGTGTCATCAGAATTTCTACCAATTCATCTGTCACTGTTTCGCCATTAGCATAGGCTTGTAAGAGAATCTTTTTTACTGTTTTCGGTTTGGCTAGTTGGCTAAAAAAGAAGTTGCCGACTGCTTGAATAGATAGAAAGCGTTGCAAAATCGGCGTACCAATGCGTTTTATCCAAGGCAAATTTAGCCGTTTACGATCATGTAGTAACCGCAAAGAACAGTTAATTAACGCTGTTCCTAAAACCATATCTGGTCTAATGACAGCTGCTTGCATTGCTACAATACAGCCAATTGAATTACCGACTAAAAAAGCTGGCTCACCTACCACTTGGCTACAAAAGTCTGCTAATTGCTGCCCCCAGTTTTCTAGTGTGTATGTGATTTTTTCTCCGGGTTGAGGTTTAGCAGAAGCACCAAAGCCGATCAAATCAATGGCATAAACTCGACAATTTTCGGCTAAAACTGGTATATTTTTACGCCAGTGTTGCCATGAAGCACCAAAGCCATGTACTAGAATCACCGCAGGGCCGCTAGTTCCTTGGGTTTGGTAACAAATGGGGAAACCTTGCCAAAGCCAGGTCTGTGTGGATGTAAATGCGTTTGTAGAAGTTGTCATGAGTTTATTTTTAGATAGGAATTACTAAGAATTTAAATTTGTCTAACTATTTAAGAATTATTTTTATAGCGGTTCTCGGTTGAGTGAGATACAATATGATACACAGTTCAGTTTTTACCTGTTTGCAGCACAAATTTAGTATGGCAAATTCGAGATAAACGAATATATGGTGCTTTACAGTATTTTTAAGAAAATTTGCAGAAATTTTATAGTTGGGGATAATTAAAGTAGCACCAGTATAAAGATCAAGTAGTTTTACAATTTACGCTAACTCAATTAGTATATAAAATTAATTGGATATAAAACAAATGCTAAGGCGTAGTTTTACACCTGGAAACTAACGCTAATTTAAAAAAAGTTTTTGTTCCTAGTTCCTTCGGGCGAAAGAAGATGAATATACTAGAAACAATTGATACTCCTATCGGAAGTTACGCTCCAGATTTTGAGTTGCCAGGAATTGATGATTGTGTACACCATCTCAGCCGTTACTTAGAAAATTTAAGCTCAGTCTGTGTCATTTCCATTTGTAACCACTGTGATTATGTGGATTTGTATATAAGCAGACTAAAAACTATTCAATCGGAATTTTCCCCCAGGGGCTTCACACTGATTGGATTAAATTGTGGTGATGGCAACAATGATGTTCGTAGTGGGGAAGAACTTGACACTGTATCCAATTTTGAGAGGATGAAAGCATTTGCCCGTCATCATGAGTTAAATTTTCCTTATCTATGGGACTCAACTCAAGATGTAACTCGGAGCTTTGGGGCAATTAGTACACCAACAGCTTTTTTAATAGATAGTGATGGGATTTTGCGCTACAAAGGTCAAATTGACGATCACCCGCAAGAGCCACTAGCTTCAGGAGTGGATTATTTGAGAAATGCGATCGCTTGCTTATTTGCAGGTCAAGCAATCCAGCCAGCAGAAACACAACAGATGGGGACACCATTAGTATGGCGTAAATAGACCTGATAAACACAGATAGCCCATTGTACTGCTATCTTAAATTGGAGGCAATTGCAACTTATTTGATAAAGTGTAACTTCATGGGAACGAATTACCGACGGGTTTTACTTAAACTGAGCGGTGAAGCCTTGATGGGCAACATGGGCTATGGCATTGATCCAGAAGTAGTCAAGGAAATAGCCGAACAGTTAGGAGAAGTGGTAGCCACTGGCGTTCAAGTCGCTATTGTCGTTGGCGGCGGCAATATTTTTCGAGGGGTGAAAGCGGCATCGGCGGGGATGGACAGGGCAACCGGCGACTACATTGGGATGATTGCCACGGTAATGAATGCCATGACGCTGCAAGATTCACTAGAACGAATAGGGGTACAAACGCGGGTACAAACTGCGATCGCTATGCAAGAAGTAGCAGAACCTTATATTCGTCGTCGCGCTATCCGTCATCTTGAAAAAGGACGGGTGGTAATTTTTGGTGCAGGTTCAGGAAATCCCTTCTTTACTACAGATACGACTGCCGCTTTAAGAGCAGCAGAAATTGACGCAGAAGTGATTTTTAAAGCCACCAAAGTAGACGGAATCTACGACGCTGATCCCGAAGTCTATCCTGATGCCAAGCGTTACACAACCCTTACTTACACCCACGTTTTGGCTAACGATTTACGAGTCATGGATAGCACCGCAATTGCCTTGTGTAAAGAAAATAATATTCCCATTCTGGTATTTGACTTGACAGTGCGAGGCAACATCCACCGAGCAGTAATGGGAGAATCTATTGGTACCCTTGTGGGAGGTTCTTGTGAAATTAGATGAAGCTGAAAGTAAAATGCAACATACCGTTGAGGCGACTCAACGAGCTTTTAATACCATTCGGACAGGTCGTGCTAATGCGAGTTTATTAGATAAGGTACAGGTGGAATATTACGGTACACCTACGGGACTAAAATCTTTAGCAAACATTAGTACACCTGATGCCTCAACAATTCTGATTCAACCTTATGATAAGGGCAGCCTAAACATAGTTGAAAAGGCAATTTCTTTGTCTGATATAGGAATAACACCCAGTAATGACGGTTCTGTTATTCGGCTGAATATTCCACCTTTGACAAGCGATCGCCGGAAAGAATTTGTCAAAATGGCCGCTAAGTATGCAGAAGAAGGTCGAGTTGGCATTCGTAATATTCGCCGTGATGCGCTGGACTCCATTCGCAAACAAGAAAAAGCTGCGGAAGTTTCCGAAGACGAATCACGAGATCAGCAAGACAAACTGCAAAAACTGACCAACAAGTACACAGCAAGAATAGATGACTTGCTGACAGAAAAAGAAAAAGACATCACAACTGTCTAAGCAGTTCTGAGTACCAAGTAACGAGTAACCCACAATTATCAGCTAAATTTATGGTGGGTTACGGACTACTGTCCTCTAAGCGTAGCCATGCCCGCAAGGGCTTTACTCACCCCCATGATTGTTGGGTAAAAAATCATCCTCTGTTACTTCTGCTAAATGATATGGACATATCACAGGAAAAGACTCAACTGGTAAACCTGTTTCAGCTTTTGCTTGCTTAACTGCTTGTGTATAACATTCTGTAAAAATGCTCTCCAGATAGGGTTTGAGACTAGGAGAATCCTGGAGAGATTCTTGAACACGTCTACGATGTTCAATGATACTTCCTTCCCAACTACCGCTTCTCTTGTCAGGCTGAAACTGCCATTTGAGTAAATGCAGTAAAATGACAATCAGATTACTTTATCAGACTTTTGCGCTCACTCCTTCCCATGTCGCCAATTTCTTCAATGAGATTAGCCCAGTCTACATTTGCGTAGTCCTGACCTTGCAATTTGGCTACAGTTGTTTCTATCCATTGCAAGTAGTCGGTTTCATATAGGGTTGGGGAGTGGGTCTTTAACAAAGACATGGCTGTTTCCATAGCTTTATACTTAAATTATAGTTTTTCTAAATGCAAATGCCTCTAGAAGAGTATGCGATCGCAGCACTTGCCGAACGCAAAGAAGACCGTAATAAATTTGTCAGTATTCAGAATAGAAAATACAGGAGACGCTACGCAGACCTACGGTTCAGGAGAATAAAGGCTTTTCGAGTCAACTTTGATGATGTTGAGAAAATTTCACTTCTCTCTCTTCCTGATTTCATCAGCATTCTGAATTCTGGCTCCTGACTTCTGAATTCTGTTTATAAATTATTATTCACTAAAAATTTACCAAAAATCCAAAACCCTTATATATACTGGAAAGTCAACTAATTAAAATAAAAAGCAAAAATTCAGAAATTATGTACGACTGTATCATCGTCGGTGCTGGTCCAGCAGGTGGAACAGCAGCATATCATTTAGCCAAGCGGGGACGCTCAGTATTAGTTTTAGAGAAAGAATCCCTACCTAGATATAAGCCTTGTGGTGGTGGTGTGTCACCAGCGATCGCTCAATGGTTCGACTTTGACTTTAGTCCCGCAATTTCCGTCAAAGTAGATTCCCTGCGTTTTACCTGGAAACTCGAAGATCCCGTAGAAGCAAAAATCGGCATCAAAGAACCAGTCTGGATGGTGCGACGAGATATTTTTGACCATTTTTTAGTCCAACAAGCCCAAAATCAAGGGGCTGAAATCCGAGACAATACAGAAGTCAAAGGTATTGAGTTTAAAAATGATCATTGGCAAGTCAACACTGCTAATGGACCCATCACAGGTCGTTACTTAATTGCTGCTGATGGTGCAAAAGGTTCAATGGCAAAATGGCTAGGTTTTAAAGACCGTAAACGTCGTTTAGCGGGTGCATTAGAAGCTGAAGTTGCTGCTGAGGTAGTCAACAAAAACATGGCACACTTCGAGTTTGGCTTGCTGAAAAACGGCTATATTTGGAACTTCCCCAAGGCTGATGGTTATTCTATCGGTGTCGGCACATTTATTGGTGGCGAACCCCAGGATTTTAAGAAAATTTTAGATGAGTATGCTAAGTCTTTTAATGTAGATGTCAAAACTAGCAAGCAGTATGGTCATCCCATCTGTTTGTGGGATGGTAATCAAAAGCTGCACACCCAAAATGCTGTTTTAGCTGGTGAAGCAGCTTGTGTAGTTGATCCTTTTACCGCAGAAGGTATTCGTCCCTCAATTTTTAGTGGTGTTCTAGCAGCACAATTCATTAATGAAGCTCTTGCTGGTGATATCAACGCCTTAGCAAATTACACTGAGGCTATTAATGAACAGTGGGGAACAGATATGGCTTGGGCGCAAAAACTTAGCAGGAGCGTTCTATCGCTTCCCCGGTATTGGCTACAAAGTCGGTGTTAAACGTCCCTCCGGCGCTCAAATCATGGGTAAAATCCTTGCTGGTGAACTGAAATATGGCGATGTAGCTGGCCGCGCCTTAAAGCGTTTAATTCCCGGTTTCGGCGGTTAGGTAATCATTCGTAATTCGTAATTCGTAATTTAGGATGATGATTACGAATTACCACTAATTTCAAACGGGCTGAAAAAATAACCACAGAATTACTCCTGTTCCCAGAACGCAAAGAACCCCAGTCAAGCCGGCTAGGGGTTTTTTGTTTTTACCTGTAAACACTTCTGAGACTTTTCCTGTGTAGGTAATTAGTTCTGCTGTATCTATGGTAGCGATCGCCCATACCCATCCGGCATGAAGTCCCCAAGCTATCCCTAAATGATTACTATTAGCAACCCTAGCTACTACCAAAACCATCCCCATCAGCCACAATCCGGGGAGTTGGGGTGCGGTTTCCCGTTGTTCCCAAACTAAATGTAGTAACGCAAAAATCAAGCTAGAGATAATCGCCGCTACCCAAATTGCATAATCCTTTTCTAACTGAGTCAACAAAAAACCCCGAAAAATTAACTCTTCTATTCCACCAACAAATAAAGCCACCAAGGAAATTGGTAACAAAATAGATGGTATTAACTTGAGATGAGATTTTTCTAAATAGCACCAACCCAGCCAAAATTGGCAGGTGAACACCATCACAAGACCCAATACACCCAGCCCAAAACCTAGCAGTAAGGAACCAAAAATAGAAAAGTTCCCAATCAAGCCATAATCAGCAAAAGAGCCAAGTCCTAGCCAATTAAATCCCCAGAGAATTAAGGGAGCTAATAAGTAGAGAGATACTAATAAAGGTATTTTTTGCTCTGGTTGTAAAGGTTTATTAATTTGCAATTTGAGCATGATGGCTGCGATCGCTGCTAATGGCAACCAAGACCCTACCCAAACAATGAAAAAGGCCATCACGACAACTACTACTGGTGCATTTTTAAATAACGCCAGTGATGTATTGACTGATGGCTCTAAAAGTGATAAAAGGACAGGCAAAAAAATCACGATAGGCTTCTAGTAGAAATAAAGTTCTTGCTTATTATTCAAGACTCTACTAGAATTTGTGACTCATGCAAAAGGTCAAATTGTATTTTGTTGTGTGAATATATACTTAAACTACAAATATTATATATTTGTAGCAGTAGGGACAAGTTATCAAGTATTTACCTAAAACTTACCCCTACTATCAGAAAAGTTTATTCCTCTTCATCTTCTAACTCTGCTTCATCAGAGTCTACATCCTGTGGGGTTAATTTTTTATCACTTTCGCCCAACTGAATCAAGTGAATATGCTTGTAACCCAACCTAATTTCAAACTCATCACCAGGCTTTAAGCCCATTGCTTTGGTGTAAGTAGCACCAATCACAATTTGACGATTTTGGTGAACACTAACACGGTATGTCGGTTCGCGCCCACGTCCATCTTTAGGTGCTTCTGGGCTGAGAGGAATACCTCTAGCTGACAACAAAGCATCATAAAAATCGGTGAGATTGACACGAACTTGATTATTTTTCGTAACGGTGTAATAGCCACACTGCTTTGCTCTTTCTCGGCGGGGTAAATTAGAAAGCTCTTTTACTTTAGCCAGCAGTGCTTTTCCAGTTAATGGTGCGGTTGCAGTTTCAGTCATTATGGTCAAAATTTCCTTAATCTCTAGCTAATCATCAATTTAGTCTGAACACAGTAGTTAGCTTTTTAGCCTCTACACAGAGTTACTCAAGAGTTGTGGGTGAGGGTGAATTTCTGCTGATATGAGCAGCCCAATCATCTCTATAAATGGTTTAGAACCTTAAATTAGAGGTTAGGGTTGTCACAGAAATTTATTTAGGTGATTTTACGGCACTTTTAACCATCATTCGCCATTGGAAATAAAAGTATTTTATTTTTTGGCGCTACTGTAGGGGTGTAATTTTAAGTCACCTTTACAAATCAGGTTAGTTCTACTCCAAAAAAGTCGTAGATACAATAAATTGCAGGTTTTTCACTTTCAGTGCTTGCCTTTCTTGCCATTGAGTTGTAAGGTCATCCCTACTCATCATCTCCAGCTGAGGACAGCATTGTATTCGCTTACGGTCTTGCGGACATACACCCTATTGTCCTGCTAGTAGAGATATGAATTTTCTTATCTCTACACTATGAATAAACAAAGCGGTAGTAGTCGCACTTATACGGCGATTGGTACTGGTTTTGTTAATTCATAATTTTATATTAAATACTAGCATGGACTAATAATAGCAAAATATTTATTTAATTTAAAATTCAATTTGCAATTCGAGTTTTTTTTTAATCCCTGGACTTGAGGAGAGAAAAAGCAGTGTAGATTTTTCTCTGGCTTGATACTGTCATGAGTTTTGGGTCAAGGCTTTTATAAAAATTCATATAATTGAGACGAGCCGTTTTGAGTGAGTGAGTTAAATCCACAGTTTTCTTGATAGAGATGAGACAAAAAGCGATATGGATTTTTCGCCATGTTTATTAGTATCAGGCCAAATCTCTCAAGTTATTCTGCACTTCTGTCTAGCGGAAGAATAAATTTACCACATCTATCCGCTGCTTGATAGCCATGACCCAATAATTGTTATCCGCTTTAACACTTCTACATATTTAAAAAATTTCTGCTTCGCTGCTGCTTAAGAACTTTTGATAAATAGGACTTGACTAAAGAAGGATGAAGTGTAGAGGATAAAGTAGTTGGGGTAGATATCTCGCCTTTTGTGAGGAAAGAGGAAAAAAAATTTTCTAAAATTAGACCTATTATGCCTGTGAAGATGTGAAATTACGGTTCTTCAGTCTTTGGTTGACTGCGGTTGACATCAAGATGTATAAGCTGCATTTAATCAAGTAAGCACCTCTATACGTGAAACATCTTCACTCTTTACTCCCCAACAGGTAAATTAAATGCAAAGGGATGATTCCTTTTTACTGTTGGATTGCCTGGAGAAGATAAATTTCGCTGATTGCACTTCTACGACTAAACTTTTAATGGTTATCGTTAAACTGGAATCATGAGAGCCTTAAGCGTCAGCTTATTAAGCACTGACGTTATGTACAATAGCTCATTTTTCACAACAACCGACTTGAACTCATGATTTTTGAGGCAGGTAAGGCAATTTAAAAATTTGGTTGGTAATAATGGAAGTTATTTTTAAAATTATTCGGCAGCAACAAAACTCTACTCCTGTTGTGCAAAGCTATCCTTTGCAGGTAGAAGCAAGTAGTACAATCCTAGATTGCCTCAATCAGATTAAGTGGGAACAAGACGGAACTTTAGCATTTCGCAAAAATTGCCGCAATACGATTTGTGGTAGCTGTGCGGTACGAATCAATGGACGTTCGGCTTTAGCCTGTAAGGAAAATGTTGGCAGCGAACTGGCTAGATTAAAACAAATTCCATCGCCGCTAAACCAGGATAATACCACTGGTGAAATTACGATCGCTCCTTTGGGTAATATGCCAGTGATTAAGGATTTGGTCGTAGATATGAGCAGTTTCTGGAATAATTTAGAAGCGGTTGCTCCTTATGTCAGTACAGCAGCACGACAGGTACCAGAAAAGGAGTTTTTGCAAACACCACAAGAGCGATCGCTCCTCGATCAAACTGGTAACTGTATTATGTGCGGTGCTTGCTATTCTGAATGCAACGCCCGCGAAGTCAATTCAGACTTTGTTGGCCCCCACGCCCTCGCCAAAGCATATCGCATGGTAGCAGATTCCCGCGATAGTGAAACTGAAAATCGTTTAGAAAATTATAACGAAGGTACTAAAGGTGTTTGGGGTTGTACTCGTTGTTTTTACTGTGACTCAGTTTGTCCAATGGAAGTTGCACCATTAGAGCAAATCACCAAAGTTAAACAGCAAATTCTCGACCGCAAACAAGCCAGTGATAGCCGTTCAATTCGTCACCGGAAAGTATTGATAGAGTTAGTAAAAACAGGTGGTTGGATTGATGAACGCCAATTTGGTATCCAAGTAGTTGGTAACTATTTCCGCGATTTAAAAGGATTACTCAGCCTTGCACCTTTAGGACTGCGAATGCTCGTCCGGGGTAAATTCCCCCTCTCCTTTGAACCATCAGAAGGGACTAAACAAGTGCGATCGCTCATCGAATCTATCCAAAAAATCGAATCCTGATTGGGGACTGGGGACTGGGGACTGGGGACTGGGTAGTAATTACGAATTACGAATTACGAATTACGAATTACAAATTACAAATTACTTTGGTTCTTGCGGGATATTCAATTGTCTTCCAGCACGGTCATACAGCAAAATATCCCATTGTCCATTATTACTAAACTCAAAAGCAATCCTACTACCATCAGCACTAATTGTAGGATTGCGAATTTCTGCTTGCAAACTAGGAGTTAAATTCCGTGATTGTCGCGTCTCCCGGTCATAAAGAAAAATGCTCGAACGACCCTGACGACTCGCAATAAAAACAATATAACGACCATCTTGGGTGACAGAAGGGTGAGAAGCGATCGTATCAAAAGAATTTAAACCCGGTAAATCTACCAAATTCCGAGTCACAGTATCAAACATATAAACATCTTCACTACCCCTGCGGTCAGTAGTAAATACAATATATCTCCCAGAAATTTGCGGATCTAACTCTGAAGCCAGACTATTAAGACCCCGTCCACCAGAATCAAAAGGATAACTCAACAAACGCGGATAACCAAAACACCCAGTTAATAAACTAGAGCTTAAAAATAAAATAATAGGTAATTTGTAATTGGTCATTGGTCATTGGTCATTGGTCATTGGTCATTGGTCATTGGGCATTGGGAAGCAGAGGAGAATCAATAATTTCTGTTCCCAATTACGAATTACGAATTACGAATTATTTTACAGTTGCACCATTAGGAATATCTAACTCCACCGTCGGACCACGATCTAGCACTTCCACATCCCATTGCCCACGACTGGCAGATTCAAAGACTATATAACGTCCATCAGGGCTAATATGAGGACTTCTCACCCAACCCCGATAGGTCGGTGTGAGAATTTGTGATTTTTGCAGAGCGCGATCGTAAAGTGCTACAACTGCTCTACCTTGATCACTAGTTAAATAACAAATATAACGCCCTGTATAGCTGAGACTGGGACTTTCTGCGATCGTTTCCCGTCGGTTCAAGCCTGGTGTCGAAATAAAACTTTGGGTTTCCAAGTCGTATATCAACAATTGCTGATTACCATTTCGATTAGAAACAAAAGCCAAAAAGCGACCATTTCCACTCAAAGATGGTTGTTCCTCAGTATAACGACTGTTCAGAGAAGATACCCCTAAAGGAATATCACCAGAACCACAGGAAACAATTAAACTAGTCAAACTAAAAACTAGGCTCCAATAAATTGGTTTTTGGAGCCACAACATAGACGTAAATGTTCTCACATCAACCGCATTCCGTCGCCTTTGAAACTACCATCCCCCCAACTGTTCTAAATATCATCATCAAAATCAGTCGAATTATCTCCCCTATCATTTGGCTTTTCAATTGGGTTATACGGTACATAATCAGTAGGAATAGCCTCATCATCTTCCCTAACTCTGCGAGGAGATGAATCAGCAGGTGGACGACGCTTTCTTGGTCTAGGAGCAACATCATCCTCACGAACTTCTGGGCGTTGAGGTCTGTTATTAGTAGTGCGACGGGGCTGTTTTTTTACATCCTCCTGGGGACTTTCCCAATCATCAACTTGCCTAGACACAGAACCCCAATTTTCTTGTTCATAACTTTCAGTAGGGCGACTTGCAGAGCGACCAGAGGTAGGACGACGTTTCCTTTCTCCAGTTTCCGGCTTTTCTGTGCTATTGCGGCGTTCTGAACGACGGGGGGGTTGATCCTCGTAATAATCATCACGGGTTGAACGCTCATCTCGGCTACCGCGAATCCTAGCACGTGGAGGTTGTTCTTCCTCCTCATAAGGAAGGGGTTCCAAATCTGCATCCATCTCCGCTTGATAATTGCGTCGCTCAGAGTAAGAATATTTTCTGCTTACTTCCCGCTCATCATCGACAATCGGAGTGTTTCGTTTGGCTTGTTGGGTGGCTATACTCCGCAGACGAATACTTTCAACTGCAAAAAATACAGTAGTACCAACTAAAAGCAACTGACCAAATTGCAGAATGGGATCTAATCGCCATCCTTGAAAAATGAGAATAAAACCGCACAATAAGCCAACTGCTGCAAAAAAGATATCCTGATCTCGTGACAATTCTGGCCGCACTGTGCGGAGAAAATACAGCGCTGCCCCAGCCACAGCCAGGAAAATTCCTAGTACACTGGCTGAGTTAGCCCCAAAATTTACCTGAGCCAAAAAACTGGCTGAGTTCAGCCCAAAATTTATCATTGCTGTTTTCCCAATATCAAATCTATGTTAGCGGGTCACAATTAAAATCACTACTCTAACTATTGACAATAATATGAAAGCTTCAAAGCATCTGGCAAAGAAGCTCTGAAGCTGTTTACCGGGATTGGGGATTGGGGAAAATAATCTGTCATCTGTTTCCTGTCCCCTTTCCCCTGTTCCTTATGAACGTTGGATTTTATCTTTTTGGCTAATGAAGATTAGCCCTACTGTTGTTGGAATAACTACAATTGCAGTACCCCAAACCAGACTCCAAAGAAAATTTGCTAAAGAGGGTGTCATAATTCTCAACCTTTTTTTACACACTTCATTTTAATTTTAATCTTAATCCTGTATCACTTTCTTGAGAAGAGACCACAGCATTTAGTTAAAATGAGAGAGAAGGCTTTACAAAGCTTCAACTTTTCTGGCTTACGCCCAGATTTTATATTTACTCACAGATATTGACTAAAAGTAATGACCGGTGCTAACTTGACCTCTTTGATTCTCGGCCTCATTTTGGGACTGATGATATTTTTGTTTATTTTCCGCATCATTCTCACTTGGTATCCACAAGTGAACCTCAACCGTTTGCCATTTAATCTGATAGCTTGGCCAACAGAACCCTTCTTAGTGCCATTGCGAAAGCTAGTACAACCTATTGGTGGGGTGGATATCACCCCCATAATTTGGGTTGGTATTTTCAGCCTGGTACGAGAAATTTTACTAGGTCAGCAAGGTTTACTGACCATGATGTTGCGCGTAAATTAGGTGACAGGTCATAAGAGGCAGGGGTGCAGGGTGCAGGGGGAAAACTGAAACTGAGCTTGTACCCATTACCAATTACCCATTACCCATTACTGAATTTTCATTTCCTGCACAAAATTAGTGTAAACATTACCTGCCAAAAACTGTGGATTTTCCATGATTTTTTGATGAAACCCAATGGTGGTAGGGAGTCCGGTAATTGCACACTCTCGCAATGCTCGTTTCATGCGGTTTATAGCAGTAGCCCGGTCTGGCCCCCAGACAATTAGCTTGCCAATTAGAGAGTCGTAATAAGGCGGAATTTGGTAATCTGTGTACACATGAGAATCAATCCGCACGCCGGGTCCTCCAGGGGGTAAATAACCACTAATTTTGCCTGGGGAGGGACGAAAATCATGATCTGGGTCTTCGGCATTGATACGGCATTCAATGGAATGACCCCTGAGAATAACTTTGTCTTGAGTTAAATTGAGTTTTTCACCTTGGGCAATGCGGATTTGTTCTACAAGTAAGTCGATACCAGTCACCATCTCTGTGACTGGATGCTCAACTTGTATGCGGGTATTCATTTCCATGAAATAGTATTTACCGAATTTATCTAGGAGAAACTCGATAGTACCTGCCCCGGTGTAGTTGATGAATTGGGCTGCTTTGACAGCAGCTTGTCCCATTTTTTCTCGGAGATCTGAGTCAAGTGCTGGACTGGGAGCTTCTTCCAGTAACTTTTGATTGCGGCGCTGAATTGAGCAATCTCTTTCACCTAAATGGATGACATTACCGTAGCTATCAGCCAAAATTTGAAATTCTATGTGGCGCGGACGTTCGATAAATTTTTCTATATAAACGCCGGCGTTGCCAAAGGCTGCTCCTGCTTCTCCTTGGGCTGCAAGGAAAAGTTTAGCGAATTCATCTTCGGAACGGACAAACCTCATACCCCGACCACCACCACCTGCTGTGGCTTTAATCATTACAGGGTAGCCGATATCTTTAGCGATCGCTATTCCTTCCTGCTCAGTCTCTACCAAACCATCACTACCCGGTACTGTCGGTACTCCGGCTTTTTGCATGGTTTCCTTGGCTGTGGCCTTATCTCCCATTAACCGAATAGCTTCGGGACTAGGGCCAATAAAGGCAATATGGTGGTCAGCACAAATTTCCGCAAATCGAGCATTTTCTGCTAAAAAGCCATAACCAGGATGAATTGCAGTAGCATTGCGCGTCAAGGCAGCGGCAATAATATTGGGAATATTCAAATAACTTTTACTGCTGGCTGGTTCACCAATGCAAACTGCCTCATCAGCAAGTTGGACGTGGAGAGCATTCCGGTCAACGGTGGAGTGAACAGCAACTGTCGCAATTCCCATTTCTTCACAAGCTCGGAGAATGCGAAGCGCTATTTCTCCCCGATTAGCAATTAAAATTTTGTCAAATTTCATTTTCTAGCTTCGATATTAGTACCACGTAGATTGACATTCTCTCCCATCCCGTTGAAATAAAGCTGTCGCATTACTGCAAATTTTAACAGGAGATTCCCCACCCTCATTTTTAGTAGAGTTCAGGATTGGATTGCTTGCCTCCCCGAATCTTAGCTAAACTAACAACATTGCGGCTGTCAGTCGTTGCCAGTTTCCCTCACTTGGCTTTTTAAAGATATCCATAACTTTTAATATCACTTGTGCAGCAACTATATTTCTGTCAGCTTCATACCCGCATTCAAAGAATTTGCGAAAAAATTCGCCTTATTGGTTTTTTTTATGCTATATTGAATTTCAGTCAAATTTTGCGGATGTGGCGGAATTGGTATACGCGCACGCTTGAGGTGCGTGTGGCTTTGCCTTGCGAGTTCGAGTCTCGCCATCCGCATTTCTAGGGCGTATTGCAATACGCCCTTTTATTCTGTCTAATTCACCCAGGTTTCTAATTGGAATCTGGGTTTTTTATGCTTTTATAGAAATAGGTGAAGTTTTGTAAATAACATTGACTACTATTGTTACGCCCACAAATAATTCAACATTGCCAACCGCTTGGCATCGCCTAAATCCTATTTGGGAAGGTGGAGAGAAGGATATTCAAAAAGGTTTACCTCATACTCAGTTAGCACCAGCATGGCAATTGCTACTTTTGGGTGATGGTTCTCCAACTCGGCATTTACAATTACTGACTTGTGAACCGATAGAAGTGGATGTAATTGATATGGCTTTGATTGGCATGAATGCTGATGCTGCTCCCGATTTAATTCAAGCTGTGCCAGGGCCACGACTGCGCCGACAAGTATGGCTGCGTACTTCCTCTGGTCAGCGGTTGGGTTATGCCACTTCCTGGTGGGAAGCTAGTCATGTAGATGAGTTTTTGCAAAACCGTTCTCTTCCGATTTGGGCAAGTTTAGCTCGTATTCGGACAGAATTATATAGAGATATTAGAGGCATTTACTGTGGTTCTTCAGCTGCCCTAGAGTCAGGCTTTGATCAAGTTGGGCCTTTTTGGGGTCGTCATTATTTATTTTGGCATCATGGACAGCCTCTAACTTTGATTTATGAGGTTTTTTCGCCTTATTTAACTAAATATTTGGGACAACAACAAGGTTATTAGAAAAAAGGCTGAAAACCTTTGAGGTTTGGGTTTGGAGGAAAGACTTAGCTGTGCTGTTCTAGCGGTCAAGTGGACTAATCACCCTTTTACCTGTAAGCATATGCAGAACAGCAGGCTACGCCAAAAGCCATATTTAATGTTGATGGATGAAATAGTGACATGAAGTGATCGCTGAGGGGAAAAAGGTGAATCAAGATGTATAAGCAACTTCACACGTTGGAGAAACACCCAGAGTCTTTAATATGCTTCACTATTAGCCCTGATGGAGACACTCTTGTTAGTAGCTGTTATGACATAATCAAAGTTTGGGATTTAGAGGAAGGAACTTTAATCTGTTCCCATAAACTGCACAAAACTCCTCTGCATTTTTCCTTAGTTATCGATCCACATTGGACAACATTTATTACTAACTATGATTATCACATTCAGAGGTATGACCTATTAACAGGTTCACTAGTTTCACAATTCTCTACTGAGGCGAGTGGCTCTATTGCTATTCATCCAGATGGAAATACACTAATTGTGGGCGGTTATGGTCATAGAGTCGGTGAGAAGCCGTTCATTCCGATAAAACTATTTGATTTGCAAACACAGAAAGTTGTTCATATGCTACAGGGACATGAACATATAGTTTCATCGGTTATCATTAGTCCTGATGGAAAGAGATTAGTTAGTCAAAGTCATCACTCCTCTATTAAGGTATGGGATTTACTAACGGGGCAAGAGTTATGCAGTTTTGCCCAGCCTCCATATCGATGGATCGATGCAGTTGCACTTGTAAATCTAACAGATTTGGTTATTAGCGGTTGTAGACTTAGTATCAATGAATTCAAGGGTCACGATTGGAATAATTTACATACTAATGTATGGAATGTTATGACTGATGAAGTCATTTATTCTTTGCCGAAAAGTCCTCGTAGATATTCTCCCTATCTACTGGGAGAACCCCGTAGCGTTATGACACCTGATGGCAAAATACTTGTTAGTGGAGATGATGTAAATTTTGTGGTGTGGGACTGGCAATCCGATAAAATGCTTTGCACTCTTCAAGGACATAAAAGTAAAGTTGAAAACTTGGCTATTGCGCCCAATGGGCAGATAATTGCCAGTTACGCAGAGGATGGCATACGTATCTGGAAACGATAAATGACATACTGAAGCTGCTGCAAGCAGATCGCAAAATTGAGTGACTTTGTTAGCGATCGCTCATCTTGAGGCAGAGAAGTGCCAAAGAGACTAAAGTATTATGGCTGGTGACAGATGAGATAATTACGAATTACCAGACTAAACTAGATAACTAGCAAGTTGGGTTAGGTAGTAAGTTGCAATGGCACCACCTATAGTGTCTAATTTGATGATGAAAAAAAAGAAACCGTCTTTGGTGCTAACGCTATCAGCTGCCGGGTTATTGATTGGTATAGGAAGTGCAGCATATTGGTTTTTTGCCCAAGGACAACTATTTTCCAGAAATTTGCCAGTGGGTGCAAATATTATTCCTGAAGATGCCTTAGCTACAGTTTCCTTGACGACGGATACTAAGCAATGGCAAAAATTGCAGGAGTTTGGAACATCAGAAACTCAAAAAGAACTGAATAAAAATTTAGTACAACTCCAACAACGGTTTCTCACCAATAATGGTTATAACTTTGAGAAAGATATTCAACCGTGGGTAGGTGACGAAGTCACGATCGCTATTTTGGCTTCTTCTGCCGTAAAACCTTTATCTAAACCAGTAGCCACTAATGTTGAAGTTACTTCTGAGCAATCAGTAGTCATGGTGCTACCAATTAAAAATCCAGAAATCGCCAAAAGTATTTTGGCACAACCGAAACCCCTCAAACAAGGTAAATGGATTGACCGCACTTATCAAGGAATCGCTATTAAACAAACTGAAGGACAAGCTGGAGGAAAGCTTTCAGCAGCATTGATAGATGAGCGTTTTCTCGTAATTACAGATAATGCTAAGGCCACAGAAAGGACGATTGATGCTTATAAAAGCAAAGCATCTTTAGCAAGCATAGGGGGCTTTGTTCAAAATTTCTCAAAAATGTCCAGTTATCAACCTTTTGCTCAATTTTATGTCAATGTGCCGATCGCAGCAAGAATAGCAGCAAAAGCTCCCAACCGTCCTTTACCAGCCCAGGTTTTAGCGCAACTTCAAAATAACCAAGGTTTAGCGGGAACTGTCACTTTAGAACCGAAAGGAATCCGTTTAAAGGGTGTTTCTTGGTTAAATCCTCATAGTCAGCGAGTGCTGGCAGTAGAAAATCAAGCTGGAACTATGCAAAATCGCCTACCCAGCGAAACTTTAATGATGCTTTCTGGTAGTAACTTAAAGCGGTTATGGGCAGACTACATTTCTACATCTAGGGGAAATCCTTTATCACCAATGATGCCTGAACAAGTGCGACGGGGTGTAAAGTCGTTAACAAATTTGGATTTAGATCGGGATTTACTAAGTTGGATGAAAGGTGAATTTTCAGTTTCAGTGATTCCTAGTACCCCAAAAGATGGTTCACCGGATAATTTTCGGGCAGGGTTGGTATTTATGACAAAGGTAGGAAGCAAAGGTGAGGGAGGCCAAAGGAGTACGGCAGAAACTTCCTTAAAACAGCTAGATGAGGCGATGCAAAATCAATACCAGTTTAAGATTCAATCGGCAACTGTTGGGGGTAAACCTGTTGTCAACTGGATTTCACCTTTTGGGACTTTAACTGCTACTCATGGCTGGTTGGATGAAGATGTACTTTTTTTCGTTCTGGGCGCTCCTATCAGCGATAAAATTGTTTCCAAACCCAAAATTACACTCGGTAGTACTCTCGCTTTTCAAGAAACCGTCCCCAGAGAATTGAATCCAGCCAAGGGTCTATTTTTCTTGGATATGGAACGGGCTGTTAAAAGCTTTACTCTGAATACAACATCTCCCAGTCAACAAGCTTGGCTTGCAGCAATACGCACAATTGGGCTAACAACTGCGGTTAATGATAGTCGCAGTCAGCGATATGACATCTTTCTAGAACTTAAAAAAACTGGGAAGTAGGAGTTCGGAGTTCGGAGTTCGGAGTTCGGAGTTCGGAGTTCGGAGTTCGGAGTTCGGAGTTCGGAGTTCGGAGTTCGGAGTTCGGAGGCAGGAGGGTAGGAGAAAGATAATCCTCTTCCTGTTCCCTGTTCCCTGTTCCCTGTTCCCTGTTCCCTGTTACCTGTTCCCTGTTACCTGTTACCTGTTTCCAATTACCAAAACTAGATAGGATCAGAATAGTCGGAATTAAATTCAGTGAAAAGTGATTAAGATTTGAGTTAGGTTTATTTTCTAACTCCGTCTAATTACTTAACTGATATTGATTCAAGCATTTACTGGGGAGAAGAGTTTATGAATCTGGTTGTACTCCAGAACTGGCTAGATAATGCCTCTTTTGCTGTCTTGTTCTGCACTATGCTGGTGTATTGGGTGGGGGCGGCTTTTCCAAATTTATCGGCAACTGCGGCTTTGGGGACGGCTGGAATGGCGATCGCTAATTTGTGTATTGCTACTCTACTAGGGGCTAGATGGATTGAAGCTGGCTATTTCCCCTTAAGCAATCTCTATGAGTCCCTATTTTTCCTGACTTGGGGTATTACTGCCATCCATCTAATTGCAGAGAATAGCAGCCGTAGCCGCTTGGTGGGGGTTGTAACTGCTCCTGTAGCGATGGGAATAGCTGCTTTTGCTACCTTGACATTACCATCAACTATGCAAGTGTCAGAGCCATTAGTACCTGCTTTAAAGTCAAATTGGCTGATGATGCACGTTAGCGTGATGATGTTAAGCTATTCGGCTTTAATGGTAGGTGCGTTGTTAGCGATCGCTTTTTTAATTGTCACTTACGGAAAAAACATTCAACTACAAGGTAGTTCCGTTGGTACAGGTGGCTATCGCAGCAATGGTTACAAGTTACTTAAAGCCGGTGAGGTGATTTCTCAACCCCCAACACCCGCAGTGGAAAATAATGGCTTTTCTCGTTTGGAAAGCAGTAATAACGGCAACGGAACCGCTGTTTTAGATTTGGTAACTGTATCGGAAACTCAAAC
Source organism: Anabaena sp. PCC 7938 (assembly GCF_049315035.1). Lineage (NCBI taxonomy): Bacteria > Bacillati > Cyanobacteriota > Cyanophyceae > Nostocales > Nostocaceae > Anabaena > Anabaena sp. PCC 7938. Next base: position 5,395,287 of record NZ_CP186034.1, on the reverse strand, counting down.
TGTAGAATCTACTGAAACTCTTTCCCCTCAACGCCTCAGTCTAGCTGAAACTCTGGATAATATCAGTTATCGCATTATCGGTTTGGGATTTCCCCTACTGACAATTGGTATTATTGCCGGTGGTGTTTGGGCTAATGAAGCTTGGGGATCTTACTGGAGTTGGGACCCCAAAGAAACTTGGGCGTTAATTACTTGGTTAGTTTTCGCCGCCTATCTTCACTCTAGAATAACTCGCGGTTGGCAAGGAAGAAAACCGGCAATTTTAGCCGCTGGTGGTTTTGTTGTGGTTTGGATTTGCTATCTTGGTGTAAATCTTTTGGGTAAAGGTTTACATTCTTACGGTTGGTTTTTCTAGACAATTTACTCGATAATCCCCTTAACTCTTGGGTTGAGGGGTTTTATCCAACGATTAAATCAGGTCACTTTTAGTAAAAAATAGTGCTTCGCAATTCTCAATACTACTTTTTACCCATCTGCCCACTTACCCATTTGCCCATTTTTTAATTTATTGCTATACTAAAACCATTAGATAATCTAGGCAATTAACTTCAGATACTAATGTTTGTTGTCCAACTTCTTCATATTATTCTTCCCTAACAAAAACGCTTTTCTAAAACTTCTTTTTATCTAAAAGTTAATTAGGGATAAGTATTTTATCGTGGGCAGTATATTTTGCGTAAATTTAAATAATTGGCATCAAGGTTATTGAAAGGTGAATAAAAGTGGACACAAAAGCCATAATTTCAGATCAAAACTTCCAACAGATTAAAGAATCTGCATCCATTGATAAGAGAGGACGCTTAACATTGGGCGCTGAAGCGACATCAAAACAATATCGAGTCATGAAGAACAAATCAGGGCAAATATTACTCGATCCAGTAGTCAATATTCCCGAACGTGAACTGTGGCTATGGAAAAACCCAGAAGCTACTGATTCTCTGAAAAAGGGTATGCAAGAAGCTGCTGCTGGAGAACTACATGATTTAGGTTCTTTTGCAGAGTATGCAGATTTAGAAATTGATGACTAAGTAACATTCGTAATTTGTTACAATTAAGTTAGAAAATAAAGCCCCTAAACTTCTTTTATTCAAAAATTTTTGGGGGTTTACAGTTTTATAATGGATCAAATCAAGTATCAAAACTCATTTTGGTAAGTAAAAGAATAATTTTTAGAAATTAGTAGTAAATTCACAGTGCAGTACAAATTAAAATTCACAACTGAAGCTAAAGAAGTTCTAAAAACATTAAAAATACATGATCCTAAGAAACATAAAAAAGTATTAAAAACTTTGGGGTTGATGGAAGTAAATTTACGTCACCCCAGTTTAAAAACTCATGAATATGATTCTCTACAAGGGCCTAATAAAGAAAAAGCTTTTGAAGCTTATGTTGAAAATAAAACTCCCGCAGCTTATAGAATATTTTGGTATTCTGGGCCAGAACAAGATGAGATAACAATATTAACCATCACACCACACCCTTAGAAATAGTGCAAATAAACATACCAAATGACATGGACTCTATTACACGCCCAAATACATCGGACTATTCGCACACGTCGTCTATTTGAGCGTAACCAACGGTTATTAGTGGCGGTTTCTGGTGGACAAGATTCTTTATGCTTAATTAAATTATTATTAGATTTACAACCTAAATGGGGATGGAATTTAGGTATTGCTCATTGTGATCATCGTTGGCGTGAAGATTCCCAAGCTAATGCTGATCATGTGCAGAATTTAGCACAAAGTTGGAATATACCTTTTTATTTAGAAACGGCGATAAATCCTGTTAATAGTGAAGCTACAGCCAGAAGTTGGCGATATCAGGCTTTAACTAAAATTGCCCAAAATTATAATTATCAATATATCGTTACTGGACACACGGCGAGCGATCGCGCGGAAACTCTGCTTTATAATCTAATACGTGGTACTGGCGCAGATGGTTTACAAGCTTTAACTTGGCAACGTCCACTAGCTGATAACATTCTGTTAATGCGTCCATTGTTAGAAATTACTCGTTCCCAAACAGAGGAATTTTGTCAAAATTTTAACTTGCCAATTTGGGAAGATTCCACAAATCAAAATTTAAAATATGCGCGAAACCGCATTCGCCAAGAACTTTTACCATATTTAAAAGAAAATTTCAATCCCCAAGTAGAATCAAATTTAGCCCAAACTGCCGAACTGTTGCAAGCAGAGGTGGAATATTTAGAACAGGCAGCCCTTAATTTGCGGGAAGAAGCAATGGAAGGAGGGAAAAATGGGGAAATGGGAGGAAATCATCTCAACCATCCTCTGAGGTTAAATCGGCGCGTATTGCAGAAAGCACATCTAGCCCTGCAACGTCGTGTCATGCGTCAGGTGCTGCTAGAAATATTACCCAATGCTCCCAACTTTGAACATATCGAGAAATTAACGGCTTTAATTACAGCCCCAAATCGTTCCCAAACCGATCCTTTTCCTGGTGGTGCGATCGCAATGGTACAAGATAGCTGGATTTTTATAAAAAAAGATAAAGAATAAAGGGTGATATTGTAATTCATCCTTCATTCTTGACTTTTGCTATGAAGCAATCAACTGTAAATTGGGTATCAAACTCTGGAGAGTTTGGCGCATTTCAGTAATAGTCTGAACTTGAGAATCACCAGTTTCTTGAACATGAGCCAAAGAATTAGATATCGCTTGCAGCTTATCCCGTAAACCATCCAAGCAATCTTGAATAGGTTGTAATGCTTCTTGATAGAGATTGACTCTACCCCAGCATTGATAATTGGTTGTTTGCAAGGTGAGTAATTTTGCTTCTATGGTTTTGAGTTCTTGGCGTTTTTCATCTAGTACAAAGTTTTGATGATCAATGCCCTCCTGGTTCATCTCCAGTTCGGCAATCAGTTGCGAAATCTCACTTTCGAGCTTTTGTAGTTCTTGGGAGTATTGTTGTCGTTGGTAATCAATTTGGGCGAGAATTGACTCTAAATTAATATTGTTCTCATCTGGAGAATGGACAACAGTTTGTCCTTGTCGTTGCAAAAGGATATTTTGGTTACGCGTTAGAGTTTTTTGTCGATCTATTAAATTACGGCGTTGTCCTTCCAAACTATCATTGAGCATCTGGTACAGGAGTTCTTCATCTGCTAGTTCTGCTTCTAAATTTTTTAAATCTTCCCCTGATGCTTGCTGTATCTTTGTTTGTAGTTCTTCTATACTTTCTTGTTTGTAATTGAGTTCTTGTTCTTGTTCTTGAACAAAAATAGAGTCTTGGTGCAATTTTTCCTGGTCTTCTGCTACCATCTTTTGCAGTTCTTCCAGGGGAATTGTCTGCAAAGCTTCCACATCGACTTGCTGTTCGACAGCTAAATTACCAGCCGTTGCTACCAAAGCCTGGGTTTGTTGGTATAAATCTTCTTGATTTTGCAACTGCTGTTTGAGTATGGCAGAAAACTCCTCTTTATTTTTCAGCGTGGCGGTAGTCAGTTGGAACTGAACTAGTTGTTGCTCTAAAGAAAGTATTTCAGTTTGGCGATCGCGCACAGTTTGGGAAATTTGTTCAACTTCCTCTTGCTGTTGATGAGCTAAAGTCAGTTGCGACTCTAGTTGTTGCCAATGTGGGTTAAGAGTAGCTTGTTGCTGTTCGATCAGTTCAAAAGCACGATCAAGGTCTTCCCGTAATGTTCCAGTGGAACTAATGTCATTCGTAGACAAGCGCTTGAGTAAATCAGCAATGAGCCGACTTTGCTCCTCACCCAAAACTGAACCCTGGGGGGCATTTGCTTTGATCTCATCTAGACGACGCTGTTCTCCCCGTAAATGCTCCCAAGCACCTTCTAATTCCTGACGATTGCGTTCAACTTCCGCTTGCAACTTTTCAATTTGCTCACGGGATGTTTCTACTTCGTGTTTTTGTGTTTCCAGGCGTTGAACATCATTTTCCAGTTGTTGCAGTTGTTCTAATCTTGATTCCATGTCCATTTCGCGGCGATTTAGCTCTTGGACTTGAAACATGAGCGACTGCTTCCACTGGTCAATTTCGTCTTCTTTGAGCTTAAATTTTTCCATCTGGCGGGAAAAATTCTGCAAAATGTTGACTAGGGGACGGCCAGCCTCTTGAATCCGCTGCACTTGGCGATTGGGACTCAGTTCCACTAGTACTAGTGCGCCATCGTTCAATTTACCTGCTTCTTCCGCAGTGATAGTTTCTTCTGATACAGTGTTCCAATTCTGGTCGCTTCGTTGACAAGCTAGTAGTTTTAGTTCTGTTTTAGAACCACCACTGAGTAAGCCGCCTTTCTGCTTTTGTACTTCTGCTAAATACAGCACACCGCTAGTCCTTTTGATGCACTTTACGTCCGTGTTTTGGGATATATCTTAAATTATTCTGTTAACTTGTCTTGTTTAACCTCAGTTTAACAGCACAAGATAAACAAAACTATTTTATGGAAGTGATATCTCACATCTTGATATATCTTGATATTTGGTAGACGCGGCAATGTCGCATCTTTTATATCCTGTACCCATGATAGTAATTATGACTACCGTGTGAACACTAAGTTTGTCAGTCATTGATCATAAAAGGATCATGTTTGGCTTTTGAGACTACTTGTCTAGGTCATCTTAACCTGAGTTGCAACATGAAAAAACTGAAAGTAACAATTGAGATAGTAATCTCTCTAGAATGCCACGGAGGGTTTTTTAGCTAAATGCAGGGAAATTTAAACGAAATTGACATTTACAGTATCCTACAACTGATTTCCTTAGGACAAAGAACTGGACAGTTGTGGGTACAAGCGCATTATTCTTACCCAACTCACAAACTGAGTGGAGAAGACACTCTCAAGTATCGTTCGTCGGGAGAGAGTAAACCACTGTCGTGGTTTGTATTTTTCCTGAATGGTCAAATAGTCTATTGTCAAGCGGGTGAAAGTAGTTTATCTCGGATTGACGATTACTTGCGTCATTATCGAGTTGAGCGGCGACTTAATAAAACGCAACTTGCTACCTTAGAATCTACGAATTCTCCAGAGTATGCGTACATTTGGGCGCTTCTAGAGCAGAATATTATTACCCCAAAAATAGCTCGCAATATCATTCATGGCCTAGTACATGAGACACTCTTTGATCTGTTGAGTTTACATCAAGGTAGTTTCATTTTTGATTTAGGTACAGCACTTGTTCCACAATTAACTAGCTTGGAAATAAATACTTTAGTAACAAAAATCACTAAACAAGTACAAGAATGGAAACAATTATATCCCCATATTCAATCGCCAGAACAGTTGCCAGTACTGGCTGATATAGAAAGATTTCGCCACTCATTACCAGCATCAACAGTTAATAAGTTACAACATTGGGCAGATGGTAAAACATCCCTACGGCAATTAGCTCGTTATCTCAACCGTGACATTTTAACCGTTGCCAAAGTCATATATCCTTACGTACAACAGGGGTGGCTACAATTAGTATATTCTGTGACTGATAGCCCTAGCAATCAAATACCAAATGGGAAGCAACTAGATCAGAACAAAGGACGGATAGTATGTATTGAAGATGCGATCGCCATCTGCCAAACTGTAGAGTCAATCTTAAACCCACAGGGCTATGAAGCAATCTGCATCACCAAACCCTTAGAAGCCCTCAGCCTAGTTTTTCAACTCAAGCCAGATTTAATTTTATGCGACATCGCTATGCCGGAATTAGACGGTTACGAAATTTGTGCCATGCTGCGACATTCCACAGCATTTCGGCTGATCCCAATTATTATGCTGACAGGGAAAGAAGGATTTATTGATCGTGTCAGAGCTAGGATGGTTGGAGCTACAGATTATTTAACAAAGCCATTTTCAGATACAGAATTACTGATGCTGGTCGAAAAATATATCAACATAGATTCTGGTGTGGGAATATAAACGGAATACAAGACTTGTGGATTTGCTCAAACATAGGGTAAAAAATGTTATCACAGAATCAGCTAACTCCAGTAAGATGTCTAGAATCAGTAAATTATTACAATACTAGAATTAATTTATACAGTTAATATTTGTTAGAAAACCAATGAATATTCATTCTAGAAACACAAAGTCTAAATCAGGAGGTAGATAGGTATTTATGAGTACAGTTCTGATTGTTGAAGACAGTATTGCTCAAAGGGAGATGATTACAGACCTCCTGAAAGCAAGTGGTTTAACGGTTGCTCATGCTTGTGACGGAGTAGAAGCTTTAGAAGCAATTCAAAGCAAACCTCCCGATTTAGTAGTTTTGGATATTGTCATGCCCCGCATGAATGGTTACGAACTGTGTCGGCGGTTAAAATCTGATCCTAAAACCCAAAATGTGCCTGTAGTCATGTGTTCTTCCAAAGGGGAAGAATTTGATCGCTACTGGGGAATGAAACAGGGAGCCGACGCTTACATAGCCAAACCATTTCAACCAACTGAATTGGTAGGAACAGTCAAACAACTGCTGCGAGGATAAAAGTCAATAAAAATAACAACAGATGAAAAAATATGGTTAGCAAACCAGACTTTTTAAGTGGTAGTGGTCAAGATCAATTTCGCCCGGAATTACAACTAGAAAGTCCCGAAGGTGAGTTACATTTAAGATTTTACCTTCCCTCGTACCAGGAGTTTGCATTGCAAGCCACTGGGATTCGGGAAGTTATCGAACTCAGTCCAGATCGAATCACTCCGATTCCTAATGCTTCTCCCTTGCTTTTGGGTACTCTAAATTTGCGAGGAAGACTAATTTGGGTGGCAGATTTAGGACAATTTTTGGGGGAGGGAACTGCATTAAACACGGATAGATCTGAGATACCAGTAATTGCTATTGAAGATCAAGACATAATAGTAGGTTTAGGAGTAGAGCAAATCTGTGGAATGGGCTGGCTTGATGTACAGTATCTGATGCCATCAAATAACGTACCAGATACTATGGCTCCATTTTTGCGTGGAGAATGGTTAGATACTAAAAATAACAAGTATCTAAGACTAATAGATCAAACAGCTATTTTGCGAAGTGCGCGGTGGGCAGGATGAAGTCGGGAGGGAGGAAATGGTAGTAAATATAGATGATCACAATTCAAAATATCAGCAAGCCGTAAAAGCTTATACAGAAGGAGACTATGAAGTTGCAGCTACTTTAGTAGACCAAGTGGTGCAAAATTTACCAGATGACCCAAACTCTCATCTGTTAAGAGGACACATCTACTATGTTTTGCAGCAGTTTGAGATAGCAAAAACCGAATACGAGCAGGTATCTCATTTAACAGATGATGAAGAAATTATTGGTTCTGCCACTAGTTACCTTGAGAATATCAATCAATACTTACAGTCATTTGGGGGAGGAGAATTATTAATAGACAATGATGAGCCAATCAATTCTAGAGAAATGTCTAATGGTCTGGTAGCAAATGATGCAGAATTATTAGATTTAGGAGTTGCTGGAGATTTTGATGACAGCAACTTTGATCTGCAATCCTTTGGTGAATATCAACCATCTGATAATGCCCTCAAAGATATATCCCAGGATAATCTCTTTGATAGCCATTTAGGCGATCTAGAATTTGATCAAATACCAAATAACGTCATGGCTTTTGGTGATGATCCTTTCGCCTTAGATCAGCCATTAAAAGGTGCAGATGCAAATGGCATCAGTGATAATGGAGAATTAGGAGCTTTCGACCTACCCCTGACTTTAGAGCCGATACCAAGTATTGATAGTGGTGAGGCATCAGGAGCTTTGGAATTACCTCCATTTTGGCAAGAAGATATTTCAACAGGGAATATCGGAAATTCAGGAGAGAATAATCCTTTTGCTGAGATTGAAGTCAATTCTGCTCAGGAATTTTCAGGAATAAAAGACGAGCAGACAAATTCACATTTTGGAGAAATCAATAATTGGGAACGTACACCTGAATTATTGATGGAACAAGATTCATCAGACTTTGAAGATATAAGTGTGGGCAATTTTGACTTTGCCAACCATAATTCGGAGGAGATCAACACCGTCAAGAATTGGGAACATACGCCTGAATTATTGATGGAACAAGATTCATCAGACTTTGAAAATACAAGTATGGGGAATTTTGACTTTGACAACCATAGTTCGGAGGAAATAAACGTTGGTATTTATGATGAACAAGAAATACCTAATAATTTAATCAAAAATGATTTCAGAGACAGCACTGAACATACATATTTGAGCGGTTTAGATAATTCATTATCTCAAATCCCTGAGGAAATAGAGACTGCACAAGAATCAAATTTAAATACGGAAATATCCTCGTCTTGGAACAGTAATTTTGAGCGTCGTAACGAGTCGATTAACTTAAATACCAAGCAGAAACAAGATAACTTTGATGATGATAATTTCGATTTAGAGGCCTTTGAGTCTGCCTTTGGCTCAGAAGGTTTTCCTGATGATGAAGATATCCATAGTATTTCGAGTATCTCACGGGGAGAGAATTCTAAAAATAATATCCAGTTTTTAGATGATTTTGACGATTTTGATGATTTAGGTAATATTCCTAGCTTTGATCTGACTGGAAGTTCTAGCTACAGCGATGTGGATTCATTATCTCAATCACAGGGAATCAGAAGTACAAATAGCCATAATTTTGGTGGTACAAATAGCCATAGTTTTGGTGGTACAAATAGCCATAGTTTTAATGAAGAGACCGATAACAGTATTGACCGTGATGAGGAACTGTTCTCGATTACTGGGGCGCAAGAAGCAGTACCTGTATTTACTGAATCAGATGCTTCTAAGCTAGAACCTAGCGTCAGTGTTGAGCAAGGCTTGTTTGCATTTTTTGAGAATGCTTCTCTAGAAACAAAGCAATTGTGGATCGCTGGAACAGTGGGTTTCACCTCAGCAATGGTAGCTGCTGTAATTAACTTTGGAGCTATGCAAATTTCTCCAGCTGAACACCGGGTTTCAGTGCGGAATACAGGCTGGGCAATGGCTGTAGCAGCGGGAATTGCTGGGGGAGCAACAGCAGGCTTCATGGGGAATCTCACACTCAAGCAAATTCGGCGCACTACCAAAGACCTGCAAACACAGTTTGATGCTGTCCGGGAGGGGAATCTGAATGTTCAAGCCACAGTTTATTCCGAAGATGAATTAGGATACTTAGCCACTAGCTTCAACGATATGTCGCGGGTAATTTTCACGACTACCAATGAAGCTCAAAGGAAAGCGGTTGAGCAAGAAGAAGCGAAAGAAAACCTGCAACGCCAGGTAATTCGCCTTTTGGACGATGTAGAAGGAGCTGCGAGAGGAGATCTTACAGTCCAAGCTGAGGTGACAGCCGATGTGCTAGGAGCCGTAGCTGATGCTTTTAACCTGACCATTCAAAACCTGCGGGATATTGTGCAACAGGTGAAAGTGGCTGCCAGAGAAGTAACCAAAGGCTCAACTAACTCGGAAACCTTCGCTAGAGCCTTATCTGGGGATGCTTTGCGCCAAGCAGAAGAGTTGGCTGTCACCCTGAATTCCGTGCAAGTGATGACTGAATCTATCCAACAGGTAGCAGTAGCGGCAAAAGAAGCAGAAACTGTTGCTCGTGATGCTAGTACGATCGCACTTAAAGGAGGGGAAGCAGTAGAAAATACCGTGGCGGGGATTTTGGAAATTCGGGAAACAGTAGCGGAAACCACCCGCAAAGTTAAACGATTAGCAGAATCATCCCAAGAAATTAACTCTATTGTGGCCTTGGTTTCCCAGATTGCTTCTCGTACCAACTTATTGGCACTAAACGCCAGTATTGAGGCAGCAAGAGCCGGAGACGCTGGACGAGGGTTTGCAATTGTCGCCGATGAAGTGCGTCAGTTAGCAGACAAATCTGCCAAATCTTTAAAAGAGATTGAACAAATCGTGATGCAAATCCAGAGCGAAACCAGTTCTGTAATGACAGCGATGGAAGAAGGTACACAACAAGTAATTCAAGGGACAAGATTAGCAGAAGAAGCCAAGCGATCGCTAGAAAATATCATTCAAGTAGCCGATCATATTGATCGGTTGGTGCGCTCAATTACCAGTGACACCGTAGAACAAACGGAAACATCTCGTGCTGTAGCTCAGGTAATGCAATCAGTGGAACTCACAGCCCAAGAAACCTCTCAAGAAGCACAGCGAGTTTCAGGAGCCTTACAACACCTAGTAGGGGTATCTCGTGACTTGATTGCTTCTGTGGAACGCTTCCGAGTGGAAACCATTGAATCCAGGTAAAAGATGCAAAATGAAGCATGAACTATGATTCATGCTTCATCACCGATTCTACCTTGAGGATTCTCATGTTGAGTACGGGAAGCTGTCATCGGGGGATCTACAGCCTTAATCATTAATCCTTTATTCTTCATCGTTTATGCAGCCGGAACAACAACAGCGGATTTTGGGTTACTTTATCGAAGAAGCCAGAGAACACCTGAATACTATCGAACAGGGGTTACTGAAGCTACAAGATACCCTCAACGACCCAGAAATGATCAACGAAGTCTTCCGGGCCGCTCACTCCATCAAAGGAGGTGCGGCTATGCTGGGCTTTAATAGTATCCAGCAAACATCTCACCGTCTGGAAGATTGTTTCAAAGTTCTCAAAGAGCATCCAGTCGCAGTTGACCAAAAGTTAGAGTCTCTGTTTCTGGGTGTCTCTGATACTTTAAAAGCGTTGTTAGATCATCTGGGTAGTCCGTTTGGCCTTTCAGAGGAAACGGCGCATACTTTGATGTTAGAAAGTGAACCTATATTTGCAGGACTTAATCAGCATTTAGAACTACTTTTACAATCAGCTGATGGTGCCAGCTTATTAGCTGAATCTGCACCGACAACGCAGCCAAAACAGGATTATAGACCTCAGCCGCAACCACAAAAACCACCAGTAAGCAGCAAAACTGATGATGAGTTAGAGTTCCAAACTCAAGTGCTACAAGCCCTGCGGGATATGTTGCAATTGTTTAAGCAAAGCAGCGTATCCTCATCCAGAAACGATCTACAGAAATGGTGTGACAAATTAGTTAAGCTTGGTGAGAGATTAAATTTGCTCAACTGGTGCAGTTTGTGTCAAGCAGCAGGTAATGCGATCGCAAATCCTGAAAATTCCTATCTCACTTTAGCTAAAATCATTATTACCGAAATCAAACAAGCTCAGGAACTAGTTATTCAAGGTAGAGAAGCAGAAATAACTATTAGTCCACAGCTAGAAGCACTTGAACTACTTCCAGAACTGGAGCTATTAGAACTAACACTTGATTGGGCAGATGAGCAATCAGTAGCAGTAACAGAATTTTCGGAAACGCTGGAACTACATACAGATAATTTGTGGCTAGAAGAGAATAGCACGATTATATTTGAAACAACAGAAGAACTAAATTTAGCAGCAGATACCAGCGATAACTCCTTTAATAACTTGCCAGATATAGCAGAAATAAACACGGATGCAACTACTGTTTCTGCCGATTCTTTATTCAGTTATCAAGACTCAATACTCAACCTCAATCATATTATTGACCTCACTGGGCCAGAGGTAGGTATTTCTGAGTTAAACACCCTAGCTGACTTGTTTGCAGGTGAAACTCCCGAACTGGAGGAAACCTGGCAAAAAGGAGAAATGCTAGATACCACAATTCATCAGCTAGGAATTAGTGATAATGAAATTGAGGATGAGAATGATGATCTTGATTTAGATTATTTCCTCTCCTTGGATACAGATAAAATTGATGTTCAGCAACCAAGCTCCACCAATACTCCAGAAGACCTGACCCCATTATTTGGCGACAACTTCTTAGAAGTAGAAAATTTAGAACAACAACACCAAACAACAACAGCCCAGACTAGAGAATCTAGTGACAATTTCCTTGATGATCTCAATTTGGAATTGTCTACGACCGATTCTATCAATGTAGAATTGACTGTTAATTCTGTAGAAATTGAGTCAGCAGATATTAATACTCATGAAGCAGTAGAAAATTTGTCGGCAGTAACAGATGAAAATGAATTGTTGTCTACAGAGCCAGAATCTCTAGTAGAACTTGAAATTAATCCTAACTTAGAATTATCCAACATCACTGCCAACAGTGTTGATAACTTATTACCAACTGCAAATGCTGATTCCCTAGAAGAACTGACCTTTGATATCCCTGCATTAGAACAGAATCAACCAACACCAGAAAGCTTGTCTTTGGACAATCTGTTCAACGAACTTGCAGAAGATACACAAGAACCAATAGATGATTTAGGAATTGGAGATATATTTGATTTACCAGAGGAAACAACGGCAGTAGAAGTTGCCACAGATGAAGACGACTTCAACAGCTTCTGGAACGAGACAGATGTAGTTCCAACCCCAGAAATCGCCGCTGTTGTAGAGCAAGATGTAGCTAGAGAATTAGAGGAAAGTTTATTTGCAGCATTATCTGGGGATGGGGAAGCTGTAAGTGATCATCAGGAATCGGAAACAGACCTCAGTTTTTACTTGCAAGACTTTGATTTTACTGTTCAAGAAAAAGAAGTTGATAATCTAAACTTGACCTCGGATACGGTCGATAACTTATTTGCTGATTTGGCAGATTCTCAATTCAATTTCTCCATAGTTGATAATGGTGGAATATCTTCATTGCCGGAAGTACATAGCTTCTCTCAAGAGCCAGAAGCATTAAATTTCACCCCGGAATTTACTAACCAATCTTCCCAAAAATCTTCTGAATTGGAGGATACCCTGGTTAGTTTTGATGATGACAGTAACCAGGATTCATCACTGGAGTTGACAGGAATAGATGTGCCTGTAACTGCTTTACCAGCATTGACAGACCAAGAAGAGTTAATTATCAATTCTGAAAATATTGATTGGGTAGATAGTTTATCAGCAGAAGCAAGCGACACAGTTGTAGATGCTGATTCCTTAGAATTGGGTTTAGAAGCAGATGAATCTGCTATGGAATTGGCAGTTTTGGCTGCAACCGATGAAAATATTCACACAATAGAAGAAAAAGCTGAACAATTAGAGGTAGAAAATACAGTAATAGATACTGCTGAAAATGAAGCCTCCTTCCTTGATGAATTGGCCGAATTAGACGCATTACTAGAAGATGAAGAATTAGATGTGAGTGCTAGTGCTGCCATCCCAGATGCAGATTTTGCAGCTTTAGAAGAATTGCTAGGAAGCAATAATTTTGCGATCGCGCAAACAGCCCCAGCGCCACCAAAAGTTTATCAACCTGCGGTGGCAAAAGCTCAAAATCCGGTTGTATCTTCAGAACTGCCTGATGAATTTAGGGATTTGGAGAAATTACTTGCTGAAGCGGATCAAACAATGAGTTCCCAAGGCAGAGTAATTAAATCTAGTACCAGCAAAACACCACGTCCCACAACTCGACGAGTCAGAGAAGAAAGCATGAAGATTCCAGTTAAACAACTGGATGAAATGAGCAACTTAGTTGGGGAGTTGGTAGTTAATCGTAATACCTTAGAGCAGGATCATGAACGGCTGCGACAATCATTAGATAACTTGCTAATTCAGGTGCAGCATCTTTCGGATGTAGGAGCGAGGATGCAGGAATTGTATGAGCGATCGCTATTAGAAGCATCTCTCCTCAGTAGCCGGAATCGCTCATCAAGAGATAACAGTAGCTCATCTGGCAATTCCCAAGACAGAGGATTTAGTGAACTAGAAATGGATCACTTTACTATGTTTCATACATTGTCCCAGGAGACAATTGAGTTTATTGTACGAGTGCGAGAATCAGCCAGTGACATTGATTTCGTCACCGAAGAAACCGAACGAGTAGCACGGCAGTTCCGTCAAGTCACCACCCAGCTACAAGAGGGACTGACAAGAACCCGAATGATACCTTTTGCCCAGGCTATCGATCGCTTGCGGAGGGGAGTGCGCGAGAACGGCATTAAATGTGGCAAACAAGTGGATTTAGTCACAGAAGGAGCAGATACATTAATTGACAAAATGATTTTGGATCATCTCACCGATCCATTGACTCATATGCTCAATAATGCGATCGCTCACGGTATCGAAACTCCAGAGGTTCGCAAAGCTACTGGCAAGCCAGCAATGGGCATCATTACCATCTGCGCTTTCCACCAGGGCAACCAAACAGTAATTTCTGTAACTGATGATGGCGCTGGTATCGATCATGAAAAAGTCAAATTCAAAGCGATTCAAAAAGGTGTAATCACACCAGAAGACGCACAAAATATGTCTCGTCTAGATATCTACGATCTTTTATTCCTACCCAGTTTTAGTACTGCTGATGAGATTGATGATCTCAAAGGACGCGGTGTAGGCATGGACGTAGTTCGTACTGATATTAGCGAAATTCGCGGCACAGTTGGTACTGATTCAATCATAGGTAAAGGAACCACCTTCACCATACGCTTACCACTCACCCTCAGTATCTGTAAAGCCCTCTGCTGTATCTCTGATAAATCAAGAATTGCCTTCCCAATGGACGGAGTAGAAGACACACTAGACATATCCGCAACAGATATTCAGCAAGATTCTGATGGACAATCATTTATTTTCTGGCGGGATACAGTCCTCCCATTCCGACCTTTACACGAAATTCTCGCTTTCAATCGCCAGATTAGTCGCGGTAACATCTACGGCAATACAAGAGATGATGACCTGCTTTCTGTCGTCGTATTACGCTCAGGCAATACAATGGTCGCTCTCCAAATTGACCAAGTATTAAGCGAACAAGAAATTGTAATTAAGCAATTTGAAGGCCCCGCACCCAAACCCAGCGGTGTGGCTGGTGCCACAGTTCTCGGTGATGGTCGCATCATGCCCATTGCCGACGTTTTAGAAATTATTGACATCTTCCAAGGTAAGATGTCCAAACAAATTGGTGGCGGTTCTTGGCAACGCAAAACAGCTTCTCCCGTCCCTGAAACTCCAGATGTGAAGATTGAGCCAACAGTGTTGATTGTCGATGACTCAATCACAGTCCGAGAATTGCTCTCACTCACCTTCAACAAAGCAGGTTATCGTGTTGAGCAAGCCCGTGATGGTCAGGAGGCTTGGGATAAACTGCGTTCCGGTTTACCTTGCGATATCGTCTTCTGTGACATCGAAATGCCCCGTTGTGATGGACTGGAATTGCTCTCACGCATTCAAAAAGATAATACTCTTAACCACCTGCCCATAGCCATGCTCACCTCACGAGGTGCAGACAAACACAGACAAATGGCTGTTCAGCTTGGTGCTAGTGGTTACTTTACCAAGCCCTATCTCGAAGAAGCATTACTAGAGGCAGCTTCACGGATGTTGAAAGGAGAAAAACTCGTTACAGCTTAGGTGGGGACTGGGGATTGGGAAATCCTATACTCTTCCCTGTTCTCTTTTGAAAAACTCCAGTTCTCAACTTGGACGAGGTTTAATTTCCAGGACTCACGCACTGAAACGGAAAACTGTCATTCTGAGCGCAGCGAAGAATCTCTCCAGAACTTGAAACGCCTATTCTACCGTTCTCAACTTGGCTGAGTGCGTAAGTCCTAATTTCTATTCTTTCAGGAGTAGCCTAAAACTGGGGATATCGAGAGAATAGAGAATACACAGTCATAATTTCTATCACTATGTCTAATTCTCCAAAACCACTCACCTATCCCAAAACTAGCAAAAGCGATCAAGTTGATAACTATCACAGTACATTGGTTGCCGATCCTTATCGTGCCTTAGAAGATCCAGATTCAGAGGAGACGAGAGTTTGGGTTGAGGCACAAAATCAAGTTACCTTTGGTTACTTGAACGAAATTTCTACTAGGGAACAAATTAAACAACGCCTCACCAAACTTTGGGATTATGAAAAATATGGCATTCCCTTTAAAGAAGGTGAAACTTATTTTTATTTCAAAAATGATGGACTGCAAAACCAAAGTGTGCTTTACACTCTGCCTAACCTGGATGCAGAACCTAGAGTTTTACTAGACCCTAACAAACTTTCAGAAGATGGAACAATTGCTCTTTCTGGAATTGAAATTAGCGAAAATGGTAAACTTTTAGCCTATGGTTTATCAGCATCTGGTTCAGATTGGCAAGAATGGAAAATCCGTAATATAGAAACAGGTGAGGATTTACAAGACCATTTACAATGGATTAAATTTTCTGGTGCATCTTGGACACATGATCATCAAGGTTTTTTCTACAGTCGTTATGATGAACCAAATAAAAAAACAAAATTAGAAACAGAAAATGCGGTCTTGGTTTCTTCTCAAGAAGAGCAATTTTCCAACACAGATGTTAATTACTACCATAAACTTTATTACCATAAACTTGGTACACCTCAATCAGAAGATATCTTAATTTATCATCGTCCTGATGAGAAAGAATGGGGTTTTAGTGGTGAAGTTACAGAAGATGGCAAATATCTAATTATTTCCATTTGGCTAGGAACTGATTCTAGAAATTTAGTTTTTTATAAAGATTTGACTAACCCTAATTCTGAAGTTATCGAACTAATTAACCAATTTGAGGCTGATTACAGTTTTATTGAGAACGATGAGCAGGTGTTTTATTTTCGTACAGATTTAAATGCACCACGAGGTAAAGTTATTGCCATTGATATTAAAAATACCTCATCAGAAAATTGGATAGAAGTTATTCCTCAAACAGCAGAAACGTTAGAAAGTGTAGGCATTCTTAATAATCAATTTGTTGCTGATTATCTCCAAGATGCTCATAGTCAAATTAAAATATTTGACCTTTCAGGTAAATTTGTTAGGGAAGTAGAATTACCTGGACTCGGTTCAGCAGGAGGATTTGGTGGTAAGCGTTATGATACAGAAACTTTTTATAGTTTTACCAGCTTTACCACACCAGGAACTATCTACCGCTACGACATGAAAACTGGTAAAAGTGAAATTTTCCGCCAGCCAAAAGTAGATTTTAATGCTGATGAATATGAGACAAAACAAGTCTTTTATCAAAGTAAAGACGGTACAAAATTACCAATGTTTATTACTCATAAAAAAGGCATTAAATTAGATGGTAATAATCCCACTTATCTCTATGGATATGGCGGTTTTAATGTTTCCTTAACACCAAGCTTTTCCGTTGGGTTTTTGGTATGGCTAGAAATGGGGGGAGTGTATGCTGTGCCTAATTTGCGTGGTGGTGGTGAATATGGGGAAGAATGGCATCAAGCGGGAATGAAGGAGAAAAAGCAAAATGTCTTTGATGATTTTATTGCTGCGGCTGAATGGTTAATTGCTAATAATTACACCCAACCTCAAAAATTAGCTATTGGTGGTGGTAGTAATGGCGGTTTGTTGGTGGGTGCTTGTATGACACAACGTCCTGAATTATTTTGTGCTGCTTTACCCGCAGTGGGTGTAATGGATATGTTGCGCTTTCATAAATTTACCATCGGCTGGGCTTGGGTGGCTGAATATGGTTCTTCGGAAAACTTGGAAGAATTTAAAACTCTCTATGCTTATTCACCTTTGCATAATTTACAGCCGGGAACTGCTTATCCTGCGACTTTAATTACTACCGCAGATCATGACGATAGGGTTGTACCTGCTCATAGTTTTAAGTTTGCTGCGGCTCTGCAAGAAGCTCATGGTGGTGATGCACCTGTTTTAATTAGAATTGAGACAAAAGCGGGACATGGTGCGGGTAAACCAACAGCGAAAATTATGGAGGAAGTGGCTGATAAGTGGGCATTTTTGGTGAGGGTTTTGTCTAACTATTAGATGATACTTCCCGTTGCTACAGCGGATTACAGACCAATGAGGCTTCCCTGCGGGACGCTACGCGTAGCTCGCTTCCCCGGAGGGGTACGCCGAACTCCGATAGCTTGCGTGGCGTAGCCATACGGTACAGAATCTCAGATGAACTACCTCTAGTTAGCTTCGCTTGAACTAGAGGTTTCTACATCCTCTAGTTTGTTATTAGCAAAGTCCCCTTGAGATTTTTGACGCTTCTTTTCCCCTAGTTGCCTCATGCTTCCCGCTTTTTGCGGGTGCGTGAAGTAGAGCCAGAAAGATCAGCGTCTACGAGGCTAGTTCCTAACCCCGGTAGAGTGCCTTTTGCCCAATAAAGCATGACCTCAGCAGCAGCAATATCCCTGTCCTGAACATACCCACAAACACCGCACTGATGCTCTCGTTTATCGAGTGTTTTCTTGTGCTGATTTCCGCATTTTGGACAGGTTTGACTAGGTTTTACTTGACGGGTTGGGACTTCCACGAAGACACCACCAATTTGTTCTACTTTGTATTTAATAGATGCTCTAAGCATCCCAAAACCCACGTCAAGAATTGATTTATTTAACCCAGCTTTTTGCTTTTTGCGCTTACCTTTCTTCGCTTTACTAGTCATATTCTTAACTTCTAGTTTTTCCGTTGCAATGAAGCTATTACTGCCGATTATTTCTACTGCAACTTGATGTACCCAGTCTTGACGTTGATTAGCAACTCGTGCGACTAGTTTACTAACTTTCACTTGGGCTTTTTTATATCTTCTAGAAGCCTTGATTTTTTTGTTTCTATTTGGTGCGCGTTTACGTCTCTTCTCCTTAGAAGCTTTTTTGATTTTCTGTTCAGCAATTCTATAAAACTTAGGGGCATCAATTTGTTGATGATTTTCCCCGTCGGTAATTGATAATGCTGATTTACACCCTAAATCAATTCCTACCGCACCAATGGGTAAAGTTTTTGGTTTTAGGGCTTGCTCTAAAACATTAACTGTTATAGAGGCGTACCATTTGCCATTGCGAAAAACAATAGTGCAAGTAGTAGGTTTCCCCCAATATTTGGCTTGTCCACGCATTTGAATCTTGCCAATTTTGGATAGATTCAGATACCCATTCTCGCCATTAGATTCTACTTTAAACCCAGCAGAATCTGGATATGTCCACCCCGAATAATGCCTGATTGATTTGAATCTAGGACGTTTACCCAACCCTTTAAACCAGCGTTCAAAAGCAAAATCAACCCGCTTTAAAGTCGCCTGTAAAGCATGGCTAGGAAGCTCTTTGTATTCTACCCAGACTTCTTTAAACGCTGGCAAACAATTTTGTTGCTCAAAATAATCAACCTTGTGGTTAAACTTTTGATATTGGGTAAATCTGTTATTGACTGCGGCGTTAAATAAGTCTTTGTGTAACTTTCGGTGATACCGCAATTTTGATTCAGTTGTCTGATTTGGATATAACCGGAAAGTCATACGTCTGATCGCCACAGTAAATATTTACCCTCTGTTTAAAATCTGTTATTTTATTAATATAAATTAGACACGGGGGTTTGTCAAGTGGTTGCTCGTAAAGGCTCACACGCTGTATTCTCTATTCACCTACACTTTATATTTGTGACTAAATACCGAAAGAAAATAATTAATGCTCCAATACTGGAAAGAATGCACGAGATTTTTGCAAATATCTGCATTAAGACTAACTGCATATTAGTAGAGTTTTCTGGTGAACAAGATCACGTTCATTTACTGGTGGACTATCACCCTGACAATAATATTTCTGATTTTACATCTAGTTTAAAATCTGCTAGTAGCCGGATTATTCGTAAAGAATTTAAAGAACATATTGATAAATTTTATTGGAAACCTGTCTTTTGGTCTAGCTCGTATTATGTGGCATCAAGTGGTGGTGCGCCAATTGAAAAACTAAAACAATATATTAAGGAACAAGACGCACCAACGAAGTAAATAGAATAGAAAGATTGGTTATTTTCGCTTCACTGCAATAACCCGCTCTAACCCCTACCCTATGGGTACATTGAGGGTAGGGACTGCCGCGAGTAGTTCAAAGCCAGAAACCAAGCCAGTTTCACTACTGACTACTGACTACTGACTACTGACTACTGACTCCTGGCTACTGACTCCTGACTCCTGACTACTGACTACTGACTCCTGACTTCTGACTCCTGCTGTATTTCTGGATGTAAAATAATTGCTGATATAATTTACAGCTTGGTATCACTTTATCTTTTAACTGTTTGATCAGCCCCATACTGCTTAATTTATAAGTTATGAGTGAATCTAATGTTATTGGTTGTTGAGAATTGATCACCATATCTAACGCTTTTGCTAATTCAGGTTGTTCTTGCAATATTGCTTGATGACGCTGCAAATGAGAGGAATAAATTCCAGTCGATGTAGCTGCTGTATCTAGGAATTGAGCAAAGCTAATATCTCCTCGACTCAGATGATAAATAGCTGTATGTGTTAAGGCTGGATGTCCTTCTACCATTGCCATCAGTTCTCTAGCTTCTTGGTAGTCAGTCCAGTTGAGTCCATAAAGTTGAGCTAATTGCTGTACTTGCTCTAGATTGAAACTATTTAACTCTATTGGTAATCCTACATTAAATGGTGATTGTTTTAACTGAAGAGGGACATAAATTTCAGTTGAATGAACGATGATTAAGCGTAGTTTTTGCCAAATTGGTTGTCTCTTAGCTTCTTCATACCATGAACGAAAGAGAGGTAAAACATCTTTTGCTACTTGAGGATGTTCAAAAATATAGTTGACTTCATCTACCGCTAAAACCAGAGGGGAATCAATTTGCTTTAAAAGATGATTACGAAAATAAAGAGAACAACTAATTTTGCTACCGATATCTTCATCCCAATAGTCTTCTAGCTTTGGTTCTAATTGCAGTTGACGAGTAACATTGGCACATAACCAGCGCAAAAAACGATTCAAATCGTTCAAAATTACATCATCAATTTGTTCTAGATTTAAGCTAACAGTGCGGTAGCCTTGCTGAGTGGCATAATCCAAGGTTCTCAGTAGTAAAGATGTTTTTCCCATTTCTCTAGGTGCTTTAATTCTGACTAAAGCCCCAGGTTTTCTAATTTCTTCATAAACTTGCGTTTCCACCGCAGTTCGTTCTATATAAAAAGGAGAATTGAGGGGAACTGCACCATTTGGATAACAGGGAGAATTGAGGGAGTTATCTATATTGTCTATAGAAACAGGATTATAGGGGCTAATATGAGATCCAAAAACGTTTGTGGAGATGTCTTTGTGTCTGTTCAACTCTGAATTAGATATTTGTGTTGTCAGATTTTGATTTACCCAATCCAAATTAAAGACTTTTGCATAGATTGGGTTCTTTACTGTTAAAATTCCTTGATGTTGGGCGACAAGTCCCGACAACCGCAATTCTAGGTACTCAGGGGAGTTGTGAGCAAGGATTTTTCCTTCTTGTATAATCTGCTGATATAGCTGTAATAACTGTTGGCTTCTGGGAGTGTTGCGAAGTATGCGATCGCGAATTGTCCTTAAATGCTCTGGTTCGTCCTGACTTTCCCAATTTTTAATAATTTGATTTTCTACAATTTGCTCCACCCACTGCGATTCTTCACCTTCTTGGGAAGAAGAAAAAGCTGTATTGTTATTGCAGTAATTTACAATTAACCAACAAAGTTTCTGAGTCAAAAAAGGTTGTCCATTAGTCCAAAATAAAACCTCTTTTAAGACTGCTTGTGGATTGCTAATTTTTCCTATTAATCCCTTTGATAATGGTTTGCTATCCTGGATTTGGAACCCTTGTAATTCAATGGCTCTACCGATGTTAAATGGCGTAGAATAGTGTTTATCTTGAATCAAATCTGAAGGCGTAGCTACCCCTAATAAAGCAAATGACAGTCGCCTGTAAGCTGGCTTGATGGCTCGACTTTCATAACAATGGCGAATCAGAGCAAAAAATTCGTCGGTAGAAAACTTCAAACCCAGCACGTTATCAATTTCATCTATAAAGATGACAATATTTTCCTGAATTTGCGTCAGTAATACCGTTTCTATAAATTGATTTAAGCACTGAATAGGAGAAAGATCATCATGTTCTTTTAACCAACTACGCCGATTTATTTGGAGCTTAAAACCACTTGCTAATTCCTGAATAATTCCCCCATACCATTGGGGTGCAGTAATTTGCTGGCTACCAATACCACTCAATTCAATTTCTGCACAATTAATACCCGTAGACCTTAACTTGTCCATTGTCCGTACTCTTAAGCTAGACTTCCCCATCTGCCTAGCATTGAGAACGTAGCAATAATCACCAGCTAATAACCCTTCGTAAAGTTCAGAGTCAGCCTGTCGCACTACGTAAGTAGGGGCATCAGGTGGCAGACTACCACCTGGTTGATAGGTAGCGTTGAGTTTGGTAAACATTGGATTTATTAAGACGGTTATAGGTTGTTTAATGCCTGAATTTAACTAAAATTAGCTGATTTTTTAAAGTCCTAAATTTAACTGAATTAGTGAATTAACAAGCTAGATATCATTTAAACACTTAATTACACAAGTAGATAGACAAAAATACTTACAGTCTTTTCCAGAGGAGCAAAGCGATTTCAACCCTTGTAATTGCTCATGTGATTGCTCAAGCCTCCTTTCAGCTCAAGGTTCGCACAGTGTAGCATTAGCCATTTTTTCCCACAGGGATACACTGACTTCACAATAGCATTGTGCAATTAATTCTGTCTAATTTACGTAACTTCAGGAACACAAAACATTCCGAATACTTTATGAAAAAGTTAACTTCTTTTTTAGCTACCATCCTTAGTTTTGTTATTTGTCTAGGCGGAGTTAGTCCTGCTTTAGCTCAATCACTTCCTCAACCCGCATCTCGTGGGATAACCACTTTTTACATTACTCCAGAACAACAGGCACAAGGAGTGCAGATATATCAGCAGTTAAAATATGATGTAGCTATACCCAATCCTGACCTCAGTGCTGCTCTGCCTGAAAATTTACAAGATTTTCCCGCAGTTTATAAAAAAGTCCTCGAAGAAGGTCGCCGGAAAAACGGAACTAATGGTTCTTTTACTGAAGGTTGGTTTGATTTCCAAGCCGCAACTCCTGTCGTTCCTGGAACTAACACACTGTTCACCGTTAATGCTCCTCGTGACGGCAGAATCTACAGTGTGGTAGCTGGATCACCTGCGGCTGAATGCCCTCTGAAAATTAACAACACTGAAGTTGATTTCTTTGATAATGTCAAAGATGCAGAAACAAGGGCTGGTGAATTAGATGCTAAAGGATTCTTGGTCTACGTTTCTCCTAGCGATGATTTGACCATCAAGGCATTTTCAAAACTTTTCTATGACCAAGCTGGTAAGAAAAAAACTAACTCAGCTTGTTTCTTAGTTTCAGGTGCTACTGAAAAAACTACAACCGATTTCCGACAAATCTTCGCTTTACTTCCACCTGCATTACAACAGCCAGCACGTCAAGCACCGTTTGAATACTTCCCCAGAGTTGGAAATTTCATCTATCTGGTTAATGCTAGAAAGACTCTCACGGCTCAAGCAGGTAACTCTGCCATAGATAGACAATTTGCGGATACGGCAAGAGATATCTACTCAGTCGATACTAATAATTCAGTCAATGTCAATGGAAATTTAACAAGTTGGCAGATTTGGGCAAAAAACACCTTACCTGTACAACTAGTTATGTACAGACGTAATGGAACATCTTGGTCTGTAGTTGGTAAAAGTGATTTAAAAACCCCTGCTGTGGGAGCAAATTCATTTAACCTTCCAACTCCCATTCAAGTCAAAGCAGGAGATTTTGTTGGCTTGTACTATCCGAAACAAGGTTCTGTTGCTTACACTCTGAATGGTCCAGATAATCTCGGAACAGGCAACTTCAGCGGAACAATACTTCAAACAAGAGATGGATCTGGAGTTGATTCTGCTACTAACTTTGCTTTTTCCAGCGATCGCGTTTACTCAGTATCTGTTAAAGGTCCTGCTCAGTAATTGTTATCATCTAGCAGATTTTTACTAAAAAGGGGTTCAAGCCCCTTTTTCTAACCATCTTGGCGACTGATATGGCTGAAAAACTGCATATTTTAAGAGTTAGGATGCGATCGCTTTTTTATAGGATATTAACGGTATGAGTTTAACCATGAAATTTCAACCTGTTTCTCATAGCTGGGTGGCTCTACATCCAAAACCTCAAGGAGTAATTCAATTTATTGGTGGGGCTTTCTTTGGCACATTTTGGCCAATGCTTTTCTATCGCTCTCTGCTTCAGCGTTTATTTAACGATGGTTATACGATTGTTATTTTACCATTCAACTTTACTTTTGATCATTACGCCGAGTCTGGCTTTTTAATCAGAGAACAGTATGAAATAATGCCAGAGCTTATCAGAAGGGCAATATTTGCGGGCTATGAATATCAACCCTATCTCAGTGACAAAAACTTTTCTTGGATAGGTCATAGTATTGGTTGTAAATATATTGCTCTCTTGGAAGCATTGAGTGCCTTACCTCTCATTGGCAAACCTAGCGATCCTAACTACTCTCATAATATTGAAAAACTACGGAACTTTATTGAGTCTATAGTTATATCAACAGCAAAAAAAACAGATTCTCAAGTAAAAATTGATAAGAAGATTAAGAGTATCTTGACAGATCTATTGATTCTGATTAATGAGCTAGAAATAAAGCGTCAAAAAACTAAACGATTAATCAAATATTACATCAAACGAGAAGTTAATTTCCAAGATTTGCAAGACGATATTGAAATTAGTAGCATCTTTATTAAGAATCAAGCATCTTTACTATTAGCTCCCGTCAATACAGGTCTTGATAGTGCTATTCCGAAACCTTTGGCAAGTATCTTTATTGGCTTAGGTTTCAATGTCAAGCCAAACCCAGAGGAAACCTATGCCTTAATAAAGTACGGTAATCTATTTAATCTCATGGGGTTAAATTCATTCAAAAATGATAAACTTGCGTTATCAACTGCTCAGTGGTTTGAGCATGATTTTAAAAAACCACCTCGAAGTTTTAAAGAAGATTTAAAAGGTGGACATTTAAGACCATTGGGTATTCAATTTGGCAATTTTGCTATCAATTTTCCAGACCTAAAAGATAATATGCCCATGATTGAGTCTATACAAAAACGATATACAGAGTTTGAATCTCCTGTAAGTCAATTATTCCAACGTTTAGAAGATAAGTAGACGGCTGAAAGCGACTAGGAAGGTGCGATCGCTTTTTTATGGGTAGAGATGCGATCGCGCTAAAGCCTGAAAAGTTTCTGTTCTGTATTCAGGACTCGGATCTCAATTCTGTGTAAAGTTGCGCCCAATAAATACCGTAGAAAGGTTTCATGTCAATGTATACCTGAATTTAACTAAATTAGCTTATTCTATAGCGGTTCTCAGTTAAGTGAAATACAAGAACCCCACCCCCAACCCCCTTATCGCTTGCGATGAGGGGGCTATGGTATACCTCATGTGATTAGATTTGTAGGTTGGGTTGGGGGACGTTCACGTAGTGTGCCGGAGGCATAACCCAACAAATGCTTCGGGTTGCGCTGTCGTTTAAGCCAACCTACAAAAAATGGACAAAGTATTGTTATTAATACTGAATTTAACTGAAATACTGATTTTAAAGACAAAGTATAATACTAATTATGTGAACTTGATCTCCAGAAAAGTAAGTCATTAACTAATATTCAATTAGTTGATAATTAATTTTCATACTGTTTGAGAGAGGGTAGCTTTTATTAGATTCATCAATTTTTAAATATTTTATCAAGATAAAAGTTATGTTTAATTATCCAGTAGATACTAGATCATTTTTTGGTGATCCCACTGAAAATATAAGTGCATTTTTTTGGCATTTATGGCGACAGAATCAAGATTATCTATATCGTTGTTGTCTCAGGTGGATGAACGGCAACCCTAGTGATGCTGAGGAAGCTTTAAGCCGGGCAATGTTCAGAGCCTGGGAAAAGGTACAAAAATATGCAGGGGAAATTACTAATTATAAGGCTTGGTTGACGCGACTAACTCATAATCTATGTGTAGATATTCATCGAGAGCGAAATCGCGCCGCGAATAGAGTTGAGAATATAGAAATTTACGCTGCACTAGAAGAAAAAAATCAGGTTTTTCATTTCAATATATCAGAAAGTGCTTTGGAGACAGAAGAGAAAATGGTTGTAATTCGTGAAGCTATTTATAATTTACCAATCAGATTACGGGAGACTTTTATTCTGCATTTTTATCAGGAATTATCCTATCAAGAGATTGCCCTACAACAAAATATATCCTATCAAAATGTCTGCAAGCGCATTTCGCAAGCAAGGGCGATTTTACGAGACGAATTGAAGGAATATTTTATCGAAGAAAGTTTGAACTAAACAGAAGAGATTATCGGTGTGTTGAAGCGCAGATTATGAAAGGCAATCTGCACCGATTTATTTGGAATCGACTTATAATTTATCATTTACCTGATTCCTAATCACATCACCAAAATAACGCCGATATAATTGGCAACGCGGCTCTACTTCATTACCTGCAAGCTTCACTAACCCCATACTCTGTAACTGATAAGCTGATATTGTTTCTAATCTCGCTGGCTCAGTGGAAGAAAGCACCGTTTGAAATGCTGCCATTAATTTTGTTTCCTGTTGCAAGCTCAACCAATATTCTCTTAAATGATGACGATAGATACCTGCATCTGTAATGGCTTCTGCTAACAATTGCTCAAGCGTAACATTGGGATAACTTTTGATATGAGAAAACGCCTGTTCCAACAGATAAGGATGACCACCTACCAATTGCATTAAAGGGTCTATTAAACATTCGTCTCCAGCTAATCCATATTGTCGAGCAAATTCCTGTACCTGCTCTCTAGTTAATTCTGGCAATTCAATGGGCAATCCCACATTAAAAGGAGATTGATTAATATTCAGGCGGATATAAACATCAGTGGAATGTGCGATCGCTAATCGCAACTTTTTCCAATTGACACGGCTTCTGGCTTTCTCATACCAAGAGCGCAACAACCCAAAAAAGTCTTCGTAAACTTCAGGATATGGGAAAAGTGCATCCACATCATCTAAGTAGAGAACGAGAGGATTGTCATTAGCAGCCAAGAGGTACTCTTCTAAATAAGTTGTGCAACTTACCTTCGCACCCATACCTTCTTCATCCCAACATTCATCTAACTGATTAGGTAGCTTGAGTTCTCTGCTAAGATTGAGGCAGAACCAGCGTAAAAATTTATTCAGATTGGTGAGATGAGTTTTTCGATCTGCCATCTTTAAACTTAAACTAACTGTACGATAGCCCTGCCTTGCCACTTTAGCCAATACCCGTTCCATGAGGGAGGTTTTACCCATGAGCTTAGGTGCTTTGAGCCGAATCAGGGAACCTGGTTGTAACAGAGTTTCATGGCAAAGAAATTCAATTGAAAATCGCTCCACATAAATTTCGGAAGACGGAGTATCTTGTTTAAATTGATAGGTCGGAGATGGTAATTCTTTTAGTTTATTAGTGTGATGTTTACCGTTAGTAGCTATTAATTCTGGTGGGGATGAAAGAGCTTCAGATGTAAATTGTTTATCCCAACATTGCTTTTCCCAATGTCGTTTTAAGGCTTCTTTAAAATTACTTTTTCTGACTTTCTCTCCTAAAGCATCTGTGAGCAGTTTCCAAAGTTTGGGAGCGATATCTTGACTAATATAACTTGTTGCATACTGGTTTTTAGCTGCAATTTGATCATATTCGTCCCGTTCCCAAGATCCTTTAATTACAATTATTTCAACGTCAGTTAAGTTTCTATAAAAATTTTTTAAAACAGCTTGATTAGCGATTTTTATGGCATCATCTAAATTAAAGTTCATAACATTTATACATACTTATTTGATTAACTTATACCTTGCTCAGACTTGCAGGGAGATTTCTTTAAATAAGGGTAGATTTGTATTACTCATTTGCAAAGTTTGATTATTCATTACCGCGCCCTTGCTCTTAGAGAATATCATGTATGATGCAAAATATGGCTAATATTTTAGTTGAAAAATTAAACAAACTCAATTTTGTCAATACTGCTTAAGATAGAAATAAATCTTATTAATAAGATTTTTGTGAATAGCTTGAATTTTTGGACAGTGCAAATTTCCACCCTACTACTCATGGAAGGAAAGGGATGAGTAACGCTTCAACAGACTGCTAATATAGCCTTTCCCACTCTAGTTAGATACAAAATTACCCCTCCCCTTGGTAAGGGCAGGGTGCGCGACAGCGCGGGTGGGGTGTATTTCATGAGCTTGGGAATTGCTATATATTTACAAACTAAGTTAAATCTATCTAATCTATTTCAAAAGCAGCCTGTTTAAATCACAAAGCTCTATCATATATTTTGTAAAATCCAACTATTATCAAAAACAACTTCATAAATCCGGTTATGGATTTTTAAACAACTCTCTTCTTTAACTAATAACCCTGATAATATCAATTCTCGCTCAATTGGACTATCCGCTGCTTTCACATTGCCATTTTCTAAAACTTGTCGATAGAATTCTAGCATTGAAGTAGCTGGTTGTTCACCTTTGAGGATGCGATCGCGAATTGTCCTTAAATGCTCTGGTTCGTCTTGAGTTTCCCAGTCGTCTATAATACTGGTACGGATTAAATTCTCAATCCAGGCTTTTTCAGTTTTTTCAGATATGGAAGATGAGGAATTGCGAACCATCTGACAAATCTTTTGAGTTAAAAAAGGCTGGCCGTTAGTCCAGAACAATACTTCTCTAAGTACTGCTTGCGGGTTGCTAACCTTGTCTGAGAACCCATGTAATAGAGGTTGAGCTTCATGTAATTGGAAGCCTTGCAGTTGAATAGCCTGACCAATATTAAAAGGCGTTCGGCGATAATCTGTAATTAAATCGCTAGGAGTAGCAACTCCCAATAAAACAAAGCACAATCGCTTATACTCTGGATTAATACCTCGCTGATTATAGCAAGAGCGAACTAAAGCAAAGAAGTCATTAACTGAAAAATCTAAACTTAAAATACAATCAATTTCATCTAAAAAGATAACTATTTTCGGTGCAGGAGTACCATCTGATAATCTAACTTCACTTAACAAAACTTCTTCAAAAAATCTACTCAATCTCTGCACAGGAGAAAGTTCAATATTTTCTTGCCACCAAGCTTTTAAATTTACCTTTCCGAACAGGTCAAAACCCTGCCATAACTCTACAGCTAATCCTTTGTACCATTGATCTGGGGTAATGTTTTCACTACCAATTCGAGTCATATCAATGGCAGCACAGCAAAAACCTTCTTGTTGTAAATAGTGCATCATCCGCACCATCAAACTTGATTTACCCATTTGTCGGGTATTGAGAATATAACAAAATTCTCCATTTCTTAATGCTTTATAGAGATAACGATCAGCAGAACGCACTACATAAGTAGGAGCATCAATTGGCAAACTACCGCCAACTTGATAATTATAACTTGAAGCTTCTTCGTCACTTTTTAATAGGGCATTTTCAAATTCTAATTTAGCTTGAGTAGCTTTCAGAATATCTAGAGTTTGTGATAGTTCTTGAGTACGTTCTTCTACTTTTTGCTCTAAGGTTGTGTAGAGGCGAGAATTTTCAATTGAGATAGCAGCTTGACTAGAAAGAATATTTAAAACTTCAACTCGCTCTGGTGTAAATGCTCCCGTTGTGAGATTATTTTCTAAATATAAAATACCGCTCAATTTCCTTTGATTGAGTAAGGGAGTGCAGAGAATTGATTTCGGTAGAGTAGCGATAATATAAGAATCACGGGTAAATTGTCCCTCATTAGCGGCATCATTGAGAACTACATTTTCCTGGGTGCGAGCAACATAGTTGATGATAGCCGTTGAGAGAAGCGGAGTCTGGGAAGAAGCATCTAGTGATTTTACTGGGATGGATTCTAGTATGGTAACGTCATCAGAATCTATTGATCCCACAGCTTCAATCACCCAGTGATCATCAGAATATAGAAGCAGAAAGCCTTTTTGAGCGCCAGCATTCTCAATCACAATTTTCATTAACTTTGCCAGCAACTTACCCAGAACAATTTCCCCTGCTAGGACTTGAGAGGCTTTAATAACAGTTTTTAAATCGAGAAATGTTCCATCATTACCACTAGTAGAAATAGTGGGACTTAGGTTTTTAGCCTTCTCTTTGTTTATAGTTCCTATAAAATATTGTGGATATTCATCTTCTAATTGTTTGACTTTGGCTTTAGCTCCCCAATGTGTATAACAATGGTGTGCATTTTTCAGATATAACTGCCCAATTTCTTCTCTACCTAGTTGCAGATAAAATTCTGCTGCTCGTTCATAAGCTAAAGCTTCTTCATGGATAAATTCATATTTCTTAGCGCCTTAATCTAGGAAGATTAAATTTTTCTAGTAACTTGAGAGCCAGTTTACCAAACTTGTCTCCATTATTAATATCCCCTTGAATGGATAAAAACATTCCATAAACTGTATAGGTGCAAGCGGCTTCAGGAGGATGTCCATATTTCAGGTAGAGATTTACCTGAGTTAATATTACTTCTACTGATAATGGAAAGTTAGTTGTGCTTGCAGTAACAATAATCTGTTGTAGTATGACTGTAGCTGCAATTTGCAACTGGTCGCTCATTACAGGTAAGTTAGTTAAATCCTCAATATTCTCAATTCCTTTGTCGTGCAAAAATAACTTTATCAATTCTTGTTGTTGGGAAATTTTATCTTCTATCTTGCTTGGTTCTGGCAAGATATTTATCCCAAATTCCCCTAATGTTTGCAGAGCAGTATCTATTGCTTTATCAGGTTTAAATGTTGTGTTATAGTATAGTATTTTTAACTGATTGACCTTAGATTTATCTAAAATTGATTTTGCTTGTTTGATCACCTGTTCAGCAAGTTCTTCAAATTGGGCAAATTTAATGTTTAAGCAAAGTAGTTCTAATATTTCCACATAAAATTCAAAAGTCAAGTTATACTGCTCATCCCAGCTATTAGATGCCAAGAGTTTTAATCCCGATTCTACATATTTAAGAGCCGGTGCATAAGCGGTAGATACCTTAGATTTTTTACCTGCTTGAAGATTTAATTTAGCTAACTCATCTTTTTCTAATTGTTTAGTAATTAATTCTGCTCCTTCATTAAGTTGATTGACAATATTAAAAATATTTTCGTCTAATTCATTTGCTTGAGCATTTTTCCACAACAGATGGCCTATTTGCAAATGAACAGACTTTTTCTCGGCTTCTAAAATGAGACTATAAGCCGCTTGTTGAACTCGGTCATGTAAAAATTTATAGGGAATTGATGCAGTAGACTGGGGGAGGAGAGCTAAGGAACTTTCTGAAGTATTACTTGATATTTCTTCCTGATTCCATAACAGAGGTAGTTTATAGTTATTATTTAAGGGAATGATTAAGCCTTCTTGAAGTGCTGGTTGTAGTTCTTGAGCGGTGACAATCGGGGATTTTTTATTAACAATTGACAAAATTTCTAAGTTAAATTCATTTCCTATACAAGCAGCTAATTTTAAAATATTTTGTGTATTTTCATCTAGTTTTTCAATCTTTCTGACCATTAAATCAACTACATTATCAGTTATTCCTACTCGTTGTATTTGCTCAATATCCCAATGCCAAAAACCTCTATTATTTTCTCTTTGATTAAGGGAAAATTGAGTGATAGTAAATACTAATAATTTTTCTTGGTATAATATTTGTAATAATTGAGTAATAAAGAAAGAATTACCAGCAGTTTTCTTAGTTACTAACTCTGCTAAAGATTGTACCTCTTCTCTGGAACAATTTAGGGTATCAGCCATTAATTGTTTAACATCACTAATTCCCAAAGGTTGAAGAATGATTTGATTAACTGTCACTTCAACTTTTCTAATTTGCTCTAATGTTTGTATTAAAGGATGGGTAGGACTGACTTCATTATCTCGATATGCCCCGATAATCAATAAATATGGGCTATCAGCATTGGTAATTAATTTCTCAATTAAATTCAAAGATGGTAAATCTGCCCATTGTAAGTCATCAAGAAAGATAGCTAAAGGATGTTCTTTTTGACTGAAAATATGAATAAATCTGGCAAAGAATAAGTTAAACCGATTTTGTGATTCAGTTGCTCCTATTTGCTCAACAGGTGACTGTTTACCGATAATTTTTTCCAAGTCTGGAATTACATCAATAATTATTTGACCATTATTTCCTAAAGCTTTTAATATTTTCTCTTTCCAAATTTGTAGAGTTATTTCCGGTTCACTCAATAGTTGACGGATTAACCCTTGGAAAGCTTGGGTTATCGCTGCGTAAGGAATATCTCTCTGTAACTGGTCAAATTTGCCATTGATAAAGTATCCCCTTTGCTGTGTAATGGGTTTATGGATTTCATTGACTAAGGCAGATTTACCAATGCCTGAATAACCAGAAACGAGAATTATTTCAGTATTACCTTGGCTAACTCGCTCAAAAGTAGCTAATAGTTGCGTAATTTCTTGCTCTCGACCATAGAGTTTTTGAGGAATATGAAACTTATCAGCAATATCTTGACTACCTAAAGAAAATTGAGCAATTTTTCCTGTAGTCTTTAATTGCTGAAGACAGGTTTCTAAATCTGCTTTAATTCCCCAAGCACTTTGATATCTTTCCTCTGGGGTTTTGGCTAACAATTTGATGATGAGATTAGTTAATGTTAAAGGAATTGAAGCAATTAGTTCATCTGGTCTTTTTGGGTGTTGTGCGATATGACAATGGACTAATTCTATTGGGTCATTCGTTTCAAAGGGGAGTTGATGTGTTAACAGTTCATATAAAGTAACCCCTAGAGAATAAAAATCACTACGGTAATCTATACCTCGGTTCATTCTACCGCTTTGTTCTGGAGAAATATAAGCTAATGTTCCTTCTAATTGATTAATGTTGCTAACCGTTTGATTTTCTTGAGATAACCGGGTAGAAATACCGAAGTCAATAATTTTTAGTTGTCCAGTTTTTTCGTTATAAACAATATTAGCTGGGTTAATGTCTTTATGGATAATATTAGCAGTATGAATAGCTGATAAACTCTCAGTAATTTGAATAGCAATAGTGAGAAATTGTTCTAAGCTAAACTGAACTTGAGACTTGAACAGGTTTAAAGATTGACCACCAAAGTCCTCTAAGAGCATAATTAAACTATTCTTGTATCGCTTTAATCCATAAGCTTTGATAATTCCATTTGAATTTAAGGAACGAGTAATTGTATATTCTTGTTTATATCTAGTTAATTCTGAAGGAGTGGGATAGTTTTCCTTAAGAATTTTCAGAATAATTGCTTGGTTATCTGGCTTGAGAACACCTCGATAAACAAACGAATTAGTGCTTTCATATATTTTTTCTGTAATTTGGTAATTTATAATATCGTCCATATTTAAAACTTACTTATTTTTATATTTTTAAACTAAATCAATTTAAAGCATAATATTCAGATTGTTATTGCAAGAAATAAAGTGATATTAGTCCTGCAATAACATCTTAATATTGACTTTTATTTGTTCCCAATTATTCTAACTAGAAGTTAGGGGTAGATAGGGATATGGCGGCGTAACATAGTTTACATATATTGAATATGTCCCATCTTCTGTTTTGGAATAAAATGGAAAGTCTTCTCCTTCATCGTCAGCTTCAGCCCATTTTTGAATGTGTTCGGGAGGTAGGTTGATTTCGGAAGGGATGGGAGGATAAGGAACAACTACTTGAAAAGCAGTAGAAGAACCTCCTGGATTCATACTCAATTCTTTGATTTTGCCTTCATAGCCATGCCATTCTACTTCCATTCCGTACCTATTAACTATTTCACCAGTACTTAAAATGGGTTGAGAAATTTGGTGATAGGATACGTTTTCACCCTCTCCAATCTGACGATATGCTTGTCCTGCCATCAAAAGACTTAAAGCAATTCCCTGCCACGCATTACTATTGGGCAAAATCATGAATCTTGGGTTTTGACAAGCTTCAGATGAACTCCGTAGTGGATAATAGATATCAAGATTATTGGGGTCTAGCTCTGATGAAGAATTGCTTTGATTAACAAAGAAAATCTCTCTGGCTATGAGTGCATCCAACATTTTAACATCAATTTTATCCCATTCACCCTTTACAAAATTATCCCAATCGGTTTGTGTTTTTTTTGCCTCTAAATAAAAGTGCCATGTTGTAGAAATTAGCTGGGATATTTTACGACTTTGAAGTAAATTTCTGATTGAGTCGTAAAAATTATTGGCTTCACTAATGATTTGATTTCGTGAAACACTGTTTGAGAATAACTCATCTACAAAACCGTCTGATAAAACTACTCCAGGTGACGGTAAATAAGAGCCTATAGAATCACCAGAAATATTTCGATCTTCGTAATAAGGTTGTAGCTTTTCTTTACTTGCTTGATCAAGCAAATATTTCTCAAACTCTTCCTTAGTTTTAGCTACTATTGTTGTGTCTATATATTTTGCGGGTGTTTTTTCTTTAGGGGGAGTAACTAAGAGAATTTGATAATATGTGTCAGGATCATGCGACTGTCCTGGACGCATGGTATCCATTCCGTATCCTACTAAAGGCATAGAAGGATGAGAGGCTAATTCTTGTTCATTCATGATAATAGTGCATCCTTTTTAATGTTCAAGCCAAACTGTAAAAACGGCTGGGATTATCCCAAACAATCTTTTGTATTGTTTCTGGAGATAACTGTGTCTCAAGCTCTATAACTGTGTTCACAATGTTCGGTTTATGATCCATGTGAGGGTAATCAGAGCCGAAGATTAAGTTATCAGAACCGATATATTCAATAATTTGAGGTAAATAAGGTTCAGATGGTTCAATACCTACAAAGCACTGACGACGGAAGTACTCTGATGGCTTCATTTTGACATGATCTTTGACCTCCCAATGTAAATTATCATACTCTTCGTCCATGCGCCAGAGCCAATAAGGAAGCCAACCACAACCAGATTCTAGAAAGCCTACCCTTAGCTGAGGGTGACGTTCTAATACTCCTCCTTCAATTAAGGCCAACAAGGCCATCATCTGTTCCATGGGGTGGGAACAAGCGTGGAGGGCAAAACGAGTATTAAACCGATCTGTGCCTGTGGTTGGTAAGCGGCTATGGGTTCCTTCATGTATTGCTACTGCAATGTCTAACTCTTCGCAGGCTGTCCAAAATGGCTCATAAGTGCGATCGCTCAAAATTCGACCTTTGACCGGATTAGGACGTAAAACTACAGCCTTCCAGCCAAAATCGGTTATGCGATATAACTCTGATACCATTTGCTCTGGATCATGAAGATTTATAGCTCCTACCCCTTTTAATCTATCTGGAGCATAGCTGCAAAATTCTTCATATAACCACGTATTGTAAGCATGGGTAAATGCTCCCACAACTTCAGCGGGCATAGTATCAATGCCAAAGAGCCACAGTCCATAAGTTGGATAAATGAATGCTATATCAACCCCCATTTGCACCATCGCTTGGAGGTGAGATTCTGCATCGTAGCGATGAAAATAAGCATGGGGATGAGCCTCTATCATCTGCTGATTACCCATTTCTCGCATTTGCGGGGATATCTTTTCCACAATATCTTCCCCTAGAATTTTCATATCTGCTGAGGGTGCAAAACGCTTAAATTCCGGGGCTAGATACTTAGACCATATCTGCGAAGGCTCAATCACATGGGAATCAGCATCAATAATTTTATATCCGTACAGCATAAAACCTGGGAAATTACAGATAGCTATCAGTATAAATTATTCTGGTTGAAATTTGGAGCAAACATTATTTATCTTGCTAACTTTCCAACCTCTCTACGGAATAACACGTAAATATGATCGTCAAAATTTAATATAGATAAAAGTAAGTGGACAAAATTAATTACATAGGAGCTAAATCTACAATCTTTGAGTGATAAAGAATTTGCAAAAAAATCAGTATGTAATTAATTCTGTCCTAGTACTAGTACAGCAATCCTAAATGAAATATGAACAAACTTCAGGACTAATACCCACCAGTTAGCTCAGAAGTCAAATCCGGACTTGATACAGTATCTTTGGTTTCTCACCTCAAGAGTTGAGTTAAAATCAGGACTTTTGTACTTCAGTTAAATTCAGTTCAATTCAGGTATGGCAAATCCCAAAAGCTTGCAATTTCTAGCTTTCTGGTTTTTTCTGATCTACTAAAAACGGGTTAAAAGTGTCATTCTGATAGCGCAGCGTGGTGTTAGCTATACAAAGTGTATCCCTTACGGGAGCCATAGGTTCTAGAATCTCCGAGATACTTCTCTACGAGACGCTCCGCGTTCACAAAGTGTCCCGAAGGGATACGCTGCACTACGTTACGTATGGCTACGCTCCCGTTAGGGATACAGTATAACATAAGTCCAGTTTTTAACCGTTTGCAGTATATCAAACTCCAGCTACAGCAGATTGCAGATTAAGAGACATCTCCGAAAAAGAATGTAGAGACGTTCCATGGAACGTCTCTACAATGGTTCTAGGGTACGCATATTTAAATTCGGTCGAGGTCTAATGAGATACAGAATCAAAATTGAAACCTAGACACCAAGCAAGTTGTACCCCTGCCTCCTGACTCCGAACTCCTGACTACATCCACATCGGATAGGGGTTCAATTGGTCTTCTGTCAAAGACTCTTTCAACCAACCCATTTTAATTGGAATTTCATATAACCGTCCTGTACCTAAGCGTTTCCACATATGTCGCATTCCTGGCACAATTACCTTAGCTACTCTCAGCCCAATATCGGCACGAGTCTGATCTAGAACTAGCATTTCCAGACCATTTCTTTCAACGATTTGTTGACAAAGCCTAATATCTTCGAGAAGATCATCACTGGCTACTTGGGGATAATCTGCAAACATTTTCGGGATACTCTGATCATCTGGAAGCAGATAAGGTTGATTTGCTACAGTCGCAGATTTCCACCATTCTATTGCCAGAGGATCAGCAGATGGAGGATATTGGGTAGTGCCATCCGCTTGAGCAGATAAAACGTTAGGTAGTATTTGGTTAACTTCAGTTAAAGCTCGACTAATGGCAATCTGAGGGTCAAAATGGGTTCCATACCCTAAAATAATATCTTCTATTTCTTGATCTGTGCGGCGACTAATAGCAGCAAAAGCGGGAATATTAAGGTCACTAGTAATATCTAAAACCCACAATTCTCTGTTAATGGCTTGATAATATGTCTTCAGTTCTTGGAAATAAGGCTGATTGAAACTATCTAAATCTACTTGAGGTTTTTGTAGATAATTATACCACCACAACGCTACACAATCACGCTCAACTAATTCCATAAATCCTTGGAGAATAGCCTCTTCGAGTGTATTACCTGCCGCACATCCATTAGAGTCTGCCCAACAGTCAGGTTTATGAGATTGAGAATAGCCATAATAGCAATAAGCTGTTGGCAGATATTTAAACTCTTGATGGGTTAAAGACCAAACTGGTGTCCAGTCGATTTCTTTTTCTATATCAAAGGGTTCAGGGACTTTTTGAAACCAACCTTTACTTTTGGTATTCAATTGTTCCCGATTTTGATATTGCTGTTGGCTGAAATTCATACAGGTATTAGGATGAATAGCTTTTTCTCCCATTTGTTGGTAACTGCCTTTGTGTCTGATCTCATCTCCCTGAAATACCCCAGAATACCTTTCAATAGCTTCGCAGAAACCGCTCACCCTGGCTTGAATATCAGTTCTACCTTTTCCTGCACTTCTACCGCCAATATTTTGCCGTAAGCTGTCTACATCATCAAAGACGCTAAGAAAATGATGCTTTGCTATGTATGTATGGTTTAACCCATGACCTGGTATCTTTTGCAGTTCTCGAACAACCCCTGTAATAGGACTAATATGATGTTGATATTTTCTGAAAGTTTCTTGTGGTGAACAATAACGATGTCCTCCATCTTGAGTAAAGTTTTTCTGCCGGTGTCCTAAAACAATGGGTAGGGGTTGGTTGTTTTGTTCATTGGCTATTTCTCCACAATCAGAACATTGAGGACGCTTAACGAAGATATGCTTTTGGGTTTGGAGAGTTAGGGTATCATAGGTTAATAAAGTCCCTTCTAATTGTTGATTTCCACCTTGGATAATCCATTTAAAAACTTCTGTTGCTGCCATTCCTAAGGCTGTTTGCATTGTAGAAGCTAGGAATCCTAGCGGAGGAGATAGGGAAATCTGTTTATGTTTTTGGATAAAGTTGGCAACTGGTCTATTATCCCTTAATCTTTGGGCTAGACATTCCCAACACCCAGTAGTGTGGTGATTAAATATTGGCCCTATCCAGAGGGTTGTTCCTAAAGGATTGACTAGCATCCAAGGTGATTGAGAATTTAAGGCTTGTTGATTAAATGCTTTTAGCTGAGGGTGTAAGTAGTCGTCAGTCAATACGACTGTGAAATCTCCAGCATCAGCTACTTGAATATGCAGAGATTTCAGAATGTTTATGAAGTCTTCGCTAGGAAAAGAACCAAAGGTTTTAACTGCCACTTTTGCTGATTGTAGTCTTTGTGCAGCAACTATGGGAGTAATATTGAGATGATGACAGAAGATAGCTAAGTGAGAGGGAAGTGAGTCATCTTGTTCCACTAAATAGCCTTTTTGTTCCATTTGGAATAGGGCATATTGGGTTTTGATACTGAGATTGAGAATACTTTGAAAAAAGTCACTAGTTTCTTGAGTATTTTTTTGTTCTGGTAGTAGTTCTAGTTGGATGATATCAAGGATTTCATCAACGCTATAATCGCGTTCTTGTAGTAATGAAGCTATGCGATAAGAAAGGCGATCGCTCAAACAGACTGTCTCTCTTTCAGATAAGAGAAATAGCTGGTCTGGTTCTATAGTTTCAACAGCATAACAAGGCTTAAGATGGGGTTTATTAATCATCTTCTGGATTTGTATTAATTTAGTTAAGTTATTTAATCAAGTTGAATTTATCAGACTGATGAACAGAGGGTTTTAATGTCCTTTACCTGCACCTAAATACAATTCTCCTACTTTGGGATCATGTAACAATTCCAATCCTGGCCCAGTGATAGCATCCCGTCCCGATTCTAATACACAACCACGATCTGCCATTTCTAAAGCTTTACGAGCATTTTGTTCTACTAGGACGATGGCTGTACCTGATTGGTTAATTTGTTTAATCTGCTCAAATACTTGTGTTACTAAGATGGGGGATAAAGCCGCAGAAGGTTCATCTAACAGCAGTAAACTGGGTTCTAACATTAAAGCTTTCCCCATTGCTAACATCTGCCTTTCCCCTCCTGAGAGAGTCCCAGCCCGTTGACGACGGCGATCGCTTAATCTTGGGAACATCGCAAATATTTTATCCTTCAGCGGTTTCAGGGGAATATTCCGTACAAACGCCCCCATTTCTAGATTTTCTTCAATCGTCAAGGAAGGAAAAACGTTAGCTATTTGGGGAACGTAGCACATCCCCCTTTCAACGATTTGATTTGATTTCAAACCTGTAATATTTTCCCCTTTAAAGGTAATTGTGCCTGTGTGGGGTGTCAAAAGTCCAAAAATTGTTTTTGCTAAAGTGGATTTACCTGCACCGTTGGGACCAATTACTGTAACTAATTCTCCTGCTTCAACACGGAAATTTATACCTTGTAGGATATCTACATCTTTAATATATCCAGCATGGACATTTTCAACTTCTAATAAATAATTAATTGTCATAGGTAATTCGTAATTCGTAATTCGTAATTCGTAATTCGTAATTGGCAATAGGGAACGGGGAACAGGTAAATTTTTTCCTATCACCTATTACCTATCACCTATTACCTATTACCTAATCTACTATTTTTTGCAATTCTGGTCTTTCTTCTGCCAAAATTGCTCCTTCTACTGGGCAAACTTGTAAACAGATGCCACAGTCGATGCAGGTTGCAAAGTCAATCCAGTACCAATCGGTGCCTTTGACATTTTTACCTGGGCCGTCATGAATGCAAGCTACAGGACAAGCTGCTACACAGTCAGCAACGCCTTCACAAACGTCAGTCACTATTGTATGTGGCATTTTCTCGATTCCCTCTCTTTAATCAATCAGCAGTTTCTAGGGTAACAATTTGTCAATCTGTGTAAGGATTCAGGATACATAATGTTTGATATAGCAGGAAACAGAAGAGAAAAATATTCTTCATCCTTCCTTCCTTCTTTCTCCTGACTCCTGACTCCTGACTCCTTACAAATCTGTTAACTTACTGCTTCAATTTTGGGTGATCCATCGGCTTGAATCCAAGCAATTTGTGCGATCGCTCTTTCTTTGGCATATTCACGAATAGCCTCTGCATCCCTGCCCCCCAAATCCATTTCTACTCGCACTAAGTCACTAGATTCTCGTAATTTTTGGGCATAGGCAAAGGCAGCAGCATCAGCACTTTTGCTTTCTGGAACTACTAACCAGTTACTAGCTGGGGTACTTTGTGGTAATTGCTGAGTAGATGATAGAACTTGGTATAAAACATCAATATTTAGTTCAAACCCAATTCCAGGTATATTATCGCCTTGGGGATGATATAGCCCTAACAACTGATCATAACGACCACCACGCCCTAAAACTTGAGCTTGCCCATCGGTATCACTGACTACTTCAAACACAATTCCTGTGTAATAGTCAATAGTTTGAATTAGGCTCAAGTCGAGAATTAAGGGGAATTTACCCTCTGATTCTAGTAATTCTACCAAGGATTTGAGGTTATTTACTGCCTCTTGTTGGTCTGCATCTAGATGTAAACTACTGACTTTTTGCAAGACATCTGCACTATTACCGCGCAAATCGAGCATGATTTTAGCGCGTTCATGCAGTTCGTCTCCAAGGGTGCAAAGTATCGAGAGTTACACGGTCAAGATGAGCGATCGCACTCCGCACTTTGTTTCTCAGATGAGTCGGAAAAGCATCAAGCAGCGATTTGGTAATTCCCGCTTCACCTAAGATTAAATGCCATCCCCGCAAATCCAAAGCTTCTAAACAATTGCCTATCAACAGCAGCACTTCTGCATTTGCCAGCAACCCACCTGATCCTAGCAACTCTACCCCAGCTTGATAATACTCTTGCTGGCGATTATGTCGCTTTTCCCAGTTACGCCGAAATACATTAGCATTGTAATACAGCCGTTGGGGATAGGTAGCATCTGCCATGCGAGTGACAACTGTCCGCGCAATCGAAGCTGTGAGTTCTGGACGTAAACCCAATTCTTCATCTTGTCCATTTTGCAATTGAATCACCATTTGGCGCTGAATTGCTTCACCAGCCATCAGGGTATCCATTCGTTCCAAAGTTGAGGTGATAATCCTGTGATATCCCCAACGGTGAAAAACCTGTTGTAACCTATCTTCAATCCAGCGTTTTTGAGCCACATCTAAGGGCAATAAATCCCTAGCTCCCGCTGCTGGTTGATACACCATTATTTTTTCTTCCCACCAAACAAACCACCAAACAAACCGCCATTTCCAGAATTATCTGGTTGATTATCTCCTGTATTTGGAGATGAATCCACTTGAACAGTACCAGATTTTATCCCCATAGCCTGCTCTACCTTAGGTTTCCACTCCAAAGCAATTTTGTCTTGGGGATTTAATCTCAATGCGTTTTCAAAGTGAATTTTTGCCATTTTTAGCTGATTTTGCTGTAAATAGATGATTGCCATCAAGCTATGACAACGACTATTTCTTGGCTCTAACTTCAAGGCATCCTGTAATTCTACTTTGGCTTGGGTAAATTGATTTTTTTCAATTAGAATTTGAGCGCGACGGAGGTATTGTGCTACCGGTGAGTCGTCTTTTGGTGGTGGTGGTGGTGGTGATGCTGGTGTGTTGGTATTACTTGTGGTATTAGTTGGCAGAGATTGAGGGGTTTTCATTAACCGCCCTGCGCGCCGCATTAGATAAACTAAGTTCAATTCACTAATTTGGCTAATAAATTGGGATACTTGTTGCAACTCATCAAATTGAGTTTCAGCCAGTTTAGCAACTTCACTTTTGTACAATAAATCTATATTCGGTGCGATCGCTAATTGTTTAGCTATATCTGTACTGAGTTCTATTGATGTTGACTCTTGTGCTAAACGCTTGCCTATTTGCGACAAAATTAAACTATATTCGGCGCGATTGCGTTCTACAGAAAGTTTTTCGTAAGCCGGATTAACCAGCTTAGATAATAATTGATTTGCTATATCTTTATCAGCACTTTTGGTAACAACAGAACTATCCGGGTGCAAGCGACGGGCAATTTTAAGATAACGTTTGCGAACTTCTTTAGCATCTGCATCAACCGGAACACACAAAATTGCGTGATGATCTATGAAATCATATTTAAATAGTCCACCATCTATTTTTAACGACATAATATTTAAGCGTTGCACCCAAGCAGCAATTTTCTATAGTTTACCCTGCTTGTAATATTTAATGGTCAGTTGTCAGCAGTTTTTCTATCTCACCTATCAGGGAGAGGAGTGACTTGCATGAGTTCCTGACTGAGACTGTTGTGAATGTAACCATTGGTAGCAAGAATTCTCCCCGACTCGATTTTAAAAGTGGTTCCATCATAAGCTGTGACTTTGCCACCAGCTTCTTGTAATAAAATTACTCCAGCGGCAACATCCCAAGGTGCAATACCTCTTTCCCAGTAAGCATCAACACGACCACAAGCAACATAAGCCAAATCTAAAGCAGCCGAACCGCCGCGCCTCACTCCCTGGGTAAGATGGGTGAGATGACAAAATTCTGCATAGTTGTTATCAGCAGTTTCCCGGCGATCATAAGCGAACCCTGTTGTTAACAAACTTTTATTCAATTCAGCAGTTTGAGAAACTTTGATAGGACGACGGTTGCGTGTTGCACCCAAACCCGCAGCAGCCCGAAATAGTTCATCACGAAAAGGGTCATAAATGACACCAATTTGCGGTACACCATTAATAAATAAGCCAATGGAAACTGCAAAACAGGGATATTGATGGGCGTAGTTGGTTGTACCATCTAAAGGATCAATCGCCCAAAGATATTCATTATCTTGATTTCCCAGTTTTCCTGATTCTTCCGCAAGGATGGAATGTTGAGGAAAGTGACGACGCAAAATTTCTAAAATGACTTTTTCTGAAGCTTTATCAGCTGCGGTGACTAAATCACCAGGTCGTCCTTTTTCTGTAATTGCGTCTTCTACTTTACCTAAAAAATCTTGCAAAATTACACCAGCGGCTAAAGCTGCTTCGGTAGCAATATCTAGAAAAATTTGTAAGTTGGTCATTGGTGATTGGTCATTGGTCATTGGTCATTGGTCATTGGTCATTGGTCATTGGTCATTGGAAAGAGGTTATGGATAATTCTCCACCTGTTCCCTGTTCCCTGTTCCCTGTTACCCGTTTCAACGATATAAACGGCGAAATTCACCGGGAGTTAAACGCATGGGTTTTTCTGGGTTCCAAATGCCTTGTCCCATCAGTCTAGCCCATTGTTGGGCGCGTTCTAGGCGTTGGTCGTATTTGTGATTGGGCGATCGCGCTACAAATAGAGCATACCCTTGTTTGAGTACTTGTTCATTTAACAAAACCTGATCTTTCCACGCATAAACCAAAGTTCTGTCAAATTTATCTTTGGCTTCTAAGTCAAACTCTAACTTGATAGATTTTTCTGCATCACCAAGCAAGCTGTTTAAAAGTTCTTTAGCATCATCCCCCCAAGGACGCTGGCCTAAATCTGGTGCGTCTAAACCAATTAAGCGCACTTGGGAGATTAAATTGGGTTGTTCGGCCATACCTAGCACTTCTAAGGTTTGTCCACTAACAACCCGCGCTACTTTTACCTCTGAGGGAATGTTGGTTGGCTGATTTTTAGCTTGACAACCTACTAAAAGTAGCAAACAGAGGATAAAACCTATTTTTCGACTCAAGACCCTCAGCAGCCTCTCTAAAGCCCCTATTTCCACATTTAAATATCTGCACCCTGTTT
Organism: Anabaena sp. PCC 7938; assembly: GCF_049315035.1. Taxonomy (NCBI): domain Bacteria; kingdom Bacillati; phylum Cyanobacteriota; class Cyanophyceae; order Nostocales; family Nostocaceae; genus Anabaena; species Anabaena sp. PCC 7938. The sequence goes on along the minus strand of NZ_CP186034.1, from coordinate 5,351,524 downwards.
TCTGCCTTGTACTAGTCTTCATCTAAAGGTAAACCTGCTTTAACTTTACCTTTACCAAAAAAGCGCCCAAACTGGAGTTCATAGACTTCATCTTCGTCTTGTGTTTCTACTTCCAAGTCGGAACGGGCATAACTCACACACAGCAAAGCGTAACCCTTACGGCGTAAATCGGGAGATAGTCCAATGGCTTCTGGTTGGTAAATGTCTCCTGAGATAACTCTGACAGCGCAAGTTGTGCAAGCACCATTGCGGCAAGAAAATGGTAGTTCTACTCCTTGGTGTTCGGCTGTGTGCAGAATATAGCGGTCTTCTGGAACTTGCAAGCTGTATGATGTGCCGGTAGCGCGATCGTGAACTCTAATTGTATGCGTCTGAACCATTTTGTTTTGCCGAAAAATGTGGACTCTGAGATTTATTTTAAGAAAGTCTTCTATTAATATTGCATTTTTTGCATTTTTGTTTTAAGATGATGATTCGTGACCCCTGGAGAGGTGGCCGAGTGGTTGAAGGCGCAGACCTGGAAAGTCTGTTATGCAGTAATGTATACGAGGGTTCGAATCCCTCCCTCTCCGTTCAGAATATTACAACATCCCTAATCCAGATGCATTAAGTTTTACAGTTGGGATTGGGTTTTGTTGACTATGGTTATTGAAACTGAAGCAGTGCAGTTTTTGCTAGAGCGATCGCTAATCCTGATGTCTTAAGCTCTACAATCATGATTTGGACGCTGTAGAGTAATAACAATGCGCCGGGACTCGATATTTTACAAGTTATTTAAGCAATTTCCGGGTTTGCTGTTTGAATTGGTGGACGAACCACCCCCAGAAGCAAAGCAATACCAGTTTGAATCAGTGGAGGTGAAGGAAACAGCATTTCGGATTGATGGTGTATTTCTACCTCCTCGTGATGCAGTTTCTAAAACTGTATTTTTTGCTGAGGTGCAGTTTCAAAAAGATGATGATTTGTATCATCGCTTCTTTTCTGAGTTGTTTTTGTTTCTGTATCGGCATTCTATCCGTTATGATGATTGGTCTGGGGTGATAATTTTTGGTTCTCGGAGTTTGGAACCCTCTAACTCAATGATTCACCGTGCTTTGTTGGAAAGTGGCCAAGTGCGACGGGTATATCTGGATGAGTTCGGGAAGGTACAACAGCAACCGCTGGGATTGGGTTTGATGTTGCTGACTACGGTTCCTGAAACGGAAGCAGTGGAAGCCGCGCAGTTTTTGCTTGAGCAAGCACAGCAACAATCGGAACAAGCGATAATAGAATTGGTGACAACGATAATTGTCTACAAGTTTTCTAACCTAAGTCGAGAGGAGATTGAAGCGATGTTGGGACTGAATTTGGAAGAACCGAGGGCTTTGCGAGACGCGAGAGAAGAAGGAGAAAGAAAGATTATTCTTCGACAATTAAATCGCCGATTGGGTAATATTCCCGATTTGCTTCTGTCCAAAATTCAGGCTTTATCGCTGGAAAGGTTGGAAGCGTTAGGTGATGCTTTGTTGGATTTCTCTACTTTGGTTGATTTGGAAGGGTGGTTACAAGGTGAAGTAAGGGGGTAAGTCTCACACTTCAGATGCAGAGGAGGAGAGAAAAGGCTATGCTTCTCCTTTAATTGATATTTTTGCATTAGTCTAGTCCACCTCTGCAACTAGCAAGTTCCTTTTCTATTTCCTCTTCATTTAATAAAGGCTTTCCAAACGCAACTATTCTAGACTGAATCTTTCGCAAACGTTCTGCCAGAGGAGGTTTATTTGCAGAGTTTTTGAAATAAAGAAATTCCAGAAACTCTAAAACTTCCTCCTGTTTATCTTGTGGTAGGGAACGCCACTTTGTTAATAACTCTTTTTCTCGAATCATTAGTATTTACCTAGTTACTACTCAGGCTTCTATTCTATAGGATGTGACGGGGTTGAAAGTCTTCTTGTGTGGTTGGGTTTTGTTCCACCCTTTTGGGGAAGCAGACTACAACCCAACCAATGTAGAAGTTGAATTTTAGGCAGAACTTAACTGTATTGGTTTATAAAGTACTTTGTTTTATACTATTTACACTGTTTATAAATTTTAGTATGATAGCTATTTTAACTAAATCACAGTATGGACGCTAAACTATTACTCTCTGAAATGATTAATTTTAAAAAGTCTATTGATTCTTTTTATGAATCTTATTACCAATATTTATACCCTAAGAAATTAATTAATAAAAATCCTTTGGTAAATCAATTTGAGTTATTGATAAAAATTGAATCTAAACAAATGTCAGCAAAGTATTTAATTTTAAAACCTTACATTATTTATTTTGCCAATAAGCTTTTTGGAGAAAATACTATTTTTTTAACGACAATAGAAAGGTATTTTGGTTCTTCTCATGACATAAAATCTTTAAATTTACTATATCATCAAATTTGTAGTAAATTAGAAAAAATTATATCTGTTTTAGAATCAGAATATCCAAATAATGATTTAATTTCAAATTTGAATTATGAAATTCAAGCAAATACTGTTGATGACTTAATAAACTCTTATCTCAATTACTTACATCTTGAGATTCAAAACGCATCGAGTAAATTATATCTTGATGGCTACTATCATCAATCAATTGAAGCTGCTATTAAAGCTATTAATCAATATATTAGAGATAAAACAGGTTTAACATTAGATGGGGCTACTTTGATTGATAAAACTTTTGGAGTCACTAATCCAATTCTTTCATTTAGTGACTTATCTACTGAAACCCTAAAAAATGAACAAATTGGATTTATGGATATGTTAAAAGGATTTATTAAAGGAGTTCGGAATCCTTTAGCACATAATCCTGCAAAATCTGAAGATCCTCAAAAAGCTTTTGAATATTTAGTTATGGCTTCTTTATTTTGTAAACGTATAGATGATGCTAAGAAATTCACTCCCTAGCTGAATATTAGAAGAAGGGTAAACTTTTTATGATTTATATTTGTTCAGTTTGGTTGTTTGTTGACTTTTCCCAATCATCTAATAATAAAATCAAACAAATAATGCGCCATTTCTAACTTAGAACAAGCCGCAATTTCTACCTCTCTCCCTGACATATCTAACAACACCGCTTGATTATTATCACTCCCAAAACCACTATCAACTTTATCAATAGGATTCGCTACAATTGCATCTAATTTCTTTCTTTGCAATTTTTCCCGCGCAGGTGTAATAATATCCCCTGTTTGTGCTGCAAAACCAATTAATAATTGATGGGGTTGTTTGCGATTTCCGATTTCAGCAACAATATCCGGTACTGGTGCTAGTGGTAGATTTTCGGGGAGCGATCGCTTGGGCAATTTTTCGGTACTATATTCTTTAGGCTTTACGTCTGCAACTGCGGCAGACATAACAATGATATCTGCATTGGCTAAACGTTCTAACATCACCTGCTGCATTTGATCTGCACTAACTACCTCAATAGCTTCCACTCCCAAAGGTACATCCCAACTTGCTGGGCAATGGACTAATATTACTTTTGCGCCTCTGTGCAGTGCTGCTTGTGCCAATGCTAAACCCATTTTACCCGTTGAGGGATTGCCAATAAATCGCACAGGATCTAAATATTCTCGCGTTCCCCCAGTGCTGATTAAAACCTGCTTTCCGGCTAAATCTCTGGTTCCTTGGGTGTGTAGTAAAGATTGAATATAAACAAATATTTCTGCGGGTTCTGCCATTCTACCAGCACCGATGCGATCGCACGCCAACAAACCAGATCCCGTTCCAATACCATAAAATCTAACATCTGTCAATAACTGTAGCCAATTCCTTTGCACTGCCACCTGTTCCCACATATCCGTATTCATCGCTGGTGCTAACAAAACGGGACAAGTAGAAGCCAAAACAGTATTTGTTAGCAAATTATCCGCCATACCATAAGCTAACTTCGCCAAAGTATTAGCAGTTAAAGGCGCAATCACAATTAAATCAGCCCACTCGCCCAACTCGATATGTAGTGGACGAGAATAAATTGGTTGCCAGAAATCATCATTAGTATAAGCGCGATGACGAGATAAAGTAGCTAAAGTCAAAGGCGTGATAAATTCTTGAGCAGATTTAGTAAGAATGACTCGCACTTCTACCCCAGATTTAAACAGAGTAGAAACCAATTCACAAACTTTATAGGCGGCTATACCGCCGCCTACAGCAATCAGAACCCGTCTGGATTTGGGATTTAAAAAAAATGGCATTATCTCTTTATTTTAATTAGTATTTCAGCAGGAACTTGATTTTCAGGGATTGGAAAGCCATGATAAGTTGGATAACCTTGTTCATCAAAACTATTATCTGAATGAAACACATAAAATTGATGTTTTTCCTTATGAAATCCATAACGTTTTTCACTATTTTCATTACTATTCCCTATAGAACTGTTTAAAACTTTTTGAGCTTCTTCATTTCTTAAATCCATAGGAGTAGCATTTTCCCAATAACCTAAAAGATCATGTTTAGAATGAAGTTTATAACGAGGACATATTCTTATAGCGTGTTTAATTTTAGTTAAGTTTTTGATAATTATATTTTCACAAGGATTTGTACATTTCTGAAATTCAACTTCAATATTTTCGTTACTAAAATCAGAATTATTTTGCAAACTAATTAATACCCCTTTAAGCACAGCAGCACCAGCTAATGAAGTTGATGAAACACATTTTTTTTGATGAAAACACTTACAATCATCTATTAAACCTTGTACATCTATAAAAGGACCTTTACTTAAAAGTATTAGTAAAATCCTAGCAATTTTTTGTTGATCAGAATTTTTTGAATTTTTCTGTTTAAAAATCCATTGACTTACAGTTAATTCAGGGGTTATATTTTGAGAAGCGAAACTACTATGAGTTTGAATTGGATCATCATTTTGGAGAACACTTATTTCTGCAATTATTTTAAAAATGGTTTTCATTAATTCATCAGCTTCATAATCATTGGCAGCTTGTCCAACAAAAGAAAGTTCATTAATTAAAAAGTGCATTGATAGTAGAACCCTATTTATAGTAAATCCATTAAATCTTTTTCAGCTTGATCAAAAAAACCGTCTGGCCACTTATCAATTCCTCCATCGGGATAAATGCGAGGAGTAATAATTTCTGTGATGGGTTGTCCTTTTTTTAAATATCTTTCAAAGTAGTTAATTTGCACTTTTTGAGCATCAACTTTCTGATGACGTACTGCTTTACGAATACCATTGAGAACATGATCGCTATGAGTTTCTAATATTATTTGAATACCACAATTTGCTGCTAATGCAATTAGTTCTCCCATCTTAGATTGTCCTCTAGGATGAAGATGAGCTTCTGGGTTCTCTAACAAAATTAATGTATCTGAAGTAGCAGATAATAAAGCAACAAGAATTGGTAAAATATAAGTAATACCAAACCCTACATTACTTGAACGATAAGAATTATTGTCTTCATAAGAATACTGTAAATTTGCTAAATCCATTGTAGAATGGAGTTCGAGATCAACTCTTGTTCCCGGACTAATTTCTCCTAACCAAGCCTCAACTTGATTTTTTAAATTATCAGACTGTGCTGATGGATGTAATAGTTGATGATGAGGAATTATTTTAAATTCATTGATAGATAAAAAGTGAATAGTAAATTCGCCTTGACTTCCAAGTTGTTGATGTTGTTTGACTTGAAAGTCAGACATTGGAAAATAATTTCTAGGTGCTATTCTTTCTGCTTTTAAGTAATGGAAATTATCTGTAAAAAGACTTGAATTATAAATTTCTGCATCAGCATTTGACAACGAAGATACTTGCATTATATCTGCTTGACGATCATAATTGAAAACCCAAGTACCTTTAATATTATTATTTATTCCAATTTCCAAAGTCATTGAATCTTCTTTTGCTCTCTTAAATAGAGCATCTTGGGCTGTACCTATAGAAACTAAATCACCATTTAGTGCTAAACCTACCCTATCTAATAGATCATTCTGTTGAGAGGATTGACGAAGTAGTAATAGAGATTGAATTAAAGAAGATTTACCGGTGCTATTTAATCCAGCAAGTAGTGTTAATGGTTTTAAAGAAAAAGACTGATTTTCAAATGGTTTAAAATTTTTCAAATTTAAAGAACTTAGCATAATAAGACCTCTTGAACTATTTGATTAATTTGTTCAAATCGATATTTAACTTTACTAGCAGCTTGAGATATAGATTTATTGAAATCATTATCCTTTTGCATTTTTTCGATGAACTTTTCTTTTAAAATTTCTTTGTGATTAATCAATATATCAATTTCTTGCGAATTTAATTTACTGAAACTAACTGACCATGCTTCAAAAAGAGATTTATTGACAGGTGATCTCTGGGATTTACGAAAAGCGGAATCTCCAAAAATATTATAAGCTGTCTTCATTGTTATAGTAAAATTATTTACTATTTTATCTGTCAAATTAGAATCTATCTTATTTAATTGTTTCATGGCTTCATGTAAAAAATATTTGCGACCTTTGCGTACTGGATATTCTTCATAATTATTTAAAGTAAAAGCTATAAAACCAAGTATAAATTCATGGTCATCCATACGTTGTTTTTTCTTTTTACTTAAAGTTGTTACTCTTTCAAATTCTGGTAAATTAGCTAGTTTTTTTAGAATCTTTATAGCTTGTCCAGGGTTCATTGCTTGACGAAGTTCTTGAGGATTAAGAGGTAATCCTCCGGTGTTAACTCTTTCAAAAATATTATATTTTACTTCTGAAGGAGTTCCAGGTTCAATTAAATAAACTGTTAATTCTGTTTCATCTATTCGTCTTTGATAATGACGAGGTAAATCATCATACTTATTTTTTTCTAAATCTGTTAGAAATTGTAATCCAGTTAATTTAAGAGCTTTATCTAGAATAAAACTTTTGAATGTACTAATTCTTTGTAAACCATCTATAATTATCCATTTATCATCATTAGTAGCATCTATATAAAAAGCTGGAAGTGGAATCCGAATTAAAAGAGATTCAATTAAGCGACTTTTCGCTTTAAGTGTCCAAATATCAGATTGTCGCTGAAAATCAGGAGCTAGGTCAATTTCATCATATTCAATTCTTTTAAGTAACAGATCCATTGTCATGGGTTTAGTTTTAACCCTAATTTTTGTTGGATCAAATGGTTCTAAATTTTCATCCTCATCTTCTTGTTCAAAATTAAAATCATCATTTACATCATCTTCTTGATCTAGTAATTCCATCTGTTGATTATTGAGTTTATTTGTTACCATTATGACAAACACTCCTAAAAACTTAGACAAAATTGGATATCATGAATAATGATACCAAAGAAATTATTTAGGCGTTGGTTGAATAGAATTATCAACGATATGTTAGTAACAGTTTGATTAGACTTGCTGCTCAAGGTAAGAGCATATAAGTTGTCTAATACGTGCAAAATCAGGGTTTAGCGATAGCAAACCCTGATTAACCCCTAAATTTTTACTTCAAATCTCTAGGCTTCGTCGTAGGCTTCTAAATCTAAAAGATGGATAAAGGGTTCAACTAATTCTGGACGCTGAAACGCGATTGCTCGCAGTAGATGCCAATCATTTAAACCCTCAAAAGCATTGCTGTAATTATCCAATTCCAGACGCGTAGCCAAATCTTGTACTTCTGTTGCTGTCATAGCAGCAATATCTTTTCTGGAAATGCTTAGAGTTGTCATAATGCTTGCCCCTCCCTTTTGCAGCGTTCGCATTCAGCTTGAGGTGGATTTGCACTAAACGCTTCCACCCAATCTATCTTACTCATTAGTGGGCAACAAAATTGTTAAAATTTGGCTGATTTCTCACCCAATTTGTAAAATATTTGTAACTTTAGCTAACCAATTGTCTTGATCACAAAAGTTCGTAGTACTTCTAACATTTGTAAATTAATTTCATGCCCCATGTCAAATTCATGATATTCTACATCGACTCCTAGAGATTGGGCTACTTCTCTAGCCTTGATAGCAGCTTGTAAAGGTACAACTTGGTCTTGTCTGCCATGCATGATTAATGTGGGTGGAAAGCTGGTTTTATTCAGAGTTTCTATCCCAGGATGTAAATACCCACTCATTACCACTAAACCAGCTAAGGGTAAGGTTAATCCGACATCTAAAGTCATCGCCCCACCTTGAGAAAACCCACTCAAAATAGTCCGCGATAACGGCACACCTGTAGTACTCTCTAAAGATTGTAACCAATCTATTAATAATTGCCGACTTTCTATCAATCCTGCATACATATTTTCATCTCGCAAGTCATACCACGCTCTACCGGTGGGAGAATGAGGATATGGATAAGGGGCATTGGGAAGTAAAAATTCATAATCAGGTAGGTTGATATAAGGGACTAAATCTTCAACATCCTGAGCATTTGCACCCCAACCATGTAAGGTGACAATTAAAGCGTTTGGTGCTGAGTCTGTTTTGGGGGAAAATTTGATGAAATCTAATGCTTGAGTCATGATTTATAAGGCAATATGATTGATTGAGAAGGTCGGAGGAAACCCCTACCGTCTATTCATTTTATCGAGATGAAACTGTTAGCTGGTAAGGGAATTGTGATTGTTAATTTCCCTGCAATGGTGCATTTAAAGTTTTTTCGATGCGATCGCGTGTTTCTAGTAAATGAGCTTTAGTATATTCATCATCAGACTTCACTCGCCGGAGTTGCTGATCTAATTGTTTGAGTTTATACCAAGCTAATGTGCGACCATCTTCTGGTACGTCTACTTTCCGTAATACCATCGCTGTTAAGAAGTTCACATATTGTCGTTGTAAACCCCTTCGCAAACTAGAAATTTCTAATTTACCTTTCGGTTTTAAAACTTCTGTCCAAATCCCAGTTTGTAAGGTATCAAATAACTCAGGTAAAGCCAGTGCTTCTCCTTTTGCGCTTTTGAGTTCAATATCCTTAAGACGTGATAAGCGATCGCTTGAAAGTAAATCACTCAACACTATACTTTGCACAAATAAAACTAAATCATGTACTGGATAATCTAAACGTCCCATCTTCGGATTACTACCCCAATGGTACCAACGAGAAGGTGCTAATTTATTGAGTAGTTCTGGTGAAAATTTCAATGCATCTTCAGCAAATACATACTCTTGCAGCGTTGCTAATGCCTGCCTTTGTTGCTCTACAGGTACTGATACAAATGGTAAACGTTTTTTGCTGTCTCCAGGATGAACACGGTAAAAAGACTGCCCCCCAATGTATTTACTTGTATAGTATAATTGCTGTAAATAATTACCAAATATAGTGCTAAATTTTTCGCTTAAATCGCTGTAACTATCTCCCTCAATTGAATGACCTTTATTTAATTTTTCCCACATCAAACGAGAATTATTCAACTGCCATTTTGAATAAATTAGCACATTATTACTATTATCCCAAGGGGCCGATGTAGGGTCAATACTAGATACATCTTCATCTGGAGAATAACTCAAATCTGGGTTTTCTGATTGTTTAGCAATTTGTTCTAAAAATGGTTTTTCTGCAATGGGAGTTTTAGCTTGAGTAGGAGTATAACCATACTGAATTGCCCATTGATCATAGCTTCCCACCATATCAGGAAAATAATCTCCTTGTTGAGTCCCATAAGGAGCTATATTTGGTGGAACATAATCCATCACCGAAGCTGTTAAGCCTTTACTGCGGGTGATTTCACGATTATTCATTTCCTCTGGTGGTAAGAGAGTACTACCACGAAAATTATGACGCAAACCTAAAGTATGACCAACTTCATGGGCAATAATTAAACGTAAATATTGATGGATATAATCCTGCACCTGTTGTTTAGTAGGAGTAATATTTGGTAACAGAGACATTGCTAAAGAACCAAAAGCAAATTGATTAGCAGCTTCTATTCCGTAGCATAAATCATACTCTCCTGCTAGTTTGGATAAATTACCCCTTAATCCTTTGGTAGTTTTATCACTTTTTCCACAAAGTAGTCCATTTTCCATCAATGCTGATAAGGAAGTACGAATTTTTGTTTTGTTGGGTAAAACAATTTGACGATATTCGTTTTTTAATGCCCGCAAAAAACTCGCATCAACAATAATATCTGCATCTAAAATTTCTCCAGTTAATGGATTAACACGAGATGGTCCCATAGCAAAATATCCATCTATTGTATTAATCCAGCGAATTGTATTGTAACGAATATCCGCAGCATCCCATGTAGGATTATCGGGCATTTGTCGGACTTCAATTGCATTTTTAAATCCCGCTTTCAAAAAGGCTTGATTCCACATTAATACGCCTTCTTTAATAGCATCACGATATTCAAAAGGTACGGCGTTATCAATCCAGAAAACAATCGGCTTTTTAGGTGGAGAAATTGCGGCTGTAGGATCTTGTTTTTCTAAATTCCAGCGATTAATATAACGCACAAAAGGATCATTACGATCATCTATAGATAAATCTTGATGTGCAGTGAGAAAATATCCCACCCGATCATCTGCTAATCTGGGTATATAATAATTATTAGGTAGTTGGGAAAGGCTATAGTGAACCCGCAGAGTAAAGCCTCGATTATCAGGTAAAACTTCAAAATTCTCGCTTTCATTTTTGCCACCACTATTATTAGAGAAGTTAAAAATTGATTCAATTTCTAGATTGTGGGGAAAAGCTTTAGCATTACCAAAATAAGTTTGCTCTGAGTTAGAAGTTAATTCTAAATTTACAGATAATCCTGCCAAGTCTGTCAGCAACAAATCGCCTAAATCAATAAGGATAGTTTTGCGTTCAGAATTAATACTTTTAATGGGAATAGTGTAGAGAACAGAGTCACTAAAAGAACGAGCAAGTGATCGCGCTTGGGGATCTCCTTGACGAGTACGAAAATTAACATTACGAACTACAAAGTGTAAGTTATTGTCTACTCGTTGGAAATAAAACAAAAAATCTTGCAATGGCATACCACTATAAATACCTCCTTCGCCAATACCAGATTCCAAGGTGGCTGTAGCTAGGAAGTTTTTTTGTAGTTGCTCTGGCTTAATTTCTAAATATATTTTATTTTTCTCTTTTTGGCGATAGAGAGTAAATAGCCCTTCTAGCTTTTGACTATCTTTCACCACTTCATCAAACGATTCTAACCCATCTTCTGGAGATGGCTTGGTGGAACTGCCTGGTTTTTTGGGAGTTTTAGCAGCTTGCAGAAATGGTTGCTGTCTGGCTTGATGTGGATCTTTAACTACCCACATAAAAGGTTGTTTTTGTACTTGTTGATCCTGATTAATTACCCATACTTGTGATGCTGGTAATGTGCTTTCAGTCGCCTTTCCTGGCTTGAATCCTGTTTCTATTACCGCTTTAAGTCGATTGATTGGTAGTGACTGAGCGTTAGTACTCCCCATTCCTAAAAACAAACTTTGTAACAAAACGATATAAAAAGTTATTTTGTTCATCCTATATCCCCAATAACTATTTTTCGCAGAATCAGGCAGCAATGCTGAATAAAATCTACTTTTTGTGGATACTTTCTAGTTATTTCTGCCCGTTGTACTAGTTAATCATCAAATCAGGGAAGAGGGAATAGGAAACGGGGAAAGGGAAAACAATCTATGTAATTAATTCTGTTGGAGTTATACCTGTTGCTTTCAGGATTCTCTTAAGACGTATCCTACACCTCTAACTGTTTGAATGAGGCGTTTTTGACCATCTTCTTCGATTTTTAGGCGCAAGTAGCGAATATATACTTCAATTACATTTGACTCACCCATAAAGTCATAACCCCAAACATTTTCTAAAATTTGTTCGCGGGTTAATACCTCACGGGGATGTTCCATAAAAAACTTTAATAATTCAAATTCCTTCATGGTGAGGTCAATCGCTCTACCATTATGGATAGCGCGACGGATACCAATATCTAAAACTAGATCACCGAAGCGCAATTGTTCGTTAGTATCAACATCAGGTTTGAGATATAAACGAATCAGTTTCAAAAAATCTTCCGAGCGATAAGGTTTGAGGATGTAATCATCTGCACCGGCTTCGAGACAAGCCACACGGTCATCAACTGTATCTCTTGCCATTAAAATCAAGATCGGGGCGCGATTACCAATAGTACGAAGATTTCTGCACAAAGAAAGTCCTGATTCTCCTGTCAGCATCCGGTCTACAACAATTAAAGCAGGACTGACTTCGCGGCAGTTTTGCAATCCACTAGCTGCATCATTAGCCACAACTGCCTCATAGCCAGCTTCTTGCAAATCAAAAGCCAGTTGGTTGGCTAGACTATCATCGGGTTCAATCACCAAAACACAGGGATTGTGAGCAACTATCATATTAATTTTTGGGATATTGGATTTGGAATTGGGGATTGTATAGCGCTGGAAATGTAATTTTAAGAGTTTTTGATATGGGTAAAAGTCTGATTGAGAATTTTGCGATTCCAGGTTGGGATTTTAGATAATTAGTGATTGGGGAAAAATTATTACCTATGAACCTGTGGCAAAATATTCAGCCATACTACTTGTATCAATCTAGTATCAACGATGTTTTAACACGTTTAGATATCAATCATCGACATTTCCAAGGTGCAATTTTAATTACTCATTCCAAATACAATTCCCTAACCAGCAATTCTGGAAGGAAACAGCTTACCCCCTACAACCCTTTGATCATTAAGGCAGTTCTACAGAATTGGGTTTAGCAATATGTGGTAGACCCCAACCTAATTTTTCCCGTAAAATGCGGAAAAACTCTGGTGATTGTAAGCGAATGAATTTGGCACTGTATGGCGATCGCTCTAAATATACCCGATCTTCTGGTAGAACATAACATCCACCATTGCCATCTACCACCATCACCAACCTAGGGATGTTGACTGGATAGATATTAACTGGTTCACTATCGGGAAACACCAAAGCCCTAGAAGCTAGGGAATGGGGACAAATTGGTACTAGCTGCAACACTGGTACACCAGGAGTAATCACAGGCCCACCGGCGCTTAATGCATAAGCAGTTGAACCTGTTGGGGTAGAAACTATCACACCATCGGCGGCAATATCCACTGCGGCATGATGACCAATTTCGATTTCAAAATGGCACATTGATGTCAATGGTTCCCGATGTAGCACCATTTCATTTAAGCAAAGAGCTTCCCATAATACCGAATCTCCCCGGAGAACTTTGACAGTGAGCATGACTCGTTCTTCGATTTCATACTTACCTGCCATGACCTGTTCCATTGCTTGGGGCAACTGGTTAAGATAAGCTTCTGTCAAAAATCCCATGTGACCAGTATTCACTGTCAATAGGGGGATACCGCAGGGGGCAACTTGACGCGATGCTGCTAAAACAGTGCCGTCTCCCCCCAGAACCACTGCAAACTCCATGTCTGAGTCAAAACCAGGGGGATTTAGACCTTCTATTGGGGTGTGGCATACAGGACTATCTGGATTACAGTAGCCTAGGATACCACCAATACTCGTTGTTACACACACATCCCAACCAGCTGCGGTTAGCTGATCTTTCAGTTCGATGGCGACTCGACTCGCTATCGGTTTAATGTCGTTGTAGATAATGCCTGCTTTCGGCACACTCAAATATCCAAGTTTAGGCGACGCTTGATCTCTAGTAATAGTTACACATTTTTGGCTAATGTAGTCATTAGTCTGGAATTTTATTGACTATTGACTTTTGAAGACTGTTTAAAAGGGGTTTTTTTATCTTTTTGCTTTTTGTTTTTTGTTTTCTCGTAGTCTAACTCCTTCAGCTTTTTCATAATTCGGCTGAAGTACTCTTGCAAGTAGGTTTCTACAGTAGCTGTTTGTTGTTTGTCTAAACCAAATACTGTATAAACTTCATCCATGGGCGCATTTAATGGTCTGCCACTAGCTAAGACTTCTGTAAAGGCTAGTCTGTCAGCAACATTCCATCCCCACTGAAAGAACCGCAGCAAACCTTGTACACTGCGGAGTAAGCTAATTGGCATCCTTGTGACTCTGGCATCTTTTCCAGATAAGCGTTCGCATATGTTAATTATTTCTTCTGCACTCCAGGCACGAGTACCAACTACAGGGAATGCTTGATTTTGGGTTTCTGGTACACTTAAAGCGCGGATAGCAAATTTAGCAATATCTTGAGTATCCATATAAGCAACTGGTGACGATGCACCTGTTACCCACACTGGTTGATTTTCTAAAATGGGGATGCCATATTGACCAATTAACCCTTGCATAAAACCAGCTAACCTTAAAACAGTGTAGTTCAAGCCGGATTCAGCTAAAAATAATTCTGTACACCGCTTAATTTCCATGAGCGGTACTTTGGGATATTTTTCGGCATCGAGAATGGAAAAGAAGATAAAACGCTCTACATTGGCAGCTTTGGCAGCTTGAATTAATGCTACTTTGCCATCCCAATCTACCTGTTCAATAGTTAGTGAGTCTGTGGGACGAGATGTAGAAGCGTCAATGACTGCGGTGACACCTGCTAATGCTGCCTCTAAAGTTTGGGGATAACACAAGTCTCCTCTGACTAGTTCTGCACCCCATTCTTTCAGGAAAGCAGCTTTTTTGTTACTGCGGACTAAACAGCGTACCTTATACCCCTCATCGATAGCACGACGAGCCACTTGTCTTCCTAAGGTGCCAGTGGCACCGACGATTAATAATGTCATGAGGGTCATTATAAATTTTAATGTTTTATGAAAAGAATCTTAACAGAATTCTTTATAATAAATAAAACTTTACATATTTTTAATGAAGTTGGGCATTGGGCATTGGGCATTGGGCATTGGGTATTAATAATTCTTCCCCTGCTCCCTCTGCTCCCTGCTCCCCTGCCCCTGCTTATTCTTCTGCGCCTTGAATTTTTAGCAATAATGCGCCTAAAGCCCAACCTACGAAGATTAAGCCGAAAGACAATAAAGCTGCATTTAAGATTTCGCCGCCCATTTGCTGTGATTCTCCTTAGTGAAGTGAATGGTTTGTTAATGTTTCCTGTTTGTAAGACTGCTTAATTTAACTTGATGGTGCAAATCTCATTTTTGCTAGTCTGACCACTTGGGATAACTGGGTCTAATCCAAGCACTGCGATCGCTACTTTTGGATTAGACCTTTGAGAATAATTCTAGACCAGTTTAGCAGCTATGGTGGTGTAGCCTAACTATACTCAGGTGTATAGACCTGGGGGAAAATAAATGTTGATGGGTAATAATAATTTAAGCAAGGCTAATGTCACGGATTATTTATAGCAAACTTAAGAATAATGTGATATGGAAATTTTATGTATCAAATCAATAAACGTCCACGGTTAGCATTGACGCTGGGAGATCCAGCCGGAATCGGGACAGAGGTGATTTTGAAAGCTTTGGCAGATCGGGAAGTTAGTCAAAGCTGTGATGTGGTGGTGGTAGGTAGCCGGGATTTACTATTCCAGAATTATGAGAAATTAATTAAAAATTTGACACCTTTGGCAAATCCATCTGAGTTGTCTGTGATTGATGTGCCTACTAGTGGTGAAATTGTTACAGGTGTGGGTGATGCGGCCAGTGGTGCGGCAAGTTTTGCTTATATGGAATCTGCCATAGCTCAAACTTTGGCTGGTGAGTTTGATGGTATTGTTACCGCACCTATCGCTAAATCGGCTTGGAAGGCAGCGGGATATAATTATCCAGGACAAACGGAGCTTTTAGCCGAAAAGGCTGGTGTTGACCGTTTTGGAATGTTATTTGTCGGGCGATCGCCTTTTACTGGTTGGACACTCCGGGCTTTGCTTGCTACTACACATATCCCTTTACGTCAAGTAGCTGATACTTTAACACCGACATTATTAACTCAGAAACTTGATTTGTTGGTGGAATGTTTAGAAAGAGATTTTGGGATTAAAAATGGGAGAATAGCGATCGCAGGTTTAAATCCCCACAGCGGTGAAAAGGGACAACTGGGAACTGAAGAAATAGATTGGCTAATTCCCTGGATAGAGTCAGAAAGGTGCAAGCGTCCAAATATTCAGCTAGAAGGGCCAATACCACCAGATACAATGTGGGTAAAACCGGGTATTGCTTGGTACGGTAATTCTGAGATCAAAAATCCCGCTGATGCTTACTTGGCACTTTATCACGACCAAGGCTTAATTCCGGTGAAGTTGATGGCTTTTGATCGGGCTGTAAATACCACTATTGGTTTACCATTTGTTAGAACTTCCCCAGATCATGGAACTGCTTTTGATATTGCGGACAAAGGAATTGCTGACGCGACAAGTATGAAAGCAGCGTTACAGTTAGCAGCAGAGTTAGTAAGAAATTAAAAAGAATTTAGTTTTTCTGAATCCCATTGCAATAAAAGTACAAAAAGTCTAAAAGATCTAAAAATATACACCACAGATATCAATTCTCTGGAAATAAAGGCATAATTACTGCGATCGCTTATCATAAAGATGATAACTTTTGTGAGACACCCCAAAAATGACGGCAAAAATGCCTTGCGGGGTACTTTCCACCGCCTCTAGATGGCTGTTGTGGGTATTCCCAATTCCAATAAATCAAACCACTCCCCCCTGAGTGCTTCAGTGTAAGCAATAGAGGTCTACACCCTGAGTGTTATAAATGGTTTTCATAATTAATCATCTTCAAGTGAAGACTCATCTCTTTTGTCTAGATAAAGTCTGGATTTTGGCAATGAGAGCGATCTTGGATGCTCGTTCGCGTAGCGTCTCCTCAAGGAAAAGGGCTTTTGTCAATTCGCTTCCCTTGATAAAGTGTGGAAAAAATCTCTCCATGTATGCGATGAGGCAACACATATCCTGAATTAATTGCAAATAAAATCACAGATTGTGATCAAACAATCCCTTTAAACCCAAATTCTAAAATGACTAAAACACCTTTGTTCTTAAGAAATATTTGGTACTATGCGTTACCAAGTAAGCAGCTAAAACCTCGACAAACACTTTCAAAAACTCTCCTAAACGAGCTAATTGTTTTTAGTCGGGATAGCTTAGGCAAAGTCTTTGCCAAACTCAATGAAACAAAAAGTTATCCAATCCAAGAAGCACAAGGAAATATTTGGATTTATATGTCCAATGATGAAACTTCTTTAATACTAGAAGACATCCCTAGAATCCCTGATTTTGGCGACAAATCCCACCAAGCTTTTGAGTCTATCCGCCTTCCCTGTGATGTTGATCACGCCGTAGTAGGATTAATCGATCCTGCTCATATTGCTTTCGTTCACCAGGCATGGTGGTGGCGTTCCCCGGAAACATTAAACGAAGTAGTTAAAACCTTTGACCCATCTCTATATGGCTTTACCATGCGAAAGCATCCACTAGAACAACAAACCTTTTTCTATCGCTTGATTGGACGTAATCCACAGATCGAAATCTCATTCCGTTTACCAGGAATTCGGATTGAGGGGGTATCTACTGATAAAAATACGGTTTATAATTTAACTGCAATTACCCCTATTTCCGAAACTGAAACAGAGGAAACAACTTTGTTTTACACAACTTTACCGTGGTTCCCCATTTTCCAACCCTTGTTGCTATGGTTTACCCGTAGTTTTCTCAATCAAGATCGAAAAATTTTGCTTAAACAACAAATCGGATTGCAACATAATCCACCCTTAACTTTAGTTGGAGATGCCGATGCTCAAGCACGTTGGTATTATAGATTGAAAGCAGAATTTGCTCGATCTCAAATACAAGGGCGTTCTTTTGTTAACCCAATCCGAGAAAAGATACTTCGATGGCGTAGCTAGACAGATTTAGCTAAAGAAATGGGGATAAAAATTCAATGAAAATTTATCTTTTCATCAGACCAAATGGGTAGTAGTTTAACCTGCTTCATCATTAATTCCCCATAGGCTTTGCTAAATTACTACATCTTTTATTTTCCGCTTTTTTAAGAAACTGGACATGAATGCAAAGGTGAAATGCTCCCTAGTTTATCCTCTGATTAACAGCAGAATTTCTGTTTAATTAAAATGTGTTGTGAGCAAGAAATTTATGTAGATTTTAACTTAACAAGTTCTTTTCCATTACGACTTTTAATTACTCGTGCAGGTATACCCACAGCTACCGAAAATGGGGGAATATCTTTAGTCACAACAGCACCAGCACCAATAACACTGCCTTTACCAATGGTCACACCGTCTAACACTTTCACCCCATGTCCTAGCCAACAATCATCTTCAATCACAATTCCTTTTCGAGTAATACCTTGGTGTTTGATTGGCTTCATTGGATCTGTATAATTGTGATTATTGGCATATATTCCAGTGTGGGCTGCAATTAAACATTGTTTACCAATTTTGATATTTCCAGGGCCAGCAATACAAACGCTGGGGCCAATAAAAGTATCTTCACCGATTTCGATATAAGTTTCGTTTAATGCTCCTATCAGAACATTACGCTCTAGGATAACTCCATTTTCTAGATGAATTATATTGTTTTCATGTCCTTCTCCATCTATACGAACACCTTTAAAAATATACACCCTATCGCCAATTTCAATAGCATCAGTACTAATAAATTCAACACCATCTTGAATATAAACTGAGCTACCTATCTGAGCAAAAATAGTGCGATATAACAAATTACGCAACTTTACACCTCCAAAAATTGTTGGAATATCGCCTATAAGAGTAGTTAATAAAAGTTGCTGAAATCGCTTCCATTTGGAAAATTTGTTTAATTCATTCATGACTCTATTATTCCCGGACGAATTTTGAAATCGCAGATTACTAAAAAATAAGATGGCTAATATAGTAATTCCCATTCAAGTGAGGTACAAACAGTAATAATTAAACGCAGATAAACGCAGATGATTTTGTACTTCATTAAACTAGGAAATGCTATATAAGGTTTTTCAAATATTTGAAAAACCCAAAGCGATTTGGTCAAGCCAAAAACTATTCAATGCAGGTGTTATTTAGTTGTTAGACATAGCTATGCAAAAAATGCTGTATATGTTTACAAGCAAATTTTGTGATTACAGCAGTTTGCAACTGTTCGAGTTTTGCTGTAATATTTAATACTTGTATTAGTTAGAAATTAGAGAAAATATTTTTTGATATTCCAAACTGATTAATACTAAAGCTTAATGCTTAAACACAACATTAAACATCTGACTCTTGATGTGTAATATTTAGCAATTTGCCAAGTTAGTATCATTCAGATATTCTGTTATCAAATATCAAAATAGTGATTCCAATTCAATTACATCTTTTTATGCTCTTCCAAGATGAGAATATAATTTTCTCACTGCTATCAAGATGTAATTGTTGAATTCCTCATAAATTTTCTAAGCAAGTACAAGTACGTTAAATTAAGGGGGAGTATCTCCAACTTCAGCCATTACATTGAAGTTAACCATCGGCGCAAACAAATAAACGCTTCCCCGATTACTATAACGGCTTCCTTGCAGCCAGTTTGTTGAGTCTGCTGCTGTTGTCATTATTATGTACACAGAGAATTTACTGATTCACTAAAGTGCCTTTATCGTGACACGAGTAGTGTGCTTCCACTATCTTATAAAGAAACTTACAAAGTTTTCATCAAGAAGTAGTAAAGTTTAAATGAGAAATATAAAGATTTAAAAATAAGCATGATTTTATAATAGGTATTTTCATTAATTTAAAGATATTAATTATACTCTATGGAATGGCTATATAGCAATTCCCAAGCTCATGAAATACACCCCACCCGCGCTGTCGCGCACCCTCCCCTTACCAAAGGGAGGGTTGGGGAGGGGTAATTTTGTATCTAACTAGAGTGGGAAAGGCTATATATAACCATTAAAATTAGAGAAAATACAGATTATAAAAGGCAATCATAATTTTTCGGGACTTACGCAACTGGTACATTGGTAATAATTGGTAATTGGAAAAAACTTTCACCAATTACCAATTACTAGATCCTAACTTCTCAGACTAACACCAAATTTTTCTACTAAAGCGGTGCGGACTTTATTATGAACTGGTTCAACTTCATTTTCGGTGAGAGTGCGATCGCTTGAACGGTAGACTAGACGAAATGCTAAACTCCGCTGTCCTTCTGGAACGTGTTCACCACGATACTCATCAAACAATTCCACAGAATCGAGCAAACCTTTACCCGCTTTGGTGATCACCTTTTCAATTTCTGAAACTGTGACTTTGACAGGTGCAAAAAAGGCAATATCTCTGTCACTAGCCGGATAGGTAGAATAGGAGTTGAATTTGGGAACTAACAACTCATCATCATCCAGCGCATTCAACAGCACATCCAAATTTAATTGGAACACATAAACTGCCTCTGGTAAACCTTTTTCGCGTCGCAATTGGGGGTGAACTTGTCCAAAAGTACCCAATCTATTCCCCCGTACCCACAAAGAAGCAGTGCGTCCTGGATGTAAACGGGAATCTCGATTTTCAGGTTGAAATTCTACTAATAAGCTAAATTGCTTAAATACACTTTCTAAAATGCCTTTAGCTTCAAACCAAGTAATCGGTTGTTCACGACCACCTCGTGACCATTTACCCAAAGTTGAATCACCACCGATGATCCCCGCTAACATTTCAGCTTCTTCTAAACCTTCTTCTTCTCGCCAGAAAATTCGCCCAATTTCAAAACCATTCAGTACCCCATTTCCCTGTTCAATATTATATTGACAGGCATCAATTAACCCAGCAATTAAATCAGTTCGCAATGCCGAATATTCTGCAAACAAAGGATTTGTTAAGACTACCTGTTGGCTTTCTCCTGGTTTAACTAGAGAATAATGGATTAATTCTGTTAAACCTTCAGCCCGTAAGTAAGCGCGTAATTTGCGGATTAATTCTTGATCTAAAGGTAAATAGCCAGCTTCTGACTTTTCTGGTAAGGTGTCGCAGAATTTGTCATAACCATAAAGACGGGCAATTTCTTCAATTAAATCAATTTCTCGTTCTAAGTCGCGGTAACGATAGGGGGGGACGGTAACTGTCCATGTGCGTTCTCCACTACCAATTAATTTGCACCCTAATGCAGTTAAGATTTTTTCTACATCTTCTGCTTCTAGTACTCCCGTTTCTTCTCCCAATTCAATTGGCCCTAGGACTTCATTAACTCTATCTAAACGCAGTGTTATGGAATGTGACCAGGTAGAAGAGTCAGGACGGTGATCAGAAATTTCTTGCTGGACAATTACACCCGCTGCTAATTCGCTAATTAGTGATAAAGCTCTATTGCAAGCCGTTTCTAATTCAGCGCGATTAACTCCTCTTTCATATCTACCCGAAGCTTCACTTCTTAACCCTACACTGCGAGAAGAACGCCGAATAGCGACAGAATCAAATAAAGCCGCTTCTAAAACCAGGCTTTGTGTACCTTCATAAACTTCAGTTTCTTCACCACCCATTACTCCTGCTAAAGCTACAGCTTTGTTGTTAGCAGTAATTAATAAATTCTGAGTGGAGAGGGTGCGAGTTTGGCCATCTAAGGTTTTGAGGGTTTCACCAGCATTAGCAAAGCGGACACCAACGGTTAAATTTTCACCCCCAGCTACAGATTTTAAGCGATCGCCATCAAAAGCGTGTAGAGGTTGTCCCCGTTCCAACAATACAAAGTTGGTGATGTCCACCACATTATTAATTGGTCTTACCCCAGCAGCCAGCAAACGCTGTTTTAACCATTCCGGTGAGGGCGCAATTTTGATCTGTTCAATTACCGTGCCAATATAAGCAGGACAAGCTTGGGGTTCAGAAATTTTTAAACCTAAGTTCCCTGTATCTTTGATAATTGTGACTTCACCAGGTGCGGGAATAGATAATTTTCCACCAGTCAAAGCTGCCACTTCCCTAGCGATACCCACCATACTTAAAGCATCAGCACGGTTAGCGGTAGTAGCAACATCTAAAATTACATCCTCCAAACCCAACAAGGGACGCACATCACTACCCAAGGCTAGATTTTCTTGGGTGAAAATATGAATTCCATCTATATCTGTAGGTAAACCCAGTTCTTTTAAAGAACAGATCATCCCATTAGATGGGACACCGCGTAATTTTGCAGGTTTAATTTTTAAGTCGATATTTGGTAAATAAGTACCTGTAGTGGCAACTGGGACATAAATATCCGCACGGACATTAGCCGCACCACAAACAATATTTAAAGTCTCATCTGCCCCAATATCTACTGTACATACACTCAGTTTATCAGCGTTGGGGTGAGGTTGACGCTCAAGGACTTTCCCCACAACTACGCCATTTGCCCAAGTGCGGCGATCTTCAATATCTTCTACTTCAAACCCAGCTATTGTCAGGGTTTCCGCCAATTCTTCTGGGCTAAGTTTTATTTCTACTAGTTCCCGTAACCAATTTAGAGAAATACGCATGGAGTGTGCTTGTGTTCGGAATCGTCTTTTGCTGCTCTCATTTTAGGGTTTCTAGTCAGAAATTGAAAATTCAACATTAATCATGAGAATATACTCCTTTTGATTGCCGGAAACAAGGAACATATTTGAAAGTCTTGTTGTGTATGGGTTTGAGGATGAATATCTGTTCTCATTTAAGCCTTCCATCTCCTTTTTTTTGCCTCACATTTCCTAAATTGTCAGGGGATCAATACGGGGATCACCCAGTATTCATAAAAACTTATCAAAGAAAATAATTTTATATATATTCTTCGTAAACAAATGTTAAGCGATTCTTATTAAAAAAGATTGCAATCTCTTGATTTAGTTGCTAACGTGTGTAGTGGCAACATACTAGTGAATGCTCGGATTAAAGAGAGGTAAAACCGATGCGCTGTATCCACGCCAATAGACTTCAGTTTTGACTATCATACCAACGAGAAATTTCGGCTTCGTATAGGCAATGGAGGGGTATTGCTGATTAGCCAAAAATTTTCGTTTGACAAGAATTACCAATCATCAATCGTCTGACCTTTGGATTGCAAAGAAGCAAGAGGTAAGGCGAAAAATTTGGAGGTGAAAACCGATGAAGATTCAAAATAAAGTTGCTCTCATTACAGGTGCTTCCCGTGGAATTGGCAAAGCGATCGCACTAGAGTTAGCCCAGCAAGGGGTAAAGCGGTTGATATTGGTAGCACGCGATCGCCATAAATTAGCCGCAGTAGCGCAAGAAATCGAAGCATTCGGCACCGAAACCATAATCATGGACTTAGATTTAACAGAGTCAGTCAAAGTTAATATAGCGATCGCTCAACTATGGCGCACAGATGGCCCCATACACCTTTTAGTTAACTGTGCAGGAGTCGCATATCAGAACTCATTTCTGCAATCAAAACTCCCCCAAGTCCAAGAAGAAATCTCCATCAACTTGTTAGGAATGTACAACCTCACGAGTCTGATAGCCCGTCGTATGGCCAGTCAAAAAGAGGGAACAATCGTCAATGTTTCCAGTCTCATGGGGAAAGTTGCCGCACCCACAATGGCCACCTATTCAGCCACCAAGTTTGCAATTCTCGGCTTTACCCAAGCCCTCCGTCGGGAACTAGCAGAACACAACATCCGCGTTGTCGCCTTACTTCCCACCCTCACCGACACAGACATGGTGCGCGACTTAAAACTATTTCGTGGAGTCACCCCCATGACACCCCAACAAGTAGCCCAAGCACTTACCAGAGGACTGGAAAAAGACTCATCAGAAATCTTAGTCGGATGGCAATCTCATTTAGCCGTTTTGTGTCAAAATTTTGCCCCTTGGTTGTTAGAAATAGTTTTAAGACTAGCAGCACCAAGAAAACAACCCCAAACCAACTTAATCAAGAGTTGGGTAACAAAAATCCAGCATTTTAGCAATTCGTTGTTCTCTAGAAATAGGCTGGCTTTTGGTTCAGTCCGTAAGTAGGAAATGAGAATGTAGAGACTTTGTTTAACGTAAGTTCAACAACATATACTGCAAAGGGTTCATAGTTTAACCAAATATGGAACCCCTCTCCAAACCTCTCCCCGCAACGGGGAGAGGCTTAAAACCAGGTTTTTGTATTATAAAAAAGTTCAGTTTCTAGCCGTTTTGAATATAGTCGAACCTCTCTCTTTACTGCACACACATCCTTACCCAAAGGGAGTTTTCAGCTAAGAGAAACAACTTAATTGCCAAATCCAGTTCCCCTCCTCGCTTGCGGGGAGGGGCTAGGGGTGGGGTATTATGGCTGTGGGACAACGATTTGATCTCAAATCAAGCCTAATGAGCAAATCAAAGAGAGTAAAACCTAGATTTGTAAACGACTTCCGACTGATGTATACACGGTAGAAGAGGTAGTTATTATGGCACTTACTAAAGACTTTAAAGAAACTGTTAATGCACGAATCCAAAGAGATCCTGATTTTGCGATCGTTCTACTTGATGAAGCTATTTCTCTCTTCCTTAATGGTGAACTAGAAACAGCAAGACTGATTTTAAGAAATATGCTAAATCTAAGTCACTTCTAAGTTTAGCAACTTGTGTCATTTCAGCTAAATTCATAGCTTGTTGATGTAACTCTTGAATCTGACTCATTTTTTGATTTTGAGTAATTCATTGAATTTTCTAGAGATCCAGAGTAAGTTGCCGGTTTGAAAGTTCATCTATTTCTATCACACCTGCTATCAGTTTCCAGCAATAATTTTCCTCTTCCCAGCCCATATATTGACCAGGCATACCTAAGCTAACCGTTATTAAATAGTTACCTTTAATTTGATATCCCGCATCCAATTTAGAAATAAAAGCAGGATCGGTGATTCTTACTTCTGTTAACTTCTGACCAGAAGTATTTTCTAGTGTACCTTTCCACTTTGTTAATCCAGTCTCATTTTCTTGAGACTTTACATCCAAGTTTTCAGCATAAATAAGTTGTAATGTACGCCGATTCTCGAAAGGCAGAGATTTTAGATATGACTCTTTGACATATTTAATCGGATTATGAAGAATATAACGATCTTTCCAAGAATATTGCAATACATCTTCTGGTTTAGCTTTACCTACTAGTTGCCATTCTCCAGGTAGGATAGTGAGGTTTTCACTTTCAAACCCAAAGTTTTCACCTGTGTCTGCTAGTGGAATCTCTAGAATGTCTAATAATTCTGGTTCTCTTCCCGCCACAAGTCGAATATTTCTTGGGACTCGACCATCATCATATTGGTCACATACAGGACGAATCCAATTACCAGTATCTAAATCAATTCCAGCAATACACCGTTCTTTGTTTTTCCAAGAATTGGCAAGACAGATAATTTTTTTCACAGATGACATATTTTGACATTTCCCCACTTGGTACTTAAATATTCTGCCACTAATCGGCGATGACAGTAATGGGGTTTGGCCTCGCTACACAAAAGACATCCACCATCTAATATTTCTGGTTTAACCTTCTTCTCAATTTCTCTTTCAGCCATCAGATGGAGAAATTTCTGCTCATAAACTGACCACTCACCTTTATTTTTTTTATATTCATCTAAAATATCTTTTGTTGGTGCTAGTTCAAGAATGTGAACATATTCAATATTACCAAGCTTTTTTAGAAAATATTCTAAGTCTGTTTTCTTTGCAAATCCTGCTAATTGAGAGACATTATTTAGCCGCGTATCAATAACACGCTTCACTCCAGATTTAACAAGAGTATCAAAGAATTTCTGGGCAGTTTTTTGGGTAAAGCCGATTGTGAATAAGTCAACGGAATTACTCATATTCATTTCCTTTTTTTTCTACATAAGCAACTTCATCACTTTGCAATCTATAAGCCTCTTTTATAGACTCTTCTCTTGAAGGTAAATTAGAAGGCTGAAGATTTTGTGAACTATCAGAAAAGAGAGATAACTGAAGTGGCGCTGCTACAAGAGCCAATTGTTTTAAACCATGTCTAGCTAATAATCTGTCTTCAAGTTTATCATGTGATTCTAAGTCGCCATTATTTTTAATATGATTAATTTGTAAATTACGTTCATTTCGTAAATGTTGACAAACTAAAATAGCGCGATGGCAAACAATGGGATCTTTTTCCGCACACATCAAAGAAATTCTATAATCTTTCAACCCATTAATTACACGTTTAATTCCTTCTCTAAATAATTCGGTAGCAGCAATTTTTTCATATACAGCTTTACCATCAACATAACATTCTGGGTTTTTTGGTCTAGCGCCTAGTTCTTGTCCTAAAAATACATATTTTATATTTACTCTTTTAAGCGAATCTTTCAGTTTTATGCTGTTAAAGTGGGGTAAGTAACGGCTGTAAGGATGAGATCGCACATCTGCCAATGCTGAAACATTATGCTCTAGCAAAAGCTCAATAAACGCTTCTATACTGTGATTTGAATGACCAATAGTAAACAGTTCCATAAACCAACACTATGAGGTAAGAAAGCTGATACCAATTATATATGAGGTTACACCAAATAAATCTCGTAGAGACTTTGCATAATCGCTAAAGTCATTAATAAAGCGTATATTCATAAATAAATTATACAATACTGATTTATTCACTTAAATACTCCTGTCTGCGTTCCTGGATGAGTTCATCTACCAAGTTTCTATCAGGTGATTTGTCTTTTAATAAACCTCTTAATTTTTTTACTTGTTGTTTAAGACTGACTAATTGGAGTTTGCCATTATCTTCAAGTGTTAAAATTAATCTATCACCAGATTCTAAATTGAGTATTTGTTGAATCTCTTTAGGTAAAGTTAAACGTCCTTCCGGTTCAATATCAAGTGTATAGTGTTGAGGAATTGATGAATTAGTAAGTGTCATAGCTTGATATTCCCTTCTTTTATCTATTTCACTATTTATTATAGTACGTTGATATAATAATACATATTGAATTTGCAATCAATTAGTTTTCCTTCTCACATAAAATCGAAAATACGCAAACCAAGAAAATACATTAACTGCAACTAACAAACCTGTACCCAAATAAGCTTGAATACTAGAAAATAAATAAATTGTTGCTCCTAAAACCAGTAGAATTTCTACCAAAGCCGCAATGCGTCCATAATGATTCACATCCCAATAAGAAACCGGACTAATAAAACGATAATTACTGAAAGGAAAAAAGTGACGATGAGCATCATTGTTATGAACTGGTAAATCTAACAAAGAATGCAACACCATACTTATAAAACCTACCTCAAATACTTGCCAATTCCCGATATGGGCAATTAATATACCCAACAACGCTAAAGGGATCGAATGAAAAGTACTGACAATAAATTGCCAAAAAGGTTGATAATAAACCTCAGACCAAATTTGGCGTTCTGGTAAACGGTAAACAAACTTCATCAAGAAGTAGAACACAAAGATGGGAATATCTGGAAGGACTGCACCGACGATAATCGCTGGACTAGCCTGAGTTCGTAGTTGTTGATTAAAAATCACCAGATTGAGAATTGCGTGACTGGGGGTATTCATAGCCAGATATCGGTGCAAGATTTACAGTTATACATTGTTTCGGAGCAACCAGAAATGTTTCAATTACCTAATAATCTGCCCAAATTGCCCGAAATCATTGATGATTTACCAAATATATCTGGTTGGGAAACAGAAGTTCTTTCTGTAGTCAACCATAATCAGCCTGTATTTTTACCAACAACTAATATTAAATTAGCAGATGTAAATGCAGTATTTGCGATCGCACTCCATATGCACCAGCCCACTATACCAGCTGGACAGAATGGTTCACTCATCAGCAATCTGCAATATATGTTTGAACATCAGCAGGAAGGAGACAACCACAACGCAGCCCCCTTTGCTTATTGTTACAGCCGTATAGGTGACTTCATTCCTGAACTAGTCAATCAAGGTTGCAACCCCCGTGTCATGTTGGATTACTCCGGTAATCTGCTGTGGGGACTCCGACAAATGGGAAGAAGCGACATCCTCGACAACCTTAAACGGATTACGTGCGATCGCACCTATCAGCCTTATGTAGAATGGTTAGGGACAATGTGGAGTCACGCCGTCATTCCTTCCACACCCATACCAGATATTAAACTGCATATCATGGCTTGGCAACATCATTTTGCGGCAATTTTTGGTTGGGAAGCACTAGCGCGAGTCAAGGGATTTTCACCCCCAGAAATGCACCTACCCAATCACCCCGATACCCTCTTTGCATTTATTAAAGCCCTCAAAGAATGTGGATATCTTTGGTTACTAGTACAAGAACACACTATAGAAACAATTAACGGTGAATCCATCACACGAAAACATTTACCACATCGTTTAATTGCTCGCAATTCCCAAGGAGAAACCATTAGTATTACCGCCTTAATTAAAACCCAAGGTTCAGATACAAAATTAGTGGCTCAAATGCAGCCATATTATGAAGCCAAAACATTATCTAAACAACAATTAGGTAATGTTTTAGTACCACCTATTGTTAGTCAAATTGGTGATGGTGAAAATGGTGGTGTGATGATGAATGAATTTCCTAGCGGTTTTAAACAAGCTTGGGGGGATATGGTGCAGAATGGAGGAGGAAAAACCGGAGTAGTCGGTGTCTGTGGTACAGAATATTTAGAATTACTAGCAGATGCTGGATGTCTACCTGAAGATTTTCCCCAATGTCAACCTGTAGGACAGCATCAAATTTGGCAACAAATTGCCCTAAATAATTCTCAACCAGATGCCGTAGAAAATGCCATTCAAGAAATCAAAAAAAATAACCCCAATTTTCATATTGATGGGGCATCATGGACTAATCATATTAGTTGGGTTCAAGGATACGAAAACGTTTTATCTCCCATGTATGAATTAAGCAGTTCATTTCATCAAAAATTTGACCAACTATTGTCTAGTGATGCAGATGAACCTGTAACTAGACAACATCACTATCGCCAAGTTTTATTACACAACCTGTTACTGCAAACAAGTTGTTTTCGATATTGGGGACAAGGTGCTTGGACTGATTATGCACGGGAAATATACCAACGTGGCGAAAATTTACTTTAACACCAACCGATTAAATAGAACTCTGTTTCAACTGGCGACGGCGTAATAAAGCGAGTCCAGCAACTGCACCTAACCCAAGTATGGTTGTTGGCTCAGGTACAGATTTTCTAGCTATTACCTTAAAATCAGGGCCACTATAGCTTTTTCCTTGAGATGTTAATCTCAAACCACTTAATTCAGTCACTCCCAAATCTTGGAGACTCATACCCCAAGAACCTACATTTTGACTTTCCCCAATTTCTTTGGTGTCAATTTGGAAGCCAGCATAGTTAGTGGATTTTTTTGTTTCTGTAAGTTGTTTGAAACTACCGATTAAATTTCCAGACTTATCCAATGCTTGAATACCTAATGTACTATTCTGACCACGTTCCCAAAAGAACAGATTATCCAACCCTAATTTATCTTTGAAAATTTTGCTATCAAAGAAAACATCAATAGTGAAATAACCATCATCTTCTGTGTCAATGATGTTATTTAAGTTGTTATTACCCAAAAAAGCTGCAATGGCATTACCTGTAGGGTCTTCGGCTGTTGCTAATGGTGAGGTTGCATTATCACCTTTATCAGTACTAGCTGCACCACTGTTAGAGTTTGTAGTGTTTTTGGGTGTATTGTACTTAATAATAGCCTTGTTGACGTAAGAGAAGTTATCAAATGTTTTTCCATTTTGAGTAATGGAGTTTAGAATGACATTACTTTTAGCATTAGTCTGCGTGACATTGCTGGTAAAATTTGCAGCTTCAGCAGAGTTAGCACCAGATAACACAGCACCGAAAAGCAAGCCTATAGAGATAAATGCACTTTTAATTTTCATCAAATTTTCCCAGATTTATATAAGTTGGCGTTTTTTGCTTTTTATTTGGCAATTAACTTCAACTATCTCGGAAAACTGAGAATTTGTAACCCGAAAATATGCTGGTATATTTTTTTTAAGTCAATTATTACCGCAAAACATGAATTATTTCGTTTATTAATGTGGGTTTCAAGGTAAATAACAGTATTATCCAGTAAATATTAAAATGCGGAAAATACTGTTTACTTAGGTATTGGAGTATGAAGAACCTGTGAAAATATGCAAAATGCTAATGAATTAGATATTTCAGGAGTTATTATGGGAGAATAAAATGCTTATACTTACCGTGTTATTATCATATTACTCGTAGTAGCAGCCAGTGTTTTTATCAAAATTTATCTATAATAGTTAGGACTTACGCACTATACAAATTAGACATGATATGAATTAACGAGGATTGGTGATTGCAGGCTTTTGAGACAGCATATTAGTAAGGTGTGTCAGATGTAGAAAATCTGTTAATTGTGCTAAATTATTGATTCTGACGCACCCTACAAGAGACTGAAACTATACTCCATATTTACTCTGTTCTGTCAATGCGTAAGTCCTAATAGTCTTGCTTTTTAGTATTTTTGTTGTGAAAAAATAACTAAATATCAAGATCAATCTCTTGTATATACTATCACGAATTGCTTAAATAACCCCAATATGCCTGAATGACTGAGTATAATGATTGTTTACTTTTCTAGTTCTGCCTTTGATCCCCATTTGATCCCCATTTCGATAAAATGACTAGGCATAACCCTAAAACTCAAAACCGCTTTTGACTGCGACGCATGATGAATCAACTGAACAACGGTTTTACGCTATTTCTAAGTCTGCTAGTCGAGGCGATGCCTTTTTTGCTGCTGGGAGTGTTATTCTCCAGTTTTCTGCTGTTTTTTATTGATGAGCGCAAATTAGTAGAGAAAATGCCGACAAATCCTCTGTTGGGGGCTTTAGTAGGCAGCATGATTGGCTTTTTATTTCCGGTGTGTGAGTGTGGTAATGTGCCGGTTGCACGGCGGTTATTAATGCAGGGAGTACCCACACCCGTAGCAATTGGCTTTTTACTAGCAGCGCCGACAATTAACCCAATTGTGATTTGGGCAACTTGGACAGCATTTCGAGATCAACCAGAAATAGTAGTGTTAAGAGTTGTATTGTCTTTAGCGATCGCTACTATGATCGGTTTTATTTTCAGTTTTCAGCAAGACTTAAGTCCTTTTGTTCAACCGACTATCGCTCGCTATCTGAAATATAATCCACCTGCTAACAAAGACGTTAAACGCAAGGGAAGGCGTTACCAAGCACCAGCAGAAGCAACTACTAATAGCCTTTTGCAATCAGGAACTTATATTCTGGGCGGTAAAGCAGGTATATCCACTAGGATCAGTGATAATTTAATCCAGACAACTCTTTCAACTTCTAGCGTCAATAAACCTCTTGCAGATAA
Source organism: Anabaena sp. PCC 7938 (assembly GCF_049315035.1). Taxonomy (NCBI): domain Bacteria; kingdom Bacillati; phylum Cyanobacteriota; class Cyanophyceae; order Nostocales; family Nostocaceae; genus Anabaena; species Anabaena sp. PCC 7938. The sequence continues at coordinate 5,320,380 of NZ_CP186034.1, read as the reverse complement.
ACTTCGTCTAGTATTGGATAACATAGTCCAAGAATTACGAGAATTAGGGGGCGTGATGGTAGTAGGAAGCGCTATTGCTGCTTCTATTCAAGTTCTAGCACCTCGTGAACTCATCCTCAGTTTAGGTGCTGGGCCAATCACCTCAATCCTGGCCATGTTGGTTTTAGCAGCAGTAGTATCAATCTGTTCTACAGTCGATGCTTTTTTTGCACTATCTTTTGCTTCAAGTTTTACCAGTGGTTCTTTATTAGCATTTTTGGTATTTGGCCCCATGATTGACATCAAAGGTGTTGGTTTGATGTTATCAATTTTCAAACCTAGAGCTTTATTTTATCTATTCGCTTTAGCCGGACTATTGACATTTTTCTTGACTTTACTTTTGAATCTGCACGTTATGTAAGGTTTTTCATTAGTGATACCAGCAGTCAGCGATCAGAAAGAGCGTATTGCAATACACCCATCCAGTAGTAAAATTCTCTTGGTACAAAGTGAAATTCGCTTCTAAAATCTGCAATCTGCTGTATTTGCTCTTTGTATTTCGTTAAAAAAATAACTAATAAATAATGGCTTCAATCCAAAATCAAAAACCCAAAATCCCAAATCAGTTGATCCCCTGGCTAGATGTACTAGCAATTACAGCTTGGGGAATATTAATGCTGAAATATTGGCTCACAAGTAAACTAAATTTATTGATTCACCCTGATTACTTTTGGTTAGTAATTATGGGTGCTGTCGGTTTACTAATTGTGGGGTTTTTCAAGGGAAAACAACTTTGGAAACGCCGTCGTCGTTATGAAGCACCTGCTAATAACGATCAGCATATAAATTTATTTCCCCCTGGTTGGGGTAGTGGTTTGCTGCTAACCACAGCTATTTTAGGATTTATAATTACTCCTCGTGTTTTTACTAGTCAAACAGCACTTGATCGGGGTGTAACAGAGATACTTGGGGCCACACGCTCCCAACCCCAATCCTTTCGCGCTACTGTGCAGCCAGAAGAGCGATCGCTCATAGATTGGGTACGCATTCTCAATGTCTATCCAGAACCAGACGCATACACAGGACAAAAAGTTAAAGTCCAGGGATTTGTGATCCATCCCCCAGAATTAGATAAAGACTTGTTGTTATTAGCAAAATTTGTGATCACTTGTTGTGCCGCAGATGTCTATCCCGCAGGCTTACCTGTTAAACTTCCAGATAATCGTGATCAGTATCCCCCAGATGTGTGGCTAGAAGTAGAGGGACAAATGATCACAGAAAATGTAGCCAATAAACGCCAACTTACTATCAAGGCTACCTCCCTCAAAAAAATTCCCCAACCTGAAAATCCTTATAGTTATTAGGGAATAGGTGACAGGTGACAGAGAATAATTATTCACCAATGACTAATGACTAAATCATATAAATTTATTCAACCACTAGATCGAATAGCGATCGCTCTCATGCTCCTCTTAAGTTTGCTGATTGGGTTCGTCATCTTACAAGGTGACGCAGTTAAGCCCACGGTTAGGAATTTTAACTGGCAAAATCAACAAATTGGTGCAGAAGATATCTCATTTAACCTGACTTTTAGCCGTCCAATGGACACCAAAAGCGTAGAGGATAATTTAAAAATTGATCCACCTCTAGCAGGTAAAATCAGTTGGGCAGGAAGACGGATGGTTTACACACTCATAACACCAGCACCCTACGGCACAAATTATAAAATTTCATTGCAAGGAGCCAGAGATAAATTCTCAGAAGCAGAAGGAAAAAAGAGAGAAATTCAGCCTTTTACAGGAAATTTTAGTACTCGCAATCGTGCCTTACTTTACATAGGCGCGAATCAACAAGAACAAGGAAAGTTAGTACTCTACAACCTAACTCAAGAGCAAAAGAAAGTACTTACCCCCCCAGACATAATTGTCATGGATTTCGAGCCATTTCCCAATGGAGAAAAAATATTATTCTCTGCACGTCCTTCCAAGAATCCAGACTTACTCTCAGCCCAACTATATACAGTTACAACAGGCATTACCAGCAAAATTGATGCACAACCAGAACCAGCAGGTAAACTTGACCTAATTTTAGATAATAAAGACTATCAAAACCTGAAATTTGATTTATCCTCTGATGGACAAACAATAATTGTTCAACGAGGCAAAAGAGATAATCCAGGAGATTTTGGCCTGTGGTATCTTCCAGCAACCACCGATAATTATGGAAACCGACCTACTCCAAAACGCTTGGAAAGCCAACCTGGTGGAGACTTTATCATCACACCAGATAGTAAAGCTGTAGCAGTTGCCCAAGGACAAGGAACAGCAATTTTATCTCTCGAAGGAGATGCCACTAAACCACTAGATTTTTTACCACAATTTGGATTAGTGCAAGCTTTCTCCAAGGATGGTTCACAAGCTGTAATGGTCAAATTTAATACTGACTATACACGAGATTTATTCCTAGTCACCAATCAAGGTGTACAGAAACAATTATTAAAAACAACAGGCTCAATTCTCGGTTGTGATTTTGATCCTGCCTCACCCACTCTCTACTGCTTGCTCACACAGCTAGTATCACAAGAACAATACATAGAACAGCCTTATTTAGTAGCAATTAATCTGAAAACTGAGCAGCAGAAACCACTATTAATGCTGCCACCAGCCCAACGAAATGTGCAAATGAGTTTAGCACCTGACGGTTTGGGTATATTGTTCGACCAAGTAGTACCAATGCAAAATAGTACGCCACAAACTTCTTTATCTGCCAACACTTTAAAAACTGATGATGGAGAACCGATTGCTACTAGTAGTCTGTGGTTAATGCCTCTGCTACCAATAACTGATGTAGAGAACATCGAAATCAAGCCAGAACAACTACCGTTAGTAGGTTTTCATCCCCACTGGCTACCTTGATCAAGACATGGGGTGCAGGAGAGGAAAATTAATTTTTTCTCCAGACCGAAGAGGCGGAGGGGCAGGGGGCAGGGAGCAGGGGGAGCAATCCCTGTCCCGAAGCCGTGAAGCGGAGCGGAACATGGGTATCAAGCCCCGCCCTTCTAGGGCGTTCTCGATTGGTCGGAGTACAAGCTCCTTCCAATTCTCCCCCCTGATCCCTGCTCCCCGCTCCCCTGCCTCTTTTGACTCCTGACTCCTATTTTTTAATGTAAAATTTAATACTATAAATCTAGAAAATCTCTGCCTCTCTCTACCTAATTGTAGTATCTGAGTGGATAGGGCTGGGGGCATAATAATTTTTAGCAAATTAATATAACTTTTAACGAACGTCAAGTAGGTTCACACCCTCTACCACTTGGGGAGAAAAAGACTACATCATACAGAAAGTTGACGCACAAGAAACTGACAATGTTATAACGGCGTTATCAGCATCAATTTTAAATGCACAATTTAGGATACTCTCTCATGACTAGTACATACAGTCAGGTAAAAATAACTAGACAGTTAAAAATAGACAAAAAAATTCAATTCTATGAGCATTAAAGCTTTCTGGCTTTTGCCCATAGCCTAGCTACCTGATAGTACTAGCCACTTATGCTGAAAGAGAGTTAAACTTGGCTTCTAGAGGAAATCCTGAATTTAACGCAGTTGATCAGCACTGTTGTCATAAACACTACTGAATACTTTTAAGCAGGTGGGTCAAGAGTGATGAATATAGCTGACACCTCAAACAACGGCACTGTGATTGAACCCCTAAATTCTGCAAATTCGCCATCATCAGATCTGGCGGGTTGTCCTTTTTACTCAGTTGTCCATGATGAAAATATGGCCGTGACTAATTTACCACTCCTGAACCCATCCGCAGAACAGCAGTGTGAACCCGTAGTCAATACTCAAAAAGACTGGGTTGCAGAACCTGATAGTGAGAAACAAGCAGTTGTAGACTCTGAATTTCATAAGTTACTGACCCTGAATCAAGAGTTAAGCACAGCTAATGATGACTTGTACTCTCAAGTAGAACAGTTAAAACATGAATTAACTGAAGCAGAAAAGATTTTGCAATGGCAAAAAAAGCGCTCCAGTGTCACAGATTCGATGCTAAATCAACAAACTCAGGAACTCTCAGCTGCACAAGAGCAAATTGAGTCCCTATTTCAACAGTTAGAAACGGCTGTACAAACTGTTCAAAGTCAAGAAATTTTCATCGAAACTCATAAAGCACATTTACAAATTAGCCAGCAACGCCTAGCTCAATTAGAACGCCAGTGTTCATTGTTGCAAACTAACTATAGTGAACAGTCTCAGCAGCTATTACACTCAGAAAATACTTGTCGGGAGTTGCGGACTAGACTGATGCGCCAACAACGTCAAACGCTACAATTTAAGGCGGCTCTAGAAAAATGTCTAGAGACATCTGTTCCTAACCATGACACCCTAGAGGATAAAGCCCATCATCCCCATGACGTAACCGGTGGACATACAAGATTCTCTAGAAAAGCGCGATCGCTATTCCCCAATGCACAGCCCATTAAACCTTGGTCAGCAGAATCAGATTTTGTGAGTGATACCTGTGGTAGTTTACATCAACACGTAGAACACCAACACGCTGATAGTTCTTGGGTGGAACCTTTAACGCCATGCTCACACGAAAAAAATTACTCTGCGCCAATACCTGTATCTTCTGAAAACTGGTCGGATGATGAATGTACCTTCACATCTACAGAAATAGCTGCCTCTTTAGAAGATAATGAATCTGTAATTACATCAGAAGCTGCTTCTAATTCTAATTCCTCCAACATAGACCAGCAGTTGGAGAGTCTGATTCAAATGTTTTTCACCTCTGCACCTACATCGGCAATTCCACTAACAACGGCAGAGAATGAGCAAAGTGATCAAGCTGATACACCTATCTCGGAAACCTTAGCATTTATAATAGAGAATGCTGAAAAACTAAAAATTACAACAGAACAAGATTTGAAGACGGATATTATTAGTCCGCCTGCTACCTACAGTGCAGGGGTGGATAATTCTCTTATTTCTGCTTCTAATGATCCATCAATAATTCCCACTTCTCCACACGAAGAAACGAATGCTGTAGAAATTGAGGACTATTGGTCAGATGTCTCACCATCTACAACATCGAAATTACCAAGACACCATTTTTCCCCAGAACCGTTGGGTGAATATCCTCAAGATCATAAATCACCCTCACCGTTGATTTATCCCCAGCGTCCACCCAAGGGGCGCAAGTCATTAGCATCGGTAGAATTACCAAATTTTCGCACCAAGGGTAATGAATCAAAGGTCAACGATGAAGAGTAAGAGTTATCAGAACTCAGAACTCGGTACTCAATTGACTAATGACTAGTTTGAGTTAATGCTTTTGGGTTAACTTTGACTACCTGATTGTGCCATAGTGGTTTGCCGGTAGAAATTGCATAATTAATTGTTAACAACTTTAACCACAGTCCGGGATAACGAGGTTCTAGCCAAGATTGATTGGACTTGAGGAAACTAGCGAACCATTTGCTTAAAAAAGTACTGACTAGGGCGTGACGACAGAAATTGACATAATTACCCAACCATCTCAGCAAATCTTTAAGCCCAGCCATTTGCCAAATCCATAGTAGCAATGCTGGATTTTTTCTTGCTGCTTTCAGGGCTAGACGGTTAAAGGTTAACCAATCACAGCGATCTTTAATGAAGTTATCTGCCACTTGTGGAGGTTCGTTTGCTAATAAGCCAAAGAAGGTATTGAGCATAGAATTCACCCTTTGGGGGGGGATAAATTTCCCTGTTGGAACCATCATGCCTTTAGAAAATAACCAGGTGACAGCAACGTTACTTTGATAAGCACGAATTTGATTTAAATGTTGGAAACTCAATAAGTCATGTTTGATGGCTGTATTTAATAGGGTGGTTAAACGCTCCAAATTGCGAACTAGGGAACCAAACCCAGTGAAGATTAGAGGTGATTGGAGTGAGGCAGCATCACCAATTGCGATTAATCTATCAAAAGCAATTGTGCGATCGCTACTACTAACACTAAAATGCCCCGGTATATAGCCAAATGTCGGCTTTTTCCACACCAGTTTATCCATATCACAGCGACGATACTCTGGCAAAATCGTGAAGAAGTCCTCATACATCTCCAGCAAAGAACCAGGATTTTTCCCATTCACCTCATGATAATGAAACAGATAAATCGTTAGTTCTTCCCCAACCCCAGGAAATAACTCCCAAATCAACTGTCTACCTCTAGAAATATCTCCATGACTATAAAGAACATCTCCATAATCAGAATCCCAGACTCCCGGCTCAAATCCCTTGTCAATTACTGCTCCCACAGTCGGACAAACACTATCAAAAGCCCTACCACCATTTAATTGCCAAGCAATAGGTGAAGCCGTTCCCATCGCATCTATCAGCAATCTTCCACTCACTTGCTTTTCATTACCACTAGGCAAATGCTTGACACTCAACATAACTTGTGTATTACTGACATCTGCTCGGATAAACTCTGTTTCATCCCAGATATCACCACCCGCAGCTTGTAGTTTTTGTCCACATATTTGCAGTAATTTTTCAGAATCTAGAGCTATATTCAGCACGGTAGGGGTGTGCAAAATTGGCGCTTTCAGGTGAGAGGGATTATTCCCATCAAAAAATTTATTAAATCCGTCTTTGTATTCCCTGGCAATAATTGTTTCCAACTCAGCATTTGTCAGCAAACCCAAATTAACCAAACATTGGATTTCATCACGGGAAATATTCCATTCCCGATTCATTCTGCCAAAAGGTAAACGTTCCACCAACAAGACTTTATAGCCTAACTTAGCCATCAAAGCCGCATGAATTGAACCTAAAGCCCCACCAATGTAAATGAGGTCATACTGGAGATTGGGCTTTTCCTCTTCCCTGTTTTCCGCAGAAAATACCACCTGACGAGGCTTTTGCGGATTTCTTACCCCTTCTCGCCAACGTTGCTCCCACCAGTAAGCACGCTTGAGGTCATTTTCTCCATTAGGCATTTTCTGAAAGTACTTGACAGTTAGGGGATAATAAGGTTCTAGCTCTGCGAAAATCGACTTTTGGAAATCAATTTCTGGTAGTTCTGGATAACTATGGGGGAAGTAGCTGCGGATTTCTGTGGTTAAACGTTGGAGAATTTGCGCCTCATTAGTAAAGGGTTTCTTAGCCCAACGGAACACCTTGAGATAAGTAGTATGCTGTACCGACCAGACAAACACAGAAAGTTCATCCGGCAAACCTTCCTCAACAGAGACAACAGGGCTTCTCAGCCGAAAACCATCTGCTGTCAGCAACTTTTCCCCATTCCCCGGTGCAAAATCTACCTGTAGCCAGTTGCGTACAGCCGCAGTGTCAGTTGTCGGAACTTCTAAGTAAAGAATCTCTTTCATATTTCTGCTGATATCTCCCATCGATCTACTCACTACGAAAGATTTGAAAAAGACGGGAAGTGCGTTAGACTCCGCCCTATCAGTTGCATCACCATTGAATTAAGAAATTTTAATAAGTTGTTAACTTTATTAATCATTTTAGAACTTCTGTAAACTCATACCATGAATTATCCTATCCCAGACAGTCCCCAAGAAATTTTTGCACTTCGACAACAGCCAGTTGATGAAGAACTGGTAGCAGCCGTAATTGCCGGAGTTGTTCAACTTGTCCGCGCTCAAGGTCAATCTTTAGAAGAATTAACTGCCCAGGTATTAGCGGATGACACTGTGTTAGATAGGCAACAACGACGTTGGCTCAGTACGTTGGTTGCTCAAGCGTGGGAAAGTTTCCCTTAATCTTCCTTTGGCATTCTACCTTGTATAGACTAGTACCATGGGGCAAAATTAAAAATTAAAAGGAAGTCTGATCACTTTTGAAAATATTTCAGAAAGCTGTACAGCGATTTGAGGAATAACTATCTTTATAGGCATCCTCAGCAGTTCTAGAATTAAAATTAACTTTGTTCTCTAATTTTTACCCAATACGTGACTACTACACCCCTTTCTCCAAATTTTTCACAAACCGCTTCAGTACCTGATACCCTGGGACGCTTTGGCCGTTTCGGTGGTAAGTACGTTCCTGAAACTTTAATGCCTGCTTTAGCTGAACTAGAAACAGCTTATCAGCAATATCGTAATGAACCTGGTTTTCAGGCAGAATTACAGGGGTTGCTGCGTGATTATGTAGGACGTGCTACACCGTTATATTTTGCTGAACGCCTCACAGCTAATTATGCCCGTCCTGATGGCACAGGGGCGCAAATTTATTTAAAACGTGAAGATTTAAATCACACTGGCGCACATAAAATTAATAATGCTCTTGGTCAAGTGTTATTAGCCAAGCGCATGGGTAAACAGCGAATTATTGCGGAAACAGGTGCAGGACAACATGGAGTAGCGACGGCAACTGTTTGCGCTCGTTTTGGTTTAGAGTGCGTGATTTATATGGGTGTTCATGATATGGAACGCCAATCTTTAAATGTGTTTAGAATGCGGCTGATGGGGGCTGAAGTTCGCCCTGTGTCTGCGGGTACGGGAACTCTCAAAGATGCCACTTCTGAAGCCATCCGCGACTGGGTGACGAATGTGGAAACTACCCATTACATCCTTGGTTCTGTGGCTGGGCCTCATCCATATCCAATGATGGTACGGGATTTTCATGCTGTGATTGGTGAAGAAACTCGCGCTCAGGCGATGGAAAAATGGGGCGGTTTACCTGATATTCTGATGGCTTGTGTGGGTGGTGGTTCTAATGCAATGGGACTATTTCACGAATTTGTGAAGGAGTCATCTGTGCGGTTAATTGGTGTGGAAGCTGCGGGAGAAGGTGTGAACACTGGTAAACACGCAGCTACTTTGACAAAAGGACAAGTTGGTGTGTTGCATGGTTCGATGAGTTATCTTTTGCAAGATGATGATGGCCAAGTTATTGAACCCCATTCTATTAGTGCTGGGTTAGATTATCCTGGTGTTGGTCCAGAACACAGCTATATGAAAGATATTGGACGGGCGGAATATTACAGTGTGACTGATGCTGAAGCTTTGGATGCCTTTCAGCGATTGTCGAAGCTAGAGGGAATTATACCCGCTTTGGAAACTTCTCATGCGATCGCTTATCTGGAAACTTTGTGTCCCCAACTCTCTGGTAGTCCCCGCATTATTATCAACTGTTCTGGACGGGGTGATAAAGATGTGCAAACAGCCGCTAAGTTCTTAATTCAATGAGTACAATCGGGGTGTGTTCCTAACACACCCTCAAAAGTTTGTAGATAATTTCATTAACTTGGTGATTTAATCTACATCCCTAACTCATGTTTTTTGAACAGTGATAAATTATGTTTAAAAACACTATTTCATCTGCTGGTGTAGGGTTTCTGGTTTTAGTTAGTGGTGGGATAGCTAATTCAGCACCTCATTCTCCGACCGTATTAACTCCTAGCTACCAGGTTGCACAAGGTACTATTAATACTGCGGCAATAGAGGCATCTGTTTTCCAGAAAATCAATCAGTACCGAGCTTCCCAAAATTTACCTGCACTAACTCGTAATTCTCAGATTGACAGTCAAGCCAGAATTCACAGTCAAAACATGGCTAGTGGTAGAGTTGGCTTTGGACATAGCGGATTTCAATCACGAATTCAAGCGATCGCAATTCCTTACAGTGCAGCTGCGGAGAATGTTGCCTATAACCAAGGTTCTACTGATCCAGCTACTACAGCAGTTCAAGGCTGGCTGAAAAGTACAGGACATTTAACCAACATTAAAGGTAATTATAACCTCACGGGAATTGGTGTAGCGAATAATAGCCGAGGACAAATTTATTTCACACAAATTTTCCTGCGATCAAGATAAGTTTTTTGAGCAATAGCTGTTGAATAATTTTAGTATTCATGACATCTGCCAGTGGATACTATTTTTTTTATATTTTTTTGATTAATAATGTAGTGTCAAGAACATTTAATGAGGTAAAGCATCTACTACTGACATATACTTGATACCAGGGTTTTAAAAAGGTCATAAAATTGGCAGATTTTCAGGGAAATAAAATGCCATCTTGATAAAACTGAACTCAGAAATTTGCAAAATCAGGTAATTCCTCAGTTGATAAATACTTGATAGTATCCTGGTATTTATTCTGAAATCAGAAGATAGAGTATATGTCTCATAAATTCATACACTACCTAATTCTCTATGTTCCGACAAACTGCTTTTGGCATGGCTTTAAGTACGCTTGTCCTTGCTAGTGGGTTCATGACGGCTCCTATTACCGGTAATAGTTTTACCAGAAAAATTGCTCAAACTCAGCAGTCATTGAATCTTTCTAGTCAGGCAGTTATCGCATCGAACCTTAATTCTCAAAATTCTAATTTAGAAAAATTAGTATTTGAGCAAATTAATCAATATCGGGCTGCTCAAGGAATGCCAAAGTTAACTTTAAATGCAAATATCTCTCAGCAAGCAAGAATTCACAGTCAAAATATGGCTAATGGTATAGTTAAGTTTAGTCATCATGGATTTGAACAGCGAGTTAAAGCTATCCCTCTTAGTTACAACAGTGCAGCCGAGAATGTCGCTTTTAACATCGGATATAGTAATCCTGCAAATCAAGCTGTGATTGGTTGGTTAAATAGTCCTGGACATTTAAAGAATATTCATGGAGAATATAAACTTACAGGGGTTGGTGTAGCCACTAATGCTAAAGGTGAAGTCTACCTCACGCAAATATTTCTGAATACTAGATAGTTTGATGAGTGATTTTTTGGGAAAAATTACAGTAGGAGTGTATTGCAATATGCCCCTACTAATGTTGTAATAATTTGGTGTCTAACAGGGTAATTTAAAATAATTCGTAATTAACCGAAAGACACTATGATTTATTATTTCTGACCAATTTATGACATTACACAATTTTCAAGTTTGCGATCGCGATTTGGATACTGCCACTCTTTCCCAATATTTAAAATCTGATGCTCTGGCTGTGGATACCGAAACGATGGGACTATTACCGCAGCGCGATCGCTTGTGCCTCATCCAATTGTGCAACCCAGAAGGACAGGTAACAGCCATTCGCATCGCTCAAGGACAAACAGAAGCCCCTCACTTAAAGCAACTTCTGGAAGCACCCCATGTCCTCAAAGTATTTCACTTTGCCCGTTTTGATGTCGCCACTTTACGTCATAACTTAGGAATCCAGGTTCAACCTGTTTTTTGTACCAAAATTGCTAGTAAGTTAGCTCGTACTTACACCAATCGTCACGGTCTTAAAGATGTGGTGCAAGAATTGGAACAAGTAGAATTAGATAAAAGCTCTCAAAGTTCTGATTGGGGAAACGCTACTAATTTATCAGAAGCTCAACTCAGTTACGCTGCCAACGATGTGCGTTACTTACTGAACATACAGCAAAAGCTCACCCAAATGCTACAAAGAGAAGGACGTTGGCAACTAGCACAAGAATGCTTTCAAGTTCTGCCCACAATAGTTTCCTTGGATTTGTTGCAGTTCAAAGATTTATTTGAACACTGAGGAATAATTACTAATTCGTAATTCGTAATTCGTAATTCGTAATTCGTAATTCGTAATTCGTAATTCGTAATTCGTAATTCGTAATTCGTAATTAGGAAAAACTCTTATCTGTCACCTGTCACCTGTCACCTGTTCCCTAATTTCTCTGTTGATTTTCTAAATGATTTTGCATCCGAGAGACAACATTGTAATCATCTGCACCTGCGGGAGTTCTGGATTCAATAATGCCTTCTGTGGGGCCACCAATTGCTTTCCATGCACCCAAACCGCCTTTGAGTTGAGATACGTGTTCAAATCCAGCAGAACGCAATAATTGGGCAGCTTGAGCAGTTTGACCCTGGTTCGTACCGTAAATATAAATATCACGGCTTTTATCTAAAGAGTCTATTGCACGGTCGGTGAGGTCATCTATGGGCATAGGCATTGCTCCCATGATATGACCTTCGTTGTATGTCGAGCGATCGCGCACATCTAAAATTGTAAATGCTGGTTCACCCCATTCCAACCGGGACTTAACTACATGAACATCAGACTCGGCTTCTATTGGTGGTTGTTGAGGAATAATGCCACTCATAGGATTGTTATTCATAGGTTTTCTTGGTGCGAGGACTAGCAGTAAGCTAACAAAAAATTCATACTGGTTTTATCTTTCTTGAGGATGAATACAAAAATCTCTCTTTCGATGTACTCAAATTGATAAAAACTTATTATCTTTTTTATTCAATTCAATTTCAGCTAAAAAAATTTACTTGAAAAATTTATTCTTAATTTTACATTTTCATAATCTCTTCTTAAATCAAAATAGAGGCATTTGACTGTAAGTCAATACATATAGCAATTCCCAAGCTCATGAAATACACCCCACCCGCGCTGTCGCGCACCCTCCCCTTACCAAGGGGAGGGTTGGGGAGGGGTAATTTTGTATCTAACTAGAGTGGGAAAGGCTATATCAGTTTCACACAATCAAACACTGCCAGAAAATTGGGAATAGTGTACATTTTTTCTGTATTAAAAGTTATGCTCATAAAAGTGAAATACTTTGAGAATCCCATTTAGTTATTTATAGCTATATCCCTTTGAGTGAAGTACATTATAGTCCTCTCCTTTGGAGGTGGGGTTCTTCTATCTCAATCAACCGAGAACTGCTATAGTCAACTGAAACTGTGCAGATATGTCAAAATCTAAAAAAAATACACACTCCGATTTTTTCAAATTTTTTCTAACTCTAGATCCTTTATCTAAGCTCATTTTTGTAAATCTTGGACTTGCCAGCATTGGCATATTTGCAATCATTGCTTGGAACGTAATCAATCGTTTATCAACTCCCCATCTAACTATTGCTGCTGGAGATAAACAGGGAGAAAGCTATATTATTAGCAAAGCTATACAAAAAGTAGTTGAGCGTAGATCAAATATCAAGATTATAGTCAAAGAAACAAGTGGTACAACAAAAAATTTACAGATGTTATTAGAAGGAAATGCCCAGTTAGTAACTGCACAGGCAGATGTAACTTCTCAAAAAATTGGTACTTTATCTAGCGATAAACCTATATTTTTAAACTACCACAAAAAACCCACAGCTAAAACTGTATCTGTATTATATAAAGATCTGTTTCAGTTAGTTGTTAAAGATCCTCAGATTAACCAATTCGTTCAACTAAAAGGTAAAAGAATTGCTGTAGCTGCCAGCGGTGGGCAATATGAATCTTTTCTAAAAATAGCAGAACATTATGGTATGAGCCAAAAAGACTTTAAAATTACAGGCTTAGATATTACTGGTAACCCTATTAATGGTTACAACGATAATACCGCAGATCAAGACTTTAATAAAAACAAAGCAGATGCAGTATTTCGAGTTCGAGCCGCAGGTAATAGATCTATCTCTAATTTTGTCAACAATTATCAGGGAAAATTATTACCAATAACACAGGCAGAAGCAATGAAAATTAAACAGCCTGCCTTTGAAACTGCCATTATTCCCCAAGGAGCATACAGAGGTAATCCTCCTATGCCGACTACTAACCTGCCTACAGTAGCTATATCAAGGCTGTTATTAGCAAGCGATCAAGTAGATGCCAGCATAATTAGAGAATTAACGCAAATTATATATGAATATCGCCAAGAAATAGCTAACGAAATTTCTCAAGAACACGCTGAAGTTAAACCCTTAATTGCTGATATTAATCGTCCCAGTGACACTAGTGGTATTGATATTTCTTTACATCCTGGTGCTTTGGATTTTTATGAAAGAGACAAGCCAACATTTGTCCAAGAAAATGCCGACTATATAGCTCTATTATTGACAGCTTTTTTAATTTTAGTTGAATGGATTAAACAACTGAAATTATGGATTGAAAGAGGTAAAAAAGATGAGGCTGATGAGTACCTAAAGTTGGCTATTAGCTTGATGAAAGAAGACCACTATAAGCTTGAAGATAGGCAGAAAATGCTTGATAAAACATTCAATGAAGCAGCTAAAGCTTTGGTGGATGAAAAAATTTCACAAGAATCATTCCGAACTTTTAACGAAGCCTACAAAAATACTAGAGAAGCTATAGAAAGAGATAGACAAGTTTCTCGATTAGTTATTGAACAGAAGCAGAGAGAAAATTCTGCGAAATATATTAAGATAGTAGTTAAATTGTTGCAACACCGCCAGCAAAATAAGGATTTATTGCAACAAAAGCTAGATCAAATTCTTGAGCAGGTAGTAGGCGATTTGGTTTCAGAAAATATATCCCAAGAATCATTCCGAACTTTTGTCGAAGCTTATAAAGCTACAAGAGATGCAATTGATCGCAAAAGTTAAAGACACCTTTGTAGGACTTAGGTAAAACAAAACCAAAGTAGCGGTAATTCATGAATTACTACTACACAGGGATAAGGTTTTCAGTCACATCTTGCGTAATTCCTACCTTGAAATCTTTTAATAATATAGGAATCCGGTTTGATTATTGAAAATATACGTATGATGTGTATATTCCTACGGGTATGGCTACTATAAAGAGACAGCGTAACGCACCAAACCCTTGAGAATAATGCGTTACGGATTTCATGCTAACGCACCCTACAATACTTAATCCTTTCAAAAATCAAATAGTAATCCTATATATTTGTCTCAAGGTAATAAGTATTCTTACAGATACGGGTATTGAGATGCTATTTAAATTTAAGTATGTATCTGTAAAATGATACCAAAAGTTTTTTAAAAAATACCAAAATCATACATTACCTGTAGATTCTGTAAGCATTATTATAAAGTTTGTATAAACTTCAGGAAAAATTCAGTGTATATCTGTACTAGCGTATTATTCAACCTGAGCTAAGGTAGGAGCAATTACATTCTCAACAATATCTAGACTCATCTATCGCCACAGTAAATTGCCTAATCAAGTCATAGACTGTATTGCATTATGGATATGCTTCCCACGACTATTCCCAAGATTCTAGTTGTAGACGACGATTTCAGTGTCCGAAATCTCGTTTACCGTTTTCTCAGTCGAAAATATCAAATAGAGTCAGCAGCAGATGGTAAAACTGCGCTGGCGTTGTTTGACCAATTTAACCCTGCATTGGTAATTCTGGATTGGAATTTGCCAGATGCTAATGGCTACAAACTCTGTCAAGAAATGCAGAGTCGCACAAACGTTTTAGTTTTGATACTCACTAGCCGGAATGACGAAGCGGATAAAATTAGAGTTCTGGCAGCAGGTGCAGATGACTTCATGACTAAACCATTTAGCTTGGCAGAAGTAGAAGTCAGAGTGGAAGCACTTTTAAGACGCATACGTTATATCCATCCTAGTCAATCACAACGTCTCATTTTTAAACAGTTAGCAATTAACCCAGAAGGTAGAGAGGTAACGCTGAACGATAAACCCTTGGCTTTAACAGCTTTAGAGTTTAATATTTTACATTTTTTAGCCAGCCATCCTGGTCAAGCTTGGAGTCGTCCCCAACTAATTCAAAAAATTTGGGGTTGTGACTATGTAGGAGACGGAAGAGTTGTGGATGTACATATTGGTCAGCTACGTAAAAAAATGGAAGCTGACTCAAGTATGCCGGAATTTATTAAAACCGTGCGTGGTTATGGTTACAAGTTTGAACCACCTGAAGGTAGCAAAGTTTAAATTTCCAATTTCCCAAGCAACTCATTAAAAATATTAATGTTGTTTTTGCTGACAAAATTGGTTGAAAATCTGAATTTACTAAGGATTTTTTTGAGGCTTGGTTAGATTGTTCGTCCTAATTAGGATATTGAAGCTAAATCTGGTCAGGGAATTTGTGTCTACTCAAGCCTCATAGCAATTTTGGATTTTTGTTTAAGTCTGGCTGATTAAGTTATTCCAGAACTATAAAATATAGGCTTACTGCATATATTTCTTTCTCAATATTGATTAAATTAATGAAAATCACGGTAATGAGTTTTAACCTCCGCTACGATAAACCAGATCCGGGGGTGCGTCAGTGGAAAAAGCGTGTAGGTGCGATCGCATCTTTAATCCAACACTACCAACCGGATTTACTGGGGACACAGGAAGGTAAATCTCATCAACTGCTTGATTTACAAGCACTTTTACCAGAATATAAATTTATAGGGAGCGATCGCACGGGGACAGGACAAGGTGAGCATTGTGCAGTTTTCTACAATCCCCAACGTCTCAAGCTTCAACAAACCCAAGATTTTTACCTCAGCGATACCCCAGAAATACCCGGTAGTATCACCTGGGGAACACGTTTACCACGCATGGCCACTTGGGCTAATTTTGAAGTGAGTAATCCTGAAGTTTCTGTAACTATCGTCAACACCCATCTAGATCACGAAAGTGCCAAAGCCAGAGAGTTAGGTGCAGCCTTAATTAGTCAACGTTTAGCCGAATTTCCGTTAGAACACTACCTACTGCTAACAGGCGATTTTAACGCCAATCCCAGCACCCTAGCGCGTCAAATTTTCCTCTCACCCCTAGCTAATGGTAAAAAATTACAAGATGCTTTAGCAACCCTGCCCTTAGAACAACAGAAAACCTTTCATGAGTTTACAGGTGAAGCGTGGGATGCCATAGATACGATATATGGCGATCGCCGTTTTCAAATAGAACAGGTACTTATTAACTCTCAACAGTGGGAAGGAGTTTGGCCTTCTGATCATTTTCCCGTGATTGTGAAATTAAATATGCTTTAACCCCTGTTTATTTCACTAAGAGACTTCCAAATAAAAAAATATCCCAAAATTTCTTGTGGTGCAGGCCGAAAAGCCTGCTAATAATACAAGGACTGGCAGGATGCCCATCCCACAAGATTGGATCATCTTTTTTATGGAGTTCTCTAACTCAGAGCATCTGCTGTATGTTTAATCAACCCAAATGGCGAGTTATAAAATTTTAGATGCTTCCTAACCTACTCACATATAGTAGAAGATGCGATCGCACAACAGTCTCAATGTGGGCAGGTTTTGTTTAACTTCCAAGCAAGCTGTTAACCCATAAAAAACTACCGTTTTTTCAATCTACTTGGTTTAGTAGTCTTAATTGGCTTAGGGCGAGAAAACTTAGAAACTGGCTGGAACTTCTCTACTGGCACATCTTGAAGTGCCTTCTCCATAAAATCGCGCCAAATTGGAGCAACCATACCACCACCTGTAGCACGGCGAGCTAACTGCTTATTATCATCTCTTCCTACCCAAATAGCAGTTGTTAACTGGGGTACTGTACCAATAAACCAAATATCCTTTTCTGAAGAAGTTGTACCAGTTTTTCCCGCAGATGGACGGTTGATAATCGCACCTCTACCAGTTCCTTCTGTAACTGCCGATTGCATCACATCTAAAATTGCAGCTGAGGCCCAAGGATTAAGAACTTGCTGCGGCTTTGGGGTGTTATCAAGCAAGATATTACCACTACTATCACTAACACGGGCAATGAGCGTTGGTGGCGATTTCCAGCCATAATTGGCAAAAGTAGCATAAGCACTAGCTATTTCCAGTGGCGTAACACCAATTGCACCTAATGGCAAAGAAGTTACAGGTTCCATCGGGCTGATAATTCCTAAAGTACGGCAAGTTTCAATAACTTTTTTGATTCCTATTTCTTGACCAAGCTTAACCGCAGGAACATTACGAGATAGCGCCAAAGCATTACGAATTGGTATTGCACCCTTAAAACTATGATCGTAATTGCGTGGAGAATAGACACTTCCTTGCACATCAGGGTAGCTAACTGGGGTATCGAGTATGGTTGTCTCTGGCGTAAACTTACCATTAGCAAAAGCAGTATAGTAAACAAATGGTTTAAAAGCAGAACCGGGCTGACGTAGTGCTTGAGTTACCCGGTTAAATTCGCTAGATTTTGAATCTACACCACCTACCAATGCTTTGATAAATTGAGTGCGTGGATCAATTGCAACTAAAGCCATTTGATTTTTATTTAACCCTTGATTTTCAAGAGTTTTATGCCATTTATTGATAGTTTCTTCTGCCATTATTTGCAAGTCTGATGCTACCGTAGTTTGCACACGCAATCCACCTTTAAATACTGCATCATACCCAAATTTTTTAATCAATTCCTGTTTTACAGCATTGGTAACATCAGGAAAAATACTACCTTGAAATGACTTGATTTGACCAAGTTTAATTTTTTGTTGGATAGCATCATCATATTCTTGCTGGCTAATCCATTTTAATGCCCGCATTCTTCCTAATACTTGCCTTTGTTTCTGTTTAGCCAAATTCATGTTGACAAAAGGGCTAATTTTTTCTGGGGCTTGAATCAAACCTGCCATCATTGCTGATTCACTCAAAGTCAAATTCTCCACCGATTTATCAAAGTAGGTCTGTGCTGCTGTTTCTACACCATAGTTATTATGACCCCAATAAACTTGATTAAGGTACATTTGTAAAATCTGGTCTTTACTGAGAATTTGCTCTAAGCGAATGGCTAATATCGCTTCCGCTATTTTGCGACTTAAAGCACGCTCCCTAGATAGAAAAAGATTTTTCACCAGCTGCATGGTGATTGTAGAACCTCCTTCTTTGACACTACCAGCTACCCAATTGACTACAGCTGCACGTCCAATTCCTCCAGGATCAATACCGTGGTGTTTATAGAAATAGTTATCTTCACTGGCTAATACTGCGCGTTTTAAATGTGAGGGAATTTTATCTAATGATACAACTTTTCGATTGGCTTCTCCATGTATACCTACTAATAACTTGCCGTTAATGTCATAAATATAAGTTGTTTCTGCTGGCAAAAAGTTGACTATATTTTTAATATTTGGTAAATTGCGGCAACTAAGAGCCAGGCCAATTAATCCTCCCACAATAACAGAACTTGCCAGCATCCCAATTGAGAAGAGAGTACCACCAGTAATCAGACCTACTTCTCTCCAAAACTCAAAACTAGGTGAAGTCTGAAATTCTGACTGTTCCTGTTGAAAAGTTTCTGATGAAGACATGGTAAGTTTGTTTCTTTATTTCTAAAGAAAACGATAATTTGACTATTTCTGATTATTTTCTCAATACAAGAAAATCAGGACTTACGTAACTGCTATATTAGTTTTCTATTAGTTGCGTAAGTTATAGAAAATATAACTACTTACTTTATTGTGATTATTTTCAAAACTTTTACCTCTGACAAAAGTTATAAAAACAGAATCAAAAGTTAGGTATGCAAACTGCTAGGAAATTTTTTCAGTTTTCACAAATTAAAGTATACGAAGATTGCGGTATATTATTATTAATCAGTAGAAGTAACTAGCAATCATGCCTAAATATATAATGTGGGGAACTTACTGCGAAGACGTGTTAGAAAAACGCGATCCCTATCGTCAAGCTCATTTAGAAGGATTAGCAAAACAAAAAGAATCTGGTGTTTTGATTACCCTTGGCCCTACTAAAGATGTCACTAAAGTATTTGGCATTTACGAAGCCGAAGATGAAGCTACTGTCCGTCAATTAGTAGAAGCTGATCCCTATTGGCAAAACGGCATCTGGACAGAATATTTTATTAAAGAGTGGATTCAAGCTTTTTAATAAATTCATAATTCATGATTCATAATTCATGATTAATTACGAATTACGAATTACGAATTATGAATTACTAATTATCCTTTGAGTGCCTTTCTAAAATTACGTCGATAGGATGGATTAGCAATAAACAAAACTGGCCATAACAATGAAAAACCAATACGATTCGGCAGAGTTTGGTTAAAATTAGTTTTTCTAAAACCAGTCCAAAATTTCCAAGCACCACCGAAATAAACTACTATCAAGCCAAGAATAATTAATTTGCCCATTGTTATCAATTTCCTTAGTAACAGAGGAATTTTAGTTAAAAGTTACCACGCAATAGAGAGACTTCACGCCAATTATAGATAAAACATAAATCCGGCTATCAATGTATGGCTAATGCCAAGCGGCGCTATCGGCTTTGAAGTCACTTAATTTATAGTTTAAGTTAGTATTACCAATTGCTCTTATTTATGATAACAGGATTGCTACAGCAGATGGCAACTTAGTGAGCTACAAATTATCATAGGAGCAAACGGTCATTAGTCCGTACCTGGTTTACATGAAAAATGCTGTAAATAGCAGGTAACAGGGTTGAAAGACTATAAAATTACCTAATAATTACCATAAATTGCTAGTTAGGGAAACGGTGAATTTTGATAGGCTTTACCGTGAGCATCGGCGATTAGTAGCAGATGTCTCTCGTGGAAGTTCCTCAAAGATCAATATATAGAGGAGACTAAATAAAGGAGAATCAAGTTTTATAACGGATTTTGATGCAGCGACGGCTGCGAATAGGAGGATTTATGCGTGCAGTACTAATGGCGGGGGGTTCGGGGACAAGGTTACGTCCCTTAACTTGCGATCTACCGAAACCGATGGTTCCTATATTAAATCGACCAATTGCTGAACATATCATTAATCTTCTCAAACGACATCACATCACGGAAGTAATTGCTACATTACATTATTTACCGGATGTTCTCCGAGATTATTTCCAGGATGGTAGTGATTTTGGCGTGCAGATGACCTACGCTATTGAAGAGGATCAACCTCTAGGAACAGCAGGCTGTGTCAAGAATATTGCTGAACTTCTGGATGAGACTTTTTTAGTAATTAGCGGAGATAGTATCACAGATTTTGACTTGAGTGCTGCGATCGCATTTCATAAACACAAACAGTCAAAAGCAACTTTAATTTTAACCCGTGTTCCCAACCCTATTGAATTTGGGGTCGTCATTACTGACGAAGAGGGACGAATACAGCGATTTTTAGAAAAACCTTCCACTAGCGAAATTTTTTCCGATACTGTCAACACTGGCACGTATATTTTAGAACCCGAAGTTTTAGACTATTTACCAGAAAACACCGAATCTGATTTTTCTAAAGACTTATTCCCCCTACTCCTAGCCAAAAATGAGCCAATTTACGGTTATGTAGCCCAAGGTTACTGGTGTGATGTGGGTCATTTAGATGCATACCGTGAAGCACAATATGATGCTTTAGCTAGGAAGGTAAAACTAGATTTTCCCTATACAGAAACTTCTACTGGTATCTGGGTAGGTCAAAATACTTATATTGATCAGACAGCCAGAATTGAAACTCCGGCTGTAATTGGCGATAATTGCCGCATTGGGGCGAGAGTACAAATTGAAGATGGGACTGTAATCGGTGATAATGTCACTATTGGCGCTGATGCTAATTTGAAGCGTCCCATAGTTTGGAATGGGGCAATTATTGGAGATGAAGCGCAATTATCGGCCTGTGTAATTTCCCGTGGTACTCGTGTAGATAGACGCGCTCATGTATTAGAAGCTGCTGTAGTTGGTTCCCTTTCTACGGTGGGAGAAGAAGCACAAATTAGTCCTGGGGTGCGGGTTTGGCCAAGTAAAAAAATTGAATCTGGTGCAGTTTTAAATATTAACTTGATTTGGGGAAATACTGCCCAACGAAATTTATTTGGTCAACGGGGTGTTCAAGGTTTAGCTAATATCGACATTTCCCCAGAATTTGCGGTTAAATTAGGCGCTGCTTATGGTTCGACTTTAAAACCAGGTTGTAAAGTCACAGTTTCCCGTGACCAGCGTAATGTCTCGCGCATGGTGACTCGTTCTTTAATTGCTGGTTTGATGTCGGTAGGTGTGGATATTCAAAACCTTGATTCTACAGCTATTCCCATTACCAGAACTGTTATCCCCACAATGGGAGTTGCTGGGGGTATTCATGTGCGAATACATCCAGATCGTCCTGATTATATCCTGATTGAATTCATGGATAGTAAGGGAATTAATATCACTAAAGCACAGGAAAAGAAGATTGAGGGGGCTTATTTTAAGGAAGATATGCGAAGAGCGCAAAGTCATGAAATTGGTGATGTCGCCTATCCTAGCCAAGTGATTGACCGTTATTGTACTGCTTTTGAAAAGCTATTGAATGTTTCTACCCTCAGCAATAGTCGAGCTAAGGTGGTAATTGACTATGTTTATGCTGTGTCTGGGGCAGTTTTACCCCAAATGTTAGATAAATTTGGTGCTGACGCGGTGGTGCTGAATGCAAGTTTGAATAAAGCTTCAATGACTACCACTAACCGCGAAGGACTACTGACTCAATTGGGTCATGTGGTGGAAGCATTAAAAGCTAATTTTGGGGTGCAGGTATCAGCTAATGGGGAACAACTAATTTTAGTTGATGAGTCTGGTTATCCGATTCGGGGGGAGATTTTGACGGCGTTAATGGTCGATATGATGTTAACATCTAATCCGAGATGTTCGGTAGTTGTACCGGTTCATGCTTCTAGTGCTGTGGAACAAGTTGCGCGTCGTCATGATGGTAAGGTAATTCGCACGAAAGCAAATCCGACGGCTTTGATGGAGGCTTCTCAGAAAAATCCGAATGTGGTTTTGGGTGGAAGTGGTGAAACTGGTTTTATTTTCCCCCATCTTCATCCGGGGTTTGATTCGATGTTCTGTATTGCCAAGTTAATTGAGATGTTAACTATTCAAGAGCGATCGCTTGCATCTGTTCGCGCCGAACTGCCACGAGTCATTCACAAGAACTATACCATCCGTTGTCCTTGGACTGCAAAGGGGGCATTAATGCGTTATTTGGTAGAAACTCACCCAGCCCAAAATCTGGAATTAATTGATGGGGTAAAAATTTGTCAACCCTATGATGATAGTTGGGTGTTAGTTTTGCCTGATGCTAGTGAACCAATGGTACATTTATTTGCCAATAGTAGCGATCGCGATTGGGTAGATGAAAATCTGAGAAACTACCGCAATCGTGTCCAAACTTTTGTGGAAAGACAACAGGAACAGTACGCAACTGAAATGTAAATATAGCAGAAGTCAGAAGAGTTGTGAGTATCGAGTACCGAGTACCGAGTGGTTGACTCTTCTTCCTACTCGTTCGTTACTCATCGCTCTGTACTGGCTTGTGTCTAGTAGTCTGTCAAATACATTTTGACGGATAAAGAAGAAACGAACCGCGAAGGACGCAAAGAGCGCGAAGGAAGAAGAAGGAAGAAGGAAGAATTATTTACCCGTCAATTATTTCTTGACAGACTACTAGCTAAGTATATGATTAATTAACAGCTAGTCTTTAGACACCTACTCCTAACCCTCTGCACAAGCAAGGCTACCTGATTTGTACAGTAGGTTAGGCGTACAAAGTCATAAAGTAAAATTGTCTATAAATCTGATTGAGGCTTGTTTTTTATATGACTAATATTATTATTTCTAACCTTGATGATGAAATCAAATCTCGTCTGCAAAAACGAGCAGAAAAACACGGACATTCTCTAGAAGAAGCCAGAGAAATTCTTTACATGACTCTGATAGAAAATAACGAAAATTCCTTAAACCTAGCAACTCTGATTGAAAAGAGGTTTGCGAATTTCGGAGATTTTGAATTACCAGAAATAGCTAGAGAACCTATCCGTACTGTATCAACATTTGAAGAATGATTATTCTTGATACCAATGTATTGTCAGAACTGATGAAGTCTAAAAAGTCTAAAGCAGTTTTTAATTGGACAAACCAACAACCCTTAATGAGTCTGTTTACCACAACAATTACTCAAGCAGAAATTCTCTATGGAATTACTATACTCTCTGAGGGAAAACGACGAGATGAACTCACTCAAGCAGCACAACTCATGTTTTCTAAAGATTTCGCTGGACGTATTTTTCCCTTTGATCAAAATGCTGCTGTAGCATTTGCTAATATTGCATCCCAAAGACGAAAAAATGGAACTCCAATTTCTCAAGCTGATGCTCAAATTGCAGCTATTTGTTACACTCAGGAAGCAACTATAGCAAGCAACACGTCATGTTTCTGACTTTGAAGGGTGTGGTATTAAGATTATTAATCCTTGGGAATATGAATCAATGTAGTTAAGCAGGTTAGTTTGAAGAACACACCCACTTATTTTTTGATTTTAGATATAGAAAACCCTTGGATTATTCATATAGTCATAGTATCATAAAAGCTAAAAAGGTCAAGACCCTAGTAAACTCGTTGAATTATTGCGAATATTCTCAACCTTATTGAGAAAAAGATAGGCTAATTCTCAATAAATATAGTAGATTACATTTCTCGGAAAAATCCGATTGAAATAACTTATGTAGCTTTTCTGTTTTATTAAGTTTTACCTATAAATAACACTACTCTTTTTCGTCAAACCCTAAAGTATAGGAAATAATTAGGGTTTGCTGAAAAAGTGCTTCGTCAGGAATCAGGAGTCAGAATGAAGAGTTTCATTTAAATTGGGTGTGCAAATTCCAGATTTTTCAGCTTAATTATTCATGCACCGACAAAACGCGAAAAGCATGAATAATAAATGCTAAATGAAGCCTCAGAGAAACTAACCTACTTCTACAAATTTATACGTCGTAGATAAGGCACTCCAAAGCATCTGGATACATCTCACAATAGCTTTCTAGAGAAGTTTTGTGATGTTGTGCCTGTTTTTGATGTGCTTTTTCGGCTTGCAATTCTTCGACAATATCCCAAGCTACTGCACAATTAGGGGAATTACTTCCATTTTCCTCACAGGTTGCACGAGCTTCAACAATTGCTTCGAGAATCGCTTCTTCAATTGTTTGAGTGCTATTTTTACCGGAGTTAATAGCAGCTTGAACTCCATCTAAAGATGTCATGATACTTTCACCTGTTGAGATAAATATTGACTGATAGCTGCCTTTAGTATCAGGAAGCTCACACTTTCCGTTTAGATCAGCTCTACAAAATAAGATGGTTTCAGCATCTTAGTAATTTTTAGACTTTGTTGAACTCTGATCAAAGGTAACAATTCAAAAAATACTTTTTAGTTAATCTCTATACTGTTTGTGTAACGAAAATATAGAGACAACTATTTTATTGGTGGAAGATTTTATTAAGTTTTTACTTGTTTTAAATTGCAATTTAATTAATACCAATTTTATGTGAGGCTGCACAGAATAATGATATCAATTGAATTATCTATTTTTATCTGCGTTTATCTGCGGTCAATTATTCTTGATATTTTAATTCTATGCAACTTCATATCAATTTTTCAAAATTCGCCGAATTTCCCCCCTAATTCTGCTCGCAACCGGTACAAAATTGTATTTTTATCAACTTGAGATAAAATCTCTTGAATAACGGTACTAGCACCTAACTGTCCCCAGGTACAGCCTTTTTCTAAATATACCTGTGCAGCTTTACCAATAGTATAAGAACCATAGCCGGCAATACCAGCTTGAGCAATACCTCCGGTGAGCTTCGCTAACGCACCGCCAGCAAAAGTAGTAATATTCAGAGGACTATCACCACTGGCTAGAATAGCAGTACTATTGCCTAAACCTAACATTAAACTACTGCCTATTTCTCCCAACAATAAACCGCCAGAACTGAATAAAATGGTTTTTAAGAGGTTAGTAGCTTCATAGCTAGTCATTGGTAAACCGTAGAATCTAGCTAAAGAACGAATTAAAGCTAAATCGGTAATTGCCCCACCAATAACATCTAAAACAGGAATAGGATTTAAAGCGATCGCAAGAGCTTTATATTTGCTAAATTTCCAAATGATATCTTCTGCCTCTTTTTGGCGTAAATCAATGGTTTTTTGAGCTATGGATACTTCTGAGTCCCGTGCTTGCAGGAGTGCATTTAAAGCTAAGAGCGATCGCCCTTCCCGATTTAGTATATTAAGTATAGTTTGCTTAAGTTCCTCAACCTGTGGTAGTGGCGTTTCCCATTCATAACTCACATTCCCATCTGCATATTCCACCCTCACCTCCATTGGTGCAGGTTCAGCCGCTACCATTACAATTTCATCAGGTAATAAAGGTTTAGCTTGGGGATTTCCTGCCCCCAATTGCTGTAAATTTTTGTAAATAGCTTTTCTATCTACTTCTGGGTATAAATCAATTTTATTAAACACCAAAATCAGGGGTTTTTGAGCTTGGCGTAATTCCAGTAACCCTTGATACTCAATTCTAGTAATATCACCGGAGACAACAAACAAAATCAAATCAGCCTGACGTGCTACATCTCGCGCCATTTGCGCCCTTGATTCCCCCTCAATTTCATCCAATCCAGGAGTATCAATTAATTCAACTAAAACCTTTCCCCCTGGTTTCCAACGAATAGAACGAGGCCACTGAGTTACACCATTGAGGGGGCCAGTTTGAAGGATTTTTTCCCCCAGCAAAGAATTTAAAACCGCAGACTTCCCACGACTCACCAAACCAAAAGCCGCAATTCTAATCACACATTAGAGTCTAGCTTGTTGAGTGTGGCAGTTAAAGCTTCTATTTCTGGTTTTACCAAACTTGCCAATTCTGGTTTAGATGATAGCTGTCCAGACTTGCGGAGATATCCATACCAAGATAGTGCTTGTCTAAGACTAGCACGGGCGCGGTTTAAATGAGTTTCTTGCAGATTACGCACTGCGTTAGGTTGGGACAAAGTGAAACAAACAAAGGTTTATATATTCATTTATATCGAAATTTCTACTTTTTTCACCGCTTGGATCACCTTGAGAAATTTCTATTCAGAACGTAGGACTATCTTCATTATCCCAACTTTTACCAGAATCTTGACATTTACTGAAATCGTCTACACCCAGGAATCGAAGTTGGATAGTTTAAAAAAGCAGTATCGAACCTAAAAAGATTAGTAATTCCTAAGTTTTACGCCTGTTTACTCCTCAAAACTAGGAAAATCTCAAAAAGCTATTCTCCTCTCTTGCCAAAATAGTACTAATGTACTATAATAGCCTTATAGCATCCACTTTCTCAGGACTTACGCAAATGTCTCTTGTAGGATAGGCCAGACCTATAAATTGGTTAGTATCAACAGATTTTCGACATCTAACGCACCCTACTAATATTCCTGTTGCGTAACTCCTACCTCTAAAAGCCTTCTAGAAGATGGATTTAACGGTTAATCTTATGATGAAACACTACATTCTCAATCTTAATCCAACTGCAAAGCATGAATGGGATAGATATATTTTACGTGATCCGTTAACCGCAAAACGTCCAGATATTGCCAAGTTAATTGCTGAAGCAGTGGGTGCGGATACAGGTAATTATTTAGTCAGTGTCAACATTCAAGTTACAGTGTTAGAAGAAGCAACAGTTTCACCAGCAGAACAGCTTTCCCTTCCTTTTCCGGAAGTGAATATTTCTTCACAAAGACGGGAAGCAGCATAAATTAGTTCTACCACCTAATATAGCCCGTAATATGCGGGCTTCATTATTTTCGTCTAGAATCGCTCATTGTATTTTAGGTTTAATTACTATACTCAAAACGGCTAGAAATTTGACTTTTTGATAATACAAAGAACAACTTCAAAGCCTCTTTCCGTTCACGGGGAGAGGTTTGGAGAGTTAGTTAAACTATGAACCGTTTGCAGTATAAATTCAATAATTGGGCAATTTGTTGATTAATAGTTGTCACATCAAAACGCTCACTAGCATTAATTCTAGCATTATTAGCAATAGTCGCAGTTCTTGTGGTTTCATTAATACAAGTATTAATCACCTGTGCTAATTCCTGGGGGTTATTGGGTGTAACTAAAAAACCATTAATTCCATCTTCTACTAACTCCATTACTCCTCCTGCTTTAGCAGCAACGACAGGTTTACCGCACAGCATAGCTTCAACGATAACCCTTCCAAAAGGTTCAGGTGCAGTCGAAGTATGAGCTACTAAATCGCACATAGTCATTAATTGGGGGATATCCGAGCGAAATCCTAAAAATTTAACCTGATTTTCCAGTCCCAATGCAGTAACTTTTTGGTGTAATTCTTGCACATATTCCTGCTCACCAAACAAAGCATCACCTACTAACATAACTATCACATCTTGCGGACATTCAGCTAGGGCGCTAATTAAAATATGCTGTCCTTTCCAAGGAGAAAGCCGACTAAAGTGTCCAACAATAAATTTTTCTTCTAATCCTAATTTTTTCCTGAGGTTTATAACATCAGTTTCAGGAACTTGGTAATTAGTTGCTGCAAATCCATTATAAACAACTTCAATAATATCTGGGTTTCCTCCTGCTTCTAAAAATGCTATTTTACTAGCTTGGGAATTAGCAATTACTAATGAAGCAAACTGATTTACTAAAGTAACTGCAACCCGCAGATTAGTTTGGCTAAAGTGTTCTAGGGAAAGAATATCATGTAAATGATAAACCAAGGGACGACGAGCTAAAAAACTCGCTACTGCACCAACAACTAAGGCTTTTTGAGTATTAGCATAAATTAAATCATATTCTCTAGCACGTTGAACTACTTTATTAATTAATGGTGCAAGCTTTCCTAAACTACCTATCGCTTGTAATAAACTACTTTGTTTATGAACTGGAAGCGATTGAGTTGTTAAAACTTCTACGGGGATTTGATGTTGTTGTAATAATTTTCTAAAATCACCATCTGCAAATAAACCAACAAGTGAGCTTTCAGAATAGGGTTTAGCAATATCTAATAAACATAATTCTGCACCACCTGGTTTACCACTTTGGTCTAAGAAAAAAATTTTCATGTAAACTCCTAAAAAGACTAAAACCCGATTTTAATTTCTTTATATAAAGACAGTAGCCAAATTGAAATATGTCTAAAAATGTACACACATTTTTTAACAGATACCTATGAAAATTGTAGTCATATTCCAAATTTAATTTAATAAAATTTGTCGTACCTTTTGAGAAATATGATTCCAATCATAATTTGTAGTTGTATAATGACGACATTGTTCTCTAGAAGGTAAATAAATTTTTTCTAACAATACCTGTTCTAATTTTTCTCCAATACTTTTAGTACTAATATCATCAGTAATTAATTCCGGTGAAAATTGTTGTAAAATTTCTGGCATTCCTCCCACAGGAGTACAGACAACAGGAGTACCACAAGCTAAAGATTCAAGAATTGCTAATCCAAAACCTTCAAAAGATTGACTAGGCATAACAGTTAAGTCAGCCGCTTGGTAGGCAATTGGTAACTGTTCATCTGGTAAAAAACCTAAAAATTTAACATTATTTTCTAAACCTAATTCTTGAGCCTGTTTTTGTAATAAAGTTTGAATATGTCCACGTCCAGCTATTGCTAACCAAATATCAGGAATTTTTGGTTTAATTGCCGCTACTGCTTGCAATAATTTGTCAATTCCCATACGATGAACAAGGCGACGAGATGTGAATAAGATGGGATTGTTATTTGGCCAACTGAGTTGTTTTCTAGCCTGTTGTCGCGATAAATTATTTTGAAAATGATGAATATCTACTCCACCAGGAATAATATGAATTTTGTCCCAAGAAACTTGATATTTTTGATGTAAGATATGACCAAATGCTTTGCTAAGAACAATAAAGCGATCGCATCGGTCATAAGTCTTTTTTTCTATTAACTGCTGCTTTAGCCAAATACTAAGTTTCTGATTTGCTACTTCTTCTTGACTTTCCGAAGCCCAAGGACCATGAAAATTAAAAGTGATTGGTACTTCTTTAGGTAAAAGATCTAAAATGGGAAAGCTATATAATGCAAAATGCAGATTAATAGCATCAGGTTTATCTAATCTTGTTTTT
Organism: Anabaena sp. PCC 7938; assembly: GCF_049315035.1. Taxonomy (NCBI): domain Bacteria; kingdom Bacillati; phylum Cyanobacteriota; class Cyanophyceae; order Nostocales; family Nostocaceae; genus Anabaena; species Anabaena sp. PCC 7938. The sequence continues at coordinate 5,290,822 of NZ_CP186034.1, read as the reverse complement.
TGAAAATTAGAACGAATTGACCATAACCTCTGCCAAATTAGACTATCAGGAGATGCTAAATTAGTTAATTTAACTGGTGTATCTGCTTCAGCATTTGGTAGACCAACTCCACATAATTCTATCCGGTCTTGATTTGCAGCTAATTTATGAGTTAGTTCATAAATATACCTTTCTAATCCTCCTGGATTTTTAGGAAACCAACCTGTTCCTAAGGTTAAAATAGATGCAGATGATGAATCAATCTTTTTTTCGTTACTTCCCACCTAATTTTCTCCTCTCATGAATTGAGCTTACTTCTGTTCGCTTTCATACCCAATTCAACCTCTTTACGTTTTAAAAAATTACAAATCAGGTTATTTTTGAATAAATTAATAATTTTTTAGATATAGCAATTCCCATTCAAGTGAGGTACAAGCAGTAATACTTAAACGCAGATAGACGCAGATATTTTTGTACTTCATTAGACTAGAAAATACTATACGTAAATTTTCTGTTTAGAGTTTTTTATGAAAAGTAGTTACACATTTTCACGAATACTACAATAAGTATATCAATTTGGTAGATATAGCAATTTTATAAATATCTTTAAAAAGATAGAAAATTCTTTTATAAACCATTTTAATTTGACTGTCAACCAGAAAATCAAAAGTATTTTTATTGCCCTCAATTTGTTGTGATGGCAGTGTAAAATATTTTTGATTAATAAAACCTCTATCTAAAGAATTTATTTAATATTTGATTTGTATTAAATATTACCTTCCCAGAAAAAATAATATTTGCCACTTAGATATAACTATTCTGTGAAAAAAATATATAGTCTTGATAAAGTTTCGATGAAAATATATAATCAATGCTATTTATTTGTTAGGTTATTCATGTGTTCTGCCAATACCTAAGCATAAATAAGATAAATTTTATCTTATTTAGGCAGAATGTATGAAGTAAATAAGTGCAACAAAGACATTTGTAAGCCAAGTTTAAGACTAATTATGATGATTTCCCTAACTATTAGTTTTAATTTCTTGAGCTAAATTTCATTTTTGATAATATTTAGTCAATTCAAACTAAATATAGCAATTTCATCTACATTCATCACTTCATCTCAAAGTAATGATAGCTGCCGATATGCAATCATAGTAATTCCATGATCAAAATATTAATTTCACACCTTAAAAAAAACCGCCAAACACTTAATCAATTTATAAAAAAGTCAATTCAGAGTAGATATTGGCAGAGAAAAATAGCTTTTAATATTTTACTCTGTTTAACTTGTGTTTTAATGGCGATATTCGTAGGCATGGCAATGGATCAGGCTACGACAAAAAGCATTACAGTATCTAACTTTACTAATCAAATTTCTAAAGCAGAAACAACTAAAACATCTAACGTTAATAATCAGATCTCTACTACGGAAATCACTCCAACATCTGAATTTACTAATCAAATTTCTCAGAAGGAAACAACTAAAACCCCTACATTTACATATACAACTTCTTGGCTTGGTAACACCATTGGCAAAGGAAAGTTGCGAGTACAAAATAATGTGGAAACAATGTATGTAACAGCAAATGGTGAAATTTACACTAATAGTTACTGGGATGAAGCAGGAGGAGAAGCGGGAATATATAAAGATGGTAAAGTTATTGGTTTTCTAGAAGATCTTCACGGCTGGAATCGTCTTGGTGGTAAAGCGGTGACAGTCAATAGCAAGTATATTTATCTTGCTATGTCTCAGAGTGGGATGAATAATGGAAAAGAAGGTTATCCTCCAGAAGGTAAAACTTGGTACTGTGTACGACGCTATAATTTAGCAGGAAAACCCGTACCTTTTTCTGGCGGTAATGGCTGGGATAAAAGTATGTTAATTACTAGTGATAAAAGTGAAGTCACTGGTTTAGCAATTGTAGGTAATAAGCTATTTGTGAGTAATGCCATTGATAACATTGTGGGTATTTATAATACTGAAACAATGCAAAAAATGGGCAGCTTTGCAGTTACTAATCCGGGAGGAATAGCTATTGATCCACAAGGAGACTTATGGATTATTCAAAATAAAAAAGGTAGCACTGCTGGGAAGGTTGTGCATTATTCCCAAACGGGTAAAAAATTGCCTGAACAAATTGTAGATGTTGTTGACCCTACAGCGATCGCACTTTACAAACAAGATAGACTATTAGTGGCAGACAATAGCTTCCGGCAGCAAGTACTAATTTATACAATTAAAGGCAACCCTAAACAAGTAGGAACTTTCGGCGATAAAAATGGTATCTATGGCGGTGTCCCTGGTGAAGTGCAAAGCTTGAAACTCTATGGAATTACCGGAGTCGGTACAGATAGCGCAGGTAATATCTATATCAACAACAATGGCTTTAACAAATCAGGCACAGATTTAAGAAAATTTTCAGCCGCTGGAAAACAACAATGGCAATTACTAGGCTTGATATTTGTAGATAATGCAGATACTGACCCCAAAAGTAATGGTATAAATGTATTCACCAAGCATGAAGAATACTTGATGGATTATAGTAAACCAGTGGGTAAACAGTGGACTTATAAAGCCTACACAGTTAATCCTTTCAAATATCCTCAAGATCCTCGTTTACACACATCCCCAGATGGTACCTTTGTTCGTCGTATTCAAGGAAAGCCTTTTTTATTCCTCACAGATATGTTTGGCAGCTTACTGCAAATTTATCGTTTTCAACCCGCTACAGACGGTAAAATTGCTATTCCAGCCGGGTTATTTGTAGGCACTAATGACCAAGGTAAATCTATCAACGGGAACTGGCCTCCCCACCAACCAACCCAAGGGGAATGGATTTGGCGAGATAGTAATGGAAACGGTGCATTTGATCAAAAAGAGTACGACAGCAGCAAAGATTATCCCTACATAGGTGGTTGGTGGGTTGACAACAAAGGTGATGTTTGGAAAACCTTGCGAACAGAAGATGGTATTCGCCATTATCCTTTACAGGGATTAGATAGCAAAGGCAACCCCATTTATACCTATAATTCCATGCAAAAACATAAGACTCCCAGCGTCTTTAAAGATTTGCGGCGAATTGAGTATTTTCCCGAAACAGATACTATGTATTTATCAGGTTTCACCGTAGAACATCCAGCTTCTGGGGATGATACTGGAGTTGTCGGATCAGAAATTGCCCGCTTTGATAATTGGAATAAAGGAAATCGCACCCCCAAATGGCGAACTGTAGTTCCCTATGACTCTACTGGGAAGCGAGAAATTTCTACCGCAGCTATGAGTGTAGCTGGCGATTATGTATTTGCAGTGACTGTGAAAACCGCAGAAGTTTATGTCTATAAAGCTGCAACAGGAAAACTCTTACACAAATTCGGTCCTGGCCCTGAAGTTGGTGGAGAAAGTGGCTGGGTTGATATTCCCCACGGTATCCGGGCTTTTCGTCGGTCTAATGGTGAATACTTAGTCTTTGTAGAAGAAAATATGAATGGAAAAGTAATTATCTATCGTTTTTAAACTTGAGGAAAAAAGCTGAAAATTCACTCAAAAAATTGACTATTGTCTGGGTAAAACACATTGCTCACTAGTTTCAACATAAGCTCAGTTTATCTCGTTCCTAGTCTCTGACTAGGAATGCCATCACAGAGGCTCTGCCTCTACAAATATTGATAATACAGCGTGGCATTAGCCATAGGCAGAGCTTTCTAAAATTTATTCCCATACAGGTAAGACTTACGCGTAAAACAAAGAAAGCAGCGGTAATTCATGAATTACCGCTACTGAAGAATCAGGTTTTCGATCACATTTTGCATAAGTCCTGACAGAGGATAGGAACGGGAAATTTTATATCCATTTTCGCTAAATAAATTATTTATAGACACTGTAATAAAGTTGATATAGCGCTTTTTGGTGAGATGCAATACAATCGAGAATGTCAAGCCATCTGCCATATTTAAGTAGAAAATAAATTTTAAGTTACTTCTAACTTTCCTTCATATTTATGGCGCAAATTCACAAAAAAAATAAATACTGGAGAGCATATTTAATTATGATATATAACATATACTTATTAGTTGCTGATTTTTCAAATACTCTCAAGGGAAAATTATAATTTTAATCAATATTTAATAAGTATTAATACACATTCTAATAAATAAGAAAAAAATGGATAAAATTAGCCTGATTAAATTAGAAAAACTAATTCCTAATGATTTTCTCAATCAAATACAATATATTCATTCCCAATTACTTACACAATGGATTTTGAATTGGGGAAGTCAGCCACTAAAATTTAGTCAAAAACCAGCAATGGTGTTTTCTCCCCATCAAGATGATGAAACTTTTGGTTGTGGTGGGATGATTGCACGAAAAAGAGAACAAGAAATACCAGTAGTTGTCACCTTCTTGACAGACGGCAGAGGTTCTCATGGTTCAGATCCACATATTCAAAATAAAATTATTCATATTCGCAAACAAGAATCCTTAAATGCACTAGAAATTTTGGGAGTAAAGCCTTCAGAAATTCATTTTTTGGATAAGCTAGATGGAAGTTTACCAGATTTAAATCCAGAGGAAAAACAACAGATAATTAACCAGATTTCTGAACTACTAAAACTTTATCAGCCAGGAGAAATTTATGTTCCACATCGTAAAGATTGTCATAAAGATCATGAAGCTACATATCATTTAGTTCAGGAGGCAATCACCCAATCAGGAATTATAGTAGAACTATTACAGTATCCTATTTGGGTGTTTTGGAGAGCGCCTTTATTTATCCTCTTGAAATTAAAGGATATCAGAGCAGCTTATCGGCTTTCAATTACCTCAGTGCAAGAAAAGAAAAAAAGAGCGATCGCAGCCTATCCCTCTCAAATACAAAGCCTACCTCGTGGTTTTATAAAACGATTCTTACACTCAGAAGAAATCTTCTTTAAATCTTAATCTTATTAACTGATTAATTATCTAATGTAGATTTAATTGAAAATTATATTTACATTAAGGAACATCATGATATTTGCCAAAAATAATTGCTGTGGAGAAAAATTAAATGAGAATCTTGCATATTACAAATCATCTGCAACAAATAGGTAATGGAATTGTCAATGTAGCAGTAGACTTAGCCTGTTTACAAGCAAAAAACGGACTTCATGTTGCTGTAGCATCATCAGGTGGACAATATGAGGAATTATTAGCAAATCATGGTATTAAGCACTTTAAACTAGATCAATCACGGTCGCCACTCAACATGATCAAAGCTGCTTGGCGTTATCGAGAAATTATCAAAAAATTTCAACCAGATATTGTTCATACTCATATGATGACAGGAGTTGTGCTGGCGGGAATTTTTAGAAATAGTGGTAACTATAGTTTAGTTTCTACTGTCCATAATGAATTTCAACGTAGTGCAGTTCTCATGGGATTAGCAGATAGAGTAATTGCAGTTAGTCATGCAGTCGCCGATTCAATGATTCGGCGCGGTATCCCAGCCAAAAAGTTGTGTGTGGTTGCCAACGGCACCTTAGGTAGTCCTCGACATAGAAACATTCAAGATTACCAACCCCTAGCACTCCATCATCCAGCCATCACTACCGTAGCCGGAATGTATAGCCGCAAAGGTATTGGTGATTTAATTGAAGCATTTAGCCTCATTGCTCAAGATTTTCCTCACGCTCATTTATATTTAGTAGGAGACGGCCCAGATCGGCCTATTTTTGAGAAAATAGTCCAAAGTAAAACATTTAGAGATAAAGGACTACACCGACGCATTCATTTTGAAGGTTTTCAAGCAGAACCACAACGCTATATGTTATCAACAGATATCTTTGTCCTCGCTTCACACTGCGAATCCTTTGGTTTGGTATTAACAGAAGCACGAGAAGCCGGTTGTGCAATTATTGCTAGTGATGTAGATGGCATTCCAGAGACTTTAGATCATCGGCAAGCAGGTATTCTAGTTCCACCTCAAGATAGCCAAACTTTAGCTAATGCCCTAGGGCAATTACTCAGCGATTCCCAGCAGTTACAAAAGTGGAAATTCCGCGCCCAACAAAACTTAGAAAGATTCAGCGCTGCACGAGTAAATCAGGAAACATTGACTGTATACAGTGAATTAATGAGAAAATACAATGTTCCTAAAGTCATGGAAACAAGAGAACTAGTAGCAGGTAAAAAGGTATTAATATCAAGTTCAGATAATTACTGATTTACATACCTTGGGAGAGTTTGGTTCTAAATTGTATTAGTTGTTAACACAGAGTGCGATTGAGTATATGCTTATATCCCTCTTCTGTCACTCTCCGGATTAAAGAAGTAAGAAATAAGCCAAATTAACCAGAAAAATAAAAGGGTTGGAATTTATTGCATCAATTAAATGAAAGAAAAATTAACAGAATTATTTTTGGTCTGAGACGGAGCTTGATGACATACAGCGGATTTCGCGGTTGGAAGGTATATATCTAGCGGGCAAGATGCCCGCACCACAAGAGTTTCATTGTTCAAGTTTGTATCTCATTTAAATGAAATCCGCTGTATCTGAATTAAATTTAGTCAGTGAGTTATGCCAATGGCTAATGTAATGCAATATATAATCAGCACGACAAATTTACTTAATACATAATATTATGAATCACAAGTATACAGCCGATGTCCTAGTTGTTGGCGGTGGAACCGGCGGAACCGCTGCGGCTATCCAAGCAGCACGTAGAGGCGCTAAAACCATTCTTGTGAGTGAATTTGTCTGGTTAGGCGGAATGCTCACCTCAGCGGGCGTATCTGCACCTGATGGTAACGAATTAGAAGCTTTTCAAACTGGGCTATGGGGTGCTTTTTTACAAGAGTTACGTCAACGACAGCCGGGAGGATTAGATAATAGTTGGGTGAGTTTTTTTAGCTATGATCCGCGTGTAGGTGCAGAAATTTTTGCTGACTGGGCGAAGGAATTACCGAATTTACAATGGATTTCGGGAAAAACACCTTTGGAGGTTTTGCGTCAGGGAGATTGTATTACAGGTGTACGCTTTGCAGATTTCACAGTCACGGCCAAAATTATTCTTGATGGTACGGAATTAGGAGATTTATTGGCTTTAGGGGAAGTGCCTTGCCGTTGGGGTTGGGAATTGCAGTCAGAGTGGGGAGAGCCGAGCGCCCCTATTGTCCCTAATGCTCTCACCGCAAGGTATCCTGTACAATCACCAACTTGGGTCGTGGTGATGCAAGATTTTGGTGAAAGTATCGCCCCAGAAATTCTACCTGCTCCTCATTATGACCCTTCTTTGTTTACAGGCGCTTGGTCAGATTACGGTGCTGAGAAGTTTTTGAATTATGGACGATCGCCTGATGGTCGATTTATGATTAATTGGCCTATTTGTGGCAATGACTACGGTAAAAAGGCTGATCGTTTGATAGAGTCGGAGATAGCAAGACGCGAGTTTGAGCAAGAATGTTTCTGGCATAGTCAAAATTTTGCCCATTTTATTCAAACTCAGCTTGGTAGGCGCTACGGTTTAGCAACAGGAGTTTTTCCTAGTGTTTCTCCAGCTTTTGCGCTGCATCCCTACTACCGCGAAAGTCGCCGTTTAGAGGGATTGATTACTGTCTGTGAGCAGGATATTCTGCCATTAGCAGGTGGTAATGTAGCAGCTAAATTTGATGATGCAGTTGCTGTTGGTAACTACGCCAATGATCACCATTACCCTGGTGTTAAGTTCTCACTGCAACCTAAATCTATTCGCTGGGGGGGACGTTGGACAGGAACACCCTTTACCATTCCCTATCGTTGTCTAATTCCTAAGTCTACAGATGGTTTGCTGGTCTGTGAAAAGAATATTTCTGTGTCTCACATAGCAAATGGGGCAACCAGACTACAGCCTGTAGTGATGGGTATTGGTCAAGCGGCGGGTATGGCAGCTGCTCTATGTTGTGAGCTAGAATGTCAGCCCAGGGATTTGCCGGTGAGGAAGTTGCAAACAGCTTTATTAACTGATGAGCGATCGCCTGCTGTAATTGTTCCTTTATTTAACGTAACAACCAATCATCCAGAGTGGTTAAACTGGCAAATTCATTATTTGGAAAACCCAGAAGCATATCCAACTAGTGGTAATTGCCCGGCTTTATTGGTTAATCAGTATGATTACTCGAATCTTGATTGTTTCATAGGCATTTTTAATCGCCTAGACCAACAAGATTATAGATTTAGTATTATTAATCCCACTGAATTTTCACATATAACTTGGCAAATTGTGACATTGCGATCGCATATTGACAAGCAACTGCAAGTCCTTCCTCAGCAACAAAAGCTTACCGTCTGGGGAAATCTAAATTCATCTGGTCACTGGCTACTTGTCGAATATATCGACGAAGTATCAAATTGATTTTTTTGCAGTCACATACAATACTTTTTGATAAATTGTCCGGATCATCATATAAATGTTAAGTATCAGTGAAGTAGAGAGTTCTAAAATAGACATCTACTATGCGTGCTGCCATTTCACTTTTAGTATCGAGTCTGGTATTCGGCTCCTTAGCTTTTAACGGCGAAGCGATGCTTACTCGTCTTTCCTACCTCCTGCTTGCTGGTTCTGGTTCACAACAGCTACTGGCTGATAATCCCAAACCAGGGCCTAACCAACCAGAACAGCCAGCCCCTCATCGTGGTAGTGGACGTAGAGAATCAATGGAATATTTCAGAAATATCCATTCAGTTGTTTAGCAATTGTAGCTTCAGACCGCTTGTACGAGAATTCGTTGCCAGCAAAGGAATCAAATTACCTGCGAACTGGGTGTTTAAGATCCTTGACACAACTTGTCGAACCGAAACATAGACAGTTAAAGCATTTCATAGCTTATCCATCGTTCCAAATTTTATTTTCTCCGACCAAAGACATAGACAGTTAAAGCACTACATAACTTATTCATCGTTCCAGATTTCATCTCCTCTGACTAAAGACATAGACAGTTAAAGCACTACACAACTGCACAACTGAGCGATTATTTAGTATTCCCTCGAAACATCCAGTAATTGTGGAAAACTTAGCTTGTATTAGTGATACCAATAAAGAACAAAGATTGTGATCAATGGATATTCTAAAAAGTTGATCCATTAACTCTTTGAGAATCCAAAATCTAAAATGGTATGACTTAGTAACTCATATACATACTCGACTAGTTTTCCTCAACTGCTGCTGTTTTGTATTAGCCGTCTATATATTAGGGAAGCCGGAAAGCAGGAAGAGAATAGAATTGTACTTCTTGTGGTTAACCCGTCAAAGTCGGTGCGATATCCAGTAGGAATATTGAATATTTTGGGAGATCCATAAAACAGTTAATCCAGAACCCAAAATCTACAGTGGTGTCAAGGACTCTCAATAGTCATTAGCCTGAACCAGATGAGTACTTCTGCGTTACCTTAAACTGGTTTATGTGCAATAAAATACTTACTGAGAAAGTGGACTTGTGTGTCGATGTTCTCAAAGTCCGCTTTCTTTAAACGCTCTACCAAGTCATCAGTAGTGTAATCTCTGTAGTAAGGTTCATGGAACATTTTCGGAAAGTTATCTATCACCTGAGTCAATTCAGGTGAATCACTCTTCTGAATGGAGTCACATATAATCAAGATTCCACCTGGTTTTAACACCCGAAAGCATTGTTCTATAATTGATTGACGCACAGTATTAGGTAACTCATGAAAAAGAAACACAGAAGTTACCACATGAAAATAGTTATCTAAATAAGGTAATTCTTCAGCATTTGCCTGTAAAAGTTGTGGTAATTCCAACGGATTTTGAGACAATAGCTCATTAGATTTACGTAAATAAGCTGGCGACAAATCCGTACCATATAAAGAAACTTGAGGACAAGCTGCGCGTATCATCTTCAGAGTCCGCCCAGTGCCACAAGCTACATCTAGAATTCGGATTTGTTTTGGTGACAAAAACTGAAATTTTGCTAAACCTCTTTTCAGCGGGGCGATAATACGTCGCCGCATGGCATCAGCTGAACCCCCAAACAAAAGTTCTACCTGTAAGTCATATAAATTGGCTGATAGGTCGCTCAAATAACCATCAGTTTGGTGATGAAAATTCTGCAAATAGTAACTAGGATAACTGTCTTTATCTATTTCTGGTGAAAAAACTTGTTGGCTATTTTTTAGGGATCTTTCCCAACTTGCGGGTAAATCTAGCCAAATTAGTGGATAATAGCGGGAAAAAATCTTCCCAAGGATTATCAAATAATACACTAGTGGGATATATTCCTTTTTCTGCATCCTGCCAGTCAGTTTCTAGTAGCTGATTTAATCTGTTTTGCAGTTTGGGTATTGCCTCTTGAGGTATAAATTGGCTCGTTTGTGCTAGTGTGGGATGCACTAAATTTCTTAACCGTGAAGTTAAAATTTTATGAGCAAAACTGAAGTAATTCTTTCCTTGTTGAAAAGTCTGATAGGTCAACTTGCTTAAGGTGTCAGACATAAACAATAGATTAAATTTTATTACCGTCAATTATTGTATTGGAATCACCATCAAGAATAAAGCTTTTTGGAAATATAGCAATTCCCAATCTCATGAAATACACACCACCCGCGCTGTCGCGCACCCTCCCATTACCAAGGGGAGGGTTGGGGAGGGGTAATTTTGTATCTTACTAGAGTGGGAAAGGCTATAAATACTCGTCTTGGACTACGTATAATTTTTGGATTGATCCATGATATTCCGTACACCAAGTAGAAGTATAGCGATCGCTTGATTATGAATTTTTGTAAATTATTTTCAATTCCGTAACATACGCTACAGAAATCCTGTTACTATAAATGGGTAAGGAAAAAATTCTATTAGTAAGAAATAGTGAGGACTGTAGTTATGTCTATTCAAGAAAAATCCCGTGCGTTAATGGTACGTCAACATCAGCAAGTTAAGAACCGTCAACAATCAATGCTGATGCGTGCTGCACAAGAACTCGGTCTTCCTGAAGAACTATCCCATTACTGGAACCCCATTCAAGGCAAGATAGATCCCACTACACAAACAATTTATAGCAGCAGTCACGCCTCTATGAGTTAAGGTTTTTGTTTGATTGCTTCAACTAGACAGTTTTGAAAAAAAGCCACCCTTGAGGGTGGCTTTTACCTTGTCCATTTTTTTGTAGGTTGGGTTAAGCGACAGCGCAACCCGACGCATTTGTTAGGTTATGCCTCCGGCACACTACGTGAACGTCCCTCAACCCAACCTACACATCAAGACTTTTTTCGATTTGGGCAAGGTATTGTTACTACTCGTTGCAATTAGCAATCGTAATATAAGAAGAATTCGTAAGGATGAGGACGTAACTGCATTTGCTTAACTTCGTTAGCCAGTTTGTAGTCAATCCAGTTTTGGATGAAATCTTCTGAGAATACACCAGTATCTGTTAAGAAAGCGTGATCGTTTTCGAGTGCTTCTAATGCCAATTCTAAAGAACCTGGTGTAGAAGGAATTTTCGCCAATTCTTCTGGAGAAAGTTCATAGATATTCTTATCTAAGGGTTCACCAGGATGGATTTTGTTCTTAATGCCATCAATACCAGCGCAAAGCATGGCAGCAAAGGCTAAATAGGGGTTAGAGGTGGCATCTGGACAACGGAACTCTAACCGCTTGGCTTTGGGGTTATTACCAGACAAGGGAATCCGTACAGAAGCAGAACGGTTGCCTTGGGAGTAAGCCAAGTTTACTGGTGCTTCATAACCAGGTACTAGACGTTTGTAAGAGTTTGTAGTGGGGTTGGTGATTGCCAACAATGCTGGAGCGTGTTTGAGAATACCACCAATGTAGTATAATCCCATTTCGCTCATGCCAGCATACTTGTCACCGGCAAATAAAGGTTGTCCACCTTTCCAAATAGATTGGTGACAGTGCATACCGGAACCATTATCACCAAAAATTGGTTTTGGCATAAAGGTGACGGTTTTACCGTACTTTCTGGCAACGTTCTTGATGACATATTTGTAAGTCATCAACCAGTCCGCAGCTTCGATTAACTTACCAAAGCGGAAACCTAATTCACACTGACCACCTGTAGCAACTTCGTGGTGTTGTTTTTCAATAGGTACACCACAGTCTTTCATCGTTAGCAGCATTTCTGTCCGCATATCTTGAAAGCTATCTGTTGGTGGTACTGGGAAGTAGCCTTCTTTAAAGCGGGTTTTGTAACCCAAGTTAGGGCTTTCTTCTCTACCAGTGTTCCAACGACCCTCTACGGAATCTACGTAGTAGTAACCAGAATTAGCGGTTTGGTCGTAGCGGACATCATCAAAGATGAAGAATTCAGCTTCAGGTCCGAAGAACGCTGTGTCACCAAGTCCTGTGGAAGCAAGATAGTCTATTGCTTTTTGGGCAATAACGCGAGGGCAACGGTTATACCATTCGCCTGTGCGTGGTTCCTTAATACTACAAATTATACTTAGGGTTGGCTCTTTCATGAATGGATCGATCCAAGCGGTGTTTGGATCTAGCACCATTGTCATGTCTGATTCTTCGATGCCTTTCCAACCCCGAATGCTGGAACCGTCGAAAGGAACACCATCAGTGAATGAATTTTCATCAATTTGATCCTGGTACATGGTCAAATGTTGCCAAGTCCCTGGTGTGTCGATGAATTTCAGATCAATCATCTGAATGTTTTTGTCCCGAATCATCTTCAAGACTTCTTGTGGGGTTGTCATTGTTACTCCTTCTGTACCCAATTTCCTAAAGTAAAACCAAAATCTGCCAAAGCATCTTAACCCTGCCGAACTAACCCAAGTTGTGACACACCACCTGGAATATCGTAAATACTCGACTTAAGGTGATTTTGTAGTGTTTTTTACAGATTATCTGGATTACAGGTTATATTAACCTTTCTTCATCATCTGCACAAAACTGGAAATATCATCTCATAGGGGTCAACTTTGGCATAGAATCCTTAAATAGCGGATGGATAGTTTTTGTGCCGCATTTATTGTTTATGGCACAAAAGTTTACAGGTGCATAATTGCAGCCAAATAAATATCAAACCATAGATAGCTAATGATTGGGAGAAAAAAGAATGCGCGATGCAATTACAACTTTAATTAAGAATTATGACGTAACCGGACGTTATTTTGACCGGAATGCGATCGATAGCCTCAAGTCTTACTTTGAAACTGGTACGGCAAGAGTGCAAGCGGCGGCGGCAATTAATTCTAATGCAGCGGCTATTGTTAAACAGGCTGGTGCTAAGTTATTTGAAGAATTGCCAGAATTGATTCGTCCTGGTGGTAATGCCTATACAACTCGTCGGTTTGCGGCTTGTTTGCGGGATATGGACTATTACCTCCGCTATGCTACTTATGCGCTGGTAGCTGGTAACATGAATGTACTTGATGAGCGTGTGTTGCAAGGACTCCGGGAAACTTACAATTCTTTGGGTGTACCCATTGGTTCTACAGTTCAGGGTATCCAAATTATGAAGGGTCTTGTCAAGGAGCAAGTAGCGGCTGCTGGTATTGCTAATACTGCTTTTGTGGATGAGCCTTTTGACTATATCACTCGTGAGTTGAGTGAGATTGATATTTAATATCTGAATTTTGGCGATTGGAAATCGCAGCTACACAATCAAATCCGTAAAGACGGACTTGATTTTTAATATCGCACTTTGACTTTATTAGCAAGGTGCGTTTACTTTTTTTAATGTAAAAAATAGTTTGTTGACAGATAAAGGTACTTAGAGTGTAAAATTAAAAACACACAATACTTTTATACAAAATTTTATATGTTTATCATTGATGATGTCATTGGAGCATTAATTGGAAAAGCAACAGATAAAGTTTTAGATCAACTAGATCATAGTGAAACTAGATTGCGAATTTTAAATAAATTTGGCTTGAAATCAGATGAACCACCTAATGATTTTGATGGGGTTTATGTTTATACTTTGATTGAGTATGGAGTTGGGAAACCAAAATTTATTTTAGAGTTATTTAAAGAAAAAGAAATTAAAGAAGAATTTCAGCAAGCATTTAGTCAAAATAAAAGTTTTAATAGTCAAACATTAGATAGCTTTATTCAAAGTTCTAATATTGGCGATAGAATTAAAGATGAAAATATTGATTATCGTCGAGAATTGGCAGAATTTGCTCGATTGTTTGTGGAAATTGTCAAACGAGCTAGAACAGCGACAGAAATTTTACAAGAACACAAATTAGAGAGTTTACAAAATAGTTTAAATCAAGTTCGTGAACAAATTAACAAACTTAGTTTACCAGAAATTCAAAAACAAATTACCCAATTATTACAAAATCAACAGCAATTATTACCACCTGCGGAAATTGTCAGAGAAACAGAATTATGTAAACAACTAAAAAAATGGTTTCAAACCCTGGGTTATAAATTTGAAACTTACGAAATCTTAAAACCAGAATATTTTGAATGGATTATTAATATTCCCAAACGGCGAGGATATGACCGGATTTTGATTCACGGAGTCGAAGCAGAAGCGGGAATTAATGATATTAATACAGTAAAACAAGCTGTAGAAACTCAAAAAGTTGATGAAGGTTGGATTGTTGCACCACGTCGAGTTAGTAAATTAGCGAGAACCGAAGTTGAAAAAGCTGAAAATAGCCATATTTTTTGTTATTCATTTGATGAATTAATTGAAGCTGATGCTGATTTTACTGGTTATTTTGATTGGTTAGAAACAGAAGTTAAAATCAGAGGAATTGATAAATATTATGTTCCCTTAGCTTGTACCAAAGAAGAAATTAATCCTATAACTAAACAGCGAATTGGCGTTAGTCATTATGGTAAAGAAGATGGTTGGATTGAGCGTTATATTAATGAATGGTTGGCTGACCCAGTAAAAGAACATTTATCTGTTTTAGGAGAATTTGGCACAGGTAAAACTTGGTTTGCTTTTCATTATGCTTGGTTGGCTTTACAAAAATATCGTCAAGCGAAAGCAGAAGGTTTACCGATTCCGCGAATTCCTTTAGTGATTCCTTTAAGAGATTATGCCAAAGCGGTGAGTATTGAATCTCTATTTTCTGAGTTCTTTTTTCGTAAACATAACATTGGTTTATCGGGATATTCTGCCTTTGAACAACTTAACCGCATGGGGAAATTATTATTAATTTTTGATGGCTTTGACGAAATGGCTGCACGGGTAGACCTTCAAGCGATGATTAATAATTTCTGGGAGTTAGCACAAGTTGTAGGAACACCAGGAACAAAGGCAATTTTAACTTGTCGGACAGAACATTTTCCAGAAGCATTAGAAGGACGCACACTTTTAAATGCCGAATTACAAGCTTCTACTAAAAATTTAACTGGAGAAACGCCCCAATTTGAAGTTTTAGAATTAGAAAAACTTAATGATGAACAAATTAAGCAGGTACTTGATTTTAAAGCTAAACCAGAAACAGTTGATAAAGTAATTAATAATGAACAATTATTAGATTTAGCACGTCGTCCGGTAATGATTGATTTAATTATGGAAGCATTACCGGATATTGAAGCTGGTAAACCTGTGGATATTTCCCGTGTTTATCTCTATGCAGTGCGGCACAAAATGGAACGGGATATTAAAGCTGACCGCACTTTTACCTCAATGGCAGATAAATTATATTTCCTGTGTGAATTATCCTGGGAAATGCTGTCAACTGACAAAATGAGTTTAAATTATAAAGAATTTCCTGATCGAATTCGCCGTTGTTTTGGAAAAGCAGTAGAAGAACAAAAAGATTTAGACCATTGGCATTTTGATATGATGGGGCAAACCATGTTAATTAGAAATGCTGATGGTGATTATTATCCTGCCCATCGGTCATTATTGGAATTTTTTGTTGCTTATAAATTAGGTAGAGAATTAGGAATTTTAGCAGCAGATTTCCAGGAAGTTGTGGAATTTCTGCCTTATGATCAAGCAACAAATGATTTAACACAAACTTTTGGGAAAACTCTATTAGCCAAAGCCGTTTTAGATTTGATGTTTCTCATGTTATCAAAAACAGCAAATCAACGGTTATTAGCAGAGGTGAAAGCCACGAAAGGTAAAACTGAAATAGTAGCAGGTTACTGTGGAAGTAATGCAGTGCAGTTGCTACTCAAAAGGAGTCGGTTGGCTTTAGAAAAACAAGATTTAAGTCAGACAGTTATACCTGGTGTAAATTTTGGTTTGGCTAGTTTGTATAATGTCAACCTGAAGGGAGCGAATTTAACAGATGCTCTTTTTGCTAAGGCATTAGGAGCAATTTATTCTCTGGCTTTTAGTCCAAATGGAAAATACTTGGTTACAGGAGATAGTGATGGTAGAGTTCAAATTTGGAATGCTGTAACAGGACGGGAAATATTGACATTTGTAGATCATAGTAGAGTGGTTTGGTCAGTAGCCTGGAGTGGAGATGGTCTGACCTTGGCTAGTGGTAGTAGTGATGAAACTGTGAAACTATGGGATGTGCAGACAGGGGACTGTGTGCAAACCCTAGAGGGTCATAGCAATGGGGTTAGGTCAGTAGCCTGGAGTGGAGATGGTCTGACCTTGGCTAGTGGTAGTTTTGATAATACCGTGAAACTGTGGGATGTGCAGACAGGGTACTGTGTGAGAACCCTAGAGGGTCATAGTAGAGTGGTTTGGTCAGTAGCCTGGAGTGGAGATGGTCTGACCTTGGCTAGTGGTAGTAGTGATGAAACTGTGAAACTATGGGATGTGCAGACAGGGGACTGTGTGAGAACCCTAGAGGGTCATCGTAGTGTGGTTAGGTCAGTAGCCTGGAGTGGAGATGGTCTGACCTTGGCTAGTGGTAGTAGTGATGAAACTGTGAAACTATGGGATGTGCAGACAGGGGACTGTGTGCAAACCCTAGAAGGTCATAGTGATTGGGTTAACTCAGTAGCCTGGAGTGGAGATGGTCTGACCTTGGCTAGTGGTAGTGGTGATAATACCGTGAAACTGTGGGATGTGCAGACAGGGGACTGTGTGCAAACCCTAGAGGGTCATGGCAGTGGGGTTTACTCAGTAGCCTGGAGTGGAGATGGTCTGACTTTGGCTAGTGGTAGTGATGATAAAACGGTGAAACTATGGGATGTGCAGACAGGGGACTGCGTGCAAACCCTAGAGGGTCATAGCAATTGGGTTAACTCAGTAGCCTGGAGTGGAGATGGTCTGACTTTGGCTAGTGGTAGTGATGATAAGACGGTAAAACTGTGGGATGTGCAGACAGGGGACTGCGTGCAAACCCTAGAGGGTCATAGCAATTGGGTTAACTCAGTAGTCTGGAGTGGAGATGGTCTGACCTTGGCTAGTGGTAGTCTTGATAATACCGTGAAACTGTGGGATGTGCAGACAGGGGACTGCGTGCAAACCCTAGAGAGTCATAGCAATTCGGTTTTTTCAGTGGACTGGAGTATAGATAGTCTGACCTTGGCTAGTGGTAGTGGTGATAAAACGGTGAAAGTGTGGGATGTGCAGACTGGGGATTGTGTGCAAACTCTAGAGGGTCATCGCAGTGTGGTTAGGTCAGTAGCCTGGAGTGGAGATGGTCTGACCTTGGCTAGTGGTAGTGGTGATAAAACGGTGAAAGTGTGGGATGTGCAAACTGGGGATTGTGTGCAAACTCTAGAGGGTCATCGCAGTGTGGTTAGGTCAGTAGCCTGGAGTGGAGATGGTCTGACCTTGGCTAGTGGTAGTGGTGATGAAACTGTGAAAGTGTGGGATGTGCAGACTGGGGATTGTGTGCAAACTCTAGAGGGTCATCGCAGTGTGGTTAGGTCAGTAGCCTGGAGTGGAGATGGTCTGACCTTGGCTAGTGTTAGTTTTGATAAAACGGTGAAACTGTGGGATGTGCAGACAGGAGACTGTGTGCAAACTCTAGAGGGTCATAGCGATGGGGTTAGATCAGTAGCCTGGAGTGGAGATGGTCTGACCTTGGCTAGTGGTAGTTTTGATAATACCGTGAAACTGTGGGATGTGCAGACAGGGGACTGTATCGCTACCTTTAACCATCAGTTATATGCAGGGTTGAAGATTCAGGGGGTGAAAGGGTTAAGCCGTGCGGAAATATTAACTTTGAAGGCGTTGGGGGCTGTGGAGTAGGATGACAGTACACTAAAACTATGAGTCACTGATCAGTTGCTAGACATTAAATTATGGAAGAATTATTAACCCTGAAAGACTTGCTTCTGCAAGGGAATATCCAAGAAGCATTGGTTATAGTTGAAGAATTAGAAGACATGAGCCGAAATGACATTATCAAGACAATTCGGAGTTATGCAGTAGTTTTATTGTTGCACTTGATTAAACAAAAAGCTGAAAATCGGACAACTCGTTCCTGGGAAGTCTCAATTCGGAATTCGGTTCGGGAAATTCAACGAGAAAATAAGCGTCATTATCTCACGAGAGAAGAATTATGGGAAACTTTAGAAGAAGCTTATTTAAATGCTATTGATAAAGCTTCGCTGGAAGTAGCCGAAGGTTCTTATGAATCAGAAGAATTAGAAAAGCTGGTTAATAGAGAAGAAATTATTCATTATGCTTTAGGTTTAATAAGCTAATCGGCATTTAATTTGCATAATATGGGCTGGCAAGATGCCCACCCCACAAGAGTTTAATGGAATTTAAATATCCAAACCAGATATTTTTCAGCTTATTACCAGGAGAATCAAATTAATTGGTCAAACAAAGACTCGATACGCTATTAGTAGATTTGGGTTTATCTCCTTCCCGTCAGCAAGCACAACGGCTAATTCAAGCTGGGGAAGTGACGGTAAATCAACAAATGATTGATAAAGCCGGGACTGAAGTTGATATTAAAGCCCAAATTCAAGTTAAAGAACGCCCTCCTTTTGTTTCTCGTGGTGGTGAAAAACTCGCTAAAGCTTTAGAATTTTTTGGAATTCCTGTAGCTGGACGTATTTGTTTAGATGGGGGAATTTCTACGGGTGGTTTTACTGATTGTTTATTACAATCTGGTGCAAAACAAGTTTATGGAATTGATGTTGGTTATGGACAAGTTGATTGGAAAATCAGAACTGATGAACGGGTAATTTTAAAAGAACGTACCAATTTAAGGCAGTTAAAACCAGAAGATTTATATGCTGAAAATGCAATTTTTCCTGATTTAGCGGTGGTTGATGTTTCGTTTATTTCCTTAACTAAAATTTTGCCTGCTTTGTGGGAATTAACTCAAGCACCCAGGGAGGCTGTATTGCTGGTGAAACCTCAATTTGAGGTTGGGAAGTCTCGCGTGGGTAAAAAGGGCGTTGTCCGCGATTCTAGCGACCAAGCTGATGCTATTTTTCAGGTGTTGCAAGGGGCTTTGGAGTTGGGTTGGAAGTATAAAGGTTTAACTTGGTCGCCCATAACAGGCCCAGCAGGTAATATTGAATTTCTTCTCTGGTTGGGAATGGAAAGCGAAATTTCACCACTGAATTTAGCAGCAATTCAGGAAATGACTAAATCAGCGGTTGCAGATTTTCGGCATTTGACAAACCCTACAATTTTGCATTGAGTGTGAAACGGATATAGCAGTTTTCGGTCGGATGGAATAACCCTCTCCTAAGAAACCGCATTCCAACAAATGCTTGTAAATGTTGGGTTTCGTTCCTCAACCCAACCTACGTGATTTCATTTTTTTGAGTTTAATCGACAAGTATTTCACCTCTACAGCATTTGTAATTTAAAAACCGCCATAACATTAAGGGATTTCCAAATAAAAAAATATCCAATTTTTGGGTAATTTATTTTTTGGTGTTTCCTAAATCTATGACAAACAGTGAAGATTGATTTTAAGGATTCAGGATACATAATGTTTGATATAGCAGGGAACAGAAGAGAAAAATATTCTTCATCCTGACTCCTGACTCCTGACTCCTGACTCCTGACTCCTGACTCCTGACTCCTGACTCCTGACTCCGAACTCCGAACTCCGAACTCCGAACTCCTGACGATTGATTATTTTGGAAATATGGCTAATTCGGTTTCTGGGTCAAAAAAGTGTAGTTTATCAGGTACTAAAGATAACCAAAGTTGCTCACCGATATTTATGATTCTATCCGGTGGAACTCTTACTTGTAATGCTTGACCATTTTTATTTGTTAAATCAGGATCAGCAATTCTTACGGATAGAAAAGTGTCATTTCCTAAGTTTTCTACTAAGTCTACTTTTACGGGTAAATTTTTAGTCGCAGGTACACCTAAAATTAGATGTTCTGGACGAATTCCTAAAATTAAGGTTTGTCCATCGTATTTTTGCAATGCACTTGCCCACACATCTGGAAGGGTGAAGCGAAAGTCGGAATGGGTAATTAATAATGGTGCGTGAAACTCTACCGGAATAAAATTCATAGGTGGTGAACCGATGAATTCTGCTACAAAGCGGTTAGCTGGATAATTATATAATTCTAATGGTGCGGCAACTTGCTGTATTTTGCCTTCTGACATGATGGCGATGCGATCGCCCATTGTCATGGCTTCAGTTTGATCATGGGTGACGTAAATCGTTGTCGTTCCTAGCTGACGCTGTAATTTGACAATTTGAGCGCGAGTCTCTGCCCGTAATTTAGCATCCAAGTTAGATAATGGTTCATCCATTAAAAATACTTGGGGATTGCGTGCGATCGCTCTTCCTAATGCTACCCGTTGTCTTTGCCCCCCAGAAAGTTGTTTTGGTAAACGATTTAACAAAGTTTCAATTTGTAACAACTGAGCTACACTCCGCACTCTTTCATCTACTGCCCGTTCTTTTTCAGAAACATAACGGAGTCCCTTGGGTAACTTCCTCGTCATCCCCACAAAAATATCTTCACGCCATGTAGTAATTTTGTCTCCCCCTGCGTCCCCAAATCGACGACGTAACCCGAAAGCGATGTTGTCATAAACCGTCATGTGAGGATAGAGAGCATAATTTTGAAACACCATAGCTATGTCTCGTTCTTTCGGAGGTAAATCATTAATCAAGCGATCGCCCACCGAAATATTGCCACCAGTCATCACCTCCAAGCCAGCGATTAACCGCAACAAAGTGCTTTTACCACAACCAGAAGGCCCCACCAATACCATAAACTCACCATCAGCAATGGTCAAATTAATCCGTCGCAAGACATTAATACTATCCGCACCTTCCCGTCCTGGCGGTAACTGCTGCTGAGTCGTCACATTTTCCCCCTTCCGGGGAGGAAAACTTTTATAAACATTTTCTAATAGAACTTGTGCCACGAGTAATTACTTTAATAGTTAGTTTTCAGTTGTCATTGGGAGAAGGTGACAGGAAAAGATAAATAAGTATTCTTCCCCATCTACCCAGTCGCCTTCATGCTAAATGCACAAAAATCATTTTTAGTAGTTCAGCACGTGTAAAAGGCTTAGTTAAATAACCAGATGCGCCTACTAATCTTGCTTTTACTTTGTCTACAATTCCCTTATTTCCTGTCACAAAAATGATGGGAATCTCTTTAAAAAATGAATTATTGCGAATGATTCGACATAACTCATAACCATCAATACCAGCCATATTTAGATCTAATAAAATTAAATCGGGCTTATGTCTAATAATAGACATAACTGCTTTGACTGGATCATTAATAGTTACAACAATAACATTTTCATCTTCTAAACAACGGCTTATTTCTTTGAGAATCGTCGGACTATCATCAACAGAAATAATTTTGTAGGTTTTTTTAGCAGTTATAGTAGCAGCGTTTACGTTTTGCTCATCAGGTTCTATGTTATTTGGTATAGTTACCAGTTGCAGATTTTCTTGTGGTAGAACTGAAATTTCAGGTACAGAGTGTTCTACAGTAGTACTCGGATCTGGTAATAATCCTGTATTAGATAATTTCTGGTTAATTTCTGTTGTTCCATATTGAGAAGATAATGAAAAATCTGCAAATGTCTTAGGCAGCGTATCAAATGGAGGATCTGGTGCATGCAAGATAATCGAACCTTGAAGAATGTGTGGATATAAAGTTCGAGCCAGTTCCACTTCATCTTGATTCATAATTACTGCCAAATGACGCAGACTAAAACCCTTCATCCAATTAGTTAGATTTTGCTGTAATTCTGGTAGTTGTTTGTCATAAAATTTACTGTTAATCAACAGATATGGACGCTGATAAGGAGAAGATATTTGGGGAATAAAAGACTGCCAACTCTGTAACCGCTTTTGGCAGCGCTCCATAATATTTTCTACATCCAGTTTACAAATTTTGGGAATGCTATCAACTGGTTCAGTTAATTTATACGTTCCTTCTGGAATTAATAAAAATGATTCAATCACCTCTTTAACTAACTCTTGAATCAGTAATGCTGCTTGGGTAGAAAGGAGATGTTTTTGATCAACAAGCCAGTAGATAGCCTGATATTCTGGAGGTTGGTTGATAAAATTGTCGTTAGATTCACTTAACTGGGTTGGCCAGTCAGGTTCAAAACTCATCCGTAGCTGTACACGAACTTCATTAGTCAGTAGAGGAATTTGCTGACTTAGACGACGCATCTGCCGTTCTAATCTGTCAAAGGGTTCTACTGAATGAGTAGCATAGATGATTTTGCCCTGATCTAAGAATATTGACCATGACACCGAATTGCTCAAGACTTGTAAACAAGTAGTGTCAGAAGAATTAGTTAACTGTCTTAATAAACGTTCAGGAGATAGTTTGCTAAAAGTGCCAGTATTATTCATATTATTACAGTTTTTCCCGAAGAATTGACTTAGTATTGAGGAAGGAGAGATTTCCGGATCAGGTATTTTCTCCCCTTGCCGATCTCTTTATAAACTAATCATGCTATTGGTAAATATTATGTATCTATCACCAGCTATATCAATTACTCCTTAGTTGTTTGTTTACATAATACTACTAGGCTGGAAATTCTCATCGCATTTTCAACATGATACAAATTTTCAGTTTTCATTTTTACATGGTGGAAATAATTATCAAATGACTGAATTAATTAGGAGTCTATAATTAGCCAAATTTCCACATAGAATCTTTAAAAATTTGTTGGAATAAATGTATATATTGATTATTGTATTCTTAATTTTTTCACGATAATTTATGTATGGTAGCTCCACTACAAAAAGTAATGTTTACCCCTGATAAATCGACCTGCTTCTGAACTATATAATGATGCAAATTTCCTGAAATTGAGAATTTGACAAGAATAATTTGGTTAATCAAGTTGACGCTATCTACCGATAGATACCATACTTGTAGTCGTACTAGTATTGGAAATTATATACTTTGAGAAAAGGAAATTAAAGCTTTGGACTATAACATAACACAAAAGGTTATGCTGGATACACTAAAACTAGATGAAGTCGTAGAGTTTGCAGAAAACCCAGAACCGCGTTGTCCGTGCGTGCTATTGCTAGATACATCTGGCTCAATGCAGGGAGAACGGATTGAAGCCTTAAATCAAGGCTTACTGAGTTTTAAAGATGAACTGGTAAAAAATTCCTTGGCAGCAAGACGGGTAGAAGTAGCGATTGTTACTTTTGATAGTCATGTCAATGTAGTACAAGATTTTGTTACGGCAGACCAATTCAACCCGCCTATTTTAACAGCCCAAGGACTAACTACGATGGGTGGGGGAATTCATAAATCATTAGAAATAATTCAAGAACGAAAATCGCAGTATCGTGCCAATGGTATTGCTTACTATCGTCCTTGGGTATTTATGATTACAGATGGTGAACCACAAGGTGAGCTAGATGAGGTGATTGAGCAAGCAGTGCAGCGTCTACAAGGGGATGAAGCCAATAAGCGTGTCGCCTTTTTTACAGTAGGAGTAGAGAATGCTAATATGACACGTTTAAATCAAATAGCAGTGCGTACTCCTCTGAAATTGCAAGGATTAAACTTTATTGAAATGTTTGTTTGGCTTTCAGCGAGTATGTCCGCTGTATCTCATTCTAAGGTAGATGAACAAGTAGCACTACCACCAATTGGTTGGGGGTCTGTTTAATAGATATAAGTTAATAGTTATCAGTTGTGGCTGTAGTCAGATAGGCTAAGACGGTGATAATTGTTCAAAGCCTTGAAGCAAATGGGTTTATACTCAGCACGGGCTAAACGCCCCGCAAGTCCCTTACAGCACTTTCCATATCATCCATCTTGGGACTGATAACTCTTCACTTTAGCTGTTAGAAGCAATTTATGAATACATCAAAACAGATTTCTCAATGGCGAATAGTAGCCGCTTCCGTATGTGGTACTAGCCACATCAAAAACAAGCAACTGTGTCAAGATGCTCATCATTGGCAGGTGTTGCCAAATAATGTGTTGGCGATCGCAGCCGCAGATGGTGCGGGTTCTGCCAGCTTGGGAAAAGTGGGAGCAATGATTGCGGTAGAAACGGCAATAGATCATATTTCTAACTGTCCAGAAATTACACCCAACATCCTTGCTGATGATAACCTCTTGCGTGCTTTGCTAACAGATACCATATTAGCCAGCAAAAAAGCGATAGAAGAAGAGGCGAAAGTAAGCGAGCATTTGCCCCATGACTTAGCAACCACCTTAATTATTGCGATCGCTACACCAGAAATTGTCGCAGTAGCCCAAATTGGTGATGGTTTAGCTGTAGCCAAGGATAGCACAGGTAATTTACTGGCACTTACCATCCCTAACAACGGTGAATATATCAACGAAACAACCTTTTTAACTTCACCAGATGCTTTAGATACAGCACAAATCAGAATAGTGCGTCAAAACATAGTTAATATCGGCGTTCTCACCGATGGACTACAAATGCTGGCTTTGAATATGATTGTGGGTGAACCGCACAAACCTTTCTTTTTTCCTTTATTTGAATTTGTAGCCAATTCTGACGATAAAATCGTAGCTAAAGAGCAATTAGTGAAGTTCTTATGCTCTGAGCGGATTACCCAGCGTACAGACGATGATTTGACCCTAGTTATAGCAGCATTAGGCAGCTGATGAACAAGATCGATTCTTTGGCATATTCCTGTTGAGACGCTACCCATTAGCTAAACTATCCCCTTTGTGGATCGTCTCTCAAGGATCTAGAGAATAAGAGGGATGGTCAGTCGCATTCTTCTTGAAGATACAGGCCAGTTACTGCAAATCGGGTCTTGTCCAATCAATGCATTGAGTCCCAAGGGAAAAAACTGCGCTGACTCACCAGCACCCAATTCCCAGTTCTCTAAAAATAACCTCTCACAACCGTAATTTTACCATGCAGGTAGTACGTTATCTTTCCCAGCAGGAAATCCTTAATCTCACTGTAAGTTTAGGGCGTGGCGGTGAAGCTTGTGTATATGCAGTGCCATCAGATGAAAATTTAGTGGCCAAAATTTATCACAAGCCTATTGTTACATATGGTCACAAACTCCAGGCAATGCTGGACAACCCCCCGGAAAATCCAACAGCTAACTTAGGACATATTTCCATAGCTTGGCCACAGGAGTTATTGCAAGCGGCAGATAGTAGTGGTAACATCATTGGCTTTTTAATGCCACGCATTCGGGGGATGCGGCCTATCATGGATTTTTATAATCCGGGAACCCGTCGCCAAAACTGCCCATTATTTAATTATCAGTATTTACTGCGTACTGCTCGGAATTTGGCAGCAGCTTTTGCAGCTCTACACGCAAGTCAATACTGCATTGGTGACGTAAATGAGTCAAACATCCTCGTTAGTGACACCTCATTAGTTACCTTAGTAGACACAGACTCATTTCAAGTGCGTGATCCACAGCAGAATATTGTCTATCGTTGTTCAGTAGGTAAACCAGAGTATACCCCACCAGAACTACAGAATAAAACTTTTGCTGAATATGATCGTGAAATTTCCCATGACTTATTTGGGTTAGCAGTGCTGATATTTCAATTATTAATGGAAGGCACTCACCCATTTTCCGGGATTTTTCAAGGTCTGTTTGACCCTCCTGCCTATGAAGCCAGAATAGTGGCCGGTCATTTCACTTACAGTCAAAAGCAAAAAGTTCCCTATTTACCTACCCCCATAGCACCTCCTTGGGAAATGCTTCATCCTGGTTTACAGGATTTGTTTGTGCGTTGTTTCGAGGATGGTCATAACAACCCCCAAGTACGTCCTAATGCTCAAACTTGGTTATCAGCAATAGCCGCAGCTGAAGAGAATCTTGTCACTTGTGCTGTAAATCCCCAGCATCTATATGATCATCATCTCAAGCAATGTCCTTGGTGTGAACGTACCTCGCAATTAGGTGGACGTGATCCTTTTCCATCATTGGAAGCGATCGCATCTAAAGAACATCTCAAACCCCGCCGAAAATCTAAAAAGCGCAATATACAAACTCCTCGTGTCCGCAAACCAGCAGTGTTAACATCTCCACTACATCACTGGCGACCAGTATTTTCCCAAAATTTTCCTGTTTATAAACCCGTAAACAATCCCAGCAAATCAAAGTTTTATACGATCATGTTTTTCTTATTGGGTTTTGGTTTATTAGGATATTTGGACGTAATGATTAAATTTACTCGTCCATTCGTATCACAAAATCCTTACACTCAACAAACATTAATGTCTAGGCAAGAAAAGAAAAATCTGGAAGAGGAAAACCTGAATTTTACAGATTATTATGAGCGAGGTAATACAGCCTATCAACAACAAGACTATGCACAAGCAATTGAAAATTTTACCCAAGGCATTAAAAAAAATCCCGGTTTCTCCAAATTGTACATGAATAGGGGTAACGCTCGTTACAATATAAATGATTATGAAGGAGCATTAGCCGACTATAACCAGGCTCTAAAAATTAATCCACAGGAAGTCAAAGCCATGGTAAATCGGGGCAATGCCTATTATATGCTGGCAGAATATAGTAGTGATCCTGACCAGGAATATAAAAAAGCTATTAACAACTTTAATACTGCTCTCAGCATCAATGAAAATGATTCTGAAGCTTATATCAGACGTGGTATAGTTCATTCTCAAATTGCTAAATATAGCCAGAACTACTACCAGCAATATACAAAATCAATTGCAGATTTCACTGAAGCCATTCAACTCAATTCATCCAAAGCAGAAGCTTACTTTCAGCGTGGACTTGCCCGTTATCAATTTGCTCAATATAGCAGTAGTTATACCCAAGCATACAAGCAAGCAATAGCAGATTTTAACCAAGCAATAAATATTAATCCTCACATGGCTAAAGTTTATCTCAAACGAGGTATGGTTCATTATGAACTAGCACAATATGGAGAAAATAAAATTCAGCATAATCAGGAACAAGCCATTGCAGATTTAGAAAAATCTGCTCAAATTTATCTTGAACAACAAGATATGGATAATTATCAGCAAGCCATCAGTAATATTTGCGTTATTGTCTCCAAAAAATGTGACATTTTATTCCAAAGTTCAACTATTTTTGAAAAAATTAATCAGTAAAACTTGAACTCATCAATAAACATTATGGTACGTAATTGATAGTACCGTATAGGTAGATTATGTGTGGATATGAACTAATTTGTAATAGCTGTAGATTATATAGGAATCCGGTTTGATTATTGAAAATATACGTAGGGTGTGTATAGCCCTGCGGGCATAGCTACGCTAGAGCGACAGCCTAACGCAGCAAACCCTTGAAAATACCAAACTTCTTCATCAGGACTTACGCAAAACAAAACGAAAATAGAGGTAATTCATGAATTACATCTGCGTAATAATAAGATTTTTAGCCACATCTTGCGTAAGTCCTATTCATTTGGAATATTAATTAATTTGCCCTGTACTTTTAAGAGGATGTTTAAAAAGTATCGAAATTAATTGATATCTCCCTTTTGAAGGGGGATTTAGAGGGATCTATCAAGTGTTAGATACCACACGACAAAGTTTTCAAACAACCTCTAATGACAAATTACAAATAATATATAGCCTTTCCCACTCTAGTTAGATACAAAATTACCCCTCCCCTTGGTAAGGCGAGGGTGCGCGACAGCGCGGGTGGGGTGTATTTCATGAGCTTGGGAATTGCTATAATACTGATGCAAAAATTAAGTTTTTCTAGTATCCATAGACTTGACCTATAGACTGCTAAAGATTCTCCTGGGTAGTTATTTTAACATTGTATATTATGAATAGCTTTTTTGCTTTTACTCAGTAAAGTTCATACCTGAAGAGGTAGAAAAAATTTGGTGCTAGTTATTTTAAATGTATTATTTTTCGTTGTATAAATCCGAGCTAAAATCAATTATACTCATCATTTTTTTACATATAAAATATCTTAAATTTACTTTCCCTTCATAATTTTTCAGCAATTTGCAGTTAGATTATTTCTAGATCCTTGATAGAGAAAATCTTACAAAAATTGATATTCTCTCTATCTATTGTGCATCCTCTTCATCCCCAAAAAATTGAACAATAACCTATCGGCACATATTTGAGGTAATTGCATGAAAGCAGTGATTTTGGCTGGAGGACTTGGTACGCGCCTCAGTGAAGAAACAAGTATCAGACCTAAGCCGATGGTGGAAATTGGTGGTAAGCCAATACTCTGGCATATAATGAAAATTTATTCATCCCATGGAATTAACGATTTCATTATTTGTTGTGGTTATAAAGGTTACATCATCAAAGAGTATTTTGCGAACTACTTCTTACATATGTCAGATGTAACTTTTGATATGCGATTTAACCAAATGAGCATACATTCTGGATATGCTGAACCCTGGCGCATCACCTTAGTAAATACAGGTGATAACACAATGACAGGTGGACGCTTAAAGCAAGTCAGAGAACATCTTGGTAATGATACATTTTGCTTTACTTATGGCGATGGTGTAAGTGATGTAAATATCACAGAACTAATTCAATTTCATCAAGAACAAAAAACTTTAGCAACACTCAGTGCCGTTCAACCAGCAGGAAGATTTGGAGCAATTTCTTTAGGACAAGAACAAACTAAAATTACTAGTTTTAAAGAAAAACCTGAAGGTGATGGCGCTTGGATTAATGGTGGTTATTTTGTTCTAGAACCAGAAGTGATCAACTTGATTACTGATGATTCCACTGTTTGGGAAAAAGAGCCATTGGAAAAGTTAGCTGATATGTCACAACTATCAGCTTTTAGACATAATGGTTTTTGGCAACCAATGGATACTTTAAGAGATAAAAACTACTTAGAGGAGCTATGGAAAAGTGGTCAAGCTCCTTGGAAGAAATGGTAATAATTCACAACTCAAAATTCACAAATAAACATGAATCCAGTGTATGATTTTGCGATTATTGGTGGGGGAATAGTTGGACTTTCAACAGCGATGGCTTTAGGTAATCGCTATCCTGATGCACGAATTTTAGTTGTAGAAAAAGAAAGTCAATGGGCATTTCACCAAACAGGCAATAATAGTGGTGTAATCCATTCGGGGATTTACTACAAACCAGGTAGCTTTAAAGCACAGTTTTGTCGTGATGGTAGTCGCTCCATGGTAGAATTCTGCCAAAAATATGACATTGAGCATGATATTTGTGGTAAAGTAATTGTTGCCACAGAAGAACAAGAATTACCACGACTAGAAACCCTCTACAAACGAGGTTTAGAAAACGGAATAGCGGTGCAAAAAATCACGGCTGAAGAAGTTAAAGAAATTGAACCTCATGTCAGTTGTGTCGGTGGAATTCGGGTATTTTCTACAGGAATAGTTAATTACAAGCAAGTTTGTTTAAAATACGCTGAACTCATTCAAAAGCGAGGAGGAGATTTACGTCTCAATACCAAAGTTTTGCAAATATCCCCAAGTGGTAAAAATCAAGTTATTGAAACCAACAAAGGTAATTTTGAAACTCGCTTTATCATCAATTGTGCCGGGTTGCACAGCGATCGCATAGCAAAACTAGGTAAAGCCAACCCCCAAGCCAAAATCGTCCCCTTTCGCGGTGAATATTACGAACTTACACCCGAAAAACGCTATCTGGTCAAAACACTCATTTACCCAGTTCCCAACCCAGATTTTCCCTTCCTGGGTGTCCACTTCACCCGGATGATTGATAATAGCGTCCATGCAGGGCCAAATGCAGTTCTCAGCCTCAAACGGGAAGGTTACAAAAAAACCGACTTTGACCTCAGAGACTTTGCAGAAGTTATTACCTATCCTGGTTTCTGGAAACTAGCAGCTAAACACGCTGATGAAGGTATTCAAGAAATCATTCGTTCCTTTAGTAAAGCAGCATTTGTCAGAAGTTTGCAAAAACTCATTCCCGAAGTCCAAGCAGCAGATTTAGTTCCTACCCATGCAGGAGTTCGCGCTCAAGCATTAATGAGTAATGGTTCTTTAGTAGATGATTTTTTAATCGTCCAAGGTAACAACTCAATTCATGTTTGCAATGCACCATCTCCCGCAGCAACATCTTCTCTAGAAATTGGCAAAGCAATTGTCAACCAAATACCTCAACAATCACATTTACAAAGCTTAGTAGCCTAGTTTCAAAGGTGAAAATAAAAAAATAGATATCTATATAGTTGGATATTAGCTGACTTTATAAGATGTCTATACTTGGGCTGTGCTGCATTAACTTCAATGATTCAGTATTGGATTTATATCATTTAGAATGCCGATTATTAACTAATAATTGAATCAAATTGTGAATTACACTGATACTTGCAAAAAATAGTTGTAACAGTTTCATGGAGTAGAGAAATCTTCACGATAAATACCACTCCCAACTGACTACAACAAAATTAATCAATCACAAGGATTTGACAAAAATGAAAATATTAGTAACAGGAACAGAAGGATATCTTGGTTCCTTACTACCTTCTTTGTTAATAGCTAGAGGTCATGAAGTTATTGGCGTAGATACTGGTTTTTATAAAGTTGGCTGGCTATATAACGGAACTAATGTAACAGCAAAAACCCTCAATAAAGATATTCGCAATATTATTCCTGAAGATTTAGAGGGTGTGGAAGCAATAGTTCATATGGCGGAACTTTCCAATGATCCTACAGGACAATTAGCACCTAACATTACCTATGAAATTAATCATTTAGGTTCAGTCCGTTTGGCTAACTTAGCCAAAGCAGTCGGTGTGCGTCGTTTTGTTTATATGTCTTCTTGCAGTGTTTATGGTGTTGCGAGTGAAGATGATGTTACCGAAGAATCACCTGTGAATCCTCAAACAGCTTACGCAGAATGTAAAACATTAGTAGAAAGAGATGTCCAGCCATTAGCAGATGATGATTTCTCTCCTACATTTATGCGGAATGCTACCGCTTTTGGTGCTTCTCCGAGAATGCGATTTGATATTGTTTTAAACAATTTATCAGGATTAGCATGGACTACCAAAGAAATTAAAATGACAAGTGATGGTACACCTTGGCGGCCATTAGTCCACGCATTGGATATTTGTAAAGCTATTGTTTGTGCTTTAGAAGCGCCTAGAGATATTGTCCACAATCAAATATTTAATGTGGGAGATACAGCTAATAATTATCGAGTTAGAGAAATCGCAGAAATTATTGCTGACACTTTCCCCGGCTGTAGATTATCTTTTGGGAATAACGGTTCAGATAATCGCAGTTATCGAGTATCTTTTGAAAAAATTAATACGATTTTGCCAGGATTCAAGTGCGATTGGAATGCCCAACTCGGCGCTCAACAATTGTTTGATTTATTCAGTCAAATTCATATGACTGAAGATACTTTCTTATTCCGAGGATTTACACGCTTAAAACAATTAGAGTATCTGATTCGTACTCAACAAATTGATCAAGATTTTTTCTGGAATAAAAATTAGTTCTTGCATTATGGAATCAATAGGTTAATTACAAATTCCGAATCAATTGTATTTGATTCGGAAGTATCTATAAGTTCCGAATCATTTTTCAATTATTTTACTCATACCAGGAATTTAGGATGAATATACCACCATGAATAAACTACTTACCATTGCTATTCCTACTTATAATCGTGCTGCATTGCTAGATAAACAGTTAGCATGGCTGGCTAAATCTATTAAAGGTTTTGAATCTGAATGTGAAATTATTGTTTCTGATAATTGTTCAGAAGATAATACACAAGAAATCATTAACAAATGGCAAATTCAACTTAATAATACTGTATTCCTCAATAATAGGAATAGTAAAAATATAGGTTTAATGCCTAATATTGCTTTTTGTATACAGTCTGCTAGTGGTCAGTATGTTTGGACTGTTGGTGATGATGATCCAATTCAAGAAAGAAGCCTAGCTTATTTATTAACTACACTCAAGCAGCATCCAAGTTTAACATTAATGTTTTTAAATTGTTCTGGTCGTGATAAACGAACAAATAAAATAGTTGTCGAACATTGGTTTAAAAGTAATACTAATGAGCCAGTTACTAATGGCAGAAATATATTTCAACGTTATTTACAGGAAAGCTTTGGTGGTGTGCTTTTCATGACAGCGGTAGTTTATAAAACAGAACTAGTACAACGTGCTTTAAAAACTTGGCCAACTTCTGCTAAAAACTTGGCATCTCAAGCATATTGGACAGGATTTTGTGCGCTGCATGGAAGTGTCATAGTGACTAAAGATAATTATTTAGAATGCACAATGCACGCTAGTCATTTAGATCAAGATCCAAGATTAGCATTAATGATGCAGTATATCTACATACCTGAGGTTTATTTAAAGCTTTTAACCATAGGTTATTCTTATAAATTTTGTCAAAGAAAAATTTTAAGAAACCTAGTCAAATTAAATTACTGGAGAATCTTTTTAGGTGGTTTTAGAAGATGGCCTTTCTTAGCGATGAGGGTCATGCTTTATTACTGGTCTTTGATCTGCCAATCTGCTTATAGACTTATCTTTGTTTCCAGAAAAAATAATGATGTAGAAGCACAATTGATTACGTCTTTAAGTAAAGAAGGTTAATAGTGAGATCTACATCTAGTCAATTTAATAAAATGAAAATACTGATTTAACATGAAGAAAATACTGACAATTGCAATCCCTACATACAATCGAGCCGAGTTACTGGATAAACAATTAACTTGGTTGTCTCAAGCTATCAAAGGATTTGAATCAGAATGTGAAATTTTAGTTTCTGATAATTGTTCTACTGATCACACACCATCAATCGTTAAAAAATGGCAAAATATATTCAGCCATATCACGTTTAAAACCAATAGAAATTCTCAAAATTTAGGCGTAATGAAAAATATTTTTTACTGCCTAAATGCTGCTACTAGTAAATATGTTTGGACAATTGGTGATGATGATCCAATTCAAGAAAAAGCAGTTGCTTATGTGATTAATAAAATTAAGCACAATGAAGATTTATCATTGTTATTTTTGAATTTCTCTGGTAGAAATCAAATTACTGGTGAACCTGTTCACCCTCCTACAATAGTCGGTAATCGCTGGTTTGACATTGAGAGAGAAGATGGTGAAAGTGATGGTAAAGCCACCTTTGAACATTGTTATGCTAAAAGTGTCGGTGCAGTAATTTTTCTCACTGCTACAATCTACCGAACTGACTTAGTAAAAAGCGCCCTAACAATGTGGCCTGACGCAATTAATAACTGGATATCTTTAGCATATCTGGCTGGTTATTGTGCTGCTCAAGGCAAAGTTATTGTCACTAAAGATATTTATCTAGAATGTATTGTTGGTGTAAGTCATTGGCAAAAAGAGCCAAGATCTGCACTATTAATGCAATATAAACACATCCCTGAAGTGATTTTAAAATTTGAAGAAATTGGATATTCTTCTCAATTTTGTCGTCGGATGATGTTACAGAATTTCCGAGAAGTGAATTTAAAGGTTTTTTTAGGTGCTTTAAGAAGATGGCCTTTTCCAGCCATCAAAACAGTAGTTCCTTTTTTGGCTTTAGTTAGTTTATCTGCCTTTGAAATAATACCAATTAGAGAATTTAAAACTGTAGAGATGCTTGATACATCTATTCAACAAATCAAAAAAGTGTGAGTAGTAATTTGCTAAACATGGGTGCGTCACAAATGCATTTGTTAAGGAAATTGTGCTATGATTAATAGTCTTAAAGACAAAATGTTAGTATTAAGAGATGAGTTAGTTTATAGATCTAAACTTTGGCAGTATCAGAGTAAATTACCTGTATTAGAAGGACGCGATCAACTAATTGCAGAATCTCTCAAGCGTGAAGGTATTTGCATTACAACTCTTGAAGATTTAGGATTTCCTGCCACTCCACAATTGCTGAATGCTGCTCACAGTATCCTACCAAACATAGGAATATCTAATTACACATCTTCATGCCAAAATCCCCCAGAAATTTACACAGTTACACACTTACCTAGTTTTTTAAACTGGGGAAATGAACAAAGACTCATAAATATTCTGGAAAGTTATATTGGTCTTCCTGTTGCTTATCATGGCGTACAAATCCGCAAAGACTTTATTAATCAAAGTCAATTCAGTACAATGCTATGGCATCGAGATTCGGAAGACCGTAAAATCATCAAAATTATTATTTACCTAAATGATGTAGAAGAAAAACAAGGACCTTTTGAATATGTGCCATCATCTTTTACTTCTGGACTAAATTTTTATCGACTTTACTACAAGATTCATAACTCAGGAATTAGTGATGAAATGCTAAATAAAATCGTACCAAAATCGGCTTGGAAGTCTTGTCCAGGTGCAGCAGGTACAGTAATTTTGGCTGATACACAAAGACTTTTACATCATGGAACTGTGCGAACAAAAGAGCGTTCAACGCTATTTTTTGCCTACACAGCAAACCCACCTAAACGACCAGGACTTTGCACTCAATACTGGGATAATACTTATCCTAAACCAGAATTATGCAGAGAACTGAATTAAAAATGGAATGAGCGAATAAAGGCTGAGGAATTAATCTGATTAATTTAGTTTTTCAATTAGTGAAAGGATTTCTATGATGCTGAACAATATTAAAAACAAAATATCTCTGCTAAATTCTGAGTTGGGTTATAAACTAGCATTAGTGAAGTACAGGAAAAATTTATCTACACTAGCTGCAACTGATTACTTAATTGCTGAAACTCTAAAACGTCAAGGTGTTTATATCACTTCTTTGGAAGATTTAGGATTACCATCAACTACACAAATGTTAGTGTCTGCTAATAGTTATGCAACAAGTATGGCAACTCCAAGGGATATCCATGCAGGTTATAAGTTGCCGCAAATTTATACGGTTACAGATTTACCAGAATTTTTTAGCTGGGGAATTGAAGAACGGCTACAAAAAATCATTGAAAATTATATAGGACTACCTATAGCTTTTCATGGTGTTCATGTACGTAAAGATTTCCCCAATGAGCAGCAAGTACAAACACTATTATGGCATAAAGATTCCGAAGATAGACGCATGATTAAAATCATCATCTATTTAGATGATGTAACTGAAAAACATGGGCCTTTTGAATATGTGCCAAAACCTGCTAGTTTTTTAGAAAAATTAAATTATTACCGAGTCGATTATATGCTTTGGAGGTCTAATTATTTAGGAATAGATGATAAAAAATTGATGGAAATTATACCTAAATCAGCTTGGAAATCTTGTCCTGGAAAAGCTGGAACTGTAATTTTTGTAGATCCAAGAAATGTTTTACATCATGGAACTGTGAGAACAAAAGAGCGATCAACACTCTTCTTTGTGTATACAGCTAACCCACCAAAGCGTCCAGAACTTTGTAGAGAATATCATGATGATACTTTTGCTAGACCACAGTTAAGCCAACAAATAACTAGGCACTAATACAGTTTTGCTGAAACTTAATACTTAATAATGAGTATTCATAACCTCATGCTTTCTTTGTTTAACCTGATTTCCTGTGAATACCGTGAATAAATTACTTAGCATTGCTATTCCTACATATAATCGTGCTGCATTGCTAGATAAACAATTAGCATGGCTGGCTAAATCTATTAAAGGTTTTGAATCTGAATGTGAAATTATTGTTTCTGATAACTGTTCAGAAGATAATACACAAGAAATAATTAACAAATGGCAGTTATCTTTACCAAATATAGTATTTCATAACAATAAGAATTGCGAAAATTTGGGTGTTATGAAAAATATTGCTTATTGCATACAAGCGGCAGCAAGCAAATATGTTTGGACTATTAGTGATGATGATATTATTGCTGATCAAACGATATCTTATGTCGTCAATACCTTGAAGCAAGAGCCAGATTTAACTTTACTGGTCTTGAATTTTTCCTGTCGTCATGAAGTAACGGGTGAATTATTATATGAACGCTGTTATGAAATTGATAATGAACAAGTTGAGCATGATGGCAAGGCAGCATTTGAGCGTTGTATACAAGAAAATCGCTCTGGTGTACAACTGATGTCTGCTCAAATATACAGAACAGAATTAGCTCAAAATGCTCTAAAAAAATGGTCTGAAGGTTTAAATAACTTAGATTATCAGGTCTACTTAACTGGTTTTTGTGCTTGTCATGGCAGCGTTAAAATAACTAAAGATGCTTATTTGGAAAATGCTTTTGGTGCTAGTCATTGGATGCTAAAACCCAAGGTATTACTAAAAATGCAATATACGTATTCGCCAGAGATTAATATCAAGCTAAATGAGGTAGGATATCCTAAACATTTTTGTAATCAATTAGTTATTCACCATTTTAAAAATAATAATTGGCGAGTTCTATTTGGTGCTTTGAAAAGATGGCCAATTATGGCAGTTACCACCATAATTCCTTATCTTGGCTTAGTAAGTGTATCAGTTCTGGAAAGCACTATAGCCTCTCATAAAACAGAAGATACAACCTCACAGATAAGTGACATCAGGCATCAATAGAAACTTATGTATACTATTGATAATGAAATATTTATCAATTTCCGACATCTCATAAATCATTAATGAAGCAAGGATTCATGTCATGCTCAACACAATTAAAGCCAAAACATCAGCAATAGGTTATGAGTTGAAGTACAGAATGGCATTAGTTAAACATCGTAAAAATTTACCCACATTAGCAGAATGCGATCGCCCAATTCTTGATTCGCTCAAACGTGATTATATTTGCATTACAAACCTTACAGATTTAGGATTAACTTCTACTTCACAACTGCTTAATTCTGCTTATCATTTATTACCAAGTCTGGTTAAGAATAACTCCAATTCTTCAGACCAGAATCCACCAGCAATTTATACGGTTACAGATTTACCACAGTTTTCTACCTGGGGAAAAGAACCAAGATTAATCAGCATTATCGAAAACTACATTGGTCTTCCCATTGCCTTTCATGGTGTACATTTACGTAAAGACTTTCCTAATAAAGACCAGTTTGCCACATTACTATGGCATAGAGATATAGAAGACCGTCGAGTTATCAAAGTCATCGTTTATTTAAATGATGTAGAAGAAAAACACGGGCCATTTGAATATGTACCATTGTCTTATACTTCTCCATACCATCCTAATTGTTATCGAATTAAATCTAAGATCAATACATCAGGAGGAATAAACGATGAAACACTAAGTCCAATTATCCCCAAATCAGCGTGGAAGTCTTGTCCTGGTCCAGCAGGTACAGTAATTATTGTTGATACCAGAAGACTTTTACATCATGGCACTCTCCGCACTCAAGAACGGCCAACATTATTTTTTGCCTATACTGCTAACCCTCCAAAACAGCCACAACTGTGTAATCATTTTTGGGATGATTCTTTTCCTAAACCAAATTTATCTGGGCAATATGATCAGGAGTTAGATAATCCGTTATCCTTTGTGCCAAAAAGTTTAAAATCTCTCACTTCTATAGATAGCTAATACTGCTATATAGAAGTAATACTTTTCAGGTAGTAGCTTTATTTCTACTATCATGTATTAGTTTCAATTAGGATTTATCACTCTAAACGAAACTCATTCAATAAATGCTGTTCGCAACCAACATTATTATCATAGCAACCCATGATTTTTACATCCACTAAGCTCTCTGGTGCTTTTATTATTGACTTAGAAGAAAAGTCAGATTCCCGTGGTTTTTTTGCTCGGACTTTCTGCGCTCAAGAATTTGCAGACCATGGCTTAAAGTCAACAGTTGCCCAATGTAACCTATCTTTTAATCATCAAAAAGGCACATTGCGGGGAATGCATTATCAAATTCTTCCCGCAGCAGAAACTAAATTAATTCGTTGTACTCAAGGGGCTATTTATGACGTAATTATTGATATGCGTCCTGAATCTCCAACTTATCTATTGCATATTGGTGTAGAACTAACTGCGGAAAATCGTCGTGCTTTATATGTACCAGAAATGTTTGCTCATGGCTATCAAGCTTTAACAGATGGTGTAGAAGTTGTCTATCAAGTGGGTGAATTTTACACTCCTGGATATGAGCGTGGTTTGCGTTATGATGATCCTCTTTTAGAGATTTCTTGGCCTTTGAGCGTTACAGAAATGTCTGATAAAGATCGGAATTGGCCTTTACTAGAATCTATTTTAATAGGAGTTTAATGATGATTATTGTAGATAAAGCTCTCGAAGCCCGTGCGGCATTAGGTAAGCCAGTGAAAGTGGCGATGATTGGTGCAGGTTTTATGGGTCGAGGAATTGCCAATCAAATTATTAATTCTGTCCCAGGAATGGAATTAGTAGCTATTTTCAACCGCCATATTGATACAGCTAAACGAGCTTATTTAGAAGCAGGAATTGAGGATATTCAGGTTGTTTCTAATTTAGCTGATTTAGAAGACTCTATCGCACAAGGGCAGTATGCAGTTACCGAAGATGCCATGTTACTGTGTGAAGCTGAAGGCATAGATGCAATTATCGAAGTCACCGGCACAATCGAATTTGCAGCTCATTTAGTCATGAGAGCGATCGCTCATCAAAAGCATATCATCTTAATGAATGCCGAACTCGACGGCACAATTGGCCCCATCCTCAAAGTCCATGCAGACCGCGCTGGAGTCATCCTCAGCGCCTGCGACGGCGACCAACCAGGGGTAGAAATGAACCTCTACCGCTTCGTCAAAAGCATCGGCTTAACCCCCCTATTATGTGGCAACATCAAAGGTCTACAAGACCCCTACCGTAACCCCACCACCCAAGAAGGCTTTGCTAAACGCTGGGGTCAAAATCCCGCCATGGTGACAAGTTTTGCAGACGGCACAAAAATTTCTTTTGAGCAAGCAATAGTTGCCAATGCTACAAACATGAAAGTAGCAAAACGCGGAATGTTGGGATATGACTACACAGGTCATGTTGATGAAATGACCAAAATGTATGATGTTGACCAACTCAAAGAATTAGGTGGCATCGTTGATTATGTCGTCGGCACAAAACCAGGCCCAGGAGTATTTGTCTTTGCCACCCACGACGACCCCAAACAACGCCATTACCTCAACCTCTATAAACTTGGTGAAGGCCCCCTCTACAGCTTCTACACCCCCTATCACCTCTGCCATTTTGAAGTTCCCCTATCAGTAGCCCGTGCAGTCCTCTTCCATGATGCCGTTCTTGCACCCATAGCCGGCCCCGTTGTCGAAGTCGTCGCTACTGCCAAAATCGACCTCAAAGCCGGAGAAACTCTTGATGGCATTGGTTATTACATGACCTATGGACAATGTGAAAACGCAGAAATTGTCAAACAAGAAAATTTACTCCCAATGGGAATAGCAGAAGGATGTCGCTTAAAGCATGATCTTGCCAAAGATCATGTCCTCACTTATGAAGATGTGGAATTACCTGAAGGTAGACTTTGCGACAAACTACGATCTGAACAAACAACTTATTTTGCTCCTGCAAAAACCTTGATACTTGCAAAATAGTTTTTAATTGATTGATAGCTTGGGGGTGGTTATCACCCTTAAGCTATATATAATTTAGTTCAATATGAGCCAATAGTAAAAAAAAATCCTGATATTCTTATTCAACCCCTGATTCTTATTTATAGGAGTTCACAATTTAAATTAATAGTATTTACTTATTTTTTGGCAAAATTAAGTAACTTATTTCGGCAGTAATTTACTTGACTCTCTTCATATCAAAAATAAGTAAATCTTCCAGGCTTTTTATATCTCAACAAGGGCATTATCCAAAATAAAAAATCGCCACAACCTCCTATAGATGGGTTTAGTAAAGACAGCAGACTGTTATAAACATATCTGTAAATACTTGCTAACCAATCCAGAATTTAATCAACATTGCAATATAAGGCATCATCCATGAAAATTGCTCTCGTCCATGATTATTTAACCCAGCGCGGTGGGGCAGAGCGTGTGTTTGAATTGCTTTGTAAACGCTACCCTGAAGCGGACATCTTCACATCGTTGTACGATCCGCAAAAAACTATTGATCTTAGTGAGCGCATAGTTAAGACAACTTTTTTGCAAAAGATTCCTGGTGCAGCAAAGCATTTCCGTTTAATGGCTCCCCTTTACTTTCCTGCATTTCGGTCTTTGAATCTACAAGACTACGATTTAATTATCAGTAGTAGCACTAGTTTTGCCAAAGCAGTTAGAAAAAAATCCGAAGCACGCCACATTTGCTTTTGTCATAATGTTACCCGGTTTTTATGGGATACAGAAACTTATTTACGGGAGTATGGAGATTATCGTTTTTTTGCTCCATTAATTGAAAAAATATTTCAACTCATGAGAAATGTAGATCTGAAATATTCTCAAGAACCAGACCTCTACATTGCTAATTCCAGCGTTGTCGCCCGTCGTATTCAAAAAATTTATGGTAAACAAGCACTTGTAATTAACTATCCAATTGATACCAGCAACTTTGTTTTTTCAGATACAAAAGCAGAATACTACTTGGCATCTGCCCGGATGATAAGTTATAAACGTCTTGATATAATAATCGAGGCTTTCAACTGGTTAGGGTGGCATTTATTAATATCAGGTGACGGACCCGAACTAGAACGGTTAAAATCCAAGGCATTAGGAAATGTCGAATTCTTAGGTCACGTTAGTGATAGCAAACGTAAGGACTTATTTTCTCAAGCCAAGTCCATTATTGTTGCTGCTTTAGAAGACTACGGTTTAGTTCCAGTAGAGGCAAATGCTAGTGGAACACCAGTCATAGCCTATGGAGCCGGTGGGGTATTAGATACTCAGATACCTGGTAAAACTGGGGTTTTCTTTAATAGACAAACACCTGATTCTCTACAATCGGCATTACTAGAAGCTAGAGGAATATCTTGGAATTACGAAAATATTCGTAATCATGCCGTAAATAACTTTTCAGAACAGGCATTCTTTAGTAAGGTTGAGCAAATTATTACTCAAGCTTCTGGTGTGCATCGCTCATTTATTTAATTGGTTAGCTGTTCCTCTCAGAAGAAACAAGCTACACATAGCGTCTCACCCAACAAGGATAATAAACGTGGTTCAAACTAGTCTTAATCCCCACATCACTTCAGTAGCAGATACAGAACCAAGTTATGGACAAATGTTTGCCGTATTTCTCCGGCGATTTCCCTGGTTTTTATTAGCATTTTTAAGCTCTACTGCACTGGCTGGCATCATTACTTTAAAGACAAATCCCACCTTCAAAAGTACAATGCAATTGTTAGTAGAACCTAACTATCAAGGCAAAAAAGAAGGAGGAGATACAGTAGAAAATCAGTTTACAGACTCTAACGTTGTTATAGATACAGCAACCCAGCTTAATCTGATGCAGAGTTCTGGATTGATCCAAAAAGCAGTTGATAAACTTAAAGCTGAATATCCCAGTATCACTGTAGAGGAGATTAAAAAATCTTTAGTCTTAACTCAACTCAGGACTAAAGAAGATAATGTCGCTACTAAAATTTTCCAAATTGACTATACAGATACCAATCCTGAAAAAACACAAAAAGTCCTAGATGCCATTCGGCAAGTTTATTTAGAATATAACAAACAACAACAGGATTTGCGTTTACAGAAAGGTCTGCAAGTCATTAGAGATCAATTGAGAAAAGCCAGTGATGAGGTGAATGCTTCTGAAAACAATCTCCAACGATTTCGGAGAAACCAAAATTTAATTGATCCCGAATTACAAGCCAAAGCAATTGAAGAAACTTTAAATACTATTCAGCGAGAACGACAAACAACTCGTTCTCAATATGAAGAAGCTATAGCTAAACAAAAATCTTTACAAGTACAACTCAATCGTTCTCCACAAAATGCTTTAGTTTCTTCTCGTTTGAGTCAGTCCACACGCTATCAAGGCTTACTCAACGAAATCCAAAAAACCGAATTAGCTTTAGCACAAGAACGCTTACGTTTTACTGATGACACTCCTGGTGTGCAGAAGCTGAACGAACAACTCCAAAGTCAAAAAGAACTCTTGCAAAAAGAAGTTAGTAGAACTTTAGGTGGACGGTCTACTAGTGCATTTGGTATTGGAGAAACTTTGCTAGAACAGGGACAGCTGGGAGAAATTGACATTAATCTCACCAGTGAGTTGGTAGAAACCCAGACAAATATAGTTTCTCTGAGTGCGCGTGATCAAACTCTAGCCGAAAAAGAGAAAGAATTGCGATCGCAACTGAAACGCTTCCCTTCCCTCTTGGCCTATTACAACCGCATACTTCCCCAATTACAATTTAGCCGGGAAAGAATGGAGCAATTATTGCGGGCAGAACAGCAATTACGGCAGGAACTATCCAAAGGTGGCTTTAATTGGGAAGTGGTCGAAGATCCTCAAGAAGGCACACAATTAGGACCTAACCTCAAACAAAATCTCTTATTAGGTGCCGTAGTCGGATTAATGTTGGGTGGCATTGCTGCCTTTATTCGAGAAGCATCTGATGATTCAGTACATACTACCGCTGAATTAGAGAAACAAGTTGCCCTCCCATTATTAGGCACAACACCCAAATTACCACCAGCTAAACCCAAAGAATCAATCATCAAATTACCATTTGGTA
Source organism: Anabaena sp. PCC 7938 (assembly GCF_049315035.1). NCBI lineage: Bacteria > Bacillati > Cyanobacteriota > Cyanophyceae > Nostocales > Nostocaceae > Anabaena > Anabaena sp. PCC 7938. Next base: position 5,248,032 of record NZ_CP186034.1, on the reverse strand, counting down.
AACCCGAAGTTCTTGCTCCCTGGACAATTCAAGTATTGCAATCACCACCACGTTGGGAATCATTAGATCTGATTTATAAAAATATAGAGCTTCTCAATAGCGTGTCTGATTTAAAATCATTGATGGTAACATCAGCACTGCCAGATGAGGGTAAATCAGCTTTGGCTTTAGGTCTGGCCATGAGTGCAGCCCGGTTACACAAAAAGGTACTACTAATTGATGCCAACTTACGAGATCCAAGCTTGCACAAACAGCTTAATCTTCCTAATGAACAAGGGCTTTCCACACTCCTAGGTAGTGATGTTGACCTTCCTCAACAGATTGGGGTTCAATACTCAGGTTCATCCTATATAGACATCTTGACTGCTGGCCCCATACCTATAGATCCTGCTCATCTTTTAAGTTCCCCACGTATGATGCAGTTGATGGCAGCATTTGAAGAAAACTATGATTTGGTACTTATAGACTCTTCATCAGTTCTCGGTTTAGTGGATGCTATGCTCACAGCATCATCTTGTCGTAGTGTAGTCATGGTAGCCAGTATTGGTAGGGTGACACGCAACAATTTAGCCCAAGCTACCGCTATGTTAAGTAAGTTAAATCTAATTGGAATTGTAGCTAATGGAGTATCTAATTCTGATAGCACTTATGTCCCCTATGTCAAGCAACAACAATTGGTGCTACAACAGATTGTGGAAAAATAGTTAAATGATTTCCACGGCATCATTCTGGTTATCAAAAAATCATTCAGGAGTCAGAAGTCAGACTAATTTTAGATGACTGACTCCTGTAGTGGGCTTTTTTAGCAGGTATAAATTTAATCAATCAGTTAATCTGAGAATTGAAGAATTTTGAAAAAATAAATTATTCAATTCTTTGAGATGTTTATGAAAGGGACAACCAAATAAGCATCATAAGGGTTTATAAAATCAAAAAAGAGTTAAATATTGACAGAAATAGTAATAAAAATAACCTCTAAATTTGATTAGCTAAATCTTGTTAAACTCCAACAAAAATAAGCTATTTCCAGTAAATTATGTAACATTAATTAGTTGCCAATCATACAAAAAATAAGTTTAGTTAATAGCTACAAATAATTGTAACTTTTTTATGTTTAACTAGATCAATTCATCATAGCTTAATATTATTGGTGAAAATTACAGCTTTATTTAAAGAGTAAATAAAGAATTGATTTAATCATTAGTTATTTCTGTTGGTTCTTATATTCTAGAAATTGAGGACAAAACTAAAAACCAAAAGCTGTCACAGTAAGATTAGAGCAGTTTTGTGATAGATGTCTAGAAATTGAATAGACACGAATACATCAGCATAGCAACAATTTGACGGGATAATTGACCTCTACACATCCCTAAAGAAAATACCAAGTTTCCTAACTCGCCATTTATCTTAATTGCTGTTCGCCTAACTCTTATTTTTGCTTTCTGTACATCTTTACACCTACAGAATTACACCAAATACGTTCTGTAAAGACCAGTACAATCATTCCTTAGGAGGATGCGAAAAAACGTTTCTTATAAATCTACATCGTGCTTCTTATCTATATGGTATTTACTTAAGTCTAAAAGACTTTTTCCAGCAACTTTTACTTAAGTTTAACACCCATAAACACTGCCAAACTTCTATTATCAAGCCAGTAATTTGCTACTGTATAAATTCACAGAAATATGACAACTTCACTCATTGCCAGCTTACAGGATAATTACACTATAGCCCAGCCAACACAAAATTATCATTCCCAATACTGCTCACTTCAATGGCGTAGAGGTCAGTTATTGGTGAAATCTCCTGAAAAATTGCAACAACCATATTTACCTGCACTAGATAACGAACAATTATTGGTAGAGTGTTTAAAAAATTCTCCAGTGATGTTGGTAACTATAGATCCAAAACTAGGTAATAATGCACTACAATTTTGGGCAGATGCTTGTAAAAAAGCTCAAAAACCAATATTTCTTCATCTACCATCTAAGCATAAATTATCAACACCAAACAACCAAATATTAAGAATTATACAACGACTAACTGACTGGCTTTTAGCTTTAATTTTACTGATATTAATTAGTCCTTTAATGCTGGGATTATTTATCCTCATGGGAATTCAATTTTCAGAATTGCCATTTTCCTATGAGTGGCATATTGGAGAGAGAGGTAAACTTTTTCAAACCATAAAATTTTGCACAAATACAAAACAAAGTTTTATACCATTGGGTTTATGGATAACTAAATATAGCCTGGAGAATTTACCCATGTTGTTCAATGTAATCAGGGGAGAAATGAGTTTATTAGGATATAGTTGTTGGTCTTTAGATGATGCAGTCAAGCTAAGTCCAGAAGTAAAAAAACAACAATTGTATAGACTACCAGGATTAATAAAGTTATGGCAAATAGAGACTAAATTGAAACCAGCTAGGTTGTCATAAATTAAAATATCTACATCCTAGGAACAGCATACATTACATACTAGGATGTTTTTATCTAATTGATGATTATTTCCTGTTTTAGTATTTTAAGCCAAGAATTATGTACTTACTTTGAAAATAAAAACTATCATGCAAACTGCAATTTGTACGGTTTTTGAAAAAGACTATCATTATGGTGTAGGCGCTTTAGTAAATTCCTTATATCACCACGGTTTTCGAGGAATATTTTGGGCTGGTTATCGTGGTAATTTACCACCCTGGGCTAAGTCTGTTCAAACAGGAAATGGTTATCAAGAGTTTTCTCTAGCGGAAGGTTGCGCGATTCGGTTTGTAAAGCTAACAACCCGCAAACATTTAGGTTTTTACAAACCTGATTTTATGTCTCAATTGTGGGAAAACTTCTGCCCAGATATTGAGGCATTATTTTATTTTGATCCTGATATTGTCAATAAATGTAGTTGGAATTTTTATGAAAATTGGGTTGGTCGTGGAATCGCCCTTTGTGGTGATTCTTGGTATCTTGTTCCTGCTAATCATCCCAGACGTTTAGGATGGAAAGAATTTGCTCAAGATAACGGTTTATTTTGTGAGCGTGAGTTAGATTATCACTACAATAGTGGCTTTATTGGTATTCATAAAAACTATAAATCCATACTAACACTTTGGCAGAAATTAGAAGAACTAGCTGAAATGGCAGGATATGCTAATTTAGAAGATCTTTATGCTGATCATACTTTTCATACTTATCCCTATCTGTATGGAGATCAGACTTATTTAAATTTAGCATTGATGTTGACTAGTTATCCTTTGAGTACAGTTGGGCCTGATGGAATGGATTTTGTTCCTGGTGGTACTATCATGTCTCATGCAACTGTACCAAATGTTAAACCTTGGCGCAAAAAACTGATTTTTAGTGCTTTAGAAGGTAACTCACCAACTATTACTGATAAATTATATTGGCGACATAGCCAAACACCTATTCAGTTGTATTCAACAGCCAAATTAATATGGCAACAATTTGAAATTCTTTTTGGCTCTGCTGTTGGGCGTTTTATCCGTCGCTCTCCCATGTAAAGATATTGATTATTATCTTTTCTTTCCATTGAGCTTTATGTGCTTAATTCTCAAAAATAATGTTCAAAATTTTTATGAATCTTAAAATTCCTTCATCAACTTTGAAAATCTTGCAAGCCACAAATTTTTGGCAAAATTATCATTTAATCTTACGAGAGTTTAAACATTTTCGACTTGTAGCAAGTTTAGCTATTGTTTTTTCAGCTTTAGCAGCCAGTTTTGAGGGGTTTGGTCTAGGTTTTTTATTGATATTTTTGCAAAGCTTAACTACTCCCGGTTCTGAACCTGTAAAAACAGGTATTAGCTGGTTTGATATTTTCATTTTAGGAATTAATGCTTCAGCCACCGAGCGATTATATCGCGTATCGGCTTTAATTATTATCACGACCTGTATGCGTGCTTCGTTCAACTACATGGGACAAATTTGCATTCAGTTTAGTGAAATAAATCTAGTAGATAATCTCCGTAAAAGAATTTTTGAACAATTAGCGGCTCAAAGCCTCAGTTATTTTGGGAAAAAAAGTTCTGGAGAATTGATTAATACTCTCACAAATGAAATGGAGAGAATTAGACAAATTTTTGGAGGAATGGCTTTTTTAGTAGCTAGGGGGTTAACATTAATAGTTTATTCTATTTCATTATTCGTGCTTTCATGGCAACTCTCAATAGTTTCTGTTTTATTGTTTAGTCTTTTAGCAGTAGGATTATCAACACTAAACAAACAAATTAGAGAGCGTAGTTTTGCAATTACTAAAGCTAATGATAATTTTACTTCCAGATCACTAGAGTTTATCGAAGGTATCCGCACAGTTCATGCATTTTCTACTCAAGAATTTGAGCAGCAAAGATATTATCAAGCCAGTAAAAAAATAGTTAATACTTGGAAGAGTGTTTATTGGATTTCTCTGCTCGTTAAACCTCTAGCTGAGAGTCTATCTACTATGATTCTTATCTCGATGATTATAGTAGCACTAGTCACAGGATTAATGGAGGTTTCCTCTTTATTGACATTCTTTTTTGTGCTGTTCCGCTTAGTTCCTATGACTCAGGATTTAAATGGAGTGATAGCTTTTTTAAGTACCCAAGCCGGAGCAGTAGAAAATATTAAGGATTTGTTGAAAACCGAAGATAAGAATTACTTCCAAAATGGTCACATCCAGTTTCATAAATTACAGCGAGCCATAGAAATAATAGCTGTAAATTTTGGTTATGAACCTAATAAACGCGTACTCAAAGATATTACGCTGACTATTGAAAAAGGTCAAATGATAGCATTGGTGGGGGCATCTGGTGGTGGTAAAAGCACACTTGCTGACTTAATAGCCAGGTTCTACGACCCCATAGAAGGCAAAATTTTCATAGATGGTATAAATTTACGAGAATTTGAAATTGACTCACTGCGCCGCAAAATGGCTATAGTTAGTCAAAAAACATTTATTTTCAATGCTTCCATCCGCAATAATATTGCTTATGGTGCCTTAGCAGTAACTGAGACAGAAATTATAGAAGCAGCACGCCTGGCAAATGCATTAGAATTTATCGAAAAATTGCCTCAAGGTCTGGATACAGTTATTGGTGCTGATGGTATTCAATTATCTGGAGGACAACAACAACGAATTGCTATTGCTCGCGCTTTGATCAGAAATCCAGAAATTTTGATTTTAGATGAACCAACGAGTGCTTTAGATTCGATCACAGAGCAGGTGATTCAGGAGTTGTTAGAAAAATTTACCGTGGGTCGGACAGTGATTGTAATTGCTCATCGTCTTTCCACAATTGCTAAAGCAGATAAGGTTGTAGTGATTGAACAAGGACAGATTGTGGAGCAAGGTGCATATCAAGAGCTACGTCAACAACGTGGTAAGTTTTGGCAATATTATCAAATTCAAAATGAAGTGAGATGAACAATAATTAAACATTTATTGGTGCGAGATTTTATGTCAATCTTCGTTTATAGGTTGACATAATAAAAAGATATAGTGATCCGATTTGATTCATGAATTTTTCGTTGAGGCAGGGAACAGGGAACAGGAGTCCTATAGATATTTGATTTATCTAGAATAATAAAATTGCAAAAAATATGAGATATAAACAATTAGCTAACTTGAATGGCAAAATCTATTTTTTCTGTTTACCAAGAGAGGAAGATGAGGGAAAGGATCAGTTCCAGCATTTATTTATTTGTTTGGCGGAAGGTTTTCGGGAATTGGGGATATCCTTTTTCTCAAATATCAACTACTGGCAAGAATTACCTGACAAAGAAGAATATCTCTTTCGCCATGATCCAGATATAACGCCGGATGATTGTTCTATTGTTGTATTTAACAATAATTGGTTTAATAATAATTATCCTCTGCCAGATAATTTATTTTATGCCAACCGTAAATACTTAACTGTTTATTTGGATGGTAACGACAATGATAAAGATTATAATAAGCGCCCCGAATATAGGCAATTTGATTTTATTCTCAAGACTCATTATAATCGACACTTGAATTATTTGAATAACTTTTATCCTTGGTCGTTTGGTTTAAGTCAGCGGATATTACAAGAATTGCAATCAGTACCAAATTTTCAAGATAGAAAAAGTCAGATACTGGTAAATTTTCGGCATTGGCGAACTGGTCATCCAGTGAGAAATATTAGTTCTAATTTATTAATACCAAAAATTAGCGCTATTTGGCAAATCAATAATAGTGTTGATAATCAAGCTAATTGTTCAACTGAAGCATATCATCATTTACATTGGCTACAAACTGGTAAACGTCACTACCCGACTTACTATAATCGCTTGAAAGATTCAATGGCTTGTGCTTGTTTTGGTGGTTTTTTTGTCCCTTCTTGGCCTAAAAATTCAGGCGGTTTAATGAGTCGTAATATTCGGCGCTTTATCACTAAATTGAGGTTAAAGTCAAACACTATTGTGCAGTGGGATAGTTGGCGATTTTGGGAGTCATTAGCAGCAGGATGTGTTACTTTTCATGTGGATTTTGAGAAATATGGCATTTTCCTTCCTGTCATGCCTCAGAATTGGCAGCATTATATTGGCATAGACTTAGACAACGTACAAGCAGCTATAGACAGAATTGCAGATGAACCAGAAATTTTAGAAAGAATTGCTCTACAAGGAAGGATGTGGGCGCTTCAATATTATAGTCCAGTCCCGACTGCGTTACGCTTTTTAGAAACGGTTTACCAACAGCCAATAATTAATGAAATTGAGGTAGAAACTTTGATGTAAATTTAAATATTTTTGGTATTTGTGGATTTATAAATATTAATTTTTATCAGGCGATGAGTAGAAGCTAAATTTGACAACGTAACAACTAAAAATGATGTCTATTAATTTTAAATTACCAGAGCCATTAGTGAGCGTGATTATCCCTACTTACAATAGGATGGGGTACTTAAAAGAAGCAATTTCTAGTGCAGTGAAACAGACTTATCAAAATATTGAAATCATTGTTTCTGATAATTGTAGTCCAGAAAATCCTCAATTTTTAGTTGAATCTTTTGCTGATTCTCGCATTAAGTTTTATCGGCATCAAGAAAATTTAGGAATGTTAACTAATCAGATGAATGCCTTCAGTATGGCACGAGGCAAATATGTTGCTAGTCTTCATGATGATGATATTTGGCATGAAGATTTTTTAGCTAAACTTATACCAATACTAGAGACTAATTCTAATTTGATTATTGCTTTTTGTGACCAATATATTATCAATAGTCAAGGTAAAATTGAACCCATTATTACTCAAGAAAATACACGCTATTATAAGCGTGATCAAATTGTTTCAGGAATCCATGAAAACTTTAATGAAATTGGGTTGATTTATAAAAGTATCCCGACAGCAGCGGCTTGTGTGATTCGCAATGGTTTGATTGATTGGAATCTGATTCCAGCGGAGGTTGGCGGTATGTGGGATTTATATTTAACTTATTTATGTTGTGTATCGGGTTATGCTGCTTATTATTTTCCAGAAAAATTGACCTATTATCGTGAACATGAGCAAACTGACACGATGCTGAGTGGTAGAAGCAATGTACAAGCAAAAATTCGTAAAGCTAAAAGTGAAATGTTTTGTTATGAGGTGTTTATGGAGGATGTGAAGCTTAAGGAATTTCATGCACATTTTAAAAATCTATGGCTAAAAGCTAATACGACTTTAGGTATTGGATTGCTAGGTGATAAACAAACAACAGTAGCACGTTCTTATTTTTGGAAAACTTTGGTTGAACAAAAATTTAATTTACGAACTTTAACTGCTCTGACGCTCAGTTTTGTGCCACCAAGATTAGTTAATAAAATATTGGGCGTTTCTTAATTATTCAATAAATGTGCAAGAGGTAGTGAGTGAGACTTTGTATTGTTACCCACAAAATTAGGAAAGGTGATGGTCAGGGACGAGTAAACTATGAAGTTGCTATGGAAGCGCTTCGTCGTGGTCATAATTTGACATTATTGGCAAGTGAAATAGCACCAGAGTTAGAGCAAAATAGGGCGGTTGATTGCGTGGAGATTCCTGTCAAAGGTTATCCTACGGAATTTATCCGCAATTTTTTATTTGCTAAAAAAAGTGGTGATTGGTTGCGCCAAAATCGCGCGGAAATTGATTTAATTAAAGCCAATGGTGCGATTACTATGGGTGTTACGGATGTCAATGCTGTGCATTTTGTCCATAGTTCATGGTGGCGATACCTGCGATCGCACCAATCATTCTCTCGAAATGCTTACGGGTTATATCAATGGCTATATACTGCGATGAATGCCTATTGGGAAAAACTGGCTTTTCGTCAAACTCAAGTGGTCGTTGCTGTATCTGCAAATGTAGCTGAGGAATTAGTCAACATCGGCGTACCCCGTGCTAAGATTCGCGTCATTGTCAATGGAGTTGATTTACAAGAGTTTTCTCCTGGTGTGACTTGTCGGCAAGAATTGGGTTTACCAGAAAATGTTACCTTGGCGCTATTTGCCGGAGATATTCGCATTTCTCGCAAGAATTTGGATACTGTACTTCACGCCTTAGTTCACGTTCCTGATTTACATTTGGCGGTTGTCGGTGAAACCAAAGATAGCCCTTATCCACAAATGGCTACCGCGTTGCAATTGAGTGAACGGGTACATTTTTTAGGTTATCGCCATGATATGCCCCTTCTGCAACGGGCATCAGATTTTTTCGTTTTTCCATCCCGTTATGAACCTTTTGGATTGGTAGTCATTGAAGCCATGGCTTCAGGCTTACCAGTGATTACGGCAAAAACAACCGGTGCTGCTGATTTGGTAACGCCGTCTTGTGGAATAGTTGTCTCCGATTGTGACGATGTTGATGCTTTAGCAGATGCGCTGACGTTACTAAATAGCGATCGCACAATCCGCCAGCAAATGGGTAAAGCAGCCCGCACCATTGCAGAACAACATAGCTGGACGACTATGGCCCAAACCTATGTAGATATATTTGAAGAGCTAATTAAAAATGAGGAACACAGTACTCATCCCCACCTATCGCCGTCCGCAAGACCTATTGCGCTGCCTTACCGCACTGCAAGCCCAAACTAAACCAGTTGATCAAGCGATCGTTATAGTCCGCAACACAGACACCGCAACTCGGCAATTCCTCAGCGAATTTCACCCCCACAACCTACCATTACAGATTGTCACAGTCACACAACCGGGAGTAGTCGCAGCTCTTAACGCTGGACTAGCAGCAATAGAAGGTGATATCGTTTCCATCACCGATGATGATGCTGCCCCCCACCCCGATTGGTTAGAAAAAATCACGGCTCACTTTGCCGCCGATAGTTGCATAGGTGGTGTTGGAGGGCGTGATTGGATTTACCGGGGCGACAAAATAGAATCCGGTTCTTGCTCAGTTGTAGGACGTTTACAGTGGTTTGGAAGAGTAATTGGCAACCATCACCTGGGAGTAGGAGAACCCCGCAAAGTAGAAATCCTCAAAGGTGTAAACATGAGTTTTCGCACCCAAGCGATCGGGAAATTACGATTTGACGAACGAATGCGTGGCACAGGCGCACAAGTCAACTTTGAAATGGCATTCACCCTAACTCTGCAACGGGCAGGTTGGAAAATGATTTATGACCCCAGCGTTGCCGTAGACCACTTTCCAGCCCAACGCTTTGATGAAGACCAGCGCGAAAACTTTAATGAAATTGCCTTAATTAACCTAGTTCATAACGAAACCGTAGTTTTATTAGAACATCTGCCCCCTCTACGTCAGATTGTCTTTTTATTCTGGGCAGTTCTAGTAGGCACAAAAGACAGTTTCGGCTTAATTCAATGGCTGAGATTTTTCCCCAGTCAAGGCCAACTTGTGAGTAAAAAATTGCAAGCATCTTTGCGTGGACGCTGGCAAGGATGGCAAACAAATCAATTAAAAATTCCAAATCCCGGATAATTTACACTTTTCATATCCCATTACCAATCACCAATTACCAATTGTGATTTCCAAACAAATACTTTTTAATAGTTTTTCACAAACCAACTTTTCTCCTCAAGATCGGGCAGCACAGAGTTGGGTAGTTATATTAGGCTTCCTCTTACTCACAGCAACTTGCTACTTTAGTGGTGCAGCTGGCTTGTTACGCGTAGTTTTTCCCGCAACCTCCTTAGGAGTAGGGATATTCTTATACTTGCGTCATCCCATTCTCTACATTGGCTTCACCTGGTGGATCTGGTTTCTCACACCCTTACTAACTCGTCTAGTTGACTATCGGATTGGTTGGGACCCCACCCGTCAGATGCTGATTGCGCCCTATTTAGTGGTGTTTGTAACCATAGCAACCTTTGTTAAACACCTACCTAGCGCCATTCGTCAAGGAGGTTTACCCTTTATTTTGGCGTTTGCTGGGGTCTTATATGGTTTTTTGATAGGCATGATTTACAATCAACCACTTCCAGTCATACGCGGGTTTTTAGATTGGTTGAGTCCCATTATCTTCGCTTTTCATTTATTGATGAATTGGCGAGATTATCCAAGTTATCGTCAGCACTTTCAGCGTGTATTTACTTGGTGTGTTTTCATCTTAGGAGCTTACGGCATCTATCAATTTGTACTTGCTCCTGAGTGGGATAAATACTGGTTGATAGAATCGAAAATGTTTACCAGTGCAGGAGATCCCATACCTTTTGGAATGCGTGTATGGAGTACACTACACTCACCAGGCCCCTTTGGTACCGTGATGGGAACAGGACTATTATTATTATTTACCAGTTCTGGCCCTTTGATTTTTCCTGCCTCAGCAGTAGGTTACTTATCATTTTTACTTTCACAAGTTCGTACCAGTTGGGGAGGCTGGTTATTAGGAATAATAATGATTTTTGGTTCGGTCAAAACCAGAATTCAAATGCGCTTAATTACCATCATTTTAGTCATGGCTATGTGTGTTGTGCCATTGGTGACTATCGAGCCGATTTCTAAAGTTGTTACTACACGGTTTGAAAGTTTTTCTAATCTTGAAGAAGATGGTAGCTTTAAAGATAGATCAGCCACTTATGACAAAAACCTCAGTCTCGCTCTTTCTAATATTGTTGGTAATGGCTTAGGAAATATCTGGAAAGTCAATGAAAAAACTGGGCAAATAGAAGTAATAGTCATTGACAGTGGCATTTTAGATATGTTTTTCACGTTAGGTTGGTTCGGTGCTATACCTTATATTGGTGGGTTGATCTTGATACTGATCAGTGTGTGCAAGTATACTGAAGGTAACTTTGATAGTTTTGTCAGTGCTGCTCGTGCTATTAGTATCAGTTCTTGCGCTCAATTAATTATTTATAGCGGGATGTTGAGTGTAGCAGGCATGATTATGTGGGGATTTTTAGCTATGGCTATGGCAGCACATAAATTTTATCAACATCAAGGTATGAAGATGTAGTTAATCTGTAGTCAGAAAATTTTGGACTTCGTCATGAGCTTTGCCGAAGTCTAAAATCTAAAATTTTTCAGTCATTTCTTGATTAACGCTATTATTAATAATATGCAATATAGGTATTTATAGCACGATACTATTGTGCCATAAGTGCCTATTTTAAATAGAATTTATTTTTTCATAATTTCCTATAATTACCCTTATTAATCTGCTCTTTTAGAGCCTATACTGTTATGTATTTTCAAAGGATTAGGACTTACACAAGATGTGGCTGAAAACCTTATTATTACGTAGTGGTAATTCATGTAGCTTGCTTCCCGAAGGGTATTACCGCTACCTTCGTTCTATTTTGCTTCAGTCTTGAGGAAAACAGAATATCTTTGCTTTGATGGTAAACTCTTTTATACATGGGGTAATTATGAATCAAATTAAGCGGGTAGCAATTGTCGGAGGAAGTCACGGTAATGAATTAACAGGAGCTTATCTAGTCAAAAAGTTTCAAAAATATCCAAATTTAATTAACAGAACAAGTTTTGAAACCTTGGCAATACTAGGCAATCCTAAAGCTATTGTTGCCGGTAGAAGATATATAGACACCGATTTAAATCGGTGCTTCACTGGAGATAATTTACAAACAGCCGCCATAACATCTAATTATGAAGAACTAAGAGCAAAAGAAATTCTGCAAATACTGCAACCAAAAAACCAAGAATTTGTAGATGCAATTATTGATTTACACACCACTACAGCCAACATGGGATTATGTATTATTTTAAGTGATATGCACCCCATATTACTTAATTTAGCAGCTAACCTAACGGCAATTAATCCTTTAGTAAAAGTTTATATTCATCAACAACCTAAAAATAGTGGGTTTCTTCGTTCTTTAAGTAAATTGGGTTTTGCAATAGAAGTAGGTGCTGTAGCTCAAGGTATTTTAGATGCACAATTATTTCAACAAACAGAACAGCTTATTTATCATGTTTTGAATTATTTTGAAGAATGTAATCAAGATAAACTCACCCTCGTCAACAACACGCTAACGTTTTATAAATCTATTGGTATGGTTGATTATCCTAGAAATGAAGACGGCGAAATTCAAGCAATGATTCACCCCCAACTTCAATTTAGAGATTATCAACCTTTGCATCCCGGTGATCCAATTTTTCTAACTTTTGAAGACAAAGACATTCTTTATGAAGGAGAGTCTACAGTTTATCCCATTTTCATTAATGAAGCGGCTTATTATGAAAAAGGAATTGCTATGTATCTCAGTCAAAAGGATATTATTCATATAGGAATCCGGTTTGATTATTGAAAATATACGTAGGGTGTGTATAGCCCTACGGGCATGGCTATGCTAGAGCGACAGCGTAACGCACCAAAACCTTGAACAACTCCTGATGGTAAGTCTATGTTAGCGAGGAACGAGCATCTTGCTTCTGACTCCTTCTTCAATCTAAATTTTGACATTTTATTTATTTACGAGAATACGTCGTTTTAGGCTTCCGGGGTTTTATCTGACGACGGCTAAGAACACCTAAATTTAGTTGCTGAAATCTAGAATGAAATAACCCTGTCTACAGATGACTAAATATTCCCCTAAATTCTTGGTCTACTCCAGCAGACTTTAGGTATTAGCCCTGAAATTCGCATGGAGAAGTATGTCTGTTTTTTATCCTAATTGCTACGATTTCAGGAAATTCCTTTTGAGGACTTGTTTAATATATTAAGGGAGTAGATTCAAGTTTTTAGCCAGGGTAGACAGATGTGTAGACAATTCATACCTATGGATCTTTAATTTCACCATTAATGAGGATGCAGAGTATTAAATATATTCCTGTATACTCTCTTAATATCCGTATTTCAAGAAACGATTATATTTACATCAAGGTTCTGGTGACGGACTGGGAGTGTGAACCTAAAATTAAAGATGAGATAAAGTTACTATGGGTGCAAGATTCCAAATTGCTGAAATAGCCTAATCAAGAGGATTTATAATCTAAAGTCCTAAGTCCAAAATTGGTATTGAGATAGGCAGAATTACAAACAGCAGTATTCTGGCAAATTCAGGCATCTATTGATTTTAAGAAACCTCCACGCATCCCCATCGTCTTTAACCAGGCTGCTCCTCTTACAAACACTATTTCAGCCCTCTGTTAAGCAGGTTTTATATATGAATGACCAACAAAGAACTAACCGTAATATTTCTTCAGGTGTAATAGCAGCGGTCTCAGCTGCGGTTGTGGCAGTAAGTGGTGGTGTAGCTTGGATTACTTCTCAAACTCCTAATACTCCTACGCCAGTAAACCCCTCTCAAAGCATCAGACAGCCACAACAGCCATTGACTACGCAGCCAGGTAATGAACAGACTGCTAGTATATATTGGCTCAGATCTAAAGAAACAGGTGTGGAGTTGGTTCCGCAACCTCTCAAAATTGCGGCTGCACAACCAAACCAAGCTTTAGAAAAGGCTTTCCAAGCTTTATTAGTGGGGCCAACGGAAGGTACAGATTCTACAACTATTCCTCAAGGAACTCAATTGTTGGGAATGAAAGTGGAAAATAATGAAGTCCATGTGAATTTATCAGAAGATTTTACCAGTGGTGGTGGTAGTACTTCAATGATGGGTCGTGTCGGTCAGGTTGTCTATACTGCGACAACTTTAAATCCTGATGCCAAGGTGTTTATTGAGGTAAATGGCAAGCCTTTGGAAGTTTTAGGTGGTGAAGGTGTGGAAATAGAACAGCCACTAACTCGTAAAAGCTTTAACCAAAATTATCCGCTTTAGCAAATAATCAATGGTCAGTGGTCGATTTAGCAAAAAATAAACTAATGACCAATGACCAATGACTAACTTTTATTTAGTACCCTGAAACTGCGGGCTTGCTGTTTTAGCCTGGTGTCCGAGCGATGCCTGCGGCGTGGACTTCGGCGTGAACTCAATCGAACGCTTGCTTCCCCAGATGGGTACGCCGCAGGCATGGCAAACCCGGTTACACAAATCAAAAATCATTTCGTCTTCTACCCGGTAGTAAGCGCAAGTTCCTTCACTGCGGCGGCTAAGGATTCCCGCTTGCCACATTACTTTCAGGTGCTTTGATACGTTTGCCTGAGACGTTTGTGTTGCCCCATTATAGATTAATACTTAATCAGGGTTAATTCGCATCAAAGGTTGACCATATTCAACTGCTTCACCATTCTGTACCAAAATTTCCATCACCTGTCCAGAGACTTCGGCTTCAATTTCGTTCATCAGCTTCATGGCTTCGATGATACAGACTGATTGACCGCTACGGACGCGATCGCCTACTTCCACAAATGCCGCTTCACCAGGGGCAGGTGCGCGGTAAAATGTTCCCACCATTGGGGACTGCACTTCTACCAATCTGGCGGAGGGCGTATTCACTGACAATGGTGATTGCACCCCAGCCACAGAATTATCACGACTTGTCGCGGCTTCTGGTAAGGTTGTGGGTGCTGTTTGGTTAACTGATGTCAATCCTGAACCTACCACACCGCCTAAGGTCGCTTGACCTACGGATAGGATATGATTGCTGACACCTTTCCGTACTGTTAGCTCAAAGTCATCGCTTTTGAGCGTTACTTCGGCAATATCCGTTTGTGCAATAGTTGCCAGTAGTTGGCGGATTTCATTAAAGTCTAATGGCACAGTTTTTTTTACCTCGACCTAACCATAAACGAAAATCTTAAGTGTGGCAGGGATTTAATCCCTATATAAACAAGGGATTGAAATCGGTATGACCAATTTTGGATTTTGGATTTTGGATTTTGGATTTTGGATTGTAATTGCAAAATTATTACCCATAACCCAATCATTATCCCAACTTGGTTTCAGGAGAGATAAAAATTATTCCCTGCCCAAGTATTTATCTTCCCTGGTATCAATTTTAATCCGTTCTCCTTGAGTAATAAACAAGGGAACCATTACAGTTGCACCAGTTTCGACAATTGCAGGCTTAGTGCCACCTGTGGCAGTATCACCTTTAACACCAGGATCTGTTTGGACAATTTCCAGAACTACAGAATTAGGCAGTTCTACTTCTAGCACTTGTTCGCCCCAACGAATAACGTTGACTTCCATACCTTCTTTGAGGTATTTTACGCGATCGCCAATTTCTGCTACGGTCAATCTGCCTTCTTCGTAGGTTTCCATATCCATAAAGACCAACTCTTCGCCTTCTTTATAGGTATGCTGCATCGTAATTTTTTCCAGAGTAGCTTGTGGCAAAGATTCCCCAGCCCGGAAAGTTTTTTCGAGTACTTTCCCACTCTGGACATTTCTTAGTGTTGTTCGCACAAAGGCAGAACCTTTGCCCGGTTTCACGTGAAGGAAATCTATTACTCGCCATACGGAACCGTCTAGGACAATTGAGACACCGGGTCGAAAGTCGTTACTAGAGATCATGAAACTTTCAATTTTTGGAAGACAATCGGCATTTATTGTACCCTTCAAGGGTCGTAATTTGTCAGTTGTTATTCGTCTTTAGCTTCAGGACTCAGCACTCAAAAATCAGTACTCAGTACTCAGGACTGTTACTGTGGGAAGATAATTGATGTGTTACTTCCAGTCAAAAATTTGATGCTGCATTTGAGAAATTCCATGTTTAAATTCATAAAGTCCTGGCTGAAACACAGCCTAAAGGCAATACTGCTGGTAACAATACTTTTAGGTCTAAGCACAGCCGGGTGGACTCCCTCTAGTTACGCTGCCCTACCAGCGGGGAATGCGATTACCGACGGCAAAGCTTTGTTAAGGTATGCACTCCCAATTGATAACAAACCAGTACGCAAACTGCAAGCTAGTTTAGAGGATATTTCTAACCAACTGCGAGCAAATAAGCGGTGGGGTGCGATCGCTAACGACCTCAAGCAAGCATCACGGATTCTCGACAAACCTTCCCAAATCTTAGCAAGCGTTCCCGAAGAACGCCAACCCCAAGCAGAAGCTTGGATTACTGAGTTAAAATCTGGTGTGACAGAACTGCAAGCAGTAGTCAAAACCAAACAGAAAGACCCTGTTCTGGAAGGAAGAGCCAAATTACTCAACCTAGTTAGCTTGCTGGAAGAGTCAATGGTGAAGGAATTCCCCTTTGAAGTCCCTGCTGAGTACAGTAATTTACCTCAACTCAAAGGTCGTGCTACCATCGCCTTCAAAACTAACAAAGGCAACCTTACCGTGGTTGTAGATGGTTATAGCGCCCCTGTTACTGCTGGTAATTTTGTCGATTTGGTACAACGGGGTTTTTATAACGGTTTAGAATTCACTCGTTCAGAAGAATCTTATGTACTACAAACTGGAGATCCAGTCGGCAAAGAAGTCGGTTTTATTGACCCAAAAACTGGCAAATATCGAGCTATTCCTTTAGAAATTTTAGTTGAAGGCGAAAAAGAACCAACCTACGGCATTACTCTCGAAGATGCTGGACGTTATCTTGATATGCCAGTATTACCATTTTCTTCCTTTGGTGCATTAGCAATGGCACGTCCTGAAGGTGACGTAAATGGTGCTTCTTCTCAAATTTTCTTCTTCCTTTTTGAACCAGAACTTACCCCCGCAGGACGCAATCTTTTAGATGGTCGCTATACTGTGTTTGGCTATCTGATAGAAGGTAAAGAAATTTTAGATAAACTGAACGCAGATGACAAAATTGAATCTGTAACCGTTGTTCAGGGCATAGAAAATTTAGTTCAGCCAGAAGCAGCATAATTAATTATTGTTCATAGTTGGTGCTTTAGCGCTAAAGTGCCAACTACAAACCAAACCTAAATTCCCAAACATTAATTTACCTAAAAATTGTTTTAAAATGCAGATAAATTAAACAACCACAGCTTGTCCTAATCTCTTAAGAATTTGCAAAACTTCTGCTAATTCATGTCGTCGGGGAAATAGGGAAAATGTGCGTGATACGTCGTATTTGGGTGTATCTGTGAGAGTTAACTTGAGAAATATAAATTCGTCACCATTAGTAGCCATACCAAATACAGGTTTATCAGGTTGGTAAGTAGTTAACATATAAGCTAATAACTGAGGTATTGCTGCAGCAACTGGAATGCTATTTCGTTTAGATTCAACTACAAAAATCCAAAGTTTTTCTTGTACAACTAAGATATCAATAAAACCGCGAATTGTTTCTTCTGGTTCTTCAATTTCTAAATTGATGCCATAAGGTGAGCGAATTCGGTAAGGTGAATCTAGAAAACCTGCCAGTTCCAAAAGTGGCGAAACCACTAAAAGATTAATTGTCCCTTCTAATAATAGACTATCAATGCGATGATAATCATAACGTTGTTTGATGCGAATAACACCCGCTTGTTCTTGTGGGTTAAGTTCGGGTAAATCTGTGAACCATTCATTAAAAAAATTTTCATCTTCTGCTTGATGTAAGTTACAACGAGTTTGTAAATCATTCAAGCTTTTAATGGTGTCTGTAATTCCAACGCTAGAAACCATGTGCTGTTACCTTAGTTCTGGTTGCTGGAGAAAGTGCAAGAAGTGGGTTGAAAAAATAGTTAATCCATTGATTCTATGCTTATTATAAAGGCAATTTTATGTTAATTTCAAATTTGACAAATTAATCGCACGAATGTTAAGATATGAAGTATATTGAATAGGGTAAAATGTTTAAAAAATGGAAAAATTTTGTTTAAAAATAAATCCAACTGGGAAGGAATTGCGAGACTTTAAAATACGAATGTCTCTAGACAATCAGTTCTTTAATTATTCTTTCAAAGATATAATAACTTTATGGATTAAGTTTATAAATAATGACAATATTGATATTTTCTCTCAATTCACATTTGAGGAAATTCGAGATGAGTTGATTAAATCAGACAACTCTAATAATAAAGTCGATTTGCGAAATATGACTACAGAAGAACAAAATTTTTATGCTTATTTTTGTGAATATCAGCTCCGTTTAGAAAAAATAGAGCCATGTAATTACTTTGCTTATGTTAGGGAAATAGCACAGATTGATTTACAGGAGATTGCCAATAATATTAACAATTGTCAATTAAAACTAGAACAAATTGATACAAAAAAAGATGATTATGAAAAACAAATGGTTGAACACTTTAAAAGTATCAACACTAAAGCAAAAGAAGAAATTAATACTGTTAGTAGTGAACCTGAAAAATATATTAAGCCTTGGGTGATTTTATCTAGACTAAAGCCTTACAACTACAGGTGTTGTCCCGGAAGATATAATGTAGATAATTTTTCAGAAATCAAAATTAAATTCTTATTCTTAATTAATGGTCTTCATAAACATAAAATTGATCAAGAAATTAATAACTTAGAAAACTTATATAAAAATAACGTCCCTGATTTTTTTAGTTCCGTACAAAAATACATAATTGATTGTAATATTATAGACGATTTAAGACAAATGATTACAGAAAACACTTGTCTAAAAATGCGTGAAATTATTCTTATACCAGCGTTAAATTTTTATCAATTAAACGAAATAAAGTATTATGCTTTATTTGTTAATTTAGTAGCACTGCAAATAGAGGGTATATTCCATGATTATTGTTTGGAATTACTGATACAGAAATGAGAAAATTTAGTATTGGTGAAAAGCTAGATAAGATTTATCAGGAAAATCCAGACTTTTTTGATGCTGAATTTAAATCATTTAACACTTATTCTTGGGACTTAGAATATTTTAAATTTAAATTTCCTGTTCTGAGAAATAAAGTTGCACATGGTAAAATAATTGAAACTCAGCAATATCAGCATATTGCTAGTCTTCTGCTATTAGATTTATACTATGTTTGTAATTGTTTTTTTTTAGCTTATCCCTACGTTAATACAACTGATAAAAAAATCTTGGCAACTCTCGAAAAAGTTAAATCCGGTACATATACAACAAGTGATATTTTAAAAATAAAATATGCTATTTTCTATAAAAATAAGAAAAATAACGAAAATTCTTTTAAAGAAAGAGAAAATAAAACAATTTTAGAAGAAAAAGTCTTAAATTTTTATGATCTTCATGACATAGTTAAATATATTGACATAAATTGTCTCGAAGATACCTTTTTTGATTATTTATCTGAAGTTATAAATCAAGATAATGCAGTTGTAATCAAGGGAATTTATCAAATGATAGCTTCATATAAACAAGAGAAAATTAGAGAAGATAAATGCACTAAGTTAATAATAAAAATTCAAAACTTGCATCTACCCAACATTAAGAATATTAATATTATTACTTTTTTTGATGCTTTTTAATAGTTATTTAAAACCTAATCGTCATACTAGTGTCATATTAGTATATATGCAGCAGCTATAAAATATTAGTTTGTAGTGTACGTTAGTCGCATCATAAATATCAAAATTTCCTCTACCACAACCTAACCTACCATTTATACCAAATTACCTGCATTGAAAACCTGCTCAACGGTAATATTCAATTCTGGAAAAGTCTGCGATATAATTTTTTGATTCGCAGTAAAAATTGTTTCTTCATAAAGTCCATCTTCCAAAAGCAAAACAGAAATCTTAGATTCTAAAGGATCTACAATCCAATATTCAGGAACTTCCAAAGCCGCATATTCAGAACGCTTCTGACGATAATCTCTTTTTACTGACTCTGGGCTTACTACTTCTACAGTTAATAATGGTGGTGACTGAAATACTGCGGATGAGTTGATCAATTCTTTTGCTTGTTCCAACGTCACCACAGATAAATCAGTTAAACGAGATTTCTTGTTACCTGTTCTGACTCCAGTTTCTCGAAAACATAACCAAGGTAAAATCAAACGCTGAATTTCTTGATCTAGCATTTTTTAGAGAAATTTGACAATCAAAAAATGTTCAATTTTTGGTGGGTTCATCAATTCCAACTTACCATTTACCAATTCATACTTAAAATCAGTACCATCGTCATAATTTAAGTATTCCTCAAAGGTAAGGTCTTTGACTAATGTTGTTACCATCTCAACATCCTCCTAGATGATACTTTTATTCTAGTCTGTAAAGTAATGCGTAAATTTAATTATGAATAGTGATTTATCTTCTCTGCGAGTTCGAGATATTGGCGAACAAGGCCTTTTAGAAAGATTACAACGCTTTTGTCCACCAGATATAATTGGTGATGATGCAGCTGTTTTGGAAACTTTGCCAAATCAATCTTTGGTAGTGACAACAGATATACTCGTTGATGGTGTGCATTTTAGTAATGTTACCACTTCCCCCGAAGATGCAGGTTGGCGGGCTGCGACGGCTAATTTATCAGATTTAGCAGCAATGGGCGCTTTCCCCTTGGGTATCACCGTCGGACTGGGTTTACCTGGAGATGTCAGCGTTGATTGGGTGGAAAGACTATATCAGGGCATGACCGAATGCTTGCAAAAGTATAATGTGCCTATAGTTGGTGGTGACATTGTGCGATCGCCCATCACCACTTTAGCAATTACAGCCTTTGGTCAAGTTAACCCCGGTGTTATCATCCGTCGTTCTTCTGCACAGGTAGGAGATGCGATCGTCGTTACAGGTATTCATGGAGCTTCCCGTGCAGGCTTAGAAATACTTTTACACCCCGAAATATCACAAAGTTTCAAAACAGAAGAAAAGGCAGCTTTAATCAAAGCACATCAGCGTCCTAACCCCCGTTTAGATGTCCTTCCTATTCTCCAGGAAATCCTAAAATCTTCCTGCCCTATTCCTGTTGCCGGTATGGATAGCAGTGACGGTCTAGCAGATGCTGTATTACAAATCTGCCGCGCCAGTAAAGTAGGTGCAATCATAGAACACAAACGAATTCCCATGCTGTCAACTTTAAACCAGTGGGTAACAGCAGAGCGAATTTTACAATATGCCTTGTATGGTGGCGAAGATTTTGAATTAGTCCTCTGCTTACCACCAGAACCAGCATTCACATTAGTCCAACAGCTAGACGCAGGTGCAGCAATTATAGGTTCAATTACACCAGGCTTAACAGTCATTTTGCAGTATGAAAACGAAAAAATCCCCGACCAAGTTCTGAGTCTCAGTCAGGGATTTCAACATTTTTAGTCATTATAGCGGTATGCACTTGAATGAAATACATCATAGCCCCCTCATCGCTTGCGGGGAGGGGTTTGGGGGTGGGGTTCTTGTATCTCATTCAACCGAGAACCGCTATAGTTATTAGTCGTTAGTATTTAGACAACTGACAACTTAAATTAAACCCACTTCGCAGCTACTAATTCAGCCAAGTCTAGAACTCGTTGGCTGTAACCCCATTCATTGTCATACCATGCCATGACTTTCACCATGTCATTGCCCATAACGATAGTTAAGTTGGCATCAACAATAGAAGACTCATTAGCACCTTGGTAATCAGATGATACTAAAAGTAATTCACTGTAGCCTAAAATGCCTTTGAGTGAACCTTCAGAAGCATCTTTAAAAGCTTGGTTAACTTCTTCAGCAATAGTGCGCTTCTCAACCTGAACCACAAAATCCACCATCGAAACGTTGGGGGTAGGTACACGCAAAGCTGAACCATTTAACTTACCCTTGAGGTCAGGAAGTACCAAAGCCACTGCTTTAGCCGCACCAGTAGAAGTAGGGACAATGTTGATGGCTGCCGCTCTAGCTCGACGCAAATCACGGTGAGAAGCATCTAGTAACCGCTGGTCACCAGTGTAACTGTGCGTAGTGGTCATCGTGCCTTTGATGATACCAAATTTTTCATTTAGTACCTTGGCAATAGGAGCCAAACAGTTAGTGGTACAGCTGGCATTACTGATGATGTTGTGTTTGTTGTGGTCATAATCAAGATGATTTACACCCATAACAAAAGTGCCATCCTCATTTTTACCAGGCGCGGTAATGAGAACCTTTTTAGCACCTGCATTGACGTGCCTCATGGCCCCTTCTTTGCTGGTAAAAACGCCTGTTGATTCGATAATCAGATCAATTCCCCATTCTTTCCAGGGCAAGTTATCTGGGTTGCGATCAGATACACACTTAATCGTATGACCGTTAACGGTGATGGAATTATCATCGGCCGTAATGTCCGCATTTTGTAACTTCCCTAGCATCGAGTCATATCTGAGCAGGTGAGCATTGGTTCTAGGGTCAGAGGTGTCATTGATAGCGACAAGTTCAATTTGGCTATTTTCTCTACCTACCCAGCAGCGTGCGAAGTTCCGTCCAATGCGCCCGAAACCGTTGATTGCAACTCTAATCACAGTGTCTTGCCCTCTGTATTTATGCCTATAAGTTGATATCGTTGACCCCAATCATATCGCAAAGGGGGGGAGTGTTTATAACCATAAAGTGTCGAATCTAAAAAAAAACACAGAATTTATTCAGAATTGTTGGAGTAAAGGTTGTGGTTAGTGATGTAATAGCTGACAGACTCCGGGACTAAACCATGAATTGAATGGCTGACGCGACAAAATTCTCGGATTATACTTGACGAAACTCTTACTAAAGGTGTATGCAGTAATTGCCAGTGAATGATATGCGCTTGGGGCGATCGCTCTGCTCGTCCGAGGTGCCGTGTCAGCACTGACTTTTCAGCTTGTTCTTTCAGTTCTTGTTCCACTTGCTTGCAGATTGACTCACTTTGAGCTATAGTCTCACCACCTAGCAGTCGGGGTGCGATTAACCAATCACACATTTGTGCTAGTTCGTGTCCAAGATACCAACGGGGTAAAGTTTGGAAAGCATCCAAACCAATAATCCAGTACCAATTAGTATTTGGATAGCAAGTAGATAAATCAATCAGGGTGTTGATAGCATAAGAAGTCCCAGAGCGTTCTCTCTCAATTAATGAGACGGTAAACGCTGGGTTATTTGCCGTAGCTAGTTGCAGCATTGCTACTCGATGCTCAAACAAAGCCGCTTGTTTATGAGGAGGATTTTTTGATGGCACCCAAATCACCTGTTCTAGGTGTAATTGAGCCAGGGCTATTTCAGCTACAAGCAGGTGTCCCCGATGAATTGGGTCAAATGTGCCACCAAAAATTGCTAGTCGCTGCATCAAGTTTAGGGATTTGGGGATGGTGTTAGGGGCATATAACAATGATCAACCGACCTTTCTACCCGGACTAATACTTTGAGTCCAGGGAATTCTTGCTGCAATCAATATGAATTCAGTTGAATAATCTTTTCACTGCCTAATGTACTATTGTAGTCAATTCCCCCTGAGCCTTGAGGTAATTTCAAATCAGGAGCTAATTCCAGTACGATACTCAATAATATGTATTTAACATTACCAGATTTTTTTCCCGATGTAGTCTTAATTTTCAGAATAATCATAAGAAGATATCAGAAATATAAAAATCTCTCATGAGGGTAATATCTTTTTGAACAAGTAAAACAAAGTAAAAAATCAATCCCTCATACGGCTATGAAAATCTTACAGAAGCCGTATCTGTAAAAATCAAAATCCTGTTATGATACGCGTGTCATTTGTGATGATTGTGTGGTGTGGTGTCAGAGGAACAAAAGATGAGTAATTCTATAGATTTTAACGGTAGACCATTTCATTTCATTGGAATTGGCGGCATAGGAATGTCTGCCCTAGCCTATGTTTTAGCAAAGCGTCAAATACCAGTTTCTGGTTCTGACCTGCGTCCTAACCAAATTACTCGCAAGTTAGAATCTCTTGGCGCTCACATTTTTAGTAGACAAGAAGCGAGCAATCTTGAATTCTTTCGTCCCCAAGAATCAACTAATGGAGTATTATTAAATTCACAAAAACAATTACTTGTTGATCATACAATTTTGCCCCAAGTAATTTGTTCAACAGCTATCAACACCAGTAATTTGGAATACAAAGCAGCCCTAGAATTGGGTTGTCCAATTTTACATCGTTCAGATGTCCTAGCGGCTTTGATTGCTGATTACCACAGTATTGCTGTGGCAGGAACTCACGGCAAAACAACCACTAGTAGCATGATTGGTTATATGCTACTGCAAGCTGGTCTTGACCCAACAATTTTGGTAGGTGGTGAAGTCAACGCTTGGGAAGGAAATGCTCGATTAGGCGCAAGTCAGTATTTGGTAGCTGAAGCAGATGAATCAGATGGTTCTTTGGTGAAACACGCACCAGAAATTGGGATTATCACGAATATTGAACTCGATCATCCCGACCACTACGAAACATTAGAAGAAGTAATTGATACTTTCCAACAATTTGCTCAAGGTTGCAAAACCCTCATAGGTAGCATTGATTGTGAAACAGTGCGCGATACCTTCGGTCGCCTAGCACAAAGCTTGAAACCTACAATTAGTTATAGTCTACATCCAGATACCAATGCTGACTATACCGTTACCAACATTGACTACCGCGCTGATGGTACTACTGCACTAGTTTGGGAAAAAGGTAAAGCCATAGGTGTCTTGAATTTGCGACTTTTGAGTCGGCATAATCTTAGCAATGCTCTAGCCGCAGTAGCGGTGGGACGCTTACTAGGTTTAGAATTTGGTGAAATTGCCAAAGGCATTGCCACTTTTGAAGGTGCAAGACGGCGCTTTGAATTCCGGGGGGAAGCAGCCGGTATTACCTTTATTGATGACTACGCCCATCACCCCAGCGAGATTCGTGCTACTCTTGCCGCAGCACGTCTCCAGGCTAGACCAGGGCAAAGAGTAGTTGCCATATTCCAACCACATCGTTATAGTCGTACACTTACTTTTTTAGAAGAATTTGCCGAATCCTTTACCCATGCTGATGTAGTAGTCCTGACTGATATTTACAGTGCAGGTGAACCTGATTTAGGACAGATTAGTGGTGAACAACTGGCCGCAGAAATTGCCAAACATCACCAGCAGGTAATTTATCAACCAACCTTATCCTCAGTGTGCGAATCCTTGTTGTTAACTCTGCGACCGGGTGACTTGGCATTATTTTTGGGTGCAGGTAATTTAAATCAAGCAATTCCTGAAATCATTGCCACTCTCCGTGAACCAGCTACAGTTACGGCTACATCATAAGTAGAGCAGACTTGCTAGGTTTTGTTTTGTAAGTCAATTCTCAATCTAGCAATAGGTTCATTAGTTAAATGTTATTACCGGATTCAATCGGTAAAAAAAGTAATAGAAATTACCAATAAAAGCAACGATGACAACCTCCCAGGCAGTTGGAAACGTCTGTACGATTTCTGCTTTGACTACCAATAAACAAGAAACGATTAATTCTGTCGATGGTAATGTAATTTACTTACCCGGCACTGATTGTGTGATCAAGTCCCAGGCTTCTTTATCAGCATTTACTTCTTATAGAGTTGGAGGAGGGGCTGAATTGTACGTTGCTCCTCGCAACTTAGAAGCACTACAAGCTAGTATCAAGTATGCAAAAGAACTAGCTTTACCAGTAACAATATTAGGCGCAGGTTCTAATTTGTTGGTTAGTGATCAAGGTATACCCGGTTTAGTTATTGCCACTAGACATTTCCGTTCTAAGCATTTCGACCAACAAACAGGTCAATTAACCGTCGCTGCGGGGGAATCTATTCCTAGTTTGGCATGGGAAGCAGCAGATTTAGGATGGCAAGGCTTAGAATGGGCTGTTGGTATTCCTGGAACTGTTGGCGGTGCTGTTGTTATGAACGCAGGAGCGCATAATAGCTGTATTGAAGATATGTTAGTTAGTGCCGAAGTTCTCTCACCCGACGGGACTTTAGAAACTCTCACCCCGGCTGAATTAGGCTATAAATACCGGACTTCATTATTGCAAGGTGGCAAACGTATAGTTACCCAAGCTACCTTTCAACTTCAACCAGGTGCAGATCCAGCACTAGTTATAGCTACTACCAAGCAACACAAAAAGCATCGGCTTAGTACCCAACCTTACAATTTTCCCAGTTGTGGTAGTGTGTTCCGCAATCCTAACCCTTACTCTGCTGGGTGGTTGATTGAACAAGCTGGTTTAAAAGGCTATCAAATTGGTGGAGCGCAAGTAGCATTACTTCATGCCAATTTTATCGTTAATCGTGGTGGAGCTAAAGCCAGCGATATATTCTGTCTGATTAGCCATATTCAACGTGAGGTACAAGAACGTTGGTCAATTTGGTTGGAACCAGAGGTAAAAATGATCGGTGAGTTTCAACCTGTTTGTTTATAGGGATTAGGGATTGGGGACTGGGACAAGAAAATTACCAATCCCCAATTACCAATTACCAATTACCAATTACCAGCCACATCTATAATTGAATTTGATTTGTTATTCAAAGCATAAGTGAAAAATTAATTATGACATCAGGAAAAGGACAGGGCTTTGGTTTTGGTTTAGGAAAAATGAAAGAACTGGCTGACGCTTTCAAAAAAGCCCAGCAAGTTCAGGAAGGTGCCAAACTTCTCCAGGAACAATTGGAGAAAATGGAGATCCAAGGAGAATCGGGCGGTGGTTTGGTTAAGGTGATTGTCAGTGGCAACCAAGAACCTAAGCGGGTGGAAATTGCCCCAGAGGCATTGGCAGAAGGAGTCGAAGTACTTTCTGATCTGGTAACAGCGGCAATGAAAGATGCCTACAACAAGTCCACTGCTACTATGCGGGAAAGCATGGAAGAATTGACCAGTGGACTAGAATTACCTGGATTTTAGTCATTAGTCATTAGTCATTAGCTATGACTAATGACAAAGGAATTTTATGCCTTACAAGTTGCTTTTTGTCTGCCTTGGTAATATTTGCCGATCGCCCTCAGCTGAAAATATTATGAATCTTTTAGTTGATCAGGCTGATTTGGGAAATAGTATTTATTGCGATTCTGCTGGTACTTCTAGTTATCACATTGGATCAGCACCTGACCGACGCATGAGTGCTGCTGCGGTGACAAAGTTGGGAATTAAACTCCGTGGTCAAGCCCGTCAGTTTACAAAATCAGACTTTCAGGAGTTTGATTTAATTCTGGCAATGGATAAAGACAATTATGAAAATATCCTGGCTGTTGACCTTTCTGGGCAATATCATCATCAAGTCCGCTTGATGTGTGATTTTTGTTCTAGACACACCCTTAAAGAAGTTCCAGACCCCTATTATGGTGGTACTGAGGGATTTAATCAGGTGATTGATCTGCTCATTGATGCTTGTGAAGGTCTACTAGACTATGTTAAAAGTCAACAAGTTTAGGAAATAGGAGTCAGGAGTCAGGAGTCAGGAGTCAGGAGTCAGGAGTCAGGAGAAAGATAAATATTCCTCCCCTATCTCCCTCATCTTCCCCTGTTCTCCTGCAATCTATTCCACTAGACCATGCTTCATTGCAAAACGTACCAGTTCGGCTCGATTGCTGGTTGATGTTTTTCTTAATAAACTGCTGACATATTTTTCTACTGTTCGCGGACTCAGGTGCAGTTGATGTCCCATATCGGCATTAGAGAATCCATGGGTCAATAGTTCTAAAACTTCCTGTTCTCTGGCAGTTAGTGATGAAAGTACTGGGGATATATGAATTTGAGTGGACAGAGAATTATGGCTGTCTAATGTTTTTGTCGAGTGGGAAGCATCTAAGTTTTCTTGATGAGAAAAGCGGTACTCTGATTGAATAATTTGCGATCGCTCTAATAAATTACGAATAGCCGCAGCTAACTCTTCTAGTTCAAAAGGCTTAGGCAAATATAAATCACAGCCTGATTGATAGCCGAGAATCCTTTCTTGGGTTTTGGTACGAGCTGTTAACAAAATTACAGGTAATAATCTAAATTCTGATTGTTTACGCACCCGACGCACTAGTTCATAACCGTTCATCCTTGGCATGACAATATCTGTGACAATTAAATCAGGCTGGTTCTCTTCTACCATAGCCAAAGCCTCTTGACCGTCATCAGCCATAATCACCGCATAGCCAGACAGTTCAAGATAGTCGCTAATAGACAGACGAGTGCCCAGGTCGTCATCCACTACAAGGATCTTCAAGGGCATGGACAATACACCCCTAGCATTTTTGTTACTCAGCAATTTGCTTCTATAAACACCATCAATAGACACTGGCAATAATAGTGTTCTTATGTTTCATACTATGACAGGATTACCTACTAATGTCTGCCTGAGGGGATGATTTATAAAGAAAATCTTAAATCCCTAGGAAGTGTTAATAACATTTAACACACCTTCGACTTTTCTTACTGATTAGCCCCAGAGAGTTTATAACTCTTAACAAATCGCTGATGCAGATACCGTAATTGCTCACTTATTTATTATTTATTAGACCTCTCCGGTAATTAAATGTGCGTGGTTTGAAACCCTTGTAGAGACGTTCCATGGAACGTCTCTACATTCATTTTCGGAGAGGTCTATTGTAGAGTTCGTTAGATTCGATTATTTGGTAATAATCCACGGATTTTTAACATCTGACGCGCCTTACTAATATGCCAGTTGCGTAAGTCTTAAAATTAATATCGTTTTGATATCAAGGGAAGGACTTAATAATGCTATAATGATAGGTTAGATTATATGTAAAGTTAGTTGCATTTAAACCCATATTCAAGATTAAAAAAGCATCTTTACCTAAATTACGTCCAGTCTAAAGAAAATTTTAGGCATATTTAACACAAACAAAATTCTCAATGAGTGACAAAAAAGAAGGTTTCAAGGTTATCAGCGACAATCGTCAAGCCCGTTATTTGTATGAAATCATAGAAACCTATGAAGCTGGAATTCAGCTAACCGGAACTGAAGTCAAGTCGATTCGTGCGGGTAAGGTTAATCTCCAAGATGGCTATGCATTACTTCGTAATGGCGAGGCATGGTTAATAAATATACATATTTCTCCCTATACTTCCAGTGGACAATATTTTAATCATGAACCGCGCCGCACACGTAAGTTGCTGCTGCATCGCCAGGAACTTCGCAAGCTAATTGGTAAGGTAGAACAGCAAGGTTTAACCCTAGTCCCGTTAAAAATGTATCTCCAACGCGGTTGGGTAAAAGTAAGTATTGCCTTAGGTAAAGGTAAAAAACTCCACGATAAGCGCGAATCCCTGAAACGCCGTCAAGATCAGCGCGATATTCAACGGGCAATGAAAAGTTATTAATTCAGGAGGCAAGAGATAGGAGGCAGAAGGAACCGACGTTTAAAAAGGTAAGATTTAAGTGAAGACGCTTTGTATCTCTTGCTACGCCCTTTGTACCAATACCTTTTTTTAAACTGGGCTTTAGACCCAGAAAAGACAGTTTTTTCCTCCTGCCTTTTTTGTAATTGCCTACACGAATCATGAGGTAGTCTAGAATTTCAGTCTCCCCATGCTTTGAGCCGCAATAACCATGAACCAGGTAGACTATCTACGTATTAGTTTAATTGACCGCTGTAACTTTCGGTGTCAATACTGTATGCCAGAAGGGGCAGAACTGAATTATATCCTCAAGCAACAGTTGTTAAGTGATGAGGAAATACTCACCCTGATTCAAGAGGTATTTATTCCCCTTGGCTTTACCCGCTTTCGTTTGACTGGTGGAGAACCTCTACTGCGTCCTAGTGTGGTAGATTTGGTCAGCAAAATCGCAAATCTTCCCCAAACCCAAGATTTGGCTATGACTACCAATGGGTTTTTACTAGCCCCAATAGCACAAAATCTTTATGATGCAGGATTAAGAAGAATTAATATTAGTTTAGATTCTCTCGAACCCGACACTTTTGAGCAAATCATTGGTAATCATGGGCGTGGACGTTGGCAACAAGTTTGGGAAGGGATTCAAGCTGCTTATTGTGTAGGATTTGACCCGCTGAAGTTAAATGTTGTGGTAATTCCCGGTGTTAATGACCATGAAATTCTCAATTTAGCTGCCTTAACGATTGATAAACAATGGCATATCAGGTTTATTGAATTTATGCCTATTGGCAATGAATATTTATTTAGCGATCGCGGTTGGATATCTTCAGCTGATTTACGGTACAGTATTCGTGAACATTGGGGTTTAACAGAATCTCAGATTTATGGGAACGGTCCTGCTGATGTCTTTCAAATTCCGGGAGCTAAAGGCACGCTAGGATTTATCAGCCAGATGTCGGAATGTTTTTGCGATCGCTGTAACCGAGTACGTCTGAGTGCTGATGGCTGGCTACGTCCCTGCTTATTAAACGAAACTGGTCAAATAGACTTAAAGACTTCTTTACGTGCTGGTATTAGCACTGCCCAATTAAGACAACAAGTCAAACAATTACTAAACATCAAAGCTGAAATTAACTTTAAGCAACGCGATTCAGGTAGTTCTGGTACTTACACCCGTACCATGTCGCAGATTGGGGGGTAAGACAGTCCTGAGTCCTAGGTTGTGAGTCCTGAGTCCTGAGTAATCTAAACTCAGCACTCGGTACTCAGCATTTTCTTAGGCTTGACGTGAGTAGTATTCCACGACCAATAGTTCATTAACTTGGAGTGCTACCCATTCTCGCTCAATCACGCTGTTAACTTTACCAGTCAATTTGTTTTTATCAAATTCTAGGTGATTGGGGAGGTTAGCTAAACCAGGATATTGCAAATTAGCTTCTACCAATTTCTTGGATGCTTCTTTATTTCTGACAGCAATTTCCTCACCAGGACGGCACTGATAGCTGGCAATATTCACTACACGACCGTTAACAGTGACATGACCGTGATTTACCAATTGACGCGCCGCTGGAATGGTAGGAGCCATACCCATGCGAAAAACTGTATTATCTAAACGCATTTCTAGAAATTGCAGTAAGACTTGTCCGGTAGAACCAGTAACACGTCTAGCTTTTCGTACATAGCGCAGCATTTGCTTTTCAGTCAAACCGTAGTTTAAGCGGAGTTTTTGCTTTTCCTCTAGACGGATAGCATACTCAGAGCGCTTTTTACGGTTTTGGCCATGTTGACCTGGTGGATAAGCACGTCTAGGGCTTTTCCGGGTTAATCCTGGTAAGTCGCCCAAGCGGCGGACAATTCTGAGGCGGGGCCCTCTATATCGGGACATGAGTTTCCTTAATTTAATCCTGTTTAAACTTTACGCAAATATTCTATTATGACATTCCTCAAAGCAGTTGGCTAGAGTATTCTTGGTTTAATGATCTGTCTTCTGAAAAACTACCCCTAAATACTCGCTCTCTCGAACCAAGTAACTAGTTTCAATAGTTTTTGGAAGACTTCATTTCCACGGTACTAGCTTTAAGTAGGGTATTGCCCACCCAAAACAGTACTTACCAAGCTTTCAGGATTTTAACCCTGCGTTTCCATGTGTCCCACGGTACGTTTAACTCAGGTGTTGCTAAAAGACTGAGTTTTTAGGTTTAGTGACTGCTGACGCAATGTTGACTATGATTTGAGTCGTTTTCGCCACAAACTATCTACTATAGTCTAACCTGAGACAAAATTCATTCTCTGCTGTTGGGAATAGTTCAAAATCGTAGTATTAGGCTTTGGGACTATTTTAGACAATCGCGTCAAAATTTCTTGATTGCAGAGGAGTTTAAGCAGATTCTAAGTTAGCATAACCTTGGTGTTTGGAGAATAGCTTATGTTAGAGAGCAAAAAAGAAATTAGCAATTTTCAGAACCAAAACAGAAATTATGTTTTGAGAATTTTGACAGTACCAGTTGTAGCGATCGCAGGATTTTTGATAAATGTGATACCGAGTATAGCTGTTACAGATTCTTATAGAAATGATTACCGTGTCTGTGCGGCTCAATTATTGAGTGTCGGAGTGACAGCGCAAGCCGCATCTCAAGGTTGTTCTACAGCCCTGCGACCAAAAGATTTGTCTAGCTGTGTAGCTCAAATCAAAAAGCAGACGGAAATTGCCTCTACCGAAGCGCTTTATTCCTGTAGTAAAGCCCGTCGTCCTCAAGAATTAGCGGCCTGTGTAGTTGGCATCAGCAAGAGTACTCAGAAGGCAATTGACCCAACCACCTTAACTTACTGTGGACGCAGTTTATTACCCGTGACTTTTGCTCAGTGCGTCGTTGGCTTGCGTAAAGAAATTGATTTAACCCCAATTCAGTCGTTGAACACTTGTATTAATGCTAGTGACAGAATTATTAGTATTGGGGAAGGATCTACAACAGCGCCTGGATCAAATCCTAGTCTTGAAACTGCTCCTATGCCATCAACTCCCAGTGGTAGCGGTATCTAAGAGTTGAATTTGACTGTAATTTTTACAATCGTAGGGTTGGCAAATCGTCCACCCTACTAGTCCATCAAGCCAACAATGGCTGGTGTAGGCAAGTTTAGGGGATATTAGGACTTTTTTCCTGTTTTTAACCCCTCAAATTTACTTTTCCTGACTACTACGACTGTGTGAGAACTTTGCTTTCCACACATATTAGCCGCGCTCATGGCGTGAAGAAGAGCCATGAAAGATATTTTACTGTCGTCTCCAAATTAGATTAATCAAAGTTGTCTAACCAAAAATTAGCAGATTATGTCTAAACTTTGGTCGGCTTAATCGTCTTGATTACCAAAAACCATTTGTAGAATCATCGGCATACCTCCATCTTGGTGATATTTATCTGCCCAAGCTCGAATAATTTCATCCAATTCTTCCATGGCTTGTTCCATCTGTTCGAGGGGTATATCCAGTTCTTCTACAGCACGCATGGCATTCGCTTTCCGTTCTGCCCAATCTTTCATCATGCGGAAGTATCGAGCGGTATCTTCCACCATTGTGTAAGTACGCTCTTGATCGTCTGCGGGGGCATAGAAAGGACGAGTGAGGGCGTAGAAAGGCATTCCCCAAGGAGAATCAATGCGTGTCACTGTACCTGAATAGAGCAAACGGCGCTTGATATGTTCTGCCAAGGCTTCACTCAGGGGCATTTGGTGGTGTGGTGGTAACTCCTCTTGCGATCGCTTGTGGAGAAACTCTATTAACTCCAAAAACTCGAAGGATGTAACTAACTGAGCATCAGGCAGGTTCTTGGGCAGTTTACGCTCAATTTGCCTTTTTTCCTCACTAGTCAGGCTTGTACCAGGAACACGAGATCTTCCTGGCTGCCAAGGATATTTTTCCATCCACACATAAGGCAATTGAATCAGATAGCGAGGTTCTTGGGAACCCAGCATTTTTAGCAATTTACCTTCAGTTAGAGCTTGTCTCACTTCTTCGACAATTATTTTGACTCGCTTTGGCTCAAGGTGGTGCAAATGCCCAGTCATTCGCAGGTTTTGTCCCTGCTCCAGATAGGTCATATAAATCGCACACTTAGCTGCTGTTGCGGCTGCATCTAAAAATGCTCCATGCCTGTGTCCACTTGTCCGCATGGCACTAAAAGCTAGATAAAGCATGATCTGATCCATCGCACTCGGACCAAGACGTTTGATCAGATCTATGTCGTTACTCATATTGACAGACAGATGAATAGCACGTTTACAAGAGTGGTAGTCAAATTAAACTATCTATTTTACACCCAAATGCAATTTTTGTCTTCACACTAGATGAAGATTTTTATGCTTTTACCCTAAAATTGCTTGGTTTTAAATGACTCAGGGTGTAAATCGTTAACTTTATACAGCGGAGGTAGTTCTGCGCACCACTAAAAATTATGGACTTTTGCTGCATCAGGTTAATAATTGGATGATGCAGCTAATAAAGTATAAACTGTGGTGCATTTAAATTGCTTTTTTGTCAACTGAAATCTCTGCTGCTAGGCGGCTTAATTATCAAACCAACCTATAATCTAACACCAAATTTATCCAAATTGAGAAATATAACAATTACTGGAAATCAAAAGTAAATTATTACCCCCGATATTTAGTTTCATTGTTCTTCATCCTTTGATTATTGGTATTAGAAGATTGTAAATGATTACGCATTTTTTCAAAGCTGATAGCAACTGCACCACCAGTGACTAACAACACTCCCATGATTTGCACAATATCCAATTTTTCCTGAATCATCAATCCAGCAAAAATCACGGTTACAACTGGGACAAGCGCGCCGATAATAGCCGATGGTGGCCCACCTAATTTGCGAATTCCAAAATTATTAAACAAATATCCGCAAAGAGTCAGGACACCCAACATAAAAGCACTTAATATCACTTCCAGTAAATTGGCTGATCTAATTGCTAAACTCCAATCACTTGGTAGCGGTACCATTAAGCAGATGAAGCTTAATAGCAACATGGTGGCGAAGTTAATTAAAGCAAAAGAAACTGGATGCAGTTTCGGAGCGCACAACCTAGTAAGAATTACGTAAACAGCAAAAGCCATTCCGGACATAATTCCAGAAATAATTCCTAAAGAGGTATTATTCATACCATTTGAATAACTACCTAAGATTAATAATTCACCACAAAAAATGCCGAAAATAGCACCAGCGCTGAATAAATTGGGGCGTTCACGAAAGAGGAACCATGCTAAGAGTCCATTAACCAGGGGATAGATAAAGAAGAGTGCGACCGCAATACCAGTTAAAACTTTACCAATTGCAATATAAATGAGTACTTGGGACAAAAACAACAAACAGCCACCCACGACTGACAAGATTAATACTTGTTTTGTTTTTGCCTGATTGGAAGTAGCATTTCTCCCTACTGAATCAAATAAATTTTGTAGATCTTGCCAAACAGAGGGGTGTAAAATGGGAGCCAAAAGTAACATTAATGGCACAACAACTAATAATCTCAGCATCAAAATTAAGAAAATATTCCCCAAAGTTGGTGCAATCAATTGCTGCGTCTCGAAATTTCCTAGAAAATCAGAACCTTTGTAAAAAAGCGCCTTTACCGCTACGTTGTAAAGTGATGACATCACTGTTGACAACACAACCAACAGGAAACCCACCTGAACCGGTGACCAATTTGGAGAACTACGGGATCTTTCTCTTCTGGTTGTTGTTTCCCGTCTGGGTGTGAGTGGGGGTGAGTATTTTGATTGCTTTGGTGAGGAGTCAGGAATGAGAACAGAAATTGGCTCAGGTGTGGTTTTTTGAGTTGATGATTCTGATGTTGATTGCTCTGTGAAGGAATCAGGAGTCTTAAAAGACATTGGCTCAGGTGTATTTTCCTGAGTCGATAATTCTGATGTTGATTGTTTTGTGGAAGAATCAGGAGTCTTAAAAGACATTGGCTCAGGTGTATTTTCCTGAGTTGATGATTCTGATGTTGACTGCTTTGTGGAAGAATCAGGAGTCTTAAAAGACATTGGCTCAGGTGTGTTTTCCTGAGTTGATGATTCTGATGTTGACTGCTTTGTGGAAGAATCAGGAGTAAGGACAGAAATTGGCTCAGGTGTATTTTCCTGAGTCGATAATTCTGATGTTGATTGCTTTGTGAAGGAATCAGGAGTCTTAAAAGACATTGGCTCAGGTGTGTTTTCCTGAGTTGGTGGTGATGTAACTACAGCCTCTGTTGATGATGAATTTTCGCTCTTTGGTGACTCTTGAGGAAACAGAGAAATTGGTTCAGAAATGATTCTCTCTGGAGATTTCTCCAAGAAACCGTTTTTGTATGGCTCATTTAGTTGTAATACAGTTGGCGCACCTCCTGTTAACACCTTGAGAGAAGTTGTTTCTCTGGTTTTGTCCAGTTCCCCTTTGAGACGATTAATAAATTCTGCTAATATGTCTTCTCCTTCTTGCTGTTGGTCGTACATTCGTGACAACTGCTGGGAAAGATGACTTTGATAATTTTTTAGTTCTTGTTGCAGCGAGCTAAAGGCAATTGTGACACTATCATCCAAATTGTCCAACATTTGACCAACATTTTCATTGATCTGACTAGCTGCGAGGGGATTAACTTCCGCAGATCTCAATGTGACTCGTTCGGAAGATTCACCTTCAATTGATTGGGCGGCTAAAGTCTTTAGTGAAGATTGTAGTTGTGAAGATATATGCTTTGCCAAAACTTCAGCCAGCTGACGGATTAAAACTTGCTGTTCAGTAATTTGTCGAGCTTGCTGTAACTTTTCTTTTTCTTCGGTCAATCGTTGAATATCATTAGCTAAACGAGTTTTTTCGGACTCCAGCCGCTTTACGTCGTCTTGCAACGATTTCAGAACATTCTTTTGAAGATTTTCTAAATCCTCGACCACATCCCAGAGGGCGTTTTCTGCTGCTCTGGATAAGTCGCCTCGGATTCTTGGGTTGTCTGGTCGCTTCTCAAATCGCCCCATTAGTTTATAACCTCTAACACCTTGACGATAAATCAGTTATCAGTTGTCAGTTATCAATTTTTAGGCTGATAACTATTCACTGTCTACTGATAACTATTCACTGTTTACTGTTCACTGTCTACTTGTTCACTGATAACTGTTTCAAAGCCTTGCAGATGGGTAGGTTATGAAAAACCAAAATTTGTGCGAAATGTAAAGTGGGTGACAGTTTCCGTTGCTTTAGGGAATTAAAGTATTGTTCTATAAAAAAGAAAATATACTACCATTCCCTGCATAATATTCTAATAAATGAGTCGAAATTCTGCAAAAATAGGCTGTATTTTTAGCACCAATTGCAGAATATGGTGGTTTTAAATCCGTGGGATTCAATAGGGCTTACGCAACTGGCATATTAATTAGGATGTGTCAGACTCGATAATTTTGGCAACAATCAAGAAATTTTCAACATCTGCCGCATCTTATTAAGAAACATTAAGTATGACGCTTGCGTAAGTCTTATTCAAGTTGAATGTGTGAGTACAGCACTGAAGGTTTTGTAGTGAAACAGGAAGCCCTACTTAACTGTAACCCTAGAATGTATTGCATTTCATAGAGAACCAGTATGTGAGAATCTCCATAAATTTCATTTTCAATTTAAGATCATCCGGATAATGCTGAAGATGGTGGCGCTGATAATGGCACTAATGGGGACTGTAATTACCCAGGCTGAGGCTATTCCTTGGAGGGTTTGGAATTTAATTGATTTTAGGTTCTGTACTAGTCCAATACCGACTACACCGCCAACTAGGGCATGGGAG
Organism: Anabaena sp. PCC 7938; assembly: GCF_049315035.1. Taxonomy (NCBI): domain Bacteria; kingdom Bacillati; phylum Cyanobacteriota; class Cyanophyceae; order Nostocales; family Nostocaceae; genus Anabaena; species Anabaena sp. PCC 7938. The sequence continues at coordinate 5,210,803 of NZ_CP186034.1, read as the reverse complement.
GTGGATACTGGTAAGCCAAATCGAGAAGCTAGTAAGATGGTGGCAGCGGTGGCTAGTTCGGCACAGAATCCGCTACTAGGTTGCAAAGAAATGATGTTTTCGCCAATAGTAGCGATGACTTTTTGACCCCAAATGGCTAAACCGGCGACGATGCCAAGACCACCAAGGATCATAATCCAGATGGGGATGGTGAGGCCGTTAATGGGGACGCTTCCGGTTTGATTGATGTAGGATATGACTGCGAGGGGTGCGATCGCATTGCCGACATCATTAGAACCATGTGCAAAGGCAACAAAGCAAGCACTCAATAGTTGAAAACGAGCAAATAAGCTTTCAACGGGATTGGGAATTGGTGATTGGGAAAAAGATTTTTGATTGTCTTGTAGTTTTTTCCAGCTATAGAGTGTCAGTCCAATAGCTGCTGCTGCACCTGTAAATATGGGGATGTCGTGAGTAGGTATGTTTAAACCAACTTTTTTGATTAAATAATTTGTTAGTGGTTGGGTGAGGGTTGGAAGCACAATTACACCGAAGATAGTTATTAAAATCGTGCTTAACCAGGGAATCCATTCTTGTAATTGCGCTACTGGGTGAGGTTGAGCTAAAATCCAACGCTGAATGAGACTGTAAAAAAAAGCGGCAACAATACCACTAATTACAGGTGTTAAAATCCAACCGATGGTAATTAGACCAATAGATGACCAATCTATGGCTTCTATGCCTAATGCTACCCAAGTAAAGCCTGCGATCGCACCGACAACTGCATGAGATGAGGATACAGGTAAACCACGTGAGGTGGCAATTTGCAGCCATATTCCAGCGGCTATCAGTACCGTTACCATCCCTAAAAGTAAGGTTTGCGGTGTGGTGGTAAATAATTCGGGGTTAGCAATTTTCGTCCCTAATGTTTCTGTCACTCCATGTCCAAATAAGACAGCACCTGTAAATTCTAAAATTCCGGCAATAATGATTGCTTGTTTGAGGGTGATGGCTTTAGAACCGACAGAGGTTCCCATTGCATTAGCAACGTCATTTGCACCCAGGTTAAAAGCGACGTAGAAAGCTAAAAAAGCGATTATGATCATTATTGTCTGAATCAGGATTTACAGGATTTTAGGATGTACAGGATTAATCTTGATTATTTTTCATGTATTTGTTTAATCTTATTAATCCTTGCTTGGTCTACGGCTTGTGATAAATCTTGAATCAGGATTTACAGGATTTTAGGATGTACAGGATTAATTTTGATTATTTTTATGTATTTGTTTAATCTTGTTAATCCTTTAATCCTGGGTATCCTGATTGAGACAATTAATCCAAAATGGGTTTACGGATAAATCAAAATTTTATAGGTTTCTGGTGTGGGTGCGTAGGCGCAGCTCGTCGTAGACATCGCTTGGTCTACGGCTTGTGATAAATCTTGAATCAGGATTTACAGGATTTTAGGATGTACAGGATTAATTTTGATTATTTTTATGTATTTGTTTAATCTTGTTAATCCTTTAATCCTGGGTATCCTGATTGAGACAATTAATCCAAAATGGGTTTACGGATAAATCAAGATTTTATACGTTTCTGGTGTGGGTGCGATCGCTTGGTCTACGGCTTGTGATAAATCTTGTAAGGGATAGCGATCGCTAATTAAAGCTTTAACATCAATACGGCGATTAAATACTATATCCGCAGATAGGCTTTGCAGACGGTAGGATGAGCTATAACTACCCATTAAATCAATTTCCCGACGATAGAGAATATTCGGGTTGAGAGGAATTTCGAGTTCATCAGGAAATTCAGCGAAAAAGAGAATTTTTCCACCTTTGCGGGTACAGTCTAAGGCTTGAAAGAAAGCTTTATCACTGGGTACAGCTAACAAGGTGACATCAACACCCATTCCCCCAGTTAAAGCTTGAATTTTTGCAGGTAAATCGGGATCTCGCGCATCGAACGCGGCTTCTGCACCTACATTTAGAGCTTTTTCAATTCTAGAGGGAAGTAAGTCAGTTGCGATCGCTCTAGCACCAAAATACTTCACCAACATCATAAACATTAACCCAATTGGCCCCGCCCCTGTCACTAATACAGTTTGTCCCGGTGCAATTTGAGCCTTTTTGACTGCTTTTAAACAGCAATTAGTCGGTTCCACAAAACTCGCTTCTTCAAAACTGATATCATTCGGTATGGGAATCAACCCCCCATTCTGGACAATGTGTCCTGGGACTTTCACATACTCAGCAAAACCGCCACCACTGGCGTTAAAACCTGCGGTAGTGGAGATATTTTTATAAACATCGCACATGGAAAAATTATCATTTAAGCAATAGGAACAACGCATACATGGGATATGGTGCATCACTGCCACCCGTTGTCCTACCGTCCACCCCTTCACATTAGCACCTACAGATGCGATCGTTCCAGCAGTTTCATGTCCAAATATGCGTGGTGGTTCATAGAGGGGATAACGAATTTTTTTAATATCTGACTGACACAACCCCACAACCCGCACCTGCACCAGCACTTCATCTGCTTCTAGGGTAGGAACTGGAATTTCTTCGTAGGATAATTGATTTACGCCTCTAAAAACTTGTGCTTTCACGTTGGTTTCTTATAGTTTAACGTTACTAGATTTAGCATTTTGTGGTGAACTTTAGGTTATGAAATTTGAGATTTAATATTACTCGTAAATATTGGTACTTCTTTACTGAGTAAATCGAGAAGTTCAACAAAACTCAACAGTGGGTTTTTCAAACTTTGAGATTGTCGCTATAATACCGCAATAACTTGTTGTGGATAAAAATTATATAGTTCAGTTAAAAATACATCTGGAGATTGTGCTTTAATTTGCCAAGGAGCTAAATCCTTCTCTTGAAAATGTTTCAGGTTTGAGGTAACAATTATATTAGCTTTAACCACTACAGCCGCAGCCATAACATGACGGTCTCCAAGGTGATTTGTCATAACTTGAACTAACCCAGACGGTACTTCAACCATAGCCTCTGGAAAATGTATTTTTATTTGTGTCTCAAGATTCTTTGCTTTATCTGATTGCATTTTATCTGTGAGTACAAGATCCCGAGTTGCACCATCAAGGATTTCTTGTGACCAAAAGGGTATATATAAACCGCCCCAAGCACAACGAAGTAGAGTGTCGCGCAAGTACATTGGAAACAAAACACAAGAGTCTAATATAACCAAGTGTCTAGCCATTTTAAGTTTTTAATGACTCCTATTCATAAAATCCTGCTTCTTGACTCATTTGAGTTAGCTCAGTCAGAAATTTATCACGTTTTATATCTCGATTTTCCTTGTATTTCATTAAATCACCAAATCTCACACGTCTATGAGTTCCTACCATAATATAAGGAAGTTCACCTTGTTCTAATAACTTAATCAGATAGGGACGTGAAACATTTAACAAATCAGCCGCTTGTTGAGTTGTGAGTTCTGGATTGTATGTAACTATAGATACATAATTGCCTAATGCCATTTCCCGGACAATTTCACGTAATACATCAAAAACAGAATCAGAAACAGCGACTTCTTGACCATTAGCTACTAATCTTAGTTGACTATTTTCCTGTTTGAGTAATTCCGCAAGTTGTTTTATAGCTTCAGTTTCGTTTTCTGTAACGATGTTGGAAACAGTATGTTTATTTTGGTTAGATAGGAAGGTAGTCATAAAGATATTTTTGGATTTTTTTCATTATATTACATAAACGCAATAAACGAAACAGATAACTCATCACTTAGTAATACTAATTTTATATGAGGCGGCACATAATCATCAAATTGATCAAATCATCTGTATTCCATCTGTGGTTATCTGTGTTTATCTGCGATTAATTATGATTAGCTATTTTATACAACTTCATTTTAAATTGGTATAATCTGTAGGAATAGGAATAAAATTATAGACAAACTGAATAGCAAACCTCAAGAGTTTTTAGTTGCTACCCAACCACCAACCCAAAGCCCTGTATAAAATCTCAAAATATTGCAAAAACCAGCTTGCTGCAATAATTCCACTACTCTTATTTCTGGAATAGGAAAAACACCTTTTTTGATTGTTTCTAATCCTTCTGTTATTTTTGTTGGTGTGATTCCCATTTGTTCCCAATAAACTTTGATGATAGCAATCATTCTTTCAAATTCCTGAGTACCTTTTTCACCAAAAATATCCACTAAAATAAAAGTACCTGATGATTTTAGCCGTTGGGAAATATTTTGCAATAAAGCTAATTTACTGCCATCATCTGGAAGAAAATGCATTACTAAAATACAAGTTGCTGCGTCATAAAAAGAATTTGGATCTAAATCATGGGTATATCCAGCAAATAATTTTATTTGTGCAGATAAACCATACTCCTCTATTTTATTTTGAGCAATAGAAAGCATATTACTAGATGGATCTACACCTAGCATCTGCCACTGTGAATTACTTTTACCAAACTTAACTAATTCCATACCACTACCAGCACCCACTATCAACAAATTAGCCTTCTCTGGTAAACTTGCTCTTAAAACAGATAATGTCATATTGTGCATTACCTCATAACCAGGTAAAGCCATTTGAATCATCGTGTCGTATTCATTGGTAGCAACTGGTGGATTAGAATCAAAATTTATAGTTTGTTCTGCCATTTTTTTTAATAACTCAATTTATTTAGGGGGCTAACCGAGAAAAACCTCAGCGTACCTCCGCGTTTACCTCAGCGCCCCTCTGCGTTTAATCTTACCTCTCTATCGCCTCTTTAACCCACTGTTGCAAAGTATTGACAACTTCCTCAATAGGGATTTCTTGAGATTCACGGTTTGCGCGTTTTACTACTTCAACTTTACCGTTAGTAATAGCTCTACCTGTGACAATTCTAAAGGGAATACCGATTAAATCAGCATCTTTGAATTTAACACCTGCTCGTTCATCACGATCATCTAGTAAGGTTTCTACACCAGCTTTATTGAGTTCTGTGTAAAGCTGTTCTGCAACTGCGATTTGTTGGGCATCTTTAATGTTAGGAATAGTGACAATGGCGTGATAAGGTGCGATCGCAACTGGCCAAATTATGCCATCCTTATCATAGGATTGTTCAACGGCTGATTGTGCCAAACGAGACACACCTACACCGTAACAACCCATAACCAAAGGCTTCTCTTCCCCTTGTTCATTAGTATAAGTTGCACCCATTGCTTGGGAATACTTTGTACCAAGTTGGAAAATATGACCAGCTTCAATGCCTCTAGCCGTTTGTAGGGTTTGGTTTGAGTCATGCAGAGAGCGATCGCCTAATTTTGCTTTACGAATATCTACGGTTAATGCAGGTAACTTAAATTGCTCACCCCAATTAGCACCAACTACATGAAAACCAACTTCATTTGCACCAGTGACAAAGTTCTTTAACTCAACTGCGGTTTGATCAACCAAGCGCACAAATTGGGAATTTACCTGTTTGCTACCTGTAATATAATCATCAGCAACATCTGGCGCAATGTATCCTAAAGGTAAAGTTTTTGCTGCCCAAGTTGCAATTGTTTCATTAGTAGGTACACTAAAAGCAATAATAGCTTTTCCGCCAAATTGAGGAGCTAATTTAGTCAATTCATTTTGTAATTTGACTTCGTTAACTTCCTGATCTCCGCGAATATTTACCAACACCAACACAGTCAAACCATTATCATAAACAATTTGGTATAAAACATTTTTGACAATTTGATTAGGAGAACATTTCAAAAAATTGCAAAGTTTTTCTATTGTATCTGTTCCGGGAGTTTCCCTTTTTTCATAAGTTGTAAAAGGTGAAGTTTCAGCATCAGCAGGAAGAGAAACCGCCTTTTCTACATTCGCTGCATATTTACCATCTTCAGTGTAGAGAACTTCATCTTCTCCCGCGTCTGCTAACACCATAAATTCTGTTGAACCAGAACCACCAATAGCACCAGAATCAGCTTCCACAGCCCGAAAAGCTAAACCAGAACGTCGCAACATATTACTGTATGCTTTGTACATATCCTGGTAAGTTTTTTTCAAACTTTCTTCATCAGCATGGAAAGAATAACCATCTTTCATGATAAATTCTCTGCCGCGCATTAAACCAAAACGGGGACGAATTTCATCACGAAATTTAGTTTGCAGTTGATATAAATGTAGAGGTAATTGACGATATGAACGAATCATATCACGGGCAACAGTTGTAATTACTTCTTCATGAGTGGGGCCAAGTCCTAATTGTTGTTCCCTTCTATCAACCAGGGAAAACATGATCCCCTCAGCTTTAGTATATGTATCCCAGCGTCCCGACTCCTTCCATAAATCAGCCGGTTGTAATTGGGGTAATAAACATTCTTGTGCGCCGGTAGCGTTCATTTCTTCCCGCACAATTTGGGAAACCTTTTGCAAAACTCGCCACATTAAAGGCAAATAAGCATAAATACCGCTACCAATGCGACGGATATAACCTGCGCGCAGTAACAATTTATGACTAGGAATTTCCGCGTCAGCAGGATCATCCCGGAGTGTAACGAATAACATTTGTGATAATCGCATTGTTTTTCCCTTTACAAAAGCACTAATTTATCTTACTAGGCAGTTTTTGTTTATGCAGCCCTTAATTATATCAAATTTGGCTGATTATTCAACTTCACCTGTAGCAAGATACCACAAAGTAACGAGATTATAAATGATTAATTAAATTGCTGTCAGGAATAGAAATGTCAGGAGTCAGGATTCAGAATGTTTGATAAATCGCTGAAAGCATAAGCGTTAAAAGCTTGAATAATTACATAGAAATTATAAATTCTGTACTGTGTTTAAAGGATGTTTGAAAAGTATCAGAATTGATTGAGATCCCCCCAACCCCCCTTTTTAAGGAGGGCTAAATTTCTCAAAGTCCCCCTTTTTAAGGGGGATTTAGGGGGATCTACAAGTGTGAGATACCACAGGACAAAGTTTCCAAACATCCTCTTAGGAGAAAAAATACACTGCAATTTTTTCAGGCGTTTTTTAGTAATTATCTGATAACTAAATAAATAAATCTTTATCTAACGATGTAGTAGCGAAAAAAAAGGTTCAAATAATGAAAGTAAAAGATGTAAGCTAAAATTATAGAATATATCTCTGAAGCAATTATTTTATGCAGCAGTCTACTTCTGGCAATAACCAAGATTTTATACGGCAGCTTGCTACTTTAGCTGCTATTGTTGGTGCTTTTGTGATTAACGTATTATCCAATATTTTTCCGCTGAATGGAATTAATATAGGAGAAATTTCTAATACCGTCTTTAAAGAAGTCTTAATTATTCCCGCTAACTATGCTTTCGCTATTTGGGGACTGATTTATTTAGGATTGTTTGCTTTAGGAGTTTATCAATTTCTTCCTAATCAAAAAAATGATCCTGATTTACGTAAGACTGGATATTTATTGGTAATTGCTTCCGTTGCTCAAAGTATCTGGGTGTATTTATTTCTCTCCAAACTTTTTGCCCTTTCTATAATTGCGATGTTAGGGATTTTGATTCCCCTGATTATTATTTATCAGCGGTTAGAAATTGGCAGAAACCGTGTAAGTAAAAGTAAAAAACTGTGTCTCCATGCACCTATTAGTATCTATCTGAGTTGGATTAGTGTGGCGACTATTGTTAATGTAGCTTCTGCGCTGTATTTTTATGGTTGGAATGGTTGGGGCTTTACTAACGAGGTATGGACTGTAATTATGTTGTTGGCAGCAGCGGCGATTACTACTGTTATGGTTATACAGTACCGGGATATTGCTTATGCTGGGGTAACGGTTTGGGCAGTTATTGCGATCGCTCTCAAACACTGGGATAATTCTTTAATTAGGTATGCAGCCTTGGTTTTGGCAATTGTCCTCATTGTGATTACTATCATTAAAAATCCACGGCTAATCATGGGTAATGGGTAAAATATTAGCCTACTACTATCAAAACAGATGACACAAGGCAAAATATTACTCAACCCAGGCACATTGTGGGCAAAAGTCAAACAAACCACAGCACAAGCTTTACAATGCGGGGCGCTAAAATCCATCCCGACGGAATTTGAATTTATCGAACAAGATGGGGTTAAATTCTTGGTGCGGATATTATCGAACTTAAACCGCAAACAAGCAGCTAAGAAAAAGCAAGATCAACAAACTGCTAACACTGGTAAAGAGTTTAATCCTTTTTTACCTTACGAAGAAGATTTGTTTGTAGCAGATATTTCTGATACTCACGTTTGTATTTTAAATAAATTCAATGTTGTTGATTATCACCTGCTGATTATCACCCGCGCCTTTGAAGAACAGGAAAGCTTACTTACCTTAGAAGATTTTGCAGCAATGTGGGCTTGTCTAGCTGATTTTGATGGTTTAGTATTCTACAATGGAGGTAAGATTGCGGGGGCTAGTCAGCGACATAAACATTTACAAATTTTACCTTTTTCTCAACCAGAAATTCCCATTACACCACTTTTAACAGCAGCAAAGTTTCAAGATTCTATTGCGACTATACCCGGACTTCCTTTTTTACACGCTTTTACTACTCTCGATTTCGGAGAAGGAGCAGAAGTAACTTTATTAAAATATCAAACTTTACTGGCAGCGGTGGGTATTGAAGCAGTTGGGAATAATAGACAATCTGGGGCGTATAATTTTTTAGCTACGCGAGAATGGATGTTAATAGTACCGCGTTTTCAGGAAGAATTTGAGTCAATTTCTGTCAATTCTTTGGGTTTTGCTGGTGCTTTGTTGGTGCGAAATGCTGAACAAATACAGTTACTCAAAGATATAGGGATAATGAATGTTTTGAAAAAAGTCGCTTGGCCGATGAAATAGGGTGGAGTTTAAACGCAGAGGGGCGCTGAGTTAAGCGCAGAGGGACGCGGAGTGAGGTTATTGTTGGGATGAAAATATTGTCTCTGTAGTTGGTGAAAAAATAAGGAAATTTATTTATGGAATCTCTTGATTTAAAATGGATTCGCGCTCAGTTTCCCGCATTAACGCAAACGACTGACGGACACCCGGCGATTTTTTTTGATGGGCCCGGTGGTACTCAGATACCTGGTTCAGTGCTTGATGCGATGAGTGATTATTTGGTCAGGTCTAATGCTAATGCTCATGGCTATTTTACTACTAGTGTGCGAACTGATGCGTTGATTATTTCTGCTCGTGCTGCGATCGCTGATTTGTTAGGATGTGATCATGATGAGGTGGTGTTTGGTGCGAATATGACCACTCTCACTTTTGCTGTTAGTCGTGCTATTGGCCGAGAACTGCAACCAGGTGATGAAATCATTGTGACTTGTCTTGACCATGCAGCCAATATTTCTCCCTGGAAGGCTTTGGAAGAAAGGGGTGTAACTATTCGCACGGTTGATATTAATATTGCAGATTGCACCCTAGATATAAACGATTTGGAAAGCAAGATTAATTCCCGCACAAAATTAGTAGCGGTGAGTTATGCTTCCAATGCAGTAGGAACAATTAACGATATTGCTAAGATAGTAAAATTAGCTCATGCTGTTGGTGCTTTGGTTTTTGTTGATGCCGTCCATTATGCACCCCATGCTTCTATTAATGTTCATCAATTAGATTGTGATTTTCTCGCTTGTTCTACTTATAAATTCTTCGCGCCCCATGTGGGTGTTCTCTACGGAAAACGAGAACATTTAGCGCGGTTTACTCCTTATAAGGTCAAACCAGCTTCAGAAGAAGTACCTTCACGTTGGGAAACAGGAACTCTCAATCATGAAGGTTTAGCAGGAGTAGTAGCAGCAATTAATTATCTAGCAAAGTTAGGTTGTCATGTTTCACCAACTTTAGATAATGAATTACTTTCGTCTTTAATGGCAGCGGATAAAGAAGGTTTAACTACCTTTCACTGTCCTAGTTTTCTCACTTTATCTGCACAACCTAATCATGAGTTAGCATCTGCTTATCATAGTCGCCGCGCAGCTTTAATAGCTGCAATGTCAGCCATTCAACAATATGAAAGAGAATTAAGTAAAAAGCTAATTTCTGGATTGTTAGAAATTCCCGGTTTAAGAGTTTATGGTATTACTGAACCTAGCCAATTTATCTGGAGAACTCCCACAGTTTCTATCACAATTGAAGGACAAACACCGGCAAATATAGCGAAATTTTTAGGAGAAAAGGGAATATGTGCTTGGCATGGTCATTTCTATGCTATTGACCTCACCGAAAGGTTAGGTGTGGAAGCAAGTGGTGGTTTGCTGAGAATCGGATTAGTACACTACAACACAGTGGAAGAAATTCATCAGCTTTTACAAGTTTTGCAAGAAATTTGTAAAAATAACTTTTTCCAAAAGCCCTAATTACTTAATGTTGCAGCTATCATCTACACAATAGGCAGATTGATAGGTGTCTCCACGCTTGCCGAACAGGGTGTAGCGATGATCCCGGATTTGTTCATAAAACCTATCTCCTGCCCATTTCATCCCCGGTAAGGCGCGATAAGCTTCTACAAATAAATTGCCTAGTGGCAATAATCGCCCAATTTCTTCTGCTGCGTTGCTGCCTTGCCAACGTTTTAAGGGATCATTATTATCAATTAAAATCATTCCTTGTTCACAATCTTGAGCAGTTATTCCCCATTGAGATAGCATTTGTTCATCTTGCATGGGGATGTATCTAAATAGCTTTCCTTGATCTAGAGTTTCGAGTAACTGCACTAAAGTAACGCAGAGATTGCATTGACCGTCATAAATTACAGTGTATTTCATATAAATCCTCTATTTTTCTGAAGAGACTGCAATTCTGTTTTGATGTTGAAACGGGCTAATTCTTCAGAAGATTCTAACATTAATGGTGTGAGGTAGATAGATTGACGCTGTAAAAAATTTTCTAATACTTTTCCTCTACCTGTGATATATTCAGCCTCTGAAACCCAGGCATATTCTTGGCGAATGGCTTGGGCATATTCTTGATACTGAAGCGGAGTAGCTGCTAAGATTGCTAAATCAGCATCAAGTAAAATTTGACTATCGAGATCATCTGCTTGATGATTTTTAGTACACAAAATTAGACGGTGAATTTGAATAATATTAGTAGCTGGAATTGCTAAAGTTTTTAGCATATTAGCCGCATAATCAGCACTTTTTTCTTCATTATCTAGGGCATGAGTGTCATATACTACATCATGAAACCAGGCTGCTAGTTGTAAAGAAGGTAAATCTTGAATACAGGTTGTAAAAGTCTCAATTGTGTTGAGGACATAGTGAATGTGTTGTAGGGTGTGATAGTGGCGACTGGGGCTAGAATAAACTGAAATAAGTTGAAAAAATGCTTCATTTGCCGTTGTTGGATCAACATTAAATGATTGGAGTGTCTGTTGCCAATGAGAAAATAATAAATCTGTGATATTTTCAGCTAACATTCTGATAACTGCTGCGACTGATGATGTTTTGTTAACATTTTAGTCTTGGTTGCGAACTTAACTTTGTTCTTGACGACGGTGGTTAGCAGCTTGTAATAATAAAGATCCGGCAAATGCGATCGCTTCATTTGCAGATTTTCCCCCAGCTAACTGTGCTAGTTCTTCCCGCCGAGTGCTTAAATTATCCAAGCTAGTCACTCTCACAACTGTACGTTGTTCAGTGTTACCATTTTTATGAGTAACTTGTTTATCCACCCGAAAATGGCTATCTGCCATTGCTGCTACTAAGGGCTGGTGAGTAACACATAATACTTGATAACTTTGGCTGAGTTGGTGTAATTTTTCAGCTATGGCTTGAGCAACTCTTCCCGATACACCGACATCAATTTCATCAAATACCATTGTTTCTGCACCATCATTTTGATTAAAACAAGCTTTCAAAGCTAGTAAAAATCTGCTCATTTCTCCACCGGAAGCGATTTCTGTAAGCGGTTGTATGGGTTCACCGGGGTTAGGGCTAAACATAAAAGTGATTTTATCAGCACCTGTGGCAGTCGGGGAAGTAGGTGCAATCTCAACTTGAAACTTGACCTTTTCCATTGCTAAAGGCTTGAGTTCAGCCAACAAGTGAGATTCTAAACTAGCCGCAGTTTGGCGACGTAGTTGGGTTAATTGCTGACTAACTTGGTTGAGGTGCTGTAAACAAACCTGTTCTTGCTGTTCTAAGGTTTCTATAGATTGTTCGCTGTTGTTGAGTTCGGCTAATTCTATTTGAATACGTTCATAATATGCGATCGCTTCCGTGAGAGTCGGGCCATATTTACGACAAATTTGTTTTAATTCCCGCATCCGTTCCTCAACTTCTTCTAATCGTTGCGGATCTGCTTCCAAACCTTCCCCATAAGCACTAATTTGTCTTCCCACTTCCATCACTGTTGTGACTGCATCCCGCACCAATTCCAATAGGGGTTGTAGTTGGGAGTCAAACTCCACCATATTAGTTAATGTTGCGTCGCTGTCTCCCAATAAATCAGAAGCAGTTGGGGTTTCATCTTCATTTTGATACAAAGCCTGATAAACCTTGTAGCTCATTTGTTGCAAATCAACAACATGATTTAGGCGTTCCCTTTCTTGTGTCAATAGTTCCATTTCCTGAACATCACTGAGATTTGCTGCTCCCAATTCTTGCACTTGATAAGTCAGTAAATCCAGTTGTTGCAAGCGTTCCCGTTCCGAAGTGCGGCGTTTTTCTAAAGTTTGGTGTGCAGCATGGTATGTACTAAAAGCGACAGCAGTTTTTTGGCGTTGTTGCATCAAAGACTCACCACCATATAAATCTAACCAATCTCTGACTTGAGCCGATTGTCCCACCTGTAGAGTTTGTCCTTGCGCGGTAATTTCCACCAAGCGATCGCGCAGACTTCCCATAATTTGCCGATTTACCAGCACCCCATTAATCCGCGATCTAGTGCGGATATTACTGCTAGTGGCAGAAATATCTCGACTAATTATAACCGAATTATCATCAATTAAATCAATTTCCTGCTCACTCAACCAAGCACTCAGGAAAGGATTGATACTAAAAGTACCTTCCACCAAAGCGCGGCTAGTACCCGTGCGAATCACACGACTAGACACTTTCCCACCTAAAACCGCATCAATCGCATCTAAAATAATCGACTTCCCAGCGCCGGTTTCCCCTGTCAACACATTCAAACCAGCACCAAACTCCAATTCCAGGTGATCGATGAGGGCAAAATTCTCAATTCTGAGGCACAGCAACATCAGGCTAAAATCTCCGTGAGAGTGAATTAACAGCAGGCGAAAAGCTAACACCACGTATCCTTGATCTTAACAGAGAGACTATTCTTCATAGAAGTTGATAAATATCCACAAACATCAGCAAAAAGAAGAATTAGCAAGTAGATATATCAAAAATTTAGTGGCATAATTAGAAAAGTCAACTAAATCACTTTTAAAAATATGAAATTCACAAATTTAAACATTACCGTTAGTTTCATTTTAGCCAGTTGCTTTTTTTCCCAGGCTGGTTATACTCAAGAAACTACAAAGACAACATTTAAACTAACTCAAGAAGCTACAAAATTACGTCAACAAGGTGCAACAGGATTAGAAAATTTTCTCAGATCTCATATCAGTGATTTAACATCCGAACCCTCATCAGAAGTCAAAATAGCTTTAGATCAATTGTGTCAACAACGAGATTGTTACGCTTCTAAATTATATTGGTACACCGATTTAGAAAAAGCTAAAATCGCTGCTAAAAATAGCGGTAAACCAATCCTTTCTTTACGACTATTAGGTAGATTAGATACAGATCTCAGTTGTGCCAATAGCCGATTTTTTAGAGTTGCACTATATCCAAATTCAGAAATTTCTCAACTCTTAAAAGACAAATTTATATTACATTGGCAAACAGTCAGACCAGTTCCCAAAGTAACAATTGATTTTGGAGACGGACGCAAATTAGAAAGAACAATTACAGGTAATAGTATTCATTATATTTTAGATAGTTCTGGTCGTCCCATTGATGCCATTCCCGGACTGTATGGACCAAAAGCCTTTTTTAACCAACTCAAACAAACAACAGCAATAGCAACAAAATTAAATAAAAGTAGCGGCTCAGAATATGAAAATTTATTGCAACAATATCATCTTCGCCAACTTGATAAAATTCAAAATCAATGGAGAGCAGATTTATCCAAATTGGGTATTCAATCTCCACCCCAATTAGTAGAACGCAGAAATAATTTGACTTCACCTCCAAGTGCTGTATTAGCAGGTTCTTTAGCAGTTTCTAAATCAGTAGTAGAAAGACCAATTATTAATTCAATTCAACCTGAAACATCAGATCAGACACCTAATTCCTTAGAAATTATTGACCAAGCAACTTGGAATAAATTAGCTCAATTGTATCAAGCTGATGCCAAACTAGATGCCAATAGCATAGCTTTAATTCAAGCCAAGAAATTACCAAATACAACAGACAAAAATAATTTATCTAAAGTAATTCGTAATTTTGAAACAGTTATGGCTTTAGATACAGTCAGAAATGAATATATCCTACACAGACAAATTCACCAATGGTTTTTAGAAAAAAATGAAACATCTGATGTAAATCAACTCAATGAAAAAGTTTATGCTGAACTGTTTTTAACACCTAGTTCCGATCCTTGGTTGGGTTTAGCAAATAATGATACTTATAATGCCATTGATAATGGCGGTATCATTGAAAATCCTGTATCCAGAAGCCGCTAAAATTTCAGGCAATTGCTCAAGCTGATCAGGTGTTTTTGTACAATTTATTTTCAATAATTTAACTGATGACTACTAATAACTATTTATGCTTAGATAATTATCAAAGCGTAAAATAGTCAAAGGAGTGTCATGGTTAAGTCTTTAGAAACTCCCCCAGTTGAGTTATTGAAACCAGGTGTCAAAGCACCCGTTCAAGAAACATTATTAACACCCCGTTTTTATACCACAGACTTCGATGCTGTGGCTAAAATGGATATTTCTGCCTATGAGAACGAATTAAGATCTGTAGTTGATGAACTCAAAGCTGATTATAACCGCCATCACTTTGTTCGTGATGATGAATTTAAACAGTGTTGGGATCATATTGAAGGAGAGAAAAGGCTGGCTTTTCTTGACTTTTTAGAACGTTCTTGTACTTCAGAGTTTTCTGGGTTTTTACTGTTTAAAGAATTATCTCGTCGTATCAAAGACAGTAACCCTCTACTATCAGAAGCATTTGGTTATTTAGCACGAGATGAAGCACGCCATGCGGGTTTTCTAAATAAATCAATGGCAGATTTTAATCTTTCCCTTGATTTAAGTTATTTAACTAAAAATCGCACCTATACCTTTTTTCCTCCAGAATGGGTGATTTACACTGTTTACCTATCGGAGAAAATTGGTTACTGGCGTTATATTTTAGTCTATCGCCACATGGAGAAAAATCCAGAATTTCAATTTTATCCCCTATTTCGCAAATTTGAAAGCTGGTGTCAGGACGAAAATAGACATGGGGATTTTTTCAAGGCTTTGTTACGTTCTCAACCACAGTTGTGGAATAATTGGAAGGCACGATTATGGGTGCGTTTCTTTTTATTAACTGTATTTGCTACTCACACAATGACAGTCTTTGAACGGGCGAGTTTCTATGAAATATTAGGTATTCATCCCCGTAAATACAACAATCAGGTAATTGAAGAAACCAACAAAACTGCTGCTAGGGCATTTCCAATTATCTTAAACACAAATCACCCCTACTTTTTCTGGTTTTTAGAACAATGTGCAATCAATAACCAGAAATTAATTGAACTCAATAACACCAAAGGTTGGGGAGTTATCAAGTTCTTCAAAAAAATTCCATTGCTGAGAAACATCGTTTGGTATATGTTGCGGCTTTACCTGATTAAACCAATCAAAGTAGAAGCTATTCGTGAAACGGTGTGTTAATTTTTTTTTGCTATCTTTAGCAGGTTTTATAATTATTAATTGCTTCTCTTGCGTAATTCCTAATATTTTTAAACTCAATACCATTTTCTTATAGCTTTTCCTCATTATAGCAATTCCCAAGCTCATGAAATACATCCCACCCGCGCTGTCGCGCACCCTCCCCTTACCAAGGGGAGGGTTGGGGAGGGGTAATTTTGTATCTTACTAGAGTGGGAAAGGATATATATGAGGTGCTAAAACCCCTATAGAGACGTTTCATGGAACGTCTCTATAATCTTTACCGGAGATGTCTATTACTCTCTTCCCAGTGTAAGATTAGGCTATCGTCTTGCTTCTTCCTTTGCTACGCAACGCCACCGCGAACGCGTCTTTGCGGTTTATTTAATCCGTATTCTTTTAGTGGGAAGGGAGTAAACTGCGTCTACAACATTGAGCGTCAAGCTTACGTAAATCCTCAAACGTTACAATTAATAATACTTAAGTCTCGTAGATATTACTTACGAACTAATACTTAGGCTGGTCTTACTATTAATTAAACATTCATCATTTATCACGAAGCGCAAAAAATTAGTAATTAGTCATAATAGAGTATTAAGATTGACTAATTCCGCAGTCTGAATTGTTACTTTTAGTTTGACCCAATCTATATGAATACGATTCTAATCATTGAAGATGAGCCTCAAATACGAAACAACATTCAGGAAATTCTGGAGATGGAGGGATTTGCTACAATTGCCGCAGAAGATGGATTGCAAGGGTTAGAGATGGCTGTAGAACATCAGCCAGATATTATTATTTGTGATCTGATGATGCCTCGTTTAGATGGATATGGACTGATTAAAGAATTGCGTCAAAAGCCAGCTACTGCGGAAATTCCGTTCATTTTTCTTACTGCTAAAGCAGAACATCGTGATTTCCGTCAAGGAATGATGCTAGGTGCAGACGATTATTTAACTAAGCCGTTTGAAGTCTCTGAACTTCTCCAAGTAATTTCGACTCGACTAGAAAAACGCAACATCGTTGTCCAACGTTACAAAGGTCAGATTGAGCAAATGGAAGCTCAAATCAATTATCTGGCTCGTCATGATAGCTTAACCAGTTTACCCAATCAATTCTTTTTGGAAGAATATTTCAATAACATTCGTTTTCAAGCTTACAATCAGGGTCAATTTTTGCCCTTGTTGCTGATTGATATAAATATTCTCTACCACACTAAATTCTTATTTGAACCCAATTTGAGACCCTTTTTATTAAAAAAAATAGCAGAAAGATTAAATCAAATAGACCCCACCAATCAGATTATTGACTTAATAGCTTACTTAAAAACAGACCACCTAGCGTTGTTGTTAAAGCCTGTTCTGGATAGCACAGTTACTGCGGGTATTGCCGAAAATATTTTAGATAGTTTATCACTACCCATTATTTTTAATAATCAGGAAATTTCTGTACAAACTCAAATTGGTATTGCTTGTTATCCAGAAGATGCTTTACAAATAAGTGAACTATTAACTCATGCAGAAGTTACCCTAGAGCATTATAAATTAGATAATACGTCTGCTTATCATTTTTATAATCAAGAGATTTTCAACATTGTTTTTAGAAAAATTCTTTTAGAATCCGATTTTGTTCAAGCACTAGAGAATAATGAATTTCAGCTTTACTATCAACCTCAAATAAATGTTAAGAATGGGAAAGAAATTGTTGGTCTAGAAGCATTAATTCGCTGGAAACACCCAGAATATGGAATGATTTCTCCAGCAGAATTTATTCCTATTGCTGAAAATTCGGGCTTTATTATTCCATTGGGAGAATGGATTTTAAAAACAGCTTGTTTACAATTAAAAGATTTACAAACAGAAGAATTACGTGATTTCAAAATAGCTGTAAATATATCGGCTCGTCAATTTAGCCAAGATAATTTCATTGAACGTATTAAGGATATAATTACCAACATAAATTTTAATCCGAAATTATTAGAGTTGGAATTGACTGAAACTATACTTATTCAAGATATTGAACTAGTAAAAAGCAAAATGAACAAATTAATGGAAGATGGGATTAAATTCTCAATTGATGATTTTGGTACAGGCTACTCATCATTTAAGTATCTTCAGGAATTTTCTTTTAGTCACTTAAAAATAGAGCGGTATTTTATCAGTAATATTGATAAAATTGAAAACAAGCAATCAATTGTTAAAAGTATACTTCAGTTAGCAAATACGTTGAATGTCAATATCATTGCAGAAGGTGTAGAAACCAAAGAAGAGCTAAATTGGCTCCAAGAAAATAATTGTTTTGTGATCCAAGGATATTTTTTCAGCCCTCCTCTAGCAATAGAAGACTTGAAGGTATTTTTGCAAGCCAATAACTAAATAATTTTCAAATAAAATACTCATTCATTAACTCAGATAAATCAAAAAGATGAAAAAAATTCTAATCATTGAAGATGAGCCTCAAATCAGAAATAATATTAAAGAAATATTGGAATTATCAGATTTTGAGACACTAGTTGCAGAAAATGGGCTACAGGGTTTGCAGTTGGCTCAAGAGAAACATCCTGATTTGATTCTTTGTGATTTGATGATGCCTGAATTAGATGGCTATGGTGTATTAACACAACTTCGTCAGAATATGACTACTGCCATAATTCCTTTAATTTTCTTAACTGCTAAGTCAGATCGGTCTGATGTCCGTCGAGGAATGGAAATGGGTGCAGATGATTACCTAACTAAGCCTTTTCAACCGGATGAATTACTCCAAGCAATTGCAACTAGATTCGATAAACAATCTTTATTTGATCAACAAACTCAGGAAAAATTAAATATTTTAAGCAGTTGTATAACCCACTCATTACCTCATGAAATTAATACTCCTCTTAATCATATTATAGGATTATCAAAGTTATTAATTGAAGAGCATGGCATACTTTCTGATGAAGAGAATTTAGAAATGCTAGAATCAATTCATCGATCTGGTCTCAGGCTGTATAGATTAACCCTTAATTTTCTTGTGTATGCAGACTTAGAGTTATTAGCCTCTAATCCTGAAAAAATTGCGAATTTCCGTAATCATGAAGTTAAAAATTTTGTAAAATCAGCTATTGAAAATGTAGCTATAAAGTCCGCCAACAATGCCAATAGGTTGGCAGATTTAAAGATGGAAATAGCAGATGCAATGATCAATGTTTCGTCGGTGAAAATTGGTAAAATTGTTGAAGAAATAATTGATAATGCTTTTAAATTTTCCCAGCCAAATACACTAGTAAAAATAATAGGATATAGCAGTAATCATGCTTATCATTTGTATATAATTGACCACGGACGTGGTATGACTAAGGAGCAAATTTCTGGAGTTAGAGCTTATGTCCAATTTGAAAGAAAAATGTATGAACAACAAGGTTCTGGTTTAGGATTATCAATTGCTAAGAGGTTGATAGAACTTCATGGAGGAGAGTTTTCAATTGAAAGCATACCTGGCAAACAAACTATTGTGAGGATGCTTTTTCCCCAGTAAATTGGCTCAATTGTGAAAGGATGTTTGAACAAAGATCTTCAAAAATAGAAGATGGGTAAACTCTACCTCTAGTATGAACAGCTAATTTGATGCTGTGGATTCTGTTATTTGAATCTTTTCACCGCGCTGGAAATGTAAGCAATATTCCTGGTACAGGCTTAGGATTATCAATTGCATCTAAAGGTGCTGAATTACACAAGGGGCTAATTGCTGTTAATACCGAAGTAGGAATAGGGACGACTTTTATTGTGACAATTCCCTTACAAACAGTGATTTTATGAACGGAATAGGTTGACAATACTGATGGATAAATTTATATGAGGACGCTTTTCAATTATGAGCTTAATTTTAGTTATTGAAGATGAAACTCAAATTTTATTAAATCTTCAGGAAATTTTAGAACTAGGAGATTTTTCCGTTATTACTGCTTCTAATGGTATAATTGGCTTGCAGTTAGCTAAAAGTAAAAATCCTGATTTGATTATCTGTGATATTATGATGCCAGGATTAAATGGTTATGAAGTATTACAAGAACTGCGTCGAGATCCTCGATCTGCTGATATTCCCCTTATTTTTCTCACTGCTAAAATAGAACGAGATGATGTGCGTCAAGGTATGGGTTTAGGGGCAGATGATTACATTACTAAACCTTTTGAGCCGTTTGAAATTTTGCAGGCAATAACAGCACGTTTAGAAAGACATTCAATTTATAATCAAGCATATCTGCAAGAATCTCAGAAAACGGAAATAATGCAACAGGAAATAAAAAAAAATCGTATTGAATTGCAAAATTCTCAGGAATTATCAGAAATTAGAAGAACTCTGTTAGAGAGAATATCCCAGGACTTATGCGATCCACTATCTAGTATTAATATGGCAATCCATATGCTTAAACACGCTAAAGAAGAAAAGGATAGAGATAGATATCTGTCTATTTTAAAAGAAGCATACACGCAGGAAATCACGATATTGAATGAGGTTGATAGCTTGCAGGAATTACTGACTGCTGACAATACAAAATTGCTCAGAAATTATAAATTACTGAAGTAAGTAGGGCTTGCTGTAAGAGTCTTTCCGTGAGGGTCAGAAGTTAGGAGGGGAAAAATGGTTTTATGCTGCCTATCTACTTAGTAAGCCGATGGTGATAATTTATCTTGCAGGACTACTGTTTTTTTGCTGATAAAAGCTGTTGCATAGTAGTTACAAGTTGCTTGAGTATTACAGGTTTGGTCAGATAGTAGTCTGCTCCGGCTGCTAAACATTTTTCCTGATCACCGGGCATGGCTAAAGCGGTTAAGGCAATGATGGGAATATTTGCCAATTTTGGCTCTACTCGAATCAACTTGATTGCTTCCATACCATCTATTCCCGGCATTTGAATATCCATTAAAATTAGGTCGGGAGTTTGTTCTTTAGTGAGAGCGATCGCTTGCTGACCGTTTTTTGCCAAGATAATACGGTATCCCTTGGCCTCTAAATAATTAGAGATGGTAAAAATATTAGCTTCATTATCTTCTGCCAGCAAGATTAGAGGAGATTCCTGTGGCGTGTTGTGGGCAGTAGAGTCCACATTAGATGATATCTGCTGGACTGACTCCTGGGCAGGCTCAGAAACATGGCCGCAGGGTAAATCAAAAGTAAAGCGGCTGCCCACACCGATTTCACTGCTTACTCCCACCCGTCCACCATGTATTTCCACAATCCGCTTAACGAGTGCCAGCCCCAAACCAGTTCCAGCATATTGGCGGTTTAAGGAACTATCAATTTGGATAAAAGGTTGAAATAGCTTGTTGATATTTTCTGGGGCGATACCGATGCCTGTATCAATGACTGCAATCTGAATCCAGTTTCGCAGAGATGTCATATCTGCTTCAGGGTCAAGTTGTTGGTGGGTGACTTCTAGAGTGATCTGTCCTCCTTCTGGTGTGAACTTGACAGCATTATTGAGTAGGTTGATCAAAACCTGGCGAATACGTCTTTCATCTAGCAACAAGTCTGGCAGATTTGGTTGAATCTTCACTTCCAGATGAATGTGTTTTTGAAAGGCTTGTTGTTTGATAAAAGACAAACTGGATTGGCAAAGGGGACTGATGGCTATTTGAGTGTAGTGTAATTCCAGTTGTCCGGCTTCAATTTTTGATAAATCCAGGATGTCGTTAATTAATTCCAATAGATGATTGCCACTACGCTCGATGGTTTGTAAACCCCGACGTTGTTTCTCAGTGATTACGCCAAGTACTTCATCTTGCAATGCTTCCGATATGCCGAGAATGGCATTCAGAGGGGTGCGTAGTTCATGACTCATGTTAGCAAGGAACTCATCTTTAAGACGAGTAGCGCGGGCAAGTTCGTGATTGAAAGCAGCAAGTTGTTTATTTGTCTGATGCAGTTGTTCTTCTGCTAGTTTGCGTTGACTAATATCCGTGACTCGGACAAGGTTCATTTTCTGACTGGCT
Source organism: Anabaena sp. PCC 7938 (assembly GCF_049315035.1). NCBI lineage: Bacteria > Bacillati > Cyanobacteriota > Cyanophyceae > Nostocales > Nostocaceae > Anabaena > Anabaena sp. PCC 7938. The sequence continues at coordinate 5,188,964 of NZ_CP186034.1, read as the reverse complement.
ACAGTGATTTGCTTGGCGGCCAGGCTGCCCCAAAATAAGTCACCTTTGAAGGTCTTGTATTCAATTTCCTGACTCCAAAAGCCTTGTTTATTCATATCATCTACAATTGCTTGCATCTCTTCGGAGGTGAATTGCAGCTTTTGTAACTCATGTCCGTCAATATTAATCAGATCAATTTTATTGGCAGCTGCAAACATTTCCACAGCCCGTTGGTTACAGTCTATAGTTTTGACGGTTTCTGCATCGACTAGGAATAGGGCATCAGCTGATTCATTAAAAATTGCCTCTCGTAAATCCCGGCTGCGGATAATTTCAGCTTCTGCTAGTTTGCGACTAGTGATGTCGTAGTTAACGCCAATCATCCGTTGGGCTTGCCCTTGAGAATTGTGCTGAACAATTGCATAGCCTTTGAGGATGCGAATTGTGCCATTGGACAAGATAATTCTAAATTCGATATCTAGTTCTCGATCTTCGGCAATAACTTGTTGGACAGTGTTGCGGATTGTGATTTTATCATCAGGATGAACAAATTCCTCAAATTTTGCCCAAGCCCCCTGACTGGGGTCAAAATTCAGAGGTGTAACACCGAAAATTTCATACATTTGTTCATCCCAAACCAGGGAATCGTTGATCAAATCCAAATCCCAAATGCCAATTTTTGCGGATTTGACTGCTAAACTCAGGCGATCTGATAAACTGCGGAGTTGTACTTCTGCTGCTTGCAACTGGGCTTCTGATTGTTTGCGTTCACTGATGTCGAAGTTAATGCCAATCATCCGTTGAGCTTTACCCTGGGAGTCCGATTGGATGAGGGCATAGGCTTTAATAAATTTGATTGTGCCATCAGGCCAGATCACCCTAAATTCAGGCTCAAAGTCACTTTTGCCGGCAATAGCTTGCTGGATAGCGTCACGGCAAAATAAAAGATCGTCGGGATGCAAGCCTGCTTCCCATGCTTGGTAAGCACCTGTAAAGTTTGAAGCTTGTACGCCATAGAGTTCGTACATTTGGTCATCCCAGAGCAGGCAATCGTTAACGATATCCCAGTCCCAGATGCCAATTTGAGCCGATTTGATTGCTAGATCCAATCTGTCTGATAAGTTGCGGAGTGCGATTTCTATTTTTTTGCGTTCGGCTTCCATCCGCGCTCTTTCGCTGATATCGAGAATTAATCCATCCCATAAAATATCACCGTTGGCTTGTTTTTGAGGTTGAGCAACGCCTTGTATCCATTTGATATGACCAGATGGGGTAATGATTCTGCCTTCCCATGACCATTGCTGCAAAGTAGAAGCTGAACGGATCATAGATTCTTGCAATGTGGGTAAATCATCTGGATGGGTCATATTAAATAAAACATTGCCATTTTCAAGCATGGTAGCTGATGGCAGTTCATACAGTTCTTTACAGCGATCGCTCACGTATACAAATTTATGGGAGCCGTCAGGATGAAGAAGATATTGATACATTACCCCAGGGACATTGGCTGCAATCCGCTGGAATCGGACTTCATTTTGGCGTAAAGTTGCTTCTGAGAGTTTGCGGATGGTGATATCCCTATCCATGCCGCGATAGCCTCGAAATTCTCCATCTTCATCAAAAATAGGAACTGCGCTTGTCTCTAAAGTAATCAGTCTGCCATCTTTATGTAGGTGAATATTTTCTAAGCATTGAAAGGGAGCTTGAATTAAGATGAATTTCATAAACTGTGTTAATACCCTTAGTGATTCTTCTGGGGGCATTAAATGAAAGGGAGTTTTCCCTAAAACTTCTTCTGGAGAGTATCCCAAAACGTCAAAAATTTGCGGGCTGGCGTAGGTATAAATCCCACATTCATTAATTTCCCACACCCAATCACTCGATGTTTCGACAAGATTACGGAAGCGTTTTTCACTTTGTTGTAGTTCTGCTGTGCGTTCGGTAACTTGGGTTTCTAATGTCTGATTTTGTTCCTCTAGAATTTGCAACAAGTGATCGCGCTCTTCTTCAGTATACTTGCGATCTGTAATATCCTCTGCCATCGCACCAATGCGGTAAATTTCCCCTGCCGCATTTCTAATGGGGAAACATCTTCCCCTAATCCACCGCATCGATCCATCAGGTCGAATAATCCGGTATTCTTCGTTTAAGAATATCTGCCCACCAGCATTTTGATAGGCGCTATGAATGCGCTGACGATCACTAGGGTGCAAAAAATTCATCCAGGAATCAGGATTTTCATACAAGCTTTCGCTGGTTTGTTGCCAAATTTTCTCATAGGCAGGGTTGACATAAAGTAACTTTCCTGAATCAATCTGACGCAGTAAAATTACTTCCCGACTGTTTTCTGCAAACTGCCGAAATTTCTCCTCACTAGTTTTCAGTGCATCCTCAGACTGTTTGCGCTGAGTGATATCTTGAGACATGAGGATGCCTGCAATGACATTACCTTGATCATCGCGCACAGGGATATTATGGGTAATGTAAAAGCGATCGCGATAGGGAACTTCTGCAATCACAGATTCTCCAGCTAGAGCTTGCCGTAACAGAGGTGCAATCATTTCTGTTACCTCTGGTGTAAAAATTTCCCAAATCGTTTTGCCTTCCATTTCTGCTTTGCTCAAACCAGCACTAGCTAGTCCTAAGCCTCCCACCAGTAGGTATCGCAGGTTATGGTCAAACAACACAACCACGCCATTGGGAAAGTTATCTACTAATGAACGATAAAGCTGCTCACTTTGACGTAAGGCTTTTTCAGCTTGTTTGCGACGATTGATGTCTGTAACCGTCCCCACGTATCCTATGACCGTTCCTTCTTGGTCTAGTTCGGGAACTGCTTGTCCAAATACCCAGATTTCCGCCCCATCAGGTTGCTGAAACCGATATTCCAAATTAAAAGTTTTGCCTGTTTGGACATATTGATTCCATTCCGCTGCAATCATTTCTCGATCTTCTGGGTGTAACCCTCTAGTCCAGCCGAAACCTGTGGCTTCTTCAGGAGTTAATCCAGCAATTTGACACCAGCGGTCGTTAACATACAAACAATTTCCCGCTATGTCGGTGCGGTAAATACCAACGGGGGCTGATGCTGCTAGAGTTGCATAGCGGCGTTCGCTTTTTTCTAATGCCCTCTCCATTTCTTTGCGTTCTGTAATATCTTCATAGCTGACGAGAACGCCAATAATTTCACCAGCAGGGGTGAGCAGGGGTATTTTGTTAGTGCGTAACCATCTAGAAAGGTTTTCACCGTTTGTACATGGTTCTTCAAGGTTGAATTGGGGTAGACCAGACTCCATGACTAAGCGATCGCCTGCCTGGTAAAGTGGTGCTTGATCTTTCCAAGGCATATCAAAATCAGTTTTGCCAATTATGTCTGCTAGAGATGATACTCCAGCATCTAAAACTAGTTGCCGATTGCAGCCTAAGTAACGGCAGTTTTTGTCTTTCCAAAAGATGGCCATAGGTAGGCTATCCATGACCAGTTGCAACAAAGTTTGGCTTTCCTGAAATGCCTGTTCTGCCTGTTGGCGAATAATTTCGCTACGTTTGGCGGTGCTGATGTCTCGTGCCACCCAAATTACTGCTTCTGGTGAAATTGGTGAAACTTTGGCATCAAACCAAACGTGTTGATTGCCAATCTGTAAGCTATATGCACATTCTAAAGATTCTTGTCTGGCTAGAGTTTGCTCGATCATGCTCATACACAGGTCAGCTATATGACCGGGTAAAACTTCATGAACAGTTTTACCAAGCACTTCTTGAGCTGGTCGGTAAAGCTTATCTGTATTGGTAGGAGCAATTTTGAGATAACGTCCCTGTTTATCTAGCACTACAATCACATCGACCATGGCATTGAATAGCCCTCGCAGTTCAATTTCCGAAGTTTTTAGAGCTTGGAGAGCGTCAAGACGCTCACTTTCAACGCGCTTTTTCTCAGTAATATCTCGCCCCTCGGCAATCAGCATTACTACTTTGTCTAATTCATTCTTGAGGGGACGGAGAGAAAAATCTATGGTAGCTACCCCGGCAGCCCCTAAAACATTTACTTCGTAGCGGATAAATTCGCCTTGGGCTGCACGAGCGATATTTTTCTTTAAGTTGTCCTGCGTTACTTGGGAAATTTGCCACCAATAAGCTTCCCAGAAAGGTCGATTGACGACATCTTCTATTTTTATACCACCAAAGTTTAAAACTGTCTGGTTGGCTTCGAGTAAGATGCCCTCGGTTGTCAGCAGTCCTGTAAACTGAAAAGTGTTATTGAAAATAGCCCGAAATCTGCGCTCACTAGCTTGTAGTTCCTGTGTCCGTTCTTCTACTTTCTGCTCTAGAGAGGTATTGAGATTTTGGAGATTTTCATAGAGTTGTGCTTGTTGAATGGCGACAGATAGCTGCACAGAAAGTTGCTGGAGTATATCCAGTTCATTTGTCTGCCACTCACGAGTCTCGCTGCACTGATGAGCAATCAGTAACCCCCAAAGCACATGAGAAGAAGATTGCGAAACAGGCAATAATGTCAAGTTTCCTGTCTGCTTCTTGTCTTCTGCTACCTGTCCCCTGGCTTCTGTGTTCAGAAAAATGGGTACAACAAGATTCGCCTTGACTTGAAATTGCTCCAGCAGGTTGATATAAGCAGTTGTTAGCCCAGCATCATAAATATCGGAAATGGCGCGGATTTTGTAATCACGATAACTGGTGCCATTATTTTCTAATAAACTCTCCTGGATTTGAAGATTAAGGACAGCTTTCCATGAAGGTAGTACCGATTCAGCAACGATTTTACCATTCATTTGCTGATCAAACTGGTACACTATTGTCCGATCTGCTTTGAGCAGTTCCCGAACTTCTTCAACGGCTGTTTTCAGAATTTCCTCTAAATGCAAAAACTGACGAATGCGGAATGAGATGCCAGCAAACAACTGTTTTTGTTGCTCCTGCATCTGAATTTGCTTGATGAGGCGGGTTTTTTCTAGGGCAGTATGAACACCCCTATGGAGTCCATTGGGGGTGAGTTTGCTTTTGACCATGTAGTCGAGGGCACCATTTTTCATGGCTGCAACTGCGATCGCTTCATCCCCCTGGTTTGCTAACATGATCACTGGAATTTGCAAGCTCCCAAATTGCGATCGCAATTTACTCAAAAATTCTAGACCATCCACATCTGGCAGTTGATAGTTTAGCAATATTAAGTCTGGCTGAAAGTCAGTCAGTTGGGTTAATGCTTTTAATCCAGATTCAGCTTCAAGTACATCATAAGTTGCAGTTCTATCCTGACTTAAATAACGGCAGTATAGTAACCGATCTTCTGGCGCACTCTCCAGAATCATAATTGAGTAATGGGAGATTGCCATAGCTTTTTCAGTAATTCTACAGTTTAATTACATTTGAGCGTAGCTGTTTTTCTAAATTATCACAAAATCATCTCGATCAATCATTGTTTTTGAGGGCAACGTAAACGAAGTTTTATGAGCTTTCAATTACGAGTATACACCTGAAACTCAGTAATTATTCCAAGCTTCAGGTAATTTTCTTCAGAAAAGCAACTTAATAGAGTAATTCTACTTATTAAAGTCTAAAGAAATAGGACTGTATTTAGATTTTTGAGAAGATTAATAGTTAAATATTTTGTAAGATATAAAAATACCCAGGATCTACATCACAAGTGGTATCTGCTGGATAGATTCTTCCAGAAACCACATCTCTCTACAAAAGCAATTTTTGAAAGTTGACATCCGACGGTGAACTGATAAACAAGTCGGTGACATTCTGGAAATTTGGCGATTGAACATGAAGGAAGTAACCATGAGTAATAATTTAGCCATCAAACTGCGTTCTGGTACTCAACAAGCTCATACAGAAGCAGAAAATATCGGCTTTATGAAATGTTTTGTCCAAGGTGTGATAGATAGAGACTGCTTTATTCAATTATTGAGAAACTTGTATTTTGTTTACAGTGAACTAGAAGCAGCTATTGAGAAAAATAAACAACATCCTGTAATTAATGTAATTTACTTTCCTGAGCTAAATCGCCAATCTTCCCTAGAAAAAGACATGGAATTTTATTATGGAAGTCAATGGCATAAGAGAATTATACCGACTACTGCGGCTCAAAATTACATTGCTCGCATTCAAGAAATATCTGTTCATGAACCTGCATTGTTGTTAGGTCATTCCTATACTCGTTATTTAGGTGATTTGTCAGGAGGACAAATGCTACAAAAAATTGCTCAATCAGCTTTAAAACTTTCTGGATATGAAGGAACTTCTTTTTATAACTTTGAGCAAATTCCAGATAAGCAAGCATTCAAAAACAAGTATCGTCAAGCCTTAGATGCAGTACCTGTTGATGATACAAAAGCCGATCAAATTGTTGCAGAAGCTAACCATGCTTTTTATTTGAATCTGGAAATAATTAAGGAATTAGAAAAGATGTTAATTGTAGCTCTTGGTCGTGCTACTTACAACGACTTGATTTAACAATTGTTCCTGCTGTTAACTCATAAATTACGCAAAATATCGCTCAAACTATTGTTATTTTGCGTTTTTTACGGTTTATTTAAAATAGTAGAATTTACAACTAAACTAGTTTGTGTAGTCGTCAATTCTATTTACTATAACTGATTTATAGTATTTTTGATCAAAACCGGGTTTCTTGACGTAAGTCCTAGCTAGTCCGTTTCAGTTTTTAAACTGAAGCATACAAGTATATTGGCAATTAGTAATCAAAATAATTGTCAATTTGACAACACAAATTGGGAAAACTCACCATAAGTATTCCCACCAAACTGCTATGACCACTAGGCACTAAACTCACAGATAATCGGAGGTTTTGATGGTCTTTCTATTACCTGGTGTCAAATTTGATCTGGATCTAATTCAAAAGTATGACACTCGCGCTCCCAGATATACAAGCTACCCACCTGCTACAGAATTAAGTGATACATTCACAGCAGAAGATTTCCACGCTGCTATAACCGCTTCTAATCAACGCCAAACTCCCCTATCTTTGTATTTCCATATTCCCTTTTGTCAAAGTGCTTGTTATTTTTGTGGCTGTAATACGGTAATTTCTAATAACAAGAATATTGCCAAACCCTATCTACAGCATTTGGCACAAGAAATCAAGAATACAACAGAATTAATTGACACAAGCAGAAAAGTACTTCAGATTCATTGGGGTGGTGGTACACCTAATTATTTAGAACTGCATCAAGTTGAATTTTTGTGGAATAAGATTAACCGTTATTTCAATATTGATTCTCAAGCAGAAGTTTCAATTGAAATTAACCCCCGTTATGTCAATAGAGACTATATCAAGTTTCTCAGAGATATTGGATTTAATCGCATTAGTTTTGGTATCCAAGACTTTAACCCCAAAGTGCAAGCAGCAGTCAACAGAATCCAGCCAGAAGCATTGTTATACAATGTAATGGATTGGATTAAAGATGCTAATTTTGCTAGTGTCAATGTAGACTTGATTTATGGTCTACCCTACCAAACGCTACATACTTTTCGAGAAACTGTACAAAAGACAATCGCTCTAGATCCTGATAGAATCGTGGTATTTAATTTTGCTTACGTACCATGGATAAAAACTGTGCAAAAACGGATACAACAAGAATCCCTACCCCCAGCACAGGAAAAGTTAGATATTCTGAAAATGACCATTGAGGAGTTAACGAATAACGAGTATTTGTTTATTGGTATGGATCATTTTGCCAAAACTAACAATGAATTAGCGATCGCTCAACACAATGGTACTCTAAAACGTAACTTCCAGGGCTACACCACCCACGCAGAAACAGAGCTTTTTGGCTTCGGTTCTACATCTATTAGTATGTTAGAAGATGCTTATGCTCAGAACCACAAGGGATTAAAAGATTATTATCAGTCCGTCATAGCAGGTGTTATCCCCACCAGTAAAGGTATCAAACTAACCCAGGATGATATCATCAGACGCGATGTAATTATGTCCATCATGTCTCACTTTCAGCTACATAAGTCAGACATTGAACAGAAATATCACATCAATTTTGATGGATATTTCTCCCAAGAACTAGAGGAGTTAAAACCCCTAGAAGCTGATGAATTAGTCAATTTGTTAGCCGATGAAATTCAAATTACAGACATTGGTAGATTGCTGGTGAGAAATATAGCTGTTGTTTTTGATACCCATACAAAAACTAGAGCCACAAAATTCTCCCGCGCAATTTGAGGAACGTTGACACTTGGTAAGTATTCAGTCATCGGCTATAAGCAAGAAGACTGAATGCTTATATTGATATCCATATATATTAGTTTGTAATTGAGTACACTACATTCTCAATCTGCTGTAAATATCTCTACCTTTTGACTTAACACATTTATTTCATCTGGTAGAAAAAAATATAATTAATGATTGATAAATTTAATACAGGTTAGATGTGGATTCTTGAGCTTTGAGGAAAAAATTATGAATATTATTGCTTGGATAATTTTAGGAATATTAGCTGGTGCGCTCGCTAAAGCTATTTATCCTGGTCATCAAGGTGGTGGCATTATTTCGACAATAATTTTAGGTATTGTTGGTGCGTTTATTGGTGGTACTATATTTACACTTTTAAGCACAGGAACATTACAACTTACATCCGCTACATTTAGTCTTCCTGGCTTTTTAGTGGCAATTGTTGGAGCAATGATTGCAATTTATTTATGGGAATTATTTCAAAGAAGCAGTAGAGCTTAACGGTAGATAGTGTAGCAAGTTAAGTTGAATTTCATAGGAAAATAAAAGGTATGTTTTTTCACAAAAAAGAACCCATTCATGTAGTCAAAGTTGATGAATGTAATCCTCGTTTTGCTCAATTAATGCTAGAGCAATTTGGTGGTGCAACCGGAGAACTATCAGCAGCTTTGCAATATTGGGTACAATCTTTTCATGTAGAAAATGCTGGTATTCGGGATATGCTTCAAGACATAGCAATTGAAGAATTTGGTCACTTAGAGATGGTTGGTAAACTCATCGAAGCTCATACAAAAAATTCTGACCAAACAGAAGCTTACAAAAGTACTCTTTTTGCTATCCGAGGAGTTGGTCCCCATTTTCTGGATAGTCAAGGAAACGCTTGGACTGCAAATTACTTGAATGAGGGTGGTGATGTAGTCCGTGATTTACGTGCTAATATTGCCGCAGAAGCTGGCGCACGTCAAACTTACGAAGAGTTGATTAAATTAGCAACAGACGAGGGAACTAAACAAACTTTAGTACATTTGCTGACGCGAGAAATTTCTCATACTCAAATGTTTATGAAAGCTCTAGATTCTCTGGGTAAATTGACAGATCCCTTCTTTGGTAATATTCAACCAGATGAAACCGTCTCTCTGTACTACAACTTATCGACAAATGGAACTGAGCAAGACCAGCGTGGCCCTTGGAATTCTGAACCAACATTTAATTACATCGCAGATCCTTTAGAAATTCATTCTTAGTAGCAAATCTGAGAAATATCAGGTCTTGTCTAGAACCCTCCTTACTTAAGTAAGGGGGGTCTAAATTTTTTGTATACCCTTTCTTCCACTCTGTTTTGTCTAATCTATAGGACTCAATACAGTTCAATTAACGACGTAGTAGCCGTATTCTACACTATCACCAAGCCCTAATTATCTAATTTTACTCAGCACTCGTTCGCAGTTACAGCAGTTTGTGTAGTTAGGAGGTACAACATCTAAATTCAAACCTATACACAAAGCCAGTTTTACTCCTGACTCCTGACTCCTGACTCCTGAATTCTGCTGTATGTTGACAATACAGTTATAAATATTACAAACTAAAGAATCTGCTTCTGATTATTTAGCAGCTTCTTCTGTTCAATGATATTGGAATTAATAATGCTAAAAAAATTAATGTTGGCATTACTCACACTCGTCTCACTACCGATAATTATTAATATTTTTTCATTATCAAAGTCTGTAGCTACCATACATAGACAAATAGAGGTTATAGCCCAAAAGCCAGCTAATACAGATAAAGCTGATCAAGCTTATCAGGAAGGTATTCAACTATTTCAACAAAAAACATCAGCATCTCTAAAACAGGCAATTACAAAATTTGAAGAGGCACTTATATTATATGAGAAAGCCAGTAATAGCTCTGCCCAAGCCGTCACTCTTATTTATATCGGTTTTATTTATGATCAAATTTCCCAATCTCAAAAAGCAATAAAACTTTATAACTTAGCTCTTCCTATCTCCCGACAAATAGAGAATAAATCCCTTGAAGCACTCACCCTACATAATCTTGGTAAAGCCTATGATGATATGGGTGAAAAGCAAAAAGCTCTAGAATACTATAACCAAGCTCTCCCTCTGAGGCAAAAATTAGGAGAGAAAAGAGGAGAAGCATTAACTCTCAACAATATAGGCAAAATTTATGATGATATAGGACAAGAAAAAAAAGCCTTGGAATATTATCATCAATCTCTTGCCCTTTCTCAACAAGTAGGTGAAAAATCAAATGAAGCATTAACTTTCAATAACATGGCCGCTATCTATAATGAGATAGGCGACAAACAAAAAGCCATAGAATATTACAATAAATCCTTAACCTTTTGGCAACAAATAGGTAATCAATATAGAGAGGCTTTTACACTTAATAATATTGGTTTAATCCACTCCAATCTTAATGAAACACAAAAGGCTCTAGAATATTATAATCAATCTCTGCTATTGAGAAGGAAAATCAAAGACCAAATTGGAGAAGCCAATACTCTCAATAATATTGCCTTTGTTTACAGTCAAATAGGTGAAAATGAAACAGCTTTAAAATACTATAATCAGTCTCTTGATATTTCCCAAAAGATCGGCAATACAAGTACCGAAGCAATTACTTTTAATAACATTGCTATTGTTTATAGCGATATTAAACAAAAAACTAAAGCCGTAGAATACTTACAAAAATCTTTATTGCTTTTTCAAAAATTAGCTGACAATACCAAAATAACAATAGTTTTATCTAAACTTGGTGGTGTGTATTCAGATCTAGGAGAAAAGCAAAAAGCACTAGAATACTATAACCAATCTCTTTTTCTATATCGACAAATAGGTGATAAATCAGGAGAGGCAGTTATTCGCAACAATATTGGTAAAGTCTATAATGATTTGGGAGAAAATAAAAAAGCTCTAGAATACTATGCCCAATCTCTTTCCATATTTCAACAGTTAGGGGATAAGGAAAAACAAGCAAATACTATCAATAATATTGGTGGAACTTACTCTAAATTAGGAGAGAAAAAAAAAGCACTTTCTTACTATCAGCAATCTCTTAATCTATCCCAACAAGTTGGCGATAAAAATCTAGAAGTATTGGCGATTAACAACATTGGAGGAATTTATGATGATTTGGGAGAAAAGCAAAAATCCTTAGATTATTTTAATCAATCTCTGCTACTGGCTCGACAGATTGGTAATCAAGATAAAGAAGCTTTAATTATCAATAATATTGGTGGAATTTACGACAAATTAGGAGAAGAAAACAAGGCACTGGATTACTATAATCAATCTCTAATTTTATTTAAAAAATTGGGGGATAAATCCAGGGAATCCCTCACTCTCAATAATATCGGAGGGGTTTATAGTGACTTAGGAGAGAAACAAAAAGCTTTAAATTACTATAATCAATCTCTTCCTCTATCTCGACAAGTGAGTAACAAAAGTAGAGAAGCTTTGGTTCTCAATAATATTGGGGGAATTTATAGCAGTCTAGGAGAAACGCAGAAAGCTTTAGAATATTACCAGCAATCTGTTTTTCTTGCCCAACAAATGGGAGAAAAAGGTTCAGAAGCAATTTTTATTCATAATGTTGCTTCTATCTACTCTAGTACAGGAGAAAAACAAAAAGCTCTAGATTACTATAACCAATCTCTTGTACTCAAAAGACAAGTACAAGATCAAGCTGGCGAATCTTTAAGTCTTTACAATGTTGCTGAACTGCAACGTGATTTAGGTAATTATCAACAGGCTCTAACCTCAATAGAAACTGCTATCAAAATTGTAGAGAAACTGCGAACTAAAATTGGTTCCCAAGAACTCCGTGCTTCTTACTTTGCAACAGTTCAAGATTACTATAAACTATATATTGACTTGTTGATGCAGCTACATCAAAAAAATCCTCATCAAGGCTATGATGCTCAAGCCCTCCATGTCAGTGAACGTGGACGCGCTCGCAGTTTGTTGGAACTACTGACAGAAGCTAATGCAGATATTAGAACTGGTGTAGATTCTCAACTTTTAGCTGAAGAAAGTAATTTACAGCAGCAACTTAGCACCTTAGAAAATAACAAATATCAACTTCTTAATAGTCAGTATAGCCAGAAACAATTAAAGGAAATTCAAGCAAATATTGAATCCTTACTGACCCAAATTGACCAACTGGCAGCAAAAATCCGCCTTACTAGTCCCCGCTATGCTGAACTTAAATATCCCGAACCCTTGACTCTAAAAAAGATTCAAGAACAGGTACTAGATGATAATACTGTACTTTTAGAATACTCATTGGGGCAGGATAGGAGCTATTTATGGGTAGTTAGTAAAAAGGGGATGACTAGCTATGAATTGCCAAAACTTGCGGTGATAAAAGCTGCATCTGACGAATTTTACTCTTTTCTCAAAACAGGAAAAGAAGGGAATTTAGAAGCAGGACAGAAATTAAGCAAAATGTTGTTGCAACCAGTAGGGAATCAATTGGGCAACAAACGCTTACTAATAGTCGGTGACGGGGCATTGCAATATATTCCCTTTGCCGCCCTGCCAATACCTTCGGCAAAATCGGCTTACATACCTCTGTTGCTACAAAATGAAATTGTTTCTTTACCGTCAGCTTCGACAGTAGCTATTTTGCGTCGTCAACTCCGAGGCCGTCGTCCAGCAACTAAAACTCTGGCAGTAATAGCAGACCCGGTATTTGAATTAACAGATACTCGTTTTTCAGGTGTGCCAACTTTTTCTAAAACTACCACTATTGCCAGCAGTCTCACTCGCTCTGCTTTTGATGTTGGTTCTACTCTAAATAGATTGGAATACACACGCCAGGAAGCTGAGAAAATTCTTGCTCTTGTCCCAGAAAATAAACGTTTGCAAGCATTCGATTTCCAAGCTTCTCGTGATATAGCAACTAATTCTGAACTAGGAAATTACCAAATTATTCATTTAGCAACTCACGGTTTAATCAATTCTACCCATCCAGAGTTATCTGGTGTGGTATTGTCTTTATTTGATCAAGATGGCAAATCACAAAATGGTTTTCTACGTCTTCAAGATATTTTTAACCTTAATTTACCTGCGGAGTTGGTGGTTTTAAGTGCTTGCGAAACGGGACTGGGTGAAGAAGTGAAAGGTGAAGGTTTAGTAGGTTTAACGAGGGGGTTTATGTACGCAGGAGCGAAACGGGTAGTGGTGAGTTTGTGGAGTGTGAGTGATGTGGGTACGGCAGAGTTGATGACTAAGTTTTATCAAAAGATGCTTAAGGAGGGGTTAAATCCAATGGCAGCATTGAGGACGGCGCAATTAGAAATGTGGCGCAATAAGAACTTTTCTGCACCTTATTATTGGGCAGCTTTTTCTATTCAAGGTGATTGGCAGTGATGCCAACTGAGAAGATTTCTAAAGATATAATGCTGCTCGGTTAAAAATTTTTGTAGCGACTGTCTTGATTATCAAGCGATAGTGAAACCCAACATTTACAGGTATTTGTTAGGTTATGGCACACGCTACGCCATCAGCAAGCCCTAATTAATTAATATCTCTTACAGCATAGAAGCTTATATGTCGAATGGCAGAAGATATTACAGAAAAGCAGAAGCTAATATCATACAGTCGCAAGCCCTAATTTGATTAATTCTATGATCAAAATAGACGACAGCTATTACTCCTACGAAGGATACCTTTGATGCGTGTTTCTTAATCAAGATTTACGCAGCTTTTATTTATATTTTAAAGAGGAAATCATGTTCTTTTCAAGCTTATTAACTACTTTCAATTGGTGCTACTTACACTTAGGACTAGTTCCAATTACAGTGAATGGTGATGTTTTTATGCCAGAACCAGCCCCATTTACATTTTCTAGTTCTAATTTTCTGCTGGCTTTGCTATGTGGTGTACTCATGGCATTTGCTTTTCAATTATTATTCACAAATCTCTCTGTAGCTGCGGGAATTTCAGCTATAGGAACTGGTGTATATTCTGATGCTGATGATGCAGAAACGGTGGGAGTTGCAGTTCGTAAATTTGAAGCTAAAGTTGGGACTTGGGCAATTGCTAGTTCCAGTACTGCATTGTTCCTCGCTTGTTTTTTGGCGGTTAAACTGAGCTTAATTGAAAGTGTGTTTTTAGGAGCAGTTATTGGTGTAGTTATTTGGTCTAGCTTCTTTACCGTAATTATGTGGCTGGGTTCCAATGCTCTAGGCTCTTTAATTGGTTCTTTTTTTAACACCGTAACTTCGGGCATTCAAGGTTTGATGGGTACTGCAACTAATGCTCTTGGTGCTAATGTTGCTCAAAAACAGATGGTGGCTACGGCTGAAGAAATTACAGCCGCAGTTCGTCGAGAGTTAACGTCAGGTTTTGATGCTGACAGTATTAGAAATACTCTACAAGGTTCTTTAAATTCTTTACAGTTACCAAATCTAGATGTTAAAGAAATCAGAAATCAATTTGACCAATTGTTAAAAGATTTAGATTTGCGAGATGTTGGTGATAGGGAATTTCTGAAAAATATTAATCGTCAGACTTTTGTTGATTTGATCAGTAGTCGGACTGATTTTTCTCAAGAACAGGTAAATCAAATTACTGACCAACTTGAGGAAGCTTGGAAGCAAGTTATAAATCGCCAAGATTCAACGGAAAAAGTCCTTGATTTACTCAAGTCTGCCAGCCCAGAAGAACTAAAATCTGAAAAATTAGGTGAACGACTTCAAGAGTTGATCAGTGTTGGTGGTGGAAATGGCAAGCAAACCAATGGTGTGATAAAAAAAGCTGTTCAATATGGTTTGGGTGCTGCGGGAACAGCAGTTTTAGAGAGAGTTAACCTTGCTGATATTAATGTTCAGGAAATTACTAGTGAATTAAAAAAAATCGGTAGTAGGGTTCAAGATGTTGATGTCGATAAAATTATTGAGCAACTGAAAAAGGTTACTAAGCAAACCAGCGAACAAGCGCGTAAAATTGGTACTCAATTTGCTGAAGGTTTACCAACACAATCTCAGAATAATATCAAGACAGATGTAGAGGATTATATCCTTAATTCTTTTCCTTGGCATTTCAACCGGATTACGGTTCAAGATGAATTTAGAGAGGTGATTTATGATGAAAATGCCAACCCTAGAACTGTTCGCAGTGAGTTGGAAGAAATCAACCAAGATTACTTTGTTAATTTGCTGAGACAACGGGGTGGTATCAGCGAAGATAGAATGACAGAAATTGCCGAACAATTGGAAGGTATTCGTCAAGAAGTTTTACCAATTGTTCAGCAAAGGGAAGAACAGGAGCAAACTCAAGATTTACGTAGTAGGATAGAAAATTATCTGCGGAGTACTAAGAGAGAGGAACTGAGTCCTGAAGGTATTGAGCAAGATTTTAGTACTCTGTTGGCAAATCCAGAAGCTGGTTTTGAAAGTTTGCAGAAACGTTTGGGTGAATTTGACCGTGATACGTTTTTGCAATTACTTCAGCAACGTGAAGATATTAATGAAGAGGAAGCTAACAATATTGTTGGTCAACTAGAAAGTACTCGTGATAATGTTATTAACCGTGGCAGAGAATTGCAAGAACAAGCCAAAAATAAAGCTGAGGAATTGCGCCAAAGGGTAGAAGATTATTTGCGAAATACGAATAAGGATGAACTCAATCCTGATGCTATCAAGCGGGATTTTCAAGTTTTGTTAGAAGACCCAGAAACAGGAATAAATATTTTGCGTTCTCGCTTATCGCAATTTGACAGAGACACTTTAGTACAATTATTGAGTCAGCGTCAAGATTTAAGTGAAGAACAGGTTAATCAAACTTTAGATAGTTTGGAAAGGGTACGAGATAATGTTCTGCAAATGCCGCAAAAAGTTGCAGATAAAACGAAAGAGCAGTATGAACAAACAACAACAGCTATAGCTGAATATCTGCGAAATACTAATTTGGAAGAACTGAATCCTGAGGGCATTCAGCAAGATTTGCAACAGTTGTTTAAGGACCCTAAACAGGGGACTTTAGCTTTACGCGATCGCTTGTCGCAATTTGACCGCGAAACTTTAGTTAAATTGCTCGGTCAGCGCGAGAATTTGAATGAGGAACAAGTTAACCAAATCATTGATTCTGTACAAGATGCGATCGCTAATATTGTCAAAACTCCCCAGCGTTTAGTGCAACGCACGACTAAACAGGTGGTAGATTTTGAAGCAAATCTGGAAAACTACCTACGGAACACCGACAAGGAAGAACTGAATCCTGAAGGGATCAAACGTGACTTGCAATTACTGCTGTCTTCACCCCGCGCAGGTATGGGAACTTTAAGCGATCGCATTTCTCACTTCGACCGTTCTACTTTAGTCGCTTTGCTTTCTCAACGTGAAGATATCTCAGAGGCAGAAGCTAACCGCATTGTAGACCAAATCGAATCGGTGCGTGACTCGATTGTTGAACAATTTCAGCAAATTCAGCAAAGAGTGCGATCGCTCGTTGATAGAATTTTTGACAGAGTTCGTGACTATCTCAACTCTATGGAGCGTCCAGAACTCAATTATGAAAGTATCCAGCAGGATTTTGCGAAAATATTCGACGATCCTCAAGCCGGATTTGAAGCCTTGCGCGATCGCTTAAGTCAATTCGACCGAGATACCTTAGTTGCTCTCCTCAGTTCCCGTTCCGATATCTCCGAGGAGCAAGCAAATCAAATTATTAATCGAGTGGAATCTTCGCGGGATAGAGTATTACACCAAGCCGAACGCATCCAGCAAGAAACCCAAAAAAGACTGCGAGCAATTAGAGAACAAGCGAAACAGCAAGCAATTGACAGCAAAAAAGCCGTTGCAGATGCTGCTTGGTGGTTATTTAACGCCGCTTTAGTCTCCCTAGTCGCATCCGTAATAGCTGGAGTTTTAGCAGTAATGACTCCTAATTTATTCGCTTAAAACTTCTCTAGATATAGCGGTATGCAATTAGATGAAATACAGTCATTAAATTGCAAACCCTGTAGGGGTGAGGAAACCCCACCCTCGATTGTATGTCATCCGACTGAGAACCGCTATAGTTAGTAATCAAGCCTCTCATTGAGAGGCTTTTTATATGTGATATAAACAAGCTAATTACGAATTACACGGTGTTTTTGCAAATCGACTAAATTACAAACTTCCAAAGCTCTAGCATGGGTAGCTTCTAAAACAACTGGAGGTGCAACACCATTTTCTAGAGCTTCTTACCATCTTGCAGCACATAAACACCAACCATCTCCAGGCTTTAAACCAGGAAAGTTAAATTGAGGAACTGGTGTACTTAAATCATTTCCTTGAAATTTGGTAAATTCTAAAAATTATACTGTAACTTGAGCGCAAACAACGTGCATTCCAAAATACTGTCCACCAGTATTACAAAATCCATCACTCACGGTAATAACCAGTTATAGGAGATGTGCAGCACAGTTCTAGTTTTGTGCCGAGTACATTTTTCCCTTCTGTCATGTTTAATTTTAAATTGTACAACTATTAAGATAAACCGAAATACTGCTGTTGCTCAACTACTGCAAATTAAGGAACACTATAACACTCTAATCCAGTTTAGTATCTATCATTGTTTGCATATTTAATGTATAATTTTTGATGTTGTAAATTTCCTGTTAAAAGGGTGTAAAATTAATTGACTAGCATTGGTTGTTATCAGGTAAAAGTTTTAATTGAATCAAGTTCTGAGGAAATTGTATTTATTTCCTCTGCAATTATTGATGATCTGCCTACAAATTGGACTTGTAATTGGTTAAATATCTGGAATGAAACCGCTTTTTACTGTCAAAATATAGTTAAGCTAGTTTATAATGGTCAAGTTTGGGGATTGGTAAAATATAGTCTTTATCCATATTTTTATCCTGAACTCGCTCCTCCGATATTTATGGAAATAAACAATTTAGAAGCACACCCAACCAGTCGAGGAGATGCTAGTGCAAGGTTAATTGAACCTATTGGTAAATGGTTAGTTTGGTATGCAATCAAGGTTGCTTTAGAGTTTTGTCAAGCAAAGGCAGAAGAACCGCTAGTTATACTAGAAGCTGTTGATGATGCTGTGTCATACTATAGAGATAAGGTGCAAATGGAGTATCTTGGTTTTTCTCGTAGCACTCCTAGTGGAGAAGATTTATATGCCTTCAGATTTTCACGAACCGCAGCAGAACAATTCTGTCAGCGACAAGAAAGCGAATGGGGAAAAGCAAAGCTATATGAATAGTAATGAAATATTGGCAGGGTCAAAAGAGATAATGACTTATGATCAAAGACAAGCTTTTCTGACAACATCTCATGTAGGAAAGTTATTTGGTATTGCACATTTATTTCCTGTAACTAATGTAAACCATATATTATCTGTCAACGAGAAAACATTTGCCGAAAATGTTTTAGAGTCTCCTATCCCTGTTTTGGTAAACTTTACAGCCCCTTGGTCTGGACTTTCTAGAATTATTCATCCTATGTTGCTGCAATTTCAAACCAAATACAGTGATAGCATAAAAATAGTTGAGGTTAATGCCGATCAAAACTTTAAACTATGTAACACTTATAGGCTTAAGTCACTGCCAACTTTATTGCTAATTAATAATGGTATTATTAGGCAGCGTTTAGAAGATTTTCGTTCACGAGAAGATTTAAATTTAGCACTGGAAGAAATTAAACTTATTTATGGCATTCACCACCTTGAAAATATAGATAATTCAAGGGTTACAGGCTGAGATTAAAAGACACTATAAGTTTATTCTTCTTCTAGTATCGTTTCTATATTTAAAGCATTCCCAGCAAACTCAAAATAGTTTTTCTCAATATATTCAATTTCATCAATGCCATTTATAAAATGATTTGTTATTGCGCTTATATTGTTTTTCACCCAGTTTCAAAATACATTTAGATGCGGGGAAAATCGGTTTTTGGAATACAAGATTAATGGTTAGGTTGGTATAGCCCTGCGGGCATAGCTGCACGAAAGCGTAACCCACCATAAGAAGATATATATAATTACCAATGGCTAATGGTGGGTTACGGCGCTTGATCCAATTATTCATGAATCAAGATTTTTTGCAAATGCCCCTAACGCACCCTACGAACTTAATCTCAATACTACTTACTGGATTGCAGCCCTTAATTCTGTGAGAGCTTTACCAATTTCCACAAAATCTGAATTTCGTACAAGTTGCTGAAAAGTTGCTGGATCGCTTTCTAGAACAATCTTGTTGTGGATATTAATAGCTTCGTTCAATTTATCAACATTCACAGTTGGTGCTTCATTAGCCTCAGCAATTGTTAAACCAGCTTTCAAAGCTTTAATGCTGGCTATTAACTTTCCTTGTGGTAACTGAACTGAAGGAAGATTGGGTGTAGTAGAAGCATCGGACGAGGTCAAGAAAATATTTGGTAATACACTTGTGAATGCTTTTGCTAATGGTGGATGAATCCCATTTAAAACGAAATATCTCTGAAGTAAAATAGCTTTAACCCGTGTAAATCTACTATCCCTTCCACTAGCACGCAGTCTAGCAGCAATATCATTTAGCCTCTTTACAGCATCAGGTAAAAGCGTAATCTTGATAGACCCATCCAATTCTTTTGTAACAATGATATTAGATGAATTTGCTCCACTGCCAGATCCCGCCTGACCTTTACTCGGTGATTGACTAGGGGGATTTGTGTTTCCACCACCACTGCCAGATCCTGCCTGACCTTTACTCGGTGATTGACCAGGGTGATTTGTGTTTCCACCACCACTGCCAGATCCTGCCTGACCTTTACTTGGTGATGGATGATAATTTGTGGGTGGGGTTGCACCGCCACTGCCAGATCCCGCCTGACCTTTACTCGGTGAACCCGCTTGGACTTGATTCGTTAAGTGTAAAGAAAGTGAAATTAAAGGCGCACAAGCCAGAGCGAGAAAAAAGGTTCTAATTTTTAACATGGTGATTCTCTAGATAGTCGATATTGAAGTGCTGATTTAGAGTTGGCTGAAAAACTTTGTCGTGAGGAGTGGCTTGACGCAAGCCATAGAGTAGGAATCAAGAGAAGGCAGTACGGTCTTGAGGTTTCCCAAGAGCAACCGCCTTTTAGGAGTCAGCAGGAGAAGTTAGAAAGTTTTCATAATCATTGAAAACCTTCATGCATTGTTTGATTTTTGATGCTATCAAACCTATCTAGGTAGGAAATTGAAACCATAGCCCACAGTCAGAACAAATATCCTACCGCCGAAACTGTTATCTGTGAGATCAGCACCTTGAGCCGTAATTATCAAGGGAATGGTAGGCACAGGAACGAAGGAAACCCCAGCATTTAAACCTACGCCACTCCAACCGAAACCCATACCAATCTGAGGATGAACTTGCAGACCCACTCCAGCAAATACACCAGTACTATCATTCCCTTGTCGGAAGTCGCCACCACCGGCTCCTAAAGAAAAGGAAATAGCCATTGGATTAACAGAATTGTCGGGCTGTAAAAGAGAGTATGTTGTAACTACACCATAAGCACCAGAAGGTCTAATTCCTTCATTACCATACTGGGCAAAGGCATTCCAGCCAGCAGCTACAGCAACTTGATTGTTGCCTTTAACATAGACAACGCGGTGAGCTTTGAGGTCAAATGTGCCGTTATAACCGAAGTTTTTGATACTACCGTTGTTGAAGGTCAATTCCAAACCAATTAGGTTGTAGGCATCTCCTATGCCAAAACCTGCGCTCATACTCGCGTCTGGATTTCCATCTCTACTTTTACCTGCTGTTGCGCCCGATGCTCCTATAAATAAGTCACCCCAAGCCGCTCCGAAAGCACTCGGAGCGCCAAAACTGAGTCCAGGTTGGTAGGTTCGTTTGGGTGGAGGAGTTTGTGGAGGAGTTTGTGGAGGAGTTGTTTGAAACAGAGGTTCAACTAATAAATCCTGGCGTAATTTATTAACACTTCCAAATCTATCACCTGCATCACCAGAGGCATCTATCTGTTGGGTGATAGTTTGATTTTGAGTAGGAGAAAGTTTTTTGGCTTCACCAAAGGTATCCCCCACACTCCTTGAGGCATCTATTTGTTGGTTGAGAATCTGTTGTTGTTTGAACTGAATCAAACGTTGCTTCAGTTTAAAAGATGGATGTTGCGATTTTTGGCTAATCTTTTCAGTGGATTCTGCTTTTTGCTCAGTCGCTAATTCCTTGCTTGCGGCATCAGTAACTTCTTTATCAATCGCAGATGCAGCTTTTATGGCAACAGATGTAGATAGGAAAATGCCACCTAAAAGATTTATTCCAATCAACAGCAGCCAATTAGCGGAAATCACATTGGCAAATTGGCATTTATTCAAAGTTATGATCCTCACATTCTTATACAAATTATTTATTTGATTAAAGGATATTCGTAAACTACCGAAAGGTAGATTTTACCGTTATTACTGAGTTTAAATAAAACGGAAAATCAAGGCTTTATTAATGTACTGAGATGCTTTAATGTGCTATATTTAATAGCAGGAGACCCTTTCAAAATATCCTCTAATATAAGATTTATCCAATAGTGATTTAGACATATCCGGAAAAGAATTTTAAGCTGATTATTCAAATTTCAGCTTAAAATTGTGAGTTTAGTTACATTATTTACTCACTTTTAAAACATCCTTTTAAATGATTCTCTAACAAAGAAGCAATTGCTTCTGGATGAACTTTTTTGTATTGCTTTTTACCCAACATCAAAACACAATTGGGAGCGCTACTACAGCGTTTTTGACAGTCGGTGTGTTCAATAGTAACTTGATCTGACAAACCGCGATCGCACAGAGTTTTCTCTAACTCTGATAATAAACTTTTTCCACCCCGCTTCATACAACCAGATTTTTGACAAACCATAATCTTAGCTTTGGTTTGTGGTAGTCGATTTTCAATCAGACACAACCCAACCGCTTCAACTTGATAAGCTTTGAGTTTAATTTTACTTGTCCGTGAGTTTAATTTACCTATAGCACCAATGCGAATTTGTTCACCAGGAACTAAAGTAGATATTGGAGAACAGCGCAAGTCTTTAGGTAGTTTAACTTTCACCTTCCCTGAAGGAATCGCTAACCTTAAATGTTTATATTGTCCTGATTTATCACCGACAAAACCTAAAAACTGTCCCTCAAGATTCAATTCCGATAAAGTCTGGTACTTTTCACCCATATCAGTAACTCAAAATTCCAAAATTAACTTCTGTTTAACCTGAGTTAGATAGGCCAAATCATGTATAATTCGTAATTAAAGAGAATACAAACTCTCAATAATTACGAATTACAAATTATTTTGACATGATTTGAAAGATAGATTTTCACTATCTTCCCATCTCCCTACCATCAAAATTTTAAGCGAGGCGTTTAGCTTCTACAGTGATGGGTAATTTTTCCGTAGCTGGTAACTCACTAAATTCTAATTCCCAACCATTAGCTAAAGTAAGAACCTTACCTGCATCACTATCTGTTTGTTTAACAACTTCTTCTTCCAGGTCTTTTTTGGCAACATAAGCCACCAAAGTACCAGCATCATTCATTCTTAGCATTACTTTCATTATTTTCCTCAACAATTTCTAGTTCTTTTTTCTTACAACCGATGACGAACCCTGTTTCTAAGAAATGCACCGCATAAATATAGGTATTTTGTAAATATGTACCTATACTTGCTACATAACCAACGTCTCCCTTTTGGGCCAAAACTGCACCAATGTCTTGACCGGGAAACGTGCCATCATTTTTAATCAATTTACGAATTCGTACCTTTTGACCAATCTCAAAAGCGGGAGGTAAGTCCAGTTCTAATTCATCGCGCTGCATGAGAATACCTCTGTTCACGTACTAAATTTAACAATTCTTCTGTGGTGAGACTGCGTTTTTTTAGTGTTGATTGTTGGCGCACTGCATCTAATATAGATTGGGTTTCTTCGGCATTCAAAAAAATACCATACTGTTCTAATAAGTTAGATACTAAATGCCGTCCAGAATGTTTACCTATTACTAAAGTGCGTTCCCAACCTACTTCTTCAGGAGCAAAGGGTTCATAAGTTTCTGGATTTTGTAATACACCATGAGCATGAATACCAGATTCATGAGCAAAGGTATTTTTACCAACAATTGCTTTCCAAGGTTGGACATTAGCACCAGAAGCAGCAGCAACTAATTGAGATAGTTCTAATAAGTGTCGAGTATTAATACCCAAGTCAACACCATAAATACATTTAAGTGCCATCACAACTTCTTCTAAAGCTGCATTTCCGGCTCTTTCACCTAAACCATTAACGGTGGTATTGACAGAAACTGCTCCGGCTTTAATACCAGCAATAGCGTTAGCAGTTGCTAGACCAAAATCATTATGAGTGTGGATTTCTACGGGAATTGATAAAGTAGATACTAACCGCTTAACTTTTAGGTGAGTTCCAAAGGGATCGAGAACTCCAACTGTATCGCAAAAACGAAATCTTGACGCACCCCATTCTTGAGCATACAATGCTACATCTTCGAGGAAGTTTTCATCTGCTCTAGAAGAATCTTCTCCTCCTACTGCAACCCAAAGACCATTATCAACAGCGAAGCTAATACAGTCTTTGAGTCTTTGTAAACTTACTCTCCATTGACCATGAAATTTAGCAGCAATTTGAATACCAGACACGGGAATAGCAATATGTACTCGTTGAAGTCCGCAAGCGATAGAAGCCTTAATATCTGAGATAACAGCGCGGTTCCAACCTAGTAATTTGGCATCTAAATTTAAATTCGCAATTTCCGTAATTGCCCGAATTTCCTCTTCTCCCATTGCCGGAATACCGACTTCTATTTCAGGAACACCAATGGCATCCAAAAATTGAGCGATCGCTACTTTTTCTTCTAGGTTAAAAGCAACACCTGCCGCCTGTTCACCATCACGTAAGGTAGTATCATTAATAATGATTTGATTCATCTCAAATATTCCTCTAGCGGAGTTTTTACTAATACTCTTTAACACTACAATCCCTAGTAATAATAGATATAAAAGAAAGATTAAAAATTTCTAAATAAACATTAAATAAAAAGTTCCCAATACATATAAAAGCAATTAAACCTCCTTTCTTGCTGTCTGATTTCATAACACCAGTTATTGAACACGGTTTATGATCTTTAATTATTGCTCAATAACTCACGCAACATCTGTATGACAGAAAACAAAATATTGGTATAATTTACGAAGGCTTTTTACTGTTGTAAATTTGATGTTTATCAAATAGTAAGTAGCTAATGTAACTATTAGTAAGTCCAGTAAGTAATAAGATACTCAATCCAGCAATTAAACTAGTAATCATAGTAATAACCTCATTTGTTTACGAAAAGTGATCTGTGTTTTAGATGATTGATGTCTCACAAATAGCTGCTTCATATCTAAGTGCAAAAAAAATTAACTCTCTAATTAGTTAGTACCGCAATAATTCACTACGCGTGTTCTGCTAACCAATCAAAAATCTTTTCTAATTGCTCTAAATCTATGAAGCCATACTGCCAAAGCAGCATTGGTATAGGGCCTTTATCTAACTCACGGTGTCGTAATGCAACATCAATATCCGCATTTGAAAGTGCCAATTCATTATGCAAAAAGTGAAGTAATTTCTTATCGCTGTTACGCTGTACCATAATTTAACGTTGAAAATATCAAGCTAGACAATAATCTTGTAAATGCCATCCCCAGTGTTATGCTAATTCCACTCATTTAGAAATGAAATACAGCAGAATTTAGCCCTTCATGTATCTGCTCTATATGAGAGATGTTGTGGATTGAGCAGATTTGGCAAAATGAATGAAACCTAAGCTTAGGTTAATTACCTTCAGTCTGCAAGCTAATTTGTGAGTGAATAATAACTTTAACTTTTGCAGAGGATAAATCACGTTTGCATCATGAATTATGCTCTGATATTGTATTGATTAGACACTCTAGAAATTGTAAATTGTGATTACTCATGCAAAGAAAGGAATTTTGAGATTGTCGATGTGGCTACAAGTAAGGATTCAGCATACAGAATGTTTGATATAGCGGGGAACTCTTAACAGAAGAGAAAAATATTCTTCTTCCTCCTGACTCCTGAATTCTTACGTCTACAATATGATTTAACTCTGAGACCAACAACCTTCTAACCATTCCACTAGTTCACAACGAGAAGCTAAAAATTGCATAACTGCACTGCGGACAAGGACTGCTTCTTGTAAACTATTAACTTGCACTCGCAACGAACCATCTGGGGGACAGGAACAAGTAATCATCAATTCTTGCAACCGGTGATAAATTTGCCATCTATCGCTCAAAGGAATCTGTAAAACTTGTTCTCCTCGTGAAAACATAATTCAACTATCCTCATCCTGCTGATGATTTGTCAGGGTTTGTAGTTGTTGTTCAAGTTTCTCGATTCGGGAAAGCAAGGAACGAATTATACCTGCTTCAAGATCAGGTAACTTTCCATGTTCTAAGGGAGAGAGACGCTTGCTTTGTTTATGGGAAATAATGCGTCCAGGAATCCCGACAACGGTAGAATCTGGAGGAATATCACGCAAGACAATAGAACCTGCACCTATCCGCACGCGATCGCTAATTTGGATATTTCCCAAAACCTTCGCACCCGCACCCACAACAACGTTATTACCCAAGGTGGGATGACGTTTACCGCTTTCTTTCCCAGTTCCACCAAGAGTTACACCCTGATAAATCAGCGCATAATCTCCAACAATGGCAGTTTCACCAATGACAACACCCATACCATGATCGATAAATACACCTTTACCAATTTCTGCACCTGGATGAATTTCAATACCTGTTAAAAACCGTCCTAAGTGAGAAATTAACCGAGGGATAAAACCTACTTTACTGCGGTGTAACCAGTGTGCAAGCCGATGTAAACAAAGAGCATGAAATCCAGGGTAACAAAATATTACCTCTAACCAACTACGTGCTGCTGGATCACGTTCAAAAATGATGCGAAAATCGCTCATTAATGGCTCCAAAAAACTGCCAGAACGTTGATTTTTTATCAAGTTTGTAGTTTGGGTTTTACTGATACTGTCTAAAGACTGTTGCATCGGTACTGTCTGGTTAAGAGAGCCATGTTGTATTTTTATGCTTATATCAGGTGACTCGAAAGCAAAAAAAACAGCACATACCGATTGGATCTATTGAATTTATTACTCTTGTACTCAATAGGTTTAAACCCCTATTTAACAGAACTTTACATTTTCTCTTGGGGTAGGGGTACTAGCTTTTGATAACAGGGGTACTTGTATTTTTAAGGTGAGGGTTGAGATATTTTGTACTCAATATAAATCTCTTTACCTGTGAGACTTTGCAGCGTTTTAGGCAAGATAATTAATGGTATATTCATCTGTACTCATTCCCCAAAAATGGCAGGTAGAAGGGATTACAACTTGGATTTCTGTATACTCAGTTACTATAATCATCTTATGGTTTTGGTAGTCAGAAGACTTGTTTCTTTATTTTGTTTTAGGATTTACAATAAGGAATACCTAATAGCTAAAAAATATCACATCTAAAAAAATCAGACTCAGTTAATATCCTGTAAATCTTTAAATCCTGGATATCCTGATTTAGACAAAGAATATATTTTTTCCTTGAGGCATGGGTTTTTGAATGATTTCACCATTAATAAATTCGCTTGCCGGTTTTGTTGCTGGCAATTTGATAAATTCGTCGAGGGTTAAGGGTTTGATAGGTGTTTGAACCATTACCATTTCGGGTTTGTGGATTATTAATATTGTATCGTTTTCTAATTGTCTGAATCAGGATATCCAGAATGTTACATTAAGAATCGGCTAAACGATACCAACCATACCAATGCAGCACTGCTAACCACGCGACTGATAGCAAGCCGGCTAGACTTAAAGTTAAACCACTAAACGGTATTAATAAACCAAAAATAGGTAAAATAGCCCCAGCAATAGTACAAATAATTGCAGCTAAGGAAGTATGACGATTTGAGCCTAAACCGTAGGTTAAAATTAGGAAGATGGATGCAATCATTGTCCAAGCTAATTCGGCATTTATTACCCGTGCCATGTAGGTTAAAGTTAGCAAACAAGCGAAGAAAATAGCCCCGGCTATGGCAACATTTTTTAAATTCATTGGTAGAGACAAATACAAAAGTAATATCCACCATAAAAATAATCCTGGGGCTAATAGCAATAATCTGGGGATAATGCCAGTATTCTTAATAGGTTGGGTACTGGTAAATACGCCAAAAGGATTTTTGACAGACACATTTTCATCAAATGTCCAAGTGAATTGGGTGCTGTTGCCATCAACTTTAATATTATTGGGAACGATGCCACTAGCAAAGTCGGCATTTCTAAAATTGGCAATTGCTATGAGACGGAATTGGGAAAGTATTTGATTTGCGGCATTATAAACCCAGCGTGAACCACCTATAGCTTGATAAGTAACTTTCAATGTTGTTTCTTCTCCTGGTTTTAAACGAAAGGGAAAACCATAATCACCGGGATTAATTTGTTTTAATCTCATCCCGTCACGCTCTACTTTATAACTTTTTAATAATGAGTATCCTTCTGGTGGTGGTGCTTCAAAGAAAAAGTTATCAATATCACTGAGTGGGTTAATAACTTTATAATCTGCGGTGTAGTCAGTGTTGTAAATGACGCTGCTATTTTGAACGTTGACACTTTGATCTATTGTGACCTGAATTTGCGAGCCGGCTAGTGTCAGATAACGGGTAACTTTTTGTTTGTCGTTGACTTTGACGATTTTGCCATCAACTTGGGTAGTGTAGCTGTATGGCTCTTCAGTAATGTAGCGAATTTGGGGCGCACTTTGTTCTAATTTATCACCAGCAACACTTTCTGCAACTTGGGCTATTTTGGCCTGTTCCCAGTGGTGGTAACGATTGCTGAGGGTTGAAAATAGGAAAAATCCGGTGATTAATAAAATTAAAATTAGGGCTAAATGCTGTAGTCCCCGCAATAATTGAGAATAGCGAATCGACCATTCACCAAAGAAAACTGCTTGTTCTGTGGTGTTGCGTCTGAGGGAAAAACTGATGAGTGCGATCGCAACTCCCAACGCTACAATCAAAAATATCAATAACAATGAACCTTGAAATACTTGAGTGCCAAATTGTACTAACTCATGGGGATGTGTCAAATCTGGCAAACCGGGAATACCTTGAGCAGAAGGAGACATGGGTAGATATGGGGATTTTTTAGATAATTTAAGCATCTTGACAGATATAATCTCACAAAAGTTTCTGCAAAAATACTAAGAATACATCGTTAAATTAATGACTAACATCCAGTTACAAAAAATCAATGCACAGCAGAAACTCAGCACTACGCCGTATTTAGGTCTGGTTTGCATCACTTCTGATCAGGAAGTGCGCTTTCGGACTATTACCCGTACTCGTTATTTAAAACTTTCTCTCCAACAACGCGAAGATACTCTAAGAGAACTTTATCAACATAATTTGCAGTGCTTGAATGGGGCTTTGTCTTTTTGTCAAAAGCAGAATATTCGGCTTTATCGAATGACTTCGGCTTTATTTCCTCTCAGTGATATGGAAGATGAAATTGGCGCAAATATTTTAGAGGAAATGAGTGCAGATTTAGGCAAAATTGGTCAA
Organism: Anabaena sp. PCC 7938; assembly: GCF_049315035.1. Classification (NCBI taxonomy): domain Bacteria; kingdom Bacillati; phylum Cyanobacteriota; class Cyanophyceae; order Nostocales; family Nostocaceae; genus Anabaena; species Anabaena sp. PCC 7938. Next base: position 5,160,129 of record NZ_CP186034.1, on the reverse strand, counting down.
ATAGCCCAAACTTTGGGGATCAGAATGGTTTTACATCCTGATCAATTTGTAGTGCTGAGTTCTGAATCATCTGAAGTTGTAGAAACGAGTATCAAAATTTTAGCAAGACACGCCCGCACATTAGATTTACTTGGTTTACCCCAGTCACCTTGGGCGCTGATGAATATTCATGGTGGCAAGTCTCAACGTGCAGAAAAGTTAGTAAAAGTAATTTCTGAACTACCACCAGGTATCAAAAACCGCTTGACTTTAGAAAATGATGAATATTCCTATAATGCCAATGATATCTTAGCTGTATGTCAACAGGCAAATATACCAATGGTATTTGATGCTCATCACCATATTTGTTATGAAAAGTTAGATACGTATAATCATCCAAGTGTAGAATCGGCGCTTTTAGCAGCACGAGAAACTTGGTTAAATCCCGATTGGCAGTTAGTACATATTTCCAATGGTGACTCAGGTTTTAATGATAGAAAGCACAGTCATTTAATTACTGCTATGCCTGATGCTTACTACCAAGCGCCTTGGATAGAGGTAGAAGCGAAACACAAAGAAAAAGCCATAGCTCATTTACAAAATTGGTGGTTAATCCAGAATAATTAAGGATATATTAACTATACTTACGTATTTACATCCTGGTGTGAAATAATAAAATTAAGATATGCACATTGCTATTGATTTTGGTACTAGTAACACAGTCATTACCCGTTGGAATCCCGTCACCCAGCAACCGGAGACTATAAGTATACCGAATTTATCAATTCAGGAGCAACTCAATCCCCCACTGATTCCCAGCTTGGTTTATGTGGAAGAAGCAACCCAGAATCAGATATTAGTTGGGCAACAAGTCCGCGATCGCGGTTTGGATATCAAAGGCGACTCTAGATTTTTCCACAGCTTTAAACGGGGTATTGGTGCAAATATCCCAGGGTTTTCACCGCAAATAGATGGAAAAATCATCTCTTTTGAACAAGTAGGAGAATGGTTTTTAAACAGGGTAATTTCTGAATTAGCACCTATGCAAGGTGGGGTAGATTCTTTAGTTTTAACTGTACCTGTAGATAGCTTTGAAGCTTATCGTTACTGGTTAGGCAAAGTTTGTCAAACACTCCCCGTTGAACAGGTGCGGATATTAGATGAACCAACGGCCGCTGCTTTGGGTTATGGTTTGTCAGAACAGGAAAATCTCTTGGTAGTTGACTTTGGTGGTGGTACTTTAGATTTGTCTTTAGTGAGTTTAGATCAAAGGACGCAAGCGAAAGTAGGATTTCTGCTCAAATGGGGTAATAAATCCCTGGCTGAAGACTCGCAGCAAAAAGTCAAAACAGCCCGTGTGTTGGCGAAAGCAGGGCAAAATCTAGGTGGTACTGATATTGATAATTGGATAGTTGATTACTTTGCGAAAAGTCAAGGATTTCCAGTTAATTCCCTGACAACTAGACTGGCAGAAAAGTTAAAAATTCAGCTATCTACCCAAAATCACGCTAGTGAATTTTATTTTAATAATGATACTTTTGAAAGCTATGATATGGAACTTAATCGCAAGGGACTAGAAGAAATCCTCAAAGAAAACGGATTTTTTGACCGCTTGCATGAGGCGATGATGACACTCTTACAGCAAGCCCGTCATCAGGGCATCGAACTGGATGATATTAATGCAGTTTTGTTGGTTGGTGGATCTGTGCAATTAACTGCGGTGCAGACATGGGTAAGCCAATATTTTGAGCCAGAAAAAATCCGCTGTCAAAGTCCATTTGAAGCGATCGCACAAGGGGCGCTGCAAATCACTCAGGGCTTGGAAATTAAAGACTATCTCTATCATAGTTATGGTGTGCGTTACTGGGATCGTCGTCACCAGCGTCACAGCTGGCAACCAATTATCAGGGCTGGACAAGCTTATCCCATGACCCAACCAGTAGAATTATTATTGGGCGCTTCTAGGGAAAATCAACCTAGCATCGAGTTAGTTTTGGGGGAACTGGGTGCAGAAACCGGAGGTACGGAAGTTTATTTTGATGGCGATCGCTTATTAACTCGCAAAATTAACAGTATGGCCACCACCGTCAAACCGCTTAATGATCAAGAAGGTGCCAGAAATATTGCCCAACTTAGCCCGCCTGGGTTTCCGGGGAGCGATCGCATTAAAATCCTATTTCAAGTTGACGAACAGCGGTTATTACGCATCACCATTGAGGATTTGTTGACAAATGACACCTTGGTAGAAAATCAACTTGTGGCAAAGTTGAGTTAAAGCCAAGAAGAGCAGTGCCGGAGGTAGTTTACAAATTCGTCATCTCTCGTAAGATATATTCAATATTTAAAATTGTTACAACAAAATCATAAAGCTAGTAATTATCAACTAGACTGAACAAATCAATGAAAACAGAGGTTAAACAAGTCTAAAACCCAAACTATAAGAATAATATTTAATTTTTGAACGAAACTCAATACACACAAATACTATAAAATCTCTTTGCACGAGTGCCTCTTGCGTGCCTACACAGGTAATTATGGCTTCGCCACGCTACGCGAACACATATCAAACTGGAGTACTATATATGTCTGGATGAATCCCCATTAAGTATAAATAACCTGAAAATGTAGCTATGATTGCAACCGAAAGCTTATACCAACTACTTGATATGGGGTATGGCTAGTTAGTTGTGATATAGCAACGAAAATATAGGCTACCTTAACCTCAAACAAAAAACAATTATTTTAACCCCCTAGATTTATCCACTAGGGCATAATTTAAAAATTTAGAACTCAACTCCTATGGTACAGCAACAAGACTGGACAAATTTTTCTTTACAACGTCCCAACTATTTTCCTGGACAATATCTCTTAGATGAAGATTTTGAGTTATCACATAAATATCTAAGCGATCGCCAACGTTACCTTAATAGCAAACTGCATTTAGCTGGTATCGTAGAAGGGTTGGAAGTAGAAGCGATCGCAGGAGAAGCTGCTGTCACCATCAAATCTGGTACAGCTATTGACGGCGAAGGCAATCTAATTATCCTCCCAGAAGAAAAGACTAACATCAAAATCAATTCAGAATGTTGGGTATGTCTGCGGTATTTTCAAGAACCAAAAGTATTACAACAACCAGAAATACCTGATAGCTTCACCCGCTGGGCAGAATCTCCCCTATTAACATTAGAAGCGATTGAAACCAAAGAGTCTAAAACGGTTATATTAGCTAAACTTACCCTAGACAATGGACAGATTACAGTAGACAACAGTATTAGGCAATATTCGGGAGCGCGTTTACCCAGCGGACAAGGTGAAGAGATTAACCTGAGAAGTGACGGTAAATCTTTAGCAATTAAAGGCAACCTCAGTATATCCGGTACATTACAATTGGGCGGCGCAGAAATTACTGGTGTATCTGAAACCATCGCCACAGACAGAGATCGCACCAATGTCGTCCCTTCAGAAAAAGCCGTCAAACAACATATAGAAGAGAAAATTAAGGAGAGACTAGCCACTTTGGGTGCGCCCACAGAGGAAAAACCCACAATTTCTCTCTCCAATAAACCAGATGGGCTTTATGGTTGGTCAACCGAAGACGGTGGAGCAGAAGATAGCTCTTCTTTAATCAACTTAATATCCTATCGGGCGGGAGTTAAAAACACAAGGCTCACCATCCAACGGGATACAGGTAATGTAGGGATTGGGACAACCACACCAGAGAGAAAACTAGATGTTAACGGAGTAATCCGCGCCTCGCATATAGAGTCTACAAACCCAATGCGACACCGGATGTATCCCAATGATGCGATCGTTTATCAAGATATTTTTGATGCCAGAGATGCAAAAGTAATTGCTGTACACGGTGTCCTCAAAAAAGCACCTGCCGATAGGGAAACCAGACACACAAGTAACAACCTTTGGAATGATCGTCGCGTGATTTGCTATGGAGGCGAAGAAGAAGATGATGCCGGCGCATTGGTCACCGTTCCCGAAGGATACGATACTCTCTGGATCAGATTACTTGGTGATACTTGGAAAGTTGTCAAAGCCCAGTTCCTAGATGGATTTAAAGAAGACTTAGGACGCTGGGCAGGTGGAAGGAGATATGGTAATTGCTATTGTCCCGATGGTTCTCTCACTGATAGCTATTCCGACAAACATCAATGGCTACCGATTCCAGTTGGTAGATCGGGGAAAGTCACCCTGATTTCCAAACAAGGTCCTGAGTTTTGGTTGTCTGGGTTGGCATTCAGCAAAAACCCTTGGTCTCACGCCACTCAATCAGCACTAGGATACCACTGGAAAGTAAATGGGGGTGATGCAACAACTTGGGAGAAAGAGAGTGACTCTTGGAATGGGGACGCTTATACTGTTATTCCTGGCAAAACAAATTTGGAATTGCTGGTTCCAGCCGTCTGGTCTGGACGTGACAAATTACTCTATCTGATCGAGCATAACAGCAACTGGAATGGTTGTATGCACACTGGTATTACTGTCAACGGTAATCCCATTGAAAGATTCCTCGCCACTTACGATAACCCCTTCGCCCGCCATTGGAATAGCAAATCCTATAACCGTTATATCGCTGCTTACATTCCCGCTGATTTGATTCCCAAACCCAGACCTGATGTTATTCCTTATCTCAAGGTCAAAATTGATATGAGCAAGCAAAACAGCGGCATTAATCTTCGGGAAATCGGTACACACGATGTGGAAACTCCCTATATTTTTTGATGGCAATCAAGACCTTTGAACACCCAATGAGATAGCAATGAGGGAACAACTCGAAAAACGCCTACAAGCACTAACAACAGAATACGAAGCAGGGCAAAAAGCCCTAGCCAATTTAGAAATCCAAAAAGCCAGTCTGCGGGAAACCTTACTCCGCATCAGTGGTGCAATACAGGTCTTAGAAGAGGAATTAGCCATTGCCAAAAGTCAAAACAATCACAAAGTCAACGAAATTGACTTCTCAACCATAGAAGTTATTTCTCTAACTTAACTTCAGGATAGAAACAAACAAAAAAGCCTTCTACCTTTTCAAATAGGATATTTAGTCATGCTAGATGACTTAGACAGCACCCTAGAACAATTACTAACTCACGAATTACCAGAGTTAAAAAGGTCAAGCGAGACCAACGTTGCTATTAGTTTTGATATGCCCCTAGAAGGGTCTATCAAACAGAAACCAGCCATTAACCTTTTCCTTTATGATGTGCGGGAAAATATGGAATTGCGGCGCAGTGAATGGTCAGTGCAACGTCGTTCAAACGGAACAGCTGTTAAACAACCTTCTCCAGCAAGGATAGATTGTTCCTATTTGATCACCGCTTGGGCTAATTCCGACGACCCCCAACAAGAACATCATATCTTAGGAGAAGTAATGAAATTGTTGCTGCGTTATCGGACATTACCAGAAGCGATTTTGCAAGGCAGTTTAAAAGGACAAGAACCACTACCTGTAGGAGTTGGTTTACGTTCTAGCTACTTACAAAGTTTAGGAGAATTTTGGCAAGCAATTGGCGGAAAACCTAAAGCAGCACTCAATTACACAGTGACCATTTCTGTACCTGTTGAAGAAGCTGCCACAGAATTTCCTCTCGTGCTTGATAAACGCACTGAAATTATGCGGAGGCTGTAAACTAGACAGAATTTAAACTTCAACGTTGATCATTCCTAAATTGTTCTCGATCGCCATCGAAAAAAATGCTAAAGCAACAACGATTTAATCATAAAATAGCAATAGCCGGACAAGTTAAGGATGCCATCACAGGCCGGGGTATTCCAGATGCTGTGGTCAAGATTATAGACGCTCCTGATGAGTTTATTAACTTCGTCATCTTCAAGACAAAACTTCTGGGATTGCCAAGTTCATCAATGCAGTGGCGCTCATTCAATGCCAATATCAATCCGCCAAATCCAACTCTACCTCAAGAGATTCAAGACTTTCAAGAACAACTAAGAAATTCTCATTTAAAAAATGTTGATAAACTCAAATTATTTGAGACTCTCCTAGAAGATAGAAAACTCAATAATAGGGATAAATTTCAGGGATTTCAGGAAATCATTGACTATTTTCCTTATAACGCAAAAGCCAAAAACTCCCAACTAGGACGGACTCAAACAATCTCTGATGGTTGGTTCTATTTTATGGATTTACCAGATGGATTATATCAATTAGAAGCATCTTTATCTGATCCTCAAATGCGTTATGCCAAAAGTCAACATCAAATTGAGATTGCTACGAAAAATGTAAAAAATATTAATATTATTAATCAGGATAAAAATCTTGATATATTTGATACTATTAACAGAGTAAAGTTAGAATTAAAACCAACAACACTTCTAGGAAAAATCACGAATGCTGATGAGAAAGAAGCGATTGGTATGGCTAAAGTGCAGATTCAAGGGAGTAAAGAATACACGTTTAGCTCCACTGAAATCATTAAACAATCACAGGGAGAATGGAACTATCGACTTATTGGCATAGAAGCCAGAAATACTCCCATCACAGTAATAGTTTCAGCCAAAGGATATCCCATAAAACAAAAACAAATCAATCTGCAAACAGGCGAAGTGAAATCATTAGATTTCCAGTTAACCACCAATTGAGATTTGCTCAATTATAAACCACGTCTACTTTGAAACCAATAGTTTTTTCGTAATCGAGTTTGGTTCCTAAATCCTATACTCTTCGCTATTGACAGTTCCCTGTTCCCTTTTGAAAAACTCCAGTTCTCAACTTGGACGAGGTTTAAATTGCGGTTGTCTGTACGATCATCATAAATTATCAACAAAGGAAAAAATATCATGCCCACCTATCATACCCCCGGTGTTTATGTTGAAGAAGTTTCTTCAGGTTTAGCACCTATTGCCGGTGTAGGAACAAGTACGGCTGGCTTTATTGGTATCATCACTCTTGCTGCGGCTAGTACAGGTGTGGAAGCTGAAATAATTCCCACTCCTGATGGTGAAGTAAAACTCTGTACAAACTTCACTGAATTTAAGAAATATTTTGGTGACTTCTCCACGAACTCCGGGCAAAATATCCTCGCTCATACTGTTTATGGCTTCTTCAGAAATGGAGGAACAAGGTGTTTTGTTACTTGGATAAAAGAAGAAGTAAACCTAGACACAGCCCTGGATAAATTTGAAGCAGTTGATGAAATTGCCATTGTTGTAGCTCCTGGAATTACCAGCAAAACAGCCCTAGATAAAATTAATACTCATTGCCGTAATTTAGGCGATCGCTTTGCAATTTTGGACATAGAAGAAGATATCCCCATTGACTCAGAGCAACTAAAACCCGGTAGTGCTAAACTGCTAGGAAACTCAGACTATGCGGCGGTATACTACCCCTGGATTCAAGTCTTTGATCCAGTAAGCAAAGGACTAATATTCGTTCCTCCCAGTGGACACATTGCCGGTGTTTATGCTCGTGTAGACGATAAAAGAGGCGTTCATAAAGCACCAGCTAACGAACCAATTCTAGGCGCAGTAGGCTTAAAGCAAGACATCAGCAAATCCAAACAAGCACCCCTGAACGAAGATGGTATCAATTGCATTCGCAATCTCAATGGTAACATCCGCATTTGGGGAGCGCGGACTTTAGGAGCAGGAAAAGATAATCCTGACTTCAAATATATTAATATTCGTCGTCAATTTAATTACCTGCGCGAGTCAATTGATGAAGGAACTCAATGGGTAGTTTTTGAACCCAATACACCAGAACTTTGGGCAAAGATTCGCCGGAATGTTACCGCATTCCTCACTAATGAATGGCGCAAAGGTGCATTATTTGGAACAACTGTCGAAGAAGCATTCTTCGTCAAGTGCGATGCAGAAAATAACCCTATGGACACTCGCAAACTTGGTCAAGTGGTGACAGAAATTGGTGTAGCGGTAATTGAACCAGCAGAATTTGTCATCTTCCGCATTAGTCAACTTGTAGATGAGCAAAAATAACTGATTGACCAGCGTTGCTCCCTTTGAGGTATGAACGTGATTTTTGGATGTTAAAACTTTTGTAGACACTTTCCATGACACCTAAAATTCATACTTTGTTTTAGCAACACCAATTGACCTACTATCCCAAAATTGATTAACCTATGCAGACATCTACACACCTACAATTAACCGCCCCTGGTGTATATTTACAAAATATTCCTTCTCCACCAGGTAAGGATTTACTGACAGGTGTTCCGGTGTTTTTGGGGCTGTCTCAGTTTAACAATGCTCAGAAAAATGGTGTTTCCATACCGAAAATGCTCACACTGTGGACTCAATTTGTGCAGTATTTTGGTAAGCCATTAACTGATAGTTATTTAGCCCATGCAGTACGAGGTTTTTTTGAAAATGGTGGTCGTCTGTGTTATGTCTTTTCTGTACCAGATAACACCCTCTCTGGATTGCAAACTGGATTACAGGCTATAGAATCACTAGATGCCATCGATCTAGTATGTGCGCCTGACATTATGCAAAACTCTCCCGCAGAGGCTATGGAAATGCAGAGAGCCGTCCTGGAGCATTGTGATAGAATAGGTGATCGCTTTGCCATTCTTGATGCCTTCAATATCCCCAACATTGAAGATATCAAAACTCTGAAAGCACAACAACAAGGATTAATTGGTGATCATGGTGCGCTTTATGCTCCCTGGCTGCAAATAGAAAACGCTTCCTGTTACATTCCTCCTTGCGGTCATATTGCTGGAATTTATGCCCGTAATGATTCAGAAGTTGGAGTTTATCGCGCTCCAGCTAACTATTTACTTGAAGGAGTTTTGGATTTAAGTCTTTTATTTGCCGATGCAGATTGGCAAACCTTAAATTCAGAAACTTCAGCTGGAGTTAACTGTATTCGCAGTTTTAGAAGTAGGGGAATTCGCATTTGGGGTTCACGTACCTTAAGCCAAAATCCCGAATGGCAATATATCAACATTCGTCGTTTAAAGATTACTGTCCTGCGGTGGGTAGAACGCAATTTGGCTGATGTTATCTTTGAACCAAATAACACCGATTTATGGAATCGGATAGAACGAGAATTAACAGTTTACTGTGAATCTCTGTGGGAACAAGGAGCTATTCATGGAGATTCTCCAGAAGAGGCTTTTTATGTCAAATGTAACGAAGAAACAAACCCGCCAGAAATCCGCAAAACCGGACAGATAGTGACAAAAATTGGTTTAGCACCCACTACTCCCAGTGAATTTATTGTTATTTCCTTAGTTCACGGTAGTAGCGGCGTTAAATTTGTCGAATCATAATAATTTACTTCAGGAGCAATTATCATGCCTAACATCAAAGACACTCATGATCCATTTGCTGGTTATAATTTCTGGGTAGAATGGGATGGCATTGTCCATGCTGGCTTTAGAGAATGTAGTGGGTTAAATGCTACTAGAGCAGTCATCGAATATCGAGAAGGTACTGATAAAACCCTGGGACAACGGAAAGTTCCTGGTTTGAATAGTTTTAGTAATATTAGTCTCAAGCGAGGAATTACTGATAACGATGAATTGTGGAAATGGCACAAAGACCTGATAGATGGTAAAGAAATTGAGCGTAAAAACGTTTCGATTATTCTTGCCGATGATCAAGGTGAAGAAAAAATCCGTTGGAACTTGGAAAATTGCTGGCCTACCACTTGGACTGGTCCTGATTTTAATGCTACTGCGAGCGAAATAGCCATAGAATCACTCGAATTTGTTCACGAAGGAATAACCGTTGGTTAATGTGAGGAAAAATGCACCAGACTGAATTTCTTTTTACCCTACCTCGTGGTTATCTCGATGCACAAGGAAACCTTCATCGAGAAGGAGTTATGCGGCTATCAACAGCCTACGATGAAATAGCCCCTCTACGGGACCCCAGGGTACAAAGAAATCCTGGTTATCTGGTGATTATTCTACTGGCACGAGTAATTACTAAGCTAGGAACTTTAGACCAACTCAATACCAAAACTATTGAGGAATTATTTTCTGGCGACTTGGTTTACCTGCAAGATTTTTACCAACGAATTAACCAAAATGGCCATACTCGCTTTCAGGTAGCCTGTCCCCATTGTGAGGGAGAATTTGAAGTAGAAACTTCTCCAGTGGGGGAGTAATTTGCTACCCCTCAGAACGTTTACTAGAGGAGGTAGCTTATCTTTCCTATCACTTTAACTGGTCTTATGACCAAGTAATGAACATGGAACACTGGGAAAGACAACAGTGGGTGGCTCAAGTTGCTCGAATTAATCAGCAAATTAATCAACCATCAGGTAACTAGGGGTATGTAACAAAATTTAAAATCCCTGAAAGTCTCTTCCCTCTTACCTTTTGCTTTGCCATAACGACAATTTTTACCGCCCACTTACTCAGTAACGGATTTGAGTTTTAGCACTTGTTTTCAATCAAAGGGAGATATTTATGGCAAAAGCACAAAAAAAAGGGGGAGGAAATTCTCAAGATAAGCCCCATGATCCCTATATGGGGTTCAATTTTATGGTAGAAATTGAGGGTTTGACAGTAGGTGGCTTTTCAGAAGTTACAGGGTTAAATAGTAAAATTGAACTGGAAACTTATGTTGAAGGTGGGGTTCATCACCGCGTTCATCAGTTTCCTAAATACATGACCTATCCTAATTTGGTTTTGGTGCGAGGACTGGGGGAAAGGGATGATTTATGGAAGTGGTATGAAGATGTTACTAGAGGTAAAATTCGTCTCTTAAATGGCACAATTATGGTGCGAGATAGTCAGCAGTCTAAATTAATTGCATGGAATTTTAAAAAAGCCTATCCAGTTGCTTGGGATGGTCCACAATTGAATGCTAGTAATGGGACACAAGTTGCTTTTGAACGCCTAGAATTAGTCCATAGAGGAGTGTATAAAGCTTAGTAAAATGGAGGGCAAAATTTGATGATAGATTCTAATTATTAAAAGAGTTTAAATCTAAAATGACATCTAATTATTTACCACCATGGCAAAAATATCTTAATCCAAAACTTGTCAATCGACTTAATAAGCTGTTGACAAAACCGGGGATTATCAATAATGGGATGGCAAGAAAGATTATTGAGCGATCACCTGATCTTATTGATCGACTTCCTCTACTTGCTCAACAAATGCAGCGTTGGTCAACAACTATTGAGTTAAATTCAGAATCAATACCTATTGTTTACGTTCAAAATCAAGATCAGAAAAGTCAAACATTAGAAACACAAACCACTAACTATGGTTCTTCATACTCTAATATAGTCCCAGTTAATAAGCAACTTCCAGTTGTAAAAGCTAAAGTAATTACAGTTAAAGAAACTTCTTTGGAAAATCAGCGAACACAACCAACAGAATTAGTTTTAAAAACAGATAATTCTTTACCTAACCTAGCCAAAAATACTGCTTCTCAACAAGAAAGTCCAGCAATAGATCTTTCGCCTAATAAAACTTTTATTTCTAAATCATTAATATCATCGAATCCAATAAGACCAACCAGTAATATTTCAGAAATTCCAATTCAACGTAAGTTAGATACAGAATCATCTTCAGCTTTAACTTTACCTGTAGTGAAAGTAGATGCTGATAAATTACCTCAGAATACATTCTTAAACTTAAATTCAGAAATTCCTGTAGTTAGTCAAATATTTCAACCAACGATATCAGAAACAACTCCACAACAACCTTTAGTTAATGTTGAAAGTTTATCATCTTCAGAAATTCCAATTCAACGTAAGTTAGATACAGAATCATCTTCAGCTTTAACTTTACCTGTGGTGAGAGTAGATGCTGATAAATTACCTCAGAATACATCCTTAAATTTAAATTCAGAAATTCCTGTAGTTAGTCAAATATCTCAACCAACGATATCAGAAACAACTCCACAACAACCTTTAGTTAATGTTGAAAGTTTATCATCTTCAGAGATTCCAATTCAACGTAAGTCAGATACAGAATCATCTTCAGCTTTAACTTTACCTATGGTGAAAGTAGATGCTGATAAATTACCTCAGAATACATCCTTAAACGTAAGTTCAGAAATTCCTGTAGTTAGCCAAATATTTCAACAACCTTTAGTTAATGTTGAAAGTTTATCATCTTCAGAGATTCCAATTCAACGTAAGTCAGATACAGAATCATCTTCAGCTTTAACTTTACCTGTGGTGAAAGTAGATGCTGATAAATTACCTCAGAATACATCCTTAAATTTAAATTCAGAAATTCCTGTAGTTAGCCAAATATCTCAACCAACGATATCAGAAACAACTCCACAACAACCTTTAGTTAATGTTGAAAGTTTATCATCTTCAGAGATTCCAATTCAACGTAAGTCAGATACAGAATCATCTTCAGCTTTAACTTTACCTGTGGTGAGTAGATGCTGATAAATTACCTCAGAATACATCCTTAAATTTAAATTCAGAAATTCCTGTAGTTAGCCAAATATCTCAACAACCTTTAGTTAATGTTGAAAGGTTATCATCTTCAGAAATTCCAATTCAACGTAAGTTAGATACAGAATCATCTTCAGCTTTAACTTTACCTGTGGTGAAAGTAGATGCTGATAAATTACCTCAGAATACATCCTTAAATTTAAATTCAGAAATTCCTGTAGTTAGCCAAATATCTCAACAACCTTTAGTTAATGTTGAAAGGTTATCATCTTCAGAAATTCCAATTCAACGTAAGTTAGATACAGAATCATCTTCAGCTTTAACTTTACCTGTGGTGAAAGTAGATGCTGATAAATTACCTCAGAATACATCCTTAAATTTAAATTCAGAAATTCCTGTAGTTAGTCAAATATCTCAACCAACGATATCAGAAACAACTCCACAACAACCTTTAGTTAATGTTGAAAGTTTATCATCTTCAGAGATTCCAATTCAACGTAAGTCAGATACAGAATCATCTTCAGCTTTAACTTTACCTGTGGTGAGTAGATGCTGATAAATTACCTCAGAATACATCCTTAAATTTAAATTCAGAAATTCCTGTAGTTAGCCAAATATCTCAACAACCTTTAGTTAATGTTGAAAGGTTATCATCTTCAGAAATTCCAATTCAACGTAAGTTAGATACAGAATCATCTTCAGCTTTAACTTTACCTATGGTGAGAGTAGATGCTGATAAATTACCTCAGAATACATCCTTAAATTTAAATTCAGAAATTCCTGTAGTTAGCCAAATATCTCAACAACCTTTAGTTAATGTTGAAAGGTTATCATCTTCAGAAATTCCAATTCAACGTAAGTTAGATACAGAATCATCTTCAGCTTTAACTTTACCTGTGGTGAGAGTAGATGCTGATAAATTACCTCAGAATACATCCTTAAATTTAAATTCAGAAATTCCTGTAGTTAGCCAAATATCTCAACCAACGATATCAGAAACAACTCCACAACAACCTTTAGTTAATGTTGAAAGTTTATCATCTTCAGAGATTCCAATTCAACGTAAGTCAGATACAGAATCATCTTCAGCTTTAACTTTACCTGTGGTGAAAGTAGATGCTGATAAATTACCTCAGAATACATCCTTAAATTTAAATTCAGAAATTCCTGTAGTTAGCCAAATATCTCAACAACCTTTAGTTAATGTTGAAAGGTTATCATCTTCAGAAATTCCAATTCAACGTAAGTTAGATACAGAATCATCTTCAGCTTTAACTTTACCTATGGTGAGAGTAGATGCTGATAAATTACCTCAGAATACATCCTTAAATTTAAATTCAGAAATTCCTGTAGTTAGCCAAATATCTCAACAACCTTTAGTTAATGTTGAAAGTTTATCAGCGCATATTAATCATCAAAATTCTCTTTCAAATTCAACAACACCAAATCAACAAAAATTAGAAAATGAAAATAACGTAAAAAATACAGTATTAGCTTATTCCCAACCCAGAAGCAGTAAATCAAATTTAAATGAGTCAATGCTTTTATCAAAGGAGTTTAAAGAAAAAAAACCTTCAGTTATAACTGAACAGGTAGAAAATATGACTCAAGTTAATTTACCAGTTGTACAAGTCAATTCTGAATCATATTTGCTTGAATTTGAACCATTAGTATTATCTCATTATCCTATTACTAAACGAAGGGCAAATAACGTAAATAATAGTCAATTAAGTCACCAGACAAACTTGATGACAACAGCTAATTATAATGGAACATCATCCATTTATGAACAAACATCCATAACTAATAGTATTCCCTCCAATCAAACAACAATTACATCAACTTCATCTATTAATTCTCAACATCCTCTAGTCAATCAAAGTACCCAAAGCTCTATTGCTGGAATGAGTCTACCACCTCAGATTGATGTTGATGCTTTGGTAGAGAAAGTAGAGCGTAAAATTATGCGGAGATTAGTTGTAGAAAGCGAACGAAGAGGTAAAAGAAAATGGCGCTAGAAAAACTAAAAATTAAAGCAGAGAAAAGCAATGATGGAGATTTTGCTGATGAAATCGAAGTATTATTTAATCCTAACCAGGTACAAATTAATAAAACTGGTTGGAACATAAGTGATAAAGGATTGACTGCTGCTAATGATTTAGCAAGTTTAACAATAGAGTTATTCTTTGATACCACTCTTACAGGTTCTCCCCCAGAAAATGTCCAGCAATATACGAAGAAAATTTTTAATTTGACTCAACCGAGAATTGGGACGAGTAGTAAAAGACCACCTCGATGTAAGCTTGTTTGGGGAACAATTGGGGGTAAAGATAGTGTTTTGTTACCCGATGGTGTTTTAGAAAGTGTGACTAAAACTTTGACTCAGTTTCTAGAGGATGGTACACCCGTCCGAGCGACACTTAATTGTACATTTAGAGAGTGGACAGAGCCAGAAAAACAACAAAAAGAAGAAAATTTAATAGATGATCCGGTTCGCATTGTTAAACGCGGAGAAACCCTAAGCAGTATTGCTAATGAAGAATATGGAGATCCGGCTTTATGGCGCATAATTGCTGAAGAAAATCGGCTAGATAATCCCCGTAAAATATCGCCTGGGTTAGTTCTAACGATTCCACCTTTGCGAATTCCTAGTCAAACTTAGAGGAGAAGAAATATGTCTGATTATGGTGGTGTAAAAACCCTTTCTCCTAATATGAGAGTTCTGATTCAAGGACAAAAGCTTTCTACTGAAGCTAGTGCAGATTTAATTTCTGTAAAAGTCTTTGAAGATGTAGAAGTACCAAGTATGTTTACTTTAGAATTTACCAGTTGGGATTTAGCTAAAGGTAAACTAACTTGGATTGATGATAATTTGTTTGATATTGGTAACGAAGTAGAAATTCAAATGGGTTATGAGAATAAATTAAAGACAGTAATTGTGGGAGAAATTACAGGTTTAGAACCAGAGTTTAGCCAAAATTGTCCACCAATATTAGTAGTAAGGGGACATGATATGCGTCACCGTTTATTGCGTGGATCTAAAACAAAATCTTATGCGAAAATGAAAGATAGTGATATTGCTAGTCAGATTGCTAGAGATAGGGGATTAACACCAAAAGTTAAAGATAGCGAGGTTAAACACGAATACGTTTTGCAGCATAATCAAACGGATTGGGATTTTTTACAAACTCGTGCAGAACGTATTGGCTATGAAGTAGTTATTGATAATAAAACATTATATTTTCAACCGCCTCAGAATGATGGACAAAAAATTTTAACCTTAAAATTTCAAGAAAATTTACGTGATTTTTTACCGCGTTTGAGTAGCATGGGACAGGTAGAAGAAGTGGAAGTACGTGGGTGGATACCTAAAGATAAAGAAGAAGTTATGGGTAAAGCTGCGGCGGGTAAAGAAGGTAGTAAAATGGGTGGGAAAACTACTGGAGCCAAAGCAGTGGAAAGCTTTGGTAAATCTGTTTCTACAGTAGTTAGTCAACCTGTATCCAGCAAAGCCGAAGCTGATCAAATAGCTTTAGGACAGTTTAAAGATATGGCGATCGCCTATATTACTGCTGAAGGTACTTGTGCCGGAATTCCTACTTTGAGAATTGCTAAAGTCATCGAAGTGACTGGAGTAGGAAAGCGATTCAGTGGAATGTATTATGTTATCTCAACCGAACATAATTACTCAGAGTCTCAGGGTTATAATACGCTATTTACTGCTAGGAGAACTGCCTCATGATCGGAATAGATTTGTTAATGCCTGAAGACAGCAGTTCTCGTTTTTATGGCGTGACAATTGCTGTTGTTACTAATATTAAAGACCCTGATGGGGTAGGGCGAATTAAAGTAAAATTCCCCTGGTTATCAGATGAAGATGAGAGTGCTTGGGCCAGGGTACTTACGCCAATGGCTGGAGAAGATCGCGGCTTTTACTTTTTACCCGAAGTAGATGATGAAGTTTTAGTAGCTTTTGAACATGGAGATATGGCGTTTCCTTATATTTTAGGAAGCTTATGGAATGGTAAGGATAAACCGCCTTTAAAAAATGATGATGGTGAAAATAATATCCGTATGATTAAATCCCGTAGCGGTCATAAGATTATTTTAGATGATACTGAAGATAAAGAAAAAATTATTATCCAAGATAAAAGTGGTAAAAACAAAATAACAATTGATTGTGAGAAAAATTCCCTGAGTATTCAAATAGAAGAAGACATAAATATTGAAGCCAAGGGAAAAATTACCATTAAAAGTACAGATAAAGATATTGCAATTGAATGCAAAAATCTAGAAATTAAAACTCAACAAGAATGCAAAATTGAAGCCGGATCAAATTGCAATATTCAGGCTAAATCTAAAGCGGAATTTGCAGCTAAATCAGGCTTAGAAATTACTTGTGCTGCGGGGGTAAAAGTCAATAATGGGGCGTTGGAGGTGATGTAATGGATATTGATTTTTTAGGCGTAGGTTGGACTTATCCTGTGCAGTTTAACGAGCAGGGACAAGTTTTGATGGCCAAGTACGAAGATTGCGTTCGTCAGTCCATTTGGGCGATTTTGAGTACCGCTAGAGGTGAACGTGTAATGCGTCCAAATTTTGGCTGTCGGATTCATGATCGCGTTTTTGCACCCAACAGCGCCGGAACAGTGGGTGAAATCATTAGTGATGTGCGATCAGCTTTGGTGGAATGGGAACCCCGCATAGATGTTTTAGATATTGATCTACTCTCTCATCCATCTCAACCTAATGTGCTGCACATTTCTATTAATTACCAAGTTCGCACCACTAATAATTCATTTAATCTAGTTTATCCATTTTATTTACAGTAGCAAATTATGTCTATTCCTCCACCCAAAATCGACCAGCGTAGCTATCAAGATTTAGTTGAACAAGCCCAAGCGTTAGCCAAGAAATATACTGGTAAAGATTTTAGTCAACCAGATGCAAGTTCAGCACTAATTCGGATTTTCAGCCGCATGGCTACAGCGGTGAGCGATCGCTTAAATTGCGTTCCTGATCGCAACTTGCTAGCATTTCTCAACTTAATTGGGACTCAACAAACTCCACCCCAACCCGCTAGAGTACCTCTCACCTTTAGTTTAGCTCAACGTAGTCCCGTAGATGCCCTAGTTCCCGCACATACCCAAGTTTCTGCCGCTCCTTTGGATGGCGAAAAAGAAGAAATTATCTTTGAAACCGAACAGGATTTGTTAGTAACTGGAACCAAGCTACAAGCCTTGTTTGTCGTAGAAGATCGGGATTACTACAGCGATCGCACAGAACACACTGTTCCTGCTACTGCTCACCTCAATGAACCATTTTTAGCATTCCGTGGACACCTACCCGTTGAACATTATCTTTATCTCAATTGTGAAGAAATTTTCAAGATCACAGCATTAACGACTGCGACTATCATCATTAATACTGATAGTCCAGAAAGTGCTATTAAACTCAAAGAATTGCTGCAAGTTTGGTCTTATTGGGATCAAAAGCAATGGCAAACTTTAGCTAATGTTCAAATCCAAGAAAATGCAGCCCAATTAACTGTGACGTTGACTGAATTACCTAAATTGATGCCTGTAGAAATCAACGGGCAGAAAGCCCAATGGTTACAAGTTACTTTAAAACCTCACAAACGGGAAAATTTACCAGAAATCACTCAAATTAATATTAGTGTCCATATCAATCAGACCAAAACTCCAAAACTATGTTTATTTAACAATACTTCCCTAGATTTAAGCAAAGATTTTTACCCTTTTGGTACAACACCTCTACATAATGATACTTTTTCTATTCCTCTAGCTGATGAATTTATTAAACCTGGAGTTATTATACTAATTAATGCTCATTTGAGTCATGCGCCGAGTTACACCGATGATTTAGAAATTACTTGGGAAATAGGCGACGGACAAGAGTGGCAAATCATTGAAAAAACAACTAGTAAAAATAAATTTAAATGGAATCGCAATTCATCACCCATTAAGTTTATAGAAACTAGCACGGCAGCCACATTTCAGTTTCCCCAAACTTTACCAAATTTAGATAGTAATCAGATAGAAAATCATTATTGGTTGCGGGCGAGAATTACCAATGGTCTTTATGGCAAAAAAGGTAGAGAAAGAAAATATGTTGTATATAACGATGTCACCATAGTTTCCCAAAACATTGCCTCTGGACAATCAGAAATATACGTTGATAGTGTAGATGAATTAGAAATTGACGACATTATTCGCCTTCAGTCTTCTGGCGGTGAAATTCTGCAAGAAGAAATTAAAATCATCGGCAAAGTAGAGGCAGAAAGAAAGTTAATTTTGGAGAATAACACGCGGAACGCCTACAAAGCAGGGAGTCGAGTTTTAAGTAAATTTGTTATGGCGGAAAACACTTCCGATACCTTTGATCCGCCTGTCCTGCAATCGGTGAGTATAACTTATAAATTTGCTCTAGAAAAACCTGCTTTTTATTGTGCGTATAATGACTTTATTTATTGTGAAAGTAGTCCTTTATTATTGAGGTTATCTCAAGCCACTAAACAAGGGGAAACTATTGTACATCTGGATGATGTCAGTCAATTAAAAATAGGTGAGTTTGTTAAATTTGATGATAATAATTCCGAAAAAAAGCAAATTGAACTAATTGATGGCGATCGCAACTTAGTTATCTTGACGAAACCACTAAATTACGATCATCAACGAGCAGGTAAAGTCATTCGTTGTTTTCACCCTTTAACACCCCAACTTAATCCCAATTCAGCAGTTTATTTAGGATTTAATAAACCATTTTCTAATCGTCCCAACAGTATTTACTTACAAGTAGAACCGCCAAAACAGGAAGAAGTTACACCCAACGCTAACCGGGGACTAACAGACATTAATTTACAGAGAATTGCTTGGGAATATGCTAGCCCCAACGGATGGCAACCCTTAATTGTCCAGGATGAAACCCAAGCCCTTGTACAGAAAGGCTTAATTCAATTTATCGGACCGACAGATTTGATTCCATCACCCTACTTTGGTCAAGAACTTTATTGGTTACGTGGGAGGAAACAGCCAAATAATTCCCAAAACCTGCCCTTGACCTATTTCTTTAAGTGGGCATTAGAATTTCAACGGTTAAAATTATATGGATTAATGCGCTATCTATGCGGACAATTAGCCTTTTCCGCTGATTTTCCCGTACCTCCTCGCCTCCGTTCTGTTCGTACTAATACTATTTGGGCAACTCAAACTATTACTTTAGAAAATGAGGTTTTAGGTTCTAGTAATAACGAGCTTAAACAAGTATTTGCTACCACTCATTTCCCTATCCTTCTAGGACAAAAATTAGAAATTCAAGAAGGAAAAATACCACCTGATGAAGAGCGCCAAATTATTGAACAAAAATCGGGAGGTATTGCACCTATTGAAGATGAAACAGGTCGGTTAGTAGAAGTTTGGATACCTTGGGAAGAAGTACCAGACTTTTATAGTTCTGCACCTAAAGACCGTCATTATATTGTTGATCGTCAAACTGGGAGAATTTATTTTGGTGATGGACAAGCGGGGATGATTCCACCAAGAGGACGTAACAACATCCGTCTGAGTAAATATTGTACCGGAGGTGGTAATAAAGGTAATCGCGCTGCTCAAACAATTGTGGAACTTAAAACCACTATCCCCTATATAGACAGCGTAATTAACTGGGAAAATGCCACAGGAGGCAGCGAGCAGGAATCATTGGATAAACTCAAAGAGCGATCGCCCCAACGACTACGCCACCGTAATCGCGCCGTCACAGCCCAGGATTTTGAAGATTTAGCCTATGAAGCATCTATAGATATAGCCAGGGTCAAAATCATCACCCCAGAAATGATGTTTCCCGATTACAACCCTTTGCTAGAAGAACTATGGCTAAAGCCTGATGGTACACCTGAGAAAGTCATAGAGGGAAATGAGATCCAAGTTTTCAACGGCGAAATTCGCGGTGGTCGGGTTTTAGCCATCATTGTTCCTTACGGTCGAGAACGTCAACCTACCCCCACACTAGCCTTACTCAATCGTGTCAGGAATTATTTACAAACTCGATTTGTTCCCACAATGACACTGCTGGTATCCGGTCCTAAATGGCAAGAAATCAGAGTAATTACCGAAATTGTCCCTGTTTCTGTAGAAAATGCCGATGCGGTGAAAGTAGCTGTGAGCGATCGCATACATAGTTTTCTCCATC
Source organism: Anabaena sp. PCC 7938 (assembly GCF_049315035.1). NCBI lineage: Bacteria > Bacillati > Cyanobacteriota > Cyanophyceae > Nostocales > Nostocaceae > Anabaena > Anabaena sp. PCC 7938. The sequence goes on along the minus strand of NZ_CP186034.1, from coordinate 5,139,575 downwards.
CCCTTACAGGAGGCGACTACGGACGCGGATGGAATTTTGGACGTAAACCGCATCATTCCGATCTCTATGCTGTCCTGGAAAAAGTACCAGGGGTAAGCTACATCCGCGCCCTAGATATCCAACCCACCGATGCAGTCATTGATATCCAGACCTTGATTTACTCAGGTCAGCATATCATCACCTTAAAACTACCCCAAGACACAGATTAACTATGCCATTACCCTTAACCAACCTAGACGATCACCCATATTCCGACTTAGTACAAGAAGCCATTAGCCTCATTCCCAGCGAAGCCCCGGAATGGACAGATCACAACCCCTCGGATACAGGAATTATCCTCATTGAATTATTCGCCTGGTTAACAGAAATGGTGCTGTATCGCACTAACCAAATTCCTGATCGCAACCAAGCCGCCTTTTTAACACTGCTCAAAGGAAAACCTTGGACATTACCAGAAGGAAAATCCACCAGTGAGCAGAATGCCATTTTGCAAGCAGAAATCCAGAAAACACTAGCACAAATACGGCAACGCTACCGAGCCGTCACCGTCAAAGACTTTGAGCAACTTATATTATTTGACTGGTTGCAAACCAGAACAGCGAAAGCCTTGGGGGATGCTGCCATCATGGTACGAGTGAACTGCTTACCAGAACGGGATTTAGAACACTCAGATGTTAACCAGCTATTTGAAGCACATATTACCTTAGTCGTGTTACCCAAAATCAAAAGCCCAGATAGTGAAAATATCCAAAAAACACTTAAAAGATTTCTTGATCAACGCAGACTCATTAGCACCCGCATCCACATTGTTGAACCTAACTATGTGAAAATAAAAATTGCTGCCATCCTATATTTACATGATAGTGCCAATTTTCCGTCAGTCCAAGCAGAAGTAACCAGGCGAATAGAAGTTTTTTTTAATCCTTTCCCTTGCCCAGATTATTGGCAAAATCAAGGTTATCCCTTTGGCAGAGATATTTATATTTCCGAACTTTATGAATTATTAGATGATTTACCAGGGGTTGATTATGTTGAAGAAATTCAAATTACCGAATTTGCAGAAGATCGGCAGAAATTAAATGAACAAAATCAACTAATCGGTATTTCTTTACAAAAACATGAACTAGTTACAGTAGAAATTGGACAAATTTCCACAATGCAACGTTTAGGAGACAAATGGAAAAGGAACAACTAAGTAGTTATTTAGAATATCTACCAGCTTATCTGGAAACAGATCCCTTTGTAGGTAGATTTTTACTCGCCTTTGAAGGCATCCTCAGTGGCTTTTCTGAAGAACAAACAGATTTTACCCCCCAAATTGTTGACCAAAACACAGAAATATCTTGGGGTTTAGAAACGCTAATTGATCAAATTCACACCTACTTTGACCCCCAACAAACCCCAGGAGAATTTTTACCCTGGTTAGCCGGATGGGTGGCTTTGAGTTTGCGGGATGATTGGGATGAGAAAACCAAACGCCAATTTATTAGTAACATAGTTCCCCTGTATCAAATTCGGGGGACAGTTCCCGGTATGAGAAAAATGCTGGAAATTTATTTAGAAAGTTCCGGTTTGAGTTATCCAGAACGGACGATTTCTATCTTTGAATTTGACCAAAAACCTCATTATTTTCAAGTTCAACTCGCCTTACCCAGTAATCAAGTTATTCACCCAGAGAGATATTGGCGAGAATTCCGCATTGCTAAAGGAATTATTGACCAAGAAAAACCCGCCCATACTTATTATGCTTTGAGAATCTTAACACTCACCATGCAAATCACCCAAGCATGGGGAAGTTGTTACCCCTTTATTTTATTTGATGCACCGCCGCAACAGAAATTCAAAATTGAGGCCAGGATTAAACTTAATGATTACCCTTCAGGAGATGACCTAGAAAAAGAAATATTAATCCGCATTCAAGGAAAAAACTTACTCTTAGAACCGAATGGGAGCCAAATGGGTCCCCATGTCAGACAAACTGTATTTTATCAGCAATTTATTGGCAATCCTGATGGTTTTTTTATTGCCCTTGCCAATTTGAGCGATCGCCAACTTACTGGCAAAATTACCGTTCAAGTTAACTTTAATCTTAACCATCAACAATATTCCCACATTATATTTGATTCTGTACCCTTTGATCTAGAACCTAACTTAAGAATTTATCGCCCCCTGAATCAATTAGAATTAATGCCGGGAAATACGCGTCTAGATTCAGAACCAGAGGAAACCCTAAATATAAGTGAAGAACCCCCCTTAAACATTCATCAACCGCAAATCAAATGGATAGACGGTAATACTCGCCTTGGTGATAGAGTCGGTCAAACCATGCGTTTAGTTCATGATGCCAGGTTAAGAATTTACAAACCTAGACAATTATGGCAAAACATGGAAGGTAATACACGTTTAGGAAACCAAGTCGGTGCATCCTTGCAAATTCCCACAGGTGCGGATAATTCCCAATTAAAAATTTACCGTCGCCATCAAGAAAACAAAATTGGTAATACATTTATCGGAACTAAAATCGGCGCAACCATGCGACTCGTTCCTAACTCCCAATGGTTAGAAAGAATTTATCGCTTTAAATTATTTGATTCCCCAGTTAAAAAGAAAATAGAAATAGAAGCAATTGTCGAACTCACAGGAGTAGCAGAAAACGAAGGCGAGAAAATAGCCAGACTTTTAACATTAAGAATTCAATCTTGTACTTCCACCTTTAGACCCTTAATGCCAGACTTAGAATTTTCTGCCCAAGGACTGCGTGCCACACACAAAGTCAGCTATCAGCAATTTATAGATAATCCGAAAGGCTTTTATGTAGTCGTATCCAACATCAATGACCGCCCAGTTTCAGGAAAAATCACCATCAAACTTAACTTTAATCTCAATCAAAAACCAGTTTCCCAAGTGATTTTGGAACAAGAGTTTCATTTGAGTCCCAGAGTGAATGTACTAGAAATTTGTCGCTTGAATAATAACGGACAAGTAGAAGGTAACACCATCATTGGTAGAGTCACCCCGCAAATGCTCAGGGATGCCACCATGAAAGAAGAAGCTTGGGTAGATTAATAAAAAAGCATTCAAATTTTTATCTCGATTATTATGGCTGACTATATTTTAACCACAGGCGACATCGCCATGTTTAACCCCCCATTTGGACAAGCAATTGTCACCGTAATTCCTGGTAATATAGTGGGGTCTAGTAAAAACATGATTAACAAAAAAATGGTGTGTGTAGATGGCGATGAAAAAAGCGTCATTGTTCCCGGCTGTCCTTATATGACTCCATCACATCCCATTCCCGGTGCAGGAATCCTTTCCATAGAATCCCTCGCCCCTAATCAAAAAGCCCTGAGAACCAAATGTAACGGGAAACCAGTTTTACTCAAAGGAAGTACATTTAAAGCCAAATTTCAAGTTCTTGTTCCCGCCCAGCAACCTACACCCGGCGGACCTATTCCCGATCCCACACCCCAATATTCTGGAACTGGAAGTTTCATCACTACTAACTTTCGAGTTAAAGGAACATAAATTAACTAATACCAGTTCTCTTTTAGCAATTTATTCTTGCACAAATTGAAAGTTTGATGACCAATATTCACCTTCACACCCAATACTTTTCGGTTAAGCGCAAAAAATATAATTATGTAGGTTGGGTTGACGATAGGAAACCCAACATTATCGCTTAACCCAACCTACGAAAACTCTTAACCGAACAGTCTTCACATTCACACCCGCCATTAAAAAGTAGAGGCTAATATTATGGGTACTTTGCGACAACGCCAAACCAAAAAGACCAAACCCACGGACCCCTCAAAAGCCACATCTAACAACAACCGGGATATTCATCCAGCAGAAAAACTACAAGAAGTATTCAGTAATAGGGCGTTAGGTCGGCTGATTTCGTCCCAAAGTTTGCCAAATCAACCAATAGATAACTCATCAATTCAGCGTCGTCCTTTATTTCGTGGTTTGTCCCATGAATTAACAGCTAATAGACAAGGTTCTCCCGTACAGACCAAACTGGCAGTTAATCAAGTCGGGGATAAATATGAACAAGAAGCTGATAGAGTAGCTGCACAAGTGGTTAAGCAGATAAATTATCCTGTTTCCTCATCATCAGCTAACCCAGAAATTGCGGCTATTCAAAGCCAAAAATTGATGAGAAAATCTGCGTCTCATGGCACACAGAGAATTGTACAGCCTGATGTAGAAACATCTATTCAAAAAGTAAGAGGTAAAGGACAATCTCTTCCTGAAAATTTACAAGAACCCTTAGAACAAGCATTTAAAGCTGACTTTAGGCAAGTTCGCATCCACACAGACAGCCCAGCCAATCACCTTAATCAATCCCTACAAGCTAAAGCATTTACCACAGGAAAAGATATCTTCTTTCGTCAGGGAGAATATCAACCTAGTAGTCAGCAGGGACAGGAATTAATTGCTCATGAATTAACTCATGTAGTGCAGCAAAACAATGGATTAGTGCAAAGACAGGGGCTAATTCAGAAAAAAACTACAGAAGATAAAAGTAAGGTAATTTCAGAAAGAAACGGAACAACAAAGACCACAGAGAGAGAACAAAAAGCTACTAAAGGTATAGAGACAGAAATTGAGAAAATTAATAAAGCATCTCCAGAACAAATCGAAAAAGCTGTAAAAGTTATGCAGCAAATAGGTTTTTTTGGTGAATCTACTAAGAAAACTCAAGTAGAATCAGATATGCTAAATTACAGTTCCGAAACTTCAATTAAAAAAAGTTTGGGAATAGAGAATGAAGCCGAATTTAAAGTGGTCATGGATATCGTGAATGGCTTTTCGGCGATCGCTACAGTATCTAGCAGTATTGGATTAAGTGCTGAACTTTCTACAGAGCATCAAGCAATAATTGGTCAGTTCAAGGGAGATTTTAAAGCCAAGCTCACTACCTTTATGGGTATTAAGGGATCAGCAAAAGGAGAGGCTAAACTAGGAGCCTTGACAGGTTTAGAGCTATCTGGTGAAGCTGAAGCCAAAGCAGGGGTTGAAGGCAATATAGAAATAGAGTTAAGTGGTGAAATCGGTAATTTAAAAGTAGCGGCTGAGTTATCAGGTGAAGCTTTTGCAGGTGCAGAAGCAAAAGCTGAAGGAAATTTCAGCATTTCCAAAAAAGGAATAAGTGCATCAGGTAAGGCTGAAGCTTTTGCTGGAGTTAGAGCTTCTGCTAAAGGTAGTAAGTCCATCTCATACAAAGGTAAAGTTTTAGTTAAACTTTCCGGCGAGGTAGAGGCACAAGCAGGTATCGGTGGTAAGGTAGAGGGTACTTTTGAATTTAAAGACGGCAAGCTGAAATTAAGCGGTGGTTTAAGCACAACTCTCGGTATTGGTGGTGGTGCAGATGGCGATATAGAAGTAGATGTGAAAGGAATTGGCAAGGCTATTGCTAGCAAGGTTAAAGATAAGATCAAGAACAGAATATTCGCACGTCTTTCAGCAAGAGGACAGAGAACCGCTAACAAAATTTATAAAGGTGGTTCAAAAGTATACAAAAAAGGTAAATCTATCTATAAATCTCTGAAAGATAGCGGATCTGAATCTGACGAATAATGTCTGAATCTTAGTTTGCTTTGAAAGGGGGAAATTTATCAAATTTATCCCCCTGATTGAGCCAGGATCATATACAAGTGTTAAACACCATACGCAAATATTTCATACATCTATCTTTTGAAGTGAAAAACAAGAAATATTCATCACAAAAGCGAGGAAAATATGGCAGAATTACCCCCAATGGCAACTTATTCCCATGAGGAAATCGGAATATCTATTTCCGTACCTGAAAACTGGAGTGGAGAAATTATTAGTGAATTGCAATTTAGAATCTTTGGAGAACCAGAAACTGGTTTTGAAGAGTATTTCGATGAGTATCGTTCTACAATGAGTTACACATTAGCAGAACCTGATAATACTAATTCTGGTTGGTTTGAAACATTGATTAAAGAATCAGTGGAAGAGATGGCACAGGATTATAATGAATTTCAACTAATCAAGGAAGAACAGTTTCAAATAGCAAATCACCCTGCCTATGTAAGATACTATGAGTGGACGGAAGAAAATACGGGGTTGCGGCTATCCCAAGTACAATCTTTAATCAAATTAGATGATTCTGCTTTTTACTTAATCAATGCGGCAACTTTAAAACCATTAGCAGAGAAATATTTACCAATATTTAATGCTATTCTGCAATCAACACAAATTACTAGGTAAAGGGGAAATAATAACAGCAATTTCCCTCTTCTTACTAAGGGGAAGTTTAGGATGCAGTCAAAAAATATTTGATACATTAATCATAACTTTTCACAGCATACACTAGGGCGGGCAATCCCTGTCCTCCCTCACAAGAGTTTTATTATAGCGGTTATTGGTTGAGTGAGGTACAAAAACCCCACCCCCAACCCCCTCCCCGCAAGCGAGGAGGGGGCTATCACATACCTCATGTGATTGGGAAACGCTATATTCATATTTGTATCTCATCTAGATGGAAACTGCTGTAATTTGCAATTGTTAACTAATCTCATGTTTCTTGAAAGTACATTACCCGCGCATATTTGTAACTATAATCAACTCTTGCTGCTTTTAGAAAAATTGGATCAACTACTAGAAAATGCTATAGCAGCCGCCGAAGTTGCTTATGGTTCAGAAGCAGCTAATAACCCCTATCAGGGAATACAAATCAATGACGAAGAAGTAGAAAGGTTGCTCGAAAGAAAACCGGGAATACCAATATTGACGATTAAAGAAACTGCGGTTCAAGAATTTTCTGCTGATATTATTCAGGAAAATTCTCGGTTAGCCTGGCTTCAGGAAATTTTTGGTTTATCAGATTTCGATATCAATATTATAGCGATCGCACTCGCCCCAGAACTAGACCGCCGTTATGAAAGACTTTATGCCTATCTCCAAGATGATGTACGCTGTAAGCGCCCGACGGTAGATTTAGCTTTGAATTTACTCTGTACTTCAGCCATAGAAAAACTAACAAGGCGGGTTCATTTTAGTGCTGATGCGCCTCTTATTCGTCATGGTTTGCTGCACCTTTACCCCGAATCTCATCAAACAGATCCTCCCCTACTTGCCCATAATATTAAACTTGATACACAAGTCATTCAAGTATTGTTAGGAGAAACAGCAATTGACAGCAGACTCCTTTCTTTCTGTCAACTAATTACCCCTAAATTAAATTTAGATCAATTGCCTTTAAAATTTGAAATCAAGCAAGGTTTAATCTCTGTAATCACTACTAATTCGCAAGCAGGTTTACCCCTAAATTTATATTTTCCAGGTGAGGATACATCTGGAAAACGTCATACGGCTGAAGCTATTACCAAGTCATTGCGAGTACCTTTGTTAATCGCCGAATTGGCGCGCATTGCGGAAGCTAAAGCCGAATTTACAACTAATATCAAATTATTATTTCGGGAAGCTTTGTTTAAAAATGCTTTGCTGTATATAGAAGATTTAGACGTTTTGCAAACGAAAGAAAATGCTATTTTATATGACAGCTTTATCCAGCAGTTAAAAGCATATCCTATAGTTACTATTATCGCTGGTGTGAAAGCTGGGGTAAATACGGCGACTAAAGCCATAGAAGTGATGACGATTCCTTTTGTAATGCCCAATTTTGAGCAGCGTCGTTTTTATTGGCAAAATTACTTACAAGCCGCAGATATTACCCTTAATGATATAGAATTGGATAGTTTGAGCGATCGCTTTCGTCTCACTTCTGAACAAATTGCCAATGCTGTGGCAACGGCTACTAATCAAGCAGGCTGGGAAAGTGCGGTATTAGGGTTTACTGACACCAAACTTACTTCACAACAACCCATATCATTAACTGATTTATTTACCGCTGCCAGAGGATTATCAGGACAGGATTTAGCTACCCTAGCGCGGCACATTCAGCCTAAATATGCTTGGGAAGATATTGTATTACCAGATAATCAAAAGAATTTATTGAGAGAAATCTGCAATCAAGTCAAGCACCAACATTTAGTTTGGGAAAAGTGGGGTTTTGAAAGTAAATTATCACTGGGAAGAGGACTAAATGTCATGTTTTCTGGAACATCAGGTACAGGTAAAACAATGGCTGCGGAAATCATTGCCCAAGAATTACAACTTGATTTGTATAAAATTGATTTATCCCAAGTTGTTAGTAAATATATTGGTGAAACAGAAAAAAACCTCAATCATATTTTTACTGCTGCTACCAACGCTAATGCTATTCTTTTATTTGATGAAGCAGATGCCCTATTTGGTAAGCGCAGTGAAGTAAAAGATGCCCATGATCGTTATGCTAATTTGGAAATAAGTTACCTATTACAGAAAATGGAAGAGTATGAAGGTATAACCATTCTCACAACCAATCTACGCATGAATATGGATGATGCTTTTGTGCGGCGACTACGGTTTATTGTTGAATTTCCATTTCCTAATGAAAAACAACGATACCAGATTTGGCAGAAAATATTTCCTACCAGCGCACCCTGTAGTCCTGAAATAGATTTAAATTTCCTAGCCCGTAATTTTGAACTTACAGGAGCGAATATTCGTAATATTGCCTTAACAGCCGCATTTCTATCTGCTGATGATAGCAATCAGATTGAGATGTCTCACTTAATTCAAGCAATACGTCGTGAATATCAAAAAATGGGCAAAATTCTCAAGGATAAAGAATTAGGTAGAGTTGGCTCAAATTCTTTCTGAATAAGCTTTCTACTTTTTTATCTGCGTCGAACTCACATTAAAATGACAACTTGGTAAAATCAGGGTAGTGTTTTATTAGGAGTTGCCACATACTCTTAAACCCAGAAAATGAAGATAATTAGGTATTGAGATTATTAGTTAAAAAACCTTGAATCTGCTGGAGAAAATCTTCTATTTCTACAATTAATTGATCTATACCACTATATTCTTGCTGGTGATTTAGTTGTTCTATTTTTTCGGCGGCTATCTGAATGGTTTTCACGCCAATATTGCCACTAGCACCTTTAAAATGATGAGCTTCTCTGCCAATTTGCTGGAAGTCATGGGAAAGAACTGCGGTTTTGATTCTTTCTAAATGAGATACACTATCTTCAACAAATAATTTTAATAGCTCTAATTCAAATTTCGTGTTATTTTCAGATAATTGATGTAAATATTCCCAGTCAATAGCTAAGTCAAATAAATCATTATTTTTTTCAGCAACTGTTTGATCACAAATACTAACTTCATTTGTATTGAGTATCCTTCTACTCCAGTACTCTAAAATATTGGCCAATTTTTCTTTGACTACAGGCTTACTCACATAACCATTCATTCCTGCATTTAGACAGGTTTGTTCGTCTTCTTTCATAGCATTAGCAGTCATGGCAATGATCACAGGTTGGCGACGACGGAGAAAATGACTATCTGGCCAATTACGAATTGCTCTTGTTGTTTGTAAACCATCGAGAACGGGCATTTGACAATCCATCAAAATCAAATCATAAGGGACTGTTTCTAATAGATGTAAAACTTCTTCCCCATTGCTGACAGTATCAGCTATATAACCCAGAGTTTGAAGTTGCTTGAGGGCTACTTTTTGATTAACTAAATTATCCTCTGCTAACAGGACTCGTATGTTTGTTTTAGTAAAGCTAGTAGTTTGTGTAAATTGCTGATCGAGAGAGAGAGTTTCTGATATTAAGCTGATTTGATGATCATTTAAATTTGATTTTGCTACCAAAATATTCATGATAGTATCAAATAGACGGGATGGCTTGACTGGTTTTACTAGATAACCAGCAAATCCTATTTTGAGAGCTTTTTGGACTTCATCGCGTTGATTGGTAGAAGTCAACATAATTAAAGGAACATGAGCGATCGCATCATTGGCTTTAATTTGTACCCCTAAAGTCAAGCCATCTACAGTCGGCATTTGCATATCAACCAAAGCAATATCATAGGGTTTACCCGCTGCTGCTGCTGCTTGTAAAGCCTGGAAAGCGACTTGAGCATTAGCCGCTTCATCTACTTGCATTCCCCAACGAGTAGCCTGATGGTAAACAATTTTGCGATTTGTATCATTATCATCTACCACTAACAAGCGTCTATTAGTGAGAATTTCTGGCTCTTTAACTGGGCAAGCAAAATAAAGTTGTTTGGTAAAAGATAAATCAAAACAAAATTTAGATCCTTGCCCTATCTCACTTGTAACTCCAATTTCTCCTCCCATCAAATTGACTAACTGTCGGCAAATAGCTAATCCTAAACCTGTGCCACCATATTGACGGGTAATTGAAGCATCGACTTGGCTAAATGCTTGAAACAGCTTGTGTTGGTCTTCAGAAGTAATGCCAATACCTGTATCTGTAATCGAAAATTTGATAGTTGCTGTAGTCGCAGTTTCTGATAACAGTTCTACTTGTACTACCACCTCCCCTTCACTGGTGAATTTAATTGCATTGCCGATTAAATTCATTAAAATTTGTCTTAAGCGGCTGGCATCTCCTTGGAGTTGGATGGGAACTTTACGACGAATCAAAGCCCCAATTTCCAAGCCTTTATGATGAGCTTGGGGAGCCAATAAATCTAATACTTCTTCTATACAGGACGATAAATCAAAATCTAGATGTTCTAATTCCATCTCCCCAGCTTCAAGTTTAGAGAGATCCAAAATTTCGTTAATTAGAGATAAAAGAGCATCTCCACTAATACGAATTGTTTCAACAAAATCTTGTTGCTCTCGATTGAGGGCAGTTTCTAACAACAAGCCCGTCATTCCCAAAACGGCATTCATAGGAGTACGAATTTCATGGCTCATGTTGGCCAAAAAAGCACTTTTGGCCAGAGATGCTAACTCGGCTTGGTGTCGTGCTAATTCGAGTTCTTGTCGTTGTTGGGTTTCTGCTTCTAGTAATTGGGCTTGAGTTAAAGCAATACCGATTTGGTCAGATAAGGACTTGAGAAGTTCAATTTCCCAGGTATTCCAATCACGGGTTTGGGTACACTGATGAGCAATGAGTAAACCCCAAAGTTGCTCTTTGCAGAACAGGGGAATCACAAGGTTAGCTTTAACTTGAAACCTTTGCAATAGTTGGATATGACAAGGCTGAATGTTAGCTTGCTCTATATCGTTAATGATACCTATCCATCCTTGACGATATTTCTGGATGTACGTTTCTGCAAAACAAGGGTCAAGAATATTTTCCCCCATAACAACAGGGATACCGGGAATTAATGCTTCTTTTTTGGCATTTAAAGATCCATCTGCCAGCAACTCTAGAATCAGTACACGATCAGCTTGCAGCAGCTTCTGTACCTCTGTGACACTGGTTTGCAGGATTTCGTCGATTTGTAAAGAATGGCGAATTTTTAGGGTGACATCGGTTAAAAGGAGCGATCGCTGATTTTGGCGTTCGACCTCCTCTGCGGCCTGTTTACGCTCTATAAACTGTCCTACCTGATTACCAATAGACATCATAGTTTTCAACAGATTTGGATCTGGTTGGTGAGTTTTCTTATTAAAGAAACTCATGACCCCAAAAGTCTTATTTTCACCACAGATAGGAAACCCAAAAGCTGCGTGTAGTCCTATTTGTTTGGCATTAATTCCTCTTAAAAAGTTAGGTTCTTTGGTAACATCAATCACCCATATCGGTTGAAAATCTGCCCATACTTGACCAGGTAAACCCTCTCCTATACTAAAAGTCATTGCCCTAGTTATGGTTTCAAATTCTTGTAGTTCAGGAACTTCTCCATACCAAACTTCCAGGCATCGCAGCACATTATCTTGCTGATCAATTAGCCAAAGTTCACCCCAATCCCAGTCCAGACTCTGACAAATTCCCTGTAATATGCGGTGAGTAGCTTCGCTAATAGTGAAAGATTGTGCTAAAGCATTGCTGGCAGCATATTGTGCCTCTAAATATTTTTGATTTCGTTTCTTTCCGGTAATATCAATACCAGTGCAAATTATATATTCAATATTTCCTTCCATATCCTTGAGGGAAGTATTAGTCCATGTAATCAATCGCAAGCTTTTATCTTTCGTTATCCAGTAACTTTCGCCTTCTTTAAAACCTTGATTAAATTGTAAATCTTGAAAACATGATCTAATAGTATCTATTTCTTCAGGAAGTATAAAAATATCCCAGAGATACCTATCTCTAACTTCATCAAATGAGTAACCGCTCAGTTGTTTACAGGCTTGATTAAAACGTACAATTCGCCCTTCTAAATCGAGAACTATAACCAAAGCACTGGCTGTATCTAAGACGGCTGAGATAAAATTACGCTCTAGTTTGAGGATATTTTCAGTTTGTTTTCGTCTGATAAATTCTCGATAAACTAGGTAATAGACTATGGATAGAACTATAAAACACAAACAGAGAGCGATCGCAACTATCAAAATCGTATTTCTTGTACCGCTTTTTGCCGCTGCTGTTTTTTGTTTAAGCAGTACTTCTTCTTCTTTCTCCATCTCATCGATCACCTCGCGGATATTATCCATGAGATTTTTGCCCTCATTCGTCAGGATTACTTGCAATGATGCTGCAAATCCTTTTTCTTGTCGCAAGTCGATAGTCCGCTTAATTAATGCTAGTTTTGCTGATGTTAAGTCTTCAATAATTAAAATACGCTGCTGTTGAATTGGTTGATCTATTGTTAGGGATTTCAGAGATTTTATTTCTTGATTAATCTTGTTAACTGCTTTTTCATATGGTTTTAAATAAGACTTATCTCCTGTTAGAATATAACCATGTCCTCCAGTTTCAGCATCCTTCATTAAAGATAGAAATTTTTCTTGTTTATTGATTTGTTCTTGAATTTTTGTGACTTGATTACTAGTTGTAATAAAAGATTTTGTATTTTGATAGTAAACTCCGGCAATTAAAACTAAAATTGCTGAAGCTAATCCAAATCCTGCCGAAACCTTTTTAAAAAATTGAATGTGTATTTTATTTGATTGTTTGCGTTCCTGTCCGGCAAGTACCAAACTAGCTAAATTGCGTCGCATTTCTAGTTGTTGGATGACTTGACGACCTAAAATTCTTAATACTTCTACTTGTTCATCCGTTAGTTTTCGTGGTACACGATCAATTACGCATAGAGTTCCCAGTGCATGACCCTGAGCATTTATTAAAGGTACACCTGCATAAAAACGAATACTTGGGTCATCTAGGACTAAGGGATTAGCGGCGAATCTTGTATCATCTGTTGCATCAGGAATAATAAAGACATCATTTTCAAGAATTGCATGAGCGCAAAACGCAAGATCACGAGATGTTTCTAAGGCATCCAAACCGACTTTAGATTTAAACCATTGGCGATTTTGATCAACTAAGCTCACTAAGGAAATAGGAGTTCCACAAATATATGAAGCCAGATGAGTGATATCGTCAAAAACCTGTTCGGGCGGGGTGTCTAAAATCTTATACTCTAAAAGTGCCGCTATTCTCTGTGTTTCATCATCAGGTAATGGTGCTTTCATAATTGGATTTTAATCAACTGCTGTTAAATTTTCTGCTTTAAGTAATATTTGCTATTATTACCGAAATAAAAGCAGAGGACAGAAAATATATTTTCTCTTCTACTGCTTTCTCCCAGACTAAGTAAATTTACGTAAATATTCGGTAAGAGAAAGTATTAATGCAGATGTATTTTATGGCTGCAATAATCAACCGAATTTAAATATTGCATTTTCTAGAACCCTTGTAGAGACATTCCATGGAACGTCTCTACAATTTTTTGTACTCCTGACTCTTGCCGTATGTCTAATTCTGTCTCATCTATCGACGCACAACCACCACAGTCCCTGTGGAAGCCCAATTGTATAATTTTCGTGCTTGGCTAACTGGCAAATTAACGCAACCATGACTCATAGGAGTACCAAAATTGTTATGCCAGTAAGCACCATGAATAGCATAGCCTTGATGAAAATACATAGCGTAAGGAACATCAGGAATATCGTAACCTCTACCACGCATCCGATTAACACGATATTTAGAATTAATCTGAAACCTACCAACTGGTGTAGGGGTGCGGCGTTTACCAGTAGAAATTCGGAATGAATAAACTAGAGTTTTACCATTCCATGCCCGTAATCGTTGTTCAGACAAATCAATTTCAATTCGGCGAGATAGGGATATTTGCTTAGTTTTAGATACAGTAGTGCTTTGATTTACTGTAGTTGCATTAGCCGCTGTCATTTTGGGGTCACTGGTTGGTGAAGACCAAGAGAACAAAGTCACCAACATCAACACTAAACCTGTACAAAAAGTTCCAGAGGAACGTATTAAAGCACTGCGAATCCAGCTGGGCATAATCCAATTACCTTTTAAGATTTACTGTTATCAGTTCGTGCAGGATTTATCAGGATTTACGCCAAATTCAAGGAAACAGAGATTTTCCATCATGTTTCCTCCCCTTTTCCATTTTACCTATCCTGGGTCACAAAGAACTGTTTAATTGTTCTGATTTCCTGTGATTTAGAGACTGAGTAGGAGGAGAATCACCAATCCCAATTCCCAATCCCCAATTGTCTATTTCTTAATAACGACTGGTGTCCCCACATCAGCCCACTCAAATACCCATTTAGCATGATTGGGTGCAAGATTTACACAGCCATGACTGACGGGTGTACCAAATCTGTTGTGCCAATATGCCCCGTGAATGGCATAACCGCCTTGATAATACATGGTGTGGGGAACATTGGGAACGTTATACCCTCTACCTTGCATCCGCGTTTTTTTTAACTTGGTTTGAATTTTAAAAGTTCCAACGCGAGTGGGTGTAGATCGTTTCCCCGAAGAAATGGTGATTGCATACACGGGTTTGCTACCTTCCCAAGCAATTAAATTTTGCTTTGAGAGGTCAATTTGAATCCAGCGTTGATCAGATTGTTTTAGTGTTTCAATAGCTGTAGCAATTTTATTATTATGGGAATTTGCCCAAACTTGACCCGATACGGGAGTCAAAATACTAGCAGAGACGAATGCACCTGCAAGTAATATTTTTAAAGGACGCATCCAGTCAGGATAAATAAGGTTCTTCATGGTAAACACACTCCTCATTCACTAATTCGTAATTGGTAACGGGTAATTGGTAAAGTTGCTCCTGTTCCCTGTCACTTAATTACTAATTTAACCTCCGTATGAGCTTTTTGGCTTGAAGAGCGATCGCACTCCAATTTGCCTCTAATACCCATTTTTTAGGGAATAATTCGCCACTTAAGCCTACAGCTACTGCTCCAACTTGTAAGAAATCTTTAGCATTTGCTAACGTGACACCACCGGTAGGAATTAAGGGAATATGCCCAAGAGGTGCTTGTAAACTTTGAATATAGCTGGTTCCTCCCACTGCTTGTACTGGGAATACTTTGACACAACTTGCGCCCTGACTCCAAGCAGTAACAATTTCTGTGGGTGTAAGTGCGCCAGGAATAATCGGTATATTTTTAGCGATTGCGGCTTTGATCATTTCTGGGTCAGTATGGGGACTGAAGAGGAATTGCGCCCCAGATGCGATCGCATCTTGCAACTGCTGGACATTAAACAGCGTCCCTGTCCCAATCATACAACCGGGTAATTCGGTGCGGAGTAGAGAAATTAAATCAGCAGCGCGATCGCTATTCCAGGTAATTTCGATTAGCCGCATTCCCCCAGCAGCTACAGAAGCAGCCATTTTTGCACCCAAATCCATTTTAGGAGCGCGAATCACTGCGATCGCTCGATGCTCCTGTAACTGTGATAACCAAACTTGATTCGACATTTTCACCGTGACTTGTAACCAAGAGGTGCTAAAACCCCCTCTACAAGGGTGACATAGGAACAGCAATTTAGATTCAAGCTTGCCTATTAAATTCAACTATGCCATACTTGATTAATACATCTTAAACTTTATCGGATTACAGTAGATTAAAAAATGGCGATCACCCAGCAGAACACACCAAGCAATGTTCACAATTTCCAAAAAGTCAATTTATTCCGTCTGTGGAAACGTAGTAAATTGCAACTACAGCGGCTTTTATGGCATTCTCACACCTACGGGACAATAGTTAGTATCCTGATTCTCAGCTTAGGAAGTTTGATTTTTTTGACAACTCATTGGACTTACCGGAAAATATTTTTTAATCATCGCATTGTTGAAACAAATAAATGGGACTTGAACAGCAGCAATTAATTCGTAATTCGTAATTCGTAATTCGTAATTAAGTTATTGAACCGAAATGTAGTATGAATTTGGGTTAAACTCACCATGAACAGTAATTAACAAAGCCTCAATGAAAGCCTGTGCTTTGAGGATAATTTCCGCAAACTCTGCTTCTGGTGCCGATAAAGCCACAATTCCGCCTCTCACCCCAATAGAAGTTTCATCAGGAGTTAATATAGCATTCCAAATTACAACATTTAAATCTGCTTTCACCTTTGGGTTTTAAATTAATAAATAAATTAATAAATATTGATGATTTCAAAATCAGTGTACTGGCAGATTATAAGTATAGTATTTAATTTTAATTAATGCACAAATTAAGGAATATAGCGTTTCCCACTAAGCGTGATATACAAAATTACCCCTCCCCAACTCTCTCCTTACCAAGGGGAGGGTGCGCGATAGCGCGGGTGGGATGTATTTCATGAGATTGGGAATTGCCATAACTAACTATTCATAACTAAATACTGTTAGAACCTCTATTGTTAGAGTAATTGCATAAAATTTACTAAACCTAAATAATGATACAACTTATCCAGTAAATACAGCTAATCAAAAAAGGGGAGAAAAACTATTTTTTGCATTTTTTTAAGTTAATGAAACTTCACTCATATCGACAATTACAGTTTCAAGCAAGCCAATTTTGAGTCTAAGTAATAATTGGCAAGGTAATCACAAATTCAGTTCCCTCATCAAGTTTAGAATTCACAACCACTGAACCGTTATGTTTTTCTACCACAATCGATTGAGCAATCGCCAAACCTAAACCTGTGCCTTTACCAATACTTTTTGTAGTAAATAAATGGTCAAATATTTTTTCTTTGACTTCTTCAGTCATTCCCTGAGCATTATCAGTAATTGATATTTTTACTTGGTTATCTTCTACTGAAGTTTTAACTATAATTTTGTTGTGCCTTGCCTTAATATCTTCAAGAGTTCGCTTGCTATTTGCTTCTTCTAAAGCATCAATGGCATTGGCCAAAATATTCATAAATACTTGATTTAATTGACCAGGAAAGCACTCAATTTTAGGTATTTTGCCGTATTCTGTAAACACCTCTATGGCCGGACGTTTTTCGTTGGCTTTGAGACGGTGCTTGAGAATTAAAATTGTGCTGTCGATACCTTCATGCAAATTAAAAGGTTGTTTATAGTCTCGATCTGCCCTAGAGAAAGTTCTTAAGCTATTACTAATATTTTCAATGCGATCGCAAGCTACTATCATTGAGTCAATCATTTTGGATATGTCTTCTGTGCAATAATCCAAATCTATATCTTCGGCATGGTTGATAATTTCTTGGCTGGGATTTGGTAAGCTTTCTTGATAAAGCTTTAAGTGTTCGATAATATCGCTAACATTTGATTTTGCTTGTTTGAGGGTTGCGGAAATAAAACCCAGGGGATTATTCATTTCGTGAGCTATCCCGGCAACCAAATTACCCAATGCAGACATTTTTTCACTTTGAATCATTTGCAATTGGGTATTTTGTAGCTGCTGTAGAGATTTGGTCAATTCAGCAGTACGTTCCTCTACCTGTTGTTCTAATGTCCGAGTCAGATGGGATAGTTTCAGGTGTAGTTTTAAGCGGGCAATAACTTCTGCTTGTTGAAATGGTTTGGTAACATAATCAACTGCCCCAATTTCTAATCCTTTGACTTTATCTGTAGCATCAGACAATGCTGTCATAAAAATAATTGGAATATTCTGAGTAATCGAATTAGCTTTTAATCTTCGGCAAGTTTCAAAGCCATCAATTCCAGGCATCATGACATCGAGAATAATTAAATCCGGGTGAGCATATTCCGCTTGTTCGATTGCTGACTCTCCATCATTTGCCATCAGTGCTTTCCAGCCATATCCCTGAATTGCTTCTGATAGTACTTTGAGATTATTCGCATTATCATCTACTAAAAGAATATACATTGGTTTGGAGAGAAGATTATCACTCATTTTACTGTTTCCTCAGCTACAAAAGATTTAATTAATTTACGGATTTTTGCAGTTTGAAAGCTGTCAGTAAGTTTAGTTAACTCAGTGGCAAAGGAAACTAGTTGGTTGTTTTGATCTACTTGAGTTTTTAATGTTTCTTCTATTCCCGATATATCGCCCATCATTGCTAAGTGATACAGTTGTTGCAAAACCTCTTGAGATGGCAATATTAATTCACCATTGAGAGGAGTCTGTTGTGTTTTCTGTAGAGATTGCTTGCTAGATTCTGCATACATCCAATCAACTTTTAGCAGCGATTGCAAGGCATTAAGCAGTTGATCTCTCTGGAGGGGTTTCGGTATAAATGCGGCTGCACCTGCCTGTAAACTTTGCTGGCGACTTGATTCAAAGACGTTAGCACTGGAAACAATAATAGGAATATTATGGGTGGGCAGATTTTCTTGCAGATTAACCATGAACTCAAAGCCATTCATGTTAGGCATGGCTAAATCCAGCAAAATCATATCAGGTTGATTTTGGCTAACTAATTGCAAACCTTGTTTTCCGTCACTGGCTTCTAGAATGTGACAGCCAATTTCTTGTAGCAGGCTGGTTAAGATTAAACGATGGTTTGTATCATCATCAATAATGAGAATTTGAGGTGCTTTACCTTGAATGCCAATAATTTTTTCGTAGTTTGATGTGTTTCTGCTTAAATGCCAATCCTGTTCCAGGGATACTGGAACTGTTGTATCTAGCCAAAAAATACTTCCTTCACCTGGACTGCTTTGTACTTGAATTTGGCTACCAATCAATCGGGCAATTTTTTGGCTGATGGTCAATCCCAAACCAGTACCTTCCGAACGCTGTGCTACATCACCTACTTGCTCAAAAGGCAAAAAGATTTTTTCGAGCTGGTCAGGTGACATCCCGACTCCTGTATCTTCTATTTGAAAGCGAATTTTTGCAGTTGGGGATTGAGTAGATTCAAGGTTGGTTTCTAGTAGCTCGACTTTAAAGGTGACACTACCGCTATCTGTAAATTTAATGGCATTACCCAGCAAGTTTATTAATACTTGTCGCAATCGCTTTTCATCGGTTTCAATGGTAGATGGTAAGCGATCGCTAATTAAAATATTAAAGCTAATTCCTTTTTGCTCGGCTCGAATCCCACAAATTTCTGTGATTCCATGTAGAAAACTTGACAAATCTAGGCTATTGGTCATTAATTCGAGTTTGCGAGCTTCAATCTTCGACAAATCGAGAATATCATTAATTAACATCAACAGATGCGAACCACATTGGTGAATAATGTTGACTCCGTCGAGGTTTTCCTTAGTTAAGTTGGAAGATTGGGCTAATACCTGGGCAAAACCTAAAATACCATTGAGTGGGGTGCGTAGCTCATGGCTCATATTGGCCAAAAACTCACTTTTGGCATGGTTAGCGGCATCAGCAGCTTGCTTTGCTTCCAAAAGTTCGTGAGTTCGTTCTTCGACTTTCGTTTCTAAGGTTTTGGAATAATCTAATAACTGAGTATTAGCAATTTCTAGTTGGTGATTTGCTTGTTCTAACTTTTGCTGTTTATAGGCATTGGTTGTTGCAACTACGCTGCCGATGAATGCCGCTAAGGTAGGTGTGACTGGAATTAGCAGTCCGAGTAAAAATATTCCGTAACCACTTACCATCAATGTTGTGCTGATAACTACAGTTGCCCACAGAATTTTACCCCCTGGAATCCATTTTCCTGTACGCGCACTAGCTAACCACCAACTACCTGTAGAACCAATTACAGTCCACAAAATAATCCATAATAAGAAAATATTACCAGTGACACCGTGGAGGGTGGTTGTTCCTGTTTTTGCCCCTCGTACTAGTTGGAGAGCAATATTAGCGTGAACAACAACACCAGGAGTGGGTTTTTGGGCAGAAATCAAAGTTGAACTAAAGGGCGTGCTAAAGAAATCATTGGTGCTAGTGGCAGTTGATCCAATAAACACCATGCGATCGCGCATCAAGTTGGCTGGAATTTTTCCGGCTAACACATCACGCATGGCAACTGTCCGAAATGCTGTTTCTGAACCATGCCATTTGAGCAGGATTTGATAACCCCCGATATCGGCATCACCATAACCTGCTTCTTGGTTACTAAGTGGTTCATAAATTGCCTTACCCAATTGAAACTTCTGCTGCTTTTCGTCAATTGATTCTAAGGTGATCTTTTCAACTTCCAGATACTTGAGGGCGACAAGGGTTCCTAGTCCAGCTTTGATTTTGCCATCATCTTGTTCATCTTTAGCTGTGAGGAGGGCGCGACGCACATGGCGATCGCTATCTAGAACCGAATCAGCTAATCCCACTTGGTCATTTTTTTTTAGTTCTGGTGGGGGGTTGACACGCTCACCAATGATTTTTTCCACTCCAATCAAATTGGGAGTAGTCCGAAAAATTTGCACTAGTTGCTCATATCCTCTTCCCTCTGGCAAATCTCGATACAAATCCAACCCAATCGCACGGGGTTGTTGCGACCGGATTTTTGCGAGTAATTCTGCCAGCGCCCAATCTGGAACAGGCCATTTACCTACAGATTTAATATCGCCTTCATCTATTGTGATGATTACTATCTCATCAGCCATGTTTTCCGAGGGGGCTAGGCGCATCCATTCATCGCGAAGTTTCCACTCAGGTAAATTGAAAATTCCCAAGGATTGCCCGATCATCACTGTCAGGGCAATACTAGGAGTAATAATCAAAACGCTGCGAGTGTTTTGGATGAAAGTTTGGAATTTGCGCCACATAATTACGCTACACGCTGTACGAATATTGATGATAGCTGTCGTAGTAGATGCTCTCATCTCCTGTGGAGAAATTATCAGGAGATATTTGGAAGCATGAATCACACGACTTTGATGAGTGTGAAATTTTATAGCGTTGCTAAGGCATTTTCCCACAATACCTGTTTAAAACTAGTTTCAATACAGTTCAGTCAAGGCCAATTGAGGCAACATATTGGTTTGAACTGAACCGTATTGAAATTAATCTAATTTTCTAGTTGACAGATACTAATGGAGCTTTTACAATTTCCTTCAAGTTCACCGAAGAAAGAAGTTCTTCCCATTGTTTGGTTATGCTTGGGTTATTGGGCTGGGCAGCTTGTAAGGTAGCTAGTGTCGCTAAACAGTCATACCACACTCCATTTGCACCAAAAGCAGTCGCCTGTTTCAGAGCATCTTTTTGTTGCATTGCCGTTGCCACATCAGCACTAGGATAGATGCGCTGAATCCATCCATCAACGTAAGGTGTACTAGGGCTAAGTTGCCCGTTTACCTTCAGGGCTAGGAACCATTGGTACTTCTTACCAACAGCTAAATTGGGCGCATTCGCAGGCAATTTAAAGGCAACTACACCAACTTTTTTAGCAACTGGGATAGTTGTGGTGTAATGCATATTACCAGATTCATCCTTCAGGCTGAATACAGCTTCTTCCGCATTAGAAGCAGGTAGATGCACCATAATCGTAGGGCGTTCTGACACTGTTGTGCCATAGAAGCTTTGAGGCAGAAGCGCAATTAAGGCTGCTGAACCAGATGCTCCAGCAGTCGAAGGATTCAAGTAGTAAATACCAACGCGAGAAGCGCCACCATTTGCCTGTTGGGGAGCGCTGTTACCTTTAGCAGGGGTAAATAAATTGCCTCTGGAAGCCCCACCACTTGCCTGTTGGGGAGTGCTGTTACCTTTAGCAGGGGTAAATAAATTGCCTCTGGAAGCCCCACCGCTTGCCTGTTTGGGAGCGCTATTACCTTGAGCAGGGGTAAATAAATTGCCCCTGGAAGCTCCTCCTGTTGCTTGGCTAGGAGCGCTATTTCTAGCCGGGGGAGTAAATAAATTACCTCTGGAAGCTCCTCCTGTTGCTTGGCTAGGAGCGCTATTGGTGGCAGGGGGAGTAAATTTGACAGCATAGGCACTAGTCCATATACTGCTAGTCAAAAGAGCGGTTACGCTCAATGCACTAACTAAATATCGACGTTTCATGATCTCCGTCCCTAAATAGGGTGGTATATATTAGCTTTTATAAACGAATATGGAGCAAAATACCATAAAGGAAACATATTTTTATCACATTTTTTACTGTAAGCACGTAGTTAATTCCAATTTCCAACTAAAACAAAAGTAGACCAAAAGAATGGATCGTGAAAATCAGTTTGACGAATCACATTTATTTGTGCTTGACGCAATGCTTCAGCTTTAGTAATTTTTGGCTGTCGCAGTTGTTCATAGAAGCGAGTCATCAGTATTTCTGCGGCTTTATCTTTGACTGGCCAAAGGGTGGCAATGGTAGAACGCGCACCAGATTTAACGGCTAAACCAGCTAGACCGAGAACGGCGCGATCATCTCCAGTGGCAGTATCACAGGCACTTAGTACCAGTAATTCAATTGCTTTTGATGAATCTCCTCCACGATTTTTGAGCAGTTCTGACAGTTCGTTGACACTAATGCGTCCATCCCAGGTCAGTAAGTAGGTATCTTCAAGACGAGAGCTAAATTGTCCGTGGGTTGCCAGGTGAACAACATCAATATTAGCGGACTTAATACGATCGCCAAAGGATTGATTGGTAAATTCTTGGTTGAGTAAAACCTGAGATGGTATTGACTTAGATATTTGCTTAACTTCTGACTCCACCGCAGGTAAGGCAGAAAACCCAGCGCGAGACTTGCTAATACCGCCTACGATCGCATTAATTTTGTTTTGCTGGAGTGGATGAGCAGCCATGAGTTGCAATCCTGGCGACAGGGCAATGGCATATTTTTCAATCAAATATTGCTTACCATCATACAAAGCTGCCATGGGAATGTTACGCAACTTTCCATCCAAAACAAACACTAATGTCTTGGTATCTTGAAAAGCTTTTTCCTGTTCTGCTGGACGAATCAACCAGTCATAAATTTGTTCGGTAAGTTTCTGCCGCTCTTTAGAATCGGAAACTGGGTTGAGGGCAACGAACAAATTATTTAGAGTTTGTTCAATTTCTGCCTGAGATTTTTGAGTAACATAGTAACGCAGAGGTTTTCCCGTTTGGGAGAGAATCACTGCCAAGCGATCGCTTAAGATAATTGGGTAAATAACTGTTGCTGTAGGATCAACTTTGTCAATCTGCTGCGCTTTATCTAAACAAGCTTCCCGGAAAAAGTTATCGAGTTCAGCAACTTGCAATGATTCAATTAATTCACGAGCTTGTATTAATTCTGCCTGTGTTGGTTGTTCATCCAGAAGTAACCCCACCAGTTCCCGATATACAGGCTCCACGCTTTCGCGGAAAGAAAATTGGACATCTGGGTTAACAGCAACCATATCCCCGCGCAGTGCCTTCAAGGAATTAACTGCTTCTGTATAAGCTGTAATTGCTGCCGATTTATTGCCTTCTTGCTTATATAACTTTCCTACCTGCCATGCCGCTTGAGCAATGATATCGTCAGCTTGGAGTTGACGGGCTATATTGAGAGATTTTTCTGCTAATTTCTTGGACTCAGACCATTGCTGTGTGCGGATATAAAGTTGTCCCAACTGATATAGTGCGTGTGCTTCTGCGGGGGCATCCTGAATTTTTTGGGCAGATTTTACTGTAACTGCCATGAGTTCTGCTAGGTCTTTGTTTGGTAAAACTTCGTTGGTTTTTGCCAATTGATTGAGGGTCGCCACAAAATTAATCGCTGCGTAAAGAGAATCGTGACTGGGTGGTATTTCTGCCAGTTGTTGTCGCAATTGAGGAGCAAGGGGAATTGCATATTCCAGTTTGTCGTAATCGATCAACAATTTGAATTGAGCCAAACGTGCTTGCAACTCTTCATTTGGGTTAGCAGCAGCTTGTTGGGCATCGTCAAAGTAATTTAATGCCGTTTCTGGATTTTGCAAATGTGAGGCGTTTTTTCCTAGACTTAAAAGGATAGAACTTAACTGAGTTTTGGCTTGAATTTTATTTGCTGTCTCTAAACTTTGTTCCAAAACTTGCTGGCTTTTGTCATCACCGATTGCTTGTAAAGCCCATCCAAGCGATCGCAATCCACTAACTTTAACTTCCGAATCTGGCATTGCCGCCAATTTTTGCGTTAGTGTTTCTAGTTGTTGTCTCGAACGACGGTAAAATCCCAAACTTTGTAAAGCTTGTGCTTGGTTAATTTGACTACCCAGACTGCCTGTTGTATCGCCAGCCTGCTCATAATATTTTTGTGCTTGTTGCCAGTTTTCAATGGCAGTTTCAGCTTTACCAGTACGCAAGTGTAAACTTGCTTGGGTATTCAGTGTTTGCGCCCAGATAATTGCATCAGCAGCAGGTTTAGCACGTTGTAAAATTTTGAGACTTTGCTCGATGGAATTTTGGGCTGGTTCCCACTGGTTCATTTCCTGTTGTGCTAAGGAAAGATAACTCAAACTCAAAGCCTCATTTAAGCGATCGCCCTGAGTTTGATATTGTTGCGCTGCTGTTTGCCAAGCTGTAATAGCTTCAGTAAAACGTCCCGCACGATAGAGATTTCGCCCCTGTTCTAGTCCGTTAGTAGCTTGGGAAGCCGAAATAATCGGTGTTGTTGTTACTGTTGGAGATGCTTTAACAGGTGTACCGAAAAACACTAGTAATAAACTTAATATACTTAAGCCAGCATACAGCCAACGAGTTTGTTTAATTCGGAAAGCCATAATTAATTACTTATGATTGAGGAATTTGTTCGATGATTCGTCACGGTACAAGTAGTGTTTAAATAATCACTATTATTTATAGTACCCAACTTATGATCAAATCTATCGGTATTGAAGTCAGCACTCATTTAATTCCCCGAAAAGTAATCATTTTTAACACTAAATTCAGGAAATTTAGGAAATTTAACTTTGGGAACCGGCAGTACAAGTTGAGTATGATGGCAGATGAGCAGGCGATTGAGCTCCGATTAACTCAATTTTGCCATTAGCATTACGTCGCCAACCTATAGATTGGACAAGCACCTCTGAAGATTTGGGTACTTGAGCTTGTGCTTCCTTTGTTTGACGGTATGCAGAGATATCGCGGATATCAGACCAAGTGCTTAGGTGTCGCCCGTGGTAGACATCGCTCCCTAATTGTTGATTGGGATTTTGCGGTATTCCGCCCCGTCCTGTAGCCACAAAACTACTACTAGTAGTATCAGCACAACCTGTTGCTATCTGTTGCGATGAGTCAGTAACATTTCCTGGCAATTCCACTAAACCAGAATTGGGATCAACACCGATGTTATTGATTTGAACCGTGCCACTGACATTAAATTGCGAGCTTGCAGTCACATCATTGCTAGGAACTTCTCTAGGATTGAGAAGATTACGGTACTCTAGTCCGATAATTCCCTGAGTTGCAATTTGAATGTTGCCACCTCTTCCTTTAACTGCATTGGCAATAATGTCACTGTTTTCTAAACCGACAATGATCGGGGCATTGATAGTAATATTGCCGCTATTACCACTTCCACCAGCTTCCGCATTAATAAAACTACCATTACGCATAATTAGCAGATCCCGTAGTTGCAAATTAGTGTTACCACCTTCACCTGCTGCTGTAGATGCAGAAATGCTTGCCCCATTGTCTAGTCGTAAGGTATTCGCATTAATATTCAGTGTGCCAGCGTTGCCAGAGCCAGTATTTCTGATAAAGACCGTTGCACCATTACTGATATTAAGAACTGGGGTGTTAATCGTGGTATTACCAGAATTAGCGTTAGAAACTCCAAAAACAGGAATAACAGCCGTACCAATATAGCTGGGACTTTGAGAATTTTTTACACCACTCACATCAATCAATTCAGACGCGTTGATAGTCAGTGAACCCGCATTTCCTAAAATTATGCTAGAAGCAGACACTCTACCGCCAGCTTGAACCGAAAGTGTACGGGTATCAATTTTCAAATCTCCTGCATTACTAAGCCCGAATGTGGCAGTAGACAACAGACTAAAATAAAGACCGTCTGGCGCTCCCTCACCTGTCACCTGAATCGTATCTGCCTTCACTACAACATCGCCACCATTACCTGAATCATAGGGCCTTGCTGCCACATTAGCGCCGGCTAAAATAGACAGATTTTGAGTGGAGATGGCAATATTTCCACCTTTCCCAGTCCCAAAGGAAGCAGTAAATATCTGGCTGACTGCTCGAAAAGGAGAAGGATCACCAATTGCAAAACCGTTAACCCGTATTTGATCAGTATTGAGCGCAATGTTGCCACCTAGTGCTGTGCTAAAAGTACGGTTTAAGATATAGCCACCTTGATCAATATTCAATCGTGGAGTGGTAATGATAATATTCCCTCCCGCACCAGAGGATATAGTTTCATTAACTAAACCGCTAGAACTATTAAAATCAGGAGACTTGCCGATGATATCGAGGGACTCTGTGGCATTGATGGCAATATTACCAGCAGTTTGATTGCTGAGATTTTGTACTAATATCAGCGAACCATCTCGGATACTGACCTGTTTCCCCTGAATTTGGATGTCTCCTCCCCTTTTCCCAGTGGAGTCGCGTGTAGATGCTAAAGCTTTTTGAGTTATCTGAATATCCCCAAAACTCGCAGGATTGGGATAACTGAGGGTGAATCCTTGAGGGATGGAATTGAGGACAACGCTTGAGTTAGTGATACTACCAAGTTCTATTCGTCCTCCCGGTGTCCAGAGCAATCCTCCTGCCAAAGCAACATTTCCACCTACCAATGCTAGGGTTTTTCCAGGTTGCAACTGCAATCCTTTTGTACCTAGGTTCGGTTCAGAGACTGGAAGCGATATGCCTGTTTGAGCATCGTGTCCTGATCCTTGAACGGTAATTGCACCAGGATTACTGCCCATTTGCAAACCCACAGGTACACTCATCGTCAGCAAAGAAGTTGTGTTCGCGTTAACAGCACTAAATTCAACTCCATCAGCAAATTTAATACTATTGGCTGTCGTCCCCACAAAAGACCCACCAATATTCAAGCGAGCGTTTTCTCCAAATATAATTCCGTTGGGATTCATCAAAAATAAACTGGTGGCATGATTACCGTTGAGGGTTTGAATCAAGCCATCAATATGGGAAATATTTCCACCCGTAACCCGACTAAAGATAGTTGTAATGTTGGGCGTATTGGTTAAATCAAAGGTTGCTGAACCGCCTGTTGGTACTGAGAAATTACTAAAGCTATGGAATAAATTATTACCTTTTTCTATGCCGTTAAGAATAGCAAAATCATTACCAACTGTTTTGACAGTGGTGTTAGTGGTGCCATCATGTGTGACTTGAGCATGAGCCGTATGACACCAAATCAGCATTAAACCTAATGCCAGTTGATTCAGCAAACCTAAACCGACATAACTTACTCTCATTACTTCTGTCTCTCAATACTTGATGACTAATTTTTATGATTCCCAAAAAGTAATTATTTCTAACAGTGACATACTTTATTTACGGTTATCTCGCTGGAGATTAGTAGTGAGGGCGAGTTGGGCTTTGAGAGTAGCGATCGCATTCCTCAAATTCTTCCCATTAAAATATGCGATTATCAAGAAGAATAATAATGTATTTTTTAAGCAAAATTTTGGTTAGGTGGTCAAACGAGTTTTTGTTTTTTGGGTTAGCACTCCTGGCACTAAGTCCCATTATTATGGGAGAAACCGTTGTCCTTGCTGAAATTCAACCTGATACTACATTGGGCAATGAAGCCTCTCTGGTAAAACAGGAGGTTGATATTCAAGGAACAATAGGCGATGTCCACGACGGGCTACACCTACGCATTGATGGTGGTGCAGTCCGAGGCGCAAACCTATTTCACAGCTTTCGTGAATTTAGCATTGGTGAGGGGCAAAGAGTCTACTTTTCCAACCCCACAGGCATAGAAAATATGCTCACACGAATCACGGGAAACAACCGTTCTGATATTTTGGGGACACTTGGGGTTTTGGGTAATGCCAACTTATTTTTGATCAACCCCAACGGCATAGTTTTTGGGCAAAATGCAAGATTGGATGTGGGCGGTTCTTTTCTTGCCAGCACAGCGGCTAGTTTTATGTTTGGTGATGGCTTATTATTCAGTGCCAAAAATCCGCAACTAGCGCCGCTATTAGCTATTAATGTACCCATTGGCTTACAATTTGGGGCTACGCCAGGAACAATTAGCGATCGCTCCATTACAACTGATACCAACGGAAAAATAGTAGGTTTACAAGTACCTCTTGCCAAAACTTTAGCACTCATAGGCGGAGATATTGCCCTGGAAGGAGGATACCTCACCGCCGAAAGCGGACGCATCAAATTAGGTAGTGTCGCTGGAAACAACTTTGTCGGGATCAACCCAAATAGTTATGGCTGGGATTTAAATTACTCAGGAATAACAAATTTCCGTGATATTAAACTCTCCCAGGGTGCGCGAGCCAGTATTGCCGGTAATGGAGGTAATGCCATAGAAGTACAAGCAAGAAACTTGTTTTTAAATGCAGGCTCTCAACTAGATGCCAATACCACAGGGACAGCAACCGGAGGAAATATAACAGTCAATACATCTGAGTCCGTCGAACTGACTGGTAGATCAACTGGTGGAGAGTTTCCCAGTGGGTTAATATCTAGAAGCGGCAATACAGGGAATTCAGGAAATATTTATATCACTACCCAACGATTAAAAGTGCGAGACAGAGCAACTATCTCAAGTGATACTTTTAATGCTGGGAATGCAGGTGATATCACGGTCAATGTGTCTGAGTCTGTGGAAGTGTTTGGCAGCAAAGATACTCAAGGTGGTTCTTTAAGTGCTGATAGCCAACCCAACTCAACAGGCAATGCAGGGAACGTCAACATTACCACAGGAAAGTTAATTATCCGTGATGGTGGTCAAGTAAGTTCTAGCACCTTTGGCACAGGAAATGGGGGAAATCTGACTATTATCGCTGCTGATTCAGTGGAAGTGAACGGTGTAAATCCCAGTGATATATTTAGTAGTGTTTTAGCTACTCAAAGCGACCAAACAGCCGCAGGACTTAGCGGTAATTTAACAATTCAAACCCAAAGCTTGGTAATAAAAGATGGAGCCTTTGTTTCCGCCTCCAATCGTGGACAAGGGCTAGGAGGTAAATTAGAAATAATTGCCACAAAATCTGTTGCCGTTACAGGTGTCTCATTCTTAGTTGAATACCCCACTTATTTACAAGTTGATGGATTGGGAAAAGGAGGAGCAGGTGATTTAATCATTACAACCCCTTTCCTTTTAGTAGATGATCGAGCCAGAATTAGTGTTTCTACCATATCAGGACAGGGTGGTAACATCTTCATTAATGTCGGCACAGTACTTTTAAATCGTCATGCTGTCATTGAAAGTGACGCAGACCCCAGTGCCAACGCTTTCCCAAAACCAGATATTACTATTGACAGCACAGCCAATGGAGGCAATACGACTATCAACGCAGATAACTTAGTCCTGGCAGATAATAGCTCAATTACTGCCAATGCTGTCAAAGGTCAAGGGGGGAACATCAATATTCGTGTGCAAGGATTTTTTGTATCTCCAGAGAGTATCATCTCTGCTAGTTCCCAGCTTGGTATTGATGGAGTGATAGAAATCAAAAAACCTGATGCCGACCCTAGTAATGGATTAGTAGAATTGCCTAATAATTTAGTAGACGCTTCCAAATTAATTACCCAAAGCTGTCGAGGTAATGAAGAAACAACAGCCGGTCAACAAAGTGAATTTATAATCACTGGAAGGGGTGGTTTACCATCTAATCCCAGCGAACTTTTAAGCAGTGATGCAGTTTGGCAAGACTTACAACCCCATGCTTTGCTGAATGAAAAACTCAATAACTCTCAAAAAGAAGAGAAAAAACTTTCTGAATCACCTGCTGCAATTGTAGAAGCTCAAAATTGGGTAATTGGTGCTGATGGTAGTGTCACTTTGGTAGCTCAAGCACCTACTACTAGTCCTCAAAATTCCTCACTTACATCTGTTAGTTGTCCAGTTGCCCAAAACTAAATATCGTCAGGAGTTGCCGAATCAGAGTATTAAAATCAAAAATTCTATCTCTCAAACTCTTACTCTTTGCGTCTCTGCGCCTCTGCGTGAGGCTAATTCATACTTCAACTCAGTAACACCACAATGGCAAAAAAACAGCAGAGATTTTGGCGTAACGTTATAGCTTTTCTGCTTTGTGTACTAACAGGAATAAGTCTAACGCTAATACTCGAATTTAGAACAGTTACAGCCGCAACTGTTCCACCTTTTTCTCCTAGTTCTCCAACTGTACAAGCACAGGAACTTTCAAATTTAATTCAACAAGGTAGAGAACTATATCAAACAGAAAGATATACTGAAGCTGTCAATATTTGGCAATTAGCACTTAAAGCAGAAAAGAACCAAAATAATTTATCATCTCAAGCAATGGTGCTAAATTATCTTTCCTTAGCTTATCAAAAATTGGGACAGTGGCAGCAAGCAAAAAAAGCAATTACTTCTAGTTTTCAGATCCTAGGAAATTTCAAACAAACAACTCCACAAACAGAACTAATTCTAGCTCAAACTTTCAACACTCAAGGAAGTTTAGAATTATCTCAAGGTCAAGCAGAACAAGCTTTAAATACTTGGCAGCAAGCAACCAACATTTACACTGAAACTGGCTACATACAGGGCAGAATTGGTAGTTTAATCAATCAGGCACAAGCCCAACAAGCTTTAGGTCTTTACCTCCAAGCACGTAAAACGCTCATAGATGTCGAAAAAACACTAGAAAATCAGCCAGATAGACAATTAAAAACTACAGGTTTGCGTAGTTTGGGTAATGTTCTCAGATTATTAGGTGCTTTTGATGATTCTCGGAAAATATTACAACAAAGTTTACAATTATTACAAAGTGCAGATAATCTAGATAAACTAGAAAAAAGCTCCACATTACTCAGTTTAGGTAACACAGCTTATGCCCAAGGAGATAAAGAATCTGCATTAAAATACTACGCACAAGCTGCCACAACCGAGCCTAAAAATATCACGGAAATTCAAGCACAAATTAATCAAATATATATATTAATAAAAACTGAAAAATTAGTAGATGTAAGAAATACCTGGTTACAGTTACAGCTAAATTTAGCTAAATTATCTCCTAGTCGTTCCACAATTTACGCTCATATTAATCTAGCGAAAAGTTTGGGAAAATTGGGAAATCAAAAAAACGAATCTGCCAAATTATTAGTAACAGCACTGCAACAAGCTAAAAGTATCAATGACCAAAAAGCCCAATCTTATGCTTTAGGTTATTTAGGTGGATTATATGAACAAACTCAGCAATGGTCAAATGCTCAAGAATTAACCGAACAAGCTTTACAACTAGCACAAGCCATTAATGCGTCAGAAGTTTCTTATCAATGGCAATGGCAATTAGGAAGAATTTTAAAAGCTCAAGGGTCAATTAAAGCAGCAACAGATGCTTATCAAGTCGCCTTCACAACATTAAAATCTTTGCGGAGTGATTTAGTTGCAGTTAACACTGATATTCAATTTTCTTTTAGAGAAACGGTAGAACCTGTATATCGTGAATATGTAGAATTACTTTTAAATGCAGAAACAAATAAAGAACCCAGTCAAGAGCAGCTAAAACAAGCCCGGAAAGTTATTGAATCATTACAATTAGCAGAACTTGATAACTTTTTTCGTTCCGCTTGTCTAGAAGGACAAATAGTACCAATTGAACAAATTCAACAATCACAAGCAGCAGTAATTTATCCAATTATTCTCAAAGATAAACTAGAAGTAATTCTGAGTTTACCACAGCAAGGATTACATCACTACACTGCTCAAGTTTCTCAAATTGAACTTGAAGAAGTTGTTGAAAAACTCAGATTTAATTTAGAAAAACCTTATACAACTCCCGAAGGAAAATTATTATCTCTAAAAGTCTATGATTGGTTAATTCGCCCCGTACAAACAGAACTTGCTCAAAGTCAGGTAAAAACATTGGTTTTTATTTTAGATGGTGCTTTGCGAAATATCCCAATGGCTGCTTTATATGATGGCAAACAATATTTATTAGAAAAATACAGTGTGGCACTCACGCCCGGTTTAGAATTATTGGGTCCTCGTCCTTTACGGCAAAGTAGGCTGAAAACTTTGGTAGCTGGACTGACAGAAGCCCGACATGGATTTAGTTCTTTACCTAATGTCAATGAAGAATTAAAAGCAGTTGAATCAGAAGTACCTAGTGAAGTTCTCTTGAATAAGACATTTACGAGTACAGCATTACGTCAACAAATTGACTCTCTCCCCTTTTCTGTGGTGCATTTAGCAACTCATGGTCAATTTAGTTCCAATGCTGATGAAACCTTCGTATTGGCTTGGGATAAACCCATGAAAGTGAATGAATTAAAAGATTTACTTCGCAGTCGAGAAAAAACTAGACCTGAACCTATTGAGTTACTGGTTTTAAGTGCTTGCGAAACTGCGGAGGGAGACAAACGAGCCGCTTTAGGACTGGCTGGGATAGCAATTCAAGCCGGCGCACGCAGTACCTTAGCTTCTCTTTGGAGTCTAGATGATGAATCTGGGGCGCTGCTCATTCGTCAATTTTATAAAGAACTCGCAACTAAGCAAGTGACAAAGGCAGAAGCACTGCGACTAGCTCAACTTTCACTATTAAAAGACCCAGATTATCGACATCCTGTGCATTGGGCATCTTATGTACTGCTGGGAAATTGGCTGTAGTAGGTTACTCAAAAAAATTTTTTAGATTTGTTCCTTTGACTTTGCATAAACCTCAAAAGTGAACCGTGTAACTCAGCAAGGAGTTGAAAAGCTAACACCCAACTCCATTACACAAAAATTTTGCAAGAATTAAGGACAAACTAAAATGTCTACATTTGGTACATACACAGGTGACGAGCAAAATAATATCTTTACTGCACCTAATGACGGCTCATCTTGGGTGATTTATGGAGAAGGCGGCGATGATATCCTCACTGGTGGGACTGGTGACGATACCATAAACGGCGATGAAGGCAACGATACCATAACTGGTGGAGAAGGTTATGATTATCTTTCTGGTGGGGAAGGTGATGATTTATTGGTTGATATCCAAGGTAATGTCAATGGTGGTGGCGGTACTGATACTCTCAGGGCAGACTATAGCCAGTTCGACAATGGTTTTGGTGTTCATGTTGGATATGCGGGATACAACATCATCTTTAGTCGCCGTGATGCCAGTGGTTTACTGACTTACAGCAATATTGAGAAGTTTGACATCACAGGCACAAAATATGACGATGTTTTGCAAGGTGCTGCTGATAGCGACACTCTCAGAGGTGGTGGTGGTAATGATGAAATCAATGGTGCGGCTGGTTATGATTACCTCTTTGGCGGAGATGGGAATGACGTTTTAATTGACACTGAAGGCAATATTGATGGCGGTGCAGGTACTGACATTTTAGTGGCTGACTATAGCCAGTTCAATAATGGTGCTGGTATTGATGTGGGATACAGTGGACAAAATGCCATCGTCAGCAGTCTCACTTATAATGCCGTACTCAATTACAGCAATATTGAGCGATTTAACATCACAGGCACACAATATGCTGATATTCTCCGGGGTGGGTCTGGTGATGACACTCTCAATGGTGCTGGTGGTAATGATCAAATAATCGCCGGAGCAGGTAATGATATTGTGATTGATACCCAAGCTTCTATTGATGGTGGTGTTGGTGTTGATACTCTAGTTGCCGACTACAGCCTGTTCAATAATGGTGCGGGTATTGATGTGCAACAAAATGCTATTTTTAGTCGCCAAACAGGTAATTTTTTACTGGGTCATGTGAATGTTGAGCGATTTAACATTACAGGCACACAATATGATGATATTCTCCGGGGTGGTGCTAGTGATGATATCCTCAGCGGTGGTGCTGGCAATGATATTTTGATAGATGCGAATGGTACGGTTGATGGTGGTGCTGGTATTGATACTTTAGTAGCTGATTACACTGCCAAAGTGGATGGCGCTGGTATTCATTTGGGGTGGAATGGTTCAAATAATGTTTTTAGTCGTGTCAATGGTCAGGTTTTGGTTAATGTCTCTAATATAGAAAAATACAATATTACCGGTTCACAATATCAAGATGTTTTTGAGGGACGTTCAGATAATGACATCTTCAATGGTGGCGCTGGTAATGACATCTTCTATGGCGATGCTGGTAATGATACTCTAATCGGTGGGACTGGTAATGATACTCTTTACGGTGGTGTAGGTGCAGACAGCTTTGTTTTCAACTCCAGTCTAGAAGGCTTAGACGTTATCAAAGATTTCAGTTGGGTGCAAGGTGATAAGATTCAGATTTCTAAAGTTGGGTTTGGTGTTACTAACCTCAATAGTTTCAGTTATAACGATGTTACTGGGGGCTTGTTCTTCCAAGGTACTCAATTGGCCACTCTTGAGAATAAACCTGCTGGATTCTCGATTAATTTAGACGTTCAGCTTGTTTAAAACTTTGATCTAAAAAATGCTGAAGGTTTTCTACCTTCTTTTAAGATTGTTATTTTCTAAAAACTCAAGCGCAATTTTAATAATCAATTTCACCCAGTCTAAGACTGGGTTTTTTTGTTTAAGAACGGGACTCATGACAGGGTTTTTATTTTTTATTTTTCACATTGCTGCATAAACTCCAAAAGTCAACCGTGTAACTCAGCAAGGAATTCAAATTTGCAAATATAAAGGACAAACTAAAATGCCTCGATATACAGGTGACAATAACAATAATATCTTTACCGCACCTAATGATGGTTTATCTTGGGTGATTTCTGGAAAAGGCGGCGATGATATCTTAACTGGTGGAAATAATGATGACATCATAAATGGCGATGAAGGTAATGATACTATCTACGGTGGTGGTGGCAAGGATAATATCAATGGTGGGGAAGGTTACGATTATATATATGGTGGAGATGGTGATGATATTTTAGTTGATACCCAAGGTAGTGTTGATGGTGGCGCTGGTATTGATTTTTTAAAGGCAGATTATAGCCAGTTTGATAATGGTGCTGGTATTCATGTGGGATGGTTGGGATACAACATTATTTTTAGTCGCGTTGATGGTAGTGGTTTACTAACTTACAACAATGTTGAAAGGTATGAAATCACAGGCACAAAATATGTAGATATTTTGCAAGGTGGCGATTATAATGACAACCTCAATGGTGAAGCTGGTGATGATGTAATCTATGGTGGAGGTGGTAATGATCATTTAAATGGTGGTGCTGGTTTTGACTATCTCTTCGGTGGGGATGGTAATGATAATTTAATTGATATTCAAGGAATTGTTGATGGTGGTGCTGGTTCTGATACTCTAAAAGCAGACTATAGCCTGTTTAATAATGGTGTTGGGATTGAAGTGGGATATAACGGAGAAAATGCTATTTATAGCAATTACAATATTAATCCCAATGGTCTAAATTCTTCTATCCCGGCTTCAGTCTTGCTTACATATAGCAATGTTGAAAAGTTTGAGATTACAGGTACACAATATAACGATATTTTGCGGGGTGGCGCTAATAATGACATTCTCAATGGTGGTAGTGGTTATAACTACCTTTATAGTGGCGCTGGTAATGATAATTTAATTAATATTCAGGGATTTGTTGATGGTGGTGCTGGTTCTGATACTCTAAAAGCAGACTACAGCCAGTTCAATAATGGTGTTGGGATTGAGGTGCAGTATTACGGTCAAAATGCCATATATAGCAATGACAACAGCATACTACCTGGTAGTTTCTTGGGTTATAATGCTTCTGTTTTTACTTACATATAGCAATGTTGAAAAGTTTGATATCACTGGTACACAATATGCAGATAAACTGCGGGGTGGTGCAAACAATGACATTCTCGATGGTGGTGGTGGTAATGATGAAATTAGTGGTGGGGTTGGTAATGATATTTTAAATGGTGGTGATGGAAATGATGTTTTAATTGACATAGATGGAATTGTTGATGGTGGTGAAGGAATTGATACTCTAATTGCTGACTACAGTCAGTTTAATAATGATGCTGGTGTCTATTTTGGAGTCTTTAGTAGAGAAGGAATCCACAGTTTATTAGGGGGTGAAGTTTTACTTGATTACACTAATATTGAGCAATTTCATGTAACTGGTACGCAATATGGAGACTTGCTTGCTGGAAGCGATCGCAATGATATCCTTAATGGTGGTGCTGGTAATGATGGTATTGGTGGTGGTGCTGGTTATGATTACCTCTTTGGTGGTGACGGTGATGATACTTTAGTTGATATAGATGGAAATGTTGATGGTGGTGCTGGTACTGACACTTTAAAAGCCAACTACAGTCAATTTAATAATGGTTTTGGGATTGAAGTGGGATACAATGGAGAAAATCTAATCTATAGCAACATTCTTGGCAGTAGTGGTTCTACTGATCTCAATCCCTCATACATTAACGCTTCTAACAGTAGTAGTAATCCCTTATACTCTGGTACTTCTGACAGTGGTAGCGATGATTTATCCTCTAGTTTTACCCTGCTTAGATATAGCAATATTGAGAAGTTTGAGATTACTGGTACACAATATGCTGATAAACTGCGGGGTAGCACTGGCGATGATACTTTAGTGGGTGGATTTGGTAATGATATCCTTACAGGTGGATCTGGGGCTGATAAATTTGTCTTCAACTCTATTTTAGAAGGCTTAGACATTATCAAAGATTTTAGTTGGATAGAAGGTGACAAGATTCAGATTTCTCAAGTTGGATTTGGTATTACTGACCTCAATAGTTTCAGTTACAATAACGCTACTGGTGGCTTGTTATTCCAAGGAAATCAATTCGCTACTCTTGAGAATATACCTGCTGGTTTCGCAGTTAGTTTAGATGTTCAGCTTGTTTAAGATTTCCTATAAATTGGTTTCCCAAATTCATAATCTCAAGCCTAATAAACACAGCACTCAGAAATTATTTTTAATTCCTAGAGTGTTTTTTTATCCCATAGGACTTACGCACAAGACAAGGAAAGTAGCGGTAATACTGCAACGGGCAAGCAAGCTACATGAATTACCACTACGGAAGAATCAGGTTTTCGGTCACATCTTGCGTAAGTCCTGTCCCACATTACGGAATGTGGGTTTAACTATTGCATTATGTCTATTGTTTGGTTGTGCAACAAGGAACAATAGAAGCAGACGCAGAATTATCTAAATTAACTTGTTTAAGCAACTCAGCCCAAACAGATGTAATTTCTGGATCTATAGGTTTACTGTTTTGCATTTGTTCACCTAAAGTCGTTAATGCATCTTGCCAAATACCATTTTCAGCAAAAATAACGGCTTTTTCTAAAGGTGTTTTAGCCGTTTCTAGTTGTTTTTTCAAGTTTGAATTGAGCGCAATTTGTGTCATTGAACCT
Source organism: Anabaena sp. PCC 7938 (assembly GCF_049315035.1). Taxonomy (NCBI): domain Bacteria; kingdom Bacillati; phylum Cyanobacteriota; class Cyanophyceae; order Nostocales; family Nostocaceae; genus Anabaena; species Anabaena sp. PCC 7938. The sequence continues at coordinate 5,102,029 of NZ_CP186034.1, read as the reverse complement.
CGAACATAAACGGAAGCAGAAGGTTTATCTGGATCACAAGAGATGGAAAAAGTCCAACGATAAGATTTACCTGTTTCTAATGGTACTGTTGGTTTTACAGCTAGGCTAATTACGCCGGCTGGTGTTTCTGGAGGATTAAATTTTGTTTGATAAACATAATTATCTGCTTCGTCTTGAATTACAAACTCTACGGGAACTTTGGGGGTTAATTTATCAGGTACAAAAAACCAAAATGTTGGGGTTTGAGATGCTGAGTTTCCCCAAACTATATCTTTATTTTCGGTTTTAGTTACAGGTACTAATGCTGTCAGGGTTTCATATTGCTTACATGGCCCACGACTGCCCCCACCTCTACGTCGTCCTTTTGGTTCTCCTGGCTGTTCTTGTACTACCGGTGCAATATACTTGATTTTGGTAGTTGATGCTAAAGTTTGAGCCTGAATTTGCCAATTTCCTGGTAAATTAAAAATGCTCAAATTTATTGCAGAGATGATGGTGAGAGTATGAAACCAAAGTATTTTTTTCATGGGAATAATTAATTTTTTAATTACAAAATAGTGTTGATAAATTGTTATACAAATTACTAAGTCAAAATTCGTGATTTTTAATAGGGAATATGTCAATTCAAAATTTTAAAATGCCTGGTTTCGGTCGCCTATTACCTGTCACTTGCTATTTTTGTTTTGATATAGGTAATTTGAATACTGGAAACTAGTAAAGAAATTATTGGTGGTACTAAGGGTATCCAACCTCCTTGAATGAGTATGATTAAGCAGAGTCCAAATAGTGTGATTATTGCGATCGCTAAGACAATAATTAAATAAGTGATTTTTCTAACATACCAAGCTAGTAATCCTCCTGTGAAAGACCAATACCAAATCCAGCCGATTTCACTCCATTGCGTCCAAACCCATAATAAGGGGCGGTTGTCTAAAGCAGCACTGATCATTTGGCTCACCATCTGTGCTTGAATGAATATGCCTGGTACAACTTCTAAAGGGCTTTTACTATAGGGTGTAGACCAATAATCACTACTGCTATTACTGGTGACACCGATCAGAATAATTCTATTTTTGAGGGCATTGGGGTTAATTTGCCCGTTTAGGACTTGGCTCATGGTAACTTGTGGGGCGATTGCTTGCACAGAGGGTGAAAAACGATAATTTAGCAAAATCTGGCTACCTTGGGCATCTATCGAGTGATAACCACCACTTCTTTTGTGCAAACGTCCGAAGGTTTTATTCCCTAGTTGTAAATTCCAATCTGGTGTAAATTTGGCGGTAATTCCTCGTGATTGCAGATATAAAAATGCTAACCGAGTGCTAAAGGCATAAGCTGGTGTGCAAGTTGATGAGATGGGATTTGGGGTCATGGCCATCAAATGACGGCGCAGTATACTATCCTCGTCTTGGACAAAATCGCTAAAACCTAACCTTGCTTCTGGGATTTCTGGTGGGGGTGAAATGCCTGTGGGGTCATATTCTGGATCAGCACGTTTACAAATAGCAAAAAAGCGATCGCTTTTTTGCATCCGTTTGGCTAGTTCTGGTTGGTTCACACTCACAGGAAAATCCCGGTATATATCTAAACCGATGACCGCTGGTTGATATTGTTCGAGTTTAGTTAGTAATAAGTTGAGATATTTATCTGAAAGTGAACCTTGTCTAGGTTCTTGTCCCTGTGCTTGAATATCTTGGTCAGTGACAGTTACAACCAACAAACGGGGGTCTGGTTGTTCTTGGGGGCGCGATCGCATTAATTGGTCAAATGCTGCCAATTCTAGGGCTTGCAGTCCCCCTATGAGTCGTATTAATACGATAGATAAAGTAACCATTGAACTACCAATAAAAACAATTGGTAACTGGCGTAAATTGGGACGTGAAAATTTTAAACCCAATTGCTGACCACACAAATCCTGCCAAGTTGGGGATATTTCGGCGGGATTTTGGCAAATAACAGGCAGCCAAGTAGCGCAGGGGAAATCATTTTCTAGAGACTGTAACCTCTCCCTAGCTTCCCTAACTGCTGTATACAAAGTTTGTCCTTGCGAAGAAAAAGCAGTGAGGAAATGCTTGAGAAATTCCTGTGCAACCCGGTCTGGGACAGGTTCCCGCATGACAATTACTTGCGGTAAATGCAAATCAGCTAAATCTTCTGCGATTCCCAAACCATCACAAGAGTTAAAAATTGCTAACTGCAAACCTTGTGCGATCGCTTTTTGCAAACCATACTTTAATTGATCAATAGTCAAAGTTTCCTGGGGATTCAATACCATTTTCCCTTTTCCTTGGCTGGAACTATGCCCCGCAAAAAAGAGAATATCCCAACCAGATGCCCATAATTGTTCTGTAAGTTGGCAACGGTTGGGTTCAACTAAAAACTTAAGTTCAGCATTAGGTAATTGCTGAAGTAAATTTTGGTCTTTCTCCACATCAATGTGATGGCTATCTCCCAAAATCGCTAAAATTCTCACCTTACCATTAGTCTTGCGGGAATTATTTTTAATTGCACGGCTATATTCAGGAGGACTGAGGGCTATTTCTGCTAATGGGTAATCATTAAAAAAATGCCATAAACACCAAGGTAATTTTAAAACCTGATCACATTCAGCCGTAATAACGCAGCGAATTTCATCTGTAGGTAAAAGTTGGGTACGTAGTTTGCGGTCAATATTTAGAAATGCTAAACTATTCAGCCATGTATTCAGAGTTTTCTGGAATTCTTGGCAAATACTTTCAAACTCAGCTTGAGAAATATTGGTAACGTCTTCTTCTTCAATTTCAAATTCAGAAATATTGCGATTACGCCATCCTAAACTGGCATATAAAGCTGTATACAATTTTTGCCAACGTTGATAAAGATACTCTAATTGTGGTGCAGCAGGTAATCCACCTGTAAATTGCATGGGATTAAGAACATCCGTTTGCCAAAGTTGAGCTATGACCGTGGAAAACCCTTGGTGTAAGTTTCCTTTTCCTAAATTTAGGACGATCAATTTACTCATGGTTGGTAATTTGTAATTTGTAAGAGATTATTTCTCATTCCCATACTCTGTATGGGAATGAATTGTAGAAGGTTCTGCCTGTGGATCTAGCGGAGCATACGCCAAGCTGCGTTAACGATGATATCAGAGGCAGAGCCTCTGTAATGGCATTCCCAGTCAGAGCCTGGGAACGAGATAACCAGATAAAGTCCTCATCTTAATCCTGTTCATCCTTAAATCCTGGAAATCCTGATTCAGACAAAAGTTTAGCATTGCGCTTTACCCCTACAATAATTAATTAACATTCAAACTCTTCCATAAAGCTGAAATCATCAAGAATTACCTGAAGGCTAAATCTTGTATTAAGTGGACAGCGAAACCGTTTTAGTTGAATCGAATTATCTGCCTCCCTGGCTGTTACTGATTGCACAACATCGCCTGATGCAGAAATCAACGCTAGTCTAACATTATTAGGTAAATAAGAATTGCGATTATTCGGATATAATTGAGCGCGGATTCCTAATCTTCCATCTGTTTCTGCTGTCAATGTCAACATCAAAACCAATGCTTGATTAGCATTTTGTATAGGTAAATTAATTACCTTTACACGTTGAATTAATTCTTCAGCGACATTATTGGCTTGACGAAAGCTAAAGGCTAAATTTGCTTCTGTACCAAATAAAGATTCTATTGTTTGCCAGCTATTTGTAACTACATTCTCAAACCACTGACGCAAATTAATAATTGTTGTATTCTGTGTTGGTTGTAAAAAGTCTTCGCTTTCTAATAATGCTCCCCAAATTTCAAAGGGCAATTCTAAGCGAGGATTAGTAATTGTTGGACTGGCTAATCTCTGCTTGAGGTTTTCTGCTTGGGTAGCTGATAAAACAGGCAGTGGGGGAATCGCAGTTTGTGTTTGTTCTTCGGGATATAATTGACGTACAACCCACAGTACATTCAAATCCTCAATCATCTGATTGGCTTCCAAAGAGTAAGTCCTCTCTTGAGGATCGTAGCTACCTTGATTTTTTAATTGTTCATGGGTGGTATAACCCCAAATTTGCATCCACTGTCCATCAGGATTAACTTGTACTGCTAGATAATAATCTCCAGCTAACTTAGGAATATCTATCCATTCTTGTGGGACGTTAAATTCTCTAGTTTCTAAATTTTTATCTGGAATCAGAATCAGGCGCTTTGTATCCAGATTTATCGCCGTACCGCTGACTACTTCCCAAATTTGGGGAAGGGTTTCTACAGTAGCTTCTGGTGCATATTCTGTTTGTAACCATGGTAGAAAGGTACTCAGGCATACTTGATTAAGAAAAGCATTCCAACGACCGAGAGGACTCACAAAAGACTGGCTTTGTTGCCAAGATTGGTTTTGTACCTCTAAAGACACCTCTAAGTAGAGTTGAGTAGGGGGGACACAGAACAGAGACATAACTATTTCTCCTCTGAGGAGTGAGATTCCAGATTACGGAAATAATTCTGTAACCACTCCTCCAACACGACACTAATATATTTGACCACGTTGGAAGTTGGAGAAATATGCATTGTCTCCTGACCCCATTTCGTAATAGCCAGCAGTAGGGATTCTCTAGCTTTAGCTAATTGACGTGAAACTTGATATTGCTGGATTTGTTGCTGTTGGGCAATTTGTTGTTGGATGAGTCCTTGTTGATAATATAGCTGCAATAACTGTTGTGATTGGGGAGTGAGTTTTCCTAGGGCAGTGATTAACAGGTTGTGTATTTCTATTTGTTGATTTTTTTGCGTTTCCGCTTCTTCCTGGTCAATTAAACTAGCCAATAAAGATTCATGAGCATTATCTGCTAAATCATCTTGTAATTCACCTTCTGTTTGTCCTAACTTCGGTAAGTTGAGGGAAGAAACCACTGGATAAAGATAAGCACGTGCGTGTTTGGCACAAAAAACCAGCCATTTTTCTAGAGTTTCGGCATTGCATTCTATTTCAGGGGGGTTGAGGGTCAAGCGATCGCGGTTGTAAAATTGAGTTATGGTATCCCAAGTATCCTGGTCAGGTCTTTGCAACTTGCGAACACCTGGTGATTTGCCGAGAATATAACCATCTGTAAAACTTTTCCAAGCCAAGAGATAACGAGTAATTATCTTATCTGTCACTCCGGCATTTTGTAAGGCTTCCTGGAGTCGCTTGCGGCTTAATTTTAGCAATAAGGCCCAATCGTTGGCATAATCTATTTCTTGTTTTTGGCGCAAGGCATCGCGGATAATATTGCCAAAAGCTACAGTGCTATAACTTTTGAGACTAGCTTTTTGGTTGGGGTCACAACCTTTGAGGATTTTTGGTACTTGAGCGATCGCTATTTGAAAACAGTCTGATAAACTACTCTGTAAGCTGGCAAATTGGGGAATTGTTCTTTTTACAGCCCAATAACAGGTTTCCTGCAAGTAAGCAGATAGATGTCCAAGTGCTAAGGAGTTGGGCTGAGTTTGCCAAGCCTTATGCCAGTAAATCGCCCAAAAATTTTCTGCGCTTTGTGTTTGTGGTATTTGTAATAAAAGATTTTGAATGTTGCGACGCAGTTTAGCATCATATACCCAACCATTGAAGTGTTCAGCTTCAAATTGCAGGAAAGTCGCAAACATTTCCACTATACTTTGCCGAGTACGCATGAATTAATAGTTTGCCAAATAGAATTTAGATGTTGAAATCAAGCTTAAAAAAATACCCAAAAGTTTCTTGTGGTGCGGGCATCTTGCCTGCAAATTATCAAGGACGGGCAGGATGCCCATCCCACAAAATTAAGGACTTTATTTTTTGATTATCCCTTACTGAATTGAAGGATTAACAAAGATGAATCCTAATAAATTACTCTTTCATCCTGTATATCCTTATCATTCCCAAAATCCTGATTCTGAGAGTTTTCAAATTACCCCCTACCAAACACAGTTCCCAAAGAACGGGCTATATTTTGTGGTTGCATAGCATCCATTGCTGCGGTTGGTTCGTAACCACAATGAACCATACAATCAGCACATTTAGGATTACCACTCTTTTGTCCATATTGACTCCAATCAGTTTCATCTAACAACTGTTTGAAACTTGTATAGTATCCTTCATTCAAGAGATAGCAAGGTTTTTGCCAACCGAGAACACTATAACTAGGACTACCCCAAGGAGTGCATTCATAGTCTTTCTCACCAATAAGAAAATCTAAAAATAAGGGGTTGTGATTAAAGTTCCAGTTCTTTTTACCAGATGTGTAAGGTGTGAGAATTTCTCTGAATAAAGCGCGGGTTTGTTCTCTTTGCAGAAAATGATCTTGATCTGGGGCCCATGCGTAACCGTAACCAGGAGAAATCATCATGCCATCAGTTCCCAGAGTTTCCAGAAAATCAAAAAACTCTTGCATTTCTTGGACATCGCAACCTTCAAAAATAGTTGTGTTAGTCGTGACACGGAAACCTTTAGCTTTAGCAGCGCGAATTGCTTGGACAGCAGTATCAAAAACGCCTTTACGGTCTACACATTTATCATGCCATTCTCGCATTCCATCAAGATGAACGCTAAAACTCAGATAAGGTGAAGGTTGAAATTTATGGAGACTCTTTTCTAATAACAAACCATTTGTACACAAGTAAACATATTTCTTGCGTTCAACTAAACCCTTAACAATTTCATCAATTTGGGGATGTAATAGGGGTTCTCCTCCAGGAATAGAAACCACAGGTGCGCCACATTCTTCTACTGCTGCAAAACATTGTTCTGGGGTCAGGTTTTGTTTGAGTATTTCTGTGGGATGTTGGATTTTTCCACAGCCTGTACAAGCTAAGTTACACCGAAACAGCGGTTCTAACATTAATACTAATGGGAAGCGTTTACGTCCTAATAGACGTTGCGTAACTAGATACTTGCCGATATCAATTGCTTGTTGTAGATTAATCGCCATTTAACTATTCTCCTCTCTTGATAACACCACTTAAGTTGGTAATTGGTAATTGGTGATTGGTGATTGGGAAGAATAAACTCTTGCCTTTTGCCTTTTGCCTTTTTACTGTCACCTGTCACCTACTTCACGTAACCATTAGACACAAACCAATCAACAGCGTCTTTGAGTGCTACACTCACAGGGGACTGAGGTAGACCAAGTTCGCGGACGGCCTTGGAAGCATCATAATACATTGGTTGCTGTGCCATGCGGACACCATCTATGGGAACTGTGGGGGTTTTCCCTAAAGGTGCGAGGATTTTTTCTTCTATCCAAGCCACGGTTAAAGGTAACAAAGCTGGAACGGATATTTGCGGTGCTTTTAATCCTGTGATGTCGGCTAGTATTTCTAGCAGTTGTTTGAGGCTGAGGTTTTGATGTCCTAAGATATAGCGATCGCCTCTTTGACCTTTTTCTAAAGCCAGCAAGTGTCCTCTAGCCACGTCTCTCACGTCAATAAAGTTCAAACCTGTATCCACATAAGCCGGCATTTGTCGCCGCAAAAACCGCAGGATTATATATCCTGTGGGTGTGGGTTTAATATCCATAGTTCCAATGGGACTGCTAGGATTAACTATGACAATATCTTGACCTTGTTTTGCAGCGTCCATTGCTACTTGTTCAGCTAGGAATTTAGACTTCTTATAGTCTCCCACCAATTTCTCTACAGGACTCTGATGGGTTTCATCAACCACTTGACCAGATTTCCCGACTCCAATAGCCGCTACAGAACTTGTGTAAACTGTGCGTTCAATTCCCGCTTTTTGGGCTGCTGCTAAAAGATTGCGCGTTCCTTCCACATTATGACGATAGAGTATTTCTCTGTCTTTTTGCCAGAGGGAATAATGGGCAGCAACATGAAACAGGTAGTTACAACCCTGCATCTGTTTCCAGATTTGCGGATCATTTAAATCACTTTTAACAAAATCTATTTCTAAACCTCGCAAATTTCCCAGGTTACTACTCCCACGTACTAAAGCCGTAACTTTATAGTTTGACTGTAAAAGCGATCGCACTACATGAGAACCTACAAATCCTGTACCACCAGTCACAAAAGCCCGCATTCAATGACCTCTCACTCCTCAATATTTCATTATTGTCTGAATCAGGATTTACAGGATAAAAGGATTTACAGGATTTATCAAAAAACTGGGTTGTCTTCCCTGATTAATAATTTTGATTTATGATAAACCAATTCTCAATAACTTTTTTTATTCAAAAAATTCTTTTTTTAGGGGTTGCAGTAGAGGTCAACGTGGTAAAATATCTATATTAATATAATGGAGCATAAGTTAAATTTTTATTTAAGGACATACTCCCATTATCAAAATATCATTTTCAGAGAAAAAAGTCAACAGGGTTAAACCCCAAAAAACAAATTTTTTTTTGAACTTTTGCAATTTTTTTGAAACTTTAAAACGTCGGAAATAGGATTCAGACAAAAAAATAATACCACAAACAAACATCCTGTAAATCCTTAAATCCTGTAAATCCTGATTCAGACAATTTAATTAATTTGGTGCGTCAATTTTTTCAATTCACTAATTGTAAAATTAACTTTTTGACGCACCCTACAAGCTGTTATTGAGTCATATTCTTCCTGGGAAACCAATCATCTAAAATTGCATAGACAACCGGCACAACAATCAAACTGAGGATAGTGGAAGTTACCAAACCGCCAGCAATAGCTACAGCCATAGGCGATCGCAATTCTGAACCCGCACCAAAACCCAAAGCAATGGGTAACATCCCTAAAAGAGTAGAGACAGTAGTCATCATAATTGGTCGAAGTCTAACTGGCCCAGCTTTGAGAATAGCTTCCGTGCGTTCTAAACCTGCTCGCCGTAACTGATTAATGTAATCAACCAAAACAATAGCGTTTTTATTTGCCAGTCCTAGCAAGAACACAAAACCAATCAGCGAAATCATGCCAAAATCACTCTTAGTAAAGAGTAATGCTAACATCGCTCCTACAACCGCTAACGGTAAAGAAACACCGATTACTAAAGGATCTACCCAGCTTTTAAACAGTAAAATCAACACAACAATGATACACAAAGCCGATAAAATCAAAGTTGAAATAAAACTACCAAAAACTTCATTTTGTCGGGCAGAATCTCCACCTAACCCTAAAGTGATATCAGCAGGTAAAACTCCTTTGGCTTCCGCTACAATTTTGTCTGTAGCATCACCCAAGGTTAAACCCTGACCCAAATTAGCACTGATATATGCAACCCGTTCCTGGTTCAGCCGTTCAATTTGAAAAACCTGATCTGCATTGTTGGTATCTCCTGTAACTGTGACATCAGCAAATCCTGGGATTTTGGTAATGCGGTCTTTAATAGACTTAGCCGCTTGATTCAAAGCTTTGAGATCATTACCGCGAAGTGCTATCTGTAAAGGTTTTTCTCCACCAGTATCCACAAATTGAATATCTTCCACACTGGTAGTCACACCAGGAAGTGTAGGTAAATTTTGGCGTAATTGGTCTTGTAATTCTGCCGTTTTAATCGTGCGATCTTCCTTCAGCTTGACATAGAGAGTTCCCTTATTTGGCTCACCCCCACGAGAACCAACAGTAGTAAAAACTGTTTCCACATCTGGGAATTTTCTCACCTCTGCTTCTAGTTTTTTCGCCACCTCTAAAGAGTCATTGAGAGGGTTAGGAATAGGTAATAGGGACTGAGGACTGGGGACTGGGGACTGGGAATTTATTTCCCTCCTGCCTTCTAGTTGTAATGCTGCCAAATCAGGTATTTTCGGCAAAGGAGCAGTGTAAGTAATATTAAATTCACCGCGATCTAATTTGGGAATAAAACCCTTGGGAATAAAGGGAACTAGGGCAATACCAGCAATAAAACTGAGTACGGCTAAGGCAATAACTATTTTGCGGTGGTTCAAAGACCAAGAGAGTAAATTGCGATAAGCTTCCGTAAAATAAACCCCAATTTTATTTTCTTTGCGTTGGGAAGTTGTCGCAGGTGGTTTGAGCCAATAAATAGATAACACCGGTGATAAAGTCCGCGCTACCAATGTAGAAGCAATATAGGAGGCAGAAACGGTGATTCCAAATGGCTCGAAAAACTGCCCGACGACTCCACCCATTAAACCGATAGGTAAGAATACTGCTACGGCTGTGGCAGTTGTGGCGACTACTGTTAAACCAATTTCATCGGTAGCTAAGTGTGCGGCTTCGCGGGGACTTTGCCCTTCTTCGATGTGCCGTAAGATGTTTTCTACATCAATGATGGCATCATCAATGACACTACCAATCACTAAAGCTAAGGCTAACAACGTAATTGTTTCTAGGTTGAAGCCGAAAATCGCCATGACGATAAACGTGGCTAACAACGATGTGGGAATTGCCAAAGCCGAAATTAAAGTGGCTCGCCAATTCCATAAAAATGGGAAAATTACGACAATTGCCAAGATGATAGCTTCTATCAACGCATCTATGGTTGATTTGGTGGCTTGGCGGATATATTCTGCTTGGGTAGCCGCTAGGGTGAGGTTGACATCTTTTAAGGTAGAACGCAGGTTTTGTACTTCCTGTTCGACTCGACTCACTACTTCTAAGGTATTAGCATCTCCACGCTTGATGACTTGAAATGCTAGTACATCTTGACCATTAAATCTGACTAAATTTGCTCCCCCTTGAGTTAAAGCCGCCGTGGCATTGCTAGGATTTAGAGGAGGGGATTTTGGAGGAGCGCCTAACAGTGAGACTTTGAGAACTCCTGGCAATTGTGCGATCGCAGGTAAAATTTTCTCATCAGCCAATTTCTGCAAATCACCCAAATTTCCTGACTGACTCTCAATGGCATAACTAATGACTGATGACTCATTCAGGTTTAAAGGAATAATCTTATATTTAGCTCCTTCAGGTAGTTTTAACTCCTTCAGTGCGCTAGTAGTTTTGTTAGTAGATTTTTCTAAATCTGTACCAACCGCAAACAACAGGCTAACAGCACTTTGCCCCGGATAAGTTGAGGAACGGATATTTTCAATTCCTGCCAGGGACTTGAGGCTTTCTTCCAGTGGTTTCGTTAACTTGGTTTCTGTATCTAAAGCAGAAGTTAAGGGTGCTTGGGCATTTACCACCACCACCGGAAAGGTAATATCTGGAAACAAAGCGTATTTGAGGGAACTGAAAGCGAGAATACCCGCTGCTGTTACCGCTATCCAAAAACATACCGTCAACCACGAAAATTTAATTGCCCATCTGGATATATTAAAAACTTCGCGTGCGGATTTTGAGCTATTAGTCTGTTCCATCTTGGGAAATCAATCATCCTGCCGCTGACACAATCATTTGTCATGCTACATTAATGGCCTACATTTTGGACATTTTTGTAAACGGCTACATCCTAATCTTGTGGATGGTGGAGAGCGATCGCGGGAGACTTTCTCACCACTACTTCCAGTTTCTTAGCAACATCCACAGAATCATTTAGAGGATTAGGAAGAGGAATTGGAGATGATAAAGCAGCGAAAGCAGCAGCCGAAGAGGAATTTATTTGTCCTCTTATGTTCGATTCTCCTTGTCCCGGTAGCCTTCCTGGTTCTCCTCGTTGTTCTTGTCCTACTTGCGCCAATAGTCGGGGATCAGGAACACTAGGCAAGGCAGAAATATAGACTATATTGAACTCGCCTCGGTCAAGTTTGGGAATAAAGCCTTTGGAAATCAGGGTAATCAGGCAAAACCATTAACTAAACTAATAACAGTCAACCGTGGTTTAAAGACCAGGCGAGCAAGTTGTAGTAAATTTGATTAAATTGCACCCCAATTTTACTTTCACGCTGTGAACAGCTAGATTTTCAGGGTTGGAGCCAATAAATTACCAATACAGGGGATCAAGAAGCCTACTGAGACGTAAACGCCTCAGTAGGCTTTATTAAAAATCCCCTGCTGGTTAGGCATGGGGACTGTCAATGAAAGCTTTCTATCAAAGGTTGATTAAGCAGCTAGATTTGCAGCAGCAAATTCCCAGTTAACCAATTGATCTAAGAAATTTTTGATGAATGCTGGACGCGCATTTCTGTAGTCAATGTAGTAGGCGTGTTCCCAAACATCTAGGGTGAGAAGTGCCTTTTTACCATGAGCTAAAGGGTTTTCTGCATTTGGTGTCTTAATCACCTTCAGCGTACCACCATCATCAATTAACCAAGCCCAACCGCTACCAAACTGGGTTGCAGCCGCAGTAGAAAATTCTTCTTTGAATTTGTCAAAACTACCAAAATCTTTGTCAATCTTAGCAGCTAGTTCACCGGTAGGAGCGCCACCACCTGCGGGTTGGAGTGAGTTCCAAAAGAAGGTATGGTTCCAAACTTGAGCCGCGTTGTTGAAGATACCAGCTTTAGAGGAGTCTTTGAAGGAAATTTGAATTACTTCTTCGAGGGACTTATCAGCAAGTTCTGTACCATCGGTGAGCTTGTTGAGGTTATCTACATAAGCTTTATGATGCTTACCATAGTGATATTCAAAGGTTTCACCTTTCATACCATAAGGCTCTAGAGCATTAAAGTCGAAGGGTAGTGGAAGTTGTGAAAATGCCATGTTTTGAAATCCTCTCTTTACTGTTTTCTAGTTTAAAGCTATTGCCTAAACTTAGAAAACTACAGGTTTTGTATTGATTCAGTTTTTTATCCTTGATATTGGGATATAAAACTTAACTTAGTCATTTTACTACCAAAGTCAAGGTTAAACCAAAGTAATTTGGCAATAAGTCAATTTTGGAGAGATTTCTGATGATAAATAAAAATTTCTAATAGTCATCTGCCGAGTTAATTAGCCATTTGTGAAAGATTATCCTCAAATTTAGGTTTCCAAATATGCACATATCCAGTATAATTAACCTCTTCCCCTGAAGCGGTTAAAGATAGGTTAATTTTTTGCAAAAACAAGATCTCCGACCTCCCTAAAAAGTAGGAGATAATAGAATTTCTATAGTTTGAAAATGCAACAAGGAGAATGATTTAAATATATCTTTAGTTAGATGAATTATGATTTAAAGGTTTTACAATATTGAATACAATATTTTCTAATATACCATTGAATATATAGAACACTTTAGATTTATGAACTTACAAAAAAGGGAATAGGGAAGAAACTTTCAAATCTTGACCATATCTCGTTATCTCGTTCCTAGTCTCTGACTAGGAATGCTATCACAGAGGCTCTGCCTCTACTCTCATTGATAACGCCAGAGCATTAGAATTCATTCCCATACAGAGTATGGGAACGAGAAAAACCTCGAATCTATTGATTCCTGATTTTATAATTCTCCGAACTCCGAACTCCGAACTCCGAACTCCGAACTCCTGACTCCTGAATTTTTACCGTTGAGACAAGCGATCTTGGTAATAATTAACAATTTGCGCTGCTACTTCAGAAGGGCTAAGTCCATCAGTTTGAACTTCTACTGCATCTACTGCTTTTTGTAAGGGAGAAATTTTGCGAGTGCTATCTTTGTGATCTCGTTCTGCAATATCTCGTTCCAACTGTTCTAAACTAACTTCAGGCTGACCTTGTTTTGTAAAGTCTTGCTGACGACGACGTGCGCGTTCACCAACAGAAGCAGTTAAAAAGATTTTCACTTCTGCATCTGGGAAAACATGAGTACCAATATCCCGTCCTTCAGCGACTAAACCACCTCGTTTACCCCAGTTTTGCTGTTGTTTGACCAGTGCTTTACGAACTGCGTTTTGGGCGGAGATGGCTGAGACTTGTGATGTTACCTCAATGGTGCGAATTTCTTGAGTTACATCATTACCATTAATCCACACTTGTACAGGAGATTGTAGGGTTTGACTGGGAGTAAGTTCAATTTTACACTGGTTAGCTAATTCTGCGATCGCACATTCATCATCAATAGCAACTCCTTTTTGCAGCACTAGCCAGGTAATAGCCCGGTACATAGCACCCGTATCTAAATACACTAAACCTAACTGGGTTGCCACTTGGCGAGCCACTGTCGATTTACCAGCACCCGCAGGGCCATCAATGGCGATGATAGGTTGGCGTAGCTCGTCATACACATCCCGCAAGATAGTGTTATCAATCAAACGTGTAGAACCAAGACGGGCTGCAATCGCCAGCATTCCTTCTTCCTCAACTTTTGTTAAAAACATCAATGTATTCGGTTCAACCAATTCAATATATTCGACATAGATAGTGCTGATCTTTGCGATTTCTTGCCACACCAATGCTATCAGCTGGCTACTGTTGCGATCGCCAGCACGAAACGCCGCTTCAGCTTGCCGCAGGCCTTTAAATAACACCGTAGCTTGCTCTTTTTCCGTTGCAGTCAAATATTGATTACGAGAACTCAAAGCCAAGCCGGAAGTTTCCCGCACCGTTGGACAAGCAACAATTTCTATCGGCAAATTTAAATCAGCCACTAGCCGTTTAATAATTGCCAGTTGTTGACCATCTTTTTGACCAAAGTAGGCTCGGTCAGGCTGAACCAAATTGAAAAGCTTGGTGACAATCGTCGCCACACCTTGAAAATGACCAGGCCGATAACTACCACACAAGCTATTTATCATACCAGATGGAGGGATGACTTGTGTAACTGGAGTTTCTTGTATATTCTTCTGAGAAATTCCCATTTCTTCCGGAGTAGGGGCAAAAATCGCATCCACTCCAGCTTGTTCACAAAGTTTTTGGTCTTGCTCTAAAGTACGGGGATAGCGTTGATAATCTTCCTTGGGGCCAAATTGCAAGGGATTAACAAAAATACTAACAATCACCGTAGAATTTTCTTGCCTAGCTCGTTCAATAAGACTGAGATGACCTTGATGTAGACCCCCCATAGTTGGGACTAAACCAACTTCTGTCCAATACCAAGTAGTCTGATCATCAAATAATAGCTCCTCTGGAAGCATTAGATTGCTTTCCGTAGGCGTAAGTCTGGCCGCCTTGCGGCGACGTTGAGTTAAATAACAGCGTAAAGCTGCAACTGTTGTCAGCAGGCGCACAAAATACCCCTAGTTCTTATCTATCCTCTCCCCCGTTAGTTTATATCTGATAGCGGAGCGTGGCGCAAGCCATAATCGAGGGAAGAGATTGTTGAACTAGAGGCATTGAAGTGAAAAGCGAAAAAGGATGAAAAAAGAGGCTACCTTCCTAGAATATCAATACGCACTGGGGCCACTCCACTGCCAACCATCCCTAATAACCGGGCTGCACCAATAGAAACATCAATTATTCGACCACCGATGTATGGGCCTCGATCATTGATTCGCACAACCACAGAACGGTTATTCCGAGTGTTAGTCACACGAACTTGTGTCCCCATAGGTAAACTGCGGTGGGCTGCTGTCATTGCGTCAGGATTAAACCTTTCACCATTGGCGGTTTTTCTGCCAGCCCAATCATAACCGTACCAAGAAGCTATACCCTGGAAGTTGATTTTAAATCCACGGGCAATCTGTTGTGGCAGCTTTGATGTCAATGCTGGTGTACTGACTGGTAAATTAGCAATTTCGCTGATAGGAGATGCATTACCAATGAGTCTTCGTAGACGATTGGTTGCTTGCAATGCATCTCTTGCTAAATCTTTAGTGCTATCTGCTAGTTGCGTACCTTGATTGATTTCCACCAATTCTTGACCATCAACTTTAATGGTGTAGCGATCTAGCTGCTGTTTAACAGAGTGTGTTTTATCTTGGGCTTTATTATTAACTGGAGATTGTTCTGTTGTTTTCCAACTTACGGTAATCTGACTGGCATCCACATTTTCATCAATCAACTGATTGATTCTAGCGGCTACAACACTAGCTCTTTGAACTGGGTCATCGGCAATGGAGCTAGGAGATTTGCTCACATCTATCACGTTCCCAATACTGGCTACCTTTGCTGAATTATTAGAAACAAGGGCATATGACTTTACGCCATTACCATTTGCAACTGCACCAACTTTGGTTTCTGCACTAGTAACGGGTGCAGAACTTAGAAAGGTAAGAACAGGAATATTCCGGATGTAAAGGGTTGCCGCCTGACGGCCTCCAATACTGTGAGGATGAATGTCCGTTTTCACAGCATCCAAGGTAGGTTTCTGTGCCGGGGATTGATATTCTCCTACTTTGACTACATCAGTTAAAGCCGATGCTGGGGAAGTTGGAGTGTTTTCCTCTGTTGTTTGAGTAAGACCGACTGAGGGTGTACCCAAAACGGTCAGAAACAAGGCGGCAGTAGTCCACAAATGTCTTTGATTCATGCTTCCGATTTTTTAAAGCGACTATAGAACTGAAGTTTTAAATTGGTGGGTTTTTCACAAATGATCGTGATATTCCCTAAAACTCGAACCTGTTCCGCTTTCACTTTTTGTTTATAACTGCAACAGAGTAACATGAACCTTTTGGCTTGGGGATCAGGGTTTTAGCGTAGGCTTTGCTCCGGTCTTCCAATTCCCAGGTAAATTTTTTAGGTCAAACCTTTTTCAAATCAGGTTTTGGGCTTTGTAACATTTTTTTTCGGAACGTCAATAATTTCTTATGAAGAATTAATATCAGTCCATGATTTATTGAGGTGGCTACTATCCTGATCAGTCGCTAGACATTAACTGTACTGAAGTGCTATTTTTAACAAGTATTGAATAGATTTTTTATTAAGAGCCATATCTTCAAGTTTCGTTATTAAGCATAAATACTTAATGAAGTTATGAGCATGAAAATTCAGCTAAACTTAATCAATTGGTCATTATCTAGAAAAATCATCTGAGATCACTACACTGAAATTATGGTAATTTCTTGGTTATATTTAATACAAGGGCTGTAAGATTAACTGGAATATTCACGGTATTATTTAAAATAAAATTTTCCAGTATATTTACAGGAATAAAATTCGCTATTACTTCTTTAAGTATTTTTTCTTGTCAAAAAAAAAGTCATGATGGGAGAGTAAAAATTCTCGTCAGTGAATAAAAACAAATTCCGGGTGTATCAAAAATTACCTATATTGTTGTCACTAACTAGAAAGTCAAGTATAATTATCTATTAGTCAAGTTATCAGCCTTATGGCCAACTCTGAAGATTTAGAAATAGCTTCATTACCATTTTTAGAAGTTCTCAAGGATTTGCATTCTCATTACAAGTCACTGGAAGCAGGTACAGTAGCTAACTACATTCCCGAATTAGCGAAGGTAAACCCCGATTTGTTTAGCATCTGCATTGCTACTGTAGATGGTCAAATTTATGAAGTTGGGGATTATCAACAACTATTTACAATTCAGTCAATTTCCAAGGTGTTTGTCTATGGTCAGGCTTTGGAAGATCATGGACGGGACTATGTTTTGACTAGGGTGGGGGTAGAACCGACTGGGGAAGCTTTTAACGCGATTATTTTAGATGAGCAATCAAAGCGACCTTATAACCCAATGGTAAATGCGGGTGCGATCGCAATTACTAGTTTAATTAAAGGTGCTGGTTCTACTGATCGTCTAAACCGATTGCTAGATATGTATCGGCGTTATATTGGGCGGGATGTATTTGTAGATATTTCTGTATTTACTTCAGAACGCAGTACAGGACATCGCAATCGTGCTACAGCCCATCTGATGCTTAATTTTGGCATGATTGACCAAAATATTGAAGAGTCGCTGGATTTATATTTTAAACAGTGTTCTGTGATGGTTAATTGTCGAGATTTGGCTGTAATGGCAGCTACTCTTGCTAATAAGGGCATTAATCCCATTACAAAAGAAAAAGCGGTAGATAACCGTTATATCAAAGATATTTTGAGTGTGATGTACACTTGCGGGATGTATAACTTTGCTGGTGAATGGGCTTATAACGTTGGTATTCCAGCAAAAAGTGGTGTTTGTGGGGGAATTATTGCTGTTGTCCCTGGACAGATGGGGATAGGAGTGTTTTCACCGTTGCTAGATGTGCGGGGTAATAGTGTGCGCGGGGTGAAGGTGTGTGAGGAACTGTCGCAACGGTTGGGGTTACATCTGTTTGATTGTTCTAAGGGATGAATGAGCGATCGCATCATATATATAGATGAGAGAATAGGAGCAATACCTGTGATAAACTTCGCCGACGCATTTTCATTGCCAAGCCTGTAGGGGCTGGGTTTCCCCGCCCTCGATTGTATTGCATTCGACCGAGAACCGCTGTATCTCCCTTTCTTGTTGTGTTATAGGCACTCTGAAGAAATGAACCACGAAGGCACGAAGATCGCGAAGGAAGAAGATTTTTAGAGAGTTTTTGCGTTAGTCCTGGTAAATTGTGATAACTTCTACCCTGTTGGATATTTCTTTTTTGTAACAAACTAGGTAAGCTAGTCTTGATAATTACCTAGTATTTTGCATCTCGCCATCTCGTGAAAGAATTTAACCTGTAATTTCTTCGGATTAATTTAAAGAAGTAAACCTGATAAAATCATGTTCCTTAGTATTGACCAAATCAGAGAGTCTCTTAAATATTTAGAAAAGGTCGATTCTTTTTGGGGAATTACTTTTTTAAAATTTAAGCAATTACAATTACCAGTAGATAATACTATTAAAATATCGCTATATTCAGAGATTCAAGATTTTTTAGAGAAAAACTATAAACCCTGTAAGGAATCAGCATTTTCTTATAGATGTTTTCGTTTATCAAAAAATCAAAAAAGATGGATGGAACTTGATAGATATGCAAAGTTCATTATACAAGATATTCGTAAAAAAACATTTATAGAAGCCTTGATTGACAAAGTCTTTGAAAAAGAATGGGGTTGGAAAGATAACTATATCGAAATCTTAAAATCTTGTTTATCTCAATATGATAATCAAGTAATTTCAATTTTTCATTTAGCTGTTTGGATCTATCGTGAAAAAGAATGGACATCTGAAACAACAGCAGAAAGCATTATTGAAAATCTCAAAAATGTTTTTTTATTAAATGAACAAGAAATCAATCAATTATTTGATATTGCTATCCCTGAAAATATTAATGTAAACCAGCTTTTTCAAGATAAAGTAGTGTCTTGGGAAGAATTAAAAACTGTTATTGGTAAACCTCCAGATGTTCTACCCGAAGAAGGCACTTTAACTTATTTAGAAATACAAGGTGTAGGTGCTGCAAGTAAACTTTGTTTTGAACCAGCAGAACAACTGAATTTAATTACAGGTGATAATGGACTAGGTAAAACTTTTTTACTAGAGTGTGCATGGTGGGCTTTAACTGGACAGTGGGCAAATTTACCAGCATATCCAATGCAAACTATAAGTGAAGATGAACCTAAAATTATTTTTGAAATTTCTGGAGATTCTGAATCTGATAAAGAAAGTATTTCTTATGATTGGCAACTTCAAAGATGGAATGAAATTAAAAATCGCTCAACTATTCCCGGTCTTGTAATTTATGCCAGAGTAGATGGTTCTTTTGCCGTATGGGACACAGCAAAGCAGTATTTGTCATTTTCATCTCGTGTTCAAGATATTAAGAAAGTACCACTTCCTTTTGTGTTTACTAAAGATGAGTTATGGAATGGTCAAAAAGATGAAAATGGCAATACTTTTATTAATGGATTATTACAAGATTGGATTCAATGGCAAAGTAGACCAGATAAATATCCATTTAACACCTTAGTAAAAGTATTAGAACGTTTATCTCCTCCCTCTGAAGGTGATTTAGGAATTTTAAAACCGGGAGAACCTGTCAGACTGCCTTATGATGCTAGAGAAATTCCCACCATAGAACACCCTTATGGAACTGTTCCCATTATTCATGCTTCGGCAGGGGTTCAGCGGATAATTACAATGGCTTATTTGATAGTTTGGGCTTGGGAAGAACATAAAATACAATCAAAACTTATCCGCATAGAACCACAGAAGAGAATGGTTATTTTAGTAGATGAGTTAGAAGCGCATCTTCACCCCCAATGGCAAAGGGCTATTTTACCTGCTTTGTTAGATGTCAGAGATGATTTAGCTGCTGATTTACAAGTACAAATCATGGTTGCTACTCATTCTCCTTTAGTAATGGCATCTGTAGAACCTAGATTTGATGAAAAAATTGATAAGTTATTTAGTCTAGAACTAGTGAAAAGCGATTTATTAGGTAATGAAGTCCAAATTGAGGAACTTCCTTTTATACGTCAAGGTGTGGTAGATTCTTGGTTAATGTCTGATGTTTTTAAATTGCGTCAACCTCGTTCCTTGGAAGCAGAAAAGACATTAAATGCTGCCAAATCTTTGCAGTTTTCAGATAATCCTGACTCGGAATCTGTAGCAAAAGTATCAGAGGAATTGAAAAGGTATTTAGCAGAAGATGATGAGTTTTGGCCAAGATGGGTTTATTTTGCAGAAAGGCATGGAGTAGAGTTGTGATACCTGTGCAGTTTCAGCGTAAACCTGATGATTTTGACAAAAAAGTCAGAAATCCAGGCTTGACTTTCTTAAGTAAAGTTCCTAATCCCAAAACTGAAGATTGGAAAAAAGGAGCATATTGGCAGGAATCCTTAGATGATTTATGTAAGGTTTATGGTCGTATTTGTGCTTATTCTGCTCAATGGATGCCTAGAACTGAAGGAACTCCGACTGTAGATCATTTTGTTCCTAAGTCTGCAAAACCAGAATGGGCTTATGAATGGGATAATTTTCGCCTTGCTTGTTTAAAGTTAAATGCTAGAAAACGCAATTTTTTAGACGTTATAGACCCTTGTTCATTACAAGAAGATTGTTTTATTCTCGATTTTCCTTCTTTATTTATTCAACCTAATCCAAATATTTTAGATCCTCTTCAAAACAGATTAGTTACTACAATTAAACGCCTCAAACTTAATGAAGATGATAATTGTGTAAAAGGAAGACTAGATTGGCTACTACCTTATTGTCAAAAAGATTATCCTTTTGAATATTTAAAAAGCAAAGCTCCATTTATTGCTTATGAATTAGAACGTCAAGGTTTAGTAGAGGTAGAAAAAATAGCATATATCATGGGAGTACGATAAGTTACATTAGTATCGTTTAATCCCATTGTAAAATTTTTAGACAGTCTTGATACTGTGTGAACGAACCAAGTTTTAACAGAGTGGGATAGTTTTCTAGATTTTTAATGGTCGAATAATATACCATCTTTATTAAGTTGTGTGAATAAAAACGTGATGAGACTGGCTGAAAACTTAACAATGGACTGGGTTTTAGTAAATACCTGTATACAGTTTACTCTTTGGGGGTGTTGTTCCCTGTTACTGGCGGAAATATTAAGAGATAGTTACCATGCTTTGTGTCACCAATTTACCTGGCTGGCAAAATGGCATAATAAGCACCATGCAGCTTACCGTCGGGATTTAACCTTGGTTTCCCAGAAGGCTTACACAGATTCCCAGTTGTATCACGATATAGTCGAGTCGATTATACTGGTAGTTATGTTAACAGCAGTAGCCTTAGTTGCCCAGCAATGGGGATTATGGTTGGGAGTTGCGTATGCGGTAACTTTTTATATATGGTGCGTCTTTGCGATATTTCCAAGGGACTATTGACACAGACTATAACCATTTACCAGGCCCCTTAGAAAGTATTCCTTCCGTTTGGTTGGTGAATCGAAGTTACCATTGGCGACATCATTTTGATGATGTTAATGCTTATTACAGTGGTGTTTTTCCTCTCGTGGATAAAGTATTAGGAACAGGACTTTCTCTTAAAGGTAAAACTGTTGCTTTAACTGGTGCGTCAGGTGCTTTAGGAAAAGCATTAGTAGGGGAATTACTCAAGCACAATGCCAAAGTCGTAGCATTAAGTACTAATCCTGATAAAATACAGGCGCAAACTGGGTTAAAAGTACTTGCTTGGGAATTGGGTAATGAAGCCCAACTCAAAGCCAGCCTAGAGAAAGTGGATATTTTAATTATCAATCATGGTGTGAACGTTTATAGCGATCGCACTTCGGAAGCAATTCAAAACTCCTATCAAGTCAATACCTTTTCAGCTTTGCGGTTGATTGATATATTTTCTACCACTGTCACAGGCCCAGAAGCCAAAGCAACCAAAGAAATTTGGGTGAATACCTCGGAAGCGGAGGTTTCCCCAGCTTTGAGTCCCCTCTATGAACTCAGCAAAAGAGCATTAGGTGATCTGATTACTCTCAAGCGGTTAGATGGGGTTTGTGTAATTCGCAAATTAATTTTAGGGCCGTTCAAAAGTCAACTCAATCCGTATGGTGTGATGTCACCACCCCAAGTCGCACGGGGTATTATGTTTTTAGCCAAGCGGGATTTTAGAAATATTATTGTCACAGTGAATCCGCTAACTTATTTGTTGTTTCCAGTGAAGGAATTGAGTGCATGGTTGTACTATCGTATTTTTAGTAAGTCAGTGAAGGTTAAGTAACTTGTGAGGTGGGCATTTATTGTCCACCATTTTCGAGCTACTAATGGTTTTAGCGATAGTGTATAGCCTTTTGCTAATGCGTGACGGTAATTTGAGCAGTTTAAATTGAATCAGATCTGCAAAAGTTCTGCCAGAATGGCAAATATACACTCATAACATCTTATAAATTAGAAATAACAACCTGAAGAGGTAAATGGCAAACAAATCAATTTTTACCAATAAAGTGAATGATTATATCTGACCATGAAATACATAATACTGAAGTTTAAGCATTCAGGCATTCATGGATAAGATAACTTTTACACTCAAGACTGATCAAACCTAACTAAAGGTGGTTCTTTTTTCAAGAAATCTATGCAACTAAAAGTTGGGGTAGTGGCTTCCCTCAAATTTTAGATTGTGCTAGAAACTACTTTACTATTTTATGTGTTAATTCTTAATGAAAAAATTTTCACACTAACTAAAAGTAGTCTTGTAAATGGAAAGTTAGGATGAAATTGTCCTCATGGCTGGTAAAACTTATAGCTATTACACTTCTGTTGCAATTATTATAATCCTATTTCTCCCAAATAGGATGAGATGATCTTCACTGTATAAATTGGCAATTTATATATTGGATACTGGAAGCTGAAACCTTTTACAGCTTCCTTTTATTATGAGTATACCCTATTCAAATATCCAGGACTTACGCAATACAGGATGGAAGTAGGGATAATTCATGAATTACCCTCACGCAATAATCAGCTTTTGAGTTCAATCTTGCGTAAGTCCTATATCCTTTAAGGGAGAAGTATTGTTGATTATTTTCCCAATTTGCAAATTTCTACAATAAATTTCTTATTTAGTTATTTGCCCCAGGTTAGATTTCGTAACTCAATTTACCTATTGCGGAGACAATATAAAATCAAATATCAATTTTCATACTATAGATAGATATAAATTGAGTATATTTCAGACCTTAATAGAGTGTAGGTTTACTTCTGATGGTAGAGGTATAGTAATTTGAAGTGAGTGGTGGCATTTATTTTTATATTTTTAATTAATTCATTGAATAAAAATTAAAATAACTTACAATCGGATCTATTTAATGATTTCTTTTATATTTATCATCCTTAAGTAATTCATCTAATGAATATAAACTTGATATAAATTATTATAAGACTTGTAAGGATTCAGAATACGAAATGTTTGATATGACAGGAAACAGAAAAAAATATCCTTCTTCCTTCTTCATTCTTTCTCCTGACTCCTGAATTCTTACAAAGACTTTAAAAAGGTTTTTCTATAAGCTTCTTATAAAGATATAGGAAAATTTATTAATGAATAAAAGCGGCTAAAAATAAAACTTGAAGAACTGGCTTTTTAAATTTCTCTGGCGGAAAATTTCAGATTTATGAAGATATGCTGATGAGAAAACACTAATATTAGGATAGTATTAAGAATATAAATATAGATGGCTTCCTTTGTTGAGTTTAATGACTTTTAGGCTTTAATTTGTGGAACAAGTTTTATTTCATTATTGAGTAATGGAAACTCAACTAATCATCAATACTTAATTAGTTTGAAGTGGTTAATTAATTTTGCATCTGGATTTTAGTAACAGATGTAATGGATAAATTTGCCCACATTTTGCAGTAGACGGCAACTGGTAATCATTATGTCATTCTCTTCTAATCCACACAAAGTTTCTGATATTTACGATGCACATGAAAGCAAGTTTTTAACACCTTTTCAGCGTAAAGTGCTGATTAAAAACTTGCAAGCTAATCTACAGCCAGAATATCGACGTAGGATTGAAATTATGTTGTTAGCAGATATGGGGAAATCTCAATCTCATATTTGTGAAATTATTGGTTGTTCTCAGGAAATGGCGAGGTATTGGATAGGTATAGCTGAGGCTGGTATGGCACATAAGTGGAATGAACGGAGAATCGGTAGACCAAAGACTGTTAATAATCAATACATTGATAGATTGAAGGAATTAGTAAGTCATAGTCCGCGTGAATATGGCTATGCTTTTGGTTATTGGACTGCTCAATGGTTAAGTAAACATCTAGCAAATGAATTGGGGATTGAAATTAGCGATCGCCATATTAATCGCCTACTTAAACAAATGGGACTTTCTACTAAACGTAAAAGTTCCCACCAAACAAAAAATAATCCAAATCAGGATACTGGCATTACAATTTGTGATTTGCAATCTAACTCCGAACCTAGTTTGCATTGGTCATTTAATTTAATTCAGACCAATAACTAATATTTGGAGGTCAGGAAATGCCATCAGCGTTTTCTCAATCACAGTTAGCTGCACAAATTACCCATATTTTGGGTGATTCACTATCAAGTCAAGAACTTGAAAATTGTATCCAAGGCTTAGAAATTATTGAACCACCAATAGCCAAGCAGTTTTGGCAAGCGATTACAGCCGCACCGGGAATTTATATAGTTCTGTCTGGTAAAGTTAGGCTGTTAGATGGTTTGAATAATTTAATTTCCACGTTGACATCTGGTTCATCCTTTGGAGAGTTGACTTTATTTCCAGAACAGAAACTGAGTTCTTATGTGGCTAGAGCTTCTGTTAATTTAACATTGGGTTATCTTTCCCAAGAGGTAATTAGTCAATTTCCGAGTGTATGCAATCGCCTACTTCTAAAGGCAGAAATTTGGGATACACTGCTATTATTGTGCCAAAATTCTGCTACACCTCGCCATGAATCAGTAGAGGAAATGCTAACAGCATTATCCTTATTTGAGAAACAAAATCTAGAAGTTGGTTCTCTGAATATCAAACTCACCAAAAATACTAAATTGTTGCTAGTACATCAAGGAGAATTGCAACATTCCCAAGGTATAAAATTAACGCCAGGTAATATTTATGTCAATCCTCAACATGGAAATTGGCAAGCAACGCAACCTACAAAAGCTTACTTTTTACGTCATGCTGATTGGCTCACAGTAATACAACACTGGCCACAATTAAGTAAGTTGATGAATGTTGAAGATGAGCCAATTCCAGAACCAATAAAGCGGGAAGTTAAAGCCAAAAACCGCAATGTGATTCAATTTCCCCAAACGACAACACAGACAGAATCACAACCAAAAAAACATCAAAGCTATTTCCCTAGTCCTACAGTTACAGCGGGGAATTGGTGGCGCAAAATTCACAAACGCTACCCATTTTTAGAACAACAAAGTGCTTCTGATTGTGGTGCAGCTTGTTTGGTGATGATTAGCCGTTACTGGGGTAAAAATTTCAGTATTAACCGCTTGCGAGATTTATCCAATGTTAATCGCGCTGGCGCATCAATGCGAAGTTTAAGCACAGCGGCTGAAACTATTGGATTTGCTACTCGTCCGGTGAGAGCCAGTTTAGATAAATTAGCACAACAACCCCTACCAGCGATCGCACACTGGGAAGGTAAACATTACATCGTTGTCTATGAAATTACCAAAAAACGGGTCATTGTAGCCGATCCTGCGATCGGTCAACGCAGCCTATCTATTGGCGAATTCAAGGCAGGTTGGACTGGTTATGCGTTGTTATTGCAACCAACAAACTCACTCAAAGAGACCCCAGAAGCTAACACACCATTCTGGCAACTATTTGATTTAGTTAAACCTCACTCACAAGTCCTACTAGAAGTATTTGTTGCTTCGGTGTTAATTCAAATCTTTGGACTGGTGACACCTTTATTTACTCAACTATTATTAGACCGAGTAATTGTTCAAGGTAGCACCGTTACTTTAAACACCGTTGGTTTTGGGTTGCTAATTTTTGGCTTATTTCGTGTCGTCATTAATGGACTCAGACAATATTTACTAGACCATACAGCTAACCGAATTAGCGTAGCTTTGATGGTAGGTTTTATTAAACATACTTTCCGCCTACCTCTGTCATTTTTTGAATCTCGTTATGTTGGTGATATTGTCTCTCGTGTCCAAGAAAATCAGAAAATTCAACGTTTCTTAACTGGTGAAGCACTGTCTATCGTCTTAGATTTACTGACGGTATTTATCTATGTAGGATTGATGTTTTGGTACAGTCCGCCCATGGCTTTATTAGTCTTAGCAATTGTACCACCTTTTTTCTTACTAGCGCTTTTTGCCACACCTTTTTTAAGACGCATTAGCCGTGAAGTATTTACTGCGGTAACTAAAGAAAATAGTTACTTAATTCAAAGTCTCACTGGAATTTCTTCAATTCGCTCCATGGCAATTGAACAAACAGTCCGCTGGCGTTGGGAAGAACTTCTCAATAATTTGACCAAGAAAAACTTTAGTGGTCAAGTCATTGGTAATCAACTACAAATTATTAGCTCCACAATTCAAACTGTAGCCAATACTGGCTTACTGTGGTTCGGAGCTTGGTTAGTCATTCAGAACCAATTAACAATTGGACAATTAGTTGCGTTTAATATGTTGTTGGGCAACGTTATTCAGCCTTTTCAACGGTTAATTATATTGTGGAATCAATTGCAGGAAGTAATTATTTCCACAGAAAGAATTAATGATGTATTAGAGGCAGAAGTAGAAGAAGACTTAGCCGCCCAACCCCGTCAGAGTTTACCTAGATTACGCGGTCATCTGCGCTTTGATAACGTCACTTTTCGTTATCATTCAGACAGTGAAATTAACATCCTAGAAAATCTCAGTTTTGAAATTCTGCCTGAGCAAACTGTAGCAGTTGTAGGGCGGAGTGGTTCAGGAAAAACAACTCTTTCTAAGTTAATTTTGGGTTTATATCCACCGACAGATGGCAGAGTATTAATTGACAATCAAGATGTGACTAGTATTTCTTTGCAATCACTGCGATCGCAAATAGGAGTCGTTGACCAAGATACATTTTTATTTGGTGGAACAATTCGGGAAAATATTAGTATTGCTCATCCAGAAGCTGCGCTAGAAGAAATTATGGAAGCAGCACAGCTTGCAGGAGCAGATGAGTTTATAAAACGCATGGCTATGGGTTATGAAACCCAAATTGGTGAAGGTGGAGGAATGTTATCAGGGGGACAACGCCAACGCCTAGCTATAGCTCGTGCTTTACTGGGAAATCCTCGTCTTTTAATATTAGATGAAGCTACCAGTCATCTTGATTCTGAATCTGAGCGAATCATTCAAAATAATCTCAGAATCATCCTCAAAGGACGCACAAGTTTAATTATTGCTCACCGCCTTTCTACTGTGCGTCATGCTGACCTAATTTTAGTTTTAGATCGCGGTGTTTTAGTTGAAAGCGGTACTCATGAAAAATTAATTGCCAAGAGAGGACATTATTACTATCTCAACCAACAACAACTTGCACAAACAGTTTAAATTACAGCAGGAGTCAGAAGTAAAACTAGCTTGATATCCAGTTTTGAATTTAGATTCCGTACTTCTCATTAAGGACACATTTCTAAAATTTTATTGTTTCAAATCTTCTCAATTCAAAATTGGTAACTTCCAATCTCAACCTAGAGACGTTGCATACAACGTCTCTAATACATATGTCAGATTTGAAACCAAATTTCATCATTCCATAAATGAATTTTATTCGCATAAATCGGCGTTTAATCATTCATGGTTTCACCTTGAAAGTAAGTCTAATCTTATTAGTCCCAAATTAGTTATGCCACAATCAAATTACAATTCATCATCCACTCTTGTTTTACCAGAACAGGCTCAAGCATCTTTGGGTCAACATAGTGCACAGACAGCAACTAAGGAAAAAGATTGGTTTTATGGTACGGAAGAATTATTAGATGCTTTACCGAAAGCATGGACACGCTCAATGCTTTATTTGCTGGTTAGCTTTGCAGCTATAGCTCTACCTTGGACAATGTTTTCCCAAGTTGATGAAACCGGAAATGCTATTGGCAGAATAGAACCCAAAGGTGCAACCCAAAAATTAGATAGTGTAGTTACTGGGAGTGTGATTGCAGTTAATGTTACAGAAGGTGCAACTGTTAAAGCAGGGCAAGTCTTAGTCGAAATTGAATCTGATGTTTTGCAAACAGAATTACAACAAACAAAAGCCAAATTAGAAGGATTATTAAGCCGAGAAGGACAAATAAAATTACTCAAAAATCAAGTACTTCTGGCTATTAATATTCAAGAACAACAAAATCAGTCTCAAAATTTAGCAAAACTTGCTCAACTTAATCAAGCACGGCAAAATTTAGATGCTAAACAAAGTGCATATCATTTGCAAAAATTGGAAAAACTTGCTCAAGTTGATCAAGTAAAACAGAATATAAATTCTAATCAAATTGCTCATCGTTTAGCCAAAAGTCGTTTGAGTCGAGATTTATCAGAAGTTTCACGTTATCGCACCCTTTTAAAGGCTGGTGCAATTCCCCAAACCAAAGTTGTAGAATTAGAAAAAACAGCGGAAGATAGCGAACGTTTGCAAGAAGAGGCAACTGCTAATATCCAACAATCCCAGTTGCGCTTACGAGAAGAATTCAGGCGCTATCAGTCAATTATGAATCAAGCCCAGTCAGATATTGAACAGGCTAAATTACGGTTGCAAGAAGAGGAAAGTAGCTATCAGGGTGTCATCCAATCAGGTCAATTGACATTGCTGAAAAATCAGGAACAGGTGAAAGATTTGCAAACACAAATTACTTCTCTGCAATCAGAAATTACTCAAACTCAGAGTCAGATTACATCCTTACAATTACAATTACAGCAGCGGGTAGTACGATCCCCCATTGATGGCATAATTTTTGAATTACCCATTAAAAAGCCTGGTTCTGTTGTACAACCGGGACAAATGATGGCTCAAGTTGCCCCGAAAAATGCTACTTTAATTTTGAAAGCGCAAATGCCTAGCCAACAGAGTGGATTTGTGAAGGTAGGAATGCCGGTTAAAATTAAGTTTGATGCTTATCCTTTCCAAGAATATGGTGTCACTCAGGGACGTGTTACCTGGATTTCACCTGATTCTAAAATTCAAGAAAATAGCCCCAATCGTCTCGAAAGTTATGATGTAGAAATTGCGTTGGAACAACCATATATACAAACGGGTAATAAACGTATACCCTTGACACCTGGTCAAACAGCAACAGCAGAAGTTATTGTGCGTCAGCGACGAGTAATTGACTTTATCTTAGATCCATTCAAAAAGCTAAAAAATAATGGTCTAGAGCTTTAGTAATGAGCCGTTAGTTAAATTTGAACTCAGTAAGTAGATGGGCATAATTAAAACTAACTTGTGGGATTGTTGGCTGTTTACAGTTTATAGTTAACAGCCAATATTTAATTGAATGTGAGTTTGAATAAAAACCTATTGTCACCTATCTTTAGATATAATTTAAAATAAAAGATTTTATTGAATATGATATTTTTATCTGAAAATTCTTTGTGTAGGATATAAAATTAGAATACGGTAAATTGTAACTTGGTAGATTACAAAATTGAAAATTGGAAATCATAAATTGGTATCACTGGAGGAATTAGATTATGTTAACATCGGTGATTGTTTCTCCTGAAGATATTCTTTATCATATCAAGATATCTTGTCAGATCCCTAATTTACTAGAAGCAATTGCTACTAGGAAAATTATTGCTGATACGGCTGTTAAAGAAGGAATTAAGATTGAGATTGAAGAACTACAACAGGCAGCGGATAGCCTACGATTAGCAAACAAACTGATTAAAGCAGAAGATACTTGGCTTTGGTTAAAACAACATTATCTTTCTTTAGATAACTTTGAAGAAATTGCTCATATAAACTTACTCTCTGCAAAGTTGGCTAATCATTTATTTGTAGATAAAGTTGAACCTTCTTTTTATGCTCACCAACTTGATTACACCGGAGCAGTAACTTATGAAGTGATATTTGATGATGAAGATTTAGCCTTAGAAATATTTTATGCTTTACAAGAGGGAGAAATAAGTTTTCAAGAAATTGCTCGTCAATATATCAAAAATCCAGAACTGCGACGTGCAGGAGGATATCAAGGTGTTCGTCAACGTAGTGATTTTAGACCAGAAATTGCAGCAGCAATTTTCGCTGCTACTCCACCACAAATTCTCAAACCAATAACTACACCTCACGGAGTACATATAATTATGGTTGAAGAAATTATTAAACCCGAGTTAAATGAACAAATGCGCTTAAAAATTGTGGGGGAATTATTTACAAATTGGTTGAGACAACAAGTGAACCAATTAGAAATTGTCGCCAAGCTAGTAGAGGATAAAAATTTTCCATCTTCTCCAGAAATATTGAGCGAGGCTAGTTAACTGAATTTTTCCCTAGTCATGCCTACATAAAACTAAAACATATTACTTTTACTGGAAGTAATCAAAATCAAAAAACCGAGAATCTCTAACTGCTTAAAAGCAGATTCTCGGTAAGTATTTTATATTTATAGCTTTCCCCACTCTAGTTAGATACAAAATTACCCCTCCCCAACCCTCCCCTTGGTAAGGGGAAGGTGTATTTGATGAGCTTGGGAATTGCTATAGCTCCTCATAAATTATCAATTATTCATCAATTTAGTTTGAGCTATGTTTACTAGTATTTAATTTAATCCAGCTTAATTTGATGTGAGGAAATTTTAATTTTCTGTGATGAGTTGGATGATGATTTACTTCAGTGAAAATAAAGTTTTCTTGGAGTAATTTATGGTAAGTTTCTTGAGGTATGTAGTCTTGAGGGTCATATCCAGAAAAATGCAAGAATAGAATACAAGCCCAAGAATATTTACCTAGAATAATTGCTTTGATAATTTGTTGAAATTGTGAGTGGTCAAATATTTGATCTAACTGTTGTTTTTGCTCAAAATTTTCTTGAATCATACTAAATACCTTGGAAATGAGAACTTAAACTAATTGATCAAGGCTACTGGATACAGTAAAAATTTGGTAAAGAATTAAGTCTGAATTAATAGCCATTTATTAAACAGATTTACAGCAGATTACAGAAATGTACAGAATCAAAATTTAAACCTAGACACATTCGCCAGTTTTACTCCTGACTCCTGACTCCTGACTCCTAAATTCTGCTGTAAATTTATGACAATTAAGATAAGGGAGTGTAAATATCTTTGGATCTGGGATTTAGGTAAGGACATTGCAATTGAATTTTATGTACTGCAAAATGTTTGAAAATAGATGCCATTCGACCTTCTGGACTATATTCACCTTGCTCCCAAGCAGCAATTAAACCATTAGCGATAATTTGACAGCGATTTGTACCAAAACTTTCTTGATCACTAAATTTTTGATCCGGTTCTTCAGCGCAAGCTAATCCCGGTGCTAACAACTTGGTAAATAAAGGTACTTGTTCCTGAAAGTAGGATTTATTTTCTGCATAGAGCCTTTCTAATACTGGGTGAACGACATCATAGTTGCCTTTGTTAAAGTAAAGCACGGCTGAGTCATAACGTCCATAATCTGACGGATTATATAGTGCTTTAAATGAAAAGGAAATCGGGATATTATTTAGTTGTTCTGTTAAAGTTTCCATAACTGCGGCGGCCCCTTCTGGTGTTAAGTTAAAGTAAATTCGGGTAATTTGATGATTATTTTGGGAGCCTGCATTAGCTACAGCCATATAAAATCCTTTCTGCACCACATTTTTAGGCATTTTGATAGATACAAACTTACCAATAGTTACGGCTTGGTTTGTTGGTAACAGATGTATGTTGGGTTCAACGTGCAATGTTAATCCATTTTTCTGTACTGCCAATGTGCGATCGCTTTCTTCCCTGACTACCTGCCAGTTATGACTCCAGTAGCCTTCACTTTTGTTCCT
The DNA here is from genome assembly GCF_049315035.1 of Anabaena sp. PCC 7938. Taxonomy (NCBI): domain Bacteria; kingdom Bacillati; phylum Cyanobacteriota; class Cyanophyceae; order Nostocales; family Nostocaceae; genus Anabaena; species Anabaena sp. PCC 7938. Next base: position 5,070,007 of record NZ_CP186034.1, on the reverse strand, counting down.
GGTATGTAAGCGATCATAAAATTCTAAATCTACGCCGAATAAGCTGTTATTTTCGATATTTTGGGGTAATTTTACATCAGGTTCCTCTTGATCAGAATTAAGAATAGGTTTCGAGGCAACGTTATAATAAGCACTGTATAGAAAATTACGTAGTTGCAACTTCAAATGCTGTTGCTGCATTTCCAATGGTAACTGCTCAAAACGAGAGATGACTGACTCTGGTAATTCTAATGGTTTGTAGTTTGAATGCTTGATACAGTGGTAAGATTCAATTTCAATCTCATTCACCATATCTTGCAGTGATATCTGCAATTGTGCTGGCAATTCTGAAAGTTGGCTGTGCAGTGAATCTAATAGTTGCATGGGTCTACTAGGATTTAGGGTGTATAGTGGAGAGTTGATTTCATCCCTTAAATTAGGCAGGGGATAAGTTTGCCTTCATTAGATCTGATATTTCCATGCCAAAAATTGTGGCTACAGATGCTTGAGGACGACATAATAAACTTTTGGCAACTTGGAGAATACAGATACCGGAATTCCCAAAGGTTCTTTCGTGTTGCAGCGTGGCTTGAATAGAATTAATTAAGGCAAAACCGCAGAATTGCATAACTAATGGCAAGAAATCAGGACGAAGCTCTAAAATTTCGGGGAAGTTAGCTAAATAAGCAGTCAGCAAGGATGAGAGGGAAGGTTGCAGCAGTTGTAAGGGTATGGCAGCTAAACGTAAGGATTCTTCAATTGGTGTTGTTTTGCTAGTTACCATGCTATGTAGCCAGATTTGTAGGTAACTAGCAATTATTGCGCCTAAATCGCTGGCAGGATCTCCCCAAGTGCCACGTTCCCAGTCAATGAAGCGAATTATCTTGTCACTAAAGGGTGATTCGTCGTGGATAGTTGCTTGCCAGTTTAAGGAAATAAGAATATTGTTGAGCTTGAGATCGTTGTGAGTTAAACAACAAGGACTAACAGCGTTACCCAAATCTGCGATCGCTTTCCCCAGATTATCGTAACGTTGATAGAGTGCAAAAAATTTCAACCCATCAGCAGGAACTAAACCAAACACTTCTGGTGTAATTCTATTTAATCTGTCCGTCTGGTGAGACTGTGTAGCATTGCTGGCATTCTCAGAGGTTTGGAAAAACTCCCGATAGTCTTGACGGTTTATGGTTAAGCGATGAATTGATGCTAAAGTCGCTCCAATTGACCGAGAAATATCAGTGGAAAATAAATTTTCTTTTGCATAAAATTCTGCTAAATCACGATAGTCATTGAGATAATTGAAAACAATGATGGAATTTTCAGCATCAAAATGAATTACTTCTGATAAAGATGAGCGCAAATGGCTAGTTTCTGGAAATATTCTCAAAAAATTATGCACCTTCCACTCATCAAAAAACTCACCACGAGTTTTACCTTCTCTGTTCAAACGCTCTTGCTTGACTAGCAGTTGACGACCTTCGGGTAAGCTGACTAACAAGTTAAAGTTTTTCGCTGGTTTTAACTCAATTTCACTTAATGATTGTTCGGCTTGAGTACACAATCCTTGAGAAATAAGGTAGTTAAAAACATTTTGATAGCTTAAAATAAATGGCATAACTTCAAATGATTATGAAATAGTTTAAAACTGTTGTGTCAATAGTTAAGAACTCAGGAGTGAGGAAACACTACGAGACCTGCGGTTGAGAATGTTTATGAAATCAGGAATATAGCGGTTCTCGGTTGAGTGAGATACAAGAACCCCACCCCCAACCCCCTCCCCGCAAGCGATGAGGAGGCTATGATGTATTTCATTCAAGTGCATACCGCTATAGAAAGAAGTGACACTTGCTCAAAATTATCAAACTTGACTCAAAAAGCCTTTATTTTCTTCTTGACTTGGAGTATTCTCTAGCCTGAATACTTACTGTCAATCAACTATAAAGACAATATAAAATATTCCAGTAGGAATCCTCGTATACCAGATTTTATGATTGCTCATGTCAATAGAGTGGTTTAGGTTGAATCTTTATTTATAAATGAATTTGTCAGAAACGAAATAGCATCTATAGCTGCAATTACAAGCACAAACTCAAAAGCCTTAACACCAAAATCTAGAATCTGAGGACGATAGTCATCTTGACCACCAAACACAGTTTGAGAATTTTGATTAGTAAGTTCATTGAGAAAGGCTTCTGAATCAATGGGATGCAGATCAGCAATGATAATTCGTGCCATTTATTTAATTTTGCAAAAAGTATATTTTTTAATTGGCTCTCCTGGTTTATTCGTAATCTAGTCAACTTATGTTAATTACATAAATTACTTTTACCTTTAATCCCAGGAAAGCCATCTAACTCAGTTGTTCACGACAAGACTATTAGTAGCCGTAGCCATTATCGCTGTATGACTTAGCTAAGTAAGCGATATGACCAATACCATATACATTCACAAAGGCTTCAGCCAATTTGGTGAATGTGGACATATCGCTCACATTACTACCATATGATCCACCGTAAATGGAATTAACATCGCTCATTTCGTTGAGAAAGCTTTCGGAATCTTGGAATAGTTCAGATCCGGTTGCTTGCAATTCAGAGAGTTTGATACTTGCCATAATTTCCTCCTAAAAGACTTGTTCTCAGTGAGTAGAACTTGTGAATCAAATACAAGACTATTAGTAGCCGTAGCCCTTATCGCTGTATGACTTAGCTAAGTAAGCTATATGACCAATACCATATACATTCACAAAGGCTTCAGCCAATTTGGTAAGTGTGGAAATATCACTCACCTCACCACCATATGATCCACCATAAATGGAATTAACATCGCTCATTTCGTTGAGAAAGCTTTCGGAATCTTGGAATAGTTCAGATCCGGTTGCTTGCAATTCAGAGAGTTTGATACTTGCCATAATTTCCTCCTAAAAGACTTGTTCTCAGTGAGTAGAACTTGTGAATCAAATACAAGACTATTAGTAGCCGTAGCCCTTATCGCTGTATGACTTAGCTAAGTAAGCGATATGACCAATACCATATACATTCACAAAGGCTTCAGCCAATTTGGTAAGTGTGGAAATATCACTCACCTCACCACCATAGTATCCACCGTAAATGGAATTAACATCGCTCATTTCGTTGAGAAAGCTTTCGGAATCTTGGAATAGTTCAGATCCGGTTACTTGCAATTCAGAGAGTTTGATACTTGCCATAATTTCCTCCTAAAAGACTTGTTCTCAGTAAGTAGAACTTGCGGGAATTTTTGAATCAAATACGAGACTATTAGTAGCCGTAGCTCTTATCGCTGTATGACTTAGCTAAGTAAGCGATATGACCAATACCATATACATTCACAAAGGCTTCAGCCAATTTGGTAAGTGTGGAAATATCACTCACCTCACCACCATAGTATCCACCGTAAATGGAATTAACATCGCTCATTTCGTTGAGAAAGCTTTCGGAATCTTGGAATAGTTCAGATCCGGTTGCTTGCAATTCAGAGAGTTTGATACTTGCCATAATTTCCTCCTAAAAGACTTGTTCTCAGTAAGTAGAACTCGTGGGAATCAGTTAAGTTATTGTTCGCTCAACCGATACTCCTATTTTTATTGGTTAAAGTTTGGAAAATCAAGGCTTAGAGCTAGGTTTGTCAGACATTAATCATGATTTTATGTCTTTTGAATTGCATAAAAAAATCGTGCATTAGCATATTCCTGAGAATAGCAATACACGAGTAATTGAAATTCAGTTGAATCACAAAGAAAATATGTTAAAAAGTCAGGAGAAAGAAGGAAGAAGTCAGGAGTCAGGAGTCAGGAGAACGAAGAAGAATATTTTTCTCTTGTGTATCCTGCATCCTGACGTTAAAAACTTAATCCTTGTCTCAAATTATCCAGTGAGCCATTGAGTTCTAATCTCCAGGCAGCGAGACTGGTATTTATGTCTTCTATTAGTGCTGAAAGATCACTACTACTACTACCACCTGTTGTTGTACTTGGTTCGCTTCTTCTTCTTCCTCTTCCATTGTTGTTGTTGAAAACATTGGTTAGACCACCCTGAATATTAGTCATTTCCAGCGAAGTTTGTTCATCTAGAAACTGTGCATCATTACCAGGATATAGATCATAGATTTTTATGCCTATCATTGAATCACTTCCTTAAATATTGGTCGGGATGGAATTCAGTTACAATTTTAGAATGCTCCTCTTATATTTTGAACTTTGATTTGCGAAAGTCAAGGTTTTGAGAGTAATTTTCAAGACAGAATTTAAGGAGTTTTGTCTGTAAAACTGAAAATAAATAGGGTTTACTGAAAGGTTTTTTCATGTTCGTAAGCCATGAAGTAAGGTTCAGGAATCAGAAATAAGAAAAAAAAACCCGACTTTTTTTCATAAATCGGGAATTGGGTTTGTAAATGGTTTTAGTTCTTTGCTGGGGTTGCAGTAGCGGGAATTGTGATATCTATTGGTGTCACCGTAGCGGCTAACTGAGTTAATGGGGGTTGAATGGCGGTTTGATTACCCACTACTAAGGTGACTAAATTTTCTGGTTTGAGGTATTTTTTGGCTACTCGTTGTATATCTGCTGTTGTGGTTGCGGTGATGGCTTTTTGATAGCGAAACAGAAAATCAGCGGGATAGCCGTAATATTCGTAGCGCATTAATCGGGATAATGTTTGACTGGGGTCTTGAAAATTGAATACAAAGGAATTGAGGGTAGATTCTTTGGCATAATTTAATTCCTTTGCTGTCACTTTTTGAATTTGCAGTCGCTTAATTTCTGCTTGTAAGGCTTTGATAAACTGAACTGTGGCATCAGAACGGGTTTGTCCGCCGGCGATGAACATTCCTGGATAATCGAAGCGGGGACTCCAGGAGCCGTATACACTGTAAGCTAAACCTTGACGCGATCGCAATTCGTTAAATAAACGTCCACCAAATCCATTCAACACTCCATTCATGACATTTAAGGCTGCATAGTCGGGGCTGTCGAACTTTCCGCCCAAATGCCCCATGAGAATGTTACTCTGTGTGAGTTGGGGCTGATTGACCGCAAATACCCCGCCTAAATTAGCTGGTGATACTTGAGGTAACTGGGTTGTAGCATTTTGAGGATTGGGTTTCCATGCGCCTAATTTACTTTGAATGAGCGATCGCATTTTTTGCGGGTTAAAATCTCCCACAACCCCTAAAATCATATTGTTGGGATAAAAATATTCCTGGTAAAACTTCAGCAAATCCTCACGGGAAATTTTATCCAATGTTCTATACTCTACTGTGCGAGCATAAGGACTATCTTGTCCATAAATTAATTTCCTAAACTCCCGACTGGCAACCTCACTAGGATTATCATTACGACGAGCAATTCCACCTTTAGCTTGACTCTTCACTAAATCTAACTTTTCTTGAGCAAATATTGGTTCGCGTAGCACTTCAGCAAACAACCCAAAGACGGTTTCTACATCTTCACTCAAACTCTCAAAACTAGCACTACCAGCAGCTTCAGAAATATCGGTTTCTACCGCAGCCGCCTTTTGCTCTAATATTTCATTTAATTCATCAGCGGAATGATTGAGAGTTCCACCAGTCCGCATTACCGAACCAACTATCTCTGCTAATCCAACTTTATCACCTGCTTCCCAACGGCTTCCCGTTTTCACAAGTGCAGTTCCACTCACTAATGGTAACTCATGATCCTCCATCAAATACACAACTAAACCGTTATCTAGTACAAATCGTTCATAGTTGGGTAATTTCACCTCGGACACAGGTGTAAACTGTAAATCTGTGTAATGTTTTGCTGCTGCTGTCGCTACCCTAGAAAAATTAAATGTTAACAGCAACGCAATTACTAAAGCCGAAACAAAACGCCAATTCTTTGAAATTTTCAATTTTTTACCTTTCACCTTTCTACTCTTTTTCTATTAGAAGAATATGGATGAAATGAACCGCGAAGGCGCGAAGAACGCGAAGAAAGAAGGAAAGAAGGAAGAAGGAAGAAGAAAGATTTAATAATCTTACTCTGGGAAGGGGGTAACAGGACTTATGCAAAATCCCTTTTTAACCTTCTTTCCTGTGCCTTCGGTGCGCTACGCGGTAAGCGAAGCTATGCCGTAGGCTTTACGCGGTTCATTTTTATGCTTCTTTCGACAATAATTTCCCAATAGTCCGATTTTCTGGGGTAAAAGTTGCCTGGGCAACACGCTGAATATCAGCAGGAGTAACTGCTGCAATATCATCTAACTGCTTAAATAAATTGCGCCAAGAGCCAGTTTTTACTTCATATTCCAACAACTGCTGCGCCATACCCATATTGGAATCGAGACTCCGCAATAAACCTGCTCTGGCTTGGGTTTTGACTCGCTGTAATTCGGTTTCAGAGACAGGTTCAGTTTTCAATCTTTCAATTTCTGTTCCTAAGGCCACTGCTAATTCATCGACTGTGTGACCAGGAGCGGTGAGGGCATAAAATAACATCAAATTGGGGTATTTATCTCCAGGAAAGCCGCTGGAACCCTGAGCAGCTAACGCTAAACGCTGTTTTTCAATCAAGGATTTATAAAGTCGTGAAGTGCGTCCATCACTTAATAAACTGCTGATGATGTCATACGCTGCATTATCAGGATGGGTGACGGGGGGACGGTGATAACCTTCTAAATACCAAGGTTGAGAAGATAGTTGTAATGTAACTTCTCTAGTTGCGGTTTGCTTTGGTTCTGGGGCAAGTTTTTGCTGTGGTTTGGGTTTAGCTGGATAACGGCCAAAGTAAATTTGTGCTAATTTTTTGACTTCTGTGGGGTTAACATCGCCGACAATTGCGATCGCTAAGTTGCTAGGAACATAGTAAGTGTCAAAAAATTTCTTCACATCTGACGGTGTTAAGTTGCGGATATCTTCGTCATAACCTATCACCGGTCGTCTGTAGGGATGAGTTGTGAAAGCAGTATCGTTAAATTTCTCCACCATCATACCTATAGGAGAATTTTCTACTCGCATTCGCCGCTCTTCTAAAATTACATCTTTTTCTTTATAAAACTCCCGAAATACAGGCTCTAAAAATCGCTCTGATTCTAGAGACATCCATAATTCCAATTTATTAGCAGGAAAGCTGTAAAAATAACGGGTAGCTTCGGTGGAAGTATTAGCATTTAAACCTACACCCCCTGCTTGCTCAACAATTTGCCCGATTTCGTTTTGCTTAACTAGCTTGATTGCTTGAGCTTCAACTGATTTAAACTCAGTTTGCAACTTTGCTAGATCGTCTTTTTGATCTTGAGCTTTCGCAATTCTAATTTGGTTGTCTAGCTGTTCTAATCGTTCTAGTAGTGGTTGTTCAGCTTTGTAGTCTGTTGTCCCAATGCGCTTTGTACCTTTAAAAGCTAAATGTTCTAAAAAGTGCGCTACACCTGTTTGTCCATCTGGTTCATCTATGCCACCAACGTCAGCATAGGTGAGAAATGAAACTACTGGCGCTTGATGTCGTTCTAAAATGATGAACTTCAAGCCATTATCAAGACGAAATTCTGTTAACTGCTTAATTACCCGATCTAAATAAGGTTGAATTGATGTTTGCTGAGATTGCAGCCCTATGGCGACTTCTGGCATTAAGCTCCAACAGGATATGATCAATACCAAAGCAGTTGCGAACAGACGGCGTAAGACTGGAGGCTGGGAAGATGATTTTGAGTGGGAATTCTTAGCTTTACCGATGAACCAATCCAAAATCCAAAGTCTAAAATCTAAAATCCAATGATTCATAGCAAAAATTAAAGTAAAGTTACACTTCTTGAGAAATAGACTAATTAACAAACAGAGCGTTAATCTTGTATTAAGCTTTTTAGGCTTTTTGGGCTAAACGTTAGACAATATTGCTACAAGTCATGTTCCTGAGATATAGCAATAACTACTATTATTATGCGAGTTTTTAATTCTCCCCCACCGTCAGAGGCGCAGACGCGCACCCGTATCTTACAAGCGGCGCAAAAGTTATTTGCTGCTCAGGGATTTGATGGTACAACCACCCGCGATTTAGCACAGGCAGCAGGTGTGGCTGAGGGTACTCTATTTCGTCATTTTTCTAATAAAAAGGCGATTTTGGTCGAAGTGGCAACTAGTGGCTGGGTGGAAATTCTCACAGATTTGTTGACAGAATTGAGTGAAATGGGTAGTTATAAAGCTGTAGCTCAGGTGATGCGCCGGCGAATGTGGAATATGCAAAAAAATGTGGAAATGATGCGAGTTTGTTTTATGGAGGTGCAGTTTCATCCAGATTTGCGCGATCGCATTCAAACGGAAGTTATTGATAAAATGACGGATGTAGCGGAAGCTTTCTTTCAAACAGCGATGGATAAAGGTATCTATCGTCAAACAGATGCCAAACTAGTGGCTAAGGTATTTTTAGGAATGTTTGCCGTAGCAGGTTTTTCTGATCATACTCTCTTGGAACCTAACGCATCTCCCCAAGAAATGCAAAAAATGGCCGAAGGACTCGCTGATATTTTCCTCAATGGTGTCTTAGTTAAAGAATCTTAGAGGGTGTTAATTACTAAAAGCCTTGTATCTAATGGATTTATACTCAGCACTCAGCTATCGTTTGCTAAGAATCTTGCCACTGAGATTAACAGTGTAATTCAGTGATTTCTGAAAATTTGTCACCGTGACATTCCAACCTTCAAGGCGCTGCGTTGGTATGCAAGGTTCATTGGGTGCAGCTGTGGGACTACGGAAACAATTGAATCTTGGTGCAACTTGGGTAATGCTGAGATTAGCAATGGGTTTTTTCAAGTCTGATTTGGCGGCGTTGAATACTGTGCGAGCGATCGCAGTTGGTATCTCATCAGTGCGGTTGGGAAGTCCAGCGATCGCTTCGGTGCGAAGATAAACTTTATCACTGCTAATCCGGTATATTTGCCGTGCTTGGGGCTTTCCCGCCACCGTTACCCGATAGCCCCGGATTGTTTGTTGAGCGCAGGATTCGACTAAATTACCCAATCCTAAACAGCTATCAGTAAAGGTTTGAGGCTCGATTTTAGTAATCAGAACAACTGAGGGTAAGATTTGCAAGTGTTTGCTGGCAATACTCTTGATTTCGTTAACCACCGGAATCGGTAAGCCGCCTTCAATCACAGGATTACTACGTGCAATCAATTGTAAATCGTCTGCTGTTTCACCTTGAAATACCCAGCGTTGGCGTTGGTGGGGAATGGTAATTTTCCAGCCTTGATTAATAATCGGATCGCAAGCATAAGGAAAAGAAATATTTTCACAACCACTTGCCCAAGTTGTCTTTTCAGATGAAATATCAGTTAATAGGGGTTCTCCAGGATAGCCCCACTCTTTCGCCTGTTGAATCGCTGCTGTGATCATTTCTGGTGGTGGAATTTCTTCGGCAGGTTTTCCCAGAGAATGGGTGTTTTGCTCGTTCATTTGCATCAAGACTCTAAAGTTACCATTATCAGTGGTGAAATAGACCAAACGTTGACGCTGATCGGCGATCGCAATTTTCCAGTCAGGTACAGGATTGTACATCCAGGTATCACCCTTACCAACTCGCTCAATTTGAACGACTTTTGCAGTATTATCAAGTTTCTCATTAGCGATCGCATCTTGAAGCACTTTTTGAGCGATCGTCTTTGCTTGTGGTGTCATCAAAATTTGCGGATTAGCAACGCTAGACTGTAAGAGAATTAGGGAACTAGAAACAAGCAAACATCCAAAAATAGTTGATTTGACTAAGGCTTGGCGAGAAAAGTGTTGTAGCATAAAATATTGATTGAGAAATATCAGTAAATTTTGCAATCTCAAGTTAGCCAATAAATACTCAGACTCAGGATTGAGTTACAGATTTGGAAACAAAATACAGATTTCAGATGTAGGTTGGGTTGAGAGACGAAACCCAACACCCCAACGCCTTGTATATATTAGGTTTCACTGCGTTCTACCCAACCTACGCATCTTACTAATAGGCCAGCTTTTCTCATTCTCCTTCGGAGATTCCCATTCTGTAATTAATCTTTCATATAGACTCAAACGAACGGCATTGTAATAACGCTTTCTCAAAAATTCATCACAATCATCATGATTATTTTCTGGATAAAAAACACTAGAAAACGCCTCAGCATATTGTCCCAACTCACAATAATGATGGAAAATTTCTAAATACTCCTTCACCATTGCCAAATTATCATCAGATGCAAGTTTAGGTTTACGGTGTTGTGTGTAGTAAGCTATAGCTAGTTCATGGGCTTTATTTCTATCTTCTGGTCTTTGCTGTAAATAACTTTGAATCTTTTTCTAGCTTTTATTCACATTCACAGTTTCTAATTCCGTAAATCTAGCGTCTAAAAGTTCTCACAAGTGCCATCATCTCAAAAAATGCTGTGGTTTTCAAAATTTAACATTCACCAAAATTTTGGCTTGTTGACTCCATTGTTGTACTAACTCAACTGGTGGACACAAATCACGACGCTGTAATGTTGCTACTTGCAAACGCATCACCTGTTTATGTAATCTATGAGTAGGAATTTCTGCCAATTGCACCACAGAAATCACACCTGCATGGAGTAATAAACCGCAATATTGAGTACCAATACTGGGAATACGTGCCAAATCAGCCAAAACTAACCATTTATTCACATCTTGAATATTCACCTGTAATTTACTCGCTAATACTAGTTTTGCTTCTGGGGTTTTTCCTTGTTTGAGTAGTTCTCCTGTGGTAGTAATGCCACAATTTTGGAGATGGGATTGTTCCTCTTGGTTTAATCCTGGTAATTGTTCAATAGGCCAATTACCAGCTTGTAGAAAATTTCTATTATTTGTCTGTTTAGTGGGCATTATTTTTAATCTGACGCAAAGAGAGAAACAAAACTCAGTTTAGGCTGACGGCTTACTAGAAAATTAACTTTTAATTAATTCCCCTCGCATCACTGTTACCGCTTGTCCAGAAAGAAAAACACGATTTTCACCTGGATAATTAATTTTTACCACACCACCCCGACTAGAAGCTTGATAAGCTAAAAACTTGTTTTTACCCAATTTATTACGCCAAAATGGTGCTAAACAACAATGGGCAGCACCAGTCACAGGGTCTTCATTAATCCCTAAACCCGGTGCAAAAAAGCGAGAGACAAAATCATATTCAGAGCCAGATTTAGCTATGCTAGTAACAATAAAATTAGCAATAGGTAAGGTTTTCATCTGCTGGAAATTTGGTTGCATTTCTCGCACTAATTCCTCAGATTCCACTTCTACTAAATAACCTAAAGAATTTTGATAAACCGATTTATAAGGTATTCCCAAAATTTGACTTAGTTCTGCTGGTGCTTCTATCGGTTGGGAATGATTGACGGGAAAATCTAACTCAATCCAATGTATTTGTAACTTGGCAATTAGTACCCCACTTTTAGTATAAAAACGTGCAATTTCATCAGGTAACAAATGCCCTTCAGACCATAATACATGGGCGCTGGCTAAAGTTGCATGACCACAAAGAGGAACTTCTACTGTCGGTGTAAACCAACGTAAATTAAAACCATCATCTTGCTTCACTAAAAAAGCTGTTTCTGATAAATTCATTTCCTGAGCGACTTTTTGCATCCATTCATCAGGTTGGGGAGTTGCTAAAATACAAACAGCCGCAGGATTACCTTTAAATGGTGTATTAGTGAAAGCATCGACTTGGGTAATAATTTGTTTCATATAGTTTAGTAGAATTTCTTTTGAGGAGATGATCATTTTAATTGATATTGGCTCACATAATGAGGTGTATTAAGAGGATGTTTTAAAAATATAGAAATGTATATTTTGTTAACTAATTCATAACTCAGAATTTATGTACACTCAAAATACCACTCTACCCGAAACCCTCCGTCACCGTCGTCAAAAACTAGCTGAACTAATTGATTTTCCTGCTATTCTGTGGTCTGGTGGTAGCAGTCCCCGCAATTTCCCCGCGAATACCTTTCCTTACCGCGCCAATAGCCATTTCCTCTATTTCGCTGGAATTTCTCTCCAAAATGCCGCTATTCGCCTAGAAGGTGGCAATCTACAACTGTTCATAGATGACCCCCATCCCAGTAGCGCCCTTTGGCACGGTGAAACCCCTACCCGTGAAGAAATCGCTGCAAGAATAGGTGCAGATGATGCCAGACCAATGGCAGAATTAGCAGATTATTTAGAAAATGCGGCTACTTTGTCGGTACAAGATGCTGCAACTTGGACACAACAAACACAATTACTAGATAGATGGATTTTACCGAAAAATCAACCGGAGGGAATTGATTTAGATTTAGCTAAAGCTATTGTTTCTCTACGTCTCACCCATGATGCAGCAGCACTAGTAGAATTACGCAAAGCGGCGGCTGTGAGTGTCCAAGCACACAAGGCAGGAATGGCTGCAACACCGAAAGCAAAATTAGAAGCGGAAGTCCGTGCGGCAATGGAAGCAGTAATTATGGGTCATAATATGACGACTGCTTACACTAGTATTGTGACGGTACATGGTGAAGTTTTACACAATGGGCATTATTATCACTCCCTACAACCAGGGGATTTACTTTTAGCTGATGTGGGTGCAGAAACTGAGACTGGTTGGGCTGCTGATATTACCCGTACTTGGCCTATTTCTGGGAAGTTTTCATCTACCCAACGGGATATTTATGATATTGTTTTAGCGGCTCATGATGCTTGTATTGAACAGATAGCCCCTGGTGTGGAATATGCAGACATTCATCTTTTAGCTGCAACTGCGATCGCAGAAGGTTTGGTAGATTTGGGGATTTTGCAAGGGAAACCAGAAGATTTGGTAAAAATGGATCTTCATGCGTTGTTTTTCCCCCACGGAATTGGGCATTTATTGGGTTTGGATGTTCATGATATGGAAGATTTGGGGGATGTTGCAGGGTATGATGAGGGGAGAAAAAGGAGTAGCCGCTTTGGGTTAAGTTATCTACGGTTAAATCGTCCCCTACATCCGGGAATGCTTGTCACCATTGAACCAGGATTTTACCAAGTTCCAGCAATTTTAAATGATCCGAAAATTCGTTCTCAATATCAATATTTAGTCAATTGGGAAAGATTAGAACAATTTGCAGATGTGCGTGGAATCCGCATTGAGGATGATGTCTTAGTCACAGAATCAGGTAGCGAAGTTTTAACAGCCGCATTACCGACTCAAGCTAGTGCGATAGAAGATTTGTTAGAATTTCCAAAATTATCGCAAAATCATGATTAACAAACCTATGCGATTTCTACTTGCTGGAGTTATGATCAGTTTAGGATTTTCACCATTATTGGCTCAAGCACAGCAACCTGTTTCTGATAGCCAAGTTGCAGCAATGGTAGAAGCTTTGCGACTTGCTGCACCCCAGACAAAAAAGCCAAATAGTGGATATTACAGCGCATGGCAAGTTAAACCAGGAACTCTCAAAGGTTGGTCAAAAACTTGTTTGAAAAAAGAATTAACACCGACTCAGTTTGAAAATGATCCAAAAATAGCCCGTCAAGTTATTTCTTGCATCACAAAACGTGAATTAACTAACCAGTTTCAAGCTACAAATAATAATGAAACTGCTGCTGTACGTGGTGCTGCTTGTTGGTGGATGACTGGACTTTATACAGGTTGTGATAAAGGTTTTACTGGTGATTATGTGCAGAAAGTTGTCCGTTTTTATCAACAAGAACGTGCAAAACCAAAAGCTGTAAATACTCCATCATCTAGATAATTTTTGTATCTATAAAAAAAGGTGAAAATGCTCCTTCACCTTTTCAACTATTTTAAACATATTTTTTGAGTCTTCATAACTAAAGTTATAGGGTTGTAATCTTAAAATTACGAATTATTACGGCATAATATTATCAAGTTTGAGTTGTAAATTGGGAAACAGAGAAGAGGAAATAGCATCTCCCAAGCGATATTGTTGCTGCTGATATACACCATTAACTAGTTGACAGATTGTGAAAGTAGGTTGTTTGGGATTACCGATAAATTGCAAACCACCCAAACCGCGAAAATCTACAATCCAATATTCTGGTATTTCCAAAAAAGCATATTCTTCAACTTTTCTGGCATAATCATCCTGCCAATTGGTACTCACCACTTCAGCAACTAACTGAATAGTATTACCATTACAAATAATAGGTTCTTTTTGCCAAAGTGGTTCTTGGCTGAGTTTTGTTTTATCCAGAACAATAACATCTGGACGGAGTGCTGTTGCTTCCGCAGCAGGTGGTTTAATCAAACAAGTTTTTGGAATCAACCAGTTTAAATTAGAACGAAGAATTTCAGCATAAATCCTACCAGCAATATTTCCTGAAACTTCTTCATGAGGGCCAGTTGGTTCCATATCACGCAGTTCTCCGTCAATGAGTTCGTAACGGGGGTTGTCCCCATACTCAACTAGAAATTGCTCAAAAGTGAGGGCTTTGGGAGGACTGTAAGTCATAAATTTACATTGTGACAGCAGGTGATTTTATTTTAACGAAGCTTTAAAACAATTAATTGCTACACACAGTCTAGTTGAAAATGTTGTAGTATGGATGTATCGTCTATATAGTTTTTAAATTATGAAGGTTTTTGATATCTACTCAAAACGGCAAAAAAGACTTATAGGAGAAGTTTCTGATGTGTATCAGTATGACGTTATCCCTCAGCCTCTGCGTGTACAGATTGTTCATATTATTAAGGATGTTATTAATCCTTACAGTACACAAGAAATTGAACAAAAATTTCTCTTTATTCACGACATATTATGTCGTGAGCATGGCATATTATCTCTGCATTCACCAATCTTTACTCAGAAGTCTATTAAAGTAGTATTAGATTTTATGTTAGAAACAAAAGAAATAGAACAGGTTCTTGATATCGTTGAATTAATATTTAAATCAATTGAAGAACCCTATAATGAAAATGATTATATAGAAGATATATCAAATAAAAGTATACTTGATGAAGCAATAGAGGAATTGAACTTTAGATTTAGGGAACACGGATTAGGCTATCAATATGAGTCAGGTGAAATTATCAGAGTTGATTCTCAGATTATCCATGCTGAAGCAGTCAAGCCAGTTTTACACTTATTAAGTGATCCTCAATTTCAGGGAGCAAATGAGGAATTTCTGAAAGCCCATGAACATTATAGACATGGGAATTACAAAGAATGTCTTAATGAATGTCTCAAGGCTTTTGAGAGTACCATGAAGATTATTTGTAATAAGCAAGGCTGGAGTTTTAAACCTACAGATACAGCCAAAACACTTATTAACATTTGCTTCCAAAATAATCTGATTCCTAATTATTTAGAAACTCAATTTTCATCACTTAGACAAAATTTTGAAAGTGGAATTCCTACTATAAGAAATAAACTGGGAGGACATGGACAAGGTTCTCAACCTGTTAATGTTCCACAATATTTTGCAGCTTACCAGCTTCATATAACAGCAAGTACAATTTTATTTTTGATAGAAGCTGACAAATCGCTTCCTTGAATACAAAAAATACATTTAGCCCGCCTGCACGGGCTTTGTTCATATATCCCCAGATTTCTAATCTGAGGGTAATCTCACTTTCTCACAACCAACTGAAAAGAATTTAAATATCCCGTAATGGTTTTACCTAAAGTTGGACGCTGTTTTTTAGAAACTATCGCCATTACTTGATATAAACGCCCCTCAGCAACATACATCCTATTTGTAGTTACCTTACCAGCCGAATCTATATACTGAATTTCTTTACCTGGATGACCATTAGAACTGCGAATATTGCGTTCACTAATTAAATTGCTTTGAGTAGCTTTTAAGGTATTAGATTGAGCTTGATTCAATATTTTGTATGGGCTGGTCATTTTAGCATAGCTATAAGGAAATTCATTGTAAGTTACTAAATATGCAACTTCTTGTTCTGGTGGTTGGGCTACAAATAATTCTAATTTTATTTCTCCCATATAGGTTTTTTGAAGTTGAGTTTTTGGTTTTGGTCTTCCTGGCATTAAAACCTGAAAACTCTTATCTGGGGGAGTGAATATCTTCCATTTTGGCTGCACTACTACAGGCACAGTTGGCTTACTCGGAGAAGCCACAGGTTTAGGCTGACGCGCCTCGGCTGAAACATAACCATTGTATACAAAAGTGGCAGCAATGAAAGGTAGTAAAAATTTGATAGTCATATTTGTAGCCTTCGCAGATGCGGTTTTCACTGTTGCTGCTATTTATAACCTAGAGGCACACAAAGCAGCACCAATTAATCCTACTTGTTGATTAAGAATTATAAAAGTGTAATTTTAGCTCTATTTTCCCTCTGTTTCTCACTGGTAAACAAAATAGTTGAGGGAAAAATCATGGACAATATAACTTACAACGAATACAGGCTTGCAAATAGCGGAATTTATCTAATATTTTTGGTTCTTTAGTATCTAATATGTAAAATCTAGGCAAAGAAATCCCAGAAACCTTAACCTGTATAAGATAATGATGCAGAATTTTTAACATTATTGCAAAATATTGTCTCTTGCCCCTGTTAAGAGTTCCCTGTTCTTTCTTATCGACTGGTAATTTAGCACAACAAGTACCGTAGAGCCGTGATTACAATTTAAGATACCATTTTTTACCAGAATTAATTAAAAAATTAATATTGGAGAAAAATAATCTGCTTTTCAGGGCATTATCATATCATGACTCGCACTCCCTTTTCGTGACAAAATGACGATACCGAAACATCGCTTCTAACTGCACCTGTACCAACCAACCACTGACAAATTCCACAGCATCACCACCAGGCATAGAATAGGCAATATTATCAGTTAATCTAGTTTTCCCATTTTCCGGTTCAAATTCATGACGATGCACCCAAGACTCAAAAGGGCCAGATATCTGTTTATCAGTAAACAGTTTATATTTTTCAAATTCAGTGTGACGCGCTAACCAAGTCAAAGGTAAAAGCCCAACAAACAAGCGAAATTCAGTAATTGCACCTTCGTCTATTCCCCCTTCACGACGAATTACTTCAACTGGTTGCCAAGGTGGGGTTAGTAATTGTAAAATATCTGATCTTTCATGAAATTTCCAAACTACTTCTACTGGTGCGTTAATAATTGAGGAATGTTTAAAATGCAGCATGGAAAGAAAAACCTAAAAATTAGCCTTCGTATTCACTATCAATTTCAATATCTAGTGTATCTTCATCAATCCTGACATACAAAACATTAGGACGACAACAAACCTGACAATCTTCTATATAACTTTGTTGCATTCCGGCACTAAAATCAATAAAAGTTAAATTTGGTTCACCACAATAAGCACAATAAAACTCTGATGTGTTTTGCATCTCTAGATATTATCTCAATTTTATAACTCTGCGTACCTTTGTCTTGAAAAGTTTCCTACGCCGGGAAACCCGGCTTTCCTGCGGAACGCTTACGCGAACGAGGAACTTTTCGCTGCGTTAACCTCCGCGTTCCTCTGCGTTTATTTCACTTCCAACCCAGAGCGAAAATGACCCATAGCTTCACTCAAATGCTTTTGTAGTGTAAACTGAGGTAGAGGCCCTTGCAAGTGACTCCAAGGTAAAATCTGCTCAGTTGACCAATTAGCATGGACGTAAAAATCTAAATCGGGTATTTGCCCCTTGAGTTGTTTAAAAGCACGTTTATAACTACCCAAAGAGTCGCCAAAGTCACGGGTTAATTCTAGCAGATGGGAAATTCTGCGATCGCCCCTAGATAACAAAGCCTGTATAATTGACCAATTATAGCTTTCTGGACGAAACTCTATCCCTTGGGGTTTTAGCTGTTTTTGTAAAAACTGTAGCCGTTTCTCCGCTTGTTTATTGACCCCAAACCATTGAAAAGGCGTGTGTGACTTGGGTACAAAGGTACTGCATCCCAGTGTTAACCGCAAACCAGGAGCAGCCTTTTTAACAGCCTTCATCATTGACACTGTTTCCTCTAAATCTTCCTCTTCTTCCCCAGGAATTCCCGCCATTCCGTATAACTTCAAACTCGATAAACCCCCAGCTTTAGCGTTCATAGCCGCTTGAATGATTTCATCGTTATATAACTTTTTATTGATGATTTGACGTAACTTATCCGAACCACTTTCTATAGCAATGGTAAGCGATCGCGTATCTCGTTTAGCTAAAGTTTGAGCTAATTTTACCGTTACCGTATTTGTTCTTACCGAAGCAACACTCAACCGCACATCATCATATTTTGGCTGACTAATATAATCTAATAACTCTGTAAATTCAGGATGTTGAGTAACTGAAGCACCCAATAAACCCAGACGTTTAGTAACTGTTAAACCCCGTTCAATAGCAGGAATTAAAGAATTTTCTAAACTCGCAGTTCTAAAAGGTAAAGTTAAATAACTCGCCAAACAAAAGCGGCACATTTCTGGACAACTCCGCACCACTTCCACCATGAAAATATTTTCCCATGCAGCTTTTTCTGTGACAACAGTAGAAGCAGAAAGAGTGTTTCCTCGGTAAGTTTGCTTTTGGACAACTTGGGGAATTTCCACCGAAATAGGATTGATTGATTTTATTTCTCCATCTTTCGTTTCATACTCCACCTTATACAAACTAGGAATATAAATTCCTGGTACTTGCGCTAATTTTTTTAATTGAGTTTCTCTATCAGCGTTTCTAACTTCTTTATAAGAATCAATAAAATTCCCTAAAAGATTTTCCCCGTCTCCCAATAAAATTACATCAAAAAATTCAGCAAAAGGTTCTGGGTTAGCGGTGAGAACTGGCCCACCACCAAAAACTAGGGGATGTTGTTTATTACGCAAACTAGCCCGTAGAGGGATTCCTAAAGATTCTAATAAATTAAAAATATTCACATAATCTAACTCCCAAGACATAGAAAAGCCTAGTATTTCTGGTTGTCTAGGAAGTTGTTCTTGAGTATCAGTAAATAAGCGACTTACCTGCAAATCATCACGCATGGCTAAAGTTGCCCACACCACCTGATAGCCAAGGCTAGTAATCCCCACCGTGTACTCATTGGGAAAAGCGAAAATCAGCGGAATAGCGTCAGTATTGGGGTTTGCAGGGGTGAATAGAAGGCGTTCAGAGTCAAATACAGATGATGTCACAGGTTTATCAAAAAAGTTATCTATATTTAATTTTAAGCCAGAGAATAATAAAATTGAAAAATAAAGTTATACCATTAGCCATAATAATGGGTACAGCACCGAGAATAATCCCATAGATTAACCACAGAAATAAACCTGTCATAAAAGTAATCAGCATCACGAAAGAAACGTCTTTAGCTGATTTTGTTTTCCAGGTTTGAAACATCTGTGGTAAAAAGGCGATAGTTGTTAATAAACCTGCGGCAAATCCTAAAATGGTGATAAAATCCATAATTAATAATTTAGTTACATATCATAGTTATGACTATAGTGAAATAGGTATTTTTATACCAAAAAACTTTTGAATAGATATACCAATTGTGGCATCAATATAAGGCCATATATCATCAATAATGTAGTTTCGATTCTGGCAAATAGAGCTAATTTTTTGCCTTTTTTCAGAGAATTCATCTTCAGTTAAATCATCTCTCATCAACTCTAAGAATTTTAATGATGCTGTTTCGGTAAATATTATATCATCTTCCCATTCTTCTCTTTCTCCTTCTACACAAGCCCAAGTTGATTGACATCCATCTGAAAGCCAACTCAGTTTGCGAAGTAAAGTGCCTTGTTTTGAATGTTCATAATCAAGTTGGTCATTTCTAGAATCAATACAAATAAAAATTACTTCTCCAAATTTTTCAGAAATTTCTTTAGTTAAATAATCTCCAGGTTCAAAAAGTCCTTTTGGAAAACCATCTCCAAAATTGCAAACTATCCATTCTGATTCTGGCATAATATCTACCCGGCAAAATCTTTCTTTTAGCTCTGTTGTAGACTTCTGTGTTTTAATAAAAAAAGCATTATAAAAAATACTCATAAGCCTTTATCTGAATCTAAACTATGTTTGTATTGTATTCTAAAGACTATAATTATATCATATAGTAACATAGATAATTTATAATTAGGCTTAAAACCTGGGAAGATGTAAAATACCAACCCTCCACAAAAATATGATTCTCAAAGAATATTACTATGGTTAATGAATTGTCCGTTAATATACCACGTTGTAGAGACGTTTCATGAAACGTCTCTAAATGATTTAAATTCAATTTTTTTATTTCTTATCCTTCTGCTTTTTTAGATAATCTTTAGCCCAAGCATAGCGTATTGAATCTTTTCTCAAGAGATAATAAACTAACTCATGACGCTGTTTTTCATCTTTCGTCTTTTTCAAAACTGATTTGATTTCTGAATCAGTATCTCTGGGATTAGCACCACCTTTAATTACTTCATTAAACCAATATTCACCATCTGCATTTAGATAAGCTTTAGCCCAAGCATAACGGTATAAATCTTTTTTCAAGAGATAATTAACTAACTCTTGACGCTGTTTTTCATCTTTTGTCTTTTTCAAAACTGACTTAATTTCTGAATCAGTATCTCTGGGATTAGCGCCTCGTTTGATTGCTTCTTTAAACCAGTTATCACCTTCAAGATATTTACCTTGTTGATAACAAATAGCTCCCATTAATGTATAAGGATGATGACTATCTGGCTGAAACTTCATAGCTTGACGAGCGCAAGTTTCCGCAGCATCTAATTTATCAACATCTCTAAAGGCTCCACCTCTAGTAGTTAATAAAGCTGACTTGAGTTTATTATCATCAATGTTGTCTAGCGGTAAGTTATTTGTTAAATGTAATGCTAATTCTGATTGATCTGCTTTGCGTAAATGACTACTAGCATTTACTAAATTCCATCTATTACTAGTACGTTTAAAATCTTGTTGATAAAAATATGCTTCGATGCAGTGGTATTTGGTCCAAATCCTATTATAAAAAAGATTATTTTCTTGTAACCAACCAACATCTTTCGGTTCTATTCTTTCACCTTGTTCTAATTTTTGCAAGATAGAATATAAAGGACTACTTAGTGATTTATATTCATCATCGAAAACAGCATATCTTAACTTTAAAATAGAAAATAGCCGTTCTTGAACCAAAATGATAATATCTTCACGGTCATTATTTTTTAACCATTCAATTTCTAAATCAGTTAATGATTCATTTTTATATTTTAAATGATTAATGTATTTATCATTAGCTAATTTGATTGTTTCTACTAATTTACGCTTTTTCAGAAAATTAACATCTTGTTCCGCTAAAACATTACCTAAATCAATATTTTTTAGAACTTTATAAAGATGAGACTTTGGAGATATATCTTCATATTCTGTGGCTTGATACTTAATCTTCAAATCTACAAATTCTCGTGTTCTTTCCTTTTCATCAGCAATAGAAATGGTTTCAATAAGTTCTTGTTCTTTTAACCAATTAATTTCCGGGTCAATTAAATTTTCTTCTGCCTCTAATTTTTTCAGAATTGTATATAATGGACTTGATAAAGATTTACTTTTATATTTAGTCGCTTGATACTTTTCCTTTAAATGTGAAAATTCTTCTTTTCTTGTTGCTTCTTGTTGTTTAACAAACCCCAAAGTTTCTGATAGTTGTTTATCTAGCAACCATTTATATTCTGTCTCAGTTAAACATTCTGAGATATCTATTTTTTTGAGAATAGGATAAAGAGGACTATCAGGATGATAACCTTGATATTGAGTAGCTTGGTATTTAGATTTTAAACTAATAAATTTTTGACCTTCAATAGCAATTGATGTTGTTGCTTTAAAACCATGCAATAGTAGCCAATTAAATTCTTTTTCAGTGAGACAATTACCTGATTCAATTTTACAAATGATAAAATATAAATCGCTGCTTGTCCAAGAAGCATTATAGCTCTCAGTTTTATATTTTGATTTTAATTTTGTAAATTCAACACCTAAACTTATTCTTTCTTGGCTTCTGTGCTTTTGTTCATTTCTAATAAATTCAACCGTTTTTGATAGTTGTTCTGTTTGTAACCAAATATATTCTGAATCCTGAATTTCAACTCCTAAATCAGCCTTTCTGAGAATAAAATAAAGTAGACTAGAAGGAGAAGAATCTTCATAATTACTTGCTTGATATTTCTCTTTCAAAACAGCAAAATGCTTAACGCGGATTTCGTACTCTGGATTCATATTAATCATACCTACAATAAAATTCCTCCTCTCCGTGCCTCTGCGACTCTGCGTGAGACAAAAAAGATTACGGAAAAGAGAATGTTCTAATGTAACTACAACACTAAAAAAGGGTGTTCCAGAGAAACACCCGATTAATATTATTTAAAATTCCTAGCTAATACTATGACAAAGAAGAAGTACCATAGAGGTTTTGATAATAAGCCAAAATTTGCTTAACTCTTTCATCTTTAGTATTTGGTTTCCACGAAATAGACAAGCCAGCAATTTGGCTTTGATTATAATCAAATTCTGAAGATGTTTGGGAAATCAAATCTGCTTCCACCCCTTCTACTTGACGCAAATGGGCTGCTATTTCTCGATATACAGCTAAAGGTAAATTAGCAAATTCAATTTTTTTGTTAGTCTGCTCCATAAAAATAATATAAAACCGGAAGTATCCGGTAATTAAATTTTATTTTTGGTTTTTTCAAAACCCGTGTACGGTATTCCCAAATGAGGGAAACACGGTTAAGCTAATCTGTTTTTCAGATTGACAACCGCATTTAATTCACCGTCAGGGTTTAGATTATCACAAAATTTTAAAGTGGAGTAACCATCGAAATAGAATTGCCAGCAGCAGCAGTCTTTGATGGATCAGCGTTGGCAGGTTTTTCTCCCACTGATTTAGCTACTTCAATACCGTATTGTTCCAAAATAACAACGGGATCAGAACCTCGGTTCATTTCAATGCGTTTAATCAAAACACCATTTGCCAAGCGTTGTCCACTTTGTACATAACGGCTGGTTGGTTCATCTGGTA
Source organism: Anabaena sp. PCC 7938 (assembly GCF_049315035.1). Classification (NCBI taxonomy): domain Bacteria; kingdom Bacillati; phylum Cyanobacteriota; class Cyanophyceae; order Nostocales; family Nostocaceae; genus Anabaena; species Anabaena sp. PCC 7938. The sequence goes on along the minus strand of NZ_CP186034.1, from coordinate 5,047,078 downwards.
CTTTGATAATTGCCTGGGGTTGTTTACCAATTAAAACTACACCACTTACTAAAACTGCTTTTGCGGAATCTGGTTGTGGTTGTGGTGGTAATACAGGTACTATGGGCGCTTTGGCTATAACTTGAGGTTGTAGCTTAGGCAGAACTGGGGCTGATATAGGTTTGGGCTTTGTTTGAATAGCAATTTTGCCATTAGGCTTGCCCTGTTGCCCTACCTGTGCTGGATTGTTGGTTTGCCCTGGAGTTCTATTTTGATTTGTTTGTGGTTTGATTGGAGTGGGTAAGGGAGGCAATTTAGGAACTGCTTTTGGGACTGAATTGCTAGGCATTTGAGCCGCTGGATTTGCGACTATTTGGGAAAAGGGATCAGTCCGCCCTTTTTGGATCTCCAGCAAACGTGGTTGGACTTGAGTTGATTGAATAATGCCACCACCATTAGCGATCGCATTTTGATCAGGTCGGGGAGGCACCACCGGATTGATAAAGGCTGGATCTGTTGGTGGTTTGGGCGCTGTCGCTTCAGAAGTTGGCGCGGGGTTAGCGGGATTAGGAGTGTTAGTAGCTTCAGGCGTGCTGCCTATAGTACATCCAGCGATCGCTAAACTTAAAATACCCGCAGATGTAATTTGTGTTTTTATACCCATTAGCTGTTCTCGAAAGCTATAGGAAAGTTTACTTGTGGAAATCGACACACCTAAAATTTGCATTTAAAGGCGAAGTCTGTTTCTTTATAACCTACATTTTGACATTTCGAGGGTTGTTTTTAACACGGTCATTCCAGCACATCCACAGTTTAAGCTTGTTTGCAGTTAATCTTCTGCTGTACCCATGAGTTGTTTGAGCAAGTCCAGCCCTTTTTTAACTCTCCGGGAAACAGTAACAACACTAATACCTAAATGTTCAGCAACTTGTTTCTGTGTCAAATCTTGCAAAAATACGCACTCTACAACTTCGCGAGTCCGGTTTTCTAGCTGTATTAGGGCTTGGTGCAGACGCATTTGGTCTTCTTGGGCTAGTTGAAAACTCCGGTAACGAGGATCTGGAACTAATTCACCTAAACAAGTAGCACCCTCTTCTCCATCCAACACAGGTACATCTAGGCTTAAAGGAGAGCGATTAACCCAGGCTAATTTAATCTCTTGCCATTCGCTGTGGGAAATTGCCAATCCTGCTGCTACTTCCGCGTCTGTAGGTTGGCGGTTGTATTTTTCGCGTAGAGAACGGGAAACCCCAATTGCTTGCTGTTGTAGAGCCAACCACCGTCGGGGTATCCGCATAGTCACACCTTTATCTCTAAGGTAGTGTTGAATTTCCCCTCTAATATACGGAATGGCGTAAGAACTAAAAGCGTTTCCTTTAGAAAGTTCAAATTTTTCAATAGCTCTAATTAAACCCAAACAGCCGACCTGGAGCAAATCGTCATAGCTTTCTTGACATTGATTGATCCAGTAGTGAGCTTCTTTTCTCACTAGTCCAAAATTTAGTTTCACTAGTTGATTGCGAAGGCGTTCTGAGGGAGATGTCTGATACTCTCTCAACAACTGTGAAATTTCATGTTTCAGTTCGTTCGTGGCTGTGGTAGGCATGGCACATTGGTATTCAATAAATGGTTTAAGTTGAGTAATCGTTCTCAAACATGGCTGTAGCGTTTTGCATTAGCGATGGCTGCAGTCAGGATAATATCGCCCTCTGTCCAGATCAATAATCTTCTGGTAAGACACGGAAGTAACAATTTTTTGGCGATTCAGTCATATCTGGGATGGGTTGAAAATTTATTGTGATTTGTGTGATTTATAGCTGAATTGGTTTTTTGTTATTCTTCAATGGAATTTTGTGTGTGGTGTATCGTATTAAATAATTAACCTTTAGAATCAAAATATACAATTCTGTCCTCAATGTCAAACCGAGATCGTACTTAATTTAACAAAAGCAATATAATATTTACTTATAAGTATCCTGGCATAATCAGCATTATTATTCTCAATCAGTAAAAGTTATTTGTATGTAATAGTACGTAATAAATATCATTCAATTTATTGAATTTTTAAACAATCTCATTTAATTTATGTTGATTTACTGAGGAAACTAGAGGTATTGGGGAGTAGATGCAAGTTCTCTGTCTCCGTTAAAAAACCCAACTGTCCCCTGAAAAAAGGAGGGCAATTGGGTTTTTTATAATATAAACTCTTGTAATCAAGAGAATTTAGCCGCGATTTTCAACTCGACCGTAGAATAAACCACGAATCTTCACTTCTTTGGGTTCACCAGCACCTAAATCTGTATCAGAGGGCTGTTCACTCACGAAAGTACCAGCGATTTCTCCACTAGAACTATCTATTTTGGAAACTTGTAAAGAAATTTTGCCACTGAGGATTTCTGCACGTTTAACGTTAGTGCGGGTTAAATCATCATCATCCGCTTGGGCGGGGAGAGCGACAGCATTATCATATCCAGAAACGACACCACGACCTTTAGGATCTAGGAAAGCCGCACCACGATAGGAAGGAACCTTGAAAGTGCCTTCAAAGTCCGTTGAAGTGTTGATACTGGTTAGATTAGGTTGTGTTTGTGCAACCAAGTTTTTGATTGTAAACAAGAAAGGAACCAGTTCACCACCAGGAAGTTTGACGGTGATAGCTTGGAAGTCAAGACCATCTGTTTCTACAAAGGTGAGACTATTATCTGGGTTGATTTTGATATCACCTTGTACTTGGTCAATGGTGGAGGTATATCTAGTTAACAATTTGCCAGGTACAAATTCGGCTTCTTGTCGTTTGTTAGCAGGTTCTTCTTTGACAAAGTAACTAGTTGGTTCTAAGCATAGTTCTTTGAGGGCGTAGGACTTGCTGGTATCTAGGGGAATCGAACCACGACTTGTTTCTGCCAGTTGGGGGCATTTGTTCGCCAAGCCAGTGCCTCGAATTTGTTCGTAAGTGAGTAAATCTCTGGTGCTAGAGGAGGGAGCGTCACTACAAGCAGTGATTAGCCCTAGGCATAAAGCCAAGAATGCAACAATTAAAGCGCGATATCTCATGGTCAACCTCAATGTGAAAATTAATATCTAAAGTTGTCAACTCAGCCAGATCATACGATTTTTTTTAACTCAAAATCAAAGCACTCTCATTGGAAATAAGAATTTATCGATCCCATTTAGTTGCAGTAGAGGCTGTGTTACACTTCATTGCTTTGTTTTAGAAGCGATCGCTTCCCTTTGGCACGTTGGACGGAAACTATCTAAAATCCCTCGTGTCGCCGTTCCTCCACTATCTAAAAGCCAAGTGGCTTCTCGGCTTCCCGCTTGATTCTACAATCTGACCAGAACTTTCAAAGCAGGGCTTTCACTTTCGGCCTAGAGTGGCAGCTGACTAAATTAAGACCGATAAACAAAAGAAAACCCAAAATCTTGAGTAAATTTGAGTTTACCCTGTATGCATGGAGAGATTTGCATGAGCAACAATAAGAATTCTGAATCAGAGCAACTTACCGAGAAGTTACAGGTGATCACAGCTGCTGTGAAAGATTCAGCCCAAGCTTGTCAAGGAGATGTTACCGCACTGTTAGCTTTGCTGCGGCAGTTAGAAAAGCTACATCGAGAAATTCGTGATGGAATTTTTCAAGATAGTTTGCCTGATAACCGCCAAAGACTTTACTCACTTCTCAAAGATATTGAGTCAGAGGGTGGTTGGCCTTATATTGAACGGATGCGACTACAAGCATTTTTAGTGAAAGTTGAGGAGGAAAATTCTGTGATTTAAAACACTGAGAACACGCTGAATTGGGATAAATCCTGGAAATGGCAAATTAAAAATCAGTTTTGAGGTAGAAGTTACTAAACTTATGGCTACAATCAACTCTCAAGGGAATGCTTGGGGTTGATGCCATGATTAAAGCGTACCCCTACCAGGAAGCATATGTATTTTCTCAATCAAAGTTGATCAGGCGATCGCATCTAAACGAATTGGACTGAAACCAGAAAGGGGTTTTAATGGCCGGTATAGTCTCAGTTTCCCGTAGGGATTTAGCCCAGCGCCGTCAAAAATTACGTCGGCAGCGGCGGATGAAAATTATTCAAACCATTTGGCGAACATTAGCCGCTAGTGGTCTAGCAGGTGGATTACTCTGGATGACAATCCAGCCGATGTGGGTGCTAAAAGCCCCCACGCAAATAGTTATGACATCAGGCAACCAATTATTGTCGGAGCAGAAGATTCAGTCACTTTTAGCCCTATCCTACCCCCAATCTTTATGGCGACTTGAACCATCTGCAATTGCCGCAACTTTGAAGCAACAACCAGCTATTGCACAAGCAAGTGTCAGCCGTCGTTTATTTCCTCCTGGATTGATGATCGAAATTCAGGAAAGATTGCCAGTAGCAATGACTTACACCTTCCCAGGACAAAAAACAACCAGTTGCGATCCTCAGTCTAGAACTTCGGAAAAGTCTGCCGAAATCACACCGCAACCATGTCTGCAAAATAGCAACCATAGCCAACAAGGTGATGTGGGTTTACTAGATGCCAGTGGTGCTTGGATGCCTTTGGAAAAATACACTTCACTTAATCCCACTAGCAAATTGCCTAGTCTCAAAGTTATTGGTTTACCAGAACAATACCGTTCCTACTGGACTCAACTTTATCAAGCTATCAGTCAAAGTTCTGTAAAGGTAACAGAAATTGATTTTCAAGATCCCACAAATTTGATTTTGAAAACAGAACTAGGAAATGTACATTTCGGTCTTCCCAATACCCAAGTATCTGAAAAAATCAAAGTCCTTGTCCAAATGCAGCATTTACCTACAAAATTCAATCCTGGACAAATAGCGTACATTGATCTCAAAAATCCTGACTATCCCTTAGTACAAATGCACCAAAAACCGAAAACTAATCTCTCAAATCCCTAAGTAGCTTTAGTGCCAGGAGGCATAAGGTAGGAGGTAAGAAAGCAAGTTTTGTCAGCTTTTTAAACTTTTTTCACTGGATAATTATTTTCGCCATCCTGCACTAGACTGTTTGATTGAGCAAATACTATTTAGAAATCAACTACTTTTCTATCCCTAAAGATATTTGTTATTTTCACAGTCCGCGCCACCGAAACAAAAATTGGTATTAAATTTTGATTAAAATAGCAGGGTAAATGATAGACAATCGTTAAAGAGTAACAGATACTCAATTGATACCATTCGATTAATGTAGATCATCTGTCCTATTCTTGTATCCTGACAACTCTTATGGTCTGTTGATAATTTTGAGTGTGGAGTTGCTTTTACTCTGCTAAGGTGTATAACAACTACTTTATAATCTTTAGGAAATCAGCTCTAAAATCAGATATAATGGCTTTTTTACGTATTTTAATTTAGTAATGGGGGTAAAGATATACATTCATTTCACTAATATTTAGTAATTAACTAAGAAAGATGCAACGTAAGTTGTAAAATTGATTACTAATAAAAATATTAGCAGAAACAGTGGGAGGATATTGAGCAGACTAAGGACATACCGGGACGAAAATCAGCAACATAGCAGTCAACTGCTTACACTTTACCTACATTCAGGTTAGTGTAGGCTTGCAAGAATTACCTTGCTCTGGGAAAAGATGACTAGCCCTGTCAGATTTAGTTGAAAAATATTTCTAGATCAAGTTATATAGATTGATCTTCTGACAATGTAGTTATACTTCTCTAAAAATAAGTTGCACGATCGCTACGCTGGACGCAGCATCGCGTACTCCTGTGAGAAAGCTGTTCATGGGCATTGCTGATTTTAGTAAATCTCCTGTGCTTAAAGCTTTTCCCATAGCTAAATTATCGCACTTCCAAACCAAACTAAATTGGAAGCAGTGAGAACAATAAAAACATTGCCAGAGATTGTGGCAGTATGAAACCATAGTTGACTCTTAGGTGAATAACACCGGAAAAAGTCGTTTATCTACCTCTCATAAATTCAATGACACTTGATAATAACCAAGAATTTACCTATAAAAATGCCCAAGCTATGGGACAACCAGGATTATCTTTAGCAGTTAACTCCAACAACCCCTTTAATAGCTCTGGGCTGAACTTCGGACAAAATCATGATAGTAAGAAGATGACGGAAAATAACCGCATTGGTGAAATTGTTCCCGGCCGAGTTGCCAATATTAAAGTGATTGGTGTGGGTGGTGGCGGCGGCAATGCTGTTAACCGCATGATAGAGTCTGATGTCTCTGGGGTGGAGTTTTGGTCAATTAATACCGATGCCCAAGCTCTGACCTTAGCCGGCGCTCCTAGTCGGTTGCAAATTGGACAAAAGCTAACAAGGGGTTTAGGTGCAGGGGGTAATCCTGCCATTGGTCAAAAGGCGGCAGAAGAATCTCGTGATGAGATTGCTACGGCGTTAGAAGGTGCGGATTTAGTATTTATCACTGCCGGCATGGGGGGCGGAACTGGTACAGGTGCAGCCCCAATTGTTGCCGAAATAGCTAAAGAAATGGGCGCTCTGACGGTGGGCGTAGTCACCCGGCCATTTGTGTTTGAGGGACGAAGACGCACCAGCCAAGCGGAGCAAGGGGTAGAAGGATTAAAAAGTCGGGTGGATACCCTGATAATTATCCCCAATAACAAACTGTTGGAGGTGATTCCTGAACAAACACCTGTACAAGAAGCATTTCGCTACGCAGATGATGTATTGCGTCAAGGGGTACAAGGTATTTCTGATATCATTACGATTCCCGGTTTGGTCAACGTTGACTTTGCCGATGTCCGGGCAGTAATGGCAGATGCAGGATCGGCATTGATGGGGATTGGTGTTAGTTCTGGCAAATCTAGAGCTAGAGAAGCTGCGATCGCAGCAATTTCTTCTCCATTGCTAGAATGTTCTATTGAAGGAGCTAGAGGAGTTGTCTTCAATATCACTGGTGGTAGTGACTTGACCCTACATGAAGTCAATGCTGCTGCGGAAACAATCTATGAAGTGGTTGATCCCAACGCCAATATTATTTTTGGAGCAGTAATTGATGACAGACTCCAAGGCGAAGTGAGAATTACTGTGATTGCCACTGGGTTTACTGGTGAAATCCAAGCCACGGCACAACAAACTGTAGCTAACGCTAGAGTAGTACCTCCCACAACTTCCAGAAAACCCGCACCACAACCAACTGTTAATCAACCAACCCCAACTCCCGAACCAAAAGAAAAACCCTCATTAGATATTCCTGATTTTCTGCAAAGACGGAGGACTCCACCCAAGAATTAAATGATTGTGAATTTGAAATTTTAGATTAAATTTGCAGTCTCAGTTCCAACTAAGTGCTGTATAAAATTTCTTAGTTAGTTTTAGGGTTTATTTGACTAGGGTAGGGGTAAGCAATTCAATTGCTACCCCAAATTTTATTAAAGACTTCCAAATAAAAAAATATCCCAAAATTTCTTGTGGTGCAGGACGAAAATCTTGCTAATCATACAAGGATGGGCATCCTACCAGTGCCACAAGATTGGATTATCTTTTTTGTGGAGTTCTCTTAGATGTATATTCAAGACCAAGAAAAGCCGTTCTAGGAGGACGGGGTTTAAAACCCAAATTTCGATCAAAATACCCTGTAAGCGTCAATTTATTTTCAGTGACTCTTCCAGCCATTGAATAACCTGATGACCCAGAAGCGTACCATCTAAACGGTCGATTTCCCGAATTCCTGTCGGACTAGTGACATTAACTTCTGTTAGGTAGCCACCAATTACATCAATACCAACAAAAATTAAGCCGTCTTGACGTAGTTTATCGGCTACTAAGGTGCAAATTTCCATCTCTCTGGGGGTAATTTCAGTTGGCGCTACTGTACCGCCTGTAGCCATATTATTGCGAAAATCACTACCACTGGAAAGACGGTTGAGCGCCCCAATAGGTTCACCATTGAGCAATATGATCCGTTTGTCTCCTTCTTTAGCTGCTGGTAAATAGTTTTGCACCATGACTGGTACTCGACCTTGGAGGGTACTAAGTTCAACAATAGAGTTAAAATTGCGATCGCCTGATTGCAAAAATAAAATCCCCTCCCCAGCTTTATTTCCCAGTGGTTTCAGGACTGTTGCTCCCTTGGCTTCCACAAATTGGCGAATAACTTGCTTGTCAGCACTAACAATTGTTTCAGGAATACACTCAGTAAACTGAAGCGCATACATTTTTTCATTTGCACTGCGGATACCATTGGGACTATTAATCACCAAAGTTTTATTTTGGTCAATATAATCCAAAATGTAGGTTGCATAGAGGTAAGAATCGTTAACAGGTGGATCTGTCCGCATAAATACAGCATCCATTGATTCCAAGGGAGTTAAGACGCTAGAACTTAACTGATACCAGGGATTCGCCGCTACCCAACGTTTTTCCACCAATTCCACTGGTACAAGTTCTACCTGCTGTAGAACAGCCCAAGCTTTGCTATCCAAAACATTCAGTAAGTTAGCCTGAGTTATCCAAACCTCATGACCTAGTATTTGCGCTGCTTCCATGAGCGCAACACTTGTATCATGGCATGGATCAAGTTGATGGATGGGATCAATAATAAAAGCCAGTTTCACCCTTTATACCTCAATCACTAAATTTTGCATAACTGCATCTACCCCACAGTTAGCAAATCATCCAATTTGCCTTGACGATCTAAAGCATAGATATCATCACAACCACCAATGTGATCATCATTGATAAAAATTTGGGGTACAGAACGTCTTCCATTTGCTTTTTGAGACATTTGATTTCTCGCTACCTCATCTCCATCAATGCTGTATTCGATAAAATCAACACCCTTATTCTTCAGTAAGTTTTTAGCACGTATACAAAATGGGCAAGTAGCCCAAGTGTAAATTTCTACTTTTGCAGTCATAACATTATCACTTTGATCAAATACTTTTTAATTTTAGTCTGTTGCTAGTGAGAGTGAGAAGGCGTTGAGGTGGGAGGAAAAGCCTGATCAATCAATTCATAATTAAACCTGAGCAGAGAGGTCATGATCAACTTCCCCACCCAGGTTTAAGGCTCATGCAACTTAGGTAAAACTATTTACCCATCATCCACCGCATACTCAATCAACTGGGATAGGCGATAGCGGAGGTTTTCTAAACCTAAACGCTGACTAGCTGAGATAAATATCGCTAGAGGAAATTCTTCCTTCGCTAAAGCTAGTGCCTCGCTACTAACTTGGTCAATTTTGTTAAAAGCAACTAACGCCGGACCAGGAGTTATCGGCATTTGGGCGAGAATTTCCCTAACTGCCCGAATATGACTCAACCAGGCAGGATGGGATAAATCCACCAAATGTAATAGGGCATCAGCTTCAGTGACTTCCTCTAAAGTGGCGCGAAAGGCATCCATTAAAGAGGGGGGTAACTTGTGAATAAACCCTACTGTATCTGTAATTAGGGTTTCTTGGGGTTCATTGGTATCCGCATTGGGAATAATTAAGCGGCGTGTGGTGGGGTCGAGTGTGGCAAAAAGTTGGTCGGCTGCGTAAACTTCGGCGTTAGTGAGGGCGTTGAGCAAGGTAGACTTGCCAGCGTTGGTGTAACCCACGACAGCAACAGAAGGAACTTCTCGATGTTGTCGTCTTTGACGTAACCGACAACGATGTGCTTGCAACTGGTTAACTTCTTGTTGCAGTCGGGATATCCGCTTTTGAATAGCCCGTCGTTCTGTTTCTAGTTTTGTTTCACCAGGGCCTCGTGTCCCAATCCCACCCCCTAATCGGGACATGGTTTTACCTCGACCTGTGAGTCGTGGCAGCATATATTCTAGCTGTGCTAGTTCTACTTGTAATTTACCAGCACCAGATTGGGCGCGTTGGGCAAAGATATCTAAGATTACTTCTGTACGGTCAATGACTCTGACCCCGATTTGTGCTTCTAGGTTACGGATTTGAGCCGGTGAGAGGTCGCGGTCGAAGACGACCAGGTTAGCGCCTAGGGTTTGGGCTGTGAGGGCGACTTCTTGGACTTTACCTTCACCGATGACGGTTTGAGGATGAATGCGCGATCGCTTTTGTTGCAATATTTGTAAGACATCTCCACCCGCCGTATCCACTAACCGCACTAATTCGGCGATGGTGTCCTGGAATTGTTGACCAGATGTGCTATCAGTGGCTACACCCACAATGACAACGCGATCATGATCAGCGTCAACTTCTTGAGCGATGTATTCACGACGGAATTCCTCTTCTAGACTTTCTACCAAGTCCAGAAAATCTTGTTCTGCGATCGCATCTAAACTCAAAGGTGGCGATATGCTGGAATAGGAAGCTGCCTCTGGGATACTAATTCCCCCAACTTGAGTTGAGACTAGCTGTTTACTATTAGCTACTAAATGAGCTAAATAAGCTTCTTTCACATAGCCAGCCGCACCACCACCCCGCTTTGTAAATCCCGTACCAGTAATATTCAATACTACTAGAGCATCTAATCGTTGTAGTGCCATTGCTGTCAGCGCCGATTCATTGGGCGGTTCTGGCTTGAGATGGGTTGCTATACAGCGAATACCACTCAGACGTTCTGCACCGTAACGAGGCAGTTCTAGTGGTGGAATTTGGGTTTGACGCGGAGTGCCTACCCCCACTCGGATGACTTGTCCGCGACGGTTGAGGTAGGCACATACAGGCTGATTTAGTTCTGTGCTAATTGCTGCCAGACGTTGGGCGAACTCGGATGTTGTGATGCGATCGCCCGATATACGCTGATGGTACAGCCGCTGTAGTTGTTTCAGATGGCTGGACTTCAAACCTTGCAGATTACCGAAGATAGTCTCTATAGACGTACATGACCAGCGAACTGGCCCCCCCTAATTGTTCTATATGTCTATTTTACAACAAGCTTTGGGTTGCACGCTCTATCTTTTGGGGGAGGCAGATTTTGTCCAGCTTTTCCAAATAAATAGAGTTCACCTAAAATACTAATTTTTTCAGTACTCATGCTGATGCTGGATGATTGTTCCTAGACTAATTCTGGGATTGTTGTTAATTTCAATACACTTGATGATTTCCAATCAAAAAAGTCCTGGGAGCGATGAATGAAATAATCTATTACAAATGGGTGTCCCAAAAAAACGAAAATAACAGGAATTTTATCCCTAATTAGTTCTCTCTTTTGGTTTAAATGGTCTAGAATTGGCGGCACATTGCTTAAATCACTGTAATGTGTTTCCGTTATTTCACCAAATTGCTGTTTTTCATACTTATAAAGCGAATATTCTAGACCTGTAATCAATAAAATATCAAATCGCTTGTTAGTATAAATATTTAGTAACTGGTCATACAGAGTATCAATTGGCTCAGTTAAACGTAAAACTTGAATGTTTTTATCAGGTAAGAAGTGGGAAATTTTATTAATTAATTGCTCTGCTTCTCGATTTAAACATTGCACAAAAAATAAGCCAAATCCCTCTTTGCGCTTCAGAGCAGTGATTAGGTTTTCATATTCCTCGTATTCCTCAGCAGGTACATCTTGATCCCAGTCACTAAGCTCTAAATTCATGGGAGTTTTTCTATAGCTTCTTTGAATTCCTGAATGCCTTGAATCAGTGGATGAATATCATACCAGCGATGCATCTCTCCTTCTTCATCCAAATAGCGGTATTCTAAAAGGCAGCGATTAAACATCAAATTGCGATACTGATCATCATTGATGATCCGCTTAGACCGGGAGACTTCTGCCAACAATATCCATTGATGGTTTTCTACTGCTCGGCGGTAAGTATCTCTAGCTTGAGTGACGGCTCGTCGAACTGCTCTTTCAGAAATTGGTAAATCTTGAGTGCGACCTATAGCATCCTGTGTTAACAATAGCAAATTTCTGACGTGACCTCCACTCATTAAACAAAGCCTTTCTAAAGTTTCGCGGTTATCGAATATGGCTGTTTCCAGGGGTTTATCTGGGGCAAACTGCCTAATTCGTCGGTAAATCACCTCTTTAACTTTATTTATTCCCGGTTGATAAATTTCACCTTGTGGAGTTCTTACCATTACCATTGGTAATATTTGAGGATCACCATATACGTCACGGAGATCCGTAGCTCTGGTAGAATAAACCATTGCAATGGGAACAGTATAAATCAAATGACACTCCAAGGCTTTGAGTTGCTCACACCGATCTAAAAAAACTTCTTCATAATTGGTACGTTCCCCATCTTTTACCAAGACCATTCGATCTAGGTTATCCACTATAACCGCTAGTTTATTTCTATCTTTAGGTAGATGTTTTCTGACATCAGCCAAAAACTCATTTAAAACCTTAATCAAAGTCACGGTATGAGGATTGACTTTTTCCCGGATTTGTTGACGTAATTCGGGGACAGCCCTTAAATTTGCCGTTAATTTAGCAAACTGACTAATTTGCATTTCTACATTCATATTCTCGATTTGAATGTCAGTCAGCGCCAAATCTTTCAAATCTTGCCAACGGTCTTTGAGCCAATTGAGAACAGGTTGAGGATTTCCAATTGTTCGTAAATCTTTGAGTAGTCGTCGAGTACAAGCAAGAAGAATATCTGTATATTGAGCATCTTCTGAATCAATATCTTCTTCGTCAGCGGCAAAATAAACTACATAAAATTGTCTTTCTTCTAAATATTTCTTTAACTTCAGCAATTCTGTCGATTTACCTGCACCTCTATGGCCGGAATATAATTGGCAAGTGTATTGATTGGCCAACTGAATCCGGTTTCCTAATTCTTCCAGAATATCTGCATCTCCCCTGACATCTTGACAGTCTACATAGTTAGGATCTCCTGCGGGTAGCGGTTGAAAAGGGTTAAAAGCATTGTAGAGATTTTTTAGTAATTCAGAATTGTTAGTCATTGGTAAACTGTTTGGTATTTATGGTATTAGCTATGCTGAAAAATTAGTAAAAACAGGCAATATAATTTTAATCGCAAAAATTCTAAATGTCAGATATTAAAATAATTTATTACAGATAAAACAGAAATATTAAATATATCCACTAAGTTCTGTTTATTTGATTCAAATTAGCCCCAAATTATGGCTGGATATGAGGGGTTAAGAAATCGTTCCTTGTATTAAAGCTTGAAAGCGAATATCTTCCCGAATCAAATCAAAATCAGAATCAGATTTGGCCATTTTTCCAAACTCTTCAGGTTTGAGATTAATCGCTTGCTGCAAATTTTCTACCGCTTGTACAACATGACCATGAAGAGCATAACAGCAAGCTTTATTGTACCAAGCAAAGTTATCATCAGGTTTCAATTTAAGTGCTTGGTCATAGGAAAAAATTGCTTCTTCAGTGCGTCCTAGATCATCAAGGGCGTTACCTCTATTGTTCCAAGCATAGTGGTCATCAGGTCTATATTTAAGTGCTTGGTCATAAGATAAAACTGCTTCTTCATTACGTCCTAAATTCCGAAGTGCAATCCCTCTATTATACCAAGCGTAGTGATCATCCGGTTGAATTTTTAGTGCTTGGTCATAGGAAAAAATTGCATCTTCATTACGTCCTAAATTCCGAAATGCAATGCCCCGATTATTCCAAGTATAATGGTCATTAGGTTTAAATTTCAGAGCCTGATCATAGGATAGAATTGCTTCTTGATTACGTTTTAAATTCCTGAGTGCATTAGCCCGATTGTACCAACAATAATGATCATCAGGTTTAAATTTCAAGGCATTTTCATAGGATACAATTGCTTCTTCATTTCTATCTAAATTACGTAGAGCATTGCCACGGTTATACCAAGCATAATGGTCATCAGGTTTAAATTTTAGAGCTTGGTTGTATGATGAAATTGCTCCTTCATGTTCTTCTAAATTACGGAGCGCATTGCCCCGGTTATACCAAGCATAGTGGTCATTAGGTTTAAATTTTAGTTCTTGTTCATAGAATGTAATTGCAGTTTCGTATTCATTCGCAGAATAAAGTAAATTTCCTAATTCAAATAGTAAGCTGGCTTTATTATGATCTGTTTGATGTTTTTCTGTGAGCAGTTCTTGAATTTCAAGAACTTTTTCAATTTTTTCTTCAGGAGTCAGTCGCAGATATTTTTCATAATCTCCTTCTAACAGTAAACGACGTGATTCTTCTTCAACTAATTCTGGTGTAGTTGGTAATTCATATACTCCAGAACGCCAATCAAAAAAATCAGGAGCGCGATGAATTAAATAGTTGAGAGAAAATGAGCGCAGTAAAAAAACAAACCGAAATGGAAAATCATCCCTAAATCTTTCTCGTTGTTGGTTGAAATGATTGAGGATTGGTGGTACTTTAGTTAAATTTATAAATTGTCCTTCAGTGATTTCACCGAAGTTCCTTTTTTCATATTTATATAGGGAATACTCTAGACCTTTAATTAATAAAATATCAATTTGTTGATCTTTAATACAATCAGCTACTTGTTCATATAATTTATCAACTGGTTCAAGCAAGCGTAATACAGCAATCCTTTTTTGGGGAATATCATTAGGAATCTTCGCAATAAAACGATCTGATTCCACAGGAGTACATTGGACAAAATATAAACCAAATCCTGATTTCCATTCCAGAGCGCGAAGTAAGTCTTGATAAACTTCTTCCGGTTCTGGTGGTAAATCATTATCCCAATCGGTGTAATTTGATGTCATGCAAGTTTGATCATTAATGCTTTTATAAAAAACGTTGCTGTGCAATGATTCGATATAACAACCTTTCTATGTGATACACCGTTAACTCAACAATTTAACTGTGTATTGCATGGGGAAATTAGTTTTCCACTTTGGTTGCATTTCTGAAGCATCAAATGGATATCTACTTTGTGAAGTATATCTTGAGCTAAAAGCTCATGTTATGATTCAAGTCACACTGATCATGTCCTGTTGGCTATTGATTCATATGCAGCAAGCACTTGAGAGCTTAAATATGATTTATAAAAACAATTTTTAAGAAGCAAGGAAAGAATATTTAAGTGCCGAGTCTTCGGTAATTCAGTAAAAATAATGCAACTAATTTCAGTCTAATTACTGAGGTTGCAAATAAAAATTTTGCTATGTTCAAAAGCTAAAATTGCTCAAAATCTAACTGTCTTCTAAATTTTTGAGAAAATGTATAGGTAAGATCTGATATAGGAAGGTTTTTAGCAATGTTATTCCCCCATCTGTAGCAAATAGGGGAATTATGGTGTTAGTTTGCGTTCTAGTTGTTTGTTGTAAATGCTTTCAAGTGTTCGTTGAATTTGTAAGTTAAAGGCTATTGAATCAGTCCTCCATATCCTCTGTCATGCCAGGGTTTATCAATGTAATATCATACTCAACAGCATCAGTTTGTCCTGGACGGTGAGTATTTTTTAGCAGATAATAAATTGCCCGTACTTGAGGGACAAAAACAATTTCGTCTTCATTTTTTAGATCATGGGCTGGTATTTTGCGTCCATTAATCATTAAACCGTTGGAACTAGGCTTTCCTTTGGGATCACCATCTACAATTCGGTAATAATAGCTTTGGCTATTATTTTTGCGGGGTAATCTGACCAATGTGGCATGATGACGGGATACAAATTGTGACATTAAACGAATATTACAGTTACGGTCTCTACCGATTGAATAGACAGGATTCTCTAGAGGAAACTCTTTGCGTCCTTGATCATCTTCTATAATCAGTAGATGGTTTTCATTGAGTTCTGCTGCCATTGACAGATGGTTAGTAAGATTGGTTGAACTTTGATTTGCAAGTGTTGGTGGGGTATCTTCTTTTAACATTTTTCCAGACAAGGGATGTAATTGTAATATTGAATTTAATAAGTATTAAAACTACATATTATTAAAGTTTAATTTTTTAAATTACTAATTTTTTGTATAAAAAACTGACACTTTAATATTTTCTTATGTATTGTTACAGAAAAAATGTGTTTGAGGATATAGGCTAGGTGGTTGAATGCCATACCTGCTCAGATTATGATAGCAGATGTGGGCAAACTAAGGCTCACAACACTTGCGTCTTTCTAACCTATGCCTTTAAAACCTCTATACTATCTGCTGGAGATGAGACTAAATGGTTGATCTCAAAAGAAAAAGCAAGTAGTCTATTTAAACACAGACTCCTTGATGACAGAATTTGAGGAAAGAAATACTGACGCTCATTTGTAGGGTTTTAGGCTATAAGGCAAGTCCTAGAAGTTTTTTAACATTTCCCTGGTATGTCGTCTCCTCAAGGTACTTTAAGGTTGATGAGCAAAGCTTCGTAATAAAACTGAGTTAGTGACAACACTTACTGAGCTAAAAGCCATGAGTGCTGCTGCACTGGAAGGACTGAGAACAAAACCTAAACTGGGCAATAAAACACCTGCTGCTAAAGGGATGCCAAATGTATTATATGCAAAAGCCCAGAATAAGTTTTGGCGTATTTTGTTGAAGGTGGCACGACTGAGTTGAATTGATTCCACAACATCGCTTACTCGATCGCGCATGAGGATAATTTCGGCTGTTTCCATAGCTACATCTGTGCCGGAGTGTAAAGCAATGCCGACATCTGCCTGAGATAAAGCAGGTGCATCATTGATGCCATCTCCTACCATAGCGACGATAGATGTGGATGGGCTGAGATTTTCTCCAGTTTGAAGAGATTTAATAGCAGTGGCTTTTTTAGCTGGGAGGATACCTGCCATGACATTGGTGCTGGGTATTCCTAGTTGCTCGGCGATCGCACTTACTGCTTCTAATCTATCACCGCTGAGAAGAATTACTCGTAAACCCATCTGTTGTAACTTCTCGACTGCGGCTTTTGCATCTGGTCTGAGGCTATCACTCACAGCAATTAATCCGATTAAAGTATCATCAACAACAACGCTAATTACTGTCTTCCCTGCTGTGGCTAATTCCTGCGTCTGCTGTTGTGCTGTTTCACTGATAGCTATTCCATGCCAGTTCAGCCAGTCTGAGTTACCTAAGAGTACATTTTTGCCTTCCACCACCGCCGAAACTCCCATTCCTGGCTCGGTGTGAAAGTCTACAGCATGGGGAATTGATAAATTTTGTTGTTTGGCTGCTTGGTGAATTGCTTTAGCTAGGGGGTGATGTGTACCGCTTTCTACGGCTGCGGCTAGTTGGAGGAGGGATAAATTTTCCTCTGCATTTTCTGCCAATCGCAAACAATCTGTAACTGTGGGTTTACCTGTAGTTAGAGTTCCGGTTTTATCAAAAACTATTGTATCTAGCTGGTGGACTCGTTCTAGAACGTCACCACCTTTGATTAATAAACCCCGTTCTGCACCTATACCAGTACCGACGAGAATAGCAGTGGGGGTTGCTAAACCTAAAGCACAGGGACAAGCCACGACCATCACAGCGATCGCTAATTTTAAACTAATTAATAGTGAAGAGTAATGTGTACTTGGTTGATGATGTGTCGAGTGACTCATCATTTCCATCCCCCCAGCAACGTTAATTTCTGGCCAAATGTGAGTACCAAAAAAGTACCAAAACACAAATGTCAACAAAGACGCAGTTAAAACCCCATAGGTAAAATAACCAGAAACAGTGTCTGCTAATTTTTGTACAGGTGCTTTGCGAGTTTGGGCAGCTTCTACCAAAGCGACTATTTGCGCCAAAGTAGTATCATTACCTGTTTTAGTGGCTTGAATAGCGATCGCACCAGACTGGTTAATAGTTCCCGCTGCCACTGCATCTCCTAATTGCTTCATAACTGGAACAGCTTCCCCAGTTAACATTGATTCATCTACAGTAGTTTGTCCAAAGCGTACCTCACCATCAACAGGAATTTTATCTCCTGGTAGCACCTGTAGCCATTCACCAACCCGCACTTGTTCTGCAGGTATCTCGACAATATTAGCCCCTGAAACTAATTTCTGTGACTCTGGGTTAGCAATCAATCTCGCTATTTGGGGTTGAAGTGCTAACAACTGCCTAAATGCTGCCGCAGCGCGACCTCTAGCTTGTTGTTCTAAAGTCCTACCCAGCAGGATAAAGCCCAGCATCATCACTGGTTCATCAAAAAAGCATTCCCAACCCATTTGCGGAAACAACAACGCCACCAAACTGGCAGTATAAGCCGTTAAAGTTCCCAAACTCACCAAAGTATTCATATTTGGCGCACCTCGTCGCCAACCGCGCCAGCCATCTATGATAATAGGGCGACCGGGAATCAGTAGCGCCACCGTAGCTAGTCCACAGTGGAACCAGATATTATTTAAAATCGGGAAAATTGTATTACCAAAATGACCAATTCCTGAAAATAGCAACAACACCCCAGCAATTACCAACTGTCTGAATGCAGCTTGCATTTCCTCTCGTTGTCTAGTTGCTGATGCTTCTAAGGCTGATTTCTGGCTTGCTAATGTGGTGTTTGCTTTGCGCGTTTGGGTAGGAAATCCCGTTGCTGTCAATGCCTTTGCTAGTAAATCAGGATCTACTGTACCAATTTCTGCTTCTACAACAGCTACTTCTGTCGCTAGGTTGACACAGACGTTTTTAACTTGGGGATGTTGGTTTAGCTGTCTCTCTACTGCTGTCACGCACCCAGCACACTTCATACCCCCAACATCTAAAATAATTTTTTCTGTAATTGGGGTAAATTCTGGGGTAATTTCAGTTTCTCTTAGAAGTTGCATGGCAGGTTTTTAGATTCGCTACGAAAAATTAAATGCCTGACAAAAGGCGTGTCTACTTCGAGCGTAGACGAAATCTGAAACTATGACCAAGAATCAATTATGATATTTAATCTTGTAAACTAGCGTCGGCTCCAGTTTATATAAGTCACGTAGATCAGAGCTAACATCTGGATTGGCAAGAAGGCAATCAGGCTTTTCAAAATATAATGCATTTCTAAATTGGACATAGCGCTGAAATAACCAAAGCCCATCAAAATCAAGATGCCCCAGGTCAATTGTTTACGTTTAATCGTTAACATGGTAGTAGAAATTACAGTTTTTCATCAAAATAGACCAAAATTTAAAATTTAACTATTATTTAATACAGCAGTTTCCCTAAAGGAGAGTGAATAAAAGCAAAATACAGTTCTCCCGTTTGTGAAATTTGATACAGCCGGAGAAAGTAGTAGGTGAAAATTGCACTTGCACCTAGAATTTGTAACTTTCTGCGTTTTAGCAGTTGCCAATAAAAGGCTGTTATTTGGCGTTTTGTTAGTAGTTCTAGCATTATGTGAACTACTGCAATTACAAAACTAGCAAATAACAGCGGTCCAAACAAATGTTCTGCCACTGCTTGATGCCAATCTCCTCTAGCAATGGCCATAAAAGAGCGAGTCATGCCACAACCTGGACAAGGAATGCCAGTGAAGTGCCGTATTGGGCAGACTAAAAACTGGAGTTTATACCCTTTGGTATACAAATAGGTGCCAATTAGCGGGGTAAAAGAGAATCCTAATATACCCCAGCGAACTAGCTTACCGTGATATGAGAGCAGGTTAAGAGACAACTTAAACACCAGTGTAATATTTAGCTTCAACGGCAACTACAACTTCAGATCCAGGTGATTAAAACCATCCTTTTTTATTGGCAATATATGTATTGAAAAACTCATCGTCAGTTTTGGTCAGGTAAATAATCCCCTCTGCCAAACCAATAACCCCTAGAACTATCCCACCGAATCCACACGTAAGGATCGTACCCAACAGCATGATGATACCTTCAGTGGTGTAGCCAAGAATAAATTTATGAATACCCAAAGAACCTAGAAGAATACCGCAAATGCCTGCTACGGTTTTTTTACCGCTGGCATCACTGGGGTTAAGATTAGACATGACGAAAACTGCTCCTTAAGGTATAGATAACATGGTGAAGTATTACCTCTGCTTGAAAGCAAATGCTACCAGCGTGGTTCCTTCACACCCTAATTTTCGTCATAATTCTAACCTAATACTTACATAGTTTCTTGACTCTTAACAACTTATAAAAAATTTAGTGACAGGGGGCTTTGGTCAACCTTTTGCCAGATTACGGTAGCTAGGATATGGTAAATAATTTAAATACTGCCGTAAGTAATAGCGCTTCCAATAGGAATTTCTAAAACCATCCCTGCTTATTCACAAAGTAGGTATTTACAAAATCCTCATGGTTTTTATTCAAATAGATCATGCCTTCAATTAAACCTACTAGTTGCATAATTAGCAATGTAAATCCGTAAGTAAGAGAACCACCAACTATAGAAATGACTAACATAATAAAACCTTCTGGCGCGTAACCAAGAATAAACTTATGTAGCCCAAATCCGCCAAAAATAATACCACAATAACCAGATAAAAGTTGTTTAGTAGCATGAGATGGATTGAGATTAGCCATATTTATTGATACTCCTGAATGTTTGCTAAAGCCAATTCACCATAATTCCTCAGGTAATTTGGAATTATGGAACTGATGATATACTCCAACAACACCTGAAAATATCATGTTCGTTGATGGCTGTTAGTAAACTGGCTAACAAATTTCAATGCAGCAGGTTTACAGATTTATTAATAAAATATGCTGAAAGCCCCGGAATCAAAACCTCAAAAGTTCTTGGTTTTAGAGTTTGATGTTTTTTAGGCAAGAAAGTTTCAAAAGTGCAGCATTTCTCGTGAGGAAAATAACCCCAATAATCGGCAAAAAATCGCTACACTATATTAGTATTTACAGGTTTATAGAGATTACGTCCGGGCTTTTTTGAGTTTGCTATAGTTACGAGGATACATTTTTTTGGCGGAGTTGTCAGTGCATATGCACCCAGAAAAATTATCTGTTTGTAGAATCCTTTTTAATTGTTGATGTAATCAAATATTTTGAATTTTTTCAACCGTAAATTTTAGTATTAATTATTTCCACTACCTAAGAGAAACAAACTGAGTAATGTGCCGCTATTCCAGAGACTGTGGAGAAGCATAGGGGCAAGGAGATTGCGCGATCGCGTGTAAACTATTCCTAATACCATGCCCAAGGCAGTGAGAGGCAGAATTTCTGACAAGCTGAGATGAGCAGCAGCAAATAACAAGCTACTGGCCACAATGGATGCCCAAACTGGAATGTAGCGAGTTAAGGAGGGCAACAAAAATCCTCGAAATAGAAATTCTTCAAAAAATGGCGCAGCTATCCCAGCAGTAAAGAAAAATATCCCCAATGCGACGTTATCTTTATTTTCTAGCGCCAGTTGTAACAGTGGATTACTTCCACCTTGTCCATTCCATAGTTGTTGATTAATCAACGACACTACCACCACAATCGGTAAAGCAGTGCAGTAGCCACCCAATCCCCACAGAAACCAATTACTTTGAAAACGGAAGCGAAACCAGTCTTCTGAGAGGGGTAAATAGCGCCTAATAGAAAAATAAAGCACTGACAGCGCCCCGAATGCAACTAGCAAGTAACTCACCAACACAGAAAAAGCCTGGACTCGCGCATTACCTGTGCCACGAGGAATCGGTAAGGTGTTTAAAATTGCGGGTATAAATAATTGTCCCATTAAGAAAAATCCCAGGACAAAAACCTGTAAAATTATTTCTGCATTCCAAGGAGTAGTCCAAGGCTTTTCAGCATTTGCAGCTAATATAGATTCTCTTCCCTTCAGTAAACGCTGAATCACCAAAGCCACCAGCAGGATGACACCAATTAACGCCGTTAAACTGGGAATAGTGGCAATTATTGCTAATTTCCATACCGCGTCAGTAGCAGCAGCTTGTTGAGCAGCTAGAACATCTGCGAGAATATCTTCACGTTGTTGGAGTTTGTACAGCTGAATCAAAGCAGTAGACTGAAACCAACCTTCTAAATTGTTTTGAATGAGTTGTTGAGCATTGGGGAGTAGACGAGGAGGGTTACTCCAAATTCCATTTAATACCTTAGCTGTTTCGCTAAATTCTGGTTTGATATCTGAGCGTTGCTGTACTTGACTCCAAGTTGTGACGGCGTTTTCTATCTGTCCTTGTTTGGCTTGTAAGATTCCTAGCCGCAAGTCTAATTCATCCCGCAATTTTTGCAGTTGTTGAACAGACTTCTCTAACTGTTGCTGCTGTTCTTGAAGAGAGGTTTTGGTTTCTAAAGGGTCGTTTGGTAAGGGTTTAGGAGGTGTGACAGCAGTAATATCAGGCAAGAGCAATTTCGCTAATTTGATTTCAGCTTTATCTAAATTAGTTTGGACAGACTCACGCGCTTGTTGATATTGCTTGGTAGCACTTTCTAAGGGTTTATCACCCAGTATCGCTGCCCGAATTGCGAGAAAATTCTCGTTGTTGCTATCTTCTGGCTGCCATCCTTGGGCTTGCAAGACAATATTGGTTTGGTACAATTCCAATCGACTTTGGAACTGAGGTTTTTGCCAGCTACCAAATAAAGACAAGCCGGACAACATGAGTGCAAACAATGTCAGCCCAATTAACAGCAACCGCTTAAGTGTCATCTATCCCCCTTTTACTGATCCAGTGGAGAGCATACGCCCCTTGGAAATTATAAGCTAGTCGGGGAGATTGGGTAGATTTGATCTCAGAAGGTAGAAGGCAGGGAGCAGGGGGAAGGGAGCAGAGAAGAAAATTATCTATAATTTCTTCCCAATCACCAATCACCAATCACCAATCCCCATTCCCCTCAATATTCAGGTTTTAGCTTGCGGGTGCATTAACCGCATTAGCAGCCTCAGCAGCTTTTGCAGCTGGTGTACTACCCATACGAATTTCTGAAGTAAAAGAAGCCATACTAAACCCACCAAACCGCTTCAGGACACTTACCCGCATCCGCAAATTGGGGCTGGCAAACCACAAGCGTTCTTCAGACCACATGGTTTCATATTCAGTAATGAGGGTAAGAGCGCCATCATCGCCCATTTTATAGCTGCCCGCAACAGGGGCTTTTTCTGCATAACCCATTTCCCGCAGTAATTTACCTTCATCTGGGTTATCTGCATTAGGGACAGTGGCTAAGACGGTAGAACCTTGGTGTTTTTCTTCATCCCATTCCATTGTCCCGTTCCAGGTAACTCGCGCACCACAGGAAGCTGTACTAGGTTCAATTTCATACTGTTGACACAATTTGATCACTTCTGGATGATCTGCGGCCAGCATCTCAATCACGATATCTGATTTACCATCTTCCGATTGCTTAAAAGCCAGATGGTGACTGGTGCGATGAGAAAACCATTTACCAGCGCTTAACTCAAAAAATTCTTCAATATTCATGAATCAAATGATCCTGTATCAAAATTCTAAAAATCCTACTTTTATTATTAAAAGATAGCAGGAGGCGTTTATTTAATTTTGCTTGTCTATTTCTTCGAGTCTGGTGAGAGAAATTCTTGCAGCTTCGGCAACATGGGAATGACTGTCTTTTTCCAGGTATTTCAAAGCTGAGATACTCTTGGGTGTGGGCAGATTGCCTAAAGCTTCAGCTAGACGTTGCCGCACTAACCAATCCTCGGCTTGGGCAAAGCGCAGGATATTATCTACAGAGTCAATGGATTTGATTTCTCCCAAAGCGGAAATAGCAGCTTGTTGGATGACGACTTCTTTGCTATCCAATGCTTGAATGAGGATTGTCCGGGCGCGGGGGTCTTTAATATTACCGAGAGATACGGCGGCGCTAAATCTTACTAGCCAGTCGGTATCTTCATAAAATGCCCGTGATAAAGCTTCTAATGCTCGGTTATCTCCTAAATATCCTAAAGCCCCAGCGGCATCAGCACGAATACCATAATCTGGATCAGTTTCCAAAATTTTCACTAAAATGGGGTAGCATTCTGGGGTTTGTTTGATCCCTAGGGCAAATACTGCCATTGAGCGCAGTTGGAGGGATTCATCATCTAAGACCTTTTTAATTAAAGGTACGGCATCCTCTGGGGATATGTGGCGTAAGTTGGCCAAGGCTACCATGCGATCGCGCAAATTTGGACTTTCTAGCTGGGTAGAAATTATCTCTAAGTTGGGAACAGTCATTATAGTTAAAAGCGTTTTCTTTACTTATCTTTAACTTTAACGTAATTCACTACTTAAGCCCCAAGACCGATTCTGATGTATTCAAATTAGCAGTCCGATTTAACACTCAGGTATGAAGAGAAGACGGAAAAATCAACGTAGGGTTGAGGAACGACTGTCAACCACAGCGTCAAATCTTCAGGAGATTTACAATGGTTCAAATTACTGAACGTCCAGGAACAAAGAAAATCACCAATTCACAAGATAAGTTCATCTATGAAGTTGGTGTTATGTACGATGCTGAAAATCGCTTCTTAGAAGCCCAGCAGATGATCTGGCAATGTTGTCAAAACAATCAGTTAAAGTCTTTAGTTGAGACTCATATTAGCGAAACTGAGCAGCAAATTAGTAACCTAGAGCAAGTTTTTGATATGTGAATTCCATGAACCTCTCTCCAATTCCTCTCCGACAAGGAGAGAAGCGGTTCAATTCTTTGTGGAGAACCAAAAATTAAGCATTTTAACCCTCCTTCGGCAAAGAGCAGAGATTTGCCGGAAAGGTTCTACTAAGTAGTCGAACTCACATTAAAAAAGTCTGGATTCATACTCTAACCTTAGTAGGCCACAGCCTTAAGACTGTGGCTTTTTTGTATTATTGATGAATTTGTATTCTACTCAATTTCCAGCTTGCTTGTTAGCAAAAAATTCTGCCAATCTACAAACTAGGTGGCAAAATCAAATTATCAATTACATGAATAACTCCGTTGCTTGCTGGAATATCCGCTTTAGTGACCTGAGCGTCATTTACAAATACGCCTTTAGCAGGATCTATTTTCACATTAATGGGATCACCTTGCACACTAGTAACTTGACCAGATTTTAAATCGCTGGAAAGGACTTTCCCTGGTACTACATGATAAGTTAAAACCTTGACCAATACTTCCTTGTTCTCTGGCTTTAACAAGTCCTGTACAGCATCTTGTGGTAATTTGGCAAAAGCTGCATCAGTGGGAGCAAAAACAGTGAACGGCCCTGCTCCTTTCAATACTTCTGTAAGTCCAGCGGCTTCTAAAGCCTTGATGAGCATTGTAAAAGAACCCGCTGATTCTGCTACTTCTATAACGTTTTTAGTTTCAGTTGTTTCGGTTGGTTGTGAGGTTGGTTGTGGTTTGGTATCAGAAGTTGTTGGCGTTTCTATTCTAGGTTGAGTTGGTCTGACTGGTGGTGTTTCACTAGGTACGGTACGGCCATTATAGGGAGGTTCGTTGAAAATATTTGGTCTAGGATTGAGTACTCCACTTCCCTGGCTCTGGGCTATCTGTGTTTTACTTTTAGTGTTGCCATTTTCTGTTTTTAAAGCCAGGTTAGCAGGTATGGATTGAGAATTTGCTTGTATGCTTTGATGGGGATTGAGGATTTCATTCGCTCTAGATGGTAAAGTTACCAGGAGACTAAAGCCAGTTACTCCTAGTATGCACGCGAGGTTGGTCACTAATTTGCTGTAATTAGCCTTCATAAATTTGGTTTGTCTTCATTTTTAACAAGCTACATAAAAACTTATAGCATTTTGCCAACCCAAAATATAACTACAACAGGAAGTCTATTTTTTTTTGCAAAAACTTAGTTAGCGCTGTTAAGATAAAGTTTTATAGATTGTTTGCTCTTAATGATCAGCATAATTTAGCCAAAAAGTTAATGTAAATTTGGTAACAAAGATTCTAGAAACCCTGCCTACAACCTCTCTACAAGGTTTATGTAATTGGTTTGGGTCAATCAGTTGTTGATATTGCCGAATCTGACAATTCTATTGTATTTCAAGATTTACACAACTGGCATATTAATATTAGTAAGTTTTCTCAGATGTGAAATATCTATTCTCACATCTTGCACCTACCGAATAAACCCAGAAATAGCAGATGTAAATTACAAAAAAATCACAGTTTACAAAAGCTAAGTATTCAGGAGTATATAGTCATAAAGGTAACTTCTGGAACAGGAATATCACACAAAAAATAAAAGATAGATGTTGATATGGAGCGATTGCGCTCCAGCGCACTGCCGTCGGCAATCGAATAATATAGAATTAATTCCAGAGTTTGCATTTGGGACTAAAAACATAAGAGAAAAGGCGTGAAATATATCATAAAAAAGCAAGAACAATGCTTGCCAACGCCCAGGAGCTAGTCTACACCCTATCTGGGGTGAGGCTGCACAAAAAGCCCTTGAATCTTTGTTTCCTCAAATTGCCGTGTCTCTTCTTTTACTTGATATCCAGCGACTTGCTCCCTTTGCACGTGGTTGTGGTTTTGACATTCATGTTTCCAGGTGCAATAGGTGAGTTAATTTAACTATGACAGCTTGTCTTTTGACAGTTTTTTTATTAATAGAGACAATTCCACATAGTGATTGTTTTTACCGGGTGTGAGTTCAGAAATATGAATAAGAGTTTTGTTTTCCTGCCAGTCTCTTTACTGAGTTTACTGGTAGCATTTCCTGCTGTAGCTAATGATCATAAAACTGAGCAGAATATAGTAAATTCTGATATTCCTAATATAAGTGAAATTGAATTACCTGCTAATAATGCTAAATTATTAACTCAACAACCTGTATCAAACGAAGTCGAACAAGAACCTGAAATAGAAGCAGATCCAACTCCCACAAATGATGCAGATATCTCCATAGAAGTAGTTGGAGAAAAAGATGCATTACCTGAATCTACCCCCACTTATGTCATTGAAAAAGAAGAAATTCAAAAACAGGGAGCTACTAGCGTCGCTGATATTTTAAAAAGAATGCCTGGGTTTGCTATCAATGATGTCGGGCATGGAGCAGATATTCACACAGGCACATACTACCGTGGCGCATCAATTAATCAATCTGTATTTCTGATTAATGGTAGACCAATTAACACCAACATCAATACTTATCATGGAGGAACTGATTTAAATAGCATTCCCATAGAAGCTATTGAAAAAGTTGAATTATATAGCGGGGCTGCTTCCTCTTTATATGGTTCATCAGCTTTTGGGGGAATTGTAAATATCATCACCAAAGCAGGCTATAGTCAGCCAAAATTAACTGGTAGTGTAGAATTTGGCTCATTAAATTTAAACAACCAACAAATAACTTATGCCGGTTCCACTAATAAAGTAAAATACAATTTTAGCTTTGAAAGATACTTTATAGATAACCGTTACCGTGTTCCTGTTGGTGCAGCAAACCGTGACTCTGAAGGATTTTTATCAAATGCTGATACTGCAACTAGTAGCTATTTTGGCAGCATTGGTTTAGATTTAGATTCTAAAAATTCTTTGAACTTAGATGTAACTGCACTTAGTAGTCGTCGGGGCTTAATTTATTTTGGGTTCCCCTTACAAAGGGATAGATTAGATCATGATAATTTGAATATTGGTTTATCTTGGAAAACTCGACTTGGTAAGAATAACGACTCAAATCTGACAACTACTATCGGTTATAACCAAGATTACTTTAGCACCTATGGACCAACAGGAGCGACATTTTATCGCACAGGAGTTTTAGATACTCAACAAATTACAGCCAGGGTTGATCATGATTGGAAACTTAGCCCTAATAATCAATTACGTTGGGGTATAGATTTAAAAAATACCGATTTAAATGGTGATGTTTTCAGCACAGCCCCAAATCGCATTAATCAGAATGAAACCGAAAATAGAAATCTCTTTCATAAGGCTTTATTTGCTGTAAATACTTGGCAAATTAGTGATGCTTTGCTAGTTGATTTAGGGCTAAGACAAAGCTTTGATGGACAGTTTGGTAGTTACCTTAATCCCAGTGCTGGCTTACGTTATGCCATTAATCCAGTAGTTGCAGTTCGTGGCAGTTGGGCAGGGGCGCAACGCAATCCTGGGTTAGATCAATTATATGTTTATGATACGGTACATGGTTGGGACCCCAACCCGGATTTAAAACCAGAAACTGGTTCTACCTGGACTGCGGGAGTGGATATTAATTTATCTAGTAATTTGCTGGCACAGTTTACATATTTTGGCAGCAGTTTAGATAATCGCTTAGGAGTAATTAGTGGCAGGTGGGAAAATATTGGCTTAGTCGATACGAATGGTTTAGAAGCTGCTTTGCAATTAAAGATTGCTCGTGAATGGTCTACTTTTGTCAATTACACTTATACAGATGCCCAAATTAAAACAGGCACGGAGAAAGGTTTACAATTAGGTTTAATTCCTTACTCTTTGCTGCAAACTGGAATTGGTTATCAAAAAGATGGATGGCAAGCTAATTTGTATTTGACTTATAATAGTGGAACTCGTCGTTCTATTTTTACCAATACTGCTGCTGGTGATAGAAATACAGATTTCTCTCCATCTTTTGTGAATTTAGATTTGAGTGGACGCATTCCTGTGAGTAAAAATTTGGGCGTTACTGTTTATTTAGAAAATTTACTGGGTGAACAATATGAACGTGTTAATCGCATTTATAGTCCTGGGTTTACTTTTCGTTTGGGTTTAACTGCAAATATATAATAGACATCTGGTGGAAAAGATTGTAGAGGAAAGAATCTTTATCCAGATCACTTCTCTACAAGGGTTCTAAAATATAGCGGTTATCGGCTGAGTGAGGTACAAAAACCCCACCCCCAACCCCCTCCCCGCTGTTTCGTGGAGGGGGCTATGATATACTTCATGCGATTAGGAAACGCTATATCAAGAATAATTGACCGCAGATAAACGCAGATAAACACAGATAAAGACGGATAATTCAATTGATGTCCAGGACTTACGCAAAACATCACGAAATTAGGGGTAATTCATGAATTACCCCTACGAAAGAATCATGTTTTTGATTACTTTGTGCGTAATTCCTAATGTCATTATTCTGTGCAGTCTCATATAAAATTGGTATGAGAATGTTAGATTGACGCTACATCCTTATTTCAATTTTGTGGCTTTGAGAATTTCGCTATTACCTTTCTTGACAATTAGGGTGGAAGCAGCATTTCCATCTTCTGTAATCGGTTGTTCTAGTATGTAAATATAATCTCCATTTTTCCAACCTGTAACACATTTTCCATCCCGACAAGAGATTTTACCACCTGTTAATTCAATACATTTACCTTTAGTGTCACATCCTTTATAACTAATATTGCCTGTATTATTAATTCCTGTCCAAGAGTCATGATTACTTGTGGAAATTGTCCACTCACCATTACTGATAGTTTGAATTTTGGTATTTACAAGGGGATATTTTTCTTTTGATATTTCTCCACTTATAACTTGATTGCCTGTAATAATACTTCCTGAGATATTTTCAGAATTAGATGATCTTTGATCACCTAAAACTTCCATCTTGGTAATTATAGACTCTTTGCGAGTTTTGCCACAGGGTTCAGCACTTTCACAATCACTCACTGATTCTATTGTGTAAGTAGCACGGACTTTTTTATTTAAGAATTTTGCTTCTTCTGCACAAATTTCAAAGCTTGCACCAACTTGGTGTTCAATGCCTTTTTCATCTACTAATGTGGCATAACATAGTAAATCACCATTGACTAATTCTTTGACTGTAGCAATTTGTGGTTGTTGAGTTTTATTGGTGCTATTGCTAACGCTTTGAGTGGTAGATTTTGTTTCAGCTTGAGTATCTGTTTTTAGTTGAGATTGTGCAGTAGTATTAGTTGATTTTTCTGTGGTTGTATTAGTTGGTGAATTACTACAACTGACCAGAGAGATACAGGAAAGAATTAAGGATATTGTGAAAATTAATTTTCTCATAGATGTTTTTACTATTTTCTAAAAACTAGATTTACTTGTCTAACAGAATGGGATATTACTGTTTGTATTATATACTCAAAAATACTGACTATTTTAGATTTGTTATTAAGCGGGGATTAAGTAAGTTTAGCTGGTTCGACTCACTTACGAAATATCTAGCTTTTTAGTCTAAGACATTTTCTAATTGTATAACGACATTCAGCAGCGAGTATTTTGCCATTACTGCAACTGTAAAGCGTAATGGTAAAAGTCTTCATTTTTAATATAATCTCGCGTTTCGTAAAGTTTTTGTGCGGTTGTATTAGTAATTTGAGTAGCTAAAATTACGCGAATTGCTCCATTCTTTTTTGCGTATTCTTCTGCCGTATTCATTAGTAATTTTGCAATTCCTCTGCGACGATATGACTCTTCGACATATAAATCGTTCAATATCCATATTCGTTGCATCGACACTGAAGAAAAACTGGGATAAAGCTGAGTAAATCCAACTAATTCTCCATTGTTATTGGCTGCAAATATTACCGAGTCATGATTCTGGAAACGTTCTTTGAGGAATTCCTTGGCAGCTTCGAGGTTTGATGCTTGATTGTAAAAAATACGATACCGATTAAATAGTACTGCAACACTTTCAAGATGATCAATATTAGCCAAAAAAACTTCCATATAGTTTACACCTATAGCCCAGATTCCACGATTAAAAAACGTTCAGTAATGATTGAATATTTGCTGAGATAGAGTATGAAGCTTGACTAACTCATCAGGTGCAAAAACACCTTTTTCTGTAATAATTGCTGTGATTAATTCTGCGGGAGTGACATCAAAGGCAGGATTATAAAATTCGACTCCTGAAGGTGTCAGGATAGTATCACCAATTTGATATATTTCGGCTGGGTGACGTTCTTCTATGGGGATTTGGCTACCATCGATTAAGGTAAAATCAATGGTGGAAAGAGGTGCAGCAACGAAGAAGGGAATATGATGTTTTTGAGCTACTATAGCTAAACTGTAAGTCCCGATTTTATTAGCAGTATCACCATTAGCGGCAATTCTATCAGCACCGACAACCACAGCATCAATTAAACCTTGTTTCATGCAATGTGCGGCCATGTTGTCAGTAATCACTGTTACGGGAATTCCTTCTTGCACACATTCCCAAGCGGTGAGTTTTGCACCTTGTAAACGGGGACGGGTTTCGTCTGCAAATACCCTTGTTAGTCGTCCTTCTCTCCAAGCGGAACGCACTACACCTAATGCGGTACCATAACCGGCAGTTGCTAAAGCACCGGCGTTACAGTGAGTAAGTATAATTAGTTTTTCTGGTGTTTTGGGTAAAGCTGCTAAACCATGATTACCTATGGCTTGACAGGTTTGGATATCATCGGTGTTGATAGTTTGGGCAGTTTCTAGGAGAGTTTGTTGAATTTCGGCGACTGTGCCTATAGTTTCATAAGCGGTTTGCATCATTCTCCCAATTGCCCAAAATAAGTTTACTGCGGTGGGGCGGGTAGAACGTAATAATTGGGCGACTTTTTCTAATTGTTGCAAAAATTCGGTGCGATCGCTTGTTTCAATTTCCCTCGCACCCAAATACATCCCATAAGCCGCAGCGACACCAATCGCTGGCGCACCTCTAACAATCATAGTTCTAATCGCCTCAGCCATATCTTCACTGCGATGAATTTCCACCACAGCATACTCATTTGGTAAGCGGGTTTGGTCGATTAGTAAAACTGAGTTATTTTTCCAAACAACGGGATAAAGCATAATTCAAAAGGAGTTAGGAGTTAGGAGTTCGGAGTTAGGAGTTCGGAGTTAGGAGTTCGGAGTTTGGAGTTTGGAGTTTGGAGTTAGGAGTTTGGAGTTAGGAGTTTGGAGTTTGGAGTTAGGAGTTCGGAGTTCGGAGTTTGGAGTTTGGAGTCAGAAGTTTGGAGTTAGGAGTTAGGAGTTCGGAGTTTGGAGTTCGGAGTTCGGAGTTTGGAGTTTGGAGTTTGGAGTTTGGAGTTTGGAGTTTGGAGTCAGAAGGAAGAATAATAATAAATTTCCCTTATTCCCAGTCCCCAATCTCTACTACTGGGGTAAGTAGGCAATTATCATAGCAACTTTAGGGTTATTGTGGGCGATCGCTTCGGGGACATGACCAAGTAGTGAAGATATCTGGGTTTTCTGGGCTACAGAACCATTTAACAACAATAAATCACTTGTTTTCAGTAACCGTGATACTTCTTTAACAAAATTACCCCTTACTTTTTGGATTGGTGTATCCGCTGGTAGTCCGGCATCAGTAAAATCAATATCTACTCCTTTTGTGGTGACGACTTCCAATAGTTCTAAAGATGCTTTGAGTTCTACAGCCAAATTCTGGGCTAATTTGATACTTTCCCTAAAAGAACTAGCATTGGCTTGTTGGCTGGTGAAAGCCAGGAAGACTCTTGATGTATGTTCAATAGGTAAGGGAAAGCGAGTTACTAAAACAGGTATAGAACTGCGTTGCACGATTTTATCAATTACGCCGCCAAATAAGTTTTCTTGGTAGGTTGAGTAGCCTTTCCAACCGCAAACTATGACACTTGCTTGTTTTTCTACAGCTACCCGTGCAATGCCTTTGTCAATTGATTCATCAATTCTACCAATAGTTGTAACTTTAGCGACTGAAGCATGGGCAATCATTTCTGCGGTGGAAAGTAACTGATTTTGTCTGGCTTTAGCATCTGGAGAAATTGGTTCACCTTCTTCGATGATGATATGTAGAGGTAGAAGTGTACCTGCGGCT
Organism: Anabaena sp. PCC 7938; assembly: GCF_049315035.1. NCBI lineage: Bacteria > Bacillati > Cyanobacteriota > Cyanophyceae > Nostocales > Nostocaceae > Anabaena > Anabaena sp. PCC 7938. The sequence goes on along the minus strand of NZ_CP186034.1, from coordinate 5,014,703 downwards.
GATTTAGCTAAGAGGATTGCTAACTTTAACAAGTTATCTTCAGTATTTGGGTTAGCAACAGGAACTAAAACGCGATCGCCTAAACTGATCCCTTCCTGCTTTTGGGGAGTAACATTTTGTGTTTTCATTTTTTGCCCCCACTTTGCTGTCACCCAAGGGGAAGCAATGCAGGTAACTAAAATCATAGCGATCGTACCATTCACCGTTAATTGATCAACCAATTTGATGTTGTAAGCAACGGTAATTGCTGCCAGAGTAGAAGCTGCTTGTGCTACAGATAGCCCAAACATAACCATAATATTGTCGAAGTTGTATCCAAATAATTTACCTGCACCCCACGCAGGGATATATTTAGCGACTATAGCCACTGTCACCATGACACCGGAGACAATGAGGGATTTTGGTTCTTGAATCAGAATCCCTGGATTCACCAACATTCCCACCGAAATCAGGAAAAATGGCACAAACAGAGTATTACCAATAAATTGAATCCGATTCATCAAGGGACTAAGTTGGGGAATCAATTGGGTAATGGCAACTCCTGCCAAAAAAGCACCAATAATCGGCTCAATTTTGACTACTTCTGCCCCATAGGACACCACAAACAGGGTAGCGAGAACGAAGGTAAACTCTGCACCTTCATCATGTCCAAATTTGCGAAAAAACCATTTTCCTAAACGGGGAACACCCCAGAGTGTCAAGAAAGTATAGATGATGAGTGAAGGGATGAGAAATAACCAAAACTGTAAAGTTAAATTCCCTTGATGCGCCCTAACTACCACGGCTAATACTAACAGTGCCAGGATATTAGTGATCAGAGTACCACCGAGGGTAGCAGTTAAAACGGGCGATCGCATAATTCCCAGTTTACCTACCACAGGTAAAGCCAGCAGAGTATGGGAAGCAAAACAAGAAGCAACTAGAATAGCAGGTAAAAAACCGTAACCTATTGCCAACATTGCCCCTGTTCCCAAAACCATAGGTACAGCAAAGGTGGCTAATCCAAAGATTAAAGCCTTATCAGCGTTATATTTCATGTCATCAAGACTGGTTTCCAAACCTGCCATAAACATGAGAAACAACAACCCGACTGTACCTAAAAGGACAATAGTGTTATCTCGTGCCAAGAGTCCCAAACCATTAGGCCCAACAATCACCCCCGCTAAAATTAACCCCACAATCCCCGGTAGCCGTATTTTTTCAAACAACAGAGGGGCAATAAGCATAATGCCCAAAATCGTCAAAAATACTGGTACTGGCTCTTTAATGGGCGTAGATACCATCGCAGGAAACAAAAGAGAGAACGTGTCTATGTTCATAGATATTTGTCAGCTAGTACGTTGGCACTCCACTAAAATATCTAGTCCTTGCTCAAAAGACAAATGCCTATGGTAACTATTTTTAGATATATTTCGGAGAATTAATCGAATTCTTCCTTTAAAGACTCCACTAAGGCTGGTAAATATTTTGTGGCTTTACCCTCAAGCACAGTAAACCCAGCTAAGACTTCATTATGAGGATGAGGATCAATAAAATACTTTACAGGCACATCCTGAAAAAACTTCAATAAATTCGCAGCCGGATAAACCTGTGCAGAAGTCCCCACCACAATAAACACGTCTACCTGATTTTGAATTTTATACAAATTATCAACTCGCATATCCACCGCTTCCCCAAACCAAACCACGTCTGGGCGTAAATGTTTACCACATTTAGGACATAAATCACCTAATTGTACTGGTTGAGTAATTTCCCATTTATAATCACATTGCCATTCTGCATACATCGGGGGGATATCAAAATGCCACTCACATTTTTGGTAATCTATTCTACCGTGAATATGCCAAACATCTTTTACACCAGCTTTTTCCAATAGAGTATCAATATTTTGGGTGATGCAAACCACATCAAAATTATTTGCTAGTTCTGCGATCGCAAAATGTGCCGCATTAGGTTGACATTCTTGCATTTGTGCAAATCTTTGGGCGTAAAAATCTAGCACCATTTTTTGATTTTGCATCCAACCTAAAGGTGTTGCTACATCTTCTATTTTATATCCTTCCCATAATCCCCCAGTACCCCTAAAAGTAGGAATACCACTTTCAGCAGAAAGTCCCGCACCACTAAAAACAACTATTTTAGGCATATCCAAATTAGACCTTTAGGTAAGAAATAAAAAATTAAAGGTTGGGGTTGATAGTAAACATTTGTAAACCATCAGATAAATTCTGGGATTTGAACAGAGAAATAAATGGAGAAGTGCGTAAAAACACGTTGGTCAAATCCAAAAACTTTATTTGCGGGCAAATAAGCATGGGTCAAATGGTACAGAAAAAACACCTTTTTGCGTGGAAGCGCATTCCATTAGCATTGCAGATTGCTCTTGCAATTATCTTGGCAATACTTGTAGGAAATTTACTAAGTACTCAAGCAGTAACTAATACTGCCCTCATCAGTAACTTAGCAATTCCCTGTAACTTAATACTCAAGGCACTGCGGGCTTTAGCAACACCACTAATTATGTTAGCCGTACTCCATGCCTTTCTCACTGCTGATATCCCAGGTAGATCCGGCCGTCGTCTGACAGTGCTGTTATTAACAAATACAACTGTAGCAATTTTCATAGGTCTTCTAGTCGCTAACCTTCTCAAACCAGGTTCATGGGGTCGCATTTCTCCTCCATCTGGTACAGAAGCAACTGGTAAAACCCTTGATCCTTGGGGATTAGTTCAGGACATCATCCCAGATTCTATTCTCAAACCACTGGTTGATAACAATGTCATTCAACTAATTTTTATTTCTTTAGCTTTTGGTATAGTTCTGCGTGCCTTGAAAGCACAGCAAATAGAGGAAGGCAAAACATATTACCAGGCAATAGAGGGAGTAATTACAATATTATTTGAGGCTGTGATCCGCATTCTGCACTGGATTATTGCTTTAGTGCCATTAGCGGTCTTTGGTATCGTTGCCAAAACCGTTGCTCTCCAAGGATTTGCACCGTTTAAATCTCTGGGTGCATTCATTATTGCCGTGCTATTGGCTTTGAGTTTGCAAGCCTGTTATTACTTGCTGCGGGTGAAATTTGGTTCTTGGGTAACTCCTAAAAATTTCTTAGCTGGGGGTTCAGAAGCTTTGTTAACAGCCTTTTCCACTGCTTCCTCAACAGCAACCACACCAATCACTTTTGAGGCGTTGTTACACAAAATTGGTTTACGGGAATCTTCAGCTTCTCTAGGGGCGCTAGTTGGCAGTAACTTTAATAATGATGGAACTGCCCTCTATGAAGCAATGTCAGCATTATTTATTGCTCAAGTATTGGGTTTACATCTTTCTCTACCACAACAGTTGATAGTTGTCGTCACAGCTATTTTTGCTTCCGTTGGTGCAGCGGGTATACCAGAAGCTGGTTTAGTGACAATGACTCTTGTCTTTACTTCTGTCGGTCTGCCTACTGAATATATAGCTTTGCTGGTGACAGTTGATTGGTTTTTAGATCGCTGTCGCACTGCTATAAATGTCATGGGTGATATGACTGTTAGCTGTCTACTTGATGGTAAGAAGCGTCTAATTATGAATATCGACTCTTAACTTTTTACGCTCAATCTCACAGTAAAAATTCTATGGATTCTCATCCCGCATTGTGTGCAGCTATAGCTAAACGCATTAAAACTAGTCCTCAACGGCGCATTACTTTTGCAGAATATATGGATATGGCACTGTATCACCCAGAACATGGCTACTATGCCAGTGATGCAGTCAATATTGGGTTTAGGGACGGTGATTTTTTCACGTCTTCTAGTTTAGGAAGTGATTTTGGCGAATTACTGGCTGTGCAGTTTTGCCAAATGTGGGAGATTTTAGGGCAACCGATGCCTTTTCATTTGGTAGAAATGGGCGCAGGTAAAGGTGTTTTAGCATCCCATATTCTGAATTACATACAATTAAACTATCCAGATTTGTTTGCGGCGCTGAAATACATCATTGTGGAAAAGTCGCCAAGTTTAAGGCAAGAACAGCAGCAAAGGTTACAGGAGTTCTCTGTGCAATGGTTCAATTTGGAAGAAATAGCTGCTAACTCCATTACAGGCTGCTTTTTTTCTAATGAATTAGTTGATGCTTTTCCCGTGCATCAGTTCACTATAGAAGCGGGGGAATTGCAGGAAATTTATGTGACTGTTGAGGATGATGGAGAGAATACGCCTGTTTTTCCTAGATTTATGGAAGTATTAGGGGAATTATCTACACCACAGTTAGCAGCATATTTTGATTTGGTGGGGATTGAGTTAAATCCCAATATTTATGCAGATGGCTATCGGAGTGAAATTAATTTAGCTGCTCTTGATTGGTTGAGTATAGTGGCAGACTGCTTGCAGCGAGGGTATGTGCTAACTATTGATTATGGCTATCCTGCCAACCGTTACTATAACCCCAGGCGATCGCAAGGAACTCTACAGTGCTACTACCATCATCGTCATCATGATAACCCTTACGTCAATGTTGGGCGACAAGATATCACCGCTCATGTTGATTTTACAGCTTTGGAATCTTGGGGCAACAGGTGCGGTTTAAATCAAGTTGGTTGGACACAGCAAGGTTTATTTTTGATGGCATTAGGTTTAGGTGAAAGAATTGCAGCCCTTTCCTATCAACAGCAACCAATATCACAAATGCTTAACCGCCGGGAAGCATTACACCAACTTATTGAGCCGACAGGAATGGGCAACTTTGGGGTTCTAGTACAAAGCAAGGGGCTAACAGAAACTTTACCTTTACTTCAAGGATTAACCATACCAGAGTAGAGGTAAAGGTAAAACTCAAAGGTTAAAACTCTATTCAAGAATCCTGTATCAGTCTTTTTTCGACTAGCATAACAGTGATTACTCCAAAGTTAAAAACCTGAGAAAAGTAATAATTATGACCGCTCACGACCTAATTGTATTAGCAACACTACTTACTCCCGGCATCTTACTTTCAGTTATCATCATGGCTACTTTTGCCGCAGGTGGCTGATTTTTGGTGATTGGTGTTGGCGGTAGCCTGCCGTATGACTCCTACGTCCTCACGCAAGCTATAGGCATATGGGGAAAAGGTGATTGGTGAATAGAAAAACTATTACTCATTACCCATTACCCATTACCTTGTTTACCCTACGATTTACCAAAGGAAAGTGAAACATGAAGGTGGCATTTCTGGGAACTGGATTGATGGGACTACCGATGGCTCAACGGTTATTAGCAGCAAATGTAGAGCTAATTGCCTATAACCGCACCCCAGAAAAATTAGCACCATTACAAGCCGCAGGGGCAGAAATTGCGACCAAACCACGGCAAGCAATTCGCTCTGCTGATTGTATAGTTCTCATGCTATCTAATGCCGCAGCTATTTATCATGTCTTGCTCACAGATACTTCTTGGCATACTTTATCAGGGCGTAGCGTCATCCAAATGGGGACCCTTACTCCTCCAGAAAGCCAAGAAATCAGAGATGCAGTTGTTGCGGCAGGTGGTGAATATATCGAAGCGCCAGTACTCGGTAGCATCCCAGAAGCAGAAACTGGCAAATTAATTGTCATGGTTGGTGGTGAACAAGAACAATATCAACGCCATCTCAAGTTACTGCAAATTTTTGGCACAGATCCTGTATACATAGGCCCTGTAGGTTCTGCATCCTCTCTAACTCTTGCACTCAATCAATTAATTGCTTCTCTCACTACTAGCTTTGCGCTCAGTTTAGCTTTTGTGCAGATGCAAGGTATTGATGTAGACTTATTTATGCGAATCCTGCGCGATAGTAAACTTTATGCGCCTACCTTTGATCAAAACTTGAAACGGATGTTGGATGGTAATTACACAAAAGCCAACTTACCCACCAAACAATTGATCAAAGAAATAGATTTATTTATCACTGAAGCTAAATCCCTTGGTTTGAATCTCAGCAGTATTGAGGGTGTAAGACAAATTCTGCAATCAGCAATGAGTATGTCCTATCCAGAAGATGATTACTCATCAGTTTTCCCTGCTATTCGTGAATGGGGTGAAGCCAGCGGGGAGTAGAGGCAAGGGGAGCAGGGGCAGGGGAGAAATATCAATTTCCCAATCCCCAGTTCCCAGTCCGCAATCCCTAATCCCTAGTGTCTTAAAATGGGATGTCGTCTGGATCAGGTTCTGGTGCTGATACAGGTTGATAGGATGGAGGCTGAAAATTCGCTGGTTGATAGGTGGGTTCGGGGGTTGTCACCTGGGGAGTGACAGCGACATTAGTTGTAACTGGGGTTGGTGCTGGACGGGTTGATTCATAAGACTCTGGAGGACGCTGTGCTGGTTGCGCCATTGTGGTTGCTGGTGGACTCGAATTCATCTCTTTGCCAATGCCATGAATTTTTTGGACTGTCAACTCAGCACGTTTTTCTTTGAATCCTTCGGGACGATCAAAGGTATTCATTCCTAAGCGTCCTTCAATAATAACGCGATCGCCTTCTTTGTATGTTTGATGGATTTCTTTTGCCAAATTACCCCACCCAACTACTTTCAAAGGATGTGAAGGATCATCAGGCCGCACTCCAGGCACATGAACGATCATTTCTGTCACTTCCAACCCGTCTGGTGTGTGCCGCAGTTGGGGAGTGTCATAAATTTCTGCCATTAAAATACAACTGTTCATATATTGCTCCTTATAAGTCAATCTTTACAATATTTAGGATAACGCCTGAGTGCCGCGATCTATTTCATAATTCCTCTTCCCAATACCCATTACCAGCCCAAACAAATATCATAAGTATTCTAGCGAACATTAAGATATAGAAAGTCAAGCGGAGAAGGTGAAACAACTATGACTATAGATGTTCACGAACAACGCCTGACTAGAACGAGCATTTAATTCTGCATTGAGTAGTACAACTATACCATTAAAAACATTAAATTTGTACATGAACAGGAAAAATACCCAAAGCAATTAATCGGGTTGGGAGATCACGTAAGATAGGTAAACTTCGTGTGAGGTAATTGCAAAATGCGATCGCAGCGCTGACCGAAGGTATCGCTCAAACCCAACTCCTCTATAATCTGCATTACCGATGGGTGAATAGTATCACCACGAAAATCCCGGTCAAAATCTTTATGTGCTTCTAGCAGCATCACCGAAATACCCTGACGTGCTAGTAACAAAGACAATACAGCCCCCGCAGGGCCACCACCGACAATGCAACAATCTGTAGTTTGTACGTACGTCTAAAATCTCATGTTCCTGAGTAACATCCTGATATACAGACATAAAAATTCCTCCTGATTATGCCTCTTTAGTGTCTGCTATATCTTGCTATTTTATCTGAGGCTATTTTATTGGTAGCTTGGTATTACTAGGCTGGTATTTTGACATTGAAATTCTCAAACAGGGGTTTCCTGGTAGTCCTGCCACAATGAAGGCAAATACAGCACCATGCTTTTTTTGATATATACTCAAAACGGTTTAAAATGTCATTCTGAACGAAGTGAAGAATCTCTGAGATACTTCCCTGCACTACGTTACGTATGGCTAACGCCACAGTATGACATAAGTTCAGATTTCACCCGTTTTCAGTATATCTACTTGCTAATTCTTCCTTTTGCTGATGTTGGTGGATACTTACCAACTTCTATTAATAATAGTCTTTCTATGATCCGTTCATCGTTATTAAAATCGAGAATACGCGTTGTTACTTCACCAATATCTGTTAATGGTTGAATCACAGCTTCATCAAGTCGAAAGTGATCACCCCATAAGTCTCTACGGGGGTTAAAAAATCTCACTAATTCACCATTACGCCAATTAATTGAACCTAAATCTGTACCTTTTTGCAAATTACAGAAAACACAAGCATAACAAAGATTATCATCTGTGCTTGCACCACCATGTTTAACGCTAATTATATGGTCAACTTGACAACCGGATGATCTATCTACTGCTGAAATAAGACAATATTCACAAATATTCCCAGCGCGTTCAACAACTAAACGCCGCAAATCTACATTAATGTAAGTACGAGACATCTTATTTATCCTCGGTGTTCATATATTTATACGCTTTGGCTTTAGCTAAAGTCATAATGTGTTCTAGAGTCAGAAAATGGTCTAACTCCCGTTTTTCTTCTTTGGTTAGTTGATTATTTTTAGCACCGTCAATTAAATCCTCTAAACGGTTTTGTGCTGTTTCAGAAAGGTGGAAGTTAATCACACTTTGGGGGGTAGTACCAGCAGCAATGAAATCTACAATTTCGTCGTAGACTTTGATAGTTTTGACAGATGTATTCATAGTGGTATCCTTTTTTATTATTTTATCAGTTTAATTTTGCTAATTCTTGCTTTGCAAATTCCCGCACTTGCTCATCTGGATCATTTTCTGCTCTGTCGTGCAACAATCGTAAGGTTTGGGGATGGTTGGGATATGGCTTAATGATTATCTTCAATGCAAGTAGTCGAGGATTTTTTCCCCATTCTTCTTTACGTTCAAAGGTATCATTCATAGCACATTTGTAGAACAACTCAAACAAATCGGGGTTAGTTTTAAAGTATTTAGCTAATCCTCGTATTGCTGTATATCGGACAGTTTCATCATCATCAGAGGTAGCAAATTGTTTGAGAATGGTTAATGTATCTGGGTCTTCTTTGAAATTATCTGCTAATCCTTGTGCTGCTGCACATCGCACATTCCAATGATCATCAGAGGTAGCTAGTTGCTTGAATATGGGCAAAATGTCTGGATCATCTTTGAAGTTATCTACTAATCTTGCTAATACTACACTTCGCACATTTGCATCATCATCAAGGGTAGCCATTTCTTTAAGAAATGGTAATGTATTCGGGTCATCTTGGAAATAATTTGCTAATGTTTGTGCTGCTTGAAATCGTACATTCCTATCTTCAGAAGTAGCGAGTTGTTTAATAATTTGTAATGTATCAGGATCATCTTTAAAATTCCATGCCAATGCGTCTACTACTTCACCTTGTACGTTCGCATCATCATCACAGTTAGCAAGTTTTTTGAGAATTGGTAATGTACTGGTATCATCTTTAAAATGTTTTGCTAATGCTTGTACTACTGTACATCGCACATTTCCATTATCAGAGGTAATAAGTTGTTTGAGGAATAGTAAAGTTTCAGGATCATCTTTAAAATTTCGTGCTAATTCTTCTACTGCTGTACGTCTTGTTAAAAAAGACTTATCAGAGGTAATAAGTTGTTTGAGGAATAGTAAGGTTTCGGGATTATCTTTGAAATTCCGTGCTAATTCTCGCATTGCGGCACGTCGCACATTCAAATTAACATCAGAGATAGCAAGTTTTTTGAGGATGGGTAATGTGTCAGGGTCTTCTTGGAAATCCTGTGCTAACTTTCGCATTGCGGCACGTCGCACATTCCCATCATCATCAGAGGTAGCGAGTTGTTTGAGAATGCTTACAGTATCCAGGTCATCTTTAAATTTCTGTATTAATTCTTGTACTGCCGCAATTCGCATATCGCTATTATTCCCAACAGTGGCAGATTGTTTAAGCCAGGATAGAGTATTGGGATCATCTTGCCAAAGAGTCGCGATTTGTGTCACTGCGTTACTACGAACTCTATCAACAAACTTAGCTTCTTTGTCATAGGTTTCATAATAGTAACTGATGTCATATTGAGTTAAATATTTTAGCATTTCTAATAATTTATGAGCCGTTGACTTTATTATGTGATAATTTCTAACTTCTCCTAGCAATTCAGCAGCTAAGAATATGTTAATAAATTGTTCTTCTTTTTCATTTTTATTAATTAAATAATTAATAATTCTTCTATCCACACCAGCTTCTAAAAAGAAATTTATACCCTGTTCCTCTTCTACATAATGAAGGATATTCGTAGTCATTATATAATCAATAATTTCTCCAGTAAACTTAGGTTCAAGCATTCCTGCTATCAAGCGCAATACCTCATTCCAAGATTCATCTTGCCAATGTTTAGCAAAAACATCAGTTTTTAATTGTTCAATAGAAATACTGCGTTCTTTTTCAAACTGCCAAACAAACTCCCAAGCACAGAAGTATTCTAAAAACGTCCGATGTACAAAAGCATAATAATCTGCACCGACAAAACACAGAATAAAGTTACGAGTTCGTAATTGATTAATCATCACTCGCGCTGCTTCTCTGGGTTTATCAACTATGGTTTTGAGATAATCAGTCAGAATTGTTTCTAAATCAGATGCAGTTATCAAATTACCAGTTAAACCCTTTTGATTTGCTTGCATACTGTAGGCGACTTGACGCAACATCGCCTGTTTATCTTTATAATCAATGGTTTTTGGATCTAGGCGAATATCTTCAATTAATGCGCGTTCTACATCCCATTGATGCAGCAATAACCGTGATGCTTGATGATAAAGTTCTGGTCTATCTTTAGGTAATTCTTGGTTACGATTTAAAATCGCCATCATTGTTAACAGTAGAGGATTTCCCGCTAACTCTTTAATGGATTTTGAGTTTGCAACTGCTCCTTGGAGACGTTCTTTTTTTCTCAGCTTGTCAGCTTCATTATTAAAATTTAATTCATGCCAACGATTGATAAAATCTTGAATTTGTTCTGCGTCTAAATCTTGTAGCATGAAGTGATGAAACTCAGTATCCCTTAACCGTTGAGTTTTGTAGCCAATCACGCGAGAAGTCACAATCACCCGCACTTGAGGATATTTATTTGTAAAGCGATGAATATCTGTAATTACATCTTCTCGCTTTCCAGGATCAAAGACTTCATCTAAACCATCAAACATTACTAAAGCATTACCAGCTAAAAGTTGTTCATGCAATTTATGTTGATTGAGATGATAAATTGAACCACTACATTTATGAAAAAATTCGATAAAATCGTGGCATTCATTATCTTCCCGTCGCCGCATATAAGTACGTAATTCAATCAACAAAGGAATCGGTTGAGAAATTACATTATCAATTGGTGATTCTGCCCAATTTAATGCTAAAAATTGCAGTAATGTAGATTTACCAGAACCTGGATCACCTAAAATTACTACATATTTATAATTTTGCTTGTCGTTAATAATATCTAAAACTGGTCGAGTTGCTTGTTCAAAATAACTTTGTTTGTAGCGTTCTAACTCCTGTATGGCAACTTCTGCTTCTAGCTGATTACTTTCGCGGAGTCGATTCAGGTGTTCTTTAGGCAGTTCGTAAATTTGTGGTAAAACTTGGTGAACTTCCCGCACATTTTGAGCGATAAACATTCGCCATAATTTCAGTTCGTTATAGGCATAACCTGTTGTATCTAAACTCTCTAATTTCAGGTTGCCATAAGTTTCTTTAATTGCTTCCTGATATCCCAATAAATCAAAATCTGGTATAATACCTGCAATTTCTTGGGTACTTTTTTCGATTTTTTCAATATTCTGTGAGTCAAGTAGATCTCTTAAATCTTTTGAATCAAAAAGAATTTCTTGAACATTCATTAAATACTGGTTTATGATAGCATCCCAGTTAAAATTATTTGGTAGAGGTTTTAATTGTAGACTATTCCAAGTATTTTTAAGAGTTGTTGCGTCAAGGGAATCACAATCAATTTCAAAAGCTTTTCCTAAAATTGATTTAACCGATTTATCGCTGATAAATCTCTTGACTTCTTGGATATATGGTTTAATTTCATTTTCAGGAAGTTTACAACGGATTTTTAACTGCTGCTGTACCAGTTGTAAAAATTCTTTAATCGCTTTACCTGCTGCTACCTGACGAGGATCTTTTTCTCGTAGCAGAACGTGTTTGAGGGAGTCTTTGAAAAAGTCTTTAGCAAAGTCTTTTGCTCCTTCCTTTGCTAAATCTTGCAAAATCGGAGTAACCAACACCCCAACACCTTGAGTAACTCCCCAAATCAGCAACCAGTCCAACATAATACTCGTATCTATTTGTGTTTAATTACGAGTATATACATTTAAACTGAGTATTTTTCCAGGTTTAGGTAAATTTCTCTATATTTATGGAAATAAGTAAATGCGACTTCGACAGAATTGATTTGATCTATTTGACCTTCTCTATACCTCTCCCCACAACGGAGAGAGGCTTTTTAATATCTAATGCTGGTGTTGTTCTTGACCGTGATTTTTACAACCACCCTTACCGTGATGGTGTTCGTGGTCATGACCGTGAGAACAGCCTTGGAGGTTTTGCTGCATCAGTTTTTCGCTCATTTCCTTCAAAGAGTCATCGACAGGTTTTAAACCTATCCATGCGTCAATTTTCTCGACATCAAAACCTACTTCACGTCTATTTCCTACTTCAATTAAAGGACGACGAATTAATAAAGGATCTCTGAGCATCATCACCAAAGCAGTATCAGCGTCAATGCTTTCAGGAATCACCTCTCCTGATTTTACTTTAGGTGCGGACTTGTTAAACCATTCGCTTACAGTGCGATCGCCAAAAAATGACCGCAACCTCTCTGCTGTCCAAGGTTCCGTTAATAAACTGTATGTCACTACTTCATGACCTGCGGCTGTCAGCAAAACTTTTTGCTTTGTACCACCTTTACAGCCTGGTTTTTCATAGAAAATTACTCTGGCCATGGATATATCTCCTATAAGGTTTTGATTCGATTTCTGGACAGGAAATAATTAACCGCAGATAAACGCAGATCAAAAATGATGTGTTTTCTTTATAGGTAAATATTCGGGATTTTTTACCTATTTCTATTAGTTGCTATCTATTTATCACAATAATCATTTATTTCTGTTTATGCCACTACATTTAAAATTTTTTAGCAATATGGTGAATTGTATCAAATTCAAATCTCTCTTTGGGGTTGGTTTCTCCATAGATATTAAATGTAACCGTAGGTTGTTCACCAACAGCTTGTACCTGATGAATTGTATCAGGAGCAAAACTAATAATATCGCCTGGGAATAAATTTATTTCTCCAGTTGTTTCAATTTTATCTGGAAATTCCGGGTTTGAACTGCGCCGCCAAAATGTATTTTTTTCTTCACCTTTTAGCACCGCTACCACTCCCCAAGTTCCATGATTATGAATATTGGAAATTGTCCCCGGTGCAAATGTTACCGTTTGTACAGTTAAAGGAAAACCTAATTCATCGTATAACAATAAAACAGAAGTTCCTGTTTTTGAGTCAGGTGCTAAAAACTGACTTTGTACCCAATAGGAATTGACAATTAATCGCCTTACCAGCATCCGAATTTCCGGAAGACAAGTTGATTCATCTTCAACATTATTGAGAACGTCTTCTACCTCAGTCAGAAACCGATACAAGCGATAATTGTCACGCAATAAATCCCATGTTCTCGCTGATTTACAGGCTTGATGCTGTCCATCTCCAGCGACAAACCAATCCTTACCTTGCATAATTTATATACTCAATTATGAATATTTTGGTAAGAAAATAATGGGAGGATTAGCTTGAGGCATCACAGTTATAGGAGCTACAGGAGATGCAGGGAGGGGAGGTAGGAGAAGATTATTATTATTAGAAGGTGTGAGAGATTGATAAGGGGATGAGGTGGATAACCAATTGTTCATGATTTTTGATTGGGAAGAGGTGATTGGTAAAATGTTTACTTGGTTTAGATATAGCATTTCTCGGTTGAGTACAGATGTTTTAGAGGTACAAAAACCCCACCTCTAAGCCCCTCACCGCTGTTTCGTGGAGGGGACTAGGAAATGCTATAATCAATCATCATCGTCTTCTGGTAGACGGGTTAAAATATCCAGAAGAATGCTAGAACCAAAATCATTTTTGTCATCAATGCTTTTAACTCTGGCACTAATTTCCCTGGCTTGCTCTAACTCTCCTAGTTTAGCTAATACCAATCCAGAAGCAGCATAAGCATTTAAGTACAATCTGATTTGGTGTTCTTCGTGACGTTTAACTAAGATGGGTTGAAGTTGTTCCCAGTTATCGGGAAATTTCTCGACTTCTTTAATTTTAGCGGTTATTTTCTCGGCTGTTGTCAGCGCGAGAACATAATTGTTTTTGTAGTAAAAATATCTATAAGCTGCAACTAAAACATCTGTGTTGTCTCCTGTTTTAGCTAAAGCTTGTTGCATATATTTTGTAGATTCTTCTGTATTTTCCCAAGTCTGTGCTGCTAATATCAATAATTCTTTGACATCTTCTGCTACATCAAACCATGAGTATTTGTTTTGAGAACTTTCGAGCATAATATTTTAGGCATAGTAAATCGTCTGAATCAGGATTTACAGGATTTTAATTGTCAGAATCAAGATGTCCAGGATTTCAGGATTTTCAGGATGTAATTTACCCATTACCAATTACCAATCTAATTTATTTTAGAACATACACTAGACGTAATTCTGTAAATTTTAGATTATCTCAATATCTATCTTGAAAAATAATAAATAGTTAACCAAAATTATAACTTACAGACAAATAATACCATCCTGTAAATCCTGAAATCCTGGACATCCTGATTCTGACAAATACTTAAATCAGAAAATCACCACTAACCATTAAACACTATCATGCTGTAAATCCTGAAATCCTGGATATCCTGATTCTGACATTGCTTATGCTACAATCATCACTAGATATACCCTGCAACTACCATGAGTCAATGTCTCAATCCTGACTGTCTTTACGAAAATCCCCAGGGTACTCAATTTTGTCAACGTTGTGGAGGTAAAATAGTTTTAGATGACCGTTATCTACCGATTAAATTTATCGGAGAAGGTGGTTTTGGACGCACTTTTCAAGCAGTAGATGTGAAAAGATTAAATACTCCCTGCGTCATTAAACAATTTTTACCCCAACAAGCAGGAAGCTCATCTTTACAAAAAGCGACGGAATTATTTCAACAAGAAGCTAAAAGACTCCAAGAGTTAGGAAAACATTCACAAATACCAGATTTACTTGCCTTCTTTCCCCAGGATGGTAGATTGTATTTGGTACAGGAATTTATTGATGGTCAAAATTTATTCCAAGAGTTACAAACTCAAGGTAAATTCAATGAATCCCAAATTAGAAATATTTTAACAGAATTATTGTCAGTTTTGCAATTTATTCATGAGAATCAAGTAATTCATCGAGATATTAAACCAGAAAATATCCTCAGATGTAAAAACGGTAAATTATTCCTAATTGATTTTGGTGTTTCTAAAGAAACAAGTGGCAGTATTTTAACCAGAGTTGGTACAATTACAGGTACTCCTGGATATGCACCACCAGAACAATTTCGCGGTATGGTTTACCCAAGTAGTGATCTTTATAGTTTAGCTGTTACTTGTGTACGTTTATTGACGGGACATTTTCCCAAATCTGATGGTTCGGATGAGTTGTTTGATACTATAAATATGGAATGGCAATAGCAAAAGTATGTTTCTTTAAGTCAGGAATTAACTGATGTTTTAGAAACAATGTTGCAAGATATTCCTAAAAAACGTTATGGTTCAGCAGCAGAAGTTTTAGCAGCATTAAATAATCCCAAGGTTCAAAAAACTGTCGTTATTCCCCCACCTCAACCTATTTTTGAAGTGGGGTATTTGGGGTTATTTGATTTTGGGTTTGGGAAGCTGAATGGCTATGACGTAAGCATTATATTTAATAAAATAGATAATTCAGGGATTGTCAAGGGGTTATTTGTCAGAATCAGGATGTCCAGGATTTAAGGATTTACAGGATGTGATTGAATGATGTTGGAAAATTGTGAGGAATGTATAAGAAGGTAAAAGGTAACAAGGGCAAAAATATCCCCGACTTCTGTGATAAATTCCTCATTGAGGAATATCATTAATATTAGAAGTCGGGGATCTGACTATGTTTCTATCTTTTAGCAGATTATAATCAAATTATCAGTTACAGTCTATTTAAAATACAGGAAATAGGCGATGAATATTACCTTAAAACCAGAACAAGAACAGTTTATTCAAAATCAGTTAGCTCAAGGCAGATTTCCTAATGCTGAAGCGGTGGTTAATCAAGCTCTACAGCTTTTACAGGAAAAACAGCGAGAATATGAAGAATGGGTAGAGGATGTTAGAGTTAAAGTCAATGAAGCGGGAGAAGAATTAGAACGAGGAGAAGGAGTTCCTTTAGCAACGGTTGTTGAACAAATACAGGCAAAGTTTCGTAATGCTCGTGAGGCGAATAAATGAATCAATGCTTAATTTCGCCCCAAGCAATTCGAGATTTAGACAGCATTTCAGAATATTTTTAACCAGAAATATTGAAGCTGGAGAAATGCTTTTTAAAGAGTTCACAAAAAAATGTGAAAACTTACTCCAATTTCCCAATATGGGACGTAGCTACGAGTATATAAGGCATGAAATGCGTGGCGTTCCTCTTGATGGTTACATCATTTTTTATCAAGTTGTTGATAATAATGTTGAAATTCTCCGAGTTGTGAACGGTCGCCAACATTTAGAAGCTTTGTTTGGAGAGTAGGATAATAATCCTTCATCCACATTGTGTTAAAGTTAGATATAAGTAATCATGGAGTAAATGTCATGGTACAAACTAAACATAGATTTGCAAGTTTTGAAGAATATTTATCTTATGATGATGGCACAGATAATTTGTACGAATTGTTTAATGGGGAGTTAGTGGAAATGCCACCAGAATCAGGAATTAATGTGCAAATTGCTAATCGTCTTTTTCTCATTTTTGCATTGTTAATAGGGATTGATAGAGTGCGGGGACATGGTTTAGAGTTGGAAGTAAGAGGAGAACCAAGAAATCGTTATCCTGATCTGACTATTATTCGAGAAGAGCATATTCAACAATTAGCAAGCCGTAATACTATTCGCCTCTCAATGTCACCACCTTTATTGGTAGTTGAAGTTGTTAGTCCTGGGGAATTACAAAGAGATAGAGATTTCATCGCCAAGCGTTTACAGTATCAAGATTGTGGTATTCCTGAATATTGGATTATTGACCCCCAAACAAAAAGTATATTAATTTTAGAATTAATTAATGAAGTTTATGATGAAATTGGGATTTTTTCTGGTGATAATTTAGTTAGATCTCCACAATTTAATAGTCTAAATTTACAAGCATCACAAATTTTTGATTAATCAGGAGTTCCTTTATACGGCTAATTGTCAGAATCAGGATATCCAGGATTTAAGGATTTACAGGATGTGATTGGATGATGTTTTCACAATTGTGAATGATCTATGATCAGGTAAAAAGTAATGGGTGTATAATTACCCATTACCCATTACCAAATTAAAATGCGTTAAGAATGTAAACCAAAGTGAAGAGAACAATCCAAATGATATCAACGAAGTGCCAGTAAATCTCTGCCATTTCGATGCCTGTGTGTTTGGTATCAGAATAATGACCACGACGCAAAGAACGCCATAATACACCCAAGATTAACAACAGTCCGATAAAGACGTGTAAACCGTGGAAACCGGTCATTAAATAAAAGCAATTGGCGAAAATATTGGTAGTTAAACCATATCCCAAATTCATGTATTCATAAACCTGACCGGCTAGGAATACAGCCCCCATAATTGCGGTAATGAAATACCAAAACCGCATCCAACCAACACTATTTCTTTTAATTGCCATGTCACCAAAGTGAATGACAAAGCTACTAGAAACAAGAATGATGGTGTTAATTGTAGGGATAAATAATTCTACTTCTGTTCCTTCTGGGGGCCAAACTGCGGTAGTACCTCGAAAAAACAAATAGGTGGCAAAAAATCCACCAAACATTAAAGATTCAGAAACTAGAAAAGTCAACAGTCCCCAAACTCGCAAATCTTGATGTTCTTCGTGTCCAGCTTCGTGATGTTCACTGGTTGTAATTGCAGTCATGCTATTTTCCTACTAATAAATGTAGGTTGGGTTGACGAAAGGAAACCCAACATTTGAAGACGAAATTAAACCCAATCTTTTGAGAAGTTTGTTGGGTTGCGCTGTCGCTTAACCCAACCTACAATGTCTGCGTTTTAACTGACAGCCTCAGTCACCGATGAGGATTCATCATGAATATGACCGTAGTCATAAGGGCCATGAGTAACAACAGGTAATACTTCCCAGTTTTCAATAATTGGTGGAGAACTGGTTGTCCATTCTAAAGTCAAACTTTCCCAGGGATTATCACCTGCGAGTTCTCCTTTTTTCCAACTGGTAATAGCGTTGTAAGCGAAGGGAATCACAGAAATACCCAAAATGAATGCGCCAATGGTGCAAAGCTGGTTTAAGCTGACAAATTGGGGGTCATACATGGCAACTCGGCGGGGCATTCCTTGTAAACCCAGTTTGTGCATGGGTAGGAATGTCAAGTTAGTACCGATTAAGGTGAGGACAAAGTGAACTCTTCCCCAAGTTTCGTTCATCATTCTGCCGGTCATTTTGGGGAACCAGTGATATATACCTGCGTAAATACCAAAGACGGAACCACCAAAGAGAACGTAGTGGAAATGTGCGACTACATAATAGGTGTCGTGGACGTGAACATCAAAGGGTGCTGTTCCCATTGTTACACCGCTTAATCCACCCATGACGAACATGGAAAGTAAGCCGATCGCAAATAACATGGCACTGGTGAAGCGAATCTTGCCTCCCCAAAGGGTTGCAACCCATCCGAAGATTTTGACACCGGTGGGAACTGCAACTATGAGGGTGGAAATGGTGAAGAACATCCGCATCCATCCGGGTGTGCCGCTGGTGAACATATGGTGTACCCAGACGAATAAACCGACAACGCAAATAGCAACTGTGGAAAATGCGATCGCTTTATAGCCAAAAATCGGTTTCCGTGCATGGGTGGGAATTACTTCTGACATAATCCCAAAAATCGGCAGAATCATTAAATAAACCGCCGGGTGGGAATAAAACCAGAACAAATGCTGATAAATAACGACGTTACCACCTGCATCTGGTTTGAAGAAGGAAGTACCAAAGTTGATGTCAAACAACAACAGAATTAAACCTGCTGCTAATACTGGTGTAGATACAAGTGCGAGGACAGAAGTTGCTAAAATTGCCCAGCAAAATAGGGGAACTTGATCCCATTTCATGCTGGGGACTTTCATCAACAAAATGGTGATCACAAAGTTGAGTGAACCCAAAATTGAGGAAGTTCCCACTAACACAATCGCTAAAATCCACATGGTTTGGGCGATTGGTGCGGTAACTAAGCTTAGTGGTGGGTAAGCTGTCCAACCTGATTGGGAACCACCAAAAATAAAACTGAGTAACAGTAATAATCCTGCGGGTGGGTTTAACCAAAATGCGATCGCATTTAATTTGGGAAACGCCATATCTCTAGCACCCACCATCAGCGGAACTAGATAGTTACCAAATCCCCCAATTGCACTGGGGACAATCCATAGGAAGATCATGATCGTCCCGTGATTGGTCATGAAGGCGTTGTACAGATTAGGATCAAGAAAATCGGAATCTGCGGTGGCTAACTCGGTGCGAAGTGCGATCGCCATCAGCCCACCGATGATATAAAATCCAAATGCTGTCACCAAATATTGAATCCCAATCACCTTGTGATCAATATTAAAAGTGAAATAATCTCGCCATTTCCACGCTGTAGGGTGTGAAGTGTGTGGCGTATTTGGTGGAAATTCTACCTGTGTCATAAGCTATGAGTGTCAATTTGTTCAGTAGTCAACTGAACGCTGCTATTTTTTAATTTGAGTCAGAGTTGCTGCATTTACACCCATCTCACTGACATAAGGTGCCAGAAAATCAGGTGTCGATAAATTAGCTGGATTTACAGCCACAACTTGAGGTTGTCCTTGCTGTTGTGCAATCTGGTTTTCTGTCAACCAGCTATCAAAATCTTCTTGGGTATGGACAACAACTTGCGATCGCATAGAACCGTGATAACCACCACACAATTCCGCACAAACTATCGGATATGTACCTGGTTTAGTAGCAACAAAACGCAATTCTGTAGCGATACCAGGAAGTGCATCTTGTTTGAGACGAAATTGGGGAACCCAAAACGAATGAATTACATCATCTGCTGATAGATTCAACTGCACATCAGCACCAACAGGAACGTGTAACTCACCAGCAGCAATACCAGTTTGGGGATAGTTAAACAACCAAGCAAACTGAATCCCCTTCACATCAACTACCAAATCCGCTGCTTTACCTTGAGTTTGGGGACTTCCACCAATACCAATTCCAGCAGTGACAGCTTCAGAACCATCATTCATGGTAGCAGCCATAGCCATCTGTCCATGAGGATGACTACCTGGTTCTAAACCCCCCATTTTGTTATAAATATCTACACTGTAGATACCCAAAACAATCACAATTACTGTAGGAACTGCTGTCCAAAATATTTCTAAGGCTAAATTACCTTCTACAGGTGTACCATCACCATTGTCTCCTGGACGACGACGATACATAAACAAGAAAATTAGAATCGTTCCTTCTACTACTAAAAATAAAGCAACAGCAATGGTAAACATGATATTGAAAAATCCGTCTACCAAAGGCGCTTGTTGCGATGCTTGTACCGGTAGTAGATGATGATTTTGACCAATCCAGATGCTAATAGGGGAAATTATCATCCCAGCCAATAGCGTCCATAACGACACAGGAACTTTTTGCATACTACCTGCACTCTATCAGTTATCAATTATCAGTTGTAGGAGCAAATTACAATTCGCCCGTACTTATTCAGTTATCAATCTGTTCACTGTTCTCTGATTTGGGGCAGTGTTTTTGATTTTCACTTACTAACGTTCTAACTTACACCTAATAAGAAATTGCATAAACTTCCAGATTTTTTCAGATCTTTCACTCAAGATATGAAAAAAAAGCTTTTAATATATTCCGACTTTCAAATTTTTATAAAAATCCCCAATCTAGGATTTTAATTCTGCTCATTAAGAACAATTTATTATTTATATTTATAGTTGGATTTTTGTTTATCGTGAACTTTTATATTATCCTGTTATAAAAATAATTAAGTATTTCCCCTCTATTTACATGATTTAGCAGATTTACGCAGTTAAATAATGTCTTTTGTAGCAGAACATTATTTTGAGTAATTCCCAAAAATATTAGTTGTCTACTGTTGTATGAGAATAACAATTTTTGGGACAAATACGAGAACAAGCTTCGCAACCAATACAGTTTTCTGGAGTCACTACCGCCATTACCTTCCGTTCAATTTCTTCATCATCTTCGTCTTCCACAAATTCGCCTTCTTCATTTAGTGCTTTTAACCCTAAAACATTGTGACCACATACTTTAATACATCTGCCACAACCGATACATTTATCTTTGTCAATCTCTTGGGCAAATTTTGGAGTCCAAGTCTTACCGCCAAAAGTCACTCCTGTTAATGTCGCCATAATTTTTTCCTCAGCAATTTTGCTTACAAATTAGTTCGTGATTTAATCTTAATCCTAGCCTAATAATTTTTAATTTTACGAATAAAAATTAACTTTTTTATCAAATTTTGCTGACTTGCTAAATAATAGCAATTGAGTTTAGATAATTAATCATATTAAATGATAGTTATTATTAATAACTAGCCATTTATAGATCCCCCTAAATCCCCCTAAATCCCCCTTTTTAAGGGAGACTTTGAGAAATTTAGCCCCCCTGCTTTTTAATGGGGGTTGGGGGGATTTCAATCAAATCTGGTACTTTTCAAACATCCTCTTATAGGTCAATTTCCCTCCTGTCCCTAACTCCTGCTTTAAATAAAAATATATTGATATTCTTTTGCAAATATAATATTTACTTCATGGATAAAAGATGCAATTTGACAGTATTAGCAACTACTAAATAAACCTAAATTACCCTTTATGTGAAAAACTATACAAATTAAATGATCAGAAAAGTTACATTTTACCTTAACTTAATTTGTACGCAAAATTTAACTTTTTTGAAAAACTGTAACTTCTATAGCAATAAATAAATTTAAATCAACGGTCATTCAAACAATTGATCATTACTTAGATGTTACCCAAAAACACTTTGATTAAGGTTTTATGGTCAAATATAAAGATAAAGATTAAGAAATCTTCCTAAGCTCATTCTGAACAAACTTAGCGAAATCTTTATGAAATGTATAGTTAATAAAGAAGCAATGAAGCTCTTGTTTCAATGTCTTTAATTAGTAAATAGTCAACAGTGAACAGTTATTAAGGATATGCTGTGATTTCTCATTCAGCTAAATCTATTAGTAGAGGTAAAGCACAATATAAACCTTGTTAACTAATAACTGACAAGTGAGGCGAGAAAAACATTTCTTGTCATGGAGATACTTTGGTAGCAAGTTATGAATCAACAGGAGACATCACGGGGGGACTTGAGCCAAACATCTCAGCAATTAGAGTAGGAAGAAGCCTAATGCCTTATACAATTCCTAACAAAAATTGCGTTAGATGTGATAAATGCCGACCCCAATGTCCTACGGGTGCAATCAAAATAGAAAATAATGAATATTGGATTGATCCTTGTCTATGTAACAATTGCGAGGGTTATTATCCAGAACCACAATGTGTCATCGCTTGTCCAATAAATGCTCCCATACCTGCACAAGCCAAAAAAGGAAGATGCAAAATTGAACCGCGAGAACCTACCAGCCCTGATTTATTTTCCAATGGCAAGAATCATCCATTTGCTTCAGCAATAGTTATCTGGGAAGCTTGCAATTTACTAGCACAACGTAAATCATTAACTTGGGAAACAGATGCAGAAGATAATTTACATTATAGCCGACAAGTTAATCAAGGTCGGGGTGCAATTTCTTTTCATATTCAAGACCCATTTCAAATTACTAACCTAGCTAAGGATTTACACGTAATTGAAAGCCTCGATATTCGAGCAACTTGTATTCATTTAATTTTCGCTGCCCATGCTACAGCCTTAGATAAACCTTGGGAACAAGAATTCGCCATTGATGAACGCCAAATTGAAAAATATTTGGGGTTAGAGAAACGCAAAGATCTCAACAAAACTGCCAAGCTTTCTTTAATCAAAAACATCGTTCAACAAGCTTGTTCTCTCATTGTTACCATAGACTGGCCGCAACGGGGTAGAGTTCCCGGATTTTCTGTTACACAAAGTCACTTATGGCATTTAACAGATGTTCAGCACCATTTTCAAGAAGATGATCTGGGGTGTAAATATTTGATTGGACTGACATTTAAAGTTAAAACAGGCACTTGGTCGCAACACTTCTTAAATAGACAAGCCAGTAAAGAGCGAAGTGGATTTTATCAATATGGTAGTCTTCCTAAAACGCTGTTAACTACAGTTATGAGTCTTTGGCAGCAACATGAAGGTGCTATTCGACTGATGTTATGGTTATTATTTAAAACCAAAATGGGTAGAGAACAACGCATCACTGTTCCTACTTTAATGCGAGTTGCTTATGGTGAGGAAAAAATTAACCTAGCTTCGAGATTACGAGACGAACGTAAGCGTCTATTACGAACGTTTGAAAATGATTTAGAAGTTCTCAATCATTATGGAGTCAAACCACTATTTGACCCTATTACCTATCCGCCAGAAATTCAACCATTGTGGGCAAAATTAATTGATATCCCTGAAGATCCAGATGAGGCTTTGGAATTTTGGATTAATGATGGTAGTGGTGATAATCGACTGACAGATAGTGGACCTCGTGGCAAGTGGAATTTGTTAATGAATGCGAGAATTTTATCTTTTGAACTTCCTTCAGAGTGGGAACAGCTAAGTTCAGAAGCAGAGAAAAAAAAGCGTAGTACTGTTAAGAGTAAAAAAACTCTTAAAAGCACTGATGATTTATTAGGTGAACAAGTTTTGCAAGCACGCAAAAATATAAATATCTCCCAAAGAGAATTAGCAAGGCTTACGGGTAAAAGCCAAAGTTGGATTCGTGATGTTGAAAATGGTCGTCTTAAACCTAAGTTAGAAGACCAAGCACTGCTCAGAAAGGTGCTAAATATTAGTTAAAATAATTAGTAATATCTCGTTCCCAGTCTCTGACTGGGAATGCCATCACAGAGGCTCTGCCTCTAAATCTTAGCAGAAATGTTCCCAATAACTCAAGGCAGAGCCTTATAGAATTAATTCCCATATAGAGTATGGGAACAAGAAACGAGAGAATGATCTCATCTTGTGGGGTAGGCATACTCATTATTCTTCCCAAAACTTCTTACTTAACAAAGCATCTACATTACTGGGAAATGGACAAACATCAGAAAAATAAACATCAGGATAACCATCTCTGACATTTTCTAATGCCATGTCATAGCTTTTAGCAAGAATTTCTAAAACAAAACTTTTCAAACTCGGTGAATCTTCCAATTCAATTTGTAACCTTTGCCGAAAATTCCTAATTTCAATTTCCCAACCCCGATAACAGTCTGACATTGGTACATAACACCGCTTTAACAAATGTTCTATTAAACGCACCAAAAAACTCCTGACTGCTTTACGCTGACTTTTCCCCAAAGACTCTACCTCTTCAATTAAATTATCCCAATCTAAATTTTCGTTGTCTCTTGCTTTTAATTTACTGACTGTATCCTCAACCCAGAGAGAAAAATCTTGTTCATATAGATTTTTGATTGATTTTTTACTCATACTGTACACTCGCTGTTTATTTTCATTTTATTTCATACTCTGTTTACAAAACCTAAGCGCCCAAACTAAAAAAGCTTGAGCGCCTAAATAGGTTGCAGAGAAACTTCTGCTAGTTCATAAGATTAAGCTGGCATCATTTGCATTGATCTGCAAGTTTCAGCACATCTACGACAAACTGCGGCACATTCCATCATCTTTCTATCATCACTGATTTTTTCACAAGCTGCGGCACAGCGATCGCACATTTCCGCACAAAGCATACAGGTACGTCCCATGAACTCGGAACCACCCATCATCATGTTCATGCACATCATGCACATTTCTGAGCAGTCGCGCATTATGCTTATCATTCCCATATCCATGTACTTACCACCTTTACTCATACAGTAAGCCATGGTTTCTAAGCATATTTTATGACATTCCATGCAAGAGTTCATGCAGGTTTGGATTTCGCTGGTTATGTTTTCAGTCATCATCATCAACATAAAAAATACTCCTGATTTTGTAATGTTTGCCTATGTTTGGATTTGGATTAATTACAACATTAATACCAAATTTTTCAAGGGTAACTGGGGTTTTGACCCCTGAGTTGATTAGTTCAAAATTCCGATATATTAACCGAGTTACCTGCCCCAAAGTATTCACATAAATCGGTGATATTTTGAACTACTTCACCGATTTTTGCTGACAAATTCTCCTATGAAAAATTCAATAAACAGAAGTTTTCAGCTTTGAACTTGGATATCTTATTGAAGAGTGAGTTTTGGCTAAATCCTAACACTATATTTTTGGTTCACAGTATTGATTAACTGCGATCAACCGCTTTTTACCTTCTATCCTATGGCTGATTTTTAAATAAAATTATCAACTAAATTACCTGGTATATCTTAATTATCCTCAATCCCTAAGGATGGTGACAACGAAAACAGTATTTTTTTCGCTGTCTGGTGAGCATGAATGATACATTATTAATGCTGGT
This sequence comes from Anabaena sp. PCC 7938, assembly GCF_049315035.1. Lineage (NCBI taxonomy): Bacteria > Bacillati > Cyanobacteriota > Cyanophyceae > Nostocales > Nostocaceae > Anabaena > Anabaena sp. PCC 7938. The sequence continues at coordinate 4,989,178 of NZ_CP186034.1, read as the reverse complement.
CTATGAATACAAACTATTGAAAGTTCTGAACTAGAATTATCATGAAATCTTTGCACCGTAACGATTTATATAGCTGGTCTTGTTTTAACCCCGCAAGAAATATTGATTTTAATGGGTTCGCTTGGATACGTCCAGAAGGAAATATATTGATTGATCCTGTAGCTTTATCAAATCATGATTGGAATCATCTGGAATCTCTCGGTGGTGTGGCTTGGATTGTGCTGACAAATTCTGATCATCTGCGGTCAGCTAAGGATATTGCTAATCAAACCTATGCTAAAATTGCTGCACCAAAGGGGGAGAAAGAAGATTTCTCGATTTTGTGCAATCGCTGGTTGACTGATGGTGAGGAGTTAGTTCCAGGATTGAAGGTGATTGAAATCCAAGGTTCAAAGACTCCCGGTGAGTTGGCCTTGCTGTTGGAAGAAACCACTTTGATTACTGGGGATTTAGTGCGATCGCACAAAGCCGGTACTTTAACTATTTTACCAGATGAAAAGCTACTAAATCGAGATCAAGCTGTAGCTTCTGTTCGCAGGTTGGCAGGTTTGGAGAAGGTGGAAGCGGTATTAGTGGGTGATGGTTGGTCTGTTTTTCGGAATGGTAGGGAACGCTTGCAGGAGTTGCTGGGGACTTTGTGAGGAGGTTAAGATGAGCGGAAGTGGCGGCGGCGGTGGATACGAATATCAAGCAAGGGCGACAGCGTATGTTGCAGCCCATATATTAAATCAGCAACCATTATCTTGGATTGAACACTCAACTCCTGATATTCCGATTGCTGTAGCGGAAGAAACTAATGGGCCAGGGGATGATGTCAATATCACGCTTCAAGACGGTACAACTGTAGAAGTTCAAGCTAAACATGGTTTAAAGAAGGGTCAAGATTTTTGGGACGCAATTGTAAAATTAGGCCGCGGACTCGCGAAAAATCCCTCTCTATATTGCATTCTGTTAACTGACTCTACTGCAAGCGGAACTTTTAAAGATCAACTCCGCAAAGATTTGAAGAGATTGGGACAAGGGCGAAATGATGATCTAAAAGAAATAACAAAAGAGGTTATCAACAAATTTGCCGAAAAGGGTATTCCAGATGATCCATCGCTTTTCAGGCGGCTTTCGATTACAGTTGTTGATCTTGAAGATGATGCCCAAGCAAAATCTGCACAGGTAATGCTCTCACAAGTTTTGGCAAACAAAAATCAAGCCAGTCAAGCTTGGAAAATCCTTGGAGGAGACGGACTTACACTTATTACCAATAGAGGCCGTCGTGATGCAGAAGGCATAGCACGACTATTGGGTAGCGTATCTATTCAGCTATCTGCAAACAGTTCAAATCCGGCTATTACAGCCGAACTTTATAGAGAATGGCTTGAAAAAACTACCTCTGACTTTATTGTTTTAGGAATTGAGAAAAAGCTGTCTATAGAAACTGATTGGATTCCGCTGAAAGCAAAACAAAGTAACGGTGATCAGGCAATTTTTAAAGCGGAATTAATTCCTGAACTTTATCATCTAACTGTTGTGGTAGGTGATCCAGGAAGTGGAAAAAGTACCTTAGTAAAGCGTTTAGCTTATCAGCTATGTGTTTTAGATAAAAAAGTTTTACGTGTTAGGCTCAAGCAGATTAATAACCTATGCAAACAGCAACATCAAAGATTTGAAGATGCGATTTTCAAAGCTGCTGCTGACAGTTCTGGTGTTAATGAAGATCAATTAAAATTTGCATTGAGTTGTCCTGATTATCTTTTGGTAGATGGGTTTGATGAGTGTGATGACTTGGCTAATATGGCCAGCCAACTAACAGCTTGGGCATCAGGACACTCCGTGACTAGAATTATCATGACTACTCGCCCTGGTTACGCCCTAGAATATTTTTCTGACTGGAAACAGATAGAAATTCTACCTCTAGAAGCATCAGATATTATAAAGTTTGCCAAAAGAATTTTTGAAATATATTCAATTGATAAAGAAAATATCAAAGAGCAAGAAATTTTATTTGAGAATTGGCTAAAAAATACTCAAACAGCTTCATTAGCAGCTAGAAACCCGCTATTATTGGGATTTGTTGTTCAACTATTTCCATCTGACGCGAATAGTATTTTAAATCGGGCAAATATCTATGAAAATATTGTGCATTTGCTTTGCCAGCAAGACACACAAGATAGAGAATCTATCAAAATTGACAAAGAAGACGAGCCAATTGCACAACGTATAATCGAAATAGCAGGTTGGAAATTAATGTATCAGCCTGAATTTTTAGAAAGTGAATTTTATAAGATATTAACTAATGACTTATTAAGTGAATTTAAAAACCTTACACGATTAAAAGTGCAAACTCAGGTTAAAAAATACATTTCTTTTTGGGAACAGCGCCGCATCTTTGAGAAAAACAAAGTTGGATTAAACCATACAATTAACTTTATTCATCTTACTATCTGTGAATATGCAGCCGCAAAGTATGTTTCTGATTTAGATGATCAGAAAATATGCAAATGGTTAGAGGAGGTTAGACAAGATATTAAGTGGCAAGAAGTTATACTATTTGCTGCTGGATTAGATAAGGTAGAAATAATTGTTAATCATTTAGTTAAACTTGATAATCTAGAAAATACAAATTCAACAGATATTTTGCTGGCCGCTAAAGCCTTAACGGAAGTAAATAATGCACCATTTGAGCTTAGAAAAGCAGTGTTTAAGCGGTTGCAGATACGATTAGAATCGCCAAATGCGTCTATAGTTATTGATGCTGCTAAAGTACTGCTTAGTCTAATACCTCAAGCTCCAGACCTAATTGGAAATATTGCACAATCTTTATCTTATCATACTCAATCATGGACGCGCTTGGCAGCGATTCGATTGGGTTTAGAATGTGGTGATAATTATGTCAATTTAAATATTCTCAGAGCAGTTATTAATGAATGTATTACTAAATCGGCAAGAATATATTATCAATCAAAATTACCATATATAGTTCCTCCATCTGACCAACAAAAAAAAGATTATGGCAAATATGGAAGGGGGTTTCAGGAAGAAGTTTTAGTTCAGGGTTTTCAATTACTCCTTAAGAAACAGCCGAATTTAGAAACATTTAAATATATTCAAAGTGTAATTAATAATGAAGACTGTAGTCTTGACACCACAAATAAATTAGATGAAATTTTTACAACTTATGTTCTTGAAGAATGGAAAAATGAGAAAGACACAGAGTATAAGAAAGAGTATGAAAGCCTATTGATGAAGTTAGTAAGAGTAGATAAGCCTATAACTCTACAACAATCATTATTGCAACATTTGAAAAAATTGAAGCAAAAAGAACGAACAAAGTATGCAGATAGATCATTTCTAGAAGCTGTACTTCGTGTAACTGATAGCAACTTAAAAATATTTATATCTGTCCAGCAAGTACAGGAACTAATTGCATTAGGTGTCCTTGTCAAAGGTATGAGTTGGTGGAAATTTCTTGTTTCGGATTGGTATTTTCTTAATGAAAATAACGATTTAGAAGCAGTTGACGCTGTAATTAAAGGTGCAATTGCAGCGCTGAATATTGAACATGAAAAAATAGCTATTGAGGCAAAAATAGCTCTAGAACAGATACAGTTTTGCGACGAATTAGATGTTATTAAATCTGTATTAAAAGGAGAAACAATCAAATCGGAAAATAGTTCACAAACATTTGATTGGGCTTTGGAGAAAATTCGAGAAATTAGTAGTCAAAATTATAGTTCACTGTCCTTAAAAATACCCACAGTACCTGCTGAACCAAAATGGGAACGTGCTAGAGAGATTAATATCTCTCCAGAAAATTTGGTGCGAGCTTTAAAACATCCCTCTCAGGGAATTTATCAAAATGCTACACTCTTGTTGATGAATGGAGTAGGAGGATCTGAAGCTATCAACCTAATTAAAGAACTTTTAAAAGAAAATAAGGATAATGAGCAAGTGCTTTGGGCTGTTTCAAATATAGCACCTCATCTATTGGAAGATGAAGCACTAGAAACAGAAAATTAGCGAAAGTTCACAGAATATGCAGTAGGTTAAGCCAAAAAAGCGAACTGCTGAAAACAGCAGTGCTATACGATCGCTCTTTTGACTAAGCCGGTGTAAACTGCAATGACACACCATTCATGCAATAACGCAAACCAGTAGGTTTGGGGCCATCATTAAACACATGGCCTAAATGTCCACCGCAATTGCTACAATGCACTTCAGTTCTAGTCATGAACAAAGACCGATCTGTTGTAGTAGCGATCGCACCCTCAATCGGTTTAAAAAAGCTCGGCCAACCAGTACGGCTATCAAATTTGCTGTCTGAGGTAAACAAAGCCTGTCCACACCCAGCACAGACATAAGTACCAGGCTCATAATTCTTGTCTAACGGGCTAGTGTGAGGGCGTTCTGTGCCATGTTTCCGCAACACCTGATACTGTTCCGCTGTTAAAATGCTTTTCCACTCTTGTTCTGTTTTGGTAACTGTAAACTCAGTATTAGAAGCTGCCATAGTTTCTGAACCCCAATTGATATAACGTGAAAAAAAGGCTGTGCCAAATAATACGGCACTAATCTGTAAAAAACGGCGTTTGTCCATATTTCTATTATTTACCATTTTACTTTTCTTAGCCAAGCAGACCCAGATGACAATTCAATCATCATGAGCGATTGGTCTGAGAAACCCATGATAGACTCATTAAAATTCGCTAAAAAAGTTTAATTTTCAAATTGCAGCGTTCGCGTCAACATAGATCAGCTATTCTGGAGTATCTTTATCCACAAACATCTATAGAAAATCCAGCGCTTTAACGCTAATGTGTCAACTGCTAGGAATGAACTGCAATGTACCAACAGATATTTGCTTCTCCTTTGAAGGATTTTCTGCTAGGGGAGGAAAAACCGATGATCATAGCGATGGTTGGGGTATTAGTTTTTCTGAAGGTAAAGGATGTCGGATTTTTTTAGATGCTAAACCCTCCATAGCTTCTCCATTAGCAGAGTTAGTCCGTCGCTATCCTATCCACTCTACCCACGTCATTGCCCATATTCGCAAGGCTACCCAAGGTGAAATAGCCATTGAAAACTGTCATCCTTTCTGCCGGGAACTGTGGGGTAGGTATTGGGTATTTGCCCATAACGGCAATTTACCAGACTTTCATCCTCAAAATAATGGCTTTTTTCAACCTGTTGGTAACACAGATAGCGAACAGGCATTTTGCTTGATTCTCAACGCTTTGCGAGCAAGTTTTCCTGATGGTAAACCCCCACTCAAGTTACTTTATCCTGTATTAAGCAAAATTACGGCAGAATTAAATTCTATCGGCATTTTTAACTATTTACTCTCTGATGGAGAGCATTTCTTTACCCATTGCTCTACCAAACTCTGGTACATTATCCGTCAAGCACCCTTTGCAGCCGCGCATTTAATTGATGAAGAGATGACTGTAGATTTTAGCGAATTGACTACCCCAAGCGATCGCGTTGCTGTCATTGTCACTATTCCCCTCACAGATAACGAAATTTGGACACAAATCCAACCAGGAGAAATACTAGTGTTTCAAGATGGTTTACCGCTTAATGTTGAGTAATTTATTTAGGAAAATATCTTAATAAGAAAATGCCAAATTATATGGCTTTCCCAATTTTGGTTCATCCTGTAAATACCTATTCACTATCCCAATTACTTTATCACTATCAATTGGCTTGGTGATAAATTCCGTTGCCCCAAATACCTTAGAACGTACTCTATCAAAAACGCCATCACTACCAGTTAATACTATCACTGGTGTCTTAGCAAATAAAGAAGTACTTCTTAATTGGCTGCAAAGTTCATAACCGTTGATCACAGGCATAATCAAATCCAAAAAGATCAAATCCGGTTTACTTTCAATTAGTACTGGCAAGGCTTTGACGGCATCTTGAATACCTATAAATCTCATCCCATTAGCAGTAATAATCCTCTCTAATATTTTACAAACTTGAGGGCTATCATCTATACAAGCTATGAGAGGAGCATTTTTACTAATTACTCGCGAATAACTAGATTGATGATTTGCTTTAGAAATTGCTAGAGGTAAGTCACCTATTTCTATTAATTCTGTGATTCCTTTTTGCATAAAAGGACGCAAAGAGCGAGTCACGGACACAACATTCTGCTTCATCTTTGCAGCTAAGTCCCATAATGTATGTTGTCCGTTAATTAAACGTTCAAAGTTATTATATACAATGGAGTTAACTTGCCTCCGTAGTAAGTCTGGATTGCGTAATACTGGTGATAGATTAGGATGGAAATTTTCCAAACCTGCTTCTGACCAACCATTCCAGAAATCTTTAATTTGTTGAAATAGGATATTGATAGATGTAGAAATTATTGGAGCTTCTAACTGTGTATCTTGATTTTGTTCACAGAAAAAAGAAGACGAGTTGGTTTTTTGAGCCAAGTCACAGGTAACTTCAAATATTGTTTTTTCTATAATATTATTAATTTGCTCATTAGTGATTTTTTGAGTTTTATACAAATTTTCTATAATCAAAAAATCCCAGTAATCAACTGATATATCAACGTCATAAAAGTTGATACTATTAATATCAAGATCATGACAGTTATCAACCAGATTTCTACGCAAACGACGGTGAATGTGAGTGCTTTCTGTCGCCCATACTAATTTTCCTAATTGATAATAGAAAATCCACTTGTTTTTTTTTGTATCTCTAATATTGATTTGACCACTAAATTGCAGTTGAGTACATTTTTTAAATATATTTATTATTCTATTAAATTGTATAAGTTGCGACTGAGTCATAAATTTTTCATTAAATTTTTTTGTGGTTAGGATGGTTTTGCTGATTTAAATAACCAAAAATTTAGCACTCAAATTGAGCATGGATAGTAGTTTTCCATCACCCTAAATGCAATAAAATATAACAGTAATTTTAGTAAGTTTACATATAGTAGGCTTTTGTAAATAAGTCCAACAATAGTATAAATACTGATATTTGCTATAGGAAATTTTGTCTTGACAAAAATAACTAAGTATGATTTTGTAGGGTAGTAAAAATAAAAGTATCTCCTCAAGAAAGCGATGGCAACTAGAACACCGCAAACATCGCATCCCTGAAGAGTTATTGTAATAATTTGACTGCGTAACTAGAGTTAGCGCTTTGCCCCTTGAATTTTGTCAAAGATGGCTCCATCATCAAAAAACTTCTTCTGCACAGCATTCCAACCGCCCAAATTATCTACGGTGTAGAGTCGGGAAATCTTCGGGAATTTATTCTGCACCTCTTTGGCTACAGTAGAATTAACGGGACGAAAACCAACTTTAGCAAACTCACGCTGTGCTTCAGGAGTAAAAAGAAACTTCACAAAAGCTTCTGCAACTTGACGATTACCGTGCTTATCAACATTTTTGTCCACAACAGCAACAGGTGCATCTATAGAAATATTAATTGATGGAACCTCATAAGATACATCTGTCTTTCCTTGTTGTGCAGCTAAGATAACTTCATTTTCATAGTTTAGTAGTACATCACCCTGTCCTTTTTTGTAAAAAACATCACTTGACTCTCGTGCATCTTTAGGTAGTACAGCCACATTCCGAAAAACTTGAGTAACAAAATTTTGGGCTTGAGTTTCATTTCCACCATTTTTAGTGATTGCACCCCACAAAGCTAGAAAATTCCACCTCGCACCACCAGATGTTTTAGGGTTGGCAGTAATAATTTTGATCCCCGGTTTAGCTAAATCAGCCCAATTCTTAATCTTTTTCGGATTACGTGGACGAGTTTCTAAAGCAACTACAGAACGAGTAACAATTGAATTATTCGGAGCTTCTTTCTCCCAGCCTGGTTGAATCAAACCTGCTTTTTCAATCTTTTTCGTATCCAGCGCCAACGCTAAAGCTACCACATCTGCGGGTAAACCATCAATTACAGCACGGGTTTGTGAACCCGAACCACCATAGCTTTCACGAATTATCACATCTTGACCTTTTTCTCGTTTCCATTTCGCCACAAACTGAGGAATGATTTTTTCGTAAGCCCCCTTAGTTACTGCATAAGAAACCAAAGTAATTTCGACCTTTTTACCACTTTGACTAATCAGTTGCGTTTTTGAGGTTGTGTTTAAACCTAATACAGGGTAAATCGTATTTATACTTAAACCTGCTACTAACCCTACAGTAGAAGAAAGCTTTAAAAATGGAACTACTAGATTTGTTGAGAAATTGTATTTCATGGGGAATTGTGAATTAGCTGGTAAAATCTACGGTATATAGATCGGGATATCGTAATTAATAGATTTAAAAAAGAGCGTATCAGATGGTACAGAGAAAATCAATAGGTTTTTTCAAAAAACCACGAATTATTTATCGGGAAATGTATGTATAATCTTTTTTTATTTAGAATAAAATAAACTGATTAAAAGCTTATGAATATATCCAGGAATTAAGTCAAGCTATTAGCCTGATGAAAATTTTTAGACCATAGAAGTTGTAATTGACCATGAAACTGGTACAATCCCCATATTCTCTATCGAGGAAGTGTTGTTTTTGCTTGCATTTATAACCACATATCTGCAATTATCTATATACTATGAACGGTAAATACCGTATTCCCATCAATTAACTGTATATTTACAGGAGGTCTGGAACATGAATTTGCGATCGTTCAAACAATTACAACTTGGATTTAAGCTAAAATCACTCAAAAGCTTTGTATCACTCTTTTTAACTGGAATATTCTTGAGTGTATCAGTTGCCGCTTGCTCTGGTACGAATGAGAGTAACTCCGCAGATACTCCGGGTGCTAGTCCTGTAGCGGCAAGTAAGCCCAATGTGGAATTAACCCTAGTATCCTTTGCTGTTACCAAAGCTGCTCACGAAGCCATTATTCCTAAATTTGTAGAAAAGTGGAAACAAGAACATAACCAAACTGTTACCTTTAAACAAAGCTATGGTGGTTCTGGTTCCCAAACTCGTGCTGTTATAGATGGATTGGAAGCAGATGTTGTCCACTTAGCCCTATCTGGAGACACCCAAAAGATTGAAAAAGCTGGACTAATTGAGCCAGCATGGGAAAAAGAAGTTCCCAACAATGGCATTGTCTCCAAATCTGTGGCAGCAATCATCACTCGTCCAGGCAACCCTAAAGGTATCAAGACCTGGGAAGATTTGGGAAAAGATGGCATCAAAGTAATTACGGCTGACCCAAAAACGTCAGGTATTGCTAAGTGGAATTTCTTAGCACTATGGAATTCCGTAGTTAAAACTGGTGGTGATGAAGCTAAAGCTACTGAATTTGTCAGCAAAGTTTACAAAAACGTGCCAATTCTGACTAAAGATGCGCGGGAAGCCACTGACGCTTTTGCCAAACAGGGTCAGGGAGATGCTTTAATCAATTATGAAAATGAAGTTATCTTGGCACAACAAAAGGGCGAGAGAGTTGACTATGTTGTTCCTGATGTCAATATATCCATTGACAATCCCATTGCAGTAGTGGACAAAAACGTTGATAAACACGGCACACGCGAAGTCGCAGAAGGGTTTATCAAATTCCTCTACACTCCTGAGGCACAAGAAGAGTTTGTCAAATTGGGATTCCGACCAGTGAATGAGACAGTAGCCCAAACTAAGGCAGTTTCAGACAAATTTCCAAAGGTAAAAACTCTGGGTGTAGTTGATGACTTCGGCGGTTGGACAGCAGTAGATAAGAAGTTTTTCGCTGATGGTGGCCTTTTTGACCAAATTCAGGTTAAAAACAAACGGTAATTTGGTGATTGGTGATTGATGATTAATTCTTTCTTCTCCTGAACTCCTGAACTCCTAAACTCCTGAACTCCTGACTCCTGACTCCTGACTCCTGACTCCTGACTCCCATCAGAAAAAACCTAATTTTGAATTATGACCGTATCTTCTTCGGCGAAAGTTGATCATAAACCTCCTGTTTGGAAGGTATTTCTAGATAATGTAATTCGACTTCCTTGGACTTGGCGAATTACTCTAGCATACTTAACTGTAATGTTGTTTTTGCCTATAGCAGCTATGTTTTTCAAAGCAAGTACGGAACCTCCGGCTAAGTTTTGGGAAATCGCTACCAGTGAGTTAGCCTTAGCAACATATAATGTTACTTTTTTGACATCAATTTTTGCTGCTTTGCTCAATGGTGTGTTTGGAACTCTGATTGCTTGGGTTTTGGTACGTTACGATTTTCCTTGCAAACGTATCATTGACGCGACAGTAGATTTACCTTTTGCCTTACCAACATCAGTTGCAGGTTTAACGCTGGCAACAGTTTATAGTGATAATGGTTGGATTGGTTCTTTACTTGCACCTTTAGGAATTAAGGTATCTTTTACCCGTTTGGGGGTAGGGGTAGCAATGATATTTATTTCCTTACCATTTGTGGTGCGGACTGTACAACCCGTGCTTCAGGAAATGGAACAGGAAATTGAAGAAGCTGCGTGGAGTTTGGGTGCTTCTCAATGGCAGACTTTTTGGAAGGTGATTTTACCACCGTTATTTCCGACAATTTTGACTGGTGTGGCTTTGGGTTTCTCCCGCGCTGTGGGAGAGTATGGTTCAACAGTGATGATTGCTTCCAATACACCGTTTAAAGATTTGATTGCACCTGTACTAATTTTCCAGAGATTGGAACAGTATGACTATTCTGGTGCAACAGTGATTGGTGTGGTTTTACTCGTAATTTCTTTGGTGCTGTTATTAGCTATTAATTTCTTACAAGCTTGGTCGAGAAGATATGACGACAGATAAAAGAAATAATTCCAAAAAACAGAGTTGGGTTCCAGGGGTTTTAATTGGTATTGCGATCGCTTATTTAGCTTTAGTTCAATATATCCCCACACTCAACGTATTCTACCAAGCTTTTAAAAAGGGAGTTGGCCCCTTTATCTCTAACCTCACCCATTCGGAATTTCTTCATGCTGCTTGGCTAACTCTTTTGCTGGCCTTAATTGCCGTACCTATAAATACTGTATTTGGTCTATGTGCCGCTTGGGCTATTTCTCGACATAAATTCCCAGGACGGGCTATCGTTCTCAGTATTATTGACCTCCCTTTTTCTATCTCTCCAGTAGTTGCAGGTTTAATGCTAGTCCTGCTTTACGGACGAAACGGATGGTTTGGCCCTTGGTTACAAAGCCATGATATTCAAATCATCTTTGCCTTTCCTGGTATGGTTTTAGCTACCGCATTTGTCAGTATGCCTTTTGTGGCTAGAGAAGTAATTCCGGTTTTAGAAGAGTTTGGTAAAGACCAAGAAGAAGCGGCCAAAACCTTGGGTGCAAACGATTGGCAGACTTTTTGGCGTGTGACACTGCCTAGCATCCGTTGGGGTTTACTTTATGGCGTAATTTTAACTAATGCCAGAGCAATGGGTGAATTTGGTGCAGTTTCTGTTGTTTCTGGCAATATTGGGAATACAACTCAGAGTCTACCGCTTTTTGTTGAAGATGCTTATAAACAGTATGAAACTGAAGCTGCCTTTTCTGCGGCTGTACTTTTGGCACTACTAGCAGTTGTGACTTTGGTGTTGAAGGAGATTTTGGAACGGAAAACACGAATTAAGGAAGTTGAATAATTCGTAATTATGAGTCTTGTTAAACAAACGTGAGTTCGACAGCGATCAAAAGGTAGAAACCCCAACCCCCTCCCCGCAAGCGATGAGGGGGCTATGATGTACCTCGTGTGTTGAGGAAACGCTATAATCAAGAATTAATTTATCGAACATAATTCAGGATAGAGAATACTTACAATATACTTTATCGAGAACCTTAGTAGAGACGTTCCATGGAACGTCTCTACATTTTATTCGGAGAGGTATTTTATATTTTTCAACCTATCATCAATTATCAACTCATTCTTTATACTGTTTCTCAATTTGCAGATATTTAGGAACGCCCATAAGTTCTTGAAAATCTTGAAAATTCATCAAACCGGGAAGATTAACAGTAGTGTTCTGTTCTTTAAGATGTTGAAAACAAGCACTCATTACTTCAGTCACAGCCATGAGTGCAGTTAGGGGGAAAAAGACAATTTTAAAACCTAATTTTTGTAATTCTGCTGGAGAAATTTCCGGTGTTTTTCCACCTTCTACAATATTAGCAACTAACGGCACATCAGGGAAAGCAGCAGCTATGGTTTGTAATTCTGCCACAGATTGGGGTGCTTCCACAAACAAGATATCTGCACCGGCATTGATGTATGATTTTCCTCGTTGAATGGCTTCCTCTAAGCCCAAAGGTGCGCGGGCATCAGTTCTAGCTATAATTACCAAACCGCTATCACCTCGCGCTGCCACCGCAGCACGAATTTTACCCGCGTGTTCAGTCATGGATATAACTCGCTTTCCTTCAAAATGACCACACTTTTTCGGCCATTCTTGATCTTCTAAAATCACCCCAGCTAAACCCAACTGTACGGCATCTTTTACAGTCCGCATCACATTTAAAGCGTTACCATAACCCGTATCACAATCGGCAATTAAAGGTATATTAATTGATTGACAAATCCGTCCTACACTGTAAAGCATTTCCGTAGCGGTGAGAAAACCATAGTCAGGTAAACCCAATGTAGAAGCAGCAATACCAAAACCACTAGTAGCAGCAACTTCAAAACCTGCTTTTTCTACAAGTTTTGCACTCAAACAGTCATACACACCAGGAATAATGATAATTTCAGGTTGTGCTAGTAATTCTCGCAGTTTTTCGGCAGCAGACATATAAGTAACAAGTAGATGACAACTAAGAATATAAATTATCCCGAATCATTCCGCGCCTTAGCATTGCAAGTTACCTGTCATGCAGTCAATCAGGCAAGCGATCGCACTGAAGCCTGTTCCATGATCCAAAATACCATTAAACGTTTAGAACAGCAAATCGCTGCCAGTATCGCTTTTATTGGTTTTGACTGTCGTTTAATTGTCCTCCCTGAATATTTTCTTACAGGTTTTCCATTGGGAGAATCTTTAGAGGTATGGGCAGAAAAAGCCTGTTTAGAAATGGCAGGGGCTGAATATGAAGCACTTGGTAAAATTGCCCAAAAACATAAAATATTTCTATCTGGGAATGCTTATGAACTAGATCCCAATTTTCCAGGTTTATACTTCCAAACTTGCTTTGTAATTGATCCTTCCGGCTCAATTATTTTACGCTATCGGCGGCTAAATTCTATGTTTGCACCCACACCTCATGATGTTTGGGATAAATATCTTGATTGCTATGGATTAGAGGGAGTTTTCCCGGTTGCAAAAACCGAAATTGGCAATTTAGCAGCTTTAGCATCTGAAGAAATTTTATATCCAGAAGTTGCCCGATGTTTAACAATGCGTGGTGCAGAAATATTATTACATTCCACATCAGAAGTTTATAGCAAAAACCTGACCCCAAAAGATGCAGCTAAAATCACGCGTGCTGTGGAAAATATGGTTTACGTCGTTTCAGCCAATACAGCAGGTATAATTAATAGTCCCATTCCTGCGGCTTCTGTCGATGGTGGGTCTAAAATTATTGATCATCGAGGCATCGTATTAGCAGAAACAGGTGCAGGGGAAAGCATGGCAGCCTTTGCTGAGATTAATATAGCAGCACTGAGGAGCGATCGCACTAGGCCAGGGTTAAATAACCTACTTTCACGTCAACGATTTGAACTCTATGCCCAAAGTTACCACCAATCACACTTCTACCCACCTAATACTATGCTAGATGGAAACGTAGACCGTACACATTTCATACAAACACAAAAAGACACCATTGAACGCCTCACTAAATTAGGGATAATTGCTAATTCGTAATTCGTAATTCGTAATTCGTAATTCGTAATTCGTAATTCGTAATTCGTAATTTGTAATTTGTAATTCGTAATTCGTAATTCGTAATTCGTAATTCGTAATTAAGATAATACCTTTTGACAAATGAAAAATGACAAAACCAATTGAAGTCCGCAACCCCCGCACAGGGAAATTTGATTATGTCATTATCCCACCACCTCCCAAACTGCTATCCCAGCAATGTCACCGACTCCGCAGAGGGCAAATTTATTGGCAGAAACTCGGTATTGAAGGCAGAATTGATGCACTCAAGCAATGGAAACAAGCCATATTATCTGAGCGCAAACAGTTAACAGATGCCTTGGTAAGTGATACAGGTAGATTATCAACAACTGTACTAGAAATAGACTCTTTTCTCTCAAGTATTGATAGGTGGTGTAATTTAGCTCCCCAGTTACTACAAGAAACCTCCAAAAATACAGCTATTCCCTTTATTGCTTTACAACAAACAGCCGTTCCTTATCCTCTAGTAGCTGTAATTAGTCCCTGGAATTTTCCCTTATTATTATCTACAATTGATACAATTCCAGCTTTACTAGCAGGTTGTGCCGTCATAGTTAAACCCAGCGAAATTACTCCCCGTTTTGTTGCACCCTTGATGACTGCACTAAATACAGTTCCTAAATTACGCGATGTTTTAAACTTTGTAGAAGGAGCAGGACAAACAGGAGCAGCTTTAATCGAAGAAGTAGATTTAGTATGCTTCACAGGCAGTGTTGAAACAGGGCGTATAGTCGCACAAACCGCAGCGAGAAACTTTATTCCATCTTTCTTAGAATTAGGAGGAAAAGATCCAGCTATAGTTTTAGAATCAGCTAATCTAGACTTAGCAACTTCAGCAATTTTATGGGGTTCTGTGATCAATTCTGGGCAGTCATGTTTATCAATTGAAAGAATTTATGTTGCTGAATCTATCTTTGAAGAATTTTATCATCAATTAGTAACTAAAGCCTCACATCTACAACTAGCCTATCCTACAGTCGAAAGCGGTGAAATCGGCCCCATCATTTCCGAAAACCAAGCCGCAATTATTAATGAACATCTACAAGATGCCCTACTACAAGGAGCAGTAATTCACTGTGGTGGTAAAGTAGAAGAATTAGGTGGTGGTTGGTGGTGTCGTCCCACAGTTATCACCGAAGTTGATCATTCCATGAAAGTGATGACTGAAGAAACCTTTGGCCCCATTATGCCCGTAATGGCTTTTTCCACAGTAGAAGAAGCAGTGGATTTAGCAAACGACTCTATTTATGGACTGAGTGCGGCTGTATTTGCTCAATCAGAAGAATTAGCAATTGAAGTTGCCCAAAAAATAGATGTAGGTGCTATTAGTATTAATGATGCAGGTTTAACATCTATGATGCACGAAGGAGAGAAAAACGCCTTTAAATTTTCTGGTTTAGGAGGTTCTCGCATGGGTGCAGCAGCATTAAAACGCTTCATGAGAAAAAAAGCCTTTCTAATTAAAACCAACACCAATAAAGACCCGTGGTGGTTTAATGAAGGAGAATAGGGAAATGGGAAATAGGAAATGGGAAACGGGTAAAAGTTGTTCCCAATTACCAATTACCAATTACCAATTACCAATTACCAATTACCAAACCAATTATGTCTAATATTCGTTTAGAAATGCCTGTTTTAGCCCGTCATGAAGGTGAATGGGTAGGAACTTATACCTTGGTTGATACAACAGGAAAAATTCTTGACAGTCATCAATCTCATTTAAGTTGTCAATTTCCTGCAAATAGCGATTATTCTTACTATCAAATTAATCGTTATACTTGGGAAAATGGTAAACAAGAAGAGCATAAATTTCCAGGAACATATCAAGATAAAAAACTCTGGTTTGATACCGAACGTATTCAAGGTAAAGCTTGGGAAGTTGATGATGCAACCGTTATTTTGTGGTTTGGTTATAAACAGTTTCCCGATATGTACCTGTATGAAATGATTCAAATCAGTCCTGATAATAACTATCGCGCTCGTACTTGGCAATGGTTTAAAAATGATCAAATTTACCAACGCACTCTTATTCAAGAAGAAAGGTTAAAATAATAATTCTGTGATTAAATTACCACTTGACAAGGTATCGGCATGGCAAAAAGCGACAAAATCAACTTTTCTACCCCTAGCGGTTTTCCAGAATTTCTACCCAGCGAAAAGCGTTTAGAAGTATATTTATTAGATATAATCCGTCGTGTATTTGAAAGCTATGGCTTTACACCGATTGAAACCCCAGCAGTTGAAAGGTTAGAAGTGCTGCAAGCCAAGGGAAATCAAGGTGATAATATAATATATGGTATTGAGCCTATCTTACCACCAAATCGCCAAGCAGAAAAGGATAAATCTGGTGAAACAGGTTCAGAAGCAAGAGCTTTAAAATTTGATCAAACTGTTCCCTTTGCAGCTTATATTGCCCGTCACTTAAATGAATTAACCTTTCCCTTTGCACGTTATCAAATGGATATGGTTTTTCGAGGAGAACGGGCAAAAGATGGACGTTTTCGGCAGTTTCGGCAATGTGATATTGATGTTGTTGCTCGTGGTAAACTCAGTTTGCTATATGATGCCCAAATGCCAGCAATTATCACCGAAATATTTGAGGCAATTAATATTGGTGATTTTGTAATTCGCATTAATAACCGGAAAATTCTTACAGGTTTCTTTCAATCTGTAGGAGTTGCAGAAAACCAAATTAAAGCTTGTATTGGCATTATTGATAATTTGGAAAAAATTGGAGAAACTAAAGTTAAATTAGAGTTAGAAAAAGAAGGAATTTCTCTTGAACAAACTGAGAAAATTATTGAATTTATTAAAATTGATGGTAGTGTAGATGATGTTTTAGATAAACTCAAACATTTAGCACAACATTTTCCTGAAGCCGAGCAATTTAATTTAGGAGTTTCTGAATTAGAAACTGTAATTAATGGAGTTAGAGATTTAGGAGTTGCTGATAAACGGTTTTGTATTGATTTATCTATCGCTCGTGGTTTAAATTATTATACTGGAACTGTTTACGAAACTACTTTAATAGGACATGAAGCGTTAGGTAGTATTTGCTCTGGTGGCAGATATGAGGAATTAGTGGGGATGTTTTTAGGCGAAAAAATGCCTGGAGTGGGAATTTCCATTGGTTTAACGCGGTTAATTAGTCGGTTGTTAAAAGCGGGTATTCTCAATACCTTATCTGCAACCCCAACCCAGGTTGTGGTAGTGAATATGCAAGAAGATTTAATGCCTGTTTATTTAAAGGTATCACAGCAATTGCGTCAAGCAGGAATTAATGTTGTGACCAATTTTGAAAAACGTCCTTTAGGTAAACAATTTCAAGCAGCAGATAAACAAGGAATACAATTTTGCGTTATTATTGGTGCTGATGAAGCCGCAGCACAAAAATCATCATTGAAAGATTTGAAAAGTGGTGAACAAGTAGAGGTGGCTTTGGCAGATTTAGCTGAAGAAGTTAAACGGAGGCTTGTGTAAAAAACCCTCTCCCAACCCGCAAGCGAGGAGGGGGCTATGATGTACCTCATGTAATTAGGAAACTTGATAAACTGAGTTTGAAAAGAACGATTTCTGCAAAAGTAAGGTTTATTATTATTCTGATGGAGGGGCAAACTGTGCAAATACCTCTGCCCCCGTCAGGTTATTGGTTGCATTCGCAAAACAATAATATTCAGGCTTTTCATCAATGAAAAACTGATGATCGAAAATAAGACCTTCACCGTTATTGAATAGTCCAACAGGCATGAAGAACTGGTTATTTTGCCTCAATTTATAAAATAGATGGGTACCACAACGCTTACAGAATCCACGCTCTGCCCATTCTGAGGATTGATAAACCCCGATATTTTCTTCACCAGAGAAGGTAACATCACTTCCACATTCAATTGCTAACAAAGGTCCTCCACCCCACTGGCGACACATATTACAATGGCAAGCTCCTACATGATTACTCATATTTGTTGTGGACACGCTTACCACTCCGCATAGGCAGCTACCTTTTGCAACACTTACATTAGACATATTTTGCTCTCCTTTTGATATCTCAAGTTTGATTTTTTCCTAGTAGTCTATTAACTGGGAAATGATGGGTTCATTCGTCATGTGTGTCAGATATCAACTGTTTGTTGATTGTTGATGAATTATTGAGTCTAACGTACCCTACAAAGCTGTTTATTTAAAGGTATCACAGCAGTTGCGTCAAGAAGGAATTAATGTTGTGACTAATTTTAAGAAATGTCCTTTAGGTAAACAATTTCAAGCAGCAGATAAACAAGGAATTCAACTTTGGGTTATTATTTAGTGCTAATGAAGCCGCAGCCAAAAAATCATCATTGAAAGATTTGAAAAGTGGTGAACAAGTAGAGGTTGCTTTGGCAGATTTAGCTGAAGAAGTTAAAAGAAGGCTGACTTAAATAGCTCTTGCGTTGTTTTTATGGTGGTTGAGGATTATTTATAACAAAACCCCTGCCACGTAAGAGTTATAAGGGATTATGATCCTTCTTGAATAAAATGCTTACAGGATAAGGCTTTCAATGATTTTGAACCAAGTTCTCCATAAAAATAACCGAAGAACCACTTAAATTCAGTATTGATCAGGGGAGTATTCTCTAATTTTACTTGTTTTTCTCAAGAGCAGCTTGGAGAAGCGCCTGATCTTGCTGAGTAATATCTGGGTTATGCAGTATCCAGTAACAATTTAGCTGATCAAGAGTACGAAATAAAAGTAATGCGCCACTTTCTGTCCAAAATGGACCGTGGGGAATGTGTGCAGGTCGCCAGTAGTAGCCGTCTTTGCACATAGCACTATAACGTCTATTGAAAGGATCATCACTCATAGACCAATGCCCAAGGATATCTCCACTGATGACATATGCCTCCTCAGTAGTAGGATGACCAGCATAAAAGTTACCTTCTAACCACATAGGTACTAAACCAAGAATCCATGTGGCGCGTCCGGTTTTTTTATTGGTGTACAAGCTTTTACGTGCTGAACCAGGAGGTAGGAAGGTTGTGCTTTCCCATTTCATAGCGTGAAGTTCTTGCAGGGGAATATACTCAGTCATCCGTTCATGGGTCTGCATATTTGGATGATATACAGAATTTTCTCTTGTTTGCTCAAGGCTGGTGTAGTCTTCTGTTATGTAAGTGGGAGTGGCATCGGGCATCCATAAGATAATGGTATCTTCTTCGGTTTTCCATGGGCCAGTAGGTATACCAGCAGGGATGAAAGAGTGACTGAGATTGCGGAGTTTAAACCCACCTTGGCAAAGTACGCCGGTTAGTACGAAAATTTCCACATCAGTAGTGAAATGACCGATAGGTGCGTCCCAGCCTTTGTTCAGGACTACTCGCTCTGTAGATTCGCCAGTACTTTTGTTGATGGATAGAATCTGAGCCGTACCGAATTCACCAGTAATAAAGTTTTTTACCTCAAAAGGTAATTGTGGAAAGTTGATAACTGAGTTAAGTGATTCTTCAGTTTCTACGTGTTTACGTCCTGTGGAGGCTTTGTTGTTCATTTGAATACCTGTGTTTGTGTGCAAAAGATTTACATTGTTATGATAAAAAAATGAATTTTTATTTGCTGGTTGTATAGTGATACCGTGTTTAGATGACAAATTTTTTGGAAAGCTGCATCTATGCGTGGTTTTTTGATGCCATATTATCAAAAATATATTCCAGAGGCACGCGATCGCTTACTCAAATCTGTTCTACACTGGTAAAATTAAAGTCGCAGTGAAACCAACAGAGTTTCAGAGCTTAGAAGCCATACCTGATGCCGTCCAAGACCTCCTGATAGGTAAAAATTGCGGCAAAGTAGTTGTTAAATTACAGCAGTTTGCGTAGTTAGGAGGTACAAAATCCAAATTAAAACCTATACACAAAGCCAGTTTTACTCCTGACTCCTGACTCCTGACTCCTGACTTCTGCTGTGTCTCCTGCGGGGTGAGACACCTGAGGGGGATAACACTGCACTCAATATTAGCAATATGAGAACTATAATCGTTAGTGAATTGATTCCTTTGGCTAGGTGTCAATTAATTAGGGCGATCGCACAACTACAACGGAACTGCGATCGCTTCTTTTATCTCTCCAACAACTCATCTACTGCTCTACAAGCCTTTTGCCAGCGTTGTTTCCAGTCACCATTAATGATAATATAAGGTCGATTGCGTGATTCTAAAGCTTGAATACAGCGATCGCGAAATTCTTCTCGATAATTAACCAAAAACCGCTGAGAATCATTCACCCAAGGTACATCCACATCCAGCAGCAAATATAAATCATACTGTCTACGATTACCTTCCTCCTCAATCCACCGGGGACATTTTCCAAACAGGACATCACTCCAAATCGTAGTTGTAATTAAATCAGTATCACAAAATATTACTTTATTTGCCTGATGCACCAAAGCATCCTCAGAAGCCATTTGTCCTCTAGCAATCAGAGGAATATCTGTAAAATCACAATGTCCACCTTTAAAATCTAATAATCCCCGTGCATATTCGCTCACATAAACAGTATGATAGTGGTTAGCTAAATTTTGAGTCAACGTCGATTTACCCGTCGATTCTGCACCAAAAATACACACACGACGCACAAAATAAGGACGCACAGATTCCGGTAGATAACGCCAATTAGTAAGGGAATTTTGCCTGATTTGTGTACCAGAGACAGGTACTAAATTCCGTCCATGATCTACAGGAATATAACTTGCTCCCAAGATTTCTGCCAACTTCCAACCATAATCTTCCGAAGCAAAAACATAATCTGGCCCCGTAGGTAATACCCGACGAATACTGTCATACCAAATCTGCCAAAAATTAGGATCATCTTTTGGTTCCTGGGGATTTTCATCAGTGACATGAACCACATTTACATCAGAAAAAATCTGCTTCATCCAGCAGTAACGCAAATCTCCGGGAATAGGTTCTGACTGAATAGAACAAACTAAAACAGTCAAATCGTCAACATAATTTCGCGCAAAATCGACAAGATACTTATGTCCTAGATGTGGAGGCATAAACTTGCCCAAAATCATCCCAGTCGTAGTTTTTTGTAAGCCCTTTTCCATTCTTTATACCCCAATACAGCTAAAACCAAAAATACCGTATAGAGTCCCGTTGTGGGGTAAAGATGTTTAACAGCGTAAACTCCCACTGCTATTAAATCAACCATTATCCAAATAATCCAACACTCTAATATTTTCTTAGCCATCAACCATTGGGCAATTAAACTTAAAATAGTAATACTTGCATCAGGGTAAGGTAAAGCTGCATCAGTGTAATTGTGCATAATATAACCTAAACCGAAAGTCCCAACAACGGCAACCCCAGACCAAATCAATTTTCCTTGGTTAGAAATGCGAGTAACCGCAAGTGGAGAATCATCGTTACCTCCATGTAACCAAGCATACCAACCATAGATTTGTAAAAAAATGTAAATTACTTGGAGAATAGCATCTGAATAAAGACGTGCTTCATAGAAAACGAAGATATATAAAAACACCATCACTAACCCAGTCGGCCAGCACCAGATATTTTCTTTAACAGTCAACCAAACGCTGACAAGACCGAAGATAGCTGCAATAATTTCAATATAAGTCATATAATTTTAGACTGGGGATTTTAGGGCTTAAATTATTTTTTAGTGCCTTAATTGCTCTAGGATATTGGGCTCTTGCGTCTCTTTTATGGAGAATTAATACTAAAGTGCCAGTTTAATAAACTACGTAATCTGAAATTGCTAAAGTTACGAAATCCATATCCAAGTCTTTTGATTAATTTGAGTTTATTATTAATTCCTTCTACAGTACCACTAGTAGTTCTGCCGTCAAAATAACCTACAACTTCACCAAACCACCTAATCATTGTTCCTATACTTTTGGGAAAATAAGAAAGTCCATCGTGCATCCAATCTAATAAATTCATTATGCTTTCGCCCCAAGACTTAGTGGATTCAAATATGTCTCGAAATTCTTCTTTTAGGGCGTGCATTTTGCCAGAATAGGGAAACTTTTTGAACATTATTTAATCTTTCTTTTTGTTGTTCATTTAAAGAATCTTCATTTTTATTAAGCTATATTTGCTTTTATTTAATCCTGCTAATATTCGGTCTCGCTCTGATTTATTATCTAAAGACATGGCGGCTCTCTTTTCAGATTTACGCATAGCATCTAATTCATCATTTACTTGTTTCATTACATGAAATCTATCAGCAGTTATATTCGCATTTGGCATTAATTCTTCTACTAAACTTTTATAAGGAGACCAAAGATCCATACTCACTTCAACTATTTGTTCAAGTACCTGAGATCCCCATTTGACAATAACTTCACGTATTTCTTCTATTCTTCTTGACTTCACCAACTCAATAGGTTTACGAGTATCTAAATCTACTAATACTGCTAAATAACTTCCTTGACCTTTCACCAAAGCAATCTCATCTATGCCTAACCTTTTCACCTGATTTAAATTAATGTTTAATATTTGTGATACTTGTGCCTTTAACATTGATTCAACTTCTTCATCGCTTAAGTCATTTCTTTCGGCAACACTATGAATATTACTGTCTAATACTTGTGCAACTATATCTATGGCTAGTCTTTTAGTATATCCTTTACTTTTATCTACAAAATTTAGCTTTTCACTGAAGACCTTTTTGCACTTGTTACATTTGAATTGACGGCGATTTATTCTTAACAATACTGGTTTTTCACTCCAAGATAAATCGTGAATTAGCCGCCAATGATTTTGATGTATACTATAGGTGGTTTTTTCACAGTCTGGACAAGTAGAATAGTTGACAGCTTTCTCTATTGTTATAATTATTCCTGCCCCAACAAGTTCTTGAAAATCTAACACTTTCATCTCTGGGAGATTGAGGATTTGATCTACGCTAAATTTCATAACTATCCCTAAAACTTTTGTATTTGATAATTATGATTGTAATCCTATGCTTATTCCCATATATCAAAAAGTTTGCAAACCTTTACAGGGATAGAGTTTTCAACTTTAATAATTTAAATTTATCGGCATTAAATTTTAATACTTTTAGTTTTCTCCATAAAAGAGACGCAAGAGCCGGATATTGTAAATCTAAATAGTAGCAAAATTTCAATTTGACATTAAAAGGGATAATTAATAGATGACCACTACATCAGAAAACACTTTAAAAGTAGCACAACAAGCATTTGAGCATTTTACAAATGGGCTAGAAACAGGTAATTGGCAAGCATTTCTAGATATACTCACCGACGATTTTAGTTTTTGGTTTCCAATGGGGAAATTTCACGGATTAAATGTAGGTAAAGAACGAGCAAAAGAGTTTTTTGATTATGTTTCCGAAGCTTTTAAACCTGGATTAAAGCTTAAATCTTTAGATAACATTACTAGCAACGAAAAAACTGTTATTTTTGAATTTAGAGATGAAGGCAAATTGTTAGGAGAACCTTATAAAAATCGCGTTGCAGTTGCCTTTGATGTCAGAGAGAATAAAATTTGTGGTTATAGAGAATACTTTGGCAGTGATGGAAAATCCTATTAGCCTTTAATACACAATTAAATTTATAGCTATTTTGAAAATATCTTTTTCCCCTCCACAAAATAATGAAGAGGGTTTAGATGCTAGGTAAAAATATGATAAATTCTATATTTAGAGTAATTTGTTTAAAATTAATTGCCCTCAGCATTTAAACCATTAATTTCTCTACATTTGACTTCAGCCGCTTGATAAGCCGTCAAATATTCTTGATCACCTAACATTAAATCACCATAATATTCATAAGGTGATTGACCATAAACTGGCAGAGGATCATCCTCTGGATAATCTTCTTTTGATTCGTCAATTATGGCTTTTAGCTTTTTGAGAGTTAGACTTTGTGCAGGAAAATACCAAAGGTTTTTATGGTTTTTTTGTAAATAAGGAAGAGTGGGATCGATAATCACTTCATCTAATTCAATCCAACCATGTTCAACAGGTTTATATGGCTGACCAGTAAACACTAAAAAACCTTGAACATATCTTGATCCTTCAGTTGCTAAAGCAGCTTTATAAGCATTCTCAAAAGGTTTTTTAGCTTTACTTTTGATGCTTTCAGCAACTTGCAGAGATAGTGATTCATCTAATAATTTATTCATGGGTGAAATTAGCCTCCTCTAATTACTGTCAATTCTATTATCTTTTAATGTCTACACTTGTAAACCGATTTTCACAATTTTTTAAGTAGGATAGAAAGATAAAAAAATCTTATCAGTATGACATAAGTTCAGGTTTTACCCTTTTGCAGTATATGTAAGGTTGCACAGAATGATGATATCAATTGAATTATCCGTCTTTATCTGCGTTCAATTATTCTTGATATTTTATTCCATGCGACTTCATATCAATTTGGGATCAGAATCATTTTATTTTCTAAATCATTAGTAAATGTGTGATTTTCAATCCCTAATAGGGATTAATGAAAATTGCAATAGTAAAAATCGTTGAATATTTCGTTGATTCAGTTATGTTTCAATCCCTAATAGGGATTAATGAAAATTGCAATTTTTGCTTCTTCACAGGATTTTGGCGGCTCTCTTCGTTTCAATCCCTAATAGGGATTAATGAAAATTGCAATTACTTTATCGGTGGTTTTTTTCACCTCTTTCGTGTTTCAATCCCTAATAGGGATTAATGAAAATTGCAATAAATTCGTTCTTTGTCCCCGAAACAGGCGAATCCTACCCGTTTCAATCCCTAATAGGGATTAATGAAAATTGCAATTAGCGTTTCTATGTTGTTGAAAGCTACACCCGTATGTTTCAATCCCTAATAGGGATTAATGAAAATTGCAATTCCCCAGCATTGGCAGAAACTACAGTTAAAATCTCAAGTTTCAATCCCTAATAGGGATTAATGAAAATTGCAATTTTTTTTAACAGTATCCCAGCTTTTATGGAATGAGCTATTTGTTTCAATCCCTAATAGGGATTAATGAAAATTGCAATCTTGCTGCTTGCTGTATCGGATCAGTTGGGTTTGATGCCCGGTTTCAATCCCTATTAGGGATTAATGAAAATTGCAATTATGAGGAGTTTATAAAACTGATTGAAACATGAATGTTTCAATCCCTAATAGGGATTAATGAAAATTGCAATGTACGGATTACAAAATCTTCTGGACTCGCTTGGGCGAAGTTTCAATCCCTAATAGGGATTAATGAAAATTGCAATTGGAGTGCATCGAAGGATGTCCGCCAGGAACGCTTGTTTCAATCCCTAATAGGGATTAATGAAAATTGCAATGGTTGGCGTGAAGCTTTGGGGCGGTACACAGAGGGGTTTCAATCCCTAATAGGGATTAATGAAAATTGCAATCTAAGGACTCTACCGTGAATTTGGAGGTTTGGGCTGATGGACGTTTCAATCCCTAATAGGGATTAATGAAAATTGCAATTAGGGGCTAAAATGTCAGAGCAAGAAAAACTAAGTGTTTCAATCCCTAATAGGGATTAATGAAAATTGCAATGAGATGTGCATGACGGAAAGTTACCGTACCTGGTTTCAATCCCTAATAGGGATTAATGAAAATTGCAATTACCAACTCGTTAGGTTGGATTGCAGCTATCGATTTGTTTCAATCCCTAATAGGGATTAATGAAAATTGCAATGTGTGCGGTTGGTATCGGTTGTTTCTTCCGATGTACCGTTTCAATCCCTAATAGGGATTAATGAAAATTGCAATATGGATAAGATAACAATCGTACTTTACCTTGATGTTTCAATCCCTAATAGGGATTAATGAAAATTGCAATCAGATGAACCCCTACCATTGCCAGATGCCCAAAAACGTTTCAATCCCTAATAGGGATTAATGAAAATTGCAATAAGACGGCTAGGTATCAATGTGCAAGCTATTGAGGTTTCAATCCCTAATAGGGATTAATGAAAATTGCAATGTGCAATTCACCACACCTACACAGTTATCAAATGGTTTCAATCCCTAATAGGGATTAATGAAAATTGCAATTGATGACGCTGAAATAATTCATCAATGGTTAATAAATGGTTTCAATCCCTAATAGGGATTAATGAAAATTGCAATTGGCGATCGCTATTAATCCACAAGGTAAACAAAGCATTGGACACTGTTTCAATCCCTAATAGGGATTAATGAAAATTGCAATATCTAAAAGACCTTTTAAAAGTGCAACTCTCTCGTTTCAATCCCTAATAGGGATTAATGAAAATTGCAATAAAATGTGGCAGCAGAAGCTACAGACGAATTTCTTGATGTTTCAATCCCTAATAGGGATTAATGAAAATTGCAATAGCGGCATCCTGGAAGCCTGTCTGTATTTGGTTTTCAAGGTACGGTTGCGCGATCGCTCTTATCATAGTCCATTTCAGAAATTGTGTCAAGAATGAAAATCGCTGAAACCCGGTCTGGGTAAGGTGCGCGGATGGGTGACTAACATGAACAGCCGCAAAACCAAGCCTATCAAGAGATACAGACATTTTTTCAGTTTCTTGATTTTTTACACCTACCCAGCCGCGCTAAAAGGCTGGTTGTCAACTATTCTCCATACTCTCCACCAGTCACCTTACCCCGGAAGACAATGTACTGATACAGATTGTAAAACAACATTACCGGAATCAGGAAACCGATAAAAATAATCATGATTACCAGCGAACTGGGATCAGCAGCAGCTTCATAGATTGTAATCTGTCTGGGGATAATGTAAGGAAAAACAATCAAACCCAAACCCAAAAATGTCAAAACAAATAACAAAATTGTCCAAACAAAAGGTGCGCGTTCTTCCTGGCGATTTAAACTTTGCAAAAGCTGCCAAATTAACCAGATTCCTAAAATGGGAATAACTGCAAAAATATAAACTAACGGTTGTTGAAATAACCGCATTCTCGCACCTTCATAAATTAAAGGTGTGGTGATTGTAATCAAAACTGCACCGATTAAAGTTGTCCAAGCAGCTAGTTTTGCAGTTTTATAGTGAGTCTCTTGCAATTCTCCGGTGGTTTTCCAGACAAGATATGTTGAACCAATCAAAACATAGCCTTGAATTAAGGTTAACGCTACCAATACAGATGGTAGACTTAACCAGTCCCAGGTACTACCAATAAAATGCCCTTTTTGATCGACATTAATACCTTGCAAGACCGCACCTAACGCAAAACCTTGTCCAAGTGCAGCACCGAAGCTACCTGCACCAAAAGCTAAATTCCAAAATAATTTACGTCGAGATAATTCCCGAAACTCAAAGGCTACACCCCGAAAGATAAAGCCAAATATCATCACCAAAATGGGGATATATAAGGCATTTAATATTGTGCCGTAAGCAAGAGGGAATGCACCAAACAAACCTCCAGCCATGAGGACTAGCCAAGTTTCATTAGCATCCCAAATATTACTTAGACTGGTCATTAACAGCCCCCGACGTTCTTCATCAGAAGATGTGAGAGATAATATGCCCACTCCTAAATCAAATCCATCTAACATGACGTAAAGAAAGAGAAATAAACCTAAGATTACAAACCAAACTTGGGGAAGAAAATATTGTAGTGTTTCCATAAGTTGATGTAATTTGAATATGTAAATTGACGTAAGGATTCAGGATACAGAATGTTTGATATAGCAGGGAACAGAAAAATATTCTTCTTCTTCCTCCTTTCTTCCTCCTTTCTTACTCCTTTCTTCTTCTTCCTTCTTCCTCCTGACTCCTGACTCCTGACTCCTGAATTCTTATGGTTACGCTATGGCTAACCCACCCTACGGATGTTGTAAATTCTGTAGAGACATTTCATGAAATATCTCTACGATGAAAATATTTAAAAATCTCCTAATGTTATTGTTGTGCTTCTACAGGACGTTCATCTGGTAAAAATTCTCCTGGTGTGGTATCAACTGCGGGTTTGGTAATTTCTACACCGGGAATTGGTAAATCAAGATTGGGGCCGTTACGAATAATGCGACTACCAAAATACAAAGCGGCTATAAATAAAATGCTGTAAACTGTGGCAAAGCTGGTTAGGGAAACTAAGACATTACTAGCAGGTAAATGAGAGGCTGCGTCTACTGTGCGGATTTGTCCATAAAGTATCCAAGGTTGTCTTCCCACACAACGAACTATCCAACCTGATTCCACAGCGATGTATCCTAGAGGGGCTGCTAATACCCAACCCACCATTAACCAACGTTGTTTACTAATATTCTCGGCTGAAAGTTTACCTCGTAACCATTGCAAGGTACTTAATAACATCAGTCCAGCGAAGAAGAAGCCAATGCCAATCATGATGCGGAAGGCATAATATATTAAACCTATCATGTGGGGACGGTCTTCTGGTTTCCACTCTTTTAAACCCCGTAGTGGTTCTGAAAGATTTTGTTTAAATTCGAGAATGTATCCTAAAGCGTTGGGAATGGTAATTTCCCAGTCGTTTTTTTGGGCTTTTTCGTTGGGTATAGCAAGTATACTCCAGTCAGCAGGTTTTCCCGCTGGGGATGATTCCCACTGGGCTTCCATTGCTGCTAATTTGGTTGGTTGATAGTGATAAACTTGTTCACCGCTGAGGTGTCCGATGTATATTTGAAGGGGAGCGACTGCGATCGCAGCTGCTAAAGCTATTTTCAAGGAACGGGAAAAGAAAGCTGGATGGCTTTGTCTGAGAATATACCAAGCACTAATTCCCCCAATCACAAATAGTGATGTCTCCAATGTGGCAAAAAACATATGCAGCACACTGTTAACCATGAAGGGATTTAAAATAGCCTGAAAGTAATCATGGACAATAAATTTACCATCGACTAATTCCCCACCTGCGGGAGTTTGCATCCAAGAATTAGCTGTTAAAATCCACAAAGTGGAAAGGTTAGCACCCACCGCTACCAAAATGGTAGAAAGATAGTGAATGGTAGGGTTGACACGCTCCCAACCAAATAGCATAATCCCTAAAAAAGCAGCTTCGAGCATAAATGCCCAAGACGCTTCAAAACCAATCACGCTGCCAAAAAAGTTACCCACTGCTTCTGAGAATGGGGCCCAATTCGTCCCAAATTGAAACTCCATGGGGATACCAGTAGCCACACCAATACCGAAGTTGAGAACGTAGAATTTAGACCAAAAACGGGCATGGAGGTAGTAATCTGGATTACGGGTTTTTAACCATACTCCTTCAATTATGACTAAGTAAATGCCCATTCCTGTCGTTAGCACAGGCCAAAGCATATGAAATATTGCTGTGAGTGCAAATTGCAACCGTGATAATAAGACGGAATCGGATAAAAATTCCACCTATCTCTCCATTTGCTCACTACTCTTTCTAGGATATCGGGTAAAGCACTGGATGGAAAAAATATCAGCTGCGAAAAAAAATTTTTTCACCCCAATGCAAAAGGAATAAATAATGATTTTCATAGACAAAATATTATACATCGAAGAAACCAGGCAAATTTTCGATGATACATAAGTAAAAGCTTATATAAGGTATTCAATATTTATTTAATAAATCGTACCTTCGGGTTAATTTTTTAGCCTGCAAAGGCTGTATGCTATTTTTAATCAAAACAGTTAAGCTAAATTTCCGGTCAAAAACCTGAAATTACATAGTTTCGCATGATTGTGTTCAAGAATAACTAGGTTTTATCTTTCCGTAAAATCTTGATTCATTGATCATGTAATTCTTCATCTATAACTACAGCGCCAGCAAGATATTAGGCTCTTGCGTCTCTTTTATGGAGAATTAATACTAAAGTGCCAGTTTAATAAACTACGTAATCTGAAATTGCTAAAGTTACGAAATCCATATCCAAGTCTTTTGATTAATTTGAGTTTATTATTAATTCCTTCTACAGTACCACTAGTAGTTCTGCCGTCAAAATAACCTACAACTTCACCAAACCACCTAATCATTGTTCCTATACTTTTGGGAAAATAAGAAAGTCCATCGTGCATCCAATCTAATAAATTCATTATGCTTTCGCCCCAAGACTTAGTGGATTCAAATATGTCTCGAAATTCTTCTTTTAGGGCGTGCATTTTTGCCAGAATAGGGAAACTTTTTGAACATTATTTAATCTTTCTTTTTGTTGTTCATTTAAAGAATCTTCATTTTTTATTAAGCTATATTTGCTTTTATTTAATCCTGCTAATATTCGGTCTCGCTCTGATTTATTATCTAAAGACATGGCGGCTCTCTTTTCAGATTTACGCATAGCATCTAATTCATCATTTACTTGTTTCATTACATGAAATCTATCAGCAGTTATATTCGCATTTGGCATTAATTCTTCTACTAAACTTTTATAAGGAGACCAAAGATCCATACTCACTTCAACTATTTGTTCAAGTACCTGAGATCCCCATTTGACAATAACTTCACGTATTTCTTCTATTCTTCTTGACTTCACCAACTCAATGGGTTTACGAGTATCTAAATCTACTAATACTGCTAAATAACTTCCTTGACCTTTCACCAAAGCAATCTCATCTATGCCTAACCTTTTCACCTGATTTAAATTAATGTTTAATATTTGTGATACTTGTGCCTTTAACATTGATTCAACTTCTTCATCGCTTAAGTCATTTCTTTCGGCAACACTATGAATATTACTGTCTAATACTTGTGCAACTATATCTATGGCTAGTCTTTTAGTATATCCTTTACTTTTATCTACAAAATTTAGCTTTTCACTGAAGACCTTTTTGCACTTGTTACATTTGAATTGACGGCGATTTATTCTTAACAATACTGGTTTTTCACTCCAAGATAAATTCGTGAATTAGCCGCCAATGATTTTGATGTATACTATAGGTGGTTTTTTCACAGTCTGGACAAGTAGAATAGTTGACAGCTTTCTCTATTGTTATAATTATTCCTGCCCCAACAAGTTCTTGAAAATCTAACACTTTCATCTCTGGGAGATTGAGGATTTGATCTACGCTAAATTTCATAACTATCCCTAAAACTTTTGTATTTGATAATTATGATTGTAATCCTATGCTTATTCCCATATATCAAAAAGTTTGCAAACCTTTACAGGGATAGAGTTTTCAACTTTAATAATTTAAATTTATCGGCATTAAATTTTAATACTTTTAGTTTTCTCCATAAAAGAGATGCAAGAGCCAGATATTATTATGCTTGCTATATTTGGCAATTTCAAATCAATTTATTACTACTTGAGGAGTGAGCATTTACAAATGAATTTTACAACCCACTTTTTAATAAAACTTAAATGTTGAGAATATATCTTTAGATCAACATTAATATATCTAGCAAAACATCAAAGTTCAAAGGCTGTTTATAAAAACTCTTTAGTTGTAATTTTAACAGCTCAAACTTTATCGCTTGCATTTGCCAAAATTAACCAACACTAATAGTTTCAACCTTCAACTAATAATAAACAGGGTAGCTAAATTTTTCATTGTTACCAAAGATTATTATTGCCAATAGAGCATAGTTGCATACTTGCTGACCAAGTGCTTAAAGTTGAAGACAGGTGTTGCAGTTTAGCCGACTGAAAAGCATTCAGCAGCAAAAATCTTTTTTCAACCCTCATCATTCATTTCTCTCCCATGCAAATAACTAATACTATTCATTTCCGCAATTTACGCGGAGATATTTTTGGTGGTGTTACAGCTGCCATTGTTTCTCTACCACTAGCTTTAGCCTTCGGTGTCGCTTCCGGTGCTGGCCCTGTAGCCGGTCTTTATGGTGCTGTCTGTGTGGGCTTTTTCGCAGCATTATTTGGTGGTACACCAACTCTGATTTCTGAACCTACTGGTCCAATGACAGTAGTCATCACCGGTATTATCAGTTCCTTTACAGCCAACGATCCAGAAAATGGCTTGGCTATGGCTTTTACCGTAGTGATGTTAGCAGGGATATTTCAAATTATCTTTGGCATCTTTAAGCTAGGGAAATATATAACCCTCATGCCCTACAGTGTAATTTCTGGCTTTATGTCAGGAATTGGGGTGATTTTGATTATTTTGCAAATTGCGCCTTTCTTGGGGCAAGCAACCCCTAAAGGTGGAGTATTAGGAATAGTTCAAAACCTACCTAATTTATTAGGAAATATCAACCCCATTGCTTTAATTTTGGGTGTGATGACAGTGGCAATTATTTTCTTAACCCCATCGAAAGTTAAGCGCATTGTCCCACCTCAGTTAATTGCATTAGTAGCAGTGACAGTGGTTTCTTTGGTATTTTTTGGAGATGCAGATATAAAACGCATTGGTGTAATTGAAACTGGTTTACCAAAGATTCAACTGCCAACTTTCACGTTATCAAACGTCACTATCATGTTAGTTGATGGGGTAATGTTGGGGATGTTGGGATGTATTGACACTCTATTAACTGCCGTGGTTGCTGATAGCTTAACCCGCACTGAACATAAATCTGATAAAGAATTAATTGGCCAAGGTATCGCTAACGTAGTATCTGGTTTATGTGGTGGTTTACCCGGTGCTGGGGCAACAATGGGAACTGTTGTTAATATCCAAACGGGGGCGCAAACTGCGGTATCTGGTCTCACTCGTGCTTTGGTACTGTTGGTTGTGGTTTTGGGTGCTGCGGGGATAACTCAGAGTATTCCGATGGCTGTGTTAGCTGGTATTGCCCTGAAAGTAGGGGTTGATATTCTCGACTGGAGTTTCTTAAAACGCTCTCACAAAGTATCTCTCAAGGGTTCAATCATCATGTATGGTGTATTACTCTTGACTGTGTTTGTAGACTTAATTGTGGCTGTGGGTGTGGGTATATTTATTGCCAACATCTTAACTATTGAACGTCTTTCTAGTATGCAGTCGGAGACAGTCAAAGCCATTAGTGATGCAGATGATGCTATTGATTTAACTCCAGAAGAAAAGAGTTTATTAGATGCAGCTAATGGCCGCGTGTTGCTATTTTACTTAAGTGGGGCGATGATATTTGGTGTTTCTAAGGCTATTTCTCGTGAACATAACGCCATAAAAGATTGTGATGTGATCGTTCTCGATTTGAGTGATGTACCTATGATGGGTGTTACAGCTTCCTTGACTATTGAAAGTGCAATTAGAGAAGCTTGTGAAAAAGGTCGTCAAGTAATCATTGTTGGTGCAGCAGGCAAAATTAAGAAACGGTTGGATAACTTGGGAGTTTTGAGCTTATTACCTCCCCATCATTTGATGGTAGACCGCAAGGAAGCACTAACACAAGCAGTTGCTTTAGTTCACAGTTTAGCAACCGAAACAAATGCACCTGTTTCTTAGAGGATATTGGTTAAGTTTAACTTGGTTTTGCGATCGCTCTCTAATCTCTAAATTTTCCTGATCAAGTTGGCATAGGGGAGGATATGAGGTTTTTGATACATCGCAAACCACTGTAAAAATATCCTCTTAAAGCCAAAGCACATCAATCATCAAAAATATCCCCTATTTTGTTGCGCAAAATAGGGGTTTTTTTCAATAACTTAGGTTGTTTTTTGGATTGATTCCACAGATAAATCTAATGGCTTATACCGTCAAATAATCATTGGTCATTATTACTTACCAAAGATGTAATCAAAAACCCAATTATAGTGTAGTTATAATTCATTAATTGCCCCTACTTTCATTCTGTTGTGCCTAAGTCCTATTCATGTAAATATAGCGACACAAATTAATTCAGTCTTTATTAATTACGAATTGCTATTATTCCCTAACAAAGAATATACTGATAACTACTAACGTTCAAATAGAGAAAATGGAATTGTTAGTAAATAAAATCACAGACTCACCAAGCTTTGACAGTGAAATTCAAGCAAGGTAAAAAACGTGGAAAATTCGATATATAAACTGCAAAGGGTTCTACCCATTAGCCCCCGCGCCCTGTTATTAGTAAATCGTCATGCCCGTAAAGGGGAAGAAAACCTCTTGGCAGCTATTCACTGTCTGGAGTCACTTGGTTTTAATGTGATTCCAGAATCTACAGAGAACCCAACACATTTGGGTGATGTTATTAGACAATACCACCATGAAATTGATTTGGTAATAGTTGGAGGTGGTGATGGTACTCTTAATGCCGCAGTCGATGCTGTAGTTGAGACTCAATTACCTTTAGGAATTTTGCCTTTGGGAACTGCAAACGACTTGGCTAGAACGTTGGGCATTCCCAATTCTTTACCCGAAGCTTGTCAAGTTATTGCTGCTGGACAATTGCAACACATTGATTTGGGTTGGGTAAATGGTAAGTATTTTTTTAATGCTGCCAGTTTGGGATTAAGTGTAAAAATTACTCAGCGATTAACTACAGAAGTTAAACGCCGTTGGGGAATATTTGCTTATGCAGCGGCAGCATTTCAAGTAATTTGGAAATCTCGCCCCTTTAGTGCAGAAATTCGCATAAATGGTCAATCAATTCACGTCAAAACTGTGCAAATTGCTGTAGGCAATGGTCGCTATTATGGTGGTGGCATGGCTGTATTTCATGACGCTACAATAGATGATCAGAGGCTGGATCTTTATAGTTTAGAAGTTAAACATTGGTGGGAAATAATACCTTTACTACCGGCAATGCGTCAAGGTAGGCATATACATTGGCCAAGTGTCCGTGCTATACAAGGAAAGGAATTTGAGGTTTATACTCGTAAACCACGTCCTATCAATACAGATGGGGAAATCACTACTTATACTCCGGCTGTGTTTCGTGTGATACCTATGGCTATCAGCGTTTTGGTACCACCACTATAAGTAGGTTGGCGTTAAAAATTGTGGTTGGGATCAGGCAGGGTGCGGGGGAAACAAGGCTAAAACCCTTCTTTACTTTTCTTGGAGACTTCCAAATAAAAAAATGTACAAAAATTTCTTGTGGTGCGGGCATCTTGCCAGCTAATTAATAAAGGACGGGCAGAATGCCCATCCCACAAGATTGGATAATTTATTTTCTGGTGTTCCCTTGACACGGTTTGGTTTTATTCTGCCCATATACTTAGTTTTATTAAGATGTTGAAACATAAAAACTTTGTTTGAGTCTTTATATTTCAACTATGACTAAAGCTATACTCCGCTATCGGGGTTTTCAGGCTACTCTCCTATAAACTTTGAGCAAAATGCATTCGCGATTTTCTCAACAGATTAAATCTTTGTTGCAAGGTTTAGCTGAACAGTCACTGACTATCGGTGATATTCTGGCAGAAACTTCAGAACGGGGTTTTAGTTTAGTAATTTCATTATTAGTGTTGCCCTTTTTATTGCCTATGCCACCAGGCTTTACAGGGCCTTTTGGCGGTACCTGCTTGCTGTTATCGGCACAGATGGTTCTGGGCAGAAGAACACCCTGGTTACCCAGAAAAATCGCTAACTACCAATTTCCTCACGCTATTGCTCAGATAATTCTACAAAATTTGCATCGAGTAACTAGGGTGTTGGAAAAAATCACTCGTCCCCGATTAATGCAAATAGCTTCTCATCCTTGGATTTGGCGCTTAAATGGGCTTTGTATATTTTGGCTGACAATATTATTAATATTACCAATTCCCTTTACCAATCCCATTCCCACTGTAGGTATTTTACTTTTGGCAGTTGCCATGATTGAATCTGACGGTTTGCTGATATGCATCAGCTACGTGATTACAGCCTTGATTACTTTATTGTTTGGGTTTGTTGGTTATGCACTGTGGTTTGCCACTCTCAAGAACTGATCCTTCTAAGACGGTGCTGTTGAATTTGCGATCGCTCAAATAGAAAAAATTGAAAATCTTTACAAAACAATATACACATCGAAATGTGGGAGTTGATATAATGAGATTCCCAGAATAGAAAACTGAAAAAGATGAATTATCTCAGATAAGCGGTTTATCTAGTGATTCCTCTGCATTCTGACTCAAATGGGGAAAGTTCCCTCATGAAGAGGACTTTTTTATTCACAAAAATACACAATATAGCAATCAAATTATTGCTAAAATAAAACCCCCAGCTAAAAGCTGAGGGCTGCAATCTAATTAAGGTGCATCTACTATTTTCTTATCCGTCTGATTTTCGGCTATATCCGGAAGTATTGGCTGATCAGATATTTTTTTGTATATAATCAAAGAGTATTGTAGTAAAACCCCCAGTTCCACCTGAGGGCGATTAATCAATTAAGGTATATGTACTTCCGTCTGTGTGTTTGGTTAATCAGGAAGAATTAATTAAAAAAAGTGCGATCGCATTTTTTTTAGATAAGGTATCCCTTGTTTTTGCATCTACCCATCGACGGATAAGCGCCTTATAATCAAATTATTTACATTTCAGTGTGTTTATGCTGTGGGCTATTTTTCCAAAGCTTGCTTCCTTGGTTGACGAGATGCAAAAATTATTCCATGTCTGGGACTGAATAATAAAGCCAAGGTAAATAAACTCGAAACTACTAAAACGATAGCTGGCCCAGAAGGTAAATTATAAAAGTAGCTGATATACATTCCGCTAATACTAGAAATTACACCAATTATGGCTCCGACAATCATCACTTCATGCAAGCGCTTCACTATTAGATAAGCGGTTGCACCTGGGGTAATTAAAAGTGATAATACTAAAATCACGCCTACAGCTTTCATGCTGGCGACAATAGTTAAAGCAATCAACAGCATTAAACCAAAGTTGAGACGATTAACTGGTAAACCTGCGGCTTGTGCGCCCAATGGATCAAAGGTGTAAAATAGAAGTTCTTTGTATAACAGGACGATAACTATCAAGACAATCGCCGCAATGATAGTTGTATCTCGCACTTCATCTACAGTTACACTCAGAATATTCCCAAAAAGGAAGTGATTCAGATCGATTTTATTATCTTTTTGAATAACTGTAATTAAAGTCACACCCAGAGCAAAAAAGGCTGAAAACACTATACCCATGGCGGCATCTTCTTTAATGGGTGAGCGTGTTTTAATAAAAGCTATGACCATTGTACTCACAATGCCGGCAATAAATGCACCGACAAAGATATTAGCACCGATCATAAATGCGATCGCTAATCCTGGTAAAACAGAATGGCTGATAGCATCACCCAGTAATGCTAGGCGTTGTACCATTAAGTAACTACCAACTACTGCACATAATAAGCCTACGAGTATGGCGATGATTAAGGAACGTTGCATAAAGCCATATTGCAACGGTTCTATTAGTGTTTGAATCATAGAGGAAAATGAACCGCGTTCACGGAGTGTACCGGAGGTAAAGACGCAAAGTAGGCGTTCGCGTTA
Organism: Anabaena sp. PCC 7938; assembly: GCF_049315035.1. Classification (NCBI taxonomy): domain Bacteria; kingdom Bacillati; phylum Cyanobacteriota; class Cyanophyceae; order Nostocales; family Nostocaceae; genus Anabaena; species Anabaena sp. PCC 7938. Next base: position 4,952,143 of record NZ_CP186034.1, on the reverse strand, counting down.
GCGTTACGTAGCAAAGGAAGAGAGGAAGAAAGATAATTACAGTAGATTGCAAATCAATGAGGTACAAAATCTAAATTTAAAGCCAGTTCCTGAGTACCGAGTAGTATCAATATTCTGACTCCTGACTCCTGACTCCTGACTCCTGTATTATGCTGCATCAGAAAAGTACATGACTTTTCCTCCGTAAGCTTGATGGAGGTTTTGTTCTGTCAGGACTTGTTGGCGAGAACCTGTGGCAATTAGTTCACAATTTAGTAAAATTAAATCATCAAAATGAACGATGGATTCGCCTAAGTCGTGATTAACTACGAGGACGATTTTGTTAGCTGCGGCTAGTTCTTGGAAGACTTCAAAAATTATGGTTTGGGTTTTTTGATCAATTCCTACAAAGGGTTCATCAAAACAAAAAATTTCTGCTTGCTGGGTTAAAGCACGGGCTAAAAATACCCTTTGTTGTTGTCCTCCAGACAGTTCACCAATGGTGCGGTTTTTAAATGTCTCCATTCCCACTCTTTCTAAAGCATCTTTGGCTACTTGGCGGCTAACAGTCGAGAAACTACGCAACCAGCCTGTCTTTTTCACACGTCCCATCATCACTACATCCCAAACCGTAGCAGGATAATTCCAATCAATTTGGCTACGTTGTGGTACATAGGCAACTCTTTCTAGTTGCTGCATTAGGGCTTTACCTTCGTATAAAACTTGACCATTATTTAAAGGTACTAATCCCAAAATTGCTTTCATCAGCGTGCTTTTACCAGCACCATTGGGGCCAAAAATTCCCGTCAGTCGTCCTGGTTTAATAATGCAGTTAATATCCCGCAAAGCTTCCTGTGTCCGGTAGTGTACCCCTAAATGGGAGATGTTAATGGCTGCGGTGGGATTCATCACAATCGGTTTGATAGTTTGTTCAGAAATCGCTCTTACTTGTCTCTGTAATGAGCTAATTTTTTGGTAAAAAGAAACGTTTTGCATAACCGTATTTAAATATTCATTCCTTGAGTTTACTATAAATATGAGAGAAATATGAAAAAATCTATAATTAGAAGTAATAATAGGGATAAATTAAATTAATACTCGGAATCAATAGTGGTAGTTGAATGAAGAAAACAAAGATTTTTCGGTTGTGTGTGGTGATTTTATTACCTTTAACATTACTTAGTTGTACTCAGTCAGACTCTCTGCCACGGAGAAATGGCAAACCACAGGTTGTAGCAACTAGCACTGTAATTGCAGATTTAGCTGAAGAGGTTGGTGGAGAGGAAATTGATTTGTTGGGAATTCTCCAAGCCGGTGCAGATCCTCACGTTTACGAACCAGTACCAGCAGATAGCCGAGTTTTAGAAGCAGCGGACTTAATTTTATATAACGGTTATAACTTAGAACCAGGAATTATTAAGTTGATGAATGCTAGTGGAGGAAAAGCACGGAAGTTAGCTGTGGGAGAAGTTGTCAAACCTTTAAAGTTAGAAAAAAGCAAAGGTCAAATCGTTCCAGATCCACACGTTTGGGGGAGTGGAGAAAATGCCATCTTGATGGTAAAAGCTATTAGAGACGGATTAATTGAGTTATCACCAGAAGATAAAGATAAATTTACTCAAAAAGCAGCCCAACTTACCGATGAATTACAGCAATTAAATATCTGGATTCGGCAACAAATCCAAACTATTCCCCTAGAAAAACGTAAACTTATCACTACCCATGATGCATTTCAATATTATGGAAATACTTATGGTATTGAAATTGCTGGAACTTTAATTGGCATTAGTACGGAAGAACAACCCAGCGCCCAAACAGTCAAACAATTAGTAGATTCAGTGAAAAAAATAGGTGTACCTGCAATTTTTGCCGAAACCACTATTAATCCAGCTTTAATTAAAACCGTTGCCCAAGAGGCAGGTATAAAACTCGCTCCGCAACAACTTTATTCTGATTCTATCGGTGCAAAAGGAAGCGATGGAGATACATACATCAAGATGATGGTAGCGAATACCCGCGCTATTGTCACAGCATTGGGAGGTAAATATACGCCGTTTGAACTCAAGCCAAAAATAGAAGCAAAATCTTAGCGAGATGAGTCTCTAACGGGAACATCTCACTTTTTGACATGGCTCAAACCGATAATAATCCATTGAGGTAAGCAGAGCGATGAGCTAGGACTTGAGGGACATTTTCTTGTTCCCATTGTGCGCCTGAAATCTTAGTTCGACGGTCAATTTGCTTAACGGCAGATTCAACCGAACCAGAACCAATCGAACAAATTTGTTCAGCTTGATGGTAAAGGAAATCAAGGCAGTAAAGTTTGTGAACTTCAAACGTTTTCACTATACCAATTTACAAATCAGGCTTTTTGACTGTTGAACCAGATAAATTTTGGGATTTTTTAATAAATTTTTCATCAAAAGTATAAAACTCTAAACAATGATTACTTGGAGCTAAATGAAAAGCATCGGCGAAATCAACACCATTTTCATGCCATTCAATAACTTGTAAAATATTCTTCTTCCTGACTCCTGACTCCTGACAAATCAGCATCTTCAGTAATTGTATAATTAGTTAAATCGCTGTCGTAATAACTCAATTCCCATCTATCATGACTCTGATTATGATAACTGAATTCCTCTACCTTGGGCGTTGCCGTACTCATATCACCAACAGATAAAACAATAGGTTCTAATGAAATAGTTGATTGTGCTTCTAAGGGAAATAATGAACCTATATTATCGAAGGGAAATAGTGAACCGATATTGATGAGACTGAAGGGTAACTCAATAGGAAATGGAAATGGTAAAGAAGGTGTTGGATTTGAAGGCTGAGTAGGTTCTGGAGTTTGTGTCCCATTTTCTGCTGTCCGGGTAATAATATCCCGGATTTGGCTATCAGTTAGATTGGGATTAGCACTAAGCATAAGGGCAACTACCCCAGCAACGTGAGGGGCTGCCATAGAAGTGCCACTGTAAGTGGCATATTGATTATTGGGAACTGTAGAGTAAATATCCTGACCAGGTGCTGTGACGTATTTGATTTCTTGAGAGCCAGAACGGTTAGAGAAGTCAGTGAGGTTCTTATTTTTATCTACTGCACCAACAGCAATTCCTAAATTATCGGCGTAACGGGCGGGATAGGATGGTGTGGATTCGCTATTATTACCTGCTGCCATAACCACAATTACGCCTTTACTGCTGGCATATTCAAGGGCAGATTTGAGGGTATCATTACCAGAATTACCTCCAAGGCTGAGGTTAATCACGTTAGCACCATTATCTACAGCATAATAGATTCCTTTGGCAATATTTGAATAAGAACCTGAACCATTTTCATCTAAAACCTTGACTGCCATAATTTTGGAATTATAAGCAATACCAGTCACACCAGTATCGTTATTTTCCCCAGCTATAGTTCCAGAAACATGAGTTCCATGGCCATTATTATCCAAAACATTATTGTTATTACTGTCAAAATTCCAACCTTGAATATCATCAATATAGCCGTTACCGTCATCATCTATACCATTACCTGAAATTTCTTTACTGTTCGTCCAAATATTATCATTTAAATCGGTATGGTTATAGTCAACTCCAGTATCTAGAACCGCAACAATAATACCCTGTCCTGTATGTCCACGCTCCCATGCTGCTGGAGCATTCACCAAATCTGCACCCCAATTATTTCCACCCAAGTCAGGAGCATCTGCATAGGGACTTTCACCAGCAGCCTCACTAACTGCTTTTCCGGCATTGATTAAGCCATAGCCATTTCTAGAGTTATAGCTGCTAGTGGTGACAACAGACTCTTTGGTTTCTTGCTGTAGAGAGCTACTACGATTACCCCAACTCAAGCTATTATCAGCCTGATTATCAAAGGTATTAACTGAGGAAATAGGAGTAATATTCAGTTCCTTTTTGGAGGAAAAATTGTGGGTAATATCCAGTGTCATCAGAATTTTATCCTCAAAAATAGTAATCTTTTTGTAACAGCCTGATCTTTTCAAACCTTTATCTAGCAAAAGCTTGAAAATGTTATTGATTAGTCATGGTCAAAAAATACTATAAATTGCTAACTATAAAAAGCTAATTTGATTACGAATTAAGAATTTTATAAACAAGCAATCATGACAATCTAAAAGTCAGGATTTAATGACTTGATTAAAACTAAAATATGAGCAATTAATAACAATTAAAATAATTCATAATTCGTATCTTGCCTGAGAAAGTAGAATGCACCAATATAGTTTTACTGCTGACCGTATCGGTAAATTTTCAAACAGATTGCCGCCAACTCTCCGGTATTTCGATATAATCAGGTAGACGAGTAGTGCGATCGCCCCAAGTCATATTTATCTGCTCTAATTCCAGGTTTTTTGCCCCCGTCAAAATCGTTCCAGTCAGTTTAACATCACAAAGATGAGCGCCAGCTAAGTTAGCTCCCATCAAATTTGCCCACGAAAGATCAGCTTCATCAAGAATAGCCTTACAAAGATTAGCCCCCATCAGATTAGCTTGTTGCAAATCTGCCTCCGTCAAACTAGCTTCACTGAGATTAGCAAAATAAATATCTGTTTGCTGCAATTTAGCAGCATTCAAATTTGCACCTTGGAGATTTGCACCATTGAGATTTGCACCTTGCAAATTCGCCGCAGTCAAACCCGCTAACTGTAAATTAGTTTTACCCAACTTCGCCCCTTGCAAATTCGCCAAAAATAACTTAGCACCAGATAAGTTAGCCGCTTTCAGAGTTGCTTGTTGCAAATTAGCTTTATACAAATTAGCAGCTTGTAAATTAGCTGCACGCAAACTTGCACCAGATAGGTTAGCTGAACGCAAGTTGACTCCATATAAATTAGCAAGATTTAAATTCGCCCGACTTAAATTAGCTCCCCGTAAACTAGCTTTAAACAAATTAGCTTCAAAGAGAATCGACCCGATGAGTTTAACCCCATCTAAATCTGCTCCACTTAAATCTATCTCCCGCAAATCAGACCCGCTCAAATCAGATCCCCGCAAATCGACCCCTTGCAGTTTAGCCCCTGCCAAATCTACCCGTCTGATGTCAGTATTCCGTAAATCCAGTTTTTGATTTTCTCGGTCTTGCTGAAAATTGCGTCTACCAATCACAGTTAGTGCCGCTTGAATATCAGTGCGAAGTTTGAAAGACTCTAAAGGAATAGAATAATCTGCTGGCTGTTGACGACGGGCCCGTTCTCGCTGTTGACCCAAATCAATCGTCATAAAATCTTCTGGTTTGGGTACTTTCCTCTCTATTTGTATAGCTGCATTCTCCCGGATAAACGCGGTGAGAATTTCCATGATTGTCCAATGTTCTTGGGGGAAATCCTGGGCAATTCTTTCTAACGCATAAATTGCACCAATGCGCGTTTCTACCTTGTCATGCCCCAACTGAGCAATTCCGCCAATAAAGCGTTCTGCAATCAATCTTTCTTGAGTCAGTTTCGTATTTTCTATACCAATTGCTAGGCTTTTCTCCGCTGTAATCGCATTTTTTTGCATTGCTTGAGTCCGCTTTGCCGCGTAGTAAGCATTAAGCATGACAGCTAAACCTAGAAAAACTATAGCAGTAGTAGTTAATGCTTGATTTCTATCAGTTATTCGCTGCTGAAGTGATAACTTTTCAATATTAGTAGATGCGAAGACAATCAGTATTAAGGACATAGCAACAATAACTATGATGCTAATAAACCAATTCAAAGTTGTGTCTGTCTTTTTAGCAGACATACCAGAAAGATGCTTCACAATAATGAGTATTACTGAGATGATTAAAAACAACAGTATAGCATTTAGCTTCAAAGTTAGATATGCTAGAACTTACTTAATTAAGCGTTGTATTAATTAGTTAGAATGAGAATAAATATACTTTTTATAAAATATCCGACCATCTGTAGATTTATCGCAGTTACTAAGTAAGTTAGGACATACACAAATCATAAAAATCAGACATAGACAGGCTTTTAACCCTGTTTACTTTTCTCTGTTAACAGTTACCTACCATATAATTTATTTCTAAAAATACTCCTACACAGGAGTAGATGTCAATGCCTGGAAAGCAAAAATTTCAGTTGTAACTTTATCAGTAATCAGCATTATATACTTGGTATATATTTTTCTTAAAACCTAAACTGCACTTCCCTCAGGTTTGCTTCATCCAGGATAGCATCATTCAAAATTGCATCCTGTAAACTAGCTAAATATAGATTAGCTCGATGTAAGTTAGCACTAGAGAGATTTGCACCTCTGAGATTTGCAGCACTAAGGATAGCCTGGGACAGATTAGCAAAATTGAGATTTGCACCAGAGAGATTAGCCGCACTGAGAATCGCTCCCTCCAGGTTTGCACCAGCAAGATTTGCCTCTGAGAGATTAGCTTGATAAAGGTTAGTTTGTTCCAGGTTCGCACCTTGCAAGTTTACTCCCCTTAAATCCGTGTAACTTAAGTCAATTTGCTCATTTTCTGGGTCATATTTTGTATCTCTCCTACCAATCACAGTAATAGCTGCTTGAATTACTTTCCTGGCGTTTTCAGCGGAATTATTTGTTACTTCTTCTGGGGATATACTGGCAGCTTTATTTCGCACAAAATTAGTAAGCATATCCATAATTATCCAGTGGTATTGTGGATTAACTCCAGCGAGATGCTCTAAATCATTAATTGCATCTAAACTGGTTGCTATGGAATTATTTTCCAGTTGGGCTACAACCTTCATTAGGTAATCTTGATAGTGTTTATTGTGTCGATCATGCTTTAGATTTTCATTTATTTCCAGCATCCACCGGATGATTTTCATGGTAGCTATTTTATCAAATAAAGCTGTGATTTGAAGGTCATTAGAAGTAATAGAAAATATTTTTGGCACTCTCATAACACTTGTATTATTTTTGATTTAGTGAGTATTCGTTGCAAATGTTGGTACATAAATAACCTTCAATTATTAGTTAAGATAACTACTGAGCAATTTAAAATCCCCAATTCAAAAGATACTAGAGGAACTCTTAGCAGGTTAATAAATCATATCTATGATCTACAGCTATTTGGGATAAACCCAATTCTACTCTGCACTTAAAAAAGAAAATATAATCATTTGAGGTATAGACACCAAGTAAAATATATGTTAAACATATGGTTCAAAATTTAGTTGTAAATACTACTGTTTAGTATTCATAAACAACTGATCAGAATCATGATCATATTGATATTTAGTCATTAATTCGTATTTACATAAATCTGACAATGCAGCAAAATTGCCAACCAATACTGAAAAAGCTAGTGCTAATTGGTGGAGGTCATAGTCATGCTATTATCTTGAGACTTTTGGGTAATAAACCTTTACCTGGATTGCATTTGACCTTAATTACCCCAGATAAATATACACCCTACTCTGGGATGTTACCAGGACATATTGCCGGATTTTACAATTATGCTGAGTGTCATATTGACTTGGAAAATTTAAGCAACTTTGCTCATGTAAATTTGTATTTTGACAGAGTAGTTGGGCTAGATTTGCAAAATAATAAAGTGATTTGTGCTAACAGACCTGCGGTAGATTTTGATCTACTATCTATTGACATTGGCAGCACCCCCGCTAAATTGTCTGTATCAGGTGCAGCAGAATATGCTGTCAGTGCTAAACCAGTAGCAAAACTTTTAGAACATTGGGATAAATTACAGAAAAATGCAGCTGCAAATCCCCAGAAACAGCTAAGTATTAGTATCGTGGGTGGTGGTGCTGGGGGTGTGGAATTGGCGTTATCAATGCAAGCAGGTTTACAGAAATTGGAGATTGAAAATTTAGAAGTGCATTTATTTCAACGAGGTGGGGAATTAATGCCGAATCATCATCCATCAGTACGGCGAATCATGCAAAGAGTTTTAAATCACAAAGGTGTAAAATTGCATTTAGGTGAAACAGTGTGTCAAGTTGCACCGATAAACGAAAAGTTTGAGGTTAAATGTGAATCTGGGTTAATAGTTGAATGTAATCAAGTTTTCTGGGTGACACAAGCATCAGCACCAGATTGGATAAAAGCATCAGGAATTGGTACTGATGAACAAGGGTTTATTTTAGTAGATGATAATTTGAAATCTCTCACCCATTCCCATATTTTTGCAGCGGGTGATATTGCGACTATGGTAAATTATCACCTCCCGAAAGCAGGTGTGTTTGCTGTGCGCCAAGGTAAACCGCTGTATGAAAATTTGTGCAGAATGGTTTTGGGTAAATCACTCAAACCTTACAAACCACAAAAAGCATATTTGAGTTTAATTAGTACGGGGGACGGAAGCGCATTAGCTACTAGGGGTAATTTCACTTTACCGCCTCATCAATTATTGTGGCACTGGAAAGACTGTCTTGATCGCCGTTTCATGGCAAGATTTCAAAGTCTACCAAAAACCTGATAAATTACACTATCAGCTTATTAAAAAGTTTAGTGAAGCATGAATAATTCTTTAATTAGGATTGAAAACTTATTAGATACAGATTTAGATGAACTCAGAAAACTTAGTGTAGATATTTGGTATACTCACTATTCCCAAATTATCAGCATTGAACAGATAGAGTATATGCTGAATCTGATGTATGGAGTAGGAGTAATTGAAAATGAAATTTTAAATCAGGGTATATTCTACGATAAAGTCCTAAAAAATGATCAATTCGTTGGTTATTTGTCTTATGGAGAAGAAACCAAAAATAATATTACTTATTTAAAGCTACATAAGTGTTACCTATTACCCTCACTGCATGGTTTAGGCTATGGACAAATAATGTTAAATCATATTTATAAAAAAGCAAAAAATATGAACTTAAAACAAATAATTCTCAATGTCAATAAAAGGAATGAAAAAGGAATTAAAGCTTATACTAGATTTGGTTTTAGAATTATTGCCAGTGAAATTAAAGATATGGGTAATGGATTTGTAATAGATGATTATATCATGGGTTATGATCTTTAAGAAATAGGAAACCAATATTTATTAATAAATTTATTGTTGAGGTAATATTAAAGTAAGGAAATCTGTAGCATTTACAATTGCAATATCTTCATAAATACCTAAAGGTAACAAATGTTTTTTGTCACCTGTAACAATATGAGTCGCATTCGCCAAAACGGCACATTCTAAAACCATATTATCATCTGGGTCAGTGGTGAGGAAATTCAAAGTGTTAGTAATTGTTACTAATCGGAGAAAGCTGAGTAAATCAGCTATTGTATCAATTACTTGAGTATCTGAAAATTTTAGCTTTAGTTGTAATTTTTCTGTGACTTCCTCAAGTATTTCTGGACATATTACACCTTCTATGATGCCCCTACGCGCCAATTCAAGACAACGAAAAGGGTTGCTTTTCCAGCCAATACCAGAGATCAAAACATTTGTATCAAATACCACTATTAGGCGCACTGTCTGTCCTCATGCACCAAATCATCTATAAATGTTTCACGTTCATCTTCTGACATAGTATCCCAATTTAAATCACGTTCAGCGCATAAGTTATGTAGTTGTTTTTCTGCATATTCCATGCGAGACTCACGCTCACTTTCACTTTCCTTAGCTAGTGCTAACAAGACTACCCTTTTACTTTCTGGGGGTAGTTGCTTAACTAATTCAATTACCTGTTGATCGCTTAATGTCAGATTTGGCATGATTATTACCTCTTTGCACTAACTACTAGGGCGGCCATAGTTCTAGTTTAATACTTTGAAAAGTGGCTCAGAACCGCAGGCTTGAGAAAATAATGGCTGTCTGGTGTTTTGCGGTTTTTAGCAGTTGGGATTGATACTATCAAAAACTAAAAAAACTCTCCGCGCTAACCTCCGTATTCCTCTGCGTTAAAAAAAAGAGAGATAGAAAACTCTACCTCTCCCAAAAAGCAAATTATTTAAACCAAATCAGAATTTAGTATCTGCTGGGTTTGTGAACGATAAAGCTGAGAACTTGACACTGTTTGATGTTGTCAAAACCAACAACACGAACATAGCAGTTACCGAACTGAGAACGGCAACCTTGAACTTCACTCAATACTTCTTGAGTGGTTTTAGCACCAAACAAAGGTAGCTTCCACATTGTCCAGAACAATTCGGTTGGTTCAGAAGTTTCGTTAAACTCGATTGCTGGGATGTAGCCTTGGCTCAGAATGTACTGAACTTGTTTGGCAATTTGAGCATCAGACAGGGGGGGAAGATAAGAGAGAGTTTCGTAACGACGCTCTTTTGATAAAGTTTGCATAGCTGTTGGTAATGGGTTGTTTTTACTACTACGTTGACCGACTAACCGGATAAATTATCCACATCAGGGTCTGAGACTGTCTGCTGTTCAGTTATTGGGCTGGGACTTGATAAATTTAGTTGCGTGATGCGTTCGAGATGCTGGCGACGCTGTTCCATGTTGGCTTGCTGAATGCCAGTACGCACCATTTCTGGTAAGAAATCTGTCACTTCTGCCGCGATGTGTTCCCTGACAGTCATAATTCGCAAAGCCAAATCTGACTTTACTAGAAACAATTCCTCAATATATGCTTCTCCGTCTTGGATTTTCCCAGCAGAAAAGTTTTGCAACCAATATGCTAAAGGAGGATTTGTTTCGCCTAGCTGTGCCAAAACAGTCATAAGTGCCTGATAAGTCAGATAACTTTGGAGAGTTTTGGCTGTGTCTTTCGCAATTTGCTTTAAATTCATGCTTGACCCCAGCCCCATAGATTTTAGATTTTGGATTTTGGATTTTAAATTGATCCAATAGTCCAAAATCCCAAATCCTAAATGATCAGACGGTATCCATTGCTTCAAACTCGAACTTGATTTCTTTCCACAGTTCGCAAGCAACAGCTAGTTCAGGAGACCACTTAGCCGCTTCGCGGATAATGTCGTTACCTTCACGAGCCAAGCTACGTCCTTCGTTACGAGCTTGAACGCAAGCTTCTAGAGCTACGCGGTTAGCGGTTGCACCAGGAGCATTACCCCAGGGGTGACCAAGTGTACCACCACCAAACTGTAGTACGGAGTCATCACCAAAGATTTCTAGGAGTGCGGGCATATGCCATACGTGGATACCACCGGAAGCAACTGCCATTACACCAGGCATAGAAGCCCAATCTTGGGTGAAGTAGATACCGCGAGACTTGTCTTGCTCAACGTAGTTTTCACGTAGTAGGTCAACGAAGCCCATTGTGATGCCACGTTCGCCTTCCAATTTACCAACAACTGTACCGGTGTGAATGTGGTCACCACCAGACATCCGCAAGGTTTTAGCCAATACGCGGAAGTGGATACCGTGGTTCTTTTGACGGTCAATTACGGCGTGCATAGCACGGTGAATGTGCAGCAAAATACCGTTCTTACGACACCAATGAGCCAAGGTGGTGTTAGCTGTGAAACCTGCGGTCAGGTAGTCATGCATGATGATGGGCATTTTGAGTTCTTTAGCGTACTCAGCCCGTTCAATCATTTGTTCACAGGTAGGAGCGGTTACGTTCAAGTAGTGACCCTTGATTTCGCCGGTTTCTGCTTGTGCTTTGTGGATTGCTTCTGCTACAAACAAGAAGCGATCGCGCCATCTTTGGAATGGTGCGGAGTTGATGTTTTCGTCGTCTTTGGTGAAGTCCAAACCACCACGCAAACATTCGTATACGGCGCGACCGTAGTTCTTAGCAGACAAGCCTAATTTGGGCTTAATGGTACAACCCAACAAAGGACGACCATACTTGTTCAACTTGTCGCGTTCAACTTGAATACCGTGAGGAGGACCTTGGAAGGTCTTCAGGTAAGCAACGGGAATCCGCAAGTCTTCCAAACGCAATGCGCGTAATGCTTTGAAACCAAATACGTTACCTACAATGGAGGTCAACATATTGGTGACGGAACCTTCCTCAAACAAGTCTAGAGGATAAGCAACGTAAGCGATGTATTGGTTGTCTTCACCAGCAACTGGTTCGATGTCATAGCAACGACCTTTGTAGCGATCTAGGTCGGTGAGCAAGTCTGTCCATACAGTTGTCCAAGTACCTGTAGAAGACTCAGCAGCTACCGCAGCACCAGCTTCTTCAGGTGGAACTCCAGGTTGAGGAGTCATCCGGAATGCTGCAAGAATATCTGTATCTTTAGGTGTGTAATCGGGAGTGTAATAAGTTAGTCTGTAATCTTTAACCCCAGCTTGATACCCAGCTTTCGCCTGAGTCTTCGTTTGCGCGTAAGACATATTTTCCTTCCAAGAAGTCATTCTTTTTACTATCAAATCACGTTATGTGCAACTTCTTATCACCCTTTATCTTTCTTCTTTTCTCATTGTAGATATAAAGAGAACTTATATTTGGGGGTTAACTGTTGCTAGAGGGCAGCATTTTTTTTGTGACAAGCAGTTGGCAGCGGTGGCAAATTACCGCACCTTGATGATTATCTTCGTGTAAAAGCGCCAATCTAAAGGCTTTGCTTTTTCCCCCGTCCCACAAACACTAAGTTTTTTCTATCTCTTTTGCTTACCTTACTAAACCTGCTTAATTTCAGAGAAAATTCGTTGCTTTACGGGCATTATGGGAATTTATGCCTTTTAAAGTAGAAAAAAGTAGGGTTTTAAGCTGTCTAGCTCATTTTCCCGTTTTTTCTCCTGATATCTTGATTCCGATTGGGTAAAAAGATATAAAGGAAACTTCACTAACTGCGGTTTAGCTCAGAAGTGAGCTAAAGATAAAAAACTGCACACGACGTAATTTGTAACTTGTCTCACAATATATCAATAATTCAATAAGTTATTCTTTGAAAGTTTTGAACTCATATATTTAAATTTCTTATTAAAGAAATTTTTAAACATTTTGTTAAGACTACTGTACAAAGGGTGACTATTAGTTATATAGACTACCTGTGATACATTTTTCTGCCAGATACAAAAGAATTTCCAGCCTACTGAGTGCCGTGTTACCCCATAGTTAAAATTAGGGGACGGTTAGCGATCGCGCCGCAGTTTTGTCAAATTAGTTTACTGACTCCCGATTGTGCAGCATAATCTATCAGCAAAGTGCTAGATTGAGGAAAAAATTGCTATTGATGCTAAAAAAAATACCAACTCAGGGAAGACTATTAATTAATCTCAAGTCATTTTAGCTAATAGTTCTTAGGTACTGTCTCGAAAGGATATACAACCGTGGTATTATTTAATAGTCGTACTCGTTTATTGATGATTTCTATTTTGCTGGGGCTGATAAGTCTACCCAGTACAGGAGAGCAAGTAGGAGCGCAAACAAAACCTGATATCAATCCAAATAATTCCACTACTACTTACCCAGCCGCACCTCCACCAAGACGAGTAGATCCCTTACCCGATGATCGGGATGTGCAAGAAAGAGAAGCAGAAACTGATTACCGCATTAGTAATTTGTTAGGAGATTTTGCTGGTAATTTGTGGGTAGGTTCTTGGCGGGGTTTATCGCGGATTGACCCGAATACAGGTAAGGTTATTGCTCGTGTCAGTTTACCAAATATTACTATTAGTGCATTAGCCCAAGATAAAGTCGGGCGTTTATGGGTGGGAAATTATGAGGGTTTGACACGAGTAGATCCTCGCACTAATGAAATTACAGCACAAAATTTATTACTACCTTCCAAACGGGTATTGTCGCTGTTAACAGATAAACGTGGTTATTTGTGGACAGGTACTGATAGCGGTTTAGCCTTGATTAGTCCTGACCAAGGCTTGATTATGACAACAATCAAAAACTTGCCTGGTGTTAGCGCCAATGCAATGACTTTAGATGCTGAAGGTCAGCTTTGGGTTGGGACTTTGGATGGACTGGTCAGGGTGAATACTGCCAATGCCTTGATTATGAAGAGGATAAATAATTTACCAGGGACGACTGTGCAATCTTTAGCCATCAGTCCTGAAGGGTTAATTTGGGCAGGAATGCCAAATCAATTATTAGTGGTTAACCCAAAAAATGGAATTGTGTTGAGGTCTGTCACGCCTTTGCGAGGAAGGAATGTAACTTCAGTCCGTTTTGCTCAAGATGGTAGTGTTTGGGTTGGTACGACTAATGGTTTGTTACGATTAAATCCCAATACGGGTGCTTTGTTAGACCGAGTTGCGGGGCTGCCTTCTAGTCGAGTGCTGACTGTTGCACCTGATCTTGGTAATAAGTTGTGGGTGGGAACCAGCGAGGGGCTGGCTTGGTTAATGCCTACAATGGATAAAGCACAAACTCATTTTGGGTTCGGTCGGTCTGTGAAGTAGGAATTGGGGACTGGGGAATTGGGGACTGGGGACTTGGGACTTGGGACTTGGGAGAATAACCTTCTAAATCCTGAATCCTGACTCCTGAACTTCTGAACTCCTGAACTCCTGGACTCCTGACTCCTGACTCCTGACTCCTGACTCCTGACTCCGAACTCCGAACTCCGAACTCCGAACTCCTTTTTTTATGGCAGTTACTACCCAGCAATTAATTCAATGGAAACAGCAGGGGCGGGCAATTGTCGCTCTGACTGGCTGGGATTATGCGATCGCTCAACTGCTAGATGCAGCTGGTGTAGACTTAATCCTGGTGGGAGATTCTTTGGCAGTAATTCTTGGGTATGAGACAACGCTGCCAATTACTCTAGATGAAATGATTCATCATGCTAAAGCTGTGCGTCGTGCTGTAAAACGCGCTCTTGTTGTTGTCGATTTACCATTTTTAACTTATCAAGAAAGTGTTTCTCAAGCTATGCAGTCTGCCGGCAGGGTGCTGAAGGAAACCGGCGCACAAGCGGTAAAATTAGAAGGTGGACATCCGGCAATGGTGGAAACTGTGGCCAGGCTGGTGCAAGCTGGTATTCCGGTGATGGGTCATGTCGGGTTGACACCACAATCTGTACATCAACTGGGTTTACGACAACAGGGAAAAAGCCCAGAAGCTGGTGAGAGAATTTTAAATGAAGCGATCGCTCTCGAACAAGCTGGTGTATTTTCAATAGTGTTAGAACATATCCCTGCTCATTTAGCATTACAAATTACTCAAAAATTGCGTATTCCTACTATTGGTATCGGTGCAGGTTCGGACTGCGATGGTCAAGTATTAGTTACTTCTGACATTATCGGACTTTCAGAAAAACAACCGCCCTTCGCCAAAGTTTATACAAATTTACGAGAACATATTACTCAAGCTGTGCAGAAATATGCTGTGGAAGTACGCGATCGCCAATTTCCGTAATTAGAATTAGAGTTCTCCAATTAAAAAAATATCCCAAAATTTCTTGTGGTGCGGGCCGAAAAGCCCGCTAATAATACAAGGACGGGCAAGATGCCCATCCCACAAGATTGGATCATCTTTTTTGTGGAGTTCTCTTAAATATTTAAACCTGCCTAGGCAGGTTTATTTTTATCTTATTGAACTTGAGCAGGGTCGATTCCTAAATCTTGCAACTTTTCGGCTAACTTTTGCGATCGCACTTCTGCCAACTGAGCGCGTTCTTCTGCCTCTATAATCTGTTCTTGCGGTGTCAAATACCGCTTGCCGTCATTATCATACCAATACAACCATTCCCGGTTTAAACCACCATAATTTCCCTGTTCAGAACCAATTCCTAAGCCAATTTCTGGTAGCCATACAGGATTTCCTGCTTGTAACTCATACTTCCCATTCACTAACTTATGTACTTCCAAACGTGGTTTGCGACGACGACGAGAAGAATAAATCACATAATATCGCACACCCAAGTCCGCATATTCGTCCAGTTTAATGGTGTACTCCTTGCGATAATTTGGAGAAACCACTTCTAGGACTAAAATGGGGACAACATTTTCATCCCACAACACATAACTAGGGCGTAATTCCTCATCATAACAACGTTCCACTCCCAAGCTCAGAAACCCATCTGGCACCATTGGCAGTTCATCAGGGTGATAATAAATCCCCATATTTACCCCAAAAAACCAGTCCATGCGTTCAGACCAAAGTATCAGCAGTATTGATTTCAGCAATCCTGGAATTAATTCTTGTAGTTCGTTATCCACAGGTGTTTCATCAGAATCGGGTAACTCTTCAGCCGAGGGTAAGTACCTTGGTAGGTGGAAATTTAACATCACTACTTCTCCCAACACTCACCACAATTAATTATAGAATTATTATTTTGTTCAGGCGATATAGCAGGAGTCAGGAGTCAGGAGTTCGGAGTTCGGAGTTCGGAGTCAGGAGGAAGTAAATTAGATATATAGCAATTGCCTGGTAGCGTATGGAGATAAAAACTCACTACAAAACTTAAACACCAATAGAGTTTCACTCAGTTATCCTGTTAAGAGTCCCCTGCTTGCT
Source organism: Anabaena sp. PCC 7938 (assembly GCF_049315035.1). NCBI lineage: Bacteria > Bacillati > Cyanobacteriota > Cyanophyceae > Nostocales > Nostocaceae > Anabaena > Anabaena sp. PCC 7938. Next base: position 4,935,861 of record NZ_CP186034.1, on the reverse strand, counting down.
ATATATAGAAACGCATAATTCTTGCTGAATTGTTACAGATAAAGACTAAACTTAAAAGTCTTGTGCAGCAAAACCTGTAAATTTAAATGAAGTAATCATGTCTAAGGTTCTTGTCTCCGATCCGATTGACCAGGCTGGTATTGACATCCTTTCCCAAGTTGCTACGGTTGATGTCAAAACAGGTCTTAAACCAGCAGAACTGATAGAAATTATTGGCGAGTACGATGCGTTGATGATCCGTTCTGGAACTCGCGTCACTCAAGAAATTATTGAAGCTGGCACACAATTAAAAATTATTGGTCGTGCTGGTGTGGGAGTGGATAATGTTGATGTTCCTGCTGCTACCCGCAAAGGTATTGTAGTAGTCAATTCTCCAGAGGGAAATACCATTGCCGCAGCCGAACACGCACTAGCAATGATGTTATCTTTATCTCGTCATATCCCAGATGCAAATGCTTCCGTAAAACGGGGTGAATGGGATCGCAAAACTTTTGTAGGTGCAGAAGTATACAAAAAAACTCTCGGCGTTGTCGGGCTAGGTAAAATTGGCTCTCATGTTGCGGCTGTAGCCAAAGCTATGGGGATGAAACTTTTAGCTTATGATCCCTTTATTTCTACAGAAAGGGCTGAACAGATGGGCTGTCAATTGGTAGAGTTAGATTTACTGATGCAGCAAGCAGATTATATCACCTTGCATATCCCCAAAACCCCAGAAACTACCCACTTAATCAATGCCAAAACTTTGGCGAAGATGAAACCAACAGCGAGAATTATTAACTGCGCTCGTGGTGGCATCATTGATGAAGCAGCTTTAGCAGCGGCAATCAAAGAAGGTAAAATTGGTGGTGCAGCTTTAGATGTATTCGAGTCAGAACCTCTGGGTGAGTCTGATTTGCGATCGCTCGGCAAAGATCTCATCCTCACCCCCCACTTAGGGGCATCAACCACCGAAGCCCAAGTTAACGTTGCTATAGACGTAGCTGAACAAATCCGCGATGTCCTCTTAGGACTACCTGCTCGTTCTGCTGTTAACATCCCCGGATTCGGACCCGATGTTTTAGAAGAACTCAAGCCTTATATGCAGTTGGCAGAAACCCTTGGTAACTTGGTAGGACAACTAGTAGGTGGCAGGGTAGAAACACTCAACATCACACTCCAAGGAGAACTCGCAACCAACAAAAGTCAGCCGTTGGTAGTAGCAGCCCTTAAAGGACTACTTTATCAAGCCTTACGGGAACGGGTTAATTATGTCAACGCCAGCATAGAAGCCAAAGAAAGAGGAATTCGCGTGATTGAAACACGGGATGCCTCAGCCAGAGATTATGCCGGTTCACTGCATCTAGAAGCTACAGGTACTTTAGGTACTCATTCAGTTACAGGTGCTTTGTTGGGTGATAAAGAAATTCACCTCACTGATGTTGATGGTTTCCCCATTAACGTTCCACCTAGCAAATATATGCTGTTCACTCTGCACCGTGATATGCCAGGAATTATCGGTAAACTCGGTTCTCTACTTGGTAGTTTTAATGTCAATATTGCCAGTATGCAGGTAGGTCGTAAAATCGTCCGTGGTGATGCAGTCATGGCGCTAAGTATTGATGATCCTTTACCAGAAGGCATCTTAGATGAAATTACGAAAGTACCGGGAATTCGAGATGCGTATACAGTAACACTTTAATTTTGGATTTTGGATTTTGGATTTTGGATTAAAAACAGGTAACAAGTAATTGTTTTTTCCAATTACCCATCACCAATTACCCATTACCAATCTAAAATCTAAAATCTAAAATCTAAAATCTAACATTCTATGGCAAACACCTGGTGGGAACTCAAAATTTTATGTGAACCAGACCTAGAAGATTCTATCTTTTGGCGACTGGAGGGTTTTGGCTGTCGTGGTACAGCTAGTGAAAGCAAAGGTAATTCCTCACTATTAAAGGCTTACTTACCCAGCTTTCAAGCACAGCTATTGGATTTATCTGCTCTATCGTTATGGTTGCGTCAAGATGCTATGTGTATAGGGTTGCCATCTCCCATACTCCATTGGCAATTGATTGATGAGGAAGATTGGGCTAGTAGCTGGAAACAATATTGGCAACCTCAAGAAATAGGCGATCGCTTTCTGATTAACCCCGCATGGCTACCACTACCAGACTCATTAGAACGGTTGGTTATTCGTCTTGATCCAGGTGTTGCATTTGGTACGGGTAATCATGCTACAACCCAGTTGTGTTTAGAATCTCTAGAAATGCGCCTCAGTCAAGTTCCTGAAGCTTTTGTTAGTAAAAATGATAAAAAACAATCTCTAATAATTGCGGACATTGGCTGCGGTTCTGGCATTCTTTCCATTGGTGCGGTACTGCTGGGAGCAGAAAAAGTTTATGCAGTAGATACTGATCCTTTGGCAGTACAATCAACTTTCAGCAATCGCGCCCTGAATGATATGAATTCAGAACGCTTAATCCCAACTGAGGGCAGTGTAGAAATTCTCACTAAAATAATTACTCAACCAGTAGATGGTATTGTCTGCAATATTTTAGCTGATGTAATTATTGAGTTAATTCCAGAAATGGGAGCTATTGTTAAACCCACTACCTGGGGTATCTTTAGCGGTATTTTACTAGAACAATCCAAAGCCGTTGCTGATGTCTTAGAACAAAATGGCTGGGTTGTGGCTACTCTCTGGAAAAGAAAAGAATGGTGTTGCTTAAATGCCCGTCGTTCATGATGTGGGGAGATGAGGAAGATGAAGGAGATAATGGTTTTGAGCGGAGAAAGAAAATCAAATATCAAAAATTTCTGTCACCTGTCACCTGTCACCTTCCCCCAAATTAAATGAGAGTTTTGAGATGTTGGACTAACTGTGGTGCTTGCACTACACCCTCAATTCTATCCACAGGTTGACCTTGCTTAAATAATACTAGAGTTGGTAAGGCAGCAATTTGGTATTGGCTGGCTAACTCTTTATACTTCTCTGTGTCAATTTTGACGATTCTTAAACGATTGTTCAATTGGGCATTGACTTGTTCTAAAATTGGCACCATCATCTGGCAGGGGCCACACCAATCAGCATAAAAATCTACCAACACAGGTACATCAGAACCAGACAGCATTTCTTCAAAGCTATTAAATTGCTTTTTAGTAGTCATGTGACACACACCAATTTTTTATTGTTTGTTTTAATGGTAGTTCTTACGTCATGGAAACGGTATATCTTCATATTTTTTTTGCAAAGCTGTTAAATCGTCCAAAACCCTGAAACCCTATTGATATCGTCACGATTTTATTGGGTTTCAGACCTATTTGGGAAAATTGGCAACAGTATTGCTTTATATATTAAGTTGTTGATTAATGCCGGGAGTAAATTATGGATGCTGAGGAATTGCTCAAGCGTTACGCTGCTGGGGAAAGAGATTTTAGTGGGGTTGATTTTAGTGGTGCTAAATTGAGCGGGGTTGATCTTAGAGACATCAATTTGAGTGGAGCTAAATTGAGTAAAGTTGATCTGAGTTGGGCCAATTTGAGTGGAGCTAATTTGAGTAGAGCCAACGCTAGTGCTTGGGGTGATATGAGTGGAGCCAATCTGACCGGAGCTAATTTGACTGAAGCCTATCTCTTGTATTGTGACATGCTGGGTGTCAACTTGGAAAATGCCAATACTAGAGGAGCTAGACTTGGGTCTTTGGAAAGCGCTTTCGTTCGTAACACTATCAATCCAGATGGAGTCTTTATTGAAGGCCCGATGACTATTGAATAATTCGTCTGTAGAAGACAAGTTCGCTAGTAAAGGAGCATTTAAAGGAGATGGTATATTTGGGAAAAATATGAAGTTGGTTAGTGGAATCACAATTCCTCTAACATACCTCTAAGATACAAGGTTGGGTTGAGGTACGAAACCCAACATTAACAATAAATAAACCTTAAGCGCGATGCCTGCGGCGTTCGCGGAGCGTCTCGAAGAGAGCGTAGCGATCGCACACAACTAAAACTCTACAATCACTGGTGTATGGTCGCTAGGCTGGGTTAACTTCCTTGGTGCAACGTCAATAATACAACTTTTAGCGCGATCGCACAAAACTGGTGTGAGATAATGATGGTCAATCCGCCAACCTAAATTACGCTTGAAAGCAGCAGTACGATAATCCCACCAGCTATAATTTCCTCCTTCTTTGTTAAATTTGCGAAAAGCATCCGCAAAACCCAGTGAAATAACACCTCGTAAAGCTTGGCGTTCTGGCTCAGATGCCATAATGTGATTTTCTATCTTCGCTTTATCGTGAATATCTATATCTTCCAAAGCAATATTAAAATCACCGCACATACAAATATCAGGTTGAGACAACAACACCACCTGCAAATATTTCCGCAATACCGTTAACCAGCGCAGCTTATATTCATATTTATCACTTCCCACCGCAGAACCATTGGGAACATAAAGATTGACAATGCGAACTCCATCAATAACACCAGTAATAACGCGCTTTTGCTCGTCCCATTGTGGTTCTATCTCTGGCAAAATCGCACAGAACCCCATACTCACGTCTTCCAGGGGTTTACGGCTAATGAGTGCAACGCCGTTATAACTCTTCTGTCCGAAAATATAAAGGTGATAACCTAATGTTTCAAAAGGTAAACGCGGAAAATCAGCATCTACGACTTTTGTTTCTTGCAAACACAGGACATCAATAGGATTTTGATTTAACCAATCAATAACCTGTTCTAAACGTGTGCGAATCGAGTTGACATTCCAAGTGGCAATTTTCATGAGTTATTTATCAGTAATGATGGTAGATTAAGAATTATAAAATATGTAAATTTTTCGTGACTATTTACTCTCGATAATTTTTCTATTTTGTTGCTATTTACTCTAAAAAAAGCAGTAAGTAGTTGATCCCTAGCCATAATTTAGTATTGCCAGCTACAAAATATGCGAATTTGTAAAGTCAGCTACAGAATATTCTAATTGTTTATGATCCCCAAGACAGATGAAAATACTAAATCCTCGGTTATAGTTTAAGAGTGCTGCTGGTAGTTAGCTTTTGCTGATGAGATGACATCATGATTTTGTAGGAAATTGATCGTATATTTAGCTGAAATTTTGCTTTTGGGCGGGAAAAAGTTAATTTAAATTTCAGAAGAATAGATACAAATGCTTTATCCTCATAAAATAATGTCAGTTATTAAATCAGTATTGGTAAAATACAACCTTAAATCAATATTATGTTAATGCTGTTAATTGCGGTATGGAATAAAGAAATTTTTCTTGTATAGAACAACCGTAATATCCACAGAATTTAGCGTTTTTAGATTACTATTCACCAGGAAAAAGAGCAAAATATGTAGTTTTTGTCGCCAAGCAGAATTTTTGGCACTTGAAAGTACATATGAATTAGGTTTTAATCAAAAATTTTTTTACCTGTTTACAACAACAATTTTTTTAGGAGGACATTGGTATGAATAAGAGAGCCAACATTTGCCCCTGCTGCGGTGGTTCTATCCTGCGTCATGTCCGTCATGGTGAACTGTATTGGTTTTGTTTGTCGTGCCGGCAAGAAGTTCCACTTTTAAGCATTAATCGTTTGTCTAATTTGGACAGCCGTAACACTGGAGTGCTGACTCAGAAAGCGGTTGATGTAACATCGTCTTGATTTTCATCTGGAATAAAAATACAATCAGCCCGAATTTATTCAGCGCAAGCGTCAGACTATAAATGATGCTTGCGTATTGTTTTAGTTACATTCCACCCTTCTTTTACAGTTGCAGTTAAAAACTTTGTAATTAAGATAGCTGATAACATCATCCGTATATGGTTATGATATAAAAGTAGATAAAACTTAAAGAATATTTATCAAATGCTGATTGACTCTTCTGGCTTATCCAAGGTCAAAGACTCAGTAACCAAACAAATTCTCTTAGGTAACGAACCTAAGCCAGAGTTAATTGCAATACTTGCTGTTTACTTTGTCCAAGGCATATTAGGGTTAGCTCGTCTAGCCGTCAGTTTCTTCCTCAAAGATGAATTACATCTAAGTCCAGTTGAGGTGTCAGCACTGCTGGGAATAGTAGCCCTACCGTGGATGATTAAGCCCTTATTTGGCTTTATATCCGATGGTTTGCCTATCTTTGGCTATCGTCGTCGCCCGTATTTGGTGTTATCAGGAATATTGGGATCTGCGGCTTGGGTGAGTTTGTCCACATTAGTTCATACTAGCTTGGGAGCAACAATAGCGATCGCACTGAGTTCCCTCTCTGTTGCCTTCAGTGATGTCATCGTTGACTCCCTCGTTGTCGAACGTGCCAGATCTGAATCTCAAGCACAGGTCGGCTCCCTCCAATCTATCTGCTGGGGTGCTACCGCCCTTGGAGGCTTGATTACAGCTTACTTTAGCGGCCTACTCTTAGAATACTTCACCACCCGCACAGTATTTTTAGTTACTGCCTTATTCCCCCTCATTATCTCAGCAGCAGCTTGGATAATTACTGAAACACCCATTCACAAAAATACCCCAGGAAATCATCAAACTAATCCCTTCAACGTCTCAACTCAACTCAAACAACTACGCCAAGTCTTCACTCAAAAAGCAATTTGGCTACCCACATTATTTATCTTTCTGTGGCAATCTACCCCTAGTGGAGACGCAGCCTTTTTCTTCTTCTTCACCAACGAACTGCACTTTGAACCAGAATTTTTAGGCAGAGTTCATTTAGTCACCAGTTTAGCCTCATTAATTGGCATCTGGATCTTTCAACGCTTCCTTAAAAGCGTCCCTTTTCGCGTAATCTGTGGTTGGAGCATCATCATCTCAACAGCATTAAGAATGACAATATTAGTGTTAGTAACTCACACAAATAGAGCATTAGGAATAGATGACCACTGGTTTAGTTTAGGAGATAGCTTAATTCTCACCGTTATGGGACAAATTGCATTCATGCCCGTGATGGTATTAGCAGCTCGAATTTGTCCCTTGGGAATAGAAGCCACATTATTTTCACTCATCATGTCAATATTTAACTTAGGAGGAGCTATTTCTAAAGAATTTGGTGCATTAATCATGCACTGGTTAGGTATTACAGACACCAGCTTTGATGCTCTATGGATATTAGTAATTATCACTAATTTAAGTGCTTTATTACCTCTGCTATTTATAAAATTATTACCAGAAAAAGAAACTGAAATCACACAATTGGCAGCAACTTCAGCTAACAATTAATTGTACATACAGCGGATTTCATTTAAATGATATACAAACTTGAAAAATGAAACTATTGTAGTGAGGGCATCTTGCCCACTAGATATGAATCTTCTAACCACGAAATTCGCTGTAATTTCAAAAACATGAATACATTAGAAACTCAAGAAAACCAAAATCCAGCAAAATCCTATACTCTGGAAGATTGGCAAGGAGGATATGAATCTCTCTCCCAAGAATTTGATTATTGGATTGATGACATAGAAGGACAAATTCCCCCAGAATTGCAAGGAACACTATTTAGAAATGGACCTGGTTTATTAGATGTAAACGGAAAACGCTTACATCATCCTTTTGATGGTGATGGCATGATTAGCCGCATCTCCTTCACCAAGGGTCGCGCCCATTTTTGTAACCGATTTGTACAAACCAGTGGTTATTTAGCAGAAAAAAAAGCTAAAAAAATCCTTTATCGTGGTGTTTTTGGTACTCAAAAGCCTGGTGGTTGGTTGGCAAATGCCTTTGATTTCAAAATCAAAAATATTGCTAATACAAACGTTATTTACTGGGGTGGTAAACTCTTGGCATTATGGGAGGCAGCAGAACCCCATCGCCTTGACCCCCATACACTCGAAACATTAGAAAAAGAATATTTTAATGGTGTCTTATCCACAGGTGAAGCCTTTAGCGCCCATCCTCGTTTTGACCCTAGTTGCAAACAAGATAATGATGCACCTTGTTTAGTCAATTTCTCTATTAAACCAGGATTATCCACAACGATCACCATTTTTGAGTTAAATCCAGCAGGAGAAATTATTAGAAAGCAATCCCATAAAGTTCCTGGTTTTTGCTTCATTCACGATTTTGTTATTACCCCTAATTACTGCATATTTTTCCAAAATCCTGTTGAATTTAACCCGTTACCTTTTGCCTTGGGAATATGCAGTGCTGGACAATGCATTAAGTTAATTAAAAATAAACCAACTCAGATAATAGTTATCCCCCGCATATCCAAGGCAGAAACACCAAATTTTAAAATTCTAGAAGCTCAATCAGGTTTTATCTTTCATCACGTCAATGCTTTTGAAGTTGGGGATGAAATAGTGATTGATTCAATCTGCTATGAATCTTTATCGGAAGTTGAACCAAATAGCGATTATCGGAAAACTGATTTTGACACCAATTCACCTCCACAACTTTGGCGGTTTCATCTAAATTTAAAAGAAAATGCAGTCCAGCGTCAATTGATAGACAGTCGTGCTTGCGAATTTCCTATTATTCACCCCAATAATATGGGTAGAAAGTATCGTTATTTATACATTGGTGCTGCTCATAATCAAACTGGAAATGCCCCTTTACAAGCAATTCTCAAAGTTGATTTAGAGTCAGGAGACAGACAATTATGGAGTGCTGCACCTCGTGGTTTTGTGGGTGAGCCAATTTTTGTTCCTCGTCCCAATTCTCAACAAGAAGATGATGGTTGGATAATAGCTTTAGTTTATGATGCCGAATATCATTGTTCAGATGTAGTAATTTTAGATGCTCAAGATTTCCTAAAAGGTGCAGTAGCAAAATTACACCTGAAGCATCATATTCCCTATGGTTTACACGGAAGTTTTACGCCTGAGATATTCCTAGATTCCTAATTTTTTCAAGTTGGGAATCTAAATTTTTTAATTGTAGGACTTACGCACAACACAATGAAAGTAGCGGTAATACCCTTCGGGAAGCAAGCTACATGAATTACCGCTATGGAAGAATCCGGTTTTCGGTCACATCTTGTGTAAGTCCTGAATTGTTTTCTTCACTATCACCTTCCCGCTGCCTTTTTCCACAACCAACAGCCAAATTAATTATCTTGACGTTTGATCATTTCAGCGACAATATTAAGCAAAGTATAAAAAATTATTAAATTTAACTGCAATTGTGGATAAACTATTACCTTTTGTGGAAAAAACTGTGGAAAACTTAATCTTTTCCGAGTAAATTCTGTTAAGCATAATTACTCTGTGGAAAACTAGCCTGGTTTTTCCACAGCTTTTCCACAGATACTAATCCCCAGTCTCCAGTCCAAAATTTGTTACTATTATCCTTCACCAGCTGTATCTCAGATTTATGAAATTAGTTTGCGCTCAAAGCGATCTTAGTACCAACCTTTCACTCGTCAGTCGTGCAGTACCATCAAGGCCAACTCATCCTGTACTTGCTAATATACTGCTACAAGCCGATGCTCAAACTAACCAAGTCAGCTTAACAGCTTTTGATCTCAGCTTGGGTATCCGTAGCAGTTTCAGTGCTGAAGTTATCGAAGGGGGTGCGATCGCACTTCCTGCTAGACTACTTGTAGATATCACCTCACGTCTACCAGAAGGCGAAATCACCCTCGATGACGAATCAGGAGACTCTACCGGAGAAGGTTTAATAGTCACCCTCAAACCCAAAAACGGCAAGTATCAAGTCCGCGCAATGGGAGCCGAAGAATTTCCCGAATTACCAATAATCGAAAATTCCGAAGCCATTCAACTCACCACCGCTGCACTCATTGAAGGCTTACGTGGTTCATTATTCGCCACCAGTGCAGATGAAACCAAACAAGTTCTCACTGGCGTACATCTGACAGTTAAAGAAGATACTTTAGAATTTGCAGCGACGGACGGACATCGCCTAGCTGTGCTGGAAACCACTAATGAGCGTCCCCTTGATGGCAACAATCAGCTAGAAGTAACAGTACCAGCTAGAGCATTACGCGAACTACAAAGAATGTTAGCTCATAGCTCATCAGAAGAAACTGTAGCCTTATATTTTGATCAAGGTCAAGTTGTATTTGCTTGGCAAAATCAACGTTTAACCAGCCGCACTTTAGAAGGGCAATATCCCGCGTATCGGCAACTAATACCACGTCAATTTGAGCGACAAGTAACATTAGAACGGCGACAATTTATCAGCACCTTAGAACGAATTGCTGTATTAGCGGATCAGAAAAATAATATTGTCAAAGTCAGCATTGATAATGCCAATCAAGAAATTACCTTATCTTGTGAAGCGCAAGATGTGGGTAGTGGCACAGAATCAATGTCAGCACAAATATCTGGAGAAGATATAGATATTGCCTTTAATGTCAAATATTTAATGGAAGGCTTGAAAGAATTACCATCAACCGAAATCCAAATGCACTTAAATCAAAGCCTTACTCCAGTGATTTTTACACCTTTAGGTGGTTTAAAAATGACCTATTTAGCTATGCCTGTACAACTAAGAAATTAGCAGTGATGTATTTAATTAGGATTTTATCTCGTTCCCAGTTTCTAACTGGGAATGCCATCATAGATCCTCTGGCTCTAATATAACTAAATGCAGAGCCTTTTGAAATTCATTCCCATACAGAGTATGGGAACGAGGAATATTCTGACTCCTGACTTCTAAAGTCTTACACCAAATGTTTAATTGGAATTTCAATCAAGAATTCTGTACCCCTATCTGGTTGCGAATTACATTTCAACAAACCACCGTGTTTTTCCACCACAATTTGATAGCTAATTGATAACCCCAAGCCAGTCCCTTTACCTACTGGCTTAGTAGTGAAAAATGGGTCAAATATTCTTGCCCTGACAGTTTCTGGCATTCCTGGTCCATTGTCACTAATTCTAATTAATACATTTTTAAGATCGCTATTTACTTCTTTAATAGTAGTAGAAATAGTAATGTTCCATACTGTGGGAGTTTCTGCGGTGGATATTTTGTAACTTTCTAAGGCATCAATCGCATTACTCAAAATATTCATAAATACTTGATTTAGTTGCCCAGCATAACACTCTATTAACGGTAAATCACTATATTCTTTAATTATTTTAATACAAGGAAATTCAGGTCTAGCTTTTAAACGATGCTGCAAAATCAGCAAAGTACTATCAATGCCATCATGGATATTAACTTCCTTCATTTCAGATTCATCAAGTCGCGAGAAATTTCGCAAAGATAAGACGATTTGCCGAATGCGCTCAACTCCAATTTTCATGGAATATAAACTTTTAGGTAAATCTTTGATCAAAAATTCTAAGTCTAATTCTTCTGCCAGTTCTAAAATATCTTCACTTGGTTGTGGGCATTCTTGCTGATAGAGATTGAGCATACTCAGTAAGTCTTCAGCATATTGATTGATATGAATGAGGTTGCCAGAAATAAAGTTAACTGGATTATTAATTTCATGGGCTACACCTGCCACAAGTTGCCCTAAAGAAGACATTTTTTCAGTTTGAATAAGTTGAGTTTGAGTAGCTTGTAGTTCATTCAGTGTTTGTGTGAGTTGTTCTGCTTGTTGCTGAGTTTTTAACAATAATTCAGCTTGTTGAATTGCTATCCCAAGTTGCGCTGCGATCTGACTAATAAAATTCACTTCAGAGGTTTTCCATTGACGCGGCCCGGTGTGTTGGTAAGTGCAAAGTAACCCCCAGAGTTTTTTTCTAATTAAAATAGGAGCTAATACAAATGCATGAATTTGAAACTGTTCTAGATTATCCACATGACAGGGAGTAAATCCCATTTGGTAAATATCATCTACGGCAAAGGTTTCATTAAAGCGGTATCTTCCTCCTTCAGTGTCTTGTAAATAAGTATCATTCCAAATTGTATTGATACCAAGTTTAGATTCATTGAACCAGTTGGGACTAGCAGCTTCAAAATCACCAACAAATTCCCCACCCCAATCAGCACTGAATTTATAAACCGAAACACGATCTGATTTGATTAATTGACAAACTTCTTTTGTGGTAGTTTTAAAGATTGCATCAGTATCAAGAGATTGGCGAATTTTGTTAATGACTCCAAATACAGCTTGTTGTTGTTCGGCAGTCCTTTGCATTTCTAATGTCCGCTTATGGACTTGTTTTTCTAAATTTTCATTAAAACTTTGCACCTGTTGGTAAAGTTCATATTGCTGAATGGCAGAAGCAAAATGGTTGCTAATTTCTCTAGCTAGTTCAATTTCTTCATCTGTCCATTTTTGAGCTTGTCCTTGTTTAGATTCGCTCCACAAGTCAAAAGATAGACGAGGATAAAGTTGTCTGTTGTCTGGATCAAATTTACCAGCCCAAAGGGTTTCTGTATCTATTTCGTTGCGAAAAATGCTTAAATAACCCACTAATTCTTGTCGATAGTGGAGGGGAATCATTAAAATGCTGCGGATTTTTGTGGGTTTAAAAGCAAGTTGGACAATGCGTAAATTAGAATCTTGATAGATATCAGGAATTGCCCAAATGTTGTATTGACCAGATTTGTAATGTTCCTGCCAGACGCTATATTGCTCTAACAGTGGATATATATTTTGTTCAGAAATAACAGGTTGCTGTCCGCATACATAAAGCTGGAAACAATTGCTCCCAGGAACTAAACATTTTGCTAAAGATTGAAAGCTGCTATGTTGAAAGTCAAAGGCATTATGTCTGATGCATAACCTACCCCCAACACCATTAAAAGCGGCAACTGTGGCTTCTAAGGCTGGCTGTAAAACTATCGTAGGTAGTGAATGGAGGAGGGTAGCGATGCGGTTAATTATAGCTTCTCGTTCGGCTTTGGCACGAGCTTGGGTGAGGAGATGACTTTGTGCGATCGCTACGGACAACTGTTCTACCACCATCTGCATCGCTTCTAGTTCATGTTCCGCTACATCACGGGCTTCAGAATGATGAGATACTAACAATCCCCACAGTCGATCTTCATAAATAATCGGTGCAACGACAGAAGACTTAACCCCCATAGCCGTTAAATATTCCACATGACATGGATCTACTGAACGGTACAGAATCTCTTCAGAGATAATTTCCCCCGTTTCTAAATCACGCTGAGGACTTTGACTAATCTGTCTAGAATCAACGTTCACTACAGAACGCACCCGCGACTTAATAAACATTTCACGCGCATCAAGCGGAATGTCATCAGCAGGGAAATTCAACCCTAATAAGGATGGTATCCGATTTTCATAAATGGATTCAGCAATTACCTGACCACTGCCATCAGCATGAAATTTGTAAATCATGACTCGCTCAGTCCCAAGTAAAGACTGAACTTCCGCTGTTGTAGCTGTGATAATATCTTTCAACTCTAAGGACTGCCGGATGCAATTTGTAATCCGACGCAGTAAGGTTTCTTGAGACATATCTGTCCTCTGGTTTAGTGGAGGGATAGAAACCATCTTTTTTATACAATAATTAATATCTTACTATAGTCGATTCTTGAGCTTAATAATATTTAAAGGTTTCCCTGTAAGCTTTATCTACGTAAGTATACGGTCACATACTAACTGGAAGCAAAAATCATGAAGTTGATGATAAATTTACGCAAAATTATAGTCAGATAACTCTTAAAAGGTAACAGGTGATCAAAACAATTCAAAATTGTGCATCCGGCAGATTACTTTCACAAAAAGTAAAAACTTTTACCTGTTGCCACCGATAATTGATAGCTTTTTTTTCACCTGTCACCGTTCGGAGTTCGCCTAGCGCCCCTCACTTGAACCGCTGACGCTCACCGTGGAAGCCTGTCGCCTACACCTTTACAATTTCAGAAAAGCGGATTTTTAGATAATCATCTTCCATCTTTGCACCTGATGGTTGCAGCGCTGCTAAAGCCTGTGGTAAAACCAAATTACGGCGATGATTACCAATAGTAATATTTAATTCATCGCCACTTTTACTTAGTTGAACTTGATTTTTAGGAATGCCAGGTAAATAAAGCTCTAAGCTGTATTGATTATTCTCTTGTACAACTCTAATAGTTGTTTCTTTGTAATAAATCTGAGTTGGATCTTCATCTGGGTAAAGAGTTTCCTTGAGTCTCTCTAATGCTGCCAAACCGCACATTTCTTCAGAATAAAGAGGTACTTCTTTCACAGGTAAAGGGTGAAAGTTATCATGAATTTCTTGGCGGTATTGTTCTTGATTCTCTTTCCAACGTTGGAAAAATGGATCTTTAACTTCTTGGGGAATAATGCGATTAGCTACAATTAAATCTGTCGCTACATTATATAAACTGAGATAAGCATGGGCGCGGAGAGATTCTTTAATCACCATTTTTTCTGGGTTGGTGACCAGACGGACTGAGGTTTGAGTATTATCAGTTAATACTTTTTCCAGTGCCTCTATTTGTTCATAAAATTCATAAGGCGCATCCATCACTTCTCTATCTGGTAAAGAAAAACCAGCAATTGGTCTAAAAATAGGTTCAACCAGAGGTCGAAGTGCGACAGAGATGTTTTGAAAAGGTTTGTAAAAACGTCGCATATACCAGCCGCCAACTTCTGGTAAACTTAACAGACGTAGTGCAGTACCGGTAGGGGCAGAATCAATTATCAAAACGTCAAATTCCCCTTCATCATAGTGACGTTTCATCCTTACCAAGCCGAAAATCTCGTCCATGCCTGGTAAAATCGCCAATTCTTCCGCCTGTATCCCGTCTAAACCCCGTGCTTGCAAAACTTGGGTAATGTAACGTTTTACAGCACCCCAATTACCTTCTAATTCTTGCAACGCGTCGAGTTCTGCACCCCACAAATTGGGACGTACTTGTCGAGCATCATGCCCCAATTCTATATCAAAGCTGTCTGCCAGAGAGTGAGCAGGATCTGTACTTAAAACTAGTGTCCGGTAGCCGAGTTCTGCACAACGAAGCCCAGTTGCGGCAGCGACTGAGGTTTTACCCACGCCACCTTTACCTGTCATTAAAATTACACGCATGGATAATTCTGTCCTGCTTTAATTTTGTTTACATTTATTTACATTATAAGAGAGTAGACTGAAAACCCTTGAGTTTCAGTTTTTCACTAATGGCGAGTCTGTGAATATCAACCTTTGTTTAAGGAAAATAGGTGTTGCTTTAAAACATCTAATCGGGAACCATGCCAATAATCAATATGAGAAATTATCAAACTATCGGCATTGAGACGTAGTTCACTCCAACCAGATATGGAAATTCGGGGTTTCCAAGGTAGAGGGGAATTCCAACTAAGTGTCCACTCGCTTTTAATTGTGTCTTCTTGGCGTTGAATGTTATGCAAATCCATTTTTAGATTGAGAAAAAAGGTTTGGATAAATTTAATCATCCATTTATAAAGTTCTAAACCACGAAATTTAAAAACAGGATCTTGAAAATAAACATCTGGCGCATAAATACTGTAAGTTTGATTGATTGGAAATCTTTGATAGTCAGCTTTGAGAATTTCAATAATGTCCATAATGAGAAATTGGCAATATAACAATTCAAAATTACTCCTACGTCACCTATCACCTTGAGTTACTTCTACATAAATATGCTCTAACCGCACAGGCTGACGTGAAATTGAATCAATGGGTATACCGTCAAATTTGGCAATGATCTCTTTTAATTCTAGCGTTTCTGGCAACCAAAAAGCTAAATCGCTCCCATAACGCCGAGTTGTAAAGCCATATTTATCAGCTAGTGCGATCGCTTCTTCTTCTTGTGTAGTTTGTAACACGATAATTTCCTGAGCCGGAATTAAGGTTTTTAACTCACATAAACTACCCTCAGCTAAAATTCTACCATTTTGCAAAATCCCAATTCTATTACAAAGTCTTTCCGCTTCATCTAATAAATGTGTTGTTAATAAAACCGTCATTCCTTGATTTTTAAGTTGGCGAATTAATTCCCAAACTTCATATCTTGCTTCAATATCTAAGCCGGTAGTTGGTTCATCAAGAATTACTAACTGCGGCTGATGTACTAAAGCAACAGCAATATTTAACCTTCTTTGCATTCCACCGCTAAGAGTTTCTACGGGACTTTTGGCTCTATCTAATAAGTTAACAGCAGTGAGAGTTGCTTTTACTTGTTTCTGGCGTGTTTGACTATCTAAACCATAAATAGCAGCAAAAAAATTGAGATTCTCTTCACAAGATAGAGTTTTATACAACAGATTTTCTTGAGGTGCAATCCCAATTAATTTTTTGGTTGCTTCGGAAACAGATTGGTTATTAATTGTAACATCACCGCTGTCTGTAGTGAGGAGATTACAAATAATATTGATTGTTGTAGTTTTACCGGCTCCATTTGCACCTAATAAGCCGTAAATTTCCCCTGAGTCAATATGTAGTTGCAAATCCTGGAGAACTTTTCTACTTTTGTAAGACTTATTTAAGTTTTTAATTTTCAGCATATGTCCACTTCATAAATTTTAGGTTTTGTGAATGTAAGCTTGATTTTCTGATAAAATTGCTTAAAAATACAATAAAAGAGTTTTTTCGAGAGAAAGTCAAGTGACATAAAAAAGTGATTAAGCACATTATTAATACTGATATTGTAACTATTCGCCTGATTATGAATTCCCCCTGCCATGTAGCATTAGCGAAATATATATAAGTATACAGATTGCCAAATAGAATTTTGTGTGATATGACTAAGGATAATTACGCATCACCCTAAATTTTATAATCAAGACACTAGCGCATTCATGGCAGATTAATTCACAAAATTGACACCACCGAAGGCTTATGGTTGATTTTACAGTGGCTATCTGTACCTATAACGGAGAGAATCGCATATTAGATGTCCTAGAGAAATTGCGATCGCAAGTTGGGACAGAGGAAATTTCCTGGGAAATTCTGATTATTGACAACAATAGCACTGATAACACTGCCAAGATAGTACAACAACAAGTATCTAATTGGAGTGAAATTTACCCTCTTGAATATTATTTTGAAGCTGAACAAGGACTCGCTTTTGCTCGCAGATGCGCTATCCGAGAAGCAAAAAGTGATTTAATCGGATTTCTAGATGATGATAATTTACCCTATCCTAACTGGGTAGCAGAGGCTTATAAATTTGGTCAAACTCATGAAAATGCTGGTGCTTATGGGGGACAAATTCATGGAAAATTTGAAGTTGAACCCCCTCCAGGATTTGGAAGAATTGCCCGATATTTTGCTATTTTAGAAGGAAATAAAACCTATTGCTATAACGAAAAATATCAATCAACTAAAAAAAGAATGTTTCCTCCCGGAGCAGGAATTGTCATTCGTAAACAAGCTTGGCTAGAAAGTGTTCCTGAACGTCAACAGATTACTGGAGTATCTGGTAACTCTTTATTAACAAAGTCTGAAGATGTAGAAATGTTATCATATATTTTCTATGCTGGTTGGGAACTTTGGTTTAATAAAGACATGAATATTAATCACAAAATTCCCAAGTCTCGTTTTGAAAGGGGTTATATAATCAAATTTTTTAAAGGAGTAGGGTTAAGTCGATACCAGACGAGAATGATTGCCTATAAACCTTGGCAATTTTTTTTTGTTTTACCTGCCTACATGGTAAATGACGTACTAAAAATAATGCTTCACTTGATTAAATACAGCAGTGTTATTAAGACCGATATAGTTGCTGCTGGAGAAATGGAACTTCTCATAAGTATTTTTATCAGTCCTTTTTACCATTGGAAAAAAAAGATATTTCATAATTAATACAGGTGTGGTTTTTCTCAAAAGACAAAATATTGCATTCGTATTATACGCCTCTAACTTAATCCCAGATTGCTCACAAGAGAAAAAATTATTAATGTTTACTAAGTAGCATTTTGTGCGATATGACTAAGAATAATTACGTATTAGCCCGAATTTTATAATCAAGATACTAGCGCGTTCAGAGCAGATTAATTCACAAAATTGACACCACCAAAAGCTTATGGTTGATTTTACAGTGGCTATCTGTACCTATAACGGAGAAAATCGCATATTAGATGTTCTAGAGAAATTGCGATCGCAAGTTGGGACAGAGGAAATTTCCTGGGAAATACTGATTATTGACAACAATAGCACTGATAACACAGCCGAAGTAGTACAACAGCAACTATCTAATTGGAGTGAAATTTATCCTCTTAAATATTGCTTTGAAGCTAAACAAGGACTCGCTTTTGCTCGAAGATGTGCTATTCGAGCAGCGAAAAGTGATTTAATCGGATTTCTGGATGATGACAATTTACCCTATTCTAACTGGGTAGCAGAGGCTTATAAATTTGGTCAAACTCATGAAAATGCTGGTGCTTATGGGGGACAAATTCATGGGAAATTTGAAGTTGAACCTCCTCCGGGATTTGAAAGAATAGCTCGCTTTTTCGCAATTATAAAAGGCAATCAAACTTATTGCTATAACGAAAAATATCAATCAACTAAAAAAAGAATGTTTCCTCCAGGTGCAGGAATAGTCATTCGTAAAAAAGCCTGGTTAGAAAGTATTCCTGAACATCCTTTGTTGCCACAAACAAATGAAGATTTGGAGATGTTAAATTATATTTGGCAAAAAAATTGGCAGCTATGGTTCAATCCTGAAATGCAATTAGATCATTTGATTCCTAAATCAAGATTTGAGAAGGAATATTTAAGAAACTTTTTCCATCAAAATGGGATATGTCGATATTATTATAGAATGCTGAATTATCAACCTTGGCAAAGACCAATAATAAGTTCAATATACATGATTAGTGATTTCAGTAAAGCAATTGGTTTTTATATTAAAAACAGAAATTCCTTAAAAACAGATATCGTGGCAATTGTAGAAATGGAACTGCTTATAAGTATTGCTCTGAGTCCCTTTTATCATTGGCAACAATCAGTTAAACAATAGAAGACATATACAGTAGAATTCAGGAGTCAGGAGTAAAACTGGCTTCATGTATAGGTTCCAATTTAGATTTTGTACCTCCTAACTACGCAAACTGCTGTAGGAAATTAACATTAACATTTTTTCTAATAAAAATTAGATTAACCTGTTATTTTCCTAGCTTTTAAGAAAAATAATTCCCATGGCAAACAATATTGATTGTCTACTACTTTGTAACCTAAATATTTTTGTATTCCTTTTAATATCTGTCTATCATTAGCATCGTTGATATAAAATAATAATTTGCAAAAGCGAACCATATTTTCTAGAGAGTCAAATTTCCAGTTAAATCCAATCTGTGCAGCGGATAAAACTTGAAAACTAAGAGACTCTAAATCAGCTTTAGTAGTTTCATTTAAAAAATCTCCTTTATGTCCCATCGGATTATATTTGTCAACAAAGATATTTAAAAAATCAGCCACACCTGTTCCTGTAAAAACATCAGCAATACAGAGTATACCTTTGTCTTTTAGTAAACGTAATGACTCTTGATAAAAAGCTTTTTTGTTACTCACATGGTGCAAAGCTGCCAAGCTGATTACTCTATCAATACTTGTTGATTGTAAAGGAATTTCATTCATACTATTGCAAATAATGGTTTGATTAATACCTTTATTTCCATAAAAACTGAGAAACTCGATTGAAGTTTCTACAGAAATTATTTTGTTTTCATATTGAATAAAATTATTTAAATAACCACCACCTGCTGGAATATCGCAAATTATATTTCCCTGGGAGATATCAGCTATGTTAAGTACATGATAAAATTCCTCTTCTCTAGCCAATGGAAAATCTATCATAGCTTGATGATAATATCTAGCTCTCTGGTTAAATATATCTTTGTAATCTTCAAACATTACTTAAAAACCTTTATTTTTGTTTGTAATTTAATACAGTTTTGAAATAATTTATCTTATGTCAATAAATTCTTTTTTAGATATTAGTGTTCTGAGTTGAACTAATCTCTTTTTAAGAGTAGGGGATAAATTATTTTTTAATGTATTTTCTATTTGACTACGCTTGATACATATTTCTGTTGCATTTACCCAGGATTTAGAAATACCAGCTTTTTTTGCTGCTTTTAGAGTGCGTTCTAGTGCATCTAGTTGTCCTCCTGCTTCTACTTGAAGTCTTAATATCTGATTATCTGTAACATCTTGTTCAAAACATGGTGGTAAATCTATGCCTAAAATCCGAAAATTAAGGATAGTCCGAACGCATTTTTCACAACAACAACAATTTCGATCTTTTTGAGATCCTTGCCAACAAACTCTGATGTGTTCCAAAGCTTCTGGCCAATTAACAATTTCTCGAATTTTATCTAAGCGGCTAAAAGCTGCACCATCATGAATAATTTTAAAGGTATTACTTGAGAGCAAGTTGTCTGTAACTGGGTTAGAACCATAGGGAAAAGAAAGTGCATTATAAGGAAATGAACTGGGAATTAAACTCGCTTGAAAACCACGTTGTAATAATCTTACACAAGACCCCAGCGCAGTTGCAAAGGTATCTGTCCATTTAACTTTAATAACTTGGCGAAAATTAGTAGCTAAGGGAATCAATTCTACTCCTAAACTGGATAGCATAATCTTGGATCTTTGGGCTGTACTGTCAAATATTTCTTTCTGACTTAAGGGAATATCAAAACCATGCACCATTAAACCTGCTGTTAAGTTGCGTTGCCATCTTCCACAACTGCCTGTACGATGACGGAACATTGTAAAACAACTGTCAACTCCACCAGAAAATGCCGCAATTACTTGATCTGATGATTGGTTATTAATTTGTTCTTTTTCAACGTCTGCAATAATGTTAATTAAGCTATAATTATTCGGAAGCCAAGAATTCCAAGCTGCTTGAAATTCTGTCAAATTTTGCAGCAAAGATGGAGAAACTTCCCCATGTACAATTAAATCAGTGGACTGGTTCATTGCCATTAAAATAGTTGCCACAACAAAAGGATCACAACTATTGGTAACTAATTCTCTACATTCATAAGGAAGACGATACCAAAGACGAGTACGAGTTTTTTGATGATTTTCAATAGTGATGCTGATAGTAATTGATCCTTCAGCTTCTGTCATTTCTTCCTGCCAAAGATGAGTTTTAGACATTTATTTTACCTGATTTACTTATCTCTAATAGTTCTTTTACCACCGATTCAATTTGGTTAATATCTTTCACAAATCTACAAAATGAGACATTTTTTGTCCATGTTTCATAGAAAGATTCATTCTTATAATAAGCATTAGGTAGAAAAACATGAGGAATGCCTAAGAGAATGCAGAGAATATGTCCATGCAAACGATTTGTAATCACTAGTTGATGTTGCTGTAATTGATAAATTCCACTGTGCAGAAAACTCCATAAAAGTTTGTGCATAAAAGGATTATACATCTGATTAAATTTATCTGTATTAGAATAAAAATATTGCCATTTTTGCCGATATATCCACTCAACTGGAGTCATCAATCCCCTTTGCCAAACTTCTCTTACCGCTTGTGTGGCGAAACGTTTTATACCTCTGTGGCGAACTCCTAACACCCATTCAAAAGAAACCCAATCTTGTACGACTAAATTAGGAATTTTTACAGTATCTATCGAAAATTCTGGATTTAATTCTTTGTCTTTTCTACAGTGATAAAGAATTGATGATTTTGAATTATGATTAGTAGATATACCTGGTAAATTTAGCAATTGAAAAGCCATGTCGGGGGATTTAATAACTCGGCATTTATTAAAAGATTCTTCTGCAATTTTATAGCTACGATCATCACGGACAAATATAGTTAAATTAGGATGAGAATTAAAGATATTTGCTGTTTTTTGGAGATTATCTAGCTTGGCAAAGAAAATACTTTGTGGCAAAATAATAATGGGACGATCTTGATACTTAGCAATAATCTGTTCTCGAAACTGCTGATCAACACGCCACAGATCTCCTAAATTACCTCCTCCCTGAAGGAATATGGGCGCTTTGCCAATTTTGTCTTCCATTATTGTTGGAGAAAAATCTGCGATGCTAGAAGCGTATTTAATTTTTGTTTTTAGTACATCAGTTAGGTATATTACAGTCCCTAGCCAGATCAAATGATCTCCAAAATTTAAATAATCCGGATAGTTCAGCAATGCACATGATTCAAAACTATCTAATTGGCCTAAAGCTTTGTGTAATTCTTCTTTAATTGACTGTGGTGTGATATTTGTCATGACTACCTTTCTGTTTATAATGTAATATTTTTCCAAACTTGAGATATTCAAAAATCAAGATTAATTATTCCCAGATGACATTGGGCATTTCTTTTTGTGGAGTCCTCTAATAGTAATATCTTAGAAATAAATTTCAGCAAGAATAAATACATAGACACTCAGGAATATTACTAATATACTTATATATACATACTAGAAATCTTAGATGTCAATAGGTCAATGTAGGTAAAATTATTCATTCCTGGAAATAATGCGAAAAAATCAGTACAGCCGACTAATTATTGAGAATATAGTCAATAATCTCTAAGCGTATTAAAAGAAAAGATACTCTTTAAATCTTGAATTAAGAATTGCTGACGTGTTAACGTGGCTTTTAGTAAAACCCGTAAAAATTATAAAGCTGAAAAGGATATTAACATAATATGGAAATTTTTCATAAGGGACTCAGAGAGCTATTATTGATTAATCAGTATTTGTCTAATCATAAAATCGGATTTGTCTCTATAGAAAGACCTATTCCTGAATGGTTTAAAAAATTCACTCAAGCGATTCCTAGTTATTCTGTAGGATTACAATTACGGCGTGAATATCGACATTTTTCAATGGGATTACAAGCTTTATCCCTCAAAGATGTTGATAGTATTTATGTCATGGAGATTTATAATCAACATCTTTTAACCCTGTTACCTATGTTGGTATCAACAGGAAAAAAAGTATTTTTAGGTATTCATGGTAATCAGTTATTTGCCCAAGAAAATAAAATAAAATATTGGGGATTTGTTTATCTCAAAAAATTTATAGAATTCAATTCTAAATTTAAAGTAATTCTTTTAGAATTAGATGATGATTATGTTAGCGACAAGTTTAAATTTAGCGTATCTTCTAAAATTGTTATTCCCCATCCTATAATCAGTGAAGCTACCCCGAAATTACCATCAGGAAAAAGATTTAAAGCTGACGAGAAAATTAAAATTGGTATTATAGGAATTATTCGGGAAGATAAGCCTGTTAATAAGATTTTAGAAAAAGTCCGATATTACGTTTCTCAACATTCCCAGCAACTAGAATTAGTTATTGGTACACCTATTAATCAAAAACCCAAATATCTAGAAAATTGTTCAGATATTACTTTTATTGATACCACGAAAGACGAAGATTATTTGCAAGCATTACAACAATTAGATATCTTAGTTACTGATTTTGATCAAGAACGTTATTATTATCGAGCTAGTGGGGTGATAAGTGACGCAGGATCTTGTGGATGTTATATCATTGCCCCAAATTATCCCGTGATTAATCATCAAATTACCTGGCCAGTTTCTATAGGTTCATCCTATTCTAGTTTAGATAATTTAGACCAAGTGATTGAGGAAGCAATTATTCATATTCGAGAAAAAGGTCAGGATAATCATTGGATTTGGCGAGAAAAAAGAAATGCAGAATATATTGCCCAATTACTTTTGCCCAATTTATAATTTTTCTGATAGATACAGATAGATCCCCAATTTTTCAAAGAAATCAGGGAACTGCTTAGGGAACACCAGAAAATAAATTATCCAATCTTGTGGGATGGGCATCCTGCCCGTCCTTGATAATTTGCGGGCTTTTCGTCCTGCACCACAAGAAATTTTTGTACATTTTTTTATTTGGAAGTCCCTTAATATAGCGGTATGCATTTGAATGAAATACATTATAGCCCCCTCATCGCTTGCGGGGAGGGGGTTGGGGGTGGGGTTCTTGTATCTTACTCAACCGAGAACCGCCATAACTAATTTAAAGTCTTCTTTCTACCATCAACATCCGTCGATAAGATAACCATCCACAACCTAACATCATCATTGCAAACACAAATAAAAACCAAAAATGTGATGTAATATCGCCAATTTTATCTCCATTGGCTGAAACTCCTAATAGAGCTTCATTCATGTGATATATCGGGTTATATTTGGCAATGTTTAACAGAGTTTGGGGAAATAATGAAGTTGGTAAAAATGCCCCACCTAAAATTAATAAAGGCACTCCAAAAGCAGCTACCAAAGCATTAACATCTTCAATGCGTCGAGCTAATTGTGTACCCAAAATAAATCCTAAGCCAACATAAGCAATGATACTTAATAAAATTATGATAATTCCTAATAAAATAGAACCTTTAAATGTCGCACCCCAAAAAGCAGCTATGGTATAAACTAACAGCGTTTGTCCGATACCAATGCAGCTATGAGCAAGAAAAATTCCTAAAAAATAAGATGTGCCACTTAAAGGAGAAATAAACAAGCGTTTTAGGGTTTGCTGTTCTCGTTCTGCAACTACAGTAGCCACACTCCCACCTAAACAACTAAAAAACAGTGCTGCGCCTACCAAGGTCGAAGGTGCAGCATTTTCAAAAGCTACAGCCATTGTCAGTTTTGCCCGTTCTGCCAAAATAAATCCGTTGAGAATTAAAATAGAAATTGGAAAAATACTCCAAAAAATTAAGCTGCGTCTACGGCGCAATAGTTCAATTAAGATGCGCTGAGTGACAGCTATAGTTTCACGCCAATATTTCATCTTGATTAGTTGATTTATAGTAGTTTAAGCAATTCTTAAAATTCATCAAAATTATCTAGGTTTTATGCAATTGGCATATTAGTATAGTGCATCAGATGCCAGAATCTTTTGATCATAAAAAATTTATAGGTCTGATATACCCTACAAGAGATATTAAATGTGATACTTATGTAAGTTCTATTATCTTTAACTGTTGCTTAGAGGATGTTTGAAAAATATCAGAATTGGTTGAGATCCCCCCAACCCCCCTTTTTAAGGGGGGCTAAATTCTTCAAAGTCCCCTTTTTTAAGGGGGATTTAGGGGGATCTATAAGTGTGAGATCCCACACGAAAAAGTTTTCAAACATTCTCTTAGATTTGATTGATGTATGCCAAATTGCCTCAAATTGAATTATATAATATCCCAAGTATTTTACACACCTAGTAGCCAATTATTAAATAATGTATTACACTGTCAAGTAATATTGTAATTTATGGGTGCAAATCTTGCAGCTTGATCTGCTGTCAGATCACGAAACTTGTTTTGATGAGTGCGTAATATGCCCACTTTATCCAATTAACTCTTGACAATTTCTGAAATTCTGTCAAAATACATCCCTTAAGGCTGACTAAAAAAATCTGCCCATTTATATCTTTGATTTTACTCTATTGTGCATCGTCAAAAGTTGATTACATAACCAATGAGCCAGATATTTAACTTACCAGAATCATCTACTATTTCTCGTCGTACACTGCTGAAGTTATTTGGTGTAAGTACTATTGTTGGAGCAACAGGATACTCACGTTTTAGTAAGCCAAAACCGTCTATTTTTCAGCCAGATACACTCAATTTACCCCAGAGTTTAAATAGTAATAAAAGCGTCGTTGTAATTGGAGGCGGGTTAGCAGGTTTAGCTTGTGCTTATGAATTAGTTCGGAGGGGATTTGCAGTTACACTTTTAGAAAAGTCTCCCCAACTAGGGGGTAAAATTGCTAGTTGGCAGATAAAAGCTGCTGGTGAAACTTTCATGATGGAACATGGGTTTCATGGCTTTTTTCCTCAGTATTATAACCTAAATAATGTTGTATCTGAACTGGGGGTTAAGGATAATTTTCAGTCATTAAATTATTATTCGGTTGTTTACCGAGGTTCCCAATATCAACCAGAAGTTTTTCGCCCTAGTAGTTCTGCTTTTCCTTGGAATATTATAGATTTAGCGATCGCATCTCCCAATCGCTTAAAATGGGGTATCAACCTCACTAAAATCAAGCATTTACAAGTCTTTCAGGCGATTACAGGTTTCCAGCGAGAAAAAAATTATCGGCGTTTTGATCATCTTTCTGTTGCTGATTGGGTAAAAACAGAATTTCCCCAAGGTTTATATGATTTATATTTTTTACCTTTTGCCAAATCTAGTTTAAATGCACCTGATACCATGAGTGTAGGAGAATTGATGCAGTTCTTCCATTTTTACTTTTTTGGCAATCCTGAAGGACTGGCTTTTAATGGGACAAAAGACGATATGGGGACAAGTTTAGTCCAACCTATCGCTCAAGCAATTCAGCAACAAGGTAAAATTATCACAGGTGCAACTGTGAGTGAAATAGTTGCTAATAACAATCAAATTGCAGAAATTAAATATTATGTAGGCAACAATAATAATAATGTCCCTTTTTGGGTAAAGCGCAACTCTATTGTTAGTGATAGTAAAATAGAATATTTTGGTGCGGCTGATGAAGTATTTGCTTGCCTAAATGGTAGTCAGGAAGCTATTTCTCTCACTTGTACCCATCAAGGTTGTACTGTACAAATAGCAACAGATGGTCAATTTCATTGTCCTTGTCATGGTGCTGTATTTACATCTGAAGGTAAAGTAGTGAAAGGCCCTGCTCAAAGAGATTTATCTAAGTTTAGAGTTGTAGAAAGACAGAATGATAATTTGCAATTATTAGCAGTTAATCAAGAGTCATCATCACCAGAGATAATTACGGCTGATTATTATGTTTTAGCGACTGATGTACCGGGAGTACAACAACTATTTAAACGCATGACTGGGGATGTAGATCAAAAAGTGCGATCGCAAATTGAAAAGCTGAGTATTGCTGATCCCTTTGCTGTGTGCCGTTTCTGGTTTGATCAGGACTTTGAATGGGAACATAGTAACTTTACTTCTTTATCTGGCTACCGATTAACTGACAGCATTACCCTTTATCACCGTATTCAAAAACAATTCATTGATTGGTCACAACGCACTGGTGGTAGTGTGGTAGAATTACACGCTTATTGTTACAAAGAAAAAGAGTTCCCTAACCAAGAAGCTTTATTAAATACTTTTGAACAAGAACTTTATGATATTGTTCCTGAATTAAAACAAGCAAAAGTGCTACATCAGGAATTAGTTAATCAACATAACTTCTCTGGATATCCACCTAATAGTTATGCAGATCGTCCAGAAAGTAGCACAAATGTGACTAACTTATTATTCGCTGGTGATTGGGTAAAAATGCCCTTTCCTTGTGGTTTAATGGAACGGGCTGTTAGTAGTGGGTTGCTGGCTGCGAATGAAATTTTACATCGTGAAGGTTTGCAGCGTCGGCCGCTTTTAACAGTAAATCCAGAGGGATTATTACAAATTTAATCAATAACTTTTGCCATTATGAGAGAAGTACTAAAGATAGCGATTATCGGTTGAGTGAGGTACAAAACGCTAACCCCCTCATCACTTGCCTACGGTGTACACACAAGTACTATCTGCGAGGGTTTTAGGCGTTATAGACACCTTGAATTGTCATTACGAGCGGAGCGAAGTAATCACATCATCCCGTGGTTTTTGCGATTGCTTCGTCGTTCCTCCTCTCTACGAGACGCTAACGAGATCGCAATAACAGGCATCCAGAGCGATCGCACCACCTCAAGCTAGATGACAAAACCAAGTACTAGTAGAAATTTTAAGACTTGTGTGTACACCGTAGCCCCTTACCAAGGGGAGGGGTCTATAATGTACCTCATATGATAAGGAAACGCTTTAAAGAAGAATTCAGAAGTCAGAATGCAATCAGTGGAGAATACCCTGCGGGAAGTCAGCTACAGAACCGCCACTGATTTGGCGTTCCCGAAGGGTAGACCACTAAATTTTCAATTTGGTTGAATAGGTAATGATAGAAAACGAAGCCACACTAATCACAGATGCAGTATCAATTCAATATCAATATATTGCTAACCTGCTATTTGTACTGTTAACATTTATCTTGCTATGGGTGATTCTGAATTTTTTAATTAATCGCAAACAGATAGGTAATTTATTAATCAAACTTCCTCTGCGTGGACAAGGGATGCTTATATTTTTATATAGCAATTTCATGTTTATAATATTATATCCTATTCTTAATAAAGTACAGCTATTTATGTATCCTTTAGAAAGTATGACAAGGATACTTTTTGTTAGCTATTTCTTACTAAGACTATTTATGAATAATCCTCCCACAATCCGAGAAAAAGGGATTTTGACTGCTGGAGGTTTTGCTACGTGGGAAAAGATTAGGTATTATAAATGGACTGTGAATCCAATGAAACCGGATGACTATATTTTGATTATCAGCACTGGTATGTGTTTTGGGGATATATGGCGCTTAACGATTAATACCCCACAAAGAGAGAGTATAGATACTGTTTTAAAAGAGTATCTAATTTTAGAAAAATGAGCGTTAATTATTAATATTCTGCAAGTATTCACCTAAATTTAAACCAATCACACCGACAATTATTAAAAATATGGACATAACTTTGATGAGTGTGAAAGATTCACGAAACCAGACAATACCAATACTAGTAATTAAGATGGTACCAAATCCAGACCAAATAGCATAAACGACACTAACTTCAATTTTTCGGAGAGAAAGTGTCAAAAAAGTTAAACAAAGTCCATAGGATACAAATATTAAGATGGAAGGAACTATTTTAGTAAATTCTTCGGACAATTTCATACAAGTTGTACCGCAGACTTCAAAAATAATTGCTATCATGAGATAAAGCCAACTGCTTAACATATAGGACTCCCATTTGATTTTTGAACAAGACTCAGTAGATATCAATTCTGTCTTTCCTGTTAAGAGTTCCCTGACCACACAATTAAATATGCCTACGGCACGCTACCGCGAACAGGAATCAAACCGGATTCCTATAGCTATTATAAATTGTTACTTTGCAGCATTAGGGTTATTTGATTATCTCTATAAAACTAAAAAATTGCTATAAGCATAAAATCTTATGTCATTATTTCGATATATTTATGCCAGTTATTCTGCACATAATAATGACATCAATTGAATTATCAACCTTCATTTGCGTTCAATTATTCTTGATATTTCAATTCTATAGCAATCCTAAATGATTTATGAACAGGGAACATAATGAAGCAGCTTGGGAAAATCAAATAATCTTATTTTGGTTCGATTCCTTGTTAGACATCTTCTCAACTCCTATTTTTGAGAACGACTATTCATGTTGATGCGATCGCTCAATTGACGTAAAGTTTGAATTAAACTCCTGTCTGTCTCTTGCAATTGGGTAATCTTCTCGCAACTATACATCACTGTTGTATGGTCTTTACCACCAAACTCCTCACCGATTCTCGGTAAACTTAAACCCGTAAGCTGTCGCATTAAATACATCCCTATTTGTCTAGCCCAGCTAATTTCTCGTCTGCGGGAATTACTTTTTAAGTCTTCAATCGAAATATCAAAACTCTCCGCTATCACCTTTAAAATCACATCTGGTGTTACTTCTAGTTTTTGGTTAGAAGTTCCTAACACTGGGGTAATATTTTCCACAGTCATTGCTAAACCCCAAATGGAAATATAAGCTAAAGCCCGAATTAAAGCTCCTTCCAATTCCCGAATATTAGAAGTATAATTACAAGCAATATATTCAATTACATCTTTAGGTAAACGAATATTTTCATACTCAGCTTTTTTCTGTAAAATAGCCATTCTAGTTTCTAAATCAGGGGATTGAATATCTGCAATCAACCCCATCGAAAACCTTGAACAAAGCCGTTCTTGCAAACTAGGAATCTGATTAGGAGGACGGTCAGAAGCAATGACAACTTGTTTCCCAGACTCATGTAAAGTATTAAAAGTATGAAAGAACTCTTCTTGAGTGTATTCCTTACCTTCCAGAAACTGAATATCATCAACCAACAAAACATCAGCAGCCCGATAATGCTCCCGAAAAATTTGCATACTATCATTACGAATAGCAGTAATTAAATCATTCGTAAACTGCTCAGTCGAAACATAAAATATTTTAGAATTAGGATAAATTTCCCAACGATAATTACCAATAGCTTGCATTAAGTGAGTTTTACCCAAACCCACACCACCACATAAAAATAAAGGATTAAATTCCCTGCCTGGATATTCTGCTACTGCCAAAGAAGCCGCATGAGCCATACGATTATTAGCACCAACCACAAACCTTGAAAAAACATACTTCGGATTTAACTCTGTAGTTTTTTGTTGATTTTTAGATACATTGGTGAAAATAGGATTAACCGCTGGCAATTCCCAAGCCACTTCTTGTTTACCTAACTGAGAAACTTCATCACCTTGAGCAACAGTAATGTAAATTTCTACTGGATAACCCAAAATATCTTGCACCACATGAGCGATCGTATTGATGTAATACTTCTGAAGCCAATTTCGGGCAAAAGGGTTAGGAGTACGGATAACTAAGCAATTATTTTCTAGTTGTTCTGCACTAGCAGTTTTGATCCAGGTTTCAAAGGTGGGACGAGATAGCTCTAGCTGTAAACGCTCTAGCACCTGACTCCACAGACTGTCAATGGGAATTTCCATCATCTACCACCTTTGCTGCTAATCGTCACAATAGAAGATATGAGCAAGCAATAATTTGACTTTAAACTGTAATTAATCTGGTATAGACCAGGTAGCCAATATCTTACCACCCAGTGACTAACACGGAGAGAAAAGTACACATGAAGACAAAAAATCATAACCTAGCGCAACAAGGAAGAGGATGGATGCTAATCACTGGGTTAGCAGTAGTAGTGCTGAGTGGCTGTTCTAGTTTGAATAGCAGGACTTTAGAGGCTGAACAAAATATTACTCAAGCCCAAAATACAACTACACCTGCTTCAGTATTTGCACCCCCTCCTATCATCGCTGCCACAGGTGATCCTAATTTTGTAGTTGGAGTAGTACAAAAAGTGGGCGGTGCAGTGGTTCGCATTGATTCTGCCAGAACCATCACATCTCGAGTACCAGAACAATTTTCAGATCCATTTTTTCGCAGGTTTGACAGAGTACCACAGGCAAGAGAAAGGGTAGAAAGGGGTAGTGGTTCTGGATTTATTATTAATTCCTCCGGTCAAATTTTGACTAATTCCCACGTAGTCGATGGTGCTGACCAAGTTACAGTTACACTCAAAGACGGTCGAACTTTTGATGGTAAAGTCTTAGGAGAAGACCCAGTTACAGATGTAGCAGTAATTAAAATTGAAGCCAATAATCTACCAACTCTAGCTTTAGGCAATTCCAATGTGTTGCAACCAGGAGAAGCTGTAATTGCCATTGGTAATCCTTTAGGTTTAAATAATACAGTTACATCTGGAATTATTAGTGCTACAGATCGTTCTAGTAGTGCTATTGGTGCTAGTGATAAGCGTGTGGATTATTTACAAACAGATGCAGCAATTAACCCTGGTAACTCTGGCGGACCATTGCTAAATATTCGTGGTGAAGTGATCGGCATGAACACAGCAATTATCCAAGGCGCTCAAGGTTTAGGATTTGCAATTCCCATTAATACTGTGCAGAAGATTTCTCAAGAATTAATTGCTACTGGTAAAGTAGATCATCCATATTTAGGCGTGGAAATGATAACATTAACACCAGAAATCAAGGAAAGAATTCTTAGTAGATCTCGCGGACGTGTGAATTTAGTTGCCGAGCAAGGAGTTTTATTAATTAATATAGTGTCTAACTCGCCGGCTGCAATTGGTGGACTCAGACCAGGGGATGTAATTAAAACCATTAATAACCAACCTATTAATAAAATAGAGGAAGTTCAAAAGCTTGTGGAAAATACCAAAGTTGGTAATCCTCTCCAAATCCAAGTAGAACGTGATGGAAAAGTGGCTCAATTAATAGTTAAGCCTGCCCCTTTACCAATGCGGACTGAGAATTAACTTTTTTATTAATCTTGCATTTACCATTACTTAAATAATTTTTTCTTCCATGATTGAAACAGTACCAATTATTCAATTAGGCAATCCGATATTACGCCAAAAAGCAGTTTGGGTAGAAGATATTCATGGTGAGCATATCCAAAAACTCATTGATGATTTAATAGCTACTGTTTCTCAGGCTAATGGTGTAGGAATTGCTGCACCCCAAGTTGCTGAATCCTATCGGTTATTTATTGTCGCTTCCCGTCCTAATTCCAGATATCCTGATGCACCAGAAATGGAACCAACAGCGATGATTAATCCAAAAATTATTGCCCATTCAACTGAAGTTGTGAAAGGTTGGGAAGGTTGTTTAAGTATTCCTGGAATTAGAGGTTTAGTTCCTAGATATCAGGAAATTGAAATTGAATATACTGACCGCAATTGTCAGATACAAAAGCAAGAATTATCAGATTTTATCGCTCGTATTTTTCAACATGAGTATGATCATCTGGAAGGGAAAGTATTTTTAGATAGAGTAGAATCTACTTATGAATTGATGACTGAGACTGAATATCAAAAGCAGATATAAGAATCATGTTTGATTTTTGAAATATTACGTAGGTTAGGTAAAGTCCTTGCGGGTATGGCTACGCTTAGGGCGACAGCTTAACCTACTAAACTTTTGATAATGGTGCGTTACGGATAATATCTAATAGCAATTATCAGAAAAAATGCTGAAATTTGGTGCTGCGAGAGTTTATCCTGAGTTTAAGCACCTTTGCCAACATTAATTATGAAGAAGCTGATTAATCAACCAGAAGACTTTGTTAGGGAAAGTCTAGCAGGAATGGCTGTGGCTCATGCTGATTTAATCAAGGTAAATTATGAGCCGGCTTTTATCTATCGCGCTGATGCACCAGTACGGGGAAAGGTAGCAATTATTTCTGGTGGTGGTAGCGGTCATGAACCTATGCACACTGGTTTTGTGGGAATGGGAATGCTTGATGCTGCTTGTCCGGGGGAAGTTTTTACTTCACCGACTCCTGACCAAATGTTAGCAGCAGCGCAGCAGGTAGATGGTGGTGCGGGTATTATTTATATTGTTAAAAATTACAGCGGTGATTTGATGAATTTTGAAATGGCGACGGAGTTAGCCAGAGGTGAAGGTATCCGCACGCTAAATATTATGATTGATGATGATGTGGCGGTGAAGGATAGTCTGTATACCCAAGGTAGAAGGGGTGTGGGGACAACGGTGTTGGCAGAAAAGATTTGTGGAGCAGCAGCAGCACAGGGTTATGATTTGCGGCAGGTGGCAGATTTGTGTAGAAGGGTAAATCTGCATGGGCGTAGTGTGGGTGTGGCGCTGAGTTCTTGTACTGTGCCGGCGAAGGGGACACCGACTTTTGCTTTGGCGGATAATGAGATAGAATTAGGGATTGGGATTCATGGGGAACCAGGGAGAGCAAGGGTTTCTATGAAGTCAGGGGATGAGATTACAGAAATTTTAGTGGCATCGCTCATTGATGATCTTCCCTATGGTCGCACAGTCCGGGAGTGGAATGAAGTCACAGATGGGTGGGTAGATGTGGAACTGTTAAATAAACCCCTGCAAAAAGGCGATCGCATTCTGGCATTTGTTAACAGTATGGGTGGGACTCCTATTTCTGAACTCTATATTGTCTACCGCAAACTGGCAGAAATTTGTGAAATGGCAGGATTGCAAATTGTGCGAAGTCTAATTGGCCCCTACATCACATCCTTAGAAATGCAAGGTTGCTCTATCACTCTGCTGAAGTTAGATGATGAGATGCTCAGATTATGGGATGCACCAGTAAAAACACCGAGTTTACGCTGGGGAGTGTGAAATGGTTAATCAGGTGCAGATTGTTGAATGGTTATATGTGTTTGCTTCTGTAATTGAGCATCATAAGGAAGATTTGACAGAGTTAGATGCCGCTATCGGTGATGCTGATCATGGGATCAATATGGATCGTGGTTTTAAAAAGGTCAGCAGTATTTTACCGAGTATTGCAGGTAAAGATATCAGCAGCATTTTCAAAAATGTCAGTATGACTTTAATTTCCAGTATCGGAGGTGCAAGTGGTCCTCTGTATGGAACTTGGTTTTTAAGAGCTAGTTCTGCTACTGCTGGAAAGCAAGAATTAACTCAAGAAGATATGTTGAAGTTACTTCAATCTGGTTTGGATGGAGTGATTGAGCGGGGTAAGACGCAGTTGGGAGATAAGACGATGGTGGATGTACTCTCTCCGGCTGTGGTGGCTTTTGAACAAGCTGTAGGCCAAGGTATGGGAACTGTGGAAGCTTTACAAATGGCAGTTGCTGCGGCTGAACAAGGTTTGAAGGCAACTATACCTATGTTAGCAAAGAAGGGTAGAGCGAGTTATTTGGGCGATCGCAGTATAGGACATCAAGATCCCGGTGGCACTTCTGCTTATTGGATGTTGCGGAGTTTGTTAGAAGTACTCAAAGGCTCTAATACAATTCGTAATTCGTAATTCGTAATTCGTAATTCGTAATTCGTAATTCGTAATTCGTAATTCGTAATTCGTAATTCGTAATTATCTTCTTTGTTTCCCTGTCAACTCCAATAACTTAACACTGGCGTAAAGTGCATCAATATGGGGCGTAGGTGTTTGCGTGAGTTTACCTAGTTCTACCACTGCACCTGCGATCGCTTCTATTTCTGTTGGTCGTCCAGCTTCGATATCTTGTAACATAGATGTTTTATGAGCGCCAACTTTTTCTGCACCGTTAATTCGCTGTTCTAAGCTGATGCCAAATTTAACACCTAGCTTTTCAGCTATAGTTTGCGCTTCTAACATCATTTGTCGTGCTAGTTCTCGGCTGTGAGAATATTGGGCAATGGCTTCTAGGGTTGCACCAGTTAAGGCACTAATGGGATTAAATGCAATATTTCCCCATAATTTTATCCATATTTCTGTTCTAATTTGATTACGTACAGGGGCTTTAAATCCTGCTTTCTTCAAGGCTTGGGCTAATAATTGGATACGTTCAGTTTTAGAACCGTCGATTTCTCCGAGTGTAAATCTTTCCCCTTCCAGATGCTGAATTACTCCCGGTTCTACTATTTCCGCAGCAGGATAGACAACACAGCCAATCACCCTATCAATATCAATGTTGTTTTCAATAATACCATCTGGATCAAGAGAATTTAGACGTGTTCCTTTATATTCCCCACCATGTTTGCAGAAATACCACCAAGGAATACCATTTTGAGCAGTGACTACCATTGTTTGCTCATGATATAGATGGTGAAGAGAGGGAGCGATAGCACTTACACTATTAGCTTTAATTGCTAAAATCACTACATCCTGTGATTCAACTGCTGTAAAATCACTAGTAGCTAAAACCGGGTTAGCAACCTGGCTAGAACCATCAGCTAATATGATTTTCAGTCCATTTTTTTGAATTGCTTCTAAATGGGAACCGCGAGCAATTAAAGTTACCTCTTCGCCACTTAAAACTAACTTAGCACCGAGATAACCACCAATCGCACCAGCACCAACAATACAGATTTTCATAACAGCAATAACTAAAATTATGTAAAAATTGAAAATGTCTGAATCAGGATTTTCAGGATTAAAGGATTTACAAGATGTTTATTTACCTTTATTGTGTGAAACCTAATTGAAAAAAATACTCAAAATGATTAGAAACTTTACTTTTAATTGATGAAAAAACTAAGTTCTAAGCCTCTCCCCGTCTACGAGGAGAGGTTTGGAGAGGGGTTCCATATTTGGTTAAATTATGAAATATTTGCAGTATAGTCACAATCTTCATTCAGACCAACATTTATGTTATCCAATATTCAACAATTTCGCCATTGATAAACGCTGTAATTTACCCGTAGCACCACGAGGTAAAGCTTCTAAAATGTGAATTTGTTTAGGTACTTTAAAATCTGCTAATGTATTTGAGCAGTGTTGCTTAAGTTCCTTTTCACTAACTTCTAATTTTAGAACAACAGCAGCATGAATTTCTTCACCTAAACTGTTGTGAGGTATAGCAAAAGCTAAAGCTTCAGCAACAGCAGGATGACGTAATAAAACATTATCTACTTCTAAAGGTGAAATTTTTTCCCCACCCCGGTTAATTAATTCCTTAATTCTCCCAGTTAAACGCAGATATCCATCAGCATCTATTATTCCTTGATCTCCGGTACGAAACCAACCATTTACAAAAGCAGTCGCGTTAGCATCTGGGTTATTTTCATAACCATCAATCACATTTGCACCCTTTACTACTACTTCACCCAAACTACCTTGATTTAACAAATTACCTTCATCATCCATAATTCGCACATCTACATTAAAACCATAACCCACAGTTCCCGGTTTACGAATTTTTGGTGGTAAGGGATTTGTTGTCATTAAGTGGGCAGCTTCTGTCATACTGTAAGATTCTAAAACGGGAGAATTTAAAGTTTTCTCCATTTGTTCAATGATAACTGGTGCTAAAGATGCACTACTAGAACGAATGAAACGAAAGGGGTTCCTTTTAACAATTTCTTGATTACGAATTGCCCGTGCTAGAATTGTTTGATGCATGGTAGGGGCAGCGGAATACCAAGTGGGTTTGTAGGTTTCTACCAGTTTCCAAAATTCCAAAGCATTAAAACCATGAGGACAAATTAAAGTCCCTCCTGATGCGAGGGTTGCTAATAAACATCCTATCAATCCATGAATATGGAAAAGTGGCATTAAACAAAGTGTAATATCAGTAGATGTGAGCGAATAAGCAGAAATTATATTATTGGCGGAAGCGATTAAGTTACGATGACGAATAGGTACACGTTTAGGACGGCTGGTAGTACCACTAGTATGTAAAATCATCGCTATATCATCAGCATTAGGA
Source organism: Anabaena sp. PCC 7938 (assembly GCF_049315035.1). Lineage (NCBI taxonomy): Bacteria > Bacillati > Cyanobacteriota > Cyanophyceae > Nostocales > Nostocaceae > Anabaena > Anabaena sp. PCC 7938. The sequence continues at coordinate 4,899,188 of NZ_CP186034.1, read as the reverse complement.
GGTTCAGAATTTATTGTTGCTGTCGATGTTGGTTTAACTAATTCAAAGTTTAAAGTTCCGTTATTATTGATTTTGGCATTAATTAACATCATATCGGATGTAACTGCTGCTATTGCTGCTTCTGGAGTTTCCGATAATGTAATTAATGCTTTAGCTTGAGTATCTTCGTAATAAAAAGCAAATTCTTCTTGTTTATATTTAGGATTTAATGGTGCAGCAGTTCCACATAAAGCGGATGCTAAAAAAGTAATAGCCATTGGGACACCATTAGTCATGGCGATGGCGATACGATCTCCTTTTTTTAACCCAAAGCTATGCAGTTGAGATGTTAACTCAGTTATATTGTCACGTAACTGCTGATAAGTAATTATAGATCCATCAGGAGTGATTAAGGCTGAATGATTGTTTTCTTTTGTTAAAAGATTAAATAAATTCATGGTTATTAGGTATTAATTATTAAACATTGAAAAAAGTCTTTGTTCTGCCCTATTACCTATCTCTTGTTACCTGTTATCGATATTCTAAAGCTAAAGCAATGGCGATAAACAATATTTTAAGCCTTTAAGCAGAAACTTACGCCGATTTGATTTTAGTCCGATAGGGTATTCCTCACATATATAGTCATTTTATAAGAAAAGAGAGTTAAAGGTCTTTCTAGAAGTTATATAGCAATTCCCAGTCTCATGAAATACACCCCACCCCCGCTATCGCGCACCCTCCCCTTAGCAAGGGTAGGGTTGGGTAATTTTGTATATCACGCCTAGTGGGAAACGCTATATATTAATAATGTGAGGGTTCAGGATACAAAATGTTTGATATGGCAGGAAACTCTTAACAGTGAGAAGGAGAAATTTTCTTCTTCCTTTTTCTTTGTTCCTCCTGACTCCTGAATTATTACGTAATAATTTATTCAAATTGTTATTCTCAGAACTTACGCAAGATGTGACCGAAAACCTGATTCTTCCGTAGCGGTAATTCATGAATTATTGCTACTTTCGTTGTGTTATGCGTAAGTCCTAATTCTGAGAGATAATTAAGTTGATAGATACAAGATATTTTTTATGAGTACATCCCAAACATTACAACAGTTAAATGCAAAATGGATAACACCAGAAAATTTTCAACGTTATGGACAATTGATATTTCCTAGTGGAGACGGAAAAGCTTTTGATGCTGAGGATGCACAGTTAAATCTGCAAAATGGCATTCCTCGCTTTTATATTATGCGATTGTCTAAAAATGGGCATAAGTTCCACAAAATTACTCGTCATATTCAATGTACTCAATGTTTAGGTTCTTTGGAAGGAAAAGATTGGTTAATGGGAGTTTGTCCACCTGATAATGCAATTAATGAACCTGTGTTAGCAGAACTTGCTGCTTTCCGTATTCCGGGAAATTGTTTTATTAAGTTAGAAGTGGGAACTTGGCACGCAGGGCCATATTTTGAACATGAGTTTGTGGATTTTTATAATTTAGAGTTGAGTGATACAAATGTTGTAGATCATTTCACTCATGATTTTCTCAAAAGTCATCAATTACAGTTTGAAATGATTTACAGCAGAATTCAGGAGTCAGGAGTCAGGAGTCAGGAGTAAAACTGACTTGGTGTCTAGGTTTCAATTTAGATTCTGTACCTCATTGATCTGCAATCTGCTGTATTAGGAAGAAGATGATAGTAAGAAAGATATTGATATAGCGGTTCTCGGTTGAGTGAGATACAACAACCCAACCCCCTCCCCGCAAGCGATGAAGGGGCTATAATGTGTTTCATTCACGTGCATACCGCCATAGCATTTCTCGGTTAAGTTGAGTTACAAGAACCGTAAGCGAGGAGGGGACTATGATGTCTCTCCCTCATCACCTCTCTCACCTTTATCGACAAACTTCTACAAGGGTGTTGGTAAAGTTGGGATAGGAAATAGCAGCAGCTTCGGCACGGTGAATGGTGGTTGTACCAGTGGCGTTGAGAGATGCGATCGCTAAACTCATAGCTATACGATGATCTGTATGGCTATCTACGTCAGTTCCCACTAGGGGAGTACCACCAATAATTTCCATCCCATCGGGTAATTCGGTAATTTTAGCGCCCATTTGATTGAGTTGTTGCGCCATCACAGTAATGCGATCGCTCTCTTTGACTCGCAACTCGGCTGCATCCCTAATAATGGTTGTCCCTTCAGCAAAAACCGCAGCTACTGCCAAAATGGGAATTTCATCAATTAATCTCGGTATAATATCTCCCTCAATGGTGCAGCTTTTTAACCGACTCGAACGCACCCGCAAATCAGCAACCGGTTCCCCAGCTACTTCGCGCTGATTTTCTAGCTGGATATCTGCTCCCATCATGGCTAAAGCTGCTAAAATCCCTGTGCGCGTGGGGTTCACACCGACATTTTCCACCAGTAAATCTGAACCGGGAACAATAGATCCAGCAACTAACCAAAAGGCTGCTGAACTAATATCACCGGGAACAACAACTTTTTGACCGTATAATTTAGCATTACCCATCACAGTCACACTGTGGGTTTCCGGGTCTATACTTAATTCTGCCCCAAAAGCCCTTAACATTCGCTCACTGTGATCCCGTGATAAAGCCGGTTCGGTGACGGTAGTTTTACCCTCGGTGTTTAAACCTGCCAGGAGAATACAGGATTTAACTTGAGCCGAAGCAATGGGAGAATGATAGTGAATGGGTTTGAGTGCTTGTCCTTGAATCGCTAAAGGTGCTAAAGAGTTACCTTTGCGTCCCCAGATTTGTGCGGTCATTTGTTGCAAAGGTTTGACAACACGGGACATAGGACGCGATCGCAAGGAATCGTCACCTGTAACCGTAAAAAAACGCCCTGGATGGGAAGCTAACAGCCCTAACATCAATCTGATGGTTGTCCCAGAGTTACCCGCATTCAACACATCAACAGGTTCTTGAAAATTGCCCAAACCAATACCTTTTACCCGGACAAACTCTGTATTTAATTCCGAAATTTCTGCACCTAGCAATCGAAAACAGCTAGCAGTGCTGCGGGGGTCTTCTCCCAACAGGAGTCCTTCAATCTGGGTTTCACCTTCTGCGATCGCACCCAACATAAGAGCGCGGTGGGAAATTGACTTATCCCCAGGAACCCGAATACTACCCTGGAGGGACAGCATTGAAGGGGAACGCTGAATAATTAACTTATGAGCAGCGTTTTCTTGATTTTCTACGGTTATAACAGCAGCCGACATTAGGATACACTGGCTTTTGAATAAACTAGAAGCTTTTGGGTGACTTGATCTGCTGCCACTTGTAACTTCCTCCCTAGTATCCTATCGCTTTTTGTAGCCATCAACTTAATTTAAAGTCAGTATCCGCTCGAATAAGCATCATTTTTCTTTTTTAGCTCCCCATCCCGCCTTTCTGCATCCTGATTTGTCTAGATTAACAAATCAGTAGATTCAGTTAATATTGAACAGGCTTGACTCTTTAGTTGCTTAAACTAATCTTCTAGTAGGCTACGGCGAAAATAACTATCCAGTGAAAAAAAGTTTATCTTCCCTCCTACCTCCTGCATCGTTGTCTCCTTGTAGTGTTCATTTGATTTTATTTAATTGCTTATAGCACTTATCGCTCCCATGCTTACTCATCACCGCAAACCCGTGTGCTTATCAATTATTTCCACTGACTTGCCAGTCTGGTCTGTGGTTGAAACTGCCGGAACATTGTATCAAAAAGATACTGACCGATTTCATTTACTATTGACTGCGCCACCTTTAATTAGCTGTGAAGTAGGAAGTTTTATCAATCCAGAAGAGAACCTTCCTAAAACCATAAACAATCCTGATCTTCCCAGCAGTCCCAGAATTTTGTGGTTGGAAATATCTCCCTATCGCGTCATCATGACTATGCAAGGTAATAGTCAAGTGAGTTACCGTCATTTTTGGGAACAGGGCGTTTATGGCGTTAGTCGTTATTGGTTGCCCGCTGACTCATTACAACCGCACAAGCCACTTCGTTTACGTAATTTTACCAGAAATTTGCACCTCAGTGGAAAAACCTTACCAGAGCATTTGCGGCTAGAGTACGAATTATGGTCAGAAAAAGTCCAACTGGGAAGCTACATCCTCAATTTAGAAATTCACCACTAAGTAGGTTGGCGTTAAAAATTGTCGTTTATCTCGTTCCTAGTCTCTGACTAGGAGTGCTATTAAAGAGGCTCTGCCTCCTTCAATGATAATTAGGTTCATTTCCAGCTTTCCATTTAATATTGCAACCCACGCTTGGCTTTTGTTCACTTGAAACTGGTTGATCAGCCAAAACTGCTTCAATAGCTGCTCGTAAATCTGCACCTGTTACCGGTTTGTTATTACTGGGACGACTATCATCCAATTGTCCCCGATAAACTAGTTTATTTTCACTATCAAATAGAAAAAAATCTGGTGTACAAGCTGCTGTATAAGCTTTTGCTGTTGCTTGTGTTTCGTCGTAGCAGAATGGAAACTTAAATCCCAGTTCGGTAGCCATTACTTTCAATGATTCTGGTGCATCATTGGGGTAATTTTCAGCGTCATTGGCACTAATAGCAACAATACCTAAATTACTGTTGAAGTAATCTTGTCCTAATTGCGCCAACTCTTTTTGTATATGCTTTACAAATGGACAATGCTGACAAATAAACATGACTAGCAATGCTTTTTTGTTAGCAAAGTTAGTCAGTGAAATTGTTTCCCCAGATACTACTTCTGATAGATGAAAATCTGGTGCTTTAGTTCCTAGTTGTAACATTGTTGAAGCAGTTAAAACCATAGATACCCCCTTGCTGAATGTTTACGACGTATCATTAAATTTTGCCAAAAATCCCCAAAATTAAAGACGGAAATTTTCCCGTCTCTCTTATTTTATAAATTGTTATGTAAGCAAATTTACACTTATGTTTAGAGGCTGGACAAAAGGCCGAATACACCATGTCCTGTGAATACTTCTAATGCTATCAAAGATATAAAACCGATCATGGCCAACCGACCATTGAGTAGTTCTGAATATTTGGTAAATCCTGTTCTATTGCCCTGCTCGTCTATGTATACCTTTGGTTCAACCGCAAAGTTATTCATTTTGCCTTGGTCGTCTTTAATAGCACCGCTTGTACGCATTAGTTTATTTTCCTGATTCCTTCTATGTTAATAAATGTAACATTAAAATTAATATTTGTAAAGTATTTTCATCTGGGAGAGATGATTTAGATTTTGAGGACGATGCGATCGCGTCCCTGGTTTTTGGCTTCATAAAGTGCCTGATCTGCGGTGATCACGATTTCTTCAGGTCGAGTTTCCGCTACGGGAATGCAGGTAGCAATGCCAATGCTTAAAGTGACATGGTCACACACCCGTGAACGTGGATGGGGAATATTGACTTGGTGGATGTGTTCCTGAATCGAGTTAGCAATATGAAATGCTCCCTCAGAAGTCGTTTCGGGGAGAAGAATTGCAAACTCTTCACCCCCATACCTAGCTACTAAATCATTGGGACGCTGAACATTAATCTTGAGTATCTGGGCAATTTGAATTAAACAACTGTCTCCCATTGGATGCCCATAGGCATCGTTATAAGCTTTAAACTCATCAGCATCACAGATAAGTAGAGAAAGTGGCTGTTGAGTGCGAATACAGCGTTGCCATTCTTTAAATAATACTTCATCAAAGTGACGACGGTTAGCAATTTGTGTCAATCCATCCAAACGGACTTGTTGCTGAAGTTGGAGTTCTAGCTGTTTGCGATCGCTAATTTCCATAACAACTACTCCCACCGCAAAGGGAATACTATCTGCATCAAAGATGGGGAAATATGAAGCTAACCAAGTTCTAGAAATACCTACTTGGGGATGAAATTTAAAGCTTATTTCTTGATTTCTTATAGGTTTTCCTGTAGCGATCACCTGCTGACAAATATATTCTATATCTGGAGATAGTTGCGGTAATATTTCTTGAATTTTCTTACCCAGGTGATCAGCAACCGATATCCCGTTAATTTCTGCGATTATTTCATTAACTCGAATATACCTAAGTTCCTGATCTAAAATACACATCCCAATTGAGGCAGATGAAAAAAAGCCATTAAGTTGGGACTCACTCTGTTGCAATGCTGCTGTTCGTTCTTTAATTTTTATTTCTTGTGTGGCTAAGGTCTGGTTTAGAGATAACTCAGCTACTTGTCGTTCATCAATCACGGCTGAAAGTACAAGTGCAGTAATTGAAAAAACACCTGTGAAGGATTGTAAAAGCATAAACGATTGATAGGGTTCGTCTTTCACAAATGGTCCGTATCCTTGTGACGTGGCAAAAATAGCGATCGCAGAAACCAAAGTCACAAAAATACTAGAAACAAAATTACCAAGACGAAAAACAGACCATATCAACATAGGGAGCAAAGTGTATTCCAAATGATGTCCGCCCATATATGTGAGCCAGTTTATACATAGAATAATGCTCAATACTACTAGTGTCTCCCCTCTACGGTAGTAATATTCTTTTTTATGTAAATAGGTTTTCCATAAGAGTAATGATGGCGTGAATATCAGGTGAGCTAAAGCACTTGTCAACCACCATACTAACCAGCTAATACCATAACTATTCCAAGGAGTCGTTCCCATCAAACACGACGCTGTAATTCCCATAGTCGCTGATATAATTGGCGAAGCAACAGCACCCAGAATAAATAAAAAGATTGAATTGACCTGATTAAATATATTTTCATGACGAGCAAACTGTTTAATTAGATAAGTAGCGGCAAAAGGTTGTAAACAATTACCACAAGCACAGATAACATTCAGTAAAATAAAATTTAAAATTGATAAAGGCGGTGTTAAACCCAATAAATTTTTAGAAAGACCAAGTATAGAACCCAAAATAATTCCAGGAAATACTCGATTACCTAATAAAAACACTGCGGCTAATGTCATTCCTGAAGGGAACCAAACAGCCGCAACTTTCCCTGGTAAAGAAGTGAATTCCAAGCTAATTATAACACAAATATTGTAGGCTATTGCTATTAATAAGTTGAGACTAATCAGCTTTTTATCTCTATGTTTAAATAACCAATTTTTTATTTTGATTTGCCACATAGTTTTAATTCATTAAAATTCATGACATTCCCGAAAAAATTGCTCTATTAATATGAATTTAAATGCGTCCGCATTAATGCGGATTATAACATAATCAAATTTTTATTTATCTGTACAAACAGCTTTATTTTTATCTAAATTCCAGCGTATTTATTGTTTTTTCTGTCAAATTTAAGATTTGTAAAAATTAAGATATATTATTCTATGATCCTCGCTAGAATGGTAAAATTTGACTTTTAACGAATCATGAAGGGAACAGGTCAAGTAACTGAATTTAGTTATACAGCAAAGCACAAGCCGAATCAGTTAATTTACGGAAACGGGCAAACAGCAGTAATTACAGGGTGGACAGTGAAGCAAGCGATCGCAAAACACCTGCAACCGTCAGATTATGCTGTAATTGGGCAGTTGTATTCGCCCACCAGAGGAATAAACCTACTAGTTCGTAACTTATTATTGAATCCTCATGTTCGTTATTTAGTTGTCCTCAACGCTACCAAAGAAGATAAAAATGCAGGTGCATCTCACTGCTTACTCGATTTTTTCCGCAATGGAGTCGAAGAAAGCTTAAGCGACACTGGACGCAAATCTTGGGTAATTCGCTCTACCATTACTGGATATATTGATATAGAGATTAATATAGATGTTTTAGAAAAACTGCGACATTCTATAGAATTTCAAGAAGCTCAATCAATCACAGAAGCAGTTGAGAAAATTAAACATTACTCCCAACAAGCAGCAATTGATCCTTGGGGAGTTTCCTTAGAATTTCCTATGGCTACCATTGAACCCACAGTTTTACCCGGTTCACGTTATGGACACAGAATAGAAGGTAAAACCATAGCGGAAACTTGGGTAAAAATCATTCATCGCATTAAAACCACAGGCACAATTCGACCAACTAGCTATGATGGTAAATGGCAAGAATTAATAGATTTAATGGCAGTTGTCACCGATGAACCTGAAGATTTTTATTTTCCCGAACCCAATTATTTACCAATTGATAAAAGCTTTTTAGAAGAATACATTTCTCAAATATTAGATGATTCACCTAATCGAGAAGGAGTTAAATACACATATGGTCAACGTTTGCGTTCTTGGTTTGGACACGATCAAATTCAACAAGTAATTGACAAACTAGTAAATGATATTGATTCAGCAAGAGCAGTAATGTCTTTATGGGATGCTAAACAAGATCATAATGATAGTCCACCTTGCCTAAATCATATTTGGGTAAGAATAGTTGATAATGAATTATCTTTAACAGCCACTTTCCGCAGTAATGATATGTTCTCTGCGTGGCCTGCAAATGCTATGGGATTGCGAGAATTACAACGATATATTTGTGAAGCTATTATTCAAAAATCTAACCATAAATTAAAAATGGGAGCATTAATTACCATTAGTCAAAGCGCCCATATTTATGATGACTGCTTTGAAAATGTCGAAAACGTGATTCAATCCCAATATCCTAAAATTTGCCAGCAAAGAGACTATTTTGATCCTGCTGGTAGTTTTATTATTACCATCCAGAATAATCAAATTATTGTAGAACATACAACTCCTGGATCTGGAGAAGTAGTTAATTGTTATTCTGGTAAATCTGCAAATAAACTCTCCCAGCAAATATTCATAGATTGTCCTGGTTTACAAGTTTCCCATGCTCTGTATTTAGGTGGAGAATTACAAAAAGCTGAAATAGCTTTGTTAATGAAACAAGATTTTATTTATGAGCAAGATAAACCAATAAAAGTCACTAATTTCATTACACAGTAAGCTCTAAATATCTTGAATTTATGAAAATTGTTTTTATAAATTTAATCTTCACTATTAAAAATATTTGTAATAACTATTAGGGCTGTTTGGGAGATAGCGACACCAACTCCTATAGTAGTTATAAATATATCGGGCTTTTGTTTAAAAAATACGTATCCTATAACTATAAAAATCAAAATAATACCAAGAGATGAAAATACTTGAAGAAAGTTTTCTGTTTCCTTTTTTTTCTTTTTCTGTTTATTTTCCTTGCTTTTTTCTTTATCTCTGTCCCGTTGTACTTTTTTAGCAGCCTCTGACATTCTTTGCCTTAAAATATCATTCCTTCCAGATGTATGTCGAGATTCTTTTGTAGAAGGTGATTTATTTTCAAGGAACACAACTGTACAGAATGTATCTTTAAAATTTATCGTTATACTTTCTTGTGAAAAATTATGTACAGCTATTACAAGATGACCAACCCAATCAGGGTCGATTGTTGTAGATATATTCGATAAACCTTTTGAAACTTTGGATACTTTTGATAAAATTAATCCTGAAAATTTATGGTTTTTTGGCATTCTAATTTCTTCAAAAACCGTAATTAGAGTTGTATCTCCTGGCTCAATAATAACTGGAGAATTTTGATTTACAAGAACTTCTTCCCCTTTAGATGCGGACATATAACTCCCACCTACTCTTAAGTCATATCCTATAGGTGTTAGACTATTAGGTGAAAATGGATCAATATAAATCTTGGGTTGATCGTCACTCTGATTTTGCCACTCATATGTACTGTAGCATTTCATTATTTCCAAATCAGTATCTGTTAGCAATGACATACTTGGTTTTCTACTAGTATAAATACTTAAACATTGGGACATTAGTTATTATAATACACCATATAAAGGTAAGGATATAAATGGAATAGTGATGAAAGTAAAAATTTTAAAACTAGACAGGCTGGCAATTATACCTAAGTACGAACATTCAAATGATTCGGGGCTAGATTTATTTTCTACGGAAGAACTACAAATCGCTAGTGGCGAAAGCAGGTTAGTACATATAGGTATTTCAATAGAATTACCTCCAGGAACTGAGGCTCAAATTCGTCCTAGAAGTGGTTTAGCTCTTAAACACCAAATTACTGTTTTAAATACTCCAGGCACGATAGACGAAGGTTATCGCGGAGAAATAGGCGTAATTTTAATAAATCATGGAAAAGAGACTTTTAAAGTTACAAAAGGAATGAAAATTGCTCAAATGGTTATTACACCTGTAATTCGCGTTGAAATTGAAGAAGTTGATAGCTTAAGTGATACATCTAGAGGAACTAGTGGTTTTGGTTCAACGGGAATTACTGCAAATAAATAAGTTGGTATGATGTCACTATCAGTAACAAAAAATAACATACCCTTATTAATTGCTAACTATAGCAACTAAAATTCTAACTAATTCAATTAATTCTTCGGGAACTCGATATAATTTGATATCTTCTATTATTTCTTTTTCTTGACGTTTATATATAGCGAATCGCCAATCTTCACCAGTAGTAACTGCTCCATAAAGTATTGGTTTATCAGAATTTATCCATTGGTCAAGAGCAATCAATTCAACAGCTAATTGTGTAAATCCTTTACTCAAATCTGATTGTTTAGCCTCAATGACTAATAAACCTTTACCTTTATTAATGTAATAATCTAAACTACCTTTTAGTTGGTCGCTGACGCTAATAGGATATTCGATATTTAATTGCGTTTCTGTGATTTCACAAACTTCTAGAAGAATCGGCGCTATAATTGCTTGTTTCCGGGCATCCTCACTTAGTAATTTAACTCGTCGGAGGTTACGTTCAATTACTCGCTGCAATTCTTCAACATAGTTAGGTGTTGATTCTATAATCGGTAATTTCAGCCTTTCACGTTGATAAACACAACCAAGTTCCGCCAGAATATCCTCTGGAGAAAATGCTAAATCAAAGTATTTACTAAATGTATAACTTTGTCCAGGCTGAATAATTCGGGAGCGATTCATAATATCATCTCCGTTTAAATCATTATTATCTAATGAAGTATAACTTAGTGAATCACTATAATTAGTTGCAAAAAGTTAAATGATTGTCTCTTTTTGCAATTTAAACCCTAGCCAGAGTTACAACACCTAACTGGTCTTGATATTTACCCTGACGCGCTTCATAATTAACTGCACAGGGCGCTCCTTCTAAAAACATCAATTGTACTATGCCTTCATTAGCATAAATGCGACAGTCAGCACTAGAAGCGTTGGATAACTCTAAGGTTAAGTAGCCACGCCAAGCAGCCTCCGCAGGAGTTACGTTTGCAATTATACCACATCTTGCGTAAGTACTTTTGCCAATGCAAATGACTGTAATATTATCTGGTATTTCCAGCCTTTCAAGAGCAACCCCAAGTCCGTAGGAATGTGCTGGAAGGATAAAGTAACTACCATTTTCATCTGTATGGAGTTTTGTTTGCTCCAAGTTTTCAGCATTAAAATTTTTGGGATCAACTACTGTGCCTGGAATATGCTTAAAAATACGGAAATCTTCATGCGATAGTCTGATGTCGTAGCCAAAGCTGCTAAGACCAAATGAAATTACAGGCAGTTCTTCAAAATGACGTACTAAACTTGGCTCAAAAGGCGAAATCATGCCTTTTTTAGCCATTTCGGTAATCCAGATATCGTTTTTAATCACAAGTTCACGGGTAATTCAAACCAAATTAATAGGAGCATCTCACTTTTGTAAAAACACCCCTGTCATTCTGAGCGTAACGTGGCGTAAGCCATACACAACATAGTGAAGCGTTCGCGTAGCGTTCCGAAGGAAAGAATCTCAAGCTATATTCGCAAAGGTGAGATGCTTCAATTTAATAGAATATCGTGAATTGGTATTTTCTTTCAGGCTGATATAGCGGTATGCATTTGAATGAAATACATCATAGCCCCCTCATCGCTTGCGGGGGTGGGGGGTGGGGTTCTTGTATCTCACTCAACAGAGAACTGCTATAACTATAAACAAGTTATATGTTAATTAGCACATTCTTGTACTTATTGAATTATGCTTGTTAAAACATACAGCAAAATTATTGCCGGATAGTTCAGCACTTACTGTAAGGTATCGCATAAAAATTAACTCCAAAATCCGCAAAACAGGATATTATTACTTACAGATTTGAGGGTTCAAACTGACTTAAAACGAGCGCGGCAGGGCTCGAACCTGCGACCGATTGCTTAGAAGGCAATTGCTCTATCCACTGAGCTACGCGCCCAAGAGTAATCTCTGGGTTATCAAAAAGTCATCATACACCATTATATCTCTTATTCCTAGCAACAAGCAAGATCAAATTGAAAATTTCCCAATTTCCAGACGAAGATCCAAGTCATGAGTCAGTAGATGTACACTAAAAACTAAACATATGGGATATTCAGGTATATTGTGATGTCAAGGAAGAATTTGACTAATCAGTACTAATGCCCTCTATGGCGTATGCTGGTGAAACATCTGGCAAATGCCTAATTCTCCCATACCATAATATAAATAATTATACTGTCGGCTATGTTGCCCAAGTCCATGACATATTTTTTGTCAAAACAGCCCCTGTGAGGAGTTATTTGCTAGTGCCATGTTTATTCTCAAACGCCAGGATGTTGAAATCTCAACTATTCAGCACCCAACGCGGGATCAGCAGGTGCCGATCCTCCATTATCAGGGGCAAACCTTTCGCCTGATAAGTGTTTTCAAAGCTAGTCAAGAGGTTGAAGCCAAAGCGTTGTGGCGGTCTCTTACTGACAATCGTGGTAAAGCCTGTGTCCTACTGGAAGAACCAGAGCGTTTTAGCGTCTGGGGTAAAATCCGCTTGGAACAGCTAGAAAATGATACAGGTAGTCATAGCAGTGTTGAAATTTTGACGTTAGCCAGTATTGTGCTGCTGCAAGCCGTTTATCTAGATATCGAAGATTTATTAGGTAATCGGCAAGCGAGTTTATTTGAAAAAGACATAACAGGGATACTACAGCAAAAGCAATTTCCCCAAATATCTTCCTCAGAGGCAGTCAAATCTTTGCTAACTGTTGAGCCTTCACAAATACCTAAACTGCCTTCTTGGCAAGAAACTCATGTGATTATTCTCCTGGAAGAACTGCATCGACTAGGAAAAACTTATTTTGGTGATACCAATTTTGCTCGTCAACTCAAGGATCGGTTACAAGATATGCCCGAAGAAGAGCAATTAGTATTCATCGGTTGGTTAAATCAATCACCACTAGGTAAACTTTGGCAGTAGCATGGATATTATTTGATTACAAACTGTCCATTAGCTCTTGCTTTAGGTGTTAAATGGTGTAACATCCAGTAGATCAACTGCTGTCCACATCATCAAATTGCACCAAAAATACTGCTAGAGTGCATTTACCTAGTTGAGACTTATGAGTAACTCTTACAACAATTCATACCGTTCTAAGTCGATTTTCACTACTCAAAACATCATTTTGGTTGCCATGGGCTGGGCTTTGCTGGCGCTTTTATACTTTTTGTTGTTTAGCGCTAAAATCCCTGGGCCTAATGGCACGGAAAACCGTGGTGATTGGTATGTTTTGGGGACGAACATTTTTGAAGCTTTGGCTTACTTGGGTGCAGGTGTCTTATGCTTAAGAAACTGGCAGAGTAACCAGATTGTCAGTAGTCGAAAGGTTTGGCTACTAATTGGCTTAGGTATGATGGCCTACTTTCTTGGAGGGATAATTTTTGGCTATACAGAAGTGGTGTTAAAACAAGACCCAGAAGTATCTTTAGGAGATATATTTTTTGTTCTGAGTTATATATTCCTGGGCGCAGGTATGGCTTTAGCTTTGTTCTCCCGGCGAATTAATCTAGAAAAATGGCAGTGGCTAATTGTAGCCTCAATTGGATTATTAGGCAGTTTTGTTGCCTGGTGGATTTCTCAGACAAATAAAGCGTCTGCGGAGGGACTAGATACTCTTATTCAAAAGATAACTTTTGCTTTGAATTGGTTTTATGTAGTTAGTGATGTGCTGCTGTTAATTATTGCGACAATTATGCTGCTGGCCTTTTGGGGAGGAAAAGTTTCTTTATCCTGGCGAATGATTGCAGCGGCGGCATTTTCGCTCTACATTGCAGATATGTGGTTTAAATATGCCACTAATTATGTTCCCGATTATCAAAGTGGAGACATACTAGAAGTGTTCTGGGTGTTTAGTGGAGTTTTATTTGGTATGGGCGCTGCTTTAGAATACGAAGCATCATTAAGCCTCAAGCGGCGTACCAGTGGACGCAAACGAAGTTAACAAATTTTGGTGTCTACCGTGAGAAAATTAACAGATTCTGACAAACAAGAGATTCTCAAGCTATATAGAGAGACTGCCGAGACAACATCGACTTTGGCAGAACGCTATGGTGTGAGTAACTCAACAATTAGCCGATTGCTCAAAAGTACCTTACCAGAAGAAGAGTATGAGTACCTTGTTTCTCTAAAACGTGCTGCTAGAACCCCTGAAGGCAGAGCGCAGGTAAGCTATGAGCAGTTACCTCTGTTGAGTAATCAATCGGAAGAGATAGAAACAGAAGCAGTCAATAGGGATGCCTCTAGCGATCGCACTAGTGTAAAGTTGCCAAAGGTTGAACTACAGCAGCCAGCTATAGAAGAAGAACCTAATTCTGAGCAGTTTCCCCAGCCAATCCCGGCTATTAGAAGGGTGAAAACTCGCTCCTCAGCCACTGAAAAACCGAAACCAGTAGTCAAGGAAATCGAAATTGTCCGACACAAGCCGCCAGAAATCCCCAGCATACCCAGAATCATCCTAGAGGATGAACATCCAGCGGTAAACCTGATTGAGGATATCTTCGACGAAGACTTGCTAGATGAGTCAGATGATCTGGACGATTTAGATGATGATTTGTACGAAGATGAGGAAGACTTTGAGGATGAAGACTACGAGGAACCAACACCTTTAGTCACAAGACGTAAGCCAGGAGAAGCACCTGTTCAAGTCTTACCCTTTTCGGTGGCTAATTTACCCAAAACTTGCTACTTAGTAATTGACCGTTCTGCGGAATTAATTACCAGGCCACTCAAGGATTTTGGCGACTTAGGGACAATTCCCACCATCGAAACCCAACAGAAAACTCTACCAGTGTTTGATAATCACCGAGTAGCCAAGCGCTTTTCTACTAAGCGCGATCGCGTGATTAAAGTTCCTGACAGTAGAATGCTGCACAAAGCTAGTACCCATCTCCAAGCCAAAGGCATCACCCGACTGTTGATTGATGGTCAAGTCTACTCCCTATCTTTGGTTTAGTCCTACTAACCCAGAAATTGCAGGTGTAGACAAGCAGAGGAGCAGGTAGAGAGTAGAATTTATCTTCCTGTGAACAAACCCTCCAAGTTTTCTTGACAGACTATGAGAGTTGATGAAAATACTCACTGGCTAGAGTATTTTCGTCAGTAGTCAGCCCTATTTACAGTGAATTGGCAATTGAGGAAAGAGTTTATTTCTTCAATTGCCGATTTCCCCTTCACTATCAACAGCCTTAGCCAATCGATTTGCTAGGTCAATGATGTCCCGTTGACGGGCAATTTGGTCAATCCATTCTTGAGGAATATTTTCCACACCGTAATAAATTCCCGCCAAACCACCAGTCACGGCGGCAGTAGTATCTGTATCTCCGCCTAAATTAACAGCTTTGAGAACTGCTTCGGCATAAGCAGAGGTATTTAACAAACACCACAAAGATGCCTCTAAAGTATCAACCACATAACCACCAGAATTAATCTCTTCTATAGGTATTCTGGCAATTTCACCACTAAAAACTCTATCAAAATGGGGTTTTTCTAAAATATATTCACTGCCAGAATAGAGAGACTGAATTTTGCTTAATCCTTGTAAATAAGCTGCTTTAGGTTCAAAACCTGCCAATAGCTCTATCGCAACACTAATATAAATGCCACAGGCCATTTGAGAACGGATATGGGCATGAGTAATGCAAGAAACTTGATGCACTCTGGTAATGAGTTCAGGAAAAGTAAACATTTGATGACAATAAACCATTGGTAAAATTCGCATCAAAGAACCATTACCATTACTTTTCTCACTAGTACCGCCTGCTTCTAGAGGTGACGCTCCCTGTTGCCAATTGAGAATAGCTTGTTTTGTCGTGCCACCAATATCAAAGGCTTCACCGTGAGCAGCCCAATAACCTTCTTTGTACCAACGCCAGAAAGAATTAGCAATTTCTAAAAGTGAAAATTCCTCACAAAGACATTCGACCAAACACAAAGTTAGTGAACTATCATCTGACCAAGTCCCCGGTGGCTGATTCCACGTACCATAACCCAACATAGTTGTCACCGGAGATATCTTGCGTTCAGCCCGGCTGGTGAACTCCACAGGTACACCTAAGGCATCTCCGACACATACACCCATTAAACCTGATAATATTTTTGCAGGGATCATGATTTCATCTCCAAGGAAATTCCCCAAACTCTTCAAAACTTAAATTTGTAATCTGGAATGCTAAAATATGCTTGTGTAATTATAACTGTCGATGCAAAACTGGCTGAGTTACTTAATCCTAAATATATTGCATGATTAGCAATCAGGATTTCAACAAATTAGAAACTTCTCTGGAACTTTTTTATCTGAATATTCGACTTTCAATTTAACAGTAAAACTTCTAAAAATTGGTCAAAATTATGAAACGTTTACTCAAGTCTTTACTCACCATTTCTGCTTTATCTTCTTTAGTAATTGCTCCTGCATTTCTTACAGTTGGTAAAGCTGCTGCTGAAACACAAAAGGGTACTGATGCTAGTTATATTGGTGCTGGTGTAGCGGCTGGTGTTACAAATGGCGGTCAAAATAACGATGCTGCTACCTTGGGCGGAAATATCACAGGCCGTGTGAAATTAGGAAATACTCCCTTTTCCGCACGCGGTAATGTTCTCTGGAGTGATGAAACAACTGCTATCATTCCTGAAGTTTCTTTAGATGTACCCATTGCTAATAAAACCAATGCCTTTATCACTGGTGGCTATTCTTTTGTAGAGGCAGATGGTAAGCCAACACCTTTGGGTAATAGAGATTCTGTAGTTGTAGGTGCTGGAGTAGAATCTGAAGTTGCCAAAAACTTCCTCGTCTACACTAATGCTAAAGTTGGACTTAAAGCTTACCAAAATAGTGATGCTTCTGCTGTGAGCATCAATGGTGGTCTTGGCTATCGCTTTAGATAGAAAGAAAATTTACTTGATTGCTAAATTTGTCTCAGGGGGAAAATTGCAGGATGAGACTGATACAATACATTGAGTAAATTGGTGCAATTCAAGGTAATGAAGGCTGTTGGCAAAATCATAAATATGTTTATATGTCAACAGGTAAAAAGTAAGTTATGTCGTGTTAAATTACACCTGTTTACTAGGTGCTGGTTTTATCAAGTGTTAAATCACTGATAAAGCCAGCGTTTTGCCATGTTAAAATTAGATTATTCTTCATAATTCCGACCGAATTTTGGGTGTTCTCATAGCTGAAAAGGTGCTGTTATAGCAGGAGTCAGGAGTAAAACCCTGTTGTGGACGGAGTTTCATTAATACGCTTGATGTCCTAACCTCCTTGTCCGTTGCTATAAATTCCTAATTCAGCTTTAACTGATGCATTATTGACAAACATACTACTGTAATGGTTAACTCTGCTCCTTCCCCCGTTAGCAACCGCAAGCCTTCCAAAGTAGAAGGTATCAAAGAAAATAGTAATTTTTTGCGTGAACCTGTAGCTACTGAGATTCTCCAGGACACAACTCACTTTAGTGAAGATGCAATCCAGATTCTCAAGTTTCACGGGTCTTATCAACAAGATAACCGTGATAATCGCGCTAAAGGACAAGAAAAAGATTATCAGTTTATGCTGCGGACAAAAAATCCTGGTGGGTTAGTACCACCGCAGCTGTATTTGGCTTTAGACAAGCTGGCTGATGAATATGGTAATCATACGCTCAGAGCTACGACTCGCCAAGGATTTCAGGTACATGGTATCCTGAAAAAGAATCTTAAAAGTGCGATCGCTACTATTGTCCAAAATTTAGGTTCAACTTTAGGCGCTTGTGGTGACATTAACCGCAACGTCATGGCTCCCCCAGCCCCTTTAAAAAATCGTCCAGAATATGAATATGCTTGGGAATATGCCCAAAATATTGCTGATTTGCTCTCTCCCCAAACTGGCGCTTATTATGAAATTTGGTTAGATGGGGAAAAAGCAATTAGTGTAGAAGAACATCCAGATGTCAAAGCTGCACGACAAAGCAATGGTAACGGTACTATTGTTCATGATTCCGTAGAACCAATCTATGGAACTCACTATATGCCCCGCAAATTTAAAATTTGTGTCACGGTTCCGGGTGATAATTCCGTTGATTTATATTCCCAAGATTTGACTTTGGTTGTCATCACCAATAAAAAAGGCGAATTGCAAGGGTTTGATGTCTTTGCTGGTGGTGGTTTAGGAAGAACCCATAATAAAGAAGAGACCTTTGCCAGAGTTGCTGACCCCATTTGCTATGTCGGCAAAGATGATGTTTATAATTTCGTCAAAGCTGTAGTCGCTACTCAAAGAGATTATGGCGATCGCACCGACCGACGACACGCTCGGTTAAAATATTTAATCAATGATTGGGGTGTAGACAAATTCCGCACCCAAGTAGAAGAATATTTTGGTAAAAGTGTCGAACCTTTTAAACCCTTACCCAAGTTCAAATATCAGGACTTTTTAGGCTGGAATGAACAAGGGGACGGTAAACTGTTTTTGGGTATTTCCATTGAGAATGGTCGGGTTAAAGATGAAGGTGCATTCCAACTAAAAACCGCTTTACGGGAAATAGTTGAGAAATTTAACCTCCCCATTCGGCTGACAGGCAACCAAAATCTGCTATTTTACGAAATTGACCCAGAAGATAAAGCAGCAATTCAAGAGATTCTAGACCGTTGTGGTGTTGTTGCTGACCCTAGCCAAATAGCAGCCTTAACTCGCTTTGCTATGGCTTGTCCCGCTTTACCTACCTGCGGTTTAGCAATTACCGAATCTGAAAGAGCAATTCCCGGAATTTTAGACAGAATCCGCGCTTTATTAGATAAATTAGGTTTACAAAAAGACCATTTTGTGGTGAGGATGACTGGTTGCCCTAACGGTTGCGCTCGTCCTTATATGGCTGAATTGGGTTTTGTGGGTAGCGCACCGGAATCCTATCAAGTGTGGTTGGGTGGTTCACCAGATCAAACGCGTTTAGCTCAACCTATCATTGAGAAATTGCATGACAATGATATAGAGAGTTTCCTAGAACCGATATTTATCTACTTCAAAAAATTCCGCAAAGGAAAAGAGAGTTTTGGTGATTTTTGCGATCGCATGGGTTTTGATGCTATCCGCGAATTTTCAGCCACCTATACACCCGGAGAACCCACCAGCAGCGGTAAATCACGTCATCGGGTCAGTCTGAGAGATGATGTGTATTTACACCTCAAGGAAACAGCAGAAAAGCAAAATCGACCAATGACTGATTTGGTACATGATGCACTAGATAAGTACTTCCAAAATCTGTAGGAAGATATTCTCACGCAAAAGTTTGCTTTGAAACATAACCCCTCCTCGCACAAAAAGGAGGGGGATTTTAATTTAGCCAACAACTGAGTAGAGTTTTTAGTAAGTACTATGACTAGTGAAAAGTTGATCACATTTCATTTAAATGGAGAGACTCTTATCTTCAAGAAAGTTAATAGTGAATATGGAGGGGAGAGTGTAGCGTTTGGTCTTTTCAAGCAAGACGGAACTTGTCTTGGGAAGAGTTTATGCAGGACTAACAGGTTTAAAGAACGCGTCTGGTATTTATCTGATATAGAAATTTTGCAACAATTTAAGAGACGTGGGTATGGTTCCGAGTTGCTAGAAAAAACTTGTGAAGCTCTGTGGCAAATAGAAAAAATGGATATCCTCTTAGAAAGACCAGGAAACTCTATTGCATCTGATGGTTTTGATAGAAAGGCTTGGTATGAAAAGCATGGTTTTATCCCACATCCAAACCCAGACATAACTTTTATGTGGCGTGAATTGCCATGATTCTTTAAATTCTTGAGTGCTTTATATTCGTCTTGGAAAAACTGTATTACGCATCCATGTATCTATTATCGCTTGAGTTTACCAGGTTGAATCATCTGTGCAGCAGTCAAACTGAATCCTGGGAAATTTGGTGATATTGTTTTGAGGATGAGAAAGAAAGACTTGACATATACTAGTCGCTTATGGTATTCTTGTACTATAAAATAAGTCGCTATTATAATTTAATTGCAATTTTATATTGCAGTGTATTATCCAAGTATTAGAGTTTAGTACGACTCATATAGAGCTTATATCAAGTCGAAATGACGTTTTATTATCAACGATAATAGTAGTTTGTTTGAGGAACTAATATGGCTACAGTATTTGATGTTGCTCGTTATATCCTTGAAAAACAGGGTGAAATTACATCAATGAAACTTCAAAAGCTTGTCTACTATAGTCAAGCATGGAATTTAGTATGGGACGAGTCTGAGTTGTTTGAAGAAAGAATTGAAGCTTGGGCTAACGGAGCAGTAGTTCGAGATTTGTATAACGTTCATAAAGGTAAGTTTAAGGTCAATACAGAATCTTTTAGTGAAGGAAATAGCGGTGTACTTACAGATAGCGAAAAAGAGAATATAGATAAGGTACTAGATTTTTATGGAGGTTATACAGCACAGCAACTTAGTGACATTAATCATCAAGAAGATCCTTGGAAAAATGCAAGAGGTGATCTAGCACCTATGGCAAGCTGTAACAATGAAATAACTAGAGATGCAATTTTTGAATATCATTCTGGAATTTGGAATGAACCAGAAGAAGATGAGTAAGAGAGAAGATCGAATTAAGCGCAACAATGAGAAAAAACTAAAAGAACAACAAAAAAAAGTTAGACTGCTACAAGATATTGAAGTATCAAGTAAGTTAATCAGGGCTACAGAGAAACCTGATTTAAGAAAAATACCGAGAAGTGTTGACGCTGATGATTACAAAGACCATTATTTTTCATGGTGTGTATCAGAAGCTGATCAGGAAGGGGTATGGAGTTGGGGCGAAGCAAGGAAATGGGAAAAAGAAGAAATTGAGCCTCATCTTAAGTCTTTGCAGAATAATTCATGGCAAGAGGTTGAAACCCAAACATATAACGGTGCATCCAATTATAGAAAGAAGCTCAATAAGCATCAACCTCTCAATTCTATCTGCGATGAAGCTCAACAACGCTGGAAAGATTTTGAAACAATCTCACAGTTTGAGGAATTGTTTAGGTTGAGATTGGGTACAAGTGAAAGAATCTGGGGAGTTAGAGTAAAACATCATTTTTTTACAGTTTGGTACGAGCGATATCATAAAATATGCCCAGTTGATGGTGATTAGTGCGATAGTTTAGTTTTTCTTAGGCATCTCAAATCTCATAGAAATTGATGTTAGAGAATCCAATCTATTATCCGTGAAATTCAATCCTTCTACCATTGATGGGTTGCACTGGACGAGCATTTACTTGATATAGATTTTGGAAAGCTTCAATTTGCTCTTCTGAAACTTGAATAGGTTCTGCCAGGACGTTCCATTTAACGCTTTCGCTGCATGGTGGCGTAGTCAGTGAACCAGTATAACTGAAATAAGCTTTATTCTTAGGTAATAAATTGGCAGCGCTAATGGTGGAATTTTGAACAATATTGTTTTTCCCCGCAGCCGGAATATGCTTCCAAATCTGCTCAATTAAGGGGTTAGTTGTGCCTTTTGCCATCATGACTCCAACAACTGCTAGTTGCCCTTTTCCATTGCGGTGTACCAAGTGCAGTTCTAAAGCCGATGCTTTGCCACTAATAGTATGTTCACTTGGTGTGTGGAAATGAAACTGAAGGAGTTCATATTTCTCACCGTTGATATTGATAGTGCTACCTGATTTGTAATTCACTTGCACAGTGTGACCGTTATTAACTACTGATAAAGGTGTCGGTTTATAGTTAAACTCTATATTTATAGGAGTTCCTTGGACAGCATCATCAATATTAATGGGAGATTGATCTCTTCCTAGTTCACACATCGCAAACTCAGTACTGATTTGGCTCCATTTAGTGGGATTAGCTGCACCTCCATAACTCCAGTGTGGCGCTTTTTCTTCAGCTAAGACTTGTGGAGAAAATACAGCGGTAAATAATATCAAAAATATTATAAAAAGAAGATTTTTTATTTTCACGCGCTTAAATCTTGCAAATCTTGACTCAGACAATAAATCAAAAACCATTATCCTGTAAATCCTTAAATCTTGTAAATCCTGATTCAGACACATTATGTCTCAACTCCAACGCATTACTATTCAGCCTTTCCAACTCCAACAAGGACAAATTTCATTTACACCCCAACAACAACATTATTTATTGCGGGTTCTGCGCTTGCAGGAGGGAGATAAATTTATTGCCATGGATGGCATGGGTAAATGGTGGTTAGCGCAGGTAGCAGGGGATCAGGGACAGGTTTTAGAAGCATTACAAGTAGAAACAGAGTTACCTGTATCTATAACTTTGATGCTGGCTTTACCGAAAGGAAATGGTTTTGATGATGTTGTCCGGTGTTGTACAGAGTTGGGTGTAGCTTGTATTGTACCAATTTTGAGCGATCGCACTTTACTCAATCCTAGTCCTCAAAAACTTGAACGCTGGCGACGCATTGCCGCCGAAGCAGCGGAACAATCAGAGCGTTCTTTTATCCCCACAATATTAGAACCTATAGCTTTTACTAAGGCTATCAATGAATGTGAAGCTAATCAGCGTTTTATTTGTGAAGCGCGTGGTCACTATCTACATTTATCAAAGGTAATAGATAATAACTTATCTAGAGAAATTGCGATCGCTACAGGCCCAGAAGGAGGATGGACAGATCAAGAAATTGCGATCGCACAAGAAGCAGAATTTCAGCCTATTTCCCTTGGTCGTCGCATCCTCCGGGCAGTCACCGCACCAATGGTTGCTGTATCATTAATTGCGGCTGCTTGTGAACTATAAAGGATATATCTCACGCAAAACGGTAACACTTTTCTTTGCGCCTTAGCGCGAGACATCCATTCAGAGTCCTTAAAAATCATGCTGGAAGAAGTCGTCGCTGCCTTTGAACGCAAAGACTATCAAACCGCAGCCACATTACTCAAACCCCTACTCAAAGAATCCCCAGAAAATCCTTGGGTACAACTTTATCTAGGTCGCTTGCATGAAGTGTCTGGAAAGCGTCAGCAAGCAGAAAAAATTTATCGTCAACTACTACGAGTAACAAGCCATAACAAAATCTTGGCTCAAGCACGTCAAGGTTTGCAGCGCCTAGAAGAAATCAAGCAAGAAGAAAAACAAAGAGCTATTTCCCAAGCCACAGCAGAACCAACTAACACCGAACAGGGAATATTAATATTAGAACCCATTAGTAACGAACTCAAAACCATAGCTGCGCCAAAACTAGCTCAGATTATGCAGATAGACCCCTACACAGCTAGATTAATACTACCAAGTCGCAGTTGGAGAGTATACCGCAACGGAAAAGTGGGCGAACTTCAATTTTATGGCAAACAGATACAACAGGCAGGAATTCCATGTTTCTGGCTGACACTTCCACAAATTCAGCAAATTCAAGTATTTCAAGTTCAATATTTTTCAGAATTGCAACCAAAACCTACAGTGATTTGTCGCAATGCAGAAAATCAACTTGGTTCGTTCAGTTTTCACTGGTCAGAAGTCACAGATAGAGTTATTGGGCTATTACCAATTTTTGAACAGGTTGTAGATGTAAACGCCCGTCGTCAACTAGAACGCAAAACCCAAACTCAAGACTATGCCCAATTCTGTGATTTACATTTACCTAACAGAAATAGCATCTTGCGAATTTATGACCAAGGCTATGAATATCAGCAAGGTTTAGAAATTACGCCCCAAGCCAATCAAAATACAATTAGAATCAACTGGAATAGTTTGATCAACTGGGTTGAACATCAACTACCACAAGTCAAAATTTGGTCAGATTTTAAATCTTTTGGAGAAACAGTATTAGATCAATCAGAAATGCTGAATAAAATTCCCTCTCACATTCACTTATTCCGACGAGAAAAAAGCAATTGGGATTCAGCATTTCACTTATACAGTGGAATTGTATTTCTTAAAAAGGCATCAACAAATTCACAGGGCATGGAAATCAAAACAAAATTTTAGATTTTAGATTTTGCATTAGATAGTTCAAAAAATAGTTCAAAATGCTTAATCTAAGAATTCAAAATCCAAAATTGAATTATTAATGCCCTGTCGCCAAATTTATCCAGGAGTTTTCACCTGACGCGCCATATCTAGATAGGTATTCATATTTGCTCCAGGACGGCGACGACCATTAGAAGAAGAAGGAACTAAATACTTGGGTGCAAATGTAGTCTCATCTGGTACTTTAGCGGGTTCTGGTTTGACTGCTGGTGCTTTAGCAGGTTCTGCTTTGGCTTTAGTTGCTACTGCTTCTGGTTTAGCTGCTGTTGCTTTAGCAGGTTCTGCTTTAGCTTTAGTTGCTACTGGTTTGGCTTCTGTTGCTTCTTCATTTAGTTGTAAGTAGTAACCATTATCTTTCTTCGCAAACAGTCCAGTGATAAAACCCAAAATTCCCGCGATTAAATTTTTGATAAATCCAAACATGACAATTCCTCCTGTGTTTAAATATCTTGCAATATCAACGTAATTATTAATTATTGCAGTA
Source organism: Anabaena sp. PCC 7938 (assembly GCF_049315035.1). NCBI lineage: Bacteria > Bacillati > Cyanobacteriota > Cyanophyceae > Nostocales > Nostocaceae > Anabaena > Anabaena sp. PCC 7938. The sequence goes on along the minus strand of NZ_CP186034.1, from coordinate 4,874,508 downwards.
AAATGTTACATTTTGTTGCCCTAATTGCTTCCGGTAAGAATCCCTACACATTTCTACTTATCAAATTGTAGTCACGCTATAGGACAACTGTTATCACCTCATTACAACTACTGGCAACTTGTAAATACTGCGAACTAATTATTAAATTTTAATGTAACGAGGAGCAAGATTCTGAGACTTTACTTAATAAAAATTTACAATCGCTAGTTACCTACAAAAACTGTCATAGCTTGTTTGCAAGTGGATATGCTACTCAGTTATATTTTCTACAGACTTGATGCCAAAAAATCCAATGAACACTGAACAGCAACTGCGCCATCCTGTTTTATTAGTACATGGTATTAATGACACAGGCGCAGTTTTTAATAAAATGGCGTTTTACCTCAGACAAAGAGGTTGGTCGGTTTACACCCTAGATTTGTTGCCTAATAATGGATCTGAGGTTCTGGATAAGTTAGCACAGCAGGTAGCTGATTATGTAGCCGCTACTTTTGCACCAGAACAACCATTTGATTTACTAGGCTTTAGCATGGGTGGAATTGTCAGTCGCTATTACATCCAACGCTTGGGGGGAATAGATAGAGTAAAGCGTTTTATCACCATATCATCTCCTCATCGAGGAACTATGATGGCTTACGCTTCTTGGCTTCCGGGTTGTGTGCAAATGCGTCCCGCTAGTTCTTTGCTTCAGAATTTAAATTCTGATGTCGAGATGTTAAAACAGTTAAATTTTACATCTATATGGACACCTTATGATTTAATGATTGTACCTGCTAAAAGTTCACAAATCTCATTAGGTAATGAAGTTATTTTACCAGTTGCATTCCACCCTTGGATGTTAACAGATAATCGAACTCTAGCAATAGTAGCAGAAGCATTAACACAACCAATTAATTCCGCATCATAGCAGTTCCCAAGCTCATGAAATACACCCCACCCGCGCTATCGCGCACCCTCCCCTTGGTAAGGTAAGGATTGGGGAGGGGTAATTTTGTATATCACGCTTAGTGGGAAACGCTAAAGCGTAGCTAATAACTTTAGTTTAAGTTTCGCCAATCAGAATATGCTCAGAACTCCCAAAAATCGCCTCTGGATAGCGATAATACTTAAATTCCATTAAATTATAAAAAGGATCTTCTAAAAAAAAAGTATTATGCTCTAAAGGAGAACCAACAAAGCGGTTTTTGGCTTCTTCTCTAAAAGTTAGTTGTTTTATTTGCGCCCTATCTAGCAATTGCTGCCAATCTTGCTTATCTGTAAAAATTAACCCAAAATGTCGAGGATAAATACCTCTTTGGGGTGTTAATTCTTGAGTAACGTGGGCTACAAGTTGATGACCATAGAGATTGAGAATCAGGGCATGGGGGTTTTCTCTTCCGCTTATACAGCCCAAAGCATCAACATAATAGGCTTTAGTTTTGGTAATATCAGTAACAGGAAAAGCGAGATGAAATAAGGTTTTTTGCATAATGATAAACAGGCTAATAAGCTAAAGAAGCAAAAATCTTAACATCTCCACAAGATTTCCACAATCTAGATCTATTGTGAGAGTATAAACCAACAAATCACAAAGAAATGCAACTCTACCATCCCAACTTTATCCAAGAATCAATGCAATTCCTCGTTGATGCTAATTACTCCAGTCAAGAATCTGAAGAAATTCTCACATTAGAGGATTTGGTGGAACTTTTAGAGAAACTAGACAATTACCTGGCTACTATTTAGTAGTATTTCTCTGCCAGTTTACTATTATTTAGTTAAGTTTGCACAGGTAATAGATATCATTTCTTTTGGAGAAGTTGATATTTGGTTATATCTCTTCAATTACTATCAATCCGCTTCTTTAAGTTCGACAGATACTTCATTGCCATTAAGTAATTCCGTTGTCAATAATGGCAGCCTTCCTATCGCCAGCATATTAATTTATCTTTTTTCACCATTCCAAATAATGGAAGCTTGATGTACTGGTAAAAGTACACTACTATGATCCGCTAAATTTTCATACATCATAGATAGTTCCAAAAAGCAGAGACATTTATCTCATGTTGTTTATTAGCCGGGAATAACCCTTGTATGGCGAACTACAACAATTATATTAAAAGTTGCAGTCAAGTGATGACTAGTATCATCACTTGACTCCTAACCACCCTGTCCTGTTTGCTGCTTATAAAGCCAGTTTGGGCTTTATTTTTTTTGAAGCCCTACTAGCATCTGTTACACAATTTGTACACACCTCATAGGAAGATGAACTCTAATCAGAAAGGGTTTAAATTATCTACATATGGTAAACACCTGGTATATACAAAGGCTTGGCTTTAGTCCACGCCTTTTTTATGCTTAAGATAGTTGCTTATTTATTTTGATCAGGTAACTTCCAAAGATATTAAAAATTGTGACCAAGTAACCTTGTATCAGTTTTTGGGGTATTTGGATACATCCTTTAGGAAGATGATATGTAAGCAGACTAGTACTAAATTAATTTAGTACGTTGTTAAGCACAGCAATTATAGAGGTTTGGTAATAAACCAAACCTTTTTTTTAAATGTAATCAGTGCCACAAGAATTTTATCATTTATCTTTGTACCGTATGGCTACGCCATGCAAGCTATCGGAGTTCGGCGTACCGGTTCGCAGAGAAGGCTCACTCAAGCCGCTAACGCTCACGGAAGCCTCATTTATCTACAATATCCTGTAAGTTTATTTCATTGATTTACACTGCTACAATGCAAATGTCAACCAAGCAGGTTTTGTCTGCTGATATATATCCAGAAGATAAGTGATGAGTAATCAAATTCAAGACTACAACCCCAGCGGTATAGCTGAAATGAATGGTAATTTACTGGGTTTACCTTATGATTACGAGTCTGCAAACTTGATTATCTTTGCCGTACCTTGGGAAGTTACAGTTTCCTATGGGGCGGGTACTGCTAACGGGCCACAACGGATTTTAGATGCGTCATTCCAAATAGATTTATTCGATTTTGATAATCCTGATGGTTGGAAGCAGGGAATTTTTATGGTGGAAATTCCCCAAGATATTTTAGAAAAAAATCATTACTATCGTCAACAAGCAGCCAAAATTATCGAAAGACAAGCAGAAGGTAAACCGCTAACAAATACACCTGATTTAACACCTGTACTAACAGAAATTAATCAAGCAGGTGAACAGTTGAATCAATGGTTGTTTCAACATTGCCAAACAGCGATGAATCAGGGTAAAAAAGTTGCTGTCATTGGTGGTGATCATAGCTCACCTTTGGGTTATTTCCAAGCCTTAGCTGCTAAATATGAGAGTTATGGAATTCTGCACATTGACGCACACGCAGATTTGCGCGACTCTTATGAGGAATTTGAATTTTCCCATGCGTCGATTATGTTCAATGCGATGAAAATACCGCAAATTTCTAAGTTAGTGCAAGTAGGTTTGCGGGATATTTGTCAAGATGAAGTTGATATAATCAATGATTCTAATGGGCGGATTATAGCTTATTATGATCATGCGATTAAACAAAAGTTATATTCTGGAAATACTTGGATTGATATATGTCGAGAAATTATCAATCATTTACCTGAAAATGTTTATATTAGCTTTGATGTGGATGGGTTAGATCCTAAACTGTGTCCAAATACTGGAACTCCGGTTCCTGGGGGATTGGAATTAGAACAAGCTTATTGTTTGTTTAGGGAATTGGTAAATAGCGGTAGAAAAATTATTGGTTTTGATTTGTGTGAAGTCGGTGATGCTGAGTGGGATGGTAATGTTGGTGCGAGGATAGTTTATAAGTTGGCGAATTTATTGAATTTATCCCAGAAAAACAGTACTTACGGAAATTAAATTTAGTCTAGAAACCCGGTCTATCTCTGAAATCAGGATTTACACGATTATCTCACGTCCAGTTTAGAGGAATCCTGCATTGCTTTACAAGTCTTGCGATCGCACTTCCCAATCATTTTTACCCAGAATATGTTTCCGGTATTTTTGATACAGTATTAAAACCGGAATCTGGATTTTATCAGGATTTAAGAATTGTGGTGAGCAGTCCAGTCCAAGAGTGAGGCGCGGGGCTTCTTTTGTTTTCAGCTAAAATAGTACCCTAAAGAAAATTCAGAAAAATCGTAATTATGACAACTGCTACACCCGTAAAAACTGAATATGAAGCGATTATAGGTTTAGAAACCCATTGTCAACTCAGTACCAACACCAAAATTTTTTCCAATAGTTCCACCGCATTTGGTGCTGACCCCAATACTAATATCGACCCGGTATGTATGGGTTTACCAGGGGTTTTACCCGTGCTTAACGCCAAAGTTCTAGAATATGCTGTCAAAACTGGTTTGGCGCTAAATTGTCAAATCGCTAAATATAGCAAATTTGACCGTAAACAGTATTTTTATCCTGACTTACCCAAAAACTACCAAATTTCTCAATATGACTTACCTATAGCTGAACACGGTTGGATAGAAATTGAATTGGTAGATGATACTGGCAACCCAAGCCGCAAACGTATTGGCATTACCCGCTTACACATGGAAGAGGATGCGGGAAAACTCGTACACGCAGGGAGTGAGAGGCTTTCTGGTTCTACCTATTCTCTGGTAGATTACAATCGCGCAGGTGTTCCCTTGGTGGAAATTGTTTCTGAACCTGACTTGCGTTCTGGACAAGAAGCGGCTGAATATGCTCAAGAATTACGCCGGATTGTGCGCTATCTTGGTGTCAGTGATGGCAATATGCAGGAAGGTTCTCTGCGTTGTGATGTAAATATTTCTGTTCGTCCTGTGGGAAGAAAGGAATTTGGGACGAAGGTAGAAATCAAGAATATGAACTCTTTTAGTGCTATCCAAAAGGCGATAGACTATGAAATTGAGCGTCAAATTGCAGCAATTGAAGCTGGGGAAAGAATTATTCAAGAAACTCGTTTGTGGGAAGAAGGTTCCCAACGGACAAGTAGTATGCGGGTTAAGGAAGGTTCTAGTGATTATCGGTATTTCCCCGAACCAGATTTATCACCAATTCAGGTGAGTGAGCAACAATTAAAAACTTGGTTGAGTGAGTTACCGGAATTACCAGCACAAAAACGCCATCATTATGAAAGTGAGTTGGGTCTTTCAGCTTATGATGCACGAGTCTTGACAGAAGATAGTTCAGTGGCTGATTATTTTGAAAGTTCCATCAAATCTGGTGCAAATCCTAAAGCTGCTGCTAACTGGATTACCCAAGATATTGCTGCTTACCTGAATAAGCAAAAACTCACTATTGCAGAAATTGCTTTAACTCCCGCTAATCTTGCTGATGTGATTACTCGCATTGAAACTGGTAAAATTAGCAACGCTCAAGCAAAGGAAAAACTCTCAGATTTACTGAGTGGTATTACTCCTGAGCAAGCTTTTGCAGGTCAAGAGTTAATTAGTGATCCTACTGTTCTAGAACCTATCATAGATGAAATCATAGCCGCTAATACTCAACAATTAGAAAAGTATCGTGCTGGTAATACTAACCTCAAAGGTTTCTTTGTCGGACAAGTATTGAAAAAGACTGGTAAACGTGCTGATCCAAAACTGACTAATGAATTGCTGGAAAAGAAACTTAATGCTTAGTTGTGGGTGTGATGAAAGTGATGATAATTCAATTTTTTTCCTGACAATTTCACACCAGATTTTTGCAAAAAAACCAACAAATGGGTGATACCCCTCATCCCTTAAGTGCTATACTTTGCTAGTTAGATGCACCCTGATGATTTGGAGAGCTACCTAAGTGGCTCTCTTCCTTTCGGAGAATTTAAGCAATTATATTTTTGAGATCAAGTGTGGATAACTAGAACCACTGAGTTTCCCATTTACTGAGTATTTATATAAATGGAATAGAAAAGTAGGGTTCTTGGGTTGCTTTTGTGAAGTATTTAAAATCAGGTTGACAAATAATCACGAAAAAGAGTATTGAACACGTCCCAAAATGAAAGTAATTTTCGTAACTTTTTTGGGAAAAATCCTGAAAAAGGGGTTTCACCCATCACCCTTAAAATGTTATACTGTGATAAGTAGATGCACCCTGATGATTTGGAGAGCTATTTAATTGGCTCTCTTTTTTAGTTTTTATCTCTCAGTATTAGTAGAACAACATAGTCTAAATAGTTTTTTGGGAGTTAAAAATATCATGGCTCAATTTTGTGCTTAGGTGTGCAGCACTGTCACTATAAATACGGTTAAAAACCATGACGATCATACCAAATCAACTGGTGCAAGATTGCCATCTACAGATAAACTCACAATAAGGATAAATACGGGATAGCTAACCTGAGCCGGAAGCGGTAAAAGTCGGAGCAGCAATCGACCAACCTACTGAATATATAGTTTTTGTGAGAAAAATTATGGGAGACTGGCGGGAAATTACTGGTGGGGTGACAGCAGCTAGAGGATATCGAGCAGCGGGAATCACGGCCGGACTTAAACCTTCAGGATTGCCGGATTTGGCGTTAATATTGTCAGATGCAGATGCGATCGCTGCCGGTGTGTTCACAACTAGTCATGTTAAAGCTGCTTGTGTGGACTATTGCCGTCAACGTTTGCAAGCTAAACATAGTGCTAGAGCTATATTATGCAACGCTGGACAGGCTAATGCAGCGACAGGTAGCCAAGGTGTAAAAGATGCTCTGGAAAGTGCTGATTTATTAGCTAAAGAATTGGGTATTTCCCCAGAAGCGATTTTACTGGCTTCCACAGGGGTAATTGGTCAAAGAATTAAAATGGATATACTGCGTGGTGGTATACCCAAGGTGGTAGCAGCACTTTCAGAAACAGGCTCAGATGCTGCGGCTGGAGCAATTATCACCACTGATTTAGTCACAAAATCAATTGCTCTAGAAACAACTATAGGCGACCGTCCCGTCAGAATTGGCGGTATTGCCAAAGGTTCGGGAATGATACACCCCAACATGGCCACCATGCTGGCATTTGTCACCTGTGATGCGGCCGTTGCACCCACGCTTTGGCAACAAATGCTAACCAGAGCAGCAGATAGAAGTTTCAATTCTATTACGGTTGATGGTGATACCAGCACAAATGATAGCTTAATTGCTTTAGCAAATGGTCAATCTCGCACCCCAGCAATTACAGAAATGGGTGCAGAAGCAGAAAGATTAGAAGCCATGCTAACAGCAGTATGCCAGCATTTAGCGAAAGCGATCGCACGTGACGGAGAAGGTGCAACCTGCTTAGTAGAAGTGCAAGTCACCGGCGCACAAGATGAAACAGCAGCACGACAAATCGCCAAAACCATCGCTGGGTCTTCTTTAGTCAAATCTGCAATCTTTGGACGTGACCCCAATTGGGGACGTATCGCCGGCGCTGCTGGACGTGCTGGAGTACCCTTTGAACAAGATAATTTGCAAATTAAATTAGGCGATTTCTTACTTTTTGAAAATGGTCAACCGTTACCTTTTGATAAAGCCGCAGCTAGTGCATATTTAAAAAAAGCAGCATCAGGTGCGTATCTGAAAGAAGATACAGTATTAATTTCGGTCAGCGTTGGTAATGGTCACGGCACAGGTCAAGCATGGGGTTGTGATTTGAGTTACGACTATGTGAAAATTAACGCCGAATATACAACTTGAATTGATACTCTTAGGTCTGAAAAACACTGTAGGCAATTGATTTTCAGTTACATTGAGAAGAATTAAAATTAGCCATATTTATTTTCGATTATGGGAATTTTATAGCCATTCTCAGTTGTGTGAATTACACCTCAGAACCTTTTTGATTGATGTAGAGGTAAAGCGCAATACTCAAGTGTCAACTTAAGCTCAAACTTTTACCATATCTCGTTCCTAGTCTCTGACTAGGAATGCCATCACAGAGGCTCTGCCTCTACTCTCATTGATAGCGTATAACTTTTACGTCGTAAAGCTATAGCCATAGGTAGAGCCTTCTAGAATTTATTCCCATACCCTGTATAGGAACGAGAAAAACGAAACCCAGTTTTTACGTTAAGTGAACAACAATGAGTATTGCGCTTTACCCTCATCATGACTTCTTTTGTACATAATTTGTAAACGCAGAGTGCTACACCAAAAAAATCAAATAGTAGTCCTATATCTGAATTCCATCTCAACTAAATTATCAAAATATAGATAGTAAAAAAATATTACAGCGATTTTTGGGTAAATGAACCACATTTTTCTGTCTCACGCAGAGGCGCAGAGGCACAGAGAGGAATCAAGAGTGTGGTCTAAATACATGAAATTTGCTTTATGCTAATGTAAAAACGCTTTACCGATATTCTAATTATATAGAAATCATGCTCCATTACATTAAAACATCAAGTCTCAATATCGCTTATCACAGCTATGGTGAAAGTGATGCACAACCTATACTTCTTCTGCATGGCTGGCCTGATGATGCACTTACTTGGAATGCAATCATCCCAGCTTTGGTGAGTGCAAACTATCGTTGTATCACACCATTTCTGAGAGGTTTTGGTATGACACATTTTCTTGATTCTCAAACTTTGCGTAGCGGACAACTTGCAGCCTTGGGACAAGACCTAATTGAGTTTATTGAAGCTTTAAAAATTAGTTCTGTACATCTGGTAGGTCATGATTGGGGCGCACGCATTGCCTATAATGTAGCTGCTCTGCGCCCTGAATTTGTACTTAGTCTAACTACATTATCTGTAGGTTACGGAACCAATAATCCTGATCAGATACTATCCTTTGAACAGGTACAACAATATTGGTATCAGTGGTTTTTTGCAACGGAGCGTGGACGTGTAACCCTTAAAGCTAATAGACGCAGTTTTACACGCCAGTTATGGCAATTGTGGTGTCCTTTGTGGCATTTTAGTGAAACTGAGTTTGAGACGACTGCACAATCATTTGATAACCCAGACTGGATTGATATTACAATTGACTCGTACCGCAATCGCTGGGGTATCTCTCCCAATGACCCTCACTACGATTCTATTCACCAAAAACTGATGGCTGCACCTAAAATTGATGTTCCAACCACAGTACTACATGGTGGATCTGATGGTGCAACATTGCCAGAAACTAGTGCGAATAAAGAACAATTTTTTCTAAGAGACTATAAGCGATTTGTAATACCGGATGTTGGACATTTTATCCAACGGGAAGCACCGCAGACAGTAATTGAAGCTGTACTTGCTCGTGTACAAAGTATAATTTAAGTATAAAATATAGCTTAACCTATTTTGTCTTCTATTGAAGATAGACAAAAATTAAGCGATCGCAGTTAATCCATATAACAATCGCCTCAATTCTATGATAATGATAATTTATTTCAATAAGCTTTAGCATTTTTTTATATTTCCCTGCCTGCCTTTGCTGACTACAATCCTAACGTTTAAGAGCTTTTACAGCTATATTTTCTTAGGTGATTTTGACCTTGACTAATCGATCAGGTTAGGGGAAACTTACTAATGATAGGAGTGTAGGCTTATTAAAATAATAATTTTTGTAAAGATTCTGAGATATTTATTTTGAAAGATGGAACATTAGTTAACAAATGGCAAGTTTGTATCTAAGTTCTACATCTAGATTTTGACCAATTCTGCTTCAGCAGGAAGGCTCAAGCGTACTATAGAGGTTGGCTTTCATAGCATGGAAACATTAGAGTTCATAATTTATCCAGACGGTCGGGTACAAGAGACGGTGACTGGTATCGTAGGTAACTCTTGTGCTGAAGTAACAGCAGCGATAGAAGCGCAACTGGGACAAGTACTCAACCAGCAGCCAACCTCAGAATTTTTCGCCAACAATAATGTCCAGGAATCTGCTGTAGTAAATACGCAAACTGCATTTAGCGAATGGTAAGTTTTCAAACTAGTTTATTGTCATAGATTCACAACCACCATGTCACACTTTAGCCAAATCAAGACTCAAATCCGTAACCTAGAATCCTTAAAAGATGCGCTGACTGACTTGGGCATAGACTGGAAGCCTGGCCCACAGGAAGTACGTGGCTATCGCGGTCAAACTCATCCTGCGGAAGTTTCTATTGAGCAGGAAAATGGCTATGATATCGGTTTTAGATGGAATGGTAAGGAATACGAATTGGTAGCTGATCTACAATATTGGCAGCAAGATTTATCTGTAGATGGATTTTTGCGCCAAGTCACTCAGCGCTATGCTTACCAAGCAGTGGTGAAAGAAACCGCGAAAGTAGGCTTCCAAGTTGCTGAACAACAAAACAATGCAGATGGTTCCATTCGCTTAGTCGTACAACGCTGGAGTTCATAATGACCCAATTGCAGCCGTTGCCAGAAGATTTAGAAAACAATCGTTCTGGTTTAGAACCAGAATTAGGTGGTTTTTTACGGGATGAGCCAGAACGTTCTGGTTTGGAGCCGGAACTAGGCGGCGTGCTGCGGCAAAAGGGCGTTTATGTAGATGAAATTACTTGCATTGGTTGTAAACATTGCGCCCATGTTGCCCGTAATACTTTTTATATTGAACCAGATTATGGGCGATCGCGTGTAGTTCGCCAAGATGGGGATGCAGAAGAGATAGTTCAAGAAGCTATAGATACCTGTCCTGTTGATTGTATTCACTGGGTTGATTACACTGAGTTAAGAAATCTAGAAGAAGACCGCAGATATCAGGTAATTCCTGTAGTGGGTTATCCGGTTGATCATGCGGTAGCCACTACTGAAAAACGACGAAAAAAACAAAAGTTAAAAAAGAAACAATCTTTAGATTAAAATATCAAACAATGTAAGAATTCAGGAGTCAGGAGTCAGAATACTTATGAAATCAGGAATAGAGAGAAGTGAGATTTTTTTCAACATCATCAAAGTTGACTCGAAAAATATTTATTCTCCTGACTCCTGTATTCTCTATCCTGAATACTTACCAAATAATTAATACTGTCAGAGGCTGGTTTTAAATTCCAGCCTTTATTTTTATTTAAGAATGAGAGGATCATGCTGTGAAAGCAACTTTTCAACTTTAGCTTCGTCAATTCTAGAAGTTAGCCTTCTGGATTCGTGCAAATCTCTGGTAGTTTTTGCCAAGGTAAAAGTTGAACCGATAGAGAAAGCTAAACCCATACCCATAAAGCCTTTTACCCAATTATCCACAGGCAAATTGACAATACCAAAACCTGTCATAAAAATAGACATCATAAAAGCTGCCCAGGTTTGAATAATCCAAGCATTACTATCTTTTTGTGGGCCAAATGTTTGCATATCCCCCCCTCTCAATAAGTACTGTAAGCACAATTCTATAAAGTGGTCAAAATAGTGGCAATAATAACTGACCACTTCCGCAACTGTACTTAAGAGTAAGAGCTAAAAATTCATCAAATCGAGTAAATATGGGTGCAAATTTTGTACCAGTTTGGGAAGTGGCATAAAAATTTTATCATTCGTAATAATTTAATTTTTCCTTCTGCCTCCTGCCTCCTCATGGTGTTTCTGGGAATGTTTGCACCTTACCATCTGGACTGAAGACTACTCTGAGTCTGAGATTTTGCCCGGATTTATTAGTAGAAACAAAAGCTTTACCAATTGCGGGTATACCAGTGCTATCAAAGTATTCTCTAGCAGAGCGATTTAATGGCAAAATACGTTCAATAGAGCCGTCAACACCCAACATCAAGCTGTATTCTAGTGTTTGCGAAAATCCAGCAGGTGGCTGCCAATTCTTTTGCAAATATTGTCTGGCTTCTGCTACTTGAGGTATATCAAATAATGTGCTATCTGAGGTTGCCACCTCTTTAGGTAAAGTTGTTTTTCTTGCTTCTCGCAATTTTGCTACTAAATTCTCATCATTTTCTAAAGCAGCAATTGTGCCTGGAGAATTAGTACTTCTATTTAATTGCTGTGGATTAGTTTGAGCCGCTATTGGCGGAGAAGTTTGAGGTAAAGTAGCACCAGATTCAGGAATTGTGGAGATATTATTGCTATTTCTAGTAGGTAAATTTTGCTGTGGGTTAAGAGTAACACCACTTTGGTTAGTCACCCCTGTAGAGTTTTGTTGGGGATTGGGTGTTGTTGGTAATGGAATTTGTAGATTTGCAGGAATGACTGGCCTTCTTGTTTGAGGTATGGTCAGTGGGATGTTGGACGATGTGTTAGCTGTGGACGGGACAGTTGAATTGGGGAAAGATAAAGGCTTTGGATCTACAGTGGTATCAGCAAGTGGAGGGGTAGTGTCTAAGTTGGGTAGCTGTATGGAAGTACTATTGCTTGGGGGTGAAGGTAAATTACCTGGGGAAGCAAGTCCTACTGGAGGAGTGGTCAAGTCAAAGGAGGGTGAGGATTCGAGGGCAACTTTTTCTGATGCTGAAGTTGTTGTTTTAGCGACCTGTTTTTGCTGCTGCTTGATGTTGTTGGCATATTGCCAGGTTAAGGGAGTTAAACCCAAAGCCAATGCTAAGGTGGCGGCGACAGGTGTCCAAGTAGGCAAACGGCGAACAGAAGTAGAGTTTTCGCTATTTAGATTTGGTAGGGCGATGACATCGGTTGAATATTCCTCTAAAGCAGTTGCTAAATCAAATAGTTGCAATAGAGTGAGTTGAATTACGGGGCCAGATGTGGGATTGGCCAGGGAACCGAGAAATAGTTTATGAGTTAAATTATCGCTTGATTCTAAGTAAATTGTTGCTTCTAAAATCCCCATGTTAAAAGAATTTACGGTCTTAGGCGAGGATGAAGTGGGGGCAAAATCATCTAATTCTGGTTCATCAGATGTGGGGTTTGATGGGTGCGGTTTTAAGAAAGTCAGACAAAAGCTATCTGCTGATTGTTGGAGGAGATTTTGAACGTAGTTTGTGACTGCATTACACAAAGCTTCTAGTTGATCGCGATCGCCCTGAATTGGTACTTGGCGTTCGTCTGGTAGCCCTGGATCATCAAAGTGCAGTTCAAAATGTAGTTGTTTGAGGACTGTTTGCCCCATCCAACGTGATAAAGGTGAGCTTTGCGCCAAGATTTCTAGTGTGCAAGTGGGGGGGGTGTAGCGACGGATCACAGAATTTGAGCGAGGCATAGCAAAAATTGCAATGGGGACAAAGGGGAATTAGGGATTTTGAATGAGTAATTTAAAATCTAAAATTGTTTTGTGGAACGGTCTATGAGTGTTAACCACAAACGACGGTGTCCATGAGGGGCGCTATAAAAAAGTAAATCTACTAGCAATTTTAGCGCTAGGTTTTTCAGCAACTTTGTACTAATTTTGTCATCTTCTTCCATCCGTTCTTGATAGGTGTTGCAGAAAGCATCAATATAGTCTCCCAGTAAAGCTATCTGATGAGGTTCCTGGTTTTTTGCGGCTATTTGTTCTAATAAACCAACAGCACGACGGATTAATTCTTGCTGCTGTTTGGCGAGGTAGCAGGTAATGAGAACAAGCGATCGCGCTTCTTCTACATCTAGCTTTTTTCGACCTCCTTGACCTTTACGTAAGGGGTTTGATTGGCGTAATCGCCATAAAGCTACGCGGTCCGGTACTTTTGACTCTAAATTGAGATTAATTGCCGCCGAAAGCATAGCCTCAGAACCAATGCCAGCTAAAGTTTCTAGGGCTAACAGCACCAAATCTAACTGGGTTTTGATATTGTCCCATTCAACTGTTGTGGGTGTTGGCAGCTGGTTTAAATCCTCCCACTGGGAGTTTGGTGTGACTGAATCGGTTACCGAGTGCATAACTTTTAGCATAGGTGATCAGGCGAATGGAGGCTGTTGCTGTTACCCATTTTGAAACAGACCCTGAAGCATAAAAGTTGGTTTCCCATAGGTAGCTTTGAATCGGTTTAGTAAACAGCGGTTGTCTTTGTTTTACTTTAGTTGAAAATTTCTTTTCTTAATATGAGAAGTTAATGAGGATTGGGTAATTCGTAATTCGTAATTCGTAATTCGTAATTGGGAACTGGTGATAAGTAATAAATTATTCTCCTCCTGCTCCCTGCTCCCCTGCCTCTTCCCTGTTCCTTATTTGATATGAGCAATAGTAACACCACTACCGCCATCTGCTTGTTCTGCTGGTTCGTAGTGGCTAATTCTGGGGTGCTGTTGCAAATAGGAGTGAACACCTAGCCGCAGTTTACCAGTACCATGCCCATGAATAATCCACAGAGATCCATCAGCTTCAGAAATGGCTTTGTCTAAGATATATTCGCCATCAGATACCCGTTTTCCGCGCAAATCAATCGTATTTTTAGAGGTGCGAATTACTGGGGCTGGGGCTGGTGGTGGGGTAACTACTGCTGGGGCTGGTTTGGTTTTGACAATAGGTTCTGGTTTTTGCCCATCTAAAGATTCTACGTCTGGTAATTGCACCGTCATTTTCATGATGCCAAAACGGACAGTTAACTCACCATCTGCATTAGGGGCGGTGATTACTTCTGCGGTTTGTCCTAATTTGGGAATACGAATGCGATCGCCTACTTTGGGCATAAACCCAGGTTTAGGTTTCGGTGGTGGTGCCGGTTCGTATTTCTGGGTAATTTGATTTAACGCACTGGTTGCTTGCTGGGCATCTTGGGCTGTGGGTGTGCCTTTTTGCAAACGGCGAATTACTTGGGCAATTTCCCCTTTAGCTTGGGTAATTGCTTGTTGTACTGCTACTTCTTGAGAAGCACGTAAATCTTTTTCTCTCTCTTCTAAAGCGGTGGCTTTTTGAGAAACTTCTTTATATAAACGTTCTGCTTGTCGTAATAATTCTTGGGCTTCAGCGGCTTTAGTTTCTTGACGACGGCGTTGGGCTTCTAAACCGGCGATTACTTGATTGACTTCATCGCTGGCTTCTCCCACTTGGGTTTTAGCTTCGGCGACTACTTCCGGTTTTAGCCCTAAGCGTAAAGCGATAGCTAAAGCGTTAGAGCGTCCAGGAATGCCCCACAACAGCCGATAAGTTGGCGATAGAGTACTTTCGTCAAATTCTACTGAAGCGTTTTCAAATCGCTCATCTTCATATTTCAGGGCTTTGAGTTCGCCGAAGTGGGTGGTAGCAATTGTGAGTTGGGCATGATTGGCGAGATATTGCAAAAGAGCGATCGCTAATGCACTACCTTCCGCCGGATCTGTACCTGCACCAACTTCATCGAGTAGGACGAGGGATTGGTAATTGGTAATTGGTAGTTTTATTCCTTCTTCTTCTTTCTTTCTTTCTCCTGACTCCTGTACGGGCGAAGCATTCGGGCGATCAATTATCGGTTTTTGGCTAAGGCTATTTTCCGAATACTCCTGTACGGGCGAAGCATTCGGGCGATCAATTATCGGTTTTTGGCTAAGGCTATTTTCCGAATACTCCTGTACGGGCGAAGCATTCGGGCGATCAATTATCGGTTTTTGGCTAAGGCTATTTTCCGAATGCTTCGCCCCTACTACCTCTAATGCTTCTAAAATCCGACTAATCCGGCGAATATGGCCTGAGAATGTGGATAAACTTTGTTGTAAAGATTGTTCATCCCCAATATCAGCTAAAACTTTGTCAAACCAAGGCATTTCCACTGGTTCGCGGGCGGGGACAAATAAACCCACCTTGGACATTAATGCCGCTAATCCCAAGGTTTTTAAAGTTACTGTTTTCCCGCCTGTATTGGGGCCAGTAATCGTCACTACCCGAATATTGGGACTAATGAGCAAATCAACGGGAACAACGGGGTTTCCTTGTTCGTGCTGCTGTTGCCAAACTAACAACGGGTGACGTAGTTGCCGCAAGGTGATAATTTCCTGTTCTTCCCGATTAATGAAGCGGGGAGGATTAGCACCTATCCAGAAACTATAACGAGATTTAGCCGTTGCCAAATCTAAGGTTGTGACAATGGCTAACAACCGTTCTAAATCGGGCTTAACTGCGGCTACTTGTTCCGTTAAAGTGCGGAGAATAGCTTCTGCTTCTGTTTGTTCTTTTCTGAGAGTTTGCCGGAGTTGGTTCCCCATGGGGACGACGCTATGAGGTTCGATATATAAAGTCGCGCCACTGGTTGAGGTGTCGTGAACAATACCGGGAATTGCGTCTTTTTGCGGTGCTTTGACTGGGATCACATAGCGATCGCCCCTTTGAGTAATCAGTTGCTCCTGAACTGCCCCCGATTTGGCTTGAATGATGTTTTGCAGTTTTTGGGTAATTTGACTGCGTATCCGCCGCAAATCAATGCGGATTTCTCCCATTTTCTGACTAGCACGATCAGTAACTTGAGCGCGTTCATCAATACAGCGGTGAATTTCCTGCTCTAATTCTGGGTAAGTTCGCAATTCGGAAACTAACTCAGTCAAGATGGGTAAATTGTCCTGGTTATCAATTACACGCCGTACATTTCTTGTACCAGAGAGGGTAGTTGCGATCGCTAACAGTTCCTCACCTGATAAAATTCCTTGTAGTTCGGCTCGTTCTAGAGAATCACCAATATCTTGAATGCCCTCAAAAGACAAACCAGGGGAAAGATGACTTTCCAGTTGGTAGACTTCTTTAGTCTGAGCTAACAACTTTTGGCTTTCTATCTGGGTTTCCGGGATAGGCAAGTTACGCGCAACTATTGCCCCTAACTTGGTCGCAGCAAAGGTAGAAAGGTGCTGGCAAAGGCGTTGCCATTCTAATAGTTCTAGGGTTTCAGATTGGATCAAGGCTTCAACGTCTAATCTGAAATTATCGTAACAATTTTAGCTGCTAGAAGACTAAATTTTCCAAGAGAAAAAATTTTCTGGTGTCAGTGAGGCAAATAGTTATATTCATTCCAGAGCTTTCTTAGCTCTTGATTATTGCTACAAAAATAGTAACGTGGGCTGGATTTTTGCTTATATCCTGCATAATCCTTTGAATACAGTGCGATCTCTTGTCAGTTCGCTGTAGGCATCGCTACCTTTTACCAGAATACTGCCATTAGACTTGATAACAATGGCAACCCTAATAGCATTGGTATTGCCATTTATGTCAATAAAATACAATCTTTCTTAACCGCAGTTAGACTCCGAAAGTCACAAAAGAAGTATATAGCCTTTCCCACTCTAGCTAGTTAGATACAAAATTACCCCTCCCCAACCCTCCCCTTGGTAAGGGGAGGGTGCGCGACAGCGCGGGTGGGGTGTATTTCATGAGCTTGGGAATTGCTATATTCAACTTTTTTACCCCTGAATCTCTTGATTTATCTAGGTTTTAAATTTATGTGCCTCACGGCACGCTCCGCGAACAGCATCCCTTAATTAGTAAAGAGTCCAGAGTTAACAGGAACTGTAATCAACTCTGGACTCTCTACTTTTAACTCGGTACTCAATTAGCAGTACTGTGAAATATCTTCGCCGCATTCATCGGCCAGGTAGCACATGGCTCGAAATCTTAGACCTACCACTTCTTCATATACAGGATTAAGTTTACACATTGGAGGAATGTGAAACAGGACTTTACCAAACAATTTGACATCACGTTCAAAAGGACATTGAGCTGGAATATATTTACACAACCGATGAGCAATTTGGCGATCGCTAACCTTTAAGTCATCTAACCAATTTCGCAAAGGACGGATAAATTTCCAATCAGGCTGAGAATGGGAAGCTTGTAACTGGGTAACATTAGCGTTATCAATCTCTGCTTGATGAACCGATACCCAGCTTGATAAAAAAATCTTTTTCGTGGTACTTTCAAATACTTTATTCATGGTTACGCCTCTCTTTTTATGAGGGTATTCACCTTATTGATGAATATACAATATGACAATCACGGTAGCCGGGAGAATAGTATTCTGACGGAAATTTTGTAAAAAGTGTGAGTAGCCACTTAAAGTCAGAACTTATGTATTACTACGTCAAGTTAAACGCAATTTCCCGAAAATGGGTAGTCCAGTCATTCAATCTTTTTGATAACTTGACACAATTCACATTTTAATGAAGACCTCTACCTTTAGACGGGTTTCGCTGTAACCGTAACATAACTTAATATATCTAATTATTATACGTAATTTCAATAAGTATAAATGCTCTTTATCTAGGGTTTAAGGCAGTGATCATGCTGAAATTTGCCATTTATGGCGTATTAGGGCTAACTTACCTTGGTTTAGCTCTGGGTTACATACCTGGGTTGCGGATGAACCGTGCCACAATAGCTTTAGTCGGTTCCGCTTTTTTGATAGCCTTGGGTGTCCTGACTTTACAGGAAGCATGGCTGGCTATTGATGCCAAAACCATAGTTTTTTTGTTGAGCATGATGGTGGTGAACGCCAATCTATCCTATGCAGGATTTTTCAGTAAAACCCTATCTGTCTTATTGAGTATTACCCGCAGTCCTTTGGGCTTACTACTAGCCTTAACCTTTGGTAGTGGTGTTCTCTCCGCTTTTTTCCTCAATGACACCTTGGCGCTAGTTTTTACACCATTGACTCTCAGCCTGACACAAGCTTTAGGTTTGAATCCCATACCTTATTTACTAGCGATAGCTGGAGCAACTAATATAGGTTCAGTTGCCACTTTAAGCGGTAATCCCCAAAACATCCTCATAGGCTCATTTTCCGGCATCAGCTATCTAGACTTTTTACAAGCATTAACCCCCATTGCCATAACTGGCTTAGTTATTCAAGTAGCATTACTCTGGCTACTTTATCCAGATGTGCGTTCAAATCAACCTTGTCAACTTTTAAAAATAGACAATCAACGAATTTTCAAACCCTTATTTAAGAAAACAGTAATTATCACCACCGGATTATTAATCGCTTTTGCTATTGGCTTACCTCTAGCAGAATCTGCCTTAGTCGCTGCAAGTTTATTATTAATTACTAGACGAATCAAAGCACAACGTATTCTCAAAAAAGTAGATTGGAATTTATTGGTGATGTTTTCTGGACTTTTTATATTAACGAAAGTCACTCAGAAATTGAACTTCCTACAACCATTTACTCATGTAGTTAAGTCTGATCTTGGTTTATTAGGAATTACAACTATTATGTCTAACCTAATTTCTAATGTCCCCACTGTATTGCTACTACAACCTCTAATTGCTCAAGATGATACTCGTTCTTGGCTATTGCTGGCAGCATCATCAACCCTAGCTGGTAATTTAACTTTATTTGGTGCAGTTGCAAATTTGATTACCGTAGAAGCTGCCGCTGAATTAGGCTACAAACTCACTTTTTGGGAGCATTTGCGCTTTGGTGTACCGTTGACATTATCTACGTTAGTTTTAGTTTATTTGTGGGTTAATTAAAGGATATATACCAGAACGAGTGTTAGTTGACAGATGAAGTTAGTTAGTTCGGAAATTAATCTCCAAAAGCCTGAAATGACCTAATTTCCTTAAAACATATGATGTACGGTTTATACAGTACGTAAGTCCTATGAAATCTATAAAAAATAAGGTAAGATAAAGCACAGGATTTTAAATCAAAATTAAGTTATCTAAAAGTCATGTCTAATATCCAAGAGTTACAAAAACAAGTGATTGCTCTTTTAGAGGAAGCATCTCATTTAATGAGTCATGCTAGTACACAACTTTGGTTTGAGGATGGTTCAGAAAACAAATACAAAGAATATCAACAAGAAGTTGATAAGGCACGCCGTAACGTAGAGAACCTGGAACTGAGAATGGCTATTACAGCACCAATGAATGCTGGTAAATCTACCATAATTAATGCCATTATCGGACAAGAACTTCTGCCAAGTTGTTCTACAGCAATGACAACACTACCAACAGAAATTGTATTTCAAGCCGATTCAACAGAATCTATCCTCCACCTTAGTACCGGAATCATTTCATCATTTCAAGAAGTATTTAAAGCTCTGAATAATAAAATTAATCAAGAAGGAATTGACAAAGTTTTACATGATACTGCTGAATATCCACATTTGGAAGATTTACTTCGCAGAATCGACAATTATGTAGATTTTCCTGTACCTGAGAAAATTGTTGGGTGTGAAGCCATCAACAGGAAATTGACTGACTTAAACCATATTATCCGCTTGTGCAGCATTTTAGAACTGCCTGAAGACCCTCTCAAGTACGTGAGTGATGAAAGTGATATCCCTAAAATTGAAACTCCTTTTTGGCAGTCACAACAAAATAACCAACCTGACAAATTAGGAAATTTGATTATTATTGATACACCTGGACCTAATGAAGCAGGAGTCAGCAGCAAGTTAGAATCTGTAGTTTCTAGACAATTAAGAAATAGTCAACTTATACTTTTGGTTTTAGATTTTACTTCCTTAAGAGCAGAAGCAGCAGAAAAAATTAAAGAAGAAGTACAGAAAGTTATCAGAACCAGGGGTACAAAGAACTTATATGTTCTAGTGAATAAGGTAGATCAGCGGGGTGATGGCGATATTACACCAGATGAAGTTAAGAAATTTGTTGCTAATAACCTCAAATTAATTGATTCTAGTGACATAGAGAGAGTATTTGAAATTTCAGCAAAGCAAGCATTTTTATCTGCTGTCTTTATCCAAGAATTGGGAAGAAATACAGAAGTTAAAGCATCTGATATGAAAACATCAGTTGCATTTGCAAAACAAGCTTTTGGTATGAAATGGAAAAAATATATTGATGGAAATAATAAAGAGCAGTTAGGGATAGATGCGGATGAGTTTTGGCAGGAGTCTGGATTTCCAGTATTTATAAAAAAGGCAATCAATGCCATCATGGAGCAAGTTGCTCCTCGCTGTATGGAATCTGCACTTAATCTTTGTATGCTTCACCTTCTATGGATATGTGAAGATACGAAATTACGACGGAGTGCAATTTTCAAAAAATCAGAGGAAATTCAGGCAGGTATTCAATCTCTCAATACTGAACTTAAAAATTTAGAAAATTGTCGTAATAGTTTAAATAGAGAAGTGTCTGACATAAAAAAGCAACTAGGGCAAAAAGTAAAAGAAAATATAGATAGATTAAAATTCGATATAAAACAAGAGCTTAGTCAGAATATCCCTGATTATGCAGATAGTTATTTCTACCGTTACTTTAAATTATTAATACCTAATCCTGGTATATATGAGTTTGAAAACGTGGAAGAGGCAAATTTATTTGCAAAAAATTTAGCAGAAAATACAAATCAAATAATTAAAGTACAGATAAATCAAACTTGCCAAAATACAGAGGAAGAGACAGGGAAGCTAATTAAAAAGCTATCTGATTTACTTGATAGTGAAACTAGACCTATTCTTGAAAGTGCTAGAGAAAAGTTAAAAAAAGACTTTGATGTGAGTCTTGATTTAGAGCCAATAAAAATCATCGAGGTTTATACAAGTGTGAATAAACCAGGAATACAATCTAATCATCCATTTGACTTTGATTTTAATAAATTATTGAATAGTCTATTTGACAATATTTTTGAATTTCTGTGGAAGTATGTGATATTACAAAATCCTATTGTAAAAGCTATTCGAGATGGGATAAAAGCTGTTGCTGCTTTTTTTGGATACAAACAGGAAGAAGAAAAGGCAAAATATATTATTAGAATTAGACCATATCTTGAGGAAGTTATAAAATTAATTGAAGCTAAGGGAGAGGAAATTAAACAACAAGCTGAAGCATATACTGAAGCATACTTTCAACAAAAAGTTAAGGAATATTTTAAAGCTCTTGATTCTTACTTAGGTAACTATAGAGATGATCTATCCCAATCACTTAAAGATCAAGAGTTACCATTACAACAGCTAGAACAATTAAAGCAAGCTCTTGATTCATTTGCAGAAGGTGATGATAAGTTAGAGGTTGATGAACTAATAGAAAAATCAAATAACCTTTTACAAGAAACACAAAATTATTACCGTCATGAATAATTTCGATTAATTTGTGAGGGTTGTATCAAAATTATTATATGTAACCCAACAAAAGCTGTAATAATGTTGGGTTTTCTTACGTCAACCCAACCTACTGCTAACGATCTTCTTCTCTTCTTCCTTCGCGTACTTCGCGTCTTCGTGGTTCGTTCAATAAGTAGGGCTTGCTAAAAGAGTAATTATCTGTTTTATTAACTCTCAAGACAAAAACGCAAAGATGCTAAAAAACACCTTTGCGCCTTTGCGCCTTTGCGTGAAATAATTCTTAAGAAGCCACAGCAGTAGAACGAGTGCGTCGTCTTCTACCGTCAGCAACCTTCACAGCTGGTTCATCAGGAATTTGCATCAACAAAGTCAGAGTTGGTTGACATTGCAACTCTCTACGAATAGAACGCTGCAATTCTTTTTCTAAAGTTCCTTGCAAACCGCCCCAATCTATATCATTTGCTTCGCTTCCAGTTACAAATTCTGACCAGCGGACGCGAAGTATTTCTTCAATGCGTTGTTGTACCCATTTTAGCAAGAGCGATCGCTCTATACTTGTTACCACACCCTGCATATGAATTTCTGGTTTTGCCAATAGCTTACCAGTCCAATCAATAGCAGCAGCAATAGTTACAAGCCCTTCAGAAGCCATCCGTTGACGTTCTTCCAACACTTTAGAGCTAACCATTCCCGAACTAGTAGTATCCACTAATTCAATTCCTGATGGCACTTTACCTGCCACACGGATAGATTCTTCTGTTAGTTCTATCACATCCCCATTCTCAATAATAATCATATTTTCAGAGGGGATGCCCATACTTTGGGCAGTTTCTGCGTGTTTCACTAACATCCGATGTTCACCGTGGAAAGGCACAAAGAACTTAGGACGGGTTAAAGCAATCATCAGCTTTTGTTCTTCTTGGCAACCGTGTCCAGAAACGTGAATACCTTTATCCCGTCCATAGACTACTTTTGCCCCCTGAATCATCAATTTGTCGATGGTGTTAACCACCGCAATTGTATTACCGGGAATCGGGTTAGCTGAGAAAACTACCGTATCTCCTTCCCTGATTTTGATGTGGGGGTGTTCTTTATTAGCAATTCTGGTCATGGCTGCCATTGTTTCACCCTGAGAACCAGTCGTCAGAACCAACACAATTTTCATCTGGCATACCACGGACAGTATGTAAGGGTTGGAAGAGATTATCTTCGCACTTGATATAACCTAAATTCCGGGCATGGGCAATCAAATTCAGCATCGAACGCCCTACAACGGTGACTACACGGTTGTGTTTCCTAGCCAGTTGCAAAATCATGTTGATGCGATGCACGCTGGAGGCAAAGGTGGTGACAAATAAGCGCCCAGTGGCTTGAGAAAATACCCGGTCAAGATTGGGAAAAACAGAACGTTCTGATGGTGTAAATCCTGGTACTTCGGCGTTAGTGGAATCACTTAATAAGCAAAGTACGCCTTTTTCACCATGTTCTGCTAAACGTTGCAGGTCAAACTTTTCGCCATCAACAGGGGTGTGGTCAATTTTAAAGTCGCCCGTATGGATAACTATACCAATTGGCGTGTGAATAGCAACAGTAAAACTATCAGCGATAGAGTGAGTGTTGCGGATATATTCAACAAAAAAGGATTCACCGATGCGGACTACATCGCGGGGAAGGACTGTTCTTAATTCTGTGCGATCGCGTACTCCCGCTTCTTCCAATTTACCCTCTAGCATTGCCATCGCTAGTCTAGGGCCATAAATCACCGGGATATCAAATTGCTTGAGGTGAAAAGCGATACCACCGATATGGTCTTCATGACCATGGGTAACAATCATGCCTTTGATTTTGTGGCGATTTTCCCGCAGGTAAGTTGTATCAGGCAATACAATATTAACACCGTGCATTCCCCGTGTCGGAAAAGCCAACCCTGCATCTAAGAGGATAATTTCATCTTGGTACTCAAAAACACAGGTATTTTTCCCAATTTCGTGCAGGCCACCTAAAGGAATAATTTTTAGGGCGTATTCAGCTTCGTTCTTAACCATTTTCTCCTTGAGATTGTGTTTGTTGTTAATCAGTTGATAGTTAGCACTTTTGTATGAAAGACAACATTAAATGTCTATTCAGATCAGTGTAAAAGCAGCCAATTTTTAGTTTCAGATATCCAATTTTTTACTTGAATAAATAAAAGGGAATTTACACTGTTCGTACAGCGTCTCCTATAGAAGGATTCTTATATCACTCAGTTTTAGCACAGATATTTAAATTGCAAATTGGTAGCAATTATGGCCAATTATTTATAGATATCTCTGGCAACTAGCATTGGGCTAGTTTCTAATTTATTGGCGCTTAGATTAAACTAAGTTTGTTTAGCACCACCTCTAACTTTTGATAGATTTCTGTGTCAGCTTCCCATAGAGGTAGACGAATTGAACCAACTTCCCACCCTTGAAGTTTCAGCGCGTGCTTAACAGGAATGGGATTTGTAGTTAAAAATAAAGCTTTAAACAACGGGAAGAGTTGTAGATGAATATCTGTAGCAATTTGAATTTTCCCCATATTAAAGGATTCAATCATCTGTTGTAGTTGATTACCTACAATATGTGAAGCTACACTGACAACTCCCTTTGCTCCTATTGCTAATAAGGGCAATGTCAAAGAATCATCTCCAGCGTAAATCTGAAATTCTTTTGGTGTCAAGCGGCGAATTTCACTAGCCTGGTCTAAGTTCCCGCTGGCTTCTTTAATTCCTACTATATTTTCAATTTCCGCCAAGCGAACTACTGTTTCTGGACTTAGATTTTGACCAGTACGACCAGGAACGTTATACAACAACATTGGTAGGTCAGGACAGGCTTGCGCTATTGCCTGAAAGTGTTGATATAAGCCCGCTTGAGGCGGTTTGTTGTAATAAGGAACAACTTGTAAAGAACCATGCACTCCTATTTTAGCGGCTTTTTGGGTTGCTGCGATCGCTTCGGTAGTGGAATTAGAACCACACCCAGCAATTACTTTGGCTTTCCCTGATACAGTTTGCAACACTTCCACAAACAACTGGTATTCTTCGTCCCAAGTTAAGGTGGGAGATTCTCCTGTTGTTCCACACACTACTAATGTATCTGTGCCATTATTAACTAGATGTGCCGCTAGTTTTGAGGCAACATCGTAGTTGACGCTGCCATCTGCTTTAAACGGCGTAATCATAGCAGTTAAAATTTTGCCGAAATCTCCCACCCTGTTTTCACTCCTAATTTGTCCGTTTGATTAGCAATGACTAATGACCAATGACTACATTTAAGCGTAAGCTGTTGCCAATTTTAGGAGATTTTTTTCTACTAATAACTCGGCAATTTGCACTGCATTAAGTGCTGCGCCTTTACGAATTTGGTCGCCACATAGCCAGAGTTCCAAGCCACAAGGATGAGAAATATCTTGACGAATTCTACCTACTAAAACTTCATCCTGACCACTGGCTTCCATGGGCATGGGAAAATGATTTGCTTGCCAATCTTCTACCAATTTTACACCCGGAGCATGACTCAAAATTTCTCTAGCCTCATCTGGATTAAAGGGTGTTTCAAACTCTAAGTTAATTGCTTCTGAATGGGCGCGAAGTACGGGAACCCGTACACAGGTGGCAGTAATTCTGATTTCTTGACTGCCAAAAATTTTGCGGGTTTCGTTGACCATTTTCATCTCTTCCTCACAATATCCTAAATCGGTCATTGGGGAATTGTGGGGAAATAAATTAAATGCCAATGGATAAGGCAGCACTTGAGCAACTGGTAGTTGTCCTTGTAATATAGCACTGGTTTGGGTTTTGACTTCTTCCATTGCTTTGGCACCAGCACCGCTAGCTGATTGGTAGGTAGCAGCAACAATCCTTTTTACTGGTTTTATTTTGTGTAGTGGCCATACTGCCAATGCCATTAAAATTGTTGTGCAGTTGGGATTGGCGATAATGCCTTTATGGTGAGCTGCGGCTTGGGGATTTACCTCTGGTACTATCAAGGGAACTTCGGGGTTCATTCTAAAAGCGCTGGAGTTATCTATGACTACTGCGCCTTTAGCCACTGCTATCCCAGCCCAGGTTTTGGATGTTCCCCCTCCGGCACTAGCCAAGACTATATCTATGTTTTCAAAAGAGCGATCGCTCACTGGCTCAATGAGAATATTTTCTCCTTTAAATTTAAGCGTCTTCCCTACACTCCTTTCTGATGCCAATAATTTTAAATCGGCAATGGGGAAATCTCGATTCTCTAGTAATTCCAGCAACTCTGTGCCTACGGCACCAGTCGCACCCAAAATAGCTACACGATAGGATTTAGACAAACTTAATTCCTCCTTTAAGAGGTTACTAGAAATTTTCTTGTAAAACTTAGTGTCAATACTTCGTAATGACGATGTTCAAAAATTAAATAAAACTTGATACTTCAATTTAAGATATTTTGCTGTTCTGTGTTGCATATGATATGTTAAAATCTCTTAATTTTTTAACCTAATTCAATTTTTTTATATATCTTCATAAGGACTTTTTTAGCTTAACAATGAGATTACTATCTTTGATAAATCTTCATTAATTTTAATTAAACAATCATACACTATTGTATAGTAAACTGTTGAAAATGAATAAATTGAAATTTGGACTTAAATTAAAAGTTGCTCATGGAGTACCGTAAGATTAGGTAGAAAAAATATACTATAATCCAGATGGTTACAATTCAGTACTGCAAACTGAGCTATATATTATGATATGTTAGCGCTCTTTTACACAAAGTTTGACAAAATCAATGGGACAAACATTAGCACTAAAGCTACCATTGTTGAAAGGATATCACAGTGCGAGCAATCTGAGTACCATTCCCCATTCAATCTCTAATTTTTGAGCAAAAAACGCCAACAGCAGAGAATTAAGCAGGATTTAGAGTATTAAGCGCTGTATAAATGCTCAGTGCTTATCAATCGGAATCTGGAGATGCTATCAGTAAAAAAATTGCAAGAAAGTGTTAAGTCCTATGCTATTGGCAGTAAACTGGATATCTGCTGAAGGGCAAAATTTACCACCCAGGATTTGGTTATGCCTACAAGACATAAAATAAATCCCCGCAGTGAGACATCAAGTTAATAACGCGACCGATACGCTTCTTGTGTGTACTCGGGAGATGAAAATACAAAAAAACAGAGACAAAGCATGAAAGTTACCCAGGAAAAACTTGATAAAAGCCAAATTGGACTGGAAATAGAGATTACGCCAGAAATTACCAAACAAAAATACGAACAAGTCATTAGAAACTTAAGTGGTACTGTAAACATTCCTGGGTTTCGCAAAGGAAAAGTACCCCGGCAAATATTACTACAGCGTCTAGGCGTAACTCGCATTAAAGCAGCAGCCCTAGAAGAACTAATTCCTGATGGGATCGAGGAAGCAGTCAAACAAGAAGCCATCTCAGCAATTGGTCAACCGCGATTGCTCTCAACTTTTGACGATTTGATTAAGAGTTATGAACCTGGGCAACCTCTGACTATTTCTGCTGCTGTTGATGTAGAACCAGAAATCAATCTGGCTCAATACACTGGGTTGGCAGCCAAAGCCGAAGAAATCAAGTACGATCCTACACGGGTCGATGATGTTCTCGACAAAGAACGCCAAGAAATGGCCACCTTGATTCCGGTAGAAGGACGAGCAGCCCAAATTGGTGATATTGCTGTAGTTGATTTTAAAGGTGTGATTACCAAAGCTGAAGACGAATCAGCAGAACCGACACCAATTCCTGGAGGGGAAGCAACTGATTTTAAAGTCGAGTTACAAGAAGATAAGTTTATCCCCGGCTTTGTTTCCGGTATGGTGGGCATGAACCCTGGAGAAACTAGAGAGATTCCGGCTCAGTTTCCAGACCCTTATGCTAATGAAGATTTAGCTGGTAAACCTGCAATTTTCACGGTAACGCTCAAAGAAATTAAGGAAAAAGAGCTACCGGAATTAAATGACGACTTTGCTCAAGAAGTGAGTGAATTTGAGACTTTGGAGCAATTGCGGGCATCTTTAGAAGAACGTTATCAAACAGAAGCTCAAAATCAAACCAAAGTAAATCAACAAGAAGCTTTATTAGCGGAATTGCTCAAGCACGTAGAAGTTGACTTACCAGCAACCTTGATTGATCAAGAAATTGATGCCATGTTGGCACAGACAGCCATGAAGCTGTCACAGCAAGGGCTAGATGTGAAAAAGCTGTTTACCCAGGATATCATTCCCCAATTACGGGAGCGATCGCAACCAGAGGCAATTGAGCGTCTCAAACGTTCCTTGTCCATACAAGAAATTGGTAAACGCGAATCCATCAAAGTTACAGCCGAAGAAGTTGCAGCCAGAGTCAAAGAACTGTTAGAACAGTACGCTGACGAAGACATAGACCAAAACAGGCTGCAATCAGTCGTCGAAAACGAACTGCTAACCGAAAAAATTCTTGATTGGCTTGTAGCAAATTCATCTGTAGAACTAGTACCCCAAGGTTCTTTGAGTCCTACAGAAGAACCAGCAGCAGAAGCTCAGAGTACAGAGGCAGTCACAGAAGAAGCAACAGCCAGCCCTGAGTAGAGGAAGAAGGTGACAGGTGACAGGTGACAGGTGACAGGAATAAGAAGCAGGGAGCAGGGGGAAATATATTTAAATGTAATCCCCAGCCCTCAGTCCCCAGTCCTCAGTCCCCAGTCCCCAGTCCCCAGTCCCCAGTCCCCAGTCCCCAGTCCCCAGTCCCCAGTCCCCAGTCCCCAGTCCCCAGTCCCCAGTCCCCAGTCCCCAGTATCCTGACTTCAACGATAAGAATCTATATAAGGCATAATGGTTAAGACATAGCTCAAATAAAAATTCAATTCCTGAAAAATCAGCCATAACGGCTGCAAACTCTGTCCCATTTATTGTTAAATATTCTTGTATGCTTGTATCGCAGTCGGGAAATTACCCAATCAGTAGCTTGAGTCCCATTGGTATTAGCTGTAATTACAGCAGCCCTAACAACATCGTCCCGATGGTGGTGGAACAATCCGGCATGGGAGAAAGGGCTTTTGACATCTACTCCCGCCTACTGCGAGAGCGGATTATTTTTTTGGGAACACCAATAGATGATGTCGTTGCTAACTCCATAGTTGCCCAATTGCTGTTTCTAGATGCCGAAGACTCAGAAAAAGATATTCAACTTTACATTAATTCTCCTGGTGGTTCCGTCTACGCAGGGATGGCTATCTATGATACAATACAGCAAATACGCCCTGATGTAGTTACCATCTGTTTTGGTCTAGCTGCTAGTATGGGGGCATTTTTGTTAACATCTGGAGCTGCCGGCAAACGTATGTCTTTACCTGACTCCAGGATTATGATTCACCAACCCCTTGGTGGCGCTCAAGGACAAGCTATTGATATTGAAATTCAAGCTAGAGAAATTCTTTACATTAAGGGTAACTTGAATCAATTAATGGCCAAACATACTGGTCAACCCTTGGAAAAGATCGAAGCAGACACGGAACGCGACTTTTTCATGTCAGCAGAAGAAGCCAAGAACTACGGTTTGATCGATCAGGTTATTTCTAGACAAAATCTTCCCACCGCAGGGGAAAACGTCACCATTCTGAAATAAGAGGCTTGGTATGTCTAAGTACGACTCCCATTTAAAATGTTCGTTTTGTGGCAAGTCTCAGGAGCAGGTGCGTAAACTAATCGCAGGGCCGGGAGTCTACATCTGCGATGAATGCGTTGACTTGTGTAATGAAATCCTAGATGAGGAGTTACTTGATACAAATGCTGCTGCGGCATCCCAACCAGCACCACGGTCAGAACCACCTCAAAAACGCCGTACCCGTTCTTCCAATCTCTCATTTAACCAAATCCCCAAACCGAGAGAGATTAAAAACTATTTAGACGAACACGTTATTGGTCAAGATGAAGCCAAAAAAGTATTGTCAGTCGCTGTTTACAATCACTACAAGCGATTGGCTATTGTTCAGTCTAAAGGTAATGGCAAAGGTGGGGCAGATGATGCAGTAGAACTACAAAAGTCCAATATTTTATTAATGGGCCCGACTGGTTGCGGCAAAACTCTGTTAGCACAAACTCTAGCCAAAATTCTGGATGTACCCTTTGCCGTTGCTGATGCCACAACTCTGACAGAAGCAGGGTATGTGGGGGAAGATGTAGAAAATATCTTGCTGCGACTTTTACAAGTAGCCGATTTGGATGTAGAAGAAGCACAGCGAGGCATTATCTACATCGACGAAATTGACAAAATCGCCCGCAAAAGTGAAAATACCTCGATTACGAGGGATGTTTCTGGGGAAGGTGTACAGCAAGCTTTGCTGAAAATGTTGGAAGGTACAACCGCCAATGTTCCTCCCCAAGGCGGACGCAAGCACCCTTATCAAGATTGTATCCAAATTGATACTAGTAACATCCTGTTTATCTGTGGTGGTGCTTTTGTAGGTTTGGAAAAAGTCGTAGATCAGAGAGTGGGTAAAAAGTCAATTGGTTTTGTCCAACCAGGAGAAGGTCTATCTAAAGAGAAACGGGCAGCAGATACACTGCGTCATCTCCAACCGGATGACTTGGTGAAATTTGGGATGATTCCTGAATTTATCGGACGGATGCCAATGATAGCAGTGGTAGATCCCCTGGATGAAGAGGCGCTAATGGCGATTCTTACCCAACCACGCAGTGCCTTGGTGAAGCAGTACCAAAAACTGTTGAATATGGATAACGTCCAGTTAGATTTTAAAGCAGAAGCCTTAAAAGCGATCGCTCAAGAAGCCTATCGGCGCAAAACTGGGGCGCGGGCGCTGCGGGGCATTGTGGAAGAATTGATGCTGGATGTAATGTATGAGTTACCATCTCGGAAAGATGTGACTCGCTGCACAGTAACACGGGAAATGGTTGAAAAACGTTCTACCGCTGAACTGTTAGTACATCCATCTTCGTTGCCCAAACCAGAATCAGCATAGTTTAGAAGGCAGGAGTTCAGGAGTTCAGAAGTTCAGAAGTTCAGAAGTTCAGAATTTTCCTGTTACCTGTTCCCTGTTACCTGTTCCCTTGAAAGTATGCCTTATATCAATGTTCGTGGGGTTGAGCATTACTACGAGTGGATAAAATCATCATCTGATTCAGAAGTGAAGCCAGTGATGGTTTTTATTCATGGTTGGGCTGGTTCGTCTAGGTATTGGCGAAGCACTGCTGAGGCTTTACTAGACAAATTTGACTGTTTACTCTACGATATGCGAGGTTTTGGGCGTTCTCATGGTAAACCAACTATCGTCCAAACTGCCGAGTCTGTAGTTGAATCGCAGTCAAAACAGGAAAAAAAAGAGGCAATTCAAGAGTTAACTTATGAATTAGAGGATTATGCTGAAGATTTGGCAGCTTTATTAGACGGGTTGCATCTCCAGCGTGTCTATATTAATGCTCATTCAATGGGTGCTTCAATTGCCACTTTATTTTTTAACCGCTACCCCCAAAGAGTGGAAAAAGGGATTTTAACTTGTAGCGGAATTTTTGAATATGACGAAAAAGCTTTTACATCCTTTTATAAATTTGGTGGATTAGTAGTTAAATTTCGTCCCAAGTGGTTAGGAAAAATACCCTTGGCTGACAAGATGTTTATGGCAAGATTTCTGCATAGTCCTATCCCCAAATCTGAGAGAACAGCTTTTTTACAAGATTTTATAGATGCTGATTATGATGCGGCTTTGGGGACAATTTTCACGTCTGTCAGCAAGAAACAAGCGGACTTTATGCCCCAGGAATTTAGCAAATTAACAGTACCAACGCTACTAGTAGCAGGAGAATATGACATCATTATTCCGGCGAAAATGGGCGAAAAAGCGGCGCAATTGAGTGAAAATGTTGAATTTGCATTGATTCCGAATACCGCACATTTTCCGATGCTGGAAGATCCAGAAACCTACTTGAGAAAGATACAAGAATTTTTAAATAATTGATCTTGATTTAATAATTTTAATAAAATAGCTGGTTCTTCGGTATTTGTTATGCTAGACCGAGAAGTTTGAGATAAGGGAACAGGGAAAAGAGACAATATTTTGTAATAATGTTAAAAATCCTGCATCACTTCTTATACAAATTAAGGTTTCTGGGACTTTTTTGCCTAGATTTTTACGATTTTAAATTTTGAATTAAAACTTCAAAAGTTGCCTTAATATAGATAATTTGCCTTTGTAAGGGGCATATCGTAATTTTATATCTACCCAAAAAGGATTTTTTAAGATACTTTTGTAATGGGAAAAAGTATCGAAACTAGATTTACCGTGATAACTGCCAATACCGCTATTACCCACACCACCAAATGGTAAAGATGGAACAGTAAAATGAATTACTGTTTCGTTGAAACAAACTGCACCGGAAGAAGTTGCTTGTAAAACTTGCTTTTGCAGAAATTCATTTTCAGAAAATAAATATATAGCTAGGGGTTTTGGTTGAGAATTAACCCAGTTGATAGCTTCTTCAATATCCGTGTATTCAATTATGGGCAGGATAGGCCCAAAAATTTCTTCCTGCATAATAGAATCTGTAAATGAGACATTTTGTATTAATGTTGGTGCGATATAAAATTCATTTGCTTTATTTTCTCCACCAACAATAATCTCAGCATTTTTTAGGAAATTAACTAATCTATCAAAGTGCTGTTGATTGATAATTCTGGCATAATCTGGACTTTTATCTGGACTATCACCATAAAATTCTTTTAGGCATTTTTCTAGATTAATTAATAATTTATCCTTGATTTTTTTATTAACTAACAGATAATCAGGGGCAATACAAGTTTGTCCAGCATTAATAAATTTACCCCAAATAATGCGTCTAGCGGTATGTTCAAAATGAATATCAGTATCTACGATACAGGGATTTTTACCACCTAATTCTAGAGTTACAGGTGTAAGATGTTTAGCAGCAGCAGCCATGACGATTTTACCTACATGAGGGCTACCTGTGAAAAATATATGATCAAACTTTTCTGCTAATAATTTTTGGCTTGTTTCTACACCTCCGGCAATTACAGAAATATAGTCTGAATCAAAATATTTAGGAATAATTTCAGCTAAAACATGGGAGGTATGAGTGGAAATTTCTGAAGGTTTGAGAACTGCACAATTTCCGGCAGCTATGGCACCGATTAAAGGAACAATTACTAATTCAAAGGGATAGTTCCAAGCCCCAATAATTAAAACTACTCCCAATGGTTCTGGTGTGATTTGGGCTGAAGCGGGTAATAATTGCCAAGGAATTGCTGCTTTCTTAGGTTTAGCCCAATTTCTCAGATTTTTAATTGCTAATTCAATTTCTTTTAAAGCTAAGATAATTTCGGAAGTAACAGCTTCAAGTTCTGGTTTTTGTAAATCTGCTTGTAATGCTTGAATAATTACGAGTTCATTATCAATAATTAATTGTTTGAGAGTTTTTAATTGTTGCAGTCGGAAATTAATTTCTTTGGATTTACCTGTAGAAAAGTAAATACGCTGTTGGCGAAGATTTTCACTAATTGATAATTCAGTAATCATTTTGTTTATGAGTCAATTCAATAGTTATAACAAACTGAAAATAAATGTATTAGTATAAGATAGCGTCTCTTTTTTCTCTGCCTCTGTGCTTCGGTTTCTGTATTTAATGAACTGGTAGATAAATACTAAAAATGCTACCTTTACCTAACTCAGATTTGACATGAATAGTTCCTTCATGTGCTTCCACAATCCGACGCGCTAGATAAAGTCCTAAACCGCTACCAGACCGATTATGATTACCTTGTCGAAATCTTTCAAATAAGGTGAGTTGGTCTTCAGGGGGGATACCAGACCCTGTATCTGCGACTTCAATAACATTTTGTTCTAACTGATGTTGATTATTAATACGGATTGTGATTGAACCAGAATCGGTAAATTTAATGGCGTTACCTATCAAGTTTGTGAAGAGACGATGTAATTCTAATCGATCACCAAGAACTGTTTTTGGAGTTGAATCATTAGAGAAATCTAGATTTATAGCCAGTGCTTTTTCTTCAGCTAGGGGTGCTAATTCTGCTGATACATCTTTGAGTAATTGGTTGATATTTACAGGTTGAAAAGTTAGGGTTTTGCGACCTGCTTCAAAGCGGTAAACTTCTAATAAGGTATTAACCATAGTTAGCAAGTTTATGTTACTCCGCGCCATGATGATTACTACTTCTTGTATTTGGGGTGATAATTGTCCCAAAGCACCTTGCTGTAATAGCATCAACATCCTATCTGCGGCTACTAAAGGAGTGCGTAAGTCATGGGTGAGACGGGAAACGAAATCTTGACGCTGACGGGCAATTTCATCACGTTCATCTATGCTATGTTTGAGTCGGAGGAGCGATCGCACTCTGGCCAGTAATTCATCTACGCTGACAGGTTTGCGGATAAAGTCATCAGCACCCAAATCTAAGCCTTCAGCAACGCTGGGAGAATCGTGGGCAGTAATTAATAGTATGGGGATATATTGCAAGAAATTTATCTCGCTACGAATGCATCTGGTGACTTCATAGCCATCCATTTCTGGCATCATTAAATCTAGTAACACCAAGTCAGATGGAGATGCTTGCAGTTTTTCGAGTGCTGAAGCACCACTTTCGGCAGTGCTAACTGTATAACCTTCTGCTTCTAAGATAGTTTTGATGAGAAAGATGTTATCAGGGGAGTCGTCTACAACTAGTATTTTGTCGGTGCGGGGAGATTTTGAACTCATAGACTTTAAGCGGTAGAGGGAAACAGTTAGCTTTTCTTAGATTAGCTTACCCTGGTAAAAATCCATAAACTATACGCTTGAGCAATAGAGATTTTCTAGGAGTGTAGTATCCCTTTAGTATCTTACACATAGAGGTTTTTGGGTTATTTATTGTGTCTTTGATAACGGGTTTGAGAGGCGTTTTTAGTTTCAGGAAATAGTTGAGATTTTGGCTATTTTCATCCTTCAGCAGCCGTTTCCAGGATTTTTCCAGCAGTAGAGTCAGGATAATTTCAAGAGATTTGTTGAGTAATTAGGGGATTAGAGTTTCTAGCATTGCGATCGCCTTAGTCAGCATATTAGATTTATGTCTTTCTGAAATCCCTCTAATGTCGTATTTAACAGGCTTTCTGTATGTGTGACTTTTGCCAACAGCAATATAATGGTGTAAAAGTTTCTAAGGAGATTATGTCGCCTCAGGCTTCTCAAAAAGGTATAGAAAAGGCAAAAATAGCTTTAATTGATAAATTTGGGACTAGTAGGGGCGAAGCATTTGGACAGAAAATCAATGCTTTTAAGGATAGTTTATCACCCGAATACTTCACCCTTACTAAAATTGATAAGGACGATTCCAGTCTATTTCTGCATAAGCTAAGGGAAATAAAAACTCTAAAAACTTGTCGAAATATAGCCTTTCCCACTCTAGTTAGATACAAAATTACCTTTCCCCAACCCTCCCCTTGGTAAGGGGAGGGTGCGCGACAACGCGGGTGGGGTGTATTTCATGAGCTTGGGAATTGCTATAAAGTTCTATAATTTCTTTCCAAGGACTATCGTAATCGGTGGATAGTTCAGTCATAAACTAAAACAAAAAGTATCTTTGTGCCATTGGTAAAACCGTTGCTGGTTCACAAGTTAATAATTCTCCATCTGCGCGAACTTCGTAGGTTTCTGGGTCTACTTCAATATGAGGTAAAGCATCATTTAATTTCATATCCCGCTTACTAATTTGCCGAGTTCCTGAAACTGCAACTGCTGTTTTGTGTAACCCTAATTGTTGGGGAATATCTCTTTCTAAAGCAGCTTGAGAAACAAAAGTTAATGATGTAGCATTCCTCGCACCGGCAAAACTACCAAACATGGGACGTGCGTGTACAGGCTGCGGTGTGGGAATACTAGCATTTGCATCACCCATTTGCGCCCAAGCAATCATTCCCCCTTTAATCACAATTTCTGGTTTCACACCAAAAAAGGCCGGTTTCCACAAACATAAATCTGCTAATTTCCCGGCTTCCACTGACCCCACATATTGGGAAATACCATGTGTAATCGCTGGGTTAATTGTATATTTAGCGACATATCTTTTCGCTCGGAGATTGTCTGCATTGCTATCTCCAGCAAGGCTTCCGCGTTGTACCTTCATTTTGTGTGATGTCTGCCAAGTCCGAATTATCACTTCACCAACACGTCCCATCGCTTGGGAATCCGAAGCAATCATACTAAACGCGCCTAAATCGTGCAGAATATCCTCCGCAGCGATGGTTTCTCGACGAATGCGGGACTCAGCAAAGGCAACATCTTCGGGAATTGCCGGATCTAAGTGATGACATACCATCAACATATCCAGGTGTTCATCTAGGGTGTTGAGGGTGTAAGGACGGGTAGGATTCGTGGAAGATGGTAAAACGTTGCTTTGTCCACAGACTTTGATGATATCGGGTGCGTGTCCTCCTCCTGCACCTTCGGTGTGGTAGGTGTGAATGGCACGATGTTTAAAAGCCGCAATAGTATCTTCAACAAATCCGGCTTCGTTGAGGGTGTCGGTGTGAATTGCAACTTGGACATCATATTCATCAGCAACAGTGAGACAGGTGTCAATGGTTGCGGGGGTAGTTCCCCAGTCTTCATGGAGTTTTAACCCCATTGCACCGGCTTGGACTTGTTCTATGAGTCCTTGGGGTTGACTGGTGTTACCTTTGCCTAAAAAGCCGATATTAACCGGGAAAGCATCAGCCGCTTGCAGCATTCGGTACATATTCCAAGGGCCGGGAGTGCAGGTGGTGGCGTTTGTACCTGTTGCGGGGCCTGTTCCTCCACCTATCATGGTAGTGATTCCCGATGCGATCGCAACTTCAATCTGTTGGGGACAAATAAAATGAATGTGAGAATCAATTCCCCCAGCCGTCAGAATCATTCCTTCCCCTGCTAAAGCTTCGGTTCCGGGTCCAATAATAATATCTATGTTGTCTTGAATATAGGGATTTCCAGCTTTACCAATTTTGTGAATTTTGCCGTCTTTAATACCAATATCCGCTTTCACAATTCCCCACCAATCGAGAATTAAGGCGTTAGTAATAACTAAGTCTACTGCACCATCATGATTAGAAATGGGGGATTGTCCCATTCCGTCTCTGATGACTTTTCCCCCACCAAATTTTACTTCGTCGCCGTATGTGGTGAAGTCTTGTTCTACTTCAATAAATAATTCTGTGTCAGCTAGTCTGATTTTGTCTCCTACTGTTGGTCCGTAGGTTTCAGCGTAGGCTTGGCGGTTCATTTTGTAGGTCATAGAAAATCCTTTTTTTTATCACGCAGAGTCGCAGAGGCACAGAGAGAAATTTAGAGGTTTCCGTCAATTTTGTTGTTGAAGCCGTAAATTTGGCGTTTACCAACGAGGTGGATGAGGGTAATTTCTTTTTCGTCTCCTGGTTCAAATCTCACGGCTGTGCCGGCGGGGATATCTAATCGCATTCCTCGCGCTTTTTCTCTATCAAAATGTAGGGCGGTGTTAACTTCGTAAAAGTGGAAATGTGAACCGATTTGAATTGGTCTATCTCCTGTATTTGCTACTATTAATTTTGTGGTTGGACGACCTAGATTTAATTCTATTTCACCTGCTGGGGTGATGATTTCACCTGGAATCATAATTTCTTCCTTTGCGTCTTTGCGCCTTTGCGTGAGCATTATCTAATCGGATTATGTACAGTTACTAACTTAGTTCCGTCTGGAAAAGTTGCTTCTACTTGTACATCATGAATCATTTCAGGAATACCTTCCATGACATCATTACGAGTTAATAAGGTTGTGCCATAACTCATTAATTCTGCCACCGTTTGTCCATCTCTTGCACCTTCCAAAATCGCAGCAGAAATAAAAGCAACTGCTTCTGGATAATTCAATTTCAAACCTCTATTTTTTCGTCTTTCTGCTACTAAAGCAGCAGTAAAAATTAATAATTTATCTTTTTCCTGGGGTGTAAGTTGCATTTTTCATCCTCTGCGGTTATTTCAAATCTGCCAGACTCTGGGAATACAATTACCACGATTTAGCAAAGATACTCGTAAAATTTGCCAAACATTTGTAAACCAGTTTCTGACTTCAGATGTAGAATTACCACGATATCGACACAAAAATCCATTTTGCAGACGACTCACACCCGTTAAATTATTTTGAGTAACTAGAGAACGTGCTTTTTCAATAATTTCTCTGGAAACAGAACTTCCTACCCAAACGAGGCTACCAACTACAGGATATCCCGCTAAACCGTGGGGACTGTGAAATACTTCTTCACTACCGGGCAAGATTTGCCTATCAATCCATTGCGGAATACCATTTTGCCAGATTTCGGTGTGCGATCGCATTTCTCCCTCTAAAAACTTTTCTCCTCTCGCACTGCGTCCCAACCGTGTAATCTCCCAGCCGATAAAGCTAGAGTTGGTATCTAATTTTACCTTTAAATCTTGACGATAAACAGCACCATTGAATAAAATAGTCTCTTGAGGTAAATATTCTAAACAAGCATTAGCACCAATTTGGATATTTACGGTTTGTTTTGCTGGTAAGCCATTACTGCGATATACCTTACCAGCAGCGGCTGTGGTGATTAATGCTTGAGAATCTTTTTCGAGGTGGATATCAGATGACAAGCGATCGCCCCCCACAATGCCCCCAGCCGTGTGTAAAATGACGCTGTGACAAACTTCTTGTCCTTCTGGATAAAAGGGGCGTTGTATATTAAACGGCGCTTGATGATGGTTGTAAATTAACTGAGTGGAATCTTGGCGTTTAGCATAGACTAAGTTAAGTCTTCCATGCCAATTTTTATCTATTGGACTGTTAACAATCATTGATAAATGCATAAAATTTCTCTGCTTTTAACTTTATCATTCAAAATATAAATATGATTAAATCTACGAAGAGATATTATATACAATGGCTCTAAAAAATATTCTTACTAAATCTTGATTAATTGCCCACTCTTTCGTTTAACCAAGTCACTAAATCACCAACTTCAGAAAAATCAAATAATGCTTCTCCCAAATCTTCTAAAAGGATGTTTGAAGGAATATAGTATTCGGTTTCACAAGTTTTAGGTTTTTTGACATGAAAGTATTGAGTTTGATTTAGGATGGCTAAGTAAAATTAATTATTGAAGTGAATACATTTTTTAGGTAATACATTGGTGATTATAATCACAAAAAACATGATTATAATCACAATTTTTATATGATAAAGATCCTCCTCTAAGAGTGGGCATATTGGCATAATCACCTATAACTGAACTCTAGCCGAGTCATTAATAGGGAACACACTAATGACCGACAGCCTTAAACCTGTCGGTTTTTTGTCTTTATCTTAATTACTGAGTATAAAATATCCCCACTACCAGATAATAACTTGACAAAGATTTTGCCATAGCCACTATCAAGTGTGGGGAAGGTGTCCTCAAATGATGAATTTTATTGATTGGGATTGAGTACTAATGTCTCATACTCACTCTGGTAGACTGAAAGTCCACTGCTAGAACTAATACCAGGTGTATTAGGACATCGCTTGAATGATGTAATCAAAGTAAGGGGCTGCTTCGACAGCATCTTCAGCGCTCAATAAATCCAAGGAGGCTTGTTTGAGAGAAGTGATAGCTTCCACCATTCCTGGGACAGGAACGCCTAAAGAGTTGTACATTTCCCGCACGCCTATCAAACCAATCTTTTCAATTGGGCCTTTGTCTCCAGCAAGTACGCCGTAAGTAATCAGGCGCAAGTACCAGCCAAAATCGCGGATACATAAAGCACGTTGCTTTTCTCCGTAAGCATTGCCACCGGGGGCGATAAAGTCAGGGCGCTTCTGCCAAAGTTTTTTGGTTGCTTCCTGAACTATCTTTTTTTCATTTTCCGCAAGAGTAGAGACGATTCTTGTCCGCTGTAGACCAGTTTGCAAAAATTCTTTGATACTCTTGAGTTCGCCACTGCTGGGGTAACGCAGTTCGTCGTCAGCTTGGAGAATAACTTGGCTAATTACAGTCATGATTATTATGCAATTACGCGAAATATTATTTGCTAGTTTAACTAGTTAGAGGTACAGAAGTGAAGGGTGTGAGAAGATAGTAATAGGAACTGGGGATTGGGGATTGGGGAAAAATAAGGA
Organism: Anabaena sp. PCC 7938; assembly: GCF_049315035.1. Classification (NCBI taxonomy): domain Bacteria; kingdom Bacillati; phylum Cyanobacteriota; class Cyanophyceae; order Nostocales; family Nostocaceae; genus Anabaena; species Anabaena sp. PCC 7938. Next base: position 4,834,642 of record NZ_CP186034.1, on the reverse strand, counting down.
AGCACTTGTAATAATTCTTCAATCACCACATCCAAAATTGTTCGACTGAGCTGGCCTAAGTCTAAAATCCAAAATTGAATGACTAATGACTAATAATGTTTGGCGACAGGGTGAAGTAATTGAAGTGGAAATTTCTGATTTGAGTGATACGGGTGATGGTGTGGGCAGGTTTGAGCAGCGTGTGGTCTTTGTTCCAGACACTGTACCAGGCGATCGCACTCTTGTTAGACTGGTAAACGTTAAACCCAAATATGCTCAGGCTACGCTCAAGGAAATCCTCAAACGATCTCCAGGACGAATTAGACCAAACTGCATTGTGGCTGATAAATGTGGCGGTTGTCAGTGGCAGCATATTGATTATAACTACCAGCTGATAGCCAAGCGCAATCAAGTAATTCAAGCTCTAGAACGTATTGGCAATTTTGTTAACCCACCTGTAGACCCTGTATTGGTGGCTGAATCATCCTTAGGTTATCGCAACAAAGTCACCTATCCTCTGGGTATCTCAGCTACGGGGCAGGTACAAGCTGGTTATTACCAAAAAGGTAGCCATCAATTAATTAATTTGAATCAGTGTCCAGTTCAAGACTCCCGCTTTAACTCCATGCTGGCTGAGGTGAAGTTAGATATCCAGAAGCGGGGTTGGTCAATTTATAACGAACACCGTCACCAAGGGTTAATTCGCCATTTGGGTTTACGTATTGGTCGTCGAACAGGGGAAATGCTGCTGACTTTGGTAGTGAAAGATTGGAAATTATCTGGAATTGAAACCCAAGCACAAGAATGGTTAGAGAGATATCCCCAATTGGTAGGGGTGTCATTGAATCGAAATAGCGATCGCACAAATGCTATCTTTGGTTCAGAAACCCGTTCTATCGTCGGAGTTCCTTATCTGCGCGAAATATTTGCCGGACTGGAATTTCAAATCCTCCCAGATACATTCTTTCAGGTCTACACAGAAACCGCAGAATCCCTATTACAAGTAATTCAGTCAGAACTCAATTTACAAGGTCACGAAATTCTAGTCGATGCCTACTGCGGTATCGGGACATTGACCTTACCCCTAGCCAAACAAGCACGCCAAGTTATCGGCTTAGAAGTCCAATCAACAGCAGTACAACAGGCCATTCTCAACGCCACACATAATGAAATTAATAATGTTACATTTCAAATAGGCGCAGTTGAAAAAAATCTTCCAAATCTAGGCATTGTACCCGATGTTGTATTACTTGATCCGCCACGCAAAGGATGTGAAGCTAACGTCATCAAAACCTTACTTGACTTGAAACCTTCTCGGATTGTTTACGTCAGTTGTAAAGTATCCACCCTAGCTCGTGACCTAAAACTACTGTGTGAAAACGGACTATACACTCTCAATAGGGTACAGCCCGCAGACTTTTTCCCCCAAACGGCTCATGTGGAAGCCGCCGCATTTCTAGCGCGTTCACCCATGGATTAGAGTCAGTAAATTATTTACAAAAAACTCAAATGAGAAATTTGTAGTCTAGTGCATGGTAGTAATGCTAAAATAGAATTAATCTAAAAATACACATTCCTGTTGTTAAAAAATTGAAGTTGCATAGACTCTTAAAGGTGAATTAAATTGTGTAAATTATTAAGTGGCAATAAAGCGGGCTATTTATATACCCATTTAAATTAATAGCAACTTCCAAGTTGCTGACCGCATAGGCGGTAAAATTACAGCCAATTTTTAACAGACCAATTCTCACTTCTATATTTAGAGTCGATGCTCCCTAGCATTTTTAAAATTTAGTTTTACAGACTCAAGTTTGAAGGCAGTATGACCACCTCAATGATTATTAGGGTGCCTGTGACACCAAACTAATGTCTAGCTAACTAAAAGCTACGGGGTTTCTCTTGTGATTACCATTTCCCTACGTCCAGTTGGACGCAATTGGGGCACTATTAGTTTTGCCTCAACCCTTTATCTTTGTCCGATATTAGATTTACTATTGGCAGATGTTCCCACCAAATTACAAGCCGAACTGCGATTAGGACTTCAAGAAGCCCTAGTCAACGCAGCTAAACATGGCAATAATCTTGATCCTGGCAAACTAGTAGTAGTTCGTTTTTCCCTAATAGATAATCAATATTGGTGGATTATTTCAGACCAAGGAAGTGGCTTCACTCCCTCACCTGATAGCGATAGCGATCCTACAGACTATTTACCACCAGATGAAGCCGAAAGTGGGCGAGGTATGTCTCTCCTGCATCTCATCTTTGATCAGGTAGAGTGGAACCGTAAAGGCACAGAATTGCGGCTTTGTAAGCAAATAGAAGCCCGCCGTCTTCTGTCATTACGGCGATGAAGACAGCCAAAGCAGAGATGTATTACAATACGCCATTGGTGCTGATTGATCTCCATTCCCCTCATTTTTTTCCGTGACTTTCACAAGGAGGGGCAGAAATTGACTTATCTAACCAACCAATAGCCTGTTCTAATCTCGCTTGAGCTTCTTGAGGCTGGTTTTTGAGGAGAAACACCATAGCAGCCGCTACCTGTTCACTAGCACGGGAATTGCGGTTAGACTTGAGGCGATGCCAATCATCAGGGGAGATACTTAGCCTTTCTATCAGGGCTTGAGCCAGTTCTAGAGTGCTGATTTCTTTCAGTTGACTAGTTTGAAACATAAGACTAAGTGGTGAGTGAATATTAACAGTTATGATTTAATCATCATAGCCAATGACAAATCACCAATGACTAATTTACAGGAAAACCAGCAGCCAGACTTTGAACAGGAACTAGAAGAAGTAGAAACTTCACTCCGATTATTAAAAGAAAGATATGCCCAAGTGCAACAAGATCAACAACAAAAGGCACAATGGCAACAAGAATTAAAAAATCTGAAACAAAATAAAAAGCAGTCCCCAGAAATTAAATCAGAGTTAAAGCGTATTCAAAAACAATTAGAGGCGTTAGAACTAAACTTAGAAAGCCAGCTATTTTCTTGGAATAGCCTGAAAAGACCTTTTTGGCAAGCTGTTCGCTTTGGCGGTTTAGGTGTAATCATAGGCTGGCTATTAAAGTCTTGTGCTGGTTAATTCCAAATTGGGATTTTTGATTGGCTGAAACTGTTAATTTTTCATAAAATTAATATTATATACATTAACAAAATACAAATTGTAGAAAATGGTAAATCGTCGCATTGCAGAAATATTAAAAACTGGAGAACCAGAAGAGGTCTTGGTAATTCAAGCTTGGGTAAGAACAAAACGCGAGTTAAAAGGCTTCGCATTTCTGGAAGTTAATGATGGTTCATCTTTAGGTAATTTACAAATAGTCATTAATCAAGATTTACCAAACTACGAAGGAATATTAAAACAAATAAATACTGGTGCTTCTGTAGAGGTCACAGGTGTACTTGTGGCTTCCCAAGGCAAAGGACAGAGAATAGAATTAAAAGCTAATAGTGTAAAAGTCTACGGAGACGCTGACCCCGATACCTATCCTCTGCAAAAGAAACGTCATTCCTTTGAGTTTCTGCGAACCATTGCCCATTTGCGTTCTAGAACTAACTCCTTTGGTGCAGTATTCCGGGTGAGAAATGCCTGTTCAGCAGCTATTCACCAATTCTTTCAAGAAAAAAGATTTTTATGGGTACATACTCCCATTATTACTGCTAGTGACTGTGAAGGCGCGGGCGAATTATTTAGTGTTACCAATTTTAATTTAAAGAATGTCCCTCGCACCGAAAATCAAGAAATTGATTATAGCCAAGACTTCTTTAGTAAACCTGCTTATTTAACAGTCAGTGGACAATTAGAAGCCGAAATTATGGCAATGGCGTTTACTAATGTCTACACTTTTGGACCCACATTTCGCGCTGAAAATTCTAACACTTCTCGCCACTTAGCAGAATTTTGGATGGTCGAACCAGAAATGGCTTTTTGTGATTTAGAAGGTGATATGGATTTAGCGGAGGAGTTTCTTAAATATATCTTTAAATATGTATTAGAAACTTGTCCAGAAGACATGGAATTTTTCAACGAACGGATTGATAAGACTGTCTTAGAAACCGCAAATAATATTATTAATAATCAATTTGAAAGATTGACTTATACAGAAGCGGTCAAACTTTTAGAAAAGGCTGATGTTAAATTTGATTATCCTGTCAGTTGGGGTGCAGATTTGCAATCAGAACATGAACGCTATTTAGCAGAACAATTGTTTAAAAAGCCTGTGATTGTTACAGATTATCCCGCCCAAATCAAAGCTTTTTATATGCGGTTGAGTGATGATGAAAAAACCGTCCGCGCCATGGATATTCTCGCACCAAAAATAGGGGAAATAATTGGTGGTTCTCAACGGGAAGAAAGGCTTGATGTATTAGAAAAACGGGTTTTAGCCCAAGGTATGAATCCGGCAGATTTGTGGTGGTATTTAGATTTACGTCGTTATGGTACTGTTCCCCATGCTGGTTTTGGTTTGGGGTTTGAAAGATTGGTGCAATTTATGACGGGTATGGGAAATATTCGTGATGTAATTCCGTTCCCCCGCACACCACAAAGCGCAGAGTTTTAATTGTAGGGTGGGTTACGCTGTCGCTAACCCACCATTTAGTTTGATGAATTATGTCTGTTTTTATTCTTGCTTGCCTTTTTTCTCTTAGTAATTTACGTTTGTGACTATTGGGGTGCAGAATGTGGGATGTAAATCATGGAAGTGCATACTGCTATATTTTTTGTAAAATGTGAGAAATATTTAAGTTTAAATCTGGAAAAAGTGGAGATACGATCTGATCATCACCTCTAAATTAATTAACTAGATATTTTTCATCAATTAAAGAATAAACTCAGATAGTGGGTTGTTTAGGATTACCGATAAATCTTCTTCCACCGAAAGCAGCATAATCAAATATCCAATATTAAGGAATACCCATTGATTCATATTCATCAGCTTTAGTGGAATAATCGGTTTTCCAATTACTGCTAACAATTTCTATGACTAAAGGAACTGAAACTGCTTGAGTAATGGTTGATTCTTTTTTTACTAACTCCACAAAAGATTTTTCAGATAATCGGTTATCTTGACGTAGTTGTAAGACTCCTATTAAAACAATAAATATTGCTTTACCAATAATTGCTAAAGCTAGATAATGAAATGGTAAAAGACCACCAAAAGTGGCAATCATAGAAAAGACAACTACAAGATTATGCGAAAATAGTCTCTAATTGCCTCAATACCTTTTTCAACAACTTCTAAAGGTGGTGTTTCGATGGGATTGAAGCTTAAATCCATAACCCCAATAGGCAAAAGGAAAAATTGTCAATCTGATAACTCTTTTACATTTATCAGCATTGAACATTTTGCGGTCAGTTTTACATCACTGACCGCTTTTTTTTCGCCAATTCTCTATTCTCTATAATTAGTAGTCTTTTTAACTCACTTTTTCTCAGTAGTTTTAACTTGTATCTCTGTTTTTAGTCTAAACTCCAGTTGTGTATGGTCTCCACTACCATTATCAAATTGACGAATAAATCTGATAGTGTCTAATCAGCATCTGTGCCAATAATTTTCTCAGCAATTGATTTTTGTGTTCCCATAGCATCAATAGACACCCTTACATCCTGCACTCTTTTTACTCTATTTTTTCCAAAAAGTTAATTTTTTTATACAATTGCTTCAATGGGAATTTCACATTAATTGATGCCAAATTTAAAATAGCATCTTCTGTTTCATACTCCGTCAAAAACCATTGATTCTCATTATTTTTCACGTACTGCATTACATAATATTTAGTTTGGTCAATCAAAACATATTCTTTAAATTCAGGAATTGAACGATAATACAGAAATTTATCTCCCTGATCGTAATCTTTTGTAGATTTAGATAAAACTTCACCAATTAATAACGGGTTAGTAACTATAGTGGTGTTAGTTCCATAATACACAGGTTCACCCTCAATTACCATCACATCAGGATAAGTAAATTCTCGATATTTTGGTATCCACAATTTCACATCACCAATGTAAACTTCATAATCTAAATCATTTAGTGCCAAATTCAAAGAGATATAAAAGTTACCAGCTAGTTTATTATGGTTTGTTGTTCCTCCAGTCATAGGTATAATTTCTCCATTTTTATATTCATTTTTATAATCAGATTTTTGTTCTAGTTCTAAATATTCTTCTGGAGTATAGTAGGCTGTAACTGTTTTTATTTCTTGGGTAGTAGTTTGTAGTTTCATAATCTTTACTAATCTCCATTATGTAAATCCTTAAATCCCGGACATCCTGATTCTGAATGAAGATGTAAATTTTCTTCCTCCAGTGTAATTTTCCTAAAATCAATCATTTCCTCACGTGGGGTTAATTTTCTTGGCGAATACTTCTTTCCTGCTAATAATCTGCTAATAAGAAGTATTCAAACGGATACGAGATGACTGGTTATATTTAAAACTACAGTACTGATACTATTCTAATGTATTTATTGATTTGTGTATATTGCCAAATGTTGACTTTTAATTTAATTTTCCGTTTTGTAAAGATTTATTAGACCCTATGAGCTATATTTCCTTTCCAGTTGGGAAAATGGGAGATTTGCGTGGGGGTAATGTAGTGATATTTTTAGGTGATATCCGGGTTGGAACATAGCAGTTGAGGGCTGTATCATAAACTATGAATTATGAAGTTTGAATTAAAAATTCAAGTTTGGCTTCACAATTCATAATTTATTAGCTCTCAAACTGAAGTCAAGTTACGTAACCAGTTTGAGTTTTGAGCAATTATGTCCTAACTCAAAACTCAGAACTTCGGTAAATTTGAGAGGGCTTAAGCCATTTGATTTTCAATCGCCCAACGCGCTAGTTCAGTACGGTTGTGGAGATTGGTTTTACCCAACATATTGGAAACATGGCTTTCCACGGTACGCTGACTGACGTTTAATTCTTCAGCGATTTCCCGATTAGCTAAACCCCTGGCTACAAACTGGACTACCTTCAGTTCGGTTGGGGTTAACTGTACATCAAAGGGAACTTGGATACGGGAACCGTTTTCCCCTCCCTTTGTCTGGTGTTCTTTCCAACGGATGGTTTGCTTTAGTGAGGATTCTACTTGTGCTACGAGTTCTTCGGGTTCAAAGGGTTTGACCATATAGACATCAGCACCTTTGTTTAGACCTTTAACTCGGTCTGCACTTTGTCCCTTAGCGGAGAGGAAGAGAACGGGAATCCAACTTGTACGTTCGTTTTGGCGTACTTGTTCCACAAAAGTGTACCCGTCCATTTCCGGCATCATCACGTCACAGATGATCATGTCTGGAACATCATGTTCTAGAATATCCAGAGCTTCTCGTCCATTTTCGGCCGTGATGACTTCGTATCCTCGGAATTCTAAGTAATCCTTCACCAGCAAGATGAGGTTAGGGTCATCATCAATCAATAGAAGTCGTTTGTGATCTTTCATGCTGGACTCTTTCATAGCAGTGGCACTTGTCGCGCTTCGATCCATCAAGGTCTTGATTAGTTATCCTCTATGGTGGATTATTGAGATGTTGTTGTTTTTCCCACTTAACTTGCCTTTGCTGCCTCGAAGTCTAAAAAGTGAAGGTCACTTTCAATCTTAATTAGTAGCTTGATGGCAAAATTCCAGTAAGGATACGGAGAGCAATAGTATTTATAATGCGCTATTATATATCGCTTTGAAAGGGGCGGGCTAAAAAACCTGATTAAACCTGATTAAATAATAATCTTTCTGGTTGACAAGTTCAGTATTTAGCTGAAGATGACCCTAGCTCAAAACTTACCCGCACTTTCATTCGCTTACTGCTGCTCTACTATATCCTTTGGATGTTAAGCCTCTATCAGAGGTTCACGAGAAACCGGGGAAGTTTCTGGCAAAGGATGGGTTAAAAAGGCTTATGCTTCCACCACCATTATGCCGATTAAGTGTTCTGGGATGATCCGCTCAATGACTTCCGGTTTTGTTTGGCTATACCAAACCCCATCTGGGTAAACTACCATTATCTGCCTAGAACAACAAACACGCAAGCAGTTGGTTTTAGTTCTGAAGATGCCTATGGGATGACTTAACTAAGCAGCTGGTTAAGATGTGGCTCCTTAAGTCCCAGTTTTAAGCATTCCCAGGACTCTAGACTAGCTTGTTTTGTCCATAAGTGAGCAACTGTCTGCTCAGAACCAAGAGAACGCTGTTCAGTGAAGGTTTGCCAGTCCTAGAGCTTTCACACAATGACTTAGGGCTTTAAGTTCCTTCCACAGCTTTAGTAGTTTTGGGGATAGGACGGCATTTTTTGAACTTACTGTAATGTTACTCATTGAACGGTTCCCTGATTACAGTTCTATAACAATTTCCCCGCTTTGCAAATAAATGTTGTCCATATAAAAATATTCATTACTTACGCAACAGAACCAGACAACTATCACAATTAGGCATTTATGCTTAAGTACAGGTGCGATCGCTCAGTTCGGAAACCCGTACACAAGGAATCGTTGCCATTGTATGCTGGCTTTCGGTAAATTAGCACTCAGGAGTTGAGAGTGCTAACACAAGGCAAAAAAATTTTATGGCAGCTGTATCTCTGACCGTTTCAACCGTTAAACCACTGGGCGATCGCGTTTTTGTAAAAGTGACCGCCGCTGAAGAAAAGACCGCAGGTGGTCTGTATTTGCCCGACACCGCTAAGGAAAAGCCCCAAGTAGGCGAAGTTGTAGCCCTTGGACCTGGCAAGCGTAATGACGACGGCAGCCGTCAAGAATTGGAAATCCAAGTTGGTGAGAAAGTGCTGTACTCCAAGTACGCTGGAACCGACGTTAAGCTCGGAACCGAAGAGTACGTACTGCTTTCTGAAAAAGATATTTTAGCAGTCGTCATGTAAATGGGTGATGAGGGGGATGAGGTACTGGGGTCTGGGGATTGGGTACTGGGAAAGAGTTTTCCTAATTACCAATTACCAATCACCAATTACCAATCACCAAATTACCAAAATTCAAGACAAATTTTAACTTACTACCCGAATTTAGACTCTTATGGCAAAGCGCATTATCTATAACGAAAACGCCCGTCGCGCTCTAGAACGCGGTATTGATATCTTAGCTGAGGCTGTTGCTGTTACCCTTGGACCTAAAGGTCGCAACGTAGTTCTAGAGAAGAAATTTGGCGCACCACAAATCGTTAACGATGGTGTCACCATCGCTAAAGAAATCGAATTAGAAGACCACATTGAAAACACAGGTGTGGCACTAATTCGTCAAGCTGCTTCTAAGACAAATGACGCTGCGGGTGATGGTACAACCACCGCTACCGTTTTGGCTCATGCGATCGTTAAGGAAGGCTTGCGGAACGTTGCCGCCGGCGCTAATGCGATTTTACTAAAGCGTGGTATTGACAAAGCTGCGGCTTTCTTAGTAGAAAAGATTGCTGAACACGCTCGCCCTGTAGAAGATTCTAAAGCGATCGCACAAGTTGCTTCGATCTCTGCTGGTAACGACGAAGAAGTCGGTCAGATGATTGCTCAAGCAATGGACAAAGTGGGTAAGGAAGGCGTAATTTCCCTAGAAGAAGGGAAGTCTATGACCACCGAACTCGAAATCACCGAAGGGATGCGCTTTGATAAAGGCTATATCTCTCCTTACTTTGCTACTGATGCAGAGCGGATGGAAACAGTCTTTGATGAGCCTTACATCTTGTTAACAGACAAGAAGATTGCTTTAGTACAAGACTTAGTACCTGTACTTGAGCAGGTAGCTCGTTCCGGTCGTCCTTTGGTGATTATCGCTGAAGATATCGAAAAAGAAGCTTTAGCAACCTTGGTAGTTAACCGTTTGCGCGGTGTACTCAACGTTGCAGCCGTTAAGGCTCCTGGTTTTGGCGATCGCCGTAAGGCTATGCTAGAAGATATTGCCGTCTTAACTGGTGGTCTACTCATCACCGAAGATGCTGGTTTGAAGCTAGATACCACCAAGCTAGACAGCCTGGGTAAAGCTCGCCGTATCACCATCACCAAAGACAGCACCACAATTGTAGCTGAAGGTAACGAAGCTCCAGTTAAGGCTCGTTGTGAACAAATCCGTCGTCAAATGGAAGAAACCGAATCTTCCTACGACAAAGAAAAACTACAAGAGCGTTTGGCTAAATTGTCTGGTGGTGTAGCTGTAGTTAAAGTTGGTGCAGCTACCGAAACCGAAATGAAGGACAAGAAGCTGCGCTTGGAAGATGCTATCAACGCTACCAAGGCTGCTGTAGAAGAAGGTATCGTCCCCGGTGGTGGTACAACCTTGGCTCACCTCGCTCCCCAATTGGAAGTTTGGGCTAACAGCAACCTCAAAGATGAAGAATTGACTGGTGCTTTAATTGTGGCTCGTGCTTTACCTGCACCTCTAAAGAGAATTGCAGAAAACGCCGGTCAGAATGGTGCTGTCATTGCTGAACGTGTGAAAGAGAAGGAATTCAACGTAGGTTTCAACGCTGCTACCAACGAATTCGTTGATATGTTGGCTGCTGGAATTGTTGATCCTGCTAAAGTAACCCGTTCTGCGCTGCAAAATGCGGCTTCTATTGCGGGAATGGTGTTGACAACCGAATGTATCGTAGTTGACAAACCTGAGCCTAAGGATGGCGCTCCTGCTGCTGGCGCTGGTATGGGTGGCGGAGATTACGACTACTAATTCTCCATAATCCACTAATTTGAAAACGGCTGCTTCCGCAAGGAGGCGGCTGTTTTTTTATGGAAATTGAACCGCAGAGGCGCAGAGGGAAGATTTTGTTTAAATTCAACTCAAAGCCAAAAGTTCATCTAGTTTCCGTTTTAAGTCCGGAGATGTCATTAATGGATTATAGATTTCTCCCTTGTAGGGTTGCCAAACATAGCTAGAACTAAATGGCTGGAAACCTGGTAATATTTCTACTTCTTCTGCAAGTGCTGTAGATAAAACTAATCCTGGAATAGATAAATTAGGCAAATCTTCAATCAGTTCACTATAGGTTCTAAATTCATCAACTTCCACACCAACTAAAGCATAACGAAATGGAGGAGAAGACAGTAGATTTCTATAGAGTGTCAAACCTAAATTTGTCATCGAGAAAGCATTTTCAGGATTGTTTATTCCCACTTTACTAAGATGATTTAGGTAAACCCGACACCACCAATTTTTTTCACTATCTTGAAAAGTGTCTGCACAATATGGCCATGGGCTAAAATTTGACCATGGTTTCTCCATAAAATATTGAGCAAATTCCTTAGCACTGCTTTCATCAGAGCCGCACTCTGCTGATAAACTAAATATCCATGCCATGCCTACCTCCTAATTTAGTTCTAATCAATTCTTTCCCAATAATCTTGTGTATTTACCAACGCTAATTCGTACCTTTCTAGTAACATTGTAACTCTTGGCGAAATACTAACGTGGGTTGGGCTATCCTGAACAGCTTGTAAATCTCCAGTGATGTTACTGTCATCAATTTGCCACAGGGGATCTTTCCCATATCCACCAAATTTAGCAGGTTTACGAGGTGCTGGTAAAGCTTCAATTGACAGGGAAACGGACATTCCCCCTGTATTTACAATGGCAACATCAACAAGCTCATCTTGAAACTCACGCTCTGATTCTGGTAATAAATAGCCTTGCTCATCTAGACTATCTATGGGCATTTGCTCAATATTTATATCAATGCTAGGTCTAATCCCTAATAGTCTGGCACTCCGACCGATTTTGGGCTTACCATTTTCGTCTATCATGCCGCGATAGTAGAGTTTTACCATTAACTAATATTACTTTATTCGGACAGAATGAATATTATCATGTCGTTTCAGGGATTTTTCACCAATTTACCGATCATAAAACTAAGTTTTTGTTGATTTCTTCCTACTTTTTCAGGGAAATCATAACTGATACAATAGGATTTAACTTATCCAAAAACGATATTATTTTGAGGAGGTTTAACTATGACTCAAATTATTAATCATCAATCTAATTATCAAAAATTAACCGAAATTGTCAAAACTTTAATTGATAATAATCCTCTGTATCAAGAAAACTTAGATAAACAGGCAATGATCGAAAATATTAATCGTACCTTTGATCCTGTCGCCGTTCCTGATGTTAATAGTATCTCTGAGGAAGAATTAAAGAAACGGATTAAAAGAATTTTATCTTTACATTTAGTTTCAGGAATGCTAAATGATTTCACTCCAGAGCAAATGCAAATTTTTGATGAATCTGTAAAACGAGGTTAAATGGGTTATTTATTAGATACTAATATTGTTTCAGCATCACTCAAACAAAATGTCAAAATAAACTTAAAATTGCAAGAAGTAAGTAGTTTAAAAATAGAAATTGCGATTAGTGGCATAACTTACTATGAAATTCAAAGAGGACTGTTAAGAAGTAACGCTACTAAAAAATTGGCTTGGTTTCAAGAATTTTGCCAAGATTATCCCATTTTATTCTTAGATGATCTGAGAATTTTTCAAAAAGCATCTGAAATTCATGCTGATTTAACAAACAGAGGTAAAATTATTCAGGATGCAGATATTTTGATAGCTGCTACTGCTATAATTCATAATTTAATTTTAGTTTCTCCCGATTCTGATTTAACTAGGGTCAAAGATTTACAGTTAGAAAATTGGTTAATTTCTTAGTTAATTTTTGCCTAAAACATAAAATGTGCAAATATATCCAAAAAATTAATAATGCTTATAGTTTGAATTATTTTGCTTAACATACGTAAATATACCGTTTGTTTATTTATAATAATTATATTTAACTAGAATTTATAGATATTCTCAACGCTTCAGCGTCTAGAATGTGAAATTATCATGGGGTTATTTATATTAATAAATATGGTGAAAGCACAGTATGAAGGTTATAGCGAGGAAACTCCTACAAAATTTGTGCGTGAACAATTTGGAAATACCAATGTTTACGCCCAAAATGCTAAATCACTGCTAACAAAAGCGACTGGGTTTATTGCTGCTTATGATTTTACCCTCAATCCTTATCGGGGTTGTCAATATGGTTGTAATTATTGCTATGCTGCTGCATTTAGCCCTAATACTAAAATGCGTCAAGACTGGGGTAAATGGGTAATTTTTAAAGAAAATGCAGCGGAAGTTTTAGAAAAAGAATTAGAAAAATGGTATCGGAAAAATCCCAATCAGCCTCCTAGCATTTACATGAGTAGCGTCACAGATCCTTACCAACCTTTGGAGTCTAAACATCAATTAACTCGCAGGTTATTAGAGATAATGCTTGATGTCAGAGATAACGGTTATCCAACTCCAACTTTGGTAATTCAAACTCGCAGTCCTATTATTACGAGAGATATTGATTATTTGCAAAGGTTTCAACATCTGCGAATTAATATGAGCATTCCCACAGGTAGCGAAGCTGTGAGAAGAGATTTTGAACCACGTTCACCTAGTATTAAAGCTAGATTAAATGCTATTAATAAAATTAAAGAAAGTATTGATAGTTTTAAAGGTTTTATTCCTAAACTTTCTATTACAATTACACCTTTATTACCAACTTTACCAATTGACGAAGATGCTTTTATTAAGAAATTAGCTATTGCAGATAGAGTAGTAATTCAAGATTTTCACCCCAACAATAATCGTTCTCTTGTCGCAGGAACTCGTCAAGAAGCTGAAGAAGTTAAACAAAAATATGCTTGGTGGTATGATTCTGAACAATTGAGTTATCAGAGATTTAAAGAAAAGTTAGTTTCTCAACTTCCAGGTGTAGAAATCAAAGAAGGTAAAGACGGGTTTGGTTATGAATAATTTTATTATTAATTGGTGGAGAAGTCAGAAATTTAAATCAGCATTACAGCGTGGTGATACGCGCAGTGCTGTACAAATTTTGCAGGAGATTAAAAAATCAGGTGCCAATTTTTCTTGGTTAGAGAAATTATTTAGGGATAAGCTACAACTTGAACGTACTTTTCAAGAAAATAAACGAGATACTGAAAATTTAAGAAAACAACTAACAGAAGCATCACAACAAACAGATGAATATAAACTGCAACTTGCTTTTGACTATTCAGCAGATAATTTATTAAAACCTAATCAAGAATTTATTCAGCAGACATTAAATAATTTTGAATTATTCAACAAGGACGAACCTAAGATACAGTGTACTGGACTTGATATAAATATTTTCGATGAATTAGAAAAATATCTTGTTGAATACTTAGAAGATGAGTTGAAGAAAAAATCTTTAAATAAGGGATTTTGGGAGGATTTAAAAATAGCTTCTGAAGACATTCATTCTCTGAAAAAAGGTAAAGATCCTGAGTACCAATATAAAGTTACTCCTCATGTATATTTTATGAGATATTTTTTAGAAGGAGTATATAGCGCTTACATAGCATGGTTTTTAGTATATCAAGCAGGTTTGTTAAAGTCTAAAATTAATATACTTGATATTGGTGCTGGTTCAGGAGCAATATTTTATGGATTATTTGCTCTTTTAAAAAATTTAGATTCTTGTGAGGAAGTATCTCCAATTCAAATTTCTTACTGTTCTTTGGAAAAACAGAATCTTCTTCAATTTTATGGGTTACAATTTTGGCGAAAGTACGCAAAATACCAGACTACACCCGCTGTAAATGCCTATTTTCGCTTTTACACTAGCGATATATTTCAATATACAACTGATGTTAGCAATTCAGAAAAACTTCCCCATAATTTTTATGATTTTATTTCAATTTCACATTGTATTTTTTCAGAAAAGCAGAAACGAATCATATCTCATCAAAAATATAGATACATCTTTGAGCAAACATTAAATACTGATGGTTATGTTCTGGTAGTTGTGCAAGGAAGAAGGCTGTGTCAAGCGTATGAATGGCAAATGACAGAAGATGAATTTCAGGAAAAGCAACTAATTGAAATGTTTATAGAGGAATTAGGTTTGAAGTTGGTGTGGTACAAGTACATTACCTCTACTGGTAAGAGAACACCGATGATTCCTTCAGAATTTGCACGGTTTGCTACAGAAAATCTACCGAATCAGAAATATATGAGTTTACTTGCAAAAAAATTCCACATTGTTAATCATGATTTGAATTATACTTTAGATGATTATGTTATTTTGGCTCGAAAATGATCCAAATCTTTTTGGATCATCTATTTATCCTCAAGGATATCATGAAAGAGCTATTAATTTATCAATAGACATCTCTGGAAAAGAATTTAGAGACGTTCCATGGAACGTCTCTACAATGGTTTTAGAAAACGCACATTTAATTTTCACCAGATGTCTAATATATTGTTCAAAAATAAGCATTAAAAATGATGAATCGTTATCTAAAAAGCCATTTTTGTGATGTTAATAATTCATTATAAACGTGAAAAAATCGTCAGGTATTTAGGAAAGAGTTGTAGTAAATATTATTTAATTATTTGATGAGAGTTTATTTGATAGAAAAGATGTAGATATTTTTCGATAAAATTAGTAAATATAAATTTTTAGCGGAGATAGAAATATTATTGGCTATAATTGTCATGTTGATTTTACCAAAAGTGACTACTTTAATTGAGAGAGAATCTATTTGAAAACTTCGTGAAATTAATTTTGGTAATATTCTCTATTTTTTGGCAGATAAAGTTAAACTCAATCAGAAAAATTAGGTAAATAAAATTTTTCTGGCTGGGATTTTTCAAAAATATTAATAATCTGAGTCACATCTACGGAATATGGGCTAAAAACAAATTGCAAACGAGGAAAACCCGTCAGAAAAGACAAAGGATAAAATTCTCTTTATCCTTTGTTAGACACTTTACAGCAACACTTACAATTCATCATTAGCTAACATCTGGATGATACGCGGAATACTCGGATCAAATCCTGCTAAATCCCAAGACAAAGGATCTTTTGGATCTACCAAAGAAATCTGGTAAGGTGTCAAAGTCACATAAACAGCCTTAACATTAGGATTTACCTTTTTCCGGTATTCCTTCAAAGCTTGACTAGGATGTTTATTACCCGCCCAGCTTTCTGAATCAGTCCAAAAGCAGACAATATCAGCCTTAAACTTATTCCCAATCATCCAGTCATAAGCTACAGAAGCATCAGTTCCGCCAAAGTTTTGGTTACTAGCTTTGCGAACTGCAGAACTAAAACTATCCTTCGCAGTAATATCTAAGTCTTTAAACTGAGTTGAAAAACCGCGAATTTCATAGTTTTTCTCAGCTTTAGCTGTCACCAAAGCCATTGTCGTGGCAATTTCACAGCAACTTAAGCCCATATCTGCAACCAAGCTACCCATAGAACCAGAAATGTCTACAGCGTGCATGAACACCTTACCAGTCGGTTCTACCACCTCAAAAGATAGTTCCACCGCCTTTTCTAAAATGTCCACAATGCGAGATACTGGTTGCCATGTTTTCTTACTGCGTCCTAAACTACCTCCAGACTGATAAGTTTTGAGGGCTTTCAAAACATCAATAGGATGAATTCGACCTTTTTTCAGATATTCTCGGTTATTCAGAACTGCTTCCACACGCTGCAAATTCGCGCCTTCATCAGCCCGTAATACCTCCAATTGAGTCAAAGAACCTAAATTCCGCAACATTGCCCCAATCGGCATTTCTTGAAAGAGCAAATTCCAAGCTTGCTTATCCATTTTGCCCACAGGTGCAGCCATTTCATGGGTTAAGCGTCCTTGAGAAATAGCTATATGAGTTTCACTAGGATTGCGCTTGAGCCATTCATACCACCAAATCTGCGCTAAAGCATCTGAGGGAATATCTGTTGGTAATTCTTCCCAACCTTTCACAACCCACTCAAATAATTGACGGTGATTTTCTGTAGGTGGGTTAACGTGAAACAACCGCAAAGCATCACGGTGAGTAAAACCTTGACGTTGTTGATATTTCAAGAATTGGTAAGCTAAACCTTTGACATCTTCCCGCGATAGCCAATTTTTACCCGCTTCGCGGATAACTTTACCGAAACCCCGCAGGGATTTGGTGTAATTCAACCATTCATAAAAATGGCTACCAGTGCGAACAACTTGGGGGAAAATTTCACCAAATGCTTTTTTAGCTTCTGGTGTTTCACCCATTGATAGCAATACTAAAGCAAGAATAGGCGCACTGTTATTAATGGCACGTCCATCACTAGCATAGAGAATTTCTTCGGCTACTCGTCCAGGATTTTCCGCGACGGCTTGGGTGACAACATTAGCAAAATCTTCTGTTAATTCCTGTTTACCAGCGTAGTAAGTGCTTTTTGCTGTGCCTATCAATAAACACCGACGCAGCATTTTCCAAATACCAGCATCGAACATATAGCCGCCACTACGCCCTTTGATCATCTCTGCTTCCCGTCCAGGAATAGGCTGATTTTGGGGTGTAGTATTTTTGTTTTTAGTAAAGAAGTTGTAATTCATGGCTTCTTCTTCCGGCCTTTTCAGGCAAATTTAAGATTGTACAAAATAAATTAATACGGTGTGTCAGACTTGATAAATTGCTAAGGAATATGAATTAAATAAAGTACAACTCTTAATTTATGTAATCTAATGTTGGGTTACGCTTTCGCTTCACCCAACCTACAAAGAATTGTAAGTTAATAAATCCATGTTCCTAACTATGAAATAATTTTTGATATTTCCAGTTTTGCCTAAAACTAAGATTAATTTTTTTGATTTTTCTGCCCATGATTGATACCTTATTTCATGCCTACACACCTCTATTTATTTGGATAGGCTTAGGACTTGTATTATCTCGCTTCACCGCAGATACTTTTCTTAAGTTATTAGGTCAGGGACTTTACTGGGTGGGTGTTCCCCTGCAAATTTTAGTATTAGCGCGTCATACAAACTTATCTGAGGTTGGATTTATCCCCGGAATAGCGATCGCAGTTTTGCTGCTGAGTTTAGCTTTAGCATTGTTAAGTTGGTGGGGTTGGCAATGGTTTATAACTAACAAAATGCAATCACAACTGAAAACTGTGGATGTTCCAGTATCGGTAATCAGAGCTAGTTTAGGCAGCTTTATTCTGGCAACAATTTTAGGCAATACTGGTTTTGTCGGACTGACCCTCACACAAGTGCTAACTAGCCCCGAAAATACTGGTTTGGCAGTATTATTTAGCGTCACTAATAATGTGGTCGGTACTTATGGAATTGCGGTTTTAATCGCTAGTTATTTTGGTCAGAGAGAAACCGAAAACCATTGGTGGGTACAGGTGCGAGATATAGTCACAGTACCCAGTTTATGGACATTTTTGATTGGTTTAAATACCCAGTTTATCGAATTACCAGCAGTACTTGAGTCAGCTTTAGATCAAGCTGTTTGGGTAGTCATTGCGTTAGCTTTGTTACTGGTTGGTTTGCGACTAGGAAAGATGAGATCATGGGGAAGTTTAGCGATCGCTTCTATTGCCAGTGCGATTAAAGTGTTTATTGTACCTTTGCTGGTAGGATTAGGAGCAACCTATTTCGGTGTAACAGGCGAACAGCGTTTAATGCTGGTGCTGATGTCTGGCACACCTACAGGGCTTTCTGTACTGATTTTGGCAGAAGTTTATGATTTAGATCGGGACTTGTTATCTAGTAGCATTGCTTTGACTTTTGTGGGGTTATTTTTAGCATTACCTCTTTGGCTATTTTGGTTTAGCTAAATCCTAAATCTAAAATTAATATGGGTGGCAGGGCAGGATTTGAACCTGCGAATGTTTTTCAACGATAACCCTCAATTCGTCGGCCTTTACAGGCAAGGTTGTGAATAAGGATAAAATGCCTTACCACTTGGCTACCCACCACATAATTAATCTTGAATTAAATTGAAGTTTGGCGCGAGAAGCAGGATTTGAACCTGCGACACTTAAAGTTTCGATAACCCTCAGTAAGTCGGCCTTTGCAGGCAAGTTTGTTAACTAAGGAATATGGGTTTTACCCCGTTTAACGCTCTACCAAACTGAGCTATTCCCGCACGGAATCAGTCAAAAATCAAAGTTAAACACTGAGTACTCATTACTGTATTTGGGTGTAGCGGAGCAGAAATTTAGTCTGCATCTCCAGGATTTTCAGCAAGGGTGGTTAAGTTATTTTGCAATAACCCTCGCTATGTCGGTCTAAAAAGGCAAGGTGGGCGCTCTAGCATTTGAGCTATCCGCTACGGTTAAAGCTAACGCCTTTGGGAATGTCACTTGTAGTATTAATGTAGTATGTAAAATTTCTAACTGTCAAGTGGTTGGCAAATTAATTTTTGAAGATTTACGCACAAACTCGCTTTGATCAAAAAATGTTGCTTGTGTGAAAAAGATCGAAATCCTTTTGATGATGTTGTTACCATGCTTATGGTTTTGTGTTTTCTAGTTGGGACTGAACACAGTATTGTTGATCTGATTTTTTTGACTGGGAAACTTTTTTGCGGATTTTGGCAAAAAATCAGGTTAAATCTCAAACCAAGGGTAGATATTTTGCCTGCGGTGAAGTCCATGACACCTGCTAATGTTAACTTTTGCCGAATATTTTGCCATAAGTTTGCCAAACGATACAAAAAAATGTCACAATTTTTGCCAAGATTGATATATTATTTTGCAACAATTCACTTGGCGTGAATCAGCATGAGTGAAAAAACAATAGAAAATAACGGGAAAACCTTTCTCGTTCTCCTTTTGCCAATCTCGTTTTTGATTATTTTCTTGGTTTCTACTTGGAAAATTTTGTTAATTGTTTTGCTGCTGCTGATGGCCTTTAACCTTTGGCAGCAGTATAAATGGGAAAAGTGGTGTGAACAAGTTAACCCTCTTTTTTATCAGTTAATTCGGGAAAACCAGGGCAAAATTACGCCGGTTGATTTAGCAATCCGGGGTAATTTTTCTGGAAATGAGGCTAAACGCTTCTTAGATGGAAAGGCTAAGGAATTTGGTGCTAGTGTACTAGATTCTGAACATGAGAGCCAATCTTACTACTTTATAAATGCCAGTATTCTGGGAAATATACTTGATAGTAGTGAGGTTGTGGAAAAACGTCCTGTTCAACCTGTGACTAAAGAGGCGCGATCGCTCTTAGCACCACCTGTACCGCCAAAAACAATTACCCAGCAGGAAGAACCAGAATCTGAGTCGTTACCTCAAGTCAACCTTGAGGAAGTCAAAAAACCTCTGGAAGAACAGTTATTTTTTGGCTCTCTCATCCAATCTGAACTAGCAAAACGACTAAGTGTATATTCCAGCACTGTTTACAAACGTCGCAATGATCCAGATTTCCCAGAATGGAGTCGTAGCCGTGATCCTGATGGGATTGCTTGGTCTTATTCTCGTAAGTCTAAGGAGTTTTTCCCTGTGGAAGAATAGGCATTGGGGACTGGGTAGTAATTGATAATTACGAATTACGAATTACGAATTACCAATCCCTACTGCTTCGCTGATGGAATTTAAGCCGTTTTCTTCTAGTTTGGTTAATAAACCAGCTAGGATGCGGTTTACCATCATTGGTCCTTCATAAATCCAGCCTGTATAAACTTGGATGAGGCTGGCACCGGCTGTAATTTTTTCCCAGGCATCTTCTGGGGTGAAAATGCCGCCAACGCCAATAATGGGGATTTCTCCTTGGGTTTGCTGGTAAATGAAGCGAATTACTGCTGTGGAGCGATCGCACAATGGCTTCCCACTAATTCCCCCGGCTTCTTCTTGGGGGGATTTACCAGTTTTTTCTATCAACTGGGTTTTTAGCCCCTCACGGCTGATGGTGGTGTTGGTGGCAATTATTCCAGCTAGTTTGTAGGTTTTAGCCAAGGTAATAATATCAGCGATCGCTGACCACTCTAAATCTGGTGCTATTTTTACAAAAATTGGCTTTTGTGATTTGTTTTCTGTTTGTAACACATCCAATATCTGACTAAGCATGGAGGCATCTTGGAGCGATCGCAATCCTGGTGTATTAGGAGAAGAGACATTCACAACAAAATAATCTCCTAAATCTTGAAGTAAGCGAAAGCTCTCCAAATAATCCTGTGCGGCTACTTCTAAAGCTGTGATCTTGGATTTACCCAAATTTATCCCTATGGGTATTTTCCAAGATTCTTCTTGCTTAAGAGTTGTTAATCTTGTTCTCATCACTACTGCACCAGAATTATTAAAACCCATACGGTTAAGTGCAGCTTTGTCTAAAGGTAAACGAAACAATCGGGGGCGAGGATTACCAGGTTGTCCATGATAAGTAACAGTACCCAGTTCAGCAAAGCCAAAACCAAAACTAGGCCAGATGTTAGCTGCAACGCCATCCTTATCAAACCCAGCAGCCAAGCCTACGGGGTTAGGAAATTTTAGCCCAAACAGATTTTGTTCTAGACGTGTATCATATAAGCATAAAGACTGTTCTAAACGAGAATTTAACCAGCTAGTAAGCGGATAATTGCTTGCTTGTGACAGCCAAATAAAACTATGAATTGTGTTTTGGTGTAACCACTCTGGATCGGTTTTCACCAGAGTAAATAAAAAAGGACTAATTACTGCTTTATAAATATCCAAACTAGGTTAACATCTACCAATTATTACTATTATCATCAGATACCAAATCCAGGATTAATCCGAATTATTTTCAGGGCATCCTCAATATATTACTACAACCTATGTCCACGGATAATCAGATGGGGCATCCAAAAAAGCCTATACCCGCCGAACCACAAATTCTCTCTGTTGGGAAAATTCTCCAAAATCTCAGAGATGAAGATCATGTTGATGCTCTGATCACAATTACTATTGCTTATCTTAGAGAACAGTTTGACTACCAATTTATTTGGCTTGCTCTTTACGATCAGGTGAGTAAAAAATTACATGGTCAAGGGGGTATAACCCCGGATGGAGAGACAAATATTTTAACAAGATCGATTTTGGTAAATCCTGGCAACTTATTAGCGCAGGTAGTGACTGAACTTTGTCCTGTGGGTGTAGCTAATTTACAAGGAGAAATACGCGCACCAGAATGGCAAGAAGTTGCTGCTAAATATAATATTCAGGGAACCATCATTTTACCAATTCGCTATAAAGATAACTGTTTAGGTGTGGTATTACTAGCTTCACAACGCTGGGGTTACTTACTGGCTGGAGAAGCAAGAGCCAAACTATTGATAGTAATAGGTGAATTGGGAATAGTACTTGATCACCATCAAAAAGCAGGAAATTGGCAAAATAAATCTAATAATTCTCCTACTGAATCATTATTAAAACTCCTAGGAAATTTACGCTCTTCAAGTGACCTAAATAAAAGGCTAGAAGCTGTAGTTAATGAAACCCATGAATTTGTTGCTCCCTCGCGGACAAATATCTACTGGTTTGAACGGGAAGGACACTACTTTTGGTGTCGAATGAGTAGTCAGCTAGTAAGTATGGGTAGGGATTGGAGCGAGCAGCCATCATCAGCAGGGATAAAAGTACAAGAATTGGGTGATGTTTATTATTCTTTAGCGGTTAACCAACTTGTCTGGCTTGGTGAATCTAACAGTTCCCTGAAAAGCCATGTTCAAGATAAATTGCTAAAACGCTTGGGAGTGCGATCGCTTTTAGCATCTCCTATTATTTGGCAAAAAGACTTACTAGGCTTTCTGGCAGTGGAAAGCACTGAACCACGGAATTGGACTCAAGACGATAAAACTTTCATTCAAGGTGCAGCTGGCTTACTCTCCTTAGCGGCTCCTAATGACAGAATCGACAGCACAGTCAAACAAGTTCAACAAAACTACCAACTGTCTGTCAAATTTTCCCAAGCAGTCCATCAAGAACAAGAATTAGAACAAATTTTACAACGGTATGCTACGGAACTTTTAGAGCGACTAGGCGCTACACGCTTTTTACTTTTAGAGTACGACCCTAACCAAAATATTTATCAAATTATTTACCAAAATGTGCTGAGTAGTCGCCGATTGTGGAAATTTATTCCCACCCCTCTTTCGGAAATGGATTCTCAGCTTTTGCAAAATACCAAGCAAGCGATAGAAATTGAAAACTTAGACCAAGATTTGCGTTTATATAGCTGGCATCCCCAGTTGTTAGAAAGTGGAGTGCGATCGCTCTTAATTTGTAACTGCATTCAAGGTCATCAACCAGAAATATTGTTAATGCTGACCAATGACAGTCATCGTTCTTGGACAATTTTAGAAAAAGAATTGTCATGGGTGGTTAGTCAGTCTCTTGGTGTCATCGTCCGTAATCGCAAATTAAATATCATCAGTCAAGAACAGCAAAAAATTGCCAAAATATTCAAACAATACCCAAACCTGCTCATACAACCAGACAGTGAAACTACCCAATCAACAGCCCTGAAATATATAGCAAGTATTTTGGAATGTCGTCTAGCTGTAATCCTAGCCTGGACTCCTGGCCAAAATCGGGCAGAAATTATTCAAGGCATAATTAGCAATCATATATTTGGGATTGTTGCAGATGCACCTATTTTGCTCCAAAAAGATGTTCTCATCGAGTTGGCCTTAGCACATAATAGTTACTTGATTTTTAAAGCTGATGATGTACCATCAGAAACCAGACAATGGTTAACTATTCCTGATCAGGGTCGAGTCTTGGTAATGGCATTGCGTACCACAGATGGTTCTCAACCTAGAGGCATAGTGTTGCTGGCAGATTATGGAGAACAACCTTGGTCAGAACTCAACCTTAATGCAACTGCTACCCTCATCACTCAATTAGCTTGGTGGCATAGTCAACAGCAAATCACCCAAAAGCTCAAGTCCAAAACCGAAGAATTACAAGAACTTAACTGGTACAAACATCGTCGTTTAGAAGAAATTCATCGAATGTCAGCCATAGTACTGACTCAAATTCGTGATTTGGGTATTCCCAGTAATGAACTCACTCAAATGCGTTACAAACTCCTGTTGCGGCAATTAAATTACATTGCCAACTCCATGACAGGAATCATCAAACAAGAGCAGTGGCATTTGCACCTGAGTGGGGAAACAATGTCAATTTCCAGCTTATTAAAGCGATCTGTTGAAAGAGTAGACAGTCTGGTTAAGCAGCAACAGTTATGGATAGGTTTGCACGGTTTGGGAAAACCTATTGAAGATGGGGAATCACCCAAAAGTGGTTCATTATTATCTGGAGAGCTGATTACCGCTAACAATCCACCGCCATTAGCTACATCTGGTGATATCGTCAAGATTGAATTAGTTATCTATGAATTATTACTTTCTGCCTGTAAACGTTCTCCCATTGGTGACAGAATTGATATCTGGTGTCGTCGGTTAGATGATCGTTTACTAGAAATATCTATTACAGATAATGGCATCATTGATCCACATTTATTAGCAGAATTAAATCACAATCAATCCAAGGATATACTTGCTTCTACACAACTCAACCAACCACCAGGTTTACATCTGCTGATTTGCCAAAACCTGATGCAGCAGTTGGGCGGAGAATTGCATATATACCAATTACCAGATAATCGAGTAGCTAGTCGTTTAGTCTTACCTGTAGCTCCTCAGAATGCCGAAGGATATACTTTAGCTGAAAACCAAAAAAGCCCCACTCCTTACTCTTAGGAGAATCAAAGGATGATGGCATCAAAAACTGACCACTTTTCCAGGCTCGATACTATTCCTACCTTCTTCCAACTCCTCCTGATAGCGTAGCGTGGCGTTAGCCATACTTCTGAACTCCTAGCCCTCACAGATAACTTTTATGCCTAACGGCACGCTCTTCGCGTTCAGCAAGCCCTACTTAATACTTCAAATGAGACGCGTTCGATCTAAATCTGATTTACCGGAAAAAATCTGTGCAGTTTGCCAACGTCCCTTTAGTTGGCGCAAAAAATGGGAAGATTGTTGGGATGAAGTTAAATATTGCTCAGAACGTTGTCGTCGTCGCCGTTCTGAGGCTAAAGGAGATAAGTAATAGGGAATTGGTGATTGGGAAGATAATTGACAATTTATAACTGATAACTGATAACTAATAAGTATTTAAGCTACTCAAACGCAAATAAATGATATTACAAGTACAACCTAAATTAATTATTCATGGAGGGGCTGGAAGTTCTCTCCAAGGTAAGGGAGGATTGGAGGCTGTACGCAACTCGCTCTCCACAATCATCGCCGAAGTCTACTCTTTATTGCTTAAGGGTACAAATGCTTCAGAAGCCGTAGTCCGGGGTTGCCAAATGTTAGAGGATAATCCCCGCTTTAACGCTGGTACAGGTTCGGTATTACAATCTGATGGTCAAATCCGCATGAGTGCTTCTCTGATGGATAGTACGTCAGGGCGTTTTAGCGGTGTGATTAATGTTTCACGGGTCAAAAACCCCATTGAAATGGCGCTATTTCTGCAAAACTCTCCAGATCGGGTATTGTCTGATTATGGTTCAGCGGAGTTGGCACGAGAGCTACAAGTTCCTAGTTACAATGCTTTAACTGATTTGCGGCTGAAAGAATGGATGGAAGAACGTCAAGATAATTTTAAAAGGACAATGGCCGGGGTGGTTGCAGAACCGGAAATAGCAGAAAGCAGTAATGCTGGCAGAGGTACGATAGGTGTGGTGGCTTTAGATAGTTATGGTCAGTTAGCTGCTGGTACTTCCACTGGTGGTAAAGGCTTTGAGCGCATTGGTAGAGTCAGTGATTCTGCTATGCCTGCGGGAAATTTTGCTACCAAATATGCTGGAGTTAGCTGCACTGGAATTGGCGAAGACATCATTGATGAGTGTTTAGCTGCCAAGATTGTTATTCGGGTTAGTGATGGAATGTCTCTGCCAGAGGCAATGTTGCGCTCATTTACTGAAGCTAGTAAGAATGATAGAGATTTGGGTGCGATCGCTCTTGATGCTACTGGAACGATATCCTATGGTAAAACTAGCGAAATATTACTGGCCGCCTACCACAATGGCGAAATAATTGGCGATACTTTGGAATGGAATGATGGCCAATTGATTGGTTATTGTTGATTTTTCTACAACTATTGTAGAGACGTTCAATAAAACATCTCTACAATATTTTCATCCTATGTCTATTTTATTGAACGCGAGTCAGTTGTAGTAACTCTTGGGGAGATGCCAGCATATCGATCGCAACAAAGAAGATTTTTCCTTCGGGATTGATAAGGAAGCGCCATGCAATATTCATACCCACTGTGACACCAAACCAAGGTGTTTGCACTACACCTGTGATTTTTAGCTGTTTGGAGCCATCTCCACGAACTTCACAGATACCTTGTTGTGGCATCATATTGAGTCCTTGGGCTTCTTCACGCATATATTTAGCGATCGCCTGAGTGCCAATAATTGGTTTTTGGAATGGTGGTTGTAGCGCACCATCAGGGGTGAATAAAGCGATCGCAGCATCAAAGTTATCTGCATTCATTGCTTCAATGTAGCCCAATACCGCTGGCTCTGTAATACCCTCAATCTTGACTGAAGAAATGGTAGGAGTTGTCCGTTGGAAAGCAGGTTCAGAATCTGATTTTGGGTAACTGCTAGGAGCAAGTTCAGAAGTATCAAATCCCATGTTGACTACTGTGTTACGCAGTACTGTGATTTGTTGACCTTGATCAAGTTTCTGGGTTGCTTCCAGTACTACTTTCACGCCAGGAGACATTTGATAACCCACTGGAATAGGAGTGACAAGACCCTTTTTCATCAATTCTCCTAACTCATACCAAAAAGCCAGTTTGGTATTAACACTGAAGAATCCGTAAGAACGGCTGATAGGAGTGTCAGCACGACTAGCAAGATCGCGCATGACTTTTGTTTGCTCTTCAGGAGACATGAGCTTAATTTGGGTGAGCAAACTTTCTGCTAGTTGCAGACGTGCGGCTCCAGGTGCTGCGGGGGTAATTGTTTTACCCATTTCGGTGTACGCATACCAGAGATAAGCAAGTTGATCATCTACATTGAGTTGATCGAATAAGGCGATCGTTGCTGGAATTAAGCTAGGAACTTGAGTGTTAGAAAAAATACTTTGAGCAGATTGGATAGTCAAGGTCATAATCAAAATCTCCAATAATGTTTGTTAATTTGTAGCTTTCAAAATTCCCACACAGAACCTTTAAGCTGATAATGTTCTGGTCAAAACTGCTGCTGGCACACACTAAGTCTATTTACATAGGAGCCTCAGCTACACTAGGGACTGTTATGCACATCAATATTTAGTTTAACCTGAAGGTATGGGTTTACCTTTGCTGGTTCATAATTAAACTGCACTTAATTTATGCAGTTCTTTGATTAGCGATTTATCTTTATCTGTAAAGAACTGTAACAATATCAAGAACTTTTGTAAAGTTACTGATATTACGAGTTGACAAAAATACCTAAATATGTTATTGAACTTCACATTAATAGTGGGGGATTTTTTAATAATAGGACTTACGCACAAGCCACGGAAGAATGAACCACGTATCCCTTACGGGACAGTAGGGATAGGAAAGAGGGTTTGAGAGATATTTTGAGTAAGTCCTGAATAAGTAGGTGGACGTGAGATACAGTAGAATTCAGGAGTCAGGAACACACTCTAAGAAACTGCCGACAGTGAAAAATTAACCAATTTAGCAATAAGTATAGAGATTTGGTTAAACTAAAGCTAATTTCTACTAAATAAAAATATTTATGGAAAACAACTTGGGCAATTATATTGAACTTACTCCTGGAATTCGTAGTGGTAAGCCGCGTATCACTGGAACAAGAATTACAGTTGCTGATGTTGCCATTATGTATCTTCGCATGGGGCATTCTTTAGAAGAAATTGCTGGTAAATATCAGCTTTCACTAGCATCAGTTCATGTAGCTATAGCATTTTACTATGAGCATCGGGACGAAATTGACCAGCAAATTGCTAATGCAGAAGCTTATGCTGAAACAGAAAGTCTCAATAGTCCTTCGCTGTTACAGGAAAAACTCGATGCTATAAGAAAATATGCCTAGACGCATTCAATTTCACCTCGATGAAAATGTTGATCCTGATATTGCTTTAGCTTTGAGACAGGCTGGTATTGACGTGACGACTACACAGGGGGCAAATCTTTTAGCAAAGAGTGATCAAATGCAGTTAGATTTTGCTAACGAACAGTCTCGCGTGCTAGTTACACACGATGATGATTTTCTGATTCTCAATCATCAAGGAGTTGATCATAGTGGCATTGTTTATTGTCGTAAAGATACAAAATCCATTGGTTACATCATTCGGATGCTGATCTTGCTTTATGAAGTCGCTACTCTTGAGGAAATGAAGGATAGAATTGAATATCTGTAAAGAAGCAAATAGTTGTAGTTACTGCCAATTAGGTACAAGAACAGATAATTGATTTAATTGATAAAATAAACATTCATCAAATTTCTGCGTAAAAAGGTGCGTTAGGAACGCACCCTACAAAATTTTTCTCACTCAGGATTCTGTATTTTTCTTACGCCAACCTGGTTTTACAACTTGACGACTCCGCGCAATTACCAAAGAATCATTAGCGACATCTTCTGTCACCGTTGAACCTGCGGCTATGTAGACATCATTGCCCACAGTAATAGGTGCAACTAAAACACTATTAGAACCGGTTTTGGTGCGATCGCCTATTCTTGTCCGATGTTTCTTCACACCGTCGTAGTTTGCAGTAATTGTTCCCGCACCGATATTGACCTGAGTTCCGGCTGTAGTATCGCCTAAATAGGATAAATGAGCTACATTAGTGCGATCGCCCAATTGCGTGTTTTTCAACTCCACAAAATTGCCAATTCGACAATTAGCACCCACTTCTGCATGACCACGCAAATGAGCATAAGGGCCAATCTTAGTTCCTTTCTGGACAAAGCTATCAGTGATTACTGAATATTGAACAGTCACATTTTGACCCAAATCGCTATTTTCAATTAAACTCCCAGGGCCAATGCGACTACCGGACTGAATCACAGTCTTACCTCGCAAGTGGGTTTGAGGTTCAATAATTACATCTGGCTGTAATTCCACCGTTTCATCAATAGTAATACTTGCCGGATCAATCAGCGTCACACCTGCTAACAACCATTTTTCCTTAATGCGTCTTTGTAGAATATCGTTAGCTGCGGATAACTGCAATCTATCATTAATTCCTAAAATTTCTTGATAATCTTTCACATCTACAGCCATCACTTTACCAACTTGGGTAACAGCATCTGTGAGATAATATTCTTTCTGGGCATTATTGGCTTCTAATCGAGGCAGAAACTTTGCTAAATCTGGCCAACGGAAACAATAAATCCCGGCATTAACGCGGCTATTTTCTTTTTGGCTAGAAGTGCAATCTTTATCTTCAACCATTTGTTGCACAACACCATCACTATTACAAAAAACCCTGCCGTAGCCTTGAGGATTTGATAACTGTGCAGTCAGAATAGTACAGGAATTTTGGTTTTCTTGGTGGGTTTGTAAAAGATCTTTCAACGTTTGAGTACGCAACAAAGGTACATCACCATTCAAAATCAACAAATCCCCAGTATAATCTTCCAAATGGGGAAGTAATTGCTGAATAGCATGACCTGTCCCTAATTGTACAGTCTGTTCTACAAACTCCAATTCAGGAATTGACACCAAAGCAGTTTTCACTTTTTGAGACTGATATCCAACAATCACTAACCTTTGTGAAGGTGAAAGAGGTTCGACGCTTTCAATAACGCGCTCAACTAAAGATTTTCCACCTAAAGAATGTAAAACTTTAGGCAGATTTGATTTCATTCTAGTTCCTTTTCCTGCCGCGAGAATTGCTACAACAACCATAACTAAATATCAGTAAATTACAAT
Organism: Anabaena sp. PCC 7938; assembly: GCF_049315035.1. NCBI lineage: Bacteria > Bacillati > Cyanobacteriota > Cyanophyceae > Nostocales > Nostocaceae > Anabaena > Anabaena sp. PCC 7938. The sequence goes on along the minus strand of NZ_CP186034.1, from coordinate 4,804,947 downwards.
GAACAATCTTTTTAGTATTTTCCTAATCAGACTCAAATCATATCAGCTAATCATCACAAATAAAAATATTCATACAACTCAATAGATGAGAATATATAAATAAAACTTACGCAAGAACTCTCCCTTTCCTCTTATTCATCTGTGTCCTCTGCGGTTAGTTATTCCTTGACTTGTTCTCAGTTTTCCATACCCACCTTTTTTTCCACTGAGAGGTAGATTCTAAAACAGAAGCTTTTTGCTCTTGTTGTCGTCGCATAATTATAACTTCAGCAGCATCTCTCAACTGAGGATCACGATAAGGAATAGCCGCACGAGTTTGTAAATGTTCTTTTTCCTCTTCCGAAAGAGGGGGAATGGGGATCATTTCTTCCTCCTCATCTCTTGGATATGCAGCTATAGTACCAGGTGTATTCCTTCCTATGGGTGTCGTAGAACCTATAACCAAGCCAGCGGCTAAAAGTGCAGTGCGTGTAGCCGCAGCGCAGGAATAAGTCGCTATTAAACCATTTTGATGTAAACACAATGCGAGTTTTTGTATAAATTCCACAGTCCATAACTGCGGACATTGTGGTGGTGAAAATGGGTCAAGAAAAATAGCATCAGCTTGGAAACCTGACTGATGTAGTATCTGAATTGATTCTCTAGCATCACCTATGAGTAACTTTGCTTTCAAGCGTTCTGTATAAGATTGATGCTTAAAAGCTAGTTCGCTCAAGATTTGCCTAAACTCGTAGTCCCAATCATAGAATATACGCTGGTTAATGGCTGCTTTGGGTACTGCTGGATTTATTTCTAAACCAATGATTTCAACATAACAAATGGGATTTGCTTCCCAAATTACCTGTAAAGCAGCGGCTGTGTTGTATCCTAGACCATAACAAACATCTAAGATCCTAACTCTTCCATTTCCGGCTGCTTTCTGCACTTGACTAGGAAGTACAAACTTCAAATAAGTCTCTTGTCTAGCACCAAAATGGCTGTGAAAAGCCTCGTCAAATTCTTCCGAAAAGAAGGTAAAAGAACCATCTTGTGTTGGTTGGGGTGTAAAATTATCTGGATCTGATATTTTGTTCATCATACTAAACTAATAATTAATCACTAATGATTACCTCAGTTGTTGTTTCTCCTAAATGGTTATTTGAACATCTTAACGATTCCCAAGTTGTAATTGTTGATTGTCGCTTTTCTCTAGCTGATTCGCAATTGGGACAAAAGCAATATCAAGAAGGTCACATAACTGGATCTTACTATTTAGATTTAAATCAAGATTTGTCCAGTCCTGTGAGAGAACATGGAGGAAGACATCCTTTACCTAATATCAGCAATTTAGCTGATAAATTAGCGGAAATCGGGGTTAATTACCAAAAAACTTTGGTGGTCGCTTACGATGATTCTCGCTTGGCGTTTGCTTCTCGTTTATGGTGGTTATTACGGTATTTAGGACATGATAAGGTAGCCGTTTTAGATGGGGGTTTTGCTGGTTGGCAAAAGGCTGGTTATGCTGTCTCAAAAGTGATTCCAGGAAATAAAACAGGGGAATTTGTGCCGCAATTACAAGCACATACTGTTGTAGATTATACTTATGTCAAAAATCGCAAAGATCGTCCAGATGTAGTTTTGGTAGATGCAAGAGAGAGCGATCGCTATCGCGGAGAACGAGAACCCATTGATAAAATTGCCGGTCATATTCCCGGTGCTGTAAACTATCCCTGGCAAGAAGTAACCGACGCTTCTGGTTTTCTACTCCCCCAATCAGAACAACATCAACGGTGGAAACAACTAGAAACAGCTAAAGAAATTATAGTTTATTGCGGTTCTGGTGTAACAGCTTGTGTCAATTTACTTTCTTTAGAAATAGCAGAAATTCCCACAGGTAAACTCTATGCTGGGAGTTGGAGTGATTGGATAACTTATTAGTTATTGGTAATTGGTAATTGGTAATTGGTGATAAATTTTAAGCTCAAAAATTACGTTGACTTAGTTAGCCTATAGGAGGGACTATTACAAATTACAAATTATTTAGAATCTTCCTAATTCAAAACCGTAATTAACACTAAAGAACCAACCGGAAAAATCAATATTTGGAATTGTAGACCCACCAAAATTAACACCCCCTTGCAAATTCAAACTATTTGTGTTGGATACACGGTAATTTAAATGTCCAAATAAACGATGAAATTGGTCTTCTCTGTCGCGTTGGGTATAATCTGATAAGTTGAATTGGTAGTTCAAACCAACTTGTAAGGGTTTTTGCAAGTAATAGCTTAAAGAAAGCCATAAAGAATTTACTAAACGACTTCGCCTGTCTGGATCAGAAAAGTTCACACTCAATTCATAAAGGCTATCTAATGTCAACTTATCTGTGAGTTTCTCCCGTCTTCCCAAAGATAGCTGCACAGAATTTTCATTTAAAAACCTATCTCCGGCTGCAAAGAAATCACTATTATTAGAATAAAATAATTGTTGATTACTCAAACTAAATTCCGCATACATTTCCCGCGATATTTCTTGATAAAGACCCAGATTGAATTGTACCTGATTATAATTGAATTGTGATTGGTCTAGATGACGAATCAAACTGCCATTAATTGAGCCATTTAAATAAGTATTAGATCCGATGGGAAAATACGCTGAAGCTAGTGTCAGTCCAGAAAAAATTAAACCATCTTTTATTTGATCTTCATTAGTAGAAAAAATATTACTTGTTTGGAAGTAGCCGACATTACCCCTTAAATATCCTATGGGTTGAAATTGATCTGCGGGTTTATCTTGCGGTGGTGGTATTTCTGGCAATGGTCTTGGTCGCACTCTTAATATTAATTCCTGTTCTTCATTTGCTTCCCCAGAGGATGGTTCTTGTTCTTCCAGAGACTGGGAAAGTATCTGTGTTTTCCCCATATCATCTATTGAAGCTTGATTTAATCGTTGTGCTGCTAATTTAGGAGATAATCGAGAAACATCATCAATTTGGTTGTTTGTCTGAACTAAACTAAGTTGCTGTTGATTCTTCCCTGATTCTTCCCTCTGTCCTGGCTTGATTTCAGTGGTTAGTGATTCTATATTTGGCGGTGTTTCTGAGTCTATAATCTGTAACTCACTTGTTTCCTGACTTTTTTCTAACAAGGCTAAATCGGTTATATTTGATATTAAATGTTTTTGATTTACTTTTGTTTCTGCTTGGGCAGAACAACTTCTGTTTATACCCATACAACAGCATTGTCCACCACTAAAAACTAACAAAATTGCCAATAACAAATTTTTTCCTATCTTGGTTTGCATCTTGTATGGTGTTGGTTGCAGTTAGCCTTATGTATCATTGTTATCTAAAATTTATATACAGCTAAAGTATATTTTTTTATAAGTAACATAATTTTATAAGTAACATAAATTTAATAAAAAACCAAAATTATATGATATATCCTTTCCCACTCTAGTAAGATACAAAATTACCCCTCCCCAACCCTCCCCTTGGTAAGCTACGGTGTACACACAAGTACTATCTGCGAGGGTTTTAGGCGTTATAGACACCTTGAATTGTCATTACGAGCGGAGCGAAGTAATCACATCATCCGTGGTTTTGCGATTGCTTCGTCGTTCCTCCTCTCTACGAGACGCTAACGAGATCGCAATAACAGGCATCCAGAGCGATCGCACCACCTCAAGCTAGATGACAAAACCAAGTACTAGTAGAAATTTTAAGACTTGTGTGTACACCGTAGCCTTGGTAAGGGGAGGGTGCGCGACAGGGCGGGTGGGGTGTATTTCATGAGCTTGGGAATTGCTATATATGACTAAGTTTTGTACCAGAAATTTAAACCTAGCCATAAAAATTGCCGCTTGTTGGTTGCAGAGAGACTTAGAATAAACGGAATTGGTTAAAAAAAATTTAATTAAATTATTGATTTTAAGTATTCATACTATAAATGGTATCAGATTATTAGACATAATATATAAAAATTAACCAAGTTATTACTAGTTTAGGACTTACGCACTGAAACGAAATCGCGTTGTTCTGAGCGTTAGTCAAGAGCCTGTAATCCTCATTCTACCGTTACTAATCTACCTGAGTGCGTAAGTCCTATAGTTAAGTTGAGAGAAAATTACCAATATTATGTTTAATAAATTTTTACCTCAGTTGGTTTTGGGTTTATGGGTATTTACCGTCTTACCTTTTGCACATCTTGCTAAAGCTATAACCCCTCTGACCAAAGGAGAAATTCAGCAACTCCGTAATATGGTGCAGCTGATTCCTAAAAATAATTCTCTGACTCGTCCTGCACGAAAATCAGATACCATAAATCCTGGAGATGCTTTATCTACTGGTCGAGCTTCCCTAGCTGATTTACGCTTTAATGATGGTTCTGTAGCTAGGGTTGGGGAACAAGCGGTATTTAGATTTTTGCCGCAAACACGAGATTTTACACTAACTAATGGCACTGTCCTTCTACTCATTCCACCTGGAAGAGGACAAACACGTATTAGGACACCGAATGCAGCAGCAGCAATTCGCGGTTCAGCATTATTTGTTCGCTATAACAAGGAATCCGATACGACGATTATTGGTGCGTTAACAAATAGCGGTATTGAAGTTGCTAACAAGGAAGCTTCGCAAAATGTTGTTCTGCAAGCAGGACAATTAATGGTTGTAGTACAAGGTGAATTTCAAGGACTATACGATTTTGACTTGAAAAATTTTTATGACAATAGTGATTTAGTACGCGGATTCGATTTAAATAGGCAAAATTCTACGTCCATACCAGATCCAGAACTGGCAAGTATTCAAGCTGAGACTATCGCAGCTTTAGCAGCACAAAAACCAATTACAGGACAGGGATTAATTGATAATCCATCTTTTTTAAATAAAAATTTTAATCCTCGTAATTCCTCTGAGAATAATGGTGTTGGACGTGATCAAAAGAGGAATAACCGTCCTTCCAGAGACAATTCAGCAAGAGACCCTATTAGAAACAATCTTCGTGTTCCTATAAATACTTTTATCCAAACAGGAGAAGTCATCAGGGAAAATAGACAACGCAATAACCCTGGAAATTCTGATGGTGTTCCTGGTGGAGGTAATACCAATAACCCTGGAAATTCTGATGGTGTTCCTGGTGGAGGTAATACCAATAACCCTGGAAATTCTGATGGTGTTCCTGGTGGAGGTAATACCAATAACCCTGGAAATTCTGATGGTGTTCCTGGTGGAGGTAATACCAATAACCCTGGAAATTCCGATGGTGTTCCTGGTGGAGGTAATACCAATAACCCTGGAAATTCCGATGGTGTTCCTGGTGGAGGTAATACCAATAACCCTGGAAATTCCGATGGTGTTCCTGGTGGAGGTAATACCAATAACCCTGGAAATTCCGATGGTGTTCCTGGTGGAGGTAATACCAATAACCCTGGAAATTCTGATGGTGTTCCTGGTGGAGGTAATACCAATAACCCTGGAAATTCTGATGGTGTTCCTGGTGGAGGTAATACCAATAACCCTGGAAATTCTGATGGTGTTCCTGGTGGAGGTAATACCAATAACCCTGGAAATTCTGATGGTGTTCCTGGTGGAGGTAATACCAATAACCCTGGAAATTCCGATGGTGTTCCTGGTGGAGGTAATACCAATAACCCTGGAAATTCCGATGGTGTTCCTGGTGGAGGTAATACCAATAACCCTGGAAATTCTGATGGTGTTCCTGGTGGAGGTAATACCAATAACCCTGGAAATTCCGATGGTGTTCCTGGTGGAGGTAATACCAATAACTCTCCTAATTAAAGGAATGGAGTGTCAAGTTGAATTCATTCATCTATCTTCACGGCTTTGCTTCTAGCCCTAAATCTACCAAAGCACAGGATATAAGCGATCGCTTTTCCCAAATTCACATCAAGCTGAAAATACCCGATTTAAATGCCGGCGATTTTTCTCATCTGACAATTACCCGTCAGCTAAATCAAGTCGCTGCTGAATTTCCTGAAGATGATTCTGTCCCTGTAACTCTGATTGGTTCTAGTTTGGGTGGTTTGACATCTGCTCATTTAGGGGAAAAATTCCCACAGGTACAACGCTTGGTTTTATTAGCACCAGCTTTTGGGTTTTTATCCCATTGGTTGCCCAAGTTAGGAGATGAAACGCTGCAACGTTGGCAACAAGACCAATATCTCTTAGTACACCACTATGGGGAAGAGCGATCGCTACCCCTAAGTTATAATTTCCTCACCGATGCTGCCCAATACCAAGAAAAAAATCTCCAACGTCCCATTCCCACCTTAATCCTGCACGGTAAACAAGATGATGTGATTCCGATTACGGCTAGTCGTGAATTTGCAAGTTCCCGTCCTTGGGTAGAATTAATAGAACTTGATAGCGATCACGCTTTGGGCAATGTTACAGCCGAAATTTGGCAAGCAATTTGCTCATTCTGTCACTTAGGGATTGGGTGAAGATGAGGGACAGTATTGAGTTTTCTTCTGCCCCCTGACTCCTGCCTTCAATTACGAATTACGAATTACGAATTACGAATTATGCTTCCATTTATTCGCTCAGATTTAGCCCAATTTACCGCTTACAAACCCCACCCCAGTAGTACTACAGCAGAACCCGTTGCCACGCAATTTGATCGGCTGGATACTAATGAAAGTCCCTATGATTTGCCAGTGGAAATCAAAGAAAAATTGGCTTGGACTTTTCAACAAGTCATTGAAAGCAATCGTTATCCTGATGGTGGACATGAAACACTCAAAGATGCGATCGCACAATATGTCAATGAGTCAGCTAATCTTTCATCCTCTCTTGTGACTGCTGCAAATATTTCCGTCGGTAATGGTTCCGATGAACTCATCCGTTCTCTATTGATTGCCACCTGTTTAGGCTCTGAAGGTTCTATTTTAGTTGCCAACCCCACTTTTTCCATGTACGGGATTTTGGCGCAAACCTTGGGCATTCCTGTAGTGACTGTGGGTAGAGATGAAAGCAATTTTGCAATGGACTTAAAAGCGGCACAATCTGCCCTGGAAGCCACACAAAATCCTCCGATTCGGGTAGTTTTTGTTGTTCATCCCAATTCCCCAACCGCCAATAGCTTAACTGCGGCTGAATTGACATGGTTAAGAAGTCTACCAGAAGAGATATTGGTAGTTATTGATGAAGCTTATTTTGAATTTAGCCAAACTACCTTAGTTGGGGAATTAGTACAGCATCCTAATTGGGTAGTGCTACGGACTTTTTCCAAAGCTTTTCGGTTAGCAGCCATGCGGGTAGGTTATTGTGTGGGTCATCCAGATGCGATCGCTATTTTAGAAAAAGTTCGTCTCCCCTACAATCTCCCCAGTTTTTCCATTGCTTCCGCCTTAGTAGCTTTACAAAATCGCCAGCTTTTACTTGCGTCAATTCCCCAAACCTTAAGTGAACGTAGCAAACTCATCACGGTTTTATCTTCACACCCAGCATTAGCAATTACAGCCAGTCATACCAACTTTATTTACCTGCGTCTCCAACCAAATTCTTCTCACCCAGCAGACACTACTTTAAAAAATCTCAACCAAACACTCAGAAATCAAGGAACTCTTGTGCGCCTACTTCCCGGTGGAATGCGAATTACCGTAGGAACACCAGCCGAAAACATCCATACCCTCAATCGACTGCAAACTGCCTTGGCAAATCTGGAATCTTATTAACTACTGATGATTATTCATATAATCATCTAAATCACTGCCCAAACGTCTCACTATTGCTACCGTTTGCGGCAGCACACCTACTAACATAGCAAAAGCCACATCTGGCAGATCAGCAACTACATCAGCAGGGAAATACTGTTCAAATTGATCGAGAATTTTCTGTACTCTCTGACTAGAAACAGAGTTTTCTGTAATTTGTTTGATTAAACGAATCCATTGTCGTCTAATCAAGTAAGCTTTTTGACGATCTTCATAAGATTCAGCATCTAATAAAGATAAATTACCTATAGGTAGTACAAATTGACAATCGCTATCACAATCACCACCTACCACTGCTCCTGGCCCAGCAAATTCTGCATGATAGGGTTTAAATAAAATTAACCCATTCCGCTTACGACTATTCACAATAAATACTTTTCCGCCATGCACAGACGCAAGAATATTAGCTCCATGCGATACCTGCTGCGAACATCGCCATTTCTCAGTTCCATCTCGCATGACAAATTTGTCCAGGAAACTAGTTTCAGGGCAATATGTTGATAGCATCATAGTCTGATAGCGTCGGCGTTGTTCGCTATCCATTTTTTCTCAAATTTTTGATAAAGGTAATAGGATTCTGCACTTCTAGACTTCCATGAACTGGCTGTTTAATTAAATTAAGCGCCTGATTTTGTTATGTTCAAGAACTTTTTGGAGATGTCTAAGTAGATTATTAATGACTAAATTGGTGTTGTTCAAAATTATATACCCATATATTATGGAATCTAACTGAATTTGTCTCCAACAGCAGGAGACTTTTTTAAAGTTTTTGTAAAGATTAAAATGACAATGCAAAGTTATCATAAAGATTTCCAGAAATGTTAACCCATGAAACCACATACAGCAGAATTTAGGAGTCAGGAGTAAAACTGGCTTGGTATCTGGCTTTGAATTTAGATTCTGTACCGTATGCCTACGCTACGCTATCGGCTAACGCTCACGGCGAGGCCTCATTGATATACAATCCGCTGCATAATAATTAGTTAAAACGCATACACTTTAGACATTTAGATGGGCATTAATGACTGGCGTATAAATACTACCCTAGTTTTAATTAATACCGTTTGAATGCAAATAAGCATAATAAAATTTATAGTTTTATACTTACCTATATCCGTGTCACGTCTCGCTGAAAAGCATCACTTGCCAGGTGTTTATGCAAAAAAATCTGCCGCGAGGAATTGAGGAAAAAAGTGTTCCAATGAGATTCAACCTTATTTACCCGATATCCCAGCTTAAAATAAAGTTGCCTTGCTTGATAGTTATTTTCTAAAACATGGAGATATAAATCTTGAAACCCCCAATCTTGGCAGACTTGTTCACAGCTAATAAGTAAACTGGAAGCCAAGCCATATCTACGATATTGGGGATCAACAGCTAAATTAGATAAGTAGGGAAAAGACTTGTGAACATTTGCCCAGGAATCACTAAAGCGTATACCCAGTTCTACAGTTCCCAGTATTTGATCAGTTCCACTTATACTGCTGTCAACAGCTACCAAACAAACGTGATGAGGTGTCCTTGCAGTGAGACGATATCTTAAGTCTTCATAAATTCCCAAACGAAATAATGGAAAAGCCCATCCCCATAAACCTTTTTGGGAGTGAAAACTTTCAGAAATTATTTGAGCAATGCCAGGGAAATCAGCAGATGTAGCCGCACGAATTTGGATTTGCCTGGTATTGGGAATGCAAGCATCTGTAACTGACTTTTGGTAGTGTTGGTGGAAGAACCAGGATTTCAAAGCGAGTTTAGGATTAATTGGATTAAACGATAATTATCTTAAATTATGCTCTTTTACTTTGCTTAATCAGGTTAAAGACTCCCGTTCAATATTAGTATGGTTTAACGGTCTACAATGACTCAGGGATCTAAATGCCCTTGTAATCGAACCACCTGCCAACCTGCCTTTTTCAAGCTATTGACCGTAGAAAAACAAAGTCTCACTTGAGGAAACAATGTCTCTAAAGAGACTTACCCTGCGGGAAGCTTACATTTTTGGACTAAAGCCACAGAGCTTTCAGGTTGCATTTTTATCAAAGATGAGTGGTATCTTTAGTAAACAACTAGTTGACAGTGATTTAGTCAGTGTGAATACCAACCCTCATGGTTGAGCAACTACTATGAGAGTAAAATCAAGTCTTCAGCATCTTCGATCCTCAATTTACCTGACTTCAGCACCTGTCTGAGTGCTAGTTATGAGTATCAACTGCGAAACAAGTACTTGTTTAATAGTATACTTTAATTTTAAATATCACTATTGTAATATTCATTGCTATATCATGACTATCATAAGTAAAATTGACCGCCAAGTGTTAGTGCAACTGCTGGAATGGGAAAACTTAATATACCGCTTTATGGTGGGTTTTTATCCAGATGGAAGCGCTTTATGTAGTCCAAGGAGGTTATAAAAGGAGATGAGGAAAGATTTTCTCAGTAAAAATTAACATGATGAATCAAAAATGACGCTGGAATCAACTGTATTTTACCTTTTTGACCAGTTAGTACCAGCTATTTACAATTATTGTGAATAAACACTCTTATACTTAGTAGTCATGTGGCCTAACAGTTTTTTGGTCGAAATGCTCGAACCTTACCTGAATCAGAAATATATTGACCTGATCAGACTATTCTTTATCCGACTGCCGTTGCAGCAGGAAAGCGGTGCATGACATCACAAGCAAACAGTAAGCCGAAAATTTTAGTTGTCGATGATGAACCAGACAACCTTGACTTGCTTTACCGCAGTTTCTATCGCGAGTATCAGGTCCTGAGGGCTAACTCTGGTCCAGCAGCGCTGGAACTGCTGGCACAAGAGGGAGACGTATCCGTGATCATCTCAGATCAACGGATGCCAATGATGAGCGGTACAGAATTTTTAAGTCTGACAGCAACTCAATACCCAGATATTATCCGAATTATTTTAACTGGCTACACTGATGTCGAAGATTTGGTGGAAGCCATTAACTCTGGCAAAGTATTTAAATATGTTACTAAACCTTGGGAAGCTGAAGAACTTAAAGCAGTTGTACGCCAAGCTTTGGACACACATAATGTCCTGAAAGCCAGAACCCGTGAACTCACTCGCACACTCCGTAGAGAATCGCTGCTGAATACTGTCACTAATACCATCCGTAGCGCTTTAGACTATCGGCAAATTTTGCAAACCATTGTCGATACGGTGGGGCATATGTTAGAGGTGGATGTTTGCCTGTTACGCCCCTTCCAAGATCAGCAGTTGGCAGATGAGGGATTTACTTACCAAAAATCTGCTCAACCGCCAGTCCAAGATCATGGAGAGAGTGATTCTTATTTACCTCCAAACCAACCCGATGGGAAGTTGCCAGATGAGGGTCTAGACTCTATTATTCCCCTGCCTCTGTTAGTTCAGACAGTGTGGGAAACTGGTGAAGTACAGGTAATTTACGATGTGGTTAATGATGAACGCATTCAAGGAAATGCAGAACGTGCTGAAGCTTTCAGAACTGCGAATATTCGTTCTAGCTTAGTTGTGCCGCTGATCTGTCAACAAGAAGTTAGAGCAGTATTAGCCTTACATCAGTGTTCCCAAGTCCGAAGTTGGGGAGATGACGAGGTACAACTAGTATCAATTGTGGCTGATCAGGCTGCCTTGGCTTTATCTCAGGCTTATGCTTATGAGGAAGTGGAAGCTTTAGCAAAGAGAGAGGCTTTGATTAACACTATCACTAGGGAAATTCGCTCTAGTTTAGACCCACAAGATATCTTTTCAGCAATAACCCAACGACTGGGACAAGCTTTACAAGTTGATGGGTGTGTTCTGTCTTTATGGACAGAAGAAGATGAATTTGTTCAATGTGTGGGTTTGTATGATAGTTCTCAACATTTAGACAATCATCCCAATAATAGTAAGCATCGCTCTTTAACTCCACAATTACCGATTTCCCAAGCCCCCATTCGCAAGAATCCGATTCTGCAAGAAATATTAAACACCCAAGAACCAGTGGTAATTACGGACATTACCCATTCTTCATCAGATGTTCAAGCTTTTGATTTACCTTTAAAAATGCGACCGCGATCGCTGATGGTTGTGCCTCTATTGATTGAGGGTAAATGCATTGGTAGTATTACTCTGAGGGAAGGAAATAAAGTTCGTAAATGGTTGACATCAGAAATTGAACTATCTAAATCAGTAGCAGCCCAAGCTGCGATCGCAGTACAACAATCACGGTTGTACCAAAAAACTCGTGAACAAGCTGAACGCTTAATAGAACTAGATAGACAAAAAACCGAATTTTTTCAAAATATCTCCCATGAATTTCGGACTCCTATCACCTTAATTCAAGGACCTCTAGAGTCGGTGGTAGAAAATGGTGAAGGGTTATCCCATGCCCAAAGTGCGATCGCACTCCGCAATTCTCGCCGTCTCCTACGCTTGGTAAATCAACTACTAGATTTACAACGTCTAGATGCTGGCAGAATGCAGCCTAGTTTCCGCCCTTGCAATATGGTCGAATTTATCACCCAAATTGTGGAATCATTTCGACTTTACTGCGAAAAAAAAGGGCTGCAAGTCCTCACAGATTTACTAGAATGTCCGACAGTCTACTTAGATATGGAAAAATTTGACAAAGTAGTTTATAACCTGCTGTCAAATGCCATGAAATTTACACCTGATGGAGGTATCATCACCGTCAGATTATATAATGAGGGCGATAACTGCATACTGCAAATCCAAGACACAGGAATTGGTATTCTTCCTGAACAAATTCCCCACCTATTCGAGCGATTCCGTCAAGCAGAAGGCTCCGAAAATCGCACCTATGAAGGAAGCGGATTAGGTTTATCCCTAGTTAAAGAACTAGTGGAACTACACGGTGGCCAAGTCACAGTACAATCAGTTTATGGGCAAGGTACTCAATTTAGCTTAAGGCTGTTGACTGGTTCAGATCACTTACCCGCAGAACAAGTACTAGAAGCACCATCTGAACTGAATAATAACCGTGCCAGTATAGAATTAGCCGACTTAGAACAGGTAGAGTCAGTTAGAGATAACCCAGAACTGATCACCAAAAATTTATCACCCAGGTTAGAAACTCTAGACTCTAACAAACAAGTTCAAAATAATGATCAATCAATCTTAGTTGTAGATGACAACCGAGATATGCGTTTCTATGTGGCCGACATCCTCAGTCACAGCGGCTATCAAGTACTGACCGCTCGCAACGGTTACGAAGGGTTTAGTTCAGCACAAGAAAATCGTCCCAACTTGATCATCACTGACTTAATGATGCCCTTGGTAACTGGACTAGAAATGATTCAGATGATCCGCAGTCAAGACCAGATGCGAGGTACACCAATAGTTTTGCTGACAGCAAAAGTTAATGAAGAAACTCGCATTGAAAGCACAGAATATGGTGCGGATGCCTATTTAGCTAAACCATTCAATGACCGCGAACTTCTAGCAGCAGTCAGGAATCTTTTAGCCCTGAAGGAAAATGAAAAACGGGTGTTGGAATTAAACACCTACCTCACAGAATCTGTTCTCAAACGCTTTTTGCCATCTGCACTCGTAAAAAAAGCTGCCGCTGGAACTTTATCTCTAGACTTGCGACCAGAACCCCGCTTGGTTACAGTATTGTTTAGTGACATTGTTGGTTTCACTCAACTATCCAATACCCTCAGATCCCGAAAAGTAGCAGAGGTGCTGAATGAATATTTAGAAATCATGACCAAAGTGGTTTTTAATAACGGCGGTACTGTAGATAAATTTATGGGAGATGCTATTTTAGCCTTGTATGGAGCGCCAGAAGAACTAACACCTAATGAACAGGTACGTCGGGCAATCAATACAGCTAGAGGAATGCAAAAAGCCCTGATTCAGTTAAATCATCGTTGGTTAGAACAAGGTATATTCGAGACTGACGGCAGGAATGGAGTACAATTTCGCTGTGGTATCCACCAAGGCACAGCCGTTGTGGGAATGTTTGGGAGTGCCGAACGGGCAGACTATACAGCGATTGGACCAAGTGTGAATATTGCTGCTAGATTGCAAGCTGCCGCTGTACCTGGGAACATTTTGGTTTCTGCTGCCGTCGCAGATTATTTGCAGGAGGAAGAAATCACTAAAGGCAGTCCATTGGAACTTAAAGGTATAGATGAAACAGTTCTCACATTCGTAGTTACACCAGAATTATAGATTTTCATACTGGATTACAGCAGAAGTCAGGAGTCAGAAGTCAGGAGTACAACTGGCTTTGTTTATAGGTTTGAATTTAGATGTTGTACCTCCTAACTACACAAACTGCTGTATGTTATCTAACTATTGCGTGGAAAAATTAGGCGCAATACTTCACGCATCGTGTCTAGCGACTGTTTGACACAGCCGTAAAGAGTGAATTGCTCTTGGGAATCGCCGTCTTTTTAGAGTGGAAATGTCAAATCCAGTTTTAAGTTCACTATGACACCATCAGTTACAGATAAATCTCCAATTTCTGCGACAGGCTGGAGGAGACATACTGATCCACCTTTTTTGTGGATTGTTTTATTTATAAGTTCAGTTTCGCTACACCTGTTAATTTTTTGGTTGTTACGCTCATCTAATGAATTTAAACCTTGGATTCCCCAATCTAGTCAAGCTGAAATTCCGGTTGATTTGATAGATATTTCGCCTCAAGTACAATCAACCACCAAACCTGATTCAACACCTACAACAGTTACATCAAAATTTTCTTCGTTACCTCAACAGTCTGTCACAGCATCTTTACCAAAAATCGCGCCTACCCCTAATAATCCAGATGATGGCGTTATAAATCCTGATTTTAATCTCTCACAGCAAGGTGAGAGCAAAAATACTGAAGTTAATAATCAATCAGTTACGCCTACACCGAATCCCACAGCGCAAGCCACACCCGTTGAGACAATTCCATCACCAAGTCCTACAGCGAGTCCTACGGCGCAAGCCACACCCGCTGAGACAATTCCATCACCGAGTCCTACAACACAAGCCACACCTACAGCTACACCCGCTGAGACAATTCCATTAAATGACCTTCCCTGGAATCGCCGTCAAGAAGTCAAACTCGGTCAGGGAACTCTATTACCAAACGATTTTCCCTCAGATTCACCAACTCCTACTCCAGAAGATTCGCCAACTCCTAATCCAGAAGATTCACCAACTCCTACTCCAGAAGATTCACCAACTCCTACTCCAGAAGATTCGCCAACTCCTACTCCAGAAGATTCGCCAACTCCTAATCCAGAAGATTCCTCAACCCCAAGAGGAGGAGGTGCGATAGCTAACGTTGCTCCCATACTAAAAGATGAAGTCAACGAATTAAGAGAACAACAGCAATTAAGAGTTGATGCTTTACCTGATGTTTTGGCAGAATACCAAGGTAGTCGCACCAAGGAATTGGAAGTAAGTTTTTTACCCGGAGATTCTGAACTCAAGCCAGCAAATATATTGGCTAGTTTAGTAATTGATAAAAATGGTAACTTTGAGCAAGCGATCGTCATCAACATCGAACCGGCGATACTCAGCAGTCAAAAAAGCATCTATGAGCAAGCACTTAATGATATTTTTAGGCAAGAGAGCTTTCTTGCTGCCTATAATCTAGATGGTTCAAAACCAGATTTGAGTAATTTGTATGTGCGGATTAGAATTGAGCCAATAAATTCCCCATAAATAGCTTGTAATTTTAGAAAAGCTATGTTAAAGTTATTTAGCTAGAGATATGCGGGTGTAGTTTAGTGGTAAAACTTTAGCCTTCCAAGCTAATAATGCGGGTTCGATTCCCGCCACCCGCTTTGAATGAAAGAACTAGTTTATCAGGGGTTTTGCTAAATCCAAAAACTGTTTACCTTTGTTCTGAGAATCAGCTTACCCCAAAAATGCCCCAATCAATAAAGCACTAAAAAAGCAGTTAAGTAAATTTAATCTTAACTGCTTTTTATATTAGATTTAGTTATGTAGTCTATTTATCAGAACTGCTACTACAGATTAAATGCCCGTTCTATATTTGCTTGTCCCTGCTTAATCAAATGCTCGCCGTAGGCATGACTAGAAGCGCCTTGTAAATATCCTATTGCTTCTCTTAAAAGTATTCTTGCTTCTGCATCCTTTTCTACCTGTAGCAACTCTTCTAATGAGATCGCATGATCTAAATATATTGCTGATTTATTTTCGTAAGAATCAGCTAATTGTTGTAGGTTCATAGTCCGATTACCCTATTGTTATTGTGGAAAACTTGTTAAGCAGTTTAGAGACGTGCTTAGGTCACTAGACTAATTAGCTTGATCTCTCAATAACCGTTCTCTAACCTCGCGCTCTAAATCTTCTACGGTCACATCTTCCATAGTTTGCTCACCGTAGTATCCAGTCCAGTCATAGTTTGCTAATGTTGGTTCACAGCCAAATTCTCGCCATATTTCTTGATATTCTTTAATGTGATCATCCTTCATTCCTAACTCATCACAGATTTTTGCTTTAGTTGCACCTAATGAAGCTGATAAGTAAGAGGATTCAAAACACCACGCTTCTGATATTCTCGCCACAATCCAGTTGATCAAATCGTTATATCCGGTTTCATTCTGCCAAAGGTACTCTAAAAACTGAATCTCAACTTCTTTAAACTCTGACTCAATGTAATCTTGGCAGTCTTCAAAAGTTCCCCAGTCACTAGCAGAATAATCTTTAGGATTGGGAGGTAAGTTTTTAATAATGTTGGCTAGTTTTAACTTCAGTTGTTTAACTTTTGCAGATTTAACAAACTTGTTAATTTTGTCTTGCTTGGTAATAAATCCAGTTTGAGTGATTAGCATAATTTTCTGAGTGTAAAGTTAGTTAGTATTCTAAGCAGTTTCAAGACTTGCTAAGGTCACTAAATTAATTAAGCTTGCTCTTTAGATCCTGCTTTGATTTATTGCTTTCTAGAATTTTTCTCCATTCAACTAATGAAACTTCTCTACCAGTGGAGGACTCAATCAATGTTTGCTTATTCATAATCTGTATTTATTGGATATCCTTTATATGCACACTATAACAACTATATTTAATTTGTGCAACTATTCCAAAAAGATATTTTTTATATGCACTGTCTGAACCAAAACTATGATTTTTACCAGACAGCAGACAGGAGACAGCAGACAGAGAATAGACAGAACCTTTATTTAATAGCAGTTTCAAGCCTGTCTAACCAGACAGACAATAAAAAACCCCTGTCTAGCAGACAGAGGCTTTATTTTAAGTATTCAGGTTTTAACTATGCTCAGTCTGGAGTATATACAAGAATATCCCCAACAGAGCATTCTAAGGCTTTACAGAGTTTATCTAGAGTATCCACAGGAATACTTTTAAATCTACCATTCTCGATCCGTTTAACTGAATGAGAAGTATGTCCAATCATATCTGCTAACTGGTTTTGGCTAAAACCTTTATTCTGTCTTGTTTCTTTCAATTTAATATCAATCATATTTCTAAAATATCAATAAATATCAACAATATATCGAGTATATCTGATATCTGTATCTAGTAGCAATAATAAGTTTTAATTATGCCCTTTCCAGTAGGTGCATAAGAAAGTCTATTAAAAAGAATTTTTGAATATACTACATATCCCCTACATTTGTGTTATACTAAATGTATCGAACTAAAATAGATGATTCATAAATTATTTATAGGATATGAATCAGTTATTAAGAAGTCACGAATCAAGCAACTCATAAGCCTTGTATAGCAGTAGTTCTAACGATTTTTGACTATTAAAAACAGCTATTTTTGAACGATAACTGATTGATTAATGTTTTTAACTGATTGATAACTATAGGATTGGTATATGGCGAAAACTGCAAAATCTGGACTGGCTATTGATTCCCCTGGTTTCTTCACTGATTTACCGATAAACAAGTCTCACCTCTCAGAGCATTTTGGTGTAGCTCGTTCAACTATTTGGGCTTGGCATAAAGTAGCCTATTATCGAGTTCCCAACTTTAAAGAAGCTTATCCCCTGAAGGCAGATGGAAAAATTGATAAACTTGCACCGTTATCACCTTGGCAAGCGTGGGTACTAAGTTTAATCGGTCGGTTGTTTAAACTATACGGAACTGAAGAGAGAGTAAAGTTTTATATTCAACAGAACCCCGATGATTTTTCTAGTTACACATTTAAGGTTGCAGCTAAGAACATCTGGAATAGTAAGTAAAAGTTACATCAAAGTTACACACTATTTTTTTAAGGATTAAAACCATGTCTAACATCACCATTAAAGAAATTTCTAAGCAACTGAAGATAGATGAAGATATTATCAGATTTGGTTTAGCCGAACGTTACCCCAATAGCTACGACTCTATAAAAGAGATTCCATTATCTGAATATGAAGTAATAGCAGAATCTTTAAAATTAGCTGCTGTATCAGGTGTCAAACAGTTAGCAGGTAATGTACAGCAATCAGAAGCGATCGCTCTAAACACTAATTCTGATTTACCTACGGAAGTTAAACAGCAATTAGTATCAGGTGTGGTTAATTCTCTATCAGATTTTTATGGTAGTTACCATCTATCTATCTCAGAAATTAGCCAAGCCTTAGCTTATGTTTCAGCACAAAAAGTAGTAAGTGATTTTACAACTATCCACAGCGAAACAGTACGACATGGGTTAGAAACTTATTTAGATGATTTTTCTAACCAAGCTAGTGAAGCTGCACAGTTAATTATGGCAGTAGACGCTAAAGACTTCTTAGCAGAAAGAGGTATCAATCCTCAAGGTGAAAAAAAGTCTATAGCTCAACAGAAGGCGAAAACCACAGCAACCGCAATATTTTCTGGTTCTTCGGGTGTTTTTATGGAAAACCTGGTTCAAAATCATTGAAAGCCTTATTGTGTAGACATTTCATTTAAAATATGGGCATAATTGTTTATAACCCTTACCCCATAAGGATTTTGTTATAATCAATCCTCAATCACCATAAAAGAGACGCAAGAGCCTATTTTCTTTACTGAATCGGTAAATAATTTAGCTTCAAAGATAGCGAGAACTGATACCCGCTATCTAGCATCCCTAGCTTTTATTAAAGAAGAACGGAGTAATAAACAAATGATCGAAGTTTGCACATATACCGGAATAGCTACGCTCTCATTATTATTTGGTTTAGCAGTTGCCATTAATCCACTAGGAGCAGGTTTACTCGGTTTAGGAGTTTATGGCTATGCAGCACAAAGAAGATAACCAGACCCTACCAGGGAAGGAATATAAAGCAGTTCTGTTAAAACCCTGGTTAGTGCTTATCTGTATTCTTATACCCTGTACTTTAGGTAATTATTTAGGGCATTCAGTTAAAAATTTTGTAAATGCTGAACAGGTTAAAAATTATGGTTATGTCGAAAAGTAAAAAAGTAGTTCTAAATTTAAAGCTCGATGCACCCCACACTTACCAAGCTTTAGAGAATCTAGCAGAAATTAGCCAAGAATTAGTTAATAGTGCATTAGATGGTGATGAGCAAGCGATCGCACAAATAGCAGACTTCAAACTAAAACAAGCCACAAGAGAAGCTAACGCGGATCAAGTATTTAGTAATCTAAAAGATGGTGTTACCTCACTGGGTAATGTATTTGCTAAAGAGGCTGATTTTATTAACCACACATCCAAAGAAGTAACCCAGATGGCAGATAGTTGGAAACAAACTCGGTTAAGCGATCGTACCCTAGCCCACGGTTTAGAGCAAAGCCTTATCAGAAGTGACTATGAGTTAATAGAGGCAGACGTGAAACATGAGAGAAAAATTAACTTACTTGGTACTGAACATAAAACCAATATTAGATTAATTGACGTAGATTTTGCGTCAAAACAGCATCAACTTAACGCAAATGTTAATCATGCACTCGGTTCTAGTCCTAAAGCTGTACAAGCCTCTCACTATTTAAAATCGGCTAAAGGTGCAGTGCAGAATATTGGTTCAGGATTATTTGGAATGGTTAAAAGGTTATTCGACTAAAAAAAATCCTATCTCACTCGCAGAGACAGGATGAATACAAAAGGTAATGTCAATTAATTTTTTAAGGATACCCTTATGTTAACACAGAAAATTCAAAATAACAAACATACTGCTAATAAAAATATAATCCTTGAGGCTGAAATAGATTCTCAGAATTTACTACCTGATGAGTATGATCATGCTCAGATTGAGGCTAGGATTCAAACTAAGGATTATCAGGTAGAGATTTTAAATAGCTTAGGACAATCTAGTTGTCTAGTAGGTATACAGGTTATATCAACTCAATACCTGTTATCTGTCGGAACAGTCGGTTTATATCCTATCTCGATTGCACTGTTACCCGTTTTAGGATCTGTTCTCACTACCTTAACTAATTTTAGTTTTAGCAATGGTATCCAGATAGAGGATAAATCTAAACTGCCTGCTCAGGTTTTGAGAACATCAGCACTATTAACTAGTGCCACCAAATTAATAGGAGATGCTAGAGCTATGGATGATATAGCCTCTAAAAGCTTTCAGGTAGTTGTTAAACAAGAGCGTGAATATAGAAATTTACCTGAACCACAAAAGTTTGATCTACTTTTACCAGGAATAGCTTTTTTACTATTAGTTATTGCTTCTATTTCTGCCAAGCGTAAAAGGTAAGATGTCCACCAGCCTTACTCCGACCTCTAGTATAGTAAGGCTTTCAAATCATTAAATCAATTAGAATCAGAGGACTAATCTTAATGAACTACCCAACTATCCCCCAACTCCAAACACCTAACCAAACCAACTACAGCAAAAGTAAATTAGAACTACTAACTATAGGAGCAGGTGCGATCGCTCTTACCCTAACTTTACTATCTGGTATTGGTGATGGCATTAAAAAGCGTGATGTTTGTTTTGTACCAGCTAATGTTAAAAATGATAGTTGTTCAGTAGATAAAATTGCTCAGATTCCAGAACCTTATTTTATAGCGAATCAAACTAAAACAAGCAACCCAAACTATAACCCCTACGCTTTTTTATCTAGTGAGAACTTAGTAACCATTAGACACATTCCGGCTGATAATCCTAATAAATCTGGCTTAGGTTTAGGAGCAATTCTAGCGGGTATTAGTACTATGGTTTTAAGTTCCAAACTGAAAGATAAGCTTAATTTAATTAGACCTCATTACCGGGCTACAGTACAGCTAGAGGCACATAAAGCAGTTGCACAACTTCAACTATCTAAAGATTTAATTGATTATAGTGCTAACGAACTACTGAAGCATATCAAGCATATCAAATCAGCCGAAGCTAGATTAACGCTTTTAGCTAATATTAGCCCTGTGCAAGTTAATTTGCTGTTGATGGCAATGACGGCTACAGACTATCAAGAGTTTGGTTATTTGTTAGATGGTGGTAAAAGTTTTGATAAGTTTCTGCCTGTTCCCCAGCTACCAAGTAATGATAATCAGATCACACCTGAGACTGTCGGAGCTTGTAGTGGTTTTGAGTGGATTAAAAACTTTCTGAGTACAACCTGCCTACTTTGGGGTAATCAGGGAAGCGGTAAAAGTTGGATGGCTAGATACCTACTTAGAGAAAAAGCAGCAATGGGATATAAGTTGGTTGTCTGTGATCCTAACTCTAATGGTTATGAGTGGCAGGGTGTGCGGTTAATTAATACATATTCTGAAATAGAGAAATTTATGGAGGAATACGTTACAGAAGTAATGGGACGTTATGCCGAATTTGGTAAATCTAATATTTCTGAGGAAGAATGGAGAGCTAACTTATGGAAAGAGGGTAAAGCAGTATCTGTTCTATGTGAAGAGGTCAGCACCTATGCTGATTTTATTCAGGATAAAGAGCTATTAGCCAAGTTCTTTAAAGTTGCGCTGACATTAAGCAGAAAACAGGAAATGCCAGTATTGATCGTTGCTCATAACAATACTCAAAGCTGTTTAGGGGATATTAAAGGAATGCACAAATTAATAGAGCGTTCCCAACAATTACAGCCATTAGCAACTACAGATCCAACAACTAAACAGCCTGTAGCATCTGGTAGAGGATTAATCAAAATTGAGAATAGCAATCAATGGTTAGAGGTTAATATTCCCCGACAATCTGAAAAAATAAGAAACTTTGCAGTTAAGAGCGATCGCACTCCTGAACCTACAACTAATAATAATTCTGTTGTGGAAAGTTTAGAAAAACTATTTGCAGCTAAAACCGCTTTATCTCCTGAAGCTAAATTATTACTAGACTATCTGACCCGCACTGAGAAAACTACCGTTACAGCCTCTTATATCCAGCCTAACTTTAAAGTTAACGGCGATCGTTTCTCATCTGAACAGCTTAAAATCTGGCTATCCGAGATTGGTAATTGTGGGTATGGCTGCTGGGACGGCAATGTGTTAAAATTGGAGTAATTTAAAAATAAAACATCAAATTTGCCTGCTTCACCACTTCAGAAGCAGGTTATTTTTTCGACTTCCTTTGACAATGAGTAAATTTTGTATTATACTTGTAGTATCTTCTGTTTCTTGTCTTTTCACTAATTTTTATACTAAACAAAAATGCCCAGCTACTATCTTCTATGTAGCTGGGCATTGTATTTTAATCATTATTGACGCTTAAATATGAAAACTGAATAAGTAATTAAATTGTGATCACCTCAACGCTTTTTGCAATTTATAAAAATTGTCGTAGGGGACAATCAGATCCGGTACAGTCAAGCCTCTTATATAAAATCGGGGCTTGACTTTGCAGACTGGTTTACCCTCTACAGAATCTTTTTTAACTGACTCTACCAAACGCATATTTAAATAGTAATTCTCCGAGCGAATGTGAACAAAGTTAAACTCTTTCATTAATCTTTTTAATGCTCTGTCAAAATCATAGCGACTTGCTAGAGGTAAATTATCGGTAATTCCTTCTAGCGATTCAGTTCGACAATATTCACCATGATCATAAAGTCTGAGAACCAAGTTAGAGAACTTGTGAAAAATGCTGTTTTCGCGTGTCTGGAAACTTTTCATACTTTTTAATTACTGTAGTATAGCTGTATTATAGCAAGTAGTTTAGGTATTTGACAACATATTTCTACCTATATCGTACTTTTAGCCATTGCCTATATGTAAAATACTTGTTATAGTGGCTATAAAATGCTAGGAGTACATAAAATGAAGAAAAAACTTATAAACACGCTTAAACAATTTATCGAAATAACTAACGATCGCCGCTTGGCAGAACATATTAGAAGAAATGGGAGTGCTGATGGTTACGAGCCATTTACTGCTTACAGGCTGGGTAAGGATACTAAAATATCTTTGAATACTATTTATGCTTTGTCTAATGATCAAGATAGAATCCCATCAGAAAAAATATTAAAAACGATAGCAGAATTTTATTTAGCCCAACCATCTGAACTGCTATCTCTAGTTGACGACATAGATTAACTTTATTAAATAATAAAATAACAAACTGTTTTATATCCCCTGAAAGTATTGATACTCTCAGGGTTTTTTTCATTTTAAGTATTGACGTTTGTTTCTATATTAGGGAATAAATAATACTTATGCACCTACTGGAAAGCACATAAGAAACTGTCATTAATACTACTTTCTATAAAGCAGCAATAGAATATTTTACATGATATACTGAAGAGACAAAGGTAAAACACGTCGGAGTATTTCGTTTATGTCAATTAATCATTTTTTGAGGATAAAATATGTCAGCTATTCAATTTATAAATGTTCCCAAAATTGCTGAAGGTTTAGAGATTACGGAGGTTGCCCCTACTAAGCCTCTCAGAAGGCAAACAGGAAAAAAACATACATTCAGACAATGTAAAGATTTAGGCTTATTAGATTCTGTTTTAATCGCCTATCTTTATGATGGTGATGGGGAAGCATTACGCTATGAATCAGTAGGTATTCCCACAGGTCAGAAGAAAATTATTAAGGATTTTTTAGCTAGAGAATTAAAACCAGGATTAACCAAATTTGATCCTGATTGTTGGAATTATAAAATCAGCAAAACTTGGAACTATTACCAAAGAGCAAAAGCCCAAAAATTAGCAGTTGGTAAGATTGTACCTTGGTTAGAGGGCGAGAAAGGTGTAGAAGCAGTAATGCAGCTTGGTATCTTGGGCATTACTTTTCAAGGAGGTCACAGACAAGGTATAAAGCTTAGAGAGAGCATTCAACAGGTACAAGATGATGGTGCTGCTTTACTACTTTGGTGCTTTGATAACGACAAAACAGGTAGAGAAGAGGCAGAAATAGCTAGAGGCATCTGTGCTGAAATCGGTTTACTTTTTGCGACCTTCGACGTTACTAAGATTTGGGAAGAATGCCCTGTAAAAGGAGATTTAGCAGATTACATTAAAGAGTTTAACCCTACTAAAGAATTTCTGATCAACGCTTTCTTAGAACAGATTGAAGAACAACGCCTAGCGCCTGTTCAACAGATTGAAGTTAACCCAACAAAAGCTAAATACTCTCCTAATTTTACAGGCGAAAAGAAAGAATACAAATTAGCAGCCCTAACACCTGAAGAATTAGCAGAAAAGAAAGCTAATATTATTCATGGTGACTACAAACTATTTGATTTACTTTTTAATCAGCATGGAAACGCTGGCATACAAAACACGATCAAAACAGGTACTAAGTCACGCAGGCATAAAACAAGAGTCTCTGTCGCTGCTTCTCTGCATGAGTGCAATAATTATCTAACCTCTTTAGGTATTACCACATCAGATACACCAGAACAGCTATTCGAGGAATGGGTAAAAAACTCGATTGATTCTTCTGACAGTGATCGCTTACAAGGTGCTTGGAAAGCTTTTGCAGATAAGAAAAACAATCAACCATATCAGACACAGATTGATAAGATTGATGCTGTTGTACTTGGTTATAGACTGGAAGCTACAACCAAACCAAAACGCATTATTGATGTTGAAATTGCACCTGTAGAACCTTTCAAGTTTCTTCCATTAGCTGACAGAAACGACCCACTAGTAAAGGCTAACCCTAACGCACATTGGAATAGAGGATCTAGCTCACTAGCGATCGCACAAACAGAAGATGAAATGCCGATTGTGTTTGTGTCAGGTACAGCTAATGCCGAACTACTAGCAAAGCATGGTTATTTTGTAGTAACGCTACCAGAAAAACCACTAGAAGGCTATAACAAGCATTACGGATTTGATAAGGCTTTCTGGGATGAATTAATCACATACTTACCTAAGAAGGGCAGCAAAGTTAAAAGAGATGTTTACTTTACTCTCAATGGTAGCTGTGATGTTGACACAGATACCAGACTCAGAAGACTAGATGAGAAAACAGGCTGTAATTTAAAGGTAGTTCACCTCACACAGATTACCAGCATTGAGGAATTTAATACTGCTTATTCTGAGGCTGAGGACTTTGTTGATTATTATGCTGTCAAGCTTTCCAAACCAAATAGAAAGCCAGATCTAATAATCCCGGCTACATCAAAATACTTCCCAAGTGAGGCTATTAAGTTTCCTACAGGCAATAAATTTGCAGTAATGACTGGTATTCACGGTGCAGGTAAGTCACACCAAGAGACAGCACAGATTCAGGAAGCAACCAAGCGGGGAATTATTACTGTCATCTTCTCTAAAACAATCATCCTCAAGGATCAAGCGTCAACTAAAAAAATGATTCCCACAGTTGAGCAGGTGATTGAAAACGGCTATAAAATAGATGGTGATTTATTAGCATTCTCTAGCTGCATTGATAACCCTAGAAAGGCTGAAAGTGTGCTTTTCCATCTTGGATATCTAAACTCTGAATCGCCTAAATTTAGAGAGATTAGGCTATCATTTGATGAATCATTACAGACATTAGGACACGCTGCACTAGGTACAGGAACTTATGTAGCTGATCATCGTGCATCAGCTACCACAAGCCTTTGTAACTTAATCAAGAATGCAGCCCACAGCGTTCTATATGATGCCGATATTCCCGAACCGCTTGTATGGTTTTTCTCAACTCTGACTCAATCCGAGCCTTATGTGGTTCAACACGCTAGAAGGTCAGAAGATGAGCAGGTTACATTATGGCAGCAAGGATCACCTGCTGAGATGATTCATCTGGGTCTGATTAATCAGATGAATAAAAACCCGGATCAAGCTTTCCTAACACTGGAAATAGCCAATGATGTTACTGCTAATTGGACACCTTCTAACACTGCTGATTTATCTGCATTGCACAGCGATCGCTCAACAGTAGTTATTGACCATGAAGCAATAAATGATCCCAACAATGAAAACTTTAACTTACTATCCTCAAGAGTTGAAGTTGATGGGAAAAAGGTTAACAAACTTGATGTACAAATGGCTAAATACAGCCAAGAGAAGCAATCAGTATTCATGAATGTTGCCAGTACCGGAGTGAGTGTTGAGTCTGTTTTTGAGAAGAATTTTATTGTTGCTCCTGGTGTGGGCAACGCCTTTGATATTGTCCAAATGGCGAGAAGGCTACGCCCAAAGAATGAAAAGCATTTATGGGTACAGCCAAACAACAATAACTCCTATATCTACAATTCCACAGATGCCAGAGAGATTTATAAATATCTGGTAAAAGCTGACAAATGTATAGCGGCTGACTTTATAAGCCGTGGTGATTTCCTCCAGGAAATACCAGTAGATGTGATTTTTGAACAGTTTCAATGTAAGTTAGCAGCACTTCTCAACTGGTATAACAAGCACCACAGAAAGGCTACATTTGCACTCTTTAAGCACAAATGGGGTAGCCAATTAATTGATAGCTCAGAATACATCAAGGATTACTCAGAAGAGGAGATCGCTGCATATAGACAAAACGACACAGAACTGGCTAATGAGATCAGTGAAATTCAAGCAAACAGAGAGCTTGCAAAAAACACTAAACGGGTGAATAGCTGTGATCTACCAGAGAATGAATACATTGCTCTGAAAGGCAAAATGGAGAAGCTAACAGAAGATCAAAAAGATTCAGTAATCAAGTACGAATTTAAAAAGGAGTATGAGGGTAGTATGCCTTGTACGCCGGAAGAAATGAAGGATTATTTAAAGCTGAAACCAATCAAACTCCAGAATCAGTACAGGCTACTACTACCAGAGGCAGATAATACAAAACTTTTTGTTACTGCTGAAAAATCAGCAGAAAACGGCAAGCGCGATCGTGTTGACCAAACCAAAAAATTGATTAAAGGGGTTGCTAACACAGAATTACGAAAAATAGGTTTTGATCAATTCTTCCATGAAATTTATACATTAATTGGCGAATCACCTTTTTCTAAAATTCAAATTCCGAAAATACCAGAAGGTCAGTTTAAATGGGTTAGTAGTGTATCTGTATGTAGTAAAGATGATGGTACAGCATACAACAACTACTACATTGATATCAAAAACCCAGCATGGATGAATCTAATTAAGTATTTTGTAAGTCTGGGGAAGATTTGCAGAAATATATACGGATTTATGCCAGTACCAAGCCAAAAAGGGATCAGCCACTATCAAACAATCAAGCTATTTCTTGAGAACTACTTCATTGATTTGGACTTTAGCGGCAAGGAGTATTTCTTTAAAATAGACGATGGCAGAGACGCATATTTTCATATTCTTAACAAACGGTATGAGGATATCGAAAATTCTGATTTAGTGGTTGGTATTGGCGAGGGCTATCACAAACCTATAACTGCTACAGGTGAACACACCAAAGCAGCATACCAATACCAAGCTAGAAATCCTTCTACCACAGAAACGCTTTTAGAACTGATTGCTAAGTCGAAAGCTAAAGGGCTACCCAAACTTGAAGCTAAACCAGCAAATCAGGTTGTACAACTAACACTCAATCTAAAAGCTCCTGTAACACCTGTTGAATCTATAAAGCAACCAATCACACCTGAAGAGATTAAACAGCCCTCTATTGGCGACTATGCCCTCGTTAACGGGATGCTTGCAAAGATAACCTCAGAAGCTGCTTTAGGAACTGGCAACTTTAAGATCCCAGGCTTTGAATTAGAAACCACCAAAGGAACTAAAATCAAAGAAGCCAAAGAAAAGATACAGCCCGCTTCTGTAGAGGTTCTGAGCAAATGGATAAACACAAAACTGGCTCGACATCCAGAGAGTAAAGATTAAATTCTTGGAGAATATCAGAATTTATCTGCCGGATAAGTTCGAGCCAATTTCGAGAAATATTTCGGTAGCTGTCTAGACCACCTTGTTGTACCTTTGTTTCTCACCATTACCAGTGGTGAGAAACAAATAAAAAAAGAATAGACAAATATGGTGCATTTGGCAACTGTATTCGTAAAGTAAATTTTTTAGCGCACGGTGGGAAGAACGAGGGAGAGATAGAAGATTATTCTGTGTCTCCCTCTTTTTTGTATTCATTTACAAAATCATTTAAAACATCTTTGCGCTTAAAATGTATATAAGCGTTTATAGATTCACTTAATCATTTTTATTTATGTAGATTTTATTTTTTCTTTATTTATTATATATAGAGATTTTTTGTAAAGTAAGCGTATAAGCGGTAGACACAGTAAAAGTCTAAAACCTAGACTGAGAAAGAGATACAGCCTCTTAAACGTTCTACATCATTATTAGGTATCCTTAACAATGATGAATAATATTAAATAACGCTTGATAACGCTAATCCTTAGAAGGATAAGATAAAAAAGCACAATCAGAACTAAAATTACAGATACATCACTTTAAGTCAAAGCACATTATATATAGGTAATTACTAACCCGCTTTAGCTACCCAGAACTGTTAAAACTTTTTCTCAATTTTCAGGAAATATCCTATTTATATGTAGTACACTTGTAATATATTGTGTTATAATTCATATATGAACTACTTTTTCAAGCTTGCTGAAAAACATCTGAATATTGGGAATGACCACGAATTTACCAAGATGTTAAACAGCTTCGAGCAAATAAAAATTACACCAAAAAACAGAAGATCATGCAAAAACAGATTATCATCTCCAAATTAGAAAAATACTACCTAGCCACTGATCCTAAGAATCTATTAGAAGCTGCTAAAGATTACCTCTCACAAGGGCTAGTTAACGCTGGCAAGTCCTACATCGAAAATATTAAAACTGTGGCTTGCTTTGAATTATCAGACAACCGATTAGCTTTTAATTTTGAACTGGAGAAAAAGAGCGATCGCTATTCTGTAGTTCTGGCATCTAGTGGTGATATCATCAGCATTAAAAAAGGTGAATCATCCGGTACTCTGCTATTTAGTGGCACTGGGTTAAATTTATCAACTGGGTACTGTAGCTGCTACAGTGACATTCATAAAGCAAAGAAATATCTAATTAAATATTGCCAAGATAATGATCTAGATTACAGTGGGTTAGGCACTCAAGTAGATAAAATCCTTTATCTTGAGGGTAATGATCATATTAAGTCCGCAGTTGTTTTCAAATTCCGTTTTAACCTAGCCGGGTTTGAAGACTACACTATTTTTATTGACTCCGTTCCCTACGCCATTAGAAACGATTATAGAATAGGGCATATTCAATCAGTGCTAGATGGTAGCGGTCGGTATTCTGTGATGGATAGCCTAGTATAATCTAATTCCTAAAAATATTTGATAACCAGCATTACTTTTGATAATGCTGGTTTTTCTTTATATTTGCTCTAATTCTATCTCTATGTGATCATCATGTTCCGACAAATCCAAAACTAGGAAGCTAGAATTTGGCTTAAATAGTACCTCTTTTTGCCTACCGTAACCACCGGAATAGTTAGAAATAGCTTTTCCGGTTTTGCTGTGGATTTTGAACATAACAGAGGCTCTTTTATCATGAAGTGTGCTTAAATCAGGCACAAGCCCCGCGAACTTCTCACCAACTGCTTTTAGTTCAGATGATGACGTAAATGCTTTTTCTGTGATTATATTTCCTGGTTTATACCGGGCATAGATCACACTCAGATCATCTACTCTTATTCCCCTGTAGGTTATGCCCTCAAAGTTGGGAAGATTAGCTATAAAATCACAGACAAAACCAACGTGAATATTAGCTATACCCTCTCTCAGATTCTCATTAATGCTGCCAAAAAAGAAAGCATAGTAATTAATGGCTTTTTCTCCTAGTGTATCTCCCCGCCATTGGATACCTGATAAATCCTCTAATTGTGCTAACATTTTAGTATATGTCGTCTCTGTAGGAGTCATAAGGTTATTTAACTATGATAAATTTTAAGAAAATTGCAATGGATGATACCCATTATATTGATTATATCAGATCAAAACTAACAAGATACCCTCTTGAGTGTTTTGATATTTACTATAAAAATAGAGATATTTTAGATGAAAAATGGGGACTAAACATAATAGCTGCTATAGATGATAGCCAGATAGTAGGTTTTGCTTGGGGAGACGACGGAGGATTACATTTTATTTATCTTGAGCTTGGCTATAGAAGAAAGTCGCTAGGCACACGGTTATTAATTCTCCTGGAAAAAGAAATAAAACAAGAATCAGCATTTTTTAAGAATAAGTTAAAAATTAACGGATCTAACTATCCTGGTGATCCTGGTTTTATTAATTTCTTCCATAACTACTTTGTTAATAGCACTGATGCTCTAATCAATAAAGTATTAAAAAAATAATTATACTTCCTTCATGTAAATCTCTAGTAGTCCATTTTCTGAAGTGCGATCACTTATCAAGAATTTAGAATCTCTGTCAAAGATACACTCTTTTGCATCACCGATAATTAGAGGATGTAAATTAAAAACAGGTTTAGCATTTTTACTATCAAATAAAAACAAAGTTTTAACAAAGTTATTACCTGCTTTATCTGCTTTATTAGCAAAAGATTTGGCAACATCCTCAGATAAACTTGCTGATGTAAACCCGTGCCAAATTACCTCAGAACCTATTTTATAATTATCTTCTAAATCTTCTAATAAGAAGTACCCACCTCTATATAATTTTCCTTGGTATGGTTTGAGAGATTTTAAAAATTTACTAATAAAATCAGCATGAAAATTATATCTTCCTAGCCTCAGATCCTCATTTAGCCATAGATAATCATAAAAATAATAATATATAGCTTTCTCTTCCGCAGTAGTGCCGTGAAACTTACGATCTAAGATATATTCTAATTTTTCAATCATCCCCAAATACTCTTGATCTGTCATCTTTTAAATATCCTATTTTAATATGGTATATTAGTATTGTAATATATTTTTTAAAGATTATGGAACTAGAAATAAGAAGCATAGATATAGGTGATCAAGATGATTATGACTTTATTAAATCAAATATTGATTTATCCCTTTATAGCAGGATTTTTGATCTTATTATTAAAACAATAAAAGAGGGAATACATCCAGATGTTTCTAAGCTTATTGTTTTAATTTTAGAAATAGAAAAGGAGAGGATCGGGTTTATTTTTGGAGAATCTAATTATTTAGAATATATCTTTGTTAGTCCAAAATATCGAGGTTTGGGGTGCGGTTCGCTGCTACTACAGAAATACTGTAATGTTAAGGGGAATGCTGACCTAGACTATGACAAAATCGTTTACCCTGGCAATATTGCTTTTATCAATATGCTTTATAATTTTAAGAAAAAACGTAGTTTGATAGGTCAACTGTGACACGCTGAAAGCCTTGCTATGTAAGGGTGAGCCATTTTGTGACAACCGTGTGACATCTATGCTACAATAAGTGTGACAATGTGACAAAGACATAAAAAACATATTATGAAATATTCAGATAATGATAAAGAGGAAGTTTTCAAGCTATTTTCTGCGGGTTTTACAGTTCCGCAGCTTGAGGAGAAGATCCCAATACATAGAAGGAAATTATATAGATTATATGCAGAATATTTAGTAAGCTGCAATAATCAAAAGCCAAAGAAGAAGGAAGACGAGGTAAAATCTGAGATAAAGGAAGTAAAAAATCTAGCTGAGTATTCTATTGATAGTATTGAAAATATTGAAAATATTGATCAAGAGATATCTGAAGAGGCTTGGTTAGCTTTTGCTCTAAAAAAATCTATTAGGGGATGCCTCAGAAATAGTCTGATTGCCGATAAGTTAAGCGATCGCTTACTGATAGAACTTGAAAAAGAGGATAGTGTTAATTTAAGGGCTATCGCCACTTACTCTAATGCTATAAATCTGCATTCAAGGCTAGAACAATCCTATGGATGCTATCAAATATTGTTAGATCCGAATTTGGCGATCAAAACTTTAGAAGCACGAGGGTATATCATAGATAATCCAGCTACAATAAATGTAGGATAATATTATTATAGGAGCAAATTATGAAACTGAATCATATAGCAATCAGAAGGATCATCAAAAGAGCAGGATCACCATTGAATAAAGAAGCTACCATTTAGTTAAAGAAGAGGTTAAAAATGTTTAACAAAGAATTAGCTGAAAAATTAGCAGAAGCCAATGCTCAGGCAGATATGGCTTTTTTATATCCAATGGATATGGATTTTTCATATCCATTGGATTTTGATGCTGATCTAGATCCTGAACCATCACTAAATTATGAATTTCATCCTCTTGTATTTAAGAAGCCTAAAATTAAAGCTAAACCAGCTAAACCAGCTAAACCAGCTAAACCTAAACCAGATATTGTTTTTGTAGAAAGATAAACTCTCACCCCTAACCCCTGCCAACTAGCGGGGGTTTATTGTTTAACTAAATCCTAACCAGTAACCTTTTCCGAACTAGAGGAAAAAGCCATTGAGATTGAGCAGCTTGAATTTCAGAAAGTAGAGTCATAATTTTAAATTGTTAAATATGAATTTGGGCGTAAGAGCGATCGCACTTCGGGAAAGATAATCAACCTACTGAGTTAGTTTATGTATCTATTTTATCACAGGCTTCTAAGGATTAGCGTTATCAAGCATTATTTAATATTATTTTATACTCATAATAATGATGAATAATATTGAAAAGCGTTTAAGAAGTCTCAAAGCTAGGCAGTGTGGGAGGTACAGAGGTTTTAATAACACTGCCGCTTATATGCTTCCTCTACAAAAATTCTCTATATAATAATAAAAGAAAAAAAAGATTTTTATGAGAGAAGTAAAACAAATAAGAGATTATATAAACGCTTAAATAAAGGTAAGGTTAAATGTAAAATTAAAGGATCAACATTTTAAGCGCGAAGTTGTTTTAATGAATATAAAAAACGAAAAAGAAGGACAGAATAATCTTCTTTCTCACCTCGTACTCCACCATCGCACTCAAAATGCTAATAGCCCTTAAATTTTAGCCCTAGAAGCTTCTAAAATCTTTTTCAGGTAGTTTCTATCATTCTCTAAATTTTAAGTGCCTTCAATCCTAGTAAATATATCTACCAGATGTGTTCAGAAGCGATCGCTCTTTAGTTTTCCACATCAAAGGGGAAAACCTAGCATTCATGAATGCTCAGAAAAACCCAGCATTTACAGAACATACCGGAAAGCATCTAAATACTGCTATATAGCTTTGAGCCTGTTTCTTATAAATTTGGTATAACTATTATACAAAATAGTTAGATTATCTGAAAGTCTTATATAGTGAGGCTTTTGGTGATTTAAAGGGGTAGTCATTAACCCTGCCCGAACTATTAAGGATCTGTTTAATCCATTCCCCAAAAGATTAACTAAAATAAGCTGAAAGTATTACTCTGTCTAGGTTTTTCGTTCCTCACATTAGATTTTTGTATAAAATAGTGGCTAACCAGGATCACGGCATCCCTTGATAAATAAGGTTTTCTCTATCAGTGCTTAGAGATTTTATGTTTAGCTTATCTCGGTACTAAATTTATGCTATAGTATAAATGTACTAAATATCCTAAATATATGACATATACGCTAGAAAAACTATTTAACAATTTTGAAGCATTACCAGTAAATCTAAAGGATCTGAATCTTTGGATTAGTGCTTTATATCATCTAAAGAATGATCCAAGAAATAAACTTTTAATATTAGCTAAATTTGACAACAATATTATAGGTTTTTGCTGTGGAGATATTGCAGCATCAGAAGGATTATATCTAGAAGTTGTTAAAGGCTTTCAACGCAGTGGGTTAGCAAACGAATTAATAAACATTGCTAAAGAATCAGGAATATCAAAAATTAAAGATATCAGTCCAGAAGCGTTTCTTTATTGGTATCGCCACGCCGGACTTAAGAGACATCCAGAATTAAAAGAATGTTCCTATAATTTAGACATCCAAAAAATAGATAACTACACAGAATTAAAACCATACATCCCACAGATTAAAAAAGTATTGCCACCGGATCAATATAATTACCTGATGAGATATTGTGGGATATCTTCAGATATTCAGGATATGGTCTGGAATGATAGAAATTTTAATGTTTATGTTGCCTCTCTGTCAGATAAGCTACTTGGCTTTTTAATTACTGATTCTTTAGGAATACATTATATCTATGTTGATCCGCTTTACAGAAGGCAAGGTATAGGTACAAAATTAGTAGTTTCTTCAGGTGATCATAAATGCCATAGTTTACCAGGTGCTAGTTCCTTTGTTAATTTTTGGGGACGGTTGCTGATGTCTAAATTTTCTTATTCTGTATAAATAAAAAACCTGATTTACCAATAATAAGTAAATCAGGTTTTTAGTTGTTAAACTTCATTTGTACAAAAGCACAATTGTACAAAAGTAGTTAGGTGTAGTTGTTAAAGTGCGATCGCACTAAAAGACATTAAATTTCTGGTAGTTCAATATCTTGGTTAGTTGCCAGATAATTATCTATTAAAGTTCGTGTGCTATTACCAACTACTGATGAGATGGTTTTCAAATCATGCCCTGATCTCGCTATGTGAGTTGTGAAGGTATGCCTCTCATCGTACCAAGGCATATAATCTTTTACCAAGCCTAGATTAACCAGCTTAGTAATATACTTTCTCCAAATATTAGAGAAGTTACCGCTGGTTATATAACCACCACAAAAACCAGGGAACACTAAATTATTAGCGTTGGAAATTTTAGGTAAACTCCTGATAAAGTCCGATAGTTGTTTGTTGCAAGGAAAGATTCGCGCAGCTACTCCGTTTTTAGTTCCCTCCAAAATTTGACCGTAGCTATAACGTTTACTAAAAATGATTTGCACCTTAGAGCCATTATCTTTAATGTCATCCCAGGTAAGTGCAATTACTTCTGATGGTCTACATCCTGTTAAAAATCTAAATTCAACTAAAGGCGCGTAGTAGGAACTAGGGTAAGCAGAATAGGAGCTATCAAAGCGAGAATCCTTAAAAGACTGGATGATAATTTTTATCTCTGCTTTAGAAAAAGCCTTGATCTGTTTTTTCTTCTTAGTGTCTAACAGTTCGTAGATAGGGATGTATGGATTACCAGAAACTTTACCAAGCTTTACCGCGAGATTAACCGCAGCTTTGAGTAATCTAAAGCCACTAGCTAAACTACCATCAGAATATTTAGACCTTAGCCATTTCAGGAGTCTATCTGCATTAGCCAGAACTAAGCAATCACTAGGGCATTCATTCAGCCATCTATCAATTATTTTCCAAATTGATTTAGTGCTATTTGGTGCATCTGGTTTTAATGCTTTATAGCTTTCCCAAAGTTCTAATAGGTTAGGTTCAGAAGTCTTAGGAAGCGATCGCACTTCAGTTAGTTTAGGATCTGTAGATTTAGCTAAACCATATTTAACCAGCGTCGGGTCAAAACATCCCCTAAAGTAATCGTATTCAATATCACTGCAAATCTTGATAGTAGCTTTTAGACCCTGCTTTGATAGTGGGAAGGTGTACTTTTCAAAGCTGATATCTCTTGATCTAGCTCTTATCCTTATTCTGTACTTCCCTGATTTATCCCGTTTTGCCCCAATATTTACTATCTCTAGATCAGAGTTAGCACGTCTAACCTCTTCTAGAAGATCATCTATCAAATTGTTTTTACCTTGCATCCTTAACCTTTGTTTAGAAGGTTTTTGGATTCAGAATTGCCCCAGATTTACCCCAAATTTCCTGCTAAAAATCCCTAACTAGCCTATGTTAAAGTTATTTAGCTAGAGATATGCGGGTGTAGTTTAGTGGTAAAACTTTAGCCTTCCAAGCTAATAATGCGGGTTCGATTCCCGCCACCCGCTTTGAGAATAGTAAAGACAAACTAATAGAGGACAGGGAGACCTGCCCTATAGAACTAGTTTGGGTATTGATCCCAAAAAACAGAATTTTGAACAATTTATTAGGGATTGAGATATCCTGTAGTGAGAAATTTCTCAAAAAAATATCACTGTACAAAATTTTCCAGTGATAGGTAGATATGGATTATTTTTAAGAGATATCTGCCACATTACGGATAAAAACTGTGACAGAACTATAATAGTTAACCAAATCTACCGCTGATGTAAGCTTTTGTATCTTCTTGCTGTGGATTGTTGAAAATTAATTCTGTCTCTTCGTATTCGACTAAATAGCCTGTGCGACTACCTTTATCAGAGGTTTTAACGTTAAAGAAGGCTGTTTTATCAGAAACCCGTGCTGCTTGTTGCATATTGTGGGTAACGATAACGATGGTGTAATGTTCTTTGAGTTCGTGAATTAGTTCTTCAACCCGCAAAGTGGAAATAGGATCAAGAGCAGAACATGGTTCATCCATGAGTATAACTTCTGGTTGAACTGCGATCGCTCTGGCAATACATAAACGTTGTTGTTGTCCACCGGATAGAGACAAACCACTTTGTTTAAGTTTATCTTTGACTTCATCCCACAAAGCAGCTTGTCGTAAACTGCGTTCTACCAATTCATTCATATCTCCTTTGTAGCCGTTGATTTTAGCTCCAAAAGTAATATTGTCAAAAATTGATTTAGGAAAAGGGTTTGGTCTTTGAAACACCATACCAATCCGACGGCGTACTTCTACCGGGTCAATATCTGGTGCATACAAATTATTATCACCAAAATAAATTTTACCTTCGGCTCGAAATGATTCAATTAAATCATTAAGACGGTTATAGCATCGAAGTAATGTACTCTTACCACAGCCTGAAGGCCCAATAAAAGCTGTAGCTTTATTTTTGGGAATATCTAGCCAAACATTCTGTACAGCAAGGAAGTTACCGTAGTAAATGTTCAGGTTTTCTGTACGTAAAATCGCATCAGTCCCGTTGATTGTACTAGTTTGAGTAGCCATAAAAAGGTTAGAGATAATGAGATAATTAGGATGATTAGACATCCTGTTGAGCTATTTTGTTAAGCTTTTTGCCTTGTTGCCAAGCGAGCGATGATACTAGTAATCAGAACCATCAAAACCAATATTAAAGAAGCAGCCCAAGCTAATGACTGCCAATTTTGAAAAGGTGAAATTGAGAAGTTATAAACTAAAACAGCTAGAGAAGCCGTCGGTTGTAGTAAGCCACTAGGCCAAAAAGAGGAAAATAGAGCAGTAAACAGTAACGGCGCTGTTTCTCCAGACGCTCTAGCGATCGCTAAAGTAGAACCAGTGACAATGGCTGGTAAAGCCGCTGGTAAAACTACTTGTATGACTGTTTGAAACTTAGTTGCCCCTAACCCCACAGATGCTTGCCGCAAATCTTGGGAAACCAATTGTAGAGATTCGTCTGTGGTTCGCACGATTGTGGGTAACATCAAAATTGCCAATGCAAACCCACCACCGAAAGCTGAGTAAGATCCTAAATTCAGCTTTACTAATGTCAAAACCACAATCCCGTAGGCAAATACCCCAGCAATAATTGAGGGAACTCCACTCAGAATATTAGTAGCAAATCGTATCCACCTAGCTACTTTACCAGAGCTAAACTCTGTTAAATAAATTGCTGCTAATACACCAAAAGGAATACTGATTAATGCACCAATTCCCACCATAAATAGGGTTCCCAAAATGGCATTACCAAAACCTCCTCCCTTTCTCAGAGGCGCTGGTGGCAATTCTGTAAACACACTGAGATTTAAACTGCTAAAACCTTTAAACAATACATAAGAAAGAACAGCCACTAGAGGTAGCAGCGCCAATACTCCACATATAAATGCAACTACGGTCATTGCCGTGTTGAACATTGTTCGGGGAGAAGAAGAGCGAGTCAGGCTGCTTTGGGGAAAAGAAGAAGTCATAAATTCAACCTAAAACTACAGTCGCTTAACCCGGAGAACAATAAACTCTGCCAAAACATTCACTACTAGCGTTAGGAAAAACAGAACTAAAGCAGCGTACATTAAAGCTGAAATTTGTAACCCACTGGCTTCAGAAAATTGGCTGGCCAGTAGAGACGAAATTGTATTAGATGGAGCAAGCAAGGAAATATTAATGTTGTTAGAATTACCAATTAACATTGTTACAGCCATTGTTTCTCCCATGGCTCTACCAAGCGCCAACATCACCGCACTGACAATGCCAGAAAAGGCGGCGGGGATGATAACTTGAAAAATTGTCTCCCAACGGGTTGCTCCTAGTCCGATAGATGCTTGACGCAAACTGGAAGGTACAGAAATTAAAGCATCACGGGAGATAGCAGTGATAATTGGCAAAGTCATAATTGCTAATATCACTCCAGCCGGTAGCATTCCTGGCCCTGTGGGTGGTGTGCTAAAAAATGGTATCCAGCCTAAGCTACTATGTAACCATTTTCCCAAATTAGATAAAATCGGGATTAAAACAAAAATTCCCCATACTCCATAGACAACACTAGGAATAGCTGCTAGTAGTTCTACTAAAAATACCAGTACCACCCGCACTGGAGCAGGTAGAAAATTTTCACTTAATAAAACAGCAGTACCAACACCAATAGGTATGGCTAATAACAAACCTAGAAAAGAACTAATGAGAGTGCCATAGACTTGTGGCAGCACCCCATATTCATTATTTACAGGATTCCAAGTGGTTTGAAATAAAAAGCCAAAACCAAACTCTTGAATCGCAGGCCAAGCCCCAATAGCAACCTGTGCCGTGATCCATAATAAAGTGCCAGCGATCGCTAGGGCAAAAAGCTGTGTCAACCAAATAAATCCCTGATCTAGAGATTTGTCTATTTCCGAGCGCTGTTTAATCGCTGAGGGCATGTTCTGAAAATTTGTAGTCATAAATACTGACTGTAAAAATCAAATCAGAAAAAATGTGAGAGGGAACCAGACTTTAAGAAGAAAGTACCGAGTATTGAGTATGAACCAAGTAAGCAATCAACACTCATGGTATTAATAACTACTCTATACTTTAGGTATTATTTCGTCGTTTTTTGCATCTGAGACACCAGCTAATCAGGGTTCCCAACTGATTGGTAAATTAAATTATTGTGCTTAAACTATTGCTGGAGTATTGCAATCAGACGAAAAATGAGACTACTGACTCGCACCAGTTCCACCACTCACGGCAATTTTATAGTCAGGACTAATTTGATCAGCGGCAGCAGCCACCTTACTAATCACATTTGCTGGTAGAGGAACATAACCTAATTCTCCAGCCAGCTTTTGACCATCAGTTAATGCATACTCAATTGCTGCTTCTATGGCTTTGGCTTTAGCCGCATCTGGATATTTTTTGTATACAAGAAGCCAGGTATACGTAACAATGGGATAGGAATCTGCACCCTCTGGGTCAGCAATGAAAGCACGGAGATTTTCTGGAAGAGTTACAGCTGCCAGAGTCTTAGATGCTGACTCCTCATTAGCTACAACCATTGTGCCACTCTTGTTTTCCAAAGCTGCAAACTTAATATTATTTTGTTTGGCGTAGCCATACTCAATGTAACCAATAGAGCCTTGAGTCTGTTGGATTTGGGCTGTTACACCTTCATTACCTTTAGCACCAACGCCTACAGGCCAGTTTACACTTTTACCATCGCCAACTTTAGTTTTCCACTCTGGGCTAATAGCACTCATGTGTTTTGTGAACACACCTGTAGTACCACTACCATCAGCACGATATACAACAGTGATTGGTTGTTTGGGCAGCTTTGCTTCAGGGTTAGCTTTAGCAATTGCCGGATCATCCCATGACTTGATTTTACCTAATAAGATATCAGTATAAACTGTTCGTGGTAGTTTTAGTTCAGCAACATCTGGCAGATTGTAAGCTAGTACAATACTCCCAGCAGTCACAGGTAGTAAAATCACGCCTTTATCTTGGGATACTTTGGCGATTTCTTCATCCTTCATCGCTACATCACTGGCACCAAAGTCTACAGTACCTTGGATAAATTGCTCAACACCAGCACCGCTACCTACTGACTGATAGCTAACTTGCAAACTCGGATATTTTTTGTTTAAATCAGTAAACCAACTTGTATACAATGGCGCTGGGAAAGTTGCGCCTGCACCAGTTAAGGTAAGATTTCCACCAAGATCTAGTTTAGCTGGACTAGAAGCAGTGGTATTTTGAGTGGTTCCAGGAGTTTCAGTTGTAGCAGCCTTGTCTGGGGTTGACTCTCCGCCACAAGCAGCTAAACCTAGTGTCAGTGCGAATACGGTTATGGAAGCTTGAAGACGATTATTCTTTACTGGAATTAGACGTGATAGCATTGTTGTCAAAATTTTGTGAATTGCCAGATTAGCGCCTCTAAGATACCTCTTAATGATTTACCTAAAGGTAAACAAAAGGTAAACAAAAGGTTAATAAACCAATAATCTTTTGTTTTTGCAGATGAATAATGAAGATTTACCTTGTTGATATGTGCTATATATTATACTGAGTAACCGTGAATTTTTCATAATAATTACTGGTAATTATTCGGCAATATTTATTTTTTTAATCAAGTTACATTAAATATATCTAAATTGTTTGCAGAACGTGGTAGATTTATGCTTTTACAAAGCAGTTAGGATATCTAAAATCTAGATTAGTACCGTTCGCTTATACTGATAGCTGTTAGTTTTTTCTTTGGCCTTTTTCTCTGTTGCCTGATAAATGTTTGCTGCTTCCAATCAATTACTTTGGTCCATGATTGGCTTACTCCTGACAATGGGTGGCACGTTCCTAGAAGCCTATGGCACTACCTTTCCTTGGAGTTGGAGTCAGCAAGGAATTAAAACTTTTTCATTAGGTGTTAGCTATCAAATTGGCGCAGTGCTTTTGGTAGGTTGTTTAGGAGGCAAAAATGCTGGTGCGCTTTCGCAAATTGCTTATTTAGTCATGGGATTAACTTTATTGCCTGTATTTGCCGAAGGAGGCGGTATCGGTTATGTTAAGTTGTCTCAATTTGGCTATCTCCTGGGCTTTATTCCCGGTGCTTGGATTTGTGGTTATTTTGCCTTTAAAGCTAGACCTCGGTTAGAAACACTGGCTTTTAGTTGCTTTTGTGGCTTATTGACAGTACACATCTGCGGTATCGTGTATTTGATGATCAGCTATCTTTTTCCTGGCAGAGGCGCAGAAAATTTACCTTTAATACAAGCCGTTCTCAAATATTCCTGGTTTTCACTACCAGGACAATTAGTTGTAGTTTGCGCCGTCACCATAGTAGCTTATGTGCTACGACATATAATGTTTTATTAGTCACCAGTCAAATGACTAATGACTAATGACTAATGACTAATTTACCATGCGTTTAAAAAATCGCCTCTTTTGGATTTCTGCCTTGTTCGCTTTTTTTGTGGATCAATTGACAAAATACTGGGTAGTGAGAACCTTTTCTTTAGGACAAACACTGCCATTACTGCCAGGGATATTTCACTTCACTTATGTCACGAACACTGGTGCAGCTTTTAGTCTGTTAAGTGGAAGAGTAGAGTGGTTGCGTTGGCTATCCTTAGGAGTAAGTTTAGTCTTGATAGCGATCGCATCGCTAGGCCCAGTCTTAACTCTTTGGGAGCAGTTGGGTTATGGTTTAATTTTAGGTGGAGCTATGGGTAATGGTATTGATAGATTTTTTCTAGGCTACGTAGTTGATTTTCTTGACTTTCGCCTAATTAACTTTGCTGTATTTAATATGGCAGATTCTTTTATTAGTATTGGTATTGTTTGCTTGTTAATTGCCTCATTGCCACAAACACCAACTTCTCATAGGAGATAAACCCAATATAAACGAGAGCATCACATTTTTGTAAAAACACCTCTGTCATTCTGAGTGCAACGTAGTGCAGCGAAGAATAACTGCAAAGGTGAGATGCTCTCAAATAAAACATCCTCAAATTGATTAAACTTTTTTGCAGATTTGATTCCACATTTTAAATCTCTATCGCTAACACCATTGCATTTTTGAATTTCAAAAAGCTACTGATTTAGTGATAGAGATTATTTTTTAATACAAATGTTTTAACAATTCCTTACCTGAACAAATTAGCGTAGCGAGACTTGTTCATTAAGGAGTGCGAATATCAGATGCAGGAGTTTGTGGCACAATAGTTGTAGGTACTTGATTAGAAACACCTTCATTTTGTCTAGTAGTGCTACCTGAATTACCAAATTCAAGTGAAGAAGGGCTTTCTGGTGCGGGAGTTAATTGACTAGAATTATTAGACTCTGGGGAAATTGGTGTTTCTGGTACTATATTTGTATCAGGATTAACGTTATTTTCACCAGGACTAGTTTCTACTGCTGGAACCGGAGAAGGGACATTGGCATTAAGTGGTATACCACCTGGACAACGGGAATTTAGAGGGAAATATTCACAGAGGATTTTCATCCCTTCTGGTGACATTTTAATTTCCGTTGGCGAACTAATAGATGAGTTACTCGATTCGGTAAACAGGGATTTACTGGATTCAGCCATAGCAACATTACTGCTAAATGCCAAAGTTATGGCTGTACCAATTAAGGTCAGAGATTTTCCCTTCATTCTGAAATTAACCTCAAGGTCAACGGAACACTTCGCTAATTAAATCAGACAATTTATTAGACAAAATCTGCCTAAATGAAGATGTAAATTATTGGCGAAAGTGCTAGGACTCTTGAGTAAAGGTAAAATTTAAAACTTTTATTAATTTCGTGGTGGTTTTTAGGAATACAAAAATAAATATAGAAGCTGAATATAAGTGAACAGCTTTTTCAGACAAAATATAGCGGTTATCGGTTGAGTGAGGTAGAAAAACCCCACCCCCAACCCTCTCCCCACAAGCGATGAGGGGGCTATGATGTACCTCCTGTGATGAGGAACCCCTATAAGCATTTGATTGGAGCAGTAAGAATATTTGTATATATAGACTAGTGCAAAAAATCACCAGTTAACTTTGCCAGCCAAATATAAGCCTGTATGATGAGCTACAATAAAAATTCAGTACAATCAATTTATTTTTGGCTTGTGAGTAAAATGGTGTCAGACTAGCATTAAAATTGCGATCCCTGCAATTTTGTCTTCACTATATAGATGTGATGTGATATAGCCGATGAGTTTCCCGCAACCTCCTCAAAAGCCACAAACTTTACTTGGTCAACTGACTCAAGCAGTAAATACTATTCAAGCTAGGGTTGATTTTTCCAAACTGGCGCTCAAGCCTAATGCCAAAGTACCGGAACTCTGGGTGCAGGATGCGGGAGCGGATAAAGCGGAAATATA
Source organism: Anabaena sp. PCC 7938 (assembly GCF_049315035.1). Taxonomy (NCBI): domain Bacteria; kingdom Bacillati; phylum Cyanobacteriota; class Cyanophyceae; order Nostocales; family Nostocaceae; genus Anabaena; species Anabaena sp. PCC 7938. Next base: position 4,761,807 of record NZ_CP186034.1, on the reverse strand, counting down.
CCCCCTATTAGGCGATCGCTATATTCTCGGTCGTAGCTCCAAATCCTCCGATATCGTTGTCCGTAACCCGGTAGTTAGTCAAATTCACCTGTCCCTATCCCGCGATTCCAGCCAACGAACTCCAATTTTCACCATCAAAGACGAAAATTCCACCAATGGAATTTATCTTGGTAAGCGACGAGTCACTTCTCTCGAACTGCGTCATGGTGATGTTTTTACCCTGGGTCCACCAGAGCTTGCTGCCTCAGTCCGATTACAATACATCGATCCTCCAGCCTGGTATATCAAAGCAGCGACTTGGGGGTTTTATGGTGTTGGCAGTGTCAGCGCTTTATTGGCGCTAGGAATTGGTTTTGAATGGACTAAATTTTCCGTCAAACCCCTACCGACAGCTACACAAGCCCCTGTAATTGTTTATGCCCGTGATGGTTCTACCCCACTCCGGGAGCCTCGGAATATTGCTCACGTAGACCTGAAACAGTTATCAGAGTTTGGACCTTATTTACCCGCCGCTGTCGTAGCTTCTGAAGATAGTCGTTATTATTGGCACTTTGGGGTTGACCCTTTAGGAATTTTGCGAGCCGTACTCATCAACAGCCGCACAGGTGATGTCCAACAAGGCGCTAGTACTGTTACCCAGCAAACTGCCCGTAGTTTATTCCGCGATTATGTAGGTAGACAAGATTCCTTAGGGCGTAAAGTACGGGAAGCAATTGTTTCGCTGAAGCTAGAAACCTTTTACAGTAAAGATGAAATCTTACTCTCTTACTTAAATCGGGTATTTTTGGGGGGGGATACTTCTGGGTTTGAAGATGCAGCTAAATATTACTTTGAAAAGTCAGCTAAAGAATTAACTCTCTCAGAAGCAGCGACACTGGTGGGTATCTTACCTGCTCCCAACGCCTTCGATTTTTGTGGAGATGGACCAAAAAAGTTAGGAGCAGCTGATTACCGCAACCGCGTGATTAAACGAATGCTGGAAATGGGCAAAATTAGCTCAGAAGAAGCCAATCGCGCCAGAAGATCTACCGTCCAAGTTAGTCCCAAGGTTTGCGAAAGGCAAGCTCAGACAATTGCCCCTTACTTTTACAATTACGTCTTTCAAGAACTGGAATCAATTTTAGGGGAAGGAGCAGCAAGAGAGGGCAACTATATCATCGAAACCCAGTTAGATCCAGCAATTCAAGCCCAGGCAGAATCAGCACTACGAAATTCAGTTAGTAACGCAGGTTCAAGTTTTCGGTTTTCACAAGGGGGTATGGTAACTCTAGACTCCAGAAGTGGCAGTATCTTAGCAATGGTAGGGGGAGTTGATTACAGAACAAGTCAGTTTAATCGTGCTACTCAAGCGAAAAGACAACCTGGTTCCACTTTCAAGATTTTTGCTTACACTGCTGCACTTGAACAAGGAATATCATCATCCAGAAGTTATTCTTGCGCTTCTTTCCCTTGGCAAGGTTTTACCTACAAGCCATGCCGATCTGGTGGTGGTGGTAGTTTAGATATAGCTACCGGTTTGGCTCTCTCTGAAAACCCCATTGCTTTAAGGGTTGCTAGAGAAGTTGGATTAAATAAAGTAGTGGATATGGCCAAGCGTCTAGGGGTACAATCGTCACTTGATCCAGTTCCTGGTTTAGTTTTAGGTCAAAGTGTCGTCAATGTTCTTAGAAATGACTGGAGCTTTTGGTGCTATTAGCAATCGTGGTGTGTGGAATCCTCCTCATGCCATTAGTAGGATTTTAGACAGTAGCGATTGTGAAGATCGTCAGGATTTAAAAACCTGTCGTGTCATCTATTCCTTTGACCAAGATCCAGATGGTAACAGGCAAGTACTAAAGCCAGGAGTTGCCGATGAGATGGTGAGATTAATGCGGGGTGTTATCACTAGAGGTACTGGCCGCAGTGCTTCCCTGGGACTGGGTGAAGGGGGTAAAACAGGTACAACTGATAAAAACGTAGACTTGTGGTTTATTGGTTTTATCCCTAGTCGGCAACTTGTAACTGGTATTTGGTTAGGTAATGACAATAATTCCCCCACATCTGGTAGCAGCGCTCAAGCCGCTCAGTTATGGGGAAATTATATGGGGAGAATCACAAAATAAATTCGTAATTCGTAATTGATAATTCGTAATTAATCTTCAATCATGAATTACGAATTAGTAATTACGAATTATTACCTGTATCCCTGCCAAGGACTAACTTCTAATGTTCCGTTAGATTTAAATACTACTTGGAAGTGAGCTAGGGGTTCTTTGTTGTTAGGAGCAGCTGCATTTGAACCGTATACTGTTTGGAACATTTGTGGCAATGGTGTTTCTCGAAAAAAGTCAAATGCTACTTGGTTGAGTGGTTCATAGTCAGCAATTACCCCAATTGTGTTTACTGCCACCCGATATTTTAAATCTTTGTTAAAAGTAGGTGTAATGCTCCAATTTTGGCGAATTGTATTATAAAGCTTCTGGTTTAAATCTTTGACTGTGTTAGTGTCATTAATTTTTTCACCGATTACTTCTGGTTTTCTCGCATATCCCAACCAAGGACTGACTTCTAGGACACCTTGTTTAGTAAAGACTACTCGGAATTGGGCGATGCGTTCGTTAGCAATATTACGGTTAGCAGGATTGTATAGTAGATTCGGCAGTGGGGTTTTGTCTACTGCTTCATTTGATCCTTTGTTTACGGCTTTATAACCGACGATGCTACCATCAGCAGCTACACCCAAGCGATAGATTAGATTCTCTCTCACTTCAGAACGATTATTCCAAACTGGGTGAATTTGGTTATAAACTTGGCGGTTCAATGCGCGTAACTGGGAAGGATCTGTAATTTCTGGAACTGAATTGAGAAGTGCTTCTAAATCCTTAATAATTGCTGTGGGTGAGGCTGTAGGTGTTGTAGTTGGTGTTTCCGAGGCTATGGCTGTGGGTGAGACTGTAGGTGTTGTAGTTGGTGTTTCTGAGGCTATGGCTGTGGGTGAGACTGTAGGTGTTGTGGTGCTGGATTGTTCCTCTGGCTTTGGTTCTGGTAGACGTACTTGAGGAGGAGGAATTAGGCTAAAAGCGATCGCAGCTACGGCTAAAGTTGATAATCCTACAGTCGCTGGTACTGCTTGTTTTAATACCGCTTGACTAGCACCACCATAACGTCTGGTGACAGGTTGTAGTTCCAGTGATAATTCTGGCAAAGTTTGGGTGTCAGCAAAAAACTGATCTACCGCTTCAACTAAATCAAACAACTGCACAGTATTCAAATCAACTTGAATAAATGGCTGTTTAAGATCATTTGATTTAGACTCAAAACCTTCGGTAGCAATTTCTGAATGTACAATCAACTTGTGTCGATTGCTATCAATTTTTTGCAACTCTACTAACTCTGACTCATGGTTATGTGCTTGGGGGTTGGGTACACTACTTAAAAATTCTTGAGCATAGGCACTTACCGCTCTCACCAAGCTTTCAAAAAATTCCCGCCCTCCGGCTATGGGCTGAGTATAACTAGATAAATAGCATTCTGCATTGACCAATATAGATAGCTCTGGGCGCAGTTCTTGAAAGTGTCCAGATAGTGTGACATCACTTAACCCTTCTAAGAGCAGCGTGCAATTAGGTAAACTGTATTTACGTTGAATATTCATTCTACTTCACCGTCAAAAAGAGAAATCCAGAACCGCTGCATTCCAGCTGTACCTGTGCAGAATAGTAATTTTCCTAATAAATCTATAGCCAGTTCATCTAATTTTTCATCAGAATTTAGGGTTAATAAAACAGAACGTTTGGAATTCATCCGGCTTTTAAAATGCGCTCTAAACCTTTCTAGGTAATTAGCTAGACGTAGATTTTGTTCTAGTGGAATCTGTTTTTCAGACAATTGCTGATATATCATTAGTAACTGACGGATGACAACTGTTAAGCGTCGGGCTATGTAGCAAGCAATCACTACTAAAGCTTTCGCTTCTATGATACTTAAAGGGCGGCGGATATGCGCTCTTCGTAAGGGGTTAGAAGCTCTCATTCGCCATAAGTTTACCCGATTTTTAATAATTCCTATCAGGTCTAATTCTTGGGCAAAGGCGAGGATAGCTTCAGAACCCCCAAGTTCTAAAGCTTCAATTGCAAGTAACATGAGGTCTATTTGCAAAGCAGTTCTACGGGGGCATCCCTGTCCAGCAATCGCTGGATCTGGTAAAGTATCCAAAATCATGGGCATTGCCTCAGGAGTTGGACTATCAAACGGCGTTAAACTTGCGGAAACATTCATTTTATAAAAAACCTTCTGCGCTGCCAACAAACTGAGTGAAACAAAATTTAAGATAGATAGCCAAACCAGCACTTAGGCTGGTGGTGACATGAGCATCTCAATATATACAATACTTACTTTCGTTACTCAAATATTTCCCTATACTGTAATGAAAGTTTTAAACCATAAGATCACCTACTTGTTTAAGGTTAGTAGCCAAGATACATCAGCTGGGATGAAATTTTAAGTTATTGTCAACAAGTGACGAAACACAAGCCTCAATCCCCAGCGTATGACATTATAGTGTACGATTTTTCAGGTATCTGGAATCGGGGATTGGGGACTAGGGACTGGGGACTCGAAAGCAGAGGCTAGACAACACTCCTAACCAATTACCCATTACCAATTACCTATCACCAATTACCTAATCACTGTTTTATGGATTTAAAGTCTCTGATTCGTGACATACCAGATTTTCCTCAACCAGGAATTTTATTTAGGGATATTACCACCTTGCTGCGTGATCCAGAGGGTTTGCGCTATACTATTGACTTTTTAACACAAAAATGTATTGAATCTGAATTTCAGATTGATTGTGTTGTGGGAATGGAGTCGCGGGGGTTCATTTTCGGCGCACCTTTAGCTTATAAGTTAGGATCTGGTTTTATTCCTGTCCGCAAAAAAGGCAAGTTACCAGCGGCAGTTCATCGTATTGATTATGAACTAGAGTATGGTACAGACAGCTTAGAAGTGCATCAGGATGCTTTACATCCAGGTAGCAGGGTTTTGATTGTAGACGATTTGATTGCTACGGGTGGAACTGCAAGCGCGACGGCTAAGTTGGTACAGAAGATTGGCTGCGAACTTGTGGGGTTTGGGTTTATTATCGAGCTACGGGATTTGCAAGGGCGTAAACATCTGCCTGATGTACCGATTATTTCTTTGGTTGAATATTGAAATTAGAAGGAGTCAGCATTCAGGAGTCAGTATAAATTCGTGGAAGATTTAAACTCGTTTATGCTCCTGCCAAGAAGCAAGCTATATCCGGCATTTGCACAGAATTCAGAATTAAATTCTGACTCTTGAATTCTTGATTGTTAATTATTGGTTTTCGATAAGTGATAACTGGCAAATTATGACATCTACGAAAATTTCCCTGGAGACAACTCGAAATTCACTGATAAGATTGGTGACAAATGAGACTTTTATTTATGTAATTAAAAGATTATTGCAGGCGCTATTAACGATTTTTTTAGCGTCGGCTTTGTCGTTTTTTGTCATGAAGTTGTCACCAGGGGATTATGTAGATACACTGAGACAAAACCCCAAAATTTCACCAGAAAGGATTGAGGAAATACGGCAACAATTTGGTTTAGATAAGTCCTGGCCAGAACAATTTATATTTTGGTTGAAACAAATTATTACTAAAGGTGATTTTGGCACAAGTTTTGTTTACCAACGTTCTGTATCGTCGTTGTTATGGGAAAGAGTACCAGCGACGTTGTTGTTAGCGATCGCATCTCTAATTGTAACTTGGGCGATCGCCATTCCCTTGGGTACACTCGCTGCCGTTAAGCAAAATCGCCCCACAGACAAGATTTTGCAGGTTTTAAGCTATGCTGGACAAGGATTCCCTAGTTTTATCACTGCCTTATTTCTATTATTCTTCGCCCAAATAACCACCCCATTATTCCCAGTGGGTAACATGACCAGCATAGAACACGCTGAACTCACAGGATTGGGTAAAATCGTAGATATTGGTTGGCACATGATTTTACCGTTAATTGCCCTAAGTATAACCAGTTTTGCCGGGTTACAACGCATCATGCGCGGTCAATTATTGGATGTATTGCGTCAAGATTATATCCAAACAGCACGCGCTAAAGGATTACCAGAAAACCGCGTTATTTATGTTCATGCGTTGCGAAATGCCATTAACCCCTTAATTACTTTATTAGGGTTTGAATTAGCAGGTTTATTAAGCGGTGCATTTATTACAGAAAACTTCTTCAATTGGCCAGGTTTGGGTAAATTAACTTTACAAGCCGTTTTATCGAAAGATCAATATTTAGTAATGGCCAGCTTAGTAATGAGTGCAATTTTATTAATTATTGGTAATTTAATTGCTGACTTAATGTTAAAAGCAGCAGATCCAAGAATCAAACTAGAAGATTTGAATTAGTCCGGGAACAATTACGAATTACGAATTACGAATTACGAATTATAAACTATGCTTTCTGAAGTTTATTATATTATTCGGTCAAGAACAGATGGTAAATATCTCACAGCGCGTGTTGATGATAGCACATCAGGATATTTATTATTGTTTAAAGAAGATTTTGATGCTCTGAGTTATTTGAATACCCATGCGGCTGATTTAGCCAATCGTTTAACCGTCGAATCTGTTACAGGTACACAAGTAGGAAGTTTGGTAAAACGTTGGAGTTTTGCTGGTACAGGAATTGTGAGTGATCCTTTATTACCTAAAATTAAATTTTTGCAGCACGGTTAAACTTTTAGGTGAACAAGGAAGCAATAATCTATTTTACCGAACATTCTTAATTATCTTCTATCCTTTGCGTCTTCCCTGCGGGACGCTACGCGAATGCGCCTTTGCGTGAGTATATTTCCAAAGTCAAATACGAATTATACAATAAGTAGTATAATTAAGAACTTGCATCTATGAATCAGTGTCTCAACCCCGACTGTCTGCACCAAAATCCACCGACGACTATATTTTGTCAACGTTGTGGGAGTAAAATGGTATTGCAAGATCGTTATCGTGCTATCCGCGTTATCGGTGCAGGTGGCTTTGGGAGAACCTTTTTAGCGGTAGACGAACAAAGATTAGATACTCCCTGTGTCATTAAGCAATTTTTACCCCAACAGTCGGGAAGTGCGGCTTTAGAAAAAGCGACGGAGTTATTTAAACAAGAAGCTGTGCGACTGCGAGATTTAGGGAAACATTCACATATTCCAGATTTACTTGCATTCTTTCCCCAAGAAGGAAGATTATATTTAATTCAGGAATTTATCGAAGGTGAAAATCTACTCCATGAATTACAACGTAAAGGAAAATTCAGCGAGTCGGAAGTTAAACAGATATTAATTGAATTATTACCTATTTTACAATTTGTCCATGATAACAAGGTCATTCACAGAGATATTAAACCAGAAAATATTATTAGAAGTTCTCAAACCGATGCTTTATTTTTAATTGATTTTGGAGTTTCTAAAGAAGTTAGTGGAAGTTTTCTCACCAGAGTGGGGACGATTACCGGGACACCTGGATATGCACCACCAGAACAATTTCGTGGCATGGTTTATCATAATAGTGATATTTATAGTTTAGCTGTTACTTGTATTCGTTTATTGACGGGATGTTTACATAAATATGATGGTTCTGATGCGCTTTTTGATTCCATGAGAATGCAGTGGATATGGAAAGAAAAAGTTTCTGTGAGTAAGGAGTTAGAAATTGTTTTAGATAAAATGTTGCAAGACTTTCCAGTTAATCGTTTTGCATCAGCGATGGAAGTTTTATCAGCATTAGAACCACAGCAACTTCCACCTACAATTATTGCACCCAAACAACCAGTTTCTCCTAGTCTTTTTCAGCAAGTTTTACAATTTATTTCTCCCAAACAACCTACACAAAATGTAGGAATAAATCAGCAATCTTCTGTACACACATCGTTTACAGAAAATTTAGGAAATGGTGTGGTTTTAGAAATGGTAGCAATACCAGGGGGAAAATTTCTTATGGGTTCACCAGAAGGAGAAGGAAATGATAATGAAAAACCGCAACATCTAGTTACAGTTTCACCTTTTTATATGGGTAAATATCCTGTTACTCAAGCACAATGGGAAAGGGTTGCATTTTTACCAAAAGAGAAGATTGATTTAAACCCCAAACCCTCAAACTTCCAAGGTGCAAATCTTCCAGTTGAAAAAGTTTCATGGATTAACGCAGAGGAATTTTGTGCTAGAATTAGCAAAGCTACGGGTAAAAAATATCGCTTGCCCAGCGAAGCCGAATGGGAATATGCCTGTAGAGCCGGAACCACAACTAGATATTATTTCGGTGATACCATTACCACTGATTTAGCTAATTATGCTGGTAAATATGGACAAACCTCAGATGTAGGCAAGTTTCCATCTAATGCTTTTGGTTTGTATGATATGCACGGGGATGTATGGGAGTGGTGTGCAGATACCTTGCATAAAAGCTATATAGACGCGCCTGCAAACGGTAGTGCTTGGATTAGTCAAAACGATACCTATCAAGTGCTGCGCGGTGGTTCGTGGTACGACGTTCCTGTTTACTGCCGTTCTGCCGCCCGCGATGACCTCAGTCGCGATGGCAGGGATAACGATATCGGTTTTCGCGTTGTCTGTCTTAGTGCGGCGAGGACTCTTTAGCCCTTTGCTCTCTTGCGCTTTTGCCCTCTGCCTTTTCTTCCTTTCCCCTCACCGTTAGGCGATCAAATATTTTTTGTCTGATAGCGTGGCGTGGCGCAAGCCATATCAGTATTTACAAGATTTTAAGATTTGTAGTATTAATTTTCCAATATTTTAATTTTATTATGGAAGTTGGCTTTAGTCAAGAAACTGTCTGAATCAGGATATCCAGGATTATAGGATGTACAGGATTTGATTTTCAGCTAAACCTCTACAATGAATTCAAAAGAAAATATCTTTGTATTCTTCTTTGTGTCTTTGCGACTTTGCGCGAAATAAAAATATTTATACAATTTATATGATACCCATAGTTGAAAAAGCCAATGCGTAAACAAACTATTCAATATACATCACCATTAGATGCTTTAGTTGCTGTTGCTAAACGGCTGAGTATCTATGAAAATCAACAAAAAATGGATTCTGAAGAATTTTTTTACCAATATAATCAAGGTATATTATCAGATGATGCCCTATTTATAGAATGGGCAAATGATTACCGTCATTACCTTGCTTTACATCAGGAAAAAGTTTCTCTGTCTACATCAGGATTTACTGGATTTAAGGATGTACAGGATTTTGAATAATGATATAGATAATAAATCCTGAAAATCCTATAATCCTGGGTATCCTGATTCAGACAATATAAATCCTGAAAATCTGTTATATTTCAATTTTTGCATCTCTCAATCTTTTTTCTAATTCTTGTAAACGTTGTAAAGCTGCTTCTTTTTCTCTTCGTTCTTGTTCCTTTTCTCTTCTTTCTTTTTCTACCGACTTAAATCCTCACAATAACAAATTACCTTCTTTATTCCACCATCTTAACCAATATCCTTGACGATTTTCTCGCTTTCCTTCCCAAACACCAATAAATAATTCCATTAATATTTTATTGCCAAAATACTTAATAATATGCCTGTGTTATGATTATCTATAAAATGTCTTTGGGAGTTTCACCCATGAATAATCTTAATGTCATCACCTTACCCGACAAACTATATCAGGAATTACAAAAGTTAGCTGAAGCCGAAAATGATTCCATAGAATCTCAAGTTGTGGCACTATTACAGAATGCTTTGCAGGTAAAAAGACAGCAAACAGAAGCACAACACCGCCAAAATGTGCTAAAAGTTCTGGAGGAAAGCCGCAATCGTCGGCGCTTAAATCCTGCCGATTTTGGACTACCAGATAGTACGGAAATGATTAGAGAAGATCGAAACAGATGACTACTGTTTTTAAATATGTCCTAGATACCAGTGTGTGCATCAAATATTTTATTGCAGATCCACTCACGCCTAAAGTTATTGAACTGTTTACTCACCTTGCTTATCCACAAACAGAAATGTTTGTACCAGACCTATTTTACATAGAATGTACAAATGTTTTCATGAAGTATGTACGTGCAAATATGTACACTTCTGGTGAGGTACAAGCAGATTTAGCTACTCTCAAGAATTTACAATTACAAGTTGTTCCCACAGCAAACTTGATGGACGATGCAGTTAATATCGCCTTAAATTATAATATTTCTGCTTACGATGCTTCCTATGTTACACTTTCACAACAAAATAATGCTCCCTTGTTAACTCTAGACAAAAAGCTAGTCAAGGCTTTAGCGGCTTCATCTTTTAATATCTGTTTGTTTAACGAGTTCCAAATTCCACCTCTACCAAATAATTGATAATTGACAATTATTAATTATCAATTATCAATTTAATTACTTCTTGGATATTTCCAATTTCCTAAACTACAACCTTTTCCAAAATCAATTTAGAACGCTTCACTTGTTCAGGAATAGCCACAGGATAATCACCAGTAAAACAAGCTGAACAGAAACTATTAGTATCTTCTCTTGTTTCTTCTAACATTCCTTCCCAACTCAAATAAGCGAGACTATCAACTTCTAATTGCTTGGCTATTTCTGCTACTGATTTAGTGGCTGCAATTAATTGATCTTGGGTATCCGTGTCAATACCATAGAAGCAAGGATGAGTTACAGGTGGGGAAGAAATCCGCATATGTACTTCTTCTGCACCAGATTCACGCAAGGTTTTGACGAGTTTACGGCTAGTAGTTCCTCGGACAATGGAATCATCAACAATGATGACTCTTTTACCAGCAAGGACATCTTTGAGGGGATTAAGTTTCATCCGCAAACCTAACTCTCGCATGGTTTGGGTGGGTTGAATGAAGGTGCGTCCAACGTAGCGATTTTTAATCAATCCTTCACCGTAGGGTATGCCAGAAGCTTGGGAAAAGCCAATGGCCGCAGGTATCCCAGAATCAGGAACGCCAAACACTATATCGGCATTTACGGGAGATTCTTTGGCGATTCTTCGTCCTAAGCGCATTCGATAACTGTATAAAGTTTCGTTGTGCATGAGGCTATCAGGACGCGCAAAGTAGATCATTTCAAAGATACACAGTTTGCGTTCAGGCTGTGGACTCCAATGGAAGGAGGCTAAACCTGCTTCGGTGATCCAAACTAATTCTCCTGGTTCAACATCACGCAGGTATTCTGCACCAATAATATCTAAACCGCAAGTTTCGGAAGCGAGTACGTAACGGATAGGATCACTATCTAAAGTCCCGATTACCAAGGGACGGATGCCGTTGGGGTCACGCACACCCATAACACCATCCGCTGTGCCAATTACTAGGCTAAATGCGCCTTCACAACGTTTAAAGGCACGAATTGAACCTTCTAGCCAATCTAGACCGGTGTTGACTTCTTGGGCGATCGCATAGGCAATCATTTCTGAATCGGTGGATGTAACTAAGTTAAAATTACTTTTGAGTAATTCTTCTCTCAGTGGCACAGTATTGACTAAATTACCATTGTGTGCTAAAGCCAATAACCCTAAGCGAGTTTCCACCACAGCGGGTTGGGCGTTTACCTTACGGCTAGAACCGGTAGTTGAATAGCGAGTATGGCCAACGGCTAATTCACCGGGTAATTCTTCTAAAATAGTTTCATTAAAAACTTGAGACACCAAACCCATATCTTTGTGCAGGTGTACGTGCGTGCCTTCAAAGGTAGCAATACCAGCAGATTCTTGACCCCGGTGTTGGAGGGCATACAATCCAAAATAGGTCATTTTAGCAACGTCTTGTTCTGGGGCATAAATGCCAAAAACACCGCAAGCTTCTTCTGGCTTGTCAGGGCGATTTTCATGACTTTCGATTTGGTTGTTGGCAAGTATGGCTGCGCCACGCAAGCTATGGGGGTATTCATCCGAAGTAACGGAATGGATAGGAATCATGCTGGTTTTACTCCTGGTGGGGTGTCGAGTCAGTGGGAACTGAGGGATGGGAAATAGGGTTGAGGGAAATAGGGAATTGAGAATAATTAATTTTTTTTCTGAATCCTGACTCCTACTTCTTAATAAATCTTTAACCATCCATTAAAACAGTACCGTAAATTGGTTAAGAATCAAGTATTAATTGTAAATTTTCATTTACAAACCTTGATTTTTGATATTGATCAAGTATTGGTGTAGATAGAGAGACGTTTAGAGATTGCCTGAGAATAGCGATCGCTCATATCTTTGAGACTAACCTGGAGTAACTTATGGTTATCTGCGGTTAAAATCTCCAAATTCCCTGAATTAGTCACCGTTCCTAGTAGTTGACAATGCTCCGGAATATGCTCCTCTAGATAGGATTCCCATTCTCCTTGATTTTCTTCACTTACAGAAACCAAAATTCTCGCCCCACCTTCACCAAACAGAACTTCATCAAATCGTGAATCATAATTTGCACTAATTGGGAAATTAATTTCCGCCCCCAAATTTCCAGAAAGACAAGATTCCGCTAAAGCAACAGCCACACCACCTTCAGCCGAATCATGGGCAGAATTTACCCAACCAGCCTGAATACCATCACGACAAGCTTTTTGGACACGACGTTCTAAATCAAAATCAACCCTAGGGGGTTTACCTGCGATCGTATGATGAATAGCTGCCAAATATTCAGAAGCACCCAATCCCATTCTAGACTCTATAGCCCCCCTTTCTAAGGGGGGTTGGGGGGATCTAGATTGAATAGGTAAACCGAGAAGGTAAATTACATCCCCGACATTTTGCCAACCTTGTCCACAAATTTTTGTTAAATCAGGAATTAACCCCACCATACCCACAACCGGAGTCGGATAAATTGGTTGAGGATTACCTTCCGCATCAAAAGTTTCATTGTAGAGAGAGACATTCCCCCCAGTTACTGGCGTTCCCAACTCACTACACCCTTCACTCAAACCCCGACAAGCGGACGCTAATTGCCAATAACCAATGGGTTTTTCTGGACTACCAAAATTGAGGTTATCTGTCACAGCCAAGGGTTCAGAACCGACACAGCTAAGATTCCGGGCAGCTTCAGCCACCACTGCCTTAGCCCCTTCATAGGGATCAAGATAGACATAACGAGAATTACAATCTACCGTAGCCGCAACACCGCTTTGGGGACTGGGGACTGGGGACTGGGGAGACTCTAAAGGACGGATACGAACTACAGCCGCATCTGCACCACCGGGTAACAATACGGTGTTATTCTGAACTTGATGATCATATTGGCGATAAACCCAGCTTTTAGAAGCAATGCTAGGAGTATCTAGCAAAGTCAATAGAATCTGATGCCAACTTTGCAGACTTCCCGCAATTTCAATACCCGCAGCATTGCAAACAGGTAAACTAGCACTCGTCCATTGCCAAGCTTTTTGGGCATATTCAGGAGGTTCTGCTAATAACTCTCTTTCATACAAAGGCGTATTTTCAGCCAAAGCATCAGCCGGAATTTCGGCGGCAATTTTCCCCTCAAACCAAATCCTGACAATGGGTTCTGCAATCACCGTCCCCGCAACCACCGCTTGTAGTCCCCAACGGTGGAAAATATCAATTAATTCCTGTTCCCGTCCCTTTTCGGCAACAAACAACATTCGTTCTTGAGATTCCGAAAGCAGGTATTCATAAGGAATCATTCCCGATTCCCGCACCGGAATTTTATCTAAATCGAAGTCAATCCCCACACCACCTTTAGCAGCCATTTCCGAAGTAGAACAGGTAATACCCGCAGCCCCCATATCCTGTGCCGCAACTACAGCCCCAGTTTTAAATGCCTCTAAACAAGCTTCAATTAAAGACTTTTCGACAAATGGATCTCCTACTTGCACAGCAGGACGATTATCCATTGATTCATCAGTTAATTCAGCACTGGCAAAACTAGCGCCGCCCATACCATCCCGTCCGGTCGTTGAACCCACATACAGCACGAGATTTCCTAAGCCTGAAGCCCCTGATTTGACAATTTCTGACGTTTCCATCAATCCCAATGCCATGACATTGACAAGGGGATTTCCAGAGTAGGCGGGGTCAAAATACACTTCACCGCCTACAGTCGGCACTCCAACGCAATTACCATAATGGGAGATTCCCGCAACTACACCCGTAAACAATCTTTGGGTTTTCGGATCATTCAAATCTCCAAAACGCAAAGAGTTTAATAAGGCTATGGGACGCGCCCCCATTGTAAAGATATCTCTTAATATACCACCTACTCCGGTTGCAGCACCTTGAAACGGTTCAACGGCGGAAGGGTGGTTATGGGATTCTATTTTAAACGCTAATTGTAGTCCGTCGCCGATATCCACAACTCCGGCATTTTCACCAGGTCCGACAAGAATACGGGGGCCTGTAGTAGGAAACTGTTTGAGTAAAGGTCGAGAATTTTTATAACAGCAATGTTCTGACCACATCACCCCAAACATACCGAGTTCGGCTTTGTTGGGATGACGGCCTAAGCGGCGGACAATTTCGGTATATTCTTCTGGTTTTATGCCTTCTGAGGCAATTTCTTGGGGAGAAAAGGGATTTTCACCAAATGTGGTCATGGAAGTTATGCACCAAGAGGACAGAGAAATATTCTATCTGTTTACGGCAATTAAGATCATGGATTTCTTTTTAATCTTGTCAATAAATTATCAATTATAAAGTTATTCATAATGTTATAATGTAACCAGTTTTTACCCTGTATTTTGATGACATTGACAGAAATTTTGCCATCACTGCGAAAATTATCTGATCAAGAAAAAATCAAAGCTATTCAATTTTTAGCCGCAGAATTAGCTAAAGGTGCAGAAAATTTAGCTTTTCTTGAAGATGGTAAAACTTATGAAGTTTGGTCGCCTTATGATGCTCTTTCAGCCGAAAAAACTTTAACTGATATGTTGCAACAGCATTTACAAAAAGAAATGTTCTGAAAACATGAATAAACAATATAGAATATATTTAGATGTTTGTTGCCTTAATCGTCCCTTTGACGACCAAACTCAATGGCGAACTAGGCTAGAGACTGAAGCAATTTTAGAAATTATCAATCATTGTTTATCTGGAAAATAGCAATTAGTCAGTAGTACAGCTTTAGAATTAGAAATTGCGAGAACTCCAGATATAAACAGGAGAGAACAAGTACAAAAAGTCTTAACAATGGCTCATGATAAGATTTTAGTCACAGAAGAAATTACTCGACGAGCAATAGAATTAACAACCTTTAATATTAAAAAAATTGATGCTTTTCATCTGGCTTGTGCTGAAAATAACGCTGATATTTTCCTAAGCACTGATAGCCGTCTATTGTCAAAATCATTAAGCTATAAGGATTATATAAATATAATAGTTGCTAATCAAATGATCTGGTTGGCAGAAGCTACCAATAATATTGTACAAGGAGGAGAAAATGACCCCAATTGAACCAGGGCTGTTTCATTCTAAATTTTGACATTTTATGCATTTACGAGAATGCGTCATTTTAGGCTTCAGGGATTCTATCTCTCAACGGCTGAGAATACCTAAATTCGTTACCTAAATCTAGAATGAAATAACCCTGGAACGTCATCAATGGTTAGATCAGGTAACAATGGATGAAATACTAGCAGATATTAAGAAACATCAAGAAACTATCTAGGGGAAAAATATAAATAGGTTTAGAAAAAGATTTATCTGCTCAAGAAATACAAGCCATTTCTAGGGTGCGTTGTCTGTCGGTGGATGTTTTCATATTGGTTAATTTTTGGGTGGGTTTGATTTTGTAATTATGGAGTTGTAGATTTATTGATGATAGTTTGTAATTCTTTCTGCACTTGTTCAAGTTCTTGACGTTTTTGGTTAATAAATTCTTTTTCAATTTTGCGGGTTTCTCGATTCTCTTGCTCAATTTTATCTTGTTGTTCTATCAAATTTTCGCAAAGTGATATGGCTTGACCAATAACAGAAATAAAAGATTCAATCCTGTTTTCAAATATTGAACTAATATATTGGTTTATTTCTTCTAAGATTTGATATTTTGATTCTACAAATTTTGATAAACCTGATTCAATAATTTTTTGCTTAATTCCTGTATTTTGTTGTTCATCAACTCCTTTTATAAAATGATTAACCCCAAATATTATTGGTGCAAGAAGTATTAAACCACTTGATGCTAAAAAAACATAAGTTAACACATTTGCCGACCATCTTCCTAATGTACCAAAAAATGGCTTTGTATCTATATTAACTAGATCATAATTAATACATCCACTTAATTTAGTATTAATATTTTTGTCTATTATTTCTAACTTTGTATTTAATTCACTAGTTTCTTGTAAAATTTTATCGTTTAAAATTTCTAAGTGTTTTTCTATTATCTTACTTAAACTATATTTCTGCCATAGATTTAATGTAGATTTTAAGTCTTCTATAAATTGACTTGTATATTCCTTTATTAATTCCTTTTGTTCAAATAATCTGGAATGTTTAGAACTCCATGTAACTGATCTCTTTGCTAATTCTTCTGGTAACTCACTATACCATTTATGCCAAGATTCATGAGCTTCATTAACTGCTTGATATTTCAGTTGCTCTGCAAAACTTCGCAGTTTCAATTCGCATCCGCTTATTAAACCAATTTTTTCTATAATTTCTAACTTCTCAGCTTTAGAAAGAGATATTTTACCTTCTACAATTTTGTTATATTGAATTAGTAAATCTAAAGACTTTATAATTAAGCTATCCAACTCATTAACAGAACGTTTGATTTTTATTGCTCCACGTTCAAAAGTTAAAAATCTTTCCAAAGACTGAGTAAAACTTTGAAAGGATTTTAAATAGTCATCATCATCCCCATTCTGTATTGATTTTAATACCTTTTTTGCAGAAATATAATGAACACGGTTTTGACCTGTTGTAATGAGTAATTTTTCAGATTCGACAAAGGTTTCAAGTCGCTTCTTCACGTCTTGGTGATCTTCTTCATTATCCAACATATCCATGAAATTAACTAATATAAACAGATTCTCAGCCGCCTCTTTACTTTCACCGTTATTAAGTTGATATCTCACATCTTTTATTAATTCTTTTTCTTTTTCAGTCAGAAGATGCATTGCATTAGTTAAGAAAATTACTGCATCTGTCTCTTTAAGTAGTTTGTAAGTAATAGCAGTTCTATCAGGATGTTCGTTCAACCCAGGTGAATCAACAATTTCTACACCACTTTTACATAAAGCTAATTCAGGATGTTCAAAAATAATTTCTTCAATATCTGATTGTAATAATTCATCACTACGATGTTCTACAGCAGCTTCTTTAGAAATTGCAGCTTTTACTTTATACTGATCAAGAGGAATTTCCTCACTTCTTCCGTCTTTATAGAGACAAATTACTCGCTTTTGAGTCCCATATTTTAGAACTGTTACTGTACCACTACAAGGAATTGCTCTTACTGGTTGAATTTCTTCACCCACTAAAGCATTTAACAAGGTTGATTTTCCTTTACTAAATTCCCCTACTACTGCTAATCTGAACCTCTGAGATTTTATTTTGAGAGATACTTCTGCAATCTCTCCTATCAAACTTTGCGGTATAAAACCACGGTTTCTAAATTCCTGAATTATATTGGTAATTTGATAACAAAAATATTGTAATTTCTTACAATATTCTTGGAACTTTTTCAACTCTCTATAAGATAGGGGTGTCAACTGTTCATTTGTTTCTATTTCCAGTTTTGCAGGTAAAGAATCTAAAATATGATTAGCGGCCTCAATTAATTCAGTATCTAGCGCATAAAAACGATCAGGCACAAGTAAATTTTTTACTTCCTCTAAAGCATCTGGATCTACATTTATTTCATGAGTAAATCCAGCTTCCAATATAGGTAAGTGCTGAGGGTCAATACCTAGCCAATAACCAACTGTTTCGATATAATTTTTCTCGTGTAAATTAATATCATTATCTACAAATGACATCTCATAGGTAAGACTAATCAAAATCAGCTTTTCCGAATTTGACAGTATATCTGTTAGAGTGAGAAATTCTGAGGAATCTGCATAAATCTGATGCAGTTTCATTCCTGAACTTACATATCTCACTATTAGGTTTATTATTGTTCTTGGTGATTTTATAAAACGCTGGAGAATTGTTTCCCAACATTCTTTTTCCTGTTCTGTTACAATTCCATCCGCTTCTGCTACACCTCGTAGAACAACTATTAAGGATGCTAAAAATATAATCAAAGGTGTTATATCCTGTTGACTCAGCCTCACACCACTAATCTGCTTTAATAACTCAACAGTTTCAGAAGTAACTCGTGAAGTTGCCATAAAAATTTTTCGTTTATATAGTATTTTAAGATAATTATTCCCTAATTGAATCAAAATTAACCTATTTACCGCACAATTACGGTTTTTGGTATTGGAAATGGTCAGTTAAGCTAATAATATTACATATCAATCCACTAAACACCAATATGCAGTTTCAATTTGCACCCATAATTCAATCCAGCATTGATGCTGGTAAATATGAACAAGTATTTAGTAAGGTTGGTGTACCTCTAAGTATGGCTAGAGACCCTGTTACTGGTCGGTTTGTTGCTCATGCTATTGGTGCTAATGTCAACGACAGCCCATTAGCACCAATAGTATCTACTCCTAATTTCCTGAAATCTGGTGTGCAGATGTATCAAAATCAGCAAAATTTTACAGCCGTCATGGGTAGTTTACAAACAATCCAAAACAGCTTGGGAGTATTACAAGCAACAACCGCCCTCATCGGTGTAGGAACAGTTGCAGGTGTAGCATTAACAGCAGTCAACTTACATCAAACCCTGAAATTGAGGAAAGAAGTGGAGCAAATGCGGTTAGAGGTGAAAAATGGCTTCATTGACTTGAAACAAGCCTTAAAAGACCAAGGAGCAGAAATTAGACAACTAATTGAACAGGTAGCCCAAGATATCAAATTTGAACAACATCGCACGGTTTTAATTAGAGCCTATGGTTTATTTATGCAAGCTATAAACCGTTTGCGTTCTGCCATGCAATTACAAGATATTAGCCGCAGAAATGCAGAAATTGACGCTGTTAAAGGAATGTTATTTGAAGCGTTAGCAGATTATACTAATCCGTATTTATTAGAAGATACTTGTGCGCCTGGACAACTGCGCCGGTTAGAATGTTCTTGGGCTATTGAACAAGCTATTATTATCACTTATCAAGTCCAAAATGAAATTTCTGCTGTGATCGATCGCTTGCACCAATTACAAATTAAAATATGTGAAGATGCCCATACTGTAATTAATCAGTGTGAATCTCACGACGAACTTGATTTTCTCTTTCCTGAACTTAACCGCATTCATAATCATGATTTAGTAATCATCGAATCATGGCAAAATCATGTAGATTGGGTAAAATATCTACCTCCAGCAGAATTAAAACTTTTAAATAGTGCTGATTTTAATAATTCGGAAACTACCCAAACTATAACTAATTCAGAAATACCACCAGAACAAATCAGCTATGAAAATATAGCCGAAAAATCTCATTTTTATTCATTACGTGATCAATTATTATTTATGTTTGCGCCAGAATTACGCCAGGAGTATGAAAATTATGTGAGTCAACAAGCAGCAACTTCTGGATATAGAACATTAGTTACATCTAATTTACAACAAGCATCAGATTTAACCGTTGCTAATCTTTTTCACTATTTTAATATCAGAGATGAATCACAGGCAAAAGTAAATCATTAAGTATTCAGAATAGAGAATAATCTAAGTCAGAAGAATAAAGGCTTTTTGAGTCAAATTTAATGATTTTGATCAAATCTTGTTTCTCTCTATATCTTCATTTCCTCAGCATTCTGACTCCTGAATTTTTACGTAAATCAATAATCAACTTTTGATAATTTTGAAAAACAGTGATCAGTCAAACTAATCACTTTCTATATTACAAATTAATCTGAACTTTCTCCCCCAACTACCACATCTTTGATTCGCAAACTTGGGCCACCACAACCTACAGGTAAACCGTTTTGTCCACCTTTACCACAACCACCTGATTCATCCCAGTAAAAATCATCACCAATGCCTTCAATATCCGCAAGGGTTTGGAAAACGTTACCTGATAGGGTGACATCTTTCACGGGTTCGGCAATTTTGCCATTTCTGATCATCCAGGCTTCACCTGCGCTGAAGGTGAACATTTCCCCGTTTGTCATGCCACCTAACCAATTGCGGGCATATACTCCTTCTTTAATATCAGTAAATAAGTCGGCGACGGGGGTATTACCTCTTTCAATCCAGGTATTTGTCATTCGCACAATGGGCGAAAAGTGATAATCGAGACAACGGGCATTACCTGTGGGTGCTTCTTCTAATTTGCCGGCAGTTTCACGAGAATGCAAACGCCCAACCAAAACGCCATCTTTGATTAATTGCGTGGTTGTGGCAGGTGTGCCTTCATCATCGTAATAATAACTACCGCGATGACCTGCTGGGGCTGCACCATCAAAAATTTGCAGTTCTTCTGAACCAAAACGCCTTCCCAGGGTCATAACTTCCAGCAAATCAGGGTTTTCGTAGGCCATATCAGCTTCGGAAAGATGACCAAAAGCTTCATGGACAAATAAACCAGTGAGTATGGGGTCAATAACTACGGTATAAGTATTACCTTTGACTGGTGGTAAGGATAAGGCTGTAACTGCTCTTTCGGCGGCGCTTTTGACTTGGGCATCTAAATCTGTTAGATCTTGATAGGCTTTGCGAGAACCAATGGTTTCTCTACCAGTTTGTACGGTGTCGCCGTTTCTGGCTGTGGCTGCAAAGCGCATTTCCATATCTACCCAAGATTGCTCAATGAGAGTGCCTTCAGAAGTAGCAATAATTACTCTTTGGGCGCTGTCACCGTAACGGACAGAGGTGGTGGTGATGCGAGAATCAACGCTTTTGAGTAATTGGGTATAGCGATCGCACAATTGTTTTTTCTGCTTCAGGGAAATGCGACGCGGATCTATACCTGTCAGGGGTAATTCGCATATAGCTTGTATGGGATCAATGGGAGCTAATATGGTTTCTTCGTCTCCCACTATCCGAGCCGCTGCGATCGCTTCTTCTATCCGTTCTTTAATAGTAGCCAACTGGTTAAAACTACTCAACCCCCAGCCACCTTTATAACAGGCGCGAATATGTCCACCAATAGAAATGCCCTCGCTGAGGGTTTCCACCTTGTCACCACGCAACAAGATATCCGTTCCTTCTGCCTCTTCTAAGCGAATCATCAAATAATCCACACGGGAGGAGTAACAAGCAATTAGCTCAGATAGTAAATTTTGTACGTCAGCAAGTAAGTTAGGCATTCTTGTTAGTGATCATGACGAACTGTATTTATTTTGCAACTATTTAGGTCAATTTTGCTATCCATAACAGATAGGATTCCGGTTTAATTCTGTCAGGGCTTCTTGTGTACGGAATTGGTGCAAAACATACTATACATATTTGTGCCTTCTTTCCTGTTCCCTATTCCTCATAAATCAAATCAGATTGCTATATAACATTGAAAAATCATAATATTGGCATCTTGTCAAGTCTTCAAAATAAAATGACTGATGAAATGATATACTCATATCTTGCTCTATCAACTTATTGCAAAAACTCCAGTCCATAACCCTTAATTAATAGTATATAGGGTGGGCATTGCTAACCAACCTTCATTCAGAGATTATCAATAAAAATAAGCTATTAAGCACCTAAATTTAATACTCCTAAAATGGTTAAATCTTGTGGGGTGGGCATCTTGCCCGCCAGACTTATACAAATTAAATGCACAACAGCTTACCATCCCAACATGAACCTAAGTCAAAAAATATTTAAGATCAAAAATCACGAATTTTATATTTTTAACATAATTATTCCTTTGATTTTTATAATATTTACGCTCATAATCATGCCAATCGATCAGGTTTTTATGTTTGATTCAGATGAAGGAATTGCACTTATACAAGCGAACATATATGACCAAAATATAATTAATAATTCCCCTCAAATTTGGTCAGATCAACCACCTCTTTTCCCAATCATCATCTCTAAATCCCTGGACTTTTTTGGTGATCAAATAAGTAACGCAAGAATATTAATTTTATTATTTTCAACATTATTGATTTGGTCTTTTAGTCATATTTTACGCTTATCCGTAGGCAAATTGACCGCCATCATCACCATAATTTTATTAATTATTTCCATCAATTTTTTAAGATTAAGTGTCTCCGTTATGCAATGTATTCCCTGTTTAAGCTTGGGAATGCTATCTATTTATTTATTAATATTATATACAAAGAATGTACAAATATATTGGATTATCCTTTCAGGAATAATATTCGCTTTATCGTTACAGATAAAAATGATTATGATATTTCTGATTCCAGTAATGATCATTTACTTCTTGACAACTTCCTATAAAATATCATTAAATAACATCACTAATATTAACATTGTCAATATTTTAAAATCCCCTATTTCTATCTGGTTACTATCTATAAGTACAGCTTTTATCATCGTTAGTTTTATTACTCAATCCTTAAACATAGAAAAGATACTTTTTTTCCACATTTCCTCAAACCTAAAATATAGCTTTTCTAAGCATAACAGTTTCCAAGATGTAATTTATATCTACTTACAAAACTTTGACGCTTTACTCTTGAGTTTATTAGGATTAAAATACCAAAACCTAAAAATTAATTTACCTCTTGATAACAAAATTATTGATAATAAGCCTGAACAGCATATTTATAAAATCCCTCTATTTTGGTTAATCATTATCACCTTTGTTTTTCTTAATCATAAACCAATTTGGTATCACTATATAATTTTAGTTTCTGTACCTTTAACATGGTTAGGTGCTTATGGCATTAGAGGAATTTTGGTGAAATTTAGTCAAAATAATCATACTAATAAAATTTTCAACCTCAAACAAATTCAAATTTCTAAATTTGCTGTGTTTACTATCTTTTTGACCCTATTAGTAATTCCTATTAAATTAGGTGTAATTCAATGGGAAAACTATAATTTTGTCCAAAAATCTCAACTTAAATTTGCAAACTTAGAAAGAATTATCACCTATAAAAACCAAAGTAAATGGTTATTTACCGATGTCGGAATGTATGGCTTTTACAGTCAAATTAATATTCCTCCAGAACTAACTGTTATCTCTATGAAAAGATTAAATTCTGGAACTATTAACTCAGAATTTTTATTCAAGGTTTTAGAAAAATATCAACCAGAACAAATTTTGATTAATAGATTTTTCAGTATTTTTGATTTAATTAAACCTTACGTAGACAAAAATTATCAAGAAATTTATGTAGACGAATCCACAAAACATTATCTTCGGAATAATATTCAAAAGCTAAATCAAAATAAGTAAAGCAGTTTTTATAAACTCTCCTAATCTATTCAAACACATATTTCTCAGCTACTTTCCAATAACGTGAAAACCGCTTCAAATCAATAAAGTCATCATAATTAAAAAATGGTTCTATTGCCAATACTTCTAACTTCAAATATTTTTCTTCAATTTGATTACAAATCTCCCCAAATCGTGGACTAGGACTATCAACAGTGACAACTAAATTAGCATCATGTTCTTGAGCAAAATTTAAAATCTCTTGTCCCACGTTCCCACGACGAATTTCTACGGGTAACTCTAGTAAACATTCATAAATAAAAGTCAGGCGTTTGAGGCTCAGTTGCCATTCTGCTATTAAAGCATCATCCCAAACCCAAATAGCTGGAGCATTAGGATATTTTGGAAATACCGGATTTTGGGGATTGAGGCAGTCTCCATGTATCCAAATAACTGGTTTGTTCATATTGAATGTCTCGATAGGTGTGTTAATTGCCGTAAATTCGATTAATATTTATTTTATCAAACGTTGATCAAACGTCTCTCATTCACCTGTAACAACCCAAACGTTAAACTTCATGACCACAAAACGGATTTTAATCACTGGTGCAAGTGGCTGTGTCGGTCACTATATAAGTGAGGCCTTAATTCAAAATACCAATCACGAATTATACTTACTGGTAAGAAACCCAAATAAACTGCAAGTTGATACAGCTGCACGTCCTGGTATCACCGTTTTGCAGGGCGATATGCAAGAAATTAGTAAGTACTCTAACTTACTCAAAACCATTGATACCGCAGTACTAACAGCTACCTCATGGGGTGGAGAAGGAATATTTGATATTAACGTCTTGAAAACATTAGAGTTAATTAACCTGCTAAATCCAGAAAGATGTCAACAGGTAATATATTTTTCAACTGCAAGCGTTTTAGGTTATGACAACCAACCCATGAAACAAGCTGGAGAAATCGGTACAGATTATATCCGGTCTAAATACGATTGTTTACACAAAATAGAAAAATTAGCTCTTGCACCCAAAATAACCACCGTTTTTCCCACCCTAGTTTTAGGTGGTGATGACAACAAACCTTACTCTCACCTGACAACAGGCATTCCCGAAGTTACCAAATATATTAATATAATTCGTTTCTTACAAGCAGATGGCAGTTTTCACTTTATTCATGGACGCGATATTGCTACTGTTGTTCAATATTTAATTGATTATCCACCCGAAAAAGGGGAACCACGTCGATTTGTTTTGGGTCAATCAGCGTTAACTGTTAACCAAGCAGTTAAAGAAGTCTGCGGTTATTTAGGCAAAAAAATTTACTTTCGTATTCCTCTATCTTTATCATTAGCTAATTTGATTATTGTTTTGTTTCGTATTCAAATGGCTGCATGGGATAGGTTTTGCATGAAATATAGACATTTTACCTATGCTAACACCATTAATCCCGCTAGTTTTGACTTACCAAATTACTGTGCAACTATGAGTGATGTGTTGAAAATTAGCGGTATTAACAGACCGTATTCAGAGGGGACACGGAAATCCTCATAATTACAGCAGTTCTCATATATTTAGACCACACTCTTGATTCCTCTCTGCGCCTCTGCGTGAGAAAAAAATTTAGTTCATTTACCCGAAAATCGCCTGCAAATACAAAGCATCCTGAATAACTTTCTGTAAATTCATGGTCAAAGTCTGTTAGAATTGAATGCTGCGGCATTTGCTCTAAGTCTTGGCGCTAGTTGCCCATGCAGCCTTTCAACCCATCCGTCCGCCTAAGACTGACGCTGATATTAGCGACAGGCCGATGTTATTTACGGAGTTTTATGTCTTTTTCTAATCTCGGCTTGTCCAATGAAATTATTCGTGCAGTCACTGAGAGGGGCTACACTAAACCCACACCAATTCAAATGCAGGCGATTCCTGCTGTATTGTCGGGTGGCGATTTACTAGCTGGCGCTCAAACTGGTACTGGAAAGACCGCGAGTTTTACGCTGCCACTTTTGCATAAGTTGTCATCAGACCAGAATGTTAAAAGCAGTGCTATTGGATGGCTACCAATCCGGGCGTTGATTCTCACCCCTACACGGGAACTCGCTGCACAGGTAGAGGAAAGCGTGCATGATTATGGCAAGTACCTGAAGCTGAAATCAACGGTGGTATTCGGTGGAGTAAGTATAAATCCTCAAAAACGGCAGTTGAAGAGTGGTGTAGATATTCTGGTTGCTACTCCTGGAAGACTGCTAGACCATCTGCAACAGGGGACGGTGAACCTGTCGCGCATTGAGATTTTGGTGTTGGATGAAGCTGATCGAATGCTGGATATGGGCTTTATTCGTGATATTCGGCGTATTCTGTCGATATTGCCAAAACAGCGCCAAAATTTGCTATTCTTTGCTACCTTTTCCGATAAAATCAAGGAATTAGCTTCAGGGTTATTGAATCGCCCGACGATGATTGAGGTGGCACGCCGCAACGTTACTGCTGATACGATCGCACAAAGAGCTTACCAGGTAGACCGTGATAAAAAGCGTCAATTACTAGCTCACCTGATTCGACAAGATAATTGGTATCAAGTTCTAGTGTTTACTCGCACTAAATACGGTGCAGATCGTCTGGTAAGGCAATTGAATGACGATCGCATTCAAGCACTGGCAATTCACGGTAATAAGAGTCAGGGGGCGCGTACCCACGCTTTAGCAAAATTCAAAAATGGTAGTTTACAGGTACTCGTAGCCACGGATATTGCCGCTAGAGGTTTAGATATTAGCGAATTACCCCATGTGGTCAATTTCGATTTGCCCAATGTCCCAGAGGATTATGTCCATCGCATTGGTCGTACAGGCCGCGCTGGTGCCAAAGGTGAAGCTGTTTCTCTAGTGTGTGTTGATGAGTTCCATTTGTTGGCAGATATCGAAAAACTGATTAAGCAGCCGTTGTCATTAGAAGTAGTTGCTGGTTTTGGAGTCAACCCCGATATTAAGCCTGAACCAATTCAAAATGGACGCAAACCAAAACCCCAGCCTGGACGTGATCAAGAGACGGCTGATTCTACAGGTAAACGTAAATCGGCACCACGGAGATCGGGTAAACGTAAAGCCGCACCACCAGCAACAGATGGTAAAAAGTATGGTGGTAGTTCATCTGCATCACGCCGGACTAAAAAAAGCGATCGCTAAAATAATTCGTGATTTTGTCTAAGGGAACACCGAAAAATAAATTATTCAATCTTGTGGGATGGGCATCCTGCCCGTCCTTGATAATTTGCGGTCAAGATGCCCGCACCACAAGAAACTTTAAGAAACTTTTGGGTATTTTTTTTAATTGGAAGTTCCTAAAACCCTTTTTCTCCCTGCCCCCAGCACCCTGCCTGATACCAACGATAATTTTTAACGCCAACCTACTTAGGGTTTGCTGATAGCGTAGCGTGGCGTAAGCCATATAAATCAAAAACCTAGATATAGCAGCAGTTTCAGGCTGAAAAAGTTGGAGAAGGTGCAAGTAATAAGCAATAAAATCATCAAAACCCGTCCATTTACCCAAATTCGAGACTATTCTGATTTCCTTCTAATTCTTCCTCCTGACTCCTGACTACTAGCCCTAACGAAAAGACTTTTATGCCTAACGGCACGCTACGCGGTAAGCGAAGCTATGCCCGCAGGGCTTTACAGCAAACCCTACTTACCCTTGTAGAATTATCAGCCTACAACGGTAATGGTCAAATTCCATTCAAAGTAGCCAAAGATATCGGGATACCCAGAGTCAGCATTGCGGGTGTAGAGAGCAAACTGTACTCTGTAGTTTTCGGTTCCCCTACTGATAACGCTGGCTTGGTAAAACCAGAATTCCTCATCCACGATTCTGCTTGGTAACATACTCTTTAAGGACTGGGGTACAACGGTTGACATGGTGAAATTCTGGTAATTAAAAAGGCTAAAAACCTGATTACCACTAAACTTCGGCAAGCCGTAGACTAAAACAGCATCCTTAAAATTGTCGGAGCCGGAAGTAGCAAAAACGCGGAAGATATCGCCAACGAAGGCAGTGACATTAAGATCATCAGTTCCCTGACCAGAGTTAATTACTGTCCCTGTTGCGATCGTGTAACCGTAGTTGTGGCCAATTCCAGTGGGTCTATTCTGATCTTTACTAGGGTTGGGATAGAACTTCTTGACAGCATCCGTGTCGATCGTAATAAGAACGTTGATGGTTTTGCCCATGATACATCTTCATAATTTTTTGTGATTGCCTCTAGTGATGGACTGAAATAAACGGTAATCTGAGCGTCCCACTGGTAGAGGCCAGTGAAATTAGGTTCCCCGTTTTCATCGCGGACATAGAGCGCTAGTATCAGGCTGTAGCACCCGGTTCCTTCGCAGGAAACTTTGCATTCGTGCTGCCAGAACTCCCGCAGGACACTCCGGGCAGGTAATACGCTTTTGGATGAAGCAGGAACAATCTGCATCCGCTTAGTTTTCACAGTCTTGAAGTCTTGCAGAACATTGTCACCCTGGGAATAGCGGATGTCCTGGATCACGACAGACTGCTCGAATAACTTCGAGCCGGATGTGGCAAAGAAGCGGACAGTGTCGTTTACACAGGCAACCAGAGTGATATTACCGCTATCCTGATTTTTAACCGCCGCGGCAGAGGTAACAATCATGTACTCATGATCACATGCGATAGTTGTAGGAGTCAAGATATCCTCCTAATAGTTTTCAGCTAATTGCTTATTTGAAATATATCTAGCTTTTTAATTTAAAAATTCAGCTAAATTCAGTACTATAAAACGTAAGAATTAAGGCTTCGCCGTGAGCCTTAGTCGAACAGAGTCAGTAGTCAGGAGACGCTACGCAGTTTTGCGGTTCAGATTGTTTATGAAATGAAGAATAGAGAGAAGTGAGATTTTATCAAAATCATCAAAGTTAACGAAAATAGCCTTTATGCTCCTGACTTGGAGTATTCTCTATTCTGAATACTTACTATAAAACTTTAGTTAAATTCCAATAGTGTTAGGTTAGACTGCAATCCTTAAATGAACCGTATTGAGCTAAATTCAGGTTATTTAGAGACTTCCAATTAAAAAAATATCCTAATATTTCTTGTGGTGCGGGCATCTTGCCCGCTAATAATACAAGGACGGGCAAGATGCCCATCCCACAAGATTGGATCATCTTTTTTGTGTAGTTCTCTTATGATAATGCGCTTTGTTCGCGGATGTAGATTAGACAAATTCTATCCAAGTCACGTTTCTACGGTATTTATTTGGTATTAGCCTTTAATGATTTTGTCAATCTTTGTTTGAGACGATTTTTGCCATCTTCTAATTTTTGATTTAATTCCTTACTTTCTTCTTTTGCCGATGACTTAGAGTATTCATTTTGGTTTAAATAATTAGCTAAAAGTTTAATTGTTGGGTACTTAAACAAGTCAACTACTGATAAAGAATTTGAATCTTTTGTCCAAGATTTTTTTAGCAGAGAGTAAACCTTGGTAATTGTTAAAGAATTACCACCAATATCAAAGAAGTTATGATTTACGCCTACTTTTTCTAAACCTAAAACTTCTTCCCAAATTTTTGCAACCATCTGTTGAACATCATTTTGAGGTTCTACATAAGTAACTTTAAATTCTTGGAGTGAACTTTCTTGAGTCAGAAGCGCCAAACGATCTACTTTCCCATTCGCAGAAAGTGGTAAATGATCGAGAAATATAAAAGCTGATGGCAACATATACTCCGGTAGCTTTTCTCTAAGGAAATTGTGCAAATCCTCAATTGGAGGGTTCTGGTTTGCGCTGAGAATATAAGCTACCAAACGCTCTTTACTATTATCTTTACCTGTGGCAGTAATCACAGCAGTGCGTACTGCTGGATGTTGCATTAACGCTGCTTCAATTTCTCCAGCTTCAATGCGGTATCCACGAATCTTAATTTGAAAATCTGCTCGTCCACAAAATTCAATATTTCCGTCAGGTAAATAGCGACCTAAATCTCCTGTACGGTAAATGCATTCGCCTGTGCGAGGATGAGTAATAAAATTAGCACTGGTCTTTTCTTCATTGCGCCAATAGCCTTGCGCTAACTGTACCCCAGCACAGTATATTTCTCCAGTCACCCAAACCGGACAATCTTCTAAAGCTGTATTCAAAATATAATATTGGCAATTAGCCATAGGTTTGCCATAAGGAATACTCTGCCAATTTGGATTAACTTCTGCAATCAAATAGCCAATATTCCAAATAGTTGTTTCTGTAGGGCCGCCAATACTTAATATTTCTATTCCTTTCACTGAACTTTTGAGACAACGAGGTAAGGCAAGGGGTAGCCAATCTCCACCCAAAATCGCCAAACGCAAACTAGCAGGTAGGGATATAGATTCACTATCGGCGTATTCTACCAACATCTCCATCATGGCAGGAACAGAATTCCACAGTGTTACCTGTTGTTCCACTAGCAACTTAGCCCAGTGTGCAGGATCTTTCACCGCTTCAGCATCAGGGATGATAATTTTGCCACCGGCGGCCAATAAACCAAAGATGTCATACACAGACAAATCATGGTTAAGGGCTGTCAGCGCCAGGATACTATCTTGAGAACCAATATTAAAGCGTTGGTTTGTATAGACGACGACATTAACGACGTTGCGATGAGTAATCATCACTCCTTTTGGTAAACCTGTAGAACCTGATGTATAAATCACATATGCTAAATCATCTGGTGTTTGTACTGTTTGCAGTGGCTGTTTACTTTCGGTTGCTAATTCATCTGCATCTATACATAAACATTGCATTTGTGATGGCAATTCTAATTTTTTCTGCAACCAAGATTGAGTGAGAATAATTTGTACTTCACTGTTTTCGAGAAGATAATTTTGGCGTTCCTGGGGTAATTGGGGATCAATAGGAACATAAGCCCCACCAGCGGCTAAAATACCCAAAACTGCGACAATTTGCTCCCATCCCTTTTCCATGAATACGGCAACTAATTGATTAGGAGTAACTCCTAGTTGGCGTAGTCGATGACCAAGTTGATTGGATAGTTGATATAACTCTTGATAAGTTAGGGTACGCTGGGTGGAAATAACTGCGGGTTCTGTTCCTCGCTGCTGTGCTTGAGTTGCAAATAAAGTGTGTAGGAGTTCTTCAGAAATTGGTGCAGCGGTAGAATTGATTGCTTCTCGGTATGCTAATTGACCCGGAGGAATTAATTGTCGAGAAGTAACTAGCCAAGCTGACTCGGAGGTAGCTAACAGTTTGAGGAAGTTTCTATAAGCCTCAAACATATCTGCAATTAGTCCTTCAGGAAAAAGTTCTTCTACCACGTCCCAGTTAAATGTTAGTTCTTCCTTTTCTTCCCAAACTTGTACATCCATCCAAGCTTGAGAAGCTTGACTGATACCATAAACTAATTCGCCAAAATGGCTAAAGGTCATGGTTTTTTGTCCTAAGGAACTGAAACCCAAGGTGCTGGTAAAGACAACTGGCATGGCGCTGGGGCCTGTGCCTTTTCTCCGCGCTAATTCCCGGACTACGCGCACTCCACTGATGTAGCGGTGTTCTAAATCTTGCCAGAGTTGTTGTTGGATGCGGCGCGATCGCACGGTAAATGGTTCAGGGGTGGAATTGTCTACTGCTAAGAGGATGACAGATGTGAAGTCTCCGAGGATATCGTTGACTTGGGGATGGAGTGGTAAACGGTTAAATTGGGCTAGATTGATGGTAAATTGGGGATTATTACTCCAAACTGTCAAAATTTCGGCAAAAGCAGCTAATAAGACTCCAGAAGGCGTTAAACCGACTTGTGCGGCTTTCTGTTTTAATTGCTGCCATTCCGGTTGGGGGAGGGATGCTTGATAGCGCCGACAGCGATGTTGTTTGAGTGCTTTGGGATTTTTGGCTAGGGGTAAGTCTGGGGCTGGGGGGAAATTATCTAGACGGCTGAACCAATAATCTTGCGATCGCTTGTATAATTCTGTTTGTTGTAGCGATCGCTCTGCCAAAACATAATCTCGGAAGGATAAATCCAGCGATGGTAATACGGCATCAGGATTTTGATACAGTGCAAACCACTCATCAAATAACCGAAACAAACTCCAAGCATCAAATACTTGCAAATCATAGCTGACGTGTAGCCGCACACGTTTTTGATCCAATTTGGTAGCACGAAATTCAAATAAAGGCCATTGGTCAGCAGGGAGAACTTGATGAGATAAGCGATCGCGAATTTTTTCTAATTCTAATTTGATACTTTCTTCATCTTTTTCTCTTAAGTCTAAAACCTCCATTTCGTAAGCTGGTACTTGTTCTAGAATCTGCTGCTGACCATCTGCTAATACTACAGACCGCAGCATATCATGACGGGAAATTAATTTTTGCAATCCCCAATTTAATCTTTCTAGGTTTAAATCATGACCTTCAATTTCATAATAACCATGATTAGAAACACTGCCTAAATCTAATACATTACTACGACCCACCCAGAATGCGTGCTGCATATCAGTGAGGGGAAAAGGTTCATAACGTAGCTCTAGTTTTGGCACAACAACAGGTAAAGCTTTATCGTTAGCATCTTGACTATTTTGATGCAGCAATCTCAGCAAATCTGCTTTATGCTCAGTTAGTAAATCTCGCAATTCTGGTGTAATTATTCCCTTGGGGGCATCAATTAAAAGTGCATCTTCGTTGGCAGATAGTTTTACACCTTTGTGAGCAAGATTATTTAACAGTAAATGTAGATTCATATTTTTAACCAAATAATAGATTATACGAAATTGATATGAAGTTGCATGGAATCAGATATCAATAATAATTGACCGCAGATAAACACAGATAAAGATGGATAATTCGGCGTTGCTGAATGAAAGTATGATTTTATCTCGCAGAGGCGCAGAGGCACAGAGAGTAAGAGTTTGAGAGATGAAAGCCTCACATAAAATTGGTATTAGACTATAAACTCAATATTTCTCTTTCTTCTGTGGTGATTGCTTCTTTGGTAATTAATTTTGATAAAGCTAATTGATTGAGCAGTTCTGTGGACAATGTATTTATATTTTGTTCACCTAAAAATTGATTTAAGGACACCTGTAACTGTAAATCAGATTCAATTTTTTTCTTCAATATAATTGCCATTAAAGAGTCAAGCAATACAGTAAAATATTGATTGACATCTAAATTTTTCACAGGAATTTGTAACAAACTACTTAGATTCTCTAAAAGATAACTCTCCAGCATTTGCTGTTGTGAGTCAGTTGCAGCAGCGAGAATTTTTTCTCGATAAAAGCTGTTGATTGGTGTTGATAAATTACTAATTTTTGCTGGTTTAACTATCTCATTCTCCCAAGTCACGCTGATGGGATCAGCCGGGACTTGACCCAAGGCTACATCACCCCAACGCATTACGGTTGCTGCCGCAGTTGCTGCCGCACCTTTTGTATAAACAAGAACTAAATCATTTTCACGAATCTTACCTGTGTGGACAGCATGATACAAATTGGCGATGGGAAGCACAGGGCCAATATTTGCATATCGGGGGTAGAGATTAATGGTGCGCTCTGGGTTGATACCTAAAGCTCTAGTACAAACACTGGCATACCAAGCAGTAGGAGTATTGAAGGCAAAAAAATCAATTTGGTCAAGGGTGATACCAGCCGCAGCCACAGCCGCATCACAGCATTGCCGGACAAAATCTACAGCTGTTTCGGCGAGGGTATTGGCGTTTGTTCCAGTGCGGGTACGTATCTGCGGTTGTTTTTGAGCATCAGTTACTAGTTCATGTACGTAAGCGCCACAAGTTTCAGCAGTATGAACTATTTTGCTACCGAGAATTCCTTGATGAGGTTTCAGCAAACCAACGACAAAAGCGCCAGCACCATCACCCATTGACCAAGAGAGGGTATCTTCTTCATCAACAGTGTTAGATCCGATTTGGGAAACAACTACTAAGATATTGTGGTATGCACCTACTTGCACCAGTGCATGAGCATTTTCTAAAGCCACTAAAGCGCTAGAACAGGTAGATTCTAAATTCCAAGCCGGACATTGTAATTCTAGTTGATGAGCGAGGTAAGAGGCATGACCAGGGCCAATATGTTCGCTGAAGAGTGAAGCTACAATTAACAGATCAATTTCATTATGGGAGAGTTTAGCAGATGCGATCGCATCTCTTGCGGCATGACACTCCAACTTTAATGATGACTCGCCCTCACCAAGCACTCGGCGCTCAACGTTCCCCCGAAATGCATCAGATAAATAAGGTGCTACTTCTTGTGACCAAATATCAATCCCGTTATTGTCCGAGGTAGATTCTATAGCAGGAGAAACTCTTGTTTTTCTGAGCTTTTCTTTAGCGAACAAATTGGGGTATTTATTACGCCAATAATCATTTGTACGGATGATACTAGGAAAGCTAACTGCAAGTGAGCGAATACCTACTGGACAATTGTTCATGACAGAATTATTTCTAAATAGTAACAAGTTGAAAAAGTAGGGTGTATTACGCAGCAGACCAACGCACATTCAATTTTTGATGATGCCGTAATCAATAGTGATAATATACCCTAAAATCGTCAATAAATATCTGAGTTTTTAAGCCTCCAAAACTAAATTATTTAACATCGTATTCATCTTATTAACTGACTCGATATATTCTTTCTCTGGAATTGATTCGGCAACAATTCCCGCACCAGCATTCAAATGAATTTTATTACCGTATTGGTAAACCGAGCGAATAGCAATCGCAATATCTGCCGCCCCATTACTATCTACCCAACCAATACCACCAGCATAAATTCCTCTCGGTTCATCTTCTAGATTGTTAATCCATTCTAAGGCTTGTTTTTTATCAATTCCAGAGACAGTAATTCCAGGGAATAAAACTTTCAAAGCATCCCACAAAGTATTTTTTGGTAGGAGTTGACCACCAACTCGTGAGGATAGATGTTGTACACAACGGTACTTTTTGACTTCCATGAAATCAAAAACTCGCACCGTTTCTGGTAAACAAAGTGAAGTAATCTCATTTTGTGCTAACCAGGCAGAAAGAGAATGTTCTTTCACCTCTTTTGCATCTGTAAACAGTTCACCACTTAATCTTATATCTTCTTCTGAGTCTGCACCACGGGGTCGAGTTGCTGCTAGTGGATTTGTAACTACAAAACCATTTTCATTCACTTGCATGAGAATCTCAGGACTGAAACCAACAGCACGGATATCTTCTAAATTCAGACAGTAGGAACGTGCCGAATTGTTGGCTTTAGAACCGACCACATAAGTTCCCAAGATATCTAAATTACCAGTTACTTTCACGGAACGGGAAATAATAGCTTTTTGCAAATCACCATTTTGAATTGCTGTAATTAAAGTATCAACACGGTTTTTGTAATTTTCGTTATCGCTAAAGTCAATCACTAAAGAAGTTAAGTCATAATCTGGTAAAAAAGTCTCAACAAATAATAGTTCTTCAATCTGGTCTAATGACTTAGTGGTCTTAATATGAACTCCTGTTTCTGTAAAGCGTAATTCAGTCTCAGGAATCAAAAAATAAAGTAGTTCTTGAGAAATTGCTTTAGAATATGCCGAATAAAAACGAGCTATATCAAATGCAATATAACCATAAGCCGTCCAATTTTTAATATTCAAAGACTTGAGCAAAGTCTCTACTTGTTTCAAAGGATCGCTGACTGGTTCAGAATGAAACTTTCCTAAACCATTAATTACTACAGAGTCTTGGCTTACTGAAACCCTAACAAGTTCATTACCAGCAATCCGAACTTCATTATTACCCTCATACATCACATAGTTAGCAAAAATCCCAGCTTCTAGCAGATTCCTTAAAACCAGAATAGGCTCTCTTTGTCCTGGTATAAATGTTTCATGATACTTTATTTCAGTCTTTAGTTCAGCTACCATTAACTTGATCCTTTTTGGAAATGAAGATTTATTTCACGCAGAGGCGCAGAGGCACAGAGAGATGTGAGAGAGTTTGGTCTAGGTATATTAAAATTTAGAAATGCGATTGATCGAGTCTTGAAAGACCAATTATCTGCACCAATAACCCCTAACCCAAGCTTATTAAATTATGTACAAGATTTTGTTGTTTAAGTAATAAATGACGGTGAATTTTGCCAGTTGCCGTACGGGGTAAACATTCTACAAAGCGAACTATTTTTGGAGCCTTGAAGTGAGGTAATTGCTGTTTAGCAAATCTCCGAATACTATTTTCTAATTCAGGTGATGCCTCCTGTCCCGACTGGAGGCTAACATAAGCCACAATCTGAGTTAACTGTTCACCACCTTCAGATTCTGGGACTACGGCTACTTCTAAAATCTGGGGATGTTGATGCAAAATATCCTCAATTTCTATAGGTGATATCCACTGACCATTGACTTTAAATAGGTCGTCAGATCGCCCGATGAATCGGAAATAATTATCCGCATCACGCACATATTTATCCCCAGTTCGCATCGTATTTCCATAAATAGCTTTGCGCGTTTGCGATAGCCGATTCCAATAACCCAACATCAGGCTTTCTCCACTTACCTGTAAGTTACCAATCGTGCCTGGAGGACAAGGAATACCATCATCGTCAACAATTTCAACATCGTAACCAGGGACTGGACGACCTGAAGTTCCTGTTTTACACTCTCCTATACGATTGGAGAGAAATATGTGTAAAAACTCTGTGGTACCAATACCTTCACAAATTTCGTGATTATAAGTTTTCAGCCACTGTTGCCAAATACTTTTAGGTAGTTGTTCAGCAGCGGATACACATAAACGTAAAGAAGAAACATCTAAAGGTGAGATTTCGTCAACAGCGAGAATAGCTGCATAAATACTGGGTATTCCAAACAGTACCGTCGGTCGATATCGCTGGATGTCGGTAATAATTTCAAAAGCATTGTTACCATTCGATAGTACAGCTGCTGCACCAACTGCCATTGGCATATATAAGGTGTTACCCAAGCCATAGGCAAAGGACATATTCGCAACGGAATAGGTGATGTCATCTGGATGCAGACCTAGAGTGTTTTTAGCGTACTGTTCTGCACAAACCACCATACTTTGATGGAGATGAATTACACCTTTAGGTCGTCCTGTACTACCAGAAGTGTAAAGCCAAAAAGCTGGTTCATCCCGCGATGTTTTCGCCCAATCTAGTAATTCATCTTGCTGTTCTAGTTGGGATAAAAATGAATTTTGCCCATTCCCATTTATGGATAGAATACTACGCAAATACGGTGACTGGATAGGAGCTAATTTTTGTTGCCATTCTTCGGTTGTGAGTAAGACTTTAGCACGGCAGTCTTGCAAAATATACTGAATGTCATCAGCATTGTAAGCAGTATTAATGGGGATAGGCACAGCACCTAACCAAATAGCACCCCAAAAGGCAAAGACAAATTCTGGTGTATCTGGGACAAGAATTGCGATGCGGTTTTCTGATTCTAAACCAAGATGAGAAAGTAATTTAGCGGTGCGTCGGACGAAACTACGCACTTGAGTGTAAGTATAAGTCTGATCTTGATAGTAAAATGCTGTTTTCTCGCTGCGTTCCTGGGCTAAATTGCCTTCTATAAAGTAAGCTGCAACGTTAAATAATGGAGGCAAAAGTTCCGAAATACTGTCCATCCAACTTTCCTTTTAGGCTAAATATTAGGTTTTGTTAGCGATCGCCGCCTCGACTACATTGCAGACTTGAGCCAATGTCATATTTTGCCAAGCTTCTAGTTTGATGTTGACCCCTAGTTTTCGTTTTAGTCCCAAAGCAATTTCTACTGTCTCTACGGAATCAATCTGTAAATCTTTGCTTAAAAAGGTGTCTTCACACAGCGATTCTTCGGGAATACCTAAATCAGTCAGTATTGTTTTCAAGGTATTCATCACGTTTAAGGTATCCATGAAGCAAAAAACTCCCCAGCTTATGACTCGAAGTCAAGCGCAGATTTCTGGCTGTATTTAATTAGACCTTTTGCAAAAGACTCCCTGGACGATGCCTGGGGTGTTTGCTAGTAGCTGGCGCTTACAACAAACAATTTGATTCGAGCTAATTAATGCAACTAATTTTCAATTATGTCTGTAGATACTCTAATGGTAATTAATTGCATTTGCAATCAATATTACATAGAAAATAATTATTGAAAAATATTTTATACATTAATATAGATTATAACTTGGTTTATCTATGTCTTAAGATAGATGCCAAATACCGAAAAATAAAAAACCCTCGTTTTTACAGGAATTGCAACTCTTTTTTCCAGATGATTTAGGTAAAACTACTTTGCTGAAGAGGCTGAAAGAATTGCATAGACGGCATTTTGCATGAGAATATACCAGAACACCAATTTTTTTGTACCTATATTTTCTGAGTTTAGGCTTGCCAAAATTGTTCACCTGTATTAATCTAATGAAAGTTACTTGCAATAAGTAGCTTTTTCATGTAAATCTAGGTTTCAGGAAGATCACTAAAATTGAGACTCTAATAAAAATAACTTTCAATAGATTCTCAAGTATCTATCCATCAACACCGAGCTTGCTTCCCGCAGAGTGGGATAACCGCTCTCATGCTCAGAAATAAATGTCTAGTAGTCTGTCAAATACAGTTTGATGGATCAAGAGAAATGAACCGCAAAGGACGCGAAGAGCGCGAAGGAAAGAGGAAAGAAGGAAGAAGGAAGATTTATTTCCTGAAAGTCCCTAAAAATGGATTAATCAAGGGATTTCATGATTATCAGGACTTACATAAAATTGCTATAAGAAGGAAATTTGATCTGATAGATTGAGTTTCCACTATAAAAATCTTTCCACAACTAACTTTTATGAATTTCCAGCACAATGGTTTAGAGATTGCAATTATTGGTATGTCTGGGCGGTTTCCTGGCTGCAATAATATTGATGAATTTTGGGAAAACCTGAAAGCAGGAGTTGAGTTAACTTCAGTTTTTACAAATACAAAATTAGCTAAAACAGACACAGAACAAAAAATTAAAGCTGGTGGGATTCTGAGTGATGTGGAATTATTTGATGCTGCTTTTTTTGGTTTCAATCCTAGAGAAGCGGAAGCAATAGATCCTCAACATCGTTTATTTTTAGAATGTGCTTGGGAAGCTTTAGAAAATGCTGGCTATAACTCGCAATTAGAAACTAGACCCATAGGAGTTTATGCTGGTGTGGGTATGGGGACTTACTTGCTTTATAACTTAAGTCCCAACCAAGGTTGGATAGAATCAAAAGGCTTTTTACAGACTTTAGTTGGTGTTGATAAAGATTATCTTGCTAGTCGTGTTTCTTATAAATTAAATCTTACAGGGCCAAGTGTCAGTATAGGAACAGCTTGCTCTAGTTCATTGGTGGCAATTCATTTGGCTTGTCAAAGTTTGTTGAGTGGCGAATGTGATATGGCTTTAGGGGCTGGTGTTGCCGTCAAAGTGCCACAAAACGAATTAACTTTATCGCCAGATGAAATTGTGGCTGCTGATGGACATTGTAAAGCCTTTGATTCTAGGGCAAATGGTACTGTAGGGGGGAATGGGATTGGGGTTGTAGTTTTAAAAAGATTAGAGGATGCGATCGCAGATCGAGATCGTATTTACGCAGTCATCAAAGGTTCTGCCATTAATAACGATGGTGCCGGCAAGGTTGGTTATACAGCACCTAGTCAAGAGGGTCAAACCAGAGTTATTCGTACAGCCCAAATGATGGCTGAAGTTGAGCCAGAAACCATTACCTATATTGAAGCTCACGGGACTGGCACAGCTTTAGGCGACCCCATTGAAATTGCGGCGATGACACAAGCTTTTCGCGCTACCACTGACGAAAAAAACTATTGTGCTATTGGTTCAGTGAAAACCAATGTCGGTCATTTAGATGCCGCTGCGGGAATCGTCGGTTTAAT
Source organism: Anabaena sp. PCC 7938 (assembly GCF_049315035.1). Lineage (NCBI taxonomy): Bacteria > Bacillati > Cyanobacteriota > Cyanophyceae > Nostocales > Nostocaceae > Anabaena > Anabaena sp. PCC 7938. The sequence goes on along the minus strand of NZ_CP186034.1, from coordinate 4,722,520 downwards.
CAAGACAGTTTTAGCCCTTGACCACAAACTTATACCACCCAGCATTAACTTCGAGAGTCCCAATCCGCAAATTGATTTTGACAATAGCCCGTTTTACGTCAACACAAAACTTTTAGAGTGGAAAACTAACGATAGTCCTCGTCGTGCTGGGGTTAGTTCCTTTGGCTTTGGTGGGACAAATGCCCATATCATCTTAGAAGAAGCGCCTCCTTTAGAAATCTCTAGTTCTGCTCGTCAACAACATTTATTGGTACTGTCTGCTAAAACTAGTTCTGCTTTGGCAACAGCCACCAAAAATTTAGCTGCATATTTAAAACAGCATCCAGATTTGAACTTAGCCGATGTTGCTTATACCTTGCAAATTGGTCGTCAAAACTTCAATTATCGACGGATGGTGGTGGGAGAGAATCTTGAGGATGTAGTTAAAAAACTGGACTTTGTTGACCAAGAACTTTTGACATCTAGCAATCGCTCTGTAGTATTCATGTTCACAGGACAAGGATCGCAGTATGTCAACATGGGCAAAGAACTCTATGAGCAGGAGACTATATTTAGGGAAGAATGCGATCGCTGTTTTGACTATCTCCAACATCATCTCCACATTGATTTACACTCCTATTTATACCCAACTGAAACAGATATTCAAACAGCAACCCAGCAATTACAGCAAACAGCAATTACTCAACCAGCCTTATTTGTCATTGAATACGCCCTAGCTAAATTGTGGATATCTTGGGGAGTGTCTCCTGTAGCCATGATTGGTCATAGCATAGGGGAATATGTAGCAGCTTGTATCGCTGGTGTTTTCTCCTTAGAAGATGCTTTATCACTGGTAGTAACTCGTGGGAAAATGATGCAGCAACTACCGGCAGGAGCGATGCTTTCCATCAGCTTACCTGCTCAAAAAGTGCAATCATTTTTAGGTGACAACCTCTCTTTAGCAGCCAGCAACGCACCATTATTGAGTGTCGTATCTGGATCAATAGCAGATATAACCGAACTAGAACAACAACTCACAGCAAAAAGCATAGAATATCGGCGGCTACATACTTCTCACGCCTTCCATTCCTCAATGATGGCAGCGGTAGTTGAGCCTTTTACCTTAGCAGTTAAAAAAATCAAACTTCATCCCCCACAAATCCCCTTTATTTCCAATCTGACTGGGACTTGGATGACACCAGAAGCAGCCACAGATCCCAATTATTGGGCGCGACACCTACGCCAGGGTGTACGATTTGCGGAAGGAATTGCTCAATTGCTGCAAAATGCAGAATCAATTTTTCTAGAAATTGGCCCAGGACGGACATTAACTACCTTAACTAAACAACAAGCATCTGCAAGAGTCATACTTTCTTCCCTGCGTCATCCCCAAGAAAAACAGTCTGATGTGGGATTTTTGCTCAATACTTTAGGCAAATTGTGGTTAACAGGAGTACAAATAAATTGGGCTGGTTTTTATCAGCATGAAAAACGCCATCGCCTACCATTACCAGCTTACCCCTTTGAGCGTCAGCGTTATTGGATTGATCCACCACAACAAGGCAATCATCACAGCCAAAGACTAAAACTAGATAATTGGTTTTACCTCCCTTCTTGGCAACGTTCAATTATACCTACACAAAATTTAGCAACAGCAAATGTTTCTTGGCTAGTTTTTGTAGATAATACTGGCTTTGGTGATGCTTTTTGTCAACGCTTAAAAACTCACTACCAACACAAAGTTATTCAAGTTAAAATTGGCAATTGCTTCTCTCAGATCAATGAGCAAGTCTATACAATCAATCCGCAAATTAGAGAGGACTATGAGAAATTATTCCAGAAAATATCTCAATTAGGAAAAGTACCCCTGATTGCTCACCTATGGAGTCTTAATCCCCATGAATCTTTTGAGAAATCTCAAGAATTAGGTTTATACAGCTTACTCAATTTATCTTATGTAATTGCTAAACAAAAGATAACTGAATCTTTGAAAATTGGCGTTATATCTAGTGATATCCAAATAGTTATAGGTGATGAAAATATTCACCCAGAAAAAGCTACAGTTTTAGGTGGCTGCAAAGTTATTCCGCAAGAACAGCCAAATATAACTTGTCGTAGCATTGATATTGTCATTAGCAAATTAGGTGAAAATGAACTTATAGATAAACTCATAGTAGAAATTGTTGCAGATACTAGCGAAGATGTGATCGCTTATAGAAATAACTATCGTTGGGTACAAACCTTTGCAGCAATACCTTTAGAAAAGACAGCAACAACAAAACAACTGCGACAAAAAGGAGTTTATCTAATTGTTGGTGGACTTGGTGGTTTAGGCTTAGGAATTGCCGAATATTTAGCCAAGACAGCACAAGCCAAACTAGCTTTAATTGGGCGTTCAACCTTACCAGAAAAATCAGCATGGGAAAATTGGCTAATGACCCATGATGAGCAAGATATTTCTAGTCAAAAGATTCGTAAACTACAAGAAATAGAAAAACTTGGCGCAGAAGTATTAGTTTTGAGTGCTGATGTTGCTGATGAAGTCCAAATGCGATCAGCAGTAACTCAAATAAACGCAAAATTTGGTGCAATTCATGGAGTAATTCATGCAGCTGGAGTACGTGGTGGAGGTTTAGCTCAACTCAAAACATCGGCAATGATAAAAGCCGTCTTTGCGCCGAAAGTTCAAGGAACATTAGTACTTGATACTATCTTCAAAGATGTGCCATTAGACTTCTTAGTTTTTTGGTCTTCTATAGCAGCTTTCACTGGTGGATATGGAAATGTAGATTATGTTGCTGCACATACATTTCTTGATAGATTTGCTCAATGCTCATCACTTCCAACCATAACTATTAACTGGAATGCTTGGCAAGAAGCGGGAATGGCAATTCAACTGCAAGAGAAATATAAATTACAACAATCTCATCTAGAAATACTCAAAAATGGTATTACCTTAGAAGAAGGAATAGAAGCATTTAACCGCATTTTGGTAAGTGGATTATCTCAAGTTATTGTTACTCCCCAAAATATGCAAGAGACAATGACTCAATATGCCAATATGGGAGTTATTTTTGCAGACAAACTAGCAGATAAAACTACGGTCAAAGCTAATTATCCTCGTCCTCATCTTAGTAACTCTTATGTTTTACCTCGTAATCAAATAGAGCAAACTATTGCTGATATTTGGCAAGAAGTTATAGGTATTGAAAAGGTAGGAATTTATGATAACTTTTTTGATTTGGGTGGTGACTCATTAATTGGTGTTCGAGTTATTAACAGCATCCAAGAAGAGTTTCATATTCAACTATCCACAGTCAGTATTTTTGAAGCTCCGACAGTGAGTCAACTAGCTCAATTATTAAATCCAGAAGAAAAAGAACAATTTGCACTGCAACAAAGACGTTCTCGTGGTGAAATGCGTAGACAGAAAATGCAAATACAAAAATAAATTGACATTAAAAATCTGAGGCTTTATTTCAAAATGCAAACAAGTAATTCTGATGATAAATTTAGGGATACGGATATAGCAGTTATTGGTATGTCGTGTCGGTTTCCGGGGGCAAAAAATGTTGCTCAATTCTGGGATAATTTAGTTAATGGAGTAGAGTCTATAACTCAACTTTCTCAAGAAAGTCTAGTAGCATCTGGTATACCTTCATCGCTATTTAGTAAAGATAATTATGTCAAATCTAGACCTGTTTTAGAAGATATAGAACTTTTTGATGCTGCCTTTTTTGGTTATAACCCAGCAGAAGCCGAGTTAATTGATCCGCAACAACGGATATTTTTAGAAACTGCTTGGGAAGCACTAGAAGATGCTGGTTATGTAACAGAGAATTATCAGGGATTAATTGGTGTTTATGCTGGGGGAATTTTTAATAATTATTCCCTGAGAAAAATCTCCAAAGAGGATAATATAGATGACCATGAGATGGGGAATTTATTACTAGCAAATGATAAAGATTATTTGCCTACAAAAGTTTGTTATAAATTAAATTTAAAAGGGCCAGGAATTAATATTCAAACTGCCTGTTCTACTTCATTAGTAGCGACTCATTTAGCCTGCCAAAGTTTACTTAATTATGAAATAGATATTGCCTTAGCGGGTGCAATTGCCATTAGTTTGCCACATAAAGCGGGTTATTTTTATCAAGAGGGTGGCATCCTTTCACCAAATGGTCACTGTCGAGCCTTTGATGCCAAAGCCCAGGGAACACTGTTTGGTAGTGGAGTTGGCATTGTAGTTTTAAAGCGGTTAGAAGAAGCCTTGAGAGATGGCGATCGCATTCATGCAGTGATTAAAGGCTCGGCTATTAATAATGATGGTTCATTAAAGGTCAGTTATACAGCACCTAGTGTAGAAGGACAGGCAGAGGTAATTGCAGAAGCCTTAGCGAATGCTGGGTTAAATCCAGAAACTATTAGTTATATTGAAGCTCACGGGACTGGGACTCCAATGGGAGATCCGATTGAAATTGCCGCTCTCACTAAAGCTTTTCGTGCTAGTACTCAAAATAAAGGTTACTGTGCCATTGGTTCAGTCAAAACTAATGTGGGACATCTGAATGCAGCGGCTGGGATAGCAGGTTTAATCAAAACCATCTTGGCACTCAAACATAAGATGATTCCCCCCAGTCTGCATTTTGAGCAACCTAATCCGCAAATTGATTTTGCCAATAGTCCCTTCTACGTCAATAGCAAACTATCAGCATGGAACACTCAGGATAGTCCTCGTCGCGCTGGTGTGAGTTCTTTTGGTGTTGGTGGTACGAATGCCCATATTGTTTTAGAAGAAGCTCCTGAACCAGCACAGTCTGGAAAATCACGCCCTTGGCAGTTGCTAGTTATCTCCGCTAAAACTGCTACAGCCGTTGATACAGCCACCGCTAATCTTGCTAAATATCTAGAACAGCATCAAGAACTCAACTTCGCTGATATTGCTTACACCCTGAGTATTGGTCGTCAAGCTTTTAGCGATCGCCGTATAGTAGTATCTCAAAACCTGGACGCAGCTGTCAAAGCTCTTAAATCACAAGATTCCTCCACAGTGTTCAGCCAATTTCAGGCATCTCAAGAACGGCCAGTTATCTTCATGTTTCCAGGTCCGGGTACGCAATATGTGAACATAACCAAAGAACTCTACCAAGTGGAACCCGCATTTCGTCAGCATATTGATATCTGCTGTGAACTGCTCCAACCTGATTTAGGAATTGATCTGCGTCAAGTTCTCTATTCTGAAAAACCCCCAGAAATAGCATTATTTGCAATTGAATATGCTTTAGCTCAATTATGGATATCTTGGGGAATACATCCTGTAGGCATGATTGGGTATGGGATGGGAGAATATGTAGCGGCGGCCTTAGCCGGAGTATTTTCCTTGAAAGACGCTTTAAAATTAGTCGCAAATAAAGAAAAAATCGCCGAAATTCACCTACAATCACCACAAATTCCCTACATCTCTAATTTGACGGGAACTTGGATTACTACCCAAGAAGCAACAGACCCCCATTACTGGTTGAAACATTTAGGGAAAGTTGAGAATTTTAACGCAGGTTTAGAAGAGTTATGCCAACAGCCGGGACAAATTTTGCTAGAGGTAGGGATAGGAAACACTTTAAGTACCTTAGCCAATCAGCATCCAACTAAATCTGCTCAACAGGTGGTGCTATCTTCAATAGGCGAAGATCAATCAGCAGTAGCATTTTTACTGAATACTTTAGGTCAATTGTGGTTAGCTGGGGCATCTGTAGACTGGTCAGGATTTTATGCTCATGAACGCCGTCAGCGTCTGCCTTTGCCTACTTATCCCTTTGAGCGTCAGCGTTATTGGATTGAACCGCAAACACCAATATCAAAGGTGAAAAAGTCGGATATTGCCGATTGGTTTTATTTACCTTTGTGGAAGCAATCGGTAATTTCAACCCAATATCAAGAACTAGCACCGCAGCAGTCTAGCTATTTAGTATTTTTGGATGAATGCGGCTTGGGTTGGCAATTAGTAGAACGACTACAACAGCAAGGTCACGATGTGATCACAGTCCAAGTGGGAACGGAATTTGAGAAGTTAAGCTCTTACTCTCTCAATCCTCAATCCTCTGATGATTATGATGCCCTAGTCCAACAACTCCTACTCAAACAGCAACTACCCCACACAATTGTCCATCTGTGCAATGTCACATTAGACCCAGAAGTAATTAATGAATGGCAAACCACAGGATTTAATAGTCTGTTATTTTTAGCCCAGGCATTGGGCAAACATCCTCTTATGGGTGAGTATCGGTTGGTGGTGATTTCTAATCACTTGCAATCAGTTGTTGGGGATGAAATTCTATCTCCCCAAAAATCAACTTTGCTAGGGCCTGTTCAGGTGATACCGCAAGAATACCCCAATTTTAATTGTTGCAGCATTGATATTGTCTTGCCTGTAGCTGGGACTTGGCAATATGAAAAACTCTTAGAAAATCTGCTGACTGAATTGAGAGTTGCATCATCTGAGCAATTAATTGCTTACCGTGGTGTTTCTCGCTGGGTGCAAACTTTTGAACCAGTCCGTTTAGAAAAAGCAAAAGATGAAACCCCACGATTACGGCCAGGGGGAGTTTATCTGATTACTGGTGGATTGGGTGGACTTGGACTAGTTTTAGCAGAGTATTTAGCTAAGACAGTGCAAGGAAAGTTGATACTTACAGGACGTTCAGCATTTCCCCAGCGCGACGAGTGGGAACAATGGTTAGCTAACCATGATCAGCAAAATCCCATCACCGCGACAATTCGCAAAATCCAGGAATTGGAAACATTTGGGGCGGAAATTTTGGTTGTTAACGCTGATGTAGCTTCATTAGCACAGATGAAAAAAGCGATCGCTTGCGGACAGCTACAATTCGGTACTATCAATGGTGTCATCCACGCTGCCGGTGTTCCTGGTGGTGGTGTGATGCAAATCAAATCCATTGAAGAAGCACATAAAATTCTATCTCCCAAAGTTACAGGGACATTAGTTTTAGAAAATATCTTCCAGGATGTGCAATTAGATTTCCTCGTTTTGTGTTCATCAATTGCTGCAATTAAAGGTATATTCGGGCAAGTAGATTATACGGCAGCCAACTCCTTTTTAGATGCTTTCGCTCGCCACAAAAATTCTAAAAATAGCACATTTACAGTTGCTATAAATTGGGATGCTTGGCAACAAGTTGGTATGGCAGCTAAAGCATCTCAGCAACTAGTTTCTACACAGACCTCAGCAGGATTATTACCTTCAGAAGGAATAGATGCTTTTGTGAGGATTCTTAGTAGTAAACTATCTCAAGTTGTAGTATCTAAAAATGATTTACATCAAACCGAACAACAACTGATTAATCATCAAGCAGAGAATTTTTTAGCCACCTTAGAACAAATTAATCTTTCCCAACCAGCACATCCGCGACCGCTTTTAAGTAGTGCTTATATTGCTCCTCGTCACGAGCATGAGCAAACCCTGATAAACATCTGGCAAGAAATACTTGGTGTCTCGCGGATAGGTATTAATGATAACTTTTTTGAATTAGGGGGAGACTCATTGTTAGCTGTGCGCTTTATTTCTCAAGTCCGAGAAAAACTGCGAATAGAGTTACCCATTAATAGTTTATTTGCAGCATCAACTGTAGCTGATTTAGCTAAATACTTTGAGCGAGAAACTGTGAGTGCGGGAATGAGCAGGATATGCCTACGTGAAGAGGGAGAATTATGAAAACTACTACTGAATTTTTAGCTTATCTGAAGAGTTTAGATATACAGCTTTGGGTCAACGGCGATAAACTCCACTACAGCACACCTACAGGAACATTAACACCCACTTTATTGGGGCAAATTAAAGAGTACAAACCAGAGATTATTAAACTTTTACAAAACACAACTCTGGATTCTAGTTATAGTACCGGGGCAATTGTGCCTGTTACCAGAGATACAGATATACCGTTGTCTTTTGCCCAGCAAAGATTGTGGTTAATAGAGCAAATTGCAGGTAACAGTGCTATTTACAACGAATCTGGGGTAGTAAAAATTAGCGGTTCTCTACAAATAGCAGTTTTGCAACAAAGCTTTGCAGAAATTGTACAGCGTCACGAAGTCTTGCGGACAAGCTTTAAAAATGTAGATGGGCAACCAATTCAGGAGATCGCACCCAATTTAAATATTACAGTACCCGTGGTCGATTGGCGATCGCTAACTAAAACCGAGCAGGAACTAGAGGTACAGCGTCTGATCGCAGAGGAAGCTAAACGACCTTTTGACCTCACCCAAGCGCCTTTATTACGAGTCACACTATTACAACTAGAAGAAACCGAATATCTACTGCAACTGACTATTCACCACATCCTTGCAGACTTTTGGGCTATTAATTTACTGTTAGACGAATTTACCCTGCTTTATCAAGCTTTTGCTCAAGGCAAAGCATCACCACTGCCTCCATTGCCAATTCAATACGCAGACTTTACAGTTTGGCAACGGCAGTATTTACAAACTGACTTATTAGAAACAGAACTTGCTTACTGGAAACAGCAGCTGCACAATGCCCCCAACTTACTGCAACTGCCCATAGAGCGATCGCGTCCACCTATTCAAACCTACCCTGGCAAGATACATAACTTCTCGCTGTCCAAAACATTAACTGAGTCCCTGAAAGCTACTAGTCGCAGTGTGGGAGCTACCTTGTTTATGACACTGCTGGCAACCTTCAAAACCTTACTCTACCGCTACACAGGTCAAGAAGATATCTTAGTTGGTTCTCCCATTGCTAACCGCAACCGTGCCGAAATTGAAAAACTAATTGGCATTTTTGCTAATACTTTAGTCTTGCGGACTTCTTTATCGGGTAATCCCAGTTTTCGGGAATTATTAATCAGAGTAAGAGAGGTGACATTAAATGCTTATACTCACCAAAATTTACCCTTTGAAAAGCTGGTAGAAGAATTACAATTACCAAGGGACTTGAGTTATTCTCAGTTGTTCCAAGTCATGTTTTCTTTTCTCAATGTGCCGCAAACCAGTTTAGAAATTCCCGGACTCACCCTAGAAATTCTCCCCACTCATAACCAGACATCCAGGTTTGATCTAACTTTAGAATTTGCAGAAACAGAATCAGGTTTAATAGGAGAAGTAGAATACAATACTGATTTGTTTGATGCCGCGACAATTAGCAGCATGGTTGGACATTTAGAAACATTATTAACAGCAGTAGCTGCCAATCCAGATCAGCGACTCTTAGAACTCCCAATACTCACCCCGAAAGAAGAAAATCAACTGTTAGTCGAGTGGAATCAAACTCAAGTAGATTATCCCCAACAAAGTTGTATTCATCAACTATTTGAACAACAAGTAGAACTCACACCAGATGCAATTGCTTTGGTCTTTGAAGATGAGCAATTAACCTATAGAGAACTCAATACCAAAGCCAATCAGTTAGCACATTATTTGCAAAAACTGGGTGTAAAACCAGAAACACTAGTCGGCATTTGTATAGAACGTTCCATTGAAATGATTGTGGGACTCTTAGGGATTCTCAAAGCCGGAGGAGCTTACGTTCCCTTAGATCCAGCCTATCCCCCAGAGCGTCTAGAATTCATGTTGGCAGATGCCCAAGTTCCCATTTTACTCACTCAAGCATCACTACTAACAACACTACCCACTCATTCAGCCCTGGTCGTTTGTCTGGATACAGACTGGGATAAAATCACCCTCCATAGTCCACAAAACCCCACCAGCAATGTCAAAATAGGAAATGCTGCTTATGTTATTTATACTTCTGGTTCAACAGGTCAACCTAAAGGGGTTTTAGTTAATCATAGTAACATCGTGCGTTTGTTTGCTGCCACGCAAGCTTGGTACAATTTTAATTCCCAAGATGTATGGACGCTGTTTCATTCCTATGCTTTTGATTTCTCAGTTTGGGAAATTTGGGGAGCTTTAATTTATGGTGGAAAACTGGTAGTTGTTCCTTATTTAGTTAGTCGCTCACCAGAAGAATTTTATCAACTATTGTGTGAAGAAAGGGTTACGGTACTCAACCAAACACCTTCGGCTTTTCGTCAATTAATTAAAGCTGAAGAGTCTTTAGGTATCAGTCCAGAATTGAATCTACGATTGGTAATATTTGGTGGAGAAGCTTTAGAATTACCAAGCTTAAAGCCGTGGTTTGATCAACATGGAGACCAATGGCCGCAATTAGTCAATATGTACGGAATTACAGAAACTACCGTTCATGTGACGTATCGTCCTCTAACTATGGTTGATTTAAACAATACAGCTAGTGTGATTGGTCGTCCTATTCCTGATTTACAAATATATTTACTTGACCAGCATTTTCAATTAGTACCTGTGGGAGTTCCTGGGGAAATATATGTTGGTGGTGCAGGGGTGACACGAGGATATTTAAACCGTCCAGATTTGACCAAAGAAAAGTTTATTCCCCATCCTTTTAGTCAAAAATTAGATAGTCGTCTTTATAAAACTGGTGATTTAGCTCGTTATTTATCTAATGGTGATATTGAATATCTTGGTCGTGTTGATTATCAAGTTAAACTTCGTGGCTTCCGAATAGAACTAGGGGAAATTGAATCAGTTCTTAGTCAACATCCAGATATCCGCGAAGTTGTGGTTATAGTTCACTCAGATCAAGCAGATTTTCAACGTTTAGTCGCATATCTAGTTCCCCGCTCAAAACAAGACTTAGCAATTTCCGAACTACGGCAATTTTTAGAGTTGCAACTGCCAGACTACATGATCCCAAATGTGTTTTTCACACTTGAGGCATTACCATTAACACCAAATGGCAAAGTTAACCGCAAAGCTTTACCAGCACCTGACCCAATCCAGTTATCCCCAAAAACTGATTTTGTCCCACCTTCATCTCCTGTGGAGGAGATACTTGCTGGCATTTGGGCAGATGTTCTCGGTCTAGAAAAAGTAGGGATTCACAATAATTTTTTCCAACTAGGTGGACATTCTTTAATTGCAACTCGCGTAATTTCTCGAATTCGGCAAGTCTTTTTACAAGAACTACCTTTGCGTCGTCTGTTTGAGTTACCAACAGTAGCCCAGTTAGCCAAAGAGATAAAAAAATCCTCAAAATCAGGCACAGGACTGGAAATACCATCGATAAAACCCCATTTCTGGACAGGCGAATTACCCTTGTCTTTTGCTCAACAGCGGTTATGGTTTCTCACTCAGTTAGAACCAGATAGTCCCTTTTACAACATACCTATTGCGGTGCGGTTACAAGGACAACTTAACTATGATGTGTTAGAGCAAAGTTTTCACACAATTGTGCAACGCCACAAAACCTTGCAGACTAATTTTCAAACAGTCGCAGGGCAACCAATAGCATTTATCTCACCCACAAGACCGATACAGTTAAACATTCTTGACTTGAGTGCATTACCCACCCAGCAACGAGAAACTGAAATTAAACAACTGGTTTTAGCAGAAGCACAATCTCCTTTTGACCTCAACCATGACTTCCTATTACGAGTAAAATTACTGAACGTTGGAGAAAAAGAACACATCTTATTGTTGACCATACACCATATTATTGCTGATGGCTGGTCAATTGGTGTCGTTATGCGTGAGGTGTCGCAGCTTTATACAGCTTTTTGTGCAGGTCAAACTCCGACTATGCCAGAATTACCTATCCAATATACAGACTTTGCTTCATGGCAACGACAATGGTTAAAGGGAGAAGTACTACAAGAGCAGATATTATACTGGCGTAAACATTTAGAAGCTTTACCCCCTAAATTAGAATTACCCACAGACCGCCCCAGACCTGCGGTGCAGACATTTCAGGGTGCTATTCATGCCTTTACTATTTCGCCAGAATTAACCATCGCTCTGAATATGTTAAGTCAACAAACAGGGAGTACCTTGTTTATGACTTTGCTGACGGCTTTTAAGGTGCTGCTGGGACGCTACACAAATAGTACAGATATCGTGGTGGGGACACCAATTGCTAACCGCAATCAAGGGGAGACAGAGCAATTAGTTGGCTTGTTTGTCAATACCCTGGTGTTAAGAACGGATTTATCTGGTGATCTCACTTTTAGGGAATTACTCGGTCGATTGCGAGAAGTCGCGCTGGGAGCCTATGCTCATCAGGATTTACCTTTTGAGCAGTTGGTTGAAGAACTTCAGCCACAACGGTCTTTGAGTCATACACCTCTGTTTCAAGTCATGTTTGTGCTGCAAAATGCACCTATGTCTGCATTAAAGTTGGCAGGGTTGACTGTTAGTGCTGTGGAAACTGAACTTGGCAGTGCTAAGTTCGATCTGACGCTGTATATGGAACAGGAGGATTCAGGACTGAGAGCTGCTTTTGAATACAATACTGATTTGTTTGATGCCTCAACAATTAGCAGAATGGCAGGGCATTTAGAAACATTACTCACAGCCATAACCGCCAATCCAGACCAGCGACTTTTAGAACTACCAATACTCACCCCGAAAGAAGAAAATCAACTGTTAGTCAAGTGGAATCAAACTCAAGTAGATTATCCCCAACAAAGTTGTATTCATCAACTATTTGAACAACAAGTAGAACTCACACCAGATGCAATTGCTTTGGTCTTTGAAAATGAGCAATTAACCTATAGAGAACTCAATACCAAAGCCAATCAATTAGCACATTATCTGCAAAAACTGGGTGTAAAACCAGAAACACTAGTCGGCATTTGTATAGAACGTTCCATTGAAATGGTTGTGGGACTCTTAGGGATTCTCAAAGCCGGAGGAGCTTACGTTCCCTTAGATCCAGCCTATCCCCCAGAGCGTATTGCCTTCATGTTGGCAGATGCCCAAGTTCCCATTTTACTCACCCAAACATCACTACTAGAAACACTACCCACTCATTCAGCCCAAGTTATTTGTCTAGATACAGATTGGGATAAAATCACCCTTTATAATCCCCAAAATCCCCAAAGTAGCGTTACTAGTGAAAACCTAATTTACGTCATCTACACCTCCGGTTCCACAGGCAACCCCAAGGGAGCAATGAACACCCACAAAGGGCTGTGTAATCGTTTATTGTGGATGCAAGACACCTATAAATTAACACCACAAGACCGAGTTTTACAAAAAACTCCTTTCAGTTTTGATGTTTCAGTTTGGGAATTTTTCTGGACATTAATCACCGGAGCAAAATTAGTAATTGCCCAACCAGGAGGACATCAAGATAGTGCTTATTTAGTTCAATTAATTGCCAGGGAGCAAATCACAACTGTACATTTTGTGCCGGCGATGCTGCAAGTGTTTTTAGAAGAGTCAGGTTTAGAAACTTGTCGTTGTCTAAAACGGGTGATTTGCAGTGGAGAAGCTTTACCTAAAACTTTACAAGACCGCTTTTTTGCCCTTCTGGATGCTGATTTACATAACTTGTATGGTCCGACGGAAGCAGCAATTGATGTGACTTTTTGGCAATGTCAGCCTCATAGCCAATTGCCATTTGTGCCTATTGGTCGCCCCATTAGCAATACCCAAATTTATATTCTCGATGGTCAAGGAAAACCTACTCCTGTGGGTGTACCTGGAGAATTACACATCGGTGGCGTTGGACTGGCTAGAGGTTATTTGAATCGTCCTGATTTGACCAACGAAAAGTTTATTCCCCATCCTTTTAGCCAAGAATTAGATAGTCGTCTTTATAAAACTGGTGATTTAGCTCGTTATTTATCTAATGGTGATATTGAATATCTTGGTCGTGTTGATTATCAAGTTAAACTCCGGGGCTTCCGAATAGAACTAGGGGAAATTGAATCAGTTCTTAGTCAACACCCAGATGTCCGGGAAGTGGTGGTTTTGGCAAGAGAGGATTTACCTGGTGAGAAGCGATTGGTTGGCTATGTGATCAGAAATGGGGAAGATCACAAAACAGGATATTTCCTTGGGGAACTGCGGAGCTTTTTAAAGGAAAAATTACCTGATTATATGGTTCCATCTGCTTTCGTGATTCTCGATGCTTTACCTCTGACAGCTAATGGTAAAGTAGATAGGCGATCGCTACCGGCTCCTGATGCGACAAGACCCGATTTGGCAACCGCTTTTATTCCCCCCCATAACTCTGTTGAGGAGGCACTAGCTGGTATTTGGAGTCATGTCCTCAGACGGGAACCAATAGGCATTCAAGACAATTTTTTTGAGCTAGGCGGTGATTCAATTCTCAGTCTGCAAATCATTTTTCTAGCCCATCGCGCAGGTTTACAGCTAACACCAAAACAGCTATTTCAACATCAGACTATTGCTGAATTAGCAACAGTAGTAGGGAAAAATCAATTAGTCCAACCTGAACAAGGTTTAGTTATCGGTACACATCCACACACTCCTATTCAGCAATGGTTTTTTGAGCAGGAATTTCTAGAACCGTACCATTGGAATCAAGCGGTATTGCTGGAGGTGCGACAACCTTTAAACACTATGTTGTTAGAGCAAGCTTTACAACATCTATTGGTACACCATGATGCTCTGCGTATGCGTTTTGAGCGTCTGGGTGATAGCTGGCGGCAGGTTAATGGTGATCTAAATGCAGATGTCCCGTTTACAAAGATAAAGTTGTCTACACTATCAGAAATTGAGGTGATCGCAACTCAATTACAAGCTAGTTTGAATCTATCACAAGGTTCCTTAGTCCGAGTTTGTTTATTTGATCTTGGTGCTAATCAGTCGAGTCGTCTACTGTTAGTCATTCACCACTTAGTTGTAGATGGTGTTTCCTGGCGGATTTTGCTGGAAGATTTACAAACAGTTTATGAGCAGTTGATTTTGGATCAAGTTGTTCATTTACCGCCGAAAACTACCTCATTTCAAGATTGGTCAAAACGATTAACAGATTACGCCCAGTCAGAAAAAATTAAGTCAGAATTAGATTATTGGCTGAGGGATGCCTACAGAAATATTTCTAAACTACCAGTGGATTATCTTGGTGGTGAAAATATTGAAGCATCAGTGAGTACGGTATCTATTTTCTTGACTGTAGAAGAAACTCAGCTACTGTTACAGGAAGTACCCCAAGCCTATAAAACTCAAATTAATGATGTACTGTTAACAGCTTTAGTACAGTCCTTTAGAAGATGGACGGGAACAGAATCACTGCTAGTGGAATTAGAGGGACATGGACGGGAAGCAATCTTTGATGATGTGGATTTGTCAAGGACTGTAGGATGGTTTACTAACCTATTTCCCATCTTGTTAGAACTCAAACAGACTTCTGATTTAGGGGAAGAATTGAAATCTATTAAAGAGCAATTACGGCGTATTCCCAATAGGGGTATTGGCTACGGTTTACTGCGTTATCTTAGCCAAGATGGAGAAATTAAAGCCCAATTGCGAGAAATGCCCCAAGCAGAGGTAGTTTTCAATTATTTGGGTCAGATAGACCAAGTATTTTCAAATTCGGCGCTATTTTTGCCAACAAAAGAATCCTGTGGATTGACTTACAGCTTAAAAGCAAGTCGTAGCCATGTTTTAGCCGTGAATGGGATTGTAGTTAATAGTCAACTGAGAATGGATTGGACATACAGTCAAAATATTCATAAAAAAACCACAGTGGAACAATTAGCACAATATTTTCTGGAAAGATTGCGATCGCTCATTGCCCATTGTCAATCTTCTCATATAGGTGGATTCACACCTTCTGATTTTCCCTTAGCACAGTTTGATCAAAAAGAATTAGATGCTGTATTGGCAATGGTGGAGTTTGAAGGAGGGGCTATAGGATGAGGGCAAAAAATATTGAAGATGTGTATCCTCTCTCCCCCATGCAACAGGGAATGCTGTTTCATAGCCTTTATGAACCAACATCCGGCACATATATCACTCAACTGATCTGCGACTTACATGGACAATTAAACATTTCAGCCTTTACTCAAGCTTGGCAGCAAACAATCAATCAGCATCCAGTTTTACGCACTGCTTTTGTCTGGGAAAACTTAGAAAAACCCTTGCAAGTCGTAGGTCAAAAAGTCAATGTTCCCTGGGAAGAACAAGATTGGCGAGGAATTCTACCCATTGAACAACAAGAACGACTAGATACTTTATTAGACACTGACCGAAAACGGGGTTTTGAACTATCCAAAGCGCCCCTAATGCGGCTAATTCTCATTCGTCTGACAGATACCAGTTACCATTTCGCCTGGAGTCATCACCATTTACTCCTAGATGGATGGTCTGTACCGATCATTTTTTTAGAAGTACTTGTCCACTATAAAGGACTTTGCCAGTGCGATCGCCCTATTCTCAAATCACCCCGCCCCTACCGCGACTACATTGCCTGGTTACAGCAACAAAACCTAACGGAAGCTCAAGTTTTTTGGCAAGAAAAACTAAAAGGTTTTACAGCCCCAACACCCTTGGGAGTAGACCAAATTACTCGAACACAAGAAGATATTCACGCTGAACAAACAATCCAACTATCACTAACAATCACAGCCGCATTACAATCTTTAGCACAGCAACAACATCTCACCCTTAATACTTTAATACAAGGGGCTTGGGCATTACTTCTAAAAAAATACAGTGGTCAAGAAGATGTCGTATTTGGCGCTACTGTTTCTGGTCGCCCTTCTACTTTAGAAAATGTAGAATCAATGGTCGGACTATTTATTAATACCCTACCGATGCGGGTAAAAATAGATGCCTTTGACTCCCTAATTCCTTGGCTTCAACTACTCCAAGAACAACAGGTGGAATCACGTCAATATGAATATAGTCCCCTAGTAGAAATTCACGGTTGGAGTCAAGTACCCAGGCATCTGCCCCTGTTTGAAAGTATTGTAGTGTTTGAAAACTACCCTATAGATGCTTCTTTACAGGAACAAATTACCGATTTAAACATTGTTAAAGTTCGCAGTTTTGAAAAAACCAATTTTCCTTTAACTTTATCTGCAATTCCTGGCTCAGAGTTAGTCTTGAAAATTGCCTATAAGTGTCAGCGTTTTGATCAGCCTACCATTACGCGAATGTTGGGGCATTTAGAAACATTACTCACAGCAATAGCCGCCAATCCAGACCAGCGACTTTTAGAACTGCCACTACTCACCCCAAAAGAAGAAAATCAACTGTTAGTCGAGTGGAATCAAACTCAAGTAGATTATCCCCAACAAAGTTGTATTCATCAACTATTTGAACAACAAGTAGAACTCACACCAGATGCAATTGCTGTAGTCTTTGAAAATGAGCAATTAACCTATAGAGAACTCAATACCAAAGCCAATCAGTTAGCACATTATCTGCAAAAACTGGGTGTAAAACCAGAAACACTAGTCGGCATTTGTATAGAACGTTCCCTTGAAATGGTTGTGGGACTCTTAGGGATTCTCAAAGCCGGAGGAGCTTACGTTCCCTTAGATCCAGCCTATCCCCCAGAGCGTATTGCCTTCATGTTGGCAGATGCCCAAGTTCCCATTTTACTCACCCAAACATCACTACTAGAAACACTACCCACTCATTCAGCCCAAGTTATTTGTCTAGATACAGATTGGGATAAAATCACCCTTTATAATCCCCAAAATCCCCAAAGTAGCGTTACTAGTGAAAACCTAATTTACGTCATCTACACCTCCGGTTCCACAGGCAAACCCAAGGGAGCAATGAACACCCATAAAGGGCTGTGTAATCGTTTATTGTGGATGCAAGACACCTATAACTTAACACCACAAGACCGAGTTTTACAAAAAACTCCTTTCAGTTTTGATGTTTCAGTTTGGGAATTTTTCTGGACATTAATCACCGGAGCAAAATTAGTAATTGCCCAACCAGGAGGACATCAAGATAGTGCTTATTTAGTTCAATTAATTGCCAGGGAGCAAATCACAACTGTACATTTTGTGCCGGCGATGCTGCAAGTGTTTTTAGAAGAGTCAGGTTTAGAAACTTGTCGTTTTCTGAAACGGGTAATTTGCAGTGGAGAAGCTTTACCTAAAACTTTACAAGACCGCTTTTTTGCCCTTCTGGATGCTGATTTACATAACTTGTATGGTCCGACGGAAGCAGCAATTGATGTGACTTTTTGGCAATGTCAGCCTCATAGCCAATTGCCATTTGTGCCTATTGGTCGCCCCATTAGCAATACCCAAATTTATATTCTCGATGGTCAAGGAAAACCTACTCCTGTGGGTGTACCTGGAGAATTACACATCGGTGGCGTTGGACTTGCTAGAGGTTATTTGAATCGTCCTGATTTGACCAACGAAAAGTTTATTCCCCATCCTTTTAGCCAAGAATTAGATAGTCGTCTTTATAAAACTGGTGATTTAGCTCGTTATTTATCTCATGGTGATATTGAATATCTTGGTCGTGTTGATTATCAAGTTAAACTCCGTGGCTTCCGAATAGAACTAGGGGAAATTGAATCAGTTATTAGTCAACATCCAGATATCCGCGAAGTTGTGGTTATAGTTCACTCAGATCAAGCAGATTTTCAACGTTTAGTCGCGTATCTAGTTCCCCGCTCAGAACAAAAATTGATAATTGCTGAATTGCGGCACTTTTTAGAGTTGAGACTGCCGGATTACATGATACCCAATGTGTTTGTCATACTTGAGGCATTACCATTAACACCAAATGGTAAAGTTAACCGCAAAGCTTTACCGATAGCCGATACATTCCTCAGAGATAGTGAAGTTGTTTTTGTTCCACCACGCACATCTATAGAAAAAACATTAGCTGCTATCTATGTTGATGTTTTAAAACTAGAAAAAGTCAGTATTCATGACAATTTCTTTGCTTTGGGAGGACATTCTTTGTTAGCAACCAAAGTTATTTCTCGGTTACGTGAAGCGTTTAATTTGGAGTTGCCCCTGCGGACTTTGTTTGAGCGACCAACTATAGCTGGTTTAGCAGAGCGGATAGAAACAATGCGTTTAGCTCTCACCCAAGTTTCGCGGTCTTCTTCTATTATCCAGCCAGGTCGAAAGGAAATTGAATTATGAAAACTATTGATGAATTTTTATCTTATCTTTATAGTTTGGATGTAACACTTTGGGTAGAAGATCAACGCCTACGTTGTAATGCTCCAGAGGAAGTATTGACACCAAACCTCAGCAGTCAGATTTCTGAACGCAAATCTGAAATTTTGGAGTTTCTCACTCAAACAAAACTAACTTTCAATTCACAAACTCAGTCTATTATTCCCATTTCTCGAACAAAAAATATTCCCTTATCTTTTGCCCAACAACGGCTTTGGTTCATTAACCAAATGGAACAAAATAGTTCCTTTTACAACATACCTGCTGCTGTGCGTTTGGTTGGTTTATTGAATTTACCCGCTTTTGAACAAAGCTGTAACGAAATCATCCGTCGTCATGAAGTTCTGCGTACTAATTTCCAGGCTTTAGACGGTCAGCCATTCCAGGTATTTCACCCATTTTCTCCCAGGGTGCTACCAGTTGTAAATCTGCGAGATTTGAGTCAAGAAGAGCGAGAAATGGAAGTTTTACATTTAGCTCGTGAGGAAGCTCAAAAACCTTTTAATTTGGCTCAAGATCCACTACTGCGAATTACCATTTTGTGTCTAGATGAGGATGAGTATGTAGTGCTGTTGACTATGCACCACATTATCTCTGATGCCTGGTCTATAGGGGTTTTCCTGGGGGAATTAAAGAATTTGTATACAGCTTTCTGTAAAGCAAAACCCTCACCGCTTCCAGAATTATCTATCCAATATGCTGACTTTGCCTCATGGCAGCGTCAGTGGTTACAGGGTGATGTACTATCGGCTCAACTTACTTACTGGAGGCAACAACTTGGTGGTAATTTACCCATATTACAATTGCCTACAGACCGTCCTCGTCCCAGAGTTCAGACTTTCCGAGGTGCAAGTAAATCTTTTTGTTTGTCTTTTGAACTGACTGAGACGCTGAAGGTGCTGAGTCAAACGAAAGAAGTTACTCTTTTTATGACTCTACTAACGGTATTTAAAGTCTTACTTTATCGTTACACTTCTCAAGTAGATTTATTAGTTGGTTCACCTATTGCTAACCGGAATCGGGTGGAGATTGAAGGATTGATTGGCTTTTTTGTCAATACTTTGGTGTTGCGTACCGACCTTTCTGGCAACCCAACTTTTTGGGAATTACTCGGTCGGGTGCGACAGGTAACTTGGGAAGCTTACGATCATCAAGATTTGCCTTTTGAAAAATTGATAGAGGAGTTGCAACCTGAGCGGGATTTGAGCTACAGTCCTTTGTTTCAGACGATGTTTGTGTTACAAAATACGCCTGGTCTAGATATTATACTTCCCGATTTAACTATTACTCCCCTAGCCCAAACAAACTCTACTGCTAAGTTAGATTTAATTCTAGATATGCGTGAAACTTCCACAGGATTGGTGGGGGTATTAGAATACAACACAGATTTGTTTGATGATGTAACTATTTCCCGCATGGTGGAGCATTTTCAAACTTTGGTTTTGGGTATCGTTAATCATCCAGAACAGCGAATTGGGGAATTACCTTTATTGACGATATCTGAACAGCATCAGTTGTTGGTGGAGTGGAATGATACCCAAACCGATTATCCCCCAGATTTGTGTTTCCATGAGTTATTTGCAGCCCAAGTTGCACAAACTCCAGATGCAGTTGCCGTAGTTTTTGGGGATCAATATTTAACCTATCTTCAGTTAAATCAACGGGCTAATCAACTGGCACAATACTTGCAAAAGCTGGGTGTAGTACCTGAGACTATTGTGGGAATTTGTGTAGAGCGATCGCTAGATATGATCGTAGCATTATTGGGCATCCTCAAAGCTGGTGGGGCTTATCTACCCTTAGATCCTGCATACCCCCAAGAACGTTTGGCTTTTATGTTGTCAGATTCCCAAATCCCGATTTTATTGACAACTCAGAATTTAGTTACAAGACTACCTGATTATTCAGGACAAATAATTTCCTTAGATGTAAACTGGGAAAAAATTAGTCAATACAGTGATGAAAACCCAATAAGTGGCGTAACAACCAAAAACCTAGCTTATCTAATTTACACCTCTGGTTCTACGGGAAATCCCAAGGGTGTGTTAGTTAATCATGAGGGATTGGTAAACTTAACCCAAGACAAAATTCGTACTTGTCGTGTCAAACCTGATAGTCGCGTCCTCCAGTTTTTCTCCTTCAGTTTTGATGCTTCTATCCCCGAAATAGTTATGGCACTTGGTTCTGGTGCAGCCCTCCACTTGGCAACGCCAGAGGAGTTACAGCCAGGAATACCTTTAATGCGGTTATTGCGTGAACAAGCTATCACCCATATCACCATACTTCCATCAGTACTAGCAGCCTTAACGCCTGAAGATTTACCGGCATTGCAAATGGTGTTAGTCGGAGGAGAAGCGCCTTCTGTAGAAATGATTGAACAATGGTCAAAGGAGCGACTATTTATTAACGCCTATGGCCCCACTGAAACGACGGTAAACGCCAGTATGGTGGAATGTGGTAATGGGGGGCAAATATCGCCTACTATTCGTCCTGCTGCCAATAAGCAGTTATATATTTTAGATAGCCAGCATCAACTTGTGCCTGTGGGAGTTGTGGGTGAAGTATACATTGGTGGAGTTGGTTTGGCGCGTGGTTATCTCAACCTTCCCGAAAAAACTGCGGAAGCTTTTATTTCTAACCCTTTTAATCATCAGCCAGGCAGCCGTCTTTACAAAACTGGGGATTTAGGTTGTTATCTCAAAGATGGTAACATCAAGCTTCTTGGTCGTATCGATCATCAAGTTAAAATTCGTGGTTTTCGCATTGAATTGGGAGAGGTTGAAGTGTTGCTTTCCCAACATCCAGCAGTCCGAGAAACTGTGGTTGTAGTTCAGGATCATCTTGGTGAAAAACGTCTGGTGGCTTATGTTGTTCCTGAGTCAGAAACTATTCCTAATACTAGTGATTTACGCCGCTTCATTGAAAAAACTTTGCCCAAGTATATGGTTCCTGCGGTTTTTGTAATCTTGTCAGGCTTACCATTGAATCCTAATGGTAAAGTAGACCGTCGAGCTTTACCAGTACCTGAGATGATTCGACCTGAGTTAGATGCAGTTTATGTTGCTCCTCGTAACCCAATAGAGTCGATTTTGGCTGAAATTTTTGCTCAGGTGCTGCGGGTTGAACAGGTGGGGGTTGATGATGATTTCTTTGAGTTGGGAGGACATTCATTACTGGCAACACAATTAATTGCTCGGTTGTTCAAGACTTTTCAGGTGGAGTTAACGGTGATAGATCTGTTTGAAGTGCCGACTGTTGCAGGTTTGGCTGAACGGATCGAAAATATCCAAATTAGGGGAATTGTACCTGAAAATAATGATGAAATTTTAGCATTGCTGAGGGCTGATGCTGTTTTAGATTCGACAATTTATCCTCCAACTGTAGTCACCCAAAACTGTGAAGTTAATTCTATTTTATTAACTGGAGCAACTGGTTTTTTGGGAGCTTTTTTACTGCACGAACTTCTGCAACAAACATCGGCGGTTATTTACTGTTTGGTGAGAGAAAAAGATAGTGATTCAGCTAGGCAAAAGCTACAAAAATGCTTGGAGTCTTATTTACTTGGGGATGAAGATTATAGTCATAGAGTTATTCCTGTGCTTGGAGATTTATCTCAGGCTTTTTTGGGTGTTGGTGAAGCAGAGTTTCAAAAGATGGCTGAGTGCATTGATGTAATTTATCATAATGGCGCTTGGGTAAATCATGCTTCTCCTTACTCGTTACTGAAAACTACCAATGTTTTTGGAACTCAAGAAGTTCTGCGGTTAGCTTGTGAGGTGAAAACGAAACCTGTACATTTCATGTCTGCTACCAGCGTTTTCTCTGCGGTGGGTGATTCTGGTGTGAAAGTAGTCCGAGAAGAGGATAATATTGATGATGGTCAATTGCCATTGGGTGGTTATAACCAAAGTAAATGGGTTGCCGAAAAATTAGTGACTGAAGCTGGTTTGCGGGGTCTTCCTGTTTGTATTTATCGACTAGGACGCATATCAGGACACAGCCAAACAGGTGTGTTTAATGTCAATGACTTTTTGTACAGGTTAATTATCGGTTGTGTGCAGTTAGGGAGTATTCCAGATCAGGGAATGATGCTGGATATCATGCCGGTAGATTATACCAGTCAGGCGATTGTTCACCTATCAAAGCAATCAGCGTCCTGGAATCAGGCTTTTCACTTCGTTCATCCTCAACCTGTTTGTTCAAGTGTACTATTTGAAAAAATGCGATCGCTTGGATACTCTATTCAGCAAGTTTGTTACGACCAATGGCATACGCAACTACTGAATATAGCCGAAAATTCACCTGAACACGCTTTATATCCCTTGGTTTCACTTTTTCCCAGCAGATTCTCTCCAGCAAAAACCACGGATAATACAGTTTTAAAATTTGATTGTCAAAATACACTCAATGGACTTACAGGTACATCTATTACCTGTCCACCTATTGATGAAAGGTTGCTAAATACCTACATTTCCTATCTCATTGATCATGGTTTTCTCGCTTCTATATCGGTTCATTAGAATTTAAATATTTTTTGTCTCATGCTCCAGATGCAGCGAGAAATCAATTGTTTGTTTTTTATCTTACTTCACTTAAGGAACATATTTGATGAATTCACAAATGCGCTACACAGATTACGACCCTTGGGCTTGGTTATATAACGAATCAGAAGCACACCTAGCCTCTCGCCGTTTATTACCAAAATTGGAACAATTAGTCTTATCACATCTTCCTGTTGGAGGGCAAATTCTTGACCTTTGTTGTGGTACTGGACAATTAACAAATCTGCTAATTCTCAAAGGTTATCAAGTAACTGGACTTGATGGTTCAGAAAAAATGTTGCACTATGCTCAAAAAAATGCACCTAATGCTAAATTTCTTTTAGGTGATGCACGCTCATTTGAATTACCAAATACTTTTGATGCAGTTATCTGCACTGATTCTGCTCTTAACCATATTATGAGTCTTGAAGAACTTAAAAGTGTTTTTCGTAATGTATATGCAGCCATGAAGGAAAACACTAGATTCTTTTTTGATTTAGGTCTTGAAAACCGATATCGCAACATAGTATTCAATGATGGTGAACTCCAACAAAACTATGCATGGAGTGTTGGCGAAACCTATAATGCAGAAGCCAAAACAGGTACATTTACAATCACTATCTTTCAACCAAATAATGGTCAATCAAGTAAAAAATATCAACAAATTGACTTGATTTTAAAGCAGATAAAACGCGCTGTTTACAATAATCTTTTGCGCTATCTGAAACCCTCAACATTATTACAACTACTAGATCGAGACTGGGAACATTCTGCAATTACTTTTTCTGTAAAACCTTATTCTCAAGCCGAGATTAAATCAGCATTATCAGAAGTTGGTTTTACAAATGTTAATGCCTATAATCATCAACTTGGTTTAGCTACTGCCAAGGACAATAAATTAGCATATTTTGTAGCTCACAAATCAAAAAAATCATAGCAGGTTGTAATTTTGATTTCCAATTTACAGGAAATTAAACATTTCATAAATTGAAAGCTATTCAATTAATAAATTAATGTAATAGCTGCACATTTAATTACGAATTAGTAATTATTTGGTCAACTTAAAAATAAGCAAAAGCAAGGAGAGAAATTTAATGCAAGTAACAACACTAGATATGAAACAGCAACATTTAACAGCGTTAATTGAACGCTATACCAAACGGACACAGACTTCAAAACAAATGACCCAAGCCTATCGTCCTTTACTAGCTGACCCCAGAGTACCAGACTGGTTTAATCTTTCCACAAAAGAGATGTGCTATCTAATTGTGGGAAAAAAATCTAAAGGATCTCGGATTTGGGACATTGATAACAATGAATATGTAGATATCATCATGGGATTTGGAGCCAATCTTTTAGGTCACAATCCACAGTTTATTCAAGAAGCAATTATAGAGCAACTGGAGAAAGGAATACCTCTGGGACCCCAATCAGAAGTAGTTGGTGAAGTAGCTAAATTAATTAGTGAAATGACAGGTATGGAACGAGTCGCTTTCAGTAATACAGGTACAGAAGCTGTAATGACAGCGATTCGTTTGGCGAGGGCGGCTACAAAGCGCAATAAAATTGTTATATTTTCGGGCGCTTATCATGGTCATTTTGATGGAACTTTAGCTAAAGCCCAAACGAATAAAAATCCTGAGGCAGTACCAATAACACCTGGAGTTTTGCCAGGTATGATTGAAGATGTCTTGATTTTAGATTATGGGAGTTCTCAGTCATTAGAGATTATCAAAACTTATCAAGATGAATTAGCAGCTGTCTTAGTTGAACCTATACAGACGCGACGACCAGATTTACAGCCTCAAGAATTTCTACAACAACTCAGACAACTAACACAAAAATCAGGCATAACTTTAATTTTTGATGAAATGATAACTGGTTTCCGCTTGCATTTGGGCGGCGCTCAGTCCTGGTTTGGTGTGGAAGCAGATATAGCAACTTACGGTAAAGTTGTTGGCGGAGGAATGCCGATTGGTGTGATTGCTGGCAAAGCTACTTATATGGATAAAATTGATGGTGGTATGTGGAATTATGGTGATACTTCTTCCCCTGAAGTAGAAAGAACATTTTTTGCTGGTACTCACTGTAAGCATCCACTATCTATGGCTGCGGCTTGGGCAGTTCTTAAGTATTTGAAATTGCAAGGTTCTTCCTTACAAGCAGAATTAAATCAACGAACTTCACAATATGTAGAAAGACTAAACGTCTTTTTTGCAGCCAAGCATTTACCTATCCGCATGGCTAATTTTGGCTCATTTTTTGGGCCAGTTTTTCGGGAAGAATTTTTGTCTGGGGACGTTGCTTCTATAATGATGGGTCTGGATTTATTGCGCTATCACCTGTTTGATAGAGGAGTTTTGCTGCGAGGAGAGGGCGGTGGTTTCTTATCCACATCTCATACAGATGAAGATGTTGACTATATTGTACAGGCGATGAAAGATAGCATCAATGAAATACAAGCGGCAGGGTTTTTGCCCTAATGGTAGTGCTTAAAAATGTGGATTAAACAAAATACAAAACTTTTGTTTTGTATGTGCATTACCAATACTCAGTCCCTTTTTCGGTCAATAGGGCTATCAATTCGTAAACCCTAATCTAAATTCTGCCCTGATATGACCAAAAATCATTTTTCTGTCCAACTACATTTACTTGTTCCTTGGGATTTACCCATCGAGCAAGAACTCAATGAAGTTGATAAAACTAAGTTATACGAAGCACTTACTCAGTTGTTACTAGCCCTTAAAAAACCTGGAGTTCAAGAAGCACTTATTACCGTTAATCAAGCATTGACAAACTTGGAAATAACAGATGTAATTACAGCAGAAATATCATCTACAGAAACTTCTCTGAAAACTGTTGAAGTGGAAGATTTTGATAATTATTTTGGTGTGATGCATATACAAACTCAGGAACCTGCTAGCTGTCTGGTGAGGAGTTTACTTTTAGCGTATAGAAATTTTCTGGAACTCAGTCAAAATTTTGATGATTTCGACCCTATTCATATAGAAATGCAAAAGAAAGGATTTGAAACTTATACATATTTGTTATCAAGAGTTTTTAGTTTATGTCTGGAGAAAATTTCATGATTGATATTAAAAATGAGCCGCAACAAATTTGGGAAGGATTTCATTGGTCATTTTTTATTAATACTCAAGGTTTGATTATTTGTTTGAGTCGATTTGAAATGAATCTGGCATTAGGCAATATTCCAGAGGCACAAATTGAGTTAGAAACGGCGGCTGAATTGATGATGGCATCAGGGGCAGCGATGGAGCTTGCTGGCAGTTTCAGTAGGAAAGAGTACGAAAACCAAGTGCGGCCAACAATGGCTCCTCCTTACGTTCAATCTAATGACTTCAGTGGACTTATGTCTTGGGAGCATTCTTGGTTGGTGAAGATATGGAAAAGACTCCGACCGGTGTTTGAACGATTACCCGCTGATCTTGAGCCTCAACACCACAAATTAGTAGCTGCTTATTTTAGTTTGGCTAAGTCCCATAAAGCTGTTTGTGAAAAGTTTGGTGGTGGTGAAGTTGGTAGCTTAAGATGTGACAATAGTACTGCTGTGGATGTATTGGATCGATTTTCTCAAAATCGCTGGCGGTTGATTGATCCGAATTTTAAAGTGTCTGCTGGTTGTCCGTTCCATCAACATGAAAAAGCAAATTAATCAGTATTTTGAAATTGATGCTAGAAAAAGAAAGTTTGAAATTACTGTTTGAGGCACTTGAGGAATTGGAATTGGGTTTTCAAGGAATGCCGGAATTTAATTCTCCATGCCAATTAGATGCTATACGGACTGTTTTGTTGGCAGTGGCGACGCGGATGCAGGATAACTTTCCCTATCCTCATCCACTATATGTGGGACAAATGCTAAAACCGCCTCATCCTATGGCTCGTTTGGCTTATATGCTGTCTATGTGGATTAATCCGAATAATCATGCGTTAGATGGAGGACGAGCTAGTACTTTCATGGAAAAAGAGGCGGTTAAGGAAATCGCTCAGATGTTTGGATGGGAAACTCATTTGGGACATCTTTGCGGTGGTGGAACGATCGCTAATTTGGAAGCTTTATGGGTGGCTGGAAAGGTCAAGCCTGGTTTAAAAATTGTTGCTTCACAGCAATCACACTATACACACGAACGTATTTGTGGGGTGCTAGGCCTGCCTTTTGCGGCTGTCAAGAGCGATCGCTTTGGTCGAATGGATGTTAATGCTCTGGAAACTATGCTCCAGGCTGGTGATATTGGTACTGTTGTGGTGACAATGGGTACTACTGCAACTGGGGCTGTAGACCCTCTCCCAGCTATTTTGGAGTTGCGATCGCATTACGATTTTCGCATCCATGCTGATGCTGCCTATGGTGGTTATTTTACTTTGGTAAATAACCTCGCTGATGCCACTAGAACTGCTTTTAATTGTCTGTCTAAGGTTGATTCTCTGGTGATTGACCCTCATAAACATGGTCTTCAACCCTACGGTTGTGGTTGCGTGATTTTCTCCGACCCCACTGTAGGGGCTTTTTATCAACATGAGTGTCCTTTTACTTATTTCACTTCAGATGAGTTGCATCTAGGGGAAATTAGCTTGGAATGTTCTCGACCAGGGGCTGCGGCTGTGGCACTTTGGGCAACACAGCGTTTGCTTCCTTATACTAGGGACGGAGAATTTGCGACTGAACTGAGTAAATCGAGAACGGCTGCACTAACTTTGCAGCAAAAAATTCAAGCTGATGGCAGATTTGTTATACCATTTGCGCCAGAACTAGATATCCTAGTTTGGACTCCCAGAGCCAAGAGTGCTAGTATTGCTTCCCAATTGGCGAAAGATATTTTTACTGAAGCAGCTAAAAAAAATCTACATTTAGCGATCGCTCATCTTCCCATAGAATATTTTATTGATGCCCATCCAGAAATTGAACCTGACCAAGACCACCTGACTTGTCTGCGTTCATGCTTAATCAAACCAGAACACCTTGACTGGGTAGAGGATATCTGGCAAATATTACAGCAAGTAAACAACCAAATACTAACTCCTAAACTCCTAAAACTCCTGACTCCTGACTCCTGACTCCGAACTCCGAACTCCTGCCCCCTGCCTCCTCACGAGACATCAGCATCATGATCAGGCAGAATATCCTCCACATTCCGCAGTTTTGGAAAAGCATAGCCGCTAATCCCAACTAACACAACACATAATGAAGTAATTACATACAAAAGAGCCATACCACTACCAGTTTCTGTACCAAAAATGGGACTCAAGATAGATGACAACAGTCCTCCTGGTTTCATCGCTGGTTCAAAAACTTTGTCAGCTAGTGGGCCAGCAACTAAACTAGCAACTGTACCAATAATCATCCCCATTGTATGGTCAGCAGAAAAAACCCGCCCTTGGATACTTGGCTCAACTTTGGCATACCAGATGGCAATACTGGAACTAAATAATAGGGGAAGGTTGAAAGCAGAACAAAAACTAGTACCAATCCAAATTAATGGTATTTGAGCTATACCGAAAACAATTTTACTCAAGCCAGTACCAATAAAACCCAGCAACATCCCGTTAATTCGCCGCTTAAATCCTCCCCAAATACTTAAAAATGAGCCGCCCACCACGCCACCAACTCCAGCCGCAGTCATAACCACACCTAAAATTTCAGTGTTACCACCTGTGCGGGCGAGAATCATGGGCTGAAAGATAGTTTCCGCTAATTGGTGAGCAAACCAAAAAAACGAGAATGCGATCGTCATGGATAACAAACTCGGTCGTGACAGAATGTAGCGAAAACCAAAGGCTAACTGTTGCCAAATTGTTTCCCCTTCTTTGTTGCTTGTCTCTGTACTAGCAGGTTGAGGTATGGAAAGGAAAATAACTGTTCCTACGGCTATAGCAAAGGTAGCAATATCAATCACAATAATGCCTAATAAACCGATTGCTGGATAAAAAATACCGGCTAAGGCTGGAGAAATGATTGCGGAGGCGTGTTGAACCAAAGAACTCATACTACTAGCACGAGTGTAATGCTGTTTTGGAACCAGCAAAGGGATAGAAGCAGAATAGGCCAGATTTTGGATATGTCCAAAGCAACCAGATATGGCAACCAGCAAGTAAAGATGCCAAATTTGTAAATTGTTAGTAGCGTAGAGCAATCCAATGATGATAGTACAGAGAATGGCGATGGTGTCACCCAAAATTATTAGATATTTACGACGATAACGGTCTACGAGAACTCCAGCAAATAAAGAAACAAATATGAGTGGGAGTTGGTAAAAGAAACTAAATAAGGCTATGGTTGTCACCTCTCCAGTTAATTGCCAAACCCAAATAGTCAGAGCAAAGCGAGTCATGGCACTGCCGATCGCAGAGACGATCTGACCACACCAAATAATCATGAAGGTACGCACGGTAAATATAGAGAATGGGCTACTAAGTCGGCAGGGGGCAGGGGGAAAGAATTAAACACCTATGGTTTAGTTTGTATCTAGCTTTTCGTGAAATGGTATTACACATTCAGAGGAAACTCTTAACAGAAAAAACTCATAAAAACATAAGATTGAAATAATGACACTGTTTTTTTCGCTGCTCGTCATCTTGTAAAAACATCTTTTTTTTGACTGAGCTTTAAACTCAGAACTAAAGTTTATTATCTGTTCCCTGTTAAGAGTTCCCTGTTCCCTTTTTTGTAATCAGTTGCTTAATGGCATACTGTTTCACAGCTTCTAAAGGTTGTTCTTCACCAGAATTAAAAGCAGTCATTACTTGACCGCAGGCTTCCACTCTTGCTAAATAACTACCTTGGCTGCTGTGATCTGGAGAGGTGAAATCAATGCGAACTTCTGCCCAATCTGCATTCCACTCATCGTTTGTTGTATCTTGAGCTAATACTTGACCAGATTTGTGGTATCCAAGCCATTCCCAGCCATGCTGCATCCAAATTTCGCGCTCGACTATTTGCTCAAACTTTGTCATTCCTGACCAACCCCGATAAAACTGACGCAGTTGTTTGACTGGGGTGTTACGCCAAACTAAGGCATCTAAAATATCTGGTTCAATATGTCCCCAAAATTGTCCTGTGGGTAGGTCAAACAAAGTCGGTGCAAATTGATGACCACCAATGTGAGAACAGCGCCAGACTCGCAAATTTCCAGCAGATGCAGCGGCATACTCCTGGCGTAATTTTTGATAAATAGGATAGCCAAACCGAGAACAAGCAACATCTACACTTCCGTGGGTACAAACCAGAATCTCACGAATGTGGTTTTGAGGCTGTTGGTATGGTTGAAATTGATCTAGGTCATGGGGATGTTCTAAAAAACCGGCAGTAAACTGACCGATTTGGCTTTCAGGGATCAAAAATTCTTGCTTTTCAAATTCAGCAAAGTTTGTTGTCGGGCGTTTGTAGTGTAGGGCGCGGACATATCCGGGGATAGAATACTCTCGGTCAGGTGCGATCGCAATTGGCATAACTGGGATGTGCCGATTTTCCAATTCATGAAATAAATCGTGAACTTGGCTGAGAATGGGATCGCTGTGTAAGTGTTCTTCTGTCCAGGGTAGTGCGGCTTCCACAACTAACCAAGTATTGCTTTTATTCGCTGTACCAATAGGGTCTTCACCGTTATTTTTGGAAACAACAGAGCAAAATTGACAATCGGATAAGAGTTTTGGAGTTGTCATTTTCCTAGTGGGGAGAGTAGTTGTTTTTGTAGTTCATTAAGGTAAAGTTCTGTACCAATTGGCCCTGGCAATCCTAGACAAAGATAGACAGGGATAAAATATACTCGACCCTCCTGACTTGCTGGCATAATTTGAGCGATCGCATTTTCTGACCACTGTTGCTTGAGTTTTTGCATCTGAGGTTCAAAGTAATCCTTTTTACTAGGGTGAAGCTGACTAAAGTTTCCACCTAGCAAAATAATTGAATCTGCACTACGAAATTCGGGCAACTTTTCTATAGAAAGTGGTGGGGGAATACTTTTATTTGACGGCACTAAACTTTGCGGAGATACTAATTTAAATCCCAAATTTGTCACCATAGAATCACAGAAACTATCACGACGGGGAAACCTCAACTGCTCTGAAATCGACTGACCAAGAGAGACTAGCATCAGCACTTGAGGATGAGCCGAGACAATGGGAGACAATGCTTTTTGGGCAGCAGCTAATCGCTGTTTACTTTCAGCTAATATTTGTTCTGCTTTTTCAGAACGTCCCAACAATTTAGCAATTGTTCGCAGATTATTTGCAGCATTAAACCTGGGAAATAAGAGTGTTGGCGCAATTTTTGCAAGCATCTCATACTGACTTTTGTTGTGTTCAGTACCTACAATTAAATCTGGTTTGATTTTGAGTAATGCTTCAACAGAAGGACTATTAGCAATGCCTACATTAACTAACTGACCAGTTAATCTCTCCCCCAAATAGGGAATTTGCTGACTAGGATTATTATAATCACCCCGATGCAATGGGACATAATCAGCAAATCCGACTGGCTGCACATCCAGGGAAAGTAGGAGTTCTAATGTATTGGGGCTAAGGGTCACAATTTTCTGAGGTTGTCCGCAAATATTGGTTTTCCCCATTTCATGTTCAATGACTTGGCATTCGGTGCTGGAATACCATTGTTTCTTAACAGTATGTTGAGTTTCCCGACTCACGCAAGCTGTGATCATCAACATGGTGATTATAGCCAGCAAAAAAAATTTTAAGCTGGTAAATATAATCCTCAATATTTTTTTCGCTTTCATTTCCTAAAATTCCATCGAAATCGAGCCAATTACAGTAAATGGTTGCCCTGGTTCAATGGAGCGAGTTCTGGTCAACGTGGCAGCACTACTGATATAGTCAATATCGAAGAGGTTATTAAAGTTCAGCCCAACTCGCCAGTTATTTTTGCGATAAAATAGAGCCGCATTAGTTAGGAAATAACTATCTACCTCGAAATCATTTTGGAAATTGCCAAACCGCTTGTCAACATAATTGAAGCCAATTCCAAAACCTAAGCCTTGTAAACTACCCTCTTGAATTTCGTAGGTTGTCCACAGATTGGCAGTATGTTTGGGAGTGCCTGGTAAGCGATTACCAACAGGTATGGTATTATCTTCGGTAATTTCGGTATCAGTATAGGCATAGCCAGCAATAATGTTCCATCCTGGTGCAATTGTGCCAGTGGCGCTAATTTCAAGACCACGACTTTTCTGTTCACCAGTGGCTACAGATGCTCCCAAAACGTCAGGGTCAGCTGTAGATACATTCTGTTTGGTAATGTCAAAGTAGGCTAATGTCGCCAAAAGATTGCCTTGGAGTAATTCAGCTTTGATACCGATTTCGTAGCCTGCACCACGTTCCGCTTCTAAATAATTGCTGTTAGCATCAACAGCAAAACTTGGCACAAATGAGCGAGAATAGCTAGTGTAAACAGAAATATTTTGTATTGGTTTATAAACCAAACCAATTACTGGACTAAAGGCCTCATCGTATTTAGTTGCATCTGTCACAAGGTTCTTAAAATCGACGGTGTCATAGCGTAACCCGGCAAGCACCATAAATTTTTCATTCAATGCCATTTGATCTTGCAAATAGAAGCCTAATCTGGTAAATTCCTCATTCATCCTTCTGGGCGTTATATTAGCAAAATTTGTTCTAGGTGGAAAACCGTAGACTGGGTTGAAGATATTTATGGTAGTTGATCCACCTCGAAAAATTGACGTATCTACAACACTCCTGTTAAAATCGACACCAGCTAGAAGTGTATGTTTGATAGAACCTGTAGTAAACTTACCAACGGCATTAGTTTGCAGTGAATACTCATCTGATTGCGACTCTTGTAGAGCATAGGTGCGAGTGAGAATTCCTGTGGTTTCATTCAAGGCACCAGGAAGGGTGGCTTGAAGTGTTGCATCTTGTTTGAGATATCGGAAGGCATTGCGTAGAGTCCAGTTATCACTAAAGCGATGGTCTAAGTTGTAGCCGATGCTGAGAGAAGATGAATCAATAGAGTCATTAGGATCGTTGAAAATGCGACTATAAGGAACATCAGCCAGACCATTGCCAAAAGCAATTAGACCAGTATCAAATGGTCTTGTTCTATCGAGATATTCCAGGGAAAAGTTTAACTTGGTGCGATCGCTAATATTCCATGTCAAACTAGGTGCAATAAAGAAATTTTCCGTTTCTGTGTTAAATTCACGAAACCCATCTTCCTTTTGGTAAAGCGCATTCAACCGATAGAGTAATTTGCCATCAGAGGTCAAAGGACCAGAAATATCAAAGCTAGGCTGCACCAGTCCATAACTACCAAATTGAGCTTTAACTTCGGCAAATGGTTCTGATAGTGGTTGTTTTGTAACCAGGTTAATTACTCCACCAGGGTCTAGCTGACCATACTGCACTGAAGCAGGGCCTTTTAAGACTTCAATCCGTTCTAGATTTGATGCTTCTGGCGAAGAAAAGTTGTCGTATATTCGAAAGCCATCGCGTAAAATCGGGAGACTGGTAGTACTAAAACCGCGAATTGTTATTCGATTACCTACCATAGAGTTAGCACTGCCAACCACACCAGGGACATTGCGTAGTGCGTCATCGATGCGAGTAATTTGCTGGTCTTTCAGTATTTCTTGAGGAATAACTTGAATTGACTGAGGGACATCAATAAGTGGTGTATCCGTGCGGGTTACTGTTGCCGTACTAGGAACTTGATACCCGGTTTTTTCACCTGTCACCACCAGTTCAATTGGCTCGTCTGCTGCTGCTGGCTGTTCTGGCTGGGTTTCACCCTCTGATGGAGTTGCTGCTGCTGGCTGTTCTGGCTGGGTTTCGCCCTCTGACGGAGTTGCTGGCTGTTGGGGTGGTGATGAAGCTACAATCGGTGTCAAACCAAAAATTAATCCCTCATCACTATCAAACAACTCGGCAGTTGGTAAACTTGTTTTACCTATGATGCTGACTCGGATAGTATTAGCATCTTGATTTGTGGCAGTAATCTCAGTGATACCTGCTACGGGATTCTCTGAACGAAATGTGAAAGCTTCACCACTCGGTAAACGTAGTTGTGCATTAGCTATATCAGCGATATAGCTATTACCAGTACTGCGATTTGTAAGTTGTAATTTGTCTCCTTGGGAAGTTTCTAGGAGTATCTCTACACCTTTATCGGTGGAATTAGCTTTCACACCAGTTACCTGTATAACTGCTGAATTTGCTTGAGATAGCCATCCTTTTATAGTCCTAGTGGGACTAACAAAGTCACTGAGGTAGGGAATATTTTCTACTTGCCCTTCTACAACCTTCTGTCTTTTTTTGGCGAGAGTGAGGGATTTTTTTCCTTCCACTTCCATTTTGCTGATACTTTCTGCCCATACAGGTTGAACAGCGACAAGGGCTAATGCTCCTGCTAGGAAAATTGAGATCTTCATATTTTACGTCCTGACAAATCCTTGCAACTAAATCCCGATCAGGCTAGTTAGCTATTAGTTAAGAATCTTTTGCAAAAGTGAGTGAAAAAATTATACGAAGTTAACCTCTAGAATTTCTTTGTGAAACGGACTTTTTTCTTTGTGAAACGGACTTTTTTCAAAAAGGTTAGTAATTTTTACTCATTTGATAAGCTTTGGGACCGACTGCAAATTTGCGTCGGAATGCCACGCTAAAAGCTTCAGGATTGGTATAACCTATGGTTGTGGCCACTCTGGCTATTGACATATCCCTTTTTTTCAGTAACTGCTGGGCTTGCTGTAACCGATAATCTTGTAGGTAGCCGAAAACTGTTGTCCCAAAGACTTGGCGAAATCCCTGTTTTAGTTTACGCTCGTTCAGTCCTACCTGTCGGGCTAACTCTAATAGGGTCGGGGGGTTATTCATTGTCCGCATCAAAATATCTTTTGCTGCATCTAGTCGTTCAATGTCATCTTTTCGTAACTTTGCGGCGGCTGATTGATGTGGGGTTTCTGTCCAGTTGGTAAACTGTAAAATTAATAATTCCAGCGCTTTGGCTTCAAGATACATTTGCCGGATAATTCCCTGATAAGGACAATGCAGGATTTGCTGGAGGACTTGTTCCATTGCCATAGTGTTTTTGCCCAGGCATTGATGAAACTGTGTTGGTTCACCAACTTTAATCATCTGCCGCAATATTTCCGGTAGAGATTCATAATCTGAATTGAACAATCTGAAATAGTTAATATCTGCGTAGATCATTACCAACTGGATTTGTTCTTCCGCCCGCCATTCCTCGTATTCTAAGACGTTGGGCAGGCAGTAAAGGTAGTTATAACCGTGGGATTCTTCATAGTCATTATTTATACTTAAACTACTTGGTGTTGTGACTCTAGAACAACTGGATAGATAAAATTTTGCCGTGAGTGGAAACGAAGACTCATGTTGCTGTTCTAATCTTAGAGGTTGCCGCAGTTGGGCTTGTCTAATATGAATAATCAGTCCGTTACGCAACTCAGTGATGCGATCGACTCCTCTGCCAAAACACTTTGGTAATCTATAAATTCTTTCAGAACCATTTTGATGATGGATGATCTCACCATTATGTTGAGCTTCTTCAACCAAATCCGCATAAGCTTGTTGTGAAACTGAAACTGTCATGGCGATCCTACTTGATAACTAATAGTATTATTTCTCAATAATTTATTGTGTAATTAATACAAGATAAAATCAAGTACGTTGTTTCGGATGAACCATCATCATCAAGAACAAGCCAACGCGGGTTGATGGGTTTGAGCAAAATTCTAAAAGCAGTCAGAAAATGACATTCAATGGCAAAGTAAAGGTAAATGCAGTTTGAGCTTCAGATATGGAATTTAAGGTGAGGTTGCCACGATGGGCGCGAGCAATTTCACGAGCTAAACTCAGTCCTAGTCCTAGTCCTTCAACCTTGCGGGTATGTGCCGGATCACCCCGATAGAAGCGGTCAAAAAGGCGATCGCGATCGCTTGCAGGAATATCTTTTGATGCATTGGCAATAGTGATATGGATATTTGTTGGCTTTTGCTGTGCATAAATCTTGATCCAACCGTCGGCAAGATTGTATTTAATGGCATTACTCAACAGGTTTTGCAAAACTTGCATGAGCAAATCGCGATCGCCCTGTACCTTAAGTCCAGCAGGAATGTCAGTTTGTAAGCTCAGGTGAGGAGCCAGTAGTTCTACATCCTCTACCATCTCCATCAGCAACTGTGACATATCTACCTCAACCAGATACAAGCTCATTTGTCCGGCATCTGCTAGAGATAACAGCAAAAGTTTGCGGATAATTCCACTGAGACGGCGCACTTCATCCAAAAGATTGCTTAAACGCTGTTGTACTTCACTTCCTGAGTCAACCTGTTGTAAAGTTCTTTCTAGTTCACCTTGCAGAATAGTCAGTGGAGTTTTGAGTTCATGAGCAGCATCAGCACTGAAGCGGGAAGCTTGGGTAAAACTACGCTCCAGGCGTGACAGCATTTGGTTAAACACCTGAATCAGTTCAACAAACTCAACATCCGTTGTCCCAATAGGAATTCGCTGATCTAATCCTTTGACTGTCACCTGTTGAATGACACCCGTTAATTGACCGATAGGACGCAACGCCCCACCAGAAATTAACCATGCTCCGATCGCAACCATGAGCAAAGCCACTGGAATAGAAACCAAGAAGATATTGCGAATTGAAGCCATCTCTAGATTGACAACTTGCAGACTCACAGCGATCGCAACCTGAGTATTGGGAAATTTAGCGGCTCCAATCCGCCAAGTTGCTGTTGCTGTCTGTGCAGTAACAAATTGCAGAGGAAGTGGGCGAAAAGGCGATGAATTTGGTCGTTCTCTAGGAGGGGGAGGTGGTAGAGGTGTTAACTGAAGACGCTTAACCAACAGATTGCTTACCTCAATATCAGTAGCTAAAGAATTAGATTGAGAGACTGTGTTGCCGTTTGCATCAAGTATCAGCAGGGCGATGGGGGTTTGGATATTGGTTCCCGAACCAAAAGATAATAATTCTGGGCGCAGAGATGACCTGGCTGGAGGCATAGAAAGGGAGCGCCTGGGAATAGGCGATCGCTCTCTTTCAGATGGACGACTGGCTCGAATCAACTGATTTAACAGTTCTGCATCGAGTCGGCTAATCTTGGCATTGTAAATCTGAAACCAGGAAACTGCACCAAACCCTACTAACGTACTGCCAGCTAGAGCCGCAGACAACAGAGCAATTCGGAGTCGAAACGAACGTAATTGCTTCATGATCAAGATTCCGGTTTGCGAAACCGATAGCCAACACCACGAATACTTTCAATCCAACTGGCTTCATCAATAGGGTCAATTTTTTTACGAATTCGCTGGATACATACATCTACAACATTGGTATTGGGGTTAAAGTCATAGCCCCAAATGTGTTCTAAGATTTGGGTACGGGTAAAAACTCGTCCGGGAGAGCGCATGAAATATTCCAAAAGATTAAACTCGCGGCTGGTGAGTTCTATTGCTCGTTGATTGCAAGTAATTTCTCGCGTGATGCGATCGAGTTTGATTGGCCCAACAGTCAGGAGGTTTTGGCGTTCTCCTACACTCCGACGCATAACCGCATGAATACGAGCGGCTAATTCTTCCACAAAAAACGGTTTAGCAATGTAATCATCTGCTCCTAAGTTTAGACCTGCCAAGCGATCGTCTAGTTCATTACGAGCCGTTAATAAAATCACCGGAGTATTGCGACCTTCTCGCCGCAGTTGTTTGAGAATCGACAGTCCATCTTTTCCCGGAACCATAATGTCAAGAATAATCGCATCATATTCGTTATCTAATGCCCGCAGATACCCTTCATCACCGTTATCGCAGTAGTCCACAACAAATCCCTGCTCCTTCAGTCCAGCCCGGACGAAGTTAGCAATTTTTGCTTCATCTTCGACAAATAGAATATTCACACGCATTTATTAGTTCATTTATTGCTCCATTTTAGATTCATTGCTCTATAGCTCAAATTACAAAAGTGTAATTGAGAAAGTAGGCAAGCTGTAATTTTGAGGTGGATTAATTAGAAATGTCAGCAAAAGTAATTTTCGAGGTTAATTATGATGAATATTCAGAGAGTTTTAGCCTTAACAACAATTTCCTTGGTGATTGGTACATTCGGTTTTGTTACACCTAATCAAGCGATCGCTGCAACTCCATCTGCTCGTCGTCCACAAATCGCACAACAGTCCCACAGTCACCAAAAGGAATTGCAAAGACGTAATAAAAAACCACAGGTGAAACATCGCCATTCCCAACCTCAACGGGGTGCAGATCACAATCAGGCTAAACCGAAGAACCGTTGATATTCAGGAGGCAGGAGGAACTCACCCTTAAAAGAATGGGATTGAGGTAAGGATACTTTATACCTTGCATAAGGCATCTCGGTATAATTCCTTTTTTAAACTGGGCTTTAGACCAGAACTAAAGTTTTTATTGGTACTTCCATCTCCTGCCTTCTGCCTCCTAACTCCTACCTTTTTGGTAGGATTTAAATCCTCATCTGAAACTTAATTCCGAATACCTAAAAGTTGCCCATTATGAAAAATAACCACCAATTAGGTCGAATTTTAACCAGAAGAGAAGTACTTGCTCTATTTAGAGCAACCGGAACAGCAATACTTGTGGTAGGATGCACGCCAAAAAAGTCTTTTTCCACGCAAGCACAGTCTAATGTAGCTATCCAAACATCATCTACACCTGCCTGCGTCGTGAGTCCAGAACAAACTGAGGGTCCGTATTTTATAGACGAGAAGCTTAAACGTTCCGATATCCGTTCCGATCCGGCTGATGGGTCAGTGAAAGAAGGCGTACCGCTGCAACTGACCCTACACCTTTCCTTCTTAGAAAGTAATGCTTGTATACCTTTGGTAGGTGCGATCGTGGATGTTTGGCACTGTGATGCCTTGGGTGTCTATTCCGATGTGACAGACAGAAATTTTAATACTGTCGGCAAAAAATTCTTGCGTGGCTATCAATTAACGGATGCTAAAGGAAATGTCCAGTTCACTACTATTTACCCTGGTTGGTATCAAGGAAGAACTGTGCATATTCACTTTAAAGTCCGCACAAATGGAAGATCAGGGCAAAGTCATGAATTTACGTCCCAGCTATATTTTGATGACGCAGTTAGCGATCGCGTGTATAGCCAAGCACCCTACGCCAGCAAGGGACAGCGATCGCTAAAAAACACTGACGACAGAATTTTTGCCGGTGGTGGTGAGCAAATGTTGCTCAAACTCACCAAAAATGCACAAGGTTACGCGGCAACCTTTGATGTTGGACTTCAGATGACTTGATTGGAGCAGAGGATTACAGCGATTTTTGGGTAAATGAATCACATTTTTTTGTCTCACGCAGAGGCGCAGAGGCACAGAGAGGGATTAAGAGCTTGATTTCTCTAGGTTTCACATTTATATGCCTAACGGCACGCTCTGCGAACAGCAAACCCTAAGTACATGAAAATTGCTGCAAGCACAAAAATTACAATTTTGTAATTCAGACGCAAGGCAAACTGTAATTTTTAGTTGCTTAAATCAGAAATATCAATCATTTAACTTGTTGGAGAATGACCATGAATCTTAATAAAGCAGTAGTCGTGACAGCAATTGCAGCAGCGGCTGGTACATTTAGTTTAATTTTGCTGAATCAGGTAAATGCTGTTAATCCATCCTATCAAATTGCCCAGGTTTCACCATCGCCCAACGCACAACCAGATGGAGAGCAACGACCACCTCGCCCGGATTTTAAGGCAGCGGCGACAAAGTTGGGTGTAACGGAACAACAGTTAAAGGATGCCCTGGGCGTTCCTGCTAACCCTCCCAGTCAAGGTGATAGAAATCAACGACCACCTCGCCCGGATTTTAAGGCAGCGGCGACAAAGTTGGGTGTAACGGAACAACAGTTAAAGGATGCCCTGGGCGTTCCTGCTAACCCTCCCAGTCAAGGTGATAGAAATCAACGACCACCTCGCCCGGATTTTAAGACAGCGGCGACAAAGTTGGGTGTAACGGAACAACAGTTAAAAGATGCCCTGGGTGTTCCGGCTAACCCTCCCGGTCAAGGTGATAAAAATCAACGACCACCTCGCCCGGATTTTAAGACAGCGGCGACAAAGTTGGGTGTAACGGAACAACAGTTAAAGGATGCCTTGGGTGTTCCTGCTCATCCTCCCAGTCAAGGTGATAGAAATCAGTAACCAGGCTTGCGCTCTTAAGGGTTCGCCAGTCACTCATACTCGTAAAAGTCTGGCAACCTACTCCAAAAAAGATTGAACTGTTAGATCCTTAAGGGTAATGGTAAAGTTACGCTGTTTTGCTGTAGCAATGAATGAGATAATTGCCTCACAAGCCACAGCAACCGTTAACATTACTATATTTCGTGCTAAGGGATAATCACAAACATCATCATTAACTTCAGAAGGAACACGATAAACATCATTCCAAATCACTTCTGCATAATCAGATGATAGCCCAGCATGAAGACAAGGAATGCTTTTTTGATCAGCATAATCTTTCACTGCTTGACGTGCTACACTGTTGTCAAAAGCATCAATAATTAATTGACTATCTTGGAGTAATTGATTTGTATTTGCTGATGTCAATTCCTTTGTTTTAGCATCAACTTTAGTCCCAATTGCTCGATATAAATTGTTCGCTAAAATTTTCGCTTTAAATGCTCCTACATCAGCACGATAGTAGGGTTGGGTGGAAAGATTACGTTCCTCAATGCGATCGCAATCAATCACCGTCAGTTTATCAAAACCAGACCGAGCTAAGTTTTCTACAATATTAGCTCCTAATGCTCCTGCTCCACAAATTGTAATCGGATAATCTTTTAGCTTTTTCATCACAGCATTGCTGCGGTAAAGCTGTTCGTGAAAAAAGATGCTCATAATAATACTGTCTGAATCAGGATTTGCAGGATTTAAGGATGAACAGGATTAAAATTGCGATTTGATCACCAATTACCCATTACCAGCCTCAACTAGATGATTAGAACCTTGGGTTAGTATGATTGTTGTTCCATCACAGCCACTAAGGATTGCAAGTCAAAATCACGATCGCGTCCACTCAGACAAATACCAGAACTGACAACAGTTAAATCAGATTTAGCGATCGCACTACTATGACGAACACCATCCGCAGTAGTCCAATCAACAGTCCAATAATCACCGCGATCATGGAATTGAGTTAAAGTACCACCTCCCATTTGTAACGCCTTTCTCAATCGTCTTTCATCCTGTTGGGGTTGAGTAAAACCCTCAATTCTTTGACTTGCTAATTCATACACCGTGCGGATTTCTGGAGTAATGCCTTTGAACTGCAATTCCTGTGTTGGGGTAAATTGTTTAACAGCAGATTGCAGAGTTTCCACAATTTCTGGATCAGTACGGCGATCAATTTCCTCAAACCAGCAGGATTGACCATCCCAACGAGCTATGATTTGCTCAAAGGCAACACCCTCAGTTACTAAATGTAATGCGATCGGCTTCACCACCTTCAACCGTTGACGCATATCTGCTTCATTCACAGGGTATGCTAACCAAGTTTGTTTTTGCAGTTGGTATGCTAACCGCAGTCGGATTTGAGGAAAATGTTGCAGGTATTCGGCAATTTGGGGTAAATCAGCTTCTTCCACAAGCTTTGCTGTCTTTTCATCCACAGCCTGAAAGATGCCCCAACCTGCAAATTTACTAGGCTTTGGTGTGAAGGTGTAAACCATCCCAGCTACCCTTGTGCGGACTCGTCCACCTTTGACACAGGGCGCAAGGAATTGAGTTTCAGATAACTGTGCTTCTGCATTAGCTATTTGGTTGATTAGGTTAAATATGTTAGTCATAACTAATACCAATTATTCAAAATCAGCTACAAATTCAACCTAGCAGTCTATAAATTTTCCTTCTTTCCTTCTTCCTTCGCGTTCTATTCCTTCGGAACGCTACGCGAATGCGTCTTCGCGGTTCGTTCCTTTATCCGTCAAAATTAATGGGACAGACCAATAGAAACAGGCATCAAATCTAACTTTCTTAATTACGAATTAATCTAAATATTTCCTGCGTGCAAGTTGGTGGAGCATTGCGTGTTCTCAGTTACTGGAGGGACTCCGCTGGTGAGTTGTTACACACTTTTTAAAAGATGGCTACTTTTAAGCCTACTTCCCAGGTTCTTCGTACTCCTCGTTCACACACGCCCACTGCATTTGACAGTGTTACTTTTCCTCTCGTACTAGTATGTAGGCTCCACAAGTTGGGTCACGCAAGAAACATATTACATATACTACAACAAAATTTGCTATTTTCCAAAATATATTTTGGCAATTACAGACAAAATCAGAACTTACGCAAAATCAAAAAATATTTATCTCACGCAGAGACGCAGAGGCACAGAGAGAAAGAGTTTTAGAGAGACTTTGTGGTCGAGCGTG
The DNA here is from genome assembly GCF_049315035.1 of Anabaena sp. PCC 7938. Classification (NCBI taxonomy): domain Bacteria; kingdom Bacillati; phylum Cyanobacteriota; class Cyanophyceae; order Nostocales; family Nostocaceae; genus Anabaena; species Anabaena sp. PCC 7938. The sequence goes on along the minus strand of NZ_CP186034.1, from coordinate 4,679,595 downwards.
AGAGGTACAATATAAATGTATTCTTATTCTTGGCAATCGGAGTGATAGCTAATATGACCACCGAACAAATGCTGGATAAATGGCAAACTTTAAATGCAGATGAACAAGAAAAAGTTTTAGCATTCATTGATTCGCTTGAACGCCAAAAGCAGCAGCTAAAATCTGGCTCTAAGTTAGGTAAAAAATTAAGACAAATTCGACAAGAAATTATTAACTCTGGTCTTCCTTTGTTAACGGCTGAAGAAGCAGATAGAGAAAAAGCAGAATGTCGGGGTGGTTATGGAGACGACTTGATATGATTCGTACTTTCATTGATGCTGGTGTTTTAATTTATGCTGCTCGTTCTCAAGGGGATATGGCTGAGAAAGCCTTACAAATTCTGGAGGATGAAAACCGAGAATTTGCTTTTTATTAAGCAAATAGTATTTTACTTTTTACCAAAACCTTTTGGAGTTGATCTTCTTTTAGAAGGCAAAGAGTTTGTTGATGAATCCGTTTGCACAGTCCCTAAGCCAGATTGCTGCTCAATTTCTAACGACTGTACAGAGGATGCTATTTGTAAATCTGCTACTGATTTTGTTACATCATCTTTTATATTTAAGTTATCCTCTGTGTTGTGATTTTCGTTTGGCCAGCATGAACATAGATAACCACTTTCTCTAGAATTTAGCGGTAATCTTGATGCAAAAGACGGTTCAGGAACAAAAATAACTTTTTTTTGTAACATGAAGTTCAAAATTGAGGTAGAGCCACTTGCACCTATCTTATCTCGAATTTTCCTGACTAAAAAAGCAACATCAACAATTTGATTTAACCAAATAGCTGCCTCCTCTAAAGGTACTATTAGAGATGGAGGATCAAAGTGCATCATATGATTTCTAATCTCCCTCAGATTATGAAAGGAAGATAGTTCATCAACTGCATTATCTAATGGATTACCAGTAATCTGACCAATCCACTTTAGTTTGTCTCTAAATCTCCTGCCAAATTTTTCACCAACTTTTTCCTTATCAAAATTCCATCCAGGGAGTGGGTCATATTGGGCTTTATTATAGAATTGATTTAGGGTTATCTCTACAAGAGAAATTGTATCTCCTATTAAAGTTCTCAAATCAAAAATCCAGTCGCTCAACAATGCTTCATTTGATTGAATAACTAATTTATTGCGGAGCGAAATAATACGCTGTATTAAAGTCCTCTGCATTGAACTATAGATATGTCCTTCTCTATCAATCTGGAGATGGATAGGATATTGATCACCATACATCTGATTTTGAGGTAGAGCAATTGTTAAAGGTTCTGTTGAACCTAGATCAAATTTATGGAAATTTATTTGAATGTCGATAGTATGATCGAGCCAAAAGCACTCATAAAGAGGTAAGTTAAAACTCTCAGATGAAAAAGAATTATTAGAATATATATATTTTGATATTATTCCATAACCAATTGGCTTACTCTGTATTATTTTATCTAGTGTGTAGTTAACACTAAAATCAGGTTTTTTCATCCATTTTTTTTTGAGATATTTTGATTAGAGTAAAAATTTAGCAGTTCAACAGTAACTTTTGCTACGATGTCAGCTTCGGTTTTGTCATGAAACTGAAAATAATAGTGATTGTTAGGCATCTGTTTTTATAGTTTTTATCAAACTAGTAGAGTGTGGCATTGCCCATCATTTTTACTGACAAGCAATGCTATATTCTAACCTCATTTATCCGCCCTTACAGGCAAAGGCATATCTAAAATCTCCATCAGCAAATCCAGACGAGAAGGGCGCGTCAGCAGTGGGACAAGGTTCGGCAAACTGTAGTAGTCACCGGCGAAAGTGAACGTATCTACAGGTGCTTGTTGCTGCTTCAGTTGAGTCTCAATCCAGTTGTAATGAGAACCCACACGGACAATCACCACATTAGGCATGATCGCCAACTCCCGGCAATAGCTCTTGTAAACCTGACCGAAGTAAGGAGCAGCATTTTCACCTTCATCCGTTACCACGATAATTTGGTCAACAACCTGCTTCTTCTTCCGCATTGCTTCCAATGCACAACCGATGCTAGTACCACCACCTGCATTGATGTACTGGAAAGCACGTTCCCAGTCAGTCAACTCCTTACCCTTTGCTGTAACAGGATAGGGAATCGTATCAAAAGCATAGACAAACAATTCTGCCTGAGTGATACCAGAAATTAAAGCAGCAAGTTGTTTACCAACAGCGATCGCATTCTCCATTGAGCCGGACTTATCCACCAGTAGGGCAGTTGGACGAGCAATTGTCCCCCGTCGCTTTACCTGCTCATTAGTAACCTTGTCCAACCGAGCAACGGTGTCTGCGTCGAAATCTGCTGTGTCTGCGGCAACCTGGGCTTTGAAGGCTGAGACACGCCCACTCTTGGACGCTTCCTCCAGTTTAGAGTCAATCAGCTTCTTGACTTCTGGGTGATCCATTGCCCCTCTAGTTTGGAGTGACTTGAGGTTATTGATCACTTCTTGGGGACTCATACTGTTGATTAACGCCACCAAGACAACAGGTGTAAGCTGTTTAATAGCACCAATAGCGATCGCATAAGGAATTTTGAACTCCACAATCAACCGTGCCTGTTCTGCCGCTTTTTCTGCCTTAGCAAGCTGTTTTAGGATATCTGCTAAAGAACCCGTTGGCGGAGTATTGCGGAACAAAATCGCATTTGCCCGTTCATTGGGCTTGATGTGCAGGGAAGCATACAGGTGTTTCATTGCCTTACGACCCCGCAAAGCAGCGCGATCGAATAAAGCCGGATTACTTTCGCGTGTCTTCAAATACAGCCGCACCGCAGTCCGAGCCGAACGAGGCAACTTATTTTGTTGCTGCTTCATAAAATCCACCACACGAGCCACCTGATAGGGTGGAAACTCTTGCAGCATCACAAATCCAGCATCCCGGTGTTCAGTCAAATTGCTAGTTAGCAAATGAGCTAGAAATACTTCTTTGTGGTCACGAACATCACCATAACGCTGATACCAAACAGCTAAATGTCCGTAAAATATCGGATCAAGTTCAACAATTAACTTATGAATTTCTGCGACTTGCTCAAGTTTGCGGTGAGGGGTTGTCAGCAAACTATTAAGCATTTCTAAACGCAGGTCACGTTCTGCGGTATTAGTATTCATAATCACCTCCTCTAATTGTGATGGATGAGGAGGCAGTGTTGCACGCGGGGTGATAAAGTCACCGCGCAAGTTGTGGAAGCATTGGGTGTAACTTGTGCAGAGTTATGTAGGCTTCCCGGATTAGGGCGCGGCAACAACTGCCAATGGAAATAAAATCACCTCGTACAAGTTGAAAAAGCTGTTGATTCACACACGGGAGTTGAACCCGTAATTGCTTGAACCTAAATCAAGTGCCTGTTCCAATTCGGCTAGTATGTAAGCTTTCTCGGTTAGGGTACGAAGTGAAAATTCTAAGTTTTAGCAATGTTGATTAAAAATCAATCGAATTTCTTTTTTGCTACATTGCTTTTTTTTGACGGCATAAATTTTTTGACCTCTAAAAGTTGCAGCAGAACGATGGATTTCACCTTGGATCACATCCGTTACATAATCAGTTAACGGGGGAAAATCTGCAAAGGTAATTAAATACCAAATATCGTTTATTTTTTGATATTGATTATAATTGTCAATGATGACAATATCGGTTTGTTCTGGTCGTTGATTCTGCTGTCGGTTTACTTTCTTAACTGCACAAAGAATTCCGGTTTCAGGATGGATGTAAAAACGGTTATCATAAATCCCATCTAACCGAACTCGATTCCAGCGGTAAGACTTGCTATAAACCTGACCATCAATGATTTCTACATGGCGTTCAACGTAGTCCCACAGATGACCAATCACGTGCTGTCCTGCCATTGTGCTGGTATCTAATTTTTGACACAGTTCGCTGTAAATGTCGTTCCAAGGCTGTCCAACTTTTGAGCGTAACAACCGACGCAGGGGTCCGAGATGATCTGAAAGATATTTGGATTTATTTGTTGGTTTAATCAGGTAGGGATTGAATAATCCATCCTCAGTTGCTTCTTCGGTGATTTTGTGTAATTGCTTTTTAAAGCCAGTCACCTTTTTGAGGCTAATTTTCATCCCACCACGAGGACGCTCAATCACAATTTCGCTCAAACGATGTTCGCTCATATCTCACGTTGTTTAAATGCAAATGCAGTTGTAACGATGGGTTTTTGATTGCAAATGATTTAGCGAACATCATCGGATTTACCTCCTTATACGTGATTGAGTTAAATACAATTTTAATAGTTGAAATTTCGTAAAAATCTGTCTGAATCAGGATTTTCAGGATTTAAGGATGAACAGGATGAAATTGGGGATTTGATCACCAATTACCCATTACCAGCCTCAACTAGATGACTAGCAACTTGAGTTAACCATAAACAGCTTCAGGACGGATGATTAAATCACCACTGGGACGACGATCAATGATGTAATTAGAAAGGCGATCGCTTTTCACATCTAAATGTCGAGCAATGTATTCCTTGACTGCCACATCATTCATCCCTGCTGTAATTCCCAGTTGTTTTTCTGTAACATCAACAGAACGTCCCTCAAATCGAATATGAACCATTGTCATCACCTCTTGTTTTAATTACAAATTGTTATTAATGGATCTGATCGGGATTGAACCGATACCCTCCCTGTGAGAGTTACACTCACACCTCGTGTAAGTTGAAAAAGCTGTGGTAACACCGCAGGAATTGAACCTGCACTTATCATTTACTAGATGATCGCTCTACCGTTGAGCAAGTATGTAAGCTTTTTCTGTCAGGACACAAGTGAATCCAGGAACTCTACCATTAGAGCTACAGACCCAAGAACAGCATGATTGCGAGGTTTTTGTTTTGCCTCTTGGGGAGGCGTTTTTGTTGATATTACATTTGTAATATAAATACTACTCGATGTCAAGAGCATACTACAAATTTTTAGGAAAGCCGGAAAACCGCTGTGTAATTGAAGAAGGAGTCAGTAGCAAGACGCTCGTTCATAACTACCCTAAAGATAGGCAATAGTTTACAACTCATGAAGGATTTAGATACCTTCAGCACTTTCTAGAATCAGGAGATATAGTTTTATGCCCTTGATGCTTTGGTTAAGTTAGTAAAAAGTGCAGGTAGAATTTCCGGCTATTTGGTACTTACTATGCTAAATTAACCCATAAAATTTAAAAATCCTTGCCATATAAGGATTATAGGTTAATCCATCGGTTGATTTAACATAAATTGGCATCAAAAACGGTAAAGCCTTTTACTTATAAGGTTTTTGGGGAAAATAAACTCATATTTGGCATAACAAGTAATGAAGAGCCAATTTTATATTTTCCATAATGACCAGATTTATCGGGTTTTGTATTAGTTTGATGGAGCAGTATGCAAGAAGCTTATATTGTCTCAGCAGTCCGTACACCACAACGAAGCCTTTGCTTTGAGTAACGTCTTATTTAATCGCTTGCTAGGAGTTCCCGAAGAAAAATTAAAAGTTTTCGGGGGTGCGATCGCACTCGGACATCCTCTAGTAGTCTGTCAAGAATTAATTGACGGGTAAATAATTCTTCCTTCTTCCTTCTTCCTTCGCGCTCTTTGCGTCCTTTGCGGTTCGTTTCTTCTTTATCCGTCAAAATGTATTTGGCAGACTACTAGGAGCTTCAGGAGCGCGAATTTTAGTCACTCTTCTTAATGCCCTACAGCAAAAAAACCGACATTTAGGACTAGTAGTCTGTCAAGAACTAATTGACGGGTAAATAATTCTTCCTTCTTCTTCCTCCTTCGCGTTCTTTGCTTCGCAACGCTACCGCGAACGCGGTTCGTTTCTTCTTTATCCGTCAAAGTGTATTTGACAGACTACTAGCTTTAATTCCTAACTGTGGACATATACCCCAAGTTGAGCGTCCTGAATTATTCACTGCTGAATTAAACCAGTTTCTAAATTCTGTTGAAAATTGAAAGGAGTAGTATCTATGCAATTAAAACCAATCAATCAACAAGTTGTTTCCGTCGTTGGTGCTTCTAGCGGCATTGGCCGAGAAACAGCTTTACAATTTGCTAGACGGGGTGCAAAAGTTGTAGTTTCTGCCCGGAGCGAGTCAGGGTTAAAGTCTGTGGTGGAAGAGATTCGCAGCTTTGGTGGTGAAGCAACTTCCATTGTTGCTGATGTGCAGGAATTTGATCAAGTAAATGCGATCGCAGATAAAACCATAGAGACATTTGGACGACTTGATACTTGGGTGCATACTCCCGCAGTAGGACTTTTTGCCACTTTCGACAACACAAAACCGGAAGAATTCAAGCACGTTATTGATGTTGACTTAGTGGGCCAAGCTTATGGTGCAATGGCTGCTTTACCCCATTTGAAGCGAGAAGGAAGAGGGGCGCTAATTCATATTTCTTCAATGGAAGGTAGGAGATCGCTTCCTTATCAAAGTGCTTATGCTGCCGCTAAACATGGCGTTGAAGGCTTTGTGGAATCCATGCGGATAGAATTACAGCATGATAAATGGCCGATTAGCGTTACAAGTATCAAACCTGGCGTAATTAATACCCCGTTCTGGAATAATGGTTTAACTAAGCTAGGCGTAAAACCAGCCGGTATACCACCTTACTACGACCCCAGGCTAGTAGCTGATGCTGTCATCTATGCAGCAGAACATCCCACTCGTGATTTTTTAGTGGGTGATGCAGCCAAGGCAATAGATTTATTACAACGTATTTCTCCGGGGCTAGTAGATTCACTGCTGTTACAATTCGGTTTTGATTTACAGCGTAGTTCTGAAACAAAATCTGAAAACGCACCAAATAACTTTTACCAGCCTGTTCCTGAACACGACAGAATAGATGGCGACTATAAAAACCAAGTCATACCCAGCTTTTTCGATGCCTTGGATAAAAATCCCCTTCTACAATGGGGAGCAATCGCTGTTACAGGTGCATTAGCGTTGTTAGCAGTACAAACCTTAAATAATAAAGGTTAACAGCTAGTTAGTGATTTAATAACCAATATCTGGGAATACTAGATCCAGAAAATATGAGCATTAGGGCAATATAGTGAGCAACTTTGTTAGTATTTCCGGATATCACCTTGCAGAAGAACTCTACAATGGTTCGAGAACACTGGTTTATCGCGCAGTTCGAGAAAGGGACTCACTACCAGTAGTTATAAAACTGCTAAAAAATTATTATCCCAGCTTTAGCGAACTCTTATTATTTCGCAATCAATACACCATTGGGAAAAATCTCAACTCACCTCTGATTATCCAAACCTATAGCCTGGAAACATTCCAAAATGGCTATATGTTAGTCATGGAAGACTTTGGCGGAATTTCCCTCAAGGATTATTTCAGCAAAAATCAGCGTGTCCCATCTTTAGAGGAGTTTTTAGTTTTAGCGATCGCTCTTTGCGACACCCTAGACATACTCTACCGTGAGCGGGTTATTCATAAAGATATCAAACCCAGCAATATCTTAATTAACCCCGAAACCAAACAAATAAAATTAATTGACTTTAGTATTGCATCTTTATTACCAAGAGAAACCCAAACCCTAGTCAATCCCAATGTTTTAGAAGGAACACTAACTTATATATCTCCAGAACAGACAGGAAGAATGAATCGGGGGATTGATTATCGCACAGATTTTTATTCCCTCGGTATTACTTTCTATGAATTACTCACAAATGAGTTACCATTCCAGTCTGATGATGCGATGGAATTGCTATATTCTCATCTTGCTAAAATTCCCCCATTAATACATGAAATTAATCCAGATATCCCCTCAGTTATCTCAAAAATCGTCAGTAAATTAATGGCGAAAAATGCTGAAGATAGGTATCAGAGTGCGTTGGGATTGAAATTTGATTTAGAAAAATGTTTAATTCAGCTAAAAGAAACTGGGAAAATTGCAAATTTGGAAATTGCACAGCATGATGTGTGCGATCGCTTCATCATCCCTGATAAACTCTATGGCAGAGAAGCAGAAGTATCAACCCTAATAGAAGCATTTGATAGAGTCAGTCAGGGTGCAACAGAAATGATACTAGTAGCGGGTTTTTCTGGAATTGGGAAAACAGCAGTTGTCAACGAAGTACATAAGCCAATTGCCAGACAAAGAGGCTATTTTATCAAAGGTAAATATGACCAATTTCAACGCAATATCCCTTTCAGTGCCTTTGTACAAGCATTCCGTGATTTAATGGAGAAATTGTTAACTGAAAGTGATACTCAAATTCAGCAATGGAAATATAAAATCCTAGAGGCTGTTGGCGATAATGGACAAGTCATTATTGAAGTTATTCCCGAATTAGAAAAAATTATTGGCGAACAGCCACCAGCCATAGAGTTATCAGGAACAGCCAACCAAAATAGATTTAATTTATTATTTCAGAAATTCACCCAAGTTTTTACTAGTATTGAACACCCCTTGGTGATATTTCTTGATGATTTACAATGGGCAGATTTAGCATCGCTAAAATTAATACAGTTGTTAATTGCTGAGACAACTTATCTTTTCATCATTGGTGCATACCGGGATAATGAAGTAAACCCAGGACATTCATTAATGTTGACATTGAGTGAAATACAAAAGACACCAGCAAAAATCAGCACGATTAATTTATTACCACTCAATCAACAGAAACTCAATGAATTAGTAGCAGACACGCTCAAATGTACAGAAAAATCTGCATGGAATCTTTCTGTATTGATCTATCAAAAAACTCAAGGCAATCCATTTTTTGCCACACATTTATTCAAAGCATTGCATCAAGACGGATTGATTCACTTTGATTTTGGATTAAGATGTTGGCAATGTAACATAGCTGAAGTAAAAGCCCAAACAGTTACAGATGACGTTGTGGTTTTCATGAGTTCACAATTGCAAAAATTACCGCCATCAACTCAACAGGTATTGCAGTTAGCAGCTTGTATTGGTAACTCTTTTGATTTAGATACTTTAGCTATTGTTTCAGAGCGAACAGTCATCGAAACATCGGATACTTTATGGAAAGCATTGCAGGAAGGGTTAATTTTACCCATTAGTGATTTTTATAAGTTTTATCTTGGGCAAGAGACTCAAGAGTTAGCACGGAAAAATCAAGAAAATGTTAGATACAAATTTTTACATGATCGCGTTCAACAAGCTGCCTATTTGCTAATTCCAGAAGACAAAAAGCAGGAAACACACTACCAGATTGGACAATTATTATTACATCATATATCCCCAGAAAAACAGAAAGAAAATATTTTCGATATCGTTAATCATTTGAATATAGCCAGAGAGTTAATTACTACAAAACCGCAAAGACATCAATTAGCAGAATTGAACCTCATGGCCGGAGAAAAAGCCCTTGCCGCAACGGCTTATAGTGCTGCTGCTAAATATTTTCACAATGGAATTAAGTCTTTAGACGTTGATAGTTGGCAAAGTGAGTATAGGCTAACCTTATCTCTTTATGAATGTGCGATAAAGGCAGAATATCTTAATATCAACTTTGCCCATGCCCAAACTTTAGCTAATTTTGTTTTAGAGCGCGCAACTAGCCTAATTGATCGCGTAAAAGTTTATGAAATGCAAATTCAAATGTATACGGCTCAGTCAGAAATGCCAAAAGCACTGGATGTAGGAATGTTGGCTTTGGAACTTCTAGGAGTCGATTTAAATAATGCTCCTGCATCTTCAGTAATTCACCTCCCAAAATTGACTTCAATAGAATCATTGCCAGTTATGCAGGATGTCCATCAAATTGCTATCATGCGTATACTTATGGCAATTTTTCCTCCAGCCTACACAACAAAACCAGAGCTGCTATCACCAATTGTCTTGACAATGATTGATTTGAGCTTAAAACAAGGACATACATCGCTGACTGCATTTGCCTATGTATTTTATGGCATATTACTGTGTGCATTTGAGAAAGATTTAGATAAAGGATATTACTCTGGTTTACTTGCTTTGGAAGTATTAGATCGATTTTCTGCTAGAGAATTGGAATGTAAAGTAAAGAACTTATTCAATGTTTTTATTCGACCTTGGAAAGAACCTCTGATTGAAACTATAGAAACATTAGGAAAAGCTAGTCAAATTGGTTTTGAAATGGGCGATATTGAGTATGCTAGTTATGCCACTGCTCATCGCTGTACTTATCTGTTTCTCGCTGGAGAAACTTTAACAGATTTACAACAGGAACAAAATATTGCGCTTGAGGTTTTGCAGCCAATTAAACAAGATCATTCTCTTGGTAATGCTCAAATTTGGCAACAACTTGTTTCTAATTTGTTGGGAGATGTTGATGTCGCTGAAGCAAGGAAATTGTCAGGTGAGTATTTTGATGAAACTGAACTTTTATCTGTTTACTGTACTAGTAACGATCACTCACTGCCGTTTACAGCATATTTAGCTAAGTCTATTCTTAGCTATTTATTTGCAGATTATTCGATAGCAGTGACATCGGCAATCAAGGCAGCAGACTACGCTGATGCTGCTATTGGTGTAACTGTGGCGATTCACAACTTCTATTATTCTCTGGCGCTGTTATCCGAGTGTATTGCTTTACAAGCATCTGAAAACAGATGCACATCAACCATAAACCAAAAGTGTCAATCCCTACTAGAGCAAGTAGACATAAATCAAAAAATCATGAAAGTATGGGTTGATCATGCACATACAAACTTTGAACATAAATACAGTTTGGTGGCAGCAGAAAAATGTCGAGTGTTAGGACAAATTGCAGAAGCCATTAATCTATACGAGCAGACAATTTCCCTGGCTAAAGCTAACAAATACATACAAGAAGAAGCACTAGCTAACGAACTAGCGGCAAAGTTCTATCTTGATTGGGGAAAGCAGCGCATAGCCCAAGAATACATGATTGAAGCCTACTATGCCTATGTCCGTTGGGGAGCAAAGGCTAAAGTTGCAGACTTAGAAAAACGCTATCCCCAATTACTTGCGCCCATCTTACAGCAAACTCGTGGGGCTTTTTCTACGAATGAAACTATCTTTGCTTCGGGGAGTGTGACATCTAGTAGTTCTTTAGCTTCTACCAGCACTGTCTCAGATACTCTAGATTTAAAAGCAATTCTCAAAGCATCTCAGACAATCTCCGGTGAAATCGAACTAGAAAAACTACTTTCATCGTTACTTTCCATCATCATCGAAAATGCTGGGGCTGATAAATGTGTGTTAATGCTGTTGCGAGACAATCATTTACTAATTAAAGGCTCAATAACCCAGGGGACAAACCCAGTGGTATTGCAGAAAATTCTTGTTGAAGAGAGTCAGGATATTCCTCACAAGCTCATTTACAAAGTCAAGCACAGTCAACAGACAGTTGTCTTATTGGATGCAACAGCAGATACCACCTTAGCCAATGACCCATACATTATCCGTCAACAGCCAAAGAGTATTTTGTGCAGTCCAATTTTGCATCAAGGTAAGTTGTTGGGTATTTTATATCTGGAAAATAATTTAGCAAAGGGGGTGTTTACCTGCGATCGCGTCGAACTCCTCAATTTACTCTGCGCTCAAGCCGCCATTTCCCTAGACAATGCTCGATTGTATGAGCGAGAGCAGGAAAAATCCCAGGATTTAGAACAAGCATTACATAACTTACAACAAGCCCAATTACAAATTATCCAAAGTGAAAAAATGTCCGCTTTGGGTAACTTAGTTGCTGGTGTAGCTCATGAAATGAATAATCCTCTGGGCTTTATTGCGGCTACTCTCCAACAAGCTCAACCCACCTTTGCTGATATTATTGAACATTTAAAACTCTATCAAGAAACTTTACCCGATAAGACCGAAAAAATCCTTAAACACGAGTTAGAAATTGATTTGGACTATACCATAGAAGACCTGCCTAAAATGTTGGATTCTATGACGATAGCTTGTGACAGACTCAAAAATATCAGCACTTCCCTCCGCACTTTCTCCCGTGCTGATAGAGATTATAAAGTACCATTTAATATTCATGAAGGCATTGATAGTACAATCTTAATTCTCAAACATCGTCTCAAAGCTAACGAACAACGTCCAGCAATTGAAGTAATTACTAATTACGGTAATTTACCACAAATAAAATGTTTCCCTGGACAATTAAATCAGGTATTTATGAATATTTTAGCGAATGGAATTGATGCTTTAGATGAATTAAGCAACGAACGTAGTGTTGCCGAAATTAAAGCTCATCCCAACCGTATTACTGTGACAACTTCCAGGGAAAATAATCTTGTTCAGATTACCATTACTGATAATGGTAAAGGGATGAGTGATGAAATTAAACCAAAGATTTTTGACCATTTATTTACTACTAAAGCTGTAGGTAAAGGCACAGGTTTAGGTTTGGCTATAGCTAAACAAATCATTGAAGAAATCCACTACGGAAAGTTATATTATCACTCTGTTTTGGGTGAAGGTACAGAATTTATTATCAAAATACCAGTGTAGATTTTTATGCTAAAATTAGAGATAAATTCAGTTATTTGGGAATAATAGAGTCAGAAATTATGAGGATGAATGCAATATGGTTATGACTCTTTTGACATCCTCACCAACGATCATGGTGTGGTGATTCTCGACGCTTCATTGACTGATGTTACAGAAAGTCTTATAGCTCCTGCATTATTTTTATGGATGATTAATACTAAAGTGCCAGTTTAATAGACTATGTATGTAATTTTATTTTTTGAGCTTAACTGACAAGTATCGAATTACTTACCTGTTATAGATAGGAACTATAAAAACTTAATTTACCAGTTGTTGGAGCAGTTATGGGTGGAACTAGCCCACGGGATGTAATTACTGATCTAATAGCAGCGGCAATGAACCCCTACCCGTTCGCGTAGCGTCTCGCAGAGAAGGGAAGTGATGGGTGGTTGACAATACGAGGAGAGATGTCAAATTTCATCTTTACCGATATCCGGCTGCTTGTAATAAAAACAACTTAGCATAACGTCCTCCTGCCTGTATTAATTCGTCATGAGTTCCCAGTTCCACAACAACGCCATCTTCTATAACTGCGATTTTGTCAGCCATGCGTACTGTTGAGAAACGGTGGGAAATCAAAAGTACCATTTGATGTTGAGTAATAGCCCGAAAATGATTAAAAATCTCAAACTCAGCTTGGGCATCTATTGCTGATGTTGGTTCATCCAACACTAAGATATCAGCTTGCGATCGCATAAAAGCACGAGACAAGGCTATTTTCTGCCACTGTCCTCCCGAAAGTTCTTGTCCCCCCTTAAACCAACGACCAAGCTGCGTTTGGAAGCTTTCAGGTAATTGGTCAATAAAAGGTGCGGCCATGCCTTTTTGGGCGGCAGTTTGCCAGCGGGTTTTGTTTTCTAAATGTTCTATATCGCCTACACCAATATTCTCACCCACAGTGAACTGATACCGGACAAAGTTTTGAAAAATCACACCAATGCGACGACGTAGCACATCCACATCCCATTCCTGCAAGTCCAAGCCATCTAATAAAATTCTCCCAGAGTCAGGGGTGTAGAGTCTGGTCAGTAGTTTGATTAAGGTGGTTTTACCAGAACCGTTTTCACCCACAATGGCTAGTTTTTCTCCAGGTTGCAAATGCAGAGAAATGTTTCTCAATGCTGGCTGGGAACTGCCTGGATAAGTAAATGATACGTTCTCAAAACGGATACCATCTTGGGGATGAAAACCAGTGGTGGCATGACCTGAAGATGTTGGTACTTCTTCTTCTAAAAAATCGTAGAGATTCGATAAATAGAGGTTGTCCTCATACATACCGCCTATAGAAGTGAGGGCATTGGCAAAAGTAGACTGTCCTTGGCGAAACACGGTGAGATACATGGTCATATCTCCCAAGGAAATCCTGCCTACCACTGTTTCCAAGACAATCCAAGCATAAGCTATGTAAAAAGCAGCAGTACTAACTAAACTCAGGAGATAACCCCACAATCCGCGCCGTAGAGTTAAATCGCGGTCTTGTCTGTAGAGTTGAGCAAAGAGGTTGTGGTAACGTCCTAGCAGCATCTCTCCCAATTGGTAGAGTTTGACTTCTGTGGCAAAATCTTCTCTGGCTAAGAGGTTTTCCAAGTAATGCTGTTGACGAGTTTCTGGCGCACGCCAACTAAATAAGCGAAAAGCTTCTCCTGCAAACTTCGTCTCCGCAATAAATACGGGCATGGCTGCCACAATCAGCATTACCACTGCCCAAACTGAGAAATTTACTAGTAAAATACCGTAAGTGATCAGAGAAAGGGCATTTTGAACTAAGCCAAAGGTGCGGGTAACTAGGGAAAGGGGACGGACGGAAGCTTCTCTGCGTGCATTGGTCAATTTGTCATAAAATTCTGAGTCTTCAAACTGCCGCAGATCTAGTGTTAATGCCTTTTCTAAGATGAGTACGTTTACCCGCTGTCCCAGTAGCGCCCGCAGTAAGGATTGGCAAATTATTATTCCCCGTTGGCTGCCTGCGAGTAAAATTATTGCGATCGCTTCTAATCCTACATACAACAAAGGCTCATAATTATTGACAAAACCATTGCTGTTTGAATTAACAAGAGAGGCAGACACTACTGCATCAACAATTAATTTACCAATGTAGGATATCGCTGCCGGTAAAAGGCCAGCTACTAAAGTTAAACTAGCCAGAAGAATAGTCAGCGAGCGACTAGTCGTCCATACTAAGTTTATAGCCCGTCCACTATAGCGAAAAACCGTCAGTGATTGACGCAGAACATTTCGTTTTTTTATCTTCATTTAAAAGCAAAATTGGGAAAAATACAGCGAATTTCATTTAAATGAGATACAAATTTCAAGATTTGAATGGACGGCTACTGCTTACTATTTGATAGCTTTCATTTCACCATTTACAGCAGAATTCAGGAGTCAGGAGTAAAACTGGCTTTGTGTATAGGTTTGAATTTAGATGTTGTACCTCCTAACTACACAAACTGCTGTATATTCAACCTACTAGCAACTGTGATTCTGCGGAGATGGCAGTTTACAAAGACTCAGACTTAAAACGCATTTTTGGAGTAGAGGGAAATACCATTTGCTAAACTCCATAATTGTGCGGGAGGGGAGTACCTTTTAAGAACTCCCCCATGCCAGTTTTTTAAATCCCTGTTTTTACCGTTTTAATCACTTCTTTGACACATAGATTGACACTAGCACCACCGCTTGTCTCTACAATGCTTTTCACTTTATAGATGGTTTCGTGCAAAATATAAGTACTGTCTTTCTGCAAGCAAGTTGATAGCTTAATAGAGAAGGGATGGAAAAATGTAAAGCCTAATAGTAAGGATGGAAGAAACACCACAAAACAAAGAATCAACCAAGTCCTCTTTCCCAAAAATTCCAGCGCCGCTTTTATTAAATCAATCATTTGACTATTGCCCTTATAAAGACCTTTACTTACTCACACTTGGGCATGAGTTATTTTGGTGATACAAGTCGGATTTTTATAGGCTGTGTTTATGTAAATAATGTCATACATAAATAAATAAGCTATTTTTACAAAAATAAAAGTGAGCAGAATCACTGCGTCTTCAACCAAACTGTGTAAGCAAGTCGCACAGTGGAGACACGCAGCCCTTGAGCGATCGCACCTTCAGGTGTTGATAGCGCCTTCAGAACAGTCTATATTATTAATCAACAACTATGATATCTAGTTCCTTTCTCCATGTAGTTAAAGGCTTGTCCCAATTATCTTCCCACTTTTGCGCTAAAAAGGGTTTTGCTTTAGCTCCAATCCCGCACCCTAATTCATCTGGGGAAGAGAATAGGGTGCGTAGAGTAGGCCGCCAGCACTATCCTTACCAA
Organism: Anabaena sp. PCC 7938; assembly: GCF_049315035.1. Lineage (NCBI taxonomy): Bacteria > Bacillati > Cyanobacteriota > Cyanophyceae > Nostocales > Nostocaceae > Anabaena > Anabaena sp. PCC 7938. Next base: position 4,663,768 of record NZ_CP186034.1, on the reverse strand, counting down.
GGCTGGGTGGTTGGGCCAATCGTAAATTCGTTCACGTTTGTATCTTCTGGCTGGTCAATTGCAAACGCCACAACATTGGCTACTCGATCTGACGAGATGCCATATTGCTCATACAAAGCCGTCATTTTTTCAGCCACATCTTGGTTGGTAATCCGATCTAACAACTCAGTATTAATTGCAGCAGGATAAATGGTCGCAGTACGAATGTTAGTTCCTTCTTGAGCAGATTCCATGCGTAGAACTTCGATGAAATCGCGTAGAAACCATTTCGTCCCACCATACACCGCACCACCTGGATAAGCTTTTAATCCAGCCACCGATGAAGTTGCGATAATATGCCCAGACTTTTGGCTAATAAAAGTTGGTAACACAGCAGCAACACCATTCAGTACACCCTTGATATTGATATCAACTGTTTGATTCCATTCATCAGTTTTCAATTCAGAAAGTGGAGAATTTGGCATTATGCCAGCGTTTAAGAAAATAACATCGACACTTCCAAATGTTTCCTTGGCAAGATTGACTATTTCAGCGTTATCAAATGGGTTAACCACATCCATCACTTGATAGACTCCTTGTCCGCCAGCTTTTTGAATTTCATCAACCAGGTGTCTCAATTGCTGCTCGCGTCGCGCGCCCAATACAACGTTAGCACCTTTGCTTGCCAGCAATTTTGCACTTGCTTCACCAATCCCTGATGATGCGCCAGTAATAATCACAACTTTGTCTTTAATCATCTGCGAAGTTTCCATTCGTTGAGTAGCATGTTGTCTCCTGCCAGTTGCTCACTTATCGACTGAGATGCTGATTGAAAAAGGATGTAAGCTTGTCCCACGGGATCAGGTTCACCCGGTCGTACAAATCGACATGTCCTGCATTGGGAACGATATAGAGATCCTTTGGCTCGGCTGCGCGACTGTAGGCATCTTCGCTGAACTCCCTGGAATGTGCATCTGTCCCCGTGATGAATAGCATGGGACGAGGTGAGATCGTCTCAATGTCGTTGAACGGGTAGAAGTTCATGAATTTGATGTTGCTGGTAAGCGTCGGGTGCGTTGTCAGTTTCGGCGATGAACCTTTGGGGGTGTATTCGCCCCTAGGAGTGCGGTAGAAGTCATAAAACTCACGCTCAATAGCGGTGGAGTTCTCATTCAGTTTTTGCACGGTTCCGCTTGTGTATTTGGTCTCGCCGCCCGTGAACTCGACATGGCGTTGTTCAGTCGCCGCAGCGATGGCTTTCTTTCTCTGTTCAAGGGTCATAGAACGTCTCAACCCGTTACGGTTGGCTGCACCCATGTCGTACATACTGACCGTCGCAATAGCCTTCAGTCGCGGGTCAATCTTGGCTGCGCTGATGGCAAAGCTCCCGCTACCGCAAATTCCAAGAACACCAATCCGGTTTCTGTCAACGAATGGCCGGGTACTCAGAAAATCGACCGCAGCACTGAAATCCTCGGCATAAATATCCGGCGAAACAACGTTGCGGGGCTGCCCTTCACTCTCGCCCCAGAATGACAAATCAAGAGACAAGGTGACGAACCCTTGTTCAGCCAGTTTTTGGGCATATAGGTTTGCGCTTTGTTCTTTGACTGCCCCCATTGGGTGTCCGACAATGATTACCGGATTCTTGGCCTTGGGATTCAAAGTTTTAGGAATGAAGAGATTCCCGGCAACCTGCATATTGTATTGGTTTTTGAACGTAACCTTTTGTATGGTTACTCTATCGCTCTTATAGAAGTTGTCCGCCCCCTCGACTACAGCAGACTGCTGCACGGGTGATTGGGATATTTGACGCAAGACCTGTGTTTTGTCGAGCGCGAATGCTGCCGTTGTGCAGATTGCACTAATCAAGAGGGTTGGTATTAAAATGCTGTGTTTCATTCAGTTCTCCATAGGTGTGGGTTTATCTAGCAGGTTCGCTTCGGTTTGATAGTCGTCGTCAGCTGTTTGATTTCCGTACCCTGCTTTATTGCGATTGAAGCTCGATTGTCACTTCTACAGAACCAGGCACATTAAATGTCTCGATACCACCATCTATTTTGCCGAGGATAACGAGTCCGTTGGCGTATCCAGAATCGTTGTAATACATTGCCAAATTCTCCCAGGGAGAGTAATAAGCAATATCTCCAACAGCAGGATCACTGCCTGGGGGTGCATCTTCTGTAGATAATTTTTTTGGCAGATAACTAATTTTTTCGGTTCTCGCATAATCTTCTAACGTCAGCGTTAATGGCAGCAGGGAAATAAAATCCTGAGTGGTTTTACTGTCGATCAAAGTGACTGTAAAAACTTTAGAATGATCGTCTAAAATCTTTGTACAATCCTGCAAACTTAAAAATAAATGCTACTCAAACGAAAAATAAGTCCAATATGGATTTAATGAACGACCAACACGCAAAGCGTGAGGCTTCCAGAGTGCAAGCCAACCGAGACGAATTGGTTGAGCGCATCTCACAGGCTATTCGTCATGATGGAACAATCGAGCCGTTGAAAGGCTTGCATCTTCATCGATTCTCCTTACCTATAGAAGCCTGTCATGCTGTTTCTGTCCCCGCCTTTTGTGTAATCGCCCAGGGCAGTAAAGAAGTGCTTTTGGGTAGCGATCGCTATCTGTACGACCCTGCACATTATCTGTTGGCGACGGTCGAAATGCCGATTATGAGCCAAATTCTAGAAGCATCCAAAGCCCAACCATGCCTGAGCCTTCGCCTTGATCTTGATTCCACCCTGGTCAGTTCAGTCATGGTCGAGGCAGACTATCCCGCGTCCCAAAGTCCTGCCAATGTCAAAGCGATCGACGTAAGTCCACTAGATGGATCGCTGCTCGATGCCGTTATCCGGCTCGTTCGGCTGGTGGACACGCCCGCTGAAGCACGGGTTCTGATGCCGTTGGTCGCACGGGAAATCATTTACCGACTCCTGATGGGAGAGCAAGGCGCGCGACTGCGTCATATTGCCGTTCTGGGTGGCTACACCCACTACATTGCGCTTGCTGTCGAGCGACTTCGTAAAAACTTTAAGGAGCCGATCAAAATTGAAAGCATCGCGAGAGATCTGGGAATGAGTGTATCAGGCTTCCATCATCACTTCAAGTCAGTCACTGCCATGAGTCCCTTGCAGTTCCAGAAGCAACTGCGGTTGCAAGAGGCTCGTCGTCTAATGCTGGGGGAAAATCTTGACGCTACCAGTGCTGCTTACCTTGTGGGTTATGACGATGCCTCGCACTTCAACCGGGAGTACAAGGTTGGGTTGAGGGACGCTCATGAAGTGTGGCGTTTGCGGTAGCGTGCCGGAGGCATCAGCCATAACCCAACAAATGCGTCGGGTTGCGCTGTTGTTTAACCCAACCTCTAAATCAAGACTTTTTTCGATTTGGACAAGGTATTGATATATAGCCTTTCCCACTCTAGTAAAATACAAAATTACCCCTCCCCAACCCTCCCCTTGGTAAGGGGCTACGGTGTACACACAAGTGGTTACCTCATAAGTTTCAGGTTTTTAGCCCATGAAATACTCGATATTTTGCGAAACTCAAACCTCCATCTCTCTATTAAATTGGGATTTGGAGTAGCAAAACCAAGTGTTAAATATGATTTTAAGACTTCTGTGTACACCGTAGTTGGTAAGGGGAGGGTGCGCGACAGCGCGGGTGGGGTGTATTTCATGAGCTTGGGAATTGCTATAAATAATAAGTTAAAAATATTAAGGGAAACCTTGAAGAAATTTTTAGGACTGATTGTTTTTGCCAAACCTCAGAGGAAAGGGAGATTAGATATCAACACACCCTCGTAAATTGGCGAAGGTATTGATAAAAGCTTGATATTACCTATGAACAAATTCAGAGATTTTGGCATACTCAATTTAGAAATTGGCAGGATTTAACAATATGCTTACTAGCAAAGTCAGTATTTCTGGATATCGCGTTAGCGAAGAACTCTACAATGGTTCTAGAACTGTTGTTTATCAAGGGTATCGAGAAAATGACTCATTACCAGTGGCTATCAAACTACTAAAAAATCCTTATCCAAGTTTTAGCGAACTTGTGCAGTTTCGTAACCAATATACTATATCTAAAAATCTCCATTCATCTCTAATTATCCAAACCTATAGCCTAGAAACGTACCAAAATGGTTATGTGTTAGTGATGGAAGATTTTGGGGGGATTTCTCTACAGCAATGGGTGCTGAAAGAAAAAAACGCGCTATCTGTAATAGAATTATTAAAAATAGCGATCACACTCTGCAACACCTTAGACATACTATATCGAGAGCGCATTATTCATAAAGATATTAAACCCAGCAATATTTTAATCAATCCTCAGAGCAAACAAATTAAATTAATTGACTTTAGTATTGCATCTTTACTACCACGGGAAACGCAAACGTTAATCAATCCTAATGTGTTAGAAGGAACATTATCCTATATTTCCCCAGAACAAACAGGAAGGATGAATAGGGGAATTGACTACCGGACTGATTTTTATTCATTAGGTGTGACTTTATACGAACTTTTTACAGGAGAATTACCTTTTCAATCAAAAGAGTCGATGGAATTGGTACATTGTCATATTGCCAAAGCAGCACCGTTAGCACATGAAATTAACCCACAAATTCCGGTAGTAATTTCCAAAATCGTCAACAAATTGATGGCGAAAAATGCCGAAGACAGATATCAGAGTGCTTTGGGGCTGAAATTAGATTTAGAAAATTGTTTACATCAGCTACAAGAAACTGGTGAAATTCAGAGTTTTGAAATTGCCCAAAGAGATCTGTGCGATCGCTTTTCCATCCCCGACAAACTTTATGGGCGAGAAACAGAAATAAAAAAACTCCTCCAAGCCTTTAATAGAGTCAGTCGAGGTGCAACAGAAATGATGCTGATATCTGGGTTTTCCGGAATTGGCAAAACTGCGGTTGTTAACGAAGTCCATAAACCAATTGTGCAGCAACGTGGTTATTTTATCAAAGGTAAATTTGATCAATTTAATCGCAATATTCCCTTCAGTGCGTTTGTCCAAGTATTCCGGGATTTAATGGGACAATTATTAACCGAAAGTGATGCACAGATTCAGCAATGGAAAAATCAGATATTAGCGGCTGTAGGTGAGAATGGACAAGTAATTATTGAAGTCGTTCCCGAATTATCAAGAATTATTGGTGAACAACCATCTGCCACGAAATTATCAGGAATAGCAGCACAAAATAGATTTAATTTATTATTTCAAAAATTCACCCAAGTCTTTACCAGTGCAGAACATCCCTTGGTAATGTTTTTAGATGACTTGCAATGGACTGATTCAGCATCACTGAAGTTAATACAGCTATTGATGGCCGATATGAGTCATCTTTTTATTATTGGTGCATATCGTGATAACGAAGTAAATTTAGCACATCCTTTAATATTAACTTTAAGTGAAATCCAAAAAAAAACAGCAACGATTAATACAATTAATTTAGCACCATTAAGCCAAGGAAAAATAAATCAATTAGTTGCTGATACCTTAAAATGCTCTGAGAATTTAGCAATTCCTCTTTCTCAGTTAATTTTTCAAAAAACTCAAGGAAATCCGTTTTTCGCTACCCAGTTTCTCAAATCATTGCATCAAGACAATATTATTCAATTTGATTGGAAGTTAGGATTTTGGCAATGTGATATTGCACAAGTGACAACTCAAGCGGTTACAGATGATGTTGTATCCTTTATGACATTCCAATTAGGAAAACTCCCGCCATCAACCCAACAGATATTGCAGTTAGCAGCTTGTATTGGCAATCAGTTTGATTTAGCAACTTTGGCAATTGTTTCTGAACAATCGGCAATTGAAACGGCTGCTGATTTATGGAAAGCATTACAAGAAGGATTGATTTTAGGACTTAGTGATGTTTATAAATTTTATGTTGGACAAGAAAGCCAAGTAATTACCCAAGAAAATTCTCAGCCTGTTAGCTACAAATTTTTACACGATCGCATCCAACAAGCTGCTTATTTATTGATTGATGAACAGAAAAGACAAGCAACCCATCGAATGATTGGGCAACAATTACTGCATCACATTCCCTCACAACAACAGGAATTCAGAATTTTTGAGATCGTCAATCAGTTAAATGCAGGGATAGAAATACTCACTCAACAGTCTGACAAAGATGAATTAGCCAGACTCAATTCAATTGCAGGACGCAAAGCCAAAGCGACAGCCGCTTATGAACCTGCACTCAAGTATTCCACAATAGGATTAGATTTATTAGTCCCTCATGATTGGCAAAGCCAATATGAACTACTGTTAACACTGTATGAATTGGCAGTAGAAACGGCTTATCTGACTGGCAACTTTGCACAAATGGAACAGTTTGCTGAAGTTGTGTTCAACAAAACTACTTCATTACTGGATCAAGTTAAAACCTATGAAGTGAAAATTCAAGCTTGCATGGCTCAGAATCAGCAGTTAGTGGCCTTAAACATTGCCAAGGATGTTTTGCAGCAATTAGGCGTTGATTTACCAAGGCAGCCAACAACCAGCGAGATTGGGCAGGGACTTCAGGAAATACAAATACTCCTAGCAGACAAACCCATTGAGACATTATTAAAACTACCACAGATGACTGCATCTACACAACGGGCGGCGATGCAGATTCTCTCTAGCATTATTTCTGCTGCCTATCAGGTAGATCCAGCCTTACTACCCTTTGTGGTGTTTGCCCACGTTCGGCTGTCTATCCAGTATGGGAATGCACCAGAATCGACCTATGGGTATGTCTTTTATGGGCTGATGCTTTTGATCATTGCCGGGGATATAGATTCTGCCTATGAGTTTGGCAGACTAGGCATAAATTTATTAGATCATTTAGATGCTGCTAATCTGGCAGCAAAGACCATTTTTGCATTTAACTGTATGCTCAGGCATTGGAAAGAGGCAACCAAAAATTGCTTAGAAGACTCTTTTCAAGCCTACGTGATTGGCTTAGAGACTGGTGATATTGAATATGCTGGCTTAAGCCTTTGCAATTGTAGCTTGATTGGGTTGTGTAGTGGGCGGGATCTGCGGCTACTCAATCAGGAAATGAAGGCGCATTACAAGGCTATTGAGCGATTACACCAGTATGGCGTTCTATGGATACAAAGTCTTTACTCTCAGGCAGTTCTCAATTTGATTGAAGCCCCTAGCAAACCGTATCTCTTGCGAGGCGATCGCTATGATGAAGAGAAGTTAATTCCATTACACATCAAAAACAACGAATTAACGATGCTCTACCAGTGTTATGTTACTAAGCTGCTACTCAGTTATCTCTTCCAAGAATATGGGCAAGCTTTAGAAAATATTAATTTGGCAGAAAAGTATGCAGCAGCAGGAGCAGGGCTACCCTTTATGCCCATCTTCTATTTTTACGATTCACTGACTCATTTAGCTGTTTTTGCTAATGCTCCTGAACCAGAGCAGGCTAGAATTTTGGAACGAGTAAATACAAACCAAGCAAAAATTCAGATGTGGGCATATCATGCACCAACAAATAATTCCCATCGCTATGAGTTGGTAGAAGCAGAACGGTACCGGGTATTAGGTAATAAAAATGAAGCTATAGAAAAATACGATCGCGCTATTTCTCTGGCCCAGGAAAACGAATATATCAACGAAGAAGCCTTAGCCAACGAGCTGGCAGTCAAATTCTACCTCGACTGGGGTAAAAAGCGTATTGCTCAAGAATACATGATCAACGCCTACTACGGTTATGCTCGTTGGGGAGCAAAAGCCAAGGTTGCTGACTTGGAAAGACGCTATCCCCAACTGCTCTCCCCCATCTTACAGCCGACTTGTTCTCCTCTCTCTACTAGCGAAACTATCTTTGCTTTACAGACTGCCACATCTAGCATTCCCACCACCACTGTCAATAGTAGCGGTATCTCAGATTCTCTTGACTTAGCTACTGTTCTCGAAGCTTCACAAACTATTTCTGGCGAAATCGAACTGGAAAAACTCTTGTCATCGTTGCTTTCTATCGTCATTCAAAATGCAGGGGCTGATAAATGTGTCCTCATGTTGTTGCGAGATCACCGCTTGTTGATCAAAGGGTCAATTACCGTGGGCAAAGAGCCATTTGTTTTGCAATGCCTTCCTGTTGAGGACAGTCAGGATATTCCCCTCAAGCTGATTTACAAAGTCAAGCACAATATGCAGACCACGGTGATGTGGGATGCAACCCTTGATCCGACCTTAGCAAATGACCCGTATATCATGCATCAGCAGCCTAAGAGTATCTTATGCAGCCCAATTTTGTATCAAGGGAAGTTGCTGGGCATTTTTTATCTGGAGAATAATTTAGTAACAGGGGCGTTTACAAGCGATCGCGTCGAGCTATTAAATCTACTTTGCGTCCAAGCCGCTATTTCCTTAGAAAATGCCCGACTTTATCGCCAGTCTCAAATTAAGAATCAAGAACTAGAGGAATCAATCCAAAGTCTCCAAGCTACCCAAGCACAACTACAATTGTCCCAAGAGTTTTTGCGATTGGTGATCGACAATATTCCGCAGCTAGTCTTTTGGAAAGACCGCAACTCCAACTTTTTGGGTTGTAATGCCAGTGCGGTTCAAGCTACAAATTTGGAGTCACCAGAACAGATTATCGGGAAAAATGATCATGACTTTTTTATTCAGGAAGAAGCCGACTGGTATCAACTGTGCGATCGCCGCGTCATGGAATCAGGAGAACCCGAACTCCACATCATCGAAACCCAGTTAAGAGCAGATGGCATTCAATACTGGCTCGACACAAACAAAATTCCCCTGCGCGATTCAGACAACAACGTCATCGGTATTTTGGTGACAGTCGAAGATATTAGTTATCTGAGACGAACGGAAGCCAAGGGAAAACAAGCTCAAGAAGAACTAGAGGAAAAAGAGCAGTTTTTGCGGAGTATCTATGATGGTGCCGAAATTGTAATTTTTGTCATAGATGTATTGGCAGATGGCAGTTTCTGCTATGCCGGATGGAACCCTGCCGCAGAAAAGGTGACTGGAATTAGTAGCATTCATGTTGTAGGAAAAACTCTCCAAGAAGTCATGGGAGAAGAACAGGGAGAAAGGCTGCAACGACGATTTACTGAAATTGTCACAACAGGCAGAAAAGTTGCATATGAAGAGCATATCAACTTTAATGGTCAGGAAACCTGGTGGTTTGCTAACCTCAATCCCATCAAGAATGTAGAGGGGCAGGTTGAGCGAATTATTGGCACAACATTTGATATTAGCGATCGCAAGCAAATAGAACTTGCCCTACAACAAAAATCCCAAGACTTAGAACAAGCCTTAAGCAATCTGCAAAAAGCCCAATTACAAATGGTGCAAAGTGAAAAAATGTCTGCACTGGGTAATTTAGTAGCTGGGATAGCCCACGAAATGAATAACCCTCTGGGTTTTATTTATGCTAGTCTTCAACAAGCTAAACCCATCCTCACTGATATTTTTGAACACTTGAAATTATATCAAAAAAGCTTTCCCAATCCTGGTACAGAAATTCTCAACCATGCCGAAATAATTGACTTAAATTATAGCTTAGAAGACTTTCCTAAAATCATAGATTCGATGACCATAGCCTGTGACAGATTAACAAATATCAGTACCAGTCTCCGCACCTTCTCCCGTGCTGACAGAGACGACAAAGTACCATTTAATATCCATGAAGGCATTGATAGCACCATTCTTATTCTCAAACATCGTCTCAAAGCTAACGAAAAACGTCCTGCCATCGAAGTTGTCACCAACTATGGTAATTTACCTCCAATAAAATGTTTTCCAGGGCAATTAAATCAGGTATTTATGAATATTATTGCCAATGCCATAGATGCACTAGATGAATCAAGTAGAGGATGGAATATTGAGACAATAAAAATAAATAATAACAGAATTATAATTCAAACTTCAATCGAACATCAGCAGGTAAAAATCACCATTGCTGATAATGCTCAAGGAATGAGCGAACAAATCAAACAGAAAATATTTGACTACTTATTTACAACTAAGGGCATAAGTAAAGGTACAGGATTAGGATTAGCGATTGCCAAGCAAATTATCGAAGAAAAACATCAAGGTAGCATTACTGTTAATTCCACTCCAGGGAAAGGCACAGAGTTTATCATCTATCTGTCAAATAGTCAAAACACTTTTTCAGCAAACCCTAATTAAGTTTTGTAAAAAAACTTTACTTTTAGCATTTTACCTGATCAAATCAAACTTTTTTAAGTAAAAACACCTGAAAGTATTTTAATATACAATTTTAAATTGATTATTCAAGATTTGTCTATCTAATGGAGGAATAAATGTATTTTAGATAAATACTTAAATAATGAGATATTCCGATCACCTGACGAAATTTAATACCATATTCCCTTATTGATATCTGACAGTGAGGGAATTTTTTTAATTACACAAACAGATATAGCCTTTCCCACTCTAGTTAGATACAAAATTACCCCTCCCCAACCCTCCCCTTGGTAAGGCGCGACAGCGCGGGTGGGGTGTATTTCATGAGCTTGGGAATTGCTATAATAATCAAGAGTAATTTATCTATCTTTAGGAGGACTGGATAAATAGCTAATCAATATTAAATATTAAATAGCCCGATTACCCTACCGGACTTTAGCTCCAAACCCCCTCTTGTTATTAACCGTTCAGAGGGGGCTTTATTAAATAAATTTCCTTTTTATGACAGCATAAATATAAAATTAAGTTTAGTACTATAAATTTACATTAAAAGCGATGATTGAGCTTTATTATTGGACAACTCCAAATGGTCATAAAATCACAATTTTCTTGGAAGAAGTAGAAATTCCCTACACCATCATCCCTATCAATATCGGTGCGGGTGAGCAATTTCAGCCTGATTTCCTGGAAATTTCTCCGAATAATCGCATTCCCGCAATTGTTGATGATGAACCAGCAAATGGAAGTGCGCCAATTTCCATCTTTGAGTCTGGAGCTATATTATTATATTTAGCAGAAAAAACTGGGAAATTAATTTCTCAAGATGTGTGTGGACGAGTGGAAGTTCTCCAGTGGTTATTTTGGCAAATGGGTGGTTTAGGGCCAATGGCCGGACAGAACCATCATTTTAGCCAGTATGCTCCTGAAAAAATAGAGTATGCTATTAATCGCTACGTTAAAGAAACTGGCCGTTTATATGCAGTATTGAATAAGCGACTTGCAGATAGAGAATTTGTAGCCGGTGATTATTCTATTGCTGATATTGCCATTTATCCTTGGATTGTTTCTTATGAACTTCAAGGCCAAAACCTAGAAGATTTTCCCCATGTTTCACGCTGGTTTGAAACCATAAAAAACCGTTCAGCAGTAATTCGTGCTTACGAGAAAGCTGAGGAGTTTAAAAATCAAGCTCTTAATATCGAAAAATCAAGAGATTTGTTATTTAACCAGTCAAGTAATACTGTACAACGTTAAATAATTCGTAATTCGTAATTCGTAATTCGTAATTCGTAATTCGTAATTCGTAATTCGTAATTCGTAATTCGTAATTCGTAATTCGTAATTCGTAATTCGTAATTCGTAATTCGTAATTCGTAATTCGTAATTTGTAATTCGTAATTCGTAATTCGTAATTCGTAATTTGTAATTCGTAATTCGTAATTCGTAATTACAGCACATTTTGTCTGAGTGAGGTACACAAAAGCAGGCAAGATGCCCAACCCACAAGATTTATAAGATTAAGATGTGTACTTCATTTACTTATAAGTTGCTGTATCAAACATCGTCTAAAAGCAGAAAAATGGAAATTATTCAGGTGGTAATTCTTGTTGTTTTAAGGGTATTGTAATTACAAATTCTGTACCTTGCTCAGGAGCAGAAATACATTTTAAATTACCACCATGTTTTTCTGTAATAATTCTGTAACTAATAGACAAACCTAAACCTGTACCTTTGCCTACTGCTTTGGTGGTGAAGAAAGGTTCAAATAAGCGCTTTTGGATATTTTCAGGAATGCCATAACCATTATCTTTGATGTGAATAATTACCTCTTTATTGGTGGTGATTTCAGTATGTATCTGGATTTGTGGTTGCTCAATTTTTTGTCCATTCAAAATTGATTCTTCTAACGCATCAATTCCATTAGCAATTATATTCATAAATACCTGATTTAGTTGTCCAGCATAACACTCTATTGGTGGTAAGTTACCGTATTTTTTAATTATTTGAATTGCTGGACGATTAGATGTAGATTTGATTCGATTTTGTAAAATTAGCAGTGTACTATCAATACCATCATGAATATTTACAGCTTTCATTTCTGCCTCATCTAGCCGAGAAAAATTTCGTAGAGATAGTACTATTTCTCTGATTCTTTCAGAACCAATTTCCATGGAATGCAATAACTTAGGTAGGTCTGCTATTACAAAATTTAAGTCTATGGCTGTGATTAATTTTTGTATTTCTGATTTGGGCTGGGGATAATGCTGCTGATAAAGTTGGATGAGTTGAATTAAATCTTGGATATATTGATTAGCTGGGCTGAGATTGCCATAAATAAAGCTAACTGGGTTATTAATTTCGTGTGCTACACCTGCCACCAATTGACCCAAACTAGACATTTTTTCACTTTGTACTAATTGAGTCGCTAATAGTTGTGCTTCTGCTCTTAATTGAGCTTCAGATTGTCGTAATATTTCCTCTGCTTGTTTGCGTTGGGTGATGTCGTGAACAATGACGACATATTCTTGAAAATCTTGATGAAGTCGGTCTGAGATGGAAACTTCTAGAGTTCTGATTTTATGATGATGGTGTAGGGTATGTTCACCTCGATTTTGCCATTCTTCTGGATGTTCAGTTAATTCGGGGAGAAATTTTTTGAGGTGATATCCCAATAATTGGGATGGGTTGAAACCAAAAAAATCTTCTGTTGCGGGGTTTGCTTGACGAATAATACCCTGTTCATCTACGACTAAAATAGCATCTTGGGCAATAGTAAATAGGTGTTCTGCTGATTCTCGTGCTTCCGCTAAGGCAATTACTTCGGGTAAACTTGTCCAACAAGCGATCGCAACTCCCACAAATGCTACTGTAATCAACAAGATGACAATCAGATTTTTGGTAGTAGTGTTCGGAGGTGCATTCAACAGCCAAACAAAAATGCAACCTGCTAAAACTGCACCACATAACAGAAACATCAATATTCCCACTTGTATCAATAGGGAATCTTTGACCGGTGTACGTCTTTGTGATTTATACTGCCTTATCCACCAATGGGAACGGAAAATAGGAAGGGGAAGATAACGGACGAAAGCATCCATCACTAATACAAAAAAGGGCGCTAATAACCCGGCTAGAAAATCTTGCCAACCCCACGCGTAGGCAGTTACTAACAGAATTACAGCCTCTAGAATATAAAAAACTAAAGATAGTTTTGGCCATAATACGTCGGCTTGATTTCGTTTTCTCCATAACCCCAAGTGCATAAGCATGAATGCTACAAACCAAGCCACATTCCCCACGATGACGATTTGAGATATGTCTCCCCACAGAAAGTAAATTATACATATACATAAACTCAAAACTAGTGCTGAACCAAAGACTCCACGAGAGGAAACTAGAGAAAATACCTCTGCTAAATGCTTATCTCTAGCTAACTGGTAAATAATTCGGGGGGAATTAGAAACAGCGGTTGCTGAACCGAGTAAACAACATCCAGCGAGTAAAAAAGTGATGGTGATAGGGGCAAAGTTCCCCCAAAATTGGGAAGCAGCGGCAACAAGGTTAAGATAAGCATCATCCCCTAAATCTGACAGGGTAGATAAACGAATTATTACCCAAGAACCACCAATAAAAATAGGTGGCATTAACCAAGTTGCAATATTTAGGAATTTTAAGGTTTCTTGAGGATGACGACTATCAGCGACAAAAGAGGAAACGGTTTCACAACTGTAGGCTGTATAGCTGATAAAAAAGAACCATTTAGCCCAATTTATAAAACTTAATGATGACCAATGTTCAGGAAAAAAGCCGGGACTATGGGGAGAAAAAGCTAAAAAACCGAGTCCTTGTAGACAAAATGATAAGAGCAAAAGTAAAGCCGGCAGTGAAAATAATAGATGTAAAATACTTAAGGCACGACTGCCACTAAAGGCAAGAACAAAAGGTAGGAGAGTAAAACCGAGTTTGAAAATTAGTTCTGGGCAGGTAATACCCAATACACCCAGATTAGATTTAATCATCTCTGTGATGATCACCGCATTGAGTGGGACAACGGAAAGCCAAGAGATGAGATACCCAATTGCAGCATAACGGGCAATAATGGGGTGGCCATTCCATAACCGGGCTATGTAGTTAGGAGTACCACCAGACACATCTAATAAATTTCTACCTAGATGCTTAACTTGATAGTTGATTAACATTCCCACAATGATGGCAGGAACCCAAACAAATATAGCTGCCGTTCCCAAGTCCGCATGAACTGTTGCGACTAATGTAGGCCAACTGAGATGGTTGGTGATACCGAAAGTCCAGGTTTCCAAAGTAGTCATGCTTCTTGGTAAACTTTGGAATGCAAACTGATGCGAGACTGGACTAGAGAGACGGGACATAAATCTTTTATTTTTTCTTAAGGGTAAAAAATTGGTAGGAGAAAAATTTTAAACCATGAGTGGTAAATTAATTGTATTTGAAGGGGTGGAAGGTTGTGGTAAAACTACTCAGATGCAACTGTGTAATCAGTGGTTACATAGTTTAAGTGTATCCGTAGTGTTGACTCGTGAACCGGGAGGAACAGAGTTAGGTTCACATTTACGACGGTTATTGCTGGAAAAATCGGAAGATAAGCCGGTGGGGGAAGTAACAGAATTATTGTTGTATGCTGCGGATAGAGCGCAACACATTGAGCAGGAACTAAAACCTAATTTAGCAGCGGGAAAATATATTTTGTGCGATCGCTATACTGACTCTACCATTGCCTATCAAGGTTATGGCAGGGGCTTGAGTATGAGTATCATTAATCAGCTTAATAACATTGCTACTGGTGGGTTAGAAAGTGATTTGACTATTTGGCTAGATGTTGATGTGGAAGTGGGACTAGCGCGGAAACGTGGCAGTGAAGCTGCACTAGATAGAATAGAGCAAGAAGCGATCGCATTTCATCATCGTGTCCAACAAGGATATACAGAATTAGCTGCAACTTACCCAGCCCGAATTTTCCGAGTAGATGGGAGTTTGAGTAAAGAAGTTGTGCAACATACTATCAAACAAATTTTGAGCGATAGATTTTTTAATTCGTAATTCGTAATTCGTAATTGAAGATAATTAAATACAAGATGGTTAGTATGAATAGTTATGTAGCAATTACAGATAGGACAAAACTATTTGCAATTAGGATAATTAAAGCTTGTTGTTTTTTGGATGAACAATCAGGAATCTATCGTACATTATCTAAACAATTACTTCGTTCTGGAACTTCTATTGGTGCAAATGTCCGAGAGGCTCAATCTGCTCAATCCGATAAAGACTTTATTCACAAATTAGAAATAGCTCTCAAAGAAGCGAGAGAAACTCAATATTGGTTAGAAATATTGATAGAATCGGAATTAGTAGATAAAACAAGATTTAACTTACTCCTCCAAGAAGCAAACGAAATTGGTAAAATCCTAGTCGCGTCCACAAAAAAACTCAAAGAAAAATAACCTCCTCATGCCAATTACGAATTACGAATTACGAATTACGAATTATGTTTTCCCCATTAATAGGACAAAAACAAGCAATAGAATTATTAACCCAAGCTGTTAAACAAAACCGCATTGCCCCAGCTTATATGTTTGTTGGTGCTGAAGGTGTAGGACGAAGTTTAGCAGCTAAATGTTTCATTGAATTGCTGTTTTCTATTTCCGTAGAACCACAGCAAATACCCACCTTACACAATCGGATTCGTCAAGGAAATCACCCTTCCTTATTTTGGGTACAACCAACTTATCAATATCAAGGACAAAGATTAACAGCAGCCGAAGCAGCAGAAAAAGGAGTGAAAAGGAAAGCACCTCCGGTAATTCGCTTAGAACAAATTCGAGAAATTACTCAGTTTCTTTCTCGTCCACCTTTAGAGGCACCAAGAAACGTAGTTGTTTTAGAACAAGCCGAAACAATGGCCGAAGCAGCTGCAAATGCTTTACTCAAAACCTTAGAAGAACCAGGACAAGCGACATTAATTTTAATTGCACCTTCTGCTGAGTCTGTTTTACCGACCTTAGTTTCCCGTTGTCAGAAGATTCCTTTTTATCGACTAGATACAGCCTCTGTGGCTCAAGTGCTGACCCAGACAGGGAATAAAGAGATTTTGCAGCATCCAGAAGTATTGAGTTTAGCTGCTGGTAGTCCTGGAAGTGCGATCGCATCTTACCAACAATTACAAACAATTCCCAATGAACTACTCCAACAACTAACAAAAGCGCCTAAATCTTACCGCAATTCTTTAGAATTAGCCCAAAGAATTGATAAAGAATTAGATACAGAAGCGCAATTATGGTTAATTGATTATCTACAACAGTCTTACTGGCAACAAATACATCAACCGAAAATTATTGAACAATTAGAAAAAACCAGAAAAAATTTACTTTGTTATGCTCAACCTCGTCTAGTTTGGGAATGTACATTTTTATCAATATTACAAATATCGCAGTTGCGTTGATTTTGAGCCGAAATTATGATCATTATGCACTATAATTTATTTAGTAATTTTCAATTTTTAATTGTTTATGTCTCCTTGGACTAGCCTTGTGACAGTGCTGGCACTGATTGTTTACTTTGTGGTGACAATTAATGTTGGCAGAGCCAGATTTAAATATAAAATTAGTCCTCCTCAAACAGTAGGAAACCCAGATTTTGAAAGAGTGCTGCGCGTTCAACAAAATACCTTAGAACAACTGATTTTATTTTTACCTGCTTTATGGTTGTTCTCAATTTATATTAGTCCAATTTGGGCTTCTGCTTTAGGTACAGCTTGGGTGATAGGACGCATTACTTATGCGTGGGGATATTATCAAGCAGCCGAAAAGCGGGGTATCGGTTTTGCTATTAGTTCTTTGAGCAGTATGGGATTAATTTTAGGTTCACTAATTGGAATTATTTTAGATTTGGTGAAACTGCCAGGTATCTAGTAGCATTTATAAAATTTCAACTGTCTGATAGCGTCGCGTAGCGCAAGCCATATCAGGATTTGGGGATTTACAGGATCAACAATCTCAAGACAATGTATGGTTAATCCTGCTAATCCTTTAATCCTGTAAATCCTGATTCAGACATTTACTATATTGGCTATATTCAGAAATTTATAAACAAGCAGTACGTTTTCCTCACCCAACCTACAGCGAATAATTTACAATAATTCTGAACTAGATAAAAATGAGCAGATAAACAATTTGTATCTGTAGCAGCAATAATTTAAATTTCTGTTATTTTCAGCACAAAGTAATAATTCTTATATGTACAGCACTAGACATCAAAATATATGCCTTTTATTTCATAATAATTAAAGAAAGCAAAGGTAGCCAGATTAGCATTATTTCCTTTCTTGCTCTCTCTTAATTCTAAAAGTTCAGCTTTTAGTTTTTTGACAATTTATAAAAATTTACGTAACCTGAAAAATAGGTCTAGTAAATCAAAACCCCAACAGCGATTTAGTCTAGCTATACTAAAAACTGTTCAAAAGTGTCATTCTGAACGAAGTGAAGAATCTCCGAGATACTTCTCTACGAGACGCTCCGCGAACGCTGCACTACGTTACGCTCAGTATGACATAAGTCCAGATTTCACCCGTTTGCAGTATACATCGAGAATTGCTGTTACAGACTGTTGTTATGAGCATAAAACTTAACCCAAAATCATTCACTATACATTGGGTATTGGAAGTAGAAAATTTTCTAATGACTAAAGTGTGATTTTTGATAACGACAATAATTGATAGATATCAA
Organism: Anabaena sp. PCC 7938; assembly: GCF_049315035.1. Taxonomy (NCBI): domain Bacteria; kingdom Bacillati; phylum Cyanobacteriota; class Cyanophyceae; order Nostocales; family Nostocaceae; genus Anabaena; species Anabaena sp. PCC 7938. The sequence goes on along the minus strand of NZ_CP186034.1, from coordinate 4,645,819 downwards.
TTATTTAAATGTGGCAGAGGAGTAGTCAATAAATCCAGGAGAATTCCATGTTCGAGTCCTTAACGTCGCTAAACGAGCATAATTTACCTTATCCAGATCCACTGCATCCCATCGTAGTTCACTTCGTAATTGCGATGATACTGTTTGCATTTTTCTGTGATTTAACTGGCTTTTTAACTGGAAAAACCCGCTTCTTTGAAATAGGTTGGTGGAATCTATTTGTAGCCACAGTATCCATTTTCATTGCCATTATCTTCGGTCAATTTGAAGCAGGTTTAGCCAAACCTTACAACCTAGTCAAATCAGTATTAAATTACCACACCTTAATCGGTTGGTCACTGTCAGGAATTCTCGCTGCAATTACAGCTTGGCGTTATGTACTCCGCACTCGTGACCCGCAAAGATTACCAATTCATTATTTAGCAGTTGGGTTACTTTTAACCATACTTGTTGGTTTTCAAGTATATCTCGGTGATGAATTGGTGTGGGTTTATGGAATACACACAGTGCCAGTTGTGGAAGCCGTAAAGGATGGAATCTTACCATGAACTCAGAATTAATTGATCAAGTCAGCGCCCAAATGGGAGCAAATGGATTACCTTACACAATTCCGATTCACCCCAATTTAGTCCATCTCACTCTTGGTTTATTCATCATTGCCATTATCTTTGATATAGCTGGTGTACTTTTTCCCTTAGAAAACTGGCTGTTTAAATATTTGGGTTTAGCTGTTGAACGCGCCCAATTATTTGAAGTTGGTTGGTACAACATGGTAGGCGCTGCTGTAATTACATTTTTCACAGTTGCGGCTGGTTTTTATGAAATGTTGTTAGCAACTCCACCAACAAATTTAAAAAGTGCTTGGGGTTTGCAAGCAATGGAAACCATGATGTGGCATGGTGTCGGCGGAGTTTTCTTATTAGCTTTGATGATTGCCATGACTTTTTGGAGAGGATGGCAACGTTATATTTCCTGTAAAGATTCAGATCAACAAGTGCGCTGGAGTTATTTATTAGCAGGAATTTCCATCATGTTTGTTATGTATCTACACGGCACATTAGGAGCGCAATTAGCAGGTGAATTTGGTGTACATAACACTGCTGATAACTTATTGAGAATGGGACAAGACATCAATAAGGTATTGGGGACTGGGAATTAGGGACTGGGGACTGGGAAGAATACCCAATTACCAATTACCACTCACCAATTACCAATCACCAATCACCAATGACAAATTATGAACATCCGGCTGATTTTAAATCTTTTGACCTTGATGACTGGGGGGTTGATTGTCACAATTACCAGTATCTTCATTGGTAAACAGGCTTATTCCTGGCTTCCCCCCCAAGGCGCTGCTGAATCTCATCTTGTTGATGATTTATTTAGCTTTTTAGTGACATTAGGTGCTTTCATCTTTTTGGCTGTTATCAGTACCGTTTTGTATTCTGTCACCTTCCACCGCGCCAAAAGCTACGATTTGAATGATGGCCCACACATTGAAGGTAACGTCACCCTAGAAGTAGTGTGGACAATAATACCCATCATGTTGGTATTGTGGATTGGCAGCTACAGTTACCAAGTTTACGAAGAAATGGCTATTCAAGGCCCAGCCCAACTGGTACATCTGCATAATCCCATGGAAATGGAAACTGCCTATGCAGAAGAAAAAGCAGTACCGATTGAAATTGCGGGTGAACCCTTAGAAAAAATTGACGTACTAGCCAAACAGTGGTCTTGGGTATTTCATTATCCTGAAAAAGATATTACCAGTACAGAATTGCATTTACCGAGCGATCGCAGAATTCGTTTAGCCCTACAATCAGAAGACGTACTCCACGGCTTTTATATTCCCGCCTTTCGCCTCAAACAAGACATCGTTCCCGGTAAAACCATCGACTTTGAATTCACACCCATTCGCCCCGGCAAATATAGCCTCACCGATTCCCAATACAGCGGTACATACTTTGCAACCATGCAAGCCAACGTGATTGTCGAAACTCCTGAAGAGTATCACGAATGGTTAGAAAAAGCTGCAAACCACATCCCCACACCCGCAAAAAATCAAGCAGCCAGCGAATACGCCCAAACCAGCAACCAAAGCATAAAAACTGGTTGGGAAAGAGTTAAACCTGCTGCACCTCCAGTAGTTAATTTTTCGGGTTAATTCATTCTTCCTTTGCGCCTACTCTTCGAGATCGCGAAACGCGATTGCGTGAGCCTTCCTATTTAGAAACCAACCAATGACTAACATTCCCATTCGCATTGCTGGTGAAGCACATCACCACGAAACGCCCAACAACTGGAAAACATACTTCACCTTCAGCACAGACCATAAAGTAATAGGTATTCAATACCTCGTTACCTCCTTTATCTTCTTCCTTGTCGGTGGTATCTTCGCCATGATCTTGCGGGGAGAACTTATCACTCCCGAATCTGACTTAATAGACCGCACCGTTTATAACGGAATGTTCACCATGCACGGCACAGTCATGCTGTTCCTGTGGACATTTCCCTCCCTCGTTGGTTTAGCTAACTACCTCGTACCCATCATGATTGGGGCGCGAGACATGGCATTTCCGCGATTGAATGCCGTTGCCTTTTGGATGGTTCCAGTAGTGGGAATCCTCCTCATGTCCAGCTTTTTTGTACCTGGTGGGCCAGCCCAATCTGGTTGGTGGGCATATCCTCCCGTCAGTTTACAAAACCCCACAGGTCATTTAATTAACGGTCAAGTTCTGTGGTTATTAGCCGTAGCTATTTCCGGCGTTTCCTCCATCATGGGTGCGGTCAACTTTGTTACCACTATCGTCAAAATGCGCGCCCCTGGCATGGGTTTCTTCAGAATGCCCTTATTTGTGTGGGCAGTATTTAGCGCCCAAATCATCCAATTATTTGGACTTCCTGCATTAACTGCTGGTGCAGTCATGCTGCTACTGGATTTAACAGTTGGTACTGCCTTTTTTGACCCCAGCAAAGGCGGAAACCCGGTGATGTTCCAGCATTATTTCTGGTTTTACTCCCACCCAGCAGTTTACGTAATCATTCTGCCTGTGTTTGGGATTTTCTCAGAAATATTCCCTGTTTACTCCCGCAAACCTTTATTTGGTTATAAGGTAGTTGCAGTTTCTTCCATGTTAATTGCCGTAGTTAGTGCGATCGTCTGGGTACACCATATGTATGTCAGTGGTACACCAGGCTGGATGCGGTTAATTTTCATGATGACAACAATGTTTGTCTCCATCCCTACAGGGATTAAAGTATTTGCTTGGGTAGCAACAATTTGGGGTGGAAAAATTAGATTAACTACACCAATGATGTTTGCTTTGGGTGCTTTAGTAATGTTTGTATTTGCTGGTATTACAGGAATTATGCTTTCTTCTGTACCAGTAGATGTTCACGTTAACAACACCTATTTTGTAGTTGGTCACTTCCATTATGTTCTTTACGGAACAGTGACAATGGGTTTGTATGCAGCCATCTATCACTGGTTCCCCAAAATGACAGGGCGGATGTTTAATGAAGGTTGGGGACAAATTCACTTTTGGTTAGCATTCATCGGTACTAACCTCAACTTTTTACCCATGCACCCATTAGGTTTGCAAGGGATGTTACGCCGAGTTGCTTCCTACGCACCAGAATATACTTTCTGGAATGTGATCGCTAGTCTTGGTGCATTCTTATTAGGAATGTCCACCTTACCCTTCATTTTTAATATGTTGGTTTCTTGGACACAAGGTGAAAAAGCACCTGATAATCCTTGGAGAGCAATTGGTTTAGAATGGATGATTTCTTCTCCTCCTCCTGTAGAAAACTTTGAAGAAATTCCCATCATTATTAGCGGACCTTACGGCTACGGAAAATCAGATCCATTAACAGCCAACCTGGAACGCCAAACAACATTACAAAACGCAGAATAATGCAGAAAAAAGAAGGACGCAGAAAACCTCTGCGTACCCTCTGCGTTTTCCCTCCGCGTTCCTTTGCGTTTAAAACTCAAAAGGAGAAATTACCCAATGGATAGTTCTATTCACCCTGAAGAATTGCATCATGCCAGCCATGAACATGAACATGACGAAGAAGGCAATAAAATGTTTGGTTTTATTGTCTTTCTCTTATCTGAAAGTGTCATTTTCTTAAGTTTTTTTGCTGGCTATATTGTCTACAAAACCACAACTGTTAACTGGCTTCCTGCTGGTGTTTCGGGACTAGAAATTACAGCACCGACAATTAACACAATTATTCTGGTTTCTAGCAGCTTTGTAATTTACTTTGCAGAAAGATGCTTACAACGTGACAATTTACAGGGATTTCGCCTGTTTTTGTTGGCTACAATAGCAATGGGTAGCTACTTTTTATATGGTCAAGCTGTAGAATGGAGTGAATTGGAATTTGGGTTTACTTCCGGTACTTTTGGCGGGATGTTTTACCTGTTAACCGGTTTTCACGGGTTGCACGTTTTTACCGGGATTTTATTGCAGTCTATTATTTTGATTCGTTCTTTCATTCCCGGTAATTACGATACTGGTCACTTTGGTGTCAATTCGACTTCATTATTTTGGCACTTTGTTGACGTTATCTGGATTATTTTGTTTCTGCTTATCTACGTTTGGCAGTAGGGATTTTAGTACGCGAAAATCAATTATTTATTTAGGGGGTTTAGCAATGCTAAACCCTTGTTATTCGACAAAATAAGCAAGTTTTTTTACTTTTAAAATTACTAATTTATCAAAAGTAGAAGTAGCCTTTTCATGGTAAAATATTAAGACATTTCTATGATAAAAAAAAGGATTAACTTTGTGTATTTATCTAGCCAACTTGTAAGATAATTATCAACAATACAGTTCAGTTAAGAATTTATTTTTCTCTGTGTCCTCTGTGCCTCTGCGGTATGCTTACAGCACGCTACGCTAACGTTTTAAAAAAGAGTTTTAGGCTTAAATGAACCGTATTGAATTATCAAACTCCACAAAATCACTCACTACTTCCCTAATTTTCTACCAAGGCATAAAATATCAAATACTTCTTGTATCCGAATAGGTAAATAAAAGCAATATTATCTATTCCTTGAGAAATATTTATAAGAATACGGATAATTTATACATAATTAAATCATTGAATTCAATATGATATTTAACTGTAAATTTAATACTTAGTTTTACCAAAACAAGAGAAGATAGATGGATAGATATAGCAATCTTTGCAGAAGTTGTGAATATCACTTATTAAGGTAGGTAACAGGTAAGTAGGAAGATTTGAATTTTGTTAGCGCAGCGAGAAGGGGAGACGCTGCACGAACGAGCGTCATTTTTAATTCAGATCGCAGCAACGTGACGATTAGTCTTGATTTTATTCCTTGAGCAAGGTTTTAGCCTATGAAAGTTTCCCATGAGTTAATTCCTGCTGCTTCTCTAAACTTAAATGAGGTGACAATCGACGTTCGAGGACTCTACAAACACTATGGTAAAACCATTGCAATTCGGGGACTCGATCTGCAAATCCGCCGTGGCGAATTGTTTGGATTGATTGGGCCTGACGGTGCAGGTAAGACAACCACATTCAATATTTTGGGTGGCGTGATGGAAGCAACCGCAGGCGATGCTAAAATTCTGGGATTACCTGCCCGTGATGCTCGAAATTATACTGGATATCTCACTCAACAATTTTCTCTTTATCCCGATCTGAGTGTGGATGAAAATATCTATTACAGTGCAGGATTACGACTTGTCCCCGAAAATCAACTGGAAGCGCGACGCAGCAAGTATCTGAAGTTGATGCAACTCGATTCATTCCGCGATCGCCTTGCCGGTCGTCTTTCCGGTGGGATGAAGCAAAAGTTAGCTTTGTGCTGTGCATTGATTGCTGAACCGCAAGTATTATTACTGGATGAGCCAACAACTGGAGTCGATACCATTGCTAGGCGTGAGTTTTGGGATATTCTGGCTGGATTAACTGCCCAAAATATTACCGTACTAGTTGCGACTCCCGATCTAGATGAAGCCGAACGGTGCGATCGCGTGGCATTAATTTACAATGGACAAATTCAGCAAATGGGTTCTCCCGCAGAACTCAAGGGTAATTTAGGCTTAAATCGCTTAATTATCCGCACTTCGCAGCTAATTCAAGCAGAAAAAGCACTGACTGTCACAGGTGAAATTGCAGAAGTTTCTACACTAGGCGATCGCTTGGAAGTTTTGGTAAAAGATGTGAAATCGGGGATTGCCTTTGTGCGCGATCGCTTGACTCAAAATAATGTGCAGTTCGAGAAAATTCAACCAGAATCACCCACACTAGAGAACGTTTTCACCACACTCCTACGCCAAAAAGGTTCTGTACCAAAATCTCTGGCATTTCCGCGAGTCAAAAGCTTGGCAATATCTGAACCTGCAAAGGCGAAAATAGCGATTTCTGCACAGAATCTCAATCGCGTTTTCGGTTCTTTTCACGCCGTTGTGGATTTGAATCTTGATATCCGCTATGGCGATGTTTATGGACTTTTGGGGGCAAATGGAGCGGGAAAAACCACCGCCATCAAAATGCTATGTGGACTATTACCAATTAGTTCTGGCGAAATATCCCTGGCTGGAGAAACAGGTAATCTTCGCAGTGCAGAATTGCGGCAACGTATCGGCTATATGAGTCAGAAGTTCACCCTCTACGATGATTTAACAATTCTGGAAAATTTGCAGTTTTATAGTGGTGTTTATGGCATTCCACCCCGTCAGCAGCGAGAAAAAATTAGTTGGGTGTTATCCATTTCGGGATTAGAAGGACAAGAACATTTACTGACACGACAACTCCCCGGTGGATGGAAGCAACGGGTAGCATTTGGCGCATCTGTAATTCATGAACCGGAAATTTTGTTTTTAGATGAACCAACTTCTGGCGTAGATGTTTTAGCACGGCAGCAATTTTGGCAATTGATTAATGATTTTGCTCGTCATGGGACGGCAATTTTGGTGACAACCCATTATATGAACGAAGCAGAACAATGTAGCCGGATGTGTTTTATGGTTGCAGGGCGGAAAGTTGCCGAAGGTTCTGCCAGTGAGATTAAAGCCGCACAACCTGGTCAATTATTTGAGTTAAAAATTGGCGAACTGCAAGGAAGTTACGATCGCTTACGGCAATTTCTCGAACCGTGGCGTGTCTCAATTTTTGGCGATCGCCTCCACGTTGTTTTAGATCATCCTACCGCAGAACTGCCCCAAGTGCGGTCTTATCTGCAATCGGCAAATCTCTCCCTTACAGATATTCAACCCATGCCATTTTCCTTAGAAGATGCGTTTATTGGGGAAGTGCAACGAGCCGGAGGTGCGCCGCCATGATGATTCGCCGCATTCGCAATCAGTTATTCAAAGAATTAGAGCAGTTTGTGCGCGATCGCTTAGGTGTTGCCCTCGCCTTCATTTTACCTGTAATTGCCCTGCTAATTATTGGCTATGCAATTCGGCTGGAAGCAAAAAACATTGCTCTGGCGGTGCGGGATCTCGATCAGACAAGCTTCAGCCGGAGTTATGTTGAACGACTATACGCCACCAATTTATTTGTCCCAGCGCAATGGAAAGGCGATTCTCTTTCAGAGACGCTTCGCGAACGCTTTCCCGATGCGATCGACCGGGGAACGGCTCAAGTGCAAGTTACGATTCCACCAGACTTTACTGCTGAGGTACAAGCAGGCAAAACTGGAAATCTGCAAGTTGTGATTGATGGCAGTGATGTGATCAACGCACGGGTAACAAGATTGGCGATTCAGGGAACAACTTTGTCATTTGTACAAGCCCAACTCGGTAAACTTGCTGACTCTGTTGGTGTAATTTCTCAGGTGCGACTCTGGTTTAATCCGGGACGACAGGAATCATTATTTATTGTACCTGGAAGTTACGGAGTGATTTTAGCCATCTTTCCGCCGTTGTTGATAGCGATCGCATTAGTGCGAGAAAAAGAACAAGGGACAATTCTACAGCTTTACGCCTCTAGCCTCAGTGCCTGGGAACTATTGCTAGGTAAATCCTTAGCCTATACCCTCGTGGGATTGGGAGAAGCTTTAATTCTGTTTATTGTCGGTTTTTTGTTGTTTCAAGTGCGCGTGATTGGCGATCCCACCCCCTTAATTATTGGCACTCCCATATTCATCTGGGTAAGTGTACAACTCGGATTAATCATTGGCATTTTCACTACCACCCAAAGCGCGGCTGTACAAGCGATCGGCACAATTAAAGTGCTGACTGCCTTTTTGCTGGCAGGATTTTTGTTTCCCCTCAATACAGTGCCGTTTCCATTTTCCATTGCTTCCTATTTAGTCCCCGTGCGGTATTACATCGAACTGTGTCGGGATGTATTTGTGAGGGGTTCAGGCTGGTTTGGAACTTGGCATCTCATCGGTGCTTTGCTGCTTTTGGGAATTGTCGAGTTTGCGATCGCTTGGTGGGGAATGCGACGAATGCAACTATAGAGATAATTTCTTACTTGTACGTTGGTAAATATTTAGATTTTTTAGCACGAACCGCATCAACCTTCAAATCTAAATCTTGTTTTAGCTGGGATTTTTCAAAAATATTAATAATCTAAGTCACATCTGTGGAATGTAGATTTTCGCTTCAGATCCCCAAGCCTCAACCATTCTTTGAGCATCTAAAAGCTCACTGGTAGAGCCTTGAAACTTATAGCCACTGGTGTTTGTTTGCTGGAGGTTTGATGTCCTTTGGGTTGTATCTTCTGGTTCTAAAACAAGATAATCTGGCAAATTATGGTAATGAGTATCTCTAGCCAGAGCCACTGACAAGCCAGATATAACGCATACATCTAGAATACGAGGTTTTCCATAAATAATCTTTTCAGGTAGCCATGCTAACATCACGACATGAGTTTGATCGAACTGAAAGTGATTCTGGCTATCGTTTGAACCGCGCGGTTATTTCTGTCGCTAACGGAAACCATGCCTTAATCTCCAATCCTGGTGTTGGTTGAACATTTCCTACAAAAATTGTGTCTGGAAACCCTGGATCTTGCCTCTCCCACACTCCAAATCCAGCAAAATCATCTTGCTTATTTAAGAATTCAACGGTATTAAATTCGATCAGATTTCCAAGTAAAGGTGAAAGCTTTGAGATTACTTTAGTTAAATTGACAGATGCATTTACGGTCACTGGTTTAGACACATCTAAAACATCAAACGTATGCCCCGATAAATCAGCTAAATACTGCGAGGCGAGTCTGATTACATCTGGTGTGTTCATAATCTTTCCTCACAAGATGCTTCAGATATTTGTTGTTCAACTTTCTTAAGAATGGCGCAAGGGTCTACGCCAATCACGCGAGTAACTATGAGAAACTCAACAACATCTAAGCGTCGCTCACCATTCTCATATTTAGCAACGAAAGATTGAGGTTTTTGAAGAGATTTGGCGAGAGATTCCTGAGTAAGTTGTGCTTCTTTTCGAGCCGCAATCATACAATGACGAAATATGTCATACTCATAGCTAGATATAGATTTCATCGTGCTTTGTTTTTCGCACTATATTTTACGTCCATTACAATAAACCTAATTTGGGATAATCCCAAATTAGGATAATGGCTGTGTTAGATTCAACACTCACGTATCTCAATAACGCGCTAGAGCGGATGAGCGAAAGACTATGGTTCTGATACAAAGGCTATCTATCGCCGTAAGCAGGTGTTAGAAAGTATTCGTGATATTGACCTTATTGATTGGGCATCTGAAGCTTTTGGTCAGTTGATGCTCTACCAGAGGAATTAGTTGACCAAGGATTAAATTACGTGTAAATGTTGCAAAATCCGATTCAGATTACACCTGGAGTTTGCGGGAAGCACGAATTAGAAATACACGAATTCCCGTATGGACTTTGGTAGCATATCGTCAACAAGGTGCGCCGGATGAAGAATTATTGGCAAATTATCCTGGATTGACTGCGGAAGATTTAAGTGCAGCTTGGCATTACTACGAACAAAATCCCGAACAAATCGATCGAGAAATTGCCCAAGATGATTTAGTTTAAAAGTTGATTGCGATCGCTGTTGAATATTGCAGACTTAAGCGATCGCAAAACATAATAGCTATCATTACCAATCAGCTTGACTGAGAGCCTGAATGGAATTGTCCAGCCCTGGGGTAGATTCAGGTAGAAGGAATTTCATTTATTATTAGGTCGGATCGAGTATTAGCGATGCCCTTGGCAACCACTTTGTGGTATCGCCGATTTTTAAATATATCTAATTCCTGAAGACTAATGCTGAATCGTCTTCCCTTTGCTGCTTTTGGGGATGGCTGAGTTTGCGGTGAATGCAACTATCCAATGAAGCGAATTCATCATAATGTAATTCACGAGGATAAAATCTATGAAATGGCAACAATTAATTCTGGGTTTTATCGTCACTATTTGCTTAATATTTGCAGGTAATGCCCTAGCGCAGACTGACATCAATATCAACAATACCAACCTGATTCGCTTTGGTGGTAGCGTCACCGTACCAGAGAATCAAGTTGTCGAAAATGCCTTCGCTTTTGGGGGGAATGTTACAGTATCACCTAATGCTAGAGTTTTGGATACTGCGATCGCATTTGGGGGAGATGTCATCCTCAAAAAAGGAGTACAGGTAGAGGGTGATGTTTACTCCTTTGGGGGCAAAATCGTCAAAGAAGAAGGTGCGAACATTGGCGGTAGCTATACAACTAATGATCAACCTGGGATGATGGATAGTTCCAATCGAGATAGAGGTAGCTTCTTCTACACTATTTCTCTCGGTCCCATTTTTAGAATTGGTAACGCCGTACTAGCAGCTATTCTCGGACTAATTATTTTACATACCAATCCCCAGTTCCTGCCTTCTTTGGCTACAAAATTGCGTCAACACCCCAGTTTGGCTGTTTTATGTGGAATGGGAGCGATCGTCGGCATTATCTTTGTGATTGTGTTTCTAGCGATTACGCTGATTGGTATTCCTCTGATTCCACTACTAAGTCTGACAGTGATTATCACTTCTCTAGTCGGATCATTAGCCGTGGCACTTTTTGTTGGTCAAAGTCTAGCCAGTAATCGTAATTGGTCGTTACAGCAGCAGTTTTTGGTAGGTTTAGCAATCCTCACAGTTCTGACACTAATTCCATTTTTCGGAGGTTTAATAGTTTTCCTAGTCAATATGTTCGGCTTGGGTGTCATCTTGCTGTGGAAACTTGGTAGAGAAAAACCTCAAATAGCGCCTGAGTGAGGGCATTCTCCTGACTTTACCTGTGGCTATGGATCAGGAGATTGAGTTGCAAATCCCATCTACAACGCTCAAAGAGTGGCAAAGGATTTCGGCTCATTGATTGACCCTAAAAACCAGCCATCAAATCTAAATCAAAAACCTTCATTTGAGCTTATTTAAGTTTAAGAAAATACATGATTTACTTGCCTTTAATTTCAATCCTGTTGCTTTTTGGACCAGCACTTGCAGCAATCTCCATGACGCGATCGCTCACCACCCGTGGACATTTAGTTTTGTTAAGTATATGTATCCTCTACGGAATTTTTCCATTCTTAGTCACTTGGGGGGGAATGGGTTTAGCTGAACGCTTTGGTTGTTCAGCAGAAGCAGTTCGCTTTATTTGTCCGTCCTCATCTTGGCTTGGAGACGTGATTTCGGGAATGTTCATGGCTCACTGGCTGGCGATTTTCGCTATTCCATCAGCCATTTTCGGTGCGATCGGACTACTGATTTCTTTGATTCTCAAGGTCAAGCGATCGCAGTCCAATACTCCTGTCATACCAAGGATTGTATTTCATCGCAGTCGTCATAAAGTTTTCGCAGGTGTGTGTTATGCCCTTTCTCAGCTATGGAATTTACCAGTCATGGGTGTGCGGATTGTGGCCGTTATTTTAGCGATCGTCATCCCTGGATTTATTTTTCTGTACTTTTGGTGTTGGTTGGCATTCCCCATCGAATCGCGCTCTCAACAACAACCTGTAGGAGAACAATCATGAGTCTACGCAAACATCATCAAAATCCTCTGAGAAAAATAGATTTTTTCAAATTAGAGATATCACATTTTTGGCAAAGTTCTCAGAAAAAACAAAAATATGAACCAAAATAAGCAATCGCTTAAGCAAATCGGACTTTTTCTACTTTACACTTTTTCCATAACATGGTTTTGTTGGTTAATTATTATCATCGGAAACAGATATTTTAATGCTCTTTGGTATGGTGAGCCTTTATTTTGGATACTGGACGTAATTGGTGGTTTAGGTCCAGCCATTAGTTCCTATATTATTTATCGACAGTTCCAGGAAGATTTTCGTGAAAAATCTTTTGTTAAGTATATCTTTGGCAAAAAAATAGATAAAAAAGTGTGGCTGATATTTGGATTATTCTCACTCTGGCGTTTATTTATGATTTGGATCGCTTTTGGAATTAATAAGCCTATATCAATTCTATCTATAATTATTAATTTGCCGCTACTTATCCTTTTCGGTGGATTAGAGGAATTAGGCTGGCGGGGGATTTTGCAACCTAAATTAGAAAAGTTGGTTAATTATTTACCTTCTGTCCTTATTGTGGGAATTATATGGAGTATATGGCATTTGCCATTATGGTTTATCAAAGGAACAGTCCAAAGTTCATTTCCCTTTGGATTATATTTATTTTCAGGAATCATTTTAACGTCTAGCTTTACAACTATTTATAAATACACAAATAACTTATTTCTCTGTGTATTAAGTCATGCCTGGTTTAATGGATGTATTGGGTTAGCTTTATATATAGGTAATACTGGAGCATTGCAGCTAAATTTAAATTGGAAAGTAATTCTTGTTTTTTCCATTGAGCTAATAGTATCAGTCATTTTAGGAATAGCATATAGTCGCAAAAAAAACATTTTTTGTAGTTATGCCATCCGATAGTTACGCAGGATTTAATTAATCCATCTTTATCTGCGTCCATCTGCGTTTAATGATTCTTGATATTTGATTCTATGCAACTTCATATTAATTTGGTATTAAAAAATCAATGATGATAAATCGCCGCCTATTGGCTTTGTTAATCAAAGAAAGCACTGAACTATTGCGTAATCGCCAACTGGTTATTTTTCTCACAATCGCCCCAATTATTTCAATGGTGATTTTTGGCTATGTGATGAATTCCAATGTGACGAACTTACGACTGAGTATTTTGGATCAAAATCAAGTAACAATCAGCCGAGATTTTGTTGATGCGTTTACTGCAAATCGTGTGTTTCTAGCATCTCGCCACACCAACAGTCAACAAACTCTTACCCAACAAATCGAACGGGGTGAAGTCGATGCTGGATTAATCATTCCACCTAGTTTTGATCGGGATTTGCTACAAACTGGGAAATCAGAAGTTCAGGTTGTGGTTGATGGAATTAACGCCTACAGTTCTGGACTTGCAAAGGGCTATGTCAGCCAAATTACAACTCAATTTAACTTAGATTTACTCCAACGCTATCAACCTGTGTCAACTGGGCTAGAAGTCCCCGTTCAAACTGAAATGACGCTGCGCTACAATCCCGGAATGCTTGATAGTTGGTTTTTTGTTCCTGGTGTGCTGGGGGCAATCATCACCTTGAGTGCCATTCTGGCTGCGGCTGTGGAAGCGGTTCGAGAAAAGGATCAAGGAACACTAGAACAGTTGTTGATGACTCCAGTTGCATCGACTTATATTTTGATTTCTAAAATTGTGCCGATATCTGCTTTACTCACAGGTACATTGCTGATTTGTTTCCTCGTTGCTCACTGGGTTTTTGCCTTACCTTTTCGCGGAAATTTATTTTTATTACTGCTGTTTTCCATTCTCTACATTCAGATTGGTGTTGCCATTGGACTGGCAATTTCCACATTTTCTGAGAACAAATTGCAAACAATTTTGATTGGGATATTTCTCAATATTCCCATTATTTTATTAGGCGGTGCGGTGACGGCGGTGAATAGTATGCCGCTTGTATTTCGCTGGATTGCCCAAATTAATCCGCTTTATCATTACTTGATCATTCTCCGCAGCATTCTTCTTAAAGGTGCAGGTTTGGAAGTTTGGGGTTTAAATGCGATCGCCATGATTGTATTTGCCCTCGTGACAGTTCTGGTGAGTGCAAATCGCTACCGTAGTCAATTAAGTTAACTCAGGGTGTATTTTATGTCACATACAGTTGATTCTTCAAAACCTATTACAATTCCTCAAAAATCTGTTACAACGCCTCAAAAGCCTGACGATCCAAAAATTCCCACTCCGAAAAAACCCCGACGCTGGTTGTGGATTTTGGGCGGGACTGTGGCGATCGCATCTGTCGGCTTTGGAGTCTGGTATGGGTTTTTTCGTCCCCAACCTGCAAACATCATTCAATTCAATGGACGGATAGAAGGCTATGAAACCGATGTCAGCACCAAAGGCATTGGTCGGGTCGAGGAAGTTACTGTGCGGGAAGGAGATACAGTCAAAAAAGGACAATTATTAGTGCGTCTTAGTGATGAAGAAGTACAATCTGAACTGAGCGCAGCCACAGCCCAGGTAAATGCGGCAAAACAACGAGAAGCTTACGCCCGGTTACAAATCTCTATTCTCGCAGATCAACTCGCAGATGCTAATCTGAATTTACAGCAATCCCAAGGTGACACCCAAGGTAAAGTTGCGGAAGCTAACGCCCTTGTCTCAACCGCAAAGGCCGTTGTGAAACAAGAACAAGCACGAGTTTTAGAAGCGCGGGCATTAGTTGAACAGGCGCGGGTAGATCGCGATCGCTATGCCCATTTGGCGATTGAAGGAGCAGAAACCAAACAACGCTATGATGTGGCGCAAACTTTTTACAATACTGCCAAAGCTGCTTTGCAAAGCCGTTTAGCTGCTGTGGAAGCGGCACAAACAGCCGTTAATATTGCTCAGGGAAAATTGACGCAAGCACAAACCACAACCTTAAATCCAGGGCGACAAAAAACTAATGTCAGCCGATTTCAGACACAAGCACGACAGGCACGCAACACAATAGCAGCCGCCCAAGCTGATGTGAAAACTGCCCAAGCAAATCAACAATTGATTCAGAGTCGCTTGAACAATCTGACGGTGAAAAGCCCGATTGATGGCGTTGTGACGACACGCAGCGTTGAACCTGGTACAGTGGTTCTACCATCGCGCCCCTTGCTGAGAGTTGTAGACTTGAGTCAAGTTTATCTGCGGGGCTTTATTCCCGGTGGGCAAATTGCTCAAGTTCGCGTCGGACAACTTGCCAATGTTTATTTAGATAACGATCCCAAACACCAAAAGTCTTTTAAAGCAACCGTTACCGCTATAGATTCTAAAGCCTCCTTTACCCCAGAGAACGTTTATTTTCAGAGCGATCGCGTGCAACAGGTATTTGGTGTAAAACTGAGCCTGGAACAACGAGAAAGACTAGCAAAACCGGGAATGCCTGCGGATGGAGAAATTCCCTTGAATTAGCAAAAAAGGCAGAAGGGAATTCTGATTCCTGACCTCTGCCTTCTGCACTGCGCCTTATTCACCTTTTATTCTTATATAGTCATTGATTTCTCTAGGTTTTACATTTATATGCCTAACGGTACGCTTCGTGAACAGCATCCGCTATATAACTTTGTCATAATGTACAGAACAAATACCCGCATCAGAGTGATTTGAGCTTTTCTCTCTACTGACAACTATGATTTATGGCATGGGATTATGGGCTGATTTAGCGCTGAACTTAATCGATCTCAAGCCTCATAAACGCCTCTTTTTTTTTAGCGTGGCTTTCATGCTCTATCCCTTATAGAACAAGCTATTTAGCCACTTTGTTACTCGTTAAGCTACACCACAGGTCAAACCCAGAACTACAAGCCATGTTTTGACTTGAAATTAGGATATGAAGTAACGATATATTTGAGAATCTATATCGTACAAATCCACTGTTTGTTTTTGAATCTATGAAGTCTTATTTAGCCGCCGCTATTCAAATGACCAGTGTGCCTGATCTACAGAAAAACTTGACACAGGCAGAGGAATTAATTGATTTGGCTGTGCGTCAGGGTGCAGAATTGGTAGGGTTGCCAGAAAATTTCTCTTTTATGGGAGAAGAAAAAGACAAACTTGCTCAAGCAGATGCTCTTGCTCAAGTAACGGAAACATTTTTAATTAAAATGGCGCAGCGCTTTCAAGTAACTATACTCGGCGGCGGCTTTCCTGTACCCGTAGGAGACGGCACAGGCAAAGTCTATAACACAGCCTTACTCATTAACCCCAATGGCCAAGAACTGGCCCGTTACCACAAGGCACATTTATTTGATGTCAATGTTCCTGATGGTAACACTTATCAAGAATCTAGTACTGTTATGGCTGGTAAAGCTTTACCCCCAGTCCATTTTTCCGACAACCTGGGTAATCTAGGACTTTCTATTTGCTATGATGTCCGCTTCCCCGAACTGTATCGACATCTAGCAGACAAGGGAGCGGATGTTGTTTTTGTTCCTGCGGCTTTCACGGCTTTTACGGGTAAAGACCATTGGCAAGTATTGTTGCAAGCCAGAGCGATTGAAAACACTTGTTACGTCATTGCTCCTGCCCAAACTGGCACTAACTACGCCCGTCGTCAAACTCACGGTCATGCGATGATTATCGACCCTTGGGGGGTAATTCTAGCAGATGCCGGAGATAAACCAGGAGTTGCGATCGCAGAAATTAAACCCACCAGACTAGAACAAGTACGCCGCCAAATGCCATCTTTACAGCATCGCGTGTTTTAGAATCTAGATAGAAAACCCACTTCTGTGGGTTTTAAATTCCCTTTCATAACCTAGCTATCAGTGATATTCACGTTAATAGAATATTTACAACAGCTTAGTATTTGCACGAGCGTAATATTGCTGAAAATTCATCAAAAATTAATTAAATAACCTTTTGCAACCAATTTTTATTGAGGCAAGCAAAATCACTGAACAACAGTGTTTATTCAAATTTTATAGTCAGGAAAAAGATGTTAGTCAGTATATTTAATTATATTTTTTCTGTGAAGATAGCTACAAAGAGTTGACGACACTGTTAGGAGTATGAAATTATTCTCTCAGTGAAGTCACTGAAACGTGCAAATCACAGAATCATCAAAATAAATTCCACTATTTATTTTTAGGAACGAATTGAATGACAACTTCAAGCCTGCTTCAAAAAATTTCCGTATTAGCTGCGACCTCTGCAATAGCAGTAATGGCTACCACAGGAAAAGCATCAGCTACCACCTTCTATCTGGGAAATGGACTGAATCTACCTCAAATAAATTCCAGCTTTAACTACAGTGAAGATGGTATTTCACTAGTAGCAACAGGAACTCAAAACAGCGGTGCATCTAGAAATGTTTACCAAAGTATATTCGGGCTAGGAGTAGCAAACAATAATAATATATTTAATGTAGTAGGGAATCAGATTGATGGGGGAACGTCCCTTGGAGAAACGCTCAAATTGACTTTTACTAACACAGCAGTAAAACTACTTTCTGCCACCTTTAGTCGTGTCGGCAGCAATGACAGCTTTAAACTGTTAGTAGATGGAAATCAATTTATTGCTGCTGATATTCCTGGTGGTAATTTCTTGGATCTTGACATTAGTAAGTTCACCTTTAGCCCTTCTCCAACAGGCACTGTTTTTGGATTCACCGTTAACGATGCTAATGATGACTATTTAGTGAAATATGTTGAAGTTGAAGCTGTTCCCGAACCCGCTTCTGTATTAGGTCTTTTAGCTTTTGGTGCTATGGGTGCAGGATCTATGATCAAGCGTAAACAGCAACAAAAAGCAATGGTAAAAGCATAGTTTCAGCCATTGTATAAAACGAAATATATTTTGATCTTCCACCTACCTGCTTAGGGTTTACTGGTAGCGTAGCGTAAGTCATAAAAGTTATCTATGAGGGTTAAGAGTTCAGAAGCAGTATAGCTATCAACCTTACAAATCAAAGATAATCACTGAGACGAAACATCCTGTAAATCCTAATTTAGACAAATAAAGCGATTAAAGAATTTATTTGTGCCATTTTCTAACCTAAAAACAAAAAACCGGGAGTAACGCACCCGGTTTTTAATATATGGGCATAGCATCGCTATACCCAATTTATTGCTGAAAAAGATTAAACCTTAGCAGCAGCTCTCATTACCAATTCGCCCTTAGCATATTTAGCAGCAAAATCTTCTAAAGAAACTTGCTTAATCTTGCTTGCATTACCAGCGGTACCAAATTCTTGATAGCGATCTGAACAAACCTTCTGCATATATTTGATAGAAGGCTTGAGGAAGTGACGAGGATCAAATTCCTTAGGATTAGCTGCCAAAGCTTCACGGACAGCAGCAGTGATAGCTAGACGATTATCGGTGTCGATATTTACTTTACGTACACCACTCTTGATACCTTTTTGAATTTCTTCTACAGGTACACCGTAGGTTTCAGGAATTGCACCACCATATTGGTTAATAAGTGCAAGTAAATCTTCTGGTACAGAAGAAGAACCATGCATTACCAAGTGGGTGTTAGGCAAACGACGGTGAATTTCTTCGATACGGCTGATAGCCAAAATTTCCCCAGTAGGCTTACGGGTAAACTTGTAAGCACCGTGGCTAGTACCGATAGCAACAGCCAAAGCATCTACTTGAGTTGCTTCTACAAAGCTAACAGCTTCATCAGGGTCAGTTAACAGTTGAGAATGGTCTAGTGTACCTTCAAAACCGTGACCATCTTCAGCTTCACCAGCACCGGTTTCTAGAGAACCTAAACAACCGAGTTCACCTTCAACGCTGACACCCAAGGAGTGAGCGACGTTGACAACTTCGCTGGTAACTTTAACGTTGTACTCAAAGCTTGCAGGTGTCTTAGCGTCAGCTTCTAAAGAACCATCCATCATCACGCTGGTGAAGTTGTTCTTGATTGCTGAGTAGCAGGTAGAAGGAGCATTACCATGATCTTGGTGCATGACAATGGGAATCTCAGGGTAGGTTTCTACTGCTGCCAAAATCAGGTGGCGTAGAAAGTTTTCTCCGGCATAATTACGAGCGCCGCGAGAAGCTTGTAAAATTACGGGGCTATCTGTCTCAGCCGCCGCTTTCATGATTGCCTGAATCTGCTCTAAGTTGTTAACGTTAAAAGCTGGTATGCCGTAACCGTTTTCAGCAGCGTGATCCAAAAGCAACCGCATTGGTACAAGCGCCATAAATAATCCTCCTAATTTGGGTATCAGCTAGTCAGTTTAATAGAAGCGTAATATTTATCTTAATGTAATTTTTACGCTAATCTTAAGAATTTTTTCACATTATAGGAAATTATAACTAATAGCGGGTGTTTATGTTGAAAAAGTTTACCGCTGTACTATATAGACATTAATCTATGCTTTGCAGGTACTGTTGTACTGTTAACTACTGTCTAGGGAGTTGGTTTGGTAGCTTGGGATACCCACGAAAGCAAAGAATAGGAAATAACTATGCTAGAGCGGGTTTAATCAGATATTGGTAATTATAATTCTCGTATAATTGTTAAGTATAAACTAGTACTGTGATTGAAGTTGATAGAGATGCGATCGCACAACGCCCCCACAACATTGTTATCAATCATGGTAAATTGTTACAAAGGTCATACCTTAATTTTACCTAACCCCTGATAGCTTTACAGAAATATGCAAAACATAAATAGTAGTATTCTAGTTGGTAACACCAGAGGCGATAATGTTCTCCGCTTTGATGCTTATACAGGAAACTATTTAGGTGAGTTTATCACCTCTGGTTTGGGTGGACTGGAAGACCCCGACACCTTACTCTTTGGGCCAGATGGAAATGGTGATGGTAAAAGCGACCTTTATATAGCCAGTAGATCAGAAGTAGGAGGTTCTTCTATATTGAGGTTTGATGGTCAAACTGGTAACTTTATTGATGTATTTGTGGGAGATAACCCAGATACAGCATTAGATGAAAGCGGAGGGTTAGTTCGTCCCTACGGTATTGCTTATGGTCCAGATGGTAATTTTTACGTTGCTAGTTTCCTCAGTGACCAAATATTGCGTTACAACGGTTCAACTGGTGAATTCATTGATGTTTTTGCCCAGGGAAATGGTCAAGTAGGTGGTTTAAATGGACCCAACGGGCTACTTTTTATTAACAACAGTCTCTATGTGACAACTCAAGGTAGTGTAGCCAAAGTTAATCCTGATACTGGAGAAGCTTTCCCTGATTTTAGTGCAGGTTTATCTAGTCAGGTTTTACGTTACAACTCACTAATAGCAGGAGCAACACCCACAGTTTTTGCTACACCTCAGCCTTCCCCAGATAGCTTTGGCTTTGTCAGTTTGCTTGGTTTAGCTCTTGGTGAAGATGGTGATTTGTATGTGAGTGATTTTGCTAACGACATCCGCCGCTATGACTTGGAGAGTGGGGAGTTAGTCGATACCCTTTCTACAAATTATACAACTGAGACACCACCCAGCAATAATTTTATTGGTAGTTTGGCTTTTGCCCCTAATGGTGATTTACTCACAGTTGGTTTTGATGTGACTACTGAACAAGGTGCGATTCTCAAATATGATACTGAGAGTAGTTCACCTGTTAATCCATTTCAGGTTTTAGTTCCCACAAACCCAGTTCTTGAGCGTCCTGTTGGTATAACTTTTTTCCCTACAGAAAGCCAGTTAGTATTTGGAACTCCGGGAAATGATGAATTAATTGCAGGTGTGGATTTAGAAGCTGTTGTAGATATTGTATTTACTGGTGGTGGTAGTGATGAAGTTGACTTGGCGATTAAAAGTCATGCCAGTGATAACCGCGCTTTCTTAGGTAGTGGCAATGACATTATATATGTCAATAACAGCGATCGCGCCTTTGGCGGTTCAGGAGATGACATTTTTGATGCTACAGATGGTAAAGGTGATAGTCGAATGTCAGGTGGTTCAGGCCATGATACCTTTTACCTGGGTAGTGTTGATAGGGCTTTGGGCGGTGATGGCAACGATAAATTTTTTGTACAGTCTGGTGGTGATAATCTCATCAGTGGTGGTGCTGGTGCTGACCATTTCTTCATTGCTAACGCTGAACTACCAGATACGGCTAATACAATTCTCGACTTTGAGATTGGTATTGATGTGATTAGTATTAATGGTGCTGCTGCCCTTGGTATTTCCGCAGCTACTTTGCTTTTACATGAAATGAGCGGCAATACTGAGATTAGCTTTGGTGACAAAACTCTGGCTATCCTTAATGGGGTTACAAATTTGGATATTAACCTCATCAAATTTGATGTGTTTATATAACCTTATGTAAAATTTTTGCCTCTTTTTTGTCAAGAGTTAATTGTTATGCCATCATAGTAATTGAGAAGTAATTCGGCGACGGCGTTTGTTCTTAACATTGATGGGCTTTTTCCTTTTGATATTTCCAGACTTTTCTCCGAAATCTAAATCTCTGCACTCTTATGATTTTGGAGACATTCTATGTCAATTTACGTAGGCAACCTCTCTTATGAAGTTACCCAAGACAACCTAACTGCGGTCTTTGCAGAATATGGTTCAGTGAAACGTGTTCAACTACCTACCGACCGTGAAACAGGTAAACTGCGCGGTTTTGGTTTCGTAGAAATGGGTACAGATGAAGAAGAAACCACAGCTATTGATGCCCTCGATGGCGCTGAGTGGATGGGACGTGACCTTAAAGTAAATAAGGCTAAACCCAGAGAAGACAGAGGTGGCTCCTTCGGTGGTGGTAATCGCAGTGGTGGCGGCGGCGCTCGTAACCGTTACTAAGCTATAGACTCAATCTAGTCTTTTAGCTAATTCAACAGGCTTAATAACTTAATTGAATTTAGAATTGGCTCAGGTATTGATACCTGAGCCTTTTTAATGGATATTTTTCTGATTATGGTTCGTCAGAAATTTGTATGATCAATTTTCCCATCTTACGACCATCAAAAAGTTTGAGAATTGCTTGGGGTGCATTTTCCAAACCTGGAACAATTTCTTGAGTATATTTAATTTTACCTTCTTGTAACCACTGACCAATATCTCTAAAAGCAACATCCCATTGCGAAACATAATCATTGACAATAAAACCTTGTACAAGCACGCGCTTCATTAAAATCTGGCTGAAATTATAGGGGCCAGGTACAGCTTCTTCAGCATTATAAGTGGAAATTAACCCGCATAGAGGAATGCGTGCATTTAAATTTACCTGTGTCAAAACAGCATCAAGAATTGCACCGCCAACATTCTCAAAATACACATCAATACCATGAGGACAGAATTTTGCTAAAGCTGGGATTAAATCTGCGGTTTTATAGTTAATTGCAGCATCAAAACCGAGTTCTTCTAGCAACCATTGACATTTCTCCTCAGAACCAGTGATACCTACCACACGACAACCTTTAATTTTGGCAATTTGTCCCACCAGGGAACCAACTGCACCGGAAGCTGCTGAAACAACAACAGTTTCCCCTGCTTGGGGTTTTCCTATATCCAGTAGTCCAAAATAGGCGGTACAACCAATAAAACTGAGGGGACCCATAAAAGCAGTGAGAGGAACTGCTAAAGGTTGAGGTAATTTGATAAGGTTTCCAGAGGAAGCTATTGCGTAATTTTGCCATCCTAGCGCACCAGAAACTAAATCTCCTGGTTGAAATTTGAGATTTTTGGAATCTTCAACAACACCGATAACTAAACCACGCATGACTTCCCCAATTCCTATAGGAGGCATATACTGGGGTCTATCGCTCATCCAAATACGATGGGTAGGATCTAGAGAAAGATAGATATTGCGTACCAGTATTTCACCATCTTTTGGACTGGGAATTGGTTCTTCCCGATACTCAAAATCACTTTCTTTGATTTCACCAACAGGACGACTAGCCAAACGCCACTGACGATTTATTAATTTTTGCATACATTTCAATTTGCGCTTTTTCAAAAAGAACTGCATCTATCTTTATGAGTATCTTGGCAGATTGGCAGACATTTTTGAAAAAAGTAATCATAATAGTAGGGCAGCAAAGAGCAAATTTAGTCACAAAATGTTAATTTAGAAAACTATGACTAAGTTACACTCCCCCTACATCTACCAATGCCTTATATTACTGCTGCCAGCGAAATTCGTTGCCTGATTGCTAAATATAGCAAAGCACAAACTCTGTGGATAGATACAGAAGTTGCTGACTATAAAAGTCGTCATCCCAAATTATCGCTGATTCAGATATTGGATAATCCTCAAGATATGAGTGGTAATAGCATTTACATTTTGGATGTCTTAGAACAGTCGGAGGTAATTGCTGATTTTATTGAGCAAATAATGATGAATGTGGATATTGAAAAGGTATTTCATAATGCTAGTTATGATGTCAAGTTTTTAGGAAGTAAAAAAGCTAAAAATATTACTTGTACTTTAGAAATTGCCAAACAAATACCCTACTATATTTTACCTTTACCTAATTATCAACTAAAAACTTTAGCTACAGTCTTGTGTAATTTTCATGGTATTGATAAACAAGAACAAAGTAGTGATTGGGGGATAAGACCTTTAACTGATGAGCAAATAGAATATGCTTATTTCGATTGCATTTATTTAGCTCAAATCCACTCACAGTTATTGGCATTGCAAGCCACAATTAACCCAGCACCTGAAACAGAAAACTTAACTCTACTTTCGGAAACATATACGGAAGTTGAACAGCAACGAAAGCTGATTAATTCAGAATTTGAACATTTGCAAGAGCGATTAAAAAAAGCTATGCAGGCTCAAAATGTGTCAGAAACGGCATATTGCCAAATCAGTAATTATGAACGCAAAACTGTAAAAGTTAAGTTTAAAGAATTAGTACGATTAATGGAAAATGACGATGTTGATTTAGATTTTTCAATTACGCTGACTGAAAAAATACAAAAAGATTTAGGTAAAAACTTGGAACAATTAGAGGTGGATATCGAAAATACTCCTGTGTGGCGACTAACTGCCAAAACAACAGAAAATGAGGTAAATAATTAGTCATAAATATTTAGATTGGAGCAAATAGCAAGAGGGTTTGTAACTAGTTAATTTGACCTTATTAGGGCGCGTTAGGATGAAATCCGTAACGCACTATTCTCAAGGGTTTGATGCGTTATGCTACGGATATTTTCAATAATCAAACCGGATTCCTATAGTTGATTTGAGTGATTAGAGAACAAATGAAACACAAAAAAAGAAATTATTTACACATTAAATTTAAAAACTTATGTTTAAACTTTGAAGATGATTTTATTAAAAAATAAAGAATATGAGGAAAGCTGGTTAAGTGAGTTAAAATTTTTAGCATTAGTTAGAATTATTATGGAGTGAAAAAATAGATTTTGGTACTAATTTCCTCCGGGAGTGAAAGCGGTTTATAAAAACATATGGAATGGCAGTTATTGACACCTAAATGGCAAGTATTAGGCAGATTATTCACCATAGCTTTTTTTACTGCTTTAAGCGGAATGTTATGCGTTGCTTGTAGTAGAAATCAGGACGTTTTGGTGACAGAAGTAGGAGTTAGTCCTCCCAATCGTCTGACAGCGAATACATCCAAAGCGGGAGAATTCTATATTCAAGGGCAAAATCAACACGCTAAGGGCAATTCTGAAGCTGCTATTGCTGCCTATAGTAAGTCGATTAGTCTCAATTCTCAATATGCTCCCGCTTTTAAAAGTCGGGGTTTGGCATATTTTGACGCGGGTAATAAAGAGGGTGCGATCGCAGATTATAATCAAGCATTACGCCTCAACCCCAATGATGGCGAAACTTACAATAACCGGGGCAATGCCCGTGCATCTCTGGGAGATCAACAAGCTGCGATCGCAGATTACAATGAAGCTATCCGCTTGGCCCCTAACTATGCTGAAGCCTTCAATAACCGAGGAAATGCCCGTTCTGCCCAAGGAGATAAAAACGGGGCTGTGGCTGATTACACTGAGGCTATTCGCATAGATCAGAACTATTCTGTTGCTTATAATAACAGAGGCAATACTTACTTTGCCCAGGGAGATCAACAGAAAGCGATCGCAGATTATAATCAAGCCATTCGCCTCAATCCTAACTTTGGCCCCGCTTTTAATAATCGAGGAAATGCCCTTGCAGCTATTGGAGACAAACGTGGGGCCCTGCAAGATTTGCAAAGGGCAGCAGCTATTTTTGATAAAGAAGGTAACAAAGATTTGTACCAACAAGTAATGAAGAATATTCAAGAACTGGGGTAATAATTCGTAATTCGTAATTCGTAATTCGTAATTCATAATTCGTAATTCGTAATTCGTAATTCGTAATTCGTAATTCGTAATTCGTAATTCGTAATTCGTAATTCGTAATTCGTAATTCGTAATTCGTAATTCGTAATTCGTAATTCGTAATTCGTAATTCGTAATTCGTAATTCGTAATTCGTAATTCGTAATTCGTAATTCGTAATTCGTAATTCGTAATTCGTAATTCGTAATTCGTAATTCGTAATTCGTAATTCGTAATTCGTAATTCGTAATTCGTAATTCGTAATTCGTAATTCGTAATTCGTAATTCGTAATTCGTAATTCGTAATTCGTAATTCGTAATTCGTAATTCGTAATTCGTAATTCGTAATTCGTAATTCGTAATTCGTAATTCGTAATTCGTAATTCGTAATTCGTAATTCGTAATTCGTAATTCGTAATTCGTAATTCGTAATTCGTAATTCGTAATTCGTAATTCGTAATTCGTAATTCGTAATTCGTAATTCGTAATTCGTAATTCGTAATTCGTAATTCGTAATTCGTAATTCGTAATTCGTAATTCGTAATTCGTAATTCGTAATTCGTAATTCGTAATTCGTAATTCGTAATTCGTAATTCGTAATTCGTAATTCGTAATTCGTAATTAATTCTACCCATTTTCTTTTTATTCTTCAATGATCGGGGTGCGTAAATCTTCTACCAAAGCCTGAATTTCTGCGGGTGGGGGTGGTGTTAGTCGGGAAACTATCAGGGTGACAATAAAGTTAATAATCATTCCTAAAGTCCCAATTCCTTCAGCAGAAACACCAAAGAACCAGGGTGACATCCCGGCAAATTTTACGCCGACGATGTAGATAATTGTAAATATCAAACCTGTTAACATTCCAGCAATTGCACCTTCAGAATTAGTGCGTTTGTCGAAAATACCCAAAAATATTACCGGGAAGAAGCTTGCAGCCGCTAAACCGAAGGCAAAAGCTACCACTTCACTCACGAATCCCGGTGGATTTACCCCAAAATATCCAGCGAGAACCAGGGCAAAACCAACGACAACCCGCCCTACAAATACCCGTTTTTCCTCTGAAGCTGTGGAATCAAAAATGCGGTAATAAACATCATGGGCAACGGAACTAGAAATTACTAATAATAAACCCGATGCTGTGGATAAAGCAGCCGCTAAACCACCAGCCGCTACTAAAGCAATTACCCAAGGGGGAAGATTAGCAACTTCTGGGGTAGAAAGAACTATGATATCTTTATCAATTGTAATTTCGTTGGTTTCTTGATTAGGGGTTAGTTGCAAACGTCCATCTTTATTTTTATCTTCAAAAGTTAGAAGTTTGGTTTTTTCCCACTTATTTACCCAATCTAATTTCTGTACTTCGGCAATTGTTTGATTATGCAAAGAAGTAATTAGATTATAACGAGAAAACATCCCGACTGCCGGGGCTGTGGTATAGAGAATGGCGATAAATAATAACGCCCAACCAGCAGAAAACCGGGCAGCACGAACACTTTTTACTGTGTAAAACCGGACAATGATATGGGGTAAACCGGCAGTTCCTACCATCAAAGCAATGGTGATGAATAGCACATCGATCATTGATTTGTTGGCAAAGGGCTGAGTGTATTCTTTAAAACCTAAGTCAAGTTGAATAAGGTTGAGTTTATCAGCGATATCACTAGTGGTAAAAGCTAGTTGGGGAATAGGATTACCTGTTAGTTTGTATGCGATCGCAATTGCGGGAATCAAATATGCGAAAATCAATACGCAATACTGAGCTACTTGCGTCCAGGTAATGCCTTTCATGCCTCCCAAAACCGCAAAAAAGCCAACAATGATCATCCCAATGATGACACCTGTATTCACGTCTACTTGTAAAAAGCGGCTAAAGACAATTCCCACCCCCCGCATTTGTCCAGCGACGTATGTGAGAGAAATAAAAATGGCTGCAACTACCGCCACCAACCGGGCTATGTTAGAATAATAGCGATCGCCTACAAAATCGGGAACTGTATATTTACCAAATTTCCGCAGATAAGGCGCTAATAATAATGCTAGTAAAACATAGCCACCAGTCCAACCCATCAAATAAATAGAACCGTCATATCCCAAAAACGAAATTAACCCCGCCATGGAAATAAACGAAGCCGCAGACATCCAATCAGCCGCAGTAGCCGCACCATTGGCAATTGAAGGTATTCCCTGACCGGCAATAAAAAAGTCTTTAGTATTTTCTACTCGTGATTGCCAACCAATGTAAATGTAAACAACAAAAGAAAGTCCAACTAAGATAATCGTCCAAAGTTCAACTGACACTGTTTTTCCTCACTTTTTGGTATTATATTTGCGGTCTAATTTATCCATTTGGAAAGCGTAAGTAAAAATCAATACCACAAAAACCAAAATTGATCCTTGTTGTGCCATCCAAAAGCCAAAGGGAACACCAAAAAAGCGAATTGAATTTAATGGTTCAACCAATAAAATACTAAAAACTAGGGACACTAAAGCCCAAATAATTAAAAGATTTCTAATTAAGGTGGTGTTAGCACGCCAATAAGCGCGACGCTGATCTTCGTCCATTTTTCTTTTATCATCATTGCATCACAGATAATATCAGTAAGTCGAGATAATGCTGTTTTATTTTGGCGTTTTTTTGTTAAGTTTTCTATATTAAGTAGTTAGTTCTATTTTTTATGGCGATTTTTGGGTAAGTTAAATATATCTTTTTTTGTCTCACGCAAAGGCGCAGAGGCGCAAAGGAAGAGAGGAAGAGAGAAGAAAATGAAACCCAACTTTGATTAATTTTATTGTTGGATTTTACTTCGCTCTGATGTGACAAGGTATCTAATTTTAGTATTCCCTATCAAGAGGCAAAAATCTCAAATCTCTACTGAATTTCACTATGTTCTTGGCTTGTGGTTGGGATTTAGGCTTATTTTTACGGTGGTTAGTTTATCAATTCTTCCTAGTATTAAGACATCGCTAAATTTGCATTTATCCTGATTGAAATAATCCTGTAACTTTCAATCTTCCTCTTTTTGTCGGGGATCTTCATATGGTGGATGCCAACCACCTTTTACCCAAAAACGACGTGCTTTTATAATAGAACCTTCATTATGCCGTTCATCATTGAGGTCTAAGCGATTGCAAGTAGCCCTTTCTGTAGGAGTAATACCGATAATTTTTAAACTGTCTAATGACCAAATAAAATGGTCAGACCATTTTTGTTTTCGTGGATTAAATATTGGGATTATTTCTTTAGTTTCCGGGTCAATACCAGTTGTAAAATTATAGCGATATCCGTTACAACGTTGACAAGCTAAAGCTAAATTATCAGGGTCATCAGATGAACCAGAGATAGATTGGGGAATAATATGGTCAATAGCAAATAAAGCTGCACTTGCTTCTTCTAAAGAATGACAGTATTCACACAGGAATTTAGCTCTTTCCCTGACTAATTTTCTCGTTGCATCATTAACTGTCATGACTCAGCAATTATCTTAGCATTCAGCAAAGTAAAAATCCTATCTAGTTCTAGTATTCCTGCTAATTCAGCTTCTTCTTTTGAAGTTAGCATTCCAGCTTTGTTATTCTCAGCAAGTTCTTCTAATCGAGATTGTAATTCTGAGCTAAATTTGAACAAATTTAAATTTCTAACTTTGCTGATTTCAATTCCAGACTCTACCCAGGATGAGGGTTGAATCATCACTTGAGTAATCATGGGCTTATTATTTGTTACTTTTAGGATGCTCCTATCATAACATATATTTAAATTATACCCTGAATAAACTTATTCCTACTCTGTGAAATTGCTAAAAGCGATTGCGTATTTATCGCAAAAATTTCATATTAACCATCCTCGATTTATACTATAAATCAGGGATATTATTTTTATGAAAATTGAAACTAAAAACATCGAAGTTACTTTAGTTGAAATTAGGATTTTCCATCTCATTTTGTAAAGATTGTAATTGTTCTAAAGATAATTGAGTAACTTCGGAAATTTGCTCTAAACTCATACAAATTCGCATAATTTTACTTCTAAAAATCTTCGTAATTACATTTTTTGTAACACAAGATCTGCTAAAACTGCACTAATGGTAAATATTAAAATTTTAACATATCAACCGTCAAGAATATTCAGGGTTTAGCAATGCTAAACCCCTACAAAATTAATTAACTAACAGCTAATGATTTTTTACTGTAATATTCAGTTTGAGCATAAACAGTAATTACAGTATCGCCAACTTCAAAAAATGTGCCTTCTTCTTCATATTTAGAAAATTGCAAATGAGGATATTTAGCAGCTAGTTGATCCGCAGTCATTGCTGTAGCTGATATTTTATTAGGTAAAAGCCCCGTCGCACCAATGTAAAATACTAAAGGTGAAATCTTTTCTTGGTAAATTTTATCAGCATAAGCTTCTAACTGGTTATAAGCCGTCGTCATAGCTGCAATAAAATTTTCTCTGTTAACAGATTTACCCGCGTGTTTAGCATATAAAAATATGGACAAACTATTATCACCCACTGAGTTGAGAATTTCTGCTACTTTACCATTTACATCTATTCCCAGAAAATCATCGAAAATCGGTTTCATTAAATCATCAACTTTGGTAATTTTCATCCGTGCAGAAATGGCTTTAGGACGAAAAGAGATATTTTCATTTAACCCCATATCAAAACTAGGTTTAGAGAAAATCTCCCCAGTTGCTTTGTCTACAGCTTCATATCTCCGCGCTAAAAATTGATTAGCAGAATATAGCTTACTTAAATTGAGAATATCGTGATTACCAAATTCGATTTTATAACTTAGATGAGAATCAATTGTATTTGGATATTCTTGAGTAGTGGGAAAATTCAGATACAGGTTTTTGGATAAATAATGTTTTCTTAACTCCTCTAATTGATTGACAATAAATACATCTGACTCATGACGTAAATGAGCCGCAAGAATACTAATCAAAATCTTTGTTTCTGCAAGTTTGATAAATAAACCATCAATGCTGCTGAAATTCACATTCACAGGAACTAAAGATAGATTATCTAACTCAAGAGTATATTCAGAATTGAAATCAAACTTATCCGCAAAAATTACATCCTTTGCTTTCAATAAATCAAATACTTTCTTGTTACTGACTTTGATATTTAATGCAGTTAAATTGAGTTTGCCATCTTTAACAATGGTATAATTATTAAAGTTATCTAAATCATTAGCCAGCAAACCCGCAACCTCAATCATAGGTGTCTTATCTTCAGCTTTTACCAGCTTAACCTTACGCTTCACCAACATATTAATAGTAGCCGTATTGCGATTCATGGCAAATACACCCATCTGCACAAAATCGCCAGGATAGATATCTTCCGTTTGTAACCAAGGAGTGATTAAATCACCATTAATATCTCTCACACCCTTTACGCGCTTAATACTCGTTCTGTGGTAATCTTCCTTTAGTTTCTTAATATTAACGAGGATATATTGACGATATTCAGACAAAATTTGCACAAGTTCCAACAGCGAAATTTTATGATTTAACTCCGACATAAAACCCCCTAAATTTTATCTAGTAGAAACTCTATTTTCCTCTTTGCGCCTCTGCGTCTCTGCGTGAGAAAAATCTATCTTTTCATTATTATAGTATATATGTACTAAAATGTCAAATTATTCCTAATGACGACTAAGATAAAAACATCTCTACATTCAGCCTATGATTGTGCATTTAATTTGTATAAGTCTGGCGGGCAAGATGCCCACCCCACAAGATTTAAACATTTTAGGATTATCAAATTTAGGTGCTTAACAGCTTATGATTGTGCCAAAATGAACATAACTACTTTATAGAAAATATGAACAACCTATCAATTCCAGCGCAAACATTACAGGAAGCATGGGAAAAAGGTTTACAGCAAGGTTTAACCCAAGTTGCGGTAAATATGTTACGAGAAGGTATTGATTTAAATTTTATTGTTAAACTAACTGGACTGCCATTAGCAGTAGTTAAAAATTTACAAGCTGTTGATATAGATAATGATAAAATATTAGTTAAAGAATTTTTAGAAATGAGTGAATCATCATTAAATAAAGTTTGGCTTGATCCAATTGATATCTTTTTAATGTATTTTAGAGGCAGAGCCTCTTAATTTGCATTCCCAGTCAGAGACTGGGAACGAGAATTATCTATACTAAATTATCCGCGTTTATCTGCGTTTAATTCTGCAAATATTAATTTATTAAGTACAAAAATACTACCCAGATATCAAGTTAAGATTAAGAAGACTTTACACTTCTTAATTCTTAGGGAACATGGCGCGAGATTTACGGGGATTCATCAAAATTCTAGAAGAAAGAGGACAATTGAAGCGAATTTCGGCTTTAGTTGACTCAGATATGGAAATTGCGGAGATTTCCAACCGAATGCTGCAAAAAGGTGGGCCGGGATTAATCTTTGAAAATGTGAAAGGTGCATCTTTCCCCGTTGCGGTAAATTTAATGGGGACTGTGGAAAGGATATGCTGGGCGATGAATATGGAAAAACCAGAGGAGTTAGAAACCCTGGGAAAGAAGCTGAGTATGCTTCAGCAACCCAAGCCACCAAAAAAGATTTCCCAAGCGATAGATTTTGGTAAAGTGCTGTTTGACGTGGTGAAAGCCAAACCAGGAAGGGACTTTTTTCCTGCTTGTCAACAGGTGGTGATTCAAGGGAGTGAATTAGATTTAAATAAGTTACCTTTAATACGTCCTTATCCGGGAGATGCCGGAAAGATTATTACATTAGGGTTGGTAATAACTAAAGATTGTGAGACGGGAACGCCAAATGTAGGTGTGTATCGTTTACAACTGCAATCTCATAATACTATGACCGTACATTGGTTGTCGGTGCGGGGGGGTGCGAGACATTTACGCAAAGCTGCCGAACGTGGTAAAAAATTAGAAGTAGCGATCGCACTTGGTGTAGATCCTTTAATCATCATGGCAGCTGCCACACCCATCCCTGTAGATTTATCAGAATGGCTATTTGCAGGGCTTTATGGCGGTTCTGGAGTCCAATTAGCCAAGTGTAAAACCGTAGATTTAGAAGTTCCCGCAGATTCAGAATTTGTCCTTGAAGGAACAATTACACCAGGGGAAGTTTTACCAGATGGCCCCTTTGGTGATCATATGGGGTATTACGGTGGTGTGGAAGATTCGCCATTGGTGCGGTTTCAGTGTATGACTCACCGCAAAGATCCCATCTATCTGACCACATTTAGCGGTCGTCCACCCAAAGAAGAAGCCATGATGGCGATCGCACTCAACCGCATCTATACCCCCATCTTACGCCAACAAGTATCCGAAATAGTCGATTTCTTCCTGCCAATGGAAGCATTAAGTTACAAAGCAGCGATCATTTCCATAGATAAAGCATATCCCGGACAAGCGCGAAGGGCAGCATTAGCTTTTTGGAGTGCCTTACCCCAATTCACATACACCAAATTTGTCATTGTTGTTGATAAAGATATCAACATTCGTGATCCGCGTCAAGTAGTCTGGGCAATTAGTTCTAAAGTTGACCCTTCACGGGATGTATTCATATTACCAAATACCCCCTTTGACACCTTAGATTTTGCTAGTGAAAAACTCGGTTTAGGGGGCAGAATGGGCATAGATGCTACTACCAAAATGCCTCCAGAAACAGAACATGAATGGGGTGAACCATTAGAATCAGATGCTGATGTAGCTGCAATGGTAGAAAGACGTTGGGCAGAATATGGTTTAGGAGATTTAAAACTAGGAGAAGTTGATCCAAATTTGTTTGGTTACGATATGCATTAAATTGTTAAGTTGCTGGTAACAACATCTCTCAAGATTCAGCTTGACTGATACTATTGGTCAAGCTATTTGTTTTTCACTGTAGCTGAACTTAATCTATCAACTTCGCCTTTCCACTAACAACTCCATGAAAAATATAGCTGTACTATTTGCAACAGTCTTTGCTATTGTATTAGGATTATTTTTCGGGACGATGGAAACTGCTTTTGCTATAACTTGGAACTGGAATTATTCTGGTACTGGTGTAGCAGCTAGTGGTACTTTTATTACTAATGACACACCTGATGAGTTAGGCTTTTACCTGATTATTGAAATTATTGGGACAAGGAATGGTGAAACAATTACTGGATTGCAACCTGCTGGGACTCCAACACCAGGAAATGAACCTTTTAGTGTTGACAATTTAATTAGTCTCAATAATCAGCAGTTAACAGGTGATGGGTTTGGATATTCTACAGCTAGTGGCAGCTATTCTAGTACATTTTTTGCTGATTTTTTACCGACACCAGGTTATTTAGAGTTTTTCTCTGCACCAGCAATTGGAAACGATTTCACCGATGTAGGATCAGAAAATAGTGAGTTACCCATGAGTTTTTCTGCAACCATAATTAAATGGGAAGGGTAAAGATAAACCTTTACCCCAAATCCTACACCCTTCTTTTTATCGTCTTGGCATCCCAAGTATAGAAACCGATTTGGTTAGGAACTCTAGAGAATCGTCCTGTGCGATGACCTCTAGATAATTCATTCAGCACTTTATTTTTTACCTCTCTGATTTCTTGATCATTAAGTTCTCCATAAATGCCATTGACGATTTCATTCACACCAAAAACTCTTCCCTTATGTTGCTCTAAGAAAGAAGTGAGAGCATCAATTAAAAATTGACCTTGAAATTCTCTGAGCATCGGGACTTCTTTAGAGTGCTGTTGAACAAAAGGCTTCTTCTTTTTAATTCTCGCACCAACAGAGGAGCCGTTGTGATGAACTGGAGCTAAAAGACTTAAAACCAGAGTATAACAACCAGGTTCATTGGGAATAGCCGACCAGTAACCCCGTTCTCTACCTTGGGTGAGGGAAGACTGGACTCGACCTTTGACAACCTTGAAGATGGTTGACTCTAAATCTCCGTAAAGCGATCGCACAATAAAGTCTATATGGCATACAGTACCAGCATATTCGTGCAATAGCTTTTTCAGAGCTTCCATCCGAGTCAAAGCGTGATATTGGGGCAGCATGGGAATTTCTGCCCCTTTTGCCAAATGATCATAACTCTCAGAAGATGTATTTATCAGATGGGAATCTTCTGTATCTGTAGCAGTACTAGACTCTTCTGTCTCCCATGTATCTGAGAGAGAAAGTTCTGACTCTAGAGACTCTAACAAGTCTAAATCAGACTGATCATCAGATGACAGAAAAAACAGAGAACCCTGCTCATCAGCGCTTTCTAGTTGGGAAAATGATTGATCATCTGGATAAGACCAGTTGGATAATAAAGCTTCCGTATGATCCAACTGCGATCGCGCTTCTATAAATAGCCGTTGGTACTCTTGGGCAAGACTAGCATAGTAGTCTCGCAATTCTAACAATGGTCTGATAAATACCTCTGAAGGAGGTTGTAATTGTTCTTTTGGATTCATATTACTTCAATTAACCTAAATCAATATCGCTTTTGTAAGTCATTGCATGAGGCTTAACTTTTCTAGTTTCTTGTGATGATTTTTTAGGAGGTTGAGGAGGACGACAGGATTCACAATACAAAGGTCTAGTCCCAAAAGTTTCCCGTTTTGTAGCTTGATTACATTCTTTACATACAAAATTAAAAACACGAGTGTGAATCTGTCTTTGATGCGCTCTGACAGTATATTCTCTAACATCAATGATTTTGGTAGCCATAATTAAGAATTGCCAATTCCAGTAATCTTAATATAGCTATTCAAGCAAAAGAAACTACATCAGTGTGTGTTTTAGTGTAAGTTTTATTCAAATCCTTAAAATCAAGCCAAACATAGGATAAAAATTTTAATTGTCAAGAATAAGCAGCGAAGCAATCTCCACCCATGTGATTGTTCCGCCATACTAAGCTTTCCTGACAATGGTCTTTCATATTAAATTTCAGTCTTTCTACTTGTTCATCTCCGCCTACTGATTATCTGGATACTTTGAAGATTTTCACATCCTCCTTATGGATGAAATAGAACGAGGATGTGTGTCATTCTTCATAATTTATAATTCATTCATTTTTTTATTGATTTTCCACAAAATCAGCATCAATCACATCTTCAACTCCGGCCACTTTGTGATTCCCTACTACTTCTATCTGGGCTGCCCGCATGAGCATAAACTGCACTACCAGTTTGCATCAAAA
Source organism: Anabaena sp. PCC 7938 (assembly GCF_049315035.1). Lineage (NCBI taxonomy): Bacteria > Bacillati > Cyanobacteriota > Cyanophyceae > Nostocales > Nostocaceae > Anabaena > Anabaena sp. PCC 7938. The sequence continues at coordinate 4,610,427 of NZ_CP186034.1, read as the reverse complement.
CTTGCTATAATTCACTGCGAAGAGACTTAATGCGGTCAAAGTTATCTTGATTAATGGCTTCCTGCAAATTTTTAACTAACTCCTCTCCTCATACATCTCGTTCCCGGTCTCCGACTGGAAACGCTATCACAGAGGCTCTGCCTCTGCTAATATCACTAAGAGAACTCCACAAAAAAGATGATCCAATCTTGTGGGATGGGCATCTTGCCCGTCCTTATATTATTAGCGGGCAAGATGCCCGCATCACAAGAAATTTTGGGATATTTTTTTAATTGGAGAACTCTAAAGGTAGAGCCTTCTTGAGTTTTTTCCCATACAGAGTATGGAAACGAGAAAAACGTCTCTACGACCAGAAATAATGAGCTAATCTCTATTTTGTAGAGACTTTCCATGGAAAGTCTCTACAAAATTTATTTGTGTGGCGCAATCTCACATAGGATTGGTATTACAAATTAACCGAGATTGACCTTGAAAGCTTTTTGCTTTTCTGGTTCTGCTTTAGGCAAATTCAACCGGAGAATACCATCTTTATATTCAGCCTGGACTTGTTCATGTTGGACAAGGGAAGGCAATGGTATAATCCGTTGGAATTTGCCATAACGGAATTCAGAACGAGTGTAACCTTCTTTTTCTGTTGTAGTTTCTGATTTTCTTTCACCAGTAATAGAAACAGCTTCAGGAGTTACTTCCACATTTACATCTTTTGCTTCCAGACCAGGTAATTCTAGTCTCAATTTAAAAGCATCATCAGTTTCTTCAAGTTCAGCAGCAGGAATAAAAGTAATTCCTCCTCTTTCACCCCCATCAGTTGGTATAATTCTTTCAAACAAGCGATTCATACGACGTTGTAAAGTATCCATTTCACGGAGAGGGTCCCAACGATCAAGTTCACGAAATGGTTCTAAGCGTTCAATTTCCCGGAGTGGGTCCCAACGAATTAGTGCCATATCTATCTCCTAGACAATCCTCTATTTGGTTTGTGGAGGCTTAATTTCAAGCTTCACAGATGGCAAACAACGGTAATATTTTTTAAATCGTAAGGATTCAGGATATTTGATATAGCAGGGAAAAGGGAACTCTTAACAGAAGAAAAAAATATTCTTCTTCCTTCTTCCTTCTTCCTTCTTCCTTCTTCTTCCTGACTCCTGAATTCTTACTTTAAATCTTTATTTGCCTGAAGCTTAATCTTTAGCTTCCTAAATAAACAATAACACTAGGAGATAAATTCAGAGGGTTCGGTTTTATAGATATGGGAATCGCAATAGCCGTACCTATGAGAATTTTTGACAATTCGTTACAATCTCCATATTAAAAACAGACTTAATCTCTTTTCAGAATAATTATAAATATTTCTACATCGATCCCAGCTAGAGGTTATTAAGTATTTGAGTATTGCCGGCAAAAATTAATAACATCGGCATCTATCTGAAGTATGGCTGTAAACTGTACACACAATATTTTTATTCTAACTGTTGAGATATACTTTTAAGTAAAACTTTTTGATTTGAGCTAATAAAAAAGTGATTACCATCAATCATTTGTAATAAAAAAGGAGCAGTAGTTTGTTCACGCCACGCTTCTAGCTCATAATCAGTAAATTCTGGATCTTGTAAACCACCAAAAACACTAATAGGAAAATCAAAAGGTGATTGATGGTTGTAAATATAGGTATCTAAAACAGTAAAATCAGCCCTGAGAATTGGCAGAAAAATTTGGATTATATCTGGATTATCTACGATATCATCAGGAGTACCATTAAAACTAAGAACTTCTTGCCAAAATTCTGCATCTGGTAAGTTATAAATAGGTCTTTTTGTCGGTGGAACTTGTGGCGCACTGCGAGCAGAGATAAATAAATGTGATGGAGTTAAATTATAATCTGAACGCAATAAACGAGTTAATTCAAAACTGACGAGTCCACCCATACTATGACCGAAAAAAGCAAAGGGTTTATCTAGATAGGGAATAAGATTTTGGGCTATTTCCCTCACTAAAGGTTTCATTTCTGTGTAGGGGGGTAAGTTCATTTGTCTTCCCCTACCGGGAAGTTCGAGAGGACACACTTCAATAGTTGGTGGTAAATCATTAGCCCAGGTGCGAAATACCATTGCACTACCACCTGCATAGGGTAAGCAGAATAAGCGCAATTTGGCTTGGGGGTTGGGTTGGGGACAAGTTACCCACGAGTTGAATGTGGTTTTGACTTTCATAATATGTACAAAAAACAATAGAAAACGGTTAGAGTAGAAACATTCTGAATCTACAGATTCAAAATCAACGTTTTAGTGATTTCTGGCAAGATGCCGGGTGTCTTGAGGAGATTGTATTGAAGAACTAGCAGTCTCCCTAACAGCTTCTCGCAACCGCTCCACATCGCGCATTGGTGGTGCGCCAAACAGTCGCTACAAAAAATGTACAAGGTATTGTTACAGCAGTTTGCGTAGTTAGGGGGTACAAAATCTAAGTTGGAACCTATACATGAAGCCAGTTTTACTCCTATTTGATTTTTGAACAAGAGTCAGTAGGTATCAATTCTGTCTTTACTGTTCCCTGTTAAGAGTTCTTTTTTTGTGAGACTGCGCCAAATTTCCTAACCTTGTCTTTTCCTTTTCTGTGTCCTCTATGTCTCTGTGGTTTGTTGATCTTACTTCAGCGCATATTTGTACAAAATAATATATATATTTTAAATTAAATTACGTAGTGACAAATCCTTGTGGCTTTTGTTAATAATTTGCATTGTACTTTTTTCTTTTGTGTCTCACGAAACATCCCAGATAAGCAAGCCTTATGTAGATCATATACTATTTTTTTGTCAAGTCCTATTGACACTTTGTAACAATCTTGTTAAATTAGTTTACATAAAGTAACAAACGAAGGAAAAAAATATATTATGTATACCACCACTAATGAAGAAGGCATCCTTAATAACTACTCCAACGAACCAAATCTTTACTACGCTGAATATCCTACAAAAGATCAACAAAGCCGCTATGCTTTTCAGGGTGCAGTAGCAGTTTTATTTGTAACCTCTATAGTTTTAATTGCACTGGGGGTTAGCTACTAAGATTCTTCGTTTCGGTATTGGTATCTAATCGTCATTTGGATTTCTCCTATCAGCCCCGGCTAGTTTCACCGGGGTTTTTTTTGTGGCTGAACTTGCGAACAACTGCAAATTTTTTGATACTATGAATAGTCCGACTCCTTTAATCGAGATTGGTATATGAGCAGAGGAACCCTGTTTGACAAAGTTTGGGACTTACACACCGTTGGTACACTTCCTTCAGGGCTGACGCAATTATTTATCGGGCTACACCTTATTCATGAAGTGACCAGTCCTCAAGCCTTTGCGATGCTGCGGGAGCGGGATTTAAAAGTATTATTCCCAGAACGGACTATAGCTACAGTTGATCATATAGTCCCCACAGAAAATCAAGCCCGTCCCTTTGTGGATAGCTTGGCCGAAGAAATGATTCAAGCATTAGAAAAGAGTTGTCAAGAGAATGACATCACTTTTTACAATATTGGTTCAGGGAATCAAGGTATAGTTCACGTCATTGCGCCTGAATTAGGACTGACTCAACCGGGAATGACGATCGCTTGCGGAGACAGTCATACCTCTAGTCATGGAGCATTCGGAGCGATCGCATTTGGTATCGGAACAAGCCAAGTACGGGATGTTCTAGCTTCCCAAACACTAGCCTTATCTAAATTAAAAGTCCGCAAAATAGAAGTTAACGGCAACCTAAAACCAGGTGTTTACGCCAAAGACGTAATTCTACACATCATCCGCACCTTGGGAGTCAAAGGTGGTGTTGGCTACGCTTACGAATTTGCCGGCACAACCTTTGCACAAATGAACATGGAAGAACGGATGACCGTTTGCAACATGGCCATAGAAGGCGGTGCCAGATGTGGTTACGTCAATCCTGACCAAATTACCTACAATTATCTCCAAACTAGAGACTTTGCACCCACAGGTGCAGATTGGGATCAAGCCGTTACTTGGTGGGAATCTCTGCGTAGTGATGTGGATGCCGAATATGATGATGTAGTAGTCTTCGATGCGGGAGAAATTACCCCCACCGTTACCTGGGGAATTACCCCTGGTCAAGGTATCGGTGTAAATCAAAAAGTCCCCACACCCGAAGAACTCCTAGAAGAAGATCGGTTTATCGCCGAAGAAGCATACCGCTACATGGACTTATACCCTGGTCAACCGATCCAAGGAACAAAAATTGATGTTTGTTTTATTGGTAGTTGCACCAACGGCCGCATTAGCGACTTAAGAGAAGCAGCCAAAATTGCCCAAGGTCGCAAAGTAGCAGAGGGTGTGAAAGCCTTCGTCGTCCCCGGTTCCGAAAGAGTCAAAAGAGAAGCCGAAGCCGAAGGACTAGATAAAATCTTCCAAGCAGCCGGCTTTGAATGGCGAGAACCAGGATGTTCCATGTGCCTAGCCATGAACCCCGACAAACTCCAAGGAAGACAAATCAGCGCCTCCTCCTCCAACCGCAACTTTAAAGGCAGACAAGGTTCATCCTCCGGGCGCACCTTACTCATGAGTCCCGCAATGGTAGCCACAGCCGCTATTAAAGGCGAAATCGCCGACGTGCGAGACTTGTTGTAAAAACCTATCTTGTGGAATGAGGACAGGCTAGAAGCCCGTCCCAAAAAAAACCTCTCAAACACTTCTTCCTCTTTGTCCTCCGCGTCTGGAGCGGTATGCCTTACGGCACGCTACGCGAACGTTTCTTCTTAAACTTATGGTAAGTGAAGTAAAACAAATATCTGGTAATGCCGTCCCCCTCATCGGTAACGACATTGATACTGACCGAATCATCCCCGCCCGCTACTTAAAAGCTGTCACATTTGACGGTTTAGGTACAGGAGTATTTATTGATGACCGGAAAGCCTTAAACGGTCAACACCCCTTTGACCAAACCCAGTATCAAGGGGCAAAAATCTTAATAGTTAACCGGAATTTTGGCTGTGGTTCTTCACGGGAACACGCGCCCCAAGCCTTAGCTAAATGGGGAATAAAAGCCCTGATTGGTGAAAGCTTTGCGGAAATCTTTTTTGGTAATTGTGTCGCCATGGGTATACCTTGTGTTACAGCTGATGCAGCTACAGTCAAACAACTGCAAGATTTAGTAACAGCAAATTCTCAAACATCTGTTAGCATAGATTTAGAAAATTTACAAGTAAAAATTGGTGATTTTACGTCCCCAGTTGTGATGAATGAAGGGACGAGAAGCACCTTTGTGTCTGGTACTTGGGATGCTTGCGGTCAATTAGTAGAAAATGTTGAAAAAGTGCGGGCAACTGCGGCGAAATTGCCGTACATTGGTTGGCGTAAGTTAGCAGTAAAGTAAGTTAATCAATTTAGTTTTTTCCCAATTCAAAGAGAATTTTGTATGCTTAATGGCCCTTTGCATGAACAACCTCGTAACCAACGAGCTACCGTAATTCGTACAAGTCATGAATTTATTCTTCTGGAATGGCTGAAGTCTACTGGACGGTTAATACCTCGTGAACCATCTGAAACAGGGAATCTTCGTGAAGTAGAAGAAAATTCTGAAATCATCGACCTCGATGATCTTCCCTATGATAATGATGATGATGACTCAGATGTAGAGTTAGAAGATTAATGCAGAAAGGCAGAAGGCACAAGACAGGGTGTAATTTTTGACTGTTTTGTGATTTCTGCCTCTGCCGTGAAATAATCATCTGTTACGCAAATTTCATATATCTTTTGCTGACCTTTGCTAGTATCCATTTGGTAAATACCTCCATAAGTCTTGCGGTATAAATTCATAGTTTAGTAATCTTCAGGAGAATTTCACTCAAATGCAGAACTCAACAGTATTACCGCCAATTTACACCCATACCCCAGTTAAATTAGTCCCAGCCCAAGTTATTTCCACATTCCCAGTTAACACCTTTCTAGAAAATCTTGTCATCGCTCCAGATGGAAGTATTTTGGTGACTAATCATGAAATAGGTGAAATTGTTCGGATTTTACCAGATGGTAGCCAACATATTCATGCCAGTGTAGAAGGTAAGGTCAGTGGTTTAGCCTTCACTACTAATGGTGGTCTGATAGCAACTGGATGGAATGCTGATTCTGTATCTGCGGTTTTTCACATAACAGCCGATGGTGTTGTGGAAACTTTGGTAACTTTGCCAGATGCGATTTTCCCTAATGGCATCACACCAATGTCTGATACAAAGTACTTAATGGCAGATTCCTATCGGGGGGCAATCTGGCTGATTGATATTGCCCAATAACAGTGCTTCAATTTGGTTAGAACACCCTTTGTTAGCTCGCAACAGTGCAGAAAGCATAATTCCTGCCGTCAACGGTTTGAAGTGGTTTAATGAGTATCTCTATGTTTCAAATACTGACCAACAGCTATTGTTAAGAATTGCCATTGACAAAGCAAATGTTCCTAGTGAACCGGAAATTTTAGTGAAGCAGACGAATATTGATGATTTTGCCTTTGATGTGGAGGGCAATCTTTACGGGGCAACTCACGTTTATAACAGTGTAGTCAGGATTGCTCCCGATGGCACGACAACTATTATTGCTCAATCTGAACAAAATGTAATTGGTAGTACAGCAGTCGCTTTTGGTCAACTAGAGAGCGATGCCTTCGGCGAGCGCAGCGATCGCACTGCTATCTATGTTGTCACAAATGGTGGTATGTTTTTGCCACCTCCCACAGGTGTCGTAGCGGCTACAGTTGTCCGGCTTGAGGTTGGAAAAGCTGGATATCAAAGGTGATAGGCAAAAAGAAAATTAACGGATGGAAACAGCACAAGATGAGCAATTAGTCACGGTTGTAATTTCGCAACTCGTCAAACCAGGCAATGAAATGGCTTTTGAAGCTTGGGTGAAAGATATTACAACTGTAGCCAGAACCTATACAGGTCATTTGGGTACAAATGTGATTCGTCCTCAACCTGGTGTCAGAAATGAATATGTGATGATTATTCGATTTGATAGTTATGAAAATTGGAAAACATGGATGACATCAGGCGATCGCCAATACTGGCTTACTCAAGCCAAACCTTTGGTAGAATCTGACCCCCATATCCAGGAAATCAGCGGCTTAGAAGCTTGGTTTTCTATTCCTGGTCAACCTTTAAAAACACCACCACGCTATAAAACTGCATTACTTACCTGGGCAGTTGTTTACATATTAATTAATCTTTTGAGTGTCTTTCTTAGTCCTTTACTTCGTAGTTTACCTCCGCTGATTATTTCCTTAATTATTTCCGCTATTATGGTGGTAATGCTGACTTATATCATCATGCCCAGAGTGACTCGTTTGTTTAGCTTTTGGCTATATCCCAAATCAAAAGTTTAGGATAATTGTCAACTTTTTAGGGTAGGCAGATGCCCACCCTAAAGAATTATTCTCGTAAAATTGTTTTTGAGACAATTCTGGTTTTTTTGCGATCGCTCTCCGAGAGTTCTTCACCAGCTTGCAGACGTGTGGCGTTTGATTGCAACACGGTGGCTGCACCTGTATCTCCGATTTGCAAGGCAGTTTTAGCAGCTGTTTGCAGCATTGTCACCGCACCAGCGCGATCGCCTTGTTCCAATTTTGTCTCTGCTACCTGAGTTTGACGATATTTAGCTAATACCAAAATCGACTGTATCACCTGGGGATTAACAGCAGGTTGATAAGCCTTAGTCACATTGGCATAGACAGGTAACAGAGGGGAAAGTAAACCTTCTTTATTTTCTGCTGGGTTATCGTAGCGAATTTGGATATGTCCAATCACTTGTTTGCCTTCTGGCAACTGTCCTAAATAAATATTCGTCAAAACTACCCGTTCTGCATCTTTCATTAAATCTCCCAAGCGGACAATAAAGCTACCATTCGCTTCTGTTTCCACTGATAACTCAATGGTTTCTGGGGCAACTTGGGCAATGGGTTTGAGTTCTGCGAGTCGGACACTAGGGACTAGGGACAGCAACAAATGGGCATTGGTTAACCCCACAGACTGAATTCGTTTAAACAAGCTGCCAAATTGGTCTACAGCTTGTTCTGGACGCTCAATATAAGCCAGACTACCACCACCTGCATCGGCAATCTTTTCTAGCAAATCCTGGTTCCATTCATTGCCAAATCCGAAAGTGTTGATTGTCAGGTTGACTCTAGTTGCTTTTTGTGCAAGTTCCAGACAGCGTTTGTGGTCATTGGGGCCAATTTCCCACTTCCAGATTTTTAAACCACCGTCACCACGGCCATCTGTGAGTAGAAATGCTTGGGAAACAGCGCCTTTTGTGCCTTTGAGTAGTTCTGTAATTCCCAAAGACAAAGCTTCAGCAATGACTGTACCTCCAGAAGCCTTGAGCTTATTCTTTAACTTGGCTTTGATGCTGTCGATATCTGAGACAATTTGGTTGGGGATAATGACCTCAGAAGTACCAGCAAAAGCGACGATAGAGATGCGATCGCCTGGCTTGAGTTGAGCTAATAATTGTTCTACTGCCTGAATTACAGTATCAATAGCTTCCCCATGCATGGAACCACTTTTATCCAAAATCAGGCATAAATTCAGCGGTAAACTTTGGTCAAGTTGATCGGCAATTGCCGAAATAGAAATGGCTAGTTGACGCTGGTTACTCAATTGAGCCGCATCAACATTAGTGTCATTTAGTGCCGACAGTAATTGAACTTTCATTTAGGAGGAGCATCCTGCAACACAGTTTTTGAGACAATTCTGGTTTTTTTGCGATCGCTTTCTGATAACTCTTCCCCTGCTTGCAAGCGTGTGGCGTTAGTTTGCAATACCGTTGCTCCACTGGCATCTCCCATTTGCAAAGCCGTTTTAGCAGCCGTTTGTAGCATTGTCGCTGCCCCAGCGCGATCACCCTGTTGTAATTTCGCTTCTGCCAACTGGGTTTGGCGATACTTGGCTAAAGCCAAAATAGACTGTTGCACTTCGGGATTGGCAGATGGTTGGTAAATTCGCCCTACATTTGCATATACTGGCATATTCAGAGAAAATAATCCGGTTTGGTTCTGGGCGGGGTCATCGTAGCGGACTTGTACATTAGCGATCGCCTGTTTACCTTCGGGCAACTGTCCCAAATAAATATTAGCCAAAATCACCCGTTCCACATCCTTCATTAAATCTCCCAAACGCACCAGAAAACGTCCATCAGCATCTGGTTGTACTGGTAATTCAATGGTATCCGGGGCAACTTGGGCGACGGGTTTAAGTTCCGCTAATCGCACATTTGGCATCAGTGAAAAGAGCAGATAAGCGTTAGTCAATCCCACTGTTTGCATCCGGGTGAACAAGCGACTGAACTTATCCATAGCTTGATCTGGTTGTTCAATATGTGACAAATTCCCCAGACCAGCATCAGCTATTTTTTCTAAAATATCCTGATTCCAATTGTCACCAAAACCCAATGTATTCAAAGTCAAATTATAGCTGGCTGCCAATTGGGCAAATTTCAAACAGCGATCGTTGTCACCATGTTCATTTTCGCCATCAGTTAGCAAAAAGGCGTGGGAAACAGTTTCTTTTTTGCCTTTGGCTAATTCCTCAATCCCCACCCGTAGACCCTCATCAATCGCCGTCCCACCATCGGCAGATAAGCGATTAATTTGCTGTTTGATCTGTTCTCGATCTGTAATCACCTGATTAGGGACTAAAACTTTAGCACGGTGATCAAAAGCAACAATACTCAGACGATCATCAGCACTGAGGCGATCAACCAGCAAAGAAGCTGCTTTTTTCACAGTTTCGAGCGATCGCCCCCGCATCGAACCACTATGATCGAGAATTAAGCATAAATTTAATGACACACTGCGATCTAGAGTTTCGCCAACAGCAGAAATCGAAACTGCCAACTGACGTTGACTGCTGGCTTGATTCGCGTCTAAATTAGCATCATTTAGAGTAGGCTGCAAATTAACTTTCATAACCTAGTTTTCCTATCGAAGATATCTATGATCTATTTATAAATAACTTCAAAAGGTAGCTTCCGCACTACGGAAAACAGTTTGATCTAGCTCGCAAGCAAAAAAACAGGGTGTGGGAATTTCTTCACCTACACCCTAAATCTAGCCTAAAAACCTAGCCTAAGCAAATAAGAATGTAGCTGTATTATCGTTAGTTAGGTTTAAACCGATATTGTTAGATGTAAAACCACTAGAGCTAACTAGAGTCATTAACAAAGCTCCTGTAGCAAAACTTGCATTGCCAGTAATGCCATCACTGAGGCGAAAATAAGTGTTAATGCCATTTGTATGAATATCTATGCTACTAAGATTAGTAAAACCAATGCGATCGCCTGCATCACGATTAAATTGATAAATCGTATCAGCGCCATCACCTAAATTATACAAAACATTATCACTGTCAAAATCTACTCCCAGGTAAATAATATCATTCCCTAATCCACCAATTAGCGTATCTGCACCTGTACCACCATTGAGATTATCATTACCTGCACCACCTGTCAGGGTATTAGATGCAGTATTACCTATGAGTTTATTATTCAATGAATTACCAAATCCATTAATCGCACTATTACCAATTAAAGTCAGATTTTCGACATTATTAGCTAAAGTGTAAGTAACAGAAGATTGAACAATATCAGTTCCAGCATTGGCATTTTCAAAAATTGCATCACCAATATTATCGACAATAAACGTATCGTTCCCCAAACCACCTTCTAGATAATCTACACCCGCACCACCATTGAGATTATCATTACCTGCACCACCTGTCAGGGTATTAGATGCAGTATTACCTATGAGTTTATTATTCAATGAATTACCAAATCCATTAATCGCACTATTACCAATTAAAGTCAGATTTTCGACATTATTAGCTAAAGCGTAAGTAACGGAAGATTGAACAATATCAGTTCCAGCATTGGCATTTTCAAGAATTACATCACCAATGTTATCGACAATAAACGTATCATTCCCCAAACCACCTTCTAAATAATCTACACCCGCACCACCATTGAGGATATCATTACCATCTCCTCCTCTTAATGTATCATTACCATTGCCACCATTTAAGGTATCATTACCACTCAGACCCTCAATGATGTCATCATTAATAGTTCCTGTGATTGTATCTTTATTAGCAGTACCAAAAATTGCCAAAGAGCGATTGCCAAAATTAATATTTGCTACTTGTTGACCAGAACTCAAATTAACTGTGTGAGTTTTCTGAACATAACTTAAGTTTAAAATTGCCTCTCCTAAAGCCAGAACATCAACACGCTTAAAGTTTAGTCCTGTATTCGTGACATTATCATCTTCATCATCGCCATCATTAATAGTTGTGCCAGTAGACTTTAATAAGTTAGAAATCTCTGTGAAAGTTAACTTTCGTCCTAATGTTTGTTGAGCTAATTGCTGTGCTAATACCACGATACCTGTTATGTGAGGAGCCGCTTGACTAGTACCACTTTGAGTAATTAAATCACTGTTAGGTCCAGCCCCCGTAATAGGTGCGCCAGGAGCAAAAACAGTGGTTAAAGTTTGATGACGCTGAGAAAAAGGAGTAATGCGATCGCTTCCAGTAGAAACAGCAGTTGCTCCACTTTGATAAGCGACACTACCCATATTGGCATCATAAACAGCACCAATAGAAAGAGAATTAGGATCAGCTGCCGGATAAGATACTCCCGCCACACTATTAAAACGATAAAAGTCATTACCAGATGCTGAAACAGCAATCACATTCATAGCAGCCAGTGCAGCTAGTTCATCCCCAATACCATATAAATATTGAGGAGTATTGTAATTTTGCTCATCACTTAAAGACATATTTACACTAGCTATGTTATAGGCAGCCGCATTGTTAATTACCCATTGCAAAGCTTGTTCTGTGTAGCCAAAATTTCCGCTACCATTATTTTTAAATACCTTCAAGTGAATAATATTAGCTCCTGGAGCCATTCCTGTGTAAATGCTATCAGATGAAGCCACAATACTCGATACATTAGAACCATGTCCATTGACATCACTTGCGTCTGCATCTCCATCCGCAAAATCGTACTGATAGACTATTCGATCAGCAATACCATCACCATTATTATCTGGCCCAAAAAAGGCATCATCTAAATCAATCCCCGTGTCCAAAATAACCGTAGTCCAGCCACTACCATTAATACCAGCGAACCGAGAATCTGCACGAAAATCATCAATATTAATCAGTGAACTAGAAATATTTGTGCTAGGAGTAATATTGGCCGTGAAAAAGTCATTGTTAGGCAAATAAACAGGTGCATTAGATCCAGTAGTAGTAACTACAGGTAAATTTTGTGTTTGAATTTGATTTAAACTACTACTAGGATAAGTTTGCTGCCAATTATTTTTCAGCACTTGAGCAACATAATAAGTACCAGGTTTCAGATTATTAAATGTGTAATTACCATTAATATCTGTGGTGGTCGATAATTCATTTACATCTAATTGATGATTTTGGTTTTGGTCTAGATAAACAGTCCAAACAGATAAACCTAATTCATCAGGGTTTTGGATTTTATTACTATTGACATCATTCCAGACATTACCGCTAATTTCCCCAAATTGATAACCACCAAAATCTTGATTATTGACCGTACTTCCATTATTTAAATCAACCGTGTAAGAATTACCAATAGGAGTTGATGTTTGCCAACTAACTTGAGCTACTTCCCGAAGTATGTAAGTACCTGCATTCAGATTAGTAAAGGCATAATTACCATTAATATCTGTTGTTGTGAAAGTTTCACCTGCATCTAGTTGATTATTATTGTTGCCATCTATGTAAACTGACCAACCAGATAAACCAGTTTCACTACTTTCTTTAATGCCATTAGCATTTAAATCATGCCATTTATTTCCACGAATTTCTCCTGATGGTAAAAGACTGATTAGTCTATCATCAAATTGTAAATATTCAATACCAGTTAATAAATCTGTACCATCTATGCCAGAAATTGTACCGCTAGTACCATTCATATTGATACTATAACCAGTCGAAAGTCCGCTAAAAATAGCCTTATCACTGCCAGATCCACCATTAATATTATCATTGCCAGAACCACCGTTAATAATATCATCACCACTACCACCGTTGATATTATCAGCGTCTGCACCTCCATTTAAAATATCATTTCCTGAACCTCCATTCAGGTTATCCATTCCATCTCCACCGTTTAAAGTATCATCTCCTGAATCTCCATTCAGATTATCCATTCCTCCATAACCATTGAGAATATCATTACCTTCATATCCATTGAGATTATCCATCCCAGATGTGCCATTTAGGATGTCATTTCCACTAGTTCCTCCACCTATTCCCGTTCCTGTATCTATATTCTGTGTGGAAAAAGCGACATTATAGTTGGTATTAGAACCAGAAGAATAGACTCGAACATAATAAGTACCTGAAGCCAAAGATCCATTAATAGATATAGTTTTTGTATAACTATTATTAATGCTTTGGACTTTCTGACTAATACTCAATCCTCCAGAAGATAGAGAAGAACCATCAGGAGTCATAGATATTAGAGTTTCTCCTGATTCAATCAATCCGTTATTGTTAGTATCTCGATAGAGTTCTAAACCATAGTAACCACCACTAATATTGAGGTAAAGATTTTGGGTACTATTAAGGTAAAATAAATAATAATCATTGGGGTCAGTTGTACCAACGAAATCATTAAAAGTTTGAGTGGTACTAAGAATACCTAAGTTGCGGGCTGTGTTCAATGTGTTGTCTGTCATAACTACCTTACCAAGACATACTAGTGATAATTCATCATAATCACAGACAAATTCAAGAGTAAATACTTAAAATTCTGGAATTTATTCAGTTATGTATATAAAATTCATAATCCTTGTTGTATATATTGTTAATATCCAATTATTAGATTTTTGAAAAAATTTCTTACACAATAAGCACTGATGAATAAAGGGATTTAGCATTGCTAAACCCCTACATCAATCCTGTATAGATATTAAATGCAACCTTTCTGGACTCAGAAATAAAACGCATTTTTATCAAGAAAAGGCATGAGAATTTAATGTTTTTCGCAGACTTAAATCAAGCATTAAAACCGTAAACTCTATACCCACTGTCTGCTAACATTGCAAAATCAATATTAGTAGGTGCAGTAGCTAAGTCACCATAAGACATGATTGAATTGACATTATCGGCAGGATGAACACCATCTCGCAGTGAAATATAAGAACCACCATTAGCAGTTCTTGTATATTCACCTTTAAATATAGGTGTTGAAGAATTGCTATAATCAATTAATTCTGGTTTTGCCCATAGCATCGCTAAAGCATGACCTATTTCATGGGAAAAAACTTCATATAAAAGTGAATCCGTCAAACTATCTTTAGCATCAATAACCACCATGCCATATCGTGGCAGTGATTCGGGATAATTTATCCAGCCATTACCAAGACCACTAGCATCATCCCATTGAGAAAAAACACCTACAAATATTACTAAATCATCAACATAGCGATTAGCTGTAAAATCAAATGAGTTATCAGGATTAAAGTTAGTCGGGTTTTGCATAGTAACAATTTCACTTTGATTTAAAGTCATAGCACTAAATTCATCAGCAATACGCACAGCCCAATCATCTGCCGCTTTTTTAGCAATTGTCTTTCTTGCAGATGTCCAGAAACCTAAATAGTCATTGCGGAAATCTAAATCAATATTAAATTTAGTATTATCTGGTGCATAAGTATTAGTAATCGTCCCTAAGTTGTAGCTACCAGTACCAGTTTTTCCGCCACTTAAATTGTAGCTAATTGTATTTCCTGAAGTGCGATTAGCACTAGAACCATCTACCTCAGCAATAAACCTTACAGTTTTATTAACATTCCAATTAGAAGGTGTAAAAGTTAGAGTTTTTTGCGTACCATTATCAATGATATTGTCAGCATCAATGGTTAGAAAACCACCGTGGTTAAAAGTCACAGTCACATTGCTAGTTGGTGCTTGACTTAAACGAATTCCAAATGTCCCAATATCTCCTTCCTTACCACTAAAGCTGAGATTGCTAATTTCAGCTAAACTACTCACAGAATCATTATCAGCAATTGTCACCGTTGCAGCTTTACTTGTTCCCAACGTATAAGCACTATTTGCAGCTAAAGTCAGGATGACAGTTTCATTAGTTTCAACTAAAGTATCGTTAATGGGATTAATATTAATAACTGCCGTTGATGCACCAGCAGCAAAAACCACACTACCTGTTAAGTTGTTGTAATCTGTTCCCTTGCTGGCAGTACCAGACACAGTGTAATTAACTGTTAATGATGAAGTTGTACTACCTGTGCGAGTAATTGTAAATTTACCAGGATTAGCTGTAATTCCAGTTGCTGTTTCTGCTGCATTTGCATCTGTAGCACTAATGGTGACTGTTGGTTTGTCATTATCAGCAATTGTCACCGTTGCAGCTTTAGTGGTTCCCAGAGTATAAGCACTATTTGCAGTTAAATTGAGGATGACAGTTTCATTGGTTTCAACTAAAGCATCGTTAATGGGATTAATATTAATAACTGCCGTTGATGCACCAGCAGCAAAAACCACACTACTTGTTAAGTTGTTGTAATCCGTTCCCTTGGTAGCAGTACCAGCTACTGTATAGTAAGCAGTTAAAGAATTAGCTGTACTCCCAGTACGAGTAATTGTAAACTTCCCAGGATTAGCTGTAATTCCAGTTGCTGTTTCTGCTGCATTCGCATCTGTAGATTTGATGGTAATTGTCGGTTTTTCCAGTTTGTCATTATCAGCAATTGTCACCGTTGCAGCTTTAGTTGTTCCCAGAGTATAAGCACTATTTGCAGCTAAAGTGAGGATGACAGTTTCATTGGTTTCAACTAAAGCATCGTTAATGGGATTAATATTAATAACTGCCGTTGATGCACCAGCAGCAAAAACCGCACTACCTGTTAAGTTGTTGTAATCTGTTGCCTTGGTAGCAGTACCAGCTACTGTATAGTAAGCAGTTAAAGAATTAGCTGTACTCCCAGTACGAGTAATTGTAAACTTCCCAGGATTAGCTGTAATTCCAGTTGCTGTTTCTGCTGCATTCGCATCTGTAGATTTGATGGTAATTGTCGGTTTTTCCAGTTTGTCATTATCAGCAATTGTCACCGTTGCAGCTTTAGTTGTTCCCAGAGTATAAGCACTATTTGCAGCTAAAGTGAGGATGACAGTTTCATTGGTTTCAACTAAAGCATCGTTAATGGGATTAATATTAATAACTGCCGTTGATGCACCAGCAGCAAAAACCACACTACCTGTTAAGTTGTTGTAATCCGTTCCCTTGGTTGCAGTACCAGACACAGTGTAATTAACTGTTAATGATGAAGTTGTACTACCTGTGCGAGATAAGGTAAACTTCCCAGTATTAGCTGTAATTCCAGTTGCTGTTTCTGCTGCATTTGCATCTGTAGCACTAATGGTGACTGTTGGTTTGTCATTATCAGCAATTATCACCGTTGCAGCTTTACTTGTTCCCAGAGTATAAGCACTATTTGCAGTTAAATTGAGGATGACAGTTTCATTAGTTTCAACTAAAGTATCGTTAATGGGATTAATATTAATAACTGCCGTTGATGCACCAGCAGCAAAAACCACACTACCTGTTAAGTTGTTGTAATCTGTTCCCTTGGTTGCAGTACCAGATACAGTGTAATTAACTGTTAATGATGAAGTTGTACTACCTGTGCGAGATAAGGTAAACTTCCCAGGATTAGCTGTAATTCCAGTTGCTGTTTCTGCTGCATTTGCATCTGTAGCACTAATGGTGACTGTTGGAGTTAGATTAGTAGTACCACTTAACCATCTACCAAACTGATTGTTCGCATCAACAACTGGTACAACTTGGACTGGAATTAACCCCGAACTTAATCCACGTTGTGCTAAAAGGGTAATAGTTGGCTCATCTCCCGTATCTTCATCGTAAGTTGTATCTGTCAGGGTAAGGCTGACAATATTTGCCTGGTCTAACAGTTCTGCGCTGAAGGTAGAAGTCGTTTCATCACCTCCAAAAAAGCTTGTGTGAGCAGCTTGAAACTCAAATGTTCCTCCTCCCCAAAATTCTTCTGGAATGGCTACTAATCTGGCACCGCTTGTTAAACCTGTGAAACCTTTGATTAAGATTCCCCTAGCTTTAGCAGTCGGGTCAGAAAATTGTACTTGCATAGTGGTAGATTGACCTGCACCAATTTGGCTAGATCCAATAAGAACTACATCTATATCTAAAGCACTTGAACTTTGAGCATGACTATCTGAAAGAATAAAACTGTCACTATTTTGACTAGTGTTAATGTTATAGGTTGTACTAGGGGCAAGAGTTAATGATACACTGGATATATTGTCCAATGGAGGATTATTTATTAATCCTGTTAAGGTGCTTTTGGTAGTATCAATTGGCCGATTAACTATATTAACAGTCTGGAAAACACTTTCAGGAGTGTACGTCAATACTGGCATGGAATCAATATTGTGATCCCATCTATTGATTAGTGTCTCATCTGCTAAGGTCAAAAATTTCTGTGAACCGAATCCTATCCAATCTGGTTGAATAGGATTTTCAAAATTGTGATTACCTAATCCAGAAAGAGAATTCAGATTAGCCTGATTTGTCACGTCTTGATTAATAAGCATGACTAAACTCCTATGAATGTATTGATTAGTAGATCAAAAGACAGGTGTGAGAGTTTGATTAATAATTTTTGTACTCATCTTAATGTTACAAAGTAAATCACAATTACATAACTGAGTAAATACTTAAAATTCTGGAATTTATTCAGTTATGTATATAAAATTCATACCAAGAACTGTTGTTTACACTGGTGTTAAATTTAGCCATGAATAGTGAAGAAGCATTAAGTTTATTGAATGATTTATTTAATAAGCAGAGTAAAGCGCCATTAACTTCGCTTGAAAAAGCAATTATTTGTCAAAGTTGGGAAGAGAAAAAATATGAAGAGATGACAGATATTGGTTATTCCTCTAATTATATAAGCAAGGATAGTGCGCCAAAGTTATGGAAGAAAATTTCTGATGTTTTAGGGGAGAAGGTCAGTAAAAATAATTTACGAGTAGTATTAGAAAATTTACCACCGAAAAAATCATTATCTAAATTAGAAACACAGGAAGAATTTGTTACGCAAAGTGCAAGTGTATCAGTTAATAATATTTCTGCTGTACAAGATTGGCGAAATATGGTTAATTTGGATATATTTGGACGTGATGAAGAATTGGCGATCTTGAAAAATTGGATTGTTAAAGATGAATGTCAATTGGTAGCAATTTCCGGTATGGGAGGAATAGGAAAAACCACATTAATAGGAAATTTTATTCAAGATTTAGTTAAAAATAAAGAGGATATATTTACCAAGATTATTTGGCTTTCTCTGGAATATTCCCCGACTTTAGAAAATCTTTTAACAGAAATTCTCGATTTACTTTCACCTGAGCAGCATTTAGTTCCATCTATTGCGAATCTGGTAGATAAGTTGCGATCGCATCGTTGTTTAATTATTCTTGATGCTGTAGAAAATATCTTTGCTGAAGATAGTTTAGCAGGTAAATATCGTCAAGGATATGAACAGTATGGTAATTTATTCAAACAAATTAGCAACTCTGAACATCAAAGTTGTTTATTATTAACAACTGTTGAAATTCCTAGAGAATTTTCTTTGTTACCAGTAATTAATAGTCCTGTACGTCTATTAAAACTTCAAGGTTTAAAAATTCAATCAGCGAAAGATATACTCCGCAAACGAGGGTTGACTGAAGAAGAAGGTTGGGAAACGTTAATTAAATTATATCGTGGTAATCCTTTAGCATTAAAAATAGTATCACCTATAATTTTAGATTTTTTTAATGGTAAAGTAATTAATTTTTTGGATGAGAATACTACCTTTGTTGGGCATATTGTGGAATTATTAAATAAACAGTTTATGCGATTATCTGATTTAGAAAAACGATTGCTTTACTATCTAGCTGAAAGAAAAAAACCGATCAATTTTGCTCACTTACATTCAGATTTTGATCAGAATCTCTCTAAGTCGCAATTACTAACAGTTTTGGAGTCTTTATTCATGCGATCGCTCATAGAAAAGAATACTGAAAATAGAGAATCTTTTTTTACTCTTCAACCAGTAATTCAAAAATATGTTCAGAATCATCATCATTAACCATAATAATTAATATTCTTCCTATAGTTCAAATGATCCAACATTATGTTTAATCCAGGGTTAATCATCAAAAATCGCTATCGGGTTATCAAACAAATAGGTCAAGGTGGATTTGGAAAAACTTTTGAAATTGATGATAGGGGTAAAATTAAAGTTTTAAAAGTCTTAGATTTGAAAAATTTTAGTAATTCCTCTCAAAGACAAACCGCTTTATCACTCTTTATGAGAGAAGCATCAGTATTAATGCAGTTAAATCATCCAGGAATTCCTAAAGTAGACAATGATGGCTATTTTATCTGGACTCATTCAACTGATGAGCAATACTATTGCTTAGTTATGGAAAAAATTCATGGAGAGAATTTAAAAGATTGGATGCACAAAAGAAATATGCAACCAATTAATCAAGATTTGGCTGTTGATTGGCTCAATCAATTATTAATAATTCTCAATTATCTGCATCAAAATCAATATTTTCATCGAGATATTAAACCTGCCAACATTATAATTAAACCAGATGGTAAATTGGTCTTAATTGATTTTGGTGCAGTCAGAGAAATTACATATACACTATTACACAAACTAGCGGCTAGCCATGACATTACTATTTTAATTTCACCTGAAGGTTACACACCTCAAGAACAAATTAATGGTAAAGCTTTACCGCAATCAGATTTATTTGCTCTTGGAAGAACTATGGTGTTTTTGTTAACAGGTCTAATTCCTGCTCAACTTCCTCAAGAGGAAGTTAATGATGAGTTAATTTGGCGAAATAAAGCGCCACAAATATCTTCAGAGTTTGCTGATTTAATTGATAATTTAATAGCTGTGTATCCACAAGATAGACCATCTAATATTGAAGAAATTAAGAAAACATTATCAAATTTAATAGTTTTAGAAAAAAGGCAAGAAAATTATTTTTTGAATAAAATTAAGCATTCAAAATTAAACAATATTTATAATATTCGATTGTTGTACACAATGGCGAGTCAAGTATTAATAACAAGTATAGTTATAGGAATTAGATCATTGGGTTGGTTGCATTTTTGGGAACTAAAAGCTTTCGACCAATTCTTATCATTACGTCCTCTGGAAAATAAAGATGATCGAATTTTATTAGTGACAGCAGGTGAATCAGAAATTAGTAAATACAAATATCCGTTACCAGATGAAATTTTATTAAAAGTTTTGCAAACATTAGAATCTTATCAACCGGAAGTGATTGGTTTAAATATATATCGGGATTTTCCAATTAAAAATGATGCCAAATTATTATTACCCCAATGGCAAAATAATCAAAAATTAATTACTACTTGTTTTGTTAGTGGTAAAAATTCTCCAGAAGCACCAGGAATTTCTCCTCCTTTTGGTGTTCCAGAAGCAAGAATTAGTTTTAATGATGGAATTGAAGATGCTGATGGAATTTATCGCCGAAATTTATTATTTTTACCTCTAGTTTCCAGTTCCAAATGTTCAACACGACAATCTTTAAGTTTTGTACTGGCAGAACGTTATTTACAAGCACAAGGTATCTACGCACAAACAACAGCAGATGGTTATTTACAATTAGGTAATGCCATTTTTAAACCCTTAAAGCTAACTCCTGGTATGTATCTAAAATCTCAATTAGGTGGTGAGCAAATTCTATTAAATTTTCGTCAAACCAAGAATATTGCTGATACAGTATCTATCAGTGAATTATTAGAAGGTAAGGTTAAATCAAATTTAGTTAAAGGTCGCATTGTTTTGATTGGTATGACTGACCAAAATGCACCTAAGTTTAAAGTTCCTGATATTAATAAAGTATTTTCTGACGGTGAAATATCAGCTTTAACGATGCAAGCACATATGACTAGTCAAATTCTGAGTACAGTAATTGATCATCGAATTTTATTATCAGTTTGGACTCAATGGTCTGAGATCGCATGGATACATGGATGGTCTATTTTAGGTAGTTTATTAGCTTGGCATTTCCGGTCTTGGTTAGAGTTATATATAGGTATATGTAGCCTAATTTCTATATTATACATATTATGTTATATTATTTTCTCACAAGGATTTTTGATTCCTTTATTACCATCAGCTTTAGGTTTAATTTCAACAAGTTTAGCTGGCTTATTACTAAAAAATTCTACAAATAAAGCAGTAAATTTTTCTAGTTTAGTGATTGGTAAATAAATATGAAATATAAATTCATATCTTTCTCTTGGTTGATGTTAGCTTTAGGATTTTTTGGCTTTAATTACCCATCATTTGCACAAACTATATTAGATTATAAACCACCAAAAAGTGAGGATGAACCACCACCTACAAAACCACTAGGAACTCGTCCGGGATGTAAATCTGAGCAAATGACGGCTTTTAAACCTAAATATGATCTGGGATTAACTATTAATGAACGTCCGACTTTTTGGGTATATGTTCCTTATTCTGCTAAGTTACCACATTCGGCAAGATTGATTATTTGGAATGGACAACAAAATAAAGTTTATGAAACTAGTTTTCAGTTGAAAAATACACCAGGAATTATTGGGGTTCGTTTACCTGAAAATGCACCAAATTTAGTAAGTGGAAAAACCTATGGATGGGATTTTTGGTTTAGCACCGATGAAAATAATTGTAAATATTATGTCAACTGGTGGATTAAGCGTGTACAAGTATCTGATGATCTAGAAAAGAAAATTAATCAAGCCAAGACAGTGCGCGATCGCTTGATAATTTATGCAGAATATGGTGTGTGGCATGATCTTTTTACTGATTTAGCAGAACTATACCGCATCCAACCTCAAAATCCTCAAGTACAAGCTGATTGGAAAACTTTATTACGGGATAAAGATGTAGATTTAGATAAATTTATTTCTGAACCAATTGTTAAGTAAATATTACTCAGGTTTTTTGAGAAAATTATGAATATGCTGATGTTAAAACGATTTTTTACGCTCTTGACTTTAGTTATTACTTGCAATACTTTTTATTCAGCAAAAGTTTTAGCTCAAAATTCCGATCAAATTATTATACCTATACCTGAAGATGCCACAATTACAGATCCTTTTGGCAGAAATTACAAGGTTCCTAACCCATCACAAATTTATCCTATTAATGATTTCACTCCTCAACAAGCCATAAAAATATTTGAGGAAAGTTTAGCAGTAGCTAGAAGAGAAAGAGATGCACACGCTGAAAGTTTAGCTCTAATGAATTTAGCTAATGTCTATACTATGTTAGGTGATTTTGGTAATTATCAAGCTTATTTAGAAGCAGTGAAATTTTTTGAGCAGAGTTTAAAAATTAGACATCAATTGCAGGAAAAAGATGGAGAAACAATAACTTGGTTGAATTTAGGTAACGTTTATCACCGATTAGGGAATTATGAACTCGCAATAACAGCTTATGAAAAAAGTTTAGCGTTAGCTAGACAAGTAAATGATTATTGGTTAATGTCTGGTTCTCTACGAGGTTTAAGTTTCGTATACAGCAAGCAAAATAATTTTCCCAAGTCTCTAGATTATTTACAGCAAGCTTGGAAAGTTGCTAAACTGATGAATTCACCTCAACAAAATTTTTCGTTTTTGCATGATTTGGGATATGCTTTTTTTCGAGCTAATAGACTCAAAGATGCCAAAGACACACTTTATCAAGGAATTGAAAATTGGGAATCATTAATTAGTCAAGCTACTAATACAGATGCGGAAAAAATTACGATTGGAGAAGTACAACAAAGTTTAATTTATCGCACACTCCAAAGAGTTTTAGTAGCTGAAAATAGATATGAACAAGCACTAGAAATATCTGAAAGGGTAAGAACAAAAGCTTTTTTGGAATTGTTAAATCAACGTTTTCCAGGATATTCTACTGCCCAGAGTTCATCTCTTCCTAATATTGAATTATTAAAGAAAATTGCCCAAGAGCAACAAGCAACCATAGTAGAATATTCAATCATAGAAGATCAAAAAATAGATAAAGGTATCGGGAAGCTGGAACTAGGAGAAATATTTATTTGGGTGATTCAACCTAATGGTCAAGTTAAGTTTCGTCGTAGTGATTTTAAAGCAGGATTAGCCAATTACAATCGCACCAATGCTCCTTTGCAAGAATTGATTGTAGAAATGCGTCAATCTTTAAGAATAGATTCTGGTCGCGGTATTCCTAATCGAGCAACTCCCCAAATAGGAGAAATAGTAAGATTAGAAGGTAGACCTATTGAGTTTAAATATAAAGTAGAGAGAATTGATCAACAAAAAGGTACTATATTTTTACGTCCAGTTAATGCTGATAATAATGACAGACCAGCAAAAGAATACTTACTGACCGAAATAATTACAGATAAATCAATATATCCAAGTTTAAAAAAATTACATGAATTGCTGATTGAACCAATTGCCGAATTTTTACCAACAAATCCTGACGCTAAAGTAATATTTATTCCAGAGAGAGTATTATTTCTTGTTCCTTTTGCAGCACTGCAAGATAATCAAGGTAATTATTTAATTGACAAACATACAATTTTAACTGCTCCTTCTATACAGGTGTTGAATTTTACTAATCAACAACGACGAAAAGTGCAGAAAGCTGGATTGAAACAAGCGGTAGTAGTAGGTGATCCGACTATGCCGTTTTTGGATTCTATAGGAAGGTTGCCGAGTTTACCGAATGCCAAGATAGAAGCAGAAGCGATCGCTAACTTATTACCCTATCAAACGAAACTGCTCATCGGCAAAGAAGCAACAAAACAAAAAGTTGTAGAATTAATGCCCAAAGCGAGAATTATTCATTTAGCTACTCACGCATTATTGAGTGATCTCACAGGGGGAAAAATACCAGGTGCGATCGCACTTACTCCCTCACCCAGAGATAACGGTTTTCTTACTGCTGAAGAAATTCTTAACCTGCGCTTAAATGCAGAATTAGTTATTTTAAGTGCTTGTGATACAGGACGAGGTAGACTAACTATAGATGGAGTAGTAGGTTTATCTCGCTCCCTTATCGCTACAGGTGTTCCTAGTGTCATTGTCTCCTTCTGGTCAGTTCCAGATGCCCCTACAGCACTATTAATGAAAGAATTTTATCAAGAATTTTTACATAGAAACCCTGATAAAGCCAAAGCATTAAGAATAGCAATGTTAAAAACAAAAACACATCATCCAGATCCAAAAGATTGGGCAGCCTTCATTTTAATTGGTGAAGCAAAATAGAAACTAAAGTGTAGTATTGTCTCTACAGACCCATTGTCTACACCTTATTTATTGAAAAAATAGCATAATATTCAAAGCATCCATCCCCGCAATCCAGCTATATTGACCATGAGTGAGAAATCCACACCCTAAATCACCCAAACATCGCGCTAGGATGTAATACAGTTAACGGCATAGTTTCAGGCGATTCAGTTGCTATGGACATTTCCCCCATCAAGGCTGTACAAGCCCCCTATTACGGCGATAATTTCTACCGGACACCACCGCCAGATTTACCTTCCCTGCTATTGAAGGAGCGAATCGTCTATCTAGGAATGCCACTGGTTCCTGCTGTCACGGAATTGATAGTCGCTCAATTGCTTTATTTACAATCCGACGACCCCGAAAAACCAATTAAAATCTACATCAACTCAACAGGCACATCTGGTTACAGTGGCGAACCTATCGGTTTTGAAACCGAAGCCTTCGCTATCTATGACACCATGAAATACATTAAGCCCCCCATCCACACTATCTGCATAGGTTCGGCAATGGGTATGGCGGCGATGCTTCTAAGTGCTGGTACAAAAGGTTGTCGTGCTAGTTTGCCCAATTCCAATATTATCCTGCATCAGCCAAAGAGCTACGCCCAAGGCCAAGCAACGGATATTCAAATTCGGGCTAAGGAAGTTTTGGCAAACAAAGCATCAATGCTTGATATTCTCTCTCATACCACGGGACAGGAAGTAGCAAAAATCTCCAAGGATATGGATCGTCTTTTCTACATGACTCCTTACCAAGCGAAGGAGTACGGTTTGATTGACCGCGTGTTTGAGAAAGAAGAACTCGCCAATCCCCCACTCCCTGCAAGTGTGCTTTAAGAAGGTGACAGGTGACAGGTGACAGAAAAAAGGCAAAAGTTTATTTTCCCTATTCCCTATTCCCCTATTCCCTATTCCCTATTCCCTATTCCCTTGACTAATTACAAACGGAGTAACGAAAATGCCTATAGGCGTTCCTAAAGTTCCTTACCGGATGCCCGGAGGACAGTATACAGACTGGATTAGTATTTACGATCGCCTTTCCAGGGAGAGAATCATTTTTCTGGGAAGAGACGTTGATGACGAAATCGCTAACCAAATTATTGCCATCATGCTTTATTTGGACTCAGATGATCCAGGTAAGGATATTTTCTTATACATCAATTCCCCAGGTGGCATGGTAACATCTGGTTTGGCAATTTATGACACCATGCAACACATCAAATCTGATGTTGTCACCATTTGCGTTGGGTTAGCTGCTTCAATGGGTTCTTTCCTGTTAGCAGCTGGAACTAAGGGCAAACGCATGGCTCTACCTCACTCCCGGATTATGATTCACCAGCCTTCCGGTGGTACTCGTGGTCAAGCATCTGATATCGAAATTGAAGCTAGAGAAATTATCCGCATTCGTCACCAGTTAAATCAAATTTATGTTGATAACACTGGCCAAACTTTAGCCAAAATTGAAAAAGACATGGATCGTGACTTTTTCATGTCTGCTCAAGAAGCTAAGGAATACGGCTTAATTGACCGTGTGATTGAAGAACGCCCGTAGAGTGAGGCAGGGGGCAGGGAGCAGGGGGCAGAGGAGGCAAATGCATTATAAGTACTCTCCCTCATCTCCCCAATCCCTAAAAAGTGTCAATTTTGAACTTTAAACTATAAATTTAGTTTTTATTATTTAGATTTAAGCTTTAATGCTAATAACTAAAATAAATTATTTGCTCACTGATAGCTCAAGATGGACCTTGGAGATTGCTACCGTTTATTGGGACTAAGGTCGGGAGCCTCTTTTGCTGAAATTAAGTCGTCTTACCGCCGACTGGTGCAGCAATACCACCCCGATATTAACCCAGATGATGAAAAGTCTAAAGACAAATTTATTGCTTTGACGGAGGCTTATAGATTCCTGCAAACGGTGATACCGCCAGAGGCAATAACCTCAAAATCCAGTAGTTCATCAACTTCTGTACGTAGTTATATTGAGGTGGAATCTCAGGAGTCAGCAGCAACAACAACTGTAATGCCCCACCCACCTACTCTAGAGGATATAGAACAACGGTTAAAGTGGAAAACTTATGAGCAGTTGCAGCGGTTTTTGCAAGCAAGACGTTTTCCTCAAGCGATCGCTCTTGTGGAAGCTCTAGCTGCTAGATTACCACTAGATATAGAAGTGCGCCAATGGCAAGCGATCGCTTATCAAATCTGGGGAAGGGCGCTAATTGCTGATAAACAATTGCCAAAAGCGAGAATTTATCTAAAAAAGGCTTTAAAGACAGATCCTCACAATAAAGCTCTGCTTAACGAAATCCAGCAAGACTTTCAGCAGTTGGGGATTAAATTTTAATACTTGATCATCATCTTGACAAAAAATTACATAATTACGTTATTTTACAGAAACTCTTGACCGGTAAATAAGGAAATGAATTAGGGTGTAGAAAAATTGTATGTCGAAATCTGCAATTACCGTAACCGTTAAGTTGTTCGCTGCCTATCAAGAGGCTTATGGTGTGAGTGAACTAGTACTCGATTTTCCTGATGGTACACCAGTAAAGGCGGTATGCGATCGCTTTATTACTGAACACCCAGAACTCTCACAATGGCGTGATGTTACCCGTTTTGGGATTAATTTAATCTTTGTGGAACCAGACACCCTACTAGAAGATAGTGATGAAGTTGTCCTCATTCCTCCCGTTAGCGGTGGCTGAGGATTGAGTACCGAGTACCAAGTACCAAGTACCAAGTGATTGACTCGGATTTACACTCGTTACTTTCCTGTTCTCATCCCCCCTATGTCTTTCATCCTCTTCATCTCCCCCACCTTTTCGTTATAGAAAACATATCCGATAAAAATAGTCGGGTATGTTTGACGTGTATTTTAGGGCGTGCTAGAGTAATCCAAAGTTGACGGATATACGGGGACAGCTAGTTTATGACTCAGGCAATTGCAAACTTAAACCAAGCAAACACTTCTATACTGCAAGCCTTGAAGTGTAAGGAATGTGGAGCAGAATATGAACTCAAAGCTAGTCATGTTTGTGAATTGTGCTTTGGTCCGCTAGAAGTCAAATATGACTACGATGCTTTACGTCTTTCCGTCAGCCGAGAAAAAATCCAAGCTGGGCCAAATTCAATTTGGCGCTACCGTCAATTTTTACCAGTTGCTACTGATAATGTTATAGATGTGGGAACGGGGATGACTCCCTTAGTGCGATCGCACCGTCTCGCCCGTCGCCTGGGATTAAATAAACTTTATATTAAAAATGATGCCGTCAATATGCCCACCCTGAGCTTCAAAGATCGGGTGGTGTCAGTTGCACTTAGTAGAGCTAGAGAATTAGGTTTTACTACAGTCTCTTGTGCCAGTACAGGCAACTTAGCAAATTCCACAGCAGCGATCGCTGCCCATGCCGGTTTAGACTGTTGTGTATTCATCCCCTCCGACTTGGAAGCAGGTAAAATAATCGGTAGCTTAATTTACAGCCCAACCCTCATGGCTGTCAAAGGCAATTATGATCAAGTAAATCGTCTCTGCTCAGAAGTTGCCAACACACACGGTTGGGGTTTTGTCAATATTAATTTACGCCCTTATTATTCCGAAGGTTCCAAGACATTAGGCTTTGAAGTAGCAGAACAACTAGGTTGGGAATTACCAGATCATATAGTTGCTCCCCTAGCCTCTGGTTCTCTGTTCACCAAGATTTATAAAGGTTTCAAAGAATTTGTAGAAGTCGGCTTGGTAGAAGGTAAAAACGTCCGTTTCAGCGGCGCTCAAGCTGAAGGTTGCTCTCCCATTGCTAAAGCCTTCAAAGAAGGACGCGACTTTATCCAGCCAGTCAAACCAAACACAATTGCAAAATCAATTGCTATTGGTAATCCAGCTGATGGCGTTTATGCAGTGGAAATAGCTCAGAAAACTGGCGGTAACATTGAATCAGTCAATGATGCAGAAATAATCGAAGGCATGAAGCTACTGGCAGAAACAGAAGGTATCTTCACCGAAACAGCTGGCGGTACAACAGTTGCAGTCCTGAAAAAATTGGTAGAAGCTGGCAAAATTGATCCAGATGAAACTACAGTGGTTTACATTACTGGCAATGGTTTGAAAACCCAAGAAGCAATTCAAGGCTACATAGGCGAACCTTTGACAATTGATGCCAAACTAGATAGTTTTGAACGGGCTTTAGAAAGATCCCGGACACTTGATCGCTTAGAATGGCAACAAGTCCTCGTTTAATCATTTGGCTTCGATAAATCATAGTAGGGGTTTAAAATTGGTAAACCCCTAAACACTAACCACTGAAAATTAAAGTCGAAATTATGGCTGTAACTGTTTTAGTTCCTACTGCTCTGCAAAAATTTACAAATAATCAAGCTACCCTAGAATGCAATGGCAGCAACATCACCGAATTATTTGAGTCCTTAGAAGAAAGCTGTCCTGGTATCAAATCACGTTTATGTGATGAAACTGGTAAGCCAAGACGGTTCTTGAATTTGTACGTTAACAGCGAAGACATCCGCTTTTTAGAAGGAACAGAAACATCTTTAAAAGATGGTGATGAAGTCAGCATCGTTCCCGCTGTTGCAGGTGGTTGAGGTATCTAAAAATCAAACCTCCCCCAGTTTGCGGGGAGTTTATGATTTGGGTATGGTCAGTTGTTGCTGCCATTCCTGATTGCTTTCTATATCATTCAAAACGATACGTTGATAGGATTCGTTTTCTAAGTCAATCGTTAACACACTACCAAAATCATTTTTTCTGGTGACATACCAAAATTCCTTACCTCGGTCTGTGTAGTAAGTTCCAGCTTTAATCAGACCAGGTACAAAACTACCAGGGGCGCGGATTTCTTTCCAAGTATTAGGTGGTAGCTCTGTTGTTACTTGCGTGATATGGGTTAGCGGTATTTGCCAAACTTTGTGAAAACGAACAGCTAAAAGTTGCTCTTTTAAAGAAAATTCTATTTGTAAAGAGTCGTCAACTATACTTAGGTGCATAAAATCAAAAGGTGCAAAAAGATTAAAGTACGTATTTGGTGAGCTTTTTACTGACAACAATCAATTTTTTAACTCGATTTTATTCAAAAACCTATCATCATATACTTTGCAAGGTTACAATTTGAGCTTTTGCTTAAAGGGAATATATGGATGTAAAAACGCAAGTTATGGCCTTCTCAAATATAATCAAGTATAGCGATACCAGCGACGAGCATAGCGAAGCAATTTTTATCTATCAATCAGCCCAGACATACTGATCACAGGTATACCTTGCTTCTCTAGCAGCTTCTGTTATGGGATTAAGTAGCATTGAATGATCACGTAGTTGCTCACACCCAATTTGAAGTAATTTATCCGAAGATACCCACGACCAGGTGACTTTATTCTGATCACCATTGCTAATCACAGCTTGTCCATCTGGGCTAAAAGCAATAGAAGTTACAGTATTTTTATGCTGAAATGGCGCACCAATTTGATTACCTTGCAAATCCCATAAACGGACTGTTCCATCACCACTACCACTGACTAAATACTTACCATCTGGACTAAAAGCAATAGCGGTGACAGGTTCCTCATGTCCTCCAAAAGGAGGCTTTATTAACTGACCTTGCAAATCCCATAAGCGAATTTTTTTATCGTAACTGGCTGAAGCAATTATCTTACTGTCAGGACTGAAAGCGACGGCACTGACTGCATCTTTATGCTGAAATGGCACACCAATTTGATTACCTTGCAAATTCCATAAACGAACTGTTCCGTCACCACTACCACTGACTAAATACTTACCATCTAGACTAAAAGCGACTGACATCAACTTATCATTATTGCTCGCCTGAGACCCATAATGTCCTGTAAAGGGAGGGGCAATGCGCTTGCCTTGAAGATTCGATAGCGTAATCGTATGATTCCCTCCAGTCCACAATTCGCCATCTCTGCCCTTAAAGTCTTTTTCAGAACGGCTAAAGACACCACTGGCAATAAGTTTTCCATCTGGGCTGAAAGCAACAGAAGTAACAGGTGCATCATGTTGAAGTGGTTGACCAATTTTGCTGCCATTTAGATGCCAGAGTCGAACTGACTGATCTAAGCTACCACTGACAATTGTTTGATTATCTGGACTAAATGCAACAGAGGTAACTTCCTGTTGGTGTCCTTTAAAGGGAGTTCCTATTGAGCTTCCATTTGCATTCCATAGATGCAACATACCCTCTTGACTACCAGTAACAAAATACTTCCCGTTGGGACTTACGGCTACTGCTGTAACTAGTTTGTCCCCTGCTGATAAGACTAATCCAACAGATTGATCTCGTAAATTCCATAAACGGACTGAGCCATCATCACTACCGCTGACCACAATTTGCTTATCTTTTGAGACAAAATCAACAGATGTAATAAATCGCTGATGTCCTCGCAAGGGTAAACCAATTTGATTACCCTGTAAATCCCAAACCCTTACAGTTTTATCGGCACCCCCACTGACAATTTTTTGGTTATCTGAACTAAAACCAACTGCACTCACATAACCTTGATGTCCCTGTAGAATAGCAATTGATTTACCTTCTAAGTTCCATAATTTCACAGTCTCACTTCCACTAGTAGCGATTCTACTGCCATCTGGACTAAAGACGCAGTTGTAGGAGAACGGTGACATCCCCGACTCTAACGCTAAAGGTTCTCCAAGTGAATTTCCTAAAGTCCAGAATCCTAATCTTCTCCCATAACAGAAAAGAATTTGGTTACTATTTAGTGCGAAACTGACAGAGTTGATGGAGTAGCCTTCATTCACAATAAAAGGATTGATGGGATTGCCTTGCCTATCCCATAAACGGACTGTTGTATCCGCACCACCACTAGCGATCTGTAACCCATCAGAACTAAAGGCAATTGATGCAACTATTCCTTGGTGTCGATCTTTAAAGGGAATGGCTATGGGTTTTCCTTCAAGGTTCCACCGCATCAGCGTTCCGTCCTCACTTCCGCTAATCAACAATTGTCTATCTGGGCTAAAGGCAAGAGCCTCTACACTTTGTTGTCCGTGTTGAAGAGGTTGACCAATTAAGTGACCATGAAGATCCCATAATCGGATTGTACCCTCTCTATCTCCGGTTGCGAGGTAGTTACCATCCTTGCTGACACGGACGACAGTAACACCTGTTTCATGATGAAGACGGTTTTCCTCCCGGTTCATCCGAACTGTATCTAACAGGCTACTTTGTACTGAAACTGGTACAGGGTGGTTGGGGAATTTAACAAACCATTTTTTACTCAATCCAACTCCAGCAATTGAATTGATTAACGCCTCTACTGGTTGTTCATTAGCAAGCAAAGCTTCTGCTGTAGCCGCGTATTGCTCCATACGCCCTCGCTCTGCTTGTTGAAATTGATAAGTAGCAACAATAGCTGCTGTAGTTGCCAATCCTGATAGAACAAAACCAACAATGGCAATTATCTTCGTTCGTCTCAGTTGACGATCGCGCAACTTTTTGCTTGCATTAATGAACTGATTAGCAACTGGACTGAATCCACCTAACACTCGGTTAAATCCCAAATCCCGTGATAGCTCTAAAATTCGCTCTAATTTCGATCCACGCCACAAATCCTCAGGAGATTTTGTCTTTTTCCATTGTTCAACATCATCATTGAGTCGATTTCGCAAGGTGATCGCTTGACGATTTTCTTTAATCCAAGTGTTCAGAGTTGTCCAAGATATTAACAAGGCTTCGTGAGCAATCTCAATCGTACTTTCTGGTGAGTCAGTCGCACGATTACTCACTAATAAGTTCTGATTAATCAACTCCATTAAAACCGTCTGTTCTAACGAATCGCTAAATTCTGGGCGATTAGCTCGACGACGAACAGGTTTCCACTCGGTTCCAGATTCTTCATCTTCGCCTATGCTCACTAACTTGAGAAAAATTCTCTGTGCCGCTAACTTTTCAGGTTCGGACAAAGCACCGTATATTTGATCTATATGTAACTGGAGAGCGCCCCGCACACCACCCAATTGCCGATAGTTACTGATATTCAGCGTCCGATCTTCAATACTCTGGCTTTGAACCTCCGTTTCCCATAGCAAATTCAGGGTGTACTGCAACAAGGGCAAATATCCAGCCTGTCCTTGCACATCATCAATAATTTGCTTCACTAAACCTGCTTCAAAGACTACTCCATGATGCGCTGCGGGTTGTTCGATTGCCAAGCGTAATTCATCCAATTGCATTTCTGCAATTATGGGACGATGTTGATCCGTGACTTTGATTAAATTGGCATAGGGACTGAGGCGATCCAGAAAATCTGCTCGCATCGTTGCCACAACTTTGACAGAGCGATCGCTAACCTTGTCCAGAGTTTTCACCAGTTGCACTAAACTTTTGATAAAAACATCCCGTTTGCTTGGCTCAGTGGTAGTAAACAATTCTTCAAATTGGTCAATTAAGATAAACCAGTAAGAATCTTGCTGTTTGAGCGATCGCACAACCTGAGTTAGAGTATCTTCTTTAACAACACGAGCAATCTTTGCTTCTGACTGCTTGTAATTCCCTAACAAACTGGCATACAGTGATTCAAATGGATCTTGATCAGGAGTGAAAACCAGATTCATCAACTGACTCCCTTGTCTCTCTACTAACCAGGGAATCAAACCTGCTCTGATCACTGAAGATTTGCCGCTTCCTGATGCACCAAGAAGTAACACAAAATTGGTCTGTTCCAGTTCATTCACCAATCCTGTGAGGAATTGATCCCGTCCAAAAAAGCGATCTTTATCTTCCGACTCAAACTTTTTTAGTCCCTTGTAAGGGGATGTGACAATGAATTTGCGAGTCTTAATCTCTTCAACTGATATTTGGATAATTTGCGTCTGGTTAAATGTCACGTTTTGGCTACTGACAACTGACACATCGTGGATGCTCTGATCGTATTCACCATCACCACTAGGAAATTTCTGTGTCATGGGATGACCATCCAGGCTTTAGCCACTAAACTGGAGACTTTTATTACTGGTTCTGCTAGTTCTGCCACCCCTGCTAATCCTTTTTTCAGAGCAGTGATCGCCTGATCCACCAGACTTTTATCTGGCTTTGGCTTTTGTGCTTCTTCTTTAATAGTCTGAATCTGTAGCTCTGCGACTTTTTTATCCAGAGGATTGAGTGTACTATTAGTAACAACTGACTGCTTTAATTTTTCTAGGACACTTAATAATTCTGGCAAATCAGTATTCTGTAATGTCGCCTGAGTTTTACTGTTAGTGATACTGCTTCCCTGTTCTGCCTGAATTTGGCTTAGATCAATGTTACTGCTACCCGTAATAGTTACCCTACTCATAGCTTGACTCTTAGTAGGAGTTTCTAGATCCTTGGCAAGAGCAGCTAAGACACTCGGAAGTTCACGTTGTAGCTCCAGCTTTTGTTCAGGAGTTAGAGTTTTGATAATTTCTAAAACATCACTAACATTGTAAGTAGGCATAAGTCAATAAAATTGGTTTCAATGGTTTATTTGGTGTAATTCATCCTGACCCGACTCAAGCAGAAGGTATTAAAAAAGCAGCATATCCTTATCGTCGCACCTTACTAACACCGATATCCAAAAGATTTTTAGAACTGCTGACAAAGTTGACTGAGTTTTTGTAAAACTTTCAGGATTTCTGAAATATATAAATAGTTATAGCCATGCTCTAGTATGTCAAAATGGGAATAACTGACTATTCCAAGGTGAGCGATCGCCTGTGACAGTATGCTCCGTGCGATCGCTCCACAAGCTAGACTAAAGGATTAACCTGAGCAATGGCAGAAGAAACCAATCAAAATCAAGCGGGAGAGGTAGCTGCCAATGCTGCTGCAACCGCCCCAGAAAAACCTCCAGCAGCAGCTAAAGCACCCAAAAAGGAAAAACCACCTGCTGTAGAAGATAAGCCTTTTGAGGAATTTATTCAGCAAGAATACCTACCAGCTTTGCAAAAAGCAATTGTTGCAGAAGGAGTCCCAGATGTAGAGCTAACTTTTGCCAAGCAGAAATATCCCATCACTGGCTTTAACTCAGCCGAAGAATGCTGGCAAATTATCGGCAGTTGGCAAGAAGGACAGCGCCAATTTAACGTCTACTTCCCCGATGCAGATATTCAGGGCAAAAAAGGCTTTTCCTGTAACGAAGGGAAAAAACCTAGTACCCTTGAGTCATTCTTAATTGATGAGCGCAAAATTACCCTGGATTTATTGGTATCCCGCTTAGTCTACCGTTTAAACGGTCAAAAATGGCTAGGTAGAAATTAATCATTGGTTTTGGATAATTGACCAATTATTCCTTAATGCTACAAGTCTTCAGATTTATCTGTAGAATCAATCCAAAATCCAATGACTCTTCCCTATTAACTTGACAATTCATAGAAATGGTAGGTAACGGCTCCAGTAATGGGGTCGTTGTCTATTCTTACATAACCTGATTGCAGCATTTCTGTGAGAACCTTTTCCACTTCAGCAAAACTGGCTCCCGTTGCCTTTACCCCTTGAGTCACAGTTAAATTACCACCCTTGATTTCTGCGGCCTCAAGCAGTTGAACCATCAGTTGATTACCAGTGGGGCGGTAAACTTGGGAATTAACTACTGCTTGATTGAGTGGTAAACCCAAAGGAGATAAACCTGCTTTGAGTCTCAGTTTTTGTTCATATTCGTCAACCATTCCCGGAATCAGCACTAGATCCACTAACTGGCCTACATAGAAAAAACCAAACGTTAATAGCCACAAAACACCAGTAGCTATTTTGCCATTATACAAACGGTGTAATCCTGCTATTCCTAAAAACCCACCTGCACACAAGGCATAAGAGATTAGAAGACGGTCTTTGTTCCGATTTTCTTGTGCATTCATCTTGTTCTCAACCCCTTGAATTAGCTCTTGTTGTTTGAGCTTTTTAGTTCCTGCTTACACACACACTGGGCATTCTGCAAAAGCCTAAATACTTTAGCTGACTACCAATTTTCAACCCCTCATTCCGTAACAACTAAAGTTTTGTTGCAACTCTTAATGTTTTATTTGCCATTTTCCCGGCTACACCTTGGTAAACTGAATTTTATACATAATGTAATTATTGTCCGTTAGCTGCACCTTATTGTGAGAGCATAAGCTTTGGCTTTCTGGTGTACTCAAAACATAAGAAAAACATTCATGGCAGTCAAAACATGGTAGATTCTCTAAAAAAACCAGGCTTTGAGGAAATGCGTCCTGGGGTTAAAGTCCCTTCAAAAGAAAGCCTCTTAACACCCCGCTTTTACACAACAGATTTTGATGAAATGGCGCGGATGGACATCTCCGTCAACGAAGATGAGTTAAGAGCCATCCTAGAAGAATTTCGCATTGATTACAACCGCCATCACTTTGTCAGAGATGGGGAGTTTGAGCAATCCTGGGATCACATTGATGGGGAAACTCGCCAATTGTTCGTTGAATTTCTCGAACGCTCCTGTACAGCCGAGTTTTCCGGCTTTTTGCTCTACAAAGAACTCGGCCGTCGCTTGAAGGATAAAAGCCCTCTATTAGCTGAGTGCTTTAATCTGATGTCACGGGATGAAGCGCGTCATGCTGGTTTTTTAAACAAAGCCATGTCAGACTTTAATCTATCCCTAGATTTAGGTTTTCTGACTAAGAGTCGCAGTTACACCTTCTTTAAGCCCAAATTCATCTTCTACGCTACTTATCTTTCTGAGAAGATTGGTTATTGGCGCTATATCACCATTTATCGCCATTTAGAACAACATCCTGAAGACCGGATTTACCCAATTTTCCGCTTCTTTGAAAATTGGTGTCAGGATGAAAACCGCCACGGCGATTTCTTTGATGCCGTCATGAGAGCGCAGCCACAAATGCTAAATGACTGGAGAGCCAAGCTATGGAGTCGGTTTTTCCTGTTGTCGGTGTTTGCAACAATGTATCTCAATGATATTCAGCGCAAAGATTTTTATGCTTCTCTCGGCTTAGATGCGAGAGAATATGACATCCACGTGATCAAGAAGACCAATGAAACAGCAGGTAGAGTCTTCCCACTCATGCTTGATGTAGAAAATCCAGAGTTTTATCAGCGTTTGGATGTTTGTGTCAAAAATAACGAAAAATTGACAGCAATTTCCAACTCTAATACACCTAAATTCTTGCAATTCTTCCAAAAAGCGCCAATTTACCTTTCTCATGGTTGGCAGTTATTAAATCTATACCTGATGAAACCCATTGATGCGGTTTCTGCTCACGGTCAAGCTCGCTAAATTAGCTTAGGTTTAGAAAAATTTTGGTGGTTCTGTGATGTCCAGAGCCACTTTTTTGTTTTAATTAATATATTTAGGGAGTGTATAAACTAATGCTCAATTCAATATATGCCTATGGATACTCCAGTCTTGCTTATATACTCTATAATTCTGGCGACTATCAAGGAGCTATTGAAAATTATAGTCAGGCAATTTTACTAAATTCAGAGGATTTGACATCATATATTAGTCGTGGTGTGGCTCGTTCACTGACAAAGGATTACCAAAATGCAATTGAAGACTTTAATCAAGCAATCCGACTGAGTCCTCAATATGCTCAAGCTTATGCTGAACGTGGTATTGCTCGTGCAGCAATAGGTGAAAATCAAACTGCAATTGAAGATTGTCATCGTGCAATTCAATTAAATCCGCAATATGTACGAGCCTATTTTGGACGAGGTGCAGCGCATTTTTACTCTGGTAACTATCAAGGTGCGCTAGAAGACTTCAGTCTGATAACCAGAATGGAACGTTCTGCTATTTCTTACTACAATTTGGGCATTCTGCAATATTCTCAGGGTATTAATAGTCAAGTAATTAAGCACTTAACCAAGGCTCTTGATATAGATCCTAATTTAATGTCTGCTTACTATGTGCGGGGTAATGCGTGTTATGACTTAGGAGATGAGCAAGGTGCATTCGCAGATTTTGCTGAAGCAAAGCACATTGAATCAGTAGGTGCAGATAAAATATATTTCGAGGATGAATTTGCTCTCTACGCAAGAGGTTTGGCTTACCATCGCTTAGGTAATCGGGAGAATGCGATCGCAGATCTCCAAGAATCAGCCCAAATTGCGTTAAAGCATCAAAACACAATATTTCACCAAAAGGTGATCAACTTCATGAGCGAAATTCAGTCTTAATTAAGCTAAAACGCACCTAATTTAAATATTTGAGCAGCAGAACTACCCCACAAAAATTATCTCGTTCCCAGTCTCTGACTAGGAATGCTATCACAAAGGCTCTGCCTTTACTGGAAGGTTTTTCGACGAAACCCCTAAATCACAAATTAAAATTATGTATAATTCTATGCACAAAACCTTTAAGAGTAAATTGCTACTTCTGTTGACTTTTTGCCTATTTAATAGCTTTTTACCTGCCTCGGCTTCAGTTTTATGTTCAGCAGACTCCTCTGAACAAGACTATAAAATAGCTAACCGCTATGACAGAGATGGAGATAGAGGCAGCAATGGCCGCTCTGGTCGAGATGGTCGCAGTGGTGAAAATCAAACTATTTCTGCTAATGGTTCCCCTGTAAATATTGATCTGTCTGGTAAAGATGGTGAAGATGGGGAAGACGGAGAACGTGGTTCTCGACCCCGCTGTAGAGACCAACGTGAAAACGTCGAAAACTCTATCAATGCACCAGATGGTGGTCATGGTGGTGCTGGAGGAAAAGGTGGAGATGGTGGTCATGGTGGTTCCCTCACTGTCTATTACACCAATTTGGCAGACTTACAGAAAATTTTTGTTCGCGCCGTTGGAGGGGAAGGTGGACGCGGTAGACAAGGTGGTAGAGGTACAGCAGGTTGTAATTGTAACCGTAGGAGTTGGGAAGTAAAAACCTGCAAAGGTACTCCCGGTAGTCCTGATTATAAATGTACTAGTAAAGTTTATCGGTGTTCCAACGGTAGTGATGGACGTGATGGTAGTTATGGTCAAAATGGTAAGCCAGGACGATTAGGAACTTTAAGTATAATTAACAGCAATAAACCTTTGGCAGATGATGCACCAACTTTAAAATTAGCACTTTCTGAATTAGCAAATAAAGAGTTTAACCTCTCCAAAAATAAATGGCAGCAGCGTCAAGGAGCAACTTCTTTATTAGCTGTTGGTTCTGTGATTGCTGATGAATATCGAGAATTTGAAAAGCGACTAGAAGGGACTTTTAAATTAATTTGGCAAGATAAACAACCCATAACCAGCTTTGCTAATCAAGCCGTAACACTGAGCTTAAATGATAGTGAAAAGGTAGAAATTGCCTTTGCTGATGATCTATGGGTTGATGGTAGTGCTAATATGCAAGGTAAATTGACAGAGTTTACTGTTAATTATGCAATTCCTAAACAAGATGTGACGCGTTTAGCAGTGGCAGAGTTTGCTGATGTGGGACAAAAACTTAACTTAAAAATAGTTGATTTAGCATCAAGGTCAGATTTAATTAATACTCAATTTCGAGTGAAATATCGGGCAAGAGACAATTTTTCTGGATCTTCTAACTACCAAACTTTTTACGAAGGGGAAATTCCTAACGAATTAGTTACTCGTAGCTATAATCGTTTTACCCTCGATTTAGGTAAGTTGAAAATTCCCAGTGATGCTCTTAATTCTGGTGTGAATGTTGATATTGAAGTAGTAGCAATCCGTTCTTTAGGGGGACGTTCTGCACAGCAAACTCTCAACTGGCAAGGTGCAATTCGCAAAGTTAAATAATGATAACGATTCAGAAGGCATAAGTGGCTATCATCAAACACTAAAACTCAAAACTGCTTGGCAAGGCAATTTTGAGTTTTTACTTAAACATTTGAAGAGGTTATGCAAATTTTGTTTGTACTTTCTTCTGAAGTAAGTTGATAATTGCAGCTTTTTCTAAAATTCCGACTAGGAAACCATTTTCACGAATTACAGCCAATGCTGATAACTTTTGTGTTTCGAGTAACTGTACTACTTCTAGCAATGGTTGATCCGATTGTACAGTGCTGGACTGCTCGATTGGTTTCATTACTTGGAAGACTTGAGTATCTGACCATAATGTATTGGGGATGGTTCGCAAGTCATCAATTGATATTGCTCCCAGCAATTGTCCTTCCTCATCTGTCACCAAGAAGCGACGGTATTCTTGAGCATTTAAGAGTTGTTGATCTGCAAACTCTCTTAAAGTCAAATTCGCTGTGACAATGGGGCTATCGTTGTTTACAGCATCTGCTGCTGTTAAACCTGTGAGTTTTTCTTGCACTCTAGCAAATTGGGCAGCTTTTCCAGCATTTTGCAGCAAGAATGAGCCAATTAATAAGTTCCAGACGTTAACAAAGCTACCAAATAATAGTAGAGGAATAAGACCAGATGCGATCGCTATCCAACCAAAAATTTGACCAATTCGGCTGGCAACAACCACTCCTTTATAGGATTTACCAGTAATTTTCCAAACTATTGCTTTCAGTATATTTCCTCCATCCAAAGGTAAGCCAGGAATGAGGTTAAATAGAGCTAAGGTCAAATTCACAGAAGCTAGTAGACCCAAGATAGCTGCCAATGGACCAGATGCGGCAGTTGCAAAACCAACTGTTGTCGCTGTAGCGAATAGCAGGAAACTAACTAATGGTCCAGCAATAGCTACCCAAAAAGCCTCCCCAGGAGTTTGTGATTCTTTTTCTAAGCTTGCCAGTCCACCAAATATAAACAGTGTAATTGATTTGACATCAATTCCTTGGCGAATAGCGACAAAGCTGTGTCCTAATTCATGGGCAACAACCGAGCCAAATAGCAACAGTGCCGTCATCAATCCTAGTACCAAAGGTAATCCCCCACCTAATTGGGGAAATTGTGCCGCTAGTCCGCTGCTATAGCTCCAAGTTACCAAACCTAAAACTAAAAACCAAGACGGATGTATATAGAAAGGTATTCCGAAAAGGTTGCCAACCCGAATTGTACTATTCATGGTATTCACCTGTGACATGAGCATTGAGAGGTTTGTTGTTTCTCTCAATGACCTTATCGTAACGAAATATTAAGTAAATTTAATCTTTGTAACAGTAGTGGTGTCCGTCCATTAAGGTGTGGTTATGCGAATTTAGCCTGTAAAATCTCTATATTAGGGGTGAACGTGGGCGAAAAATTACCATATTTACAATATTTTTCGGTTTCTAGGCTGTCGTCTAAGGAAACCCCAGAAAATCAATTATCCAATCTTGTGGGATGGGCATCTTGCCCGTCCTTTATTGATTAGCGGGCAAGATGCCCGCATCACAAGAAATGTTTTGTACATTTTTTTATTTGGATGTCACTAGCAAGAACTTAATCAGGAATTACGCAACTGGCTTGCAGACCTATAAATTGGTTATTATCAACAGATTTATGATATCTGACGCACCGGCAAAAGATATTAAATGTGACACGCAGCTTTAGTCCCGTTAATCTGTTCTCTACTTTTTTTGTCATTAAGTTTTGGAAGATTTCCCTCTATCTGAAACCATTTGAGAGAGAATATATCCGGTTAAATCTAGTAATTGATCCAAAAAAACACCGATAATAGCAATGTAGAGTATGGAGTCAATTATATATTTAGGATTGCCAGCTTTATAACCATTCCATGCCAGAAAGCCAAGTCCTTTTGAACCTGCCAGCATTTCTGTAGCAATAACTGTAAACCAGGCTATCCAAAGACCAATTCTCAAAGCTTTAAAAATGTGATGGATAGCTACGCGGAAGTTATTATCATATTTACGAAATTGTTGGATACCTGTAGCTGTTTCCACAATAACTGCCCAGAGTACACCAATGAACACCACAAAAATAGCTGCGGTTTCGTTCTCTTTAAATAGAATGAGCGCAATGGGTAAAAATGCTATAGAAGGAATGCTATTTGGGATTTGGAATAATCGTGTAAATAGCTGATAAACTATACCATTGATACCAATTACAAAGCCGATAAATATACCTAAAACCGAGGCGGGAATATAACCTACAAATAAGCGTTGTAGGGTAGCCAAAACGTCTAACAATATACTATTTTCCATTCCTCAGTTATTATTTTAAGCGTCTGGGGAATACTAAAGCAATAATACTCAATAGCGGTGGAAAGGAAAAGTTAAAAGCAGATGTAAAAACCCAACTTCATCAAGTTTATCTGCAAATACATTTATAACCAAAAAATTAAATAATATTTCAATAATTGAATTTAGTTGAAATTCTAAAAAATAAATTTGTGGTTCTTTGAATAAAAATTAGGAGCGTGTTTCAATACGCCCCTACTGTATATAAATTATCAGAGATGAAATTGTATCATTGAGATTTCATCCTTTCAGCTTGCTGAATTATTTACCCATATTTCGCTTCATTTGTTCCAACTCATCTTGAGTTTCCCAACGATGAAATTTATCTTCTAAGTCGTCAAAGCTACTAGCTGAAGTCTGCCAAGCATTGGTTTCTAAACGCTGCGGAGTTTGAACTTTTGCGCGTTCTGTTTGTCGCGCTGTCTGTGCTGCGGTAGCTTTAGCTTGTACTTCTTGACGACGTTGCTGAATTTTGCGTAATAGTTCTTGAGATTGGGTAATGCGGTCTTTTAAACCCTGCATTTGTCCCCAACGCTGATTTCCTTCGCGGAGTAGTGCGTCTTCTCTATCTTGCGCTGGTGCGGCTAAATCCTCTCTACCTGCGGCTTTGGCCTTTTGTACACGAATGTGCCAGCGCTGGATTTCTTGGGCGGTAGAGAGAATATCATCTTGCGATCGCTTCTCTTGTAATTGTAACTCTGCAATCAGCTTTAAGGTATCTTCTTCTTGTTCCCGCAGCTGTTCTAACAGCATCTCCAATTCCAAATGGGGATTGTTACGCAAGAATTCTTCTAAACGTTCTTCTAAAAACCGACTTAAATCATCAAATAAGCCCACTGTCAGAACTCCAAACATCGGGTTTGTAACTATTTTATCCTAATCTACCAAAAATAACCTATTCCTTTTGATGATAAAAACGAGATTGCCCTCTAATTAATACTTAGATTGACAATTAGCAGAAAGTAATGATAGCAAAAAATTATTTATCCAATACTACAAATGGGAAAATAATCATATTAAATTACTTGAATTTATATAATGATTTGATAAATTTCATCAAATTTAATTTTTCTAGCTATAGTTAGCAAGGATGTGAGATTATGCAGTATCAAACGCTCCTTTTTTATCTTAATTATTAATATAGAATTAAAGATAATAGCGGTGATTGAGATATGCGATATCAAGTCAAGTTAAATAAAATAGATAAAGTATATGCTATCTGGTGTCCTGCCTTACCTGGATGTTGGACAGTTGGAGAAACGGAACAAGAGGCTTTAGACAAGATGAAATATGCTATTCAAGCTTACCTAGAAACCATGGATGAAGTTGGGAAAAATGCTGAATTTTATTATGTAGAAGTGCGATGATTTAGCATTTAATCAAGTAATGGTCAATTTTGAGATTACCTAAATGGGTGTAACCCAATAAGTAATACCTCTGATAATTTTAGCCCTTAATCCAAACTTAGGTAAATCCTCTTCACTCCAACGAAGATAAGTCCAATGGGGAATATCATTTGTGACAGTCTGAAACCAACCATTTTGATTTAAAACTTTTCTCTGTAGTGGACTAGATACTCGTAAATCAATCGCTAATCCCCACAGATGTTGTGAAGTTCCTGGGGGTGCAACTGTATCGAGAATTTTTGTTTCTTTACCTTGTTTTACTTGTTCCAAAGTTCCACTATTCGCGTATTTTTGCCAAAATCTTAAATTGGTAGCAAAACTGCGAGTACAATCACCAGAATATCCAGATTTTAGGGGAATATTTGCCAAAATCCTGGCTTTATTAAAAGCATCAGCAGCGGATTTTTGTAAATAACATTCTCTAGTCCCTTCAACTAATGCTACTCGCATACTACCCTGAAAATTCTGTGTTTCACTTTCATCGTCTAAGATAACTTTTTGTGGTAGCTTAACTTCTGATTCTTGATTGATAAATACCGCACCATAAGCACGCAGTAAAATATATTCATAACTATCAATTTGGGGAATATTTGCTAATTGATGGGTAATTGTAGCTAAAAAACGCTCTTGCTCATTTAGTTGTTGATTGGGAATAAATGGTGCAGATGTAGATGGTACTATATTGGCATTAATTGTTAGAGCAGCATTCTGTAATGATTGATAATAGTTAGTATCAGTACTACCAACCAAGGTAAAAAATAGGAAGATAATGACGGTAATAAAAGTTATTTTTCTTAAACGGCGTTTTATTCTTGAATGATGTTTCATTAAAAAATTGATTAAATTGACAATTGGGATTTAATCATATTACAAAATTCTGGGAATATTTGAACAGCAAGATATTTGACTTTTGTAAGTGTTCCTGTACTGGACTAGATACCCGTAAATCAATTGCTAATCCCTACAGATATTGTGAAATTCCTGGGGGTGCAACCGTATCGAGGATTTTTGTTTCTTTACTTTTTTTATTTGTTATAAAGTTCAACTATTAGCATATTTTTACCAAAATCTTAAATTGGTAGCAAACCTGCGAGTACAATTACCAAGGTGTCCAAATTTTAATAAAATATTTGCCAAAATCTTGGCTTTATTAAAAGCATCAGCAACGGATTTTTGTAATTATTGTAAATAACATTCTCTAGTTCCTTCAGCTAATGCTACTCGCATATTACCCTAAAAATTCTGTGTTTCACTTTCATCGTCTAAGAGGATGCTTGGAAATTCGGTAAAGACTGTAAAAAAGCTTTCTCAGTATTAAAATACTAACTCACCAGGTTTGAAGATGGAAGTCAACAGCTTAACTTCTTAATATGCGAGATTATTTTCTAAAAATCCTATTACCTATTTGTAGGATGATAAAAGAGGATTCAGTATTAAGGCATCTGTACGGTGCTGTTGCATTCTCAGGATAGGAAAATAGAGTGTCAATACAAGAACATAAGATAACAGTAGATTCCTTAGAGTGGTACTATCGGGAAGCAGAACCGATTGGTAGAAGTGATTTATTGCCAGTGGTATTGCTACATGGCATAATTGCCCAAAGTTATAGCTGGAGAAACATTCTACCAGCATTGGCTGCACAAGGAACAAGAGCGATCGCACCCGATTGGATAGGTTACGGCTTTTCTGGTAAACCTGAAAAACGCGATTTCGCTTACACTCCCGACGCATTCATCACAGCATTAGCAGCATTTATTCAAGCTTTAGAATTAGAAAGATTTTCCCTAGTTGTAC
The DNA here is from genome assembly GCF_049315035.1 of Anabaena sp. PCC 7938. Lineage (NCBI taxonomy): Bacteria > Bacillati > Cyanobacteriota > Cyanophyceae > Nostocales > Nostocaceae > Anabaena > Anabaena sp. PCC 7938. The sequence goes on along the minus strand of NZ_CP186034.1, from coordinate 4,565,747 downwards.
AAGGATATTTAGGTTCCGTTGGTTTACAATATGCCTTGCGTAATCCTGAAAAAATAGCCAACATTGCAATTTTAAATACTCCAGTTTCCACATCTGCAAAATTACCTTGGAAAATTCAACAAATGGGTTTACCTCTAGCAGGTGAAGTCATGACACAAGATCCCCTTCTAGTTGATAGAACTTTAGAAGCTGGTAGCCGTTACCGAATAGAAGATAAAGATTTAGATATTTATCGCAAACCCTACTTAAAAAGTTCTTCATCTGGTCGTGGACTACTTTCCACCATTAGAAATTTGCAACTTGACCAAGCCATGACAGAAATAGAAACTGGTTTTAAACAATGGCAGAAACCAATTTTATTACAATGGGGAATGATAGACCCTTGGTTATCTGTAGATATAGCTGAAACCTTTGTCCAATCTGTACCAGATGCCGAAATCATCAAATTAAATAACGTGGGACATTATCCCCAAGAACATTATCACGAAACTATTTTACAAGACCTCTTACCCTTTGTGCGTTGCTCAAAGCCGAATTAAATAGTTGAGAGGATGAGTATAATTTATCATTCTGACCAAAGGGAAGAATCTTAATTTATCATTTCAGAAGATGTTGAAAAACTAGAACATGAATGTGATGTGTCATTCTGACCGAAGGGAAGAATCTCAATTTATCATCATTAGTCAAATTCATGAGATACTAGAACCAACAACTTAGAGACGTTTTATAAAACGTCTCTAAATCAAGATTTTTTTGCACACCATACCTTGTAACCAAGTTAAAAATCCGAAGAAATAAACCTAATATTTTCAGGAATATGAATCAATATTATGTCTACATAATGAGCAATAAATCAAAAACATTATACACAGGTGTGACTAATGATTTACAACGCAGAATATATGAACACAAACAAAAACTTATACCAGGATTTACGCAAAAATATAATATCACTAAGCTCGTATACTATGAAGAAACTCCAGATATTCAAGTAGCTATCGAACGTGAGAAGCAGATAAAAGGATGGTTAAGGTCTAAGAAAATATGGCTCTTGCGTCTCTTTTATGGAGAATTAATACTAAAGTGCCAGTTTAATAAACTACGTAATCTGAAATTGCTAAAGTTACGAAATCCATATCCAAGTCTTTTGATTAATTTGAGTTTATTATTAATTCCTTCTACAGTACCACTAGTAGTTCTGCCGTCAAAATAACCTACAACTTCACCAAACCACCTAATCATTGTTCCTATACTTTTGGGAAAATAAGAAAGTCCATCGTGCATCCAATCTAATAAATTCATTATGCTTTCGCCCCAAGACTTAGTGGATTCAAATATGTCTCGAAATTCTTCTTTTAGGGCGTGCATTTTTGCCAGAATAGGGAAACTTTTTGAACATTATTTAATCTTTCTTTTTGTTGTTCATTTAAAGAATCTTCATTTTTTATTAAGCTATATTTGCTTTTATTTAATCCTGCTAATATTCGGTCTCGCTCTGATTTATTATCTAAAGACATGGCGGCTCTCTTTTCAGATTTACGCATAGCATCTAATTCATCATTTACTTGTTTCATTACATGAAATCTATCAGCAGTTATATTCGCATTTGGCATTAATTCTTCTACTAAACTTTTATAAGGAGACCAAAGATCCATACTCACTTCAACTATTTGTTCAAGTACCTGAGATCCCCATTTGACAATAACTTCACGTATTTCTTCTATTCTTCTTGACTTCACCAACTCAATGGGTTTACGAGTATCTAAATCTACTAATACTGCTAAATAACTTCCTTGACCTTTCACCAAAGCAATCTCATCTATGCCTAACCTTTTCACCTGATTTAAATTAATGTTTAATATTTGTGATACTTGTGCCTTTAACATTGATTCAACTTCTTCATCGCTTAAGTCATTTCTTTCGGCAACACTATGAATATTACTGTCTAATACTTGTGCAACTATATCTATGGCTAGTCTTTTAGTATATCCTTTACTTTTATCTACAAAATTTAGCTTTTCACTGAAGACCTTTTTGCACTTGTTACATTTGAATTGACGGCGATTTATTCTTAACAATACTGGTTTTTCACTCCAAGATAATATCGTGAATTAGCCGCCAATGATTTTGATGTATACTATAGGTGGTTTTTTCACAGTCTGGACAAGTAGAATAGTTGACAGCTTTCTCTATTGTTATAATTATTCCTGCCCCAACAAGTTCTTGAAAATCTAACACTTTCATCTCTGGGAGATTGAGGATTTGATCTACGCTAAATTTCATAACTATCCCTAAAACTTTTGTATTTGATAATTATGATTGTAATCCTATGCTTATTCCCATATATCAAAAAGTTTGCAAACCTTTACAGGGATAGAGTTTTCAACTTTAATAATTTAAATTTATCGGCATTAAATTTTAATACTTTTAGTTTTCTCCATAAAAGAGATGCAAGAGCCGAAAATATTATTAATTGAATCTATAAATCCTAATTGGCAAGACTTGAGTATTGAATGGTATGCAGAGTAAATTCCTGTAAAATAGATTTGTAAAACCGCTTTACGTAAGAGATAACTGTCATGCTGAGGAACGAAGCATCTCAGAGATTCTTCACTTCGTACAGAATGACAAAGCGGTTATTGCCATTATGATAAAGAGATAATTGTCATGCTGAGGAACGAAGCATCTCAGAGATTCTTCACTTCGTACAGAATGACAAAGCGGTTATTGCCATTATGATAAAGAGATAACTGTCATGCTGAGGAACGAAGCATCTCAGAGATTCTTCACTTCGTACAGAATGACAAAGCGGTTATTGCCATTATGATAAAGAGATAATTGTCATGCTGAGGAACGAAGCATCTCGAAGATTCTTCACTTCGTACAGAATGACAAAGCGGTTATTGCCATTATGATAAAGAGATAACTGTCATGCTGAGGAACGAAGTATCTCAGAGATTCTTCACTTCGTACAGAATGACAAAGCGGTTATTGCCATTATGATAAAGAGATAACTGTCATGCTGAGGAACGAAGTATCTCAGAGATTCTTCACTTCGTACAGAATGACAAAGCGGTTATTGCCATTATGATAAAGAGATAACTGTCATGCTGAGGAACGAAGCATCTCAGAGATTCCTCACTTCGTACAGAATGACAAAGCGGTTATTGCCATCATGATAAAGAGATAATTGTCATGCTGAGGAACGAAGCATCTCGAAGATTCTTCACTCCGTTCAGAATGACAGAGTGATTATTGCCATCATGATAAAAAGATAATTGTCATGCTGAGGAACGAAGCATCTCGAAGATTCTTCACTCCGTTCAGAATGACAAAGCGGTTATTGCCATTATGATAAAGAGATAATTGTCATGCTGAGTAACGAAGCATCTCGAAGATTCTTCACTCCGTTCAGAATGACAAAGCGGTTATTGCCATTATGATAAAGAGATAATTGTCATGCCGAGTAACGAAGCATCTCGAAGATTCTTCACTCCGTTCAGAATGACAGAGTGATTATTGTAATTATTGCTATCATGACAAAGTATTTACAGTTCTTAACCTAATCTACATCCTTGTCAATAATTGCCGTAACCTGATAATGAGAGTAAATGTAATCATCTGTAAATTCATTAAGGCAGGTTACAATTCATGGCTTATTCCTGGTTTAAAGCATTTCACATTATAGGCTTTGTAGTTTGGTTTGCTGGCTTATTTTACCTAGTGCGTCTTTTCATCTACCACGTTGAAGCGAACCAAGAACCAGAACCCGCAAAGACGATACTGAAAAACCAGTATCAAATTATGGAAAAGCGTCTCTACCATATCATCACCGTCCCAGGAATGATAGTAACGGTAGCAATGGCTATTGGTATCCTCTCCACCAACCCAGATTTATTAAAAGAAACTTGGTTACATTTAAAATTAGGGTTTGTGGGTATTTTACTTATCTATCATCACTACTGCGGTAGGTTAATGAAACAATTAGCCGCAGATGAATGTAAGTGGAGTGGACAACATTTGCGGGCTTTAAATGAAGCACCGACACTATTACTAGTTGTGATTGTCATGTTGGCTATATTCAAGAATAACCTACCTACAGATATCACTGCTTGGCTGATTTTTGGTTTAGTTATTTTCATGGCTGTGAGTATTCAGATGTATGCCAAAATCCGCAGACGCAATAAAGAAAAGATGATTGCAGAAATGAATCAAGTCAATCAAGTTCCCCAAACGCAAAGTTAGTAGCAAACAGGATACTTTATTCTGTAGGATGGGTAGAGCAAAAGCGAAACCCATCAAATGCTTCTTTTTGAATAAGCTGTCATCGTCTATCTTTTAGGTCATTTTATTAATGTCTGAATCAGGATTTACAAGATGCTTGTTAGTGATCATGTTCTTGATTTAGATCATAAAAATCTTTTCATCCTGAAAATCCTTTAATCTTGAGCATCCTGATTCAGACTGCTCTTTTTGGTTATTTCTGAGTTGATACGGTTAAAACCTGTGGTGGTGAAGCATCAGGTGGGTAAAGAAAATCTACTTCCACCAAAGAAGAATCACCTGCTTTCATATTTAATGAAACCAACGGTTCTCCTGCTTGTCCTCTTGTTTGCACTAAATGTACAAACTCAGTTTTTCGCTTACCTTGCTCATCTTGATAACGTACCCGCACTGTTCCCCGGAAGAAAACTTGACGCGCTGGTGTTGTAAAAAAGCGTAGTCCTGATTTAGTTAACTGATCTTCTTTGAGTGGAGTTTGCAGAGATATACTTACTTTTTGTTGAGTTTGCGTATTGTTGAGTAGAGGCAACCTGAGACTATATTGAATCCCATAGTTACCATGAGCGCGATAGGCTGTATCAGGATAACGAACTGACATCGGTGCGCTTTGAATTTGTCCAGTACCAAAAGTACCACCATGCAATGTACTTAAAGCATAGGAAAAAGCTTGACCAGCTTGGGGAATTGTTAAATATTTAGTTGTAGGATTATCTACTAAGAGCGATCGCCATTGAGAACCACTCGCTACACCTGCTACCCTACCATATATCCTCGGCTTACCAGTTTCTTCCAATGGAGTTGGGGTTTTATCTCTAGGTGTAGATAATTCACCATTATCTAATATATTTTGCCACTCTGCCAAATTTGGTGCACGTTCGCTACCATCAGCATTTGTAGGTGCAAACATAGCTAAACTAGCTGCGTAAACAGTACCATTACTCCACAAACGCATAAATGTAGATCGACCATTGATTGGTGGTGTCAATTCTGCTACGGGAATTGGTAGATTTAATAACATCTGACTTTTCCCAGGAGGAATAACAATTTGAGCCGGAAAAATTGCTTGTCTCCTTCCTCTCAACACATCAGACATCACCCGACTACCTGGCCCTGCAAAAACTGTACCCGAATTATTGGGAATAAAAGAATTTAACTGAATAAAAGGTGCATCTGGTTGACTTAAATAACTTGCTCCCTGCAATATACTGACTTTCACCTCTTGAGAACCAGGGTTATGCAACATTATTCCCAGGTAAAGAGAACGTAAATTTTCTGGTGGTTCTGCTTTAGCAACATGATGAGCAAAAATATCAAACCGTCCTCGAAATGGAAAATTTAAATGTGCCGTTGGTACTTTTTTCCCATTTACTGGAAAGGTAGAAAGTAAAATTCCTTCTTTTAATACCAATTCTGGACTATTGCTATTAAATACTGGCACATTATCTAACTGTCCTGGTAAAGGACGAACTTCTTGTGGTTGTACCACTTCTTCCGGTGGTGGTGTAGCAGGAGTTGCTTGAGCAAGGGTCAAACCGAATAATAGTGGCAACATAATACAGAAGAAAATTTTTCTTAAGAGACGCTGATAACCTTATACAAGTGCCAGTTTGTTAAGAATTAAAACAAAGTTAGCAATCATGCTGTGCAAATTTTCTTGATTCAAAATCGGCACATGAACAAAGATGCAAGGAATCGGGATTTGAGATTGACTCACATAGTCCAAGACTGAATAATAAAGTGATTCACAGACGAACTTACCACAGTCGTAACTAATCTCAACTTCTGTTCCGTCCACTAATTGTTCAACATTAACAGTAGTTTGCAAAGTTGTTTGCCAAAAACTTTCTGCACAATCTAGAGATGAGATATCCGTAGACTGTAAAGATAAGATACGAGCCAAGACTTCGATACTTAATTGTTTACGACTTGCTGCCATGCCACAACAGATAACGTAATCAGGTTTGAGTTCATTGATTTTGGCAATGACGCGAGAACTGGCAAGCTGAACATTTACAGGTAGTCGTCGCAAAAAATTTAAATCATGGGAGACACAAGCCATTTTGGCTAGTTCGAGTAACAAATCATCAGAAGAATTAGACTGTTGTTCACTCAACCAAGTGTCAAAAGAAGTTAATAGTATTTTTTTCTGCATAATAAATATTATTTAGAATTAGAATATAAATAAATGCCCTCCCTAATAAATTTACAAGGAGCAGGTAAATGCCAGTGATTGCAGTCGTAGATTACGATATGGGAAATTTGCACTCAGTTTGCAAAGGTTTAGAAAAAGCTGGGGCAACTCCTAAAGTAACTTATTCTGCCAAGGAGTTAGAACAAGCAGATGCAATAGTTTTGCCAGGAGTGGGAGCATTTGATCCTGCGGTGCAACACCTGCGCTCTCGTGGTTTAGAACAACCTATTAAAGATGTAATCGCATCTGGTAAACCTTTCTTAGGTATTTGTCTAGGACTGCAAATTCTGTTTGAATCCAGTGAGGAAGGTACTCAACCCGGACTAGGAATTGTGCGCGGAAAAGTCCGCCGATTTCGCTCAGAAGCAGGTATTACTATTCCCCATATGGGTTGGAATCAGCTGCAACTTACTCAGTCTAAAAGTATTTTGTGGGAGCATTTACCTTCCCAACCTTGGGTTTATTTTGTCCACTCCTACTATGTTGACCCAACTGAACCACAAGTTAGAGCAGCAACAGTTACTCATGGTAGTCAAACTATCACAGCTGCGATCGCTCATGAAAACCTCATGGCAGTCCAATTCCACCCCGAAAAATCCTCTAATATAGGATTGCAAGTTTTGTCTAATTTTGTGGCTCAAGTCCGCGAAAAAATTCCTGCTTAATAAAAATTTGCAATTTTGTCAGTTGTCAGTTGACCAATAACTAATGACTAATTAATGAGTCTGAGAATTTACGGGAATCGGCTGCTAAAAACTTTGCCAGGGCAAGAAACCAGACCTACCAGTGCGCGAGTAAGGGAGGCAGTTTTTAATATTTGGCAAGGAAAAATTGATGGTTGTTGCTGGTTGGATTTGTGCGCCGGTAGTGGTTCAATGGGCGCAGAAGCTTTATGTAGAGGAGCCAGCTTAGTAATAGGAATTGAGCAATCTAGTCGAGCTTGTACGATTATTCAACAAAATTGGCAGCAAGTAGCTCATAACGAGCAAAAATTTCAAATATTGCGAGGAAATATCCTCCAGCAGTTAAAAAAATTATCAGGTCAAAAATTTGACAGAATATATTTTGATCCACCTTATGCCAGTGGTTTATATGAACCTGTGTTAAGAGCGATCGCAGATTATCAGCTTTTAGAGCCTTACGGAGAAATAGCAGTAGAACATAAACCCAAAAATTTTACACCCCCAGAAATCTTGAATTGGGAAATCTGCCACCACAAAGTTTATGGAAACACAGCATTAACTTTCTACAGCACCGTGGCATTAGAGCAGGTCGAGTAGTGAGGAGAGAAATATATTGATAATATAAAATTTTCTCCTATTCCCCACCACTCAACACTCAGAACTTAATCACCCTCCTAGCTCGTTGGGGCGCTTATATTGCTTATAGGCAGCGTAAAATAGTCCGCTGAGGGTAACGAAAATCAGACCGAGTACAATACCTGATAGCAGGGGTTCAACCACTGTAAATCTCCTCTTTGCAATTATTCAACATTCAGTTCCTGTTTTTGATTTTACCAAATCTGGCATCAATCCATTGCCATACAATATTTTTAGACTATAAATCTAGATAAAAATTTTTATTTGTGCTTGCAGACACAATCAAGAACTTTTAAGCTATGTGTAGGAAATGATAAAGTTTCTTGTACACCTAGAATGTAAAAGCAAACCTTTTGGATAACCAGCTTACCAAACCTGAAACGTTAATTCAATGGATCGCTTTATCGGCTTTAGCCGTACTCATAGCAATCCCTTTCACCCTTCTTGGTGTTC
>NZ_CP186034.1:2527500-4552500 GCF_049315035.1 Anabaena sp. PCC 7938 | reverse complement strand
CTTCCATGGTGTGACGGGCGGTGTGTACAAGCGCCCGGGAACGAATTCACTGCAGTATGCTGACCTGCAATTACTAGCGATTCCTCCTTCACGCAGGCGAGTTGCAGCCTGCGATCTGAACTGAGCTACGGTTTATGAGATTAGCATCACATCGCTGTGTAGCTGCCCTTTGTCCGTAGCATTGTAGTACGTGTGTAGCCCAAGACGTAAGGGGCATGCTGACTTGACGTCATCCTCACCTTCCTCCGGTTTGTCACCGGCAGTCTCTCTAGAGTGCCCAACTTAATGCTGGCAACTAAAAACGAGGGTTGCGCTCGTTGCGGGACTTAACCCAACATCTCACGACACGAGCTGACGACAGCCATGCACCACCTGTGTTCGCGCTCCCGAAGGCACTCTCTCCTTTCAGAAAGATCCGCGACATGTCAAGCCTTGGTAAGGTTCTTCGCGTTGCATCGAATTAAACCACATACTCCACCGCTTGTGCGGGCCCCGTCAATTCCTTTGAGTTTCACACTTGCGTGCGTACTCCCCAGGCGGGATACTTAACGCGTTAGCTACGGCACGGCTCGGGTCGATACAAGCCACGCCTAGTATCCATCGTTTACGGCTAGGACTACTGGGGTATCTAATCCCATTCGCTCCCCTAGCTTTCGTCCCTCAGTGTCAGTTACGGCCTAGCAGAGCGCTTTCGCCACCGGTGTTCTTCCTGATATCTACGCATTTCACCGCTACACCAGGAATTCCCTCTGCCCCGAACGTACTCTAGCTCTGTAGTTTCCACTGCTTTTATCATGTTAAGCATGACTCTTTAACAGCAGACTTACATGGCCACCTGCGGACGCTTTACGCCCAATCATTCCGGATAACGCTTGCATCCTCCGTATTACCGCGGCTGCTGGCACGGAGTTAGCCGATGCTTATTCCTCAGGTACCGTCATTTTTTTCTTCCCTGAGAAAAGAGGTTTACGACCCAAGAGCCTTCCTCCCTCACGCGGTATTGCTCCGTCAGGCTTTCGCCCATTGCGGAAAATTCCCCACTGCTGCCTCCCGTAGGAGTCTGGGCCGTGTCTCAGTCCCAGTGTGGCTGATCATCCTCTCAGACCAGCTACTGATCGTCGCCTTGGTAGGCTCTTACCCCACCAACTAGCTAATCAGACGCGAGCTCATCTCCAGGCAATTAATCTTTCACCTCTCGGCATATCCGGTATTAGCAGTCGTTTCCAACTGTTGTCCCCGACCTGAAGCCAGATTCTCACGCGTTACTCACCCGTCCGCCACTAAATCCCTAAGGATTCCGTTCGACTTGCATGTGTTAAGCATACCGCCAGCGTTCATCCTGAGCCAGGATCAAACTCTCCATTTTGGTTCGTTCTTCTTAAGCTCTAATTCTTTAACCTCTTCAATCCTCTATTTCTCTTTCCAGGATTGTTCAGTTGATTTTTTTGACGAGGAATGGTCGTCTTTATTCTTTCAAAGTATTATTATCTTTTCTCGGTTCAGCGCATTGGGCTTTTGCCCTCACCTAATAAACATACCAATTCTTCCTCTTTTCTGTCAAGGGGTTTTGAAAACTTTTTTTCGCGTTGGTTCTATGAACAGGCTCGATATGGCTGATAGCCCTATGGATAAAGGGTTTCATCGTTTGACTATGTGCGGGTATCTCTTTATCAAAGATAATAATGAAGATAGCTGTGTAGCGCTTCCTCGTCCACCGAGTGGCAATAACAGCAATATGTAAACTAGCTATGAATTTATCCCACTACTAAATCTAAACTATTTTATTGATCCGGATGTGGATAGTGGCAAGGTCTAAGCTGTTATACAGCCTAATTGTATAATACGCTTGATGATGAGTTGAAGTAGCAAAAAAGGAGGGGAAACCGCAAGAGAAAGGTAACAACACCAAAGCCTGAGGTATCTCCATAAATACGATAGACGGTTCGAGCCTGTTGACAACGTTTTTTGTATTAGTAGGCGACTGGTATCAGCACAAAGGCTATCGTTATTATTAGGTCTATATTATTAGGTCTATTACCAAGATTTTACAGATAGTGAAATGTTAACTTTGTTGGTAGCAATGGATTTTTTCCCCTACCCAGGTGAACAAAAGTTTTTAGGGTTCATACGAGCAAATTACTTGAGTTTATCCTTCTTCTGTCACTCTCCGAGTATTAATAATGAAGGAGTGAAAAGATAAAAACGCTACACGTGAGGTGTGACGATGGATGTGGAACCACAAATCCTAAGACATTTGGCGAGAGACGTACAATCAACAACGAGAGTGATAGATGAATATTGTAGCGAGTATAAAGACATATTTAAAGAAGTAAAGTGTTTAAACTCAAAAGGACACTAAAAGAATCAAATGAATATAAAACTAAAATTAAGATAGCTGCGGAATAATTTACGTTTAGTTATCCAACCTACCCTTCGTATTTTGGTTGATTTATCCCTGGTTAGAAATTTTCCTAAATTCTGATTTATTGCTTGGATTCAAAAATTTAATTGATGTAATGAATTCCAACCCTTTTATTCTTCTGGTTAATTTGGCTTATTTCTTTAATCCGGAGAGTGACAGAAGAGGGATAGTCTATTCAAATTATAAAAATACCTCTTTTAAATAAATGAAATACCTGCTTCAATTTGAAATATTTATTGCTTCTAGACATTTAATTAAATGGTTGCCAATTTCTTTTGTAATTGGTATTTTAGCCGGTGCTGTTTCTGCGGCTCTTTTAGTATCATTAGAATGGGCGACTAATTGGCGGCAATCTCATCAGTGGATTATCGCTTTTTTACCAATTGGGGGATTTTTCAGTGCTTGGATTTATCATTGCTTTGGAAGAAATGTAGAAGCCGGAAATAACCTTTTACTCGAAGAAATTCATAACCCTAAAAATATTATTCCTTTCCGTATGGCTCCCCTTGTGCTACTAGGAACAGACCTGACACATTTATTTGGTGGTTCAGCCGGACGTGAAGGTACAGCATTACAAATGAGTGCGTCTCTAGCAGATCAATTAACTAAAATATTGCATTTTAAAGGAGTGAGTCGGCGAATTTTGTTAATGGCTGGTATCGGCGGTGGCTTCGCTTCAGTTTTTGGGACTCCCTTAGCGGGAACAGTCTTTGGTTTGGAGATTTTAGCAATTGGCAAAATTCATTACGATGCCCTTTTTCCATCTTTAATTGCAGCAATTGTTGGGAATCAGATAACCTTATTATTTGGGTTACATCATACAGCATACAGACACGCTGCCATTATCCCCACAATGACAATTTGGATGTTTATCTCTGCTATTATTGCAGGTGCAATTTTTGGAATTGTAGCGAGAGTTTTTTCGCAAGTAACGCACAAAATTAATTATTTATTTAAAGCTAAAATATCCTATCCACCATTCCGTACTTTCATTGGTGGTGCTATGGTTGCTGCAATTGTTGGTTTAAGTGGGACTACTAAATATATTGGGTTGGGTATTCCGACTATTGTTGATGCTTTTCAAACTCAGTTACCTCCCTGGGATTTTGCTGCTAAATTAGGTATGACGGCACTCACTTTAGGGGCAGGTTTTAAAGGTGGGGAAGTAACTCCGTTGTTTTTTATTGGTGCTACTTTAGGCAATGCTTTATCATTGTTTTTATCATTACCTGCACCGCTATTAGCAGGAATGGGATTTGTAGCTGTGTTTGCAGGTGCAGCGAATACACCTTTGGCATCAATATTGATGGGAATTGAGTTATTTGGTTTAGAATCTGGGGTATTTATTGCTATTGCTTGTGTTGTCAGCTATCTATTTTCTGGTCATTCGGGAATTTACACTGCACAGCGTATTGCTTTAAATAAGTATTCATCTGCAAATCTGGAATCAGGATTGACTGTGGGTACATATAAACAAACAAAAAATATCCCAGAAAATGAATGATAAACCTACTCTAATTTGATAATTCCTTTTTTCAATTATGAATTATTTTAAGTCCATGTTTCAAATGTAAATTGAATTTCCTCTGACTTACAAAAATTACGAAACTCATCAACGGCTGAGGGATTACCGCTATATAATTTTTTTATTAATGCTAGTAGAACTTTATCTTTATCCTTTTTTACTACAGTTACCCAAAATTCATAGTCTGTATCACCCCAGGTTTCCAGGGGGGCTTTACCTATATCTTGCCCAAAAATGAGCAAGTCGCCTTTTTCATTTAATTCTGCATCAATGAAGCGTGAAGTTTCTCCCTTGTGTTCAAAAAGTCTAATACTAGCTGGGGTTGTTTGAGAATTATCTTTGGGCATAATTTTATATTTTGATTGGTTTAAATTGGTGTGTAATTTAGTTGAATGTATCAGTAATTGTATCCATCTTCAATCATGGTAAAATCATAATCAGCAGATAGGGTATGATTGTGTTTACCATTGGTTTCTTGATCAAGAACTTTGACAACTTTGTTATAAATATCTTCCGCTTGTTGGGGAGAATCACCAATACTAGTTAATCCTAATTTACCAAACTGGGAAAGACAACCCATGAGATGAAATACTGTACCTGTCTCAGTTCCACTATCAAAATGTAATCTATGGTGAGCGATGATATCCATTAAATCGTTTGGTAATAATCCTTTATAACGGTCTTTTTGTAAATTGTCTGTAGCGATGTAATATTTAGGTCTTCCTTGTTGGCTGTAAAATAATCCTGTGGATAGGTCATAGCGTCCATTGGTTAATAACTTTAAGGTCATGAAAGGGTGAGTAGTGCCACCTTTGCGGAGGTTGATTTCAATTGATTGAATATCCCATTGGCCATTACCTTGGTCTACGGTGACAAAATCAACACCAAATCTTTCTAATGTGCCTTTTTCTGCTAGTTTTTTACCTACTTTTAAGCCTAATTGCTGTAGTTGTAATCTATACTTTTCATCAGCAGGAAAGCTACAACCTAGATAAATCTGTCCGTCTGGTCCTCCCAGAATTTGGTCATGGGTGGAAAGGATTTCTACTTCTCCATTAGGTGTAATTCGTCCTTGGACGCTGGGAGAACGCTTGATTTCTCCTTCGATGTATGATTCTACGATCGCGCCTAACTCTGGGATGCGTTGGGAAAAATTCGCCCAGGTTTCCTGTATGGCTTGGAAGCGCATAGTTGAGAAGCGATCGCTAATTGCTGCGACTCTTTCACTATGAGAACCTTGCCCAGGTGCAATATCCACCAATGGACGGAGATCAAAAAGTGCATTTCCTTCTCCCGAAATTCCTTCATTAAGTTTCACAACCATCCGTTTTAAGGTCGGTTGACGCTCCCATAAATTAGCCGCTGCTACCGCTAAATCTGCGGTATTTTTCACCAGTTCGCTACCATCTGCAAGAGGTACACCACTTTCAGTAAAAATTTGCCTACTACCACTTTTTGTCCCCCAAATCTGTAAATCTGGTGCAGCAGCATACAGAGGTACATTTAATTTCAGTGATAATTCTGCTTCCCAAAATGTGGAATTGTAACAAGCCATAAAAGCTTTGTCTAATCGCAAAGCTTGACGAATTTTTTCTATCAAACGAGGACGTTCTAAAATCTTTTGGCTGAGAGGTCTCAGGGAAGAATCATAGGTCGCAAGTAGTAATAAGCGATGACGGGCATGGGAAAAAGGTATTCCTGGTAGTAGTTGTAAATAGTAATCAATAATGCTGGGATGTAGTGGCATTGATGTCACATAAATCAATCTAGTCCGGGGATTTCGCAAGCGCATCAAAGAAAACAGTAATCTTTCTTCATAATGTTCGCACCCTTCAATCTTTTGCATTTCCTGTTGGTCGATGCTCAAAGAGGGGATAATTAAAATATCCGCCTCGCTGTTGTCAAATAACTCACTAGTTTTCCAGCGATGGCGTAAAGTTAATTGTAAATTGCGAAACTGATCAACCTGTTCTAACTCAGAGATACTTATTGTCACCATAACCCATATCCTGACTAGATGCTATTTTTTACCTCATTATCTCAGGTATATCTCAAGGAATAGTTGAGACGCTAATTTAGTATGTATATTTTTGTAAAGGGCTTAAAGTTGAATGATGATCGTTGAGAGTGCAATATACTTCAATTGTAATCAAAATTATGCTTTTCATCTCCGGCTTATATCTTCATTTCTCTGTTCAAATTTAGCTAATTGATCATTCAATGTCTATATATTTCAATTCATAATTCCTACGTCTCAAGGTTGACAAAATTGATATTTCATTTATTTCTATGGAGCGATAAAATTTCACTAAATAACATTTAAATTAAGGGCAGATAGTAAGGATAAATCCTTTATCTACAGAGAGTTGTATACTTGTTTTCAGTGGTTGGATTAAGGTGTGCAGAGGTGGGGAGTAATATTGAAAAGCCGCCCATTGTCATTTTTTAGTGCATTGGGCTAATATTCAAGAAAAAAGTCTGAACTTGTAATCAAAGAACTAGTGGGAGCTAAAAAGTAAGCCTTGGGTTGATATTTCGATCCAAGGTTTATTCTTAGTAATTGGTAATTGGGTTTTAAATAATTAAATTTGGAGTAATCATTATGCCAAAACAAAAAACCATGCAACCGCCACAAACACAAGAAGCACCAGGTGTAGAATCAAAAATGGAACCAAAACCCAAAGCAGACAATGCTGAGTATCGGGGTAGTGGTAAATTAAAGGATAAAATCGCCTTAATTACTGGTGGAGATAGTGGTATAGGTCGTGCTGTAGCTATTGCATTTGCTAAAGAAGGTGCTGATGTAGCGATAGTTTATCTGCAAGAACATGGAGATGCGACAGAAACTAAAAATTTAGTTGAAAAACATGGACGAAAAGCAGTAACTATTACAGGTGATATTACCCATGAAGATTTTTGTCAACAGGCTATAGAGCAAACAGTAGATGAGTTTGGTAAACTCGATATTCTTGTTAATAATGCTGCTGAACAACACCCTCAAAATAGCATTGAAGATATTAGTCAAGAACAATTAGAACGCACTTTTAGAACTAATATTTTCTCGATGTTCTTTCTGACTAAAGCAGCTATGAAGCACTTACGCCAAGGAAGCTCTATCATTAATACAACATCAGTAACGGCTTATAAAGGCAGTGCTCAATTATTAGATTATTCATCTACTAAAGGTGCAATTGTTGCCTTTACTCGTTCCCTTTCACAAAACTTAGTATCCAAAGGAATTCGTGTCAATGCTGTAGCACCAGGACCAATTTGGACACCGTTAATTCCCTCAACTTTCCCAGAAGAGAAAGTAGAAAATTTTGGCGCACAAGTACCAATGGAGAGAGCCGGACAGCCGGAAGAAGTAGCACCAAGTTTTGTATTTTTAGCTTCTGACGACTCTTCTTATATGTCTGGTCAAGTATTACATCCTAATGGTGGTGAAATAGTCAACGGTTAATTTTTCAGGCTCAAGGAGATGGGAAAATTCGATATTTTCCTCTATCTCCTTATACTCAATCTGAATGAATGCAAAATCTGTACTTATTCCTCCATTAGAGGGATGAATCAATATTGAATGACTGATAGTATGTTTGTGCAATAAAGTATACCATCAAATAATTATGTCTATGGGTTCCCCAACAAAATTATATGGCACAGAACTAGTAGATTGTGCTAGAGCGAATGCCAAGTTAGGAATTGAAACAGCTACTTATCAATGTGGTTATGGCGATGATATCAAAAAGTTTTCCCAAGAACTTCGCCAAGCTTGTGAAACAATGAATTTAAAAGTTAAAGAACTTAATGAACTGATTACCGATCAGGATATGATTCTAACAATGGGTACAGGAGAAATTATTGCTCCTGATACGGCATCAGAACTTTAAAATAAGATGGGGAAAATGAATCAAATATCCCAGTCTCAAGACAATTTTGTTAAATACTCCAATATTTTTTTAGTTCTTGGTGTGAGTAGTGTGCGGCGATAAGCATCTGCTGCTTTTTTAATTGCTTCTGCTTGAGTTGGGTAAGGATGAATTACACTACTGAGTTTGCTCAGACCGATTTTATTGACAATGGCTGTAGTAATTTCCGAAATCATTTCACCTGCATGATTAGCAACAATTGTTGCACCGATAATTTCGTCAGATCCCTTTCTGTGGTGGATTTTCAGAAAACCAGATTCTTCACTATCTGCGATCGCTCGATCTACACTACTAAAAGGAATTTTAATTGTCGTGATCTCAATACCCAGCTTCTCAGCCTCGTCCGCATACATCCCCACATGAGCAATTTCTGGATCTGTGTATGTTACCCAAGGCATCACCAAACTACTTAACTGAGAACGTCCCCAACCAAAAGGCGAAAATAGCGTATTCTTAATCACAATTCGCGCCGCAGCATCAGCTGCATGGGTAAACTTCCAATTCATGCAGATATCCCCAGCAGCATAAATCTTGGGGTTAGTCGTTTGTAGATAATCATTCACCTTCACACCCAAAGTTTTATCGTACTCCACCCCCACCGTTTCTAAATTTAAACCTTCCACATTTGGCGCACGTCCCGCACCCACTAAAATTTCATTAACAGTCACAGAATCTCGATGGCCATGAGCAGAAAAATAAAGTCGCTTTCCTTCCGTAACAGTCACCACCTCTTCTAACTTAGAATTCAGCACCAAACGAATACCTTCAGCAATCAAAACCTTTTGTAAAATTTCCGCAGCTTCTTTATCTTCTTTATTGAGAATATGAGAACCATTATGAAATAATGTCACCTCACAACCCAGACGTTGAAAAGTCTGTGCCAATTCGCAACCAATTGGCCCCCCACCAATTACCGCTAACTTATTTGGTTTTTGAATTAGAGAAAAAACCGTTTCATTAGTTAAATAACCTGCCTCTTCAATGCCAATAATTGCAGGTTTTACTGCTCTTGCACCAGTAGCAATCACAGCTTTTTTAAACTTGAGAATTTTGCCACCAACTTCTACAGTATTCTTGCTTGCAAACTTACCATTTCCCAAAAAAACATCAACCCCTAAATTTTGAAATCTTGTTGCTGAATCATGATGACTAATACCTGCTCTAATGCGGCGTAATCTAGCCATAACCGTAGAAAAATCTACCTCAATATGTTGGGAAATATTAATACCTAAATCCTTAGCTTTCCAAATTTCACCAACTACACGCGAAGACCTAATGAGACACTTAGATGGGATACAACCGACATTTAAACAATCTCCACCCATGAGATTCTTTTCAATTAATGCAACTTTCAAACCCAAATCTAAACCCGCAGCACCCGCAGCTACCACTAATCCTGCTGTACCGGCACCAATTACCACTAAATCATAACAATCAACAGGTTGGGGATTAACCCAATTTCCTGGATGAACATTGGCTACCAGCTTCTGATTATACTCATCCATTGGCAAAACAGTCACTCTCTCAAATTCTGTAATAGACATTATGTATTATCTCTGAATGGTGATGTATAAAGTATGTTTTTGATTTTAGTCTTGAGTTAATCTGTCATGCTGTCTTTACAATCAATATAGCTTTATGAATATTTTGTCAGTTTTATATTTAACAGTTCTTCAGAAATAATAACTATATAAATAAATCAATACGCTTAGTGTTAAGAAATTCGGTCTAACACCTGAATACGACCTTTAACCACACGGCGCAAAAGTCTGTTGAGTGCTTCTTCTTCTTCTTTATCCTTGGATTCGTCTAAAATAGCTGCCATTAGCCCATAGCGGTCAGCTAGAGTCAAAACCCCTGTGTCAGCAGAAGAAGCAATAATTTCCGAAACAGCACCAGGAAGGATTTGGATGTGAAACATGGGTTTGGACTGTGAACTCTATTAATTTAATATCTCCTTAAATGTGATTTATTCGGGTGATTGACATAATATATTTAGTGTGATAAATATCAAATTTTTTTGTGATTGAAATATCAAAAAACTAGTGATTTGCGTCACATATACTATACATCAAACTCACGTTAAACATACGTTATTCCGAACCCTTGTTGAGACGTTACACGGGTAGGTATTCTCTACTCTAAAATTTTTTTCACTTCTATGTAGAAACACCGATTCATTAATTCCAAAAATCTAGTTTACGTGATCAAAAAGCTTGATCTGTCATTGATTAAATGAGAAAAAACCAGTTTTGTCTTCACGATTTCGGATACTAAATCAGTCTTACATTTAATCGCCGCAGGCATCGCATAAACCCTGAACCGTGACTTCATAAGTTTCCCCGCGCAAACCAGGACGTAGACTATTTAGCCCAATAAAGTTGAATGTATTCCAAGCAATATCTTCAATTGCACCACATTTATGACAGCAAAAATGATGATGGGGTAGAACATTAGCATCGTAGCGAGAAACCCCCTCTTGTAATAGCACTTCCCTCACTAGTCCCACTTCTCTAAGTGCTTGGAGAGAACTATAGATTGTTGCTTGAGAAGAAACAGGAAAATCTTTATTCAGATCAGTCAGTATTTGCTCAACTGTTGGGTGATCTGTGCGACATAACAGATTTGCATAGACCGCAAACCGCTGAGGAGTCACCCTCAAACCCTTGGATTTTAAGGTTTGAACAATCGCGTTTGCTTGTTCCTGCATGATCGTTGCCGTATTTAAATAGTTTTTTGTTTTTATTATAGTCTACCAGATTAAGGAATTAGTATCATATTGATCTTTTTATCATATTTAGGTATTTATAACTATTGAGTATTTATTAAATAAGAATTATTCTGAGATATATCAGGAAAACATAAATTCACACATCACCAAGAGGTCAATATGGCTGTAATCGAAACCGTTCCTAACGTTGTCTTTAAAACCCGTGTCCGTGACGAATCTATTGGTGGACCCAACCCTTTCCGCTGGCAAGAACGCACCACTCAAGAGTTATTTGCTGGTAAGCGGGTTGTTGTGTTTTCATTGCCTGGTGCTTTTACCCCTACCTGTTCAACCTCACACCTACCCCGTTACGAAGAACTCTATAAAGATTTCCAAGCCTTGGGAGTTGATAGTGTCATCTGTGTATCTGTAAATGATGCCTTTGTTATGTTCCAATGGGGTAAGCAGCAGAACGCAGAAAACGTCTTCCTGCTCCCCGATGGTAATGGTGAATTTACCCGTAAGATGGGGATGTTGGTTGATAAAGCCAATTTAGGCTTTGGAATGCGCTCTTGGCGCTACTCAATGGTGGTGAATGACGGCAAAATCGAAAAGATGTTCGTTGAGCCAGGTTTCGATGACAACTGCCCTACAGACCCCTTTGAAGTATCAGATGCTGATACCATGCTGGCTTACCTGAAAAGTGCCTAGACTGGTATTGCTGTCTAACTTTGAGAAAACGTGATTTCATCAAAATAAGGGCATGATACCACCATGTTCTTAATAGCAATATAAAACTTAGGGGACACATGAGCTACGATTTTGACTTATTTGTAATTGGTGCGGGTTCTGGTGGTATTGCCACTGCCAGACGTGCAGCAGAATATGGTGCCAAGGTAGGAATTGCTGAGTTTGACCGACTAGGCGGGACCTGCGTTAATCGTGGCTGTGTCCCCAAAAAACTCATGGTTTATTCTTCTAATTTCCCTAGCTTGTTTGAGGATGCCCAAGGATACGGCTGGAGTTCTGTCCAGAGTACTCTCGATTGGGAAAAGATGATCACGGTGGTCAATAACGAGGTAACTCGCCTCAATGGCATTTATCAAAAAATGCTTGATAACTCCAAAGTTGAGCTTTTGCAGGGATATGGACAGTTTGTTGATGCTCACACTATTGTCGTTGGCGAACGTCAAGTGACCGCAGACAAAGTGCTGATTGCTGTTGGTGGTCATCCTATTAAGCCCAACATTTTAGGAATTGAACACGCCATTACTTCTGATGATATTTTTAACCTCAAAGAACAACCCAAAAGAATGGTGATTTTGGGGGGTGGTTACATTGGTACAGAATTTGCTTGCATCATGAATGGATTGGGAACCGAAGTCACTCAGGTGATACGCGGTGATTATCTTTTGCGTGGTTTTGATGACGATTTACGGAATGAAATTCATCAAGGAATGACTAATCACGGGATTAAGATTCTCAGCAATATCGACATGATTGCTATTGAAAAGGATGCTGAAGGAATCAAGGTGACAGTTCGCAAAGATGGCGATTCTGAGGAGACAGTTGTTGTTGATGTTGTTAGTTTAGCTGCACTTGGACGCAAACCAAATACGCAAAATTTAGGTTTAGAAAATACCAAAGTTAAGCTGCATGATGGTGCAGTTGTTGTTGATAAATACAGTCGCACAGATGAAGAAAATATCTATGCTGTGGGAGATTGTACTAACACCATTAACCTGACTCCTGTAGCGATCAATGAAGGTCGAGCATTTGCTGATACTATGTTCGGTGGCAAGTCTCGTACCATGAGTTATGAAAATGTACCAACAGCCATCTTTACAAATCCAGAAGCCGCTACGGTTGGTTTGACGGAAGCAGAAGCTAGGGAAAAGTATGGTGATGCGGTAAAAATTTATCGCAGTCGCTTCCGCCCCATGTACTACACCTTAGCTGGTAAAGATGAAAAAACGATGATGAAACTGGTGGTTGATGAGAAGACTGATAAGGTGCTGGGAGCGCACATGGTGGGAACAAATGCGGCAGAGATTATTCAAGGAATTGCGATCGCACTCAAGATGGGTGCAACTAAAGCCAACTTTGATGCCACAGTAGGCATACATCCTAGTTCCGCTGAAGAGTTCGTCACCATGCGCTAAAAATCAGTTATGGCAGGAGTTCGGAGTCAGGAGTCAGCACTTAGGAGTCAGGAGTCAGGAGTCAGGAGTTAGGACTCAGGAGTTAGGAGTTCGGAGTCAGCACATTAATTCTGATTCCTGGATTCTTCAAGTTCCCAACATTTGCAAATTATGCAAAGTGGCGTAAAGTCCTCCTTGTTCTATCAATTGTTCATGACTTCCCTGCTCAACTAGTTCCCCACGCTTCAAAACAAAAATCCGGTCTACATTGCGAATAGTTGACAAGCGGTGAGCAATAATAATCGCCGTCCGTTTGATTAAAAGCTGATTTAACGCCTGTTGAACCAAAGCTTCTGTTCCCACATCTAAACTAGCAGTAGCTTCATCTAATACCAAAATTTGGGGATTACGAATAGCAGCACGAGCAAATGCTAAAAGTTGTTTTTGTCCACTAGAAATATTTGTTCCCCGTTCTCGTAATTGAGTATCATAACCTTGAGGCAATTGATCAATAAACTCAGAAACATTAGTTTTTTTTGCTGCTTGCTCAATCTCCTCAAAGGTGTAGCTATCCCCTAAGGTAATATTACTTTTGACATCACCAGCAAACAAAAAAGCTTCTTGTAAAATTACTGCCATATAACGCCGCAGTTCTGCTTGTGGTATCTCACGGATATCCACACCATCAATCAGAATACGTCCTTGAGTAGGTTCGTAGAGACGACACAAAAGCCGAATAATAGAACTTTTACCTGCACCTGTCGGACCCACCAAAGCTATTTTTTCCCCTGGATGAATTGTAAAATCTAAATCTTTAATTACATAATCATCATCTTTATAAGCAAACCAGACGTGTTCAAAACAAATTTCTCCAAGTTCAGGTGGGGTAGTAAAATTTTGTGATTCTAAATCCCTAATGATCTCATCTATATAGCCAAATTGAGCGTCTAAAAGTGAGAATCTAGAATTAATATTATCTCTAATTTCTATTGGTTCATCTAAAATATCGTTTACCCTTTCAACGGCAGTAAACCCAGATTGAATAACAGTGAATTTTTCGGCAAAATTCCGCAGAGGATCAAATAACTGCTGGGCATACAAAATAAATGTAGCTAAAATACCAAAGGTAAGATTTTTTTCTAACAGTAACCAACCACCTATTCCCAATACTCCCGCAATAGCAATCAAGCTCACCCATTCCAATGTTCCTGACACAGCAGAATCATACCAAATGGTGGCATCCACTTCTTTAACATAGCGGTTGTTTGTAGCACGAAACAATTCCGCATTGAATTTTTCCCGGCGGAACAACTGCACTACATTAATACCAACAATGTTTTCTTGTAGCTGGGAGTTGAGTTTTGATAATTCTTCTCGTACTTTGTAATTAGCATCGCGATACTGCTGCTGAAAGTAAATAATTAACCAGGTGATTGGGCAAAGAATTAATAACAGCAAGCAAGCAAGTTGCCATTGGAGAGAAAGCATTAAGCCGACAATTACCACCATGGAAAACAAATCGGAGACAATGCCAATTGCCCCTGTAGCAAAAACATCTCCTAAACTTTCGACATCACTGGTGAGTCTAGTTATGAGTTTACCTACGGGTGTACGGTCAAAAAAACGCACCGCAAGAGATGTGACGTGACTAAATAAATCTTCACGAATTGTAGCTGTAATTTTTTGCCCTAGCTTCTGTACGAGATAGCCCTGAATACCTGTGAGTGATAGTCTCGTAACTATCGTAGCGAGGAAGCATCCTTGGAGGATACTTAACCCTTCCCATAACGAGCGATTTTTGAAAAATTCGTAGGTACTTGGTTCTTGCCGAATCAGGGATATTGCCTGTCCAATTAGTAGTGGTTGAATGGCGTTAGCTATGGAAATAGGGACGAGTAAAAACATTGATAGCGCTAATAACCGCCCGTTACGGCGGGCATAAGGTACTAGACGCAAAAACAACCGCCAGTCATTTCTACGGGGACGGTATTCTTTGTTAGATTTTTTCTGGGATTGATAGATGACCATATTATAAAGTTAATTGAGGTTTAGACTTTATTTATACAAATGTACTATTTATTTTTGCAGTTTAATGCATAAATCCTAAGGCATTTTTTGGTGGTATAGAACATTAATCTCCAAAATGCTAATCTGAAATCGCTTCTAAGTAATTAAACATTTTTTTATACACTTAATCCCGGCATCTTAAGCAAAAGAGTCAAATTTGATTTTGTAGTTTCCATTATCCACATCAATTGAGTCAATTCGTAAATTGGTCATTGAAATTTATCTATCTCCAGATAGAACACGAACTAGTATTTTATATATCTTTCTATAGAAGGCAATAATAATTAACAAGAATTCAGGGGATTTATTACTAATTATATATCCAGCATTAAGCAGGTAATAGCTCAAAAGAAAGATGCAAATTCTCTAGTTATTATGTCAACCTGAAATTGGTAAGAAATGTGATTACTTTGGCGAGGAGAATTTAAAATGGTAATGACTTTAGATGATACCAAACGGAATGCTATTGCAGTAAAATTGGCAGATATGAAATTGCTGCAACAGCTATGTATTGATAATGAAGAACTCTTTTTGAGAGAATGCTCGGATGGAGAAATAACCGATAGTATTCGCCGGATGCTTGATGATGACCGCAAAAATCAAGGTATTCTCGATACTGTTGTGGTTCAATATGGCATCCAAAAAGATGCGGACTCAACTGTGCAACAAATGGTGCAATCAATTCGCAAATTAATGGAAGGTAGTGAATTAAGTTTTTTTGAAAAAGTATTTCAGCATGAGTTGTTGAAGCATCAACAAGTGATGAATGGGCTTACAATTCATAAAGCTGCGCAGATAGTTGGTGCAGATGTCATGGCAGCAATCGGCCCTTTAAATACTATCAATTTTGAAAATCGCGCTCATCAAGAACAATTGAAAGGAGTTCTAGAAATATTGGGTGTGCGGGAACTAACTGGACAAGATGCTGATCAGGGGATTTGGTCGCGTGTGCAAGATGCGATCGCTGCTATTAGTGGTGCAGTGGGTAGTGCTGTTACCCAATCTTCTGATAAACAGGATATGAATATCCAAGATGTTCTGCGTATGGATCACAATAAAGTAAATATCTTGTTTACAGAATTAATACAAAGCGATGATCCTCGAAAAATACAAGAATATTTTGGACAAATTTATAAAGATCTCTGCGCCCATGCAGCAGCTGAAGAGGAAATTGTCTATCCCAGAGTACGTCCTTTTTACGGTGAAGCCAATACTCAAGAATTATATGACGAACAAGCTCGCTGGGGTCCAGTATTTGAGCAATTGAGAGCTATTAGCCCTTCTACACCTGAATTTAAAGACAGAATTAAAAAAATATGGGATGAAATTGGCGACCATATTCGACAAGAAGAAAGCACAATGTTTGCTTCTATTCGGAACAATATGAGTAGTCAAGAAAGCGAGGAATTAGCTACTCAGTTCAAAGCTGCAAAAGGTAGGATTCAAGAGCAAATGGGAGAAACTAAAACAGAGGCAAATGTTTAGATTCTGACTTAGTGATATGATGTCCGGCTGATTAACCATAAATGTAGAGATGTTCCATTGAGCGTCTTTACATTTATCGCCTTTTTTATTATTTTCGACTCAACAAACATCATATGCTAAGTAATATACAGCAGACTTCAGGAGTCAGGAGTCAGGAGTCAGGAGTAAAACTGGCTTCATGTATAGGTTTTAATTTATATTTTGTACCTCCTAACTACGCAAACTGCTGTAGCATTTTCTAGTATAATGAAGTACAAAAATATCTGCGTTCAATTATTACTGCTTGTACCTCATTTGAATGGGAACTGTTATATAGCAACCCCATTTAATTTACAAGGGTTTAGTAAACATAAACCCTGTTTGTTTATTAATTCAAGGATGAAAGTTGTAGTTATTTATCTTTCATTTAATTCATCCAAGACCTAACATTCTATTAACCTGTTCTGACTGTAATGGCTTGCGCTCTATATTCTGAAAACATTCAACTTTTTTTAGATATGTTGAGGCGGTTTTGAAATTACTTAGATTCAGTAAAACCATATCTTCATATACTGAGTCTTGGGGAATTTTAATATCTAAAACTAATTCTTCTAGTTTATTTTGATCAATCGCAAATTTTAGATATTTTACAAATACTTCCCGCTTTTTAGATCGTACAGTTAATAAGTACCAATTATTACTGGTGGGTTGTGGTGATGAAGATTCTATAGGTTCTATTGGTGGCATATTAGGGTAAGTTTTTGTTGATATGAAAAATTCTCAGCTATCTGGTAAATTGTTTTGATTAATATTAGATCCAAATAATAATACAACCTCTACAACATCACATATTTTTAAATAATTTGTCAACGTATAAAATTAATTAATATTTTGTTGTTGACGATAAATGTCTATATTTTTGGCCAAATTGTAATACCAAGCGTATTACAATCACGGCTGATTACTACTCAATTACTACCAAATATTTGTGAAGTGCCGGTTATATCCCTTATAGAAAAAGAAATTTATTTTAGTTGGTAATATCTGTAAGCGGCATAAGCCAACGTCACCACCCCGGTAATAATGGCAGATTCATCAACTTCAAATTGGGGATGATGTAAGGGATGATTAATGATTCTATCTTTGTAACCTACACCCAAGCGAAACATTGAACCGGGGGCGTGTTCTAAATAAACAGAAAAATCTTCAGCCCCAAGGGATGGTTCTGGTAAAACTTGGACTAGTTCACTACTCCAAGCTTCTTCTGCTGATGATTGCAATAATTGTGTTAGTGCATAATCGTTTTGTACACTGGGTACGCCCTGACGATAATTAACTTGGTATTTAGCGCCGTAGGAATTGCAAACATTAGCGACAATATTCTCAATCCATTGTGCTAATTGGGCGCGGGTTTCTGGGTGGAGCGATCGCACCGTACCTAATAACTGTACTTTATCAGCAATCACATTCGGCGCTCTACCACCATTAATCTGTCCAATACTCAACACAACAGGACGTAAAGGATTTTGAGTGCGGCTAATCGCTTGTTGCAATGTAGTAATAACTTGGGCAGCAATCCAAATAGCATCAATCGCTTCATGGGGACGCGCACCATGTCCAGATTCACCCATAATGATAATCTCTAAATCATCCGCTGCTGCTGTCAAAGCCCCATAACGGATACCAACAGAACCAGCAGGGATAGAAGGAAAAACATGAACCCCCAAAATAGCAGAGACATTCTCCATCACCCCATCTTTTACCATCCAGCTTGCACCTTGGGCAATTTCCTCCGCTGGCTGAAATAAAAACCTGATTTTACCACCCAACTCATCTGCTATTTGGGAAAGTACCATTGCTGTACCTAATCCCACCGTAGTATGAACATCATGACCACAAGCGTGCATCACTCCTTCTTTACGAGAAGAATATTCTAACCCGCTGCGTTCTTGGATTGGCAAAGCATCCATATCAGTGCGAATTGCCAAAATCCGATCATCTTGATTAGCACCTTGTAATTCGCCAATCACACCAGTTTTACCCACTCCCTCTTCTACGTGTAAGCCACTGGAAGACAGTACCCCAGCCACAAAAGCAGCAGTTTGATACTCTTGTCCACTGAGTTCTGGGTGTGAGTGAATATGGCGGCGAATCTCCACTAAGCGGGGTGCTAGGGTGGTGGCTAAGGCTTTAATTCGGGTCAGCATTTAATTAATTTTAGTTGATCAGTGTTGTTTCCATGATAGATAAGTGCCAATTGCCAAAATGCTCTCACTTGACAGGAAAAAAGGGCTTTGGCCTCCCATCTGGGGCAATTGTGAAGAAGATATAAAAATTTTGCAAATTATAATGCTAAGACTAGCCAAAGCCAAACAAATGATATAAAATTTATTTTAGTGACTATACCGAAAGATTTATAGACTACCAATTATGTGGTCCCCCTAGTTTGGAAAACAAAGCAGCTAGGGGGATCTTGTCTTATATCTCGTTCCTAGACTCCGGCTAGAAATGCTATCAAGAGTCTCTGACTCTACTGTCATCACCAGTCTTTCTAGAATTCATAAGAGAACTCCATAAAAAAGATGATCCAATCTTGTGGGATGGGCATCCTGCCAGTCCTTGTATTATTAGCAGGCTTTTCGGCCTGCACCACAAGAAATTTTGGGATATTTTTTTATTTGGAAGTCTCTAAATTATCCAGAGTGTCTAAACGACAATAAACCCGCAATATTATATTTTTATTTATTAAAACGTTTTAAAACTGGGTGAGAACAAACACTTATCACCGGAATCAGGAGTGAATTTAACGAACCGCAGAGACGCAGAGGGCGCAGAGGTAAAAAAATGTTAACATCTTATTTATGATCGCTATTTATATTATTTTGTTGCCTCAACCAATCACAAAAACTAGGATGATAAAAACTATAATTAACTTCTTCTCCGATTGATTTTAAATGTAAAAATTCTCGCCATTTGTCTAAAATAACCTTAATCTCATATTCATCTTCATCTAATCTTTCTGCTATATTTTGTATTGATATTGATTGCTCTTGAACTAAGATAGTTAACAACTGTAAAGCCATTTCTGGCTGGTTATTAGTTGCTGAATTCATCTTTTCTAAATGCTTTTGGTAATAGAGTTGTAAATCTTCAGAGTAAATTTCCTCGTTAATAGCTGCCCAAGTTTCCTTAACATACATAAAATTTGTTTCACTATTATCAATTGGTGTCAATAATTGATCATTAATATTCTGAGAAATTAAATAACTTTTAATATATTCTTGGACATCAGCGCAATTTTGCTCTAGGTAATTTGATAAATCTAAAGACTGAGATGGGGTTTCAATTAATAAACCAGATTTATCTGCTAAAAAAGGACGACGAGTGAGGATAAAATAAACCTTTTCTGGTAAATAGCGAGGTAAATAGAAAAGATTTGAGCCGCGTGGTTGATTATTAATATCAATTCTGTCACAACCATCAATAGTAATAATTAACCGTTCTTCTGAATTTAATCTACTACTGATTTGTTGCAATAATAATGATAAAAAACCACTATTCTCTGTGGTAGAATTGGTTAAATTATTAGTTGTATCTTTACTAACTTGATGTTGGGCAATTTCTATCAATTGATTGCAAGTCATTGTCAGAAATTCTTCAGCGCGATTTTTACCAGCAATTTCCACATTATAATAAACAATTCCCGGATTTTGACTGACATAATGGGCAAGAATGGCACTTTTACCAATACCCGGTTCACCGATGATAGTAAAATAGCCCCGGTCATATTGATTGAGAAATTTATTAATAGCAGAAAAGACAAATTCACGACCGACAAAGTTGTAATTTTTAGCAGTAATAATTTGCTGAAATTCTGGGGGATATCTGGGGATATTGATTGTATGTTGAGTGATATTATTCATTTTTTAACCACCTTCTAAAAGAAGAAAATGAACACGTCCTGATTGTTCTCCTGCTGCAATTGTCCACCCATTTGGAGAAACAGCACAACATATAATAGATGTGTCACCAGTAAAAGTAGAAATCACCTCTCCTGTTTCCAAATCCCATAATTTCAGAGTGTTATCATCAGAACTAGAAAGCGCATTTTTACCATTAGGTGTAATCGCTACAGACCTTACCCAATTTTCATGACCAACAAAAGTAAAAATTTCCTTTCCTGTTTCTAAATCCCATAATTTTAGAGTCTTATCATCAGAACCAGATAGGGCTTTTTTACCATCTGGTGTAATCGCTACTGTTTTTACTCTATGGGTATGACCAAAAAGGGTAAAAATTTCCTGATTTGTCTCTAAATTCCATAGTTTTAGGGTGTTATCCCAAGAACCAGAAATGGCTTTTTTACCGTCTGCTGTAATCGCTAAAGACCAGATTGCACCTCTATGACCCCAAAAAGTATAAATTTCTCTTCCTGTTTCTAAATCCCATAATTTTAGGGAGTTATCTTCTGAACCAGAGAGGATTTTTTTACCGTCTGGTGTAATAGCAACTGCCCAAATTGAACCATGATGACCTCTAAAAGTATAAACTTCCTTCCCTATTTCTAAATCCCACAATTTTAGGGTATTATCAGATGCACCAGAAATGGCTTTTTTGCTATCTGGGGTAATAGCTACTGCTTGTACCCAGGAATTATGACCGGTGTTTGCATACTCTTGTAAAGGAAGAGTTAAAATTTCTGTTCCTGTTTGTAAATCCCACAGTTTTAGAGTTTTATCATCAGAACCAGAAACTGCTTTTTTACCATCAGGTGTAATTGCTACTGTATTTACCCAATCATTATGACCTGTGTTTGCGTAGCGTTCCGAAGGAAGGGTAGAAATTTCTTGTTCTGTTTCTAAATCCCACAATTTCAAAGTTTTATCATCTAAACCAACAAGGGCTTTTTTACCATCAGGTGTAATCGCTACTGCATTTACCCATTCGTTAAAACCTGTGAGGATAGAGATTGATTTTCCTGTATCCAAATCCCAGAGTTTTACAGCTTTTTTACCATCTGGGGTAATATCTAATTTATTGACCGAATCATTATTATTTGTATAACATTTAGAAGGAAGGGTAGAAATTTCCTTTCCTGTTTCCAAATCCCACAATTTTAATGTTTTATCATAAGCACCAGAAACAGCTTTTTTTCCATCAGATGTAATTGCTACTGACCTAACCCAGTTATTATGACCAGTCAGAGTAAAAATTTCTTGACTAGTTTCTAAATCCCACATTTTCAATGTATTGTCATCTGAACCAGAAACAGCTTTTTTTCCATCAGGTGTAATTGCTACTGTTCTGACCCAACCGTTATGACCTCTGTTTGCGTAGCGTTCCGAAGGAAGAGTAAAAATTTCTAACCCAGTTTCTAAATCCCACATTTTCAACGTGTTGTCATCTGAACCAGAAACGGCTTTTTTACCATCTGGGGTAATTGCTACTGCATTTACCCAATTTTGATGACCTGTCAGAGTTAAAATTTCTGTTCCTGTTTCCAAATCCCATAGTTTTAAGGTGTGGTCATCAGCACCAGAAATAGCTTTTTTACCATCAGGTGTAATTGCTACTGCATTAACGCAACTGTAATGACCTGTTAGGGTAGAAATTTCTTTACCTGTTTCTAAATTCCATATTTTTAAAGTATTATCATCAGCACCGGAAATGGCTGTTTTTCCATTGGGGGTAATGGCTACTGCATTGACATAACTATGATGACCAATAAAGGTAAAAATATCCTTTCCTGTGTCTAAGTCCCACAGTTTTAGGGTATTGTCATCAGAACTAGAAACGGCTTTTTTCCCGTCTGGTGTAATTGCTACTGCTCTGACTGAGTTATTATGACCTGTGAAGGTACGCAGCAGTTTTCCGTCAGGAGTGGTCAAGCTGGCTGTAATGGGACGAAATCGTGGAATTTCACTGTTACTGTCCGCTGCATCTGCTAATATTTTCTGAATATCTGAATTTTGAAAACTCTGTAATCTTCCCCATAATTGGCTAACTAATTGATTTGGGTCTTGACTCAACACATGGGCTGATAATAGGAGGGCATTTTGAATTAATTTCAGAGTTTTAATTTTTGCCGTTTCTAGTTTCTCATCTGCTTCTAAATTATCTAATATTTCTGGATTAGCAATTAAATCATAATCTTTAATTAGGGCTTCTACTCCAAAGTTAGGAGATAGAATTTTCAGCCAAATAAAATCAAAATCGGTGAGGGTTTGATAATATTTTTCTGAGTTTCCCGCTTTTAACTGTTGTTCAGGAAATTGACTCATAAACAAATTTTTAAATTCTGCTGATTTTGCGGCTAATTTAGTGGCAAGATTCCCCATTTTATTCCACCTTTTTATTTAGATTCCCGACTTGTTAAAGAAGTGGGGTATCTGGTATATTATTTAATTATTCCCAAAAATCCACATTTAGCATTGCATCAATATCACAACTAAATGGCCATTCAGATTTTTGACAGATGTGTTATTAAACGTTAATTTACTTTATTTGATATAATAAAAAATTTACATTTTTTCTTTTCTAATCTCTTCAATATCTTGCCAAAATTCTGCTCTTGTTACATTTTTTAGAGACTCTTGGCGTTCTTTTGTATAATCACCAAAACCCCAACCCATTTCTTGTAAAAAGCGTATTGTGTCAATTTGTCCTAACTCTTTAACTAAGGCTTGATAACCTTTTGTACGTAATTCAATCAGTGTCATTTTCATCATCTCCAGTTAATAGAAAACTATTCATTAACCAAGTTACAGGATTTTCTAATTGAACTTGTAATATATTACGATATTTAATTGCTTTTTTAAGTAATCTATCATCCGTTGTTAATAATACATCTATTTTAGCATATTCAGCACAAGCAACATGAAAAGAATCATAAAGACTAAATCCTAGTTGTTCTAATTCTTGGGAACGTTGATCTATTTCTTCATTTAAAACGATTTGATAATCAACTAGCTTTAAGAGTTCTCTAATTTCTTTTAATTTATCAATATTAGTCATTTTTCTTAACTCTGCTTGAATAGCTTCGCTACTGACTAACTTATATTTTCCTGATTTAACCAGCTTGAAAATTTTAATAACTGCTTCTCCTTCTAAACGATTTCTATCATAACTCCAATCATCAAAAGGGCGATTTAAACAACAAACATCAAGATAAATAAAATAAGATTTGCTCATTGTATATCCCCTCCCTCCAAGCGCAGGAAATGAAGCCGTCCTGATTGTTCTCCTACGACAATTGTTAACCCATTGAGAGAAACTACACAACACGATAGAGGACTTTCACCAATAAAAGTAGAGATTTCTGTTCCTTTTTCCAAATCCCAAGCCTTCAGAGTTTCGTCATCAGAAGCAGAAATGGCTATTTTCTCATCTGGGGTAATGGCTACTGCTCGTACAAAGGAGTGATGACCAGTCAGGGTAGAGATTTCTGTTCCCTGCTCCAAATCCCACACTTTCAGGGTTTTGTCACCTGAACCAGAAACGGCTATTTTCCCATTTGGGGAGATCGCTATTGCTCTTACCCAAGATTTATGACCAGTCAGGGTAGAGATTTCCGTTCCTGTCTGCAAATCCCACACCTTCAGGGTCTTGTCATCAGAACCAGAAACGGCTGTTTTCCCATTTGGGGAGATCGCTACTGCTCGTACAAAGGAGTGATGACCAGTCAGGGTAGAGATTTCCGTTCCTGTCTGCAAATCCCACACCTTCAGGGTCTTGTCATCAGAACCAGAAACGGCTGTTTTCCTATCTGGAGAATTGGCGTACCCCACTGTAGGTATCGCTACAGCTTGTATCGAATGGTTATGACCAGTTAGAGTAGAGATTTCCGTTCCTGTCTGCAAATCCCACACCTTCAGGGTCTTGTCATCAGAACCAGAAACGGCTGTTTTCCCATTTGGGGATATTGCTACTGCTCTTACCCAATCGTTATGACTAGTAAGAGTAGAGATTTCCGTTCCTGTTTGCAAATCCCACAGTTTCAGGGTGTTATCATCTGAACCAGAAACTGCTGTTTTCCCATCTGGGGAGATTGCTACTGCTCTTACCGAATGGTTATGACCAGTTAGGGTAGAGATTTCCTCACCTGTCTGCAAATTCCACACTTTCATGGTGTGGTCACGTGAACTAGAAACCACTATTTTCTCATCTGGGGAGATTGCTACTGCTCGTACCGAAGAGCTATGACCAGTTAGGGTAGAAATTTCTGTTCTCTTCTCCAAATTCCACAGTTTCAGGGTGTTATCATCTGAACCAGAAACTGCTGTTTTCCCATCTGGGGAGATTGCTACTGCTCTTACCGAAAAGTTATGACCAGTCAGGGTAGAAATTTCTGTTCCCTTCTCCAAATTCCACAGTTTCATGGTTTTATCATCTGAACCAGAAACTGCTGTTTCGCCATCTGGAGCGATTACTATTGCATTTACCAAGTTGTCATGACCAGTTAGGGTATAGATTTCCTTACCCGTCTGCAAATTCCACAGTTTCAGGGTGTGGTCATCAGAACCAGAAACGGCTATTTTCCCATTTGGGGTAATAGCTACTGCTTGTACCGAATTGGTATGACCAGTCAGGGTAGAGATTTCCTCACCTGTCTGCAAATCCCACAGTTTCAGGGTGTGGTCATCAGAACCAGAAACGGCTATTTTCCCATTTGGGGTAATAGCTACTGCTCGTACCGAAAAGTTATGACCAGTCAGGGTAGAGATTTCCTCACCTGTCTGCAAATCCCACAGTTTCAGGGTGTGGTCATCAGAACCAGAAACGGCTATTTTCCCATTTGGGGTAATAGCTACTGCTCGTACCGAAAAGTTATGACCAGTCAGAGTAGAGATTTCTGTTCCCTTCTCCAAATTCCACAGTTTCATGGTTTTATCATCTGAACCAGAAATGATTGTTTTCCCATCTGGGGTAATAGCTACTGCATTTACCAAGTTGTCATGACCACTTAGGGTAGAAATTTCCTTTCCTGTCTCCAAATCCCACACCTTCAGGGTGTTGTCATCTGAACCAGAAACGGCTTTTTTGCCATCTGGGGTAATAGCTACTGCATTTACCGAGTATTTATGACCTGTGAGGGTACGCAGTAAATTTCCACCTGGAGTAGTTAAACTAGCTGTAATAGGACGAAATCGCGGAATTTTACTTTTACTTTGTGCTGCATCTGCTAATATTTGCTGAATTTCTCGCTGTTGAAAACTCTGCAATCTTCCCCATAATTGTCCTACTAATTGATTTGAGTCCTGATTCAAAACATGGGAGGATAACTCTAGAGTCTGTTGAATTATTTTTAGGGTTTTGATTTGTTCTAGTGTTAATTGTTTATCATCTGCTAAGTTTTCTAATTTTCCAGGATCTTCAACTAATAAATAATCTCTTGTTAGAGCTTCTATTCCAAAATTAGGATATTGAATCTTCAGACAAATAAAATCAAAATCTGTCAGAGTTTGATAATACTTTTCCGAGTTTCCTGCTTTTAACTGTTGTTCAGGAAACTGCCCCAAAAACATACTTTGAAATTCTGCTGATTTTGAAGCTAATTTAGTGGCAATGCTCCCCATTTATTCCATCTCCTTGAGCATATAATCAGCCATACTTTTATTAACTTCTCTAAACAGTTTTCGACCTGTTTTTAATTTGTCTTGACCTTTGAGAAATTCTAGAAAACTGCGATGATAAATACTATAGTATGTTTTTTCTTCCTCTATATTTACTTTCGGTGTGACATATTCAATCCAATCATCTAAGACATCTTTAACATCATATTCATCTTCATCCAGAATTTCTGCAATCAGGTTTAGAGATATGGGTTCACCTCTTTCTACCAAGATATAAAGTATTTTTACTTTCTTTTCATTGGCTTCTTTATCCATCCCCATTCTTGTCCAATGACTTGTATAATAGTCTTGTAGACCTTGGGGTAAACCCTTTAAAGTTAAATCATTATATTTACCTTCAGCTATTCCCGGTAATAAATAACGCAAATAGATAAAATTATTTTCACTCTTAACCGCTATTTCTTGAATAAAATTATCCTCAGAGATGTTGCGTTCATTAATCCAATTTCTGAGTTTTTGCTCATTATTCAATGATAAGTGCAGATACTCTTTTACGTCTTCTTGACTCAAAGCTGTATAATCACCTTTTGTTAAATCTAATTCATCTACAGGAGTATCAGGAGACAAATTTAAACGCTTTGTTTCTTGGTTATAAGGTCTTCTAGTTAGTAAAAAATAAATTCCATCAGGCAGATTTTGCGGTAAATCTAAAAGATTACTATTTCCTTCTTGTTCTACTTCATCTAGTGCATCTACAACAATAACTAATTTTTGTCCTTGGAGTTTTTCACTGGTTTTTTCTAGTAAAGTTCTCAAATCAGCGTTGTCTGCATTTTGCAAAGAATAACGCTTGATTAGTTGTTGACGAATACTGGCTAAAAACTTTTCTGGTTTGTTGCGTCCTTCTGCGAAAACATTGAAATAGCAGGGGAATTTAGTGGCTAAGACGTATTTAGCAGCGATCGCACTTTTTCCCATCCCTGCATCCCCAATTACGGTAAAATAACCTTTGGCTTGGGTGGTGAAGAATTTATTAATAGCTTTGAAAACAAAATCACGCCCGCAAAATAAGCGAGTTTTTTCAAAGATTAAGGCTTTAAATTCTTTGGGATAAACGTCTAAATTCCAATCTGGATAGGGTTGATATTTTGAAGATTTGGTTTGTTTAGCAACTGCAATAAAAGCTTCACCAAATTCTTCTAATTCCGCCGAAAAGTTGATTTTCGCATTGATTATATGCGTTTTTAGTTCGTTATTTTGATTAAGAAATTTTTTTGTGTTCTCTACAAACTGAAAGGGAGCATTATTACTATAAGCATCCCAAAAATAATCTTTAATTACTTTTTCTCTAAATAGGTTTAAAATTGCTTCTGGCTTAAATACTCCATATTTGACCAGAGTATAACCATAAACGGTATCAACATCATCAAGAATTTGGGTAGGATTGAGTTTTAATTCTTGTAAAACTTTGATGACAGCTTCATTTTTTTGAGCTTGTTTAATGATTAGTTGACTAGCTTGAGGGGCATATTTACTAATCACGGAAGTAATGGCGGCAAATTCTATCATGGTTGATTACCCAAAATTTATAATATTTACTACGTTATTAATGCGTAATTACAGTTATTTTCAGGTAAATGTAGCATATTTTTGGATTTTCCGCATAAACCCGGTAAAGATGTTTGTAATCTAACATCTTGCACCAGTTTTAATAACTGCCATGTGCGAGGTATATAGCTTGCGGGCAAGATGCCCGCACCACAAGAGTTTCATTATTCAAGCTTGTATTTAATTTAAATGAAATCCGCTTTATATTGCTTGCTTTTGTGTAGCGGGCAGGTTCTATTACGAATTATCGCCACCCTAACCAACGTAAACAAGGAACAATGAGGTAATAACTCAACCCTAAACAAAGACTAATTAAAATACCCACAAAACTAAAAAAGGCGATAGGTACAAATAACTCTAACCAGCCTGGTTGATTGGAGGAGAAATGGATAGCAGGGACTGGTAAACCTAGATGAATTAAGGCTGCTAAGATGTTTGCACTCCCAAAGGAAGCTATGAAGGCGTAAGCTAGATAATGGGTACGCAGACCTAAGCCCAAGGTGAGTATG
Organism: Anabaena sp. PCC 7938; assembly: GCF_049315035.1. Classification (NCBI taxonomy): domain Bacteria; kingdom Bacillati; phylum Cyanobacteriota; class Cyanophyceae; order Nostocales; family Nostocaceae; genus Anabaena; species Anabaena sp. PCC 7938. The sequence continues at coordinate 4,524,556 of NZ_CP186034.1, read as the reverse complement.
GAAATTGAGACTAACATCCATGCAACTAAACCTTCAGCGCTGTTATGTGGGGTGATGAATTGCCATGCTATCCAGCCTAAACTATTACCAATTAAAGCCATGAGTGCTGCTATCAAAAATCGCCGTTTTTGACCAAAACTGCCAGATACGGTAATTCCCCAAGCGGTTCCTAAACCAGCAGCGGCAAATACTATCATTTCTTTGGCTGAAGCTGGTTGAGAATTTTGGATTAATGCTGGTAATTGGCGGGATATAAATTCCTCGACGAAAGCGCCTAATTTGCTTTGATAAGCCAAGATAAAACCAACGATAGTACCTAAACTAGCGCCAATACCGCCTAAAATCATCGCCCAAATTGTTGACAGACAAGCTAGTAAGAATTTGAAAATTGCCTGGACTGTGAATAGAGTTGTGCTACCTACAGCTTGGGTAAATTGGGTGACAGATTGAATAACAGTGGTTTTGAGTTGGATAAATAAATTTGGTTGTGATGCTGCGGGGACTATTTTCAGTAAGCGTTTTTGAATTATAGCTGCATGGGCGGGACGCGATCGCACATCCGTTTTTACCATTTCATCCAATAAGTCTGCTAACCGGGGATTAACATTGCAGCGATTACGCCAACGTAATTCCCCAGTGATGGGATCTTCTAAATTCTGCGGATGCTTACCAGTGAGTAATTCAATCATTGTCCGCCCCAAGGCGTAAAAATCCGCTGCTGGCCCTACATTCCCACCTATGACCTGTTCTGGTGGACTGTAACCAGAGGAAAATAGTCTTGTGGAGGGAGAATGCGATCGCAATATTGCCCCACTAAATTGTTTAGCACCACCAAAATCAATGAGTACCAATTGTTCTACTTGCAGAAGTGCGTTTGCTGAAGGATTCCGCAGCATTAAATTAGAAGGTTTAATATCCCTGTGAATAATTTGGCGTTTATGCAGTTCCTGTAAAATTTTTACAGCCTGGGCGAACCAGTTTAACACCAAATCTTCTGGACATCCTTGAGGATAATTTCTGCGAATTTCCTCCAAATTTTGCCCATCAATTTTTTCCATCACCAGGCAAGCCAACTGGTGTGGTTTAGGACTAGTTAAATTAATTTGAAAATACCCGTCAGCATCGACTTTGGGAACACCCGGATGTCGGAAACTACTTAAAACCTCCGCTTCCTGGATAAACAATTCCAAAGCCTTAGGAGAATCCTCTACTAAGACTTTCAGAACTTTTTCAGTCTCGGTTTTTTCATCCCAAACCGTATAAATTTGGGCAAACCCTCCCGAACCCAAAGGATTAATAGGGTCGTAGCGGTCTAACAACTGTAACGGTGCGCCACAGCTATTACAAAATTTGTTTCCCCAAGGTTGAGGATAGGGTCGTTGACAGTTAGGATTTATGCAGTGAACCGCACTCTGATTTATCTGGGACAAAACCACGAAAATACAAAGGCTGGATCGATTTTAGCGTCTATTCTGTCTTCTTTACTCAACTTCATTTGTTGCTTAGATAAATTTTTGCTGGCGTTGTTGAGATTGTCTTTACCCAAAATATAGAAGTGTAGTGGTTTTCATAAAGTGCAGACTACCTAAATTGACAATAAAATATCAGGAGTCCTATACAATACCTTGTCCAAATTGGAAAAAACCTTGATTTGTAGGTTGGGTTGAAGCATGAAACCCAACAAATGCGTTGGGTTGCGCTGTCGCTTAATCCAACCTACCGAAAATGGACAAGGTATTGCTATAGCAACCGGGTTTATACGGGCTAAACGCCTCCCTACCGCTACAAAACTCCAGACTCAGATAGCTATATTCTTGATTAAGGAACTTTCAGAAAATAAATTATCCAATCTTGTGGCATGGGCTTCTAGCCCATCCGGGTTTAAGGGCAGGCTTTTCGGCCTACCCCATAAGAATTAATTGAATATTTTTGTATTTGGAAGTCCCTAAGATGCCGTTTTCGCACAATTTGCGCCATTAGCAGCAGATGAATCTGGATAAATAGCTAAAGTGTGATATCCAGGAGCAGCATCTTGATAGAGTATTCTGAAAGTATAAAGCTTAGTTTCACCTTGACCTTCAGTAATCACGGTTAAAAGTGTATTTTCCATTTTGGATAATCCGGGGATTTTTATCCTTTCAATTCGCCGGAGTTGAATGACATTTGCTGCTGAATTTTTACAATCCCCTGAACTCAAATTACGTTCTTGTCCGAACTGCATACACATTGCGCCATCAAAATCCATAGTTACCTGTGACGGATCATTTAACCAAACTTTTTTAATGGTTTCGCCAGCAGGAAGAAAACTTAAATTTGTACCTTGTTGATAAGAAACGTCGATAGTCGGTATAACTCCCCCTAAACCTTGGGCTTGACAGGAAAACATGGAACGGAGAACAGCATTATTAGCTACAGCACGACCTGCCAAAAATAACATAGCCCCTGAGAAAATTAGCGCAGCCAGAGGTAAAAAATGAGGATTATACCATTTGGGATTTGGGATTGGAAATCCTTTTCTGGGTATACAGTATAGGTTTATAAATCTAGCTTTCACCATCATTTTTCACATTGGTGTAATTTAAAGTTTTTCGTAAATACAGCAGATTGCAGATCAATAAGATACAAAACCTAAACTCAAAGCCAGACACCAAGACAGTTTTACTCCTGACTCCGAACTCCTGCTATAGCTAAAACTGCATGGTGCTATTGATGTATATTTCTACTTCTTGGCCAGCTGGTATCAACCAAACATTCGTTTGTTGCATCATTTGCGAAACTGACTGTTGATTACGTTGTAAAATTTGTGGAACCACCGACTTTAAACCACCTTCAACAATCCCCGCCGCTAGATTACGTTGGGTGTTGTTATTGCTAACTATAGTGCTACCTGCATTTGTGGTAACTTGGGTATCAATCCGATTCAATAACTCTGCGGCTTTACTGACACCGCCCAAAACAAATAAACTGGCATCCATTCTGGCTATAGATGATCCATTATTAGGAAATTTATTTGCTACTAGTGGTCTGCCTTGGGGAGCGCGAACAATAATAGCATTGTTAGGTAAGCTTTTCTCTTGAAGTTGATCTTTATCTTGTAAGATCACTTTGACTACATCCAAACGCATTAATCCTCGTTCAGAGATAGACTGAACTTGAGCTAACAACTCAGTATTAGCAGGTAATGCGATCGCACCATCTATGGATTTTAGTGGTTCTTTCAACCGCACCACAAAGATTTCGGTATTTTCTTCTTGTTCATTATTCCTTTGATTATTCCTTGTCCTCGTAGTTTCCCCAAAAACGGCGGTTGCCAAAACAGCTTTAGCACTAGTTCCCACTTTGACCGATTTCGAGTTTTGTGGTTGTGCTTGGTTGACTAAAACATCTTCCTCAGATGGTGTTGGCTCAAAGTCAGGCTCCCTTGCCTCTTGAGCAACATTCGTATTATTAGCAGCCGCAGACTTAGCTGTATTCACACTAGATTGACCAGTCGTGTACACCTGACCATAACTACCTAACTTGGCTAACTGTGTCCATTCTTGGAGGGGATCAGGTGGAGATGGTTGTATATTTGGAGTTGGTGGTGCAACAGTCGGAACAACTGCAACTGATGGTACAACATCTGGCGGAGAATAGGATGGTCTTTCCACAATGCGCTCAACCGTAACGACGCGAGGAACAGAAGCAGTTTGTACAGGCGTTTGTGTTCTGTTATTCACTCTTGGAGTTGCCGACGATAAAAGTACTCTACTTCTCAGATTTTGTTGGGCTGCTGTTACAGCTTGTGCTTGTTCAGCAAGAGCCAATTTCGTTTTGAGAATCTCTATTTCCTGTTCTAAATTTTGCTCAATGGGTTCAATTTTTGGTGGTAACGAAGCTGCCGAAGAAACAAGATTATTTTTTGGTTTTTGATTGGCTGTACTCATAATCTGCGATAAAAACACACCAGCTACTAGCACTACAACCAAAGTAGCACCGCCGACCAAAGCTAACTTAGCAAAGGGATTAGATGATAAAGGTTGTGCAGTTGCAACTTCTTGAACTGGAGACTGAGACGGTTCTAAATTACCTGTATCTGCTTCTACTGTATCAATATTGAAAATTGGTGATTCTTCCTCAAAACCAACTAATTTGGCCATTTTAGATTCCCAATCTGTAGAATCTACTTCCAACTGATAGTTATCAGTATCGGGTTCAATGAGAGGTTGTGTAGGAATTGGTAATTGAATTGAATAGGAAGTCATAATTTATTAATTAGTTAGATTTTGTAAAGCATTTGTTATCTTTGAGATCACATATATCGTAAATTTCTAGTCTAGCTTCACCAAGGCGGTAAGCTGCTAAATGCCAAGGTAGTGGTTTAGTTGGCAGAAACGTTTTTGATTTATCAATGGCTCTAACCAAGATTTGTTTATTAAACGGAATTGATGTTCCCAAATTATTATAACCGCTAAAATTTAATTGATTGGCAAGTATTTCTACTGCCCATTTACCATTAGCTATTGGTGTGGGCTGAGAAATTTTTTCTATCACTAATACATATTCATTTTCTTGATTAGTATTGGCAAATTGATTGTTAGCATTTAAATTAGTAATTTCTGATTGAAATTTCGGTTTCAATTCAGGGGATAAAAGTTGTGAACTAATTTCCCATACTGTAAGTGGTGGCTGTTGTCTTGACCAAGTAAGCATCAGAGTCATGGTTTCACCAACAAAATGGCGAATTGTTTCCGAATGTCGGTCATAACTTGGTTTGGGATCTACAGTGATAGCACGACCATCAACAAGTTGTACTAAACTTTGAGGTGTTAATTGTCGCTTTAGATCCTGTAACATAGAACCGTTAAATAAAAGTAATAGCAGGGTAAATAAATGTAATCCAAATGTTCCAACTGCTAAAAGTGGTAAGATGCTACTTTTTTTAGTTTCTGATTTTACAAGTTGCATAATTTAGGTAATTGGGAATGGGAATTTACAATTTATCTAAGAAAGCTATCAGAGGTGCTTCTATTTCCACAGGGGTTTGATTGATCCTGATTGAGATTACTATAGTTATCTATTAAGCATAAATTTCTAATTTCATAAATTTCTAATTTTTGAGCGCGGTTGCTATAAATTGCTTTTTGAACATTAGTGCTAATCTCAGGTAAGGGATAGGGATAATAATCTACTGCACGGACTAATAAATCTTTATTAAAGGGCGTTATTGTTCTTCTCTCATCTGTGCGCTTTTTTTGAATCAAGTCCGCTACCATCCCCACTCGCCACTTACCAGGGGCAATTTTTTCTGGTGGATAAATCCGCTTGATCATTAACTCTGCTGATATAGCTTGACTAGGATTGTTAGAGAAAACTTCTGATGGGGTCATTTGTGCGATCGCACTTAAGAACCCTTTACGAAAATCTTCTGATATCGCAAAACTAGCTACCCAGCTACTAGTAGAAACTTTTTGATTTCCACCCTGTAAGGTTTTTACCGTAATTCCGGGATCTGGTTGAGGTTTAGCTGCTGCTTCAATAGTTGGTATTGGTAGCGTTCCTGACCAATTAAACATAGATGTCATGGTTTTACTGATAAATTGGCGAATTGCTTCGGGATCTCTAGCTAAATCATCGGTAGCAGATAGAGTTTTACCGTCTATCATTTGCACAAAATTAGGCGGTTTTCGCAGATTCAGTTGGCGAATATTCAACCCTTGAAAAACAAATAAAAATATCACTAATAAATGCAAACTAAAAGTAGCAATTGCAAAAGTATTTAAAATATTTCCTTTTGGCTTTTTCTGATTAAGTAAATTTGTCATTTTTGTATATTCATCCTATTTACAGCAGAATTCAGGAGTCAGGAGTCAGGAGTCAGAAGTAAAATTGGCTTTGTGTATAGGGTTCAACTTAGATTTTGTACCTCCTAACTACGCAAACTGCTGTGATATTATCCAGATTTATATCCTAGCTTTTAGCAAACCATCCGTCTTATTAATAGCACTAAAAACCGCAAATCCTCCCGCACCAGCTACAACCAAAGATAAAATCGGGGCTAAAATTCCCAGAAAAATAATGAACCACATTAAATCAGGATTCGCATTAGGATTTTCAGCGGGGCCATTGATAACTACAGCAGAAGTGACAGCAGCAATAATATTAAATGATATCTTGGCAATACCCGCAGATAAAAACCCAATTAGCCATGCAAAAATAGGTTTTCCTGCCACAGGTAACAAAGATGCGCCTATAGCAATAGGACCCAAAGCGGCAATTAATAACATAGTGGCTTCTAGCAAATTTTGAAAAGCATATTGCAAAGAAATTAAAAAGTTTTTGATACTAGTTTGTGTGGTATTTCCCAGTAAAGAATTAAAGCTAGTATCTGATAAATTACCTGTGCCAAATTTTAGTGAAATTACCTGATTTTCTAGTCTTTGAATCCAAACTTTATTACCATACAAATTTCTATATTCTTGCCAAAGTCCATCAACCTGATCACTAGCTTTAGCAAAACATTGATTTTGTTGTTCACCAGTCAGTGACTGACAAGGACGGATTAAAGAACCAGCAACTTCTTCAGCCAAACTCATATTTAAAGCTTGTTGATAAGTTTGATCAGTATCTGCTGAAGTCACCACTTGCTGATTAACAATATTGATAAAGTTTCTTACCCCCAAAGTCAAACTAGAAAGTATACTGCCATCCCCTGTATTACTTAATAGCATTACTACTACAAAAGGCCAAATCAAACCAGATATAGGACGAGAATATTCACTGTAAATAACATCTTTTAGCCATTGCATCATAAAAAATAATAGAGTTCCTACGGCAAAAAACACGCCTAAATTTGTCATTGCCCCATACAAATTATTACTGCTATTATTTTGTAATAAATCTAACCATTGATTATCCCAACTTTCCGCCATACTTCTGGCAGTTTCAGCACCACTATCGAAACTTTCATTGATGCCAATTTCTGGAAAGATTTGCAAAATATAAAACTGCATTTTGGGTTCACAATATTTTTGCTAAAAGTAAATAAATTACAGTATTAAGACTTACGGAAAAGCATTCCCAAACTTTTATTCCTTTGTGTTCTCTCCTTCTTACTCCTGACTCCTGACTCCTGACTCCTGACTCCTGACTCCTGAATTCTATTTTCATTTTCCTCCCTCCCAAACAAATCTATTTGAGCAGTTGTCCGCATCAGTCTTGCAGCCTCAGTTGCTGAATCTACTCGCCGCGCACGATTCATTTCCTCCATTTGTTGAGAAATACTCGCTAAATTCAAATTAGAGTATTGCAAAGATTGATTAGTTTGTATTGTTTGCGCTAAATTTTCTCCAATAATCCTTGATTGTTGACTTTGAACCTTCAGAGTTTGTAGTTGCAAATTAATTTGATTAGCACTAGTTTGGGCTGATAATTGTTCAGCTAAATTTTCAATAGTCGGAATTTTGGCAATAATATCACTGAGAAAATTTTGGTTACTTTCTTCCGCATTATTAGCCGTTTCCACAATATTAGTAATGACATTTTCCGTCTCTTCTAATTTAACTTTTAATCGTCGTTGTCCCTCCGTTCCCATTGCACCTTCCACCGCACCCCAAAGAATCAAACGATTCATCTCATTACTAACCGCATTAGCTCTAACAATCGGATTATTTTCAAACTTATCCGTCATTGGGTAAAACAATAAATTCTGACGTGCTTGTTTCCCAACTTCAATTGGATTAGGTAAATTCAATTGTCCTGTAGCAATATTCAAAGAATTTTGACTACTAACTTCTAAAAGACTTAAAGTTTCACTCAAATTATTTGTAAAATAATTTTGCATATCCACAGAATATAATTGAAACTCACTCCAAACCTTACCTAACTGTCCCCTAGCTGGTAAACCCAACATCAACAAAAACGCCAAACTAAAAAAAATAACCTTCCGCATACAATCCCCCTATTCATTTCCTTCTCTCTCTGTGCCTCTGCGCCTCTGCGTGAGATAATTCCTCAATTAACTACCTCGCAACGAAGCCACTAACTGCCGAGCAAAAACAGAAATTGCCTCATATTTATCCTGGTAATGTAACATAGCTTCTTGACGAGCAGTTTGTTCATTAGGGTTATTAGCAACTACAGCCAATTGTTCATAACCTGGATAATAACGGCAGAATGTATAAATACCATTATCATCTAATAACCATTGACTATAAATACCTTCTTTCCGAGGAAAAAAGCTTTCTGTCGCATTACGAGAAATAATATCACGGGGATATTTTAAAATACTGACAAAACTATCTACCGCAACCGGTTGAATTCTACCAATTAATCTCGTTGACAAATTTTGTAAAATCTTCGATGCGGCTTTAGATTTAGCAATAGTATCGGGATCTTGTGCTGATAAAATAACTCTGATCCCAGCTTTTGCACCATTTGCACAAATTCTACCTACTAAATCTGATATTTGATCAAATTCAAATAAAATCGGTGCTTCATCAATAAAAAAGATAGAAGCGGGACTGCTTAAAGCTCGTCGTAAAGCCGCTGAATAAGCACTTAAAGATAAAACTGCTGCATCTTCATTATCTGATAAATTTCGTAGTGCAAATACTAAAAGTTGGGCATCGGTGGGAAAGCTAGATGGTGCAGAAATAGATTTTCCTACACGACTAGAAAGCCAAAAACGTAACCGCAATTGAATTTGACTAAGTGCATCATCGACTCTGCCGCTAATAGCGTCTAATTGCAGATGTTCTGGCGAGCAAAAACAGAGAAAGTCTTTTAAGGTAGGGGTTTTTTGCCAAGCTGTAGTTCCAAAACCGTCAGCGATCGCTTGTTTATATCGCGCCTGGATACTGGCATCAGCAAAGAAAGCTGCTAAGGCTAGGTTGAGCAGGGAACGCACCGTTTGAGATAATAGTTGATTTTCGGTGGATGAGCCTAAAACCATAGTCATTAAGGCTGATTCCAAGAATCCAGTATAATCGAGCAAGCGATCGCGCTGTTCCTCTGGTGAGAGCGATCGTAAATCTGGCTGTTCAAACAAATTATTTGATTGTTTGGAAATATCAAAATATGCCCCATTCCCCTCCATAAACTCTGTATAGTCTGTAAACGTAGATGTCCCATCAGGCTTGGGAAAGTCCAATGCAACCACAGGAATCCCATGGGCTAAAGCCTGAGTTAAAATTCCTGACACCAAAACCGATTTACCTGCACGAGTCGTTGCAAACAAGGCTAAATTTTTATGTTGATTAAATAAATCTAAATGTATTGGTGTTCCTCCTTCTTCCGCAATTAACTCAAAACCATGTTTATCTCCAGCTTTAGTTAACACTAAAGGCATTAATCCTGGAACTTCACTGGTTAAATATAATTGTCTGCGGTTAAAAGGCTTAACTAACAAACCTTCCCAAACTATCGGTAAAGATTGTAACCAAATCTTCCAGGCATATTCTACTTCTCTAATTACCTGTGCAGGACGTTGAAAACAATTTTCAATATATCTCGTGGCTTGATCTAATTTTTCTATAGTCGGACGATGGACAAAAATAACTACACTTGTATATATAGGGACTGCACCTTCATATAATTGTTCTTGGGCTGCAACAGATTTCTTTAACTTTAATTGGGCATTTACATCAATAGTTTTACTTTTTTCTTGAGCCATCATAGCTGTCATATTCGACTGCTTAAGAACCCGTTGCAAAGTAGTTTTAACCAATGCGGGATTAGCAGCAGTTAACTGACAAAAAATTTCTGTATCTACCACCGTTTCTCTAGCCAACAATTCCCACAAATAACGCAACTGAGAAAATTTATTCGGCCAACCTCCGGGTTTTTCTAAAAACGTTAACGCACCAATATAACGATTTTTCACATTCACCCAACGACGATCAGCACAGGGTACACTCGATTCCATCAACAAGGTTGTACTATGAATATTCTCTATCAGCAATTTGCTACTAGCTAAATCTGAATTAACTTCCTCATGCAGTCCATTTTCATCTAAATAAAGTAATTGGGGAATTTCTATCGGTGGTGTATCATTAAATCGTCTCCAGGCTTCTTCCCAAAGTTCCTTAGCATTTAATGGTTTGACATCTAACCCCATTTTGTTAGACAAAAGCTGTTCCCATCGAGAAAAACCTTGTTGGTAAGCTTTGATAATCAGAGTTTCAATCCGCTGATTTTGAACTTCTGCTAGTTCCCCTTTAAATTTCAACCACCACAATTCAGTTTTATTTAATAATTTCTCAATCCAATCATCTGCTTGAGTAGCATTAGGTTCAATAGTATAAGTAACGTAAATTCGCATAAATTTGGGTTTGCGAATTCCCGAATTTGTAAGTTCTTGAATCCTCGCTCTTTCTGCTGTCAATAAATATTTAATATCCCTCGATGGTGTCCGCTTGACCAAATCTAATAATTCTGTTTGGCGTTGTTTATCCGAACCAAAAGACCCTATATGTAAGGTCATTTTTTCACCTTCGGGAATATCTTTTAAACCTGATTCAATATTATTAAAAATAGTCTCTATTTGTTCTGACCTTAAAGTAGTATGAATGCCACGACATTCAAAACCAAAAACAAAACAAAACCTATCTTTTTGATTTTCTTTATTCAGAATATAAGCACCAATATCTCTGCCATTTAAAGAAATGCGGAGCATTGTCGCCAAATGTAAAGCATCTTCAAATGGTGTTAATCTACTTTCTTGACCTGCGACGTTGATGTTTTGTTTTCCGATTTTTTGCTTCATGGTTAATTTCTAGCACGCTTTGATAACGAGCAAAGCCTCTTGTCCAAGTAGGAACTCCAATAAACTTGCTTAAAAAACGCCAACTCCTACCACCACTTAATATCCACCAAGTTGCTATTCCCCAACCTGTCATTAATGCTGTCCACAACCATCGCTGAAAATCATCTGCAAACAGTCCTCCAAAAACGCCATTAATCACAAAATATGAAACTAGAACAATAACTAACCAAGGAAAAATTTGATCAGCCGGAATTGGGCCTAATGATGGTTGTGAGCCTAAAATTTGGTTAACTGGACGAAATTCTTGATCTCGTTCTGGAGACATAAAAAACTGTAAGAATGGAAGAGGATTCAGAAATCAGGAGAATTGTCAAATAAAAATTATTTGGCATCACCAATTACAAAACCTGTCAAGACATCAGCAACAGTGACAGCAACCACCACTATCAAAGGAACTCTAGCGATACTTTGCCAATCTTCATCTTTGCGAACTGCATTAATGACACCAATTAAAGAAATAGCAATATAAAGTAAATAAATTGCTCTCAAAATATTGAATATTAAACTGACTGCTGTTTGAGGATTACTATTACTGTCTGTACCTTGTGTCAATGTGCTTTTAAAAAAGTTTTCAGCTTTACCAAAAAATTGAGCAGATGCCGGGGCAGAAAAAAAGTCTACCCAAAATAAACTAAGAATGATAGATACTGCCAAAATTTGCAATACTATCAGCCATCTTTTTGGTAAATTTATCTGCTGTCCAATTTGCTGAAAAATGATGGTGATAAAACTAGCAGCTAGTAAACAAAAAAGCAGGATGGGACTTTTTAAACTAATCACGCTTAAAAATACAGCGCAAGCAATTAAAAATGGTATAGATTCTACTAAGTGCTGTTGCCATATTTTCCAAATACTCGGCAATTTGTTAGATGCTGTCTTTGTACTCACCGGTAAACTTTTTTCGGTTCTTTTCGTACTATAATCTCTAGGCATTTACCAATTTCCCTATGTATCTATAATAAATATCCGTTCTTCAAAGTTTTATTCTATATTTAACCTTGTCATCTGTATTTCTCCAGAGATTTTGATGTAGATTATATTGTATATTTTTGTTTTGTTGCTGTGTATTAAGGTTTAGGTAATCAATTCTTAATATTTAGTTAAATTAAAGTTAAAGTTATTTTTTCTTGGCAGCATTACAAATTGTGTAAAATGCCTTCAGATATAGAGACGAAACCTTCTAAATTTCCTTAAAAAAGGGGAATTTAAGGACTTTTGTTCTGCTTGTTTAGCTTTGGAGGGTGTGGTTCGGCAAGTTCACCAACCGCGTCAAACTGCATAAATCCTGCAAATAAACAGATATTTGATGTCTAATATACTATAAAATAGATACTTGGTGTGACACTTGCGTAAGTCCTCAACTTTTTGTAAAAGCTAATAAAATTTATCATGATCTTTGTTAAGAAAGCAGATTTCAATTTCCTTTGCAGCCAAGGGTTTAGAAAATAAATACCCCTGACCAAATTCACATCCTAGTTGTTGTAACCATTGTAATTGCTGTAGTGTTTCAATTCCTTCTGCTACAACAGTTAAGCCAAGTTGATTACTCAAAGTGATGATAGTACTCACGACTTGATAATTACGATTTCCTTCCTGCATTTGAGTTACAAAAGAGCGATCAATTTTCAAGTTATCAGCGGGTAAGCGATGAAGATAATTGAGTGATGAATAACCAGTCCCAAAGTCATCAATACTAATCTGGTTTTTTCTTAACTTTAATTTAGTTAACAAATCAATTGTTTGATTGATATTTTCAATGAGCATACTCTCGGTAATTTCTAAACTGATGGATTCTCCATCTAATTGTGTTTCTTTTAAAATTCTATCAATGTTTTCAATCAAATTATCTTGGCGAATATCTTGAACAGAGAGATTAATACTTATTTTTAGTGGGAAGCGGTGAGGAAACTTGGTTTTCCAGGTTGCTAGTTGTTGACAAGCTGTGAAAAACATCCACTGATCTATCGGCACAATTAGTCCAGTTTCTTCGGCAATAGGAACAAATTCTTTCGGTAAAATGAATCCACGAGTTGGATGTTGCCAGCGCACTAATGCCTCAAATCCAATCAGCCGACTGCTAAATATATCAATAATAGGCTGGTAATATACGATAAATTCTTCTCTTTCGAGAGCCTTACGCATTTCGGTTTCTAGAGTTAGTCGATTTACTGCTTGGGTATGCATTTGGGCATCAAAAATTTTATATGAATTTCTGCCTTTTTCTTTGGCTTGATACATAGCAATATCTGCATCTCGCAGTAAATCGGCAGCGAGATCATAGTTTTTTGTGCCTAAGACAATACCGATGCTTGTACTGATTACAACTTCGGAATTATTAATTATCAATGGTATTTGAAAATCTTTAAGAATACGCATGGTAATTTGAATAGCGTGTTCTAAATTATATATATCCTCTAAGAAAACTACGAATTCGTCACCACCAAGTCTAGCCACTAAATCAATTTCACGCAGATGAGTTTTCAGTTTTTTAGCAATAGACTTAAGTAGTTGATCTCCAGCTAAATGCCCTAAACTGTCATTGATAACTTTGAAGCGATCTAAATCTAGAAATAAGACAGCATAATGATAGTTTTCTGCTCGTTTAGTGCGATGAATTGCTAATTCGAGTCGCTCTTCTAAAAGTGTGCGATTGGGTAGATTTGTTAATGGATCATGTAAAGCATTATGAATCAGTAATTCCTGTGCCTGTTTGCGATCGCTCACATCCAATAAAATACCATGCCAAATCGTATCTCCATTTTTCTTGAGTTCCGGACGGGCGCTGGCTTGTACCCACTTTAACTGGCCAGATGGTGTAACTAATCGGCACTCGTAAAAAAATTGATTTAACGTTTGAATGCTTTGTTTAGCAGCTACATAACATCCAGCACGATCATCAATATGAATTTGTGCAAAGCAAAGAGAGATATTTTCTAAAACTTGATCTGGCGTTAACTCCAAAAGAGATAAACAGCCCAAACTAACGTATTCAAAGGCAGTAGAACCATCGGAATGCTGTACGAAAGTGTATATCATTCCCGGTATATTAGAGGCTAATGTCTCTAACAGACTGTGAGCTTGTTTATGTTCTGCTCGTACCTGTGCATCCCGAAGTTCCCGACGCACTGCCTCTGGTAATCGGTTTAAGTTATCCTTCATCACATAATCATGAGCGCCTGCTTTCATCATTTCCACTGCTGATACTTCGCCGATTGTGCCGGAAACGAGAATGAAAGGAATATCTTTTTGACTCTGCTTGACTATTTGCAGAGCCGCAGGTGCATTGAATCCAGGTAAGCGGTAATCTGAAAGTATGACATCCCATGTACGGCTATTCAGGGCTGCGTGTAGCTCTTGGGCGACTTCGATACGCTCCCAAATTGGGTTAAAGCCACCGCGACGTAGTTCCCGGAGAACTAACATAGCATCAACTTCTGAATCTTCAATAATTAGGATATTTAAGTCTTCACTCATGCCTTACAGTCTCCTTGCTAAACTTTAATATGCTCACATTTTCCTGTCTTCTTAAATTCTTATTGAATTTGACAATGCTATAAATTAGGCACTTCCAAATAAAAAAATATTCAATTAATTATTGTGAGGTAGGCCTAGAAGCCCATCCCACAAGATTGGATAATTTATTTTCTGGTGTTCCCTTAGCCTGTTAATTAAGAGTGCAACTATTATAGATATAGAATCGAGTTTGCGAGTTAACCGGACTTTTTGCCTGATTTTACTAATTGAAGGTGGTTGAACCATGTTGAAAATTCCTAGTTATCAAATTCATACAAAAATTCATGAAAGTAACAATTCACAGGTTTATCGGGGAATTAGGGAATTAGATAATTTACCTGTAATCTTCAAAATATTGAAGAAAGACTATCCCACACCAGAGGAAATTACACGTTATAAACTCGAATATGAAATTATGCATGGGTTGACAATATCTGGTGTTATTAAAGCTTATGATTTACAACAATTACAAAGTACTTTTGTGATTATTGTAGAGGATTTTGGAGGTGAATCTTTAGAAAAGATTTTAGCCAAAAGAAAGTTTACATTAACTGATTTTCTCCATTTAGCAATTCAAATAACTAAAATTTTAGGTGAAATTCATACCGCGAATATCATTCATAAAGATATTAATCCAGCCAATATTGTTTTAAATTTAGAAACAAATCAAATTAAAATTATTGATTTTGGTATTGCCACTGCCCTGCCACGGGAAACATTAACTATCAAAAATCCTACTACATTGGAAGGAACTTTAGCTTACATATCTCCAGAACAAACGGGCAGGATGAACCGTTCTCTGGATTATAGAACTGATTTTTACTCTTTGGGTGCTACCTTTTACCAATTGTTGACTCATGGATTACCATTTGTAACTAGCGATGCGTTGGAGTTAATTCATTATCACCTGGCTTTAGAACCTGTGCCACCTCATTTAATCAATCCAGAAATACCAGTTGTAGTTTCAGAACTTGTTCTAAAACTGTTAGCGAAAACAGCAGAAGATCGCTATCAAAGTGCCTGGGGTATTAAGACTGATTTGGAACAGTGTCTGATCCAGCTACAACAAACAAAAAGAGTTGAGTCTTTTATTTTAGCGCAACATGATATTTCTGATAATTTTCATATTCCTGAAAAACTTTATGGTAGAGAAAGAGACGTGGAGATGTTGTTAGCTGCATTTGCTAGAGTCACAGGAATTCAGAAGTCAAGTCAAATTAATGCTATAGAAATGTTGTTGATTGCTGGCTACTCTGGTATTGGTAAATCAGCATTTGTACAGGAAATTTATAAAACTATTACACGCAGCAGAGGTTATTTTATTGCGGGTAAATTCGAGCAGTATCAACGCAATATCCCTTACTTTGCGATCGCACAAGCTTTTAACTCACTGATTAAGCAATTACTGACTGAGAGCGAATTACAGCTAATTAACTGGCGAGAAAAACTCTTGGCAGCTTTGGGATCTAACAGTCGTGTGATTACCCAGGTAATTCCAGCATTAGAACTAATTATTGGTAATCAACCAGATGTACCTACTTTGCTACCAGCAGAAGCCCAAAATCGCTTTCATCAAGTTTTCCAAAAATTTATCTGTGTCTTTACTCAATCACAATATCCCCTGGTGATTTTTTTGGATGATCTGCAATGGGCAGATACTGCCTCTTTGAAACTACTGCAAATGCTGACAACAGCAACAGTTGAGCAATCTTTGTTATTAATTGGGGCATATCGGGATCATGAAGTAAATGCTTCCCATCCTCTCATCCGCATGGTGGCAGAAATTCAGCAGGAAAATGGGGTGGTAAACCAACTGTTCCTTGATCCTTTGCAATTGCCCGCTATTAACCAGTTGATTGCTAATACATTACGCTGTCAACCAGAAGATGTTTTACCTTTAGCTGAACTGGTGCAAGCAAAAACCAACGGTAATCCCTTTTTTATAAATGAGTTTTTGAAATCCCTGTATGCTGAAAAGCTGCTGGAATTTGATCGTCAAAAGGGTAATTGGCAATGGTCAATTGAGCAAATTCAGGAACGGGGAATTACTGATAATGTTGTAGATTTACTGGTACTGAAGATTCAAAAACTCAGTTTGCAGACACAGCGATTGTTACAGTTATCAGCCTGTATTGGCAACCGGTTCGATTTAGAAACCTTGGCAGTGACAGCAGAACTATCTCTACAAAAAACTGCCCAGAAATTAGGAGATGCGATCGCACAAGGATTGATTTTGCCCCTCAGCAATGCTTACAAATCCGTTGAGTTAAAAGTGCCACTTCCCAGCAATAGCCCTGCCATTGAATATAAATTCGTTCATGATCGCATTCAGCAAGCAGCTTATTCTCTCATCCCGGAGAGCGATCGCCAAATGATCCATTGGCAAGTAGGACAGTGTTTGTGGCAAAAGACTTCCCCAGAACAGTTACAACACAAGATTTTTGATATCACCAACCAACTGAACCAGGGTCAAAAACTCATCAAAACTCAATCCGAACAAAAGAACTTGTCCCAGTTAAACTTAATAGCAGGAGAAAAAGCCAAGACATCTACAGCTTATGATGCTGCTTTTACATACTTGCAAACCGCCTTGGATCTGCTGACCACAGATAGCTGGCAAACTAACTATGACTTTACCCTAACTCTATATAGTGCAACGGCAGAAGCAGCCTATCTGAGCGGTAACTTCGAGCAAGTAGAACCACTATTTCAACAGGTAGTTGACCATGCAAAAACCTTACTAGCCAGCTTAAAAGTCTACGATGTCAAAATTCAGACTTATGTTGCCCAAAATCAACTGCTAGAGGCGATTCAGATTAGTTTACAGTTACTAAAACAATTAGGGGTTCACCTCCCCATGCAACCAACTTCTGAGCATATTCAGCCAGCCCTCTCCGCAACTGCCTCAAAATTGGCAAACAGACCCATTGAAAATTTGATTGACCTGCCCATAATGTCTGAGCCAGAGGTGCTGGCAGCAATGCAGCTTTTAACCAGTATATGTGCATCAGCTTTTTTAGCAGTCCCGCCTTTATTTCTGCTGATTGTTCTCAAGATGGTAGATTTGCTGGTTGAGTACGGAAACATGATGTTAGCGCCCTTTGCCTATGCTGCTTATGGAATTATTCTCTGTGGAGTTGTATTTGAAATTGAAGCAGGATATCAATTTGGACAACTGGCGTTAAGTCTGCTTCATCACCTAGATGCTAAACCCATTCAGGCCAGAACCCTATTCGCGGTCAGTAACCAAATTAATGTTTGGAAAACACACCTCCGAGAAAGTTTGCAGTCACACCAAAATTGTTATCAGGTTGGTATTGATCAGGGTGATTTAGAGTTTGCTGGCTATGCTGCTATGCATTTTTGTGCTTATTCATTTGCAGTCGGTCAACCCTTGGATGAGCTACAACTACAACTGAATCATTATCACCAGGCAGTTAAAAAAATTAAGCACTCAGCCGGTATTCATTTTGTAGAGATTTGCTGGCAAACTGTTTTGAACTTGATTCAGGAAGTTCCTAATCCTGGTATTTTATCGGGTCAAGCTTATGATGAAACAATTCGGCTACCCCAAATGCAACAAACCAATTTTCACGGAGGTTTGTTCTATTTCTACCTAAATAAATTATTTCTTTGTTACTTATTTGATAATACCAATCAGGCGATGTCTGCAACGGGCAGCGCCTACGCTAATGCTGTCATCGCACAAGAGTATTTACCTGCTATGACCGGAGCAGCTTTGGTTGCTATCTTTAAGTTCTACGATTCTCTCTCTCGATTGGCAGTGTATGCAAATGCAGATCCTCAGCAACGGTCTGAGTTGCTTCAGCAGGTAGCAGAAAATCAAGCCAAAATGCAACATTGGGCGCATCATGCCCCAATGAATTACCAGCACAAATGGTATCTTGTTGAGGCTGAAAGGTATCGAGTTTTAGGTCGATTTAAAAAAGCCATGAAAGCCTATGATCGCGCTATTAGTTTGGCTAAGAAAAACCAATACTTACAAGAAGAAGCTCTGGCCAACGAACTGGCAGCTAGGTTTTATCTGGAACAAGATTTGATTACCATCGCTACAATATATCTGCAAGATGCCAGGTATGGTTATTTAAGGTGGGGAGCAACGGCGAAAGTGAGAGATATGCAAAGGCGCTATCCCCAACTACTAGAACTGCAATCAGAACCAACCGAAACCCACAGATTTAATACTACAGAATCTTCTTCTACCAAATTAGCAGCACTTGACCTAGAAACGGTGTTGAAAGCTTCCCAAGCAATCTCTGCGACTGGCAGCGCCTACTCCACTGAAGTTCTTTTAGATCAACTTCTGGGAAAACTGATGACTATTCTGATTGAAAATGCGGGAGCGCAAACAGGTTATTTGATTTTACAAACCCAAGATGAATGGCGAATTGAAGCGATTAGTTCAATTGACAATGGGAAAGTTGAGCTAATACACCCAGACAACATCCCTTGTTTACCAACATCCTTGATTAATTATGTGGTTCGTACCCAGGAAAGCATCGTCCTTGGTCACGCTATTCAAGAAGGTAACTTTCAATCTGAACCCTGGATTATCTACCACCAATCCAAATCAATTCTATGTACACCTTTATTGAATCAAGGAAAATTTACAGGAATTGTTCTTTTAGAAAATAATCTCACCACTAATGCATTTACCCCAGAACGGATTGAAATCATCAATCTGCTTTCGACTCAGGCAGCTATTTCCATTGATAATGCCCGGTTATTACAGCAGCAGGAAAAATTGAATCAATCTGTCTGTCAACTCAATGCAGAATTAGAAGAAAGGGTGACTCAAAGAACTGCCCAATTACAGGCTGTTAATAAAGCTTTGGAATCGTTTTCTTATTCAATTTCCCATGACTTACGAGCGCCTTTAAGAGCAATTGATGGCTTTTCGAGAATGATCCAAGAAGACTACGGTGAACAACTGGATGCAGAAGGTAATCGTTACTTAAAAGTTGTCCGGGATAACGCCAAACGCATGGGTCAGTTGATTGATGATTTGTTGAATTTATCCCGTTTGGATCGGAAGGAAATGTCCAAACAGCCAGTGTTAGTCAATGAGTTGATTCAACAGGTGTTAAGTGATTTAGCGCCAGAATGGTCTGGTCGTGAGATTGAATTTGCGATCGCAGATTTACCCAACTGTCAAGCTGACCTTTCCCTCCTCACCCAAGTCTGGATTAACTTGTTATCCAATGCCATTAAGTACACCAGTTACAAATCCATTGCTCATATCGAAGTGGGTTATGAAGTGATGGATGGCGAAGGAGTGTACTTAATCAGAGATAATGGATCAGGGTTTGATATGCAGTATGCCGACAATCTTTTTGGAGTATTCCAACGTCTGCACCGTGAACAAGATTTTGAAGGTACAGGTATTGGACTAGCGATCGTCCAACGCATTATTCAACGTCACGGTGGCCACATTTGGGTCGAAGCAGCAGTCGATCAAGGTGCAACCTTTTATTTCACCCTTCCGAGTACTGAGTACTGAGTATGAATTTTCCTCTCTATTCCTCTGCTTTCCATTTTCCTATAAATCTGTTTTCAATTCTCTAATCTTGTTCCCTGCCATAATATAATGACTGACCGACTCATTGATCAGCCCACTGATACATCTTTCCAACAACCGATATCTATTGTGTTAATTGAAGATAATCCTGCTGATGCCGAACTAGCTATGCGGGCTTTACGTCGCAGCAGAATTGGAAGTCACACCCAATGGCTTCCAGATGGAGCAGAAGCCCTCGATTTTTTCTTTTGTCGCAGCAACTATGCTCACCGTATCATCACAAATCAACCCAAAGTTATTTTCCTAGATTTGAAACTACCAAAAGTGAGTGGATTGGAAGTTTTACGGCAACTTAAATCTGACCCTCGCACTCAAACGATTCCCGTTGTTGTCTTGACTTCTTCTGACGAAGATAGAGATGTAATAGAAAGTTACCAACTGGGAGCGAATAGCTATATCGTCAAACCTGTAGATTTTGAACAATTTAACCAAGCAGTCCAGCAGCTTGAATTTTATTGGGTTTTATTTAATCGAGTCCCCATTTCTTGAGATTTAATGATTCGTGTTTGATTATTCTTGATCCTCAAAATTAACATCTTGATAAATATCAATGGCTCTACGGTACTTGTTATACTAAATTGCCAGTCGATAAGAGGGAAATCTTAACAGGAAAAGGAGACAATATTTTGCAATAATATTAAAAATTCTGCATCATTTCCTATACAGATTAAAGTTTATAAGATTTTTTTGCCTAAATTTTACACTGCAATTTTCATTTTCATATCAAGTTGGTATCAACCCTTTTCATCACCAAATCTATTTGTTGTAAGAGTGATTCTAAAGTAGAGGAATTATCTAAAACTACATCAGCACGTGCTACTTTTTCAGCAATAGATAATTGACTACTAATTCTAGCTACTGCTTGTTCATTAGTTAAATTATTACGCTGAATTAATCTTTGCTGTTGCTGTTGTGGTGAACAAGATACAACCCAAATTTCACCAACTAAATTCTCTAAACCAGCTTCAAATAAAAGAGGAATAACTAAAATTAAAGTATTTGCAGATAATTCATTAATAGCTTGAGTAAAACAATTCCTCACATAAGGATGAATTAAATTTTCTACCCAATGGCGTTCTTCTGGCTGGTTAAAAATAATTTCTCCCAACTGAGAACGATTTAAATTACCATCTGGTAGCAAAATTTGTTTGCCGTAACGTTGGGAAATTTGTGTAATAATAGGTGAACCAACAGATACTGCATCTCTAGCATAAACATCTGCATCTAACATTGGTAAATTATAAGCAGTAACTAAATAATTAGCCACTGTACTTTTCCCCGTAGCTATACCACCAGTTAAACCGAT
The DNA here is from genome assembly GCF_049315035.1 of Anabaena sp. PCC 7938. Classification (NCBI taxonomy): domain Bacteria; kingdom Bacillati; phylum Cyanobacteriota; class Cyanophyceae; order Nostocales; family Nostocaceae; genus Anabaena; species Anabaena sp. PCC 7938. The sequence goes on along the minus strand of NZ_CP186034.1, from coordinate 4,503,334 downwards.
TAAATGTTTTTTCATTAGTAATTGGTAATTAGAAAAACTATTACCCAGCCCCCAATCACCCTTTAGACCATTTTATAATTGCTTTTATTAAACCATCTACAGTATATTCCTCAGCTTCAATATCAACACGTCCGAATAAATCAGAGCAGATTTTAGAAGTTTGGGGGCCAATAGAAGCAATACAAATTTTGTCGAAATAATGTGTCACTCCATTTGTTAATTTACTAGTTGCTAATAGATAGAAAAACTGCACAGTCTTGGAGCTAGCAAAGGTAATTACATCTAGGGTATGATTTTGTAAAGCTAATTCTGCTGCTGGGGGAATATTCTGGGGACAACAAGATTCATAAGCGGGAACTTCTATAACTTCTGCACCTTTAGCGGTTAATTCTTTAACTAAAACTTCTCTACCCCCGGTTTCGACTCTAGGAAATAAAATCTTTTTACCTGCTAAGTTTTCAGGAAAGTTGGTTACTAAGGAGTCAGCGATAAAGTGAGGAGGAATAAAATTAGGACGAATACTGTGTTTTTTAAGACTTTGGGCTGTTTTTTCACCAACAACGGCAATTTTAATCTTTTTTAAATTACTTTTATCTTTACCTTGGGTGTGAAGTCTTTGAAAAAAGTAGTCTACAGCGTTGCTAGAAGTGAGAATTAACCAGTCAAAAGTTGATAAATTAATAATTGCCTGATCTAAAGCTTTCCAGCTGGAAGGAGGGCCAATTTCTAAAGCTGGCATTTCAATGACTGTAGCACCTGCTGCCGACAAGCGATCGCTAAATTGGCTTGACTGTCCAACTGAACGTGTGACTAGAATGGTTTTACCTGAAAGAGGAAGAGTGCTTGACATAGGAAAAATACGAGAGTTTTGGCTATTTTATGAAGATATTCTTGCTCAGGTTATATCATGTTCGTTTGTGAGCTTTGCTGGCCGTAAAAGATATACTTAATCATATTTGTTGCAGTTAGTAATGGGAAGAGCGATGATCAAATAGATATCGACTGAATTTAAATATGCTCCTTTTGGTCGTATCTGACGTTAGGGGTCATTTTCCTTCCTGCCTCCTAACTCCTGCCCTCGATAAGTAATTATACTACAAATATTGACGTAACCGGACAACTTCACCAATAACAATTACTGCTGGAGAGAGAGATAAACCCGCAGTTTGTTCCAAAATATTGCCTAATTCACCTATGCAGATTTCTTGACTAGGAGTTCCTGCCCACCGAATAATAGCAATTGGTGTGGAATGCGATAGGTTATGGCGTAGCAGTTGATAAACGATTTCTGCTAAATTTTTCCCCCCCATCAAAATTACCAAAGTTTCTAATCTTGATAGTGCTTCCCAGTCTAAAACGTCTGGTTCATGTGCTGTCAATACCGCAAAACAACGACTGAGAACATTATCTGTTAGAGGAATTCCTGCAAGTAAAGGTGCTGCTAAAGCTGAAGAAATTCCTGGTATCACTTCAAATTCACAACCAGCAGATTTTAAAGCTTCTATTTCAGAAATACAACGGCCAAAAATAAAAGGATCTCCTGATTTTAGCCGAATAACTTGTTTACCTTCTTGACAATGCTTAACTAGTAAATTGTTAATTTCAGTTTGGGGAGTGCTGGGTTTACCACCACGTTTACCAACATCTAATTTTAGACAATCATGTGGGACACAATCTAACAATTGAGCATCTACTAAAGCATCATAAACTAAGACTTGGGCAGATGCCAAAAGACGATAAGCTTTGACAGTTAAATATGCCAAATCTCCTGGTCCAGCACCCACAAGGTAAACTTTATTATTGGTCATTGGTTACAAAAAAGGGAACAGGGAATAGTGAACAGATAAGAAACTTTAGTTTTGAGTTTAAATCTCAGTCAAACAATACCTTGTCCATTTTCGGTAGGTTGGGTTAAGCGACAGCGCAACCCAACGCATTTGTTGGGTTTCATGCTTCAACCCAACCTACAAATCAAGGTTTTTTCCAATTTGGACAAGGTATTGTCAAAAAAACAGTGTTATTATTTCAATCTCATGTTTTTAAACATAAGTTTTTTCTGTTCCCTCTGAATTTTTCCCCTATTCCCTTTCACCTGTGATATCTTGGAGAATTTTCTCTATTGTTTCTACTTTTTGGGGTTGACGCTGTTTTTGGAATAAATCTTTGGCTTGTTTGAGGTTATTTATTGCTTCTGCTTCATTTTTTTGGAGTAGCAAAATATTGGCCAAGCGGAGGTAAGCATTGGGATTTTTAGGATTAAGAATAATTACTTCGCTGAATAATTCTTTGGCTTGATCAATTTCGCCTTTGTGGTTTAAAATATCGCCTAATAATAACCGCACCATATCATTAGTAGAGTTGATGGCAATTACTTGACGAAAAGCAGCTTCTGCACCTTCGTAATCTTTCGCTTGAAAAAGCTTGATGCCTTTTTGAAATAAGTTTGAAGTAATTAATGTTCTCAAGGCGAAATAAATGAGAGTCCCAATACTGACAATTACTAAAGATATAGCAAAAATATTACTAACTGGTGAATTTTCTAACATGATTTTAAGCCAAAATACACGCAAAAGGGAAAATTAGATATTCGATGAAAAACAGTTTCCAGATAAACTGATAAAAACTTGCGATCGCACTTTTATCTTGCAAGTCTACTTTTCTACTCTGCCACCACATGACAATTAAGGCTACTATATGGGTGATAAATATAAATATGGCATTAACTTCGGCTATACCTAATACAGCAACCATAATCATTCCTACATAGCAAACAGTTAATACCCAAAGGGCAAGATTGAATACTGCTTGTTGTCCCAGTTGCAGGGTAAATGTAGTAATGTTGTAAAGTTTATCGCCTTCCATATCAGGGATATCTTTAAAAATGGCGATCGCAAATGTAAATACCAATATAAACACAGTTAGCGCCCATACAGCACCTGGAATACTTTGGCTTTTTTGCAATAACCAATTAAAATGCAAAAATAGTCCTAAGTTAACAATTGTCCCCCTAACAGAAAAGATACACAATGCAGCCCAAAAGGGAAACTGTTTTAAACGAATTGGCGGTAAAGAATAAGCTGTACCAATTGCCAAACTAATCGCCACCATTCCCAATAAATAAGGGCCATTTAACCAAGCGGTAATCAGTGCTAAAATTCCGGTAACAATGACAATTAATTTACCTTGTTCTTTAGTAAATTCACCTGATGCTATGGGTAAATGAGGTTTATTAATTTTGTCAATATCAACATCTTCTAATTGGTTTAAACCAACTATATATATATTTCCAGATATACAAGCAATCCAAGTTCCTAAAATTTGACCCAGATGAGGATTGGAAAAGTTTGTGGAAGTGACACCAAGGGTAATTAAATATAACCCCAATACACTTAAACTTGTGCCGATAATTGTGTGTGGTCGGGAAAATTTCCAAAAGGCATAAAGCCAGTTTACCGAAGAAATCGGAGAATTCTGTTTATAAAACTGATTCATTTTCTACTCTCTAACTAGAAACTACAAAAGAACTATAAAGAAAAACCCAAAGGGCGGGAGACTTTGGCAAATTCAAAACAGATTCAAAGCAAATTCAAAGGGCGAGGTAAACCCCGCCCGTACGGGCTTTTAAATGTGTTTATAGCGGTATGCACCTGAATGAGGTACAGAATTTACAAAACAAGCCATATAGCAAAAGACTCCTGAATCCTGAATCCTGAATCCTGAATCCTGAACTCCTGAACGCCTGACTCCGAACTCGGAACTCCGAACTCGGAACTCGGAACTCCGAACTCCTGAACGCCTGACTCCGAACTCCGAACTCCTACTATCATTTATGACCGCATAATAATCCAAACCGAATTAACCCCCGTTCATAACCCCGACGCATTAGACCCAAAGAAAGCGCCCCTTGAATTGTACTCCAACCAGAAACCAGTAACCCAAACACTGCTTGAGGGGTGAATGCTGAATCAATTACCATATTCCAAAATGGAGCGACAGCGGTTGACCAATCGGCGGTGCGGATGTTGTTTAATGGTAGTTGACGTGCGATCGCTTCATACTCTGGCAACGAAAGCACGTAAGGTAAACAATAAACGCGATAAATATCATCTAAATGCTTCTGTTCGTCTGCATTTAGTGGTTTTCTATCAATTGGTCGATGACACCAAGTCACCATAATCAAAGTCCCACCAGGCTTTAACACCCGGTAGCACTCTTGCAAAAACTTAGTCTTATCTGGCATATGTTCGCCACTTTCCAGCGACCACACCAAATCAAAAGAATCATCAGCAAAAGGCATTTCTTGAGCATTGGCCACAAGGAACTGACTTCTCTGGCTCAAATTAGCCTCCCTCGCTCTAGCCGTCGCTCTAGCCGCTTGTACAGGACTCAGTGTAATCCCTGTTGACTTAGCATTAAACTTGTCAGCTAAGTATAAAGAACTGCCACCAATCCCACAACCAACATCCAGGATATTTTCCGCACCCTTAACCCCTGACCATTTCAGCAATTCTTCGATTAAATCAATTTGGGCTAAACGGCGGTCTTTCCTCTGGTTCCCGTCGGGACCATAGTAACCATGATGCATATGTTCTCCCCAGATTTGTTCCCACAAACCAGAGGAAGCATCGTAAAATTGTTGAATTTGCTGATAAAGTGTTGTACTCATGAGTCACCAGAGAAGACAAAGCCGAATTTCAAAAAACATATTGTTAGGCTACCATCTGTGTATTTAATTAGATAAGGCAATTTTGCTTAAGGCGACTTTGCTTCCAGAAGAAAATTGTAAATTACTTTATGACTGTTGCTCGCACAATCTGCTTGGGATTCATGGCTGTCATCCTGCTAGGAGCTATCCTGTTAATGATGCCTTTCTCAACTAGCAATGGTATGTGGAATGATCCAATTGTAGCACTTTTTACCTCAACTTCCGCAGTTTGTGTTACAGGGTTATCAGTAGTTGATCCTGGTACTTTTTTCTCCTTTTGGGGTCAATTGTTTATCACACTATTGGCTCAAATTGGTGGTTTAGGGTATATGACAACTACCACATTTTTGATTTTGTTAATTGGCAGGAGATTTGACCTGCGACAAAAAGTAGCAATTCAACAAGCTTTAGACCGTCCAGGGATTAGCGGTAGCACGCAGATTATCCGTTCAATCATTGCGACAACCATGATTTTTGAAATCACGGGAATATTATTATTATTGCCAGCTTTTGTTCCTGATTATGGTTGGAATCAAGGATTGTGGTTAGCAATATTTCATAGCGTCAATGCTTGGAATAATGCGGGTTTTAGTCTGTTTAAAGACAACTTAATAGGCTATCAAAGTTCTGGATTAGTAGTTTTTACAATCACCGGCTTAATTATTTTTGGAGGAATTGGTTATCAGGTAATTTTAGATATATATCTTTGGTTACGCGATAGAATTTTAAAAAAACCCAATGCCATCTTATTCTCTCTTGATTTTAAAGTAGCAACCAGCACAACTTTGATACTTTTAGTATTGGGAACAGTAGCCTTTTTTTGTATAGAAATTAGGAATCCTCAAACATTTGGTAATTTGAGTTTTACTAATCAATTATTATCGGCTTGGTTTCAATCAGTTACTCCTAGAACTGCTGGATTTAACACTATTGACATAGGGCAAATGACAGATTCTGGTTTATTTATTACTATTGCTTTGATGTTTATTGGTGCAAGTCCTGGAGGTACGGGAGGAGGTATAAAAACGACAACGCTGAGAGTTCTAACTAGTTGTACAAAATCTATCCTTCAAGGGAAAGAGGAAGTTTTATTGTATGATCGGAAGATAGCCATATCACTGATTTTAAAAGCTGTCGGCGTAGTTTTTGGTTCTCTAGCTACCGTGATTGGGGCAACAATTTTAATTAGCCTCACAGATCCTAACTTAGAGTTTATTAAAATCTTGTTTGAGGTGGTATCAGCGTTTGCTACAGTTGGTTTGTCTACAGGCATAACTGGTGGTATTTCCACAGCAGCAAAACTAATTTTAATTGTCACAATGTATATTGGTAGAGTTGGGGTTTTATTATTGATGTCAGCTTTATTAGGCGATCCTCGTCCTAGCAGAGTTCACTATCCAGAAGAGAATTTACTTGTTGGCTAATAGGTAATTGGTGATTAGGAAAACTTCTGCCTCTTATCTTTCCTGTTCCCTATTCCCTGTTCCCTATTCCCTAAAAACTGACAAAATCATGAATCTTTCATCATTAAAGTTTTTTCGCAGTCTACGCCAAGACAACAACCAATTTGCTGTAATTGGTTTAGGTCGCTTTGGTCGTTCTGTTTGTTCTACATTGCATAATTTAGGTTATCAAGTTTTGGCTACTGATGTTGATGAAAAGCTAGTTTCAGAAGCATTAACTGATGAAATTGTTAGTCATGCTGTGCAACTAGATTCAACTGAACCTGCGGCACTTAAAGAAGCTGGTATTTTTGAATTTGATACAGTAATTGTAGCAATCGGTAACTATATTCAAGAGAGTATTATCACCACTCTCAATGTCAAAGAAGCTGGTGTACCTCATGTAGTTGCTAAAGCTTCTAGTGAAGTTCACCGCAAGTTATTAAAACGAGTGGGAGCAGATCATGTTGTTTTTCCAGAGTTTGAAGCTGGTTGTGCTTTAGCTAGAACACTGACTAAACCATCAATTCTCGATAGATTTGACCTCGACCCAGATCACAGCATTGTTGAGTTGATTGTCCCTGATGAATTTCACGGTAAAACTGTTGCTGAAATTCAACTTCGTAATCGTTATGGTTTGAATTTGTTGGCAGTGAGTCAGGATGGTAAATTTAAGATTAATCCTGACCCTACTAGGCGTTTAGAACGCGGTACAGCAATGGTAGTTATTGGCTGTAACAAGGATATTAATCGCTTGCCAATTTGAAACAGGAAACAGGGTTATAAATACCTTGTTTCCCTGATTTCTTCTAAGGTGTTTTTGGCTGTTGTTCTACAGTGTTAGGCATATCATTAGAGTTGACGGGCATTATTTCTTCAGGTGCGGGTAAAATCACATCATTCTTAGGAGTGGGGGTTGGGGTTTGTGGTTTTTTGGGTGTTAAATGTTCGGTAATTTTTTGGGTAATCTCGTCAATTTTTGCGGTTTTTTCAGTATTTCCTTGTTCGCTATACTCTTGACGAGCGCGTTTAAATGCTTGATTCGCTGTCTTGAGATCGCCTTGATTATATAAAGTTACTCCTAAGTTATAATAAGCTAAGGCATTTTTGGGATTTTGGCGAATAGCTTTTTGGTAAATGGCAATAGCCTCTAATGGTTGATTTTGAATTACGAAGAGACTGCCTAAGTTGTTGTAAGCTAAGGTATTTTCAGGATTTAGTGTTAAGGTTTGACGATAGGCTGCGATCGCATTTTCTACTTGTCCTTCTTGCTGGAGTGCGATCGCTAAATTAAAATAAGCATTGGCATTGCTACCATCTAAATTAATTGCTTGTTGATAAGCCGCAATTGCTTCTTCTCGCTGTTCTTGTTCATACAAAACTATTCCCAAGTTATAGTGGGCTGCTGCCATCGTCGGACTGACTACCAACGCTTGCCGGTAAGCACTAATTGCCGCTTCTTTTTGTCCTTGTTTTTGCAGAGCTAATCCCAAATTGTAATAAGCTTCGCCAAAATTGGGATTAAGTTTAATCGCTTCCCCGATATTCTTGTACAGCTAACTCTAGGCGATTTTGTTTCATCAAGATATTACCTAAATAATGCCGTGCTGAACCAATATTAATATCTCGCTGTAAAGCTTGTCTAAAGGCAGATTCAGCACTTTTGAAGTCTTGGCGGTGATAGCGGGTAACTCCCAGTTGATACAAAATAGCTGCGTCCAAATCCTGGGAAACCACACTTTGCGCCAACAGCTTACTTTCTGGTAAATCAATAATTGTCGGTAAACCCAACACCAAAAATGCCGAAGAAGCAAACAAAAGTCCTAATCGCTGTGCGGAATTTTTGTAAAAATCGGCTGGAAATGAGCTGTGTAAGCACTGAGTAAGTAGATTTTTTTTAGCCATAACTTGTAACCTTATATTTGTAATTGAAATCCTGACACAATCAGAGTACCCATAACTACACCAAAAATTCACAATTTAATTCATACTCATCACTCCGTCTGGCAGAATAAGCATGGCATCACCAAAGGAATAGAAGCGATATTGAGATGCGATCGCTTGTTGATAAATTTTCAATAACCTTTTTCTCCCAATCAGGGCGCTTACCAACATCAACAAACTGGAACGAGGCAGGTGAAAATTAGTAATTAAACCCTCTACAACCCGCCATTGAAAGCCAGGATAGATAAACAAATTTACCTTGCCTACATAAGGCTGTAAATCGCCAAATTGAGCCGCACCTTCTAAAGCACGGACTACCGTAGTCCCCACCGCTATAATCCGCCCCCCAGCGGCTTGAGTAGCCCGGATTTGCTCAACTGTAGCAGCGCTGACTTCAATCCATTCTTCATGCATTTGGTGAGTAGTTACATCATCGACTTCCACAGGGCGAAAAGTCCCCACACCAACGTGCAGCGTGACAAAAGCTTGATTAATAGAGCGATCGCTCAATTTTTGTAAAAGTTCTGGTGTAAAGTGTAATCCTGCGGTTGGCGCTGCGATCGCACCTTGTTCTTGAGCATACACAGTTTGATACTGTTCATCCGCAGCCGTAGAAGCCGTAATGTAAGGAGGCAGAGGTATTTCCCCAAAATCCTCTAAAACTTGCACCAAAGAAATATGCTCAGGTAAATCAAATTGCAACAACCGTCCTCCAGTTGCAGCATCAGTCTCCAAAACCGTAGCCGTGAGTCCAGTATTAACTGATAATTTATTTCCATCAAAAACAATCTGAGTCCCGACTTTGAAGTGTTTTCCTGGCTTCACCAAAGCCAACCAACAGTTGTGCTGTCTTTCTTCCAATAGCAAAACTTCCACCTTTGCCCCCGTAGACTTGCGACCATACAAACGTGCTGGCATGACTTTAGTATTATTCATCACCAACAAATCTCCAGGTTGCAACAGTTCAGGCAAATCCCGGAAAATGTGATTGAGGGCTAACATTTCCCGGCCTGCATTGGGAGAATTAACCACCAGTAAACGCGAACTATCTCTGGGAACAGCCGGATTTTGAGCAATCAGTTCTGTAGGGAGTTCATAGTCATAGCCAGACAATGAACGGTCTAAATTAATATCTTGTATTTCTAAGTCAGACATTTCCTTAAAATAAAAGGTCGGTTAGAAACCGCATACATTGGTTGAAAATCGTTAATTTTCTATGTTTGTTCAATGCCATAAATAAGGGTTTAGCAATGCTAAACCCCTACTACCTGATTATTATTCATGTTTATTTTATGATAGTTCTTCCTCATCAGAATCATGATAACAAATCTAAAATCATTTGTCAATCCCTCTAATACTCTATTTTTATGCTTTTTTCAGAATCAGGATATCCAGGATTTAAGGATTTACAGGATGGTTTTTTGTGAGTGCGGAATGTGGGTTTTCAGAGGAAACTCTTAACAGGGAATGGGGAATAAGCTGTTAAGCACCTAAATTTGATAATCCTAAAATTGTTAAATCTTGTGGGGTGGGCATCTTGCCCGCCAGCCTTATACAAATTAAATGCACAACAGCTTAGGAAAAACTCATGTTTAAAAACATAAGATTGAGATAATGACACTGTTTTTTTCGTGTCACTCTCCTTCAAAAAAAGATGTTTTTTGACTGAGCTTTAAACTCTGAAACTTTAGTTTCTTCCCTATTCCTTATTCCCTTTTTTTGTAAGCGGTGTCAGACTACATAAACATATCAACAGATGTTCACTATTTAAATCATCCTAATAAACAATCCGGTAAATCCTCCAATCCTGGGCATCCTGATTCAGACATTTAACATATCAAACTACCATCTCCACAGGGTTGAATTTAGGATGAGTTGTAATATGATCGGGGGTAGCTCTATTGTGTAAATCTACTTAATAAATCTTCACGGGATAATTGTAGTAGTAAAGGAGTAAATTCTTCTCTACTCATGGCAATGAGAGGGTTGATAATTGTTGCTAACTGTGAATCAACTTCCCCAAACCGCACTTGCAGAATACTTTCAACCATAGCGCGTCGTTCTCTTTCTATACCTGTTTGGAGTCCTAGTTTTTCTCCTTCTTGTATTCCTTCTTGTCGTTCTTGTTTTTTAAGTTCTTCTAATTGTTGTTGATACATTTCTGATAATTTCATAATTAACTCCTGATCATCTTTATCAATATCTTGTGCTTGACGCTGGCGAGCGGATAACAGAGCAATTAGGTTATGTACTAATTGTATAATATCCGCAAGGAGTGGACTATTATTTGCTAGTGCTTCTAATTCTTCTACTGCTTGTCTTTGTACTTTTCCTCTTCCTAAAATCCTCAAAAACAACGTTTCGGGTGTACTGGGTAGTTGGTGAATAGCCACAACTACGGTTTTAAATAATTTCGGCAAAAAATATATGCCTTTTCCCCAGTTGGTTTCATCCAGAGTACCCTCACAACTCTCTAGGATTTCTACTGATGCTGTAGGTGTAAAAAATCCATAGTTGGGGTAATTCTGTTTCATCTATTCGCGTATCATTGCGTTTTGCTTGCCATTTAATATTTTTTGGATGATGACGATTTCTAGGTTGTGGTTTATGATTCCTGGGGAGCGATCGCAGTCAGGTGCAATTATTGTTTAGAGAACTCCACAAAAATGACAATTTCCCAAAATTGGGTAAATCTCCCCATATAAAAACGGGTGCTTTTACCCTACCGGGAACTGTACTTTATTCACGAAAATAAAGAAGTAGGACTTGGATTTGCTCCCAAACACCATCATGGAATATTTATACTATCTGGCAAATGCCAGCCTGACACTTAGAATAGTTCAACATCTGCACAACAGACCCCAAACCCCTGTTTCCTTTATTAGCGTAATTCATCAAATTGACGGTTGGGTAGTGAGAATCAAACTCAAAGAACCAGTGTCATCCCAGGAAGATGGAGATTTACGGGCTTTTTTCAACGAATTAGGAATTAGTTACGAACCACCAATGAGAGTACAAATGGCACTTTGGAGCTTGGAAGCAGGACAATATCCTGTGGACGTAATGCGCCGTTACCAAGTAGCAATTGTATCTCATGGTAGCTCGGAAAAAGAAGAAATTGAAGCATTCCGCCAACAATTTGTTCGAGGTTTGGGCTACTGCCCAGAAACACTAGCTTAAAAGTTACCAAACTTGATCTATTTTTAATTACAAATTGGCAGCATCAAAAGCTGCGGCAATATACTCTTGCAGCGTTAACTGATACCCAGCAATTGATAAACTAGCTGGGGATTCTGGGGTAACTATAGCCCCAACAAGCTTTTTTGATAACCGTTGACAATAAACAAGAGCTACATCAAAACGACAATAACAATCAGCCTTTTCAGGATACTGAGATAAAAACATTTGTGCTGTACTACAAAGTTTTGCTTGCTTTTGTTGAGTAATGGCATTTCTGCCTCCTGCATCCCAATTGCCTGCACTGCGGGTTTTCACTTCCACAAAGGCTAGTATTATCTCCTGTTGATTGCCGTTTTTGTAAGCTTGTGTTACTTTTTGATCGTGATACTGGGCAATAATATCAATTTCTCCCCAGCGACAAGAAAAGCGACGGTGCAGAATCTCCCAACCTGTAGATTGTAACCATTGGGCTACTAGGTCTTCTCCTAAGTCACCGATATCTAGATAATTAGATAATGGATGTTTAGACATTAATTAAAAATATCATGAATACTAAGTATCGGATTTTATCACTCATACTCAGTTTATCGCTTTGGGCAATCATTCCTATGGCTGCATTAATAGGTTTAGCACCAACGGCATTGGGACTAGAATACAACAAAGAAATTTTGATAGAAGCTGATTTTTCTGGACGTGATTTAACAGACTCCAGTTTTACCAAAGCTAATCTGCGTCAGAGTAATTTCAGTCATGCGAACTTGCGTGGTGTGAGCTTCTTTGCGGCCAATCTGGAATCAGCGAACTTGGAGGGGGCTGATTTAACTAATGCTACCTTGGATTCGGCTCGTCTGATTAGAGCCAATTTAACCAATACAATTTTAGAAGGAGCATTTGCAGCTAGTGCCAGATTTGATGGTGCTATTATTGACGGAGCGGATTTTACTGATGCACTGCTGCGCGGAGATGAGCAAAAAAAATTGTGCAAAGTGGCTAAAGGTAATAATCCTGTGACAGGTAGGGATACACGGGAAACTTTGTTTTGTCCCTAGAACCTTTGGATTTTGTCGCTAAATCAACCTGAGTTTGGTGTTAGGAGTTAGGAGTTAGGAGTTATGATTTTTAAGAGCGAGAGAATAAGGGTTTGAGACTCCTACTGGGGGCGAGTTTTCCACAAATTATCTTATGTCGAACTCAGGTAAATCAAGATTTCGATAAAATCGGTAACGCACCATTATCAAAGTTTGGTGCGTTATGCTGTATGGTTTGCACTTAGCTAAAAACTCTACAGATATTTTCACGAATCAAACCAGAGTTCTATATCTAATATACTTGTATGAAAATTTTAGGTGTTCATCATGTTGCTATTATTTGTGCTGATTATCAAAACTCAAAACGATTTTATGTTGAAATTTTAGGTTTTGAGATTATCCAAGAAACTCTCCGCAGTGAAAGGGATTCTTATAAGTTAGATTTAAAAATAGGAAGTATCCAAATTGAATTATTCTCTTTTCCTCATCCTCCCCAAAGAGTTAGTAATCCTGAAGCTTGCGGTTTAAGACATTTAGCTTTTGCCGTTGAGGATATTGAGGAAAGTATAAGTTATTTAAAATCTCACAATATCAAAGTTGAAAATATTAGAGTTGATGAAATTACAGGCAAAAAATTTACATTCTTTCAAGACCCAGATAATTTACCCTTAGAAATTTACGAGAATTAATAACAAATTATAGCAATTTTCAAGCTCATGAAATACACCCCACTCGCGCTATCGCGCACCCTCTCCTTGGTAAAGGGAGGGTTGGGGAGGGGTAATTTTGTATATCACGCTTAGTGGGAAACGCTATAATATGAAGCTGTATAGAATAAAATATCAAGAATAGTTGACCGCAAATAAAGATGAATGAGTTTCGTGATTCTGTGCAGCCGCATATAAAATTTGTATAAGGGATTTCCAAATAAAAATCGGTGTAGGAAACTGCACCGATTTTCAGGATTAATTCTATTTTCCGCACATTTCCCTCACGCTAATGCGGAAGCTTGAGGTTTGGCAAAAATCATCCTCCCAGCGGAGGTTTGTAAAGCACTGGTGACAACTACCCGTAATTCACCACCAACATAACTGCGGCCTTCTTCAACGACTACCATTGTTCCGTCGTCTAAATAGCCAACACCTTGAGTCGGTTCTTTACCTTCTTTGAGAATTTTCAAATCTAGATTATCTCCAGGTAAATAAGAAGGACGAACTGCATTTACTAAATCATTGACATTTAAAACTGGAACTTTCTGCACACTAGCAACTTTAGATAAATTGTAGTCATTAGTTAATAGTGTACCGTTGATTTCTTGGGCAAATTTTACCAATTTAGCATCAACTGTGGCAATATCTTCGTAGTCTGCTGGGTTGATGAGAATGCGTTCAGGGTAAGTTTCTTTAATGCGGTTGAGTATTTCTAGTCCCCGTCTTCCCCGCACCCGCTTTTGATCTTTGCTGGCATCAGCAACTTGTTGTAATTCTTGTAAAACAAATTGCGGTACAAGTATAACTCCTTCCAAAAATCCTGTTTCTAGTAGGGTTTCAATGCGACCATCAATAATGCAACTAGTATCTAAGACTTTGGTATTAGCTGGTTTCAGGGTTCCTTCTACCACTAAGGTTTCTACGGTGTTGGGATTAATTAACCGTAATAAACCCCGTCCGTGAGTATCTGCCAAATTCATGCCAGTGACGGAAAGTATGATGCTGCCGACAACTGCCACGAGAGGTTTAATAAATCCAAAATCTGCGGGAATGGGTAGTAAAAATAGCGGGGCTAACATTAAATTGGCGAGTAATAGCCCAATTACTAAGCCAATGGCACGGGTTAAGATGACTTCGAGGGGCATTTCGCGGACTTGCGCTTCTAAGCGACGATATGCCGATTTGGAAACTCAGCCCAATTGCACCACCTAGAATAGCAGCAAAGACAGCCACAACTAAGCGCAATGCGTCTAGGTTTGTGACTCCGTTGAGGGTTCCAGGGGGGAGTAGTTCAGTGCTGTAGTAACCTATTCCCGATGCAGCCAGAATAAATGAGATAATGATAATGAAATCAAGCATGATTGTGGTTTTTTCCTACAACTGTGATTTACCCAGTAGAGTCAGGTATTTTTTAGATCAACGGTGAGATTGATTGAGAAATATGGACTTAAGCTAGGGGTTTCGGCAGTTAATACAATATATGCAAACATTATAACTAAAGAGTTTTCGCTGCATAACTATTCTTATTTTTGTTGTAAAAAGATAACAAGTTGTAAACAAACTACTCATTTTCATGATTTGTATTTGTCCATGAAATTAATTTAATTTTTGATCATAATGAGCCTAAAAGATATTGCTGTTCAATTTCCCAGTGCGGCTTACGTGCATATTCCCTTTTGTCGGCGACGGTGTTTTTATTGTGATTTCCCGGTGTTTGTGGTGGGCGATAGCTCGCGGGGAGAAAATTCTGGTACTATTGCCCATTATGTTGAGGCAGTTTGTCACGAAATCAGCATTTCACCAGTCTTTAGTCAACCCTTAGAGACGATTTTTTTTGGTGGTGGTACGCCTTCGCTGTTATCGACAGAACAGTTGCAATGTATATTAACAGCATTAGAGAGGCGTTTTGGGATTGTAGCTGGGGTAGAAATTTCTATGGAAATGGACCCCGGTACATTTGATTTGACGCATATTGCGGGTTATTGCAGTGCGGGTGTGAACCGGGTAAGTTTGGGTGTACAAGCGTTTCAGGCAGAGTTGTTAAAAATTGCTGGGCGATCGCACTCCGTTGATGATATCTTTGCAGCTATAGAGTTAATTCACCAAGTCGAGATACCCGAATTTAGCTTAGACCTGATTTCCGGGTTGCCACATCAGTCTTTGGTTCAATGGCAAGATTCCCTTACTAAAGCAGTAGAAATTGCCCCCACCCATATCTCTATTTATGATTTAACCATTGAACCAGGTACAGCTTTTGGTCGTTATTACAAACCTGGTGACAATCCCCTCCCGACAGATGAAACCACTGTTCAAATGTACCAACAGGCGCAAAAAGTCTTAACTGGTGCAGGTTATGAACATTATGAAATTTCTAACTATGCCAAAAGAGGACATCAATGTCAACATAATCGGGTTTATTGGCAAAATCGTCCTTATTATGCTTTTGGCATGGGTGCAGCTAGTTATGTGCAAGGTAAACGCTTCACCCGTCCCCGAAAAACTAAAGAATACTATGAATGGTTGGAAAATGGCGCTGTGATTGATTGTGAAGTCACCCCACCAGAAGAAGAATTGTTAGAAACTTTAATGTTGGGGTTGCGTTTAGCAGAAGGTTTGAGTTTGGTGACGTTGGTGGAGAAGTTTGGAGAAGGAAAAGTAGAGGAAATTAAACAATGTTTGCAACCTTATTTTAAGCAGGGTTGGGTAGAAGTTGGGGGGGAAAGATTGCGTTTAATTGATCCTGATGGGTTTTTGTTTTCTAATGTCGTGTTGGCAGATTTGTTTGAGAAGTTGGGAGAATGAACCACGAAGGCACGTTCGCCTTAGCGTTGCGAAGCAAAGGACACGAAGAAAGAAGAAAAGAGGAGAGATTAGCGCCTAGAGGTAAAATTCTAGGCTTGTGACAACAGGCGTTGGTAGTGGTAAATATGTAGTGATAATAAAATTAGGCGCTACAACAAGAATTATAATGATGAATAAAATACCAGATAGCACCAATATGATTATCTAACTTTTTAGAGAAGGATAAAGTCTTTCTAACCAAACGAGAAATTCTTTGACGCATTGTATTATTAAAGCGTTCAATATGGTTAGTCTTGCCACTTTCTTTCCCTACTGCCTGATGACGTTTGCTAGGAATAACTTGTGCGTAAGCTGCCCAAAAATCTGTATAGCAAACAGCACATTGACGATAAACTGGTGGTAGAGAATTCCATAATCCCCTAGCGCCATCTTCACTGCGGTCGCCTATGTAAACTCCAACTATTTCTCTAGTTTTTTTATCCAAAGCTAACCAAATCCATTGCTTATTACCCTTATGACCTACAAATGACCAAGCCTCATCACACTCAATAGTCAATTTACCTCTTGGTTTGGCTGAAACATTTACCTGAGTCGGAATCTGGGCATATTTATTATTCACATATTTTTGCAACCAAGTCTCTGAAACACGAGCAGCACGAGCAATACCTGCGAGAGGTATTTTCTCAAGTAAAAGTCTATCAATCAGTTCTATAGTATCTTTGCTAATAACTTTATTAGTGGGATTTTCTATAAACTGTCTTTTGCAGTTTTGACACTGGTATTTTGGTTTTTGATTATGAATCTTCCCATTTTTGACAATGTGTTGAGAACCACAATTGGGGCAAGTAGGTCTGGAGATTGACATCAATACTGAAATAGTTGAATTTAAAAACACTGATACTATACTACATATAACACTTAACACGTTCTCGCTAAATCATATATTTAGAAACTTTATACTTTAGAGGAGTTTCAATTAGTTGGTTAAATGTAATTCAAATTGCAACGGCTACAAATGAATAATTTGAGTTAGAAAATATAAGATTTCACTACATATTTACCACTACCCAGGCGTTTATTTATATTGCTTGAGTTTTGGGGGGTTGCAATCTTCGCATTTATGTTTTTTCCATTTATCATGCAGCCATTGTGAGGCAGCATCAGCAGAGTTTTCCACTAACCAAGTGATTAGAGAACTAATGAAAGCACTGAGAATAATCATTGAGATGGTGTCCATAAAAATATCTCTTGATAACAACGCTTTCATCATGACAAATCAATGGCTACAACCTAGACCAGATAATGGTTAAAGGCTGTACAATTTATGTCAACTTCTGTACAACTTTTGACCAAGTTAATAGACTAGAGATAAAGGTGTAACTCTGATATGGCGGGACGTAAAGCGGCAACTCTCAAATTATCTCCACAAGGACTCAAGCAAGCTGAACAGGGGTTGCTAAATTTTGAGTCGAAAGTTGCTTTAGCCGCAGAATTACAAATCTCCCGCACAGTCGTTCAGAATTTTTTTGCAAGTAAGCCAGTTAGTCGAGAATACTTTCACAAGATTTGCAAAAAGTTAAAGCTGAATTGGCGAGAGGTTGCTGATTTACCTAAAGAAGCTGAAGCTGCACCCGAAGAGAAGAAGCAGGATATCGACGAAATTGATAAATTGGTGCAATGGGTACGACAGCAACGCCACGACAAAATTCAAGACCAGTGCGGTACTATGCGAATGCTGGATATTGCTCAACCAGTTGATTTAGCAGATATTTATACTGATGTTTACATCTTAGAATATATAACTAGCCAGCAATGGAGAGAAATTCCTGATTTGCTAAGAGGCTTTAAGCCAGAATTACATGATTTTGACAGACCAGGACAAGGTAAGCGTAAGGAAAGACTACCAGGTTTAGATGCTGTATCGCGTTATTCTAAGTTGATGGTGCTAGGAAAACCAGGCGCAGGAAAAACTACATTTCTGCAATGGTTAGCAATTAAATGTGATAATGGTGAGTTACTAAAAAACCAAATACCTATTTTCATTAGACTAAAAAACTTTGCTGAAGATACAAAAAAAGATAATAGTGAATTTCAGTTATTCAACTATATCAGCAAAGAATTTATTAGTTGTGGAATTGATGATAAATTTATTCTAGAAAGAATACTAATTCAGGGTAAAGCTTTAATTTTACTGGATGGATTAGATGAAGTTTCAGAAAAAGATGATGCTGTTGTTATTCAACAGACGCGCCGATTCATTGAAAAATATTTTAAAAATAAATTTATTCTTACCTGTCGTATTGCTGTACAAAAGTACAGATTTACAGCAGAAAAATTTACTGACATTGAAATAGCAGATTTTAACAATGAGCAAATCAATACTTTCGTTAGTAAGTGGTTTAACTCAGTTGCTAATAACAAACTAGAACCTGGTACGAATACAAGTAAAACTTTTATTGAGAAACTGAATTTACCAGAAAATTATAAAATTCGGAAACTAGCAGTTACACCAATTTTATTGCATCTAGCTTGTTTTGTTTTCCAAGACAAAGGTGAATTTCCATCAAAACCAGCAAAACTCTATGAACAAGGTATAGAAATTCTACTTAAAAAATGGGATGAGTCAAGAGGAGTTGAACGAGATGAAGTTGATTGCAATTTGTTTTTAGAGCGTAAGATAGAACTATTAACATACCTAGCGGTAAAAACTTTTGAGAAAGAACAGTATTTTTTTGAACAAAGTTTAGTCGAGCAATATATTGGTGAATATATAAGTAATTTACCAAATACCCAAACTGATCGTGCAAGAATACAACGTGATAGTAAAGCTATATTGCAGGCTATTGCATCCCAACATGGGTTATTAGTAGAAAGAGCAAGAGCAATTTTCTCATTTTCTCATTTAACGTTTCAAGAGTATTTCAGTGCTAAATATTTTGTTGATAACTTTTGTCCAGAGACTTTGGAAAAACTGACCATTCACATCAATGAACCACAACGCTGGCGTGAAGTATTTTTGCTTACTGCTGAAATGTCTCCTGATTCAGAAAAACTTCTGAAAATGATTAAAAAAGAAATTGACTATACACTAGGTAAGGATAAAGAAATTCAGGATTTTCTCGGTCGTGTTTATGAAAAATCAAAATCTGTCAGTACTACCTATCATCCTGCAAAAATTAGAGCTTTTTATTTTTCAATAAATCGTAATGATTTAATAGAAATTGATATAGATTCAAAAATGATAAGCAATAATATATTTAACATTGAAATAAATTTCCAAGATGCTCCTGATTGTATGATAGATTATGAGCTTTCTTCATTATTGTATAATGGTTATTGTCTATCTCCAAATCCACCTTATTTGAATGATGATGACTACTATCGTACAAATAACTCATTTATTCAAATATATGAAACAATAAAAATTTACAACCTAGAAGATGAATTTTTAAAAGAGTTAGAGCAAATTAAAAATTTACTACCAATTAAAAAAATGCTACCAATTTCTTTATGGGAAAGCAGAGATGTATTTATTGATTGGGGTAATAAAGAAGGTCTTAATTTAGCACATAAACTTAGAAATATCATAATCAAATATCGCAATATTAGACATGATTTATCTTTTCTATCTGATGAAAAATGGCAACTACTCCATCAGTATTATAATGCAAACAAATTGCTAATAGATTGCATAAATAGCAATTGTAAAGTATCGTCAGAAGTGCGAAAAGAAATTGAAGATACGTTATTATTACCCATCGCCGAAATTGAAAAGCGAGAGCAACTAAAATTAAATAAATAACAAGTAACAAAAATGTCCAAAGAATTAAACGAAATTCAACAACTTGCTAACAAACTCACACCTGATGAACAATTGAGTCTTATTGCTTACCTAACTCAAAGACTGCAACATTGTGAAATCAAACGTAAACCAAGCCGTGACTTGACGGAATTTGAGGGAATAGCACCCAATCTACTAGGTGGTATGGATGCTCAGGAATATGTCACTCGCATGAGACGTGGGGAGTTTCCTGATTTAGAAATTGCAGAAAAGCAATTGGGGAAAAAGGAGTGAATATTACAAACATTTTACAGGGTGTGAGGAGCTTGTTTCTGGATACCGCACCAGTTATTTACTTCGGTAAAAAAGAATGTAGAGACTTATCATGCTTAGTCTCTACAAAATTTCTGAATTAAGATTCCCTACCCGAAGCCCAAGTATCACGCCATTTAACAGTGCCTTCTTTGGCAATTACCCAACGACGATTGACGAGATTTTCCCGCAGAGGCGATCGCCCTTCCCGCCACATGGCATACTTGTAACTGATTAAATTACCCGCACTCTCATCAAAAGGAATCTCCGCAAACCAAGTATTAGCGTTGATATACTCTAGAGGATATGCCTTCGCAATATCCCAGTTACCCAACTCTGGACAGTCCCCAGTCACAACAATGGTTTCTCCTGGTTGGGTATTTACGCCATTGAGTTGTACCCGAACAATTGTTTCTCCTTTAATGCGTTCTCCAACACGGCTGAAAACAATTACTCCCCGTTCTTCCAGTTGCAAATTATAAATTTTGCCATCTTTAACTTCATACTTATTGCGAGTCACTACACAGGTATGTTCACCGTCGGGTAGTTCGGTTTCAACTTCTGGGAGAGTGACTTCTCCTCCCCGGTTGAGTGCGACAAAACACAGAGAATCACGATAACGGCGTATGTAGCAGTAAACGTCGGGTGTGAGGTGTTTTGTCCATTGGCTACCCATTGCGACAGCGGGATTTAGTCGTCGCAAACCAGATAGCAGTCTAATATGGCGATAAATTTCTGTATCGTTATCCCATTTATCCATCATTGGGCGATTGTAGGGATCGTTACCGCCATCTGTATCGTTGTGCAGATATTGTTCTGTGCCGTAATAGATGCAGGGAATACCGCGAGAAGTCATAATGAGAGCGATCGCCACTTTCAACATCGCTGGATCAGGATTCAGCGATTGAAACCGGGACATATCATGGTTATCAATAAAGGTAACTAACTCAGTCGCCCCGTTGTAAGCATGGTCTTGATCAAAAATATCTTGAATTGCTTGGAATCCATCTTCAGAACCTTGTCCTAGTGCTGCCCGAATCGCCGTACACAGGCCAAAATCCAAAATAGTCATTCCTGAAAGGTTAGCAAATTCTACCGAGCGATCGTCACTAGGATGGTTATAAATCCATTCCCCAAAAATGAACACATCTGGCTTGTGATTCATCATATCGCCGGTAAATTCTTGCCAAAACCAAATCGGCATATGCTTGACAGTATCTACCCGCAGTGCATCCACACCCCTATCTAGCCATTGTTTAATCGCTGACTTGATGTATTGACGATATTCACTATTATTTTCATTGAATGTAGCTAAACCCGCTAATTCACAGTTCTGCACCTGCCATTCATCTTCCCAATTCTGCACTTCCCCATAGTGGTGATACCAATTATTGATATCATTGTTGAAGTCAGCAATTTTGACTCCATCATCATACAATTCACCCTTACTACCATTAGTATCAGGGCTGCTATGGTTGCAGACAATATCCAACACCAACTTCATTTTGCGGTGATGCAGTTCGGCAATTAAGCGGTCAAATGTCGTATTTCTTTCTTCTTGGGTATTATTTAAGGAAGGATCTTCTCCTTCAGCAATGTAGCGCAGATTTATTCGCTTAAAGTCTTTAGTCCAATAGCCATGCATTGCCGCATTGCTAATAAATAAATCTTCTACCTGTTCAAATAGGGGAGTTAACCAAAGAGTAGTTACTCCCATTTTTTGCAAATAGTCTAATTTATCAATTACACCTTGTAAGTCGCCACCCCAATACTTACCCCAATCTTTTCCAGTGCGATCGTATAGTTCTGAGTTAGCACCTTCACTATTATCTGGATCACCGTCATGAAAGCGATCAACTACGAGAAAGTAAATCGTTTCCTGTCGGAATTCAATATCTCTGGTGTAAAGAAACTCTAGATCAATTTCTGTATCTGATGTCGTTGCTTGTATAATCGCTTCTACAGTTGTCTTTTCTGAACCGACTTTGTACTGTTCCGGTGAAAACTGAGAACCAGTAATTTGTACCATAAAAAATTAAACATCCCTGAAAATTAAATACGTAGTTCAGACTAAATATAAAACAGCTTCTCTGTAAACCTCCCTAGGAGGTATTCTTGGTTTAATTGCGCCTTTATCTCGTTCCCAGTCTCCGGCTGGGAATGCTATCATAGAGGCTCTGACTCTACTTTCAAAAGGAAGGCATAGCCTTCTAGAAGCCATTCCCATACTCTGTATGGGAACGAGAAAAAATTTATCCCTCAAAAACTTTAGAGTGTTGAGGGATAAGGATTGGTATTTTCAACCAGTATTTTTATCAGCGATAATTTCAGACGGTGCGTTATTTGATTAACGCACCCTAAAGGTTTTTAAGGAACAATCAAAACTGGACAAGGGGAAAGATTAATAACGCGACTGGTAACGCTATCAGTTGCACCCTCATCAGTTAAGCCTAAACCTCGACAGCCCATAATAATTAAATTGGCCTCAATTTCATCAGCCACATCACAGATAGTAAAGGCTGGTTTACCCTGTCTTTCCATGACTTCGGCTGTAATACCCTGCTGGGAAAATAAAGCTTGGGCATTTTCCAGAAGTTTAGCAACGGCCTCTGGAGACATCATGGGGTCGCTACTGGGCGCATCTGCGGCTGGTTCTTCCACCACAGAGAGCAGTATCAAGCGACTGCCATATTTCTGCACAACGTTGGTAACTACTTCGGCAGCTTCCCGTGCAGCGCGACTTTGATCAATTGGAAACAGAACTGTTTTAAACATAGATCACCTCAGCACCCCTCACTCCGGTAAAATCTTGATAGTTATATTCCAAAACAATAACAAAAAGGCAATCAGGAGAGTTTGGCTGTGTCGAAAAAAAGTTTAGCAAGTTTATCTGCGGCGGATGTTTCTGGAAAACGCGCTTTAGTACGGGTTGATTTTAACGTGCCTGTGGATGATCAAGGCAGCATTACCGATGATACTCGGATTCGGGCTGCGCTGCCAACTATCCAGGATTTGACCAAAAAGGGTGCTAAGGTCATTCTAGCAAGTCATTTCGGCCGTCCCAAGGGTGTAGATGACAAATTACGTTTAACACCTGTTGCTAAACGCCTTTCTGAGTTGTTGGGACAAGAAGTTGTCAAAACTGATGACTGCATTGGTGATGATGTGGCAGCTAAGGTTGCGGCGTTGCAAAATGGCCAAGTGCTGTTATTGGAAAATGTCCGCTTTTACAAAGAAGAAGAAAAGAACGAACCTGAATTTGCGAAGAAATTGGCAGCAAACGCTGATTTTTATGTAAATGACGCATTTGGTACTGCTCACCGCGCCCATGCTTCCACTGAAGGTGTAACTAAGTTCCTCAGTCCTTCTGTGGCTGGTTATTTGGTTGAGAAGGAATTGCAATATCTGCAAAGTGCAATTGAAGAACCTAAGCGCCCTTTGGCGGCTATTATCGGCGGTTCTAAGGTTTCTAGCAAAATTGGCGTAATTGAAACTCTGTTGGAAAAGTGCGATAAGTTGATCATCGGCGGTGGGATGATTTTCACCTTCTATAAAGCCCGTGGTTTGAGTGTTGGTAAGTCTTTGGTAGAAGAAGACAAGCTGGAATTGGCGAAGGCTTTGGAAGCTAAGGCGAAAGAACGCGGTGTGGCTTTGTTGCTGCCTACAGATATTGTATCAGCAGATAAGTTTGCTCCTGATGCTAATGCTACTACTGTCAGCATTGAAAATATTCCTGCTGATGGCATGGGTTTAGATATTGGTCCTGATTCTATCAAGGTTTTCCAAGCAGCTTTGGCTGATTGTAAGACTGTGATTTGGAACGGGCCTATGGGTGTGTTTGAGTTTGATAAGTTTGCTGCGGGTACGGAAGCGATCGCACATACTCTAGCAGAAATTGGCAAAACCGGCACAACAACCATTATCGGTGGTGGTGACTCTGTAGCAGCAGTTGAAAAGGTAGGTTTGGCTGATCAAATGAGCCACATTTCTACCGGTGGTGGTGCTAGTTTGGAGTTGCTAGAAGGTAAGATTTTACCTGGTATTGCAGCTTTGGATGAAGCGTAAGCTGTTAAAGTCCACTAACTAATGACAATTTGAGCAGGGGTGCGGTATGCCGTACCCTTGCCGTTGTCTATAGTTAATAGTTTTAGTAGCACCAATTAGAAAGTATTGAAAAATATCAATGGTTCAGTATTCTTAATGTTAAGAAAGAGATTAAAGGTTTGAGAGCTATGCTAGAAATAGCAAACTTCAAGGAAAGAGCAAATCATGGAAGAATTACTAGAACTCAGGGAATTAGTAGTTTCTGGCAACCTAGAAGCGGCTCTATCTTTAATTGATGAATTGGAAGAAATGAGCAAAGAAGATAAAATTAATAAAATTTATAGTTATTGTGTAGTGCTTTTAGTTCATTTAATTAAACAACAGGCAGAAAAAAGGACAACTCCTTCTTGGGATGTTTCTATTCGCAATGCTACTGACGCAATTGATCGGATCAACAAACGCCGAAAAGCTGGAGGATATTACATGAACAAAAAAGAAATAGAGGAAATTTTATTAGAAGCTTATAATCGAGCTTTAGATAATGCGGCCTTAGAAGCCTTTGGTGGAATTTACGATGGATTAACCTTAAGAAACATGGTAGATCAAGAATTAATTATCCAACAGGCTTTAAATTTAATTTAATATTAAATTACAGTGCGATCTCGTAGTCCCACACATCAAAAACTATAGATTTATAGTCCAATCTTCAAGTTTTAAATTAGGAACTTTGATAAAATCTTTGTAATTTTGAGTTACCACAATTGCATCATTAACTAAAGCTATTGCGGCAATTCTTAAATCTTGTGTACCTGTATTAATTTTTTGCTGGCGTAGTTTTTTAAAACATTCACAAGCTGCCTCATTAAATTCCAATAAATTCATCTGACAAAAATAACGTTGAGTTGTTAATAAATTTTGGTAAGCTCTTGATAACAATTCTGGTTTAGTAGCACATCTACTAATAGCTGCTAATCTACCTTTTAATTGTTCTTCAAGTGTCACAGTTGTAATAAATATATTGGTAATTCCAACAATTTTGGCACGTTGTGAAATATTAGGATTTCCATATTGAGAAAGAGTCACAATATTAGTATCAAGAATATATCTACTCACGCTGTTTGGTTCTCATCTAAAGAAGCTTCATAAGCAGCTATTTCTGTATCTAATTCACAGCGGTTTGCAGCCATATCTTCTACGAATTCATCAAAAAGTGGGTCATCTTTGAAAATACCATCAAACTGAACAAGAGGATTAAACTCTTCTGCTTGTTTTTGGTTCAAAATTGGCAAACAGCAGAAACGCAATGTTACCCACCATAAGTAAGACATAATAGGATTTTGAGCAAATTCATTATCATTAATTAAACCATGAGCCATCCGGTTTCTTAAATTTGAACCAGAACGCTCAATTAACAAACCTTGAATATCAAAGAGAGTATCTGCGTCAAAAATTGAATTTATTTGTGGGTAGTTTCTAGGAAACAGAGTAGTATTCAAATCACGTTCGTCTTCAATTCCTTTTTTAGTCTTCATTTCTGATGGTATTGCTCCCTGTTTGCGAAGTAAATAACGCACTGAATTTTCTATTTGAGGAATTAAAATGTGTGTAGATGTAAAAAAATCTCCTATTAATCCAGCATAAAGCCCTTTTGCAAATAAATATTCTCTTCCTGATGGTACAAAAGGGCTATGTGAAACAATAGGAAATAAATCTCTTATTTGTATGCTATGTTCCAAATTAATTTGATATCTAGCTGGTTCAATAAATGCTTGAGCATGACACCTATGACCATCAACTGCTATCCTATACATATCAAAAAGAATTGCCTCTTCTGCTTTATCTGGCTCAATAGGTTGACGTGCTACCGTCTTTCCCATCTCATTTTTATTCACTACTGGCGCAAACTGAGACAACCAAGCATTTTTTTCTGCAATCTTGCGAATGTCTGAAACTTTCTGAGGAATACCCAAAATAGCCAAAGATAATAATGCATCTTGAAAATTTTTACCTTTCACATACGTTCTAGCTAGTTCTATTTCATTACTAATGTTATGCTGAGAAGAAACAGTTATTAATTCATGTAAAGATTGTTCTTGATACTGAGAAAGAAGTTTATGAACTTCATCCATTTTACTATTTATTGCAGTTCTTTCCTCTTCTGTACCTTGGCTTTTTAATCTTTCAAATGCTTCAAAAGCTTTTTGTAAATCATGGGATGCTTTTGAGTAAGGAGTTGGATGTTTAGTTAAAGAATCTTGTGATTCCTTTATGTAAGTTTCAGCAACAAGTATTCGCGCTGCATATACCTCTGCTTTATCCTTTTCAATGCGATGCCATTCAGCTTTAATTTCCCAATAGTTTCGTGCTTTATCCCATTCTTTGCTAGATTCTGCAAAAATTGCACCTTTATCGGCTAAATCAGCATATTTATGAGTATCTAAAATTTGTTTTTTCCGCAGAAAATGTACTGTTTTTTCTTCTTGTAAAAGTTCATGGAGCTTTACAGATAGCCATAACGGATCTTTTCCTTGGTAACGATTTAAAACCTCATCTATATATTCAACAACAATTTCTGGCTTGTAATTAATTTTGAGTGCTAATGTAAGCGATCTTTCAATCCTATCGACACAGTGACTCCATTTTTGAGGATCTTCTAGTTGCTTGGCAGATTCTAAATAACATTCAACTGCTAACTGTCCCATTCGATAGTTATGCTTTTTATTTTTAATCCAGAGAATTTCTGCAATTTGAGATTGAAGTTCTGGATCTGAAACTTCATCTACAATTTGATTAATAAATTCTATTATTTCATCAGGAAATCTTGCTAAAAATATTGAAGATTCACTATCTAAATCTGATTGAATTGGAGCAACAGTTACACGCTGGAGAATCTCAAAAACTGCATATTGTCTATGATTGTCTGCCTCTTTTATTTCTTGTGTTTTTCTACGGAAGTTATCATAATAGATGTTGCACAGTTTTCTCTCGCTGTTATCAATTACTTCTTTCCATTCAGAGTTAATAAAATCTTCTTTACTCAGAGGAGGGTTTAGTGACGACATATTTTAATATTAGTAAATTATTCAGATACTTATATATTAGCTTAAATTGCTCTTAAACGTTATACTATAGGTAAAGATTTCTGCGGGTACAGAAGCGAACTTACAAGTCAGCGTTTGCGCGATCGCACATCCTCTAGAAGGAATTAGCAAAACTTCACCAAACCACCTAATCATTGTTCCTATACTTTTGGGAAAATAAGAAAGTCCATCGTGCATCCAATCTAATAAATTCATTATGCTTTCGCTCTAAGACTTAGTGGATTCAAATATGTCTCAAAATTCTTCTTTTAGGGCGTGCATTTTTGCCAGAATAGGGAAAACTTTTTGAACATTATTTAATCTTTCTTTTTGTTGTTTATTTAAAGAATTTTCATTTTTTATTAAGCTATTTTTGCTTTTATTTAATCCTGCTAATATAGCAATTCCCAAGCTCATGAAATACACCCCACCCGCGCTGTCGCGCACCTTCACCTTACCAAGGGGAGGGTTGGGGAGGGGTAATTTTGTATCTTAATCTTACTAGAGTGGGAAAGGCTATATACGGTCTCTATCTGATTTATTATCTAAAGATATGGCGGCTCTCTTTTCAGATTTACGCATAGCATCTAATTCATCATTTACTTGTTTAATTACATGAAATCTATCAGCAGTTATGTTTGTATTTGGCATTAATTCTTCTACTAAACTTTTATAAGGAGACCAAAGATCAATACCCACTTCAACTATTTGTTCAAGCACCTGAGATCCCCATTTGACAATAACTTCACGTATTTCTTCTATTCTTCTTGACTTCACCAACTCAATTGGTTTACGAGTATCTAAATCTACTAATACTGCTAAATAATTTCCTTGACCTTTCACCAAAGCAATTTCATCTAAGCATCGCCCCCATCCCAAAAACCCACACCCCAACTACCCAACAAGCGGTAAGATTAACATCCAACCCCAATTGCACCCCTTGATATGTATTGCGACTACCTGGTACAAATCCTCACCGCCCGCGTCTATGATGTAGCCCAGGAAACACCACTGGAATATGCTCCCAACCTCTCCAACCGCATCAATAACAAGCTGCTACTGAAAAGGGAAGATATGCAATCAGTCTTCTCCTTCAAGCTGCGGGGGGCATATAACAAAATGGTCAACCTACCCACAGATTTACTTAAACAAGGTGTCATTGCGGCTTCTGCTGGCAACCATGCCCAAGGTGTAGCCTTAGCTGCCAGTCGCTTGGGAACAACAGCAATCATCGTTATGCCTGTGATTACGCCCCAGGTAAAGATAGACGCAGTAAAAGCGCGGGGGGGAGAGGTGGTTTTATATGGCAATAACTATGATGATGCCTATGCCCACGCCCGGCAATTGGAAGCGGAAAAAGGGTTAACATTTATACACCCTTTTGATGATCCTGATGTCATCGCTGGACAGGGAACCATCGGCATGGAAATACTGCGACAATATCAACAACCTATCCATGCAATCTTTGTGGCTATTGGTGGGGGGGGTTTAATTTCCGGTATTGCGGCTTATGTCAAACGTTTGCGTCCAGAAATCAAAATTATCGGTGTCGAACCTGTAGACGCTGATGCTATGTCTCAATCTCTCAAAGCCGGTCATCGGGTGCGGTTGTCTCAGGTGGGGTTATTTGCTGATGGGGTAGCGGTGCGGGAAGTGGGGGAAGAAACCTTCCGGCTGTGTCAGCAATATGTAGATGAAATCATTTTGGTGGATACAGACGCTACCTGTGCGGCTATAAAAGATGTGTTTGAGGATACACGCTCTATTTTAGAACCTGCGGGGGCATTAGCGATCGCAGCTGCCAAAGCCTACGCAGAACGTGAACAAATTCAAAATCAAACCCTCATCGCCGTTGCTTGCGGTGCTAACATGAACTTTGACCGCCTCCGTTTTGTGGCAGAAAGAGCCGAATTTGGGGAACGTCGAGAAGCCATTTTTGCGGTGACAATACCTGAAAAACCGGGAAGTCTGCGTCAGTTTTGTGAATGTATTGGTAACAGAAATTTAACTGAATTTAACTATCGTATTGCTGACAATAAAGAAGCTCATATTTTTGTCGGTGTGCAAATTCAAAATCGCGCTGACGCTGCCAAAATAGTCGAAAAATTTGAAATTCATGGCTTAAAAACCATTGATTTAACAGATGACGAATTAACAAAATTGCATTTACGGCACATGGTAGGAGGACATTCTAGCCTTGCCCACAATGAATTATTATACCGTTTTGAATTTCTCGAACGTCCCGGTGCATTAATGAAATTTGTGGGTTCTATGTCCCCTAATTGGAATATCAGTTTATTTCACTATCGCAACAATGGTGCAGATTATGGACGCATTGTGGTAGGAATGCAAGTACCACCCCATGAAATGGCAGAATGGCAAATATTCCTTGATTCCTTGGGTTATCGCTATTGGGATGAAAGTCAAAATCCCGCATATAAGCTATTTTTGGGTTAGTCATTAAACATATCCGAAAAATAATGTAGAAACGTTCCAGAAAAGGCATTAAGACTAAAGCTGCGTGTCACACCAAAAATCTGTTTGTTTATAATATTTATGCAGTCTGACGCACCTTAACAATGTTCCATATGCGTGATCTGAAACTCCTGTAGAGAAGTTCCATGGAACGTCTCTACAATCTTTACAGAATTTGTCTCCCAGTGAGAACTTCCCGCACTTCTAACATGGCTGAATAAGTAGGGAGGATATGCAAGGTTTCATTTGCTGGTGTATGTTCCAAAGCTGTGGTTATGGCTTTTCGCAAATCTTCCTCTACAATCAAATTCAGGTTACTCTGGGCAGATTTTTGGCTATAACGCAACCTTAACGCCATATCATACACGCGATCGCCACTCACCACCAAAGTCCCACCCCGTTCTACCAGTTTTTCGGTATCTACATCCCAAATCCAGGATACATCAGTACCATCAGGAGTGCGGTCATTCAAAATCAATAAAGTAGTTTTATCCGTACTTTCAGTTACAACCCGAATAGTTTCATTTGTCCCCACAGGATTTTTTGATAACAAAATCCTCACCTTTTTACCGTCAATTACCAAATCTTCCGCACGACCAAAAGCAGCTTGAAAAGTGCTAATGGTTTCTCTAATTGTTATTTCATCAACTCCCAATTCTTGTGCTGCTGTTGCTGCGGCTAAAGTATTATATTTATTGTACAAACCTACCAGAATCTGTGACCATTCACCACTTTCTAAAGTTGGTTTACTCTTCGTAAAACCACAACTGGGACAAGTGAAATCTCCTAAATGAGATAGATAAACACCTTCATAATCTAGAGAATGCCCACATTTCGGACAAAAGATAGAATCAACAGCATGAGGAATTGCTTCTAAATAATGTTTTGGTTCATTCAAACCAAAGAACAACACCTTTTGATTTAACTGTTGACCTAAATATGATAAAGTTGGATCATCTGCATTGGGAATAACTACTGTTTCATCTGGTAAAGTAGAAATAACCTTTGTCCATTTTTTACTAATGGTGTCAACTTCCCCATATCTATCAAGTTGATCACGGAACAAATTTAAACAGAGAATAATTCGTGGTTGCAGAGGTTTTAATACCTTGGGAACAATATTTTCATCAACTTCCAAAATTGCATAGTCTACATTGAGAGAACCTAATAAGTTAGCGTTGTCTATCAAAGCCGTTGCTAAACCATTTTCTAGATTTGCACCAGTAGAATTATGGGCAATTTTGTAACCTTTGTGTTCTAAAATGGTACACAACAACAAAGCTGTTGTCGTTTTTCCATTAGTTCCTGCAATCAGAATTATCCCGTTTTTAACTTGCTGACTCAGTAATTGTAAAATTTGGGGTTCAATGCGTCGCGCAATAGACCCTGGTAAAACACTAGCAGCACCGAGACGCAGAGAGCGCACTAAAAATGTTACACTTTTAGCAATTGATACTGCTAAACCCAGTCGGACTCTATCTATAAGTTGTATTTTCTTTCCCACAGCAGTTTTTAACTAATAGTCTTTAATTACAAAATTAATCTTGCAAGTGTAGCGAATCTTGGCAAAAAAAGCCACACATTAACAATTCAAAATTTATGAATCATTGGGAATAGGGACTAGGACGTGGAGAAAACTATTACCAATTACCCATTACAGGTTATCTTAAAAAATGGTGCGTAGATGTAATTACAGTAGAATTCAGGAGTCAGGAGTCACAAGTCAGGAATAAAAGCATGAGTAGAGTTAGCCATGTTTTGATTTTAACCTTGTACCTCATTTACCTGTAATGTGCTGTATGTAATATCTAGCCTAGTCAGCTGAATTCAGCACAAACTTAGAAAAAATAATACCTTAAAGGTTCTTGTTGATGAATAGCATAAAGCGGCTTTTTTTACAAATTAAAATAATTGCTAACTGGAAACGGTTAGTGTTTAAATGCCTGTTGCTGATGATTTGCGTATTTATTACCAGTATGCAGCCAGCTTTGGCAGGTATGAAAGATGATCGATACGAAGGGAATATTTTCGTAGTTTTTGCTGGTAATGGTTCCCTAGTTCCTCCCAGACAAACTCTAGCTCAAACTTTAGCACAACATAAACCCGCAATTCTGGCGTTTTATGTGGATGATAGCAAAGATTGCAAACAGTATGCCGTCTATATTTCCCAAACTCAAGCATTTTACGGACGGGGTGCAGAGATTATCCCTATCAATGTTGATACTATCCCCAGCAAGGAAAACTATGAACCCACAGAACCAGGATACTACTATTCAGGAGTTGTACCCCAAGTTGTCCTTTTTGACCAGTCGGGTAAAGTGATCATGAATAAAAAAGGTCAAGTACCTTTTGAAGAGATAGACGACAAATTTCGAGAAGTGTTTGATTTGTTACCCCGTGACCAGTCTATTGAGTTCAAGCAACGTTCATTTAATGAATATAGCAGCGAGTTAAGCCAGTAAAAATTTCCGTACACGATACTTAATTGAGTCAGCAGGAGTAAAGCGCAGTGCTAAACCCGTACAGGAGTCAGGAGTTAGAATGCTTATGAAATCAGGAATAGGGACAAGTGATATTTTCTCACAATCATCAAAGTTGACTCAAAAGCCTTTATTCTCCTGACTCCTGTATTCTCTATCCTCAATACTTACACTTAATTTATCCAGAAGTCCGCTGGTGCGGACTTATTTGTTATATTCATAATTTCTCAAATTGAGTTCGAGATTTTTAGTTTTACCTGATACTGCATTTCTATTGCTGTGAAGAGATAATAGTTAAATCAAGCCTCACCAATTACTATCACGGATTTTCAGGATTTACGGATTTTCAGGATTTAATGATTTTTTACCACCAATTACCCATTACCAATTACCCATTACCCATTACTAATTAGGTTTGTTCCGATGTCAAAAGTTTATACTACCCAGGAACTCATCCAAATTTTAGCAAATGAACGCCAAGCTTGTCTGAAAGGAGAGCGTCTTAAGTTGGAGGTAACAGCCTCTGGCAATCCTGTTCTAGACCAGTTTATCACAACTGAAGGGCTGCAAAAGTTTACGGCCTATCAAGATTTTAAAGCTTCTATTCACGAATATCAACGAGAAAATCAAGTTTCTGGAATTGTTTGGAAAGATTTGACAATCAAGGGAAAAACCCTGAATTATCCAGAAGTTGACGCGCAGTTAATCGCATTAGATCATGATTTGGAAATATTGAGAAATGCAAAAAATTCTATTCTGGAATTTTGGGATGTAGTTACAGCACAAATGGAGTTATATTTGAGTGTGAGTAATGGCAAACTACACGAAAAAATTAACATATTAGATGTAAAAAGAATTGCTCAAAGAACAGAATGGGCAAGTTTGTTAAAATGGGAAAACACGAACTTTTTAGAATTAATTTTACAAATGGGTTGGGGTCAACCAGAAGAAGCGGCTTATAAACGCGGAAGACCACATTCAGGTAGTGAATTTATTCATGCAGTGAAACCTGGTAATTATCCCATTGGTTAAGTAAAGGGAACAGGGGAGGGAGAAATTTTTCCAATTACGAATTACGAATTACGAATTACGAATTACGAATTACGAATTATTTTACTGCTACCCATTGCGTAACTTGAGACATTCCTTTCCAACCTAAAAATTTACCAATTGCTTCTGCACGTTGAATAGAAATACGCGTGAAATTTCCCCCCACTTTTTCATACCATTGAAATAGAGTTTGTTCACCTTCTAACGTGACAACATTTGCAACCATTCTCCCTCCGGGACGTAACGCATTCCAACAAATATCAAAAAGTCCCGGTGCGGTGACACCACCACCAACAAAAATCGCATCTGGTGTGGGTAAGTTTTGAATTATTTCCGGTGCTTTCCCAGTGATGATTTGTAAATTGGGTGTACCTAAAGCTGCGGCATTATCAGCTATATAATTTATTCTAGTTTCGTTTTGCTCAAGAGCGATCGCACGACATCGAGAATTACTCCGCATCCATTCTATCGAAATTGAGCCACAACCCGCACCCACATCCCAAAGCAACTCACCCGGTAAAGGTGCTAAAGTTGATAAAGTAATTGCTCTAACTTCCCGTTTGGTTAATTGTCCATCATGATGAAAAGCGCTATCGGGTAAACCAGGAAATCTCGATAAAGGCATTACCCCAACATCTGTGATACAATCAACCGCAATCGTATTTAAATCCGCTATTTCTGTTTCTTGCCAAGATGCGGCGATACCTTCTAAAATGCGTTCATGAATACCGCCCATTCGTTCCAAAACGGTAATCTTGCTACCACCATAACCGCGATTTGTCAATAGTTCAGCAACAATTCCCGGTGTTTCCTTCCCTGCACTCAAAATCAATAATTTCGCACCTGGATAGATATAAGATGGCAACAGAGACGCAGGACGACCGCATAAACTCAAAGTTTCTACTTCCGTTAAAGACCATCCTAACCGAGAACAAGCGAGACTAAACGCCGAAGGTGCAGGAATAATTGTAATTTCAGAAATAGGAATATGCTTTGTTAGAATTGCACCCACACCGTAACACATGGGGTCGCCACTAGCTAACACGCAAATTGCTTGACCACGCCGTTGAATAATTTCTGTGATAGAAGTGCTAAAGGGAGATTTCCAGAGAATTTTTTTGCGGTTGTCGTTTGGGGGTAACATAGCCAAATGACGTTCCCCACCAACGATAATTGTAGCTTGGTTAAGGAGAGAAAGAGCGATCACGCTTAATCCCTCTAAACCATCTTCGCCAATTCCGACTATTGATAGCCACTTATTCATAAAATATCATTCGTAATTGTTAAATCGTTTGAATAACTCATTCTCTTCCTTGTTCTTGCTCCTAATTTCTGTTGATTCTACTCAATCGCCAAAAAGATATCAAATGGGTTCTATAGACCCTAAACGGTTAGAAACTATACTTTTTACTGAAGAAAAAACTGAGTTTTAACCCCTCCTTGTTTACAGAGAAAAGAGAGGTTCGGAGAGGGATTCCATGTGACTTGCTCGCACAAAGAAAATGGAAAGAAGCAGACGAGGAAACAAGACGGGTAATGTTAGCGGTTACGAAGCGTGAAAATGATGGTTGGTTAGAAGTTTACCACATTGATAATTTTCCCTGTGAAGACCTTTCTTTAATCATCCATTTTCAAACTGAAAATGTGAGAGTTTAAATAGAATTACTCAACAATTATTAACTTACATAATAAAATGAATATCTAAAAAATCCCCATATCTCAAAAATTTGAGGGGGCGACAAAGAAGCTAAAAGGTTAATTAGCCAGTTTGAGAACAGCAAACAGATCAATTTAAGCGAATTTTGACAAAAACCGGAATAAATACTAGCAAGTATGTATAAAATCTAATAGATAAACTCTTGCTGACGCGATTATGCCGCCAGACTACTCCGGTCAAAATCTCCAAGGGCGCTCTTTTAAAGGTCAAAACCTGACAGAAGCCAACTTTAGCAAAGCTGATATTAGAGGGGCAAATTTTACTGGTGCAATTCTTAAAGGTGCTGACTTTAGTGGTGCTACGTCTGGAATACAGAGACGCTGGGTAATTGGTTTGCTAATAGTTGCGTTCCTAGTTTCAGCATTATCAGGGTT
Organism: Anabaena sp. PCC 7938; assembly: GCF_049315035.1. Lineage (NCBI taxonomy): Bacteria > Bacillati > Cyanobacteriota > Cyanophyceae > Nostocales > Nostocaceae > Anabaena > Anabaena sp. PCC 7938. The sequence goes on along the minus strand of NZ_CP186034.1, from coordinate 4,468,210 downwards.
TTTCTCAATCATTATTGGTACAGTGATAACATTTATTTTTGATACCAAAAACTCGGAAATTTTTATTGCTCAAACAGTTGTCTTAGTTATGGTGACAGCCTTTTGTATTGTCACTATTCGTAAGGGTTTAATAGCCGGAATCGGAATCTTCGCTGCAACCGTAGCCTATGTCATAGCCTTCGCCTTCGCTTTTGCCATAGCTGGAGTCTTCACCAGAGCCGTAGCTGTAGCCGGAGTCGGTGCTGTAGCTGTAGCCTTCACATTAACTGGAGTTTTTGCCGGAGCTTTTGCCGTAACCGTAGCCTTTGCCGTAGCGGAAGCCAGATCCGTAGCTGGAGTCGTAGCTTTTGCTGTAGTCGTAGCTGGGGTCGGAGCCGTAGCCTTAGCTAGAACCTACGCCGTAACCGTAGCTTTTGCCGCAGTCGTAACCCAAGCCGTAGCTGAAGCAGTAGGTGTAGCTGAAGTCGTAATGTTCGTGCTTTTTAGCGCTTACATTGGCTGGCGTAGTTTTGTTGGAGATGGGAAAGATACTTGGATTCGTTCATTTGCGATCGCATTTGCAGCTACAAATGGGACAAGTTTTCGTGGTGCTGATTTAACTGATGCTGATTTAACTGGTGCAACTCTGAAAAACACAGATTTCAGAACAGCAAATCTAACGCGCACTCGTTTTTATGAAGCAAAAAAACTTGATTTTGCTAGACCAGGTAATACTATACTAAACAACCGCGATGTTCTTAATTTGCTCGTTAGCTGCAATGGTAGAGGTAAATCTTATGCTGGTGCTAACCTCAGAGGCGCAAACCTGATAGGTGCAGATTTGAAAGAGGCTAATTTAAAAGATGCCGATATTATTGAAGCCACTTTTCAAGAAGCTAATTTAGAATGGGCAAATCTGGCTCTTACTCAAGCCGTCGGTACTAATTTCACCAACGCTAAAATGACAGGTGCTTGCGTGGAAGCTTGGAATATTGAAAGTACCACTAAATTAGATAATGTAGATTGTCGCTTTGTGTATCTTTTAGAAAATCCCAAACTGGGAACTGATGACCGTGAACGCCGTCCGAGCAGTGGAGAATTTCAACCAGGAGAATTTACCAAATTATTTGAAGAAGTTTTAAATACTGTTGATTTAATTTTCCGAAATGGTATTGACTGGAAAGCTTTTGTTAATGCTTTTAGCAGGGTTCAAAACCAAAATGAAGATACTGAATTATCTATCCAGAGTATTGAAAATAAAGGTGATGGGGTCGTTGTCGTTAAGGTGAATACACCGGAAGGTGCTGATAAAGAAAAGATTCACAGCGATTTTATCCAAAATTATCAATTTGCATTAGCAGCAGTAGAAGAAAAATATAAAGCACTTTTACAAGCAAAAGATAATGAAATAGTTATCTATCGTCAACAAAGTGCTGATATGAAAGAAATTACTAGTTTATTAGCTAATAAACCTATAAGTGTTCAAGTTGACAACAAAGTAGAGAATAAAAATATGACTAACAGTAATGATTCCAGTCGTAAAGTTGAAATTGGTAATATCGGTAGAGATTTTAATGCTAGTGGACAATCTTTAAATTTAGGTGAAATTAGCGGTACAGTAACAAACACAATCAACGAATTACCATCTGCACCCGAACCAGAGAAACCGGGAATTAAGGAAATTTTGACACAACTACAAACAGCAATTGAAGCTGATAGTGATTTGACACCAAAAGATAAAGAAAAGGCGCTCAAGCAAGTCAAATCTTTAGCAGAAGCCGCACAAAATCCTCAAGAAAAACAAGATTTAGCAGATACAGCAATTACAATGTTAAAAGGAGTTCTTAGTAACTTACCAACTGCGGCAAAATTGGTTGAGGAATGTAGTAAGCTTTTACCTTTAATTTCTGGTTTTTTGGGTTTAGGGTAGAAATGCAGCACGAAGATCTCATTTTCAGATTTTTAGAAATGCAGATATGATGGGAGGTAGAACCTCCTGGAAGTTATTCCTAGTCAGAGACTGGGAAGGAGGAACAGAATACTAGGAACTAAGTGACAGTAACCCCCTGCGGTGTATACACAAGCCCTAGATTTTGATAGCGTGTGTTGATTACTTAGAAGGTGTTTGAAATGTTTCAGGTGGTGACTTCAGACACTCAGTGATCACCCCAAGCCTCCTTAACAAGGGTGGAACTAGAGTCAAAGTCATGCTTTTTAAGAAGGATTTAGGAGGATCTAAAGTTTTTAATACATCAGCAACCACTTTTCAAATATTCTCTTAATGAGGCTTCTAGCAATAACCCTCTTAAAAAGTTACAGAAAAGGGATAAAGGTCTTACTAAAACTGATTGTATCACTTGCATACTTCCTAAACTAAGCACAAAAAAGGCTTGGTTAATAACCAAGCCTAGATATATACCAAGTGTTTACCATATGTAGATAATTTAAACTTACTTGAATTTCAATTCATCTATCTATAGGATGTATACAAATATTAGATAACCTGTTAATCATTTATCATACTAAATCTAAATAGAATGTTTTTTACTATAGGAATCCGGTTTGATTATTGAAAATATACGTAGGGTGTGTATAGCCCTGTGGGCGTGGCTACGCTAGAGCGACAGCGTAACGCACCCTAGAATACTTAATCCTGTAAGCGCAAGCGCAGGCTACGCCAACAAAAATCAAATAGTAATCCTATATAATTTATAGATTATCTACGTCTAAAATGATATCAAGATGGAGTAATGCTCAATATAAAAAATTTTAGTGGGCTAACATTTGCTGGATAGAAGTAGACATAAATGTTGTATTAAAAACATCGCCGATAAAATTAATTAGTGATTTTATAAATTAAAAAAAGGTTTAGCGGATAGCTAAACCTCTATAGAAAGCAGTTATTCGACACACCAAAAATAATTTAAATCCATTTCTTGTTCTAGTCATCTTCCTCTAGTATCTATCCAAATATTCATAAATCTGATAGAGGCTTATTTGTTTAAATTTTGAGATAAATCTACTATCAAAAGAAAGATTTAAAATCAAATTTAGTAGCTTATAAACCTTTGCCACTAAACTAGGAATCGCAAAAATAATTTCCTGATTTTTAAATCCAAATTTGATTAGTAACAAAATGTGGAGAATACTTTTTTGGTAATAAATGAACGAAACTCTTGTTAAACAGAGAACCCAATTTTTTTGTTACCTGGAGTCATGGAATAGGAATAAGTTGTTACTGTTACCCACATGATTTAATGTTTCCTATTATTAGACATCTCCGACAAAGATTGTAAACCCGAAAATCCCTATCCAGGTCAAGTTTTTACAAACGTTTCAGATAACATATATGTAGTTTTCGGAGATGTCTATTAGTTTAGTTGTTGAACAAATTCAAATCTGTCACAGCACCAACACTACTAGAAGAAACGAGTTTGGCATATTTCGCCAAAACGCCTTTAGTGTAAAGAGGTTGACGGGGTTTCCAATTGGCACGACGACTTTCCAATTCTGTGTCTGATATATTTACTTGCAATAGTCGAGTATTGGCATCTATGGTGATGCTATCACCTTCTTCTACAAGTCCGATATTTCCGCCTACTGCTGCTTCTGGGGCGACGTGTCCGACTACCATGCCGTAAGTACCACCAGAAAAGCGTCCGTCGGTAATTAATCCTACGGAATCACCTAAACCAGCACCGATAATTGCAGAAGTGGGAGCTAACATTTCCCGCATTCCGGGGCCGCCTTTGGGGCCTTCGTAACGGATGATAATCACGTCACCGGCTTTGATTTTATTAGCTAAAATCGCATCTAAGCAAGATTCTTCAGATTCAAATACCCTAGCTGGCCCGGTAATGACGGGCTTTTTCACTCCTGTAATTTTAGCAACTGCACCTTCTGTAGCTAAGTTACCTTTGAGAATGGCTAGATGTCCTTGGGCATACATGGGGTTATTCCAAGGACGAATTACATCTTGATCAGCGCGTGGTTCTGCGGGTATATCTGCTAAGACTTCGGCTACGGTTTGCCCGGAAATAGTTAGACAGTCACCATGTAGTAAGTTATGTTCGAGTAGCATTTTCATGACTTGGGGAATACCTCCAGCTTTGTGTAAGTCTGTGGCGACATATTTACCACTAGGTTTCAAATCACACAAAACGGGTACACGTCCGCGAATAGTTTCAAAGTCGTCCAAATTTAGTTCTACACCGGCTGCGCGTGCGATCGCTAAAAAATGTAAAACTGCATTGGTAGAACCACCAACGGCCATAATTACCGAAATGGCGTTTTCGATAGATTTGCGGGTGATAATTTGTCGGGGTAATATCTGCTTACGAATGGCTTCGACTAAGACAAAGGCAGATTTTTCAGTGCTATCTGCTTTTTCGGCATCTTCTGCGGCCATGGTGGAGGAATAAGGTAAACTCATCCCCATTGCTTCAAAGGCTGAAGACATGGTATTTGCTGTAAACATTCCTCCACAGGAACCTGCACCAGGACAAGCACGGCTTTCAATGGCTAAAAGTTCGGCTTCGTCAATTTTACCGGCGCTGTATTGACCAACGGCTTCAAAGGAACTAACAACGGTTAAATCTTTGCCGTTATAGTGTCCGGGTTTGATTGTGCCACCATAAACAAAGATAGCCGGGATGTTCATGCGTGCGATCGCTAACATTGCCCCTGGCATATTTTTATCACAACCACCAATAGCCAGGACACCATCCATACTTTGTCCTGTACAGGCAGTTTCAATGGAATCAGCGATTACTTCCCGCGATACAAGGGAATATTTCATCCCTTCAGTTCCCATGGAAATGCCATCACTAATGGTAATAGTACCGAAGACTTGGGGCATTGCACCGGCATCTTTAACGCTTATTTCTGCCCTTTGTGCCAGTTGATTAATCCCCATATTACAGGGAGTGATGGTGCTGTAACCATTAGCAATCCCAACAATGGCTTTGTTAAAATCTTCATCTTTGAAACCAACTGCTCGCAGCATAGCCCGATTTGGCGATCGCTGCACACCTTGAGTAACAACTTTACTTCTTAAATTTTCTGGCATTGTTTTTTCACTCATTGCTCTTACCTTAATTAAATCTCTGTACGAGTATGATATGTATACTTTTTTGAGATGTCCAATATATATTTATTAGAAATTGAAACTTATAAAGTATCATAAATATGGAACTACGACACCTGCGCTACTTTATCGCTGTAGCTGAGGAATTACATTTCAGTAAAGCCGCAGAAAAACTGCACATAGCTCAACCTCCTCTTAGTCAACAAATCCAGCAGTTAGAGGCAGAATTAGGAGTAAAACTTTTTGATCGCAAAACTAAGCGACAAGTACAGCTAACAGAAGCTGGAAAGGTGTTTTTACAAGAAGCTTATCAACTACTAGAGCAACTAAAAACCGCAGTAGCATTAACTCAAAGAACCGGAAGAGGTGAAACAGGTAAACTGCGAATAGGATTTACTAGTTTGGTAATTTACGACTTATTACCCTTGATCTTGCGAAAATTTCGCGAGCAATTTCTGGCAGTAGAAATAGAATTACTGGAATTAACTACAAGCCAACAAGAGCAAGCACTGAGAGATTCCTTGATTAATGTAGGTTTTGCTCATCCTCCTTTGGAAGATGACACATTATCTTATGAGTGTATTCACAAGGAGACTTTAGTTGTGGCCTTGTCGTCAACTCATTCACTGGCTCAAAAAGATTATATCTCAGTGCGATCGCTTCTCAATGAACCTTTAATTATGTTTCCTCGCTATTTAGCACCAGGACTTTACGATCGCATCATGAGCCTTTTTCACCAGGCAAATTTCAGCCCTAACATTACTCAGGAAGCAGTTCAAATGCAAACAATTATTGGTTTAGTATCGGCCGGAATGGGTGCGGCAATCACACCATCTTCTTTACAGAACCTCCAAAGATCTGGCGTAGTTTATCGTCCGATTTTAGAAAAAGCACCTTTAATAGAAACTGCTATCATCTGGCAGCAACACAGATTAACGCCTATTGTCGAGAATTTTTTAAAATGTACTCAAGATTTTATGGCTGGTAATGGGTAATGGGTAATGGGTGATAGAATCCCAGTTTTTATCCTGTTCGCGTAGCGTGGTGTAAGCCATATCTGACATTCTTTTATTTCCCTATACCCTTACACCCCTACACCCCTAAAAAGGCAAAAATTGTAGTAATACTGAACCTAGACTACCAACAAAATCCATAAAACTGGGTTTACTAGGTTTGACGTTTTCTGTATAAGGTGTTTTCACTTCTAGAATAAAAGCTTGTGCTGTTAATATTCCCTCAGCATTTTTTTGTTCTTCAAACAGTTTTGCTGCCATTTGAGCATCTTCTAAAGCGCTTTTTCGGTCTAAGCTTTGATAACTAGCTACACCACGGGATAAATATGCACCTGCGTAGTCTGGTTTCAGTGCGATCGCTTGACTAAAATAATCAATAGCTGGTTTAAGGTTGCCTTTCTCAGCTGCTGCTACACCCCATGCATAAAATTCTTCTGGTTTGGCAATTTCTAAAGGTATACCGACTGCCCCCTGAAAGTTAGTCGCATTCAGGTTAGCATCAGTCAGTTCTACATTTGTTAAATAGGTGTTTCTCAAGTCCGCACCCGTGAGATTTGCTCCACTGAGTTTAGCATCACTTAAATTCACACCAAATAAACTAGCACCAGTCAAGTTTGCACCTCGCAAATCAGCACCACTTAAGTTAGCGCGGCTGAGGTTTGCACCGGCGAGATTTGCACCGCTTAAATTAGCTCCCGATAGGTCAGCCATCACTAAGCCAGCATTGCGAAGATTACAGTTTTGACATTGTTTAGTGGCTAATAACTGTTTTATCTGTTCATAATTAGATGCTTGCGCGGTTATTGGCAAGCTTATAGTCAACAAAAATGCTGTTGTGGCAATAATTTGGCTTTTCATACTCAGTATCACAATATATCTTAAATTCAGGACTCAATCTTAACCGAACCTGGGTTTATACTGAACAGATGATATTAGTAATTTGAGCCAATTTACCATAGTATTTGTCTGTGTTACCGATTTATCTCTTGTTATTATATTTTTTTGCTGTTGAGTTGAAGTTACAACTTCCTGTTGAGGTACAGGAGTTCTTGCTATTTCTTTTTTGGAATTAGACCAACCCATCTCTGCGAATAGGCTAAAGCTAAATGTTAGAATAGATGCTAATAATAGTTTTTCCAGCATAAGTATAACTCCCCATCATCACCAAGCATTAACTAAAAAGATTTTTTATATTTTAGTGGGCTTACTTGACTATACAGTAACAGATGTTTTGGTTAAGTAACCGTGATTTAATACTAACGTTTACGTGATTAATATCACAACAGTGACTCTACCCAATTTCGATTTTATACATTTTTCCTGACAGTTCTTTTTGGGTAATTGTACTGTTATTTCAGAACTATGACTTTTATTCAGGCTTACACCACAAGGATTGATGGCTTGTATCACGCCTACACCTACTCTTACTCATCCTATTAAATAACACAGTATTTTTATTTGTATTTATCTATGTTAATAATTCTCTCAAATCTTGATTTTTATAACTTACACATAATGTTTAGCATTATTTTTTATCTTCCTCCAAGAGGTAGTTCATTCTAGTTAGATATATCATGTCCCTTAAAATGCTTATAGCGGTTTTCGGTTGAGTGAGATACAAGAACCCCACCCCCAACCCCCTCCTCCTTCGGATGATGCCTCCGGCTCCCGTAAGGGATACACCAGTCGCCTACGGTGGGAAACCCGCCTACAGCGCTGGTTCACCGCAAGTGATGAGGGGGCTATGATGTATTTCATTCAAATGCACACCGCCATATCATATTTATTTGATTTAGCAATTGGTACTTAATTTATTGAACAAACTGTGTTTATACCATTAAAATCACAGAAAATATTGTAACTATTGTTAATCGAAAATAAAAAATCTTCTTTGCCACACAGATTAAAAATTGATCTATGCCTAATGATATAAAGATAGTTTACTCCAAAAGAGTGATGTAGATAACATCAATAATTGTTCTAATAGAGTTAGTGTTTTCCATAAATTTGGAATAATTCTTCTATAATTTCTAGGGTAATAAAAGCATGACTATAAATGTAAATAAACGAGCTGTAGGCATATTTAATCAGCGTCGTGATGTTGAACAAGCTCTCCATGAACTGAGAGATTCAAACTTTCCCATGGAAAGAGTTTCTGTCATTGCCAGACATAAAGAAGAGGGCGATGAAATTGCAGGTAAGCAAGTAAATGAAAAAATTGGTGATCAGTCTGATGAAGGTGCCAAAGTTGGAGCAGTTTCTGGTGGAGTTTTGGGTGGTTTAACTGGGTTATTAGTTGGACTGGGAACTTTAGCAATCCCTGGAGTTGGGCCAATTATGTTGGCTGGAGCCACAGCAACAGCCATAGCGACAACTGTTGCCGGCGCTGGTATTGGTGCAGTAGCAGGTGGTTTAGTTGGTGCTTTGATTGGTTTAGGAATTCCTGAAGAAAGAGCTAGAGCCTATCACGCCAGAGTGGAGCGAGGAGGATTATTTAGTCATCATAGATGGTACAAATGCAGAAATTGCTAGAGTTCAAGAAATTTTCCACAAATGGGGAATTGAAGAGTTTGAAATTTATGATCACCCGAATGCTCAAGAGGTGACTACAGATATTAGACATCAGGATAGGGCTGTTGATAAATATGCCATCGGTTACTTTTCAATGCTGCACGATGCAGAAGCAACAATTAGCGATTTAAGAAATACTGGCTTTCCCTTGAGTCAAATTTCTCTAATTAACAGGGAAGATCCACAAAGAAATACTTTCGAGGGAATTCATGTGAGCGATCGCATTGAGCCTACTCGCCTAAATATTCCCTATGAACGGACTCAGTTCTACAACGATTGCATCCATCAAGGTAACTATATCATCATTGTCCGTGGCACTGATGCTGAAATCCAACGCGCAGCAACAATTATCAACCAGCATCACGTTAAACAATGGGAAATTTACGAAGCCAATGGCCATGAAAATGTAGCTCCGCACACCACACAAACGAACAAGAGAGCAGTTGGTGTATTTACCCATCGTCATGACGCAGAAACCGCACTGAATGAATTAAGAAATGCTGGTTTTCCCATGAGTTATGTTTCCCTGATAGCTAAAGACACAAATGGTAATGTCAATAGGAATTTGGAGACAGGTAATCAAGCCGGGGAAGGGTTAAAAGCTGGTGCAGTTACTGGTGGTGCAATAGGTGGTTTAGGCGGTTTATTAGTTGGTCTGGGAACTTTAGCAATTCCGGCAGTGGGGCCTGTAATGGTAGCTGGTGCAGCAGCTACGGCTTTGGCTACAACCCTGACCGGTGGTGCTGTGGGTGCAGCCGTTGGAGGTATAGCTGGGGGACTAGTTGGTTTAGGAATTCCTAAAGAACGGGCGGAAGTTTATAGCGATCGCTTCCAAAAAGGTCATTACCTAGTAATTGTCGATGGCACAGAAGCAGAAATACACCATGCAGAAACGATTCTTAAGCGTCTGGGAATTGAAGAATTTGCCATTTATGATGCCCCTGATGTCCATAATGTCAGAGAACGTCAAACCAGTTTTGAACCCATCAGACAGGCAGAAACTGTTCCTAGTAATTACACCGGGGAAAATTCTGTAATTATTGTTGACAACCGAGAAAGAACAGTTTAATTATCTTTCCATCAGTACAACAATTAGGAGCATTAACATCAGAATTTTACTCCTAATTCCTACCCCATACTCCCAAAAATTCACATTTATATCAAGAAATAAACACATGAAAAAGCTAACTTCTTTCTTAATTGGTTCGCTTTTAGTTCTTAGCGTTGCTTGCGATGACACTGCTAAGACAACTGTCACTGCACCCGAAACGGGAGAAGTTCCAGCAAGTCCTGCTACACAAACAACTCAAGAAGCACAAGAAGATGCTCAAAGTGAAGTCCGCAGAAGACAACTCAATGCTGATATCCGCGCTCGTGAAGAACGAAATTTGGCGACTGGTGATCTAACAGACAGAGCTGCCGCAGATCTAGCAAGTCAAGTCCGATCTAAATTAGAGGCCAATATACCAGGTGGTCAATTAACAGTTAAGGCTACAGAAGATGGACTAGTTACTGTATCAGGAACCGTTGGTAATCAGGAGCAGTTGGCTAAAATTGAACCTTTGGCAAAAGAAATTAATGGTGTCAAAAATGTAGTTGTGGAAACGATTGTTACACCACCACAAAACTAAAGCTGCTAACAATTAATATCCTGAAGTTAGTGGATGTAAATAAATTTTTAGCATCGGGAGTCAGTAATCAGGATACAAACTGAAATATTTTTGACTTGGTATTCTGTGTCCAGACTGTTATATTTATTTACGTCCAGTCATTTATCAACACTGTTCTGCCAAATGGCAAACGTTATGGAAACTCAACAACAGCCACCAGAGACAGTAAATTCAGGTTCACCTGACGGTGTATTAGCTCTTGAGGGTGTAGATACCGCCAAATTACCAAAACTCATGCCAGCTAAAGCTTATGAAAGCCAATGGCAGCGAGTGAGCAGACAAATTGTTGATTTCTTAGACCAACTGCCAAATTATCTAGGTAGTTTTTTTGACAAAAACAAACAGGCTTTATTAACATTTGGATTAATTTTGTCTGCAATTGTCACGGTCAAGGTAGCGATCGCAGTTTTAGATGCTATTCATGGCGTACCGTTATTAGCACCTATTTTTGAGATAATTGGCATAATTTATGCCATCTGGTTTACTTTCCGTTATCTCATCAAAGCTGAAACCCGTCAAGAATTAGTACACAAGGTTAATTCATTCAAACAACAACTTATAGGTTAATTAAAATCAATCTATTAGCTAATTTAATGTAGGGTAAACAATACCAACCCTACATTTTTTTTGAAATACTTACAGCAAAAGTAGGAGATGTAACACCCGCCTGTGTATGTCTCAAGATAGATAATTTTAGCTAGTATTTTTCATGAATTCACTTCTTAAGGCAGTATTTATTTTTATAAAAAAACACTAATCTAGTTCTCGAAGTTATTCTCAAAATAAATAAAGAGGATTAAATTTAATTTATGACTAATAAACCAGTTAAAAAAACAACAGATTCTGCTCATCGAGTTGATGCAGATACTTATGATCGGGGAATTATCCCAGCGGAAACAGCAGCGCGTATGGACAGGGAAGGAGAACATTATAAACATCTTCCCACAGAAGAAAACATCTCCAGTGCGCCTACTGACGACCAAACCAATGTTGAAAGCATACGCACCACAGATGGTTATACCGTTGATCAAGAAGGTTTGTTGAATAATTATCCCGTGGAACCAGAAATGTATTATGAAGTTCCAGGTGATGCACGGAAACATCTGGAGGAAGACATCGCAGAACGTCTTGAGGAATTACACGAAGTAAATGAAAATAAAACAGGTGAATTGACGGAAAAACATGATACAAGGGGTAAAGGCCCAGGAATGATTTAGATTACATAATTCCTGAATTACCCACAGCTTAATCCTTCATTTCTACAGTTAAGTTAGGTAATCCTTCTAGCTTTTCTGTGGGAATATCTTCTGCTACTGATGGTACAAAAACCCTCAAACCTTCTGGTATACAATTAATTTCTACAGGAGTTGTGCCGACTACTTCTCCATCTATAACTACCTTTTGTGGTGGTTCAGTTGTGATTTTAAATGTTTTAGCTCGCAGATAGCCAATATCGTCTCGTTCTACGGGTGTTCCTGCGGTAGCAGTTTGAAATAAATGGAATGTAGCTGCGATCGCACCTGTTTTATTTTCTGGGGCTACAATTGTTAAATCTAGTAATCCGTCATCAAAAATAATACCCGCTGGTCCATGAGCTAACACTGAAGTTGCCGGTGCAGCATTTGCTACTGTCACCGCCGAAGCAATAGTTTGAATGATCTTATCTTCAGTTTCAATTTCAACAGCGAATTTCTGTAAATTTCCTAATTCTTGAATTCCTGCCAAAATATACGCCATCATCCCCAGGCGATTTTTAGCATTCCTGTCTGCTTTTTCTACAGTTCCGGCTTCAAAACCAATACCTACCAATAATACCATCAGTCGCTCGTTGCAATAAGCTACATCTACTGCACGGGTTTTACCCTGCAAAATTGTCTGACAAGCATCTGCAATTGTATCGGGAATCGTTAAAGCTGCTGCAAAAGCGTTTGCTGTTCCCCGTGAAATAATCCCGAAGGGAATATTAGTATTAACTACTGCTGCGGCTGCTGCTGACAGAGTACCATCACCCCCAGACGCAATAATCGCTTCTACTCCCCTTTCTACTGCTGCGCGTGCAAGTTCGTCAGCATCCACTTCTTCAGTTGTGAAATAAATATCTAATTCAATTTCTGGTTCTAATATTGATCTAATCTGATCTAGTTCTAATTCTGGATCACCCTGACCCGCAACTGGGTTAAAGATAAGGCAAGCGGAACGACTCATATAGATTAAAAAATAGATTTAGGCAGTATACTATTTTGTAGCACATCTGCAACTTTTTAACTTCCCTCTAAAGACTACTTTAGTGCAGGAAATAACAAAGATTTTATCTAACCCACCATTTCTCTAATTTGCTCTCGAAATGCGATCGCTGCATCTAAAGGATCATCTGCCATTACATATTGCGCTAATATTGTCAAATCCAAGTTTGGCAATAATTCGCTTTTTGCACCTTGTTCATAATTTTCACCAAGCAGATGGTAAATTGCAAACTGATTATTTTGAAAAAACCAAACTTTCCTTACCCCCAATCTTTTATTAATTATTGAACTGTAGCAGCAATAACTACTTGATTCCGACCATTATTTTTCGCCTGATAAAGAGCTTGATCAAGGGCGATAAAAAATGAACTTAGTGAATTTGTATAAGTTTCTGCAAAAGTTGCCACCCCTAAACTAATAGTGTAATAAATCATTCCCTCAGCGGCTGGATTTTCTTCAACTATTATTCGCAATCTGTTAGCAATAAGAGATGCAGTTTCAATATTTGTGTTTGGTAAGAGGATGAGAAATTCCTCTCCACCCCAACGACTCACCAAATCTTGAGAACGGAGAGATTTTTTCAGGATGTTAACTAGGTGTTGTAAAACAACATCACCAAAAGTATGTCCATAATTATCATTAATTAATTTAAATTTATCAACATCAATCAAAATTAAACTAAAGGGTATTTCACTGCGTTTAAATCTTGTGACTTCATGCTGTAAATAATTTTCTATTGCTCTACGATTCAGCGCCTTGGTTAAAGAATCGGTTGTAGCTAATGTATGCAAATCCTGATACATTCTTTGATTAACCATCATAATAAAGCCGGAGTTACGAAGGTAATCAAATAAAAATATTGCCCAAAGTGTGATAATATTTATGCTATTTGATTGCATTAAAGAAGTTGTTTGGGTCAATGGTATCATGACTATACGTAGCATCAAACAGATAACATAAAATAAAAATATAATGGAAGTAAAAACGGAAGAACTAAATAGAGATTTATCTTGATTTGACATTAAATAGTAAATTGCTAATAAGTTAGAAATGATTGCTGGTAGGATAATGCTTGAATTTCTAAGTAAATAATCATCTTTGATATATATAAAATAAAATTGGGTAACACAAAAAGCAGAACTAAGAGCTATAAGAAACAGATAATTTATTTTTTTGCCAATAAATTTACCAATTCCTATGGTGTACATTATTTGAGCGCAGGTAATAAATAAATTACCAAAAAAACGTAGATTCAATAACAGTAATTTATCTGATAGTAATAAGCGCATAGGGAAAATGAGAAATCCCAGTGCGGATAAAATTGTGCCAATAGCATAAATACTAATTCCCCGATATTGGTTAGCTAAGAAAACTAAAAATATCAGTGTGATTGATTGCAAAATAGATGCCACACTGACCATGAGGGACATTGTGCTAATATCAATGGTCATTACGGTGGCTGCAAAATTCTGCATATAAATAAATAACCGAGATTAATATGTGTAAAATATTACTCAAACTTTTTACCTGCTTTTCGTCAGCGGTTGAGGTTGCAGAAATATAAACAAATGTAAAGACGTTAGTTCAATCCGGTAAGTCACTTGCTGCGGTAGTCTAGATCAATGTGAATTTACCGCCTGGTTTGACATATAGTTTTATGACTTCAGTTTCTAGTCCTCCCCGCACTATTCGTATTGGTTCACGTAAAAGCCAACTTGCTCTAGTTCAAACATACTGGGTACAAGAGCAACTTCAGAAAAGCTTTCCTGATATCACTTTTGAAGTCCATACGATGTCTACTCAAGGTGACAAAATCCTGGATGTAGCATTAGCCAAAATTGGTGATAAAGGTTTATTTACCAAAGAACTGGAATTGGGAATGATCAATCAGGAGATTGATTTTGCAGTTCATTCCCTAAAGGATCTGCCAACAAAGTTACCAGAAGGGTTAACATTAGCAGCAATTACCGAACGTGAAAATCCAGCAGATGCGCTGGTACTACATGAAAAATATAAAGGACAGACAATCGACACTTTACCTGAAGGTGCAGTAATTGGGACATCTTCCTTGCGACGGCTGGCACAGTTACGCAATAAATTTCCCCATTTTACGTTTAAAGATGTGCGGGGAAACTTAATTACACGCATGGAGAAACTGGATAAAGGTGATTATGATGCTTTGATTTTAGCGGTAGCTGGGTTAGAAAGATTGGGAATGAGCGATCGCATTCACCAAGTCTTACCTCCAGAAATTTCTCTCCATGCCGTCGGACAAGGCGCTCTGGGTATAGAATGCCGTGCAGATGACAGCGAAGTCATTTCCATCCTTAAAGCCATTGAAGACCCCCAAACACGCGATCGCTGTCTAGCAGAAAGAGCCTTTCTCCGTTCCTTAGAGGGTGGTTGTCAAGTACCCATTGGTGTAAATACAGAAATAGTTGATGGTAATTTAACACTAACAGGTATTGTTGCCAGCGTTGATGGTCAAAAACTGGTGCAAGACACTGTTACTGGCCTAGCCAATGATGCAGAAAAACTGGGTACAGAACTAGCCAATATTTTAAGGAAACAAGGCGCTACGGAAATTTTAGAAACTATCTTCACCGAGATCCAACGCGGATCATAAGGTGATAGGTGATAGGTTACAGATAAAGATATAGCAATTCCCAAGCTCATGACATACACCCCACCCGCGCTATCGCGCACCCTCCCCTTACCAAGGGGAGGGTTGGGGAGGGGTAATTTTGTATATCACGCTTAGTGGAAAGCGCTATAAAGATTTTACAAATCACCAATTACCAATTACCAATAAATACCATGCGGATTTTATTTGTTGCAGCTGAAGCTGCTCCCATTGCCAAAGTAGGCGGAATGGGCGATGTTGTGGGTGCATTACCAAAAGTCTTAAGACAAATGGGGCATGATGTGCGAATATTCTTGCCTTACTATGGCTTTCTTCCAGACAAAATGGAGATTCCCAAAGAACCTGTATGGACTGGAAATGCCATGTTCCAGGACTTTTCCGTTTATGAAAGCCTTCTACCTGGTACTGATGTCCCATTATATTTGTTTCAACATTCTTCTTTTAATACCCGCCGTATTTATGGCGGAGAAGATGAAGATTGGCGGTTCACCTTTTTCTCCAATGGTGCAGCGGAATTCTGCTGGAATTACTGGAAGCCAGAAATTGTTCACTGTCATGATTGGCATACAGGAATGTTACCAGTTTGGTTGAACCAATCTCCAGATATCACCACTGTATTTACCATTCATAACCTAGCTTATCAAGGGCCGTGGCGTTGGTATTTAGAGAAAATTACTTGGTGTCCCTGGTATATGCAAGGTCATAACACCATGGCCGCAGCAGTTCAGTTTGCCAATAAGGTAAACACAGTTTCTCCCACCTATGCAGATCAAATCAAGACTCCTGCTTACGGTGAACAAATCGAAGGTTTGCTATCTTTTATTAGTGGGAAACTATCAGGGATTATCAACGGCATAGATACAGAAGTTTATAATCCTGCCAATGATAAATACATCACCCAAACTTTCACCACCGATACCTTAGATAAACGCAAAGCCAATAAAATTTCTTTGCAAGAAGAAGTAGGCTTAGAAGTCAATTCTAATGCCTTTCTGATTGGCATGGTGACAAGGTTAGTGGAACAAAAAGGTCTGGATTTAGTTATGCAAATTCTAGACCGCTTCATGGCTTATACAGATGCTCAATTTGTTTTGCTGGGAACAGGCGATCGCTATTATGAAACCCAAATGTGGCAATTAGCATCCCGCTATCCCGGACGCATGGCAACTTACTTACTGTATAACGATGCCCTTTCTCGTCGCATTTACGCTGGTACTGATGCTTTTCTCATGCCTAGCCGATTTGAACCCTGTGGTATCAGTCAAATGATGGCTTTGCGTTACGGTTCTGTCCCCATTGTCCGCCGCACAGGTGGATTAGTTGACACCGTATCACATTACGATCCAGTCAATGAAGCCGGTACTGGCTATTGCTTCGACCGCTATGAACCGTTAGACCTATTCACCTGCATGATTCGCGCTTGGGAAGGTTTCCGTTTCAAACCCCAATGGCAAGAATTACAAAAACGCGGTATGAGTCAAAACTTCAGTTGGTATGAATCTGCCAAGCAGTACGATAAGCTGTACAAATCAATGTACGGTTTGCCAGAAGAAGAACCCACACCAGAAGAACCAAAGTTAATTTTAACTGAGTCTAATGGTAAGCCCTGATTAGTAATTTAGAGCGATTGACATTCCCCGGTCTAAAGACACGGGGATTCTACATTCGTACTCCTGACTCCTGACTCCTGACTCCTGACTCCTGACTTGTGATCATTTAATTTATATTCATGCTGATTTAAAAAATCTAATAATTTCACGGACATGATCAAGAAATTGCCCATCAGTGGAAAGTTGTGCGATCGCATTTCTGGCTTCTCTAGACAGACGTTCATGTTCAGATTGGTTTGTAGCGCGTACTTCCTCTAAACTAGCAACAATCCGCGCTAATTCTCGGCGTGTCTCTTCCGAAAACCGTTGATTATTTGCTACTAAAGAATAAGGCTGTTCTGGGTTAAGTTGCTCTTCTAAAGATTTGATTTTTTGCTCTATTTCATCAAAACGGTGACGCAATTCCACAATATCTTCCCGTGGATAGGTAAATGCTTGACGAATCATTCTCAACCGAGTATACAAATACTCGTAGGCGCTGATAGCTGGACGCAGTAAAGTTAATAATACAGCTGCACCAGAACTAATATATCCGACAGTACTAATACCTGTAACAGCCAGGATATACAGAGCAAAGGCTGAAACTAAGTGTAAACCAATTGCAATCAAGAGCGATCGCTTGGCTAAAACTTTTACATACTTAACTTGTTTCTCATCTACGGAAATGTTTTTTTCTATTGATTCTGCTGCTTGGGCTAAAACTTCTTTAGCCTGAAAATGGACATTCCATGGAACTGTCACAATTACCAATAACCACCAAAAACTCGCCCCACCAATTACCCAATCGAGAAAGCTACCAGCGGACACATGAAACCACTGCAAAACACCAAAAGCCAGTAATACTGTGACAATAATTCCCGCAATCGAACTTATAAAAAAGTTGAAATACATCTTCTTATGTCTCTAATAAAACTCTTGCTTCTATCTTGACTACAAGTTAACAGTTATACCGAGAACATTGTGATGGTTTTTCTACTAGCACATCATAATTAAAATAAATCAAATGTCAAAAAATATCATCTTTTTTCTGGCACAATCTTGACAAACAGACCTTATATGTGGGAATCAACAACTATAGTCATTAAAAGAAAACTCAGCGTTTTAAGTATTCTTTGTCTAAACTTTATGGAAACTTGACAATTAATAGTAGAGGATATAGGCTATATTTATCTTGGGCGTTTAATGAAAACCTTATCCATCAATAGAAAATTAAACCCCTAAAAGATAAGTAAAAACTTCAGCATCTTGGTAGATTCATTTTAGTAGGGTCGTTCGGGTGTCATCGGAAAAACCCCAGGTCTAGATAGACATGGATTTTCATAGTGTGCGATCGCAAAGCTGGCCGTCAGCGTAGCATAACTTAGGTATAGTTATCGCTAATAGCTACTGCTGACAGCAGATCGTAGTTTGGGTAATTGAATTAAAATCTAGGTTTTATTTTGCATAGAGTTTAACCCGGATTTCCCTCATACCCATTGCTATAAATATTAAGCTCTGACTGCTTTACCACGGTACAGAGAGCAATCTTAACGCAGATTAACAGCGGGATTAATTCCTATCCCTGACTACTTTCTATCCATAGCAACTCTGAGTAAAAACGTCTAATTAATTGTACGCTGCTCAACGCCCTGCTACCGCTCTAAGTGTAGCTATACAGGACTGACAGCACAAGAGGTTTAAAACCCCTACATTCAAGTAAGGAATTTCCTCATGCAGATTAATCGCAGAGTGAACTCCTTCCTATTAGACATCTCCAATTCATATCAACTCTGGCTACTCAACTACAGCACAGAGAAATTTTTTCACGCAGATTAACAGCAAAGACGAGCCGATTACAAAGCAGTAACGGCAATTTATCAAAACTTGAAAAAGCTAAAAATACTACAGAATTATGACTGAAAAAGTAGATATCTCCACACTTAATGGCACAAACGGCTTTACCTTCATCAATGGCAACACAAACGATGACAACTTAGGCTACTCAGTTAGCAGTGCGGGAGATATTAACGGTGACGGTGTTGATGACATAATTATCGGCGCTCCCCAAGCCGACCCCCAAGCAAAAGGGAACGCTGGAGCAAGCTACGTAGTATTTGGCAGCAAAAACGGCTTTGCTCCTACCATTGACATCTCCACCCTAAATGGGATCAACGGTTTTACTATCCTCGGTGCTACTGAAAGCGAAGCAGCAGGTCGTTCTATTAGTGCAGCAGGAGACGTGAATGGCGACGGCATCGACGATATAATTATCGGCGCTCCCTTTGCTGACACCAATAACAACAATAACATTGGCAGCAGCTATGTAGTATTTGGCAAAAACAGTTTCAGTTCCAATTCCACCATTGATCTCTCCAACCTTGGCAACAACGGCTTAGTCATCAACGGTCTGAATGCAGAAGACGAATTAGGCTACTCAGTCAGTAGTGCCGGCGATATCAACAATGACGGCATTGATGACCTGATTATCGGCGCTCCCAATGCCTATACCACTTCCAACGGCAAACCGGGACAGACTTACATAGTATTTGGTGCGAGTAACTTTGATTCCAGTTTCAACCTCAACAGTCTTAATGGCAGTAACGGTTTTGTCATTAACGGACAGAGCATAGAAGACTACTCAGGCTTATCCGTCAGCAGTGCGGGAGACATCAACAACGACGGCATTGATGATCTGATTATTGGCGCTCCCCAAGCTGCTCCAAATGGTACAAATTCCGGGCAAGCTTACATAGTATTTGGCAAAAATGGTAGCTTTGATTCTGCCATCAACCTGGCCGATATTGATGGTACTAACGGCTTTATCATCAATGGCCAAGAAGGTGACAAATTAGGCTTCTCTGTTAGCAGCGCTGGAGATATCAACAATGACGGCATTGATGACTTAATTATCGGCGCACATGATGCCGACCCCAATGGCATCATGAATGCTGGTCAAAGCTATGTAGTATTTGGCAAAAATGGAAACTTTGATCCCATCTTTGACCTCTCCACCCTCAATGGTAATAATGGCTTTGTCATCAACGGCATTAACGAATTTGACAACTCAGGCTGGTCTGTCAGTGGTGTGGGAGATATCAGCGGAGATGGTATTGACGATTTAATTGTTAGCGCCAACAATGCAGATCCCAATGGTGAAAGTTCTGGTCAAAGCTATGTAGTATTTGGCAAAAATGGTAGCTTTGCTTCTGCCATCAACCTGACCGATATTGATGGTACTAACGGCTTTATCATCGACGGCATTGCCGAATTTGACAACTTAGGTAATTCAGTTAGTGGTGCAGGAGATGTAAATGGTGACGGCATTGCTGACCTAATTCTCAGCGCCCCCTTTGCCTCTTCTCAATCTGGGGAAGGCTACATAATTTTTGGCATCAATAGCGCCCCTACAGATTTGCTATTAAGCAACAATAGTATTAATGAAAATGTTGCCTCTGAAACCGTAATTGGTACATTTACTACCACTGATCCCAACGTCAAAGTTCAAACTTTCTCCTACAGCCTAGTTGCTGGAAATGGGGATGCTGATAATGATGCTTTCGTTATTGATAACGGCAGTCTGAAAATTAAGTTATCCCCAGACTTTGAAAGCAAGGCAGTTTACAACATCCGGGTCAAAACAACAGACCAAGGTGGACTCTCCTACGAGAAGGAGTTAACTATCAATGTTAATGATCTTGACGACGAAGGGAATAATACAGCACCCACAGATTTAGCATTAACTGCAATCACTATTGATGAAAATGTTGCCTCTGAGACAGTAATTGGTACATTTATCACCACTGACTCAGATGCAGGTGATACTTTCACATACAGCTTAATTGATGATGATAACTATCCTGACAACGGTGCTTTCAGTATCGATGGTGGAAATCTGAAAATCAACCAATCTCCAGATTTTGAAACCAAGTCAAGTTATTTAATCAAAGTTAAAACTACAGATCAAGATGGACTTTCCTATGAGAAGGAATTAACTATCAATGTTAATGACATCAATGAAACAGGCACAAATGTAGCACCTACAGATTTGGCATTAACTGCAATCACTATTGATGAAAATGTTGCCTCTGAAACAGTAATTGGCACATTTATCACCACTGACTCAGATGCAGGTGATACTTTCACATACAGCCTAGTTGATGATGATAACTATCCTGATAATAGTGCTTTCAGCATTGATGGTGAGAATCTGAAAATTACCCAATCTCCAGATTTTGAAACCAAGTCAAGTTATTTAATCAAAGTTAAAACTACAGACCAAGATGGACTTTCCTATGAGAAGGAATTGATTATCAATGTTAATGACATCAATGAAACAGGCACAAATGTAGCACCTACAGATTTGGCATTAACTGCAATCACTATTGATGAAAATGTTGCCTCTGAAACAGTAATTGGCACATTTATCACTACTGACTCAGATGCAGGTGATACTTTCACATACAGCTTAGTTGATGATGATAACTATCCTGATAATAGTGTTTTCAGTATTGATGGCGAAAATCTGAAAATCAACCAATCTCCAGATTTTGAAACCAAGTCAAGTTATCTAATCAAAGTTAAAACTACAGACCAAGATGGACTTTTCTATGAAAAGGAATTAACTATCAATGTTAATGACATCAATGAAGGACCTACAAGTGGCGGTTCCTCTACCACTAAATTAGTCAAAATTAGCGATGATGTCTTTCAAATCCAAACCAACAATAGCAAAGCCACACTTGAAGTTACCCTCACCGGACTTAGTTCTAGCCTTGTCAATGAATTAGGTGCATTTACTGTTGATGATGCAGCTGGAACAATTAATGGTATCGCCCCTGGAGAAGTTGGATATGCTGAGGCAGCATTGGCGAACAGTAAGGTAATTTTCTCGGCTATTTCCAAAATTCCTCAGCAGTTTGATGCAAATAATATCAATAAGTTATTAGGATTTGATCCCAATGATAACTTAAGATTTTATGTGGTTAAAAATGGTTCGACTGATTCTGTAAAAGCTGGAATCACATCTATTTCCAACTTAATTTTTCCTAGTTCTTCAACTCTCCAAAGTACAGACTTAGGTAATAATAATTTCTCTCTCGCTTGGGAGGATGGTTCTGGTAATCCTCAAGGATTCGAGGACTTGGTTGTCAAGATTCAGGCTACAGATAATCCTTTACCTCTGGGTACAGGTTTGCAAGACCGTTCACAAGGAGAAAACATTGATTTACGAGATGTTTCTGGTTTGGTGACTGCTGAGTTTACAGTCTATCGAGAAGCAGCCTTTGATAACTATGTTGGTTTCTATAAAGTGACTGATGAAAATGGTGGAATTGATATTGACGGTGATGGTACTGCTGATATCTTACCTGGGCAATCTGGCTATACTCAAGCAGTGGTTAATCAACACTTAAGTAATCTTGGTTTGAGTGTTACTAATGGACAAACAGCAAATTTTAGTGGCACTTTAGAAGGAGGTGCTATCTATGTGCCGTTTCTAATTGTGAATAGTAGACCTGATGCTGTTCTTGATAACAATGTAAGTAATGATCCAGCCGTTTACTTTACTTTCTTAGGTGCTAATTCAGATCAGACAGATCATGTCCGTCTTTTAGGTGATAACACCTTTGGCTTTGAAGATTTAGTAAATGGTGGTGATGGAGATTTTAACGATATCGTTGTCAAATTTGAGCTACAAGCGATCGCATAAAAATCTTTGAGGATGTTTGCAAAGTCTACGGTTGTATCGAGATTTCCACCTTAGGGAACACCAGTAAAATAAATTATCCAATCTTGTGGGATGGGCATCCTGCCCGTCCTTGATAATTTGCGGGCATCTTGCCCGCACCACAAGAACTTTTTGTACATTTTTTTATTTGGAAGTCCAATTAAAAAGGGAATAAGCTTCTCAAAGCGCTCCTGACCATCAGGGCGGGGTTTTCCCGCCCTACAGGCTTTGCATTGACGACTGCTACAGGTGTTTTGATTTCTTCAAATATTGATACTATTGGGAATGCGAGAAGGCAAAAGATAGGAATATTCAACACCGCTTTCCGTTAAACGCTGCTGATTTCGGGCTTTGATTTTGGCTTCAATCTCTAATAAGTCGGTTTGAAATTGAGCGAGTATTTGTTTGTCGATTTTATCTGCAAACTGAATTAAATTAGAACTTCCCAACTTACCCCAAAAAATTCCACTTAATGCAGAAGTTAACCGCATCTGCTCTAAATCTTTATCTGTTGAGGGCAAAAATTCCTCTAAACTGGTTGGTGTATCTGGTCGGTTATAGTTTGCAAAGGGTGCATTGGGAACGTAGCCAAAGTAATCGAATTGGCTAAAGTTTACGGCTGCGTGTTGAGGTCCACAGGTAAAGATGGTGATAGTGGCTATGTCGATTAGTTGTTGCAAACTACCAATTTTTGTAAACCCAGGTACACGGGGATAGGAAGGTAATTCTTGGGGTTCTATTCCTGATTCTGTGACTAATTCTTTGGGGAACCATGCAGGTGCTTGGGGAAAGTCTGATTTGGGACGGGTGTTTAAAGGTGCGCTTAATTCATCAGCCCAAGCTTGTAAATAGGGGTCTTGTTGTACTGCTTTATCGTCTGGATAGTAACGCTGTAAATAACGAGTGGTATATTTAGCGATCGCTTCCCATAATAACAAAGCATCGTCTCGGTAAGGAAAATCTGGTAATAACTTCGGTTCAATTCCCCGCACTTCGATGTCATTCAACAGGGAATAATACCAAAAAGACTTCTCTCGATAAGCCTGATTCATCAATTTAGAAGATGCTTCTAAGGTGGGAGCCATTAAATTCTCAATTGCTGATCCTGCTGCTAAGAGTACGTTATTACCCCGATTATTGATGGCAATTAAAAACTGAAAATGGGGAGATAATAATTGATAAACTGGGTGATTACTTGCTAACTGTCTGGGGGTGGCAATGGCTAATGCTTCCATTGCTAAATGAGTATAACTCAAATGAGCAATCAATTCATGATGGGTAGCATCCGCAGTTTGAAAATATAATTTTGCTTTCATCCAATCATCTGCTGCTTCTCCAGTAATTCCTGGAGTTATAACTCTACCTTTTTGCACTTCAATTAATATAGGTTCTAAACCTTTATCTGTACGGTAAAATAAAGCTGTCGGACTACCCACATATTTACCAGGTTGTAAATCCGTAACTTTTAAATTTCTCAGTAGTGGATAATCAGCGATAAATAGACGGTTTTCACTGGCAGACTTAATTAAATCTATTGTCCCATTATTCGCTAATTTATAAGGTTGAGTAGCCAAAGCTTGGAGAAAATTTTGGTCATTTGTTTGCACTCGTCTTAGCACTGTGGGGTTTGCACCAGCTACTCTTTGACGAACAAATTCGCGATCGCTCAACCCCCCATCTCGCTCATGAATCATACTCATGATAGGAGGCTTAACACCATACTTTGCTAAAGCTTGAAAAAATAACTTTCTTTGTTCTGCATTTCTTTTGAGTGGAGGTAGATTTTTATCTACTGCTTCGACTGCTTTATTGGCAGCTAAAAGCCTTTCTACTAACTTCTTTCTTTCCCGAATATAACTATTATTAAATTGTTCATTGGGTGGTAAATCGAAATTAAACCATCCTGATTGAAAAACTTTACAGTCCACCAACAAAGTTGAGATATTTACCCAACTTTCATCTAAATCTGCAATTTTATTTTCTAGCTGGGTCAACAATAAAGTCCAAGGTTGTGAAAGTTTTCCTTGTTCTAAAAGATTTTGATATAATTTAGTTAAAATGTAGCGTATAGCGCCATCTTCCCCAACATAGGGAAATAAGCGTGCATATCCCTTTTGTTCTAACCCATTGGGGTGATAGCGATAGTAACCTTTTTGTTCAGTTAAAGATGTGTATTTTGTCATAATCTACTCCTAAAGGAATCATTGGTTACTAAAATTAAGTTTAAGGGATCACCAAAAAATAGATTCCCCAATTTTGTGCGATGGCCATCCTGCCCGTCCTTGATAATTTGCAAGCAAGATGCCCGCACCACAAGAAACTTTAAGAAACTTTTGGGTATTTTTTTAATTGGAATTCCCTAAATCAATAAAACTATGTTACGTGATTTTACTAATCGAGAAGAATTAATAGCTTACCTCCGCGAACAATTCCCCACAGCTACAGAACGAGATGATCACATTAGTATTACTGTAGGAGGAAGAAAAGCAGCCGAACAAGTATTACATAAAGTCAATCCAGATGCTTACGGAAAAACACGTAATTTTCTAACAGGTGATGTTACTAAACTATCTCCTTACATTCGTTATGGCGTTTTGAGTTTGCGAGAAATTCGAGATTATATCCTTGATCATGTCCAGAATTTAGATGAAGCGACTAAATTAATTACCGAGTTAGGTTGGCGTGACTATTGGCAAAGGTTATATGTAAAGCTGGGGAATGGTATTTGGCAGGATCAAGAAGAATACAAAACTGGATACAAACTAGCAAACTATGCAGCAGAGTTACCCTCAGACATTACGGAAGGTACAACAGGACTAGTTTGTATTGATAGCTTTAGCCGAGAATTGCGAGAAACTGGTTATCTGCACAACCATATTAGAATGTGGTTAGCAGCTTATGTGATTCATTGGCGACATATTCAATGGCAAGCAGGTGCAAAATGGTTTTTGCAACACTTGCTTGATGGCGACCCAGCAAGTAATAATATGTCATGGCAGTGGGTAGCGAGTACCTTTAGCCACAAACCTTATTTTTTCAACCGCGAAAATTTAGAACGTTATACGAAAAGCGTTTATTGTCGTCAATGTCCACTTTATGGAAGTTGTGATTTTGAAGGTAGTTATGAAGAATTAGAACCGCGACTTTTTCCTGATGGAGAGTTTAATAAAAAGCCGAATAGTCAAAGTTGGCAAAAAGGAAAAAAGCGAGGTTGAAGTGCTGTGTTAATTAATTAGGGAACACCAGAAAATAAATGATCCTGTTTTGTCATGCTGAGTGTAGCAAAGCGAAACGTTCGCGTTAGCGTGCCGGAGGCTCTAGCATCTCGGAGGATTCTTCACTACACTTCGTTCCGTTCAGAATGACATTGGGCATTTCTTTTTGTGGAGTTCTCTTAGGGAACACCAGAAAAGAAATTTTTGTACATTTTTTTATTTGGAAGTCCCTTAGGTGGGCATTTGCCCACCCAAAAGAATTACACCAAAGCATTCAGTTTTTTTGCAGTTTCAAAGAAGAAAGCGACGTTTTCTTCTGGTGTGGCTGGTAGTACACCATGACCAAGATTGAGGATGTGTCCCCAGTTCCCGGCTTTGCGAACGGTGTCCAGAATGCGATCGCGGATGAACTCTTTTGAACCAAATAACACACCAGGATCAAGGTTTCCTTGAACTTTGACGTGTTTACCTAATCTAGCCCGTGCATCTGCCATATCCACAGCCCAATCAACAGTAACGATATCCGCCCCGGATTGTGCCATGCGTTCGAGAATACCTGCGCTACCACTAACTAACAAAATTAAGGGTGTATCAGGGTGAGTTGCTTTGACTTTCTCGAACACCATTTTTTGATAAGGTAGGGCAAAGGTGTCATAATCTTGGGGGCTGAGTTGTCCTGCCCAAGAATCGAACATTTGCACAACTTGAGCGCCGCAGTCAATTTGGTAGCGGACATAGATTGCGATCGCATCAGCTAATTTTTCCAAAAACTGATGTAGCATCGTTGGGTCGCTAAATGCCATGTTTTTAATGATGGAATAGGTTTTAGAACCTTTGCCTTCCACCACATAAGCGGCTAATGTCCAAGGTGCGCCCACAAAGCCTAACACCGTTGATTGATTGCCTACTTCCTGCCGTAATGCCTGCAAAATCGTTTTGATAAATGGCAGGGATATTTCTGGTTCTAGAGGACGCAGTTGATCAACTTGTTGTTGAGTGCGAATGGGCGAGTGAATAATTGGGCCTTTACCTTCCGCAATATCCATTTCAATCCCCATTCCTGGGAGGGGAGTGACAATATCGGAAAATAAAATAACTCCATCGGGTTGGAAAGCTCTCCAAGGTTGGAGGGAAACTTCAATCGCTACTTCTGGAATTTCTGAGCGATCGCGGAATGAAGGATATTTTTCTCGCAAATCCCGATATGCTTTCATATAGCGCCCCGCTTGTCGCATCATCCATACGGGGGGACGATCTACTACTTCACCACGTGCAGCCCGGAGGAGGAGAGGAGCCGTTGAGGAAACACCCATTTAACACTTCATCCTAAGTCACTTTTTTATGTCACTGTTTAGCTTATCATTCTCAGAATCCCCTTGATCAGCATGGGTCAAAAGCAGCGCCCACAGCTTTACCTAACTTAATATACTCAGCCAGAAGTTGAATAAACTGACTATGGAAATGCGATCGCTCCCAGGGAGGTAAAAATGCTGGGTTAATGAAGTGTAAGTTTACAAGAGAAGCGATCGTACTGCGCCACGTTTTTATTGAAATTTGCAAAAGATTTAATTCGTCAATTTTAAGGGAAAAATGATTATTGGTATTATTGGTATGTGCGATCGCTTCCCTCATCGCAGGCATCAGTATCTAAAGCCATTTCACCACTCATTTTTATGCACCTGCCGACATTCAGCAATTGATTGTTTTATTTCTGCTGCTTCTACATCACTTAAAATTCCTGCAAATTTGGCTAGAGGATGATCTTTCCGTCTAAGATCGAGCTATTGAGTCTAACACGAGCCAATGAAGCTTTTACTATTTTAAGGCAGACTGAAACAGTGCGGGGTTTCCTTACATCCACCCAAACTACAATAGTTGTAAATTTAGAAAAGGATAATTGTTAATTATGACTCAAGCAGTAGAAAGGCAAAAATCTATTTTAGAAAAAGTACAAAATCTAACGCCTCAACAACAGGAGGAGGTTTTAAATTTTATTTAATTTTTACAATTTAAATCACAAAAATATGATATATCCACAAAAGATAAATCTCAGCAAAAATCACCATAGGAATTAGGCTGACCTCCTGGTTTTTTTGAACAAACTTATGGTAGTTGTCAAGATGATCCTATTGTTATTGATGATGAGGATAATTTTCCCCAAAGAGAAGAAGCGGCATGATTTATTTGCTAGATACTAATGTTTGCGCTCGTTATCTTAATGGTAAGTCTTTGGCAATTCGGCAGCGGTTAGGATCAACAAATATTGCGGATATTGCGGTTTGTTCTGTGGTTAAAGGTGAGTTATTTTATGGGGCGATGAAAAGCAATAACCTTGAAAAAACCCTGGATAGACAGCAAGAGTTTCTCAAGTTATTTGTTTCATTTGCTATATCCCCCTTATTTTTCAAGATTCCTCATTCTCACTTTGTCATCTTCCACAACGCTAAAATGTCCATACCAATCATCACGCAATGCGATCACTTTCACGACTTTTTCCGCTACTATTGAGCCAGATGGTGCTTTTATTCTAAATAAAATAATGCCAGTTGTAGCAGGTAACTGTGAACGAAAAGCCAGTTCTCCAAAATATTTATCAAAGGTTAAGAGAATACGGTTTTCTGCTTGGGCGCGACTTAATACTTGAGGTTCAGAAATACCTGGTGAGTCTATTCTAATCCAAGCTACATCATGTCCGTTTTCTCTCAAAGCTTCAACTGCATCCAGGGGGAAATTTTCATTAGCTAAAAAACGCATGATTTATGCAGGAATAGCATAGACTTTTTCAGATTTTAAGGAAGCACTAGCATAGGCAAGACAGGCTTGGATATCTTCAATAGTAATACCTGGATAATTACGCAAAATTTCTTCATTACTCCAGCCTTGGGCAAGAAGATCAATAATAAATTCTACCGCTAGTCGTGTTTCTTTGATAATAGGTTTACCGACTAAGATGTTTGGATCAATGATAATTCGAGATTGCCAATCCATAATTATTAATTGTATGAATATATGAAATAGGAAAGTACACAAACTAATTTTACCACTAATTGGTATCTACCTGCCGACATTCAGCAATTTATTGTTTTATTTCTGTTGCTTCTGCGTCGCTTAAAATTCCTGCAAATTTAGCTAAGGGATGATCTTTGCGTGTAGCTTTCACAGCAGGATGTACTAATTCATTAGGTACTTGATTTCGTTCAATATAATCATTAATTTCTGCTTGATGATCTAGATAAAAACTCAAGGCATCAAATACTTGTGCTAGTGTTAAATGCGGTAAATGATTTAGGATTTCTTCTGGCATAATTCCCAATCGCCATAAACCAACAATAGCGCGGATAGATGTACGAGTGCCTGTTATAATTGGCTCTCCACCTAAAATTTCAGGATTGCGTGTAACATAGCGTGAGGAAGTTTCAGCAAACATAAGAAAAAGTTGCTCAGATAGTCTGATGTTTTCTCTAGTTTATCTCATGCGTTAGCGAAGCTTACCGAAGGTATCGCTTTCCTCTTCGCAGGCATCGCTCCCATGCAAATAAAAACGGTGGGTTAATAAAATGTAACTCTACAAGAGGGGCGATCGCACTAAATGCTTATGCCATATTACTTTTCCGTAAAGTGATAAATTTACCACACTTTGCTTTAACCCGAATTATAATATATCTAAATAATCACCTTTTTCTGAAAAAGATACTATATAGCAAGATGCCTGTTATCAAAGTACCAAATTACTTCTCATTTCGAGATTATGGAATTATTAATTTTGATCGTGTCCTTTCAGTTTTTGATTGGTCATTTGAAGATGTAGATGTAACCATAGATATATCTAACAGTACAAGCCTTAACTATCAGGCTTTATCCCTTTTTGTTCTCTACATTTGGCAATTAAAAACACAAAATTGCCATGTCAATATCAAACATAGCAGCAGTAGTGAAAAGATGTGGCGATTAATGGGAGCAAGGGGATGGAGTCAAGTCCTTTTCCGTCATGAGCAAAACTTTGTTGGAGATGTATATAAACCTTTAATAGCTATTCGTAACACTCAAGATTTCAAAGTAGCTCTTGAAAAATCAGAAGCATATACAAAAAATTTTAATATAGAGTATGAGAAAACCCTACGCTATGTCTTATCTGAACTTATGTATAATACTATTGAACATGGAATCTCTAGCAGAATATTGTCAAATGGTACTTCTATGACTCTCCCATCAATTATTCAGTTTAATTGGTATCAAGGCAAGGATGAGTTAAGTTTTATTGCGGCTGATCTTGGAATTGGAATTAAACGACATTTGGAACAGGCATATCCTGGTTTTGCGACTGATAGTGAAGCTATTCGTCGTGCAATTGAACCTCAAGTTTCAGGAACTTTTGGTCGAGTATCTGCATATAGCAGTAAGGATAATGCTGGTATTGGACTATATATCTCATCCAATATTATGAGAAAACTTAAAGCTAATCTATATATAGTTTCAGGACATGGATTGCTTCATGTTTCTCCAAGAGACACAACATCTAAAGAATTACGGTATAAATGGCCTGGAACTTTTGTTCATGGAGAGGTCAAGCTTGGTGCGGAAAATAAATTTGAGCTACACAGTATGATGCAAGAACTGAGGGAAAAAGCAAGACAGGAAGTAGATATTAAATCTAAAGCTGAACAAGAAGGGAATTTTTATATTCATATTAGAAACTACTTTGGTGTTTATGCAGAAGACAAGGAAGCAGCAAAAAGATTTCGAGATTCTCGAATCATAGAGAGGGTTCAAAATGGAGATCAAATAACCCTTGACTTTTCCGATGTTCAAGCAGCACCACATAGTTTTTTAAGTGCTTTACTCGCAACTCCTATCACTAGGCTTGGAATGCTTGCTTACAAAAAAATCAAGGTTATAAATGCATTACCTGAAATACGAGAAACTATAGATTTTATTCTTGACGAAAATACAGAAGAGCGAAGTAGCTAAATTAGATTCATAGTTATCAACATTAAAAAATTTAGGTCTTGGGTGATAATAATTCGACCTTCGACTCTTGCAAGTCCCAAAATATCTACATCAGCCGCAGTGTTAGGGAGCAAATCTGTACTCTGCAAAATGTCATAGCCCTTCAATTTTAAAGCTGCAACTGTTAGAGGGGAAATATGCACATCAGCAAGAAAGCGAAGGTTATTCATGCCGAAGGAATACTCACAATTTTATCTGAAACTGTCCAAGCAGCGTAGTTAAGCGCCTGTCGGATATCTTCATCCTCTAATTCTGGATAAGCTGCTAAAACTTCCTGAACCGAAAGGTTACTGGCCAGCAATTTCAAGACAAAGCCCACAGTAATCCGCATTCCCCGAATTGTTGGTTGTCCAAGGCAAACATTAGGATTAACAGTAATGCGATCTAATTGAGCCAGCACTGTGGGACTCCTGAACTATAAAAATTCTTTGTCTATTCTCACATACAGCAAACAAATTGATAAAAAAGTCAATTTGTTCTAACCAGCTAAAGCAGGAATATTCAGGGGTACAAGAGCTTTATGCAGTACACTAGGTTTTGCACTTAAATACACCTCGCGGCAATTACTCTCGTTATATCCAACCACAACCGCGCCTATAGTTGTACCAATTTCTGGATACATTTCTGGACTCATCCCCCCTTCATCTAAAAAGTCAGGGATTTTGATCAACCCCTTAACCAGAGACTCATCAATATTGACAAAAACGCCAAAAGGTGTATGAAATTCTACTTTTCCCAGAACAAACTGACCTAGCTTATACTTAGATTTAATATTTTCCCAACTTGTAATATCCATAATATTCACCGTGATTTCAGGACTCGTGGAAATTGGTTAAGGATGGGAAACAAACGTTGAGGAACAACCACCTCTATTCGCTCATAACCATCTTTTTCATCATAACGATATTCAAGAGATTTGAAATACTGTTCGTAGCTTGCCTGATCAATATATACCTCAAGAATCCCCTCTTGATAGCTCTCATTGAACTCCTCAGCAATGCTTCTGTCATTAGATCCTGCAAAGTAGCAACTTCCATCAAGGTAGGGAGGATTATAGGGAAAATCAGCGACTTGAAAACCTTCCTGTAATAATTTTTGACCTTTACCTTTTTGTGGTGCTTTGTAAATTGTAACGCTTAGAGTAGATGCTAATTGACCAGACTGCATGAGTAGAATAAGCTCAAAACTATTTGTATTTTTTAATTGTTCCCAGTTTTCATCCTGTTCATCCTTAAATCCTGGACATCCTGATTCTGACAATTCCCCCATTCTCACACACAGCAAGCAAATTGAGAAAAAAGTCAATTAATCCTAAATTTAGTTACAGTTAGATCACAAATAAATCGTGAGGGGTGATACTATGCGTGTTTTGCTAGTTTATCCAATATTTCCCAAAACCTTTTGGTCTTATGAGAAAATTCTAGCGTTAGTGGATCGCAAGGTACTGTTACCACCTTTGGGTTTAGTCACAGTAGCGGCGATTTTACCCCAAGAGTGGGAATTTAAACTTGTAGATCGGAACATTCGCGCTGCAACCGAAGAAGAATGGGCATGGGCAGATATTGTCATTTTTTCTGCCATGATTGTCCAAAAACAAGATTTACTGGATCAAATTCGAGAAGCAAAACAGCGTGGTAAGCTTGTGGCGCTAGGTGGCCCCTATCCTACCTCTACACCCCATGAAGTCGAAGCAGCAGGAGCAGATTTCCTGATTCTCGATGAAGGGGAACTGACTTTACCCATGTTTGTGGAAGCGGTGCAGAAAGGTGAAAAATCTGGCGTTTTCCGCGCTACAGAGAAACCTGATGTCACTGGTACACCTATTCCCCGCTTTGATTTATTAGAATTTAATGCCTATGATATGATGTCTGTGCAGTTTTCGCGGGGTTGTCCCTTCCAGTGCGAATTTTGCGACATCATTGTATTATATGGACGCAAACCCCGTACCAAGACACCTGCACAACTTTTAGCAGAATTAGATTATCTCTATGAGTTGGGTTGGCGACGTGGTGTGTTTATGGTAGATGATAACTTTATTGGCAACAAACGCAATGTCAAATTGTTGCTAAAAGAGTTAAAAGTCTGGATGGCAGAACATCAATATCCTTTCAATTTTGATACAGAAGCTTCTATCGACTTGGCACAAGACCAAGAAATGATGGAGTTGATGGTTGATTGTGGATTTAAAGCTGTATTTTTGGGTATTGAAACCCCTGATGAAGATAGCTTACAACTCACGAAGAAATTCCAAAATACTCGCAGTTCTTTAACTGAGTCTGTAGAAACAATCATTAGAACTGGACTGCGGCCAATGGCTGGGTTTATTATTGGTTTTGATGGTGAAAAAGCTGGTGCAGGCGATCGCATCGTCAGATTCGCAGAACTAGCCGCTATCCCTTCCACCACCTTTGCCATGTTACAGGCACTACCCAACACCGCGCTGTGGCATCGTCTCACAAAAGAAGGCAGACTGAGGGAAAATAAAGACGGGAACATCAACCAAACCACGTTGATGAACTTCATTCCCACCCGTCCCCTGGAAGAACTTGCGAGGGAATATGTCGAAGCTTTCTGTGCTTTATATGATCCTGTCGCATATTTAGATCGCACCTATCGTTGTTTCCTGATGTTGGGTTCTCCCAAATGGACAGCACCAGCTAAAACCCCAGAATGGGTAGTTATCAGAGCATTGCTAATTGTGATTTGGCGACAAGGTTTTAAAAGAGAAACCCGCTGGAAATTCTGGCATCACTTCTTTAGCATTCTCAAGCATAACCCCAAAGTTATCGAACAGTACGTTTCTACCTGCGCTCACATTGAGCATTATTATGGAATATCGGCAAATTGTGCGTGATGAAATAGAAAGCCAATTAGCCGCATATTTAGCCCAAGGTGCAGAAAAACCTTATGTACCAGTGAAGGCAAAAGCAGAAGCAGTAGTTAGCTAAGAGAACTCCACAAAAAGAAATGCCCAATGTCATTCTGAACGGAACGAAGTGTAGTGAAGAATCCTCCGAGATGCTTCGTTTCGCTTTGCTACACTCAGCATGACAAAACAGGATCATTTATTTTGTGGCTTACTCTAATTGAAACCCCCCTGCCTAGTTGATACTTTGACAGGGGATTTTTTATGGAAACTTATTGAGAAATAGTATCAATTAAATATGGCGGTTTGCGTAGTTAGGAGGTACAAAATCTAAATTGAAACCTATACATGAAGCCAGTTTTACCCCTGACTCCTGAATTCTGCTGTAATTATATAAACTTACAGCCATATAAATACTTAAAATTTTTTTAATCTTTGTTATCAATGTTCAATTTCGTGTATAAGTGGAGTCTGGAGCTAGTAATGTGGTTGAAACTGTGTCCCAAGTTATTACCAAAGATTTTGAAATCGAATGTTCTCCTAAGCAACTAACTTGGAGTGAAATTGCTCATCGAATTGGAGAGCTAGGACTACCAGGAACACCAATCAGGTTGATATTAACGGCAGTTCGAGAAAATAAGTTAGTATTTGAAAGCAGTTTTTTGGAAACAGATAGAAAACCTGTCTGGCCTTCCTTATTAAATATTCGTCCTCGTCAAATATCTTCAGCTAAACCTTTTGTCGCTGTCAGCATTATCCCCACAGGAGTCCGGGCAGAAATAGGAGGTTTTGCTGGTGATGCTACCCCAAGTGTGAATCTTTTAGCCAAAGCTTGTGATTATTTAGTTGTTAATCCCAATTCGGTTACAGCTTCTGACCTCTATTACGCTAGTGACAATGTTCTTTACCTAGAAGGAAATTTAATTTGCCATCTTTTGTTGGGACATACCACTCTAATTCCAGAAACTCGCACCAAAATTGGTGTGATTATTGAGAAAACCCAAGAGAAATTTTTGAACAATATTCTTAATGCTCTCAATGCTTTGAGAACTGTTGGAGGAATCAATATTGATCCTGTAGTAGTAACAGGTGGACAAGTAAGCACCAAATGTACTTATTCCCCCTATGGTCATGCCTCTGGAGAATTTGAGGGCATTGACGAGTTGATGAAAGCCTTAGATATTGTTGCTCAGACAGACACCAATGCTGTTGCTTTTTCCACCACTCTCTTAGTTGAGGATGAAGTTCGACAGCAGTATTACAACAAAGAATCTATACCAAATCCTTGGGGAGGAGCAGAGGCAATTCTTACCCACATGACGACGAATTTTTATCCTTTTACTGCTGCCCATTCACCACTACTTTTAGATGAAGCTCATACCATGTTTGGGACTCTTGGAGACCCACGAGATGGTGCAGAGTTAATTTCTAGTTCATTTCTCTGTTCGACTTTGAAAGGATTAACCCGCTCCCCACGTCTAGCAAAATTTGATACTTCATTGCCATCAGGATGTCAGGGAATTTCTGTAGAAAATGTCTCAGCAGTGGTGATGCCAGAGAGTTCGGTAGGCAATATTCCCTTCTTTGCCTCTCTTGAGCAAAATATTCCAGTTATTCTGGTTCGGGATAATTACACTCAGTATGAAGTAACTCCTTCTAT
Source organism: Anabaena sp. PCC 7938 (assembly GCF_049315035.1). NCBI lineage: Bacteria > Bacillati > Cyanobacteriota > Cyanophyceae > Nostocales > Nostocaceae > Anabaena > Anabaena sp. PCC 7938. The sequence goes on along the minus strand of NZ_CP186034.1, from coordinate 4,432,942 downwards.
TCTGGGAATTGACCATGAACAGAGAAAAATTTACTACGTGAATAGTTACATGGAAGCTTCTGGGTTACTCCTGGCTTTACGGCATGGAATTGCCCCTGAGGCCACAACACGTCCTATGCCCCCAATAGAGCCAATTTTTCTTTAATATCGAATTTGTTCAGTTACTGCTCACAGTTGTCAGCAAAACTCAAAACGAAGGAAAAAGAGCATTCCATTTTGGTAAATTTATTCCTGTGGAGAATAGCAAAATTAGACTGGCTTAACTAAACAGGATTTTTATAATTTTGGGATGCTCTTAAACTGAGTAAATTAAAGGTCAAACAGCAGGCTTATGGAACCTAAAGCAAGCGATATGGATGGCAAATTGTCTACTTATCAGATGATTACATCTCATTACCCAGATATAAAAGTTAGACTCCACACTCCTGCACATCAAGGGGTTAGAGGAGTATCTGAATATTTTGACGATCGCATCTACGCTTATGATTTGCCTTTCTTTAACCGTGACAAGTTTGACAATGTAGAAAACTATATTTCTGGATTATATAAAACTAAGCGTACCTTTTTCCTGACTGGAGGAGCCACCCAAGGGATTTTAATTGCTTGTGCAATTCTAGCAAGAAGACACCAAAAAATTGCCATTGGTCTCAATAGTCATCTGTCAATCATTAATGGATTTATTCTTTCTGGAATAGAACCATTCTTTATTCCATCACGTTCGTTAATGCCAACAGATGCAGAAGTTATTCAAGCATTAGAAACAAGGGCAGGAGAAGTTACTGCACTTTTTTTAACACATCCCAGCTATGATGGCATCACGACTGACTTGGGGAAAATTGCAAAATACTGTCGTAGTCAAAATATTGAGTTCATCATCGACGAAGCACATGGTACTCATTTTCCTTTTTTAGAGGAGGAGAAGTTATCAGCGCTGTCTCAAGAATCTGATTTGGTTGTGCATAGCCTTCACAAGTTTGTGGGTAGTTTGGTGCAAACAGCCTTACTTCATTTACCTGAAACTTCAACAATCACGGAAGCAGAAGTACTTACAGCCCTGTCGCTGTTGGAAACAACATCTCGGAGTAACTTGTTGCTATTGAGTATAGAAGAAGCTATTCGGCTCGCTTTTGGAGATGAAAGAAAATCTATTTTCCAAAAAGCTGCCCGCAATTGTGATAACTTACGATGTCTGCTGGATAGTTGGGGAAATGCCTTAACCTATGATTCCCAGGTTAGTGATCCTCTCAAAATATTTCTTTATAGCGATCGCACTACGGGTGAAGAAATTGGTAAACTTTTGTTTGAACGTAGCGTTGACTATGAATACTTAAATCAAAAAGGGGTATTACTAATTTTCTCATTTCAAAATACTGATGATGATTTTGTCTATGTAGCCCAAGTCCTTGCAGACGTTTACAAAACTCTTGCTGCTAAAGAAGAAAGACAGTTTTTTGATGATCGTCTTTTGGTTCGCACTCCGGTTATGGGTTGTTTACCAAGAGAGGCTTTTTTGGCACAGCAACGAAAGACACTTTATCTAGAAGAAGCAAAGGGAATGGTTAGCTGCAACAGCATCAAAATAATTCCTCCATGCGTTCCTGTCTTAATACCCGGTGAGAAAATATCTGACTGGCATCTGAAGATGCTAAAACCAGATACTTTAGTTGAGGTAATGATTTAGATAAGTTAATCAAGGAGGATAGGCTGTGTTATGCATTAAAACAGAAGTTAAAAAATCTAATATTCCCAATGCAGGAAAAGGATTATTTAGCTTAGATTTTGCTCCCAAAGGAAGTGTGATTTTCCTTCCCATAACTGGTTCTACTATCGACAGAGTTATTCTGGAAGAACCGTATCGAGAAGAGTTGAAAAAAAGTGATAACTTCCCTCTAAATGCTGGAATGAGATGGGGTGGTCATTACTTTTTATGCTGTAGTCAAAACCCAGACAAAGCAGATTATATTAATCATGCCAATAATCCTAACCTTTTGTCATGTCTTGGTTTCTTTTTTGCTCTGCATGATATCCATTGTGGAGATGAATTAACCTTAGATTACAAGTACTTGGAATTAGCAGAAGAAGCATCACTACAAATTAATGAGCAAGAGAAAATTATTGGTTTATCTGCTAAAGAAGCCTTATTACAGTCAGCTAAAGAATTAATCAATCTTTTAAATGAAGTTGAAGATATTCATTGTTTTGATTTACCTGGCAAACCAGATTAAAATAATTCGTAATTTGTAATTCGTAATGGGGATTTAACCCCAACACAAAACTTGCCGATTATAGAACCGGGGGACTTAAACCCACGGAACTAGTTAAATCTTGAAGCTGAAATCTGGTATATTTTGATTATTTGCAACTCTAATTATCAAATATAATTACAATATTTCAGAGGTATTTAAGGTGATGAAACTTTAATTGTAAACTCAAAGAAATTAATGGAACTAAATTATAATGTCCAATAATAATATGACAGAAAAATTTTTGAATTTTACGGCTTACCCCCAAACAGAGAAAACTTGCAAAGATGAACTTAGTCAGTCCACTCTTGACATTGATTCATTTCAGCAGCATCGTCAGCATTGTTCCTTGTCTAGCTGTCATGGTATGTGTTGTTATAATGGAGTTAATGTCAATCAAGAAACTGCTGAAGTTATTCAAAGAGTTGTTGAAGAAGAAGCAGATTTTTTTAAAGCTATCGGTCTTGATTTACCAGCAGAAGTAATTATTGATGATAAAGAGTATGAAAAATTTACAGTTGAGAATAAGGAATGGGAAGGTATATGTTCGATTAAGAAAACAGCAGTAAAAGAAAAACCTTTTTCAAATCTTGTTAAAGATTATCCCCAGCATTTCAAAAATACAGTCTGTGTTTTTACTGTTGATGATGGACGCTGTGGATTGCAATTGTTAGCAGAAGCAAAAGGGTTACATCGCTGGTATTATAAACCCTTCACTTGTTGGATTTTTCCAATTCTGATTGCACCAGGAGAGAATCAACCCGAAATACTTTTACCCAGTTCTGAAACTGAACCGTGGCATTTGCCGGATTTTGATGGTTACTTCACAAAAGCGTTTTGTGGCAAACCTGCTGATTGCGGACAGCTAGGCTATATTCTGTTACAAGAAGAACTAAAGTTTTTGGGAGAGATTGTTGGACGCAACTTTGCTCAAGAAATCCAAGATTCAGTTACTATCTCTGCTAAAAACGATTAGAGAAATACACAAAAAAGATGATCTAATCTTGTGGGATAGGCATCTTGCCCGTCCTTGTATTATTAGCGGGCTTTTCGGCCCGCACCACAAGAAATATTAAGATATTTTTTTAATTGGAAGTCTCTTAAGAAACTGATTGCAATACAGGAGTTTGATCATCATCTGCGGATTTACACCCTTCCTCATTTTCTTTAGATTGGATAATCTCAGAAGTTAAAAGGTAAAAACGATAGATTAAAAACACTGTGGCTAGTGTAGTTCCTATTGTTAATCCTGACCATAAGCCGATACCTCCCCAATTGAGATAGAAGCACAGTAGGTAGCCGCTTGTTATGCCAACACACCACTGAAATAGTATGTTAATTAATAAAGGGAAGCGGATATCTTGAATTCCCTGCAACAATCCCATAGCAATGAGATTAAGTCCATAAGCTATTAAAAAAAGTGCGGCAATTCTCAGTAGGGGGATTGCAGATTTAATTGCTATTGTGTTATCTGGATGACTTGCATCTAAATATATGCCGGCAATTTGCTCTGGAAATAGCCATAAAGCAATGGTGATCATGCTCATTGCGGCAATACCGATAGTAATAGCTGCAAATCCTGACCTTTTTGCACCAATAAAGTCATTTTGACCAAGCATCTGTCCAACTCGCGTCATGGCAGCGTAAGAAGTCGCTATTGGGACAATTAGAGAGACTTCTATAGTTTGCACGACAATTTCATTTGCGGCCAGTAGTGTTGTTCCCATATAGCCACTGAACAAGGCAATCAGGGTAAATAACAACATGGAGGCTGCGAATTGCAAACCAATAGGCCAGCCGTTTTCCCAAAGTTTAGCAAACAGTTCTCTATCAAACTTTAGGGAGGCAAACAGTTTGTATTCTCTAAACCAAGGATGGAAACCAAGTATGGCTGCTGCTGCTAGGCAATTTACCCACAAGACAAATGTACTGGCCCAACCAATTCCCGCTAATCCTAGAGATGGCAAACCTAGCTTACCAAAAAGTAGAAGGTAGTTGATGGTAATATTTAGGGGAATGCTAGTCAGAGCGATCGCACTAATTAGTTGGGGGCGATTGAGGGCAGTGGCTACTTCCTTGAAGATGAAGAACCCCAACACTGCTGGAAAACCCCAAACAATGGCTCTTAAATAATGACTGGCTAGGGCTACTGTATTTTCTTGTTGACCCGATAGCATTAAAATATAGTCCAGATGCCACGTTAGCAACATCATTGGTAAAGAGAGGGCAAGTACCAGCCAAAGTCCTTGAGCTAAAAGTTGGCGAATGCGCTTTGTGTTGCCGGCACCAAAGGCTTCGGCTGCTAGGGGACTGGCTCCTTCTAAAACCCCCATACACATGAAAGTTATGGTATAAAAGGTAATTACACCTAAAGCACCAGCGGCCAGGGATTGAATGCCCAAAAACCCCATCATGACGGTATTTACAAAACCAACAGCCGTCTCTGCAAGCTGAATGCCTCCCAAAGGAACTGCTAATTGTAAGGTGGCAAAAACTTCTGATAGAATTTTTGATGGCGATCGCATTAAATCAACTACTCTTGGTTTATTTAGACACATTGTCTGAATCAGGATGTCCAGGATTAAAGGATGAACAGGATGAAAACAGAAGTTTTATTACCAATTACCCATTACCAGCCTAAACTAGATCAGGACTTACGCAAAACAGAATGGAAGTAGGGGTGATTCATGAATTACCCCTACGCAAGAATCAGGTTTTGAGTTCAATCTTGCGTAAGTCCTATAGATAGCTAACAACTTGAGTTATTACTAATTATCTCACCTGCAAGACTAGCACTTCTTCCCGTGGATAAACTAAGGTTTTCCCGACTGGTAAAACAGCTAAAGCATTAGTTTGGGCTAAATTAATTAAATTACCAGAACTATTATTACCCCCGGCTTGATAAAATTCATAAACGCCATTGACTAAATGTAACTTACCCCAGATATAAGTTTCCATTTTGCCATTAGATTGTAGTTCGGAGTGCGATCGCACTTTCAAAAATTGCCCTTGCCAACCTTGAGCAAGTCCCGCTAGTTTTTTAATCGTCGGTTGCACAAAGCGCCAACAAGTCACCAACGCAGACACAGGATTTCCGGGTAAACCAAAGTATAGAGTATTGGGGAAAGTTGCAAAAGTCAGAGGTTTACCTGGACGCATTTGCACAGACTGAAAATGGATTTTTGCGCCCAGTGATTGTAAAATCTTTTCTATATAGTCATAATCGCCTACAGACACGCCACCAGAAGAAATAACGATATCAGAATTAGCGATCGCATACTCGATAATTTCTTTTAACGCAGTCGGATCATCTTTAACAATTCCTAAAACTAACACTTCAGCCCCCACTTCCCTAACCAAAGTTGCCAAAGCAAACTGATTAGAATCTACTATTTGTCCAGCTTGCAGCGCTTCTCCCGGCATCACCAACTCATTACCACTAGAAAAAATTACCACGCGAGGACGACGAAAAACACTGATTTGATCATGCCCTGCCGCAGCTAAAACTGCAATTTCCGTAGCACTTAGGCGAATACCCGCTGGTAAAAGTTCGCTTCCTGCTTTGTAAAAATCTCCCTTGCGTCTCACAAACTCTTGCGGTTGGGGTGCAGCAAAGATAAAAACGCGGTTTTCCTGTCGGTGTGTTTTTTCCTGCATAACTACAGTATCCGCACCATCTGGCATCACCGCACCCGTAAAAATTCGTGCCGCTTGTCCTGGTTTAACAGTAATTTGCGGTTTATATCCAGCGGGAATTTCTTCCACAACTTCTAAAACAGTTGGTTTTTCAGCAGTTGCTTTCAGCACATCTGCATAACGCACCGCAAAACCATCCATTTCGGAATTATCCCAATGAGGAAAATCCAGATAACTATTTACAGAAGTTGCCAAAATTCGATTATGTGCCGTTAATAAATCGACAAATTCTATATCCTTCTGCTTATCTAACCCTTGCACCAAATTTAAAATAGTAGCTTCTGCATCTCTGACTGACAGCATAGTTAATAATGATAGTTTTTGATATTTTAGTCTAGTGTTGTGTAATTTTTAAGTACTCAGTATTTAAAGGCAACAAATATTATATTTTTACCTTGATTGCATAAATAAATTGGTATAAAAAGACTTTCTCTGAAATGTAAAATAAATGTTACTTTTCTAGGAAAGTCCGTATAAAAGTAGTAAATTCTAGATCAGCAATATTACAGCAGATTTCAGAGAAAATAATTACTAAATTGAAGCCAAAAATCCAAGTATAAAGGTCATTTAAGAGTTTATCAATGCTAACCTTTGAGTTCCTTATGCTCAAGCTCTGGGAAGCTTGGCTTCTGAATTTTGCTGTAATTTTTCTTAAATTCCCTAACTATAAATACGCTTTACTCCAATTTTTCAACCGTAAATATACTGCTTTAATCATTTAGGAGACTTCACTCAATGGCTACTCTTTCTTGGAAAAACGCTGCTAACGGCAACTGGAATCTTGCCAGCAATTGGACTCCCGGCACTATACCAAGTTCGGCGGATATTGCCCAAATCACCATTGGTGGCACTTATACTGTTCTCTTAGATATCAACAGAACTCTGACTGGTTTAACTCTTGGTACAACTATAGGAATCCAAACCCTCGATATTAACGGTTATACCTTAACCCTAAATGGCGCGAGTACCGTTAGTAACAATGGTGTTTTAAATCTGGCTAGTGGAACCATCACCGGAGCAGGTGCTTTAACAATTTCCAGCAAACTCAACTGGAGTAATAGCACATTAAGCGGCACAGGCAAAAAGACCGTCAGTGGCACATTAAACCTGAGTGACTATCAATACTTAGATGGAACAACCTTAGAAACATCAGGTACAACGTTTTGGACAGGTAATGGCTATTTGTACGGTTCTAACAACGCAGTTTGGAACAATACCAGCACAGGAGCTATTGACTTACAAGGAGATGCAGATTTGTACTGGGGGAGTGGTAATCAACCCACTTTTAATAATGCTGGTACTTTCACAAAATCCAATGGTACAACCACAGATGAATCCTATATAGGTTTTATCTTCAACAACACAGGTACAGTCCAAGTCAAGACAGGGACATTAAATCTTTACGGTGGGGGAAGTAATAGCAGTATTTTCAGTATTGATACTGGAGCTACATTAAAAATTAGTAATGGAAATTACGATTTAAATACAGGCAACAGCGTCACTGGTGCGGGAAACTTTAATATTGAAAGTGGGACAACTACAGTTAATGCTGCTTCTACTTGGGCTGCCCCTGTTAACTTGATTGGAGGAACTTTAACAGGAGCAGGTGCTTTAACAATTTCCAACAAACTCAACTGGAGTGGAGGTACATTAAGCGGTACTGGCAAAAAGACCGTCAGTGGCACATTAAACCTGAGTAACTATCAAACCTTAGATGGAACAACCTTAGAAACATCAGGTGCAACGGTTTGGACAGGAACTGGCTATTTGTATGCTCAAAATGGCGCAACTTGGAACAATACCAGCACTGGCACTATTGACCTCCAAAGCGATGCCGATTTTTATGCCTCTGATGCTTTATCCACTTTCAATAATGCTGGTACTCTCACCAAATCTAACGGTACAACCACCGATCAGTCCTATATTAGTGGACTCTTCAACAACATCGGCATAGTTGATGTTAAGAAAGGGAAGTTAGGATTTACTGGCAGTTATACCCAAACTGCGGGAACAACTCGCCTCAGTGGTGGTAGTCTCACTTTTGATTCTTCTAGTTTTCTGAACCTGCAAGGAGGAACTTTAGTAGGAGTTGGAACTATCACAGGTAATGTTAACAATACTGGTGGTCAAGTCAATCCTGGGAATACCATTGGTACATTAAATATCATAGGTGACTACAGCCAAAGCAGTACGGGAACACTCAACCTAGAATTAAGCAGTGCAACCACCTTTGATAAATTAGCAATTACTGGTGCAGCAGATATAGGTGGTATCCTCAAACTGAATTTAACCGGTGCCTATACACCCACCATTGGTAATAAATTTACAGTTTTAACTTATGGTTCTGCCACAACCAAGAGCTTCAACAGCATTGAAGGCATAGATATCAGTAGTAGTCTAGCTTTTGCACCAACATCCACAGGTAATAACTTAACCTTAGAAGTAGTAGACCAAGTTCAGAATTTAGGGGCGATAATTCCCTACGTTTCTCAAACAGTCACAGACTTTGTAGGTGATACAGACCTATTTGATTTTTATCGCTTTAATGTCACCACAGCCAGCAATGTCCAACTTAAACTTAGCAATTTGACATCTAATGCCAATGTTTGGTTAGTTGATGGATTAGGTCGTACTCTTGCCCAAGGTATTAAAGCCGGAACTGCTGATGAAATTGTGAGTTCCATAGTTGACGCTGGAACATATTACGTCAAAGTCTTCCGACCTGCTGCTGGGAATAATGCCAACTACACTTTACAAGTTGCAGCCTCAACCAATCCCTGGCCAGTACAGTTTGGAACATCTGGTCAAGAGCAAAATAGTGGAGTCAGCAATGACAGTAGCGGCAGTATTTTTGCAGCAGGCTTTACCACTGGGGCTTTTGCTGGAAATACTAACGCTGGCAACGATGATGGCTATATTACCAAATACAACCCCGATGGCAGTCAAGCCTGGATTAAACAGTTCGGTACTTCTGGTACTGATTATGCCATTGGAACTGGTAATGATAGTGCTGGCAATGTTTATACCGCTGGCTACACCAATGGAGCTTTTGCGGGGGCTACCAATCTCGGTAGTAACGATGGGTTTATTACTAAATATACTTCGGCGGGAACCCTAGCTTGGGTAAAACAATTTGGTACTGCTGCCGATGACACTTCTTTCGGAATTAGTGTTGATAGTAATGGCAATAGCTATATAGTTGGTAAAACCTATGGTGCATTTGCTGGTAATGTCACCCAAGGAGCCTATGACGCTTATATTGCCAAATACGACACTAATGGTACTCAAACCTGGATCAAACAGTTTGGTACAGACCAAGATGATGAAACAATAGGCGTTAGCGTAGATAGTAACAATAATATCTATGTTTTAGGCTCAACAGCAGGGGCATTTGCTGGAAATACCAATGCTAGTGGTTATGATGTCTTTGTCAGTAAATACGACTCCAGTGGAACTCAAGCTTGGGTTAAACAACTCGGTTCATCTGGAAATAATTATGCCAATATCAATGGCATTAGTTACGATAGTACAGGAAATGCCTTTATTACTGGCTATACTGATGGTACTTTCAGTGGTAACACCAGTTTAGGTTCTTATGATGGTTTTGTTGCCAAATATAGCAGCACAGGAACATTGGCTTGGGTTAAACAATTTGGGACAACCTCCGAAGACTATTCTATTGCCTCCAAAACAGATAGCGCTGGTAATACTTATGTTACAGGTTGGACTGGTGGTCAATTTGCAGGAAATACTGCTTTAGGAGGCTATGACGGCTTTCTGGCGAAATATAACACCAGTGGGACGAGACTCTGGGTTAAGCAATTTGGTACAAACTCAAATGATTATGCTAATGGTTTGAGTATTGATAACCAGGGCAATATATACGTTAGTGGTTGGACTGAGTATGGCAGTTTCCCCAGCTATACTAATCAGGGAGGGACAGATAGCTACATAGCCTTATTCGATACTAATGGTAATCAGCTGTCTGTTCCCATCACCTCAACAGTTGTTCCATCCAACATCACCCTAGCTGTATCTCCTGCCAGTGTCACCGAAGATGGAACTACCAATCTAGGTTACACCTTTACCAGAACTGGCAGCACCGCCAATGCCTTAACCGTCAACTATACCGTTGGTGGAACAGCCACTTTCAACACAGACTATACCCAAACAGGTGCAGCCAGCTTTACTAGCACTACCGGAACTATTACCTTTGCAGCTGGTTCGAGTACAGCAACCTTAACTGTAGACCCCACAGCAGACACCACAGTTGAAGCTGATGAAACCGTGGCTTTAACTTTGGCTGCTGGCACAGGTTACACTATTGGCACAACCGCAGCGGTAACGGGAACTATTACCAATGATGATGTAGCACCATCTGTCACCATCAATCTTAGTGCTGACCAGACAATTGTTGAAGGAAGAACCAGTCCACAAAACCTTACCTACACTGTTACTCTTTCCAACACCAGCAACCAAACCATTACCGTGAACTATGCAACTAGTAACGGTACAGCTATAGCGGGTTCAGACTATACCAACACTACAGGAACATTAACCTTCAACCCTGGAATCAAAACTCAAGTCATCAATATTCCCATTGTCAATGATGGTATCAATGAAGCAGATGAAACCTTTACCCTAACGCTGACATCTCCTACCAATGCCAGTTTAGGGACTAAAACCAGTGCCATTACAACCATAACCGATACCCTCGTTGCTTCTGCTACCACTACCTTACCAACCAACGTAGAAAACCTGACTTTAACAGGCACAACGGCTATTAACGGTACAGGTAATGCCGGCGATAACGTCTTTAAGGGTAATCAAGCTAATAATACCCTGACAGGTCTGAATGGTAATGATACATACTCTTTTGTTGCTAATACTGCTTTAGGAACCGACAGGATTATCGAAACTACAACAGGAGGAATTGATACTATTGACTTTAGTGGTACTACTGCCTCAGTAAATGTGAATTTGGGAGTAATCACCTCACAGACTGTTAATAGTAATCTGAAACTCATTCTCTCTGCCAACAACGTCATCGAAAATGCTACAGGTGGCACAGGTAATAACCGTCTCACGGGTAATGCCCTCGATAACCTTCTCATTGGTGGTGAAGGCAATGACCAACTGCAAGGATTAGCAGGAAATGATATTCTCTGGGGAGGACTAGGCGATGATCTTCTCAATGGTGGAGTCGGTAATGATCAATATCGTTTCCAAGGCAATGGAGTATTTAGCACTAGTTTAGGCGTTGATTACATTACCCAGTTTGATGCCGGACAAGATAAAATTGTTCTGAGTAAAAGCACATTCACGGCTATTACTAACACTGTGGGACAGGCTTTAACTAACTTTGCAGTTGTCTCTGATGATGCATTAGTCAATGCAAATGCTGCTCGGATTGTTTATAGTCAAAGTACTGGTAGCCTCTTCTATAACCAAGATGGAAATGTTCTGGGTGTAGGTAAGGTGTTTGAGTTTGCCCGTTTAGGGAATCTTGATATTACCCTTGCTAGTAGCGATTTTAGTCTGATTGCTTAGATATATGGGTGCGTTACACCAGGTTGACGCACCCTAAATCTGGATTATGCTTCCATAATTACAGCAACAGTAAGTTGCTTTTCGAGCAGCTATAGCAACGGACAAGGCAGTTAGGACATCAACTAATGATAAAACTTAGACACCAAAAGACTTTTAGCTCTGTCACCTGCTATATATTCGTACAAATATTATCCCAAGTATCAACCGTAAATAAACTGATTTAACCATTTAGGAGATTTAACCCAATGGCTACTACTTCATGGAAAAACGCTGCCCTGACGCTGACATACAATCAACTCAGCGCATTTTCTGGTTTAGATAATTTCTGGCAGGTTTTCGATACCGCTTTTGGTACGCAATACAATCGTAGTTTCGCGGAAAATCTGCGTTTACAGTGGCAAGCTGGTGATTTTAGTCAACTTCCGCAAATTGAGATTGTTGATAGTAGCATTCTTGGTGGTGCTAATGGGGCTTATGCCAGTAGCACTAATAAGATTTATCTGTCAAATATCCTTATTGCTAATGCCACAACAGCAACTATTAACGCGGTTTTATTAGAGGAAATTGGACATTTTATAGATGCTCAAATTAATTTAACAGATAGCGCAGGAGATGAAGGGGCGATTTTTGCTGAGTTAGTACAGGGTTATAGTTTGGATATTGAAATTTTAGAGGCTTTAAAGGCTGAGGATGATCACACGACGATAGCTGTAAATGGGCAAATCATTCAGGTAGAACAGCAGAATTTTACAGGCACTAATGGTAATGATACTATTACTGGAACTTCAGGAAATGATGTGATTCAGGGCTTGAGAGGCAATGATACCTTTTACGGTGGTGCGGGTAATGATGTATTCGTATTTGATTTTGAACGGTATCAAAACAATTATGATGTAGTCATGGATTTTGTTCAGGGACAGGACAAAATTGATATTAAAAACCTGAATATTAGTGCTTGGTCTACTCTGCAAACGCTCATTAGTAATGATGGACAAAATAATGCCTTAATTACCACTTATTATGGTGGTTATGCGTCCCAATTAAAACTCAATGGCATCAATTCTACTCAACTACAAACTACTGATTTTATCTTCAATACAGTTAATTCCAATGATACTATCGATGGTGATGATTACAATGGCGATCGCTTATTCGGTGGGTTAGGAAATGATACCCTCAAAGGATTTAGAGGTGAGGATATCTTGTTTGGGGAGCAAGGAAACGACCGTTTAGAGGGTGGTGCAGAGAATGATATCCTCTACGGCGGTGCAGGTAACGATACATTCGTGTTTGATTTTGACCGATATCAGCGATATCAAAACAATAATGATATCGTTATAGATTTTGTTCGGGGACAGGACAAAGTTGATATTACAAAACTTAACATTGCTGATTGGGCTACCCTGCAAATACTCCTGAGTAATGATGGACAAAATAATGCGCTGATTAAAACTTATGCTGACGGACTTGAATCCAAGTTACAGCTGAATGGGATTAATTACACTCAACTGCAAGCAACTGACTTCATTTTTAACACAGTTAATGCCAATGATGTTATTGATGGTAATGACTATCATGGCGATCGCTTATTTGGTGGTTTAGGGAATGATACCCTGAGAGGATGGAGAGGTGAGGATGCCTTGTTTGGGGAACAAGGAGATGACCGTTTAGAAGGTGGTGCAGACAATGATATCCTCTACGGCGGTGCAGGTAATGATACAGCAGTCTACGCTGGTACTCGTTCTCAATATCAGCTGAGTAACTCCAATGGACTTTATACCATTACTCATTTGATCAGCAATGGTGACGGAATTGATAAATTATACGATATTGAGAAAATCCAATTTTCAGATCAAACCATAACTCTGATTGATACTGCACTTCCCGTCATTAATCTAGCGTTATCTCCTAGCATTGTCAGTGAAAATGGAAGTGCCAACCTCGTTTATACTTTCACTCGCACAGGTAGCACAGCCAGCGTCCTAACAGTGAACTATAAAGTTGGTGGTACAGCCACCTTGAATACCGACTACAATCAAAACGGTGCAGCAAATTTCACTACTACCACAGGAACTATTAACTTTGCGGCGGGTGCAAGTAGTGCCACTCTCAGCCTTGATCCCATCCCAGATACCATTGTGGAATCTGATGAAACAATTATCCTCACTCTCTTTAGTGGTAACGGATATGCGATCGCAAATACAACCCCTGTCATCGGCACAATTAGCAGTAATATTAATAATAATGTTGGATTTAATTATAGTGAAGCTTTAGAGAAATCAATTTTATTTTATGAAGCCCAACGTTCTGGTGAACTTAAATGAAGCCACAAACCGAGTTCCTTGGCGTGGTGATTCCGCACTCAATGATGGTGCAGATGTTGGAGTTGATCTAACAGGCGGCTACTATGATGCCGGAGATCATGTCAAATTTGGTTTTCCCATGGCTAGTTCCATGACAATGCTGAGTTGGGGGGCTGTTCAGTATCGCAACGCCTATCAGCAAAGTGGACAACTAGACGAAATCATGGATGCTATCAAATGGGGAACCGATTACATCCTCAAAGCCCACGTCACCAACGGTAACATTACCACAGGATTTTGGGGACAGGTAGGATTAGGCGATAGCGATCACGCCTTTTGGGGTCCCCCCGAAAAGATGACCATGGCACGCCCTGCCTTCAAAATAGATGCGACTAAACCAGGTTCTGATCTGGCAGGGGAAGCAGCCGCAGCTTTAGCATCTGCATCAATTATTTTCCGATCCACAAATGTCACTTACGCTGATCGTCTCCTACAAAATGCTATTCAATTATTTGCCTTTGCCGAAACCTATAAAGGTAAATATTCTGACTCCATTACCGATGCCGCCAAGTTTTACAACTCCTACGGATATAACGACGAACTAATTTGGGCTGCAACATGGCTGTACAAAGCAACTAAAGCAGCAGGAAATGCGAACACAACCTATCTTAGCAAAGCCGAAAACTACTCTACAAATCTCAATTTAGGTACATGGACTCAAACATGGGATGATAAATCCTATGGTGCAATGGTTCTTCTCGCCCAAGAAAGTACCAACATTCGTTATCGGACTGAAGTAGAAAAATGGCTTGGTTTCTGGACTAATAAAAACGGTACAGGAGTCACATACACACCCGGTGGACTGGCATGGTTAAATCAGTGGGGTTCTCTTCGCTACGCCGCAAATACTGCTTTTGTTGCAGGTGTGTATGCTGATACGGTGAACGATCCAAATAAACTTTATTCCACTTTTGCAGAAAGCCAAATTGATTACATTTTAGGTGATAATCCCAACCAACGTAGCTATATGGTTGGCTTTGGTAATAATTCACCTCAAAATCCCCATCATCGTGGTTCCCACGGTTCTCTGACAAATAACATTAACGATCCAGTTGTTAATCGCAACGTCCTTTATGGTGCAATGGTAGGTGGACCCAACCAAGCTAACGATAACAGCTACTCAGACGATCGCACTAACTATGTTACCAACGAAGTTGCCCTTGATTACAATGCAGGTTTAACAGGTGCCATTGCACGTATTTATGGACTTAACGGACAACCGTTGAATACTAATATTACTCTAGCTGTAACACCAACTAGCGTCACCGAAGATGGAACTAGCAATCTAGTTTATACCTTCACCCGCACAGGCAGCACCACCAATTCCCTAACCGTTAACTATAGCATTGCTGGTACAGCCAACAGTAGCGACTATACAGGGGCAACACCCGGAACAGGAAAAACCATCATTTTTGCTGCTGGTTCGAGTACAACAACCCTAACAATAAACCCAACAGCCGATACCACTGTTGAAGCTAACGAAACCGTGGCTTTAACTTTAGCGACAGGCACAGGTTACACCGTTGGTACAACCACTGCCGTTACAGGAAATGTTACTAATGATGATGTAGCACCATCTGTCACCATTAACCTCAGTGCAAACCAGGCAATAGTTGAAGGTAGAACCAGTCCACAAAACGCAGCTTATACCGTTACTCTATCTAACACCAGCACTCAAACTATTACCGTGAACTATGCAACTAGCAACGGTACAGCTACAGCAGGGTCAGACTATACCAACACTACGGGAACCTTGACTTTTAACCCAGGGGTAAAAACTCAAATCATCAATATTCCCATTCTCAATAATTCCCTCAATGAAGCAAATGAAACTTTTACTCTGACACTTTCATCTCCTGGAAATGCCAGCTTGGGTACAGTCAAACAAGTAACGACAACTATAACTGATACTCTTACTGCATCTGTGACTACTATCCTACCAACTAATGTAGAAAACCTGACTTTAACAGGAACTGCAAATATTAATGGCACAGGTAATGCCGGAAATAATGTGATTAAGGGTAATGGTGGTAATAATATCTTAACTGGTGGTGTTGGTAAAGATACCCTGTTTGGTGGAGTAGGAACTGACCGATTTAGCTACAAAACCCTTACCAATTCTCTTTTAAATAACTTTGACATTATCACCGATTTTAATGCTACCACTGGCAATGATTTATTTCTTGTTACTAATACACGATCTGGTTTTACTACTGCGGGAACTGTTGCAACTCTTGATGCTGCGGGAATTAGTACTAAATTAACAACAGCTAATTTTAGTGCAAATTTTGCAGCGAAATTTAGCTTTGGAACCCGTACCTTTGTGGCTATTAACGATGCTACGGCTGGTTTTAATGCTGCTGCTGATGCCATTATTGAAGTAACTGGTTTAACGGGAACCCTAGGAATTAATAATTTTGTAACCGTTTAGGTTGAAAACCATAGTTTTTTGGAATTAGGGTTTAGGTGTAGGGGTTTAGCACTGCGCTTTACCCCTACTTCCATAATTGACTGCTATACTATCAAACTAAATCCTTCACACTAACAATTCCTTCAGCACACCACGCTTCTAATAGCCATTTTTTAGATTGGTGATCAAGTGCTGGTAAAATGCGGAAATTAAAAACATCTTGCCAAACTTCAACGTTATTCTGGGAAACAAAGGTTTTTTCCAATTCTTTAAACTGTAGATAATCACGATCATTAATAGCAATCAGCAGAGGAATAATTGTGCTGATTGAAATTTGAGTAGCAGCTATGCCTATAGATGTCATTGTGGGTAATCCTCAAAAATACAAATAAATGGTAAAAACACCTGTTTAGTATTGATGATTGCAACCAAACGCTTATCTTCGCTTGTGTCCACTGCGAAACAGACTCATGCAACAATTACTTAAATTATGACCTTAATATTAAAGATAAGAGCAATGATTATTTCCCTACACCTAAACATAAACACTTATTGTGTATGACCATCGTTAAAGTACCCCAAAAACACTACCCCAAGGCAGAAATTATCCGTCGAGGCATGGCACTGGGGATAGATATTCTTGGTGTCTGGCTAGTTAGTTCCCTGCTAGGGAGCAATAATTTTGGAATTCAATTTGTCCAAATTTGCGTCTTTATTCTCTCTTGGCTAGTTTTGCGGGTAATAGTGGTGTACAACAATCGTGGACAAAGTTTAGGGCGTTGGGCTTTTGATTTAAAAATCTTAGAAGTCGAAGGTGAAAGAATAGTTGGCAGAATCCCCCAGTTGCAGGCATTATTGAAGCGGGAGGGGATTATTTGCTTTAATGCCTTGCTAACATCTATCGCTTTGACAAATATAATAGCTAATCCCACTGCTATACTGCTATTACTTCCTTTAGGAATTGACTGTGGTGCCGCCTTATCAGATACTCAGATGCGGCAGGCTCTGCACGACCGCTATGCTGGAACTATCATCGTTTCATCACGACGTGGCTATTCGCTAGATTTAAAAGTTAAACGATTAGTTGAAAAATTGCAGCGAAGTGTGAGAAGATAGTCATTTGTGTTAATTCTCTCCAGGCTTTACTGTTTGTAAGATTATGGCTAAGAGTAAAGGTGCCCGCATAATAGTGACACTAGAATGCACCGAGTGTCGTACAAACCCTGACAAACGTTCTGCTGGCGTTTCTCGCTACACCAGCACCAAGAACCGTCGGAACACCACTGGTCGCTTAGAACTGAAAAAGTTCTGCACCCACTGCAACAAACACACTGTTCATAAGGAAATCAAGTAAATATGAGCTACTACCGTCGTCGCCTGTCGCCAATCAAGCCAGGAGAACCAATTGATTATAAAGATGTTGATTTATTACGGAAATTTATCACAGAGCGTGGTAAGATTCTACCCCGGCGGATTAGCGGTCTGACCTGTAAACAACAGCGCGAATTAACATTAGCGATTAAACGCTCTCGGATTGTGGCTTTGTTGCCATTCATCAACGCAGAAGGCTAAGAAGATTTTGGATTTTGGATTTTGGATAATGATCCAAAAAAAAGTAACGTTGGTAATAGAAATTAAACGTTCACTTTCAGTCCAAAATCTAAAATTTGATCAACACCAAGGGAGTGTACAATAATGGCATTCCAAATTGAAAATCAACAGATTTGGAGTTAGGTTATGGGGAACAAAAAACAGGAAACAGGTAAGAATTTTACTTTTTTCCTAATCGCCAGCCTAAACTAGATAACTAGGAACTTGGTTTACTAGTCATTTAATCCAAAATCTAAAATCTAAAATCTAAAATTACTATAAAGTGCGAGAGTTGTGGACAAGGGGACGCTAGTTGAATTTAGGGTTCAAGGCGATCGCCGTTTGGGCGTAGTAGATCGTCCAGACGGCAAGACCCGTTGGTTTGTGGTAGATGAACGAGGTCAATCCCACAGCCTCGCGCCTCGACAACTAACTTACATAGTTAACGGGCAAAGTTATCAGCCCTCAGAAATTACCAATTTTTTAGAGCAAGTCAACCCTTATCTAGATCCATCTAGCTTGGAAGTGGCTTGGGAACTATTAGTAGACGACGGGGAAACTATCACCCCTGGAAAAATGGCAAATCTGCTATTTTCCGAATCAGAAGCAGTTCATTGTTATGCAGCTCATTGCTTGTTATCAGAAGACAAACTCTATTTCAAGCAGAAAGGAGAAGCTTATGAACCTCGCAGTGCGGCACAAATAGCAGAACGTAAACATCAAATTGAAGTAGAGACGCAAAAAGCTAAGGGACAACAGGAATTTTTAGCGCGTGTAGAACAGGCACTCAATGGTGAAAGTGTAGAATGGCAACGACCGGATCGCCAGCGCTTAGAAACACTGGAAAAATATGCAGCCCTAATGGCGGACATCGTGCGAATGGGAGTAAATTTTGACTCTTTAGCTCGTGCGTATCCGCCTCCAGCCCCAGTATTAGAAACCATGAATATGCTGGGACGTTCTGCTACTCCCCAGGCTGCTTTTCAACTATTGATCGACTTGGGTTGGTGGAGTTCCCATGAAAACCTGTTCCTGCGTCGTTCTTCAATTCCCGTTCAGTTCCCCAATAAGGTATTAGAAGTGGCGCAACAACGCTTAGATTTCCCACCAACTGACTTGGATGTAAATCGCCTGGATCTAACTCATCTGAAAGTATACACCATTGATGATGAAAGTACTACAGAAATAGATGATGGTCTGAGTTGGGAATTGCTACCAGATGGACAGGAACGGCTATGGGTGCATATTGCTGACCCCACCCGGTGGTTAATACCAGAAGATGAGTTAGATTTAGAAGCCAGAAAGCGGGGTAGTACTGTTTATTTGCCTACGGGGATGATTCCCATGTTCCCAGAGGTATTAGCAACAGGCCCGATGAGTTTGGTACAGGGGAAAATTTGTTGCGCCCTCAGTTTTGGGATAGTTTTAAATCAAACGGGATCTGTAGAAGATTATTCTATTCATCCCACCTTGATGAAGCCTACTTATCGCCTCACCTATGAAGATGTGGATGAGATGTTGGAATTAGGGGTAGAAGCAGAACCAGAAATTGCTGCGATCGCTAATTTAGCAAAACGGCGTAAAACTTGGCGATATAACCAAGGAGCCATCAGCATCAATATGCCAGAAGCAATGATCAAAGTCAAAGATGATGACATCAGCATTGACATTTTAGATGATTCCTCATCTCGGCAATTGGTAGCAGAAATGATGATTCTCGCTGGGGAAGTAGCCGCACGTTATGGACAAACACATAACATCCCCTTGCCTTTTCGTGGTCAACCCCAACCAGAACTGCCACCAGAAGAAGAATTACTGCAACTTCCCCCTGGTTTTGTCCGTTCCTGCGCCATGCGTCGTTGTATGCCCAAAAGTGAAATGAGCATCACACCCGTACGTCATGCTGGTTTGGGCTTAGATACATACACCCAAGCAACTTCCCCTATTCGTCGTTACAGTGACCTCCTCACCCACTTCCAACTCAAAGCCCATTTGCGTGGCGAAGTTTTGCCCTTCTCCCCTGAACAGCTAAAAGAAGTGATGATGACAGTCACCAGTACCACCCAGGAAGTAACAATGGTGGAACGACAAACAAACAGATATTATGCTCTAGAATATTTACGCCGTCATCCCGAACAAGTATGGCAAATCACAGTTTTGATGTGGCTGCGGGAAGATAGCAACTTGGCATTAATTCTCTTAGAAGATTTAGGCTTGCAATTGCCAATGGCTTTTAGGCGTTCTGTTAATTTGGGTGAACAGTTGTCCGTTAAAGTTAGTCTCGCTGATCCGCAAAAAGATATGATCCAATTTCAAGAAATAATTTATCAAGAATCTCAATTAGCAAATTAGATACAAAATACAGCAGAATTTAGGAGTCAGAAATCAAGAATCAGGATTAAAACTGGCTTTGAATTTAGATTCTGTACCTCATTGATCTGTAATCCGCTGTATGAATAACGGGATTTCTCTGAAAAGACCCTACCCATAGCTTGCTTCCCCAGCATAGCTGTAAGGCAAAATTTGGGAAACCCTATGTAAGTTTTGAAAATTAAAGATTTTTGCCAATAGAGATAATTTGTAGCTTAAAAAAGGGATAAATAGAAATAGTTTCGTCTGTGGTGCATATTCCCCTTATTTTTATATGACATATTGCCTCAGAATCGCCGACTTACCAGAAAATGAGCGTCCCCGTGAGCGATTAATGACACATGGCCCGAAAATCTTAGCTACTGCTGAGTTAATTGCCATTCTGCTGGCTACTGGACAAGGGCCGGGTAAACTCTCCGCAGTCGGTTTGGGGCAACATATATTACATGAATTAAGCAAACATCAGCGTGATCCTTTGGCAGCTTTAAGGGAAATTACCCCGGCTGAATTGATGGCAATTCCCGGAATTGGCCCTGCAAAAGCAACAACTATTCTCGCAGCCATTGAATTAGGCAAACGTGCTTTTTTATGCCGTCCTTCAGATGGCACAGTCATAGATAGCCCACTGGCTGCGGCTGCCACGCTTAGTCAAGATTTGATGTGGCAGAGTCAAGAACGTTTTGCAGTACTACTTTTAGATGTGAAAAATAAGTTTTTGGGAACTAAGGTAATTACTATTGGAACTGCGACTGAAACCTTAGCTTCTCCCCGTGATATTTTTCGGGAAGTGATCCGTCATGGTGCAACGCGGGTAATAGTTGCCCATAATCACCCTTCTGGTAATTTAGAACCGAGTGAAGCAGATATAGAATTAACACGACAATTATTAGCAGGGGCAGAACTTTTAAGTATTCCGTTATTAGACCATTTGATTTTAGGTAATGGCACTCATCAGAGTTTACGAGAAACTACAACTTTGTGGGATCATTTACCCCAGGTAGATTGAATTAACTACCGCTATCAAATATATAGGAATCCGGTTTGATTCCTAAATTTACTCGTGGAGGTAGGGAATAGGGAATAGGGAATATATGGTGTACTGAGTTTGTTCAAAAATCAAATAGGAGTCCTATATATTGTTTTCCTGTTGAGGGGGCGACAAGCAAATCTGTTATTCTCAATAGCGGGAAATAGATAAGCACAGAGTTAACACTATGCTTGTTACTCTGTGTTTTTTATTTTGGTGATTGGGGCATTTGCACCCTTAATTTGTAACGCCCTTTGTTTCTTAATCGTTAATTTAAATATTTTTATATTATCTCTCATCTGTCTTACGACTGGTTTAAATATATTACTTTAAGATTACGTTTTTGCCTAAAAATAGTATTTTAATTAACCTGGAATTTTCGATATTATTAAAGATACTTGTAAACAGATTTTATTTTTTCTAAATCATTTTTTTGATGTAGATTTAATTACAAATTAATTATACAAACTACCCAATTATAACTAAGTTATTTAATCTGGAATATTGAGTAGTATGATTGTATTTTACACAAGAACTAAATATCTGATTTTTATCACTAACTGCTAAAAAATCAGTATAAGTTAGCAATTATTGGCTTTGTTGGTTATTTTTTATCATCATTGTTGTAATACACAGATTTAAATTCCACTTGATTTGTACCAGGATTGTAGAGAGTATAGGTAGCTTGACCGGGAGTGCGTCCCACATTTCCCACCCCAACTACTTGACGTGGTGTAACAGTAGTTGTTTGCGGAGATACTTGGTGATCAAGGGTGATAATTCCACTGGTAATAGAACCAGTTTGTAGTTGATACTGAAAAGTTAAACCAGAACGACCGCAAAATAAATTATTCGCTTGCATCCGCGCTAGTTTATCTAGCATTTGGATAGGAGGAGTTTCTGGGGTAAGTTCTTCACTGACATCTATCGTAGAACCGTGAATTAGCAAACAATCCAACTCAAAAAAACCAAAATCAAGCGATCGCACCCACTCCACAGTCTGACGAGAAACACTCTCCCACAACATCTTCACCGTATCCCCTCCATATTTCGCCAATAAATCAGGCGCTTCCCCAGTCGCCCCCAAACCATGCAAAATCAAACACTGTTCCTCCCACCAACCCTTACAAATCATCGGTTCTAACTCACCCTGCAAAGGTGACTTCACCCTTTCCACCAGCGCCTCAGATTCCCTTCTTGGGCCAACTAAATCACCCAAAATATACAAAGCCTCTAAATAACGTTGGCGCTTAATATCTGCCATCACAGCTTCATAAGCCGCCAAATTCCCTTCAATTCCACTCAAAATAGCCCACATAGTCAATTTTAGATTTTAGATTTTAGATTTTAGATTTTAAATTGGTAATGAGTATTCATATTCCCCGTCCCCAATCCCTTTACTTTGTGCAAACATGAGTTGGATCATCAGCCCGTTCTGCAAACTCCAACCCATGCGCCAAACGCCAAGCAAAAATTTTTGGTAATCCCTTCTCAATAATTGCTGCACAAGTTTTTTGATAATCATAAACAACTTCTTGCAAAGTCACAGCTTGACTATCAGTATCGTAAATCACATAAGTCGCATTTGGTCTACCATGTCGAGGTTCTCCTACAGAACCAACATTCACAATTTGTTTGAGAGGAGATGTAAATCTAATATCCCGTGATTCTTCTTTACTATCAACCCGCACCTGTAACTGACCAGCATCAAGATTCCGGGAATAAGGAACATGAGTATGACCGCAAAACAACACATCTGCACCTGTCGCAAGCACCCTTTCTAAAGCGACAAAAGCATCAAGTTCAGGTAACAAATACTCATGATTACTATGGGGACTACCGTGAACAAAAGCTAAATTTCCTTCCTGGAAACTGTAGGGTAAATTAGCTAAAAATTCACGGTTTTCTGAATGAATTTCCTTATTTGTCCATTGGTGAGCTTCTATTCCTCTTTTCTCGGCTAATAATGAGGGATAACTACAATCACAAGCATTCAAACCTTCCACAATATCTTCATCCCAGCAACCGACACAAGTAGGAATATCTAAAGAGCGAATTTGGCTAACGACAGCGTTAGGATGGGGGCCATATCCCACCAAATCACCAACACAAAAGATTTTTTCAGCTTTTTGCTGGTCAATATCTAACAAGACAGCATCTAATGCTTCAAAATTACCATGAATACATGAAATAACAGCTATTTTCACCCTTGTTGCTCCGCTAATAAAATTTCTTTTACCTGTTGTTGATACTGCACAATCAGAGAATCAGATAAACAGCAATCTGATAATGTTTGTTTTAAAGATGGTTCATCTAAATTTTTCCCCACTACTTCAATACCACTAAACCGCTGAGGTCTACCTTCTAAACAGCGTGGTAAATCTAATTCTAGAAAATCGGTTTGGGGAACACCAGCAACAAAATTACAATAAAGAGAACGTCCATCATTGACATCAAAAATGCCCTTAGCACGGCTAACTACACCATAAGCACCATGAGTTATTTCATACCAAAATTCCTCTAAACTGTTTTCATCAATAACTTGACCGGTCGTAGCTACCCGCCAGAGGTTTTCTACTGTCATAGTTTGGGCTGGTGCGCCATAGACAATTTCTTCAGCCCAAGAATTGTATTCAGTGTTTTTGGTATTTGGTGGTAAGACTGCTACAGCACGGTAAGTTAGATTGTCTAATCCTGAAACTATTGATTTTAATTCTAGATAAAAACCCAATTCGACATAAACCGCATCTGCTTTGGGTAGTTGATGAAAAAATTCAATTTCTTGACCATCGCCAAAAACTTGAATACCAGGAAAATCGGTAGCTATGCGAGTTTGGTCAACAATAACATTCCCTGTCCCAGGACTAAAATAAATTAATTTATCAACAGATTTAATATCTCGAATTTGTTGATAAATCCAGTTGGTTTTTCCAGATCCAGATAATCCAGCGACGACAGTAATACTTGGTATAGTCATAATCAGATCATAAAAATACAATAAGTCAAGAGTTAGGTTTCACCGTGAGCGTCAGTCGAACGGAGCCAGAATATTTTTCAAATCCATATATCTAAATTAAAATTTAGTAGGAATATAGCGTTTCTCGGTTGAATGAGATACAAAAACCCCACCCCCAACCCCCTCCCCGCAAGCGATGAGGGGGCTATAATGTATCTCATCCAAGTGCCGCTATAATTTCCATTAACCTAATTAAAAAATCAATAATGTAGAGATAAGAAATTTCCTATTTCTACATAGTACACCTAAATTTACATTTGCATCCAGCCAAGGCTTTTAGTGAAAATTAGGATTGTGTCGAATCAAATTCATAAACTCTTCACGGGTGCGAGCATCTTCTGAGAATACACCACGCATTGCACTAGTCACAGTCCAAGAACCGGGTTTTTGTACACCGCGCATCACCATACACATATGAGTTGCTTCTATAACCACTGCAACCCCTTTGGGTTTGAGTAAACCTTGCAGTGCATCAGCAATTTGTAAAGTTAACCGTTCTTGTACTTGTAAACGTCTTGCATACATTTCACAAATGCGGGCAATTTTTGATAAACCAATGACTTTACCATCAGGAATATAGGCGACATGAGCGCGGCCAATAACTGGCAAGATATGATGTTCACAGGAACTGAAAATATCAATATCCCGGACTAATACCATTTCATCAGCGTCTTCTGTAAAGACTGCTCCATTTAACAGTTCATCTAAGGACTCATTATATCCTTTGGTGAGAAACTGCAAGGCTTTAACGACTCTTTTAGGAGTATCTTTTAACCCTTCCCGGTCAGGATTTTCGCCTAGTCCAATCAGCAAAGTTCTGACAGCTTGCATCATTTCTGCTTCTGTCACAATTGGTTGTTGCTGAGTAGATAAAGATGACACTACCTGAGCAGCAGAATTCAGATCGGGACGAATCGATAAAGTCATTTTCTTTGTTTTAATTGAGATAGATTATGCGTTGGTTAATAGTTAAAAACATTTGAACAACTATTAAGCAACTTGAGCTATTTTTTCACACTTATTGATTATAACAAACATTTGTTAAGTTGTGTGTGAATTTCCCTAGCATCCAATTTTCTACCAATGAAAACTACTTGATTTTTAGGTGAAGTAGACCATTCATCAGCGTGTAAGTTATAACGAGGCCCACTCAGTTGAAAAATATGGCGTAAATCACTATCACTAAACCATAATATGCCCTTAGCTCGAAATACGTCCTGGGGCATTTCTTCAGTGAGAAAATCCTCAAATTTATTAACGTCAAATGGTCTATCAGATTGAAAAGAGATTGAGACAAAGCCATCATTTTCTAAATGATGAGAGTGATGTTCATGATGATGATGGTCATGATTTTTATGGTGTTCATGATCATGATGATGGTGTTCAGATGCGTGAGTATCTTCTTTATCACCAGAAATATATACATCTTTTGGTGTTAAACCTACACCTAAAATTAATGGTAAAGCAACTTCTCCATATTGAGTATGTAAAATTCTCGCTCCATTTTTTACATCATGGATAAAATGTTCTACTTCTTGTAGTTTATCTGGTGTCACGAGGTCTGTTTTATTGAGGAGAATAATATCTCCGTAAGTAATTTGTTGTAAAGCTGCTTCACTTTCAAAATGTTTCTCATTAAATGTCTCAGCATCTACTACTGTGAGAATTGAGTCTACATTTGTTAAATCCCTTAGTTCTGTTCCCAGAAAAGTTAAAATTATTGGTAGTGGATCAGCAACACCAGTAGTTTCAATTACTAGATAATCAATGCGTTCTTCTCTTTCTAAAACTCGATAAACTGCATCAACTAGACCATCATTAATGGTGCAGCATATACAGCCATTACTGAGTTCTACCATATCTTGGTCTACAGAAACTAGTAGTTGGCTGTCAATGTTAATATCACC
The DNA here is from genome assembly GCF_049315035.1 of Anabaena sp. PCC 7938. NCBI lineage: Bacteria > Bacillati > Cyanobacteriota > Cyanophyceae > Nostocales > Nostocaceae > Anabaena > Anabaena sp. PCC 7938. The sequence continues at coordinate 4,406,770 of NZ_CP186034.1, read as the reverse complement.
AAATTCATTCACAAGTACAGCAACTTTTAAATCTTGTTTATTTTGGAGAATTTGATTTAAAAGTGTGGTTTTTCCACTACCTAAAAATCCTGTGATGATAGTTACTGGCATTCCTTGTTTGGGAATTTCAGGAATTATATTTGCAGTTGGTGCTGTTAATTGAGTCATCATCAGTTCAATAATTCGAGACATATAATGAGAATCGTTATCATTCTAGCGCAAAAAGCTCTAAATGTTATTGATGTTGTAGTTTATTTTTGGGGAAATATTTTGAAGTGCTGTTAGCTGGCTTTGATTCCAGTGATGTTACGGGAAAAAGCTACACTGGGTTTAGCGATCGCAGGAACGATTTTTTCACAAGCCATTCTTGCACCAGATAAATTCCTTGCTGTTGGCCCCACTTGTAAGGCAGCTAAACCACCCATGATAAATAATTCACAACCAGGCCAACGCAGATACGTATCTAAAACAGGTAAACCGTTGACGATTTGGATGGGGTAAGCGGCTAAAATTTCTTTTAATAATGGTTCTGTGGTGACATCGAATTTAGTACCAGTGGCTAACCAGATATAATCACACTCGTAAAAGTTACCATCACCACATTCTACCAGCCAATTATTACCCAACCATTCGGCTTTGATGACTTGACAATTTTCATCAATTATGATTTTACCACGATGCTTTTCTTTGCGTAGTTGGGTAGCGAACTGCTGAAAGCAGCAGCGCTTCGCTATCGCAGGTGTGATAGAACCACCATTTCTAGCTTGCTGAATCATTAACCAGCGTTGTTGCCAATTTTGCTCAAAAAATCCTTTGAGATATTTTGGGCCTAACCAACCCGGTGCTGCATCAAATAGCTTTTCTGACAACTGTCGTCGCATCATCAAGTGAACTTTTGCACCACGAGAAATAGCACCTACAGCCAAATGTCCACTTGTCAAACCACCACCAACAATCAAGACTCTTTGAGACTTTAACTGTAATTGACGTAAATCTACAGTTTGAGAATGGCAAAGTCTATCTTGAGGATAGAGTGACTGAATCTTGTTTACCCAATCAGGAATGTGTATTTTACCACTACCCGTTGCCAACACTAACCGCCGTGCAGTTACTTTTTGTCCATCTGACAGCCCTAATTGAAATTGAGGACGAAAATGATTAAATAACGGTTTAATGCTGGTTACAGCCAAAGGGATAACTTGATTTTGTAACTGATGTTCTGCTATTATACCCTCGCAAAAATCCGCAAATAGTTTTGTCCCTGGTAAATCGTAGGGGGGAAAGAGTTCCTGAGAACGAGATTCAGCAAATTTCCGTAAAGCGAAGGGGTTAGGGTGGGGATGATGAACTGCGGGCGATCGCAAATGAGGAATTTCCAAAGCCGCAAATTGCTGTTTCCAACCACTCATCCATGTACCACTGGGGTCAAATACGGCAAAGTTACCTTTCATTGTCTGCCGTTTTTGTAAGAGATGGGCAACTAAAGTCAGTGCATGAGGTCCAGCACCAATAATTGCTAAGTCAATTTTTGTCATTAGTCATTAGTTATTAGTTATTTAGTTATTAGTCATTGGTCATTAGTTACTCGTATTTATTCTGAACTTCTGATAGCGAAGCGTGGCGTTAGCCATACTTCTGAACTCCTGTAACTCCTGACTCCTCAAAAGTTACATCAACATAAGAGCAACTTCTTTGGCAAAGTAAGTCAAAATTAAATCAGCACCAGCCCGTTTCATACTGGTTAAGGTTTCTAAAATCACCTGTTTCTCATCTATCCAGCCATTAGCGGCCGCTGCTTTAATCATTGCGTACTCACCGCTAACGTTGTATGCTGCAACTGGTAAATTTGTTACTTTTTTGACTCGATGTATGATGTCTAGATAAACTAAAGCTGGTTTAACCATGATGATATCTGCACCTTCGGCAATATCTAATTCCACCTCTTTTAAAGCTTCTTGGCTATTGGCAGCATCCATTTGATAAGTCTTTTTATCACCAAATTTCGGGGCTGATTCTAAAGCATCTCTAAAAGGGCCATAGTAGGCTGAGGCATATTTGGCAGAGTAAGCCAAAATACATACATTGATATAACCTTCCGCATCTAAAGCTTTGCGAATTGCCCCAACTCTACCATCCATCATGTCAGAAGGAGCAACAAAATCAGCGCCGGCTGCTGCTTGGGAAAGTGCCATTTTTACTAACACTTCTACTGTGGGGTCATTTAAAATAATGCCGTTTTCATCGACTAAACCATCGTGACCATGAGTGGTGAAGGGGTCAAGGGCAACATCGGTAATAACGATGATTTCGGGAACTGCTTTTTTAATAGCTTTGACAGTTTCTTGTACTAAGCCTTCTGGGTTGTAGCTTTCTGTACCTGTGTCGTCTTTTTGATTTTCTGGGATAACGGGGAAAAGTGCGATCGCATTTATTCCCAAGCGTGAAACCTCAGCTATTTCTTTCAGCAGCAAATCCAGAGAAAAACGATAACATCCGGGCATAGAAAGAATTTCTACTTTTTGTCCTTCCCCTTCCATCACAAACATCGGATAGATCAGGTCATTTACACTTAAAGTCGTTTCCCGCACCATTTTCCGCAAGCTTGCATTCCGACGCAGACGACGGGGACGCTGAGGCAGGTTTAATGGCTTATCGGTGTTTGAATTTGCAGACGACATAGAGTTTATATAAAATGATAATCATTATTATATAGGCTGCGGGGCAGTATGTAGGGGTAAAGCAAGAAATATTAGATATCAACCAGTAAACAGACTATTAACATCTCTTGATTGATGGAGTACCCGAATTATCTCAATTCCATCATCAATTGGTGTGTAAAATATGATGTATGGTTTAATTGGAAAGCTTCTGAGTTCTGGTAACAAATCATCACGGCTTCTGCCCATGCCAGGAAATTGAGCTAACATTGGCAAGCTATTGAGAATTTTAGCAATTTCTTTGTCTGCTGCAATTTGATTATTGTGGGCAAGATAAACCCATATATAGCCTTTCCCACTCTAGTTAGATACAAAATTATCCCTCCCCAACCCTCCCCTTGGTAAGGGGAGGGTGCGCGACAGCGCGGGTGGGGTGTATTTCATGAGCTTGGGAATTGCTATAGTAGGCTGCGTCAGATATTAAAAATTTGTTGATTATTACGAAATTATTAAGTCTGCCCCATCCTAAAAGATATATTTAGTGTGACTACTCCAAGAAGAAAAAGAACCACAGGTAATGATAGTAATGGTGATATACTGTATTACAATCCCGAAGATGAACCAAAAGTGAAGGAAATAGTTCGCCAAATTAATAAACAATATAATCCTTAGTTTTTTCATGCCATATATTGAAATTAAAACCAGAAAAATCATTGATTCAACGTTAGAGTTAGATGCAGGCAAAATTACTAATCGACAAAGATTGATTGATTTCTTTAAAGAAGAAATTGTTGAAGAAAGTCGCAATATGTTGAAGAAATTAGGTGATACTCCTGCGAAAGAGGAATACAAAAAACACAGCTATCCTCTAAAAACATTACAAGCAATTTTAGAAAATTTAGAAAATAAACAATATGGTTATCTTGCAAAATTATCATGATAAGTTAAGTCAAAATAACTAAATCTAAAACCTTTATAAGATAGATACCCGACTTTTTTTACTTCGGGTATCTTCCATATTTTATCCTTTAATCCCTTGATATCTTCCCAAAGCAATTAAAGGAAAATACTGTTGATAGAGGTGATATTTGAGATAAAAATGACAGGGAAAACCTGTTCCTGTAAAATATGATTCATCCCAAGTACCATCTGATCTTTGAGTTTCTAACAAGTAATTAATCCCTCTTTCAATACTATCAAACGGTATTTTTACTGTTGCTTCTCCTGCTGCTATTAACCCAATTAAACCCCAAGCTGTTTGAGATGCGGTACTATCTCCCTTACCTTTCAAACTCGGATCATTGTAACTAAAACAAGTTTCACCCCAACCACCATCAGAGTTTTGAACTTTGACTAACCAAGCTGCACCTTGTTCTATTTCACTGCGATATTTTTGGGGATTTATTAATGCTAAAGCTGATAAAACTCCGCTAGTTCCATAGATGTAATTTACACCCCAACGCCCAAACCAACAACCTTCTTTTTCTTGTTCATTAAGAAGATAATCAAGGGATTTTTCTAACTTATCTGATGGAATTGATAAGTTACAAGCCCCCAACATTTCTAATACTCTAGCGGTGACATCGGCTGTATTGGGATCTATCATGGCTTTTAAATCGCCATAGGGTACAGAATTGAGCCAATCTTGATTATTATCAATATCAAAAGCTGCCCAACCGCCTGGTTGACATTGCATAGATGCAATCCAATTTAAAGCCCGATTTATAGCTTGTTTTTTAAGTTCTTCATTCGGTAATTTTGTTTGATGTAACGCCATGACAACTACAGCAGAATCATCAACATCTGGATAGAAGCGATTATCAAATTCAAACGCCCATGCGCCAGGTTTTCCTTGTTTATTTTTTACTGACCAATCACCATAATCTAAAATCTGTTTTTCTAATAACCATTCTCCAGCTTTTATGATTGCAGGATCATCTGCTGGAAAACCTGAATCAATTAAGGCACGAATTGCCCAAGCTGTATCCCAAACGGGTGAAACACAAGGCTGAACACAATAACTATTCTCTGTTTCAATGGCAAAATTATCAACTGCTTTTAAACCACGATAGATAATTGGGTCGTTAGCATCGTAATCTAAACACTTCAATGCTAACAGGGAGTTCAACATGGCGGGAATAATTCCCCCCCAATCACCTGTAGCTTCTTGACGTTCTAAAATCCATTTTTCTGCGGCTTTAATGCCTTCATTTCTAAAAGGAACAAAATTGAAACTTTCTGCTAATTTAAAGCCATTATCTAAGATGTTAAATATATCCGACCAATCGCCATTTTTTGGTAATTCCCATTTGACGTTTTTCACCCCTTCTGTATATAATTCATCTAAATTTATAGGTTGATCAATTTTAAAGATAGGTTTGCGATCAAAGACTATTAATAAAGGTACTGTGCTGGAACGCGCCCAACTCGAAAGTTCATAAATATTGAAGGGGAAATTATCGGGTAGCAGCATTACCCAGGATGGTAATGAAGGAAGTCCACGCCAGTTGTAGCAACCAATTAAGGCAAGGTGTAATTTGGTGAAAATGCGGGTTTTGCTGATTCCGCCTTTTTCTAAAATCCAAGATTTAGCTTTTATTAGTGCAGGATCATTTGCAGGTACACCTAATAAACGCAAAGCCATATAAGCTTCTACGGTTGTACTCAGTTCTCCACCGTCTCCATAAAATAGTTCCCAACCGCCATGTTCTCGTTGTTGCGATCGCAGATAGGTTTCTACTTTATGCAAAGGTCGAGTTTTATCTGTTCCCCAAATCTTATGCAGCAGAACGGCTTCGGCAGTAATGGTAACGTTGGATTCTAACTCAGCCCACCAATAACCATCTGGCTTTTGAATCGCAAGCAGATGTTTTTGACTGGCTTTAATTGCTTCTGCTATTTGCTTGACTTGCACCCTGTTTTGTGTTTGCATGAATTACTTTCCTCCGCACTACATGATATTTAATCACATATCTTCTGACTACAGGAATATGGATTTAATGAACCGCAAAGGCGCGAAGGACACGAAGGAAGAGGGAAGAAGGAAGATAAAACAGAGTATTCTGTGTGAGTTACTGAGAGTTTGCAATAGATATGGCGACAATTTTATTGGGGTTGGTGGTTTTATCTTTGGTAATTTGGTTATTTTTACTTTTGTTTTGGGGGCAGTTTTGGCGGGTAGATCAGCAATTAGAAACAAGTGAAGACATCTGCACACAACAAGGCTTACCTACAGTCTGTGTGGTGATTCCAGCACGAAATGAGGCTGATGTGATTGCCATTAGTGTGCGATCGCTCCTCCTACAAGACTACCCTGGCGATTACAACATCTTTTTAGTAGACGATCATAGTACAGATAATACAGCACATTTTGCCCAAGAAGTAGCCCAAACCGTAGATAAACCCCAACAATTACATATTGTCTCTAGTCAAGAATTACCCGCTGGTTGGACTGGTAAACTATGGGCGATGGAACAGGGTATACAAAAAGCCAATCAATTACAACCTGATTATTTTTTACTTACTGATGCAGATATAGAACATAATCCTAGCAATCTGCGGCGATTAATTGCCAAAGCTGAAGGAGAGAATTTAGACTTAGTCTCAATTATGGTCAAACTGCGTTGTCAAAGCCTTTGGGAACAACTACTAATTCCTGCTTTCGTCTTTTTCTTCCAAAAACTCTATCCTTTTCGCTGGGTAAATAACCCCAAAAAAACTATAGCAGCGGCTGCCGGCGGTTGTATGTTAATTCGTCCAACAGCCCTAAATCGCATTGGGGGAATACAAGTAATTCGCCAAGCTTTAATTGATGATTGTTCTTTAGCAAAAGCCATCAAATCCAATCAAGGGCGAATATGGTTAGGATTAAGCAATTTAACTTATAGCTTGCGTCCTTATGATTCCTTGAAAACCATCTGGGATATGGTAGCGCGTAGTGCTTACACCCAACTGAATTATTCTCCCTGGCTGCTAGTAGGAAGTGTGTTGGGAATGATCTTAGTTTATCTAGTGCCACCGATGGGAATAATTTTGGGTTTAGGGTTAGGAAATTTGCTTATGACTATCACTGGTTTAATCACATGGTTATTGATGACTTTAGCTTATTTTCCCATCATTCATTTTTATAAATGTTCCCCTTGGCTAGTCTGCTGTTTACCTATAATTGCCCTTTTCTATACTTTAATGACTATAGATTCTGCTATCCGTCACTGGCAAGGACGTGGTGGTGAATGGAAAGGTAGAGTTTATTAAAAAAATGCAGACAGAAGAAGATTAATCAGCTTTTTAACATTAATTTTAAAATTTTTATTCCTTTAGATATAGTCTCTGTAATCATTATCTATTGTTTTTGCATCTATCGGATGATTGTCAAGAGGAATACTTTTGTTAAAATATGGGTGTAAATGATGATTTTTTGATAAAACAAATTTCATCATTTTAGAAAATGTATTTATTGCAGGTTAAGCTTATGACATTACAGAATGAAAAAAGACAAGTTTATCAAGATAAAGTCAAAGCACAATTAGATAAATTCAATGCTCAGATTGATGAAATGAAAGCCAAGGCAAATCAAGCTAAAGCAGATACAGCCTTGGAATATAACAATAAATTGGAAGAAATATATACTAAGCGTGATGCTGCTCAAGCTAAATTAGAAGAATTACAAAAAGCTAGTGAGCAAGCTTGGGGAGAGATGCAAGTTGGTTTTGAAAAAGCTTGGAAAGAACTAAATACGGCTTTTGAAAGCGCTGTTGCTAAACTCAAATAAACCGAATCTACTAATCCCTTTTTCTAGTAGATGAGCTTAAGTCAAAGCATCTCCTCCAGCAGAGAATAAGTATGAGAAAATGAAGTGAAGTTGAGTCGTAACATCACTTTTTTTTATTTACTTAACTTCTCTTCTTTACATTATTTACTAAATTAGCTTAAGGATTCAGAATGTTTGATATATAGTGCTTGCTGAAAAAGTCGTATTTAAGCCAGACCAAGAATCAATTAACAATCCTTTAACTAAACTAATTTTTTTTTACTTGCCATTTTTGAATGGCATCCTGAGCGTCTTCGTAAGCGGGTGTTATTTCTGGAACTAAAGTAGCGGTTTCTATGGCGGTGCTGATTTCTCCTTGGGCGGCACGATTTTTAGCTAAATCTAAAATTTTTTCACTCCATTGATTGATTGATGTTTGGGCAATTTCAAAGCCTGGTTGCCCTGGTGGTACTCGCTTGGCAACTTCAATAGCTCGATTATAGGTTGATGCCTGTCCAGGTTGAATCAAGGCATTAGCGGCATCTAACAAAGTTTTGTTACTTACATACCGCTTGATTTCTAGTCGCCATTTGGCGATCGCAGATTGTGCTTGGGGATATAGCAACTCGTCCTTGGTAATTAACTCAGCAGCTGCGATCGCATCACTATATTCTTTTTGTTGAGCGAGTTCCTCAGCTAACTCTAAAATCAACTGATTCCAAATCTGAATATTTTCCTGAGCTTGTTGATAAAGAGGTTCACCGGGTTTAATTTTTTTAGTCGATGCGATCGCTTGACTCAAATCACTAGCTTTAGTTGCGCTCAAGGACATTTTACCTAGCTCTAAAATTGCTTGGTTACGCTTTTGGGAGTCCACAATGGGCAGCCTAGCTGGTTTTATTGGTTCTACAGTTGGGGTAACAGGGGGGAAACTCTTGGAAAATTGGGAGTCGCTGGTAGTATTATTTACGGTTGTAGAGAACTTTTTGAAACGAAAACTAGCCTGATTGTTGAGAACAAAGGTAGCGATTAAACCTACTATCATCATGCTGCCTCCGCCCCATAAGATAAATTGTTTCCAAATGGGGGTATTTGCCTGAATTGAAGGCGTAGCGTAGTCTTTGGCAGCAGAGGGAATAAACCTAGCTCCTGTGTTTAATTCTGGGGAAGTAGCCAGAATTTGATTACCGTCTACAGATAACGTGCCGACTGATTCATCTGCATTGGCAGAAGTCTTGTTGATGGTAGTTTCTACGGTTTTCTTTTCTGCCCACCAAGCTTTATCTGTAGTCGAATTTTTAGATTTATTGTCTGCTAATGGGGGAGTAGTGAGAGCAACAGCAAAGTTTTCTTCAGGAAAAATCAGTTGCTGTGTTTCTGATTCACTGTCTAATTCCAAGATCGGCAAAATGGCTTGCTGATGGGATGGAATGACAGTTGCAGGGTTTTGAATAGGTCGCCAGTGGTGTTGACAAAGTTCCGGGGTGAGGGAACTGACATAACTTTCTAAATCTGTTACGTAGCCACCTTTGCCAGCACGTAAAGCTTCTAATAAGGCTGCTGTAAAGAATCCGTGACCTAATTCGCTACTTTCGTGGGAAAATTGCTCTGGTTGGCAAGACAGCATGACCGCCATTTGTAATTCTTTGGCCATGTCGAGAATTTCTTGCCCAACAGGAGCATCTGCTTGTGTGCCAAAGGCGCGGTTGATATCGAAAATGAGTAATACATTCAGTTGGGCAACTTGGAGACTTTGCATCAGCGATCGCACTTCTAGCCCAGTTTCAGAAACCATATCTGGGTTTCCTGCCACCGGCATTAAGTAATCTTTGTCGTTATAGTTGACTCCATAACCGCTGAAAAATAACCATAGATGGTCTTCTGGTTGCCAAGATGTTGCTGCTAATTCCTCCAGCAAAGACAAAATATTATCTTTCGTTGGATAGGAAGTTTTTTCCCCTATTGGTGGTGAAGTATTGGTCATCAGTAGGCAGTTTTGGGGGAGTAAACCTGCTTCTGTCAACAAAAAATCATGTAATGCCTCGGCATCGGCTTGAGCGCAGCTTAAAGGTTGAAATAATTCATATTGATTGATGCCAATAGCGATCGCCCAGTAATTTACCATCCCGCTCTTTGTCGGTTGTTGTTTGCTGAAAATTGCGGTTGGCCTTGTCGAAAAACAAAGCTAACCTATGTTTTATCAAACAGAATACAGGAGTTCAGGAGTCAAAAGGAATTCTATGAGACTACTGACAACTGACTCCTTCTTCATAGTCTAGGTGGGTTTCCACTAATTCCTAGATATAATGTAGTTCTTATGACGTTGAAATTTCGGAAAATACTTGCATTCGTTGAAAATGCTTCAGTCATCATTCAGGAGGGCTACAAGTTTATGAACAGGATTTACACTCAACAATCATCATTCATTCCCTTTTCATTTATTGGCCAATTTGGCAGGAAAATCCGGATAATTCAAGCTGGAGTCTTCCTATTCTTAGCGTTTCCTCTCTGGTTGGCTACGGAAGCGATCGCACCTCAAATTGTGCAAGCTTACACAGCCAGAGTTGATTTAACCATTGACAGACTGCCCGCAGAAAACTACGAAACTGTTCTCAGAAGAGCAGAAGCAGTGGCTAGGGCAGCGGCTCAACGCAGTTTTGACCAAGACATCTTAGTAACAGATGTTTCCATAATTGTCTCCGTACAAAATTATGGAGCTATCGCCCCAGTTATAGCCTTAGATGTTAGTCGTCTGCAATGGAAACAGCGTCCTGACCCCCAACGTTGGGTAACTTATTTTAAAACAGCGCGATCGCTACTTTTCTTTGAACAACAGACACCAGTCCCTGACGCTGCTCCTGCTGTACCTCCAACCACAGCTACTCCACCCACAGTTAAGGAACCAACACAACCATAACGATAAAAAACTCATCTTCTTATTTAGACATCTCCGAAAATTCAACTCTCTATCATTGCTAATGTCAATTGATGGCCTAGAATAAAAAGGTTGTCAATAATCACGATATCCGCTATCATGGCTGTTCCAAAGAAGAAAACGTCCAAATCCAAACGAGACAAACGCCGCGCTACCTGGACACATAAGGCTGTTGTTGAAGCTCAGAAAGCCATCTCTCTCGGCAAATCAATTTTGTCTGGACGTTCTAAATTTGTCTATCCAGTTGCTGAAGAAGAAGAAGAAGAGTCATAATCTCTCGTTAAGGAAAAGCACAAACAGCGTATATGGGAGTGCTTTTTCTTTGCTTGCCTGATGGCATTAACGACTAACCGCTAGACGCTTTGCGTTATAGCGGAGGTTTCTAGAAGGTAATTTATGAAATTTTTTCAAGAACCAAACTAAGAAAAAAGTTAATGAAACTATCAAACAGAATCCCTGAAATCTTGAAAATTTCAGGGATTGGATTGTTTATTTTGGAGTTGCTATTGTCAGATTAAACCGAGTTCGCGTTTGAGTAAATTTATTGACTGAGAACCAATGTAGTTTTCACAGCGAATTAGTTTTGGTGGACGAATCAGATCATCTAGAACTATTTGCACTCCGGCTTGAACTGCTGAATAGCTTGCTTGATCTGTACAAAAAATGATTTCAGATCGTTTAACGATCGCTTGCAGTTTATAACCATCCTTAGGCTGGGAAGTCATTACGAGTAATTCATCACCTCGTAAACCGTGGAGGATGACTTCGGTGGCTCTGAGAATGCCAGGACTGAGGCTGACTATACCTATACAACTAGCTTTGGGTAAGTTTTTAACGACATTGAGTTCCTTGGCATAATCGTGAATATCTAGGGGAATCACGCGTACAGCTTTTGGTGCGGCGATCGCTTCCACTTCGCCGATAAAATAACGACTGGTGACTAATGTAGCCGAAGTAGTTTGGTCTAAAACTGCTAGTAACTCTTCCATAGCGACTAACTGAACTGGAATTTCTAAAGCTTCTTCCAATTCATCTACCATTAATTCCCCAGCCCCGATATCCTGAGATGGTGCGACTACAAGCACCCTGGCACTACACCGCAAGCGCCAATCAACTTCTGCTAGAAATAGCTCTCGTGCTTGATTCAGGGAGCATCCTTGACCAAGTAACTCATCGAGAGTTTGTTGAACTACTTTGTATGCTTCAGGATATTGCTTGAGAATTGGCGACTGTAACCTACTCCCACCTTCATGTCCTTGAGCGCGGACATAGATTCCTGAACCCGCGAGACTTTCGACAAATCCTTCTTCCTCCAACTGGCGGTAAACTTTGCTAATAGTATTCCGGTGTAATCCCGTTTGCATAGCCAGCGCCCTTGTGCTAGGCAACTTGTATGCAGGTGAATACTGCCCAGATGCGATCGCAAATCGGATTTGATTAAACAGTTGGGTGGATGCCGGAATTTCGCTGTCTGGCTGAATACGGAATTGAATCATCAACAATTCTCCTGATTACTGGTAGCTGCAATTAACCCGATGTGGATGCTACCTGTTAAATATAATATTCTTGATACGTGAGATGTTTTAAGGAATGTTGCTAATACATTCAAGTTTATTAATGGATAATTTGGTTGAAAGCCGTCTGAAGATACTGGCATAGTTATATCAGACAATTAGAGAGCTTGAGTAAAAATTATTATGACAGAGCGATTAATAAACACTACAAAAGTTAATCTTTCCCAAAATGATTGCCAAGTAGAAGCTTATCTAGCCACACCAACAGCACCCGGTTCTTACCTAGGAGTGATAGTTTTACAAGAGATATTTGGGGTTAACGTTCATATTCGAGATGTGACAGAACGGATTGCTAAACTGGGATATGTAGCGATCGCACCCGCACTTTTTCAACGTCAAGCACCTGGATTTGAAACCGGTTACACCCCCCAAGATATAGAAATAGGCAGAGAATATGCTTGGTCACAAACCAAAGCCTCAGAACTCTTGAGCGATATTCAAGCAGCTATCAATCATCTCAAAACTTTGCCCCAAGTCAAAAAAGATGGATTTGGTTGTATTGGTTTTTGTTTTGGTGGTCACGTAGCATACCTAGCTGCCACCCTCCCAGATATTCAAGCCACAGCTTCCTTTTATGGTGCTGGAATTACCACTCGCACCCCCGGAGGTGGAAACCCCACTATTACCCGCACCAGAGAGATTACAGGCACTATCTACACCTTTTTTGGCACAGAAGATGCAAGCATTCCCAAAGAACAGATAGACGAAATTGAAGCCGAGTTAAAAAAATATAACATTTCCCATCGTGTGTTTCGTTACGATGGATCTAACCATGGGTTTTTTTGTGACCGTCGTGCCAGTTATAATCCTAAAGCTGCGGCCGATGCTTGGGAAGAAGTTCAAAAACTTTTTGCCCGCGTTTTAGCAGCTTAACAAGAGTTTTTTAGGAAATAGAGTTGTTTAAGGGATTTTCTAGCTGATTGTCCCTGTTAGCCTATCTCTCGCGCTTTGGCACTACTGAACTCCTAAATTTCTTCTTCTCATACAATTTATCTTCAAACGTCATGAATTCCGAATCACAACTTTCTCAAACAGCCAATTCGTCTTTTTCAATGGACGACTTTGCTCAAGCACTGGAAAAACACGACTACCAATTTCAAAAGGGACAGGTTGTACATGGCAAGGTGTTTCAACTTGACCATGATGGAGCCTATGTTGATATTGGTGGTAAGTCGTCCGCTTTTCTCCCCCGCGATGAGGCTTCGTTGAGAGCAGTAACTGATTTAGCGGAAGTTCTGCCAATGCAAGAAGATATGGAGTTTTTGATTATCCGAGATCAAGATGCTGAAGGTCAAGTTACACTGTCTCGCAAGCAGTTAGAAATTCAGCAAATCTGGGTAAAATTGTTACAAATGCAGGAAAATTCCCAGACAGTGCAAGTGCGAGTAACAGGAGTGAATAAAGGTGGTGTAACTGTTGATCTTCTTTCTTTACGAGGATTTATTCCGCGATCGCACCTCGCCGACCGTGATAACTTAGAAACACTCAAAGGTCAAACTCTCACCGCTGGCTTTTTGGAAATTAATCGCAACACCAACAAACTCATCCTTTCCCAGCGTTTAGCAACTCGTTCTAGCAGCTTCAGCTTATTAGAATTAGGTCAGTTAGTAGAAGGTAAAATTACTGGCATTAAACCTTTTGGTGTATTTGTCGAATTAAATGGTGTTAGCGCCTTACTCCACATTAAACAAGTGAGCCAAAAATTTATCGAATCATTGGAAAAAGTCTTTCAAATCGGTCAGCCAATTAAAGCCGTTATTATTGATTTAGATGAAGGTAAAGGCAGAGTAGCCCTTTCCACAAGAGTTTTAGAAAACCATCCTGGTGAAGTGCTGGAGAATTTTGCAGAAGTCATGAGTTCAGCCGAAGCGCGTGCTAATCGGGCTGCAAATAAAACTGCTGAATAGATAATTGGTGATTGTTAATTGGTGAGATGGAAGGAAAATATCTGTAACCTTTTCTTTTTTCCCCATTACACAAATCACAGCCCTTTTCCTTAGCGATAGCTGCTTCAGAGTTCTGGAAATGTTTTTCCACTAAAGGCAAATTTAATTAATACAATTAACTTTACTAAATTGTCAAACATAGACTCTGAAGAAGCTTCGCTAATTGACGATTAAAAAATTCTCCCCACAATGACGATGGGTGCTTTGTTTGAGCAAAATTAGGGTCTGCTGCTGGTTTTTTGAATTATCAAAACAAATAAATTTCTATAGTGCAAGCGATCGCACTCCCAACTCCCTACATCAAAAAGCGGTACCTTATGTTAGCTATCTCTCAAAACAAGTTATTTATCTATGTAAATACCATGCAAACCATAACTCTGAACTCTCATGTTGGGCAAGATGGAATATTACATTTAGATATTCCTGTAGATGTTACTAACGCTGACTTAACTATTACTGTTATTTTAATACCTGTTACTGATTCTCAGCAGCAAAATCAACCAAAAGGAAAAGGTTGGCCTGCTAATTTTTTTGAAGAAACATCAGGATGTTTAAAAGATACTCCTTTAACTATAGATTCAGAAGGAGTTTTTGATGATTTAGCGGAGTTTAAATTGTCATGAAATATTTGCTGGATACCAATGTATGTATCAAATATCTCAATGAAGATTTGATTATTCGCCGGAAACTAGAAAATACGGATTTAGAAGATATTGCAGTTTGTTCAGTTGTGAAATTAGAGTTATTTTATGGGGCGATGGGAAGTGATAACCCTAATCAAGTTTGGGCAAAAGTAAAAAGATTTTTAGAAGTGTTTATTTCCTTACCTTTAGATGATATTTCAGCTTTAAATGCAGGTAGGATTCGCGCTCAATTGGCTAATACTGGTACTCCTATTGGTTATAATGATTTATTAATTGCTTCTATTGCGCTGTCTCGTGATTTGATTTTGGTCACTCATAATACTAAGGAATTTGTCAGGGTTGAAGGGTTAAAACTAGAAGATTGGGAAATTGAAGGATAGAAGGTTAAAAAAGATCGCACTCCACAAACCCATAATCCAAAAGCGAACTGACAAGTCAACGCTTGCGCTATCGCTCTCCAAACTCCCTACATCAAAAAAGCGATCGCATTCTTAACTCTTTACACCAAAAAGCGATTGCTCTTACTAAATCATCAGTTAAAAAAGTACAATTTAAAAGAAAAATTACGGCTCTTGCGTCTCTTTTATGGAGAATTAATACTAAAGTGCCAGTTTAATAAACTACGTAATCTGAAATTGCTAAAGTTACGAAATCCATATCCAAGTCTTTTGATTAATTTGAGTTTATTATTAATTCCTTCTACAGTACCACTAGTAGTTCTGCCGTCAAAATAACCTACAACTTCACCAAACCACCTAATCATTGTTCCTATACTTTTGGGAAAATAAGAAAGTCCATCGTGCATCCAATCTAATAAATTCATTATGCTTTCGCCCCAAGACTTAGTGGATTCAAATATGTCTCGAAATTCTTCTTTTAGGGCGTGCATTTTTGCCAGAATAGGGGAAACTTTTTGAACATTATTTAATCTTTCTTTTTGTTGTTCATTTAAAGAATCTTCATTTTTATTAAGCTATATTTGCTTTTATTTAATCCTGCTAATATTCGGTCTCGCTCTGATTTATTATCTAAAGACATGGCGGCTCTCTTTTCAGATTTACGCATAGCATCTAATTCATCATTTACTTGTTTCATTACATGAAATCTATCAGCAGTTATATTCGCATTTGGCATTAATTCTTCTACTAAACTTTTATAAGGAGACCAAAGATCCATACTCACTTCAACTATTTGTTCAAGTACCTGAGATCCCCATTTGACAATAACTTCACGTATTTCTTCTATTCTTCTTGACTTCACCAACTCAATAGGTTTACGAGTATCTAAATCTACTAATACTGCTAAATAACTTCCTTGACCTTTCACCAAAGCAATCTCATCTATGCCTAACCTTTTCACCTGATTTAAATTAATGTTTAATATTTGTGATACTTGTGCCTTTAACATTGATTCAACTTCTTCATCGCTTAAGTCATTTCTTTCGGCAACACTATGAATATTACTGTCTAATACTTGTGCAACTATATCTATGGCTAGTCTTTTAGTATATCCTTTACTTTTATCTACAAAATTTAGCTTTTCACTGAAGACCTTTTTGCACTTGTTACATTTGAATTGACGGCGATTTATTCTTAACAATACTGGTTTTTCACTCCAAGATAAATCGTGAATTAGCCGCCAATGATTTTGATGTATACTATAGGTGGTTTTTTCACAGTCTGGACAAGTAGAATAGTTGACAGCTTTCTCTATTGTTATAATTATTCCTGCCCCAACAAGTTCTTGAAAATCTAACACTTTCATCTCTGGGAGATTGAGGATTTGATCTACGCTAAATTTCATAACTATCCCTAAAACTTTTGTATTTGATAATTATGATTGTAATCCTATGCTTATTCCCATATATCAAAAAGTTTGCAAACCTTTACAGGGATAGAGTTTTCAACTTTAATAATTTAAATTTATCGGCATTAAATTTTAATACTTTTAGTTTTCTCCATAAAAGAGACGCAAGAGCCAAAATTACTATTTAATCTTCATAATCTTCGTATTTTTTAAGCTGCTTCTCTTCAGTAGATTCAGGATTATTAAGATACTCAATTAATTCTTGTAAAACCAGGGCTATTTCATTCTAAATAATTGCTTGAATGTGCTAAGACCAAAACAGGCAAATCTTTAGTGCTTGAGCCATATTTTTAAAGTCATGAGAACGGTAAATATTTAGAGCTAAATTACAAAACGACCTATAAATTTGTATTAATGCCTCCTTATTGACAATATTTTAATCAATCAAACGATAAATTAAGACTTCTTTGTTAACATATCAGAATTGTATTTTGTCAAGACAATTTAGATGCGTTTCCTCTGTTCTTCTATTCCCTCTTATTTCCATTCTTCACGCTGTTTCAGATATGCTGGTGATAAACTTATAATTAACTCCTTTGCCTCTTCATCATTGACATCACTATTCTTTGGTCATGAGGTTGTCGTGTCATGAAATTGCATAAGATACCGACATTTATTAAATTTATTAGGTTTATATCTAGCTTAACTTAATATGATTTAATTATTTAGGGTTTTAGCAATGCTAAACCCTTACAAAATATATCTTCATCAGGTTTGTAATAATTTATTTCACCCTAGTTATCAAGTGGTCAAGCTCAAATTATCTGATTTGTTAATATTCTTAATACTAATAAACTCAAGTTGTTAACAATCTAAATTAATTCCCAAAAATTGAATATTTAATATTGACATCTAGCTACAAAAGAGCATAGGATGTGTTCAAACAACAATATAAAAATACCTGTTAAATATCTTGCAGGAAAAAATATGCTGTTTAGTTCAGCTAACTTACCTTATTGGATTTTCCTGATTACAGGAGTATTGCTTTTTCTATTCATGATTGTTCTGGGAGGGGGAGAATCAGAATTAGATGCTGATGCAGATTTAGATGTGGAAACAGACAGTGATGTGAGCTTTGGAGATTTTCTAGGATGGGCAGGTATTGGCAAAGCTCCATTGTTGTTATTGTTGGCAACAGATTTAAGTTTGTGGGGTTTGCTTGGCTGGATGTTAAATGTTGGACTTGGTGGTATTTTACGAAACAAACAGATCCCTTTTATCAGCGTAATGATTTTATTAATTTCCCTAATTATTAGTTTATTTTTAGGGAGGTTAATAGCTGAACCAATTAGTAAAATTTTTGCAGAATTTAGTGAAGATGCAAGTAGCGATCGCTTAATTGGTTGTATCGGAACTGTTTCTTCTGTTTATATTCCTAGAGAAAATTTAAGCAAAATTGGACAGATAGATGTGCTAGATGCAAAAGGAAATTTTTTAACAATTAATGCCGTTCTTCCAGATTGGGCAACTATCGCACCGCAGAGAGGGGAAAAAGTAATAGTAATTGAACTTAAACAGCAAATTTATCTAGTTATTGCCAAAGAAACTGTAGATGAAGAACGTTGGTTAGATAGCTCAAATCGTAAAAATTAACTTTGATCAAAGGAAAAAATATATGCTTTTTTGGTTAACATTTATCCAGGCTTTACCAACTGTTGATGTACTGGAAATGCCATCAGTTCAGTTACAGTCAAAACAGCAACAGACAACCTTGATTAATCCTACTTTTCCCCTGACAACTCAACCGAGTTTAGCGCAAATTAATGGAGGGTTAGTATTTCCCGGTGTCATTGTTACTTTAGTTTTACTTCTGTTATTGAGCTTATTTGCTTACACAAGAGTTTATGTTGTCACACCCAACAACGAAGCCTTTGTCAGAACTGGGGGATTATTTACTAAAAAGAAAGCAGTTATTCTCTATGGTGGCTGTATTGTTTTACCAGGGTTTCATCAATTAACAAGAGTACCTTTGCGGGAAATTTCTATTGATGTAGAACGGACTGGTAAAATGGCTGTGCGTACCAAAGATTATCTGAGAGCAGATATCAGAGTTACTTTTTATGTGTGTATTAATGCATCCGAAGATGATGTTTTAACAGCGGCTGCAAGACTATCTCAAAATGGTACTAAAATTAATCCTGAAGACATCAAAAATGCTTTAGAAAAAAGAGCAGATGATGCAATTAGAGCCGCAGCTAAAACCAAGGATTTAGCAGAAATTGATTCTGATAAATTGGGGTTTGCTCAGGAAGTACTGAATTTAGTGGGGACAGATTTGAAGAAAGTGGGATTAACACTAAATAATATTGCAATTTCGGAGATATTAGAAAGTGTTACTTATGATCCTGATAACTTCTTTGACGCTCAGGGTGTGCGCTTGCGAACGGAAATTATTCAACGTTCAGTTCAACAAAAACGGGAAGTTGAGTTATCAGCACAGGTGACTATTGAGCAAAAAGAATTAGATGCTCAAAAAAGATCATTGCAAATTGCCCAAGAACAAGAAAGTGCTAAACTATCTCAAAAGCTGCAAGTAGAAGCACTAAAGGCACAGAGAGAAAGGGAAATTCAAGAGTCTAAAGATAGAGAAGCTGCAACTGTACAACGTACCAAAATTTTACAAGCAAAGTCGGTTGAAGAAGAAGAAATTCGCAAAAAATTATCCCTACAACAAAGCCAAATTGAAGCTGATATTACTTTAGAAGAACGGAATAAGCAGCTAAAAGTAGCACAATCATTACAAAAACAAGAAGCGGAACTAGCAGAGATTATCCGTCAGCAAAGTGTAGAGTCTGGTAAGTTACAAGCACAGGTACAGATAGTTGAGTCAGAGAGATTAGCAAGAATAGCTCAAGAAGATCTAGCAATTGCGATCGCTAACAAAAAACGTGAAAGCTTTGTTGCACAAGCAGAACAAGCTAAAGCCGAGGAATCTGTCAAAACAGCTAGTGAAGTCGAAAAAGCTGAACGTACCAAACGATTATCTATTATAGCCGCAGAACGGGAAGCTCAAGAACGCAGTATTAGCGATCGCAACATTGTGGAAATTGACGCTTTCCGTCGTCGTCGTCAAGCTGAGATTGCTCAAGAAGCAGCAGAATTGGAAGCGGAAGCAATTCGCACTCTTGCGGATGCTAACCGTGATAAAGCCTTAGCGGAAGCGGAGGGTATTCAAGCCAAAATTGCGGCTGAAAACACGATTAGTAATGCTAATCTGAGTGCTAAGATGCTGACTACTATCTGGCCAGAATTAGCGGATAAACTGCCAGAAATCGTCTCCGCTTTAGCACCACAACCAGGAGTTTTAGGAGATACTCGTATTTACTCATTCCCTGGTGCAAATGGTACTAGCGGTAGTCAAGATATTAACAAGTTGCTACTATCAACTAGTGGATTATCCTTGATTAATACCTTGTTAGATGAAGGTAAATTAGGGGACTTAATTGGCCAAGTCAGTCAAATGGTACGTGGTAATAACTCAGCCATCACACCAACCCTCAACCAACAAGATACAGAAATTAATTGATAATTCGTAATTCGTAATTCGTAATTCGTAATTGAATAAGAATTATAAATTAGGAATTTTTAAACAGTAGCCATTTCTTGTACTAGGACGTAAGGTTCAATGATCAGGGCATGAAATCGCTTGCTACGATTGCCATTCCACTCTCCTACCTGATCTACAGAGGGTTTGGCAATCAATTTCTCTTCAATCCATTGTTGCACTGAGGGAATGTTGTCACCTGCGATCGCAACTGCTACATCTAATAAGTCTATCCCATCTGCTACTACAATCACTGCATCCCTTTGCACATGGGGAATTAGCCAATCCCACTCTGCTTCATCGAGATTTTGTTTTAATTCTGCTCTTAAATCCGACATAATTCCCGACTTTGTACTTATAATCTTGATTTTACATGATTTATCAAATCGCGTAACATTATTTTGCTCCGAATGCCAGAAATCATAATTTATAAATTCTTAAAAATTTTCATTAATTGCCAATAGCTAATTTTCTGATTGCATTTCTTCGATTTCCAATAAAGCTACAATTATTCCCGCCATAGGAATAGAGATAAAAATACCGAGCAAACCTGCCACCCTAGCACCAATTAATAAAGAGAAAAACACTACTACAGGGTTTAAGTTCATTGTTCCTTGCATAACTCTTGGAGCAATTAAGTTATCTTGAATTTGCTGGAGAATCACACAAGCTATCAATACTTTTAACGCTAACCAGGGATTTTGTGCTAAAACAATTAAAGTAATTGTAGCAACTCCTAATGTTGCCCCTATGCCTGGAATCATATCTAAAATTCCAACTATCAGAGATAGCAATAAAGCAAAGGGGACATTAAAAAATAATAAAACTATGAAGGTTGCACTTGTCAAAAACAAAGTTAATAATAACTGACCGCGAAAAAAACCTAGAAAACTACGTCTGATGATATTGGTAAATCTTTGACGACGATTTGGTGGAACTATTTTGAGAATAAAATTCCATAGTTTTTGTCCATCCAGTAACATGAAAAAAGCGATGACAGCAATAAATATAAAAGTGATGAAATTGGTTAGTATACCTTGTAAAATAGCTAAAGTTGTAACCAGTGTTGATATAGCTTGATCGCGGAGTTGAGTTTCAATTAAACTTAAATCTATCTGCAAATTACGAGTTTGCAGAAATTCTTCTATTCGTTCTATTAAAGGAACTAAAGAATTTAAAAAATTTGAAACACTATCTATTAATTGTTGTCCTTGAGATAAAACTGTTAAGCCTACGGTAATAATGAGTACTCCAATGATCAGAATACTCGCTAAAAAAACTCCAATTACTGCTACGGTATGAGGTAAAAAACGTCGGAGAACGTCTACAGGATAGTTGAGTAAAAAAGCCAAAATTGCAGCGAATGAAAAAACCACAATTACTGCTTGAAAATAATCCAAAAGTTGGACAATAGCCCAACCAGAAGCAACTAAAAGTAAAAATCGAACTAAGACTAAATTATTTAGTCTCTGCCATAAATTCTTGCCTTCAAACCCACTCATATAAATTTTAGATTTTAGATTTTAGACAGAACTTACGCAACTGGAACATCGATAAAGTGCCTCAGACTGTATAAATCTAGTAAATAAACAGATTTTTGATATCTGATGCACCCTATAGATTTTTGGTGTGACACGCAGCTTTAGCCCTATGTGATTATCAAACACTCAAGGAATCAGATTTTGCGAGCATTATCTGTGACAATTATTTTCTCAATTTTTTTAACTAACTAGGGCTTGCTGAAGTTCAAATATATACAATTGACGAATTGTTCGCTACATCCTTAAAGCATATTCCTTAGTGGATAAATACTGTCTGCACTATTACAATTCATGATCCAAAATCTAAAATTGCTGTTATCGCCCTAAATCGTGCATTTCATTAATTACAGTCGCACATTTTTGGGTCATCGCTTCTAATTCTTGTTTATTAGTAGAACTAGGAGCATCAATTACTTTACCAATTCTGACAGTAATGGGAACTGCACGAGGAAGAGATGAACCAGGTTGTAAAATCTTGTCAGTACCCCATAAACTCACTGGTAAAAAAGGTACTTTTGCTTTTCCTGCTAATAATGCTGCGCCTTTTTTGGGGTCAGTAATGCGACCATCTGGAGTACGTGTACCTTCTAAAAAAACACCTACAGCCCAGCCATTATCAAGACATTCTAGAGCCGCACGAATAGCCGCACGGTCAGCACTACCCCGACTAACGGGATAAGCACCATACAACTTAATCGCTTGTGCTAAAACTGGCACTTTGAACAATTCTTCCTTAGCCATGTACGCTACGGGACGACGTACACAATTAGAAACAATTGGTGGGTCAAAGTAACTCGCATGATTGCTAACTACTAGCAATGGCCCAGTTTGGGGGACATTTTCCACGCCATAAATCTTGATACGAAAGTAAGTATGCAGCGTGGGACTAACTACAGACCACTTAAAAGCGTAGTAAAGTGCCAGACTGATAAAAGGTTCGCGTTCTCTGGTCACGGAGGATAATTTAAAGGAGACTAAGGTCTAGGATAAGCGATCGCGATCGCTTTTCATCAGTCAACGGCATCATTTAGCAAAACTATCATCCCTTAGAGGATTTGTACCTGAGATTAAACAGTCTACTGACTTGTTTCCAGACCAGTCTGTGAAGGTGGTGTCATCTTTGTAATGTCGGGGTGTTTGGAGCATCAATTGCCATGCTTGACCAGCATTCAACAAATTGAAACGCTCAGGGTAATGTGTTTGTAATAATGCTTGTACCATTGGTGCATAATCTGAATTTATGCCGGGAAAAATGTGATGTTCTGTATGATAAGAAAAGTTGAAATGTAATAAATCAAATAATTTGGGAACTCGAATAGATAGACTATTTACCAGCACATCATTTATACTTGTCATTTGACACAACATATGATTCGTATAAATATAAAATATCAGACCTGCATAGCCTATCCAAATGGGTAAAAAGTAGCCCAGCAGAAGTTTGATGGGATGGAATTCCAGGTAAGTTAAGATGCTGGCATGGATTCCCACAATCATTAATAATTCTAGAGCGATTGCCCGTCGTTCTTTCCCGCTAACAGTAAAAGCTACCACAGGATATTGGGCTTTACCATTGTTAAATAACAAAACTGAGGTCAAGTTACGAAATGCGTGAACTCCCCAAGCATGACCCATACCGATAGTCAATAAAATAGGATTTACTTCAGCGGAGGGTACAAAAGCATTCTGAATCCATTTACCCCAAGTTTTAGGTTGACTGTCTAAATAATTGCGATCTGGATCTTGCAGAGAATTAGTCTTATTGTGATGCTCTCGATTGTGTACTGCCTTCCATAAAGTAGGAGGCATCCATAACATCGTTAATCCCAATAGACTAATCACGCGTCTCAACCAGGGATTTTTAATCGTGCGGCTGTGTAGCAAATCGTGGGTGCTAAAAAGGAGAACGATGACACTATTAGCCATCACTAATGCTAGTGGTAAATAAAGCCAGAGCAAATACCATTTCCAGCCATCAAGATGATTTGCAATTCCCCAACCCAGCATCAAAATTGCTAGATTAATTAACAAAATCCAGACTTTATTTGTATCAGGTAAAAATGCTTCTGCTGGAAGTAAAGGACGCAACTTTTTAGCATAGTCTGCTTGCGTCATCCAAATTTTTTGATCAACTGTATTCATGAATATTGTTAGTTTTATTTTAAGGGTTATTACGCCAGTTTTTGAGAAATTTTAAGGCAGTATCAGGTTATTTTTTGGCGCTATTTTACTGAAATACTTAACAAATTACTGAAAATAAATTAAGAACCAATTCATCAAGTAAATCTTTGATAATGCGGCAAATTCTAAAAACGCGCTCGATAGTCTACTACACCAAAAACTTCAAGGAATAAAGATTCTACCTGCTCCCATATAGTTTTCAATATCTAATAAAATATCCACGAGACGAGCAGCACATTTTTCTCTATGAGAACTCCACAAAAAAGATGATCCAATCTTGTGGGATGGGCATCTTGCCCGTCCTTGTATTATTAGCGGGCAAGATGCCCGCACCACAAGAAATTTTGGGATATTTTTTTAATTGGAGAACTCTATAACCACGCTCATCGAATCGATCAGGATTTCCAATAGTGATAATTGGTAGTGAAGTTGCTATATTTTCCTCACGAATCATTTGCTCTAGCGAATCATATCCTTTCATATTTCGATTAGCTGTAATCAGAATCATTTGGTTCGATTGAGCAAATTGCCACACAATTCTGTCACTACTATCTGTTGGTAATCCAGCTTGTTTAAATGTAAAGAAACGAATTGATAATAGATCAATCCAGCCTTCAGCAGCAAGTGTTCCCCAAAATAAAACAGCGTTCCCTGTCAAGTTATAGTCAATTAGGAAATTCATGATTGGGATGTGATACACTCTTGCCAAGATTGTAGTTTTGCACGTAGAGCTTGCTGACTAACTTTAGTAGGCATAGCTGTTATTTTGGCAAATCGTTCGCGGTTTTTTTCCTGCCAATATTGTCGAATTTCCTCTGCTGTTTGGAGAAATTCTTGATACTCAGCTTCTATTTCTACAGGATGAGCTTCTATATAGGCTAAAGCCAAGTTCACCTGCTCATCATTTAGTCCGAGCTTTTCACGAATCAATTTGGATGGATATTGGGCTTTCAGATAGTCCATCACATCGTATAAGGTAATACGAGTCCCGGAGATAATTAGTCCCTTTTCTGTCCGAATGACACCTGATTGTCCATTGGATAAGGTTGTCATATCCATCATCTCCTAGAAATTGTTTCTGTTGACCTTAATTTAATTGTGAATGAATTTATCCTAAACAGGCAACTCCCCAGCATTACGAACGTTTTCTAAAATTAATCCAGCCGCAGTGCGTTTGATTAATCCTGTTAATACATTACCTGGACCAATTTCCACAACGCGCTCAATTCCATTTTCTGGTAATTGCAAAGAGATTTCTCGCCACCTAACTGAACCTGTCATTTGTTGAGAAAGGCGTTGTTTGATTATATCAGCATCAACTGTGGGAACAGGTTCGACATTAGACAAAATTGGGACAACAGCAGACTGAAAAATCACTGAGTCGAGAATTTCTTGAAATTCTGTGGAAGCAGCTTTCATTAAATGTGAATGAAATGCACCTGAAACTTTTAAAGGAATTGCACGTTTGGCTTTGACTTGCGACATAACAGCCTGTACACCATCTGGAGTCCCAGAAATGACGACTTGAGCCGAACTGTTATCATTTGCTAAAACTACATCAGGTGTCTCGTTAATGACTTTTTCTAATTGTTCCCGGTCAAAGTTCATCAGTGCGGCCATCATCCCACCAGCAGAGTTATCCATGATTTCTGCCCGGCGTTTAACCAAGTGTAAACCCGTAGACCAATCAAAAACGCCAGCAATATAAAGGGCTATGTATTCTCCTAAACTATGACCAGCAACAACATCCGGTTTTTGTCCCTTTTCTCTTAATAAATCAGCGAGAATACTTTCTATTACATAAAGAATAGGTTGGGTATAAAGTGTGCGTGATAGTTTTTCTTCGTCATTTTTACAGATATCTATAACAGACCAGCCCAAAATTTCCTCCGCTTGGGCAAATTTTTCTTGAGCAGATGGTATTTCTAGTAGATCCATTCCCATACCCAAGGTTTGCGAACCTTGTCCGGGAAACACCCATGCAGTTTTAGTCATTGATAAACGGTAATTTGGTAATTGGTAATTGGTAATTGGTAATTGGTAATTGGTGATTGGTGATTGGTGATTGGTAATTGGTAATTGGTGATTGGTGATTGGTGATTGGTAATTGGTGATTGGTGATTGGTGATTGGTAATTGGTAATTGGTAATTGGTGATTGGTCAGAGAAATTCCAAATCCCCCTCTGCTCCCTGCTCCCTGCCCCC
This sequence comes from Anabaena sp. PCC 7938, assembly GCF_049315035.1. Classification (NCBI taxonomy): domain Bacteria; kingdom Bacillati; phylum Cyanobacteriota; class Cyanophyceae; order Nostocales; family Nostocaceae; genus Anabaena; species Anabaena sp. PCC 7938. The sequence continues at coordinate 4,380,927 of NZ_CP186034.1, read as the reverse complement.
TGCCTCTTCCAAATCCCTATCTTCCCCATTGAAAAATTGCTGCACCCCAGCTTAGACCTGCTCCAAAGCCGGAGGTAGCAATGATATCATTGGGTTTAATTTTTCCTTCTCGCACGGCTTCATCTAATGCTAGGGGAATAGAAGCGGCTGAAGTGTTGCCATAGTTGGCGACGTTACTTATTAATTTATGTGCTGGAATATTTAAACGTTCAGCTACCGCATTAATAATTCGCTGATTTGCTTGATGCAATACAAGCCAATCTATATGATCAACGGTGAGATTAGCTGCAAATAAGGCTTTGTCTATAACTTCTGGCACCTTTTGGACTGCAAAGCGGTAGACTTCTTTGCCGTTCATGCTGATGGGTTGGTAAGTTCCTTTGGTAACATTGATACCTGGACGCAATTCTTGAGCAGCACCTTCATAAGTAAGGTTGAGGTAATGATTTTGAGTACCATCACTTTTAAGAGAAAATCCTAATAAGCGATCGCTCTTATTAGCTTGCAACACTACTGCCCCTGCACCATCACCGAACAATATACAAGTGCGTCGGTCTTGCCAATCTACCCAACGAGAGAGGATATCGCCCCCGATCAGGAGTACATTCTGATAGACACCTGTTCTGATATATTGGGCTGCTGTGACTAGTCCAAATACAAAGCCGGAACAGGCTGCTGTTAAATCAAAGGCAACTGCTTTAATTGCACCTAATTCAGCTTGAATTCGGCAAGCACTACCAAATAAATCATCAGGTGTAGAGGTTGCCAGTAAAATTAAATCAATATCCTCTGCTTTAATCCCTGCCGCTTCAATAGCCTGTCTACCGGCAGTGGTAGCAAGTACACTTAATGACTCTGGTGGCAAAGCTAACCGCCGTTGACTAATTCCTGTTCTTGTAGTAATCCACTCATCTGATGTTTCTACCAGTTGAGTTAGTAATTTATTATCTAAGGTAGTTGCTGGTACTGCCGAGCCACTGCCTGTAATTGCTATACCGTTTAACATTGGCACTCCTAATCTCCCCAGCTATCAGTATTTTTGTCAATTGTCAGTTGTCATAAATCAGTTGTAGTTTTTACCAGCATAAATGACAAATGACTAATGACAATTAACTCTTCAGCTAATCGCTTTCACTCTGTAGGATTTGATATTGGGACTGAAGTCTTTGCAGTACCTGATTATCTACAGCTTCTTTAGCCATGCGAATAGCACTAAAAATTGAAGGCGCTTGAGAACTACCGTGACCGATAAAACAAATTCCGTCTACGCCTAAAAGTAAAGCACCTCCATGTTCGGCGTGATCCATGCGCTGTTTGACACGCTTGAGGTTGGGTTTTAAAATTGCCGTCCCGATTTGACCATGTAGTCCTTGGGGTAATTCTTCGCGCAGAATTTGTAGAATTACGCCTCCGACTGCTTCGGCAAATTTTAATACTACATTACCGACAAAGCCATCGCAGACAATGACATCAAACTCACCGGATAAAATATCACGCCCTTCAGCATTACCAGTAAAATTAATTTGGGTATTTTCCTTTAACATTTGGTGGGCGCGGAGAACGACTTCATTGCCCTTGGTGTCTTCTTCGCCGATATTCAATAAACCTATTTTGGGTTCTTCTGTTCCCAAAACATACTGACTATAAATCGACCCCATGACAGCAAACTGCTCTAAAAACTTAGGACGACAGTCTACATTAGCGCCGACATCAAGTATCAATACTGGCTTACCTGCTTTGATTGTCGGAAATACTGTGCCAATAGCTGGACGGTCAATTCCTGGCAATCTTCCTAAGCGGAGCAAAGCTGATGCCATTGCTGCTCCAGAGTGACCGGCAGAGAATACAGCATCTGCTTGCTGTTTTTTGACTAAATCCATTGCTACATTGATGGAGGCCTTGCGTTTGCGTCTGACTGCATTTAAAGGTTCCTCATCCATAGCGATCGCTTCCTCAGCAGAAACAATCTCTAAATCCACCATATTTGTTTTTGGCGGCATAGCAGCTTCAATTTTTTGGGGATCACCTACCAACAAGATTTTTACACCCAATTCTTCCCGCGCTCGCAGTGCGCCAGCGACGATTTCCTTGGGTGCGTGATCCCCTCCCATAGCGTCAATTGCGATCCTTACACCAGTCGATCCCATTGCTCCTAGCTCAAAGAAACCTTACAAATTTTATCAGATTGCAATACTTAAAACTTCAAAATTCCCAAAAAAGACAGAAGGAACTGGACTTTTTCTGCAACTAAGGGAATTAGGTAAACATTGTTGGCTCAAATTCCGCTTGTAAACGACTAAGTTGTTACGCTGCTAAATTTAATAATTTGTAGCCTATAGTCCTTGGAGTAAGGCTTTGAGGCAAAAAAGTAAATGCGTAACAGCTTATCAAACTGTTTTGTAGACAATGTTATTTATTAAGTAAAATTACTTAATAAATAAATAAAAATTTACTAATATCCCCAGGGTGAAATGAAAAATGAGATTCCCGACTTTTTTGATGAATCGGGAATATGAAAAATTTTATCAACTTCTGGGAGTTTGCGCGTCTAACCAAGTAATTAAATCAGATACTTCTGAAAAATCTAAAAATTCTTCTCCCAATATTTCTAATTGTTCAGTAGATAATAAGCGAATTCGTTCCATTATTGGCGAATCTATGACACCAAAACGGCGATTCAATTGACGATTCAAGAAACGGAAAGCCTCTTTTTGTTCTCCCTTTTGCAAAATATCCTGATAAATTACAGATTCTTGCATAATATCCTCGCTCAATAATTGACGAATTAGATTTTTCTCAAATCGTAAACCTGCTAAAATCTCTGTGTAAGCAGCGGTATTCTGTCTAGCTTCCACATTTGTAATTTTAGCAATTTCTCTGGCGACTTGTGATAATAACCCTGGTGCGGAATTTGTTTTTGTTAATGGCGCTAATGGAAGTAATGCGGGGTTATTGAGAAATAAAGCTGAATCTTGCTCCCACATTCTGATGACTCGATAGCGATGATTTGTCATTTCATCAATATAAGCCTCGGTAAAAGCGATTTCATTACTTGTTTCTTGCAAGAAAATCACCACTTGAGTAACAGGTAGATTATATTGTCTAACTAATCTGACAAAATAATCTAACATTCTTAATGGAATGGGAGTGTCTGATTTGGTATTGGTTTGAAATTCTAGATGTAGGATTCTGTTTTTCGTTTGCAGCAAAATAACAGAATCTGCGCGAATTGGTTCGATGCTGAGTTCGGTTTTTAAGACTTTGATTTTTTCGACTGTTTCCGGTAACAACCAGTTGGCAAAATCAAGGGGATATTTTTCAGCTAAGATTTTACAAACATTATCAAAACTCACGATTTACACCCTTTTTTGGCTGATAGTCAGTAATTCAATATTCAAGTTTTCTTTTACATCTTCTGGCGGTTCAAACATGATCTCAAAACCTCCGTTGGGTATAGTTCGACGCAAAAATCTTAAATGGTCTTCTGCATCTTGGCGGTTAGCAAAACGGGCGACGGTGTGAGATTGGGTAATTATTACAGTTCTGACTATGACCCAAGGATGATTTTGGGTAACAACTGGTTTTATCATGGTGAATGTCTCCTTTTGTTTGGGAGCCGGAAGTCAGAGGGAAGCGTCGGAAACTTATTTGCTGGCTTCTGACAATATTTGTAGTGGGCAGGGTATACCATCCAGTTCTGCGGGGATGATACCCGTGTAAATTAGGCTGTCTGCGTATACTTTGCCATGGGGGGAGAGTGAGAAGGCTTTCGGTTCGGTGTTTTGAATATTCATTTTACAATGTAGATTGTATATTGACAAAAATAAAACTTACATTGTAAAATGTCAACAGACAGATCCAAAAATTTTTTTGACTTCTAATCTCTCTCTATGTATTTGAATCCAGCCTGAACAGCAACTAAAGTTAGATATTTCGATGTAGCGAGGGTTGGCTGATAGGCGTTGTTTTCCCATTGGCTAACTGTTTGCTGATAGACTCCAAGTCTTTCTGCAAATTCTGCCTGTGTTAAACCCATGTGAAGACGCAGTGCTTTGATTAATTCGCCATTCCACAGTACAGTGTCACCTTTAACCTGAACTTGAAAGTTATTAGGAGGTTTGTAAAATTTTACTTGCTGCTGATCAAAATCAACATCTTCAACGCGATATCCTGCTTCTATCCAGGCAGAAGCTTGTAATGCGCCTTTGCTGCGATTACTCCACCATGATCGTTTATTTTTTGCTGAGTTAGGCAGAGTATCTTTGATTAAAGTCTCAATTTCAGCAAAAGAAAGGGTTATTTCATTTTGATCACTGCCACGCAAAAAATCTAGGAGTGGCTGGTATTTGCTACCCTCCTTCATGTCACTTCTTCTTCTCCTAAAATCATTAATCCTTAAGGGGTTTTAGCTTCAGTGACTGGGTTTTAGCTTCGGTATACATCTATTAAACCTAAAGCTTCTTTAAATATCGCCAAGAATTAAGGCAACTTTTTTAATTATATGTATGCAGGTTACACCTAAATAATATGCTATTTTGGGCGATTTCTACGGATTGCACGTTGATCTCGTTTCTATTCAGAGGCTAGGAATGCTATCAGAAAAGACTCTGCCTCTAAAATGTCACTCAAGGCAGAGCCTTTCATAATTCATTCCCATACAGAGTATGGGAACGAGAATAAACTAACTCAACACCCAACTAACTAAAGTTCTCACACCAAAACCGGTTGCACCTGCACCGTTGTAGCCATTTTCCTTATCAGCCCACACTGGCCCAGCAATATCTAAATGCGCCCAAGGGGTATCCTTAACAAACTGTTTGAGAAATAAAGCCGCAGTAATAGAACCACCATAACGAGGGCCGGTGTTTTTCATATCGGCAATTCCCGATTTCAAGCCATCAAAATATTTGTCTTCCATTGGCATCCTCCAAATCTTTTCGCCGCCAGCTTCAGAGGCTGTTTGCAGTTGGGAAGCTACAGCATCATCTGGTGTAAATAAGCCGGCAATATCGTCACCCAAAGCAACTACACAAGCACCAGTGAGAGTGGCTAAATCAACGATCGCATCTACTCCCAATTTATCAGCATAAACCAAGGCATCAGCCAGGGTTAAACGCCCTTCTGCATCGGTGTTGTTGACTTCGATTGTTTTGCCATTAGAAGCGGTTAAGATGTCTCCTGGGCGCATAGCGCGACCGCTAATCATGTTTTCCGTCACGGCAGAAATAAAGTGAACTTCCACATCTGGTTTTAACTGACCAATGGCTTTAGCTGCGCCGAGAGTAGCGGCTGCACCACCCATATCCATTTTCATGGTTTCGATGCCGCTACCTGCACCTTTAATGTTAAGTCCACCAGAATCAAAGGTTACACCTTTACCGATAATTGCTAATTTGCGTTTTGGTGTTCCTGCTGGTTTGTAGGTGAGGTGAATAAATTTTGGTGGTAAATCAGAGGCTTGGGCGACTCCTAAAAATGCACCCATACCTAGTTTTTCACATTCTTCTTTTTCCAAGATTTGGATTTCTAAACCGTAATCTTTAGCGATCGCGATCGCAGTTTCTGCCATAGTAATTGGTGTCACTGCATTCGCTGGGGCTGCTACTAACTGTCTAGCCAAAATTACCCCAGAAACAATTTGCTCTGCACGGGTAATAGCTGCTTCTTGTCCCCCTAATCCTAGTAAATCAATAGTTTCAATTTGGGGATTTTTGTCTTCTGGCTCTGATTTAAAGCGCGTATCTTGGTAAAGTGCTAGTTGTGTACCTTCAGCAATTGCTTGAGCCGTAGCAGTGGGATCATTGTTCCATACTGGTAAACTCATCGCTAGAGTTTTGGTTTTTTGCTTTTTAGCAGTTCGCGCCACTGTAGCTGCAACACGGCGTAAAGTTTCTAGTTTCAGCACCTCTGGTTTACCTAAGCCGACCAAAATCACCTTCCGCACTGGATGACCAGCACCTGCCCGCATCACAATGGTGCTATTGAGCTTACCAGTAAATTCTTCTTCAGCAATGAGTTCTTTTAAAATTCCGCCACATTTCTCATCTAGAGTCGCTAAATCACCTGTTAATTCTACTGCATCTTCAAATAAAGCGATCGCTAAAGTATCACCTGTCCAATCTAATAAAGCTGTATTTGTAGGTTGAATCGTCATTTTTGTAATGTTCTGTAAACTTTCCTTACTTGTACCAGTATTGCTCAAAATTTCCAGGGTGTGGGGACTGAAGTTTGAAACTAGCTTCTCCTGTTAAGATAATCCCTATTAGGGATTGAAACGAAGTTATTCTGTCAAAAATCCCCGATTGGGGATTAAAAACCTATGTTAAACCTCACAAACACCAAGTTGAGCTTTATTGCTAATAATTCTCTTGATGAAAATCAAGCCAAGAGAGAAATTGCTTATAGCATGGATTTATTAATTCCCGGACTGTACTTATGGCTACCAGGAATACATATTCGCATCGGTGGTGCTGTTCCCGACGATCAGCCTTATAGATATCCAGGTAAAATTCACAGTAATGCAGGAATATCTTTAGTATTACCTGGGTATAAAATATTTACAACTTTTTTGCACCATGACCGAAATCACAGCCAACTATGATGAAACCTGGAAAGAAGCAATAGGAGACTATTTTGAGTCATTTATAACTTTCTTTTATCCAGAACTTCATCAACAAATTGATTGGACAAAAAACCCCGTTTCTCTAGATAAAGAATTAGAACAAATTACCGCATCTGCGAAAACAAAAAATCGCCACGCTGATAAATTATTCCAAGTGTGGTTATTAGATAATCAAGAACTTTGGATATTAATTCATGTAGAAGTACAAAGTCAATATGACAAAGAATTTGCACAAAGGATGTTTATCTACAACTATCGAGCTTTTGATTTATATCAAAAACCAGTTGTTAGTTTAGCAATACTAGGAGATGAAACTAAAAGTTGGCGACCCAATTCTTACCAATATGGTTTAGGAAATAGTCAACTGCTTTTTAACTTTTCTATTGTGAAACTCCTAGATTATCAATGGGAAGACCTGGAGCAAAATAATAATGTTTTTGCTATAGTAGTAATGGCACATTTAAAGACCAAAGCCACTACGAGCAATTTATCAGCCAGAGAGCAGTGGAAATGGAATTTAGCCCGGTTACTTTATGAAAGAGGCTATAACCGTAAAGAAATTGCTGATTTGTATAAAGTCATTGATTTAATGATGGCTTTATCTGAAGAACTACAATCAAGTTTTGAAGAAAGATTAGCTAATTATCAGGAGGAAATAAAAATGCCCTTATTAACTAATATTGAAAGACGAGCGATAGAAAGAACTCAAAAGCAAGATATTATCAAACTATTGCAAGTCCGGTTTGGTAATATTCCAGAAAATCTAGTTGAAAAAATTAATCAGGTTGATGATACATCTTTGTCAGAAAAACTCCTGATATCAACAATTAGTGTTAATTCTTTGGAGGAATTTCAACAGTTAATTAACTCTAATTTGCCAGAACCAGAATAAAATTTTTAGTTGGTTTAGGAAAAAGTTAGAGATTTTATCTTCCCCTTTATTCGTAAGTATTCAGCTATCAGCGGTCAGCTTTTTAACGGTTACAGAAAAGATCACTATCCGATTATCTACCGATTGATCAAACATTCTGACTCATGACTCCTGACTCCTGAATTCTTACAGTTTCTACAAATTCATTATCTTTAAGAATTTCATACAGATTGACACTTTCTTCTAACAAACAGGCGTGTCCACTATCAGGAAGCATCACTATCTTGGGATTCGGTAAAATATTATCTAATCGTTCCACTTCACTCACAGAAGGTAACAAGCGATCGCTCCCCCCAGCAATAAGCAAAACCTGTTGCTTCAGTTGTCGCAATCTTTCCTCTTCCACTTGAAACTCCCGCAATAACGACAAACGCCAGTTTACCGTTTCTGCGGGGAGAGAACGCATCGTTCTGAGTAGTTCATGGCGATCGCTACTAGACATACGGGATAACGATGCTAAAAATGGTAATAATCCCAATGCACCAACATCATAAAACCATGACGGTACGAAGTCTGTTAGTTGCGATAAAGAGTTCAGCCAAGGACGCAGTTGAAACGCTGAAGCTGGATTAATCAAAATAATGCGTTTAAATAAATGTGGTGATTGGATAGCGACTTTCATAGCCAAACAACCACCAAAAGACTCCCCACATAAGTAAACTGGACGGTGACAGCTTTTTTCTAATTCCGCATGAATCAAGTCTAAAACGTTCTTTGTTAGCACCTCCCAGGTAGTGAGGTCTTGTCTGGGGATCGCCAAACAACGGACATCAAAGCCAATTTCTAGACCGGCAGTTTGCGATCGCAACAGTTGACCACTTCCATCCATTCCTGGTAAATAGACAAACAGCGGATATTTTGGTTGTATGCGTTTGGGAGTCAGGAAACAAGGTTTAAGTTCAACGTCTGCCATTTTACCAAGGTGTATATCTTTATTTATTGACCTTGTTTAACTCTACACTTTCACTTGCACTGATGGGGAGATGAAAAAATGGCAAGAAACAAAGTTGAGATTGGACATGAACACATACAATACAAAATCCTTTAATTCAATAATTTTAGCCTTTTGCCTCCAGCATAGCCACCTCAAACCACAAAAATCAACTTTTCTAGACAAAAAATAGCCAACTCTGAAACCATGATTACAGAATTAAGTAAAGTTTCAATGAATTATATAGAAATGAGTGAAAGCACTTCATCGACCCTTCATAAATTCACTCAAGATGATTAATAGATAATTGGAAATAGCTGACCGTAGCTTTAGCCATTTATCATGAAAATGTGAAGGGTATAATACACTTAATCTCCTGATGAGGCAAGCACCAAAGTTTACCTTTTTCAGGGAAGCTATTGCTACTAAAAAAACACTAAATCATGATAAATTTGCCCATCATACCAAATGAAAAAATCCTGCTGAAATATACTTTAAATAGCAAAATATCTGCATGAGAAATAATGCTAAATAGTAACAAAAAATATCTACCAATTAGTTAGACTTCTAGCTAATTAGTACCTTATTTCAGAAAAAATCGTAGTTTTTCTTGATATAATCTTTATATTTCTTTACTATAGCCTAGTCAGTCTATAGCTAATGCCAAGCTGCGCTATAAGCCAGAAATGTCTAAATTATAGAGGTTAGTGTATTTTCCATAACATCTATTTGTAACAATCACTGTAACAAACAGCTTTCACCATGATTATTAGCAACTACCATCCTAAAACTTGTAATAAATTAGCTGATTTTCTAAATATTACAAAAAAATTATGGAGTTGATAAATTTGCTAATATGAAATTGCTGCTGGAAAAAATAGCGGCAATGTTATATAATTGCTTGGTTTTGCGGGATTAACTAAGAAAACTGTATGAAGAAGAAATTCAGAATGCATAAGTGCTACTCCTGTAACTCATTAATTTTTTCTTGTTAATAATTTGTTTTTTTAATTTACATGACCCTAGTGAATAAAACAAAAAATACCTTTGTACTGACAACACCTTTATACTATGTAAACGATGTTCCTCATATTGGCAGTGCTTATACAACAATAGCTGCGGATGTAATAGCCAGGTTTCAACGCTTATTGGGAAATCAAGTACTGCTGATTACGGGTACAGATGAACATGGGCAAAAAATTCAGCGTACAGCAGAAAATTTAGGAAAAGCACCACAAGAATTTTGTGATGAAATAGTACCAAGTTTTCTGAACTTATGGCAAGTTCTGAATATTCAATACGATCGCTTTAGTCGCACTACCACGGCAAATCATCAAGCAATTGTCAAAGAATTTTTTCAGCAAGTTTGGGAAAACGGCGATATTTACCAAGGACAACAAAAAGGTTGGTACTGCGTATCCTGTGAAGAATTTAAAGAAGAAAGAGAACTGCTAGATGACAAACGTTGCCCCATACATACTACCAAGCCAGTAGAGTGGCGAGACGAGCAAAACTACTTTTTCCGTTTATCCAAATATCAAACCAAACTAGAGGAATTCTATCAGTCTAGACCAGATTTTATCCAGCCGGCAAGTCGGCGAAATGAAGTTCTCAACTTTGTGAGTCAAGGTTTACAAGACTTTTCGATTTCGCGGGTGAACTTAGATTGGGGTTTTCCAGTACCTGTAGATTCCAAACATACCCTTTATGTGTGGTTTGATGCCCTCTTGGGTTATGTCACCGCATTGTTAGAACCAGACGATCCAGAACCGACTTTAGCCAATGCCCTAAAAACCTGGTGGCCAATTAATCTCCACCTGATAGGTAAAGATATATTGCGCTTTCATGCAGTTTACTGGCCAGCAATGCTGATGTCAGCTAATTTACCCTTGCCAGAGCGAGTATTTGGGCATGGATTTTTGACTAAAGACGGTCAAAAAATGGGAAAAACTCTAGGTAATACCCTTGATCCAATCGCATTAGTCAAAAGCTATGGTAGTGATGCCGTTCGTTATTACTTCCTTAAGGAAATCGAATTTGGCAAAGATGGAGATTTTAATGAAATTAGGTTCATTAATGTTTTGAATGCAGATTTGGCAAATGATTTAGGTAATTTGTTAAATCGTACTTTGAACATGGTGCAAAAATACTGCGCTGGAAAAGTGCCTGCAATTGCTCCAGAAGTTATTCCGGTTGAGAATCCTTTGAAAGCGATTGGTTTACGTCTAGGGGAGCAAGTCAAACAAGCCTATGAGACACCAGCTTTCAGTGAAGCTTGTCTAGCTGTTCTTTCACTGGTACAAGCCAGCAACAAGTTTATTGATGAACAAGCTCCTTGGTCATTATATAAGCAAGGAAAACAGGAAGAAGTGGAAGCAGTGCTGTACACAGTTCTGGAATCTGTGAGACTAGCAGCTTATCTCCTATCTCCAATTATTCCTAATATCAGCAGTGATATTTATCAGCAACTAGGATGGGGCATAAACTTTAACAATCAACCAGAAAGTTCAATTGCTGCTCCTTTTACTAACCATGCAAAATGGGGCTTACTTTCAGATAAACAGCAGTTGGGTACACCCCAACCAATTTTTAAACGTATAGAACCACTAAAAAACGATTAGTACTTGCAATTTTTGATTCACTTTAAAGACTGAATCGGGGCTTAACTTATATTTAGCCCCGGAAAATTATCATAAGCCAATCTAAGAAGTATGTAAAAGTTATACCAAGAAAGAAAAATGATGGTGAAAAATGGGATGTACATAACCTAGATGCACAAAGCGATTCCCAATCAATTCGGATGATCAGCGTAGCTCCACAAAGTAGCACAGCAATCCCTAAGGGGAAGCAAGCTACACAGGGTAAACCCCCAAAATCGCGCTGCTTCACCAAAATCCAAAAAGGTATTAGTGATTTCTATCAAAAATAACAAGGATAAAAACTGAGGTATGAGAACGATGTTGAATAATTTGGAAAACGACTCAATATTTACACCAGAACAAGTTTTAGAAAATCGTGGTCGTGTAGCCATATTTATAGATGGCTCAAATTTATTTTATGCGGCTTTACAATTAGGAATTGAAATTGATTACACTAAGCTTTTATGCCGATTAACTGGGGGATCAAGGCTGTTGCGGGCTTTTTTCTATACTGGTGTAGATCGGACAAATGAGAAGCAACAGGGATTTTTGCTCTGGATGCGTCGCAATGGTTACCGAGTCATTGCTAAAGATTTGGTGCAACTGCCAGATGGCTCAAAAAAAGCTAACCTGGATGTAGAAATAGCTGTTGATATGATGGCTCTTGTTGATTCCTATGATACCGCAGTTTTAGTTAGCGGTGACGGCGATTTAGCTTATGCTGTAAATTCGGTCAGCTATCGGGGTGTCCGGGTCGAAGTGGTGAGTTTGCGATCGATGACTAGTGATAGCTTAATTAATGTGAGCGATCGCTATATTGATTTAGAAGCCATCAAAGAAGACATCCAAAAAACACCCCGTCAAAGCTATCCATATCGACCTTTATCTAGTATGGGTTTTTTGGATGAGCATCGAGATAGTGAAGGACATCTAGAAATTCCTGAATAATGCAACATCAAAAAGGCAGGACGAATGGAGGCAGAAAGTCACAACTTCCGGGGGGAAGTAAAACCAACTCCCCTCACTTCTATTCATGGTCAGGGGGAAAATTATGGGAGAATTTTAAATTGCCAAAAAATTGGTCTTACCTGCCTTTGACCTTATTTTTGGTCATCGGTTTATTTTCCTGTGGAACTCCATCTCCTACTAAACCAGATCCAGGGGATGCATCTAACCAAGATAGAGATAGTAAGTTGACTTTCTTTGGTGTAGCTTTAGAACAATTTGATGAAGTAGGCAGACCAATTTGGAAAGTTAAAGCTATTAGAGCAAAATATACCAAAGAAAAGGAAATTGGTGAGGCTGAAAATCCTGATGGCGAACTTTACCAAGATGGCAAAATAGTTTACACGATAAAAGCAGACAAAGCCGACATTCAGCAAGATGGTAAACAACTGTTGCTTAGAGGTAAAATTCTGGCTACAGATCCTCTTAATGGTGTAGTCTTGCAAGGTAATGAGTTAGAATGGCGACCCCAAGAAGATTTATTAATTGTTCGTAATCAGTTAAATGGTAATCATAAACAATTAAAAGCTACAGCCCAGGAAGCAAGAGTAAAAACCCGTGAACAACGGGTAGAATTTTCTGGAAAAGTAGTGGCAACTGCTAATGACCCACAATTGCAAATGCGAACCGAACATTTAATTTGGCAAGTCAAAGAAGAGAAATTAATTGGTAATCGTCCTATTGAAATTGACCGCTATAAAGACAATAAAATAACTGATCGTGGTCGAGGAAATGCAGCAGAAATTAATTTAAAAACAAAAGTTGCTACTATTCAACCAAAAGCCCAATTAGAGTTACTAGACCCATCTATGCAGATAACCAGTAACTCTATGACCTGGAACATTAAACAAGAAATTGTGAAAACAAATTCCCCTGTGCGTGTTTTTCACAAGACTGAAAATGTAACTGTAACTGGCAATCAAGGGGAGATGAAAATCCCACAAAAAACAGTTTATTTAACAGGCAATGTTAACGCAGTAGGGCAACGTCGTCAGTCTTTAAAATCAAATAAACTCACTTGGTATTTAGACAGAAAACTATTAGAAGCCCAAGGAAATATAGTTTATCGTCAAATTGACCCGCAATTAAATTTCACTGGTGAAACAGCTATTGGGAATCTACAAACAGAAAATATTGTTGTCAAAGGTGGCAGTTCCAAAGAGCGAGTGTTAACAGAAATTATTCCCCAAGATGGTAGTTATTAGGGTGATGGTATGTTGGGGAAGACAAATAAATTCTGACTCCTGTTGTATCTTTTTCCCGTTCCTCATCACTAGCTTCTATATAAAATCTCATTTCTCTGAACTGAACCTAATTTTGGTAATGACTGTGTAGCCGAGTGAGGAGTAAGGACAGTAGGAACACCAGCGGATGCTTGCAATTGTTTGACCAGATGTTGCAAAAGTTTATCTTGTTCGGCACGGAAACTTGACACATTGTTACCACGATTGATGATCGCAAACCAGACTAAACCGCGATCGCGTGTAGGCACAACTCCGGCTAAAGCACTCACATCGCTGAGAGTTCCTGTTTTCATCACAGTCGCAGCGGGCATATGTCTAGAGTTCATTGTCCCCCGGTGATCTAACCCAGACATAGGAAACAAATCACCTAAGGTCAGATTATAGGCAGAAGCTGCATTTTGTAGCGCCATGAACATGGCACATACTGCTCTAGGGGAAATACGATTTTCTCGTCCCAGTCCAGAACCGTTAATTAATTGAATTTCTGACTGGGGAACTCTGGCCAGGTTAGCAGCAGTAGCTTTAACTATATTTGCTCCACCCACCGACTCAGCTAACATTTCTGCCATATCGTTATTACTGTAAATATTCATCTCCTTAATGAGTTCCTTTAAGGGTAAAGAAAGATGACGTACCAGTAAAGTTTGTTTAGGGTTAGGCTGCGGTGCGACTTTAACCGTACCAGCAATCACAATTTGGGGTTTGGGTGTTCCCTTGGGCATGATTGAGTATTGGTAAATCACAGAACGATTCCACGTTTTATGATCTAGGGCTTGTTTGAGTAATTGACCAGCCAAGAGGGGATTGCGTTGAAAATTCATGGCGAAATTGCCAGTAATTACCAAGTTGCCCTTTACCTGCTTGATGCCAATTTTGTTGAGAGCATTAGCAAGAGCGATCGCTTCCTCACCCACAAACATCGGATCACCACTACCAGTAATCACCAAATCACCCTGAACAACCCCATTGACAATTGAGCCTGTAGTACTAACCAAAGTCTCAAATTGATGGTCTGGCCCCCAAGTTTTAAAAGCCGCTAGTGAAGTCGCTACCTTAGTTAAAGATGCTGCGGGTAGAGGGATTGTACCTTGGTGATTAGCCATCAGCATTGGCCCAGACTGCAACCAAATTCCCTGGTGCTTGATCAGATCTTGGGTTACTACCTTGGAGGTAATTAGGTCTTTGAGATATTCTTGTACACTCATAGCTCCTGCTGGGTTGGGATCAGGGGCAATGACAAAGCCCGGACTACTTTGCCAAGCCAATGCATCTAAAGCATTTAAAGGCTTGATCTTGACCCCAGCCATATCGAGCCAAAGTGAAACCAAACCTGAACCTAATAATTCCAGCATATTTAATTCCTCTATCTTTGTTCAGATGTCTGATATTGTTTTTTAGTTTGCAGAGAGATTTCTCGGTCGATCTGTAGCTTGTTTCCCTTTAGGTTATGCGATCGCGCCTTAAAACCGCATTTTTTATTGTTTAGATACTTGCCATCAGGAAAGCTCAATCATCGACAGCTTAACTATACAAGCTTTATTTACCCTCATCAGCATTGAGTCATAATAACTAGTGTTCTGCGTATTTGGAAGTAGGATGTATCACATTATTTAGATAATTACTCCATCTAAAATTAGAGTTAAATTAACCAAAAATTTCCAGGTTTATTTTTTAACTCCTTTGATTGCACGGATAATATTAAATCTCAAATTATTGCTCTTTGCCTGAATAAATATCTAGTGTAAAAAGGTTCACTTATCCTAGATCAAACCAGCTTTTTTCCCTAAGAACCCTCGTCATAGAGCCTATTTCCTTTCTGGATGTGCAGCTTCCTTAGCAGAAGGAATACACATTTCATTAATGACCGCAATCAGTTGATATAAACGACCCAAATCCCGTTGATTGAAGTATAAAACTAAACGGGGTAGCTCAGATGTTTCATCTTGACCCTCTTGAGGTAATATCTGACTTTTTTCAATTTTGCCTTTGACAAGAATATCACTGAAATTATCATTCAGTTGTTCTACTTTGGTATCCGATAAATCTTGTTTGAGACGAATTACTAACTGATCACCGACATAACGGCTAGAGTGATAAACCTGGTAAAACCGAGTAATAGCATTGCAAGCAACTTCCAAATTATCTGTAATCGTGTACAGACTAGGATCATCTGGACTAACCAGACCTTTTGCCACCAATTGATGATTGATATATTCGCTCCAAGAGCGCCAATAATCACCACCAGGAGGATCAATTAAAACTACAGGAACTGGGCCAAATTTACCTGTTTGGCTTAATGTGATACATTCAAAAGCTTCATCTTGAGTACCAAACCCACCAGGAAACAGAGCTACCGCATCACTTTCTTTGAGCAAAAACAGCTTGCGGGTAAAGAAATATTTAAAGTGAAGCAGTTTAGGATCACCATCAATAAAATGGTTGGCCTGCTGCTCAAATGGCAACTGAATATTTAAGCCAAAAGAATTGTCTCTTCCTGCGCCTTCTTGACCGGCTTGCATAATACCACCACCACCGCCTGTCATCACCATAAAGCCCAATTGAGAAACAGCACGAGCAAATTCAACTGCCATCTGGTATTCAGGTGTTTCTGGCGCTAAACGAGCAGAACCAAAGATAGTAACTTTGCGAACGTGTCGATAACCATAAAATAGTTGAAAACCTCCTTCCATATCGGCTAAAGCAGCAGATAATATTTTCCAATCAAGACGATCAATTTCATCATCAGCTAGACGCACTATGGTAGCAAGTGCCTGCTGAATAAACTGCCGATGTTTTAAAGTTGGTAGACGATCTATTAATTCAACAATATCGGCTTGGAGAGATTCTAATATTTCAAACGATGCAGATGAATTCATGAGAACTACCATAACAATGGCATTATATTTTATCTAAATTTTGTCTGTCATGTATCAATACCTTGATACTCTCCCATGCAAATTCTTGAATAAGCCAATACAAAATAGGGATGTATCCTCTGGAAAAGATACATCCTTAGCTGTTCAACATACCACTTTTGTGGAAAGAGTTTTTCAGAGACGCAAAATTTGCGCCTCTTAGCTTAAATAGTTGACAAATACAGGACTTACGCAAAACAGGATGGAAGTAGGGGTAATTCATGAATTACCCTTACGTAAGAATCAGCTTTTGAGTTCAATCTTGCGTAAGTCCTAAAATATTCACCTAAAACTAGAGTCAATGGATGACTCCAAAGAATTTTGTAACTTGATTGATCTCAAAGATACTTTTCTAGGGTTGTAGATAATGTAGTTTTAGGCACAGCACCTACAACCATATCCACCTTTTGTCCACCTTTAAAAATCATTAATGTGGGAATGCTGCGGATACCATACCGACCAGCAACTTGGGGATTTTCGTCCGTGTTGACTTTCACCACTTTTAGTTGGCCTTCGTACTGAGCAGCGATTTCCTCGACAACAGGAGCTACCATGCGGCAAGGACCGCACCAAGGGGCCCAAAAGTCAACTAAAACGGGTACATCACTTTGGAGTACGTCTTGATCAAAACTATCATCCGTAACACTTGCGGCTGCTGACATTCCTAAAAACCTTTGACTATTATATTTCTGAGTTTTGTGAAAATTCTACCATAGCAAAAACATCTGCTTGGGTGTAAAGAATGTACATTTGCAAAGAAGCTAGATAAGGAACCGCCCGAACAGTAGTCCGGGCGGAGTGTGGTGTGAGGAGTGAACGGAAACATGCGTCTCCGCTATCTCTATTGTAGGCGACAGATGAGATTTTTCCCGTGATTATTTAGGGTACTGGAAAAATTTCTTGGAGGCAGAAGGCAGAAGAAGCAGGGGAGATAAGGCAGGGGGCAGAGGCGAGGTGTTTTCCTCCTGCTCCCTTTCCTCTTTCCAATACTCAGTAACTTTCGTTATTTGCCCATGCCCAACTGTTGAGCTTTTTGGTAAACTTTCCCTTCAGTTAGTAGAGAAGGAGCAATGACAACTTCAACTTGTTGCATTTCTTGAATATTTTTAGCTCCTAATGTACCCATGCTAGTTTTTAAGGCTCCTAAAAGATTATGAGTACCGTCATCTAATCCCGCAGGGCCTATAAGTATTTGCTCTAGAGTACCAGTAGTACCAACGCGAATGCGAGTACCACGAGGCAATACTGGGCTAGGAGTTGCCATACCCCAGTGATAACCCCGTCCAGGGGCTTCAGCGGCTCTGGCAAAGGGAGAACCAATCATAACACCATCAGCACCGCAAGCGATACACTTACAAATGTCCCCACCTGTGATTAAACCACCGTCGGCAATGACTGGGATATACTTACCCGTTTCCCGATAATAATCATCTCGTGCTGCTGCACAATCTGCGATCGCAGTTGCTTGAGGTACACCCACACCCAACACCCCACGAGAAGTACAAGCAGCACCAGGCCCAATTCCAACCAATACCGCAGCGGCTCCGGCTTTCATCAAATCCAAAGTCACTTCATAGGTTACACAATTGCCCAGTGCCACAGGAATGGGCATAGAACGGCAAAATTCTGCTAAATCAAGCGGTATAACAGACTCCGGTGACAAATGGTCTGTAGAAACGACTGTCGCTTGGATAAAAAATAAATCAGCCCCAGCTTTGGCCACTACCTCACCAAATTTACTAGCACCTACTGGAGTAGCACTCACTGCCGCAATGCCACCTTGTTGTTTAATTTCCTGAATACGTTTTTCAATTAATTCCGGCTTTATTGGTTCGGCATAGAGTTCTTGCATGAGGGCCACAAATTCATCTTTCCCCACAGACGCAATCCGATCTAAAATCGGCTCTGGATCTGCATAGCGAGTTTGGACACCCTCTAAATTAATCACGCCCAAAGCCCCTAGCTGGGACAAACGCACAGCCATCTCTACATCGACAACACCATCCATTGCACTGGCAATAATAGGGATTTCTCGCTCAATATTGCCAATACGCCAGCTAGTATCTGCCAAACTCGGATCGAGTGTTTTGTTCCCAGGGACTAGAGCAATTTCATCAATTCCATATGCTCTACGAGCTATTTTTCCCCGCCCAAGTTGAATTTCCACGCTTTCACTTTTCTCAAATCTGTTTAAGCTAGGGTATCAAATTGTGGGGATGTTGGCAGGGATTTTTTTCTAGGAGACTAGGGATTGGGAAGACTAGGGACTGTAGCTGGAGATAAATTTTATCTTTTTCCTGCCCCCTATCCTCTAGCTCTTGAAAAATTATTATCTATTTTTTACCTTGTTCAGCACCTGTGTAACCAGTTGCTACCCACAAGATGGCTCTAACTCCATCACGAATAGATTTTTCAATAGGTTCCGGCGATGTTTCCGAGGGGACTGATATAGATTTAAACTCAATACCCCGACTCCCCAAAACAATCTCACCGATGACACAAGCACGACGCATATGAAAATCGGAAGTAATTAAATAAACGCTTTTAATGCCACGAGCTTGCAATTCATCTACCAACGTAGTAAAATTAGTAACCGTATCTACAGCTTCATAGTCCAAGTGTAAACGCCGGGGATCAACTCCTGCTTTAGTAAATACTTGTCTTGTATATCTAGGTGGACTACCTCCAGTAATCCATATTGGTATATCTGGGTGATCTTTTGCAAAATCCGCTGTGAATTTCTCCCTTTCTAAACGTCTAGTAGAACCGCCCAACACTAACATGGCTTGTGGATGTACAATCCGGTTTTGTACTTCCTTGTATCCCCACCACACCAAAATTGGTAAGATAAAAGATATAAGCCGTAAAGATTGACCCGTAAATAGTGGCTTATTCAAGGCTCTCTAGGTGTGTCTGCAAAGACCAGAATTTTTTCTAAAAATTATGTAGGATAAAAGACTTAGGTAAGATTTACCCAAATCAGGACTGGGAGTATTTTTATGTTCAGAAGGATTAAATCACGATATAGTTCTGATTACTCTCTTCGATGAACTATCCTAACCTAGATCGGACAAATCATGATAGGGGTTAAAACCCATTTATTTATTAAATTGTTTTTAGACAATGGCATCAAACAAGATTATGATTGTCGTTTTCTGTGATGTAAATTCTAATAATTTACGAAGTAGTTAAAATTATACTGCACACGGATGAAACCTATGGCAGGCTACGCTATCAGAATGACATTTTTAAACCATTTTTAATATATTGTTGCCATATTCTTTGACTCCTTTCTTTTTTAGTATCACATACTACTTGTAAAAGGTAGCAATTGAACTATCCAATAAATGACGTATTCATTACCTAATTTATATGATCCGGAAGCATTTTCTAGTAAAACTTCACGAAAATGCAAGGAAAAAATAAGCATTTTTTCAGTAGTTATGGTTCTAACTATTATTCCAACTATTATTTATATATACGGGACTGGTGCGACTTGAACGCACGACCTGACGCTTAGGAGGCGTCCGCTCTATCCAACTGAGCTACAACCCCAACTGTGAAGCATACATAATTATAGCAGTAGTTTTACAAAGATTGCCAAATATTCTCCCAACCGTCTCCACCTATTTCTAAACCACAAAGATGACTTTGTGCCTTGAGAATAATTTTAGATTTGCCTCCAGTAATTTCACGCAATTCTAAATCTAATTTTCCTTGCATGGTGTCTCGACAACAAAATGTTAAACCATCTGTTGTGGGTGCGCGTAAGGGTGTACCTGGTAAATCAGTAATTCCTGTCAGTTCAACCTCATATTTAGAGTTTTTGGCTTGCATTTGCCATTTTCCCCAAGGCTGAATTTCCCAGTTTACTTGTGAGTTCCAAGGAACGAATTCATAAAACTTGCCTTGGTAGTGTATACCAATCATGGCGACGGATTCCATCCACCACAAGACACCACGTTTTCCACCACCAGCAGTTAGTGCTAAATCAGGCTCGTTGTCAAAATAATTACAATTGAGCCAAAACCATTTTTGTGGAAAAGCACCACCCCAATTTTTCTCACTGTAAGCTGGTGCGTTGGTAAATTCGTATATTTTGCCATTCCAGTCTATCGAACCCGTGGCTAAACCATGAGCCATTAAAATTTGCCATCCCGGTTCAAATATCTGCGAAAATGATAGCCAACCGGCGGTTGATTGCTGAATGCTATTTTGATTACCCCAAGCATATACGGGCTTAATTTCATATTGCCATCGGCAATAATTACCCGTGGCAGGATCAGTAATTATGCCTTGGTTTAAGGTAGCAGTGGCTTGATAGCCTTCTTGAACATGATGCTCAAATTCTGTGGGAAGGAGATATAAGGGAGAAACCTGGACATTTGTTTTTCCCCAATGTCCTAAAGCTAAGACATCCCGACTCGCCCAAAATTTGTTGACATCAGGAAAGGTACGAAAGAGGTATTCATCATTTATACCCAGGATTTGGGCTGCACCGCCACTGTAAGGCTTACCACCTACGGGATCTTCGATGGAGTACATGAAGGCGAATGTTTGCCGAATTTCGGGCAATGTGACGCGATAATACCAGCCTTCAAAGAAGCGGCGGTTTGTACCGTCCCAATGGTAGCCGCTGTGGGGTGTTTGAGTTGAGTTGAGGAAGTTTTTGGGAATACTCAGCATAGATGCTTTTATTGTGCCTATTTTTCAGGATATGCGATGTCAGTTCGCTAAAAGCTGGCTATAAAAATTATCAATAATCTTCAGTAAACTTTATTAATGGTGCTTTAGCGATAGCGTAACGCACCCTACAAATACTGTCCTTCGGACTAAAAAATTGCCAGTAGAATCACATTTTATCTAAGGGTTGGCAGGATTTAAAAAGCTGAATCCAAATGGCAATAATGCTATTTACCCAAGTTGCTAGTTATAGGGAAAGCGATCGCATTCTCAAGGTAGCACCCACGATTGCAGATTTGCCAGGGGATGATGATGTCAGACTGCAATACATAACATAAGCTATTAAATATTAGATTATTAATACAATAAAGTAATAGCGGTACTACGTTTGGTTAAAGTTTTGTGATACATAAAAAAAATAAGCAAGGTTAGAATGTGGAAAATACATACAAGCCCTATCTTAATGAATCCTTTACTAAGCTCCACTCTGACGCTAACACACAATCAACTGAGCGCATTTTCTAGTTTAGACAGCTTTTGGCAGGTTTTTGATACCGCTTTTGGTACGCAATACAACCGTAGAATAGCGGAAATTCTTCGTTTACAGTGGCAAGCTGGTGATTTTAGTCAAATTCCGCAAATTGAGATTCTTGATAGCAGCATTCTTGGCAATGCTAATGGGGCTTATGCCAGTAGCACCAATAAGATTTATCTATCAGATACCTTTGTTGCAACAGCCACACCAGCAGCTATTAGTGCGCTTTTATTAGAAGAAATTGGACATTTTGTAGATAGTCAAATTAATCTGACGGATAGTGCCGGAGACGAAGGCGCAATTTTTGCTGAGTTAGTACAGGGTTATAGTCTAGATGATGCCACCTTACAAGCTTTACAAGCCGAAGATGATTCAGCAACCATTACTGTAAATGGGCAAACTATTCAGGTAGAACAGCAGAATTTCACCGGAACATCAGGTAGTGACAATATTACAGGAACCTCTGATGATGATGTCATTCAAGGCTTAGGTGGTAATGATACACTTTCTGGACAAGGTGGAAATGATCAATTATTTGGGGGAACAGGTTCTGATACCCTCACAGGTGGAACAGGACAAGATCAATTTGTCTTTGAATATTTCAATGGTTCTAGTATTGCCCAAGACTTAGATGTAGTCACTGATTTTGTGCAGGGAGAAGACAAAATTGACCTCAGAAATGTTGGTATTGCTGACTATCAGACACTCTCATATCTCATCAGTGATGATTCTCTAAGTAATGCCGTCATTGCTGCCCGCTATAACAACTCTTCTAGTTCCATTTATGGTTATAGATTGAGAATCAATGGTTTTAGTAGCAGTCAACTAGCAGCTACAGATTTTATTTTCAGCACATCTGTGGTTAATGATACCATCACAGGAACCAACAACAGTGATGATTTGTTTGGTGGTTTGGGTAACGATATTCTACAAGGTAGTGGAGGAAATGACCGTTTATTTGGTGAACAGGGAGATGATAGGTTTCTGGGAGGAACAGGTTCGGATAACTTCTATGGTGGCACAGGACTAGATACATTTGTCTTTGAATATTTCAATGGTTCTAGTATTGCCCAAGACCTAGATATAGTCAGTGATTTTGTCCAAGGACAAGACAAAATTGACCTCAGAACTGTTGGTATTGCTGACTATCAGACACTCTTAACTCTCATCAGTGATGATTCCCTAGGTAATGCCGTAATTGCTGCCCGCTACAACAACTCTTCTAATCCCATTTATGGCTATAAACTGAAAATCAATGGTTTTAGTAACAGTCAACTAGCAGCCACAGATTTTATTTTCAGCACATTAGTTGTTAATGACAATTTCACAGGAACTAATAACAGTGATGATTTGTTTGGTGGTCTGGGTAACGATACTCTACAAGGTAGTGGAGGTGATGATCGTTTATTTGGTGAACAGGGAGATGATAGATTCCTGGGAGGAACAGGTTCTGATACCCTCACAGGTGGAACAGGACTAGATCAATTTATCTTTGAATATTTCAATGGTTCTACTCTTTCCCAAGACTTAGATGTAGTCACTGATTTTGTCCAAGGAGAAGACAAAATTGACCTCAGAACTGTTGGTATTGCTGACTATCAGACACTCTTAACTCTCATCAGTGATGATTCCCTAGGTAATGCCGTAATTGCTGCCCGCTACAACAACTCTTCTAATCCCATTTATGGCTATAAACTGAAAATCAATGGTTTTAGTAGCAGTCAACTAGCAGCCACAGATTTTATTTTCAGCACATTAGTTGTTAATGACACCATCACAGGAACTAATAACAGTGATGATTTGTTTGGTGGTCTGGGTAACGATAATCTACAAGGTAGTGGAGGTGATGATCGTTTATTTGGTGAACAGGGAGATGATAGATTCCTGGGAGGAACAGGTTCTGATACCTTCTATGGTGGAACAGGACAAGATCAATTTGTCTTTGAATATTTCACTGGTTTTACTAATAGTCAAGATTTAGATGTAGTCACTGATTTTGTTAAAGGACAAGACAAAATTGATTTGAGAAATATTGGTATTGCTGACTATCAGACACTCTTAACTCTCATCAGTGATGATGTTCTAGGTAATGCTCTCATTACCACCCGTAAAAACAACTCTACTGGCGATTATAGAATGCAAATCGATGGTTTTAGTAGCAGTCAACTAGCAGCCACAGATTATATTCTCAGCACATCAGTTGTTAATGACACCATCACAGGAACTAATAACCGTGATGATTTGTTTGGTGGTTTGGGTAATGATACTCTGCAAGGTCAAAATGGCAATGACCGTTTATTCGGTGAACAGGGCGATGATAGGTTATTTGGGGGAATAGGTAATGACAGCCTTTATGGGGGTGAAGGAAGTGATACAGCAGTTTATTCAGGTACTCGTTCCCAATATCAAATTACCAGTAATGCAGGAGTATTCACAATTACCGATTCAGTAGCTAATCGTGATGGCATAGATACATTATATGGTGTCGAAAAAGTACAATTTTCTGATCAAATCATCACTATTGGTGATGTAGCATTACCAAGCATTACCCTAGCGGTATCTCCTGCCAGTGTTACCGAAGATGGAGCAGCCAATCTGGTTTACACCTTCACCCGCACAGGTAGCACCACAAACGCCTTAACTGTTAACTATAGCATTGGCGGCACAGCGGCTAATACCGACTACACGGGTGCAACACGTGGAACAGGAAAAACCATCACCTTTGCAGCTGGTTCCAGTACCGCAACTCTAATAATAGACCCCACCGCAGATACAACTGTTGAAGCTAATGAAACCGTGGCTTTAACTCTAGCTACAGGTACAGGTTACACCATTGGTACAACCGCTGCGGTAACGGGAACTATTACTAACGATGATGTAGCATTACCCAGCATTACCCTAGCTGTATCTCCTGCCAGCGTCACGGAAGATGGAACAGCAAACCTAATTTACACCTTCACTCGCAGCGGAGGTACTACCAATGCTTTAGTCGTCAACTATAGCATCGGTGGAACAGCAAGCAGCAACGACTACACAGGTGCAACACCAGGAACAGGTAAAACCATCACCTTTGCAGCTGGTTCCAGTACCACAACTCTAATAATAGACCCCACCGCAGATACAACTGTTGAAGCTAATGAAACCGTGGCTTTAACTCTAGCTACAGGTACAGGTTACACTATTGGTACAACTGCTGCGGTAAGCGGAACCATTACTAATGATGATGAAACATCATTTATAACTGTTAACCTCAGTGCTGACCAGACTATAGTCGAAGGTCAAACCAACCCCCAAAATGTCACTTATACCGTTACTCTTTCCGACACCAGCACCCAAACTATTACGGTGAACTATGCAACTGCTAACGGTACAGCTATAGCAGGTTCAGACTATACCAGCACAACAGGAACTTTAACCTTTAACCCAGGGGTAACAACTCAATCCATTATTATTCCCATTGTCAATGATGCCATTAATGAACCGAATGAAACCTTTACTGTGACGCTGAGTTCTCCCACTAATGCCAGTTTGGGGACTAAAGCCAGCGCCATTACAACCATTACTGATACTCTGAATGCCTCCACTACCACTACTTTAGCCGCAGGTATAGAAAACCTGACTTTAATAGGAACAACGGCTATTAATGGTAAAGGTAACGTCAACGATAACGTCCTCAGAGGTAATAGTGCTAATAACATTCTGACAGGTTTAAATGGTAACGATACTTATGCTTTTGTTGCCAATTCCGCTTTAGGGACAGATAGGGTTGTAGAAACAGCAACAGGTGGTATTGATACTCTTGACTTTACTGATACTACTGCTGCTGTCAAAGTAAATCTTGGTACAACTACTACACAGACTGTCAATAGTAATCTTAAACTCGTTCTTTCCGTGAATAATGTCATCGAAAACACCACAGGTGGTAACGGTAATGATCGTCTAACAGGTAATTCATTAAATAACCTGCTTGTTGGTGGTGATGGAAATGACCAACTGCAAGGTTTAGCAGGAAACGATACCCTATCGGGAGGTCATGGTGATGATGTTCTCACAGGAGGAGTTGGTGCTGATGAATATCGTTTCCAAGGAAATGGAGTTTTTAACACTAATTTAGGCGTTGATTTGATTACTGATTTTGCTGTTGGACAAGATAAAATTGCTTTGAGTAAAGCTACATTCACGGCCATTACTAATGCGGTCGGACAAGCATTAACCGATTTTGCAGTAGTTGCAAATGATGGGTTGGTAGATCCTAGTACTGCCCGCATTGTTTATAGTCAAGAAACTGGCAGTATTTTCTATAATCAAAATGGTAATGTTTTGAATGCAACAGCAGTGTTTGAGTTTGCTTATTTAAGTAATCCTGATATCACTCTCAGTAGCAGTGATTTTATTTTGATTGCTTAGTTTCCTGCTATCGGATTCCTATTTGATTTTTGAACAAAACTACGTGTTTTAGGGTGCATTAGGGATTTCATCCTAACGCACCCTACAAATAGTATAAATACTTAGGGTTTTTCAAAGTTCAAATACTATTGCCGTACAAGCTGGCTATAGAAATTATCAATAATCTTAAGGAAGATTTCAGAATTGTTGCGATAGATTCAGGACTTACGCAACTGGCACAAAATAACAGCGTGACTGAGTGAAGCCACGTAGTCATTGAAATCAAATCAAATCAAATCAAAGACTTATGAACCTCTGGACGTTTTAATTGTTGAAATAGATAATTAGACAGTAAATTATGCTTGATCTTATAAATAGTTTGACCTGTTTGATAGGCTAAATTTTTAATCTCAGCCAAACCAACATAGCACATGCAATATAATTTCTTTGAAGACGTGCTTTACGACATTGACATGATTCAATGCCTGTAAATTGTTTAATTTATCGGTGAAACTCCCCTATTTTCCAACGGATGTCACACACCTGTTGTACAACATCCGTATAACTTTGAGATAAATCGTTAGTTGCGGCGTAATCCGTTCTATCGGTAGAGATAGTAACCCGGAATAATTTCACTTTTTTGTCAGCCGGGAACGCTTTGATTTTTATTATTTTACCACATTCTAAATCCTCATTACTCCATTCTAATAATTCAATATTTTTATATTTTTTTGCCGAAAGTATCATCAAATAAACGATTAGTCTTCAAAAGACAATAGTAAATTTTATCTAAACTCTCAACATAAAGCATTAAATTATTTACTGCATACTACGTATTCATTAAAACAGTATTAAATGGAATAAGCTCTTGATATACAAGGTTTTTCAGCATATTTTCAACATGGTCTATCTTGGTTAAACCATCGTTCTAAGCAACTATTAAAAGATACCTATTATTATCTCACTCAAAGTAGGATAATCATATTTTTATTACTTATGATATTTGTCGTGAGAATTAGCATTTTAAATATTTGTAACTCAGGTAATATTCAGGTTGCTACTTCACAGTTTCCAGATCAATTGTGCCACTCATTTAGCTTTCGATGGTATAAGATATCACTCAGTCATACTGTCTTCATGAGGCTTAATAATTAATTTGCTATATTTGCGCCTCAATAGCCAAAAAAATCATTTTCTTCAAATCGTAATTTTGAACTTTTAATATAGTCTTCATCAATTTCAAAAGCTAACCAACTCCTTTGTAAAGTTTCTGCAATTCTACCTGTCATATTAGAACCAGCAAAAGGATCTAGAACAACATCCCCCGGTTCGGTACAAAGGTTAATCACAAATTCTGGTAATGCGTGGGGGAATCTTGCTGGATGTGGTTTAATATTTGTTTCTTTACAGCGTCTTTGATAATAATCATTGGAAGCCGTATTTGAGGCAGAAATAACATTTACTGAATGTATTAAATCTTCTGAAAATATTTCTTGTGAAAGTGTTGGTTGTCCTATTTCTTCTTGATCTGTATTTCCTCTGCCATCAATAATATTGGGAGGAATAGCACCTCCTCTATCATTGCCAAACTTATTAGAGATATCATGCCCTGATGGTCTAATTTTTGGTTGATAACCATTTTTGAGCAGGTTTTTCATCGACTTGCTATAGGGTTTTAAAACCCTTCTGTTATTAGCTTTAGGATGGGGTTCTTTTGACAACCACCATACGGTATTTACTGCATCTTTAACTCGTTCTCTGCGAATTGTTACCCACTCCGCTGGTGTGGGGAGTTTGGCTGGATTATACCAATATAATTCCTGCGCTAAATAAAATCCCAATCCACCTTTTTGTTTTGATTTACATAGGGAAATAACCAGTTCAAAATGATAAAGAGAGCGAACTGGCATTCCCTTAATCCAACTACCACCAATATCAATAATTAATGAACCCGTCGGTTTCAAAATCCGGTGAAAGTGTGCTGCAAAATCTTGAAACCATTCAATATATTTGTCTGCATCAACATTACCATATTCTTTTTTTCTCACCAACGCAAAAGGTGGAGATGTGCAAATTAAATCAATGCTTTCATCAGGAATGTTTACCATTAATTCCAGGCTATTTCCCAAGTAAGCAGCACCCAATTTTGTTGTATAGTAAGGTTTACAGTTCAGTTTCATATCAAATTTTTAATACTATTCTATGCTGATTAAACACAATTCAGCTTTCGGGTTTCAAAATAAGTCATTGTCAGTTTTGTTACCTTTGAGTATTAATTCCTGTTTTTCCAGATGCTACATGAACATAAGAAGCAATGTTTCTGTAAAATTAGGTAAAGTAATGTTTCCACCTAATTTACTAAACACCACAGCTAACCCATGCAACTGCAACTTAGAGAATCTAAATCTCTCGTAGCTTCCTTACTGTTAATTGCTCCTTTTTTCCTCTGGGGTACGGCAATGGTAGCCATGAAAGGGGTGATACCTCATACAACACCTCTGTTTATGGCAGGACTACGGTTATTACCTGCGGGGGTGTTAATTCTCATCGCTGCGGCATTTATGGGTAGACCCCAACCCAAAGGATGGTTAGCATGGCTGTGGATTGCTATATTTGCCCTTGTTGATGGTACGTTATTTCAAGGCTTTTTGGCAGAGGGGTTAGTCAGAACCAGTGCGGGGTTAGGTTCTGTAATGATTGATTCTCAACCTTTAGCAGTGGCTTTGCTGTCTCTGTGGCTATTTAAAGAACATATTGGCGTTTGGGGATGCTTAGGGTTAGGATTGGGAGTTGCTGGTATTAGTTTAATTGGCTTGCCAGAAGAGTGGATTTTTCAGATTTTGGACTCAGGGGTAAAAATTACAACTGACAACTGGCAACAATTGTTTGCTAGTGGTGAGTGGTTGATGTTATTGGCAGCTTTGTCAATGGCTGTGGGAACCGTGTTGATTAGGTATGTGTGTAAGTATGCTGACCCGATCACGGCTACAGGATGGCATATGATTTTAGCAGGGTTGCCGTTGTGGGGACTTTCTGCAACCGTAGAAGTTGAACAGTGGCAAAATCTTGTACCATCTGATTGGTTAGCTTTAAGTTATGCAACTATATTTGGGAGTGCGATCGCTTATGGTTTATTTTTCTACTTTGCTCAAAGTGGTAATCTGACTAGTTTAAGTTCTCTCACTTTTCTCACACCTGTTTTTGCGTTGATATTTGGTCATATTTTCCTCTCGGAAGTTCTCACTACCATTCAATGGTTAGGAGTCTTCATAACTTTAATCAGTATTTATTTAATTAACCAACGGGAAACCCTAGCAGGTCAAAATAACAAAGTTACTATCAGTGAAAAAGCCATACCACAGCAGCAACTAGTTTTAGAAGCATCCACTACTAAGAGGTTGACCACTCTCACCTCATCTGTAAGAGAATCTGAACCAGAAGCTTCACCCTAACAAGTTACTTCGGAGATGAGGAATATGCGGGAGATCAAGAAACAGGAAAATCAGGTCAGCAGCAAACAGGAAACAGAGGAAAACAAATGTCTCCAGTTGCCTATTCCCCATTTCATCTTGGTTTTTATTTCTTGTTTCTGCCTGGGTTTATACCCAAATCGATCTATGGCAGCTAGACCTAACTTAGTACCTTTCCAACCAACTATTCTCAATCCAGGTATGACAGGTTCGGAGGTGCAGGTGCTGCAAGTCCAGTTGAAGGCATTAGGATACTACAATGACTGGATTGACGGACAGTATGGACTCAGTACGCAAAATGCAGTAGCTAAATTTCAGAAAGCAGGAGTACTTAAAAGAAAAGATGGTATTGCTGATTTAACCACTCAAAATAGTCTAAAAACAGCTTTATTAGGTCAAAATAAATGTACAACTGCTCCTGTTTCTGCTCCTATTCCTAAAGCTAATACTACATCCCCACCCAGCCAGATAAATTTGATCTGGTGGTCACTACTTGGATCAGGAATTTTAGGAAGTGTTGGTGCATTTGTTTACTTAATCAAAAGGGTTGATAAAATCCAATATTCAGCAATATCAGAAAGTCAAAAACTTCTCAGCCCATCCGTTCAGGATCATCCTAAATTCTTTTTAAGTCCAGCACAAACACCTCCTGTATCAAGTTCCATAGCAAGTTCCATAGAATTATTACAACCAAATGCAAGTGCTATGGTTGCTAAACTTAATATTTTTGATGAATTGATTAAAGAGTTGCGGGTTGATGATCCTAACCAAAGACGTAAGGCTATTTGGAATTTAGGACAACAAGGAGATTCGCGGGCTATTAAGCCACTAGTGGACTTGATGATTGATGCTGATTCTCAACAATATGGTTTAATTTTATCAGCTTTGGCAGAAATTGGTAGTCGCACTCTCAAACCTTTGAACCGTGCTTTAGTCATATCTCTGCAAAATGAAAGTCCTCAAGTCAGGAAAAATGCTATTCGTGATTTACTTCGCATTTATGACATGATGGGGCAAATGAGTCAGGTTTTATGCCACGCATTGGAAGATCCTGATCCAGAAGTACAAGCAACAGCACGATATGCTTTTACGAAAATTAACCGTGTGGGTAAGATTCCCGAATCACAAATTTTCACGGATATGAATACAGAAGAACAAAATTGATAATTGGTAATTGGTCAAATTTTTTCCTTTCCCCATCTCCCCCATCTCAATGTCCAACATCCAAAAGTGCAAATCTGCTATCTTACCTCAACCCCTGAAACCTGGTGATTTATTGCGTGTAATTGCCCCTAGTGGTGCATTGCGAGAATTTGAGGCTTTTAATAAAAGTGTGGAAATTTGGCGATGCCTTTCCCATGGCTACCGAGTCGAAATTAGCCCTAACATAGATCATAGACATGGTTATCTTGCCGGTACAGATGCCCACCGTCGTCAACAATTAGCAGCAGCATGGAATGATCCGGAATGTCGGGGTATTATCTGCGCTAGAGGTGGTTTTGGTAGTACCCGCATTTTAGAAGATTGGAACTGGCAACAAAATATAGCAGATCCCAAATGGTTGATAGGCTTTTCTGATATCACAGCCCTGTTGTGGAGTCTCTATAACGCCGGAATTTCGGGTGTTCATGGTGCTGTCATGACTACCCTCGTCAATGAGCCAGAATGGTCAAGACAGAGGCTATTTGACATAGTAGCAGGTCGTGCGATCGCACCATTAAAGGGTAAAGGCTGGGGTGGTGGTACAGTGACAGGTGTGTTACTTCCTGGTAATCTGACAGTTGCTACCCATCTTTTAGGGACACCGCTTTTACCTAACCTTGATGGTGTGATATTGGCGTTTGAAGATGTGACAGAACCACCCTATCGGATTGATAGGATGTTAACTCAATGGCGATTAAGTGGAGTTTTATCTAAAGTTCGTGGTATTGCTTTAGGAGGGTTTACCAAGTGTGACGCACCACCTCATATACCTAGTTTGAGTATAGAAGAAGTTTTGAGGGAACGGTTAGGTGACTTAGGTATTCCCATAGTTTCTGATTTACCCTTTGGTCATGATAGTCCTAATGCAGCTTTACCTGTAGGGGTGGAAGTAACTTTAGATGCACAAGAAGGAATATTGCATCACAGTCCATAGATACATCTTCATCAACAATCATGCATATTTATCAGTCAAGATGACCATATCCATAGGTTTCATTTTACTTACCCACAGGAAACCCCAGCAAATTCACAGACTCATAGCTCATTTGAACAAAATGTTCAATTATCCGCGAATTGTCTGCCATCATGATTTTTCCAAATCTGATTTGTCTGTGGATACTATATCGAAAAATGTCTCCTTTGTCCGCCCTCATCTACAAACCCAATGGGGTGATTTTTCCATAGTAGAAGCTACGGTACAGGCAATTAAACTCATGTATGAGTCGGCAAATTCTCCTGATTGGTTTATATTGCTTAGTGGCTCAGATTATCCCATTAAAACTGCGAAGGAAATCTTAGGCAATTTAACCTCAAGTAAATATGATGCTCATATACACCATGAACAAATTATATATAAAGTTTATCAGCAAAATGTCAAAATGAGTCTGATATGGCAGATACTAGCCTATCAACGATATTGTAGTTACGAATTATTTTCAGTTCCTTTGATAAAAAATCTCAAAATTCGTCTGGAACATCCATTATTAACTAAACCCTTTCTTCCCTTTTCCGAGGAACTTCGCTGCTTTGCTGGAGGTCAATGGTTTTCTGCTAACCAGCGAGCAGCAGAGTATATTATTAACTTCCACAGTCAAAAAACAGCCTTAGCATCACACTATCGTCATCGAATGTTTGCGGACGAATCATATTTTCAAACTATCTTGGCTAATGCACCGCACCTTAACTTAAAAAATGATGATTACCGCTATGTAGACTGGTCAACACAAGGCGCTCATCCTAAAATAATGGTTATGGAAGATTTGCCCAATCTTCTTACCTCTTCATGTCATTTTGCCCGAAAATTTGACCTAGATGTAGATAGCAATATTCTTGAACAGCTTGACACCATTACCTTAGCATGATAGCGTCAGCTTTGATTGCAGAATCATCGCAGTTTATAATAAAAATCAGAAAAAAACCTATGATTAAGACTTATGTAAGCAATGCTTTCTTAAAAATCGAAGATTCTCATCTGTATGCAATTTTTGCTTGGAGTCAGCGCACAGCAGAAATTATTAATTCCAAATCGTGGTTAACAGTACTGGAAATATTCGTTCATGAACATTGTCTAGAAAAAGCCTACCAAATATTTCAACAAATTAAATTAGCTTCGGTTCCAGAAAAATTAATTGCAGATCTAGACCAATATCAATATTTAATTCCCAATGCCATAATATTTTTAGCAGATGGCAAAATCACAATTTTTGGTAAAGGTTTTCGGAGCTTTATTGAAAAAGAAATGTTATTTGAACTCGGTGACATCAGCCAAGAAACTTACCAAGTATTGCCAGAATTATTTTTTAATAATCAATTAAAAGATGATTTAGAATCTATTGAATCTATTGAAAATATAGAAGCATTCCGCCATTTAGTAGAACATCTAGAAAAACTTGGTTTGCTATCTCCTGCTACAAATTCTATAGATTGGGGAGATTTAAAAAAGGCTGTTCCTATTTGTCAGGCCTTTGGTTTAACCAGAGGTACGCCTGTAGATAGATACTATCTCAGCAAATATCTAGAAGAGATTCAAACGCAAATTTCTGGGAATATCCTAGAAATAGGAGGAATACCAAAAGATAAAGACTTCTATGAAGTCAATCCTGGTACATCCTATCAAATTATGAATATAGAACCAGGTCCAGGAATAGATATAGTTGGTGATGCTCATGATACATCTTTAATTCAACCTGAATCCTTTGATTCAATTGTAATTTTTAACGTTCTCGAACATTGTTATGCACCTTGGCAAATAGTAGAAAATATCTATACTTGGCTGAAACCTGGTGGCAAGTGTTTTGCAATGGTTCCCAGTGCTATTAGACTTCATGCTACACCAATGGACTATTGGCGACCTTTACCTGATGCCTTTGCATGGATGTTTAGAAACTTCTCTCAGCAAAAGTTGTATGTCTATGGTAATCCTACCAGTGTCATAGCTAGTTATCATGGTATTGCTGTAGAAGAACTAACATCTGAAGAACTAGATGCATTTCATCCAGATTATCCCGTCGCTACCTGTATCGTTGCTGAGAAATAAAATTCACAATCTATAAATTGCCATGAGTCCTATTAATTTTGATATCCAACCAGAAGTTAGCATCATTTTATGTACATACAATCGCGCCAAATATTTAAATCAATGTATTGATAGTGTTATTCATCAAACTTTTCCAAATTGGGAATTGTTAGTAGTTGATGATGGTAGTAATGATCATACTTTTGAACTTGTCAATCTGTATTTACAAAAAACTCAAAACATCCGTTATTTGAAACACAAAAACCGCAAATTAGCTTATGCTAAAAATGTGGGTATTCAAGCTTCATTTAGCCCATATATCACATTTTTAGATAGTGACGACACCTATGCACCTAATCATATAGAATCTCGTCTTAATTATCTAAAATCACATTCTGAAATTGATTTACTACAAGGTGGATTTTTCTCTAAAGAAGAGATTTTAGTAGCTGATTATTATGAAGCGGGGAAAACCATTAATTTAAAAAAATGTGTTTTAGGTCCCACATTTTTTGGTAAACGTAAAGTATTTTTTGAATTAGGGGGATTTGATAATATAGCTTACGGTGAGGATACAGATTTTTGGGAACGAGCAGAAAAAATATTCAAAACCCAAACAATTACAAAACCGGAAACCTATATTTACACAAGGGCAGAAACAAGTATTACTAAGAGTGTTTTAGAGAAGATTTCTTCATCAGATTAAGTAATTGTTATGAAAATTAATATTTCCTTCTCCAAAATTAGAAGTTATTTTTACCTAATTGTCGGAATTGTTCTCAGTTTATCTCTATTATTTTTATCGAGTTGTCAGACTACATTAAACAAAGATAATAACGTAATTCATCTGACACTATGGCAATCAATTAATCCACCTACAAACCGGGATGTTTTTGAGAAACTGGTAGAAAAATTTAATCACAAGCATAGTGATATTCAAGTAGAGTCTGTTTATGCAGAAGGATTACCGAAGATATTAACGGCTGTTGTTGGTAATGCCGCTCCAGATATTCTGTCATTTTATCCTCAACTTACAGGTCAGTTTGTAGAACTGGGAGCAATTGTTCCTTTAGAAAAATGGTTTGACCAATTATCATTTAAGTCAGAAGTTATTCCCAACACATTGGAGGAATTAAAATTAGATGGTCACTTGTGGTCAATTCCTCTTTATACAAGTAATATGGCTATTTTTTATCGTCCTAAACTTTTTGAAGCTGCGGAAATAAAATCACTGCCGAAAACTTGGGAAGAACTGCGGGAAGTTGCCAAAAAATTGACTATAGATAAAAGTGGTGACAAGCAACCAGAACAACATGGAATATTACTACCTTTAGGAAAGGGAGAATGGACTGTTTTTAGTTGGTTTCCATTTTTATTAAGTGCTGGAGGTGAAATAGTCACTAATGGCTATCCCAATTTAACTAATACCGGCGCTATTACAGCTTTAAAATTCTGGGAAGACTTAATTAAAGATGGTTCAGCAATTCTTTCTGGTCCAGAACGGGGTTATGAAGAGGATGATTTTCTTGCCGGTCGTGTGGCAATGCAAATAACTGGACCTTGGACTTATATTACTAAATCTAAAGTGGATTACAAACTATTTCCCATACCTACTAATGTTGAGAAAGCGACAGTGATAGGTGGTGGAAATCTTTATGTGATGAAAACTAAGCCGGAAAGAGAGAAGGCGGCGCTGAAGTTTTTAGAATTTGTGGTAAGTGAAGAATTCCAAACAGAATGGGCTGTGGGTACTGGTTTTTTACCTGTTAATCTCAAGTCTGCTCAAAGTCCAGCTTATCAACAATATCTCAATTCTAAACCTTGGTTAAAAGTTTTTGCAGAACAAACGTCTGTGGCACGCGCTCGACCAATTATTGCTGGATACAATCGTTTATCGGATAGTCTTGGTCGAGCAATTGAGTCCACATTACTAGGTAAATCTTCTGCTGAACAAGCACTCAAAGAGGCTCAAGAGCGTTTAGAAGTAATTTGGAAGAGTAATTAATTAGTTACAAATTCCGGTTTTTTGTTCTAGAAGATAAAGCTTTGTTGATTCTTCGTAATAAGCGGTAGCTGCCGCCGATTCAGAGGCAATTAAGCGTTGAATAACTTCAGTTAGTTGGGGAACTTGGGGGTGGTTAACATGAACATAATCTACAACATTGTAGCGATACCAAGGTGCAACGCTAGAATGAGCGCGTAATTTCTCACGGATGCGATCGCAAATCACAAAGTTAGATTGCGTAAATAAACTGTGCCAGTAATCACGAGGGTGTAAATTAATATGTCCGTGTCCACCTTGACTGGGAACGGCTGCGGAAAATACGACCACTGGTGCGACTTTAGTTAACCAATTTATAACAATAGGTGAACTTTCTGGTTGTAAGTGTTCAGCTACCTCTAAGGATATAGCTAGATCAAAATGTTTATCTTGAAAAAGGTTAGCGATCGCTGTAGGATCATTCAAGTTGAGAGGATAAAATTCTACTGGTAATCCGGCAAAATCAGGTTGGGAATAACCATCAACAGATGTAACCTGTACCCCTAGTTTTGCTAGTTCTCTACTGAGATGACCAGGCCCACAACCAAATTCTACTACTGTTTTCGGATTATAAATCTCCACAATAGATAAAGCTAAAGTTTGGTAATCAGTATCAAAAGCTACGGTCTGGAAATAATCTGAAGTGTAAGCAATAGTGTCATTAGTCATTGGTTTTTATTCGACTCATACACCGAATACAATAACCGATTAAGTTACCATAAGCCACCGAATGCCCCTCCATCGAGGATGTCAATGGGTAAATCTTCTGCTAAACAAGCACTCAAAGAAGCTCAAACACGTCTAGATTTAATTTGGCTATAGCTATAATTTATTCATATTTTCTGGCTTAACTAATTGATACAGCAGATTATAACTTAGCCAGAAATTACGCAAAATTTCACGGAAACAGCGGGAATTCATCAATTATCGGTATGTAAGAATTAGGCAAAAATTCAGCCTTGATCTCCTTAAAAATTAAATACTTTTTCTAGCTTCCCAGCTTTAGATTTTCGACATCTGATGCGCCATACTAATATAGCAATTGTGTAAGTCCTGAATAGAATGGCTATATTTGACTCAACCCTGCCCATGTTAGCATTTAAGTGTAAAGCAGTCGATTGTCAGCAATTGTTAGCATTTTTGTATCGGAGAATGGGAACTTGGATGAATTAAGGACTGTACTGGAGTTAGCTACCGAAGAAGAACTGCAAGACTTAACAGCTATTCTGTTTAGTCGCAAGTTTAATCCCCTAGATTATGTTCACACACCTGAACCGATTAAAGTACAAAGCCAAGATCGTCAAGCTTGGCTAAATGCACTAGAAGATCGTTTTCGTTTTCTAGGGGCTGATGGGATGACTGTATTACGCGGACACACCTGTCAAGTCACATATCGACAAGTCTTAATTCAAGTATGCAAGTATTTGAAAATTTCTTATTATCACAATTTAGCAACTGTTGATTTAGAAGCAGAAGTTTTTTTGCATCTTTTAGGAAAGGTGTGGAAAAAGCTGCCAGCACAAGAGAAACAAAAATTGACCGAAAGATTACAAAGCCACTTGCTGAAATCCGATATTAAACAACCATTACCCCTATATTTACAAAAAGATCCTTTAGGATTAATTTTCAAAGGTGGTAGTGCTTTGGCTGTAACTTCAGTTCTGCAACCATTTGTGCTTAAACAGATTGCCCGTCAATTTGCTACCCACTTTGCTACCTATCAAGTTGCTAAGGAAGCAGCAATCACAGGCACACAGGTGGCAAGCAAACAGTTCCAAAGCTATGTAACTGTAAAAATGGCACAACGAGGGATGACGATGAGTGCTGCCCGTTATGGTGCGGTTCGCAGTATGTTTGCCTTGATTGGACCGATGATGTGGGGTTGGTTTTTAGCGGATTTGGGTTGGAGAGCGATCGCTACTAATTACGGTCGCATTATTCCGACTATCTTCACCCTAGCGCAAATTCGTCTCACCCGTGCAGAATGTTGGGAGCCAGCTTGAACAAGGCTTTTTACCATCCCAACTCTAGTTTGCAACCCGCTTGGAACTGTCTTCAATTTGGGTTGCTTGTCTTTCCTCTCAATCCCTTTTTGGGGGCTGTAACTATATCTTTGGCCGCATTAATAACGTGGGCTAAACAATACCGCACAATTAGCCGTCGTCCCCTGCACCGAGGATTTGCAGTTTTAAGTTTATTGTTGTTGATAACTACCGGGTTTGCTTCTCACCAAATGGAAGCTTTCCTGGGGTTATTTAACTTATTACCCTATTTTTTCGTGTTTGCGGGATTAACTGCCCTGATTCAAACAGCTGCCCAATTACGGCAAATCTCTTGGATTATGGTATTTGGTTCTTTACCTGTGGTGATGATCGGTTTTGGGCAATTATTTTTTGGCTGGACTTTCAATTTACAGTTTTTGTGGGTTCTCTTAGATATCACAATTTCCCCTGGTGGAGTACCATTAGGCCGTATGTCTTCTGTGCTAATGCACGCTAATACCTTAGCCGCTTATTTGGTGACTATCTTCATTTTGGGTTTAGGGTTATGGCTAGAAAATTATCAAAAACTCAAAGTCAAAAATCCGCCCTTAAAAGTCTCTTATCGTCCCATTATCTTCTTAACGGTGGCTGTGTTTGCCAATTTTATGGCTTTAGTTTTAACTAACTCGCGGAATGGGTGGTTAATAGCCGTTTTTGCCTGTGTAGCTTATTCTTTCTATCAAGGTTGGCGACTTCTCGTGGCTGGTTTCCTGAGTATGGCCACTAGTATTCTTTTAGCAGCTTTTGCACCTTTAGCGATCGCACAATTTTTCCGTCGTTTTGTTCCCTATTTTATCTGGGCCCGTGTCAATGATGATATGTATCCCGACAGACCAGTAGCCATGATGCGAAAAACCCAGTGGGAATTTGCCTGGAATTTAACTCAACAACATCCTTTGACTGGTTCAGGTTTACGCAGTTTTAGCGGACTCTACAAAGCTGAAATGCAAATTGATATCAATCATCCCCACAATTTATTTCTCATGTTATCTGCGGAAACAGGTTTGATTACTACTTTATTATTTTGTAGTTTACTCGCTTGGATTTTAATTGCAGCCATGCAACTTTTGTGGAATTCAAAATATATACAACTAGAAAACAGATTAATTTTCTTTAGTTATATCATCACCTTTATCGGCTGGATATTATTTAATACTGTCGATGTCACAACTTTTGATATCCGCTTAAGTACTCTATTTTGGGTATTTTTAGCCGCCCTCTGTGGAGTAATATATCAATTAGCAGGAGTTCGGAGTTCGGAGTTCGGAGTTCGGAGTTCGGAGTAAAACCAATACTGTTCAGTTAATAATTTTTGTGAGTTAATCGGAGAACTCCACAAAAAAGATGATCCAATGCAAAAGCTCAAATTTTGGCCTTGCGAAGTATATTGAGGATTGTTATGTCTAGTAATTTATTGATAAGGGTTTCGTGAATTTTTATCACAATAAAGTGCAAGGTTTTGGCTGATGGTGTCTCAAAACAGGTGCATTTTTCTGGTCGAATCTGGGAAACTGAGGATATGAAAATGGCTAAAACTGTTCCCTATTCCCTGCCCTCATAGATAACTGTTACGCCTAACGGCACGCTACGCGAACAGCAAACCCTAGATATCTAATCTAATTCTCGCCGACCTTCTAAAGCTCTAGCCAGTGTCACCTCATCAGCATATTCTAAATCACCACCCACCGGTAGACCAAAGGCAATACGAGTGACTTTGGTAAATGGTTTGAGTAGCTGACCTATATATAATGTTGTTGTTTCCCCTTCCACACTGGGACTAATTGCCATAATTACTTCTTGCGGCTTTTGTTGACTAACTCTCCGCACTAAAGGTTGGACTGTCAACTGTTCCGGGCCAATACCGTCCATTGGGGAAATTACCCCACCTAAAACGTGATACTTGCCTTTATATTCGCGGGTTTTTTCTAGTGCAATTACATCACGGGAATCTGCAACTACACAGATAATTTTATTATCTCGGTTGGGGTTGCGACAAATTTCACATACAGGTTCAGATGAGAGGTGATAGCAGACTTGACACAAACCTATTTGTTTTTTTGCATCAATCATGGCCTGTGCTAAGGCTTCTACTTCTGTCTCTGGACGTTTCAAAATATGCAACGCTAGACGCTGGGCAGATTTGGGGCCAACTCCGGGAAGGCGTTGCAGTTGCTCAATTAACCGGGCTAAAGGGCGTGCGTAAACCGTGGCTTTGTCTCCAGTGCGTTTTTACCTTTACTATAATGACATTTTTGGGGAGTTTTGGAGAAACTGTCTGAATCAGGATGTCCAGGATTAAAGGATTAACAGGATGAAAAAAGCGATTTGATCAGCAATTAGGGTATTGGATGTGTTTCCATCCCCTTGCGGGGAAGTGGGTTTGTAAAGTCAGAACAACAATGTGGTGAAATGGTTGGGTTAATGAAAGTTTCCATCCCCTTGCGGGGAAGTGGGTTTGTAAAGCAGGTCAGTGGTAACCTGAATACCACTGTATGTTTCCATCCCCTTGCGGGGAAGTGGGTTTGTAAAGATAGTTGATTCTGCTAAAGAAACTGAAGAAGAATGGACGTTTC
This sequence comes from Anabaena sp. PCC 7938, assembly GCF_049315035.1. Taxonomy (NCBI): domain Bacteria; kingdom Bacillati; phylum Cyanobacteriota; class Cyanophyceae; order Nostocales; family Nostocaceae; genus Anabaena; species Anabaena sp. PCC 7938. The sequence continues at coordinate 4,340,691 of NZ_CP186034.1, read as the reverse complement.
CATCCCCTTGCGGGGAAGTGGGTTTGTAAAGAGTTCACTTCTGGAAACCTTACATAGCAAGGGTTTGAGATACCCTAATCGACACACCTCTTGAAAATGGAAAAAAAAGTTTCAGAAATGGTCGAAATTGTAGCCTGAAAACCTTGTGGTGTAAGCCATCGACACACCTTAACGAAGTTATGCGGTTTTCAAGGTTCGGGCGAGGTGCGTCGATAAATTTGAACATATCACATTAAAATAGATAATTTTACTGAAAATGTCAATCCCAAAATGTTAAAAATGTTCCCGCTTGCAAAATCTAAAATCCCCGACTTCTGGCATCAATTCATAATTTCTTGACAAGTTTAAAAAAAGAAGTCGGAGATCTGATTATTCACAAATCACTTAGTGCGATCGCAACCTAAACCGTCACCATTTCTGGCTGTTTTTGAGACAGATTACCAAAAAAGTCGTAATAATCCAAGGCTTCCAAAATACCCCAGGCATAATTACCTTGAGCAAAATAAATCTGTGGATAACCCCGCAGCTTTTCAATTTCTTGGCTGTAATTCCCCACCACAACCCCTAAAGTGTTACCACCAAGCATGGTTTCATCATTACCTGATGCCCCTGCTACCAGGAAACGTTGAACAGGTAAACCCCATTTCAAAGCCACATAGCGAATTGCATCGCCCTTAGAAGCCCGGATAGGAACTAAATCCAAATACATATTGTGGCTGTAAATCCCTTTTACAGGTAGTTGATGACGACGCAAATGGCGGATAATTTCTCGGAAGTTAGGCGCTTTAGCTTCATCAACAAAATAGCTAACCTTAAACTTGCGTTGAGCTTCTTCTGGTTGCAATTCTACACCGGGAATATTCTTCATTGCTGCCCGAATTGCTTCAGCTTGCCATTGGTAACCAATGTGTTTTTGCCAACTTGTATCTGTAACTATCTGCGGCCCGTAGTAAATTTCACTACCTGCTGATGTAATTAACAAATCTGGCATCGGGAATCGCCATTCTTCCAACATACTCAAAGTACTTTCTAGAGTGCGACCTGTGGCAATACCAACCCCAGTTGTATGTCCTTCGTTACGAATGCGCTGAATCAATTTTTCTAGGGCTTCTTTGTCACCCAGCAGCGTATTATCAATTTCACAAACTAGGAAACGATCAGCGGTAGGTAAACGGTTGGTATCTGGCACATTCCACTCTGGATGATCAGTCGCAGGAGATGCCGGCAAAGGACTAAGTAGAGATTGAATTCGTCGTTGGGGAAATAGGTGTATTTTCTCTAAATATTTCTCTACATGACTATTCCAGGAGAAATATTTGCGAACATTAACTAAACCATTGCTAGACCAGTTTTGCCATTGTTCCTTATCTGTTAAGGCTTTGCGGAGAGCATTTTGTATTTCTTGAATATTTAAGGGATCAATTAGCAATCCATTCTCACAAGCTGCCAAAATATCCCGTGGGCCACCGTCAGCAGTGGCAATAATAGGTACACCGCAAGCACTCGCTTCAATTAAGGTAAGTCCAAATGGTTCTGTCAAGGCAGGATTAATGAATACCCCTTGTGTTCTAGCTGTCAGCCGATATAAATCTGGCACATCGTCAGCATTATGGTGTTTAGGATAAGCAATGTGACCGTAGAGGTCGTAGCGATCTATTAATTGCAATATCTCTATAAATACCTGACGTGGCCCCGATTCCATCGTCATGATGTCGTCCCGCTTGCCCAGGACTATGACTAGGTTTGCCAGTTTCCGCAACTCAGGATCTTCACCATAAGCCTTAATCAGACTACTGACGTTTTTACGAATAGCTGGACGGGAAATTGCCATGATGATTGGCTTTTGCGGATCTTTGAGAAATCGATCCAATTCTTTTTGAATCGGTGGATTGTGCCAATCATCTCCAGGTAGGTAAAATCGATCCAAGTCTACACCAGGAGGAATCACCACCATTCTTTCTGGTTGATAGCGATCGTACACACTATACTGCTGCTCAACTTCTTGATTAGTGCTGGCTATAACTAAAGCTGCACCACCAAGTGTAATTTCTTCTGCTTCAATTCTTGTACTAATATGAAAATGATCTTCAATCACTTCCTGTTTAGTTCCCTGTTCCAATAATTTTTGCTGTTTAACCCGTCCCAGGGAGTGACCAGTATGTACAAGAGGTGTTCCTAACCAACCTGCAACCCGACTGCCAACATATCCTGCATCAGCGTAGTGTGTATGAATTACATTTGGTATTCTGCCAACTTTACGAATGTGTCTGAGCAATTCATCTGCAAAGGTATCTAAATGCTGCCAGAGAACTTCTTTGCGGAGATAGCGACGTGGCCCGCAAGCAAGACGAATGATCTGAGCTTTATCTGAGAGAATTTCTATTGGTTGAGCATAGTCAGGACTAACTTTTGGATCATTCACCAACCGAGTAACTAAATCCACTCTTTCTACTTGAGGATTTTTGGCTAATGTGGTGGCAAGTTCGACTGCATATTTTGTTTGTCCACCAGTGTCGGCATCTCTTCCTAATTCTAGATTATGACCTCTAATTAAACCGTGAACACTAACCAGCAAAATGTACAACCCTTGGCTGTTTGACATCTTGTCTTCCTCCATAATTGACTGTATAGCAGGCTGTATCCAGCCTTTTTATACCAAATGGACTTGACTGTTATAGGCGAAACGTCCATAATCCAGACAGGTTGAGCAGTTTTACACCCTTGTGAAGTATGAACATAAAATGAGTAACTCTTAGGGTTTTAAACTCGTAACTAATCATGGCTCAACCTTGATAGCTACATTAGTATATTAACACGCTTGGTATAATAGTTAAATAAATAGGCAGTGCAACTGCGGAAAAAGTATCTGAGAGTATAGTCTTAATCAAAATTACATCACAAACAAAAAACACCCCCCTTAAGGAGAGTGTTTTTTGTTTAACTAAATCTTAGTTATTAACCGTTGATTGCAGGTGCAGTTAAAGCAACAGGAGCAACATCACCAGCAGCCAAATCTAAGGGGAAGTTGTGAGCGTTACGCTCGTGCATTACTTCCATACCCAAGTTAGCGCGGTTGATTACGTCAGCCCATGTACCAATTACACGACCTTGAGAATCAATGATTGATTGGTTGAAGTTGAAACCGTTCAAGTTGAAAGCCATTGTGCTGACACCCAAAGCTGTGAACCAGATTCCGATTACTGGCCAAGCAGCTAAGAAGAAGTGAAGTGAACGGCTGTTGTTGAAGGAAGCGTATTGGAAAATCAAGCGACCGAAGTAACCGTGTGCTGCAACGATGTTGTAGGTTTCTTCTTCTTGACCGAATTTGTAACCGTAGTTTTGTGATTCGGTTTCGGTTGTTTCACGAACCAAGGAGGAAGTTACCAAAGAACCGTGCATTGCAGAGAACAAGGAACCACCGAATACACCAGCTACTCCCAACATATGGAAGGGGTGCATCAAGATGTTGTGTTCAGCTTGGAACACGATCATGAAGTTGAAGGTTCCAGAGATACCTAAAGGCATACCGTCAGAGAATGAACCTTGACCAATTGGGTAGATCAAGAATACTGCGGTAGCAGATGCCAAAGGCGCGGAGTAAGCTACACAGATCCAAGGACGCATACCTAAGCGGTAAGACAATTCCCACTGACGACCTAAGTAGCAAGCGCAACCGATCAAGAAGTGGAAAATTACCAATTGGTAAGGACCGCCGTTGTACAACCACTCATCTAAGGAAGCTGCTTCCCAGATTGGGTAGAAGTGCAAACCAATAGCGTTGGAGGAAGGAACAACTGCACCGGAGATGATGTTGTTTCCGTAGATTAAAGAACCTGCAACTGGCTCACGGATACCGTCGATGTCAACGGGAGGCGCAGCGATGAATGCGATGATGAAGCAGGTGGTAGCAGCTAACAGGGTAGGAATCATCAAAACGCCGAACCAACCGATGTAGATACGGTTTTCGGTGCTGGTGATCCACTCGCAGAAGCGATCCCAGACGTTAGCGGTTGAACGCTGTTGAATGGTTGTGGTCATTTTATGAGTGCTTTATTTTTTTATGATGTTGATAGGTGGTTTTGCCTACCTGTATCCAACATTAAAGCCTTAGTTGCGTTTTGTAAAGATAAATAAAATAAGTATTGGTTATATCAATTATAGGTTTTACTAATGTATTTAGATTTACAGTAATGATTGGTGCGGGCAGGATGCCTACACCACAAGATTTATAGTTGATTTGCAGATGTGAAAATCAACCAGGAGGCCAGGACATAGGGCGACGGCCTAGTATATGTATATGTAGGTGATAGACTGTTTGACCGCCATCAACACCAGTATTCATAACTACGCGATAACCGTTTTCTAGTCCGGCTTGTGCTGCGACTTTCTGGACTGTTAATAAAAGATGTCCTAATAAAGCTTGATCTTCTGGTTCGGCTGTTGCGAGGTTAACTATGGGTTTTTTGGGAATGACGAGGATGTGAACTGGTGCTTGGGGGTTAACATCTGTGAAGGCTAAAGCTAAGTCATCCTCATAAACGATATTTGCGGGAACTTCTTTACGGATAATTTTGCTAAAAATGGTGTCTGTGGTGTTACTCATGCAGTGTTGCCTATTCATCTTCTAGAGATTTTAGACGATGCTAGTCATCCCATGGTCTTACTTTAATGAATTGGATGCTTTACTCAGTAAATCGCTAAAAGCCTGGTTAAATCAAGGGATGAGGTTTTCTATTCAGGTCAAATAGTCAAAATAAAAAGACATAAATGTATTAGTTATGTCCAAAAAATTGATTCAATTATTTTCTGAATTTCTCACTAAGAAATAAAAAAGGAGTTAAAAACTGTGAACATATAGGAATCCGGTTTGATTCCTGTTCGCGGTAGTGTGCCGTAGGCATATCTACTTGTGTAGTCAGGGAACTCTTAACAGGAAAGATAGAATTGATACCTACTAAGTCTTGTATGGCTACGCCACGCAAGCTATCAAAAATCAAATAAGAGATTTATATAGCCTTTTCCACTCTAGTTAAGATACAAAATTACCCCTCCCCAACCCTCCCCTTGGTAAGGGGAGGGTGCGCGACAGCGCGGGTGGGGTGTATTTCATGAGCTTGGGAAAGGCTATATATACAAATTCCCAGTAGTCCTAATTTTAATTTTCATGTTTTACCTAAATATCAAAATATTAAGAAAATTGATTTTTATGCACTAGAAGCATTCATATACACAAACAAGGTGGATTGTGATTTATTAACTGTACACACACGAAAAGTTTATTTATAAATATTTATAAATAAAATGTCCGCAAGAGCGGACATAAATTAGGGCTTCTGTCACTTTTATTGGCTACAATCATGTGTGGAACATGATGCTTTCATTGTTAATGATAAAAAACAAAAAATCAAGTATTTACAAGCATTTCAATAGACATAACTACTTGAATTATATCTTTTTATTAAATATTTAAGCTACAAAAAAGAGAGTTTTACATGAAATATTCATGGTGATAATAATTAAAAGATATCCATATTTAGAATATAAAATAAATTTGTGGATCAGGATAGCACGAGTTACAAAATTTTTTTATTTATTTTCAGACATAAATCCAATAGTTATGTCTTCGAGTCCTCAAAAGTTCTGTTATGTTTAAATAACAAAGGTAAAGGTGGTCAGGTATCACAGCCCCAAGAATAAAAAATTATTCTTGGGGCTTTATTTATTACTGATTTAAGGATTTCACGGAATGAAGGATTTTTTCGTAAATAAAAAAGATTTAAATCCTTGTTTGAAACTGTTTTATCACTTAATTTATGAAAATTGATTAATTTTAGGTTTGGTAACGGCGCGGCGTATAAACCCACTTGGTATGATTGCTTTGCATCTGCCGAGTTTGAGAAGAACCAACAATAATCAGGGTTCGCATATCAGCATCTGTGGGTTTTAAGTGTTCAATGGTAATAACTTTTACCACTTGTCCAGGTCTGCCCAAATTCCGCCCTAATACCACTGGGGTATCTGGCTTTCTGTACTGCAATAAGATATTTTTAGCTGCGGCTAATTGCCAAGTCCGTTCTTTAGAAACAGGATTATAAAATGCGATGACAAAATCACCTTGGGCGGCTGCGGTGATGCGTTGGATGATAATTTCCCAAGGCTTCAAAATGTCAGATAGAGAAATAGCACAGAAGTCATGCCCTAATGGTGCGCCAATGGCTGCTGCGGTGGCTTGCATGGCTGAGATTCCAGGGGCGACTTGAATATCAATATTTTGCCATTCTGGTTTGTTGTAGCGGTCTAGAACTTCAAATACTGCTGTAGCCATTGCAAAAATGCCAGGGTCGCCGGAAGACACTACTACTACATATTTTCCTTCTGCGGCTAAGTCTAGCGCCATTTTTGCCCGTGCTTCTTCTTCCCGGTTGTCGGATTCATGGATATGTTTACCATCTGCTAAAGAACCGATTAAATTTATGTAGGTTTTATAACCGACTAAATCAGTTGCAGCGTTGAGAATTTCTTTGACTTCAGAAGACATCCATTTTGATGCACCGGGGCCAGTACCAATTATGGCTAATTTTCCGCGTTGTTTTTCATTGGTTTCGGAGTCAATAGCCGCAATTTTTTCCAGGTGATAAACTAAACAGTTGGGTTGAGGAGTTCCCAAGTTTTCAGTTATCTGAATTGTTAACTCTCCATTGGGGTCAATTGGTAGTTGACTTTCACTCAACCAGGAGGCTGTTCCTTCTAATTTAACTTTTGCCCCTGCGAGTAAATCAGCAATAAACTTTTTGGCATCTTCTGGGTTAGCTAAATGATATCCAGCAGGAGGAGATAACAAAGCTGTACGAAAACGTAAATCTCCTGTGGTTGTAATTGCTGCTTGTATATCTAACATTGCTGCAATTTGACGTGCTAAATCATTCACCCCACTGAGTCCACCTAAAAGCGGGACTACGGCACTACCATCTTCAGCTACGGCTAATACTGGCGGTTCTTGTCCTTTATTTGTTAGCAGAGGTGCAAGGGTTCTAATCAGAATACCAGCCGCACAAATGCCGATTAAAGGTGTCCCAGCAGCGAATAATTCCCGTAAGGTTTCGCCAAAATTTGTAAAACTCACATCAACATCTGAGGTGCGATTGGCTAAACCGTATAATTTAGCCCTTGGTAAAACACTGATAATTTGCCGTCCTAATGCTACACTATTTTGACTTAGTACGACGATGGCAGGTGCAACCCTTTTGTTCATAGCTTCTGTTTTGTCGGGATGACAATCATGGAGAAATAAGGAACGTCCTCTGGGTTCACTTCATCTAGGGAGACAATTCGCTGCTGGGTTGTTGTTGCCCGTTCAATATATTTTGCCCGCGATGCCATGCCTAATTGATGTAGGATATCGCGTACTTTTGTAAAATGGCGACCCAGTTTCATAATTGCGGCCGCATCTGTTGTTAATAGATGTGAAGTGAGCATTTCTGTAGATAGTGTAGCAGGTAGTACTGTGAGGACATCGTTGTAGTAGGTGAAGGGAACGCCCAAGGACACGGGACAGGCCATGAGTGAAGATATACCGGGAACAACTTCCGTTTGGTACTGGTCAGACAAACGTGTAAAAATATACATAAATGACCCATAGAAAAACGGATCACCTTCACACAGTACAACTACATCACGACCTGCTGCCAGATGTGCAGCAATGGGTTCAACTTCTTGGTCGTAAATGGATTTGGCTTTTTCGGGTTCTAAGGCACGGGGGAGATGATATAATACCTCGATTTGATTGCCGGGTAAATATGGCGACACTATTTTTCTGGCGATACTTTCTTTGTCTATTGCTGATTGATAGGCAATAACAGGGGCAGACTGTAATAATCGCAGGGCTTTTAGTGTCAATAGTTCTGGATCTCCTGGGCCGACACCAATTCCATATAGACGACCTCCACTGTTCATTGTTATTCTTCCTCTGTTGCTAAGGCATTAATGGCAGCAGCTGCGATCGCACTTCCGCCCCTCCTTCCATGTAAAGTTAAAAACGGTACATTGCGGCTATTTGCTGCCAACGCTGCTTTTGATTCTGCTGCACCAACAAAGCCCACAGGAAAGCCCAATATCAATGCTGGACGTGGCACACGTTCATCTAGCATTTCCAATATCCTAAATAAGGCTGTAGGTGCATTACCAATTGCGACTATTGCCCCATCTAAATGGAAACGCCATAATTCTAAAGCTGCTGCTGACCGCGTATTTCGCAACCGTTTCGCTATTTCTGGAACTTCAGGATCATTTAGGGTGCAGATAACTTGATTATTAGTAGGTAATCTTTTTCTTGTCACACCTTCGGCCACCATCCGACAATCGCACAAAATTGGTGCGCCTGATGCTAAAGCTTTTCTACCTGACTCCACTGCCCTTGGTGAATATCCCAAGTCTGTGACAATATCCGTCATTCCACAGGCATGAATCATCCGTACTGCGATTTTTGCTACATCAGGCGGTAAGATATCTAAGTTTGCTTCTGCCCGGATAATCGCAAAAGAATTGCGGTATATTTCGTCAGCATCACGTATATAGTTAGACATGGGACTTGGGATTTGGGATTGATTTAACTGTGAATAATCGTTGTAGTTGGGATGTGTCATAACGGTAAACAAATTCCCTAAAGGACTCATTAAGGTTTAATCGTTGATTTTTATACACACACAACATTGTGGCAATGATTTTTGGTAATTCGGCAAAAGTCACATACTCATAGAGTTGATAACCAAATTTTTGTAACTTACCATCACCAATATAGAGTTGATAACCCTCCATAGTTTCATTTTCTGACTGAATGCGAACTCCTAACAAGGTAATATCAGCTTGTTGGTGTTGAGCGCAAGATTTAACACAACCACTAAAGTGAATATTGATTGGATGCTCTAGAGTAATATATTCTAGATAGTCTGCTAATGCTAAAGCGTGGTCTTTGGTTTCAGTAGCCGAAGCAGCACAACCGCGTTTACCAGAACAAGCTACTAATGAAGTTTTGATGTTCGTTGGTGAGATATTTAATCCTAAGCGGGTAATTTCTGTTTCAACTTCAGCAACTTGTTTTTTGGGTATATCAGTGACAAGTAAGTTTTGCCAAGGAGTTACCCTGAGATTACCATTACCATATTTTGCTGCCAAATCAGCTAACCGTCTCATTTGCCAGGTTTCCCACCTTCCTAGTGGTAACACTACACCGATATAAAATAATCCTGCTTGTTTTTGGGGATGAATACCAATTGAGTTCGCCGGAACAGTTATCATATCTGTTTGGGCTGGTAATTGGTAATTGGTAATTGGTAATTGGCAAAAGTAATGACTAACTACGCCAAACTTATCAACAGCAAGGTGTAAAATCTCCCCAGGAAGTTGGGAAGTTAGAGATTTACTTGTAAAAGCTAAACGCAGATAATTTTCTATACCTAAATCATTGATAACTTCTCGCAAACGTCGCTTGCGTTGACTTGTTACACCGATATGATCTAGATAAACATCAGCTAAAACTGCTAAAACTGGTAAACATTCATCTGGTTTTAACAAAATTCCCGTATTTTGGGGGGGTTGTCCTTTTTCCCCAAAACTCAGATAAAGCTGAAAGTAAACATTTCCATTTTCCGCGACAGCAGCAAAGGTGATATCGTTAACGCAATTCTGCACTGAAACTTTACCACCACCATCAAAACCAACGCTAAATTTAGCAGATAGTCCTGCTAGATGGGGATGTTCTGTAATATAGTCATCCCATGCTTTAACGAAGGGTTGAGTATCTATTAATTCTTGAGGATCAATACCCGCTGTGGGGCTAGTCATGATGTTGCGAATATGGTCTACAGTGGGGTTGGCAGAACCTAAACCCAATTCCTGTAAACGCTGGAGAATTTCAATATTTATCCCAGTTTTAATTTCCCGAATTTGCAAATTAGCACGATTAGTAATGTCAACATAGCCACCACCACAATTATCGGCTATGTTTGCAATAAATTGACACTGTTCACTATTAAGAATCCCACCGGGTATTCTTACACGAGACAAGATTCCATCTTGGGCTGATATATTATAAAACAACCCTGGACAAGCAGTAGAAGCGGTTAACAAAACGAGAACTCCTTCCCCGTGCGACGCAGAGACAGAGTAGGGGTGGGGTATCCCTCCCTTACATCCAAATACATTCGTAGAGTTAGCATTCTGACTTGGAAAATATGGCAGGAGTAGGGGCGAAGCATTCGGGTGATAAATTATCAGTTTTTGCCAAAGAATATTTTCCGAATGCTTCGCCCGTACAGGAGTCAGAAGTCAGAATTTAGGAGTAAAACCCTGTTTTATGAAGAGTTTCATCAATATTCTTTTGCTTTTCGCCTTTTACTCTTTGCCTTTTCTTTACAGCTGCGGCACAGTCTCGGAATTTAACCGGAGTTTCCCAACTCTAAGATTTATTAGTCTAGCACGAGGAGGTATTTATGCGATCGCTTTGACTCAATGACAGCGAAAAAGATAAATTTGAAACTTACCTGCAAACTTTCTTTACGCGAGGGATATTTCGTGCTGTTGTCTGACTTGTACCAAAGCGAATGTATCTGATAAGTTTGGTCAAAAATTTTGACCGCACTCTCGAACGTTCCAATGTCAAGCTCAAACGGTTATCTGTTGCAAATACCGTCTGAGAAGATATCAAATGGGTTCTATACATGAATTTGTATCATCTTAAATCTTCTCTGCGCCTCTGTGTGATAAAACCCTATTCCTGATTCAAAAACTCCAAATACCCTTTACTCAATTCCCCCACAGCCAAATCATAAAACTGTTTACCATGTTCTGGTGTTGCTAAAGCCGGATTTGAACCCATGCGGCCATCTGGGTAACTTTCTCGAAAATTAGCTGCACCATAAATTCTGTGTCCACTTGCGACTTTTGAAGATAGGGGTGCTTGTTTGATTGCTTCTGGATAGACGTATTGGGTAACAGCTACTTCACTAGGGGTAGCATGAGAACCTTCTTGATCACCATATAATTCTTTGGCAAGTTTATATACAGAACCGCACATAAACCAATTAGCAATTTGACATTGAACTTTTTGAGAACTAGGAAGTTGTAAATCTTCTAAATGTGCATAAGTTTCTGAAAAAGCAGCTTTCAGAGTCGCAATATTTCCACCATGTCCATTAATAAAGTAAAACTTGGTAAAACCTGCTTTTGCTAAACAAGTTATATAATCCCGTACTACCAAGATTAAAGTGCTAGGACGGAGGCTAATTGTACCGGGAAAAGCAGTATGATGTAATGCCATACCGATATTGATTGTTGGTGCAACCATTCCTTGAGTTTCTTCTGCTACACCATGGGATATTGCTTCTGCACAAATGGCATCAGTCCCAATTAAACCCGTTGGGCCATGTTGTTCTGTGGAACCAATAGGGAAAATAATTCCCTGGGATTTTTGTAGATAAGTTTCTACTTCTGGCCAGGTGCTTAAATGTAATTGCATTTTCTCTAAATCTCAAAGTCTGATTCAATTCAGCAAATATACTTAACTACTAAAGTTGGCAGTAGGATATTTATCCTAATAAATACAAATAAAAGTTAACAACGAAGTCATTCTGTCACAGAGAATACCTCATTTGTGGATGTATGTCGAAGGGATATAAGGGATATTTACAATTTTAAGAGTGGGCGGGAGGAGAATCGAACTCCTATACCTTTCGGTGCCGCATTTTGAGTGCGGTGCGTCTACCAATTCCGCCACCCGCCCGTGGGTGTCACTTTCATAAGTATAGCCTATTTTTTTATTTTAGCAACAGGTATTTAGATTTATTTAGGGATTGTTTATTGTGGAGGGTAATATTGTGGAGTCGTCACCGGGGCTGGATAAGTACCTATAGGAGTATTGTTAACTGTTCCGTTAGGTACTATTGGAGTCATTCCCTGGGGTTGAATAAAGGGTTGAACAGGTTGCGGAAAATTATTTGTAGGTAGATTATTTGTGGGAGTGCGGGGTGTGATAGCAGTTTGGCTAAAGTGTTGGTAAGCAGCACTAGAAATGGCGCTAATGAGTTTCTCCGCAGTAGGGTCATTGTTGGGACGTTGTACCATGACAGCAGCTATATAACGCTTGCCGGTGGGAATATCAATTAAACCTGCATCTCCTAACATTGTGCCGATATCACCGGTTTTGTGGTATGATTTTGCTCCTTCTCCTAAGCCGGAAGGTAGGAGATTATTTCTTTGTGTGCGGCGCATAATATCAAGCATAATATCGCGCGATCGCATACTCACCATATTTCCCTGATTGAGTGCCGCAATCAAATTCCCCAATTCTCTAGGACTGGTGGTGTTTGTGCCTTGTAAATCTGGGAGTGGAGAGCGAATTATTGTAGTTGCTAATCCCCAACTGCGAAAACGCTCGTTTAGTACCTCTTGACCTCCCAATCTGGCAATAAGCATATTGGTGGCTGTGTTATCACTGATGGTAATCATCTTTGTGGCAACATCAATGGCAGTGTACTGACTACCTACTGTACTCGTCTGTAAAGTTCCAGAACCACCTGCAATCATCTCTTGTTGCACAGTCAGCATTTCATCCAGACGTATTTTCCCCGCGTCTACATCCTGAAAAAAAGCAATTAGAATTGGTACTTTAATCGTGCTGGCAGCAGAAAAACTAGCAGTACTATTAATATCCACATAAGCCCCAGTATCTAAATCTACCATGAACACCCCAGGGGTCAGATTTGGATTTGCCGCTGCTAAATTCTGCACATCGGTTTTTAAAGGGATGATTTCTTGGGATAAATATAAACTGGAAGCGGTTGCAGAGGAATTAGTTGGAGATTGTGTTTGAGATGGCCCCGCGTTAGTCTGAGATGGGGAAGAAGATGTGGTGATGCGATTAGCAGGGTCTAATACTGACAACAGCGTGCCTACAATTGCACCTAAGCCGATGCCCACAATCAACAACCGTAACGTATACAATATGGTTCTAGCCATTGGCTTTAACCGAGTTTTGCGGGATGCTCGCCTATCTATTTTTGGCTTTCCTTGCTTTGGTACACGCACTGTCTTCAACTTTGCAGTACCCGGTTGTGGCATCTTGCCCTTAGATTTAGGGATGGGTTTAACTGCTGTCGGCATAACTATCTTGGAGCGTGGTCTTCGCCCCTCAGTAGGGAGAGCAGGAGGAATGATATTATTATTATTAAGCCGTGTGAGCGCCACACTTTCGCCTCTAGCTATAACCTGTTGCGGTTTCTTGACAACGGGTGTTTGTCCAGCCTTTTGGTTTTGGCGTGGACGGCGACGACGCTGTGAAGGTTGCTGTCGTGAGATAGCTATTAGTTTGTCACTTGATTCTGACACTACTCCTCCTTGTGACCCACTCGACTGTTTTGTTTGTAGATGTTCGACCCAAAATTAAATCTTCCAGCACCTTGATATACTCAGATAAACTTCTGGGATTAAGTAGCTTTTCTTTTTCCTGCTCAGTTTAAGTCATATTAACCCAAGTTGCTAGTTAGGGGATTGCTCATTGGTGATTGGGGAAGAATATTTATCTTTCTCCTGCACCCCCTACCTTCTACCTTCTGCTTCCTTCAATGCCCATTCTATTTGTCGTAGAATTCCGCGTAACATAGCAACTTCAGCAGTTTGGATGTGGGCGCGATTATACAAGTGTCGGAATTTTTCCATCCTACTAGCTGCTGTATGGGGGTAAATATAACCTATGGATAATAGCAGAGATTCCAATTCCTGATAGTAAGGTTCTACAATATCTAAAGGTGCGATTTCTGTAGGAGGTATTTCCGGTGTTATAAATATTTCTGCTAATTGTGATAATTCGTAACAACAGATGGAGACAGCGGTAGCTAAATTCAGGGATGGATAGATGGGACTTGTGGGAATGAAAACTAACTTTTGGGCATAATTTATTTCTTCATTGCTTAGTCCTCGGTCTTCTCTGCCAAAAATCAGGGCTACTGGTTTTTCTGGTTCTTCTAATAGCCAGGGTAGGGTAGTGCGGGGGTTTGTCTAGGGGAATTTCTCCGCTGTAATCACGGCCTATGGTAGCGATCGCACGCACGCATCCTTGCAATGCTTGTGGTAATGTGTCTACTATGATCGCAGAATCTAAAATTTCTTTGGCATGGACTGCCATTTTTAGAGCATCATCAGAAGAGCGATCGCACTGCGGATTCACTAATACTAGGTTACATAACCCAAAATTTTTCATTACCCTAGCAATTGAGCCTAAATTCAAGGGTCCTGCTGGTTCCACCAACACAATTCTAATTCCAGCCAAACCCATATTTACTCCTCCTGTTAAATGAGTATTGAGTAACGAATACCGAGTACCGAGTAAGAATTTTCTCTACCTACTGCTGCCACCTCCATCCTACTCGACACATAACTGTACAATCTTCTCAAAATGAAAGTCATGCACTAAATTAGTGAGAGATTTGGCGAGATTGCTATGTAATTCAGGGATTTGATTGATTAATTCAACAGTTTGACGTTTACTACATCGACCAGCAGACCCATGTAGTTGAGTAATCCATTCAGCAGGCATTACCTGTAAAGATGCAGAAGTAAGAATAAAAGATGAAGATTGTTCTGCTTCCCTTTCTATATTTTCGGTCTTTTCCTCATAGGTGTAGCTAAGACCTAAATGTTCTGCCAGTTTATTCAACAGAAATTCTTCTCGAAATGGCTTGTGAATGAAATCGTCACAACCTATAGACAAAATATAAGTCCGCTGTTCTTCAAAAGCACTAGCAGTCAAAGCAATAATTTTAGTTTGGTGTTGAACAGCAACTAAATTGTCTATTTCTCCTGCCCGAATCTGTCGTGTAGCTTCGTAACCATCCATGATAGGCATTTGCATATCCATCAGAATTAGATGGGGTTGGTAACGCTGCCAAAGTTCTAATCCCTCTTGGCCATTTTCCGCTGTATACACCTCAAATCCCAGTGGACTAAGCATCTCTACTAGAAGTTTTTTGCTCTCCCATTGGTTTTCCACAATTAATAATCGGTAAGTGGGTTGATTAGGAGCCAAGTGAATAACTCGATGGTAAGATAATAGAGCAGGAATATCTACTTTTTCTGCATGATCAATCTTGATATGGAACTTAAATACACTTCCCACACCCACAAGACTTTCGACCTTAATCTCTCCTTCCATCAGCTTGACAAATTTTTGGCTAATGGCTAATCCTAATCCTGTTCCTTCATGGGAATGAGCGGTGTTAGTTTGCACGAAAGGAGTAAATAACCGCTGTATTTCCTCTGGTGCAATGCCGGGACCAGTATCTTTAATCTCAAATATAAGAAAACTAGAAACCTGCTCTTGCTTATCTTTACTTTCTCCTGTGGTGATGCCCAGAGTCACTTGCCCTTGTTGAGTAAACTTAATTGCATTTCCCAACAAGTTCAGTAAAACCTGGCGTAATTTAACTTCATCGGTTTTGATATATTGGGGAATATTGGGAGCGCGATTAAAGATCAGCGTTAATTGCTTGGAAGTAGCTTTTAAGCGTAATAAATGTTCTAGATGATTGAGTAAGTAATATAAATCAAAACTAGTTGTATTGAGTTGGATTCTGCCTGCTTCCACCTTGGACATTTCTAATACATCATTGATCAGTTCTAGTAGGTGTTGACCACTGCTGTTGATGATATTAAGATGTTCCTGATGTGTTTGATGCAGGGATACATCACGGCTCATTACTTGAGTGAACCCCATGATAGCATTAAGTGGAGTTCGCAATTCGTGGCTCATGTTAGCCAAAAATTCGCTCTTGGCTCGGTTAGCCGATTCAGCTGCATCTCTGGCTTTTTCTAGTTCTACTGATTGATGTTGAATTTGAGTAAATAACTCTGCTTGATGGAGGGCTATTCCTAGCTGTTGACTAATGTTAATGACAAGATTGATCTCACTTGATTTCCACGTACGGGGAGCAGAGTTTTGATAAACTGCCAAAAGTCCCCACAACTTACCAGACTGAAAAATTGGGACGATGATATAGGCTTTAGCTTGGAATTTTTCCAAAAGTTGGAGATAACAATTTTCAAATCCTGCCTTGTATATGTCATCTACAACTCGATAACTTGTTCCTTGATTATAAATACTATCTTTGTTTTCTCGGATATAAGTATCTGTACAGAAACTATAGTTATCAGTATTACTATTTTTGATTGCTCTGTCTAGCTTTCTTCTCTCAAATTTTCTGATCGAACATCGCTCATTAAAAATGATATTTTCTGCAAATTGGGGATAAGTATTGTAATTTGGCAGTAAAGAAATCCATCCATTACCTACAGATTCGTCCACAAATTCACCACTCCAATCAGAATGGAATTGGTAAATAGCTACGCGATCGCATTTCAGCAGATTTCGCAATTCTACCGTAGTCGTATGGAAAATTTGAGAAATATCTAAAGTCTGTCGCATCCGTTCGACTACTCGCAAATTTGCCCGTTGCTGTTCTATACTTTCTTGCAAAGCATTTTCAAATAATTGCCTCTCTAGCTCTGCTCCTGCACGGGCTGCAAAAATTCTGACAATCAGTTCTGTAGTCTGGTTGTTAACCATTGGCTTGGTGTCCAACACTTTCAAATATCCCACGATTTTTCCCATGGAATCATTGAGTGGGATAGCTAAGTAGCTTTCAACTTTTAAATCGACTAGATGTTCATGATGAGGAAAAAACGACTGGATGCTATGGGGATAGAAAACGACTTCTCCAGATAATATTTGTTGACAAGGTGTTCCTTCCAAGCTGTACTCAAAGTTTTCACCAAAGTCTTCTCCAGCCCAGAATGCTAGTGTACAAGCCCGCATTTTTGCAGAATCTATAAATTGGGTCACAAAAGCGTAGCGAACTTGTAAAACTTCTGCTAGGTAACGCACCAATGAACGAAAAAATTGACTTCCTGTTTTTGAAGCTGTACCTTCAACTATCATTTGTAAGGCTGTTTGTTGGCGTTTGCTTTCAGTGATATCTTCAGAAATACCCAGCAGATACTGTGGATTTCCATTTTCATCAAGAATGGGGATTTTTTTAGTATGCAGGGTTCTGATTCCCTGATATCTGGTGTGAATAGTTTCTTCAGGAATGTCTAAAATGTTTGTGTTGGCTAAAACTTCTCGATCTTTGGCAATAAAAAAATCTGCTTCTGTTTGGGGGAAAAGGTCTGCGTCGTTTTTACCGGTTAATTCTTCTCTGGTATGGCCTAGTAGTTCTTCCCCTGCTTTGTTAAGCCTGACAAACTTGAGATCCTTGGCATCTTTAACAAAGATCATATCGGGAATATTTTCAATGATAGAATCTAGGAATGCTTGAGTTTGTCTAATTTCTTCTTCTTGCTGTTCGCGTTCGGCTTCAAGCTTTGCTTTTTCGCTAATATCTGTATGGCAACAAATAAATCTAATTGGCTTACCATTTTGATTCCAAAGTGCCTGACCTCGTACCAAAATCCACTTGTAACTACCATCTTTGCACAACATCCGATACTCTTGTATGAGGCTGGGAGTTTCCCGATTCATATGAGCGCGATTTGCCTGAATCACCCCTTTGAGATCATCTGGATGAATACGCTTGATCCATTCGTTAATATCATTAGCAATTTCTCCTTCTTCATAGCCCAGTATTTCTTTCCAGCGAGCCGAGTAAAAAACTTCAGATGTTTGTAAATTCAAGTCATAAATACCATCTTTACTGGCTTGAATTGCTAATTGCCAACGTTCCTCACTTTGTCTTAATTCCTCTTCTGCCTGCTGGCGTTTTTTCTCTGTTTGATGAGCGCTGATAAACTTACCAATACTTTGAGCCATCAATTCAATAATTTCTTTTTCGTGGCTCTCAAATTTATTAGGTCTGGTATCAGTAGAAAAAAAGCAAAGAGTACCATAGATATATCCATCTACCCAAATAGGAGTGCCAATGTAGGACTCTATTTTTAGGCTTTGGTATAGTGGATGGCAACACATCTCTATCATTTCTCCTACATGGTGGAAGGTAACAGTTTGTTGTTGTTCAACAACCTTTCCACAATAAGCATCTGATAACTTAATTTTTAGCCCAGGAACCAGGCTGCTTATATTAGATTGCACGGCCAAAAATGAATACATTTGCTGGTTAATCTGACCAATTGATCCTGCTGAAAATCGCAGAACTTGACAACCTGTATTTAAATAATCTAAAAATAGTTTTTCAACATTACTAAAGTCAGTCATGTTAATTCGATGTAACTGCTTTAGGCTAGAACTAAAATCAGCCAATGCCTGGGTTTTTTGCAATAATTCTTCATTCTGCTCAACTAGCTGATTTTGTAAGCGCTGAATGCGGAGTTGATTTTCAATCCTGGCAATTACTTCTTCAGCTTGAAAGGGTTTGCTGATATAATCTGCACCACCCATACCAAATGCTTTTACCTTATCTAAGGGTTCATCAAGGGCGCTAATAAAAATTATAGGTATGTCACGGCTGTATTCATTTGCTTTCAGCCTTTTACAAACTTCATAGCCATCTATATCGTTCATCATAATATCGAGCAAAATCAGATCGGGCAACTTGGCCTGAACTGACCTCAGTGCTATATCGGCATCTAGTGCAGACCGCACTTTATAACCATAATTAGTAAGTACCTTGGAGAGCAGAACTAAATTTACTGGACTATCATCAACCACCAAGATATTTGCTAGGGATTGAGAAGGTTGCTGCTGGTTCATATTCATTTTACGGGTAAGCAAGCGATCGCTTGCCCTAGCGAAAGCGTATTCATTAGCTAACGGCTGTAGACTGATTGAATAAAAAATCTACAATCTCATGATTTTCTAAGGGCTTGGCAAAGAAATATCCCTGTCCTTGATTACAACCGATTAATTGAAGCTTGTTCATTTGTTCAACTGTTTCTACCCCCTCGGCAATTACCTCAAGTCCTAAGTTATGTGCTAGGTTGGCGATCGCTTGAACTATGTGGTTGCCGCTGGAACAATCCAACTTCTGTACAAAAGAACGATCAATCTTTAAGACATCTAATGGCAGTTCATAAAGTCGGCTCAGGGAAGAATAACCCGTGCCGAAATCATCTATATACAACCGAACTCCTAAATTTTGTAAGTCCGCTAAAGTTTTATGAGCATTTACCTGGTTATCAATTATAGCACTCTCAGTAATTTCTATTACTAAGTTGTGAGGCTGTAGACCAGTTTCCTGCAAAACTTGCTTCACTTGTTCCACTAAAAGAGGAAGTGCCAACTGTTTACTAGAGACATTTACACTCATCGTCAAGGAGTTAAAAAGGTCAGGAGAATGCTGTTGCCAGCTACAAAGTTGACGACAAGCCTCTTGTAAAACCCAAAAACCTATGTCAATAATCAAGCCTTTTTCCTCTGCCAGAGGAATAAATTTGTCAGGATAGATAATCCCCCAAGTGGGGTGTTGCCAGCGAATCAAAGCTTCAAAACCGCTAATTTGATTGTTTGTCAAGGAAACTATTGGCTGATAGCACAGCTTAAACTCATTGCGAGTCAACGCCATTTTTAGATCTCGCTCCAACCGCAGGTGAGCAAATTCTGCCGGTGACAGGAAGAGAGTTTGAGCTTCTGGCTCTCGTTCAATGGCATTCGTCAGCCGCATCAGCCGTTCTGTATTTTTGGTCGCAATCTCCACCATCCGTAGTTCCTGCGGCGAAAGATTATTGCCGAGCTTGCCTGAACTTAACAGATCAAGAGCAACCTGAATTGCTGTCAAAGGGGTACGCAATTCATGACTGATACCCAAGAAGAAATTTTCATCCTTAATTTCTAGATTAGCAGCATCATTAAAGTGTAGATTTGAATCTAGGATATTTGTCATAATTTGTACTCTGTATTAACTAAGTAATTAGGCTATTAATTTAAAGATTGTATTGCCAGATTGTGGAAAATTCGTGGATATATATTGAATCAGCTACAGGAAGAGAGCAAATTACTTACTTCCTGGACAAATCTTTCACCAAAACATTTCCTAATGATTTATTTTTTGGATTAATCCACAATATTTCCATGACTCCAACCAAGAGCTAGTAATAACTTTTCAGCTAATTGAGCCGGCTTAAAGGGTTTAGCAATCAGCGCTCGAACACCCAAATCCGCAAAGAGTCGTTGATCAGATGCCTGTACTTTGGCAGTTAGCAAAATAACTGGAATATTCTGAGTTAATGGGTTGGACTGGAGTTTCTGAAATGTCTTGACCCCATCGAGATCTGGTAACATCACATCTAGTAAAATAGCATCAGGTTGTTCAGTCTCAGCTTTTTGTATTCCTTCATGGCTGGTTCTAGCTAAGATAACTTTTAATCCTGCCATAATTTCTAGGCTGATTTTTGCAACCTCCCGAATATCATCTTCATCATCAATCACCAAAACTGTTTTTCTTTTCATCTCTACCTCCTAGAAAACCAATACTTACCCGTAGGGAAGTATACATCTGCTAGATTATGACTTGGAGAAGATAATATCCAATAAAAATAGATAATCTTCACTTTTTTCAGTATTCCGAAATCTTGATCATCAACGTGGGCAGCAAATATCACATTATTAGTCTACTCCAGCTTGTAGGCCTTCAACCAGAAATCAATCAATGTATTAACCAAATATTCAGTAACATTACATAACTTTTAATTTGAGTATAGTTATAAAATTTAACTTAAAGAGATAAATTGTGAGGATACACAGGAGTTAAAGATTAACCTATGAGGATTTTACTAGTAGATGATGATGAAACTATAGTGAAAGTTTTGACTAATGTGCTACAGAAACAAAATTATGTGGTAGATGTAGCCAGCGATGGTGAGACTGGTTGGGAGTACATAGAAAGCTTTCAATATGATCTAGTATTGTTGGATGTGATGCTCCCTAAACTGGATGGGATCAGCTTCTGTCGTCGTTTGAGAGAGATAAAAAATCCAGTTTTGGTAATGTTACTGACTGCTTGTGATACCACAAATGATAAGCTTATGGGGCTAGACAGCGGAGCAGATGATTATGTTGTCAAGCCATTTAATGTTGAAGAACTGGCTGCCCGTATCCGTGCCTTAATCCGTAGAGGAAGTACATCTAGTTCTGTGGTACTCATGTGTGGTGAATTACGCCTTGATCCCAATCTGCATGAAGTAACTTATGGATCACAGTTACTAAAGTTTAGCCGCAAAGAGTATCTTTTAGTAGAGTTGTTTTTTCGCAATCAAAAACGGATTTACAGTTGCGGAGATATTGTTAATCATCTGTGGGCATTTGATGATGAGCTACCCAATGAATCTACAGTTAGATCACATATTAAAAATATTCGCCGTGAGTTAAAAGCAGTTGGTGCTGGTGATTTCCTAGAAACGGTATATGGTCAAGGATATCGAATTAATTCTGCTTTCCTTTCCACAAAAAATGATCAATTAGTTGTTAATTCAGCTAAACAAGAAACTTTAGATAACTCTATTGTCCAAATATGGCAGCAGACTAAAAACTTAACTTTTGAACGTTTGACCGCTTTGGAACAATTTATATCCACTTTAGTAGTTGGTTTATTTGATGAGATCTCACACCAAAAAGCAATTCAAAATGCCCATAAACTTGTGGGATCTCTGGGTATGTTTGGCTTTGAACAGGGGAGCAATTTGGCTCGACAAATAGAAATTTTCTTGGAGTCAGATTTTAAATCTCCATCGCACTTTACGGTAGTTTACCAACAAAAAATTGCTCAAAAATTAGAACCGTTAGTAATTGCTTTACGTCAAGAAATAGAAGGCTCTGCTAAAGAGATAATTAATTTAAGTAATATAGACGAAGAATTTAAGTTATTTAACCCGATCAATGCCACAATTCTAGCCGTTGATGATGATCCACAAATTCTGATGACCTTAAGAATATTATTAGAACCTTTAGGAGTACAGTTAACTTGTTTAGAAAATCCAGAAAATTTTTGGGAAACATTAAGACTGACTTACCCAGATTTTCTGATTCTCGATATTAATATGCCCAGTGGAACTGAAGGGTTAGATTTGTGTTGGGATATACGTCAAAATCGTGACTGGAACTGGCTACCAATATTATTTCTGACTAGCTGTGCTGATGCGGAAACTTTGCAGAAAGCCTTTACCAATGGAGCAGATGATTACCTAACCAAGCCAATTGTCCCGAAGGAATTATTTACCAGAATTGTCAACCGTCTCCAGCGCATCCAAACACTCAGAAATAAGACGTGATAGTAAGTATTTATTTGTTACCTTTAAAATATTTGTTTGGGCTAGTAATGAGGAAGAGAAACTATCAAATAGACTAGGTTGATTATAAAGTAATTATCTAAATTTGAGATGAAATACTAATTTACATAATTTTTTAACCAAATAAAATAAGATTTATCTAGTTTTAAACTCGCTTTAATTATGAATAATTTTCAGTCCTATCCCTGTAAAGCTAACATTCTAATTGTTGATGACACACCAAACAACCTACATTTACTGTCCAGTATGCTGGAGGAACAGGGATATGAGGTACGTTGTGCCAATAGCGGTGCGATCGCACTCAAGGCAGTGGAAATCGAGCATCCAGATATCATATTACTAGATATCAATATGCCTAACATGAATGGCTACGAAGTCTGTGAGCGCTTAAAATTGGATAAACAGACTCAAGCTATACCAGTAATTTTTCTTAGCGCACTCAGCGAAACAATAGATAAGGTTAGAGCTTTTAAAACAGGAGGGATAGATTACATTACCAAACCTTTTCAGTTAGAAGAAGTTCTGGCTCGAATTGAGACTCAATTAAGCCTAAGACAAATGCAACAAGAACTACAAAAAGCAAAAGATCAAGCTCTTAAAGCTTTAAAAAAAGAGCAAGAACTTAATCGGCTTAAATCAGAATTTGTCTCCATGATTTCCCATGATTTTCGTAATCCACTCACTAGTATTCAAGGTTTTGCAGGGTTGCTTGAATGTGGTGATGACATTCCTACTCCAGAAATGCTCAACCGTTACATTAACAAGATTAATAATGCTGTTGACCAACTGCTTTCCTTGCTAGATGAGATACTCCTCATTGGGAAAATAGAAGTAGGTAAAATGCAGTATGAGCCTGTATTAGTTGACTTAGAAAATTTTTGTAAAGAACTTATTGATAGTCTGCAATATAGTTTGGGTAATCAACATCTAATCTGTTTTAATTGCGCTAGCAACTCCACAAAAGCAGAGATGGATTTAATATTACTCCAGCGTATCCTCACCAACTTACTTTCCAATGCTATTAAGTATTCTCCTTCTAGATCTGAAATTTATTTAGATTTAGAATGTCAGAATCATATTACTATCTTCAAAGTACGTGATCAGGGAATAGGAATTCCCTTAGAAAACCAATCACACTTGTTTGAAGCATTTTACCGCTGTAGTAATGTAGGTAACATCAAAGGAACGGGTTTAGGATTAGCAATTGTGAAAAAATGTGTTGAAGTTCATCAAGGAAATATTTCATTGGAGAGTCGAGAGAACTTAGGTACAACATTTATTGTATCCTTACCTCGTTATGCTCAGAGTGAGTTTTAACATCACTATAGAAATCCAGATTGATAGCAATTTTGTATTAACTAGATGTGCATAAAGATTCGTCATTTACAGAAGGGAGGAAGCAGGAATTGGATAGATGCACATTTTTGGGTGCAGTGCTTAAATATTTATCTACTATGCTCCAAATTTTATCAATTGATATAGGTTTATTAATAAAATCTGTAGCACCAAATACCTTAGCTCTAGCTCTATCAAAAGCACCATTACTTCCTGTTAAAATAGCTAGTGGTGTGTTGGCGAAAGTGGTAGTGCGTCGCAAACTAGTGCAAAGTTCGTAACCATTCATACCTGGCATCATCAAATCTAAGAAAATCAAGTCTGGTTTATTTTGAATCAGAATCGGTAAAGCTTGCAGAGGATCTTGAATCTTGAGAAACCTCATTCCATTTGAGGTAATGATGCGCTCTAGAATTTGACAAACTTGAGGGCTATCATCTACACAAGCAATGAGAGGAATGTTCCCACTATTAATGCGTGTAATCATATGGCTATTTTTAACTCTTGCAACTGCTAATGGTAAATCAGGAACTTCTACAAGTTTTGTGATTCCTTGCTGAATATAGGGTAATAATGAACGAGAAACTGATAATACACTCTGTTTCATTTTGACGGCTAAATCCCACAGAGTATGTTTACCGTTGATTAAGTTCTCAAAGTTTTTGTAGACATTTGGGCTAACTTGCTGCCGGAGTTTTTCTGGTTTTAGTAGAACTGGTGCCAAGTCAGGAGACAAGCTTGCTAAACCAGCTTGTGACCAATTATTCCAGCAGTTTTGCATTTGCTGGAGAAACATATTTGCATTAGTGGAAGAAGTTTGTAGTCGTAGTATTACCTCTTGATTACGTTCACAATTAAAAGAGTTGAAATTTGCCTGCTGAACTAAATCAAACAAAAGTTCTGATATAGTACTTTCGGCAATAGCATTAATTTGATTTAGTTGGATTTTCTGGTCTTGATGTAAGTTTTCTAAAAGTTGATAATCCCAGTAATCTAGTGAGGTATCTTCAGAATTTAAAAATAATTTATTAGTATCAATCTGAGGACAGAATTGAGCGATATTTCTACGTAATCGACGAGAGGGGTGAATCCCTCCTGTTGCCCAAACTAACTGTCCCAGACTGTAATAGAAAATCCAACTTTTTCCTTGTAAGGTTTGAATTTTTAACTGTCCGTTGTATTGCAGTTGTGTACAGATTTGAAATTCTTGAAAGAGTAGTTTAGTTTCCATAGATTTTAGATTATTCATAGATCTACTTAGAAGTTATTTTTACATAATTTTTAGATGAACTCAGGACAAGGAGAAGCACTGACAGTTTTGTCACAGGCATCGTCCTATCACCCTGATGGTTCTAAATTTAGACCATTATTGTGCAAAACTTGTGGAGAGAAAATATATATTTCTGGCAGAAATACATATTTTCATGTACAAATATATACAAATGTATAGTAGTATAAAATTTAGTTTGAGTGATTTGCTGCTGGTAGTGGATAAAATATCGGGATTGCAATACTTACAAGTATCTTTTTATCAAGCAGCAAAGCAGCTTTCAGTAGATATTTCAACTAAATGTTCCCAATAGCGGCAGAACTTTCTGTTGTAACAACTCAATTAAAGCAAGTTCCATATATTCATACTCATCGGGAATGTCTAAACAGATCACCCTTTTACCCTTGAGAAATGGCTGAAAATTCTTAGATAGCTTGCTTTTGTGGGATTTTTCCATTACAAAAATAATATCAGCCCAGTTAATAGATTCTGTAGAAACTGGGTTATCGGCTGTTCTGTCCAAACCAGCAGATTCTACCTCTAGTCCTGGATATTCTGAAAACACAGCTTCAGCGGTAGGACTACGCAGTTTATTTTGGCTACAGAGGAATAATAGCTTTTTCATTTATATAGCAATTACTATTCAAATAAGGTGCAAGCTGTAATAATTAAACGCAGATAAACGCAGATGATTTTTTACTTCACCATTCCTTTCTTGTAAAATATCCAGACAATTAATAGCAGAAAAATTAATCAAAGGTGTAGCGTTGCAAATAACAGTCACAATTCTTAAAAACCTTCTTGAATAGTATTTACATCTTCTAATAAATCAACTTCACTATAATGTCGTTCAATTTTCCTTGTTCCTAAAAGTTGCTGAAATTCCTAAACAGATAAATTAGCTAAACGTCGTGCTTGACCAAAATTAAAGATATTTTGGTCATACAATTGTAAAGCCAATTCTTGACGAATAGCTTGCTCACCTTCATTAATTAAATCAGATGATAATTGTAAATTAATGGAAGTCATAAGCTGTTACTATATGTTTAGTATTCATCTAATTCCAAAAAAATTTCTTCAGCATTCCACACTAAATCTTCATTTGATAAAGGTGGAAATTCTAAATTTGTAACCCGTTTCAAAATTACCACAGCTATTTCTAGTCTTTCTGATTCTGGTAAACTATCAAATGTGTTTAATAATTCTTTCACTAAAGTAGTCATATATTTCTTCCTTGAATTTTGAATTTTCAGAAGCACAAATTAAACTACAGTTATCCGTGCATTATTTTTAGATGTAGGTTTGACTGTAATTTCAACATCAATTCCCAATGTATTGAGAAATCTAAACATTCTTTCTAGAGAAAAACCTGTAAGTCTTCCTCTCATTAAAGCCGAAACTTTTGGTTGATCAATTCCTAATAATTCAGCTGCTTCTGCTTGGGTGATATGACGAGCAGTGATAGCATTACTAATTTTACGAGCTAATTCTGCTTTTACTAGCATTTCATCTGGGTTGGGTAAACCTAAATCAGCGAATACATTACCGCTGCTGGTTTTCATACGAATATAGTCTGTCATTGTTATTTATTTTGTCAGTGTTCTTGAAGTATTAATGTTGAAAACGTCAATTTTTTATTAATCAGCAATTATGTCGTCAAGTATTTTTTTCATGCATACAGGCTGACAATTAGCATCACTCATTCTCGCTAAAATAAAATTCCTGAATATTTCATATTTTACAGAACTACTCTTTGCATCAATACTAGAAACAAATTTGTCAGTGAATAGTTTTAATACATCTCTACCAGGAACTATTTTACGCCAAGTATCATCTTCTAAAGACTTAATTATCTTAGCATGGTACTGTTTTTCAAGTTCAATAAGTTTATCAGAAGAAAGCTCATTTTCAGCTAATTGACTGATGCGTTTATAATATCTATCTACTACTTTTGCAAATTCAGAACCTAGTGATTGAATACTTGGATTAAAACCCAGATTATTTTCTTTTAATGTTAACAAACCATATACATAATTATAAAGTTTTTGTTTAACTAAAGATGTAATCGAATTCAGTGCCAATTTCTTAAGCTCCTCATCAATCTTCTCTTCAGAATAATCTCGACTAGGGGCATTCATATCTTGAAGAACTTTGAGGATAAAACGTGATTCAAGTAGATAATTCTCAATGTGATATACATCCCAATGGCGATTAGATGTTAAATTACTGGATTGTTTATCCGAATTTAAAATCTTTAAATCACCATCAGTTATTGCATAGAATTTTTCACGTATATAACCATCCTGTTTGGCTTGCTCTAGAATTTTGTAAGCATTTTTTACTTGTTCATTACTACTACCTGATATGATATTAACTTTAGCTGCAAATTCTGGGAATAGTTTACTTACCATTCGTTTATCAAAGTCAGTATCACCCCCACCTTCAAGAATTACAATCTTTTTTCCCGGATGGTAAATTGCTAAATCCCCAACAAGACTAATAATTAACCTTTCAATATCATTATTTGCTTTAACTTCTATAGCTTGATTTTCACAAGTTAATTTGCTAGACGGTTCTAGATGAAATACTTGAAAATTTTTGACTCCAACTGCTTCTCTAATAAGAGTGTCAGAGTGTGTAACTAACCATAACTGATTTCCTAATGGTTCACCTAAATGTTGATGATAGAAGTTAGCTAGACAACTTACCAAACGAGGATTAAGGTGTAGTTCTGGTTCATCAATTAATAGTACAGAATTTTTAGGAGCGGTATTCCATAAACGTAAATATCCATAAAGAACTTCTTTTTCTCCCGAACTTAATTCATTTATATCATGTATCGCTCCAGAGAAAGTTTTGACATCAAATGATATGCTTCCATCAGATTTAGGTTGTGGTCCCAAAAATTCTTTACCTGGAAAGAAAGTTGTAAATAATTCCTTCAAAGTATCAGTTATTTTATCAGTTTCATTGCTAGATGATCCAGATTTTTCTCTAATAAGCTGACGTAGATAACTAGAAGCAATAGCTGTTTTCAGGTTTGAATATTTGTTTGTATGATTATATAGAGCAGATTGCCGTAATTGGTTTTCTGTTGAATCAGTCTTTAGGTTAATACCACCAACTTGCTCACGAGAATAAACTCGATTTGCGCTATGGTAATCAATAATACCAATTTTTTGCGGATCATAAAGACTAAAAACAAGACTTAGTACTGGTGATGGCAATATTTCTAGTTCACGTTTACGATCAGACCATAGTTTAATAGAACCAGCATAATAATTCTGATTTAATTCATTTTCAAAATATGAGACTTTAACTAAATTAGAATCAAGCAATTGTTGATTATTTTCATAAAATGGAGTTGCTAATGATAAGGATGTTGTACTAAATAAATATTGTGGATTTTGTGGACTTGTAAAACTATCCCAATTTTGATTATTTTCTCTAATTTGATTTGTTGTATATTCAGAAATAAGCTTTTTTTGTTGTGATCCGCTTAATGAAGCCAATTCATGTAAAATGTGTTGTTTTTCTTGGTCAGTAAATAAAAACTCTGCATTTATTTCTATAGGTTTATTTGGATCTTGAAATATAGATGATATATTAGCTGATCTCTGATTCCAATTAAGTAGAAACTCATTAAACCATTGCTGCCATTCATTATCCTGATAACCTCCATAGGCTGACTTTAATAGTCTAATTGCATCAAATATACAAGACTTCCCGCTACCATTAGGACCGGCAATCACAACAACATCACCCAAATCTGTTAATTTCAAAGATGTTATGGCACGAAAATTTTTGATTTCCAGTCTAGTAATACGCATTATTAAGAAATTTAGATTCAAACTAGAATAGATACATAATACAACATGAAATATAATCATGCAACTTGAAACAAGTCTTAACCTATCTCAGAGATTTAAACCCTTACTTTTAGCTTTACACTTGACTATCCCCATCCTTGTAATTACAATGTAAATACCACCTATTCCCAAACACAAAAAATGGATACATCAATCAAAACCAGAATAGTCAAAATCGGTAACTTCCAAGGTTTACGCATCTCCAAAACCCTATTAGAACAAAGCGGAATTAAATCAGAAGTAGAAATAGAAGTTCAAGAAAATCATCTCATTATTCGCCCAGTTGAACAAGCAAGAAAAGATTGGGAAAAAGCATTTATAGAAATGGCAGAAAACCGCGATGATATCTTATTAGATGACATCAATACAACAGAATGGGATAAAGCTGAATGGCAATGGTAGTCAACAGATTTGATGTTTTCCTAATTAATGTTGACCCTAC
The DNA here is from genome assembly GCF_049315035.1 of Anabaena sp. PCC 7938. Classification (NCBI taxonomy): domain Bacteria; kingdom Bacillati; phylum Cyanobacteriota; class Cyanophyceae; order Nostocales; family Nostocaceae; genus Anabaena; species Anabaena sp. PCC 7938. The sequence continues at coordinate 4,311,494 of NZ_CP186034.1, read as the reverse complement.
CATTGGCAGTGAAATAAAAAAAACACGCCCCTGTTTAATAATTTCACCCAACGAAATTAACCACCATATTGCTACCGTCATAGTGGCACCAATGACAACAAAAGGGCAACCATAACCGACAAGAGTAACTTGTCAATTTCAAGGACAAGATGGACAAATTGTACTTGACCAAATTCGCACAGTAGATAAAACTCGATTAGTCAAATTTCTTGGTCAAATTAGTGCAGAAGAGCAAAAAACAGTTATGGATATCTTAGCTGAAATGTTTGCTGAATGATTAACCTCAAATCTCTTAACTTCGTGTTCTTACGTCAACTTATATGATAAAAAACATCTTTAATATTTAATTTTTATGTTTGTTTTTGTGCTAATGCCCAAACGCAAAAAGGAAAATCAGGCTCATTTTTTAATGACTGCAATAAAATTGGACGATAAATAGCCCATTCATGCCAGTTTGCTTGAATGCAAGCGCGATTTCCCCATGAACCTGTTTTTGTATTTTCTAAAGGAAATCCGCATTCTGCTAAAAAATATTTTAATCCTGTTTCTGTCCAGCGACTGCAATCAATAGGATAGTCATGGATACGAATTAAAAATGGTGTAGATAGGAGAAAATATCCTCCAGGATTCAGCATTTGATACACATTTTTAGCTGCACGATAAGGCCAAAGCAAATGTTCAAATACTTGATCAGCAATAATTAAATCAAAAGTTTCTGGTAGAACCATTTCGCAAATATCGTATTCAGGATACTCAACTGTCTTATATTCCTTAAATTCAGTTTTCTGCCAATAATTACCTGATATTTCTAAAACTTTTAATTGATTGGGCTGTAAACTTTCCACAAGCTTTTCAGTCTCTTGTTGCATCACAACTCTACCCCAGTGTGTGGATTGATTATTGTTATTCAACAGAAAATCTAAAGATGCTCTAATTTTTTTAAATCCAGGTACTGTTCTCAATGCGTTATTAAACATATTTACTAAGTAGATTTTTCCTAATTGAATGCCTATTATCCTAACTCAAATACGCTAATTACATAAAATAAAGACGCAGAGAAAACTCTCTGCGCCTCTCTTGTCTCTGCGTGAAAAAAATCTTAAACCATCTCAGAAGTCTGCACAGTAGGCTGAGGCTGAGGCTGGAACATAAACAGCGAATAAACCACATCACGGCGGATATTCACCATCATATCCAAGAACAACTCATAACCCTCACTCTTATACTCAATCAACGGGTCTTTTTGACCATAACCACGCAAACCAACCGACTCACGCAAAGCATCCATTTGTTGCAGATGTTCCCGCCACAAAGTATCTATGCGTTGGAGAATAAAGAACCGTTCCGCTTGACGCATCAAACCCGGTTGAATTTGGTCAATTTGCGCTTCCTTCATATCATAGGCAATTCGCGCTTGTTCATGGAGGAAAGCTTTAATTTCGCCCATTCCCATATCTTCTAATTGGTTAGGCTGCATATCAGCCAACAGGTAAACAAACTCCTTCACCTTCTCCACCAATTTTTCTAATTCCCATTCTTCCGAAGGTAAATCAGGGTTGATGTAATAATCAACGATGTCATCCATCGTTTTTTCAGCGTATTTAATTACCTGTTCCTTCAAATCTTGACCTTCTAGCACCCGCCGACGTTCCGCATAAATAGCACGACGTTGGTTATTCATTACCTCGTCATACTCAAACACCTGTTTACGGATGTCGTAGTAATAGGTTTCGACCTTTTTCTGTGCGCCTTCCAAACTGCGGGTTAACATACCTGATTCAATAGGCATATCTTCCTCTACTTGGAAAGCATTCATCAAGCCGGCGACGCGATCGCCCCCAAAGATCCTTAATAGGTTATCCTCTAAGCTAAGGAAGAATCTTGTCGTGCCTGGATCACCTTGTCTACCAGCCCTTCCGCGCAACTGGTTATCAATCCGGCGTGACTCATGGCGTTCTGTGCCGATAACGTGCAAACCGCCTCTACTCACCACATCATCATGTTCAGTGCTGGTGAATACTTCATACTCATGCTTAATGCGTTGGTAAGCTTCCCGCAATTTTTGAATAACAGGATCATCTATTGGTGCTTTTTCCGCAGCTACAGCTACCTTATCTTCCGCTTCCAATTCTGGTAAACTGCGCTCACCATATTCCTTCACCGCTACTTCTACAGCTTCTTTTAAAAGCTGTTCAGTCTCCTTCGACAACTGAGTGGGAAAAATTTCTGGGGAAGCCCGCCAAGTTTTCACCTTTTTACCAGGTGCAAAACCTTGTCCACTACCATGACCCATAGGTAGCCCAGAAGCCCTTTGCATACCGAAGCTATCTTCATCTTCTGGGCTGACAATACGGGGCATAAAGTATTCCCGTAGCTTCAACCGCGCCATATATTCGGAGTTACCACCGAGGATGATATCTGTACCTCGTCCTGCCATGTTGGTGGCGATAGTTACAGCCCCTCTGCGTCCGGCTTGGGCGACAATTTCCGCTTCCCGTTCCACGTTTTCTGGTCTAGCGTTAAGTAACTCGTGGGGAATTTCTATTTCCTTGAGGAGTCGGCTGAGAAGTTCGGATTTTTCGACGCTGGTTGTACCCACTAACACAGGTCTACCATTTTCGTGCATTTGGGCGCATTCTTGAGCGATCGCTCTCCACTTACCCAATTCCGTCTTAAACACCATATCAGACAGGTCTTCCCGTCTTCTAATGCGGTTAGTAGGAATAATCGCAACTTCCAGTTTGTATATCTTCTCAAACTCCACTTCTTCCGTTTTTGCAGTTCCCGTCATTCCCCCCAACTTGGGATACAGCAAAAACAGGTTTTGATAAGTAATCGTAGCCAAAGTTTGGGTTTCTGGCTGAATTTCTACGTGTTCCTTCGCTTCAATTGCCTGGTGTAATCCATCACTCCAACGTCGTCCCGGCAGCACCCGGCCTGTAAATTCATCCACAATCACAACTTCATCATTGCGGACAATATAATTTACATCCTTAAGAAACAATTCCTTAGCCTTAATCGCATTAAACATAAAATGCGCCCAAGGATCTTCCGGGTCAAATAAATCTGTCACACCCAAAAGATTTTCAGATTCTGCAAAACCTTCATCGCTTAAAAGAACGTTACGCGCCTTTTCATCCACCTCATAATGTTCATCTTTTTTCAGCGTAAAAGCAATTTCTGCCGCTTGCAGGTATTTTTCTGTTGGTCTTTCCACCTGTCCAGAAATAATCAGCGGTGTCCGCGCCTCATCCACTAAAATCGAGTCTACCTCGTCAATAACGCAATAATTAAACGGCGGTTGTACCACATCAGCCATAGATGTCGCCATATTATCCCGCAAATAGTCGAAACCTACTTCGCTATTGGTGACATAGGTAATATCGCACTGATAGTTTTTTTGGCGTTCACTGGGAGTCATAGTGGACTGAATTAGCCCTACACTTAATCCCAAGAATCGGTGTACCTGCCCCATCCATTCCGCGTCCCGACGTGCCAGATAATCGTTAACGGTAATGACATGGACACCTTTACCAGTTAAGGCATTTAAATAACTCGGTAAAGTAGCCACCAAAGTTTTACCTTCACCGGTTTTCATTTCGGCGATTTGTCCGCTATGCAGAATCACACCACCTAATAGTTGCACATCAAAGTGGCGCAACCCTAATACTCTCCGTCCCGCTTCCCGGACAACAGCAAAAGCTTCAGGCAATATATCATCAAGTGTTTCACCTTTGGCAAGCCGTTGTTTAAACTCAACAGTTTTGCCTTTTAACTCCTCATCAGAGAGTGGCTGAATTTCTTCCTCTAAGAGGTTAATTTCTGTAATGTAAGGTTGGTATTTTTTAAGCTTACGAGCGTTGGGATCGCCCAACAATAGTTTTAGCATGGCAGTTTATAGAACTAAATCAAGGGGGATGGGAATTAAAGGTTTAGCAAATAGCTATATGATTATAGACATTTAACTCAATCCAGCCATTTTGCTTTTGAATGGCGTGGAAAAGAGAATTTACTCAAAAACCTAATAAAAACAGGACAATCACCTTGATATGATGATTGGTTTCAACCTATATTTTATATTTAAAGTCCCTTCATAGTATCATTTTGGCCTCAGATGATGCAGGGAAGAAAGATGAGGAGCATGAGGGAGATATTCTCTTAACTTACTATCACCTGTTACCTGTCACCTGTCACCTTCTTCCTACTCCCACTCAGTCGTCAGGCTACGGAAATTATACTTACTAGCACCGGGATGACAACTTACACAACTGTTAACTTGCAAAGGTTTTGGCAATTTGACATCAGGATGCAAAGCTTGGAAATAACGTGATCTATTGAAGCGATAAGGTGTTGCTTCGTCTTCGAGTCGCACACGGGAAAAAGTTGATAGGTATTTCCACACCAAAATCCGCTGCGGATCTACTAAGGGCTGAATCTGTACCCCATAGTGCTGAGAATCTTCAATCAGATTTTTCCAAGTTTGGGTAGGAAAAATTGCTGGTGGGATGCCAATGTGACAACTGGCGCAGTTTTCTAAATATAGTTCTTGCCCTAGTTGGTATTGTGCAGGTACTACATCAACAGTGCCAATAGAGGCAGCGGGGTTAGCTGCTTGGGTGCTGGTAGCTAAACCTAGTATGAATCCTATGGCTATACTCCAAGCAAAAATCACCAGCATGACAATGAAGAGTTGGCGCTTGAGTCGGCGTTGGGGAGATTTGGACTTTACTAAATTTGACATATACCTCACACTCACAAATAAATGTCGTACCTGTTGCTAATCATAATCGGTGATACCTCTCTATTGGGTTCCTCTTTTTTGGAAAAATTGCAGTGGTATACTCTGAGGAAAATGAGGCTAAATCGAGCTATTCTTGTTCCGTCCGAGTATCATTTTCCTCAGAAATAAATCTTTACAAACCGTTTACCAGATCAAGCTTTTAGGTAAAGTCATCAGATGATTTTACCTAAATTTGGCATTAACGTATAAATCAAAATTTTAGATTCCTTTGTACTTTTGTACGTAAAGTTTTCTATTACGTAAAAATAGTGGGTTTGTATTTTCTAACGCTTTTTTAGCTGATTCTAATTGCTCAAACTCAACAATCGCAAAACCTCTACTTTTTCCGGTCATTCTATCTTTAGGAAGATATACATCAGAGATTTCACCAAATTGACTAAATAATGTTTCTAAATCCTGCTCATCAGCATTAAAATCAACATTACCAATAAATATTTTTGCATAATCTGAAGTATCATTACTTCCAGATACTTTTGCAGTATCTATCACATTATAAGGTAATTGAATTTTAAATCGAGCAATGCTTTTTTTAGAAATATTTTGTTTTTTAGCAAGTCTTGTTGCTTCATCAGATGAAACCTCGCTAACCAAAATACCAATTTTTCTTAAACCTTCTACCAATTGACGATAATAATCAGTATCTAAAATACCCACATTTTCAAAAATCTCCTTTGGAGAAATTAATCTGCCATTAATTCCCAACTTAACTATAGTTTTCTGCTCTCTAGAAAGTTGTAAATGCTCAAAATTATCTAACCACATTTTCTCTTCTTTGGTATAGATAAATTTATGAAATAGTGAGACAATAAATGATTTATTAGGTGAAGAAATTTCTGGTTCAACCAATTCATTGCTTTTCATTAAAGCAAACATCCTTCTAATGCCTTCACCAAGTTCGCGGATATAGCCAAACTCTCTTAAAACTCTAGCGACATAGGTATTTCTGGTTTCATGTGCGCCTTTGAGTTCTTTCAAATCTTCAATAGTATATTTAGATAATAATTTTCCTGGACTAAGTACCTCTAACCTATCGTCAAATCTTCTGATTTCAATTCCACGACCTTCAATGCTATAATCTCGGTGGGTGATTGCATTGATTAAGGCTTCTCTGCAAGCAAGTTCGGGATAAATTACTTGTGTTTTAAATAGTCCATCACTTGAATAACGTGTTTCTGTTAAAGCCGGTCTCAGTGCTTCCCAACTATCTTCCACAAGTTTAAATATATTACCCGTTACCTCTGCTACTTCATTGATGTTATAGTCAGGAGCAGGTTTTTCTTCAGTTCCGTTTATCCTTAATATTCTTACTTGTAATCGAGGATGCCATTTGGTAGGATTTTTTGCAAATAACAATAAGGCTGCTCGTCTTAACCTTAAACGATCTCCATCAAATTCTGCTAATTCAGCATACTGTAAGAACTTTTCCGGTGAAATAGATTTAATTTTAGTGATTTCTTGTGCAACCGTTGCTACCAACTCTAAGTCTAAGTCTCTTACACTTGCCAAATCTACAAATTGTCTATCATATTCTCTAGAAATGGCTTCTTCTCTCAAGAATCTAATACTATCAGCAGAAGTTGGTACACTTTCTCGATCTTTGCGTTGAAAACATTCTCCTTTTGATGTTTGATGAACAAATGTAGCACCTTTATCAATGGAAAAATAAGCTACTTTTTTTCCTTCATAGTCAATAAGATTTTTACGCTTAATAGATAGTGGTGTATCTTTCAAAACATAATTTTCAGGTGCATTTAAAATAGCGTTTATTTTTTCTTCTGTAAAAGGCAAGCCTGTCACCATATTATTATCTTCTATACCCACAAAAAGTTCCCCACCGTCAGCATTGGCAAATGCCACCAAGGTTTTTGCTATATCAGCACAAATTTCTTTTAAATCACGGGGCTTTTTGTCATTTGCATGACCTTGTAATGCACTTTTAAATTCACGATAATAACTTTCACCTAATTCTAAGGCGATTTCAATTCTTTCTTTAAGTCTTAAAAGGTCTTCCATAATTATTATTTGTAATTTTTTGTTTAATTAATTTTTGTAGCCACCATTGGGTAATTCATTTTAATGCTGTGAATAGTTTTTTGTGTAAGACTTACGCAAGTGTCACATCAAAAATCTATATGTCAGTTGCGTAAATCCTGTTGTAGTGCGATCGCTTCTTTTGTGCTGTTACTATTGATTGTAGCGCGATCGCAAGGTTTCAAAACTAAGGAATCGACACAGTTCGCAATAAACGATCTACTATAGTCCTAGAATTCCTGCCACCTCTAGGAATCAGGCGATGAGACATAACGTAAGGTGCAAGAAACTTCACATCATCGGGAATAGCATAATCTCGCCCTAACATAAAAGCTCGTGCTTGACTGGCTTTTTGTAATGCCACAGTCCCACGAGGACTAACACCAAGAGTGATTTCTTCATCCTCTCTAGTTGCTCGCACTAATTCTAAAATATATTGCTGCAAAGATATTTCTACTTTTACTTGCGAACAAAGTTGCCGTAACTGAGCTATTTCGTCCAAGGTGATACAAGGCTGCAAATCAGCTACCTGAATCCCATTTTGCAGGTTTTGCAACATTCCCAATTCGTCTGACTCAGAAGGATATCCCAAGCTTAAGGACAACATAAACCGATCCATTTGTGCTTCGGGCAAAGGAAAAGTACCTTGGTACTCAATGGGGTTCTGGGTAGCAATGACAAAGAAGGGCTGAGGAACTGCACGGGAGACACCATCAACTGTTACCTGATTTTCTTCCATCACTTCCAGCAATGCTGACTGGGTGCGGGGGGTAGCACGGTTAATTTCGTCAGCTAACAGCACATTGGCAAATATTGGCCCAGGGAGAAAACTAAATTCGCCGCTTTTAGGATTCCAAATATTAGTGCCAGTGATGTCAGTTGGTAACAAATCGGGGGTACACTGTAACCTTTGAAATTTACCATCTACAGACCGAGCTAAAGATTTGGCGAGTAGGGTTTTACCAACCCCAGGAACATCTTCTAGCAAGGCATGACCACCACTCAACAAAGCAATTATCACTAAATGTATTGCTTCATTTTTACCAACGATGGTACGAGCCAGATTTTGTGTTAAAGCGTCAATTTTTTCTCTCATGCACTGGGGTTGGGGAATTGGGGAGGTGGGGACTGGGGACTGGGGACTGGGGAAGATGAGGGAGATGAGGGGGAATATTTATTTTTCTCGTCCCTCCAATCACCTATTACCCATTACCAATCACCCTTTACCATACATTGTTCCCAATTAACATTCCAAATTCAGCATTGTGTACTCAAAATTTCTCTAGCTACTGTACAGTCAAGTTGGATTTGGGTTTTTAGGGCTTCTAGGGCAGGAAATTTTTGTTCGGGACGCAAAAATTTTACTAGCTGTACTACCAAGTTTTTTCCATATAAATCACCAGACCAATCTAACAAGTGTACTTCTACTGAAGAATGAGTACCGTTGACAGTGGGGCGATTGCCGATATTCATGACACCTAAGTTCTGTATAGGCAGATTTTCTGGCGTTTCGTTGAGGATGATCACCCGCACTGCATAAACTCCTTGAAGGGGTAAAAATTTATCTTTTGGTAGTTGCAGGTTGGCGGTGGGAAAGCCAATGGTTCTACCCAACTGTTGACCTGGTATGACTACACCTGTGAGTGTATAAGGTCTTCCTAGTAAGCGGTTGGCTCGTTGAATATCGCCTGCTTCTAAAGTTTGGCGAATTAAGGAAGTGCTAATGCGACCATCTTCAATTGGCTCGGTATTGCTACAACTGCTATTTTTGAGCAAGTCGCCTGTATCAGTTTGTAAGGGAACAATGGTTACAGGTATATTGTACTGGGCAGCGAGTATTTGCAAATCTTGGGCAGTACCCATGCGCTTTTTCCCAAAACAGAAATCTTGCCCAACGCTAATTTTTTGACATTGTAGTTGTTGGACGAGGATTTTGGCGACGAAATCTTGGGGTGATAGGGCAGATAGTTCTTTGTCGAAGGGTAATAGTACTAATTGTTCTACTCCAAGCGATCGCAATTGTTGAACTTTTTCATCAAGTGGTGTCAACAAAGCACGGGGTTGACCTGTAAAAAATTCCTGGGGATGAGGATCAAAGGTGACAACTGTTGAATATATATGTCCTGAGGATGATGGCAAAGTTGATGATTGACTAGGATGAATAGGTGCGCCTTCTGGTATTTTCTCCCCAGTTCCTCGCCCATCTTCACCCCTTGCTGACTGCAAAACTGGTTGAATTACCTTTTGATGACCAATATGAACACCATCAAATTTACCAAGAGCGATCGCAGTCGGTGTTCGAGCCAATTCGGTCGAAGAAGCAACCCACACAGAACACCCATTTTGAGACAAATTTAGCACGTGGATTCTGGGATTTTAGGTTTATTTTTAGCTATCAGCGCTTGGCGACCTCTCAGTTGCTTATATTTTTGCTGTAGGACGTTTACCTATCCTCAGCAGCTTGAGAGGCTTCTAGAGGCTTGTTTGGCCTGCTGGTGAAGCCAAAAAGCTGATCTACCAGTAATTGCCACTTCACCAATAGGTAGGCTATGGCGCTGTTAGCTCTCTGATCACCAATTTAATCTAAAATCTACAAATGACGGAAGAAAGGCAGAGGACAGAGGAATAAGACGCAGAAATATTGAAGAAGGAGTCAGAAGCTAGACGCTCGTTCCTCGCTAACGCTGTGCTATCAGTCGAGGATACCCCTGCGGTAAGCAAGCTACAGATTTGCGACTGATTATTCGCCCTTGGCGTTCCCGAAGGGTAGTCCACTAAATCTACGATTTAGTGGGGGTCTTAAACCCGGTTATTCATCCGTCACTCCCACAGAATACCCAACATTCTGTTCGATAAATTTTTGCTGAATCGTTTTTACAGAAACACCTAATTTTTTGGCGAATTCATTAGACATAGGTAGTGAACAACAATGTAGAAACGTTCCATGGAACGTCTCTATAAGGGTGCTGGAAAACGCATATTTAAATTCGGTTGATGTCTATTAGGCTTATACATAATACACCTATAGATATTTGTCAATAAGTGTACAGACTTGTTTGTTTAATTATCAACGATAGACTTACTTACTTGCTCAGAGGTAAGGATTCTGATACAGGATCTAAAACAGGAATTGGTAGTACTAATCCTTCCTTTGCCATGATTGCACCAGGAAATTTTTCAAATGCTTGTTTGCCTATATTATCTAAAAAATCATCGTTGTGGGCTGGATCATGGTGGTAAATAACTAGGGTTTTGACGTTGGCCGCTTGTGCTATTTTGACTGCTTCTTGCCAAGTGGAGTGTCCCCAGCCAATTTTTGGTGATTTTGGAGAATAGTATTCTTCGTCAGTGTAGGTGGAATCGTAAATTAAAATATCGGCATCCCGTGATAGCCAGAGAATATTTTCATCTAATTTGTCAGGAAAATGCTCTGTATCTGTGATGTAAACAGCGGCTCCACCTCGCCAGTTCACTCTATATCCTACGGCTTCACCGGGATGGTTTAACGGTGCAGTTTCTATGATAATGTCGTCGATGTAGATTGGTTTGCCGGCTTTAATGTTGTGAAATTCCAGATTAGCCTGCATAATCTGCAATGGAACGGGGAAGTTGGGATGAAGCATTTGATCATTGAGCCGTTGCTCAATGGTTGACCCATCGGGTGCGATCGCTCCATAGATATGAAACTTATTACCTTTGATAAAGGCTGGGGTAAAGAAAGGAAACCCCTGCATATGATCCCAATGGGAGTGGGTGAAGAATATATGACCTTCTACTGGCATTTGGGGCAATAAAGATTGTCCCAAAACGTGTACTCCCGTACCACAATCAAAAACTAAGTTTTTACCACCCACTTGCATTGCAACGCAAGGAGTATTACCACCATAACGGACGGTATTTGAACCTGGACAGGGGATGCTGCCCCTAACGCCCCAAAATTGAACTGTAAATTGATTCTCTATCCTAGACATGGGTGTTGGTTGCTGGACTGAGCTGGCGATCGATCAAAAAATGCTTTTTATTTTTTCAGTTTATGCTGTCTGACTAACCTTGGGTATAACAATTCTACTAGTAAAAATGTATACCTTAATAAATTTTTATCGTAACTATATTGTAATAATATATATTACAACTTTCGATCTAGCATAATTTATGTGTATTGAGTTATCCCAGTATATCTCCTAAATTCGCAACTTCAGATGTACGGCGGTAAATTTAATGAATACTAAATTTTGAGCAGACTCTGAAAAATTTACGGAAATTTAAACTCCCATGTAGATAGTTTATCCAGTCCATTAGCATAGGTAAGATTGTATTGCAATGGAGTAATACTGATGTAGTTATTACGGACAACATTGACATCAATGGGAATATCTGGGGATAAATTTAACCCAGCAGGTGGTTCGACATCCTCTAAAACCTCACCAGTTAACCAGTAATAAGTTTTGCCACGCGGATCAACTCGTTTGTCGAAAACATCAACATAGCGACGTACTCCCTGACGAGTGAGAGTGACACCAGCAATTTCTTCCCAGGCTATGGGAGGAATATTGACGTTAAGTAACATTAAGTCTGGCAAAGGTGCTGCTGCTATCTGCTCAACTAAGAGTTTGGCAAAGTTGGCAGCTGGGTGAAAGTCTCTGTGGGTATGACTGGTAAGACTCAGCGCAATACTAGGAATGCCTTCTATCATACCTTCCATCGCCGCTGAAACAGTACCTGAATACAGAATTTCGGTTCCTAAATTGGCACCTTGGTTAATTCCAGATAACACCAAGTCAGGAGGAGAATCTAGCAAAGCCCACAATGCTAATTTTACACAATCAGAAGGTGTCCCATCACAAGCCCAAGCTTTGATGGCGGGATGAAAAACAGATTCAACTATTTCGGCACGAATTGGTTGATGTAAGGTTAATCCGTGTCCTGTTGCTGATCGCTCTCTATCTGGACAAACTACGGTAACGTCATGACCAGCTTGTGCCAGACAGTCGGCTAAGGTGCGTATACCCAAAGCGGAAACACCGTCATCGTTGCTAATTAATAATTTCATGTGTGATTGATCATTGGTTCTTGGGTAATTGGTGATTAGTCATTAATAATGAGTTAAATGTCTATTGTCAGTGTTTTTGGTCACAAGAGAGAATATAAAATTTCTGTTATGGGAGATCTAAGTTAAATTCTATTGTCTTACAGCGGATTGCAGGTCAATGATGTACAGAATCTAAATTCAAAGCCAGACACCAAGCCAGTACAGAGTAATGAGTAAGAAGGAGAGTCAAGCACTCGGTACTCACAACTCTTCTGACTCCTGAATTCTGCTGTATATCCATGCTAGTACAAAGAGGCAGGAGTCTCCGCTAAAAACTAGGGCGGTGGAAATAATACCATATAATCATGGTCGTTTACGCCCTCTGTCTGTGGCTGGGGACTATAAACTATAGACTAATCACAAATGACTAATAACTAATGACTAGCAATTTAGAGGAACAACTTTTAGCATTGCGACAAGAGGGAGAAAGTGCGATCGCATCTGCTGATACCCTGGAACGCCTAGAGGAACTTAGAGTTAACTATTTGGGCAAAAAAGGTCAATTGGGGGCGCTGTTACGCAGTATGGGACAGATGAGTGCAGAGGAACGTCCCAAAATTGGTGCGATCGCTAATACAGTGAAAGAAGCCATTCAAAACAGTCTCGACCAGCAACGCACTGCTTTAGAATCTGCTCAAATTCAGGCACAGCTAGAGGCTGAAACTTTAGATGTAACAATGCCCGGTATTTACCGCCCCCAAGGTCGCATACATCCCCTCAACGGCATCATTGATCAGGCGCTGGATATCTTCGTCGGTATGGGTTACACCGTCGCCCAAGGGTCAGAGATGGAAACAGATTACTACAATTTTGAAGCCCTGAATACCCCTCCTGACCATCCAGCCCGTGATATGCAGGATACTTTCTACTTGCCAGATGGTAATTTACTGCGGACTCATACCTCATCGGTGCAAATTCGCTACATGGAAAAAGAAGAACCACCGTTTCGGATTGTGGCCCCAGGACGAGTTTACCGAAGAGATGATGTAGATGCGACCCACTCCGCAGTTTTCCATCAAATTGAACTTTTAGCGATCGATGAAGGAATGACTTTTACAGACCTCAAAGGCACTGTAAAGATGTTTTTGCAAGCAATGTTTGGCGATTTACCAATTCGCTTCCGGGCTAGTTATTTCCCCTTTACCGAACCTTCTGCTGAGGTAGATTTACAGTGGAATGGCCGCTGGTTAGAGGTCATGGGTTGCGGAATGGTTGACCCAAATGTACTGAAATCAGTGGGTTATGACCCAGAAGTTTATAGTGGTTTTGCCGCCGGTTTTGGTGTAGAACGTTTTGCGATGGTGTTACATCAAATTGATGATATTCGCCGTTTGTATAATAGCGACTTACGCTTTTTGCAGCAGTTTTAACGTAGGGGCGGGGTTTCCCCGCCCTTTACAATATCAAACAAAGCCGTGTGCCAACAGTGAAAAGCGTCCAGCAACTATAAGAAAATGACAATTCCATACCAAATTGTATTAGATACAAATGTGCTATTATCAGGACTAATATCAAGTCGTGGCGCATCCTATAGGCTTTTAACAATACTTAAGGATACCCGTTGGCAATTAAATATTTCTACTACCTTAATCTTCGAGTATGAAGCAATTCTCAAACGAGAAAAAGACCTCTTAACTTTAAATGATGAAGATATTGATAACATTATAGAAGCTATTTGTGCCATTGCCAATAAACGTACCATTTTTTATTTATGGCGACCAATAGCCATCGATCCAAATGATGACTTTATCATAGATTTAGCCGTAGAATCACAAGCTGATTTTATTATTACTTACAATCAAAAAGATTTAAAGCCAGCAGATAAATTTGGCATTAAAGTTGTATTACCCAAATAATTTTTGCAAATCGTAGGAGAAATATCATGAGTAACTTAAACGTGCAAATTCCTGATTCTTTATATAAACAAGTTGAAGCCTTAGCAAACAAAGAAAATATGTCTCTTGAACAACTTGTTTCCATTGCACTATCAGCACAAGTTTCAGCATGGATGACAAAAGATTATATTGATGAAAAAGCTAAACATGGTAGTTGGGATAAATTTCAGCAAGTTTTAAATAAAGTTCCTGATATAGAACCAGATGAATATGATCAATTGTGATTGATCATATTTATTAAGTAAACATATTTGATATGTGCTAAAAATTCCATATATCCAACAATACAGTGGGGGAATGCGTCCTTTTTTAGAATCTCTAGTCTAAAATTATTGATGTTTACAATTATCACAATGTCCACAACGCCAGTTTTCAGCTTCTTTACTAAAACCAAAAGCATTTAACAAAAACTGCCAACGACACTTTTTAGTATTCAGATATTCACTCATTTGTTTCGCAGCTTGTAACTGCATTTGCGGCTGACTTCCTGACTTTACAGAAATCGTATAATGAAAAGGATCAAGCCATTGTAATTGTCCACTACTATGCAGTAAAGAAAGCGCCATTGCACCATCAGGAAATTGTCGCGTTACAGCAGTTACTTCTCCCTGTTGTGGTAACTTTTTCGCTAATTGTTGGGCTTTTTGTTGTTGCTTCAACATTTGTTCTTGAAAAAATTGCTGTCTTTGTTTATCATCAGCATCTAAAAATCCCGTCGGTTCACTGATTAAAGTTAACGCTTCTGCTGGTTTTCCATCTCTACCTCCACGTCCTATTTCTTGCACATATTCAGATAATAAATGTGGTGCATGAAAATGAATAACCCAGCGCACATCACTTTTATTAATACCCATCCCAAAGGCGCAGGTACACACCACAAATGGTATTTTTCCACCTAACCAACTTGCTTCTACGGCACGTCTTTCTGTTGCACCTAATCCTGCGTGATAACTAGCAGTTTTATATCCTATTTCTGTTAACCACTGGGCTAAATTCTCGCTATCTCTCCGAGTGCGGACATAAATTAAACCAGCCTGATTTGGTCGATTTTGAATAAACTTTAATAATTGTTGTTTTCTTCCCTTTGGTGTCCAAGCAATTTTAACACTAAGATGTAAATTATTCCGATAAGGATTAAGTCTATAATTATCAGGTTGTTGTAATTGTAAAACTGTAGAAATAATCTTTTGGGCTGAAGGATCAGCAGTTGCAGTAAAAGCTGCTAAACTAATTTTAGTTCCTGGTGGTTTTGATTTTAATAACGCTGGACGGACTGCACCTAAACGTCGATAAGCTGGACGAAAAGTATCACCCCATTGTACTAAACAATGAGCTTCATCAAGGATAATTCCATTAATTTGTAATTGGGGATGAGATAATTTTTCCCAAACCGGGGGACTCAATAAAGTTTCTGGTGATAAATATAATAATCTTAATTGTTGTTTTTCTAAAGCTTGCAAAGTTGTACGACGTTGGGATGTAGATAATTCACTATGTAAAAGTGCAGCTTTTTGATTTTGCTGTTTGAGTTCTTCTACTTGGTTTTCCATTAGTGCTACCAAGGGAGAAACTACTAAAGTTAATCCTGTTTTTAATAATGCGGGAAGTTGAAAGCAAATTGACTTTCCGCCTCCTGTAGGCATAATTATTAAAGCATCTTTTTGTGATAATAAATTCTTGACAATTTCTCCCTGTGGAGGACGAAAATCTTCATAACCCCAGATTTGTTTTAATGCGGTGCGGATTTCGGTTAATGATGTGGTGGGGTGATTCATATTCTTGCCTTGGGACGATGAATAGCCTTTCCTTCCTGATCAAAGCAATCTATAGCAGTTCCCGGAAATGCAAAAATAAAACGTTTTAGCATTTCAGGATCATCTTTAAATACTGTCATCCAAACTGAGAAAAATCCCTTATCAACTGCATGACTAACGATGATATCTTGCATTTGTTTTAGTGATTCTTTATCATTATATTGACGAAGTATTTTTAAATATTTTTCTGCTGTATCCCAAGCGTCTTTCCGATTTATCCATCGGCGATCTTTCATTTGCATATCAGGCTTAGGTGTTTTATCAAGTCCCACCATTTCAATAGTTGCTTGTGCTACTTTTTGTTCTTCAATACCTAAAGAAGGATTTATCGTAACCAATCCACCTTGGCTATATTCTACACATCGAAAAGTATTATCTTGATCAATCCAATAAAATTCACTTCTAGCGGCTATTTTAGCAGAGGTTATGTGAAGATGTTTCCATGAACTGTTCCATCTCTTATCCATAGCCCCTTTTTTAGTTGAATTGCAGTTATTACAAGCTAAACACAAATTTTCCCAATTAGTTTCTTCATCAGGAAATTGCTCTTTTGCTTTTGGTAATATATGTTCAACAGCGATAGATGAGCCAATACGCATTTCACAGTAAGAACAGTATTCACCAAGTTGATTAATTAAATCTCCTCGTGCATTTTTATAATCTTTAAAAACTTTAGTATTCTTACCTCGAATAACTGGCCTCATTTTTATAATCCTCTAGCAAGACGTTCCATTTTTAAAAAAGCATGATAGGCAACATCATCACTATATGGTTCTATTAATTCATCCAGTTCCATTTTTAATTTTTCCAATTCTTCTGGTGATGAATTATTAGCATTTTCTAACATTTGATAGTATCTTTCTGCTGTTTTCATCATCCTTTCGTATCGTTCATTTCTATATGGATGAGGAACGTGCATAACATTTTCTGTTATGTATTCTATATTTTTGTTTTCATATTCATCTGCTGGTATTAAATCTGGATTATTGAGATCAATAAGTTCTCCGTCTCTTAAAGATTGGATGATATGTTCAGAATGGGTAGTTGCAAAAAATTGAATGTTAGGAAATGTTCTTTTTAAATCTTCGACTACTCGACGTTGCCATTTGGGATGAAGGTGTAAATCAAGTTCATCAATCAGTACAATACCTGGTGTAAGTCGCGCAGCTTCAGATTCAAGATGAGGATTGAGGACTGCTGCACGATAAGCAATATCGGCAACCATGGCAACCATATTTTTTACACCATCGCTGAGTTTATTAAAAATTTGGGAGTTTCCATCCAGGGATCTCACAACTAAATTATCTTCACGATCATCGTATTTTATCTCAATCCAATTATCTATTTGACAAACAGATAGAGCATTTAAAATTGCTGGATGAGTTGTTACAGATCCTTCTCCGAAGCGAATTTCAAATTTAAACCAATCAAGAATTAAATTTGATCTACGATCAAGACACTCTGTGTATCCCCAAAAACGAGATTGTCTTGTTGGTGAATTTCTCATATCCTCTAACGCTTGATTATCCTCTAACGCTTGATTATTCTGGCTCTTCCACCAAAGCCTACCTGTTCCATAATATGCTACTAAAGGAAGGTTGATGTTTTGAGAATTGTTCACTTTTTCTCTTAGATAATCTGCAAATTGGAGAATATTTAGAGATTGGTTTATAGAATTTATTCTAGAATTTATACGAGTAGTTGACCATTGAAGTTGAACATCGTTAATTATAGATTTACAAAATAATCCAACAGGTAGTTTCCATTCAATTTTCTGATTTCTAACTTGTCTAATATCTGAATCTTGGATTCGACTTTTATCTTGAAATGTATTTTCTCTAATCTCAGCAAGACGATATATAAATACTGCAATTATCAATCCTATCGCGTCACAAAATGCAGTTTTACCAGTACCATTATCACCGATAATAACGTTAAATTGATCGGAGAACTCAAAAATTTTATGTTCAAAGCATCGAAAATTCTGAAGTTCAAGCTGTTGTATTTTCATAATTATTCCTCAGAAATATAGTTTCATAAAGTACGTTTAATGATAAATTCAAAATATAATAAATATTAATTGCTAATCAAAATTTCCACAAATAACATGGAAGAAATACTAGAACTGAGACAACTCCTAGAACAGGGTAAAATTTCTGAAGCTTTACTATTGGTGGATGAATTGGAAGAAATGAGCCTAAGTGATAAAATCAATAAAATTGATAGTTATGGCGTAATTCTACTCATCCATTTAATCAAACAAAAAGCTGAAAAACGTTCTACCCGTTCTTGGGAAATATCTATTGAAAATGCAGTACGGGAAATCAATAAAATTAACAAGCGCCGCAAATCTGGTGGTGTTTACTTGAATCAAACAGAATTAATGGAAATTTTCCAACAAGGATATCAAGTAGCACTAAAAAGAGCGGCGCTAGAAGCTTTTGAAGGACGTTATGAAACTGAAGAATTAGCAGCTATGGTTGTTAAACAAGAAATTTTAACTCAGGCGCTGGAATTGATAAAGGTGGGTTAGTACAGGATTGATAACTTACCCCTTCTAACCCACCCTACTGTTATGCTGTTACTTCTTCTTTGGGATTTTGTTGTAAAGCCCCGTACAGCCTATTTAGTGCATTTACGTAGGCTTGAGCCGATGCAACGATGATATCGGTGTTGGCTGCATGACCTGAAAATACACGCGATTCATATTTCAAGCGGATGGTTACTTCTCCAAGGGCATCTATTCCGCCTGTGACAGATTGCACAGAGAATTCAATCAATTCATTTGGTACATTTACTACCCGATTGATGGCTTTATAAACTGCATCTACTGGGCCTGTACCTATGGCAGCATCTGTTAATTCTTCGCCGTCGGGGGTGCGGAGTGTGACTGTGGCGGTAGGTTTGGCGTTGCTACCGCAGGAAACCTGTACTAACTCGACTCGGAATAGTTCGGGTGCTTGTTGGATTTCGTCGTTAACGATCGCTTCCAAATCCCAATCTGAGATTTCTTTCTTTTTATCTCCTAATTCTTTGAATCGCACAAAGGCTTTATTTAATTCGGTTTCTGACAGTTCAAAACCCAATTCTTTCAAGCGAGTCCCAAAGGCATTTCTACCGGAATGTTTACCCAAGACGATTTGATTGTCTGTTAAACCAATCAATTGGGCATCCATAATCTCATAGGTGAGTTTATTTTTCAACACCCCATCTTGGTGAATACCAGACTCGTGTGCAAAGGCATTTGCACCAACTATGGCTTTATTTGGTTGCACCAACATTCCTGTCAAGTTGGAAACAAGACGTGAAGTTTTGTAAATTTGTTTGGTGTCAATATTAGTTAATGATTCTTGAGAATCAGCAGGTCTACCAAAGAAGGGGTTAAAATATTGCCGGCGGACGTGCAGTGCCATTACCAATTCTTCTAAAGCGGCATTTCCAGCGCGTTCACCAATGCCATTGATGGTACATTCTAATTGTCTAGCACCATTTTTAACTGCTTCGAGGAAGTTAGCAACTGCTAAACCTAAATCGTTATGGCCGTGAACAGAAATAATGGCTTTGTCGATGTTGGGGACGTGTTCTGTAATGCCTTTGATGATGTTGCCAAATTCGCTGGGTGTGGTGTAACCCACGGTATCAGGAATGTTAACTGTTGTTGCACCAGCTGCGATCGCTCTTTCTAAAACTTGATACAAAAATTCTGGGTCAGAGCGTCCTGCATCTTCAGGAGAAAATTCTACATCATCGGTGAAGGTTTTGGCATAAGCTACCATTTCTTCAGCAATGGCTATCACTTCCGGCCTAGTCTTTTTCAGCTTGTATTGCAGATGGATATCGGAAGTGGCAATAAATGTATGAATCCTACGTTTAGCGGCTGGTTTTATCGCTTCTGCTGCGGCTTTAATATCATCATGTCTGGCTCTGGCTAAACTACAAATTACAGGCCCATCTTCTATGCCCACAGTTTGGGCAATTTTGCTGATTGCTTCAAAATCGCCGGGACTAGCGAAGGCAAAACCAGCTTCAATTATATCTACACCTAAACGAGCTAATTGTTTAGCGATAATTAGCTTTTCGTCAATGTTTAAGGTTGCTCCTGGACACTGTTCCCCATCTCGCAGTGTCGTATCAAAGATGATAATTCTGTCTGCTTGATTGCTCATTGGTTTTGGTTTGTTTAGTTGTGACTGTGGGCTTAAAATACCTTGAACTTTATTTTTTAACTCTGGCTTTGTAAATAATTATTAATTTTACTAAGCTTCAGTTTTTTCTATCTGGTCTCTGATATCGTTCAAGTCTATATATCTGTCAGTAGCATTACGCAACTCTCTAGCAATCATCCCTTCTGTTGATACAACTGTAATATGAGTATTTTTAGAACGTAATAGTTCTATAGCTCTCTCAAAATCCCCATCACCGCTAAATAAAACAACTCTGTCATACTGGTCAACTGTATTAAACATATCTACAACAATTTCAATATCTAAATTCGCTTTTTGCGAGTAACGACCAGAAACATCGTCATAGTATTCTTTAAGAATTTTGGTGCGGACTGTATATCCCAAACTAATCAGTGCATCTCGAAAACCGCGTTGATCTTGTGGATCTTTTAAGCCTGTGTACCAAAAGGCATTAATTAATGTTGTGTCTGACTGCTCATTCTTGAAATATTCTAATACCCGTCGCGGATCAAAAAACCAGCCATTTTTTTGTTGAGCATAGAACATATTGTTTCCGTCTACAAAAATAGACAGACGATTCATTGGAGAACCCATAGAAATTTACACCTAATAATAGATAAGAATGT
The DNA here is from genome assembly GCF_049315035.1 of Anabaena sp. PCC 7938. Taxonomy (NCBI): domain Bacteria; kingdom Bacillati; phylum Cyanobacteriota; class Cyanophyceae; order Nostocales; family Nostocaceae; genus Anabaena; species Anabaena sp. PCC 7938. The sequence continues at coordinate 4,291,054 of NZ_CP186034.1, read as the reverse complement.
AAGATGGAACAATAGATTATAGCAATTCTTAATTGGCAAGGTCGCTAATATCTATAAAGGTAGTTTTCATGTATAGCTTTTATCTTACCTCTGTCAAAGCATAAAATTGGCTAAAACATTAAATTTGATATACTCGTTAACTGAACTTGTTTAACCTCCAACTTTTTTCAAGATACCCTACGATCAAAATCTACCAATAAAATCGACCCAGTTACAGGATTGTGATCTGTATATCGATCAAGTTTACTCCTAAAGAGGTATAGTATGGGCTGGGAATAAGATCTAGGCTGATGCCCATCAATAGATTTTGTCCTCAATAGCAGAAATAAGTTTCTGGTAAGTATCAAGATTTAACCACAGAAAGAAGACTTCCTGGCAAGGTTGCCTAGTATACCATTGTTCAGAAGTTGCCTTTTGCCTGGACTTTGCTAAATCAAGAAGGAAGCAGTTAGTGATAGAAGGCTAAAAGTTTAGTCTCTTCCTGCTGTCCTTTTAGTGGAGTTGAGTCCTAAAGTTAGGATAAAATCTCACCGTCACCAATCACAAAGGTGAAGCATATCTGGAAGATATCTGTGCAACAATCACAGATAGGAATTTAGCCACAAGGAAAGTAGGGCAGTATCTGGATGGGAAGTTCTTTAGCGGTAATGTAACAATGCAAGTTTAATTGGAATTAAAGCATACTTGAGTAATGATATAAGGTATAAGAGTTTGATTTCCCGATGTTAGTACTAGATGCTGTGTGTATAAATAAAAGCGTTGTACTTAAATTAATGAGTAACACGATATGGCAGAAGAATCTAGATCGACCTCAATTAAAAAATCGCTATCTGCTGCCCAGAACCAGTTAAGTAAATTCACAAAAGGAAATTTAACTGCCTCGTTACACCAGTCTAAACTAATGGTGCATGTTTGGTCATCTGCTCAGTGGTACTTCGGCAATACTGGCAGCAGTACTGAGTGCTTCTGGTGGAGATGGGGTGAAACTGATAGAAACTCAAGCTTTAACTACTTTTTTTCAAATACGTGGGCCAATAACGGCACCGCAAGATATTGTGATTTTGGCAGTTGATGATCAGTCGATATCAATTCCTGAACAGTATTATAGGACTGATCCTCAACAGTATGCCTACTTAGAACCACTAAAATCTTTTCCTTACCAACGTGCAGCCTATGCTCAAGTGATTAGTAAATTGATGAAAGCGGGTGCGCGTACGGTAGCTTTAGGTATAGTTTTTGATGGGCCAAGTAGTTATGGTGAAGCTGATGATCAGCAATTACAGTCAGTTTTACAAAAATATGGGAATAAAGTTACCTTAGCCGCAGTTTATGAAGATTTTACGACACATCAAGGATCATTCCAGCAATTGACCCAACCGCAAGAAATGTTTCGCATGGGTTCTGTGTCTATTGGTTCAGTAAATTTTCCTGTGGAGGTGGATGGTAAGGTTCATCGATTGGCCAGTGAATATTCCCAGTTTTTAGCTCAAGAGAATGTGATTACAACTAAAATACCCTCTTTTGGGGAAGCAGTTTTAGGAGCAGCACAAGAGAATTATTCTCAACCTAGGGGCGATCGCATTTATTTTTGGGGAAATGGCGATAGATTTAAGATAGTGCCGTTTTGGTATGTATTTGATTCAGAAAATTGGAACAATTATTTACAACAGGGAAGGGTTTTCCAAAATAAAATCGTGCTAATTGGTGCAACATCGCAACTAAGCAATGATTATCATCGAGTAGCCGTTTCAGCACATGATCCTATGGCTGGAGTAGAAATTCATGCTCATGCGATCGCTACCTTGATGGAAAATAAAACTATTGGTACAGCAATTACAAGTCCAATATTACGTGGTCTATTTGTGCTGTTGCTTGTAGGGGGTGCAACTGTGATAGTGACCATCAAGAAAAGAGGTGTTTCGAGATTTTTTTTGAGTATAGCTTTGGCTAGTATTTGGGGAGCAATCAGTTATAGCAGCTTTATCTATAGTCAACTGATGTTCCCGACTATAGTACCCATGATAGCGATCGCTCTCACAGGACTCTCTTATTTAGTCACTGAAGTGGCTAGGGAAAAAATCAATAAACAAAAATTATTCCTAATTTTCCAAAAATACAAATCTTCTCCCATTATTCAAGAAATTATCAGCCAACAAGACGACTTAAAAGACCTAATTCAGCAAAGGGATTTAGCATTGAATGGTAAAATACTCGCCGCACGCTACAAAATTATTAAAGTTTTAGGTGCAGGTGGATTTAGTGAAACTTATGTAGCTGAAGATATACAGCGTCCTGGAAACCCCCAATGTGTAGTCAAGCAGCTAAAACCAGCCACAACTAAAGCAGAAAGTTTAGCACTAGCTAGGCGTTTATTTAGTGCAGAAGCCAAAACCCTGGAAAAACTAGGAACACACCATCAAATTCCTCAGCTTTTAGCATATTTTGAAGAAGACAAAGAATTTTATTTAGTGCAAGAATACATACTTGGACATCCTTTAAATCAGGAATTAATTTCCGGTAAGTGTATCACAGAAAGTTTAACAATTACTCTGTTAAAAGAACTATTGCTAATCTTAAGATTTGTCCATGAAAATGGTGTGATTCACCGAGACATCAAACCTAACAATATTATCCGCCGTCACTCAGATTGGAAACTCGTACTAATTGACTTTGGTGCAGTCAAAGAAGTTAGTACTCAAATAACAGAAAGTCTTGATTCAACCGCCTTCACAATCGGTATTGGGACTAAAGGTTATGCACCTAGCGAACAATGTTTTGGTCGTCCTAAATATAATAGTGATATTTACGCCATTGGCATGATTGGAATTAAGGCTTTAACTGGTATTTCTCCCCACGAATTAGCAAGAGATAGTGATGGCGAAGTCAAATGGATAGACAAAGCTATAGTGAGTCAGCCTTTGACAGAAATTATCAATAAAATGATTTCTGAAGATTATAAACAACGATATCAATCTGTGCTAGAAGTATTAGATGAACTGCATAAATTACCAATTTGTGAAGATAGCAAAATTAACTTCCATACAAAGTATTCCACAGATCATTTATCTTTGCTTGATACTGACTCTCCCACCACACCTTGGACAGGAATCTCTTGAGAGAACGTATTTTTGATAAACATAAAACTACCCCGCAGCAAAATCTGTAAATTGACACAATTTAAGTTTATAGCAGTTTGCGTAGTTAGGAGGTACAAAATCTAAATTGAAACCTATACACAAAGCCAGTTTTACTTCTGACTCCTGACTCCTGACTCCTGAATTCTGCTGTATAGTATTTTCTGCTACAGTTATCCCTTCCGCAAGTAAGCAACAATGGAAATAAAGGACTTATATGCAGCCTTTCTTGTAAATCATGCTGCTGTTTCATGAAACCTCGAATCATTGTTTGTGGCTTAGGACGTACTGGATATAAAATCTTTCGTTTGCTGAGACAACAGGGTGCTTCCGTTGTTGGTATTCATCGCAAACCCATACCTGGCGAAGCTACGGGAGATGTAATTATTGGTGAATTATACACAGCTTCTACCCTGAAAGCAGCAGGAATTGAGCAAGCACATACTTTAGTAATTGCTAGCTCTGATGATGCATTAAATTTGTCAATTATGATGCAGGCGCGGATACTGAATCCCCAAATTCGGATTATTAATCGCTTCTATAATCCGAACTTGAGCGAACGCCTAGATCAAACTCTTGTAGATCATTTAAGTATGAGTGTTGTCGGTTTAGCAGCACCAGTATTTACCTTTGCCGCCCTGGGAAATCAAGCAATTGGGCAAATCAAGTTATTTGATCAAACTTGGCCAATTCAGGAAGAATATATTGATGAAGATCATCCTTGGAGAGGTTATAAACTAAGTGATTTGTGGGAAGATAAGTCCCGGATGCTAATTTATTATTTACCCTTGCTAGGGAAGATAAATTTAGTATCTGCCGTATTATCAGAACAAAAATTGAAAGTAGGTGATCGCTTAATTATTGGTTCTCAACCTCGTGTCAATCTCCCTCGTAAATCATGGGGAAGAAAACTGCTGAAAATTTTCACAAGTGTTCGGCAGTTTCAGAAACACGCCCAATCAGTAATCGTCATGGCGATAGCGCTAATAGTCATTATTTTACTCGCCACATTTACCTATGTTTCGGCTAAATTAAATATCTCATTTGTTGATGCTTTATATTTTGCTGTAGGCATGATTACAGGTGCTGGTGGTAATGACAAAGTTGTAGAACAAGCACCCAATAGCATTAAATTATTTACAGTTTTTATGATGCTGGCTGGGGCAGCAGTTTTTGGTATTTGGTATGCTATGCTCACCGATTTCGTTTTAGGTACTCGCCTCAAACAATTTTGGGATGCTGCCAGAATTCCCCAACGTAATCATTATATTGTTTGCGGTTTGAGTGGAATTGGTATTAGAATTATTCAACAACTTCATGCTGGCGGATATGAAGTAGTAGTAATTGAAACAGATCCTAATAATAGATTTGTCAACGCTGCTAGGGGAATGAGTATTCCTGTTATTCTTGCAGATGCAAGTTTCCGCACAACGCTACAAACAAGTAATATAGATACCGCAGCTGCTGTTCTGGCTGTTACTAATAACGATGCTACTAATTTAGAAATTGCTCTCAAAGCTAAAGGTTTAACACCGAAAATTCCTGTGATTGTTCATTATGCTGATCCTGATTTTGCAGGGATGACAAAACAGGTATTTGACTTTGAAGCTGTACTCAGTCCTGCAGAATTAGCAGCACCAGCTTTTGCTGCTGCTGCCCTAGGAGGTAAAATTATTGGTAATGGCATTATTGGCGATAGTTTGTGGGTAGCTTTTGCTACTTTGATTACGCCGTTACATCCTTTTTGTGGTCAATGGGTAAAAGATGTAGCTAGGTCTGCTGATTTTGTACCTTTGTATGTAGAGACAAATCATCAAACTTTACACGGTTGGGATTTGTTAGATACCAATTTGAGTGCAGGAGATATTTTGTACATGACCATACCTGCAAATCGGTTATATCAGTTATGGCGCGAAGAGCAGCAGCCGATAATAGGATGAACTACCCCATCTGACTGCATGGAAGTTAGGGTAATAATACCAAAATTGATCCCTAATAGTTTATGCTGCGTTTTGTATATTTTTTTGTAAAAAATTGTAAATTTCAAATAATTAGAATTATAAACCGATAATATCAAAAATTAAATGAATACTATTTTTAAGCTTGTACTCAAAAGAGTATAAATTTAACCTAAAAATAGGATAATTAAATATCTAAAATTTTGCCAAAAACAATTTTTAGATAAGGTTATGAGGTCTAATACTGGAAAATTTCCAGATGTTTATCATAAAAATACACCATTTAGATAGCTTTTTCGTTGTGTAAATTATTAACAATCAGGAGATAATAAATCATGGAAACAGTAGTCAAGTTATCCCACCAATCAGTCATCGGTGAAATTGAAAGTGTTTTAGATACATATCTGTATGAACCTTATCAACAAGCTTTTGCAATTCCTGATTTACGACAAGAGCTAATTTCCTTTGTTATCAATCGTCTTCCTGGCTTTTATAGCGCAGTTCCTGATAGTCAAATTTCCATACATGAAGATGAACAAAATAACTCTATCAACCAAAAGTTACCACGTCATCCTCTAGGGCAACACTTACATCTACAAAATTTGATTCATCAAGGTATATTTTCAATTATCCAACAAAAATCAGACTGGATTAGTAATCACCTTCGTGAAACAGTTCAACCGGGTTGTCAACCCTCTCACTGGTTTGGTTAACCTTTTTTAAGGTACTTTTCTGTTAACAGTAATATTTGTAGGGGTGGATTGATTGTTCATATCCACTACTTACAAATAAATATAACTTACAATTTTTTGTATAATCTTAATATTCTTTATCAAAATGATACCTTGTTTAACATTTATGATTAGTATCAACTTCTGATGATTTTTTATAATTTCAAGGAATAGTTGTACGGATTCATAACGCCATATATACTTGTTGTCATCAGTCTATTGATAGAATATTGACAAATTAGCTGGCGAGATGTAAAAAATGTCAACAGTGAAACTTGAAGTTCAATTATCTTCAGAAGCTTTGTTCCAAGCTGTTCAACAATTAAACGAGCCAGATTTCGATAAATTCGTCTCTCAAGTCATTATTTTGCATACCCAAAGAAAAGCCGCTAAATTGATTAAAGAAGAAGCTGAATTGTTTCTCAAAAATAATCCAGATATTTCTGATAATACTCAGATTTATTACAACCAATTAATAGCTAAAGCGGATGAAGAAAATCTGACAGATGAGGAGTATAGAGAGTTATTACGTTTAAGTGAACAGATAGATCAACTGCAAGCACATCGTTTTGAATATCTAGCAGATCTGGCACATTTGCACGGAGTTTCTTTAATGGAATTGATGAAAAATTTGGGTTTTCAGACGTAAATTAGAAATTGAATATTGATTAAGATAAATTTCAAGTTAATGGATGTTTAATAGTCTGAATCAGTATTTAAAGATTGACAGTTGTGATGATATTGTGAATGGTTTTTAAAATCAATCTAAACGTAGGGATAAATAAAAATTTTCCCTACAAACTACACTTTTACAAAATTGTTTTTTTAGCAACAATAGCACGGTGTCGTGGGTCAGTAGAAACCGTCGTTAGTACCTCAAAACCTATAGTTTGTAAAGTCCCTTCTATGTCAAACATATAGTATTCATCAGACCAAGGTTCTGTACTTTTCATCAGTGTAAATAGTACAGGAGGTAAGTTTTGAATTACAGGTGATTTTGGATTATTATCTACTATGGCAAAGCAACCACCAGGACGTAACAACCGCAAAGCTTCCTGAAAAATAGCCTGACTAGCAAAACTAGGAAGTTCATGAGTAACAAATTGGAGAGTTACTAAGTCAAAAGACTCATTTGCTAATCCTGTATTTTCTGCTTGAGTGTGCAACCATTGGGATATTTCGTTATCAACATCTAACTGTTTAGCTACACTCAACATATAGGGAGATAAATCTAAACCTATTGTGTTAACTGGATGGTTTTGTTTTTGTTGATAATAGCGGTGTATTTCTAAAGTAGAAATACCAACTGAACAGCCAATATCTAAAATATCCTGCACATCTTGAGTGACATAAGTGCCTAAAACTTCGTGAAAACTTGACCTTAATCTGTGGTTTGCAGTTTGCCAAGTAATTTTCTCTTTTGGCCATACCCGTAATCCCATAGCATAGGTAGCACTGGGAGCTTCAAAAGCCGCTTTCCAGCAAAGATTACCTTCACTATAAGCATGAAAAGGAACTTTGTAGTACTCAGGATAAACTACATTGGGATTAACAACTTCTGTCAGCTTTTCTTTGATTCCTGATGCTTCTAGTTTCTCGTAATTTTTACGCCAAGCAACACCGTTTTTTTCGGCAGTTTTAATCATTACTTGCCTAGCTTGTTGTTTCATTAAGCTGTAGATAGGTTTAGTATTAATCAGCAGGTTGACAAACTGAGAAAGTAAACCTTGTCCAGCCCAGTCTGGTTTGATTTTTGTATTCATCTGAACAGTAAGTATAGAGGTACAATAATTATTTATATTGTAGCTAATTTCGGGTATTTTCTGAATCAGGATTTTTAGGATGAGGTTATTTTTGATTTTAGTTATAAATAAAAATGTTGGGTTGAAAAACCCAACTTACAGAATTTAATTTATAATGGAACTTGATTTTCTCTGCTGATTCTAATTAAAAATCTCAGAGCTTCATTAACTGATTCAGCATTAGGAAAAACTTCTGCTACATCTGCATCTAGTTTGATAATTGTATTACCAAAACTTTTACGCTTTGCTCCCATTTTCCTGACTTTTAGACTTTTTAAATCATATTCCTCTCTTAATTCATCTTCCATTGCTTTAACCTTCTTGATAAGCTTTGAGTTCTTGTTTTGTGACTTGTCTAGCACTAATAATTCTAATTATATCTTCTCTTTCGGTGTAGGAAACTAACAAGATACGATTGTTTGATGATTCTCCTATAATGATATAACGATGTTCTGTTTCTGAATGATCAGGATCATAAAAATCAACATAGAGTGGATCATCAAAAACTGTTTGAGCTTCTGTAAATGAAACTCCATGTTTGGATAAGTTAGATTCTGCTTTTTTTGTATCCCATTCAAATTCCATAGTTGATAATTATATTTTAGATTAAATTCGCTCTTTCAAGTTACTATATCATTTTGTCTGATAGCGTAGCGTGACGCAAACCATATCAGGATTTAAGGACTTAAAGGATGGAGTTACTTTTGAGGATGAGAGGTTGAGAGCTTGAGCGATAACTTTACTCATGCTCTAGTTTACACTGAGATATAATTTCTTGAATTTTGTTCTTATTTTTAAAAAAATTACTTATCATTAAAGATATACATAAATCAGGTATAAATTTGATATTTTTATTTTGGCATTGATAATAAATATGTGATAAAATAATTTTGTCAATTTTTATAAGTACATACTCTTGAGAAAAGGTTGTTATTAGCGATAAATTAGCTGTATCATTTACATCTTCACTTTTAATAATATAACCACATTTATAAAGGAGAAAAGAAGCTGCTCTAATTTCTCCACGACTATAAAGATTATCAAATGTATCAAATAAAAATTCCAGTTGTTCTGATGTGCTGAATTTATCTTTAAACTTTTGATTAAGTTTGACAAAAGCTTCACATAGTAATTTTTTCTTGCATAATCGTAATCCAATTTTCTTTAATAATCGTTTATATAAATCCGGTGTAGGTTGTAGTTGTATATTTTGGTTTTGATTATTTTGATCTTCAGATGAAATTTTTATTTCATCATTATTATCTTCTGCTGATTTAGCAAACCAAGTTGTTTTTTGTTTATCTAATCTTAAACTAACAATATCAGGAACACTTTTTAAGAATGATAAAAATTTTGAATAACCAAAATTTCTTTCATCAAATGAAGGATCAAGTTCTAAAATTGCTGTTTTAAGGACAGATACAGGAATTTGATCGGTATTTCTATTTAAAATCTTTTCTAATAGTTCTAAAGAAGATTCTTGCAGTTCTTTATTGTTTATAGGAAATGTAGTTATGTCAATATTTGTGACAATGTTTGTAACATTTGTATCTGTATAAATAAAGCGGTTACAAGATTTTTTGACAACTTCACTTAATTTAGATTTGGGACCAATTCCAACAACAGATTTTCCTAACTCTTTTAATCTTCTAAATAATGGAGAAAAATCAGCATCACCTGTAGCTAATACAAACCATTGAAGATCAGGAACTCTTGTTAAATATTCCATCACATCAACTACAATTTGAATATCAGCAGAATTTTTCCCTTTAACTGGATGATAAACATGAACAAACTCAAATCCTAATAAATTTAATTCAGATTGTCTTTTGCTAACAGATGGTAAACTAAAATCCCCATAAGCACGACGTACTACAACACTACCTAATTCACTAGCTCTATCAAGTAGCGTTTCTCCTCCATCTAATTTTAGCCAACCAGCTAAGTTTTCAATATCTAAAAAAATGCCAACTTTATCTATCATATATTAATTTATTTTCTCTCTTTATATGGTATGTTTATTGTAGTCTGAAAATATATTTTAAAGTAGAATTATTGTTAAAAAAATAATTCGATTAACAAATATCCTCTTCTGGGTCATACCATTATGTAAATCCTGTTTCTGCTAATTTCATAAACTCTCTCATTTCCAAAGCCTTCCTAATTTCTTCCATTAATTCATTAATTTCTTATACAGGAAATTGTAGAATCATGGCTTTAATTTCTTCCTTTCTCACCTTCATTGTTCACAACTCCTATTGATTAAAACAACAAAAAACCAAGTATCTACGAAAATTTTAGTCCTCATCTATATCTCTCCCAAAACTAATCGCAATTTTAACCGAATAATCTTCGGGAGCATCAATAGAAATTTTTCGTAATTTAGACATTAAAATAGGTTTTTTTAATGATATTTTCTGCAATACTTAATTGTTCAATCACATCATAAACTTGATTAAGTTGTTCTTCTGTTAAACTTTCTAATTTTTCTTGAATTATTTGTTTTGAAACCATAGTAAATTACATAGAATAAAGATTCTATTAAAAATAATAATCTATAAATTGTTTGTTTCTGACAAATTCGTTTACCAGTAACTCCTGTAACAATTCCCTTACAATAAAATAAAGAAAACAAAACATAGCAGGAAAAAGGCTAAATCATGTTAGCAAAATATCAACAACACACCCAAGAACGCGCCCAACTGGATATTCCCCCTTTACCGTTAGACGCACAACAAACATCAGAGTTGTGTGAATTACTGAAAAATCCACCAAAGGGCGAAGAAGAGTTATTATTAAATTTATTGCGCGATCGCATTCCCCCCGGTGTAGACCAAGCAGCCTATGTAAAAGCTGGGTTTCTCACTGCTATTGCGAAAGAGGAAATAACCAGTCCCTTGGTTTCACCAATAGACGCAGTGGAATTGCTGGGAACAATGATAGGCGGTTACAATGTACAGTCCTTAATTGATTTACTCCAAGTTTCCACCACATCTGTATCAACATCTTCAGAAACACCCTTGGTCATGAAAGGGGAAGGAAGAGAACAAATAGCCGCCTACGCAGCTTCTTCACTCAGCAGAATTTTGTTGGTGTATGATGCTTTCCATGATGTTTTGGAATTATCGAAAACCAACCCCTACGCTAAAAGAGTGATCAACTCTTGGGCAGAAGCAGAGTGGTTTCTCTCCCGTCCCACATTACCAGAAGCTATCACCGTTACCGTGTTTAAAGTTCCTGGGGAAACCAATACCGACGATTTATCACCCGCAACCCACGCCACAACTCGCCCGGATATCCCTTTGCACGCTTTGGCGATGTTAGAAACTCGTCAACCAGGAAGTTTAGAAACCATTGCAGAGTTGAAGAAAAAAGGATTTCCCGTTGCTTACGTTGGTGATGTTGTCGGTACAGGTTCTTCCCGTAAGTCTGCAATTAACTCTGTATTATGGCATTTGGGAAATGATATACCCTTTGTTCCCAACAAACGGGCTGGGGGTTATATATTAGGAAGTGCGATCGCTCCCATCTTTTTTAACACAGCCGAAGATGCCGGTGCATTACCCATACAATGCGATGTCACCAAAATGGAAACCGGTGACATAATCACCATTTATCCCTACAAAGGCGAAGTTACCAACGCCGCAGGAGAAGTAATTTCCACCTTCAGCCTCAAACCTGACACAATTTTGGACGAAGTTCGCGCCGGTGGACGTATTCCCTTACTAATTGGACGTACCCTCACCGACAAAACCCGTCAAGCATTAGGCTTAGAACCAAGTAACTTATTTATTCGTCCCCAAGCCCCAGCCGACACCGGAAAAGGCTACACATTGGCGCAGAAAATGGTCGGAAAAGCCTGCGGTTTACCAGGAGTACGTCCAGGGACATCTTGCGAACCAATCATGACTACAGTCGGTTCTCAGGACACCACAGGGCCAATGACAAGGGATGAATTAAAAGAACTCGCTTGTTTAGGTTTCAGTGCAGACTTAGTAATGCAAAGCTTCTGTCACACAGCCGCATATCCCAAACCAGTAGATATCAAAACCCATCAAGAACTACCCGACTTTTTCGCCCAACGTGCCGGTGTCGCCTTGCGTCCTGGTGATGGTATCATTCACTCCTGGTTAAACCGGATGTTATTACCGGATACAGTGGGAACAGGTGGAGACTCACATACTCGCTTCCCCTTGGGTATATCCTTCCCTGCTGGTTCTGGTTTAGTTGCGTTTGCTGGTGCATTGGGTGTCATGCCTTTAGATATGCCCGAATCAGTTTTAGTCAGATTTAAAGGAGAATTGCAGCCAGGAATAACACTGAGGGATGTTGTGAATGCAATTCCTTATGTTGCTATGCAAAAAGGATTATTAACTGTAGAGAAGCAGAACAAAAAAAACATCTTCTCTGGCAAGATTTTGGAAATTGAAGGTTTACCAGATTTGAAAGTAGAACAAGCTTTTGAATTAACCGATGCTTCCGCAGAACGTTCTTGTGCAGGTTGTACAATTAAATTGAGTGAAGAGACAGTCGCCGAATATCTGCGTTCCAATATTGCTTTGTTAACAAACATGGTAGCACGGGGTTATCATGATGAGCGAACCATTATGCGCCGAGTGGCAAAAATGGAAGAATGGTTAGCAAATCCTGTATTATTATCTGCCGACACAGATGCCGAATATGCAGAAATAATTGAAATTGATTTAAGTGAAATCAAAGAACCCATTGTTGCTGCTCCCAATGACCCAGATAATGTTAAGTTATTATCAGAAGTTGCTAATGATCCAGTACAAGAAGTATTTGTTGGTTCTTGTATGACAAATATCGGACATTATCGGGCAACTGCAAAGGTTTTAGAAGGTGCAGGTGAGGTGAAAGCTCGTTTGTGGATAGCGCCTCCAACTCGTATGGACGAACACCAATTAAAAGCAGAAGGTGTTTATAATGTTTTCGTAGCTGCAAATGCAAGAACTGAGATACCTGGATGCAGTTTATGTATGGGAAATCAGGCGCGAGTTGATGATAATACAACGGTGTTTTCTACCTCGACTCGTAACTTCAATAATCGCATGGGAAAAGGCGCACAAGTGTATTTAGGTTCGGCAGAATTAGCAGCAGTTTGTGCGTTATTGGGAAGACTTCCTAATGTGCAGGAATATTTGGATATTGTCGCCGAAAGAATACATCCTTTCGCTGATGATTTGTATCGCTATTTGAACTTTGATCAAATTGCCGGTTTTGAAGATGAGGGTAGGGTGATTAGTAAGGAGGAACAGGCAGCTTTAGTATAATGTAATTGGGGTGAGTCTTGATGGCTCACCTGACTGGGATGCTCCCGTCTCTAACTTTAGTCTGAGTCCAAATTTTAATTTCGTTCTTAAACTCTTTCCTAAGAAAGAGCGACTTATGAATTTGATTGTTTAAATTGATATTAGTGATAGCAAAAATTTTATTTTGGTAAAACCCATGACTGATCATCAAGATAAACAAATTAATCAGCCAGTAGATAAAGATAGCTTTTCTAAAAAAGAACTAAATGTCAAAAAAAAGAAATTAACTGCTAATCCTGGGGATAGAATTGCTGAGGAACCGCAATCAATTGCAGAAAAATCTCAACAAATTGCTGTAGACTCACCGGATATTACAGGCGATCATATTACAGTTCCCACTTATTTTGTTGTTGAAACTCCTGAAGGTGAGCAAAAAGCACTTCACCATGTCAAAGATGCAGAAGAAATTTCTGATATAATTCGTCAAGCGCGAGTAGATGAAGACGGAAATCGAGTTTGGTGGTAAGAGGGTGTTTGAAAAGTTTTTGGGTGGTGATTTTAGACACTTGCTGATGGCTTACATGGCGAAGCTATTCCCCTTTAACACTTTTTAACAAGGGGGGTAATTAGAGTCAAAGTCCTCCTTAAAAAGGAGGATTTAGGAGGATCTAAAGTTTTTAATACATCAGCAACTACTTTTCAAACATTCTTTTAGAAGACTCTGCCCATGTTTATAGCCATGCTGTGCTACTAATGAGAGTGGAGGCGGAGCCTTTGTGATAGCATTCCTAGTCAGAGACTAGGAACGAGGTAATGAAACAGCCCTGCGCTTCCAGGGGATTGGTGATTTAAAGATGTCTACCTACTTCAGGACTAGATGCGCTATTACCTTCATAATTTAACAAGTGAGAATCATTGATCCAAATTGCTTGTTGTGGTATTGGAATGGAAATATCGGCTTGGTCTAAGGCAATTTTGAGACGACGACGATATTCTCGCGCTACATCCCATTGCTTGAGGGGCTGGGTTTTAATCCATACGCGAATCATCATACCGCGATCGCTAAAATTATCAATTCCCAAAATACTCGGCTTTTCGATAATTTGCCGCTTCCAAAAGGGTTCTTGATTCATTTTCACAGCCACGTCTTCGATTAACTGCAAAGCTTCATCAATATTGGCTTGGTAGGAAACTGGAATAGTTAAATCAGCCCGTGACCAACGACTAGAAAGATTGGCTACTATTTTAACTTCGCTGTTGGGAATTGTAATCAAACGTCCTTCTGCGTCCCGGACTTGAGTCATTCGCAAATTGAGATTTTCTACTAAACCGCCCACATCTCCTACATTAATGACATCACCAAGGGCATATTGATCTTCGAGGATAATTAAAAAGCCATTAATAGCATCTTTAATTAAGTTCTGAGAAGCGAGGGATACAGCTACACCAATTAAACCAGCACCTGCTAATAAAGGAACTATATCTATACCCAATGCAATGAGGGTGAGTAAAATACCAACTCCCATCCAAATCAAGGTAGTAATACTTTTTGTCACTCCTGAAAATGTGGAAACTCGCAGTTGCATCCGTTCAGAAGTTTCTGAGTTTAATAAAACACCACCACTGATTAAAGTTGTAGTAAATTTATCAATCAGGGCATAACTAAACCGAATTGCTACGTAGGTTCCTAATACTACAATACCTACTTTTAAAGGAATTTGGGCAGCTGCGAGGATACCTAATTGTAATGCTCGTGTGTAGGGAAACAGACCCAAAACGATAAAACTTCCACCACCCCAAATCCCCGTTTGAGTTAATTGAAAGAGTCTTTTTTGAACTTCTGCTAAATGCTGATGTTGCTGTTGATTGAGTTGGGTTGTAATCGGTTGTTCTATTTCGTTGGTTGGTGAAACCGCTTCTACATCATCTTTTTTAAACCGGCGTTGATAACGATATATTAGTAAACTTGTCAAAAGCATTGCTAAAGCAAGACTACCTGCAATTTTACCTTGACCGATTAAAGATGAAGTTTGGCGTTCTTTTTTAGCCAGTTCTAACTCTTTTTGTAAATCTTCAGCAATTTGATTAGTGAGTGTTAAAGAATCTACCTGACGTAATTTAGCATCATCGGAATTAACCGTCATCAAGTATTTTTCATTGACATAAATTACTGGCAAATCCCTGAGTTTGCGAACCTGCACATTAAGTTTTTGTGTCGATGAATAAAAGTAATCCTGGCTAATTTCCTGCAAATTAAGCTGGATATTTTGCAAACGTTCTGAAACATCGGTTTTTGATGCAGCGATCTGAAATAGAGGACGACCATCTAAATAAACCCATTCTGAAACGATTGTGTTTTCGGAAGTATTATTTACACTACTAGGATTTGGTAAGTAAGGCAAAAGAGGAATCTGGGCTGTAGCTTTTGGTACAGAGACAATAGTAATAACCATTGAACCTGCAATCGCCAAAAATTTTAAACGCAATCCAAAACCTCCTTGAGCAAAATCTATCATTGAGTATTTCGATAGTTATTTTCTACCAAAAAAGTTGAGTAAATGTACCTATCTAAGGTTTAATATTGACCTAAAGATGATGATATTTGCACTTTTTTGGTTATTGTCTATCTTTAGACAGATCATATTTAGGGTTGAATTAATTCAAAACTAAAAGTCAACGTCGATAATACTCTTACCAGAGAAAGATGAAAAAGAAAAAAGCTAGATAGGGCGTTGATATTGCTCATATCCAAGGTGAAGCTAGTGCTGAGGACTTATTGACTAGCTGATTGCTAATTAACGGCAAATATGGCTACTCGTGAAATAATCTATTAAAGTACGTAAAGGTATAAGCACCTTTTTTCTTTTTTAGAGGATAATTTGAATGACCGCAACTACTCCCAGATTAAAGCACGAGGTTAAAGACCTCGCCCTTGCTCCCTTGGGAAGACAACGGATTGAGTGGGCTGGACGAGAAATGCCTGTATTGAAGCAAATCCGCGATCGCTTTGAGAAAGAAAAGCCCTTTGCTGGATTGCGTATTTCAGCTTGCGCCCACGTGACCACAGAAACAGCACATTTAGCGATCGCTCTTAAAGCCGGTGGTGCTGATGCAGTTTTAATTGCTAGTAACCCTTTATCAACTCAAGATGACGTAGCAGCCAGTCTTGTAGCTGATCATGAAATTTCCGTATTTGCTCAAAAAGGCGAAGATGCCGCTACCTATAGCCGCCACGTCCAAATAGCCTTAGATCATCGCCCCAACATCATTGTTGATGACGGTAGCGACGTGGTAGCAGAATTAGTTCAACATCGTCAAAACCAAATCGCTGATTTGATTGGTAGCACCGAAGAAACCACCACAGGTATCGTGCGGTTACGTGCCATGTTTAACGAAGGCGTTCTCACCTTCCCCGCAATGAACGTCAACGACGCAGACACCAAGCACTTCTTTGATAACCGCTATGGTACTGGTCAATCTACCTTAGATGGAATTATCCGCGCTACAAATATTTTGTTAGCTGGTAAAACTATTGTCGTTGTCGGTTATGGCTGGTGTGGTAAGGGTACAGCCCTCCGCGCCCGTGGGATGGGTGCAAACGTCATCGTTACCGAAATTGACCACATCAAGGCAATTGAAGCCGTTATGGATGGTTTCCGTGTGCTACCAATGGCGGAAGCAGCACCTCACGGTGATATCTTCATTACTGTCACAGGTAACAAGCACGTCGTTCGGGGTGAACACTTCGATGTAATGAAAGACGGTGCGATCGTTTGTAACTCTGGTCACTTTGATTTGGAACTTGATTTGAAATACTTAGCCGCTAATGCTAAGGAAATCAAGGATGTCCGTCCTTTCACCCAAGAGTATAAGTTGACAAATGGTAAATCCGTTGTCGTTCTGGGAGAAGGGCGTTTGATTAATTTGGCTGCTGCTGAAGGACACCCTAGCGCAGTTATGGATATGAGTTTTGCTAACCAAGCTTTGGCTGTTGAATACCTGGTGAAGAATAAGGGTAGTTTAGCTGCTGGTTTGCATTCTATTCCTAGAGAAGTGGATGAAGAAATTGCTCGTTTGAAGTTGCAAGCTATGGGCATTTTCATTGATAGTTTGACAGCAGATCAAATTGACTATATCAATTCTTGGCAGTCTGGTACTTGATATTTTGATTAGTTGATTTTTTGGGGATAGGCTTTTTGCTTATCCCTTTTTTTCTCACGCAGAGGCGCGGAGGCACAGAGAGAGAATATAATGGGAGGAGGGTGTTATTGTAAGTTTGTATGTCAGCGAAAGATTTTTTTCACAATGCAGTTAGGTTAGCTTTAGAAAAAGATGGTTGGTTAATTACTGATGATCCTTTATATTTTCGACTGACAGCATTAGTTAAGATTAGGATCGATTTGGGTGCAGAAAAGTTAATTGGCGCTGAAAAAGATCATCAAAAGATAGCGGTGGAAGTAAAAAGTTTTATAGGACTTTCAGCAATTTCTGAATTTCATACAGCTATTGGTCAATTTTTGAATTATAGGATAGCATTAGGACAGCAAGACCCTGAAAGAATATTATATTTAGCGATATCTCAAGATATATATCAAGAGTTTTTTACTGATAGTTTCATTCAAACTGTTTTACAAACTTATGAGATTAAATTATTAGTTTTTGATATTAACAAGGAGGAAATAGTGTTATGGAAACCTTAAATTATCAAGAGATAGTAAAAGATATTATCTCTAAATATGCCAAAGACCAAGCAGAGGAAGATTTAGAAAATACAGAAATTGTCTTTGATACAGAACGGGATATTTATTTATTAATATATACAGGATGGAAAGACGAAAATAGAATTTATGGTTGTCCCATTCATATTAGTATTAAAGATGGAAAAATTTGGATTGAAAGGGATTTTACGGAAGAAGGAATTCCTCATCAATTAGTAGAGTTAGGTGTACCGAAATCAGATATTGTTTTAGGTTTTAGATCACCTTATGTGAGACAGTTTACTGGTTTTGCATCGGTTTAGATTTTTTTATATTTTGGTAACTTGATGATTAGTTAGTTTTTTGGGGATAGGCGTTTTGCTTATCCCTTTTTTTTACGAACCGCGAAGACACGAAGAACACGAAGGAAGAAGAGAAGAAAAGATAATTTTTATACTAAAATCTGTTAATATCATGTATTAAATTACATTTAGGAATTTGATTATGAAACAACTTAAAGAAGCAGTACGACAAGCCATAGCACAGGGTAATTGGTATGCTGCACTTGCGAGTGCATTAACATTACCGGATATTTGTGGTTGGCTAGAATACCCTAATAAGGGGGTAGGAGATCGCTATAGGCTTTGGTATGATACTTATATAAAAGGAGAGTATAGTGGCAAGTATAACGATAGCGATAAAGTAGAAGTAATTTTGCTTAGTGGAAACGATTGTTATGCTTTAAGATGTGCTTACTTACATAATGGACAAGACGATATTACAAATCAAAAGGCTAGTAAATCACTGAAATCACTGAATAAATTTATATTTGTAACTCCATCAAAATCAGGTGAGTCATCTAAACATCCGGTAAGAACAACTTATTTTGATGATGATGGAAATATACGATTTGAAGAATTACGATTAGAAGTAGATGAATTTTGTGAACATATTTGTTGTGGTGTAGATAAATGGGAAGTTGATGTTGCAAAACGAGACGATATTCAGGAGAGAATTAAGAAACTTTCAATAATTGTTGAGAGTTAGTTATGTAGGTTTGGTTGAGAAAACCCAACATCTTTGTGATTTGATTGTGTTGGGTTACATTTTAATTAACCTTACTTATTATTCAGAATTATCTTATACCTTAGTTAAGTTAAGGTAAATTTTTTATTGACGATTCTAACTATTTGGATTATGAAACTACTAAATTCAACCCAATTAACAATAGAGATACCTAGCGAAAAGACACTAAAATCGCAAGCAAGGGGAGGAGTAGAGTCTGCTGTATTTTTTTTTATAGTATGTTTACCAATATACTTATTTTTGTTTTTTGTATCCATATCTGCTCATGATCCTGGTATGGCTTCTATTATGTTGATTTTTATGATTTTACATATTGGTGTTTTTTTAGTTCCTTATCTTATTGAACCAATCATAAATAACCGTATTTTATTTCATGTAGTTCATTTTATAGTAATGTTGCCAATATACTTAATTATGTTTTTTGGATTAATATCTTATACTTATCCTTTATTAGCTTTTATTCCTTTGATTCTGATGATTTTACATCTTGGTATTCGTGTAGTTGGTGCTATACAAAAATTTCTTGAACCTTTCTTCTTTATAGAGAAAATTTTCAAAGTTTATGAACATACTAAAGAAGCTCAATTTTTTATTAAAAACAATCGCTGGTACTTAGCTTTATTCCACGGAAACGGTATTGAAATTTATGATGTTCTAAAGGGTAATATTGTTATCCAGCAAGAAGAAGATTTTACTCTAGAAGATTATGAAAAATTTACTCTAAAATATTATGATAAATTTATCATGACATATTCCAGGATTGTAGATAATAAAGATAAAGATAGAAAATTTTTAATAAAAGTGTGGGATGTCAATAAATTAGTATTAGAGTGTATAACTGACAGAATGAACAGATTCTTCTTCACCAAGAATAAAAAATATTTTATATGCTGTATGATAAGCAGTCAAGTATATGAAGATCAAGAAGGACCTATCTATTATAGTATAAAAATATATGAATTAAAAAGTGGTCAAGTTATTTATGATAATTTTTTGTCTATAAAGTACAGCAAGTTTGAATTCACAGATGAAGACTTAAAATCAAAAATAAAAGATATTTTAAAATCTTATAAAGAGGTTAGTGAATTAGATAAATTATGTGAATTAGATGAACCAGAAAATACACCTCTACCTTATCCGATTGCAATAATTTTCCCTTCATGCAAGAAGAAATATAATGGTGATATTGAATATGATATGAAGAAAGTTAGGCAGGATAAATTTACAGAGAAAGCAACTTGTATTAGAGTAAAAATACCTCTTAAAGAATTAAAATGATTGAAATTTAATAATTATCCAATGATTAGAAATACCATAAATCTTGTATATCATTGAGGGTTGATATATTTAGTTTATAGTTAATTTTTTCTGGACAGTAATAGGTGACATGAATGACATTACAGTTTTCTTTATTATTTTATGTTTGCAAGTATTAAAAAATAAATCTGTACTAACTTCTTTTGTTTCTGCAAAATTTTCAATTATCTTAGTTAGTTCAGAAATTTTATCAAATACAGAATCTAAGTTAATATTTTCTATATTTTCTGTGTGCAATAAGGCAAATAAACTGATATAAATAGCATCAATATCTACCGCTTCATCTAGTTCATAAAAAAGCAATATTTCGTTCTTTGTGTGTTCATAACATCTGGTAGATATAAACTTCAGGCTATGCAAAAGTGTTTGATGGGTATTAATTCTTTTTCCGTATTCGGTTGTATTAAATTTAGATTCATTTTGAGACTGCGAGATTTGATTTACAATTTTTTGTATAGTAATACCTCCTCTAAATAGTTCAATATCTTTCAAACTAACATACATATTAGCCATTTCTTTATATAAAGAATGTCGTAACTGTCTACGCTTACATTTACTATTTATACAGTTTTTAACAGGTTCTGCAAAGAACCCAACTAATAAACCTGCAAATGCAGTTGCTAGGGGTGCATATATTTGAATTTCCATACTTTACTTTTGGAGTTATTTATAAAACTGATATTTGTGACTGCTTTTTTCTGATATCCACAATTATTGTATAAATAATGCTCATATGTCAATATGAACACCCGGCGAATATAATTCGCGTCTACACAGACAAAACCCGCCTTCGCGGGTTCAAAAATCTTGTTTTTAGTCCACGCAGGTGGACTTCGTTTGTATAGCCGCGATTTCTAATCGTCAGGGCTTTTTGCTATTAGTCAAAAAACCTACTCAGAACTATTTCAAAAACCAGTTGGTAAAAAATTGTTAGAAAATCAACGCCTTTGTTTACTTGTCTCCGACTCCAAACAAGAGATTATACTGCAATGGATACCTTAGATAAATATCGCCAAATCATTCAAAAAATCTTAACCGAATATTCCCAACTTTCCTACGCTTACGGTGAACTAGAAAGACAACTAATAATAGACCAAACCGCCAACCATTACCTACTACTAACACTCTTGCTGGGAAAATAATCAACGAGTGCATGGTTGCTTAGTTCATATAGACATAATCAACGATAAAATCTGGATTCAAAGAGACGGAACAGAATACGATATAGCCAACGAACTTGTTAACGCTGGTATTCCTAAAAATTAAATTGTTTTAGCATTCCAACCAGCCGATATCAGACAATATACAGAATTTGCAGTTACTTAAAATCTTAAAAATTAGATATTATCTCAGATAAAGTATCATTTCAAATTTTTTATGTCAGCAAAAGACATTTTTCATAACACCGTTAAAATAGCATTAGAAAAGGAGAATTGACAAATTACTGATGATCGGTAATTTAGCATAACAAGTACCGAAGATCCAGAAAATATTACACGGTTGGAAAAATGGGCTGACATTTACGATGTAAAATTCAACTGGGAATATCCTAATTCATCAGGTTTTCCCAGTTTAGAGGCTAAAGAGGCTTTTGAACAAGAAGGTATTAGTTTGTGGAAGCAACTGCAAAAATGACTTGCATTTAACTATGAAGTTTTCTATTTCAGTGAAATATTACGTAAAGTTGTAACTGATATGAATGAATTAGAATCTTTACGCAATATCCATACTTAACAGATAGTCAACTAAAAAAGTAAACAAAGACAACAGCCTTCTTATTCCAATAATACTTGCTCAGTAGTTAGCAAATATCGTCTAGATCAACCCATTCATCATAGGATGAGTCATAGTCAACGTAATGTACAAAGTATTGTTGACCCTGAATTTTATTAATAGTTGCAGAATACCAATCCTCATTATCCTCATCCCAAACTTTGACCTTTACACCCACAGCGTATCCATTATCATCAGATGCAGCTTTGTCGCGGATACGCAAATCATCTGGTTCAACCCATTCATCTGAGGATGACCCGTAACCATCATAATGAATAAAGTATTCGTTATCTTTGACTTTCTCAATAGTTGCAGAATACCAATCTTCTTCTTCTTCATCCCAGACTTCTACTTTTGTTCCTACTGCATACTGCTTATTATCAACTTTTACAGTAGATGATATCTCTCGGACTGATGATTTTTCCTCTTGTTGAATTTCCTGTTTAACTAAAATATGGGATTGCTTGATCAAACTAGAAGCCACAGTTTGAATCCCTGTATGCTCATAATAATTGGTAGTTTGATCGATGAATGCTGCTACAAAGTCTAGATTATCATCAGCAATTTGAATAAAATTACCCAAACTACTAAAAATTGATTGCGGAGTTATACCTGTCTTGGATACTAAATTAGATATCCAGCCTTGTACAGAGTTAAAACCTTGAGTAATAAAACCAAGTTTTTCAGTGGGATTATTGCCTGGTAGAGAGCTATTAATAGCTGAAAAAACTGGGTTTTGAGCTATTTGACTAGCGTCAGTGCCACTAATGAGTTGATGAATTTTGTTCAGGAAGTCGGGACCTAATGGCAGAATTCCATCTAAACAAACTAGAGCTACCATCCTCATGAGAGAGGCATCTTGATAGTTATTGGTTAGAGACTTGGCAAACTCTTGGGGGTTGGGTTGAGGAATACCATTGAGTTTGCAGAAAACTATGATTTCAACAGCAAGTTTCAACACCAAATCAATCGTTTGGGTGAGGTCTGCTTTGGGTGTAATATTGGTGAGAAAAGAAAGAACACCAATTTTCTCACCAACTTTGTTCGCTAAAGCCGCCGCTGCCATAGCTGTATCTGCTTTATCAATTGTTTGATAAAGCTTAATTGCGCTCTGGTAGCCCTGTTGAGGATCGTGATATAAAATAACAGCACGCTCCCGAATTTTCTGGATTACCTTAGCATCAGTTTCTCCGGTAATGGCACGGATACTATTGTCAAAGCCCACCAAATTGTTCCATTGACTTGGTGCTACATAATCGACAGCTTTTAAAACTTTGACGGTAATATTATCAGTTGATAACTCGTCAACCAACTGAATAATTGATTTCTCCATAAGTAATCCTTAAAACCAAAAATGGGATGAAAATACAGTTCAGACAAGCCCATAGAATAAAGTTGGTAGTTAGTACAACACTTGGTAAATCAAGACATTGACTGCATTGCTGCCTATGCACTAGGAGCAGCAACATACTACTGTCGGCATGGGTAGTTAAATCGTATT
Source organism: Anabaena sp. PCC 7938 (assembly GCF_049315035.1). Taxonomy (NCBI): domain Bacteria; kingdom Bacillati; phylum Cyanobacteriota; class Cyanophyceae; order Nostocales; family Nostocaceae; genus Anabaena; species Anabaena sp. PCC 7938. Next base: position 4,267,785 of record NZ_CP186034.1, on the reverse strand, counting down.
ATATAGAGTTCCCTAAACTAGTAAAAAAGTAACTTTCGTTTTAATTTGAAATTACTACGTGCAGATGTACTAAAAGATGCTGCAATCGTTATAGGGTAATGAATTTAGGCATTGATATCAGAAAGATTATACCCATGTAATTTAAGATTGTTTTAAGATTTGAAAGTTCATTTAAAAATGCAGTGCGTCTTTATAACTGCTTTAAAAAAAGTAAAAACCAGAATGTTAAAACTATTCTCTAAAAGGGTATTGAAAAAGTCTAAGCTTATATCAATATCTCCTCTAACTCTCCCTTTTTCGGAGTGGAATAACCTGCTCAAAGTCCTATTTTTTTTAGGAGGATTGAGGAGGATATATAGCCTTTCCCACTCTAGTTAGATACAAAATTACCCCTCCCCAACCCTACCCTTGGTAAGGGGAGGGTGCGCGACAGCGTGGGTGGGGTGTATTTCATGAGCTTGGAAATTGCTATAAAGTTTTTAATACATCAGTTACCACTTTTGAAACAGCCTCTAAATCAGTAGAGACATTTAAGAAAATGTCCCTACATTTGCTAAAAAAAGATTTGAACTTAAATCTAGTTTAACGACTGATTAGATGAAATATACTGTTGTTGACAATATTCCTGAGTTGGTGTTACAGAAACAACTTCTACTTCCACAGTTTTTTCTGCGGTTGGATTAATAATAAACTCACTCGGACCTACATGGGGTTTTTGTAGATTTCCCCAATCATAGGTATAACCCAACCCTGACCAAGGATAATATTCCTTTTTTGCATTGGTGTAAGAATTGGTGTATATTGCCTTGATTACAGAACTGCTATCTGGCACTGGTAAAGGTAAAAGATTGCAACTGGCATCGTCAATTTCTGGATCAATACAGGGTCTAATTAAATCTTCTCCTTTTACCCACATTTCCACAAAATGGGTTTTAGTAGAATACTTATTTAAAATCAACCCTAAATACTGTTGTAACCGCAGTGAAAGTTCAACATTATCAGGAATATTGGCATCTATGGCTTTATATTGCTGACAAAATTCTTTAACTTGTGGTGATGCCGTAAACCAAGTTTGATAAGCAAGTTGTTTTTTTGCACCTATTGGCCAATCTACACTTGGGTTATTCACATATTTCCAAGTAGACATTAGATATTCAATTTTACCATTATTCTCTCTCCATTGAATTTTAGGATTACTTGGAGACAATGCCCAAAGATTGCTAACTACCTCATCTGCTAATGGCTGTTTTGCATCTTCAATACTATCTGCTAATGTTTTGATCAAAACATTGTAAGTTTCCGGTTGATATTGCAATAGATACTCATAAACGTTAACAGGTGCTTCTGCTTGAGCTAATTGTGCTTTTAGTATCTGTGTACTATTATCTGTAATTTCTTCAGCTAATACTCTCTGCTCCCATCCAAAAATTAAGAAAGCACAACAAAGTAAGCCTAAAAAAAAGCGTTGCTGCCAATTCTTCATGGTAAATGACTTGGTGGTATTTATTGTTTCTGTAAATTCAATTACACGTTAGATTTTATATTAAGGTTGTACGAAATAACCGATGTGTTTACTTTTTGTAATTCACAATTTTATGTATAAAATAAAACTTTAGAGTAAATGATTTTATTCGAGAAATTATACTTTCACCACAAATGATAATTCGGGAATTTTGCCGAACGAAAAACAATGTCCTTTTATTTTTCTGGTATATGTACTAAATTTTAGACAATAATTGCAACTTCTTTACGTAAATTTATGCAGCTAGAGCAATACTAAGGGAACACCAGAAAATAAATTGTCTAATCTTGTGGGATGGGTATCCTGCCCGTCCTTGATAATTTGCGGGCTTTTCGTCCCGCACCACAAGAAATTTTTGTAAATTTTTTTATTTGGAAGTCCCTAAACCCCAACTGCACCTATAGTTTTTAAGGTGGATAGTCTCCTTAATCTGATTTTTTGGAAGTAATTGATACCAATTTTGAATTTTAGATGGGTAATACTTGTACTGAGGCTATTTCATCCATTGGCAATAATATAACTTATTGCTCTTTCCTGTAATTACCAAATCTACTAAAATCAAGATACCTCAGTTAATGGTATCTGAAATATGCCTAAACCTGAAATTTACATAACTTTTAGATTGACCCAGCCAGAGAAAGATTTACTGAGAGAGTATTGTGAACAAACAGGTAGAAATCAAACAGATGTATTGCGTGAATTAATACGTGGATTGAAACGTCGCATCAAAAGAACAAATAAGGAGGTTTAAAAACCGCTTATATTCCCATATCCTATATAATGATTGGTAAAGCTTCCTGCTTTTATATCTGAGTTTGGGTACACTATGCAAGTAATTTTTAGCTCTAACATGAATTCTCAGTTGTTCAGCCTTTTTCCTCCACAGGATTACCCTGGTTAAACAAAGAGTGTATACTGTCAAGCAATGATAGTTAGAAGCAAAACCTAAGATAAATTATATAGTACAGTTGAACAGTCGTAAATTCTAAATCCTACTATATCAAATAAATTATGTCAGTGCAAAACCCGAATGCTGAAGAGTCTACAGAGTTGATTATTGATATTAATAATCAAGAAGTCTATGAGTTACAAAAAAATACTTCACCTGTAGTTAGTCTAGCTACAAGAAAAGGATCTATTTCTCAGTTTCTTGCGCCCTTGACTCAAGATACTTTCAAACAAGTAGTTCAGGAAGTAGAGCATAAATTAAGGATTGTCAATGAAACCTTATCCATGCTGGATTATCAGGGTTTTGAAACTATCCTACAGGAAATGCTGCATTCGATCACCTTGAAAACAGGGGAATTATTAGGAGCAGATCGGACAACAATATTTTTATTGGATGAAGAAAACCAAGAACTCTGGTCTATTTTAGCTGAGGGGAAAGGTAAGCGACCATTAGAGATTCGGATTCCAGCGGATAAAGGTATTGCCGGTGAAGTTGCAACTTTCAAGCGGGTAGTCAATATACCTTTTGATTTTTATACAGATGAGCGGTCAGGATTTGCTCAAGAACAAGACAAACGAAATGGCTACCGTACCTACACAATGTTAGCTTTACCGCTGTTAAATGAAGATGAAAAATTGGTGGCGGTTGTACAATTATTAAACAAATTAAAATACGTACATAATCCCGAAGATCCCCTGTGTGAGCGTATTGACAATAATGGATTTACTAGTGCTGATGAGAAATTATTTCAAGATTTTGCACCTTCAATTCGTCTAATTTTAGAGTCATCTCGCTCTTTTTATATTGCGACACAAAAACAAAGGGCTGCTGCGGCTCTAATGAAGGCAATCAAGTCTCTGAGTCAAAGTAGTCTTGATTTAGAAGATACCCTGAAACGGGTAATGGCTGAGGCTAAGGAATTAATGAATGCCGATCGCAGTACTCTATGGTTAATAGACCGCGATCGCAATGAATTGTGGACAACAATCACTCAGGATAATGGTTTACCCAAGGAATTGCGAGTACCGATGGGTAAAGGCTTTGCTGGTATAGTTGCTGCATCTGCTAAGAAGTTAAATATTCCCTTTGACTTATATGAGCATCCAGACTCAGAAACGGCTAAAGCTATGGATATACAAACTAACTTCCGCACCTGTAGCCTACTTTGTATGCCAGTGTTTAACAGCGATCAAGAGTTGATTGGTGTTACCCAGTTAGTTAATAAAAAGAAACTGGGAGACTTTCCTCCTTATGATCCGGCTAATTGGCCTGATGCTCCCGAATGCTTCCAAGCTAGTTTTGATCATAATGATGAAGAGTTCATGGAAGCTTTTAACATTCAAGCAGGTGTGGCGCTACAAAATGCTCAATTGTTTGCCAAAGTTAAACAACAAGAACAAATGCAGCGAGATATTCTGCGGAGTCTTTCTAATGGTGTAATTTCTTCTGATAAAACAGGGCATATCATCACTGCTAATGAAAGCGCCAAACGGTTATTAGGATTTGATGACGAAGAACGTTTGGAAGGCAGATTAGTTAGTGATGTTGTGAATATTAAGGAGGGTGATTTTAGTAAGTGGTTTGTAGATGCTTTACACGCAACAGATTTAAAAACTAGCCAGCAATATTACCCTGACCGCACACTTTTGACTACAAGCAACGAACAGCATAGCATTAATTTATCACTTAATACTATTGCTGATGCCAGCGACCAAAATCAAGTTTGTGGCGCACTGGTAGTCATGGATGATATTAGTGATGAGAAGCGGCTCAAGAGTACTATGTATCGTTATATGACTCAGGAGTTGGCAGAAGAACTGCTGAAATTGGATGATGCTAAACTAGGGGGCGATCGCAAAGAAGTTACTATTTTATTCTCTGATATTCGTGGCTACACCACCCTCACAGAAAATATGGAAGCTGAGGAAGTGGTGGGTATGCTGAATGAATATTTTGAATCCATGGTCGAGGCTGTTTTTAGACATAAAGGCACATTGGACAAATATATTGGCGATGCCATTATGGCTGTATTTGGTTCGCCTCTACCTTTAAAAGAACACGCACGCATGGCAGTGCAAACTTCTCTAGAAATGCGCTCTCGTTTAGAAGAATTGAACGAAAGTCGTCAAGCTGTGAATAAAACTAGGATCAAAATTGGCATTGGTATTAATTCTGATACTGTTATTAGTGGCAATATTGGCTCTAGTAAGCGGATGGAATTTACCGCTATTGGTGATGGTGTTAATCTTGGTTCCCGACTGGAAAGTGTCAGTAAACAGTATGGTTGCGATATTATTGTCAGCGATAATACATATCGAATCTGCGAAAAAGATATTTGGGCGAGGGAATTAGATTATATTCGCGTTAAAGGACGAAATGAGCCAGTAGCTATCTATGAGTTGCTAGGTTTACGTTCTGATTTGATTAGTGATACCAAACTAGAACTAATTGAGCATTATCATCAAGGGCGTGAGTATTATCTTCAACGCCAGTTTGTCAAAGCTCAATCGGAGTTTGTCAAAGCTTTATTAGCTGATAACAATGATAAAGCCTCTATGTTATATCTAGGCCGTTGTCAGCATTGGATACAGTCACCGCCATCTGATCAAACTTGGGATGATGGTGTTTGGACGTTTAACGAAAAATAAGCTTCAATGGCTTGCTGGAAAATAATTTGCCATCTTTATGGTGTGTTATGGCTTTTGGCCTAACACACTGCTCATGAATATGAATTTAAAAAAGCCCGATTAATTACCGTATTAATTTCCAAGATTTAGCCGTATTGGGCTTATTTTAATTTCAATTAGCCTAAGTTTTTGTTTTTTAATTGTTTTTATTATTTTGTAATTAAACTTAAAAAAGAAGATGTAAAACCTCAAAAATAACTGCATATTAGGTTGTATAGCCTCTAGTTTGTAACAGTTAATTGATATTTGTTGTCAAATCAATCCTCTACATACAAACTAGGAGTACAACACAAGCAATTATTTTTATGAACGCTATTTCTAATTGGGAATTTAAACGGTCAACTTGGCAAACAGCCATTATGTTGACTTTGGGTTTTTGGCTCAGTGCTACTCTAGTTTTAGATTGGGTAATTATGCCTAGTCTTTATATATCTGGCATGATGAACCAAGCTAGTTTTTCTACAGCTGGCTATGCAATTTTTTGGAATTTTAATCGCTTAGAATTACTATCTGCGTCTGTGGTTTTGACTGGAGTTCTGGCTATTTGCAAAGCCAAATCTAATTGGCATTTGAATAGTATAGTTTTGTCGGTGCTTTTGTTAACAGTAGCTTTGCTAGATACCTATTTTTTAACTCCGCAAATGTGCGCCGTGGGAACGAGTTTAAGCCTATTTGCAGAAAGTGTAGTGCCAGTAACAATGAATGTACTACACGGTGGTTATTTTCTGCTGGAAGTATTCAAGCTTGTTGCTGGTGCTATGCTTTTAAACTGGTGCTGGCAGGAAGTTTAAGGCGAAATTGAAAAATGCAATATCCAAATTATGGTGGGTATTGCCCACCATAAAAATACTAAGTTATTCTGATTCGGCTTCACTGTTGGGTAATAGCAAGCGGATGGAGAGGATGGCAAAACCCACAGCCGCGATCGCTTTTAAGATACGTGTAGGAAATAATTCCGATACCGCTCCCCCAGCTAATGCTCCTAATAAGCTGGTTAATAACAGCGCTCCAGCAGTACCAAAGAAAACACCACGCCGGGATTGACCACGACCAGAAAGAGCGATCGCAGCTAACTGACTTTTATCACCTAATTCTGATAGAAAGACTGTAATAAAGCTCAACCCTAAAAGATGCCAGTCCATATTGATTCTATGTATAAATAATATCTACTAACCAATAAACACATCCCAAAATAGCATCACAGAAATCAGCAGCAACATTACCCCTGCTGATTTTTCTACAGTTTTTGGACTGAGTTTACTGGCTATCCAACCACCTAAAAGCACACCTAACAAGCTAGTAGTAATTAATGCAGCCCCAGAACCAATGAATACTACCCAAGGTTGATGAGATTCTGCACTCATTAACAGAGTGGATAGTTGGGTTTTATCACCAATTTCTGCCAAAAATATGGTGATGAAAGTTGTTCCAAACACCATCAAAGCTGAATCCTGCTTTTTGGGACTATCCTCAATTACAGGCTCAAGTAGATAATCACTGGTATCTTTTAGGTCTAACTGGTTTTGAGTCTGAGAGAGATCAGAAATACTTACAGGTGTAGAGTCGAGTTTCACAGGCGGTTGTCCTGCCACTAAGTTGTTTTCATATTCTTTTCATTTTCTCAGATTTTTGTAATAAATTGCAACTCTACTGGAGAAAATCCTAGATTAAAAACCAACAGCTTGATCAAACCGGATAATTTCCAAACTCCTATCCCCATAGACACCCTCAATTTGCTGACGACAGCAGTCAATGGCAAAATCACTAAGTTCCTCCGGTTCAATCCCGTACATCTCCTCAAATGTCTCTGCTTCCACCCGACAAAAACGCGGACGATCATCATAAATGCCACATTCTCGCGTAATATGGTTGAAATTAATGCACCATCCACCCTCTCCCACCATACTCATGTAAACTGCCAATTCTTCTGGTAAGAGATAGTCTTCCAAATCTGGACGATCTGCTGGATCAAGATGACAGCAGGCTCCACATTGCTTTACACATTGCCAAGTAGCCATAATTTCCTCTACCTTGTGACTTCTCGCTATTTTACGTTTTTATGTTGTTTTCTATAATTTTGTTAAGTAAATTAAATCTGGTGTCCGCTTCCCGGATATGATCTATGGCGGGATTGGCATTTGAATTATTAAATCTTTTAAGACAATAGAGAGGAAAAGAAAACAATGGAAGCTTTAGCCAACATTAATTGGGAAGTCATTTTTCAATTGACCTCTGTAGGTCTAATCATCATTGCTGGACCAGTGGTAATATTTGTCCTGGCTTTTCGCAACGGCAACCTGTAAATTGGGTAATCGGTAATGGGTAATCGGTAATGGGTATAGTTTTTGCCAATTACCAATTACCACTTTTAGCTCATAAGAGACTTCCAAATAAAAAAATATCCCAAGATTTCTTGTGGTGCAGGCCGAAAAGCCTGCTAATAATACAAGGACGGGCAGGATGCCCATCCCACAAGATTGGATCATCTTTTTTGTGGAGTTCTCTAATAGAAGTCATAGGTCACGCTATGCTATCAGCAAAATCTAACTATCCAAAGCCTGAATAGCAGCTTGAATAATGCCATCATACTGAGGTAGAGAGAGATTAACCTTTTTAGCATCATCACGACTGCTGCCTAAAAGACCATGATTATCTCCGGGCTGCATGACTAAAACTTTACCTTCAGGATTTTTAATTCTTAATTCAGAGTCTACGCCATTTTGATAAACGCCACAGGTGTATTGACGCTGTTTATATTCAAAGTTGGCGCGTAATTTTTGAGATGGTGGGGTGGAAAATATTGGAGATTGTGCGGGAAGTCGGACACCTACTAACTCCATTTCGATGGAGATTTTGTCATTAAAGTGATTTTCCCGGAGTTTGTAAGCTATATCAACTCGTGCAGGAAGGGGGAAATAATCACGCCAACGCCAAGCGATCGCTTTAATTTGATATTTGATATTATCGACAGTCTGCGCCAATGTCAGTTTAATGTGACCTTTACCGACAATTTGCTGCTCAATTACTTGGGCATTAGGTGTCCAGAATATAGGATCTGGGTTGTCGATGCCGCAGGGATGGAGAATATTTAGCTGTTGATATAAATCCTGATTGATTTGATTGAGGTTGGCTTGAGCATCAATTTTTAGTAGTGGTTTGAGGTGTTGGGGTTCTAAACACTGATTTGCAAACTCACTTAAACGCGATCGCACTGAGAGTAAATTATCTGCTGGTAGAGAAAATCCTCCTGCGGCTTTATGTCCACCAAATTTCCCCAGCAAGTCTCGACAATATTCTAAAGCTGCAAACACGTTAAACTCAGGAATCCCCCGCGCCGAACCGCGAATTACGCCTTCATCCTCAAAAGTACCGATGAAAACAGGAACACCGTAACGTTCCAGCAACCGAGAAGCGACAATTCCAATTACACCATGATGCCAATTATCTTTAACAACAACTAATACCCGGTTTTTTTGTAAAGAGTTTACATATAAATCTTCAACAAGTGCGATCGCTTCCTGTTCAATTTGCTCACACATCTGCTGACGTTGGATGTTTATTTGTTCACACTGCATCGCTCTTTCTAATGCTAACCCCATATCATCAGTAGTCAGCAATTCTATTACTGTCTGTGGATTGCCAATTCTACCAATTGCATTAATACGCGGCCCCAAGCGAAATCCAATATCTTCCGGTTTTAACGATTTTGGATTTTGAACTTTCTCCCCTGCTCCCCTACTTCCCTGCTCCTCTGCTCCTATCGCTTGCACTCCAGCCACTTGAATTAAAGCCTGTACCCCTGGTAAAGTAGATTTAGGTAATAACTTTAAACCACGTTTTACCCAACGGCGATTAACACCAGTTAAAGGAGCTAAATCGGCAATAGTTCCCAATGTAAACAACGCTAACATCGGTTGCACTAAACCCTTAATTTGTCCTAATTGCTGGGCTAAACATACTGCTAAAATATAAGCCACACCCACACCAGCCACACCCCGATAAGGTGAAGATTCAGCAATGAGTTTAGGGTTAAGAATTGCATTAGCTGGGGGCAAAATTGGGGGAATGTCGTGATGGTCGGTGATAATTACCTTTAAACCCAATTCTCTGGCTCTTGCAATGGGTTCAAAAGCAGATATACCATTATCTACAGTTAAAACTAATCCGACTCCTTCGCTGTGAAATTCTTCAATAATGCGTTTGTTAATTCCATAACCTTCGTGCATCCGACTAGGGATAGCGTAATCTACATTAGCACCCAAAGCGCGGAGGCTGCGGAGTAGTAATGCAGTACTAGTCATGCCATCTGCATCGTAGTCTCCACAGATAGCAATCTTCTCTTGATTTGCGATCGCATCTTCCAACAACTCTACACTCACCGCTAAATCTGGAAAATCCTCTAGCGGAGAAGGTAAATCTAAAGTTTCTGGACTTAAAAACACTTGTGCGTCTTCTGGTGTTTTCATCCCCCGATTAATCAACAACTGGCTGATAATGGGGGAAATATTGGTTAAATCTGCTAGGTTTTGAGCTAATTCAGGATTTGCTGGCGCAATTTGCCAGCGTTGATTAGGTAAGCGTTTGATGGGTTGGTCATTAGTCATTGGAATTAGTTACTGTGTAATATTCTGATAAGAAAAGAGGCTGAAACCTCCCCTAAGATAGAATACATATATAGCAATCCTAAATGATTTATGAATACTTCTGTTCCCTATTCCCCGTTCCCTGTTCCCTCCCCTCACCGATAGGTTCTCAACTCAAATAGGATTGCTATATATGATTAGTCCCAGTTAACTATGCAACTAGAAGACTACTTTAACTTTTTAGCATCTGATGATATTCGGCTGAAAGGTAGCAAGAGTAGGAATTGAAACAATTCTATTTGATTACCTAGTATCAGATAAAATAAAAACACATCAACAAAAGGCAGTCTTTATGGTAGCCCAAATCAGTGAAATCAAATTTCCCACTGAACTGGTAATTTCTTGGGAAGCCTTACCTGATGATTTTCAGTTAGAGGATGAACCAGTGGAAAATACAGGACAGCCAATTTTGGCTGGTGCTTTACGAGAAAGTTTAGAAATTGCGGGTTTCATTCAATCTAAAATGTTGATAGCCTCAAATTTTGGTTTGTGTGCAACATTAAACGGTCAATTTATTGCTAAAGCACCTGATTGGCTGTATGTTCCTACGGTTAAAGAGATTTTAGCTGAACGCAAAAGCTACACACCCAATTTAGAAGGGGATATTCCAGCTATAGTAATGGAATTTTTATCCGACAATGATGGTGGAGAATATTCTTTTAAGCGAACTTATCCGCCAGGAAAATGGTTTTTTTATGAGCAAATTTTACAAGTTCCTGTTTATGTAATTTTTGATCCAGATGGCGGTTTATTAGAATTTTATCAACTAGAAAATGGTCGCTATGAGTTAAAACAACCAGATGAAAATGGTCGGCATTGGATTGATTCAATGGGCTTATTTTTAGGAACCTGGAGAGGAGAAAAAGAAACCAGAATAGGGTATTGGTTAAGGTGGTGGGATGAAGCAGGTAATTTGTTACTTTGGTCTGTGGAACAGATTTCACAAGAACGCCAACGTGCTGAACAAGAACGCCAGGAGAAAGAACGATTAATAGCTTATTTAAAATCTCAGGGTATCGATCCTGATAATTTACCCACAGCAATGCCTTAAAATTAAGGATTCAGATCCCTGATTTCTGGAAAAAATCGGGGATCTTAATTGTTGCTGATTAATTAAAATACGTTTACTTTACCATCATTGAGAATATAAAGAGAGCGATAGCCTGGGAATTTTTCACTAGGACGCAGTTCTAAACGCAGAGTCCCAAAATTAGGTTTAGAAACATTAGCTTGTAAAGACCTTCCTGTATCATCCCAAAATAGGATAGAAAAATTTGGTTCTGTAGCACTTTCCCGATCTACACGATATTCCTGTCCTGGTTGTAGAGTAATGCGCCGCATTTCTGGTAATTTTTCTAGTTTTAATACTCTAGGTGTGCGGTTTGCAACTTGCACACGAATATATTGACCAGGTGTAAACTGAAGTGGTTTCGCACCACAATTAGAAGCGCAGGTTCCAGCTAATGTGACCTGAGAATTATTAGTTGGTGTTAACAATAAAGTTGTAACAATCAAGGTTGCCGAAATTAACTTAGACATAAGAAAGAGGATGTTTGAAAAGTTAGAAAGGGCATAAAACCGATCTCTCAGTATAAGCTGTGAATAGATATGGGACTTACGCAAGATGTGGCTGAAAACCTTATTACTATAGCAATTCCCAAGCTCATGAAATACACCCCACCCGCGCTGTCGCGCACCCTCCCCTTGGTAAGGGGAGGGTTGGGGAGGGGTAATTTTGTATCTAACTAGAGTGGGAAAGGCTATATGTAGCGGTAATTCATGTAGCTTGCTTCCCGAAGGGTATTAGAGCTACTTTCGTTCTATTTTGCGTAAGTCCTGGATAGTAAACAGCAGAGAGTAACATGAGTAAAGCATACTCTAGCAAAGTAACCCGCGCCCAATATAAATTTTTCAGGCACATAATTTTGATTCCATAAAACTTTCAAACACCCTCTGAGAAAGTAGGAAAATTCCATCTGTCTAAGCGTGAAATATACCCCCAAAAAAGAGAGTGGGAGGAGGCATATCAAGCGCCTTTCACTCCCACTCTACTATTTGCTGCTGAAGCGATTCAGGAATATACACATAACGCCAATCGTCACTTAGGGGGGTAATTTACAGATTAACGATAACGCCTCTACTCAGTGAGTATTCCTATTGCAGCAAACGCTAATTCTATTTAGTTGTCTGACAAACTTCACAAGAATCATTTGCTAATTTGTGAACCTTTTTCACAACTGCCTTGCTTTCGTTTGTCTAATACAATTTAACTTGGTTCATCAGAAGGTGGTTGCCAATTTGGCATTTTTTTTAAATTTTTATATTGTTCATCGCTAACATTTGACCAGCTATATTTCTGTTAGTGCAACATAAAATTACTAGATAAATTTATTGTAAATTTTCCGGATGAATAGAAAGAGATTGTTTTTAAATTAATAGGGGGTTACACCCCTTATCCTTGTGATGGCTTGATTTCAGTGGAATTTAACTCATTTTTTTATTTGCTTGAAAGCTATTTTAAAGTAAGTCAATCCTGTGAAACTAAGGTTTTAGCTATGGGGGGTGAAACCCTTCCTTAATCTATAAACAGTTTTTTAAAAGTCGTGATTATCGAATTTAGATGGTTAACTCAACGGGTTGGTGAGAAAATTCATGAGTTGCGGGATGTTGATAGTATCTTCAGGCTGAAAGTTGGACTGAAGAAAGTGTTTAAATATACAATAATTAGATTAAGCGGATTGAGAATATTGACGAGCCTGGATTAAGAGTGAAATTCAGCAAAACCCCCAACTCCATGTAAAATACAGATTCCAGACTGTATTTCCTCAACATCATGGGCAGCACTTTTGGTCATCTTTTCCGAATTACGACTTTTGGCGAATCTCACGGCGGCGGTGTGGGCGTTATTATTGATGGTTGTCCGCCACAACTAGAAATTTCGGCTGAGGAAATTCAATTTGAGTTAGATAGAAGAAGGCCGGGACAAAGCAAAATAACCACTCCTCGGAAGGAAGCGGACACCTGTGAGATTCTATCTGGGGTGTTTGAGGGGAAAACCCTGGGAACGCCAATTTCAATTTTGGTGAGGAATAAAGATGCTCGTTCCCAAGATTATGATGAGATGGAGCAGAAATATCGCCCTTCCCACGCAGATGCTACCTATGATGCAAAATATGGATTGAGAAATTGGCAAGGCGGTGGCAGGTCGTCAGCCCGTGAGACAATAGGGAGAGTTGCTGCTGGTGCGATCGCTAAAAAGATTCTTCGTCAAGTCGCCAATGTGGAAGTTATCGCCTATGTTAAGTGTATTAAAGACTTAGAAAGCGTAATTGATACTGATACTGTAACTTTAGAACAGGTAGAAAGTAACATTGTCCGTTGTCCAGATGGCGAAATTGCCAACCGCATGATTGAATTAATTGAACAAACTGGTAGAGATGGTAATTCCATCGGTGGGGTAGTTGAATGTGTAGTGCGGAACGTTCCCAAGGGTTTAGGTGAGCCTGTTTTTGATAAATTGGAGGCAGATTTAGCAAAAGCTGTGATGTCTCTACCTGCGAGTAAAGGTTTTGAAATTGGTTCTGGTTTTGCGGGAACTTTGTTAACTGGTTTTGAGCATAATGACGAATTTTACATTGATGAAAATGGCGAAATTCGCACCGTAACCAACCGTTCTGGGGGGATTCAAGGGGGAATTTCTAACGGCGAAAATATCATTTTGCGAGTCGCATTTAAACCAACTGCAACTATTAGAAAAGAGCAAAAAACGGTGACTCGTGAAGGAGAAGAGACACTTTTAGCAGCCAAGGGAAGACATGATCCTTGCGTTTTACCCCGTGCTGTACCAATGGTTGACGCGATGGTGGCTTTGGTGTTGTGTGACCATCTGTTACGGCATTATGGGCAGTGTAAGGTATTGTAGAGGGGACTGATAAGTTAGGGGTAGAGCGATCGCACTTTAAGATTTACACAAGTGTCACATTTAATTTCTGGAGATGTCTAAAGGACTTCCAAATAAAAAAATGTACAAAAATTTCTTGTGGTGCGGGCAAGATGACCACAAATTATCAAGGACGGGCAGGATGCCCATCCCACAAGATTGGATAATTTATTTTCTGGTGTTCCCTAATGTCTTTTGTAGGTGAGTCAGACTCCAAAAATTCGGTAACAATTAATAGATTTTTGGCATCTGATACAGCGGATTTCATTTAAATGAGATACAAACTTGAATAATGAAACTCTTGTGGTGCAGGCATCTTGCCCGCTATATAGGGCTTGCTGAAAAAGTTATCTGTGAGGGCTAGGAGTTCAGAAGTTCAGGAGTTCAGAAGTTCAGGAGGAGTTGGAAGAAAGTAAGAATAATATCTAGCCTGGAAAAGTGGTCAGTTTTTGATGCTATCACCCTTTTTTCCTTGCACTTTATTGTATCTTATCTCCCTGTATCCCTTGATTTATCTAGGTTTTACATTTATTCAGCATCCCCTATATAAGTACCTCCTGACAGCGAAATCCGCTATATATTCACCTAAAATTTTCAAACATAATTTAAAAAAGTTGCTAAATTTGGCACATTTACCCAGGTTTTCAACTCATGAGATTGATGAGACAAATCCATTAATAATTGAGAATAAACCCCTTCACGCAAAGATGGTGTAATCTCTTGTTTAGTTTCAATTCCTTTTATCCATTCATCCACAACACGAAGAAAAGCACAAATTCGACCATCAGCATAATATTGTGGAAACAGCAATTGTTGAGGAATTTCTATTTCTGTTAAAGGTTGACCAATTTGAGAACCCCAAACTTGAAAACCGTGAATATAATCCTTTTGGTTGTCGCTACCTAAAACCAATGTACCCTTATCTCCATAAACCTCTACTCGATGAGTTCTAGGTGCGTGAACAACTGCACTAATAGAAACTTGACAAGGTGTACCATTTGCTAATTCCAGAGATAACATACAAGTATCATCTGTATTCACTGGCTTTAATTTTCCATTTACCGGATCACTTCTTTCGGGAATAGCTGTACTCAAATATGCATTTAATTTGTGAACAGGGCCAAATAACCAATTAATATAATCAAACGCATGGGAACCTAAAGATCCTAATGCACCACCACCTTGTTCTTGATTAGAATACCAATTCCAAGGACGAGAAACATCTGCACGAGAAGCACCCAACCAGTCAATTTTAATTAAGCGTAAATTACCAACATATCCTGATGATAAAAGTTGAGCAAAAAATTGCCAGCCAGGAACAAAGCGAAATTCAAAATCTACGGTTGCAATTACACCTTTATTTTTAGCTAAATAGTATAGTTCTTTAGCTTCAGTTACATTTAAAGTTGTGGGTTTTTCTAATAAAAGATGTTTGCCAGATTGCAGGACTTGTTTTGCCATTTCATAATGTAGAAATGGCGGTGTAGAAATGCTGACTGCTTGAACTTCTGGCAATGCAAGAATTTCTGTTAAATTATCACTAGCGTGGGGAATATTATTTGTTGTAGCGATAGATTGAGCTTTATTAATATCTCGATGATAAATAGCAACTATCCCTGTTTTGTGATGGGCTTGAAATGCGGGAATATGCACTTTTTGACCGAATCCAGTACCGACAACTGCAACGCCAATCATAAATAGTTAAAAGTTAATTTTTGCAAAACCGTAATTTTCAGATTATCACAACTATATACCAAATTATGAAGCTGCATAGAATAAAATATCAAGAATAATTGAACACAGATGATAGATGATCGCAGATAAACACAGATAAAGATGGATCAATCAATGAAGTACAAAATTATCCGCGTCTATCTGCGTTTAATTATTACTACTTGTACCTCACTTGAATGGAAATTGCTATATGTGCAGCATCACATATAATTGGTATTATTTACAAATATCTTTTTTCAAACTTTCTTGAGGATCAGTTGAAAAGCTTTGAATTATTCCTATCAATTCTTGGCTAGATTTTGTGCGATTAACCATTAATCTGGGTATTTTGTAATTATCTTTTAAACAAGTATAATTGAGTAGCTTATCATTATATAGATAACCCGATAAATAATACTTGGTGACATACTTTTCTACCTGTTTATTATAAGCACCATAAGGATAAGCAATATGGGAAGCTACTTTTTGTTCTGGATCTAAATCATCTAGACATTTTCTCAGTTTAATTCTAGCTAATAATAGTTCACTAATTACCTCTGGCTGAGAAATCTTGGTTAAATTCTGATGATTATTTCCATGAGATTGAATATCAAAAAATCCTTTTTGCCAACCTTTTCTTAATTCTTGACACCTTAAATGGGTTGCAGGTATGCCATCATTATTAGCTAATGTACTAGGACTAATAAATAAAACTACTTTAATTTTCTTACCATATTTTTTTTCTAGCTTAGATAAAATAGGTAACAAATTTGTATATATTGTCTTGTATCCATCATCAAAAGTTAACATAATCATTTTTTTATTTCGATGTTCATAAGGTATTTCTTTAGATTTAGTAAGAAAAAAATCATACAAGTCTTGAGTAGTTAAAAACCAATAATCTTGAGTAACTAAATATTCTAATAATTTCTCTATTTCTTGTTGTTTATAATCCATCTCTAAGTTGGAAGATTGACGAAGATTATTTTGAAATTTCACAATCCCATGAAAACCTAAAATCGGAATTGTTGGTGGATTAGATCCTAATTTAAGCAATGGAAAAATCATTGCCATCAACAAAAATATGGTAATGGGGAATTTTTGGTTTTTTGAAGAATTGCTAACTTGATCATTATTATCTTCGGTCATTTTTAAAATCTTACCTTTTAATTAACATTAGTTGTCAGCATTAACTCAACATATTATATATAAGATATGTTTATTTATAATCTAAAATATATACAGCGGTTATTGGTTGAATGAGGTACAAAAACCCCTCCCCGTAAGCGATGGGGGTGGTATGATGTACCTCATCATATGAGGCAACGCTATACGTAGTATTGTGGTGTTGCTACTAGTCAATAAAATCAAGTTTAAAAAACAATTACTACCAAACTTTGGTTATTATTGGAAGACCCGCAGAAGCTTGGTAGATGCTACTGTGAGAAACTGCATCTAATTTGCAATTAATTATTCCGATTAATTAATGCTGTGATATTGCAAGCAATGTAACCAATTGCTAAAGGAGATTGATTTTGTAAAAGTGGCAAAATTTGATTGAGAATCTGCGGCAAAGTCGAACTATATACAGGGTATAATTTTTCACACAGTTGATTTAAAATACGATCGCCTGCAATATCGTCTGTACCCGGTCGCAGTAACCAATGCGTCCGCAATATGTGAAAATAATGTATGTCATTAGTCCGCACAACCTGACGAATCTCCTGAACAGCATTTTCCACTAACTCATCAGTTGCCACTTTCATTACCAAGGGTTGCAGTGTAAATGCGGGTTCTTGTTCGCTGTTCCATTTTTCTAAAAGCGATCGCTTTTCCAACGCCATAATGCCCTCTAAAACCATAGCAGGATCAACGGATAGCAGCAAATGGGTCTGCAATCGACAGAAAGAGATGGGTTCTTGCCAAATTGCTAACCAGTATAGGATATCTCGTTCCAAGCCGGAAAGCTGCTCAAATTGCTGTTTGAGGATGACACGCAAGCGATCGCTCACAACTATGGTATTTTGATTAAGAAAAGCTGCCACATTCCCACCAAATACAGACTCAATCAAGGGAATAACAAGTTTTATTGCTAAAGGATTACCACGATAAAGTTGAATTAAAGCCGATAAACCTAATTCTTTACCTGTAAATCCTCTCGATTGTAATAGTTCTAAAGCCTCTGTTTTGGCTAAACCATTTAACGTGAGAGTACAAACTGTTTTAGTATTAACTTCCAGGGAATTTTGTTTTTCCCGGCTAGTCGTAATGATACAGCTTTGATGACGGTGAAGACTTGATTCTTGAATAAATTTAGTTAATTCTGAATTGGATAAAACAGCATCCAATCCATCTAAAATTAATAAACAACGATGTTGTTGTAGATAACTTATTAATTTGAAAGTATCTTTTTGAATATTTTGAACCGCAGATTGATTAAAACTATTTAATAAATAATCGATTAAAAAATTCAGTGAAGGTGTATGATAAAGCGATTTCCAAATTAAGCAATCAAACTGAGATTGCAGACTGTCTGCTATAGCCAATGCTAGAGAAGTTTTACCAATTCCACCAATACCAATAATATTAATTAATTTACAACCATTATTAATCCATTCCTCTAACTGTAATAATTCCGCATTTCTGCCATAGAAACTTTCAATATTAGGTGCTTCATTCCAGTCAATCAAAGGAGTAGTAATATCTAATTGGGTATCAGATGAATCTGAGATAGTTTCCCATTCATTAATACCTACAGCTTGACAGATAGCAATGAAGATTTCTTTCTGAATGCGATCGCCCTGCCAGAACCGGCGTAAAGTAGCTTTAGAAGTATGAGCATCTTGCCACCAACGCGCTGTACTGGTTTTAGTCCATCCTAAACGCAGACGGGCTTTATCAACAATTTCTAATCCTGTAGTTGATGCTTTGATAGAATTAGGCATATTTATCTTTTGTGACTCTTTATAAAATAAGCAATGTAAAACTTACCATACAAGAGTTTTGTTCTAAAGTTTGGAACGCAAAGCAAAGAGAAGTATTATAAAATACATATAGTCCAAATACTAGCATAAATTATGACTACACAAATTATTGCAATGATTTATCCCACCTTCGCTGAATGCTGCGCTTTTGGTTTCAATCCCTAATAGGGAGTAATAGAAATTGCAATAAGTAGGTGGCATCAGTTAATATACTAAAGTTTTGTTTCAATCCCTAATAGGGAGTAATAGAAATTGCAATTGTAGCAAATATATTTGTAAAAATACTTCCTTCGTTTCAATCCCTAATAGGGAGTAATAGAAATTGCAATAACTGGGGTTGGCGCATTGGTTTTGAGCGTCCAGTTTCAATCCCTAATAGGGAGTAATAGAAATTGCAATCTGGAAGATGTCTTCATGCCTAATTTGGAAAAAGTTTCAATCCCTAATAGGGAGTAATAGAAATTGCAATTCAAAGAAAAACTTATCAATCACAATTCGCTAAAGTTTCAATCCCTAATAGGGAGTAATAGAAATTGCAATTTTATGGTATGGGTAAATTATCTAATAGATAATCTAATAGTTTCAATCCCTAATAGGGAGTAATAGAAATTGCAATTATTGCCGTTGCCGTTGTAGCTCAAGTATTTCGGTTGTTTCAATCCCTAATAGGGAGTAATAGAAATTGCAATTAATTTTTCTCAGGGCGTTTTATGAATATTATTGATTTGGTTTCAATCCCTAATAGGGAGTAATAGAAATTGCAATTATCTGACTTTTTGGGAGTAACAAACCATGTAGCGTTTCAATCCCTAATAGGGAGTAATAGAAATTGCAATATTCCCCTTAAGCCTAGGTTGACCTAAAGTGTTGTTTCAATCCCTAATAGGGAGTAATAGAAATTGCAATCATAAAATAACTTTTTCATTGTCAGGAAGTGCGGAGTTTCAATCCCTAATAGGGAGTAATAGAAATTGCAATTTGCTGTTGGAAAAAGTCTCTTTCTGGGTTTTGTGGAGTTTCAATCCCTAATAGGGAGTAATAGAAATTGCAATCTTTTTTGCAAAGCAATTTGTATCAGGTGTGTAAAGTTTCAATCCCTAATAGGGAGTAATAGAAATTGCAATTTGGTATGAAAATTCTGGGGTATTTAATATTAAAGTTTCAATCCCTAATAGGGAGTAATAGAAATTGCAATATCCCAAAAATAATGCAATTGCGGACTGGCGAAGATATTTCTTTGTTTCAATCCCTAATAGGGAGTAATAGAAATTGCAATATTAGAGAATAATATCTAGTAGAAAATCTATAAGTTTCAATCCCTAATAGGGAGTAATAGAAATTGCAATGATATGTACCACCACTGGACTTCCCCTCACCGGACGTTTCAATCCCTAATAGGGAGTAATAGAAATTGCAATCCTAAGTGCATACCCCGCGCCTGTAACTGGAACAGTAACGTTTCAATCCCTAATAGGGAGTAATAGAAATTGCAATTGACTGCGTTTTCCCTACTCAGCTAGAAGCGGAGTTTCAATCCCTAATAGGGAGTAATAGAAATTGCAATAAGCAACGACAGCTTTTCCAATTCTCTGAAAATCTAGTTTCAATCCCTAATAGGGAGTAATAGAAATTGCAATAAATGGACAATGGACTTAATGCCTGTTGCCATAATGTTTCAATCCCTAATAGGGAGTAATAGAAATTGCAATAGAATGTTTTAGAAGGGGAGAGTAAAATATGTGGTTTCAATCCCTAATAGGGAGTAATAGAAATTGCAATCCAAGGAGAATCAGGGTACTGGGTGATAGTGAAGTTTCAATCCCTAATAGGGAGTAATAGAAATTGCAATCAATTACCAGTACTTAAAGAATTGGGAATAGATGCTTTTGTTTCAATCCCTAATAGGGAGTAATAGAAATTGCAATATTGTCTCCATAAAGCGATCCATTTTTCATGACTAAGATGTTTCAATCCCTAATAGGGAGTAATAGAAATTGCAATGAGTTAACCGAATCTTCCCACGGTTTCTCAGGATTGTTTCAATCCCTAATAGGGAGTAATAGAAATTGCAATTACTGGGAAAAAGTTGAGGCAAATACCCAGCTTTTACTTGTTTCAATCCCTAATAGGGAGTAATAGAAATTGCAATTCCCATACTCCCTCGGCATTCAAGGTACATTCTCCAGTTTTGTTTCAATCCCTAATAGGGAGTAATAGAAATTGCAATAGCGGCATCCTGGAAGCCTGTCTGTATTTGGTTTTCAAGGTTCGATTACGCGGATGGGATAATCATAGTCCATTTCAGAAATTGTGTCAAGAACAAAAAATGCTGAAACCCATGCTGTGTAAGGTGCGCGGATGGTTCATCAACATTAGTAGCCTCAAAACCAAGCCCCTCAAGAGATACAGCCATTTTTTGCTACTTCTAATTTTTTACACCTACCCATCCGCGCGAAAAAGCTGATGATTAACTCACCAAATCAGGGAAAACCTCTTGTACAGCCGGATGTATTAAACGATGATTCTGCACATTCAAACCCTTAGCCAAAGCTGGGTTAACATCCAAAGCCTTAATTCCCAAATTAGCCAACTGCACAGCATAGGGCAAAGTGCTGTTGTTGAGAGCTTGAGTGGATGTCCAGGGTACAGCCCCTGGCATATTAGGAACACCATAATGTACCACACCCTCATCAATATATACCGGACTGGTGTGAGATGTAGGGTGTAATGTTTCTACACATCCACCTTGATCAACTGCAACATCCACAATCACTGAACCGGGATGCATTTGTTTAACCAAATCACGGGATACTAAAATTGGCGCTCTCCTGCCAGGAATTAAAACCGCACCAATGAGTAAATTGGCTTCTTTAACTGCGGTTTCAATATGAGCAGAGTTGCTATACAGCAGTTCAACTCTAGAACCAAAAAGAGTTTCTAAGTAAGAAAGACGTTCAACGTTGACATCTAAAATTTGTACGATCGCACCCATACCCACCGCAATTTTAGCGGCTTCTGTGCCGACGACACCACCACCTAAAATTACTACTTTGCCAGCTTTGACACCGGGTACACCGCCGAGAAGTACGCCTTTACCACCTTGTTGACGTTCTAGAAATCTAGCGCCAAATTGTACCGCTAACCGACCAGCGATAATGCTCATCGGGGTAAGCAAGGGTAATCTATTCACTCCAGCTTGTTCTACTGTTTCGTAAGCGATCGCACTAATGCCACAATCTAGTAAATGTTCTGTTAATTTGCGATCGGCTGCCAAATGTAAATAAGTAAATAATAACTGTCCCTTTTGCAGAAGATTATACTCGCTTACCAACGGTTCTTTAACCTTGATCACTAACTCCCGATTCCAAGCGGCTTCCAGTGTAGAGACAATTTCTGCCCCCGCACTGATATAGTCTTCATCTGTAAATCCAGCACCAGTACCCGCCTGTGTTTGGACGAAGATACTATGACCATTTTCTCGCAGTACCCGCACACTAGAAGGACTTAACCCTACACGAAACTCTTGATCCTTAGTTTCCTTAGGAACGCCGATTTCCATTTACAGCCTCTGATATTTTTTTATTTACTCTAGCCTGCCAGTCTCTATCTCGCTACTTCCGTATTAGAGATAGCCAATTTCTTACCCATCTCCCCTAAATCTACCCGCAAAACTGCCAACTCTTACCCTTGACTAATCTTCCAGTATTCTTACAATAGATAAAGAATCATTAAAAATTGTAAAGTCGGCTTTTGCATTGCTCTCTCCAACAAACTGCTGTTGGACTTCTCAAGTTAAAGTATTGCAATTAGCTAAAAGCTCAATTTAAAGTTTCGTTTGCCATTAAGAAGAGAGGAAAAACTGATAATGACACAACCACAACCAAGCGTTAACCCCAAACTAGAAGATCCCAAATTTGGTTTTAATGAATATTCCGAGCGCCTAAATGGACGGGCGGCTATGATTGGCTTTATCTTAATGGTTTTGATCGAATATCTCACCAATCAAGGTGTACTTTCATGGCTTGGTTTAAAGTAGCTTCACTTAAAACATAGCTATTAATTAGCCCAAGTTATTCATCTTGTTTTTAGCAACATACCCCATCTATTGTTTCGGAGAAGCAAGCTGGGGAGGGATAAGGGAGGGAACAGGGCGCAGAAGAGAAAAATATTCTTCTTCCTTCTTCACTTCTTTATCCTGACTCCTGACTCCTGACTCCTGACTCCTGACTCCTGACTCCTGACCATTTTCCAAGTTGAAGAAGAAAAATTAATATCGACTCAAAAATAAAAATCCCACTTGAAATAACCCGACAACAAAACCTAAAATACCGCCTAAAGTCACAATCGCCTGTAATTCATTTTTAACAATTCCCTCAATTGCGGCTTCTAAATCAGCAGGTGAAGTTGATTTTACTCTGTCGATAATCACTTGATCTATAGATAAAATAGGAATGACTTGGGTAACGATTGCTTCTAAGTCTCTCTCTAAATAGCGTTCTAAAATTAACGCTAACTCTTCGGAAACAACTTCTAAGGAAGTACTAACAACAGGTGAATTACTCAAACGCTTTAGAAGTAATCCTGCAATATTTTCCCAATCGGCTGATTCAGTTAATTCTTTTAACAAATCACTACCACTATTTTGGAGATAATGACGAACACTATCTCTCGTTGTTTTTCTGAGTTGACGGACTGTACCAATTGGTAAGTTTTGGAAAGATAAATCTTGTAAAAGTTTTTTGAAGCGATCGCGCATTTGCAAATCTTGAATTAATTCTTGCAACCGCTTATTGGTAGCTTCTTTTTCATCTAAACAAAATGTCCGCAATCGGGTGAGAGTATTGCGTAAACCAAATAAATTAGCTACTACCCAATAAGTACCGCTGGTTTTTTCTCGGAAGCTATCATCAATAGTTTGGATTGTGCGATCAGTTAAAAAATCAACTATTGCTTGTCTTAACACATCTGGTGGTAAAACTACTTCCAATAACCAATCAGCTAACCGAGTTGATTGTTCCTCGCTTAGTTGAAATTCCAGTAAAATCTGGTCAAAAATTTGGTTGATTTGCGCTTCTAAAAAATTTTCCTGTCGTGCTAATACCTTGAGAAGGCGTGGTAATGACTCTCCTAATAAATCACGTAAAATTCCCGCGATGATTTTGACACTTTTTTGGTTTTTATCAGCTTGGACTTGTTCAATTGCTAACTGCAATAACCAGAGGATTGCACCTTTTACTCTTTCTGTTTGTAGGAGTCGTCGCGCCAGTTTTTGTAATTCATCTGGCGTTAACAGAGACCCCATAATGGTATCGGAAATATTTTTTGCCAACCGTTCTTGATTGCGGGGAATCAATCCGGGAGTAAAAGGTACTCTCCACCCCAGGATATAAATAGCTTGGTAGGGGCGAAATAGCATTTTGATGGCTATATCGTTGGTGAAATAGCCGATAACTCCACCCAAAATAGGGGGTGATACATAAAGCCAAAGATGAGACCAATCCACAGTATTTTGGATTAGGAAACGAGGACAAGGGGCTGGAGATTGGGGACTGGGGACTGGGAGAAATTAATTAAAAATTAAAAATAATTCTGATTCTCCTGTCTTTTGCCATCCAATTACCAATTATTTATTTACTACTAACACTCCCATCATATCGTTAGAAATGGGATAATGTATTGTATTGACAAAACCAATTTTTTGCGCTATTCGCACTTGTTCTTGACCAATGGGGAAGCGGTCTAAACTGGGACTGATATAAGCGTATTCTTCCTTTACGCCTAGATTTGTGGCTAGGGGAACAACTAAGTTGTCTAAATACCACTGCTGAAAGGTACGCAATATAGCATTACTAGGTTTATGAAAGTCTAGAATAGCTGCTTTGCCACCAGGCTTAAGAACACGATATATTTCTTGGAGACTAAGGGGAATATCTTTAACATTTCTTAAACCATATCCCATTGTGATGGCATCAAATTGATTGTCATCAAAGGGTAAATTTAATACATCAGCTTCTAACCAAGTTATGGATGCTTGGGGGTAATATTTGTGGCAGCGTTCTTTGGCCACTGTGAGTAAGTTGCAGGAAAAGTCTACACCATATACCTTTCCCGTTACTCCTGCATATCGGGCTAATCGAAAAGTTAAATCGCCACTACCGCAGCACAAATCCAAGCAAGTATCTCCAGGTTTAACTGCACTCCATTTGACTGTCATTTCTTTCCATATGCGGTGTTGTCCCAGACTTAACCAATCATTTAATTGGTCATAGACTGGAGCAATACGGTCAAAAATGTCACGAATTTCGTTGCTCATTAGTCAGATGATTATTGAACATTGAGACTGGCATACTACAACCAGTTTATAAAGTGTCATTCTGTAGCTTACCTCGGATTTTGATGAGGGATACAGTATGGCATTAGGTCTAGGTTCACCCGTTTGCAGTATAACTACTCGATAGAGCGATCGCTAATAGTTCCACCGATAAATGGATGAGTTTGAGTTCATCTGTTCTTAAAATACAAGGTTTTTGCCACTGTAGAGACAATACCCCTAACATTTTCTGCCGATAAATAATGGGGATAATTAAATGTGCTTGGACTCCAGCGGCTTGGTAGTAAGCAAGACTACTGAGATTAGGGTCTTTAGGTATATTTAGAGATGATTGTATTTGACCAGTTGCGATCGCTGCTTTTGCTAATACATCTTGAGAAAGCCAATTTTCAATCACACCCGTTTCACTGTACACCCCTTGAGTTCCAACTAAAGCTTCCCCTTCCAGCAGTTGCACAATACAGCCATCTGCATTAAAAGTTTTACTACAAGCTTTAGCAATGGGAGCCAAAGTTGCTTCTAAACTAGAAGCTGCTTGAGTAACTTCTACCAAAACCGTCAGCAGATCCATTTGGGCATTAGCACGGCGT
The DNA here is from genome assembly GCF_049315035.1 of Anabaena sp. PCC 7938. Taxonomy (NCBI): domain Bacteria; kingdom Bacillati; phylum Cyanobacteriota; class Cyanophyceae; order Nostocales; family Nostocaceae; genus Anabaena; species Anabaena sp. PCC 7938. Next base: position 4,242,426 of record NZ_CP186034.1, on the reverse strand, counting down.
AATTCTTCTGTTCTTTGCTTGAGCAGATCATAAGTTGCCGCTGCTCTTTGCACTACATCCTTCAGTTCTCCAGAATCCCAAGGTTTGGTGATGTATTTGAAAACTTGACCGGAATTAATAGCTTCCACCAAATCTTCAATATCAGTAAATCCAGTGAGAATAATTCTGACTGTATCGGGAAATTGTGGTAATGTCCTGCTCAGAAATTCGGTTCCTTTCATTTCTGGCATCCGCTGATCGGATATAATGACTGCGACTTCCCCCTCTTCCTCCAACAATTGCAGTGCATTTATACCACTGTCGGCTTTGAGGACATTAAAATCACGGCGAAAGGTACGATACAGCAAATCCAGATTATCTGGTTCATCATCAACTACAAGAATTTTGAGTTTTGTTGGGCGTTCACGATTACTCGCTTGAGAGCGTACTTGCTCAATGTCCATATTGAGGTTATCCATAATTTGTTTTATATCTTCTTCACTATTTGGTTATATTCCATACAAGACTGACTTGAGAATAGGGGGTTGGGAATTGGGTAATGGGTAAAACACTCATGATCGGGTGGTGTAAATCATATTCTTAGGTTCAGTAGAGTTGATTATGGAAGATTCTGAGTCTGACAAGAGATTAGCACTTTAGAGATTAGAATTAGGATATGCTGTTCAGGTTAAGCCGTAACATATTTTAATTACACGTTGATTAATAAAATTCCGGCATCAGGCAGTTACTAAAAGCCTAGGCTAGGAACGAAGCCCATTCTTTAAATCTCAAAGAATCACCATATTAAATTAAAGTTTACACTTTAGATTATGACTGAACTACCAACCAATACCCAAGATACTGAGAACGCTACTAACGATACAGCACAAGAATTATTAGTCAAGTTAAGACAAAAACAAGGTAACTGGGTGGAATGGGGAACAGCGATCGCTTACCTACAGAAAAACGGTTACAATCCTCAAGAAATTTTTGAAGCCACTGGATTTGAGCCAAGTCAACAAAATCAGGTAATTGTTGGCTCACAAGTTTACAGTTGTTTAGAAAAGTTTGGTGCATCCGAAGCTACAAAGGCATACTATGGTGAAAGGGCTAGTGATATTCTATATGAACTACGCCTACTTACCCAAGAAGACCGAGCCGCCGCCGCCGATTTGATTTTTCTTCACAAACTCGACGTAGACGAAGCGCGGGAGATTGCCAAATCAATTAGAGATTTTTCTCGATTTCCTGCCCCTCCAACAGGTTTTACAGCCAATCCTGGGGATGCTGTAGCCTATCAAATTTGGAAATTGGCAAGACAAAATTCTGATTTACAAGAGCGATCGCGCTTAATAGCCAAAGCATTACGATTTGTTCACTCACAAACAGCTAGGAAACAAATCGAACAACTATTAATGGATTTTACCGCAGTTGTTCAACGCCCCGCTCCAATTCTCCCCTTTTTCCGTCTAGAGTCAGATGAAGAATTACCCCGGATTGTGCCTGTAGTTGGTGAGTTGCCATTGACACCGCAAGATATACAAGCTGTACCCATAATTACAGAAATTGAACCATTTCGGATTGTCAAATTTGCCGGAGAACAAGCTTGGGTATCCTTACCAGGTTGGCAGGTACTACGATCTGCTGAAGATCCAGTTGTAATTATTGCCAGCAGCGATATCTTCCCTAACCCAACCCTAACCAAAACAGAACCGGTGCTAGTCGTTATAGATCGCGCACAAAGAGAATGGGATATTTCTAGCTACTTTGTCGTCGATAACTCCGGTGAAATTGATTTTCAGTGGTTTGATACAGCCCCAGAAAATACCATACTAGGAAAAATAATCGTTATTTTACGTCCTAAGAAAGTTCTTGATGAAGAATTTACCAAGGATTCTTGGCAGATTGACGAATAAGGTTAGGTGATTGGTGATTGGTAAGAAAAGTTTTACCATTCCCCAATTACCAATTAGGGAACACCAGACAATAAATTATTCAATCTTGTGGGATGGGCATCCTGCCCGTCCTTGATAATTTGCGGGCTTTTCGGCCCGCACCACAAGAAATTTTTGTACATTTTTTTATTTGGAAGTCCCTGATGAATTGCTGCAACGATAAAGTTGATAAGGGAATTGACCAGTGCGATAGTGTTGGATAGGTTCTATCTTACAAGTAGTTTTACCAGATGTAAGTGTCAAATTTTGTGGATAATCCCGCTTTCTCATGCTTGAACCTACGAACCATAAATTAAACTGAGATATATCTGCCATAGAAATTTGAGAAAGCTTGTTACTAAAGGCAGAAAAATCAGGAGATTTATCTAAAAAAATCAAACTATCTTTCTGTAATTGGCTGGTGATTTCATGACTTCTAAGTTGTTCCAATGCCACAGCAAAACTTAATCCCGCAGCGACATCTTGATAATTTTCATATCCCACCACCAACATTAATGGTACAGCAGGTTCAAAATTCATATTTTGGGCAACTTTATCAGGTTGAAAAGGTTTTTGAAACGCTAAATTAGAAAGCACAAAAATACAACTGATTAAACCAACCAATAAAAAGACAAACTTGGGAATTTTGACTTTTTCTAAACTGACTGCTAATAAAGCGCAAAAACTAGGATAATAGACAAAATGATAACGAGGAACAACCGTAATATCTTTACCTAATAAATAAGCAATCAAGAAGAATTGTAATAATACAAAAAAAGTAAAACTTAAAAGTGTGAAAGTAGGCAAATGGGTTTTACTTTTTAACCATAGTAACTTTAAATTTGGCAAGACCTGCCACCCAGTCCAAATCATAAATACAACCATGAGAAAACCACAAAAAATCGCCATTAATAAAGGCTGATTTTCTACGGGGAGAGTAATGATCATCAACACCCAGGTAATCAAAGTTTGATAGATTGGTTCAACATGATGAGCAGATGGCAACCAATTAGTTTCAGAACTGCGTAAATGGCTGAGTATAACTAGTATCCAGGGCATGAAGCTAATAATAATAGAACAGGTAGAGATAATTAGATATAAATAGACTTGCCGGAGTTTAAAAATATTACTTTTACCCCGATAAATTAGCATTAATAGTGTAGCAACTTCGGCGATAAATGCTATACTAAAAAAATAGTGAACATAAAGACCAATACTATTAATAATTGCCCATAAAAACCAAACCCAAAAACGTAATCTTTGTTGATAAAAGATATCTTGCTGAATTTGCATGAGCAAGAATAACGCTAAGGTAATTATGAGCATAGGTAGAGTGTAGTGCCTTGCTTCTTGGGAAAGATAAACAGCAAAAGGGGATAATGCCATCAAAAATGCTGCCATAATTCCAGATGTGGGAGAAAAAGCAATACGATTGACTCCATAAATTGCTAGGATTGTAGCCACACCAAATAAAGCTGGTAGCGATCGCAATTTAGCCATCCACTCTATACTCAAAGGATGCAAAAACCCTAACCAACTGTACATCCAGCAAAAAAACAGCGGTGGGTGAGTAGAATAATTAGCCAGATTAGTGGCAATTTGAGAGCAGCTAACACCTGGTTGAAAAGCAAAAATTGTCTGAATTTGGTTGAGGGGAAAGAGAACATCCAAAGGTAAATCACGGTAGTTTTTACCCAAACTGAAAATAGCCGTAATTATTTCATCGAGCCAGAGGGGTTTTAAATCAAGATGCCAAAAGCGCAAAATAGCACCAATAGCGATCGCAATACCCAATGCAGGTATCGTTCCAGTTAAACCCAAATCATGTATAAAAAGTTTGCGATTAATCATTATTGATTCATGTTAATTGAAATACTTAATCTCTCAAACACTCACTCTCTGAGCCTCTGCGTCTCTGCGTGAGATAAAATCATACACTTACTCAGCAACGCCAAAATAAAAACCTAAATTTTATATGTCAAAAGATAATTTTACAGATTTAGTAGAGCAAAAAAGCCTTGAATTAGAAGCAAATCAACAATCCTCCTTAGCTAAATTAAACGACAACATTGTAGCAATTCGTGATAGTTTGCGACCTGGACAAAAGCAAATGGCCGACTGGGAACATGGGTCATTAGCTGTGTCTGCTGTTCCTGGTGCGGGTAAATCGAGAGGGATGGCAGATGCCGCTGCGATCGCAATTGCCCGTCAATATCAACATTCCCTTTCCACAGGTAACAATTACCGTCGTCAATTGATAGTCGTCACCTTCACCCGTTCCGCCGCTGCCAACATTAAAGCAAAAATCCGCGAATGCTTACGAGATAAATTATCTTTACCGCAAACAGGCTTTGCAGTCTATACCCTGCATGGTTTAGCCTTAAACATTGCCAGCCGTCATCCCAACTTATCCGGTTTGCAGCTAGAAAATGTCACATTAATTACCCCTAACCAAAGCCATCGTTTCATTCGTCAAGCGGTAGAACAATGGATTATTCATAATCCCGAACAATATTCTCACTTACTCGCAGGTAAACAATTTGATGGGGAAGAAACAGAAAAACTGCGTCGTCAGTCAGTATTGCGAACAGAAGTATTACCAGATTTAGCTTATACCGTCATTCATGAAGCGAAAAGCTCAGGAATAACACCACAACAATTAAAAAAATGGAGTCAAAAAACTACCGATAAGTATGCAATTTTGCAAGTTGCAGCAGGATTGTATGAGGAATATGAAAACTTAATGCGTAGACGTAGCCCATCGGATATGTCGCCAGACTTCATCGACTACGACGATATGATTTTAGCTGCTTTACGAGTTCTAGAAAACGACAGCGCCCGTCGTATAGAGCAAAATCAAGTTTTTGCCGTTTTTGAAGACGAAGCCCAGGATTCTAGCCCACTTCAGACGCAGTTATTAGAAATATTGGCAAGTGGGGAGAGGAAGCAGGGGAGCAGGGGCAGGGGCAGGGGGCAGGGAGATGGGGAGATTTTGATAGTTCTTTACTGAGGACTCCTCAACTCAACCTAGTGCGAGTGGGTGATCCTAATCAAGCGATTAACTCAACTTTTACTCCTGCTGACCCGATTTATTTCCGGGATTTTTGTAAAAAATGTCATCTTGATCAAAGATTGGCAACAATGGATCAAGCCGGTCGGAGTACAAGAATTATTATTGCAGCAGCTAACTTCGCCTTGGAGTGGGTGAATAATCAATGGTCAACAACCAATAAAGGCGAAACTCCATTTCTGGTGCAGACAATTCACCCTGTGGATATCAATGATCCTCAGACAAATGCTAATCCCGCACCAGTGGGGAAGGGACTTGAACTTTATACCCCTGTAGATATTCATCAAACAGTTGAGTTGCTTTCCCAGAGAGTAGTTGAATTATTCACCCAAGATCCCCAATCTTGTGCAGCAGTTTTAGTGCGAGAAAATCGCCAAGGAAGATGGTTAGGAGAGGCTTTAGAACCGATATGCAAAGAACATAACATCAAACTTTATGACGTGGGAGAGAGAGAAAGACGTTCTCATGTACCCCAAGAAATTTTATCATTATTGCAATTTTGCGATCGCCCCCACTCCCCCGGAAAACTCAAAGCCGCCCTCGATGTCCTAGTCCAACGTCAATTAATTCCTACCCAAGATCTCAACGCCCTCGCCAGTATTCCCGAAGAATTTTTATATCCTGGCCCCCTAGCCGCACCGCAAACAGATATAGTCCAAAAAACTGCCCATTTGTGTCGTAGCCTACTCCGCGCTCGTCTAGAACTGCCTCTGTATCAGATTATTTCCTTCTTCGCTTTAACCTTAAATTATGACCAAGCAGAATTAGCAACCGCTGACAAACTTGCAGAAAGAGTCAATCAGCAACTCTTCGGTAACACCTCAATGGAAGCAATGCTTTCCGCTTTAAGTGAAATCGTCAGTTCCGAACGATTTGAATCAGTAGACACAGAAAATCTGGACGAACAATATACCCAACCAGGTCAACTCACAATCATCACCATGCACAAAGCCAAAGGGCTAGATTGGGATTATGTGTTTTTGCCCTTTCTGCACGAAAACCTTATTCCTGGTAGATTTTGGGTTCCACCCCAAAGCCAATTTTTAGGTGATTTTACCTTATCAGAAGTCGCTCGCGCCCAAATTCGTGCCGTACTCCACACCAAAGCCATCCCCAATATCAGCCAAGCTTGGGAAGATGCAAAATATCTGAAAATGGCTGAAGAATACCGTTTACTCTATGTTGCCATGACCAGAGCCAAGCGGCTGTTATGGATGTCTGCGGCTCAACAAGCACCCTTCACTTGGAACAAACCGCATAATTTGCAAGCTTCCGCTCCCTGTCCTGTTTTTGCAGCCTTAAAGCGCCAATTTCCCAAAAACGTAGTTAAGTAAATTCTGTATTCCCTGATTTCAATAACAATTTGGGGAACAAAACTAAACTAAAAATAGTAAATAAGTTTATATATAGCGGTATGCACTTGAATGAAATACATCATAGCCCCCTCCCCGCAAGCAATGAGGGGGTTGGGGGTGGGGTTCTTGTATCTCACTCAACCGAGAACCGCTATATCTTGTTAAATTGAGGCGGAAAACAGATTATGTCATTTCATTTGAAAAATATCGGTAAATTACCTCAATCAATTGTTTTAACCCTTGCTTTAAGCGGGTTGCTGGCTTGTGGACTTGATATTTCTAACAATCAAACCTCTGTGGCTATTCCTAGTCCAGAACAGACACAATTAGCTCAAAATCGAAACAATCTACCTAGAGATATTTCTAGAGCCGTGCTACGAGATGCGGCTAAACGTTCTGGGGTAAAAATGCCTGATTTGAAAATTACTCAAGTCACAGTTACAACCTTTGGAAATCCCTGTATTTTTCGATTTGGAGAAATTTGCACTAAGGAATACAGACCTATTCGAGGCTGGAAGGTAGTTGTGCAGGTAAAAGATCAATCATGGACTTATCATGTCAATCAACCTGGTTCACAAATCCTGCTCGACCCCAAAGTGAATGTATCTGCTACTTCCCAACTGCCGAAGGATATAGCTGATAAGGTTGTGAGTGATGCTTCTAAACGCTCTGGATTACCACAAAATGCCATAAAAATTACTCAAGCAACCCAACAAACCTTTAGTAATGCTTGCGTATTCAGTTTTGGTGAAGTCTGTACTCAACAGTTTGACCCCATAGAAGGCTGGATAGTAATTGTGAAAGTGAAAAATCAATCTTGGACTTACCACGTAGATAAAACCGGCGCAAGTATTGTCTTAGATCCTAAAGTCGCAACCTCCACAAAAAATTAATTTGGTTTTTTTGATATATAATAATAGATTGTGTCGAATCATAGCCAAACCCATGCCTAAACTCAAAACTCGTAAAGCAGCGGCGAAGCGATTTCGTGCCACTGGTACAGGTAAAATTGTCCGTCGCAAAGCTTTCAAAAGCCACCTTCTGGAACACAAGTCTTCCAACAAGAAACGTGGTTTGCGCCAGTCTGCACTGGTATGTGAACGTGATGCAGACAATGTACGTTTGATGCTCCCTTATTTGTAAAACATCACAGGTAGTTAAGATATGACTCGGGTAAAACGCGGTAATGTAGCTCGTAAACGCCGCAATAAAATTCTCAAAATAGCTAAAGGGTTTCGTGGTTCTCACTCAACTCTGTTTAGAACCGCTAACCAACAGGTGATGAAGGCGCTTCGCAGTTCTTACCGCGATCGCAAAAAGAAGAAGCGTGATTTCCGTCGTCTATGGATTACACGTATTAACGCAGCTTCTAGACAACATGGTTTAAGCTACAGCCAGTTAATTGGTAATCTCAAAAAAGCTAACATTGAACTAAACCGCAAAATGTTGGCACAATTGGCAGTTCTTGATCCTGCAAGTTTTGCTAAAGTGGCAGAAATGGCAAACGCAGTTAAAGGATAAAGGTGGCAACGGATGAATAACGGATGTAACAGGTGGTCAAAAATTAATCAGTTACATCTGGTATTATCCGCTACCTTAATTTTGGTTTTCTGCCTTTGTTTCGGGGGAAAATCTTTGACTGCTTCAGCCGCTACGTTGCCGGAAATTCAGCAACGAGGCTATGTAAATATTGCTGTTAAATATAACTTGCGTCCTTTGGGATTTAAGGATGATAACGGCAATTTACAAGGGTTAGAAATTGATTTAGCCAGGCGTTTGGCAGAGGAATTACTAGGTAAACCGGATGCGGTGAGATTTAAATCGGTTGCTAATAGCGATCGCTTGTCAGTAATTTTAAACAATCAAGTAGACCTCACCATTGCCAGAGTTACAGCAACTGAATCACGTTCCCGTATAGTTAGTTTTAGTGTTCCGTATTATATTGATGGTGCGGCAATAGTTACAAAAGATACATCTATTCAAAAATTGCAAGATTTATCTAAACGTAAAATCGCAGTCCTCAATAATTCTAGTACTATCGCTAGGGTAAGGTATTTTATACCTAATGCTGAGTTAGTAGGCGTGAATTCCTACGTAGAAGCACGGGAAAAAATCGAAAATAACACTGCTGATGCTTTTGCGGCTGATACCAGCGTTCTCAGTGGTTGGGTGCAAGAATATCCTCAATATCGGCTATTACCCACCAAGCTATCAGCCCAACCTTTATCGGTTGTGATGCCCAAGGGTTTGCAGTACGATGAGTTAAGGCGAAAGGTAAATGAAGCGATCGCACGTTACACAGCTACAGGTTGGCTCAAAGAACGCGCACAATTTTGGGGGTTATTTCCTTAACAGCAGAATATGGATTAAATGAACCGCGAAGGCGCGAAGGACGCGAAGGAAGAAGGTATATATTAAGAATTACGAATTACGAATTACGAATTACGAATTATTTTTTTATTTCCCCATTTTCCCAGAAAGTTGAATAATAGATAGAGAAAGCACTTTTTATATTTGTATTTGTAGGCAATGGATAACAATCTAGCCGTCGTTTATCTCTCAGTTTTTGTTGGTCTGCTCGCATTTGCAGGTGTGAGTGTTTTTCGAGAAATTTTCAAAACTCGCAAACTAGAAGGTTCTCTTTCCAAGTTGAAAAGCAAGTTAACTAAAGAAAAAGGTACGGCTCAAGAATATTATGAATTAGCCAGTATTTATTCCGAAAAAAAAGTCTTTACTCAATCAATACCCCTATTTCAAAAAGCTCTTAAAGCTGCTGAAGAAGAGGGAGAAGAAAATATTGCCCCAATTTACAACGGTTTGGGTTATGTTTATTTTGCCCAAGAGCAATATGACTTAGCAATTCGTCAGTACAAAGAAGCAATCAAATTAAACCCAGATTATATATCAGCCTTGAATAATCTTGGACACGCTTACGAGAAGAAAAAATTAAATTCTCAAGCACTGGAAATGTATGAAGCAGTACTAAAATTGGTTCCTAATAACGCCACTGCAAAACGTCGTGCTGAATCTTTACGACGTTTGGTTACTGCATAATCCAGCCAATTATTTGCAAATTAGTTTCTGAATCTATCGGTTTTACTATTAGCACTGGGGAAATAAATAACCAATACCAATTTTAAAAATTATTGTTACAGATGTAGGTTGGGTTAAGGAACGCAACCCAACAGCAAAACCTTAACTCTGTTGGGTTTCTCTCTGTTATACCCAACCTACCTATCTGTCGCATTCTTTTTTTTACCTGGTATAAGTTCTAAATTAAGTAAACTAATGATTCAGAGACTAAGGTTTTTTGGGCTAGTTGTTGCCATCATTGTTTTCGCTACTACCATACTGGGATTTATGGGCATTTTATCTGCTCAGGAATCTGTCATTTCCCATCCTTTAAACCCATTAACCGAGATAGAAATCAATCAAGCTGTAGACATACTCAAACAGGAAAAAACCTTGAGCGATACAGCATTTTTTCCCATGATTGCTTTGCAAGAACCGGATAAAAAAGAAGTCTTGAATTTTACACCTGGTAAGTCATTTACACGCCAGGTTTTTTTATTAGTTTATGAACGTGAACTCAACAAAACTTTTACAGGAACAGTTGATCTCACCACCAAAACCTTAACTTCTTGGGAAGAAAAACCCGGTGTTCAACCTGCAATATTACCCCCAGATTATGAGATAGCAAAAGAAGTCATTAAATCCGATCCTCAATGGCAAAAAGCCATGCAAAAGCGGGGAATTACAGATTTTGACCAAGTGCAAATCAGTTGCTGGACAGGAGGAATACTCACTCCAGCAGAAGAAAAATCAGGTAATCGTCTTTGTCGAGCATTATCTTATTATAAAGGGAAACTATCAAATTTTTATGCCCGTCCCATTGAAGGAGTTTTGGTTACAGTTAATTTAAACAAAGGTGAAATTGATAGTTTTGTTGATAACGGTGTAGTTCCTATATCTCAAGAAAATTGGGACTATGATCTAAAATCTTTCAGTAAATTACTTTCACCACCAAAACCCTTAAAAATTATTCAATCTCATGGTCAAACCTTCAGAATTAAAGGTAACGAAATTAGTTGGCAAGGTTGGAAATTTCGTTATTTAATGCATCCTCGTGAAGGATTGGTTTTATATCTTGTTAATTACAAAGATGTCGAAAAATACAGACCAATTTTATATCGTGCCGGCTTATCAGAAATGGCAGTTCCTTATGGTGATTCTAATCCTAATTGGTCATTTCGTAACGCCTTTGATGTCGGAGAATATAACCTTGGTTTGTTAGCTAATAAAATGGAAATAGGTAAAGAAGTTCCCGATAATGGGGTTTTACTGGATGCCGTATTTGCTAATGGTGAAGGAGATGCTTATACAATGCCTGGAGTCATTGGTATCTATGAAAGAGACAACGGTGTACTCTGGAAACATTTTGAATACAATAGCCAAAAAAATGATGTTCGTCGCAGTCGTGAATTAGTAATGAAGATGACAACGGCTGTTGATAATTATGATTACAGCATTAATTGGATTTTTCACCAGGATGGTACTTTAGAAGTACAAAATGAGTTAACAGGTATTGTTCTGGCACAGGGAACAACAGCCAAAATCCAAACTCAAAATAATTCCTTTGGCAGATTATTAGCTCAGAATATATTTGGAGTAAATCACCAGCATTTCTTCAACTATCGTCTAGATTTAGATGTAGATGGTCAGGCTAATTCTGTGATGGAAATGAATGTTGAAGCTTTGCCAATAAGTGATAAAAATCCTTTGGGAAATGCTATTACTGTAGAAGACACACCATTAAAAACAGAAAAAGCTGCTGTCCGTGATTTAGATATCAAACACAGTCGAGAATGGATGATTGCTAGTGCAGATAAACAGAATAATTTAGGTGTTTCCCCTGCATATATGTTGATGCCAGGAGGAAACACCATTTTGTATGCGGTAGAAGGTGCAAAAATCCGCGAAAAAGCCAGTTTTGCAACTCATCATCTTTGGGTAACAAAATATAAATCTAGTGAAATGTATGCAGGTGGAGATTATCCCAATCAAGCAAAACCAGGCGAAGGTTTACCAAAGTATATTGCTGATAATGAGTCTTTAACTGGTGAAGATGTTGTGGTGTGGTACACAATGGGAATGACTCATGTTCCCCGTCCCGAAGATTGGCCAGTAATGCCACGACACCAAGTTGGGTTTAAGTTGATGCCCAGGGGTTTTTTTAGTAGAAATCCCGCGATTAATTTGGGTGAATAAATTAGCTTTAAATTAGTTTTGTAGAGACTTTCACTTCGTTACCTGTCTCTGACAGGTAATGGAATCGCAAAACAGGAAGTTAAGCAAACACAATTAGACTTTTTTAATGAAACCTAAAAATAGGTTAATTACTATCTAATTTCTGTATAAAATTCGTGTGTTCAACAGACTTTAAACCAGCTTGTAAAACATTCAACACGCCTTGCATATTACCTGTTAATAATTCATTTACCGCTAACCATAAACCTGGAAATACCCGACTTTGTAAAATTCCATCTTGATTAGGTGCTAGTTCTAAATATTCACCTTCTTCCAGAGAAAACCAATTCAATTTTTGGTCTAAAACTTGCCAAACAATATATTCTTTGACACCATTACGGCGATAAGCTTGTTTTTTGCTATGTAGGTCAATAGCTGCACTACTAGCAGCAATTTCCACAACTAACTCCGGCGCACCTTCAATATAATCATCCTCACTGATTCGAGTTTGTCCACCTGCTTCTGGTGTAATAATCAAAACTGCATCAGGTTGAGGTTCGTTATCTAAGTCTAAACGCACCGTGGGTTCAACTCCTAATGCCACACCGGGAGTCATAGCTTCATAACTAAACAACCAACCAGTTATCCGACCATGAGGTTGTCCATGACTTCTAAAACGCAAAGCAGCAGGCATAATATAGACTATTCCTTCGATTAATTCAGCTTTTTTAGGTTTAGGGATGGCATTATATCGACGCTCAAATTCATAACGAGTGAGTTTATCGCCGTTTGTCAAAGGAGGAATTGTCGAAGCGAGAAAGGGTATTTTTACCATAATTTTTGTAATAGGTAATTAATTCCTATTGTGTATATTTTAGCAAATTACTGATAAAGACTGATTATATCATTTGGCTTTTTTGCGGTTTAAATTAACAAATATCAGTGATGTCAATTGCTCAAAATTGATCCCAAGATTTTGCTAATTATTAAGATTTATTGATTTAAACAACATGAATATTGTTTAAGTCTATAGCTATAACCCAGTCAGGAACTAGGTTTTACTGTCTCCCAAGTCAAATAACCTCGCAACAAACCTTATTTGTTCATAACGGTTAGGTTTGAGAAAATCAGAAACGATTTAATAATCAAGCACTTATAGTTATTTGAGTTGTAAAGGGAGAAGACCGGATGAAATTGGCTTACTGGATGTATTCAGGCCCCGCCCACATTGGTACTTTGCGGATTGCTAGTTCCTTTAAAAACGTTCACGCAATCATGCACGCACCTCTCGGTGATGACTACTTTAATGTTATGCGTTCCATGCTATCGCGGGAGAGAGACTTTACCCCAGTGACAACCAGTGTGGTTGACAGAAACGTTTTAGCGCGTGGTTCTCAAGAAAAGGTGGTGGATAACATCACCCGCAAAGACGCTGAAGAACACCCCGATTTAATTGTCTTAACCCCCACCTGCACCTCCAGCATTCTGCAAGAAGACTTACACAACTTTGTGGAAAGGGCGCAGTTGGAAGCGAAAGGGGACGTAATGCTGGCGGACGTGAACCATTACCGCTACAACGAATTACAAGCCGCAGACCGGACTCTACAACAAATCGTTCAATATTACATTGAGAAAGCCCGCAAGCGTGGGGAACTACCAACAGAAAAAACTGCTAAACCTTCAGTTAACATCTTTGGTATTTCTACTCTTGGTTTCCACAATAATCACGACTGTACTGAACTGAAACGGCTAATGGCTGATTTGGGAATTGAGGTAAATACTGTCATTCCTGAAGGTGCTTCGGTTCACGAGTTGAAGAATATGCCAAAAGCTTGGTTTAATCTAGTTCCTTACCGTGAACTTGGTTTAACTACAGCTAAATATTTAGAAGAAGAATTCGGGACTCCTTACGTAGATATTACGCCGATGGGTGTTGTGGAAACGGCAAGATGTATCCGCAAAATTCAGCAGGTAATTAATGCCCAAGGTGGTGAGGTTGATTACGAAGACTTCATTAATGAACAAACTCTCCATGTATCCCAAGCTGCTTGGTTTTCCCGTTCGATTGACTGTCAGAATTTAACTGGGAAGAAAGCGGTGGTTTTTGGTGATAATACCCATGCGGCTGCTTTAACTAAGATTTTGTCACGGGAAATGGGGATTCATGTGGTTTGGGCTGGTACTTATTGCAAGTATGATGCTGACTGGTTTAGAGAACAGGTGAGCGAATATTGCGATGAGGTATTGATTACAGACGATCATGGAGAAATTGGGGATGCGATCGCTCGCGTTGAACCTTCTGCTATATTTGGTACACAGATGGAACGCCACGTTGGTAAACGTTTGGATATTCCTTGCGGTGTGATTGCAGCACCTATCCACGTCCAAAATTTCCCCATTGGTTACAAACCATTTATGGGTTATGAAGGCACAAATCAAATCACTGATTTAATCTACAATTCCTTTACTTTGGGAATGGAAGATCACTTATTAGAAATCTTTGGTGGACACGATACAAAAGAAGTAATTACCAAAGGAATTTCCGCAGAATCCGGTTTAAATTGGACAAAAGATGGACAAGCAGAATTAAATAAGATTCCTGGTTTTGTGCGCGGAAAAGTAAAGCGAAATACTGAAAAATTTGCCCGTGAACGTGGCTTTAAAGATATCTCGGCTGAGGTATTGTATGCAGCGAAGGAGTCTGTAGGGGCGTAAGTTTACTGCGATCGCATGAGTCAACGCAGCGATCGCACCAACCAGTAAAATGGGTATGTCCGTAATTAAAACCCTATGTTCACCACATCTGATTTCCTGCAATATACACAATGGTCAGGTATTGCGACGATAGCCTTTGCAGTCTTCACAATTCTAGCTTTTATCGTCAAATGGGGCTTTCGCTTTCGGCTGGTGGGTGCAACTGGCTTTATGATCGTGCTGACTGCTGGGTTATTTTCACTGTCTTTAGTCCCTCTGAGTCGCACAGTTATCCCCGGTGCAGTAAAATACACCCTAGTTTATGACAATGGTTCTAGCGAAGCGGTAATTGCGACTTCACCCCAGATTACCCCTACACAATTAGAAGCAACTTTGCGTCAAGCAGCTAGTAATCTGTATTCTTTTGGTCGTTTGGGTAGCAGAGGAAACAACCAATTGACCATTCGCGCCCGTACCGTTATCCACCCAGAACCAGGAATTACAGTACCGCTGTATTTAGGTGAAGTCAAACGAACTTTGGCTAGTCGTGAAGATTCTGAAATGGCCGTGCAAGTTTACCTAGATAAATTCGCTCAAATACCAAAAAAACCCACAGCTTAACAGAGATTTGGAAGTGTGGGGAGATAGGGAAATGGCAAATATTACCTAGTTTTCAGTCCCCAATCCCCAAATATAGCCTTTCCCACTCTAGTTTAGATACAAAATTACCCCTCCCCAACCCTCCCCTTGGTAAGGGGCTACGGTGCGCGACAGCGCGGGTGGGGTGTATTTCATGAGCTTGGGAATTGCCACAACATGATTTTTTTGTGATTTACTATACAATAAATATTATTTTTAGATTAAGATATTAAAACTTCAAAAATTTCACTATTGGGGAAAAAATGTATCACTTTGCTGGTTATAGGCAATGGTAAGAGGATTGCGCTTAATCTCTAATTGGTAGTCGAAGTATGCCCATCCCGCAAGATTAGATAATTTATTTTCTGGTGTTCCCTCAGAACCAAGCCTGATGCTAAAAGACTTTCAACTCTGTTCCCTATTCCCTATTCCCTGCTGTATATTGTTAATCTAATTTGGTTAAGAAATATCAATTTTTGACATACTACTTATTATGCCTAATCAATCTTCTACTCAAGCTTTATCTACCCAAACCTCTAGTTCGTTAGTTGCACTCACAGTTTCCCCGGCTAAAGTTATCCGGGGTGCTGGTGTGTTAATCTCAGCAGCAGGAGAAATTGCCCGTTTGGGAACTCGTCCTTTAATTGTGGCAGGCGATCGCACTCTCAAGATTAGCCAAGAGAGTTTACAATCTATTTTCCAAGCCGAAAATTTACACACAGTTACAGTTTCCTATGGTACAGATTGTTGTGAAGCCAGTCTGAAAGCCTTACGCGAAGCAGCAAAGGAACATCAAGCTGATGTCATTATCGGTGTTGGTGGTGGTAAATCCATGGATACAGCTAAGTTAGTCGCCCATCAATTACAGCTACCAGTTGTCACAATTCCTACTTCTGCGGCTACCTGTGCAGCTTGGACGGCTTTATCAAATGTCTATTCTGAAGCTGGGGCGTTTTTATATGATGTGGCTTTGTCTCGCTGTCCTGATTTGCTGATTTTGGACTATGATTTGATTCAAACTGCACCACAACGGACTTTAGTTGCAGGGATTGGAGATGCGATCGCAAAATGGTACGAAGCATCAGTCAGCAGTGGACACTTACAACAAACCCTAATTATTGCCGCAGTTCAACAAGCGCGGGTTTTACGAGATATTTTATTACAAAAGTCCGAAGTTGCCCTCAAAGAACCAGGTAGTGAAACTTGGCAAGAAGTTGTAGATGCAACGGTTTTACTCGCTGGAGTCATCGGTGGACTGGGTGGGGCGCAATGTCGCACTGTTGCTGCCCATGCTGTACATAATGGTTTAACGCATATTTCTGGACATGGTAGCATTCATGGGGAAAAAGTCGCCTATGGCATCTTGGTACAACTGCGGTTGGAAGAAATGATCCCAGGAAATCAACTAGCAGCAGCAGCAAGACAACAATTGTTGAAGTTCTATGCAGAGATTGGATTACCGCAAAAATTAAGTGATTTAGGTTTAGGTAATATCACCCTGGGCGAGTTACAAACAGCAGCAGAAATTGCTTTAGATCCTCATTCTGATATCCATCGCTTACCTTTTAAAGTGGCATTGGAACAATTAATGGCCGCAATGGTTTCTACTACTGCACCAATAGATAGTAATCGTATTGACAAAAAGGGGGAACGAGTAACAGGTAATTGAAGGCAGGAGTCAGGAGTCAGGAGTCAGAAGTAAAAATAAAGGTTCTTTCTCATCCTCCCTAGTTCCCAATCACCAATCCCCAATCCCCAGTCCCTGTTTATATTCGAGGTTTTTAGATGAATTTGAGTTGGATTACACCCGCAGAACGTGTACAAAAGTTGCCTCCTTATGTGTTTGCCCGTCTTGATGAATTGAAAGCCAAGGCTAGGGAACAGGGGCTAGATTTGATTGATTTGGGGATGGGAAACCCCGATGGTCCCACGCCGCAACCGGTGGTAGAAGCGGCAATTGCAGCTTTGCAAAATCCCGCTAATCACGGTTATCCCCCATTTGAAGGTACTGCTAGTTTCCGCAAGGCAATTACCCAATGGTACAATCGCCGTTATGGTGTGGTACTTGATCCTGATAGTGAGGCTTTACCTCTATTGGGTTCTAAGGAAGGTTTGGCACATTTAGCGATCGCTTACATTAATCCCGGTGACACTGTTTTAGTCCCTTCACCCTCCTACCCCGTTCATTTCCGTGGCCCCATCATTGCCGGTGGAGTTATTCACAATCTAATTCTCAAAGCAGAAAATAACTGGTTAATTGATTTAGCTGCTATTCCTGACGAAGTAGCCAGAAAAGCCAAAATTCTCTATTTTAATTATCCCAGTAATCCCACCGCAGCTACTGCCCCCCGTGAATTTTTTGAAGAAATTGTGGCTTTTGCACGGAAGTATGAAATTCTTTTAGTCCATGATTTATGTTACGCCGAATTAGCTTTTGATGGTTATCAACCAACTAGTTTGTTAGAAATTCCCGGTGCAAAAGATATCGGTGTAGAATTTCATACCCTCTCTAAAACCTATAATATGGCAGGTTGGCGTGTAGGTTTTGTGGTGGGAAATAGTCATGTAATCCAAGGTTTGCGGACTTTAAAAACTAATTTGGATTATGGCATTTTCTCCGCTTTACAAACTGCCGCAGAGACAGCTTTGCAACTTTCAGATACGTATTTACACGAAGTCCAACAACGTTACCGCACCCGTCGAGATTTTCTCATTGATGGTTTAGGCCAGTTGGGTTGGAAGATTCCCAAAACGGAAGCAACCATGTATTTGTGGATAAAATGTCCTGAGGGGATGAATTCCACAGATTTTGCTTTGCACGTCCTACAGCAAACAGGGGTTGTTCTCACTCCTGGTAATGCTTTTGGCGTTGGTGGAGAAGGCTATGTGAGAATTAGTTTAATAGCAGAGTGCGATCGCTTGGGAAAAGCTTTACAAAGATTCAAAGAAGCGGGAATCCACTATCAAATGGAAGCCATAGTTTCTGCGTGATAATTAAGGTGAATACACAATCTCAAAAGAATTAAGGTTATGACAATTCTAGAAAAAGTAGTAACTACGATGCAGCAGTTGCCTATGGATCAACAGCAGCAAGTTCTACGTTTTATTGAATTTCTTGTATTTGAATTGAGAGATAACGAACTACAGCCAAGCGATCGCCTAGTTAATCAACATCCTGAAAAAGCAACTGCAAACAATCCTAAAATTTCTCCTCGTGATCTATTGAGAAAATGGGAGGGAGTGATTGAGGATGGAGTTAATGATCTTTCCTGTAATAAAAAATACATGGAAGGATATGGGGAGAAATGAATCAGCGCATAATTCTCGATACTGGTGTTTTAGTTGCTTATTTCAGAAAATCTGATCGCTTTCACAAATGGGCTGTAACTCAATGGAGACAGGTTGATTTACCTGTATTAACCTGCGATGCTGTAATTTCAGAAACTTGTTTTCTTTTTCGTGATTTACCTTTATACCGCGTAATTAATTGATGCCAACTCCCACCACGTTTCCTAACAATGTCATCGTAGCAGGCTTTCATGCCCTTTCTGACCCCATCAGAATCAGCGTGATAGAACTGCTGCGACAGCGTGAATTGTGCGTATGTGACTTATGTGATGCTTTAGAAATAAGTCAGTCAAAATTATCCTTTCACCTAAAAAATCTCAAAGAAGCTGGTTTAGTTAACTCACGTCAGGAAGGACGCTGGATTTATTACAGCTTAAATTTGCCCCAATTTCAGATTTTAGAACAATATTTAGCCGATTTTTGCCTCAATCATATCATGTCAGTACCTCGTTCCTGCTGCGATTAATCAAGATGGGTAATATTAAAACTATAAGGGTGTAATTACATAAACTAAGACAGTGTTAATTACTCAAAACCTTGAAACAACCGAGTTTATACTCATGACTCACCGAGTTGATTTCACCCCTCTACCCAATACATCAAATTTTATTGATTAATATTTGTATATGTTGTTATAATATTGCTTGACATATCAACTTTTTTTGAAATGATAGATACATAACTTTCCATATCAGCAATAGGAATGGTGATGTCAGTGAAAACAACGAGGAATAAATTGGTCTTAGCAGTGGGAATGTTGACATTAGCAACTAGTTGCACAACAGCACCCGACTCATCAATTCAAACTCAGCAGACAGCAAAAACAACACAAGTCACTGATTCAGAAACTATAAAAGCCATCAAAATTGATGGTTCTAGTACCGTACATCCAATTACACAGGCTATAGCCAAAGAGTTTCCAGTCACAACCAAAAATAACACCCCAGTGCAAGTTAGCATTTCGGGTACTGGTGGGGGGTTTGAAAAATTCTGCACGGGTAAAATAGACATCAATAACGCCTCTCGACCAATTTCTAAAGCAGAGATGGCAGTTTGTAATAAAAATGATGTTAGATACATAGAATTACCCATCGCCTTTGATGCCTTAACCATCGCTGTTAATCCCCAAAACGACTGGGCAAAAGACATCACAGTAGCAGAATTAAAAAAAATGTGGGAACCTGCTGCTGAAGGAAAAATTACCCGTTGGAATCAAGTACGTAGTTCTTGGCCAGATCGTCCTCTGAATTTATACGGTGCTGGTAAACAATCTGGTACATTTGACTACTTCACAGAGGCGCTAGTTGGTAAAGCTAAATCCAGCCGTAATGATTACATAGGTAGCGAAGATGATGATGTCTTAGTTGAAGGTATCAATAAAGATCCTAACGCTTTAGGATATTTTGGTTACGCTTACTATGAAAAAAACAAAGATAAGTTAAAAGTAGTAGCTGTTAACAACGGAAAAGGTGCAGTTTTACCATCACCAGAAACAGTAGAGAAATCTCAATATCAACCACTTTCTCGACCCTTATTTATCTATGTCAATCTTTGGTCTAGCCAAAACAGAGGTGACGTTTATAAATTTGTAGATTTCTATCTGCAAAAAGCATCAACAGTTGCTAATTCTGTCGGTTATGTACCTTTACCAGAGGAAGCTTACAAAATTAATTATGTCCAATTGCATAACGGAAAAGCGGGAACAGTATTTGCTGGAAAAGCAGAACTAGACCTAACAATTGGGCAATTATTGCGTAAACAAAAGGAATTTTAACATGACAGTGCGTGTAGGAATTAATGGCTTTGGCCGCATGGGACGTTTAGCACTCCGCGCTGCATGGGGTTGGCCAGAAATAGAATTTGTACATATCAATGAAACGAAAGGTGGTGCAGTAGCAGCAGCACATTTACTCAAATTTGATTCTGTACATGGACGCTGGGATAGAGAAGTTGAAGCAGTAGAAAACAGAGTCGTAATTGATGGTAAACCCCTCAGTTTTAGTGAAAATTCCCAACCGGGTGAAGTTCCTTGGGAAGACTTTGGTGTTGATATTGTTTTGGAATGTTCTGGTAAATTTAGAACCACAGCTACCCTTGATCCTTATTTTAAAAGAGGTGTGCAGAAAGTAATTGTTGCTGCACCTGTAAAGGAAGGGGCATTAAATATTGTCATGGGGGTAAATGATCACCTTTATGAATCTAATCAACATCATTTATTAACTGCTGCTTCTTGTACTACTAACTGTTTAGCCCCAGTAGTAAAAGTAATTCATGAAGGCTTAGGAATTAAACATGGCATAATCACCACAATTCATGACAATACTAATACTCAAACTATCGTTGATGCACCTCATAAAGATTTGCGTCGCGCTAGGGCTACAAGTATGTCATTAATTCCTACTAGCACTGGTTCAGCTACAGCTATTGGTTTAATTTATCCAGAATTAAATGGTAAGTTAAATGGTTTAGCTGTGCGTGTACCTTTATTAAATGCTTCTTTAACAGATTGTGTGTTTGAAGTGGTTCGTTCAACAACGGTAGATGAAATTAATGGTTTGTTAAAGGCAGCTTCTGAACAAGAACCACTTAAAGGTATTTTGGGTTATGAAGAACGTCCTTTAGTGTCAATTGATTATAAAGATGATCCTCGTTCTGCAATTATTGATGCCCTTTCAACAATGGTTGTAAATGAAACTCAAGTGAAAATTTTAGCTTGGTATGACAATGAATGGGGTTATGCCAATCGCATGGTGGAATTAGCGCGAAAGGTGGCTTTAAGTTTGCAGAAATAATGATTTTCAAAGGGGTGGAATGTTTATTTTACCCCTGATGGATTTTTTTCACGCAGAGACGCAGAGGCGCAAAGAGAGTTAGAGTTTTTTGATTCTTGGTTTGTATTGTAAATTTTGAATTTTTAATCATGGCTTCTACTACAAGTTCTAGTGGTAATTTAAAGAATTACGCTTTAGTTACTTTGGCTTATTGGGGGTTCACTATTACTGATGGTGCTTTGCGGATGTTGGTGTTGCTTTATTTTAATAAAATTGGTTATACACCTCTGCAAATTGCATCTCTGTTTCTGTTTTATGAGGTTTTTGGTATTGTTACGAATTTTTTAGGTGGTTGGATTGGTTCACAATTTGGATTGAAAGTTACTCTTTATACAGGTATTGGTTTACAGATTTTTTCTCTGGTGATGTTGTCTTGGTTAAATCCTAATTGGGTACAGTGGTTTGCAGTTCTTTATGTGATGATTGCACAGGCTTTTTCAGGAATTGCGAAAGATTTAACGAAGATGAGTACTAAAAGTGCTATTCGTTTGGTAGTTCCACAAGATGCCCAATCTTCTTTGTTTAAATGGGTAGCAGTTTTAACGGGTTCTAAAAATGCTCTCAAAGGTGTTGGTTTTTTTGTTGGTAGTGCGATTTTATCTTTATTTGGGTTTGTCAATTCCCTGTTGATAATGGCAGGTGGACTATTTTTGATTATGTTCACTGGATTGATGTTGCCGAAGGGAATGGGCAAAATTAAGAAGAAAGTTAAGTTTAGTCAACTGTTTTCTAAAAGCAAAGAAATTAATATTTTGTCTGCGGCTAGATTTTTTCTTTTTGGTTCGAGAGATGTGTGGTTTGTAGTGGCTTTACCAGTATTTTTACGTGAAACTTTGGGTTGGTCTTTTTATCAGGTGGGAGGGTTTTTGGCTTGTTGGGTAATTGGATATGGGATTATTCAATTTTTAGCACCAACTTTGATACAACGATTTGGTTCTGGCCGTCCACCGCAATCACAGACTATTCAGTTTTGGACTTTTACGTTAACTGCTGTTCCTGGTGCGATCGCACTTGCTCTCCAAATCGGTTTACCTGCTAATCTAGTAATTATTGGTGGACTCCTCATATTTGGCGTGGTCTTTGCCTTCAATTCCGCCGTTCATTCCTATCTAGTGTTAGCATTTACCGATGATGACAAGGTAGCCTTAAACGTTGGCTTCTATTATATGGCTAATTCCGGTGGTCGTCTCGCAGGTACTGTATTATCAGGTTTAGTTTATCAGTTATCCGGCTTAGTCGGTTGTCTGTGGACATCAATGTTTTTTGTTTTAGCAGCAGCTTTAGTTTCTCTGAAGTTACCAAATCCTCAACCTAGTAAAGATATCGCTTGGAAAGCTGGTGACGGTGATTAAAAAATCAAAATTAGGTAATGAGTTATATTGGGTAATATATAGTTTTTCCCCATTATAAATCATAAATTACATCTATTAATTATTAGGAGATATTTATGAATGTAAATAATGGAGAAAATATAATTCCAATTAAAGCTCAAAGCAATCTCAGCTTTTTTGAAAAATATCTCACTGTTTGGGTATTTATCTGCATTTTAGTAGGAATTGCATTGGGAAAATTATTTCCAGGCATTGCTGTTACACTAGACGCTATTAGTATTTATCAAGTCTCAATTCCCATTGCTATATGCCTATTTTTCATGATGTACCCCATCATGGTAAAAATCGACTTCACCCAAGCTGCAAATGCACTCCGCACCCCGAAACCTGTAATTCTGACTTTAGTAATGAATTGGTTGATTAAACCATTCACCATGGTAGTATTTGCCCAATTCTTTTTAGGTTGGTTATTTAAACCATTGATTACAGGTACAGAATTAATTCGTGGCAATGAAGTTAGTTTAGCCAATTCTTACATTGCTGGGGCAATTTTATTAGGAATTGCACCTTGTACGGCAATGGTTTTAATGTGGGGATATCTTGCATACGGAAATCAAGCACATACCTTGGTCATGGTGGCAGTTAATTCTCTAGCAATGCTGTTTTTATATGCACCCTTGGGTAGGTGGTTACTAGCAGCAAATGATTTAATAGTTCCTTGGCAAACAATAGTTTTATCTGTATTGATTTATGTTGGTTTGCCCTTAGTCGCAGGGATGTATAGCCGTTATTGGATTTTTAAATATAAAGGTAAACAATGGTTTGAAAGAGAATTTCTGAAATATCTTTCTCCCATTGCTACTAGTGCTTTATTGATTACTTTAGTTTTGCTGTTTGCCTTTAAGGGTGAATTAATTGTTAAGAATCCCTTGCACATTTTATTAATTGCTGTACCGCTATTCATTCAAACTAATTTCATTTTCTTGATTAGTTATGTAGCAGCATTAAAATTGAATATAACTTATGAGGATGCAGCCCCTGCGGCTTTAATTGGTGCTAGTAATCATTTTGAAGTCGCTATTGCCACAGCAGTAATGTTATTTGGTTTAAATTCTGGTGCTGCATTAGCGACAGTGGTAGGAGTTTTAATTGAAGTTCCAGTAATGTTAATGCTGGTTGAATTTTGTAAGCGCACAGCAGCTTGGTTTCCTAGAGAACCAGAAAAGGCAACTTTGTTAGATCCCCGCTGTATTCATCCTTCCTAGTTATATTGATCTTATCAATATAAAATAATTCCTACAAGGAGCAAAATTTATGTCAGTTCTAAAAACTCATATTGCATTGAATGTCACTAACATTGAGAAATCAGTAACATTTTATCAAGCAATGTTTGGTGTTGAACCTGTGAAATATAAAACTGATTATGCTAAGTTTGATATTTCCAAACCACCTTTAAACCTGACACTAAATATAACTTCTAGCGTACAGTCTGGGGGAGCATTATCTCATTTAGGTGTGCAGGTTGAAAGTACCCAAGAAGTACAAGCTTCTATACAAAGGTTTGCAGAAGCTGGACTAGCATTGTTTACAGAGGAAAATACAGAATGTTGCTATGCGTTACAAGATAAAGTGTGGGTAACAGATCCTGATGGAAATCGCTGGGAAGTATTTGTGGTGAAGGTGGCAGACACAAAACCAGCAGAGAATGTGGATGCTACTATAGATTCTGAACAGGTAGTACAACCTTTGAAAAAATCTTGTTGTGCATGATATAGGGTGGGCAAGGTTTAAATATGGGAATCTGATTTGAACCTTGAAGGTTTAATAAAATGAAAAGCCTTATTAATTAACTAAATTAAATAAGGCTTTTTTTATTCAACGTTTATCAACAATCAAATTTTTATTTTTTCTGTTTTTCATCATTCTGACTTGGTATTTCTTGTGTGATTTGCTTAACTGTTTCAACTGTTAAATTCAAAGCCTGTGCAATTTGTTCTACTGTCAAATTCAACGCTAATAATCTAGGTATAGATTCTAACTTTGCTTCCAAGCTCCCTTCTTCTCTTCCTTCCTCTCTTCCTTCCTGATAAACCTTTGTTTGTTTCAAATCACTTAAACTAAACATAGCCTCAATCTCCTTGTGACTCATTCTGGGAAACTTATAAACCAAAATAGTTTCTACTATTTCTAATAACCCACATTCCGCAGATGTTAAAGCAAATTTAGGAATTAAAAATTTAGAGAAAGAAAAGCCTGAAAAGATTGTCTAGCAAGGATTTCAGGCTTTTATTTGTTAAAATAAAAAGCGTCAAATAGAGAAGGGAAAAACCGTGAAAGAGTCTCAAGTTGCCATACAAACCCTAGATATAGACCATTTAGGAATAGTAGCAGGAATAATAGACGAGATGGAATTGGTAGAAGAAGTGAATAAAATAGTGGGAATAAAAACAAAAGAAACCCTAACACCAGGACAAGTAGTAAAAGCGATGATATTGAATGGATTAGGGTTTTTAAGCGCCCCATTATATCTATTTGGGGAATTTTTTGTAGGAAAAGCAACAGAACATTTAATAGGAGAAGGAGTATTACCAGAGCATTTAAATGACGACAAACTAGGAAGAGAACTAGACAAATATCATCAAATAGGAACAACCAAGATATTTCGGCTCTTGCATCCCTTTTATGGTGATTGAGGATTTATTGTAACAAAACCCTTGCCCCGCAAGGGTTATAAATAATTATGGTACTTCCTTGAATGAAATGCTTACAGGATAAGGCTTTCAAGGATTCTGAACTAGGTTGTCCATAAAAATAACCGAAGAACCGATATTTACAGCAGTAGCCATAAAAGCAGCCCATAAATTCCAAGTAGAAATGGATAGTATTCATTTAGATGGGACATCAATGAGTGTAGAAGGAGAGTACAAAAAAGAAATCAAAGAAATAGACGAAATAAAGCAAGAAACAGAAGAGAATAAATTAGAAATAGAACCGGAGATGAAAGCAATAGAAATAGTCCACGGATATTCAAGAGATAAAAGACCAGACTTGAAACAATTTATCATAGACATGATAGTAACAGGAGATGGAGACATCCCATTATATTTAAAAGTAGACTCAGGAAACGTAGATGATAAAAGTGTATTTGTAGAAAGATTAAAAGAATTTAAAAAACAATGGACATTTGAGGGCATAAGTGTAGCAGACAGTGCCTTATATACAGCAGAAAACTTAGCAGCAATGAGAGAACTGAAATGGATAACAAGAGTACCACTAAGTATCAAAGAAGCAAAAAATAAAATTGTAGATATAAAAGAAGCAGAATGGAAAGATAGTCAAATATCAGGCTATAAAATAGCAGCCAAAGAATCAGAATATGCAGGCATAAAACAAAGATGGATAATCGTAGAAAGTGAAATCAGAAAAAAATCAAGTATCCAACAAGTAGAAAAACAAGTCAAAAAACAGGAAGCAAAAGCAAAAGCCGCACTCAGCAAACTATCCAGACAAGAGTTCGCCTGTCAGCCAGATGCAAAAATAGTAATAGAAAAGCTATCAAAATCCTGGAAATATCACCAAATAAAAGAAATTGAATACATAGAGAAACTAGAATATAAAACAGCAGGTAGACCAAGTAAATTGACCGAACCAAGTCAAATAAAATATCAAATAAAAGGTCAAATAGAAACAAGAGAAGAAGTAATAGAAACTGAAAAAAATTAACGCAGGGAGATTTATATTAGCAACGAATGTATTAGATAGAAATGAATTGAGTGATGAGAAAGTATTAGAAGAATACAAAGCTCAACAATCTAACGAAAGAGGATTTAGATTTTTAAAAGACCCATTGTTTTTTACATCAAGCGTATTTGTCAAAACCCCGGAAAGAGTAGAAGCAATAGCAATGATAATGGGATTGTGTTTGTTAGTCTATAACCTTGCCCAAAGAAAATTAAGGCAAGAATTAGCTAAATTTGATGATGGGATTAGAAATCAAGTTAAGAAAATCACAAATAAACCGACAATGAGGTGGGTATTTCAGATGTTTCAGGCTGTACATTTGGTAATCATAAATGGACAGAAACAAATGAGCAATTTAACGGAGGAACGTGAAAAGATTGTCAGATATTTAGGAAAGAGTTGTAGTAAATATTATCTAATTACTTGATGTGGTTTATTTGACCTAAAAGATGTAGAAAGTTCAAGGGTAAAAGTAGTAAATAGAAGTTTTTAGCGAAGACGGAAATATTCTTGGCTTTAATTGTCATGTTTATTTTACCGAAAATGACTACTTTAATTGAGAGAGAGAATCTATTTTAAAAACTTGTGAAATTAACTTACTTAATAAGCTCTATCTTTTGGCAAATAAAGTTAAATTCAGCCAGAAAAATTAGGTAGATAAAATTTTCCTGGCTGGAATTTTTCAAAAATATCAATAATCTGAGTCACATCTGCGGAATGTGGGTAATAACTGCCGTTGTTGTTCATTGCTGATTTCCTGCTGGGTTCTGTTAATTAACTCTTTAGCAGTAGTAATTGCTGTGTTTTCATCCTCAATAATTAATTTTATGGTAGCAATACCAATAGGCAAAGATGCACTTTCACCTAATTCATTCAGATAAATACGGCTAATACGCTGACTGGTAAAAAATTCGCTGTAATGCTTGGTATCTGCTGTATCTAAACTGCGACTGGGATAAATAACAACTCCCCTCCACGGATTTTGAGGTTGATATTGCCGTAAATATAAAGATATTTCCGAGAATAGACGAAAATAAATTTCCGTATCGGTTTGAAACTGGACTTCTACAAAATAGATAGTGTTTTGTTCATCCTGCGTTGGTATAAAAACTCCATCTATCCGAAATGCAGTTTGCTTAATTTCGATAGAAGAGAACTGATAAGCTGCTGCTATTTGGGCTTGCTTGCCAATTAATTCAAAAAATATGCTGGGAAACTCTTGAAAAAGGCGATAAAATATGCTATCAGTTTTCACGCTGGATAGATTGCTAAAATTGGCACTCTCGCTATTTTACCTTTTCGTTAACTACTCCAGTGTTTTCCACAGTTGAAAACGTCATTTTATTAGGTCACTGGATAATAAACCATGGATTCAGGTTGCCTAAAGCTTCATTTTGACGGCAAATACGACTTAGAGATTACGGTTCACCCCAATTCATGAACGTATTAATTCTCATACATTAGTCAGAGTGACAACAGTTCAATCCATGAACCAATTAAAAACAACCTTTAAAATTAACCGTCCTATTCAAGGTTCGGGAAGCCACCCTTCATGGACTGACTACACAAGTTCAGTATATATATCAGCATAACTTGCGGTTTTGACCCCAGACCAGCTCAACCATGCTGCACTGACTGTTTTTTTAGATTCAGTTGGTTCAAAATTTAGTCCTTTATTTGTAGTTATACGGAGCCACAACATAAAATGGCAAAAGTAGTTGGAATTGACTTAGGTACGACTAACTCCTGCGTAGCAGTGATGGAAGGTGGTAAACCCACCGTAATCGCTAATGCAGAAGGCTTTCGGACAACACCATCAGTGGTGGCATTCGCTAAAAATGGCGATCGCTTGGTTGGTCAAATTGCCAAACGTCAAGCGGTCATGAACCCCGAAAATACCTTTTATTCGGTTAAACGTTTCATCGGTCGTCGTTATGACGAAGTTACCAAAGAAACCACTGAAGTATCTTACAAAGTGCTAGGTAGTGGCGGTAACGTTAAGCTAGACTCCCCAGGTGCAGGCAAACAATTTTCTCCCGAAGAAATTTCTGCCCAAGTCCTCCGCAAACTAGTAGAAGACGCTAGTAAATATCTGGGTGAAACCGTTACCCAAGCAGTCATCACCGTTCCCGCATACTTCAACGACTCCCAACGCCAAGCAACCAAAGACGCTGGAAAAATCGCCGGGATTGAAGTTCTCCGAATCATTAACGAACCTACAGCAGCCTCTCTAGCTTACGGTTTCGATAAAAAGAGCAACGAAACCATCCTCGTCTTTGACCTTGGTGGTGGTACCTTCGACGTATCCGTACTAGAAGTTGGTGATGGCGTATTTGAAGTACTAGCTACATCCGGAGATACCCACCTTGGTGGTGACGACTTCGATAAAAAAATAGTTGACTTTTTAGCTGAAAAATTCAAAAAAGACGAAGGCATTGATTTACGCAAAGACAAACAAGCCTTACAACGTTTAACTGAAGCCGCAGAAAAAGCCAAAATTGAGCTTTCTAGCGTTACCCAAGCCGAAATCAACCTGCCATTTATTACAGCAACCCAGGACGGCCCCAAGCACCTGGATACAACTCTAACTCGTGGCACATTTGAAGAACTTTGCTCTGACTTAATTGACCGTTGCCGCATCCCTGTAGAAAATGCTCTTAGAGATGCCAAATTAAATAAGAGCAACATTGATGAAGTCGTACTGGTTGGTGGTTCCACCCGGATTCCCGCAGTCCAAGATGTAGTCAAGCGGGTGCTAGGTAAAGACCCAAACCAAACTGTTAACCCTGATGAAGTGGTAGCAGTTGGTGCAGCTATTCAAGCGGGTGTTCTCGCTGGTGACGTTACAGGCATCTTACTGTTAGACGTTTCACCACTGTCCTTAGGTGTAGAAACCTTGGGTGGTGTGATGACCAAGATTATTCCTCGCAACACCACCATTCCTACCAAAAAATCAGAAGTCTTCTCGACTGCTGTAGACGGTCAAACCAACGTGGAAATTCATGTCCTCCAAGGGGAACGGGAATTTTCTAACGATAACAAGAGTTTGGGAACCTTCCGTTTAGATGGTATTCCTCCCGCACCTCGTGGCGTTCCTCAAATTGAAGTTACCTTTGACATTGATGCAAACGGTATCCTCAACGTCACCGCTAAGGATAAAGGCACTGGTAAGGAACAATCTATCAGCATTACCGGCGCTTCCACCTTGGATAAAAATGATGTTGACCGCATGGTGCGCGAAGCCGAACAAAACGCTTCTAGTGACAAAGAACGGCGTGAAAAGATTGAACGCAAGAACCAAGCTGACTCTTTAGCATATCAAGCTGAAAAGCAGTTGCAAGAATTAGGTGATAAAGTTCCTGAAGCTGATAAAACCAAAGTTGAAGGTTTGGTGAAAGAACTGCGGGAAGCAGTGGCTAAGGAAGATGATGAGCAAATCCAGAAACTGACACCAGAATTGCAACAAGCTCTGTTTGCTATTGGTAGCAACATCTATCAACAAGCTGGTGCAGGTGAAGCTCCCGGTGCTGAACCTCCTCAAGATGGTGGTGCTACTCCCCCTTCTGGCAGTGGTGACGATGTGATTGATGCTGATTTCACTGAAAGCAAATAATTCTATTCTCTAGGGGGTAATTAAACTCCCTTTTTGAATACCCATTCAGGTGTTTACCTGGGTGGGAATTTTTTTGGCTATTGTGTGCGTGCGTGCATCAGACTCAATCAGGACTCACGCACTGAAATGGAAAACTGTCATTCTGAGCGCAGCGAAGAATCTCTCCAGAAGTTGAAACGCCTATTCTACCGTTCTCAACTTGGCTGAGTGCATAAGTCCTATCAATAATTTGGTAAAAATTAACAGACTATGAACATTGATTTACAAGAAACTTGTTATGGAAATCACAAGCTATACTAAAACTCAGCTTTTCCAGTCCATGAATTGTGTCTAGCTTTGCCATCTATATGAATGCTAATATTATTGTATATTGCTAAATGATTAATATAATCACCACCCAGACTAATGGCTTCAGTAAGATTTACACGGCCCCCACTAGATGAGATAATTTTTTCTGTAGAATTTGTTGCTCCTGGTTTTTCTTCTGTCCATTTCGGACTTTATTGGGAGTCAATTCGGTTAGATTTTCCAGTGCAACAAGATAAAAGACCAATTATTTTGGAAGAGAACGAAAATTCTACACCTCTTTTACAAAGAGTATGGTTTATATCAAATGATGGAAAAAAACTAATTCAACTTCAAGATAATCTATTCATATTTAACTGGAGGTACGATCAGCAAAATAAAAATCCTGCGTTTGAGGATATTCTTAAAGAATTTATTTATCACTGGAATCATCTAAAAGCATGGTGGTTAAATATTGCACAAGAATCTATAGAATTGCGAAATTATGGTTTGACTTATATAAATCAAATAGGCAAAAAATTGGGTTGGGAAAATGCTAAAGATTATTCCAAAATATTTAATTTTGGAACAACAGAAGGAACTGATTTATTGAATTTTCCCGTTTCACTGGATTTTAAAATTAGTTTTTTATTACCTGATAACTCAGGAACCCTGTTGATTAGATTAGAACAATTATCTAGATCAGATAATTATAGTGAAGAAGTAATATCAGACGATGAATTATTTTTGTTTTTTCAACTACTTACAAAAAGCAGCAATACTACGATTCCAATAATAGATTGGTTTACATCTGCTCATGATTATGTTGTTACAGCTTTTTTGGAACTAACGAAGGATGAGGCTCAAAAATCATGGGGGCGTTATGAATACTAAAAAATATGCTAGTGCTTCTCAAATCGAGGAGGAAAAACTCTACAAGGAAAATAAATTTTTAAACGATATTAATGGATCTTTTTATTCCAAAATACAGGTTAACAAAGATGTCAAGGCTAAGAAGAATAATCCTCAGCCCAATATTGATAGAGAAAGAAATTATTATGCTGGTGAATTCATTGGTTTAATTCTAATCAAAGATTATTTCCAAGAGCATCCAAATAAAAGAAAAGCACTTGCTAAAAATGTTGCACAATATATCACCTCTACTGACACAGTATTGGAAGTATTAGATTTGGGTACTTCCAGAAAAATTCGTGAAGGTTTTGATGCTACAGTTATGCTGTTAGCTGAATGTGGAAATGTAATAATCTCTACTCTCAATCACCTACACAAACCCGACTTAGACAATAAAGATTTATTAGTTTTAGAAGAAAAATGGGAAATTCTAATTACTAGTATTGCTTGTACCTCTAATATCCCTGTTCAAAAAAGATTTAATGCAATCGTTAAATTAATCCCAGATAGCAACAGACGCTCAGTAAAAGCTGCAATTATAGATGCTTTGCTAATCATGGAAGATGAGATAGATATTCAAGCTATCAAAAGTCAATTAGAATATTTTTTGTCAGATTCTGAACACGATGAATATGTAAAAGAATATGCCAAAGAAGCTTTAGAAGATATGTAGGAGTTGAGAACTTTAAACAATGATTCCAACTCTTGAAGATTTTGGTGTACAAACTCCTGCATATATCAGAAAAATAAATAAGCTCACACATTGGAATCCAGAGGATTGTAATAGTGAACAGGAACGCGCTCGAAAAGCATCTGTAAATATATTTGATGATGGTGTTAATAGTCTTTATCTAGTCAACTCAAATGAAGATTTGTATGCAACAATAGTTGCTATAAGTGCAAATAGAACTCCAAATGATCAGAATTTTGATTTTATCTGGATAACTGAAGAAGAATTACAAGAAATTGGTATAAAATTTGAATTAGTGATAGAAGGAGCTTGTTTACATTCCCAAAAGCTACATTTCAATGCTTCCATTGACATAAATTCTGCTTACAAATTATGTGAAAATATTATGTCAAAAAATAGAGAAGCAAAGCGCTGCAAAAGGAAAGATACTATGAAAATTTTAAATGCT
Organism: Anabaena sp. PCC 7938; assembly: GCF_049315035.1. Classification (NCBI taxonomy): domain Bacteria; kingdom Bacillati; phylum Cyanobacteriota; class Cyanophyceae; order Nostocales; family Nostocaceae; genus Anabaena; species Anabaena sp. PCC 7938. The sequence continues at coordinate 4,210,308 of NZ_CP186034.1, read as the reverse complement.
TTAAAAACTTTAGGATGTAAAGCCATAGTGACTAATAGCCCAAATTGCAAGTGTGAAAAATTAAACTAATAAAAAAATAGTTCTATCTACTACAAGGTAAACATCCTATATATATTTCCTCACTGCATTAATATCTAATTCTTGGATCTACATAAGCATTGAGAATATCAATTAAAATACTTGCACTCACAACGATCGCACCAAAAAATACTAAAACCCCCTGCACTGTTGGATAATCGCGGTCAGAAATAGCTTGATATAGTCGATTTGCTAACCCAGGCCAGGAAAATGTGACTTCCGTTAAAATCGCCCCACCTAAGAGGGAAGCAAATGTTAACCCCAAAACCGTAATTACAGGAATTAAGGCGTTTTTCAAAGCATGGGAGACTAAAATCTTATTTTCAGAAATTCCCCGCGCCCTAGCTGCTTCTACATAATCAGCTTTTAAGGTTTGTTTTAAATTAACTCTGACAATCCGCTCAAAAATTCCACTCAGCAAAATTCCCAAGGTAAGACTTGGTAAAGCCAAATGATGTAAAGCAGTGAATAACTGACTGAAATTACCAGTTAATAAACTATCAACTGTATATAAACCTGTGATAGATGAAGGTGCAGGGAGATTTGGAGGAAAGCGGTTAGAATTGGGAAACCAACCCAGTTGAACTGAGAAAATTAATTGTAACAACATACCTGCCCAAAACATAGGTAAGGCATAGGTAATTATTCCAAATAAACGCCCACCAACATCAAAAGATGTCCCCGGACGAGAAGCGGAAAAAGTACCCACTAAAACACCAACAATTAGCGCCACAGCCATACTTGAAACTGCTAATTCCACTGTGGCAGGGAAATGTTGCCCAATTATTTCCCACACTTGCTGTCCTCGACTTGTTAAGGAAGTTCCTAAATCAAAACGCAGGATATGTCCTAAATAATTGAGATATTGTAGCCATATAGGTAAGTCTAAACCTAGTTGTTTTCTTAATTCTTCTTTAGCACTTTCTGGCGCACGTCCACCAAGAATTGCATCTGCTGGATCTCCTGGTGTGGCTCTGAGTAAAAGAAAGACAAGAGTGATAATAGTTAATAATTGTAGTGGCGCAAAGAGCAACCGAGAAACTATGTAATATTGTAAGGCTTTAGAACGAGACATATTTTAAATAGGAGTTCAGGAGTTCAGGAATTATATATTATCTCGTTCCCATACTCTGTATGGGAATGAATTCTAGAAGGCTCTGCCTTCGATTAAATTAGAGGCAGAGCCTCTGTGATAGCATTCCCAGTCAGAGACTGGGAACGAGAAAACGAGAAATGAAACTTTTACAGGAGGCAGGAAGGAGTCAGGATTAGTTACTAATGACCAATGACTAAAACTTACTTTTTAATCGTTTTATAAATCAGGTTTTGGGTGGGGTCAAGGTTAACGTTACTTACACCTTTTTGGGCAAATACATAATCTTTGTTTTGCCATAAAGGTACGTAGGGAACATCAGTTAAAACTTGGTTTTGAATATCTGCAAATATTTTTTTCCTGGCTTCAGGATTTTGTTCTTTGCGTTGCTGATCTATCAGCTTATTCATGGCTTCACTGTAATAGAATGAACCCTGAGTTTGACTGCCTCCATTTTCACATCCTTTCGCAACTGAGCCTTTTTCACAGGCTAAAAATGGTTGTACATAGTTATCTGGATCTAAAAAGTCTGGATACCAATCAAGTAATGCTGCTGGATATAAACCTTCGGAAATCTTTTTAAAGAAGGTAGCACCTTCTACTGTGTTTACTTCCAGTTGCAATATGCCATCCATTTTGGTATCAGCTAGAGATTTTAGTGTCTGTGCTGCTAAACTGCGAGTGGGTGAACTGGAAGGATACCAAATTTGGATTTTAGCCGGGTTTTCTTTGGAAAAACCTGCTGCAATTAATGATTTTTGAGCTTGTTCAAAGTTGCCATCACCATATTTATCTTTAAATAATGGCTGGGAAACGTTGAAGGTAGTAGGAATCATGCTGTAAAGCGGATCTGCTTGACTAAACAAAACGCGCTCATTTAATAATGGACGATTAATTAGTGATGCGATCGCACTTCTGACCTCGATTTTATCTAAAGGCTTCTGATTCCGATTCAACACCATATAACTAACCACACTACCTTGGGCTGTTATAGCTTGCCAATCTCCTTTTTTCGCACCTGCTTCTAAACTGCGAATTTGGTCTGGTTGTAAAGATAAGTAAGCTACATCTACCGCACCAGTCCGAAAAGCATTAAACAAATTGACTGGACTGGTTTGAATTTGGACATTAATACCGTTATTGGCTGGTTTTTCACCCCAATATTTATCGAATACATCAAAACGCAGGGAATCAGTTCCATACTGGGCTAATTTGTAAGGGCCAGTACTAATAAAGATATTGGGTTTAAATTTACCTGCACCAATTTCATAAGCTTTGGGGGAAACTGGACATACCCCAGAAAACGCCAACAAGGATGGAAACGCCGCAAAAGGCTTTTTCAGCTTAATTGTTAACTCATAGTCCCTTGTGGCTTTTACAGAGGCTATTGTATCAGCTAATAAAAAGGAGGGTTTACCCTTATTTTCTATAAAGCGCTGGATACTAAATTCCATTGCTTTGGCGTTGAAGGGGGTATCATCATGGAAAACCACTCCTTCACGGATGGGGATGGTGTAAGTTAAACCATCTGCACTAACTTTAGGTAATGCTGTGGCCAGTTGGGGTTTGATTTCCGTGCTGCCTGGTTCATAGGTGTACAAGCGATCGCTCATATTAAACACTAAACCCAAAGATGCCAATTCATACCCATCGGCAGGATCAAGGGTACGCGGCTTCTGAGTTGTACCTACAGTAATCCTGCCATCACCAGCAGGAGTATTCACAGCACCAGAATTAGGTGTATTTGTCTGTTGACTGGGGGTACAGCTTACAGCCAACAATAAACATAGAGAGAACAAAGATAGGAATTTTGCCATCCTACCCCACCGTCTCATAGCCCAAGACAACCAAGTTATAACCATTAATTTTTTTTTATCAGCAGTCAATTATTCTAAGATATATATTTAGCTAATTACATATAATCAGATTGTTTTTACAACAATAGCATCTCATTTTTGTAAAACTTGAGCAGCGGTCAACTTGAGATCAGGAAATACGGTGGAAACAATCACATTATCATTTTTATATACCTGCTCGTCATAAAAACCCTCCACCCATTCCAACACCGTCACCTTTTCGGCAATGGGATCAACAATCCAATATTCAGCAATACCCCGTGCTGCATACTCGGATCTTTTGTAGCGATAATCACGATTAGCCTGATTAGGACTTACCACCTCAACCACCAATAACGGTGGCGGCATATCCATATACACAAGCGATCGACTAGCGCCCTCCATTGCAACAGCTAACTCTTCAGAAAATACTACCAGATCAGGTACACGCACACCCACCCTTCTGCTATTCACAGCCACCTCAGCCTTCATCCGCAATCGAGAAGATGGGATACCATAGGTTAAAAAATAAGCCACCAAAAACATTGCTATCCGTTGATTTATATCACTTTCTGAAGGCATGGGAATTAATTCTCCATTTTCCAATTCATATAAACTATCCGTACCATCGTCAAAGTTGAGAAATTCCTCAAAGGACATCTTTTTAGTAATTGCTAATGTCATTGCTTTTTCTCCCATGCTTAACATCTAATCTTGATAATGAAACCGACAAGCTACAATAATTATGTTGTCTTCTAACACTTCATATACTAATCGGTGTTCGGTGTTGATGCGCCTTGACCAATAACCTGATAAATTAGCTTTCAATTGTTCTGGTTTACCAATGCCCTCAACAGGACTCCGCAGAATTTCTTTAATTAGAGTATTGATTCTTTTCAAGAGTTTCTTATCAGTCTCTTGAAACCACAAATAATCCTCCCATGCAGATTCTGTAAATGTGAGTTTCATTCTTCAATTAAATCTCTCTCAACAACTTCACCTGCTTTTGCTAATTGAATTGAGGTAAGAAGATGCTTGGCATTAACAGGATTTGACAGTAAATACAATGTTTCTTGCCATGATGAAAATTCGTCTAGAGAAATTAAAATAGCCTTATTGCCTTTGTTATTACAAATAATTGTTGGTTCTACATCTGCAATAACCCGATCTATCAAACCATCTAAGTCATTACTTGCTTGCTGAGTAGTCATTGCATCCATTTGATCCTCCTTTAACTGTTAAATATTAGTTAAATTCTAGCCTAGAAATTTCAGGATTAAAATCAAGGCAAGAAAGAGATGATGATAGACAATCAAAACTAAGCGGCTAACTTTTGGTGATAATTTTTACAAATTCTTCTGAAAAAACAATGTTTAATATTTTCTCTAAATTATCTGTTAGATTCGATGTACTAAATTCACCAAACTCAGAAATAGGTATTCTATACGCCAATAACCGCCATTTATTTGATGTCATGTCATTAAATAAGTTTTCTTCAATTCCTTGCTTTTTAAAACCATCAAATATACTTTTTAAACTAGAATTTTCTTTAAGTTCATCTCTCTTTTCTGGGTCAATATCAAAGAAGAAAGCAATTTCTGATTCAGATTTTTTTTTGAATTTTATTCCGTGGTCATCATCATCAAAATATATGCCATAAAAAAACCACATTTTGTAAGCATTCTTAAAATCATATTCATATCCTACTCTACCCCAATCTATATTGTCATCATTAATATTCTTCCTCCTTTTAATATTAATAGATTTTTTAAACAGTGAATCAATATGTATATTTTTTAAAGAGCCTATTATCTTTTCTTCTATCTTGTTTATCAGTGAATAAATATAGATATTGACATCATCATTAGTTGGTTGCATATTCATAAATTCCTTACTTAATTTTCCATATTCTAGAAATTGGGATACAACAAAACTAGGATTAGATTCTTCAATTTTATGGAGTTGTTGTGCTATTTCATTCCATGTTTTAAAAAAGAATTTTGATCCTGCATCTTTAATACAATCTTCTATAATACTTTTGTCTGTTATTTTTGGAGTAACAACTAATAAAAAAGAGTTATTGTCTCGGCAAAATTTCTCGTTGTGTCTTAAAATTTGTTCTTTAGTTAAACCAAGCCTAAATGTTTTATTCTCGAAGTAAATATTTATATTTTGATCATCATGAGTTGAAAAGCTAAATTTTCCATCAGGATTTGATTCATAACCAACAAAAACACCTTTTACACAAACAGGTTTCTGTTGCAATAAACTAAATTTTCCATCAGTTAGAAATTCGATAAACTCTTTATTGTTTGGCATATGTTTAATTAAGCAGAGAAAATTGTAAGTCAATTTATTCTCTGGTTGCTGGTAGGCATTCATGAAGACATTAAACTTGCTCACAATAGCTAACTCGTAGTTAATGCTTGTTTATTATACATACTTTTTTGGGTTCTCTACTGAATTTTGTAAACAATTACAGGCTTTTGCGTCTATTCCTTGATGATTGCACAAATTATTATGTGTAAATCTTGTCTAAAATAAAACCTGTAATTCTTCAACAAGCGATCGCCTGGAAAAACCCCAATTTAGTTTTATGCGGTACATTGTGAGCTTAAAATAACTTCAGCACTCTAGAGGGATTCAGAAGATAAACAGCAGTATTTTGGGGATTGGTAGCGATATTTGAGCCACAAACTAGGTAATTGCATTTATTGAGACGCTTGCAAAGAGTCCCATCAATAGTTACACTTTTTAAAATATTCTCATTTTTGCTTGGCGATCGCATAGCCGCTCAAATAGCCACTTCCCAAAAGTTCGCAACTCCAAGGAAATTTACCTATAACAGCGGATCAGCATTGCTAAACCACAGGCTAATCTGTGGTAAGACTCAAGACTGGCAATAACAAAAAACTCAGAAATTTCTCCAAGAAACGACTGTCGTTTCTGAGAACCTCAGTAAGAAAATTGCTTTGTAAACTAATTCATCTAGGAGGATTGTAGTCAATGGGACTACCCTGGTACCGAGTACATACAGTTGTTCTGAACGATCCAGGTCGGCTGATTTCTGTACACTTAATGCACACAGCCCTAGTTGCTGGCTGGGCTGGTTCAATGGCATTGTATGAACTGGCTATTTACAATCCCAGTGATCCAGTTCTCAACCCCATGTGGCGGCAAGGGATGTTCGTACTACCCTTTATGTCACGTCTAGGTGTCACCGAATCTTGGGGTGGTTGGAGCGTTACTGGTGGACAAGCAACCGATCCTGGTTTCTGGTCATTTGAAGGCGTTGCAGCTGCTCACATTGTTCTTTCCGGTTTGTTATTCCTCGCTGCCGTTTGGCACTGGGTTTACTGGGATTTGGAATTATTTAGAGATCCTCGCACAGGCGAACCTGCTTTAGACTTGCCAAAAATGTTTGGCATCCACCTGTTTTTATCTGGTTTACTTTGTTTCGGTTTTGGTGCATTCCACCTCACAGGACTATTTGGCCCTGGAATGTGGGTTTCCGATGCCTACGGTGTCACTGGTAGCATCCAAGCAGTAGCACCAGAATGGGGACCAGCCGGGTTTAACCCGTTTAACCCTGGTGGCGTTGTCGCTCACCACATAGCTGCTGGTGTTGTCGGTATTATTGCTGGTTTATTCCACCTTACAGTTCGTCCACCCGAAAGGCTCTACAAAGCCCTACGGATGGGTAACATCGAAACCGTGCTTTCTAGCAGTATCGCAGCGGTATTCTTTGCCGCTTTCATTGTTGCTGGAACAATGTGGTACGGTAACGCCACCACCCCCATTGAACTTTTTGGCCCTACCCGTTACCAATGGGATCAAGGCTACTTCCATGAAGAAATTGAGCGCCGTGTGCAAACAGATGTTGCCCAAGGTGCTACCCTCGCTGAAGCTTGGGCAAAAATTCCCGAAAAACTGGCTTTCTACGATTACGTAGGCAATAGCCCCGCTAAAGGTGGTTTGTTCCGTACAGGAGCAATGGTTAACGGTGATGGTATTGCTCAGTCTTGGCAAGGACACGCTGTATTTAAAGATGGTGAAGGTCGGGAGTTGACTGTACGTCGTCTACCTAACTTCTTTGAAACCTTCCCAGTGATTTTGACTGACGCAGATGGTGTTATCCGCGCTGATATCCCCTTCCGTCGGGCAGAGTCTAAGTATAGCTTTGAGCAAACAGGCGTTACTGTTAGCTTCTACGGTGGTAATCTGAATGGTCAAACCTTTACAGATCCTGCTGATGTGAAGAAGTATGCCCGTAAGGCTCAAGGTGGAGAAATCTTTGAATTTGACCGGGAAACTTTAAAATCTGATGGTGTATTCCGTACATCTCCCAGAGGCTGGTTTACCTTTGGTCACGCTGTATTTGCCCTCCTATTCTTCTTTGGACACCTCTGGCATGGTTCTCGGACAATCTACCGAGACGTGTTCGCTGGTGTGGAAGCAGATCTAGAAGAGCAAGTTGAGTGGGGTCTATTCCAGAAATTGGGTGATAAATCAACCCGTCGGAAAGAAGCTCTCTAACTTTTGGGGAATGGGGATTGGAATTGGGGATATTAACCAACACCTAATCCCTGTCCTTGGTACACTAATATTACCGACTGGATAAACAGGAACTCGTAATATGGAAAGTGTTGCATACATCTTGATTTTCACTTTGGCAATAGGCGTTCTCTTTTTTGCGATCGCATTCCGCGAACCACCCCGGTTTGAGAAAAAAGAAAAATAGATTCCTATTACCATTTACCTGACTTGTCAGGTAATCTAAAGATTCTATCCGTTGCCGCCTATTCTAGGTTGCAACGGATAATCTTGCGAATATCTTTTGCTAAACTTATCAGGCTACAATTGTCAACTGGTGAAAAACTTTTTGATATGTGATACAATTTCCTATCTGGAAGTTGATATGTGTGAACCTAGCTCTTCTGAGCTAGTATGAACAAACGTGTAAGTGTAAACTTCTTTTAAAAAAGCCCTTGCATACACATTGTTAATTGTGGCAAAAACTTGACGGAGAACAGAACCAGGAACAAATCAGCATGGTCAATCAGAACTTAACCGCTCCAGAAATTGGATTTACTCACGAAGATTTCGCTGCTCTACTCGATAAGTACGATTATCACTTCAGCCCTGGTGATGTTGTACCAGGTACAGTTTTCAGTATAGAGCCGCGCGGCGCTCTGATTGACATCGGTGCTAAAACAGCAGCATACATACCTATACAGGAAATGTCTATTAACCGGGTGGATAGCCCGGAAGAAGTCTTACAATCAAACGAAACACGGGAATTTTTCATCCTCACTGATGAAAACGAAGATGGTCAGCTAACCCTTTCCATTCGTCGTATTGAATACATGAGAGCATGGGAAAGAGTGCGCCAGTTACAAGCAGAAGATGCTACTGTCCGTTCTGGCGTGTTTGCTACTAATCGCGGTGGTGCATTGGTACGCATTGAGGGATTACGCGGCTTTATCCCCGGCTCCCACATCAGTACCCGCAAACCTAAAGAAGAATTGGTAGGGGAAGAATTACCCTTAAAATTCCTAGAAGTAGATGAAGAACGCAACCGTTTAGTTCTCTCCCATCGTCGCGCGTTGGTTGAGCGCAAGATGAACCGCTTGGAGGTTGGCGAAGTAGTAATTGGTACTGTTCGCGGTATTAAGCCCTACGGTGCATTCATCGACATCGGTGGTGTTAGCGGACTGCTCCACATTTCTGAAATTTCCCATGAGCATATTGACACACCTCACAGCGTGTTCAATGTCAATGATGAAGTGAAAGTGATGATCATTGACTTGGATGCAGAAAGAGGAAGAATTTCTCTATCTACCAAGCAGTTGGAACCAGAACCTGGTGACATGATTAAGAACCGTGATTTGGTCTATGATAAGGCTGAAGAAATGGCAGCTAAGTATAGGGAACAGATGTTAGCTAAACAGCAAGGTATCACTGCTGCACCTGTGGAAGCAGCGGTAGATGCTGAAGCTGAAGCAGAAATTCCTTCAGCAACTGAAGAAGTTGAAACAGAAATTTCCGCAGCAACTGAAGTTGTAGCTGAAGCAGAAACTCCAGTCGAAGCTGTAGCAGAAACAGAAATTCCTGCGGCAACTGAAGATTAATAAATTCCTAGTTGTAATTGCTTGCAACTAAGATTATCAAAGTGTTTAATTAAGAGGGAAAATCCCTCTTTTTTTATCACTGATCCTGCGGATTTAAGGATCTCACGGAATGAAGGAGAAGGATCTTTCATAAATGATAGACCTCTACAGGCAGCAATTTTTCTGTCTGGGATTTAATCCCCATTACAAAACTTAATCACGAATTACGTAAAGTCATTAGGAGCATAACAGCGCTTAGGGTACAGACGGCTGAAAGCACTATTACAAATTTTTTTATTATGGCGACTATTCAATGCAAAGACATCAAATTTTTTAATATTCAGGCAATTTTATTTGATAAAAATGGTACTTTAGAAGACTCAGAGAGTTATTTGCGATCGCTCGGACAAAGAGGAGCGCGGATGATAGATGCTCAAGTTCCCGGTATTGGGGAACCTTTATTGATGGCTTTTGGTATTAATAGCGATAGATTAGATCCTGCGGGTTTAATATCCGTAGCCAGTCGTCGAGAAACAGAAGTTGCAGCAGCTGCCTACATAGCAGAAACTGGTAGAGGCTGGTTTGAATCCTTAAAAATTGCCCGTCAAGCTTTAGCAGAAGCTGATCAATATATTGACAAAACTCCCTCACCTTTGTTTGCGGGTAGCTTAGAAGTTTTAAAGTACCTATCAGAAGCTGGGTTAAAACTTGGTATCCTCTCAGCAGCCACGACCGAAGATGTGCAGAGATTTGTCAGCACTCACCAATTAGGGGATTATTTGCAATTAGAAATGGGAGTTGATGAGGGTCCGAGTAAACCAGATCCAATCTTATTTTTGCAAGCTTGTCAAGCTTTAGGGGTAGAACCGGGAGCTACTTTGATGGTAGGTGATTCAGTCGGCGATATGCAAATGGCGCGTAATGCTCAAGCCGCAGGTTGTATAGGTATTACTTGGATTGGCAATTCCGGTAATGTGAAGGGTGCAGATGTGGTAATTAATCAACTTGATGAAATTCAGGTTGTAATGTAAGGAGTCAGGAGTCAGGAGTCAGAAAAGGAGAGTTTTTGCATAAGTCCTAATTTTATCTAAACCACGTCTACTTTTAAACCAATAGTTTTTTCTGAATCGGGTTTTGTTCCTAAATTCTAATACTCTTCCCTGTTCCCTTTTGAAAAACTCCAGTTCTCAACTTGGATGAGGTTTATGTAAGGATTCAAGACACAGAATATTTGATATAGCAGGGAACTCTTAACAGAAGAGAAAAATATTCTTCCTCCTTCTTCATTCTTTCTCCTGACTCCTGACTCCTGACTCCTGACTCCTGACTCCTGACTCCTGACTCCTGACTCCTGAATTCTTACTTATCTATAACCCAAGATGATTTTTTAGTGCTTGACGCATTTCGGTTATAGGTACATTTTCCTGTTGTAACCAGATTTTTAATGCTGCTGCACCTTGTTGAACTAGCATTTCTAAGCCATCAATGGGAATAGCACCTTGTTTTTCTGCTAGTTTAAGAAACTGAGTTGGTTTAGGGATGTAGATCAAATCATAAACAATACCACCTGAAGGTAAATCTACCATCTCCTCTATACTTAAAGGTGATTGATCTACATGGGGATACATCCCTACAGGAGTTGTATTAACTAACAGATTTGCTTGGGGAATTAACTTGGGCAATTCTTGCCAATCATGCACTTGAAATTTATCTGCAAAGGGTGAATTTTGCCAACTTTGCCAAAATTCTGTTAACTTTTGCAAATTTCGCCCCACCACATGAATTTCAGCCAAACCTAGCTGAATACAACCGGCAACAACTGCTCTCGCTGCACCACCATTACCTAGAATTACTGCTGTTTTTTGACTCCAATCTTGGTTATATGTGGTTTGTAAAGGAGAAATAAACCCTTCTACATCTGTGTTAGTTCCCACCCAACCGTTTCCTTGACGAGTCACCGTATTGACTGCACCGATCGCTTGAGCAATGGGTGAAATTTCTGTTAAAAAAGGTAATATAGCCTGTTTGTGGGGAATTGTGACGCTAAACCCAACAACGCCAATAGCAGTAAAACCAGCTATCGCAATTTCTAAATTTTCTGGGGCAATAGGAAAAGGCAAATACACATAATCTAACCCCAATTTCGTCAAGGCCGCATTGTGCATGACTGGGGATAGAGAATGCTCCACAGGATGCCCAATTACTCCTAAAAGTTTAGTTTTGCCGCTAATCATAAGTAAATCAACTTTTCTAGCCTTGACTCCAGCAACAATACTTATTCTCTCATGTCATTGCTTTCTGGTGTAAAGATAACGGTTGTGTACTGTAGACCACCAGGATTACTATGACTTTGGTACACCATTACCCATTACCCATTACCATGATCAATGAGCATTCGGCTGAGGCTAACGACGGAAGCCAATCACCAATGATCGAACCCTTAATTGCACTCAAAGGTATTTCTAAAACATTTGGTAAAAATAAAGTTTTAGATAATGTCGATTTGACAATTTATCGAGGGGAAGCACTGGCAATTATTGGCCCTTCAGGAACTGGTAAATCGACAATTTTAAGAATAATTGCGGGGTTATTACAGCCCGATGAAGGAGAAATTTATATTCAAGGGGTAAAACGCAATGGGTTGATTGAGGATGGAACTGATCCTGTAGGAATTGGGATGGTATTTCAGCAAGCAGCCTTATTTGACTCGTTGACAGTAGAAGAAAATGTCGGATTTTTATTGTATCAAAACTCAAGATTAGAGCGATCGCGCATTCGCCAACTAGTAAACGATAAATTAAATGTGGTGGGTTTGCCAGGAATTGGTCATCTTTATCCCTCAGAACTTTCTGGAGGAATGCGAAAACGGGTCAGTTTTGCCCGTGCGATTATGTCCAACCCCGATAGCCCCGCAGACAGTCCAGAAGTTTTATTGTACGATGAACCCACAGCCGGACTAGATCCCATAGCCTCAACGGTAATTGAGGATTTAATTCGCAGTTTGCAATGTACACAAGGTATCTGTAGTACATACTGTATTGTTACCCACCAAGAAAGCACTATTCGGCGTACCGCTGACAAATTGGTATTTCTTTATCAAGGTAAAGTGCAATGGCAAGGTAAAGTAAGTGAAATAGATCACACTGAGCATCCTTTGATCAGACAATTTATGAGCGGGAGTATACATGGGCCGATTCAGGTAGTCGGCTAGATCAATGCTGGGTGACTGTCAATATACTGAAACTCACAAATCATGACTAGTTTTTGGGTGGAAAAAAATGCGAGGTTTAATTAGCAAATTAACGTCTACACGAACATTGAGAGAAGGCTCTGTGGGATTATTATTCCTACTCGGTTTAGGCGCATTTGGTGCCATTCTCTTGTGGTTGAATCGAATTACCCCCGGACGCAATTCATATAAAGCAGTGGTAGAATTTGTTAACGCCGGCGGAATGCAAAAAGGTTCACCAGTTCGTTATCGTGGTGTCAAAATCGGTAGTATTTCCAAGATAGCAACGGGAGCAAATGCCGTTGAAGTGGAAATTGAAATTAACAATCCTAACTTACTGATTCCTGCTGATTCGGTTATTGAAGCAAATCAGAGCGGGTTAATTAGCGAAAGTATTATTGATATCGTACCCAAGGCCACCTTGCCAACTGGGACGGATATTTCTAAACCTTTAGAAAAAGATTGTAATCCCAGCCTGATCATTTGCAATAACACTAGTAACTTAAAAGGTCAGATTGGCATCAGTGTAGATGATTTGATTCGTCAATCAGCTAATTTTGCTAATCAATACAGTAACGAAAAATTTTATCAAAATATTAATCGAACCTTAGAAACTTCTGCTGAAGCGGCTTCTAGCGTCGCTAACCTTAGTCGAGAACTCCAGAGTGTCAGCAAAACCTTTAAAGGACAAATAGGTATATTTTCTGGTACGGCTGTTACAGTCCAAAGAGCCACCAATGAACTGACAGCAACTAGTACAAAAACTGCCAATCAATTAGGTGTAACAGCGAGTGATTTTAGTGTCACTGCCAAACAAGCAAGTCGTTTGCTCAATAACTTAGATGACTTATTAACTACAAACCGTTCTTCTCTAGTCGGTGCTTTAAACAATATCACCCAAACTAGCAACCAACTACGTCAGACAGTCAGCAGTTTATCACCTGCTGTTAGTCGCCTGTCAGAAGGAGAATTGTTAAAAAATTTAGAACTTCTTTCTGCCAACGCCGCTGAAGCTTCAGCTAATTTGAAGGATGCTTCTAAAAATTTAAATGATCCTAAAAATGTCGTGCTACTGCAACAAACTCTAGATTCAGCTAGGGTGACATTTGAAAATACACAAAAAATTACATCAGATTTAGATGAATTAACAGGTGATCCTAAGTTCCGGCAAAATCTCTTGCAACTAGTAAATGGTCTCAGCAAGTTGGTATCTTCTACACAAGATGTACAGCAGCAAGCAAAGGTAGCTGTTACCTTAGACTCTCTCAAAACATCTTTAAATCAAACAAAAGTTATTACCCCAACCCAGAAAGCATCTGTAAATAAATCCGTAGCTAAATCCAAAGTTGTCATCCCCACCCCAACTTTGAAAGAATTTGTACTTCAGCCAAATTTAGAAATTTCTACACCACCCCAGGAAAAAGCAGTAATTAAACTTGAACCTTTACCCGCTAGTGTCGAGAGTTCTGTTGAGAGTGTGGAAAAAAACTCCCAGAATACTAGTCCAGTTATTTTTAAGTCATCCGAAGAACAGCTATTGCAACAATTACGGGAATACAGGAAACAGGAAACAGGGGAGATGGAGAACTCCTGAACGGGCGTTCGCGTAGCGTGCTGGAAGCATCAGCATTCGGGCGATCAATTATCGGTTTTTGGCAAAGGCTATTTTCCGAATGCTTCGCCCCTACTAATTCCAATCTTGCTCTTCTTTTTTGCCACGACTTTTATAAATGCCGCCCACGTCATGGAGTTGGCGAGTTTTTTCTAAAAGTTCATTTTCCGTTAAACCCCAGTGTTGCAAAACTTTATCTAAGTCTTTTTGGATGTCCCGTGCGCCTGGAAAGCCCTGATAACGAATTTTCAGCCTAGCCAATTCGGCCAAATTGTATTCTGTTGGCTCTTGAGAGAGTAAAATATCAATAAAGGGGCGATCACGGTTGTAAAGGGGATGTTGTTGGTCTTTACTTCCTGAAAATTCTGTCATAATTCTTACAACTTATTAGGATTTGGGATTGATCAAGATTTGAGTCTGAAGAGTCCCCGAAAATAGCCCTAGTTGGCTAATGACGGCAACCACACCCTAGCTCATACGGCTCTCACCACTGCCATTCAACTTTAAATAAAGATACATTATCTTTAAGAAAATACAAGAAACTTTAGATGAGGGTGAACTCTATATCACCCACAGCCCAAGCAGCAAGGGAGCAAGAACCCGCTATGTTTGAACACTTCACGTCCGAAGCCATTAGGGTAATTATGTTAGCTCAGGAGGAGGCACGCCGTCTGGGACACAACTTCGTAGGAACGGAACAAATTCTCCTGGGTTTGATGGGAGAAGGAACTGGCGTTGCGGCTAAAGTGCTGGCTGAGTTGGGCGTTACCCTCAAAGATGCGCGTCGGGAAGTAGAAAAAATTATTGGACGGGGTTCTGGTTTTGTCCCACCGGAAATTCCTTTTACACCCAAAGTAAAAAGTCTGTTTGAGCAATCCTTTAGAGAAGCTCATAGTCTTGGACACAACTACATAAACACTGAACATTTATTGTTAGGTTTAACAGAGTCTGGCGAAGGGGTCGCTGCCAAAGTACTACAAAATCTGGGAGTAGATCTGCACGCTGTCCGCTCGGCTGTAATTAGTCGTTTGGGTGATGATGTCGCTGTTCTCGCAGGTGGTAATAGCCCCAAACGTAACAAGAACTTAAGTATAGAAGAGTTTGGCAGAAATCTCACCAAACTGGCTCAAGAAGGCAAGCTTGACCCTGTAGTTGGTCGCCAAAAAGAAATTGAACGCACTGTCCAAATTTTGGGTCGCCGGACAAAAAATAATCCCGTCTTGATTGGGGAACCAGGAGTTGGTAAAACTGCGATCGCAGAAGGTCTAGCTCAACGCATCATCAACCAAGATGTCCCGGAAGTTTTGCTCAACAAGCAAGTCATCAGTCTCGATATGGGATCTGTGGTTGCCGGAACTCGCTTCCGTGGAGACTTTGAGGAACGCCTGAAAAAAATTATGGAGGAAGTTCGCTCAGAGGGCAATATCATCCTCGTCATTGACGAAATTCATACCTTAGTTGGTGCTGGTGGTACAGAAGGCGGTTTAGATGCAGCAAACATCCTCAAACCAGCTTTAGCACGGGGTGAACTCCAATGTATTGGTGCCACCACCTTAGATGAATACCGTAAGCATATTGAACGAGATGCAGCTTTAGAGCGTCGTTTTCAACCGATTTTGGTCGGAGAACCATCTATAGAGGAAACTATTCAAATTCTCTACGGCTTGCGTGGTGCTTATGAACAACACCATAAGGTACATATTTACCGATGCGGCGGTAGTAGCTGCTGCTGAGTTGTCAGATCGTTATATTAGCGATCGCTTCTTACCAGATAAAGCCATAGACTTAATAGACGAAGCTGGTTCCCGCGTCCGCTTGCGTAACTCTCGCACCGCCACCGACAAGGAACTAAAACGCGAATTAGTTGGTGTCACCAAATCTAAAGAAGAAGCAGTTAGACTCCAAAACTTTGACAAAGCTGGTAAACTGCGTGACCAAGAAGTAGAAATTCAAGGTAGACTCTACACCGAAGAAACCGAGAAAAACGCTAAAACTCCAATTGTTGACGAAGAAGACATCGCCCAAATCGTCGCTTCTTGGACTGGCGTACCAGTTAACAAACTGACAGAATCAGAATCAGAGTTACTCTTACACTTAGAAGACACTCTGCACAAAAGGCTCATCGGTCAAGAGCAAGCCGTTACATCTGTTGCTCGCGCTATCCGTCGCGCCCGTGTCGGCTTAAAAAATCCTAACCGACCCATAGCTAGTTTTATCTTCTCCGGCCCCACCGGTGTTGGTAAAACAGAACTAGCGAAATCATTAGCTGCTTACTTCTTCGGTGCTGAAAGCGCAATGATTCGGCTAGATATGTCCGAATACATGGAAAGTCACAACGTCTCCAAATTAATTGGTTCTCCTCCAGGTTACGTAGGATACGACGAAGGTGGACAACTAACCGAAGCAGTGCGACGCAAGCCATACACAGTGGTTCTATTCGACGAAATCGAAAAAGCACACCCTGATGTATTTAATATGCTGTTGCAACTTTTGGATGATGGACACCTCACCGACGCAAAAGGTCGGAAAGTGGACTTCAAGAATACATTAATTATCTTAACTTCCAATGTGGGTTCTAAGGTAATTGAAAAAGGCGGTATGAGTTTAGGCTTTGAATTTGATAATCAAGCCGACGCTAGTTATCACCGTATTCGTAACTTGGTAAACGAGGAACTAAAAGCTTACTTCCGTCCAGAATTCCTCAACCGTCTTGATGATATTATCGTCTTCACTCAACTCAATAAAGCTGAAGTCAAGCAAATTGCTGAGATCATGCTCGTCGATGTTGCTAGTCGCTTGACAGAAAGAAGAATTAAACTCGAAGTCACCGAAAGCTTCAAAGACCGGGTAGTAACCGAAGGCTACGACCCCAGCTATGGCGCTAGACCCTTACGCAGGGCAATTATGCGCCTGTTAGAAGATTCTCTGGCTGAAGCACTCCTGGCCGGACAAATTGGCGAGGGAGACACAGCTATTGTTGATATTGATGATGATGGTCAGGTAATAGTGAGAAAAACAGAAACACGCGAGTTACTTACTGTTAGCTAACGCGGGTTAAATCTAAATACCATCACAAAAGTAATTTTTTCATGGGTAAGGGGTAAACCTTTACCCTTTTGCTTTTTCTCAAACAAACTTACAACAGGGAATAGGGAAAACAATCTCTGTAATTAATTCTGTCTGGTTACTTACGAATTACGAATTACGAATTATTTTAATAGTCATTATCAGCCACACAAATACCTTTACATTTAATACCGTTCGTAGCAGTGCGTTGACAATGAGAACAGAGAATTTCTTCGTTTTCTGTTTCTTTATTTTTTATACTATTAATTGGCTGTAGCTTGTCTTTTTCGCTCTGGGGTTTTTCATTCATAAGAATGGAGAAATTTTTGCTGTTTAAATTTTACAAACACTGTAGGTTGGGTTGAATAAAATGAAACCCAACAAATTTATCAACAACAACGATAATGTGAATGTTGGGTTGCGTTCCTTAAGCCAACCTACAAGATTAGCGCACTGACAATTACCCTTATCTACAACCCTGATAAGTAGGCAAAAACTTTTTCCTGCCAGAAATTAATACGGTTTTCTCGTGTTGCTGGTTTAAGCATTAGTTTACACCAAGCTCCATTTGCTGCACCACTAGGATGAGGAAACTCAAGGTGTTTGACTTCTAAATTTATACTTCTAATGGTGCTACTTGCTATTCGTCCCCAGGTAATGACCGCAAGTGGTTCAAAAATTTCTAACTCTGTCTTCAGAACTTGAATGAAGCGAGTACGATCTTGTTTGCTCAGAGGAAGACCGTGATCGCAATTAGCCTCACTGACCCATACCTTGAAAATATCTGTGAGGTATACTCTGTATCCTTCATCTAGTAAGACCTTGATCAAATCAAAGTATAGCCTTGTATTACGCAACTTCTCACGACAATTCTTCAAGTGCAAAGCATAGGGTGTTGCAATACCAATTTCCTCTACTTTTTTATCACTTTTTCTTAAAGGATCTTGTCCCAAAATAGCAACTGTTTTCTTGTTTGAATTATTATTGTTCTTTTCAAGGAGACTTGGAATATCTACTCCAACAACTAAAGCTTCTTCGTAGTATTTCTGAAAAATTTGATCGTGAGAGTGAAAAATATTTCTGGGAAGAGTATGTTCAGGATAGCCCTCTAATTCAAATTCTTGCAGCATCACCTCATAGAGAGCTTGTAGTTGACTTTGTGAAATATCTAGAACTTTAGATAACTCCTTATGCAAAGCTTCAAATTCATTGGCTTTAAACTGTGAAAACAAGTAATCTGACATAAATTAAAAAGCTATCACTAACACAATATCAATGTAGTTTACCCATAATCGTTAATAAAACAACCAGAACAACATCAAAGAACGTGATTGAGGTTTGCAAAAAACGTCTGAGCAAATACGATAGTGATTAACAGGAGTAATGTGATGGATCAAGCTAAAAGAGAACGTTTGGAATCTAAAGGCTGGAAAATTGGTACAGTGTCCGATTTTTTGGAGTTAACACCCGAAGAAACTGTCTTTGTAGAAATAAAACTAGCTCTCAGTCAAAACTTGAAGGAACGTCGGCAAAAACTGATGACTCAAACTGAACTTGCCGATAAGATTAGTTCCAGCCAACCTCGAATTGCTAAAGCTGAAAATGGCGATGCTTCAGTATCAATTGAATTGTTGATTCGGGCAATGTTAGCCACAGGTGCAACTCCTCAAGATATTGGCCAGGTTATTGCTGGTGTGGGGTAACAATTCCCAACCTTTCCCGTCCCAAAATAGCCCCAACTCCTGCTTAAAAAGATGCAGCGTACAGTTTATCACCGATAATGCCGCGAATAGTCTCAACTAGCTGAGTGTAGACAGCATCAGATAAAACTGGTTGAGAGCCTTGCAAACGCACCTGTTGATCTAAATCAATCCAGGATTTACAACCACCATATTCATCTAGATAAGGAATATCCTGCGCTTTAGGTAGTTTGTAAGTCCGTAGCAAAAGGATATATAGCGGCTGACGTGGTTTCCATTTTAAGCGATCGCTAATAAAATACTCATTCCAAATATGAAAGGGAAGTAAATCCCCCACAATAGACTCATCAACAACTGGCAAAATATCCGTAATTTCTGCCCAACTACCAATGCGAATTGTTTCTGGATGCCAACCTGAAGTTACTGGATAGACAAGATCCGCGTACTCAGCCTTAAGCATAAAAGATTGTTGATGCTCGTAAGTAGGGTAGAGCAAAACCTGCTGATGGGCAACTTGAAAGCGTCCCTCCTGTTCATGGATACCGCCTTTACGAAGCAGCATAATCGTTTGGCCGTCTTCCAACGCATTTACGGCCACAGCCCATTCCTTAAAAGCATGAAAAGTGGTAGTCAATTCCATGAGCATCTACTTTGACTCTGATTTAATTTCAGTCTAAGACGGTTAAAGTATAAAACTAGTCAGGGAAATAAATTTGAGAAAAATCATGAAAAAACGCACACTGGGTAAATCAACCGTACAAATCTCACCCATCTTAATGGGAACTTGGCAAGCTGGAAAAAAAATGTGGGTGGGAATTGAGGATGATGACTCGATTAAAACCATCCGTGCTGCCTATGAAGCCGGAATTACCACAATAGATACCGCAGAAATTTATGGTGAAGGACATTCTGAACAGATTGTAGCTAAAGCTTTATCTGATGTGCGGGATAACGTAGAGTATGCCACAAAAGTTTTTGCAAATCATCTCAAATATCAACAAGTAATTGAAGCTTGTGAGCGTTCCTTAACAAACCTGAAAACAGACTACATTGACCTCTACCAAATTCATTGGCCCTCTGGTGCATTCAATAATGAAATCGTGCCAATAGCAGAAACCATGAGCGCCTTAAATCACCTCAAAGAACAATGGAAAATTCGAGCCATTGGCGTTTCCAATTTTTCCCGTGACCAAATAGCAGAAGCCGCCCAGTATGGACAAATTGATAGTTTACAACCGCCTTATTCTCTATTTTGGCGGCAAGTAGAAAAAGACGCTATGCCTTATTGTATTGAAAACAACATTTCTATTTTGGCTTATTCGCCTCTAGCACAAGGATTATTAACTGGTAAATTTCTCCCAGGGCATAAATTTGACCCAGCCGATAACCGAGCTAAAAATAAGTTATTTCAAGGCGAAAACTTTGAACACGCTCAACAAGCCTTAAATGAACTTAGCCCCATAGCCGAAGACCATAATTGCAGTCTGGCTCAGTTAGCACTAGCATGGTTAATCGCCCAACCCCAAACAAATGCGATCGTTGGTGCGCGTTATCCTGAACAAGCTATAGCCAACGCTCAAGCTGTAGAAATTAAACTTTCTGCCGAAGAAATTGCAAAAATAGGCAGAATTGGCAGCATCGTCACCGACCATCTTGATGATCAATCAGTTATGTGGAATTGGTAATAAGTAATAGGTGATTGGTAATCGGAAAACTTCTCATGTTCCCTATTTCTTGTCACCTACTTCCCATATTGCTAAATTAAACGAAATATCAACTTTAGTAAACAAATAATTGCATCTCAACTACCCAGTGCTAAATTAGATTCATCAGGACACAAAGCAAATTACAACTAACCCAATGGGCAATGACTTAGTGTCCCCTGTCAGCAGCCCCAGCAAGTTTCAGCATATAGAAAATAAAGTGGCAAAACGACCGCTTTTTCAGGTCGAGCCAAATCCCAAAGCGGAAAAACAGGAAAGTGCTAAACTTGCCTCTTTATCCACCCTATCTATTAACTGTCAATTACTAACTTTAACAATTTGAAACTTCTGAACTCGCTAGAACCTGGTCAACCCTGACCAGGTTTTTAGATTTTTATTGGCTGTTGAAATATATCCAAGTCAATACCATGCTGGAGCTTTGAATGAGAAAATTTAGTTTTTTGTGGAAAATGACAATAGCTGTAATTCTAGCTACATTTTCTTTTTCCTGTGAGACCAGAATTAATAGAAAAACCCAACCAGCAAAAGCTGCTGAAAAACTGTACCCAAAAACAAATATTATTTACGGTGATTTTATTATCAATGAAGCGTCAAATTACATCATGATTCCAGTTAATCTCATTGACCAGGATAAGGATAAAGAAATTGATTTAAATCTTTCTCGTTCTTATCAAAGGGGAAACAAATTATATAATATGATTTTTTATCACAAAAAAACAGGCGAAAATCATCTTTTATTAAATAAAAAAGCGGTTATTAATTCCTTTGACTTATTAGAAATCAAATTAACAGGAAAACCAACCACAAGATTTTGGTTGTATCAAATCATTGACAAAGATACAAATAACGATAATCAAATCAACACTCAAGATGCCATTGTTGGCTATATTTCTGATTTATCAGGTAAAAACTTGCAGCAAATTACCCCCAATAATACAAAAATCGTTAAGTGGGTGGCGCTTGCCAGTCAAAACACAATTTTTCTGAAAATTATCAAAGATAACGATCAAGATAAACAATTTACAGAAGTAGATCAAACAAACTTTATTAGGGTTAATCTTGATCAACCTGTTATCGGCACAGAGATTATTAGTGAACAAGTAGAGAAAGATATTAAAAGTTATGTTCTCAAATGAAATAATTATTGATTTTTAGAAAAGAATATTTCTGAATCCTTACATTTGATGTAAGTATTCAGGATAGAGAATAAAGGCTTTATTAGTCAACTTTGATGATTTTGATAAAATCTCACTTCTCTCTATTCTTCATTTCATCACAACAAATTTGCTCTTATTCAGTCAGAGATAAAGCCCAATTATGTAGAAGTGGATTTACTTGATCAGGTGCTTCATCATGGGGACAATGACCAGCATTTAAGAAATATTCCGTTAATTGGGGATAATATTGATGGAATTTTTGAGAACGTTCTCGCGCTTTCATCCAAGGATCTGCTTCTCCCCATAATAACAATAAAGGACAATTTAATTGCTTGAGTAAAATATCAACTTTTTCTCCTTGGGGAGTACTAAAAACTGAGACAAAAACATCTAAAGCACCTGTATCATAAGCAGGGCGCTGAATTTCTTCTACTAATTGATTAGTAATTGCAGTTTTGTCTAAATAAACTTTTTCTAAAGTGCGTCTAATTACCCAACGTTGTCGCACATATTGAAATAATAAAGATTGGAATAACCGTTGTTTAAAAGCCCATTTGACAGTTTTACCGAATAGTTGCTGTACAGGGTTTTTAGAAGGTTGAATTTGGCTTTGTAGTGTTTCTGGTTGAGAAAAAGGGCCTGCACTATTTAGTAAGACTACACCAGCAACACTATCAGGAAATTGAGACGCAACACATAAGCAAGCATAACCACCAAGGGAGTTACCTGCTAATACTGCTTTCTCACCAATGACTTCACTAATAAAATCTCGCAGTTGGTCACGCCATAAATCACCGCTGTACTGTAATTTAGGTTTTGCTGAACGTCCAAATCCTAAAAGGTCAATAGCAAATACTTGAAAATCTGCACAGAGTCCGATGATGTTTTTTCTCCAATGGTCTGTGGAAGCACCAAAGCCATGTACTAAAAGCAAGGAGGGACGCTGGGATTTTTGTTCTCCCGCTTGTACATAGTAAACTTTGTGTCCGCGCCATTGCCAGTATTGTCCAGATATTGGAGTTGTTTGCATATTATGAAGAAATATTACGAGTTATTAATAATATAGGACTTATGCCTTGATAAAATCCATCAAAGATGAATTATTTTATTTCGTGTAGGGTGCGTCAGACCCGATAATTTAGCAGACGACAGATTGTCTCTATCTGACGCACCGCACTAATACAAAGGTTCTCTGTCGAATGCAATACAATGGAGGACGGGGTTTCCCATTGGTGTCAACTTAACGTCAAAGCCTTGTAAAAACTGGGTTTCGTCCTTCCCATACTCTGTAAGAGGCTGAATTCTGGAATGCATCTGCTTATGCTACGCTCTCAATGAGAGTAGAGGCAGAGCCTCTGTGATAGTATTCCTAGTCAGAGACTAGGAACGAGATAGTGAGATCATGAACACTTCTGTTCCCTGTTCTCTTGCGTCACCGATAAGTTCTCAACTCAAATAGGATTGCTATGGGCAATGATAAGTTGGAAAAAAAGCACTCATAAAATTTGACTTTATGTATAATTATGAGTTATTATGAAAGTAGCGTTTTTATAAAAAAATTCCATGCGTTTAAAAAGATGGGAATCTCCCCGCAAAGAAGGGAGAAATGATAAAGGCCGAGGCGGCTCTGCTAGGAAGCGACAACTGAAAAAACAAAGACAGATGCTGAGAAACAAACTTAAAGAGGCTCAAAAGGCCGAAAAAAATCAAAACAACCAGCAGAAGAGGGAAGGGATTTTTACCTTCCCTCTTTTTTTGGGCTTTCCTCAAACAAAAATCAAAACTTACGCAAGTATCACATTAAATATCTCTGGTAGGTGTTTTTAGATATCAAAAATCTGTTTATTGACGGTATTTATGCAGTCTGACGCACCCTACAAAGCAAGCCAGTTGGGTAAGTCCTAAAAAATAAAATAATAAGAATAAAAATAATTTCTCAAAAGTACTTGACATAATCTCTATTTAACTGCTATATTATCAAAAGTTGACTTGTTCCATTGGGGCGTAGCCAAGTGGTACGGCAGCGGGTTTTGGTCCCGCCATCCCTAGGTTCGAATCCTAGCGCCCCAGCATTTTAGTAAAGGGTAGGTTTTAAAGCCTACCCTTTTTTATTAGTTTTAACAATTGAGTTTCCCCGCCTTATTTGAATAGAATTCGCTGCACTACGTTACGTATGGCTAACGCTCCCGTCAGGGATACAGCAAACCCTAAGTTCAGATTTCACCCGTTTGCAGTATGGCAACGGGCAAGGAGTTAAAGAAATCAAGCGTAGTGCGCCAATACAGTAGCTTACCATAGGTATTGATGAAACTCTTTCCACAACAGGGTTTTACTGCTGATTCCTGCTATAAAATCACTTTTCAGGTGATTTGAGTGCCTGATCTAAAACTTGTCTAGCCTGTTCTGCTTTAGTTTTTGCTTCTTGATAACGGATATTAGCTTGAGCGAAGTTTTTGAGAACCTTAAAACCTTCCTTGAGACGGGTAATTTCTTCCTCAGTTACTAAATTATCTGAGAATAGAACATCAACTGCTTTACGAATTTCCAAGGCTTCAGCCCGTGATTCTTGTACTTTTAGCTTGAGTGTGGCTAAGTTGTTGAGAATTTGTACAGCTTGGGTAATTGCATCTTCACCACTTGCTGTATCAGTGGTTGGTTCTTTAATTTCAATTAATTGTTGAGGGCCAAATCCTTCTTCTAATTCGGTGGTTAGTTGATCAGCTTCCATTAGTTCCATCAACTGATCCATTGCTTTGTCACGGGCTTTAGCTGAATCTTTACCGGGAACAGAGATGATAATTTCTGGGCTTTGAGCGAGGGTATATTGAACCATAATGGGCAGAAAATTGCAGGTTTACCAGGCTTGAGAGCAACTAAACATATGAATTGTCCAGCGCCATAATGACCATATCACTTACTCAATAGTTTGTGTTGTGTGTCGTCACTGGAAATCAAACTTATACTAGATCATAGGTAAACTGAAATACAAGAGGAAAGGAGAGCTATGACTCCCAATCCCGCTATCATGCGATCTGTAGAACAATTGGGCTATCGAGTCACTACTGGTGATGTAGCGGCTCAGGCTGGATTAAATGTAGCTGAAGCAAATAAAGGATTATTAGCCCTAGCATCTGATGCTGGTGGACATTTACAGGTGGCAGAAACGGGTGATATTGTTTACCAGTTTCCCCAAAATTTCAGAACAATTTTAAGGAATAAATACTTGCAATTACGGTTGCAGGAATGGTGGAAAAAAGTTTGGGGAGTGCTTTTTTACCTAATTCGCATTTCTTTTGGCGTTTTCTTAATTCTTTCTATTGCTCTGATTACTGTTACCATCATTATTATCGTTACTGCTGCTAACTCAGATCGAGATAACGACAATAGAGGTAGCGGTTCTCGTGGGTTGAATTTTTTCTTTTTCCCTGATTTATTCTGGTATTTTAGCCCTGATTATAGAAGTCGTTCCCAGGAACGACGACGAGAAAGAGGAGAAAACAGTAATCTCAATTTCTTTGAGGCTGTGTTTTCGTTTTTGTTTGGTGATGGTAATCCTAATGAAAATTTAGAAGAGCGTCGCTGGCAAGAAATTGCTACTGTGATTCGTAATCATCAGGGATCTGTGGTAGCAGAACAAATTACTCCCTATATGGATCATCTGGGTGAGAAGTATCAACAAGAGTATGAAGATTATATGTTGCCTGTAATGCTGCGATTTAATGGACAACCTCAGGTAAGTCCTGATGGGCAAATTGTCTATTATTTCCCAGAGTTGCAGGTGAAAGCTAGTAAAAAGCAGCGTCAGTCTATAGCACCATATTTGGAGGAATTTCCTTGGCGTTTTAGTGCGGCTGGTTCAGGACAAATTATGCTGAGTGCTGGTTTGGGTGTACTCAATTTTGTTGCTGCTTTAATACTGGGGAGTTTGTTGCGAGATGGAACAGCGGCAGCACAAATAGGTGGACTGGTAGGTTTTGTGCAAGGAATTTATTGGCTGCTATTAGCCTATGGTGCGGGTTTCTTGGGGATACCTTTGGTGCGTTATTTCTGGATTCAATGGCGTAATGGCAAAATTGCTGCTCGTAATAGCGATCGCTCACAAAGAGCTAGGCTGTTAGCAAATGCAGATGATTCTTTACAGAAAAAGATTGCTTTTGCTGGTCAGTTTGCTACGGAAAAAGTCATTGGTAAGGAAGATTTGGTTTATTCCAGTGATACAGATTTGCTGGAACAGGAGTTTGAGCAGGTGAAAAAACAGAATCGGTTGGATGACTAAGAGAACTCCACAAAAAAGATGATCCAATCTTGTGGGATGGGCATCTTGCCCGTCCTTGTATTATTAGCGGGCTTTTCGGCCCGCACCACAAGAAATTTTGGGATATTTTTTTAATTGGAGAACTCTAAGAAAAGAATATGGATTTAATGAACCGCGAAGGCGCAAAGGACGCAAAGGAAGAAGGAAGAAGGAAGAAGGAAGAAGATAAATATTTTTCTCTTGCTTCCCTCCCCATTTCTAGCTTACTTGGCTTGAATCGGTGTTAGGGCGACATCTTTGTAATAATGCCCCAAAATTTGCAGGTAACTGGCTCCGCGTTGAGCTAAGTTGTATGCTCCCCATTGGCTCATTCCTAAGCCATGACCGAAGCCTAGTCCTTGAAGGACAAAACCGCCATTTTCTCCTTTGCTGACTGTAAACCGGGTACTTTTAAGCCTGAGTGCGGTGCGAACTTCTTCACCTTTAAGTACTTTAGTACCTTGATCACCAACGATTTTTAAGGTTTTAACGCTGCGGAAAGGTGAGAAGGATTCAGCAATCATCTCTTTGATGTTGCCTATACCGGAAATTCTGGCGCTAATTTCTCCAGGAGAAAAGGTTTTTACCCAATTGCACTCTTTGACATTTTGATCAAAATCTTGCACTGCACGTAAATAAGGGAGGGGATTTCCCCAAACATCTTCTACGTTTTCGGTGTGTCCACCAGAACAGGCATGAAAAACGGAGAGAATAATTTTGTTGCTATGGGTGAGGACTTTCCCTGCGGTGTTGTCTACTGCGGTGTAAGTGTTACGGGATTCGCTGCTGACACCTTTGTAAATTTGCCAACGATCTGGACTATCTCCTAAGTCATAGACGGGGTTGTTGCGCTGTTTTTCTCGTTCATAGAGGGCATAGGTGCGGGCTGCGATCGCTTGGGCTTTGAGTGCTTCTGGTGGCCAGCTAGAATCCATTTCACCACCGATAACGCTGTAGAGATATTCTTCTAAATCGACCCAATTAACTGCTGTTAAGCCTTTTTCGGTAGGAATAACAAGGGTTCTACCTCTAAACCAGCGATCGCCTATATAAACAAATCCCTTACCTGTTGGTTCAATCCAAAATAACCCCGATTGCCATTTATCCAAAGCCACTCCCCCAGGAACTGATTGAGCCGCATAAGCACTCATTCCTGGTAATTGTCCGAGAGTACGGCCTGTACTA
Organism: Anabaena sp. PCC 7938; assembly: GCF_049315035.1. Lineage (NCBI taxonomy): Bacteria > Bacillati > Cyanobacteriota > Cyanophyceae > Nostocales > Nostocaceae > Anabaena > Anabaena sp. PCC 7938. Next base: position 4,183,225 of record NZ_CP186034.1, on the reverse strand, counting down.
TCTTTGACTATAGCCGTTGTGGAAGCACCTACCTTGACTTGATTCACACCCCTTTCAATTGCTACTCGCAGGATGACAGATGCTTGAGCAGGAGCAACCAAAGCAAACCATAAGAGGATACCTACCCACCAATGTCGTCCTTTAATTTGGGAAAATAAAGCACCTAAATAAAGTTGGATTTTCATGCTGATTGTCTAATCACAAGCCTCTACAAGTTCAATGAGACGTTCTCCCCGGTGGGAGGTTGCCACTTCTACCTATTATGCAGTTTGCTCAGGTTATCAACCAGAAATTAGCTAATCATCATTTTGACTTAATCAGCAGATTTAACTGTGTCAGCACGTTCTGAGGATTTTTTCACTTTCGGAGACTGGTGAACTTCATTAGCAACAATACCAATTAAATTCAACTGGCTCAAAATTTCCGTTGCTTGCATCAGTTCCTGTGGAGTTAACTGACCAATACGACCTACTATCACAATTCCATTACAGGCAGATGCAATAATTCTGGCATCAACACTATCTAAAACAGAAGAAGCATCTATCAGCACTAGATCATACATTTGCTCACAGGACTCGATCAATTCTTTCAGCTTTTCGGAACTGAGCAGATTTACCACATCTTCTGGTGTCGGTCCAGCAGTCAAAATATCAATGGAAGGGTGAATAGGCTGGATATAATTATGAACTTGAGTCTTAACATCATCCAGCAATAACAGAGATAAGCCCCAATCATTGGAAATATTGAGGATTTTGTGTAAACTAGGCGATCGCAGATTAGCATCAATAACTAGTACCCTCTGATGCATATGTGCCGCACTAGCTCCAAGTCCTAAAGTTAAAGTTGTTTTACCCTCTCCAGGTAATGCAGAAGTTAACATCAAAGACTTAAAAGGCAAAGACTGCTTGAATATCTGAATATTTTGGTAAATCATATCCAGAGTTTCATGACTGGATAATTTTGTATTGCTTTCTGTTATTGTCGGTGATGAGCTTTGCCGTTTAGATCTGAATATTTGCTGAAGCTTGTTTTTAACACTAGATTTACCCAATTTAGGAACAGATCCCAGTAAACGAAGATTCGTCAAGTTCTGTAAATCCTGGGGAGAGAAAATTGCTTTATTAAACATTTCCCAAATCAAGGCAAATATCATACCTAAAATTGGACCAATTAAAATCCCGCCAATTATCAATAACCATTTACGATTACCAATATAAATCCCTAAATCTGGTTCTTCCAACACTTGCCAATTAAATCCTCCCTGAGCAATTCTCATTCCTAGCGTTTGTTGTAATTGCAGCAATTGCTCAAGTGTTTTACGTTGAATTGTTACATCTGATAATAACCGATTATATTCAGATATAATCCCAGGATATATATTTAGCTGTGAACTAATATTTCGTTCAAATTTCGCTAGATTATTTTCATTAGCAATTAGCCCCATTCCTGTTTTCTGTAACTTCTTTAACTCATTAGCTAAGTTGGAATCGACTCCTAATAAATTTTGAGACTTACTATTAGCACTGATGGCTTGTTCTTGCAACTCTTTTTCTAATAACGCCATCTGAATTTTTCGTTTCTGCATCAGTCTAACTACAACCGGAGAATTTTCAGTGTAGCGCAAACGTTCTTGAGCCAAAGTCATTTCTGTATTTCTAATCTCATCCACTAAAGCTTGATAGCTACTCGAACGACTCAAACTAGCAGCTAACCGTGCATTTTGACTTGAAGATACTAATTGTTTCTCTAGATTACTGTAGCGAATTTGTATATCTTCAAGCTGTGAGCGAATAATTTTTCGTTGTTTTTGAATATCAACAAGAGAATCTAGTAAAATCTTACTCTGTACTTCTGGATCAATTAAATTATGTTTTTTGCGGAAAAATTCTAATTTTTTATCTGCCGTTAATACTTCTTGTTGCAACTTAGGTAATCTATTATTAACAAAAGCTAGTCCTTGATTAACACGCTCCTGCCTTTGTTCAATATTGTAGTCCTGGTAAACTTTTTGTAGAGCTTGTAATACTCGCTTAGTTTTTACAGGATTGGGGTCTTTAAAAGAAACTAAAAATATTTGATTAAAAGCTGATTTTCCCTCGGTGGGTGCTACTTGTAAAGATCCTTGATTCGCAGTATTAATTTTACCTTTTAAATCTTCTATCGTTAGATTATGATAATCAGAAAGCAGCAAATCAACAGTTTTTTGTAGTAGCTTAGAACTCAGCATTAATTTCATCTGATCAGTATATTCTGTAGATGAATTATTAAGGTTAGTTAGCTCATTTTTTGCACTCTTATGAATATTACTAGAACGGAATCCTTGATTTTCATCAGAACTCACCATCAGCTGCATAGAACTCTGATACATAGGTTTAGTAATAACAGCAATCAGGCTTGTAACTGACATCACTGCACAAGAAAACCCTAAAATCAAATAGCGTCGATGCAACAGAATGTTAGATATTTGTCTAATATTAAATACCCTTTGTTTAGAAGTTTTAAGAAGTTGTTTGCGATTTAGACCAGTTGTAGTCACTATCAAAGCCCTCTACTATCGAAACAATATATCTGGAAAATAATGATAAAAAAAGTCTTTTGAGATAATTTATAGCCTTTCCCACTCTAGTTAGATACAAAATTACCCCTCCCCAACCCTCCCCTTACCAAGGGGAGGGTGCGCGACAGCGCGGGTGGGGTGTATTTCATGAGATTGGGAATTGCTACATACACTAATTTCTCTCTTAAAACACTAATATTTATTTTTCCAGGAGGATATAACTACTTGATAGAACCTATCTCTAAGCAGCTATTCCATAATTAATTCATCCAGATATATGCCTGGTCAGCACTATGATAGTAAATTTCTTTATCAGATTTTTAAATATTTAATAAAGGATAAAAATGGAATATATAAAGCTTGATATATAGCATTCCTAAATCATCAGCTTTTTAAGCACACTACGCGAACGTAATTAATAAATTAGACCTTTTAAAAATCCTCTCAGCTAGGATTCTATTATTGTTAGGATCATATATTATTATGTATCATTTTAGTGAAATTACCGCTGCACCTTGGCAGCAGGAATGAGTATTGATACGATATAAAGGAAGTTTATCAGTGCTAAATCTCCTACATATAGGTTTTCCGTTTGGCTGAATTTTTAACACCAGCGACTATAATTACTACACACTAATTGAGGATAACTTCACGCCGTCTAGGTACGTCATAAACCATGAAATCATGAGCCATGATTGTATTGGGGAAAATAGCACGGGCTTCCCGCAGTAAATCTTTTAACTCAATAGCATTTCCTGGAGCATAGCGGGGACTAAAATGAGTCATAATTAGTCTATTGACCCCCGCTAGATAAGCAGTTTGTGCTGCCATCGTGGTTGTAGAATGTAATCTTTGAAAAGCCATATCTGCATCTTGATGAGCAAAGGTGGCTTCATGAATTAATACATCCGCATCTTGTGCTAATTGCACCGCACCGTCACAATAAACTGTATCTGTACAATAGACAAACTTGCGGCCAATTTCCGTAGGCCCACACAATTGACTACCATCAATTACACTTCCATCTTCCAGGGTAACTGTTTCACCTCGCTTAAGTTGCCCATAAATTGGGCCTGAAGGAATTTGTAAAGCTTTTGCTTTTTCTACATCAAAGCGTCCAGCTCGGTCTTTTTCTGCAACACGATAGCCAAATGCTGTAATCCGGTGATGCAATAGACCACAGGTAACGGTAAACTCATCATCTTCATAAATTATCCCTGGTTGGATAGTATGTACCTTGATAGGGTAAGAAAAGTGGGTATGAGAGTAACGTGAAGCAGCTTGCAGATATTCATTTAATCCAGATGGACCATAAATATCAACTCGTTCTACATTACCTGCTAAACCACAACTAGCAAGAAGTCCCATTAAGCCAAAAATATGATCCCCGTGCAAATGGGTGATAAAAATTCGGGAAAGTTGGCTAACTTTGAGGTCACTCCGCAAAATTTGATGCTGTGTACCTTCACCACAGTCGAATAACCACAGTTCTGCCCGTTGTGGTAATCTCAGTGCAATACTGGAAACATTGCGTGATCTTGTAGGTACTCCGGAACTCGTCCCTAAAAATGTTATTTGCACAGCGTTTTTTAGCCTTCTTCTTGCTCAGTATGAAGATTTACTTTTTATAGTTACATGATTGTTGAGCAAAATGCCAAAATTTGAAGATTTACATATCATAACTTATTAGGCATCCAGGCCAAGATAACTCACAAATAGTTCCTCTGGAAGCAAGAGGAACCCGCCGAAATTTACCTTTTATTTGTTGTGCTACATTTTTAAACTGTTTTGTTCCCCGTCCTTCTCTGGATGATTTAACGCCTAAACCATCATCTATAATACTCAGCGTGTACCAACCTACAGATGAAGAACAAGTAACTTCAAGACAGGTTAATCCTGTGGCATATTTACCAACATTACACAAAGCTTCTTCCAGAAAACGGCAAATTCCTCGTTTGTTTTCAATAGTTAAACTTTGTTCATCTATGGGTTCAAAAGTGCGAATCTTCACTTTTATGGTTCTAAAGCAAGGAAAATCTCGTTCCAAGGTGTGGTTATAAACTTGATAAAGAATTTCATGCAGGGGATCTTGTAAGTTGATGATTATACCGTTTCCTAAGTAAAGGTTTGTTTCCTGGTTTAGAGTTTCCTGCTGCCAAAATTCATAAATTCCCCGTAGCTCTTGGTTTAATTTTTCAAGCTCTGCTTCCAGTTCAGGAAGCAATTTTTTTATTAATAAATTTTCTCCCCTCACCATTCTCAAAACTTTATCTAGGCTTTGTAATGGACCATTATGAATTGTTTCAAACGTAATTTCAATAATAGCTTGCCTAGCTTTAATTCCAGATTTAATAAATTGGTTATAGTGATATAAAGCTATTAGTGCTGTAGCATTTAGACCTAAAACTAGAAGCGCTGGAAATTTCTGAACTAAGTAACTCCAAGTTGACAAGACATAACTAATACTCAATAGATTGGAAATAGAAATACCAAGAATTATGATGTTTGCTACTGCATATGTTCTCAACATCCAGATATATCTCCATCCTGTTTTAATTTTCATCCAAAAATTAGACTGCATAAGCTTCAGTCTGGATACTGAGTTATTTAAAATTTTAAATGTTTGATTTATAATCAATCAATTAAGCCTTCTGCTCTGGCTCGCATTTCTGTCTGAATACGGATATTTTTACCGTCTTCAGGATAAACATTTAAAGCATCTTGTAGTTTACTCCAATAATGGCGTACCATGCGTTCAGATATACACATCTGTTCAGCGATAGTTTTATCTTGTAGTCCTTGTTCAAAGGCAAGATGTAATACTTTCAGCCATTCTGGTTTGACCTCTAATCCTGAATGGATTCCTTTAATATCTTTTATATGAGTTAATCCTTGTAATGCCCAATTAACTCTTGTTAACATCTCCTGGCTAGAAAGACTTTTATCAGCAATAGTAAAGCCTCCTTTATGATTATCAATATCTAAACGAATACGTACTAATGTTCTTACATGGGCGCTTTGAACAACAATATTCAAATTGGGATATTTTTTCATCAAAATTTTCAGCAGTTGAATACCGTTATCAGGACGCGCAGTAATTCCTATTTTTGCTGGAATGGAAAGATCCATAACTATCAAGTCAGGCTGCACACTATTAACTTGTTCAAGAGTATTATCAGCATTAATGGCAATCATGAATTCAGCACTAGGATAGGTTTTTCTGAGGATATCAACTGTTCCGCTTAAAACTGATTCGTGATCATCAATTACTAAAATTTTCAACCATTTATTTTCTAATAAAACTTGTTCCATCTTCAACCATGAATAATGAAATAATTATGCAACTTATGTTTCAAATTTAATCGAATTAACTAACTTATAATAAATTGTATTTCTGATAATTAATTTGCCATGAGGTATGTCACCCTTCATCCGTACAATTATCACTAAAATGCTTTCTTTTTTAGGGTGAAAAATATGCTAATAAATAATACTTACCAACAAAAACACCAAACTATCTTCAGGTTACTACTATTGTAAAAGCATTTACCAGACAATAAAAATTCAAAGCTATCACTGAGATATTTTAGTTCAGGTAGATTAGAATAATAAATTAGAGTAGATATATCAGGATCGGTGATTTTCACTTTTAATTTTCCCGTATTTTTTTTAAGTTTTAAACTGATATAAACGGAAACCTGTGTCGAAAGTTTTGGTATGGTTATTGACAGTAATTCTTCTAAAGTCCTTAAAATTATGACACTATATTCTATTGGTTCCTGTCGCCAGTATATTGGCAGATCAATATGAAAATATAGATGGGGATTAGATGCTAACCAGGGGTCTAGTAAGCACTGAATGGAGAAGGGTAAGCTATCCTGAATATACACCGGACACAAGCGATCGCTCAATTGTACTAAAGAGTGATGAAAATTATCAATTTTTTTGATGTAGTCTGAAATTTTATTAATTGATAAATTCAGATCACCTATTTCTAATGCATCTAAGCTGCGACGGATTGTGAAAGATTCTTGTAATAATCCATCCCGAATTTTTTCTGCTTCCAGGAAGAGTTTTACAAATTGTCTGTAAGACCACCATTGTAAGGCTTGTTTAATTCTATGTTCATAGGTCATAAATTTGACAATTTTTATGACTTTAAAGTAAGGAATATTTATGTAAATTCTCCCATGTCCAAATCATGTAATAAATTTTAAGTATCCTATTTGGGAGATAAATTCACATTAAAGATGTACGTATAACTTATAGCGGTTATCGGTTAAGTGAGGTACAAAAACCCCACCCCCAAACCTCTCATCGCTTGCAGGGAGGGGGGCTATGATATATCTTATGTGATTAGGAAACGCTATATACAGGTACTAGATTGATTGTAAGATTATAGAGTGCTTCAAATTCCCAAAATTTGTTGATTATTACTGAATCATGAAGTCTGACAGACCTACCAAAATGCCAGTTACGTAAGTCTTGGTTAAATAAACTATATTTACTTATAAATCAGTAATCAACCTTGCCTTTCTCAACATAAATTTTAGTGCTGTTTCTTCTCTAGAAATAATGTCAGTTTTGACTTCCATTCCTGACTGGATATGACATTGGTGATTACTATTACCAAATTCAAGCTTTTCAGGCTGAATTGTTGCTTCAAAATGACCACTAGATGTTAGTATACCTGAATTATTACTTTGAGTTGGAATGATGTCTGGAGAAATATTTTCGACAACACCTTTAAGAGTACCATAATCAGGATATGGACAAGAATTAACACGTAACTGTACTTTTTGCCCAACAGCAACTTTTTTAATTTCAGCCGTAGGAATCATAGCTTTAATTACTAGAGAAGCATTATTAGGAACAATCTCAGCAATAGATTCACTAGCACGCACTACTTGTCCTGGGTTACGTAAATTGAGTTTGAGGATAATACCATTATTAGTAGCACTAAGAATGCTTTTTTTTAGTTGATTTTCGATTTGTTGTAGTTCTTTTTGAAATTGCTGAATCTGAGTTTGTAATTGCAATCTACGCTCAATTAATGCTTGTTTTTCTTTGTTTAAACTAGCTATATTACCTTGACCTTTAGCAGTTTCTTGGGCAATACGTTCTTGTGCTATCATTACCATCGCTGTAGTTGGATTCACCGCAGCTTTAGCTGATTTTACTTTAATTTTTGCTATTTGATAAGACTTCTGTTGTGCTTGCAGTGTTAATTGTGTCTGCTGGACAACTAATTGTTTCTGTTCAAATTCTCTTCTGCCAATTGCACCAATTTGCGATAACTGTTCATAGCGGTCACGATCCAATTTTGCAAATTCTAAATCAGCTTGAGCTTTTTGTAAATCCGTCTTGGCTTTTTGCAAACCAGCTTCAGTTGAGAGGAATTCATTTTGAGTATTAATTTTCCGTTCTTGATATTCTCTTTTGTTACGTAATAAATCAGCTTTTGCAGAAGCAACAATTCTTTTAATAACTTCTTTTTCAGCTAAAATTTGACTATTTAAAATACGAATTTGGGAATCAATTTGAATTATTTGTAAGCTACTTTGTTGGATATTACCTTGCATCTGGGTCTTTTTGATCAGCACTTGCTCAGTATCAAGATGAGCAATTACGTCACCTTTTTTCACAACCTGATTTTCTTTAACTAAAATACTTTTAATAGTTCCATCCATTTCTGGTTGTACCACGCGAATTTCTCCTGTAGGACGGACAGTGGCCTCAGCTTTGACGGTGACATTATATTTAACCCATGAAGATAGGGTAATACCAACAGCAACAGTTCCCAATAGAAATATTCCTGCTAATGATGTCCAAGGACTAATGGGAGGAAGAAATTCATCATTTTCTACTGAAGAGACAAGTTTTTGATTATGAGTGTAGAGCATAATTACCTGATAATTTATGATGAATTAGGGATTTATAAAATCTAAATGCTCTCCTGCTTGAGTTTTTAACTCTTCCAAAGAACCTTGCATTTTTAACCTTCCCTGATTGAGCAAAATAATCCAATCAGCACGATTAATTACCTTGGGACGATGACTAATTAAAATTGTGGTTTGACCCTGACGATGTTTAAATAGTTGGTCTAAAACTTGTTCTTCACTTACAGGGTCAAGTCCACCTGTAGATTCATCTAAAATTAAAATTGGTGGTTCTGAAACAATAGCTCTAGCTATGGCTAATCTTTGACGTTGACCACCAGAAATATTAGCGCCAAATTCACCTAAAATAGTTTGGTATTTTTCAGGTAGTTTACTGATAAATTCATCAGCACCAGAAATTTGACAAGCTCTAACAATTTGCTCAAATGTAACGTAGGGCGCTCCTAAACGGAAATTTTCGACAATAGAACGACTCCAAAAATGAGCATCTTGAGGAACAAGAACCACTTGTTGACGTAGACATTCTAAAGAAAGATCTTGAAGGTTATAGAGTCCGATTCGGATGTTTCCAGATTGGAGAGGATATAATCCAGCAATTAATTTAGCAAAACTACTTTTACCACATCCAGATTTACCAATTAAGGCAACTACTTGACCACCGGGAATTATTAGAGAAAAATCTTCTAAAAGGTCAATTCTGCCTGCATAATGAAAGTTAACATTGGTACAAATAATATCGGAATCATCTGAAATTTTAGCAAAAGGCTTTTTTCCATCATTTTCATTTTCTGGAGTAGCATCAATAACTTCTGTCAAGCGTTGTACAGAAGTTTTTGCACGAGTAAATTCTTCAACAAAGCTGATAACAGTGCCAATTAACCCTAGGTAGTTACCATTCATGGAGTTAAATGCAAGTAGCTTGCCGATGCTGAGATTTTCTGCTGGTTCAATTACTAAATAGCCACCAAACCACAGTAAAATAACTCCACCCATGGCAGAGACAAAACCAGAAAAGGTATTATTAATGATGCTAATTTGAATGGTGCGATATGTGAGAGTAGCTAGACGACCAAAACGGCTTTCTAATTCATCCCAAAACTGCGGTGCGGCTGTAGTTGTTTTGAGAGTTAATGCTCCTTTAAAGGTTTCAACTAAAACGCCTTGATTTTCTGCATCTTGAACTAAAAGCTCACGAGTTTTTTGTTGTAAAGTTGGCTGGAAGGCAATAGTAGATAATGTCATGACGACAGAAATTATTAAAGCTACTATCGTTAGCTTCCAGCTATAAAAAAGCATGAATGCCAAAGAAATCAGTGCAATAAAAAATCGGCTGGGTAAGCTGACAACTAATTGAGTAACTAATTGATTAATCTGTTGAATATCTTGCAAGCGGCTAATAATTTCACCACTGCGTCGCGCTTCGTAATAACTTAAAGGTAAGCGGAGAATTTGCCGACCAAAATCTAAAACTAGTCCTAATTGTAACCGTTGAGCAAAGTGAGCGATTAAGTTAGATTGGACAAATGAAAGGCTGTTAGAAATAAAGTTCATTACTACTACAGAAATAGCTACAGTAGTAAGTAATTTTGTGTCACCTCTAACTAATACATCATCAGTGAGAATTTGCAACAGGAAAGGGGAAGCCAAAGATAGCAAACCCAAGACTAAATTTAGAGGTAAAGCTTGGACTAAAATGGCGCGATAAATCCAAACACGTTTGAAAAAACGCCAAAAGCCTCCAACTTTATCACTTTCCTGTTCAAAAAAGCGGATGGGGTCTGGTTCTAATAAGAGAATTAACCAATCTTTCCAACCATCAATTAAATCTTTTTTAGAAAGATGACGAACCCCGACTGCGGGATCTGCAATGAGATAATTTTTGCCTTTCTTACCGTATAAAACAACCCAATGATTACCCTTCCAGTGAATAATTGCTGGTAAGGGAGCTTCATTCATTCGGTCAAGCATTTCTACTGATGTTTTGACTGGATTAGCTTTAAAACCAAGTGTTTCTGCACCTCTTCTTAAGCCTAATAATGTGGTTCCAGATTGTCCAGTTCCGACTGCTTCACGAATGCGGCTGAGGGTAAATGTATGACCGTAATATTTAGCAATTGCAGCTAAACAAGCTGCACCACAGTCTTCTACACTGTGCTGTTTAACAAATTGGAGTTTCATAAGCAAAGCACCCTAGATAGTTGCAAAAATAAATTGGAGTGCTGTTAGTGTATGGGAGGGGTTTGAATCTCCTGCTAAATTGGACTTTCTGCTCTCTGCCTCCTGTCTCCTTCAATGAATTTTTTCTAACAATCACAAAGTGCAAATTATGGGAGCAACAGCTTATAATTAAAATGAATTAATTATCTAGCTTATTCTAAGAGAATAAGGATATAAGCCAATTCATATTATTATTGAATCCATTTCTATTGCGTCTACTGCCTCCATTAAATGGCAACCAAAAAAGTATCTTTTCTGTTAAACTGTAAAAAGATGTTTGCTCATTGTAAAGTTCACTAACACCATCTGAAATTTTTGTATTATTATTTGCGTAACTCAGTACATTTTTTTCTTGATACACAAACATACCAGATGGTGAGTATTGAGAACATCCACCGGATGCAATTTCTTGTTCTTGTTCAGATAATTGTTGGAATAGCTGGTCTTTTTGTCCGTTGATTTGGTTAAACATCTGCTTATATTCCTTTCATAAAGGTATAAATAATGAAAAAAATTATATTTGCAGTTAAACTAATTAAATTCCATTATTCTTTGGATTTCTGAATTAATTCGATTTAATGAAATGATTGCTGTAATTCTATATAAAGCTGGACAATTATCTCAGCCAGAGTTAAATAGATATCTTCCATCACTTTTAAATTAAATATAGAATTTATTCGAGAGTGATGGAAGAAATTAGGCAATTAATTTTGTATATTAGCTAATTGCCTAATTATTACTCAATTAGTACTGGAAAGCTTTAAATTTCTTGGATGCTTCTGTATACAGATCCACAAGTTCAAAGTTCTGTAACACTCTGCTACCACCAGGACCGGAGAAAACGTCAGCATTCAACACAGCGTTCTTGAAAGCGTATTCGGTGTAAATTTTGTCCACAAGACTGCTGCCAGTACCTGTGTCTTCACCATAACTATTACCATAACCACCAGCTACGATTTCTTGTTCTTTAATGGATACTGCGGTAAATAAGTTAGACATGATAGAAATCTCCTTGATCTGATTTTATTGCTTGGAGTTGATTTAGTTTTGCGTGCTGCTCAACCCCTCGCTTGTTAATAGAATATCTAGGAGTAACCCTTGAAGTCATGCTCTATTTATGCAAACTTAATTACCAGATTTAGAAGTATATATTTCACATTTACGTCAGTGCTATTTCCGAAAAATACACGCGCTTATTCAATGCAATTGTGCAAATATAATAAATATGAAAATTTAATTATGAATGGTCTTTTGAGTAAGAAGGAAGAAACCCTCCACGAAACAGCGGGGAGGGGGCTATAATATAGCTGATATAGTTAGGAAATGCTATTTTTAATTTTGTACGACTACTGATGTTTTTTTGGAGATTCTTCACTTCGTTCAGAATGATAGTTTTTACTGCTTATTAGGAAGTTTGTGGATTTGTGAAGGAATGTTATCTGCAAAGCGATCGCTCCTCTCACCGCAAGCATGACAAATTTCTGTCAGTTGTTCTTGGCTATTAATGGGACTGCGCGGTGCTGGTAGTTCTGTATTCGGCCATGTGGGTAAACTATTACAGGGACAAAATAAAGCTGGCATACCCAAAGTATGTACTGGTACTGGCATATCACACCGACCGCAAGCAAGCATTTCCCAAGCTGGTGTTAGCAGTTGAGCTATGGTTTCATGAGTACCTTCTAAATAGCAGTCACAGGTTTCTAGGGAGATAATTTGTTCCCAGCAGTCTTCAAATTCTTGGCTATAGCGATCGCCATTGAGGACTGAGCTAGGTAAAAAGCTCTGATTACCATTACCTGCTATAACTTTCTTCCCTAATTGAAACCAGTGAGCAAGATACTTTTTAACTTCTTGTTTATTTGCCATAATCTTGATTGTAGATTTAATTTAGGGTTTTTACCTGGTGAAGCTTTAATTTTAAATTAAGACTTCGCTGGTGGTAAGGGTACACCCAAAATACTGAGATTTAAAACATGACCACCTGTAACTAAGTAAACTGTCTCGCAAATAGCACCTAATTGACGAACTAAAGCACCCAAGCGATCGCGAAATGTTCTCCCCAGAGGATAAGCAGGAACTACACCCCAACCTGTTTCTTCTCCTACAAATAGCAGATCAGCCTCTACTAAAGACACAGTTTCTAGCAATTCTGTCACGATTTTGTCCCAACTCAAATCATCTTGTTCCAGAAAATTAGCTACCCAAGTTCCCAAAGAATCAATCAAAATACAGGTATTAGGCTTGGCATTAGTTAGACTTGCCGCAAGTTTCACAGGTGCATGGAGTGTTACCCAATTTTGTGGACGGCGTTTTTGGTGTTTTTCAATACGTTGTTGCCACTCTAGATCATGGGTATTTTCAGTAGCTGTGGCTATATAAATAACGGGTTTTCCTGACTGAATAGCTAAATTCTCTGCCCATTCACTTTTACCTGAACGTGCTGGCCCTGTTACTAAAATAACTCTACTCATAATTATGTTGCCAGATATCTGCTCAAAAGAGTCTAACTTTTCTCAATAAACTACTATCATCCCCTATACAATAAAAAGAAGTTTCTCAATAATTTGCACTCTTAACAAACTCTCAATAGAAATATTGAATACCACTAGAACAAGCTTCAGGATCTCTTTATGAAAGCAGGCTTAAAACGCATTGAGGCAACTCTACATGATTTGGGTATACGCAATACTGACATAGAATCAGAAGCAGGTGAAGGGATAAAACGCCCGTTCTCCTTTAGAATCAGCATCGGTGCTAACAAATCTATAGAAAATAAAGAAACTACAACGAAAGAATTTAATACAGTCGATACAAGTGCAAATACTGTAAACAATTCAGAATCGCAGCCAAATTTATTTCCCAAACATAACTCCGTAAAAACTTTTCCGACCCAGGAAAATGACGATAGAACACCCAGTTTACCTAAGTTTAAAACACCAAGCTTCAGTAATCATCGTCATGGGGCAAATCCAGCATTTGCAATGAATATGTTGCAAGATATTCAGGAAACTGTTAGCAGTTGGCAAACAGAATTACAGGCAATTCTTCAGCAAATTCAGGATATCTATCTAGAAGGGCCAGTTATTAATGGTTGGTTAGAATCTAATCCCCAAGAAGCAGAACCAGGAGGAACTGCAACACTGCGCCATGCAGAAGTTGAACGACTCATGGATTATGTGGAAGAAATTTGTGAACCTGCTGATAACAAGGTATCTTATCAATCATCACGTACTGACTATCGCCTTTGTGGAGTCGATGCTGTAGGTAAAGTCTGGTCACGTTCGTGTCCAGTTGATCAAGTTCCTAATGTCAGTATGGCTATTGCTCGTTATCAGAAGTTACGTCAACTGTTTGGACGCAAGCAGTATCTAGAGACTCGTCTTAGCCAATTAGCCGAAACTCTTGTGGCATTACACAGCCATATCCATCAAGTTTAAAGTCTTGATAAAGGTTTTAATGATTTTTCATGAAGATTGTTTATATACGATAGTGTCAGCGAAATTTCGGTTGGTAGATCGGTAATTATGAGGTAGATTAATAACCAGTAAGCAACTGTCGAGTTGGATATTCTAGCAGGAGTCAGAAGTAAAACCCTTGGGTCATCTAAATTTCATCATGAATTGATGTCCTAATTACTCTGTCTATTGCTATATCTAAAAAATCCAAATCTTCAAATACCAAACAAGGCCATGCCAGATATCCAAATCTCTGCCATCATTTGTACTCATAATCGAGATATGTACTTGGGTGCAGCAATCGACAGCCTATTGGCTCAGGAATTTGCGGCTAAGTTTGAAATTGTGGTAGTGGATAATGGATCTAGCGATCGCACTCGTGAAGTTGTAGAACAAAGATCCAGCTATCCCCACCTCAAGTATATTTTTGAACCCACACTAGGTTTATCTGTCGCTCGCAACACAGGTGCTAAAGCTGCCAGTGCTGACATTCTCGCCTATTTAGATGATGATGCCGTAGCCAGTCCCCAATGGTTGCAAATTTTGTATTCTGCATATGAGAATAACCCCAAAATAGCGATCGCTGGTGGCAAAGTTACCCTCATCTGGCCCCCAGGCATCGAACCACCAAAATGGATATCTCCCGGACTAGCTGCCAACTTAGGAGCCTATGACTTAGGTGAAAGCAACCTCTACATTGACCAACCAGGTTCCACCCCCAGAGGCTTAAATTACTCCATCCGCCGCAGTTTTCTAGACAATATCGGCGGTTTTGACCCCCAACTAGGACGAGTCGGCAAAAACCTATTATCTAACGAAGAACTACAAATGACCGAATTTGCCCTCCAGCAAGGTTGGCAAGTCGCTTATCTTCCCCAAGCCCTAGTTGCTCACAACGTTGCCCCAGAACGCCTCAAACCCTCCTGGTTTTTAAACCGGGGTTGGTGGCAAGGTATCAGTGAGTGCTATCGGGAACAACTTGCAGGTAAAGCCGGTCTTGGACAGATACAACGAGGTAGCGAAAAGTTTGTACGTGGCTTATATAAATCATTACAATATATTACTGATCCAGCCGAAAGATTTGATAAACTAGTCTATGCTTATGGTCAGATTGGTTACTTAAATGCTGCAATTCACGGACTTATGTCTAAAACCAACAAAAAAATATAGCAGGAGTCAGAAGTCAGGAGTCAGGAGTCAGGAGTAAAAGTCTTTTTCTGTATGGTGTTTGCCGTAAATTTTGTATCTCATTCAAATGAATACCGCTAAAAAAAAATTAAAATAAAAATATTATGTCATCTAAAATACCAGTTTCCGTACTCATTCCCGCTAAAAATGAAGAAGCAAACTTACCTGCTTGTCTCACTAGTCTGGCAGTCGCCGATGAAATTTTTGTAGTCGATTCTCAAAGCAGTGATAGAAGCATCGAAATTGCGGAAAGTTACGGTGCTAAAGTTGTACAATTTAACTTTAATGGCAGTTGGCCGAAAAAGAAAAATTGGTCATTAGAAAACCTGCCTTTTAGAAATGAATGGGTGCTAATTGTTGATTGTGATGAGCGAATTACACCAGAATCCTGGGCAGAAATTGCTGAACTAATTCAAAAAGATGAATGCAATGGTTATTATATCAATCGCCGCGTATTCTTCTTAGGAAAATGGATTCGTCACGGAGGTAAATATCCTGATTGGAACCTCCGATTATTTAAACATCAAAAAGGTCGTTACGAAAACCTCAACACCGAAGATATACCCAACACAGGCGATAACGAAGTTCACGAACACGTAATTTTAGAAGGTCAAGTCGGATATCTCAAACATGATATGCTCCACGAAGACTTCCGCGACCTTTATCACTGGTTAGAAAGACATAACCGCTATTCTAATTGGGAAGCCCGTGTTTATTTTAATTTGCTCTCAGGTAAAGATAACGCTAATACTATTGGTGCAAATCTATTTGGTGATGCAGTACAACGGAAACGCTTCTTAAAAACCGTGTGGGTGCGTTTGCCATTTAAACCATTATTAAGGTTTATCTTGTTCTATATTCTTCAACGCGGCTTTTTAGATGGCAAAGCCGGATATATCTATGGACGCTTACTGAGTCAATATGAATATCAAATTGGGGTCAAACTCTACGAATTAAGCAGTTGTGGAGGACAATTAAATACTGCAAACATCTCTGAATCTACCTCCTCAACTTTGTCTCAAGAAGTTGGGTAATTGGTAATTGGTATTTTTCTTCTGACTCCTGACTCCTGACTCCAATGACCAATGAAAAACCTTTTGTAGATTTACGTAACTATGACCAATCTTGGTTTGACAGAGGTCGTCCAGGTTGGTATGTTTTGTTTTGGTGGTTGGTGCAAGCGATCGCATTTCCGCTCACTCCCCAACCGCTGAATGTATTGCGTTGTCAGCTACTGCGACTATTTGGAGCTAAAATTGGCAAAGGCGTATTAATCAGACCCACAGCCCGTTTCACCTATCCTTGGAAAGTTACCATAGGTGATTACAGTTGGATTGGTGATGATGTAGTTTTCTACAGCCTTGATCAAATTGCCATTGGTGAACACTGCATAGTTTCCCAAAAAAGTTATCTGTGTACTGGCAGTCATGACATCCAAGATCCTGCCTTTGCTTTAAAAACCGCAACTATAACCATCGGTAATGGTGCATGGGTAGCAGCAGATTGTTTTGTAGCCCCAGGAGTGGAAATTGGTACTAATGCCGTGATAGGTGCGCGTAGTAGTGTTTTTGCTAATATGCCCCCTGGTCAAGTTTGTTGGGGGAGTCCCTGTCGTCCCCAGCATCCAAGAGTCAAAACGGAAGGAAACCCAACATTCAAGACTTCTGGTTAAACTCAATGGGAGATATTATGTCATTAACTCAATTACATCAGACTCGAAATTTACTTACTAAGGGACTTCCAACTAAAAAAATACCCAAAAGTTTCTTGTGGTGCGGGCATCTTGCCCGCAAATTATCAAGAACGGGCAGGATACCCATCCCACAAAATTGGGGAATTTATTTTTTGGTGATCCATAAAGGTTTATTCACTAACCTTTTTACTGTTGCTTTTACTGCCATTTTATTAACCAACATTGGCATTAATCAAGCGCAAGCTTCATGTGCAGCACCTTATAGTAATCTTGATTTTGAACAACAACCATCCTCTTATTGGCAAATAGAAGGACGTGGGGGTTTTGATGTTAAAAAGGGATATAGTTTTAAAGGTCAAAATAACGCTTGGATGCGAAACGTTTCTGGCTGGAATGGTATTCGTCAACAAGTACGTCTCAAACCAAATACTAACTATATTTTAGAGGCTTATGTGAGAACATCAGCTAATGTTACAGATGGATATTTTGGAGTGCGTGATAGTCAACAGAAAGTTTGGTCAGAACTCAAATTTGGGAGTTTGCCACAATATACAAAACTAACACTACAATTCCGAACTGGTAATGCTTCAGCTTATAACATCTTTACAGGTTTGTGGGCTTTAGGACAAGATAGTTGGGTGCAAGTTGATAGTTTTTCTTTAAAAGGGCCAAGTCCAGAATGTTTTGACCAACAATAACTTTCATTAAACTCAAGTTTTCAACGTCTTGCTACTGACTCCTGGCTCCTTCTTCAACAAAATCGACATTCCAGAGTTTAATGGTTTTGTCTCTACTTGCAGAAGCGATAGTTTTACCATCTGCACTCCAAGCCACACTCAAGACAATATCTCTATGTCCATTCAAGGTTTTGATCAATTTGCCTGTGCTTGTATCCCAGAGTTTGATAGTACTGTCTGCACTACTAGAAGCCAGGGTTTTACCATCTGCACTCCAAGCCAGGCTACCAACCGCATCGCTATGCCCAGTCAGGGTTGTAATTAATTTATCTGTGCTTATATCCCAGAGTTTGATAGTTCGCTCTGTACTAGAAGAAGCTAAGGTTTTGCTGTCAGGACTCCAAGCCAAACCATAAACAGTTCCTCTATGTCCAAGAGTTTTGATTAATTTACCTGTGTTTGCATCCCAAAGTTTGATAGTGCTATCCCCACTCCCAGAAGCGAGGGTTTTACCATCCGGACTCCAAGCAACATTGTAAACCTCTAATGTATGCCCACGGAGGGTTTGGATTAATTTACCTGTGTTTGCATCCCAGACTCGGATGGTTTTATCCCAACCTCCCAAAGCGAGTTTTTTGCCGTCCGGACTCCAAGTTACACTCCAGAACCCGTGGCTACCAGTCAGGGTTTTGAGTGGTTTTCCAGTGGTTACATTCCAGATAATTATTTCGTTCCCACTTATAGAAGCAAGCGTTTTGCTATCACTATTCCAAGCTACACCATATACCTGATAGCGATGATTTAGGGTTTTAATTAATTTACCCGTCGTTATATCCCAGATTTTGATAGTACCATCTGCACTACTAGAAGCGAGAGTTTTGCTATCTGCACTTACTACCAAACTGATAACAAAATCATTGTGTCCTGTCAAGGTTCTCTGTTCTGGTTGCTGTGCATCTGCGGTTATCATAATTTGATGATTTGTTCTTACCCCTTGAGTTTGTTTGAGTTTTCCTGCTACTTTGAATGCAGAATTATCAGCATCACTGGTTCTCAGTGTTGGGGAGAGATTTGTTTGTGCTGAGACTGCGTTAACAAAGCTATCTGCAAGCATCTTATCAGCTGGTTGTTTTGGTTTCGTAAGTCCTTGTGCTTGACAATTTGCTGACACAGCCAGTACAGCCAAACCAACTCCGGCTGCAATAGTTTTATGAGAGTTAGTTATTTGAAAAAATTTTCGTAAATCCATAATCATTTTGTGCAAAATCAGGTAATTATTTATACTGTTAATTGTAGGCATACATTAGACAAGAGCGTGCAAATTAAATGTGCGTTTCTTAGAACCCTTGTAGAGAGGTTACATGGAACGTCTCTACATCCTTTTCCACAAGATATCTAATTAATCACCTTATATCTTGATGACGCTCTTATGTGCTTCTATAGTTCCCTGTCCCCTGCCTTCCAAACAATGGGGTGCAAAAGGTGGTATAAATACCAGCAATGGCCAAGGAAGGTATATGATCTGGGATTTACGCACTGTACAAACTTCAGATGATATGTATGAAGGAAATTACCTAGTTTCAGGCTTTTGGAATTGCATATTAGTGCGGTGCGTCAGATAGAAACAATCTGTTATATGCTAAATTATTGGGTCTGACACACCCTACAACTGAATTCCAACGATTGCCTATGAATTAGGAACTGCTATATTACAATGTAATATGTAAAGTTTCTCACGCTGTGTCTAGACTGGGGAAAATGGATAAGTACGATATAGAGCTTAGAAGGAAGAGATACTTCAAACTCAGTTCACAAATTGCTCAGTTGGATAATGCACAATTGCATTCTCTATTTGTCAATAGTGAGTCGAATGAATCTAGCACGGGTTGGGCGCAAAATCACACTATCGTTATTGGGGAATCCAAGGTCTTTGTGAAACGTGTTCCAGTTACGAACATCGAATTTGACAACCAGTTTTCCACCAGAAACCTCTACGATCTGCCAACTTACTGTAATTACGGCTTCGGTTCCACTGGTTTTGGAGTGTTCCGTGAACTCGTGACCCATATCAAGACGACAAACTGGGTATTAGAAGGGGCGATTACTACCTTCCCACTTATGTACCATTATCGGATTATTCCATTCTCCGTCCAGCGTGCGGATGTGGATAGGTCGGGTATAAAAGGTTATGTAGAATACTGGGGCAATAGTGAGAACGCTGGGAAGTATATGTTAGATAGGGCGATCGCTAATTATGAGTTGGTTCTGTTTCTAGAGTACATACCGTATATTCTGGAAACATGGCTGCAAGAAAACCTCAACAAACTTCAACAACTCCTAGACGACTTACGCACGACGATTGACTTTTTGAGGACGAATGGAATCATCCATTTCGATGCACATTTTCGTAACGTCCTTACAGACGGAGAGCAGACATATTTGACCGATTTTGGTTTGGTACTTGACAAAAGTTTTATGTTGACTCCACATGAAGAATATTTCTTTGAGCAGAACACATTTTACGATTACGGAGAAATCCTACGAAATATTGGACACCTAATTCGATTACCCTATGATTTATGTTCGGAGAACGATAAACACAGGATCATGAAAAAATATAGTATAAAAAAAGACTGTAAATTTTATGAATTGGGGTCTATATTACTCGACAACATCGAGCAGATTCATGCTGACGGGGACATCAAGTTAGATGAGTTCTATGTTGCAAATATCGTCAAATACCGTGGCATCATTGCCCTCATGCAAGAGTTCTTTTCTCAGATGTGGAAAAATAACAATAAGGACACAAAACTTTGTCACACAGAATTAGGGTTGCTGCTTAAAGAAACAGGGTTTATTTCCTGAATTTTCCCGTTACGTCTGGAAACATTGAAAAATCAAGGATTTTAGAATAAAGTAAGCAATGTTAAGAGACGTTGTATACAACGTCTCTACAGAAGATTAAATTTCTTTTTTCTGATTCATTGAACTGAAAATTGTTGTAATTAAGTCTACTAATTGGGAATTTTTAATTGTTTATAATCCCAACCAGGTTAAAAGATTTTCCCACCAAGAACTTGTTGTAGTTCCGACATTGAATTTCATTTTTTGACGAATGTCTTGAATTTTCCAATTCGTTAACTTGGCTAGAGTTTGGGCTTCTTGTTCAAAACGTCCAGACAAAGACCGTTTGTATTCCCTACCTGCGGAACACTGTAAATTTCCTGTAAAGGGATGTTGTAAAACATAACGTCCTTGGAAAGATTCTTGATTGGAAGTTGTTTGAAATATCAAATCTTCTGGAAACTTATTACGGGTGTAGCGGACGTGCAAACGAGTGATGAAAACATTACCTGTGGGGAAGGGACGACGAAATTGAGGAGATGCTATGCCATTGTTATCGATATTATTATCTAACCAAAATACACCTGCTTGTTTGAGTTCTTCTGAGTTGAGAGGATCAGCAGAACAAGGATCGCAATTACTCATATTCCAAGCATATTCTAGAAAAGCAACTTTTTTATCTTCTTTGGTGTAAGAAGTTTGAAACATTGATTTATAGAAGTCGCCAAATTCACTTTTAACAAAAACAGGAATATTGAGATTAGAAGGAACTTTCACTGTCCGGTAATTGGTGACTTCGGCTTGTCCCTGGGGTGAAAGAATGTAGACTATTAAATCTTGTTCAGTTGTGGCGTTAATCATACCCAAGCGAATAGGTAACATAAACTTGGGTGATTCGTAGGATATTTGTAGAGGTCGGAGTGATTGGTAGCCAGATTCTGCAAATTTATCTAGGTTGATTTTGGCAACAAAGAACTTCATTGAAGAACGAATATAGGGTTTGAGTAATTGATTTGATCCTCTGGGCATTTTGTAACCATTGCGATTCAGCCAAGTTTCTAAACCACCAGATTCTTTGGCACTGAGGATAACGATATCATATTCACCAACGTTGAATTGTGCCTCAACGGTGACACCTAAACTGTTATCTTGTCTACTACTTTCCGCTGCACCTCTGCTTGCTGCTGACATTGGTGCTGGTACAGCGCTCATTTTGTAAACTGGGGCGCAGGGATCTTCATCAAAATATTCTACTAATCTAGGAGCGCTAAAAGCATCCAATCGTTCAATAATTCTCGGTTCGGCAACGCGTACTTGTTCTTCTTTGATGACGGTTGGTACTGGTACGACCATTGCAAAGTCTTTAACTTCGCCTTGAAAGTCGTTAGCCATTGTTAATACTGTTTTATTATCCTGCCGTGCAATTACTACCTGAGAAGCTTTGTTGTAGAGTTTAGTATCAGCTTTGGCGACATAAAAACCACAAAAAGCCAATGCTGTTGGTGCAAAAGATAGGATAGCAATAAGTGCTATTAGTAAGGGGATGAATAATTTAAATTTTCTCATTTTTTTTGGTAATTGGTGTACACAATACGTGGGGAAATTACTCTTTGGTGGCCATAACACCCCACCCCTAGCCCCTCCCCGCTGTTTCGTGGAGGGGGACTGGATTTTCTGATTAAATCCTGCTTTTAGGTGTGAAAACTCTCTTTCGTATCCCTACAGGGAGAGAGACTTTGATTCTTCCAACCCTTGTTTGAACCAAGAAAATTGGGGGGAGAACCAGATAGTATCTATAAGAATGGTCAATGGTGCGATCGCAAATAATGCCCAAAATACTGCGGTAGAAAGAAAGAAATAATTCCGCAAAATAAAGGTGATCATGGCAATAGATACAGCCCAAATTATCCTCCCTATACGGGCGTTGGGAATTGACCGAGGATCTGTCACCATAAATAAGGCAAATAGGATTAAAGAACCACTTGTCAAGCGATGCAAGTAAACATCCCAAGTCCAACCTAGCCAAAGATTACGCACGGCTTCTAGTAGGGAGTAAGCACCTAAAAAGGCTGCTGTGGTGTCCCAACGACCAACTCGTTGTAAAATCATGCCTCCTGTACCAGCAAATAGCAGTCCATACCACCATTCTTCACCCCACTGTCCGGGGGAAACCCAGGCATCAGAGGTGAGTGCTAAGACGGTAATAATGCCGAAGTTGGCAGGGTTGAAGAAATGCTTCTCACCAGTTTGGAAGATAAATTTGCTACCTATGGCGGTGACGGCAGCTAAAACCATTGTTGTCCAATGGTCAGCCCGTAATAATAAACTGAGTCCGAGAGAGGTAATTAGGGGACTGCGGATATTGATTATGGGTTGATGATCAGTTGGTTCTGGGCTAATGAAGAATGACCAATGACTGATGGCTAAGGAGAATATTAGTTGAGTCGTGATGCAGGTTGCGATCGCTATTAAAATAAATAAAGGTCGCAGTGTCCAGTCTCTTGTGCCAATCCCTAAAATTAGGAATAAGCTCAAAAATAGAATTTGATAATCTCGAATATCTTTAAACATTACCCCTGTATATGGGGATTACCCCTAACTTTCTCATCAATTTAGACCAGAGTTAGGGGAAATCATACTCTTGTTACAAAATTTGTTACAGGATGTTGTTAAAATAAAATAATGTCCGCACGCGGATTGAAGCCGGATGGAGTGTTTGCGATGACTGCGAACTTAATGTCCAAGTCCCATGTAGGCAGGAAAAATAAATCACCTGTAGTGCTGTCATAAATGAACTGGTTCAAATCAGATGAACCAAATCCCAATTTATCAACCAGGATTTTGTCGCCATCTGTGTTCCAATCGAAATCTGTAATAGTATCAATACCATCCGATAAAGAGGTAAAGAGGAATTGATCTGCACCAGTACCTCCAGAAAGAATGTCATTACCACCATTACCAACTATAAGATCATCTCCTGCACGACCGTAGATAGTATCCACATCATTGCCACCGTACAAACTATCATTACCTCCATCCCCAGAGATGTAACCGCCCCCTGATCCTGCAAAAATAATATCATCACCATCTAACCCAAAGATCGTGTCATTACCGCCATAACCGTAAATGAGATTATTGCCACTATTGCCAACAATAACGTTATCTAAACTGTTGCCTGTAGCATTCAAGTGAGCAGTTCCTGTGAGAACAAGGTCTTCTACATTGTTTGTCAAAGTGTAGCTAATAGAAGCATAAACTATGTCTGAACCTTCATTGAAATTCTCAACTACTAAGTCACCTGTATTATCAACATAATAATCATCGTCACCAGTACCACCATACATTCTGTCAGCACCAGCACCACCATTGATTCTGTCGTTGCCGCCATAGCCATAGATAATATTATTGGCGCTATTTCCTGTGATGCGATTACTTAAACTATTACCATATCCATTGATTGCACCAGTTCCTGCTAAAAAGAGTATTTCTACATTGTTTGTCAATGTGTAGCTAATAGAAGCATAAACTGTGTCTAAACCTTCACCACGCATTCTCAATTACTAAATCGCCTGAATTACCAATATAATAGGTATCGTTGCCAGTACCACCATACATGGTGTCAGCACCAAGACCACCATCAATAATGTCGTTGCCACCATAGCCATAGATAATATCCGCAAAAATTGTACCTACCAGTGTGGGGTAAAAAGTCGAACCTTGAAAAGTACCATTGTCATTGAAATTTGTACCAAAAATCAAAGCCATTTTCAAATTCCTCAAGATATCGTCTAAATTTTTAATTTTGGAATTAGCATTTTGAATGCTATAGCAATTCCCAAGCTCATGAAATACACCCCACCCGCCTTACCAAGGGGAGGGTTGGGGAGGGGTAATTTTGTATCTAACTAGAGTGGGAAAGGCTATAAATAGCCGCTGGCTAGGTTATATCTACAACAGAAGTAAGATGTTTTTCATATTGTACTTAATAATTTTAATACAATCCCAAATTGGTTTTCTGGTATTACAAATATTCTAACTTTTACCCACTCCAACCACTAATTCCTATGCAGTTTGCATCTCTTTTTCCCCTGATTCACCGTATTCTCCAACCGAGTTTTCCTAATTGTCTGTGGCATGGTAATATTCATAGTCAAGCGATTCCTACGGAGCGCTTCGCTATCGCTCTCACTTTTGATGATGGACCCCATCCTTTATACACACCGCAAGTATTAGCCGTTTTAGATCATTACAAAATTACAGCTAGTTTTTTCTGGTTGGGTGTTTGTGTCAACCGTTCACCGCATATTGCCAAAGCAGTCACAGATGCAGGACACTGGATAGGTTTGCATGGCTATGAACATCACTCTTTTCCTCTGCTTTCCTCAACTGACCTCAAGCAGAGTTTAGAAAAAACCCAAGCCGCTATCTACAATGCTTGCAATCTACAACCTTCACTAGTGCGAGATGTTCGTCCTCCTAATGGTTTTTTTACACCTCAAACTTTAAAATTATTTCAACAGTGGAATTACAGACCAGTCATGTGGAGTGTTGTTCCAGAAGATTGGGTACGTCCTGGTGTATCTGTAGTTGTTCAACGAATACTTGAACAAGTGAAAGGTGGATCAATTATTGTCTTGCATGATGGTGTTTGTGGTGGACAAGATGTGGCACAAACTATCCAAATCCTTATTCCCCAATTATTACAACTAGGCTATGAATTTGTAACTGTTGATAGCTTATGGCAGCATTAATAGTACCGAGTAGTGTCTCGTTCCCAGTCTCCGACGGGGAATGCCATCACAGAGGCTCTGCCTCTACTATCACTCAAGGCAGAGCCTTCTAAAATTCATTCCTATACAGAGTATAGGAACGAGAATAGTTTATGGAAGTATTTGATAGCTTATGGCAGCATTAATAGTACCGAGTAGTGTCTCGTTCCCAGTCTCCGACTGGGAATGTCATCACAGAGGCTCTGCCTCTACTATCACTCAAGGCAGAGCCTTCTAAAATTCATTCCTATACAGAGTATAGGAACGAGAATAGTTTATGGAAGTATTTGATAGCTTATGGCAGCATTAATAGTACCGAGTAGTGTCTCGTTCCCAGTCTCCGACTGGGAATGTCATCACAGAGGCTCTGCCTCTACTATCACTCAAGGCAGAGCCTTCTAAAATTCATTCCCACACAGAGTATGGGAACGAGAAAGGAGAAAGTAGTGAGTCCGTTAGTGAGCAATTTTTATACTGAAGAGATGGCGCAAACTTGCAATCCTACAGGGGTGTGAATAATTACGGATTCCACACCAAAAACATGAGCAATATTATTAGATGTCAGCACAGTTTCGGGTGTACCAACTTCCCAAAGATGACCTTGTTTTAATAAAGCCATGCGGGAACTATAACGGGCAGCTAAATTTAATTCGTGTAAAACGGTGACTATAGTTAAATTTTGCTGCTGATTGAGATTTTTCAGTAACTCTAATAATTGTAATTGATAATTTATATCTAAATACGTTGTCGGTTCATCTAGTAATAATACCTTTGGTTCTTGGGCTAAAGCTAAAGCTAAAAAAGCCCGTTGTCTTTCACCACCAGATAGTTCTTCAACCAAGCGATCGCTAAAATTCTCTAATTGTGTTTTTTCAATTGCCCCCTCAACTTTTTGTCTATCTTCAGCACTTAATTCCCATTGCCACCAGGGTTGATAGGGTGTCCTTCCTAAACTTACTAATTGACTTACTGTTAAACCGACAGGAACTGTTTGCTGTTGTGGTAAAAGTGCTAATTTTTGAGCTACTAAATTTGCAGGCTGCGAGTGAATCGCTTTGCCATCGAGTAAAATTACTCCTTGTTGTGGTGCAAGAATTCGACTAATTAATTTCAATAAAGTAGATTTACCTGAACCATTAGCACCAACCAAACTTAACCATTCTCCAGTTTGCAAAGAAAGGTTAATATCATTGATAATTGGCGAAACAGTATAACCACCCGTAAGATTTTGTAATTCGAGAGGCATATGGTTAATATAATCACTTTTAAAAACAATATATCTGCTACTTTATTTCTAACAGACTACACGAGTTTTTGCAACGTCATTACTTTTTCTTAATATCGGGAAAATATGACTAAAGTCATGATTAAATTAGTGACTTTTTACCTATATGTCTATGCAACTATAATTTTATGCTTTAAATAGGTTGAATAAAACAACCCTCAAAGTAATTCCATTGTTAAGAATACTCATCATGAATTTGCACAAAGCTCTCATCTTAATTAGTACACTTGGCTTAGTTGCACTAGGTAGTGTAGGAATATCTCCAGCCTTAGCTGATCATCCGAACAATTATAGAAATCATCGCCAAGAAAATCGTTACAGACGAGATAATAATCACAGACGAGATAATAATCACAGACGAGATAATAATCACAGACGAGATAATAATCACAGACGCGATGATAATTACAGACGCGACAATAATCACAGACGCGATGATAATTATAGACGCGACGATAATTACAGACGCGATGATAATTACAGACGCGATGATAATTACAGACGTGACGATAACTACAGACGTGACGATAATAGAGGAAGACAATATTAAGATGGAATATTCGGCTGAGTGTTATTGCTAATTGTTGTAACTACCATCTTATATCTACTTTCTTTAAGAAGATATAGATGGTATTTTTAAGTTGTAGACAGTAGATAGATTTTTGAGATATATCATGATAAATGATATACAACTAGTCTAGTTATTGGAAATGAAATGTACTGAGGGAGTATCAATTTATGAACTATAAGCTGATGTTGGGTACTGCTGCAATTGCTATTTTCACTTTAGGATGTCAATTATCTCCTAATGGTGGATTATCTTTGCCTAATGATTCTACTGATAACGAGAGAGTTTCTACATCTTTTCCTAATAATTCTAATGAGAACAATAATGGACGAGATTCTACATCTTTCCCCAACAACTCTACTGAGAATGAAAGAAGTTCTAGATCATCAACAGATCTAAATCTAGCTTCAGAAAGAATGTCAGAACTTAATTTAACTAACACTCAAAAAGCACAAATAAGACGAATTAGAGAGGAAAGTGAAGAGAAAATTTTGGCACTTTTATCTCCTCAACAGCAACAGCAATTACAATCTGGTAGTAATGGTCAGAATCAACTGTCTATGAGAAAACTACGATCGCTAAATCTGACAACAGAGCAAAGACAAGAAATACGCGAAATTACACGTGAGCAACAACAAGAAATTCAGGCAATTCTGACACCGGAACAACAAGCCAAATTGAGACAATACCGTAGATATCCCAGAAACAGTTCCTACAACAAAAATGATTCATACAACAGAAATGATTCATACAACAGAAATGATTCATACAACAGAAACGATTCATACAACAACTAATGCTGAAATTAGAGTGTGTAATTATCTGTAGCTAATTTCTGATCAGCAAATTCTCTGCGTAATTTCCTATTATAGTAATCCTAAATTATTTTTTTATAATTGCCTTTAGCAATCACTAATTACTAGAACGACGATAAAGCAACCAAATAAACAATGGTGAACCCAACAAAGCAGTCACCGAGCCGACAGGAAGTTCTACTGCGCCTAGTCGAGAAAGTAAATCTGCAAACATTAATAACCACGCACCTGCAAGGGCTGAAAGTGGTAAAACAAAACGGTTATCTGTGCCTACAATTAAACGCACACCATGAGGAACAACTAAACCGACAAAACCGATTAAACCACCAATACTAACAGCACCTGCGGCTAATAAAGTGGCAACACCACCAATTAATAAACGCGATCGCATTAACGAAACTCCCAACCCTACAGTCATATCATCACCCAAAGCCAGGACATTGAGCGATCGCGCCAACAAACACCCCACCAGCAAAGCCACAATAATATAAGGCCCCGCTGTATAAATTTCTTGCCAACCTCGACCATTTAAACTACCAACCAACCAACTAAGCGCGATTTGCACCTGTCCATCTTCCGCCATTAATAACAACGTACTCTGCACAGAACCAAATAAAGCGCTCACCGCTACCCCACCTAAAATCAACCTTTCCACTGAAATACCCGAACCAGTCCGACCGAGGAAAATAACTATCCCAGAGGTCAAAATTGCCCCCAACCAAGCCGCTAAAGGAATCGCTATCGGGAAAACTTGCAAAACAATCATAATAATGACAATTAGTCCTGCACCAGCAGAAATTCCCAATATAAACGGGTCAGCCAAACTATTACGTAACATCCCTTGTAACAATGCGCCAGACATTCCCAAAGCCGCACCCACAATCAGCGCCGCTACAATGCGAGGTAGCCGTAAATCCCAAAGAATAGTTTGTTTAATTGGATCGCCTTGGCGCATTAATGCTTGATAAAATTCCGAAAAATTAATAGAAACAGCACCTTGAGAAAGAGACAGTAACAGCGTAATTACCAAGGCGCTACTGAGAAGTAAAATTGCCCAGAGTAGGCGATGTTTTGTGAAGATTGTCTGCATTTTCTATCTGCGTTTATCTGCGTCCATCTGCGTTTAATTATTACTGCTTGTACTTCACATAAATAGGAATTGCCATATCTAATTATAGAATGTTGCCACAATTTAGCAGAGAGATTGGCAGCACAAAAAAGCGAGGAAGTATTACTCCCCCGCACAAGAACGATCCACAAATTTTAATCAATTGAGATTTTTGAATTTCACAAATCTGCATTAGTCTCCCACGAGTGCTGATGAGAAATCAGATTTTGATACTCCTACTCACCCAATTTATTACACAAAGGCAAAATCAGCAGCGGTCAAGCTGGTAGTATTGATTCCAATGAGAATGGCAATGATTGTATTACCCACAGCAATATTGTTGCCACTCAGAGTCAAGTCTGTGAAATCAAAACCTGCACCTTGACCGCCAATACCTAAGACATCAGTACCGGTTTCAAAGTCGAGAACAGTGTTAGCAGTACCGGGTAAATCGCCGGTCAGAATCCAGAATTGGTCAGCACCATCACCACCAGAGAGCAAGTTATTGCCACCATCTTGGACATAGAATTTATCGTCACCGTCGCCACCTAAAGCACGATCATCTGCACCCAGGTAGAAGATATCACTGCCGGCACCACCAGACATCCGGTTCTCACCTTGACTATCTGTAGCATCAAATTCGTCATTACCTTCAGTACCAAAAGCGCGATCGCGCCGACTAACATAGATAAGATCATCACCACTACCAGAATTAACTCGGTTGCGGCGAGCATCACTATTGAATGCAAAATCTATCTCGTCGTTACCTGCACCAGTAAAGATAGTATCTTGAACGCCATCTATATCTACAGTTGCAATCAAGGTGTCGCTGTCAGATGTTCCAAAAACCAGTTCTTTCTCAGCTTCTTCTGTAACTGCGGCAAACATGGTCTGATAAATGTGGGTTTGATCTCCCAAACCGTCAATGCCAGGAATATCGTAGCCATAAGCTTCATATCCTTGACTAACCAACCCATCCAATACTTCAGAACCAGCACCTTGGTAATAAACAGGAACTGGACGGTTAGTGTGAGTACCCCAACCATATTTAGTGGTTTCTGAAGAACCCCAATAATGACCAGATCCTTCTACTGTGTCTATATCTGTGAGGGCTTCACCACCTTGATTCCGCAATAATTCGGGAAAATCTTGATTTAGGGTGAGATAGTGGTCATGGTCAGCAGTAACGACAAGTAGGTTTTCTTCCCAACCGCCATTTGCTTCAATCCAATTCATTACTGACTGCACCGATTTATCAAAATCCAACATAGTACCGATCATGTTATCTATGTTGTCATCATGGGCTGACCAGTCAACATCACCCGCTTCTACCATCAACCAGAAACCGTCTTTGTCTTTTTCTAGAACAGTTAAAGCTGCTTTGGTGAGATCATCGAGGGTGGGGTTTTCATTAATTTCACGAGCAATAAATGACTCGTCTGTTTCACCAGGTAACAACGGACGCACCGTATCTGGGTTTTGCCCTTGAGAAGCAAATACAGTAAACATCCCTAAACCAGTTGTACTGTAGTCTCCATTAGCAGAACTGACGGGTAAGTTGCCATCTTGACCTCTAGCACCATAAACCCCAAGTAGTCTATCTCCCTTTTCAGGGTCGAGTTGAGATGCTGTCTCGGCTAAAACTTCTGCTGCATCAGGACCACGCTCTAAGAATGTGTAACCATAGATGTTATCTGTGGGATTATTCTTGAGTTCTGCGTAGGTTTCCTCAGATATATACAAATGATCACTGGGAGGTTCTACTTCTGCGGGTAGGGGGTTATTAACATTAGATAAAGGATGACCACCACCCAAAAGAACAGTAGGTTTATAAATACCTAACTCTTGCTGAAGAATTGTGTCGATAACACCAAATTCATCGAACTTATTCCGATTGTTAACGTTAGCCGCAGCAGCACCAGGGGTTGCGTGGTCAATAGGTACTGAAGATACTAAACCAGTTGATTTACCTTGCTGGGTTGCTTGGGTAAGAATACTTTCTACAGGATTCTCGAAAATATCTACACCAATAGCACCGTTATAGCTCTTGACTCCGG
The DNA here is from genome assembly GCF_049315035.1 of Anabaena sp. PCC 7938. Lineage (NCBI taxonomy): Bacteria > Bacillati > Cyanobacteriota > Cyanophyceae > Nostocales > Nostocaceae > Anabaena > Anabaena sp. PCC 7938. The sequence continues at coordinate 4,152,092 of NZ_CP186034.1, read as the reverse complement.
TGTAGAGAGTGGTAGCAGTATTGGCCGAATCGGGATAGCTGTACTTGATATATTCAGGATTGTTACCTGGTGTCCAAGGATTGATACCGCCCTGTACTGGGTCGTAACCCACAAGGTTGCCAACTGCACCTTCGCTAACTTTTGCGCCACCATTAGGTGTAGTTCCAGGATTGAAGGTTGGATCAAATTCAAAACCTTCACGTACGGGAGCAGTGCCTGTTGGAGTGTTGATGGTTTGGTTAGCATCGTTCCGTGCTGTGTTCGATACGTTAAACGTACCATTGTTACCTGCAATTGTTGTCCCGTAGGTTGTTACTAACCCATAGCCTGATAGGTTTTGGAAACTTAAGCCTGTTCCCTTCCCTTCTGTATAAAAATCTGCGAGAGTAGTACCTGTTGCCCCAGCTTCAATTTCTTTAGCTATTGCCGCAGCACGAGCCATTTCCCAGCCCATACCGTCGCCGATCATAATAATTGTATTTTTAGCCATGATGGTTTATTTTCCTTTGTTTAAATGCGACAAAAATGCTATTCATATATTTATTGAGTATTTTTGTAATGATAACAATTATCAAAATTGCCCTTACACAATATCAATAAATAAGATATTTATGTTGCTGTTTCGTCTTCATTTAAGATGTCATATAAAAATAAACTCAAGGTTAAGAATAATAGTTGATTTGTTTAATATGGCTTAAGAATACTATGCACTTACGTCTATAATATGCGAGAAGCAAATGGCTTGAAAACCTTTTGGTATCTGGGTTGTGTGTTGTTAGTTTATGTCTTAATCTATGAAGTAGTATATCTAAAATTTATGAGGGATTGGGTCAAAAATATTCTTCTTCAGAAAAAATGGTGATAACGATTATGATTAATGATCTCTTAAATTATGCATTATTTAAAATAAACAAGATACCACAAATTCTACTATGCAAATAAGTTCAGATTCTTCACTAGTAAATAAATCATGAACTGCATTACTAAAAAGAAAAAATGAAAGAGGTAATAAAATATACCTCTCCCATTTTGCCTAAACTAATTAGAGAACTCCACAAAAAAGATGATCCAATCTTGTGGGATGGGCATCTTGCCCGTCCTTGTATTATTAGCGGGCTTTTCGGCCCGCACCACAAGAAATTTTGGGATATTTTTTTAATTGGAGAACTCTTACTAAACAAAAGCGAAATTAGCAGCAGTCAAACTAGTGGTATTGATTCCAGTGAGAATTGCAATAGTTGTACTACCTACAGCGATGCTGTTACCACTTAAGGTTAAATCAGCAAAGTCAAAACCTGTACCTTGACCACCAATACCTAAGACATCAGTACCGGTTTCAAAGTCGAGAACAGTGTTAGCAGTACCGGGTAAATCACCGGTCAGAATCCAGAATTGGTCAGCACCAGCACCACCAGATAGCCAGTTATTGCCACCATCTTGGACATAGAATTGATCATCACCGTCACCACCTAAAGCGCGACCGTCTGCACCTAAATAGAAAATGTCATTACCTGTACCACCGGCAAGACGGTAGTCGGTGGCATCTGTAGCGTCGATTTCATCATTGCCACTACCACCAAAAGAGCGATCGCCATCAGCAACATAAACAATATCAGCACCACTGCCTGTGAAGACGCGGTTGTTACCAGCTAGGCTACCACCAAAGGGGATATCTACTTCATCATTTCCAGCACCAGTGAAAACGATATCGTTGACTCCATCAAAATCAACTCCAGCTACTAAATCATCTGCATTAGAAGAGCTAAATACAAGGTTTTCATCTTGGATTAAGGAAGCATCAGGACTGATCAAAAACAGTAACTGACCACCTTGCACTAAGTTATCATTGGCCTCAACTGTACCATCTCCATCGGTATCAACGCCGGGAACATTGATGATGTTGCCATCACGAAGACTGTGAGCCTGGACATCAAGGATGAACTGTGTACCAGGCGCGTTACCAAACAGGGTGGAAACATCAAGAATACCGGAAGATTCCCAGTTACCAATATCTGTAGGGCTAGAATCAGTTTGGTCTGAAGGTACACCAGAGCGATCTATTTGTGCTATGCGGGTTGCAGTGGCAGCGGGATCAGCTGCGTCGGGGTCAAGAACCCAAATAGAAGCTTCTTCTCCGGAAGTTGCACCAAAAAGGTCAGCACCAATGGCGCGGTCTTCTTGAAGATATATCAAGCCATTATCAGCCCAATCTAAGTTATCAGGGCTACGCAGACCAAAATCTTTGTTACCCTCATCGTTACCGTCGTAAAGGATGTTGAGGTTAGCTGTGATTTCGCTTGCACCAAAATCAACGTCAATTTTATAGGTTGTACCCCAAGTATCTTTACCATCGAAGACTTCTGGGCGACCAGTGGAAGCTAAAACAGCTTCAGTCCCATCGAAGGGATTGGTGGCTACATCTTCAGGACGGGAGAATTTAAAAGCCCCAGCAGCCGCTGCAAGAGCATCCTGTTTCTCTTGGGTAGCAAAACCTTGAGCATCGTAACCATTAGTACCAGCTAGGTCGAGACGGTAGTAGTCAATTTCCACAAACTTACCATTTGTGCTGCTGCCACTGCCGCTAAAATCTCTGGGGTCAGCTTCAATTGCATCTGAGGCATTTGCTGTATCGTCAGCAACCCATACATATAATTTGCCTTCAGCTAGTCCATTGCGATCTAAGAAACTGCCGTCACCATTAGCATTCTTTTCGCCAACGTATAGAATTAATGGAGCAGTTTCGCGATCATCACCTATTAATAAAGCGATTTGATCTGTATTACCCGTATCTAGTTCGGTTGCGCTTTCCCAAGCCGCACGACCTAACCAGGGTAAAGCCCACAGTTCATTAGTAGCAGTATCTAGAGCAAATTGTGTACCGCCATCGGTTTCTTCACCAGCAAAGTAGATAGTATCAGCAAAACCCTTGCCGGAGCCGAAATGGTTGGCTTCCATCAAGTTAGCGGAGCAAAAGCGGTTGATACCGCTAAATTCTAAGTCAGAAGCTTCATCTACAATTTCACCAGCCCGGTTATAAATGGTATCGTAAGCCAGACCGGAATCAACTATTTGCAGGGTGCGTTTATCAATATCAAAATAGCTGATTCTTGCACCAGTTAAGGAAGTGCCGTTTTCTAGGGTATAAGCATAACCGACATTATTGGCGGTTTCATGGTTAACCAGAACTCGAACTGTAGTTTCATTTAGTTCAAACGCACCTGTACCATCGAGAATGCCGGGAGGTGTATAACCGTCTATGGTTTCCCCAACAGTAAAGATAGGATCTACGGTATAACCGTCTAGTCCTTGTACTTGGGCGGGCTGGGTTGTATCGAATGGCGTATTAGTCATGAAATTCCTCAATTATCGTTACAATATTTACTTATCAATCAATTCCCAAGCAGTAGTGACAAAAGCTAAGAACCGTAAAGAAAAGGTTTTATAAACCCTTCTTTGTTTGATGGCTTTAGAAAAACCTAAATGTAGTGATTATTCAATATCACGCACTAATTAAAATGCGCTTTTTAGGTTAAGATACGACTATGGAGTAGCTATTTTTTGATTAAAAATAGTGATATTTAATGAGATAAAATTAACCTCAATATAGAAATTTTAAAAAAACATAAGATGTATTATTTTATACTGTCCTTATAAAAAGCGATCGCACTTCACCCGGAATGCGATCGCTTTTAAAGGATTGATAATTATCCTCTCCCTGATTTGCCTAAACTAATTTATGAGTCGAAGGCAAAATTTGCAGCAGTCAAACTAGTGGTGTTAATGCCAGTGAGAATTGCAATGGTTGTACTACCTACCGCGATGCTGTTACCACTTAAGGTTAAATCAGCAAAGTCAAAACCTGCACCTTGACCACCAATACCTAAAACATCAGTACCGATTTCAAAATCAACAATGGTGTTAGCATCACTGGGTAAATCACCAGTGAGTATCCAGAATTGGTCAGCACCAGCACCACCAGATAGCCAGTTATTGCCACCATCTTGGACATAGAATTGATCATCACCGTCACCACCTAAAGCGCGACCGTCTGCACCTAAATAGAAAATGTCATTACCTGTACCACCGGCAAGACGGTAGTTGCTGGCTTCTGTAGCGTCGATTTCATCATTGCTACTACCACCAAAAGAGCGATCGCCATCACTCACAAAAATGGTATCCTGACCACTACCTGTAAAGACGCGGTTGTCACCTACCGAACTGCCACCAATGGGAACATCTACTTCATCATTGCCAGCACCAGTAAATACAGTGTCTTGAATACCGTCGAACTTAACAACTCCATTGACCGAAGCACCTGCAATTAAAGTATCTGCATTGGGACTACCAAACACAAGTTCAGGAACTTCTACAAGGTTATAGGGTAATTCCAAAATACCCAATTTTTCGGGAGTTGTAGTTCCGGCAACGTTGAAATCGTTATCGTTAATTAAAGCTAGAGTGTTGGGTGAAACTAATGCTAAACCCTCTAATTTCTCAACTCCTGTGTAACCCAATTGTGCAGCATTAGCAATCAAACTCTTACTAACGGGAGTAATTCCAGCAGTTACTAACTCAGATGGGGTGAGTTGTTCAATAGTTTTACCAGATGGTAAGTTAAAGTTGGCAGGATTATTGATATTAGTAGCTGTTGCTAAATCAATTTGGTAGATGAGTTTATTAGAAGTGTTATCACTTCTATCATCTCTTTCGACAACTGCAAATTTTCCGTTACCCAAAGAAACAGCATCACCAAGTTTATCTGTTTTTGCAGTACCACTACCTGTAATATCGTCGAGAAGGTAGAGATATTCACCTGTTACCTGTTTAGAAATGATGTCAAATTCCAGAATTCGCAAATTGCGGGAATTTCTAGATGTTGTATCTCCAGCATTATCAGGATTATCAATGGGACTCTGAATAAAAGCATACAGCTTATTACCCTCTAATGCGATCGCTTCAAATCCCCGATTAGCTCGTCTTTGGGAGTAAACTGCTGGTAATACCTCAGTCCCAAAAGTTCCTGCGGCTTGGTCGGGTTCGGGTGCTGTGGCTGTTCCTTGGGGGATAAAACGGTCAAGCAATTTACCGTTAACATCAAAATGGTAAATCGCAGGACGGTATTCATCAACCATCCAATAGTCACCGTTTTCCGCAACAACAATACCCTCTACGTCAGCACCTAAAGGATCATTAGGTAGGACTTGACCATTCAAATCTACACCAATTTCATCGGTGTAAGCTGTGTTTCCTGACCCTGCTTGCAGATTAGGAAGTCCAGTTAATGGTGTTGTTCCATCTGATGCGAATAACCCAGTTCTCTTCGTAATGCTGATTTCACCAGTAGTTTGATTAAGTTCAAAGCTAACTATTTCTGGTTGGAAATCGGGTAATAGAAATGGTCTATTTTGACCTGTGGGTTCTCCATTTGGCCCCCGGTCTGTGTGGGTGACAAATTTCAAGTTACCATTAGCTGCTACTCCTTGGAAATACAACCCAGAGAAGCCACCTAAAAAGATATCTTGACCTGCGGAAGTTGTTCCTAATTTGGGTAGGTTGTCAAATTCGTAATTAGTTAATCTGGGTTGGGCTACAGGGTTGCGGGGGTCGTAACTGGTGGTGTCAATTTTGAGGATATCGGGAAGGGTATTTGCAATATTTTCCCAAGGTACAAATTTAAAGTTGCTATTGACGTTTTCTATTTCCCCATCATCTTCAACGAGTTTAGCTGGGTCGTTGTTACCATCTTGGGTGACAAATAAACCATAGGGGAAATTTGCACCAAGAGGGACGTTGATAACATCTGCACCGTCTGATTCTTGGACGCTATCAATTGCACCGTTGTTACCGATACCAAAACGCCCTAAAAATTCGTTGTTTCCTTCACGGGTGTATGCTGCAAAGGTGTTATCTCCTTGACTGGATGCGATTAAGTAACCTGTCCCGTTAGCACCGTAGTAGATAGTTAGTCCTTCTACGTCGTCTACTAAATTGCTACCACCCAAACTTTTGACTACATCAATCAGTTTACCTGTGTTGCTACCGTTGGGTTCTGCATCAAATTTCCAGATACCGACATTTTCTTGACCAATGTAGAGAAAGCCTGTTTCTTGGTCTACAACCATTCCCTCAGTTTGGGGGTCAATGCCATTAATTGTAGGTACAGTAAATTCTCGGACTAGTTCTGCACCAATTTTACCGTTGCCGATGTCAATTAATTTTAACTGGGCTATATCTCCAGTTTCTCTGCGTCCTGTGAAGACATAGTAATCATTGGTGAAAGGACTGCGATATATTGTGAGTCCGTAGGAACTGCGGGAAGATGGTTCGTAGGGAGGGTCAAAGGGTGCAGCTTGGAAAATTGTGCCGATATTGCTGTCGGTGATATCTTCTAAATAGTTGCCGTTGCTAGAGTTGGGGTTGATTTTGAAGATTACTAGTTTATCATTATTGCGATCGCTTGCAACGGCAATATCAATTGACTCTCCATCCAGTTGGAAACCATATTGCAGGTCGATGTTGTTGTAACGAATTCCACCAGGATTCACTGTTTGCAATAATTCACCAGATAGATCATAAACCCGCAATCCGGCATTTTTGACTGAAGTTAAAACTAAGCTATTCGCAGAATCTTCCGCATTGACGTAGATAGCTGGGTCATCCGCATCTGCATTTTGATCTACTTCAGCCTGTCCTGGGTCTTCATCATCAAATAAATCAGGAGTGGTTTCAACTGTAGGTGCAGCACTAGGAAGTATTTCATAAAAGCTCACAGTATTACTAACTTCATTAGCAACTGTCAGCATTGGTTTAGCATTAGGACTATCTTCAGCAGAAATGAATTTTAAACCTTCAGGACTAACATCACCTTCGGTTCTAATGTACTGGACAAACTCAGGTGCAGTTGGGTCACTCAGATTATAAACCATTACCCCACCACCAGCACGTTCTAAGCCCACAAATCCATAAGTTTTGCCATCAATAACACCAACTACTACACCTTCTGGTTCAGGGCCTTTATTATCTGAACGAGTGTCAAAATCGTCAGGATCTCCGTTGTTTGCATTGAAAAAGGTTGGTGTTTGTTGTGACAAAATTTGTTCAATCTGGTCGCCACTATCGTATACTAATTGACCTTGAGAATTCCAAATGGAGAAAGAACGAGCGCCGTAAGCATAAAGTTGATCAAAATCTCCATCTCCATCTGTATCTCCTAAGGTATTGGTAATGATCAGACGACCCAAATTTTCATCTTTTTGTAATTCAGCAGCATTAGGAAAAGCAGTTGGATCAAGTATGACATCTTTAACCCTTGTTTCTTCATTAAAAATATCACCTTCTCCATCATTAGGTGCAGGTAAAATATCATCACCAGTAGGACGAATGCGAGCATCTCCTTCATTAGCAGTGATGTAGTAAGTGTTGCCACCAATTTGGAAAGAGTTGATAGCATCTGGCTGGTACATCCCAAAAACAGGCCAATTTTGGATATTTATACCATCGTCTCTATCACTAGCATCAATACCATTTCCTGCTAAACTATGGTCTTTAAAACCCAGAGGTACAACGTCGGTAATAGTTCCGCTGGCTATATCAAGAACAGCAACAGCATTATTTTCTTGTAGCGTGATAAAAGCAGTTTGATTATCAGGTGAAACTGCAATATACTCTGGTTCAAAATCTTCAGCTACCGAAGCGTTAAGCCCAAACAGTCTTACTCCTGCTGCTTTTAAAGTTGCTTCTTGCCCATTAAATGCGGTAAAGTCGGCAGTTGTAACTTTACTATTATCTAAATTGGCAATGTCTCCAGAAACATCAATAATACTAACTGAACCTTCAGGGTCAATTGTATAATCTTCATTTGGTTCTCCTTCGTTAGCAACAAGTAATTTGCTACCATCGGGAGTGAAAGTTATCATATCGGGTAAAGACCCTACTATCACTTCTGAAAGTTTAGTGAGAGTCACAGCGTCATAAAAAGCAATTTTACCGGAATCGGTACTATTGTTAGCAGAAATTGCCACAGCAAAAATACTATTTTCTGTTCCTATACCTTTTCTGACTGCGACACTTTGAATTCCGCCACCTAAGCCAGAAAAATCAATGTTGGTAATTTTATTGGGGTCAGTTGGGTTAGAAACATCTACTACTTGAATAACTGGGTTGCCTTCAGATTCACCAATCACGAAAAGGCGTTGAGACTTGGGATCAAAATCAGAAATTTCTGCACCGTCTAATTGAATTGTGCCTATTTGATTAAGTTGAATTGTATTGGTCATGGTAAATATCTGTAATTAAAAGATGAGCATTAGTTAGTTTGTAGTCAAGGATTCAGGACACAGAATGGTTGATATAGCAGGGAAAGGAAACAGAAGAGAAAAATATTCTTCTTCCTTCTTTCTCCTGACTCCTGACTCCTGAATTCTTAGGTTTGTAGTCGGGATTTTAGTCTTTTGAGAATTTTGAGGAAAGGATCAAAACCTTAACTACAAACAAAAACCTATCTCAATAAAATTAAGAACTAAATAACAAAAGGTTAAGAAGTCAAATGTTACAGGATTTTGATATGGAATTTTAAAATGCTACTATTTAAATAGTGATTTTTTGCGTTTGTGAATCAGGCGTTTTTATAGCAATTAGATCCATTAAAAACAGAGGAGGGGAAAGAAAACCTTTCTCTCTCCCCTTACTTTAGGATTTACGCAAAAACTCTCCCAAACTCCTATTCCTCTGCGTTCTCTGCGTCCTCTGCGGTTCGTTTCTCCATAAGACGCTTTTTACAAGAAGGCGAAATTAGCAGCAGTCAAGCTAGTGGTATTAATTCCATTGAGAACTGCAATAGTTGTACTACCCACAGCAATACTATTACCACTCAGGGTCAAGTCTGTAAAGTCAAAACCTGCACCTTGACCGCCAATACCTAAGACATCAGTACCGATTTCAAAGTCGAGAACAGTGTTAGCCGTACCAGGTAAATCGCCGGTCAGAATCCAGAATTGGTCAGCACCAGCAGCACCAGATAGCAAATTACTACCACCATCTTGGACATAGAATTGATCATCACCGTCACCACCTAAAGCGCGACCGTCTGCACCTAAGTAGAAGATATCGTTACCTGTACCACCGGAAAGACGGTAGTCGGTGGCATCAGTAGCATCGAGTTCATCATCACTACTACTACCAAAAGCACGGTCATGATTAGCAACATAAACAATATCAGCACCACTACCAGTAAAGATGCGATTATTACCAGCTAAAATTCCACCAAAAGGGACATCTACTTGATCATTTCCTGCACCAGTGAAAACGATGTCGTTCACTCCATCAAAATTAATTCCAGCTATTAAGCTATCTGCACCGGGAGTCCCGACAACCAAGTTAGATTCTTCAATTAATAGAGTAGGATTAACTTCAAACTGGCTGACAATTTGGGGTTGACGGTTGATAATTTCATCAGGATTTGCTTCTAATTCCTCACGGTTGTAATATTCAATCCCGTAGGTAGTAACAGTCAATTTCTGAGTTACAGGATCAATATCAAACTGAGTCCAACCATAGGTGTGGGTAGCGACATAATCACCTTGTAACAAGGTAGCATCAATCAAACCATCAGCCACAGCCAGATTGTTATTTAAACCAATGGGATCATAACCCAAAGGAGCTAAACCACCATCTATGACTAACTTGATGAAATCATCTTTATCGTTAACGATACTATCAACATCATTAGTGACAGGGAGAGAATCATAAATTGCTTTTTGGTCAGGAGGGAGGAAGAAATTAGCTACAGTTGGACCAAAAGGAGCATCATAAGCAACAGAACCTGTGATAATTTCAAAAGCACCAGTAGCGATTTGTTCCTGACCTGGTGCTAACTGATAGGTGAGATTATTAACTAAAGTCCCGTGAAAATCAGCAGTGACAAAAACAACGTTATCAATATTGTTGTCATTGATGAACTTGAGGATTTCTGTCCGTTCCGCAGCGTAACCTTCAAATCTATCAGCCGCGAGAGCCACACCAATATTTTGTACTGGTTGTGGCATCATAATAAACTTCCAAGTGATGCCATTATTTTGTGCGTCTAATAAATCATTTTTCAGCTCATCAACTTGCACTTTTCCTAACATGGTACGACTAGGATCAAAGGAAGCAGCAAGGAAATTTCCCACTTGAGTTGCATCAGAAGTATCTGTAACATCTGGTAATGCTGCATCACGGAAGGAACGAGCATCAAGAACGAAAGTTGCAGCATCGCTACCGTAGGTATTGTAACGGTAAAGTTTTCGTTCTCCTGCTGTTTTATTATCCCCTGTTTGCCCGTAGAATTGGTCATTAATGGGGTTGTATTCTTGGAAAGCTTGCAGACCGTTTTCATACAATGGTGAGTCATTCTGTAAGCCAGAAGTTGCTCCAAATAAAGCTTGTATATCTGGGTTTGCTGTCGCTAAATCTTCACCACCGTCAAAATTATCAGTAACTTCGTGGTCATCAATTGTGGCTAGGATAGAAGTAGAAGCCCGTAAATCGCCTAAAGTATTTTGTCCGTAGCGTTTACCGTAGACTTCCGCTTGTTTGAGGCGATATTCTTCTAAAGTTGTAACTTGTTCCTTTTCTGTACCATCGGGATTTTTGACAGCGGGAGATGAGGCATCGGCGTAAATTGTATCACCAAATTCTAAGAAGAATTTCAAGTTAGCATCATCAGCATTACTCACTGCTGGATAGGGTGCTAGGTCGCCACGCCAGTCTCCAGAAACACCAAATTTCAAGCCAGTTTGCTGACCTAATGCGGCTGCTGTACTAAATTTACCGATGCTGTTTGAACCAACGCTATCAGTAACGCGATAGTAGTAGTTGGTGTTGGGAGTTAAACCATTAACTGTGACTTTGACTGGTAAATTGATGTCAGTCACATTAGCTGTTTTTGTTCCCGCAATGGTAGTGAAATTGGGGTCAGTGCTATATTCAAATGTGACTTCACCAAGGAAGATACTTTGCGCCCAGAGAACGGTAGAAGTTTGGGTGGTGTCACCACTAGCTATACCATTTACAGGCAGTGGTTGGGCTACGGGGTTGCGGGGGTCGTAACCGGTAGTGTCAATTTTGAGGATATCGGGAAGGGTATTAGCGATATTTTCCCAAGGGACAAATTTGAAGTTGCTATTGACGTTTACTAGTTCCCCATCATCTTCTACTAATTTGGCTGGGTCGTTGTTACCATCTTGGGTAACAAATAAACCATAGGGGAAGTTAGCACCAAGAGGGACGTTGATAACATCTGCACCGTCTGATTCTTGGACGCTATCAATTGCACCGTTGTTACCAATACCAAAACGCCCTAAAAATTCGTTGTTGCCTTCACGGGTATATGCTGCAAATGTATTATCTCCTTGACTGGAGGCGAGTAAGTAACCTGTGCCGTTTGCACCGTAGTAAATTGTTAAACCTTCTACGTCAGCTACTAAATTACTACCACCAAAATCTTTGACTTTATCAATCAGTGTACCTGTGTTGCTGCCGTTGGGTTCTGCATCAAATTTCCAGATACCGACGTTTTCTTGACCGATATAGAGATAACCTGTTTCTTGGTCTGCAACCATTCCTTCGGTTTGGGGGTCAACATCACCAAAGTTAGTGGGAGGAGTAACTGTAAAGTTTCGGACTCTTTCTGCACCGATTTGACCATTACCCAAGTCGATTAATTTTAACTGGGCTATATCTCCAGTTTCTCTGCGTCCTGTGAAGACATAGTAATCATTGGTAAAAGGACTGCGGTACATTGTGAGTCCGTAGGAACTGCGAGAAGATGGTTCGTAGGGAGGTTCAAAGGGTGCAGCTTGGAAAATTGTCCCGATATTGCTGTCGGTGATATCTTCTAAATAGTTGCCGTTGGTAGAGTTGGGGTTGATTTTGAAGATTACTAGTTTATCATTATTGCGATCGCTCGCTACTGCAATATCAATTTTTTCATCACCTAGTTGGAAACCATATTGCAGGTCGATGTTATTGTAACGGATATCTCCTGGATTCACTGTTTGCAATAAATTCCCAGACAAGTCATAAACCCGCACTCCGGCATTTTTAACCGCAGTTAATACTAAGCTATTCGCAGAATCTTCTGCATTGACGTAGATAGCTGGGTCGTCCGCATCTGCATTTTGATCTACTTCAGCCTGTCCTGGGTCTTCATCATCAAATAAGTCAGGACGGGTTTCAACTGTGGGTGTGGCAGTTGGTACTAAATCTGCACTCAATGTTAAAATTTGGGTGAATTGAGTAGCACCAAAATTATTATCACTAACTAGGACAATAGATTGACTACCATCTGCTAATTTGGGACCAAAAGCAATTCCTTCAATGTTATCTACACCTGTGGGATGATTACCATCACTGTTGGGTAAATCCAGATCATTTAAATTCAACAGTAGGCGTTTCTGAGTTGGTTGAATAGCTGCTAGTTGTTCTGCACTTAAACTATTCAAAGAGTTAATGGTGCTAAGGTCAGTTGCACCTTGGAGGGTAACTTCATAGATTTTGATGGTGTTCCCTCTACCTGTGGCAAAAGAACGTTCTAAAGCTAAGAAAGTTCCCCGATTATCAAGTGCTAATAAATCCACCAATCCGTTATCATTGAAGATAGATCCGGTACTGTTAGGATCAGGTGGTTCGGCAATAGGATCTGTGATGTAAAGGTATTCTTTTTCTGGTTGACCTGTTACCAAATTATATTGAATAATCCGAGATAAACTACCATTATCCAAAGTAGCAATTGCACCATCTTGGAAAAGCGCGTTTTCTGTTGCTGTAAATAGGGTTTTTTGATCTGGAGTAATAGTCAAACTTTCAAAAGCTAAATTACCACGCACTCCAGAAAGTTGAGTATCACCAGTATTGATAGTACCGCTACCGTTTGTATCCTCTACCACTGGGAGAAATTTTACAGGTACAGGTAATGATCTAATTTCCTGCCCTGTAGTTAAGCTAAACTCTTTGATGAAAGGATCGGTAACTCTACCTGCATTGAGATTAACTTCACCTTCGGAAGAAATAAATACAGTATTGTTGTTGGTGACAACTATATCTTCAGGGTCAAGACTATTTGTGGCAAAAAAGTTGCCATTTGTATCTTTTAACGGAGTAACTTGAGTGAATGTGACTCCAGTACTATCAATAGTTGCGGGGTTGGTGGTGAAAGTGTAAAAACGAGCAGGTGCATTTTGAGAGCGATCATCAGAAATGGCGTAAAATTGACCTTGAGCCGCGTCGTAAGTAACACCAGACAAACCACCCAATGCAGTCTCTACACCATTGACTATTCCTGCTTCACCACTGGGAATAAAACCTGTAACGAAAGTTGTCTGACCTAAAAATTCGACATCAGGAACTGTATTACCTGCTTCAGTCGCACCAACTTCCACATCTGCAAACACTAAACGATGGTCAGAACTGGGGAAAGGAAAAGTACCAACAGGTGCAAAAGTTGGATCAGTATCTACAGGCCAGAATACTGCTGAGTTAGTAATTTGTAAATCTGATGATGGTAACACATAATCTGCTCGCAGATTTCCGGGAGTTCCATCAGCGAAGTCTGCGGTGTCAAAATAAGGATTACCATTGTGGTTAGCGTTTGCACCACCTTGTAAATCCGCTTGTTGAGGAGCGCCGGCACTGGTAGGGATATAGTTAGTATTAATACCAGCATTTTGTAAAAGCTGTAAAATGGCATTATCAAAACTATCACCATCAAAGGGATCAGCGTTTTGATCACCCATAATCACAAAGCTAGAACCAGCAGTTAAACCGCCTATTGTTCCACCATCATCATAGATATAATCACCTTTACCGGGGGTAATGTAATCTGCCCAAAATCTGATTTCATCATGGTTGCGTTTACCGTTTCTGTCTTCCGCACCATCAAATACTGGGGGTGTAGGATGACTGACTAAAACGTGAACTGTCTTACCATTAATTTGGATGGGTACATCCCAATGACTCTTAGATGATAAACGCAATACTTCTTGTTCTTCTGGGGAGTACCAAGGAGTATCAGAACCAGGAGTAGAAATATTAGGTAATAAAGAGTTTGGCATATCCTTCCATAAGAAATTTTGGAAGGTGCGAACATTGGCAGTATCAATGGGATATTTTGATAACAGCAACATCCCAAATTGTCCGGGAAAATTACCGAAACCAAAGGCATCATTACCGCCACCGACTGTACCATTATTGTCTAAATCAAATCCAGAGACAATACCTGTGTTAGAAGTCGCAATATAAGCGTAAGGATAGTTAACAGGAGTTGCACCATTTTGACTAATTCCTAAATAATTTTGCTGTAATAACTCTACAGGTTGTAAAGGATTAGATGCTACATAATCAAATTCATTAATCAGCAGTATATCTGGGTTAGCGCGTTGGATGATTTCTGCTACAGCTTGGGCTTGAAGGTTATCAGAAGTCGATAAATCTGTTACCAACTGACCCTCAGTGTTACGATTGAGGGAAGCATTGAACTGAGAAAAGCGAACTGTGTAATTAGTTGCCATTATTTCTATCCCTTAGTAAATGCAGATTTGATTTGATTGATAAGAATTATGTGCTGGTAAGTTGGAGATAATGGCCTTAACATATCAGTCAAAAGTTAAGATTGTATTGTCAAAAGTTGAACGTTGTTTAAGAAAAAAAAATTCCTGACTTATGGGAGAAATCAGGAATCAGAGACTTTATTAAAAGTTTTAAAAGGGCGAATATAATTCGCTACTACACAAACGAAGTCCACCTGAGTGAGTTTTATCTATGTAATCCTTTTTTTCTAAACAAAAGCGAAATTAGCAGCAGTCAAACTTGAGGTATTAACACCATTCAAAGTAGCAACAGTTGTTGTACCGATCGCAATGTTATTACCACTGAGAGTTAGGTCACTAAAGTCAAAACCTGCACCTTGTCCACCAATACCTAAGACATCAGTGCCGATTTCAAAGTCGAGGACGGTGTTAGCAGCACTGGGTAAATCGCCGGTCAAAATCCAGAATTGGTCAACACCATCACCACCAGATAGCAAGTTACCACCACCATCTTGGACATAGAAAATATCATTACCGTCACCACCTAAAGCGCGACCATCTGCACCTAAGTAGAAGATATCATTACCTGTACCACCGGAAAGACGGTAGTCGGTGGCTTCTGTAGCGTCGATTTCATCATTGCCACTACCACCAAAAGAGCGATCGCCATCAGCTATATAAACAATATCAGTACCACTGCCTGTAAAGATGCGGTTATCACCTGCGCGGCTACCACCAAAGGGGATATCTACCTCATCATTTCCAGCACCTGTGAACACGATGTCATTGACTCCATCAAAGTCAGTTCCAGCTATCAATATATCTGCACCGGGAGTTCCTGAAATGAGTTCTCCGGGAACGTCTAGAACTGTATCTTCCCGGAAATTGAGGTTTTGGATTCTGGTATCTTCTTCTGGGGGTGTTTCCACGATATTGAAAGCTGTATTCCCACCTATGGGGAAGTTTACAGCTAAAAATTCAGCTAGTGTATCCTGTTCCGAACCATCCGCAGCAAAGGTGGCAACACCAGTTCTAGTAGCATTACTAGGTTGGGTTAAATTAACGCGATTTTCACCAAATTCAGGAAATGGGTAGTTATCACCACCACCTGCTAGGAAATCAAGGGTAATTAGGCGAATTTGCCGATTTGCATCTCCTACCAATTGCCCATTTTCCACAATTACATCTAAGATTTGACCATTGTCAGGATCGACAATAGCCAAACTACGAATGCGATCGCCTTCTGTTTGTACACTAGTCACTCTACCATTCGCATTTCGTTCAAAGACAATAGCCTGTTGACTGGGGTCAAAACTAAACTGAATCCCACTAACCTGGGGAAATTGTCCCGGAGTCGCACCTTCAGCAGTTGCTGCTACACCATATTCTAAAATTCGCTCTAATTCTGCTGCGGTTACAGTCAACAAGGATAAGCCATTATTGAATCGCAAACTATCCAGAATGTCTAGCTGGGAAATCTCCCCAGTTTGCTTACCGGAAAAGGGGTTTTCTTGGGTAGGAAGAAGTGTTCCATTTGTATCTACTTCACCAATAGCTGCGCGAATACCACCGCCATTTTTGATGGATACTTGCACAGTAGCATCAATAGTTTTAGCAAAGAACAAATTAGCATCCGCAGACAAATTACCCAAAGTTGTTTCTTGGGTTCTTACCTGTTCTCGACGGCCTTCAATAAATACCTCACTCCGACCAAAAACATTACTATCTTGTGCTGCAACCAACCCTTCAACAGCGTCGGTTAGCTGTTTAACCAGATTACCTTTTGTCCCTTCAGCAAAAGCAGCTTCTGTACTACCCCATAAAGCAATTACTTGATCCTCTGTAGTCGCAACTGGACCATTAATTACTAAATCTAAATCACTGACTTCATCCAGAGGACTACCATTAGCATCTACTAAAATGCCATTAGCATCAAAATCTACTACCAATCTTCCTACATAAGAATATTCGCCATCAGTGCTAACAATGACGGCGGGATCTCCATCTGCATTAGTGGTGACGATGGGATAGGTATTTGCCGGTGTATCTCCAGAACGCAAATTATCATCACCATTAGCCAGGATAGTATCAGAACCACCAGCTATAACTACATCTACACCGCTTAACTTGGTAATTAGTTCTTGTTCTAGGGCAATTTGTTGCAGATGTGAAACTACAATAATTTTATTAATGCCTTGGGTTTGCAGTTGATTGATCACAGGCTGCAAAATAGCAGCTAAGGCATCCATATCATTTGCTTTTGTTCCCTGTACCGTTGTCCCGGTGGGAGAAGAAATACTTTCTAATAATTGGGTGGTAGCACCAACTACACCTATTTGTTCACCACCTTTTTCAATAATTGTCGCCGGGGCAATTTTTGGTGGTGGTTGTTCCTGCCAGGGATGCTGTGGGATTTGTTTGAAAAGCTGTATTAGGGAGAATATTAGTAGTAAATAAACCAGATAAATTACTATCTGCGGCAAAATTTAAGTTAGCGGATAGGTAAGGAAATTGTGATCCTACCCATCTATCATCAGCTAAACCTGCACCCCGATATTCTGCTTCTATAATGGTTCTTAAAACTTCCGAACCCAGATCAAATTCATGATTACCAAGGGCAGAAGCATCAAAGCCAATGATATTCATAATTGAGATATCAACTCGACCACTACCTTCTCTTAAACCACCATAGCTATGATTGATGGTTTCATTGGGTAAACCGAAAATTTGATTGTAGATATCGTTAAATAAGCCACTGTTACGGAAAGTTATATCTCCTGCGGCACTAAAAAATGGACCGGCTAGGTAGTTATCTCCCGCAGACAGGGTAATGGAGTTATCAACTAAGTCTTCTAAGCTATCAACAATTGCCGCAAAGTTAGGTGCATCAGAAATTGCATCTACACCACCTTCTAGGTCAGAAGCATGGAGAATTTGCAGTCTAAAATCTGTCATGGGATAACCTCAAATCCTTCTAGAACTAGAATTGAATAAATAAGTTAAGATAGAATGAAGAAAATATAAATCAATAGTTAAATTTATTACGGTCTCTAGAACAAAAGTTAAACGCCGATATTTTGTTATATAGCAATTCCCAATCTCATGAAATACACCCCACCCGCGCTGTCGCGCACCCTCCCCTTACCAAGGGGAGGGTTGGGGAGGGGTAATTTTGTATCTAACTAGAGTGGGAAAGGCTATATCATGTCAGATTGATTACTTATGATTAAACCGGAAGAACCCCACCCTGCTGGCGCGGGAGAGGATTAAGGGGAGGGGGTGCAATGACTGTGGTAAACGTAACTAATTTCCCGGACATGATATTAAACATCTCTGGTAATTAAGTGCGTATAACCTGAAACTCTTGTAGAGACAATTTATGAATTGTCCCTACAAAAATTTTCACCAGATGTCTATTTAATACCTGCTGGTTTTATACAAAAGCGAAATTAGCAGCAGTCAAACTTGAGGTATTAACACCATTCAAAGTAGCAACAGTTGTTGTACCGATCGCAATGTTATTACCACTGAGAGTTAGGTCACTAAAGTCAAAACCTGCACCTTGTCCACCAATACCTAAGACATCAGTGCCGATTTCAAAGTCGAGGACGGTGTTAGCAGCACTGGGTAAATCGCCGGTCAAAATCCAGAATTGGTCAACACCATCACCACCAGATAGCAAGTTACCACCACCATCTTGGACATAGAAGATATCATTACCGTCACCACCTAAAGCGCGACCATCTGCACCTAAGTAGAAGATATCATTACCTGTACCACCGGAAAGACGGTAGTCGGTGGCTTCTGTAGCGTCGATTTCATCATTGCCACTACCACCAAAAGAGCGATCGCCATCAGCCACATAAATGGTATCAGTACCACTGCCAGTAAAGACGCGGTTATCACCTGCGCGGCTACCACCAAAGGGAACATCAACTTCATCGTTTCCAGCACCGGTGAAGACAATATCACTGATACCTTCAAAGTCAGTTCCAGCTATCAATATATCTGCACCGGAAGTTCCTGTAACCAAATCTTGTGCTGGTTGACCTACACCCGCAGCCAGGTTGAGGGTTTGATCTAATTTGAGGATGATGATTTCGTTGTTGTCGATATCTGGACCACGACCGACAGAGAAAGGATAATTGTTGTCATTGGCAACCAAAATGGTATTTGCGTCAATAACTAACACATTTTCAATGGTGACAAATGGGAAGTCAAAAGTAGTTTGGCCATCTCCATTAAGGTCGTTAGGGTCTTGGATATTCAACAGATCCACTACTTCGACTTTTTCAACAAAGCCGTTGGCATCTTTTTTAGACAAATCGACTTTGTAGACTTTCTTGAATTCAGCCGCATTACCTTGAGCATTATCTCTCTCAACTATCAGGTACTCATTGTTATTAATGACTGTGAAATCACCAATAGCATGACTGGGGCTTTCCAACTGATAGAAGCCTTGTAATCCTTGATATTGCCCAGAAGCGACATCAAATTTATAGATTCGCAGTGAACCGACAGGATCACCGTAAACTGTTCCTTCTAGTAAAGGATATAAGGTTTTTTGGTCGGGACTAATAGCCATACCTTCAAAACCTTGAGAACGGTTAAGATTAGAAACAACAACTTCCCCTACAAGTTGGTCGCGTACCAAATCGCCTGTACTGGGGAAGTCGGTAAAATAACCATCAATTCCCAATTCGATAAACTGTTCATATTCAGCTTTCGGATCACCATTGTAGTCTGATGCCAGAAAAAGTTCTTCATTACGGAAGGTGTAGGGATGTACAAGCAAACCTGCTTCATGGGCATCTTGGACTAAGGTGGTGGGAGTACCAAGAACTCTATCAGCTTCGTTAATTGTGCCATCACCATTGAGGTCATCTGGTTGACCATCACCATTGTTATCTACGGTGTTAGCGGGGATAATTAAACGTTTATTAGGGCCAATACCAGAGGCATACTCGACAATTTTAGCTAGTTCTGCTGGTGTGGTTAGAGCGCCGTAAGTGCGAGGATCTCCACTAACTACAAAATCATAGGGCTTTTGTGTGGCTCCCCCATAGAGTTGAATTAGTGGAATGTCAATATTCTTAGCAGGCATGAGAACATCATGTAGTTCTTGGAGATTGCCTACTTCAAAGGATTGGATAAATACCCGTTTTGGATCTGTGAAGTTATTCGCAACTAAGGTGTCAACTAGTAGCTGTCCTAAACTGGTGTTGATTTTGGTAGTTCCATCCAGGAGTGTACCTTCAGTTGCAAAGTAAGTGGGGTGTTTGGTTTCTGGATAAATACCAATTTTGCGACCTGTTTCTGTTTCTACCTGTTTGACTAAATCAATGATTTCTTGGAGAGTGGGAACTTCTAAGTTGTCATTGTCATATTCTGTTCCCCGCAGGTCTGGTAGTCTTTCGATCGCTTTGAGGGTTTTAATTTCTGCTAGGGTCAGGTCTTCGGTAAACCAACCCGTAATGGTGCGACCATCAACAACTTTAGTGGTTTTACGATCTGCAAATTCTGGACGGGTAGCAATATCTGTGCTGGTATCCGTGCGGTTAATTGTACCATCAGCATTGAGAATTGCTAAGGCGTTTTCGTGACGTGCTACTAAAATTCCGTCTTTGGTGGCTACCAAATCAGGTTCAATAAAATCAGCCCCATCTGCGATCGCTAATTTGTAAGCTGCTAAGGTATGTTCAGGACGTGAACCACTTGCACCTCTGTGACCAATAACTAAAGGTGCATTACCATCTAAGGTGTTAAACTCAGTTTTGGCAAGTACGTCGGGGTTTTGGGGCGATCTAACGAATGGACTAGTGATGCGATCGCGTACTAAGTCACCTGTGCCGGGAAAATCGGTAAAATAGCCATCAACACCCAAATTGATAAACTGTTTAAACTCTGCCGCTGGATCGCCATTATAGTCTGAGGCTAAATAACGTCCTTCGTTGCGGAAGGTGTAAGGATGTACCACCAAACCCGCATCATGGGCATCTTGGACTAAACTACTAGGAGCAGTTAAAGTTTTATCCGCATCGTTAACTGCACCATCACCATTCACATCATCCGCAGCACCATCACCATTAGCATCCACACCTTTCACAGAAACAATCATCCGTTTCCAGGGGCCAATACCATCCGCATAGGTAGCAATTTCTGCTAAACCTGCTGATGTTTGTAGATCGCCATAGGTGCGTGTGTCACCGTTAACTGTAAAATCGTATGGTCTGGCATTGACCGATTCATAAATTAGAGAACCATCAAGTGCCACATCATAAGCATCCAACAACTGAACCAGAGGAATATCAGTCTTCCCATTTAGTTCTTTGAGGTTAGCAACTTCAAAAGATTGGATAAATATCCGACTAGGATCAGTGAAATCTGCTGCTTCTAGAGTTGCTAACAGCGGATCTTCTAAAGACAATCCTAAATCATCGTGAAAAGTTGGATGTTTGGTTTCTGGATAGATACCAATTTTGCGACCCGTATCTAATTCTACCTGTTTAACTAATTCGATGATTTCCGCCAAAGTAGGAATCTCATACAAATCATTAAACACTTGAGGACGGAAACTTTGGGGCATTCTTGCCCGCAGAGTTTTGATTTCTGCCAAAGTAAAATCAGAAGCAAAGTATGCCGTCACTTCGACACCATCCAGCATTTTGGTAGATTTGCGATCAGCACCAAAAACTTCTGCTACATTGGTAGTATCATCCAGCATTGGTTCGTGACGGGCAATTAGCACACCATCCTTAGTAGAAACTAAATCTGGTTCAATGAAATCTGCACCTCGTTCAATTGCTAACTTATAAGATCCCAGAGTATGTTCTGGTAATTCACCACTTGCACCCCGATGTCCAATAACAATTGGTGCTTCCCCATTTAAGGTATTTAATGTAACGGTATTAGGTGTAGAAATAGGTGCATCTAACAATTTGCCAGTGGCATCAAAATGTAACAGATAAGGCCCAAATTCTTCACCAATCCAGATCGAACCATCTTTATCAATTACAAATGATTCAATATCAAAATCTGCACCAGTTAGTAATCTGGCACTAGTTCCTTCATTGACAATTGTGAAAGGAATCCTGTTATCAGGATCAGAAAGTTGAATAAAATCTAAAGTATTAACAGTGCCATTGCCATTTTCTGTTCCCTTAAAATCAGGATCTACTCGATGGATACGTAGTAAATAATCTGCACTATTATCTTTTGCACCGTAGCCATTATCTGACAGGAAGTAGAAACTCTTATCGTCCGCAAATTGTACACCGCTGAAACCTTGTATTGGTTGTCCTGGAAAAGGGCCGGTTCTATCATTTCCAGAAATACCATTTCCTGACGCTGGCCCTTCAGCAAAGGTATCAGCAGGGAGAGACGCAAAACCTATCAACTCAACTTGGGAAACCATATATTTAGTATCTCTACTTTTTGATTTTCGCTTTTCAGGCAATATTGAATTTCTTTTGACTCATGCCATCAAATACCCCCCTCAGTTCAACAAGAGGAGTTTATAGAAATGAAATTTTTAATTCAATTTGCTCGAAATGAGTATGGTAAAATCCTCATCTCACCAGCAATAATTTCATGAAAAGATTAAGATAATACTAAGTTAGGTAAAACACAAGATTAAGATAATCCTAAGAATTTACGAGTCAGAATAATTATTAAACCAGGAATCAACGCTTTCAAGTTTATTGTGAAACCCTCACAAATAATGTTTACAATCTTCAGCTTTTACCAGCACTAGCAAGGCATCTAGCAGAAATTTACAACTCCGATCATAATGAAGAGATTTTATGATAAAAATCTTTTTATTCACGAATAATTTTTGGTGATAATATCTATTTAAAGCTTGATTGGAATCTCCGCTTCGTCAACTTCCTGCGCTTGTAGAAATAATTACCGACTCTTCAAAATATACCTATGAAACGTATTGCATCTGTTGTTCTCGCTACTTTGATAGCGTCTATGTCAGTGTTGGGTATTGTGGAAGATGCTTCTGCACATAATACTTATCGTCGTCGTCATACGACTACCCAAGTCAGACGTTATCGGACTTGTACTGGCAGAAATCGTTACAGATATTATCATGGCAGGTATTATAGATGTCGTTACTATAGACGTAATAGAAGACATCATTGATTAGCAATTTTGTAGGTTGGGTTGACACTAAAAAACCGACATTTAGCTTGTTGTTGGGTTGCGCTGTCGCTTAACCCAACCTACAAATTTGTTGCTGAAAGCATCTTGACACTAAATCCTGACTCCTGAATTATTACACCATTTCTAATATTTACTACATCCTATTTTCGTGTATATCTATGTTTGACACCCATAGGAAAATACTCAATATCACCAGTAGGTTTTAATTCTACTTGTGGTGTTTGATATTCTGGGGAAACATAATTAGCAAATTCACTATTTAAACGCAACAATTGGGAAAGAATAGAAACAGTTATAGATTCCTTTTTTTCTGCACTACTTTCTACACCCGGTGCTAATTCCACAACTATAGATAAAAAGCGATTTTTATCTGAGTCTTCTTTTACCTGTAAAACAAATTTACCTGTTACCCATTCTCTAATTATTGGTTGTTCTAAACCGACTGTCACATTTTCTGGATAAATATTTGCACCAAAATAAGAAACTGTAAAATTAGAACGTCCAAAAACGTAAACAAATGGTAATTGATGAATTCCTCGATTTTGCTGTAATTCTGCAAAGGGGTTAAAATCCCATTTCGCTAAAAATTTCAGCATCTCTTCATAACTAATTAACCCACCTTGATCTAAGATATTATATCTAATTAAAGGAATGCCATTTTTACCAGAAAATAGCAAATTCCCATTTTCAACTTCAAAGAAGCGACTACAAGGATCATATTGTACTAATGTTGGTAAACGAGATTCACCAAATAATGCTTTAGCTGCTTGAGGATTTGCTGCTAAAAATCGCCGAATGCAAATACTTAAAGGTGTTTCGTTGCCTAAAACTCCTGCGTCTGCTGTTCCATACATGGAAGCAAAATCATAACAAAGATTTTGAGAATTTACTCTTTCACCAACTAGGTTACGCCATTCTTCACTAAATACTTCTCCTGCCATCACTAGTTTAATTTGATATTGTCCCCACTGCACATTATTGGCAATACCAGTATCAATTACATCTTTAAGAAACGGGGGATATCCTAATAAGACAACTTGCTCAAAGTTATTACCAAGTTCCTGGACAATTCGCAAGATTTCAGTTTTGTTGTTACCTGGTGTAATGATTGTGATAGGATAACCTTTACAAGCAAGATATCGACAGCAATTGGTGGTGAACATTCCCCCCACCCATGTTCCCAAGGTGAAACAAATTACAGCTAATGTCTGTTTATTATCTGCATCAAAACTATCGTGAAATATCTGTTCAAATCTCGTGGCTATTTCTAGTTCATCGGTAAGGAAGCGCGGCCAAAAGGTGGGTTTACCTGTTGAGCCAGAGGAAGCTGCGATCATATCACAGCTTCCTAATTTTCCATTATTACATAATTGGGGCAAAGAATAACGGGAAATATAATTTTCTTTATTAATTTTTGGTAATTTCTGGAAATCTTCTAATGTTTGAATATCTCCAGGGTTGATGCCTTGTTCTGTTAAAAATGCCTGGTAAGCGGGTACACTGGCAGCGACATCTTGAAATAATGTCAAAGCTATTTCTTGAGAGTCAATGTTAAGATGCTGTTCTAGTTTCTCTGCTAAGGGAGTCGATATAAAACTTTCTAATCCCAGAATTGCCCTTGCCGATGGTGTTTGGGGTTTCATAAGGCTTGTGCGTGGAAAAAATCTGGTCGCTCTTTCTCAGTATTTTATCTATAAATGCAATTTTTTAGCTATGAATCTAATCTCCTGGAAAATTTTAACAGCAGCTGCTTTAAGCGTTACTATTCCTTGCCTTCCCTCCAATTCATTGATGCCTACGACTCCTCATTCAACAACTCACCTGAGCCAAAGTAGTCAACCAATTTTCACATTAAAAGAGTCGGAAAGAGTTCCAGCAATTATGAT
This sequence comes from Anabaena sp. PCC 7938, assembly GCF_049315035.1. Classification (NCBI taxonomy): domain Bacteria; kingdom Bacillati; phylum Cyanobacteriota; class Cyanophyceae; order Nostocales; family Nostocaceae; genus Anabaena; species Anabaena sp. PCC 7938. The sequence continues at coordinate 4,127,473 of NZ_CP186034.1, read as the reverse complement.
TAGCTCTGATGGCAAAAAATTAATTGGTGGTAGTCGGTCAGGAAGCATTAAAATTTGGAACTTGCAAACTGGTAAACTTCTGAATACTCTGACAGAAAAATCAGAAGGAATTACCTCTATTGCTATGGGTGCAGCAAACAGTCAGATTCTCGTCAGTGGAGATATTGATCATACCGTCAAGGTTTGGAATCTGTCTACAAAAAAACTACTTTTAACTATCGGGGGACATTCACTGCCAGTAGAAACAGTTGCAATCAGTGCTGACGGCAAAACACTTGTCAGTGGTAGTGATGACCGTCAAATCCAGTTTTGGAATTTACAAACCGGAATACTACTCCATACTCTTGTAGGACATTTAGATTATATTAGTCGTGTTGCTATTAGTCCCAATGGTCAAATTCTTGTCAGTGGTAGTGGTGGAGCAGCTACAGAAGAGATTAAACTGTGGAATCTGCATACTGGAAAACTCTTGCACAGTATGAATCATCCACCGGGTATTGCTGCATTGGCTATCAGTTTGGATAACAAAATTTTGATTAGTGGCAGTTTTGGTCAGCTTGTGGATAAAGATAGTGCCATTAACACTATCAAACTTTGGGAATTAAGTACAGGTAAATTGTTACGTGATTTTAGTCAGAATACAGATTCAATTAATTCAATCATCCTGACTCCAGATGGAAAAACCATGATTACCGGCAACTTTAATGGCAAAATCAAATTCTGGAATTGGCGAACTGGGGAACTACTTTCCACTATCAGAGGTGATACAACTCCGGTAGAGGCAATTGCTATCAGTCCTGATCAAAAAATTCTAGCTAGTAGTAGCGAAGATGGGACAATTAGAATTTGGCAACTCCCATAATAAATATTAGCTTTTTACCTACTCTTAATTAATCCTTTAAGATTAGATGGGACATATCAAACTTGCTTGAATTCTTTCTGGAGAAATATCAATGACCATTTCCATGTACAAAGCTTCAATACCCGTATCTATTCACTCACTGAATAATCTGATAGGTATTCTTGAAAAAGGTGCTAAATATGCAGAAACAAAAAAAATAGATCCTGCTGTTTTGATTAATAGTCGTCTATATCCAGATATGCTTCAATTATCAAGACAAGTACAAATTGCCACCGATATAGTAAACAGAGGTCTTGCCAGACTAGCAGGAACAGAAGCACCTAAATTTGAGGATACTGAAACCACATTCCCTCAACTTATTGACCGTGTTCAGAAAACGATCTCTCATTTAAATACTTTTAAACCTGAGCAAATCGACGGTTTAGAGGAGAAAGCAATTACCTTAGAGGTGGGTGGTAACACTCTTTCTTTTCAAGGAATGCCATATCTCCTGTATTTTATTTTACCAAATCTTTATTTCCATGTCACAACAACCTATAACATTCTCCGACACTGCGGTGTAGAAGTTGGCAAAAGAGACTTCCTTGGTGAGCCATAGAAAGTTTCAATAGGCTTCATAGCAGTAGGGAAGAGAGTTGTTATTTAGTCAATTTTCTCTCGTTTTATCTCGTTCCCATACTCTGTATGGGAATGGATTTTAGAAGGCTCTGCCTTCCATGTAAAGTAGAGGCAGAGCCTCTTGTTTGCATTCCCAGTCAGAGACTGGGAACGAGATATATGGATCGTCTACTCCCGACAAATCCACATCTTGAACACGCACAATATCAATGTCTGGGGCTTGGCAAAGAACACCTCGCACAATTTGGTTATTAAAGTTTTCGTCAGCCAGGAATCGAGTCATTTTAGATTACCTGGATTGATTTCGCCTAGCGAGTAGACGATCGCGTATTCCTAAAGGGCTAAAACGTTGTTCAGCTTCCTGCTGAATTATATTTGCTTGACGTTGACGTTCTGCAAGGTATATATTTACCTCATTCCGATGTCTAAGGTAGTAACCAATAACTAGGTAGATATCTGATAATTGAAGCGATGGATACTGCTCCCCTATCTCCTCTGGCGTGCAACCCTCAAGAAAAGTAGTAATAACAGTATCAAGGGTTACACGAGTTTTGGCAACTCTTACAACACCTTGAGGATCAGTCTCTATTGGTGCGGGTTCAAGGGAAATTGCTAGAGTCATAGACTTTATCTAGTTTCTACCTCACATAATAGCAAATACTGAATCAATTTTAACTTTTATGGCTTATGGGAGAAGTCATTGTAAGGATAATGGCACAATTGAGCGGTAAGCGATCGCCATCTTAATTGCTGAGACAAGATCAGTGAAAAAACGAGACGCGGTTGGGTTTCATAGTTTAACTAACCTACGGCGAGCGATCGTACTATAGCTATAATAGATAAATACCATGATTCTCTATTATTATATTATGACGACAAAATTAATCCAAAAAGTTATAGAAACAGTTAAAAGTTTACCAATAGAAGAACAAAGTAATATTCTTCAACGTTGGTTATATGAGTTAGAAACACATAAAATTGCTCAATCAAATCAATCTCAAGTTAAATTATCGGAATTACTTCTTTTACCTGAATTAGAAGAAACTGAAACGTTGTTTGAACGAGATCAAGACACAGGTAGAGATATTATATTATGAAATATTTATTAGATACTTGTGTTATTTCTGAATATGTAAAAAAACAACCCAATCAACAAGTTATTAACTGGATAGATGAGCAAAAAGAAAGTAGTTTATTCATTAGCATTATAACTATAGCTGAAATCAAAAAAGGAATTGTGAAAATAGAAAAATCTCAACCAAGTCGCTATCAAAAACTAGAGCAATGGCTACAAAAACTTGCACAAAGATTTAAGAATAGAACTTTACCGTTAAATGAGAATATTCTTGATACTTGGGCAAAAATTTGTGGTCAATCTGAAGCACAAGGGAAAAAACTACCGATTATGGATAGTTTAATAGCTGCCACTGCATCTGCTCCTCCAAAAAATCGAAAGGCTAAGTTGCGCGGTGGCTAGTATCCTTTATATCACCACCCATATCTCTCGCCCGTCCACTCCAACGTGTTGTTAGACCGGGCTTTCTCGATAAGTTCACAACTTCTCTTCCGCTTTCGGCCTGCTTCTTACGTAAGTCTGCAAATATTGCGTCCAAGTCATAGTTGAAGGACTTGGCGTACTTTTCACGAATTTGGTGGATTTCTTCGACAATTTCATCTGTCCACATGATCTAATCTCCCATTAATTCGTTAGGTGTGCAAAGAATAGGCAGAACATAACCGAAATCGAGACTAATCTCTGCCAACTTTCCCTGGATTTGAGCATTGGCAATATGCTTACAATTCCACGTTAGCAGATAATCCATGCCGTGGACGGTAGCAGCGGCAATGTGAATTGCGTCCACCTTCGCTTTTGGAGGCAGATTACTCCGAGCAAGAAATTGTGCAGCTAAACCTTGTACAACTTCGTTTAATTCCAACAAGGGGAAGTTTCGCAGTATGTCTAATCGTTGAGTTGCAATCTTTGCGTCTCCCTGTGCCACTTCGTCTAGGACAGCCTCCGACGTGTAAAGCATGAAGGCATTTCGTCGAAACTCCCACCAGTCCCTGGTTATCTCCATATTTGCAGCTAGGATCAGATTTTTGGTTGATCTGGCTGTGAGATAGCCCAAGATGCTGGTTTCGATGTAAACGGTTTCACTCATATGGAATAGGTTTGGGGTCTTTCCATTTTATGTCTGTTTGGCTTAGGAACATTGTGTGTGAGTCAGTCTCAATACAAATAAAAATAAGGTGCGTTAATCAAATGTAACGCACCCTACAAGATTGGCGATCGCACTATCACTTAAGGCGTAAGCAGACCCTTTTCAAACATCCTCTAACTTAGAATCTTTTTTATCCTTATTCTGAGTCTTTCATCGTCATCATTTTATACGTTACTCCTGCACCAATAGCCGCAAAGGTCAGTACGATTGCCCAACCAGCCGGATTCGAGATTAAAAATAGACCAGCTGGAATGCCTGTTGATGCTGCTGGAGGTCCTAGTAAAGCTGCCGGTGCCCCTACACCAAGTGTATGCGCAAGAATAGCTCCAAGCCCCGCAGTATTACCAGCTATCAGCCCACTCATCCCTACTCTTTTCATAATAGTAAGTGGAGACACTCCTATTTTCTCTAACATATGTGATGTGGACAAAATAAAGACATCTTTACTGCTATTCTCGATACGATCAAGTACAGTCAAATAAAGCTGCTGAATCCATGTTTGTCCATCAGGATTTACTTTTTCGAGATTAGTATTATCTACAGCTACAGATGGAATCGCATGGACAGTATCGTTACTCAATTGAAGTTTTAATAACGCTGCATGAATACGTTTGGTTCGTTCATCTAAATATTCGTCAAGACGTGAGACTGATACCATATCCGAGCAAGTGAATACAATAATCGCCTTTTTCCAAAATAATTCACCGAATGCTTCCGTAATTAAACGCAATCCTCTTTGCTCACTAGCATCAACTCTAGGTTCGTTTAAACGGCTAACAAATAGAACTGAATCAATAGTGTATGGAATTTTTTGACGCATCAACTCTATATATTGAGCATCATTGTCTGACCCTTCTGTATCGCACAAGCCCGGAGTGTCAACTACGCGAACGATGACTCCATGTAAATCGGTTTCATGGATATCAATATTTGTTGTACAGGGATCAAAATCATTAACAGGCGCGACTCTAGCGCCCATTAACGAATTAAGTGTGCTAGATTTTCCAACTCCTGTTCTACCAATAAGTAAAAAAGTGAAGGTTTTACCCTTGGCTTTGTTTAAACGCTCTTTTAACTCTTCAACCACTGCCTTTACCTCTTCTGATAATGAATCATAAATATCTTCAGGTAGAATATCTGGACTGAAATCAGCCATTTCAAAAGTCCCTGTCTGCTCTGGTAACGGCTCGTAGGTGTCTGCATATAGAGCCTCTAGGCTAGAATTATCTCCCCTAAAAGGTTGAGATTTTGTAAGTTTTTCAAGTTCATCATGACTTCTCTCGATCCCTTGCTTTAGGTTTTGAATTTGATTTTTGAGCTTTTCCTTTCCAATTGGATCATCTTCGTAGTCTAATTTCGTTTCGTACTCTCCAAGTAATCCAACCATGAGTAACAATCTTGTTTCGAGATATTCGATCCGCTTTTGCTTCCAATTCATAATTTCTCACGTTATTTATTGCGAAGTTTGGTTTTCCAGCGCTCCCATGCTTCTCTTATCTTGACTCCAGCACTCAATCCTAATTCACCCTCATATGAAAGAATAAACGGGATGATTGGAATAGAAACTTTCAATGCGTGCTTTGTATCTAGAGTTGGATAATTTAAAGCCTCAATGATCGCTTCATTACCGCTTGGTAGTGCAAAATCTTTTCCTCTCATCGAAGCCATGGCTTGTTTTAATTGTGCAACTACCAACTTAATTTCTTCTTCACTAACTTGATTGGAATCAATTGCTTTTAATACAGCCTCTACTTCAACTATTTGAGCTTCTTCAAGTTGTCTTGTTATAGGTTCAATTATAGCCGTTTCTTCAGTAGTAAAGTGTGCCAAAACAGCTTGATAAAAAGCTACTTGACCCCCCGCAAGCCAGTTTAGCTTTTCGTCTATCTGCTGTAATTGGCTTTCAATGATTGAGATTTGTTCTTGTGGTTGCTTATTGGCTAGTTGTTTTTGGATGAGCATTAACTCCTTCTCATAGTTGTCGCGTTGTTGTCTCAAATCTTCAATGCGGCGACGATATTTATTTTTTGTTCCTGGGTCAGACTCATCTAGTAGTTCCACCTCATAATCGTTCAGTAATGATAGAACTCTGGTAACATTGACTTCCAGTTGCTTCAAGCGCATTTGCGTGATAGCAGATAGCATATAGAACCTAATGACCAACTCTGCTTATAGCATAGCCAGAGTTAAGCAAATTATGTTTATCAGATGTCATACCTGTTAATAAATTTTGGTTTATACCACGAGGAATAAGCCAGACAAGATTTTACAAGAACTCTTGGAAAATTCTCTAAGTATTGAAACGGCTTTGAATATTTCTGCAACAAATCTGCGTAAATTGCTTTTTATTTGTTGTAGCCATCAATAATATCTGGAAATATGGACTTGCTGGGAAAGAGGAAAGGTGGAAATTTCAGCCTTGTCTATGTCATATTGTTTCCAGGTGATACAATCTAAAATCCCAAATCTAAAATTGGTTAATTCATCCTCCCGTACCATGCTGGTATATTGTAGTAAAAAACACGCAAATAATGATAGTCACAGTTTTTGTACTAACTGTGGGGAAGCATTACCTTTGACTGTAGGACAGGTGATAGATAATCGCTATGAAATTGCGCGTATATTGGGACAAGGTGGTTTTGGTCGGAGCTATTTGGCGATTGATAGGCAAAAATCGCGCCAAACGTGTGTTTTAAAGGAATTTGCACCCCAAATTGTGAAACCACAGGATTTACAAAAAGCTAAAGAACTATTTGAACGGGAAGCAAGTGTCCTCAAAAAAATCCAACATACCCAAATTCCGCGTTTTCACGCTTCTTTTGCAGCAAAGATTGGCACTAAGGATTTTTTCTTTTTAGTCCAAGATTATGTTGAGGGTGCAAATTATTACCAATTATTTGAAAATCGTCGAAGTCAGGGGAAATCTTTTAGTGAGGAGGAAGTTGTTAACCTGCTGCACAATATTCTCCCTGTGCTGACTTATATTCATTCTCTAGATATTGTTCACCGGGATATCTCACCGGATAATTTAATTTTACGCCAAAGTGATAATTTACCTGTATTGATTGATTTTGGTGGGGTGAAACAATTACCAGCTTCTCAGGGTTTTTGGCAGACTCAGTTGGGTGGTAATGGGACTTTGTTGGGTAAAAAGGGTTATGCACCTGAAGAACAGTTAATCCAAGGCAAGGTATTTAGAAGTAGTGATTTATACTCTTTGGCGGTGACTGCTTTGGTGTTAATTACTGGGAAGGAACCGCAATCACTCTATGATAGCTATAACGGGAATTGGTATTGGGGAAAGGAAATTAAGGTAAGTCCCAAATTAGAAGCGGTCTTAAAGAAGATGTTGGCATATAAACCGAGCGATCGCTATCAAAAAGCTGAACAAGTTCTCAAAGACTTACCTGCATCATCTTCTATTCAAACAGCAAATACCATTGCACCGACTGTTAATAGCCAAAATGTCTACATGACTAAGTTGAAAACCATGATAGCTGCACCAGGTATAAAAAGTGTTAGAGCTATTAGCAGTAAATTTCATAGTCGGACTCAACTAGCTGTTCAACAGATACCAATGCCAGTATGGTTGCGTCCTTTTGCTGTCAGCTTTTTGGGAACCAGTGCCATTGTTTTAACTGGTGCGGGGGTTTTTGCAGCAGGAAATTTTGTCTATCGTTCAGTCACATCAATTACAGTGCCGACAATTTCACTTCCACAAATACCCTTAGGAGGAAAACCAAATACTCAACCCGTTAGTGATAAAGAAACAACTCCCAGTCTGGAAAAAATTTCTAATCGTCGTCAACAGCTAGAAATTCCTTCAGGATTTTTTACAGGAACTGTAGACGAGATATTTTATACTAATAAGCCAGAATTAAGAGGACGTACCCTCACCGGCAACCCGGAAGATGCGGCATTACGTGAACAATGGTATGGTGTGGCGGAGGAATTGTTGAATAAAATAGAACGTGCCAATCTCAGTGTTGCAGCCCGCAGGAAACTGGGAAGTTATACTAGACAAGATTACGAAACTTGGGGGAAACTAGCAGAGTCAGGTAAATTGGGTAAATATAGAACTATTGAACAACTGAAAGCAGACACATATCAAAAATTTGACCCGTTGTTTCCTGGTCAAGTGCGTGGGAAACTAAATCAGCCAACCTTTTTACAAATTTGGTATGCGATCGCATCTGATAAAGTAGGGAACAGGTGATTGGGGACTGGGGACTGGGTAATGAGTAATAACCTGTTTTCTCAATTACGAATTACGAATTACGAATTACGAATTACTAATGACTAATCTTTATTGTTCTCAAGGTCATCAAAATCCGTCGGGTAGTAAGTTTTGTCTCCAATGTGGGGAGAAAATGTCGGAGATCCCTACAAATTCTGGTAGCAATGGTATTCAAGCAGGACAAACTTTAGGCGATCGCTATGTTATTGTACGTCAACTCGGACAAGGAGGGTTTGGACGTACTTATTTAGCTGAAGATATCAATCGCTTTCGGGAACCTTGCGTTTTAAAAGAATTCTCTCCCCAAGTTCAAACTCCTTACGTTGTCCAAAAAGCAGCAGAACTTTTTCAGAGAGAAGCAAGTGTTCTTTATAACCTACAGCATCCCGCAAATTCCCCGCTTCCGAGAACTGTTACGCATCAACCTAGCAGGGAAAGAATACCTATTTTTAGTACAAGATCATGTCAACGGTGACACTTATAATACTTTATTAAATAATCGCAAACAGCAAGGGTTGAAATTTACAGAAACAGAAGTACGTCAGCTATTACAGCAAATTTTACCAGTACTGGAATACATCCACTCTGTTGGTGTCATTCATCGTGATATTTCTCCTGATAACTTAATGCTTCGCACCGTTGATCAATTACCCGTATTAATTGATTTTGGTGGTGTCAAACAAGTAGCCGCAACAGTTGCTTCTCAATATTACCAAAGCGGTGCTATGACATCCCCCCCAGCGGCAACCTTATTAGGGAAAATAGGATTTGCACCCCCAGAACAAATGCAAACTGGTGTGGTGTCTCCCCACAGTGACTTATATGCTTTAGCTGTAACGGTGTTAGTTTTACTGACAGGTAAACAACCCCAAGAACTAATTGATAATTATGATTTTACTTGGCAATGGCGACGAGAAGTAAGCCTCAGTCCCATGCTAGGACAGATAATAGATAAAATGTTATCGCCAAATGTGAGCGATCGCTATCAAACAGCCCGTCAAGTTTTAGATGCACTCAACCCCCAACCAGCAACCTATCCCCCCACAGAACTACCACATCATACCAACCCACCAGTCCCTGCTTACGTTCCCACATCTGCAACTGTCGCTGTATCGTCTCCCTCTTCCCCCAAAACCCCAATACCTCAACCTGTCAATACACCCATTCCGCAACCTCCAAGCGTTTGGACACCAACAAACATCTTCATTGTCACCTTAGCTTTATCAGCCAGTATCGGTCTACTGTGGTGGGGAATCAATAACCGGACACGGAATCTAGCAGGAAGCGACCCTTTAATTACATCTAGTCCTACCCCTAGCGAAACCCCAACCCCAGAACCTTCAGATAATTATTCCCCAGCAGAAAAAGCACGCAAACAAAAATTAAATAATCTCCGGGAACAGTTAGATATAAATAATGGCTTTTATGTGAGTTTAATTAATCAAGTTTTTTGGGAAAAGAACCCCAGCTTAAAAGGGCGTAGCCTAAGCGATAGTCCAGAAGATGAAAGTTTGCGGTCAGAATGGGATAAAACCGCCTCAGAAGTCCTAGAAAAGCTCTCAGGACTCAGTTCTAATTCTCGTCGTCAGCTAGGAACTTACACTTCTTCAGAAGGCGATCGCTGGAAAGTCGAAGTTAATAAAGTCAACGTTGGTAGTCGTTCTTTATATGATTTAGGTGATGCCGCTTTTTTAAATAAATTTCCTGAACAGAAGGGTAAAGATTTTCTCAAACAACCCATTGGCCAAGTTTGGTATGGTTTTGTCAATGATCAACTTAATGCTATCCTTTCAAACAGCGCATTTCAAAGAATAGTTTTTCCTGAAGGTGGTATCAGTAAAACAGTTAGCGGAACTCTGCAACCTGGTAGGGGTAAAGTATTTATCGCTGGACTGGCCAAAGAGCAAAATATGAAAGTTGAACTAGAAGCAAATTCCCAAATTTTGCTATCAATTTATTCTCCTTCTGGGAAAGTGACATTTTTAGAAGATTCTCAACAACGTACAGTTTCTAAAACATTACCAGAAACAGGATTTTATGAATTTGTAGTTGTTTCCACAGCCACGAAACCATTAGATTATCAACTGACTCTGACAGCAGAAACTCCAACACCACCAGAACCAACTGAAACCCCAACCGAAACTCCGACAGCAAACCCAACCGAAACCCCAACAGCAACTCCAACCGAAACCCCAACTGAAGCCCCAAAAAACTAAAAATAGGGCTTACTCAAGTATCACATTGAATATCTTTTGTAGGTGCGTCAGATATCAAAAATCTGTTGACAATAACCATTTTAGAGGTTTGACGCATTGCAATACTTGTTGGTTACAGCGGTTTCCGCTATTTGCAATAATGCCATTTATACAAATATATTCCAGAACTAATGCTATTAAATGTAAATTATCGCATTTAATTAATTCATATAATTCAATAACCGCTATGCTTAGATGATATATCTGTGAAATTTTCACAAATATGTTGTTTAAGTATAGGAGATGACTATGCTCATAGAGTTTAGTATTGGTAATTACAGATCATTCAAAGATAAAGTCACTTTTAGTATGGTAGCGGCTAATATCGTCGCTAAAGAAAAAGAACTCGATGAAAATAATGTTTTTGCAGTAGATGATGAGCTTAAATTACTCAAAAGTGCCGCAATTTATGGGGCTAATGCTAGTGGTAAAAGTAATCTAGCCAAAGCTCTTATTTTTATGAAATGGTTTATGATTAACTCCTCTAAAGATACTCAAAGCACAGATAAAATAGAAGTTGAAGCATTTAGGTTAAGTACAGAAACTGAAGCACAACCATCTTTCTTTGAAATTGTGTTTATATTAGATGGGAAAAAGTATAGATATGGTTTTGAAGCTACTAAAGAAAGCATAGTTTCAGAATGGCTATTTTATGTTCCCAAGACAAGAGAAACTCGGCTCTTTGAACGGGTTTATGATGGAAAAACTGATAAAATGGAATATCTATCTAAAACATTTAAAGGTGAAGGTATTCACCCAAAAACTAGACGAAATGCGCTTTTTCTTTCAGTGGCTGCTCAATTTAACGTGGAAATAGCTGATAAAATACTAAATTGGCTCACAATTAAACTACAAATTATTTCCGGCTTAGATAATAGAGATTATTTCGATTATACATTTCGCTGTCTGACAGAGAATAATGATTTTAGAGAAGAAATTATTCAATTAATTAAAAAATTAGATTTAGGTATTAGAGAAATAAGAATAAATGAACCAGAAATAAATTATTTTAAAGCTTCGGAACTTCCTATTCATGCCAATTCTTCTCAAGAAATGCAAAATAAATTCATAGATTATACGATTAAATCTATATTGCAAAAAGCACCTCCTATTAATACTGTACATCAAAAATTTGATGAGCAAGGTAATTCTATTTCTATGGAATTGTTTGACTTAGATAATCAAGAATCTGAAGGAACTCAAAAAATATTTGCTATTGCTGGGTTATTAGTAGATACTCTTAAAAATGGTAATATTTTGATCTTTGATGAATTTGACGCGAGACTTCACCCTTTAATCAGTAAAGCAATAGTTGAATTATTTAACTCTAAAGAAACAAATTTTAATAATGCACAACTAGTATTTATGACTCACGATACAAACTTGCTGAGTAATAAACTTTTTCGTAGAGATCAGATTTGGTTTACCGAAAAAAACAAATATGGTGCTACAGATTTATATTCCTTAGCTGAATATAAAATTAGAAATGATGCCTCATTTGAAAGTGATTATATCAAAGGTAGGTATGGCGCTATTCCTTTTATTGGTAATTTAAGTCAAATCATAAGTGAATCTAATGCCTAAAAAAAGTTCGAGTGCATCATCATCTCGTGGTTATTCTGATAGAAAAGTTGCAACTAGAGATATCATAGAAAGATTTTTAATTATTTGTGAAGGTGACAAAACTGAGCCAAATTACTTCGAGAGTTTTCGCGTCCCTAAAGATGTAATTGATGTCAGAGGATTCGGATATAATCCCAGTAACTTAGTAGAAAAGGCAAAGGAGTTAAAAGTCCAAGGAGATTATGATCAAGTCTGGTGTGTATTTGATAGAGATGATTGGACTAAACAGGATTTTAATAATGCAATTGCAAACGCTAAACGAGAAGGATTTCAAATTGCTTACTCTAATGAAGCTTTTGAATTATGGTATGTATTGCATTTTGAATTTCTCAATACTGGACTTCCTCGTAAAGATTACATAACTAAGTTAGAAAAATGGCTAAAACATAAATATAAAAAGAATAGTGATATAATTTATGAGGAGTTAGAGATTTTTCAATCTACAGCAATCAAACACGCTAAAAATCTTCTCAAACAATATGATCCTGAAAATCCAGAAAGTGATAATCCTTCAACAACAGTACATCAGTTAGTTGCAGAGTTAAACAGATTTATTCGATAATGTTTGTAGAATAATTACAATTTGTATTTTCTAGACAAATCTAATGTTAATTGACCTGTCCATATTTTTATTTAATTTCAACCCAATTTAATCTATGCCTTCAGAAAAATTTTATCAAAAACAATTTCTTAATTTTATAAAAACCGTTCCCAATAATAGCTATTTATATGGTAGCCAATTTATTGAGGAAGTTCCGCTGAGATACGATACTGAAAATAGTGTCGCCAGAGGGGAAGATATAAAGTTTATGCCAGACTATAGAGCAGACATAATAGAAATTGATAGTGAGTTAAACCTTCATCTCTGGGAAGCAAAATTGCTACACGCTGATGACTTGCTGAAAGGAAAAATTATAGGACAATTATTATTCTATGATTTTCTATTTTCTACTAATCCTATTTCTTCAAATATAGATATTCTTCGAGCCAAGGGAATAGATGAGACTATATTAAATGAGTTGGCAAAAAAGGATTCCCTCGATTTCAAAACATGGAATATATTAATATGTGGTGGACAAGGTTATGAAATATCAGCAGGAGTAAATCCTATTATTTGGACATATGTTGGAGGCTTAGAGAGGTATCTAAATGAAGGATTTATTGTTGACACTTGGCATTTTTATGAAACCCAAGAAAAATATGACTTAAAGAATATATGGGATTTAAGCATTTATAAACCAGAATTATTACATCCTGATGCCTATCAAGCTTTTCTAGATTCTAAAAATATGACTGAAGAGGATTGGGAAGGTATAATTTTTCAAGAACAATGGGAAGATGCAGTTTTTAATTTTTTGGAAAGTCTCGGTATTAAAGAAGAAGAAAAAGAGAATATTTTAGAGGCTTTCTATAATTATGAAGAAGATGAAATTCAAAAAAATTATTTGGAATCAATAGGAATAGATATTGAATATGCCAATAATATCATAGTTGAATCTATAACAAAAATACGCGAAGAAACAAGAGTCATTTTTACTAGAAGTAGGTTTCCTTATTGTCCTATAAGTGAAAGACCAGAATAAGATTGGAAAGGTATTATTTTTCAATATATAGTGGTAAATGAGGTTTTAATTTTTTTAAGAATTGGTATTCAAGAAGAAAAAGAAAATATTGAGGATTTTTATAAATATGAAGAAGATAAAATTCAAAAAAAATATTATTTAGGATCATTTGCTCAACTGATAGCATAATGGCTAAATAAAACTAGGGTGGGCATCGCCCACCAAAATTTACTAAAGCTTAAACTTCTCAGTGATCCGTTTCATTGCTTCTTCCACATTTTCCCGACTATTAAATGCAGAAATGCGGAAATAACCTTCACCAGCAGCACCAAAACCAGATCCTGGTGTTCCTACAACGTTAACGGTTTGCAATAGCTTATCAAAAAATTCCCAACTAGATAGACCATTGGGAGTTTTCACCCACACATAAGGTGCATTCACACCACCATAAACTGATAAACCTGCGTTGGTGAGTTGTTCACGGATAATTTTAGCGTTTTCTAAATAGAAACTTACTAAAGCTTTGATTTGCGCTTGTCCTACTTCTGAATAAACCGCTTCTGCACCTCTTTGGACAATGTAAGAAACGCCGTTAAATTTGGTAGATTGACGACGGTTCCAGAGTTTCCAGAGTTCTACGTCGGAACCATCTGCGGCTTTAGCGGTAAGGTTTTTGGGAACAACGGTTAAAGCGCAACGTGTGCCGGTGAAACCTGCATTTTTGGAGAAAGAACGAAACTCAATTGCACAATCTCTAGCACCTGCAATTTCATAAATAGAATGGGGCAGGGTAGGATCTGTAATGTAGGCTTCGTAAGCAGCATCAAAGAAAATAATCGAACCGTTGGCTTTGGCGTAGTTTACCCAAGCTTGTAAATGTTCTTTGGTAGCAGTTGCACCGGTGGGGTTATTGGGAAAGCAGAGATAAATTAAATCTACTTTTTGGGTAGGAATTTCTGCGGTGAAGTTGTTATCTGCGGTGACAGGTAAATAAACTAAACCCTCAAATTCGCCTTTTTCATTAGCGTCTCCAGTGTTACCCGCCATGACGTTGGTATCTACGTAAACTGGATATACAGGGTCAGTAACAGCGATAATGTTATTTTTGCCAAAAATCTCTAAAATGTTGCCTGAGTCGCACTTAGAACCGTCGGAAATGAAGATTTCATCAGCTTCTATGGCTGCACCTCGTGCTTGGAAGTCTTGGATAGCAATTTTTTCCCTTAACCAAGCATAACCTTGTTCTGGGCCATATCCTTTGAAAGTAGAGCGATCGCTCATTTCTTCCACTGCTTTAATCATTGCAGTCCGGCAAGCTTCTGGCAAGGGTTCAGTTACATCACCAATTCCCAATCTGATAATTTTAGCATCTGGGTTAGCTTGGGCGAAAGCATTCACCCGACGGGCAATTTCCGGGAACAGGTAGCCAGCCTTGAGTTTTAAGTAGTTGTCGTTAATAGTAGCCATTCTAGATTTTGAAGAAACGCACTAAAATAGCTTACTGTAAATAATTCCAGGACTTATGCAAAAACTCTCTGAAACTTTCTTTTCTTCGAGACACTGCCTAAACGTAGTTCATTATAGAAAGAAGATTTTTATCACCAAATAGAATAAGCCGCTACAGGTCTTATCCTGAGACGACTTGGGAATTTTAGGCTACATACAAGTTTAATTAATCTTGAATGTAAGCCATCAAATGTTACGGAGTATTAATTACCAAGGGTGCGACGACGACGAGCCATTACCATACCACTAGCTACTAAACCTAAACCTACTAAAGAAGCTGGTTCGGGAACTTTGTTCTTAGGAGGCTCTTGAGGTTTGATATTAGAGAGAAACAATGAAGCGTGAGATAAACCTTGAGCAGTTCCTTTACCATTTGTGGAAACACCAATGGTATTATATGCTGCCTTTAAAGTTGTACCTTGGAAATTTTCAAAGAGATAGGCACTATAACTGTTACTAGCTTTCAGACTCACTACAAATGTCTTGCCTAAAAAGCTTGTCAAGTTTCCTGCCAATGTCAAATCACCATCAGCAGTGTTATCTGCGGTAAAATTACCACTATCTGATTTGCCAGCTAGTATCCATTGCACGCCAGTACCAATTTCGCTACTAAACAAATTATCATTTAATTTATCTAGTAAAGTGCCTTTTTCGCCTGTATCATTACCTGCAAATGCACCCTCGCAAGCTGTAGCACTGAGTGCGCCAAACTTAACATTTGAATTATTACAAGCAAGACCAGTTAGACCACCGTCAGCAATGCTGCTGCTAACAACTTCAGGGGTTTTGTCTTTAGGGGTTTTGTCTTTAGTGCTGTTATCTTGAATTTTGCCACCTTTCTCAGCGTATGCTGGTGCAGCGATTGAAGTATAAACAATTCCGGTTGCTAATAATGCAGAAGCTAGTAAAGTGGAGAATTTAGATTTCATCTAACTTGGTTTCCTTATTTATTTGTGTAAGTTTTCGTTTGTTACTGCCGATGTGTTCTATTTTACGATTATTTTTTGAGATGTCAAATAGTAAAGGTATTATTTTTGCCATACTTTTATATAAGTAAAGCTTGTTTGAAGGTAAGATAAAGTTGCTCTAGGGTGATTGACAATGCTTGACTGTGTAGAAAAAATGGTTAACAACCACCATTAATCCTTGTCCAGCAAGCTTTTTCCAACCCAGATGAAATTTATAAGTGTAGGATTTTGTGCAGTATGGGGGTAGCTTAAAAACTCCATCAAAATAGATAGTAGTCAATTTATATGAAGACAAATTACGGGAAATTACGTACATTTTTCCATATAGAGAGATGATAGTTAATCCATTCCCATTTACTTATGTATGTAAACGGCTGAAAGCATGATAAATCGATCCTGTAATGGCTACAGAAGTCATGATCATGACGACAACAGTCGTGAAAATATGTATCTTACTGATATTTGACAGAGAATACCCTGAAGGTAAACCAAATCATAAAAACCCAAAATCACATCAACTATGATTCAAAATCTTGATCATCCGAGAATTTCTATCATCATTCCGACTCTGAATGAAGCGGAAAATATCAAAAATGCGATCGCAAGTACCCAACCCAGTACAAATATAGAAATAATTATCGTTGATGGTGGTTCTCAAGATAGTACAACAGCGATCGCACAATCATTAGGTGCAACTATCGTCTCCTCTCAACCTGGACGCGCAATCCAAATGAATGCTGGTGCAGCAGTAGCTACTGGTGAAATTCTCCTCTTTCTCCATGCTGATACCCTTTTACCACCTGGGTTTGACGACATGATTCGCACCACCTTACAACAACCGGGGATTATAGCTGGTGCTTTTGCATTGCGGATAGATGCACCGCATTGGGGTTTGCGACTGGTAGAATGGGGAGTAGAAGTGCGATCGCGCTTTTGGCAAATGCCCTATGGTGATCAAGCAATTTTTTTAACTCAAGTAGCATTTGCAAAAATTGGTAACTTTCTTGAATTGCCAATTATGGAAGACTTTGAACTCATCCGCAGGTTAAAAAATCAGGGCAAAATCTCTCTTATTTCCATACCTGTAATTACATCCTCCCGCAGATGGTTAAAAAAAGGAATTTTCATCACCACCTTCCTTAACCAAATCATCATCTTTGCCTATCTACTCGGTATTTCACCAGAACGCATCCGTAAATTGTATCGTTGGGAAAAATTCAAGAGAATTTAATCTCTTTCTCATTTAAAGAGCGTATTTTAGGAGATGATAATTGGTAAAAATCGGATTAACCCCATAATGCCAAATCATAAATCCAGATTAAATAGCAAATTACAACTATTATTATTAAGTTTCCTAATTGCCACCCTGATTATTGCCACTAAATTTATCAATTTTCAGGAATTTTTACAAATTTCAGTAACTTGGGTACAAAATCTAGGCATTTTTGGGCCAATTGCATTTATTATTATCTACAATTTGGCAACCTTACTGTTTATTCCTGGTTCCCTACTAACTCTCAAAGGTGGTTACTTATTTGGCCTATTTTGGGGGTCTGTATATGTATTAATAGCCGCACTTATCGGCTCTATCCTAGCTTTCGCCATTGGACGTTATCTATCACAAGATTATATTTGCCGACAGCTTGAAAAATATCCTAAATTTAAAGCCATTGATTTAGCAGTAGCGAAAGAAGGATGGAAAATCGTCTTACTAACTCGGCTTTCTCCCATCTTTCCTTTCAATTTATTAAATTATGCTTTTGGGGTAACAAAAGTCTCCCTTAAAGACTATATATTCGGTTCACTTGGCATAGTTCCTGGTACAGTAATGTACGTTTACATTGGCTCAATAGCTGGTAACATTGCCATGATTAACACACCAAATCAACCAACCAATCCAGAAACACAAATTTGGCAATGGATAATGCAAATAATTGGTCTAATTGCTACAATCAGCATGACTTGTTATCTAACAAAAATTGCTCAGAAAGCTCTCAATCAAAGTGTGTCAGTAGTTGGAAATCCACACTCACTAAATGATCAATCAAATCGCTAAATAAAAATAATTTACATCTCCTAACACTTTTAAATTATGAATAATCCAATTTCCACAAAAACCTTTCAGAACTTATGCAAATCGCATATTAGCAGGGTGTATCAGACCTATAAATTTATTATTATCAACAGACTTACGAGATCTGGCGCACCTGCTAAAAATATTAAAGGTGACACTTGCGGAAGTCCTGCCTTTATCATTAACAAAAACTTGCAGAAATTAGCAAAGCTGTGTACTTTTACCTTATTCGCATTTAGCATAGCTGGCTTATTACATACAGACTTAGCCTTAGCACAAGAATCTATTAATTCATCTACTTTTAATCCTCAAGAAATTTTACGCAATGCCTTACAGTGGATTGATAATTTGGGTACAGTGGGGGCAATAGCCTTTATTGGCATTTATATTATTGCCACAGTTGCATTTTTACCCGGTTCAATTCTCACATTAGGTTCTGGTATAGTCTTTGGCGTAATTTGGGGATCTATATATGTTTTTATTGGTGCAACTATAGGTGCAACAGCAGCATTTATAGTAGGACGTTATCTAGCTAGAGGATGGGTTTCTCAGAAAATTGCCGATAACAAAAAATTTGCAGCTATTGATCAAGCTGTAGGTAGAGAAGGATTAAAAATTGTTTTATTAATGCGACTTTCGCCAATATTTCCTTTCAACTTATTAAACTACGCTTTGGGAATTACAGGTGTATCTCTCAAAGATTATATTATCGGTTCTATAGGTATGATTCCCGGAACAATAATGTACGTTTACATTGGTTCCCTAGCTGGAAATTTAGCACTAATTGGCACTGAAGCTCAACCAGGTAATCCTACTTTAAATTGGGTAGTTAGAATCGCAGGTTTAATAGCCACAGTTGCAGTTTCATTGTACGTTGCTCACATAGCAAAAAATGCCCTAGATGAGGATATTTTGTAAAAAGTATTATCGCTATTTTTATATTCAGTAGGGGCGGGGTTTCCCCACCCTCTATATCTGCTACCTCCGAACTCCGACCTCCGACCTCCGACCTCCGAACTCCTGCTGTAACTGTTAAACTTCTTTTCTTAGCTGTTCCACCACTTTATGCAAATCACCCGTATTCAGACGATAACTCAAAGGATGAACAATTAACCTGGCCGTACTTTCATACAAAGTTGCAATTTCTACCAAACCATTTTCGCGCAAAGTCTTACCCGTAGAAACAATATCCACAATCGCCTCAGACATCCCCGTAATTGGGCCTAATTCTACTGAACCATACAAAGGAACTATTTCTATAGGCAAATCCAGACTTTGAAAATATTCCCGCGCACAATTGACATATTTAGAAGCAACTCGACCATGAGCAGGTAGATCTATCGGCAACTTGTAGGAACTAGAAGCTTTTACAGCCACACACATTCTACAATAACCAAATTGCAAATCCACTAATTGTGCAACTTGCGGTTTTTTTTCTTGTAGTACATCGTAACCAACAATACCCAGTTGCGCCTGACCGTATTCTACATAAACAGGTACATCCTGCGCCCGTACTAACAGACCTTTCGCTTGTCCACTAGCATCAGAAATTTGCAGTTGGCGGTTTCCAGAATCTAAAAAAGCACTAAAATCTAATCCTACAGATTGCAACAGCCGGATGCTATTTTTAAGTAATTCCCCTTTTGGTAGTGCAACAGTCAGCATTCTTTTTCTTGGTGTCTTTATCTTTGCGGTTAATTATATGCTTACTACAAGCAGCATGAGAATTTTATTAGTTGATGATGAATTTGAACTCACAGATCCCTTAAGCCGCATCTTAACTCGTGAAGGTTATATTGTAGATACTGCTTATAATGGAACAAGCGGCAGCCAACTTGCACAAACAGGCACTTATGACTTACTAATTTTAGATTGGATGTTGCCAGGAAAAACAGGGTTGGAAATTTGTCAGGAATTACGCCGACAAGCTAAAACTACCCCCGTTCTATTTCTAACAGCCAAAGATACTCTAGATGACCGTGTACAAGGTTTAGATGCTGGTGCAGATGATTATTTAGTGAAACCCTTTGAACTGCGGGAGTTACTAGCAAGAGTCCGTGCTTTGTTGCGGCGTTCAGGCGTTGAGTTGCATAGCACTTCATCACTACGTTTAGTAGTAGCTGATTTAGAACTAGATGTAGAAAACCAAATATCTTATCGTCAAGGCCGAATTATTGAGCTATCCCAAAAAGAAAGTCAGCTACTACAATATTTTATGGAACACGCTGGACAATTGCTGACTCACGGGCAGATTATGCAACATTTATGGCAAGATGATGAACAACCAGGAAGTAATGTCATCGCTGCATTAATTCGCTTGTTGCGGCGTAAAATTGAAGTAAATAGTGAATCTGCACTCATTCATACAGTTTACGGCAAAGGCTATCGTTTTGGCTCTGTCGTAATGGAATAAGTTTACCTTCATATTTCTAATTACTCTTAGTTGATACATAACTTAAAAAGTGTTTTTTTTAATAAGCTCAATCTATATCATTCAAATTACATCTAAAAAAATCATAAATACAAATATTAATCTTATAATAATAAAATAATATGAAACTACCAACTAATTTATTAAATTTGCCAAAATTATCTTTCAAGCAAAAACAAGTTTTTCTACTTATAATATTAATCATTTTAGGTTATCTTGGCAACTATTTTAAAGTAACACTTTTTTTCGGTGTGGACTTTTTATTTGGTAGTATAGCTGTTTTGCTTGTAGTAGCTATTTATGGATGCTTTTGGGGAACAATTGCCGCAATGATTAGCAGCAGTTATACCTACCTAGTATGGTCACATCCTTATGCAATTATCATCTTTACTTGTGAAGCGCTTTTTGTAGGATTACTATTACGTAAAAAAAGTCAGAATTTACTTTTATTAGATGGCATTTACTGGATTTTAATAGGTATGCCACTGGTTGCTATATTTTATGGTGGGGTATTAAATGTTGCTGAACTAGGAATGTGGCTAATTATAGTTAAGCAAGCTGTTAATGGTTTCTTTAATGCCATAATCTCTAGTTTAATAATTAATTATTTATCTATTGAGCAATGGTTAAAATGCAGAAAGACTAAACATACAATTTCTTGGCAACAATCCCTATTTACTGTATTGGTAGCTTTTGTGTTTTTCCCCGTCATGGCTATTAATATGAATAATGCCATACGCGCAGTTGAAGATCTTGAAAGCAACATTATTAAAGATATAAATTCATTTTCTGGAGAGTTAATAAATGATATAAAAAACTGGCAAGATAACAATACAAAGAGTTTAAGCACAATCGCTAATTCTTTTTTTCGGGTTAATGAAAATACCGCCATTGAATTTGATGAATCAATTATAGGAAATATTCAGCTGCTTTTACCTCAATTTAAGGAAATTTATATAGTTAATAGCTTAGGAGAAATTATGAAATCATCTCCACTGAATATAAAGTCATATATAAATATTAGTCAAAGGACTGATTTCCAGAAATTAAAAAAATATCAGTCCTCAGTCACAAGTGAAATATTATCTGTATCTATAGAAGGTAGAAAACATGATTTTTTGAACTTAGGTGTGCCAATTATCAAAGATAATAAATTCATGGGTGCTATTTTTGGTGAAATAAATCTAGAAGAATTAAGTAAAATAATTCGTAAAATACACCTAGAACAAGAATTTTATGTCACTATTTTAGATAAAAAAAGCCGAGTACTTTCCACTAATTTAGAAAAAATAAAGACACTAGAAACTTTTAATCCTTACCAAAATAAAAAAATCACCAACCTGCATCAGAATGTTGTTCATTTGCTACCAAACTTATCCAATGTACCAGCTATATGGAGGTGGGAAAGATCCATGTATTCGCAAACCAGTTCTTTAGATAATATTTTTTCAGCCAAATTACTTGTTCAAGTACCCACCAAACCCCAAATAGATTATATTCGTAAAATATATATCAAAAATTTATTAATCATGTTATTTACAGCTATCATAGCTTTGGTAGCTGCTATCATCCTTAGTAACAAATTAGTCAAACCTATGTTGAGATTAACTCAGATTACTACGGATTTACCACAAAAAATACTGGCACAAGAAGAGGTTATTTTAACAAATAGTAACATTGCCGAAATAGATTCTCTGACTCGCAATTTTCAATCTATGATATTGGCGCTAAATCAAATGTTTCAAAACATTATAAATACCAACGAAACACTTGAAGAACGTGTAGAAACTCGCACTCAGGAATTATCTAATATTAATGATGAACTAGCATCTGAAGTACACCGTAGACAAAAAGTAGAAGAAATTTTAAGGGAAAGGGAAGAACGTTACGAATTAGCAATTTCTGGTACTAATGATGGGATTTGGGATTGGAATCTGCTGACTGGGGAGATTTATTACTCACCTGCTTGGATGAGAATTTTGGGTTATGAAAACGAACTACTACCTCATTTATTATCTACCTGGTCAGATAATGTTCATGCTGATGAACTGGAACAAGCAATGCAGTATATAAATGACCACTTGGAGGGGAAAACAGATATTTATCAATGTAGCTATCGCATGAAACATCGCAATGGTAATTATATTTGGATAGCTGCAAAAGGAAAGTGTATTCGCAGTGAGCAAAATCAACCTTATCGTTTTGTAGGTATAATTACAGATATCACAGATAAAAAAATAGCTGAAGAACAACTCAAATCGGCGAAAGAAGAAGCGGAAATTGCGAACCTTACCAAGGGCGAATTTCTAGCAACTATGAGTCATGAAATCCGTACACCAATGAATGCAGTAATTGGTATGACTGGTCTGCTATTAGACACACAACTAACACCACAACAATTAGAGTTTGCAGAAATTATTCGTAACAGTGGTGATGCTATGTTGACGTTGATTAATGATATTCTTGATTTCTCTAAAATTGAGTCGGGTAAGTTAGAGATAGAAGAACAAATTTTTAACTTGAGAACTTGTCTGGAAGAATCATTAGATTTAGTAGCTCCCAAAGCTAGTGAAAAAGGATTAGAACTTGCTTATCTGATGTATCCAGAAACATATGAAGTAATTAGTGGAGACGTTACCCGTTTACGGCAAATTTTAGTAAACTTACTCAGTAATGCGATTAAATTTACTAATTCTGGTGAAGTGATCCTCTCTGTCACTAGTCAGATCAAAGATCAGTCAGATTCTGAATTTATTTCTCAACAAAACTCGCAGTTATACGAAATTAAATTTACTGTTAAAGATACAGGCATAGGTATTCCTGAAGATAAAATGCACAGGCTTTTCAAGCCATTTAGTCAAGTTGATGCTTCCACCACTCGTCATTATGGTGGTACAGGTCTAGGATTGGTAATTAGTAAGCGACTGACTGAATTAATGGGCGGTAAAATGTGGGTTGAAAGTACGGTTGGTCAAGGCTCTAATTTTATATTTACTATTGTTAGTCCTTTTGTTGGAAAGTCAGATATTAAATATGATTATCATCATCACCACTCAATCCATAATAAACGCTTACTGATAGTTGATGATAATATTAATAATCGTCAAGCACTGATTTTACAATCTCAGTCTTTTGGTATGGTTGGTGTATCCGCTGCGTCGGGAAAAGAAGCACTCAAGTATCTTCAGGAACAACAATTTGATATTGCTATATTAGATATGCAGATGCCAGAAATGGATGGTTTGACTCTGGCATCAGAAATTCGCAAGCTAAATAATTGTGAGCGATTACCTTTAGTGATGTTAACATCTATTGGTGATGGGCAGAGCAATACAAATTACCAGAACCTAAATCTTGAGTTTGTAGCTTATCTGACCAAGCCTATCAAGAAGGCCAATCTTTTAAATATTTTGATTAACATTTCAAAAAATAATGTTGTCATGCCTAAAGAGAATACTTATCAGGACACGCAATCAAAATTTGATTCTCATATGGCAGAAAAAATTCCACTCAAAATTCTTGTGGCTGAAGATAATGTGGTGAATCAGAAAGTAGCTATTAATATTTTACAACGTTTGGGATATCGTGCTGATGTAGCAGCAAATGGTTTAGAAGTATTAGTGGCTTTGCGTAGACAATCTTATGATGTGGTATTAATGGATTTACAAATGCCAGAAATGGACGGTTTAACTGCAACTCGTCAAATCTATAAGGAATGGCCCTTATCTAAACGTCCTTGGATTATTGCCATGACGGCTAATGCTATGCAGGGAGACCGGGAAAAATGTTTAGCAGCCGGAATGAATGATTACACAACAAAGCCAATTCGCATAGAGGAATTAACTAAGGCTTTAAGTAATTCTCAAAAGCAAGGTATAACTATAAATAATATTAATAATAATAAAACCGTTGAACCTATGACTAATGATGTGCTTGATTCCAAAGTTTTAGAAGAACTCAAAGATATTGTTTGCAGTAATAACGTAGAAGAATTTATCCAACTAATAGAATGTTATCTGGAAGATACACCCCAACGATTACAAGCGATTCATGATGCTATTATTCAAGAAAATGCAAAAACACTGCAATTAGAAGCTCATGCTCTCAAGTCTAGCAGTGCTATTGTTGGTGCTAAAAATTTAGCTCAAATTTGCAAAGGATTAGAAGATTTGGGACGGGATGCTAATTTAGCAGATGCAACATTATTACTATCCCAAGCTATGACAGAATATCAGCAAGTAGATGCAGCTTTAAAATTAGAATGTCAATAAGCCGGCAGTGGCACTTTTCAGTAAATTCTCATACCATAAAATCTTGTGCTATGGTATGGAAGTTAATTAATATTATTATTACTTATTATTTCGATTTATTTAGGTTTGCTGGAAAGACACATACAACCAGGATCACCACGCGATCGCTCTTAGTTGACACCAGCAGGTACTAAAATCCTTATGGAACATCAATATCATCAAGATATGGTATCCCCAAGCTAAATTCAAAATTCTATGCTTTCCCTCTCCCCCACTCTCCAAGCTAGACTTTCCCAACCTCTAAAAATTGGCTCATTTGAGGTTAAAAGCCGTGTTTTGCAGTCCCCATTATCGGGGGTGACAGATTTGGTATTTCGGCGTTTAGTGCGTCGTTATGCACCAGAATCAATGATGTATACCGAAATGGTGAATGCGACGGGATTACACTACGTCACGCAGTTACCCAAAATCATGGAGGTAGATCCCAACGAACGCCCAATTAGCATTCAGTTGTTTGATTGTCGTCCTGATTTCCTGGCTGAAGCAGCAATAAAAGCTGTTGCTGAAGGTGCGGATACAGTTGATATTAATATGGGTTGTCCAGTTAATAAAATCACCAAAAATGGTGGTGGTTCTTCCTTACTGCGACAACCGGAAATCGCAGAGGCAATTGTGCGGGAAGTTGTCAAAGCTGTTGAGGTTCCTGTGACAGTAAAAACCCGAATTGGTTGGAATGATCAGGAAATTACTATTCTTGATTTTGCCAAACGCATGGAAGATGCCGGGGCGAAAATGATTACCGTGCATGGACGTACCCGCGCTCAAGGTTACAATGGCAATGCCCGTTGGGAATGGATTGCACGGGTGAAAGAAATACTTTCGATTCCGGTAATTGGTAATGGGGATATTTTCTCTGTAGAAGCAGCAGTGAAATGTCTAGAAGAAACTGGTGCAGATGGGGTAATGTGTTCTCGTGGAACTTTGGGTTATCCGTTTTTGGTGGGTGAAGTTGATCACTTCCTGAAAACTGGGGAATTATTACCAGCACCAAATGCGATTCAACGCTTGGAATGTGCCAGAGAACATTTATATGCTTTATGGGAATATAAGGGTGATAGAGGTGTGCGTCAAGCCCGTAAACATATGACTTGGTATGCTAAAGGCTTTATGGGTGCGGCAGAATTGCGCGGACAGTTAAGTTTAGTGGAAACCGTGCAGCAAGGTTTGGATTTAATTGATAGAGCAATGGAAAAACTGGCAGCTGGTTATGAACCAGAAGCAGACGAACCAGCATATTTAGCAATGGTGTGAAGAATTTTCAAATTCGGGGGTTATTAAAAAACCGGGAACTATCCCGGTTGCATTGCGCTCAAGCTACTATTAGGATTGAATTTGGATTGTCAAAACAACGGAACTGGTGATAATTTGGGAAGGTCGCCAAGTGAGGAGCGATCGCTTAATTAATTCAATCAAACTTTGTTTGGTCACAGAAGAAGCTTGCTCATCCAGTACTAACTGTCTCACCCGTCCCTGATTAATCTGAAACTCAAACACTAACTCACCACTCATATCTTCAGGTAATGCAATTGATTGTAGATAATGAGTAATCTCATAGATCATTGACCGAGTTAGTCCTTTGATCTTCACTACCTGTAAACGTGGTGCTGGTTCATCTCCTTCTAGTAAAGCTTTTAGTTCTTCTAACTCTTCGGTTTCAGCATTGTTAATTGGTTGCTGAATAGATGCAGCAGGATAACCACGTCCTCTTGGTTCATCTAGACTACCTTCATTTAGACTACCTTCTGGCATATCAGCAAAGAGATTGATCGATTCATCATCTAGTAATGGTTCTGATCTAGTTGCACGTTTAGCTGACATCTCAGGTTCAAATAACACAGTTTCCAGATTACTAAACTCATCTTTTGCTAATGATTCAGGTGCGGGTGCAGCATACATGGAAGGTTGAGGACGTGAGAGAGATTCCCTTCTTGTAACTTTTTTAGTTACCATTCCCCCAGGAACAGCATTACCAAAAATACCCTGTTGGCTGACACCTGCCGGCATTTCTACAGGTACTTGCATAGACACAGAAGCTGGGTAAGGATGAACTCTAACTTCATCACTGACAGCAACAAAAGCAGTATATTGGGATAGCAATTGATAGGTTAATGCCGTATTTGTCACTGCTTCCACACCGACCTTTGTATCACCACTCACCATCTGATTCATCAAATCCTTAATGCGGGAACGTCCCCAAAGTTGTGCAATAGCAGGATTACCCATAACCTGAAAATTGATATTAAAGACGTATTGAGAGCGTCTACCATCCCCACTCATACCTGTAACGTGCAACTTGCCAGCACAACCATCGGGTTTACGTCCAAATAGCACTAAAGGCTGTTCAGCAAATAAATCTGGTGGTGTGGAAGGATACATGATGGGAAACTCACCATCACCTTCCCAATGCAATTGGATATTAGCAAAAACGGGATGATTAATTTGACGGAAGAATTTTTCCACCACCTCATTCATCGGCTCATCATGGCGGATAATGCGAGCAATACCCCTGCCTATTTCCGCAACTCGATTTAGCAAGAACCGATTCACAGAACTACCAGCACCAAAGCTATGCAGTCTAGTTCCTGGTTGCAGACAACGTTGTACTTCGGCAATAATCTGGTTCTCATTACCGATATAGCCATCAGTGAGTAGGACAATATTTCTTAAACGGACTGGATCTGTGACTGGGAAATTTAACACAGTTTGAATCCCCCGTAACATCTGCGTTCCTCCACCTGCATTTAAGCGATTGATATAATTAATTGCCCGTAAGCGATTTTCAGGAGTATTAACGAGGGGAACAGGTGAAAGTTGCTGTGTAGTATCGCAAAAATCAATAATGCTAAAGGTGTCATGGGGATTGAGTCCAGCGATAAACCGGCGCATTAATTCCTGACATTGCATCAATGGTGCGCCACTTTGAGAGCCGGATCTGTCAATCAAAAACACCATATCTTTGGGGACAAACTGATCTGGCTGGTACTGGAGTGCAGGAATTAGGTAAACAGCAAAATGTCCACCCCGTTCATCTGCTTGGGTGAGTACACTGGTTTGTGTGTTTTCCCCTGCTACTTGGTAACGTAGAATTAGGTCTTTATTGGGTATGGTGTCTCCACCTCCTAGTTGTATTTGTGCCAGATTTCCGTCACGGGTAATTTGGATATGATGAGAGGGTGAGTTAATATGACCTATTTCTACTCCAGCGTTAATTTCCACGGTGACATTAATATCATGGCTAGAACGTGTACCTGCGGGGAGGATGGGAGCATTCAAGCGAGAAGCATCTGGGACTAAATCGGTATCTTGATTGAGAGACATGGGTGCAGGTGCTGAACCTCTCCCGGCTGTATTGTCTTCAATACTTATGCCTGGAATGTAACGGGGGCCAACAACCATCGGAAAGACAAACTCATAATTTCCACCCTCAAATTTAAGACTTTCGGTGTAGCGAATAATCACATCAATTTGCTCACCGGGTTGAATGTTAGCGAGGGATTGGGTGAAAATATTGTCTCGTTCTTGTTCAAGAAGTCCGGCTGTGCGTCCTTGTTGTTTCGCTTGCTCGTAAATTTGCTGTGCTTCTTGGCGTTTTTTAATACTACCTTTGATCATTTTGTCACCAATCCGAATCAGCATATCATCAACAGCAGCTTCATCAGGTAAGGGGAAGATATAGGTAGCTTCTAAGGTAGTAGTAAAAGGGTTTTCAAAGCTTTGAGTAACTTCTACCCGTGAGATATTACCGACAACTTGAGCTTTGACTTCGGTGTGTTTGAGGGGAAAAGCTATAGGTTGTTGGTTAGGGGTGTAAATGTATAAACCACTGGGTTGCTGTTCTAATGTGCTAATCATATTTTTTACCTGACGCTTGTTTTTCTATGTCTCTAGCGTAGGTGGGTTTTTCAGGGAGATATGCTCACTTTTCTGCTCAGTTGATGCTCAGTGGTAGGTTTAGTTGGTATGTGGTAATGTCTTGTTAAACTTAATCCAATAATTCCATTGGCACCAACATCTTGGTTAGATAAAAACTAGCACGGCTCTTTGCTAGAAATAATTTACATCTATCTTGTAGTGCGATTACTGACGGTACAGTGCGTAAAAGTTTTTATTAGTGCTTCAGCGAGGTGAATCAATAATATAGTATGAAAATTGTTCAAGAAGTTTCTTTAATCAGTGTTGGGAGTTTTGAAGAATCAAGGGATTGGTCTATCATTCGTAGTGAAATTCGCGATGCTATATCTCTCATTGTCCATCCACCGGGTACACCCAACTTTACAATTAATCCCAAAAGACATGGTAACGGTGTCAAGCCAATAAAAGAAGCTTGCATGATTGCGTTGAGAGATAGATTTAGATGGAGGCTGGAAACTCCAATTAACTATTCAACCAAATCACCAGGAAGGGTGGATGCAACAAAGGTAATAGATAATTATCTTTTTGCTCTGGAGTGGGAAACAGGCAATATTTCCTCAAGTCATCGCGCAGTTAATAAGATGGTTCTCGGATTACTACGCGGTGTCTTTTTAGGTACTGCTTTGGTACTTCCTAGCCGAAAAATTTATCCTTACTTAACAGATAGAATTGGTAACTACGAAGAGTTAGAACCATACTTTGATGTTTGGCGAGCCGTTCAGATCCAAGAGGGTTTTCTGGCGATCTTCGTCATTGAACACGATCAGCTAGATAACAACGTACCAACACTTACTAAGGGAACAGATGGACGTGCATTAGTCTGAAAGTTTCTGTTATTAAATAGAGTAAGGAATTGGTAGTTGCAGTGCAGTAGTTTTACGTGGCTTTGATTTCTTACTTCCTCTTGCCGATTCCCATTCTTCCATGATTCCGTTAGCCAAATCAGTTAATCTTTCTACTGCTGGATCTGTATCCCCGATTTCTGAACCAATCCAGTAACGTTGTAACTTTTCTGCTGCATAAAATGTCGTACCAGATCCTGCAAATGGATCCACCACAATTTGTCCCGGATTAGATGCCATTGCAATAATTCGCTCTAGCATAATTGGCGCAAGTTCATTTGCAACTCGTTTTTTGTGTTGACGATGCCGAACTGCTGGAATGTCAATCCACATTTCTTCTGCCAACGTCCATAAAACTTCATTAGAATTAGCTTCAGAGACATCTTCCCAAACATCTTCTGGCACATCCCAAACATCCATTAAGTTAATACCATTCTGGTTAAGTTTTTTGCGATGTCCACCATAATCACGAATTTCTCCACCGCAATGGCGACAAACTTGAATTGGGGTGTAAACTTTATTGAAAACTGCTGGTTCCCCTTTAGTGTAATAGAGTAACCCGTAGTGAGCAGGAGACATTTTTTTCCCTCTGGGAAAAGCTTTCGGCATTCTGCAAGCAATCCAATGACGAAAACACATTCCTTGCTGATTCAGATATCCACCATATTCTATACACCATTTTGGCAAGTTAAATACAAATAAACTACCACCTGATTTAAGCACTCGAATACTTTCATCAAGCCACTGTTTCGACCATATTAAATATTGATTTGGATCTATTTTATCGTTAACACCTTCACCATATTCTTTCCCAAGATTAAAAGGTGGATCTGCAAAAATAATATCTACAGATTCATTGGGTAATGCTGACAAAAGTTTCAAACAATCTCCCTGATAGAGAATCCCATACTCACTCTTGTAAACCTGTTTTAATCCTTTTTGAGTGGCAACATCAGTCACAATCAGTTGAAAAGGCAGCATTAATTTAACCTTTATTAAATTAGTATAGCTTGAGTGTACAAATTTTTATTGTCAATTGTCAATAGAGTTTTGTTGAGAAGTTGTGCTACGAGGTTGATAGGGTTTTCCAGTAGGCTGGTTCTGATATCTCTCTATTTCAGCAGGTTCTATGTAGTAATAACGCCCAAGTTTATGAGCTATGATCTGACCATTTTTAATTAAGTCGTGTACTCGCTGACGGGTTACGCTAAGTAATTTGGCTGTTTGAGCAACCGAGAGTAACTCAGGAGTGTTGTTAGAAGCAGAGTCTGTCATACTACATATGATTTAGTTTCAAATCCTTCTCTACCAGATGCTGCGCGAACAGGCATAAATTTAATTCCTGGAATTTTCAGAGTGAATATATTGCCGTCGTCTCACTCAGAGTAATCCAATGTCAAGTACATTTTTTATTCAACTGTTAATTCTTTTTCTGTCTCTTTTGTCAAGTGTGTATTATACCAAATTAGATGATTTTACCCTGCAACCTTTAGAATTTGAAGGTATGGTATAAGCATTTCTAGATAAAGACGTACTGTAACAACCCAACTAATTTTTGCGTAATACTACCCCCGTCCTCAAAGGGTTTTAGGAGTTTCTGATCATGAATAGAGCGATCGCACACATTTGCAAAATCTGGTTGCGATTTCAGATATAATGTTAACTGTCAATTGAGTGTATGTCTTAATTCAGTATAAAAATTTACTTATTAACTTACCGTATCAGCCAAAAACTATAATTATGAAAGCATTTCTCTTCGTTACTGATTTAGATGACACGCTAGTAGGTGATAAAAAATCTTTAAACTTTTTAGAGCAATTGAACGAAGAATTAATAAATCATCGCAAGACATATGGAACTAAAATTGTTTATGCCACGGGGCGATCTCTAACTTTATACCAGCAACTGATAAACACACAAGAACTTTTAGAACCTGATGCTTTAATTACTGCTGTAGGAACTGAAATATACTTCAACTCTAATTACAAAACTCCCGACTTAAAATGGTCTAGTAAGTTATCAATTGGCTGGAATCGTGATTTGGTAGAGAAAATAGCCGCAAATTTTGAAGACTTAGTTCTTCAAAAAGCATCTGAACAACTTCCTTTTAAAGTTAGTTATCTTGTTAAGGAAGAAGCTGCTAAAAAAGTCATACCCCAACTCGATAATTTATTAAAAAAGGAAAACATTAAATTTAATTTAATCTACAGTGGAAACTTTAGTGGCAGCGAAAACCTGGAAAGCAAAAACCTGGATATTTTGCCTTTTGATACCGATAAAGGTTTAGCAATGAAGTATTTACAAAATGAATGGGGACATTCTGCTCACGAAACAGTTGTTTGTGGTGATTCAGGTAATGATATTGCCTTATTCAGCAGAGGAGAAGAAAGAGGTATTATTGTAGGAAATGCGCTTTCTGAATTACGGGAATGGTATACAGCAAACAAAACCGACTATCGCTATTTAGCAAAATCATTTTATGCTGAAGGTATTTTAGAAGGTTTGCGTCATTTTCAGTTTATTTAATCAGTATTCTTTGAGTTGTAAGGGAGTATCAGGGGCTGTATCGTTAATTGTGGCATTTAAAGCATCAAGACTAAAGCTAAATTGCGATCACACTCCAAAAACTTGTACATTATTCCGTTTCATTCATTAGAGAATGTTTGAAAACCAGAATATGGGTATAGTTTGTCATTTTGACTGGAATGCAGAGGAAGGGAGAATCTCTATTTTTCTGCAAGTTTATAATTTTAATCGAATATTTTCCTAACCCCAATTCCATTAACTTCATACTGGTTTAGCGAAAATAGTCAACAAAACTGGCCCTAATAAATAGTAGTGACCTAAACACAAAAGTCCAGCACCAGAACCTATTTTTTCACGCTGTTCTTGACTGTAGAATTTAATTCCAGCCGGAGAATTAGCCATTAATTGAAATGCTGAATTATTCTGAGCAGTTATATCAACTAAATAAAAACGTCCACCAGGAGAAAGTACCCGCGTTATTTCACTTAAAACTTGTTCTGGTTGCGGATAATGCAAGAAACTGATAGTACTAAAAACGGCATCAAATTGATCTTCAGCAAAGGGTAGTGATTCCGCATTACCTTCCAGATAAATTAACCGGGGACGATGACGATTATTTTGTCTAGCTACCCGCAACATTTGGGGAGATAAATCTAATCCTGTCCCCCGCAATTCAGAAAATTGACTTGCTAATTTATCTAGTAGTCTTCCAGTTCCACAACCTAAATCAAGTACATTTGCTTTTGCTGGTAATTCGACTTTTGAAAGCAATCTTTTATGAATAGCTTGATAAATAAAAGAGGGAAAAGTCCAATCGTAACTTGATGCCCAACGGTCAAAAAGTTGTTTTTTGTTATTTATAATGTTATTCATCGTTTCTAATTTATTGGTCTTTATAGCAATTCCCAATCTCATGAAATACACCCCACCCGCGCTGTCGCGCACCCTCCCCTTACCAAGGGGAGGGTTGGGGAGGGGTAATTTTGTATCTAACTAGAGTGAGAAAGGCTATATTTCATTATAACCTTATACAAAAAAGCAAAGGCACACAGTTTTGTTTGCACCTTTGCGCGAAATAGAAATTAAAATCTACAACCAGTCTCGATAAGCCGAAATTTCATTGATGGGAATTTCAAAGGGTTTACCTTTCCCAAAGGGTGGATAAACTCGAATTTTTGCGTCCTTGGTAAACCGTTCTAATCTATTACCCAATTGGGGAATATTGCTGACTATATGCCAGTAAGATACTATATCTGGGCAGTCAATGATCAGCATGAGGGTGGTGGTATTAGTTGTCATATACCACTGACAGTTAGATAATAGAACTTGGGTGATGCGATCGCACGCGTGATAGAAACACCTCCCAATAGATTGTTCAAATTCTAAATGTAGCATTCCATCCTGTTTAGTCACCTCCAGAGGAGGTAAATCGTCAGGAGGAAGCAGGGGAAGTTTAGACATAATTTCGCACCTCTTGATTGTAGCGCTGCATACTCTCTCGATTTTTTTGCAGAGACAATGATGAGGGTTTGAGCGCTAGTGTGCCGAGATTTAATTCATCTTGAAATTTCTTGATTCGGTCGCGACAGGTTTCGACATCGCCAATAATCGAATTTTCGAGCAAATAATCTTCCTCAAAACAGATATTTGTCCGATCAAATGGTTTCTGTGGCTGGGGACTATTCTGCATTACTTGAGTGGAATTAGCTGTCATTTTTTGGCTAAATTTGCGGATGAAAGGTAAGGCTTCACTCACCGCTTCATCGGTGGTTTTAGCAACAAAAAAGAACCGTGCTAACAGCAATTTATCTGCACCACTGGAATTTAATTGCCGATATTTGCTGACTGTATTCTTCAATCTTGTCAGGGAAAAGGGCGGCCCTCCCATTAAACCGAAGGAATTTTGAGCAGCATATTCAATCGTATCATCATCACCACTGGCAATATAGACGGGAATTGGTTTTTGTAGCGGCTGGGGATAGACCGTCAAGCGATCGCACTGATAGAATTGTCCATTAAATGATACGTCAGTTTCATATAATAGCTTTTGAATGAGTGCGATCGCTTCCACCATCCTCACACGGGATTCCGACATCAACACCCCAAAATGCTTATTCTGTTCAGGGAAAGGGCCACCTTTAGCCACTCCAAAAGCCAATCTACCACTACAAAGATTATCCAAAGTAGCAATATCCTCAGCCACCCTAATGGGGTCATGAAACGGCAATAATACTGCCCCCGTCCCTAAGCGAATAGTTGACGTAATACCCGCCAAATGTGCCATTAACAGCAAAAGTGACGGGCTGAGATTCGATTCATTAAAATGATGTTCACTCACCCAGGCTTCTTCAAAATCCAAATTTTCCGCCTGTTTCACCAGTAAAACTTGCTCAAAGATGGCGCGACGGGCATCTTGGTGATGATTTTCGTAATTGCAGAAAAGTCCTGTTTTCATTTTTGACGATATTCTAAGCAGCCACTAAATGCAACTCCAACCATAAACGCGGTTCAGATTGTTTAAGTTTTGACATGGGGTCGCGCAGTAATCGCTTCGCATTCATGCAAACCACCTGAATTAGTCCCATATTTCCTGCTATTTCTCTGAGTATTTCTTTTTGCGCTTTTACATAGGGCATCAGGTCTTCAGAACAATAAATCCCTATATATTGAAAGCGTTTAGCCGGTCGTCCCCAGAAGCAGGTAATCACTTTTACATGACACTTTTCCAGTAGTTCCCCAGTATTAGGGTAATAATGGTTAACGACTCTTGTGAATTCTTTAGCTAGGATATCTTCAGCAATCATTTGACTGATATTTCTGTAGCGTCCATCACTACCATTTAGCATAACATAAATTTGTCAATTAAGCATGACAAAACACCAATTTAAATCGATTTTTTGAAAAATTTTCCCAAAAAAAGAGTGATACTTTTATAAAAGTACCACTTCTGTATAATGACCATATATAATGAATTCAAAATTTGGAAATAGCAAAAATAAATTTTGAACTTTACCTAGCGAGAATTTCGTTCAGCGACTAAAACATCAGCTATAATATCTGGAATATTCTTTAAATCCAGATAGCCCTCAGAACCAGAAATAGGAGAACTAAATGTATAATTGGGGTCACAAGTTCCTGTATCATAAACTTGGATAAACCACTTATCAGGAAAACCTTCAACACCCAATTCTACAATATACCAAAACTCACCCGTTAACCGCGAGTTAAAGATAGTAAACCAATCTCGGTAATTTTCTGAGATGTTCCAATCTGCCAAGATAAACTCTAACGCTATTTGTCCAGCATCAGTTGAAGTCAATAACATTGTCACTCCTGATGTGCAACCTCAGTGGAAACTTCAGGATATAAACCCAATTGTTTAGCCAACTCTTTTGCTACAAAAAACAAAAATTGAGCGCCATCTTGATTTCCTTCATGGGCAAACATAGTAGCTACTTGTAGCATTGAATGTACCAACCCAGAATCAACCAATTCCGGCTGAGATTCTAAAATTTCTGGTTCCTGGCCATTAGGACATTGCAACAGTTCATCAATCAAATTAAAATACTGTGTTTGGCGTTCGTCTGTCATGATAATTTAGTTGATAGTGGATGAGAAAACTGAAAATTATTGCTCAATACTCTGTTGCCAAAGTCTTTCTAACATTTCGACTTGCGCTTTTAAAACAGCAGTACGATAGACAAGATACCTGTCATAAACAATAATGCCTAAGCCAATGCAAATAGGTGTAACCAAAACCAACCATTGCAAAATTGTAGCGATTTTATACTGTTCCACTAGAATTTGCAGTTGCACAAAAAAATTATGTTTGGATAATTTTTTGTTAGCTGGAGAGTGGGGAGTATTTATGCTCTCTGGCTGGGGAAATGTAGGTTCAGAACCTTTATTAATATTGGTGACTTGACAAGATAAATTCTGTGTCTTAACTAACTCTATATGTCGTTCCCAAATTAAATTAAAGACGATTATCCCTGGAGAAAGAACAGCTAAAGTAACCAAACCTACTGTTAGCACATTTAAAATTTTTAATTTCATCTTCACTCTCCCTTGCTAGGTAGCTATTCACCCAGTAAGAAAATATAGTTTATGGTTTATTGCTGCACCTTCCTTTTGCCAATTCTCAAACAAGCATCAAGTATTAGATTCTAAATATAGCCTTTCCCACTCTAGTTAGATACAAAATTACCCCTCCGCAACCCTCCCCTTCGCGACAGCGCGGGTGGGGTGTATTTCATGAGCTTGGGAATTGCTATATACATTTAGTAGTAAGAATTCAGGAGTCAGGAGGAACAAAGAAGGAAGAAGAAAATTTTTCCCTCTGACTGTTTCTTTTTCCTTGCTCTATCAAATATTCTGTATCCTGAATCCTTACATTTAGTAGATGACACCCAATTATTTAAAAGCATCTCAAATAATTTAAAAATTATCTGTGAATCTAAAACTTTAAATCTAAACTTGGCAGATTTATGAATCACCACTATTTGTGCAAAATACTCATAAATTATTACTAAGCAAGTGAAAATTTTAAAATCCCAAATACACTCCATTTAGTATTGACTAATACTGACAGGATTTAACCGCTTTTGAATAGAGATTTCTATCAAACTAGGGTTAAGAAGTCCCCCCTAGTTCTCTAGACTTTCATCTAGGAATTTCGGGGGGTAGAGGGGAATCTCTGCGTAAATCCTACTAACGTTTATAGCAGTCACCTCTCTTCAACACAGTTTACCCCAGCCGAATTAAGATTATTAAAATCATTAACATAGTACTCAAAGCTTATAAAACTGATCCAGTAAGACTTTAAAAAATTATTTGGGGTAGAGGTGCTAGTGTTTTCAAGAGGAGGTACTAGCATTTATCCACTGGGGGA
This sequence comes from Anabaena sp. PCC 7938, assembly GCF_049315035.1. Lineage (NCBI taxonomy): Bacteria > Bacillati > Cyanobacteriota > Cyanophyceae > Nostocales > Nostocaceae > Anabaena > Anabaena sp. PCC 7938. The sequence continues at coordinate 4,090,634 of NZ_CP186034.1, read as the reverse complement.
CGGGGATTTTTGTACTCAACTTAATGCTTTATTAGCTGATGTTTGAGGATATTTAATGGTGATTATTGTCCCTCAAAACTTGTACTCAAATGACAATATCTCATGACAAAGTAGACCTGAATTAAAAATAAACTAAACAACTCAAAAAAACAATTAAAATTCTTAAATTCTATGATCTCATCTTGACATCACTAAATTCTTCTGACTTTTATAACCTGAAAAATTACACCTGAACTCAAAATAATTGATACAAGTTTAGTAGCAAATTATCAGTCTTCTAGCGCTGTGTACCATTATGCTATTTACTCAAAACCCAGTCATTATAAAGATTTCTGGCAAAAACAATATCTAATTAACTAACTGTTACGTAACTACAAATTAAATGAGTAAAAACATATTATTATAAGTAGGGACGGAAAAGTAATATTTAGAATATTAGGAGTTAATAAATGCGAATTGCTAAAGACGTAACAGAACTTATTGGCAAAACCCCCTTAATTCAGCTGAACAAAATTCCTCAAGCGGAGGGAGTAGTTGCCAGAATAGTTGTCAAACTAGAAAGCATGAACCCAGCAGCTTCAGTCAAAGACCGCATTGGGTTGAGTATGGTACTTTCAGCCGAAGCAGATGGTTTAATTACCCCAGGAAAAACTGTTTTAGTTGAACCAACTTCAGGGAACACAGGAATAGCTTTAGCAATGGTAGCTGCGGCTCGTGGTTACAAATTGATTTTAACAATGCCAGAAACCATGAGCCAAGAAAGACGCTCAATGTTGCGTGCTTATGGTGCAACTTTGGAGTTGACACCAGGCCCCCAAGGAATGCGGGGGGCAATTAGCAAAGCTGAGGAAATTGTGGCTAATACTCCCGATACCTTTATGCTGCAACAATTTTGCAATCCAGCTAACCCCAAAGTTCACCGAGAAACGACAGCTGAGGAAATTTGGGCTGATACTGATGGGGAAGCAGATGTATTAATTGCTGGGGTAGGAACTGGGGGAACGATTACTGGTATTGCAGAGATACTTAAACAACGCAAACCAAGTTTTCAAGTAATTGCGGTTGAACCTAGCAACAGTCCCATTCTTTCTGGAGGTGAACCCGGCCCCCATAAAATTCAAGGGATTGGTGCGGGATTTGTCCCAGATGTATTGCGTCAAGAATTGATTGATGAGGTGATTCGGGTTAGTGATGACCAAGCGATGTCTTATGGTAGAAGATTAGCTAAAGAAGAAGGTTTATTATCAGGGATATCATCTGGTGCGGCTTTGTGTGCGGCTATTCAAGTAGGCCAACGCCCAGAAAATGCAGGTAAGTTAATTGTCATGATTCAGCCTTCTTTTGGTGAACGTTACTTGAGTACGGCGATGTTTCAAGAACTAAAAAATTAAATATGCATGGCTTGAATGCCCTGTGGAGACGTTTCATGGAACGTCTCTACAATATTCCACCTACTTAAGAAATTGCTGTCCCAAAAGCTATCCTCAGTCCCCAAAATACGATTAAAATTGCGATCGCTAACCAGTCACCTGTTTTCAATCTTAATTCTTGCCATTTGACTCTATGCTCATTTGGACTAGTAAAACCCCTGACCATCATTGCATTTGCCATTTGATCAGCACGCAAAAGCAGATTTTCTAAAAGTCGCTCAATCACAATTAACCAAACTTTAGCTGCTCTTTTTAATCCTAGCTTTTTCCAATTAATTGCTCTCGTCATCACAGAACGAATGAGATTTTGGACTTCTTCTAAAACTAAAGGAATAAACCGCAAAGATAGAGTGAGAGTTAACATCAGTTCTGTAACTGGGATTTTAAACCTCCGCAAGGGTTGCATTAAGCTTTCCATTCCCGAAGTGATTTCTTCTGGTGCGGTTGTCAATAAATATAAATTAGTGCTGTAGATTAAGGTAAAAACTATTGTACTCAAACTAATTGCTAAATTTAAGGAACGACGATTTACTTTAATTGGGCCTTTGTGAAATAATACATAGCTATATTCTTTATTATCTCTGACTGGCTCTAGACTCACTTTGTTATTCTGAGCAGTTGCTGGCTGAGTTAAAACTTGTTCATTAGCTGGTAAGCGTGGTTGATAATTTACAGCTAGTCCATCGGGACTGATAGCACCCAGCACCAACACCATAAATGATAACACCAACAGCCAGCCCATTTGTTGCCGCCATACTCGCAGCGGAATTTTGGCAAATAAGGTAAAAATAATTAATAATGCAACCAACAATACCCGCCAATAGTTGTTAGCTACAACATAGCTGGTGAGAAAGCTTAACAACCAAACTAACTTGACTCGCGGATCTAGCCTATGTAGCCAAGTTTCTGGTTGTTCTAAGTATAGTCCAAGGGGGAGCGATCGCAGTAAATCCATTCTTTAGTCATTGGTCATTGGTCATTGGTCATTAAACATCTGGTGGTAATTAAATGTGCGTGGATTGAAACCCTTGTAGAGACGTTCCGCCGGAACGTCTCTACTACAATCATTTTCACCAGATGTCTATTGGTCATTGGTCATTTGTTCATCACCAATGACCAGTGAATACTATTTTACGCGAGTTGCTCGATTGAGATTGCCAATTTCCGCATCCCGGACTTTCTTACTCCGCCAAAATACACGAATCGGAGTACCATCAAATCCTAATTGTTTGCGGAACTGTCTTTCAATGTAACGGCGATAATTATCATTAAAGCGTTGAGCATCGTTGACAAATAAAGCAAACGTTGGTGGTTGGCTACTTACTTGCGTACCATAATATATTTTACCTTGGCGACCGCCCCGTGAAGTTGGTGGAGAATGCCAGCTAATTGCATCTGTGAGGACTTCATTAACTACAGAGGTGGTGACACGGCGTTTGTGTGCCTCTGCTGCCTTATTCACCAATTCTAAAATCTTTTCTACCCGTTGTCCGGTTGTGGCACTGACAAAAATTATGTCTGCCCATTCGGTAAAATGTAACCGTGTTTCTAGGGTTTTTTCGTAGTCATAGATGGTGTAAGAGTCTTTTTCGACTGCATCCCACTTGTTAACTACGATAATGCAAGCGCGACCTTCTTCAATAATTCGCCCAGCTAATTTCTGGTCTTGTTCAGTGGCTCCATCTTCAGCATCTAACACTAATAAAACCACATCGGCGCGGCGAATTGCTTTAAAAGCGCGGTTAATGCTAAAAAATTCCGTACCGTATTCTATATGTTTCTTTTTGCGAATACCGGCGGTGTCAATTAAGCGATAGGTCTGCCCATTGCGCTCAATTTCAGTATCAATTGTATCACGAGTTGTGCCGGAAATGGGGCTAACGATCGCTCTTTCTTCCCCCACAAAGGCATTCAATAAGCTGGATTTGCCCACATTGGGACGACCGATAATGGCGACTTTAATCACATTATCTTCGGGGACATCCTTCACATCGGGGACGTGCTTAATTAACTCATCCAGAATTTCCCCAGTACCGCTACCATGAATTGCCGAAATCGGGAAAGGTTCACCTAAACCCAGTTCCCAAAATTCACTCGCTTGAATTAAGCCTTGGTCTGGTGATTCACATTTATTGACAGCCAGGAAAATTGGTACAGGTTGCTGACGTAACCAATCAGCAATTTCTTGATCTGCGGGCATTGGGCCTGTTTGCCCATCCACTACAAAAATCGCTGCACAGGCTTCTGAGAGCGCCATTAATGCCTGTTGGCGAATCAAGGGGAGAAATTCGGTATCATCGTTAAAGACTAAACCGCCTGTGTCTACTACTGAAAATTCGCGATCGCTCCAAAATGCTGGACGATAAGTGCGATCGCGTGTCACACCCGCTTCATCATGGACAATCGCCGCTTGATCACCAGCGAGACGATTAACCAGGGTAGACTTGCCCACATTTGGGCGGCCGATAATTGCAACAATTGGCAGTGCCATAAACTAGAGTTCTTCGTGCTGAGTGTTGTAGATGTGCTGAGTTTTATCTCTACGTTCTTCACCCAGCACGTTTTTAGAGAACTACTAATCATATCACATTTTTTGATAAAAACAACTTTGCTTTTTTATGTGTTTTTATTAATGCACATACAAGTATTTAAGCCTAATTTTAGATCCAAATACTAGTAATAACATCTATATTTAATTTCACTCGATTAAAAGCATTGTAATCAATTGTGTGAGTAACCCTAAATGGCTATAAATTATCGCTGAGGAGTGTAGTAAATATTGGTTATTTTTTTATATTCAAAACCATAGACATGAATTAAGTGGCTTTAATGTGTGTGTCTATACTCAATTCAAGTAAAAATAATTGTCAAATACGCTTTTATGCAACAGTCATATTTTCTAGTATTAATTTGTGGTCACAATAGCTTCAAAACTATTCGCTACAGTCAATGTCTGGTACATAGGAAAACAAAAATTATGAATAACAAACTGTTCACAAGCTTATCTATTGAACAGCAAGAAAGTGTTTCCGGTAGTGTAACATTAGATTCTTTGATAGCCCCTTTAAACACACCATCAATACCAACATTTGATATACCAACACCATCAATACCAATATTTGATATATCAACACCATCAACACCAACATTTGATATACCAATACTTGATACATTCCTAGCACCAAGAGAAATATAACCAATTAATTTACGGCATAATAGACTTAAATAGAAATTAGAAAACCGCTAGAATTAATATTTTCTAGCGGCTTTTATAATTATTAAATGGGAGTGCAAGATTAAAAACCACGATGACGCTGTTGATTTAATTTATCTGGGTAAAAGCTTATTATCTACACAAAGTTAACCTATCATTAGAACTGACAATTTGCCCTTCCCAAGAATTATACTGTCTGTTCCATTTCTGTCTCTACCTTCTGTCCAATTTTTGGTTCAGTACCTGCCAGCAATCTTTCAATATTACTGCGGTGACGGATAATTACATACAAACCCCCAGCGACACCAAGTAAAATATAGGGTAAAGGTTGATGGAAAATTACCATCAGAATAGAAACAGCAACAGCACCAGCAATAGAACTCAAAGACACAATTTTGGATATCGCTACAACAACAGCAAAAACACCTATTGTGGATAATCCAACCTGCCAACTTAAGGCTAACAAAATCCCCACACCAGTAGCTACAGATTTACCACCAGTAAAACCTAAAAAAACTGATTTACTATGACCTAAAATGGCAGCTAATCCGGCTAATGTTCCTAACCAAGGTTGCCATATTTCTACATTTAATGTTGATGGAATTAAATTTTGACTGGGTGCTAGATTAAATAAAGTATAAACGAAATTTATTGCTAAAACTCCCTTTAAACAATCAATTAATAACACAAAAGCCCCTGGAACTTTTCCTAAAGTTCTCAGTACATTTGTTGCACCCGTTGAACCAGACCCAACTTCCCGAATATCAATACCTTTTAACAGCTTCCCGGCAATATACCCAGTAGGGAAAGAACCCAATAGGTAAGCTAATAAAACAACTGCCCCACACAAAGTTAACCAAATAGCCATAATAATTCGTAATTCGTAATTCGTAATAGTGCTTCCAGAAGACTACACCAACGTGATTTCAATCAGTTAGAGCTTGTACCCTTTTCAATTAAGAATTAGTAATTATTTGGTCACTAGTCTAGATGAAAAAATCATGACCAATGACCAATCACTAATCACTAATCACTAATCACCAAATTAAAATTCATCATCAAAATCACGATCTCTCATGGTTTTGGGGTCAGGTGCAAAAGCTAACCACAAAGGGAATTGTAACAATCCTAAGCTAATTTGCTCCTCTGAATCATCAATGATAATTAAAGGCAATTGATTGGCTTTAACCAATCTATCTGCTTTTTGGGCTAAAGCTGTAGGTGCTTCAAACAAAACCACACCTCTATCAGGGCCAAAATCAGGACGGCCAATTCCCAAACAATCTTGTAAACCGCGTCGCCATTCACCTAAACGTTCCGGTGTATTCGCTAAAATTAGAGTACGCACCCTCTCTCCATGTAACTTGTGTAATATGGAAATCACCGCCGACGCAATCAAGATATTCTGCAAACGGCTACCCATTGTCCGTAAAGCACCCCGTCCCCCCAAGGTGAAAAACCAATTAGAAACTCGTTCTGCATGAATTGGTTCAAAGGTCCGTCGCAACTGCCACACAGCACCATAATAATCGGGTTGGTTGCGGTATTGGTCAATTAAACGGCGAATTTGTTTGGTTGTATCTTGAAACTGTTGTTGGGCCAGTTGCAATGTAGGTGGCTGTTGTTCAACAGGTTTAGCCTCTTTCACTGCTGGTTTTTCGCGTTCCCTCACAGCCGGAACAAGTTGCAATTGCTCTGCTGCTGATGCTAAATCTTGTAAACTACCTGTGAGATAGTCTTTAAAACCCTGTACTCGAATTGCCAAATCTTGAGATGTTCCCGCAAAGGTAGTTCGCATTTCATTACGAATACGTTCTTGACGGCGTTCTAGTTGTTCTACAGAAATTTGCAGTGCTTGTTTGCGTTGTTCTAACAGCACCAAAGACTCTTGCACCATTTTCGAGAGTGACGTTTGGGTTTCACTTACTTGTCCTTGAAGGGTTTTGTAAGTAATTTGTAATGCCGATATTTCCGCTTTTAGTGTGGCTTCAGTTGCTTGTAAATCGGCTACTCGTTGCCCTATTTGTGCATATAGTGAATTAAGCTCTGGTTCTGACTCCAGCACCCCAGTTTCTACTGCTAATTGTGGTACTAACTCGCTTTTAGATTCTTCTGTAGGTTCTACTGTAAAATCTTCGGGTTCTGTATTAGCGACGGATGATGTAAAAGATACATCATTTGTTTGTGGTTTATCTGCTGACGTTGGCGCTTCTGTTTTCTGTACTGACTCAGAAGATATAATTTCTAGGTTTTCACCTGTAGGATTTTGTTCTGGCGTTTCTTCCCACCATTCATCAATTGGTTTTGGGGTTTGAGATTCCTCTGGGTTCATAAACAATAGTAAATTCCTAATGATGCGAACAAATAGCTTTGAGAAATATATAACAGGGAACAGGGAACAGGGAACAGGCAAAAGGGTTGAAACTTTCTTCGTGTCTGTAGCGCAGCGTGGCGTAAGCCATATTTTATGAACAGTGTATGTCCTGAATATTTTGCAACTGCTATACAATTTTAAAGCATTCAATCCAAACTACTGAGCGCTAAATACGTGGACAACGCTGTTCTAAGCAAGATTTTAAGGCGTTGGGGTCAAATAAAATAGGCAGAAAGTGAATGCTATTAATTTCTTTAAAGTAAAACAAGATGGGAACTCTATTCCAGAAAATTCGCCAGTTTTGCCATTCTTGATAAGGAAAACGCCGAATTAACTTTTCTCCTCGGTAAATATCAAAGTCGGTGGCAGTGAATTGACAACGCAATGTTACAGCCTGCAACATCAGAAACAAACCCATCACCGTAAACACTCCTCCTACCCAAGGTTGTACTAGCAGGAGAGGAATGGCTGCAAGCACCAAGATGACAGGGATATTGTAACTTGGCTTGAGTTCCACAGTCGAGGTAGAATTAGGCGCTAATGAACTTGTCACAATTTTTTCTCCTGCTTTGTCAGTAGATATTAATCTTTTATTTTAGTCATTGGTCACTGGGAAGAGATTATAAATAATTTTCTCCCTGCCTCCTGCCTCCTTTACATCCCTGGTGATAATCCACTACCAGGACCCTGAAACATTAACCAAGAAAGAAAGAAGTTGCTAACAAAAATAATCAGCAAGGCTGTCACAACAGCTGTTGTGGTTGATTGTCCCACACCTTTAGCTCCTCCTGTTGTGGTTAAACCCCAGCTACAGCCGATAATGGCTATTAAAACACCAAAGCACCCGGCTTTAATCATCGCACTACAGATATCCCAGATGCCCAGAAAGTTACGGGCTGAGTCTAAAAATACTGTATCTGAGAGATTGTAAATGTTGGTGGCAATGATCAATCCCCCAAACATCCCAGTGATTAAGGATAGCAAGGTTAAGACGGGCAACATTAATAAACAAGCTAGGAGTCTGGGAATAACGAGGTAATCAATTGGGTCTGTTTTTAACATTAACAGGGCATCAATTTGCTCTGTAACTCGCATTGTTCCAATTTCCGCTGCAAAGGCAGAACCAACCCTTCCTGCCAAAATTACTGCTGTTAGCACTGGTGTGAGTTCCCTTGTCAAGGCTACCGCTAAAACTCCACCAACTAGGTTTCCTGCGCCAAAGTTGATAAATTCCCGCGCTACTTGAATGGTAAATACTGCACCTACGAAAATGGCTGTGATTAAGGCGATAAATAGGGAGTCTGGCCCAACTGCGGCTAATTGCTCTAGGGTATTGCGTCGATGGATTTTGCCCTTAAGTAGGTGAATTATGATTTGTCCACCCAAAAAAATCGCTGCCAGCAATCGCTGACTCCATGCTCCTAAACTGAATTTGGATATAGTCTGGCTCAATGTTCTTTAGCTAACTCGGTAACTGCTTTAAGAATAGCGAAAGTCATAGCTCATTTTTCATGAATTTTTTTTGTCTCTCTTTTTTTCAGGTCAAACGTTAACTTACTTTAAATACTTTCTCATAATAATGAATCTATTATTAAGCGTGATGTAATACATTTAGATTCGATTTTTGAAGATAAAAGTTCTATAAACCAATGGTTCTGGAGTTTACAAGCTCTTTAATTAGGGGCAGCATTTTATGAAACTGATTGGGTTCTCTTTTAATGAAAACTTAAGATTTTTGACATATTGAATGTTCAGGAGCGATCGCACTTATTGTAGAAGATGACGTGCAGTTGTTCAGCCATCGTCTACATTAAATCCCGGAGCTTGCCTGATCATGAGCATATTTGCCAACTTTCTCCGATCTCTAGTACTCACGACCCTTTTCAGTTTTATCGCGCCTATTTTCTTTGTCGGCGGTACACTGGTCTTTTTATGCCTTTCCGGTTACATCCCAGGTTTACAAGCCATAACTGAGAATATCCCCACTCAGATTCTGCATTTTCTTGCCACCTTTGGTACTGGTAGTCCCCTCAATGGTCTATTTGTAATCAGTCTGACTTGCGGTTTTGTGGGTGGACTGTTTGACATCTATGCTTATTACCGCTGTCAAATTCTCCGCATTGATTCTTAAAATGTTAAGCAGTTTTTATGCGGTTTTTGATAACTTACAGCCCTATTAATTCTCGCAAAAGCATATCACTAATCCTTCGTAACTGAAGTTATTTTGATAGAATTGAGTATTTATACAATAATTAAAACTGTCATTAGTCACAATTTACTAAAGACAAAGCTTTGCTATGAGTAATGCAGTTATTTTTGTTTACAGCTTTAAGTTTTGACTTCGTTCAATCACGACCAAAATTAACCTAAAGAAATAAGTCTTTAAATACATATCCCTTCATGAAGAAATATAGCAAATAAAACTACACGCGAAATATAAAAATTTCCTTAAGATTTTAAATAGTTCTATGGCTGCTCACCTTTCTTAACAGAGTTAGAGAGGTCGTCTGACCGCTGGGCATCTTATATTAGTTTCATTAATAGGTGATTGATAACTCATGGTTTGGCCTTTTAAACCCAGATTTCGTAAACAAATTGCTCGGATTGAAATTACTGGTGCGATCGCCAGTGCTACACGCAAACGGGTATTAGAAGCTCTGAAAACTGTCGAAGAAAAGAAATTTCCAGCTTTACTGTTACGCATAGATAGTCCTGGCGGTACAGTAGGTGATTCCCAGGAAATCTACAGCGCTCTGAGGCGGTTGCAGAAAAAAACTAAAATTGTCGCCAGCTTTGGCAATATTTCGGCTTCTGGCGGCGTTTACATTGGTATGGGAGCCGAACACATTGTGGCTAACCCCGGCACGATTACAGGCAGTATAGGCGTGATTCTGCGGGGAAATAACCTAGAACGCCTCCTAGAAAAAGTTGGTGTTTCCTTTAAGGTGATTAAGTCTGGACCGTACAAAGACATTTTGTCTTTTGATCGGGAATTGACAGAACCAGAGGAGAATATTCTGCAACAATTGATTGATGTCAGTTATCAGCAGTTTGTGCAAACCGTAGCCGAAGGACGTTCTTTAGCGGTAGACACCGTAAAAACTTTTGCTGATGGCCGCATCTTCACCGGAGAGCAAGCCTTAGAGTTAGGTGTTGTAGACCGCTTGGGAACAGAAGAAGATGCACGTCGCTGGACAGCCGAATTAGTCGGACTTGATCCAGAAAAAACTCCTTGCTATACGCTAGAAGAACGTAAACCATTGCTGAGTCGAGTTCTACCTGGGAGTCGTCTGAAGAAATCAGGAATTGGGGCTGGAATTGATTGGCTCGAATTTGAAATGTCTACAAGTGGTTTACCTTTGTGGTTGTATAGACCGTAAATTAATTGTCAATAGTTACAGCAGGGAACAGGGAACAGGGTTGAAAGTTTTGTTGTATATGGCTTTGTGCTTAAATTTCGTACCTCCTGCAACCTGCAATCTGCTGTAATAGTCTTTGAGCTAATGACTAAAATATAGGAGGATTTTGGAAGTGGAATGGCAAATGCGAGCGATTCGTGGCGCAACAACCGTTGCAGATAATAGCGTAGAAGCAATCCGAGAAGCGGTGACAGAACTGCTTGATGAACTGGAACAACGGAATGAACTCCAACCAACAGAAATGATTAGCGTTACTTTTTCTGTCACACGAGATTTAGATGCTATTTTTCCAGCCGCGATCGCTCGCAGTCGTCCTTTATGGGATAGTGTAGCTATGTTGGATGTCCAGCAAATGCACGTTGAAGGCAGTTTACCGCGTTGCATTCGGTTTTTAATTCACGCCTATTTACCAACTTCCGCCTCAATTCACCACATTTATTTACGTCAAGCGGCTAAATTGCGCCCAGACTGGGGTTTATCGCAAACGTTACAAACCTCACAGCCAATAATTAAAACAAAAGCTTAAAATCAGCAGGTCAATAATATTATATAAAAGTTAGCGCCAAATGAGCTATTACAGTGGTGACGCGGCTGCTCAACCTGCTGCTATTGGTGGGAGTATTTTCACTCATCGAGGAACTGGTGTTTGTGTGAAGTTAGAGGATTTTTTGAATATTCTCTCGAAGGGTGAAGAGCCGCTTGTCATTGTCACCAGTGAAGGTTTTTTTACGAAAATATATAAATATGTGACTACATATAAGGGTTTTGTGTTTTTCACAGAATCCTTAGATAAATTGCAATTTGGTAGCAATATTGAGGTGATTTACGCTCAGAGTTTAGGGACAGATATTTGAATAAATTTAATTGCAAAGACTGATTAATTACACACTTTATGCTGGATAATGATACAAAAGCAATCTTATTAATTATAGTTTCCAATAATGCTGGAAGATATAAAAACCCTTCTTTTACAGCCAGAAGGTTCCACTCTGAAATATAAGTATACGCTGCCACCACCAAGTTTGTTAGGACGTATTATTGCAGCTTTTGCTAATACTGAAGGTGGCTGGTTGATTATAGGTGTCAAGGAAAGTCAATCATGTCTTGAAATTGTAGGTTTAGCAGACGATGTACCAGCAGCAGCAGTTGTTGACTCAGCTATTTTGAGACTTAGACCACATCCAGATGTAAACCATGACTGGGTTTTAATAGACAATAAGTGCTTATACGCTATTGAAGTTAAAAAATCAGCTAGATTAGTAATCACTGAAGATCAAAGCGTTTTTGTCAGACGTGGCTCAGAAATATCGAAAGCTACGCCTGAAGAAATATTTATCATAGATAAGATTAAAAAATCATCGTGTTTACATCAAATTATAGAACAAATACTTAATGAAGAAAATAATTCTACAGAATCTAAACTAGTCTTTCTAAGACAGTATAAGAATTTAGCTATCATCGCTGGTCAATCAGCTAATATTATATGCCCAGATAGCCCTAATATATCGAGTAAATTCCCGCAGGGAAGAAGTTTAATAAGATTGCTTTTTTCTTCTTTAGCAGATACTTTTGAAAGATATCTTGCCGATTTATTGTTTTTACAAGAATTGCAAAAACAGGCGCTACAATTACCAATTAGCGATCATAATCTTATATTTTTCAGGGTGGGTTACTATATTATTAACTCACCTTTCTAATTCAACATTGATAATCTTGGTGTAACCGATGGAAATTCATGAATTAGTCATTGAAATGAAGTTACAAGAACGCCGCCTAACACTCTACGAAGAAAAGTATGGCGTTCTTAGTGAAGATTTTTACAAAGCCCTGATGTCGGGTAACCTCTCCCGTTATGATGAGTATGACGAAACTCGGACAGACTTCAGCCGCTGGAAAGGGATCTATGAAACATGGCTTCGCCGTAAGCAAGCATACACCAAGCAGATGGAGCAACGAGAACTAGCTGAAACATTTCGGTTTCAGCCCACTTACTGACAATGAGTGAATCCCCTTTGAAATCACTAGCTGAGTACAGTCAGTTTGTATCGCAGATTCTCAACCGTTCTGATGTAGAACGTTCAACCCTTGTGCTTTGGTCTAATAGTCCCTATACAGGAACAGCAGAAGGTGAAGTGTTTTTCAAAGGAAACATTAAACTTCGCATGAGAGAAGAACTCGATTTTGATGCAGAGCTAATTACTTCCTATGGCTACGAAGTCTATCGAAATAACGAGAAACTCTACTGGTACGATGATTTTCCTCATCCCAAGGATGCATCACTTGCTTCAACATTTCCCCATCATAAACACGTTCCCCCGGAGATGAAACGCAATCGGATTCCAGCGCCAAACATCAGTTTTATCCATCCAAATTTACCTTTTCTGATTCAGGAAATTGAGGCTTTGATACAGTAATCATGAGTGGTAAACCCCTATGGCAGATTTACTTGAAAGAATTACAATCAACCCTAAACAACGTGGTGGTCGTCCCTGTATCCGGGGTATGCGAATTGGTGTATCAGACGTGCTGGATTTGTTTGTAGCTGGACTAAGTGCTGGACAGATTCTCGAATAAATACCTGATTTGGAAATTGACGATCTCAAAGCAGCACTTATGTACGCTTCACGTAAACTCAATCATCCAGTTAGTAGAAATCAGCGGTAATTAATACCGCTTACGTTTTATTCGTGATGCTGATTAAACCGAATTCCCAGAAAAATATCATACAAGAACTCAAAAAAGTCCTTTTTCTGCAATAGTCCTGAAGTTTGCGGACTACCCTTTTCATCCAGCAACGGCTTCATCATATAATAAGCTGGTTGGTAATTATACCAAGGAATCGAAGGCCACAGATGATGAATGAGGTGATAATTCTGCCCCAAAATCAGGATATTGAGAACCTTACCAGGATAGACGCGGGCATTTTTCCAGCGACTTCTTTCCACAAAGGGACGATGGGGTAAATAATCAAAAAATAACCCCAAGGCAATTCCCACCAAAAATGCTGGAATAAACCAAAAATTGAGAATATAGCCCAAAAAATGATATTGGACAGAAATATAAACAATAGTAATGATAATTAAACGACTAATAAACCATTCCAATAACTCATATTTCCGCCACAATTGCCGTTGAAAGAAAAATACCTCATGGTATAAAAATCTGACTGCAATCAACCACAATGGCCCACCTGTAGAGACATAATGATCAGGGTCATCTTTAGGGTGATTGACATTACCATGATGCTGTAAATGTACCCGTGTAAACACAGGGAATGCAAAAGCTAAAATTAAGGCGCTACCATGTCCTAACATGGCATTAATCACCCGGTTGCGATGGGCTGACTGGTGACAAGCATCATGAATCACCGTCCCCGAACAATGCAAGGACAGAGTGTTAATGCTAAAGCATAGCCAATGTGGCCATTCCCAAACCCAATAACCAAAGTTAGATAACACCAACATTGTCACCACCACAAAAAACAGCAGTAGTGTGGGATTAAAATCACCAGGAGGTGCTAAAAGTTCCTTGGTTGGGATTGTCAGTGGCTTTTGTGCCTCCGACGTGAGCATTACTAACTCCTTCTTCATCAAATATCACGAATATACGACAAATCTTAGTAAAGAGTAAAGTTATATAAAGTTTCATATGACAATATTTATCTGCTGTCTTTGCTGATTAGCAGATGAATGGCGCTATGATTCCAGACTAGACCTATGTATTTACTGACGACTAAAGTTTAAGCAGTGCTAATGCTTTCATGGCAAAAATCTCTCTTCAGGAGGATGCCGATAAGATTAGTGTACTATATCTAGTCTATCCCGCTAATTCCTTCTCTAACTGCTGACATCATTGATATAGCAGTGACTGAAAAGGAGATGCCGCTTAATATACGATTACTTCCCAGATAGATTATTTTGAAATCAGTCCCTATGCAATTAAGAGATTCTCTGCGCCGAACCAAAATTGTTGCTACTATTGGGCCTGCTACCAGCAGTCCAGAAATGCTGAAGGCAATTATTGAAGCGGGTGCAACAACACTGCGGCTAAACTTCTCCCACGGAACTCATGCTGACCATCAGCGTAGTATTCGCCTAATTCGGCAAACTGCTTTTGAACTCAATAGACCAGTAGCAATTCTCCAAGATTTGCAAGGGCCAAAAATTCGCTTGGGTAAGTTTGAAAATGGTTCTATAATTTTGGCGAAGGGCGATCGCTTCACCTTAACAAATCGTCCAGTTGTAGGAACCCAAGAAATCAGTTGCGTTACCTACGATTATTTAGCAGATGAAGTCCCCGTCGGTGCCAAAATCCTCCTCGATGATGGACGAGTGGAAATGGTCGTGGAAGACATTAACCAGGACAAAGGCGATTTGCATTGTCGCATTACTGTACCTGGTAAACTTTCTAACAACAAAGGTGTAAACTTTCCGGGAGTTTACTTATCAATTAAAGCTATGACCGACAAAGACCGCGAGGATCTGATGTTTGGTCTAGATCAAGGTGTAGACTGGGTAGCACTTTCCTTTGTCCGTAACCCCCAGGACATGATCGAAATCAAAGAGCTAATTTCTAGCACAGGCAAAAATGTCCCTGTAATTGCCAAAATTGAAAAGCACGAAGCCATTGAACAAATGGAAGAAGTTCTGTCTTTGTGTGACGGCGTAATGGTTGCTAGAGGTGACTTAGGCGTGGAACTACCAGCGGAAGATGTACCCATACTGCAAAAACGGCTAATTGCTACAGCCAACCGTTTGGGTATCCCCATTATTACCGCTACCCAAATGTTAGATAGCATGGTCAGCAACCCCCGTCCTACCCGTGCGGAAGTCTCCGATGTCGCAAACGCGATTTTAGACGGTACAGACGCGGTAATGCTCTCCAATGAAACTGCTGTTGGTAGTTTCCCGGTGGAAGCTGTAGCCACAATGGCCAGAATAGCAGAACGCATTGAACAGGAAGAAACCCTAAACGCTAACTCCCGTCAATCAAGAGATAAAAGGCGTTCTATTCCCAATGCTATTAGCCAAGCAGTTGGTCAAATTGCTGAAAATTTGGGCGCAGCGGCAATTATGACTTTGACTCAAACCGGTGCTACAGCCCGCAACGTTTCTAAATTTCGTCCCAAAACGCCAATTTTAGCCATCACACCCCATGTAAACGTAGCAAGGCAGTTGCAAATGGTCTGGGGAGTAAGACCGCTGTTGGTACTAGAACTACCTTCCACAGGTCAGACATTCCAAGCCGCTATAAATGTGGCTCAGGAGAAAAATCTCTTGAGTGAAGGTGATTTGGTAGTGATGACTGCTGGTACACTTCAGGGGGTTTCTGGGTCAACAGACTTGATTAAGGTGGAAGTGGTGACTGCTGTACTGGGTCAGGGCATTGGTCTAGGACAAGGTTCTGTCAGTGGTCGTGCCAGAGTAGCACATACTGCTATGGATGCAAGTAACTTTAACCCTGGAGATATTTTGGTCGCATCCCGCACTAGTGTAGATTTTGTGGAAGCGATTCGCAAAGCTGGGGGAATTATTACTGAAGAAGAAAGTCTCTCAAGTCATGCAGCCGTGATTGGTTTACGTCTCGGTGTACCAGTGATTGTCGGGGTGAAGGAAGCGACAAAGGTAATTAAAGATGGGGCAATTTTGACTTTAGATATGCAACGAGGTTTAGTTTACTCTGGGGCTGTGGGAACACCTTAAACAGAATGAAGGATGAAGTCTTTTTTCATCCTTTACCCCAAAATTATAAATAACGGGATAATACTTCTACTGTTGCTTGTCCTGTTTTTTCCCAACTAAATTGATTTGCTCTGGTGATACCTTTTTGAGAAAGTGTTTTTCTCATTTCTGAATCGTTGATTATTGCTTGCATTGCTGCTGTGATTTCCCCTGGGTGATGGGGATTAATGAGAATAGCCGCATCTCCAGCTACTTCGGGAAGGGAGGAAACATTGGAAGTGATGACGGGAGTACCACAGGCCATTGCTTCCAGGACAGGAAAACCAAAGCCTTCCCACAAACTGGGGAAAACGAGTGCGATCGCTTGATTTATAATTTTTGGTAGTTCACTATAAGGTACGTAGTTGAGGAATTTGACGCGATGAGTTATACCCAGTTCTTCAACTTGCGCTTGCAATAATGGGGTATAACGTTTATCGGTAGGTCCTGCTAACCATAGTTCATAGTCTCCCTTGTTGGGTAGCGCGGCAAAGGAAGTGATGAGTTTCTGCAAGTTTTTGTAAGGGTCTTGACGACCGATGTATAGGAAGTAATTACTGGTGGGTAAGTTGAGGAAGCGGAAGTGAGTGCGATCGTGTGCTAGGGGAATAGGTGTTATTTTCTTAGTAGGAACTTGGTAAAAGTCGGTGATGTCTTTAGCTGTTGCTTCTGAGTTACAAATAATATGTTGTGCTTGTTTAAAAACTTGGGGAGTGTAGTAACGATGGTATGGTGTCAACGGTGAAAAGGGTTTGGGAAAGCGCAACGGTATCATGTCGTGAGACATGATGATAAAACGACAGTTGCTGTAGAGGGGTGCTTCTGGTATTGGAGAGAATAAAAGTTGAGACTTAAGGTTTTTATAGATTTTTGGTAGTTGAAATTGTGTCCACATTAGCCGACGTAAATGTCCTTTAATACCGTCAGCAGGAGTAAAATTATTTGGTACTGGATAGCAGTTGAAATCAGAATATTTTTTGGCTGTTAATAGGGTAGGTTGGAGAGATTTTAAATAAGGAAATAAATTTAGCGCATAGTTGCTGATGCCTGTCGGTTGAGAAAAAAGAATGGATAAATTTATGATTAATTGATTAGAGAGTGAATTGTTTATTGTATTCATTTAGTACTGCATATTTTTTATCAATTTTTCTGTATAGACAGTAGGGAAAGCAATTGTTTAGCTGATTCTTCCCATGAAAATGGAATATACTCATTTCTAATACGAGTTACTAACTCATTGTAGAAAGTCTTTGAATTCACCAATTTTTCTAAAGCTTGATAAAGTTCTATTGGTTCTTTAGGATTGAAGTATATACAAAAATCTCCACCTATTTCTGGCAGAGAACCACCATTACTTGAGATTACAGGTTTACCATGTTGTAGTGCTTCCACAACTGGTAATCCAAAGCCTTCATAAAAAGACGCTTGTACTAAACAGTAACAGTTTTGGTAGAGAAGATTTAGCTCAAAGTCAGTTACTGAGCCTAAGATATGTATGATATTGTTGTGCATTCTATGAGATTCAATTAAATGATCAGTTTTTGAATCCCATCCTTTGTTACCGGCAAAAAGTAAATATATTTGTTCATGCGTAGAATCTACTAACAAATCAAAAGCTTCTATAACGGATTTAAGATTTTTATGAGGAACTAAACTACCAACTACCAAAATATATTTTTTTGTTAATAATCTTTTGATATTATCATTACAATTTTTATCATTCAGATTGCTTCTCGATATCTTGCTTGAGTAGTCACACCCTAAACGAAAACTTTTCACAATCAAGTTAGGGTTATTATTAGAAACTATTCCCTTAGACCGCGCATTTTTATAGTCATCAGCACTATTTTTAGATATACATAAAACTTGATCAAATAAATTTGAGTAATTTTCATAAAAATTATTGAAATCTTTAGTCAATTTTTGAGAACAAAACTCTGGAAATTTCATTGGTATAATATCATAACATATTACAGCAACGATAACATCATGCTTTTTCAAAATTTGTAAAAATTTATAATAGGTTTTAGGTAAATCCCAGTTTGCATCAGCTATAACGTAAATGTCTCCAGGCAATATTTTATGACCCTCAAATTCAAGAAGGCTAAACTTATTGTCAGAATTTAAATCAAACCAGTAAGCCCAAAATAATATGCCTGAAAAATAATTTAGAATTTTATTGTTTACCTTATTCAAAAAAATCTGGAATTTTTTATTTTTCATCCAGTCGAATAAGCTATTTTTATGGTGGTGGATGTAGTTTTGGTGATGCAAATTAGTAACTCTTGTTATAAATTTACCATCGAACATAACATCAATTACTTCTATATTCTGATAATTCTGACTAATATTGGCTAACTCAGTTGTTAGTTCACGTACTACTCGATGTATTCCTGTGTTTTTATAATTGTGCTTGGCCGTATGAGTACAATCTATAAATATTCTCATTGATTATCCTAAGTTAAGCATTTTTTTAGATTTATGACTATAGACACTGTAAATTCCTTCAAGGAATATATATTTCCACTTTAAGAGCATTTTAATCTTGATTTTCAACTATTTGAAGCATTAGTCTAAAAAATCGGCAAAAAGCATTTGTATATCACAATGAAAATGATAAATACAATCAAGGTTACTGGAGATTGAGCAACTAACTAAAGTCAGAACTTGATAGCCTTTACCCAGAAAAATTTCCCCAAGATTAAGAAATATCTTGTTTAGTTACTGCTGTAATTAGAGCTTTTTGTGTTGTCATATTTTTTTCTGTTACTCAATAATTTGATCAACTAAAAACTTTATTACCAGATTCAGATCTGTATTGAGTTTTTACTTTTTAGCCTACTTTATAGATATTTACTAATTTATTCATTACCAATAATTTTAGCAAAATTAGTCAGCACCGTTTCAGAAGCATTGGCTTCAATCTTAGCTAATTCCCTACCAACGTAATCAGTAAGAAGTTTTTGCTTGGATTGGGATGAACATAAAACTTGCTGAATAAACTCAGAATATAACCGAGCGCATCTTTCTGGAGAATGTTCTCTATAAATATACTCGGAGGCATTTTTGCTTAATGAATGTCTATATTCCAGTTTTTCAGTCAAGAAAATTAAAGCTTTGAGTATTTCATCAATTTCATTACTTTGATGAGGCTGAGGAATTTTGAATACCACATCATCAGGAAAATCTGAGAATGAACCTATATCTGTGACGATTGTGGGCTTACCAACAGATAATATGCGTAGAAGTGAACCTGAACTTTCACCTTTAAATGGATATCTTAAATTAAGGCAAATATCTGATATTTCTATATATCTGTAAAAGTCTGCCATATTTACATATCCAGTAATTTTTACTTGATTCTTTAAACCTAGTTTTTTAATTTCGTATTCTATATCAATTGAGCCAAGGTAATCAGTACCACCTACAAAAATTAAATAGGCATTGGGTTGCTCGACTAAATACTTTTTAAAAGCACGCAGAATTTGCAGAGGACGTTTAGTTAAATTAATAAATCCAAATGCAGCAATTATGACACTATCGATGGGAATTCCTAGCACTTGACGTTCTTCTAGCAGTGATTTCTCTTTAAAAGTAACTTTGGGAACTAAATGTGGTATGTGAACAATATGATTATTATCATTACTAAAATCTCTAACTGCACAATTATAAGCCCATTTACTATGTAAAACTACGCCTAAAGACCTAGTAAAAATTCTCCTATTTAAAAAAATTTTTTCTTCAGGTAGTTTTTCCTGTATATTCAATTTTCCCTGTTGAATTAAGTTTGATATTTCTATAGCTCTATCTTTTCCATAACTGTGTTCTAGCTCCTGGTGTAAGGTTATTCCAATTTCTGGAGTATGAATCTCCATATAATTAATGAGTCCTCCCAAGTAATAGTCATGTAACACAGCTATACCGGGATACCGCATTAATTTTGAGTACATATGACAATGGTAACTACTATTACCTATCTGATAAATAATCCCTTCGTAGTTTTGCGAATCTAACCGTTCTTCAAATTTTGTATGAGGGAATAATTTATTTGCTATATCAGCCTCCAGTAAATAACTATCATCATACAAATCAAGATTAAAATATTGTTGCAATGATGGTAGAAGGTCTTGACTGTAATCTGAAATACCAGATTTAGCTGGCGGAAAAGGACTGAAAAAAGCTATTTGAGGCTTGTTACTAGGTGTCTTAACTCGACTGAATGCAATAGTTATCTTATTTAATGGCTGATGTTCTTGAAAAACGCCAATCATTTTTTCTGCCACTGATTGCCAGGAAAACTGAGCCGCTTGTTGAAAAGCATTTTCTGTATTTTTTATTCTAAATTCTTCATTAGAGAGAACTGTTTGCATAATCCTAGCAATATCATGAGATGAATGTGGATCAAACAGTAGCTCCGGAGAGCCTAAAATTTCTGGTAAAGATGAGTTATTACTTGCAATAGCTGGTGCGCCACACGAAATAGCTTCCAGCAATGGTAAACCAAAACCTTCATAAAAAGAAGGAAAGACAAATAAAGAGCAAGTTGAATACAAAGCTCTTAGTTCTTCATCTGTAATATAATTTGTTAAGATCAGGGATTTACCTACTCCTAATTTTATTCCTAAAGTGCTAATTTCTTGAGAAAAGAAATCAGATACTTTACAAGCAATCACTAATTGGTAATTTTCTTGAAAACTTTCAGGTAATTTAGCGAAAGCATGAATTAATCCTTCAATATTCTTACGCCAGTCCTCACCACCTGTATAGAGAATAAATTTCTTGTGAATGCCAAACTTATCAGCAAAAGTTTTCAGCCAAGAGTAATGCTCATTTAATTTGGACTGGGGTAAAGAACGGAGAAACCCCACCCGAAACATTTAAAACTTTGTTAGGAGATATGTTGAGATATTTGATTAAATCTTGGCGAGTAGATTCAGAAATTGCAAATATAAAATCAGCATTCTGTACATTTTTTAATCTCCTCATATAAAGAGATTGCATATTGTCATCGTTTAAATATCTATCAGAAAATATAAGTGGAATCAAATCATAGCAAATTACAAAAATTTTTTTAGTAAACTTAGTATAATCAGGTATTGTAGAATCTAAACCCTCCATAGGACTGGGGACAAATATCATGTCAGCATCAGATGATATTAAGGTTGTTTTTAGCAATAGATCATTAGTTGTACAACTGCCAATATATGGATAATATATAGAACTATATGAAAAAAGACTCTTATTCAAAAATGGTTCTGGTAGCGTAGCATTGGCATATAACTCAAAGTTAGGAGCATCTTGCTGATTGAATAGAGCTTCTATGACTGATTGTGTATAACGCCCAATCCCTCTATTTCTAGAATTATTTGTTTGTAAGGCTTGAATATCAATTGCAACTTTCATTACTGTATCAATTCCAATTTTTTAAATTAAGATTTTTTTTTACATACCAACATAGCTACTGCACCAGGAAGGTAGTTATCGGGGTTATGTTCTTGGACTGAGGCTTCTAACTCATTTTCAGTGATAGTCCATGTAAAGCTATCTTTGCGTACTCCATAGGATATTTGCATCACTGTAAAATCTTGAGTTAATTTTTGCAGTGATTCTTGATCGTAAATTCGATGTACTGGTGTTATAGCTTTTCTACCATAGGGAACTGTGAGTATAAATATACCCTCTGACTTTAAAAGTAAATTGATTTGTTTAACAGCTTCAAGATCATAACTATTTATTTTTTCATCCCCATACCATCCCAAACCGAGATGTTCGAGCGTAGATAAAGCAATTACGCAATCGAAGCTAGCTGGTGAAAATACAGCCTGACAAATATCACTTTTAACAAATTTTAAATTAGGATGAGATAAAGCTATAGGGCGAATATCTATTGCTGTAACTGAGTAATTAAAACTTGCCAATTCGTATGATAAAAGACTTTCGGCTGCTCCTACATCTAGAAGTTCTATTTTCTTAGAATTACAAAAATGAGCTAGGGAATGTATCACAAATGTTTTTTCTACAATTCTTTCATTAGTTACAGCCCAATAAGCTTCACCATCACCGCTATAGCCAATAATTATCGGTTCATTAAACCATAAGCCACTTCTCATCTTCGCTGTTTCAGAAGCCACAAAGCTATTCGTGTTACTATTATCAGTTTGTATTTCAGTAGATAGCTTTTCTATTATCTGTTCAAGTTGAGTAATTTTTTCATTTACCTCTCTAGCTTTTACTGAATCTTCATATTGTATTTCAGTAGATAGCTTTTCTATTGTCTGTTCAAGTTGAGTAATTTTTTCATTTACCTTTCTAGCTTTTACTGAATCTTCATATTGTATTTCAGTAGATAGCTTTTCTATTGTCTGTTCAAGTTGAGTAATTTTTTCATTTACCTCTCTAGCTTTCACTGAATCTTCATAGCTTTTTTGTACTAGATTATATAAAAGCTGTCTGATGGCAGAATTGAAATAAATCTGTCTTTTTAAAATAGGCCATGCTACTTTCTTCAGTATGTTCTTGATAAATTTGCTAAACTTACTGGTGTATATATCGTTAAAAAATAACAAGCAATTACCATCTATTTCTATAAAGTGACTGTTTCTATTATGTATAGATTGATTACTGTCACTAGATGATTGAGATTGTAAGTCTGTTTGCATATTTTGTCCATGATTTTCAATGCTGACAGATTGTTGATAGATATCTTTCATCCGTTCTAGTATTTTTTCGGAATCCATTTTATTTCTCACATTCACTAATTATTAACTATTTCGGTTTGTTTAACACTTTCTAAATAATACTTCACTACTTCTTGTGATTCGCCTTGAAATTTAATATTTCCTTGATTTAAATAAATTGCTTTTTTGCACGATGTACTAATAAACTGTAAATCATGAGAAACAACTAAAACCGTCGTTTCTCCATCCCAAAACTGATCTATCCTCTTCTTACATTTATTCTTAAAACTCTCATCCCCTACTGACAATACTTCATCCAAAATCAAGATATCAGGCTGTACATCCGTAGCAATTGAAAACCCTAACCGTGCTACCATACCTGAAGATAAACCCTTTACTGGAACTAAAGCATAATCCTCCAATTCGGCAAATTCCAAAATAGACTGCGCTCTTTTTTTCATTTCAGACCTAGAAAATCCTAGTAGTACACCATAAAGTAGAATGTTGTCCATCACAGATATTTCTGCATCGAAACCTGCGCCTAGTTCAATCAAAGGTGCTACTTGACCACGTACTCTTAGAGTTCCGGTAGTAGGTTGTAAAATACCAGAAATTATCTTTAAAAGCGTGGATTTACCAGATCCATTCGCACCTATTATCCCAATTTTCTCACCTTTGTCAACTACTAGATCAACATTATCTAGTACTAATTTCTTGGCAGGTTGGCGATATTTACCTTCTAAAATAGACAACAATGTTTTCTTCAAATCATAAGAAAACTCTTCTTGAGTCCGTCGCCACAGCGAAACATTATCCAGGCGAATTACTTCCATTTACAGTAAATCCATAAACTGATGTCGCCAAACATGAAAACAAGTCCATCCCAGGGACAAAATAATGATGCCACTCAGTAAAGCGCCCCAAATTAAACCTAAATCTGGCAGAGAACCCGATAATGTAATTTGACGCAGACTTTCAATAATTGGAGATAAGGGATTTAAACCTAAAAATGGCTGTACCTGCTTTGGTACAATATCTGCCGGATAAAAGATAGGACTACTTAGCCAAATTACAAATACCACTAACTCATAAAAATAAGGAAAATCTCTAAAAAATACGTACAAAGCACTTACTAAAAATCCAATTCCTGTGGAAACTAAGATTAGAGCTATAAATGGAAATACCAACGAGAGGACATTGACTAGGCTTTTGGAATTAATCAAAGTCATAATCGCCAGTAACGGTAATGCTCCCACTGAAAACTGAAATACGTTGGCTGCAATCATTGACACAGGAAAAACACTAACTGGTAGACGAATTTTGTTCAATAATGCGCCATTCCCTACGACACTTGTTAAAGCTTGGGATGTGGAAGCTGAGAAAAAATTGATTACCACCAGCCCTGTAAATGCTGCTAATACGTAATTCAGGATCGAGTTACCATAATAAGATGCGAAAGTAGCTCCAAAAATGGCAGTGTACAGCCCTGTCATAATGAGTGGGTTCAACAACGACCAATAAACCCCCAGGAATGATCCCCGATAACGTACTTTGAGAGTCCGCACTACCAAGACGTGCAACAGTTCCCAGTAACGCTGCACTTGTAACCCAGTTAAATTGTCTTTGATAGAAATGGTCATCCTTAAGCACCACCACAGGCCATAGCCAAGTTATTACGGCATTTTATACTATTTTCAGTATTAATTTAACCTGAACTATCAGGCTCGATTCCTGCGGTGAATTTAAAATCAGTGTAGGTATTGCTGCGCTTACTTTATAGCATCTTGTTAGCGTAGCCTCTGTCTAAGACACCTTTGACGAACATAAACTAGAGAAGCCATTATCCTTCAATACCTTGTCCTTATTACCAAATTCAATCAGCTTTATGACTAGAGCTAGTTACTCTACTAATATTTTGATCATTACTGTGATGCCAAACCATGCCAGCGCTCCAACCAGCATAAACGCCCTTCATAGCTTCTTGGACATATTGCCATAAAATTTGATTGTCAAGACGATGAGTAAATTTAAGCCGAGTGATCCTCAGTAAACATCGGTAAATCAGAAGCAGAACCAGACGTATGAGCAAAATTGACAAAGGAAGTCTTTTGTAAGCGTGCTTTAGAGCAAAGTACGTAGTATTTTTAGCTAGAGAATACCAACAAGTAAGATGCTTTTGATCATAACGATTATGACTAGGTTGAGGATAGTGATCCACAATAGTATCACAATAGTGAATTTCATAACCCGCTTGAATTAAGCGCAGACATACATCTGTTTCATCTAAAAAATATTCAAAAAATTCATCATAGCCATTAATCTCTTCCAGAAATTCTTTACGGTAAGATGAATTTGTTCCCATCAAACCATTGTACCAAAAACCCTGTTCTTGGTTATAGTTGAGAGCATCTCCAGGACGAATTGGAATTGTATTACTAATACAATTTGTAATACCTCGATGATATTGTAAAGGATAACCCGGAGTTGTCATATCTCGTACAGTGCCACCAACACCAGCACATTTATATCCATACAAAGAATATGTTGATATTAATTTATCTAACCAGTCAGTGGGCGGAATCGCATCATCATCTATAAAAGCAACTATTTCCCCCGATGATTTTTGTATACCTATATTTCTAGAAACACTCAGATTTTTATAATTTGATATAAATATTTTAATACTATAATTCAAGTCTTGTTTGATAAAGTTTAGCATTTTCAATGTATTATCATTGGCTGAAGAATCTACAATAATGACTTCAAAATGGTTATAACTAAGGTGATTTAAAGATTGAATAGTTTTTTGTAGAGAAGCCGAGCGGTCTGCTGTACAAATAACTATAGATATCAATATACTTGTGTTTAACATAGTAGCGATTACTTCCAGTATTGTTAATGATAAAAGTTATCTTGTAGCTGCTGATTTACTTACTAAAATACTCATTTGCCAATATATTTTCATCAACCGATAAAACACTTGGAGACTGTTGAGTAGTACATTTATGAAACTTATATTTACTTGTATATAACCTGCATCAGTGAAAAAATAGACTTTCTTCGCTAAATTTAAGTAAAACAGTTCCGGTTGATAGCAGCTAACTATTGCCAAATCTACAGGCTTGAAAAAATAAGATATGATCCAGATATAAATCCGATGTAATAAATTTTTGGGTGGATACCAAAGAGTAATTTTTTTATTCAGTTCCAATTCCTGCCAAGCATTAACTTGAGAATTTTTGTAATAAATCGTAGATGACACTACAACTTTTAAATTATCAGTAATAATTTCAGGTAAAGTATATTCTCGATATGGAAGTTTATCTGCTATTTTACCTTTAACTCCTTTGAGAAAATCTTCCAATCCCCATAAATAAATTTCTACTAAAAAAAATCGTCCAGTGAACGAATAATAAATTAACTTTGGTAAAAGTAATTGCAGACGTTTTAATAAAAGTTTTGGGTAATATTTCTGCCAGCAATAGCATAAATTACGTTCATCATAATAACTAATCCAAGGACGATATTTAAAATCTGGTGAACAATGCCAAACAATAGATGCGGGATGAGCAGCAACAACCCAACCAGTCTGCTTTGCTCTTAAACACCATTCAACATCATCGAAGTGCAGAAAATAGTTTTCAAATACTCCTATTTGCTCAATTATTTCACATCTAAATAATAATGATGCCGCAGCACAAACATCTACCACTAGATAAGGTTTTTCTGCTAATATTTCGTCTGTAGATATAATAGGAGAATTACCTAAATAGGTTTTTAAGTGTGCTTTTCTGTGATGGAGATAACTACCTATTTCTTGAATAATCTCTGGCTGTTCTGATTTTCTAATTTGAGAACCTACTAAACCTACTTCAGAATAGTTTTGCAAAGTTTCTACTAAAGGAAACAAAGATTGATGATCTAAACGCACATCATTATCTAGTAACCAAATGTAGTCATAATTGAGTTTGTTTAAAAACTCCATTCCATAAGAAAAGCCACCGGAACCACCTATATTTGCACCTGTTTGGAGAACCTTGACTTGGGGATAATGTTCTTGAATATAAGATTGCGTACCATCACTTGAAGCATTATCAACAACAAAAATATCCAGATATATCCCATGCAAATCTAATTTGTTAGTATCTTCAATTAGATAAACAAACATCTTTAATTTTATTCCAAGTGACAATAATAGCTGCGACTTTGGCAATTTTCATAAATCATTTATTAAAATCAATAATACCAATACCCATCCACTCCTCAGCAATATGACTAATTTCTAAAATTGAGGCCGACTGACAATATGATAATTTGAGTTCATTCCAACATCTTCTAGTTCCACCATCTAAATGATCATATTCTGCTGCATTAATATCATGAAAGGCACAAACTTTTCCATAACGTCCCACATTTAAAAAATCCCTTTTCATACCATGATATGAATGATCAGCATCAATATAGACAACATCAAATTCTGAGCCTATAAAATCAGCAGATGTAGCAGGAATAGCTTTTTCTAGAGGTAAGATAGATGAAAAATATTCCCAATCTCTAAAGTTATCTTCTATGTCAACACAAGTATACTTGAAATTGTTGTTGAATTTAGATAAAACAGCACAGCATAGAGCAGAAAATCCTCCGTACATTACTCCGACTTCTAGAAACGATAGTGGTTTTTTATGAATACAATAAATCAAAAAATCTACTAGTTCTGTAGGAATTTGAATTGATCCATAATCAGAAGCATTGACATATTGTTGATAAGGAGAATAAAGGCTCCACCCCTGATAAGGACAACCATAATCTTTGATTTTTTCTAACAAAAAATCTCTATTTATTAATTCCTCTTTTGAAGAAGATAAGATTGATTCAATGACAATCCTACCCTTTTTAAAATCATATTCCAGTGCTTTTTTATTCATGGCATCTGGAATTTTTTCTACTTTATTCTCAAAATATAAATATTGATTTTCTGGCTCAAGTTTTTGATAAAAGAGTTTTAAATTTTCATGTTCTAGCTTTAAATTATCATAAGAAGTGATTAATTTTTGAAAAGCTGTATCTCGATCACGTAGAAAAGCACGGAGAGATTTGGGTACGATTTGTGTAAATGATGTATAGAACAAAGTATTTCTCCTCTAATAATTGCCTCTAATGATTGTTAGTAAACTAATAAATTTGACTAATTCTGTTTTCAAACACCGTGAGAGCGGCAGCAACAACCTGATCCATGTTGTAATATTGGTATTGTGCCAATCTACCTACAAATGTTACTGTTTCCAGCTTATCTGCTTCACTTTTGTACTGCTGAAATAACTCACGATTTTCTGGACGTGGAACGGGGTAATAAGGATCTCCTTCCGCTTGTGGATATTCGTAGTAGATAGTAGTTTTAGGATGTTTTTGTCCAGTAAGATGTTTAGATTCAACTACCCGTGTAAAATCATAATCATTGGGATAATTGACAACAGCAACTGGTTGAAAATATTCCATATCATGAGTTTCAAAGTCAAAGCGCAATGAGCGATATGGAAGTTTACCGAACTTATAATCGAAAAATTGATCGATGGGTCCAGTATAAATTAAATGGTCAAATTTTAGCCATTTTTCTACTTCCTGAAAGCTGGTATTGAGCATAACTTTAATGTTGGGATTTGCCAACATTTTTTCAAACATTTTTGTATAACCATGTAGCGGCATAAGTTGATATTTATCACCAAAATAGCGATTATCTTTATTGGTTCTTACGGGAATACGAGCGCAAACTGAAGCATCTAGCTCATGCGGCCACAGGTTCCATTGTTTGTAAGTGTAGTTTTTAAAGAATTTCTCATATAAATCGGTTCCTACTTTACCAATTACAGCTTGTTCTGAGTTTTCAATTCTGTCATATCTTTCTTTAACTTGCTCATAAAATTCTTCAAGTTGTTGGCTATTAAGATTTAGCCCATATAATTTATTAATAGTATTCAGGTTGATAGGAATGGGATATAAGTCACCATCTACTTTAGCTAAAACTTCATGCTGATAAACTCGCCATTGAGTAAACGGTGAAAGGTAATCAATGATTTTTTTACTATTGGTATGGAAAATATGCGCTCCATATTTATGAACTAATACCCCAGCATTATCATAAAAATCAAAAGCATTACCACCAATATGATTGCGAGTATCAATAACTAATACTTTGCGATCTAGATGCGTAGCTATACAATTTGCTAGGGTACAACCTGCAAATCCTGCCCCAACAATGAGAAAATCAAACATTGTGTTGTACATATTTTTATTCTGCTTCTTATAGTTATTTGGGTTCTATTTCTAGATACTTTTCCCAGAAAGATTGACTGGTCAGCTTAGGTAATGAAGTGATATATAGCTTTTTTAATTCTGGTAATTTTATTAACATCACTAAGGCTAACCATAATCCATATATCAAAGCTTTAAAAAACCTGATTCTGGAAAATTTGACTATAAATCCTTCTTGAGTTTGCAAATTGTAATATAAAACTTTTTTGGCTCGAAAAACGTTGAGAGGTCTACCATTCCAAGCTGGAACAATACTATATCCCTTATCGGTAAATGTATCATCTTTAAAGAAAAATCCATTGGGTAAAAGATGACCATTAAAAGTTATGAGTCTGACAAATCTATGTAACTTGTTTTCACTTTTTTCTAAACTGGTTATATATTTGCTATATATGAATGGTAATTCTGAATTTTTAGCTGTTTTTTCCGTAACTTTAGAAACTTCTTTGTGTTTGTCTTCTGGTTTGTTAGCAACTAGAGCATCAGGACCTTGCAGAAAATCAATAGTTGCTTTGAGAATACTCTCAGCGGTTTCATATCTATAACAAAATAATTCTTTAAATAATGGTTTTAAAAACCATTTAATAGCTTTAATTTTACTAAAACTTTCATAAAAATACAGGCAATTGAAAATCATACTATTTCTAAAATAGTAGTACTCGATTAATGGACTTTTTTTATTCTCAAATGGTTCATGCCAAACACATATACCATTCAGAATTATAATTTTATGCTCTATTCTTTTGCAAAATTCTACATCGTCCATTCTGATAAAGAAAGGATATGGTAAGCCATGAGCTTTGATAGCATTGACTGGAAAGCAAAACAACCACCAAGCACTGTAATCAATATGTTCGTCTATTTCATTGAATAAAGTAGCTGTTAGTTTTCTCAAATCTATATTGGGTTTGACAGCGACAAAACCTTTATCCCTATTCCAATAAGCTCCTTTTTCATGCTGTATGTATTTTTTATCCAATCTCAACATACTGCTACCAAGGCAGATGTTTTTCTGATTAGTTACACTCAAAAAATTCCAGATTCTCTCCAATATTGCTGGCTCGAAGAGAATATCATCATCCATAAGAATAATATGTGAAAATTTATTTTGCTGTTTTAAAACTTCCAGCATTCCTCTAGCAAACCCGCCACTTCCTCCTGCATTTTTATTAGGTATTAAATGAATTATATGACTATTAAATTGCTCTAAAGTATTACCGTTATCAATAATAAATACTTCTAATTTATTCTCACAGCCATTTTGTTCTAACAAATATCTTGTTAATAATTCCATGTTTTTATAAACATAGCCTTCCCTTTTATATGTGCATATAACAACTGCTAGTTTGATGTTTGGATCTGATTCTGTAAAAGTAGAAAAATACCCTGCACTCATTTGACACATATTTTCTAGTGCTTCGATTTCCAGGTATATCATTCCTGTATATGCAGATATATCGAAGTTATCTAAAACTGTTATTTCTTCGAGTTTTTTGTTATTAATAATTTTTTGTGACAATAAGGTTTTAGTCTCATCTAATTTATCTATATTGTAAATATTAATTTTGAATGATCCTTTTAATTTGAGAGTAACTTCTATACTTCTAACTTTGGTATATTCTTTCCAGGTGTCTACAGAAAAAGCATTGAAATAGGTGTCAAAGCTAACTATTCCACTTTTCTCTAGCTCTAATATATTATTTTCATAGTTAAATAAAACTTGAGAATTATTTCTAAAAAATAGTTCTTCAACAGTGCAAATATCAGTTTTAGGAAAAATAATATTTTGAAGATGATTTGATATGTCTTTTTGATTAATTTGATAGATGGGTGATAATTCTAGTTGGTTAACCATAGTTTATTTTTACTCAATTTTTATTTTATTTTGTCTTAAAATGCTCTTCAGTAACTGTTATGCCAAACTATCCGTTAAAATGCCAACAGAATAAACACTTAATTCAAAACTACTTATTCTGTAGTAATAGTACTTTTTGCTGCTACATTACAGATTATAATTTCTGTCATATAGATGTATGATTTAGCTTTTTTTGTTTTGATAAAGTAGCCATTTTCCTTAAATATCCAATTTTAGTTAAATATTTTATACCTAAATCACTTTTTATTTATGTCTAGATATACTAGCTCAATATTTAACAGTAAAAATCAATGAATCTGATGTTTTATTTGCTTCTTAATTGTTTGGTGCTTCTAAAGGTAATATTATACATTGGCTTTCCTTATAATGATGTCATTTTACTTAGTAGCGATGAGAAAAAATGAGTTCATGGCGAAGAAACTAAATTGCATTGATTTTGGTGTTCTGTGGGTGTAAAATGCCTACTATGTCTTCAAAAGGCTTTGAGGATACAGAACATTTTCAGCTTAAAAGAAAGCTTCTAAAACTGTATTGAAATTCTTCTCAATAGCACCTGAAACTCGAATTGGGATGAGGTTTTTTCTTTAAGTAGGACTTACATAACAACTCTGAAAATCAAGATTATTTTTATCGCTTTAACAATGTAGAAGATGCCTAAATCCTAGGTTTTTAGAGGGTTAAAGAATCTGCTGAATGTGTAAGTTCTATTAATACAATTAAATAGATACAAAACAGGTAGGAGGTTATTAAAGAACTTACAACCAAGTTGTATCAATTCCTCCTATTCTCGTTACACCTTATAGCTATAAATCCTTCAGGATTTATACTATGTCAGCATAGATATTGAATCTAGAAACAAAACTTTACAAATCTAAAATATACGCACTATTTTATCTTGACTTGTATTTATTCTGGGATGAATTGACCTGCTAGATAAGATTGTACTGCACGCTCTGCTGTTCCTATAAAATTGATTTTTCCCTTTTCTAACCAAATTATCTGTTTGCAAGACTGTTTCATAAAACCCAAATCATGGGATACTACCAAAACGGTCGCTTCTGCATTCCAAAATTTATCAATTCGTTGTTTGCATTTATTCTTGAAACTCTCATCACCTACTGATAAAACTTCATCCAGAATCAAAATATCAGGTTGTACGTCTGTAGCGATCGCAAAACCCAACCGTGCTACCATGCCAGAAGATAAACTTTTCACCGGAACTAAAGCATAATCCTGTAATTCTGCAAACTCTAAAATTGAATGTACTCTTTCTCGCATTTCTATTCGGGAAAAACCCAGTAGTACACCATAAAGTAGGATGTTGTCTATTACAGAGATTTCTGGATCAAAGCCTGCTCCTAGTTCAATTAAAGGAGCAATTTTACCCTTGACGCGCACTGTGCCGATGCTTGGTTGTAATATCCCACAAATAATTTTTAAAAGTGTGGATTTACCAGAACCATTCGCACCAATGATACCTATTTTTTCACCTTTGTCAACTGCTAATGCAACGTGATCCAGCACTAATTTTTTTGCAGGTTGGCGATATTTACCTTCTACAATAGAAAGCACGGTTTTTTTGAGGTCATAAGAAAACTCTTCTTGTGTGCGTCGCCACAGCGAAACATTATCTAGGCGGATTACTTCCATTTATAGTAAATCCATAAACTGATGTCGCCAAATATGAAAACAAGTCCATCCCAGGGACAAAATAATGATGCCACTCAGTAAAGCACCCCAAATTAAACCTAAATCTGGTGGAGAACCCGATAATGTAATTTGACGCAGACTTTCGATAATTGGAGATAGGGGATTTAAGCCTAAAAAGGGCTGTACCTGCTTTGGGACGATCGCTGCTGGATAAAATATGGGGCTACTAATCCACATCACAAAGGTGACTAACTCATAAAAGTAAGGTAAATCTCTAAAAAATACATACAAGGCACTGACTAAAAATCCAATTCCTGTGGAAACTAATACTAATGCCAAAAATGGAAATACCAAGGCTAGGACATTGATTAGACTTTTGGAATTGATTAAAGTCATCACTGACAGCAATGGAAATGCTCCTACTGAAAACTGAAACACGTTTGCCGTAATCATTGATACAGGAAAAACGCTAACTGGTAGACGAATTTTGTTCAATAATGCGCCATTCCCTACGACACTTGTTAAAGCTTGAGATGTGGAAGCTGAGAAAAAATTGATGACTACCAGTCCTGTGAAGGCTGCTAATACATAATTTAGGATTGAGTTGCCATAATAGGAAGAGAAGGTGGTTCCGAAAATTGCGGTGTATAAGCCTGTCATTATTAATGGGTTCAACAGCGACCAATAAACACCCAGGAAGGAACCTCGATAACGCACTTTGAGAGTCCGCGCTACCAAAACTTGCAGCAGTTCCCAATAACGCTCTACTTGCAACTTAGTGAAATTGTCTTTGATAGATAGGGTCATCCTCAAGTACCATTGCACACCACAGCCAAGTTATTCGCGTATTTTATATGGTTGTCAGCATTAATTTAAGCCAAACTGTCAGGATCTATTCCAAGCGATCGCAATTTTTCTGCCAAAATTTGTACTTTCTCTCTTTCACTTGTTAACAGATGTTCTGACTCACGAGCTTGTCTTTCAGCTTCCAAAGCCTGATTTTGGGCTGCTTGAGCTTGTCTTGCAGCTTCCAAAGCCTGATTTTGGGCTGCTTGAGCTTGTCTTTCAGCTTCCAAAGCCTGATTTTGGGCTGCTTGAGCTTGTCTTTCAGCTTCCAAAGCCTGATTTTGGGCTGCTTGAGCTTCTTGTTGTATTTTTGTAGCAGCTTCTTCTGGTGTTGGTACTAACTCACCTTCCGATGTAAAATAGCGAAGTTTAGCATTTTCTACACCTAAATATAAATTTAGGACTTCACTCCAAAGCCATCTTTGCTCATTGGGTATAATTTCCTGATATTGTTTTCCTACCAGTTTGAAACCCATAAATTCTAAACTTTCGGGGCTAAACCAAAAATATTCCGGGGTACGAAATCGACTTTCATACAAACTTTTTTTGAGGTTGCGGTCAACTTTAGCTGTACTATCTGACAATAATTCAATAATTAAATCTGGATAATTTCCGTCTTCTTCCCACACAACCCAAGAAGTGCGGGGACGCTTTTCTGTATCTTTGACTAAAAAGAAATCTGGACCCCTAAATTCTCGATTTTTTAACTGCTGACGACTAAAATAAATAGTCAAATTAGCACCAATAAAGAAATCGTTTTGATCACGCCATAACCACTCTAAACTAGTTACTAACAATAGTAACTGCATATAATGTAAAGAACTTTCCATTTCTGGCTCATCACTTAACAAACGAGTCGCATCGGGCATTTGTTGTTCTAGCTGTTGGGCTGTAACAAACATACGAGTATACCTGCTTACTGATTTAATTTTAAGCCATGACAGTTAATAAAACCAGCAGTCTAGTACAGGCAAATACTGATTAGCTGGTGGGATTAGTTAGTTAAAATTTGAACTATTTAATTTCCTGTTGTAAAGCACGAACTTGTGCAAGAGACAATTCAGTAACTTCTGAAATTTGCTCTAAACTCATACCAATTTGTAATAAGTTTAAAGCTAATTTTCTGGTTGTTTCAGCTATACCTTCCTGTCTACCTTCTAATAAAGCTTCTTGATAAACCTTGGTTTGTTTTAATTCACTTAAGCCTAACATTGCTTCAATCTCCTCTCGGCTTTTTTTGGGTAATTTATAAACGATAATTGTCTCAATTAGGTTGATGATATCTCGTTTAGTAGTTGTATCATTTATTTGTTGATTTGCTTGAGCAATTAACCGTTTTGCTAGTTCTGGTGCAGTGTCTTCGGTTTCAATTACTAGTTTAACAACTCCTACCCCTAAAGAACCCTCTCCTAACTCATCTAAATAGATACGTTTAACTCTCTCCAGCAGCAAGATTTCGCCAAATTGTAAAGGCTGTTCTCTTTCTATGCTACGACTAGGATATATAATAACAGCCTGCCAAGGATAAGGCGGTTTGTATTGTCGCAAGTAGAGGCAAATTTCCGCAAAGAGACGATAATATAAATCATCATCTGGCTGAAACTGAACTTCAACCACATAAAATGGTTTTTTTGACTCTTTGGTAATTGGCAAAAATAAACCATCTAAGCGAAAAGCCAGTTGTTTAACTTCACGGGATGTAAATTCATACACAACTGCTTCTGAGGGAGACTGATTAATTAGTTCAAAAAAAATGCTAGGAAATGCTTGAAATAAACTATAGAAAATTGTGTCTGTTTTCACGGTGATTGGGTAATTCTTCTATAACTAATCTAAATGACTGTATGTAGAACGCAATATAAGCGAGGGCTAGGGAACCCCACTCCTACGGGGAAAGCAACTCTAGAGGTGAGTGATTTCCTGATTTTCTGATTGCGTCGCTTCTAACTAAGTCACAGATTCCGCTACACTGAGATTTGGTTTATTGAATTGTAACTAGATCATGGAAATTGGACAAAAGGTGAAGGTGTTTCGGTTGCGCGATCGCGTATCTGCTGTAATTGCTCAAAAACTAGGAAAAATAGGCATCATCGAAGGCTACAAAGTCACTGACGGTGCGGGAATCGGCGTAGTAGTCAAATTTGACGATAACTCCTCTACTTGGTTTTTTGAAGATGAAATCAAAATAGTATAGGGGTGAAAAGTCGTTAACTTCGGCTGAGAGTATTGGTTCAGTGCTAAGTTGGAGTTGACAAGACAGGCGGTAATTGGAAATCAAGTAATGGCCTTGATACTGACATTTTTAGGCAAAAGCGGCATCGCTCGTAGCAAAATAGCGATCGCAGCGGCCAAGTTATTGGCAAACCAAGGCAAACGGGTACTCCTAGCAGGACTTGCAGAGCCAACATTGCCAATTCTCTTAGATACTTCTCTCACTCCTGACCCCCAGGAAATCGCTCCCAACTTGCAAGCAGTACAGTTTCAATCATCTGTACTGCTAGAACGTAACTGGGAAGAAGCAAAAAAACTTGAGGCGCAATACCTCCGCACGCCTATTTTTAAAGAGGTTTATGGTCAAGAACTGGTAGTATTACCGGGCATGGATAACGCCTTGGCTCTCAATGCTATTCGTGAATATGATGCCAGTGGCAAATATGACGCGATTATCTACGATGGCACAGGCGATTCTTCCACCTTGCGGATGTTGGGAATGCCAGAATCCATGAGTTGGTATGTCCGGCGATTTCGGCAATTGTTTGTCAATTCTGACTTGGGCAAAACAATTACAGAATCACCCTTGATTCAACCGCTGATTACCAGCTTTTTTAATGTTAACTGGACGGCAGATAACTTTGCCCAACCCACTAACCAAGTTAATAATTTTCTCGAACAAGGTAAAGATGCGATCGCAGATCCCCATCGCGTCGCCGCCTTTTTGGTGACAACTCCAGACCCAATTGATGTTGCAAATTCCCGCTTTCTTTGGGGTACTGCCCAACAAGTTGGTTTAACTATTGGTGGCGCTATTTTAGTGTCTGCTGGAGAAAACACCGACCTATCAGAAGAGTTTACACCCCTACCTGTGAGCATCGTTCCTGATGTCTCTAACGGTGAATGGCAACCTTTGATAGATGCTTTACCCAACTTCGTAGCGCAAGCATTACAAACTCCCAAACCAATTGAAATCGACGTTCATAATCGTCAAGTACGCTTATTTTTGCCTGGGTTTGACAAAAAGCAAGTCAAACTCACCCAGTACGGGCCAGAAGTCACGGTAGAAGCCGGAGATCAACGGCGCAATATCTTCCTACCTCCTGCCTTAAGTGGTAGACCCATCACTGGCGCTAAGTTTCAGAATAATTATTTGATAATTTCTTTTTAGGGATTGGGGGATTGGGTACTGGGGATCGGCGACTGGAAACTGGGGAATAATTACCCTGTAACCTATTACCAATCACTCATTACCCATTACCAATCACCAATCACCCATTACCATTACACCTTATGTCCGAATCTACGCCTATTAACCCAAATCCTCAACCTACTGAGGTTGTAGAATCTACCAGTCAGGAAGCGACAACCACAGAAGCCCGGAATGCGAAAACTCGGCAACTACTAGGAATGAAAGGTGCATCACCTGGGGAAACTTCCATTTGGAAAATCCGCTTGCAATTGATGAAGCCTATTACCTGGATTCCCCTCATTTGGGGTGTAGTCTGCGGTGCGGCTTCTTCTGGGAACTACACCTGGACTCTAGAAAATGTCTTGAAGTCCGCACTTTGTATGTTGCTATCTGGGCCTTTGTTGACAGGTTATACCCAAACCATCAATGATTACTATGACCGAGAAATTGACGCTATTAATGAACCTTACCGGCCTATTCCTTCCGGGGCAATTTCAGAAAAGCAAGTAATTAGCCAAATTATTGTTTTACTCTTACTAGGATATGGGGTAGCCTACACCTTAGATTTATGGGCAGGTCATCCAGTCCCTAATGTCCTTTTATTGTCGATTTTTGGGACATTTATCGCTTACATCTATTCTGCACCACCATTGAAACTGAAGCAAAATGGATGGTTAGGGAATTATGCTTTGGGTGCAAGTTACATTGCTTTACCTTGGTGGGCTGGTCATGCGTTGTTCGGTGAACTTAATTGGCGGATTGTAGTTCTAACCCTATTTTACAGCTTGGCTGGCTTAGGAATCGCTATTGTCAACGACTTCAAGAGTGTTGAGGGCGATCGCCAATTAGGATTACAATCACTACCAGTCATGTTTGGTATTCAAAATGCTGCCTTGATTTGTGTAGTCATGATTGACTTATTCCAAGGTTTAGTTGCTGCCTATCTCGTCAGTATTCATGAGAACTTGTACGCTGCCATCTTGGTATTATTGATCATTCCCCAAATCACTTTCCAGGATATGTATTTCCTCCGTGATCCCATAGCCAATGATGTCAAATATCAAGCCAGCGCTCAACCCTTCTTGGTACTGGGAATGCTGGTGACAGGTATTGCTTTAGGTCATGCCGGCGTTTAATTTAATATATCTTTAGCTAGAAGTGATCAATGAGGAGTTAGGAGTTATATTAATTTCTAACTCCTCACTTGTATTAGAACTTGCCGTGTTAAATTTTATATTTTTCCTCATGCATGGCATACAGCCATTTTTGATTCCAATTTGCTTTGTCATTGCTTGGACGATAATTATTTTGGTGATTCTGAATTTATGGACAGCAACAAAAGATACTGTGAAAACTGCTCAAAAAATGCACAAAATTCCCTGCCATAATTGCCAGTTTTTTACTAATAATTATCGTCTCAAATGTACTGTAAATCCATGCATTGCTAATACTGAAGAAGCAATTGGTTGTAAAGATTATCAATCAAATTAATGATGATATTTTTGTCAGAATCAGGATTTACAGGATGTTGATATGTTTTGAAAATTCAATTTATATGAATAAAATTTGACAAATAAATTCATATAACCCTAAGAGGATGTTTGAAAAGTGGTTAGTGATGTATTAAAAACTTTAGATCCTCCTAAATCCTCCTTAAAAAGGAGGACTTTGACTCTAATTCCCCCCTTAACAAGCTACGATGTACACACAAGTGAGGAAATGCTCTTTGGTCGCCATAAAACCCCACCCCTAGCCCCTCCCCGCTGTTTCGTGGATGGGAACTGGATTTCCGGTTAAATCCTGTTTTCATGGCGCGAAACTTACTCTGGCTAAGATTGTGTGTACACCGTAGCCTTAACAAGAGGGGTTAGGGGGGAATGGCTCCGCCACGCAAGCTATCATTGAGTGTCTAAAACACCATCCGAAACTTTTCAAATACCCTCTTAGCAGGTAAGTTTATTCCATGTCTATGAATGATGTAATTGATCAAATTGCGATCGCGGCAGAACATGATTCTCGCCCTAGCTGTCTTTGGTTAATTAGTAAGTTTGACAACTTGCTGCTGCCAGAAGAAAAAAAACAGAAAGACTTTTCTCCAGAACGAATTAGCGAACTCAATCAATACGCTCGTGTTAGATTACCCTCACCCCGATTAAATATTGATACAATAGATGCCATCCTTATAGATTATCCTTACAAGTTACCAGTTGAGCTTTATGAGCTATATCAGCGAGGAAATGGAGTTTTGCCAATCGGTAAAGATAGAGACTGGGAGTCCTATAATAACTACTTTTTTTTCATAAATGGGGATTCTGATTGGATGCCTCTAGATCGGGCAATGAAAGACTATAGAAATTTTTGTCAACATTTTTACCGAAGTGGGTATGAAGTGCAGCCTAAGCTATTTCCACTGGTATCATTTGAAGAGTGTACTTGGGCGATCATAGGAAACGAGATACAACAAGCCACTTCTCCTGTTTTTCGCTTTTACGATGACGAAAGACCTGAGAAAATATATTTTGGGAATTCAGAGCTTATAGTGTGGAATAGTCTGGCTGAAATGTTTGCTGATGATTTGTCAGACGCAGCTAATTGGTATAGAGATAAAGTATGAAGGATGGGTGGTAGCTAGATAGAGACCAATACCCTATCACTAAAACAACCTACGTAGCTGACAATAATGTCCAAAAAATCCTGTAACCCTTAAGGGAGACATTAGCCATTTCTGTCAGTATGAACAAACAAGTAGTTGATTTTCCCCAGGTACACCACAGGAATTTGTAGCAATTGTTTCCATCCTCACAAGTTCCTCAAATTTGCCAACTAAATTGAAGCAAGATAGAACTTGATACTAAAAAACCAATTTTACTCTGAATGCGTCAGGCTCTGAATGCGTCAGGCTGTGGTGCTATATTTTGACATTTTATTATTACACAGTCAGTTTTTACCTGGAATTTATTTAAAAAATAGGGATTACTTGCCGCTATGGATACTCTCGCTTTTATGAACAAGCTGGAAAACCGATTTAGTTTCACCCCTGAAGATAAATCTATTCTTACATCAAATGCAGATTGGGGGCTAGAAATTGCATCAGAAATGGCAGATCATTTCTATAGTTATCTGGGACGTGATGAAGAAATGAATGCTATTTTAAATGCAACTGAAGGAAGAATTCATCGTCTCCGAGAAACATTTATTCATTGGTTTCATGAAATGTTTACAGGAATAGATGATTGGGGTATTGGCTATTCTAAAAGTCGTTGGCAAATTGGTATTGTTCATGTCAAGATAGGAATTCAACCCCAGCACCTAGTTCCAGCTATGGCCACAGTAGTTCATGAAGTAGGTAAAAAACTCAAACTAGAAGGAAAATCAGAGGAATTAAAAGAGGCTTTAGGGAAAATTTGCATGATTGATTTAGCTTTTATTGAACAGTCTTATGTGGAAGTTTCTACATCTGCTGTTCTCAGAGAAACTGGTTGGTCAGCAGTTTTATTTAAACGTCTAGTTACTCATGGTGCAGAATCTATGTAATTTGATTTTTTGATTTGCTAATTTATTTCTAATAGTATCTTTAAAACTCCTTTAGTTTGCGCTTTTTCAATAGCAGCTAAACCTTCAT
Source organism: Anabaena sp. PCC 7938 (assembly GCF_049315035.1). Taxonomy (NCBI): domain Bacteria; kingdom Bacillati; phylum Cyanobacteriota; class Cyanophyceae; order Nostocales; family Nostocaceae; genus Anabaena; species Anabaena sp. PCC 7938. The sequence continues at coordinate 4,050,094 of NZ_CP186034.1, read as the reverse complement.
TTAGGGGATAATAAGCATTAATTAGTGGTTCTACATCCACTTGTTTTGTTGCTAATAACTCTAATGCTGGGGTAAAGGGGCCACAACGAGAACCTATGAGGGTAATTTCATCTACCACCAATGAGGAAGCATCTAGGCTAAGATTGCCTGCATAGGTACTTTTTAGTACTAGTGTGCCACGAGGACGTAAAGCCCGACGAGCGATCGCAAATCCTTCTGGATTTCCTGTACAATCAATGGAGATATCAAAAGCTCTATCTGTCACAGCATCTACTAAACTAGTTTTTATCCCCCGTGCTTCTAAATTAACCAATTTCTCTCTGTGTCGTCCCACTACTAACAAATTGCAACCTGTTAAGGCTAGTGTCTGGGCTACTAATTGCCCTAATTTACCATCTCCCACCACTAACACTCGATCATCTCCACATAATTGCACTTGCTGTTGAATTTCCAATGCTGCGGCTATGGGTTCGGTGAAAGTTGCAGCTTCAGTTGAGACATTTTCCGGGACTGGATGCAAGTTTTCAACAGGTAAACAAAGGTACTCAGCAAAAGCACCATTACGGTTGACAATACCTAAAACCGTGCGATTTTCACAATGTGTGGGTTGTCCCCGACGACAAAACCGACAATAACCACAAACAGCATTGATTTCACCGACAACTCTTTTATTAATTAAGTTGTCTGCACCTTGTTCTACAACACCGACAAATTCATGGCCGATAATGCCAGTATAGGGATAATAACCTCTAAGTAATTCTAAGTCTGTGTTACAAATCCCCGCACATAAAACGCGCACTAAAGCCTCTCCCTCTGGTGGTTTAGGGATAGGAATATCTGTTCTGAGTTGCAACTGGTTATTTTCTAGCCAAAGTCCTTTCATTGTTGTCCTAAACTAGTCCTAATATATAGTTTTTTATGGGGAATTCCCCGCTAAACCTGATAGATATAGCGGTGGGAATCGGTTAAAATTTTACACCTTCTAGAAATGGTGTAAATACTGGTGCTAACTCTGAACTGCTCAGAACTAGACTAGGAAAAGAGCGATCGCTATAATCTGTTCCAGGCGATAATGGAAATGACTCAGAATTGAGTGATATCCAACTACCACCAGCAGCTTGAACTATTACCCAAGCACCTGCAATATCCCAGACTTTTGGTGTCGCTTCCAGTCCTCCTAAAACTGCACCAGTAGCGACTGTCAAAAAGTTGTAACTAGCAACTCCTAACATCCGAATTTTACAAGGAAACCCTGGTTGGATTATTCCCGTACTGCGGGAACAAAGGTTAAAAAAATGGTTTTTACTGGGAGCATCTTGACTAGTATGAATAGGGTGATGATTCAGAAATGCTCCCGTTGGTGTTGTTAAACCCGATTTACCAGGCCAAAAACCGTGAAAAGCTTGATTTAATGGTGGTGCGTAAACATAGCCAAAAATAGGTATGCCTTGATAGAGTAAGCCTAAAGAAATCGACCAAATAGGAATTCCTCTTGTAAAGTTGGTCGTTCCATCTAAAGGATCTATTACCCAACACCATTCTGTGTCTGGAAAAGTTTGGTCACTTTCTTCGCTTAAAATACCGTAACCTGAAAATGAGGAAATAATCGCATCTCGAATTTCTTGATCTGCCCATTTATCAGCTTGGGTAACTAAACTACCATCAGCTTTTTGAGACGCTTGTACTTTACCAAAATCTTGCATTAATTGCTGTCCCACTTTGTTAGTAGTAGTTTCAGCAAAATCTAAAATTGTATTCCAAAAATCGTTCATTTGTTATACCATTTTTTTATGAATTAGTCGTCAGAGTAAATTTTGCAGCTTGGCTCGCGTGTATGCAGCAATTGTAAAAGAATCTGTAATTTCGTTTTCACAGATCATCCTTTCTAATTCTGATACATCTATTGGTAGCAATTTAGAAATTCCTTCTTTAATATCAAATTCACCAAAAGATTTAAGTTCTGCAAAATATAGATCAACACATTCGGAAGTCATGCCTGTATTGAGGTGCATTTTCCCAATTGAAACTAAAGAATAAATTTCAGCACTAATTTCTTCCATTATTTCTCGCCGAGCATTTTCTGTACTAGATAAACCTTTTTCGCCAAATCCACGCGGTATTTCTAAATGCCAAGAGCGCGTTGCATGGCGAAAGTGACGGACAAGCAATATTTGTTGTTGATAAATTGGCATAATCGCCACACCAGGAGAGCTATTTGGCTGATCAACAATACGTATGTAAGTACCAAACTGTCCACCAGGAAAACGTACTGCATCCCTGAGAATTAATAAATATTGGTCTTGATAAACTATGCCAATTTTAGCCCATTCAATTGGTAATCCCTTTTTTTCTAGTCTCTGCCCGACGAGAGATTCCACTTGACTAATTTCTTCTTCTTGTAAGATTATTTGTAATCCATCGCCTTCTAAATTAGCAAACATTTCTGGATAATTGATGGCGAGAGATAAGTATTGTTTTAAAGTATTCAAGCGACTTCTTCTCCTGAAAGATTGAATGTAGCATCATTTCCTACTAAAATAGGCTCTGGTCTAAAACCCGGAATTTCTTGAATTTTGCGCTTCATCGCTTCCCATTGTTCTCTAGGGGAGCGTGTAGTACCTTTCTTCAACTCGATGGTCATATTTAAATCAGCTTGATTAGCTTCAGAACCTGCAATTCTGAATTTTTCAACAAAAGGTACTGTATCGTCTTCATCTAAAGAAGAAACTTTCCCATTGAATGCGTATGTAGTTCCCTTATCAGACCATTTTACTAATAGTTGTACCCCTGATATCTCTAAAATATACTCAATACCAGGTGTCCAAAGTTCTACTTTCTCTTGCGATCGTTTGAGTTTAACTAAATTTGTCATTTGTTTATTCAGATTTATATAGTTTTGATACACAGGTTCTGCCATTTCTTCAAACTTGTCAGGATTTCTGAGTAAATCATCCATACTTTGCATATAAATTTGCCATTCTTCTGTAGTTCTAACTTCTAGAACTTCTTGCAGATTTAAAGATGCCAAAGAATCTAGATAACCATCTTGAAGCAAAGATTCTAAATACAGTCCCTGCTGTAAACGCTCAAATGCAGAATCTTTCAAGAGCTTTAGCCAATCATCAGCATTTTTTTCTGGCTCACTGCGATTTTTTCGGGCTGATCCCAATTCCTGTAATGCTGACCTTGGTAGAGAATCAAAAGGTGTTAATGCTATTCCTTCTAATGCATCTGGAAGATTAACATTATATTTTAAATCAATTAATTGTTTAATTTCTGCTGCAAATGGCTTTTTAAAATCATACTTTTTATCAACAGGGTTACTTCCGTCAGCAGTAACAAAATGTTTATATATTTCTTCACGAGTAATTAAGGATCTACTTTGACGATATATATCAACACAGTGTTGTTCTAAGTCAAACAATCTTTGTATAAAAGGCTCTTCTGCTGCTTCTGGCAAATTCAAATCCCTGATATATTGATTAATATCTCCTGAAGCAATACCTTTACAAAATTCATGAAATCGACGACTAAGTTTTAAATCAATCAATTCCTTGTTTTTTTTATCATTCCATGAAAGTCGTAAGCATTTGAGGCGAACTTCTTGACAAAGTTGAGTCCAAGCTTCAAAAGTATTAGTAGTAAATTTAGGCGGTTGTATAGGACTTTCTTCAGCAAATAAAAAAGGTACTATAGTCCCGCTGTTCAAAAAAGCCTTAAAAGCTTGACGATCCTCTCCAGGGTTTTCATAGCACTCAAAAACTGTTTTTTCGTTGTAAATAGCAGCACGATTGATAACTAGTTGTCGGGAATTGATTAAAGCCCGACGGAACTCCATCTTTTTATCTTGTTCAACCTGATTTTGAATATCGCTAAAACTCAAATTACGTTCTTTCATCTGATTGAGCAAATAGCTGGGTATCCACTGGTTATCAAGAGATTGAGGCATTAAATGGTTAGTTTCTAAATCTTTTTTTTCATAACGTTCAAATTCGTAATTTCCGATGGTAGTAATCATAGGTATTTGTCTTTCAGGAGATATTTCATTGTTTACATTCAGGTTAACTTTTTTATCTTTCAGCATATCTTCCCAATTATTAGGAAAGTCTTGTTTTAATTGTTCATTCCATAGTTTGGATAGTTCTGCTTTTTTTTGTTGATACCATGCAGGGAAAAATTCTGGTGTGTCTGCTTGTAAGTTCTGACCACAACTAATTAATTCTTTACGAATCTTAGTAACATTATTAGTAACTTCTGCTAATGATAACCTCAGAAAAAAATTATCCACCGAAAAATTACCATCTTCTAAAATTTCATTAAAAAAATCTCTTTCTTCTGTAAATTTATAAAATATAATTTTCGATTCTGAGAAGGCAAAAATTTTATGCTTCCTTAGATCAAATTCACTTAAATATTTACGCGAAGTATCCTTGTAATAATTAAAATGCAAATTACTTCCGTAAAGAACAAAATCAACATCCTGATAAAGATAAACTAATTCATCAATTTTGGATGTTTCATAATTAACGTATGCAGCACGTAAATTATTTTTTTGATCGCGCAAAATAGGTACTACTGATGATGGGTAGTAAGCTAGAGGACAATCATGTCCTATTAATTTAAATTCTTCTTCCATTAGCTTCATAATTATTTCATCAAATATTTTTCATGTATTATCAAATTGGCAATAGTCTTCAACAATAGCTTCTTTTGCTCTGTCCTCCAATATAGCAGCAATTCCTTTAGGGTCAAATCTACTATGAAAATTGTAAGTCTGTATCTTAGGAAGTTGTATTGGTCTATCTTCTGTTATGGAATTACGCCACAATTTCTTAAATTCATTCAGACGTTCTTGTGGCCAACCTACCCATAATAAATACTGAGTTAAAGGAACTACAGTTTCAGTCTGACACTCAATTGAGCATTGTCGATGATCAATTCCTTCAGAAGTTAAATCAAGGCTGAGAAAGTCACGAATTGTTTGTAAAGGACTAGGTAGAGAATTAGTAATTTGTTGAATATTTCCCTCTAAATATTGATGATTATTTCCATAAATGTATCTTACAAGCTTACGGGGTGTATTGAAGTCGCCTTTCAGACAATACTTAGGAAAATTAATTAGCTCACTACTCCAATTTTCACCATATTTCCTTGACGCTGCTGCTCCAGTATCATAAGGATAATAATAATTAATATGCTGTAACAGTTCTGGACTAAACATAAAAGCTATAGGTAACTCTCTGGGTTTTCCAGGTGAAGGACGATGAAATATTCCACCGTAGGAAAAATAAAGTAAATCTTTTTCAAAGACTTTACAATATTGAGGTTTTAAAGTCATTTTTTCTTCTGCGATCTGATTTAACCAATTAGCAGAAGTAAGATGGGCTATTGGTAAGGCTAATGGTAATTGATCATTATCCTCTAAGTTTTTTATTGCATCTTGAAGGCACATATAGTTTCGATGACCTTTATTGGTATTATCAGAATTTATGTTATCAGTCCTAGAAAAACAGACCGATTATTAAAACTATTCAGAAATTCAATGCCCCCATGTTTCAAGTTTGATGGCATTAGTCAACTATTACCTGTTGACTTTTGTTCTTTACGAAGTTCTGTCCAATTTTTATTTGTTTCTTCAAAAATAATTTGATATTGTTGATATAACTTATCTAGCTTTTCTTTATCAATGTTTTCCATCTCATCGGTGCATAAATATTCTAGGTTGTCTCGTAACTCATATAATTCGTTCAGAGTAGCAGTATATCTAATCCATAATCCTCTATGATTTAAAAATGTATCCCAAACAGTTAAAAATGTTGTCATGGCACTAAGACTAAAAGCTATGTTTTGAAAAATTAACTTGTTTGAGGTATTTAGTCCATTAATTCCTAATAAAATGGTTGTTAAAGATGCTATGGCTAATGAAATAAATTTAATTCTAATCGCTTTTTCCCTATTGTGAATACGTCTTTCTTTAAATGAATCTATTCTCTTATTTATTTTTTCTTCAAGAAATTTAATTTTTCTAGGAATTTCTTCATCTTTTTCTATGGCGGTAATTTTTAATTTGAGTTTTTGTGTACAATGGGTGATGAATGGTATAAGTTTTTTTGAGTTAGTGAATGTCAGTGTTATTATTAATTCTTCCGCACCATCAAAAGCTAGTTCCTGGAGAGTGCCATCATAATCAGCTACTAAATCTGAAATTTCACTGCTTATATCATCAGCATTCTGCATTGAATAACTAATTTGCACGTTAAATTTTTGCAATTTTTCTTGCATAACCTTAATAATCAATTGAATTGTTAATTTATACTGTGACGATGACGAGCTAGTAAATGGAAATTTATTTGTAAGAACTATAACTGTTGTCTGATAAAGCTTTTAGCCATACGCTTACACAGCAAGCCCTAAGTATAAAAATATTATACCTATTCTTAGCTGTAAAAGACAACGTCGAGCTTTAATGTATCAAAATTAACTTGACCATATTTTGTGTAAACTCGACCATTTTACTTTTTCATAACTGTTGCAAAGGTTTTTTTGCAACAGGTCTAATCTAAATCACTTTCTAAAACAGAAGCAAAAGCTTTTTTAGTATTCGTTTGAAATTCTGTCACATTGACTCGATTCAAAAACCAAATTGATACTAGCATTCCTACTGCTTCTAAAGCAAAAACTAATCCATAAGCCAAGACTAAGTTATCTGGTAGGAGTTTGCGTCCTATATCTAAAACAGTACCACCGATAACGACAGCTATTCCCCTAGATATAGACTGTGCTAACCCCCAAGCACCAATAAAAGTACCTGCGGCTTCTGCAACTGTTAAATCTAACATTAAACTAACTGCTGCTGTAGTTAAGAAACCCGTAGATAAACCAAAGATGACTAAACCAAATTTCAGAAAATTAGGATTAGCAGAAAAACCTGAAAAACCGAGTAATAAAGCCGAAAATGCTACTAAAATACAGCCTAATTTTATAGTTTTGCGCTTACCCAAACGTGGCACAATGAAAAAGCCTGTGACACCATAAGCAATTAAAATTCCTGTCCCATAAAAAACATTGAGTTTAGTGCTTTCAGCTAAAGGCATTTTAAACACTTCACCCGCATAAGGTTCTAAAATTGGATCTTGCATAAACAAGCTAATAGTCATCACCAATAAAAAAGTAAAAAATATCCCTGTTTGCGGACTAGCTGTTAATATTGACCAAGCTTTACCGATGCTAATATTATCTTCCCTGTTTCCTGGTGTGGAACGGTTGGAGAAACGGGAATATTTTTTTTCTACACCTACAGTCGCGACAATTGCTAAACAAAAAACTATTCCCGGAACAATCAAAAATAATCTATTAATTGCGGCTTGCAAAGTTTCTAAAGATGCACCTGCTGTTAATTGATTCAGCAAGCTAGAACTGATAATTGCCCCAACTATAATACCTACCATCAGCATTGACCAAACAATACCGACAATTTGGGAACGGTTATCTTCTTCTGAAATATCCACTAACAAAGCTGCAAATGTTGTACCACTGACACAAATCGCTAAACCATAGACAGCGAAAACTAGACCTAAAACTGCTGTCCAACCGATTGTTTGGGTAGTCCATACCCACGTAGCTGCACTACTAGCAGCATTTAACTGCCACATTACTTGTACTGCTAAAAAGGCTGCGATCGCAAATATTCCTGCTCCCACCCACACATAAGCTGTGCGATGATATCCCCATAATGGTTTGACATCGGACATTTGTCCAAACCAAATCCGCGTCGGAGAAACAAACGCCGGCATTGCTAACACCAGAGATACCAGCGTTGCAGGAATGGCTATTTCCTGAATCATGACTCGGTTGAGTACTCCCAGAGTCAAGATAGACATCATACTCAACCCCATTTGAAACAACCCTAGCCGAAACATAGTCAAAATATTGACCTTTGGTACAGCTAGGGATTCCTTTTTCGTGTCAAATGTATTACCTGCCATAGCTACTTTATTGTATGGTTTACTGATTTAACCTCTTATTAGATTAAGATAAACCGAAATTCACTATTATTTTATATTATTCTAAAAATTATTAAATTTAATAAAACTGAAACAGGAATAATAAGTATGGAAAATATCAAAATCCATAACGAAAATGTAAAAAATCTAAATTTCAAAAACGCAATTTCAGAGTTAATAATAATTTGAGTTGCAATATCCAAATATTCTTTTTTGTATGGTTGAGAAATTTTATTGTCACAATAAAGTTGATTCATGGCATCTAGTAACTCTATATTTTTATATTTCATTAAATGTCCATAATAATATAAATTATCCGTATTATTTTGTAAAGTTTTAAAATTTTTAGATGGTTTACCTTGCATCCATACAATATGTTCGAGATTAGTTTTTGGTAGGAAAGAAAATAAACAAACTAATGAACTAATGCTGAGAATAAATGTACTAGCTGGTAAAGATAATATTAATGATTTTGGAATATTAGATGCAGCACTAATATATGTGATTATAGCAGTAACACCTGCTCCTGAAAATGCCAGAAGAACAGCATTTTTGGCTTCTGCAAACTTAAGCCAATCAATTACTATTTCTAGAATTTTGAGTAATTTTTCTAAAATATCCATACGTTAATTAACAAATAATTTTTATTTTTCTAGCTTCAATTTTTGACATTACCACTTACTACAGTTGCTTTTTAACCAATTGTTCATTAAAAGGTTAATAACATTACCATGATAGCATCTTCTGTTTGAATTCCATTTCATTAGATTTTTGTAATCTTCATTAAGATTGTTATAAATAGCTTCTGATATCATTAACTCATCACTCCAAGCTTTATTTGCATTACTACATAAATTAGAAGCTGAATTAACTACATCTCCCATCCATACAACCTCATTAATACCACTTCCACTATAACCAGCTTTTATCATTAAAGCCCTACCATAATCCATACCAATACCAATTCTTATTGGGTGAAAATTTTTTTTAATTAATTTGCAATTAATAATATTAATTATTGATGATACAATAGCTGTTGTCTCGAAAACACTATTTATATTCGATTTATATGGTGTATCAAAAATTCCCCAAACGCAATCTCCTTGAACGTTAATTTCTGAGCAATTGGGATTACCATTCATGACTGCAACGACTTCAGAGATATAAGTTCTATACAATTTTGCTAATCTTGGTCTTCTATATTTTTCTGGTAATGATGAAGAGTCTCGAATATCAACAAAAAGTGCAGTACATTTTACATAAAACCCATTTGTAAAGGTTAACCTATCTCTTGAGGGAATTTCATTTACTTCTTCATATAACACATCGCTAGTGTCAAGTATTGCATCAATTCTTTCTCTACTCTTGTCAAAGTTATAGTTTATGTGATTGCTTTCCATTAAAAATTATCCATTATGATATTACAATTAATTCTTCGTCATAAAGGCAAAATACTGTTGTGTTATTTAGTTAAAAATTTTAAAATATCACGTGTAAATCTTAACATAATAAGTATAAAAATTGTCAAGCCCACATAGCCAAAAATTATTTTAAATTGCCACCAATAATCAAATACTTGTCTTAACTCAACTGAATCTTAAGTTTTTTAGATTGAGTTACTAATCATCAAAAGGTTAATAAAAGACGATAAACTAAATAAGTAAAGAAATGTAAATATAATCTATTTTAACAAAATGGAACCCATCACATTAGGTCAAAATGGCGTAACCGTTCCCCGCCTCTGTATAGGAACTTGGGCTTGGGGTGATCAACTTTTTTGGAATTATGGCAATGGTTACGGTGAAGAACAGTTACAAGCAGCTTTTACCGCAGCTTTAGATGCTGGTGTTACCTTCTTCGATACTGCGGAAGTTTACGGTTTCGGGCTTTCTGAAGAGTTTTTAGGAAAGTTCATGAAACAAGTATCCCAACCAGTACAAATTGCTACCAAATTTGGTCCTCTACCTTGGCGTTGGGATGGCAAATCTGTATCTGAGGCGTTAACAGCAAGTCTCAAACGTCTACAAGTTGAAAGAATTGAATTATACCAAGTTCATTGGCCATTTACTTTCTTTCTCAGTCAAGAAACTTTGATGAACACCTTAGCTGATGAAGTGAAGCAGGGCAGAATCGGTGCAGTAGGTGTTAGTAATTATTCTGCATCTCAAATGCGGGAAGCACATCAAATACTAGCCGCAAGGGGAGTACCCTTAGCTGTTAACCAAGTCCGTTATTCTTTACTCACACGACAAATTGAAACTAACGGTATTTTGCAAACCGCCCGTGAGTTAAATGTAATAATTTTAGCTTATAGTCCTTTGGCTCAAGGATTGCTTACAGGCAAATATACACCTTCTCAAAATCCTACAGGTGCAAGAAGCATAGACCCGCGATTTAGTCAAGATGGTTTAAATAAAATTGCCCCAGTTTTATCTTTACTACGAAAAATAGGTGAAAAATATGATCGTACCCCCGCCCAAGTAGCCCTTAACTGGTTAATTGCTCAGGGGAACGTGATTCCCATTGCTGGTGTTAAAAACGCCGAACAGGTAAAACAAAATGTTGGCGCTTTGGGTTGGAAAATGACTGATGATGAATTTGGCGAGTTAGATCGAATTACCCGCCTTTAAAGCAATTTTAGATTTTAGATTGGCAATTTTAGATTAGGAAAAACCATCACTTGAGAATTACATCAATGCCTTCATTCTCAATCCAAAATCTAAAATCCAAAATTGAATTGAGAAGTCTATTCTCTACCTGTATGTGAACCTAGTTTATGATTACTGGGTGCTGGGGAAGATTCACGGCGACCTGTGCGTAACTTCGGTTTGGAAGATCCTTGTCCTTCATCACCACCGTTATCTTTAGCCCAAGAAACACGATTGCGATCGCCACCATCACGACGCTTGTTGAGTTTGGGCTTGGAAGATGGTTCTTCTGGAACATCTACACCTGATTGTAACCACGCAGGACGGGTTTGATCATAAGCAATTTGCAGAGCCGCAGCTGCGATCGCTTGAGCATCATATTTCTCAATCAATTCGCTAATGATTGGTAAAAATGAAGCTAAACGTTCACCTGTTAAAGCTTCTCCTACCTGTTCTTGCAATTTTTGAATGTGTCTAGCTTCAATTTGCGCTCTTGTCGGAATCGTCAACACTTGCCAATTTTGGCGATTATGACGTTCAAATGCTTGTTGCTTACGGCGTTCAAAAGGTTGTACTAAAGAAATCGCAGTTCCTTCTTTCCCAGCGCGACCAGTCCGACCAATTCGGTGAACGTAGGTTTCGGCACTGTCGGGTAAATCAAAGTTGATGACATGAGAAAGTAGATCAACGTCTAAACCTCGTGCCGCAATATCGGTAGCTACTACCCAACGGACTTGACGATTGCGGAAACGGATCAACAATCTTTCCCGTGCTTGTTGAGACAAATCACCATGATATTCATCAACACTGTGACCAGCAGCTTGTAATTGATTAGTCAATTCTGCGGCTGTGCGTCTGGTGCGAACAAAGATTAAAGCTGTTTCTGGATCTTCCATTTCCAGAATTGGCTGTAAAGCCTTAGCTTTTGTCCAATGACGGGGAATCAGGTAAGCTACTTGATTGATTTTGTTGGGTGCAGCTTTTGGTTGCTCAACGGTGACAGTTGCCGGAGAGTTCAAAAACTTGTTGACCAAGGAGCGAATTGAGGGCGGCATTGTTGCCGAAAATAAAGCTGTTTGGCGTTCTTTGGGAGCCTGGGAGAGGATTTTGATGACATCATCAATAAAGCCCATGCTCAACATTTCGTCAGCTTCATCTAAAACAAACCACTGTACTTGGTCAAGTTTGAGACAGCCGCGATCTAACAAGTCGATCACCCGTCCGGGAGTACCGACAACCATGTGAACACCACGTTTGAGTTGTGACATTTGGCGGTCGATTGATTGACCACCGTAAATTGCCATGACTCGCAAGCCATCATCACCCATGAATTGGGAAATGGCATCATGAACTTGCATTGCTAATTCACGGGTAGGTGTTAACACTAAAGCTTGTACAGCCCGTTTGTTAACATCTAGTTGTTCTAAAATAGGCAACGAAAAGGCCGCTGTTTTACCGGTTCCTGTTTGTGATTGACCAACGACATCGCGACCTGCTAACAGTTGGGGAATAGCTTGGGCTTGAATATTCGTGGGTGTAGTAAAGCCCATTTTTTCTAGAATTGCTACACGTTCTTGGGAAATACCTAGTTCTTGAAAGGAAAGATTCATTAATTCTCCTAGATTTTATTGTGAGTTGTGGACTTGTAAACCGATACTTAGTTTGTAAATTAGGGCATGGGGCATAAGTCATGGCAACATCACCAATGACTAATGACTATTAACTATTAACAATTTGACCATAGAGGTCATAGGCATCGGCATTGTGGATCTTTACTGGCACGATGGTTCCTAGCCTAGACTCGCCTTTAACATAGACTTGGCCATCGACTTCTGGGGAAAATCTGCCGGAACGGCCGATTAATTCTCCACTTTCGGGGTTTTCTTGCTCAATCAGGACATCGACTATTTTGCCTACTTCCTGTTGATTTTTGTGGAAGGAAATGGGCTGCTGGAGTGCCATGAGTTGGTCACGGCGCTCTGCCATTACTTCTGCGGGAATTTGATTAGGCAATTTATAGGCTGGGGTTCCCTCTTCTGCTGAAAAGGTGAAGACACCAACGTGATCAAATTCGTGTCGCTCAGTAAACTCTAGTAGATGGTCAAATTGCTCTTGTGTTTCTCCAGGGAAACCAACAATAAAGGTTGTTCGCAGTACTGAAGATGGTAACGCTGTTTTGATGCGATCAATAATGCCATCATTTACCCGTCCTTGCCAAGGACGGTTCATAGAGCGAAGCATCTCTGGATGAGAATGTTGCAAGGGCAAATCTAAATAAGGCAGAACATTAGGCGTTTCTTGAATTGCCGCTATTACGTCTGGGGTAAGTCCGGTGGGATAGGCATAGTGCATTCTGATCCACGGTACATCTACTTTCCCTAAAGCGCGGAGTAATTCCGCTAACTTTGGCTGGCCGTAAATATCCAAACCATAATTGGTGGTGATTTGGGATATCAGAATTATTTCTTTGACCCCTTGGTTAGCCAATTGCTTGGCTTCGGCGACTATGGATTCTATAGTACGCGATCGCTGGTTCCCTCTTAAATAAGGAATAATACAAAATGCACAACGATAATCGCATCCTTCGGCAACTCTCAGGTAAGCGACTCCTTCAGTTGTCGTTCGATAGCGGGGTGTCGTTTCATCAGCTATGTAGGTGGGTTCGGCGCTAATTAGTTTAACCCGTTCCCCTTGTTCTACCCGTTCTATGACATTGACAATTTTGTGATAATCACCTGTGCCAACCACGGCTACTGCTTCTGGCAACTCTTCCAATAATTGTTCTTGAAAGTGTTGCGCCATGCAACCAGTAATAACGACTTTTTTATTTGCTTCCGCCAATTCTACTAAAGTTCTTACTGACTCTTCTCTGGCAGCTTCAATAAAACTACAGGTATTGACAATAACATAATCAGCTAACTCTTCATTTGTATCTACACTATAGCCTGCTTCTACCAGCAGCCCTAGCATATGTTCTGTATCAATTCGGTTTTTCTCACATCCTAGGTGAGAAATAGCAATTGTCGGCTTTTCACCCATATTTTGAAAAAATCTTCACTTTTTTTTCTCGTTCAATCACAACATTAAAAACAGTAGTTGGGTGCTTTTTCCCGCACCCTAATCAGGACATAGTAGTAACAAATTGCCACTGCTAATCAATACCCGTGGACGTTTGACCCTAATCAGTATTGATATAGAGGCCATGCTATGATATTTTTATTAATCTGTTCCCCAGGGTAAATTGAAGTGTCTTTGGGTACTTATGACACTCTTAATCTTTTTTAACGATTCGCTTATTGGTATTTTACACTACCCCAGCGTGTGCGTTGTTAGTTTACCCATCGGGAAGCCGCCCAAAGGGCTGTTTTTGAGAAGTCGCTACCCTCAGGGAAATCGCACTTGCGACTACGCCTATCAAGCAGTAATGCTACCCCATACCTCAGACTGGGCCGGCGACGATGCGCGGGCGGTATGCCTAAACTATCGGGAAGCTGCCTTGTGTCTTGTGAGTGGCAAACTCCTCTTATAGCCAGATTTTATCTTAACATATCTTATGGAAGGTTCAACGCCGATTTCCATCTTCAGAAGGACGCAATAAAGCATGAATAATCAAACAAAGTGACTAGTTTAATTAAAAGTCAAGATTTCGCTCAAGAATGAAGCATAAAGGCAGAAATGCCCTCAATCATCAGAGGATAGGGTGATAAAATCGCCAAAAACCAATTAAAAACAGACTAGGGACGTGGTAGATCCAAAAATTATTCTTGTCTTTTCATCCTTCTTAAACAAAAAATTCTCAACTCTGGACAATGCCCTAGCAAATTAAAGACGTGGACTTATATCAGCTATTCAAAACTCGAACACCAATTATTGGCGTGGTTCACCTGCTACCGCTGCCTACTTCACCACGTTGGGGAGGTAGTCTTAAAGCGGTAATTGACCGCGCAGAACAAGAAGCAACAGCCCTGGCTAGTGGCGGGGTAGACAGTATTATTGTAGAAAATTTCTTCGATGCACCGTTTACTAAAAATCAAGTTGATCCAGCAGTTGTTAGTGCGATGACTGTGGTGGTACAGCGCATACAGAATTTAGTAACTTTGCCTATAGGTTTAAATGTTTTGCGAAATGATGGCAAAAGTGCAATGGCGATCGCTAGTTGTGTAAAAGCCCAATTTATTAGAGTCAATGTCCTGACTGGAGTTATGGCTACTGACCAAGGATTAATTGAAGGTGAAGCCCATCAATTACTGCGCTATCGACGAGAACTAGGCTCGGATGTGAAAATCCTGGCTGATGTCTTAGTCAAACACGCCCGTCCTTTGAGTTCACCCAATCTCACAGTTGCTGTCAAAGACACAATAGAAAGAGGATTGGCAGATGGGGTAATTTTATCAGGCTGGGCAACTGGTAGCCCTCCTAATCTAGAAGATTTGGAACTTGCTTGTGGTGCGGCGGCTGGTACACCAGTGTTCATTGGGAGCGGAGCTAATTGGGAAAATATTGATACCCTGATGCAAGCAGCAAATGGTGTGATTGTTTCTAGTTCTCTCAAACGCCACGGTCAAATTTCGCAACCGATTGACCCAATTCGCGTCAGTCAATTTGTAGAAGCTGCTCACCGCAGTTGGAACTCCAAAGGTGAAAGTAAATCCATTTCTTCAGTGAAATTACATTCGTAATTCGTAATTCGTAATTCGTAATTCGTAATTACAATTCTCCTGACCCCTGACTAAATAATTATGATTCGCCGTCGTTCTACTCCTTGGATTCATAAATGGTCGCGTCCATTAATTGGGGCGATCGCTGGCTGTGGTGTCCTCATCACAGGTTATCTCACCTTTGAAAAGCTGACCGGCAGAAGTGCTGCTTGCGTAGCCGAAGTTGGTACTAAGGGCTGTAATGATGTCCTTTCTAGTCCTTGGGCAACAGTTTTTGGTCAGCCATTAGCTTTGTTTGGGCTTTTAGCCTACATCAGTATGCTGATATTTGCTCTTGCTCCCTTAGCATTAAACTCAGGGGAAAACAACAAAAGCAGTAAACAACTGGAAAATCTGACTTGGTGGTTGCTATTAATGGGTGCGATCGCAATGTCAGTGTTCAGTGGTTACTTAATGTACATACTGGCATCCCAAATCAAAGCCTTATGTCCTTACTGTATCGGCTCGGCTTTATTTTCCCTGAGTATGTTAGTAATAACCATCATCGGTCGTGACTGGGAAGATATTGGGCAAATATTTTTCACGGCCATTATTATCGGGATGATGACGCTAATTGGCACTTTAGGCATCTATGCTGGAGTGAATCCATCTGGTGACATCGCTGAATCTACTTCTGGCAAACCTCAGCAAATTACATTCACTCCCACAGCAGAACCTAATCCCGAATTTGGCTGGAAAATTACTACCAAATCTGGAGAATCAGAAATTGCCTTAGCAGAGCATCTTGTTAAAATTGGGGCTAAAGAATACAGCGCTTATTGGTGTCCCCACTGTCATGAACAGAAGTTACTTTTTGGACAAGAAGCTGAAAAAATTATCGACGATAATATTAAGGTAGAGTGTGCTAATGACAGCCCCAAAGCAAAGCTAGACCTATGTCAAGCTGCCAAAATTCAAAGTTTCCCCACTTGGATCATCAATGGTAAAACCTATACTGGTGTTCAGAACCTAGACGAACTAGCAAAGATTACTGATTACAAAGGTTCTCGAAACTTTAAGTATTTTAGATAAATTACTTGTAGCCAGTTCTTGACTATTACAGGAGCATCCCACCGCCAATAAATTACATTATCCCTAGCTTGGCTCATAAATTCAGCTAGGGATTTAACATATACTTTATATTCCACACTCAGCCGGACTAATACCATTTCATGAAAAGCCTGATACAAATCATTGGTATTTAATTCTTTCCCTCTGCCCCCTGCTGCCTATTTTTATCAACTTTAAAGTGAAACAGTATTAGTCCGGCTGCTAATTCTCGCTTTCCACAATCCCACGAGGTTTTTATGAATCAGCAGTTAAGCAGTCATCTTGTGAGACTTGTATTTGAGGTTAAACAAGTTCTTAATCAAGGACGCAGAGAATTGATGATTGCTTCGTGGATTGCTATTTGTGTCATGATTTTGCGTTCTGTAGGTTTATTACAGTCTTTAGAGCTAGATACTTTAGATAAATTTTTTCGCTTACGTCCCTATGAATTGCCAGATGAACGCATCACTATAGTAGCAATTGATGAAACTTCTGTACGTCAAGTAGGTTCTTGGCCAATTCCCGATGAGATCATTGCCCAGGTTTTGTTTAAGTTAAAAGAGTACAAACCCCGTGCAATTGGCTTAGATATTTATAGAGATTTGGCTGTAAAGTCTGGTTACAAAAAACTAGAAAATGCTTATAAAAGCATACCAAATTTGATTGGTATTCAACTATTGGCACATAACAAAAAACAAAGTGTTTTACCTCCATCAATACTGAATGAGCGAAACCAAGTAGGGTTTAATAATATACTCTATGATCCTGATGGTAAAGTTCGCCGTAGCTTGTTATATTCGCACGTTAATAATCAAGCCCATGAAAGTTTTGCTCTCAAGTTAGCGCTACTATATTTAAAGTCAGAGGGAATAACACCTCAAACAGCCAAAGGAAATCATCAATATTTACAGTTAGGTAAGGCTGTTTTCACTCGGTTTGAGAGTAACAATGGTGGTTATGTGGGTGCTGATGCTAGAGGCTACCAAATTTTATCTAATTTTCCTAAACCCCGTTGTCATAATGTATCTGTTGGACTTTGTAATTATCGTCATATTTCTTTGACGGATGTATTAGCTGGGAGAATTCCAGAGGATTGGATTCGCGATCGCATTATCCTGATTGGTTCTACTGCACCCAGTCTCCAGGATTTTGTGTTTATTCCTTACTCTAGCCATCTCATGGATACAAGTGCGGCACAACCGATAGCTGGTGTCCAACTGCAAGCTTATTTTATCAATGAATTAATTTCTGCTGCTCTGCAAGGACGACCATTACTCAAAGTCTGTCCTGATTATATAGAAAATTTGTGGATTTTTATTTGGTCTTTGATCGGAATGCTTATCATCTGGCAAATCCGCCAACCAAAAAAGAGTGTATTCATATTTTTACTATCTGGGTTTGCTTTAAATCTAACTGTTTATCTGGCTTTTTTAAGTGGTTGGTGGATACCCATTATTCCAGCATGGTTGACTTTTAGCAGTTCAGCTATTGCTATGATTTTTCACATTAATTATATACAACAAGAATTAAAACGTTCTAAAGAGTTTTTGCATCAAATTATCAATGCAATTCCTGATCCTATTTTTGTGAAAAATCAACAACATCAGTTGATTGTTTTAAACGAAGCCTATTGTCGATTTATTGGTTATTCATATAATTTATTAATAGAAAAGTTAGATTATAACTTTTTTCCTCAACATGAAGCTGATATATTTCGCAAGCAAGATGATATTGTGTTTCAGACTCAGCAACCCCAGGAACATGAAGAAGAATTGACTAATGCTAATGGTAAGACTTACTTGATTGCTACTAAGCGATCCCTGCACAAAGACGCTGCTGGTAATTTCTTTTTAGTTGGAATTATTAGAGATATCACTCAAAGTAAAAAAATTGAAGAACAACTTAAACGCACTGCTGCTGATTTGTCCCATTCCAATTATGCTTTAAAACTTCAAGAAAATCATTTGCGTCAATTAGCTTACCATGATTCTCTAACTGGTCTATCTAATCGTAAATTTTTTCTGGAACAACTTGATGAATCGCTAAATTGGTCACAAACTAATCATCTCATGTTAGGATTGCTGTTTATTGATTTAGATGGCTTTAAGGAGGTAAATGATACATTGGGTCATGAAATCGGCGATCGCTTGTTGGTAATTATTGCCCAACGTCTAAATAGTTCATTACGCACGAGTGATACAGTTTCTCGTTTGGGTGGTGATGAATTTACTGTGATTTTACGCGCTATTTCTAACTTCCAAATAGCTGCGAAGGTGGCTGAAAAGCTTTTAAGTGTGATAACTGAGCCAATTGTTCTAGATGGGCATACTACCACAGTTTCTGCCAGTATTGGCATCAGTATCTACCCAACTAACAGCCAAAATAGTGAAGATTTGATTAAGCAAGCAGATACAGCAATGTACCAGGCTAAACATCTTGGTAAAAATCGTTACGAGTTTACTGAAACAGTTATGAATGCTGAGTAAAAAATTAAATGCACTCAATTTTGTTAGAATTAAGCACGAATTTAAGTTTTATACTTTTGTAAATTAATAATTTAAGTAACAACTAATAATATTTTCTAACTTCTTGTAAGTTTTGATGGAGTAGTTTGAGTGTTTCCACAGAAAAAAGTTAAGCTTTGGTTAAAAATAAACCAAATGCTTAATTTATGCCTAAATAATATGGGGAATATCCATCTCTGGAGCGATGATTCAAATATCATATAAGGAATATTTCTTAATTGAGAGTATGTTATTCAACAACAATATTTCCAAAGCTGAGGAGAAAGCTAATTTTCAGTTCAGTAGTGAATTGCTAACAATAACTAACTATAAAAAGCTTTGATTTTGTCCGAATAACCCACTCAGTCTACAGTAGACACCGAAAAGAGGCAGAATGCATTTATATGCTAGTCAGTAAGATAAAGTGCTTTGAGACTAATTTAAAAATCACAAGTATTGTGGTCTTATGTATAGTCAGTGCTGTCATACTAATACCCAATATGACAGAGGTGAAAAAAATCTTTCATAGCTTTATTGTTCATGATTTTAGTGACACAGAAAGCCCACGCACCAAAACTCAAGGAGCGAATGAGTTTGCTCTAGACATAGATATGTATAGTCCACCAGACTATGGTGCGCCTGACAGTCAACATGGTAGCGGGACGCGTTAAAATGAGTTAATATTCTACCTTGTAGAAAAAAGAGTATGTAAAATCTAGATGATATCTTAGTGAGATTTCCACCAACTACGATTCTGCACAATTGTGTGAACTTGCCAATTTAGATTTGGTTGGGGATAATCTAGACGGTAGTGTCCACCCCTGCTTTCGGTTCTAAAAGCGGCACTTTTGAGAATTAGGTAAGCTACATCTAACAAATTGCGTGTTTCTGCCCAAAGTCGCAATTGCTGATCAATATTCGGGAGATTGAAATTGGCTGATTCTGTGGGGCGTAAACTTTGCAAGAATTGACTCAAAGGTAAGTTAGTGAAATCTTGTTGCCAAGACTCAATTGTAGCGATCGCACTTTCTAAACCAGATTCTTCTCGACAAATGCCCGCACTTTGCCAAACTAAACGCGGTAGTTTTTCTCTTATTGCTGCTAGATATTCCTGTTGATTTTGCCACTCGCTGGCAGAAAAAACACAAGATAATGGATTCGATATAGATTCCGCTGGGATTTGATTTGCGCTTAATAATTCATTTTCAACATCGGCCATCTGCGCCCCAAAAACAATACATTCCAACAGAGAATTACTCGCAAGGCGATTAGCTCCATGCACTCCAGTACTAGCAGTTTCGCCCACAGCGTACAAACCAGGGATATTGGTACGATTCATCAAATCTGTCAAAATACCACCCATCCAGTAATGAGCAGCAGGGGCTACAGGAACAGGTTCATTAAAGACATCAATACCCGAATGCTGACAAACTTGAATAATGTTGGGAAACCGATGGCGAATTTTTTCCGGGGGAATGGAGCGCATATCTAACCAGACATGGGCTGTGGCTAGATCAACGGCTGTATTTTGCAAATGACTGAAAATAGCTCTACTCACCACATCTCGCGGTGCAAGTTCTCCGGCTGGATGGTAGTCAAAAGCAAAACGTCGCCCTTCATTATCAATTAGATGCGCTCCTTCACCGCGTACAGCTTCGCTAATCAAAAAGCGTCCTGGTTTAGTGAGCGCAGTGGGATGAAATTGGACAAATTCTAAATCTCTAAGGATAGCACCAGCCCGCCAAGCGATCGCTACACCATCACCTGTACTGACGGCTGGATTAGTGGTTTGGGCAAATACTTGACCGCCGCCACCTGTAGCTAAAACTACAGCACCAGCCCTGACCCATGTAACTTGTCCTTGATAAAACAGACTAATTCCCTGACAGCGACCTGTTTCTGGCTCTATCCATAAGCTCAGAGCTAGGGCTTGCTGGATAATTTGGATATTGTGGCGGTGTAGTACTTGGGCTGCAAGAGTGGTAGTTACTTCCCTACCTGTAGTATCTGCGGCGTGAAGAACACGAGGACGAGAATGAGCTGCTTCTAGGGTGAAAGCTAAGGAACTACCATGACGGTCAAAGGCTACACCCAAGTTAACTAATGATTCAATACAGCTAGGAGCATTTTCAGCTAAAAATTCTACAGCTTCGATATCACATAAACCTGCTCCTGCTTTCAATGTGTCTTCAATGTGCAGCTGGGGAGAATCTTCTGGGGATACGGCTGCGGCAATGCCACCTTGGGCCCAATCACTGGCTGATAAGGTAACTGTTTCTTTAGTAATCAAGCCGACTCGTAAGGAATCTGGTAGACACAATGCGGTGTATAGTCCAGCAGCACCTGCACCGACTACTAAAACATCAAATTGGCTAGGAATATCTATTTGAGACATTAGGTAATGGTTAATGGGTAAGGGGTAGTGGGTAATGGGTAATGGATAATGGTAATGGAAAAAAGTATCTAAATCATTTTCCTCAGTCCCCAGTCCCCAATTCCCAATTCCCAGTCCCCAATCCCATTTAGTTATCTATAAATACCGTTGTTAATGCGATCGTCTCCTTCATTGAAGTTAGGCTCGTATTCGGTGACGGTAAAGTTATCAAAATTGGCTTGCAGTCTGGATTTTTGACTCTCGCTCAATCCTGGTAGATTCAATACATCCTCTACTTTTTGGTAGGGAGCATTGCTGATAATTTTCTTGGCCAGAGTGGGATATAACCCCGGATATTGTTGGAAAGCGGCAATATTGGTATTATTCAAATCAATTTTTTTACCAAATTCCGTTCCTAGCTTGGCATCTGCCCGATTTTGACGTGAAATTGCCAAAACTGGGACTTGAAACAAAGTAACATTGCTAAAACTTGCAGCTTGGGCGATTTGAGTAGTTCCCAATAATCCCCAACTGCCTAGCAACAGGCTAAACACTGTTAATAAACGTACTAATCCTTTCACCATTTTCTACCTCTTTCCATCAAACATAAATCAACGCTTTTAGCTAGAAGCCGTCAACTGTGGGCTAAAGTTCAGAGGTATGGAGTACAAATTCAACCCCGCTGGTGACTCTGGAGGCTGATCGGGTACTTATTTGTTCTGACCTCATCCTTTGGTTGATAGCTGATAGCTAAATCAACACACAGCAGTCATCAGAAACTAATATACAGCTTAGTGAAGTACCCATCGCTGATTCGGAATACTAACCTGCCGATATAATGGATAACTTCTGTGCAAATTTAGTTAATATCCACAAATTTACGGCTCTGGGGTTTGAATTTTACAAATTTATCTGTAATTTTTATGTTGTGCGTTTCTTAAAGTTTGTTTGATAAATTTAGGCGAAAACCGCTGCTAATAAAAACAGACTATCTACTAAGATTGTACTCAAAACTGCTCCACTAAAGGCGTACCAGTGCCATTGTGTTTTACCCAAAGAGACAATTCCGACTGTTAACAACGCTAGGGCGAGAATGATTGCCCAGGTTTCTCCCCAAGGCGTTAGGACTTGTGCTAAAGCATTTTTTAAGATTTGTGAAGCTCCAGCGGTATCTGTTCTCATAATTTGTCGCCAATAGGGCATTAAATCCACTAAATAAAAATACACGTCGGTTAAAACTGTGCCGAATAGAGAACCTAAATAAAACCAGTTCCCGACTTTGCCCCAATTTCGCCACAAACACCAGATAGCAAAGGGTAGTCCGATAGATTCTATGGGTAAGTGCCATAGGGGTTCCCACCGTAACCAGCCCCAGTAAATTGCTCCTGTTAACCAACTCCAGCTAAATCCTAGGAGTAAATCCCCCCAAATGTAGGTTTGCGGACGTGACATTAATGTCAAACTCAGCCAAACCCAAAATCCTGTCATTACTAAACTAACGTTGGGGAGCGATCGCACTAACGGCGCTTCTATAAATACAGGTACTGTTACCAAAAACATCGCTGCTGCAAACACTAGCCAAGTTTGCTTCCTAGAGATGGCAGCGGGAAAAGAAGCCGATAACGATAGAGTAGACTCTAGCTCCTTGATTCCCCCGTACCCGGTGTCAGTGGTGTGCAAATCAGTATTATTAGTGGTGTAAGAGGACAATGTATTATTAATCAAAATTTTTAATATTTGTTACTAAACTTTACTTATCATAAAGTATCATACTCTAAAATCCCCCTGGGGGGCATCTTGATTATACTTTAAATTTGTTCATCTCTAAGGATGTTGCCCGGAATAAATGACGAGAAGCAGGTAAAGTTGGATAATTTTCTCAAGTTATTTATTCATTTTGGGAGCATGGTAAATGGCGATAATCTTGGCAACAGACAGTATAGACTTACTATTCCCTGTATGGTGGCAAATTTTACAAGTAGAAGTACCTAGTGAAGCGGCAACTAATGGAGTCAACCTTGTTCAAGGACTAATGCAAGCATTCATTCTCGGTATTGTGCAAGGTATTACCGAGTTTTTACCGATTAGTAGCACCGCACATCTATTAATTGTCACCAAAGTATTTGCTTGGAAAGAACTAGGTTCTAAAGATTTTGTTGATGCCATTCAATTTGGTAGTGTTATCGCAATTTTATGGTATTTTTGGAAGCTGATTTCTAGTATTCTTAAAGGTGCAATCAAAACACTCAAGGATAAAGACTGGGAACGGGAAGAATGGAAAATTACTGTAGGTATTGCAGTTGGAACAATGCCGGCATTAACTATTGGCTTTCTTTTAAAAGACGTTTTACCTGATAGTGCATTAATTATTGCTATAATGTCAGTCGTCATGGCGATTTTACTAGGTTTAGCCGAAAAAATTGGCACTCGCAAGCGAGGATTTGATTCATTACAAATTAGAGATGGTATTTTAGTAGGGTTAGGACAAACTCTAGCTTTAATTCCCGGCGTTTCTCGTTCTGGTTCTACATTGACAACTGCCTTATTTTTAGGCTTAGAGAGAGAAACAGCAGCAAAGTTTTCATTTTTGTTAGGATTTCCCACCCTGACAATTGCCACCCTTTATAAAAGTCTGAAAATATTTAAGCTATTTCAAGCTCAAGAGTTGCCAAATAACATTGTTTTACTGTTAATTGTCGGGATTATTTCAACCTTTATCTTTTCCTACCTATCAATTGCATTTCTAATCCGGTATTTACAAACCAAAAACACAATGGTTTTCGTCTGGTACAGATTAGCCTTCGGTATTTCTATCTTATTAGCGATCGCATTTGGCTGGCAAGGATAGGAGATAGGAGACAGGAGGCAGGGAGCAGGGGGAAGGACAATTACCAATTACCAATTACCAATCACCAATCACCAATGACTACCATTCATCCTGCCAAAATTACCAAGGTGCTGACCGAATCAATAGCTGCCGAAATTGGCTTTGAAGCGGGTGATGCGATTGTTGCTATTAATGGAACACAACCCCGTGACTTAATTGATTATCAATTTTTATGTGCTGATGAAGTTTTAGAACTAGAAGTTTTAGATACTGCTGGCAAAACCCATCATATTGAAATTGAAAAAGATTATGATGATGACTTAGGACTAGAATTTGAAACCGCTTTATTTGATGGTTTAATTCAGTGTAATAATCGTTGTCCTTTTTGCTTTATTGACCAACAACCACCAGGTAAACGTTCTAGTTTGTACTTCAAAGACGATGATTATAGGCTGAGTTTTTTGTATGGTTCTTATCTAACTCTGACAAATTTATCAGAAAAAGAATGGCAACGTATTGAACAAATGCGTTTATCTCCTTTATATGTTTCTGTTCATGCCACAGAACCAGAAATCAGAACTAGGCTGTTAAAAAATAATCGTGCAGGGCAGATTTTAAAACAACTCAAATGGTTTCAAGAAAGACGATTACAAATTCATGCTCAAGTAGTGGTTTGTCCGGGGATCAATGATGGTAAACACCTAGAACAAACATTGAGAGATTTAACATCTTTTCATACCGGAGAAATACCTGCGGTAGCATCAATAGCAGTTGTTCCCGTCGGTTTAACCAGATTTCGTCCCCAAGAAGATGAGCTTGTACCCGTGACGCAAGAAAAAGCGCGAGAACGTAATTTCTCAAGTTAAATCACTCTCTCACGAATTTCGGAAAAAATTTGGTTCTAGTGTGGCTTGGTTAGCAGATGAATGGTTTTTGATTGCTGGTGAAGAATTGCCTAGCGAAGCTGAATATGAGGAATATCCTCAAATTGATAATGGTGTTGGTTCTATTCGGTTATTTATCAAGCAATTTACCCAAGCTGCTCATGAATTACTACCATTAAAAGTATCCCCCCAAAAAAAATTAACTTGGGTTGTTGGTAATGCTGTGGAACAGGCATTTAAACCTATCGTCAAACAATTAAATGCTGTGGAAGGTTTAGAGATAAATATGAAAGCGTTATGTAGCGATTACTGGGGGCAAAGTATCAGCGTTACGGGATTATTAACCGGACATGATTTACTTTTGAAATTAAATGGGCAAGATTTAGGTGAAGGTATTTTGCTGCCTAGCGTTATGCTCAAACATGGAGAATTAATATTTTTAGATGATGTCAGTGTTGAGAATGTAGCCAATCAACTGAATACAAAAATATTCCCAGTAGCGGGTGTTGAAGATTTAATCAATACCTGTATTTCCTAATGATTCGAGGCTGCCAATTTAAAAAATATCGAATTTGTAGGGTGCGTTAGGCTTCTTTAACACACCAATAATCACAGAAACAGAGAACTTCCAATTTAAAAAATATCAAATTTGTAGGGTGCGTTAGGCTTCTTTAACGCACCAATAATCACAGGAACGGTGTGTTAAGCTGTCGCTAACACACCCTACGAACTACGAACTAAATTCAGTGTGTGAGGAATATTTAGTGAAGAATCATATAAAAATTAAAATTGCGAGCTTGTTTATTGTAAATATTAATTTTTTGGTTTTTAATTTATTGGAAATATTGCCAACAAAAGCGGCAACAGAAGTAAATGTATTGGGCGTAATTAAAAGCCAAGAGAATAGCAATCAATGGAAAGGAATCACCAACCGCTTACAGGCTGTAGGCGCAAAATATTGTGTAATTCCTCTAGATAGTGTGAAAAATGTGGCTGATTTAGGTAAGCAACAGGTATTGTTATTGCCAAATGTAGAGGTTTTAACGCCAGTACAAGCGATCGCACTAGAAGAATGGATGAGTAGGGGAGGGCGCTTAATTGCCAGTGGCCCTATAGGTAGTTTATCGACTCCTGGAGTGCGTCAGTTATTGCGAACTTTGTTAGGGGGTTATTGGGCATTTAGCCTCAGTCAAGCTCAAGAGTTGCAACCAGCAAAAACTAATTCTCCAGAATGGGCAAACCGAAAAGAACTCTTTGGTAAAGTTATAGGTGCTGTGATGATTTCTGATCATCCTAGTACTCAAGTTGCTGCTGTTTGGAACTCCCAAGATCAGCAATCAGCAGTACTGACAACCGAGCGTTCCACTTTGTTAGGTTGGCGCTTAGGAACAGATACTGCTGCAACAGCCGATTTAGATACCGCTTGGTTAAAAGCTGCACTCAGTCGTTATTTAAAATGGCCAAATAAAAAAATTGTGGGAGAGGTTGCCAATTGTTCTCCGGCTTCAGAAAATTTGCCAACTACTACACAAAGCCCTGTACTCGGCAACATCAATCCACCCACGACTAGAAACAAGCCTAGAAGGGTTGTTTCTCAGAAAAAGCCCAACTTGCCCAAGACTAGAACCCAGCCTAGACAGGTGACTTCTCAGAAAAAGCCTAATTTACCCAAGACTAGAACTAAGCCTAGACAGGTGACTTCTCGGAAAAAGCCTAATTTGCCCAGGACTAGAACCCAGCCTAGACAGGCGACTTCTCGGAATCCTGAAACCCAACCAAAACCTGTTTCTCAAAATTTCCAAGAGGCAATTGATCAACTTGAAACAGCAGTTCGTTTGGATGTTCTACCCAATTCTAATCAGCCGATTGATAGCAAGGATGCAGTAGCACTTCAAAAAGAATTAGAGAATCTGATTGGTCGAGTGAAAAGCGCCCATTTAGCAGCTTCAGTTCATGGTTATAGTAACGTCAATAAACTCCAAACCTTAAAATCAGAAAGCGAAAAATTAGCATCCACTGGATTAGAAACTACAGACCTCAGTTTAGAGCAAAACTTAGCCCAAGCCAGAGAAGTTGCCAAAAATATTCCTGTATTAATTTCTCAAAAAAAATATGCTTTGGCTCGTCAGGAATGGTTAAAGACAAAGACCAATTTATGGCAGCAGTTTCCTATTAATCAACGCATAGCTCAACCAGAAATTCGTGCAGTTTGGTTAGATAGAGGAACAATAGTTAAAGCCGAAAATGAAGCGGGATTAGTACAGATTTTTGATCGTTTGACTCAAGCTGGAATTAACACCATATTTTTTGAGACTGTCAACGCCGGTTATACAATTTATCCCAGTCAGGTTGCACCAGAACAAAACCCCTTAATTAAAGATTGGGACCCCTTAGCCGTGGCTGTGAAATTAGCCCATGCAAGAGGAATGGAATTACACGCTTGGGTTTGGACTTTTGCAGCTGGTAATCGCCCTCACAATGAAATTATCAATGTCAATCCTGATTATCCAGGCCCTGTGTTGGCTGCTAATCCTAATTGGGCAAACTATGATCAGCGTGGACAAATGATTCCTAGTGGTCAAACAAAGCCTTTTTTAGACCCAGCTAATCCTGAAGTACGTCAATATTTATTAAAACTGTACGAAGAAATTTTGACTCGCTATCAGGTGGATGGTCTACATTTAGATTATATTCGTTATCCTTTTCAAGACCCTTTTGTAGGTCGAATTTATGGTTATGGTAAAGCAGCAAGAGAGCAATTTCAACAACAAACTGGTGTAGATCCTATAAATATTGCTCCTACGCAGAGAGATTTATGGCAAAAATGGACGGTATTTCGCACCGAACAAGTTGATAGCTTTGTTGCTGAAGTATCACAAATGTTACGTAAAAAGCGAGCCAATCTAATTTTATCTGTGGCTGTATTTCCGTTGCCAGAATATGAAAGGGTACAAAAGATTCAACAGCGTTGGGAAGTTTGGGCTAGACGAGGAGATATAGATTTAGTTGTGCCGATGACTTATGCTTTGGATACTCCTCGTTTTCAACGACTGGCGCAACCTTGGATTAACTCTACTAAGTTAGGTTCTACTTTGTTGGTTCCGGGAATTCGTCTGCTGTCGTTGCCTACAGTGGGGGCTTTTGACCAACTGCAAATGTTGAGAGATTTACCTGTCAGCGGTTATGCACTCTTTGCAGCAGATAATTTTAATAACAAGTTGGATGAAATATTTAGTAATACCCAAGGTAAGTTGCAAGATTCCAAAAATGACCCTATTCCTCAGCGCCAGCCATTTCGCACTGCGGCTTTACGCTACATGGCTCTAGAAAAAGAATGGCAACTTGTGCGAGAAAATGATCAATTACAAATGTCTGCAAATACAATTTCTACTTTTAAGAACCAGTCTCAAGAATTACAAAGTATTTTAAATCAACTTGCGGTTTCACCTTCTCCTCGTAATTTAATTAGTGCCAGAGCATCGCTCAATCGTTTCCAGTCTAAATTTAGAATTTGGCTGATTGTGAAAGCCAAAGAAAATCCTTATCAAGTTAAAGTCTGGGAAAATCGACTGTTAACAATAGAAAGGCTATTGCGTTACGGTGAGCGGAGGGTAATAAATAAATAGATTTGTAAGCATTTAGGAGTCAGGAGTCAGGAAAAAGAAGGAAGAAGAAGGAAGAAGAATATTTTTCTCTTCTGTTTCCTGTTCCCTGCTATATCAAACATTCTGAATCCTGAATCCTGAATTCTTGCATAGAATCTGCAAATTTTTAAGAGGATGACGACCAAAATTTAAAATCCTAAATTAAATGTCGTCCAGATTGAAATATGGAGTTTTTAAGGAAAGTATATTATTGAGTAATGGATTAATTTTTGAGCTTTACCCTGATTCCAAAAAAACTATGGCTTTCAAAGTAAATGCGGTTTATATTAATTGAATAGAGACATTTTCTTGCTTGTAGATCATCTATCTAGGCAAATGAATCAAGACGATAGTATTTTTGACTAAAAAATTTACCGTATTTTTACTTATTATAATAATATTAATTTCGGGTCACAATTATTTAGTGCAAGCTGGGGAAATTAACTAGCTAGTGAAGAAAGCTTAAAAAGCTCATAAAATTTGCTTTCTTGCCTTCTGGCACTAGATTTGACCTCAATATATCAGCGGTTTGAGATAATTATTTTTTGTTAGTGGCTATTTAAATCAAATATGCAAGCATCACCTCACTATTTCGTCCTCAAAAGCTTAAAGTCGGTAATTTACTGTTCGGCGTTGACGGTTACGCCAGAAACATATGTCCTGGATGTGATCGCTGCGATGCCTGTAAGTCCTGCGGACAGATTACACCAAAATGGTGCGATCGCACCAGAAAGTATCTCGCCAATAGCTCGACAATATCAATGTGTTTTGATTAAATCAGCTTCAGAGATAGTGGGATGCTTGACACCACAAGACATAGTGCAGCTTGTCGCTTCCGGGGCTGACTTGAAAAATGTCCAAATTTCTGAAGTAATGCAGACCTCAGTCATAAAACTGAATATGCAGTCATTTAATACTTTAACAACAGTAATTTCATCATTATCTCAGTCTAAGTTGCAGTTATTTGCAGTTGTAGATGAGCAAGATCGACTTAACAGCATCATCACCCCGGAAGGTATTTGTTTAGCTCTAGAAGCAGTGCCTTTAACAGCAGCATTTTGCAATGGCGTTCACCGAGCCGATACCTTGCACTCAGCGTACCGTAAGAATGGCCAGATAGTAGAAAATCAACTCCTGCAATCTCAGCAAATGTTGCAGTTAATTATAGATACTATTCCCCATAATATTTTCTGGAAAGACGTAAATTCCGTCTTCTTAGGCTGTAATCGCAACTTTGCCAAAATGGTTGGGTTGGAAAATCCCCAAGATATTGTCGGTAAGACAGACTATGATTTAGTTGCCAATCGGGAGCAAGCAGACTTCTACCGTTCCTGTGATGCCCAAGTAATGAAGACTAATCAACCTCAGTATCAAACTATTACACCTCATCAGCAAGCAGATGGCAAGCAACTTTGGCTAGAAACAAACAAAGTCCCTCTATATAATAATGGAGGGAATGTGGTAGGTATTTTAGGCACATTAGAAAATATCACCGAGCAAAAACAGGCTTTAGATGCTTTAGAAAAAAGTGAAGAGCGCTTTCGCTTCTTAGCTGAATCCATCCCCCAGCAAGTATGGATTGCACGTCCAGACGGCAGTCTGGAATACATCAACCAACGCACACTAGATTACTTTGCCTGTACCGCAGAACAAATCTTAAATTGGAAATGGCAGGAATGGGTACATCCCGATGATTTGCCAAACAGTCTTACGGCTTGGAATATATCTCTAGCCACAGGTACAAATTATGAAGTAGAATTTCGTCTCCTCCAGCAATCATCAGGAACCTATCGCTGGCATTTGGGAAGAGCCTTAGCATTGCGTAACCAACAAGGGCAAATTATCAATTGGTTCGGAACAAATACAGATATTCATGACCGCGTAACCGCAGAAGTTGCACTCCGGGACAGTGAACGAAGATATCACACGATCGCCAAAGTTTCTCCTGTGGGCTTGTTCTGCACCGATGCAGCGGGACATTTTCACTACGCTAATGACCGTTGGTGCGAAATTGCTGGTAGAGTTCCAGATAAGATAGGTGGTATGACCTGGGTAAGTACTATTCATCCAGAAGACCAAGAGCGGATTCAAGCAGAATGGGATCAAAGTGTCACCCAAAACCTGTCATTTTGTTCCGAATATCGGTTTCAACATCCAAATGGAGAAGTTAGGTGGGTCGTTGGTCAGATAGTTGCCGAATGCTCAGAAAGTGGAGAAGAAATTACTTACATCGGTACAGTTACTGATATTAGCGAAAAACAAGCTGTGTTGCGCGATAGTGAAGCGATCCGTAGGAATCACCAACGAGTAGAAGCGGCACTGGTAGAACGAGTGCGGTTAGCAGATTTTCGCTCGGAAGTAGATGCTATTCTGACTCAGACAGAAACCTTAGAAAATATGATGCGTGGTTGCACTGATGCTTTGGTTAAACATCTTCATGCTGCCTTTGCTCGCATCTGGATACTGAATACAGAAGAGCAAGTATTAGAATTACAAGTCAATTCAGGGAAATACACTGACATTGATGAAAATCACAGACTAGTAGCAGTTGGTCAATTTAAGATTGGTTTGATTGCCCAAGAAGGTAAACCACACTTGACTAACTCTGTTCAGGATGATCCACACATTAGTAATCAAGAGTGGGCCAAGCAAGAAGGAATAGTGGCCTTCGCCGGTTATCCCTTAATTGTGGAAGGGGAAACAATAGGTGTAATTGCTATGTTTTCCTGTCAAGCCCTCACAGAAAATACTTTTAGCTCAATGGGAATTGTTGCTGACGAAATTGCCCTTGGCATCAAGCGCAAACAAACTGAAGCTGCGCTGCGAGAAAGCGAAGAACGTTTCCGCAACTTGGTTGAAGCTACTACTGATTGGGTGTGGGAAGTTGATGAAAACTGCATTTATACCTATGTCAGTCCCAAAGTCCGCGATATTTTAGGTTACGAACCCCAAGAAGTATTAGGAAAACAACCCTTTGAATTGATGCCACCAGCAGAAGCAGAGCGTGTTATCAAGATTTTCTTGCCACTTTTTGAGGACAGGCAATCATTTAAATGCGTGGAGAACATTCAATATCATCAAGATGGACACTTGGTAGTTATGGAAACCAACGGAGTTCCAATTTTTGATGTTGATGGCAACTTTGGTGGTTATCGTGGTATTGATCGAGATATCACTATTCGCAAGCAGGAAGCGGCAAAGTTATGGGAAATGCAACAGCAACTACAAGCGATTTTGGATAATTTCCCAGCGGTAATGTATTTACTCGATCCTGAAAATAAATATCTGCTAGTGAACCACCAATATGAAAAGCTATTTAACATTACTCAAGCGCAGATAGTCGGTAAAAGTGTTTATGATGTTTGGCCTCATGATGTTGCTCAAGCATTCGCAGTCAGCAATTCTCAAGTCATGGCTGGTGGTATTCCTCTAGAAATAGAAGAAGTTGCACCCCACCCAGATGGTTTACACACTTACTTATCTGTGAAGTTTCCTTTAAAGGATGTTAATGATACTCCTTATGCAGTATGTAGTATTTCCACAGATATTACCAGCCGTAAAAGGGATCAAGAAGAACTGCGCCAAAGCGAAGAATATTTCCGTTTATTAGTAGAAGGTGTCAAAGATTATGCAATTTATATGCTTGATCCCGAAGGCAGGGTGATGAGTTGGAATTCTGGTGCAGAATGTATTACTGGGTATCAGGCATCAGAAATAATTGGGCGTGATTTCTCTTGCTTTTTTCGACCAGAAGATGTTTTAAGCAATATCCCAAAGCAACAGTTAAAAATAGCTGCAATTAATGGTCGATGTGAGTGTGAGAGTGTTTTTCTTCGCAAAGATGGCTCTCACTTTTGGGCAAATTGTATTTTAACGCCATTACATGATGAAACAGGAAAGCAACGTGGTTTCTCTAAAGTTACCCGCGACATCACAGAGCGCAAATTAACAGAAAAGTCTTTATTAAGGTTACACAAGGCAATAGAAAGCACAAGTGATGCTATTAGTATTACAGATATCACTGGCAAGGCTGTTTATGTCAATCCTGCTTTCGTGGAAGTATTTGATTATACTTTTTCTCAATTAAATAGTTGTGGTGGATTATCAGCTAATTTTACCAAACAAGAAACATTTAACCAAGTATTTAAGACTGTCCAAAGAGGTGAGCCTTGGCGTGGTGAAATAACTATGCAAACTCGTGGTCATCACAATGTTCAAGTTGATTTACGTATTGATGCCATTAAAGATAGTACTAATAAAATAGTTTCATTTGTTAGTATTTATACAGATATAACTCAGCGCAAATTAATTGAGGAAGGTTTAAGACTACGCGATCGCGCGATCGCTGCTAGTAGTAACGGTATTGTCATAGCTGATGTTACCAGCCCAGATAGTTCAATTATCTATGTTAATCCAGCTTTTGAACGGATGACTGGCTACTCAGCAGCAGAAGTCATGGGGCAAAATTTTCGTTTGCTTCAAGGTGTTGATATTCATCAACCAGGATTACAAGAACTTAGCACTGCCATGCAGGCAGGACAAGACTGCACCGTAATTTTACGTAACTACCGTCAAGATGGTAGCCTATTTTGGCAAGAGTTAAATATTTCTCCTGTTTATGACACTGATGGTTATTTAACCCACTACATTGGTATTCAAACCGATATTACCAATCGTAAGCAATTAGAGCAAGAACTGAGAGTAGCACTAGAGAAGGAAAAAGAACTCAACGAACTCAAATCTCGCTTTATCTCTATGACTTCTCACGAATTCCGTACCCCATTAAGCACTATTCTTTCTTCCTCAGAATTGCTAGAACATTACCGCCATAAATGGACACAAGAAAAGCAACTAACTCATCTGCGTCGCATTCAAAGCGCAGTCCAGCGGATCACAGAAATGTTAAATGATATTTTGATGATCGGCAAGGCAGAAGCAGGAAAATTGGAATATAAGCCATTATTGTTCGATTTAGTTGCATACTGCCGTCACTTGGTAGAAGAATTACAATTGAATCTGAAAAATCAACACTTGCTATCTTTCAGCAGTGAGTTTGAATCCATATCCTGCTATATGGATGACAAATTAGTAGGGCATATTCTGAGTAATTTACTCTCAAATGCCCTCAAATATTCCCCAGATGGTACTCTGGTTAAGTTTACCCTTAGTTGTGAAAATAGACAGGCAGTATTTGAAATTCAAGATCAGGGAATTGGTATTCCTGAAGAAGATATACCTCGATTATTTGAATCTTTTCATCGGGCTAAAAATGTCGGTAATATTTTAGGGACTGGTTTAGGATTAGCTATTGTCAAAAAATGTGTAGACATTCACCAAGGTTCAATTCATGTCATCAGTCAGGTAGGCTGGGGTACAAAGTTTACTGTTAAACTACCAATGAAAAATATAATATGAGGTAAATTATGCATAAAATTTTAATAATTGAAGATGAAGAATCAGTTCGAGAAAATATTTTAGATTTACTAATAGCAGAAGATTTTGAAACAATTGCTGCTGCCAATGGAAGAACTGGCTTAAATTTGGCCATGTCGGAAATACCAGATTTAATTTTGTGCGACATGATGATGCCAGAACTTAATGGCTATGAGGTATTAACAGCATTAAAAAAAGAACCAATAACTGCAACAATTCCCTTTATTTTTTTGACTGCGAAAGCTGCCAAATCCGATTTTCGTCAAGGGATGGATATGGGAGCAGATGATTATCTAACTAAACCGTTTACTCGATCTGAACTATTAAGTGCCATTCTCAATAAATTGGAAAAATATGCAAATTTAAGAAAATATTTATCACGTCAGACTGCAATTCATAAACTCACTCCTAGAATGCAGTTATTGGATAAAAAATTACATCGGGCAATCATAGATAATCATTTTGAAGAATTCGAGATTTATTATCAACCAATTATAGATATCTATAGTGGTAAAATAATTGGAGCAGAAAGTTTATTGCGTTGGCAAAGTCACGAATTAGGAGTAATATCACCAACTGAGTTTATTCCTATAGCAGAATCTAATGGTTTGATTATGACTATTGGTAAGTGGGTATTAAAAAAAGTTTGTCAACAAATTAAGATTTGGCGTGTTGCTGGAATTAACTCTTTGACTATCGCTGTCAATTTGTCAGCTATTGAATTTAATCAACCAGATTTAATTGCCCAAATTATAGACTTGATTAAGTCGAATAATTTGGAAATGCCAGGGCTAGAAATTGAATTGACAGAAAGCATGATTATGCAAGATGTTAATAGTGCGATCGCTACTATGAATCAATTACGTTCGTTGGGTATCAAAATTGCAGTAGATGATTTTGGTACTGGCTATTCTTCATTAAGTTATTTAAAATATTTCCCCATTAATACACTTAAGATTGATCGTTGTTTTATTCAAAATATTACCCAAGATCACCAAAAATCGGCAATTACAAAAGCCTTGATTCAAATGGGTCATAGTTTAAATCTTAAAATAGTTGCTGAAGGAGTAGAAACAGAATCAGAATTATCATTTTTGCGGCAACAAAATTGTGATGCTATTCAAGGATTTCTATTTAGTTGTGCCTTACCAGCACTAGAGTTTGAGCAGTTTGTTTTATCTAATAAATCCTTTTTTATCTAAGAAGTATTTATGTATATAGCCTTTCCCACTCTAGTTAGATACAAAATTACCCCTCCCCAACCCCTTGGTAAGGGTAGGGTGCGCGACAGCGCGGGTGGGGTGTATTTCATGAGCTTGGGAATTGCTATAATATGATTGTGTACGCAAATGAATGACTTTTACCTCTTGTTG
The DNA here is from genome assembly GCF_049315035.1 of Anabaena sp. PCC 7938. Lineage (NCBI taxonomy): Bacteria > Bacillati > Cyanobacteriota > Cyanophyceae > Nostocales > Nostocaceae > Anabaena > Anabaena sp. PCC 7938. Next base: position 4,014,657 of record NZ_CP186034.1, on the reverse strand, counting down.
CTAATTATTGATTTACAATATTTAAGGTGGAAAAATTAGTTATGAATCAGCATGAGAATGAGCTTCAGTCCAATTTAGATAACTCTTCTTGCCATTCCGGTGAAAGGTACTGGGGTAATGTGGAAGTTTTAGAAGAGGGTGAAAATTATAGAATTAGTCGTGTGGAAATTAAGCCTAGACACGGCATTAAAGCACAAATTCATTATCATCGACATGAACATTGGGTGGTAGTGTCTGGTGTGGCTAAGGTAACTTGTGGTGATGAGGAAATATTGCTCAATTCTAATCAGTCAACCTATGTACCCGCAGCAACTCTGCATAAGGTTGAAAATCCAGGATCTATTACCCTAGTGATTCTAGAAATTCAAAATGGCGAGTATTTGGGTGAAGATGATATAGAACGACCGTTTGAGTTAACTTCAGTTCAATGAAAAATCTCCAACTGCCTATTGATTGGCAAGCTGTTCTTGGTGATGAATTGACAAAACCCTACTTTGATAAACTCCAAGCATTCTTGGTAGAGGATGGCTTGTCCCATAATATTTATCCGCCAGAAAAAGATGTTTTTTCGGCTTTTGAATTGACACCATATGAGAAAGTCAATGTTTTGTTACTGGGGCAAGATCCTTACCATAATGAAAACCAAGCACATGGGTTATGCTTTTCCGTTAAACCGGGGATCAAACCCCCTCCTTCACTGATGAATATATTTAAAGAACTCAAAGCAGATGTGGGGCTGGATATTTTCAATCATGGTTATCTTGTCCAGTGGGCTAAACAGGGTATATTGATGCTCAATGCGGTACTAACTGTGAGGGCGAATACACCAAATTCTCACAAAAATAAAGGCTGGGAAATTTTCACAGATGCGGTGATTAATAAAGTTAATGAAAAATCTGAATCGGTAGTTTTTGTATTGTGGGGCGGATATGCACAAAAAAAGTTAAAGTTAATAGATACCAATCGGCATAAAGTTATACAATCTGCTCATCCTTCACCCTTTTCTGCACGAAACGGCTTTTTTGGCAGCAAACCTTTTTCAGCTATTAATGCTGCTTTGGTTGATTGGGGTAAACCGGAGATTGATTGGCAAGTTGGTAATTGGTGATTGGTAAGTACCTGAGTTCGGAGTTCGGAGTTCGGAGACGCTACGCGAACGGAGTTATGATTTTTAAGGGCGAGAGAATAAGGGTTTGAAACTCCTACTGGGGGCAAGTTTTCCACAAATTATATTATGTCTAACTCAGGTGGTAAGTATTCAGGATAGAGAATACAGAAGTCATGAAAATAAAGGCTTTTCGAGTCAGTTTTGAGAATTTTGATAAAATCTCACTTCTCTCTATTCTTCATTTCATAAGCATTCTAACTCCTGACTCCTGACTCCTGACTCCTGACTCCTGAATTCTTAAATTAAAACCAACCTTCTTGTTCTAGGGTTTCAATTAACTGTAAACCACGAGGATCACCGACTCCCAAAAGTGCGGCTTTGGCATCTTCTCGGACTCCCAAATCTTGGTCTTCAGCGAAAGCTTGAATTAAGGCATCAATTGCTGTGGCATAAACTACGTTAGAAGGCAATTCTTTGCACAGTTGTCCGATTGTCCAAGCACAGTTACTGCGTACTGCGGCTATGGGGTCTTGGACAAGGGCTTCAATTAAGGGGGGAATTGCGCCCACAATTACTTCATAACCCACTCCTGCCATTTGGGCTAGGGCGCTGGCTGCCCACAGACGGACGGCGGAGATGTCGGTTCGTAAAGATTCTGCTAGGGGTGCTAAGGAACGGCGATCGCGACAGTTGCCTAAAGCCCAAACTATGCCTTTTCGCACATAGCCATTCCAATCTCGATTGAGTTGAGTAATTAATGGCTCGACTGCATCTTGACTAGGATTTCGCCCCAGGGCGTAGGCTGCACTAACTCGAACTAAGGGACAGTTATCGGTTAAAAGGCTAATAAGATGGGGAATTGCTCTTTCATATTCGATATCACAAAAAGCCCGCGCCGCTAACATTCTTTGTTGGGACTGGGGATTTGTCAGAAGTGCCAACATTAATTCTGGATCGGGTTTTGCCACTTCTGATTCAGCAGTAAGTGGTTCTATGCGGTCTAGGGGGCTTTCTAGCTCCACTTCGGCATCAAGTAGGCTTAGGTCATCTTCATCGTACATAATTATTCCGGTTTAATCGCCGCGAGGGATCAACTTATTACCCCCTATACCAACAAGAAAAACCCTGATAGATATTAGTTAAATAATTGTACAGGCTAATGGAGTGGTTTTACCATCCATAGGGATTGTGTTTGATAACCTTGGTGATGATAAAGCTGTAATGCAGCTGTGTTGGATTGAAAGACTTGCAGAGCGATTTGGCGATCGCCTCTTTGTTTTGCCCAATTTTCTACATGATTCATCAAGGCTCTACCAATACCCTGACGGCGATGTTCTGGGGTAACGTAGAGGAGAAAAATGTGAGTGTGGCGATCGCCCTTTATTTGATCTATGGCATTGCCTACCCATAGACAAGCTATGGGGGATGGTGATTGGTAATAGGTGATTGGTGATTGGGTAAACTCTTCCTTTTTTCCTGCTCCCTTTTCACTTGCTTCTTCATCTACCCACCATAAAGGGGTGTCAGTGGAGAAATATTGCTCAACTGTTAGAGCTAGATGTGAAAAATCTTGATGAGAAAACATTTCCTGGTAAGTCTGCTGCATGAACTTGACCAGAATTGCCCTATCTACAGTTGAGCCTCGACGAATGTGGTAGCCGGGTAGTAAGAGAGTCAAAATTTGGGAAATGGGGAGGATAAGGGAGATGGGGAGGTTAATAACCCGAATTACGAATTACCATACCAATTGGTGCGGGTGCTGCCATATCGGAAGGTAGAAAAATGCGAGCGCTGACTGCGACTAAGGCGAAGGTAAATATCAGCACAGCAATTAAAGGGGCGATATATTGACGAAAAATGGCCATCATAAAGTATGGGTTTTAATTAGCTAGAGATTTTCTAAAAAATTAGTTGAGCAAAACACTCAGTACTCGGTACTCGGTACTTAGCGCTGTTCACGATCCAAATCATCTAGTACCCTCTCACAGTACCAATTTTCTGGCATACCAGGATAATTTTGTTTGGCCTGCTCAATTAATCTCTCCGCTGCGGCAACATCGCCAGATAACCTAGCTATGAGTCGGTTTTTTAGGTAGTTACCAGTGACTTCTTCGTCTACCTGCTTGGGTATGCCGTTTTTGAAAGGCTGTGAAGGTTCTCGCCGTAACTGCCAAAATAAAACGTAATAGAGTGTACCAAAGATTAAAATCAAGCTGATTGTGCCTAGGAGAGTGAGGAGGTTAAACCCCAGAAATCCTAAAACTAACTGGGAGAGTACATAGCCCAGTAGTAACCCTGTGACGATGAGGACGAATGTACCGACAAGAATAACTACTTGGTTCCCCATATATCCTCTTCTTCTGGCTCAATTCCTGGTCTGGTGACTGCCTCTGGCGTTGGATTCCAGGGGGCGAAAAATGGTAACAGGAGTAGTCCCGGTACAGCAGCAAGGATACTAATGACGAAAAATAAAGGCCAACCTGTATTTTTTGCTAAGGAACCTGCTGGCGCAACTAGAATATCACGACTTACGGCCATAAAACTAGAAAGTAAAGCATATTGAGTGGCTGAATAACGCTGATTACACATATTCATTAAGAAGGCGACAAAAGCTGCTGTTCCTAATCCAGCACAAAAGTTCTCGATGTTGATGGTCAGTAGGAGAACTTGGTAGTTTTTACCAACTTGTGCAAGTACAAGATAAGCTAAGTTGCTGACTGCTTGCAATGCTCCAAATACCCAAAGTGAGCGATTCAGACCAATTTTACTCAAAAATGCTCCACCTGCCAGTGTGCCGACGATGGTGGCTATCAATCCCATGCCGCCTTGAATTGCTCCTATGTCGGTTTGTGTGAAGCCTGTTTGTAGTAAAAAAGGCGTGGACATATTGTTGACAAAGGAGTCGCCGAGTTTATAGAGGACGATAAACAGCAGGGTTAGTAAGGCTTGGAGGATACCCTGGCGCTGGATAAATTCCCCAAAGGGTAAGATTACGGCTGCGGTTAAGGATTCTGGAGGAGTGATTTCTTTGGGTTCTGGTGCAAATAAGGTGGCAATGATGCCTATTACCATGCCTACTGACATCAATAAATATACTGATGACCAGGGGATGTTATCGGCAAGGATTAGGGCTAAAGAACCTGTGAGTAAGAGGGCGATGCGATAACCTAAAACGAATACTGCTGCACCTGCGCCCATTTCTAGTTGTTCGAGAATGTCGGTGCGGTAAGCGTCAGCGGCGATGTCTTGGGTTGCACTGAGGAATGCGATCGCCACGGCGTTGATGGCTAACAGTTGGAGGGCTTGTTTGGGCTGTTGCAATGCCATGCAAGCGATCGCTATCAATAACCCAATTTGGATTGTAATTAACCAACCCCGTCGTCTGCCTAAAAATGGCAACGTAAACCAGTCTAACAGAGGCGACCAGAGAAATTTTAATGAATATGGCACACCTACAAGGCTAAATAAGCCGATGGCGGTTAAATCTACGTTTTCAACGGTCATCCAAGCTTGTAGGGTCTTGCTGGTTAAAAACAAGGGCAAACCAGATGAAAACCCTAGTAATATCAGAGCAGCCATTTTCCGGCTACCGAAAACTTGCAGTAGCGATTGAACTGGATTCATTAGTTTAAATTGCCTTCTCACCTGAGAGAGTTGCAGCTATCTTGCCATATTGGCTATGTTTTTTCTTGCCTACACGCCAATTAACATTGCAGAATCAGGATCTTACTTTCTTTGTAGCTAGTTGAATTAAATCTTCAATTTTCTTGATATTCTGATCCCCTGCTAAATAACCAATTCCCCGATGTAAATGTAGGCGAAATTGCGTAATTAGGGTTTCTTTATCTGTATCTAATCCGTCGTTATAGCAGCGTTGTTTCAGGGCTAACAGTAGAATATCAGATATTTCTCCACCAAAGACGCGCCATGTCATTTCGACGTTGCTATCTTGGGGAATGGGTACGGGTGAGGGCGGAGTTATTTCTGCAAGGGAACGACAAAACGCCCACCGACATAATATGTTCCATTGGTCGATTTTTGTGCTGCGTTTAAGTTTAAGAAGTTGTTCTTTGGCTGTTTGGGAAAGTTTGATTCTTTCTATGGGTGATTCCATAATTTTGGTGATTGATGATTAGTAATAAAGGAATACATTTAAGTCTCACGCAAAGGCGCAAAGACGCAAAGGAAGAAATAAATCAAAAGTTTTAAATTTGCTAATTTTATATAGTTTGGTCGTTTGCATTTTTGGCTAGATTACGAACTATAAGATTTAGAAAACTGAGATAATCATCTATTTCTTCATAACTATCTAATTCTTTTTCTTCTTCAGGTGTGAGTTGAGAATCTTGTTGTTGTAAGAGTAATGTTTCAATGCGATTTTGTACACTACTAGAAGCACGAAAGATAGCTGTTCCTTCTTGTAACTCGATTCTGATAGCACCTTCTAAGGGTAAGGTAGCAGGTAAATTATGTAAGGTTGGTAGTAAGGGAGTTGTCATATTAAACTCTATGAAATACTAGATGATATTTTACCAAAAATAACCAGGTTTAATTGTAGTTTCCCGTTTACCGGAGTTATATTGAAGTAAGTATTCGCGGGCTATGGCTTCGGTTTCTTTGAGGTTTTGATATTCTTTTTTGCCGATTTCGGTGTCGGTGGAAAGGAGGATGACTTGATGGCTGGCTGAGGGAAAGTATCTTTCTACTAGGTTGTTGCGGTGGGAGGAGTCTAGTCTTCCTAGCGGGGTATCTATGGCTACGGGTAAGCGTCTTCCTGATACTTTGGCTAGTCCCCACAAAAATGCGATCGCTAATAGTTGTTTTTCCCCAGCAGAAAGTCGATGTTTGGGGACTGGTTTACCGTTTAAATCATATAAAGACAATCCAAATGTTTTACTATCAATAGCAATACGATGTACTAAATCAGATTTATGTAATAAATATAGAAAACAGTTTTTTACCTCCTCTTCTAATTTATTCAATTTTCTCAAAGTTAATCTTTCTCGAAACTCCTTTAATGTCGCTTGCACTTTCGCAGCCGAATTAATAATATGTTCACTATCTTTATATTTCAGATTTTCTACGGTATATTCATTTAGTTCTTGTCTTAATTTTTTGATTTCTGTCTCTAATTCTATCAATTCCCGACTCATTAATTCAGCCTGAGATTGCATCTTATTAAATTCAGTTTGTGCCTGTTTTACAGCTTTTTGCAACTTTGTATATTCTTCCGGTGCAGCCGCAGTTTGTACTTGTCTTTCTAAAGTTAGTACTTCTTCCTCATAATTACTTAATTCGTCTAACTGCTTTTGGGCTGTACTTTCGGCAACCTGCAAACGATAAATTATATTGTCCAGTAAACTTAAACTTTCTTCATCTCCATTTAACCAAGTATTTTCAGATGATACATTATTGGTATATAAATTATTGATATCTTCAGCTAGAAAAGATTGAATATTAGTAACTTTATTAGATTCCAGATTTAATTGTTGTAGCCAATTAAGTAATCGTTCATCCCTAGCAATTAATACATCCTTAGCTAATTGAATTTGTTGAGTTTTAAGTTCTTTTTCTCCTTGGTGTTGGACTTGAGATAATAAAGGACTAATTAACGCTAAAGGTAAAACATCAGCAGCTAACTCACATAAAGATTCACGGATATTATTACCAGCTTTGACTTTATCTTCCTTTTCTCGTTCTAATTGGCTACGTTCAGCAGCGATTTTACCACCTTCATTCACAAATCTATCTAAAGCTTCTTCATGAATCTTTTCTAATTCTGTAACTTCAATATTCAGATTTTCTAGATTTTTCTTGTTTTTCTCATATTCCTCCTGTTTCTCATTTAGTTGAGTTTCAATTTCTTCTAATTTAGCCAAATCTTTATTATCTGCAAATTCTCGCTTTTTGCGATTTACTAAAATCTCCAAATCAATTGCTAACTTATCTGCTAACTCTAAACCCAAAAGTCCGTTAATAGCATCAACCACAATTGGTGGTGGTATTTCCTGTTCTGCAAGTTCCTTAACTTGTTCACCGTCAAAGAGAAATAGATTAGAAATACCTAAAGGTAAAATATTTTCTATATATTCATCCCATATATTCACCAACGAATCAATCGGCCAAGTTTCATCATCACCTAAAATCCCTAAATGGTCTTTACCATCTTTAGGATTTTTTTCCCAAGTCCGAACAACACGATATCTAACAGGTTTATCTTCTTCAATATGTTCAAAAACTAATTCAATTCTAGTTTTCTCTATAGGATCAGCCTTACTATTTACACATTGATTTAAAAAATCACTATAACTAAGATTACCGCGAGTTGAACATTGGGCGCGTTGACCATATAAAGCCAGACGAATAGCATCCATGAGGGTAGTTTTTCCACCACCATTCATGCCTCCAAAAAGGATAATTGGACGTACATTATCCTCATCAATTTTCGGGTTGAGGTTGATGACTTGCTTACCGGAGTATGGACCGAAATTTTGCAGGACTAATTCAAGAAATATCATTAGACAATTTTAGTTTTTAGATTAATCTCGTTCCCTGGTTCTGACAGGGAATGCTTTCAAGAGGCTCTGCCTCTGTTATAATTAGTTGAGGTAGAACCTCAAGATTGACATTCCCAGCCAGAGGCTAGGAACGAGGAAAGAGAGGATATTCTATTCATCTGAACTATCATCTACATTCTTTTTTGCAAACTTAAAACTAGCCCAAGTTTGTGGTTTAGCCTCTTCCTTCTCAGGTGCATCTCCTAATGTTAATTGCTTCACTTTTTCCCTAATTGTTGCCACATCACCGTCTAAAGCTGCTTGTCGTAAATCCCGTTTTAAATGGGCATTTTTAATCGCTGCTTCTGGAGAACGGGAACTTGTATTAAAACATTTTTCTAGACTTTCATAAATACCAACACGACGAGTTTTTTTCTTAAATTGGCGTTCTGTATCTAATAATTTAGACATCAATTCCAAATGCATTCCGTCACTATCACAAATTTCTTCTAATATTTCCCATTCATCAATACCAAGTGTAGTATGATCAGCACCAGGACGGGGATCTTTAAATACTTCTCCCGTAACTTCTTCATATATACGGGGTAAACTATCATCAAATTCGTGTTTTTCCTCTAACCATATCCGGCGAATTTCACTCAATTCTGCTTGGGAAATAAGGGTAATATCACGCATATTTTCGGGCGCATTTTGACGCATTTCTTTTTGCGCTATTAATAATTTTCTGAGCCAATACTCCCGCCAATATTTTGTATATGGACCGGGTATAGGTTCAATAGATGTTCCACCCTCTAAATTACGCTCAAATAATTGTACCTCTCCCCGTAACCGACGAAAATCTCTTTTTTCTCTGTCATTTTCAATATCTAATTCTCGACGAAAATCAACTATTGGTTGTAACCATTCTTTTTCGTCATTATTTTGAATCATCGCATTCAAAGATTTATCACGGTCAACAAGCGTGCAAACCCAGCAACCAAAACGAGAGCTACCACAACTAGGAGTAGAAGTATCAACAACTAAAGGACATTCATTATCTGCTGTTGATTCTCTATACATAGTAAATAAATCTTTATTGCTATGTCCCCATGGATTTTCCCATTGCATTAAATATAGCCAAACTTCATCAGTACGCCAATCTTCAATAGGACTATAAACGAGTGAATTAGGTAAGTTTGCATTAGGACTAAGACGTTCGCGTACCCTTTTTTCTTCAAGTTTTTTCATTGTGGTAGCGCGACTATGACTTTCTGCTTTACGAATACCTAAAATGACAATAGCTTCACCGTTACTTCTAACAACATCACGAATAAAACGATTAGATGGATTGATTTTTAAACGTCCAGTACACCAACGAAATTTTCGACGAGGTGCAGGATAACCTTTACCAATTAAACCTACCCAGTATGTGTCCGCAATCTCTGGTTCTAATACGTGGGGTTGCATTGGTATTTTTTGCTCTTGAGCAGCTAATTCTATGTGTTTATGAGAACTACGCACCCAACCAGAAACATAGGGATTTTCTACTCCTGTATCTGTTGTAATTACATGAATTGGCTTAGTTCTTTTTTCTGGTGGGAGTTCAGCGATCGCATTCCAAATAAGTTGTAACGTAGCAGTGCTGTCTTTTCCACCCGAATAGCCTACTACCCAAGGTATTTGGTCTAAACAATACAATTCTTGAATTTCTATAGAGAGAACTTGGATATACTCCACTAACTCTGCTACAGTACGATTTGGCTGTTTTTTATTTTCTGGCTGTTGTGCTGTAGTCATTTTCCCTACCTACATATATATGGACTTAGACTCAATACTTTCCTTCGGGGAAAATCATCTGGTATATAAATAAACCTAGCTATGGGTACAAAATATTTTTAAAAATAGCATCCCTAGTATCTATTTTTTTGGACAATAAAGCAAGAGTCAGTTATTAAGTTTTTAAAAATTAAAATGAGCGATAGTACAGAAGCACTAAATAATCAACTCGCTAACGAGTATCTAGAACGAGAAAATAAGGATAAACAGGTATTAGCTTTACTGCTAGAGAGGTTTTTAGAGAAAAAAGACCAAATTCTTGTCCAAAAGACAGAAATGGGTGGTACTGAGGCTTATGTTGGTTCTGTGACATTGGAATGGTTCGCGGGACGGGTACATTTTGCGTCTGGTTTACCCCTGCTGCAAAAAAAGTACAACCCAGAGACAGAGAATATTGAAATTGATGCTGATAGTATCGATGAAATTCAACAACGTCCTATTGACTGGTCGCGTCAAGCACCGTTAGTACAGTATCTAGCAGCCAGAAAAAATCATAAATTTCCTGCTGTGTTGGTGGTAATTAATCAACCTTGGGTAGATAACCCCAAAGCAGCGGAGTGGGATAGTCAAGGAAGGGCTAAAAAAGCGACTACCGATTTTATACCTTTAGATAAAGATGGAAAAGTTGGTTTACTGAATATTTCTGAAGAAAATGTGACAATTTATGCTTTAGATGGTCAGCATAGATTAATGGGTGTACAAGGTTTAATGGAGTTAATTAAATCTGGTAAACTCCAACGTTATAAAAAAGATAAAACTGCTGATGATAGTTTTATTACTTTGTCTGATTTGATTGATAAATATCAAGTAGAACCTGCTTATTTACAAAGTTTATCTAAAGAAAAAATTGGTATTGAGTTTATTTGTGCAGTTAATACTGGGGAAACTCATACAGAAGCAAAACGACGGGTAAGATCAATTTTTGTTCATGTCAATTTAATGGCTGCACCTTTAACTAAAGGTCAGTTAGCACAATTAAATGAAGATGATGGCTTTGCTATTGTAGCGCGAAAAATTGCCGTTACACATCCACTCTTAGAACAAAAACCAAATCGAAATCCGCGTGTTAATTGGAATAGTGCCACAGTAGCCGCTAATTCTACGGTTTTGACGACGCTGCAAGCCTTACAAGATATGTCCGAAAGGTATTTGGGGCAAAAATTTCCCCACTGGAAACCTTTGGAAAAAGGGTTAATCCCCATGCGTCCAGAAAATGAAGAAATTCAGGAAGGAATTGCAGATTTTAGACAACTGTTTGATAATTTAGCTAATCTTCCCAGTTATAAAATTTTAGAACACGAGGAGACAACTGTCTTGCGTCGCTTCCATTTTGAGAAAGACGGAGGTGAGGGAAATATGTTATTCCGTCCAGTTTCTCAAGTTGCTTTAGCACAAGCTTTAGGAACTTTGATATTTAAAAAAGGCTTTGCTTTGACGGATGTTTTTAAGAAATTGGAGAAATTTGACCGTCAAGGTGGTTTTAGTAGTATGGAATATCCTCAATCTTTATGGTATGGGGTTTTGTATGACCCAAATAAGAAGCGGGTACAGGTAGCAGGAAAAGATTTAGCAGTAAAGTTATTAATTTATATGTTAGGAGGAATGAGTGAAAAAATGGAAGTTACTGCTTTACGTAAGGCTTTAGCTAATGCTAGGACTATTGAAGAACAAACCATAGGTTTTGATGGTACGTTTGTCAAACCGCAGGATGTAGGACTTCCATCTGTTTTATAATTACTATCCGAGTGTTGACAGATTAGTACCAGATCTTCTAAACTTAAAACGGATTTGTTTAATTTTATACAATGGACGGGACTAATCCAGGTCAACAATTACGTGATTTACTCAAGAGAATATATCCTTTAGACTCAGAGAATACAAACTCTTCTGAGGATAATTCTTTCGTCTCAAGAATTGACAATGCTTTGATAGCTGAAGGTAATTTTAGTAATCTAGTTTATGAAAGTAGTATAAATTATTTGCTCAGAAGATTAATCAATACGGCTGAATATCTCAGGAGAAAGTATGAATCAGATGTATTTCCACCTGAAAAATTCTTATTTGAATTGAGGCGTTTTATCACAGAAAATACTCATATTGAAGTTGATAAAGTTGAAATAATTTTGTCATTATTAAAACTATGTATAGACGCAAAAGACAAACAACTAAAACCTTCAAGAAAAAAACGGATTTTCAAAAATGCAAAAGAAAAAGATGAACTATGCTGTTATATATGTGGTAATGCCTTAAATGTTGAAAGAGTTTCAATAACTGAAGATAAAGAATTAAAAAACCGAGAAGAAGTTGAAGTTGAACATATCTGGCCAAAAACTATGGGTGGAGCTACTGAAGACTTTAATCTAAAATTATCTTGCTCATACTGTAATAAGGCTAAGAAAAAGTATATTGATGCGACAGATTTCCATTATGAACAAATGTGTCTAGTAAGTGACAAAAATGATCAAAATTTTTCAAGTGAGTTTGAAAAAGAGTATAGGATAGCTATATCAGCTAAAAGTAACTATAGTTGTAGTGTATGTGGTAAACCAGCATTAACTGTGGGTCCCTTAAATTTTGCTCGTCTCAACCCAGATGATAGTTGGCACTTTTTAAATATAGCAGTATATTGCGACGAACACACTCCAGATTAAATGGTAAATGATATCACATTTTAGGATTTTCTATGGAAAATAAAACTTACTTTGGATGTCTTGTTAGACAAAGATTGGAACAAGAGACTATATCTTTTTTTGTATTTTATGCTCGCGTTAAAGATATTATAAAATGGGCTGGTGTTAGACGAGCAGAAGATTCAAAAGAAGGTACTCAGCGCGTTTTAACACCAACTAGAAAAAAAGCAATAACACGCTTTGTAAAATCAGATTTAAAAAATACAATCCCTAACAATATTTTGTTAGCATTTGAACCAGGTAAAGCAAAATTTACGTCTTTAGAAGATAAATTATCTCAATCTATTACTGAAATAGAAATACACAATGATTGTAAAGATATAATGCAATGGGGTATAATTGAATTCTCACTTGATAAAGCAAATGAAGAATATTGTGCTTATGTAGTTGATGGACAACATCGTCTTTATGGTTTATCAGATTATGATGCAGAAGATTTACCTATTCTTGTTGTTAGTTTGGTAAATGCTACCATTGATGAGCAAGCATTCCAATTTATAGTCATAAATAACAAAGCTGTTAAAGTTAGTACGAATAATGTTAAGGGAATAATTGCAAATTTAAATGAAGAAGAGTTAGAAGCTAGACTACTAAAGGCTGGTGTAAAATATGGAAATACATCCCCTACACTCCGAGACATTAATGATTTAGATACAAGTCCTTTTCAAAATTTATTAGATTGGCCGTATAATAAACAAGGTACTAAGTTAGTACCAGTTACTGCAATAGAGCAATCCTTAAAGTATCTAAAAACAACTTTCACATTTTTAGAAGAAGATGATGACTCTTTATTTGAAATATTTTGTGCTGTATGGAGAGCTATCAAAGAAAATTATTCTCAGATATGGGGAGAAGATAATAAATTCATGAAGAAAGTGAATATTAATTCCTTAAATGAGTTTATTTTTGATCGTTTAAAATTTGCGTGGGAATTGAGTATTGTAGATATTTTTGATTCTGAGAAATTAGAAAAACAAGTTTTAAGCATTGTTGGATTACTTCCTAAAGAATTTTGGGAAGCAGAATGGTCTATTAGACAACTTCAAGATAGTGCTGCTGTCAGAAAACAGATAAAGGATGATTTATTAAATTTAGCAGAAAATTGTAAGCTCAGAAGAACTTGGTACAAAGATTTGAAATTACCTATAATAATCGAGGAATAAATAAGCTACTTTAATAGTTGTATTAAGACAGGAATTTAGTTAAATCAAATTCCTCATCTTCTTTTTCATTATTTGTTTTTTCATACTTCAAATACATAGCAATTCTATCCGTATAGTCAATTGAACCTCTAAGTTCCGATACCAAAAGTTCTAAACCACCATTAGCATATTCTTCAAAAATTTCATGACGCTGATTTTGGTATTGTTCCTCATTAGGAGATAAAATTCCAATATCTTGAGTTTCTGTAAATCCCAACAATTTAATTAAATTATCATATCCCATCGTAGCAAAAACTTCTAACCTTATCGGTGCTGGTTCACGTTTAGAAATTTCCTCTAAAGGAACGCGCTTTTTATACTTAGCACCCAAAGCAGCAGCAAAAACAATCACATCAGCAAATGTCTGAAAAGGACCAGTTCCCCCATCAGCAGAAGTTAAACTTTTGACCAACTCAGCCTTATCTTTAGCAACTCTGATTCTACCAGTTTCTGCCATAATTATAAAATATACACCCTAAATATCTCAAACTTAATTTATTAATACCATACTCTTGCTTTCCTCTCCGCGCCTCTGCGTGAGAAAAAAATCAAAAAACATCCTCATAAACCAGAGAAAGAGGAAACGTAAAATCAACACTAACTAAATTTATTTCATCACCCTCAACAAAAGGATGTAACTCCCATAAACCCCTCTCATTTAACCGAAAACAATCCAAACCGATTTTATCCACACTAATTAAAACATATTCTTGTAAAGTTTCAATTCGTCTATATAGCTGAAACTTACCCCCCCTATCATAAGCTTCCGTACTCGGAGAAAGCACCTCAATAATTAAACAAGGATATTGAATAAACTTAATAGCTTGTTTATCCCGTTCATCACAACTTACCATCACATCAGGATAATGAAAAGAACCATTTTCTGATATACCCACTTTAGCATCTGCCATAAAAGGACGACATTTACCCCCACGCAAATGATTTTTTAACGCAGAAGCCAAATTTAAAGCAATAGTAGTATGGGGAATAGTTCCCCCAGTCATAGCAAAAACCTCACCATTGATATATTCATATTTAATATCTTGCTGTTCCTCCCACTCCAAATACTCCAAAGGACTCATATAACTTCTATGTGAACTAGCAACCATAACCTTCTTCCTTTGCGCCTTTGCGTGAGACAAAATTCTAAATTTACCCCTCAGTTTTCACAGTCAAAACTTGTGGAGGAGTAGAATCAGGAGGATACAAAAAATCTACTTGAACTTGTCTTTTTTCACCCGGTGCTAAATTCAACCTTACTAAAGCTTCCCCTCGTTGTCCCCGACGCTGTACTAAATGCACATAGCGCGTCTTTTCCCCTCCATTATCATCCCTGTAACGCACTCGCACAGTACCCCGGAAAAATATTTGTTCCACTGGTGGCTTCAAAAACAACAGTCTATCTGTTCCACCCTCATCTTTAACGGGTGTTTGTATTAATACAGATACAGTTCGAGTTTGACTGCTAGAATTATATAAAGGTAACGTCAGATTATATTCTACACCGTAGTTGCTATGGGCAAAATAAGCCGTATCATTATAGCGTTTTAACATTTCAGCACTCTGTATTTGTCCTGTGCTGAGAGTGATTAAATGAACCGTTCCTAAAGGATAAGAAAAAGCCTTTCCTGGCTGGGGTAAACTTAAATTAGCAACATTTGGATTATCTGTAATATTTGCTTCCCATTTTGTTCCTTGAGAAACACCAGCAACGCGACTAAATACCGTTGGTTCTCTGGGGGGATCTAAAGGAGTGGGTATAGGATCACGCTTTCCTGCTAAACTGCCACTATCTAATAGCTGTAGCCATTCTGCTAGAGTTGGAGGACTTTGGCTTTTCATAGCTAAGTTAGCCATAAAAATCGGTTTATTGCTACTCAACCTCATCATCACTGTGCGACCATTGGAAGAAGGTGCTTGAACCCCAATTGGTAAATTAGCTAAAATTTGACTTTCCCCTGGTTTTATCACCAATTTTTCAGGAAACATCTCTTGCTTAACCCCTCGTAGCACATCATTCATAGTCCGACTACCGGGGCCAGCATAAACCGTACTTTGGGCATTATCTACCATATCCGGTAGATTAATAAAAGGTGCTTCCCGTGAAAGGTAACTAGCAGCTTGTAAAACTTCCAGAGTCACTGCTTCATTACCTGGATTATGAACAATAATACCCTGATAAACAGTACGGTTTTGAGATGTATTTTCTGCTCTAATAATATGATGAGAGAACACATCAAATCTACCTTGAAAAGGATAATTTAAATGTGCTTCTTGGCTTTTTTTCCCTTCTGGTGAAAAAGTTGAAAGTAAAATTCCATCAGTATCAACAAGTTCAGGACTATTACTATTAAAAGTAGGAATAGAATCTAATTTTCCTGGTAAAGCGCGTACCTCTTGCGGTTGAACTTCCACACCAGCAATATATTGAGGAGGGACAGCGTAAATATTTAAAGCGCGACACATTAACGCTGCAACTTCACCTCTAGTAGCAGTATCTTGAGGTTTTAACTTTTTGACATCAGGATAATTAACAACAATACTATTAATAGTTCCCGCAGCTATAGAATTTTGAGCATAATTAGGTATTAAATTAGCATCTTCAAAATAACGTTGTAATATCTGCACTGAATTAGATACAGAACTATAATTTTTTCCCCCAGCGATAACACCAATAATTTGCGCTCTTGGAATTGCTTGGTTAGGCTGAAAAAGATTACCGGGATAACCAGAGAAAAACCCTTTTTGATAAGCAGTATTAATCGCTTTATATCCCCAATAATTGCTAGATACATCTTTAAATATTACAGAATCGCGTTTTATTGCTGCATTTGGAAAAGCATTTAACATTAAAACCGCTGCTTCTGCGCGAGTAACAGTTGAATTAGGACGAAAACTACCATCAGGATAACCCGTTAGTAACTTCCTTTCTCCTAATTGTTGAATACAATCTTTACCCCAATAGTTTTGAGTATCAGAAAAAGCCAAAACGCGAGAAGGTAAAAAACTTAAACCTAAACTAACCAACAACGAAGCATTTCTAAATAACATTCTACCTTTGCATCCTTTGCGCGAAACAAATTAACTAAAAATTCCCAATAACCAACGATTAACTTCACCATCATCTTGAGTTAGACTACGTTGAATAGCTTCCTTAACAGTAGCTATTTGTAACCCTGGTAAAACCTTAGATTCCTCAATTCTTTTACTTCCACCATCAGATATTTCAAAAGCAATAATATCATTATTATTAGCACCCATCACCCAATATTCCTTTACACCCAATCTTTCATAAAGTAACCTTTTAAACCCTAAATCATCATTTACAGAAGAAGCAGCAATTTCTACCACTAAAGTCGGTGCTGCTAACTCATTAATATTCACAGGAGAATTATTCAAAGGTGGAAATGTTACCTTATCCCCAATATAAAAAGCCAAATCAGGTTGACATTCCCCTTCATTTGTTCTGCGAAAACTGGTATTTACCCAGCCTTTAATTTTAATATTTTTCAATGTTGCATAAAAATTCACAACATTTGCAACAACATTATTATTGTTTCCATGAATTGAACCAACAGGTGACATTTCTATCCTCATGTAATTTTGATAATAATAAAATCTTCCTTGCTGATAATCAGGATGATTAGTAATTTCTATAAACTCATCCCAACTCACACTTACCCACGTATCCGTCACCAAACTTAAAGAACTAACAACCATAAATCCTTTCTTCCTTTGCGTGAGACATTCTAATCTCGTTCAACCTCAATAATTTCAGTATATTCAAAACCATTCAAACTCTGTCTTACCAAAGAATATCTTTCTCTACCCAACTGAATATCATCTTGCTGACAATTAGGTTTAGAAGAATAATAAACCAACACATATTCTTTACCAATTTTATCAGCAATTTCCTCCTCAACTTCTACCCTCCATTGGGTTTGAGTCACTAAGACAATTAACTGATTTGCTAATTTAGGAATAGTTTGAGCAATGTGACGGCGGGAATTAGCATCTAAACTCCCAAAAGGAGAATCCATGACAATGGGAAAAGTGCTACTATCAGGAACCATCATCATTTTCCGCTTTTCACTCCAGTCTCGCACTTTGTCTATAATACTAGCGATAAAAGATAAGCTAAGAATTTGATTTTCTCCCGTTGAAGCTGCGACTGGTGCTTCTATTCCCGTGGTATTTTCGACTAAACTCAATTCATATTTTTCGCTAATTTTGGGAATGTAGGGAGTAAAAGACATATCTGAGAAAATTTCTTGTACTCGCTGTTCTAATTGCAGACGAAACTGGTTTTCTTGACGGTTTTTTACTTCCGATAAACGTTCAATTGCATCTTGGGTAGCGCTAATGCGACGCTGTGCTAAAGATTGTTTTTCCTCATTTTGTTTTTGCTTAGATATTTGTTTGATTAAAGCATCAATATCGGTTTTGAGGTGAGAGAGTTCCTGTTGATTTGCACCTTGTTCTCGATTTAATTCATCAATTTTCGCTTCAATTCCATCTAATCGTTTTTGTAAACCGCTAATTTCTTCATTGGGATCTTTTCGCAGTTGTTCTTGAATACCATCTAATTCCAGTTCAACTTGAGAAAGGTTTTCCTTTAACTGCTTAATTCGTGCTTGTTCTCTATCCGCTTCTTCCCAAAAAGCAAGTGCTTGTTTATCAATTTCATCAACTTGTGCGCTCATTCTAATTGCGGTCTCTTCTACTGTCGAAGAACCTGCTTTTTTCATTAAGTTTTTAACATGAAAATGAGTATGAGTTCCTTCTCTTAAATCAGCACCACAAATACAGCGTCCGGTATTGAGTAAATCCTTGACAAATTCTTGGGAAATTCCTGCTGTTAATTCACCACGTTGTTTTAAATCTGTGAATATTTCCCGAAACTTAGCTGTAGTTTCTGATAACAAAACTGTATAACCCCGTGCAGAAATAGCTTTTTTTAAAGCTTCTCTTGTTTTCTTAAGTTCTTCTCGATATTTGTCTCTTTGAGATTCTAAGTTTTGCTTTCTTTCTTGTAATTCTTTAATAGCACTTAGTTCGCGTAATTTATTACTGACTTCTTTTTTGAATATTTGTTGATGTTCTAATTCCAGCTTGATTTCAATTTGACTGTTGTTGATGGTTTCAATTTCCAATTCTAGCTTTTCTTGCTGAGTTAATAACTGTTTAGTTTCTGCATCACCAATGTTTTTTAGTTCAGTTTCTAAAGTCTTTTTAGTATCTTTCAGGTGTTTGATGGAAAGTTCAATTACTTCTACACCCAAAAAAGTTCTAATTGCTTCTGCGATTTCTGCTTTATTATCAGAACGGACTATTTCTTCAATGCGTTCACCGTCAAAGAAAAAATATTGATGTAAACTTGCGGGTAAAATCTGGGTGATGATTTCTTCGGCTTGCTGAAGGGGAAAATACCATTTACCGTCATCTCCAGCAACTTGGATTTTTAACTGGGTTTTACCAGCTTCAATAAAATCACTTTCATTTTTATAAACCCGACAAGAACGAGTTGCACGGTAACGGTTGCTTTCATGTTCCCAACCTACTTCTACGGAACATTCTACAGGATCTCCTGGTTGAGATTCTGCGATCGCTCTTTTATTGACTAACTTTTCTGTGGAAGCAAATGCAGCACTGAATTTTTCATATAATACCCAGGTAAAGGCATTCAATAAACTGGTTTTACCTGCGCCGTTACTCCCATAAATCATGGTAGTATTGCGAACGTCTCCACCAGCTAAAGTAATTTCTGGTGTTTTTCCATAAAATGAGCGAAAATTACATAATTTAATGGAGGTTAGCTTCATTGCACTGCTTCTTTTACAATTATTAAAATATCATCATTAATATGTCCTTTGCTTTTTCTATCTAATCTACTTTTCTCTAATCTCCATACTTTTTCTATTATTTGTTTTACTTCTGGTGGTGCGCTGTTAATTGGTTCTTGGACATCTTCGATGTTTGAGTGTTCTGGCATTTTTTTATTTGTGTTTAAGGGTGTGAGAAGAATTAATGAACCGCGAAGAGCGCGAAGGAAGAAGAAGAGAAGGTTTAGGATGAGAGGATGACTCGTTTAATTCCTTCTTTGAGGATGGGGACGTTAAAGTTAATGAGGAGTCCGAGGCGGTTATTTGTTGTTTTTAAATATGAGATAACTTGAGCTTCGTGAATGGGAGCTAGTTTTTCTACAGCTTTTAATTCAACTACTAAAATATCACCAACTAAAAAATCTAATTCACCCTCACCAATAGGATGACCTTTATAATTGATTGATACTAAATATTTAGGTTTACAAGGTATCCCCCGCAAACGAAATTCACAAAACAAAGCCTCCTGATAAACCCTCTCCAAAAACCCCGCTCCCAACACCCTATGCACCTCAATAGCCGCACCAATCACCCCATAAGCTAACCCCTCCACATCATCACCCAACTCCCTCATTCTTCCCTCTTCTCTCTTCATCCCTTCTTCCTTCGCGCTCTTCGCGCCTTCGCGGTTTATTTATCTTCAAATATCCAACAACCCATATCGTTTTTGCAAAGCCAATAACTTCATCCTAGCTTGTCCAGCATTATCTGCTAAATCAGCAAATTCAACAAAACGCCGTAATTCCTTTTTTAACAAATTCCGTTCCACTTCAATAGTTTCTCTATCCAAATCTGGAGGTAAAACAATCATATCAAAAATCGTCGCTCTATCCTTACCAGGATGAGGACGTAAAACTCTTCCTCGACGTTGAATAAATTGACGAGGATTGCCAGAACTTGATAAAATCACCGCAGTTTGAATTGCAGGAATATCTACACCTTCATCTAAACAACGAATCGCCACTAAACCTTGCAATTCTCCACTTTCAAATTGACAGCGTAAAGTTTCTCTTTCCTGTAAAGAAGTGTGTGCGGTGTAGGTGCTGACTTTGTAACCCAAGTCTACACCCAAAATCTTAGAAACAGCTTTGAGTTGACGCAGAGATGAACGCTGTCCGGTTTCTGGAGAACCATCACTACAATAAAATAAAGTATGGCTTGTATCTTTGCGAGTTGCCATTAATTCCCGCAAAGCTGTTAATTTATTTTCTGCTGCACCAATTAACCTAGCACGTTGCATTAATAAAGATTTGATATCTTCGTTGTTTTCAAAATCTCCAACATCACCATGATCTCTTTCTCGATACTGAAGAGAACGCCCAATTTTTTTTGTTAACTTAAGATAGGCTATACTTTCAGCCTCTGTTAACTCCACCAAAACCGGGTAATAAAGATAGTGTACCAAAGCTCCTTGTGCGATCGCATCCTCTAAACTAAACTCAGGTTGGAGAACAGCACCGAAATAATCTAATAAAGATTGTGTACCTCCGTCATCAAAATACCGTTCCGGTGTCGCCGATAAAGCTAGACGCAAACCCACCTTCCGGGGTAAACTTTCTTCTAACTTGGGTGAACCTAAATTATGCGCTTCATCACCAATAATTAAAGTCTTCGCTGGAAAATATTTAACTTGCGACTGAAAACCATCACTAATTAAAGTCGAGTTAGTGGTAATCACCGTCACAAAACCTTGAGAACCAGAACGCAGATTATAAATTTGTGTTGATAATTGACTTTGCCAACTACGTAAATTCTCGAAAGCTAAAATTGGAATTAAGTTAAATTTCTCACATTCTCTCGCCCATTGACTCACAAGATGACGATAGGGACATACCACCACCAAAACTTGTAAACCAATCTGCTGATATAACTCAAAAACAATAGACAATGCAGTAATAGTCTTACCACTACCAGTAGCCATCTTTAGCGTCCCTCTGCCATTATTAGCAAACCAACTAGTAATAGCTTCACGCTGATATCCCCGCAGTTGCAGAGATAACGGCATTTTTGGACATCCTGGTAAAGGTTGCTTAACTTGATAAATGCCTTTCTTCTCCCCCACAAAAGGTAACTTGAGAGAGAAAAAAGGCAATTTCTGCACTGGTTTTCGCGTTATATACATAAATTGGTAATTGGTAATTCGTAATTGTTATTCATTTTACCCATTACCTATTACCCATCACCCATTACCATTTTTCAGTTATAGTTTCGCCAAATACCAATCAGAGAACCTTGCACTTGTACTTGCATCGCAGGTATTTCCATCGGTTTATACTTAGAATTTGCTGGTTTGAGAGTCACAAGATCATCATGACGATAAAAACGTTTTAAAGTTGTACCGTGTCCTTCAACTCTAGCAGCCACAATAGTGCCATTTTTTAACTGATTTGGTTCTGCTACCGGACGCAAAAACACCACATCCCCATCAGCAATTAAATCATCAATCATGCTATCTCCAGTCACCCGCAAAGCATAACTTTGGGGAGGTAAAGATAAATTAGCCAAGTCTAAATGCTCTACAGCATCCGTAAAAGGTTCAATTAAACCACCAGCAGCAATAGTCCCCAAAATTGGCACACCTAGCTTCACAGGACGCAAAACCCGAATAGTTCGCGCCTTACCTTCCTTCCACTCGATATATCCCTTGTTGCGTAAATGCTCTAAACGGCTTTGAATCGGTGCAGGTGATTTCAAGTTCATTCCTTGCATCATTTGACGAATAGAAGGCGAATGCTCATTCATTCTGATATATTCTGTCAACCATTCGTATAATTCTTGTTGAGCTTCTGTTAGTCTTTCCATAATTTTTGTTGGGAAGTAATTATAAATGTCCCTAGAACATTAGTACTACAAAAATCTTCCCTTAACAAGATAAAACTTAAAAATTTAAAAGGCAAAAGAGAAATGACTGACTTTACTTTTGCCTATTTACTTGCAATTTTTTAGCTTTTACCTGTCATTTAGCCCCTAAAATACTGGCTAGTAGAGCTTTTTGAGCGTGTAATCTATTTTCTGCCTGATCCCAAACCTTTGATTGAGAACCTTCGATTACTTCTTCGGTAATTTCTTCACCTCGATGTGCTGGTAAACAGTGTAGAACAATAGCGGCTGGATCTGCAAGACTCAATAATTCTTGAGAAATTTGATAAGGCTGGAAAATAGGAAACCGATTATCAGCTTCTGCCTCTTGTCCCATACTTGCCCAAACATCAGTGTAAAGTACAGATGCACCTTTAGCTGCTGCTTCTGGGTCATGGGTGAGAACAACTTCAGTTTTATTATCAGCTATTGCCCTAGCTTTTTCTACAATTTTGGCATCTGGAGCATATCCCGAAGGAAAAGCCACCCGCACATTCATTCCCACCAAAGCACAACCCAGCATAAGGGAATTAGCGACATTATTCCCATCACCCACGTAAGTCAAAGTTAGACCAGATAAATCACCAAAACATTCTTGAATGGTCAATAAATCGGCTAAAATCTGGCAGGGGTGTTCTAAATCTGTTAGCGCATTAATTACAGGACTTTTGGCATAGCTGGCAAAAGTTTCCAAATCTTTCTGGGCGAAAGTACGAATTGCAAAAATATCCAAATAACGATCTAACACCCTTGCCGTATCCTGAAGAGGCTCCCCACGACTCACTTGAGTTACATTGGGATTAAGATCAATTACCTGTCCACCCAGTTGGTACATAGCTACCGTAAAACTAACTCGTGTGCGAGTTGAGGCTTTGGAGAATAATAACCCCAGAACTTTATTACACTGCAACTGTAACTTTTGTGACTTGAGTTGAGTTGCCAATTGCAGAAGTTCTTGCAGTTCTGTGGAATTAAGATCCGCCAGACCTAATAAATCTCGTCCGATCAATTCTGCCATGCTTGTGATCTTTTAAAGAACAATAATGTTTTTCTGTTCCTTCACCCAGACGCGTCAAAAGGAATACAGTCTTAAAACTGTACCAAATATTATTACCTTAAGTTACACAATTAGAATTAGCTTTTTTAATCAATGATACTTTATGAGTATTTTTCGACTCATTCACAGATTTCTTCTCTATACAACTATCTTTAGTAGGACTTACGCAAAAACTCTCCTAAACTCTTATTCCTCCGTGTCCTCTGCGGTATGCGCTATGCGAACGTTATTCCGTAACTCATCCGTAAGTCCTATTTAGACTGAAAATTTAGCTATGACTAAGGAAATAATTTTTTTAGTCATCACCACTAGACAAATCTCAGAATTGTGATATGATATGTAATCGGTGGGTGCTTAAAAAGTACTAGCCAGTCCGCCAGCATAGCACAGTGGTAGTGCATCCGACTTGTAATCGGAAGGTCGCGAGTTCAAATCCCGCTGCTGGCTTTATTTAAGCTTATAAGCATATAGATGTATAGTTAGTACTAAGTCAGGGGAACTTCTAAGAGCGATCGCATTGAGAACAATGTGAAGCTTGCACCAGCAATTAGTTTTATTTGCAAAGAATACTTGTTGTCTATCACTATTGTCGGATATATTGCAATACAGTTCAGTAACTGAACCGGATGAGGATATAGGGCCTTTAGTTATAGATTAGTTATATTGTGATAGATAACAACAACCTTTTATTACGTAATCTTTGGTACTATGCACTACCTAGTTATCTCCTGAAACCAGGTAAAATGGTGGCTCGGATTTTCTTGGGAGAACCAGTACTACTGATTAGAAGCCAAGATGGTCAGGTTTCTGCTGTGAGGGATATTTGCCCTCATCGCGCTGTACCCTTGAGTTGTGGTCGATTCAATGGACAAGAAGTAGAATGCTGTTACCACGGTTGGCGTTTTGATCCTGCTGGACATTGTGTCTCAATTCCATCTTTATTGCCAGAGCAGGATACGGACTTGAGCCGCTTCGATGTGCAATCATATCCAATTCATGAGACTCAAGGCAATATTTGGATATACATGACAGATGGGGATAAATCTCAACCCAGCGCTTCAGAAATGGATGTTCCAGTAGTTCCAGGTTTTGCTGAACAACTCCCTCAACTAGTTGAGGTGATGAGATTTCCTTGTTTTATTGATCATGCGGTGACAGGTTTAATGGACCCTGCTCATTCTCCTTATGTACATCGGGTATGGTGGTGGAGAAGCGGGGAATTGCATGAAGAAGTCAAACAATTTGATCCTTCACCTTACGGGTTTACAGTCCGACGACATAAGTTGTCAGACAATATGGAGAATATGAGCCGATTATATTGGTTAGTCGGTGGTGGTATTCCCGAAGTAGAAATTTCTTTTCGTTTACCAGGTGTGAGAATAGAAGAGATAACCTTTGGTAAACATCGACTTTGTAATTTGACAGCGGTTACACCAATTTCTGATACAGAAACAGAGGTAACTTTTGTCCTTTATGGAATGCCTACTTGGTTAAATATATTCAAACCTTTGATTCATGTATTAGCACGAAAATTTCTCGACCAAGACCGAACAGTAGTAGAAAAACAGCAAATTGGACTCAAATATGATCCAGTTCTACGATTAATTAAAGATTCAGATATGCAAGCACAATGGTACTACCAGTTAAAACGGGAATTTGCTCGCGCAACGTCTGAAAAACGGGAATTTGTCAATCCTGTTAAGAGTCTGTTACTACGATGGCTTGCTTGAAAATGTATGGTTTTATTTAAGCAACTTTTAGTACCATAACCTGACCAAGTTCGTTTTGCAGTTGATAAACAATACGATACTTACCCAAACGAATTACATACAAGTTCTCTTGGCTTTTTAACTTTTGTGCTTCAGCTAGAAGTGGGTTTAACGCTAATTCTTCTAGCTTCATGACAACTTGTTGCTGAAGTTCAGAATCCAATTTTGTAATTTGTTCTACAGTTGCAGGTGCTATTTGTACGTGGTAGGTCACTATCCTAACCTCTTTTTCAATTCTTCTAAAGATGTGAAACCAACTTGTAAAGCTTCTTTGAGGACATTCTCAGCATCTTTAATATCAATACTCTCTAGCTTTTCTTCAATTACTTGGTCGAACTGCTCTATAGAACTTATATCAATTCCTGGTTCTGTTTGTAGTCTATCCATATATGTGTAAAAAGCAGCTTGGTCTTCTGGATGTGTTTTGACATATTCCCGAAGTTGTTCTCTGTTCATGCTAGTAAAGTGAATATTTGTCATAATATCCTCACGTAACCGTTAGGGTAAATCAATATTTCGATGTCTTTACTTGCCAAAATGTAGATTTGATTTGTTCTTGCATCTAATCTAACTAACTCTATTGTCAATAGTAAATTACTCAAATCAACGCAAACCAAGAAAAATTTCAAAGCTTGCTCTTGAGTAGGAATATTGGGATGAGGATACATAAATACTAAAGCGGTATGCACTGGAATGAAATACATCATAGCCCCCTCCCCGCAAGCGATGAGGGGGTTGGGGGTGGGGTTCTTGTATCTCACTCAACCGAAAACTGCTACAATCTATTCTAGGTGATAGATCACCCAGTTTTTCTGGGTGAAAAGAATTAAATTATTTCTTAGTGCTGAAGATAGTAGTGAACATCATCAACATTCCACCTACCAAAATAGCGATCGCTAATCCCCCAGTCACCAAATCCAAAGTATTGCTATTATCCATAGCTTATCCCTTATCTCAATGATTATTCTTGAATCCAGACCGAAACTGAGCCACCTTGACAATGAAACTCAGCCCAACCCCATTCATTAGTATAAACTGGCTGCTTAATATGTTCTGTCAGATCGTAAAACTTGGTGTTAGGTTTACCAACTTCCATCCATTTACTACCACCAGATCCATCACTCATAATTACAGCCAAAGCTTTGGGGTGTTCTCCATCTCCTAGTCTTGTCCACCCAATCACATTCGGGTGATCAAAGTAGTCATACTGTGAACCATAGGCAAAATTCTGACGGGCATAGAGGAATTTGTCAATTAACCAACGGTGAGAAGGCAGAAAAATCTTGTATCGGTTGCCGTCTTTTCCCCAATCTTCATATTCTGCACCATAATAGTCACCATAAAATACACAAGGATAGCCTTCTGCACGCAGGAGAATCAGGGCATAAGCCAAGGGTTTAAACCAAGGTTCAACAGGTGCTTCTAAAGCCTGTAATGGTTGGGAATCGTGGTTTTCAACAAAAGTAACAGCATGAGTTGGGCGTTGCTGCATTAATGTCCCATCAAGAATGCGTCGCATATCATAGTTACCACCAGCTTTACTGGCATAGTGGAAATTGTAGTGTAGGGGAACATCAAACAAGGACATTTTGCCCCCAACAGCATTCAGATACCAATGCAGTGTGTTGATGTCGTTATACCAATATTCACCCACCATAAATAAATCTTTGCCAGCATATCCCTTGAGGTGATCCAACCATTGGGGAAAGAACCAAGCAGAAATATGTTTTACGGCATCAATACGGAAACCATTAACTCCCGTAGTCTCAAGATACCATTCACCCCAGTGAGTTACCTCGTCTCTGACTTTCTGGTTTTGAAAGTCCAGATCACATCCCATGAGGTAAGCAAAGTTACCTTTTTCTAAAGCCACATAATCATCAAATCTTTTACCATCTAACAAATAGATAGTATTTCGCTCTTTACTATAATCATCGTAATCTACAGCATCAAAGTGCCACCAATGCCATTGGAAGTCAGAATGTTTACCTTGACGACCAGGAAAGGTGAAATGGGTGTAAGCATTGATATCCCGTTGCCAACCTTTAGGATTTAGACGATCGTCTTGTGAGAATGGAGTAGCTTTAACTACTTCTTTTCCATCTCCTCCCATTCTGTGATTGAGGACAGTATCTGCATAGACTTGTAACCCATGTTGCTGAATTGTTTTAATGGCATCTAGATACTGTGTGCGATCGCCATATTTGGTGCGAGTTGTCCCTTTTTGATTAAATTCGCCCAAGTCGTACATATCATATACGCCATATCCCACATCATAACCGCCCGACATTCCTTTATAGGCTGGTGGTAGCCACAAAGCGGTAAAACCTGCATTAGCTATTTCTTGAGCTTTGTTTTTTACATCATTCCACAGGATTAAATCGGGGTCGATATACCAGTGGAAATATTGCATCATTGTGCCGTTCATTTGGGACATTTTACTGATTTCCTCAAATAGTTCACAAAATAATAACGAAATATAGAAAGCCCATTCATTCAGTGTTTTGCATAGCCTGAGCTTTTTTATTCCTCCAATAGTTACTTGCTGTTTTACGGGAAATCACTGTGTTTTTTAAAAAATTCTACGAATATTAGTGTTTACACCAGGTTGTAACTAAATGAGGTACACAATCTAAGAATAAAACCCTATACCAAAAGACTTTCAACCCTGTTCCCCATGCTAGGGTAATACCTAACAATACGAGGTTAAGAATTTTTTTAGGTTGGGTTGTAGCAAGATCCCGTAGGGTGCGATAGTGAAACCCAACAAATGCCTGTAAATATTGGGTTATGCCTCCGGCACACTTCGTGTTCACGCAGTGTCCCGCAGGGATACGTTCCATTGCTTCGCAACGAAGAAAGCGAACAACCCAAGCTACAACTTTCTCTCTGCGACTCTGCGTGAGATAAATTCATACACAAAAAAATGGATATGGTCAAATTAACCATACCCACTCACAAAATTTATAGATTAAAAATTACAGTTGCGGTACAAACTGTGACTTATCGGGTACAACAGTGTACTCAGCGACAATTTGACGGAACTCTTCACCGTCAATGGTTTCTTTTTCAATCAACAGATCCACTAAACGATCTGTGACACTGCGATGTTCACGGATAATTTTCTTAGCGTTCTCGTAACACTCTTCTGCGATCGCTCTGACTTGAGCATCAATACGAGCAGCAATAGAATCAGAATACTCAGAACGTGTTGTCCAGTCACGTCCCAGGAATACTTCTCCTTGTTGGCTTTCCAGTGAAAGGGGGCCTAAATCAGACATCCCAAACCGTGTTACCATTTGTCTTGCCATTCCTGACAACTGTTGTAAGTCTCCACCTGCACCAGTAGTAACTTCTGCTGGGCCAAAGATGACTTCTTCGGCTGCACGTCCACCCAAAGCGCCTGTAATTCTGGCTTTGAGTTGAGAACGAGAAATTAAACCTTGTTCTTCGTTAGGCATAAACCAGGTTAAACCCTGTGCTTGTCCTCTAGGAATCAGGGTAACTTTTTGTACTGGGTCATGGTCTTTTAATAAAGTACCCACCAACGCGTGTCCGATTTCATGGTAAGCAATCAAGCGTTTACTCTTGCTGTCTACCAAGGGAGTGCCTTCCATACCTGCAACTACCCTATCCACTGCATCATCAATTTCTAGAAGGGTAATGCCTTCTTTGCGTCTTCTAGCGGTGAGAATTGCGGCTTCGTTGAGGAGGTTAGCTAAATCTGCACCGGTGAATCCAGGAGTACGACGTGCGATCGCTTCCAAGGATACACTCTTATCTAATTTTTTGTTCCGTGCGTGGACTTCTAGAACTTCTAAACGTCCTTTAATGTCGGGTGCATCAACAGTTACCTGTCTGTCAAAACGACCGGGACGCAACAACGCCGAATCCAATACATCAGGACGGTTGGTAGCAGCAATAATAATAATGCCAGTATTACCTTCAAAACCATCCATTTCGGTTAATAGCTGGTTGAGAGTTTGTTCTCTTTCATCATTTCCACCACCGATACCTGCACCCCGTTGACGGCCTACAGCGTCGATTTCATCAATAAAGATGATACAAGGAGCATTGTCTTTAGCTTTCTTGAACAAGTCGCGGACACGGGAAGCACCCACACCCACAAACATTTCTACAAACTCAGAACCAGATATAGAAAAGAATGGTACACCAGCTTCACCTGCGATCGCTTTTGCTAGTAAAGTCTTACCAGTACCAGGAGGGCCAATTAACAGTACACCCTTGGGAATCCGAGCGCCAACAGCAGTAAATCTTTCTGGCTGTTTGAGGAAAGTCACAACTTCTTGCAGTTCTTCTTTCGCTTCCTCAATCCCAGCAACATCATCAAATTTTACCCCAGTTTTTGCTTCCATTTGGAAACGAGCGCGGGATTTACCGAAATTCATCGCTTGTCCGGGACCACCAGGGAGGTTGTTAGAGCGACGGAACAAAAAGAACAAACCAGTAATCAATAATACTGGGAATACAAGATTACCCAACAATCCCCAGATTGCGCCATCATTACGCATAGGATGAGCGTCAAAACTGACTTTGTGTTCTTTGAGTTTGTTAATTAACTCAGGAGCATTAATAGGTAAATCTACTCGCCAACGTTGAATGCGGTTTTCGATATCTTGGTCATTAGCTTCGATAATCGCGGTTCTACCACCGTCGTAAAGATCCACATTGGTCACGCGGTCTGCATCTAAGTATTCAAGAAAGCGACCATAAGTCATGCGAGTATTAGCCGCATTCTTACTTGTATCCGTAGGAACATTTGCAAAAGCCCCTTGCCAGAAGAAAAAGCCAATTACCAAAGCAAGCACTGACCAGAGTGCTACCACTTTCCAAGAGAATTTCATCTTTTAATTTACCTCTAGATGCCAATACGACTAATTAGCTTTGTTCACCAAATACCCAGTTTCAAAAGTATCAAGTTGTCAAGTTCGATCTTTCATTTTTCCTGGCTTGGTAACGCTGCTGTGTAACGGATGTTTATAAATCCATTTTGTTTAATTGGATGTCTGATCACCGTTTGGGGATAACCAAAAGGCTATTAAGTCCCCATGGCAGATCCGTCACGCTTATCAAAAATCTTAATTAAAGTTAACTTAATTCTCATTTTAATACAAATACAGGATTGTCGAGACAAGGTGAGTTTTTTCCCCGTCCTTCTCTTATCCTCAAAACGAGTGAAACCTTTAACAGTTATAGGTTTAGACTTCAAAAAGCAGATTTTAGATTTTTGGTACTCCTGCTCCAGAAGCTATGTATCTGGACAAAACTCCGTTCCTTGTGGATGAAACAAATCCAAAATCCGTTGACCTACTTAACTTCTGTAATTTTTAAAGTGTAGGGTAAATATTTTCCTTTTTCGTAGGAACCGACCCAAATTTGGTAAGTTCCTTTCAACCACTCACCCACAATGCCAGGATTTTTACCATTAAAATCATCATTGCACCAAACACCACCAGGGCCTTTAATAATCATCGTGGTGTCCGCTGGACTTTCTACTTCCACTTTTAGGTAATCGAATTTACTTATTAATTTCAGTGTGTGATCTGGTGCTTGATCTACAAACCCAGCGCAAGGGCCTGTGGGGGTTTCTTTCCCACCCACTTCGCTTGCCTTCACTGAACCACCACTCATCCCCCGCACTTTCAAAGGATCGGGTGAAAATTTGGGTTTGATGGTGATATCTCCAAAAATTGGTGGTGCTTCTTGAGCATTAGCAATATTATCAATAATCGGTGTGATGAAGAGCGTAACTATCATCAATGATAATTTGATTCTTATATTAACCACTTTTTTAGGCATTGCATTACATTCATTTCTAAGTAATTTTTAAGACATAGATTTTACATACCAAGTTCCCAGGGGAGAAGGGGAGCAGGGGAGCAGGGGAGCAGAGGGGGCAGAGGGCAGGGCAGGGGGCAGAGGGGCAAGGGAAAGATAAATTATTCTTTCCCAATTACCCATTACCAATTACCAATTACCAATTATTAATTACCCATTACCTAATTAATTGCTTGATTTAACCGAGGTTTATCTAAACCGATTTGATTTAGTAATAGCCATGATTGGATAAGGTCAGGGCCATGTACATCTCCTGTTAGGGCGGCTCTGAGCGATCGCATAACTAAGCCTTTTTTGACTTTTTGCTCTTTCACCACTTGTTTAATTATTTCTTGAGCGCTATCTGCTGACAGTTCTGATTGATTTTCTAAAGCTGTAATAATACCTTGCAGTGTCGCTTTTACCCCTTCTTGCTGGAGTTGGGCAGAACCTTCTTCGGTTAATTCTACCCCATCTGTAAAGAACATTTTGCTCATGGCTACAGCATCCACCAAGCGAGTCAGACTAGCAGCAATTAAACTTACTAGCTGCTCTAACCAAGGACGCTCTCTACCACCCGAAAATGTATATCCAGCAGTTTCCCAGACAGGTATGAGCAAATCTGTGAGTTGATCTACTGGCATATGATGGACATATTGACTATTCAACCAATCCAATTTATCCCAGTCGAATTTAGCCCCGGCTTTATTAACACGCTCAAAGGTAAACTCTTTAGCAGCTGCTTCCAAGGTAAAAATTTCTTGGGTTGAATCTGGGGCTGACCAACCCAGCAAGGTCATATAATTGACCAGACCTTCAGCGGTAAAACCCATTTTCTCAAAGTCAGAAATAGAAGTTACTCCATCCCGCTTGGAAAGTTTGCGTCCTTCTTGATTCAAAATTAGTGGTGTATGGGCAAATTCAGGTATTTTTGCACCTAAAGCTTCATACAACAGAATTTGTTTAGCGGTGTTGGCTATGTGGTCTTCTCCACGAATGACATGAGTAATTTGCATATCAATATCATCGACAACGACGACAAAGTTATACAGTGGTTGACCAATCCCTTCAGCAGAAGCACGAGCGATGACCATATCACCACCCAAATCACTTCCACGCCAAGACATTTGGCCTCTTACTAAGTCATTCCAGACTATTTCCCGGCCGTCGTCAATTTTGAAACGAATTACAGCGGAACGTCCTTCGGCTTCAAAAGCTGTGCGTTGTTCTGGGGTGAGGTTACGGTGACGGTTATCGTAGCGGGGAGCTTCGTTTCTAGCTTTTTGTCTTTCTCGCAACGCATCTAGTTCTTCAGATGTGGTGTAGCAACGATAAGCTAATCCTTGATCTAGCAGTTTTTGTACTGCTTCTCTGTAAAGATGTAGGCGTTGAGATTGGAAAAATGGCCCTTCATCCCAGTTCAATCCCAGCCAGCGTAGTCCACTGAGGATATTGTCGGTGTATTCGGGGCGCGATCGCTCTAAATCTGTATCTTCAATTCTCAGGATAAACTTCCCACCGTGGTGACGGGCGAATAAATAATTGAATACAGCAGTTCTGGCTGTACCAATATGTAGGTTTCCAGTTGGACTCGGAGCAATACGAACTCTAACACTCACAGTTAATTCTCTCTTTCACACAAAAAAACAATTAGGGGCGTATTGCAATACGCCCCTTATCTGTAACTTACCACTTTTTAACGGGACTGACGGGGCTCGAACCCGCAACTTCCGCCGTGACAGGGCGGTGCTCTAACCAATTGAACTACAGTCCCTTGTTCTTTGCAACTTTATTATTGTTGCCTTTTTTTTTCTAATTGTCAAGTACTTGGGAGTTAAAAATTCAGAAATTGATAATTTTTTCTTTTTTTGCTGCCGAGACTATAGCCGGTAGGCGGGAAATGAGGGTGACTTTAGACCTGAGAGGTAGCAGGAGGGTAGGGTACAGAAAGGGAGAGAATTTACAGGTTTTGTCAAAATGATGACTGCGGGGACTGGAGGTATCATGGTGCAATTTACAAACGCGACTATTACCCAATTGCGATCGCAATAACTAAGATATAAAGGTTGATTTATAGGAAGCTACTCGAATGGCCCAAAAAAACACCAAAATTTTGCAACAATCAGGAGTCATTCCATATCGGATAAAAGATGGAAAAATTGAAGTTTTATTGATCACCACACGTAACAGTCAAAATTGGGTAATTCCCAAAGGAGGAATTTGCAAGGGAATGAGTCCACATGATTCAGCTGCAAAAGAAGCCTGGGAAGAAGCGGGAGTGATTGGTCAAGTGAACGCTGAGAAACTGGGCGCTTACAAATATCAAAAAGGTGGTAATACTTATCGAGTTAATTTATTTTTGCTACCAGTAGAGAAAGTTTTAGAAGATTGGCCAGAAGCAGCCCAAAGAGAACGTTTGTGGTTAGAGATAAACCAAGCTGTCATGCTGGTTAAAGAAACTTCCCTGAAAAGAATTTTGAACAATTCCAAAAGCCAAGTAAAAATTTAAGATATAGGAATCCTCTTAGATTCCTGTGTGAGATGATGGAATTGTTGCGATCGCTCACTATTTCCGATTTAAAACCTTTTCTAGCTGAACCGACCCAGCTTAACAATCAATCTATCGCCTTACAACTAGCCGTGGCCAGTTATTCCCCAACCCTTGGTAAGTGGAGGGTGCGCGACAGCGCGGGTGGGGTGTATTTCATGAGCTTGGGAATTGCTATAAAATCTTTACGCTAGTGATATGAATTTATATTATGATCCCAATCATTTGAAGTTTAGACTAAATCGGTGATGTTCAAGAAAAAATTAGTATTACTCAGATTGCTAGTGGCTATAGAGATGTAGAATCATTATTTGAGTAAATTTCATGATTTTGCAAACCTTGTCTCAACATCTTTGATATCGCATTCCGGGAAGTTGGGTAACTAAACCCATGAGTTCTAACTGCAATAAAGAACTAGAAACTAAACCAGCATTCATACCTGTTTTCTGCACAATATAATCAAAAGATAAAGCATCAGTAGATAGAGTATCCATTACCTGTTGTAATTCTGCTGATAAATTAGGTAAAGGAGCAGATTTAACTAATGGTATCTCTACATCTATTTTGGGAATTGCTCCCAACATTGTTAATAATTCACTTAATTGCTGATTAATAATACCAGCACCTTGACTAATTAATTTTAAACAACCTTGTGATGGTTGATCATCAACTCTTCCCGGTAAAGCATAAACATCTCTACAAAATTCATTCGCATAGGTAGCTGTAATTAATGCACCAGACTTTATCGGTGCTTCCATAACCAATACTGCACGACTTAAACCAGCAATAATGCGATTTCTTCTCGGAAAATGGGTGCGGTTAGGTGCAGTTTTGGATGGATATTCACTAATTACTATTCCAGAATTCAAAATCTCTTTATATAAATCTCGATTTTTATGGGGATAAATAACATCTACACCAGTTCCCACAACCGCTATTGTTCTTCCTCCAGCTTTCATTGCTGCTGAATGACTTTCTGTATCTATTCCTTCGGCCATTCCCGAAACAACAGTAAAACCATTTTTTGCTAAAGCGGTACTAATTTGACGAGTCCATTTAATTCCATATTCTGTAGGTTGACGAGTTCCCACAATTCCTACTAAGGGTTTTTGTCCCGAATTTTCTTGTAAATCAACTTCACCGCGATAGTACAATAATGGAGGTGGACTGGGTATTTCTCGCAGCAGTTGGGGATATTCTGTGTCTGCTGGTGTCCAGAAGTGAGGGTTTGCTTGTTGGTGTTGGGTAAGTAGTTGTTGAGGATTTAAACGGGTTCTCTGTTGGACAACTTTTTCTAATGTTTGAAATCCAAAACCTTCTACTGTTCTTAAATCACTGGAATTTGCTTTCCAAGCTGTTTCTAAATTCCCAAAATGTTGTTGTAATCTTTGCAGTAATACTGGCCCAACACCAGAGATTTGTGACCAAGCTAACCAGTATGCACTTTCTCCTCTCAAGTTTTCCCCCTCATTTCGTAGGATTTTTATTGCTCAACCACTTTTATCGCTTATTTTTAAATACAAATAAAACCGTGAAAAGACAGTTAAACTTTTGCTAATCGTTGATTTTTCAAATAATCAAATACAGATTTATCCCCAATATCTGCGGGAATAGCCTGTACTGTTTTTCGCAATGCAAATACTAGAAAGCAAATTGCCCAAATTCCTAATAAAATCTGTTCTGCTTGAGTTGATAAAATTCCTGTTAAATGTCCTAATAAAAGTAGAGGTACAAGGGGTGTTAAAATTTTAGTTTCTAAACGATTGAAGCAAAAACCTTCTTTGAAAAAGATCCCTGTTAATGCTGCAAAAGTAAAACCAACTCCGAATAAAGTCAGAGGTTCGTTATAAACAGTAATCGCAAAAGGTTGGCTATCAAAATGTCCAAAAAGAAATGCGGAAATGCTGCCAATTATCCAGAAAAGCTGTAAAATGCGGTGCAGAGATGCCATATAAATATGGATGGTTAGCAAACTGACACCCAGTGCAAGACTAAAACAGGTGTAGAGTGGGGTAATTGCTGGAATTGCCACAGGTTGAGGAGAGAATAAAACTAACCCGCTACCGATCGCAAAACTCACAGCAGCGACCATTAAACCTGTACGATAGATGATCACACTTGTGCGATCGCTCTTTGTAATTGTAAAATTGCCAAACTGGCCTTGATATACTTCTGGTGCAGACATTGTTTGTGTAGTCATATTACATAATAGATGATATTGTTAATAAGCTTCTATAGCCATTCTATATGATTTATGCAGATTTACCAAAATCTCATCAACCCAACCACCATCAAATATTCTGTACCCCACATTTTGCAGAAGTGAAGCATTAATTTTTTTTAAAGATTTGAAATAATTACGAGAAAATCTTTCAATGATTGATGTTTCTCAAATTAATAATTATTAAAATTGCTTTAATACCTGTGGAATCTGGGCTATAAAATCGTCCATCACAATCATCACGTTAAAAAATTAAAAGATTGTTAAAATAAAACATACTCCAGTATTTTTGACTAAGAATCTGCTATTATTTTTTACTAGTACCCAAAAAAAATATAAAAAAATATGTAAAGTAATAAAGCAACAGCTTTATTTTTTTGTGCAGAAAAATTGTCAATCTGAAGCGTAACTGAATCATCTACAAATCATGATGATAATCATATACAAACAATGATGAAAAAATTCAATCAATATTTGCCCCAGTACAATCTGTGGCTAAGTAAATATCGTATTATTTTACTTTCTTCTACTTTATTTTTGAGCTTCGACATAGGTGTTCTTATACCTAATTTCATTATATCTTCCCAACTACAAGAAGATGCTGTAATTATTAATTTGGCAGGTCGTCAGAGAATGTTATCACAGAGAATTGCCAAAACTCTATTACAATTGCAGGTTGCACAAACATTAAACCTTCCCACCGCAGCCACAAAAGAAGAATTAATAAAAGCCTTTAATAAATTTGATGAAACTTTAACTGGATTTTCTTCAGGGAAAATTGTCACTGGTAGTGATGAAAAACCTGTTTTTATTAAAAAACTAGAAGAAGAAAAATCTAAAGAACTAGTTACTCAAGCCCAAGCAATCTGGAATATGTATAGAGTAAAAATAACCCCTATAATTTTATCTGGAACGCAAATTTCACCCCCCGTATTAACAGAAGCTGTAATTTATTCTAGTGAAAATAATATCAAATTATTAAATTTAATGAATGATCTAACTACAGAATATCAAAATATAGCTAATCAAAGAGCGCATAGGTTACAGATTATTCAGATTACTGGGTTAGTAATGGCATTAACTAATTTCTTTATCTTGCTTTCACAGAGTTTAAAAAAACTAACAGACAGCGATACTCAAATGGCAGAAACTTTAAAGCAATTAGAAACAACCCAACTTCAACTTATCCAAAAAGAAAAAATGTCCAGTTTGGGACAACTGGTTGCGGGAATAGCTCATGAAATTAATAATCCTATTAATTTTATTTCACCTAATATTAATCACGCTCATAAATATATTTCAGAACTATTAGAATTGATAGAACTTTACCAGAAATATTACTTAGAACCAATACCAGAAATAGATGAATTTATCCAACTCATTGATCTAGATTTTCTGCAATCAGATTTACCAGAACTACTAAAATCAATGAAAAATGGTACAATCCGTATTCAACAAATTGTACTTTCTTTAAGAAGTTTTTCTCGCTTAAATGAAGCTGAACTTAAGAAAATTGATATACATGAGAGCATTGATAATATTCTAATTATTCTTCAAAACAGATTGAGTTATAAATTAAATCAACCCAATATAGAAATTATCAAAGAATATGATAAATTGCTACCATTAATAGAATGTTATACTGCCAAAATTAATCAGGTTCTATTAAATATTATTTCCAATGCTATTGATTTTTTGGAAATAACCCCATCACACATAAATCCTAAAATATCCATTACTACTAAATTTATCAAAAATAATTATGTCTTAATTTGCATTGCTGATAATGGAATTGGGATACCACTAGAAAATCAACAGAGAATTTTTGACCCATTTTTTACAACTAAGCCAGTAGGACAAGGTACTGGTTTAGGATTATCCATTAGCTACAAAATTATTGTTGAAGAACATCATGGTCAAATAAGCTGTAGTTCTACTTCTGGAGAAGGTACAGAAGTCCAATTAAAAATTCCTATTGTTTATTCACCAGATAATTTTAGAAAAATATAGCAATTCCCAAGCTCATGAAATACACCCCACCCGCGCTGTCGCGCACCCTCCCCTTACCAAGGGAGGGTTGGGGAGGGGTAATTTTGTATCTAACTAGAGTGGGAAAGGCTATATAAATTTAATTATTCTTTAAAGACAGGGGTGAAAATTAAATATGCGTTTTTTAGAAACCTTGTAGAAGACGTTCCATGGTTAGGGATTCTCGTCTCTACGTTATAGTGGAGGAACTACCGATGGCTAAATTTATAGAGCCTCTGGTACTCTAGGTGATATTATCCAGTATACAATATTTAATTTATTTCTGTAACAACAGCTACAAAATTTATGCTATGTTATGAATACAAAACATAGACATAAACTTAAAGGAGTCATCCCTATGAGTAGTAATCGAGTGCAAGTAGCCAGAAAAACAGAAGAAGCCCACAGAGAGAATATTCAAAAAACCTTAGAACATCGCTTGGAAGTAGCCAAATTAAAAGGTGATGAAAATCTTGTTCGTCAGTTGGAAGCAGAAATGGCATCTTACAGATAAATCAAGTTTTTAAATTTAATATGCATTCTTGGGGATAAAAGTGGCTAAACTTTTATCCCTTATTATTTAGATACGCCAGTAAAAATTAAATTTGCTAAAGAATTATAATTTTTTGTATAAAAATACAAATATAGGAATTCCCAAGGTCATGAAATACACCCCACCCGCGCTGTCGCGCACCCTCCCCTTACCAAGGGGAGGGTTGGGGAGGGGTAATTTTGTATCTAACTAGAGTGGGAAAGGCTATATAGGAATTACACACTATACAAACTTCACATGATATGTATGATCGAAACTGCCTAGTTTCAGGCTTTTGAAATCGCATAGTTAGTGTGGTGCGTCAGATAGAGAAAATCTGTTGGGTGCTAAATTATCGGGTTCGGCTCACCCTACAAGATATAAAATTTATAATCTAAATATTTGATAGATTTTGTTAATGCGTAAGTCCTAGTTTCATAGCTTCGCAACGA
Source organism: Anabaena sp. PCC 7938 (assembly GCF_049315035.1). Lineage (NCBI taxonomy): Bacteria > Bacillati > Cyanobacteriota > Cyanophyceae > Nostocales > Nostocaceae > Anabaena > Anabaena sp. PCC 7938. The sequence continues at coordinate 3,976,138 of NZ_CP186034.1, read as the reverse complement.
AGAAAGCGAACAACCTAACCTACGTAATTTTATTTTTTGAGCCTAACCGACAAGTATTGAAACCACATCTTAAAACAGATAACAAAAAAATTTGGAAGCCTTATAGCCAGAGTAGGCAAATTTTACTCAAAAATGGCTATAAAGCTAATATTTGTCCAGTTGGACATGAAATTTTGGAAAAACTCCTGAAGGATAACCAGGTAGCAATTTCGCCGAATTTGCTAAAAATTGCCAACACTGAGTTAAATAGTGCTTATTTACGCCCTGTAAATAGGCGTAAGAAACCCCATCCAGTAAGTTATCCTTTGGGTTTTCTTGAGTTCTTTATTCAGTTTGTAACTTTTGACGGATATCTAGTTCTAGATACCTGAGCAGGTTCTAAAACAACGGATTATATTGCTGAGATTCAACAATGCCGAGAGATATCTCTGGAACTGAAAGAGGTTTATTCAATGGGATGCTGCTATGGATTTAGCAGAGAGTCCATGCTTGAGTTGTCGTGGTTTTACTGTCATCTCAATTGCAGTCAATGTTGTTGCACTTGAAGATTTTAGAATTTAGACTCCTCAAGACAGATTCATATATCACCATTAACCTGCATTTGATGGACTTGATCTGCTAACTCTTGACGACCTTGATCATCCAATTTGTCAATTGCTAACATCCCCATGAGAATAACCTCTTTTAAGGTTAGACGTGTAGAATGTGCCTGTTTTTGCACAATCTCTTTAATGATTGGACTGACACCAATTGCGGTACTAGCTCTAGCCACGGAATAAAAGGAAACATTAATGACTTCGCATAAATCTTAGCACTTTAAATGACGTTATTCTAATTTTGAAAAAATTTTAACTAAGTTGTAAATAATCATCAAAATTCAATCTATTCAATACTTGGTTATTTTTTATACTAAAAATTACATAATTACATCCCCACGGGGGATATTGATACAAACGAAAGGAAAGTAAAATTTTCCTGAATTCAGCCAGAACAGGCTGTCATAAGGAAAAGTAGTGAGTATTTACAAGGACAGAAAAAACGATGAAGGAACCTTATCTGTTGGCAGCAAGCTTGTTAACAGGATTGACAGTACCAACATCGGCTCTCCCAAAGATGTCGAGTATATTACCAGAGAATACAGCTTTTCTGGAAGATTTAACACCAGATTCACAGTCACAAGTAAGCAGAAAAGTTATCAACAATGTTGACATTTCTTTACCAGAATTTAGCGGTCAAGCTACTTCCACACCGAGGCGTTCGCAGCGACAAGTACGTGAAAAAAGTATATCTTTACCAGAATTCAGTAGCCAAGCTGTATCCATATCTGAGAATTCGCAGGGAGAAGCAGGTGAGAAAGTTGCCCCCAGTCTTGACATCTTGTTAGCAGAATTCACTAACTATATTTTGCCAACACCCATAAAGACATCACTCAACTTCAGTTCCCAAAAAACCAAACAAACTTTTTTATCTGGAAGTCAACTGTACTACCTAAGATTAGCGTCACTAAAAACTGGTCAGATTTATACACGCGTGGATGATGACGATTTATCATCCTCGTGGAAGTCAGCTAAACAGTATAAACTCAGTTATCAAGATTGGAAAAGCTTATTAGTTATGGAAGCTAGGGCTATTTCCCAAGGTCAGGGTTCAAATCGTTTGAGTATATTGGTGGGCGATTCTCTGAGTTTGTGGTTTCCTAAAGAAAAGCTGCCTTCTGGTAAATTATGGCTAAATCAAGGCATATCTGGAGATCGGTCTGAGGGTGTATTGAGAAGAGTGGGAGCATTCTCGACAACGCGTCCAGAGGTGATTTATTTGATGGTTGGGATCAATGATTTACTTAGAGGTGCTAGTGATGTTTCTATTTTGCGTAATCACCGCCAGATTATTCGCAGTTTACGCCAAACTCACCCAAAAAGTCAGATTATGGTGCAATCAATTTTGCCGATTCGCCGGACTATAATTCCTAACAAGCGTATTCGTCATCTCAATGCTCAAATAGCCTTGATTGCTAAACAGGAAGGGGCAAATTATCTGAATATCCACAATTGGTTTACAGATTTTGAGGGTAATTTACGTTCAGACTTAACAACAGATGGGGTGCATTTGACACTGGAAGGATATGATGTATGGCAAGCTGCTCTACAGCGAATAGAGTTTAGGGTTGCTCAAAGCCTGAATTGAGGTAATTAGAGCAGGATTGAGGAGTAAGAGTCTTTTTTAGCATAGCTTTGTGGTGAAAATTTGTACCCTATGGCCATGCTACGCAAGCTATCGAGTGATTTGTACTGATGGTTCAAGTATGCTCACGTAAGTCTCTTTTACCTGCAATCTGCTGTAAATAGCAATACTTTATTGATAATTCTCCAGTTAGGATTTATTACTCACAGTTTCTCGATTTAAAACCTGATTCAATTTGCCGCTGCGATAACCTTCTAAATCTAAGGTGACGTAAATAAATCCCAAGTTCTGAAATGCAATCACTAAAGAGGGTAAGTCTGTGGTTAAGACAAATTTTTTAATTTGTTCTGGAGATAATTCAATGCGTGCGGTGTCTTCTTGAGAACGTACCCGCAAATTGTCCCAACCGAGATTGCGTAAATAAATTTCTGCTCTGCCGACTCGCTGTAATTTGGCTATGGTAATTTCTTCACCATAGGGAAAGCGAGAACTCAGACAAGGCTGGGCTGGTTTATCCCACCAAGGTAAACCGAGTTGTTGAGAAAATTGACGGACTTCGGCTTTAGTGATGCCAATTTCTGCTAAAGGCGATCGCGCACCTCTTTCTTTAGCTGCCTGAATTCCGGGGCGATAATCGTGTAAATCATCGGCGTTTACCCCATCTACCACATAGGGATAGCCTAACTCTAATGCCAAAGGTTTGAGTGTATCGTGCAGTTCACTTTTGCAAAAATAGCAGCGGTTAACAGGGTTAGATGTGTAATTGGGATTTTCCATTTCGTGAGTTTGGACGATTTTATGGGCAATTCCAATGGTTGCAGCTTGGGCTTCCGCGTCTGCCAACTCTTCTGGTAACAGCGAAGGAGAAACAGCCGTTACAGCCAAAGCGCGATCGCCCAGCACATCATAAGCAACTTTAGCAACCAATGTGCTATCAACGCCCCCAGAGTAGGCAATCAGCGCCTGCTCCATTTCTGCAAATAAAGCTTTTAACTGCTCCAATTTTTCTGTCATCATCATTTCCCAATCCTGCCAAAACCTGATAGCACCTGACAACTACTATTTTAGGGGTGGATAAAGATAATTATGAATTTTGGAGTAATTCAAACATTCTCTTAGAGAACTACACAAAAAGATGATCCAATCTTGTGGGATGGGCATCTTGCCCGTCCTTGTATTATTAGCGGGCTTTTCGGCCCGCACCACAAGAAATATTAGGATATTTTTTTAATTGGAAGTCTCTTAGTAGATTTTTTATCTACCTATCAGGCGTTGCACTTGAACAAATACGTTCGGAAAGGCTAAGGGGGCAATAGTGCCTGTAGTGATGATCAGTTCTGTTGAATATTGTCTATTTTTTAAGTCTCGAAATACTTGCAATTGCGGAGTCTTGAGATTGGCTACCCAATATTCAGCAATACCTGCTTCTGCGTAGATATCTTTTTTTTCACCTAGGTCTTTGCTGAGAGTAGCTTTAGAAAATTCAATGATCCAGAAGATATCTTGAGGATAAGGATGGTGTTCTAAATAGACTTCATCTAAAGGTTTGACTATGGCAATATCTGGTGCGGGTTCTGAGTCATTGGGTAGAGTGATGGGTTTGGCATCGCGGATTTTTGCCCTTCCACCAAGGAGAGTACGGATATAATCTGCGGCTTCTGTGTTGTAGTAAGCGTGTGGTTCTCTTTCTGGAGGCATAAGGATGAGGTCGCCGCGCAATAATTCTATAGGCTGGTCATCAAAAATACCTGCTGCTATTGCCCGGTGATAGCGTTGAACTGTCCATTTATAGGTAGTTACAGTCATGAAAGTTGATTTTGTTGTTTCTGCCGTTTAGACTAGAAGCTCTATTTTGAGTTTAACTTCTTCGCATCCTCATCTCTTAATTGACAATACTTTGCCATCAGACTGGCTAAAAGTTGTAAATCTATAGGTTTAGAAATATAGTCATTGACACCAGCAGCTAGACAGGTTTCTCTATCTCCTTTCATGGCCATTGCTGTTTGAGCAATTATTGGTATTTGCTGATACTGCTGTTTGTCTCGCAGTTGTTGCACCAAATTCAACCCATTGCCATCTGGTAGACTCACATCCATTAAAATTACTGCTGGTTGTAGCTGTGGGAGAGTTGCCCACATTTGTTCTGAATTTTGGACACAAGTTACCTGATAACCCAATCTACCTAGATAAATTTTTATTAATTCTGCATTACCTACATCGTCTTCTACCAACAAGATTTTTGGTGAGATACTGACAGGGATAATAGAATCAGAGAGAGAACCAGAATAATTACTTGTTTCTTTACTAATTTCTAAATCCTTTTCTGCATTGACTTCTATCGCTTCCAAAACTTTTCCCATTGGCTGGAAGGGAAGGGAAATTGTGAAATAGGAACCGCGATTTACTTCTGATTCCAACTCTAAAGAACCACCGTGAATTTCTACAAGCCGCTGAGTCACTACTAACCCCAAACCAGTACCTTCATTGCTTTCAGCACCGGGATTAATAATTTGACTATAGGGACGAAATAGTAGAGCTTGGTTTTCTGGAGATATGCCAATTCCAGTATCCCAAATTGTAAAACGTAAATATAAATCTTGTGCAGTTACCCGTAAACCAACACTACCAGTATTTGTAAATTTAACGGCATTGAAGAGTAAATTCAATAGCATTTGTTTGAGTCGCAAAGGGTCTGCTAGTAGTGTTTTGACATCATCGTCTATTTCCAGACGCAGTTTCAAACCCTTATTAGCGGCTTTCTCTTTCACCAAAGCTAAAACATTACGACATAATGATGGCACATCAACCATTTCCCATTGCACTTCTAGCTGATTGGCTTCGATTTTAGAAAGATCCAAAATATCATTAATCAGACATAGCAAATGCTTACCGCTGGATTGGATGATGTGTAAATATTCTTGGTGACGCTGTTTCTCTGGTTCGTAACCTTGTGCCAGCAGCAAATGTGTGAATCCGATGATAGAACTCAGAGGAGTGCGGATTTCGTGGCTGGTATTGGCTAGAAACTGGTTTTTAAGTAGATTGGTGCGTTCTAGTTCCTGATTAAAGTTAGCTAACTGTTGACAATGTTGTTGCCAAGACTGCATTTGCCTCAATTGTGCCAAAGCTGTATTACAATAGCCGACTGTTCTAGTGATTAATTGCGATCGCAGTTGAGTTGGCAATGAGTCAATGGTGTCAATATCATGATTAGACTTGGTTGTGGCAATAACTAACCATGTCATCACATTGCTAGAATCATCCACTAAACGCCAAGCAAGCGCAGGCTTTTGTCTCTCCATTTGCTGCAAATCTTTTAATTTGATGGCAGCTTTTAATCTCAACCGCAGTTTTTTTCCGGCTTTGAGTTTTATTTCTGGGATTGGTATTCCGGGGGTAGAAGAACTATGAGAAACATAGCAAATATTACCAACCATTTCTTGTGGTTGACATTGGGCAATACCTACTGTACATTCCGTCAACTCTTCCCAACTAGCATTTAAAGCGTTGTAGAGTTCATCAACCACTGTTTGAAAAATCTCTGATTCGGTTATTGTCGCCTGTGGCATCGGTTCAGCAGATGAAAGCAGGCAATCATTGAGACGACTCTGTAAATGATTCAACCTGCGTTCTAACCACAAGTTATCCTGTAGTTGCTGGATTGTTGTCAAAACTGTTGGCGTTCCATTTATCTGTGAGTTCTGTTCTGGTAAGCTTGAAGATTGCTGCATGGTCAACTAGACCGCCAAGAAGATGCGAACTGGATTTTATGTATATTAACGGACAAATTTTTTTAAATTGAAAAACATAACTGCATAGTGTCAATTGTAACGGTTAATTAAACACTTTACAGAAGGAAAGTACTGTCTTAAAAATTTCTTCATAGTAATTTAAAACAATGGATGCACAATTTGTTCAATTAATTATCAACGGGATTGCTGTGGGCAGCATTATTGCTCTAGCCGCAGTAGGACTCACTCTTACCTATGGAATTTTAAGATTATCTAATTTTGCCCACGGTGATTTTCTCACATTAGGAGCTTATCTGACCCTGGTCGTAAATGCTACGGGGTTAAATATTTGGCTGTCGATGATTCTAGCATCTGTAGGAACTGTGGGAGCAATGTTACTGTCCGAAAAATTGCTGTGGTCAAGGATGCGGTCTATTCGTGCTAGTTCGACAACACTGATCATTATTTCTATCGGACTGGCTTTATTTCTCCGCAATGGGATTATTTTTGTGTGGGGAGGTAAAAACCAAAACTATAATCTGCCTGTCACCCCCGCTTTAGAAATTGGGGAATTAAGAATACCGCAAAATCAAATATTAGTACTGGGATTAGCAGTTTTGGCAATTGTGTCGTTACATTACTTGCTCCAAAATACCAAAATTGGTAAAGCGATGCGAGCCGTTGCCGATGATTTAGACTTAGCCAGAGTCTCTGGTATCAACGTTGATAGAGTGGTTCTCTGGACTTGGGTAATTGCGGGAACTTTCACTTCTTTGGGTGGAAGTATGTACGGTTTGATTACCGCTGTTCGCCCCAACATGGGCTGGTTTTTGATTTTACCCTTATTTGCTTCTGTAATTTTGGGAGGTATCGGCAACCCCTATGGTGCGATCGCAGCAGCTTTTATCATTGGTATAGTTCAAGAAGTCAGTACCCCTTGGCTAGGTTCACAGTACAAACAAGGTATAGCCCTATTAATCATGATTTTGGTGCTGCTCATTCGTCCCAAAGGTTTATTCAAAGGCACGATTTGAAAAGAGGCAAGGGCGAAGGGCGCAGGGTGCAAGGGGGATAATTTCAGATGGGAATTCTAGCTAATTCAAACCCATATTTCCCTTTACTCCATAACAGGAGAAAGAGGTCATTTCCCCCTGCACCCTGCCCCGTTCCCCCTGCCTCTTCATTTAACTAGTCAATGATGTGGAAATAGTAAGCCGCTACCAAGAAGTTGATAGCCAACAGTAGCAACGCCCAACTTGCACGAAAAACATAAGTAGGTTTAGCAGCTTTGCCTTTAGAAGTCATAATTTGGTTCTCCTGATTTTGATGACTTTTTAACAAATAGCAAACAGAAGCACCAATTCTCCAGAATCTTTAAAAATATTTTTGTAGAGATGGGTATTGGGTATTGGGTATTGGGTATTGGGGACTGGGAAATTAAGATTTCTCCCCTGCCCCCTGCCCCCTGCCTCACTCTTCCCCAGCATGGTATGAACTCCGCACCAAGGGGCCAGAACGAACATGACTAAATCCCATCTCTCTGGCTATGCTGCCGAGTTCATCAAATTCTGCTGGTGTCCAGTATTTTTGTACAGGCAGATGTTCTAAAGAGGGTCGCATATATTGACCAAGGGTAATGCGATCGCACTTGACAGCCCGCAAATCTGCCATTGTTTCAATTACTTCCTCCCTAGTTTCACCATGTCCCAGCATTAAACCCGATTTAGTAGGAATACTCGAATCAATGTTTTTAACATTTGCCAGAACTCCTAAAGAGCGATCGTACTTCGCACCCCGTCTTACAGGCCCTGTTAATCTCCGCACAGTTTCAACGTTATGATTAAAACAAGCCGGTTTAGCAGTCACAATCATAGCTATCCGTAGGCTCTGCCCTGCTTCCCCAACACCCACACCACCCCACAAATCAGGTGTCAGCACTTCAATTTGAGTTTCTGGGTTTAATTGGCGGATAGCCTCCATCGTTTTCACAAAATGCCTAGCACCCCCATCAGACAAATCATCACGGGCTACAGAAGTTAATACCACATAACGCAATCCCAAAAGCTGGACTGACTCCGCTACCTTTTGCGGTTCCTCGTCATCTACAGCCATTGGTGCATGACCTTTATCTACTTGACAAAAAGCACAAGACCTAGTGCAGGTTGGCCCCATGAGTAAAAAAGTTGCAGTTTTTTGGGCATAGCACTCCCCTCTATTGGGACAGCGGCCTTCTTCGCAAATTGTATGAATTTGGCGCTGCTTAATAATACGTTGTACGGTAGAAATTTCACTAGCTTTGCCAACAGAACGACGTAACCAGCTAGGCATAGCCGCAATTTTCAATTTGAGTTCGGCTTGTCGAGAAAAAGTCATAGACATCCCAGTAAGATACAAAAATAAAGATAAAAGATATACTAATGCAGAAAGACAAGAGGGTAGAAAAGCTTGTTTTATCAGCTTTTGAACCTTGTTGAACGGGATAGTTATTTTTGCCACACTGCACTAATGCGGGTGAACAGAAATTATTTATTGGCTAAAATAACCTCAAAAGCCTGTAAGATAAGACTTATAGAGATAAACCTACTAGCAACTGAATACTGACATTAGTTTAAATTTTTTAGCTCATGGAATTTCTATGATACAAATTGATCAGAACGCAAGCAGAAGTTTTACAAACTACTTGTTTTTTTGACACTTATACAGAAATATACTCTCCCCCAATTTACATAAATCTTGTATATAGTGGGAGAATTCTTAATGTCAATCGGCAAACTAGCCATCTAAACATAAAGTCTCTGGTAGAGTAATCAGTCGTGGCAAACAAAATTTTAGTTATTGATGACACTACAGTTGTCAGGGTAAAAGTCAGAGAAATGTTGCCTCCGGGCAATTTTGAAGTATTGGAGGCAAAAGACGGTTTAGAAGGATATAATCTCATCCTTAACGAAAAAGTCAGCTTGATCATGTTGGACTTTATTTTACCGAAAATGAGTGGGTGGGAAGTTTTCCAAAAAATTCAAGCCCAAGCAGAATTAAGCAAAATTCCTTTAGTGATCATGTCTGGCCGTAAGGAAGAGGTAACGGGAAAAAATACCTGAACCATTTGAATATTTTGAATTTCTCAATAAGCCTTTTGACCAAAGACAGCTGATTACTGCTATTAAGTCAGCAATGGCTAAGGCTACTAAAAAAGCTCGTACTAATACTGAGCAATCAGTAGTTGCTCCGGCGAGACAAGAAACAGTAGCTGCAAAACCTAATTCCGCAGCAGGTAGCTCTGATGCAGAAATACAAGCTCTGAACGCAAAAATGGTGAAGATGCAAGCAGAGATTGACAGCCTCAAGAAACAGCTAACTCAAGTTGTGACATTTATTAAACAGAAAATTAAGTAATATTATAGCAATTCCCAATCTCATGAAATACACCCCACCAGCGCTGTCGCGCACCCTCCCCTTACCAATGGGAGGGTTGGGGAGGGGTAATTTTGTATCTAACTAGAGTGGGAAAGGCTATAGCTCTTGTGATGGTCTTTGCCACCCAACATATTCAGTCAAGCAACACGGCTATAGACTGAGTAACCCTGCCTATTTGTACTGAGTTTCAGAGAATGGCAGGTTTTTTTTGGTTAGGGAGAATCCCAAACATAGAAAGCTATTTAGGGCTTGCTGTAAAGCCCTGCGGGCATAGCTTCGCTTACCGCGTAGCGTGCCGTTAGGCATAAAAGTCTTTTCGTTAGGGCTAGGAGTCAGAAGTCAGGAGAAGAATTAGAGGGAGATCACAATAGTCTCTAATTTGGGTAAATGAACGGTTTTTGATGGTTTCGTCACTTATTCCTTGCACTTTATTGTATCTTATCCCCCTGTATCCCTTGATTTATATAGGTTTTACATTTATTCAGCATCCCCTAGATACTCCATAAATTAAACGCGCTATCCCTCCCTAGCTTGCTTCATTTCGTGACGCTTCGCGAAAGCTAAACCTGGGGTATCTCGCGGAAAAAGCGGAAAAACAAGATGAAAGAAACCAAATTTGAGATTAAGATTCTAATCCATACAATCAATAAGACGGCTGGCTATAGTTAAAAAAAGGTGATAGGTGACAGGTGACGGGTGACAGGAAGATAAAGGAGTTTAATTAATAATTTTTACCTATTACCTATTACCCATTACCTATTACCTATTACCCAATCACCACGAATTATTCTGCTTGGTCAGTGATAATTACACCTGCTTGAGTACTCACTATTTTTGCTGCTTGCAATATGGGAGTATTCGCAACTGAATTATTGACTAAGGTAAACAGTGGGTTTGACAAAACACCGGCGATGGTAGTAGCGATTAAAGTTACTATCAAACCTACTTGTAAAGGTCTGAAACCTGGTAAATCCCAATTAATTGCGGGGTAATTTTTCACCACGTCAGACATTTCTTGGGGTTCTTTGACTACCATCATTTTAACTACACGGATGTAGTAGTAGATGGAAACGACGCTTGTAATTAAGCCTAGTAGGACTAACCAGTAAAGACCTGCTTGCCAACCAGCCCAGAATAAGTAAATCTTCCCGAAAAACCCAGCTAGTGGGGGAATACCACCTAAGGAGAGAAGAGAGATACTTAATCCTAGAGTGAGAAGTGGGTCTTTTTGATATAACCCTGAGTATTCGGCTATTTGGTCGGTTCCCGTGCGTAGGGAGAAGAGAACTATGCAGGTAAAGCCGCACAGGTTCATGAACAGATAAACCAGTAGATAAAATATCATGCTGGAATATCCTGCATCAGTACCAGAAATTAAGCCAATCATCACAAAACCAGCTTGGGCAATGGATGAATAAGCCAACATCCGTTTCATGCTGGTTTGGGCTAGGGCGACAACGTTACCCAACACCATACTGAGGACTGCAAGGGCTGTGAAAACAAATCTCCACTCATCAGCGACGAGAGGGAAAACAACGGTCAATAAACGGATAGCAAGGGCAAATCCTGCTGCTTTGGAACCAACTGATAAGAAGGCAATAACTGGGGTGGGTGCGCCTTCATAAACGTCTGGTGTCCACTGGTGGAAGGGGGCAGCGGAGATTTTAAAACCAATGCCGGCAATTACGAAGACGAGGGCAATGATAAAACCAAGAGATTGACTGACGTTAGCTGCGGCGATACCATTAGCGATCGCACTCAGTTCTGTTTGTCCACCGGATAAACCATACAGCAGTGATACACCGTATAAAAATACTGCTGTGCTGGAAGCGCCAATTAACAGGTATTTCAGCGCCGCTTCATTGGAACGAGGATCACGTTTTGTGTAACCTGTCAACAAATAAGAGGAAATACTCAAGGCTTCTAGAGAGATGAAAATCATCACCAACTCACTAGCACCTGATAAAAACATTCCTCCCAAAGTCGCAGTCATCAAAATGGCGATAAATTCGGCTAAAGCTGTGCCACTCTGCTCAATGTAGCGAATTGACATGAGGATGGTGACAATGGCAGATAGAGCAATAATGCCCCGAAAGACGATACTCAGGTCGTCACCGTTAAAGCTACCAGTAAAACCGATGGGGTTGGTAGCGTCCCATTGTAAGCATAGGGCGACAATTGCAGCGAGTAAACCTGCGATCGCTAGATATCCTATCCAGCGCGAAGATGTCCGCCCCAAAATCAAATCAACAATCAAAACCCCTAAGAGGGTGATAATTACAATCCCCTCTGGCAAGATCGTTCCAGCATTTAACTGGGATGCAATATTAGCAAAATCCATGATATGTATAGGTTTTGGCGATTAGATATGAAGGCTAACTCTGTTCATTCTATCTATAGATCTTTACCATAATTGCATTTAACCGTATGTTTTAAACTCACAGATGAAAGTTCGGGATTTATTTTAAGTAGGGTTTGCTGAAAAAGTCTTTTCGTTAGGGTTAGGAGTCAGGAGTCAGGAGTCAGGAGTCAGGAGTCAGGAGTCGGGAGTCAGGAGGAAGAATTAGAAGGAGATCAGAATAGTCTCGAATTTGGGTAAATGGACGGGTTTTGATGATTTTATCGCTTATTACTTGCACCTTCTCCAACTTTTTCAGCCTGAAATTGCTGCTATATCTAGGTTTTTGATTTATTCAGCAAACCCTAAGTAATTATACATATAAAAATCGTGTTAAATTTTAGCGGATACAATGCCTATAGTCATTTAATTGCAGTGCTTCATCCATACTTTTATCTAATCCGTTTGTTCGCCCCAGATACGGTTAAGGGTGGTTTGGATCTTTTTCTCGAAGCGGGTGATTAGTTCGCGGTTGGCGTTAACAAGGGTTTGCTCGGCTTCTATTTCAGTTACTATTGCTTGTTGAGTTTCGAGAGGTGGAAGAGGAATTTTTACTTCAAACAATTGTGAACGGTTGATTTTTGGAATGCTCGCTCGTTCGTAATAACCACGAATCCTCTCATTAAAGGTATCTGAAAGCATATAAGTTGCTAAATACATGATATGAGCTTTGGAGTTGTCGATTAGTAAAGGGTACATATCGGAACTACAACAGCCATGCAAATTAACAATAGCTAACTTGTTAAGATATGGACGAATCTTGCTGTATAGTAAGCGCTCACCAGCAAATTCATAAACGGGACCGTTTACATTTTGTGCTTCGGCTGACTCTTTTTTGATTAATTTCCCAGTATGAGACTCGATACTATCAGCACCAAAATAGGGAATTGATTTATCTATATTGACGTTACTGGTAATTGATGCGCCGAGTTCGCAAATTGTTCTCAGTTCTACCATTTCCCAATCAGGATCGATCGCAATATGAGGACGGTAGTTGTCGATGACTGCACGAGCGCCGTTGATGACTTTTTGGTAGCCTTCGATCTCGGTGACGATTTCTTGCTGAATTGCGATCGGGGGTAGTGGAAGAGTTGCATTTATTAAACTGCGAATTGGTAATTGTGGCTGTGCAGCACCAGATACAATTGCATCACGCTGATTTTTAAAGTTCTGAGATTGGAAAAACTGGAAAAGATAGTCGCCAGACAACTTGTCTTTATCTGGTCTAAAAATCAACATTCCTGAATTAATTCTAATATGATCGAACTTTACAGAATCATCATAATAACCTGTATTCCCAATTGTGCCTCGTGTTGTAAGGACAACATCACCACGAAAAAGTTTACCTTTTCTTAGGGATTTATCTTTCTCTTCAGTAATAAATTCGACCTCACTAAAATTGAATCCATCTGGACGTACATTCTTTGTACTGAGAAAGACACAATAACCATCTGACGAAAACTCTTCTTTCTTTGGATAATTTATTCCTCGATCACCATCAATAATCTCAAAAGGAGCTTCCTCAAATCTTACAAAATGACATTTAGAATTTGTAACGATACCTTCCCGATATCTCTCACCACTAAAGTTATAGTCCCCATTCTCTGCAATCTTTACTTTAGGAACAATCAACCCATGATTAAACAGAATATTATCAGTCGATACTTGATTACGAACAGCTTGCAGATATTCCGCTAACTCGATTTTTACCTGTGTAAGCTGTTCCCCAGAAACCTCTCGCCGTTGAGCGCCTAAACCAAAACCATCATTTTCTACTTTAAAAAACGCCACCGTATCAGACTTTTTCGCCAAAGACTTATCCAAAATCAAAATCGAAGTCTTCACACCCGAATAGGGATTAAACACCCCCGCAGGTAGGGAAACCACCGCCACAAGGGAGTTCTCGACCAGCATCTTTCGCAAATCCTTATACGCCGTCTGACTCTGGAAAATGATACCTTCAGGCACAATAATCCCCGCCCGACCATGAGGCGACAGATGTTCCGCCATGTAATCGACAAAAAGTACCTCACTCCGTTTCGCCTTAATCGAAAAACGTTTATGAGGCTTAATCCCACCCTTCGGAGACATAAACGGCGGATTGGCAAGAATCACATCTGCAAACTCATTCCACTTATCCTCAGAAGTCAGCGTGTCATACTCGGCAATTTGCGGACTTTTAAACCCATGCAAATAGAGATTTACCAACGATAACCGCACCATATCGGGCGAAATATCATAGCCCTTAAAATTTGTCGCCATCCGTCCCTTCTCATCGGGCGTAAGGGTACTATTGCCCTGACTATCCAGATTTGACCGCAAAATATGCTTGTATGCCGAAATCAAAAAACCCGCCGTACCACAAGCCGGATCGAGAATCACCTCACCCTTTTTCGGCTGAATAATCTCTACAATAAAATCAATAATATGGCGCGGTGTGCGAAACTGTCCCGCATCCCCCTGAGAACCCAACACAGAGAGCAAATATTCAAACGCATCCCCCAACCGCTCGGAATGATCGTATTTAAACTCATCGATCACCTTCAGAAAACTTTTCAGCGTCTCAGGATCACGATAGGGCAAATAAGCATTTTTGAAAATGTCCCGAAATAAGGCAGGAATCCCTTCATTTTGCGGCATTGTGCTAATGCCCTCACTGTAGAGACTTAGCAACTCATGACCCCCCACCCTCGGATTCATAAGCATCGACCAGCCAAACTTGGCAAATGAGTCCGCGAAAAAAGTGCGATCGCCGCCTAACTCCTCTACCTCAGCGTCCATATCATCCATGAACTTGTAGATAAGTGCGATCGTGATCTGCTCGACCTGAGACTTAGGATCGGGAACCTTCCCCACAAGAATGTCACGGGCGGTATCGATGCGGCGTTTGGTTTCAGTGTCGAGCATTTTTTTGAATTATGTATGAATTGATATTTTAGGTGAATGCTATTATAGAGTCTAATTCTAGGCTCACTTCTCAAAAAAATTGAACCCGGCTTAACCCAACTCGTAATTTAAAAAATGAAACCCATCACCATCGATAAATTACCTGAAGACCTAGAAACTCTACTAGCAGAAATTGCCGCCACAGGCGATCGCCTTGAGTTTGACTGGAAAGGCAAACGCTTCCAAATTTTGCCAGCACCGAAAAAAAATAAACTTGAAAAACTTGTTCCTCATCCAGAAGTATACATTGGCGATCCTGACGATCTGGTAAACATCTCTTGGGAGCGAGAAATAAACCTTGATTTACCTTGATACTCACGTCATAATCTGGCTCTATGGAGATGCTTCTAAAAAGCTGTCTACGCTAGCAGAAAGCTTAATATCCGACAACGATATTTGCATATCACCATTGGTTCGCTTAGAGCTAAAGTATCTTTACGAGATTGGCCGTCTAGGTTCATCACCAGATCAAATAATTGAGTATCTAGTCAATCAGACTGACCTAAATATTTGTCAGAAAGACTTTTATCTAATCATTGAAAAAGCCATGAGCATTGAATGGACTCGCGATGTTTTTGATCGTTTAATCGTAGCTAATGCCATGATTGATGAGAATATCTTAATAAGCAAAGATCACAAAATTCTGGCAAACTATAGCTATGCAAGATGGTAAATCAATTATGCAACAAACCTATCTAACTCTATATAGTTTTTAACGTAATCTGGAATCAGATCGCGGTAAGACTTAGGCACAGCCTTAAAATTATCCATCGACAAAACCGGATTTGTCGCTAACTCTTGGTATTTTTTAGTTTCAATAATTTGCCGAATCTGACTATTAGTGACATAAGCCTTAAAGTAATTTTTAATCTCAGGAATTGCCTCTTCTGGCTGATATGCAGCCACAAAATTAGAAAACTCCTCTTCCAGTAACTCATCCTTTGACTTAAAGCGCGGAATTAAACCAAAGATTTTTTCTAATATTTCTCGCAAACTCAAACGGCGATCAACCGCCGCCGCTTTCCGTAACTTATCCAACGTATAAAATTTCTCAGGATCGTCAAATATTTGACGATTAATATAATCAATCACCAGATCCCATTGCCCCGCCTCAACTGCCTCAGCAATCACCCGATTTTCGCGGATCTTCTCCTCAAATTTTTCATAATACAAGCGATCAATCTTCATTCCCTCAAAGCCGATTTTCTCCTCCTTAATGCTCTCCAGAATATCCGCCCCTAAATGTTCATAGGTTGCAATCCCCTTTGTCCCATCGCCGCCATTATCGCCATTACCATCACTTTTCGGCTGAGGTAGTGCTAACACCTCATCATATTTAAACTCTTGATCAAAATATTCACAATTAGCAAAAAAATCAAACAACTTATAAGCGGTCTTGTGCGGTTGTTTAACTCCGTCCTTAATATCGTCATCAAACAACTGTTCCAAAAAATTATGCTTGCGAGTCCCCCGCCCTTTGATCTGAATAAAATCAGTCGGTGAAAAGATGGGACGGAATAAACCAAGATTAAGCAAATCAGGACAGTCATAACCTGTCGTCATCATTCCCACCGTCACACATACCCGCGCCTTACTCGTGCGATAAGTTTCTATAAAATTCGCAGTACCCAACAAATTATTATTTGTAAAATTAATGGTGTGTTGCTGCGCGTCCTTAACTCCTGATGTCACCTGTACGGCAAAATCCGATTGATACTTATTCGGAAACATCCGATCCGCCATCTCATTCAGGATCTGCACCAGTTTTACTGCATGGTTTTGACTTACCGCAAAAATGATCGATTTGCCAATCTCGCCACTAATCGGATCGCGCAAAGCATTCTCTAGAAAAATCTTGCAAAAAAGCTGATTTGTCCCTTCAGCAAAAAATCGTTTCTCGAATTGACGCTGTTTAAAAGTTTCTTGGCGATCGCCCCCATCATCATCTTTAAACTCAACAATAAAACCATCCTTAGACAAAAGCTGAGTCGTTACCTCACTCCTGGCATCTACCACCGTCGGATGAATCAAAAAGCCATCACTCACCCCGTCATTTAACCCATAGGAAAACGTCGGTAAACTATCCGCACAGCCAAAAATGCGATAAGTATCCAACATCATCCGCCGCTCGGATTCTCGTGGATCTTTAGTCGTGGGCTTTGTCTTATCAAACTGCTTGAGATAGTCGCGAGGTGTTGCTGTCAGTCCTAACTTGTACCCAATAAAATACTCAAAAACTGCCCGTGAGTTACCACCTATTGAGCGGTGTGCTTCATCGGAAATTACCAAATCAAAATCAGTCGGTGAAAAGCGATCGCGATACTTGTTATTTACCAGTAATGACTGCACCGTAGTCACGACAATATCGGCACGTCGCCAATCATCCCGATTTTCCTTATAAATTACGGTCTTATAGTCATTTTTCAGCAACAAATCAAAAGCCTTTTTTGCCTGATCCTCAAGCTCAAGGCGATCGACCAAAAATAAAACACGTTGAGCATTTCCAGTCCGCAAAAATAAATTAATCACCGCCGCCGAAGTCAGAGTTTTTCCCGTCCCCGTCGCCATCTGAAACAAAAATCGCTCTTTTCCCTCACTAACCGCCCCTTGCAAAGCCTTAATTGCATTCCTTTGATAAGGTCTTAAAAATCGCAGTTTATTTGTTTCAATAAAATTTGGTCGCTCTGCCTGATTCTTCCACCCTGCCTGATCTTGATAGTCCGGTAGCTGGGTCAGCACTACATAGTTATCTGCGATCGCCTCATCCACAAGACGCTGAGGCTCTGGAATTGTTTTCTGATAACCCATCACCGAGTTAGGTGTAGGAAAATTTGTAATAACGTCGGGATTTCCTCGCTCTAAATCCCAGAAATAATGCAAATCTCCATTAGACAAAATCACAAAACGGCATTGCTGAGACTTGGCATAATCCCGCGCTTGCTCCTTACCAAATAAAGGGTGAATCCCCCCCGCCTTAGCTTCCAGTACAATAAACGGAAATCCGCGATCGTTCAGCAACAAAAAATCAATAAAACCTTTTTTCGTTTTTTCAAAGTTCTCACCGAACTTATCTAAATCTGACGATCCAAGCTGCACGTTAGGCTCAAGACATATATTCGCTGCTTGTCCCCCTTCATCAAAAAAACGCCAGCCAGCCGCCTCAAGTAACTTATTAATCTTAATTCTGGCGGTAGCTTCATTATTTGACATCCAGATCCTCAACAAAAGTTTTATAACAACATATTTTAGTGAGATTAGAAGTAAAATCTCGCCAAATCCAACTATAAAACTAGTTTAGTATTTTTCAAACATCCTCTGAGGAGTAATTTCTAATTCTGGTAAAATTTCATAACTGATGACTTGATTTTCTCGAAAAGTCACAGGCAGAGAAGATGCTGTAAAGACGGTGATAGTTTGAGATATTGTATCCACTATCCAAACCAGAAAAATCCCAGATTGAAGATAATAAGTAGTCTTTTCAATCATGTCTCCAAAAGTTTGACCAGGAGAAATAATTTCAATCACTAATTCTGGGATCACAGGACAAGCTTCATCTTGAAGCCAGTCAGCAGGAAGACGATTATAGGAAATGTATGTTAAATCAGGTATGGGTATCCAATTTTCTTGATTTCTGGTTAATTTAATCCCCCATTCCACGACAACACGACCTTTGCCTTCCGCCCATGTGGATAATATTATAAATAATGCTCCTGTGGTTGAACCATGAAAAAACTTAGGAGACATTTGATCATTTTTATATTTAGGTACAGATTCACCGTTAACAAACTCATAAGCAAGATCACTTTCGGGAAGTGCCAGAAATTCTTCGAGAGTGAGTTTGGTTTTTAATTGAGTCATAAAGGGAACTGGGAATAGGGAACAGAAAAATAATTTGTGTAATTAATTCTGTCCAAGTACTTAATCTAATGTCATTTTGACATATTCTCCCATTTTCTAAGGACTTCTTATCTAGTGGTACACCACAGGTATTGCACTTTAGCTAAGTACTCAATCAGAATTTACTCTGTCCGCTGAGATTCTGCGGCTTTAGCCCTGAAAGTGTCAAAATTGCTCATAACCCCTGTCAATCAAGCAAATAAGGCATCATAGCAGTTACACTCCAGAGATATTTTGAAAACCGTAGTCGCCAATTGTGCGTTAGATAAGTTAAAGATGGAAATATCTGACAACTTATCAATTTGGCATTACCTCCCCCAGTCTTCTGGGACTGACTGTGCCTAAAGTTGAAAGAATTTTCCCCCTTTTGGGCAGTTTGTGTAAGGATTAAATCACTGCTTAGGCGTGATATTTCATCTTGACATTTCGCCGAAATTATCTCAACTTGACTGTTTAGCTTCGCAGCTATTCTTTTTTTTGAAATTTCCATGTCAACTCTCGTCATTGTCGAATCTCCAACCAAAGCTCGTACCATTCGCAACTACCTGCCAAAAGACTATCGGGTAGAAGCTTCAATGGGTCATGTGCGTGACCTCCCGCAATCGGCCAGTGAAATCCCCGCCGCTGTCAAAGGGGAAAAATGGGCGCAGCTTGGGGTGAATATAGAAGCCGACTTTGAACCGGTGTATGTCGTTCCCAAGGATAAAAAGAAAATTGTCACTCAGCTTAAAGATGCCCTGAAAGGTGTTGATGAACTGATATTGGCAACTGACGAAGACCGTGAAGGTGAAAGCATTAGTTGGCATTTATACCAATTGCTAAAGCCAAAAGTGCCAACCAAGCGAATGGTGTTCCACGAAATTACCCAAGAAGCTATTAAAAAAGCTTTGAAAAATTGTCGCACCATTGATGAGCAGTTGGTTCGCGCCCAAGAAACCCGACGCATTTTAGATCGCTTGGTAGGATATACCCTATCTCCTCTGCTATGGAAAAAAATCGCCTGGGGATTATCTGCTGGGCGAGTTCAGTCTGTAGCCGTGTGTCTATTGGTGACAAAGGAACGTCAACGCCGTGCTTTCCATGAAGGTACATACTGGGATTTAAAAGCCAGTTTGCTCCAGGAAAAAACCCCTTTTAGCGCTCAGTTAGTAACCCTGGGAGGTACGAAAGTTGCCACAGGTAGCGATTTTGATGCGGCAACTGGACAAATCACCGCAGGGCGCAATGTGGTCTTGCTCAATGAAGAAGAAGCCATAGACCTCAAAGAACGGCTGACAGGAAAAACTTGGAATGTCAACGACATTGAAGAACGCCCAGTCACCCGGAAACCTGCACCACCGTTTACTACTTCTACACTGCAACAAGAATCTAACCGCAAATTGCGCCTTTCGGCACGAGACACAATGCGGGTGGCTCAAAATTTGTACGAGCAAGGGTATATTACCTATATGCGTACAGATTCGGTACATTTGTCAGATCAAGCGATCGCAGCTGCCCGCAGTTGTGTAGAGCAAAAATACGGCAAACAATACCTCAGCCCCCAACCCCGCCAATACACCACCAAATCCAAAGGCGCACAGGAAGCCCACGAAGCCATTCGCCCCGCAGGTAGTAGTTTCCGTACTCCCCAAGAAACAGCTTTAGGCGGCAGAGAACTGGCGATATATGACTTGATTTGGAAGCGCACCGTCGCCAGTCAAATGGCTGATTCTCGCCAAACACAAATTAGTGTTCAACTGCAAGTAGAAGATGCTGGTTTTCGTTCTTCTGGTAAGCGCATAGATTTTCCCGGCTACCTCCGCGCCTACGTTGAAGGTTCCGATGATCCCGAAGCCGCATTAGAAGACCAAGAGGTAATTTTACCACCACTAAAAGTCGGGGATCATCCCACTTGTAATGAACTGGAATCCGTGGGACATGAAACCCAACCCCCAGCTAGGTACACCGAAGCAAGTCTAGTAAAAACCTTAGAAAGTGAAGGCATTGGTCGTCCTAGTACCTACGCCAGCATCATCGGCACTATCATTGACAAAGGTTATGCCCAGTTGGTAAGTAATGCCTTGATTCCCACCTTCACCGCTTTTGCTGTTACTGACTTATTAGAGAAACACTTTCCCGACATCGTTGATCCCAGTTTTACCTCCAAAATGGAGCAAACCCTAGATGACATCTCCACAGGAGAAGCTAAATGGCTACCCTACTTGCAGAAATTTTATCTAGGCGACCAAGGTTTAGAAACTCTGGTGAGGGAACGAGAAAGTGAAATTGATGCAACTATTGCTAGAACCGTAATATTAGAAAATTTAGATGCTAAAGTCCGCATTGGTAAATATGGTCCTTACATCGAAGTAGATACTGGTGATGGTGTTGTCACAGCATCTATTCCCAAAGACCTCACACCCGCTGATCTTGACCCCAAACAGGTAGAAGTTCTACTGCGGCAAAAAACCACCGGGCCTGACCAAGTGGGACGGCATCCCGAAACAGGTGAACCAATTTATGTGAAAATTGGCACTTATGGGCCTTATGTGCAGTTGGGAGATAAGACAGACGAAAACCCCAAACCTAAACAAGCTTCCCTTCCTAAAGGCGTAACCCATGAAAATGTCACCCTAGACATGGCCGTTGGTCTTTTGGCACTCCCCCGCACATTGGGAGTTCACCCAGCCACTGGAGGGAAAATTCAAGCTAGTTTAGGACGTTTTGGCCCTTACGTTGTTCATGACCAAGGCAAAGAAGGGAAAGACTACCGTTCTTTGAAAGCTGCTGATAATGTATTGACAATTCCTTTGGAACGTGCATTGGAATTATTGTCTGAACCGAAAAAGGGACGTGCTTCTAGCAACAGCAAATCTAAGGCAGCTTTACGGGAATTAGGAACACATCCAGAAGATGATGCTCCTATCAATATCTACGATGGACCCTATGGCCCTTATATTAAGCATGGCAAAACTAATGTGAGTATTCCCGAAGGTCAAACAGTAGAAAATGTAACGCTGTCTACCGCATTGGAATTGCTGCAAGCTAAAGCATCTACCAAATCCACAGGCAAAACCAGAAAATCAACAACTTCTAAAGCTAAGTCATCAACCAGTAGGACGAAAAAGAAGGAAACGGACAGTTAGGGATTGGGAACTGGGGACTGGGGACTGGGAACTGGGGACTGGGGATTGGGGACTGGGGACTGGGGAAGATGAAGAAGTATTTATATTCTGCCACCCAATACCCAATACCCATTACCAATTACCCATTACCAATTACCAATTACCCATTACCAATCACCCATCACTAATGTGATAATCTAAGGAGTAAGGGAAAACACAAAATAAAATTTTAGCAGCAACTTTAGCTCTAAATCTCAGAACGTGTTAACCCTGCTAGAAGCCAGAGGTGCAATAATACGCCAGTTTCTGCGACTAAAGTTAATTAAAATTGAGGTAGTATCTCAGGAGCGTTCAGTTCAATGGATTATATAGAAAAGGTACTGGAAAAGCTTAAAGAGTTAGCGCGGAAGCTAATGGGAGCCTTGCTGGGGCCAGAGGCTGAACCGGAACCGGAACTAATTCCGATTCCTGTGAACGAACGTCGCCGCAGTCGCTAATTATCTGGAGTGATTGGAGTTAACGTTGCCAACTTTAAGTATTTTGATACTGCACGGGCCAAACCTCAATTTACTAGGACAGAGGGAACCGGGAATTTACGGCTCTCTGACCCTAGTAGACATTAATAGACTGTTAGAAGCAGAAGGACTAAAGCTACAGGCAAAAGTTACTGCTGTGCAGTCAAATCATGAAGGAGTCTTGCTAGATACGATTCACCAGGCATTAGGACTACATCAAGGGATTGTAATTAATGCTGGGGCATACACCCATACTAGTTTGGCTCTGCGGGATGCGATCGCTGCTGTGAATTTACCAACTGTAGAGGTGCATCTTAGCAATATTTATCGTCGTGAAGATTTTCGTCATCATTCTTATATAGCTCCAGTGGTAATTGGTCAAATCAGTGGCTTTGGTGTCCAAAGTTATTTGTTAGGTCTACAAGCATTGATACATCATCTGAGAAAGGAAAAAGTCTAGAAGTTTGTTGTAGATTTTGGTTTTTGGAATCTAAACATTTGTAATACAATCTAAAATCTAAAATCTAAAATTGTATGCGTTATTCTCTCGTAAGTCGGGTTAGAGGTATTTTTATAGGCGCATTCTTGGGAGAAAATTTAGCTATTGAAAATGCTGGTGATTTAGGTAAAATGGCTATCTTGGGTAGCCAAAGTTTAATTGCACTAGGTAGATTAAATGTAGATGATTGGTTAAAGCGTCAGCAACAAGCATCTCTTGTTTGGGAAAAAACTGATTATGCTTGGGTAAAAATAATTTTAGCCACCTTACCAGTGGCAATTTTTTTTCACGAAGATACTATTAAACTTAAACACAATTTACTGCAAGTATTACAAATTTGGCATACTGAGCCGATGGTAACAGATGCAGCCCTAGCTATAGGATATGCGATCGCTCAATCTCTCACAGAAAAACTCGACCCCTTGACCCTCATTCCCCAAACGATTTCTTTTCTGGGAGAAACAACCACACCATTAACACAAAAACTATTAAAAATCAATACTTTATTAGCTCAAGGAGCAGAATTAGAACGGGCGCGAACCGAACTGAGTAGACAAGAACCACTAAGTAGCAACATCGCCTTTGCTTTTTATTGCTTTCTGAGTACCTTAGAAGATTGGCAACTAACAGTTTTGCGAACTACAAATAATTCCGGGAAAGAAGATCCTTGGTGTATGGACTCACATCCTAGAAGCGCAATTACTGGAGCCTTATCAGGAGCATATAACAGTACAACAGGCATTCCTGTTAATTGGCAACTGTTAGCCATTAATTCACCCGGCTGGGGACTAAGTAGCTTTTCCCAAATGTTGGAATTAGCTGATGCACTTGTAGCCGTCTGGTCAGGTGTGTATAATATTACCCTGGATACTAACAAGCCCACAAAAGAAGGATGTGGCATAAATCGGGAATTGACTCCACTATCTATCTTTGCTGCACCCCGCGTTATTCGCCCGCGATGAAGCATAAATTTTTAATTGCCTGG
The DNA here is from genome assembly GCF_049315035.1 of Anabaena sp. PCC 7938. Lineage (NCBI taxonomy): Bacteria > Bacillati > Cyanobacteriota > Cyanophyceae > Nostocales > Nostocaceae > Anabaena > Anabaena sp. PCC 7938. The sequence goes on along the minus strand of NZ_CP186034.1, from coordinate 3,952,468 downwards.
ATTTAAACCGCGTCTACTTTGAAACTAATAGTTTTTTTTAATGGTTTTGTTCCTAAATCCTGTACTCTTCCCTGTGATGCACTGAGCAGTTCGGCAAGCTCACTGTAACACTTGTCGAAGTGTTCCCTTTTTATAAAACTCCAGTTTTCAACTTGGACGAGGTTTATCTGGTTTTGGATAAGTTTTTTTAGGGCAGATCAGCTGCTACAATTCACACAAACCAATGCGTAAGAAAAACCGCTGTCTGATATGTAGTTGTTTTGGTTATCTGCTAAAAACTCTATTCGATAGAATCAATTTATGTATATATAAGCCAATAATTCATGGAGCAGTAGTCAAGATTGTCTTGTTTTGGGCTATCAAAGTAAGGAACTACACCCAGAGGTAATGAAAACGCAGAAATTTTTGCGGTCTTTAAACCAGCAATTAAGGCAATGGCGGCGACAGTGCAAAGTGTTATGCCGTAAAGCGAAGTGGCTGGGTTTGGCGAGTAGTCCCAGCAGTCAGAGTCATAACAAAAAATTTTTCAGGAATATCCTCAAGAATTTACTTGTGTTTTTGTTACCAGCTACTGATGAAGGTGGACACCGACAAGGAAGAAAAGCTCTTCACTCAACGCCCAAATCTTTCAAAACGAAGCCTGGCATTTATGCTGTTGTTTTCAGCTGGTTATACAAAAAGCGTTCTGCGGTGATTTTGGTGATTACCGTGATATCTCTCACAGGTGTTATGGGGCATGAATTATATAACCAGCCGCAGATGAAAGTTGGTTCTTTTGCACCACAGACATTTATTGCCCCTAATACTGCAAGTATCGAGGATCGCAAACAAACAGAAGACGAGCGCAAAGCAGTGAGAAATCGTTCTCAGCCTGTATTGATGATTAATGCCCAAAAAAATGAACAAATTAACGAACATTTGCGACAACTGCTCGATGATGCTAATGAACTTCGTGCTATTGCTGGGCCTTTTCCTTTTTTTGATGTATCGGTTTTGTCTATTCCTACCCAACGCTATCTCCGTTCTTGTCTGGAGTCTGAATGGCAACAGCTAAAAGTAACTTTAGAAAATAATCAGAAACAAAATTATAAATTGTTGATGCCTAAGTCGAGGCCAATTGATAGACAACCATTTTCCAGACCTTTGCGTAGTCCGCTGTTGTCCTTATCTATACCCTTAATCAAGGAGGGACAGACGGATATTTCTCAAGCATTAGCAGAATTAGAAGCTTATCGCCTCACTAATTCAGAAAAAAATCTATCTTTACTAGTTGCCCAAATAAATCAAATTAGATCTGGATATGCCAAAGCTACTGAGAAACTTGTAAAAATGGAGGCAGAACGATCGCAGAGAGTATATTCAGAAACTTTCCTTTTACAACTGTCAGATGAGGATTGGATAAAAGCACAACTGGGAGTACACCAAAGTGCAGAACGGATGCTTACTCAAGGTATAGCACCTGGACTGCCGCGTAGTATTTTACAGGATGCGGTGAGCCTACAAGTACAAATTTCTGTCCCTGGTGAAGCTGAATCATTGGCAAGTAAAGTTTTGTTGGCTGTACTCCGGTCGAATCTCACGCAAGATGAAGAACAAACGAGACAAAAGGCTCAATTAGAAGCGGATAAAGTGCCATCGGTAATGCAAAAAGTGCGGCAAGGAGAAGTCATCGTTAAGAAGGGGGAACGAATTACAGAATGGAAATTTGATGTGCTTGAGCATTATCACTTGATTCGGAGGGAGGTAGATTGGCTGGCTTTAATTCTTTTAGGAGGTTTGGTTAGCATAGCTCTTGGTGTTTTTGTCTGGGTAGAAATGCGTATTGGCAATCACCTGCGAGAACGCGATCGCTTTTTGATATTATTGCTCACCCTTAGTATCCCTAGTGTTTTGGCAATGGGTGTGCCATATACTACATGGAGTGCTATTGGTTTATTGTTGGGCAGTTTTTATGGCCCGACTTTGGGAGTAACAGTTGTCGGACTACTATCACTGATACTACCAGTGAGTATGGAGATTAGTAAGATTGGGCTGCTGGCTGGTGCTGCGGGGGGAATCTTGGGCAGTTATGTCGCCCAAAGATTTAAATCTCGTGAGGAATTGGCATTATTAGGTATTGTTCTTGGCTTGACTCAAGGCAGCATTTACTTGGGTTTGAATATACTTGTTGGTGCGGCGTTTGGTTCTGCTTGGTATATTGTCCTGCAAGAAGCACTGTTATTTGCTGTATCTGGCTTGGCGTGGAGTATTATTGCTTTGGGTTTAAGTCCTTATTTGGAAAAACTGTTTGATTTAATTACTCCGATTCGTTTGGCAGAACTGGCTAACCCTAACCGTCCGTTATTAAAACGACTAGCTACTGAAACACCGGGAACTTTTCAACATACGTTGTTTGTGGCGACTCTAGCTGAAGCTGCGGCCAAAAAACTGCGCTGCAATGTGGAGTTAGTTAGGGCTGGGACACTGTACCATGATATCGGTAAAATGCATGACCCTTTAGGATTTATTGAAAACCAAATGGGAGGACCGAATAAACACGAAACGGAAATTAAAGATCCTTGGCAAAGTGCGGCAATTATCAAAAAGCACGTAACTGAAGGTTTGGTAATGGCTAAAAAACATAGTCTACCCACAGCGATTCAAGCTTTTATTCCCGAACATCAGGGTTCAATGGCGATCGCTTATTTTTATCACCAAGCCCAGCAAATGGCTAAGGAAGACCCCAATATTATCGTCAATAAAGCAGATTTTTGTTACGATGGACCAATTCCCCAATCTAGAGAAACAGGAATTGTCATGTTAGCTGATTCTTGTGAGGCTGCATTGCGAAGTCTTAAAGATGCTACTCCAGAACAAGCATTAAATATGCTGAATAATATTATCCGGGCTAAATGGCAAGATGAACAATTAATAGACTCTGGATTAACAAGAGAAGAAATATCAAAAATTTCTCAAATATTTGTAGATGTGTGGCAGCAATTCCATCATAAACGTATTGCTTATCCAAAATTAAAAGCTAGTAGTGAAAGACTATAGCACTTTTAAAATGATATGTGAAAATAAATACAGCAGGAGTCAGGAGTTAGGAGTCAGGAGTAAAACTGGCTTGGTATCTGGCTTTGCAGTTAGATCCTGTACCGTATGGCTACGCCACACAAGCTATCGGCTGACGCTCACGGTGGAGTCTCATTGATCTGCAATAAACCTTATCGAATCAATGATTGAGTCTCAGTATAATGAACAAAAATCAAACCGGATTCCTATATTTGTATCTTGGTTGACGGGATTTGTGTTACGGAAGTTTCGGTTCAAGATTTAATCAAGTTTCTTACCTGCTGTCACCTGCTATATGATTGGCAGGAAATTACTAAACATAATAGGGAATTACTACACTACCTCTCCAACCCCAAAAAATTATAATATTATATGCCTTGATAGCCTTAAATCAGAAATATCTATCGCCTGTGAGGTATTCTAGGTTAGATTCTAGGTTAAATTTATACAAAAAGTTAACGGGAACTGAATAAGCTGTGATGAACGCTGTATTACCTCGTTTTTTGAAGTCAGCATATCGGAAAGAACCTATCATTAGTGCATTAATCACCATGGGTGTAGTAGATGCACTAATTGGGGGTTTGGATGATAGCTGGTCGTTATTCGCTTTTGGTTTGGGAACAACAGGAATAGCTCTGGCCTTTAAGTTATGGCGGATGCAACAGCGTCCCCCTTTACCAGATGAGCCTGTAGTGCAACATTATTTACCGTCTAACTCTTCCAGTCCACCTTTACCAATCATGACCGTTTCCAAGAAAAAACCACGCCAGTAGGTAGGGCTGAATACCGAGTACTGAATATTGAGTCTTGATTTAATTCAATAGGTGTCAACAGGTGAGGATAAAGTGTGAGAAGTGAAGAAAGAAGGGGAATTAATACGGTTATTCGGTCTTGTATCAGTTTGGTATTCATGACATCTGTAGCTCTGTCAATTCCTATGAATCAAGAGTTTTACAGTCATCCTGCTTACGCTGCTGATGAATTAAAGACAAACTCCCCAGATAGTAAAACTTTTGCTAATCCCCAACTACTTCACACCTTAATCGGGCATACAGGTGCTATTAAATCCCTAGCTTTTAGCCCAAATGCTAAACTTTTGGTCACTGGTGGGGCAGAAAATGAGGGTATAATTCGCTTCTGGAATCCTCAAAAGGGCAAAAATTCGGGTAAAATTAACAGAGCGCATCAAGGATCTGTAGACTCTATCTTGATTACTCCCAATGGTGAAACTCTGATTAGTTGTGGTAGTGACTACAGAATTAACCTTTGGAATCTCAAAAATCTTCAGTTTAGCCGTTCCTTCGTTGGACATACAAGTCCAATATTGTCTTTAGCGGTTTCTGCTGATAGCAAAGTTCTTGCCAGTGGTGGTTTAGATGGGATTCGCTTGTGGGATTTAAAACGACAAATGCCACTAGCTACCTTGGTACGCTTTGATAATATAATTTACACCCTAGCTCTTAGTCCTGATGGGCAGACCTTGGCTAGTGGTGATAATAAAGGTGTAGTTAAGCTATGGGATTTGCGTAGTAACAAATTAATCCGAGCATTTGTGGCACATTCTCAAATAGTAACTGGGTTAGCTTTTACACCCAATGGCGAAGCTTTAGTTAGTGCCAGTCGGGATGCCAGCATCAAAGTTTGGAATGTCAACAGTGGTGAACGAATCCACACCCTCACCGGACATAATAATTGGGTGAACACTGTTGCTATTCATCCTGATGGTAAAACCCTAGCCAGTGGTGGCAAAGATGGAATTAAGCTGTGGGATTTAACTACGGGTGAGTTAAAAAATACTTTTGATAGTCAGAGTAAGTCGGTGAATGCGTTAGCGCAGCCCATTGAGGATATTGCTTTTAGTCGTGACGGGCAATTTCTGTCTAGTGGTGGATTTGATGGGAAAATTCATATTTGGCGGAGTCGGTAAAAAACCTATAAAAAAACCCCCAAATGGAGGTTGATAAGTTATTCAAGTGGAGTGAACAACTAAGTAATTAATACCTAAAGTAGATATAGTAATCCGAACAGAATGATCCAAATTACATCTACAAAGTGCCAGTACAGTTCAGCGGCTTCAATACCGAAGTGCTTTTCGTTGCTGTAGTGTCCGGGAGTGCGCGATCGCTATAAAACTTCAATAAATAGATTGCTAGGCTGTTTTGATTGCCTGGAGTACAATAAATTTAAACGAATTCTTCCAAGCATATTACGCATTTTAGGATGGACGGGGATTAAAATTCCTTGAGCCGCTTCCCTTTCAGCCTTGAAGAGACTGAGTTTCCCGCATCCCATGAGGTTTTATGAAAAATAAAATAGTTAATATCACTTATGAAGTTGAACTTAACCCAGGGGAAAAGTTGGCTTTACCAGAATCATTATTAGAAAGTATAGGCGCAGGAAATTGGATAATTACTATCCAACCAAAGCCTAATCATTTGGTAATTACTCGCGGCCATGACGCATTTTTAAAAGGCTACTCTTCAGCAGATGAGGGACTTTATGATGACTATACATCCGGGTGAATTCTGGGTGGCTGATATTCCCTTTACCAATGGTATAAGTTCTAAAAAACGCCCTATTCTTATACTTTGGTTAGATGGAGATGATGTGATAGCCGCAGTGGTTACTTCTGCACAACCACGCACACAAACGGATGTAGTGTTAAATGATTGGAAAATTGCTGGTCTGCGTATTCCCTCAACTGTGCGTTTATCTAGACTTGATTGCTTAGAAAAATCTTTGTTAATAGCTAAAATCGGACTAATTTTTGGATCAGATGCAGACCAATTGAAAACTATATGGGATGCCTATATTAAACCTCAATTTTAATCTGAATAAATGGCAATAAAAAACCCCCTGGGTGGGGGAATGTAAGTTATTCAAGTAGAGTGAACAACCAAGTAATTAATACTTAAAGTAGATACAGTAATCCAAACAGAATGATCCAAATTACGTCTACAAAGTGCCAGTACAGTTCAGCGGCTTCAATACCGAAGTGCTTTTCGTTGCTGTAGTGACCGGGAGTGCGCGATCGCCACAAAACTGCTAAAATCGCCAATACTCCAATAGTTACGTGCAGTCCGTGGAAGCCAGTTAAGACGTAAAATGCACTGGCAAATAAATTTGTAGTTAAACCAAATTCTAAATGGGTGTATTCATAAACCTGACCCATCAAGAAAATCGCACCCATAGCGGCAGTAATGGCCAACCAAGTCCGCATTCCTTTGACATCATTAGTTTTGATCGCAGTATCACCCTTATGCATGACAAAACTGCTGCTAATCAAAATAATGGTATTCACACCAGGTAGCAAAAGTTCTAACTCTGGTGTACCTGCGGGAGGCCAGACAGGTAAGATAGAACGGAAAGCTAAATAAGCCCCGAACATCCCTACAAAAATCATCCCCTCAGCAATCAAGAAGACAACCAACCCAAACATCCGATGATCTGGATGTGCTTCATGATGGTCAACAGATGCTGCGTGGTGATGATTTTGTTCAACTTGTGCTGTGTCAATTATCTGACTTTGCATGAATTTTTAAATTGGTAATGGATAATTCGTAATTCGTAATTCGTAATTAAAGAAAATTACGAATTATTAATTACACACCAGACTCAATGGTTGGATATGGTTCGTCAGGTTGAACGCTTAACACTGCACTGACATCAACTTTTTTCTCACCGACACCATAGTCATAAGGGCCAGTAGTCAATACGGGCAGTTTTTCAAAATTCTCTATTGCTGGTGGTGAAGTAGTCATCCACTCTAGAGTGAGTCCTTGCCATGGGTTGTTACCAGCTTTAGGCCCGTATAACCAACTCCAAATTGCATTGATAATAAAGGGTAATGTGGAAATGGCGAGAATATAAGACCCGTAAGTGCAAATTTCATTCAATGATGTAAATTTGGGGTCATATTGGGCAATACGGCGATTCATACCCATCATGCCTAGCTTGTGCATGGGTAAAAAGGTCATATTTAGACCAACAATGGTTAAAACAAAGTGAACCTTACCCCAAAATTCATTGATCATTCTTCCCGTCATTTTCGGGAACCAGTGGTAGATAGCGGCAAAGATCCCTAAAACGCTACCACCAAAGAGAACGTAGTGCAGGTGTGCCACTACAAAGTAAGTATCGTGAACGTGAATATCAAAAGGCACAGATGCCAACATTACGCCACTGATACCGCCAATTACAAAAGTTCCTAAAAAGCCCATTGCAAACAACATGGGACTATTGAGACGGATTTTGCCGCCCCAGATGGTTGCTAACCAACCAAAAATTTTAATGCCCGTGGGTACAGCAATGATCATTGTGGTGATCATAAAAAACATTCGTAACCAGCCAGGGATACCGCTGGTAAACATATGATGCGCCCAGACAATTAGACCCAAAAAGCTGATAGCTAGAGACGAAAAAGCGATCGCTTTATAGCCAAAAATTGGTTTGCGAGCATGAACTGGCAGAATTTCCGAAATTGCCCCAAAAAACGGCAAAATCATAATGTAAACCGCAGGGTGCGAGTAAAACCAGAACATATGCTGGTACACCACCGGATCACCACCACCAGTCGGATTAAAAAATGTTGTCCCTGCCAATAAGTCAAAGGAAAGGAGAATCAACGCTCCCGCTAAAACAGGTGTCGATATCAATACCAGTGCGGAAGTTGCGAACATTGACCAGCAAAACAAAGGCAATTGATAGATACCCATGCTAGGAACACGCATTTTCAGCAGGGTGACAATAAAATTAATTGCCCCCAAAATCGAAGACGTACCCAACAGTAAGACACTCATAATCCAAATAGCCTCACCCACTTGACCTGTTACCAAGCTCAAAGGAGGGTAGGAAGTCCAACCGGCATCTGGGGCATCACCCACTACTAAACTAGCGATGAGCAATATACCCGCTGGCGGAATCATCCAAAAAGCCACAGCATTCAAGCGGGGGAAAGCCATATCCCTAGCCCCAATCATCAAGGGAATGAGATAGTTAGCAAAACCTGCCCCTGCTGGTACGATCCACAGGAAAATCATGATAGTGGCGTGGAGTGTAAACAGGCTGTTATAGACTTCTGGAGTAACAAAATCTACGTCAGGAGTACGTAATTCTGTCCGCACTAAGTCAGCCATCACGCCGCCAATACAGTAAAAAATAAACGAAGTGACTAAGTATTGAATACCAATCACTTTATGATCGGTACTAAAGCCAAAGAAGTCACGCCAATGTCTTTCCCCTTCTTCTTCAATATGAGCAGGGATATTAGCAGTTTCTTGTAACTGTGCTTGTGTCATAGTCTGAATAAGGAGTTCAGGAGTTCAGGAGTCAGGAGTCAGGAGTCAGGAGTCAGGAGTCAGGAGTTTAAAATTTTCCTAATTCCCTGTTAAATATCTTCAAGACAGAGAACAAGAGAATTATTCTGTAACTCCTGCAAATCCTACAACTTCTGAACTTCTGTGGAAAGGCAGCATTTCTGAATGAATTCCCATGTCCTTAGTGTAGGGGGCGAGAAATTCATCTGCGGATAAATCCGTCGGGTTAACGGCAACGGCTTGATTCAGGGTTTCCTTACTAGCAACTAGCTGTTCTTGCATCCAAGTGTCATAAGCCTCTTGGGACTCTACCACTACTTGTGTTCTCATCGCCCCGTGGTATGGTCCACAAAGTTCAGCACAAATTAAGGTATACTCACCCACCTTATTGGGTGTGAAGCGAATCTCACTTTGTCTACCGGGGATCACATCTTGTTTGAGGCGAAATTCTGGAACCCAGAAGGCATGGATGACATCGTTAGCTGTCATATTCATTTCCACTTGTTGACCGACGGGTATATGGAGTTCACCAGTTGTCACGCCTGTATCTGGATAAGTGAAAATCCAAGCATACTGGAGTGCAGAGACGTTAACGACTAATTGTGATGGCTTTTCCCCTTGTTGGGGAGTGACATTATCTACTTGGGCAATCAGGTTTGGTTCAGTGCTAGGAGGTGTATCGCTTAAAGTGGCAGCAATAGCTGTTCCTGGCATTGACATTGATTCTTGCATCATCGGCATTTCCGGGGCAGCATGGACTGCATGAGGATCAAAGCCACCGATTTCGTTGTAGACATCAAAGCTATAAACAGAAATACCGAGGACGATAATCGCTGGGATCGCCGTCCAGAGTATTTCTAGAGGTACATTACCCTCAATTGCTGGCCCATCTTCATTGTCACCCGCACGGCGGCGGTATTTAAATGCAGCATAAATTAAAATACCTTCAACAAGTAGAAAGATACCTGTAGAGACGATCATCATCGTGTTGAATAGACCATCTACTAAGATGGCTTCATCAGATGCGGCTGTGGGTAACAGACCGTGATTTTGACCGTACCAAAGGCTGGCTAAGGTTAGCACAATGCCAATGAGTAATGTCCAGATCGAACTTGGAATTTTCACGGCTTACTTAACTGAATTTACTACGTTATTTCAAAGTCACTCACTTACTAAGGTAGTGCAGACTATAGAATATAGGGTCTCAATGTCTGAAATTTTTATTAATTTTTTTAATAAGTTGAGTAATCTTGAGTAAAAGGGATTTATGTGATATCGCTAACAAATAATGACAATTATATAGAAGAATTTTTGGAAAATTTTAGTAAATTCTTAAGAATTGCCATTAATTAATTATTCATATCTTAAAAAATACCTAAATCTTACAGATAAAAGTACCTGAAGTGATTCAAAGTATAAGTAAAAGCGGAAGCCAATCTATAAATCTTAGCTCATAGGTTAGGGTGTAGATAGGTCTGGATTGACTCAAATAGATAATTTATAAGAATATCTACCTCAAGCGGGCGGAAGGTATCGTTGATGAACGAATTTGTCCTACAACAACAAAATGAAGCGGCTGCCCAACACAATAGCCCCAAGGAAGTAATTCGTCGCTTGGTGTGGAAGATTTGCATAGCCACCTTGATTTTGATGGCCATAGGCAGTGCTACCCGCGTGATGAATGCTGGACTTGCTTGCCCCGATTGGCCTCTGTGCTATGGGGAATTGGTGCCTGCCAAGCAAATGAATCTCCAGGTGTTTTTGGAGTGGTTTCACAGATTAGATGCAGCTTTGATTGGTTTTAGCGCGATCGCACTTTCGGGTTTATCCTGGTGGCATCGTCGTGTTTTACCCAACTGGCTACCTTGGGCTTCTACATTCGCCCTGTTTTTAATTGTCTTTCAAGGCGTTTTGGGGGGACTTACTGTTACTGAATTGCTGCGGTTTGATATTGTTACCGCCCATTTGGGAACGGCACTATTGTTTTTCACTACTCTCTTAGTCATCGGTACAGCACTTAGCCCATATCAAGGGACTGGAACGGTTGGTAAGCTGCCTTGGGTGGGTTTAACTGCCTCTATTTTCGTTTACTTGCAAAGTCTACTAGGGGCTGTTGTCGGTTCTCGCTGGGCTGTACACCAATGTTTTGGTGATTCTCAGCTTTGTGGAGTGATGTACAGCCATATTGTAGGTTTGCTGCCACCAACGGTGGCTATTTTGGCAATAGTTTTTATCTCTTGGCGGACACCCGCTTTACATCCAGCTTTGCGCCGACTGGCAAATATGGCTGGTAGTCTGTTGATTTTACAACTACTGTTGGGAGTTGCGACTTTCCGGCTACATCTACAAGTTGAACCTCTGACTGTGACTCACCAAGCTGTAGGTGCTACTTTGCTGGGTACTTTGGTTGTGTTCACAGTTTTATCACTCCGCGACAGAACACTTAGTAACTCAAGTTGCTAGTAATTGGTAATGGGTAATTGGTAATTGGTAATTGGCAAAATTCGTCTCTATTCCCTTCTTACTGTCACCTGTCACCTGTCATCTGTCACCTGTCACCTAGTCACCTCGTAATTGATAACTGAGAAAGGAAGTAGAGCCGACATGATTGAGACTAATGTCTCTCGCCACCACGATACATTTCTACAAGTTGTTCAAAGCTACTACCAGCTAACTAAGCCCCGGATTATTCCGTTGCTGTTAATTACTACGGCTGGGAGTATGTGGATTGCTGCTCAGGGACAAGTAGACCCTTTGTTGTTGCTAGTAACACTAATTGGTGGTACTTTGGCTGCTGCTAGCGCTCAGACGATTAACTGTATCTATGACCGAGATATAGATTACGACATGGAACGGACGCGCCATCGTCCTATGCCTTCTGGTAGGGTTCAGCCCCGTGATGCTTTAATTTTTGCGATCGCTCTGGCTGTTGGTTCTTTTACCATCCTCACAGTATTTGCAAATTTATTAGCAGCACTTTTGGCTTTTTCTGGCATTATTTTTTACATTTTGGTCTATACCCACTGGCTGAAACGCCACAGCACTCAAAATATCGTCATTGGTGGTGCTGCGGGAGCAATCCCAGCTTTGGTGGGTTGGGCGGCTGTAACTGATACTTTAAGCTGGGCGGCATGGCTAATTTTTGCGATCGTCTTTTTATGGACTCCGCCTCATTTCTGGGCTTTGGCTTTGATGATTCGTGATGATTACGCCAAGGTGGGCATACCTATGTTACCAGTGGTAGCAGGTGATGAAGCCACTGTCCGGCAAATTTGGTATTACACGGTGATTACCGTAACTGCCACAGTACTATTGTTTTATCCTTTACACGCCAGTGGTGTTGTTTATGCCTTTGTGGCTTTGACATTGGGAGGAATATTTGTTCACAAAGCCTGGCGCTTGCTGCAAAATCCCGAAGATCGGACTAAAGCTAGAGAGTTGTTTCTTTATTCCATCTCCTACATGATGCTGTTGTGTCTGGCGATGGTGGTTGATAGTTTACCGATTACTCACAGTTTGGTAAGTGCTGTGATCAATCTGTTTAGTTAGGAAGAGCGATGTGCGATCGCATGAAGGTAACTGCCTAAAGCGATCGCATTTCTTGGTCTTGAGAGTGCGATTCCTAGGGTGAGCTAAGAGCTTTTTTTAACGCAGAGGAACGCTGAGGTTAACGCGGAGGGTCGCTGAGGTTTATTTATATATTTTTAAACGGGGTTGTAGAGGAAATAGAACAATAGCGATCGCTTTGAGAAGGGCAAATTGCTCAAAAGCCAGCATCTCAGTAGTCACAAAGCTAATTCACCACACAGATTGAAGGCTGTGATATTATGGGAGACTGCTGCATACATTTAGAAAAAATCACAATTTAATCGCTCATGGCTCTGACGCAACAGCGCAAACAAGAACTTATTTCGGGCTACCAAGTCCATGAAACCGACACCGGTTCGGCCGATGTCCAAATCGCTATGTTGACTGATCGCATTAACCGCCTCAGTCAACATCTCCAAGCTAATAAGAAAGACCATTCCTCCCGCAGAGGATTATTGAAGATGATTGGACAACGCAAGCGTCTTCTCAGCTATATCCAAAAGGGCAGTCGGGAAAAGTATCAAGCTTTGATTGCTCGTCTCGGTATTCGTGGTTAGGAATTGCTGCTTATGCCTGCTGAAGAATCAGAACGTAGTCGCTTACCTTTTGAGCCAAACAAAAAGCGCCCAAAACCAGTAAAGGCTAAAACTCAACCCGCCCCCAAGCCACAGGAGTCTGGTAAACAGACGCAAAAGCAGCCACCCTTCACCAAGGAAGAAATGGCTATTCCTGAGGTTGTTAGCCAACGGATGATCCGCCGAGTGGCTGCGTTTTGTGGTGTACCCACAACTTTGGGTATTGTCAGTCTTGTTGCCAGTTATCTACTGGTCATATATGCCCATATCCAACTACCTCCCATCGCTGTGTTATTAGTAAATATGGGATTATTTGGTTTAGGGGTATTGGGGATAACCTATGGTGTTCTTTCTGCCTCTTGGGATGAAGAAAGACCTGGAAATTTACTAGGTTTAGATGAGTTTAGTACCAACTGGGGAAGGATGATCGAGGTTTGGCGCGAAACTCGCAGCAAGAACGTCTGAGAATCAGCGCTCAGGTATCTAGATAACTGCAATATTGGGTAAATTGAAGAATGAATGTTGAAGTTGAAATTTTATCACTTCAACATCAATATTAAGAAAAATATATATTGTCTTGTTTATACCCAATATTCAGAAGAAAGTACCGAGCGCTACATTTTTTTATATAAAAATATTTGAATAATTTATTTTTTGGTATCTCTAACTTCTGAATTCTTACTAAATCAAACTACATTACTGAATCGCTAAATAATCTACCCAAATACATAGGAACTTTAACATGATTGTTGTTATGAAAGTTGGTTCCCCGCAAGCCGAAATAGACCGTATTGAAGAAGAATTAACTAGCTGGGGATTAACACCAGAAAAAATCATTGGCAAGCATAAAGTAGTAATAGCTCTAGTAGGTGAAACTGCTAACTTAGACCCCTTGCAAATTCAGGAATTGAGTCAATGGATTGAGCAAGTTTTACGAGTAGAAGTACCTTACAAGCGGGCTAGTCGCCAGTTCCGTCATGGGGAAGCTTCGGAGGTGGTGGTGAAGACTCCCGATGGAAATGTGGTGTTTGGTCAACACCATCCTTTGGTAGTTGTGGCAGGGCCTTGCTCTGTAGAAAATGAAGAAATGATTGTGGAGACGGCTCGGCGTGTTAAGGCTGCTGGCGCTAAGTTTTTGCGTGGTGGGGCATACAAACCCCGGACTTCACCTTATGCTTTTCAAGGTCACGGCGAAAGTGCTTTGGAATTGTTAGCTAAGGCGCGGGAAGTGAGCGGACTCGGCATTATTACCGAAGTGATGGATACTGAAGACTTGGAGAAAATTGGCGAAGTTGCCGATGTCATTCAAGTGGGTGCGAGAAATATGCAGAATTTCTCCATGCTCAAAAAAGTTGGGGCGCAACCGAAACCAGTGCTTTTAAAACGAGGCATGGCGGCGACAATTGAAGACTGGTTAATGGCGGCTGAGTATATTTTGGCTGCGGGTAATCCTAATGTGATTTTGTGTGAACGGGGAATTAGAACTTTTGACCGCCAGTATACCCGCAATACTCTAGATTTGTCGGTTGTGCCGGTGTTGAGAAAGCTGACTCACCTACCAATTATGATTGATCCCAGTCATGGTACTGGTTGGTCTGAATTTGTTCCTTCTATGGCTATGGCTGCGATCGCAGCTGGTACAGATTCTCTCATGATTGAGGTACATCCCAATCCTGCCAAAGCCTTATCTGATGGGCCCCAATCTTTAACACCAGACCGTTTTGATCATTTGATGCAAGAGTTGTCCGTGATTACCAAAGTCATGGGACGCTGGCCGCAACCTGTAACTGTAGCAGTTTAAAAAACGAATTCGTAATTTGTAATTGAGCTAATAATTACGAATTACGAATTACGAATTACGAATTACGAATTACCTTCTTCTGCTTCTACTACCAAATCCAGAAGACCGGCTACCAGAAGAACGTCCACCACTACCAAAACTACTACCAGAATTGCGACGAGGAGTAGAGTTAGAGTTACCGGAAGGACGGAGGGTACTACCACCAAAACCGGAACCAGTCGATCTACCTGTATTTGTGCGGGGTGTCGTGCGAACCTGTCTAGAGGGGTTTCTGATTGTCCCTGTAGTGCGGAAAGCAGTGCGATTTCTCACGGCTGCGGGTGGTTCATTGTAACGAGTGCGATAGCTGGAAACCGCTTGGTTATAGGTAGAACCATATCCACCGTAACCACTCATAATCCCACCTGATTGATAAACAGGAGGCACATAATACTGAGGTCTAAATAAAAGGCTACCAATTGCTTGACCTGCGACGTTACCAGCTAAAGAAGCGGCAAAGGGTGTCCAAAAGTTAGATTCCCGGCGAACAACAACGGTTTCCTGTTGTCCTGTTTGGGGATTAGTTTTAGTTTCAGTGACGTTATGAACGTACTCAATTTTAAAATCTTCTGTCAGGTATAAAGCTGGTTCTCCTTTTTCTACTTTTAGGTAAGTTTTTTTGCCCTCTTTGATTTCTTCATCAGTCAGCCGTGCCATTTGTAATTTTTCGGTGGCAAAGGTCGGGGGCTGACTATTGAGTAAAAACAGCGTATATTCCCCGTTGGCATCGTTATAAGAGGCTTGTTGTATGGGGTACTGTCCATCACTTATCTTGGTGGGGGTAGCAGTTTGGCTAACATTGTTTGTTGGAGATGAAGATGTAGTTTGGTTTCCACCTCCACAGGCAACGGTTGTTAAGCACAAGGTCAGAGATAATAAAATGACTGTAAATTTACGTGCTATGGTCATGAGCATTACATGATTTTCCTAAAGTGATGAATGCAGGTGGTAAATATAGACTAACCAAAAAGTTATAAGGGAATCAATTCAGGAAAATACTGCAATAACTGATCGTTAGTCAGTTCATCTCCTAACTGTGCGGGTGAAAAATGCACTTGGATAGCTTGGAGGTTATGTTTGTAGTGCAGATTGATGAGAGCTTTGAAACCTTCTTTTAATGCCTGGATGTTAGAAAGGTCTGTTTCTAATTGCGGTACTTCTCCCTCATAGGCCACTGTTAGCATGACAACTACATTGCGGGTGACAGGGATAGATAAAGGTTCATCGAAACCAGAAGCCGAACTAAAATCTGGTTCACTGAGATATCTTTGGGCTGAGTCGGTAAATAATTCATTGACATAATCTCCGGCTTCTCCTTCACTCCAAAAAACATCACCTTCATTAGCGGCTGATGTCCAGTAGTCATCATATTGGAGAAGGTTTTGACAAATGGCGACCAATTCTTCTCCCAAAACTTCTAAATCGCCTTCAGCGTCCATTGCTTGCCGTGCAGCACGATTGAGTACACCCAGAACTGGTGCTACTTCACCCCCGCTTAAGTGCAGGAATAGGCGACAGACGACATAGCGAGTTTTCCCCATCATTCGATTCAAGCGATCGCGCATTTTCTTTTTCCAGTAATTTATTTAGAGTATGCTGAAAAAGTCTTTTCGTTAGGGCTAGGAGTCAGGAGTCAGGAGTCAGGAGGAAGAATTAGAAGGAGATCAGAATCAGGGTTATTTCATTCTATATTTCAGCACCGAATTTAGGTGTTCTTAGCCGTCGTCAGATCAACCCTCTAAAGCCTCAAACGACGTATTCTTGTAAATACATAAAATGTCAAATCTTAGAATGAAACAGCCCTGAGATCAGAAATAGTATCGAATTTGGGTAAATGAACGATTTTTGATGATTTCATCGCTTATGACTTGCACCTTCTCCAACTTTTTCAGCCTGAAACTGTTGATATATCTAGGCTTTTGGTTTATATGGCTTACGATATCAGCAAACCCTATTTAGAGTGTGCTGAATAACACTCTTCTCCTTCTGACTCCTGAATTCTGACTCCTGACTCCTGCTGTGTTATCACCAATTACTGCTGGTTAATGACGTAAAAACCTTGGATAAAATCTATTGCCATTTTTAACGAAGGCATAATATATTCTGATTCATCTAATATTTCATCATTGAAATTACTAATAGTCCGATTCACAAATCGTTTACCAAAGTTGGGATGATCATAAATAGTCAAACATCGAGCATTAGAATTTGTTAAAATTGTCTGGGTTGGCGCTTTAAAGAATTTTAATCTCGCGGCCACTTCTAAGTTTTTTTTCGTCTGTTTAATGTTTTTAGATTTATGCATAGCTTCCTCTAGTAGGAAGATGAGTTTTTTAACAAGTGCGGGTGATTTAAAACTCTGGTTATTCATCGCTTCTTGACGCATCATATCTACCAACATATAGATACTTTTTTGAGTGGCGCTGGCATCCTTAAAAGGTAGAATTGCCATAAAAGCAGTTGATAATAAATTTTCGTCTTTATCAACTCGAAAAGTAAAAACTGTTCTGCGGCTGCCGTTTTCTACACTAGCCGGTTGTATCATGGCATCATACTCTTGAGCAATTTGGTAATAAGCACCAGCGAGGACAAAATTTGCCTCATGCTCTAATGGTAGATCAACAATAATACGAATAGTGGGCGGAGTGGCATTAAAAAAGTCTCGTGATTCATCACCATTAAAATTTTGAATGATTGTGCGATCGCCTGTAGCAGACAAATCAACCCATTCGCATTTGATCCCTTCAGTCTTCAAACCAAAACGAGGGGTAGCATAAAGTTTAGAACCAGTTAAGGTACAGCCTGTTAAGTCAGCGCCCATCCATTCAACTTTAATTAATTTTGCCTGAGTTAAATTAGCGTGTACTAAACTTGCATTCGTTAAATTAGCATTACTCAAGTCCGCCCCGGTTAAGTTAGCTCCACTCAGTTTTGCTCCGCTTAAATCCGCCCAACTCAGGTTTGCTCCTCTTAAATCCGCCCAACGGAGATTTACCCCACTTAGATCTGCTCCACTCAGGTTAGCCATACAAAAATTGGCTTGTCTGAGTTCACTGTCTCGTAAATTTGCTCCACTCAAGTCACAGGAAGTCAAATCAGAGGCGTTTAAGTTAGCCATTTCTAAATTAGCTTCTTGAAAACAAGCGCCTCTTAAGTTGGCTTCGCTCAAATTGGCGTTACGGAGATTCACTTGTCGGAGTGTAGCTTCTCGTAAGTCAGCATGATTGAGATTGGCCTCATACATATCAGCACGACTGAAATTAGTGCGGATTAACTCAGCCCGCACAAAGGAAGCATGACGTAGTTGAGTGCGACTGAGATCTGCTCGAATCAAATTGGCAACGTTGAGGCTAGAGTTGTTGAGAATAGCACCAGAAAGATTGGCGCTACTCAGTCTGGCTACATTGAACTTAGTTTCGCTGAAGTTAGCGTCATTGAGAGTTGCACCACTAAGGTTAGCTACGCTCAAATTAGCTTTGCTGAGATTAATGCCGGTTAGTTTAGCACCACTCAAGTTAACTTCTGGTAGGTCAGCGCCACTAAAATCTAAAACTCCCGTCGCATATTTTGCTAGTAATTCCTCTATGGTCATGAATCTACCTCTCAGATGCCAACCTTAATAGTTGGTAAAGTATGCAGAGAATAAGTCAAATTTTAGTTGTCAGCGGTAAAAATGAAAATTGGTATTTTGGGACTGGGACTGATAGGTGGCTCATTAGGATTTGATTTACGTTCCCAAGGAAATCATGTTCTAGGAGTTAGTCGTCGTGAATCAACCTGTAAAAAAGCTATTGATCTCGGCATTGTCGATCAAGCTTCAGTGGAATTGAGCCTGTTGGCTGCTGCTGATATTGTATTTATTTGCACTCCGATAGGACTTATTATTCCCCAAGTTGAACAGTTAATTGCTTATTTACCTGCAACTACTATTGTGACTGATGTAGGTTCAGTAAAAACACCTATAGTAGCAGGAATTTCCCCGCTTTGGAATAATTTTATTGGTGGTCATCCAATGGCGGGAAATACAGATGCAGGTATAGAAGCAGCACAACGAAATTTGTTTGTGAATCGTCCTTATGTACTGACACCAGTAGCTACAACGCCAACTGATGCAATTTCAGTTTTAGAGGAAATTGTGCGATCGCTAGGTTCTATTATCTACCATTGTCAGCCAGAAAAACATGACCGGGCTGTGAGTTGGATCTCCCATTTACCTGTCATCGTTAGTGCCTCTTTGATGGCTGCTTGTTTGAGTGAAACAGATCCAGAAATTTTTCAATTAGCTCAAAACCTAGCTAGTTCAGGATTTTGTGATACCAGCCGTGTTGGTGCTGGTAATCCAGAATTAGGAGTAATGATGGCACAATATAATCGTCAAGCATTGATTAATTCACTACATCAATATCGTCAAAACCTAGATGAATTTATTGACTTAGTTTCACAAGAAAAGTGGCTTCTTTTAGAAGACAAACTCAAGTTAAATCAACAAAATCGTCCTAAATTTTTGGAATAAGAGTTCTCCAATTAAAAAAATATCCCAAAATTTCTTGTGGTGCGGGCCGAAAAGCCCGCTAATAATATAAGGACGGGCAAGATGCCCATCCCACAAGATTGGATCATCTTTTTTGTGGAGTTCTCTAAATAGTCAGGGCGTATTACACTACGCCCCTACTTGCTGCATAGTCAAAGTCAAACATTTTTAGATTGTTCAAATCCAAAATCTCAAAATACGACACAGAGTTACAGCAGTTTGCGTAGTTAGGAGGTACAAAATCTAAATTGGAACCTATACATGAAGCCAGTTTTACTCTTGACTCCTGAATCCTGCTGTATGTGCCGTTTAGCGTAGATCAAGCAGGATTTTTGTATCGGTTGGAAAGTTCATTCTCTCCATAAAGCAATACCACCTAATAACCCGGTGATATTAGGAATTAGTTTCACATTTAGGGGTAAATTCATGTTGACGCGCACAGCTTCACCACCACCGATATAAAGACAATCATAGTTAAAGAGGCGTTGTAAAGATGCGATCGCTCTCTGTAATCGCTTATTCCATTTCTTATCCCCAATCTTTTCTAAAGCAGCGCGTCCTAGCTGTTCTTCATAGGTGTCCCCTTTACAAAACGGATGATGTCCCATTTCCATATTCGGAACCAGCTTTCCATCTACAAACAAAGCCGAACCAAAACCAGTACCTAGTGTGATGACTAATTCCACACCTCTACCTGCAATTGCCCCTAGCCCCTGCATATCTGCATCATTAATTACTTTCACAGGTTTATTTAGCTGTTTAGATAATGTTGTTGCTAAATCAAATCCAATCCAATCCGCATTCAAATTCACCGCTGTTTCTGTGACTCCACTGCGAACCACACCGGGAAAACCTACTGAAACCCGATGATATTCACCTTGAGATGCAGCTAACACAGCAATGGCATTAATCACGACTTCTGGTGTCGCAGGTTGGGGTGTTTCTAACCTTCCTCTTTCTGTTAAAGGTTTCCCGGTGATATCCAAAACCATAACTTTGACACCACTACCCCCAATATCTACTGAGAGTGTGCGAACTGAACCATTATCTTCCACCATTGGGTTTTTCCCTCTTGCTGCAACTTCTTTCGATATTATGCGCTGCTAAATTCCAGTCAGTAGGATATTTTTTCAGAGTCTTCAGCTTTGAATAATGAGAATGGGAAAGGGGGAAGATTATTACCAATTATCAATTAACAATGACACATTACTATAAATCTCTATCGTCACTCTCATTTAGATTTGCTAGTGTAGGGGTAGTGCAAAGATTGCTAATAGCAGCATAGCCGTCTATTAAAAATTATTATCAGAGAAAGCATTATGACGAACTTTGAATCTAACAGTCTGCGTTCTTATAGCCAAGAAGAGGTGCAACAAATTCTACAACTAGCGATCGCTCGTCAAACCAATGATCGTGATCAAGAATTTTCCTATCAACAAATTATAGAAATTGCTGCTGAGTTACAAATATCACCAAATGATGTAAAACAAGCACAAATTGATTGGATAGCTCAACAAAGTCAAGTACAACAACGTCAAGCCTTCGACCTTTACCGCCGCAGTAAATTTCAAAAACGTTTGGGTAATTATACCATTATCAACGGATTTCTAATACTAATTGACTTCGTTGGTGGTGCTAGTCTTTCTTGGTCATTATACATCTTATTATTCTGCGGACTAGGGATCTTTCTTGATATCTGGAATACCTTTCAAAGTAAAGGTGAAGAATATGAAATCGCTTTTCAAAAGTGGAATCGTAAGCATCAAATTAAACAAACTCTGAATACAGTTTTAAATAAGTGGTTTAAAGCATTTCAGACATATTAAAATAATTCATAATTTGTAATACCGCTACGCAACAGAAAGTTACGTAATTAATTCTGCCATGGAAATTTATACCTCATTCAGTTAAAGCAAGATTTATAGCAGTTTTCAGATCAGTTACAGCGGATTTCATTTAAATGAGATACAAACTTGAACAATGAGACTCTTGTGGTGCGGGCATCTTGCCCGCTAGATATGTACGAAATCCGTTGTATGTACTACAGTTTTTGATTGCCAAGCCTGTCAGAGTGGATGTTACCTGCCCTTAATAATATTGAAACGATAATCGTTTGATTACATAAAAATAGTAGTTTTTATCACAAAATTTTCTTGATAATTACATTTAAAAATCAAAATTTTAATGAATATTGTTCACTGATAAATCGTTAACATATACATCAAATATTGTCTTGGCAATTTGACCAGTTTTTCAATTATGGTTATTGTATGATCATGAAACAATTAATTTTATGGCTCTTGTTGTTTTTCGATACTAAGAAAAACATAGTTCGATTTACGTAAGTTGAATATAATAAGTAATTCCCCAATCCCCACCAGGTTTATCTACCTTCCAAGTATGCAAGAGTCTATCAAATACAGGGAAAATGCGGAATAAACTTAGCATTATTTATCATGCAGTCACTTTTCTTTGCTCATGATCTGCTGTTTAAATCCAGATTGTCAAAAACCCCAAAACCCAGATAGTAAACAGTTTTGTCAAAGTTGTAATACCCCGTTATTACCACTATTAAGAAATCGTTTTCGTGTCATCCGAGTGCTTTCAGATGAAGGGGGATTTGGCAGAACTTATCTTTCCGAAGATACCGATAAATTAAATGACTGTTGTGTAGTTAAACAATTAGCGCCAAAATTTCAAGGAACTTGGTCACAAAAAAAAGCAATGGAGTTGTTTAGCGAAGAAGCAAAGCGACTCCGAGAACTAGGAGAACATCCACAAATTCCTACTCTCTTAGCTTACTTTGAGCAAGATAACTGTTTGTATTTAGTACAACAGTTTATTGATGGAAATAATTTATTAAAGGAGTTACAGTTACGTAAAACCTATAGAGATTGGGATATTCAATCTATTTTACTAGATTTATTGCCTATTCTCAAATTTATTCATAGCCGAGGAGTTATTCATCGAGATATCAAGCCAGAAAATATTATTCGGCGTAAAAGTGATGGCAGATTAACTTTAATTGATTTTGGTTCTTCTAAACAATTAACAGCCAGAGTTCAGAAAAAAAATGGTACTTCCATTGGTTCACATGGTTATTCTTCAATTGAACAAATCAGAGATGGTAAAGCCTACGCTGCTAGTGATTTATTTAGTTTGGGGGCTACCTGCTTTCATTTGATTACAGGAATTTCTCCTTTTCAATTGTGGATGGAACATGGGTATAGTTGGGTAAAAAATTGGCAAGATTATTTGCGATGTCCGCTGAGTCATGAATTAGCACAAATTATTGATAAGCTGTTACAAATAGATATTCAAAATCGTTATCAATCTGCTGATGATGTCATCAAAGATTTGAGTAAACAATATACACATTTATTAGCACCAGCTAGTAATTCATTTTTAGCTGTACCCACTAAAAAGACACGTGTTTATCCACGAAAATATATTTTTCTGAGAAACTCACTTTTAGTAGTTGCGACAATTTTATTTTTGGGTTTAGGAGAATTTGGTTATAGACATTTTCACCAGATACAAACTGCTATTTTGGCTAAATTTATTTCATCGGCAAATAGTAATGCTACTAATGATGCGATTCTCTATCAATCCCCGCAGGAATCTTCAGAAAAATTTTCTTTAGTAAAAACTATTTCCGAACCAAACAACTTAATTTTATCTGTTGCTATTAGTCCAGATTCTCAGACTATTGCTAGTGGTGGTAATGGGATCATTAAATTATGGAACGTGGCTACAGGTAAAGAAGTTACATCTCTATCAGGACATATCCGAAATGTAAATGTAGTAACTATTAGTCCAGATGGCAAAAATCTGGTTAGTGGTAGTGATGACCAAACAATTAAAATTTGGAACTTAATT
This sequence comes from Anabaena sp. PCC 7938, assembly GCF_049315035.1. Lineage (NCBI taxonomy): Bacteria > Bacillati > Cyanobacteriota > Cyanophyceae > Nostocales > Nostocaceae > Anabaena > Anabaena sp. PCC 7938. Next base: position 3,929,686 of record NZ_CP186034.1, on the reverse strand, counting down.
ACAAAAAAGTTAAGTTATACCCTAAAAAGTCATACTGATTCAGTCCAGGCTTTAGCTATTAGCAAAGATGGAAAAACTCTGGTAAGTGCTAGTGATGACAAAACAATTAAAGTTTGGAATTTAGATACAGGAAAGTTAATTCGGACTCTTAAAGGTCATTCCTACTGGGTGAGATCTGTGGCTATCAGTCCCAATGGTGTCACCCTAGCAAGTGGTAGTTTTGATAAGACGATTAAGCTATGGAATATCACTCAAGAAAAGTCAATTCATCAATTAACACCAAATTCACAAACGGTGACATCTCTAGCTTTTAGCCCAGATAGTAAAATTCTTGCTAGTGCTAGCCGCGATCGCAAAATAAAATTATGGGATATTGGTACAGGTAAGGTAATTCATACTCTCACAGGATCAGATCACAATGTGACTACTGTGGCTTTTAGCCCAGATGGTAAAATTCTCGCTAGTGGCAACCGGGACTGTCTGGAGTGCGATACATTGAATCAACCCACTCATCATAATATTAAACTATGGGATGTCGCCACAGGCAAGGAATTAACCGCATTGACAGGACATATTAATACAGTCACATCTTTGGTTTTTAGTGCTGATGGTAAAACCTTAGTCAGTGGTGGAGAGGATAATAAAATTAAGATTTGGCGTTTTTCTCAGTAATTTGTAATTAAAAATTACTTAACATTCCGCACTCATACAGCAGATTGCAGACCAATGAGGTACAAACTTAAACAATGAAACTCTTGTGGTGCGGGCATCTTGCCCGCTAGATATGTACCTCATAACAGCAGAAAGTGCTGTAACTACTGAAATTTATCGCGTTCCCAATCATCAATCACCTTTTGCAAATACCATTCCTCTGACATTCCTGGATAAACGTCTTTTTTTTGTTGAATTAATCTTTGTGCCATTTCCCAATATCCACCAACCATGCGTAACAGTCTTTGACGTAATAGATTATAGGTGGCTTTATTTGTTTCTGGGATAAACGACTTGATTTTTTGTAGGCTATTTAATACTTGTTGATAATTCTCCCAATCTTCTTGTTCACAATAGATACTAGCTGCTTTTTGATAATCTGCTACAGCATTTTGCATTTCTTCTAAAAAAGTGTAAGCAAGACCACGATTGTAGTAAGATAACGCGTCATTAGGATTAATTTTTAAAGCTTGGGCATAATCTTGAATTGCCCCTAAATAGTTACCCATTGATCGATAGATATTCCCTCTAGCAACATATCCTAAACCATCTTCAGGTTGCAATTTCAGGGCTTGATTCATATCAGCTAATGCCCCTTGATGATCTCCTAATTGAGAACGGGCTTTACCACGATTTCGATAAACAACAGCATTTTGAAAATTTAGTTGTAATGCTTGATTAAAGTCAGCAATTGCTTCTCGATAATTACCAATTTTACAATATACAACTCCACGACAGCAATAAGCTTGGGCATCTTGAGAATCAGCTTTTAATATCCAGTTTAAATCAGCAATTGCTTCTCGTGTATCTCCATGTTCTGCTTTTTCTAACAATTGCGTAAAATAATCCTTAGTGGATATAATTGGTGCAGGTTTTGAATTAGCTGGATTTGTTACAGGTTGTGGTTTTGGTTGTAGCTGTTTGATTTTTTCTAAACAGAGACGACAATTCTTTGCGTCTTTTTGTTCTAAATATAATTCTGCGGCTTTTTTAAAATTAGCGATCGCATTTTGAATATTTCCCTGTTTGCGCTGCACTATTCCCCGTAAGTCATAAGCAGCCGCATAATTAAGATTAAGCTGAATCGCTTTCTCTACATCTTCTAAAGAACCCGGTAGATTTTTTAGTGTTAACCTTGCTAAAGCACGACAATAATAAGCTTCTACATTTTTAGGATCTAGCTTGATAGCTTCAGTATAATCAGAGACAGCTTGAAGAATTATACCTGAGTCATAATATGCCAAACCTCTTTTTACATAAACTGAACTAAAGTAAGGATCATCTTGTATAACAAGATTAAAATCCTCTATCGCACCAGCATAATCTTTTTGTTGAGCTTTTTCTAAGCCTCGATTGTAAAATTCCTGATTCATAGGTTTAAAATCATGAAATGTATATAAGTCAGCTAACGGGAAATATTTTTTGGAAATTTAGTATTGTTTAAGATATTTGAATTTGCATATAAACCTCACATTTTTGGTTTCAATTATCGAGGATAATGGCTTGCTAAAAACTCTCGTGCTTCCGCTTCGTCCTTAATAATACCATCTAAGGTAGCACTGAGTAAATCATCAAGAATTTGCTTATATAGTGGACTAGGCTTATAACCCAACTGTTTTAAATCATTGCCATTTAACAAAGGTTGTATATTGGCTAAATTAGTTAAAAAATACCAAATCTTCCGTCTAACTTTTCTAGGACTTTTTACAGCTATTAAAATCAAGGTTTGTAAATCATATTTTCGCAGTAAATTGACAATTTGACTGGGAGATTGTAAATTTGGTAGAGATGTAAATACCGTAGTTTGCATTTCTGATAAAGTCTTTAATCTGGCAATACTATCATCTCCTAATTGTAGATTTTTAGCTACCTTTGCTCTATATTTTGGTTCTAAGTGAGCTATTAATACTTCTAAGCGTAGTTGCCAATGCTGTAGATTATATTGTTTGTCAAATTTTCGCAAACAAATTTTTAATAAATGTAATTCTTGTAAAATATCACCATCTAAGCTTAGGCTAGAATGAATACATTGCAATGCCCCTAAATTATCTAATAACTCTAAAGCTGCTTGCCAATAGGGGGCTTCAAGGATATGTTTTAGTTCTGTTTTTAACCGAGTTTGCAAAGCGGGTGTTTTGGTATTTGCTTGGGAAGTGCGGTCATAAACACCGCTATTTATTGCATAGCGAATATATTCTTCAGTCCGCTGTTCAATTGCAAATCCAAACCTCACTGCAAAACGAACACCACGATAAATACGAGTAGGATCTTCTATAAAACTATTAGCGTGTAAAGTCCGAATTTGCTTTGCTTGTAAATCTATTAAACCACCAAAAAAATCAAGTAATTCACCAGCACGGGGAGATGTTAGCCTTAATGCCATAGCATTAATAGTAAAATCCCGACGATATAAATCTTGACGAATTGAACTTGCTTCTACTTCTGGATTTGCGGCTGGGTAGGGATAAAATTCTGTTCTAGATGTGGCAATATCTATCCATAATGAGTCTAATTCTGGATCTTTGTGCCACAATAATGCAGCAGTTTGAAATGCACCATGAATTTCTAAACGGGCATTAGTATAAATTTGTTGGAGTGCTTTTGCTAATTCCACACCTGCACCTACATCTGCCGATTTATGAAAACCATCAACTACTAAGTCAATATCATTAATCATTAAAGTGCCAGTTTCTGTTTCTGCTAATAGTAAATCTCGCACTGCACCACCAACTAAATAAAGATGCCAACCGCGTTTTTCTGCTTCTTTTGATGCGGTAGTTAGTAGTTGCCAAAGTTGGGTATTTAATTTATTTTGTAATTGTGGCAGCTTAATATTAATTTCACCATCTTTTTGTATTTCCCCATCAACCACATCTACTTGATGTAATTCCCTTAAAACATCGGTACGAGTGACAATGCCAACGAGATTTTCATTTTCTAATACTGGTAAACGTCCAATATCATAAGTCACCATCAAGGACTCAATTTGTGGCAAAGTGGTATTTGGGGTGATGGTTTTTAAATTGGTTGTCATGTAGCCTTTAACTGGTGCATGACTAAATCCGTGATGCAATGCAATATCTAAGTCACGCCGAGAAATTATACCAACTAATTGCCCGTGAGGATTGACGACAGATAAACCAGAATGACCGTAACGCAATAAAATTCTTTGTGCTTCAGCTATTGTGGTTTCAGGACGAATGGTGCGGACTGGGGAAGACATTAAATCTCTGGCTGTGGGGGGATGGGGAATTTGTGCTTTTAACCCATCTAGGAGTTGCTGCAAAATTGGCTGTGAGTCTTTTGTGCGAATGTTTAGGGAAGCAGCTTGAGAATGTCCACCACCGTCAAATATTTGAAATAAGAGATTGAGATTTGTACCAGAAATGTGTGATCGCCCAATCACCGTTAATCGCCACTCATCATCGTCACCCAAAGCATACTCATTTGCCAACAATATGGCATCAATTTCTGTTAATTCGACCAATTCCGAAGCTAAACTGGATAACCCCGGCACAAAGTTATCTGTTTTTAATGTCACCCAAGCAATAGTATATCCCCGTAGACAAATATAATCTAACGTTTCTAAAGCCTGAGTTAATAATTGTTGTAATTGTGGCGATAAACCAGGATCACGATAAGTGGAAATTACTGATAAACTCGCTCCCTGTTGCATCAACCACGCCAACGCTAAAGCATCTCTGGGTGTAGATTGGCTGTATGTTAACGAACCAGTATCGACATGAATACCCAAAGCCATCACAGTTGCTTGGGCAGAATTTAAAGAAATATGACGTTTTTGTAATTCTTCCACCATTAAGGTAGTCGTAGCGCCCACTTGATCAACATATAATTGCGTCGTGGGAATATCGCTATCTTGTCCGAGGTGATGATCATAAACTATAATTTCTTGGACATTGGGTAAATCGAACCATTCCGCAGCTTTACCCAAGCGATCGCGCTGTTGAGTATCCACAACCCTCAAAGAACGAATCTTTTCTGGATTTACCGCACGTCTTTCAATCAGCGGATACTCATCCCGATGCAACGCTAAAAAATCTCTCACAGGTGGATGCGCTCCCCCAGTTAGCACAATCTTACTACCTGGCAGCAGACAAGTTAACCCAACAGCCGCCCCCAAAGCGTCAAAATCAGCAGTTGTGTGGCAAAGAATTAAATCCATAGGGAATAGGTGACAGGTGACAGGTGACAGGTGACAGGTGACAGTCAAGAGAGGAGAGGAGGAGAGTGCAGTGAGCAGGGAGAAGAAGCAGGAGAGATCATGACTAATAACTAATTACGCAAAAGTAAGGAAAAAATGAACCGCAAAGACGCGTTCGCGCAGCGTTCCGAAGGAAAGAGCGCGAAGGAAAGAGGGTTTAGAGAAATTTTGCGTAAGTCATGGACTAATGCCTAATGACTAATGACAATTGATCATCTGTTACAAACCGGACGTAAAATATTAATGGTTCAGAAGACCAAGTGACTTCACAGGGGTCACTGAACAACCCAGTCTGTCCATCATACAGCGACAGTCTTGGGACAATTTACGATATCGCTGTGTTGGGGAAAGAAAAAATGACCTTAGTATTCCAATTTGCTTTAGTATCTCTAGTTCTGATGTCTTTTGTCCTAGTTGTTGGTGTACCTGTTGCTTACGCTACACCTCAAAATTGGGTTGAATCTAAAAAACTGCTGTGGGTTGGTTCTGGAGTCTGGACTGTCCTAGTGCTTTTAGTCGGTATATTAAACTTTTTTGTGGTGTAGGCGACGGCTGCAAACAGGCACAAGCACATAACATAAAAAACTAGAGGGGCAGAAAAGTTAACGTAGAAGGTTAGAGAAGAAAAAGAGAAATTTTCTTTTTCCTGATGCCTTTTTCCTGAACGTGCTTTCCTGCTCCTCTATCTTGAACACAGAAAAGTGTATTGGCTAAGAATTTATAGTTAATTTAAGAGGCAGTCATGGCAGTTTTTGAGGGAAATTTTACTCAAACAGAGCCTTTGCGGTTTGCAATGGTGATTGGTCGATTCAATGACTTAGTTACTCTCAAACTGGTAGAAGGATGTCAAGATTGTCTAAAACGTCATGGTATAAATCCTGATCCTCAAGGCAATCAAGTAGACTATGTTTGGGTTCCAGGCAGTTTTGAAGTTCCTACCGTAGCTCGCCAGTTGGCACTCTCCCAACGTTATGATGCCATAATTTGTCTGGGTGCGGTAATTAAAGGACAAACACCTCATTTTGATTATGTATCATCTGAAGTAGCTAAAGGTATTGCTGCTGCGAGCTTTCAAACTGGTGTCCCGGTGATTTTTGGCATTTTGACAACGGATACAATGCAGCAAGCATTAGAGCGAGCAGGAATTAAAAGTAATCACGGCTGGGATTATGCCATGAATGCCATAGAAATGGCCAGCCTGATGCGTAATTTACGCTCTAACCTAGCAGAACCCTATGCTCGTAATGCCCAATCTTTACCAGCCGCAATCCAAAATCCTGTTGGTTCAGAGGTGGTTGGTTAAGAGGGCAGGGGAGCAGGGGAGCAGGGGAAGAGGTGAGCAGGTGAGCAGGTGAGTAGGGGGAGAATTATTATCTATAACCCATCACCAATTACCCATCACCAATTACCAATTACCAATTACCAAAAAAAATAAATTTGGGGGTTGACAAACTGGGATAAAGCTGAGATACTGATATTAATGTGAAAGTTGCGGGTATAGCTCAGTGGTAGAGCGCAACCTTGCCAAGGTTGATGTCGCGCGTTCGAATCGCGTTACCCGCTTTTAAAATTAATATCAAAGTAAAACTCAGATTTTTAACTCCTGACTTTTTTGCCTAAGTAACAGAAAAGACATAGGCAAGTTAAATTTGGTGTGTTATCCCGTAGCACCAGCATATTTAAGTTTGACAAGGATATCAGTGTACCTGAGTTCGACATAAGATAATTTGTGGAGAACTCGTCCCCAGTAGGAGTTTCAAACCCTTATTCTCTCGCTTTTAAAAAGCATAACTCCGTTCGCGTAGCGTCTCCGAACTCCGAACTCCGAACTCCGAACTTAGGTAGTGTAGCTAAATTTTTTCAGGTTGGGTATTTTGTCAAGTTAAAAATAGCGACTTCAAGACAGCCAGAAATATACTAGAAGTAGTCCTGACTGTGGCGATATTCACCACGACTAAAATTAACTTATGAAAGCAGCATTTAACTAGTGTGAGGTTTTCCTCCTGGCAGCAACTGCTGTGGAGAACTCCGCTAATGAGGCTGATTTCTAGAAACCAGTAATCCCAGAAGTAATTCAGGGAATCACTACCAAAAACTGTTAAGAAAAACTCGCTCAAGTTATTTATATCGCTTGTGCCATCTCAAAAACCTGAAAAAATAGATTTCAATACTGAGTATAGCTGCCCTTGCCGTCGCCGGGGTCAGTTAATACCGATTACGCTGACAGAAGCATTTGGTTGCGATCGCTGTCAGCAAATATTCGTTGTCGAAGATAATGGCTATAGATTGGAGCAACTTTCCACCACCTATCCCTATAAAAGGGCTTGGCGCTGGACAGGGAATAGCTGGAATGTGATCCAACCCAGGTTGGGAGAAAGTTATCTACCGATAGCTTTAGGCATTATTTTTGTGCTAGTGATTATATGGCTACCATTAGCACTACGATTGGCAAATGGCTCTAGCATTATTGCTTGGGCGATAGTGGCTGTGCTATTGGCTATTTTGCCAGCAATTATGGTCTGGCTTACCTACAGACGTTAACTCAATGACCGTTGAAGCTTTTGATGATTGCCCCGAACCCATGAACAGCGCCAAACGCGCTTATCAAGCTTCCCTGAAGTTAGGGATCACCAAAGGGGCAGACCGGAGTCGTGCTGTGCTGGCAATGGCACAGGCGTTAGAATATTCATTCGACGATATTCTCGAAGCCAATACGTTGGATTTAGAAGCAAGTCGAGAAATGGCGGTTTCAGAATTAATATTGGATTGGCTGAAGTTAACTCCCTCAAGGTTAGAGAATACAGTGGCGATTCTCCAACGGTTGGGGGAATTATCAGATCCGCTACGACGGGTGAGAACTGCCGATTATCAACAGGAAGATTCTCAGAGTTATACCCAGTTGATGCCTTTGGGTGTGATTGGATTTATTTATGAGGCTTTTCCTGATTTGGGTGCGATCGCAGCTGGGTTTTGTATTAAAACTGGTAATAGCGTGATTCTCAAAGGCAGTACAGAGGCTAGTCATTCCAATGCTGCGATCGCAGAAGTACTGCAAAATGCTATTACTGATATTGGTTTACCAGCAGGTTGTATAGAATTAATTACAACTGAACATGGTACTTCGATTCGAGATTTAGTTACTCAAGACCAATATTTAAGCTTAGTCATTCCCTACGGACGTTCTAGCTTAATCCAGCAGGTGGTAAGACAAGCAACTTGTCCAGTTTTAAAATCAGCGATGGGTAATTGTTACCTGTACTGGTCGCTAAATAGCAGCTTGGAAATGGTGCGTTGGATGATTCTCGATAGTCATGAGAGTGAACCAGATCCAGTAAATGCGATTGAAAAGGTGCTGATTCATCGTCAAGCTTTACCATCTTCCTTGTCTGTGTTGTGGAACAGCTTAAAGGACAAAGGCTTTGAACTGAAAGCAGATGCGGAATTGGTAGAAGCTTTTCCCCAGTTGCAGTTAGCGAAAGATGGAGAATGGGGAACGCCGTATTTAACGAAAACAGTAGCTTTTAAGTTGGTAGATAGCTTAGAAAGTGCGATCGCTTGGATTAATCAATATAGTAGCAGTCATGCTGATTGCATTGTCACAGAATCCTATCAAGAAAGTCGCCAATTTGCTTTAGGAGTAAATAGCGCCTCCACCTACATCAACGCATCCCCGCGTTTTGCCCGCAACTCCTCACGGGGAGACGCAGTATTTTTGGGAATGTCCAATCAAAAAGGACACCGCAGGGGATTTATTAGTTTGGAGACTTTGACAACAGTGAAGCACATTGTCCAGGGAAATGGAAGGTTTTAGGAATTAGAAGTTAAGTATACTTGGGGCTTGAAACAGATAAATTTTTGTCATAATTGGTTTCTCAGCCCTAAATCTTTTAAACATTTGGCAAACTCCTCTAAAGAATCATTCCGTCTAATACTCTGATCATCAATTTCTATATAATCTGCCACTTTGGGTGATTGTTTTTCTTCATATTGCATATTTTTGAGATTATTAATCTTATTCTTTAAATTAGGATTTTTCTTAATTAATATTTCTCGTGAAAATTGTTCTAAATACTCTTTTGCTCCTCTACCCCCAGATTCTGATTCTGCTATTAAATTTGTTTTTCCAAGTTGCTTACGTCTAGAAAAATTTATCCAGTCTTGATTATACCTATTTTCCGGTTTTTCGGTAAAATAACAACAAATTCCTAGACAATCTACTAACAACCAAGCTTCAAATTCTTGCACCATCAAAATTAGTTTAGCTTTACCTTCCGATGCTTGAACTACTTGCTGAATTTGGTTCAATAAAGAATTATTTTCCTTACGTCTTTGAGTTTGAGATTGAATTCCATCTGAATCTATCAAAAAGATTACCAAATCATCTCTTTTCAAATAGATATCTACTGCTTTTTTTAAACCTCCTGGTTTCCTTGCTACCTCACTAAAAGCTGATTTAGTAGCATAATCAATTTTTAAATCACACTCATAGTATTGAGAAATTTTTCTAGAAATACAGCAGACAGCATCTCTATCATAGTCAGATTCAGGAGTCCAAATACGAATACTAGGCATATTAACTAGCTAAAATTTCCTCAATTAAGTGACTATGATAAATTGCACTTCCTAAACCGAAATCAGTCATCCAATCTAAAAGATCATCACGATTTTCAGCTAATTGATCTAATAAACAGGCTCTAGTTCCTAATTCACCTTTTTGACTTAAAAGTATAATTGATATATCAGATGATATTTCTTCTGGAGAAAAGCAATCTAGCAGTTGAGAACTGTGAGTTGTTAGTACTACTTGAGTTCTTTTAGATAGTCTTTTCATAATTGAAGCAACATCTTTAAGAATACCTGGGTGAAAATTCATTTCAGGTTCTTCAATACCAATAAGACTTGGCATATCTGAATCTGACTGGTAAAGTAGTGTCAAATAAGCAATTAATCTTAAAGTTCCATCTGACATACTTGACAAGGGCATTTGTTTACCATCTAGTTCTAAAACGTTGACGATAGGGTCTTTTTTACCAACTAAATTCAAGCTAATATTCAGACAACTTTGTAGTTCTTCTGTAATTTCATTAATTCGATTTCTATCATTTTTAGCCCAATAATTTAACACCTCTTGAATTTCACTAGCTTCATTATCAAGATTGGGTATTCTATCGTTATCTTCTGTTGTTTTAAGCAATTTTATCCTTTCCATAAAGAGAGAATATTTTCTGATATCATCAGGATCTATATTATAAAATTTCCAGTCTCTAATATAGCTCGCTAATTTTTTAGTAAAAGGTTTATTGCCAATATTACCAACATAACGTAATGCTAAACTCTCTATACTTTCAGGATCTGATTTATATGATTGAGAATTTTGTCCATCTTCATCACGTACTTCTCCTTCACCATTGATAACTTTAATTACCTCATGTTCATTGACTTTTAAAATTTCAGTAGCAATCCGCACATTTTTTTTATTCGTTTTCAAACATACATTATATTCAGCTTGATTGTGTTCATCATCTTCTACTATAAGTTTTAAATTAATTTTTTCTTTTCCTAGTCTAACTAATGTCTGAATAGTTTCTAATGATAAAGAATCTGAAACTAGCAAGTGCTTAAAAAAATTCAGGGACTCTAATGAATTAGATTTACCACTAGAATTAGAACCTACTATCATTGTTAAATCTCTAAAACTTAAAGAAATATCACCTAAACTTTTAAAGTTTTCAATTTTTGCTGTGGTTAATTTTATAGTCATAACCTTGTTTACCAATTTTACATACTCAAGATCAGCTAGTTATTCATTATTACCAGATACGGCAAATAATGAGCGAAAAGTTTCGCACTCAGGTTCTTTACTTCAATTTTTATCAGTGAGTTGTTCTCTAAGTGAAGGCGTTAAAATCATAATTCCTCTCACGATTTCTTCAGGGGTTGCTGTGCCATTAATGACACGAGGTGTAATTTTCATTACCTCCAACGCTAAATCTTCGGGAATACCCGATATTTTCAGCCTCTTTAATTCTAAAATATCTATACCAGCTGCCATTCCTTCTAAATATTCTTCTACAGTAACTTCTAAGTTCTCTATTTCTGGCATTTGTTTAATTTCTATCGCAATCACCTCTTTTGTCATACTAGACGATATGAAACAAAAAAAGCCCGCCGACGCGGACTTCATTTATCTCAATAATCTACTAATTACTTCACATTCTGACTCTTAGAAGTGTAGTAAACCTTATTTCCCGTATCTGGAACAAAATGACAACTGATAGCAGAACGCCATAAAGACTTCCAAACTGGTTCTTTAGACTCAAAAAAGTACTCACCCATAATTGGTTTAATTGCCTTAGTTGCCTTCAATAAATTGTAATGAGGCATATTTAGGAAAATGTGGTGAGCAACATGAGTACCGATATCGTGATGGATATGATTAACAAAACCGTAATCTCTATCAATACTAGAAATCGCACCTTTCAAGAAAGTCCATTCTTCCCCACGATACCAGGGAATACCTGGCTCAGTGTGATGTAAAAATGTCACCAAATCCAGCCAAATTATAAACACAATATATGGAGCAGCGTAGTATTTTAACAACCACATCCAACCCCATTGGTAGGTAAAGAAACCTAACAAAGCTACAAAGCCAATCCAGAGTGTTGTGCTAGTAATAATATCCCATTTTTCCGCAGGCTTGAAAAGAGGGCTACTGGGTGAAAAGTGAGAGCCTTCCTTACCAGGAGAACGCTTAAACAAATATACTGGATAAGCCAATAAGAACACATAAAAACGCCCTATTCTTTGTAATAAAGGCATCTCGTCGTATTCTGATTCAGATACAGGATACCAGCTTTCATCATTCTCCAAGCTGCCTGTATTTTTGTGGTGAGTTCTGTGACTAATTCTCCAGCCGTGATAAGGAACTAGAATTGGAATGTGGGAGAGATGACCAACCAAATCATTTAGCCATTTATGCTTAGAAAAAGATTGGTGTCCACAGTCATGACCGACTACAAATAAAGCCCAAAACATTGTTCCTTGCATGACCCAGAAAATTGGCCAGAAATACCAAGAATCTAGATAATTAGCAACTGCATAAAGCAGACCGATAATCAAGATGTCACGAAAAAAATAATAAAGTGATTTAATCACACTAGGCTGAAAACATTCAGCAGGAATGGCAGCTTTTAAGTCCTGAAGGGTAAAGGGTAACTTGGTTGTTTCCTCAGATGATTCAGAGCTATCTAATTCGTTGAGATTGATTGTATCTAGTTGCACTGGATTTGGTGATTTGATGTAAAGCTAAACTTAATTTCGGTGGTAATTTATATTACCTTAATCTATGCCAAATTGGGGAAATTTTTAAGACTTCACCAACTTAAAAGCAGGTGAAAGCTGGCAATTTTCTTCAGAATATTTCTGCATGAAAAATTGCCATGAATAAATTCAAGAGGATAAAAGTTAAAGTCCTAACTTATCCTGAATTATTAATTATTTACCTGCATAATATTCTGAGAAAGTCTTATAGCCCACATCAGTTGTGTAGAGTTGGCATTCGTCTGTAATTTGCTTCATTAAAGACCAAGAAAACTTACATTCATCATGTAAATAACTGCTCCAATTTTCTTTAATGCTGCTGTAAGCTAACCGCAAATTATAAGAAGGAATGGCAGTAGAAATATGATGGGGAACGTGGACATTAATATCGTGGCAAAGAATTTCTACCCAACGAGGATAATCACAATGGATTGTACCGAATAACTGTGCTAAAGCTTCGTTCCATTTGTCAGCAGTTGTAAAAGGAACATCAGCAGTAGTGTGGTGAACAATTGTAAATGTACTCATCCAGAAATGGTAAACCATCCAGGGTATAAACCAGAATTTGATAAATCCCCAAATACCAGTTGTAGCAATGAGTGTGGGGAAAACGATAGCGGCAAATATGATAACGACAGCTACAGAAAGCTTGACGCTAGATTGTTCTTTTGGTTGAAATTTGCGTGCGTCAAAATGCACAACAGCCCAATGTCCAATAGAACCTACCCACCACAGGCGTTTCTCCATGAACAATACAAAAGCTGACTGTCTGGTTTTATCCCAACTTTCAAAAACTTCTGTTCTAATGGGATGCCAAGCGTTATCTTCATCCAGCTTGTTTGTATGTTTATGGTGATAATTATGTTTAATGCGCCAACTATGGAATGGGTAAATTAAGAACATCATGAAGAAATGTCCAACTAAATCATTTACCCAACGACGGTTGGAAAAAGAACGATGACCGCAATCATGTCCGATAACAAAAAAACCTGTTAAAGCAGTTCCTGTAAAAATCCAAGCTAGAGGTAACAGAAACCAAGGAGAAATAGCCAGGAAGAAGTAACCTAAGCCAGCCATTAAGAGACTAAGTACTACTTGTGTCCAAGCCTTGCGACTATTTTTCTGAAAACATTCTTTTGGCAGACTTTTGATAATATCTTTAAGCTTCAGGTCAGAATTACCAAGGTCTGTAGAAACGTTATTTATCTGGTTGTTAATTGTTGTAGTCATGAATACCTGAAAAAGAACAAAAATTCTCTACAAAGCTACTAAAAAGTAACTAATCGCAAAGTTTTGTAACATTAATTCTTCGGATTATAGCAAGCTAAGTTACAATAACGCACTTGAAAAAAAAATTTGCTAAATTTTCCGAATTTGCAAAAAAGTTTTGGTGAAAAATATCAATACTCGCAATTTAAAAGCCAATAATCGCAAGTCAACAAATAATTGACTATATGACTATTGACTATATGAATATTGACTATGATTTACTGCTTGCGATCAGCCAGCTTCACATTTGTAGCTAGGCCAAGTAATTGCAGTAATTGAATTGTCATCCAAGTCATATCAATTTCCCACCATTCTAGGCCATGACGGGCTGAGTATTGAAAGGCGTGGTGGTTATTGTGCCAGCCTTCCCCAAATACTAGTAGGGCTACCCACCAGCAGTTAGTGGATTTATCACCAGATTCATGACTGCGATAGCCAAATTGATGGGTAGCACTGTTAACCAACCAGGTACAGTGGTAAACCCAAACAATACGAAAGAAAATTCCCCAAACAACAAAAGACCAGCCACCTAAGAAAAATAGTGCTAAACCCAAAGCAATTTGTAAGAAAATGAAATTTTTCTGTAAAAACTGATAAACTGGGTCATCTATGATGTCTTTAGTGAAACGGGGAACTTCATCGTGAGCCGGAGCGAAATGAATCATCCAGCCCATGTGGCTCCACCAGAAACCTTTATTTGAATCATGGGGATCTTTTTCTGTATCCGAGTGCAAGTGATGGATACGGTGTGTACCTACCCATTCAATTGGCCCACCCTCACAGGAGAATGTCCCAAAGATAACTAGGACATACTCTAACCATTTGGGTGTTTGAAAACTACGGTGGGTAACAAGACGGTGATATCCCAGGGTAATGCCTAAACCACCAGTCACCCAGTAGAGAAATAATGCAATACCGACGGCGTTCCAGCTAAAGTTACTAGGAACCAAAGCGAATAAAGCGCCGACGTGGAGTCCAACGAAAAATAGGGTGTTAACCCAGTTAATTTGAGGTTTAGAAGTAGCAATTGTCATGCAATATCCTGAATAGAAAATTGTTTAGCCCCGTCTGCACGATCCGTTCGAGTAGCTAGGCGCTACGCGCCATAAATCCGCATATCTATATTTTTTTGAATGAGGAAACAATGAACAGCTTAGAAAAGCTGCGGCAAGCAGAACAGGCACTATTAGAGATTTTTTCTGGTATTGACGCTCAGGTCAAGCATAATCTTAAACGAGTACTAGACGGTTTTCGTAATCATCGTGTGGGCGCACACCATTTTGCGGGTGTAAGTGGTTATGGACACGATGATTTAGGACGAGAAACTTTAGATAAAGTATTCGCGGAAGTGATGGGTGCCGAAGCTGCGGTGGTGCGAGTGCAGTTTGTTTCGGGAACTCATGCGATCGCCTGTGCGCTGTTTGGTGTACTCCGTCCTGGAGATGAAATGTTAGCAGTAGTTGGTTCTCCCTACGATACGCTTGAAGAGGTAATTGGCCTACGAGGACAAGGCCAAGGTTCCCTTATTGATTTTGGCATAAATTATCGACAATTGGAGCTAAATTCTGAAGGAACAGTGGATTGGCAAACCTTAAGCACTAGCATCACTGATAGTACAAGGTTAGTGTTAATTCAGCGTTCCTGTGGTTATTCTTGGCGGCCGAGTTTGTCAATTGCGGATATTGGGAAGATTGTCCACCTAGTCAAACAGCAAAATCCGCGCACCATTTGTTTTGTAGATAACTGCTACGGCGAATTTATTGAAACCCAAGAACCGACAGCCGTAGGTGCTGACTTAATGGCGGGATCATTAATTAAAAATCCTGGTGGAACCGTTGTCAGTGCTGGTGGGTATATTGCAGGTAGGGCTGACTTAGTAGAAGCTGCGGCTTGTCGCCTAACAGCTCCTGGTATTGGTAGTGCTGGGGGTGCTACCTTTGATCAAAATCGCCTTTTATTCCAAGGATTATTCTTAGCACCGCAGATGGTGGGTGAGGCCATGAAGGGAACATACCTCACAGGTTATGTATTTGACAAACTCGGTTATCCCGTTAACCCCGCACCTTTAGCACCACGGGGGGATGTAATTCAAGCCATTAAACTGGGTTCAGCCAAAAAGCTGATTGCCTTCTGTAAAGCCATCCAACAGTGTTCCCCTATTGGTTCTTATTTAGACCCCGTTCCTGATGATATGCCGGGGTATGAGAGCCAAGTAGTGATGGCTGGGGGGACATTTATTGAGGGAAGTACCTTAGAGTTATCGGCGGATGGGCCTTTGCGTGAGCCTTATATTGTGTATTGCCAGGGAGGGACTCATTGGACTCATGTTGCGATCGCACTCCAAGCAGCTATTGAGGCTGTGGGGGAGGTATGAGGTAAGATTTTTGCACGCAGAGACGCAGAGGCACAGAGAGGATGATTGAGAATGAGATTTCGGGAGTTATTGTTGATGTAGCCTACAAGGTTCACACTACTTTGGGACCTGGTTTGTTGGAGTCGGTTTATGAGACGGTGATGGATGTTGAGTTGAGGAGACGAAAGTTTGAGGTGAGAAGACAGGTAATTATTCCCATCCTCTATGAGGGTGTGGTTTTGGAAGAAGGTTTCCGTGCTGATTTGATAGTTGAAGACAAGGTGATTGTCGAACTCAAATCAGTGGAAACTATCCATCCTGTACACAAAAAGCAGCTATTAACCTATCTACGCCTTGCTAATAAAAAAGTTGGACTACTAATTAACTTTAACGTCCCACTCATCAAAGACGGCATCACACGAGTAGTCAACGGACTCTGAAAACTCTCTGTGTCTCTGCGCCTCTGCGTGAGCTATCATTCCGGTAACTTATACTGTCCCACTATCCGCTTCGCAAACTCCGGTACATGAGCTTCCAATTTCTCCCC
Source organism: Anabaena sp. PCC 7938 (assembly GCF_049315035.1). Lineage (NCBI taxonomy): Bacteria > Bacillati > Cyanobacteriota > Cyanophyceae > Nostocales > Nostocaceae > Anabaena > Anabaena sp. PCC 7938. The sequence continues at coordinate 3,913,264 of NZ_CP186034.1, read as the reverse complement.
ATGATTCCGCTTCACATATAAATAATTTCTCGCAAAGTGAGAATCTATAGAAAAACGTGCATATTCCAGTCCTTTGGGGCCAATTTTATCTATCACTACTCCCATCAATTTTGCAGCCCACATCGGTAAGGTAACGGCTTGGTCGTAAGCTGGTATGCTTTGCTGTACAGCAGGTTTTCTGTCTCCTTTAGACATCACAGGCTGGGTGTCGATTTGGTCTTTCACTAATTCCAACATTTCTTTGCCTGTATCATTCCTGACTACTATCCATTGCCATTTGAAGGGTGCGCCCATATAACCCACAACGATATCCGCTAGGGAGTTGACGTAATCAAAGCAACTCATACAGGATGGGGCAAAGATGTCTTTGAGGACGTTGGTTTTTAAGCCGAAGAAGGGGACTGTTTCTTCTGAACCGTCTTCGTGTTTGAAGTGTACCCGGAAGTCTTGCATAAATTCGTAACTAACTACTGTTTCCGGGGATCTGCTGGTGGTTTCCAGAAATTTTTGCAGTCCGGCGCGGGTAACATTATCTACGCATGGTGTTCCCAGTACGTAGAGTTTTTCTAAGCCGAGTTTTTTCTCGACGGCTCGTAATGCTTGGATTTGACAACCTACACCGATGACTAATAACCGTTTCATTCCTGATTTTTCTATCTGTTCTAATACGGATAGGTTAGGGGATAGGGTAGGTTTATTGACTTTGGCTGCTAGTATTTCTGCTGGGGTGCGGGCGATGATGGGCATCGGTTGAAAGCGGTCTTCTTTGGTGTTTTGTACACAGACTACGCCTTCTACTAAGCCACGATTGAGCATTTCTATGGCTATGCTGCTAACTATTCCTGTCCATTGTGCGCCTTCTATGGGTTCTTGTTTTCTAGCGGACATCATTTCTTGATGAACACCGAAATATAGTTCGTTTTCGTCTTTGAGGTTGCGGGGGCGGTTATGGGTGGTGGTTTCTAGTTCGTCTATTCTTTGGGTAATGAAGGCGCAAGCTTCTTTGACGTAGTGGATATAGTAGGTGTCGCATAGTCCGCATTCGCTACAAAGTTCTTTGGCGGGGCGCACGCTTCCGGGTTTGAGGGCTTTGGCTTTTTTGTGGGAATCTATGGATGTCATTTATTTTGTTTATTTTTACTAAATATGGCTTTTATTACCTTACCGTTAGGGGTTGTGATGTGGGTGTTTTGAGTTGGATAATAGTTTTGTTTCGCACAGATACGCAGAGAAGAGCGCAGATGGAGTTTTGATGAGTAGCTAAAGGATATTATTATAGATAAAGCATTTTCTATCTATAAAAAGTGATGAATTATGGCAAATTACGACCAAAATCAACAAGCAAAAGAAGCTCTAGGAAAGTTACATGAAGGAGCAGCTAGAGCCAGTGTAGCTCAAACAATTGCTCAACGAGATTATGCAAAAGCTCAAGCAGAAGCTGATAAATGGGAAAATCGGTATCAACTTGCTTTAAAAGCAGGTAATCAGGATTTAATACGTCAAGCAAAATTCCAGAAAGAACGATATCAAGCCATATCTAGTCGGCTAAAAAATCTTGTAGAGGAGCAAACACCAAAATTAGAAGAAATTAAAAGCAGCTTTAACTCTTGGGAGAAGAAAGTTTCAGCATCACAGAATGAAGTATTATGCAGCAAGCCTAATAACATAGAGGTTTCACGGACATTAATCAGCTTTGAAGATGAAAATGTTGATGTATGGGCTGATGATATATTAGAGCCACTTGAAGAAACATTATTGCTACAACCTAAACCGCAGAAGGAAACTCAATTTAAAAAAGACGCTACTAACTTTTTAGCAGAGGCTATTCATGAAATAGAACAAGCTATAATAAACGCTGTTTCTAATCAAGAAGGTATTCAGAAAGATTTTGAAAATGCACAGAAAGAAGCTAAATACTGGAATGAAAAAGCTAAAGTTGCTTTGCAAAGTAATGATGATAATTTAGCTCTTCAAGCTGTAGTAAATAAAAAAGTTCAAAATAAAATTACGCTTACTATTAAAACTCAGTTTCAGCAGCAGGAAACAACGATAAATATACTTGTACAAAATCTAATGATATTAGAAAAACTCAAAGAAAAATTGGCTACAGTATAAAATCATAATTCAATGCTAAATACTCAAAAAGTACATATTCCCACTCAAATATTGTCATTAATACTGAAATTGAAGCACTACAAAACCAATTATATGAAACATAGTATCGAAGGGTTTTCGCTTTTACAAAATTTGTTATGTATTGATCTCACACTCTTGATTTCTCTCTGTGACTCTGCGCCTCTGCGTGAAAAAAAGAAAGCGATGGCTACGCCCTCCGCAGGCATCACTTACCCAAAATACTCTAAAATAAACTATATCAATACAATCACCATACCCAAATGAGTAGAGAATTTAATGTAATTATTGAACGGGATACTGATGGTTACTTTGTCGCATCTGTACCAAGTAGAAGAATTTAGGAACTTACTTTAAAATAGCTAATCTTGCTGTTAATATACAGCTTTAATTTTTCCACAAAACCTCTATGCGTAATATTCCATCCCCAGCTTTAACCATAGGAATCAGTATTATTTTACTTTCCCTAATCATTTCCTAACTTCTCCAATAACCATTTCACAGCACTTTCCACATCTGCAACTTGTTCCCCTGGTGGTAAAGGTGGACGGTTTACCATCACCACCTTGATACCCATTTCTCGTGCTGCAATAATTTTAGGATATGTCGCATTACCACCGCTATTTTTACTAACAATAGTATCTATATAATAGTGATTTAGAATTTCCCTTTCATCCTCTAAAGAAAAGGGTCCTCTATCAAATAACATTAAACCAGGAGGTATTACTGCATCAGAATTTGGTGGATCTATCATTCGCATTAAAAACCACATTTCTTGCAAATGGGAAAAAGCAGGGATTTCTTGTCTACCAATGGTTAAAAAAACCCGTTGTGCTTTGTTTTTTAAAGCTGCGGCTGCTTCGGTAATATTTTCTGCTTCAATCCAAATATCACCCTCTTGTTTTTCCCAGGGGGGACGATTTACTAATAATCTAGGAATACCTGTTTCTGTTGCTGCTGCGGCTGCATTCCAGGAGATATGATTGGCGAAGGGATGAGTTGCATCAATTAACACATCTATTTTTTGATGTTGTAAATATTCAACCAAACCTGTGACACCACCAAAACCGCCAACGCGGAAATTACCAATAGGGGCAGAAGGTTCACGGGTACGACCGGCTAAAGATGCGATCGCATCCACACCACTAATATTAGCCAATTTAGCAGCTAATTCAGCAGCGTCACCAGTTCCACCCAGAATCAAAATACGCAACATAGCAACTTTGAATTTGAAATTTTAGATTGTGAATTCTTTAAATAAAACTCTTGTGGGGTGGGCATCTTGCCCGCCATACCCATACAAGTTAAATTTACACAAGCCTATTTAATTAACTGATAAAGACGGAATCCTGGCTAAAATGCCTTTTTTTAAAGGTTCAGGACGTTCTGACCAAGGCAGCACACCATCAGGCTGAGAGTAGTATTTACTGGCACATTCCAGCACAGCCTCAGCACAACCTGCAACCGGCAAATCACCGAATAGATAAGTTAACTTGCCTTCACCAGCGAAAGCGACGACACAGGAACGGTTACAAGCACTCATACATTCAACTTCTTTGATGGGGAACTCATCGCGTAAATCCCAATCTTGGGCGAGTTGTTGAATTTCTTGTAAAAGTTTTTGACCACCGCTTTCACCGACACGCTTACCATCTTGCCAAACACTGGCGCAGGTTTTGCAAACAAAGAGACTATGAGAAGCTACACCAGTGTCATTGGTAGGGGAAATTGAAGAAATATTCACAGCAGCAATCATCTGTATCCTCGCTGATTTGCACAATTTCTAATTATACCGCGAGGATTTTGACTCACACAGCTTTTGATGATATCGGCTGTTGTCACACCGTGCTGGAATCTGTGTCTGTGTTCAATTTCGTTAAATCTTGACCTTCCAGAATAGTTCCTCTAACATTTGCCCCCTGAAGATTAGCCCCTTGAAGATTAGCCCCCTGAAAATTAGCCCTTTGAAGATTCGCCAATTCAAGAATTGCCCCCTCAAGAATTGCCCCTTGAAGATTCGCCCCCTCAAGATACGCCAGTGGAAGTTTTGCCCGTTGAAGATTCGCCCGTTGAAGATTAACCCCTTGAAGATTAGCCCCTGGAAGATTCGCCAACTCAAGATACGCCCCCTCAAGATTAGCCCATTGAAGATTAGCCCATTGAAGATTAGCCCATTGAAGATTTACCTCTTGAAGATTCGCTCCTTCAAGATTAGCCCCTTGAAGATTAGACATTTGAAGATTAGACATTTGAAGATTAGACATTTGAAGATTAGACATTTGAAGATCCACTAGATAAAAATCTTGATGGATTAGGATACAATTCTGCAAATCTAGATAACTCAAATAATTTAAGCAAAAAATCTGATTATAAAAATCAGATCTTTGTCCTCGTAATCGAGAAATCCAGACACCAAAATCTTGCAGGGAATGCCATTGAATTTCGGAAACTTTCTTTGTTACTCTAGCGCAAGCATTCAACACAACTAATAACGCTTCTTCTGCATTTCGCGCTTGCCGATTTTCTTCATGAAAGTTAGATAAATTCAATTCTTGCATCGGCATACCATCACCTAACATAAAACTAATCAAATTACATAAAGTTTGCTGCCATTTGGCAACATTTCCTAGTTCTTGTAAACGTATTTCATCAAAAATAAAGCTAAATAGATATTCATTTAGAGGGGATGTCCCACACAAAATAGCCCATTGTTTTAAAGCCTCTTTTTCATCCCATCCTTTACGACGATTGTTTTGACGTTCTTCTAACTGATCATGAATTAAATCTAATTCTCTTACTATCCGTCTAGCTGTCAAATATTCACCAAAACTCTTATGAGTAAATTCAAAAGTTTTCTCCTGTTCCCTAACTCCACTTTGGCGGAAATAAAAAGCAGTCAATAAACGAGTTACACCTGCTTCTGCTGCTTGCTGATATTCCTCAAAAAGATTTTTTAAATGATTATTGTCACTACAAATTTTCTCAATTTTACTAACTGTTGTAGTTCTACCATCTCCGTGCCAACAAGCCAAAGCAATTTCTTCTAAAACTTCTGCAAATTCTTCCTCATCTTTGATTCCAAATTCTTGATTTATGGGATGTTTTTTCTTGTCTGCCCATTTACGTTCGTAAACTGCTTTAAGTAAATCAGCATAAATACTATTTAAATTACTATCTGCTGAAAAATCCACTTCACCACGAGCGAAACTTAAAGCCACCAAGTAATTTAACAAAGGTTGAGCAGTAATTTCTTTTAGCTTTCCTTGATCTAACTCAGATGGTAAACCAGTATATTCTATTCCCTTTGCTTCACCATAACGCTGCCACCATAAATTTCTTTGGTCTGTTTCTAACAATTTTTGTTCATCAATGTAATTATCTCTTTCATTTTCTTCTAAAAAATAAGGCAGAACATACAATATTTGTTGTGATGAATTATCCAATAAACTGCTATTTGCTTGAATTGTTAAATCGCGTCCTGTAATCAAAACTTGTAAACGAGTTTCCCGTTGATTAAAATTATCTAAATTTCTCTCTAATTTCAGAATAAAATCTTTAGCAACTTCTGCTCCAAGTTTACCCTGCATTGCCAACTCATCTAAACCATCAAAGATAATTAATAATCGTGAATCAAAATTATTTCCTTCTAAAGGATTCTCTTTAATCAAGCCATTACTCAAAACAAAATTACCAACAGCATTAGTTAAATTATCAGTAACTTCAAACCGATGTAAAGGAATAAATAAAACTCTAACTTCTCCCTTTTTAGCTTGGTTAGCTGCAAATATTTTGGCGAAGGAAGATTTACCACTACCTGGACTCCCACTAATTACCCTAATAGCATCTTGAGAATCAGCTTTATTTAACCAATTTTCTACTTCTGTTTCTAAATCAACAACAATCTGCTCAAATTTATCTTCTTCTCTACCAAAAGCCTCAGATTTTTTAACCTTAATTTTGCGTTTATAATAACCCCGCAACGGCACATAAACCTGTTTTAAACCAAAGGCTTCATCAAACATCCTTTCATTAACTTGATTTTCCAGCCACGCGCTATAAATTGTCCATGCTTGTTGTCGTGCAGTGGCTTTAACAAAAGGACTATTGAGGTTATTTATTAAAGATTGATATTTATCACTATTTTTTAACCATTCTTTGTGCAGTGCATAGACAAACTGACTGGGAATTTGATTACTAATAATTTTCGCTTCTGCTGAACTTACACCAAAGCTTTCTAACCACTGTCCAAAAGGTGTTTTGATTTCTTCAATAATTACCAAGCTTTCAGGATGATCAAAAAAGTTAATATCAATAGTTATTTCTTGTAATTCTAACTTTTTTAAACATTGCTCTAAACGATAATTAACTATTGTTTGAATATCTTTATTATCAGCATCTTGTAATAAATCTTTTCTCTCTGCTGCTAAAGTCCATATTGCTTGAATTAAAGCACTAAGAATTAAATCCCAAGCAACTTCTCCAGGTTCTTTACCTAACCCAACAGATGCGACAACTTCCACAAAATTTTCTGGTATATTACCAAAATTTGCAACAGCCGCATTTGCACCAGCTTTGGTTAATGCTGTAAAGAAACTCCCGAAGTTAAAGTTAATCTTTTTATTTAATAATGAAACTGGCTTTTTGATGAGAATCCCTGATGTGTCGCTCATAATCTCATGTTTATTTAATCACTTTTAAAATAGGTGATACTGCAAACGGGTGAAATTTGGACTTATGTCATACTGAGCGTAACGTAGTGCAGCGTATCCCTTCGGGACACTTTGTGAACGCGGAGCGTCTCGTAGAGAAGTATCTCGGAGATTTTCACTTCGTTCAGAATGACACTTTTAACCCGTTTTTAATATATACCAACTGTATGTGAGGCTGCACAGAATCCTGAAATCTATTGAACCATCTTTATCTGTGTTTATATCCGTACCCTTCTCCTGTCGGAGACACTACGTGAACGGGAAGCAAGCTAAAATTATTTTTGATATTTATTCTATTTGGTATTAGGTTGACGTAAATAAACCCAACATTATTAATGCATTTGTTGGGTTGCGCTGTCGCTTAACCCAACCTACTTTTTTATTATTTAAAATCTTAAACCAACACCACCTTGCAAAGATAAAGCAGTACCTCCACCATTGCGGTAGGCATCAAAAGCAATAATTGCGTTACCAAAAATCACCGTATTGCTATTAGGAACTACATAATCAATTCCCGGTTGCAAAGCAAAACTAATTTTATTACCCACAGGAGAAGCTTCATTCCCACTTGTCAATACCATTCCAGCACCTAAATAAGCATCTGTTTGCCAATTCAAGGGGATATCATAGGAAACAGTAGGTACTATTGCTGTTCCTTGACCAATTAAAGCTTGAGCGCGAAAAGATACAGGTGTTTCTAGTAACTTGTAGCGGAAAGCCAACACCCCACCTATTTGAGTACCATCACTCAGTCCAATTGTTGGGCCAATACCAACATAGCTACCATAAGCTACTTGAGCTTTTACTGGTTGGGTATTTATAGATAGACTCAAAACCGCACCAGTCCCTAAAATTGAAACTAAATATTTAAAATGTTTCATGATCCCCACTCCTCACACCATATAAATAACTATGTTGTCTATATTACTCTCAATAGCTAATAGCGAAAAGGGAACAGTGTCCGGAAAAATTACTTTCCCTGCATTCTCTGTTCCCTTTCATACATGATTTTTGACTATGGACAGCGGGGATGAATACCGCCTTTAGTACAAATAAAAGCCAGTTGCTTGGCATCTAAATTTTTGACTTCGGTAAAATCAACTTCTTGGACTACAGCGGCTTGTGAACCAAGATCGGATGTTTGTACAAATTGATCTGTGGTATCTTGTTTAGCAGTAAAGAGAATAGTACCTTGAAAATCAGCTTCTTTCAAATTTGCCCCACGTAAATCTGCGCGACTTAAATCAGCATTTCTGAGGTTAGCATTTGTCATATTGGTAGAGCGCAAAACAGCACCAGAGAGACGAGCAGCACTCAAGTTAGCATTGGTAAGATTAGCATTGTCTAAATATGCTTCAGATAAGTCTGCTCCTTGCCAATCGGTGTTGGTTAAATCGGCATAAGATAACTGTGTACCGATTGCAGAAACTCGACCCAAATGAGCAGCATACAAATTAGCTTCCATTAATTTGGCATCACTGATATCCGCCCCTGTCAAAGTAGCATCTTCTAAAATTGTTTTTTGCAAATCGCTACCTATTAACTGAGCGCTGCTCAAGTTAGCACTCACTAGACGGGAGTTTGATAAGTTAGCTTTGTTGAGGGTGGCGCGGCTAAAGTCGCTGCGGTTCATCAATACACGACTGAGGTTAGCATTACTGAGATCAGCTTGCTGGAAATGAGTGTTACTCAAATCAGCGGTAACATCATCGTAAGTATCCCAGCGTCCATCTTCGCCTACACTGCGGAAACGAGTACCTTTCAAACTAGCTTGGTTAAGGTTGGCAGATTTAAAAATAACTCCAGATAAATCAGTATTGTCTAGTTCCAAGTTAAATAAAGAATTTGCCTCAAAGTTTTTTGAGCCTAATTTGGTGCTGCTCAAATCCATGCCATTAATTTTGCCGCTATAAACAGTAAGAATTTTGTTTATTGCTTGTTGGTTAAGGTTTAACTGCTTTTGCCGAATTTCTCGGAATGTGGCGACTGATTCCATTTCACTCGCAAGAAACTGATTCATGCGTTTTAATTCTGGCATGGCACTCGGCCCGATATTTGCCAAGGCTTGTTGAATAGTATCTATGGTCTTGGGGTCAGTTTCTTCAACTAGTAGATCTACCAGAAATTTAATTGATTGTGTATCGTTGATGCCACCCAAGATGAGAATTGCCCTTTGGCGTTCTTCGTTGGTAACACCAGAATCAGGGCTAAGTTGTTTAACAAGTTCCAGAAATTTTTGGCTATTGATTTGCTGGGTTTTCCGTAGGCTTTCTTGGCTTTGGATGTAAATTTGTGTACCGACTAAAGTTGACAACACAGCAATCATGCTCGTTATCCCTACCAAAAACAAGATTAAATTGGGACTGCGCCGGATTGCATTTGTTGAAGTCGATTGGTGACTGGATGTGTTGAGATCATGCTGATTTTCTGGTTGGGGTTGCTCGCTGGTATTGTCTACAGGTGGTTTGACCCGCTTTTTGCTATCTGTAGCATCTACTGTGTATGTACCTGCTAACTGATCATGAAAAGCACGACGACGCTTTTGTGAAGGCCAACCCATTCCCTCTCCTAGCACCATCAATACAGCTAAAAATGTGAATAAACCTAAGTTAGGAAAGGTAAAGCTATAGCGCCACAGCAGATAGGCAATAGAAACTGGTGCTGTCCACCGTCCTAGCCCTTCACGGACGACAACTGCGCCTAAACCAGGGGCTGTACCTTCGTCGCTAACTACCCGCACACCAAACCAACGTTTGGGAATGGTGCTGCCGGTTTTACCTAGTAGATACAATTGCCACCATGAGAGGGTGATTGGTGCTAATAGGGCAACTGTCCACAAGAAATTAGTCGGACTGGCAACGTTACGAATACCATAACTAACGGGTAGGGCTAGTGGTCGTGCGATCGCTCTTTCTGTAAGTACCAACACTGGATTCAGAGGTACTCGGTTGAGATCGCTGCGAGAATTGGCATAAACGCCTAGTCCAAAGGGAACTAAGCCACTGGCAACTACTAATGTGATTTCCACTGCCCAAGCGGCCAAGCGCCTTGTTCCTAAGGGTAGGGAATGAGTTTTTTCTGGTTTTTTGGACTGGCTAGATTGATGAATATTTGTCCCGACAGTTGGGGTCGCCATTATATAATTCCCTTTGACTTTATGTTTACGCCAATCTCGGCGCGGTTAAAATAGGCTATTGCTTACGTTGAAAGCTATTAGACACAAAAAATTTGTATCCAAGATACACTAATACCGCTAACAGTGCCAGACTAATTACAGATGTTACGAGTTTAAACACTGTTTGTAACATCAATAATCCCAACACCATCACCACTCCCCCAACGGCCAGCTTTTTCATTCCCGATAAACCTTGGAACCAAAAGCGCGATCGCTCTAGATATAAGTTAAATTTGGCAAACCCAGCGGTCGGTGTCTGTTTTTCTCCCTCTGGTTGAGGCTGGGTTGGGGAAAATGAATTAATCTCAGCCTCTAGTTTTTGGAGGCGACGTTGCAACTCTTCTTCGGGTTGAGGACTCATGATTTGTTTACCTCAGCTAGGATAATCTGGCTTTACAACCAACTAAATCCTTTATTTGGCGGTTGTCTTAGTGATTTTAACTAATATCTATGTGTACAACACCTTTATAGGTAGGGAAAATAATCTATTACCCCTGAGTTGCTAGAGGTTGCTGTTGACTAAAAATTGACTAGCCATTATTGAAGGGGATCAAGATTATTAGTGCTTGAGTATCCGTAAAATTTTTCTGCCTTTCCCTTTTCATTTCAGGATATTTTAATGTTTAGTCACAAAATAGTTAAATTTCAGAATAAAAATTTATACATTACATTTGGGAACAAAGACGGTTTGTGTGCGTCAAGTAGTCCAGAATATATATAAAGATATTGCTCTATTCACAATTGGGAGCATTAACTAAAATGAAAACTTTAAAGCTATTGACTCTTGTTTCCACAACTTTGGCAATGTGTTTGGTATTTAACCAAGCTAATTTGGCCCAAACTCCAGTAATTCAAGTTAATAACAAACCCCAGACAGACCCCATGGTTGTCAATGGTATGTCAGGGGGAACAGTTAAAACTAACTGCGGGAATATTACCACTAAACCAAGTCAAGTTATTCAAGTTAAAGAATCACTACCTTATTTGCGATTAACCGTCGAGAGTCAGGGAAAGCCCACGCTATTCATTGATGGTCCCGGTGGTAAATTTTGTGTACTGGCAGATAGTTACTCTGAAAATAATAAACCAGAACTTGCAGGTTTCTGGCAGGCTGGGCAATATTTGCTCTATATAGGTGATTTATCCCCAGAACAGCACCCTTATGCCCTCTCGATTTCACAAAAACGGAACTAGAAGGCAGGAGGTAGGAGTCAGGAGTCAGGAGTCAGGAGTCAGAGGGCAGAATGAATGCTAGTAAGTACTCAATACTCGGTACTCACTACTCACTACTCAGACTGTTATGAATTATCTTAATCTTCTAGTGATTTGGCGGGGACTTCAATGGCTGTGATATCAATTGTGCCTTCTGGTGCAAAGCGGCTAAATTGACTATTTTGGATTGATAGCTGTTCTCCACAATTTGAACACTGCAATTTGCTGTTATTTAAACCTGTTAATTCAAATTCGCAGACGGGACACTGGCCAGTAACCAAATTGCGTTGTAGCCACCAGCGAAATCCGAAAAAGGCAATAACTGGTGTGACTAACAACAGCCCAAAAATAATTAGCAGGGAATTAACCAACCAGCCTAAGCCTAATGATGCTAATAACCAGGTTACAGCTAATAAAGTGAGCCAAGGACGGAGTTTTTCAAGATTCAATTGCAAGTTATTAGGGCGCATTTCTCAAATTTGTTTTACTATCACTCTATCTTAGTCATTAGTTACAGCAGATTGCAGATTAAAGAGGTACAGAATTAACATTGAAACCTAGACACCAAGCCAGTTTTACTCCTGACTCCTGACTCCTGTACGGGCGAAGCATTCGGGCGATCAATGATCGATTTTTGGCAAAGGCTATTTTCCGAATGCTTCGCCCCTACTCCTGAATTCTGCTGTAAGGGTCATGAGTTTAGTTGAGACGAAGAGAGAAGCATTTGTTGTAGGCGTTTTTGAAAGGCTTCTATACCAAAAATAGCGATCGCTTGTTCTCTTAACCATTCACCATCACAACGTTGATCCTGACCTTGGAGAATTTCGATACAAGCTGCTGCTACGGCATCGGGGTTGCGGTGTGGTACTCGCCATCCTAGCTTACCATCTTGTAAGGGGTCAGCCGAGCCATCATTATCACCAGATAGCACTGGTATACCACAAGCCATTGCTTCTAGATAAACTATACCAAAGCCTTCTTGAGAGGGCATAACATAGGCATCTGCTAGACGATAGTGTAACATTAATGCTTCTGTAGCGATAAAACCGGCAAAAATCACGCGATCGCTCACACCTAAATCTTTTGCTAACTCAGCTAATCGCGGTTGGTCGTCACCACGACCAATTACCAAATATTTTACTTCTGGAAACACCTGCATGATTTGCGGTAATGCTCTAATTGTGACATCTACACCCTTGTAAATATCCCCAGACCACAACCGTGCCACTGTCATCAACACCTTGGCATTATTTAAACCGTACTTCTCAACTAATTCTGGTGCTTTGATACCAGGAGTAAATTTATCCCCATCAATAGCACAAGGTAACATCTTTACCTGATCAGGATTGATATCATTAGCAGCACACGCACAATCTCGACTGTAGCGGCTAATTGTCCAAATGGACGAAGCTGAAGTTAAAGCACGTCTTTCTTGATTTTTGAGTGGTTCCCAGACTTCCTTCCCATAAGTTAGTACAGTATAAGGAATCCCCAAAGGTTTGCATAAAGTCTTTATCAGTACCGCCAATTTAATGTGACCACAAAAAACGTGTTGCGGTCTTTTTTGCAAGAGATAGCGAAGTAAAGCTAAAGTAAATTTGACTCTTCCTATTTGGGGCAACTCACTTTTAAAATAATGAAATTTTAAATTTTCCGATGCAAAAGGATTTACACAATCATCACTATCACGTAATAAAAAAACTTCTGCTCTACAGGTTTGTTCTAATCCCAAATAGCCGCGAAAAATATCTTTAATATAGGATTGAATCCCACCTTCAAGGGCAAAAATTTCTAAAAATACGAATAAATGATTGGCTTCATTACTCAATTTTTCACCAGGCTTCAAATTATCTGTCACTTGATTAATTAGCATTTTGGGATATTTAGGGTGACACTCTAGCACTTTGTAATCTATCCAAATCAGTGTTTACCATTCTCTCTAACAGTTGCTCAAAACTAACTTTAGGTTCCCAGGCAAGATTATTTTTAGCTTTATTAGGGTTAGCTACAAGTTGAAAATGTTCATCTGCTCGTAGTAAATTGCTATTAATAACTACGTATTTTTGCCAGTCTAGTCCCACACAATCAAAAGCTGTGGCGATTAACTCTCTAACACTGTGAAGTTTACCTGTACCAATCACATATTCTTCTGGCTCATCTACTTGTAACATTCGCCACATAGCTTCAACATGATCTCCAGCAAAACCCCAATCACGTTTGGCATCCAAATTACCCATTTCTAAAGTTTCAGCTAAACCCAATTTAATTGATGCTACCGCTAAAGAAACCTTGCGTGTCACAAACTGAGGAGGACGCAAAGGAGATTCATGGTTAAACAAAATACCACTACAAGCAAATAGGCCATAACGTTGTCGATGATGTACCATCGTCCAGTGAGCGTGTAATTTTGCTGCTGCATAGGGATTTTTCGGACGAAAAGGAGTTTCTTCATCTTGAGGAGAAACATCAACATCCCCAAACATTTCTGAACTACTAGCTTGATAAAAACGTGTAGATAGACCAACTTGCCTAATTGCATCTAACAATCTAGTAGCAGTACCTGTGATTAGATCCAGTGTTCCTAAAGGATCATGCCAAGAATCAGGAACAAAGCTGGGTGCTGCTAAATTGTAAATTTCGTGGGGTTGTAATTGTTCGACAGCCGTTAATAAAGCCGCACTATCTCTAGAATCAACAGTGTAAATTTTTACCTTGTTTGCCAAGTCTCCCAGTTTTGACAAATTGGCTTGTCGGTGTGGAGATACCAAACCCACAACTCGGTAATTTTGGTTGAGGAGCAAATGGCTGAGATAGTAGCCGTCTTGACCTGTAATGCCTGTAATTAGGGCTGTCTTTGTCATAGATATGCTTTTGAAGTATGACAGTTTTAGTCTAGTAAAGTTATGTATCTAGTATATAATGAAGTTGATTTAGCTACCCGTGATATATTAAACTCTGTTACTACCGAGTTTATTTAACTATATTTAATTGATTTGGTCACTGGTGGCAGTAATGATGAAATTTACGATTTGTACTCTCACTAAATAGTCATGCAGATTTAATCTCTTTTGGCAAGCTATTGATCTCTAAAATCACGAAAGCGGCGTATGACTCTTAATGCAGGATTGTAGAATGCGTCAGACTGGATCATTCAGTAAAAATTTAAAGATTTTTGCTATCTGGCAACACCCTACTAAATATTAGCTAAGAATGGATAACCTAATAACTGTTTTAGGTTTTATAATTGTCTAGAACAGGTAAAAACTGGTCATTAAAGAGAGGCCGAACAGGTTGTATAAACCTATCTAAACACAGTTTGTTGCAGGTAACTTTAACACAAAATTTAGTTACAATGTCATGCACAAAAAGGGTTTTATTCCTGTACGGGTTGATTATTGCTAAACCCATACTGACCAATGGATTGCTGACAGCTACTGTATTTTAGACATCGGCTTATATAACCTGGCTTTAAAGTCTGTTTTTCCATGAAATATCACTTCGCCAACACGTACAAATAATTATGGATTTGTCAAACTTTACTACACTCCAAAACTTAGAATCTGCCTTCGGTGGTGAATCGATGGCAAATCGCAAATACCTGTTTTTTGCTAACGTAGCGCGTCAGCTGGGTTTTTCAGACTTAGCAAAACTTTTTAAGGAAACAGCAGATCAAGAAACTGAACACGCTTTTGCTCATTTTGAGTTGTTGCATCCCGAACTTGTTGTAAAAGATGCAGCGAGTTTAACTGAAGAACAAAAAAAAGAAATTATCTCTCGCTGTTTGTCTTTAGCAATTGAAGGCGAAACCTACGAATACACTACAATGTATCCTGATTTTGCTGCTGCTGCTCAAAGCGACAGAGATAATCCCGCAGCTGAAGAATTTCTCAAACAAGCACAAGAATCTAGCGAACACGCCAACACATTCCGCACCGCAGCACACCGTTTTGGTTTGCTCAAATTCATAGAAAATCACCATGCAGATCGCTACTCTGAAGCTTTAGAAGTATTAAACGGAGGACAAGCTGTAACCAGAATAGCAGGTGAAGATCCTGCAACTCAAAAATGGATTTGTAGACAATGCAGCATGATTTATGATCCCGTGACTGGTGATCCTGATTCAGGAATTGCACCTGGTACACCTTTTGCAGCAATTCCTGATGATTGGAGTTGTCCTATTTGCGGTGCTACCAAAAAGACTTTTAAACCTCTTGAAGAAAAAGTTGCTGCTTAAGACAGAACTAAATTGAGTTGATCGATCTATTAAATTTCAAAAAATCCTAGCCTTATCCCTCTTCCTTTATAATGTCTAAAATACGGAAGGGGGATTTTATTTCGCTTTCTACTAACTAGGTGATATTTTTGAAGAGAGAGAAATAAATATGCTGCCAAAAATAAAAAGAATTTACAGAATTGAAGAATTTTCTCGGCAAGATATACTTTATCATTCTTTTACACCTGGTTTAGGAATAATTTCCTCTATTTTCGGTGGCTGGACAATACTTTGTTTTTATTTGTTAGTGGGTGCATTTATTAGTATTTTATTTTTAGATATTGATAATTGTTATGAAGTACTAACTTGCAATTTCAATTCAGCACTGGGTCGAATTAGTTTGAAA
Organism: Anabaena sp. PCC 7938; assembly: GCF_049315035.1. Classification (NCBI taxonomy): domain Bacteria; kingdom Bacillati; phylum Cyanobacteriota; class Cyanophyceae; order Nostocales; family Nostocaceae; genus Anabaena; species Anabaena sp. PCC 7938. Next base: position 3,897,416 of record NZ_CP186034.1, on the reverse strand, counting down.
CAAAGAAATATATTTTCTCAGGGAGTTATTGAACTATCACTTGCTGAAATTGAAACAGTAATAATTAACTCGCGCAGTTCTTCTTTTAGTACTAAAACTAGGTTTGGCAAAAAAATTCAAATTGACAATCAGTTATATTGGATTACTTTTATTTTATATTCTGGTGAACATCATCGTTTGACTTATTATGAAACTACTCTTTTGAGTAACAAGCAAAAAATGGTTGATTATATTTTATTTTTGAAAGCAAATACATAAGGTTATTAATCTACTAATGATGTAGAATTTGAATTAAATATCTATAATAGCAATCCTGTTGGATTTATAAACGGAATTTGGAAAATTAACCCCAGAGACGCAAAGAACGCAGAGGAAGATAAAAAGAGGTGTTCACATCTTATTTAAAATCGCTATATCACTATATTTACGCGATAATTACAACCCATAATTCCCAAGCTAAAACTTCTGCTTTTCTCCATTAACCACTCAATTAAGAGAACTCCACAAAAAAGATCCAATCTTGTGGGATGGGCATCTTGCCCGTCCTTGTATTATTAGCGGGCTTTTCGGCCCGCACCACAAGAAATTTTGGGATATTTTTTTAATTGGAGAACTCTAACCAAAAGAAAAAGAGGCGTTGAATACAACCTCTCTACAAAAGTTTTATTTGAGTTTTTTTATCTCACAGAAAAAGCCTCACTAAATCTGCGTGTAATTGGCTCAACAATAAACGTCAAAACTGATTTTTTTCGAGTGACAATTTCTGCATTTGCAGCCATACCTGGTGTAAATTCTACATCTTGTCCCCGGAAATTAATTGAATGTTTGCTCAACTTAATTTGAGTCGGAAAAATTAATCCCAAATCCTTATCAACAACTGCATTGGGACTTATTTGCATAACTTCACCATCAACAATTCCAAATTCTTGAAAAGGGAAAGTCGCTAATTTCACCTTTGCTTTCATGTTCTGACGAATAAAACCAATATCACGATTGAGGACTTTTACTTCTAATAGCATTTCTTCCCCTTCAGGGACAATTGATAATAATTCTTCACCAGATTGAACTGGCCCTTTAGTAGCTTTGATTTTGTAAATTGTCCCCGCTACAGGTGCTTTAATAGATTCTCCATCTTTTTGCTTTCTCGCTTGCTCTAATTGACCGGCAACATTGGTTAATTCTTCTTTGCGTTTATTTATCAGCGTTAAAATTTCACTTTGGCGTTCTGAGGATAAACGTAAAACTTGATTAAGTGCAGATTGATAAGCTTGTTCAACTTGTTTAATTTCTTGACGTTGAGCAGCAATATCTTTTTCTAGAGATGAAACTTTATCTTTTGCTTCTGTTAATCTGTTTTTGGCATTAGTTACTTCATCTGCACTTCTAATAATTTCTGTGTTGGCACGGTTTAATCTTTCTTGTGCTTCTAAATAATCAATTCTGGGAACTGCACCGGGATTTAATAAAGTGCTGAGATTTTTTTCTCTTTGTTGAGCTATACTTAAATTATTTTCAACTTTAAGACGGATATTTTCAGCATTAACTATATTAGTTTGAGCATTAATAACACTGGTTTGAGCGCTGGCTAAATTTTCTTGTAACCGAGTCAACCGGACTTTTGCTTGATTGATAATCGAAAGTTGACGTTGTGCTTCTGCTTCTGCTGCTGCTTGTTTGGCTTTGTAATCTGATAAACGCGAGTTTAACAATTCATCTTGTAGTTTTGTTCCCGCAGTTTTTCCCCCAGTCCGTTCTGCTTGTAAGCGCTGTAAGTCTTCCTCAATTAATTTACTAGCTTTAGCCAAGCGATTCACATCTGTTTGTTGTAAATTGGGGTCACGTTCAATTAAAATCTGATCTTTGGTAACGCGATCGCCTTCTTTCACCTTTACTGCTAAAATAGAACCATCACCCAAAGATGTCACTGGTCTGACTTGGGTAGATGCAATTAACTCTCCTGGTGCTGTGGCTACTTCATCAATTTCGGAAAAATGCGCCCAGGAAATTGCTCCAAATATAACGATGCTAATTGTTCCGGCTAATAATCTTGTATAAAGTGGTGGTAATTCTTGTACAGCTTTACCCAATTCATAAGATAATTGTTCTTCCGGTTGAGCAAATCTCTCTTTTGTCTGACGTGCTTGAGCCGCATTTGCAGCCAGGGAATATTTCATAGATTTTGGTAATGGGTAATGGATAATAGGTAATGGGTAATGGGTAATGGGTAATGGGTAGAAGTCTTTCCAATCACCAATCACCAATTACCTAATTTAAATAGCTAAATAACGGCGCAAAAAAGTTTCCAAAGTTTCCAATTGAAAGTTAAAAATTCTTTCTACATTTGCGGTTTCTTCTAATGTGCAAAAAAACTCATTAGCCAGCAAAGTACGAAAGGTTCCTAAAGCTGTTTGTGCTTGGGAATTTAATAAACCTAATGCACTTCTTAACCCATCAATAGCAAACAGAGGAACGTTAATTATTATTGGTTCTTTGTTAAAGATGCGACTAAAAATTTTAGGGATATCCTCTCGCAATAGAATTTCTGCGCCTCCTATTGGTAAAATTTGATTACGAGCATCTGCAACGGTCAAAGAATCTACAATTATTTTGGCTAAATCATCGGTGCTAACAATAGACGTACGGTTTTTAGGATCACCGATAAGTAAATACAAACCTGTTTCTCGAAAGCGTTCTGCTAGTGGTAGCAAGTTTGATGCTAGTCCAGCCGGGCGTAAAATAGTGTAATCTAAGCCACTACTTTGCAGATATCTTTCTACGGCTCGTTTTGCTTTGAACACGGGTGCATCTTCATATCCTCTATCAGCACCTAAAACGGATATGAAAACAAAATGTTCAACACCTTGGACTTTAGCTTGGTCAATGAGTTCAATATTAGCGCGGTAATCCAAAGAGAGCGCGTTATTACCTGAACCGTGAGTACTGATTATATATTTAATGCCTCGGCAAGCTTTTTCAATGTCCTGTTCTCGTTGTAAATCCCCAATGAAGATATCAGAACCCCGATGTTCTAACTCGCTGTAATGGGATGTGAGACGGACAAACGATCGCACAGGCTGCTGTTGTTGGCGTAATAGTCGCACGACGCGACGACCAATTCCTCCAGTTGCTCCAGTGACTAGAATCATAGCGTTTGGATTTGAGTATGGGCTATTCCTCTAGTTCAGTTTAATCACTATTTTCCGTGGAGCAAATTTTCAGAATCCGAAGTTGTGCCATTTTGCCTACAATGGGAATTTGAGGCTACGATTTATACTTTCTTGACTCCGATGATGTTGCACCGTTACACCCTTTAAAGATTTACTTATAAATGGTCTGTTGGATATTGAGGAAAATTAGATGACACTATTAAAAGATCAAGTTGCGATTGTCACGGGAGCATCACGGGGAATTGGGAGAGCGATCGCACTCCAATTAGCATCCCAAGGCGCTAAAGTAGTTGTCAACTATGCTAGTTCTAGCGCAGCAGCAGACGAAGTAGTAGCAGAAATTATCGCTAACGGGGGAGATGCGTTCGCACTCAAAGCCGACGTTTCTCAACCAGATCAAGTAGACACACTTATTAACACCACCGTTGAAAAATACAAGCGTGTCGATATTTTAGTCAATAATGCAGGCATTACCCGCGACACTTTACTGTTACGAATGAAATTAGAAGATTGGCAAGCAGTTATAGACCTAAATTTAACTGGTGTATTTTTATGTACAAAACTTGTCAGCAAAATTATGCTCAAACAACGTTCTGGGCGCATTATTAATATTGCCTCTGTTGCTGGACAAATGGGCAACCCAGGACAAGCCAACTACAGCGCCGCCAAAGCAGGTGTGATTGGTTTTACCAAAACAGTTGCCAAAGAACTAGCTTCCCGTGGGATCACCGTCAACGCCGTCGCTCCTGGCTTTATCACCACCGACATGACCAGCGATATCAAAGCTGACAATATTCTCCAATTCATCCCCCTCGGTCGCTACGGTCAACCTGAAGAAATTGCAGGTATGGTGCGCTTTCTTGCAGCTGATCCCGCAGCAGCTTACATCACTGGTCAAGTCTTTAATGTAGACGGGGGAATGGTCATGTAATTCGTAATTCGTAATTCGTAATTTGTAATTCGTAATTTACCGCCATGTAAATGAAGAAATACATTAATTAAGACCGTGGTATAAAGGCGCGGAATGTGCGTACTTGCACAACTTAGTATTATTAATTCAATTACGAATTACGAATTATCAATTACGAATTACTACGCATTCTTTGCCAGATAGTAAAACCCAAAAGCAAAATAATACTGGCGGCAGATGTAAGCATAACTGCCAAATTCATGCCTTGTATTTTCATAGCCAGCAAATTAAAAAACAAAGTGATTGACCACAGAGTCAAAGCTGCGTGGCGTTGGGATAACCCCCAAGCCAACAAACGGTGATGTAAATGGTCTTTACCGGGAGTACTCAGGGGGTTTTTTCCTGCTAGAAGTCGCCGTACAAAAACCTGAGTGGTATCTAATACTGGCAACATCAGAAATAAAACCGTGGGTACAAGAGCATAAACGGTGTTTTGTTGAAGTTTTCCTAAAATGCTAGTTGCTGCTAATACGTAGCCAAAAAAATATGCCCCCGCATCACCCATAATGATCCGTGAGGGATAGAAATTGTGCCTCAAAAATCCCAGTGCAGCACCTGCCAAAGCGGCTAAAACTAAGGTTGCTGCGGCTCGATTATTAAACTGAGCCGAAACCCCTAACAAACTCATGGCAGTAATAAAACTGATTCCTCCCGCCAAACCATCCATACCGTCCATCAAATTGATGGCATTGGTAATACCTACTACCCACAACACTGTCAACGCCATCGACAATAGCGAGTCTATGGGTGTACCAAAAGTAACTTGAATACTAATGCCATTAGCCACCAGCAAGAGTGCCGTAATCATCTGCGCCCACAAACGCACAGAAGGAGGTAAGCCAAATTGATCATCAATAAAACCAACCAGGACTAAGATAGATCCTCCTAAAAGGATTGTTAGTACCTGAGCTAACACCCCTTGGAGTTCAATGGGTCGTAAGAGACTAGCCAGCACCAAAGCGGCAATAACACCAGCATAGATAGCCAAACCTCCGGCATTAGGTAAAGGTTCTTGATTCAGTCGTCGGGCATTGGGTTGGTCTGCCCAACCTACCCGCAAGGCAAATTGACGTATTGCCGGAATTAAACGCCAAGTCACAAACCAAGCCAGAATAAAAGTAAATACTACCGCCAACCAGCCGGTGCCGCTAGGGTTAGCAATGCCAAGAGACTTAAGGGAGTTGTCTAGGTTCATCTCCCACTTTAACCATTACTGCTAGTATTGAAAATCAGCATCAATTGTAATATTAATCAATTTTTTATTAGAATTTCTTAATTTGAGTGGCTAAGGGACTTAGCACTCTTTGCCTGTGAGTGCTAAATTGTCTAATGGAAGCGCTAGAGAAATTAAACATGGCGAAAATTATTGCATTTAATGAAGAATCACGGCGGGCCTTGGAAAAGGGTATTAACGCTCTGGCTGATGCGGTGAAAATCACCTTGGGGCCAAAAGGTCGCAACGTCCTTTTAGAAAAAAAATTTGGTATACCTCAAATTGTCAACGATGGTATCACTGTTGCCAAGGAAATTGAATTAGAAGATCCTTTGGAAAACACTGGAGCTAGACTAATCCAAGAAGTAGCATCCAAAACCAAGGATGTGGCTGGGGATGGAACTACTACTGCTACGGTTCTAGCACAAGCTTTAGTTCGAGAAGGACTCAAGAACGTCGCCGCAGGTACTAACCCTATTAGCTTGAAACGGGGAATTGATAAAACCGTTGAGGCACTCGTGCAAGAAATTGCTAACATTGCCAAACCAGTAGAAGGAAGTGCGATCGCTCAAGTAGCTACCGTTTCGGCTGGTAACGACGAAGAAGTCGGCAATATGATTGCTGAAGCTATGGAAAAAGTCACTAAAGATGGCGTAATCACCGTAGAAGAATCCAAATCTCTCACTACCGAGTTAGAAGTAGTAGAAGGGATGCAAATTGACCGGGGTTACATTTCTCCATACTTCATCACCAACAACGAACGGATGACGGTGGAATTTGAAAATGCTCGCATCCTGATTACCGACAAAAAAATCAGCAGCATCCAGGATTTAGTACCTGTCTTAGAAAAAGTTGCCCGGTTAGGTCAACCTTTGCTGATCATTGCCGAAGATGTGGATGGAGACGCTTTAGCAACTTTGGTTATCAACAAAGCGCGGGGTGTATTGGCAGTTGCCGCTATCAAAGCTCCTGGATTTGGTGAACGCCGCAAAGCTTTATTACAAGATATCGCTATCCTCACCGATGGACAGATGATTTCTGAAGAAATCGGTTTAAGTTTGGATACCGCTACTTTGGAAATGCTGGGAACTGCCCGCCAAATCACCATTGACAAAGAAAACACCACAATTGTATCTGCTAGTGACATCAAGCCAGAGGTGCAACAGCGGATTGCTCAAATTCGTAAACAGTTGGAAGAAACTGATTCCGACTACGATAGCGAAAAACTACAAGAACGCATTGCCAAACTAGCTGGTGGTGTGGCAGTCATTAAAGTCGGTGCAGCTACAGAAACCGAACTCAAAGACCGCAAACTACGGATTGAAGACGCACTCAACGCCACCAAAGCCGCAGTGGAAGAAGGCATTGTCCCCGGTGGTGGTACAACCTTGATTTATCTTTCCTTGAAAGTAGATGCAATCAAGAACACCCTTGATCCTGAAGAAAGAATTGGGGCAGAAATTGTCCAAAGAGCCTTAGAAGCTCCTCTACGGCAAATAGCAGATAATGCTGGTGTTGAAGGTACTGTGATTGTTTCTAAAGTCAAGGAAACAGATATTAACATCGGCTACAACGCTGCTACTGGAATATTTGAAGATCTAATTGCCGCAGGTATCATCGATCCTGCCAAAGTTGTCCGTTCCGCTTTACAAAACGCCGCTTCTATTGCGGGAATGGTCTTAACAACCGAAGCCATCATTGTTGAGAAGCCTGAGCCTGCTGCTGCTGCTGCCCCTGATATGGGTGGCATGGGTGGCATGGGTGGCATGGGCGGCATGGGCGGCATGGGTGGCATGGGTGGCATGGGCGGTATGGGCGGCATGGGTATGTTCTAAGTACCGAGTACCGTTAGCGATAGCGAGGCGTTTAGCCCGTATTGAGTACCGAGTAAAAAAACAGGAGGCATCCGCCAGTTTTATGGAGTTCCTCCTGACTCCTGACTCCTGACTCCTGTATTCTGTTTAATAAATTTTGATTTTTTATACAGTTTGTCTTCGCAAAAGGGCAAACTGTTTTTTTGTGTCTTTAGGAAATTATGATTTTTTCTTGATTACGGTCGTAATTTCCATGCAGATAAAAGCATAATAGAAGTGTGATTGATATGTTAGCCCCTTTACAATCCCTACAACAGGGTCACTGGTTCAAGTTGATTTGTGGAGCCAGTTTCCAACATTTACCTGCGGTCAGAAGTTTAACATTAGCCTACACTTTGGCGGGCGCTGACTGCATAGATGTGGCAGCTGACCCGGCGGTAGTTGCCGCTGCCCAAGCAGGTTTACAAGCAGCGAAGGATCTGGTGAGGGATGCCCAGAAGCGCGGCTTTGGCTTTGAAGGGAATTTACCATTGTTAATGGTCAGCCTCAATGATGGAGAAGACCCCCATTTTAGAAAAGCAGAGTTTAATTCTAGTAATTGTCCGATAGATTGCTCTAGACCTTGTGAAAAAATTTGTCCTGCACAAGCGATTGTGTTTAACGATTTTAAAAATAACTATTCAGGAATTGTGGCTCAAAAATGTTATGGCTGTGGTCGTTGCATTCCAGCCTGTCCTTATGAGATAATTGATACAGCATCATATGTGTCAACGCCGGGAGCGATCGCACCATTGATCATATCAACGGGAATAGATGCCATAGAAATTCATACACAAATAGGGCGTTTGGCAGAATTCCAGCGTTTGTGGGCAGCAATGGCCAAACCCTGGGCGGTTAATTTAAAGGTAATAGCCATCAGTTGTAACGATGGTGAAGGATTAATTGATTACCTCCAAGCAATTTATGATCTTATGTCCCCCCGTCCCCAAGTTGTAATTTGGCAAACAGACGGGCGCTCTATGAGTGGTGATATTGGAGATGGAACCACCATAGCCGCAGTAAAATTAGGGCAAAAAGTTTTGGCAGCAAACCTACCGGGATATGTGCAGTTAGCAGGAGGCACAAATAGTTACACTGTTCCTAAGTTGAAGGAACTGGGACTGTTGCAAGAGGCAAGGGAGCAGGGAGCAGGGAGCAAGGGGGAAAATTCATCTCCCCTGCACCCTGCACCCCGTCCCTCTGCCTCCATAGCCGGGGTTGCCTACGGTAGCTACGCTCGTGTATTGCTGTCACCCATTCTTGAAAAGTTAGAAAATAAGGAGGTGAGTAACACTGGTATTAAGACCTCTATCCGCCTGGAAGAAGAACCGGAATTACTCTGGCAGGCTGTAGAGCTTGCCCATACTCTCGTTTCCCAACTCAAGTCACAGCGATCGCTCGACTAATTGCGGCGATCGCTCTAATCGCTCATTCCGGTCACTTTCCCCAACTGTGGGAACTCCCGCAAAAAAGTGTCCTCGTTATCTCTAAAAACGTCAGTCACCATAGAAAGCATGACGATTACAGAAGATCTCCAAAAGTTATTAGACATTTTGCCCCAGGACTTGCGACAAGTACTAGAGAATCATCCCAAACGAGATAGTTTAGTTGAAGTGGTCTTGGATCTAGGTCGTCGTCCAGAAGCTAGGTTTCCCCATGAAGCTGAGTATCTGAGCGAAACAACCGTTAATCAAGCACAGATAGATGATTGCATTCAAAGAGTAGGAACCTTTGGCGGAGATAATCGGGCAGGAATTGAGCAAACTTTACATCGAATCAGTGCTATCCGTAACCGCACTGGTAAGATTATTGGCTTGACTTGTCGTGTCGGTCGGGCAGTGTTCGGCACAATTGGCATGATCCGCGATTTGGTAGAAACTGGTAAGTCAATTCTCATGCTGGGTCGTCCAGGTGTGGGAAAAACTACCGCTTTGAGGGAAATTGCCCGTGTGTTGGCGGATGATTTCAATAAACGAGTAGTAATTATTGACACGTCTAATGAAATCGCTGGAGACGGTGATATTGCCCACCCGGCCATCGGTCGTGCTAGACGAATGCAAGTGGCTAAACCAGAATTACAACATCAGGTGATGATTGAGGCGGTGGAAAACCATATGCCAGAAGTTATTGTCATTGATGAAATTGGCACGGAATTGGAAGCTTTAGCCGCTCGTACCATTGCCGAAAGGGGGGTGCAATTGGTAGGAACTGCTCACGGAAACCAAATCGAAAACCTAATCAAAAACCCTACCCTCTGTGATTTGGTTGGGGGTATTCAAGCGGTGACGCTAGGAGATGACGAAGCCAGAAGGCGGGGTTCTCAAAAGACTGTGTTGGAACGCAAAGCCCCTCCCACTTTTGAGATTGCTGTGGAGATGTTGGAGAGACAGCGCTGGGTAGTTCACGAAACTGTAGCTGATACTGTAGATACTTTATTAAGGGGTCGTCAACCTAACCCGCAAACGCGAACTGTGGACGAAAAGGGTAAAGTGGCAATTAGCAGACAGTTATCTGTGGTTAATGGTCGCGGGGGCAGCTTACCTAGTGATGAAGAATCTTTCCCAGCGGTGAAGCAGGCGAATGGCTGGCGTTCTTCTGGTCAAATGGTCGCTCTACCACCTTTGTCTCTGGAACGTGAACGGGTGACAGGACGCAGTGAATTTGACCGCTTGTTAGATGAATCTTTCAATTATTCTGAAAGTATTGATTTTAGTACTTCTACTAAGCAAGCAGGGCCAAATGGGGAAGATTTGCCATTACATATTTACCCTTATGGAGTAAGTCGTCACCAATTGGAACAGGTGATTAGTGTGCTAAGTTTACCTGTGATTTTGACAAAAGATATTGATAATGCTGATGCTATTTTGGCATTGCGATCGCACGTCAAAAATCACGCTAAATTAAGGCAAATGGCCAAGGCTCGTCATGTCCCCATTCATGTCATCAAGTCCAGCACCATTCCTCAAATTACTCGCGGTTTACGTCGATTGCTGAACATTGATGATCCAGAAATGGGCGATGACCGAGAATTACAATTGTTACTGCATAGGGGTGGTGATGATGAGATGGACGCTTTGGAAGAAGCAAGACTTGCTGTTGAGCAAATTGTGATCCCCAAAGGTCAGCCAGTCGAGTTATTACCCCGTTCTTCTCAAGTTAGGAAAATGCAACATGAGTTGGTAGAACATTATCGGCTCAAGTCAGACAGTTTTGGGGAAGAACCAAATCGGCGGTTAAGAATTTATCCAGCTTAACCCCGTTCAAAACCCCTCTTGATGAAAAAGAGGGGTTTATTAATTTGTGGGTTCAATTAAATTAAAGCCCCAAGGTTTCATAACTGCGATCGCAAGTTCTCTATCTATACCTACATAAGCTTCCCATTCAGACTGCTTATCTTTAGGATGTCCCTCACCTACATGACCTGCAACTTTGATTACCGGCACACCAACCAAAGAATCGCGTTCCAACCCTTTTGGCAGGGCTAGTCGCATCTTGTGACCTACAAATTTTGATGCGCTGGAATTAGCTACAGATTCACGAACTAAACAAATATCACCAGCAGTCCCCCAAGTAGTTGGATAAATGTGGAGAAAACATATATAAGTTTCTGGTTTAATGGATCTTTTTAGAACTTGCATTATCTGTAATCCTTAATCAACAATTTTATCTTAACCTCCCAGGAGACCCCCACCATAACCGTTTGCAGACTATTCCGTAAAGCCCTACGGGCATCGCTGCATTTACCGCATAGCATTCCCAAAAAAGAAAAATGGCTGGTGGTGGGAGAAATTAGGAGGTTAAGGAGAAACCAGTCTATCTTGCAATTTTGCCACCATTTCTGCCCGCGCTGATACCCCAAGTTTGCGGAACATTCTTTTCAAAGCTTGTTTAACAGAATTTTGGGTAATCCAAAGTTTAGCCGCAATTTCACCATTGGTTAAACCTTGAGCAACTAATTCCGCAATTTCTAACTCCCTGGCTGTCAAGGGACAACTGACAGCAGACAATAATGGTTTTGGTTTCGCCCGTAGGGTAGCCAGTTTAGTGGATAAATGAATACAAACAGCACTTAAATCAGCTAAATCACTACCATTAAAAGGCGGACTTCCTTGGTCACGGGCAAAATTTAACGTCCCCACTAAACGACCATCACAAACTATAGGTCCAGTCATCACATGATCATGACGGGAGCAAAAACGCTTCCAATCCCCAGGAGATAAGATTAATTGCTCATGGGCTGGGGCGTGACGTTCAACCACATAACGCCCTACGGGATTGCTTTCTAAACAGGCTGCGGGCATTTCTGGCAGGTCTATGTCGGTTCTAGAATAGTCATCTAAGAAATAAATACCCCAATGTTGCACGCCAAAATGGTCGCCAATAGCATCCATGAGAGCTAATTTTAATTCTTGCTCATTCTGGATATTAGCGATCGCTTGAAAAATGGCATGGAGAGTTTTAGCCATAAGAGTACCCACTTGGGGACTATACGAACCTCGATAATTACCTCTATGCTAATACCAACAGCCATAAAACTCTATTAATCACCAATAAACACATGACAGTTACTCAAATTTCAGCCCAAGAATTTTTCCAGGCTGCTTATGAAAACCGCTACACCTGGGATCAAAATTTCCCTGGTTATACCGCAGATATCACTTATAAGTATGACGGGCGAGTATTGACTGGAAAAGTTAAAATTGACGCTAATCTCAAAGCAGAAGTCTTAGACGTAGAAGACGAAGCCGCAAAAAAAGCAATTCACGGACAAGCTTGGGAAATCGCTATTCACCGTGTTCGTCGAGCCTTTGCAGATACCCACGGCGCAAATACCTTTAGCTATGGTAAAACTGACGAAACTGGTGCAATAGAAATTTTAATGGGTGGTAAAGCCGAAGGTGACAAATACAAAGTTCGTAATAACGAAGTTTGCCACGTTCATCGTTTAATTCATGGTACTTTTGTCACCATTGACACTTTCAGCAGTCATGATACAGGTGCAGGTTATCTGTCTCATACCTATGACTCTGTATATCATGACCCCCAAACCGGCGCACAAAAAGGTGGAAGAAGTTTCTTCACTGACGAATATGAAAAAGTTGGTGAATATTCCATTTTAAACCGTCGGGAAATCCGCACTGAAACAGAAGGTAATATTTCAGTTCAAGAATTTATCTTTTCTAACATAGAGTTGTTAGGCTAGATTTTGAGATAGCGAATTATCTGCGATCGCTCTGAGTTAATATCGGGGCGATCATTTGTATTTATTTTTTGTTTTTACGCAACCCACATTCCGCAGGTGTTTTTTGAATTTTCGGAATTATCCATAGCCCAATGATCTCAAGGCTTTCAGACAATGATACGCAATTCTATATTAGGGCGATGCCTTCGGCACGGCGTAGCCATCGCAGCTCTACCTGACCTTCGGCGCTTCAGTATCAGTAGCCACCAAAAGGTTATACTGTTGTTGCCCACTTCCGCCATTACCATCGTTTACTGTAATGACAACTGTATGATTGCCAACATTACCAGCAGTTGGTGTCCAGCGCAGTCTGCCGAGAGTATCCAGTGTCATTCCCAATGTTGGGTTTCATGAAGTCAACCCAACCTTGTATCTTAGAGGTATGTTAGAGGAATTGCGATTCCACTAACAGAAATCAAAGCATTTGTAGCTGCCTAAAAATTAAACTTTTTAGGTGATGATCTTCTACAAAAGTCTTGAACGTCTCTGAAACAACTGTAAGATAACCTCTGGAAAACCAAAACATATGTTTATTTTTGATTATTTCATCGTTAAAAACATATGATTTAACCTTTATTAAACCTCCGAAACCATCCTCATATATTGATTTAGAGTAGTCTAAAGGATCAACTAAATCATTTATTTTAATTACGAAATACTGAGCTTCTCTACAAGTTAGAGGAAGTAGTTCAACAGAATTTGTAATAATTGGCTGTATTAGTTGCCATGCTCTCTTTGTACATACAAGATGATGACCAATGAAACTTGGAAAATCGCCTGCTTGTCCCACAATATCTATATTTACAGGAATATTTCTCCACTCAGTTATTTTTTTGATGGCGATAATGGTCTTTCATCAAATTAGAAAAGAATGCAGCATCTCCTTTGTTAATACAAACTAATCCATCGTATGTATCAGCGTCAGGTATGGGTCTATACCAATTCATAAAAGTTGTTCCTATTTAGTGGAATCGCAATTCATCGTAGGTTGGGTTGAGGAACGAAACCCAACATTAACAATATTTAAAATAATTGACTAATCTAAATCAATAGAGTCTGTTGCTAATTTATTTATATCAGCAGAATCATCATCTGTAGGGGCGGGGTTTCCTCACCCTCTCGATTATATTACTCAATTAACTTATGAATATTATCCTCCCAATTGGCACCATCAAAAGGTACAACTTCAAAATCACCAATCACATCTCCATCTAAACACCTGACATTCACATCAATACAATCAGGATGACTACGGGGAATATAAAAAGAATGAATTCCACAAATATTACAAAATTTATGTTTTGCAACTCCCGTATTAAATTGATAACTTGTTAAAACATCCTCCCCTTGCAGCAAAGTAAACTTATCTTTAGGAACAATTAAATGTAAAAATCCTTTTTTTCGACAAACTGAACAATTACAATCATCAACTTTATATTTATCAACCATCACCCGAAAGCGCACCGCACCACAGTGACAACCACCTTCATAAGTAACAGCTTTATTAATATTTGTTATCATTTTTAATTACCTAAACTAGAATTTTATAAAATTGTAGATTGGGTTAAGCGACAGCGCGACCCAACAAAATCTCAAAAATATTTAGTCTTCTTACATCAATAAAATTCACGTAATTTAATTTTTATGCTTCTCATACCATTTTTTATCAGTTGGTATAATTAAATCATATTCACATAAAACTTGTTAAAGTGGAATCGCAATTCATCGTAGGTTGGGTTGAGGAATGAAACCCAACATTAACAATATTTAAAATAATTGACCACTTGCAACATGAAGTTTAACAATAAATAAACCTATTATGTTCGCCTCAAACCTGTTAAAATTATACTATAGCGGTATGCATTTGAATGAAATACATCATAGCCCCCTCATCGCTTGCGGGGAGGGGGTTGGGGGTGGGGTTTTTGTAACTCACTTAACCGATAACCGCTATATCTAAAGGTATTTATATAATAAACCAATCACAACTTCTGGTGATTCCAAATGCGGTAATATACCAGTATTAGCAATCCCTTGAAAATGTCTAATCGCATTTTTATTTAAACTGGCTAACCTCCGTCCTAAATTAATATTAGTAAATTGTGCCTCTTCACCCCACAAAAATACAGTGGGTATTCTTAACTGCTGAATATATAAACTTAAATCAAAATAAAGATCACCTCGTAAAAATGCCAAAGCTGAAAACTTAGCATTTGACTTTTGTGCAGATGTCAAATAAGCTTCTACCATTTCTTGAGTAACTCGTTCTGGTTTAGCAAACAGAAAACTTCTTAAAAAATTACTAACAGCAACTTCATTCTCCGCACCTAAACCATAAATTAGATTATCCAAAAAAGGCAAATTAATCACCGAAAGCGGTAATCTCCGTCCCGCACCTTGACCAAAATCATCAAACCCAGAAGGAGAAAATAAAAACAAATCTTTAAATAAATCAGGTTCAGAAATAGCCAAACGAATAGCAAATGCAGCAGTTAAAGAAGAAGCTACCACCGTTACAGGTTGATCACAAGTTTGGTGAATAAACTCACTAATAGTAGTCAAATAATCTTGAATTTGATAATCCCTTACAGGATGATCAGATTCTCCCCAACCAATTAAATCAGGTGCTAAAATTCGATATTGATTAGCAAATGCTGGATAGACTTTAGAGCATTCATAACTAGAAGCACCACCACCAAAATTGTGTAGAAATAATAAAGGTGGTAATTCTGCAATTTTAGAAATATCCCAAGGTTCACCAGTTTGGGTATAATATATCATTGAACCCAAGGATGTATTAATAACCTGATGACCAAAACCAGGGGGTTGAAATTTCAGCATATATAATTAGGAATTAGGAATTATTATCTTTAGTAATTTGTACAAGTTGATTGAGATTATCACCATTAATATTGTAAGCTGCACCAAACCCAATTACAAAACGTCCCTCAGTTGGAGTAAGTTGAAAAATTCTAAAATCTGGCAAACTGCGTAACATTTCAATAATTTCTCCAAAACGGTCTTGAAATTGTTCGACAATTTGATTCCATTTTTCAGTTTCCCTTGTAATTAAAGTAGCCGTACAGTCAAAACTTAAACGACGACGAGCAAAAATATTAGGAGTCTTAGATTCATCTTCAATAAATAAAACACCAACATGAGGATGAGCATGAATATTAGTAGTGTGACTAGCTAACCCACTCACATAAATGTAGATATTTTTAGATTCATCCATCACAAAAGGAGTATAACTTGTATTAGGAATACCCTTTTCATTGACTGTACTAATAATTATGCTGGAAAATCCTTGCGGAAATTTTTCATATTCAGTTTGAACTTTTTCAACTTGGCTCATAAACAAAATAAAATTGCACTCATCATACCTGATTATAATAGAAATCCGATACTTATTTTCCATGCTAATCATAAATAATTTATCATAAACTTCCTTAATTGCCTCTGTGTCGCGCCAGTTGCTAACGCACTGGCTTCTCAGAGCCTCTGCGGTTAGTTCAAAAAAATTTTACAATTGATGCAAATGTAAAACTTAAAATTGATACAATTAAAGCACAGTAGAGGAGTAGAAATAATCGTGACTGAAAAAAATCGTTCTCAATGGGACTTATGCAGATTCATCAAAACCCTCACCTACTTTGAGGTATTTCCTGCCTTGAACTGGGTAGAAAAGTTATTTCAAAGCCATCCTCAAGACAATCAAAATCAACCAAATGGAGGAAGCAAAATGGGTGTAATTCTAGTAGCAGGTGCAACTGGTGGAGTTGGTAAGCGAGTCGTAAAAAGATTGTCAGCACAGGGTTATAAAGTTCGCTGTTTAGTCAGAGATATTGAAAAAGCGCGTTTAATTGTCGGTAATGATGTTGACTTAGTAGCTGGGGATATTACCAAACCCGAAACCCTAAACAGCTTAGTTATGAGTAATATTCAAGCTGTTATTTGTTGTACAGCAGTGCGTGTCCAACCAGTAGAAGGAGACACACCAGATAGAGCTAAATATAATCAAGGCGTGAAATTTTATCTACCAGAAATTGTTGGCGATACACCTGAGAATGTCGAATATAAAGGTGTAAAAAATTTAGTAGAAGCAGCAGCTAAATATCTACCAAACACAGGTGAAAAAGCGATATTTGATTTTACTCAACCATCAGAAGAATTAAAAAATATCTGGGGTGCGCTAGATGATGTAGTCATGGGTGGTGTTAGTGCGAGCAATTTTCAAATATTAGAAAAAATAGCCTTATTTGCTGGTAATGTTTCCACCGCTAATTCTGGAGGATTTGCTTCTGTGAGAACTAAGAATTTTTCACCACCAATTGATTTATCAGGTTACACAGGTGTAAAATTGCGTCTCAAAGGTGATGGACAGCGATATAAAATATTTTTAAGAACAGAATCAACATGGGATGGTGTAGGTTATAGTTATGCTTTCGATACTGTAGCTAATACCTGGATAGATATTACCATTCCTTTTGCAGATTTAACACCTGTGTTTCGAGCTAAATCTGTTAAAGATTGTCCACCAATTGACTCTAGTAAAGTTTGTTCATTTCAACTAATGTTGAGCAAATTTGAATATGATGGAGCTTTAAATCCGAAATTTAATCCTGGTAGTTTTGCATTAGAAATAGAATCAATCAAAGCTTTTGGTGGTGAAAGTTTACCTCAATTTGTTTTTATTAGTTCTGCTGGGGTAACTCGTCCTGGAAGACCAGGAATTAATTTAGACGAAGAACCACCAGCGGTGAGATTAAATGATCAATTAGGAGGAATTTTAACTTGGAAGCTAAGAGGGGAAGATAGTTTAAGAGATAGTGGAATTCCTTACACAATTATTAGACCTTGTGCTTTAACAGAAGCAACAGGAGGAAAAGAATTAATATTTGAGCAAGGTGATAATATCAGAGGTAAAATTAGCCGTGATGATGTTGCTGAAATTTGTATTCAATCTCTACAACAACCAAAAGCGCGTAATCTGACTTTTGAGGTAAAACAGGGAGAAAATAATGCTAACTCTATGAACTGGAACCAGATATTTTCTAGCTTAAAACCGGATAAATAACTGTTAGATAATCATAGATAATCAGTCAATAAAATGCTGAAAAAATTATTGTTTGCTGGAACTTTAGTGATAATAATTTGGAGCGGAATTTTATTAAATTCTGCTTCATCACAACAAGTAGATTTTCGTGTGAATAACTTAGAGTCTGACTTACGCCGATTAGAGTTAAGGTTAAACCAAATTGAGTTATCACTCAGTCAAAATCGTCAATTTCCATCTTCTAGAACAACTCTTACTCCTCCAAAGCCTACGAATTCCAGACGAAATTGGTCACAGTCAGAACGGGATAAAATGTTTGATAAACTATCAATTTTAGTGGTTGAAGTAAAGCAACAAGTTAATGATTTAGGAAAGCGGGTTGTTAAATTGGAATCTGGGAAATAGTGAAAATGTCAGAATCAGGATATCCAGGATTTAAGGATTTTCAGGATGAAGGGATTAAATAATTTTCATGGCTACCAAATTATTTTATTCTGCTAATTCTGTCACTGATGATAACAAGGACTTAATCAGGATGTATAGGATTCAATTATTTTCTAGATGAACTATTTTTGAGAAACACACAATTAATTTTGGAAATTTTCAAATCATCAAAATCCAGATATTAACAAAAATACTTAAAATCTTCAAATCATCAAAATCCAGATACTAACAAAAATCCTGTAAATCCTGAAATCCTGGATATCTTGATTCTGACAATAAATGTTATAATCAATAAATAACTACTTGATGCCATATCAATCTTATGATCATTGCTCAAGAATTAGAGTTTCAACAAAACATCTCCCAAGATGTAATTTTTCCTCCAGGTGATTTATATAGTGACGAACCTCAAGTGGAAACAGAACTGCATCTACGACAAATAATCCTACTTTTCAAATGTTTAGAATGGTTGTGGAAAGACAGAAATGATTTCTATGCTGCGGGAAATCTCACTATTTACTATAGTCCTAACCAGAAAAAATCAGAATATTTCCGAGGTCCAGATTTCTTTGTAGTGTTGGGAACTGAACGCAAAACCCGTAAAAGCTGGGTTGTTTGGGAAGAAGACGGTAAATATCCCAATGTAATTTTAGAAATTCTTTCACCAACTACAGCTAATACAGATAAAGAATATAAAAAAGAACTTTATCAAAATACTTTTCGTACACCAGATTATTTTTGGTTTGATCCTTATACATTAGAATTTGCAGGTTTTCATTTAGTAGATGGAAAATATCAACCTCTATCAGCAAATGAAAAAGGACATTTATGGAGTCAACAACTAGGTTTATTTTTAGGAATTCATAACGGTTTATTGCGGTATTTTACACGAGAAGGAAAGCTAGTATCTACACCAGAAGAAAGCGCAGAACAAGAAGCTAAAAGAGCAGAAAACGAAACTAGAAAAGCAGAAATACAAGCTAAAAGAGCAGAAAATGAAGCTATGAAATCCGAACGGTTAGCCGCAAAATTGCGAGAATTAAATATCGATCCAGATACAATTTAAAATGTAGGTTGGGTTAAGCGACAGCGCAATCCAACAAAAATCCGCAAATGTTGGGTTTCCTAGCGTCAACCCAACCTACCTAATTTAATGTTTTTAGCTTAACCGACAAGTATGGAGTCAGAAGGAACAAAGAAGAAGGTAGAAGAAAATTTTTCCCTCTGACCATTTCTTGTTCTCTGATCTATCAAATATTTTGTATACTGAATCCTTAGCATAAAAATAAGGGTACAGCATTGCTGTACCCCTACAAAATCCTAATTTATGTGGATAAATTAAACTGTTATGCCATCAGTTCAGCCATCTTCTGCTTATCTAACTTAAGCATCAACACACCCAAAGGTGGTAAACACAAATCCAAAGAATAAGGACGATTGTGCAAAGACCAATCATCAGTCCACTTGCCACCTAAATTGCCCATATTGCCGCCGCCATACTGACGAGCATCACTATTAAACATCTCGGTATAAAATCCCTTTTCGGGTACACCAATGCGATAGTGAGAATGGGGTTGGGGAGTAAAGTTACAAACCACAATCACAAAATTATCAGAATCCTTTTCACGACGGACAAAGGAAACGACACTATGACGGTTGTCGCTACAGTCAATCCACTCGAACCCTGGTTCGGCAAAATCCTGGGTGTATAAAGCTGGTTCAGAACGGTAAAGGTGGTTAAGAGCTTGGAAAAAGTCTTTTAACTGTTGGTGTGGTTCATGCTGGAATAAATGCCATTCTAAATCAGCCCACACATTCCACTCACTCCACTGGCCAAACTCCATGCTCATAAACATGGTTTTCTTGCCTGGGTGAGCGAACATATAACTAAATAAACAACGCACATTAGCGAGTTTTTGCCATGTATCACCCGGCATTTTGCCGATGATATTGCTTTTACCATGTACCACTTCATCGTGGGACAAGGCGAGCATAAAGTTCTCGCTGTGGTTGTACCACATACTAAATGTGATGTTGTTCTGATGGAATTGGCGAAACCAAGGGTCCATGCTGAAATAATCCAACATATCGTGCATCCAACCCATGTTCCACTTTAGGTTAAAGCCGAGTCCACCTGTATAAGTCGGCCAAGAAACCATTGGCCAAGATGTTGATTCTTCAGCAATGGAAAGAACACCGGGAAAATAGCTGAAGATGGTGTGATTTACCTGACGCAGAAAATCAGCGGCTTCTAGGTTTTCTCTACCGCCATACTGGTTGGGTAGCCATTCTCCTGGTTCACGGCAATAGTCGTTGTAGAGCATGGAAGCAACAGCGTCAACACGAATTCCGTCAATATGGTACTTATCAAACCAGAATAGGGCATTTGCTACCAAGAAATTACGGACTTCGTGACGATTATAGTTGAATACCAGCGTTCCCCATTCTTTGTGTTCTCCTTTGCGGGGGTCAGCGTGTTCGTACAAGTGACTACCGTCAAAGAAGGCTAAACCATGTCCATCTTTAGGGAAGTGTCCGGGAACCCAATCAACAATTACACCGATGCCATTTTTATGACATTGGTCAACAAAATACATGAAATCTTCAGGACTACCAAAACGAGAAGTGGGAGCGAAGTAACCAGTGACTTGATAACCCCAGGAACCGTCGAAAGGATGCTCGGCAATTGGTAGTAGCTCTAGATGGGTGTATCCTAGTTCTTTGACGTAGGGAATGAGTCGGTCTGCTAATTCCCGGTAGGTAAGAAAGCGTGCGCCAGGATTTAGTTCTGATACGGGAACGATCGCTTGCGTTTCCCCATTGGGTCTTTTTGCTGGTTCATCACTAGCAGCGTGTAACCAAGAACCTAGATGGACTTCATAGACGGAAACTGGTTGAGTGAGAGGGTCGGTGTTACGCCGCACTTCCATCCAATTTTCATCAGTCCATGTGTATGTATTTAAGTCTGTGACAATTGATGCTGTTTTGGGGCGTGGTTCTTGTTGAAAACCGTAGGGATCAGATTTTTCGTAAATATGTCCTTCAAAATTTTTGATTTCATATTTGTAATGCTCTCCTACACCGAGTTCAGGAATAAATAGTTCCCAAATCCCGGTGTGGCCTTTACGCATTTGGTGTTTGCGTCCATCCCAAAGGTTAAAATCTCCTAATAAGGAAACGTTGCGGGCGTTGGGGGCCCAAACGGCAAAATAAACTCCCTTGACTCCATCTACAGTGGTGAGGTGCGCTCCCAGTTTTTCATAAATTCGGTGATGGTTTCCTTCACCAAATAAATGCAAGTCAAATTCAGTTAGATTGACTGAACGGAAGGCGTAGGGGTCGTAAGTAACGCGCTCATGTTCCCCTTCTTTGATCCGTAACTGATAGTTTGTTAGTTCTGCGGTTTCAATTGTGCATTCAAAAAAATGGGGATCATGCACACTGTGCATAGGGTATTCTTTCCGTTGTTCAGGAACTATTACCCATGCTGCACTGGCATTTGGTAGGTAAGCTCGCACAGCCCAGACAGTCTTACCATTTTGCTCTACGGGATGCAAACCAAGTATTTCAAAGGGATCGTGATGCTGATTCCAAACGATGCGATTAACCTGTTCAGGGGCGATCGTGGTCATGGACATGAAGCTACCTACGTAAAATAAGGTGATTAACTAAATCTACTTTTTTAAGATCTATATATATTCTTTACATTTATTTGCACTTTTGTCGTCACGGTTATCCTACATCAGAATGTATCTTGATTGGGTAATTGGTGATTAAACGTCTCCCTGCGTCTTCTGCCTAAATATCTAAAAATGGGAAAAGCTGTAATAATGCTTTTCGTAACTGGAGGAGGAATATTTGGTCTCTAATTCTGGCATCGAGCTTTGGTGGTGGACTTGTTTGCAGTTGTGTTTGTAATTCTGCATATTCGGACGCTGTTAGACGCTTACCATCAATGGGCGATCGCGCTTCGGTAATAATTTCTGTTCGCAATATTTCCTCTGGTGTATCCTCTGGTGGAGGTAATAATGCGATCGCCTCCGGCGCGGCGTAGCCTATCGCTTGCGGCGCGGCGTAGCCTATCCCAGTTTTTCCCCAATAGCTACTTACCACCACTAAAACACTAGTGCTAAAACACAAAATCGTAAATAATATGGCTTTTATCTTTTTCACTCTCCTCTCTCCCCTGCTTCCCCACCCATTTTGACATCTCAGACAATTTCACGAGAAGCCCGATACAATCATTCGTTTTTAATTTTCCCCCCTGCTCCCTTGCCATCTGTTTGTAATCTTAAAGTCAAATGGTATTCACACTAGTCCTGGTGGCAGTTGCTCTCCACACAATTGATGAATCTGCACAATCCGCTCAAATAACCAGGGATATCCCTGACGGTACTGAGGAATAAGGGCTAAAGGACTTAGCAATGCAGCTGCGGTAATATCCGCTACGCTTAAGCTTTCACCCACCAAATATTCGCTTTTTTGCCAGCGGATAGATAACTCCGCCAGAGCGATCGCTAACCTGTCAGTAGCTAATTTTACATTAGCATCGTTGATACC
Source organism: Anabaena sp. PCC 7938 (assembly GCF_049315035.1). Taxonomy (NCBI): domain Bacteria; kingdom Bacillati; phylum Cyanobacteriota; class Cyanophyceae; order Nostocales; family Nostocaceae; genus Anabaena; species Anabaena sp. PCC 7938. The sequence goes on along the minus strand of NZ_CP186034.1, from coordinate 3,874,911 downwards.
ATACTGTTTTCTTACTACCCCAATCACCATCTGACTGAATAGAGAAGGGTCAATTTGTTTACCATCACCAGCACGAAAGTGATAATACACAAACCTTGTTGCTGTACCAATACTTTCATCTAACCAATCTTCGAGCATCAAAGCTTCAGTTTGCTGTTCATGGTTGGTTAAAAATAGTGAAGGTTCTGGCTGATAAGATTCTAAAAATTTTACTATTTGGGTAGAGTCTGCGATCGCTTGCGGTTGTCCCTGAATTTGGGGCAACAACACAGGCATAGTAGTTAAACCAGTTAGCGGCTTCAGTTTCAGGATATGCAAGCCAGGTGTAAGGTTTTCTACCTGGTAACTAATTCGTTTGTAACCCAGCGCCAGGCGAGCCTTGCGACAATAGTGAGATGTACTAAATTGCAGTAGCAACATAAAGCTGCTTATTGATAAAGTGATATTTTTTCCAGCTTAAATTTATAGATGGACACTGAGAGGCGGTAGAAACCGCTTTTTCTCGTGTCCTCAAGTTGCTAGCAAAAATCAAAGTGCTGTTAGCTGTAGCTGGGCATTTAGCCCGTGCTACTGAGTCACCCTATAGGGAAGCGAAGGGGTTGGGGATTTAAGTAAAAACACATTATTTCTCATCCACTCTCGGCTCGAAATAAATCTTTTTTCTTGCTCCAGACCCAAAGCCAGGGGCTACAGACCAATTTGATACTGAGCCAAGCTAATTTTATTTTTTACTCAGCACTCATTACTCAAAATTGTTTAAGTGATAGCGATGTGGTGAGGAGCGCTATCCAAAATGAATTAAGGAGTCGTAGTGGGAGTAGCTGCGGGGGTAGCTTCGGGAGTAGTTGCAGGGGTAGTTGCAGGGGTAGCACCAGTATCAGATGGTTCTCCACCTGTTGTAGCAGCAGGAGTACTGGTAGTACCAGCAGGTGGCGTACTACTTTCGCAAGCACCAAGAACTGTAGCCAGACTTAACATTAGAGCCAAACCAAAGATTTTTGTTTTCATAACTCCTCTTTCACCAAATAAGGGCAATAGAAATCTTGCACCTGTTCAATAAGATAGCTTATTTGTTGATTTTTTTTAACCCCTATTTTCTAAGGTAACGAGCTTTGTGGTCAGCTATTGCCGCAGAATGCTCTACATTGCCATAATCTTAGATGTATGTAATACCTGATAAGTTGGTCTACCCAGGTGAGCATTACACTACCTGGTGAATGTAAATTGTGGTGGAGTCACCGAAGAAAATCTGGAGAGGTTTTATCTGTGCAGATTGCTAAATAGAGGACTTTAACCCTAGCAATAACCAGCATTAGAGTTCAAATACAATGTTTACCATCCCCAAAAATTATGGTTGCTGCCCGTAAATCGGCTGTTTCTACAAAAAATACTTGGTTCAAGCGAAATTCTGCTCTGCCCCAAAGGCAGCGACCTTCTGGGAGTCTGGACACAAATAAGCCAAGTACCTCTACAGAGGCGAATGAACTCACAGTAGTACGCCCCAGAAGAAAACGTAATTCCTCCAGAAATTTATCAGTTTCTCCCACAAATGAGGCAACCATGCTCTCTGTAAAGAAAGAAGAAGGCAAAAAAGCAGTTGCCAATATTCATGGACAATCTCGCTTACCCATGATGCCTACTGCTGAGGCTGCACCTATTTGGTTGCTACGCTTAAACTCTGTCTACCGTTATTCTTCAGCAGCGGCATTTTTGTTTGTGACAGCTACACTTGTGGTTTATGGTTGGACAGTATATTCTCAAGAGCTTTGGAGTCAAGCTTATCGCACGCTGCAAAGTCTACAACGTAACGAACGCCAATTGACCACAACCAATGCAACTCTAACCAGCAAAATGGCTGAAGAGGCAGAACAAGCAGCGGCAGGTCTTGTATCACCAAGTCCTGGCGGGACAATTTTCTTGCCACCGACATCTAATAGACCTAATTCCCTACCTTCTACCACAGTCTCGAATACAGAAACACAGCCCCAAACGAAATCACCTATGGGATATTAATATCCACAATCATTGGTCATTGGTCATTAGTCATTGGTCATTGGTCATAACAACAAACAACTGACAAAGGACAATCCCAATGCAGAAGTCGCCAAGCAGAACAAAATTCAAAAATTTGCAAAATTTGGAATTCACAAGGCAGCGAAAGTTTTTTAGGCAAGTTTTCCCAGGGAATGATACTCCTAAAACTCAAGCCCAAGTCCCAAATCTTAAGTCTCGACTTTTGATAGCTTGGAGTGTGCTAATTGCTGGTGGGATGGGGTTGGCTTTGAATTTGTATCGGTTGCAAATTCTTCAGGGATCAAAGCTGACTGAAAGGGCTAGAAGTCAGCAAATGGTAAATTTGCGTCCTTTTATGCCTCGTCGTTCAGTGGTTGATCGCAATGATAATATCTTGGCAATTGACCGCCCTGTTTATACTTTGTATGCCCATCCCAAACTATTTGATAAATCTAATGAAGAGATGGCCAAGCAAATTGCTCCTGTATTGGGTAAAGATGCTGACAATTTAGTAAAAATATTTAAAAGTAGAAAAAGTGGTATTCTGCTATCCAATTCTGTAGCTGAAAATATTGCCGATCGCATAATTTCATTTCGTTTAAATGGCCTGGAGTTGATTGAAAAATATTCCCGGTTTTACCCACAGGGTGATTTAGTAGCTAATGTGGTCGGCTATGTTAATCTTGACCGTCGCGGTCAGGCAGGGGTGGAATACAGTCAAGAGAAGTTGTTGGAACGCTCTGTACAAACTATACGGTCTCAGTCGGGCAGGTAACGGGGCCTTAATGCCAAATCACGCACCTGAGGGATTTCTACATTTTGATGACTTAAAACTGCAACTGACTATTGATAGCCGCTTACAACGTGCTGCCCGGACTGCGCTCAAAAAACAGATAGATAAGTTCCAAGCTAAACGCGGGGCAGTCATTGTTATGGATGCTAGGGATGGTTCTTTACTAGCTTTAGTTTCTCAGCCTACTTATAATGCGAATCAATATTCTAAAGCAGATATTTCCCTGTTCAAAAACTGGATTGTAGCAGATCTTTATGAACCAGGTTCAACGTTCAAACCTTTGAATATTGCGATCGCTCTAGAAAATGGTGCCATTAAGCCAGATGATGTCTTCAGTGACCCAGGAACTATGAAGGTAGCTGATCGCATTATCAAAAATGCTGAAAAAAATGCTCCTCGACAAATTGATATTGCTCAAATTCTTCAACATTCTAGTAACGTGGGCATGGTTAAAATCATTCAACGAATGCGCCCCTCAATATACTACAACTGGCTGGAGCGTTTAGGTCTAGGACAAAAAGTTGATACGGATCTGCCCTTTGAAGTCGGTGGTCGGCTCAAAAGTCAAGAAGAATTTTTGTCCTCAACAATAGAACCAGCAACTACTTCTTTTGGTCAAGGCTTTTCTCTGACCCCATTACAGCTAGTACAAATGCATGGTGCTTTAGCTAATGGTGGTAAATTGGTAACACCGCATATAGTCCAAGGGCTAATTGATAGCCAAGGCAAAATGCATTATTCCCCCACTCTGCCCACACCACGCCAAATTTTCTCTCCCACAACTGCCCAAAAGGTAGTAGACATGATGGAAACAGTGGTTTCTGTGGGTACAGGTAAAGCATCAAAAATCAACGGCTACGGCATCGCAGGTAAAACTGGTACAGCCGAAAAAGCCAGTCCCAATGGTGGATATATTCCGGGAGCAAGAATTACCAGTTTCGTGGGTATTTTGCCAGCAGAAGCCCCCCGCTATGTAGTTGTAGCAATAGTTGACGAGCCAAAAGGAGCAAATGCCTATGGTGGAACTGTTGCAGCACCAATTGTCAAGGCTGTGATGGAAGTACTCATCCCCATGGAAAAGATTCCACCTAAGAAATAAGGCAGGGGGCAGGAGTGCAGGGAGCAGGGAGAGGATGGGGAAAATTGATCTTTCTTCTGCCACCAATCACTAATCACCAAAATCGTAAGTTTTCTTAAGTGTTTCTTTGATAGAACCTACATTTTGGAAGATTTCAATGAGTTGATGAGATTTGGTTTTCTTTTCTGCCAAAATAATTTTTAGCGGTTTTAAAAACTCAATATCTGGGTCATTTGTCAGAGCAATTTCAGCAACTTCTAAAATCTTGGTTGTATTCAGAAAAATCTCTTCATTATCAAACCCATATTTTGCCGAAATTTGGTGTAAATTAGCATCGGGTATAATAGCTCTACCCGACAAAGTTGTATCTAATGCTAAACCTTTTAATAAAGCTAATAAACCTGCATAAATAGCAAAATTATCACAACTATCACAAGCTTTAAACTCAATCCGACCTACTTCTGCTGGAATGCGGGCTACTTTTGTTAAAGAAGGTACACTTTGAATAAGTTGTTCCTGTTTTTCTACAAAAACTAATGTTGCTGATCTTTTTCCAGTCCTGATAAATGTCCTTATTGATAGACCTTCCCATAAGCCCCCATTTAAAAAAGGAGAACTATAACTAAAAGGAACAATATAAGGACTATAGTAAGTTAACTTTTTACCTATATCAATGACATTTTCAATAGGTAAATCTGCTAGAGAAATATTTAAATCTGGCCCATAGGAAACCATATAAATATGAGCAGTTTGTTCATCAGGATAAGCTTGTAATTGCCTAATTTCAAAATCATTTAATGGTGGTGTCGGTTTAAAAATGTCAGTATAAGGGTTAAAGCTAACTAAAACAGGTAAAAACCCAAAACTAGCAGACACTTCACGTAGTAAGTTAAAACTTGCTGTTAATTCAGTAATTGCTCCTTGAATACTGGAGTGAATAGTTGTTCTGATTTCGATGCCTTTCGCTACACAGTCAATTACCTCTTCTGAATCGGCAAATCTTTCAAACCCCTCAATATACCAACGCTTTTTTTTAATGCCAGCATCACCTACTCTTAATTGTGGGTAGTCATTGGGGTATATAGGTAGCCGATCAACAATTTGATTAAACTCAGCAAATTTTGTACAAGAGAAATCAGCAAACTTTCCTTCATGGTTAAGGAAAGCAACTTCATGTTCAATCCCGAAAAAAAACATATAGTAAATAGAAAGAATTCTCAATAATACTCTCAGAGGGATTCTAACGCAAAACTGACAATTAAGGTAGCTTAAGCTTAGTAAAGATTGAGAAAAAGTTGAGGCGTGAGTTTTATGAAAAGTGCTGTTAAAACCCCATACAGCAGCGAACAAATTACCGCTTGGTTACGTGGATTACTGTCTATTGCTTGGGCTGATGGTAATTTTGATGCCCAAGAACAGGAGTTAATTACCAGCCTGACCAAAGATGAGTTAGCCCCTTGTCTGGACTGGAATTCACTAGAAATAATTACACCAGAAGAATTAGCTGCTGTATTGGGTAAAGGTACATCAGCAGCGGAGAATTTTTTGCGAACAGCAGTAATGGTAGCGATCGCAGATGGAACATATTCTCCCAGCGAAGAGGAACTTCTGCAACAGTTTTGTCAAGCCTTAGAACTGCAAACACAAGCCCTAACAGCCCTACGTCATACCCTAGAAGCGACAGAACAAACAGAAGAACCCATCCTACACCCACCAGATATACTTCACCCCATGCGGGACTGGTTGGACAAGCTAGATATTCAAGATCCCAGAGTAGCCAGGTTTTTGTGCAAAATGATCCCCTCTCAATGTCCCTTTGAGCGAGATGTCACCCTATTTGGACGCAAAATAGTTCACATCCCACCAATGTGCAAAATTAACCCATTGTATGAACAACTAGTAGGTTTACGCTTCCGCGCCCTTTCCTACCTTGCTGATGACTGCGGTGAAGATATTTCTGCATATATTTAGTCATTGGTCGTTAGTTATTAGTTATTAGTCAATAGTTAGGTGAGATAATGGGAGGTAAGAGGTTTCAGGAATTACGGGTATATCAGCTATCAGAAAAATTAGCTGATGAGATTTGGAAAATCGTTAACAAATGGGAGTCATTACCCCAAAATACATTGGGTAAGCAGATCATCCGTTCAGCAGATAGCATTGGTGCGAACATAGCAGAAGGTGTAGGAAGAGGAAGTTATCAAGACAATCGGCGATTCATTAGAATAGCACGAGGATCTTTGTACGAGACTCAACACTGGCTAAGACGAGCATATAGCCGTAATTTGTTAACCGACGAACAAATTAACACACTCAAGCTCATAATTAATGACTTAGCACCCCAATTAAACGCCTATCTCAACTCAATCGGTCAACATCCAAAAGACCAATGACCAATGACCAATGACCAATGACCAATGACTAATGACTAAAATATGCAATTTATAGACCAATCAGTAATTGAAGTAGAAGCAGGTAAAGGTGGTGATGGTATCGTCGCCTTCCGCAGAGAGAAATATGTACCAGCAGGCGGCCCCTCTGGTGGGAATGGTGGAAGAGGCGGTTCCATCATTTTCGTGGCTGATACAAACCTACAAACCTTGCTGGACTTTCGATACAAGCATTTGTTTAAAGCCCAAAATGGGGAACGTGGCGGCCCCAATAATTGCACCGGCGCAGGTGGAAAGGATTTAATTATCGAAGTTCCCTGCGGTACTACTGTTTATGATGCGGAAACAAGCGCCTTATTGTGCGATTTAGTTGAACCAGGGCAACGCTTTCGAGTGGTTGAAGGTGGTAAAGGTGGACTAGGAAATCAACATTTTTTGAGTAACCGTAACCGCGTTCCAGAATACGCACTTCCTGGACTGGAAGGAGAAAGGAAAATATTGCGTTTAGAGTTGAAATTGTTAGCAGAAGTGGGAATTATTGGTTTACCAAATGCAGGTAAATCAACTTTAATTTCTTCTTTATCAGCCGCACGTCCGAAAATCGCCGATTATCCTTTTACTACTCTCATTCCTAATTTAGGTGTAGTGAAAAAACCAACTGGTGACGGTACTGTTTTCGCTGATATTCCCGGATTAATTGAAGGTGCTTCTCATGGTGCCGGTTTAGGACATGATTTCTTACGTCACATTGAGCGCACACGGGTTTTATTACACCTAATTGATGCAACGAGTGAAGATGTAATTGCTGATTTCCATACTATTCAAGAAGAATTAAAAGCCTATGGAAGGGGTTTAGCAAAACGTCCGCAAATTTTAGCTTTGAATAAAATTGATGCAGTTGATAGAGAAACTGTTGATTTGGAGGCTTTAGCTTTGCAATTAAATCATCTGGCTTTAGCACCAGTTTTCATAATTTCTGCTGTAACTCGCACTGGTCTAGATCCAATGATGCAGGAAATCTGGCGGATTTTAGATGAAATTAATGCTTTGGAAGCTTTGGAAACTGCGGAGGTGGCGGTTTAATTGATGGGTTGATTTTGTAGGGGAACGTAACAAAAATTTTGTTACCTGATTCAAAATGTCAGACTAGGTTTTATACTAGTTCAGCTATCTAGTTTGAGGGTTCCGGTATGTCTGGAACTTCTCAGCGTTTAGCGAATAGTATTAAAACTAACAATCGTATGAATCTTGCTGCAATTTTCAAATACTCTAATTACAAGCTTTCTCAATTTACACCCCAAGAAATTGATACTTTAGAGAAATCCATTTTTATCAAACAAACAGAAAGCGGGGATGTTGCTTATATTCTGAGAAAAAATCGCTAAAAGCCTTAATTGAAGAAATGGAAGATGAGGTTTTAGCAAATGCTGGAGCTGATGTTTTTGAGGAATTATTCAAGGTGAAAAGGGACAATATTTTACACCCCGCTATGTAATTGATATGTGTGTCAAAATGCTCAATCCTCAAGAGGATGAGTATATGATTGATACGGCTGGTGGTTCTTCAGGTTTTCCTATACATACCATTTTTCATGTTTGGAAACAAATTATTGAAGATGAAGGAATCAATGTCAGTAATTTATTTTCTTTAGAAGATAAACCGCCACTGGGTATTAATTCCCTGTAAATCTTTGTCCAAACCCCATTAATTTTGAGATAATATAAACATCCAAGTATATCCTATCCTACAACTACCTAAATACTATCATCTTATGTCAGATCAAATTTACAATATCACAGTAGAGAATCAAGACCTGATCATCAGGTTCAAAAAAGATATTATTGAGCTAGATACTCTCAAGAAATTTTTAGATTATCTTGAGTTAGAGTCTTTCAGAAAAAAAAGCAGTATGACAATAATACAAGCTGAAGCTTTAGCAAAGGAAATTGATATTGATGTGTGGTCAAATATCAAACATAAATTTGTTGGAGAGTAAATAGTGTCTAGAAATCAGCCAATTATTGTTGATACAAATATTTTATTTTCAGCTTTATTGAACAGCCAATCTAGTTTTACTAACCTCCTTTTTCAAGGAGAATATAGTTATTATATCTGTGAGCTAGTATTGGTAGAGTTATTTAAGCGTAAAGAAAAGATAATCAAAGTTAGTCAGTTATCTGAAAACGAAATAGTGCGAATTTACCAAATATTATTACAAAGACTCAATCTCTATAAAGAAGACTTAATTGCACCTGATAACCGAGCAGCAGCTTATACTTTATGTAAAGATGTTGATGAAAGTGACACTCCTCATGTTGCTTTAACATTGGAATTAGAAGGCTTATTATGGACAGGAGATAAAAAATTGAAAGAAGGATTGATGAGAAAAGGCTTTGATAAATTCTTTGAACCGAAAAGTTTTTAATCACTGAAGCCAAATAAGGTAGATTTTGATTCAAAAGAAGAGATATAAAGCCAGATTCGCAGAATTTGGACAGGCAAGATGCCCGCCCTACAAGAGTTTTATTTACACTTTAAGAAACCAGCCTTTCTGATACATCAAGACAGCAACACCGTACCACAACAAGACGGTAACAACCCCAAATAAAAGTGATCCGTTGAAATTCCCTGCCCAAGATGCAAAGATATTTTGGTAAATCCAATTGTAGATGCTGATGGCGGTTTCACCTGTGCCAATTTGGGTTTTTGCTGTGATTTTGATTAACAAGACAGATGCAACAAAAAGTGCGATCGCATTTAAGCCCATAATCTCAAATGGTTTACTCCAGCGTTTTATTACCCTCACTTCTATCAATTCATAACAAGCAGCTAATAACATTAATGCCCAACCAGTGGTAAATACAACATAAGAACTTGTCCATAGTTTCTTATTAATGGGAAATGCTACATCCCAAATAATCCCAATTACTAAACAACACAAACCGAATAATACTAAATCCATACTGGTTTGTGAATTAGCTTGTTTTTTATCTTTTATCCATTCCCCAGTAAAATAACCAGCTAAAACGCTAACTATGGCGGGAATTGTACTATATAATCCTTCTGGATCTCCCATAAAATTAAAACCATCACCTTTGTATAACTGCGCTTTGGGAATAATTAATCTGTCAATAAAAGCGCCAAAATTACCTTCTCGCGTCAATACTCCTGCACCATATTCGGGAACGGGAATATACATCATTGTTAACCAATAACCAATAAGTAAAACCCCTGCTAATATCAATTGACTTTTGCGTGGTAGTTTTAAAACTATCAAAGATGCAAACAGGTAGGAAAGGCTAATCCTTTGTAATACTCCCATTAAGCGGATACTACTTAAGTCAAAAGTCCAAACACCTTTATTCCAAAAGCCGTTAAGTAGTAATCCTAAAATAAAGAGAATTGCAGCACGTCGCAAAATGCGTAAGTAAACTGCTTTGGTGGGTTTGTTGTCTGCGGTGTATTTTGATAATGAAAAGGTCATTGCTACACCAACAATGAACAGAAAAAAAGGAAATACTAAATCAGTTGGTGTACAACCGTTCCATTCAGCATGATCTAGAAGGGAATATTTATTATCTGCGACTCCCACCATATTGACGAGAATCATACCCGCAATGGTGATACCGCGAAACACATCGAGTGAAGTCAGGCGCATAGGCGGATTATTTTTTTTGATAACTATCTACCCTACCCCGCCCGATGCACCTTATCAAGGAAAATTTATAGACTAAGTTACAAGGTAAAATTTTATTAAGTAATGTTTGAATTTTTTAATATGGCTATCAAAGTTGGAGATCAAGCCCCAGATTTTTCTTTACCTGCCCAAAACGGTTCTACAGTCAGCCTGAGAGATTTTCGTGGTCAACAGGCTGTTGTCCTTTATTTTTATCCCAAGGATGATACACCAGGATGCACTATGGAATCTTGCGCTTTTCGGGATCAGTATGAAGTATTTAAAGGCGTTGGTGCTGAGGTGATTGGTGTGAGTGGTGATTCTAGCGAGTCTCACCAGAAGTTTGCAGCCAAGCACAATTTACCATTTACGCTTTTGAGTGATCAAGGTGATCAGGTGCGGAAGCTATATGGTGCAACTACTGCTTTTGGTTTTATCCCCGGCCGGGTGACTTATGTAATTGACCAACAGGGAATTGTGCAGTATGTGTTTGATTCTATGTTGAATTTTAAAGGCCATGTTGAGGAAACTTTGAAAACTCTGCAACAGTTGGCTGCAAAGTAGGAGGATTTTTAACGCAGAGGGGCGCAAAGGTTAGCGCAGAGGTTCACAGAGTATATTCTCTGCGTTCCTCTGCGTTTTAATTAGGCTTTAGATTTTTCTGGTACAGCGATGTTAGCTGTTTTGCCATTTTTGCCGTTGGTATGACCGTTACCGTTGCGGGGTTGAATGACACCAAAACCGCCGTGATTACGTTCGTAAATGACGTTAATTTCTCCGGTTTCGGCGTTACGGAACATATAAAAGTCGTGTCCTACGAGTTGCAGTTGTTCTTGGGCTTCTGCAAGGGTCATGGGGGGCATGGAAAAATATTTGGTGCGGACGACTTCTCCTGGTAGTTCGGGAGTGCGATCGCCTATTAAATCAGTTACTGGTTCAGGCGCTACTACCTCGTTGGTTGGTATGGGTTGGGTTTTGTGGTCTTGTCTTCGTTCTTTATATTTACGCAGTTGCCGGGCTATTTTATCTGCAACTAAGTCAATACTTGCATATAAGTTTTCGCTGCTTTCCTCGGCACGGATGACGCTACCATTAGCATATATAGTGACTTCCGCAGCTTGTCTGGTACTAATTCGGGGATTGCGAGCTACGCTTAAATGGACATCCACTTCGTTTGTGATGTTCTGAAAGTGACTAACTGCTTTTTCAATTTTTTGATGCACATATTCCCGGATGGCATCGGTGATTTCTATATTTTTACCGTGGATGACAAGCTTCATGTAAACTCTCCCGCTCAATATTTATTTGATGTGAATGTATTTTGTATGAACAGAGATTGCGGTCAGTCTATCATTGCCGCTAATACAAATTTTGAACTGCTTTTGATGTATGGCTGTCGCATCTTTATTTATGACCACCTCTAGCCTTGATTTACTTTGTCAAACTCTGCTCGGTTTACCAATGGGTTGCTAAACAATCGGATATGTCCATAAAGTCTGTAAATACAGCAGTTTTGACTTTTATATCCTTGCTGTGTTTGTTAGAGCAACATTTACAAACTTAGGAGTGTTTGCTCCTTCTTTATTTTGTAGGCTTGGTTATCTTTTATTTAATAATATACAAGCCTTTGTCGAAGTTTTATCCTGATCAATGTCATCAATTTCTGAAAATCTATCACCTAGTCCGTTCGTTCCTATTGTCTTGGCTTGATGATGATTGTAGAGAATTCCTCCTAACACCATTGAGGTTATATATTCAAGTTAACACTTTGTTGTTTATATAGCTAATTCCCTTGATGTTCCTTTAAAATCCTTTGCATAGCTTGACATTTATTGACTTTATTATGGCAAGTTGAAATATATTTAGTCATTTACCCAATTGATTTTTGGCATGATTCATAGTAGTGCAACCGCAAAATATCGGTGTTTTTTATACAACCAAGGATTAATGCCATATTTAGATGCTCATCAATGGCAGCGATCGCTTCTCCAAGAACGTATCAATAACCCCAGCCTAGATGACGTACTCATTTTGCTAGAACATCCCCCTGTTTACACTCTGGGTAAAGGAGCTAATTCAGAATTTATCAAATTTGATATTGACAAAAGCGAGTATGATGTGCATCGAGTTGAAAGAGGTGGTGAAGTAACTTATCATTGTCCTGGTCAACTGGTGGGGTATCCGATTTTAAATCTGCAACGTTATCGTCAAGACCTGCATTGGTACTTGCGTCAACTAGAGGAAGTGTTAATTCGCGTTTTGGCAAATTATGGATTGTCAGGCGATCGCATTCCCGGTTTTACTGGTGTATGGTTAGAAGGTTACAAAGTCGCAGCCATAGGCATTAAAGTCAGTCGTTGGGTGACTATGCACGGTTTTGCTTTAAATGTTTGTCCTGATCTAAAAGGCTTTGAACGTATTATCCCTTGTGGCATTGCTGATAAGGCTGTCGGTAGTTTAGCAGACTGGATTCCCGGTATTAAATGTCAAGAAGTACGTTTTTGCGTAGCCCACTGCTTTTCTGAAGTATTTGGCGTAGAATTAGTCGAGTCTCAGTTTGAAAAATCTGCATATTCTTAATTTAAGGAGCAGAATTGCAGAAACTTGCTGACAACTTTTTGGAAACTTTATGATCTACGTCACATTTTAATCACAGTATTCAAAGTACAATATGCACATTTGCCAGCAAATATACTCACTTTTGATATACATTAACTGAAAATGCGCTTGTGAATTACTCCAATAATCTACAGGTAAGCCCTTCCTCATACACCACCCTCAGAGAACGAGACTGGGAAGCTTTGATATCATTGTTCGACAGAGACGACAGTGATGAAATTGAAGCCGAAATCAAAAGTAAATTGGTTTGGTTAGTCCCAGAACCATGTTGGGAAGATAATCCCTTTGAATTCTTACGTGAGTTTCTTTGATATTCCTTTGGCTTACTAAAAAGAGAAGGCTAGGCTTGTATTAGCCCATAGCTGTCTGTAGTGAAATACCATCACAGACAGTTTTTTTGTATTGGGTTTGATCACTTCTACACTGCAAACAGGTGAAATCTGGACTTATATAATACATACTGGGTTTTTAGGTAACTTGATTTTTCGGTACATACTGCGGTTTTCTAGAGTTTTTTATTTAGTTATATTTAATTGTGTCTACCATTTATTACAAAATGTAAAAACCCCGCTCAGTTTTGAACAGGGTTAATGTAAATTTTTTGGTTAAAAGTCACTATTTTGTGATTAAAACACGCTCATAATCGTAATGATCCCCGCACTGGTCAAAACGATTAAAAAGCCCATAACTATAGACTGATTCAAGCTATTTGGTAATTTCGTATTATTCATTATTTTGTTAAATCCTGAGAATTTTAAAGCTTAGGTTAAGAATAACAGGATTAATATAAACATCTATGCAAAAGCAAGTAAAAATTAAAATTGCTTAACTTATCTTAATATATGCGATTATATTTATTAATACGTGTTCAAATATAACAATGTGACTAACCTGTAGTGATACCCGTACAGGATAAATACCCAATTATCGGGAGGAATGTGTGCCTTGATAGGTTAAAATTAAGTTTAGTCAAGGTAAAAAAATTTTTCTAGAAAACGATCATGACAGTTTCCACAGCTTTTGACTTAGATCAATTAAATCAACAATTTGAAACCGCCACTCCCAAAGAAATACTAGCGTGGTCTATTGAGAATATTCCCACAGGACTAGTGCAAACAAGCGCTTTTAATGTAGATGACTTGGTAATTACTCATATTCTCTATACTGAACTAAAGCATCCTGTTCCCGTCATTTTTCTTGACACCCTGTACCACTTCCCCCAAACTCTAGAACTGGTTGCGAAAGCTAAAGAAATCTACAATCTAGATTTGCAAACTTATAAAACTCCAGATGTAAATAGCCGCGAAGCCTTTACAGCTAAATATGGTGAAGCACTTTGGGACAAAGATATTGCCCAATTCCACCAAGTTACAAAAATTGAACCACTCTTACGGGGTTTAGACGATTTAAATACCGTCGCTTGGATTACAGGCCGCCGTCGTGACCAAGCCGTTACCCGCGCGAATATGCCTATATTTGAATTAGATAATCTGGGAAGATTGAAAGTAAATCCCATCGCTGCTTGGACACGAAAAGATAGTTGGGTTTATGTCGCTGAACATGGAGTAATTTACAATCCTCTTCATGACCAAGGTTATCCCAGTATTGGTGATGAACCTATTACCACCAAAGTAGCTGACGGTGAAGACGAACGCGCTGGACGCTGGAGAGGAAGTGAAAAAACTGAGTGTGGTATTCACATTTAGTTAGTTGTCAGAGTAGGGTGTGTTAGCGACAGCGTAACGCACCTTAATTGATATACTTGATTTAATTTGTCTGAATCAGGATATCCAGGATTTAAGAATTTTCAGGATTAAATTACCCATAGAGAATATCTTTGTAACCTCTTACCTCCGTGTCCTTTCCTTCGGAACGCTTCGCGAACGCTTCTTCGTGGTTCCATAAAAAAGATAGAATATGTCTGAATCAGTATGTCCAGGATTTGAGGATTTTCAGGATGTGATTGGATGATTTATGATGGGAAGTTGGGATTTTTAGGATGTTGTTGAATGATTGGTTTTGAATAATTTAAACCATCTAAAAATTACCATCCTGTTAGTCCTTTAATCTTGGTTATCCTTATTCAGACTTAATAATTTTCTGTAACCTTTAAATGTTACAGTCCTTGTGGAAACCTTCCACATATTTAGGGTAATTAGCATCTCTACACAAACGATTATTAGGAGTTTTAATAACAACCGGAAAATTTAAATCTTTATGTCTTGCTTTATAAATAATACCAAAATCCTCAGAACCAAGTTCCTCTTCTATTACATATTGGGGACGTTGTTTTAATGGCTTCCCTGGTTGTAACATAGAAAGATGTATGCTTGAATATAACCGTAATTTTAACAGAATTGGGTGATTGAAAATTGCGGTTAGTTCTAAACTAATAACGAAGAACTAATTATGATTAAAATTCTCCACCTTTCAGATATCCACATGGGAAGCGGTTTCTCCCACGGACGCATCAATCCAGTTACGGGTTTGAATACACGTTTAGAGGATTTTGTTAATACTTTATCTTTGTGTATTGACCAAGCCCTAGCTGATGCTGTAGATATGGTGATATTTGGCGGTGATGCTTTTCCTGATGCTACGCCACCGCCTTATGTACAGGAAGCTTTTGCTAGTCAATTTCGTCGTCTTGTTGATGCTGATATCCCGACGGTGCTGTTAGTGGGTAATCATGATCAACATTCCCAGGGAATAGGAGGCGCAAGTTTAAATATTTACCGGACTTTGGGTGTACCGGGGTTTGTGGTGGGTGATACTTTGACTACTCACCATATTCAAACTCGTAATGGAAAGGTGCAGGTAATTACTCTCCCTTGGTTAACTCGTTCTACTTTGATGACTCGTCAAGAAACTGCGGGTTTGTCTATGGCGGATGTTAATCAACTGTTAACAGAACGGTTACAGGTGGTTTTAGAAGGGGAAATTCGCCGACTTGACCCTGATGTACCAACGGTGCTTTTGGCACATTTGATGGCTGATAATGCAACTTTGGGGGCGGAACGTTTGTTGGCTGTGGGTAAGGGTTTTACTTTACCGCTATCTATGCTAACGCGTCCTTGTTTTGATTATGTGGCTTTGGGACACGTTCACCGTCACCAGAATTTAAATAAATCGAATGATCCACCGGTGATTTATCCGGGAAGTATTGAAAGGGTCGATTTTAGTGAGGAGAAGGAAGATAAGGGTTATGTGATGGTGGAATTGGAACGGGGAAAAGTAAATTGGGAATTTTGCTCTTTACCTGTACGAGTATTCCGCACGATTGAGGTAGATTTATCTAAGGCTGATGATCCCCAAGGGGTTTTGTTTAAAGCGATCGCAAAACATAATCTTCAAGATACCGTAGTTCGACTGATTTACAAACTGCGATCAGAACAGTTAGATTTAATTGACAACTCTTCTATACATGATGCCTTAAGTGTAACGCATACATACACAATTCAACCAGAGTTAGTTAGTCAGTTAGCTAAACCTCGTATTCCTGAATTAAGTGCAAGTAGCAGTATTGACCCGATGGAAGCGTTAAAAACTTATTTAAATAATCGGGAAGATTTAAAAGACCTTGCTACATCTATGTTAGAAGCGGCACAAACTTTATTACAAGATGATGAAGAAATTTTGTTAATATAACAAGAGTTAGGAGTTAAAAATCAGGATTATAACCCTTTTGTAGAGGGATTTTTATGATCAATTGATGCATTAATAACCACCTTGTCAATTGTTGTACAAATTTAAAAACATATTACATCAACTTTTTTTAGTTACAAGTTGAAAGGAGTTCAGAAGCCAGTTTTACTCCTGATTGCTGACTCCTGCTATAACTGCCTAAAGCATCTGGTGGGTGAGTGAAAGAGGAAAAACCTTTACCCAGTGACTTTTACTCAACACAAATATTGCTACAACTCCATTGTTAGACTGTGAAATAAATCATTCCCATGTCCATACACAAATAAATGTTTAGCCGTTCCGTAATACTTACCCCATCAGAATTGAAATCTGCTATTATCCGTAATCCTCTGATAGTTAAACCAGAGACAACGGTAATAGATGCGATCGCAATGCTTGCAGCAGGCATCGGTCAAATGGGTGGTGTAGGAGCAATATCTAATACTAAAATAATAGATGGGCAATTGGATGAACTCCATTTAGAGACAAGACCAAGCTGCGTGCTGGTAATGGAAGATGGTAAGTTGTTGGGCATTTTCACAGAACGCGATGTAGTACGCCTGATTTCCCAGCAACATTCCTTAGAGAATTTGGTGATTCAAGATGTGATGACTTATCCAGTTGTCACCCTATACGAATCGGCTTTTAGCGATTTATTTTCTACAATTAATCTCTTGCAGCAGTATCACATTCGCCACATACCCATCCTGAATGAGCAAGATTGTGTGGTTGGGCTAGTAACTGATGAAAGTCTACGGCAAATATCTAATCCCATATACCCGTTGCGATCGCGGCTAGTATCTGCGGCAATGACAAATGAGGTAATTTGTGCAGCACTAGATAGTTCCATACGGACGATTGTCCAACTTATGGCAAAAAACTGCATTAGTTGCGTCATCATTGTCCAGAAACGTGGTAGCCAAGCTCAACCACTACAAATTCCGGTGGGAATTATCACAGAGCAAGATATTGTTAAATTTCAAGTATTGGGTTTGAACTTAGAAACTAGTCAAGCCGAAACAGTCATGAGTGCGCCTATTTTCTCCGTGAAACCTAATGATTCCCTGGAGATGGTGCAGCAGATCATGGAACAACAGTTAATTCGGAAATTGGCAGTGACGAATGAGGAAGGGAATTTATTGGGAATAGTCACCCAAAATAGTCTACTACAGACACTTAACCCTTTAGAACTCTACAAACTGGCAGAGGTATTAGAAGAAAAAGTATTGCGGTTAGAAGCAGAAAAAATCCTCCTCCTAGAAACTCGCACCGTTGAATTAGAAAAAGAATTAGCAGATCAAAACATCGCTCTCCAGACTAAAACAGAGCAAGAAAAACTGGTGGCAATAATCGCTACTCAAATTCGATCATCCCTGAATTTGCAAACAATTCTGGATACAACAGTTGAACAGATACGGCAATTGCTGAATTGCGATCGCGTCACTATTTGGCAATTAGAAGCCAATGGGAAACTAATTACTGTGGCTGAGTCCACAGGCTGCACCCTATCTCTGCTAGGGCAACAAAGTCAAGACCAATGTATTAGCCAACAACTTGTTGAGATCTATCAGCAAGGCAAGATTCGCATTGTGCCAGATATCTACACGACCGAGATGTCAGACTGTCACCGCAATCTGTTAATTAGCCTCGATATCCGTGCCAAAATTTTGATGCCGCTGATGTGTGGTGATGAATTGTGGGGCTTTCTCAACGTTACCGAAAGCCAGCACCCCCGTCAGTGGCAAGATTCAGAAATCGAACTATTGAAACTGTTAACAGTACAACTAGCGATCGCCCTTCAGCAAGCTACCACCCACCAAAAATTACAGGAAGAACTAAGAGAACGCCAACGGGCTGAATCAACACTGCAAAAATTGGTAACAGGAACTGCTGCTGTGACAGGAGATGACTTTTTTCCAGCGTTAGTGCAACATATTGCCGAAGCCTTAGATGTCAGCTATGCGATCGTTACCGAACTAGTGGGTGATCAACTTCATACCCTGGGTTTCTGGGCTAATGGATCTTTACAACCATCAGTTTCCTACTATGCGGCTCATACACCGTGCAAATATGCCCTCAGAGATGGGCAATTTTACTGCAAAAGCGGAATACAAGAAGCCTTTGCTAATGATTTTGATTTGGTGATGATGCGGGCAGATAGTTATTTGGGCATTGCCCTAAAAGACGATCTAGGTAATGCAATTGGCAACCTTTGCATTCTAGATGTACAGCCTTTACATAATTCTCAACTCAAAGAAGCTAGGGACATTCTTCAAGTATTTGCAGCACGAGCAGCAGCAGAATTGCAACGCAAAATAGCTAAAGATGCCTTAATTAGCTTGAATCACAACTTAGAACTAAGGATAGAACAACGGACAACCAAACTACAAGCCAGAGAAGCTCAACTGCGCGATTTATTCGATAATGCCACCGATTTGATTCAAAGTATTTCCCTCAATGGTCGAATTTTATTTGTTAATAAATCATGGAAAGAAGCCTTGGGATACGATGATACCGACTTAGAAAAGTTGTCCATTTTTCAAGTTATTCATCCCGATGAACTTGTACACTGTCAAACAGTAATGGCAAGTTTAGCTTCTGGTAATCCCTCTATGAGCATGGAAACCAGATTTTTGACCAAAGATGGCCGCGAAATTATCGTTGAAGGCAATGTCAATTGTCAGTTTGCCAAGGGAAAACCGATAGCGACACGGGGTGTTTTTCGGGATATTACCCAGCGTAAACAAGCTGAACTCGCCCTAGAAGAAGCACAACAATTTCTTTACACTGTACTTGATACATTTCCCCTATTTATATTTTGGAAAAATCGAGAATCAGTTTATTTAGGCTGTAACCAAAACTTTGCTATCAGTGGGGGGTTTGCTTCCCCTGCTGAAGTTATCGGTAAGACAGATGATGATTTTCCTTGGCGAAATGGGGAAGCAGATATCTATCGAGCCGATGATCGCCAGGTGATCGAATCTGGTATAGCTAAACTCGGCATTATTGAAACTCAGCAACAGACCAATGGATCAACAATCTGGTTAGAAACCAATAAATTGCCCTTGCGTAATCTGAAGGGGGAAGTAATTGGGATTTTGGGAACTTATCAAGACATTACCGAACGGAAACAAGCCGAGAATGCATTGCAAAATAGTGAACTTCGTTTCCGCCGAATGTTTGATTCTAGTGTAGTTGGGATGATTTTTGCTGATTTTCAGGGGCGTATTCTTGATACCAATGATCGTTTCTTACAGATGCTTGGCTACACTAGGGATGACTTCAATGCCGGGGCAATTAATTGGTTAGCAATTACTCCATCTGAATATATACCGACCGACTTTGCCGCCATAGATCACCTGATGAAATATGGCGAAATTGACCCCTGGGAAAAGGCATACTACCGTCAGGATGGTAGCCGAATTCCTGTTCTCATTGGAGCAGCGATCCTCCCGGAATCAAAGGATCAAACTATTTGTGTGGTGGTGGATATTAGCGAACAAAAAGCTGCACTGCGGGAACGTCAAGAAGCTGAACTCTCTCTGCAACAGGAGGCGATGTACAAACAGTTGCTCTTAACTCTTAGCCAAGCAATTCGTGAATCCCTAGAAATTGAAGTCATTCTCAATACTTCTGTCAATGAGGCTAGATCATTACTGGTAGTAGATCGGGTAGCAGTTTACCGCTTTCAACCCGATTGGAGTGGTGAATTTATTACCGAGGCTGTGGTTCCTGGTTGGGTAAAGCTTGCAGCAGAATCTGATGTTAAAAAGGTTTGGCAAGACACCTATCTCCAAGAAACTCAAGGAGGTAGATTCCGAAACTACGAAACCTTAATAGTCCGTGATATTTATCAAGCTGGTTTGCAGCCCTGTCATATTGAACTTTTGGAACAGTTTCAAGCCAGAGCTTATGTGATTACACCCATTTTCGTAGGTGAATCACTCTGGGGTCTGTTAGGGATGTACCAAAATGATCAGCCTTATTGGTGGACAACGGGGGAAATCGAATTATTACAACAAATTGCCAGCCAGTTAGCGATCGCTATTTACCAAGCAAATTTATATCAACAAGTCCAAGCAGAATTGATCATCCGCCAAAAAGCTGAATTAGCTATCTCTCATCAGTTACAGCAACAGCGCACTCTAGGGAAAATAGTGCAGAAAATTCGAGACTCGCTAGATATCAAAGATATTTTAGCAACGGTGACTCAGGAGATCAAAAACTCGCTTAATTGCGATCGCGTCATCGTTTTTCGTCTTTTTGCTGACGGTGAAAGCCAAATTGTTGAAGAAGCCGTTTCTGGTGAGTTAGTAAGCCTCAAAAACCGCCACTGGGATAATGAAGTCTGGTCTCAAGAAATTCTTGATTACTACTGGCAAGGGCAACCCCGGATTGTAACCGATGTCATGGAAGATATTTGGACAGATTGCCTGGTGGAATATTCCATCGAAGGTCAAGTCCAGTCGAAAATCGTCGCACCGATTTTGCAAGAAGCGCAAGATGGAGAAAAAAATCGCTGGGTAGCCTCTGGGGAAAATAACAAACTTTGGGGCGTTTTGGTTGTTCATGCTTGCTCAGAAAAACGAATCTGGAAAGACTGTGAAGCCCAACTTCTCCAACAAATTGCTAACCAGTTAGCGATCGCAATTCAACAAGCAAATCTTTTTGAAAAATTACAGCAAGAACTCACAGAAAGGCAGAAAACAGAAATAAAGTTAACCCACAGCAATCAACAACTGGCCATTTCTAACGAAGAACTCGCCCGCGCCACCCGCCTCAAGGATGAATTTCTCGCCAACATGAGTCATGAACTACGTACTCCCTTAAACGCTATTTTAGGCATGACTGAAGCTCTGCAAGAGCAAGTTTTTGGCGGCATTAACGAACGCCAACTCAAAGCATTAAAAACTGTTGAGAATAGCGGTAATCATCTACTGGAATTGATCAATGACATCCTGGATTTAGCCAAAATTGAAGCCGGACAGATCAATCTCAACTGTACTTCAATTTCTGTATCTCATCTGTGCCAATCCAGTTTGGCATTTATCAAACAGCAAGCACTGAAAAAGCGCATCAAGCTAAATATTAAACTGCCACAAAACCTACCTGATCTGTTCGTCGATGAAAGACGGATTCGTCAAGTATTAATTAACCTACTTAATAATGGAGTGAAATTTACTCCACAAGGAGGAAGCATTACTTTAGAAGTCACCCAATTTCACCCCGACATGGAGAACGCTGATTTCTTCCCCCAGGGCTTCTTGCGAATTACCGTGATTGATACTGGCATTGGGATCTCCCCGGAGAATATCAATAGACTATTTCATCCTTTCATCCAAATTGATAGTTCCTTAAGTCGTCAGTATAACGGTACAGGTTTGGGACTAGCATTAGTGAAACAAATTGTCGAACTTCATGGTGGTCAGGTAGGGCTAACCAGTGAACTTGGTGTAGGTAGTTGCTTTATGATTGATTTACCCTGTAGTCCCCTTTTATCTGAAATCACCACAGATGATCAATCAGCCTCTACTTCAGAATTGGACTTCCTAACTGCTGAGGAAGCTGAAAGCCAAGCCCCCTTGATTTTGTTAGCAGAAGATAATGAAGCCAACATTATTACATTTTCTAGCTATCTGGAAGCCAAAGGCTATCAAATTATCTTAGCTAGGGATGGTCATGAAGCCGTTAACCTTGCTAAAACTCACCAGCCTAATTTGATTTTAATGGATATTCAAATGCCGGGAATGGATGGATTAGAGGCTATGACACAAATTCGCCTCGATCCTAAATTAATCAATATACCGATCATTGCACTCACGGCTTTGGCCATGACAGGCGATCGTGAACGATGTTTAGAAGCGGGGGCAAATGATTATTTGACTAAGCCAGTTATGCTCAAACAACTGGCTACCACGATTCAACAGCTTTTAAACAAAGATGGGTAAATCCTAAATCGAGACAATTAATATCATATAAAGAAGTTAGGAGTCAGGAGTCAGGAGTCAGGAGTCAGGAGTCAGGAGAAAGAAGAAAAGAAGGAAGAAGAAAAGAAGGAAGAAGAATATTTTTCTCTTCTGTTACCTGTTACCTGTTACCTGACTATACAAGTAAATCCAGGAATCAAACCGGATTCCCATATATCAAACATTCTGTATACTGAATCCTTACAATAAAACTTATTTAGGGTTTGCTAAATAAACCAAAAACCTAGATATATCAACAGTTTGAAGGTTAAAAAAGTGAATGAGGTGCAAGGAATAAGCGTTGAAACTGTTCATTTACCTATCACTTGAGCAGATTCAAGACTATTCTTCTCTTCTTCTAATTCTTCTTCCTCCTGACTCCTGACTCCTGACTCCTGACTCCTAACTCCTGACTCCTGACTCCTGACTCCTGATGGTTACGCTATCTTTAACCCACCCTACAAATATACAAATAATTTTTTGAATATTTTTGTATTTCGTAATCTCTAAAAACTCTAACCAAGGCAGGTATTAAACGATGGTACGCTTAAAAATCTGGCAATGGATAATTATAGTTTCACCTATTGCGGTGATGATCTCATTCCTACTCATAGCCGCAGGAATGCAAATTCACACTTGGGGATTAAGTTGGATTTGGGGTGTATTTACTATTGTGTTTGTCGGTTGGCGTTGGTTGCTGGTACGCTGGACTAAACCGGCTGTTAATCAGATTGAAGCTGTTTTTGCAGAGATGCGGGAAGAATTGGCATCTAATACCACTAGTAATAATCTAGATGTGTCAACAACAAAAGACAACACCCAACAAGCAGAAGCAGAATTACAAAAAATTCTTACCGCAGCACAAAATGATTCTCTGATTTGGGAAGACTGGCAAAGCTTTTGGCAAAGATGTCAAGATTTAGTAGTAGCGATCGCACACATTTACAATCCTGAAGTAAAATATCCCCTACTAAACATCTACATTCCCCAAGTATATGGTTTAATTCGCGGCACAGTAGATGATATGGATCAATGGATGCAAAAATTATCCCCTGTTCTTAATCAAGTTACCGTCGGACAGGCTTACCAAGCATACCAAATCTACCGCAAGTTAGAACCATCAGCCCGTAAATTTTGGCAAGCTTGGAATTGGGCGCAGTGGGTATTAAATCCAGTCGCAGCAGTCGCAAAACGTGCCAGCCAAGGTACAAGTAACCGCGCTTCTCAAGAATTACTGATAAATTTGAGCCAATTATTCAGAGAAGCTGCTTTGCGAAATTTATGCAAACAAGCGATCGCACTCTACGCCGGGACTACAATTGAATTATCTACCCCCACCCTATCCCCAGACAAAACCCAAACCCTGCGCGACATCCTCACCCAAGCAGAACCCCCAGAAATAGTTGCCCAAAAACCCGTTAATATTCTCCTCGTGGGACGCACAGGTGCAGGTAAAAGTAGTTTAATTAACACTCTCTTTCAAGCCGAATTTGCCGCAGTTGATGTATTACCCAGTACAGATAAAATTCAAAACTATCACTGGGAAACCGCAAGCGGTGAAACCCTCAACCTCTTGGATACTCCCGGTTATGAACAAGTAAAACGCGATGATTTGCGGGATGTAGTTCTTGATTATGCCAGTAATGCCGACTTACTGTTATTAATCACCCCCGCACTTGATCCCGCCTTGCAGATGGATGTAGACTTTTTAGAAGAGATAAAAGCCGAAGTTGCAGATTTACCCATCATTACCATTGTTACCCAAGTAGATCGTTTGCGTCCTCTCCGGGAATGGCAACCCCCATACAATTGGGAAACCGGAGAAAAGCCAAAAGAAATTTCCATTCGAGAAGCCACAGAATATCGAAAACAACTATTAGGAAATTACGCAAATTTAGTTTTACCAATTGTTACCAGTGATATAAAAAGCGATCGCACTGCTTGGGGAATAGAAGAATTATCTTGGGGATTAGTAGAAACTATATCTCCTGTCAAACAATTACGTCTCACCCGCTTTTTACGTAACCTAGAAACCCGCACCCTAGCAGCAGCAAAAATCATCGATCATTATACCTTTCAAATGGCCACAACCCAAGGACTAACCACACTTCTAAAAAGTCCTGTTTTGCAATTTATTTCTACTCTCTCAACAGGTACTCCTACCCTTGCCTATCTCCTCGCACAACAAATTCCCGTCGAACAATTACCCATAGTTATTGGTAAATTACAAATGGCTTATGAACTATTTCCCCTATTAAATACAGATAATTCCAAATCACGTAATTTTGATTTACTATCCCTATGGCCATTGTTATTAGAAAATTCTACCACTCCAGATCGTAATGCCTGGGCATTTGGTCATGCTTTAATAGAGTATTGGACTCAGAATTTAACAATTGAACAACTTCGAGAACGATTTGATTATTATCTTCAGTAGTTATGGAGAGAAAATAGGGAACGGGAAAAAAGGGATATAAATAAATATGTTCGTAATGAAGATGTGCGTTATCTCATATTTCGTTTCCATACTCTGTATGGGAATGCCTTTTCTTGCATAAATAATGAGTATTAAAATACAACAGATTTCTTTGTCAGGAGGTACATACCTAGCGGGCAAGATGCCAGCACCACAAGAGTTTCATTATTCAATTTTGTATCTCATTTAAATGAAATTAGCTATAGCAATTGCCAAGCTCATGAAATACACCCCACCCGCGCTGTCGCGCACCCTCCCCTTGGTAAGGGGAGGGTTGGGGAGGGGTAATTTTGTATTTAACTAGAGTGGGAAAGGCTATATTAAAAATACTAGTTAATTGTCTCGTTCCCATATAGAGTATGGGAATGCCTTATCTAAGGCTCTGCCTTATTTAATCTTAATAAAGTCTACATACAGCAAATTGCAGATCAATAAGGTACAGAATCAAAATTTAAACCTATACACCAAGCCAGTTTCACTCCTAACTCTTGAATTTTGCTATACAAAAAACTACCTTCATCTGTATTCAGAGAGAGTAATTTTAACTACAGCCTTTCCCACTCTAATTAGATACAAAATTAACCCTCCCCTTACCAAGGGAGGGTGCGCGACAGTGCGGGTGGGGTGTATTTTATGAGCTTGGGAATTGCTATAATCCCGAAATTAATAATATTAGTCATCTTCTAACTCAAGTTGTGCCACCGTCACTGCATTAAATGCGAAAGCAAAAACTAACGGCATAGGACATTTTAAAACAAATGTATAAATAATAGCTAAAATGCTAATTACCACAGCGGACATCGACCATATCATTTCTTGATTAGTGAGTCCATTCTCTTCTTTAATGACTCTCAAAACATGAACTGGAATTGGTTCTGGCATTACTCCTCCAGGAGGAAACGCCCAAAAATTATCACGACGTTCGATAAATAAATCTGTCCAGCCATTTTCCATGCACCATGCTTCAATCCATTGAATAGAGTAATGATTATTCATCATAGGGGTAATACTTCCAGGTTTCAATTTGATTAGTGAGTGAATATAGATTTATCGACGATTCCTGACAAGCTAACAAATGCTTATAAGATTAACGCTAATTCCATAATCGTAAAATTGAGTTCAGCACTTGAGGCATATGTAAATCATCCTCACAGACTGATTCCCTTAATTAGAACAATAACAGCATCAACCGATGGTTTCCAGCAAACGATAATAAACTTTACTATGTAAATGAATGTAAATAAATTGGCGAGTCAGTGCTAAATTCTTAAGTAATTCTAAAACCAATAAATATATAACTTAACTATTATCTTAGTGTAGAGATTTAGCATTACTAAAACCCTACTTATAGGCGTAGAGAAAGGGTAATGGGGAATTACATTTCATCCGGGTTTCACTCTGCTGATCTCAAAAACACTGATTTTCGACAGATTTTGGCTGTATTTACATTATTTTAATTATTGCCATGATGAAAAATTCAACCCTAGATTGACATCAGCCTCAAGTTAGAAATTAGCTGAGATTTTGCTGACAACTCAAGCAATTTATGACAAATCTTTCAGCAAAGGCAGTAAACCACTCCAACAGAATGCGATAAGCTGAAATAAATTAAACACTTTTTTTGGCTATTGAATATGTATTTGCGGCAAGGATTAGCATTACTTTTAGGAATTATGATTTGGTGTGTGGCATCTCCAGCACTAGCAGTAAACTGGACTCACCCCCTATCATTTAGTAATGCAGAGTTAGGAAGACAGGATTTTTCGGGACAAAGCTTACAAGCTGCGGAGTTTTCTAACGCTAATTTAGAAATGGCGAATTTTACAGGTGCTGACTTACGGGGAGCAGTATTAAGTGCTTCAGTAATGACTCAAGCAAATTTACATGGAGCCGATTTAACAAATGCCATGATTGATCAGGTAAAATTGAATGGGGCTGATTTAAGTGATGCCATTTTATTAGAAGCTCTTTTACTACGTTCCATTTTTACTGATGTGAATATTGCAGGTGCAGATTTTACTGATGCAATTCTGGACAAAGCGCAAATAAAAGAGCTATGTCAAAAAGCCAGTGGTGTAAATTCCCGGACTGGTGTTGAAACTCGTGATTCTCTAGGATGCTGATGCAACGTGTTGGTATAATTGGTGGCGGACAACTTGCCTGGATGATGGGAGATGCAGCAAAGAAGCTAGGAATAGAATTAGTCATACAAACTCCTAGCCAAGATGATCCCGCTGTATATATTGCTCAAGAAGCTGTTTTTGCCGCAGTTGATGATGCCGCAGCTACGGAAACTTTAGCGGCAAAATGTGATGTGATCACCTTTGAGAATGAGTTTGTTAATTTAAATGCTTTATCTTTTTTAGAGAAACAAGGTGTTTGTTTCCGTCCCAGATTAGCAGCTTTATCTCCGCTATTAGATAAATATGAGCAACGTTGCTATTTACGGGATTTAGGTTTACCTGTTCCCCAGTTTTTCGCTTTAGAAAAGCCAGAAGATATTCAAGCTAAAAAAGAATATTTGAGTTTTCCTATTGTTCTCAAAGCGAGACGACATGGTTATGATGGTCAAGGGACTTTTGTTATTCATGATTTAGCTGCTTTGTCAACAGTAGTAAGTCAAAATAATACACAGTTTTTAGTAGAAGAATTTGTTCCCTTTACCAGAGAATTAGCTATAATTGCGGCACGTTCTGTTCATGGGGAAATTGTCACCTATCCGGTTGTAGAAACCCAACAAGAACAACAGGTTTGTCGTCGAGTAATTGCACCAGCGGATATTACACCCCAACAAGAGGAAGAAATTCAAGCGATCGCGCATACACTATTAAATAACCTACAAGCTGTAGGCATATTTGGCATTGAGCTATTTATCACTGCTAAGGGCAAAATACTAGTAAATGAAATTGCCCCTCGTACTCATAATTCTGGGCATTTTTCCTTAGATGCTTGTGAAATTTCCCAATTTGAACAACACCTGAGAGCCGTTTGTGGTTTACCTTTGGTTGATCCAGCTTTAAATTGTGCTGGTGCAGTTATGGTTAACTTGCTAGGGTATGAAAATTCACACAGCGATTATCAAAACCAACGCCAAAAACTAGCAAATATTCCCCAAGCTTACCTGCACTGGTATGGGAAAACTGCATCTCGTCCAGGACGTAAACTAGGACATATCACCGTTTTACTAGAGCAGCAAAACCCAGATGTCATCCAGGCTATCATCAATACCATAGAATCTATCTGGTATCCTCAATAAAAATTTTCGCCAACTTTTGCATATTCAACACACAAACTGATTTTGAAAGTTATAATGAACTAGTTGCACTACGACGTTGGTGACTGCCCCCAAGTTTTTTGATCTATGTCTTTAAAGAAAAGGGAGCAAAAGAGTTCTTGTGGCAGTATACCGGGCTTGTACCCGGAAACTTTAAACGAGAAACAGCCGTTCCCCCCTGGTTTAACCAGGTCATAAACTTAGGTAAGACGGCGTTGCGGTGAACT
Organism: Anabaena sp. PCC 7938; assembly: GCF_049315035.1. NCBI lineage: Bacteria > Bacillati > Cyanobacteriota > Cyanophyceae > Nostocales > Nostocaceae > Anabaena > Anabaena sp. PCC 7938. The sequence goes on along the minus strand of NZ_CP186034.1, from coordinate 3,846,715 downwards.
CAAAAATTTTAGCTCCCAGGTTGTTGCAACTTGGGAGTTTTAACTATTTCAAAACTTAGTATTAAACCGCGTCTACTTTAAAACCCATAGTTTTTTCTTAATCGGGTTTTATTACACCAAATCCTATACTCTTCCCTATTTCCTTTTGAAAAACTCCAATTCTCAACTTGGACGAGGTGTAGCTTCCACTAATATGCTATGCAAAAAGGCTGAAACAACCCAATTTCGTTAATAACATATGACGCTAAATTTTTACAGCGTGTAAATCCTACAAATTATCAATTTATTTATTTCATTGAGTCCAAAAATCTGTATAATTTGATTCTAATTGGAGTAAAATTCAGAGTTAAGATAACAAAATTGGTCTAAATTGTGGTTGAAGCTACAAAAAATTGACAAAATACCTAACTAAAACAGTGTTTCCAGCCTCGGTTCTTCACCTAGACAATGGTTTGACTTTTATTCATCAGGAGATTCCTACTACCCCTGTAGTGGTGTCTGATGTTTGGGTTCGTGCTGGAGCCACTTTAGAGCCTGAACCTTGGTTCGGAATGGCTCACTTTTTAGAACACATGATTTTTAAAGGTACAGCCACCTTACCCCCTGGGGAGTTCGATTATAACATTGAAAAGATGGGTGGTGTGAGTAATGCGGCGACAAGTCATGATTATGCCCATTACTCTCTGACTACAGCTACCTCTTACTTAGCGGATACCTTACCACAATTAAGCGAACTCCTGCTAAATGCGTCCATTCCCGACGATGAATTTATCCGCGAACGGGACGTAGTTTTAGAGGAAATTCGCTCATGCGCTGATGATCCTGATTGGATAGGATTTGAATCGCTGCTCAAAAACGTCTATCAAGATCATCCTTATGGACGTTCTGTGTTAGGTACTGAACAAGAATTGATGCAGCATTCGCCAGAAGCAATGCGCTGTTTTCATCGTTCTCACTACCAACCGGAAAATATGACGGTGGTAATTGTGGGGGGAATTGCTCAAGAACCAGCTTGGGAACTTGTAAATCGCAACTTTTCAGATTTTAATGGTGGCTCTAATTGTCCCCCATCTCAGAAAATAATACAACCAGTAATTACAGGAATTCGCCGTCAAGAGTTTATTTTACCAAGGCTAGAGCAAGCTAGGTTAATGATGGCGTGGATAGCACCTGGGGTAGAACAACTCCGTACAAATCATGGTTTAGAATTTCTTTCGGTGTTACTAGCAGAAGGAAGAACTTCTCGCTTAGTTCATGATTTACGGGAAGAAAAGCAATTGGTACAGGCAATTTGTAGTAATTTTTCTCTGCAACGGGAATCAAGTTTATTCACAATTACTGCTTGGTTAGAGCCAGAATATTTAGAGCGCGTGGAGTCTTTAATTTGTAACCATTTGTATGACTTGCAAACTATAGGTATTAGTGAACAAGAAGTTAACCGCACCTGTAGATCATTGTGTAATGAATATGCTTTTTCTACAGAAGCGCCTAATCAGCTTTCTTCACTTTATGGTTATTACAATACCATTGCCAAAGCTGAATTAGCCGTTACTTATCCCCAGATAATTCAGTCCTTTGATGCTCAAGAACTACAACAATTAGCACGGCAGTACCTTTCACTACAGAATTACGCGGTTACTGTTATTAAACCCTATTAGTCATTAACCACTTAGTCATGAGCTATAAAAGCTTGTGACTTTTGATTATTGACCATTAACCATCAACCTTTTGACTAAAGAATGCAAACTATAAATAATTCTAACTCTTCTATCCATCGCACCGTATTACCGAACGGTATTGTTGTCTTGGTGGCAGAAAATCAAGCTGCGGATATTATTGCCGGACGCATTTTTGTGCGTGCTGGTAGTTGTTACGAAAGCAGAGAACAATCTGGGTTAGCACATTTGCTATCAGCGGTAATGACTAAGGGTTGTGATGGTTTATCTAGTTTAGAAATTGCCGAAAAAGTCGAGTCTGTAGGGGCAAGTTTAAGTACAGATGCGGGTACGGATTATTTTTTACTGTCCTTAAAGACGGTGAGTGCAGATTTTGCAGAAATTTTAGCATTATCGGGGTTGTTATTGCGATCGCCCACATTTCCCGAAACCCAAGTCGAACTAGAACGCCGGTTAGCATTACAAGATATTCGCTCTCAAAAAGAACAACCTTTTAGCCTCGCTTTTGAGCAAATCCGGCAAGCAATGTACCAAGAGCATCCATATTCCATGTCAGTTTTAGGACATGAATCAACTCTCAATAGTATCACCCGTGCAGACTTGGTACAGTTTCACCAAACTCACTTTCGTCCAGATAATGTGGTAATTAGTATTGCTGGACGGATTAAACCATCAGAAGCCCTAGAGTTAGTCACAGCAGTCTTTGGTGATTGGCTGCCTCCAGCCCAACCACGCCATATACTGGACTTACCGGGAATTTCTGTCACACCAAAATCTTGCCTCAAACCTTTAAATACACAGCAATCAATCGTCATGTTAGGTTATATGGGGCCATCAGTGAGCGCTCCAGGATATGCTGCCCTCAAATTACTGTCTACCTACCTAGGAAATGGTCTTTCTAGCCGCTTGTTTGTGGAATTACGGGAAAAGCGGGGTTTAGCCTACGAAGTCTCTGCAATTTACTCCACACGCCTATTTCCAGCCTCATTTATCGTTTATATGGGAACTGCACCCGAAAATACCAGTGTGGCACTCCAAGGACTACGCCAAGAAGTAGAACTACTCTGCACCACTGAACTCACCGCAGATGCACTGCAAACAGCTAAAAATAAAATACTGGGTCAGTACGCATTGGGTAAGCAAACTAACGGACAAATTGCTCAAATATATGGCTGGTATGAAATTCTCGGCTTAGGAATAGCATTTGACCAAGAATTTGCCGAAATGATCAACAAAGTCAGTGCTAAGTTAGCGATGACAGCGGCTAAACAGTATTTACAGGAACCATATTTGTCTTTAGTAGGTCAAGAAGAGGCAATTAAATCAGTTATTTAGCGGGCTATGGGAAATGTCATCATGTTCTAGAGCGATCGCATAGCTGTAAGATCAACAACAGAAGATTGCACGTAAATTTTATGAACGGCCACCTGACAACAAGTATCTCTAACTACTTGAAACCAAATCATTTGTATTACTTGTTTTTGTGTACTGCAATACCTGCACTAATCGGTTCCTCTGCTGTCAGAGCGATCGCATCCACAAAGCGTGTACCTGATACTCAGCAACCCGTAGGAATCCCAGTACCAGCAAAAATTGCCCAATTCAATACAAACACTATTAACCGTCCCACCTTAAAACTTGGTAGCCAAGGCGAACGTGTTTCTGAACTTCAAGCAGCACTCAAACTTCTAGGCTTTTACACAGGTGCAATAGATGGCATTTATCAAGCAGGGACAGCCAGCTCTGTTTCCCAGTTTAAGCAAGCAGCTGGCTTAAATCCAGATGGAGTAGTAGATGCTGTCACCTGGCAAAAACTTTTTCCTAATGTATCAACCGTTGCTACCAATATCCCCTTAGCCCCTACCCAACCTACCTCAGTCAACAGTTTTACAGTTCCTACCCAATCCTATAGAATCCCCAAAATTAATAACACACCTGTACAGAAACCGATTCCCTCAAGACAAAGCACGACCATCCGCAATAAGCCCAACACACCCTTTCAGCCCACTCCCACTAAACAGCAAAATCCTATCATTCAATACACCGCAGAAGGATGGCCAATTTTGCGTTTAGGTAACAGCGGTTCAGAAGTAGTCAAGTTGCAAAAACTACTCCAAAACCTGGGATTTTTGAAAGGTCGTATAGATGGAGACTTTGGTGTCACAACTGAAGCAGCAGTCAAAGCCGCTCAAACCCGCTATGGTTTACAACCAGATGGCATAGCTGGTGGCGCTACTTGGGAAGCTTTCGTGCGACGATTGCCCCAATAACCTCAGACTGAATCGAAAATGTCATTTAAACACAAATGAAATCGCTTCATTCTTTCCCCTAACTAGATAATTTATTCTCCACAACTACTTAACATTGATATGAAAAACTTTTTATTCACTTGGCTTGGTACTGCGGTAGCATTATTAATTACCGCTAAAATCGTGCCTGGATTCATCATCAAAACTTTTGTAGCTGCCCTGCTTGCCGCCATAGTCATCGGTTTAGTGAATGCCATTATCCGTCCAATTTTAGGTTTGTTAGCATTTCCCATTACCTTAATTACATTTGGTTTATTTACATTTGTCATCAACGCTTTAACTCTTTGGCTGGCAAGCGCTATCACTCCAGGTTCCGGTTTCGAGATTCAGGGTTTTGTACCTGCTTTTCTCGGTTCTATCGTGCTTTCCATTGTTTCTAGTCTCATTAACTATTTTCTGAGAGTAGTTGATTGAATTGCTAATGTAGAGTCGAGAATCCCCACAAACGTCTCTACAATATTTATTTAGCGCGACTTTATATAAAATTAGTAAGCTGTTAAGCACCTAAATTTGACAATCCTAAAATGTTTAAATCTTGTGGGGTGGGCATCTTGCCCGCCAGACTTATACAAATTAAATGCACAACAGCTTAAAACTACTATAAATCCTAAGAGAACTCCACAAAATAGATGATCCAATCTTGTGGGATGGGCATCCTGCCCGTCCTTCTATTCTTAGAAGGTGAGAATGCCTACACCACAAGAAATTTTGGGATATTTTTTATTTAGAAGTCTCTAAATAAAACCCCTAATCCCTTGAGCAACAGCTATCGTGATACTACCTGATTCTCCTGGTAAGCGAAAAATTTGCTTCGGGACTAATAACCTCACACCGTCGGCAGCAATTTCCTTAGCAGCCAGAATAGCAGATGCCTCGGCAACACTCGGTGTTCCTACTAACCCTTCAACAATTTTGGCAGGGTTAGGAACACAGACACTAGATAAAAATTCTGCTGTGAAAGTTTTTAAAGGAAAATTATGGATATGACAAAATTCCCTTAAACCAACTTCCAACGCTTTAGATTCAATAGTCGCAATACCCGCTATATCAGTATCAGCAAGTTGATATTCTCGAAAAATTTTCTCAATAGCAGCATTAATTAAGTGGTAAGAAATGCCTTTTTGACAACCTATACCCACCCATAAAACTTGTAGAAAAAATAAATCTACTTGCATAATTTAATCATTCAATAGTATTGGAATAAATTTAATTTTTTATATAGAATCTCGCAAAAGCTTTGTAAATAGGCACAAAATCACACCATTGAATGATTGATTTTCAACAATTGTACATTTTAATACATCAAAATTGATAATTTTAATACTTTCGCCAAAAATAAAAACCGATATATTTAGTACATCTAGCACAGTAGGAAACATCGAGGGAGAAAGCAAAGGTAAAAGGTAAATTAAGTCTTCATTTTTACTTTTTTCTGCCCTTGTAGCGTAAGCATTTCATCTTGATGTTTCAATTTCTTCCTTCTCCGTCGTAGCAAAATCACAACAGCTATGACGGAGTTTTGCTTATTGTAACGGGTTATAAAATTTTGGTTTTCAGATCAGTGAAGCATAGTTTTCAATTACAAAGTCTGTAGAAGTAAGGTTTCTTAGTCCTCAATTGTATTGCATTTGACAGAGAAACACTATATGGCAATTCCCAAGCTCATGAAATACACCCCACTCGTGCTATCGCGCCTTACCAAGGGGAGGGTTGAGGAGGGGTAATTTTGTATATCACGCTTAGTGAAAAACACTATATCTTCACGCAATTCAACTCAGACGGTGACTACTATAGAACAACTTGCGACTGATAGCAATTGTAGAAAATTACACAAACTTGGGAACTTATCTCTTTTACCTTCTGTCGTTCCAATAAAGACTCAGTAGACCATTTGAAAAGTCAAGTCACAGAAGGATTCCCATGTTACCTCAACCTTCATTCAAGTTTTTTCGTCAAGGTGTTTTGACAGTTACTAGTATCTCTGTCTTAGCTACCGTTGCTCTCCCCTCTCCAGTTTTCTCCTTAACAACCCAAGTAGAACAGAATTTACAAAGTCAACATCTTGAACTAACAGAACCAGGAACTAATTCATTCTCAAATCCGTTGAGCGGAATGAAAAAGTCAACTTTTTTGATTGCTGGAGATGATGACGATGACGATGATGATCGTAACAATAATCGTCGCGGACGTTATGATGATGATGATGATGACGATGATGATGATGATGATGATCGTAAGAACAACTATCGCAGAAATGAACAACGTTATCAGTCATCAAAAGCTTTTCGGAACAAAGACTGGAGTTGTTTACTGAAATCAGGAAGGCTAGTTAATTCCAAGCAAAGAGCCTTAATTTTACAGCTAGATATTCTAGAAAAACCAATTACTAGATATGCAAATGTAGTCTACACTGTGTATGCTCGGCAGAATAATCGTTGGGTGAAATTTTACAGCAGTACAGGCTCAAGATTAATTGAGCAAAGAGCAGGAAGATACTCTTTACAACCAGAAATAATAGAATACAACAAACTGCGGCTAGGTAATCTTGACTTATCGAAGTCAGACCTGAGATTTGTCACTCAAATTCGCTATGATTCTGCCAGCAGACGTGAAGAAAGCTTAGTATTTGAAGATATCAGAAACTACAGAGAGGTTACTGAAATTAGTAGCGTTAGACAGTTTACCAATATCAGCACATCAACTAACACTCAAACAGTCTATGATCGTCAATATAATAATCGCAGACGTGATGATGACGATGACTATCGTCGTAGACAAGGATATGGCAGAGAGCAAAATCGTAACTCATCAAAAGCTTTTCGTAACAACGGCTGGAGCGGCTTACTACAATTTGGCAGACTAGTTAATTCCAACCAAAGAGGCTTAGTTTTGCAACTAAATATTCTAGAAAAACCAATTACTAGATATGCAAATGTAGTCTACACAGTATATGCTTTACAAAACAATCGTTGGGTGCAATTTTACAACAGCACAGGCTCAAGATTGATTGAGCAAAGAGCAGGAAGATACTCTTTACAACCAGAAGTAATAGAATTCAATAAACTGCGAATAGGTAATCTTGACTTATCGAGATCAGACCTAAAATTTGTCACTCAAATCCGCTATGATTCAACCAGCAGACGTGAGGAAAGCTTGGTATTTGAAGAGGTCAGAAACTATAGAGAGATAACTGAAGTTAGTAATGTCAGACAGTTTTCTACTTACCGTTAAATAACGCATCCTTAAAAATAAAGAGGTAAAAATATTTATTTTTAATATTTTTACCTCTTAGTCCTAAAAATTGTGAGTCATAAAATCTAAGGATATAAACCCCTGTCAGTCAAAGCTTGAGCCACCCTACCAACGCCCAAAGTGTAAGCTGCTAACCGTAAATTTACCCCTTGGGATTGTGACTGTTTAACCACACGATGATAAGCATTGACCATCAAATGCTCCATTTCTCGGTTAACACGTCCCTCATCCCAGAATAGGTAAGAAAGTCCTTGCACCCATTCCAAATAACTGACTACCACACCACCAGCATTGGCCAGAATATCCGGTAAAACCGTCACACCCTGCGCTTCTAGAACCCGGTTAGCTTCCAGGGTTACTGGGCCATTAGCAGCTTCAGCGATAAACTGAGCTTGTATCTGATGAACATTTTCCTCAGTGATTTGGTTCTCCAATGCGGCTGGAATCAAGACATCACAAGGTAAAGTTAGTAAGTCTGCATTACTAATTGGTGTAGCTTGGGGGAAACCTACTACACTTCTGCGGTTTTCAGCAGCGTAGGCTTTCAAAGCCGGAATATTAAGACCAGTTTCTGAAAATACACCTCCAGCACCACTAGAAACAGCAATAATTTTTGCTCCTTCTTGGTGTAATAATTCAGCAGCAGCACCACCAACATTACCGAAACCTTGAATAGCAACTCGCACACCTGCAAGAGATTTACCTTGATTTGCCAGCGCTTCACGCACAATAATCATTACACCCCTGCCAGTAGCCATTTCCCGACCTAGTGAGCCACCAATAGAAATAGGCTTACCAGTGACCACACCCGGTACAGAATGACCAACATTAACAGAATAAGTATCCATCATCCACGCCATTTCACGGGCAGAAGTACCCATATCAGGCGCGGGAATATCTACCGAGGGTCCAATATCTTTAATTAATTCACTGATATAACGACGGCTAATTCGTTCTAATTCTCCAAGACTGTACTGTTTGGGATCTATGGGAATTCCCCCTTTAGCGCCACCGTAGGGAATACCCAGCAAGGCACATTTCCAAGTCATCAGCATGGCTAAAGCTGAAACTTCCCGCAGAGTCACAGCTGGATGATAACGAATACCCCCTTTATAGGGGCCTAAAATATCACAATGCTGTACCCGATGACCGGGGAGAACTCTGATCTCTCCATTATCCATTTTCACGGGAATGGAAACTGTCACCACCTTACGAGGATGGCTGAGGATTTCTAATAAACCTGGATCTAATTTTAATTCTTTACCTGCCCATTCTAGGTAGCTACAAGCTTGGTCATAAGGGCAAATGTAAGCAGGAGAGTGACTTGCTAGTGATGGTAGTGATGTTGAAACCATAAGATTTTCCCCTTGTCGCGGTGTCTTCGCGAGCCGGATTTATATGGATTAGCTTACCCTTATTTTTGAAAAATATGACAATTTTGTAGTTTTTGTTACAATTTTATTTTTCTTTATATGATTTAAAATCAGCAATTCTCATTTTGAAACGATTTTGCGCCATTTCAGCGATTCCCAGATTCGTTAAGAGTTGTAAAATCCTATGACTGTAAGGGTTTCAATGTTATGAAACCTTAATTCTAAAGGTAACGTAAAGCAAGAATACTTATTGGTTCGCGCATCCTTGAAGCACGCGAAAATATTTATTGTGTGTGAATAATACTTTTGCAGTTAAATTTTTCTTTAAAAAGCTGTTTCTTAAATCCTGCTTTAATAAATCATTATCTGAAGATAATGCCCGTGTGTTAATTAGTAAGCAACTAAACCTCTGTATTAGTTTTTCAATTCTTTGGAGAAGACAAAATGAAGAAATTGAGCAGTTTGATGATTGTCGGAGCAATATTGTCGATGAGTGCGCCGGCATTAGCTGAAAGCCGTGCAGTTAATATCAGTGTTGGTAGTATTGGTGGTGCATTAGATAATGCTGCTTTGCGAACAGTTCGCCAAGTGATTGGGTTTGCAGTTGGGACTGGTACTGTTGATCAATTTATTGTATATAGCCCAAGAGAAGGTGGTCCTATTCCGAAAGAAGGTGGGTTATCTGCTTGTGCTGAAATTGGGTTCGGTGTAACTGATGCCAAATTTAAAGCTTTTATCCAGCAGTTACGTTCAATTACACCCAAATCAGGAACTTTCTTAAATGTAGAACTTGCTGCAAGTTGTAGCATCAACTAAAAATGTTGGTAATTAATTCTCTTGTGTCACTTTTAAACAATCATTGTCAAAGCTTGATTCTGAAACTGAGAGTGATGGGATTGTCTCAATGTGGGACAAGAGGGTTAAACTGTTGGAGTTAAAAACTAAGATTACGTAATATATAACTTGGTATAAAGTTTTTATTAAAGCAATTTTTTGTCTAGAAAAATGGGAATTTTAATGATGAATTCTGAACCTTTTCCCGGATTAGATATACAGTAAAGTTGACCACCATGTTTTTCTACTACAATCTGATGGCTGATAGATAATCCTAATCCAGTTCCTTTACCCACAGGTTTGGTGGTAAAAAATGGATCAAATAAACGTTTTTGTATACCCTCCGGTATTCCCAGTCCGTTATCAGCAATGCTAATCATTATTTGATTATCATCAGTTACTTCACTATGAATATAAATTTTGATATCTTTTTGAGTATTTTCGGTTATTTCATCACTGCAATTAGAGAGTTTATAACTTTCAGATAAAGCATCAATAGCATTAGATATTATATTCATAAATACCTGATTCATTTGTCCTGCATAGCACTCGACTAAAGGAAGTTCGCCATACTCTTTAATTATTGAAATTTCTGGACGATCAGGTTTAGCTTTTATATTATGTTGGAGAATTGTTAATGTGTTTTCAATACCTTCATGAATATCAACAGATTTAATGTCTGCTTGATCTAATCGAGAAAAATTTCGTAAAGATAAAACAATTTCATTAATTCTGGTAGCACCAACTTTCATAGAAGATAACAATTTGGGCAAATCTTCCATAATAAATTCTACTTCAACACCCTGCTTTTTTGCTTGTGATACTACATCAGAGTAAGACTGTTCCTGTTGATAACATTTTAGTATATTGATCAGGTCTCGTACATATTCACTAGCATAGTTAAGATTGCCATAGATAAAATTCATGGGGTTATTAATTTCGTGGGCTATACCTGCCACCATTTGTCCCAAAGCGATCATTTTTTCATTTTGTAGTAGCCGGGTATAGTTGTGCTGGAGGTCACGAAATCCTGCGTGTGCGGCTCTGGCACGCTCTTTTTCTTTTTGTAATCTAGCCAGTGTGAGAGCCTGGATGTGGGATGAAGCTAACAGTAACTGATGGAAATCAAGAACTCCATACTGACAAGATTTATCTGTGATTAAAATTGGCTCATAGACGTTTTTAGATGAGCGTTCTAATGCTATTTGGGTCGCTTCCATAATCAGCACATCTTCTGGTAAGGTAGATATGTCTGGCTTCAGAAAATCGTATAAATATTCGATAGGGCGACCAGAAAATAGTCCTAAACCATAGGGATGACTCATTTGCTCAAAAAACAGCCGTCGTGAAATCATGCCTACACATTGCTGATTTTTAGTCAAGATGATTCCAGGGAGTAAAGGCTCTTGCTCAAAAAGTTTAGCTAATGCATTTCCTGGATAATTTAGCTCGATTTGAACCGTCCAAACTGGTAGTTCTTGCAAGCTTGAATCTAGCTTTAGGTTCAATTCATCAGCATTTTTTATGCTATGCATAGCCAGCATTTTTACTATCCTTTGATGTAATATTGACCAATGATTTTTTGATGGTAGAAGCCCCCAGATTTATTGATGGAATCAATTGAAAATCTAAAATTGTCTGATGGTTACTAACATCCGCGTTATTACTCCGGTTAGCATTCCTATAGCGATTTTCGGTGGAGTGAGATACAATGACCCCACTCCCAACCCCTTCAGGTGATGCCTCCGGCACGCTACGCGGTAAGCGCAGCCATGCCCGCAGGGCTTTACACCAGTCGCCTACAGTGGAAAACCCGCCCATAGCGCTGGTTCATCGCTTACGGGGAGGGGGCTATGATGTATTTCATTCACGTGCGTACCGCTATAAAACAGACTGGTAAATCTTTTGATGACGCAAAATTATAATTTCAAGTTTTTTAGCGGCATTGATGCTTTTTGCTTAATCAAATCAATTAATTTTTACTTAAGCTGCATTATGCTTACGTTATTTTGTGCAAAGATGAGACGCTACGCGTAGGTTTAGGCGATCGCTCAGTCGAATGCTGGATTGACGATAGGAAAGGCGATCACACTCTCAAGATTGCAGACAATAATAGGGTTTGAGAAATATATACTTAGGAATAGTTTAGGTTTGAGTAAGAGAACGAATTAGATCTTAGCACCCAGCCTTTAAGTAAAAGTTAAGGATAAGTAGTCAAATTAGCTAAGGTGTTTTAAAAATTATCTACATAGCTCAGTAAATCTGCATAATTACAACTATACGAATCAAAATTAACAGGCTTAAAGCTCTCCTCCCTTCTACCTGATACTCAATGTTTTCAAGTTGGAATATTCAGTCTCATCCACTCTAAGTCTCAAAATCATTCTCCTATTGATGAGCAAAAAGCGGAAGGAACAAATGAGATACCCTAATTAAAATGTAAAATATGACGGTTGTATTATATGCCCGAATGTGATTGAGCGTTATACTTTGCCCGAAATGGGCAATCTTTGGAATGAAGCCTATAAGCTACAAACCTGGCTGCAAGTAGAAATTGCTGTTTGCGAGGCACAGGCTCAATTGGGTTATATTCCATCAGAAGCAGTTGCAGAGATTAAAGCCAAGGCGAATTTTGACCCCCAGCGGGTGCTAGAAATTGAGGCAGAAGTTCGCCATGATATGATTGCCTTTTTAACTAATGTCAATGAATATGTAGGTGAGGCGGGACGCTATATTCATTTGGGTTTAACTAGTTCGGATGTGCTAGATACGGCTTTGGCACTACAATTGGTTGCTAGTTTGGATCTATTGTTGCAATGCCTGGAAGATTTAATTCAGGCAATTCGCCACAAGGCTAGAGAACACCGTTATACAGTTATGATTGGGCGATCGCATGGTATTCACGCCGAACCCATGACTTTTGGCTTTAAGTTAGCCGGTTGGTTAGCGGAAGTGTTGCGACACCAAGAACGCTTACGAATTCTCCGGGGAACCATCGCTGTGGGTAAAATTTCCGGTGCGGTGGGAACTTATGCCAATATTGAACCGCGTGTAGAAGCGATCGCTTGTCAAAAGCTCGGACTCAAACCCGATACTGCTTCCACACAGGTTATTTCCCGCGATATTCATGCTGATTATGTGCAGCAGTTAGCCTTAGTTGCTGCATCCATTGAACGCTTTGCTGTAGAAATCCGCAATCTCCAAAAAACCGACGTTTTGGAAGTTGAAGAATTTTTCGCCAAAGGTCAAAAAGGCTCTAGTGCTATGCCACACAAACGCAATCCCATTCGTTCCGAACGACTCACCGGGATGGCGCGATTAGTAAGAAGTCATGCAGGTGCAGCTTTAGAAAATGTCGCTTTATGGCACGAACGAGATATTTCTCACAGTTCCGTCGAACGGGTGGTTTTACCAGATGCCTGCATTTTGACCCACTTTATGCTGCATGAAATCACCGACTTGGTGACAAATTTGCTGGTTTATCCCCAGAACATGGAACGGAATCTCAACTGCTACGGTGGTGTAGTTTTCAGCCAAAGAGTTTTACTAACTTTGATCAACAAAGGACTCAACCGGGAAGAAGCTTATGCGATCGTCCAACAAAGCGCCCACAAAGCTTGGAACAAACCAGAAGGTAATTTCCGCGATTTGATTAACAAAGATCCCCGTGTCACCGAAAAGCTATCACCAACAGAAATAGATGCCTGTTTCGACCCACAGCAGCATCTCAGACATTTAGATCAGGTTTATCAACGACTGGGTATTTAAATTTCAGGATTCAGGAGTCGAACTAGAAGGAAAAAACCAAGCTTCTCATGTTATCTCTAATCAGGTAATAATTCTGACTCCTGGATTCTTGACATTGAAACTTCAAACTCTCTGTGTCTCTGCGCCTCTGCGTGACAGAAATCATCCCCCTTTTATGCAAAGTTAGAGATTTGGAGTATTTTCTAACCTGAATACTCCTCTAAAACTTAAAATTGCTCCTAAAATCTACACAAATATGATAAGTATGAATTATAACTGTATATATATAACATTAAAAATGCATCTACTATGTACAGACTAGTTAATACCAGTGTTGTACAACAATTATTCTCAATAAGACTAAATATTCACAACTCTCTTCTGCTCCTTTATTCATAATAGGGATATTCCAATGATTGAAATTCTCGCCACGCTTTCTGCTGCTGCCGCTGCTGGATTGAGAATAGGTACACCCTTGCTCATCATTGGGTTGTTACAAGGCAGCAACCTCTGGTCTCAAGTTCCGCTGTTATCACGTATTTCACCTTATGTATTAATCTGCTTACTCACTAGTTGGTCACTATTTGAGCTATTTGCCTCCAAAAGGCTAAGTGGGCAAAGAATAGTACAACAGATTCAGTTATTTTTGTCTCCCATAGTAGGGGCAATTATGGGATTAGCCGTTGCCTCAGCAACAGCAATGCCAAGCTGGATAATTGCTTGTATTGGTGGTTCCTTGGCTTTGGTACTCCAACTAGTTCAATTAGGTTGGTTTTATCGCTTGCGTGGCTTGCCTTTGTGGGCAGTTTTTCTTCAAGATATGTTGTGTGTTCTACTGGTGCTGTTTGCCGTTGATGCTCCCTGGCAAGGAGGATTAATTGCCTTAATCCTCCTCTGGTTTGCAATTCATAGCGCTAAACAGTGGTATCAGTGGTACTGGCAAAATCGTCGTCTCTAGTCAGACAATTTTGAATTTTGGATTTTCCATTAATTCCATGCTTAAATCTGGGGGTTTGTAGCATCAAGGAATTATTGGTCAATTTTAGGTTTTAGAATTTTTGTAGGTTTGGTTGTGGAACGTAAACGTTCGCGGAGCAATGGAACAAAACCCAACATTTGCAAGTATTTGTTGGGTTTCACTATCGTTCAAGCCAACCTACGCGATTTCATTTTTTTGAGCTTAACCGACAAGTATTGAGTTCCGGGGGATTTTAGTCTATTGTGTGAATAATTAAAATTTCTGCCTTGCTATTTTTACAAAAGTCCGATCGCGTGTAGTAAGCCTTGACCAGTAATCAACTCAATGATCAAAGCAATAAAACCTAGCATGGCAATTCGACCATTCCAGACTTCGGCGCTGGTTGTTAAACCCCATTCCCAACGTTCTTGAGGGTACATTTTCACCCTTTTTTTCATCTGGGTGACTTGTGATAATTTGAGGCTAGGTTTTTCCAGTGACTCAATTACCAAGTCTGCTAGTGCTTTAATAAATACCGGATGCGTATTGGGAGCAGCGGCACGACGGAAGTTGTGAATTCCTGCTTCTTCAGCTATTTCCCGATATTCAATATCAATTTCTTGCAGTGTCTCGATGTGTTCTGAAACAAAGCTGATAGGTACAACGACTAAATCTTTGACACCTGCTGCACCTAGTTCTTTGAGGGCATCTTCAGTATAAGGTTGTAGCCATTCCACGGGACCGACACGACTTTGATAAGCTAAGGTGTGGGCATTGGGGCGATTTAGGGTTTGCATTATCAACTGAGTACATTCCTCAATCTCTTGTTGATAAGGATCTCCTGCTTCGATAACATAGCTTTTAGGAACGCCGTGGGCGCTAAAAAAGATATGCACTTGATCAGGATCAGGGTATTGATTCAGTTGCTGAATGATCAATTCCGCCATTGCTTGCAGGTAGCCTGGTTGTTTGTACCAGGAAGGAATGACGGTGTATTCCAGCGGTTGCAGTTTTGGGTTTTCGCGCCACAGTTGTTCTAAGAGTCGGAAACTGGAACCACTAGTACTGATAGAAAATTGGGGGTAAAGTGGTAAAATCACCAGACTTTCAATGTTGTCTTGAGACAGTTGTGCGATCGCTTCTTCTGTGTAAGGATGCCAATAACGCATTCCCACATAAATATTCGCTTCTTTCCCCAAAGCATTTAGTTGTGCTTTCAGTGCTTCCCCTTGTTCTTCTGTGATCCGCCGTAATGGAGAACCACCACCGATATACTTATAATTTTCTTGAGATGTTTTAGTTCGTCGTGTAGCAATAAACCAAGCCAAAGGTTTTTGCATCCAGCGAAAGGGTAGACGAATAATTTCGGGATCAGAGAACAGGTTATATAAAAACGGCCCGACATCTTCTAATTTATCGGGGCCTCCGAGATTGAGTAATAATACGCCTACACGACCCATAGCAGTTACTTTCCCCCAACCTTTCAGATTTTTTACTAATGTTAACAATATATCTTTAATTAAATATAAAGCTTTATCGGTAGGAAAGATGTAATGGCAACTATTTTAAGAGACTGGAGTTATCGCTATCAATGGCTATATGATGGCATATCGCGTTTAGCCGCCTTAAGTGTGGGTGGTGAAGGTCGTTTCCGCCAACTTGCTTTACAAGGTTTAACACTAAATTCAGATACTCAAGTTCTAGATTTATGTTGTGGTAGTGGTCAAACAACAGAATTTTTGGTGAAATTATCACAAAATGTTACAGGGCTGGATGCTTCCCCATTGTCTCTGCAACGGGCGCGGCGAAATGTGCCGAATGCTACTTATATAGAAGCTTTTGCAGAAAATATGCCTTTTGCAGATCATTTATTTGATGTCATTCATACCAGTGCCGCTTTACACGAGATGCAGCCTGAACAACTGCGAAAAATCATTCAAGAGGTTTATCGGGTTTTAAAGCCAGGGGGTGTATTTACGTTGGTAGATTTTCACTCACCAACAAATCCCATCTTTTGGCCAGGTTTATCGGTGTTTTTCTGGTTATTTGAAACGGAGACTGCTTGGGAGTTGTTAAAAACTGATTTACCTGCTTTGTTAACAGAAAATGGTTTTGAGGTAGGTGAACCTAGTTTATATGCTGGTGGTAGTTTGCAGGTTATACAAGCACAGAAACTGAGTTAGTAGCAGAAAACGTAAAACAGAGGTATCTAAAAAGTATTGAGGAATAAATTTATCACCTATTTGGTATTATTCCTCGTCTTTATCTATTTTATTTTTCCTTTGTGTTGATATTCTGTTGTTGGACAATCTCGCTAATTTCTTCCAAACTTAAATTTAAAACTTGTGCGATTTGTTCTCTAGTTAAACCTAATGTTATCAAACCAGGAACTGCGTCTAATTTAGCTTTGCGTTCACCCTCTTCTTTTGCTTCTTGATAAAATCGGGTTTGTTTTAACTCACTTAATCCAAACATGGCTTCTATTTCCTCCCTATTCATTCTTGGAAACTTGTAAATTAAAATCGTCTCGATGATTTGTAAGACTTGTTGCTGTTGAAATTGAGAATCTATCTCTTGTTTAGTTCTGGTGATTAATTCTCTGGCTTGGGTAATGGAATTATCTGGGTTAGCGATGATTAGTTTTATTGTAGCAATACCAATGGGTAAAGATGTTGTTTCTCCTAATTCATCGAGATAAATAACTCTGACTCGTTGGCTGGTGAAGAATTCTTGATAATGCTTAATATCTTGTGTATCTATGCTGCGGTTTGGATAGATAACTACCGCACTCCAGTGATTTTTGGGGTTGTTTTGGCGGATGTAAAGAAATATTTCGCTAAAAAGTCTATGGTAGAGATCCTTATCTGATTGAAATTGTACTTCTAAAAAGTAGATGGGGTTATCTGTATTTTGGTTAGGTAAGAAAACTCCATCTATTCTCAAGGCTGTTTGTTTGACTTCAACTGATGAAAATTGATAAAGTTCTGCTAGTTGGGGAGAGTTAGCAATCAGTTCAAAAAATATGCTAGGTATTTCTTGAAATAATCGGTAAAATATGCTGTCTGTTTTCATTTTAAAAAGTTGTTTTAGTGACTATTGAGAGAGGATAATCATTATGGTTTGCATTGAAAAAAGTATTTGTTTCTTCCAGTATTAATACTATTGTATATTTACTATAATTATACTAAGTTATTTTATACCGTTATTTAGTAAATCAGAAATACAAAAATGAATATTGACTTACTAGGATATCGTCAAAAAGCTGGAATGCAGCAAGTAGATATTGCTAATGCCTTGGGTATTTATACGGAAGAAGTTGATGCTTATGAAAAAGCACCTGCTACTGTTTCACAAGAGCTTTTAGTACAATGGCTGCAAATATTGATGTCACCACTTATACAACCTCTAAAAGGTATTGATCCCGGTTCTCCATATACAGAGCTTTATCGTAGACTAAATTTACTTGATCAGTATATTGATTCTACTCCTCCTATAGATAAGCTGGATATACCAACACCTCTAAATACTCCTAACGACCTAAAAAAACAACTGAAACGCTACCGAAAAAAACCGAATTTAGTATTAACAGGAGGTTTCGACGCAGGTAAATCGCATCTAGCAAACACTATGTTAGGTACTAAAAATTTGCCTGTTGGTTATCAACCAGCAACAAGAGTTATTACATTTGTGCGTCATGTTGAAGATCGTCCTCAATGGTGTGAAGATGATGTATTAATTGTCAATGATGATTTTTGGCTCAAAGATGAAAAAGGTAAACTAATTCTGGATTTTTTGCTTTTAGATGACGAAGAACGTTTTGAAAAATATTGTATTCAATCAGGAAGTTTTGAAGTTTTACAAAAGTATGGTGTACATGGAGAAAATGAAGATATAGCTGCTCATGCTGCGGTAGTTTACATCAATTCACCTCTTTTGAAAGCTTGTAATTTAATAGATTTACCTGGTTTTTCAGATCAACCTGATGAAGTTTCCAAAGATGTAGAAAAGGCTAATAGTGCGGCACAAATAGCAGATATAGTGATATATGCTTCACCAGCAAAAGGACATATTAATGGTCAGGATATGTTACGGCTTAGTAATTTATTAAGTTTACTTCCTGCTCCAGAAAATGAATGTAAGAATTTTCCTACATTGGGAAATTTATTTATTGTTGCTACTCATGCTGATCCTAGTATTTCTAATGAGCAACTTCAAAAAATTCCAATTGGTGCTGCTAGAAGACTCTATAAACAACTTAACGAAGGAGTTTTAAAGAATCGTAGAAAATTAATAAATCGTGATATTTCTCAGCAAGATTTACAAACAAGATTCTTTACATTTTGGGCAGAAAGACCTGATAGATGTCAAGGTTTATTTCATGACTTTACTAAATTAGTAGGGGAATTTTTACCTCAAACAGTAATGTCTCGTCTCGAAAGAGAAATCAATGCAATCAAAGAAGCTAATATAGATAAATGTACTAAAGGAATAGAGGCTTATCAAAAGACTCTTGATGATATAGATTCACGACGTAAACAGCTAGAAGCATTGAAAGAGAATGAAGAAACTCGTAAAAAGGAAACTCAAGAAAAACGTGATAATGTACTCAAACTTATCACTAACTTAAAAAAAGATACTCACACTTCTTTCAAAGAGTACACTAATAAGATACTCACTATTGATGCTGTTGAAGGAATTATTCGTAATCAGTATGATGATAAAAAAGAGGCTAAAGAGGGTATTTCTGGTTATTTAATTGGAAAGATTCAACATGAATTAGAAAAAACCATTAAATTAAACTCTGATAAGTTAACACCTGCAATTGAAGATTTTCTGGGTTCATATCAAGAGGCGTTATTAAAACTCCCAAATTTTGATACATCTATGGAAATACCATTTGATACTAAAGGTGCTTTTTTGGGTGGGTTTAGCAGGTTTAGGTAGTTATGGAGCTTTAGCAGTTTGGGCTGCTAGTTTAGGCAATCTTGGAGGTTATATTTTAGTAGCTAAATTAGTGAGTTTACTATCAGCATTGGGTATTAGTATTGGTGGAGGTACTGCTGCTGTCATAGCTTTCATAGCAACTATTGGTGGTCCCATAGTTCTGGGTATTGGTATAGCTGCTACATTAGCTTCACTTGCATGGAGTTTATTTGGAGAATCTTGGCAAAAACGTTTAGCAAAGCAGACAGTTAAATATTTCCAAGAACAAAATATAAATGATAAATTTGCAAATGGAATTGATGAATTTTGGCAGGATACCACTAAAAGCTTTAATCAAGGTGCTGATGCTGTTGAAAAAGACTGGCAAAGATATCTTGATCATTTGCGGGAAATAACTTCTCCTGAAATGGATTCAAAAGAACGTATTGAGGAAATTATTAAGATATTGGAGGAACTTCAGAATTTTTTTAAACAAATTCCTTGGATAAGTTTTAATCTCAAGGATTGTATGTAAATTTCTGGGTAGTTTTTAAACTTAAAGGCTACCCATGTTAAAATAATTGAAACTTTGACTTTATTGAATTAAAGGATTATCATGAGCAATCTTTATTTTGGAGAACGAGAATTTGGATTAAAACCAAGAATTGAACATGAAATTAATGATAATGTTTGGGGAGGATTAATAGCTTTAATTAATAACTTGATTGATGAAGAATATTTTGCTCAAGCCTTTCCTGAAAGATGTCCTGATTATCCTAATTCTTATGATCAAATATATACAACTAACATTTCAAGGATGAATTCAGCCATTTGGGGTCATTTTGCAAATTTTAAATTTCCGCTAACTGAATTAGATACACCTCTAACTTTAACTATTCTTGAGTTCATAGAATTTTGCCATGAACATATATCGAAACCAGTAAAATTTGAGAATCATCCTCACTACGAACACCATGATTTAAGTTTTGATAAACAAGAAGGACAAAAGGAGTTTCGTGATCAAGTAAATAGGTTATTTGAACGAAATCGTATAGCTTTTGAATTACAAGAAGATGGACAAATTAATCGTTTATCTCCTCCTTTTTTAAGAGATAAATTAAATAATTCTATTTTTCAAACAAATGATGAAATATTGGATTCATTCCTTAAAACGGCTAGAATAAAATATCTTGATCCAGATTTGAATATACGTAAAGAATCATTGAAAGAGCTATGGGATGCTTGGGAAAGAATAAGAACGCTAGATGATCCGTCAAATAAAAAAAATCTGTAGAAATACGTTTAGAAAAAGTTTCTGACCAGGAAAAAATGCGCGAAGTTCTTCATAATGATTGTAAAGAATTAAATGATATCGGTGATAATAAATTTATTATCAGACATACAGGATTAGGAAAAACACCTATCACTTCAAGCTCACAGGTTGATTATTTATTTAATCGTATGTTTGGTCTTATTTACATTTTTCTAGGTGATAAGATTGGTAAAAAGTCGGATTTAACTGTAAAACAAGAAATTCGAGAAGATAAAGTTATTGATGAATTTTAACTTTAATCTGTAAAAATCAATAAGGGTTGTAATTTTTGTAAAATAGAGATTACGGTTTTAGCGAAGCAGCTTTGCTCAAGTATACTAAGTTGAATAAATAGTTGGACTGAACTATTGACAAATTTAAACCCAGCACCAGCAGCTTATTGCAAATGGGTTTACTATTTAGTAATATAGTATTTACATTGTATTACTGTCTTGGGAGTATTTATATGTCCGATTCAGAACAAAAAAAATCCTTGAATCATCCAGAGATTGATTTTCTAGGTGGTAAAACTATTGAAGAAGCTACAGAGGAAGTTGAAGAACTTCTCTTAGATGGTAAAAATATTGAAGAAGCTACAGAGGAAGTAATTAAAGAGTTTGGTGGAAGAATGAATAATGATGAAATACGTAAATTATTTGATTAGACAATCGTAAACCTAAATTATCAACAAATACCTGAATTTAGTAACATAACTTTACTAAGTTCAGTTTTTTTATATTATAAAATTAGAGTTTAATTTAGAAGATATTCTATGATGATTTTAAATAAATTATTAATTCAATTGAAAACTTATCCACAGAGTATATAGATATTTATTTGAGTTTATTTGAAAATTCCCCACCCGTTTCAGCAGATTTTGATCCAGACCAAGCTAAATGGAAATATTTAAAGGAGAAACATAATCTGTGAAAGTCTTACTTGATACCAATATAATTATAGATATTGCCCTAGAGCGACAGCCTTACGTCACTCATAGCGAGACAGTTTTAGCATTTGTTGAACAAAGGCAAATACAAGGCTAGATTTCAGTTTCAACAATATGATATTTCCATAGGAAGAATGATAAAATAGCTTGTGAATAAAGTCTTTATTTGTGCCTATTCTCAATTCAATTTACAGAGAATATAAATAATTATGCTATCAGTTGAAGAATTAATTCAGGAAGCCTTGTCTTTACCCAGCTCTAGCAGAGTATTTTTAGTAGAAAAACTAATTAAAAGTCTAGAATCTGATATTGATGAAAATATCCAAAACAGTTGGAACACAGAAGCTAAAAAACGCCGGGATGAAATACGTAATCATATCGTTGAGCCAATTTCTGGAGAAAGAGCTTTAGCTCAAATCAGACAAATTTTATAAAAATGAAAATTGAATTTTGCTTAACGCAAGATAATATAGAAACAGAGTCTTATAAAGAACATCATGCAAGCATACAAACTCAAAGGAAAAATTGATCAATCTGGTAACTTACTGATTACCGAATCGGTGAATTTACCCCCCGGAGATGTGGAAGTAATAGTCTGGCAAGCTACTGAGACACTTGATAATATCACAACCCCAGCAAGTGAATCAGCACCAGAAACACCTAGAAGACGAACTAAAATCAAAGCCTTGCAAAACTGGTTTGAAAAAACTCAACCTGCGCCACCTGATTTTGATCCAGATCAAGCTAAATGGGAATATTTAAAGGAGAAACATAACCTGTGAAAGTCTTGCTTGATACCAACATAATTATAGATATTGCCCTGGAACGACAGCCTTACGTCACTAATAGTGAGACAGTTTTAGCATTTGTTGAACAGGGACAAATAGAAGGCTACATTTCAGCATCAACCATTAGCGACCTTTATTATATTATCCGTAAACAAAAAGGTCGAGATTTAACTATTGAGTTTTTGCAAGAAATACTTACCTTCTGTCAAATTGCTACGGTAAATCAGGCTGTAATTAGTATGGCTTTCACAACCAATTTTAAGGATTTTGAAGATGCCATTCAATACTCTACTGCGGTAGTCAATCAATTAGATGCGATTATTACCCGTAATCCTCAAGATTTCCCCGTAATTTCACCGCGAATTCTCACTCCTGACCAATTAATTGAGGAATTAACAAACTCTTTATAAGATTATGATTTTAGAATTATCTTTAAGTTCTCTGAGGATGAGAGTTATTACAAATAGTTATGTAATTTTTATCCCTGCTCGAAATTCCCGCAGTGCTTGAGCATGATTTTCTATATTAATACAACCCATTAATAAAGCCACATCTAAATTAGGTAAAAGTTGTGATTTAGTAACAGATTCATATCCCTCTTTTCCTAAACTATAAAACAATAGTTCATCATTAATCCAAAACCAAACTTCAGGAATTTGCAAGCGTTTATATGCTTCCAGTTTATCAATTCCTCCACTACTAACAACTACCTCAATCACTAAATCAGGGCGTTTTCTGTTTTCTCCCAATTCATAAGATTTATCACCTTCTTTTTTGACTTTTTCAAATTCACTCTCTAGGGTGACAGAACCAGTGGGAGTAAAATCTAATTCCAAAAATTCTAAATAAATTTCTAGTAAAGAAGCAATACTTTCTTTGATAATTTGATATTTCTTACCTGGGTTTTTCCGAATCTCTAAAACTCCATCTAAAAAAGACAACCTTAACCCTGGACACTCAATTAGCTGTTTAACGGCTTTAAATTCTCTCCAGGTGAGGTCGCTAATTAAAATAGGTTCTGCTTCTCGTTCAATGAGTGTAGTTATCATAATATAAACCCAAATTTAGAGATTGAATTTATTGTATCTTAAATTCCCTATATACGAGTACGGGCAATTCATGAATTGCCTCTACTGTAAATTAAGTTATAGCGGTTCTCAGATAAAATACAATCAAGTGCGGGGAAACCTCACCCATACATTGAGCCATAAATAACAAAAAATGTAGAGACGTTTTTTGCATCATCTCTACATTTTCGTATTTGGATCAACAATAGATTTAGGGCGCGAGGGCGTTACCGCGAATTAAGCTACCAATGGTTTTGGCAGTTATTTTTAGTTGGGTGATGGGGTTAGCAGGAACGACGGTTTTATACAGATAGCTGTCAAATGTTAGTTTCTGTACATCCATATCACCACACATTTCTACAAATGCTTCACGGGTAGCGTCGGAACGATAGAATACACTTTGGAGAATGTCTAACACTTTGTAGGTGAGTCCGTATTTCTTATCCCAACGCTTCAAGTAAACTTTGAGGTCGCCTTCTGTGGGAATTCTCGCGCCGCCGTTGGCTGCTTCGACAATGGCTTCGGCGCACATTCTTCCAGATTTAGCTGCGAAGTAAATACCTTCACCAGAGGATTTGGTAACATAACCTGCTGCATCTCCTACCAAAGCGATGCGTCCCACAACGCGACGAGGGCGGGGATGTTCAGGGATGGGGTGGGCTTCTATTTTGATGATTTCACCACCGGCTAGTTTTTCGGAAGCACGGGCGCGAATACCGGCTTGGAATTGTTTGATTTTGGCTTTGTTGACGTGCATTGTGCCGGTGCCGACGGCTACGTGGTCATATTTGGGGAATACCCAAGCGTAGAAGTCGGTGGAAACGTCATCGCCAACATACATTTCGGCGAGGTCGTTGTAGTAGGCCATTTTGTCTTGGGGGAGACGAATGCGTTCTTGGAATGCGATCGCATAATTGTAATCCCCAGCATCCATTTCCTTAGCAATCCGGGAGTTAGCCCCATCAGCCCCAATCACTAAATCCACCTTGAGGGTTTTGGCAATTCCCTGAGTTCCAGTCTCAGTATGGTCTACATAATGAATGGTATAGGGGTCGGTGTTATTTGTGGGAATATCAAGTTTATGAACTGTGGCATTAATTAAAATTGCGCCTAATTTGGCCGCGCGATCGCGTAAGAAGCCATCCAAAACTTCCCGACGGCACATTCCTATATATTCATCTTCATTTATCAGATTGATATCAACCTCACGATTTGAGGGCGAAATCATTTTCATCTTCCGCACTCGACGGTCGATAATCTCTGGTGGTAGGTCAAATTCGCTCACCATACACAGAGGAATGGCTCCCCCACATGGCTTGGCGTTATCAAGCTTGCGCTCAATTAAGTAAGTTTCAATTCCAGCTTTTGCCAGTGTCTCAGCGGCAGATGAACCAGCTGGGCCTGAACCAACAACCGCAACCCGTAGTGTCAAAGGTTTTCTCCCAATCTTCACATTTACCCAGAAAATCCTATCACGGACTTTTGGTTGTTTTGGCGCTTTCCCTTAAGGTTTTGAGATAAATGCAATATTCTTTAACATTTCGACACGAAAACTGAGGTGAAAAACGGTCATTAGGATTTATTACTAGATATTAGTCGATGGTAACTAGAAGAATTAACTATTTCATAGACACCTGACAAAATATGCAAGTTTCTTTGTGGGACTCTTTTGCTAGAAAAGTTGGTGTTTCTGCAATTACTGGGTATCAACAACATATTTCCCCTTATAAAGGCTTTGTTTGCGCTCACCGAGTCTTGTATGGTGGTGAGTCTTGCTCTGGGTACATCAAGCGGGTAATTGCTCAAGAAGGGTTAAAAGCTGGATTTGTCAAGTCCCGTGTCAGATTTCAAAGTTGTCAGCAAGCCAATATAATGCTCAAATCCCAAGCTGAGGAACTAGAACCACCAACAACAGATGAAGATCAGCAAAAAAAGAAACCTCAACCAATTGCGCCTAAATCATCTTGTCAAAATAATTTTGATGTTATGGATTTAGGAATTAATTGCGCTGAAATAAGTTGTGACTGTCCAGAAATGCTGAATATGGCTCCTGATTGTAGTTCTCTAGAATGTGGTGCTACTGATTGCAGTTCCCTAGATTGTAGCGGTGCTGATTGTAGTTTTCTCGATTGTGGTGGTTGTGGATGGTGAATTTTTCTCATCCAATCAATTCTGAATATGATATAAATATACAGTAATCCTACCTATAAGCCGTAGATTAGTAGCAGAGGTATAAAACCAGTGGGCATAGTAGTTGAGAATGTCTCTAAACAATTTGGTAGTTTCCAAGCTGTTGATCAAGTGAGTTTAGAAATTGAAAGTGGTTCGCTGGTTGCTTTACTCGGTCCATCTGGATCTGGTAAATCTACCCTGCTACGGTTAATTTCTGGTTTAGAAATGCCAGATAGCGGCAAAATTTTGCTTACAGGTAAAGATGCCACATATCAAAGCGTACAAGAAAGAAATATAGGCTTTGTATTTCAGCACTATGCTTTATTTAAACATTTGACCGTGCGACAAAATATCGCCTTTGGTTTAGAAATTCGCAAAATACCTCAAAAGAAAATTAAGGGCAGGGTAGACCAGTTGTTAGAATTAGTGCAATTGTCTGGTTTAGGCGATCGCTATCCTTCTCAACTTTCTGGTGGACAAAGGCAACGTGTAGCCTTAGCTAGAGCCTTAGCTGTAGAACCTAACGTATTATTACTAGATGAACCATTCGGAGCTTTAGACGCTAAAGTCCGCAAAGACCTACGGGCTTGGTTGCGTCGTCTCCATGACGAAGTCCACGTTACCACCGTTTTCGTCACCCACGACCAAGAAGAAGCAATGGAAGTATCAGATGAAATCGTGGTGATGAATAAAGGCAGGGTAGAACAGGTAGGAACACCAGCAGAAATTTATGACCATCCCGCTTCAGCATTTGTCATGAGTTTTATTGGCCCAGTTAATGTTTTATCCAGCAGCTCGAAAATTTTTCAGGCCAGTGGCTTTAATTCAGCACACCCAGAAACGTTTTTACGTCCCCAAGATGTGATTGTAGAAAGAGTGGCTAACGGTACAACAGCACCTGCCACAGTTAGCCGTGTAATTCATTTGGGTTGGGAAATTCAAGTAGAGCTAAAATTAGATGACGGGCAAATTATGACAGCACATTTAACACGCGATCGATTTGATGAGTTAAAATTAGAACCACAAGAGCGTGTTTATGTCAAGTCAAAAGACGCTAAATCTTTTCCGTTATATTACTCGATTTAAAAGCAAACTTAGCCTCAACCCCCTTACACCGACAGGGGGTTAAACTTTCTTGGTTCATAGGTTTACAGGCAATTCCACAAAATTGATACCAATAAAATTAAGTCTTTACGTACACAATCAGAAATTTAACGGCTAAAATTGGCTAAGTGTTAAATTTACTGACCCCTATAACCTACCTATATGACATTTGATATTGTTGGTGCTGCTGTAGATTTTGTCACTGATACTACTAACCGAGTTATTTCTGCATTTATTAACCAAACACTAGTTAAAGAAAATAAAATTAACTTACCCGTAAGAATTCAAAAACTTAGACAAGATCACCGAGTAATACAAGCGGAAGTAGACTATTACAATCGTCGAGAAGCCAGAAAAAAAGAATTTTTGCAAATTCAACAATCACCTCTTTCTACAGATATAGAAATTACATTTACAGCAGATGAAAGAGAAAAAAAATTAATCCAATTAAAACGGGAAGAAATGCAAGATAGAGGTAAATTAAGTGCATTATATCTCAATTTAAGTCGAGAAACGACATCTAAAGCGATTGAACTTAAACAGAAAGAAATTCAGGGAATCTTCGACCAACAAAAGTGGCCTGGTGTCTTAAGTCGTGATGAAGCACAGCGGATTTTTGTAGATGAACAAAAGAAACCACGCTTACTAATCTTAATTCCCCCACCAGATATCAGTGAAGATTTTCCCATATCTTTCCGTGATAGCCTCAAAAAAGAAATTCGCAATCAATTAAAACTATTTTTAGAAAAATATTACCCTATTCATAGTGATTTCTGTCCGGTAGAATTTTATGGTAAATATTTTGAGCGTTCAATTTTTGATGCAGAAGTAAAACAGTTAGAAACCATTTTGTCTGCTGTACCAACAGCAATTATTTACACTGATATCACAGATCATGAAGTTTATTTCAATGTCAAATTTTGGGGACTGCATGAACCAGTATCTTTGTCTTTTGAACCTTGGAATTGGGAAGAAGTCAAAGGACAACTTGAAGACTCTGGCAGTGATGAAACTAAAAGTTTGCGTGCAATCAGACATACCATTGTTATTTTACACAAGCTACTAGCAGCATTTTTAGCAGATTGGTATTACTTGAATATTAACCCAAATTATGAACCGCAACTATTTAAATTAAGTGCAGACTTTCCTTCAGTTTGGACAAGCGAAATGTTGCAAAAACTAAGGTTAATCCTGCAAAAATATAGAGAAGTATATAATTATGAATTAAAACAATTAGCATTTGTGCAAATTGAAAAACCCACACTATGGAATTGTGTAAATACTATCCATGGACATTCAAATCATGTTTTTTCAATTGCTGTCAACCCTGATGGAAAAACATTTGCAAGTGGTAGCGGTGATAAAACAATTAAAATCTGGGATGTCCAAACTAGTGAACTGCTTAACAGTTTAAACGGTCATTCAAACTATATTTCCTCAGTCGCTTTTTCTCCTAATGGAGAAATAATAGCTAGTGGTAGCTATGACAAAACATTTAAACTATGGTATTCTTTTAAAAGTAAAACTTTCATTGAGCATTCAGGTTGTGTAACTTCAGTTGCTTTTAGTTCTGATGGTAAAACCTTTGTATCTGCAAGTTTAGATAAAACTATTAAAATCTGGGATTTAAACACTGAAAAGTTAATTTATACTCTCACCAATCATGACAATTATGTTAACTCTGTTGTCTTTACCCCAGATGGAAAAAAATTAATTAGCTGTGATTGTGACAAAACTATCAAAATATGGAATGTTAAAACGGGAGTAGAAATGATTAGCATGACTGATCATACCGATGCAATTAATACTATAGCCATTAGTCCTGATGGTAAATTTTTTGCTACTGGTAGTCATGATAAAACAATTAAACTTTGGCATTTGGCAACAGGAGAACTCATTCACACATTTTTAGGGCATACAGATTCTATAACTAGCCTTGCTTTTAGTCCTGATGGTAAAAACTTAGCAAGTGGTAGTTTTGATAAAACAATTAAGATTTGGTATGTGGAGACAAAAGAATTAATAAATACTCTTGAAGAACATTCCTCAACCATTCATTGTTTAGCTTTCAGCGTTGAAGGAAATACTATATTTAGTGGAAGTGCTGACAACACAATCAAGATGTGGCAACGCAATTAATAACCTTCTCAAAAAGGCGCTTTGATAAAAGAGGTGATAATTGATTTATCACCTGTTGGCAGAAGATCAAGGGTTTTTGCAGGCAAAAGTTAAATAGTTTTTCAGGTTTTGAAGGATTCTCAAAAATTCTCTTTTTCCCCCCCTGACTCCTAACATCTCACGGAAAGATTTTTATGGCTTATGCTACGCTATCAGCAAGCCCTAAAAAGCTTACTGACTAAGTTCAATAATCTAACAGCATGGATCAACTTATCCAATTTTTAAAGCGGGCGATGGGACTCGAACCCACGACATTCTGCATGGGAAGCAGACATTCTACCACTGAATTACACCCGCGACAAATAATTAATTAAAAATTTGTGTCATTGGACATCATATCATAAATTTAGTAAAAGATAAAAAGCAGATTTTACCAGGACTTACGCAAGATGTGACCGAAAACCTGATTCTTCCGTAGAGGTAATTCATGAATTACCTCTACCTTCGTTGTGTTATGCGTAAGTCCTATTTACTAATCTCGTCTGCCGACTGGAAGCATTAATTCCCAAGTAGGGAATAAAACTAATTTTCTTTGCTCATAGCCTATACTAGACTCTAAACAATCAACTCAACTCATTTGCTAGGAAAAATTGAGAATGATAATGTAAACTTAATTCAAAGGGGTTTAAAGCACCAAAGTCTCTGACTATACTAACTTTCTCATGATTCCATGCGCTTCATCCACCTGAAAAGCCTTCTCCATTTTGAGAAAGCTATCCTTTGTGAGTGCAAGCCACACGCCTAAATTGAAGCTGACTCGATTATACAAAATATATACCTGAGTATCCAGTATGTTCAATACAACTGAAATTATCATTAGTGCTTTTGTAAATCAAATTAGATCTGGCTACCAACGTACTTACGGTAGCTTAAAAACTGATTATCAAGATATTATCGCTTGGGCAGGTAACATGGCTTTAGAAAATATTGCCAATAGCGATGCCTTATATCACAACGTTGAACACTCAGTCCTCGTTACCTTAGTTGGACAAGAAATTTTGCGCGGTAAACACATCCGCGAAGGTGGTGTTTCCAGTGAAGACTGGTTACACGTAATCATTTCTTTATTGTGTCACGATATCGGCTATGTGAAAGGAGTTTGTCGTGAAGATAAAGAATCAGAAAGCCTGTATGCTACCGGTCAGAATGGCAACATGGTTTCTCTCCCTTCAGGTGCTTCTGATGCTAGTCTTACACCCTATCATGTAGACCGGGCAAAACTATTTATTGATGAGCGATTTGGTGGACATTATTTAATAGATTCAGAAGCGATTAAACGTAATATTGAATTAACTCGTTTCCCTGTGCCTCATGCAGATGATCATCAAGATTCCAATCATTTTGCGGGATTAGTACGTGCTGCTGATTTAATTGGTCAATTAAGTGATCCGCGTTACTTAAAAAAAATCACGAGTTTGTTTTATGAATTTGAAGAAACGGGGATTAATAAAGCTTTAGGCTATCAAAATCCTGGAGATCTACGCAAAAACTACGCCAAATTTTATTGGCATGGTGTCTATCCTTATATTAAAGAAGGACTCCATTATCTATCTCTAACACAACAAGGAAAACAAGTTTTAGCCAATCTTTATTCCAATGTTTTTGTTGTCGAACATGAAAAACAAAATGAAGAATTCCGGTATTTAGCTGAACAGTTAAATGCTTAGATAGTCATTACTCATAAGTAATTAATAAACAGCAATAACTAACGAATTGCTAACCTGTATCCATTACCTTTGATCAATAGTTTCTTAAGGGAAAAAGTCCCTAGATAAATCAGGGGAATCAATCGAAAATTATCAAGCCCCTAAATTTATTTATCATATGGGGTCAATCTAAGATCTAAAATTGTTCGATTTGTGATAAGAAATTATGAATTGGTGGCAGAGACTGAAAAAAAATCCTTTGGCGCGATTTGGGGCAACCTTGCTGTTAGTTTTCTATTTGGCAGTAGTTGGGGCTGATTTTATTGCACCTTATAACCCATATGAATCACAGCTAAATGGTTCATTACTGCCACCGACTCGTATTTACTGGGTTTCTCCGGCAGGTCAATTTATTGGACCGCATATATATCCGACAACTCAAGGGGATACAAATTTAGAAACAGGAGAACGGAAACTAATTGTAGACTTCAAAAAGTCTTCACCATTAGGTTTGTTTGTCTCTGGATCAGAATATAGATTATTTCAACTCAGTTTGCCATTACCTCCCAAATGGGATGAAGTCACCATTATCCCTGGTATTCCTCTGAATTGGCATTTGTTTGGCTCAACTGGTGAAGCAAAATTTAACCTTTTAGGTACTGATGACCAAGGACGAGATCAATTTAGTAGATTGCTTTATGGTGGCCGTATTAGTTTATTTATTGGGATTTTTGGGATTATTATCACCTATCCTCTTGGTTTATTGATAGGTGGTATTTCTGGTTATTTTGGCGGTGTGATTG
This sequence comes from Anabaena sp. PCC 7938, assembly GCF_049315035.1. Lineage (NCBI taxonomy): Bacteria > Bacillati > Cyanobacteriota > Cyanophyceae > Nostocales > Nostocaceae > Anabaena > Anabaena sp. PCC 7938. Next base: position 3,815,627 of record NZ_CP186034.1, on the reverse strand, counting down.
ATAGTGTGATCATGCGTTTGGCAGAAGTGCTGATGACTTTTCCTAGTATTTATTTGTTGGCAGCATTATCAGGAGTCTTAAGTCCGCAATTAACTAGTACGCAGCGGTTTTTATTAATTGTAGTCATTACTTCTGTGATTAGTTGGGCAGGTTTAGCAAGGGTAATTCGCGGGCAGGTACTATCAATTAAAGAGCGAGAATTTGTACAAGCAGCACAGGCAATGGGTGGTAAGCCAATATATATTATTATGCGGCACGTTTTACCCCAAACTGCAAGCTATATAGTTATTTCAGCTACTCTGACAATTCCTAGTTTTATTGGTGCTGAAGCTGTATTGAGTCTAATTGGTTTAGGGATTCAACAACCAGATCCTTCTTGGGGAAATATGCTTTCTTTGGCAAGTAATGCGTCTATTTTAGTTTTACAACCTTGGCTAATTTTGCCACCAGCAATCTTGATTATTCTGACTGTGTTAGCCTTTAATTTACTAGGGGATGGGTTGCGCGATGCCCTTGATCCTCGCAGTTTGCAGAGATAAATTTGTCAAGAAAGATGAGATTTAGGAGTGGGTTAAGATGTTGTTAACCCACTTTTATTATGAGTTGATGTTGTGTATTATTTTTTCACTGGTGTACCGCAGGGATAAGTAGCCGCTTGCTGTGAATTAGTTTCACTTGCTGGCTTGTCTTTAGCCGCTAGGTAGTCTTTTTGTAATGTGCCTAACAATTGATCTCGTCTATCATACAAACGTTTCAGAGTACGAGGTTGACATTGATTGAGAACATAAGCTGTAACCAATGGCAGAGCGATCGTACTATCTGTATAACAAACAATGGTGCTAGGTAACTCATCTGGGTCAATCTTACCCCAGCTGACAGCTTCGGCTGGAGTTGCCCCTGACAAACCCCCTGTATCTGGTCTAGCGTCGGTAAACTGGACAAAGAAATCATGTCCCCGTTCTTCTAGTCCTAGTACTTCGTGAATTTGTGGTTGTGTTTGCAATAAAAAGTTTTTAGGACTGCCACCACCGATAATTACAGCCGCACTTTTACCCTCTGTTTCCCTTGCACCATAAGCAATAGCCGCTGTTTCATTTACGTCAATAGCTGGATCTAATATCAACTTTGAGCCTTCCAATGCTAATGCTGCTACATTCATGCCAATGGAACTGTCACCAGGAGAAGAAGTATAAATCGGTACGCCACATTCATAAGCTGTGGCTAACAAACAAGAATTTTTGACACCTAATTGCTTTTCTACTTCTCGCACATACTTACCCAGCAAATAATGAAATTCAGCTGTTCCCATGCGCTTTTGAAAAGGTTCCGCTTGCAGAATTTTGCGAATAAAAGCGTCAGTTTCTAGTAGCACATCATAGCCAAAAATAATGTCATAGATTCTGATGGTACCTTCTTCGCGCAATTTGACATCATCTAAAAACGGACTACCCGCAAAAAGTTCAAAACCCAAACCGTAGTGCATATCATGGTAAAGATTTGCACCTGTGCTAATCATCCAGTCAATAAAACCATTGCGAATTAAGGGTGCAAGGGCAGAAACACCAAATCCGGCTGGTGTCATCGCGCCAGAAAGGCTAACCCCCACTGTAACCCCGTCTGTAAATACATCATGACTGAGTAGTTGACAGGCTTCTCGCAAGCGTGCTGAGTTGTAAGCGGTGAAGTAATTATTAATCAAATCAACCACTCCAATATCGGCTGGCATTGGGATGGGTGAGATTTTTTTACCTTGCTGTTTTGACATTGTGATTAACTCCGCTAGTAAATGCGCTGAATATAATGTTATCTAGCTTTTAAGGAATTATTTCAATAATTTGTGGATACAAATTATCGGCATCTTGCCCAAAATATATAAAAAGTATCTGTTTTAGCAGGTTATGGTTTTGTAAAAACTCGTTAACTTTCATCACATTCAGAGGGAACTGGCAACAGGGAACAGAAAAAACTCATGTTTAAAAAGATGAGATTGAAATAAAGTATTTAATTATTTAACTGTTAATGTTTGCAATTTTGTCAATACTGCTTGGGCATGACCTTTTGTTTTTACATTAGGCCAAGAGTAGGCTATGATTTTATCGGGTGAAATCAAAAAAGTTGAACGAGCAACACCCATATATTCTTTACCCATAAATTTTTTTAACCTCCAAGCACCATAGGCTTCTATTAATTGATGTTCTGGATCACTTAACAGGGTAATTGATAATTGATGTTTGTCGATAAATTTGCAATGTGCTTTAGATGAATCTGGACTGACACCGATGATTTTAGCTCCTACAGTGGTAAATTCTGAAGCTAAATCAGTGAAGTCTTTGGCTTCTGTGGTGCATCCCGGAGTGTCATCTTTGGGGTAAAAATAGAGGACTATCCACTCACTGAAGTCAGCTAGAGTAATTGGTTTTTCGTTTTGGTCTGGGGTGGTGAAGTCGGGTGCTGATTGTCCGGTTTGGGGAATGTCGGCCATGATTAGGATTTAGTGCGATGGAGATGCTTTAGAATTATAACGGAAATTTTGACGATACATTTAATGAAATGTCTTCTGATTGGAATTTAGACTAAGAGACTTCCAATTAAAAAAATATCCTAATATTTCTTGTGGTGCGGGCCGAAAAGCCCGCTAATAATACAAGGACGGGCAAGATGCCCATCCCACAAGATTGGATCATCTTTTTTGTGTAGTTCTCTAAGGTTCTCAGCTATACTGCAAACGGTTCATAGTTTAACTAAATATGGAACCCCTCTCCAAATCTCTCCCCAAACATCTCCCCGTGAAACTACGGTGTACACACATCTCTAGACGGGATGCTAAACGTGATCCGATCCCCCTAAATACCCCTTTCTAAGGGGGACTTTCAAGAATTTAGATACCCTTAAAAAGAGAGGCTTTGAACTTATTCTTTGTATTATCAAAAAGTCAAATTTCTAGCCGTTTTGAGTATAATGGGTTCGATTCAAGTTAAGAGGGTGTTTGAAAAGTGGTGACTGATTATTGTTGTATCGGCAACTTCTATTAACAAAAATATATCTTCTGGTTGGGGGTGTGAATTTCTATAAAAATCTGCATGCGGTTTTAGTAATGCTATATCTGGTTGCGGTTCGGAAGTGTCATTTAATTCTATGGGATTCTGCGGTGCAAGAACTATTTGCTTTCCTAGAAGCTGAATCAGTAGATTAACTAATCTATTTACACAACCCGCGTGTCTTGTCCCAATAGGTGACATATCAATCATTTCTCCCCGAATTAGTTCTACTCGGTCATTTTCTGTTAAAATACCAGACTCAGCCATTTGATGATATTGCTGAACTGTAAATTGGTGTCTGACTAAACTTAGAGTCATTGTCACCTCTGCTTTAATTTAATATTTGATTTGATTTGATTTGAGAAAAAACAAAAATACGAAATATCTAATTTCGGATTGTATCTAAAATATAGCAAATTTTCCAAAATACTATGAATAGCAAAAGCAAATTATTAACTATTGTCGCTATCACCCTTACAACTTCTGTTTTCGCGGTGGGAATGGTGACTGCACAGACAAAATTAACCAATCAATCAAAAGTGACTATTAATGGTATTGGTGCGGTAAAAGTAGGAATGAATCTTCCTGAAGCGGCTCTTCATGCTAAGTTATATGTATCCTACGCTGGAAATGATAGCTGTTACTATCTTCAAGGAGAAGGAGACCTCAAAGATATATCATTTATGGTGACAAAAGATGATGCTAAAAGTCGTCAGAAATATGTCACTAGTGATGTTATTGCTAGGGTAGATATAGATGATCCAAGAGTTACTACAGTTTCAGGTGCAAAAATTGGTGATACTGAAGCAAGAATTAAATCTCTTTATCCTGGACAAATTAAAGTTACACCTCATAACTATGTCCAAAAGGGACATTACCTAACTTTAATACCCAGGGATAAGGCTGACCAAAATTATAGAGTTGTTTTTGAAACTGATGGTCAGCGGGTAACTAGGTATAGATCAGGTAAATTACCAGAAGTAGAATTTGTGGAGGGATGTAGTTAAAATTTGGTATATTTCAAACGGTTCATAGTTTAACTAAATATGGAACCCCTCTCCAAACCTCTCCCCGTTCACCTACGGTGTACACACAATTCCTAAAAACCTAGCTTGATAAGACTTTCCTCGTTCCCAGTCTCCGACTGGGAATGCATTCTTTGAGTCTCTGACTCAATGCCAGATTGGAGGCAGAGCCTCAATGAGCAGCATTCCCATGCAGAGCATGGGAACGAGATAAAATTCTTCAAAGTCCCCCTTAAAAAGGGGGATTTAGGGGGATCGGATCACGTTTAGCATCCTGTCTAGAGATGTGTGTACACCGTAGCCCCAGTGAAGAGGGAGAGGCTTTGAACTTGTTCTTTGTATTATCAAAAAGTCAAATTTCTAGCCGTTTTGAGTATAATTGGTAAAATTTACATCCCAGTTACTATCTTTCTACATCTTTTATTTCCTTGGGAACTCCCGCAGTTAATACTTCATGTCCATTTGCGGTGACTAAAACATCATCTTCAATTCTAATCCCAATACCTACCCACCGGGGATCAATTTCTGGTTGATCTTCTGCGGGTTTGGTGTCGGGAACTATGTAAAGTCCTGGTTCTATTGTTAGTACTTGTCCTGGTTGTAAAAGTTGGGGATTTTCTCCATGTTGATATACACCGACATCATGAACATCTAATCCTAACCAATGGCTGGTACGGTGCATATAAAATGGTTTATATTTTTCTTCTGCGATTAATTTGTCAATTTCACCTTTGAGTAAACCCAGTTCTACTAAACCTTCTGTGAGGATGCGGACGGCTGTATTATGGGGTGCGTTGAAGGCGTTTCCTGGTTGTACTTGTGCGATCGCTTGTTTTTGTGATTCTAGTACAATTTCATATAATGCTTTTTGTTCTGCTGTGAATTTTCCCCCCACTGGAAATGTCCGCGTAATATCAGAGTTGTAGTAGTTATAGGCGCAACCTGCATCAATTAGCAGCAATTCGTTTTCCTGCATTTGGCAATTATTTTCAATGTAATGCAGCACGCAAGCATTTTTCCCAGCCGCGACAATGGAAGGATAAGCAGGCCCCATTCCACCCCGCAACCGGAAAATACGTTCCATCTCTGCTTGGATTTCGTATTCATAACGTCCAGGTGCGGTAATTTCTAAGGCGTGGTTGTGCGCTTCTACAGCAATATCTGCCGCTTTTCGCATTAAATCTAATTCTGTTTCGCTTTTATGCAATCTCATACCATGCAAGACAGTAATGGTATCTTGAATAGCAATTGGCCCCGTTCCTCGCTTGGGATAAGTCCGCAGGAGATTTTGATAATGTTTGAGAATTCTGTCATTGAAATTGCGATCGCGTCCTAGATGATAATATATGCGATCGCTCTTTTCTAAATATTGAGGTAATTTCTCATCTAACTCCGCAATCGGATAAGCTGCATCTGCACCATAAAATTCCTTCGCTGCATCTACCCCACAGCGATAACCACTCCAAACTTCCTTTTCCCTGTCCTTGGGTTGAACAAACAGCACAAACCGATGTTCTGGGTGATGAGGTGCTAACACCGCTACAGCTTGAGCCTCATTGAACCCAGTTAAGTAAAAGAAATCACTATCTTGACGATAATTATACTCAACATCGTTGTGCATTACCGCAGTTGGCGCACTCCTAAAAATGGCTGTACCAGCACCAATTTTCGCCATTAACTGCTCACGACGTTGCCGATATTCTGTTTGCATAACTAATTTACTGTTGAATTTATAGTAGTGTTTTTTACTTTAATAACTAGAAGTATCTCTATTAATAGTTACTAATCTCAGTTATTTTAGCCAATTTTTACTTTATCTCATTTTTTGGTGTCACTCACAAATATAGTCATCATCTTTGATTTGTTTGTAACTCCTTGCGAATTGCGATCAAGATGATTGTCAAAAAACCAGAATTTTATGATTAAACAATGACATTAATAAACAATATCAAAAATCTATTTTGATTATTAAGATATTATTTTTATTTTTGACAAAAGCAATTTTCAAACAGTAGAGATATATCTTCAAATAATGACATTTGCTAAAAAGAATTAGCCGAATGTTTATTATTTACAGAATCTTTATCGTAAACAAATTAAAAATTTATATTAATTACCCATAAAAACACACCATGTTTCAAGCAGCAACTCGCTCAGGATTATATTCAAAAGAACTAGCAGTATCAGGATTACAATCTCTCGAAAAATCACAAGCTTTGACAACATCTCTTGATACGCAACTTCCTAATAGTTCTGCACCCCAATCACAAGAAGATTCAATATTTCCTATCCCACTTGATTCATTACCCTCAATCCCAGTAGGTAGCGTCAATCCCAACCCTAATCCTTACCTAACTAGCGCCGCAATTGTCCCTGATTTCAACGGTGATGGTAAAACAGATAAATTGTGGGTGAATGTGCAAACAGGTGAAATTTTAGTTCGCCTGATGGATGGGACAAGAGTCGTAGAACAGGCTTCTTTAGGTCAATATGACTTAACCACCTGGAGTTATGAAACTGCTGACTTTAACAGCGATAATAAGACCGACTTCTTGCTACGCAACCAACAAACAGGTGAGAATGTTGTTGTGCTAATGGATGGCGCAAGAGTTTCTAGTTTCCTCAATTTAGATAGAGTAGATCCAGGTTGGTCTGCGAACATTGGCGATTTCAATGGCGATCGCAAAACCGATATCTTCTGGCATAATACTCAAACAGGTGAGAACGCCATTTGGCAGATGGATGGAACCACAGTAGTTAGTGCCACCGTTCTCGAAACCACAGATGTAGCCTTAACTGCAACCATTGTCGATTTCGACGGTAACGGCAAGAGTGACATCTTCTGGCGCAACAACACAACCGGCGATAATATCGCTTGGTTCATGGATGGTAGCCAAGCCACCCCATATAACTTACAATCACAGGATGCATCCTGGACAACTAGCCTAGGCGATTTTAACGGCGACTTCAAGACAGACATCTTATGGCGCAACTCCCAAACAGGTGAAAACAAAATTTGGACAATGAATGGTATCTTCGTTACCGAAGGCGTTGTCAACACACTTGGTGCAGAATGGACATCCAGCATTGGTGATTTCAACGGCGATGGCAAAACTGACATCTTCTGGCACAATGCCACCACAGGTGCAAACACAGCTTGGTTGATGGATGGTACACAAGTGAGTTCTGAAGCCTTCCTACCCAGCAATAGCGTAGGTTTGACATCATCCCTTGGCGATTTCAACGGCGATGGCAAAACCGACATCTACTGGCGTGATCAACAAACAAGTGCAGACACCATCTGGACTATGAATGGTACTCTAGCAACTGAAGCTCCTGTCACTGAAGCAGATAAGCTAACTCCAGAATGGTACACCGCTTAAATTGGTAATGGGTAATAGGTAATGGGTAATAGGTTTCTTCCCATTACCAACCCATACTCAAAACGGCGAGAAACCTTACTTTTTTATAATACTATAGCGGTTCTCGGTTGAGTGAGATACAAGAACCCCTCCCCGCAAGCGATGAGGGGGCTATGATGTATTTCATTCAAGTGCATACCGCTATAGGACTTACGCATTGATAAATTTATCAAATATGGCAATACCTTGTCCAAATCGAAAAAAGTCTTGATTTGTAGGTTGGGCTGAGGGACGTTCACGTAGTGTGCCGGAGGCATAACCCAACAAATGCGTCGGGTTGCGCTGTCGCTTGACAATCAATACAGTCGCTACAAAAAATGGACAAGGCATTGATATGGATTTTATCTCTTGTAGGGTGCGTCAGACCCGATAATTGAGCATTTAACAGATTGTCTCTATCTGACGCACCGCACTAATATGCGATTTCAAAAACCTGAAACTAGGCAATTTTCTTCATACATATTATGTGCAGTTTGTACAGTGCGTAAGTCCTAATAAAGATGCACCCATAAGATTTACCTGAAGAACACAAGAAAATAAATTATCCAATCTTATCAGTCAAGTATATATTCGTAGTCGTATAGCCTAATATTCATCAAAAAAATATATTTATCTAGGTTTTATTTAGTTCATATAAACCCAAAACATTTTTCACCTACAAAAATATTTAATTCCCGTCCTGAATAGCTTTGGGCGTTTTATTTTGGCTATTTCAAACTCATTGATTTAACCGCCAAATCCGAGAAATTACGGTTTTGTTTATAAGTGAAATCCATTACCATCTTAATTGTGCTTAAGCCTGTACCCATAAAGAGTTGTAGGGGTTTAGCAATGCTAAATCCTAGTCTCAATGCAACAGGAAAATACATTCTGTTATAGGTGCAAAAATAATAATTATGTTGAACAACTATTCACTCAATCAAATCTATACCATTGTCTTCATTGATTCCTCAGTTTCCGATTACCAAACCCTACAGACAAGAGTTGTTGAAGGAGTAGAAACGGTTATTCTTTCCCCAAATAGAGACGGAATTGTAGAAATTACCGAATTTTTACAAAATCATCCCCAAATCACCGCCATTCACATCGTTTCTCACGGTTCTCCGGGATATTTATATTTGGGAAATAGTCAACTGAATTTAGACAACATCAGTAAATATGCTACTTTATTACAACGTTGGCAAAGCCAGAGTATTTTACTCTATGGTTCTAGAGTCGCTGTGGGAGACGCTGGAGAAGAATTGATTCGCAGGTTACATGAGATTACCAACGCAACCATTAGCGCCTCAGCCACAAAAATGGGAAATGCTGCTTTAGGGGGAAATTGGGAGTTGGAGGTGACATTCCCCGTTACAGTAGAGGCGTTCCATGGAACGTCTCTACAAGGGTTATAGGATACGCATATTTAAATTCGGTCGATGTTTTATATATTTCAAGTTTCCTGTCAATGCGTAATGCCTAGGAGTGAAACCCAACATCTACAAAACTGTCAAGTGTTGGGTTGAGAAACGAAACCTTAAATTTCTGCCCGATTTAACTAAAACTTATAACTCAAAAGCTGAATTTCAGTATTTTCCGGCAAAGCCTTAGAATTAATAGCCACAGTATCACCATTACTCCGGCGCACATTGACACCAGGCATCAAAGCCAAAAAATCATCTACTGGTGTAATCTCACAACTAGCGGCATCTGCTGCTTGGGTGCGGTAATGGGTAGGAATTATCAACTTTGGATTTAAGACCGCAACTGCCTGTTTTGCTTCTTCAGCATTATAAGCTTTAGCGCTACCACCTACAGGAACTAATGCCACATCGGGACGACCTGTAAGAATTTTTTGCTCAATGGAAATAGGTGCAGCTGCGCCCCCTAAATGTAAAATATTAATTCCCCCTTGGTTCCACTTCCAAGCGGTATTTTTACCGAATTGTCTGCCACCTTTGCGGTCATGATCCATAGAGATTCCCTGGAATTTAAGACCTTTAAATTCATAAACTCCCGCTTCATAAATCAGCTTAGGATTTCCTGGTAGTCCTTCTACTGCACCTTCATCTAACAGTTGACTGCTAATTAAGACCAAATCAGCTGCAACTTTGGGGAGACGATAACCAGCCGTACAGCCGACAGTCCGAAAAGGATTGACGAGAACTTTTACACCCCCACCAGTGAACAGAAAGCAAGTATGACCCAACCACTGAACTGATACACCACTAGATTGGGCTGTAGCGGGAAGATTGGAACCTAAATTAGTTACTAATGCTGTTACCAAACCTGCCCCAGCATAGCCCATCAACTCTCGTCGTTTCATTTAATCACACTCTCGTCTGTAGTTGTTCCAGGAAATTCCGCAGTAACTGCTTACCCGAAGAAGTCAGTACACTCTCTGGATGAAACTGGACTCCCTGAATGTGAGGATAGTTCCGGTGTTGTACTCCCATAATTGTGCCATCTTCCACCCAAGCGGTGATTTCTAAGACTTCGGGGCAAGTTTCGCGGTCAATCACCAAACTATGATATCTGGTGGCGGTAATGGGATTTTCTAATCCTTGAAAAACCCCGACTCCAGTATGAGATACTTGGGAGGTTTTGCCATGCATCAATTCTGGAGCAGAAACGATTTTACCACCGAATACCTGACCAATACTTTGATGTCCTAAACAAACACCCAAAATAGGAATACCATATCCTAGTTTTTCAATTACATCTACAGAAATTCCTGCATCTTCTGGACGACCAGGCCCAGGGGAAATTACGATCGCATCGGGCTTTAAATCCCGAATTTCCTCTACAGTTATTTTATCGTTGCGAAAAACTTTCAATTCAGCCGCTACCGGGAAATCTTTGGCTAGTTCCCCCAAATACTGCACCAAATTGTATGTAAAGCTATCGTAATTATCAATGACTATAATCACAATTTTTACCTAATTTCATATGAACTACCCTATCTTACTTCGTTGTAGCTTGCCTCTGCGAAGCAACAGATGGGGTTTTCACATCCCCTGAAAACAATATTATCCATAATAATATTTCAGCATTTTAGAAGGCGTATTTGCCAAATTCAAAAAATGCCATTCTCAAAGCTAGAGATACAAAATTAATCTAAAAAGCAGTAACAATTAAAGCTACTAAAGGAGGCAGTAAAAGTGTCGCAGCTACCAATAAAGATACCAAAGCAGACACAAGCACAGCACCAGCAGCACAGTCTTTCGCAACTTTAGCCAAGTCATGGTAAGTTTGCTTAACTGTTAAGTCAACCAGAGACTCAATAGCCGTATTCACTAACTCCAATGTCAAAACTAAACCGCTAGTGATAGCAATTATGGCTATTTCTACAGATTGTAGATGCAAAAAAATGCTTAAACCTATAGCAAAAGCACAGACACTGAGATGGATACGAAAGTTGCGTTGAGTTTGAAAACTATAGCTGATTCCAGCCCAGGCATACTTAAAACTAACAAATAAATTAGAGGCTATCTGCCAGGAAAGTTCCCGTTCTTTGGACACAAGGGTTGATATGCGGTTTGGTGTTGGAGGTGGCGAAATTTGTTGGGACATAGGCCGGACTATACCAATATTATAGGGTGGGAATCTTGGTTAATTTTAAGAGCTTAATTAACTTTGACGCAATTCTAAAGAATTAGTGACAATAATATTGTCAAAATCGCCACCAACAGTGAAAATTTGAGCCACACCCACTAATTTAAGTCAATATTAATACTTATCCTATCTAGTAATATAACTTGTTGTTTTAACATTTGCATCAAACTTTCTTCATCTGGATGATCCCAGCCTAAAAGATGCAACAAACCATGAGCGGTTAACCAAGCTAATTCTGTGGTTAAACTATGCCCCTGTTGTTGCGCTTGGAGTTTTGCCGTATCTATAGATACAATTATATCACCTAAATACAAAGGTTGAGAAGCCAGCATTTCCTCACTTTGGGGCAAATCTGCTTCTAAGGAAGCAAAGGCTAAAACATCTGTAGGTTTATCCTGTTGGCGATATTGAGCATTTAGTTCCTGAATTTGGGCATCATTTGTCAAACGCAGCCCTATTTCATAACTTAGTGCAGGTGGAAGATCAGGGGTCAATATTTCTAACCAGCAATGAAACCAGTTTTCCCAAGTATTGTCAGAGACTGTTAACAGGGTATCCCCCTGACCTGCTGCTACTTGGAAAGGCTCATCAAAACAATTTTCTACATATAATTCAACTTTCACCAAGCAGAAACTCTCCTTAGTTATCGAGTTAGGTAAGCAAGACCAACTAAGAGGGTTAACAGCCCCACAGCAGTTAGTGCAAAATGTTTGAGTGATGTACCACCTTTGTTTACCATGTTTCGCATGGCAAGTTTCACATAGCTGGGTTTAGGTTCTGTCGAGGGAGATTTGCTCATATAAATACTCGGTGAGTAGGGAATCTTAGTAGATTGAGAGAAAGAGAAGAAAACAACTTCTGCGCTTTTACAGCGGATTTCATTTAATTGAGATACAAACTTGAATAAATAAAACTCTTGTGGTGCGGGCATCATGCCCGCTAAATACCTCCTAACAGCGAAATCCGCTTTTAACTGCCATGAATATTTACAAATTCCCAAATTATGCAGAATTGCTATCTACTAGTTGATTTTCTTGCCGTAGATAGGCTTGAATAAAAGCATCAATTTCGCCGTTCATGATATCACCAATGGCGGTAGTTTCCGTATTTGTACGCAAATCCTTGACCATTTGGTAAGGATGAAACACATAGTTACGAATTTGGTTTCCCCAGGAAGCTTCTACCATATCACCACGAATTTCGGCAATTTCTTGGGCGCGTTGTTCTTTAGCAATTACCAACAGTTTGGCTTTAAGACGAGCAAGAGCTTTTTCTTTGTTTTGCAGTTGGGAACGTTCTTCTGTACAGCGCACAGCTAAACCAGTAGGTAAGTGAACTATCCGCACTGCTGTTTCTACTTTATTGACGTTTTGCCCACCTTTACCACCCGACCGAGTTGTGGTAATTTCCAAATCCTTCTCTGGAATGTCTAACTTGACGGTGTTATCTATTTGTGGCATTACTTCCACCCCAGCAAAACTGGTTTGGCGCTTACCGTTGGCGTTGAAGGGAGAAATCCGCACTAAGCGATGAGTACCCATTTCGGAACGTAAGTAACCATAGGCGTAGCGACCGGTAATTTCTAAGGTGGCTGATTTAATTCCCGCTTCATCACCTTCTGATTCTTCCGATAAAATTACCTTGTAGCCATGATCTTCTGCCCAACGGGTGTACATTCGCATGAGCATAAATGCCCAATCTTGAGCGTCTGTACCACCTGCACCTGCGTTAATTGTTAAAACTGCGCCTTGAATATCGTAGGGGCCAGAAAGTAACTGTTGTAGTTCCCACTGGTCAAGTTCACGGTTCAGCTTGGTGATGGTAGATTCCGCTTCTTGCAAGAGTGATTCGTCGGTTTCTAATTCTAGTAGCTCAATCACCACCCTAGTATCATCTAAATTGGCGTGCCACTGATAATATTGCTCTAAGTGGTCTTTGAGGTCGTTGAGTTCTTGTAGTGTTTGTTGTGCCTGGGTTTGGTCGTCCCAAAATTCTGGCTGGGCTGATATTTGTTCCAAGTCATGAATTTTGGCTTTGAGTGCGGGTACGTCAAAGATAGTCCTGGGTTTTACCCAGGCGGCCAGACAACGTTTCGATTTCGCGTTTGAGTTCTAGGACATCCATATTACTTACTTTAGTTGAGAACGATTTGGATTTTTATCGCTCTTTATGTCTTAGATTTTAGCTGTAAGTTGAACAAATTATCTAAAATCCGTGGTGTAAATCAGCTTAATGATGAGAAACCGTGGCTCTTGTTGATGAACCACGGTTAGTCTTAGTTAACATTGTGTTGTTTCTGCTGTTATACTGCAAACGGTTCATAGTTTAACTAAATATGGAACCCCTCTCCAAATCTCTCCCCGTAAACCTACGGTGTACACACAATCTTAGCCAGAGTAAGTTTCGCGCCATGAAAACAGGATTTAACCGGAAATCCAGTTCCCCTCCACGAAACAGCGGGGAGGGGCTAGGGGTGGGGTTTTATGGCGACCAAAGAGCATTTCCCCACTTGTGTGTACACCGTAGCCCCGTAAACGGGGAGAGGCTTTGAACTTGTTCTTTAGTATTTATCGAAAAGTCAAATTTCTAGCCGTTTTGAGTATAACAATCAATTAATCACGGCTATTGATAGCAATGAGTAACCGCAAAATAAAGATAAACAGGTTGATGTAGGTTAGGTACATCGACAAAGCTGCTGGTAAGTACTGATCATCACGATAGGTGCGGGGCAAGATGTAGAAATCGACCACAGATGCTCCAGCGAAGATAAATACCCCTAAACCAGAGATACCGATTTCTAGCCATGTGGGTGTGTAAACACCAAATAAGGCCAACCCAAATTGAACTAGACAAACAACGACTAAGGCAATTACCCCCAAGGAGACGGTTTTTGTCAACGCCATACCGTCTGATTCTGAGAGATTAGAACCAATTTGACGGGCAGCAATAAAGGTGACACCACAACCAAGGGCGGCGATGCCAATGCCCTCAATACCCACGCCTTGGGTTCTCAAAGCGACAAATACCAAGCCACTGAGGGTATATCCAGATAAGAGGCTGTAAATTGCTAATAGTGGGAGGGCGACGCTGTTGTTACCTTTGGACGCAACATTTTGAGCGACAAAGAAAAGAATTAACTCCAGAACTACAGCACCAAAGAAGGTAGGAAAGAATAGTCCGGGGTTAGAACGAATAACTCCCAAACCGCCATAGGTTCCCAATGCAGTTAAAACTAACCCACCACCAACAAAGGGGAGGGCGTTGGCAATGACATTGGGGCCAACAAGGGCGTGATTTTGAGCTTCACGGAAAGCTTGACGAAAATTGCTGGTATTGCTCATATCTAAAAACTACTAAATTTTTGAGTAAATTACCTCTTCATCTCCATTCTTACCAATACTTGTGTCTGGAGACTAGGGAGGAAATCTAGAAAAGAAATTTTTTAGTAGTGGTTGTAAAATTTTATAAAGGCAATTATTTATGGTTTTAGATTCTAACGCATTTTATGACGATATTTCCACAGGTATTGATTTGGGTTGCGGCTATTCTCATGACGAATCTAGCAGTTATTCTTGAATGATTAAGTAGTATTCACTAAATAAAAGTAAGTTTTGTAACGAAATATTAAAAGATAGATCACCTATTTTTTTATTTATAATCAGGTATTGGTTTATTTTTTACTCTTTATTAGAGATAATTACTGGGCATATGTGGTATTATTACGCAGAATCGGTTTTATTTAATTACATAATAAAAAGCTATGTACTGATTAAATTTTAGATTTGTAAAGAAAAATTACAGATAACAAATAAGAATGAAGGACTATGCGTAATTTCACGGAGGAACTGACGTAAGCTTATTTTAAGTTCAGTAAAACAACGATGGCTTATTCAGCGATGACTAAGGAAAATAATGACAGTTTGAAATCAAGTATACGCAACTCCATTCTTCGGGGAAGGGGGTTACTACAAGGGAATTGATATGGCAGCAAGTGAGTCCTCTGTGCAATCTGATGGTATAGAGCTATTACACTTATACCACCGCGCTCCTTCTATTAAACTTCGTAACCAATTGGTACAGTTACATACGGGTTTAGTCCGTAAAATGGCTTATAAGTTTAGCCATCAGTGTAATGAGCCTTATGAAGATTTAGAACAGATCGGTTATTTTGGTTTAATTAGGGCTATTGAACGCTTTAATCCTACTCAAGGTTATGCGTTTAGTTCCTTTGCTATACCTTATATTCGCGGTGAAATGCTGCATTTTTTGCGCGATCGCTCTACTCTAGTCAGAATTCCCCGTCGTTGGCAAGAACTTTACAATGAAGGGCAAAAAATTCGCAAAGAGTTGACGCTATCTCTCAGCCGTCCTCCCAAAGATATTGAAATTGCTAACAAACTTCATATTTCCCTACAAGAGTGGCAAGAATGCAAATTAGCGGCTCAAAATCGGATGCCTCTAAGTTTAGATGCGACCCCAGCTAATTACGTTGATTATCAAATCACTTTGGGTGATATACTTCCCTGTCCTCGTACTACTCTGCTGCAACAACAAGAGGAAGAACGACTGCAACTACAAGGGGCTATGAATATGTTAGACGATAAACCCCGCATGGCAGTTGAATTAGTCTTTGTTAAGGAACTTACCCGCAAGGATGCTGCTAAGAGAATTGGTGCTAGTCCGATGACAGTAACTCGGTATCTGCATAAGGGAATACAGGAGTTAATCTGCTACTTACAGCCACAAGCTGAGTCAGGAGTCATTAGTGCTTAGAATTGTCTGATAGCGTAGCGTGGCGCAAGCTATATCAGGATTTACTAGATTTAAGGATGAACAGGATTTCGTATTTAGATCAACTGAAACAACGAGATTGAACCATCTATCTTTATTCATCCTATAAATCTTGAAATCCTCAAAATCCTGATTTTGATAATAGACTATCTACTAGATTTTATATCGGCTATGGCTCCTCTAGTCATTGCTGCGATCGCTTTATCAGTCGCTTTGGGTAAATATTTTAGTTATTTAACATACATAACCAAGATTCACTACTGTTAATTTATATGTACCTTTCAAAGTTTAAAATTTCCAACTACAAATCTTTTCAAGATTCTCGTCTACTGAAATTTACACCGGGTATTAATATTATTGTTGGTCAGAATAATGCAGGTAAAACAGCACTATTAGAAGCACTTACATTAAATTTTGATAATATTCCACATCGCAGTATTAAAACTTTACCAACTCAGTCTTCAATTACAAAAGAGATATCAAAATCTGAAATTACATTGTTACTACAGAATCAAGAATTACGAAATTTCTTGGATTATCTTGAATCCTCTCTTGGAATTCCTTATCCAAACTATTATGAAGAATCTGGGGGTAGCTGGGAAGGCACACCAAAAGATATAGATGAACTAGTCAAATCTTATTTTCAAAAAATTTTAGATAGTCAAGATTTGATAGAAATTAATTTATCATTGTCTAGCATAAATAACCAGATCATAGTTGAGAATGACAAGATAAGTAAAAGATTAAACTTTAATCTATATTTACCAAAAATAAAAAAAGACAAGATTAAATATGATTTCATTAAAATCAAAAAAGAAAATGGGTATAGCTATAGTCCTGAATTTATTTATGAAAAAGTTTCAGTTCCTGATTATGGAGATACCTGGGAAAGAAGCGATGTTGAAATCTATGAGGGTGGTAATGAAGAAACAATCACTTACAAGCTATTCCTACTCTTTAAAAGCCGTATATACAGATTCTATGCTGAACGATTAAATATTAGCAAGTGTGCTTTTGGAAATAAGTCAGTTTTAGAACCAAACGCATCTAATTTAGCTGAAGTTTTGAGTGGTTTACAAAGTCGAAACTCAACAGCTTTTGACAGGTATAACAAATACATAAATCAAATTTTTCCCCATATTAAAAGAATAGCCGTTGAACCCAGGGAGAATAATCAGCTAGAAATTATGGTTTGGAATATACAACCAGAAACCGAAAGGGTAGATTTAGCTGTTTCTTTATCATCTTGTGGTACAGGTATCGGTCAAGTATTAGCTATCCTATATGTTGTCATGAATTCATCAGAACCGCGAACTATAATTATTGATGAACCACAATCATTTTTACATCCAGGGGCAGCAAAAAAACTCATTGAAATATTGAAAGAATTCCCACAGCACCAGTATTTTATAGCTACTCATTCACCAACGATAATTAATGCTGCTAATCCTTCTAAAATTATCATGCTTAAATATGAAGACTGTGAAACTAAAGTATCAGTAATAAATGCTAAAGAAGCAAGAGAACAACGGTCACTTTTAGCAGAAGTTGGTGTGAGTTTATCAGACGTTTTTGGTGCTGATAATATTCTTTGGGTAGAAGGTCCGACAGAGCAAATATGCTTTCCATTAATTTTAGAAAAAGTAGCTAGGAAATCATTATTAGGTACTACAATTTTGGCTGTTCAGGATGTAGGACGTTTAGATAATAAAAATGCTAATTTGATATTTGATATCTATGACAAGCTTAGTGGGGGTTCAAGCTTATTTCCACCTGCTATTGGATTCTTATTTGACCGTGAGACTAGGTCGGATAATGATGAAAAGGAGTTGCAGAAGAGAAGTAAAAAACCTGTTAAATTACTGCCTCGACGTATGTATGAAAATTATCTACTTCATCCAGAAGCAATAATAGCAGTCATTAATGAATGTGACGAAAACCGTGAAGAAAAGCTTGCTATTGAAGACGTTAAAGAATGGATTGATAAAAATAAATACGAACCTGATTATTTTCCAAAAGATGTAAAAATTGAGAAAATTTCAGATAATGATTGGTTTTGTAAAGTTGATGGTGCAAAGCTGCTAAAGGAATTATTTGTACATTTTTGTGACACGCGATTACCATTTTCTAAAACAACACACTCCGTCAAGCTTACTGAATGGCTAATTGATAATCAACCTGATCAGCTTTTAGAGATAGCGGAATTATTAGTAAATATTTTGGATTTTAAAGATTAATAATTTCTACTTTCATTTAACAATTAACTAAAAATAACTCTTCTCTCTTCTTTTCTTGGCACTCTTTGCTTCCCTACGGGACGGGACGCTACGCGAAAGTGTCTTCGTAGTTTATTTCTCCAAAATTATTCATCCCAAAGTCAAAATACCAGCTTGAAAATTCACCACCAAAGGCAAAAATTCCAACCACCTTGAACCCAATAAAATCTCCGTCAACTGATCTCCAGCATAAACAGGAATTTCATACTCTTGATTATCCAATATCACCTTACCTAAATAAATATCAAAAATTTTTATTCCCTGTGCAGTTCGCATTCTTTGTTCACTAATAAATTCCCAATTCAAAGCATCTAGATCTTGTTTATTAATAGCCATAAAGCCTGTAAAACCTGTATCTAACAAGGTATCTACAGGCATATTTAAACCATCAGCACT
Source organism: Anabaena sp. PCC 7938 (assembly GCF_049315035.1). Classification (NCBI taxonomy): domain Bacteria; kingdom Bacillati; phylum Cyanobacteriota; class Cyanophyceae; order Nostocales; family Nostocaceae; genus Anabaena; species Anabaena sp. PCC 7938. Next base: position 3,797,085 of record NZ_CP186034.1, on the reverse strand, counting down.
AATTAATTCAACTTCAAAAAATAGCTGCCCCTCATCACCAAAATAACCATGTATCATATTCTCCCGGTTACTCCATTTTCATTGATCCGAAATAGAAAGTGTATCACATGAGGATGTTTGTCCCTGGCTTGTTTACTAGCAACTTCCATATTTTGATCAACAAAATAATCACCGCTATCTGGTTCTACGGCAATATACCAATTATAATGTTCTTTAATCAACTCAGGACGAACACGCTCAAAAATTGCTCGACAACGTTTATGAAAAGCTTCTCTTTCCGCTTCACGTTTAGCTAATTCTTCTGGTGATAAAGTTAGTTCAGGGAAAATTCGTCCTCTTCTTGCTGGTTGTTTTGGTGTTAGCTGAGTCATATATTTAAACTCCATTGTTACCACTAGCGATATCAATCTACTCTGATTTTAACTGCATCTAACTTGCGTTTTTCTGTAGAGACGTTCCTCATATAGGAATTCTCGTCTCTACATTGTTTTTTACTTTGATTTCATGTCTGCTATAGCTCCTCTAGTCATAGCCGCGATCGCTTTATCAGTCGCTTTCGGTAGGTGATAATATTTACCACCGGCTGCTTTTGACAATTCCTTTGCAAAGCCAGTTGATACAAATTTACTCTCAGTATCAATTACTAACAATTGCATCCCCGAAGCCCGAATTCTGCCTGCAATATCTAATAATTCGGCTTTAATATCTGGCTTTTCTCCTGGTTCTATGGGTTCTCCTAAAGAACGAGCCAGAGGAATATTACCACGACCATCAGTAATTGCCACAATCACAACTTGACCGATATCCCCACCCATTTGGGCATTTACACCCACACGAACCGCTTGAGTTAAACCATGTGCAAGGGGAGAACCACCACCACAAGGTAATCTTTCCAAGCGATTTTTAGCTAAAGCAATCGAACGGGTAGGAGGTAATAAAACTTCTGCTTGTTCACCCCGGAAAGGTATTAAAGATACTTGGTCACGATTTTGATAGGCTTCTGTTAAAAGTTGCATCACCGCACCTTTAGCGGATTGCATTCTATTTAAAGCCATTGAACCAGAAGCATCCACAACAAAAACCACCAAAGCGCCGGCTTTTCTCACCAACCGCTTAGAACGGATATCTCCCTGTTCAACAATCACCTTTTTATCTGGTTGTCTAGCTCGCCGTGCTTTTTGATACGGAGCTGCGGCTCGAAGTGTGGCATCTACGGCTATCCGTCTAGCTTTACCTTTGGGAATCATCGGCTTTATATAGCGCCCCCGGTCGTCTGAGAAGATAATACTGCGGCTTCCAGATTTACCTTGACGTTGTGCCATTTGGGTAAAATAAAGCACTTCTGGGTCAAGAATTACCCCTTCTGGATCAAAAATAAATTCTTCGGGAATGTCTGGGGGTTCTTGCTGTTCTTGTTCCTCTTCTTTCTCTTCTTCGTTTTCTTCCTCTTGTTCTTCTTCTGATTCCGACTCGTCTTGATTTTCTGGTGGTGGGGGAGGAGGTGGAGGTGGTTGGTCTGGTGGTGGGGTTTGAATTATGGTTGTTCTGGGAACTATGACCAATTCTACTGCGCGACGTAAATCTTCAGCATTTACGGTATTGCGTCCTTCTAAAGCTGCTGCGGCTTTTGCAACTCGTACCGCAAATAATTCTGCGCGATGTCCTTCCACACCACCGCGAATGGCTTCATTAACGAGGTAGGTAATTTGTTCTTGAGTAATGGTGACTTCTTTTAACCATTCTCGTGCAAGGATGATTTGGGTTTTGAGTGAGTCGATGTCTTCGCTATATTGCTGGAGAAATTCTGAGGGAGACTTGGAATATGCGATCGCTTGTTCAACTGCTTGTACTCTTTGATCTAAACCCAGAACTCCGTCTGCTGATAGTGCGATCGCAATTCTATCAAGTAAATGCTCCCTTAACGCTCCTTCTTCCGGGTTATAAGTCGCAATAAACAACGGCTTACAAGGATGTTGAAAACTGATCCCTTCCCGTTCAATCTGGTTACGTCCGTCAGATAATACAGCTAAAAGTTGGTTACTAATTTGGTCATCTAATAAATTGATTTCATCCACATACAGCACCCCACGATTTGCGGTAGCCAGTAACCCCGGTTGAAAAATTGTATCACCTTGTTTAACCGACTGTTCCACATCCACAGAACCTAAAAGCCGGTCTTCCGTCACACCCAGGGGAATTTGCAAAAAAGGTGCAGGAATAATTTCCGTTTCTATCTCCTGTCTTTCCTCGGCTAAAAGTTTATCATCCCATTCTTCTGGGTGGTTCGGGTCACAGTTACAGAGGGAATCTTTAACAACTTCAATAGGTGGTAACAAAGCGTGAATAGCACGCGCCATCACAGATTTAGCCGTACCACGACGACCTGCAATTACCACACCCCCCAACGCGGGATCTACTGCTGTCAACAGCAAGGCTATCTTAATCGCTTCTTGACCAACTACAGCAGTCAGCGGAAAAGCAGTCATTTTCGGGGTAATAGTAGGCGCAGGCATTGTTTCCTTAATAGTGATTATATTTTTAGCATAGCAATTTCTGGCACATTTATAATATATGTAATTGCAATTTCTAAAAGAACAAAACGTATGACTACGATTCAGGCTAAATGCTTTACCCTAGAAGAATATCATCAACTGACCGAAATCGGCTTTTTAAAAGAAGATGATCACATTCAATTAATTAATGGAGAACTGATATAAATGGTATCAAAAAGTAGGGTACATAAAACTTGTTTAATAAACTTATTACGGGAATTTTCCATTAATTTAGGACTCTTATAACGATACCAAATGGATTATAAATACCTTGTAGGTTCGGTTAGATGCGGTAATCAAATTATAACCCTCACAGATAAATCATCAAACCACATCGTAACCCAACATCCACTATAAAATATGTGTTTACTGATATATAATTATTAAGAAGTTTATCAGTGCCACTGTCAAGTTCAAAATTTTATTTACCTTCGGTAAAATGGAGTTACAGCTATGGTACAGCAACTTACACCAGAAACAAAACCAGAAATCATCTACCCTGATAGTGATGGAAACCCAATGGCTGATAATACAGAACACTATGAATGGATAGTTAAAATTAAAGAAAATTTGGAAATATTATTTGCTTCAGAAAATAATGTATTCATAGCAGGTGATTTGCTTTGGTATCCTGTCGAGGGAAGTGTAAAAACTCGTCAAGCACCTGATGTCATGGTCATAATTGGTAGACCAAAAGGTAGACGAGGTTCTTATAAACAATGGGAAGAGAATAATATTATTCCCCAGGTAGTATTTGAAATCCTATCTCCAGGAAATCGCACCAAAGAAATGGCGAAAAAACTACTTTTTTATCAACGTCATGGAATAGAAGAATACTATATTTATAATCCAGATACAATTGAATTAACCGGATTTATTCGGGAACAAGAATGGTTTGAAGAAATTGAAGAAATCAATAATTGGGTAAGCCCACGTTTAAATATACGTTTTGAGTTAACATCAGATAATTTAGAAATTTATTATCCCGACGGAAAAAAGTTTCTCACATCTCTGGAATTAAATCAACGTGCAGAACAGGAAAGTCAACGCGCAGAACAGGAATATCAACGCGCAGAACAAGAACGTCAAAATTATCAAGACTTATTAGCGAAATTGCAAGCTAAAGGAATTGATATCAATACACTTTAAAAATTAGATACCTAACTTCTCAACCAAGTCAGGTATCTCCACTAACAATATCTAAACCTAACCAACTGCAAAACCTGTATATTGCCTCACCAAAGGTTCATGAAATGCTAACACAATATCTTCTTTTGGCACTCCTAATTTAACTAATTCATTTGCTATATCTATCTCAGTCCCATTATATTGAATCCAAATTTTACCATTTTTAATATCTAGATGTAAAACACAACCATACATCGGTCGGCGATTTTTCCAACCTGCATAAACAACCTGATAATGATCTCTTTCTTTATCAAAAATTAATTGTGTTTCCACTTCATCATCTGATGGACTTCCTTGAGCATATTCAGTTAATAACTTTTGAATGTATGTCCGATATTGTTCTATGTTTTCCATAATAAAATTACCTCATCATTTGGATCATAAACAATTAAACTAAGATGGAAATGCTCAATCACATTTGCTACAAATGGCAATTGAAAGAATGTCTCATAAGGTGTTTTGGGAACAGCTAAATATAGGAATCTTTGAGGTTGTTGTTCTTGTAAAGCAAAACGATAATTAAGAAACTGTCCTAATGCAGTATGAAATTCAGAAATATTAGAAGAACTAATAAAACTTTTAATTTCTACTGCGATTTTTTCTTCTCCTTTTTCAGCAGCTAAGATTTTTTCTGCACCTAAGTCTATTTGCATATCAACTCTACCGGAGCGAATTCTTAAAGGATCATCTGTGATCACCCATCCTTCCTTTTCTAATCCTTTTCTCACAGCATCATGGAAAATATCTTTAGCAGGCATTAGCTTAAAATTTAGTCTTTTTTACAAATAATTATAACAATATCTCCCCATATCTAACCTCACTGACATCCCTGGAATACCTCAAATTAGGATCTGGAATTGGTAGATTTTATATTTTTTTACAAATAGAAGCTTGACATTTTAAAGTAGATATGTGAATATTTAGGGTTAAGACAGCTAAATAACTGCGTTCTCAAGCAGGACTCTAACGCGCAAGCCTCGGTGGTTGTCTCAGCAGCAGGATTCCTAAGTTACCGCTAGTAGTTCGCTTTGTTCCTTTGTCTGAAAGTTAAATTTGATTTCAGCCAAAACCAGCAAGTGCAAAGCGATTAGTTGGTGGCACTCAATAGTGGTGACAATTAAATTTGTGAGAAATTTTGAAGTTAGTAGAACCTAGCAAAAATAACGCCATCATGCCATTCTAAGAGAATCTAAGATATAGCTAAGAATCTCAAAACAATTGCGTTATTGCTTGCAGAAGGGAAATAAGAAGCTATATTTTATCCTTCAGTGCTTGGTTCTAAATCGATAAATAGATTATTTTATTTGCGAAATACTACTTCAAGAGAAACAGAATTATAGAAGCTGAACAAACTCACGAATTTGTCAGGAATACTGGTTAAAATTGAATTTTTTAGGTCAAATTTCAGCCGCAGGAACGAAGCGAACTGTTGGCGGTAATTTGGGAATCATACTGCTGAGACTGAAACTGATTAATTTAGAGAAGCTAAATAAGAGAAAACTAACTTTTTAGTTTATTCTCTAATATGGCTATATTGCTAATAGATGTGTGGTTTTCCGATGCTGTTGACAAAAAATCAACGGAAAATAATTCACATGAATTCCAAACAAAAGCAAAATAAAAAGTATCAACTCATAGATATCTTTGGTTCTTACTGTTGGTGGTGTGGTAAGTCGATGTCAATAGATAAGTTAACTATTGAACACGTTCTTCCTAAAAGTCGAGGTGGTTCTAATTCTTTTGAAAACTTAAAGCTTGCTTGTTTAACTTGTAACCGTTCCCGTGGAAATAGTCTGTTTCCACCAGGTGTAAAGGTAACTGTCTTGAAGTAACACTTGAATTTTCTCGGTTCTTATTTTGTGGGGTGGGCATCTTGCCTGCCCTTCTATTCAATTCATAAATGAGAGAAACATAAAATGCACAATCTTTTAATTTTCAAAACTGAAAAACTTCTCCGTCAAGCACTTACCCACCGTTCTTATGTCAACGAACACCCTGAAGAAGGTGAACAAAACGAACGTCTAGAATTTCTTGGTGATGCTATTCTCAATTTCTTAAGTGGTGAATATCTCTATAAACGTTACCCAGAAAAAGAAGAAGATGAATTAACTCGTCGTCGTTCTGCATTAGTAGATGAGAAACAATTAGCAAAATTTGCGATTGAAGTAGGTTTAGATTTCAGAATGCGTTTAGGACAAGGTGCAATTCGAGATGGAGGATTTCACAATCCTAATTTATTAAGTAGCACATTTGAAGCCGTTCTTGGCGCTTACTATCTAGATAAAAATTCCAATATTGAAGCAGTTCGCGCTATTGTAGAACCGCTGTTTGATTCCGTATCAGAAAAAATTGTCGTATCTCGCTCAAATGTAGACTCAAAAAACCGCTTTCAGGAATGGGTACAACGAGAAATTGGTGCAAATCCCCCTAAATATATGACAGAACAAATAGGGGGACCATCTCATGCACCAGAATTTGTAGCTAAAGTATTAGTAGATGGAAAAGAGTATGGAATAGGTAAAGGACGTAATAAAAAAGAAGCAGAAAAAGATGCCGCTGAAGATGCGTTAGCTAAATTAAAAAAACGCGGGTTGTTAGAGTAAAAATTGTTGATTTTACTCAAAGCTGCAAAAATATCTTTTGTCTCTTTGAGCGAAATCAACTTTCTTTTATTTCCAGTTGTAAAGGCAGAATTACAGTAAAAGTAGAACCAACCTCCGGTTGAGAAACTAGCTTAATTTCACCTTGTAAAAGTTTCACTAACCGCGAAACTATTGCCAAACCTAAACCGGTACTATCAGGAAGACGAAAGTTTTTATGAGTGTAGCGAAAATAGGGTTCAAAAATTTGCTCTTGGTTTTCTGCTGTAATGCCAATACCTGTATCAGCAACAACTAATTCCCACTTTTGATTATCTAATACCTGACAAGTGATATTGATATTTCCCGACTCTGTATAGCGAATCGCATTACTAATAAGATTCATAACAATTTGTTGTAACTGTAAGGCATCTGTGATTACTTGTTGGGGAGCTTGTTCACAATTCATTACCATGAGCAAATTTTTTTCAGTAGCTAAAGGTTTAAACATTTCACATACATTACTAATGATTTCACGGACATCAGTTGATGTAAGTTCAAGTTTTATTTTTCCAGAATCATGCCGCGATAATTCTAGTAAATCATTAATTAAACGTAGCAAGTGTCGGCCATTACGTAATACTCGTTCAATATGTTCAAGATTGTTATAAGTATCTTGTTTCTGAGCTTTTTGTCGATGTTCACGTAAAAATAAATCAGAGTAACCAATAATCGAAGCTAGAGGATGTTTTAAATCATGTGCTAGTAGGGAAAGATGTTCTCGATTGTCATTGACTAAGCGAGTTAGTTCCTGATTATGTAATGCTAAAGTGTTATGTAGATTTTCTAATTCTCGTAATCGTTCATCAACATAACTAGTAAAACATCGAGCAATCGCTTCATCAATCACGGCGTTAATTAACCGCATAGTCCGAATGATCTCTGTCGGCTTTCCCTCCATTAAATCCATTTGTATGGTATCAAAAATTACCGTTCTTAAATGATGATATTCCCTAGCAATTTCTGCGGGATTAAAGCCTTGTGTAGCCCGAAGTGATCCATGCTGCCAACTAGCAATTACTATAGCTTTATAATCATTACCCTGAGATGTTGAAAGCACTGTAACCATTGCTTTCAAGACATCAGGAACGTGATTTTTGATCCTGCTGTATGGTAGATTACTAGCACTTTCAATCCGCTTATCTTGATGAACTGCTATCACCCATTGATCTATTATTGTATCAATCCGTTCAGCCAGTAATTGACTAAAATCCATTTTTTTAAATTCAGTTAATTGGATGTCTATTATGTAATTAGTTTAACGATTATAGGTTTGATGATCACAATTGTATAGACGACTTACTTAGCAGAGCAAGTATATACTAATCTATCTGTTCATTAAATACTTTCAGTAATATTTTTACCATGGTAAACAAAAAATACCTAAGTATAGAAATCTCATAATTATTGATACTTACTTTTCTCTATATGCCTCTAGACAGAGATTTGCTCATGGTACAACCATAAACTAATTTAATTATTGCGGAAGCGATAGAAGATTTACTAAAATTAAGTACTGAAAGTAATAAAATTAATGATGAATACAGATGCTTTTACTGTACATTAATGTTATAGTTTTGCTGTTAATGTGTATTTAGAGTAAGTCAGCTTAATCCAGCACATAAGTTAAAGCTGGAGCGGAGAAACCAAATTTTGGGGCGTATCTTTCAGAAAGTGACCATTTAAGAGCAAAAAGTGAAAAATTAATCAATATTCAACTCATCACTTAGCACTCAAAACTCACTATTCCTGAAAGAGGGACATCTCTCAGTCCTAGCCCGTCAGCTAACTTCGTAAGCATTGAGAGGAGACTGAAGAGACAGCATTTTTCTAATGTTCTGATCTCATCAGTGTCCAAGGCTGGTACTGCTCGCATTTTTCGTACCTGCACTTAAAATCTGTTGAGGTTATAAATGATCTTTCAACTTAATTTAGCTGCAACCATTGCGGTTGCGGGACAAGTTGCTTGGAAAAAAGCAAAGCCTGTCCTTTTTCGGGATGAGTTTTTATTGCCTGTAGTGGGTTTTTCGGGAATAATTGTGTTGTGGTGGGTGGTAGCACTTGCTAATCGTGAATTGATGCCTACACCACCAGAAGCTTTAATTGCTAATCTTGACTACATCTTAAATCCATTTTATGACAGAGGGCCAGGTAACTTAGGAATTGGATGGTTATTATTAGCCAGTTTACGCCGGGTATTACTAGGTTTTGGGTTAGGTGCATTAGTAGCAATTCCCTTGGGCTTTTTAATTGGGATGTCTAAACCAGCAATGCTGGCTTTTAATCCTATTATTCAGATATTTAAACCAGTTTCACCCCTGGCTTGGTTGCCTATCTCCTTAGCTATTTTCAATTTGGCAGATCCTTCTGCTATTTTTGTCATTTTCATTACTTCTCTTTGGCCAACTATTATTAATACAGCCTTGGGAGTTTCTAGCGTTTCTAAAGATTATTTAGATGTGGCGCGTGTGTTAGAAATGCCTCGGTGGCGACAGATTATCAAAATTATTTGGCCTGCCAGCTTGCCCTATATTTTTACAGGCTTGCGAATTAGTTTAGGAATTGCTTGGCTAGTAATAGTTGCCGTAGAAATGTTGACGGGTGGTGTGGGAATTGGGTTTTTTGTTTGGGATGAATGGAGTCGCTTAAATCTCAGTTCTGTATTTCTGGCTGTGTTTGTAATTGGCTTAACTGGCTTAGTTTTAGATTATGCTGTGGGCAAAATTCAAGAGTTTGTTACTCACCGTCCAGGAATTGTGAAGTAAAAGAATTATTTACAGCGATTCTCAGGTAAATCAATTACATTTTTTCTCTCACGCAGAGACGCAAAGAGAAAAAGTTTTCAAAGTTAATTTCATCCTCTAATTATACAACGCCAAACTCTTCATTTCTCTCCGTGTCTCTGCGCCTCTGCGTGAGCAACAAATCATCCCATCAATCAGCAATAGCAATACGAAAAATCCAAAATTGTAGACAATTATGAATGAAAATAATTGGAATCGCAGAGATTTTATCAAGGGAATAGGTGCAACGACTGCGGGGATAGCGTTGTCATCATGTGGGATATCTGGAGACAGGTCTGCTAAAGGACTGACAGAAGCAGCTTTAGCTGTAGAACCCTTAGTCAGACCCCAAGATTTAGAAAAACCTGATCTTACAGTTGGTTATGTTCCTGTAAATGATTGTGCGCCATTTGCGATCGCATGGAAAAAAGGTTTCTTCCGCAAATATGGCTTAAATGTCAAACTCAACCGCGAAGCTAGTTGGGGAAACTCCCGCGACGGTCTGATTTTCGGTCGTCTCGATGCTGCCCCCGTCGTCTCTGGTGCTGTCACCAACGCCCGCATAGGTGCAGAAGGCGCACGTCATGCCCCCCTCTGTGCAGCCATGACCATACACCGTCACGGTAACGCCATGACTATGAACAAAGAGATGTGGGACTTTGGGATACTTCCTTGGTACGAATATCAACAAAAATATGGTGATAGTGCTTTAGAAGCCTTTGGAAAAGACTTCCGGGGCTATTTCAACAAACAACCCCCAGAAAAGAAAATTTGGGCAGTAGTTTTAAGTTCTGCTATTTACGAATACTTTGTCCGCTATATATCCGCTGCTGCTGGTGTAGATCCCTTCAAAGAATTTCGGGTAATTATTGTTTCCCCACCGCAAATGGTGACAAACATGAGAATTGGCTCTATGCAAGCTTACATGGTAGCCGAACCTTGGAACACCAGAGCAATTCAAGGAAACGAAGCTATCGGCTTTACATTCGCGCAAGGTAAAGAAGTTTGGCAAGGACACCCAGACAGACTGCTGGGAGTAATGGAATCATTCATCGACAATTATCCCAAAACCTATCGTTCTTTGGTAAAAGCAATGATTGAAGCCTGTCAGTATTGCAGCAAACCCGAAAATCGGCAAGAAGTAGCACAATTAATGACAGAAAAATCCTTTACCGGCGCAACACCCAAACAAAAAGATGCACCCATAACTAAGTTGACTTCTCCGGGAATTATTGGCAATTACAACTATGGTGGATTTGATGGCAAAGACCGGACTATTAAAGCCGATGACACCACAATTTTCTTTGATGTTCCTAAAAATATTCCCCAACAAACAGGAGAACATTCGACATTTTTATGGCGTTCCCAAAGCATCTGGTTAATGACTCAAGCTGCCCGTTGGGGACAAATCAAAGAAATTCCCAAAAATGCTGTTCAATTAGCTGAGAAAGGCTGGAGAACAGATTTATATCGGGAGATTACGGCGGAAATGGGAATTGAATGTCCCCAGGATGATTATAAAATTGAACCGCCAGAAGTATTTATAGATAACAAAGGCTTTGACCCTAGTAATCCTGTAGGTTATCTGAATAGTTTTGCCATCAAAGCAAACGCCCCTACTCGCTTTTTCATGTCCTAAAAAAGGATATATTATCTCGTTCCCAGTCTCTGACTGGGAATGCTCTCACAAAGGCTCTGCCTTCAAGGAATTTAGAGGCAGAGACTTCTAGAGTTCATTCCTATACAGAGTATGGGAACGAGAAGCGAGAAATACACCGTAATTTTTACACCTCAAAATTTCACTAATTTAGGAATATTTAATCATGAAATATACCTCCTTTTCAAACGAGACTTATCAAGAAGTTAAGCCCCAGCATGGATTTCTGGAAATTGAAAATTTGGTCAAGTCTTATCCGACATCAGACAAAGGAGATGCTGTTGTTTTAGATGGCGTTAATCTGACAATTGGGGAAGATGAGTATATTTCTGTCATAGGACATTCTGGTTGTGGTAAGTCAACATTACTAAAAATTATCGGTGGATTTCAAAAAGCTACCTCTGGCTCAGTACGCTTAGATGGCAAAGAAATCCGCAAACCGGGTGCAGAGAGGATGATGGTATTTCAAAATTATTCTTTGCTACCTTGGTTAACCGTGCGCGAAAATATTCGTTTAGCTGTGGATGAAGTGCTAAAAAATGCTAATCGTGCTGAAAGAATTAGCGTTGTAAATGAACATTTGGCAATGGTAAACTTAACAGCGGCTGCCGATAAGTATCCCGATGAAATTTCTGGAGGTATGAAACAAAGAGTAGGTATTGCTAGAGCTTTGGCAATTCGCCCCAAAATGTTATTAATGGATGAACCATTTGGGGCTTTGGATGCTTTAACTCGTGGTAAATTGCAGCGTCAGGTATTAGATATCTGGGAAAATCATCGTCAAGCCGTAATGATGATTACCCATGATGTAGATGAAGCAATTTATATGTCTGATCGAATTGTATTAATGACCAATGGCCCACGTGCTAATATTGGAGAAATTCTCAAAGTTCCGTTTCAGCGTCCACGTGATCGGAGTGCGATCCGAAATTCTAAAGAATATTTTGAACTCCGCAACCACGCTCTAAATTTTCTAGACCACTACTTTACTTCAGAAGAATAAAATAGTATTATTATTTTTTTAGTGGGTAGCCTAATTCAAATTCATGAAAGCTGGATTTGAAGCGGAGGAACCAAAAATTGGGGCTAATCTAACGAGAGACACCTTCCAGTCTTAGCCCGTCAGCTAACTCCGTCGGCAATGGAAGGAACCCCCAAAACCTTGGCTGTAATAGCAGTTATGATTGGGGTTTCCTGAATCAATTTTAGATTTTGAATTTGATCCAAAATCTAAAATTGGCATCCCTGCTTCTCATTCGTAATCCGTTTCCAGGGAGAGAAGTTAAAACTGTGAAAATCAAGCCAATGTTAGCACGTTTGCAATGTGCGATAGGTCGTGACGACCTAGTTGAACAAATGGTATTGTTACCAGAAGCTGAAAACCAGGCTTCTCAACAATATCAAATAGCCAATTCCGTTAACTTAATTGTTGGCTATGATGCTTCCCCTCAAAGTCATACAGCTCTAGATATTGCTTGTTGGATTGCCCACCAAACGAGTTTAGCTACCAATACACAAGTTACAGTCCAAGCTGTTTATGTAGTAGAACCAAACTCCAGCAATCAATATCTTGGTATTTTCAATATTCCCCATAATCAGCTTCAATTAGAGTGTGCAGCGAGCAATTTATCAAAGTCAGTTACATCAGTATTAACTCAACAAAAGGTAATAGAAATTTCACCAAAATTACAAGGACAATCAAGAACTTTTTTTCAAGAATCAGAAAAAATTCTCTGGCAAGCAAAAACTCTAGCTCAAGAATGGCAAGTTTCATTTAAATCACATCTGCGGTTTGGCAAAATTGGTACAGAACTTAAAAAGTTTGTAGAATCAGAAACTGCTGATATTCTGTTCTTAGGGTGCAAATCTGTCGATCATCCAATGATTAAGACGCTAGGTACTAATTTTCCCTGTGCTGTTTTGGGTATTCCCAGTTGCATTGATGAATAATTGCTTTTCTCAATCACAGTGATTGGTAATTGAATTAAAATTATGGAAAAGTCACCTATACTTTAGGTGGCTTTTTCGCTACTATCCAAGCTGTAATATTTCGAGGTTAAATGTGTGGAAAACTGGCAAGCTATCTTCAGTGTAATTATATTTGTTACCGTCATTGTTTTAATCATGATGGAGTGGGTGCATCTTACCATTGTTGCTTTATTGGGGGCATTGTTACTTGTTTTTAGTAATATCATGACTTTGCCAGAAGCTGTTGGTTACATTGGTAAAAGTCATGGAACATTGGGTTTATTTTTCGGTGTAATGGTCTTAGTAAGAGCATTTGAACCGACTAATATTTTCAGTTATATAGCTACGCAAATAGTCATTCTTGCTCAAGGCAGTGGCAAGAAATTACTATTAGGTATAGTGGTATTAGTAACACCAATTTGTGCAGTTTTACCCAATGCCACTACGGTGATGTTATTAGCGCCTTTAATTCCCCCAATGGCACAAGAAATAGGAGTCAATTTTGTGCCTCTATTAATTTTGATGGTGTTTGTTGCTAATAGTGCAGGGTTATTAACCTTAGTTGGAGATCCTGCTACTTTTATTGTTGGGGATGCTGTGAATATTAGCTTTCTAGATTATTTATGGAACTTGAGCTTAGGAGGTGTGATTGCTGTTGCCACTGTGGTTTGCACACTACCATTTTTATTTAGAAAAATTTGGAATACAAGACTAGATGATTTAGCAGAACTACCACATCCTGAAATCAATCATCCGCGAGTTTTAATGGTAGGTGGAGTGATTGTAGGTTTTGTATTGTTGTTTTTTGTAATTGGTGAATCTTTACCAATACCTATTTCACCTGCTGCGGTAGCTTTGTTAGGTGCTGCTTTAGCTTTATTGTTATCCCACCATAGCCGCATTGATACTGTTAACAATATATTAAGGGATGTAGACTGGAGTACCTTAATATTTTTCATGAGCATTTTTGTGCTAATTGGGGGACTAGATAAAACAGGTGTTCTCAAAGGTTTATCAGGAATATTAGCGATAGTTTTGGGGAAAAATATTCTCCTCGGTTCGCTAGTATTGTTATTTTCGGTGGGGATATTATCTAGCGTTATTCCTAATATTCCTTTAGTTGTGGCAATGGTTCCTCTGCTAAAACAATATATCGTCAATGTGGGGTTAGCACCAGCAGAGGTTTTAGCCTCAGACTATCAAGGACAGTTTCCCCCAGAAGTTTTACCACTGTTTTATGCCATGATGTTTGGTGCAACTTTGGGAGGTAATGGTACTCTCGTAGGTGCATCTTCTAATATTGTAGCGGCTGGGATTTCTGAACAGCATGGGAGAAGAATTTCCTTTAAGACTTTTCTACATTACGGCATTCCTGTGATGTTGCTGCAACTTGTGACTTCAGCATTATATATGTTGGTACGTTTTTTACTTTAGAGTTGTGTAGATTATAAAAAATCCCCCATTTTCCTGTTCTTGATTGGAAAAGGGGATTTTTTAAAAGTGGTAGGTAACAGGAAAATGACGAGTTGAGTCAGCAATTATTCCAATTACCAATTAACCATTACTAGCCTCGACTATATGACTAGTAATTTGGGTTAATATCTCATAATGTGCAGCACATCACGAAGAACGCTATAACCGACTAAATCCCAAAGTAGGTAAGCTAGAAATCCAATCATTGCCAAGCGTCCATTCCACAATTCGGCTTGAGGGTTCCAGCCAAAAATAAAGGCGTTACGGTCTACACCGTTATAGGCTTTAGCAACAGATGGTATATCGGTAGAAGAGCGAGTTTCCATTAGGCATCTCCAAAATTAAGTGAACTTGAGGCTTTGAATCTTTTATCCAAAAAACAAATTGGTTGCTTTACCTTAATGTAGCTTTGACACACAAATTTTCTTTATGCCTATAGATACAAACTAGAGACACTACTTGTGGAAGATAATTATAAATTTGGTAACGCAAACAAATCTACCTTGAGAGGTTGACAAAATTATTAATTATAAATAAACGTAAATCGAGGTAATTGAACTGTGATTTATGTTGAGTAAAAATTTGAAATCTATAACTATAAATAGCAAGACTTCTATTTATAAAAGACATAATTTAAACATATATTTACAATAATAAAAAAATCAATTTCCTTCTAAAGTTGTACTAGGTCTTCAAACCTTAGATGGATGCTAGGATAGCCTGCCTTCCCTGATTCTAAAAGCTAGAGGAGTTGTGTTTGGACACAAATACTAACTAAATATTGAATTTCTCAAGTTGAATTAGAGGCAGGAAAATATAAATCATGCAGGAACTGTACAAACATTTATGGTGGATGGCACAAATACCTGTAAACCCCGCCAACGTCTCACCAGCACAGGCATCGGTTCTCACTTCTGGCCCGCGCTTTTTTGTGGCTTTAATATCTGGGGTGATTCTGGCGTTTGCTTTCCAATTAGTTTTGACAAATCTTTCGGTTGCTGCTGGTATTTCCTATTTGGGGCATCCATCAGAATCAGAAGAGATTGAAAGTTTTGGTGGCACAATTCGCAAAATCGGTACGGGCTTGGGGGTTTGGACGTTAGTTACAGTTACACTAGCTTTACTAATTGCTTGTTTCTTGGCTGTGAAATTGAGTTTATTGATTTTAGATCCGAGTTTAGGAGCAATTTTAGGATTGGTGATTTGGGGGGCATACTTTTTATTACTAGTATGGGTGAGTACTACTACTGTAGGTTCTTTAATTGGCTCAGTGGTGAATACTGCTACCTCTGGGTTTCAGGCGATTATGGGAACGGCTACGGCGGCGCTGGGGGCTAAAGCTGTAAATCAGCAAGTGGTAGCAACGGCTGGTGCGGCTGCATCTGCTATGCGTCGTGAATTGGAGAGTGCGATCGCATTACCTGCTTCTGGTTTCGACCCGGCCAGTATTCGTGAGAATATAGAAGATTACATAGAAAAGCTACGTCCCCCAGAAATTGATATATCTAAAATTCGGGGAGAATTTGAAAAATTACTCAACGAACCGCAGTTTCAAGCGATCGCTCATAGTCCAGACCTCCGCAATATTGACCGTAAGCAGTTTGTTGATTTAGTTAGCAGTCGCACTGATTTATCTAAACGGGAAGTTAACCGCATTACTGATACTTTATACAAAATTTGGCAACAGGTGGTAAGTCAGCAAGCACCAAGTAAAAACGGCTTGGGTGAGTTGGCGGAGTATCTCAAATCTCTTCCCCCTGGACAAACCAAAACCGATGAACTCAATACCAAAGTTGACCAGTTAATTGCTGAAATCCATACCTCTAAAGCAGCAGAACAAAAGCCGGGGATGGTGCAACAGGCAATATCGGCATTGACTGGGGTAGTTTTGGGGAGGGCAGATTTATCAGATTTGGATGTGGAGAAAATTTTGCGTTCCTTTGGTACTGCTAAACAAAAAGTCATACAACAAGTTACAGAACAACCTTATAGTCCAATTCGTGTCGATATTGAAAACTACTTGCGTAACACCTATGTTTGGCAACTAAGTCAGGAAACAATTGCTCAAGAATTTCGGAATGTGATCTACGATCCAGCTGCTGATCCTGGTGTCATACATAGGGAGTTAGAGAAAATATCTCGCCAGGATTTTGTGAATATTCTGCAACAACGGGGACTGTTGACTCAAATACAAATTACCCACATTGCTGACCAATTAATGGCTGTGCGCGATAATGTGCTAGTGACAGTGACAGCCCAGGAAGAAAGAGAAATTGTCCAGGATTTGCAACGACGGGTAGAAAGTTATCTGTTGGTGACTCCAAAAACTGAGTTAACACCAGAAGGGATTGAGGCAAATTTTAAACCACTGTTGGCAGATTCAGAGGCAGATCATGAAACTTTATCCCGACGACTGGCACAAGTTGAACGGGAACAAATGGGGGAAATTCTCTTAGCACGCAATGATATTCAAGAACGGGATTTAGATCAGATTTTGGATGAATTGGAAATGCAGCGCGATCGCGTTTTGGTAGAATCCTTAGGACTGGCACAACAGGCTAAATATCAAGCAGAAACGCTCTGGTTAAATGTCGAGTCATATCTGCGGAATACAGGTAAGGAACAATTAAATCCTGATGCTATCCGTGCTGATTTGAGAAGACTTTTAGAAGATCCCCAAGCTGGACTAGCAGCAATTCAATGGCGGTTATCTCGATTCGACAAAGATACTTTGGTGCAATTGTTGAATCAACGCCAAGACTTGGGTGAGGAACAAGTTAATCAAATTATTCATGCGGTGGAAGAATCATGGCATAGTATCCGCCATACACCGCAACTAGTAGCGGAAAAAGCTAAGGAACAATATGATTCTGTTGCTACTACCATTGCAGATTACTTGCGGAATACTGGCAAGGAAGAATTGAATCCTGAAGGAATTCAGCGAGATTTGACGAGATTGTTTGAACATCCTAGAGACGGTATGGTTGCCCTGCGTCGTCGTTTATCGCATATTGACAGAGATACTTTGGTGCAATTGTTAAGTCAACGTCAAGACTTGAGTGAAGAACAAGTTAATCAAGTCATTGATAATATGCAGACATCAATTCGTAACTTTGTCCGTGCGCCACGTCGCCTTGCAACCAGGACACAGCAAAGGGTACAAACTTTCCAAACTTATCTGCAAGAGTACTTACGGCTGACGGGTAAGGAAGAATTGAACCCGGAAGGGATCAAGCGGGATTTACAATTATTGTTGCATGATCCGGGTGTGGGGATGGAAAGCTTGAGCGATCGCTTGGCACATTTCGACCGAGAAACCATTATCGCTTTGCTGAAAATTCGGGAAGATATGACCGATGAAGAAGCAGCGAAAATTGCCGATAATATCGTCCTTGTGCGCGACCAATTTGTAGAACAGGTACGGGGCATCCAAAGACGTATCCAAGATGTGACTGAGGGCGTTTTTGCCACTATTCGTAATTATCTCAATTCTCTAGATCGCCCAGAACTTAATTATGATGGAATTAAGCATGATATCCGCCAATTGTTTGATGATCCTCAAGCTGGATTTGATGCTTTGCGCGATCGCCTTTCACATTTCGACCGGGAAACTCTAGTGGCAATTTTGAGTTCCCGTGAGGATATCTCAGAGGCGGATGTTAACCGGATTATTGACCAAGTTGAACGCGCCCGGAATACTGTTTTACAACGGGCAGAACGCTTACAGCACGAAGCCCAACGCCGCCTAGAACAGGTGAAACATCAAGCCCAGCGTCAAGCTGAGGAAACGCGCAAAGCTGCGGCTAATGCTGCTTGGTGGTTATTTGCCACAGCGGTTGTTTCAGGTTTTGCTGCGGCCTTCGGAGGTGCAAGTGCTGTAGTGCGTTTGTAGATTATAAATTGTCTCCGCTACTTTTTTACCTCCCATCTGGGAGGTTTTTTTTACCTCATAGACATCTCCACAAGCGATCGCTAATTAACATTTTTAGGATTTTTGACAATGTATTGACGAATATTATTTAATGCTTCCTCATTACGAATAATATGTTCATGATAATTACGTTGCCAAATCATATTTTCTTTAATCTGATTAATACGATTAATTTGGTGTGTAGAAATAGATTTATAATTTTGAATTATTGCTGCAAAAATTGTAGTTTCGTGCCATTAATTTTAATTGTTTGAATTGTTTCAATTTTCTTTTTCCAAATGTAGGGGCGAAGCATTGGCTCGACAATTTGTGCTGATGTTGATAATTTTGATTTGCCAATGCTTCGCCCTCCACTTTTCATGGTTCTGGGGAATGGTGAAGCATTCGCGAATATTAGGTTATCTGTTTGTTCCATATTTTTCTCGTGCGAATACTGCACCCCTACGACCTTTTAAAAAGACAAACCAGGAATTTATTTTTTTGAGGGCTGTGATCATGCCAATGTGCCTTCATTCATTTTATAGCCTTTCCCACTCTAGTAAGATACAAAATTACCCCTCCCCAACCCTCCCCTTGGTAAGGGGAGGGTGCGCGACAGCGCGGGTGGGGTGTATTTTATGAGCTTGGAAATTGCTATATTACCCCTTTGATTTTTCGGATTTTTACCCACTGTAGCGTATTGGCATCAGAATGAATAAATATATCATTCATTTTGGCACCGATAATTTTTTCAACGTCGTTGCACCATTCGCATAAAAGCCGCACCCGTTACTAATCCTGCAAATTGTCCCCAATAACCAAGATTAGTTACACCACCTGGAATATTTAAACTACCAATTCCATAAAATAACTGTTGTACAAACCACCAAAATAAATAAAAAAATGCTGGAATTTCCACGGGAATAAATACAATAATTAAAGGCAATATTGAATCTATCTTTGTTTTAGGAAACTTCATAATATAAGCTCCTAAAATAGATGCTATCGCCCCATTAGCACCAATCACTGGAATTGTTAATTTTGGTTCCATAAAAATTTGGATCATCCCAGCGAAAATGCCAGCAACTAAGTAAAGCAATAAATATCTCTGTTGTCCTAGAATTCTTTCTAGACTTTTACCAAACACCCATAAAAAAAGTAGATTCCCCAGTAATTGACTAAAACTGCTATGTAAAAACAGCGATAAAGGCAGAGAAAATAATCGCCAAAATACGACTATCCACGCCGCTGAATTGTAAAAAATTGCATTCGTAAATGCTGTATTAATTTGCTCTGGAATTATTCCCCAAGTATTTACAAAAGAACCTAATTTATCATTAATATCTAGACTCAATTGCCAGGAAAATATAAACAGATTAACACCAATTAACCAATAAGTAATCATCGGTTTTTTCCAACTATAGATATTATCACTAATGGGAATCATAATAATTGGTGATTGGTAATTGGTAATCAAAAACTCTGAAATCTGCAAAAATCATTAAATCCTAAAAATCCGTGATCATATTTTGTAATTGTTCCTGCCCAACTCCCCAGTACCCAATCCCCATTCCTCTGTGGCAAGATGTAATTAGGTAAAATTGCATTCAACTCAGCAACCGAGATGCTAGGAAACACACTTGTGGGAAGATACCAAATTATCAGCCACCTGGGAGGAGGAGGATTTGGCGAAACTTATGTCGCTTATGACACTCATTTGCCGGGTTCACCGCAGTGTGTTGTTAAAAAACTCAAGCCCCAGTCAACTAATGCAGCCACTTTGGAAATAGCTAGACGGTTATTTGATACTGAAGCACAGGTTTTGTACAAATTAGGTACTCACGATCGCATTCCCCAACTTTTAGCGTACTTTGAAGAAGATGCAGAATTTTATCTTGTTCAGGAATTTATCGTTAGTCATGATTTGAGTCAAGAGTTAGCACCAGGAAAAACTCTAAATCAAGATCAAGTAGTTTCACTGTTACAAGAAATTTTAGAAATTTTAGACTTTGTACATCAACAAAAGGTAATTCACCGTGATGTTAATCCACGCAATATCCTGAGACGAGAACAAGATCACAAATTAATTTTAATTGATTTCGGCGCAGTTAAAGAAATTACCACTCAAGTCATGATTCCCGCAGGTAAAACGAAATCTACCGTTGCTATTGGTACACCTGGTTATATGCCTGGAGAACAAGCACAAGGAATGCCAAAGTTGAGTAGTGATATCTATGCTTTGGGAATTATTGCCATTCAATCCATAACTGGACTATCACCAGATCAATTAGAAAAAGATGATGATAGTAATGAAATTATTTGGCGAAATCATGCCACAGTCACATCAGAATTTGCGGACTTTTTAGATAAAATGATTTGTTATGATTTTCGTCAACGTTATGCTTCAGCAACTGTAGCATTAAATGCATTGCAAGGTTTAACTAAACCATCTTCTGGGACACTGGCATTAAGTCCGGCTGCTACAGGTAATAATCTTAAAAATATCAAACCTCTAAAATTTAAAAAAGTTATATTTATCAAATTAACATTAGGAGTATTATTACTGGGTTTAGGGGGAACAGCATCAATATATATTTTGAATAAAGTTAATACTAATAATGCTACAGAATTATATAAACAAGGTAACACACTTTTACAATTACAAAAATACGAAGATGCCCTAGCAGTTTATGAAAAAGCAGCCAATATTAAACCAAATTATTTTCAAGCATGGTATGGTCAAGGTAAGGCATTATTTAAATTACAAAAATATCAAGAATCACTACTAGCTTATGATAAAGCGATTCAACTTCAGCCAAATTATTTAGAAGCTTGGACTGACAGAGGTTTTGTTTTGTCCCATTTACAGCGTTATTCAGAAGCAATTTTTGCTTTTGATAAGGGATTACAAATCAAAGAAGACTACCCAGCCCTCTGGGATGCTAAAGGTGATGCTTTTAAGAATTTAAAACAATATGATAATGCAATTAAGTCTTATAATCAAGCGATTGAATTGCAACCAGATAATTATGAGATTTGGTATAAAAAAGGATTTTTGCTACAGAGTTTAAAACAATATGATGATGCAATCACAGCATATATAAAAGCTGTAGAATTAAAACCGGATTATGAAGCAGCTTTATATAATTGGGGAAATTCTCTAGTTAATTTAAACCGCTATGAAGATGCTTTAAAAGCATATAGTCAATTAGTACAGTACAAACCCAATCATTATCAAGCTTGGTTTTCTAGAGGTAATAGCTTGATTACTTTACGGCGATATTCTGAAGCAATTGATTCTTTTAAAGAAGTCATTAAATATAATCCTAGTAACTATCAAGCATGGTATAGTTTAGGATGGGCATTGCATCAAAGTCAACGTTATGCAGAAGCTATTGAATCTTACAATAAAGCAATTTCTTTAAAATCAAATGACTATAAGGTATGGTACAATTTAGGTAATTCACAATATAATTTACAAAAATATGCAGATGCTTTAGCAGCATATAATAAGGCAGTTCGTTATCAGAAAAATCATTATGAAAGTTGGTATAGTAGAGGGAATACATTATTGAATTTAAAACAATATCAAGAAGCAATCGCATCCTATGAACAAGCTATTAAATACAAGCCTGATTACCAACAAGCAATAGATGCTAT
The DNA here is from genome assembly GCF_049315035.1 of Anabaena sp. PCC 7938. Taxonomy (NCBI): domain Bacteria; kingdom Bacillati; phylum Cyanobacteriota; class Cyanophyceae; order Nostocales; family Nostocaceae; genus Anabaena; species Anabaena sp. PCC 7938. The sequence goes on along the minus strand of NZ_CP186034.1, from coordinate 3,775,255 downwards.
AAAACAGGCGCAAACCCAATTGCAACCAGAAAAATCTCGCTCTATAATAGTACCGATTCTGCGGCTACCTGATTCAAATTTATAAATAATCTCAAATTTAGTTTATTTGTGAACCCATATAATTGTTAGGTAAAGTATCCTTGATATTGATCAAGTACTAATATTGACTTCTCTTACTTCATCTGGTGATGGAAAGTATGCAATTTTAGCATCTGAATCTGACTGTCCAAATATAGTAAGTTGATTGATGACCGAAACTCTGCTATTTTTAACGATGTTTTGAATTTTTCCCCGTAATTCTAACTTTTGATTATACTCTTGTATTTTAATTTGAGCTTGAGGATAAGCTTCGGTATCTTGGGGAATTTTTTTGAGCAATTTTATTGCACTAGCAAAGTCATTCGTTAAGGCTTTTTTGTAAGCAGTATGTAAAAAATAACCTGCTCTTATTTGCTGCTTTTGTTTGTATTCAGTCAATTTTTGTTGAACTATAGTACCAGCATAAGTTTCGGGAGGAATTTGACGCAAATATTCTAAAGCAGCGGAAAATTCTCTATTCTCAGCTTTTGCGTAAGCTTGGTTTAATAAGTTGCGTGATTGTTCTTCCAGGTTAGCTTGTGTTTTCTCTACAAGTTTTTCTCGTTTAGAACTCCAATATGAAGTATATGGAATTTGAGAAACATTAAGTATTGCATCTGATAATTTACCTTCATTTAAAGCTTGTTCGGCTGCTAGATAATTTTCTGTCTCAATGTGCCATTGTTTTTGCCATTCGGCAATTGTATCTTGAGCTTCTGGATATACGTTGCTATAGGGAGGAATTGATTTAGCAATATTAATTGCCTTTTCTAAATCCCCTGATTGATATTCAGTTATAGCTTTAGATAAAGTTCCTGTTTCTGAATAAACTAGTGAATTATTTACTAAAGCCGATACACCTAATCCTACTACTAAAGAGTTAAGTGCTAGTCCCAATCGCATTCCTGCTAATAATGGTTCTGATTTGCTATTTTTCTTTTGAACATTTTTTTTTAAAGAAGTTGACGGTTGGGTGGGAGCAATTATTTGTGGTTGGTGTTTCCATGTTATGTGATTCAATATCCACAGTGCTTCGCTGGCAGACTGAAAGCGTTCTTGGTAATTATAACGAATCATTTGGTTGATGAAAACAGCTAAATATTCATCAATTTCAGTGCCTTCGCAACGCCAGGGAATTTCATTATTGGTAGGATCAATTTTTAGTTGTAGAGGTGTTAGTCCTGTTAAAGCTTGGAGAACAATCATACCCAAAGCATAAATGTCACTATTGGGTTGTGTTTGACCCAGAAATTGTTCTGGTGGTATGTAACCCAATGAACTGACAGGAATCTGGGAAATGGGTAATTCTGCATCAGTGCTAAAATCAATTGGCTGAATTGAGCCAAAATCAATTAGCACTAATTTATGATCACCAGCGCGTCGGATTAAGTTTTCTGGTTTAACATCACAATGAATAAAACCTTTAGAATGAACAAATTCAAGAATTCCTAAAGCATCTTCAAGAAATGTCATTGCTTCGATTGCTGTCCATTGAATTCCTCGCTGTTGATTTAAACTTAATTCCCCAGACAAAGGCTGTCCAACAATATGTTCTTGTACTAAGTAAAACTGCTCATTTTCTTCAAAGAAGGTGATTAGTTGCGGAATTTGGTTATGTTGTCCCAAATGCTTGAGGGTTTCTGTTTCGGTGAGGAAACGTAGCCTTAAGTAGTCAAAGTAAGCACTAGACTGATAGTCGTTGACTTTTAACTGCTTAATTACGCATCTAGGTCTTTCTGGATAGTCTACATCTTCGGCAATGTATGTTTGTCCAAATACTCCTGCACCAAGGCTTTGAACAATTTGATAACGTCCTTGTAGAAGTTGTTTTACTGTTTGGTTGCTCATAAGTTCCTTACTGAGAAAGCCTTACATAAGTTGTTACCTACCTCTTCTGAATTTCCTGCCAGTTTCCGGAATACCGAGAAATAATTATTTGTAGCTTTAAATTAAGGTGAGTAAATTAAACCCCGGTTTCTCAACGTATATCACCCTTGACAGATATGGATTAACAACGTCATCATAGGCTTTTACAGCTTTTTGCTCTTTCTTGGGGTAATTTGAACTGAGGTGAAATAAAATACATTAACTTCACCTTAATATGATAGATACCCAATTCCTTTAGCTAGTATTTTTGCGTAATGCAAATGAAGCTTAAAGTACCATTTTTTATTTTTGAGGGGTCTGAGGTATCAGGGGTCTGGGGTATCAGGGGTTTGAGGTATTAGGGATTTAGGAGTTTAAGGAATGAGATTATAGAGGGATAAAAAGGTTGGTTTGGCTACGTTTTCACAAAAAATAAAGAAGTGGTAAATGACTCGTGTGATTTTTAGGTTGCGGTTTGCGATCGCTATTTATCCACCGATTTAATTGGATACATCAAGGTGTCAAGCTATTTGGGAATTTTTGCTAGTAATTTTCTATTGTTTCTATAAGTAAATCTCAAGGCTGAAGACGATGACTCTCAATACTATTGACGCTGTTGGTGAAATATTTCTTAACATTGAGAGAAAAACATCGTTATGGGTAACGTTGAGTTGATCAAGTGTCCTTAATCCCTAGCAAAGCGATGTAATCTGATTTATAAGCTCAGTAATCGTGAATATTGAGGACATTAACCAACAATATTCGTATTTAAACCGAAATATTGTGGATAGGTATATCTCAAAAGATAGAGATTTACTTAAAAAGGCGAAATACAGTAGACCGGAGGGAAGATTTTCCCCTCAGCTTTTTTGTATAGGTTTCAGAGCAATTACATTATTATTAACGCGATTCGCTACTGTTATCTTCTTGATCTTCAAAGGTGTCTTTTAAGGGTTTGACTACTTTAGCGATCGCTTCTTGGATAAAAACTTTGATAAACTCATCCCGGCGATTGATCTGAAACTGTTGCTGCACAACTTCCGTCATTCCCCCATCACCCCAATCTTGATCATGACGAAAATATTCAATAAAGCTTTTACCTGCAATGCGCGTTAAATAAGCTGCTGTCACCCCTTGGATGGCTCTACCAATCACAAACGTGGCAACATTGAGTTGTAGTGCAGTCGAGAGTAATTCAATTGCGCCCTTGACGATTCCTAAGCCAGCAATGGTTTTTCCTAAAGACAGGGCTAATTCTCGTCCTCGTTCCATATTTAAATCACAACCGTAAACTCTGCCAATTTCTACCACCATTTGGGCGTTAACTGCGGCTGTGGCCAGTAAATCTACAACTGGTAAAGGGGTGACAGAAACCACACCAGCCCCAATCCATTGATACCTCTCCACAATTTTATCAGCTTGACGACGGCGTTGAGAATCAATTAGTTTGCGGGCTTCTTCTCCTAAACGTAGAGATTGCAGGAGAATATTATCTGCCACCAAATCCTCACCTTCAGCGCGTAAGACTGCGGCCATGCGTCGTAATAGGGGGATAATATCGGCTTCTGGCTGGAAGATTTCGCCGGTTTCTAATTGTGCAGATTGGGGATTAGCTGCGATCGCTACCACATCATTACTAGCAATAAAATCTCGTACCCGCTGGCGCAACTTTGTCAAGATAGCTTCTGTATCGTCATCTGTATATAAATCAGTTTTATTGAGAATTAAGAGCGATCGCTTACCAATCTCCGCCAACCCTTTCAGCGGCTCATATTCAGAACGCCTTAAATCATTATCTACCACAAATAACAACAAATCCGCCTCCGTCGCCAAAGCCCTAGCAAGCTGTTCCCGTTCCGTTCCTGCTACACCCGCTTCTAAAATCCCCGGTGTGTCAGTAATTAAAATTTTCCGTTCTAATCCCTTCAACCGCAAACAATAGGTTTCCCCCACCTGAGTTGTACCCATCGGTGCATTGACTTGACCTACTATCCGCCCCATAATCGCATTTACCAGGGAAGTTTTACCAGCACTTCCAGTCCCAAACACTACAACTTGAATTTCCCCCCGTGCCAAATTCGTTTCAATTTCCTGAGTGCGACTCAACAAAGCTTGACGAGTCACCTCATCTTGAATTTGGGCTACCTGTTGGCGTACAGCTTGAAGAGTAGTTGAAGCCGCATCAGATTTAGCCGCAGGAATTTGACTAGGAGTAACTCGTCTATGATTACGGCGCGATTTTTGTTCACCAGATTGCAGCACCAGTACATAATAGACAAAAGCAGCAACCAACCCTCCCAGAAGCAGAATCAGCAGCAACAGCAGCAAATTCCCTAATAGGGGAGAATAGGATAACTGCCAGTATAGCCGCGTAAGCGAATCAATCAACCATAGGGCTAAACCCAAAATGATAATCAGACCAAAAATAAGTGTGACTATGCGCGACAGAGGCATGAATAGCAAAAATGAAAGAGTATTGAGTAGACAGATGCTTCTGATCTTAATAGGTTGAGTGTTTTTATCCAGAGTCCAAAGAAGCAAATTTTGCTAAACTAAGATCCAGTTTGTATCAAATGTTCCTTTAAAACCGTGACCAATGATTCCTTGATGGCAAAAGTCCCCGGATTTATTCATGAAATCAATCAAAAATCATTCGACTAACTTTTACTGTACCTTATCTTTCGCGCAATCTCCCCGCACTGAGCTTGCCGTAAGTCCTACAGATGTAGCGTTCCGTAGGGAAGTGTTACACCAAAGTCCGAAATTCAAAATTGTCTAATCTCTATTTACTGATCACCGTTAATGACTAGCTGCTGAATTCTTCATTTTTCCTCAAAATCTACCTTATCGAACAGTTCAACGGCGAGTTATACCATGAAGTCTATCTCTGAATTAAGTTCCTCTAACTGGTTGCGACAATTCTTTAATCGACTCAGTATTAGACAAAAAATTGTCAGTGGATATACCCTTTCTCTGGGAATTGCCGTCTTAGGGACAGCCGCCGGGTTAGTAATGGGCGCTCTCTATTTCCAAGCAGCCGGAGCAAAAATGCTCTTAGCCAATCAGGAAGGAAGTTTGTTAAGTAGTCTGCAAGGAAAGCTTTTGGAAGTTCAGATTGATCAACAAGAAATAATTCCTCTTTTAAGTCAGCCGCAAGCTTCACGCTCAAAAAATTCTGAATTAAAGGCTCATCTTCATGAAGTCGAAATTTTATTTTCCCAGTTAGAGAAATTTAGTCAACCCAATTCCCAACATGATTTGCAGAATTTGCTCAAAAAATATGATGATGATGATATCAAAGCATATTCTCGAAACCTCAAACAGTTAGTTGATCAAATGAGCCTGTTGAGATCCAATCCAGAAGATTTAGCAAAAGCACAGCAATTAATTTGGCAATTTAATCAAAGTCAAACCGCACAGAACTTTTATCAATATGCCCATGAATTAGCCGAATTTGCCGAAACGGTTCAAAATCGCCAAAAAGAAGCTGATTTAGCTTATAGAGAAGCTAGCAGCCTACAAGCACAGGTCATTATCGTGAGTATGGTGCTATCAGTTGCGATCGCTATTACCCTAGCTGTATATACAAGTAAAATCATTGCTAGTCCTATAAATGCCGTCACAGATGTCGCTCTCAGAGTTACCCAAGAAGCTGATTTTGAATTACAAGCACCTGTAACCACCAAAGATGAAATTGGCACTTTAGCTAATGCTTTAAATTTATTGATTCAACAAGTAAAACACCTTTTAGAAATCCAAGAATTAGAATCACAAACAAAACTGATTCAAAGCGAAAAAATGTCAAGTTTAGGGCGGATGTTAGCCGGTGTCGCCCATGAAATTAATAATCCTGTTAATTTCATTTCTGGTAATTTAGTCTATGCCCAAAGGTATATTGACGATTTATTAATATTACTTAAAACCTATAAAGATACAATTCCTAACCCACCTATTCAAGTGCAAACTGTAGCCGAAGAAATTGATTTTGAATTTCTAGAAACTGATTTACCAAAAATCTTTAATTCTATGACAGTAGGAACTGAGCGCACAAGAGAAATCGTTCGCAGTTTAAAAAATTTCTCGCGTTTAGATGAAGGTACAATTAACTTAGTAGATTTACATCCTTGTATTGATAGTACATTATTGATTTTAAATAATCGTCTTAAACATAGTATTAACGTTATTCGCACTTATGGAGAAATTCCCCAAATTCCTGGTTATATGGGTTTACTATATCAAGTATTTATGAATATTTTGAGTAATGCTATTGATGCATTAGAAGAGAAATACCATAGCAATCCACAATTTTCACCTGAAATCACCATTATTACAGAATGCCTGGGCAATGATTGGGTAATAGTAAGAATTGCAGATAACGGTCAAGGAATTACGCCAGAAAATAAACAGAAGATATTTGAAACTTTTTTTACCACCAAACCACGCGGAATTGGTACAGGTTTAGGTTTAGCAATTACTTATCAAATTGTGGTAGAAAAACATAGAGGCAAAATTAGTTGTAATTCTGAGGTAGATCAAGGTACAGAGTTTGTCATCGCTCTACCGCTTAATCAACCTTAAATTTCCACTAAATTTGCTTTATTAAAGTATCAATTCTGGCAAGTATTACAAGTGGAGAAAAAACTGAATGGGACTTTTTGATCAAATTCTAGGCTCAGTTACTAATTCCAACCAACAAGGTGGTTTAGGTCAATTAGTAAAAATTGCTAACACTGTTCAGCAGGTGAGTAATACTACTGGTGCAGATACTGCCACCATTCAATCGATTTTAACAGTAGTCGGGAAACAGGTGCATTCCTCTTTGCAAGAAAAGCAAGCCACAGAGGGAACTGAAGCTGTCCAAAACTTGGTGAATCAATTTGCAGGAACTTCTCCAGATTCCCAAGCCGTAAATACCCTATTTTCTCCGGCTATTCAACAACAAGTTGCAGAAATTGCAGCCCAACGCACAGGTTTAGATGTGGGGATGATTCAACAATTATTACCTACATTAGTGCCTTTAGTGCTGAGTTTCTTGCAATCAGGCGGAAATCCATTGCTAAATAAATTCCTAGATGCTGACGGAGACGGAGACGTTGATATTGCTGACGCAATGAAATTAGCTAGTCGGTTTTTAGGCAAGTAATTACTAACTGAGAAATAGACAGTTATAAACGTGGATTAATCAAGTTTTGGACTTTTTTATCCACGTTTTCTGGTTAATAATTTTCCAACATTAGGGAAAAAAATCTGCATTGAGAACCTGAATTAAAGAGTAAGGTGACTCTTCTGGGAATAATTCTAAGGGAAAGCGCTTGCGCGATCGCATTCCATCATCCCCAAAAGCAATTTTCAGTAGTGAAACCGGCAGGCGAGAATTCTGATTTTATCGTCTAGGACTTCATAAACCAGGCGATGTTCTTGATCGATTCGCCGTGACCAGCAGCCAGATAAATCGTGTTTTAGTGCTTCAGGTTGTCCTGTGCCTTCAAATGGATTACGTTGTACTTCACGAATTAGTTTAATGATTTTTAATGCTTTTTTACGATCGCTTTCGATCCACCAAGCTAAGTCCTCAAAAGCATCTACATCAAATTCCAAGCTTTTCACAGGCTGCTTCCAAAGAAATTCCCTCTTGACGTTTTCTAGCGGTAAGTAATCTCGCTTTCATGGCTGGACTGCTCAACAGATAAGCAGTTTCTTTCTCAGCCATTATTTCTTGCCAAAGGGCAATGGGAACAACTACAGAAACTGTTTGCCCTTCTGAATCACAGATGTATTGTAATTCGTTAGTCATAGTAGCCAATATAACTTACTATATTGCTAATAATTATAACCGCAAAAGTTTTGATCAGCTATTTGTGATTCCTACGGAGTGCTTGCGCCATCGCACCTCCCATCATTCCAGCAGAAATGCGATCGCATACCATCATCCCCAAAAAGCGAACTGCTTGCAGCAGCGCTTCGCTATCGCATTCCCCACATTCCCTAACAAGCGATTCCTGCGGAGCGCTTCGCTATTACTCTCCCTACATCCCCCCACAAGTGAACTGACAAAAGCCCTTCGGGCATCCAAGAAACAGCGATAGCTAATTATATTAAACCATATGAAAAAATCGGGTTTAGGTAATAACCAAATTATCTAACCTCAATATGTATCCAGTATTAGTATTAGCGACTCGATAAACGTGGAGGTAATAAGTCCCAGGCAGTAACCCAGAAAGATTAATTTTTTCTGATGCAGATCCTAGATTCGTTGAAGTGGCAATCACTTCACCAGTGTCAATCACACCATTATTGTTGCTATCATAAATCAGTCTCATATCGGCATTATCAGTTAAACCAACGAGATTAAAGGATGCAGCAGTAGTTCCCCCTAAATTGAATTTAAAAAGCTCGTCTATATTGCTATCACTTAGTGAGTAACTATATGCATTCCAAGGTGTAATATAATTACCTTTACCCAAATTATAGCTATAGGTGACAGGATTTAAGTTATTCACTATCTCTGGTTCTGAGGCAGCCAAAGATGTGAAATTCAATGCGTAGCCAGTACTAATATTAATCCTGTTGCCATCAGAATCAATATAGTTAGTTGCATAAACATCAACATAATAATTACCTGCTGCCAAGTTATGGAAATTAAAAGATTCCGATGTTGTACCCGTATTGATGGCAGTGGCAATTACTTCACCTGTATCAATTAAGCCATTGTTGTTGGCATCATAAATCAACCGCATATTCGCATCAGCCGTTAAACCATTAAGGGTTACTTTGATAGCACCAGTGCCAGCAAAGTTGACACGATACATTTGGACAGGAAATTCACTGTTAACAGAGTTATTAAAGTAGTAAGAATAAGTACTTCCCACGGCAACATTTACAGTGTTAGCACTTACAGAATTTAAAGTATTTCCAGTGCCGCCTAGTGATGGCAAAGTATATGGTTGAGCTGCACCATAGTTCACATTCCAACCAATATCTCTGAGAACTGCTAAAGAAAGTTGGCTGAGAGACTCAGTAGCACCCATGAGAATGTGAGTCATTATCTCATTCCCAAACACTGTTTCTTTCCAATGTGTGTAATCAGAGCCGCTACCCACTCCTGTGGTCATTGGTACAGAAGTTTGAGTGAATGTACCTTTTAGCTCTCCATATGCCCAACCAGCGTATGTATTGGCGTTATAAGTCCCATTGGATGTATTTACAGCAGATCCACTTATCAGTCCCAAGACATGACCCATTTCATGGATTAATATTCCCGTATTATCCCCAGAATTACTATTTAACTTATTCACAACGTCAGCACTTAATTTAACGGCTCCTGAGATAGGCATATATCGACCATTCGCATCCAATCCCGTATTGGTTATTTCGCCTGTACCACTGTATCCTGAGAGTGAAGAATCCAGGGATAAATTAATCGTTAAAGTCTGGGAACCAGTAAAACTGCTATGGGAAATGGTATTTTCCCAAAAGTCTGCTGCTTTGCGAATTGTAGCTTGAGCAGTTGAATTAATACTGCTACCAAAGTTGAGTTGAATAGAAAACTTGCGATCATCACTAGCCGCAGGTGTAAAATTAGTTGCCAGATTGTAGTTAGCTGTCTGATTGTTATAACTCATTACTTGTAAGTAATAAGTTCCCGCATTTAGGAAACGACGAATAGACTCACTAGCTGTACCACGTTCCCATTGCCAAGCCAATATTTCACCAGGGTCTAATATACTAGTAGTAGGATTGTATAACTGAGCAGTGTCTATGAGTCCATTATTATTTTTATCTTGAATTAAACGGACATCTGCATCTCCAGTTAATCCAGTTAGGTTAGCGGTGAAAATACCAGATTGACTAACTGTAAAACGGTAGAAATCATTGAGATTAAGGTTACTTACGAAGTTATTGATCTGACTATAATCTGCAACAATACTTTGGGCATTGTTCAGGCTATCATTGGTATAATCGTTATCAAAAATATTAACAGTAGCAGCTTTCGCCGTTCCCAGATTATAATTTGTACTACTGCTGAGATTAACTATAACTGTTTCATCACCTTCAACCGCAGTATCATCAATCGGAGCAACATTAATTATGGCAGTAGAAGAACCAGCCGCAAATGTAACCGTTCCACTCAAATTATTGTAATCTGCACTATTACTTGCAGTACCTGCCACAGAGTAATTAACCGTCAGAGAAGAACTTAAATCTCCAGTTCTTGTAAGTTTAAATTGACCAAGATTTGCAGTTTGTCCAGTTACAGTTTCCGTCGCAGTTGCATCATTAGCACTAATAGTGACAGTCGGTTTAACAGTAGTTGCAGAATCGTTATCAGCAAGATTAACAGTAGCAGTGTTCGCAGTTCCTACAATGTAACTAGCCTTATTTGCCAAAGTAAGGATAACTGTCTCATTACCCTCATAAACAAAATCATCAATGGGAGTGACATCAATTATTGCTGTAGCTGAACCAGCTTCAAAAGTCACACTTTTAGTTAATGTGTTGTAATCTGTACCATTAGTTGCTGTACCCGCTACTGTATAATTGACAGTTAAAGCAGCAGTTTTATTCCCTGTGCGTGTAAGAGTAAATTTACCAGGATTTGCAGTTTGTCCAGCTGCCGTTTCTGCTGCATTTGCATCACTGGCTTTAATGGTTATTGTCGGTTTATCATTATCTACTAGGCTAACAGTAGCAGTTTTCGCTGTTCCTAAAGTGTAATTGGCGTTATTTGCTAAAGTGACAATAACAGTCTCATTCCCTTCATATACATCATCATCTTTGACATTAACATCAACTATTGCTGTAGCTGAACCAGCCTCAAAAGTCACATTTTTAGTCAATGTGTTGTAATCTGTACCATTAGTTGCTGTACCCGTCACAGTATAATAAACTGTGGATAATGAACTTAAATCTCCTGTGCGTGTGAGAGTAAATCTACCAGGATTTGTGGTTTGTCCAGTTATAGTTTCTGCCGCACTTGCATCAGTGGCTTTGATAGTAATTGTTGGTTTGTCGTTATCAGCAATGTTAACTGTAGCGGTTTTTGCTGTTCCTAAAGTGTAATTGTCACTACTCGCTAATGTAACTATCACTGTTTCCTGTGCTTCTAAGACAGCATCATTAATCACAGTCAAATCAATTATGGCTGTAGATGAACCAGATGCAAAGGTTACATTACCATTCAATTGATTGTAATCTATACCATTAGTTGCAGTACCCGTAAAGGTATAATAAACTGTGGGAGATGAACTTAAATCCCCTGTGCGTGTGAGAGTAAATCTACCAGGATTTGTGGTTTGTCCAGTTACAGTTTCTGCCGCAGTTGCATCAGTAGCTTTGATAGTAATTGTCGGTTTGTCGTTATCAGCAATGTTAACTGTAGCGGTTGTTGTTGTGCCTAAATTGTAACTGTTACCACTCTTTAATGTAACTATGACTGTTTCTGCTGGTTCTAAAATAGCATCATTAATCACAGTCAAATCAATTGTGGTTGTAGATGCACTAGCGCCAAAAGTTGCAGTACCAGTCAATTGATTGTAATCTGTACCGTTGGTAGCAGTCCCAGCAACAGTATAATTAACTGCTAGGGTTGAAGTGAGATCCCCTGTGCGTTTGAGTGTGAATTTACCAGGGTTTGCGGTTTGTCCTGCTATGGTTTCAGCCGCAGTTGCATCACTGACAGCAATGGTAACTGTAGGAGCGGCAGTTATGGTAACTGTAGATGTAGCTTGTTCAACTGTTAAAAATCTGCCATCTGCAAAGATTGTAGTTGTATCGTCTTCAGTTTTAATCTCTGCAATCTGATTAGTGTTAAGTTGTTTACCTGTAACGACTGCTGCAAACAATTGTCCCTCATCACCGGGGGTGTCTACTGCGTTTATTTGTTTGTCTAGGAAATGTCCAACTTCTTCTATGACTGTCTCTTTAATGAGTCCAATACTACCACTGCTAAGTAATTTTTTGGAAAGATAAATTTTATTGGTTTCTCCAGCAAAAGCGCCTAATGCCTCTCTGGAAAATACAGATGCGTCTAGCACTTCTATCTGTGGCAATAGACTAAAGTTACCCACTATCCACTCAGAAGCAATTTCATTTAATTTTCCTGCATTGAGATTATCTCCAAAAATCGAGTGTATCTGTGACTGAAAATCAGGAGATTGTGCGAATTGCTGTAGAGTTGGGTAGATATCTTGTTGCAGGATGTTAGTAGTAGAACTTTGCCAGCCAAAAATATGATCCCATGATAGCGTTTCAGGTACAATATTAGACGAGTCTGGTACTGCCTCAATTGTGGTTAATAGCAATGAATTAAGATTAAGATGAGTCAGGTCAAGGGGATTGACGACTTTACCGATACCATCCAAAAAAGCAATTTTTGCCAGTCCAAAAACAGGATGGGAGACATCCTGATTGCCTTGTAGTATTAGCTCATCCATTGCGATTTATACCCTGTAACTATTGAGTAGTCTATCTGCTATCTTCTAGGTTTTGTATAATTAAGTCTATAGTATTATTACTTAACTTGACACAAAGTTTTAATGAAGTATAGGTATTGTTTTAGTGGTGTTAAATCACTATGCGATGCAAATGGAAAAGATTTAATTAAAAAATGGTAGTAACAAATTCAATGGAATGCAGCTTCGCATAGCAATCTTATTTGATTAGTGAAAATTTTCTAGGGACTGTCACAATAATGAAGGTAAAAGCTTGGAATCATTACCTGTGAACCCTCCTACTAGCACCTCAGCACAAACTCAAAATCGCAAAGCAGATCATATCCGCATCTGTTTAGAGGAAGATGTCCAATGTCAGCAAGTCACCACTGGACTAGAACGCTATCGCTTTACTCATTGTTGCTTACCGGAATGCGATCGCACTGACATTGATATCAGCAGCAATTTTTTAGGAAAAAGCCTGAATGCACCTTTATTAATCTCCTCCATGACTGGGGGAACAGAACGAGCCGGTATCATTAACCGTCGTTTGGCTGAAATCGCCCAACAATATAAACTAGCAATGGGTGTGGGTTCCCAGCGTGTAGCATTAGAAAAACCCCAAGTTGCTGATACCTTCGCTATTCGCAAATATGCTCCCGATGTGCTTCTGTTTGCTAACTTGGGTGCGGTGCAACTTAATTATCAATGTGGCGTTGATGAATGTCTGCAAATTATTGATATTTTAGAAGCAGATGCTTTGATTTTACACATTAACCCCCTGCAAGAATTCATTCAACCCAGAGGTGATACCAATTTTCGGGACTTGTTTGACAAAATAGCTAATTTATGTAGCAAGTTGCCAGTACCCGTAATTGCCAAAGAAGTCGGTAATGGCATTTCTGCGACGATGGCAGAAAAACTGATATCTGTGGGGGTACAAGCCATTGATGTAGCTGGTGCAGGTGGTACATCTTGGGCGTTGGTAGAAAGCGAAAGAGCAGAAACGTCCTTGCAGCGGCGCTTGGGGAGGACTTTTGCAAATTGGGGGATACCGACAGCAGAGTGTATTACCAGTATTCGCGCTCAGTTTCCGCAAATACCGTTAATTGCTTCTGGGGGATTACGTCATGGCTTAGATGTTGCCAAAGCGATCGCTCTCGGTGCAGATATCGCTGGTTTAGCAATGCCCTTCCTACAAGCGGCAGATGTATCAGAAACAGCCCTGCAAGACTTAGCAGAAGTATTAATTGCCGAAATCACCACCGTATTATTCTGTACAGGTAACAGAACTTTGTATCAGTTAAAGCGATCCGACAGTTTGCACAGCATACAATAAAGTAAACAGGTTGTCTTTCCTTAGTCATTGGTTTTTTTACTAATGACTAAAGACCAATAACTCATGACTAATAACTAATGACTAACTTTCTTAAACAAACTTTTGCTAGTTTAATTGGTAGCTTACTGGGGCTGACTATTTTCTCTGGTATCAGTACTCTAGGCTTATTATTCCTGATAATCGTTGCTACTAGCTCCAAAGATACGGGGCCAGAAGTCAAAGATAAATCCATGCTGGTTTTTGACTTGTCTATGAAAATCACTGACAGTCAACCTAGTTCCAGTGACTTACTGCAAACAACCTTAACAGGAGTAGACGAAGATAGAATTACACTCCGCAAAGTTATCGAAACTTTAGAAAAAGCACAAAAAGATCCGCGTATTGTTGGTATTTATATAGATGCGACAAAATCTGGTGCAGCTAGTGGACTCGGCTATGCTTCCCTCAAAGAAATCCGTCAAGCTTTAGATAAATTCCGTGGATCTGGCAAAAAAATTGTCGCCTATGGCACAGACTGGAATGAACGGGAATATTATTTAAGTTCGGTAGCTAATAATATCGTCCTGAATCCCGTAGGACTAATGGAAATCAACGGTTTGAGTTCACAGCCAATGTTTTTGACGGGAGCATTGCAGAAATACGGTATAGGTGTTCAAGTAGTCCGAGTGGGTAAATTTAAGGGAGCAGTAGAACCGTTTATACTAAACAAACTGAGTCCAGAAAATCGACAACAAACCCAGAAATTATTAGATGACGTGTGGGGAGAATGGCGAACATCTGTGGGGACAAGCCGGAAAATGCAACCGCAGAAATTGCAAGCGATCGCAGATAGTCAAGCTATCCTAGAAGCTAACACAGCTAAAAGCAATGGTTTGGTGGATCAGATAGCCTATCTAGATGAAGTAGTTACTGACCTAAAAAAATTAACTGCTAGTGATAAAGACGATAAAAGCTTCCGCCAAATTAACATCAGTGACTATGCCGAAGTTCCCGGTAAATCAATGGGTGTAGAACGCAACTCAGAAAATAAAATTGCGATCGTCTATGCAGAAGGTGAAATAGTCGATGGAAAAGGGGAAAATGGAGAAATAGGAGGCGATAACTTTGCTCAAATCTTCAATAAAATCCGCCAAGATCAAGATGTCAAATCTGTCGTTTTACGAATTAACAGCCCTGGTGGTAGCGCCACTGCTTCCGAAGTTATACAACGAGAAATAAAATTAACTCGACAAGTTAAACCAGTCATCGTTTCAATGGGTGATATCGCCGCCTCCGGTGGTTATTGGATAGCCAGCGACTCCAACCGCATTTTTGCCGAACCCAACACCATCACAGGCTCTATAGGTGTCTTTGGCGTACTATTTAACGGTGAAAAGCTAGCAGATAACAACGGCATCACCTGGGATACAGTCAAAACTGCAAAATATGCCGATAACCAAACCGTTTCTCGTCCCAAATCACCCCAAGAATTAGCACTTTATCAGCGCAGTGTTAACCGCATTTATAATATGTTTATCAGTAAAGTTGCCCAAGGTCGAAAGCTACCCCAACAAAAAGTAGCAGAAATTGCCCAAGGTCGAGTTTGGTCAGGTGCAGCAGCAAAGCAAATCGGTTTAGTTGATGAAATTGGTGGTCTTAATGTCGCCATAGAATATGCCGCCAAAGCAGCCAAATTAGGTAATAATTGGGAATTACAGGAATATCCACGAGCGACAACCTTAGAAGAACGCTTTTTTGGGCGTAAACTGCAAGAAGCACAAGCAAAACTAGGAATTGAAAAAACTCAAATCAAATCAGCTAACCCACTTTTAGCAGAATTTGAAAAATTGCAGCAAGAAATTTCCATTTTAAACAAAATGAACGATCCTCAAGGAATTTATGCCCGCTTACCTTTCAACTTGAAGATTGACTAAATTAATTCCAATATTTAGTAGTCAAAATCAGGATTTACCGGATTTGAGGATCGCTAGGATTTAATCAGCAAGCCCTAAGCATTTCTTCATCCTTTAATCCTGGGCATCCTGATTCAGACTAATTATCCATTTCTTCATCCTGGGCATCCCAGGGTAAACGCAACTTAATATACCACCTCGTAACCAACCAGAGAAAAATTCAACCTGAGTAATTATTGAATGTGTTAATTTATCTATTCTCAAAATCTCTCTTAATTTTCACGCAGATAGAATTATCGACCAAACACTTGACAAATTTTCAAAATCTTCTATTATTAATTATATAGTCAAAATCTGTGCGCCCATATATATAATATATACAGATTTATAACTTCCCCAACATAATAGATAAATCAACATATTCTCTTCACTTTTATTACCGTAATGAGCTAATGTCAGGACATAGATAGATATCCTTGTTTGCTGACCTAAATATCTTTTTTAAATTAGATAATATTGGGGACGACTTTGGAAAAGATGCTATCTTCCTCTCCACCATGCAAATTTGCCAAAATCCCAATTGTTCAAACCCCTTCAACCCTGACTACAGTAAATTTTGCATCGTTTGCGGACATGGTACATTTGGAAAACTACTCAGAAACCGTTACCGTGTTTTGCGGTTATTAGGTGAAGGTGGGTTTAGCAAAACCTACGCAGCAGAAGACGTAGACAGACTAAATGCACCATGTGTCATTAAGCAATTTTTTCCTCAAGTTCAGGGAACAGGACAACGCGCAAAAGCAGCCGAATTCTTCAAAGAAGAAGCGTTTAGATTATATGAACTGGGTGAAAATCATTCCCAAATTCCCCGTTTATTAGCTTACTTTGAACAAGGTGCTAGTTTGTATTTAGTACAGGAATTTATTATTGGTAAAACACTCCTAGAAGAAGTTCAAAAACAGGCTTATAGCGAAACAGAAATTCGCCAACTTTTAGCTGATTTATTACCAGTACTTGATTTTGTTCACCAAAAAAATGTAATTCATCGGGATATCAAACCTGAAAATATTATTCGTCAAGATATAGATAAAAAACCTGTATTAATTGACTTTGGTGGTGCAAAACAAGTTACCCATACTAGTATAGCCAGACAAGCTACAGCCATTTATACTTTAGGTTATGCACCAACAGAACAAATGGCAGGTTTTGCTTGTCATGCGAGTGATTTATATGCTTTGGGTGTAACTTGTGTCAGGTTATTAACTCAGGATTTACCTATGCAAGATACCTATGGACTTAAAGATCCTCTTTATAATCCCATGAATGCTAAATGGTTATGGAAAGAACGTTTAGAGGAAAAAGGTATTACGATTAGTGACGAATTAAAAAATATATTAGATAAATTACTCCAACATTTCCCCAGTGATAGATATCAGTCAGCTACAGAAGTTTTGAATGATTTAAAAGCCGAAACCTCTCCACCAGCAGCATTAAATATTACTCCGATTATCGAAACACCACCACCAAAAGTTAAGGTTATCGTTCCCCTACCACCTTTAGAAAATTTCGATTTTGATATTATTACTGTAGATACCGCAGGAAGAGAAATTAAATGCGAGAAAGGTAGCGCTCAATTTTTTGCAGAAGAAGTGAATAAAAACGTCACTTTAGAAATGGTATCTATTCCTAGTGGTAGTTTTTGGATGGGTTCACCAGAATTTGAAGTTGATGCTGATGAATATCCTCAACATCAAGTTAGGGTTGAAAATTTTTTCATGGGGAAATATCCTATTACTCAAGCACAATGGAAAGCAATAGCAGCTTTACCAAAAATTCAACAAGCTTTAGACTCTAACCCATCAAAATATAAAGGTGCAAATTTCCCTATAGAAAATGTTTCTTGGTATGAAGCTGTAGAATTTTGTTTGCGGTTGTCGGTGAAAACTGGACGCAATTATCGTTTACCCAGTGAAGCAGAATGGGAATATGCTTGTCGTGCAGGAACTACAACTGCTTTTCATTTTGGGGAAAGGATTACGTCTGATTTAATTAACTGTAATGGTGGTGATTTTTATGCTGTGGAACCAAGAAGCCATTTCCGCAAAGAAATCACAAATGTAGGCAGTTTTAAGATAGCTAATGCCTTTGGTTTGTATGATATGCACGGGTTAGTTTGGGAATGGTGTGCTGATCCTTGGCATAAAAATTATGATGGCGCACCTATAGATGGTAGTGTGTGGAATATTGGTGGTGATGAACATCGTCGGGTTTTGCGCGGTGGTGCTTGGAATTTCAGTGCTGAACTTTGTCGCAGTGCCAGTCGTACTTGGAATGAAGCAGATGATGGTTTGAGAATGTCGGGTTTTCGAGTGGTGTTTTCGGGTGATGTCTGAATCAGGATGTCCAGGATTTGAGGATTTTCAGGATGAAGATACTGTTCCTAATTAATTTAAAAGCTATAAATTTCTAAATCAGACAAAAAATATTGTGTTAAAAAAACTGTAACTATAAATGATAAACTTAATAATGATATCTTGCACCCTTGTAGTAATCAAGGTTAAATTTGATGAATGTTAATTGGTGTAGGTTGGGTTAAGCGACAGCGCAACCCAACAAGTGTATTAATCATGTTGGTTTTGTTGGGTTTCCTTACGTCAACCCAACCTACAGAATACTGATAACTGAATGCTATCAGACAAACAGCCGCTAATCATCAAGCTATTAACAGTGAGACTAGGTTTTTCGGTGCTTTGGGTTTTCTGTACAAATACTTAAATAAATTTTCCGTGAAATTAGCATAAATATTAATCAATGTCGCTTAAAATACAGCAGCTTTTAGCTAATGCCTATGGTTCCTGCGTCGCCACGCAAGCTATCGGCACGCTACGCGGTAATAAGCGCAGCTATGCCCGTAGGGCTTTACAGCGGTCATTTGCCAAAAAATTCTAAACTCTATACTACAAATCAACAATATGCTCAAATTTACACCTATTATCACCACCCCCATCAATAATATTTTTGTGGGAGTAAATGCAACCGATACTAATTTAAATTTAATTAACTACTTTGATGACCCTAGCACAACAGGACTCGTAGCCCATTTTAATTTAGCAAATACATCAATAGGCAATGGAGTAATTAATGTAGTCCTATTCGATCAAAACGGAATCGGCGCACCAAAAACAGTCCAAAATTTCCGCAACTATGTCAATAATGGACGTTATACCAACAGCATTATTCATCGTTCTATTCGTAACTTTATTGTTCAAGGTGGTGGATTTACAGTCAATAACCTAGCTGTAGGAACCATTCCCGCTAACGCACCGGTGCAGAATGAATTTAGTACCCAGCGTTCTAACGTGCGCGGAACCATCGCTATGGCTAAACTAGGTAATGATCCTAATAGTGCCACTAATCAATGGTTTTTTAACCTAGCAGATAATTCTACTAATCTCAATAATCAAAATGGCGGTTTTACCGTTTTTGGACAAGTTCTTTCTAACAATGATTTAGCAACTATTGATGCTATTTCTGCCCTACCAATTTACAACGGAAGTAGCATTAATCCAGCCTTTACAAATCTACCTCTTGTTGTCGATAATCCCGCCCAACCTGCTATTACGAGAGATAATAATTTTATTCGTTACAGTAGCATCACAGTTTCACAAGAGGATGAACTTAAATTTACTGTAGTTGGTAACTCAAAACCCACCTTAGTCACTCCTGTTATTAATAATAACCAACTTTTACTCGATTATCTTCCTAACCAAACTGGTACTGCCAATATTACCCTTCGCGCTACAAATTTATTTGGTGACTATTTAGATTATCAGTTTTCAGTCACAGTTTTACCTATTATCAACTTAGCGATAAATCCCACCAGCGTCACCGAAAATGGTGTAACAAATCTAGTTTACACTTTTACCCGCAATGGCACTTTAACCAACTCCTTAACCGTTAACTATAACGTTGGGGGAACAGCTACTTTTAATAACGATTATACCCAAATTGGGGCAACTAATTTTAATACAACTACTGCCACAATCACCTTTGCAGCTAATTCTGCCACAGCAACTTTAAGGATTGACCCCACTGCCGATACAATAATTGAAAATAATGAAACTGTAACTCTGAGTTTGTCATCAGCAACAACCTATCAAATAGGAACAAGTACAACTATTACAGGCACGATTATTAACGATGATTTTCCTAACCAAGCCCCTACAAACTTGACTTTATCTAATAGCAATATTGCCGAAAATCAACTAATTAATACAGTTATTGGTAACTTTAGCAGCACCGACCCCAATCCAGGTAATACTTTCACCTACAGCTTAGTTACTGGAAGCGGTTCTACAAATAATAACCTATTTACAATAGTCGACAATCAACTCAAAAGCAAATTCGTTTTCGATTATGAAAGCAAAAATAGTTATACCATCAGAGTTCGCACCAGAGACCAAGGTAATTTATTTTATGAGAAACCATTAACCATTAATATCAACAACTTAGATAACGTTTTTACAGGCACTATTAATAACGAAAGTATCACCACAACTGCCGAAAAAGATATTATCAATACTCAAAGTGGTAATGACACTATTACCAGCGTCTTCACTAATTTACAACAACAAGATTCTCTCAATGGTGGTACGGGAATTGATTCCCTAGTTATTAAGGGAGGAACAACTGCAAATAGTATTTCCATTAATGCCAATAACACCACCAATCAACTCTTAAATATTACAGGCACAACTATTGTAGGATTTGAACGATTTGATTTAAGTGGATTTGCTGGAAAATTTAGTTTTGTTGGTACTGCCGGTAATGATTTGATCAAAGGTGGTAAGGGAGGAGATAATTTAAGCGGTGGTGCGGGTAATGATACTCTTAATGGTGGTGCAGGTGCAGATATCTTAATTGGTGAAGTTGGTAACGACATCCTTTATTTAGGTTTAAACGATAATGCAGTAGATAACGTTAACTACGTCTTTGGTAATGGTGCAGATACCGTTTATCAATTTGTTCGTGGTGTCGGTGGTGATAAACTCAATTTTACTGGTATTACTGCTATTGATGTGCTGACATCAGGTATAAATACACAACTGCGAATTAGTAATAATATTGCGGGTGATACTGGTTTTGGTACAGGTCAGTTATTAGTCACTTTATCCGGTACATCTGGCTTTATTGGTGCTGATGTGAATGTTAACTTATTTGGTGCTAATTTCTTATTCAGTTAAAGTTTATGTAGCCCCTGAATTCTCTTCTAAGTGCAAGATGTAAGTCAAGGAAAAAAATGAGTTTTGGGGGTTGACGATTGATTTAAATTTTGTTATCATAAACTTGATAAGGAAGAACTATATTAAAATTGATTAAGTCTAAAAATGGGTAGGAGTTTAGCATTGCTAAACCCTTATATCCTTCCTGACTCTACTATCACGCCCAGGCAGAGCCTTGTAGAATTCATTCCCATACAGAGTATGGGAACGAGAAACGAGAAATTTTGCTACCTAAAGCTTGGTTAAACCAACTTCAAATCAGGATACTCAGCAAACAAATCATCAGAAGTTAAAGTATCTCCTTCTGCTTGGGGAGTCCACAATACTTCAAGAGCTAAAAGTTGCTCACCAGGAAGACTACCAATTTGTCGCAAAGCCCGACTTAAATCATCAGCACTATTAATTTGGGGAATTTCACATTTACCCAAAGTTGCAGCTAATAAGGTGACAATGAGATATTCTCCAGGCCCTTCACTGATTAAACGGGTGGGATTATCTACTTCACCGGGTAACTCTTTAGCCAAAACGGATTTTAGCTGATTGTTGACGTTAGAAAGGGTTTCTTCACTAAATTTGCTGCGTTCAGCCAATGACAAGCGGTTAAATTGTGATTCAGCAGCATTTAATTTCACTTGTTGGCTACCACCACCGGCATATACCCAATATTCAGGATGACGCAGTAAAGCTAAACTCGCTTCTTGCAAAATTTCTGCTTTTCCTTCTGGGGTGTTGGTATCAGCTTTTTCTGCAATTTGGTTAAGTTCGGTTTGTAAGCCTCTAGCTTGTGCTAATAAACCTACTTGTAGCCGGGTGACAGAAACGCTGGGATTGCTGCTATAGCCAACTTCTTCACCTTCTCCACCGTTAACACGGCGGAAACTTTGGACTAAGAAATTAGCGATCGCAAAAAAGATTAAAATCCCGAACAACCCGCCAAAACCTCCCCCAATACCCCACAAAGGAAGTAGGAATGGAAATCCAAAACCACCACCACCAAAACCGCCACCAGGATAATATCCTCCACCACCACCAGGTGCGTAGGTGCGTGGAGTGTAAGTCCGGCTAGAGGGCATTCTAAAGGAACCTCCCCCAATACGTCCACCACTGCGTGCAGCTAATGCACCATCAGCGTTACCGAGTGCTAAAGCCATTACCAGACCCAGGACAAAGGCAATTTTTAACAGTGGTTTGAGGGTTTGTTGTAATTTTTTACGCATAATCAATCAGGTGAAAAACACTATTTTTAAGATTTCTCCCCTCGCTGCCAGAAGTTTGACAATTGTGAGGTGATAATAGCTACAGGCAAACAAGTCTGTCTTTGTCAGCTATATACCTAATCTAACGCCTATTATCTTGGCTTGGCAGTGAACATAGGGGGGATTTCTCGCGTTGATAACCGTACCATGAATCTTCTTTGTGATCTACAGAACGCCATAGGCATCGCAGAAATTTGGCATCAATTAATTATTACTTTTTTTCAGCACCATAATATTTATTAGCAATAATTTTAACTCTATACTTACGCGAATATGGTTAAATTTTTGCCAATTAAATTTTTTAGGATAGGAACTATTTTTTTTCCGGATAGGTAAAGAATATTCAGCACATATTGGCAAGGGGGTTTGAATAATCATTGCTGCTATTAACAACAATCAATACAATTACCACTCCAGAGAATGGATGTTTGATACTACTAACAGTACAAGGAGAAAATTATACAGTATGACGAAATTTTTTATGATGAATAATAGCACAAATAGTCTCTACAGCAGTAGTAATTAGTAAATAGTTAGACACGATTAAATTCGTTGAACTATCTAGGTAATAAACAACAGAAAAAAGATGTGCAATTAATTGTATTTAGGTAATTATGGAAAGATAAAAATATTATTGAAATATAGAAAACATATTATCTAGAGTAGCAAATTATCAGATATTTTCTGGCAAT
The DNA here is from genome assembly GCF_049315035.1 of Anabaena sp. PCC 7938. Lineage (NCBI taxonomy): Bacteria > Bacillati > Cyanobacteriota > Cyanophyceae > Nostocales > Nostocaceae > Anabaena > Anabaena sp. PCC 7938. The sequence goes on along the minus strand of NZ_CP186034.1, from coordinate 3,752,420 downwards.
TTGGCATGAGTTCTGGCGATATTCAAGCTAGGCTATTAATAGCAGCTAGATTTAGTATTTTACCCAGCATTCCTTGAACATTTGCTGGTGCATATCAGTAATAAAATCTAGTGAAAGTTCATCATGTGAAAATCTTCATTTTGTCAGTAATTGATAGGCAAGCATAAAATTTAGACCAATTTGGAATAGTTAGTATTGTTTGAAATTTCGGGAACAGCTTATTAATCCAAACTTAGGTTTAAGTCAATTTAAAAATCAATATCTCTTCAGGATTAAATTTGACTTTATAGCTTGGACTACACGCTATTTTAATCCTGATAAAAATTTGATCTTTCAGATAAAAACTATCAATCCCATTCAGCCATTATTTTCTACGTTGCTGATGGGCATTCAATCAGAAAAAATCAAGAAATTAAGTTTAAGGATTTGAAGTTTATTTATCAACCTGAATCATGGAACATATTTCACAACTAGGGACACACTTCCGGGAGAAAACAGATTACCCAGACATCCTAGTTATCTCGCGCATATTCCAGCCACAACAGGCTGTAATTGGAGAATATGTCTATAATCGTTGTTTACAAGATCCAGATAGAGTGATTGTACTGGCTGCTGGTTGCTCAGGAGATAAGATTTTTGATAAAGAGCAACAATTTCCAGTTTATCGCTGGCTTTATTTTAGTTTCTGGGGTGGTAATTTATTGAGCAGCATTTTTAAGCCTGTTTTTAATATTATTTGCTCAATATTACTAGCTATTAAACTATATTTTCGTTATCATTACCGCTACATTGAATGGTGTCATGGTTACGATTTTATAGCTTTGTTAATACTCAGTTATATCTTACCTGTTCGCTTTTTTATCTACCTCCATGGTAACGATTTGGTTAGCATTTCTCGTAATCCATTGTGGCGGTTGCTATTTAAAATTACCCTCAAACGAGCCGAAGGAATTGTTTGTAATAGTTCCTATGTTAGGGATACTTTAAGAACTACTTTTCGCCTAGATACACCTACTCATGTAATTAATCCAGTTGTGAGACCAGAAAAATTTGGTAATCCCACTAGTCCTAGTCATCTGGATGATTTACGTGTGCGCTTACGTCAGACTTATAATATTTCTGAAACAGCTATTGTAATTCTTTCTGTGGGTAGGTTAGTTAAACATAAAAGCTTCGACCGAGTTATAGATAATATTCCTTTACTATTAACTGTTGGTGTAGATGTCCATTACATAATTTGTGGTGAAGGCTCCTGTGAACAACAGCTAAAATCCCAAGCTCAACGTTTACGGGTAGATAAACGAGTACATTTTGCTGGATCTGTACCTGAACGAGAATTAGCCAGTTATTATGCAGCTTGCGACATTTTCGCTATGTTGACCTTGTGGGAAGATAACGCTAAAAGCATAGATAACTTTGGTATTGTTTACTTAGAAGCAGAATACTTTGGTAAACCTGTGATTGCCTCCCGCTTAGGGAGTATTTTAGATGCAGTCCACCATGAAGAAAATGGCCTATTGGTAAATCCCGATTCTGGTTATGAAGTTTTGCAAGCCTTTAAACGTTTGTGTCAAGACAAGCAGTTACGAGAAAAACTCGGACGCAAAGGACAAGAATTAGCCAAACGCAAAACCTATCACCGCTGGTTATATGCACCTGAGTCTCGTTATTCCTGTTTGTTGAATTATTAAGCGATGGGTAACTGGTAATGGGTAATGGGTAAAAATCATCTTCCCCTGCTCCCTGCTCCCTGCTCCCTGCTCCCTGCTCCCTGCTCCCTGCTCCCTGCTCCCTGCTCCCTGCTCCCTGCTCCCTGCTCCCTGCTCCCTGCTCCCTGCTCCCTGCCTTCTGTCTAACCCCCACCAACGATTGTCACTACTTCCAAGCGATCGCTGTTTTGGATTTTAGTTTCTGACCAAAACTGACGGTGCAAAATTTCACCATTATATTCCACTGCTACCAACCGGGGATTAAAACCCAACTGCTGAAGTAATTCAGGTAACGACGTTTCGGATACACAACTCTGTGTTTCCCCATTGACTTGTAAACTAATTTGATAATTCATAATCCTAATTCGTAATTCGTAATTGGGCAGGGAAACCCCACCCCTACAGCACTGTCACCTGTTACCTGTCACCTTCTTTTCTACTTCCGATGGAGTTGAGAAATAAAATATTGTGTGACTAAAGTAGGTTGTTCAGATTGAATGAGCGATCGCACTACAGCTACCCGTCGCGCTCCTGCATCAATCACATCATTGATATTACTTGCATCTATTCCCCCAATTGCAAACCAGGGAATTGCACAATTTTTAGCCGCATAACTCACATATTCTAAACCAGCAGCGGCCTTACCTACCTTTGTAGGCGTTTCATAAACAGGCCCCACACCAATATAATCTGCACCTTCAGCGATCGCTTTTTGCATTTCTTGGGCATTTGTAGTAGAACGGCCGATTATGCGCTGCGTTCCTAGTAATTGTCGGGCAATGGCAATGGGTAAATCTTGTTGTCCCAAATGCACACCATCGGCATTTACTGCTAAAGCCAAATCTACCCGGTCATTGATGATGAACAAAGCACCGTAATTGTGACATAACTGCCTTAATTGCGTTGCTTGTTCCAGACGCATCACATCATCAGCAGTTTTTTCCCGATACTGTACCAGCGTTAAACCACCTTTGAGAGCCGCTTCTACCACCTCCAACAAATTATCTACCGGAGATGTGACCAAATATAAATGCGATCGCCATAATAACTGATGACGCTGATAACCCATCAAAGTACTTTCCAGGGTATAAACCTGATAGCGCATCTGCTTAAAAGTACTACCCATATTCGGATCATACAGTTTGCCATATTCCTCCAGCACCCTCAGTGCTTCTTGAACACGACAAAAATTAGCTTGCAACAAAGATGCAATCGAACTTCTTTGTTCTTCTTGGGGATGGGTTAAATCAGTACCAGGATCACCAGGTGTATCTCGTGCCGCCCTCATTTGAGCCGTATGCCAGTTACCTACCTCTTGACGTAAGCGTTTGCATTCCCCAGCTAAATGGGCATCATTTAAACCAAAACGACACCATTCTTCAATAATTCGCAATCCTTCACGAGCGCGGTCTAAGTTGGCATCTAAAATCCGATAAACCACTTCTTTTATTTGCTGTGCTTGGCTGTGGGCTTCGACCATTACAACAACTCCGTTGTCAGTCTAATCATAAAACCTCCAGCCTGGTTATTAAATATTTGCATCTTTAAATATTTACTAATTAATTAATTTGTATGAAATATAGCCACTTGGTAAACTTATGAGTAATATTATCGTCATATTACTATCTGCAAAGTATAAAAATTCCTTTTGTGTTTCACAGGAGTTATACAAAGTTAATGCTTCAAATTGAATCTTGCCATCACCGTAAAGTAAATAAACTGGTTACAAAACTGATTTACCCTGAAGCCAGTCCTTCAGTTTCTCACTCAATATTGAGTGTCAGCTTTGCTTTAGGAGTCGTCAGTATCGCACTCTTAAACACAAATTTTAATAGTGCCACTGCTCAGATTACCATCAGATCAGAACAGAAACTTCAAAATGAGAGAATAATTTCTCAGGCTAACTTGCTGTTTGTTAACCCCACTATTGGCAATGACCAAGGGGGTAATGGCAGTGAAAACGCTCCTCTAAAGACGATTACTCAAGCTTTGCGAACGGCACAACCAGATACTATCATTATGCTTTCTCCTGGTACATATAGCCTCAAAACCGGAGAAGTATTTCCCATAACCATGAAACAGGGTGTAGCTATTCAAGGAGACACTCGTAATCAAGGCAGAAGTGTCAAGATTATTGGTGGTGGTGAATACCTCAGTCGTAGCTTTGGCAGTAAAAACGTGGCGATAGTCAGTGTAAACCAAGCAGGTTTAAGTGGAGTCACGGTCACTAATACCAATATCCGTGGTTATGGTTTATGGATTGAATCTAGCAATCCCCTCATTCAGGAAAATACATTTACCGGCAATACCCAAGATGGAATTTCCATCGCTGGTAATGCTACTGCGACTATTAGCAAAAATTATTTTCATAGCAATGGTGCTAATGGAATCACAGTTTCTGGTAATGCCCGTCCCGAAATTCGGGAAAATTTCTTTCAGAAAACTGGTTTTGGCATTAACATTGCTCAAAATGCTGCCCCGATCATTGTAGGCAATCAAATTCAAGACAACAGATCAGGAATTATAGTCCAAGCCAATAGCAGCCCTATTTTGCGGAATAATATTATTCAAGGCAGTAAAGAAGATGGTTTGGTCGTAATTGCCCAAGCTACACCCGATTTAGGTAATGCTCAAGAACCAGGTGGAAACCAATTTCGGAATAACGGTCGCTCTGATATTAATGCCAAAGCTGCAAAGCAAGTAGTTTCTGCTCCTGGCAATAACCTGGTGAGAAATCGCTTGATCGGTAATGTAGACTTTAATGCTAGAACTGCACCAATAGTCAGAAATCCTGTACCAAATTCTCTATCTGCCCAGAAAATACCCACAAATTCAGAAATAGTATTTGCTGCTCCCACCATCCCACGAAGTTTTAACCAGTCTACTGTGGTTTTATCCCATGGCAAAAATAATTCCCAGCCCAGTACTTTGCCAACACAACCGGATACAACACAATTAAATTATGTCAGAATTGAGCCGGGAGTGATTGAGTTTACAGCACCTCAAGCATCGCTTCCTAGCAATTCAGTCAAAACATTACCCCCCAATCTTTATACCAGTACTGCCAAGGGTGTACGTTATCGTGTAGTAGTTCCAGTCGCTAATGACTCACAGCGGCAAGTGGTTCGTTCTGTCGTCCCTGATGCTTTTTCTAAAGTCTGGCAAGGTCGTAAAGTGATGCAGGTAGGCATTTTTGATAATCAAGATAATGCCAGTGAAATGATTCAAATCTTCAGTAGTAAAGGTTTGAGCGCTTTCATGGAGCCTTTGAATTAATTCGTAATTCGTAATTCGTAATTCGTAATTCGTAATTCGTAATTCGTAATTCGTAATTCGTAATCCGTAATTATCTCGTTCCCATACAGAGTATGGGAATGAATTCTCAAGACTCTGCCTTTACTAACAAATGAAGGCGGAGCCTACATAATAGCATTCCCAGTCAGAGACTGGGAACGAGATACTCGGTACTCGGTACTCGGTACTCATAAATTACACTGCAAATTCAGGTTCTTCATCAGTCATCGCTCTGAGCTTGGATGTGAATGATTCTGAGCGATCGCTCCTTTGCGGGGTAAACTGTCCAATGGGTGGATGATTGGCACTTCCTGGCAGCAGTTTTGGCAGTTGTTTGGGGATCAAACTTCCTTGAGCTATCAGCCTTTGGCTAACAGACGCGGCTAAATGTCTCTTACTAGTATCGGTAGCAACTTTAAATGAGGGAGATGTTAACACACGTCCTTCCTCCTCATTATTGGTTGGGTATCCGGATGCAGTGTGACTCTCTTGGTAATTATTTCTATGAGCAGGTAATAAATGATGTTTTTTGACTGGCTCAATTGGTACAGGCGATGGGATAGATGGTAATACGGGTGGAGACATCTTAGTTAATTTTTCGGGGAATTTGCTGCAAATCAAGCGCTCAAATTCCATATTGAAATGATAAATAACCTGACCTCGTCGCAGCCAGAAGTTTAAAATTTGTTGTACTGAGATCGCTTTATAACGTCCCTGATACAGAGCTTCAATTACTGCCATATGTAGCCAATTAACCGGGTAATCGGATCGCCAACGGTTAATTAACTCACTGGCACTGTACCCATTGAGGTCAAAACTATAGTGAACTAATAAGTTCGCTGTCAATTCAGTTGAGGTTTCTGGGGCTGTTGTTAGCATGGGGCTTTTAGTTCCAGGCAATAGGTATAAATTTTTCACCCATCGCATCTAGCCTAACGTCTTTTTAGCTACATGAAAGTTTTTTCATCAGCCGCAAATTTAATAGGCAGTGTTTTTCATTCTACTTGTCAATCGCTATTATGCAAAATAATAGAGTAGAACTCCAGTTCTAGACAAATTTAACATTATATGTACTCAGTATCTACTTTGGTAATGGGTGATTGGTAATTGATAATTGGTAATTTATCTTTCCCCTGCTCCCCTGCCCCCTGCTCCCCTGCTCCCCTGCCCCACTGCCCCACTGCTCCCCTGCCCCCTAATTTTTGATTACTATGTAAGGTGAATTAATGGATTTAGTACGCTGGAGGGCAACCAGCGCCTGATAAATCATAGCTGCAACTTCGGCGCGTGTGGCATCTCGTGTGGGTGCAAGCAATTTGGGGTCTGGATAATTGACCACTATTTTCTGTGCTGTGGCAGTAGCGATCGCAGTTTGGGCATATTCGGGAATAGATTTTTTATCTGTGTAAACAATTAAAATACTACTATCGGCTGCGGGCAGTCCCAGTCCATTCACCAAAGAAACCATCACCTGTAGTCGTTGAACATTTTGATCAGGACGAAAAGTGCGATCGCTAAATCCACCTACGAAACCACCACTGGCTGCTTTTTGAATGGCGCTGGCCGCCCAAAAACTGGCAGGTACATCAGTAAATTCTGTGGCCGAGCGTTTGGGTGTAGGGTTAAAAGCAGCCGCTATTAAAGCTGTATATTGAGCGCGAGTCATGGGTTTATCTGGTTGGTAGCTGCCATCAGCAAAACCTTGAGTGATGTTCATACTCACTAAAGCCCGGATAAATGGTTCTGCCCAATGTCCCACTAAATCAGAAAAGGAAGGAATCTCGGTTTCTGGTTGCACAATGTAGGGAGAAGGTATAGCTTCAATCTCACCTCTAGCAACTAATGCTTGATAAATTAATGCTGCTACCTCAGCACGGGTAATTTCTCGTAATGGTTCTAGTAGTTCTGGTTGGGGATAATTGACTACTAAAAGTTTTTGGGTAGCCATAGTCACGGCATTAATAGCATAACTGGGAATTTGAGCGCGATCGCTATACACTGTTAATCCATTTGGATTACCACCGCTAAATTTCAAGCCATTGACAATGGAAACTATAGCCTGAACTTTAGTTAAATTTTGCCCTGATCGAAATGAGCCATCGGGAAAGCCACTCAAAAAACCTTGTTCAGATGCACTGGCTATGACTGCGGCTGCCCAAAAGTCAGTTTTGACATCTTTAAATCTATTGAGTTGATTACTAGCAGGTAGTTTAAAAGTTTTGGTAATGAGGGCAGCATATTGAGCGCGGGTAATTGGTGTGGATGGTTGAAAAGTGCCATCGGGAAAGCCACTAATAAAACCTTTGTTCACCAAAGCTTGTACAAAAGCTGCGGCCCAATGTCCATCTAAATCAGTAAAACTAGTACTAATTCCTACTTGACTGGGAGTATCGGCTGTGGCAGCGATAAATTCTATCAAACCCTTCACCTGGGTAGAATTTAACTGATTACCTACAGAAATTAACTTTTGTGAGGATAAATTCTGCACATCAAATTCACCCTGATCTCGAAAAATGTTATCAGCCGGATCTTGGGTGCTGCCTAAATTAGGAACTGCATTACCATTAATTAACAGACCGCCTTGGGTATTTTTGGTAATCAGATTGCGTCGCAGCACCGGTCTAGCATCACGAGAAAGAGCGATCGCCATTCGGTTTTCTGACAACTGATTATTTGCCACTAGGGGGGCGGCAAAGTCACTAATGGCTATGCCCAGAGGGTTTTTTTGAAACACATTCCGCAACACTTCACCTTTGCTATTCCGCGCCATCATTAACCCACTGGCAGCATTTTCTACAAACAGATTATCTAAAATTGCTGGTTTGGCATTACCTGTTGTAAATATTCCCTCCCGTCCACATTTGCTGAAAGTATTATTAGCCAATGTCGGTGCTGTTGACTCAATCCAAATACCAGTACCTTTAGCAATGGAATTAGTCACAGTCACACCCAACAAACTGGCATCACCTAGCAATAAGAGGGTGATATTTTGCATACCAAAGCTAGGACTTTGATATTCCCCACTTCCAGAAATGATAATTTTTTCACCTTTATTAGCTTCGTTACCCACCACCAACATCCCCGCAGGAATGATGAGAGGAAAAATTTCGCCACTAGCAACACCGTATGTCCCAATTCCTAGTTGAATAATTCCGGGTGATTTAATAACTTTTAATGCACGGGTAATACTTTTAAACGGATTGGAACGGGAACCTGAATTAGTATCATTTCCCGTCACGGGATTTACATGGAATGTAACAACAACCATAATCACGGATTATAGGGATTAAAGGATGACACGGAAATACGGATGAAACTTAATATATAGCGTTTCCCACTAAGCGTGATATACAAAATTACCCCTCCCCAACCCTCCCCTTGGTAAGGCGCGATAGCGCGGGTGGGGTGTATTTCATGAGCTTGGGAATTGCTACATAACCCATCCATCTTGAGAACTGGAGATTTTCCTGTAGAAAAAACTACAGCTTTCTCCTTAGACGGAGTTTAACAACAACCATAATCACGGATTATAAGGATGACACGGAAATTTGGATTAAAGATATACTGTTCTATCTCGCGGGCAAAAGTTAACCTGACTTTACTCATTTCATATGCATATGCGATCGCTTTTTGATAAATTAACCAAAAACTTATGCACCTCAAAGGCAGCACCAATAATTTTCTCCGTAGTATCTAAATATTTTAGTTTTTTATCACCATATCTTTTTAGTCTGAATCACAGATTGGTAAGGATTTAAGGATTTCACAGCAGTAGTTTATTATGTTCTTGTCATCAGTTAATCACTTCTTTAAATAAGATCCTCAATTCCGTATCATCCTTAAATCCCTAAAATCAGTGATAGAAGTTGAACATCTCAGTAAAATATACGGTTCTACCTCAGCCATCACAGATGTGTCCTTTAGTGTAGAACCAGGGGAAATCTTAGGTTTATTAGGGCCAAATGGCGCTGGTAAAACTACGACTATGCGGATTTTAGCCGGCTATTTACCCGCAACCAGAGGTACAGCCAAAATTGCAGGTTATGATGTCCAAGAAAATTCCCTCGCAGTCCGACAGAAAATTGGCTATTTACCGGAAACACCACCGTTATACCCCGAAATGACGGTTGAGGGATTTCTGCACTTTGTAGCTCGAATTAAGGGAGTATCGTCAGGCGATCGCTCTCAAAAAGTCCAAGCCGCTATGCAACGCTGCAATTTACAGGAAAAACGCCAAGTCATAATTCGCAAACTTTCCAAAGGTTATCGTCAAAGAGTTGGTATTGCCCAAGCTATAGTTCACGACCCCCCAGCAATTATTCTTGATGAACCAACAGTAGGACTTGACCCCCGACAAATAATTGAAGTCCGAAATTTAATCAAAAGTTTAGCCGGAACGCACACAATTATTCTCTCAACCCATATTCTTCCAGAAGTGAGCATGACTTGTAACCGCGTTGCTATTATCAATGGCGGTAGAGTCGTAGCTACTAACACACCAGAAAATCTGATGACACAATTGACAGATGGTTCTGGATATGAATTAGAAATTGCAGGAGAAGTAAGTCTAGCAAAACAGGTATTGCAAAATATATCAAATGTGATTTTGGTAGAATCAATGCCGACAAGTTATAAGACCCAAAACCGCGCCCACCTGCGGGTAATATCTCAACCAGGAACGGAACCAGGGCAGAATATCGCGGCGGCTTTGATTCGGGGCGGATTCAGTTTATATGAAATGCGACGAGTCAGCGCTACCCTAGAAGATGTGTTTTTGCAACTGACTACAGAGGAAAAAAATTTGCTACCTGAAGCAGACTCAGCAGCCACAGAAGGAGAAGCCGCATAGATGGGTATTGTTCTGGCTAATATTATTGCCATTTATCGCCGGGAGTTACAAAGTTATTTTGTATCTCCTTTGGCCTATGCTATTGCTGGCATTTTTTGGTTTATTGCCGGCTTATTCTTCGTGATGATTTTATTAGGGCCTGGTGGAATTTTGCCCACAGTCGCCGCTTATGACATCCAAGGACAACAAATAGGTGTACCAGTACCACCAATAGACGTTCCTTACGAATTTGTGCGGGCATTTTTAGACCGCATGGGCTGGTTATTGCTGTTTATTCTGCCAATTTTGTCCATGGGATTATATGCCGAAGAACGCAAGCGGGGAACATTAGAATTATTAGCCACATCACCAGTCACTAACTGGGCTGTAGCGGTGGGTAAATTATTAGGAGTGCTAACGTTTTTCACAACATTGATTTTACCTTTACTCGGATTTGAAGCGATCGCACTTAGCAGTTCAAATCCCCCTATGTCACCCATCATCCCCTTACTCGGTCATTTAGGATTAATCTTACTAGCCGCAGCAATTTTATCCATAGGAATGTTTATTTCCTCACTCACAGACAGCACACTTTTATCAGCTGTCCTCAGCTTCGGAGTCATTATATTACTGTTATTTATTGATGTAATCGCCAAAACCATCCCCGGACCAATAGGTTTAGCTTTAGGTCATATATCCTTACTAAAACATTACAACACCTTAATTCAAGGCATTTTCGACACCAGCAGCTTGATAGTATTTGCCAGTTACATCATCTTAGGCATCTTTCTCACAGCCCAATCAATCGACGCACTCCGCTTCCAACGCCGTTAGAAGAAGCAAGGGTCAGGGCGCAGGGGAGAAATATCAAATATCAAATACCAATTACCAATTACCCAGTCTCTAATGATTAAAAAGAAACCTTGGAAACTTATATTTTTACTAGGTCCATTCCTGATTGCAGCTGGTTTAGCAATCGCACTTTTATCAGACAAATGGAAATTATTACCTTTAATATTACTAACTTCTGGTATTGTTATCTGCGGTATCTGGATAGTAGTACAAAACCGACAGAGTAAATGGTGGCAGCAGCGTTCTACCCAAGCAGGTACAAACGCCATTATCGCCACTTTCGCAGTATTAACAATATTAGGACTAATTAACTTTTTAAGTACTCGCTACCACCTCCGGGCAGACTTAACAGAAACTCAGTTATTTACCCTCGCCCCCCAATCTAAAGAATTAGTGCGTACCCTACCACAAACGGCTAAAGTCTGGGTATTTACCAGAGAGCAAAATTATCAAGACCAAGAATTACTAGAAAATTATAGTCGCCAAAGTAACAATTTTAAATTTGAATATATTGATCCCCAAGCTAGACCAGGACTAGCAGAAAAATTTGGAGTCAAAGATTTTGGCGAAGTTTATCTAGAATTTGTAGACAAACGCCAATTAGTACAGACAATAAATGAAAATGAACGCCTATCAGAAGTTAGGCTAACAAATCGCCTGCAACAAATCACCACCAACAGCACCACTAAAGTCTACTTTCTCCAAGGTCATGGCGAACACCAACTTACAGCAGGTAAAGGTGCCGTATCAGAAGCAATTCAGGGCTTAACTGACAAAAATTTCACCGCCTCACCGCTGAATTTAGCTGAAAATCCTCAATTACCTGAAGATGCTGCTGTCGTTATCGTCGCTGGCCCCAAACGAGAGTTATTTCCAAGTGAAGTCAAAGCTTTACAAGAGTATCTTAATCGTGGCGGTAACTTATTGCTGATGATTGACCCCAATACTGACCCAAAAATTGACAGTTTGCTGCAAGATTGGGGCGTAAAACTAGATAATCGTTTAGCTATAGATAATTCTGGACAAAGCTTAGGACTTGGGCCTGCTGCACCTTTAGTCACAGAATACGGAGAACATCCCATCACTAAAGATTTCGGTAACGGTATTTCTTTCTATCCCCTAGTTCGTCCTTTAGAAGTTACCCCAGTTCCAGGTATCGAGTATACTCCTCTATTAAGAACAAAACCCTATCCCAGCAGTTGGGCAGAAAGCGACCAGCAAAGTGAAAATTTAGAGTTTAATGAAGGTAAAGACCTCAAAGGCCCTCTAACTTTAGGCGTGGCACTAAAGAGAAATTTAGCAACACCAACAGCTTCACCAACTCCAATAGCTTCACCAACACCAACAGTTTCACCAACACCAACAGTTTCACCAACACCAACAGCTTCACCAACACCAATAGCGTCTACCAAAGAATCACGTTTAGTAGTATTGGGAAACTCGGATTTTGCTACAGATGGCTTATTTCAACAGCAATTAAATGGAGATGTATTCCTCAACTCAGTAACTTGGCTGAGTCAACAGGATCAACAACCACTTTCCATTCGTCCCAAAGAACCGACAAATCGCCGCATCACCATGTCAACTATCCAAGCAAATCTATTAACAATATCTTCTTTATTACTTTTACCTTTTATCGGTTTGGCAACAGGGGCTATTATTTGGTGGAAACGAAGATAGACATTTGAAACTGGGGAGATGAGGGAGAGTATTTATCTTTATTTATTTTGCCTCTATACTAAAAACGGCTAATATATAGACTTTATAGGATGACAAAATTCACAGCAAAAACCTCAGTAAAAACTCTGCGTCACTTTGCGTTTACCTCAGCGAACCTCTGCGTTTAAAAATCAAATTTCCAATCTTTTTAGTATAATTACCAATGACCAATTAATAAATGAAACGCACAACATTAATTTTGATACTTTTAGCCCTGGGTTTGGGTGGTTTTGTTTACCTTTATGAAATTAAAGGTGCAACTCAGCGTGAAGAAGTTCAGGAAAATAAGCAGCAGATTTTTACTTTCACTGCTGATGATGTCCAGTCTTTAACAGTCAAAACAAAAGACATAACATTAAATCTAGAACGTAACGATAAACCTGAATCACCAAAATGGCTAATAAAATCGCCAATATCAGAACCCGCTAATGATGCGATTGTTGCTTATTTGCTGGATTTATTAGTCAAAGGCACAAGTGAGAAAACTCTATCCATTCCCAATAATCAACGAAGTGAATTTGGTTTAGAAAAATCCCCAACAAATATCGAAATTAAACTCAAAAATCAGCAAAGCCATCAGTTAATTATTGGCAAACTTAATTTTAATAATAGTTTTTTGTATGCTCAAGTTAATCCCACTAATCAAACAAATGATAATATCAATATATTGCTAGTATCTAAAGATTTTTTAAATGCAGTCAACCGAGAAATATCCGAGTGGAAACAGGTAGAAAACAGCAGCGAATCACAGCCTTTACCGGGTCTTCCTGAATCAATTCCCAACAAATAGTAAATAAATAAATTTTAAATAAAATTTTATGACTAAGCCAACAGCAACTTTACTAATATCCTGTCCTGATCAACGGGGACTAGTAGCAAAAATCGCCAATTTTATCTATTCCAATGGTGGAAATATTATCCATGCCGACCAGCATACAGATTTTGCTGCTGGTTTATTTCTCACTCGCCTAGAATGGCAATTAGATGGGTTTAATCTACCACGAGACTTAATTGCAAAAGCATTTAATGCGATTGCTCAACCTTTAAATGCTAAGTGGGAATTACACTTTTCTGATACTGTTCCACGTCTAGCAATTTGGGTTAGTCGTCAAGACCATTGTTTGTTTGATTTGATTTGGCGACAACGTTCAAAAGAGTTTCATGCTGAAATTCCCCTAATTATTAGTAATCACCCTCATCTACAGGATGTAGCAGAAAAATTTGGCATTGACTATCACTATATTCCTATTACTAAAGAAAATAAAAAAGAACAGGAAATTAAACAATTAGAATTACTACAACAGTACAAAATAGATTTAGTTGTATTGGCAAAATATATGCAAATTGTCAGCGCTGATTTTATTCGACAATTTCCGCAGATTATTAATATTCATCACTCATTTTTACCAGCTTTTATCGGCGCTAATCCCTATCATCGAGCCTTTGAAAGAGGTGTGAAAATTATTGGGGCAACGGCACATTATGCGACTGCGGATTTAGATGCAGGCCCAATTATTGAGCAAGATGTGGTGCGGGTAAGTCACCGAGATGAGGTGGATGATTTGGTGAGAAAGGGCAAGGATTTAGAACGAGTTGTTTTAGCTAGGTCAGTAAGATTACATTTACAAAATCGCGTCTTGGTATATGGGAATAGGACAGTAGTTTTTGAGTGATTTTGGTAATCGGTAATTTAATTCCATCTGTTTACTAGCAGTTCTAAACTTGTCAATACCCATTTAGCAATATATTTGCTAGAACAATTTTCTTTCAAATCTACTTTTTGAAAGATTGCCAATAGCCCTAAAAAATTATAATCAAATTCATACTCTCTTCAGTTTTGCTCTAGGGTTGATTGGTACTTAATAAGGTTGTGGTTGCTTGGGAAAAATTTAGTCAATCTTCCACAGGGTTAGTTCGCTAGGATAGGGTGGTAGGGTTAAATTGATAAAATCAAGTGTTTGTATAGAAATAAAACAGTTGTTTTTGAATGATATTGTTATTCATTACCACTGTAGGTAGATCATATCTATTCCCGCTAATGGGTTAGTCGCTTGACGCTAATAAATCGAGGAATTAGCAAATGCTTTCTGATATCGGTATACTTAAAGGGAAGCACTGAATGGAAACTGGGAATTTATACAAAAACTATGCCTAAACAATTAGAATCATCAACTGATTTGACACAATTGCAGACAGAAGCAGAACGAGAAGAAAAACTGATGCAAGATGTTCTCCTCTTGTTGGAAAATTTGATCTACAGGGAAGAAATTACAGTTAAGTTGATTTTAAATTGTCTCTATGATGCTGGGTCAACTAATTTAATCAACCAAAAGTTTCAGTCTCGGACTCTTAATAAAACTCTGAAGGGGATTTCTAAATTATCTAAGCCGGCATTCAGGATGATTGCTTGGCAATGGTTTAAGAGTAATTGCCCTAAGTTAATTGCTGATTGGCTAAGAAGCAAGATTGAGTTCAAAATAATAGAGAATGAAAAAGTAGAAAATGCAAAGGTGGAGATAGTCGCAGAAAATGAAGATAGCAATCTCATCTCTCTGGATAAGAATCAATACCAAATTTATGAAGTCAAACAACTTCGTTCTCAAGTAAAAATGCTGACTAGCCTTTTAGTGACTGTAATTGCGGTGTTAGGTGGTAGCTTTGTTTGGGCAGGTTATTTGTTAGAGCGATCGCATCAACAAATGGTAGAACAATTGCAAACTCAAGTAAAAACCCTGGAGGCTAGTGTTAAAAAGCAATAGCAGCATCAGCTTTTAATTTATAGCCGATGCTTTTCCCAGTCAAATGTATTCTTTTCTAAACAACCAGATTTACGCCAGGTAGTCCTACCTTGTGACTCATTGAGCAATGTTTGCTCCACTACATCACTTAAGTTATCCCATGACAGGTCTTGACGTTGCAATATAATTTTTAGTTTTTCCAAAGCATCTAAGGCTGCTTGGTCTGCTGTAAAATTGAGAGGATCATTAACACGCAAAGGATCTCTTTGTACAGCTATAATTCCTTGACGTACAGCTGTGGTAATTTTCTGATATAACTCTGTTTTTCCATGATGCCATTGTCGCTGCCACCCTCTCCTACTGGTAGCATACAGGCAAGGTAAACGGTTTAAAGCATAAGCAACAACTTCTGATGCTTTGATGTAGTTAGCAGTTTTGAGAGGCAAGGATTTGATTTGTTTCTCCACTTCGTCTACAACCAGCATTTCCATTACGTTGCGAGAATTTTTTGTAAATGCAGTTTGTTGAGAATGGGAATTTGCTGAATTTAAGGATGGACGTAGGTTTGACATAACTGTAAAAAATTGATTTTATTTTGAATTTCAGTTAGACTTCTTATAAATCAAGCTTCACGCCATAATTATGAACCATGCACTTTATCCGTATATTTTACTATAACCATATATCTCTGCTGTTGTGAATATGCATCATACCATCTTTATATTAAATTAATAATTTGTAAAATATGAACTGCTTTTTTGATCTTTTCAGAAACTCTTAAAAGCTAGAAAGTCACTTTGTCTATTGGTTTTGTTATATCTACGGTTCTATTAATATTTAAGATTGCTGTATAATATGACCCTAGTGAGATCACGAATGCAGATAATGTTTAGGCTAACTATATCTCAAATTACAGATTTCAATAAATATATTCTTTTTGTGCAGGGAAAACTATGACATTACTCAACGATTTAGTCAAAAATTATCTGAACAGCGATTTAGAAGTAATATTTAAAACTGTTGGTCTTGAAACTGCTAAGATTAGTAATATCAATAGGCAAATTCTCAAAGAAGTTACCCTAGCTCAATGGTTGTTAGAATCTGCTAGAGCCACAAGCGAACTTGCCATTAATGCTAATAATTTTGCCGGATTAAAATGGCGAAGTCCTCATATGAAAGGCTTTGCAGAGCCAGTGAAGATAAAAATTTCTTCGGAGCTAGAAGAAGTTGAGTTTTGTAAATTCACAGATATTAATGCATTTATTATTGGTTATTGGAAATTTTTAACTCGTTCTCCCTATAAAGGTTTAGAAGAGCATACTAATACTCCAGAAAACTTTATTGGATTTCTCAAAAGTAAGGGATATTCATCTGATCCTAACTACGTCAGTAAAATTATTAAACTACTGCCTGAAGCACAGGAATTACTGACTAATAAGGGGGAAGTTATCATTCCTTCGACATTAGAACAACTGCAACTAATTCGTGCGCCTAAAGAAGTAGAAATAGGTCAAGGTTTCAGAGTTGAAGGTTTAGCAAAATTAGCTGATAGTGGCAAACTTTTGTCAGTGATAATTGATGATAAATTTCCAGCCCCCAGTGTACTAATTAATCAGGACGGTAAATGGCAATTCAATTTTGTATTTAACCAAGATGGCAATCGCCAAATAGTAATTACTATTAATGACCAAATCCTTAAGTTCAACATCAAAGTAGTTGTTCCTAGCAATCAAAAAACTCAACAAATTTCAACATCTAGTGTATTAGCAGCAAAGGTAATTGAACTTAGTGGTAGTGTAGGAATTGGCGGAGTCAATAAAGCTGATGACGTGAAAGCAGTTAAAGGCAGATTGTATGAGTTAGGCTACAAATGGGTAGGTGATCCTCAGAGTGCAGACCGAGATAGAGGATTATTTGATGCTATTAAACTATTTCAGTCAATTATTGTTGGTCGCAGTACTGTTAGTGGTGATGGTAGAGTTGATGTTGGTGAAATAACTCATAGATGGTTGCAAGCAGCTAATGCACCGCAGTGGGTATTAATGCCGGCAAGTGACCCTGACAATGGTTTTGTTAATGGTGAACTAGCAGAAATTCATGATAATCATGATTTTGGAACCCATTGGTTAGCTGATGTCATTAAAGCGATCGCTCAAGATTATCAAAATAGTTATCGTAGTACTCACCCCAAGGCTGCGCCATTTGCGATTAATGATGTTAGCCTACCTTATGGAGGAGATACCCCTGATCATCGCGGTCATGAAACCGGGATGATGTGTGATGTTTTCTTGCCCAAGAAAAATGGTAATTTTGGCGGTATTGTCTGGTCAAGTTCTGAATACGATCAAGATGCTACGCGAGCCTTGCTGAAATCTATTCGCAAGCAACAGCTAGTCAGAACAGGAGCAGTTTTTTTCAATGATCAGCAGCTAATTCAAGAGGGTCTTTGTACTCCTCTGAGTGGTCACAGTAATCATATTCACTTTGAAATTAACGCTCCATTGAGAAGCTAATCAAAGTTCGGAAATACTGTTAAAAATCCCCGTCAATTTATGGCAGGGAGTATTAACCAGTTCTCACAATTTTTGACCTGCATAAATTGAGCGCACCTCGCCATTACGGCGGATAATCGCCTCACCATTACTCACCTCTACTAGTGTCCAACCACTAGAGCCAATACCCTCTCCCAGGTTAATGCGGCGAGTTACACCATCAATTTTAAACAAAGCAGCAGATTTGTTTCCTAACTCTAGTAATCCTTCCAATTCAGCGGAATAACTAGGTGGTAAATAGACTTGTTGCTTAATAGTTGCTGGTGCTGTTGGCAGTTTTGGCGGTGCTATAGCAGGTAGCTGAGGTTTACCTGCTGGCTTCACGGTTGCCGTTAACACCTTTGCTGGTATTGGTTTGCTTGCTGGTTGCGCCGCGTTGGGAAGATTTTTCACAGTCTCAGGTGTGGATACCAGTGCCGGAATTGGCAAAACCTGTGGTAATGGGCGTAGGGGTTGAGGTGCTTGATAGACAGGGATATATATGCGCTCAACAACATTTGTTACCCGACTAGGAGCAGGTGCTACATTATTAGCAGATACTGGTGGTGGTAGAGTCCCAATTGGTTGGGTACTGGGCAAAGCCAAAGAGTTAGTTTGGTTGAGATTTACTGCCGGAAATCCAGATCTAGCTGATGTCTGATTAGTGCTTGTTCCTTGCTGTTCTATGACTGCTAAGGCTTCCAGCATATAATTAACCAACTCTGCTTGAGGGTCTGGTTTGATAACTACAGGCGCTTGTGGCTGACTTGTTTGTGAACTCTGGGGAATCAATTTAGCAGTGAGATTAGTTAGCAGTCTCGAATCTGTGAGGTAGAGTGTACCCACCATTGCCAAGCTTAAGGTGGCTCCCATAATTAGCAGGTTGCCTAAACCACTGCTATTTTGTTGAGTTCTTGTACTAATAGCCGTAACAGAGGGGTGATTAAAGACTAATGTACTTGTTTGTTGCTTTTTGGTTGGCGACATCGCCTTAACTGTTCCGTGTACTCTCTGTGGTAAAACCACTTCTGGAGTCTTTAGCATAACTGTTTGTATAGGTACATATTCTGCCCTCACAGTTTTGGCTGGACGTTTCCTCCGACCATCTAGAATGCTGTCGATATCGTTGAAGAGATCATCCATTAATCCTTCAGCGTAAGTTTCTATGGACAGGGATTCATTGGGGATTAAGTCCTCTGCTGCTTCGGAAATAATTAGATGGGTGCTGGCTTCTGTGATCATAGACATCCTCTGTTGTAGCTGCTAGGAAGGGTAAACTACACCCCGATTACCTGGAAATCAAGTTAAAAAAAATAAATAGCTAAATTACTTGTCCCAGAGGAGACAAGTTGATTGAGCAATGGTATTAAATTCTACTCTAATTTAGGACAAGTTGATGATGTCACAACAAAAATATATGTCATCTATCATACTGATCCCTCACATCATACTATACTTGCTCTTTCTGATTTTATGTGTCGGCTAACACCGATAACTGTTTCTGGGACTTGGTTCTACCTATTTCCAAATAAATTAGTAAGGCGTTGATATCAGCTGGATTAACTCCGCCAATGCGAGATGCCTGACCAATTGTGAGGGGTTTGACCTTGTTGAGCTTTTCTCTGGCTTCTTTAGAAAGAGTATCAATTGTTGTGTAGTCTAAATTTGCAGGTAATTGGCGGTTGGCTTGACGGGCGGTTTGCTCGATTTGGTTTTGCTGTCTGGCTAGATAACCAGAATATTTAATGTCTATTTCTGCACCTTCTTTTTCGGCTTGGTTAAGGTTGGTGTTACCTAGTCCGTAATTTTCCAAATCAACATAATGTATTCCTGGACGACGTAATAAGTCAGCGAGGGTAATTGAGCCTTTAATTGTTTGTTGGGTATCGAGTGCGATCGCTCTCCCCACTTCCTCAAGTTCTTTAATTCTGGTAGAATGCAAACGTTCTTTCTCTGCCGTAATCTGTTCTTGTTTGCTAGTAAACAAATCCCAACGACGATCATCAATTAAACCAATTTCTCTTCCTAAAGGTGTCAACCGTTGGTCAGCATTATCAGAACGCAGTAACAAGCGGTACTCAGACCTACTCGTCAGCATTCGGTAAGGTTCCCGTAAATCCTTCGTACACAAGTCATCAACCAAAGTCCCGATGTAACTTTGCTCACGGGGGAAAATTATCATTTCCTCACCCCGGACAAATCGCGCCGCATTAATACCCGCGACTAAACCCTGTGCAGCAGCTTCTTCATAACCCGTTGTCCCATTAATTTGTCCGGCGCAAAATAACCCTTCCACCTTCTTCGTCATCAAGGTCGGATAACACTGAGTTGCAGGTATATAATCATACTCCACTGCATAGGCAGGACGCAGCATCACACAGTTTTCTAA
Organism: Anabaena sp. PCC 7938; assembly: GCF_049315035.1. Lineage (NCBI taxonomy): Bacteria > Bacillati > Cyanobacteriota > Cyanophyceae > Nostocales > Nostocaceae > Anabaena > Anabaena sp. PCC 7938. The sequence continues at coordinate 3,732,360 of NZ_CP186034.1, read as the reverse complement.
ACCGGGGAGACTCCGCAACATCAACAATTGTAGATTTTCTGGTAAACCCGTAGAAAATCCTTGGATGTATAATTCAGGAATATCCCGTCCTTCTGGTTCAATAAAAATTTGGTGGCTTTCTTTATCCGCAAAACGCACAATCTTATCTTCAATACTCGGACAATAACGGGGTCCTTTCGCTTCCACCCAACCACCATAAACTGGTGATAGATGCAAATTCTCCCGAATCAAACGATGGGTTTCCGCCGTTGTTCGGGTCATGTAACAAGCCAGTTGTTCCCGTTCTACCCAGGCTTGGGGGTCAAAGCTAAACCAGCGGACTTCTTTATCCCCCGGCTGAATTTCCATTTTACTGTAATCTGCCGAGCGTCTATCTACCCGTGCAGGTGTTCCTGTTTTTAATCTTCCCGTTTCAAATCCTAAGCGATTGAGAGTTTCTGTTAATCCTTCAGCCGCAAACTCTCCCGCACGTCCGGCGGCCATTGACTTGTTACCCACCCAAATTTTACCACCCAAGAATGTGCCTGTGGTGATAATTAAGGCTTTGCATTGAAATGCCATGCCAAAGTAAGTTTGTACACCGATAATTTCATCGTTAGCACCCAGCACCAAATCGGTAGCCATGCCTTCACGAAGTGTCAAATTGTCTTGATTCTCGACAATAGATTTCATGACTGCTGCATATTCTCGCTTATCAGTTTGCCCCCTTAATGCCCACACCGCCGGACCTCGTGAAGAGTTGAGGACACGTTTTTGTAGATAGGTGCGGTCTGCAACTTTGCCAATTTCTCCACCCAAAGCATCTACTTCATGAGTTAATTGAGATTTTGCTGGGCCACCTACTGCTGGATTACAAGGTTGCCAAGCGATTCTATCTAGATTAAGGGTTAACAGCAGAGTCCGACAACCGAGACGGGCAGTAGCTAAAGCTGCTTCGCAACCGGAGTGACCTGCACCGACGACAATTACATCAAATGCGTCTTGGAATTCAACGGAATTGTGCATGGTCATAAGCAGTTAAAAATTAAAAGTTAAAAGTTAAAAAAGCTAGTTACAATCAGTATTTTAGCCTATATTTAGAGGCGATTTCAGTTTTTGCTATGGGGGTTTTCAATTGCGAAGCCTGTAGAGGCGGGGTTTCCCCACCCTTAATTGTCTTTGATCCGAAGATAATTAATGTATCAGTCCGTTAATCTGCATTAAGAATTCTTAGGAATAATCATTTCCTGAATTGCTGAGGCTGTTGCAGGTGCGAGCAAAACGCCGTTGCGATAATGACCAGTGGCTAATAAGACATTATTAAAGCTAGGGAGTTTATCAATAACAGGTGCGGGGCGATTTTCAGGACGGGGACGTAAACCAGACCAAGTGCGGACAACTTTTGCTGAAGCTAAATCTGGACAAAATGCGATCGCTTGTTTTTGTAAAGCTTCCAGTAATTCTTGCTTTGCAGATATCTCATCAGTATCATTAGGAAATTCTACCGTTGCCCCCACCCAATAATCACCTTTACCCATAGGCACAAGATGGACATCATTACCAGTAATTACCGGTTGAAAATCAGGATTTCCTAAAAACCGTCCTAAACTTAAATATAAAGCTTGCCCCAACACCGGACGGATATGCACCTTTTGATTTAATTGTGCAGTCAGTAAGGTTGAACCCAAGCCAGCAGAAACAATAAACCAATCTGCGGTAACAGTACCCTCTGAAGTTTCAATAGATTTAAGTTGCTCATTAACTGTCGGCGATATTTGTACTAATTGAGAAGGTGGAACTTGGTTAATTTTGACACTCGCACCAAATTTAAATTTAACGCCATTACGTTGAGCCGCATCTACCAAAGCTAATGTTAAAGCTGTAGGATTGAGTTGACGGTCTTGGGGAGAGTAGACCGCACCAATAATAGTAGAATGATGAATTTGTGGACAGAATTTTTGCAGTTGTTCTTTGTCCCAAACAGCTAACTGCCAACCTTGAGATTGGCGAATTTCCCGTAATCCTTCCCATTCTGTTATTACTTCCACACCACTAGCTAAAGGGCGTTCTGTGTCTTCTGACAACAGCATCACGATTCCTTGACGGTTACAAGGAATTTTGCGCCCCGTAATCCCTTCTAGTTCAGGAATCAAAGTTTCATAACGTTTAATGCTTTCTTGACGCATTTGCCAAGCTTTACCCTTGATTTTGTGGCTAACTACACCCATTAAAACACCGAGAGCCGCACCTGTTGAAGCTTGTGCTGGTTGATTTTGGTCGAAAACAGTGATATTTAGACCTTTAACTTGACTGAGTTGATAGGCGATAGTCGCCCCAACTACGCCACATCCAATAATTACTATATTCATGACGTTTTTTATGAAGTGCGGAGGTGAAGAGTAAAGATTCGCCCTCTTTACCCTATCACCCCATTACCCTAGCGTTTTGTGACTCAGGACTCATAGTAGGACACAAAGGATTGGTAATGAGTAACAGGGAACAGAAGAAAGATAAATTTCCCCTTCCTTCCATAACCTGTCACCTATCACCTGTCATCTGTCAACTGTCACCTACTTCTGGAATCAGTTGTAGAAACTTGTCAATATCGACAAAAGCATCTTTGTAGCTACTCAAGGCCAAACTAGTGTTACCGACCTTAGCAGCTTGGTCAATTTTTACCAAGTGGCTTAAAAAAGCCTTGCTGATCTGTCTGGCTTTAGGTTGGTCTTGGGGTAACAAGTTGGGGATGACGTAAGTCATATTTAACCTAGCTTCTGTAATTGGGCCATGGATAAAATTGCCGACATCAATCCATTCCCCGCTTTTAATCAAGGTTTTGAGTTCTTCTGAGCGATCGCGCACCACCTCAATATCAGGAACATATACCTGAATTTTCGCCACTTGATCTGGTGTGTAAGTTGGAGGTGCAGTAGCAACACTAGGACCGCCACAGCTGATCAGGAATGTAGTCACTAGTACGAGAATCAGTGATAAAATAGAGCGTTGACGCACCATAAACGGAAATTAATTTACTATTTGTTTGCGGCTTTACAGTGTCATTTTAGATCGCCACTGTAATTTATCGTTCTAGTCAACAGAGGTTTTTACAAAAAATACTCCAGCTTGACAAGAATTTGTTACCAAACCAATCAAAAGGCAGAGTTGTTAGCGGTAGGGAAGGTTTTTTAGTATAATTACTCAAAGAAATGTGAGGAAATCATAATTCACCGTTGCTAAATTTCCAATCTTATTGATAAGCTAAAACACCAATGAGATAAACTTCCTCAGCGTTTTTCTGTTTTCACATCCCCATAGGCCGATGCAAGATTAGGAGTATTTTGTCGTGAACGCAGCTGAACAGACAACAAACTTTGAACTCACCAGCAAGATTGCTACAGTAGTTAATTTATTCAAATTAGAGTTTCCTGATGCCAAATCCGATCTTAAACCTTGGAAAAATGACCCCGAAACCAGAGAATTAGTAGATCCAGATTCCATTGATATGGGTTTTCACTTTCCGGGAATCAGCAAATCTTGGCGCAGTCGCAGTATTTTAATTCAAATCCGGTTTTATCAAGATCCTATCAATCAATCCAAGCGTGCTATAGGTGTTGAAGCATCTGGATTTGACCATCGTGGGCAAGTTTGGCAACTGTCAACAGTAGAACAATGGAATTTTGTTGGTGAGTCTACACCTTCCCCTTTAGTTGGGGATAAGCTTAAAGAAGTTTGCAGACAAATTTTAGATATATTTAATCTAAATTCCGCCTTATAAACATTATTAAACAGAAACTTAATCTTCTGCCTTCAACACTATCCCTCAAAGTAATTTATAGGTGAATAAGCTGTTAAGCACCTAAATTTGATAATCCTAAAATGTTTAAATCTTGTGGGGTGGGCATCTTGCCCGCCAGACTTATACAAATTAAATGCACAACAGCTTAGTGAAAAATTAAATTGGCTAATTTATCTTTTTAGGCAGCCATAAATAACATATATAGGAATCTGGTTTGATTGCTGAAAAAATACGTAGGGTGTGTTAGGCGTAAGCTGTAATGCACTAAAACATTGAGAATGGTGCGTTAAGGATTTCATACTAATGCACCCTACAATACCTAATCTTGTTCAAAAATCAAATAGGAGTCCTATAGCATTTTCTAGTTTAATGAAGTACAAAATTATCTGCGTTTATCTGCGTTTAATTATTACTACTTGTACGTCACTTGAATGGTAACTGCTATAGTACTAACCACATGGGCAAGAATATACAGTTTTCAACTTTGTTCTCTACTCCCTACTATACAGCAATTTGCGTAGTTAGGAGGTACAAAATCTAAATTGAAACCTATACACAAAGCCAGTTTTACTTCTGACTCCTGACTCCTGCTGTAACTGTTAACTGATAACAGAAATATCCGTATTTTTCTGCCATAAATAAATTCTGCAAGTCAAATTGATCAGCGCGTAAACATTCCCAGGGTGTTATCTACCATAAACATCACACTGAGGAAATATATGCGCTTTTCCCCATATAGTAAACAACGCAATTTTTCTGTTTTATTTACTGCTAAATGTGTCAGCCTTACGTTTTTTTTTGGAACTTTAATCCTTGGTGGTTTTTATACAGGTTCTTTCATGATCTCTTCTGTTACATCCAGCTTAAACACTATTCACCCTACCTCAATTCCTGGTATTAAAGACCAAGAAAAATGCGAGAATACGGGTAGAGTTTGGCGAGATAATAAATGTTGGGATTATCAACATAATCCTGCATTTTGATGACTACATAGCAGCTGTATTGAATTTTTCCAAATTATCCATGTCTGGCTTCTGCCACACACAGCTATCAAATCCCCGAATTCTGTAAAAAATCGGGGATAATATTACCAGGAAGACATAAAATTCCAACCCTCTTTTCCCTCTGCTTCTGGATTGTTATCTTCTGGCGTATTTAAATTTGCATCTTCTCGAATTAAATCATCATAGTCACCTGAATCAACCCATTTCAATAATTCTCCAGTTCGCATGACTATCCAAGAAAGTCTATATTCTGTATAGCTTAATATTTTTGTTACCTGATCTAAATTATCAAAGCTATTGGCTGCAAACTCACGAGACTGAATGAGAAAATCTTCAATGACATCATTATTTAAGTATTCATCGGGTAAACCAGCAAGTTTCATCAGTGCAGTTGTGGCTATATTAATATCTTGACACGCTAATAAACCAGCACGATCAGCAGTTAATTTAGCCATCATTACCCAATTATATAAAGCTAGTTCAATACCACTAGCAACTAAACCACCAAGACCTAATGTAGTACTACTCAATAAATTTTTTAAAGCCGGCATCACAATTGCCATTTGATGATATATCATGTGTTGACTCTTAATACGAGCAACTTCAGATCCTAAAACATAAACCAATTCATCTGGATTTAGCCATTCCATTGCTTCTAAATTAACACCAATTAAAGGTTTATCTACCCCCACAACATATGTTTGAATATAACCTGTACCTCGAAAAAAATACAATTCAGGCAGGGGAGAAACATCAAGAATTTTGCAAGTTTCTGCCAATGCTTGATATAATTTAGGAAAATTACGATTTGTAACTCTAATTTCACTACCAAGGCTTTGCAATCTCAGCAAGCGATCAATACTATATTCGTTAATTTTTTTGAGTATGGGGGATATCCCCGGCATTTTTTGTAAAGAACCTAAAGCTTGCCGATCAAAGGGGTGTTCATAGGTTTTTGAATTTAAGCCAGTTAAAATTTTTCTGGTCATGGGTGCTGAAGGCTTTGAAGATGAGGTTGTTTCTGTTATTCTCTAATAGAACCTCACCAGATGTTTAAAAAGAATTATATTAAATATCTCAAGCCAGGAAACACAACCTTTTTGGATGTAAGTATTCAGGATAGAGAATAGACAAATCGGGAGAATAAAGGCTTTTTAAGTTAACTTTGATGATTTTGATAAAATTTCACTTCTTTCTATTCTTCATTTCATAAGCATCCTGACTCCCGACTCCTGACTCCTGAATTCTTACTTTTGGATGAAATAAGTAAAGACGTTCCCCAGGAACGTCTCTAGCTTAAATATTCGCCTGTTGTCGTTGATAAAGTGACCAGTACAAACCCTTTTGTTTTAATAACTCTGCGTGTGTACCTCGTTCAGCAATCACACCTTTTTCCATGACTAATATTAAATCAGCACGTTTGAGAGGTGCGAAACGGTGAGCAATTAAAAACACGGTGCGGTTAGCAGAAACTTTCTGCAAGTTTTGTAATACTTGTTGTTCGGTTTCACTATCTAAGGCGCTGGTAGCTTCATCCAAAATCAAAATTGGCGCAGTAGAAAGAAATAATCGTGCTAAGGCTATCCGTTGTCTTTGTCCACCAGATAAAGCTGTACCTCTTTCACCAACATTATTTTCGTAACCATAAGGTAATTGACTGATGAAATCATGGGCTACGGCTAATCTCGCAGCTTCTACAACTTCTTCGGCAGTAATATCTGGATTTCCTAAAGAGATATTTTCCAAGATAGAACCGTTAAATAAAAAGTCTTCTTGCAGAACTACGGCGATTTGTTGTCGTAAAGATGCTAAATCAGCACTTTTGATGTCAAAACCATCAATAAGAATGCGTCCTGATTCAATTTGATAAAGACGTTGCAAAATTTTGGAAAGGGTACTTTTCCCAGAACCACTACGTCCAACAATTCCTATAAATTGTCCTGGTTCGACATTAAAAGAAATTCCTTTTAATACGGGTTCGGTATTGGCATTGTAGCGGAAGAAAACTTGATCAAAGCTAACTTCACCTTTAAGCGGTGGTAAGACTAAACCTGTGCCGGCTTCGGTTTCTGGTGCGGCGTTGAGAATATCACCAATTCGGTCTACAGATAGTAAAACTTGTTGGAGATTTTGCCACAACTGCACTAGGCGTAATAGGGGTCCGGTGACTCTCCCGGATAACATTTGAAAGGCGATTAATTGACCAACTGTGAGTTGATGATCAATGACTAATTTTGCCCCAAACCAAAGTATGAGCAGTGTAGAGAAGTTGGTGAGAAAGTCACCAATATTACTGCTAATATTAGAAGTTGTGGAAGCTTTAAAACTGGTGCGAATAAAGCGAGCAAATAAGCCTTCCCAGCGATCGCGTGCTACTGGTTCTGCTGCGTGGGCTTTGACAGAATGTATACCAGTAATTGTCTCTACGAGAAAAGATTGACTATCCGCACTACGGTTAAAGGTTTCATTCAACCAATTCCGCAAAATCGGTGTCGCCACAATTGTCAAAGTCGCAAACAAGGGTAATACAGCTAAAGCCACAAAGGTGAGGGGAATGTTGTAATAAAACATCAACCCCAAATACACCACCGCAAAGATGCTATCCAGGATAACTGTTAAAGCCGTACCTGTTAGAAATTGGCGGATTTGTTCTAGTTCCTGTACCCTGGCGATTGTGTCTCCCACTCTCCGCGACTCAAAATAAGCCAAAGGTAAACGCATCAAATGGCGAAAAAGTTGAGCAGATAAACTCAAATCTAAACGCCGTGCGGTGTGGGTAAAGATGAATAGGCGCAGGATTCCCAGGATAGATTCAAATATAGCGACTAACAAAAGTGCGATCGCCATTACGTCCAAAGTGGCTAAACTCTCCTGTACCATCACCTTGTCAATGATGACTTGGGTAATCAGCGGTGTGGTTAACCCCAATAACTGCAAAGTAAAGGAAGCCAGCAATACCTCACCCAACAATACCCGATACTTCCAAACAGCAGGAGTGAACCAAGAAAGGTTGAATTTTTCTTGTTTGGAAACCAGTTCAGCTTGCCAAATTTGTCCATCCCAAGCGGCTTCTACTACAGACTGGGTTAAATATTCACATTCAAAATTGAGGGGATTGGCAATAATTAAACTATTGCCTTTCATACCATAAGCCACTACCCAAGAAGGAGTTTTGATTTCTGCCGATTTCCACAGTAACAAAGCAGGAAATGACAACTGTCTTAATTCACCCCAACTTACCCGCAACTTTCGCAGAAGTAACCCTAGCTTTTCTCCAGCTTCTACCAAATTTTTGGGGCGTTGTCCTCGCATTTGCCGTTGCACCCATTCCAATTGCACAGGATTATTTAAATATTGCGCCACCATAGTTAAACAAGCAGCGCCAGTATTCCCACTCACTACAAAAGGATAAGAAGGTGACAGTGAAGAAAAAGAAGAAGAATGATAATAATTTGCTTCCTCTCCCCTCCTCCCTCTGTCACCTGTAACCTGTTCCCTGTCACCTATTTCTTCCCTCTTCCCTCTGTCACCTGTAACCTGTTCCCTGTCACCTATTTCTTCCCTGTCATCTTCTTCACCTGTCAAATTCCAAAATTCATCAATTTGAGGAGTGGAAAACTTTGCCCATAGTGCTGAACTCCAACACACAACTACCACTTCCTTACTAGCAGCTACAGCTTTACAATCAATGAATAATTTTTGACACTCACCAAACCAATTTCCTTCCTGTAGGGTAGCTAAAGATTTGCTGACATCATCTCGTAAGCGGACTTTACCCGTAATAATAAAAAACTGATTATCTCCTGCTGCTTGTGACCAAATTCTTTCGCCAAGTTTGTATTGCCGAAGTTCGGCATAATTTTTTAATTGGTTTTTTTGTTCGGGAGTCAACCAGCATAATGGCGGTTGATCCCAAGGCATAGCAGCTAAGAAATTTAGTTGTAAAGATTGATTATCCAGAATTTTTAGCTCACTTGTAATTTTACTGTCAGACTTTGAATTTTCTCCCCTATCCATTGCTCAAATAACTCATTTTGTAGTGATTGCTTAAGTTGAACATTTTCTAAAGATGCTGGCAGAATGTTTTCTAATCTAAACAAACTAAACCGCCCTTCTAACTCGATTGGGCCTATTAATTGACTGGGATTTACCGCATCCACAGCCGCCCTCAGCATATCTGGTAAACTACCCCGACTAAGTGGTCCCATCATGCCATTAAAAACTCGCTCATCTGCCAGTGAATACTCTTTTGCTAGTTGCTCAAAACTACTTCCTTCTTCAATTTGAGTGTGTAGTTCTTCAGCCAGTTCTCGATTATCAACCATAATTCGAGAAAGTACGACTCGATCTAAGTAAATTTTCCGTTCAATAAAGTATTCTGATAGTTTTGATTCGGCAACTAAAGCCTTCAGTTTTTCTAATTTGAAACTGAAAGTAACTGATGCTAGAAATGTGGCATAGTCAGTACCATTATTTTTTAACCATTCTTGGAAAATTTGAGGATCAGTAAGTTGATTTTTGAGTCGATAATCAATAATTGTTTGTTCAATTATCCCTGTACTGATATCTATGTCATCTCGTTTTTCTAGTTCTGTTTCTATTATATATTGACGCAGTACATCACTAATAAACTGATTCAGTTTACCAGAGACTTGTAAATACTTGACTACTTGAGAAAGGTCAATTTGCTCGTCGTTGACAGTCAAAAATGATGAAGATTCCATGAAATAAATATGATGAAGCCGCTAAAAATATATACAACTTTTCCATTAAATAATAGATAAAACCGCAGGAAATTACGGTTCACAATGATAAAGATTCTGTGAATTAAATATGGCAAAAATAAATAATTATAAAATTTACCGAAAATACTTAAGTTATTTAAACTAGTAAATACAATAATTTACTCAAAAGTTAGTATTCTATGCTGCAATGAATATAAAAAAAACAGCAAATTTGCTGCCATATTTTATCCAAATTTTGGTAAAATTTTAAACAAATATGCTCTTCCAAATCAAAGCAATGACAATAGCTGCAACAGCCCCAATCAGTGTATTGACAATATTTACAACTTCATTAGTGAGCCAAGTATATTTAGATTGCAAAGTTGCACCAATGACACTTTCTAAATTTGTAGCAATAAATGCTGCGATCGCACACCAAACAATTCCTAGGGGATCAATTAAATTTACGCCCCAAGCCACAAGTGCGATCGCGATCGATCCTACTACACCAGCTAAAGTCCCCTCCAAACTTACCGCCCCTTCTGTTCCCCTAGCCACAGGTTGCAGCGTCGTAATCAAAAAGGTACTTTTACCATAAGCTTTACCAACTTCACTCGCAGTCGTGTCAGATAGCTTAGTGCTAAAACTCGCCACATAACCCAAAACTAGCAAAGACTGGAAACTGGGTACAAGCAACACTCCCACAGCGCACAAAGCCCCAACTAATGCCGAACCCCAAACGTTTTCCGGCCCCCTAGCACCAGAACGCTTTTCCGCAATTCCCGCTGCTTCCTTTTCTGCCATCCCAATCCGCGTTACCCCAGAACCGACAATAAAATAAAACACTACCACTAGATATCCTTGCCAGCCTAGTGTTCCCCAAATGATAATTCCCAATAACCAAGCATGAAATATACCCGCCGGGGTGAGCAATTTTTTAGGAATAATTGCCACTATTGCCAACAAAATTGTATTTAATACAACGCCAACTATCCAGGGGTTAAAAGACTCAATTACAGATAACATCGGTGATAAATTGTGAGTATTTTTAGGGTTTTTATGGTAATAACATCATTTTATACTTGTTTACCACAAATTTATCGTCATCTTAGATGCCTTAGTCCTGTCTATCCTGCTTTTTAAGGGCTTGTCGTACCACTTCGATTTTTAATTCTAGTGCTTCGGCAATTTGTTCTACACTTAAACCCATTTTCAAAAGACGAGGAATTGCTTCTAACTTAGTATTTAGCTTAGTTTCTTCCTGAACTTCTTCCTTCACTTCTTGATAAAATCTGGTTTGTCGCCATTCTGTTAATCCAAACATTGCTTCTAACTCCTGACGGCTATAGGTGGAAAACTTATAAATTAGCATTCTTTCTACTAATTCTAAAAGATAACGACTGTTGGCCGCATCTGCTTGTTGTACTAAATTAATTAAACTTCTTGCTGTTTGTACTGCTTCATCTTCAGGCGCAACTACTAATTGAATAATTTCTAAACCAATTGAAGTTGATGTATCAGTTAATTCATCTAAATAAACTACATGAATTTGTCCAGCAGCTAGTGAAGTTTGATATGTAAAGGGAATACCAGGATCAAAACTCCGTTTAGCCCACAATACTACAGCTTGCCATGATTTATCAGGTTTATATTGGTTTAAATACAGAAATACTTCGGTAATCAACCGCCAGTATAAATCATCATCATTTTGAAATTGGACTTCAACAAAATAAATAGGATCTTCTGGGTACTCGACTTTGGGTAGAAATACACCATCTATGCGACGTGCTAGTTCTTTGATTTCTACTGATGAAAATTCGTAGTGTGCAGCTAGTTCGGGTGATTTTTCCAGCAGTTCAAATAAAACGCTGGGGAGATTTTGCAGAAGGGTGTAGAATATCGTGTCTGTCTTCATTTTTCATGAAAGTGCGATCGCATTTGTAGGTGCTAACATACTACACACTACATAGAATTTTGTTTTTGTTTCCAGTTTTCTTTGAATAGCACGAGTACTATCTCTCAAAGAAGACCATGCAGTAGCGTAATTATGGATTAAGCGACTAAGTTCTCTACCACCGTATATGTGTAATTCCATGTACTTTTGGCTATCAGATATAAAATCATCACTAGCTATGAGGTTTTTATAACCTTGAATAGTTGATTTCAATTTATGATAGTTTCTTTCAAAAATATAAAAACTATAAAAAACAATAGAACCAAATTTATCTCCCATTTTAATATTCTCCCCAATTTAGTATTCGGTCATTTTTTTGATGTCATTCAATTTTAGCTATTCTAACAGAGATTGATATTTTTTATCTGATGACAAAATACCGTTTTAATGTGTAAACCAATAAATCCCAATTTATCAATCCACTATTTTGTTATTCTGTCAATGCGTAAGTCCTAAATTTTTGATTTCCATATCTTTGTAAATATACATTGAGGAAATAGCATCTAAATCTATCTCCTTTCTTTCACCCTCATCTGTATTTTTAAACAACACAGTAAACGCACCAGCACCTAAACCATCTTGGGGAAACATCCGATAACAAGGAATAGTAGTTAAATGTGATTGATATTGTAATAAATGAGGAACTTCCACCGCTTGAAATTGGGGAAACTTTTCTAAAAACCATTCACATACTTGCTCATTTTCTTCCGGTGAATAGGTACAAGTCATATAAGCCAAATAACCTTGAGGAGCTACAACCTGTCCTGAGTTAGCAATAATACGTTTTTGGCGATTAGCACTTTTATTAATTGATGTAGAGTGAAAACATCCAGGTGCTTTTTCACCCTTAGCTAATAAAGATTGCCCAGTACAAGGCGCATCTACTAGGACTAAATTACTAGACAAAGGAAACATTTCTGCAAAAATACTAGAATCTCTATTTACTACACCACTAGGTTTAATCTGGCAGCGTTTCAAGTTAGAAATTAACATACCCAAACGCTTACCAATCACTTCATTACTGATCAGTAAATCAGGTTGTAATGCTTGCCAAGCAAAAACACTCTTACCTCCCGGTGCAGCGCACATATCCAGCACTAAAGGTATTGATTGATTGATAGTTAACAAAATAGAAGCAGCAAATACAGAAGAAAAATCCAAACAATAAAAATATCCTTGTTGATGTAGGGGATGTTGACCGGGTTTTTGCCCTAACTGTAAACGGTCTACAAATTGGGGTTGCCAAAGTGTTGAATTCTCTACCATAAAAGGAGAATCTTCTGGCTTGTTTTTACACCAAAGAATACAAGGTAAAAAAGGCTTAGGATTAACTAAAGCATCTATAAACTTTGCTTGTTGATCATCATTATCAAATAAACGGCGCGAAACTTTAAGTAATAAATTTGAAGGCTTTTCCATCTTTAATTTTTTGATTCAAATATTTGGGAACTTTAGCTAATTAGAACAATATTAAAAGTGTTACACCAGAACAATGCCATCCAGGTATTTAGCTGCATACTGAAAATATAATGACCACCATTTAGATTGCGTTTGCGAAGCGCGTCCGGCGCGGCTTCTGGCCTTTGGCTAGAAGCTAACTGTGTTTTGACACTTGCTAAACTAACCCATTGCACCGGAGAGGTCATGATCCCAGATAATTTTCCGAAAAAATTACGCCAAGAAGCAAAACTTTGGCGAGATGAAGGACTTATTAGTTCTTCTCAACACCAGCAACTAGCAGACCGTTATCAATTTAATAAAATAGAAGCGGCTGCACGAGAAAGTTCTGGATTAATTGCCGTTGCCGCAGGTGGCTTACTTTTAGGATTAGGCATAATTATCTTTGTAGCAGCAAATTGGCAAACATGGTCAAGAGAAGTCAAGTTTATCTTGTTAATGAGTTGGTTCCTGTCTACTGCTATCACTGGTTTTTATACTTGGAGAGAACCAACACTCAAGAAATCTGAAAATAAAAAGCCACAACGAGGTAAACGTCTACTAGGAGAGGGTTTGCTAATTCTCAGCGCCTTTATTTTAGGGGCAACTTTACTGCTAATGGCGCAAATATTCAATATTAGCGGTTCTGCTGCTGAGTTATTTTTGGCTTGGGGGTTCGGTGTTTTAGTGATGGCCTATAGTCTGTCGCTCAATTCTTTAGGTATTTTAGCTATTGTTCTCATCCAAATTGGTTATTGGATAGGACTCAGAGAGTTTTTATCCTCTCCTAATGAGTTGAGTTGGGCGCGGTTAGCAGTGCGACATATGCCTCTGCTTTCATGGTTGGCATTTGTTCCCTTAGCCTATGTCTGCCGTTCACGGTGGATTTTTGGGTTAGCGGCTGTAGCCTTTACTGTTTCTTTGCAATATAATCTCAACCCATTACCACTACTGACTTTTTCTTCTAATGTAGTTCCTTGGGTGGCATCTTTTGCTTTAGCACTTCCACCATCATTACTCTGGAGTTATGATGACTTGCTTTTCCCCACGGTTCATTACAGGTTATTTCAACCCCTAGCCCGTAATTTAGCCTTGGTGTGTTTTAGCGTCGTCTTTTATTTGTTATCTTTCCGTTGGCAATGGCAATCTTTTGGTTTTGGTAATTCGGCAACAAATTCCTTGAATGTGTTCCAGTCTCTGCCAATAATTGATTTAGGAATTATCAGCGGCTTGGCAGTTTTGCAGTGGTTATTTCTGTTTCGTCATCGTAATAATCCCACCCGCAAGGAAGTATTTTTTACGATCACTGTCATTATCATTTTTCTCAGCTTTATTGTCATATTACCTTTTTGGCATCAAGCTATTAGTCGTATTCCCGAACTGGGCATTTTTGTTTTCAATGTCCTGTTGACAACATTAGTTTGGGGACTGATCCAAGAAGGAATGAAGTTAAATAACAGATTTTCTTTTTGGTGCGGTATGCTATTGTTTGTCTTGCAAATTATCAGCCGCGTGTTAGAGTACGATACCGATTTATTGTTTAGATCATTGGTGTTTGTATTGTGCGGTTCTGGTCTGATTTCTGGGGGTCTTTGGTTTGAACGCCGCTTCCATGAACGTACTGCTACTAAGAAATAGTAGGGAAGTTGTTTAGCTAAAATTAACGGATATACTAAATCTCTGCGTTAAAAATCCTATTAGTTATTGGTCATTGGTTGTTAACAAGTGACAACTAAACAAACTCTAAGCAATTAATTATCATGACAAATAAATCACCTGAATCGAATAAATCACCTGAATCGAAGCAAACCTTAAGCCCAGAGAAGGAGTTTTCGGAAAAGTTGACTTTTCGGGATTACTTGATAGCTACTGAACAAAAGGCTAATGAGCCGCTACCAATTTGGCGGTTAATAGCACCTTTAATGGTGCAAATTGGCCTAATTTTGGCGGTTCCAACTCAAGCGATGTATACAGATGTAGCTGGTAAAACGGTGGTTTTGCAAACTCTACCTGTATCTTCTAATAATTTGCTGCGGGGTTCTGCTTTAACGCTTGATTATAATATATCCCGCAGTGAAACTTTGAGAAGATTACCTGGGTGGAGAGATTGGGTAAGACAAAATTCCCTGAGAAACTCACAAGTAACTCAGGGTAGTGTCTTATATTTAACTTTGCAAGAACAACTATCTTTTAATCGTGATGTTGGTATTCCTAGGGCTTGGAGACCAGTGCGTGTCAGTAGTAGTCGTCCTCAGAACTTACGCAATAATCAGGTAGCTTTAAGGGGTAATTATCAAGATGGTTTGATTAATTACGGTTTGGAAAACTATTACATTTCTGAAGAACAAAGACAGCAGATTAATAATGATCTGTTGGAAACACAGGAAAGGAGAAATGGGCGGAGATCGCCGATAGTGGTAAGAGTGAAAGTAGATCCTCAAGGTAATGCTGTACCTACGAGTATGTGGATAGGCGATCGCAATTATCGCTTTTAGTCTTGGTGGTGTAAATTCCAGGCTGCACCAAAAGCAGCCCCAGCCCCGGCTAATAACCCAGTACTCATACCTTGAATAGTTTTTTCTACTGGGTTTTTAGTCAGACATTCGCTGCTGATTGAATCAGCACTCAAGCACATTTTGCTTTCTGCCCATGCGGAAGTCCCGCCTAAAATGACACCAGATACACTACAAGCAACAATAAGGAGTAACAGGCGTTTACTTTTTCTATCCATAGATGGATGCGTAAAATAGAAGAATGAGGTTCTGTTCTAGAATACTTTACACTCTTTTTGTAATTTAGCAACAGGTGACATGGGGCAGGAAGTAGGCAACAGGGGGCATAAGTACTTACAAAACAGGGAACAGATAAGAAACTTTATTTCTGAGTTTAAAGCTCAGTCAAAAAACAGTGTCATTATTTCAATCTCATGTTTTTAAATATGAGTTTTTTTTGTTAAGAGTTGCCTGTTCCCTGTTCCCTAAAACGAAAAAACTTTGTACCTCACGAGCATGGGAACGGCTATATTAAACTTTTTAATCAACAATCTCTAAATCAGCAACAATCCCAAAATGATCCGAAGGATAAAGATAACGGTTATTATCTGCTGGTTGATTGAGAATTATTCGACAATCTTTCACCTGTAAATGCTGATTAATAAAAATATAATCTAAAGTTCCCTGCCACGGTTTCCAACTTCTATTAAAAATTAAAGTTCTCCAAAATTGTCTGATTCGTTTCTTCCAACTAATTTTATCTAAAGGTGTGGGGCAAGTATATTCTGGTTCTTGTCCATGATAAACTTGATATGCTGATTGATATTTTTCTTTAACTAATGCAATTCCTGATGTATCGGGAGTACCATTAAAATCTCCTACTGATATAATTGGCATTGTATCAGGAAATTCTGATAACCAATTTAACATCATTTGTATTTGTTTATTACGTTTTTTGTGAGAACCGGGATGCCAAAAATAATGCCCGTTACAAATTACTATTGATTTATTATCATCAAACTTAATTTGTGCATATTGGGCTATTCTTCCCTGATGTTCTAAATTTAGTGCTGCTGTTTTTTCAATTGGATAACGACTGAGAATAGCTAAACCAAAGGGTAAATCACTATTACATACTTCTTTGGGAACAGCTTTATAAATATAGGGGATATTTAATTGTTCTGCTATCCAAGCAGATGTATCTTCTGATAAGCTGACTTCTTGTAAAGCAATGATATCGGGATTTTCGGCTTTGAGTCCATCTATTAATAATTGTCTGCGTTGTGTCCAATAATTCAATTTAAAGAGAATGTTAATTGTGGCAATTTTCATAATTTTATTGTCATTTTTTCACAAAAATTCGACACCTCTCAGATTGAGTGCGTAATCCCACATTGTTTGTGGTTGTGACATCAATTCCATAACGACGCAACCCAAGGGCGATTGCAGGATCAAAATTTTCATCTAGATGAAAGCGGATTCGTTCAGTGATTTCTCGACTGTCTGAGTTTTTCTTGAAGACGTGAGGGATGATTTTGTTTCAGCATCTCAACTATCTCATTTTCTTGTGCTGCAAGTTCATCAATCTCGTCTCGATGATCAAAATAATAAGCCATTGCTGCATAAACAGATGCTAGTGACAAGTCATATTTACCCGCAATCTCTATCAAAGAGTAACCCAGCTTTAAATGCATCACCGCTACATCCTCTACTGCAATGCGAGTACCAGCAATTCTGGGTTTCCCACTTCGCACATCAGCAGCAATTTCGATATACTCCTGGCTGACTAACTGCATCAATGAATCTTCCACCTACATTCCTTAATTTAATCATACACAATTACAAATTTATCAATGCAAATGCCCAATATACTGTACATTTCAGCCATTGTTGAGTTAAAAAAGAAACTATGAAAATCACCAAAAACATCACCAATTGGTTAGAAATCCACGCCTCATCTCCTACCTATGGCGGTTGGGTATTAGCCGGCATTGCTATTTGTTATTTAGGCGCTGCTATCAACACGATGGCAGGCTGGTTATATGTAATTAGTGGGGTCTGTATTGCCCTTGTGGGTGTGTCAGCTTTTTTAGCACCGCGATCGCTCAAAAATCTCATTATCAAACGCTCTCCCATCCAGCCAGTCAGCGTTGGCGACGACATCACCATTGAAATAGAAGTCCATAACCCCACCCAAAAGCCTGTTACCTTATTGCAAGTTGCAGATATACTGCCCTTCATCTTAGGCAAACCAGTCAAACAGCCAATTGACACCATCGACGCAAAAGATTCTCACCGTTGGACATATTATCACCCCACCGAACGCCGAGGATTGTACCGATGGGAAACAGTAGAATTAGCCACAGGTGCGCCTTGGGGATTATTTTGGTGTCGTCGGCAGCGAGAATGTAAAGCTAGAGCGATTGTCTATCCCACCGTTTTACCCCTGACTAGCTGCCCCCTAGTTGATGAAATAGGGCAAGATGAACACCAAAAAAATGATCTTCGTGGAAAACCATTACAATTAGCGACAACAGGATTAGTGCGATCGCTCCGTCCTTATCGCATCGGTGATCCCACCCGTCTCATTCATTGGCGTACCAGCGCCCGTTATGGAGAATTACGAGTCAGAGAATTAGAAGTTATCACTGGTGGACAAGAAATCATTATTGCCCTTGATAGTGCAGCTAATTGGCAACAAGAACAATTTGAACAAGCAGTCATCGCCGCCGCTTCATTATATTTCTATGCCCACAGACAACAATTGCAAGTAGAACTGTGGACAGCAGCCACAGGTTTAATCAAAGGTGATATTCCCGTTCTCGAAACTTTAGCAGCAACCAACCCCTTAGAAGAAGCCAACACACCACCAGACAACTACCCCCTAATTTGGCTCACTCAAAACCCCTTAACTCTATCTAACTTACCTCTAGGCAGTCGTTGGGTTTTATGGGAGGATATAAATCCATCCTCAGAACAACTCATAGTCAATCGAGATTATCCTGGCATCATCCTTCACAGTGAACAAGAACTACAACTTCAGTTACAAAAACCATTAAGTTCACTATAGAAATTGATACAAAACTTCAATTAACTTAAATTAAGTTAAACTTCCCTGATGTCATCAATTATTTTGATCACCAGATGCCAGACCGACAAGCGTTAGTATAAATCTAGGTCAAATTTTAAAATTTCAGGTTGGGGAGATTTCCCCAGTAATAGCTCACTGGGGCTGTTGTACAATGCAAAGAAATATTTAAATTATGAACGACGATCCAATGGTTAAATCAGAAGTTAACACAAAATCCAGCGAAAAAAGCCTAGAGGCAATGCGGCATTTTTCCGAACAATACGCCAAACGGACTGGAACATACTTCTGTTCAGAACCTTCCGTTACAGCAGTCGTAATTGAAGGTTTAGCTAAACATAAAGACGAACTCGGTGCGCCTTTGTGTCCCTGTCGCCACTATGAAGACAAAGAAGCCGAAGTTAGCGCTGCCTATTGGAACTGTCCTTGTGTTCCCATGCGAGAACGCAAAGAGTGCCACTGTATGCTCTTTCTCACCACCGATAACGATTTTGCTGGCGACAGACAAGATATTTCCCTGGAAACCATCAAAGAAGTGCGGGATAGCATGGGATGAGTGACGACCTACCCCAAGAGTTTTGGCAAGGAGTGGAACAGTTCAACTCTGGACAGTTCTACGCTTGTCATGACACCTTAGAAGCTCTATGGATTGAAGCAACCGAGCCAGAAAAAAGTTTATATCAAGGTATTCTGCAAATTGCAGTAGCCCTGTATCACCTGGGTAATCGTAACTTGCGAGGAGCAATGATTTTATTGGGGGAAGGTAGCAATCGCTTACGCCGTTATCCCGCTAGTGATTGCGCCATCAATGTAGAAGAATTTTTTACTCAAAGTGTGGAATTGTTGAAGGAACTCCAACAAGCAGATCCAGAAAAAATTCTTAGTGTAGATTTGGGTAAAAATGCAGCCTTGCCTTTACCTAGAATTTCTATAATTAAAGATTAGCAATAACGAAACCTTTAGGTGTCCTCAAGCGTCAACAATCTCAAGTTGTAGTCACATATCCAATGATTTATCTGCAATTATTCCCGATAGCAGATTGTATTTATGGATAAAGTGGTTGAGTTGACACTTCATCACCTCTAGTGCAACAAGGCAGAAAAGAATAAAGCTCGCTTAATCAGCTTTTTAACCTTTTTTCACTAGATATCTATTTTCGCCCTTGTGTACTGGTAATATTGAGGCTGATTTTTTCAACTTTAATTGTGGAGAACTCCACACAAAAGATGATCCAATTTCACCAACTCAAAGCGACTTTTCTTCCCCCTGCTCCCTGCCCCCCTGCCGTCACAATGACGGGATATTTTTTTAGTTGGAAGTCTCTTGGTGATTCTGCACTGAGTACGATTTTTAAAATCAGAATACAAACTGAGATAATCCTTATCCACTATGATACCCCCCTATCAATTGCCAAAATCACAGATACATCGTCTTGGATTGGCGCTAATGCTACCCGTTGCGCTATTGGGTGCAATTGCTTTTCCTAGCCAATTACCAACCGCTACAGCCCAATCATCTGGGGGAAATCGCCCACTCACCATTCGCTCTGATGTGCAAGAATATGATGCCAAAAGTCAAGTAATTACTGCTCGTGGTAATGTACAAATGTTGTATCCTGCTCGTCAGTTGCAAGCAACAGCAGCCCAAGCACAATACTTTAGTCAAGAAAGACGCATTGATTTCAGTGGTAATGTCTATATTTTGCAACAGGGTAATAATAGTATTAGAGCGGAGAAAGTCACTTATTTGATTGATGAAGGTCGATTTATCGCCTTACCCCAGTCTAATCGTCAGGTAGAATCTGTGTACATGGTAGAAGACTCTAATCTCAATGGACAAACTGCCAAACCTGCCCCAAAGACACCATCTCTCAAGCGTTCTAATTAGAATCTGTTACCACAAAAAACGCGAATAGTGAAAATAGTTTTAGAAAATATTCACAAATCTTACGGCAAGCGACTAATTGTCAATCGCGTTAACCTTTCTGTAGCTCAAGGTGAAGTTGTTGGCTTACTCGGCCCCAATGGGGCTGGTAAAACGACGACATTTTATATCGCTACAGGCTTAGAAAAACCCAATCAAGGCCGGGTGTGGTTGGATAATTTGGATATTACGGGAATGCCCATGCACAAAAGAGCTAGATTGGGAATTGGCTATTTAGCTCAAGAAGCAAGTGTGTTTCGTCAACTCTCCGTTCAAGATAATATCCTGCTAGTATTCGAGCAAACTAGTGTGCCACGCAGGGAGTGGTCGAGACGGTTGCATGATTTAATCGGGGAGTTCCGTTTGGAAAAGGTGGCTAATAGTAAAGGAATTCAACTTTCTGGTGGTGAAAGACGACGGACAGAGTTAGCAAGGGCTTTAGCAGCAGGAAGACAAGGGCCGAAATTCCTACTTTTGGATGAACCATTTGCGGGAGTAGACCCTATCGCAGTTGCAGAAATTCAAGAAATTGTGGGACAATTGCGCGATCGCGGTATGGGCATTCTCATCACAGATCATAATGTCCGCGAAACCCTGGCCATTACTGATCGTGGTTATATCATGAGGGAAGGGCAAATTCTCGCTTTTGGCATTGCAGATGAACTTTACAATAACCCACTCGTGCGTCAATACTATTTAGGTGATAACTTTTCCACCTAAATTTATTATTGTTAATAATAAAAAATAATTTAAATCTCATAAATTAGCTACTTCAATCACAATCATCAATACATTTTTAAACTGCTAATACATCTAGGGTGCCGAAATTTAACTTTTAAACTTATTGTTAAGTATTCAGGATGTAGAATACATAAATCATGAAAATCAAGGCTTTTCGCGTCAATTTTGATGATTTTGAGAAAATTTCACTTCTCTCCATTCCTGATTTCATAAGCATTCTGACTCCGAACTCCTGACTCCGAACTCCGAACTCCGAACTCCGAACTTATGATATCCAAGCAGATTAAATCTTTCTACTCACTCAATTCACTGCTGCCTTTTTCCATCATGGATCGCTATTTGGCAATGCAGTTGCTGCCGCTATTTCTATTCGGAGTTGGGGCATTTACTTCTGTAGTTTTAGCAATTGACAGCTTATTTGAATTATTACGAAAAGTAGTAGAATCTGGACTACCAATCACCACAGCCATGAAGGTTTTTGCCTTAAAACTGCCTTATGTCATGGTTTATTCCTTCCCCATGTCCACCTTATTAGCTACTTTAATGACCTACAGTCGTTTGTCTAGTGAGAGTGAACTAATAGCCCTTCGTGGTTGTGGAGTAAGCGTCTATCGCATGGTATTAACTGCTGTTTTATTAAGTACTTTAGTCACAGGTATGACATATGTTTTTAATGAACAAATTGCACCAGCAGCCAATTATGAAGCAACTCGGACACTAGAACAGGCACTAAAATCAGATACACCTTCATTTAAACAACAAAATATCTACTATCCTGAATATCGAGAAATTAAACAACCAGATGGTAGTACTAATAAAATACTTTCACGCTTGTTTTATGCCGATCAATTTGATGGCAAAAAAATGCAAGGTTTAACAATTATAGATAGATCTACAGAAGGACTCAATCAAATACTCGTCTCAGAATCTGCCCAGTGGAATGCATCAGAACAGGTTTGGGATTTTTATAATGGCACTATTTATTTAGTTGCTCCCGACCGTTCTTATCGAAATATTTTGCGGTTTGAAAAACAACAATTACAACTACCTCGCACACCTTTAAATTTAGCAGAAAATAGCCGAGATTATGGCGAAATGAATATTGCCCAAGCTTTGGAACAACTAGAAATAGAACGTTTAGCTGGCAACCCCCAAAAAATTAGAAAACTAGAAGTACGGATTCAACAAAAAATTGCCTTTCCCTTTGTATCTATAATTTTTGGTTTAGTAGGTTCGGCAATGGGCAGCATACCTCAACGGACAGGCAGAGGAACGAGTTTTGGGATCAGTGTCATAGTTATTTTCAGTTACTACTTATTATTATCAGTTTCCGGTGCTTTAGCACAAGCAGATGTTCTTTCTCCCTTAATAGGTGCTTGGCTGCCTAACTTATTTGGTTTAGTAACAGGTTTATTTCTATTGTCGCGAGTTGCACAAAGATAAATAATTCGTAATTCGTAATTCGTAATTCGTAATTCGTAATTCGTAATTCGTAATTCATAAGTAAGGATTCAGGATACAGTATTCTGACTCCTGAATCCTGACTCCCGAATTTTTAGAGTAAAAGTCTTATTGAGGATTTCGACATTCTGGTGCAGCTGGATTTTCTCGACAGTATTCTTCAAAAGAAACTTTAGCTGACACCATAACTTCAGCTTTTTGATGTGCAGCTTCTGCTTGTAGTTCCTCTACTTCATCCCAAGCAGCAGCACAGGCTTTAGAATAAGCCCCTTGTTCAGTACAAATAGCACGAGCTTCTTTAATCGCTTTTTTAATTCTCTCCTCTAGTAGTAACGTTTTAGGAGCTTCCACAAAATCACTTTTGGTAAGAATATCCGTAATTGAGATAATTCCCAACATCTGACCTTGAATTACAGGGGCCCTGCGAATACCAGTATTAGCAAACAACCGTGCTACGTATTCTACGCTCAGATTAGGATCGACAATAATACAAGGCTTACTCATAATTTCATAGACCCTTAATTGTCTAGGGTCTTTGCCATAAGCTGTCACCTTATAGACAATATCTGTCTCAGTGACAATGCCATAGGCATCATCATCATAGCGACGATCTACAACTAGCGCACGCAATCCTTTTTCTTTCATTAGTCCGACTGCTTCTGCAACAGTCGCTGTACCACGGATAGTAACTACGTCCTTGGTCATGATATCTTCGGCTTTCATGATTAAGTCTCCTGGTGAATGGTACAGTAGTAACTAGGAAGGGGAAAGTTTAACAATTGTTTGGCTATACCAATAAAATTAGTCCAGCTTTCAACTCCAGATGATATCCAAAGTGACCGATATCTGAAAACTAAGCATAAATTGACTAAAAGTTATAAAAAAATGTCAAAGAACTGCAAGGTTTAACACTAACTTTACATTTGGAATTGAAAATACTTTTACTGATAATGGTTCTCTGCCAGATGTAATAAATAGAATCAAGGTGGGGGAAATCCCGTCCCCACAGGCTCGGTAGTTGAAAACTGCACATCACTAATCTGAAAACTACTACAGAATTTTTTATAAATTTATTTAATTTACGTTTCGTATGAAAGTAAATTTTTGATTAATTAAACTGTATTACTCATGACTTATTACTTTTGAGAAGCTAGGATGAAATTACAATACTTTTACTATTGATATAGTTCAATTCAAGAGAAGCATCTAAATCTTTCCTAATTTATAAAAATAATTCAATCAATCAAAGTTATGCCAGCACGCAACTATCCCCCCGCTTATTTACGCTATCTCAAAGCCAGATTATCTAATTTCTTTCGGCCTAGTTTTTGGGGAACAGGCATTTTCTTAATCGTTGTAGCCCTAGTAATTAGGGAATATTGGAAAAATCCAGCACTTTTCACCGAAAAACCAAATCAAGGCACAGTTGTTTCCGAGAAGGTTGAAGAAGCTTCACTTTCTAATGAAGATAAAGCAATTACAGCAGATATTGATAATATGCCATCGTTGTTAAGCGATTTTGACAGAGAAAATTTATCTGCGATTATCACTACATCTTCAAAAAATACTCAGATAGAGAATGCAATTAATCAAAAAAATGCAGATGTTAATCCTGCTAAATCAAATCTGGGCTTAGGGATAGTTAGTCAAATTTCTCCCGATAGTGTAAAAAATCCCTTGATGGTACAAGCTACAAAATTATTGCAGCCTGTTAAAGTTAATAGTAATAATCAATTTTTAGGTTTAAATAATCTAGTTGTTCCCAGTTCAACAGAAGTTGTAGAAGTTTCTAATTTGAATTTTGAATTAAATGATCAGACTACAAATAATCAAACTCCTGTGTTGATAAATCCTTTAGCAACAGCCATCAACAGATCTAGTAATACAAGCCAAATAAAGTCTTTTAGTAGTAATGGAAATGTCAGGTCAATTGTCCCTATTAACAGCTTACCTAATCAGGGTTTACCCTCTAATTCCAGTATGGGTTATATTCAGCCAGGATTAGTGAACCAGTCACAAAATACCTATAGTACTTTTAATAATGTTCAGACAATACCCAATCAAGAAACACCAACAACAGGGTTGACTCCTGTACCTAATAATCCTTATGGTGTCAATTCTCCAAGTCGAGATGTTGTCAACTCAACTGCTGCTGTAGGATATGGAAATTACGGTAATTATAATTTACAGCAGCCCAGTCAATTACCGCAATCAAATTTATCTTATCCTGGACAGGTGCAGCAGTATCCCAGGTAATTTTTTTTCTTTAGGGGATGTTGTTCGCGCAGCGTGCCGTTAGGCATATAAATGTAAAACCTAGATAAATCAAGACATTCA
This sequence comes from Anabaena sp. PCC 7938, assembly GCF_049315035.1. NCBI lineage: Bacteria > Bacillati > Cyanobacteriota > Cyanophyceae > Nostocales > Nostocaceae > Anabaena > Anabaena sp. PCC 7938. The sequence goes on along the minus strand of NZ_CP186034.1, from coordinate 3,707,424 downwards.
AGGGTAAAAAAGTTGAATAAGGTGCAAGGAATAAGGGATGAAAGCATCAAAAACCTTTCATTTACCCAGATTTGAAAATATTCTGATCTCCTTCTAATTCTTCTTCCTTCTTTCTCCTGACTCCTGACTCCTGACTCCTGACTCCTGACTCCTGACTCCTGACTCCTGACTCCTGACTCCTGACTCCTGACTCCTGACTCCTGACTCCTGACTCCTGACTCCTAGCCCTAACAGAAAGACTTTTATGCCTAACGCCACGCTACGCTATCAGCAAACCCTACTTATTATGATTTATCTTCGGCACAACTAACACTTTATCAACACGGTTCCCATCCATATCCATGACTTCAAAACGCATACTATCCCATTCAAAATGATCTGCGGCTGCGGGGATACGTCCTAAATGGGTGATGACAAAACCACCTAATGTTTGATAGTTTCCTCTTTCCTCTGTGCCTAGTTCTTCTAAACCGAATAGTTCTAAAAATTCTTCTATACCTAGCATTCCATCTACAAGCCAAGAACCATCTTCTCGTTGTACAGCTTGGGGTTCTTCCTGTCCTGGGCCTGCGGGAACATCACCGACAATTTCACTCATGATGTCATTCAGGGTAACTAATCCTTGAATTACGCCGTATTCATCGACTACTAAGGCCATGTGAGTGACAGTTTGCTTGAATAACTCCAATACTTTTAAACCACGGGTGCTTTCAGGTACAAATACGGGCTGACGTAATCCCAAGGTTAGATCTAAAGGTTCGCTGCGTAAACTCCTGGCTAATAAGTCGGTGACGGGAATAATACCTAGAACGTTGTCAAGTCCTTCTTGACAAACCGGATACCGAGAGTAGGCACTTTCGACCATTTTATGGCGATTTTCTTCAAGAGAGTCGTCTAAGTCTAACCAAACAATATCAGGACGGGGTGTCATTAAGTAAGTGACTGGACGATCGCCTAAACGGAATACTCTTTCCACCATATCCTGTTCTGCTTCTTCAAATGTTCCCGCTTCTGTACCTTGTTCTATTAAAATTTTAATTTCTTCTTCTGTAACTTGAGGTTCAGTCGAGGGTGTAATTCCTAACAATCGCAGGACGGCATCTGTAGAGGCACTTAATAAATACACCACTGGAGAAGCTAAGGCAGCTAAAGCACGCATGGGAATAGCAACACTAGAGGCTACTCCTTCGGGGTTATTTAAAGCCAAACGCTTCGGTACTAGTTCACCAACAATTAACGAAAGATAGGTAATTAGCAAAACCACTATCCCGAAAGCAATGGGTTGGCTATAATCGGCTAAAAATGGTACTAGCTGGACATACTTCTCTAGCCTTTGGGCAATGGTAGCACCACCAAAGACACCATTGAGGATGTTAATGAGTGTAATGCCTACCTGAACAATGGACAAAAAATGATTGGGAGACTCTGCTAGTTCTAATGCAGCCTGGGCATTGAGGTTGCCTTGATTGGCTAGTTGCTGTAATCTGACCTTCCGGGCTGAGACTATGGCCATCTCAGACATGGAAAATACGCCGTTAGCGAAGATCAGCACCAAAATCGTTAAAATTTCAAAAGAGAGGGAAGACATTTTAAAAATTACCGCTATAGAGAAAAAAGATAGCTTAACCCTTAGTATCCAGTATTTAAGGTGATTTTATAAATGCTAAGACTATACAAAAAGTAGTAGTTATGTTTCTTCTGTCTATTAGTAGTTACGCCTTATCATCAAGATTGCTGTGAACACTTTTAAAATAGTTGAAAGGGACTGCCTCTAGATTTTCTCCTCCCCCACGACTTCTAATTTAAGTATAAAACCTATGGCTTTTTCTTCTATTGTGCGTGCTTTGGCGCGATCGCCTCTGACGGCAGAACTGACTCTCAAACTCAATAAACAACAGGAGTTACGGTTAAATGGTATCTCTCGTTTACCCAAGACTTTGATTGCTTCAGCTTTAGCCAACTCTGAGGGTAAGGATTTATGTGTGGTGTGTGCCACTTTGGAGGAAGCCGGACGAGTTTACGCCCAAATGGAAGCAATGGGATGGAAAGCTGTCCATTTTTACCCGACTTCCGAAGCTTCTCCCTACGAACCCTTTGATCCTGAAACTGAGTTAAGTTGGGGACAAATGCAGGTTTTAGCTGATTTGGTAGCTAAGGGTGGGGTTTCCCCAGAGGGGAAGTTACCTCAAAAAAATACAGCCATAATTGTAACTGTGGGGGCGTTACAGCCACATTTACCACCACCGGATGCGTTTAAATCTTTTTGTGTCACTTTAAAAAAAGGGATGGAATTTGATTTAGATGCTTTTAGTGAAAAAATCACGATTTTGGGATACGAACGAGTTCCTTTGGTGGAAACGGAAGGGCAATGGAGTCGGCGTGGGGATATTGTCGATATTTTTCCGGTGTCCTCTGAGTTGCCTGTGCGCTTAGAATGGTTTGGAGATGAAATTGAGCAGATTCGGGAATTTGACCCCACTACTCAGCGTTCTGCCCTGGATAAGATTAACGAAATAACTCTTACGCCAACTAGTTTTACACCAATTATTTTAGATGCACTTAAGGATCATCCTCATTTCCCAGAAAATGTAGAGACGTTGCATGCAACGTCTCTACAGGGATCGGACTTAGGACTCTTAGAAGGTAGTCGGCGTTTTTTGGGTTTAGCTTTTGCAAAACCTGCTTCTCTGCTGGATTATTTAGCCGAAAATGCGCTGGTGGCCATTGATGAGCCAGAACAATGTTATGCTCATAGCGATCGCTGGGTGGAGAATGCACAGGAACAGTGGGAAGAGGTAGGAGGCAGGGGAGAAAGTTACCAATTACCTAAAATTCATCGGTCGTTGGATGACTGTTTAGTGGAAATTGGGAAATTTAAAAAGTTATATTTATCGGAATTGGCTGAAGAAAATACTGGGCTAAATTTAGCGAGTAGACCTTTACCTGTCACACCTCACCAATTTGCCAAGTTAGCTGAGACAATTAGACAAGAACGCGATCGCAAGTTTGCTGTTTGGGTACTTTCGGCTCAACCTTCCCGTTCTGTCTCTTTACTCCAAGAACACGACTGTCCCGCCCAGTTTATTCCTAATCCCCGCGACTATCAAGCGATCGATAAGCTGCAAATCAATCATACTCCTATCGCTCTCAAATATTCCGGTTTAGCAGAATTAGAAGGTTGTATTTTACCTTCTTTCCGTCTCGTTATCGTCACCGACCGCGAATTTTACGGACAACATTCTTTAGCTAATTTTGGCTATATCCGCAAACGTCGCAAAGCTGCTTCTAAACAAGTTGACCCCAACAAATTGCGTCCAGGGGATTATGTCGTTCATCGTAGTCATGGTATTGGTAAATTTGTCAAGTTGGAAAGTTTGACAATTAACCACGAAACCCGTGATTATTTAGTGGTGCAGTATGCAGATGGTTTGCTGAGGGTTGCTGCTGACCAAGTTGGTTCTCTGTCTCGGTTTAGAACTAATGGAGATAAAGCCCCACAACTCCACAAAATGACCGGAAAAGCTTGGGAAAATACGAAAAATAAAGTCCGCAAAGCGATTAAAAAACTAGCGGTAGATTTGTTAAAGTTATATGCAGCGCGATCGCAACAAGAAGGTTTTTCCTATCCCGCAGATATGCCTTGGCAGGAAGAAATGGAAGATTCTTTTCCTTACCAACCTACCACCGATCAACTAAAAGCGGTGCAAGATGTGAAACGGGATATGGAAAGCGAAAGACCGATGGATCGGTTAGTATGTGGTGATGTCGGATTTGGGAAAACAGAAGTTGCAATTCGGGCAATTTTTAAAGCTGTCACCGCAGGTAAGCAAGTTGCACTTTTAGCCCCAACAACAATTCTAACTCAACAACATTATCACACCATCAAAGAACGTTTTGCTCCTTATCCTGTGAATGTGGGTTTACTTAATCGTTTTCGCAGCGCGGAAGAAAAACGCAATATTCAAAAGCGTTTGGCTACTGGAGAATTAGATATAGTTGTAGGGACACATCAGCTATTAGGTAAAGGAGTACAGTTTCGAGATTTAGGACTTTTGGTAATTGACGAAGAACAAAGATTTGGTGTAAATCAAAAGGAAAAAATCAAAAGTCTCAAAACTCAAGTTGATGTTTTAACTCTTTCTGCAACTCCCATTCCTAGAACCTTATATATGTCTTTGTCTGGAATTCGGGAAATGAGTTTAATTACAACACCACCCCCAACGAGAAGACCAATTCAAACCCATTTAGCACCATTAAAACCCGAAATTGTCAGAAGTGCAATTCGTCAAGAATTAGATCGGGGTGGACAGGTATTTTATGTAGTTCCCCGTGTGGAAGGCATTGAAGAGACAACAGCAAACCTGCGGGAGATGATTCCAGGGGGAAGATTTGCGATCGCACACGGTCAAATGGACGAAAGCGAGTTAGAATCAACCATGCTCACTTTCGGCAATAATGACGCGGATATCCTCGTTTGTACCACAATTATTGAATCTGGTTTAGATATTCCGCGAGTCAACACCATTTTAATAGAAGATGCTCACCGTTTCGGTTTAGCTCAATTATATCAATTGCGCGGACGTGTCGGACGTGCCGGAATCCAAGCTCACGCATGGTTATTTTACCCCAAACAGCGGGAATTATCCGATGCCGCCAGACAAAGATTAAGAGCAATTCAAGAATTTACCCAACTTGGTTCTGGATATCAATTAGCCATGCGCGATATGGAAATTCGCGGTGTAGGTAACTTGCTAGGTGCAGAACAATCTGGCCAATTAGATGCAATTGGGTTTGACTTGTACATGGAAATGTTAGAAGAAGCAATTCGAGAAATTAGAGGGCAAGAAATACCCAAAGTTGATGATACCCAAATTGACCTCAACCTCACAGCCTTTATTCCTTCAACTTACATCACCGATATTGACCAAAAAATGAGCGCATATCGTGCCGTAGCAACTGCAAAATCCAAAGAAGAATTAACATTAATAGCAGCCGAATGGACTGATAGATATGGGACTATACCTGTTTCTGCAAATCAACTTTTGCGAGTCATGGAATTAAAACAAATCGCCAAAAATTTAGGATTTAGCCGCATTAAACCAGAGAATAAACAGCATATTGTTTTAGAAACTCCCATGGAAGAACCAGCTTGGAATTTGTTAGCAGAGAATTTAAAAGAAAGTATGCGTTCTCGTTTTATTTATTCTCCAGGTAAGGTGACAGCTAGAGGTTTAGGTGTATTTAAAGCCGAACAACAATTGCAGACTTTGATTGATACTTTAAGCAAAATGCAAGGTGCAATTCCTGAAGCAGCTTTAGTATGATTATTTTATTGTCAGGAGTCAGGAGTCAGGAGGAAGAATATTTTTCTCTTTTGTTCCCTGTTCCCTGCTATATCAAATATTCTGAATCCTTACCTTGATCCGTATTATGGTTAGGCGATTGGCTTAATTTTTTACCAATCTCACACTTTGCAAACATCCTCTCAAGATAAACGGCAACAATCGCTACTAAATTAGCGTCTCTCTTTGAGATACTCAAATATTGATGCATTGAAGATTGTATTTTATTATTCAAATTTGCATCGTCATATTATGTAGTAAATGGTTATTAATTTGTATTTTTACAAGAATAACCAACTTTTTAATACATCACCCCATGGGAAATTTTGTCATGCTGAATCTTAAAACTTTTTCCAACCTAAGTACCAACATCAATCACAGACTAATTACCAGTTCTTTAATGTTAACTGCCATGTTATCAGTAAGCAGTGGCATCACTCTTATGAATAGTTCATTTGCTGTTCCAAATCCCATTAATATCCAGCAAAGATATATCAAAAATAATAAAATACAACCTATCCCAATTCCTACTAATGAGTTACCACCACCTTTAGATAGAGGTATGGTATTTCGGGAAATTTCTAGTGGTGGGATAACTGGTAGAACTTACCAAACCATTTTACTAAACGATGGGCTTTTGATGCGTGTACGGATTGGTGATGCTAATGATTCAGAACGTAGTGTCCGCCGTGTTTCTTTACAACAGGTAAAACAGTTTGAAAAATTGCTAAATCAAAATAACATTACTAAATTCAAAAATCTCAATTATCCTGCACCTAGCGGTGCTGCTGACTATATTAACTACACTCTCACCAGCCAAAAAGGTACATTTCAGTACAATGATATTTCTCAAAATGGACTGCCAAATAAATTACAGTCTGTTATCTCCGCTTGGAATCAACTAAAAAATAAAGCTCAATAATATAGCGTTTCCTAATGACATAATACTCAATAGCCATAAATCCATTTTCTTTATAGCCTTTCTCACTCTAGTTAGATACAAAATTACCCCTCCCCTTGGTAAGGGGAGGGTGCGCGACAGCGCGGGTGGGGTGTATTTCATGAACTTGGGAATTGCCATAACATCTTTACACCTTAATTTGCTGATGTGTAATTTTAAGATTTAGGAAAGCAGCTAAATTTTCCACCATTTCTAATTCACTTTTCCAATTTTGACCATAATATGAAGATAAAGATATGCGTTCACCTCCAGACATTAATAAAAGATAGGAAGTTGTAGTATCATCACTTTTATCAATTTTGTCCTCCTTGATTACCTCCACCACTTCACTAAGTTTGTGTTCAATTAACTTGTTTTTGAGAAAGCCTTTGTGCTGAATTAATATTTTATTAGTAATTTTATCAAAAGTTATATTTCTGTAATAAGGAATAACAATTATAAGTATCAAAAGTCCCATACCGAGACTGAAAAATAATAATCCCATCAATAGTGGGCCTACTTTCAGTTGTGTAGAAAACTCAAGTTGAAAACTATTTTGTGTTTTATTGGTAATAAAGCTATTAATTTGAGAGGCTATACTCTGGGCTTGATCTTCTGAGTTATAGCCAATAAGAGTAAAATTATCATAGTCAGTTTTCAATTTGACAAAATATTGATCGTCATTACTTTCTCCAGATAGGGTAGCCACAATTGCTGCATTTATTTGTTCTAAAAAAGTTTCTTGTTTTATCCCTAGCCATAATTCGTTTTCTTTAAAATTACAACTAGGATTATTTGCCGCTATTCTGTTACAAGAAAATACAAAATTTCTCGGTAAAGCTGAATAAGTAATAGCCAGTCCAGAAACTGTAAATGCTATAGTGAGTAACCCAGAAAAAAATATTCCACTAAAAGGGTTGTTGTGCAATACCAATTCATTTTTCATTTTGTTAATGACATCAGGGTTATTTTGTTACAAACTCAATTTTTCCTTGTTCAATTACATCCTGTAATGATAAATGTTGCCCAGTAATAAGGATTATTGTAAGGCTGTTTATAAGATGCTAATTTGCTATGTTTATCAATTTGTGTGGCTACATAGTTTCTGAGTTGGAATTCTTCTGGATGCAAATTAGGTAATAAATCTTCATACCATGCAATTAGTTCTACAACTGTTATATTTCTCAACCAAGTTGTTGCTTCAGCTAAGGATATAATTGGTGAATGATGAGTAAGTAATCTGCGGTAAAACTCTATAATTACTAAATTAGTTACCGATGATTCTACAGTCCAAATTGTACTTACCACATAGGGAACACCTGCATTTAATAAACCAGTGGCTAAACCTACATACTCACCGCTGATATTCTGATTTTTATTAATCACATTTTCAGAATTGGTGAGGGTAAAAAGATTGTAATTTGTAAAAGTCTGTTGGTTAATTTGTTCTAAAGTCAGTTTGTCTTCATTGGCTAATACCAAAGCAGATTTTCGGACTTCACTCAAATTGTTAATAGCATGGCCAGTAAAATGAAAGATGTTGTAATCTGCCACTAAAGCATTTTCTAAATTATCTCTGGTGACTTGTGTACCTTTGATATGCTGGGCATAATCAAACATCTGTCTCACAATTACAGATGCAAACTCCGAAGAGTCTTTATTATCTAAGCTTGCGGGATTTTCTACACTCAGAAATTTTTGTTGTTGCCAATTTGATAATGAATTTGTTTTCAGGTTAAGCCCTATTTGAATACTGGGTAAATAGTTGATGGTGTAATTTGGCAAATCTGGCTGATGAAGAGGAAATAGTGCTTGCAGCGGCAATTTATGTAAATCACGATGGGGAATTAAAATCAGGTTAGTGATACATTCAAGTTCCTGAATAATTGTGGAAATATTTAGAATGTTTTGCAGTTTTAATAACCTCTGCTCTATCTCCCAATTACGAGAATGATAGTGATTATTTGCTGGATATTCTTTTTGCCAATTTTCTAACCAGGCTTCAAATTCAACTAAGCGTTTTACTGCTTCAGGTATGGCTTCTATATCTTGTATTGGCGTTAATAAAAGAATGGGTGAAGGGGCTTGATCTTTTATAATAAATGTGTGTAAAGCTGCTGGGCTGAGATGCCAGTAGATTATTGCTGTTGTTGGATTAAGTAGTTGTTGAATTGCATCATAGTTAGGGAAATAAATTTCTTCACTCCAACTAGAAAGCAGTAATTTTAAACAGGTATTTTTACCTTGTTCGGCAATTTCCCAAGCTTCTACTAAATCACCAACATTTACGGCTAAATCAACGGCCAATTGCTTTAGTCCTGCAAATTTGAGAGCTAGTTGTTTTTTACTTTGTTCAGGACGGGTTGTTTGATTGAGTAATTGTTGTAATAAATCTAGTCCTTGTTGTTGTATTTCTTGGGCTGATGCTGTTTGTCCTAAACCTACGAGTGTTTTGGTTAGAGATTGCAAAACATCTAGATGCAATTCTGAAAAATCTTCTGCTGTGAGAGTTAATAGTGCTTGTTGGTATTCAGATACTGCTTTTTGCCAAAAATAGCGGGGGATGGGTTGTTTTTTACCTTGTTCGTAGTGTGTATTGCCCATTGCTAGATGCAATCTTCCCCAACCTTCGGGGTGGGTATCGGGACGAAGATATTTTAATCCTTCTTGATATGTGGCTAATTTACCTTCATAGCCGCGCTGATTGAGGGCTGGGTTGGATGCTGCGATGCTACTGGGTATATTCAGGGGTAATTTGTCATTAACTAAGTTAGCAACGGCTCCAGCGCGACCTAGCCACGCTTCCCAGTAGTCTAGTTTGATTTCTAAGGCGCTATCATAGCAAGCGATCGCTTCAGGAAATCTATCTAAGTAAAATAGGGCTACGGCTTGGTTGTACCAGGCGGGATGAAAATCAGGCTTAATAGTTATGGCTTGTTGATAGGAAGTGATGGCTTCTTCACGTCTTCCTAGGTTCTCTAAGGCTATGCCTCGGTTATAGCAAGCTAGGTAAACGTCAGGTTGAATTGACAAGGCTTGATCCCAGGATTCAATGGCTTCTGACCAACGTTTTAAGCTAAATAACACCACACCCCGATCAATCCAGACTTCGTGATAGTCGGGTTGGATATCTATGGCTCGGTCATAGGATGCGATCGCATCTTCGTATTGTTCACCCACCGCTAGGGCTACCCCTCTGTAATACCAGGTTTCTTGGTCATGGGGTTGTAATTTCAGGGCTTGGTCATAACTAGAAATGGCTTCCCAAATTAGTCCTAACTTCAGCAGTGCTAAACCGCGACTAGACCAAGCTTCTTGGTAATCGGGTTTAAATTGGATAGCTTGATCAAAAGAAGCGATCGCATTATCAAAGTCTCCAAACTCCCCTAGAATACCCCCTCTGTTGTACCAGGCCTTGTGGAAATCAGGTTTTAGACTCAGAGCTTGGTCATAAGCTGCGATCGCTTCGGTGAGCCGTTGTAAATGAAATAGTGTCAACCCTTGGTTAAACCAATATTCATGATCTTCTGGTTGCATTTTAGTAGCTTGGTTATAAAAAGCCAATGCTCCCAATAAATCCCCAGATTTAGCTTGCTGCAAACCTTGGTAAAACCATGCTTGAGCCTGATTAGTCACAGTCAATTGAAACGATGGCCGTTCAATAATGGCTTGGCTTTCACGGATTGCTAGTTCCGAAGCTAGTTGTTGAACTAAATTAGTACTTTGCTCCAACCGCACCACCAACTCATCTAGAGTGTGTGCAACCTGCGGCTCTAAATTTACAAGCGATCGATCCCAATTCTCTGTCAAAGAAGAAGATGCAACTTCTTCTAATTCCTCAACTGTTGAAGCTTCTTCTCCAACATATTCAAAAACCACAGCCTCAGATAAATCTGCTTGAGCATCTTCATAACTCAATTCTTCTGAGTTAACCCATATCTGCTCCAATATTGGGGATGCGGCTGAGGTATGGACAGTTTCATCTTGATCATGTTCCCATAACTTTTCACCCAAATCTCTCAGCAATTTTTGCCCAGGAGTCTCTTCTAGCAATGGCTTTACTGCTGCTGCGGCTGTCACCTCTACTGGTTCAGAATTTGATACATATTCTTGATTTAAGAAATCACGTCTCAATAATTGGATACCAATTTCAGCCGCAAGTTCACCAACTCTGCCGACATTTAGTTCACCTAGTTGCACCATCCGCGTTGCTATCTGATTATTTGGCGCTGGTGACGCTAACAATTTTTCACCAAATATCAGCAGCCAATCTATCCAGCGTTCAACAGTAATCCGAGGTTCCATCCGCTGCAAATACTTCAGCGCCCATTGTTGTCCTCGTGCTTGATGCACACCTTCCAGCAGCTGGTTAAACAAAACTTCCAGATCCGCATTGGTTAATTCTGGTGGAGAGTTTACCACCCTATATCCCTTATCAGCGTCGGCATCATGAGTCCGACGACTGTGAAAAGGGTACTTCAAAAAACTGTTAAGCCACTGCAATAGCCACCTGAGCATTTGCCACATTCTTGGATTTTCTTTCTCCTAGATTGTAGCCATCGTTGTGTCAAAAAAATCATGAATCACCTAACAGACCTGGCAATTAACCTAGACTGCGTTGATATAGCAATAAAAACTATACAAAACTTTATCAGTAAACAAAAATTACTCCTACTATTCGGCACGTAATACTCAATACTCAGTACTACTCAACAGATGTCTGGGATTGATTCAAAAGTGTCTGGATAATAATTTCTGGATCATCAGTTTCAATTGCCAGATCTTGGGCAATTTGCTGACGGAGGCTTTGATCCTCCTGCAACATCACAAACAATTCATCCCAGGTTAGAGTTTGGTATTCTTCATCTAGAAAATTCCCGTCATCTGCTTCTGTTGATACTACATAGGTGATTGACGACGCTGAAGTAGTTGGGCTGATAGTATCTGGCCCGTCATATTCCCAAATCGGTTCACCTTGATTGCGTGTCAACAACTGCATTCCAATATCATAGGCAAGGTCGCCAATTTCACCAATGTCTAACTCACCTAGCTGTACTAACCGCGCCGCTAATTCATTATTGGGTGTACGAGATGTTAATAATTTTTCGCCAAACTGTTTTAGCCAGTCTAGCCATCGTTGAGTCGTGACGCGATGCTCAATTTTATGTAACCAGTTTTGCGCCCAAGCCTGGCCTCTAGCTTGATGAACTCCTGCCAAAAGTTCTGTGAACAGAAATTCTAAATCCGTATCACTTAGCAGTGGTGCTACTTCTTTCTGCACATCTTTTGTGAGTGGAATGAAATTTTGTTTGTTACGAAAGAACGGCTGAAAAAATTTTTTCAGCCACTGAATTAGCCGCTTGAGCATCTGCTGCACCATTGAGTGTTGCTTCTAAAATTTTAGCGATGTGGGGGACAAGCCGCTATCCATTCTCGACTGGAGACTAGGAACTATAAATCATAAAAATCACATTCATTTATTTGTAATAAGTAAATTTACTAGCATAAATTTTTCTCAAGGGGGAAATCGCCATGAGTTGTTAAAATAGTTAAACCCCGCACTCGACTGGGTGCTACGAATTAACTATCAAGGGCATTGAAATTTCTCTCCATGTCTTACGAACCCCTACACCACAAGTATCGCCCGAAAAGTTTTGCTGAATTGGTGGGACAAGAAGCGATCGCTACTACCCTCACCAATGCGATTGGCTCATCTAAAATTGCCCCTGCCTATTTATTCACTGGCCCCAGAGGTACGGGGAAAACTTCTAGCGCCCGAATTTTGGCAAAATCTTTAAATTGTCTTAAAAGTGACAAACCAACTGCTGAACCCTGTGGAGTTTGTGATAGTTGTCAAGGCATTGCTAAAAGCTATTCTCTCGATGTCATAGAAATCGACGCTGCTAGTAACACTGGTGTCGATAATATCAGAGAATTAATTGAAAAGGCACAATTTGCCCCTGTGCAGTGTCGCTACAAGGTTTATGTAATTGATGAATGCCTCACAGGAGATTCATTGGTTTTAACCGATGAAGGGCTTGTTCGCATTGATAACCCCAGTATTGAAGGCAAGAAAGTCCTTAGTTACAATGATTCATCTGGCAAGTGGGAATTCAAAAAAATTGTTCGTTGGTTAGACCAAGGAGAAAAGCAAACCTTAGTTATCAAAACCACTAACCGCGACATTAGATGCACAAGTAATCATTTAATCAGAACAGAGCAGGGATGGATACCAGCAAGAGACGTAAAAGAAGGTGTGAAGATACTATCTCCTGTGAATGTGGATATTCCATACCCGCAATGGACTACAAATTTGGAGAAGGTCGAATCTGTTCACCTCGCTGGAGTTGAGCAAGTCTATGATATTGAAGTTGAGGATAATCATAACTTTGTAGCTAACGGGCTTCTAGTCCATAATTGTCATATGTTAAGTACCGCAGCCTTTAATGCGTTACTGAAGACACTAGAAGAACCACCTAAGCATATTGTTTTTGTTTTAGCGACAACCGACCCCCAGCGCGTATTACCAACAATTATTTCTCGTTGTCAAAGATTTGATTTTAGACGCATTCAGTTAGATGCGATGGTGAAGCATTTAAACCATATTGCTTCCCAAGAAAATATTAATATTTCTGCTGATGCTGTCACCTTAGTAGGACAACTTGCTCAGGGAGGCTTGCGAGATGCGGAAAGTTTACTAGATCAATTAGCTTTAGTTGCTGGGGAAGTGACACCAGATCAAGTGTGGGATTTAGTGGGTTCAGTCAGTGAAAAAGATTTATTAGGTTTGTTAGATGCGATCGCTCAAGATAATTCCGAAATCGTCCTAGACTCTACCAGGCAAATCCTAGATCGGGGCAGAGAACCCATCATAATTCTCCAAAATTTCGCTGCCTTCTATCGAGATTTACTCATAGCCAAAACCGCCCCAAATCGTCAAGATTTAGTCGCTTGTACTCAACAAACCTGGACAGCACTAATTAACTTTGCCCAAAGGTTAGACATAACCACCATTTTGCGCGGACAGCAACACCTCAGAACCGCAGAAGTTCAACTGAAAAACACCACCCAGCCCCGTTTGTGGTTAGAAGTCACATTACTCGGTTTATTACCTAGTGCCAATATTCAGCCACAAGCGCCCAGTATTCCTCAGCAAGTAAATACACCTGCGGTATCTCCAACTTCTTACCAACCAGCTACACCACCACCAGCAGCTTATACCCAACCAAACTATCAATCAGCAGTATCTTCACCAGCAGCTTATACCCCAACAAATCATCAATCAATAGCAGCTACTCCACCACCAACATATACCCAAGCAAATCACAATTCAGCACCTAATACAGAATCTTCACCACCAGAACCTGTATATGCTAATCCTCCAACAGTGACACATCAAACCGCACCTTTGCAGGAAATCGCGGCAGGATCAGAGTATGACTTACCTCAAGTTTGGCAACAAGTGCGTGCTAATTTTCCCATGCCTTCCAGACAAGCTTTATTAGGGCAAATGTGCCAGCTAATAGAGTTCAATGGTATTGAAGCGCGTGTCGCTGTCAAAGGATTAAAATGGTACGAAACACTCAAATCTGACCTGCCAATGATGAAGGCAGCTTTTCAAAAAACTTTTCAGCGTGAAATCCTAGTAAATTTAGAACTAGCAACTTCATCAGGTTCCACCTCAGCCAGAAAAAATCCTCCCCCGCAAGATTCCACTCGCGTTCAACAGCCACCAACCACACCCAGCTACAACCAGCCAATTCAACCTCTAACACCAGCACCAGCACCCCAACCACAACAAACCCAACCACCACCAGCACCAACAATAACTGAGCCTGTAGCAGCTAACACAGCCCCTGTCCAAACCCTATCACCCCCACCAACCCAAACACCTGTGCCAACTTGGGATCATGACGAATTGGCAAATGCGGCTAAAAGTCTGGCAACTTTTTTCTCTGGGGAAATTATTCGCCTCACAGATGATACTTTCGATTTATCAGATGCTACACCTTCAACAGAAGTTGAGATATATGAATCAGATTATGACTATGATTAAAGGGCAGGCAAGACTTGTACTGAGCTTGTCGAAGTATGCATAACCCACCGGAGTTAAGTGAATATTTTTTATTACTTTTTGGTTACAAAATATCTCGTTCCTAGTCTCTGACTAGGAATGCCATCAGAGAGGCTCTGCCTCTACTATAACTGAATAGCACAACGTAATATTAGTCATGGAAGGCAGAGCCTTGAGAATTCATTCCCATACAGAGTATGGGAACGAGAATTGAGTAAGTTTGATATAACGTCATTACAACATTTTCCATTTAAGTTCACAACAATGAGCATTGCGCTTTAACCCTACTGACTCCTTCTTCAATTTCTGGTTACAAAATCGAGCTAATTTCCTTCAAATAAACCCTCGTAAAAGGTTCATCAGCACCCAACGTGTAATCTTCAATTAATCCTTGACGGCGAATAGAAACCTCTTGTTCTTTCTTCATCACCTCAATTGAATCATCACAAATATCTCTGACTAACATCATCTCAGTTTCACTGGGATTATCCAAAACAACAATATTGCTTCCCTGGTAAAACATCCCATCTTCTTCCAGAAGATCTTCTGAGTATTCAACAATGAGTAAATCAAGTTTGGGATTACGCAACAAAGTTTGGACATTACTATTGTAATCTTTTCTCAATACCTTTTGGGAACGATTGACGAAAATTCCTTGACGACAAATAGCCCCAATTGTCCATTCAGGATGTTGTGAAAGAATGTGATCAATTGTTGATTGTAACTCACTTAAATAAATTTGATTAAAAGTGATAATGGGAATTCTGGAATCTCTACCAGACTGAAAAAAAGTTGACAAAATCTGAGCAGGAACATCAACACTTTCACCCATTGCCGGGTTAAGATGCATTAAAATTCCCGGTGCAGAGTTAATTTCTAAGATAGCAAAGTTACCAGTTTTCCAAGATTCAGAAATATTTTCAGCAATGATATCAATTCCCAAACAAGTGAGGCGAAAATATTGGGCTATATCTTGAGCCAGGATGATATTATCATGGTGAATTATTTTTGTAGCATCAATACTTGTGCCACCAGCGGAAAGGTTAGCAACTTTACGCAAATAAACAGTGCGATCGCTTTCAATGATACTATCCAACCTCAAACCCTGTTCATCTATATACCTTTCTAGCGCCTCATCAATCTCAATCCTACTCATCGGTGAAGTTGGTGTATCCCAACGTTCCGGTTTGCGATTTTCCCGTCTAATTAATTCTTTGACAGTTGCCGAACCATCACCCGTAACTGATGCCGGACAGCGTTCTGTAGCAGCAATAAATCTACCATTAACACACAGTAACCGAAAATCTTTTCCCCTGATACTTTTCTCCACAATAATTCGCCTTGGCTGTTCTTCAGGAATCGCTATCGACGCTCTACTATAAGCCGATGCCAACTCTCTCACATTCTGCACATCAGGAGTTACACCAATTCCTTTATGACCTACTACCGGCTTAACAGCAACTGGGTAGCCAATATCTCTGGCTACCTCCACAGCTTCCTGTTCAGAAAAAACAATTTTGCCCTCTGGAATCGGGAAACCCAATTTGTGTAAAAATTCTTTACAATCATCCTTGCGCGTGGAAAATTCTGAATCTATATGACTATCACTATCAAAAGTAGTCGCTACTCCCCGCACCAGTTTTCTACCAAAACCATATTGCATTAATCCCTCTTCCCATAAATAGAAAGCGGGAATACCTTGGTTATAAGCCGTCTGGAATAAAGCATAAACCGTGGGGCCGCCGTAAGCAGATAAACGAAATCTGTTTTGCAGTTTTATCAACCCTTCTTCAAACAAAAACTCCTCATGTTGAGTAATAGTTTCCCACCAATCCCAAACAAAATAAACTACTGCTCTACTTGTCAGTTCATGTAGTGATTGGATGCTAATTCTGACAAAATCCTGCTCAGGCTTGACACTCCAGTGATTGAGGTGCAAACCCATATCTAATTTTCCCACTTCGGAAACAACACGAGCAAACAAATCAGCATAGGAATTATATGTCTGCTTGCCTAAGTGAGAATACATCTTGCTAATATCGGCAACATATTCTTCTATCTTTAGTGGCTCTCCAAACCCAGTTAAAGCGAAATCAAAAACTAATGCACCTCTATCTAAATAGGGATTTGGACCAATGTAATATTTTAAATTAAAAATGTCGAAGACATCAGTTGTTCTGGCATTGATGCGGATGACATCGCTGCTTTGTGTTTGAATCATTGATAATAAACCTTTCTCTAAACACCCTGGAATTTAAATTCTGGCTTTTTTGTATTACTAAAGTTTAGTTACACAGAATGATAATTTCAGCTATCTCAGGGCATAATTTCAACCACATCACCCCAGAATTCAGTAAAGATAAAACACAATGCTCATGAGTCTCAATTTACAGCCAAATTCTTACCATATCTCGTTCCCAGTCGGAGACTGGGAATGCTATCACAAGGCTCTGCCTTCCTTTTGCGACAGATATAGGCAGAGCCTTTAGAATTCATTTCCATACAAAAGACATCGACCGAATTTAAATATGCGTATCCTAGAACCTTGTAGAGACGTTCCATGGAACGTCTCTACATTCTTTTCCGGAGAGGTCTAGAGTATAGGAATGAAAAATACTGTATATCCCACATTCAGCAGATGAAACCAGAAAAAGAGTAAGAGAAATACAAATAATTTATTTATTCCCTGTTTCCTGTTGCCAGTTCCTTGTTATCTACCAAAGGAAAGATTTCATTGTTTTCCCATCATGTTTTATTGAGATTACATAACTCAAAACAAGAGGCATTATGTCTGAGAATCAAAACAAAGGACAATTAGTAATTATTGGTGGTGCTGAAGAAAAAAACGGAGATGCACCGATTTTACGAGAGTTTGTCCGCCGTGCTGGAGGTGTAAAAGCCAATATTGTAATTATGACAGCCGCAACGGAATTACCTAGAGAAGTAGGAGAAAAATATATTGAAGTATTCCAACGTTTAGGAGCTTCAGAAGTTCGTATCATTGATACGACGACCCGTGAAGATGCATCCTCGTCTACAGCATTAGAAGCAATTCATAGAGCAACAGGTATCTTTTTTACTGGGGGAGAGCAAGCGAGGATTACTAGTATTCTCAAAAATACTGAAATTGATGCAGCCATTCACAAAAGACATTCTGAAGGTGCTGTTGTCGCTGGGACTAGTGCAGGTGCTGCTGTGATGCCAGATAAAATGATTGTAGAAGGTGACTCTCAAACCAGCGCCAGATTAAACATTGTGGAAATGGGGCCTGGTCTTGGTTTTCTCCCTGGTGTCGTCATCGATCAGCATTTTTCTGAACGCGGACGTTTGGGACGTTTAATTACTGCTTTGGTACAAGAACCTGTAGTTTTAGGCTTTGGTATTGATGAAAATACGGCTATGGTAGTATCCGATGGACAGATAGAAGTTTTTGGTGAGGGTTCAGTCACGATTGTTGATGAATCAGAAGGTACATATAACAATATGGATCAAATATTGAAAGATGAACCCTTAGCTGTTTGTGGTGTGAAGCTGCATATTTTGCCCCATGGTCACAAATTTGACTTGAAAACTCGTCAACCTATTTTAGATCGTCAAACTTCTGTTACTAGAATGAGCGTGACATAAGCCATACTCCTAAATTTCTATATTTTTATTGTTCAGCTAAAAAATTTTTCTACACACCTAACAAACATTTCTACACCCATGACTAAAGCGGTTTCATCAAAGTCAAATCGGGGATGATGATGGGGATAATTTAACTTTTTCTCTGCATTAGCTGAACCTAAAAAGAAATAACAACCTGGAACTGCTTGCAGGAAAAATGACATATCTTCACTACCCATAATTTGGCATTCTGGGATGATACCTAAAGGGGTTTCTACAACTTCTTCGGCTACATTTCGCACTAATTCTGCCATCCCGATATCATTAATGACTGGAGGGTAAAGATTGATATATTCCAATTCATAATTTGCACCATGACTTTGGCAAACTCCAGCAATGATTTGCTCAATACGTTGTTTAAAAAAGCCAGCTAAATCAGTATTAAAATATCTGACTGAGCCACTCATTCTGGCTGTATCAGCAATGACATTCATTCTGGTGCCGGCGTGGAGTTCACCTATTGTCACCACCGCTGAATCTAAGGGGTTGACGTTTCTGGCAACAATGGTTTGTAAGGCATTGACGATTTGGGCAGCAACGACGACTGAATCAATAGTTTGATGGGGTAATGCGCCATGTCCACCTTTACCTAAAATGGTGCAGTTAAAGAAGTCTACAGCAGCCATAAAACCGCCCGAACGGACTCCTACTGTACCAATAGGAAGATCATTCCATAGGTGTAACCCGATAATGGCCTCAACATCTGGGTTTTTGAGTACCCCTGCTTCTATCATGGGTTTTGCACCTCCTGGCCCTTCTTCTGCGGGTTGGAAGATAATTTTCACCGTTCCAGCAAAGTCTTGACGATGGTGATGGAGATAGTATGCTGTTCCCAGTGCGATCGCTGTATGACCGTCATGTCCGCAAGCGTGCATCACTCCATTATGCTGTGAGCAATAGGTCACTTCATTCTCTTCTTTAATTGGTAAAGCATCCATATCAGCACGAATTGCTAAAACTTTACCATGCTGAGATTTTTCACCTTTGATAATGGCGACAATGCCAGTTTCGGCTACACCTGTTTGATGTTCAATTCCCCATTGTTGCAACTTTTGAGAAATAAACTCAGCCGTTAATTTTTCTTGAAAACCCAATTCTGGTTTTTGATGTATGCGTCTTCTCCATTCTATTAATTGCGGTTGTAAAGTACGAATTTGAAACCGCACATTAGCAAGATTTTCAGTAGAAGAATTTGGGATTGTAGAAATCATTGTGAAGACAACTAAATATAAATAGATTTGACTTTAGCGTAAGAATTCAGGAGTCAGGAGTCAGGAGTCAGGAGTCAGAATGCTTATGAAATGAAGAATAGAAAGAAGTGAAATTTTATCAAAATCATCAAAGTTGACTTAAAAAGCCTTTATTCTCTTGACTTGGAGTATTCTCTATCCTGAATACTTACCACTTTAGCTTATAGCGTTTCCCACTAAGCGTGATATACAAAATTACCCCTCCCCAACCCTCCCCTTACCAAGGGGAGGGTGCGCGACAGCGCGGGTGGGGTGTATTTCATAAGCTTGGGAATTGCCATATCTTACTCCATAAGATATATTCCATCTGTCTATAGTCTCAAAACATTAGTTAACAGGGGATTTTGTAAGGATTCATTCAGGATACATAATGTTTGATATGGCAGGAAACAGAAGAGAAAAATATTCTTCATCCTGACTCCTGACTCCTGACTCCTGACTCCTGACTCCTGACTCCTGACTCCTGACTCCTGACTCCTGACTCCTGACTCCTGACTCCTGACTCCTGACTCCTGACTCCTGACTCCTAAAGGGATTTCTTCTTTAAATCCATAATTTTCAAACAGCATATTTGCGAGATAAAGCACTATGAGGCAAAACCCTTAGCACTTCTTCTAATGTTGTCACCCCAGTTGTTACCTTTTGGGCAGAAGAGACACTAAAGGAAGTAAACTTAATCTCCTTGAGATAAGAATGTAGCTGAGTCATTGTTCCTTCATAAATCAACTCTCTCACCCTATCATCTACATTTAGTAATTCCACAATTGCTTCTCGTCCTAAATAGCCAGAATCAAAGCATCTAGGACAACCTTTCCCCCGCCGCCAGCCTTGGGTTGTAGCTGGTGTTGCTTCTAGTCCCAGTTTTTGCAAATCTGCTGTTGTAGGGGTGTAGGGTTCTGTACAGTGGGGACAAACTCGACGCACTAAACGTTGAGCAACAATACCTAAAAGAGCATCGCTGATTAAACCTGGATCTGGGCCAATATCTTTTAACCGGGGAATTGTGCCTACAGCATCATTAGTGTGGAGTGTAGTAAACACTAAATGTCCAGTTAAAGCGGCTCTAACGGCTGTTTCTGCTGTTTCATGATCTCTAACTTCTCCTAACATAATCACATCAGGATCTTGGCGGAGAATCGCTCGTAAACCCGCTGCAAATGTCATACCGGCCGCTTCGTTGACTTGGGTTTGGGTGATACCTGATAGGACATATTCTACTGGGTCTTCCACTGTCACTACATTAACTGATTCGGTGGCGACTGCTTGCAAACTGGTGTATAGCGTGCTGGTTTTACCTGAACCAGTTGGCCCTGTGAGGATAATCATCCCCTGGGGTTGGCTTAACCAGCTTTTATAAGTCTCCAATGCAGATGCAGAAAAGCCGAGTTTGGTAATATCAGAGAAGGGATTGCGCTGGGGTAGCAAGCGGATGACCACTTTCTCCCCACCGACACAGGGAAGGGTGCTAACTCGCATATCTAATCCCACGTCTGATGAATCTCCGACAGCATACTTTTGGCTAATGCGCCCATCTTGAGGGCGACGGCTTTCACCAATATCTAGGTCAGACATGACTTTGGTGGCTACAACTATTCTCCGACTCACTTCTAAAGGGAGAGTGGTAATATTTCTCAGTACGCCATCAATGCGATAGCGGACTCTTAAACCTTCTGACATTGGTTCAAGGTGGATGTCACTAGCGCGGTTGCGTAAGGCACTACTAAAAAGGGTTTTGACTCTTTCTATTTGGTCAGATGCTTTGGAGAGATAGAGTTCTGCAACTTCGGAAATGTTTTCTATTTCCGATTCTTTGGTGAGGGGATTGATTAATGAATCTGCACTAATTTTATTGAGGTCGAGTTTTTGTGTCAGAAACCAAGATTTATAGCTTTTTTCGCTAATGGAAATAATTTTAATTTCAGTGAAAGTGCGATCGCACAATTTCTTTATTATATCTGGTATCAGAGTCACTGGACTCCCCAAATAGTAACAGTTACGCCAAAGTATGAGGGGAATGACTGGAGGTAATTCTTGGGGATTGGAAAATAATTTAAAAAACCGATAACTAACTTCTATATCTAATAATTCCAAGTTAAGTTTTCCTGCCTCATTTACCAAAAGACTGATTGCTTGTTGGCAGTCAATTTCTCCCTTTTTTAGTTGTTGCCAAGGAGATGGAGTATTAATGACACTTTGCATAGGGTTTAAATAATAGGAGAACAGAATTAGATCCTGAATAACCAATTTTCCCAAAAATGTTTAATTGCGTAATAAAAGTTTACATACTTAGACAAAATTAGGCTACAGGTGTCATTTTCTATGTTACCCACATAAGTTCCCTAACCCATCAAATTTTCTCAAGTAAGGGACTTCCAAATAAAAAATCTCTCAAACCCTTATTCTCTCGCTCTTAAAAATCATAACTCCGTTCGCGTAGCGTCTCCGAACTCCGAACTCCGAACTCCGAACTCCGAACTCAGGTTACGTTAATATTTCCCAGTCTAAATTAGATCCAATTTCAGCAAGTTTATCTAAATCAGTGGGATTTTCTAAATAAGGTAAACAACCTAAAACGGGTATGTGAGTAAATGATTGAATTAACTGTGGTGGTGTTAAATCAGCTATTTCTGCTTCTGTGCGGGGTTGGGTACAGTTGAGAATAATTCCACGCAGATTAACTTTAGTTTGTCTAGCTAATGCTACATTAGCCACGGCTTGAGCGATCGCACCTAATCTTACTGGCACAACCAAAACCGTTGGTAAACGCCATTCACCCGCTAAATCTGCCACCGTCAATTCATCAGTAACTGGTGAACCCAATCCTCCCAAAGACTCCACCAGCAGAAAATCACGTTCCTTTTGTAACTTTAGTAGAGTCTGCCAAACCAAAGCTAAATCTATAGTACGATTTTCTTTCGCTGCTGCAATTGGTGGAGCTAGAGGTGCTTGAAAATACAAAGGTGTAATCTCTTCTGGCGACTGATTTAGTGTAAAAAGAGTCTGATAAAGTTCACTATCACCGACACCAGATTGAATCGGTTTCATAATCCCCAAGCTGCTTTGAGGGTAATATTTTTGCCGATAAGCTGCCAAGGCTGTGGTCAAAAAAGTTTTGCCAGCGTCCGTATCAGTCCCTGCAATTAGTAATGTGTTTAACAATTTATTTACCAAGAATTACCTTTGTTTACCGAAAATTCTGCCCTGCAATTTTCTTGCAGGGACTACTTATAACTTAGCGTTAATTTTGTTGATCAAATCCTGGTGTTGATGTTGTTTCAGGTAATTGATTATTGTTTTCTGCATCTGTAGTCGGAGTTTCCGTTGGTGTCGGTGTTGGTGTCTCTTCAGGTATAGGAGTTTCCGCTGGTGTTGGTGTCTCTACAGGTGTAGGAGTTTCCGTTGGTGTTGGTGTCTCTACAGGTGTAGGAGTTTCCGTTGGTGTTGGTGTCTCTACAGGCGTAGTTAGTGTTGATAAAGCAACACTGAGACTGTAATAACTTTCAGCCACTCCCTCGGACAGACTTAATTGAATAATATATTTACCACTATCTAGTAAGATGCCCTCATATGATGCAACTGGTTGAGACTGTCCATCAATTGGTTGACCATTGGGAGTTAATACTGTTAGCAAAATCCCAGATCCTTGGTCAACAGAAACCGTTAATTTTTGCCCAGCTTGAGCCGCAAAACTATATTGAATTATGTCATTTACTTTAAGAGTATCCTCGACTGTAGCAGTATTCAACCTGCCTAATTTCAGGCGTTTTTGATATACAACAGATTGGGTATTAGTCGGTGTAGGTGTAGGTGACAGTGTAAATGTAGTATCAGGAATTACTGGTGAGGGAAAATTCTGGGGTACAGATGTTCCTTCTGATGGTTGTTGGGATTGATTGCGAAAAGACTTGACTATTGCCCAAGAACCAAATCCCGCTAAGATAACTACAGCACTGCCAATAGCCCCAATTGCTAACGGTTTATCGAGGATTGAACTAGTTTGTTTTGGACTAGTTTGTTGAGCATAAATTACAGGACGAGGTTTTTGAGGTGATGGTGGTTGCGGGCGATTACCAACAGCGAGAGTTTGTACATAGGAGATATTGGTTTGAGGAACATGGGGTTGATCTAGTGATTGCAAAGCTAATTGCACTTGTGCCGCACTTTGAAAGCGATCGCTTGGAACATAGCTTAACATTCGCTGTAATACTTCAGCAAAACGCGGATTAATCGTTACCCACTGCTGCCAATTCCAACTCACTTTAGTTTCATCAAATAAATCTGTCGGTTCTTTCAGCGTTAACAAAACAATGGCCGTTACCGCCAGTGCATACAAGTCACTATTGGGATAAGCTCTGCCTGATTGAATTTGCTCACTGGGAGAATAGCCCATTTTTCCCACAGTAGTTACCTGCTTTTGATTTGGCGCATATAATCTTGTAGCTAATTCTTTAACTACCCCAAAATCAATTAATACAGGTTTGTTGTCACTTTCTCGTAAAATCAAATTATCCGGCGAAATATCACGGTGAATAATCCCACAACTGTGGATGTATTCTAAAACTGGCAATAAAGAGTTCATCAACTCTAAAACTTCCGTCTCTGAAAAAGATTGACCAACAGCTTGGTGTTCAGCTAACAAAGTATGGTAAGTCTTCCCAGCAACGTAATCTTGTACCAAAAACAAGCGTTGATCCTGTTCAAATTTTTCCCGAAACTTCGGTATTTGTGGATGTTCAATTTGATATAAAGTCGCAGCTTCTCGCTCAAACAACTCTTTTGCCTTTTTTTCACTAGAAGCTCCCTTAACTGCGATCGTTAATTCCTTAATCGCACAAAGTTCGTTAAAGCGCCTCTGGTCTTCTGCAAGATAGGTTCTACCAAATCCCCCCTGTCCAAGAACGTGAATTATATGGTAACGATTTTGCAGGACAGTACTAACTGTAATGGGTGGTTGCATAATCAATTGATTAAGTGTAATGGCAACAGAGTTGGAAGATAAAGCTTAAAGGACTAATTATAGACAATATGACCTAGCTGTACCGATAGTTATAGCTGCGATCGCACAATGTCTAACGCATCTTTTGCAAAAAAAATGGTACATTACTATGCTAGTCAAGTTTGGCATCTTCATTTTAGCCACATTTTCCAATACAGCAGATAGCAGGTAGATAAGGGACAAAAATTGATCACTAAGCTGTGCTACACCCATACTTTTATTCCTAACTCCGTTCGACGGAGGCTCACAGCGAAGCCTTAATTCTGCTGTATATTGTTGCAGTTTCGATCATAATCCTGCCGTTAGCGTGAGCCGTGTATAAGCACTACATCATCACTTTTCGGAAATGATGTGGACTCTACACTTGACAGCTTTAACGTTTTAGTAGCGCATAGACCCTACAAAAACACCTCAGACCTTTTGTCTTTCTGCACTAATCTCTGAATTTAGCGCTAGTATCATAAAATAATTAGCTGCACCTTGGATGCCTATAGTAGATAACGCAAAACAGGGAACAAGTTTGAAAGTTATTTGGTGTCTGTAGCGTAGCCTAAGCCATATTTTATGATAGCAGTATGTTCTCATCCTACGGAAAACCTCTATGAAGCATAATTGTTCTAGTGCTTGAGAAATAATTTAATTATCACTTTATGTGTAAATCTTTTGTTATCAGTTATAAAAGAAACGGGTACAATAAATAATCTACTTACTAACTTCTTGAATATTCGCGCGGTTTACTTCAACACTTACACTAGAAACGATGGAACTATTTGAAAAAATAGATGTCAGTAAGATCCTCATTGGTTTTTTTACTCAAGCACTAGAAAAATTAGCAAATGTAATTTTATGGAGAAATATTTCTTTCTTTGTATAAAATCTTCAACAAAACTTATAGATTTTTTATTTTAGTCTATGTCAGTAAAATCTTCTAAATCTCTAAATGATAATATTGCCATGAATGCACATCGAGGATCTGCTGTGCTTAGTTCTGCGACTTTAAAAGTGCAACCAGCAACCACAGGAATAACAGAAAATCATCGCCTGCGGCTTTTTTCTGGCTCTGCTAATTTACAACTATCCCAAGAAGTATCTCGTTATTTGGGAATGGACTTGGGACCAATGATTCGCAAAAGATTTGCGGACGGAGAACTTTATGTTCAAATCCAAGAATCAATTCGGGGTTGTGATGTCTATTTAATTCA
Organism: Anabaena sp. PCC 7938; assembly: GCF_049315035.1. NCBI lineage: Bacteria > Bacillati > Cyanobacteriota > Cyanophyceae > Nostocales > Nostocaceae > Anabaena > Anabaena sp. PCC 7938. The sequence goes on along the minus strand of NZ_CP186034.1, from coordinate 3,681,954 downwards.
GCCCACTTGTCAACCTGTTAATGACCACTTAATGGAATTGCTGATTATGATTGATGCCTGTCGTCGGGCTTCTGCACGGCAGGTAACAGCAGTACTTCCATATTATGGTTACGCTCGTGCTGACCGCAAAACCGCCGGACGAGAATCAATAACAGCCAAGTTGGTTGCCAACCTGATCACACAAGCAGGTGCTAACCGCATTTTAGCAATGGATTTGCACGCCGCGCAAATTCAGGGATATTTCGATATACCCTTTGATCATGTTTATGGTTCACCAGTTTTGTTGGATTATCTGGTCAGTAAACAACTCCATGATATTGTAGTTGTTTCCCCGGATGTCGGTGGTGTCGCACGAGCCAGAGCATTTGCGAAAAAGCTCAATGATGCACCATTAGCAATTATTGATAAACGCCGTCAGGCTCACAATGTTGCTGAAGTTTTGAACGTCATTGGTGATGTTAAAGGCAAAACGGCTGTGCTAGTAGATGACATGATTGATACCGGCGGCACAATTGCTGAAGGTGCTAAATTACTGCGTCAAGAAGGTGCAAGTCAGGTATATGCCTGTGCTACCCATGCAGTTTTCTCACCACCTGCGATTGAACGCTTATCAAGTGGCTTGTTTGAAGAAGTTATAGTCACTAACACCATTCCCATTCCTGAAAGTGATCACTTTCCCCAATTAGTGACGCTTTCAGTGGCTAATTTACTGGGAGAAGCTATTTGGCGGATTCACGAAGATAGTTCTCTCAGTAGTTTATTCCGTTAGTCAACAAAACACTCTCATCCCAAAGGATGAATTATGAAATATGAAGGATGATTGTTTTCATCTTCGTCCTTCATGTTTTCTTTGTGGCTAAAGTTTCCAATTCTGTCACGACTCTTTCTAATTCTGCGACTAAGGGCGTGATTTGTTTTTTTCCAAAGGCATCCGCTAACGCTCGATAATACCAAAGTGTACCTTCTTTGCGACCTTGAAAACGTTCCCACACTGCATCACCAATCATGCGGTAATCTTTGACAATTGATCTGGCATTATGAAGTTTATCAGAGGCTGAAACTAGCAGCACTGAGGGGGAAGCGTTGTGAATATGGGCGATGTATTTTTCTTTACGTTCTCTCCAAGGTGGTTTAGGTGTGCTGTCTGCGTCTGTACAACCATCAACAATAGCGGTGACATTATCCCCAAAACGACGACGAATTTCTTCTCTGGTGGCTGCTCCGCCTTGATCTTCTATGGCATCATGTAATAAGGCTGCGATCGCTTCATCTTCGTTTGCACCATATTCTAAAGCTATGCTGGCTACTGCTAATAAATGGGTAATATAGGGAACTCCTGAACCTTTCCGCACTTGTTTTGCGTGCAGTTCGTGTGCGTAGGTGAGGGCTTGGGTAAATCTTTCTGATAGCATTTTTAGAGTTAATTTTTATCTTCTGGTTTGGTGTTGAGATTGGTAAGGAACGAACCGCGAAGGCGCGAAGGACGCGAAGGAAGAGAAAGAGGAAGAGAGAGTTATTACAAGTGTCAATTTTAAGATTAAATATTACATTGTTCTAATTTTGAAACTAAAGCCTTAATACGATCCAAATCACCATTCCAATAAGCACCAAACCAACCATCTTTCCACACAAAGCCCAAAAATTCTAGATAAGCAGGTAAATGTCCATCAGGAGCATAAATACTGAAATTATATTTAGAATATGGAAGCCATGATTTTTTAACACGCCACCCAACAATCGTACCAAATTGATCTACATTTCCTTGTGCATAATCCCAAATTATATGTTGGATACTAAAACCAAATTTACCTTTGCTGTAATTTATCCAGAGTTTATCAATTATACGAAATTCTTCACAAGAAATTTTTTTAATAGATTCGGAATCAAGCCAGCGTCCTTTTGTAGGACAACCTAAAGAAAGCATTAGATTACTGGTTTCTATATTTGCACCTATCCAGTTTCCATCCGCTAGTAAATCACGCAGTTTGTAATAATCAGATTTCAAAGAGGGAATAACAGGAAATGAGTTGCTTTGATTTGGAGGTGCAGAGTAAATTTTACTGACAACTTCTGAACCTAATAATTTTAGCCAACTTTCCACCGACTGAGGACGATTTTCTGGCTTGATTTCCATTCCTTTGATTATCGCTTGATTAACTCTATCACTAATACTAGAATTTATCTTTTTCGCTTCTGCCAATTCTGTACCAATAGCTCTCATTGGTGCTATAGTTGGTAATTCTCCAGTTAACAAAGAATACAAAGTTGCAGCTAAAGCATAAACATCTGTAAATTCTCCCCGTTTTGCTCTTGCATCATATTGTTCAATTGGTGCAAAACCATCAGATAATATTTTTGTATGAGTTTTTGTTAGATTTGGTGTAAATTCTCTCGCAATGCCAAAATCAATTAACACTGCTTCTGATTTACCAGAACGTATCATTATATTTTGCGGTTTAATATCTCGATGTAATAAACCATTATTATGAACTAGAGTTAACGCTTCTCCAATTTGTTGAATATATCGTAATGCTTCGGCTTCAGGTAAGACACCTTGATTTTCTACCAAACTTCCTAAATCTTCCCCATCAATATATTCCATCACCATACACCACAGAGAATTTTCATTGATGACTTCATGAATTTGGACGATATGGGGATGACTACATTTAGCTAATTTAATCGCTTCGTTGAGAAAGTCTTGTTGAAATTTAGCAAAATCAGAACGTCGTTGTATTGCATCATTCAAAGTCTTGATAACAACGAAATTTCCATTATTATCTCTAGCAAGATAAGTGATACCAAAACCACCTTCACCTAATTCTTTTTCTATGGTGTATTTACCATCTTGCAATTGCTGTCCTGATAACCAAGCCATAAGCTGTAAATTTATAGATTTATAAGTTAATTTTGGCACAATTTCAGTTATCAGTGCTAATTCCAGGTTATTATTTGCCTAAAATAGTAGAAAAACCTTTATTCCAAACTAAAAACCTATGCCACAAACCATTCTTAACGAAATTCTCAATCAGCTTGATAGTTTAGAACAAGATGAACTACAACAGCTGAATCAAGCTATCCAAATATGTCTGACTGATAAAGCACAAGCTAATCAAATCACAAAATTTCATCAAGCACTTTTAAGTTCTGGTTTAGTCAAACAAATTAAGCATCCTGCTGACAGTCAAGAACAAGAAAGAAAACTCATTCAGGTACAGGGTAAGCCTGTTTCTCAAACTATTATTGAGGAACGCCGCTAAATGGCAGTTTATTTCTTAGATAGTAGTGCGTTAGTTAAACGCTATGTTGCAGAAATCGGTTCAGCTTGGGTTGTGAGTTTGTTCGATCCTACTCTAAAAAATCATGTGTTTATTGCAGCTATTACTTCCGTAGAGATTACTGCGGCAATTAGTAGGCGATTTCGTGGTGGAAGTATCAGTTCTACAGATGCGACAACAGTATATTATCAGTTGAGAAATGATATCCAATCTGAGTATCAGGTTCTGGAAATTACAGACAGTATCATTAATTCTGGAATGGCATTGGCAGAAAAATATGGTTTACGAGGTTATGACGCAGTTCAATATAGCTGCTGGTAAAGCCATCAATACTCTTTGCATAGCAAATAATTTACCTTTATTGACTTTTATATCTGCTGATAAAGAATTAAATATAGCCGCTGCTAGTGAAGGTTTGCTTGTGGAAAATCCTAACAACCACCCCTAAACCCAAGAAATTCTCTTGCTAGTTATTCTCAAAACAACAATAATTGTGACAATTACGCTAGAATTATTAAAGGTTCGTTACAGATATCGGCAAATCATCCCCAATTCTGTTACAACAGCCAAACATTTAGCTACTAAATCTAAAAACACTAAAGTTCACCCCAAGCCTCTATGACGCTCCCAATTCGTAACGTCGCCATTATCGCCCACGTTGACCACGGTAAAACCACCTTGGTTGATGCTCTCCTCAAACAGTCTGGCATTTTCCGTGAAGGTGAAGACGTTCCGGATTGTGTCATGGACTCCAACGCTTTGGAGAGAGAACGAGGGATTACGATTCTTTCTAAAAATACAGCAGTTAGATATAAAGAAACCCTAATCAATATTGTTGATACCCCTGGACACGCTGACTTCGGTGGAGAAGTAGAACGGGTACTCGGCATGGTTGATGGCTGTCTGCTCATTGTCGATGCCAACGAAGGCCCCATGCCCCAAACCCGCTTTGTGTTGAAAAAAGCGTTGGAAAAAGGTCTGCGTCCTATTGTCGTTATTAACAAAATCGACCGTGGACAAGCTGATCCTCACGTTGCTGTTGATAAGGTTTTGGATCTGTTCCTAGAATTAGGTGCAGACGAAGATCAGTGCGATTTTAAATATCTGTTTGCTTCCGGTATGGCCGGTTTCGCTAAGGAAACCTTGGAAGCAGAATCGGTAGATATGCAGCCCCTATTTAATGCCATTCTTCGCCACGTGCCTGCACCTGTGGGAGATCCTAACAAACCTCTGCAATTGCAAGTTACCACCCTAGATTATTCTGAGTATTTAGGACGGATTGTGATTGGTAAAATCCACAATGGAACTATCCGCACCGGACAGCAAGCTGCTTTGGTGGTAGAAGATGGCAGTATTGTGAAGGGTAAAATCACCAAGTTGATGGGATTTGAAGGCTTGAAGCGGGTAGACATGGAAGAAGCTACCGCTGGTTATATTGTGGCTGTGGCTGGTTTTGCTGATGCTTACATTGGCGAAACAATTACAGATCCTAATGAACCCCTGGCTTTACCTTTAATTAAGGTCGATGAACCAACTTTACAAATGACCTTCTGGGTGAATGATTCACCTTTTGCTGGTCAAGAAGGTAAATTGGTAACTTCTCGACAAATACGCGATCGCTTATTTAGAGAATTAGAAACCAACGTTGCTTTGCGTGTAGAAGAAACCGACTCACCAGATAAATTCCTAGTTTCTGGTCGGGGTGAATTACATTTGGGTATCTTAATCGAAACCATGCGTCGTGAAGGTTTTGAGTTTCAAGTATCTCAACCTCAAGTAATTTACCGCACAGTTAACGGTCAACCTTGCGAACCTTTTGAACTTCTAGCATTAGATGTTCCCGCCGATGCAGTTGGTAGCTGTATTGAACGTTTGGGACAACGGAAAGCGGAAATGCAAGATATGCAGCCTGGTGGAGGCGATCGCACTCAACTAGAGTTTATCGTTCCCGCCCGTGGTTTAATTGGTTTCCGTGGTGAATTCATGCGGATGACTCGTGGTGAAGGCATCATGAACCACAGTTTCCTCGATTACCGTCAACTTTCTGGTGATATTGAACCTCGTAATAAAGGCGTTTTAATCTCCTTTGAAGAAGGTGTTTCTACCTTCTACGCCATGAAAAACTCTGAAGATAGAGGCGCATTCTTTATCAGCCCCGGAACTAAGGTTTACAGAGGCATGATTATTGGTGAACATAATCGCCCCCAAGACTTGGAATTGAATGTTTGTAAAACCAAGCAATTGACTAACCACCGTGCGGCTGGTGGCGATGAACTTGTCCAGTTACAAACACCCATAGATATGAGTTTGGAACGGGCGTTAGAGTACATCGCTCAAGATGAATTGGTGGAAGTTACACCTGAATCTATTCGTCTACGCAAAATGGCGAAGAAATTAGCGAAACGGTAATCCGCAGGGGTGGGGTTTCCCCACCCTCTTTCATTGGCGGTTAATCAATTTTGCTTATATCAATTTTTAGAAAATTTGTAGGCTTGACTGTTTTCGCATTAAGCAGCCCATATTTTCAATATTCTTGACATTATTCTCAATAATCTCACGAAGTTTGGTTTTTTCAGCCATTGATATTGACACAAAATATTTTTCCTGATAAATTTATTTAAAATCCCAAGGTATTGATATGGGGTTTTGAGAGATCTCTTTCACGCAGAGATGCAGAAGAAAAAAAGAGAAATTTATACTAGTTTTAGAATAAATTAACCATAACTCAAATTAATGACTTCATTGCCAAGTAATTTTGGTACACCAGCTACTAATTCTAATTTTTGTAAGTTTAGAGTTAACCAAGGCTGACCTAAACTTAAAGAAGCAAAAGGGCTATGCTGGGGAATTTCTAAATTGGCTTTTAAGAAGCTAATTTGAGACTTAAAATTATTTTGAAAATATAGCAACTCAGAACCTAAACCGCCGAAAGCATTACCTCTAAATTCTTGTTGCCACCATGTAGATAGGCTCAACAAGCCTTTTTTATAACACAGTTGATATAAATTCTTTTGATTTTGTCGGACACTAACTTTACCATGATTATCCCAGCTAAATTCAGCCATTTCTTTGGGTAATCCCCAGATTTCCCTACCTCCAGCCACGGAATCTTCATGATCTACATAAATATGGGAAATCCAAGCCCCAATATGTCCTTGATAGCGTACAAATGCCGGAACTACAATTAATTCATTGTATTCTAATAAAGAACCAGCTTGATAGGAAGATACATAAGTTCCTGCCAGAGTTTTGCCGGGAAAAAGCGAAACAATCTCTAATTCGGAGGGAACAAAAGGAACAGCTTGCTTTATATCAACTAGGTGCAAGGTTTGAATAGCATAACCTTCAAGCCTCCAAGGAGCAGTTTGATATGTCATATAAACTTTCTGAAAAATGCTTACATCTTTTATTTTAGAGACTTCCAAATAAAAAAATATCCCAAAATTTGTATTATTAGGGGGCTTTTCGTCCTGCTAATAATACAAGGACGGGCAGGACTTGTACTGAGCTTGTCAAAGTATGCCCATTCCACAAGATTGGATCATCTTCATCTATATGTCTCAGGTATCGCTGACGCGGCAATTTTCATAACTTAAATATACAAAAAGCTAAATTTATTTGCAGAAATTATTGAATTGTTATTTTTCTCTAATAATTTGATCCTTATTCACAAATACTTCATAAATTCATCGTAGCTTCATAGTCAATGAGATTACTTCAATTTTCTCTCGATTCATAACCAAAACAAATTTTGTAAAAACTTTTTAAAATTTTATAGCCTTTCCCACTCTAGTTAGATACAAAATTACCCCTCCCCAACCCTCCCCTTACCAAGGGGAGGGTGCGCGACAGCGCGGGTGGGGTGTATTTCATGAGCTTGGGAATTGCTATATGAATACCTGCCCTTGCTGCTCCAACATCATGACTCGCAACTTTCGCCAACATCATATTTACTGGTTTTGTCGCAGTTGCTGGCAAGAAATGCCAATACTGGCGCAAAAAAGTCTGAATACACTGGTTACACCCTTACCAAAACACCCTCTAGCTTTAGTTTAACTGTGTCTTGGAAAATCTACATCAAAAAGTCAAAAACTATGAAATGTATTCATCAAATTTCACCTAACAGTTTGATTCAGGAATTATTTGGGGCAGAAAAACATCAGTATCAACTGCGTATATACTTACCTTACCCACAAATACAAATAGTCGTCTTCTCCAAGATGAAAGCAAAAAAAGGTTCTTTGACAATCCAAGAGGTTGAGAATCTAGCAAATCTGGTAGTAAAGGAATTTGGGTTAAATCCGAATTTTGTAGTGTGGATTGAGCATGATTTTTCACAGTGCGAAAATCTATCCGCTGCTGCCTTCAGTTTAATTACTTTTGACTGGTATCGTCGGCAAGCAGCTAATCCTCGCTGGCGAACTATTCATGAAAACTGGTATCTTTATTGGCTAGAAAATGGTAATCTTGAATACGTAACTGTGTGAAATTAGGATGTGGAATATTCTTAGAGAATGAAACCACCAAGGATAAGCCCATGTGAAAATTCTTTGTGTCGAAGATGATAGAAATATAGGCAATTTACTACAAATAACGTTGGCCAAGCAACGCTATCAGATTGAGTTAGCCCAAGATGGACAAGCAGGATGGGACTTAGCAGAAGTTTATACCTATGATCTAATCCTCCTAGATGTAATGTTACCGAAGTTGGATGGGATTAGCTTCTGTAAAAAACTACGGTCTAATCAGTCTTCTGCCCTTAATCCCAATCGGGACACCCCAGTTATATTAATGACAGCATTAGATGCTGTGACGAATAAAGTCATGGGCTTAGATGCTGGTGCTGATGATTACCTAGCAAAACCTTTTAATATAGATGAGTTATTAGCTCGAATTCGAGCATTATTAAGAAGAAACCAGATCCAAAAAACACCTCTATTGACTTGGGGTGATTTGTGGCTGAACCCGAATAGTTGTGAAGTCACATTTCAAGAAAAGCCGATTTATCTGGCTGCCAAAGAATATGAAATACTGGAATTGTTTCTCCGATATCCTGAACAAATTTTTAACCCTAGTCGGTTATTAGATAGGCTGTGGACGGCAGATGAATTTCCTAGTGAGGGAGCAGTACGCACACATATCAAGGGGTTGCGGCAGAAACTTAAACAAGCAGGTGTTGCAGATATATTGGAGACGATTTATAAACAAGGGTATCGGCTGAAACCGCAGAAAGTTATAAGTAAGGATGGTCAGGAAGATATTACCTCTGCACCAATCCCCGCTGCTGGTGTTGCGTTGGAACTAAAAGCTGTTTGGGAAAAATATCGCCAGTCTTATAGCGATCGCATCTCCATCATAGAACAAGCCGTTACTGCTTCACAAAATGGGACTCTCACACCCATACAACAACATGAAGCGGAACAAGAAGCACATACCCTAATTGGTTCGTTAGGCTGCTTTGGCTTAGATGCAGCTTCGCAAATTTCCCGTCAAATTCAACAACTTTTTCAGCGCGAGCAAGGATTAAAACCACCGGAAATTAAACAACTAGAGCAACTATTAACACAGTTACAGCAGGAAATTACCCAATACGGTTTTGAAGCTCAAGAAGAATTTTTACCCTTAACCCCAACTATCCCCTCACACCCTATTGCGTTCTCAGATATTAGTTTTGGCAAGCAGGGGGAGAAAGATATTAGCTTGGAAAACAATTTAGTATCACCATCACTACTAATCGTAGATGATGACTTCCTCCTAGCCAACCAGATAGCAATAGAGGCAACAAATTGGGGATTTCAAGCGGAAATTGCCGTTAATCTTCAACAAGCACAGGAATTTTTAACTCATCATTTTGATGTGATTTTATTAGATATCAACTTTCTTGATTCCACAAAAAATGGGTTAGGTTTTCTCACAGCAGTACGTAACCAGTACCCAGAGATTCCCGTTGTCATGCTGACTGCTGAGGATTCCTTTGCTCAACGGGTAGAAGCAGCACGGTTAGGAAGTCAATGCTTTTTACAAAAACCCATTGCTCCCAATCAAGTATTAGCAACTGTAACCCAAGTAATACAACAAAAAAACCAGCCTGTCGCTAGGTTGTTAATTGTTGATGATGATCTAGGCTTGCTAAATCTTCTCCGTACTTTGTTAGAACCATGTGGCTATCATCTTACTCTGCTAGATCAACCCCATAAATTCTGGGAAACACTAGAGCAGACAGTTCCTGATTTGTTGATTTTGGATGTTGAATTTAGCGTAGTTTCCCTATCTCATCAGCATAAAGAGCAAGGCACAGTCAGCTTTTGGAGTGGGTTTGATTTGTGTCAAGTAGTCCGCAGTGATATTCGATGGAATCGCTTGCCAGTCTTGTTTTTATCTTCCCATACCGATATTGACACTATGCAACGCAGTTTTGCTGTTGGTGCTGATGATTTTTTGACTAAACCAATTGTGGCAACAGAATTACTAACCCGTGTGCGAACCCGCTTAGAACAACGCCAACTGTGGAGAGTGGCAGAAATAGATGCGCTGACAGGATTAAGTCTGCGGCGAAAAGTATTACAAGACTTAACAAGATTACTACAGTTAGCCCAACGACAACAACAACCTCTTAGTTTAGCAATGTTGGATTTAGACAACTTCAAGTTGGTCAATGATCAATATGGGCATGAAATGGGCGATCGCGTCCTCAACTATTTTGGTAAACTCCTGAATCAATCCTTCAGACAGGAAGATATTGTTGGCCGTTGGGGTGGTGAAGAATTTGTAGTAGGAATGTACGGCACAAGTAAAGAAGAGGGAATGCGACGATTAGCACAAGTGCTTCAGCAATTTAGTCAGCATTCATTCACTGCACAACAGAAAGGAGGTGATAAGAAGGATGAAACTAAATTTCAGGTAACATTTAGTGGAGGAATTGCTCAAACTCCCGATAACGGCAAAGACTTACAAACACTTTACCAAAAAGCAGATATCGCACTTTACCAAGCCAAAGCACTGGGGCGGAATCGTATTTGTTTGGCAATCTTGAACAGTTAGAAGCAGGGGAGCAGAGGAGAAGAGGGGCTGAGGGGAAAGAATTTCAACGTTTCATTAACCATGGTGAAGGGTTAGTAATTATATTGACTAAACTACCTAAAATTTGATTGTAGATTCGATATAATTCTCTACCTGATTCCACATCTAGATAATTGCACTTAACAGCAAACTCAATCCAAGTCTGAGTTTCAGCAGATTCTGCCTCACAGTCATTCAGTTTAGCCACAAAAGCTGCCTCGTATCGTCTTTTTCTCCAGGCTTCTGCTAGATTTGCACAAACAGAACGTGATGATCGACGAATCTGATCAGTTAGAGTTCTCCAATTAAAAAAATATCCCAAAATTTCTTGTGGTGCGGGCATCTTGCCCGCTAATAATACAAGGACGGGCAAGATGCCCATCCCACAAGATTGGATCATCTTTTTTGTGGAGTTCTCTTAATGAATATCGTTCCTCCACAGGAAATTTTTTGGAGAGTTCAAAGATCTTCATTGCTGCCTCAAATGCCATTTGATAAACTCTCAAATCTTGATGATTTTTAATTGCTTCTTTTTCCATATCCCCCACTCCTCTGCCCCTCTGCCCCCTGCTGTAACTATTCAAATGGAGATGACATGATTTCTACTAACTACATTTTTGACCAACCGATTAACCTCACCAATTGCGATCGCGAACCAATTCATGTTCCTAACGCAATTCAACCCCATGGCATTCTTTTAATTTGTAACAAAGAAAATTGGCAGATTACTCATGTCAGTGATAATACTGAATTTTTTCTAGGCTATTTACCCCATGAGTTATTAAATCAAAGTTTAAATCAGCTTTTAAATGCAGAAGATATCAATGCGATCGCTCAATGTTTAGAACGAGATTTTGAAACCATAAATCCCCTCAATTTAAAAATATTAAATTCCCAACAAGCAACAATTTTATTTTATGGCATAGTTCATCGCTCACCTGATAATTTGTTAATTCTGGAACTCGAAACCTGTAATGAAGATGAATCTTATGATTTTTTTCAATTTTCTCAATTAACTCGTCACCTGCTCACAAAAATTCAAAATGTAGCTGATCTCAGCACTTTGAGTCAATTAATTACTAAAGAAATAAGAGAAATTACCGGATTTGATCGGGTGATGGTATATCGGTTTGATGACGATGGTTCAGGAGCAGTTATTGCCGAAACTAAACATACTGATTTAACTTCCTATTTGGGTTTACATTATCCTGATAGCGATATTCCCAAACAAGCTAAACAACTCTATCATTTAAATAAATTACGTTTAATTCCTAATGTTAACTATCACCCTGCGGCTTTAATTTCTAACCTTTCTTCGCTCACTCAATCTTCACCAGATTTAAGTCTTTCTATTTTAAGAAGTGTATCACCTCTGCATATTGAATATTTACAAAATATGCAAGTAGGTGCATCCATGTCAATTTCTCTATTAAAAAATAATCGTCTTTGGGGTTTAATCTCTTGTCATCACAGAACAACTAAATATCTTTCCTATCATCTCCGAACATTCTGTGAATTGATTGGCCAATTAATGTCTATTGAATTGAGCAATAAAGAAGAACAAGATAATTTAACTGAAAAAATTCAATTAAAGATTCTGCTATCTGATTTTGTGGACAAGATTTCCGAGTCAGAAGATTTTGTTGACGTGTTAACGAAAAATCAAGAAAGTTTACTACCCTTAGTTAAAGCCACTGGAGTAGCCATTATTTCTCATGAGGTGGTATTATTGGGAGAAACCCCCTTAGAAAATCAAATTCATCGCTTAATAGATTGGGTACTACCCCACTTGAAAAATAATCTTTATTATACAGATAGTTTACCCGAAGTTTATCCGCCAGCAGAACAGTTTAAAGATTTAGCCTCCGGTATAATTGTGGTTTCTATTACTAAGCTACAACGCAATTTAATTATCTGGTTTCGTCCTGAAGTAATTCAAACTGTGAATTGGGGAGGTGAACCTGATAAAGAAAATAAATATTGATGCAGATGGTAACATTACACTTTCACCACGAAAATCCTTTGAAAAATGGCAAGAAATTGTCAAATTTAAAAGCCTACCTTGGCAAAAACATGAAGTTGAAGCAGTGATGGAATTACGCAGTGTAATTATAGGAATTATCCTCAAAAAAGCAGATGAATTAGCATTAATTAACGAACAGTTACAAGATAGTAATAATGAATTGGATGCTTTTGCTTATATCGCTTCCCATGATTTGAAAGAACCGTTAAGAGGTATTCACAATTATGCGAATTTTTTACTAGAAGATTATGGACATCAATTAGATGCAGATGGTGTACATAAATTAGATACTTTAATGCTATTAACAACTCGTATGGAGAATTTAATTAATGCTTTACTCCATTTTTCCCGGTTATCTCGTGCTGAGTTAAGACGCAATAATTTGAACTTGAATAAGTTAGTAGAAAATGTTTTTAACTTTCTCAGAATCAGTCAATATAACTCTCAAATTAACATAAAAATTGCTCAAGATTTCCCCATTGTCGAAGCCGACCGCATCTTATTAGAAGAAATTTACACTAATTTAATAAGTAATTCTATTAAGTATAATGAGCAGCCTGAAAAACAAATAGAAATTGGGTGGACAATAGGTAAACCAGAATGGTCATTAATAGAGCATCCTTGTTTTCAGCAAAATATCCCCATTTTTTATGTTAAAGATAATGGCATCGGCATCAGAGAAAAGCATTTAGATACTATATTTCGCATTTTTAAACGCTTGCATGGACAAAGTCAATATAGAGGAGGAACTGGTGCAGGATTAACCATAGTCAAGAAAATTGTTGAACGACATGGAGGACAAATTTGGGTAGAATCAAAATTAAACCAAGGAACAATATTTTATTTTACTCTAGTTAAAGAAAATGAAAATTGAGGGTAAATCTAGAAGCATATTAGTGATAGAAGATAGCGATGAAGATTTTGAATCTTTGAAACGGGTTCTGAAAGCTTTGAATTTTTCTTTTCCTGTTTATCGCTGTAGTGATGGTGACACAGCATTAGATTTTTTGTTTCAAGAATGCGACTATTTGAAACCAGGAAAAGCCCCCCGTCCTAATTTAATTCTTTTAGATTTAAACTTACCAGGAACTGATGGTAGAGAGGTATTGGAAACAGTCAAAAAAAATGAGGAATTAAAATTAATCCCTATTGTTGTGTTCACCACATCGTTTAATCAAAAAGATGTACAGTTTTGTTATCAGCAAGGTGCAAATAATTATATGTTAAAACCTATGGGTGTATCAGCTTTAACAGAAACCATCAATACTTTAATTCGATATTGGTTTGAATTTTCAGTTTTACCAGAATAGGCAGGGGGCAGAGGGCAGGGGAGCAGGGGAGCAGGGGGCAGAGGGGCATGCAAATTAAAGGTGTAATAGCTTATGGAAGATTGCTATAAAACCAACGCACAACTAATCGCTGAACTGGAAGCATTAAGAACGGAAGTAGCTGTCTTGAAGGGAGAGAAACTGAGTAGGAAAACCCTTGAGACTCTTGAGGTGAGTGAATCCAGGCAATATACGATTTTACTGGTGGATGATTCTGAGAGCGATCGCATGACTTACCACCGATATCTTACCCACAATCACCCTCATCTTTATCAGATTGTCGAATTTGATCATGCTGAGGATGCTTTACTGTGGTGTCAGCAGCAGCTACCAGATGTGATACTGATTGACTACTTTTTACCCGATATGGATGGGTTAGAGTTTTTGCAGGAATTAAAGCAACAAACAGGAAAAGATAGAATTCCTGCCATTATGATTACGGGACAAGGTAATACAGAGATAGCTGTTGATTTATTCAAAAGTGGCGCACAAGATTATTTAGAAAAAAACCGCATTAATGCCGCCAGCTTACATCAAGCTATCACCAATGTTTTACACCAAACCCAACTGATTCAACAACAGGAATGGCAGCAACAGCGACAACAACTCATTACCAAAACTGCACTTTCTATCCGTAATTCTCTCAATTTAGAGGATATTCTTAATACTACTGTTACAGAAATTAGAAGTATTTTGGAAAGCGATGGCGGCGGGCGTTGCCATCGTATAATTATCTACCAATTTCAAGCCGATGGTACTGGCTTAGTTGTTAAAGAATCTGTTTCTGATCCAGCATTTTCCATTCTTGGTCGGGTCATTAAAGAAGAATGCTTTCCCGAAATGTGGATAGAACCTTATCGACAAGGAAGATCTAGAACCATTAATGATGTAAATACAGACCCCAGTTTAACAGAATGCCATCGAGAATTTTTAGTATCTTTGATGATTCGGGCAAATTTGATCGTTCCCATTATCCAAGGGGAAAAACTCTGGGGATTACTCATTGCCCATGATTGTACAGCACCCCGGCAATGGAAAAGCAGCGATGTAGAATTTATGAATCAATTGGCAATTCAGGTGGGTATTGCCATTCAACAAGCATCATTAATAGAAAAGCTCCAAACAGAACTGACACAACGACAACAATTAACCTCTATATTAGAAGCTACTCCTGACTTTGTGGGCATGGCCACACCCGCAGGAAAGGTAATTTGGCTCAATCCCGCTGCCAAGCAAATAATGGGAATTGCTGATATTCATGATTTCACGGTGCTTAAAAGTCATCCTCAATGGGCTTTAGATATTATTCAAAATCAAGGCATACCCACAGCTATTGAAATTGGTAGTTGGTTAGGAGAAACATCAATTTTGCATCAAGATGGCTCACAAATCCCCGTATCACAATTGATTGTTGCTCACAAATCTATGGATGGTGAATTATTATTCACTTCTACCATCATGCGTGATATTCGTGAGCAGAAATTAGCAGCAATAGCCCTACAGGAACGGGAGAAACAATTAGAATTATTTGCCAAATATGCACCGGCTGGTATTGCCATGTTTGACCGGAAGATGTGCTATGTAATTGCCAGTCAGAGATGGGTTGATGATTATCAAATTGAGTCTATTGCAGCCATTATTGGTAAATCCCATTATGAAATATTCCCAGAAATTCCAGACAGATGGCGGCAAATTCATCAACGTTGTTTTGCAGGTGCTGTTGAGAAATGTGAAGAAGATTTATTTGTCAGAGCAGATGGGTTAAATCAATGGTTACGCTGGGAAGTTCGTCCCTGGTATAATAGCAACAATGAAATTTGCGGAATTATTATTTTCTCTGAAGATATTACAGAACGCAAACAACTAGAACAAAGCTTGAAAGTTAGTGAAGAACGCTTACGGCTCACCCTTGACTTGACAGGTATTGGTTCTAGGGACTGGAATTTGCAAACTCATGAATGCCTCTGGAACGAGAATCTATGTCGCATTTGGGGACTAGAGTTAGGAAAAGTTCTACCTAATCATACAATTTGGCTAGAACAAATTCATCCTGATGATGTGGAGCAAGTCGAACAACAGTTGCACAAAGCATTACAAACTCAAACGGCTTATCAGACAGAATATCGAATTTACAGGAAGAACGATGGTAGTCTGGATTGGGTGATGGAAAAAGCCAATTTCCTGTATGACGAAACTGGAAAACCTGTGCGAATGCTAAGTATTCTTCTTGTTATTACTGAACGCAAACGAGTAGAAATAGAACTGCAACAATTGAATATGCAGCTAGAACAGCGAGTTGCAGAACGCACAGCAAAAATAGCTCAGACTAACAATCAACTACAAATAGAACTGTTGCAGCGAGAGAAGTTGGAGCGAGAATTAAGAAATCGGGAACAATTATTAGATGGATTTTTTAATGCTGCCAGTCAAGCAAATGTAGGCTTATCTATACTTGATACTAACCTGCGGTTCTTAAAAATTAATCAAAAATTGGCAGATATCAACGGCTATCCTGTTGAGACACATCTGGGAAAATCGGTGATGGAGTTGATACCAGAAATTGCCACCAAAATTTTACCTCTATTACAAACTATTCTAGATACTAAACAACCGATTTGTAACTGGGAAATTAGCAGTCCTGTTCCTAGTCAGCCGGCAGCGATAGGTTATTGGCTACTCTCCTATTTTCCTATTCTTGGGGAAATAGGAAATTCAATAGCAATAGGTAGTATTATCATCGAAATCACTGAGCGAAAACGCTTAGAAATAGAGCGCGAAAAACTCGTTTCTATTATAGATACTACTTCCGATATGATTGCTACAGTTGCCTTTGATACCCAAAAAGCAGAATATATTAACAAAGCTGGTCGTCGCTTATTAGGTTTAGCTGATGATGCACCATTTAGTAACATTGGTATTGCTGATCTGCATCCCCAGTGGGCTTTAGAAATTGTTCAAAACCAGGGTATTCCCTTTGCAGTAAGAAATGGTGTTTGGATGGGAGAAACAGCCTTTTTAAACCATGAAGGGCGGGAAATTCCTATTTCTCAAGTGCTGATTGCTCATACTTTTGGTAGCAACTATACACAATATATATCTACTATCGCTCGTGATATTACCAAACCAAAGCAAATTGAAGCCACTCTGCAAGAATCAAATCGCCGCTGGAAATCACTCCTAGAGAATGTACAGTTAATAGTCATTGGTTTAGATGCCAACGCTAATGTAGATTATGCCAATCCTTTCTTTCTGCAACTCACTGGCTACACCCAATCAGAGGTTTTAGGTAAAAACTGGTTTAATAATTTTTTGCCCCAAAGTCAACAAAATTTAGTAGAAATTTGTTTCCAAGAAGTAATAGAAAAGAATTTTCATCCTCATTATCAAAATCAAATTTTAAGCAAATCAGGTGAAGAACTGATGATTGCTTGGAGTAACACCGTATTACGAGATCCAAAGGGAAGCGCCATTGGTACAATTAGCATTGGGGAAGACATCACCGAGCGTTATAAACTGGAGCGGATGAAAGCCGAGTTTGTCTCTGTCGTCAGCCATGAATTGCGAACTCCTCTCACTTCCATGCAAGCGGCACTAAGTTTACTTTATGAGAAAATTATTGATCCATCCTCACCAGAAGGTGAAGTCACTATTGAAATTGCTACCGAAGGTGTAGATCGTCTAGTCCGCCTGGTTAACGATATTCTGGATCTAGAACGTCTGGAATCTGGCAAAATAAATCTCGAAAAACGCCTTTACAATACTACCGACTTGATCAATACCGCCATTGACCAAATGCAAGAGATGGCAAACCAAGCCGGCATCACCTTGAATTTTACAGCTTTGTCTTTGCAAATTTTTGCTGACCCAGATCGTCTGTTACAAGTCCTCATCAACCTCCTCAGCAACGCCATTAAATTTTCTCATCCCGACTCAAATGTCTGGCTAACTGTAGAAGCAGTTTCTTCTCCCCTGCTCCCCTGCTCCCCTGCTCCCCCGCTCCCCATTCTGTACGTCCTTTTTAAAGTCAAAGATCACGGAAGAGGTATTCCTAGTCATAGCCTGGAAAGTATTTTTGAACGTTTCCATCAAGTAGATGCTTCTGACTCGCGCTCTAAAGGTGGAACTGGTCTAGGGCTGGCTATTTGTCGTAATATTGTCCAACAGCATGGTGGTACTATCTGGGTAGAAAGTGTCTTGGGAGAAGGTAGCACTTTTTACGTCACACTGCCAATAGAAGGGGTAAGCAATGGGGACTAAACGAGTTTTAATTATTGATGATGAGCCAGGTATCCGGCAAATTGTGCAAATTTCGCTGAAAGCTATTGCTGGTTGGGATGTATTGCTTGCGGCTTCTGGAAAGGAAGGAATAACTGTGGCCAGGGTCGAAGTTCCCGATGCTATCCTCTTAGATGTGATGATGCCAGAAATGGATGGAATTTCTACTTTTCAACAGATGCAAACATATTCTGAGTTGCATTCTATACCTACTATTTTACTGACGGCCAAAGCTCAGACCATTGAACAACGTCAATTTAGCGAATTAGGGGTGACTGGAGTAATTACCAAACCCTTCAAAGCCCCGGACTTGGTAAAGCAAATGCGATCGCTCCTGAATTGGTAAAAGCAGGAGTTGAGGGGGATGAAGAGAAAATAGCAGATTATGAAGACAATCTTTATCTGAAATTCACAAAAAATTCACAAAGTTTGTTTACCTTCTATGTAGCGAAACAAATCCTGGTGGCGAGATGAATAAGATTTTAGTGGTTGAAAGTGAAACTATACTATTGGAGCTTTTAGCAGAGGCACTTACTTACAATGGTTTCTGTACGATTACTACCACATCTTTTGAGCAAGGATATGGGCTAACTAAACAAGAATTACCTGATTTAATTTTGTGTGGTTATTCAAGTAAAAATATTAATAGCTATAATAGCGATGAAACTTGCTGGACATTTCTACAAAAAATTCGCCAAGATTTAGAAACAGTAAATATTCCCTTGATTATGATGACTGGAGATGATTTAAAGTTAGTTCCTAACTGGCATAATTACCTGACAGATCAAGATATTTTACTGAAACCATTTAACCTTAAAGTTTTGCAAGAAAAAATTCATACTCGTTTGCAGCCTTTCCGAATCCAATCCAAGACTGAAAAAAAATGCGTTGCTCCGCACTCATAATTCGCATCAAAGCATCGGCACAATATCCTTGAAAAAGTGGAAACAGAGGCTGAAAAGCATTACTAAATTCTAGGTTGCAAAGATGTATCATAATGTTCCTAGTTGTATTGATGCTATTCCTACACAAAACTTCGCCTAAGAAAATTTGAAGTTGATGAGAGTTTCTTTTTTATGTTCACAGAGGATTGAGTCTGGTAAGGGATACACCGCGTCGTTTTGATTCAATGCCCTCATCCGCCACTTTTGAAACCGCAGACAAAAGTTTGTGGGGGAATTGACTTTTTTGGTGAATTTCTTTGTCCTGGGGGAGCAGACTCGATTGCGAGATTGATGGTATTTTATTCTTGCACTAACTCTTTTATCCCCATCGCCAGCTATGACACTCAATTTATATTTACTGCGACATGGCGAAACTACTTTTAGTCAAAGTGGTAATTTCTGCGGTGCAACTGATGCAGAATTGACCTCTGAAGGGATGCAGATGGCAGAGAGTTTTGCCGATGCTTATCAAAACTTGAAGTGGTCAGCGGTTTATGTTAGCCCGATGAAGCGAACAATTGCCACTGCCAAGCCATTTTGTGATGCTGTTGGTATGGAAATGCAGGTAAGGGAAGGATTAAGAGAAGGCAGTTACGGTGAATGGGAAACCAAGAGTAAATCGTTTGTTCAAGAAAATTACCCAGAAAACTATGTAAAATGGTTGACAGAACCCGCTTGGAATGCACCCATTGGGGGAGAAACTGCGGTAGAAATTGCTAACCGTTCTATGCCTGTAATTGCGGAAATTCAAGAAAAACATCCCCAAGGTAATGTTTTAGTAGTTGCCCATAAAGCCACGATTCGGATTATGCTTTGCAGTTTACTGGGAATTGATTTGGGACGCTACCGTTATCGGGTAAATATTTTGGTTGCTTCGGTAAGTATGGTTAAATTTGACGTGAATGGTCCTTTGTTGGAAATATTAGGCGATCGCTACCATATACCCGATCATATTCGCTCTCGTCCAGGAACTTAACAGCCTAAGACAATTCAGCAGGGAGTAAGGGATAATATCAAGCAAAGATGTTTAAGGATAGGCGCAGATCACTGCTTAGTTTTCTTAAAAACCTGCTGTTTTCCTATTGGTGTTCTTTGTTGCTAATGTTTACGGGTGTATTTACCTTTGCAGGTTGTAGAACTTTTGGCTGTGAAGATTTGGAAAAATGAAGGTAGTTTTCCCTATTTTTGCTTGTCTCCAGAAATGCGAATTAATTCAGCTATGACAGCGACGGTGGCGGTTACAGAAATTAATATGACACTAAGGGCGTTAATATCAGGTTTGACCCCGGTTCTAATACGGCTAAATATTTCCATTGGTAGGGTGTTAGAACCACTACCTGCGGTGAAGCTGGAGATGAGAAAGTCGTCTAAACTGAGAACAAAGGCGAGTAGACAACCGGAGACAATTCCAGGCATTAGTTGAGGTAGAACGACTTTGATGAAGGCTTGAATGGGTGTTGCACCTAAATCTAGTGCGGCTTCTTCAAGGTGGGGGTCTAAATTACTGAGTCTAGCAGAAACGACTAAGGCGATGTAAGAGAGACAGAAAACTATGTGGGCGGCTACAATTGTCCAGATGCTGAGGGGAATGGCAAAGGCGGCTAAACAGACGAGGGTAGCAACTGCGATCGCAATATCGGGTATTAATAATGGTAGATAAGATATACCGCGATACAATTTTTTACCGGGGAACTCATACCGCGCTAACCCCACAGCCATTAAGGTTCCTAGAATGGCAGCAACTGTGACTGCGCTAAAGGCAACGAATAAACTGTTATTTAAAGCTGACAAAATGCGATCATCATGAAACAGTTTTTGATACCATTCCAAGGTGAATCCTTGCCAATTTGCACTGTAAGGTGACTTGTTGAAGCTATAAAAGCTTAGTACCAAGATAGGTAGGTACATGAACACAAATATCAGTAGCGAAAAAACTGCCAGCCATTCGATAGGCTTTTTGTCATTTGAGTTAGAAATATTCATGCTTATATTTAACTTTATATTTTATTGTATTATATTATACGCTTTTATTGGAAAAGTCAACGTTTTAACGGTGATGCTACAGAATTAATCAGTAATTTAGCAGACTGAGAATTATATTAAAATTCAGCATATGTAATCTGCTGAAGAGAGGTATATGCAACATACAGCAGAATCCAGGAGTCAGAAGTGAAACTGGCTTTGTGTATAGGGTTCAATTTAGATTTTGTATCTCCTAACTACGCAAGCTGCTGTATCAACATTGGTTTGTAGTAGTGGTTGTAGTTATAGCCTTTCCCACTCTAGTTAGATACAAAATTACCCCTCCCCAACCCTCCCCTTGGTAAGGGGCTACGGTGTACACACAAGTCCTATTTAAGATTAAATCGGCGGTTAGAAACCGCAACTACACAGGCAAAACCAGTATTGTTTCTTAGTCCACGTAGGTGGACTTTGTTTGTGTAGCCGTGATTTATAATCGCCAGGGCTTGTTTTGGGTAATCAGATCACTTGTGTGTACACCGTAGCTTGGTAAGGGGAGGGTGCGCGACAGCGCGGGTGGGGTGTATTTCATGAGCTTGGGAATTGCTATATTGATGTTGATTAATTAAATGGAAAATGATCAATTATGATTCGGGTTACAAATTTTTCAACATCCACTCAGGCTTAAATACAGGAACAAATCACCCTATATATTGAAAGATAATAAACTGCATATTTTGGGATAATATGGGGGTTTATGTTAGTTAATTGCCATTTATAGAGATACTGATTTTATTTGCGAAGTCTTATTTTATGTCTTTTGATGAGGCTGAAATCACTACCTAAGATAGACAAAAAATATCAAAATAACAGCATAAAATTTTGAGGCAATTATCTATATAGTTGTTGCTTCAAGTGATTTACTGCTATAGTTAATCACTGGGCATTAATTCCAAATTAAATAATAAACACCGCTAATTGTAATTCTACTTTTTAGGAGACTGACATGAAAATTGCTCAAATTGCTCCATTGTGGGAGAGAGTACCACCTCCAGCTTATGGTGGTATAGAATTGGTAGTAGGATTATTGACTGATGAATTAGTCCGAAAAGGTCATGAAGTGACGCTATTTGCATCAGGTGATTCTCTCACTTTGGCAAAATTAATATCAGTTCATCCTCGTGCTTTAAGACTTGATAAAACTGTCAAAGATTGCAGCATTTATGAATCGCTACAACTAGCCTCAGTATATGAACGAGCAGATGAGTTTGATATCATTCACTCCCATATGGGACATAGCCCCCTAGCGTATGCGAATCTGGTAAAAACTCCAACAATTCACACCTTGCATGGAATTTTTACACCCGATAATGAAAAGATATTTAGATATGCCAAAAAGCAGCCTTATGTTAGTATTTCTGATGCTCAAAGAGAACCCAGTTTAGAGTTAAATTATGTAGCAACAGTTTATAATGGAATTGATGTTAGTAGTTATGAATTTTATGCTCAACCAACAGATCCACCTTATTTAGCATTTTTAGGTAGAATATCTCCAGAAAAGGGTCCACATTTAGCTATTGAGATTGCTAAAAAATCTGGTTGGCAGTTGAAGATAGCGGGTAAGGTAGATTTCGTAGATGTAGAGTATTTTGAAACGCAAATTAAACCGCAGATTGACGGAAAGCAAATTCAATATTTAGGTGAAGCAAATCATGTGCAAAAAAATGCGATCATGGGTGGTGCAGTAGCTACTTTATTTCCTATTACTTGGCGAGAACCTTTTGGGTTAGTAATGGTAGAGTCAATGGCTGCGGGTACTCCAGTAATCGCGATGCGAATGGGTTCGACTCCAGAAGTAATTTCTGATGGTGAAACTGGGTTCCTTTGTGATAATACACAAGAATGCATTAATGCTATTGACAAGATAAATAGATTAAACCGTTATGCTTGCCGACATTATGCAGAAGAAAAGTTTAGTTTACAGCAAATGACTAATGGCTATGAGGCGCTTTACCAGCAAATTATCGGCGAAAAAATTGCTCAACAAAATGGATATTTACGCCCTGCTTTAGTTTAGTTAAATTTAGATCGAATAGTCTCAATGCGTTGGCGATTTACTCCTAAATCACCATAACCTAAGCGGGAAGCTGAACGCATATGGATGATGTTAGAGTTATGGTCGAGATAAAATTCTACATCATCTACAAATCCCATCAAACCACTTTTAAATTCTGCATATAAATAATCTTCAGTTTCAGTAATCAACTTGGTTCTAGGTAAAGATTGAATAATACCTTTTAGTTTAGATAATGCTTGCTCTGGGTTTGATGTAAAACTCAGAGGTGCAATTTGATGGAGTGGATCTGATGCTTGACTGGAAACACAGTTAGGACTGGGGGGACAGGGTGCTAACTTACCATCTCGAACGCCTAAATTGTCTGGTCGTTTGCCTGTGAATATCATAGGGTTAAGTAGGAGTAAAAGAATAATCAGGACACTAAATAAGATAAAAGCTAAAAAGCCTCTTCTTGTTTGTCTAATCCACACGAAAAATATTAATCTCTGGTATTAGTTTAGTAACTCTATCATAAATTATGGTGGTTAACTTTTAATTAAAAGAAATAGAGTATAGAAAATAAATCAAATAATTAAATTATTGGTGTCTGTAATGCGCTAGTAGCCAAAGAGCATAACGCTCTAATCCTACCAAAATAGCTGTAATACCCACTGCCCAAGCAAATAATACCAGGTTACTTATATTACCAGCTTTTAAAGCAAAACTGATAGAGGTAGCAACGGCTGGGGGGTGCATAGCATCTAGTAAAATCATGAGAAAAATAGCGATTACCATAGCCAGTCCACCGGAAATATAGCCACCACCAAAACCTAAATAGGTGATAAATCCAATACTAGCAGCCATCATTTGGGCAAGCATCAAAGTGCGGATAGCATTGGTTCCGTGTTGGGGGTCAAGATAAATTAAAAAAGCGCTAGAAGCAAGAGAGGCAAACAATAAGCGTTGTTGTGTGAGTGCTTCTACAAAATACATAACTAACAGTACAACTGCGGTGGGGGCAATCGCTAAGGCTATTTCTCCTTTGAGGTCTAATCTACGCCTGAGTGACCGATTTGCCCCTTCTAAGGGTTTTAAGCTAGAACGTTTTTGACTCATGATAACTAACTCATGAAGCGATCGCCTGAACAGGTCTTAACAGCTTGTTACATCCACTTTAAGACTTTGGGGATATAGCTTCTTCCTACGAATGGTAGACAATCATGAAACTGATAAAAACATCGGTGATGCGATCGTTTTATCATGCGATTAATTACCATTTAGCCTCGAAATAAATTATGACATCCACAATTTCCGTCAACGATAATCACTCGTTAAAACTTTCACCCCTAGAAGTCCCCCACCGTCTATTACTTGGACCCGGCCCCTCCAATGCCCATCCAGCAGTATTACAGGCGATGAATAACACACCCATAGGGCATCTAGATCCCGCATTTTTAGCCCTCATGGATGAGATTCAATCTCTGCTACGCTATGTATGGCAAACAGAAAACCCCCATACTATCGCCGTCAGTGGTACAGGTACAGCCGCAATGGAAGCCACTTTAGCTAATACCGTAGAACCGGGAGATGTAGTATTAATTGGTGTAGCTGGTTATTTCGGTAATCGCTTAGTAGATATGGCAGGAAGATATGGCGCAGATGTGCGAATCATTACCAAACCCTGGGGGCAAGTTTTCAATTTAGATGAAATTAGTACGGCAGTAGAAACCCATAAACCCGCGATTTTAGCTTTAGTTCATGCGGAAACTTCCACCGGCGCACGTCAACCTTTAGAAGAGGTGGGTGAGTTGTGCCGCAAATATGGCACATTGCTATTAGTGGATACTGTAACTAGCTTAGGTGGTGTTCCCATTTTTTTAGATGAGTGGGGTGTTGATTTAGCTTATAGTTGCAGTCAAAAAGGCTTGGGTTGTTCTCCTGGTGCGTCACCCTTTACCATGAGTCCCCATGCTATGGAGAAATTGCAGAAGCGCGAGACTAAGGTTGCAAACTGGTATTTGGATATGTTGTTATTGGGGAAATATTGGGGAAGCGATCGCATATATCACCACACTGCCCCGGTTAATTTATATTATGGTTTACGGGAAGCATTGCGTTTAGTGGCGGAAGAAGGTTTAGCAAATTGCTGGCAACGTCATCAAAAGAATGTTGAATATCTTTGGGAAAGCTTGGAAGAAATCGGTTTAAAAATGCACGTTGCCAAGGAATTTCGGCTACCAACTTTAACTACTGTTTGCATTCCTGAAGGGGTAGATGGTAAAGCAGTTGCACGGCAGTTATTACTTGAGCATAACATTGAAGTTGGTGGTGGTTTGGGAGAATTAGCGGGTAAGGTTTGGCGTGTAGGTTTGATGGGTTTTAATAGTCGTCCTGAAAGTGTGGATAAGTTAGTTGAGGCTTTGAAAGAGGTTTTGGGTCAGTAAGATTGTTGGTTTTGGGTGCGTTAGCGGTGAGTTAGCGCACCTGACAACAGGGAGAACTTAAGGATGTGTTGAATTCGCTAATTTCTCTGTACAAAAATCGAAAATTTTCTGAAATTTATCTTTTGTACTTTTTGAAAGCTCAATTTGCTGATTGTTTACATATAGTTCTTGTATAGCTCGGTTGAAATGTGTTTTCTTAAATGTTTTCCCATCTGGATAGACACTCATTTGAATTTTTATTAATTCTTCTTTATTCATTAAAAACTCAGTAGCTACTTTAACCTAATTTAACACACTACCTTAGCAGTAAGCCAGGTGTTATCAAAATTACTAAATATTTTGTTTTCTTCTTTGTGCTGCTCTTCGAGATTACGAAGCGAGATTGCTCGAAACACACCACACATAGATTTTCAATATTAGTAATTTTTCTTAATCCTGCAAATCCTTTAATCCTGTAAATCCTGATTCTGACAGTTAGATTTTACAGTTTAAAAGTCTGGAGACGAGACAAAAGAAACCAACCAAAATCTATGCCCTAAGTGTTGAAAATCTGGAATTGCACAAGATGATTTTTTATATAAAATCCTGTTAATCCTCTAATCTTAAAAATCCTGATTCTGACAATGAAATTAATCTAAATCTTCCTCAGTTAAACTTGCATCTTTCAATATACTTCTCAGTGTACCATTGGGTAGATCACGATTACTATGAACAGGAATAGAAAGAATAACACTCATACCTTCCTTAGCATAAATATGGTGACTACCAGTTATCCGTTTTAAAGTCCATCCATAACGTTCAACAATCTTACACAGAGATTTGCCAGAAACCGATTTCATAAGGATAACTCAATCAACTGTTTTTGTGGTTCAATTTCTTCTTGCTGACTAGCAACTTCTAACCAACCTTGAACAGCGTCTTTAAGCATTTCTAATAAATGTTCGTAGCTTTCCCCCCAGGTATGACATCCTGGTAAAGCTGGTACAGAACCACACCATACACCGTCTTCTTCCCAGATAATTGCTTTTATTTTCATGACTACTTCTTCCAAATACCGATATTTTACTCTAGAGTGGATTAGGTACAATAACTAATGAACCTAATTTTTAACACAGATAATGCTAGTAGATAGATTGTTGTTGCTTTCTTTTTTCTCGCACTCTGTCTAACTTACTTATCAAGAGACTAATATTCATGCTAAAAAGAAGGATGCGGACTTCATAACTTGTCGTAGTCCATTGGCTTTGCAAGTCCTTCTGCTATCTCTCTTTTAGCACGTTGAGCAGATGCAATCAATGTTTGTTGAGTTTTCTTAAATGAATTATCCCACTTTAATTCATCTTGCAATCCTTCCAGATATTCTCGAAGATGTTCTACAACTTTGTCTTGTACCTCTTCAGATAAAGATTCCATCATTTGAATTACTGTGGTAATTGCTGGAGATGACATAAAAAATTTCCTTTTTAACTATATCAGTCTATTTTACTAAAAAATTCAATTGTAAATCCTGATTCTGACATTTAAGGAATTCCCGCTTGTTGGAAAATTTGTTGAGGTGTAATTTCCAATCCTGGAGAAAGAGCCTCTTTTAAAGTATTTGTACCTCGTTTTGTTTGCGGACGAGTATCAGGATAAAAAATAGTAACGGTTTTAGCTTTTGCATCTACAACCCAAACTCTCATGACACCAGCATCAAGATAATCTGTAGCTTTTGCACTCATTTCTCCAAAAGATTGGTCAGGTGATATAATTTCAATCACCAAATCCGGGGGAATAGGACAAGCTTCATTCTCAATTACACCACTCGAAAAACGAGCATAAGAGATATAAAGTAAGTCTGGAACAGGAACCCAATCTCGACCATCACGTTTTAACTTCACTGCCCATTCTACCCCAATTTCACCTTGATTTTGCGCCCATTGGGTAAGAAGCAGACACAGCGCAATAGTTAATCGTGAGTGAAATCTTTTTGGTGAAATTTTGGGTTTGGCTTGGCCGTTAACTAATTCGTAGGTAATATCCTCTTCTGGAAGGGCAAGAAATTCTTGTAGTGTAAGTTGATGTTTAACAGAAACCATAGCTAGATTTATCCCTTCGCAATGATTCTATTTTATAGCTGAAGCATCTCTAGTTTATTGTCCTAAAAAACCAGCCAGCAGCAGGGGTATGAGTATCAAAGCAGAAACAATCAAAACCAGGGTAGCTGGATCAATTTTAATATGGTTCTTCTGTGGATCTCGCATTGGCCACAATTCCCAAAAATAGGTACTTAAACTCATTTTAAATTATTCATAACTCTTTTATGCCATTCCATGAGTTGAGAAATGTAAAGCGGTCATGAGTTATTTTTTCCCAGGTAGTTTAGTACCCATTTCCGTTAAGGCAGAGAAGATGAGATAGGCAATCAGTAAACCCACACCTGCCAAAAAAGCGAGTAAATCGTTATTCATTACCCTAAATTATATTGAACATTACGCACAGCTAGTATACAGCAATAATACGCAGATTTTTTAGAAGTTGGTCAATTTCCAGTAGGCTATTTTAATGAAAAATTATACAATTTATTTATATTTTAGTCAGTAATCCTCACAAGATCCTCAAACTTTCTGTTTAGGGTTGGAGGTGTTAAAAAGAAGCTGAAAATTCGAGCAATACCTCATAAATTGATATTTAATGGAGATTAACAATGATTAAGTTGCTTGTGGGGATACTTGTTTTTGTTATTAATACGGTTTATCGCGATCGCCCTTATCCTCGCTTCTATGTCCTGGAAACCGTTGCACGAGTCCCTTATTTTTCCTATCTCTCAGTTCTGCACCTCTATGAAACACTGGGATTTTGGCGGAAAGCCGATTGGCTGAAGGTGCATTTTGCCGAATCCTGGAATGAGTTGCATCACCTGTTGATCATGGAATCGTTGGGAGGTTCGCAATTTTGGGGCGATCGCATATTAGCAAGAACAACTGCACTAATTTATTACTGGATTATAGTTGCGCTCTATATTGTCTCTTCTAGTTCTGCTTATAATTTCATGGAATTGGTAGAGAATCATGCTTATGACAGTTACCAAAAATTCTTGACAGAACACGAAGCAGAATTGAAATTACAACCAGCACCAGCAGTAGCAATTAACTACTATCGCGATGGTGATTTATATATGTTTGATGAGTTTCAAACTGCTAACTCACCAGAAACACGCCGTCCAAAAGTCGATAATCTTTATGATGTCTTTGTGGCCATTCGTGATGATGAAATGGAACACGTCAAAACAATGGTTGTTTGTCAACAAGCAAATGCTCAACTCTCATTTAAGAGTCCTCACGCTCTTCCCACATCTGACATTAATGATAGTAAAGTTTTGTCTACTCATTAATCTATAATAACAATATAGCCTTTCCCACTCTAGTAAGATACAAAATTACCCCTCCCCAACTCTCCCCTTGGTAAGGGGAGGGTGCGCGACAGCGCGGGTGGGGTGTATTTCATGAGCTTGGGAATTGCTATATAACAAATAATAACTCTGATTTTTAGAAGTCGGAGTTATTATTTATAATTCTATTTTGTCTATATAAATTTATTACTAGATGCGATCAAATTTTGCCACAAAAGCATCAGCAACCCTGTAGAGATGGGGAAAATGCGCCCTTCCTGGTATTGGATCTAACCGATAATTGATATAAACAGGTTTAAATGGATATTGAACTAAATAAGCAAAAGAAAGCTTGATTGGCAAGCCACCAGAATTTACATCCAGGTAACGAGAGAGCAAACCCTAGTGATATTACTTCGATTAAAAGTGTATATCGTAGATAATTTCCCGGATAATGCTCTTGTTTTATGACAATAGGTAATTGTAAGCATAAATAAATCTATGCTCTGAAACAAGCCCGCATTGATGCTTCAGCAGATATTGTCGCAGTTTCAGGTAAAGAAACCATAGGATATATAGCGTTTCCTCATCGCTTGCGGGAAGGAAGTTGGAGGTGGGGTTTTTGTATCTCACTTAACCGATAACCGCTATATCTTTCTAGGGGATATGAACTATGAACTAATTAGGGAGTTGCAAGCAAAATTAGATGAAACAACTAATAAATGGCTCTACCAAATTGAACTTAAGTTCAATAATTAGTATGAAAATTTGGCAGCGATTTTTGGGATCTTCAATAATATTTGCTGGGTTGATCTGTTTAACAGGTAGTGGTGCATATTATTTATACCAAGCCGAAATAGCTGCCGAAAAAACTCATAAAAAAACTACACAGGCACTTACTCTTACTAATAGTTTGGAAAAATCTCTCAAAGACCAAGCTCTAATACTCAAGGATTTTGTAGTTTTAGACCACAACCTTACAAGCATGATGGAATATCAGCAAATCAGGTCTAATTTTATAATTGATCTTGATAGATTAGAACTATTAATGAACAAAACATCAGAGTTATTAGTTGTACGCCGTCGTCATGATTTTTTGACCCGTTTAGTAAATGAGCTTGATGGTAATATAAATACTTTGGTAATATCTCAGGAGGATGTACAAGCGATTAAATCATATATACAAGATATTAATTTTTATTTGAATATAATTTCTCAAAATGCTCAAAAACAGGATGAGATAGCAGCTAAAAAAGTTAGAACAATTAGGACGATGAATGCAAATTTTATATTTGCAGGTATATTGGGTATATTGTTGATATTTTTAGCCCAATTTATTATTATTGTTATTCCAGTTATTCGCTCACTTCATCAACTTCAAATTGGAGTAGCAAAAATTAGTGCAGGAAACTTGAGTTATCATTTGGATATCAAAACTAATGATGAAATCGAACAATTAGCAAATGATTTTAATCAAATGACGTTGAAGTTAAGTAATTTTTATCAGTCGTTAGAATCTAGAGTTACTGAAAGAACATCTGAGCTTTTTCAAGTCAATCAAGATCTAGAAAATGAAATTATTGATAGACGTAATACGGAAATTGAGCTAAAAAAATCTCAAATACAGTTAACACAAAAAGCTGAAGAACTTGAGCAAACACTAAAAAAACTCCAGCAAACTCAAATTCAATTAATTCAAACTGAGAAAATGTCAAGTTTAGGACAGCTAGTAGCTGGTGTAGCTCATGAAATTAATAATCCTATAAACTTTATACATGGAAATATTCAACCATTTCATGAATATTTGCAAAATTTAATTGAATTAATATATTTATATCAAAAATATTATCCTCAGCCGGCTGATGAGATTCAATACTATATTGATGATATAGATTTATGCTTTATTCTTAAAGATTCTACTCAATTAATTTCTTCTCTGGAAATAGGAACTAAAAGAATTCGAGAAATTGTTGTATCTTTGAGAAATTTCTCTCGACTAGACGAATCTGAGATGAAAGAAGTAAATATCCATGAAGGTATTGATAATACTCTATTAATCCTCAGGCATAGAACTAAAGCAACACCAGAATCTGCTGAAATTGAAATTATTAAAGACTATAGTAATTTGCCATTAATTCAATGTTATGCAGGTCAACTAAATCAGGTATTTATGAATATTCTAAGTAATGCGATTGATGCATTAGAAGAGTATAACAATCCACATTATGATCAAGAGCTAAATAATGGGCATAAACAAATTCATATTCAAACAAAAATGATCAGAAAAGATCGCATTGCTATTCATATCACAGATAATGGTATGGGAATTCCCGAAGCAAGTCGTAATCGGATATTTGATCCTTTTTTCACAACAAAAGCAGTTGGTAAAGGAACAGGACTTGGTTTATCAATCAGCTATCAAATTGTGACTGCAAAGCATAAAGGTAATTTGCGATGTATTACTAAATCTGGTAAGGGAACAGAATTTATTATTGAACTGCCAATTCATCAGAATCACTAATTGCCATAGATGGGAATTATAGGATTATATATAATTTATTTATGGTATTTTTATGGTCTGAAAATAAAGCTGAAAGTTTCTATGAAATTGATCCACACCTTGTCAGATTTTATTAACTCTAATTCCACAATTATCCCCACACCTCCCAGTTATTATTACGAAGGGAAATGTCCTCAAACTGGGGAACTGCTGAGACTACCTCGCACTGCTTTAGCTGAAGCTATAGCTGAGGGTTTAATGCAGCAGCTTCAGCAAGATCACCTTTATTTCTGTGAAGGTAAAATGTATGGGATATTACTAGTTGAATTATCTAATGGTGAACAAGGGGTAATTAAAGCCTTTTCTGGTTTATTACATAGTTGCAGTGTGCATGAAGGTTGGGTTCCACCTATTCCGGGACGTGAAGAAGTTACACTAGCAGAAGCGCATACTTTAGCTGAGTTAGAAGCAATTAAACAAGAAATAATTCATCTGCAACAACTTCCAGAACGAGAACAATATCAAACATTATTGACTGAGTTTAAACAGCAGTTACAAATAATGAGTTGCCAACATAGCCAAAGTAAAAAACAACGACAGGAAAAACGTCAGCAATGCGGTGAGAAATTGACAATAGAAGTTCTTGAAGAACTGGAAGCAGAAAGCCGTCAACAGGGGATTGAGAGAAAATACTTTAAACGTCATCAAAATGAAGTTTTACAACCACTTCAGCAGGTTATAAATGGTGCAGATAACAGAATTAGGGAACTAAAACAACAACGCAAAGAACTATCTAGGCAATTACAAACACAGATGCACGCTGTTTATAGCTTAACTAATTTTTCTGGAAAATCTCTATCTTTACAGCAACTACTACCAGGAGGAACACCCACAGGGACAGGGGATTGTTGCGCTCCTAAGTTGTTACATTATGCGGCAGATCATGGACTCAAACCCCTAGCAATGGCTGAATTTTGGTGGGGTAAATCTTCAGTACAAGATAAAATTCAGGGGCGTTTTTATGGTGCTTGTGCAGAAAGATGTCAGCCATTAATGGGGTTTTTATTATCAGGAAAATCTAAGCCTATTAGCCCATTTTTAATCAAGAAAGAGGAAATTAGCAGTCCTATTAGTGAATGGATTATTTATGAAGATAAATGGTTAATTGC
Source organism: Anabaena sp. PCC 7938 (assembly GCF_049315035.1). Classification (NCBI taxonomy): domain Bacteria; kingdom Bacillati; phylum Cyanobacteriota; class Cyanophyceae; order Nostocales; family Nostocaceae; genus Anabaena; species Anabaena sp. PCC 7938. Next base: position 3,649,546 of record NZ_CP186034.1, on the reverse strand, counting down.
TGTGAATAAACCACCAGGATTGTTGTCTGTACCTGGACGTTATTCTTATAACCAAGATAGTGTTTTGAGCCGATTGAGGAATTTGTATGATATGGAATTGATGACGGTACATCGTTTAGATCAAGATACTTCTGGTATTTTGTTATTAGCTAAGAATTTATTTACCTATTCTCAACTAAGTCAACAATTTGAAAAACGGCAAATTCATAAAGTTTATGAAGCTATACTTGCAGGTTCCCTCGCTATAGCAGAAGGTGTTATTGATTTACCATTGTGGAAAAATCCTGAACAAAGTCTTTATCAAAAAGTTGATTTAGAACGAGGTAAACCCAGCTTGACGCGCTTCCGGGTTATGGGAAAAGTAGGTGACTATACCCGTGTAGAATTTATCCCTTTGACAGGACGCACCCATCAGTTAAGGGTTCATGCCGCTGATGTGCGAGGATTGGGTATAGCTATTTTGGGCGATCGCTTGTATGGTTGTAATATTGATGCCTGTAGACTATATCTGCACGCGAGAGAACTGAGTTTTTATCATCCCCATTTAGAGGAAACTATTCATCTCCAGACAGCAACACCGTTTTCTCAATCTGTTAAACCTGCATGAGTTGTAAGGCCATCAGTGATAAATATTCTAGTTTTTACATCTGGCTTATCTTTATAATCAAATAAGATCTTTTGAATTAGATACAGCAGTTTGCATGAACCTATACATGAAGCCAGTTTTGCTCCTGACTCCTGACTCCTGACTCCTGACTCCTGCTGTATGCTATTTATTTATAGCTAATATCCTGGATTTTAAATCTAGCTCTCCCTTTGATACTGCTGTGTATTGATTGAATCACTACTCCGTTGCTCCTGAAATTCCATTGAAACAGTATTAATTGATAAGTTGCTTACCTGAGGTTCATCCTCATAATTCAGTCTTGTAAAAATATCGAAAGCATACCAAGCTAAAATATACCAAGGAAGCTCTTCTAGTTCTAGTCCTTTTCTGAGCAGTTGTCTGATAGCCAGTAAACTAATTCCTAGAGGTAATATCACCCGTAAATCAGCAACACCACTTGTCATTCTCCCCACATCAGCATTTATATCAGATATCATATTGATGAAATCTTTAGCTACTTCTGACTTACCATTTGTCACCTGATTTGGGTAAGTTCTAGAGCTAAAACTTTCAGGCTGATCTTTTCTAGCATCTGCTGTAGTTTTTTCCAATACTTCAGATATTTCTGTAATTGCATCCTTAAACCTATTAGACAAAAGAATACTATCTTTAATCGTATTTTGAACTACAGGTTGTTTTACTGCTGATGCAATAGGTATAATTAGTGGTGAAAAAACTATTGCTGTTAAGCCTTCAAAAATTGTTTCTAATGTAGATGCCATTCTTAATCTCCACTATTATCACAAACAATATTTAATCCTTATATAGCGTTTCCCACTAAGCGTGATATACAAAATTACCCCTCCCCAACCCTCTCCTTGGTAAGGGGTGGGGTGTATTTCATGAGATTGGGAATTGCTATATAGCAATCCTATTTGAGTTGAGGACTTATCGGTGATGCAAGGGAACAGATAACAGAAGTGTTCATGAATCATTTAGGATTGCTATATCAGCATAATTAAAGAATAATATTTTGCCACCAGCCTCAAGTTAGAGAACTATGAAGCTACCAATCATCAAAATATTTCTGTGGTTATATACCATCTAGCTTATTTGCAGAGGAATTATGTCTTTAGATTCATGCAACGCCAACCTAAAAATAATCATACTAAAAAAGATCGTTAATAACCGATAAATCTGGTTTTTCTCCTCAACGTTACTTACTCAGAATAGTTAAATGACAAACTCAAAAGACAGTAATCAACAAATTGATCAGTTACGTACACTGATTAAAGATATCGACCATGCAATGTTAACTACAGTTGATGATGATGGAAGTTTGCATAGTCGTCCCATGTCTATATTTAGTGATATTGACACTGATGGCATACTCTGGTTTTTTACCTCTACTGATTCTCATAAAGTATTTGAAATTGAACATTGTCAACAGGTGAATGTGAGTTTTTCTTCACCTGATAAACAGCGATACGTTTCCATTTTAGGTACAGCAGAACTGGTAAAAGATAGGAATAAGTTACAAGAAAAATGGCAACCAAAATTACAAACTTGGTTTCCCCAAGGACTAGATGAACCTAATCTTGCTTTGCTGAAAGTAAATATCAATAAAGCAGATTATTGGGATAGTCCATCTAGTTTTAGATCGCAAACAATTAGTTTGTTAGAACTCTCACACCGTTAATGCAAATTCAATATGCCGGATTACAATACTTGTCGGTTAAGGCTAAAAAACGGAAATATGTAGGTTGGGTTGAGGAACGTTCACGAAGTGTGGCGTAGCCATAAACCAACATTTACAGGCATTTGTTGGGTTTCACTTTGTTCAACCCAACCTACAAAAATTCTTAACCGAACAGTATTGTGCCGGATTAAGCTTTCTGCCATTTTTACAGCCAAGATTATTAACTGCTGTTCTATGGTTCCATTTCCACCTGTATCACTAATTTGAGGATAAATGTGGGGATTTGATAGCATAGCAGCTAGTATTTGAGATGAAGTTTTTTCAATTCCTCAATTTGTGTTTTCATGTACTTACTTATTCTTGCCAATCTAAGGGCGGTTCAATCAATCTTTTTGATGATTTACCAGCACGAACACCAGGTTTATCAACTATTTTTACGCTGCTGGCTTGGGGTCCTTCTTCACCTTGTTCTAGGGAAAAATGCACACCAGTACCAATTTCTAAACGGTCAAAGTCATGATGTAAAACGCTATTGTGGTGGAAATAAATTTCCTGACCATCTAAAGATTTGAGGAAGCCATAACCATCTTGTCTAAATAATTTAGTCACAAAAGCTATACTTTCTTGTGCTTCTTCGCTTCTATAAGATTGTTCATTTGCGCGTTGACGCTGGGTAAGTTTAGCTAACTGATGACGCATGGCATCAAAGGTTTCTCTAATTACTGCATCTAGAGGTTGATATTGAATACCTTCTCCAGGATTCTTTTCTGCTACTAATTCATGACCAGGGGGAACTGTCAGATCAATTCGCACGCGATAAGGAGAACCACTGCGAGGTCGTTCATGTATTTTTTCAATAACAATTTGACAGTTATTAATGTAATTGCAAATATGCTCTAATTTGGCAATTTTTTCCTGAATTAAGGTATCAATTGCATCTGATTTTTCTAGATTACGATAGGTAATTGCTGGTGTAATTTTCATGCTTTTCTCATCCAGATAGGCAGTATTCAAATATCTAATTGTGTCTACATCTTTTTATATAGGTTTGCTATTCAAAGATTTTAGATAAATCCTCGAATTTTTACTCTGACTAAAGGGAAGATATTTAAAATCCACGTATATATATTAAGTATGAGTTCAAATAGAGTTAACAGCCTATTCTGTGAGGATCACCTATTTTTGGTGCAAGACAGGATTATTTATTTTGTGGCTTACTCTAGGACTTCGAGAAGTTTATTCCCCCCTTTTCAAGGCTAGGGGGGATTTCGATACAACCGTAAACATTTAAAATATGTTCTGAGGTTGGGGTTGAGTTATTGCAATTTTACCGCTGCACGTTGTAAAGGTAAAACTTCTTCTAAACTCAATTCATGGTCAGTGGTAAGATGACTACTGCAACAAATGGTACTAAAGAAAATAGGCTTGCCTACAACTTCTGAAAAGTGCTTTTCTAGCAATAATCGGGAGGTGATATCACCTAATAATTCACCTAAATCTTTTGTTAATTGGTCTTGATCATCTCGGTGAACCATTCTAAACTTAAACTTGGTTTCTCCAACTAAATTTTTAATTGCAGAATCAAATGCGTGTGCTTTACCTTGAACATAAGCAAAAGCTTGTTCTTCTAAAAACTTCCAAGCTTCTGGAAAAATCTCCTGGATTTTTTCTAGATGATTTTCCGCTTGGTAGACCAAAGTTGCAGTTTTACAATCCATATATTGATGTATTTGGTTGGGAAATAAACCTGATTACCTCTGTAATCTCAACAGAAGCAGTAAAATTTTTTGCCTAGCTCCTTAAAAATTATCGGCACAAGGTGATAATAAAACTGTTACATAAAATACAAAATATCTAGAAATTATGGTAAACATAAAAAATAAAGTATTGCTGAATCCTTATATAAAAATCAAAAATTCCATGTCTCAAACTCTTACTCTCTGTGCCTCTGTGCCTCTGCGTGAGACTAATTCATACCTTAAATCACCACCACCAAAAATAAGCTAACATTGAACGCAAATTAATTGGAATTGCTAAAGTGAGGATTTATGAGTTCTGCACAGATGGAAATTATTATTGGTTGGCTATATCCTAAGTTGATGAGTACCTATGGCGATCGCGGAAATGTTATAACTATAGAACGCCGCGCCCAATGGCGGGACTATGATGTGACCGTTTTACCCCTTGACCAAAACTCCACTGCAAATGATATAAAATCAGTAGATGTGATCGTCGGTGGAGGCGCACAAGACCGTCAGCAAGAGATAGTTATGCGCGATTTGCAAGGTGCAAAAGCTGACGCAATGCGAGAAAAAATTGAAAATGGCACACCGGGAGTTTTTACCTGTGGTTCTCCCCAACTGCTGGGAAATTATTATGAACCAGCCTTTGGGAAAAGAATTGAAGGTTTAGGAATACTAGATTTAGTTTCGATTCATCCTGGTGAAAATACTAAACGTTGCATCGGTAATTTAGTAATAGAAGTTACAGCATCACGCCTAGCCCAAGAACTCGAAGCAATGACAGGGACAAAACCCTATCTAGTCGGTTTTGAAAATCACGGTGGACGCACCAAATTAGGGAAAGTGGAAGCTTTGGGGCGTGTGGTTTACGGTTTGGGTAATAATGGTGAAGATGGCACAGAAGGCGCGTTTTATCAAAATGCGATCGCTACATATTCTCACGGGCCATTACTACCAAAAAATCCCTTTGTTGCAGATTGGTTAATTCAAACAGCTTTGCGGCTAAAGTATCAGCAAGAAATCAAACTTTCACCTTTAGATGATACCTTGGCAATGCAAGGAAGAGAAGCGATGTTTAAGCGGTTGAAGGTCAGTAGGTAGTACCGAGTTGTGAGTACCGAGTACCGAGTGCTGGGTGCTGAGTGCTGAGTTTTTAATCATGAATTACGAATTACGAATTACGAATTACGAATTACGAATTACGAATTATTCTGGTTTTGCAACAAAGGACGCACAATCAAATACCCAGCACCAAAACCAGTGATCATCATTAACACAATCGTAATTATTAACCACCAGCCATTAAGCCCCTTCAACTCCGACTCTGGAGTGGGATAATAGCGTACCTCCTGTTCTTCGACAAATACAGTTTCTGATACCGGAAAATTCATATCCATAATAGGTACAGAAAACTCCTCTCTGCGGCTTTTGCTAGGTGGAACTTTTGTAACTGCGGGTGAACGGGGACGAGAAGCTTGTTGACGTGGAGGTGCGGCTGTAACTGGGGGCTGACTTACCTGTTTTAGTTCAGTATTAATACGTGGTTTCGGTTCAGGAATAGGTATATTAGAAGATTCAACTAAATTTTGCAGGTGATTAAAAGCCTGAATAACTTTAGTAATTTCTTGACGCAGGAGTTGATTTTCTTGAGCTAACTTTTGATTGTGGGTAGTAACTACATCTAACTTTGATTGTATTGCTTGTAACTCTGTTGCTAGTTCCCGGTACACATGAAGGGGTACAGAAGGAGAATAACTGGGAGTAGGTGGTTGACGGTGAACATGACCTGTAGTTGTTCGCATTGGGAATATTATATAAAAATAAGGACTTTAGATTAACAAAATATACTATCAGCGTAAAGGTATCCCGGAGACTATAATTCAAAAACTCTCTGAGGGCAATTATTTAGCTTTGAGTCCATTTCTAAACGTGGCTTTTTTGTAACAAAGGGAAAAAGTGTCCTACAGGCCCTTGTCCTGTGCCAATATCAAGAGAGTAGGTGAGTGCAGTTGTTACATATTGTTTTGCTTGTTGAACTGCTGTCCATAGATCTTTGCCTAAAGCTAGATTAGCAGCGATCGCAGCTGATAGAGTACAACCAGTACCATGAGTGTTTTTTGTCTCTACCAATTGCGTTGTTAAAGTCTCCAACTTTTCCCCGTCAAACCAAATATCCACCCCTCGCAAATTTCCAGACATTCCCCCACCTTTAACCAAAACAGCCTTATTTCCTAATTTTTGATGGATAATTTGGGCTGCGGCTTGCATATCCTCTAGAGAATCAATCTGTAACCCGCTCAAAATCTGAGATTCATAACGATTTGGTGTAATTATAATCGCTTGGGGAATAAGTTCATGACTGAGAGTTTGTACAGCATCATCATCAATCAATTGCGCCCCTGTTCGTGATACCATCACCGGATCAACTACTAAGTTATTAATTTTGTAAGCTGTTACTTGCTGGGCTACAGCCGAGATAATTTCCTGGTTTAGCAACATTCCCGTTTTTGCAGCTTGGACACCGATATCTTCAACTACAGCCTGAATTTGCGCCACGACAGCCTCTGAAGGCATTGCATCAACTCGTGACACACCAAGAGTATTTTGGGCTGTAATGCAAGTAATAGCACTTGTTCCGTGAACACAATGAAAGGCAAAAGTTCTTAAATCGCTTTGAATTCCTGCACCCCCACCACTATCCGAACCGGCAATAGTTAAAGCAACAGGGGTTAAAGTTTTGCTTGTTGTCATTATGATAAATTTTTAATATTAAAAGTACATATATATTACTATTTTATGTCCAATCAATCTCCAGATGAGGAAATTGCCTTTTTACGTCAACGTGTCGCTGGACTTGAAAAAGTATTAGAACATCATCATCAATTACAACAAGAGTTAGAAGAATGTAAACAGGCAAAGGCAGGATTAGAAAAAGATTTACAAAAAATGGAAGAGCAATCTTCCCTATTTAAAATGATCCTTGAAGCAACCCTTGATTGGGTATTTGTCAAAGATAAAAATTATCGTTATCTTCTAGTTAATCAGACCGTAGCTAATTCACTTGGTAAAACCATTGAAGAGATGCTTGGTAAAGATGATATAGAACTAGGTACTTCCGCAGAAATAGTATTTGGTAATCCTGATAAAAAAATTCGTGGTTTTCGCACAGATGATCAACTAGTTTTATCAGGTGAAACAATACATAATCCTTATGATCCTGCACCTGATCATGATGGTAATTTATATATTTTAGATACACGCAAAATTCCTTTACGCAATACTAAAGGGGAAATTTTTGCTATGTTGGGTGTTAGTCGTGATGTTACAGATCGTCATCGAGCCGAGGAAGAATTACGAAAATCAGAAACTCAACTTAGACAGCGAACATTAGAATTAGAAGCTACTTTACAAAAACTACAATGCACCCAATCTCAACTAATTCAAAGCGAAAAGATGTCTTCTTTAGGTCAATTAGTAGCAGGAGTTGCCCATGAAATTAATAATCCTGTTAACTTTATTTTTGGCAACCTTATCCATGCGGATAAATATACCCAAGATTTATTAAACCTATTAGAACTTTATCAAATTAATTATCCACATCCAGTTTCTGAAATCCATGAGCAAACCCAACTTATGGAACTAGAATTTTTAAAAGAAGACTTACCAAATCTCATCTCTTCTATGACAATTGGTGCAGAACGTATTCAGCAAATTGTTGATTCTCTGCGGACATTTTCCCATCTTGATCAAGCTGAATTAAAGCCTACTAATATTCATGATGGCATTAATAGCGCGTTGATGCTTTTAAAACATCGTTTCAATAATCAATCACATATTTCTAAAATTGCTATTATTAAAGAATATAGTAATTTACCTTTAATCGAGTGTTTCCCAGGACAACTCAATCAAGTATTTATGAACATTTTAGTTAATGCTATAGATGCTTTAGAAGGAATAGGAAGTCAAAACTCTAGATTACCCATTCCTGAACCTAAAATTCACATTTCTACTCATGTATCTAATTCTGATTATGTCACTATCTGCATTGCTGATAATGGTTTGGGAATGTCAGCAGAAATACAACAAAGAGTATTTGATCCTTTCTACACGACAAAACCAGTCGGTAAAGGTACAGGATTAGGTTTATATATCAGCTATCAGATTATTCATGAACAACATAATGGTTCGTTAAAATGTATTTCTTCTCCTGGGAAAGGAACAGAATTTGTGATTGAAATTCCTATTCGTCAAACCCAGTCTAAATCTTCAATTTAAATTTCCGGCTTTTCTTATATTTTGCAACTTCATATTTTCAGCAATAAGCTGTTGAGTATTTTTTTAATTGGAATAGGACTTACTCATTGACAAAATCCATCAAATATAAGTTATATATTTTATTTCTTGCAGGGTGCGTCAGACCCCATAATTGAGCATCTAACAGATTTTCTCTATGTGACGCACCGCGCCAATATGCGATTCCAAAAGCCTGAAACTAGGCAATTTACTTCATACATATTATGTGCCGTTTTTACAGTGCGTAAGTCCTATGGAAGTCCCTAACTCGCTAGAAGCATCGAATACTCCAAATAAAGCTCGATTTCCACCGCTAGAAAGTCACTAAATTTATCATGGCTTTTAACAAAATAAGGTTCTTCCTGCCCTTCGCAATATGAATAAGTTGGTGGGTTATCTCCTTCTGAAAGCCTGAAAAAGCTAAACTGATAACCTTGGTGCATGAAAAATATAAAAGCATCCTCTGGTAAAGCTTGGGGAAAATCATTTTCTAACAAAAGTTGTTTAGCCCATTCTTGAATTTGGGGTAAATGCTGGTAGAAACAATCTGAACCACGCAGAAACTTACCTGCTCCATGCCCCATCATCTTGAGAAAGCCTTTGTACCTGTTGGGCAGAGTGATACCTTGTTGTCGTTCAAGTTGAATTATTTCCAAATCCGAACATGAGAAACACTGATTTTCGTTAAAAATAAGCTTATAAATTTCAATTTTAATCACTATTTCCTGATTGCAAGCTTTTTAATGCCCCCTGCAAAAATTTACCCCATTCTGCTGCTAAGGGAACTTCTGTAAACGGCACAAGAATGGATTTAGCATTAGTCAATAAAAACTCTAATTCAATTTTGCGACCTTTTTGGGGTGGATTTTCTATATCTACCAAATTACTATTTACCAAAAAGCGGATTTCTTGAACATCCAATAAAGAAAAAGTTTCTAATTCAATGGGTCCTTTAGTTGTTGGTTTTCCCCAAGTGATATCATTACCTTTTTGAGCTAATACTGCATAAATATCATATTTAGTCCGCTCAAATTGTTCTGCCCAAATTTGATACGCTTGAAGTTTCTTAAATTCCTGTGAACCTTGCCACGCTAACCAGAAAAATGCCACTAATAAAGGCAACCATAAAAGACCACGTTCCATAATTCGTAATTCTTAATTTTTTCCAGTCTCTATTTTCCCAAAAATACCATGAGATGAGTTATCGTAGTGAGCAAACTGACAAGAAGCGGTGATGAAAAAATTTATATTATTGTGCTTGTTTGTCATCGGTCTGACTGCGGCTGTGTTTGGGTTTCTGAATTTTCAGGGACTAGCAGCTAAAGGTGACTTCGAGACAATTTTGCTGGATTTTCGGGAAGATATTGCAGAAACTGTCATTCAGAAAGATTTGCAAGCGATCGCACAACAATACGATGTTACACCCCAACTGGATAATAAATATTCAGCGGCCGACAATGTATATATTATCAAAGGCGATCGCACCAGGCTCCAAGCATTAAGAAAATCTCCTTATGCTAACGTTACAGAATTCATCGAGCCAAATTACATTTACAGAACCGTTCCCCTAGGGAAAAACACTGGTTTAGCAGAACTCTCAGCCCAAAACAATCAAAATACTAATCCTTCATTAGTTGGCCCCAATGACCAATATTACAGCAAGCAGTGGAACCTGCACAAAATCGGTGTCGAAGGTGCTTGGACTCGTACCAAGGGTAGCGGGATTACAGTAGCCGTCATTGACACCGGCATCACCCAGGTACGCGACTTAGCTGACACTAAATTTGTCAAAGGCTACGACTTTGTTAACGACAAAGAACAAGCCAATGATGATAACGGACATGGAACCCATGTCGCCGGTACAGTCGCCCAAACCACTAACAATCAATATGGTGTCGCTGGAGTCGCCTACGAAGCCAGTCTCATGCCCTTAAAAGTGTTAAGTGAGTCCGGGAGTGGAACAGTTGCAGACATCGCCGAAGCCATCAAATTTGCCGCCGATAAAGGCGCAGATGTTATTAATATGAGCTTGGGTGGTGGTGGTGAAAGCCAACTCATGCAAGACGCTATTGAGTACGCCTATAAAAAAGGTGTAGTTATTATTGCTGCTGCTGGCAACGAAAGTACTGATGGCGCTAGTTATCCAGCCCGTTATCCCCATGTTATTGGTGTTTCTGCCTTTGGCCCAGACGGAGAAAAAGCATCCTATTCTAACTATGGTGCTGGTGTAGATATATCTGCCCCTGGTGGTAGTGAAACCGGTGCAATTCTCCAAGAAACCATTGACGAAAACGGTGAAGGCGTATTTTTGGGACTCCAAGGAACAAGTATGGCCTCTCCCCACGTTGCTGGTGTAGCAGCGTTAATTAAAGCTACGGGAGTTACAGAACCAGATCAAATTTTAAAAGTTCTGCAACAGTCGGCCAGAGTTATTCAGGATGATGGTTTGAACTATTATGGTGCTGGACAACTCAACGCGGAAGCAGCAGTTAAACTAGCCAGCGAAGGACAAATTAGTTTTCCCGATTTCTTCCGGTGGTTGCGGGATAACGGCTATATCAACCCTGGTTTTTGGATTGATGGTGGTGCGATCGCACTATTACCTAAAATATTAATGGTAGTAGGTTCCTATCTCCTTGCTTGGTTTCTACGGGTTTACTTCCCCTTCGCTTGGAGTTGGTCTTTATCCAGTGGCTTAATATTTGGTAGTTCTGGCTTATTCTTCCTCAAAGGATTGTATATCTTCGACCTTCCCCAATGGCCTTTCCGGGTTTTAGGCAGTTCCATTCCCGAACTAGGTAACAGCTTACAAGGAACAGGCGCTTTAAATCCTCTCTTTGCCAGCGTTCTAATTCCCATTGTTTTGATAGCATTATTATTAGGACATCCCAATTGGAAATGGTTTGCCATTGGTTCTAGTCTGGGAGTAGCAGCCTGTTTAACAATCAGCGCCATTTATGATCCCGCAGTTTGGGGATTAGGAGATGGTAACATAGCCCGTATTTTCCTCATCGTTAATGCTTTACTGTGTTACGGACTCGTGCGTTTAGCATTAAAAGACGAGAAACAAACAGCTTAAATAATTAGGTAATGGGAAAGATTTTTTCCTATTACCTATTATCCAGTCAACCTATTCCCTCTTTCTAATTATGAATATTACAGTTACAGGAAAAATTGAACGCCGCAATATTGGACTTGGCGCTTGGGCGTTTGTTACAGACGAAGGAATTACTTATGAAATTCCCAAAAGCACTGACAAAAACTTACTCAAATCAGGACAAACAGCCAAAATCACAGGAAATGTCCGCGAAGATGTCATGACAACAGCAATGATTGGTTCTGTATTAGAAGTTAATTCTTTTGAAGTGCTTAACTAAGTTAATACATAAGTTTCAAAACCCCCCTCTACGGTATGCACACATCTCTAGACAGGATGCTAAACGTTATCCAATCCCCCTAAATCCCCCTTTTTAAGGGGGACTTTTAAGAATTTAGCCCCCCTTAAAAAGGGGGGTTGGGGGGATCTAAAGATTGTTGGAAGAAGCGATTAATTCTTCTATAATTCCACATACACCGGCAAAATTTTTCAACACATCATTATTTGTAAATCTCATCATCTTTAACCCATAACCCTTTAACATCTCTGTTCTTTCCATATCATAATTTTTACCTTCGGGCGTGAAATGGCTATCACCATCTACTTCAATCACTAATTTCAAACTTGGACAGTAAAAGTCAACAATAAAATTATCAATAGGTCTTTGTCTAAAAACGCGAAATTTAAAGTTTTTTAAGTATTCATTCCACAGCTTTTTCTCTGCTGGTGTCATGTTTTTTCTCAGTTCTTTTGCCCTTTCTATAAGTTTTGGGTTGTAGGGTAAGTGAAAATTTGATTGAAGTAAGTTTTTTTGTATTGGCATTTGTTTAGATACTCACAAATATCCCCCCTAACCTCCCCTAAAAAAGGAGGGAACAAGAGGTTTTTTGGATATTCTGGTCGAAGTTCACCCCTCACCTCTAAAAAAAAGGGGGAAAATTAGCATGATTATTTTGCTGAATCTCTATTACCTTGTGCTAATTGTACACCCTTATAAATCCCATAGCCAGCCAAACTAGCAGCAGCTACAATACCAGCAGCAGGAAGAGCAACAACACTTGTAGTGGTAAATCCTATAGCACCCAATATTCCCGGTGCAGAAGCTGTAACTGTAGCTACTGTGATTGAACCTAAGCCAGCAGCAGCAGATGAGGCAGCACCTATAGCACCTATAGCCTTTGCATCTTCGCTATCTGCTAAATTACCTGCTGCTTGAACTATACTTTCAGAAGCCTTTTTAAAATATTCTAGCATTTACTTGAACTACATATTAGTGTAAACTAAACAGATTATATAAACTCACACTTTTTAGGTATACAGTAAATATCCTGAGAATTAAAAAATCTTAAATTACTTTTAATAGTGCTTAGTCATCAAAAAACCCCCCCTTTTTAAGGCTACGGTGTACACACATCTCTAGGCAGGATGCTAAACCTTATCCGATCCCCCTAAATCCCCCTTAAGAAGGGGGACTTTTAAGGATTTAGCACCCCTTAAAAAGTGGGTTTGGGAGGATCATCTATAATCCTGACTTTGAATACTCCGCAACTTCGCCGCATCACGCATACCATAATCAGCACGAGTAAAGCGATTTAACTGCATTTCAAAAAACTCACGATTTGCCTGTAAATGCTTGGGATTTGGATCATCTAGCGGATATAAAAGTGCAGTTCTTAAAGCTTGAATTACCGCAGACGTAACATTATACATTGAACGTTGGAAAGTCACACCCAACTGAATCAACATATCATCTTCACCGCGACAATGTTGTTTATAATAATCAACAAGATATTGCGGGAGAAAATGCAACATATCCTGCATTAATAATGTGGGAGGAATACCCGCAGTTCCTACAGGGAAAACATCAGCATAAAGAATGCCATAATGAAAGTCTTTTTGGTCATCTGGAACTTGTTTAGCTTGGGCATTATATGATTTTGTACCTCGGAACGGTGCAGTCCGGTAAAATACAGCTTCTACATAAGGTAAAGCTGCCTCATATAACCAAGTAAAACCTTTAGATTTAGGGATAATTTCATAACATTCACCATCAACATAAAGATGATGATAAATGGGACGACCGGCAATAGCAAAGATACCATTAACCAAGAAATTCATGGCATCAGGAACACCTTTAAAACCGCCTTCATCATAAATATCCGACATTTCAAAAAATACCGGTGCCATTACTTCCCAAAAAAGTCCTAAATTAGAATAATAGGACATCATTCGGCATTGTTCCAAAAACATATCTGGAAACAGTTTATAAAGTCCTAACATTAAAGGATTATTTTTGAAGTAGGCTTTAATTGCTTTATCGGCGTTGGCTTTATATTCTTCTGAATCTAAATAGGCATCGAATTGATTAACTGGGGCGTACATTTTGCGATGCCACAACATTGCTTGCATACAAGCTTCAGCAAATTCCATGTTAATTCTATCATGGAATAAATGATGTAAGATTGTTTGGCATTTTGGTGGTTTCACCTTTTTCCATAAATGCCAAAAGTTCAGGATGTGCGGTAGCGACACCACGCCAAATTCTTAAATCTGCATCATCACCTGCATAATGGTTATGTAAGTCTAAATATTCTTGAGGTAAGAAGTATTTAAAGGCAGGAAGAGGATTTAAAAATACTCTTTCGGCAATATAAAGCAAGTCGCGCCAATAAAAGTCCATTGGTACAGCATAGGCTTTATAAATACCGATAATTTGCATTAAGTTTTCCGGTGTATCTGGCAGCATTGAACCACCAGCTTCTAGACGATGAATTATTTCTGCAAATTCGTGCTTTGATGGAGGTAGTTTGGTGATTGGTTTATCTGGAGTTTGTACCATTTTGCTTAATTTAAGAAGTAGGACTATTTGGTAAATTTTGGTTTAAAATTTGACGAATTTTCAAGGCGGAAGACGCTTAAAATATCATGATTCCACGGGGGTAAAATCAAAGTTATTTTCTCGTTCTTATACTCTGTATGGGAATGAGTTTGAAAGGATCTGCCTTTAGTTGTGGCAGAGGCAAAGCCTCTTGATAGCATTCCCAGTCTCTGACTGGGAACGATTTATATTATTTTTTTATTCTGAACTCCTGTAACTTCTGTATTCTGAACTTCTTTTTAAATTACTTCGATGCCACTTGTGAAATTACGGTTTTTTCAGGGGTAGGAATAGCAGCTACCATTGCGGTAGTTGTGGTTTCACTCCAACGCACTAACCAGGTGGGTTGTACTCCTAAGAAAAGAATCAGGGAGGCTAATATTAATGCGGGTATTTTTTCTGCCCAAATGACTCTAGGATAATAGGCTAAGTCATTGTTGAGTCTACCAAAACAGGTACGGTTGAGGAGAATAACGAAGTAAACAGCAGTTAAACCGGAGGAAGCTACGCATAGTAATGTCGGTAGAGGAAAGGTAGCAAAACTGCCTTGAAAAACAATAAATTCGGCAATAAAGCCTGTTAAACCAGGAATACCTGCGCTGGCCATGCCACCAAGAACTAGTAAGGCACTGATGAGGGGTAAGCCGCGTATGGGACTCATTAGTCCGTTGAGTTTATCTAGTTCTCTTGTGCCAACTTTAGTCTCAATGACACCGACTAGATGAAAGAGGATAGCGAGAATAATTCCGTGACTGAACATTTGCGCGACTGCACCAACTAAGGCTAGTTTGGTACTAGAGGCTGCTGCTAGGAGAATATAACCCATGTGTCCGATGGAACTATATGCTACCATGCGTTTGATGTCTTTTTGCGCGATCGCTATTACTGACCCATAAATTGCAGTGATAGCACCCCAAATGGCTAATGTTGGTGCAACTATATTCCACGCTTGGGGAAATAAACCAAACCCAAACCGCAATAGTCCATAGGTTCCTAATTTTGCTAATACTCCACCTAATAAAATAGCAATAGGTGCAGAAGCTTCAACGTAAGCATCAGGTAGCCAGGTATGGAAAGGAATTAAAGGAATTTTGATGCCAAAACCTAAAATTATTCCTATTAACAATAACAGTTGCATTCCAGCAGAAATGTTTTGGGTAGAAACTGCATCTAAGGCAAAACTATGAGAACCACTTAACCATACTATACCCAAAAATGTTGCCAGAATTAATGCCCCAGAAACTGCTGTATAAATCAGAAATTTCATTCCTGCATAGGCTCGTTTTTCTCCTCCCCAAATGGAAATTAATAAATAAAAGGGGATTAATTCGAGTTCATAAAACAGAAAGAAAAGCAGTAAGTTTTGAGCTAAAAATGCACCAGACACACCACCACTGACTAATAAAACCATTGAATAAAAAAGTCGGGGGCGTTCTGTGTCTTGACTACTGCTGTAAATAGCTATCCAAGTTAATAAGCTATTTAATACCAACATTAATATTGATAGTCCATCAACTCCTAAGTGATAACTTAAACCCAAAGTTTCATTCCAAGGTAAATATTCTGAAAATTGCATCCCTGGAGTATTGATATCAAACTTCAGCAGAATAAAAATATTCCACAAGAGAACTAAAAATGACAGGGTTAACGATACCAGTCTAACTCTCTTTTTAGGAATAATTCTATCTGGTAAAAATCCGATAATTGCCGCGCCAACAATTGGCAACCAGATTAAAACACTTAGCATAATTGGTAATTGGTAATTGGTAATTGGTAATTGGTAATTGGTAAGAAGTAATTATCTTATATAAAAAGCCTCTTACCAATTGATTGAAGGAACTTAACTAACTAAGCTGACTTTACCAGTGTCTAAGTCGTAATAACCGCCAACTATTTTGAGTTTCTTGGCATTGATTAATTCAGATAACACTGGTGATGATTTCAAGTTTTCGATTTGCACTAAAATGTTAGCTTTACAGGCGTTCTCTAATTTATCTCCTGGTTGTCCTTTAGATTTTTCTACTCCGGGTTTAATTGCCTCTATTAATTTACCAATTTGTCCTGGTACTTCTTCACCTTTAAGAGTGGCATCTACAGCACCACATCTTTCATGTCCCAATACAAGAATCACTTTTGAACCTAATACTAAACTGCCATACTCTAAACTACCAATTTCTTCTGGAACAGCAATATTACCAGCAACACGACAAACAAATAAATCGCCTAATCCCTGGTCAAAAACTATTTCAGCGGGTACTCTAGAATCTGCACAACCAAGAATAGAAGCAAAGGGTTTTTGACCTTTGGCAACTTCCTGTAAGCGTGTATAACCTTGATTTTTATAGCGCCGCTTTCTATTGGCAAATCTATCATTACCATCCAGTAATGCTTTGATTGCTTCGTCAGGGTTAGTAATATTTTGGGCTGTAGCCACTTCAGGTGTAACTAAGTTGGAAGCTACGCTTAAAGCAACTCCAGTCCCAATTGCACCTGTACCTAATTGGAGTAAATTTCGACGTGAAAGATAGTTTTTTTGATGTTTGATGTTCACTAATTTATTCTCACGATTCTCAAAAGTAATTTTCTTATTTTAGATGTTTATAGACACTCAAATCATAGATGTTTAAAAAATTAAATCTATGAACTGAATACCCCAAAAAGGCCATGTCATCCATGCACCTAAAATGCCAACTCCCAATAAAATTGTGAATGCATAAAATTGAGTTTGTCCATTAGTGCTGTATTTTAAACTTTCCCCACCCAATAGAGAAAACAAACCCACAAAATTGACGATGCCGTCAACGACGAAGCGATCAACCATATCGGCAAATTTAGAAAGTTGAGCAACTCCGAAAATTATAGTGACCTTGTAAAGTTTGGGGGTGTAAAAGTCGTAAGCTAGTAAATCTTGTAAACCTTTCCACGGCAAGCGTATTGGTTTAGCAATGTTACCTAAATAAATGACACCGCTAATACTGCAACCAAAGATACTAGACCAAATTAAAAGCAGTACTACATCTTTATTTAATATTGCCCAATCAGGTAATAAAGATAAACTTTGCAACACCAAAGGCAGATGTAAAACAAAGCCAAATAAAACCATCATTGGTAAAACCATCAACCAAATAACTTCGGGGGAACGTTCACTCATTTGTTTGGCTTTACCACCAAATATTAAACTGAATTCTCTGGTTAAACTAAAGGCAGTTAAGCCATTGACAGCAATAATAATTCCCACTAACCAAGGTTGAGTTTCCCATAACCCATCAGCTAATTTTACTAATGCCCAAAAACTGCCTAAAGGGGGGAAAGCAATTAACCCTAATGTACCCACAATAAATGCTAAACCGGAAATGGGACGACGTGACCATAAACCACCAAGTTGGGTCACATCTTGGGTGATGTTGTTTAAGATGATGTTTCCAGTACTCATGACTAAAAGTGCAGCAGATAAAGCATGAGTGAGGACTAATAATAATGCTGCTTCATCTTGTTGTGTGCCTACAGCGATGAATACCAGTCCCATGTAAGCACTGACAGAATAAGATAAACAGCGTTTGATGTCAATTTGAGCGATCGCTATTAATGAACCTCCAATAGCTGTCACTGTACCAATACCTACCATTGCAGAAGAAGCTACAGGGGATAAACTAAACACAGGTTGCAATTTAATCAGCACCCATGCACCACTCGCTACTACCACCGAGTTCCGCAAAATGGTACTGGGAACAGGCCCTTCCATCGCTTCATCTAACCACAAATGCAAGGGAAACTGGGCGCATTTACCCATTGGCCCAGCAATTAAAGCCAAACAAACTAAGGTAATAATTGTCTGGTCTACTTTTGCAGTTTGCGCCCATATTGCTAAGTCTTGATAGTCCCAAGTTCCGGCTAAAGTCCATAGTCCCAAAACTCCCATTAGCAAGAATAAGTCACCAACCCGTTTGGTTAAAAATGCATCTCGCGCCCCAGTCACAACCAGAGGTTGACTGAACCATAAACCCACTAATAGATAAGTTCCCAGGGTAAGAATTTCTAGAATTACATAACTGAAAAACAGATTATTACATAAAGCTAAGGCACACAAACCAGCTTCAAATAATCCCAATAAAGAATAAAACCGTCCCCAACCCCAGTCCCTTTCCATGTAGCCCACAGCATATACTTGGGCAAGAAAATTTAAACCGGTGATGATAATTAATGCACCAACACTAATAGAAGACAGTTCTAAATTAATAGTTAGATTTAATCCAACTGTGGATAACCAAGGTATCAATACTTCTTTTGCTGGATGATTCCAGGTAGCTGTAAATGCTAAGACCGAATGCAAAAGAGAGAAGAACGTCATCACTAAATTGACGTAACCTGCTGGTCTTGATCCTGTACGACGAATAATACCCGGCGACCAAGGTAAAGCTAAAATACCACCTAATAAAGCATAGCAAGGGACCAACCAAACGGTCTCTAGCAGTGACTCAAACATGAATTTACCTCTATATTTGTATGAAAAACCCCTTACAGGGTATTATTTATCGTTGATCCCTGTAGTTTCTTGTGATTAAATCAAGGCAATTTATCTTTGCTTAATATTATTAGGTTATAGCTTACCGTGATTTTTACCAAAAATGAATCAGTTAATTACACAAATTAACGATATGTACTCTAATTTATTCTTATATTTCTATGGATTGGATTATCCAATCCATAACATTGATTTAAATCTATGCTAAATTATGAGCGCCCCAAGCATCACACAGCAATAGCCATGTTTGACACCTGAAAATGAATTTCTAGTCTCATATCGAAAGCAGTACACAATCGAGGCTTTTGGAATCGCCTATTAATTAGTGCGGTGCGTCAGATAGAGCAAATCTGTTGTCTGCTAAATTGTCGTGTCTGACGCACCCCGCAAGAGATACAATTCACAATTCATATTTGATAAATTTTGTCAATGCGTAAGTCCTAGAAAATAGTTTCTAAGGGATATCAGAACAAGACTGTTCCCAAGTGAGCTTTTTCTCTACAGTTTGCTTTTCACCAGGTGGAACAGTACGCTCATCCATAAAGTAAATTTTGAATTTCTCTAGTTTTTCACTACCCTTATGTTGATTATTCCAAACGTGACAGAGATATTTTCCATAAAGAGGATAAAGCTTTTTACCAACTGCTCGATTGAGATTAATAAAGTAAGTGCGCCATTGCATATTGTGATAAATAGCACTTCTGACACCCAAGCTAGGTTTATCCCAATTCACAGCACTCCCACCTCGGAAAATATCTACCTCGCTGCCATTTTTCAGACTACCAGGAATTATATGCCATCCATCATCTCTGGGGGGTGCAGGTGCAAAAATGCTCCAAGATTGATCAAGTCGTGTAACTCGTCCAAGAATTTCTGTATTTTGCCATATTTTCCGCTTGAATAAATCAGGAGCATAACTACTGATATTCCAAATCAAAGCGTAGATTAACAGTACCACAGCCAAAATATTCAAAAAGCGAGATTTACGAACTTCCAGAGGACGGAATTTCAAAGGTTTAGTGAAATTACCAGCGAATTTACGGTTAGATGCGATCGCTTCATAAAACTTTGTACCCCCTGCCATTACAGGTTTCCAAGTCAACACAGGCACTAAAAATTTAAATATCGGCGACAAGCTCACCACATAAGCAATACCTTTAAACTTAAAATATCGCTTTCCTTGCCAATCTTCAATTACCCAAGAATTATACGCTTCCATATCAGCATAAATATCCGGGTATTCCTGCGCCATTAATAACGGTGTTCCTGGCAAAATCAACAGCGTTCTTAATATATGCACTACTTTTTTACAAAACCCACAATCACGATCAAAATAAATTGTTAAACCCTGACGTGCTGGTGTTTGTAACCGCTTTTCTAAACTATGCCAAAAAGAACTAGGGAGGAATGCTAACCAACTAAAAATACTCAAAAATGGAAAAATGCCGATATTCAAAGTTAAAGCAAATCCGGCGTGAAGTCCGATAAAAGTCAGAACTGCACCCAAGCGAAACCAGCTATTCCGAAAAGGAATGAATATCACCAATGGTCCAATCCATTCCAGCACCAAAGTAATTTTAGTGAAGATATTTAAAATCGGCTGAAAATTAAGGAGAAAATGACCAAAAGAAGTAACATACTGGTCAAAACTCAAAGCATAATAAACGGCGCTACCATCAACCCAAATGGGACTTTTAGTTTTAATTGCAGCTGAGAAGATATAAATAAAGCACTGCTGACACATGAGAGCGAATGTAGCACCAGATAACACTCTTTCTGGTAACTGACGTTGAGAAGTATTCAGCGCACTATCAAGGGAATAACAAGCTCCTAAAGGCAGGAACATAGCCCAAAACATGAGAGCGCGGAGGACATCATCCGCAGCGAAAATTAGGGCTGGATTGCGATTGTGGAGGGAGATGAGCAATACCCAGGAAGCAATGACAGCAACTCTAGTGCGATAACCCACTAACATCAAAAGCGCCATCAAAGTTGCGATCGCAAATAATAGTACCTGAAAAATCGGTTCACCACTAATGGCGTGTAAAGACCAATGTCCAGTTTTAGCGATTTCTTTGAGTAAAGTACGGGGAAGAACACCGACATCTGTATAGTGAGCGGTAATATCTCTAAAGCGGGTCAATAAATCTGTGAGAATGATTAAGGAGATACCGATGCGAAAAACTGCAAGCGATCGTATATCTAGTCCTAAGATAGTTTCTAGATTTTTTTTCCAGGATGTTTTTGATGTTTGTTCGTGAATGGTCATAATTTTTTTAATAAACCGCGAAGACGCGAAGGACGCGAAGGAAGAAGGAAGAATATAAATAAATTTGGGATTTATAAAATATTGAGGACTAAATTTTAAAGGTTAAGCAGTTTTTACTTCTGATTCCTATTTTTTCATTTTTCCAAATATCCACCTTTTAGCTACTTGAAGTTTATGTTTGAGAGTTGGTAAACGTTGAATATACACTCCTCGGCGAATAATGCGAGCTAGATTACCATCTAAGGTGATACCAAAGCTATAAACTACAGCATTCTTAATACCTAATGTCAGCATTTCTCCCAGGTGTAAGTAACTAAATGGCTTTAATTTACGTCCTGTGATTTTTGCCCGGATATTACGAGCCGCACAGGGAGCTTGTTGAAAGGCTGCTTGGGCTGTAGCAGGAGATTCGTTACCTTGAATATCTCGAATTTCTGCCAAATCTCCTAAGACAAATACATTTGGATATCCTGCTAGTTGCAAAGTTGGTGTAGCAATTAATTGTCCTTGTTGATTATGTTGACAATTTAGATTTTTTACCCATTCAATTGATTGATTTCCTCCTGTCCACAACACTAAATCTGTCTGAAATTTATGAGTTGTACCGTGATGATTAACAATAATTGCATCAGGTTTGATAGCTTCGATATTGGTGTCTAATTCTATTCTCACACCCCGTTTAACTAAAGCTCTATATGATGCAGTACGACTACCTTTAGAGAAGGTTTTAAGTATTTCATTTCCTCTGTCAATTAAGCGAATTTCTCCGCGTTTTTTGAGCCTATCTGCCAATTTACAAGCTATTTCTACACCATTGGGGCCTGCTCCAGCTATAGCTATCCGAATTAATGGTATATTCGATGCTTCCAAAAACTGCAATCGGTTTTTTAAATATTCAGCATCAGCCAAAGTGCGAAAGGTGCGAGCATATTTTGTTGCACCTGGGACTACATCTAATCTTGTTTCTTTGCCAACAGCTAATACTAAATAATCATAAGTTAGTATTTCTCCATTTTGCAAGTTTACTAATTGGTTTTCTAAGTCAACACCTTGAATTTCTGCCTGATAAAATTGAGCTTGACTATCTGAAAGCAATTTTTTATAAGTTGGGGCAATTTCGCCATTATGTAATTCTCCTGTTACGACTTCATAAAGTAAAGGAGTAAATAAGAAATGCGCTCGTTTTTCAATTAAAGTAATCTCATAATCAGGCTGACGAATTTGAGCAATTTTTCCTAATTCTAAAGCCGTATATAGCCCACCAAACCCACCACCTAAAATGCAAATCCGCAACGGATACGGTTGTTTTAGCTTACCTTTTTGAGGAATTTTGTCTTTTATTTCATACATGAGTTATGGTTTTGTCTTTTTTTTATTGCACGCAGAGGCGCAGAGGCACAGAGAGAAACAGATAAAAATAGATTTTTTTATTTAAGTTTGACTTAATTACGAGCTATATTTACAGCTTTAAACTGTTCTACAAGTTCAATGCTTCGAGTCCGGCGACCATCAGGATTAAGATGATAATGAGTATCAGCAAATAAGCTAGAATCAGTCTTAATGTTTAAGGTTTCTTTGTTATAAAGTACAGGGGCAATTTTGCCTAAATCTTCCGCTGTTTTGCGGATATTATTGAGGGTTTTAGTATCAGTGCTGCCATAAATCCAAGAAAGCGCTAATACCAGAGTTGCTTCTTTGGCTTCAATTTCTTGTTTAAATTGCTGAATCCGTTTTAGAGAATGAGGAGAAATGCTATCATTGATTTTCAATTTCCACCATTCGCTTTTAGTCCGTTTTTTCATGACTGTTGGATCACCTTTGGCTGTAACTGGGTCAGAATAATAGCCTGTTAAATGACCTTTTTCTACCAAATCTAAAGATGATTTAGTGGCGGCGCGTAGGGAGGGTATACCTAATAACATCAAGTCTTGAGCTAGTTGCTTGGGGGGTACGTTTCCTAAACCGGGTTTACCGATAGCAACACCAAATTGACCAGAGCGATCGCCCCATCCATCTTTATCTAGTAACAATAAATATTCGGGAATAAGAATGACAATATCGCCTTTTTTGATGACATCAGAAATACTAGGCAAAATTACATCTAAACCGATGGGTCCATCTGTGGCTATGTTGAGGGTGGGGATTCCCAATTTTTGTTGTATTAGACCTGCATCTACTGTGTAGTGAGCGCCAGATCCACCGACAATGAGAATCCGCTGGGGTGTTTGTACTTCCTTCGCTATGGCCATTTTTTGCTCATACATCATCCGCAACCAGCTAAGTTCACCACCATAACGGGCATTGTAGAAATAACCAACACCCCAAGTTAAAGTAGCGATCGCAAACCAACTAGAAAATCTGAGAAACTTTTTCATAACAGGTGACAGGTGACAGTTAAGAGTTTTAACTGAGGACTGAATCTAGAACTCAAAGTAAATAAACGGTGAAGGTGTATTAGCCGCAAATAAAATAGTCAGCACTAAAAGCACCCGCGATACCCAAGGAGAAATTAATAAATCATATTCAGTTTCTCCTTGTCGCCAAACTCCAATTTGTTCCATTAACAATAGTCCTATAGACAGCACTAAAGTTAATACTAAAGCTGCTGCTCCATTCCCATTAAAGAATGTCAAAGCTTCACCCAAGTTAGATAAAGAATAATTCCCAGGAGTTACCAAAACTTTCAGTTTTTCTACTAACCGCAAAGTATTGGTTTCCATAAAAAACAAACATCCTAAAATGATAGATCCAAAGGTCAAAGCCCAGGAAATGAACTGAGGCATGAGGAATTTTTGCTGTCCTAAAAATTTATAAAAAGGTCTTCCTGCATAACGCAGTACTAACAGCAGTAGTCCATGATAAGCTCCCCAAATAATGAAGTTCCAGGCTGCTCCATGCCAAAAACCAGATAGGGTAAATGTAATAAATAAATAGAATGGCGCTAATTTCATGTTTTTACCCATTAAAGGTAGAAAAACATAGTCCCGAAACCAAGTGCTGAGAGTGACGTGCCATCTGCGCCAAAACTCGTTAATACTCTGGGAAGTATAGGGAGCGAGGAAATTCAGGGTTAAGTTAACACCTAAAAATTTTGCTAAACCCAAGGCTATAAAACTATATCCACCAAAATCAAAATAAATTTGCAGCGTAAATAAAAAGGCAAAAAACCAGACTAACCAAGGATTATCAACTTGATCTACTTTGATGTATGGTGAAATATTGTCAGCTAGGACAAACTTCATAAATAGTCCTAGAGATAGCCATCGAAAACCAGATTCAAAGTTATCAAGTGTAAATTTGAACTGAAAGTTTTCAATCTGGGGAAAGAAATCAGCCCGACGTTCGATTGGCCCTGCGACAACTTGGGGGAAAAAGGAGACAAAGTTGACGTAATCTAAAGCTGCAATGGGTTGTTTTTTGGCGCTTTTGTAGGAATCAACCACAAATGCCACCATCTGGAAAGTATAAAACGACAATCCAGGAGGGATAGAACCCATACCAGGGATAGACTTTGATTGCCAATTTGTTGCCAATCCTGGTATGACTAAGCCCAAAACATCTTCAACAAAAAAGTTCAGGTATTTGAAATAGGCGAGGATAGCAACATCTATAACTACTACAATCGTAGCGATCGCTTTAGCTTGCCATTTTTCTTGCCTCAACATCAACCACACCATCGCGTAGTTGAAAATAATTTCGCAGATAAAGATGATAAAACTAGACTTGGAAGCGTTGAGAAACAAGAACAACGACATTGATACCAAGCCAACTGTGTCGAAAATACCTCTCCACAGGTTCAAAGACTTGGCAACATAACGGACTGTAAAATAAGGGATGCTAAATAGCAGTAGCACCCACCAGAAGGAAAACTCCGAGAAATTCAATTCACCCTGCCTCCAGTCTAAGAAATGCGTGAAATATATAAACTACTCAACTAATGGGTAAATTAGTTACAACATTTTTCATGTATTTAGACCACACTCTTAATCTCTCTCTGTGCCTCTGCGCCTCTGCGTGAGACAAAAAATGAGTTCATCTACCCGAAAATTGCTATAATTTCCTCCCCCATTTCCCCCAACATCAGCTACCACTAATTTTGCTCCAAATTCCACCCCAGCCTTTGCCTTGGATAGTTGTTTCTTCTTTTGGTTTGCTGGCAACAGCAGCTGCTTTGGTAACAGTGGTTGCGGAAGGTAATACACTCAGTTCATTGACTAAATATTGAGCAGCTTTTTCAATAGTTGGATAGTCCCAAAGTAAAGTGGAAGGCAGTTCTGCATCTAACCAATCTTCCATATCACCAACGATAGTTACAGAGTCAATGGAATCTAAACCATAGCGAGTCAAAGGTTCAGTAACTTTGATAGTTTGAGCATTGATACCCAGTTGTGTGGCAATTTGATTAACTAACCATCCTTGGATAGTATCAACAGCATTCAGAGTATTAAGCTTGGAGTTGGAGTTTTGGACTTGCATCATTGGTAGTTTCCTGTTGTGTAGAATTTGCTAGTTGGAAGGGAACAATCGAAAACATCTTGTTTTGGTTGTACAAGCGGATTAACTCTTGGGTAACAGCCCCGTCATCAATCCGTCCAGGCAATGCTTTGGCAGAACGAAATGCCAGCATTAGCTTCCGCAAGCTAAGTGCCAGCCACTCTCCGTTAGCAAAGAATTTTCCCAGATGATTGCGGTTATGAAGCCACGTATGCACACAAGCCGCCGCTACGTGCATGACGCAGTATTGTTTCGCCATATCAAACACCTCTGGCGATTGCTCATGCCCAAACTGGAAAGTAGAAGCTGTAATTTGTTCATCAAGCGTGTTTAACTCTTCCTGAACTATGTTGGTCAGGGTGATGATCTGATACAGAATGTCTGGGTCAAGATTTGAGTCTGCCTTGAGGTGTTGTAGGGATGTCAAGGCTAAATCTAGTCCTTGGAGTACATCGTCACCACCCCGGTTGACCAATTCCAGCTTTTTACCGTTGAAGGGGGGTAAAGGCTGTGTGAGGTCAAAAGTTGTAGCTAGGCGTGTTTGCAGTTTTTCTAGGTTATTTACAGCATTTCTAACACGAGATTTAGCTAACTGCCGCAGTTGCAAAAGTAGGGCATGAAGATTAACGACGGTGCTGCCATCAAACATACTGATGATGGCGTTATCCCGCAAAACTTTTTGAAAAATGCCCCAGTCGTGTGCTTCCCGCATATAGAAGCGTGAACCTAAAACGACGGAGACATTCTGCACCGTTGTTTCCAAGGTGGTAGTAACAAAGTATTTGACTACTGCTGACCAAACGCTAATTTGCTCTGGCATGGTATTAAATCCACGCGCAACTCCGATGGTGGCACAGTCACAAATAAGGATATCCAAAAACCCATCTGTAAGAGTGCGTTTGGGTTGGGGCATATCAAAGACTGTCTTGCCATATAGTTTGCGTTCTAGGGCAAATTTGAGGGTGGTACGCAGGGCTGTATCTGCTGCTCCTTGGGAAAAGGCTGCACATAAGGCTCTGGTAATTTGGAAGCCTTTGAGTGCTAGTTCTAGTCCTGCGCCTTCTGCTCCTAACCTCATGGATTCTGGGATGTAGCAGTTATCGAAGCGAATACCACTCATATCAGAACCACGTACTCCGTGAGTGAGGATTTTAGGGAGGTGGCTATAGTTGGCTTGGTCAATTTTGCTCTTTTCTACCATGAACAGGGAAAGACTTCTGGCTCCTCCTTCGTCGTCGGTTCTGGCGAGTACAAAAGCAACTCCAGAGATGGTGGCGCGGTTAATTGGCCATTTCTCTCCATTGAGGATGTAGCCTCCAGAAGCTTTTTTGGCTTGCATATCTCCGCCCAGGAGGTCGCTACCATGAGCCTTTTCTGAATAGGCTAGACACATAGTGCCGTTGGCATCTTTCATGAAGCTGGATAGGGTATGTTTTTGCTCGTCTGTTCCTGCCATCCAGACCAAATATGACCAAAACATGGTAGTGAATGCGATCGCAGCGGTTTGATCTCGCCGTGAAAGCACCCGGACAAAGGAGATAAACTCGTCAAAGCCGGTAAACTCACCACCGCATTCTGTAGGGATGTAATAGTCTTGGAGTTTCCAGTTGTATAGCCAGTTAATGATTTCGTGAGGAAATTCTTCCTTTTCATCCAGGTCTATTACCTGTTTGAAGGACATCATATTATCTGGGTTGCCAGGGTCGCCTAAATCCCGTTCTAGTGCTTCTGCGACCCAAAATTGCTTTAGTGGTTGCATGGTTTTCTCCTTAATGGGTAACTTGCACTTGATCTAGTAAGGAATCGACTTCCTGTGATAGTTGTTGGTAGCTGGCACAAAATGTAGGGTTTTCACTCCAGTCTGCTAACACGCCCAATTCACCTGCGAGGAAACTGGCTTTACAAGCACGACGCTGAATCTTGCCGCTGGATGTCTTGAGGACGTTACCTGGTTTGGCTAAGACGATCGCATAAACTTGCAGTTCATGAATTTCGGCGATCGCTTGTCTAATACTGTTAATTACCTCATCGGCTATAAACTCTTCAGGATTGCGTTTGACTTCCTGCACTATCACTAGTCGCTCAACTGCATCCACAACTATGGAAAAAGCTGCACCGTAGTCTGGGCGTAGGGCGGGATGAATTTGCTGCACTGTCCACTCTAAATCTTGGGGATAGTGGTTAGTACCCCTGATAATGATCAAGTCTTTGATCCGTCCCGTGATGAACAACTCACCATCTTTGATAAAACCTAAGTCTCCTGTCCTGAGAAATGGTCCCTCGTTGGTATCTACAGTGTAGGCTTGGAAAGTACTCTCGCTCTCTGTTGGACGATTCCAGTAACCCCCAGCCACACTAGGATCAGCCACCCAAACCTCGCCTATCTCATCGGCTGAACAACGAGTTAAGGTATCGGGATTTGCGATCGCTACTTTGGTATCACACACCAACTGGCCACATCCAGGAATAGCCCGCACACCATCGCCCCAGCTACTGGCTTCGACAATTTTGTTTTTCTCAATTTCTGATGTTTTTACCAGACAAAGTACAGGTGGTTTATCTCTAGGACTAGTTGACACCAGCAATGTATCTTCTGCCAATCCATAAGCGGGCGCAAAGCTTTCCCAACGGAATCCACAGGGCGCAAACTTCTCAAAAAACTCTTCCAACACCCTAGGATTAATGGGTTCTGCGGCATTACCTGCTGCCACCCAACTGCTGAGATCAAGACTTTCTATCTGTAAATCAGTAACACGTCCAACACACTGCTCATAAGCAAAGTTGGGAGCCTGACTATGAGTCCCTCGATATTGAGAAATAGCCTGGAGCCAGCGAATCGGCTGTTTAATGAAAGCTAGAGGAGACATGACATAGCAAGGATGACCATTGTAGAGTGGCTCAGTCAATCCTTCCACCAGTCCGTAATCATGGAAATAAGGCATCCAAGTGATAGAAACACTCTCTGCATCATAGCCACAGGCTTTTTGCAAATAGCCACAGTGGTGCATGATATTGTGGTGGCTGATCATCACCCCTTTAGGCGTAGAGGTCGAACCCGATGTATATTGCAGATATGCCAGGGTATCTGAACTCACTTGAGGATCTTGCCACTGTTCTGCCATTGCCAGATCAATCTCTTCCGTGGCTATCCATTGTATCTGCTCAAACTCTGGAAAATCTAATTCTGCCTCTTGCAAAATGCTAAGAAAGCGTTGAGTCGTTAAGGCAAAGGAAGCATTTGCATCTTTTACTATTGCCCTTAATCGAGGCAAAGCCCGCTTCAGCCTTCCCGCATCAGGCGGTGGTACAGGTATAGCTATCACCCCACCATAGAGACTACCCAAGAAAGCCGCTATGACATCCAATCCTTGAGGGTAAAGCAATAAAGCCCTCTGTCCTTTGGCATTGTATTGCTGCAACAGTGCGCCAATGGCACGGGCTTGAAGGTCAAGTTCGCCATAGGTTAACTTGCTTCCCTCTTTTTTTCCGTCAATCAGGAACGTATAGGCGAGTTTATCTACTTCATGGGTAGCACGCCAGCGCAGTAATTCTATCAAGGTAGAGGCGTTTGTCATTGGCAAATTTTGGGTAGCGGGGCATTGATTCATTTAGCCACTCCGTACAGAGTAGGATTATCTGAATCTATTGCTCTACACATATCTCACCTGTACGGAGTACATTTGTATAGCTATGTGTGTGACTGGATTTTCTAGCTTTAGACTTAATCGTGACACATACAACCACTTTAGTTAAATATCCATCCGTATTTTCACTAAATCAATAAACTTAACCTTTATTAACATCCGTCAATTCACTAGCCTTGAATTGGCAAAACCATTGTTTCTGAGGAAGTTTACCTTCTTTGTCAGTGTAAATACGACATAATAACAATGATTTTCTCCATGAATTTTCTATGAATTTTTTTTTGAGTGGAAAATTATTGCGTTTGTTATGCTTAGGACTTACGCAAGATTGAATCTAAAACCTGATTCTTAGGGGTAATTCATGTAGCTTGCCCGTTGCGGTATTACCCCTACTTCCGTTCTGTTTTGCGTAAGTCCTGATGCTTTTAGAGCTTTAAGTAAGTAGTCAGTTTGATTAGTTACCTGATAAACCACTAGTACTTACATCGTTATAGAATTCTTGACGGTTCGTTGTGCTGCGCGACAACACGCCCTACATTTAAATTTCTTAACATAGCTGGAAATATTAGCACCGACGTGTCAATTTAGGGTTTCTAATCAGCTAAAAAACCATTGTTTAGTGACCTATTCCCAACTCCATAGTAAAAATGGGGTTGCTAAACAAAGTTTAAATTGTGGAAAAATTATTAAGAACCCTAGTTATATATCACGGCAATCATTCTGAAGTCATAGCTTCATCCCAAAATGGAGTGAAAGCGATTTAGGAACGGGGTGTTGCTTTTGGCAGATAACAGGTTAAACTGGGACTTTCTAGCCAGTGGTAATTAGGCTAGAATATCGCAACAGCCCTAGCCTGTTAGCAGATAGCGATATGAAGCTTGTCTTTGCCAATAAAAAACCCCCAGTAGGTATTAACCAGCTAGGGGAAATTAGTTATCAGGGTGCATCTACCAATTTAGTTTTCTCAGGTGCTTCACTATCCTCCGGATAAATTTCTCCCCCAGAAGTTTGTTTTTGATTCAGAAGCGAAAACTCTCAGAGAGTGTTGGTCAGCTAGGGGAAGTTAGTTATCAGGGTGAATATAGCAAGTAACTGTAATTTTTAAATCTACTGGCTACGGATAAATTTTTCAGAGATAGGGTAGTATGATTGTTGCTAACTACAAAAAACCCCCAGTGGGTGTTAGCCTACCAGGGGAAATTAGTTATCAGGGTGCATCTACCAGTTAAGTGTTCTCAGATTTCATACCGTACTCCGGATAAATTTTTGAGAATCAGGGTTGTTTTACAAAACTTGAGTTGATTTATAGTCAGACATAGGCTATTTTAGGCATAAATAAACATTTTTAGTCCTTAATAGTCGGTGGTCTAAATCAACGTCGTGGTGAAATTTATTCCATAAGAAGTAAACCATGATATCTTTGTCCATGGTTTTATGAACTATGATGGTTACTAACTACAAAAAACCCCAAGTGGTGTTAGCCAGCTAGGGGAAGTTAGTTATCAGGGTGCATCTACTAATTAAATGTTCTCAGGTCTAATGCTATCTCCGGATCAATTGAGGTGCATAATCGTTTTTAGTTTATGAATAAAAAACCCCCAGTGGGTGTTAGCCAGCTAGGGGAAGTTAGTTATCAGGGTGCATCTACTAATTAAATGTTCTCAGGTTTAATGTTATCTCCGGAAAAATTTGGTGGCGTTTCAATTTATTGATATTGTCAACCACATAAAAAACCCCCAGTGGTGTTAGCCAGCTAGGGGAAGTTAGTTATCAGGGTGCATCTACTAATTAAATGTTCTCAGGTTTAATGTTATCTCCGGAAAAATTTGGTGGCGTTTCAATTTATTGATATTGTCAACCATATAAAAAACCCCCAGTGGTGTTAGCCAACTAGGGGAAATTAATTATCAGGGTGCATCTACCATTTAAACGTTCCTGGTTATATGACTATGCTCCGGATAAATTTCACCAAATCTGGCTATTGCTTACGGAAAGAAATTCCTATGGCTAGTAGTTGGTTGGGGGAGTTATTTATCAGAATTCGATCTACTGATAGTTTGAAAAGAAATTCTTGGGTCAAAGATTGCTTTTTTTGCCAAAATTAAAAAGAAAACCCCCGGCGGGTGTTAGCCTACCAGGGGAGTTGAAGATCAAGGTGCATCTACCATTAAAGTGTTCTAGTCTGAAGTAATCCAATCCGGATAAAGTTGTTCGAGCCAAAAAGGCGAAACAACACAAAATCAGAAACATTCCTTGGCAATATGCTTCTAAAGTATCAGCTAGAGGGAGAAAGGACTAGAAATTTTTACGGTTCAAACCGGATTTAGGAGGCAAACAGGAGAAGTTGTGACCCAGGAATTTCACATTTCCGTAACCCCAGTAGGGCAGAATGACTACTTGGTGCGGACGGAACAAGTCGCACCTGGGGTGCCATTGGCAGAGGAATTGGTAACTTGGCCTGTGGCTGAGTGGTTGGCGGCAGCAGGACATTTAATGAATGACCCTTTACAGTTGGTGCTACAGGGGGATGCTGCGTCGCAGTCTGCCGCAGGCATCGCTAGAAACTCTGTAAACTTGGTGGCATTGGGTCAACAATTGTATAATGCTTTGTTTCAAGGCACTCTTAGAGATAGTTGGATTACTGCCCAGGGTATTGCCCAGAATCAGCAGCAGGTACTGCGCTTGCGTTTAGGACTTAAAGATAATAAGTTGGCGCGTTTGCCTTGGGAAGTGATGCACGCAGGCGATCGCCCTTTAGCTACTGGGCCATATATCGCTTTTTCTCGTTACCAAAGTGGAATTCCCGCAACATCAAGATTAGCAACTCGCAACATCCCCACGCCACAGGAAGACAGCGGGGTAAAGGTATTGATGGTTATTTCTTCCCCCACTGACCAAGTGCGTCTTGATTTGCTCAAACAAGAAGCAATTAACTTGCAAGCCGAATTACATCGCCAGAACCCCCGAACCACTGAAAATGGAAATTATTTTCCAGAGATTGAACTAACGCTTCTTGATCAACCAGGCAGGGAAGAGTTAACCCAAGCTCTAGAACAGGGACGATATCACGTTCTGCATTACTCCGGCCATAGTAATTTGGGGACTAATGGAGGAGAAATTTATCTAGTCAGTAGAAGAACTGGCTTAACAGAAATCCTCAGCGGCGATGATTTAGCAGGGTTGCTGGTGAATAATAATATTCAAATGGCAGTATTTAACTCTTGTTTGGGAGCATACAGAGCTAAGGCTGATACATCTGGGGAGACAGGAGAACGTAATCTAACTGAAAGTTTGGTGAAAAGGGGTTTAAGAAGCGTTTTGGCGATG
Source organism: Anabaena sp. PCC 7938 (assembly GCF_049315035.1). Classification (NCBI taxonomy): domain Bacteria; kingdom Bacillati; phylum Cyanobacteriota; class Cyanophyceae; order Nostocales; family Nostocaceae; genus Anabaena; species Anabaena sp. PCC 7938. The sequence goes on along the minus strand of NZ_CP186034.1, from coordinate 3,616,974 downwards.
TCAGAACGGATTCCTGATGAAGTGGCGCTGACATTAACGCAATTGTTTTACCGTAACTTAAGTCAGGGCTATCCCCTAGATTTGTGTGTGAGTCGAGTACGTCAAGGCTTAATTTCTGCCTATGGTTCTCACCAGATGTACTGGGCGTTACCAATGCTGTATCTACAGCGGGAATTTGAAGGTTTTCTGTCTCCGCAAATTGGTTTGTCTGCAAATGCGGAATTGTTCAATGAATATCACTCGCCTGTGGGAACATCAGTTAATTCGATGTATGCTGCTACAGATGATGCCCAGATGGCTTTAAATTTTGAGGATATGATGCCTTCAGGTTTAGCACGGGATGCATCTGAGCTTGATTGGCTAGGGGATGATACGTGGGGAGATCTTTTGGATGAAATTGAGTATGATCAACCTGGTTATGATGAAGATTCGGCAATTGTTTCCGATTTGTTTCGTCAGTTAGGTAATCCACAAGTTTCTACTGAAGAAACTTCCATGAAGGCGGAACTAGAGCAGCCAGTACGGGAAAATGATCACCAGGAGAAGCAGCCTTCACAGGTAGAAGAAGATTTAGATTTATGGGGGGATAGTGTAGCAGAAACAGCCTCAACTACGCCAATTGTTGAAGCTAATCAGGCAAACTTTCAACAATCTCCATTACCATCAATTCATCCACCAGGTCGCCGTCGCCGATTATGGCCAATTTTCGGGCTTGTGGGTGCAGGACTGGCAATTCTGATGGGTGCGATGTGGTGGCAGCATCGACCGTCAGTGGTCGGCAAAATCCCGCCGATTCCTACCGATAATTTTGCTAACCGCAAATTAGAACCCATTAATCTACAAACATCAAATACAGGAATTGTCACTGCTACGGCTACAGAACAATTGAGTCAAGGTAATTTAAAAGCAGGGTTAGAGGCTGTAGATGAATTATTGAATCGTGGCGCTTTGAAATCAGCAGAAACTGCTTTAGCGCTGATTCCTACTAAGCAAACTGAAGATCCATCTGTCAACTTTTTACGGGGACGCTTGGCTTGGCAATTTGCTCAAACTAGAGATAACAAATACAGTTTTGATGATGCTCGTCGTTATTGGGAAATTGCGGTGCGGGATCAACCGGATTCTGTGTTGTATAATAATGCTTTGGGATTCGCTTACTATGCAGAGGGAAATTTAAATCGCGCTAATGATGCCTGGTTCAAGGCTTTGAATTTGTCACTCAATCCCCAGAATGCAACTTTGACAGAAGCCGAATCTCCCAATCCGATTATGCCACCAGCGGCTTTAACTTCTTATGCGGGGTTAGCTTTGGGTTTATATAAATCTGTAAATAATCAACCTGTTGCAAGACAAGCGCAATATCTGAAAGAAGCAATTAAACTGCGTCAAACAGTGATTGAGAATGAACCTGCGAAGTTTACGGTCGAGAAATTGGCTCAAAATTGGCTGTGGACAGAAAAAGCGATCGCAGATTGGCGATCGCTCCTTCAGGAACAAAGCCAGTAAGTAAGGTCTAGACACCTGAGCAGTGGTGAAATACAATACATCAAACTCAAGTTAAACAGTAGCTCTATAGTTACAGCTTTAGACAACTAATCTGGTTAGATATATAAACGATGCTCTTAGAAGTCAGGAATTGCAAAAAATGAGAAAAGTAGAAGCTATTATCCGTCCATTTAAGCTGGATGAGGTAAAAATTGCCTTGGTGAATGCGGGAATTGTGGGCATGACAATTTCTGAAGTCCGTGGTTTTGGACGACAAAAAGGTCAAACTGAACGCTACCGGGGTTCGGAATACACGGTTGAGTTTCTACAAAAACTCAAGGTGGAAATCGTTGTTGAAGATTCCCAGGTAGATATGGTGGTTGATAAAATTATCTCAGCTGCCCGAACTGGAGAAATTGGTGATGGTAAGATTTTCATCTCTCCTGTAGAGCAAGTTATCCGTATTCGTACCGGGGAAAAGAACACAGAAGCTGTTTAAGTTCTGAGTTCTGAGTTCTGAGTATTAAAATATTGGGCGTTGTGGAATTAAGGGATGAGGTATTGTCAAGATTTTTCTTCATCTCTAACATCAGCAGCGCCTTTTGTAGTTTTATCATGCTATACTAAAAAAAGTTATAGGTTACGTAACGCATAACATCTACTATTGTTTAAGATATGTCTCCGTCAGAAAATTATCCAAAATATCGAGATAAAAGGACGGAGCAATTCGCTTTAGGTGAGAGAGTAAAAGAGTTTCAAGCTTTTACTAGACAAGCATACAGACGGCTTGAAATATTAGAGGCGGCTACTAGTAAAAAGGATTTAATGTTATTACCAAGTAATCATTTTGAGTCCTTAGAAGGTGATAGAGACGGCCAATACAGCATCCACATTAATGAAAAATGGCGAATTTGTTTCAATTGGCCAGATGATGAACTAAAACCTTTCAACATAGAAATTACAGATTATCACTGAAGGAGAATTATATGGCACGTCCACCTATTCATCCTGGAGAAATTTTAGCTGATGAACTGCATGAATTAGGAATAAGTGCAAGTGAATTAGCTAGGTTGCTTCATGTCCCAAAAAATAGAATTACCGAAATAATTAATGGTCAAAGGTCAATTACTGCTGACACTGCATTACGTCTAGGACAATGGTTTGGTACTAGTGCTGAATTTTGGATGAATTTGCAAAAAAATTATGAACTCAGACTGGCTGAACAAAAGATTGGTAAAGAAATTAAAGCAACCATTTCTCCTTGGATATCAACTGGGGATATGCAAGTTTTAGCCTAATATTTGTCTGATACAGCGGATTTCGCTGTCAGGAGGTACATACCTAGCGGGCAATATAACACCTTTTTCGCTAGTTCTATCATTTATCAACCTCCATATAAAAACTGTAAGCTTTTGTTAATATAGTAAGGTGAATGAAGGAAGTTTGACACACTATAAAAATTAATTAGTTTTGCTGTCTTCCTCTTCTTCCCCTCTTCCTTCGCGTTCTTCGTGCCTTTGCGGTTCGTTAAAAACATCCCCAATAGAAAACAAGTAACCCCAAAAAAAACCCTTACCCCAACACCTGCACCAACTGAGGAACTAAACTTTTCAAAGCATTACCACGATGACTAATTGACTTTTTCAAATCCGGTGACATTTCGGCAAAAGTTAATTGCTTTTCTGGGACATAAAAAATGGGATCATAACCAAAACCACCTTCACCACGGGTTGAATAAAGAATTTCACCACGACAAATACCTTCAGATTGCAGAACTATTTCCCCAGCAGGATTTGCAACTGCTACTGCACAGATAAACTGGGCTTGACGATTTGCTGTATCGCCTAACTCTCGTAATAACCGAGAAATACGTTCTGCGTCTGTATTGCCATAACGGGCAGAATAAACACCAGGTGAACCATTGAGGGCATCTACAGCTAAACCGGAATCATCTGCGATCGCCCAATTTCCGGTAGCTATAGCAACCTCAGAGGCTTTGATACAAGCATTTGCAGCAAAAGTTGCCCCTGTTTCTTCCACTTCTAAATCATCTGGTTTGAGGGTTAATTCCCAACCAGAATCAGCTAAATAAGCTTGCATTTCCCTCAATTTACCGGGATTTCCTGTAGCTACTACGAGTATTTTTGTCATTAAAAATTAGGTGACAGTTGACAGTAAGCAGTGAATAGGGAATAGATAGAAATTTATTCTCCTCTCTTCCCCATCTCTTCTAATTCGATTCTGCCCAGGTTTTTGCCCAAGCTAGGGTTTGATGAACTTGTTCTAGTGTGGGTGCTTCGCAATAAAGGCGTAAAACTGGTTCAGTGCCACTAAAGCGAATCATTAACCAACTTTGATCAGCGAGACGGAATTTATAACCGTCGATGGTTTTGCAATCAATCACTGCTAACCCGGCAATTTCTGTTAAAGGTTGGGTTTGCAGTTGTTGCAATAACCGTCCTCTTACGTCCATATTTGCTAAAGGTAAATCTATGCGATCATAGGTTGAATTGAAATTGGTTTGTTGTTGCAATTGGCGATAATAATCACCTAAATCTAAGCCTGATTCTACAACTGCTTCTAAGACATACAATGCAGAAAGTAGGGCATCTCGTTCGGGAATATGACTGCCATAGCCAATGCCACCGGATTCTTCACCACCAAGTAATACCTCTGTATCTAACATTCTGTCAGCAATGTATTTATAACCGACGGCGGTTTCAAATACAGGTAAATTCAGTAATTTAGCAACAAGGGGAATGATGTCAGAACCGCTAACTGTTTTGACGATTTCGCCTGTAAAGTTACGCCTGCGGGTGAGGTGATCTATTAATATGGGGATTAAGATTTGGGAACTGAGGAAATTAGCGTCTTTGTCTACTGCGGCAATGCGATCGCAATCTCCATCAAATACTAAACCTACAGTTAAACCTGGTTTCTTACTTTTCCCATGAGTTTTCATGACTTTAAATAGCTGGGAAAGGTATTTTGGCAAAGGTTCGGGCGCACCACCTGCAAACAGGGGATCACGGTTGGTATTGATTTCTTTGACTTGTTCGCCTAACAGTCTACCCAATCCACTCGCCGCTGCACCATGCATAACATCAACAAATAATGTTAATTTGTCAGATGCGATCGCTTCCCTAATTTTACCAATATCAACTTTAGCCGCTAATGCTTGACAATAACTAGGCCAGGGATCAAACTTCTCTTCTTTCCCTGTCGTGGCTGCGGGTGGTACATCTACGGTTAACAAACTTTCTATTTCGTTGGTAACTTCTGGCGGTACAGAACCCCCAAAAGCGCTTTTGACTTTTAAGCCTAAGTATTTGCCAGGATTATGACTAGCTGTAACGACTAGCGCCCCTAACGCATTGAGTTCTTTAGCTGCCCAACTAAATGCCGGTGTGGGGGCAAAAGTTTCGCTAAATAGGACATCAAAGCCCACAGCAGTCACAGCATTAGCGACAACACGGGCAAACTCTTCAGCCATAAAACGGCGATCGTAACCAATAATAATTGTGCGATTACCTACCGTAGGAAAATAAGTACTATATAAAACTTTGGCGGCAACGGTTGCTACTAGGGCTAGGCGTTCAAAAGTGAATTCCTCGCCAATTACGCCCCGCCAGCCATCTGTACCAAACTTGATTGGGCTAGTTAAAACTGGCATAAATATATCCTTAATTTCTAACTGAGGATTGTAACATTTATATAGGTAATGGGTAATGGGTAATGGGTAATTGGTAATTGGTAATTGGTAATTGGAAAGATACAACGTAATAGAGCAATTTTTACTCCTGACTCCTGACTCCTGACTCCTGACTCCTGACTCCTGACTCCTGACTCCTGACTCCTGACTCCTGACTCCTGACTCCTGACTCCTGACTCCTGACTCCTGACTCCTGACTCCTGACTCCTGACTCCTGACTCCGAACTCCTAACTCCGAACTCCTAACTCCGAACTCCTGACTCCTGTATTCTGCTATGAGAGGCTAGAGAAGCGATCGCTAATGGTAAAATTAGATGTTCCTGTAATTGGATTCTAGCGTGTAGTGTTTCCGCCGTATCATCCGGTAATACTGGTACTGCCGCTTGCATCAAAATTGGGCCACTGTCCATTTCTAAACGGAGGAGATGCACAGTACAACCTGTTATTTTCACTCCTGCTGCTAAAGCTTGTTCCACAGCCCTAACACCCTTAAAACTAGGCAACAAGCTGGGATGGATATTAATAATTTTGTCAGGAAAAGCGTCAATTAATTCTTGTGTCACCAGACGCATCCAACCTGCCATGATCACCAAGTCTACATCATACTGCTGCAAAGTCTTAACAATTTCTCTGTCCAAATCTTTGCGGCTTTTATAGTCGCGGTGATTTAATAGAATAGCTTCTACACCGTGATTTGCTGCCCTTGTTGCTGCCTTAGCCGAAGGATTATTGTAAATTAAAACTTGAATTTTAGCGTTTAATGTGCCTTCTTGGATAGCTTCAGCAACTACCTCAAAATTACTACCATTTCCAGAAGCCATAACTCCTAATTTCAAGGGAGTATCTGATGTGAATTTTGTACTAGAAATGTCAGGAGAAATTAGGCTAGATGCAACCTCAATCGGGTAATATTGACTCATAGAATGATGAATATCGTATGACTGAATAAGATTATCATGAAACCATCCCGATTTTCGTCTATGCAATTGCTGGATAATGATACAGTCGCTGCTTGGATTTTTCTCACACCCGCATTGATTTTGTTAGGCTTATTTATTATTTGGCCTATTATCTATTTGTTTTATCTCAGTTTTACCGCTGGTAGTTTTACTTCAACGGGGACTTATTTAGTAGGCTTTAAAAATTACTGGCGTTTGCTACTCAACTCTGATTTTTGGCAAGTTATTTTTAACACTGTTTATTTCACCCTTGGTAGCCTCTTTCCGAGTTTAGTCATCCCCTTGGGGTTAGCAGTATTATTAAACCGTTCCATTGCTTTGAGAGGAATTTTAAGAAGTGCCTATTTTCTGCCTTCAATTGTCTCTCTCGTTGCTGCTGGTTTAGGATTTCGCTGGTTGTTTCAAAATACTGGGCCAGTCAATGGACTTTTGAATTTTTTTGCTATTCAGCCAATATCTTGGTTAGGAGATACTTTTTGGGCAATGCCAGTCATAATTTTATTTAGTATTTGGAAACAACTAGGTTTCAATATGGTGGTTTTTTTAGCTGGGCTGCAAACAATTCCTTATAGTCGTTATGAAGCAGCAGAATTGGATGGTGCTAATGATTGGCAACAATTTTGGCATATTACTTTACCAGGATTACAACCTACTTTAATATTCGCTACTGTCACCACTGCTATTTTTACATTGCGGAGTTTTGAACCTGTTTATGTAATTACAGGTGGTGGCCCTTTAAATTCTACTAATTTATTAGTTTATTACATTTATCAAGAAGCTTTTGGTCAATTTGATTTCGGTTACGCAGCAGCAGTAGCAACTGTCTTGTTAGCTGTAACTTTGCTATTAGTTTATTTGCAGTTACGAACTTGGGAAGAAGATTAAAGGTAAGAAGAAGGAGTCAGGAGTCAGGAGACGCTACGCAGACCTGCGGTTCAGAATGCTTATGAAATGAAGAATAGAGAAAAGTGATATTTTATCAAAATCATCAAATTTGACTAAAAAAGCCTTTATTCTCATGACTTGAACTATTCTTTATCCTGAATACTTACGATTGAAGTAATTACCTGTTGCTTGTTAATGGTTTATTAAAGTCTCGAATGTTTTAATTTCTGACTTCTAACTCCTGACTCCTGACTCCGAACTCCGAACTCCTTCCTTTAAAACTCTCTACGTAAGAATATAAAAATAGCAACTGCTAACAGCATGAAGCTATAAAGTAAACCATAGACTGCATTAGTAATCAGTGTGATTATATCAGGCATTGCTTGTAAACCATAAACGGCATCATTTTTCAAATCCAAGCGAGATAAATCTGGGAGTACAAGATATAAAGCTTGGGTAATGCGTTCTACACCAGAGTTTTGACTAAGACGACCAAGTGCAACTAAATCTTGTGTAATATTTCCCATTAAATAAACTGCAAATGTTAAGGCTGTGGCTATGAGGGAACTGGTAAAAACTCCTAAAGTGATGGCTACAGCGGTAACTAAGGTTAATTGTAAAAATAAGAAAAACGAAGCAATGAGAATGCTTTCTATCGGATAGGACATTTTACTAAATTGTAAAAATCCTAGATAAATAACTGTCATTGCGGCTACAAGTACTGCCAATACACCAGATAAACCTAAGTATTTACTAGTAATAAATTCACTGCGACTGATAGGTTTGGCAATTAGCATGAGAATAGTACGTTTTTCTATTTCTTTGTTAACGAGTCCTGTACCTATAAAGATGGCAATAATTAAACCGATGACGTTCATTACTGACAGTCCGACATCTAAAAATATTTTGTCTTGGCTTGTAGCACTAAATTCAAAAATGGTACGGTTAGCAACAGCCAGGATGAGTGCATAAAAACCGATGATATACAGGATGCGATCGCGTATCACTTCATGAAATACATTTTTTGACATCACGAAGGTTCTAGCTATGTTCATAGTGATTGGTAATTGGTAATTGGTAAACTTCTTCTTGTCTCAGTCTCCATCTTCACTATCTCCCCAAACCCTTACTGTTGTGGTGGTGGGGAACCAAGGTAAAATCTGTTAATGCGATCGCATTCAATTCCAGCGACTGCGTTTTTATTTTCTGGTTGATTGACGGATGCAATTGGTTGGATGCGACAAGATTTCTGGATATAAAAACCGCGTGAATTTGAGCTTGGGCCTTTCCAAATGCTGAGGATATCTAATCTGTATCCTGATTCGATGTTGACTACACGGGGTTCAACACTCCATAGTTTTTGTTCTTTATATTTAACCAGATTTTTATCAATCATTCTGTTTCCTAAATTCCCAACCTCCTTATTAGCTTCTAACAACCATCTCTCTACTTCTGCCCAAGGTTTGGTAACTATTTCTTCTTCTATGAGTGGTTGAATTTTATTTAAGATAGTCTCACCATTTTTTGGTTTTTCAGTTTTTGGTTCTAGTCTAATTACAAAGGTACTGCGTTGAAAATTATCTACGGATAAACTTGGATATTCTTTTAACCATTTATCTATGACAAAATAAAACTGAAGCCAACAGCTTATCAACATAGACCAAGCAATCAATACGATTATTTTTTGGCGGGTTTCTAGTTTGGGAATAGCAGCTTTTGCTTGTGTCCCTGTTCCTGCAAAAAATTCTGGTATTGCGGTAATGATGGCAGCGATTGTTGGCCAGAGAACGATGGTTCTAGGTGTAACTACATTTACCTGATGTCCAAAAGCAAAAACACTGACTAATAATCCAGTTATTAATGCTCCAACCGGCATAAAAGTACCAGGTACTCTTAAAGGATCATCAGTGGTATACCAAGCTGTACCAGCTATTAAAAATAACCAACCTGTTAATGCAATTATGTCTTTTATAAAACCTAGCGCAAAATATGAAGTTCCCCAAGAAAATACACTTAAATAAATGAATGTTTGCCAGGAGAAAGCTTTGGGAGGCATTAAAAGTTTTTGAACTCCCAAAAATAAATCTTGAATAAATTTAAAGATCAGGGTTACTTCTTTAAAGAATAATGATGAGTTCATTTTTTTTTACGTTAATAAGGTTATTCTTTTGGCAGTTATGTAGAAAACAAAATTGAATTCGTTGGTGAACATAGATAACAAAGAATGGGCAATAATGAAAAATGTGTATAATTAATTTTTTTGAGGCAGTTATTTTATAACTGGAGATAAATTGCGAAGTATTAATACTACAGTTATGGCAGTATAGCTCATTGAATTTGCTATTAATGTAGTGGTAACTAAATTGGTATTTTGCAATTTAAATTTTTCATTGATCATGATTTTTTCTCGCTGAGTAGTCGGTGTTTCTTCTTTTTTACCAATTTCATCTAATGCGATAATTAATGTTTTTAGTAACAAAAATTTTACCAAAAAGGTAGCGAAGAACATGATGAAACAGATGAAGATTATATAACTCTGCGTACTGACATTTGTGAACTTGTTAAAAAATACATAGCTCATTAATTCTGATTTTGCTTGTAAAGGTAATATTGGCTCAATCAGAAAAAAGAGATTCCAGCCAATGACGGTGGAAAAAACGTTCATAGCTATGGCATAAAAGATGCTAGTTTTTTTGTCAAATTTTAGCCATCTATGCAAAACATAGCCTTCTATGGCAATGGCAATTAGTAAAAATAAAGTTTGAAACAAAATTGCACCAACGGGCAAAATTCTGGGAAGTGATAATTCTTCTGGCATAAAGGGTGAACAGTAAGGGTTGACTCCACAGTATAACTGAGATAATACGGATGATGGGGGCAATTATCTCATTCTTCTTGTCATTTGCGATCTGTGTATGATGGTAGATTGTGATTAAGATTATTAATACATTGACTTCACTAGTATACTGAGGTGTCATCTATAGGGCAGATTTTAGAGAAAATCTTCCTACCTAATTAAACCAAGGTTCGGTAAAATAGGGGATTGCCACGTTACAGCTTTTCCAAAGATGACAAGAAATGGCATCGGTATTCGCACAGCACAAGTACGTTCTGAACGGCTTACGGGTCAAATTCACGTCTATGATGGACTTGGAAAAGGAAAGTCCCAAGCTGCTTTAGGGGTGGTTTTGCGCTCGATTGGTTTGGGAATAAATACACCGAGTGATTCTAATCGTGTCTTACTGCTGAGGTTTTTGAAAGGCCCAGAACGTGATTATGATGAGGACGGTGCGATCGCAGCTTTACAGCGTGGTTTTCCCCATTTGATTGATCAGGTTCGCACGGGTAGGGCTGAGTTTTTTGGACATGATGAGATTACCCCCTTTGATAGAACTGAAGCTGCAAGGGGTTGGGATGTGGCCAAGGGTGCGATCGCATCAGGGTTATACTCGGTTGTAGTTTTAGATGAAATTAACCCGGTTTTAGATTTGGGTTTGCTATCAGTAGATGAGGTGGTAAAAACATTAAAGTCTAAACCCCAAGAATTGGAAATCATCGCTACCGGACGTGCTGCACCGCAACAGTTACTAGATATTGCAGATTTGCATTCAGAAATGAAACCCCATCACCACCCGACAGCAGCAGCGCTGTTCATTGAGGGTATAGAAATTTATACTGGTGCAGGTAAGGGTAAATCAACTAGTGCTTTGGGTAAGGCTTTACAAGCGATTGGTAGAGGAATCAATCATCCTGGTTCTACTCGCGTGTTAATTATGCAGTGGTTGAAAGGTGGTAGTGGTTATACTGAAGATGCAGCGATCGCGGCTTTGCAGCAATCCTATCCTGAAGTGGTGGATCATTTACGCTGTGGACGGGATGCGATCGTGTGGCGTAATTCGCGGCAAGAATTAGACTATGTGGAAGCTGAGAGGGGTTGGGAAATTGCCAAAACTGCGATCGCATCTGGAATCTATAAAACCATCATTCTCGATGAACTCAATCCCACTGTTGATTTAGAATTACTCCCTGTTGATCCCATTGTGCAAGCGTTATTGCGTAAACCAAGAGACACAGAAGTTATTATTACCGGTCGCTGTCAAAATCAACCTGCATATTTTGATTTAGCCAGTATTCACTCTGAGGTTTATTGTCATAAACACTATGCAAATCAAGGTGTAGAATTGAAACGAGGAGTAGATTTTTAACCGTCGTAAAATTACAAAAAACCTAGATTTGTAAGGGTTTAGCACTGCTAAACCCCTACTTGTCAAATCACTATTAATAATGTTCTTCTTGGTTTAACCAATTTACTAAATCCGCAACTTCAGAGATATTAAACAACGCTGCACCTAAATTTTCTAACTGTTCCACAGGTAGGATTTTAACTCTTTCAATTATTTCGGAATCAAGTTTTCCAAAACGTTGATTAAGTAACATCAGACAAAATTTAACTGCTTCTTTTCCTTCTCCCTTCTGTAAAATGTCCTGATAAATTACTGATTCTTGCATAAGATCCTCACTCAATAATTGACGAATAAAATCTTTTTCAAACCGCAAACCAGCTAAAATCTCTGTGTAAGCTGCAATATCCTGTTTAGTCTCCCTATCTGCAATTTTAGCAACATTATTGGCAATTTGGGATAATAAACCTTGAGGTGAATTTGTCCGAGTTAATGGTGCTAATGGTAATAATGCCAGATTATGCAAAAATAATTCTGGTTCTTCTTCCCACATTCTAATTACAACTCATAGGGGTGTAAAATTAAATTGTCTGAATCAGGATTTCCAGGATTTAAGGATTTACAGGATGTTTGTTTGATTTGTGTTTTTAGGGCTTGAGGATTCAATACTTTTCGGTTAGGCTAAAAACACTGCAATGTGATCTAGATTAGTGCTTTTTGCTGCTTGATAGGGAATACTAGAATAAATACTCCTTGTCAGATAAAGGCGAATTTTGAGCAATGGACTGGACAACAATACTAAAAGCACAGCAGACTGATTTTATTCAAAGACTGAAATCTGGTGACTTACTCCATTGTGAGAAGGAAGGCCAGCATAGTGAGTTGACAGTTATCTCTGGAGAGAGGTTAAAGCAATTACGGGATTTTTGTTGGGAGATGGCTGAAAAATATAGACATACCTCTTCAACTCCTATTCGTAATGTTGTTACCAATAATATGAAGGGAAAGCTGGGTGAGGAAGTTGTTAAAAGTCGTTTAGGTGATTTAGTAACTGAAATTGATTATGAAAAACGCATTGGTGGAGATGGAAAAATTGATTTTACTTTAACTTCTGATTCATCAATTGGTGTTCAGGTTAAAACCCGTTATGGATATTTTGATAAAGTTCAATGGACAATTGATAGAGAAGAAATTGAAAAAAATGCTGTTTTAGTTTGTATTTTATGTCAAGAGGAATTTAGTGAAACAGAAAAAGAATATGGTCTTATTATAGCTGGGTTTTTACCAACTAATATAATTAAATCAATTGGTGATAAAACTTTAGTCGGAATAGATGAATTACTTTATTCTGGTAGTTTACGTGGGTATTTAGAGGGTTTAGCATATTATGATGCTGACAAATATATCAGTTTAGGTGATGAATGTATTGATAATCTTGATTATCAAGGTGCTATTACTAATTATAGTCAAGCGTTACAACTAAATCCCAAAAATGCTGAAATATATTTCAAACGAGCAGAAACTCATCATCAATTGGGAAACTTTCGGGATGCTATAAATGATTATAGTCAAGCAATATATATTAATCCTAAAGATGCTTGTTCTTATAATAACAGAGGAATTATTTACTATGAATTGGGTTATATAGACTATGCCATTAATGATTATGAGGAAGCACGAAAAATTAATCCTAAAGAGGATGTAGTCTATTTTAATTTAGCAATTACCTACTATAACCTTGATGAAATAGACGGGGGTTATATTTATATATATATACATGAAATAACAATCAATTATTTGAATCAATCATTAAATATTAATCCTGAATTTCATAAAGCATACTATGTTAGAGGAAAAGTTCGTTTTTAAATAGGAGATATAGTAGGTGCATTTGAGGATTTTAATAAACTATTAAAAATTCATCCTGACTATGCCTTAAATATTTATACATACCTTGCCGAAAACTACTACTATCGAGGAAATTACTATAGCGAAATAGGAAATAATAAAAATGCACTTGAACATTTGAATTTGGCTGCTAATCTATATAAAAGACTAAATAAGGAATTTAGTTATAGACGCACTATTAACTATATCCAATATGTTCAATCAAAATATTTTGAAGATAATTTTGAGGATGATGATGAATATTATCAATTTATTTTTAATTCAAACAATAAATCATTAGAAGTAAATAATGTTGATCTAAAATCAACAGTAGGTATGAATTATACCCGTCTTCGTGACTTACTCGCAGCAGGGAAATGGAAAGAAGCTGATGAAGAAACAACGCGAGTCATGTTAGCGGTTGCAAAAAGGGAAAATCAAGGTTGGCTAGATTTTAACAGCATTGATAATTTCCCCTGTGAAGACCTCGCTACTATTGATAAATTGTGGGTAAATTACAGTAATGGGCGTTTTGGTTTCTCTGTTCAGAAGCGTATTTATCAAAATCTTGGTGGAACTAGACAGTACGACGACAAAATTTGGGATGTCTTTGGTGAAACTGTAGGCTGGAGAAAAGGAGGATACTGGTTATCTTACAAAGATATTACGTTTGATAAAAAAGTACCAGAATTTCATTTACCTTTGAGTCGCTTTTGGGTGGTAGGTGTAGGCGGTGGTTGGGGTATTTTAGTTGGTATCTTCTCTCGCGTCGAGACTTGTAAACTTTTTTTAGTAGAGGAAAGACAACCGCAAATTATACTCACACCAGAACCTGTAAACCAAGATGTACAATTAAAATCATCTGTAGGAATGGACTACAGAAGACTGACTGACTTACTCAAAGCTGGAAAATGGAAAGAAGCAGATGAGGAAACAACAAGGCTAATGTTAGCGTTTGCGAAACGGGAAAAAGAAGGTTGGTTAAATATTCATAGTATTGATAATTTTCCTTGTGAAGACCTTCACACCATTGACCAGTTGTGGGTAACATACAGTGATGATAAATTTGGGTTTTCTGTGCAGACACAACTTTATCGAAGTTTAGGAGGAACGAGAGAGTACGATTCAGAAATCTGGAGAAAGTTCGGGGAAAAAGTAGGATGGAGAAAAGAAGGCTACTGGTTATCAGATATTCAATTATTTAGGAATTTTAGAACTTATAAAGTACCAGAAGGCTACCTCCCTGTTGGTGTGGTTTTTGTACAATGGTTTATGAAGGTGGGGTGGGGTTGGGGTGGGGTGTCTTCTGTCGCGTCGAGACTTGTAAAATGTAACATTTAAAGATTATAGAAAATTATTAAGTCAGAATCATGATATCCAGGATTTGAGGATTTACAGGATTTTATTTTCTGATGAAAGCTCCCCCAATTCTGAGATAATTAATTAGATAAACGAGAAAAATACTCCCTTCCCACACAAAGACAACTGATATTTTTTCTCTGTGTCCTCTGTGTCCTCTGTGGTTCGTTTAAAAAAAATTAGTAATCTAACAGTAATACCAGAATAATTGAACGCAGATAAACGCAGACAAACACAGATAAAGATGGACAATCAAAATTCAAAACATGATACTTTTAAACAACATCCTGTAAATCCTTAAATCCTGGATATCCTGATTCAGACAAATAAAACATAATATAATAGAAAATAAATATTTACCCCAATTAACTATGCAAACCACAGAATCACCCTTACAATTGCGGCTGTGGACTGTTGATGAATACCACAGAATGGCTGAAGTAGGAATATTTGAACCAAGTGAACGAGTAGAATTATTAGAAGGGAAAATAATTTGGATGGTTGCTAAAGGAACAGCCCACAGTTCAGCAGTAGGAAGAACAAATAAATTATTACAAAATCTTTTAGGAAATCATGCTTGGATAGCTGTTCAAGACCCTGTAAAATTAAATGAAAGGTCTGAACCAGAACCAGATATTGCTCTAGTGAAAATAGATCCGCTAGACTATGCAGATCATCATCCTACACCAGCAGAAATTTATTTCATTATTGAAGTTGCAGATAGCAGTTTAAAACTATATACAGAAATCAAAGCTAAAGCTTATTCTCAAGCAGGAATTAAAGACTATTGGGTATTAGATGTAGTGAAACGCGAATTAATTGTATTTAGAAATCCCACAACAGAAGGTTATCAAAATCAAGAAATTATCACAGAACAGCAAAAAATATCTCCTTTAGATTTTCCTGATTTAGAAATTGTAGTATCTGAAATGCTACCAATTGTCTAAATAAGACAAAAATCCTGAAAATCCTTAAATCCTGGACATCCTGATTCTGACAAATTAAATATCAGGTTCTACACCCAACAACCTTAACTGTTCTATCAATCTTTCCTTTTGTCGTCTTTCATGTTCTGTCGGAGTCAATATCCAAGGAAATTGATTTTTATTCTTGACGAGGATTTGATAGTGGTGGATGTCAACCTGCTTCCACCCAAAAACGACAAACAACTTGAATAGAAGGCTCATCACGCTGTTCATAATTGAACTTAAAGCGATCGCACTAATTATACAAAATCAAGCCACATTCTTGACTGAAACAATTCCTGCGCTGCACCACTGAACCAATAGCCATCGGTCGGAATCTTTATCTAGTAATGGTTTGAGACGGAAAGCGAAAAATTCTTCCCATGTCTCTACACCGTGTCGTGAGACAAGGGTTGAATACCCCCACCAAATTTAGGGGTTTGAATCCCCTTCTAAATTGAACCTTCTGCCTTCTTCAATTGTGCAAATACTCGTACAAAAGTATCATGAGATGGAATGCCATTTGGTAGTTCTAAAAATGTTTTTAACCACTCATACTTCGCGCAGGCATAACATGGGCTTTTTACTGAGAATATTCGGCTTCGGTTTGTTGATATTAGGCATTTACTTGGTTGGACAAAATATCATCTTCACAACCAACGTTTATCCTTACTGGTGGCGGGGTATAGCAGCAGACACATCCATACTTGCACTAACAATAGGAGTAATGATATTGATATTCTTCCCCAGAGGCATGAAAGAGCTAGGCTGGATACCCGTAGTTCTTGGGATTATCCTTGTATTTATGAGCAGTCGAGCTATCCTCAATCCTATGAGCCTCTGGCAATTTTTCCTATCATTAATGCTAATGTTAGGAGGCTATAAAATGTTCATCACTGGACGTTTACCTGTGTAAAGATATCCAAATTCTGACAATTAAAATCCTAAAAATCCTTAAATCCTGAACATCCTGATTCAGACAATAAGTTAAAAACAAAAAAACGCTCCCCGTGAGAAGAGCGTTTCTTATTTAACTAAGCTTGAAATATTAACCGTTGATTGCAGGAGCAGTTAAAGCAACAGGAGCAACATCACCAGCAGCCAAGTCTAAGGGGAAGTTGTGAGCATTACGTTCGTGCATCACTTCCATACCCAAGTTAGCGCGGTTGATTACATCAGCCCATGTACCAATCACACGACCTTGAGAATCAATGATGGATTGGTTGAAGTTGAAACCGTTCAAGTTGAAAGCCATTGTGCTGACACCCAAAGCGGTGAACCAGATACCGATTACAGGCCAAGCAGCGAGGAAGAAGTGAAGTGAACGGCTGTTGTTGAAGGAAGCGTATTGGAAAATCAAGCGACCGAAGTAACCGTGTGCTGCAACGATGTTGTAGGTTTCTTCTTCTTGACCGAACTTGTAACCGTAGTTTTGTGATTCGGTTTCGGTTGTTTCCCGAACTAAAGAAGATGTAACCAAAGAACCGTGCATTGCAGAGAACAAGGAACCACCGAATACACCAGCTACTCCCAACATATGGAAGGGGTGCATCAAGATGTTGTGTTCAGCTTGGAACACGATCATGAAGTTGAATGTTCCAGAGATACCCAAAGGCATACCATCAGAGAATGAACCTTGACCGATTGGGTAGATTAGGAATACTGCGGTTGCTGCTGCTACTGGTGCAGAGAAGGCTACGCAAATCCAAGGACGCATACCTAAGCGGTAAGAAAGTTCCCATTCACGACCGAGGTAGCAAGCTACGCCGATTAAGAAGTGGAAAATTACCAATTGGTAAGGACCGCCGTTGTACAACCACTCATCTAAGGATGCTGCTTCCCAAATTGGGTAGAAGTGTAAACCGATCGCATTAGAGGAAGGAACAACTGCACCGGAGATGATGTTGTTTCCGTAAAGTAAAGAACCTGCTACTGGTTCGCGGATACCGTCGATGTCTACGGGGGGAGCAGCGATAAATGCAATTACGAAGCAAGCGATCGCAGATAGTAGAGTAGGAATCATTAAGACTCCGAACCAACCGATGTAGATGCGATTTTCAGTGCTGGTGATCCATTCGCAGAATCTATCCCAGACATTGGCGCTTTCGCGCTGTTGAATGGCTGTAGTCATGTGTTTATAATTGCTTTTTGGGTATGTATGTTTTGGTAGGTGTTTCTACCTCATGAATTTATATTAAGCTGTTTGTTTAGTTTTGTAAACCCCTGTTAACAAAATTTTTTGAGAAACCTGCAAAATTGGGTATCAATTAGGAGCTACAAAGATTACATAGCAATAGTTTCAGGAATTTTTGCTAGATTGTAAATATCTACTCATAAACGTTACATTTATGCCCTCATCTAGTTCAAACATCGTTACATATAGTCCGGCTTACACCATCGTCCCCACCTACGAATGCTTTAATCGCTGTTCCTACTGCAACTTTCGGACAGATCCTGGTCAAAGTCCCTGGCTGACTCTCGCAGAAGCAGAAGGTATTTTACAACAACTGCAAAGTCAAAACGTCTGTGAAATCCTCATCCTCAGTGGTGAAGTTCATCCCCACTCCTCAAGGCGTAAGGCTTGGTTACAGCGAATTTATGATTTGTGTGAATTAGCACTAAAAATGGGATTTTTACCACATACTAACGCCGGTCCACTCAGCTTTGAGGAAATGCAAAAACTAAAATATGTAAATGTATCAATGGGATTGATGTTGGAACAATTAACACCAAAACTACTCAATACAGTGCATCGCCACGCGCCTAGTAAAATACCAGAACTGAGATTGCAACAATTACAATGGGCAGGAGAGTTGCAAATTCCTTTTACTACAGGCTTGCTTTTAGGAATTGGGGAAACTGAGAATGATTGGTGGGAAACTTTAGCAGCTATTTCTGAATTACATCAACACTACCAGCATATACAAGAAGTAATCTTACAACCCCACAGTCCAGGAAATCAGCAAAGCTTTAACGCACAAGCTTTTGACCCCCATAAATTACCAGAAGTCATCAGCAAAGCACGGGAAATTTTACCCGCAGATATTGCAATTCAAATTCCGCCTAATTTACTAAAAGATGAAAATTGGTTACTAGCGTGTTTAGATGCAGGTGCGAGAGACTTAGGAGGAATAAGTCCAAAAGATGAAGTTAACCCTGATTATCCCCACTTGCAAGAACAGACATTAAAAGCAATTTTACAACCTGCTGGGTGGAAATTAGTACCACGTTTACCAGTTTATCCTCAGTTTCATAGCTGGTTAACTAAAAAATTGGCGAAATTGCTTATTTTCTTCCTTCTTCCCTCTTCCTTTGCGTCCTTCGCGCCTTCGCGGTTCATTTAATCCGTATTCTTTTAGGTTTTTTTGCAAAGCCATTCGGTAGAATAATCATCTACTTGCAATCTTATAGTCCAAAGGAAACTGGGGAATTATGGCGCGTCTAGCCCTGCTGAGTGTATCTAACAAAACTGGTATTATTGATTTAGCCCGGAACTTAGTTGAAGAATTTGGCTTTGATATTATCAGCAGTGGGGGAACAGCCAAAACCCTGAAAGATGCCGGAATTCCAGTCACCAAAGTTTCTGACTACACAGGTTCACCGGAAATTTTAGGCGGTCGGGTGAAAACTCTCCATCCCCGCATTCATGGCGGTATTTTAGCACGACGGGATGTAGCGCAAGATGTAACAGATTTAGAAAATAATCAAATTCGTCCTATTGATTTAGTGGTAGTCAATCTTTATCCTTTTGAGGAAACGATCGCTCGACCAGGTGTAACATTAGCTGAGGCAGTTGAGCAAATTGATATCGGTGGCCCAGCTATGTTAAGGGCATCATCGAAAAACTACGCTCATCTGACAGTATTATGTAATCCTGACCAATATGGGGAGTATTTACAAGAATTACGCCAAAATGGAGAATCTTCTTTAGCGTTTCGCCAAAAATGTGCTTTGAAAGGATTTTCACATACTGCCAGTTATGATAACGCCATAGCTTCCTACCTGGCTGGCACACAAGCAGAAGAATTACCACAACAATATACTGTTTCTGGTCAAAAACTCCAATCTCTGCGTTATGGTGAAAACCCCCACCAACCCGCAGCTTGGTATCAAACAGGAAGTACAGCTACAGGTTGGGCTGGTGCAACTAAACTGCAAGGAAAGGAACTCAGCTACAATAATTTGGTAGATTTGGAAGCTGCACGGCGGATAATTGCCGAATTTACAGAAAGTCCCGCAGCGACAATTATCAAACATACCAATCCCTGTGGAACTGCTGAGGCTGACTCGATTTTTACAGCTTATCAAAAAGCTTTCAATGCTGATTCTACATCGGCTTTTGGGGGTATTGTGGCTTTAAACCGTGCCATTGATGCAGCGACGGCTACGGAACTAACGAAGACTTTTTTAGAATGCGTGGTTGCGCCTGGTTGTGATGAAGAAGCCCAAGAAATTCTAACTAAAAAAGGCAACGTCAGAGTTTTGATTTTACCAGATTTGTTAACTGGACAGAAAGAAACAGTGAAAGCGATCGCAGGTGGGTTCCTTGTCCAAACTGCTGATGATATTGTTGCAGATGTAAGTAAATGGCAAATTGTCACCGAACGTCAACCCACTCCTAGCGAGTTAGCAGAATTGCTGTTTGCTTGGAAAGTTTGTAAACACGTTAAATCCAATGCTATTGTTGTGGCGAGCGATCGCACAACTTTAGGAATAGGTGCAGGTCAAATGAACCGCGTCGGTTCGACAAAAATAGCCTTAGAGCAAGCTGGAGAAAAAACTCAAGGTGCGTTTCTCGCCAGTGATGGTTTCTTCCCCTTTGATGATAGCGTCAGAACCGCAGCCGCAGCCGGAATTACAGCTATTGTCCAACCAGGGGGCAGTCTGCGCGATAAAGATTCCATCAAAGCTGCTAATGAACTAGGTTTATTAATGGTGTTAACTGGCGTTCGCCACTTTCTACACTAAGTTATATGTAGATTCTTTGCTGTCAAATAACTCAATTATAGAATTGTCACGCAATTTACTTGCCATTCTCTAACTTCAGTGATATAGTGATGGGGTGTGAGGAGCAATGTTAAATATAAGAAGCGCTTGGGGTGGAAACACGGTAACACTCCCAGGCGCTTTTTATTGAGCGTGTAAAAAATAACCTCCTGGTGCAGTTACGAAAGTGGCACTTAAGATACTTGTTTTTTAATTCAGCAATGATAATTTAACTCTTGTGTGAGGAGTAAGTTGAAACAAAAAATGCTTGGGGTGGAAACACGGCAACACTCCCAGGCGTTTTTTATTTTTGCCTCAGTCCAGATATTTAAATTATTAATATAAAATTTTTAGTTAAGTACTTGCTATTTAATTTAACCAATGATATAAATATGGGGTGTGAGGAGCAAGTTTCAAAGAAAAGCGTTTGGGGTGGAAACACGGTAACACTCCCAGACGCTTTTCTATTGAGTCACAAATTCAAAACGAAAACTTAAATAAAAACTCTGCGTCACTTTGCGTTTACCTCAGCGAACCTCCGCGTTTGAAAGTAAAATTCCCAATCATTTTAGTATAGGCTGTGTCAAAATTGCTTCCCACTCAGTTTCAGAAAGCGGTTGTACTTCTATCTGCATATGAAAACAATCACAAGCCGCAACAATCAAAGCTTCTATCAGTGTTTCCAGACTGAGATTTTGAGGAAGTTGAACTGGGGTAAAAGCATCTTTACCAAATACTTGTTTAAATAAATCTGCGTCTGGGTGTAACAGGATAGAACCATGCTGTAAAATCGCCTCACCTCGTCGCAGTTGGGCGCTACCAATCAGTTTACTACCATCTGCTAAAATTAAGTCTGCACCTGTCGCAGTTCCAAAACAGTTAGGGTTGTGGATATAACCACGCCCAGCTTGACCATAATTTAACTCTAAACCAAGCGATCGCCAGCCGGCAATCAAAAACTCACAAATCTTTCCATACACCTGGAGACGACTTCCCTTAATTTCCGATGTCACTACAGCATAAGTCAAATCACCTTGGTGTAACACAGCCCTCCCACCACTAGGACGACGTACTAAATCTAGTTTTTCACCTTGCCAAGTTAAATTTTGCCAATATTCAGGGTATTGTTTTTGATGATATCCTAGGGAAATTGCGGCTGGCGACCAAGTATAAAACCGCAGAGTTGAAGGATGATTTCCTGACTCGTGCTGTTCTAACAACCAATGGTCAATTGCCATTTGTAAATTACCAGTAGTTGCTATTAAAGGAATTAGTCGCCAAACCTGCTTATTTTGCATCCGATGCAGTAGACTTCAATCTCAAATCCAAAATCTAAATGTACCTATTATGCCAAACCATACTCAGCTGCTAAAGCTTCATCATTATTATCGGCAATGGTAGCAACTATGGTAATTATACGGGAAACTTCGCTAGGTGACAACTCTGCTAAAGTCCGTGATGAAATTACAACCACTTGATTGTCGATAATTCCAAAACGAGCTTCAAAGGTACTAGTAAAGTTCAATTCTAACAGATAACGCATCAATTTGGTTTCATCTTTAGCGGGTAAATTCAGTACCGCAGACCAAACTGTAATTGTATCTTCATCACTCGAACCCGTGAGTTGTACAAATACTTCTACACTGCCATATTTAAATTTCCATAGATACGCACCCTCTGGTGTATGGCTAACCATAGCACTGTTATCTTGTTCCAAGGTGCCGATCACGCTTTGAATCACTTGTACATGATTAAGAGCAGTTGTTTCACTAATGAGTTCATCAATGAATTCATCGGGAGTTAGGGTTTCTTGGTAGCTTGTCATACAGATTTATTCCTCAATATGGTTACTGCTTTAATGTACATTAGGGAACTCTTAACAGGGAACTCTTAACAGAGAGAATAATCACACATTAACTTTTTCCTGCTGCCCTTTACTTTCCAAAAAATCGATAATTTGGTATAAAAAGAATATATAACTGTAAATACAAATTACTTACTATATAACTTTAAGCACCGCTGAATTTTAACATCTTATGCAGCAAATAATTCCTGAAACTACTTCTCCTTTTCCTTCAGTTCTACAAACTAGTGTGCGAAAAATCGGGATTAATCCCAATCATTGGTACGTAGTGGCACGCAGTAGTGAAGTTACTAATAAACCTTTAGGTGTAATAATTTGGAAACAAGCGATCGCACTCTATCGAGATCATACCGGAAAAGTCCATGCCTTAGAAGACCGCTGTCCTCATCGTCAAGTTCAGCTTAGTCACGGGCAAGTCAAAGGCAATCAATTAGAATGTAATTATCATGGTTGGCGCTTTAATAGTAACGGTGAATGTGTAGCAGTTCCCTACCTAGCCGCAAATCAAAAATTACCGACTTGCCAAATTCGCCATTATCCAGTTAAAGAACAAGATGGTTTTATTTGGTTATTTCCCTCAGATATAGAACCATCTATAGAACCAATGGGTTTACCAGAATGGGAACATTTAAATTATATCGCTACAGTTTCCGTAATTAATACTCAAGCCCATTATTCATATTTAATTGAAAACTTGATGGATATGTATCACGGTCATTTGCATCAAGATTTACAAGCCTGGGCAGAAGCAGCATTACAAAATATTGATGAGGATGACAATCGTGTTAATGCCCATTATACAGCCCAAAGCTATTATAAAATAGATAAAATTTGGTCGATATCACAATTATTTTTTCCAGCATTGCGACGCTTACATCCTGAACCCTTAAATGTCAGTTATATTTATCCCCATTGGGTATCTACCTTGGGTAATGATTTTAAAATTTACTGTTTATTATGTCCTGTAAATGAGACACAAACAAAAGCCTATTTAATTCACTTCACATCACTTAACGCCTTTTGGAGACTACATAAATTACCAGTATGGTTTCGACGGTTTATCAAAAATAGCTTATTTGGTGCAGCCCAAAAATTACTTGATGGTTTGGTGATACAAGATGTCAAAATGATTGAAGAAGAACAGCAAGCTTATTTACAGAATCCAGAAATACGGAATTACGAGTTAAATCGAGCCTTAGTGAGTGTGCAGAAGCTGATGAAGAATCAAATTGAGAAATTAGTAATGGGTAATCAAATAGATTAATTTCGTAAAAATGCAAAATTAGAATTTATGTAAGTATTTAGGATAGAGAATGTTTGATAAGTAGTCGTGCAAAATAAATTTTATATTTGGGAGACAGAAGAGGTAACAGATAAGGAATACAGAGATTTTTGGATCAAACAAAAATGTTAAATTAATTTTGCCCAGGTACTTATAGCAGGGAACTTTTAACAGTAGAGAAAAATATTATTCTTCCTTCTTCCTTCTTCCTTCTTCCTTCTTCCCTCTTTCTCCGAACTCCGAACTCCTAACTCCTAACTCCTAACTCCTAACTCCGAACTCCTAACTCCTAACTCCTGACTCCTGAATTCTTACAAGAAGATTTTTAATAAAATTCAACTTTGAGATAAACGTTTCACTTCTGCACCTGCTAACATTTCATGGGCTTTTGCTAACATCTGGGGTATTTTCTGTCTTTGAGGACTATTAACAAGACATTCTTTTAAATCTAGTTCTGCTAACTTATCTGCTTTATTACCTGGAAACCAAGAACTACCATTACCTAAGAGGTTGTAGCGCATTTTGCTGTATTCTATCATGTCATAGGCTAAAGCTAAATTTAATAACCACAAAACGGTCTTGATATTCATCTGTCCTGGTGTTTTTTCCCAAGTTGGTAAATTAGTTTCCCAATTTTTTACCCAATCTTCTCCTAAAGTTTTTATAGCTTCTGATTCTAACCGAGCTAGAATTGGTGGTAAAATTTTATCTGCATTATCTAATAATTCTAAAGTTTTTAAATGTTCATCAAAATCTTGAGGTTTTGCTGCCCCTATACTTAAGGTATGCACTTGAGGATGACTCAAACAAAATAAATCATTAAATACCATTGGACTCAATGGATAACACAAATTAACTAATTTTTCTGATGGTTGATATAACAAGCCTCCTTTATTAGATGGACTAATAATAAACACTCCCATATCTAGCCGATTAGCAGCTTCAATTGCTGACCAATTCCATTGATTGATGTAGTACCAGTGCAAATTAACATAATCAAATTGATTGGTATTAATCGCTTTTGTAATTATATTTGTTGGTCCATGAGTAGAAAAACCAATAAATCTCACTTTTCCTTCTGCTTGTAACTGCTTTGCTACTTCTAAACAACCTCCAGGATTCAGGCTATAGTCAAAAGATTCCGCATGATTGATACCATGTAAACCCAGCAAATCAACATAATCTAATTGAAGATATGCCAGAGATTTTTCAAATTTTTCTCGGAATTTTTTCGCATCTGCTACAGGAGAGACTTTTGTTTGTACAATCAACTTTTCACGGAAAAATTTAGGCAGTATTTTTCCTAACTGCATTTCTGAAGTTCCATAACCACGGGCAGTTTCAATGTGATTGATTCCTAGTTCTACGGCACGATGAATTGTTGCTTCTAAGTTTTCTTGTTGATCTGCTGGAATCTCATCTAGTGGAACATCTTGCCATTTGAACTGATATCGCATTCCCCCACAGGAAAAAACGGGCATTTGTAATTCTGTGCGTCCGAATCTTTTATATAGCATCGTGTAATTTTAGATTTTAGATTATGAATATTTACAAGTATAACTTAGTCCAATTATTCATAAAATTTTAGGGTGCATTACTTCACGATATAGCTAACTTACGTTTTTGCTATTGTGGTTAACACACCCTTTGATTTTAGATTTTTTTACCTGTAATTGCTAACTACATTTGCCGAACAACAGGTTTACCATCTATAACTTCACCAATCAGAACTAAATCCACACAATTGACGAAGATGCCATTTTCCAAAACACCAGGAATGTTATTGAGTGTGATTTCTAAATTCGCTGGATCTGGAATCGAGTCAAATCTGACATCTACGACCATGTTACCTTGATCGGTGATGACTGGGCCTGCTTTTTTGACACCCATACGCAATTCAGGCTTACCACCGAGTTTCTTAATGGCATTAAGTACAGGGGTGATGGCCATTGGTATTACTTCTACTGGTACAGCAAAACTAGAACCCAAGCGGTCTACTAATTTGCCACTATCGACTACAACTATGAATTGCTCTGCTAGATAATCTACAACTTTTTCGCGGGTATGTGCTGCACCACCACCTTTGATCAAATTTTTGTAGGGATCGACCTCATCCGCACCATCAATGGCAATATCAATGTGGTCAATAGCATCTAAAGTGGTGAGGGGAACACCGTACTGTTTTGCTAGAACTTCCGACTGAAACGAGGTGGGGATACCGACGATATCTTTAATTTCACCAGACTGGAGGCGATCGCCTAAAAACTGAATTGTGTATGCTGTAGTTGAACCTGTACCCAACCCCACAATAGAACCTGATTTTACCAGGGCGGCTGCGGCTTTACCAACTTCTTGCTTCATCAATTTCACTGGATCTGCTGCTACGGTCATTTCCTCAACTCCTGAAAAATCAATTAAATAGAAATAGAAGGCACTATTGAATGCTTACAGAGAATGTATCACGTTGAATGTCTATGATCTTCGGTTCAATCTGACTAGCGTATTGTGGCGAAAATAACTATCCAGTTCAAAAAGGTTCAATTGAGGTATAACGATGCCTACGTCCTCTACAGGCATCGCTATGAAGATTCTCTCTATATCCCAAAGCGTACCCATTAATGGGAGAATAGGACGGTGTAATAACGCTTGTCTTATATTATTGCTTTGGGTCTAAAGGAATTTTGATAAATGTGGAAAAAAATTGCTTTAATTTTCTTATTAGTGTTTAGCTTCAGTTTCAGTAACTCTGATGTAGCGGCTGCTGCTGGATTCAAAAGCTTTGTAGATAGTGCTGATGGTTATCAGTTTTTATATCCTAATGGGTGGTTGCAAGTTAAAGTTGCCAACGGGCCTGATGTAGTTTTCCATGATTTAATCGAGATTTCAGAAAATGTATCTGTGGTAATTAGTCCTGTTCCCGCAGGGAAAAATTTGGCAGAGTTGGGGACTCCGACAGAAGTGGGATATAAGTTAGGTAAGGCTGCTCTTGCTCCTGTAGATTCTGGACGTAAAGCCGAATTAACCAACGCGGTTCAAAAAGAATCTAATGGTAAAATATACTACCTCTTAGAGTATGAGGTGCAACTCCCTAATGGACAACAAAGACACAATATTTCTAGTGTCGCTGTGAGTCGTGGTAAGCTTTTTACCTTTAATGCTTCAGTCCCGGAGAGACGTTGGCAAAAACTGCAACGCATGATTGATGAAATTGTCAATTCTTTTACGGTGTATTAACTAATATAACTGGGAACTGGGGATTGGGTACAGAGTTTTCTAGTGAATAATTATCAATTAACTATTAACTATTAACTATAGCGGTTCTCGGTTGAGTGAGATACAAGAACCCCAACCCCAACCCCCTCCCCGCAAGCGATGAGGGGGCTATGATGTATTTCATTCAAATGCATACCGCTATATTACCTAATTAGCAATTCTCTCCATTTTTTTGACTATGACCATTCCTGAATTTATACTTGCTTCTGCTTCTCCAGCACGTCGTCGCTTGCTGCAAACTGTGGGAATTGAACCAAGAGTTTGTCCTAGTGATTTTGATGAGTCACAAATTCAACTTAGTGATCCTGCCCAATTGGTACAAACTCTGGCTCAGTGTAAGGCAGAAACTGTAGTTTCGCAGTTTGCATCAGCGTTGATTATGGGCTGTGATTCGGTTTTAGCTATGAATGGAGAGATTTATGGCAAACCGGCAGATGCGGAGGAAGCGATCGCTCGTTGGCAATTAATGCAAGGTAATTTTGGTGATTTGTATACTGGTCATGTTTTGATTGACACTACACAAAATCGGAGTGTTGTCAAGTGTCAAGTTACTAGAGTTTTCTTTGGGAAGATGAGCGATCGCGCAATTCAAGCTTATGTGGCTACAGGTGAACCACTTAAATGTGCTGGAGCCTTTGCTATTGAAGGATTTGGTAGTTTGTTCGTGGAAAAAATTGAGGGTTGTCACAGTAATGTAATTGGCTTGAGTTTGCCATTACTCCGACAGATGATAGGGGAATTGGGGTATGAAGTGACGGATTTTTGGGGATAGCAGATCAAGAGAAACTATAATATTGAATGTGTTTTAGGGAAAAACCATGAAAAGAGATGAGGTACTGGCAATTTTAGCTATACATCGAGAAAAATTGCAGAACCTAGGAGTAAAATCCCTTAATTTATTTGGTTCAGTGGCACGGGATGAAGCTCGTCCAGATAGTGATGTAGACTTTTTAGTGGATTTTAATCAACCAGGTGGGTTGTTTCAACTTTTGCAAGTGCAGTATTATTTAGAAGATATTTTGGGATGTTCTGTAGATTTGGGAACTGAGGATGCTTTGAGAGAACATTTACGAAGACCTGTACTCAAGGATATTATTCGTGCCTTCTAGAGATTGGCGGTTTCGCATTCAAGATATTGTGGCATCTATAGCTGAAATTGAGCAACGTATCACAGATGTCACGTTTGAGTAATTTGCTAAAAATCAAACGCTTGTCAAAGCTGTTCTCTACGATTTTGTCGTGATTGGAGAAGCTAGTAGAAATATACCTAATGAAATCCAGTCACGCTATCCTCTCATACCTTGGCGTTTGATGGGAGGGATGAGAAATGTGGTAACTCAGGAATATTTTCAAGTTGATTTGAATAGAGTTTGGGAAACTATTCAAAATGATTTACCTTCATTAGTTCCACATCTACAGGAAGTGCTGGAGAGGGAAGTATCTGGAGAATAGTTGATTAAATTAAGAGCGATCGCACTCCCTGATTTTAGATTAAGGATGAGCGATCGGGCAATTCAAGCTTATGTTAATACTGGTGAACCTTTGCAATGTGCAGGAGCTTTTGCTTTAGAAGGGTTTGGAAGTTTATTTGTGGAAAAAATTGAAGGTTGTCATAGTAATGTGATTGGTTTAAGTTTACCCCTATTTCGACAGATGATAGGGTAATTGGGATATGAAGTTACTGATTTTTGGCAGTAGCAGCAAGTATTTCTCCTTGTTGAAGTCGCTCTAGGAGTGGTTTAATCTCGTTGCGAATATTAAGATATTTATTTCAACCAGATTTGATCTCATGAACCATGAGATTTTTGAAGTTTAGCAAAAAATAACTCCTGTAATGGAGTTAATGAAAGGGTTGTTACGGTGTTATTCTTGATGTTTTTTAGCAGACTTTTTCTGGGTCTTTTTCAGTGGATTTAGAGAAATTAAGTTTGTGCTTGAGGCGTAAACCTGCGCCTATTGTACCAAGAATGATTAAACTTAATACTGAGGAAGGTTCAGGAATTGGATGAATATCTTCAGCTTCCACTGATTCTATTGAGAGTAGCGGATCTCTAGGAAGAACCGATACATAAGTCACATTCACACGGCTTATTGTCTTATTTATAGTGCGATCAAAATTTAATTGCTCACTATTAAGAATACTGAGGACATATTTTTGTTCTTCATTACCTCTTCCAAAACCATCATAACGCCATCTAAAATTGCCGTCAAATAGAATAGAATCTGTCCAATCAGCTTGAAAAGTATTGCTCCAATTTAATATGCAAGGAAATGATGGTTGTATAATACTTTGTGTCCCTGATGGTAATTTTACAGTAATATTTAAAACACATTTTTTCCTATCGCTAGTGAGAGTCATTGGATCTAAGTTAGTAATATCATGACGAGAAACATCTAGACTATCATCTGGTACTACATCTCTTACAATAGAAATACTAAAAAAATTAGTTTGACTATTATTAAGTTGATTATCAGCGAATAGGTCTATTTTTACCCCTTGTCCTGCTAAGAAGTCTATAGTATCAAATTTTATTTTGAAACAATCAGCTAAAAAACCTAAATCTGATAATGAGATACTAACTCCATCGCCTGGATTAATTAATGGAATTAAAAGCCTTCCAGAGCTTTCAGAAAAAGAAGTATCACCAATTGCTGTGTACCTAGAATCTATAATTCCATCATCAAAATTATCAGAAAAAGATACAGCACGTACGGGAAGTGCATCAGTCATCGAGAAAATTCCAACTGCTGCTAAGATAATGGATTGAATTAAACTCATTTTAAACATATCAAATTTATCCTCTGATGAAATTGTGATTAATTATCAAATTGTTTTTTTGAAAAACCCTTTTTAACCACGAACCTACCCCTAAAACCCCCAAAGCCAATAAACTCAAATTCACAGAAGGTTCAGGAACACTTGTTGGTGAAATATAACTCTGCGCCTTTGCCCAAACTAGCCCTCCAACTTGTCGCCCCAAACTCCGCCCCATTAAATCTCCATCTGCAAAATGGATACCACCGTAACGACGAGAAAGACCAGCTTGATCAGCAGCCTCCGAAAAAGTATTCCAAGACAGGGTAATATCAGTCAAAAGACCGTTTTCAACAAACGAAGTTCCGGCTGGTTGTGTATAGGAAAAATCGAAAGCATCACTGCCACTAAACCGCTTCAATATCTCAGCTGCGGCAGCGCTAAAAGTGCTATGTCCTGATACATATTCGGGAAAAGGAGGAGTAACAAAAGTGGTAGCTTGGTAAGGTTGCCAGTCTTCGCCATTAATCTCCTGTGTACCCTGATTTGGACCACCCCAAGCATTCACCTTTTGACCTTGATATAAATAATGAATTGCTGTAACTGGGCGTACCGAATCAAAAGCTCTTTTGGCATCCCAAGCAACAATACTGGCATCAAGTAAGGCATTGTCCAAAGCAAAAAACATTTTGACATCAGTATCCAGATCGTGATTGTCTCTTTGAGATACAAACTGAGCAAAAAGATTCCAATGACCTGGTGGTGTTTCCGATGCTGGACCATCAGCCCAGTATTCAGCAATCACCTTTTGCTCATCAGTCAGATTAGCACTGATATCGAGGATTTCTTGAGCTTGTGCCTTATACCCTTCTGGGTCTGAAACTAATGTTTTCGGTCCAGTGGTAGGTCGTAATTCAGAACCAGATTGAAGCGCAAAAGGGGTTACATTGCCCCACTGAGGAGCTAAATATTTTTGCACAACAAAACCACCTTTACCATTAGAAACCTGCAATGGTTGCCAACGATCTGGATTATTAATATTGAGCGGATCATTCACTGATGTATACCCAGTGTAATCAGAATAGGCTAGACCGGATGAACTCAGATTTCCTAACTGATTTGACCCATCGTTATGCCTAAAACCAAGTAATGCTTGGGCAGATAGGTTGCCAATTCCAATAGCATTGGTGGTATCAGTAGAAGTGTCCGTGAAATCATAACCCAGACTGGTCATGACGTTATTGAATTTAGTTACCTGGGAAGGAAACAAGTCTGATAGGGTGCGATAAGCAGCATAGCTAATTGCCTTGTTTTTATTTTCCAGGGTATTTTCAAAGTCGGGACGTTGCAGATCATTACCAACAATAGTACCAACTGCTAAAGGATCATAAGCAGCCCAAGCATCATAGATGCCAGTCTGCACCATTGATAACGCTCGCGCGGTCATTGGCGGACCCATGCGTGTGTCGCGTACAGCCTGTAGTGCCACATTGTTCCATAAAATCACATTATTTGTGGTTTCGCTTTGGTACAAGGAAGTAGCTTTTACTGGGGAACTGAGAAACAGACCTATGACTGCTACCTTAAGGGGTAGTAGTAAAAGAAAAAGTTGATTTTTATTTGTATCTCTTTTAAAAGATGATGAAAAAGTAGTGACCATAGCTTTGTTCCCCCAATAATCACTAGCAGAAAAGTTTATTTTGGCGTTGCTGAATTGAAGATATGATTTAGCGAAATTTGAAAAGAGTTTTCAAGCTTTGTTTGATTTTTGCAGTTATCTAAGTAGATTGTGCCTAGTTGGAAAAATCAAGTAATAAGCGATCGCTTTCTTCTTTCTCCCAGCGTGAATCAGGCGATCTCACTCCTTGGTTTTATATTGAGGATGGCGATCGCACGATTCAAGCTTATGTTGCCTAAAAGTCAGCTTTGAGTTGTTATTTATTTAGAACTCTTTATAACAAGAGACTTACTCCGTCGATGTCCTAGCAGCATCAGCCCAGCTAACCCTACAATTGATAGTGTTACACTTGGTTCAGGAACACTGATTGTGTCATTTATTGGAGCAAAGAATTCAATTTCGTGACTAGGATCGTCACTACCACCGGCAAACTGGATTTGCAGCCCATTCAAAAGTTGAGGTTTTGGAGTTTCAACTTCAAACCATAACTTAATTACTTCATTCAGTCCCAAAACAGGAGGATTAAAGGCGTTAATTAATCCCCCAAAACCAAACCAAGTTGCACCAGGGTTAGCTCTTGGATCATTAGCTAGTTGTGTAGCAACATTAGAGTTAGGTTGAAGTGGTGTAAAAGGTTGCAATACTTCGCTGATATGAGTCAAAATATTCGTTTTGGTGATCATTACACCAAGGACATTCACCATTCCAGATAATGGATTAGTGAGGTTTCCCAATCCGAGACCACATTTGCAGTTGGTAGGTGATGTAGGAGGAAACAAGCTCACTTCCTGTCCAATCCAAAATTCTTGCTTTCCGTTATTGTCAGTATCCCCATGAAAGTCAATCCAAATGTTTGGGGGAGGTAATGGTGGTGCCATTACGCAAGCTGCTGCTGGTTGAGCTAGAGAAATTAGAACAGCGGCAATGGAAAATGTTTGCCATATCTTGGGTTGATTAATCGACTTTTTATTAACTGTCTTACAGTTGCTCATAAGTAATTCCTTGTTTGTATCTTCAGAGAGATTGCTATTGCTTTCTATTTGCATATTTATCTAACTATGTAGGGTCTGCATATTTAGGAAAGCCGGAGTAATGTGCGATCGCTTCCCTGGCAACACAAGATGACAAAAATTAGCTAAACTAGTCTTGATATATTTATTTGGCAGGGGTTGATGCAATGGGCTATGCCCGTTTGTGCAAAGTGACCGCTAAGAGCGATTTCACACACTATCAACGCAGACACTCTTGCTTTTTTTAACTTCGCAGTTATCTAGTGTCAGTAAATTCTACGTAGTTATAAAAACAAGATAAAGCGTAATCGCACTTTCCCGATAAATTAGAGGGAGTAAAGCTTGAGGCTTTTTTCCTTAACTTCAGTAATCATACGGTTGAATAAATCATAAAAATGCAGGTGTGGACAATCTTTATATAGTAAAGTTATGTAACAACTTATGGTTTAATTTACTCTCCGCAAAACCACTAAATAGATATTCCAGGACTTCTGCGAACGGAATAAATCCTTTACTCGGTAGATAGATCAGGAATTTTAGCAAAACTTTATTTTATGAGATAAATATAAAGTATTCGTTACTTTACTAACAGGTATGAACATTTATCAAGAGTTAATCACTTAAAAATGACCGAAATCCTTTGACTTATAACCGAGCTTCCGCACCCTCAACTGTCACAATCGGTTTTTACTGTTTTTTATGATGATGCAAAGCTGTATTATATACTAATTCTCAATGAATTAACGGATGCGGGATGTTGATTAAGCATCATTTACATCCAAAAAAGCAATAAAATTTAAGTGATAATACTATGTGACACCCCAGGGTACGGAATGTGGGTTATAAGTTAAATGTATAGAAGAGTAGCACTTATCTGAGTCATTAACTTCATACAATCTTCATAAGATTACTGAATTAGTAATAATTTTTACTAAAAAATAATGATTTACTTAAAATAGTCGGTTTTCTTAATCCATAACTTAACTTCGCACTGTTGTAATACGGAAAATATTTTTTCAATTACAGTTTTTAGTCAACTAGTTAATCATATCTGCTTCAGTTAAAAAAAATCCGTCAATGCGAATTGGTTCTAAATTTAATTCAGTTTTCAGTAATTCTGGAATTTGTGTAATTTTGGTATTTAATAACCATTGAACAATGACTTGGAAATATTCTTCGATTAAGTATTTAAGGGTACTGTCATAACTCATATTTTATCAGGGTGTAGTTGTATATTTACATTTCTCAATACAACAGAATGTACTTAATAATTGTAAACTAGATCCTGAATTACACAATTAAAATAATATGTCTTCTACTTCTACCCCCTCCCTCCGAGAGCAACAACACACCCTCATTCATCAACTAGCTGATACAATTGAAGCGGTTTGGCATAAATACTTAGACTTATCACCCTATCATTTGCCGGCGGAATTGGGATATGTAGAAGGTAGACTAGAAGGCGAAAAACTGATTATCGAAAATCGCTGTTATCAAAGTCCACAGTTCCGCAAAATGCACTTGGAACTAGCAAAAGTGGGGAATATGTTAGATATCTTGCATTGCGTGATGTTTCCCCGTCCAGAATACGATATCCCTATGTTTGGTTGTGACTTGGTTGGGGGTAGAGGTCAAATTAGTGCAGCGATTGCAGACCTTTCTCCTGTAAGCTTAGAACGCATCTTACCAGTAGCTTATCATTCTGCGCTGACTGAGCTACCTGTAATCGACTTTTCCCAACCCCGTGAATTACCGGAATGGGGAGCTATATTTTCTGATTTTTGTATTTTTATTCGTCCCGGTTCCCCAGAAGAAGAAACATTGTTTCTCTCTCGCGTACAAGAATTTTTAGAAATCCATTGCCAAAATGCGATCGCATCTCACCCCGTTCCACCAGAAAAAGTAGCTCCAATTCTGGCTGGACAACATAATTACTGTACCAAACAACAGCAAAATGATAAAACCAGACGTGTGCTAGAAAAAGCCTTTGGTACAGATTGGGCAGAAAACTACATGACTACCGTATTATTTGACCTTCCACAATAATTAAAGCTCATTACAGCTCAAGCGTCAAAACTCTGCACCCCCCACATTCCAACTCTTCAGCTTCTCATCTATCTATCTGTAAGCTCTGTTACGTTTTCCCCCAACTGATAAATGTAGAATTCATTTAACCAGAGTTGAATGGAGTCAAAAAACAACAGCAGGGAAAGTAGCACATCAAATCTTCGCAGTAAATAAGCAAAGATATTTGTTGTCTTATTCGATGTTAGCAACTAACCATGCTCACAGATTAATAATCAACATAAGGAAACTGTGATGTTAGGAATGCTCTGTTTGACAGATATGTTTCAATTGGTAATTGATCGTGCCAATTTTAGATTGAGAAAAAGCCGATTTTAGATTTTTTTGACACATTATTCTAGTTTAAACTATAGAATCAACAAACAGTTATCAGTAAACCGAGATAACTGAGTTTGATCATCTATGGTTGTAGACAATCTTGGCAATAGCCTAAGCCGAGAAGATGTCTGCATGATTATACCTACCAAATTTATACTGGGTTGCCTTTCAAAATAACCTGCTCAAATCAATAGAATCTGGGTGCTGGAGTTGGTGAATTCAATAGTTTGAATTCCCTTAATCTTTAATGCAATCACATCTCATCCTCAGAAACTATTAAATAGCCAGTCAATAAAGAGCGCCATTGCAGAAAATTCTAGCCTTGAGTGCTAATCAGGCAATGGATTTTAAGTAAATAACCAGTCTAAACCCAGCCTTATTTCCCAATAGCTGGCAGTTTACTTATGACTCTTTTTGACTAATTCAACTATGGCTAATTTGCTTTTTTACTTCCATTAGTACAAATCAGATAAACGGGCAATATACCATGTCAAGGGTGACTGATAAGCCAGAGTTAAAAGAACAGGGACTGGAAAAATCTAAAGTTTGGTTGAAGGTTGCTGTAGCCCTGCCAGTAGCGATCGCAGCAGGGTTTCTAGCTACAGCCAAAATTGAGCAGCTAAGAAAACTCACATCCTCCGTATCTGTAGCACCAACGATCAAAAGTATCAGTGCGGTAGGAAGATTAGAACCACGAGGAGAAGTCATTAGAATAGCTGCCCCCAACTCAGGACTATCAGCAAGAGTACAGCAACTTTTGGTGAGAGAAGGACAACGAGTACAACAAGGTCAAGTTATCGCAATTCTAGACAGCCGTGATACCAACATGGCAGCAGTCGAAGAGGCAAAAGCTAAACTACAAGAATCCCGTGCTAATTTAGCGCAAATCAAAGCTGTTTCACCAAGAGATATTCAAGCCCAAACAGCAATTATTGCTCGCTTACAAGCACAATTATCTGGTGAAAGTAATGCTCAACAAGCCACCATTGCCCGCATTGCCGCCGAGTTAAGTGGAGAGAAAAATGCTCAACAAGCTGGCATTAAACGTCTAGAAGCTGAACTCAGAGGGCAACGAGATGGGTTAAGAGCAACCATTGCCAAAATACAAGCCGAACAGCGTGACGCTCAAGTTGATGCCGGACGCTATGAGTTCTTGTACAAAGAAGGGGCTATTTCCCAGCAAGAAAGAGATACAAGGCGTTTGCGTGCGGCTACAGCTAATCAGCAACTGCGTGAAACTCAAGCCAGTTTGAGACAAGCACTAGGAACATTGCAGCAGCAAATAACTCAAGCTAGAGCTACCCAAATTCAAACGATCGCTACTTTGCAGCAACAACTGATTGAAGCCACGGCTACCCGTAACAAAACTTTAGCCACTTTACAAAAGCAAATCGACGAAGAACGAGCTAGATTGAGCAGGTTCTTAGATGTTCGTCCTATTGATATCCAAATAGCCCAAGCCCAAGTTAGTAATGCGATCGCTTTTGTCAAAAAAGCCCAAGCAGAACTCCAGTTAAGCTATGTCAAAGCACCAACTCAAGGTGAGATCTTAAAAGTTTACACCAAATCAGGCGAAGTCATGAATGCCAATGGCATTGCAGAAATTGGACAAACTGATCAAATGTTTGTGGTTGCAGAAATAGCTGAAGACAGTATTGGTAA
Organism: Anabaena sp. PCC 7938; assembly: GCF_049315035.1. NCBI lineage: Bacteria > Bacillati > Cyanobacteriota > Cyanophyceae > Nostocales > Nostocaceae > Anabaena > Anabaena sp. PCC 7938. The sequence goes on along the minus strand of NZ_CP186034.1, from coordinate 3,580,628 downwards.
AATACGTGTTGGTCAAATAGCGACGATTACTAGTGATAACGGCGCATTTGAAAAAGAATTAAAGGGAACCATCACTCAAATTGGCAGAAAAATCGGCAAAAAAGATGTCCTGAATACAGATCCAGCAGCAGATATTGATGCCAGAGTAGTAGAAGTGAAAATTGCCCTCTCTCCAGCAGACAGTCAGCGAGTTTCTGGTTTAACTAACGCTAAAGTCATTGTTGAGATTAATACTAATGGAGTTACAGATGGGCAGTAATTACATTTATCTATCAGCCGAAATTATGAGGTTCGGCTTACCATCTTTAATCTCTAGCAACACGTAATTATGCAAGGCATAGAAAAATTTTGGAAAAATCATGATTATTCTCCATCAAAAATATAAACTCACAAATAAAAAATTGGCGTAACTGTAAATAAACATAGAAAATGACTCAGAAAATACCTCTATCTTGGCTACAACTGACCAGAGAAAAAACTCGCCTCGCTGTGGCACTATCAGGTATTGCCTTTGCTGATATTTTGATGTTTATGCAACTTGGTTTCCGAGATGCACTATATTACAGTAACGTCAGAATGCATGGCAGTTTAAAAGGTGACATTGTTTTAATTAACAATCAATCCAACGCTGTACTAGCAATGAAACCTTTTTCTCAACGGCGATTATATAAAGCTTTAGATTTACCAGCAGTACAGTCAGTACATCCTATATATTTAGATTATACCAGCTGGAAGAATCCCGTTACAGGCCGCCCTCGGAGTATTTTAGTTTTTGGCATTAATCCAGAATCTAATGTTTTTGATTTACCAGGTGTTGAGGAAAATTTAAATGCCTTGAAACTGCCTGATGTAGTTATATTTGACCGTTCTTCTAGACTAGAATATGGGCCTATTGCTGCTGATATTGATCAGGGAAAAGTTGTCACAGCAGAAGTGAGAAGAAGACGAATTAAAGTAGCAGGATTATTTACTTTAGGTGCATCCTTTGGCGCAGATGGCAATTTAATTACAAGCGATGTCAACTTTATGCGGTTATTTAGTACCCGACAACGCGGATTAATTGATATTGGCTTAATTAGGCTAAAACCAGGCGCTGATACAACCCAAGTTGCTCAATATTTACGGACTTATTTACCTACAGATGTCAATGTTTTAACAAAAGATGAGTTTATTGCATTTGAAAGAAACTATTGGGCAAGTAGTACAGCTATTGGGTTTATTTTTACTTTAGGAACAATTATGGGTTTTATTGTCGGCACCGTAATTGTTTACCAAATTTTGTATACAGAAGTAACAGATCACTTGTCTGAATATGCTACGCTGAAAGCAATAGGCTATACACAAAATTATTTATTAACTGTTATTCTTCAAGAAGCTTTTATGTTAGCAGTTTTAGGATATATGCCTGGATTTGCTTGCGCTCTGTTGATGTATCAAGTCGCTAGAGATGCTACTCTTTTACCAGTTTTCATGAGTTATAATCGTGCTATCATGGTGCTAATATTAACCATTTTTATGTGTTTTATATCTGGCGCTATTGCCATGAGAAAATTACGTTCAGCCGACCCCGCAGATATTTTTTAACCTAAGATTATTACATCATATCCAAAAATTAGTAAACAGAAACATATGAACAGCACAGAACCTGTAATCGCTATTAAAAATATTAACCATTACTATGGTAGAGGTGTTCTCAGAAAACAAATTTTATTTGATATCAATCTAGAAATATATGCTGGAGAAATTGTGATTATGACAGGGCCTTCAGGTTCAGGAAAAACTACATTACTGAGCCTGATTGGTGGATTACGGTCTGTACAAGAAGGAAGTATGAGATTATTAGGTCAAGAATTACTTGGCGCTAGTCAAAGTAAACTTGTACATATGCGGCGTAACATTGGTTATATTTTTCAGGCTCATAATTTGCTGGGGTTTTTAACTGCTAGACAAAATGTGCAAATGGCAGTGGAATTAAATCAAGGTATTTCTCAATCAGCAGCCATTAAGAAGTCAGAAATAATGCTAGGTTCGGTTGGGTTGTCCGAACGGATGAACTACTATCCAGACAATCTATCTGGTGGGCAAAAACAAAGAATTGCGATCGCACGCGCCTTAGTCAATCACCCTCCATTAGTTCTAGCAGATGAACCCACAGCCGCCTTAGATAAACAATCAGGACGGGATGTAGTAGAAATTATGCAACGTCTTGCTAAAGATCAAGGAACAGCTATTTTGTTAGTCACCCATGATAACCGCATCTTAGACATAGCTGATCGCATCGTCGAAATGGAAGATGGTCTATTAACTCGTGATGCCCAAAATGTCCCTATTAGCAACAAGTTAGGGCGAGAAGTTTCCGAGCCTCATAACTAGTCTTCACATTCTCAAACCTGCTTTTTTGAATGTGGCATCTGTGGCGGCGGCGGCGGTGCAGGCAGATTTTGTTGGCGCGTAGTCCGGAAAGTAACATTTACCCCTTCATTTGATTGTTCTAACACCAGTAGAGGAGTAGGTTTAGCCTTTTGGTCCCAATGCATATAAACAATCCGACCTTGAATTGTCGGTTGCCATGTATCATCTTCTTCTCTAGGACTAAGGTAAGTTTCTATACAGTCCATAATTTGGCTAATAGTAGCAGAAGTCGCTTGTGTGGGTAACTTCATTAAACGAATTTGAATCCGAAATAGTACTCGGTTGACAATATTGGGCGCAATACCAGTTTCATATTCGACATCAAAAATCTCATCTACCTGCTTACCAGCGTTACTGGCAATTCCCACTTGACCTTGTTGAGATTGATTGGGTCGCAGTGCCTGAGAAATTTTCTCTTTCACCTTGAGTTTCACTTGATTAACAACCCCAAAATGAAATACCTCCTCTGTCATCCGCATTCGCAGATAATCGAGGTTAAAATCCCGTGAGTGAACCAAATCGGGGTTTGTTTCCATTTTCCGAATAGTTTCCAGCGCCAACTTCAACTTTTTTTCTAGTTCTCGCGTGCGAAACTTTTCAAACTTAACTTTTTTTTCATATTTACCCGCTAATATTTTGCTGTACACAATCACAGCAATTAGTGCTATTATCAGTCCTCCACTAGCAAACAGTAATAAAGATGATGGCATCTGAAAATTACTGGCTGCGACTTCCTTGATTGCCGGTTTAGTCTTGGAACTTGAAGACTGGGCTAGAAACATTGTACTAAGCATGGTTAGCAAACTAAAGATTTGACTCCTAATGGTTAGGATGCCCAAATCTTTAATATCACATTACTGTATTATTAATATTTTTTTACATCATATTGTGATTTTATTATGTACAGACCCATTAGCGAATCTACGGAATTTAGGGATGTTCGCCTTGTAGCTACGGATATGGATGGCACTCTGACAAAGGAGGGAAAATTTACCTCCCTATTGTTGCAAGCTTTAGAGAATTTGGCCACCAACGGAATTCAGGTACTGATTGTAACTGGTCGTTCAGCAGGTTGGGTAAGTGGAATCAGTAGTTTAATGCCTGTGGTAGGTGCTTTAGCAGAAAATGGGGGTATTTTCTACCCATCAAATAACCTTGCGCCAATATCATTAACACCCATACCCGACATAGCTAAACATCGCCAAAATTTAGCCAGGACTTTTGAAAAATTACAAAGTCAATTTCCCCAACTTAGGGAATCTAGTGACAATCAGTTTCGTCTCACCGATTGGACATTTGATGTAGCTGCTTTAACAGAAAACGAATTGCAATCTCTTAATAATATTTGTCAACAAATGGGTTGGGGATTTACTTATAGTAATGTCCAATGTCACATTAAACCTCAACAACAAGATAAGGCTGTAGGTTTGTTACAAGTGCTACGCCAATACTTTCCAGGATATTCACCGTCTCAAGTTGTTACTGTTGGCGATAGTCCAAATGATGAAAGCTTATTTAACCAAAATTCTTTTCCCCTTTCTGTCGGTGTAGCAAATGTAATTAAATATGCACATCAGTTGCAGTATCAGCCAGTTTATGTAACCACTGCGGCTGAAGGGGAAGGATTTTGTGAATTATCTAATTGGATTTTGCAAAAAAAAGCCGACTCCAGAGGCCAGGATTAAAGAAGTTAATACTTCTTTAATAGCAGCAAAGTAAACTCTTATTTTAAATATTTACTCACCTAATTATGAAATATATTATAGTATATTTTATATTTTTATACCCTATTTAGATAGATAGATTAGTTTGTACTTATTAAATGATTTGTTGCTACTAGTTAAATAATTTTGAGGTTGACTTATGTAATTTATATGGCATCGTTTTTGTGTATAATCTAATCTCATATAGAACATCATCATTGCTAACATTCCCCTAACCCTTATATAGCTCTATTTAAACTATATTTTTATCTGTACAGTTAGAATTTGTACTACTGTACGCTTTTCTAACCAGGCATTTGGAATTTATATATGGGAATACAATATTTGACATCAGCAATCAATAAGTTAACGCAATACCATTTTTATAATTTCTTTGTTATTTTGTATTTAACGGGACAGTTCTCCAACATACCCTGAGCTTAAATAGCAATTAGTTGAAGAACTTATCTGTTTTTTTATGTAAGATATATAAGTCACTATTATCTTACCTAAGATTACCAAATTGGTATATTCCTCTACAATAATTTGCATGATTATAAGCCAAATTGGCTGATTATCATCAATCTCAAGACAGCAGGATTTAGAACTATGATCACAACAAATACTCAACCTATCATTCTCCATACTTTAATTAGCCCTATGGGAGAGGAGCATCAAGCAGATCATAAATCTGATTTATTGCAACCAATACGCCAATGGTTGGATGAAATCGAGATTCAGAATCGTAAATTAGCTAGATTTATTGCTAAATTGATTCCTGCTCAGTGTCCCTTTGAGCGTGACATCGTTTTGTTTGGTCGGAAAATTGCCCATATTCCCCCTATGTGTAAGCTAAATCCACTGTATGATCAATTAGTTGGCTTGCGTTTTCGTGCATTATGTTATTTAGTAGACAAGTGTGGAGAAGATATCCAATCATACTGCTGAATACAACTAGATCAAACACCGCATGAAAATTAAAATCCAGCATCAACCGACGCAAGATGATCTCAAAAAACTAGATGTTTTTAAATGGGCTATTTGGCAAAAAGAAGCTTCCAAATTCCCCTGGACTTATGATTCTCAAGAAACTTGCTACTTTTTATTAGGTAATGTAATAGTGACTCCTGATGGAGGACAACCAGTACAAATGGGTGAAGGAGATTTAGTGACGTTCCCTGCTGGTATGTCTTGTACATGGGAGATTATCAGCGATGTAAAAAAACATTATTGCTTTGATTAATGTAGTGCTAAGAGTCAATTTATTTTCTCTTGGTCTCCTAGTATTCTAAATTATGCAGAAAACAGATATTTCGTCATTGACTTGGAGTTAGTCTTATATGGAGATTTGCAACGAGTGTGATTAACTAAAGTTCCGAATGGGTAAATGACTGATACTCGTATTATTCAAAACTTGTTGCGACTCCATCCCCTAGAAAATATTCGTTAAAATTTTATAGTTTCACTTAGAGAACTCCACAAAAAAGATGATCCAATCTTGTGGGATGGGCATCCTGCCCGTCCTTGTATTATTAGCAGGCTTTTCGGCCTGCACCACAAGAAATTTTGGGATATTTTTTTATTTGGAAGTCTCTTACAGGTTTTATCTGTTGCTATACCTAATTAAGATAGTAGCCAATTGCGGTTATTTATTCGCCTTGCGTCGATACTCCCAAGGATCAACAAATTTAGCATCATTCCAGACTCCAATCCGTTGCTGTTGCGCTTGTACTTCGGCTTGTTGCACTAAGCTTTTACTAGGACACTTGTTTAAATAAGGGCGATACGCTTTAGCTAATCCTTCTTGTAACAAAACTTGCTGTACAAAAGTACCATCTTTTAAACGCACTTCTGCAACTTTTCTCCCGTAGCGATCGCTATCCGTAATATTCAACTTGACGCGATTATCTGACTTTTTAACCAGTGCTTCTACTCGTGTTTGTGCTTTGATACCCCAAGTAAATTGATTAATATCTTTAGTAAATTTACTGTTCTTTTCTCTTTGAGAATGAGGTATTTCTGGTGCATCAACACAAGCAAAACGCACTGTAAATTTATTGCCATCAGCACCTTGCAATACCAATGTATCACCATCACTCACTCGCTCAACTGTATCACCGGAGGAGGGAAATAGGTGGCATCCACTTAAACTTACAACAATGATAGCTGCACCTAAGCTAATTAGAACTTGTTTTATGAATTGATTCATTTCCACCCACCAGATTATTATATGATCCGTTGAATTAGGACTTATGCAAAAACTCTCCCAAATTCCTACTCCTCCGTTGCCGCTGTGGTTAGTTATTCCATTGTCATAGCACTTACGACTTCTCGGTAATACCACGGATTTGGCAATCAAGCCTGTTAATGTGTAAAATATATACCAAGTTAAATAGTAGTCATTCCCATAGCCATCAAAATAATTTTAGATTGCTCACATTGAATGGATGTGCATAGACAATCGACGATTAAGTTACTAAAATAATCATTCTCACATTAATACCATGAAACCTATTCAGCAATATCAACGGTGCGCCTCTGCTCAAGAATTTCAAAAATCCCTCACTCAGTTAGAAGACATTTTAGAAGTCAATTCTACTCATCATCAAGTGGTTATAAAACCGGATGCTAGTAGCTCTATTAACGATCAATTCAGTGAAAATTCTGAGGAAATTTCTTTAGATGCTTTAGAGGATGCAGTTGCTGACATTGAACAATATTTAGACCAGAAAAACAAAAGGAAGTAATTCCTAAATCAATAAATCACCCATAAATCTTTTGTCGCTGGACTTCGTACAACATTAAAGCCGCTGCGATCGCAACATTTAAAGATTCTACTCCAGGACTCAGGGGAATTTTAACTTGCTGGTCTGCCATTGCAGCTAAATTTGCTGACAACCCAGCACCTTCATTTCCCAATAAAATCAAACTCGGTTTCCGCCAATCTACTTCCCAATAGGTTAAATTTGCATCTGGCAAGGTGGCTACTACCTGCATTCCTGCTTGCTTGACTTGTTTGACTGTTGTTCTTAGATCTTCACTTACCGCCATATTTAAGCGAAACCACTGCCCCGCAGATGCACGTAAAACCTTGGGGTTATCCAAATCAACACTATCATCACTTAACCATAAACCCGATGCCCCAGCAGCAGCCGCAGTGCGAATCATAGTCCCCAAATTGCCAGGATCTTGCAGCGTTTCTACAGCTAGAACTACACCACTAAAGGGAACTTGGGTTTGCTGCTGGGCGCGTTTTGCTATTGCCACTACACCATCTGGCTGTACTGTTGTTGCTATTGCCGATAAAACTTCTTCACTGACAATTTCATAGCGATGGCACCGACTACAGACATCATCCCATAATTGAGGATGTACCATTTGCCATTGGGGAGTACAACACACCACCTCTAACGGGTAATTCACTGCCCAAGCTTCTTCTAACAGGTGCGTCCCTTCCAGTAAAAATAACTCTTGCTTGTGCCTCTCTTTGGTAGAGTGCAACTTACGGATTTGTTTAACTAAGGAATTTTGTAAACTTGTCAGCACAATTTTCAAATAATTCGTAATTAAGTTTTGTAAATCGGATTAATACCACATTACAAAACTTGCTGTTTCTTAGTTGTGGGAGACTTAAAACCCCCAGATATTAGTTAAATTTTGATATTTTGGACTTCAGATAAAACTAAAACCCAAAATTATTAATTAATAATGCGGAACCCGGGACTTGAACCCGGAAGCCTTGCGGCACTAGAACCTGAATCTAGCGCGTCTGCCAATTCCGCCAGTTCCGCTGGCATCAATTTCTTATTGACAATTTCTTATTGTTACTTAAATCTTAGAGTTTGTCAAGCTGAACTTATATACATAAATTTAACCACCAGAAACAAACGCTTACTGTGTATTAGCTTTTGAGCTTACTGAATATTGATGCTGGCTGTAAATTAGGAGTTAGTATTTCTATGGTCGATAGGTTTTAACACCTTATGAACCTTGTTAGTAGATATTTACAGATGCTGGAGAAAAGAGTTATAAAATTCATTCCCATGAATCATAATAGCAAAATGTAGACAAACCGACTCTTTACTGTAGAATCGAAACCAACTTCAAACCCTTATTATTACTTATTTTTTGGAGGTAGGCTTATTAATTCTTCTAGCAGCTTACCAGATGCCAAGTCTTCACCTGAAGCAGAGTCCCCAGTTTTGCAAATCTGGGGTGGGCATCCTTTGCGAGGTCATGTAAGAATTAGCGGAGCAAAAAATTCAGCCTTGGTAATCATGGCTGGAGCTTTGCTTTGTTCAGGAGATTGTCGGATTCGCAATGTCCCCTTATTAGCGGACGTAGAGCGCATGGGGCAAGTTTTATCAGCTTTGGGATTGGGCTTAACCAGACAAGACGATATCTTAGATGTTGATGCTAGGGAAATTAGCACATCTAAAGCGCCCTATGAACTAGTTACTCAACTGCGAGCCAGCTTTTTCGCCATTGGACCCCTATTAGCGCGACTGGGAGTAGCACAGATGCCTCTACCTGGAGGTTGTGCGATCGGTGCTAGACCAGTTGATTTGCACGTCAGAGGACTGCAAGCAATGGGAGCAGAAGTGCAAATTGAGCATGGTATTTGTAATGCCTACGTTCCTGGTAGCGATCGCAGATTGAAGGGAGCCAGAATCTATCTAGATACTCCCAGCGTTGGTGCAACCGAAACCTTGATGATGGCGGCTACCTTAGCCGACGGTGAAACTATCATTGAAAATTCTGCTAGAGAACCAGAAGTGGTTGATTTGGCAAATTTTTGCAACTCAATGGGAGCGAAAATTCAAGGAGCAGGCACGAGTACAATTACCATTGTGGGTGTACCTCAGTTACACTCTACTGACTACTCAATTATTCCTGATCGTATTGAAGCAGGAACTCTTTTACTAGCAGGAGCAATCACTCGATCAGAATTTACTCTGTCCCCAGTGGTTCCCGACCATTTAATCCCAGTGATTGCCAAGTTACAAAAAATTGGTGTACCCATCATTGAGGAAGGATTAAATTGTCTGAGAATTTTGCCAGCAGAAGTATTGAGAGCCACAGATATTGATACTTTACCTCATCCGGGTTTTCCCACGGATATGCAAGCGCCTTTTATGGCATTGCTAACTTTGGCAGAAGGTGACAGCATCATTAATGAATCTGTGTTTGAAAACCGTCTGCGTCATGCTTCTGAGTTAAATCGCTTGGGGGCAGATATTCGGGTTAAAGGTAATACTGCCTTTGTTCGTGGCGTGCCAATGTTATCGGGCGCACCAGTAATAGGCACGGATTTACGAGCATCCGCAGCTTTGGTTATAGCCGGACTAGCCGCAGAAGGACAAACCACTATTCAAGGATTAAATCACCTAGATCGTGGTTATGATCGCCTGGATATGAAGTTGCAGCAACTAGGTGCAAAGATTATCCGTGTAAATAATGAAGCATTAGCAGATGCAGAGTCACATACAAATAACAGCAATCCCCCAGCTTCAGTATCTATCTAGAGTTAGGGGATTTTGTGTTTGGTGATTTAATGGCGGATTTTACCTGTTGATTAAAATCAAGTTGGTAATTTTCGCCATTCATTTACTTTTTTTGATGAGTGCGATTAAAAAGTTCGTTCACTTCCCACTAGTCGGAATCTTTGTACTATGCTCCAAAGACTATATGTAAATAACTTCAGATGTCTAGAAAACTTTGAACTGACTATAAAGGGTATCTCATCTGCTCTCTTAATTGGAAAAAATGGTTTAGGTAAATCAACTATTGCCACTGCATTAGAGGTAATTCAATCCATTGGTAGAGGTATAAATAAAGTTGGGCAACTTGTTAATTCTAAAGATTTTACTCGTGGCAGGTCTGATGTTCCAATTCGATTTGAAATAGAAGTATTACTTAAAGATAAATTATATAAGTATGTCTTGGCCTTAGAGTTGCCAGAAAAATTTAAAGAACTTCGAGTTTCCGAAGAACAACTGCTAGTTTCGGGAGAACCTATTTACTCTCGAAAAGAAGCTCAAGTCACTCTTTATACTAGCTCACAAAATCGTGAAGCTCAGTTTTTGGTAGATTGGCATCTTGTCGCCCTGCCAGTAATTCAGGAGCAATCAGAAACTGACCCACTGCGTATTTTCAAAACTTGGCTGGCTCGCATGATCATTTTAGCACCGATTCCGAGCTTAATGACCGGAGTCTCCAACGGTGAAACTTTAGAGCCAAAACGAGATGCTTCAAATTTCGGAGAGTGGTTTTCTGGGTTACTTGGTCGCTACCCTGCGTCATACACACTGTTTGACAAATATCTCCGAGAAATTATGCCCGATATTATGGATGTTCAGAACGAACTTATCGGCAAAGATTTCAAAAGTATGGTTGTGCGGTTTGAAGAAAATCATGCAAATCTGAGTGTTAACTTTCAAGATTTATCTGATGGTGAAAAATGCTTTTTTCTTTGCGCTGTTGTTTTAGCTGCTAATAAATTCTATGGGCCACTTTTTTGTTTCTGGGATGAGCCTGACAACTATCTCTCTATATCTGAAGTAGGACACTTTATCGCATCACTGCGACAATCATTTAAGAATAATGGGCAAATTTTAGTAACTTCTCATAATCCTGAAGCGATCAGAAAATTCTCAAATGAAAACACTTTGGTTATTGATAGGAAAAGTCACTTAGAACCAACTTTGATTAGACTGCTTAGTGATATACCTGTTACGGGCGATCTGATCAATGCTTTGATTGGTGGCGATATAGAATTATGAGCATAAATAAACATAAACAGCATCTTATTTATCGTTTATTGTTGAAAAACTTATTTAAAATCTAGGTTCAATCCCGAAGTATCCATTTTCCCAAAACTTTGGATCTTTATATAAACTACTTTTTGACTGATTTAAGAAGTAATGAATCACATAACGTAGAATTCCACAAGCTTTTTGAGCAGCTTTATTTAGTGAAAGTTTTTCCTCACCGATTTTACAAGGATCTTTAGGTATACCACCATGAGCTATTGTACTGCGTATATCATACAAATGTTTTGCAACTTGATATTCCTTTAAACGGTTTTCTGGATTATCAAATAAGGTTGAATAATTGAGTGAAAAGCGGAACTTTATTTCTGTCTCTTTTCCCATTGATGCAAGAAGAATAGCTTCTAATCCTGCTACTGCATCAAGAAGTCGATCTTTGGAATGTATACGTAACTCTGCGTCGGCAAGTTTTGTAAACGCTCTTTCTAATGGCTCATCTAATTTGGAGAAAATTAATTTTGCGTGGTTTTGAAATCTTTCAACGTCGCATTCTAATAAATAGTAGTTTCCAACAGGTATGTGCAGACCACCATACATTCGAGTTATAGGCATTATAGGAGAAAATTTAACGGTTTTGAATGTAATACATTCGTAACCAACAGATCCTCCTTGAAATGTGTTTAATGCCAGAACAGCATTATTTAGATTTTCTATCGCTACATTTTTTGTGGTCTCTAGGTCAGAATCATCAAATCTTTTAACCTCTTCAAATTCACCTTCTATTACAAACTCATGAATATGAGATACACGATTTACTCCGGGTACATATTGTGATGGTGAATCTTTATAAATATCACTAACCTCTTTTTCACTCAGTTGTCGAATGATAATATCATCAGTTAGAAAAATCTGTTCTTTATCCATCCTGAAGTTAAGCAGTATTGCTGTGTAGCGAAAACGAACTTTAGGATTATCAACAAAATCAGCAAATTCTTGAATAATGATATTGATTTGTTCATCATTAACATTGAAAGTATTGTATCTATCCCATAATTCACATAAAATGCTTTTGACAATCATCGACGAATTGTGCAATATATTTATAGCAATGTTAAGGCTTTGAAAGCCAACAAGGTTTTCATATTCACGATGGTTTTTGCGAACAATCTGTGTGAACTCTACTCCAAGGTCATCTAATAATTTTTGATGCTTAGAAAAAAGATAATAATTATTAGGACGGTTTACATAAAAACTTTGCCAACCATTGGGAACTCTACGCCATTCAACAACTTTATCGGATTGAAAATGTGATTCTATGAATTTAATGGGAGATGAATTAAAAGCACGTAACGATTGAGTAATAGCATTCTTTAGATTAACTACGACTTCTTCTCGCATAATTCAAGCAATCTACAATAAATTAAATATCAAGTTTAGCAATTTTTTATACTTTATGGGTGAAAGAATAAATTGACATTTCTAACACCCCTAGAAGTGGGATTGATAATTACTTCGTAATAAAACCTAAAAAAGTTTCACAATCCATTCCCAACCAGAATAAACGGAGACCAGTAAAAAGGATGACTCAGCCGATCGCTCACCTGTGATGGTAAATTACTATTGATGGGCTGTTTGATAGAAATACGTCGTTCCTGACCTGTAATTGTATAGTTGCCAGTAATCAGAGATATTTGAGCTTGACGCAGGGCTTCGGCTTTAGTAATATTCCCTTGTTGCAGAACTGTATAAAAGGTATTCATCAACGCTTGTGTGCCACCATCGTCCACCGACCATAAAGAAGCGATCGCAGCTCTTGCACCTGTTTGTTGCATCTGGTAGCCAAAACCGAGAATTTCCCTACCGTCTCCTAATCGATCGCCTAATCCGGTTGCACAAGCTGAAAGCACGACTAAATCAACATTCGGCAACCGCCAATTTTTGATATCTCGTAGGGTAATGCGATCGCCATTACCAAACAAAATAAATGATTCTTCCGGCTGTCCAAGGGTAAATACCGCATGAGTTGCTAGATGTACAATAGAGTAATCATTCATCTGCAACACAATATCTTTTGTGAATTGCTGGTCTAGTAATTTTGTAGTGTTAGGAATAGTTTGAGCCAGAGTTTCCACTTCACGACCGGCGAAGGGCAACCCGGAGAAGTTAAACTCCTGATCTCCTGCCTTAACGCTATAGTTGCCTTTGGTAAAAGCAGCCGCTAACACATTTAACCGATTTTGGGGTTTAGTGTTGAGGTCAGTCAAACTAACAGCAGTAATATTATTGATGCGAAAGCGTTCGATAAGCCATTGCTTACCATCATGCAATGCTGCTAAAGGAATATAACGCAATTGTCTATCAGGGGCGTAAATAATGGTTTTGGTCTTGGCTTGAACTAAATCATTTTCCAAGGGCTTTATCAGCCAATTATAGAGCTTTTGAGCAGGAATTTTAGGATTACGGATTGGCGTTGTGACAGTCGAACGAAATTCAGCGATCGCTCGGTTAAGTTCTTCTCGTTTGACAGGAACAGTGCGCTTTAAAGGAGGAGCATAAGGAGAAATTAACACTAATTCTAAACGGTCTTCTAATACAAAAGGATAGATAATTACAGCATCTTGGTTAATTTTTTTCAGGTTGTCTTGTAAAGTGGTAGCGTAAGCATTTAAATCAATTGCTTGTCCTTGGGTGGTTTTTTGTAGTTCCGCTATCCATTGTCTCACCTGGGGACTTTCTAAAAAAGTTGCAAACTCTTTAGTAATTTGCTGTTCACTTTTTCTTAATTCAATAATTCTCTGTTTCTGTTTTTCTGTTCTTTGATTAACACCGATATTTTCTAACAAAGCTAATTCTTGACCTTGAGAAATTGCCTTATCTATTTGTGCAGACATACCTTGAATAATTTGCTGTTCTTGGGGTCGTTTGGTAATACCTTGAACAGTATTATTACTTGATCTCACATTACTTAAATAATCTGCTAATTCCTGAACCTTGAGTAAATCTAATACTCTTTGCGCTTCTAAAATGCGGTTTTCTCTTAATAACAAATCAGCCAAATGACGATAATCTTCCGCAATGGTTTCTGTATAAGATTGTCTTTGTTCCTGGGATAAACCTTTAATATTATTTCTAATTCCTTCTCTCGCATTTACGGATTGTTTAAAAAACACAATTGCTAATTGTGGTTGTTTTTGTTTTTCCAACAAATAACCCAGACTACTCAAAACTTTAGCCTCACCTGCTTTATAGCCAATTTCCTGAAAAAGTGTTAAAGATTGTTGATAAAAATTACCTGCTAATTCATATTTACCTTGTTGGAAGTAAACCTTACCAATACTATCTAATAGTACTCCTTGAGAAAGTTTATCTCGCAATGATTTCACAATATTTAAACCTTGCTGTAAAAACTTTAAAGATAAGTCATAATTTCCTTGATCAAGGTGAACCAGTCCAATATTATTAAAAGTCAATGCTTCTAATAATTTCTTTTCTTTTTTATTCTTAACTCCTGGAAGTTTTGCTAAAGATTGTTGATAAAAATTCAATGCTAAATCATATCTTTTTAAGCGATAATAACTATTACCAATGGCGTTAATATTTTTTACTTCTGAGCCTATTTTATTTTCTTGAGCTAATTTTAACGCTTGCTGATAACTATTTAAAGCTCGTTCATTTTCTCCTAAAGATTGATAAATTTCTCCCATGTTAAAAAACACAGTCCATACCCAAGGAATTTTTTCTACTGGTTGTGTAGTAACTTCTCGAAAAACTGATAAAGATTGTTGATAAAATTTTAAAGCTGTTTCGTATTCTCCTAAAGTATGATGAATCATACCGATTTTGTTAATGATGAAACCTGTTTGAATTTTTACATCTTGTAAATCTAGTTGTCCCTTTAAATCTTGTAAATCCAGTTGTTCCCTTAATTTTAAAACTTTTTGTAATTTTTCTAATGCTTTTTGATATTGTCCTTGTTCGTAAAGTTCGCGACTTTGTTCATTTTCAAGATTCATGATTTTCATGAGGGTTTGTTTTTCACCCTTACTATCACCTAACTCTTGTTGTAGTTTTAATACTTGCTGATAATAATTAAGTGCTTGTTGATAATTTTTTCTGCTGTAATATACAAACGCTAGATAATCCAATGTTTTAGTAATTCCAGGTTTATCTCCTATGTTTTGATATGCTTCTAAAGTTTTTTCAAAACTGTTAATAATTCTGTCATAACTTCTTCTGTATATGTGAGCATTCGTCATTAAATAAATTGTTTCTCTCAATAACCGATCGGCTTGATCTTTCTGAGTTTGATTACTCACTTCTTGAGCGAATACAGGGGCGAAATTACCAATAGGTGTTAAAACAGATATGGAAGATATTGACAACAGGAGAGTAATAAAACCGAGATTTGCTGAATGTATACGCATAAGGGTAAACTGGTTAATGAATGTTAAGAAAATAACTAATAAAAATTATTGGTTTAAACTATAACTATTAGCATAGCAAGTAATATAGGATACGGCAATGTTAATATTCAGCTATGAGCAGTTAGCAAGAGCTACACAAAACAGATGAAAGCTGATTACTGATAGCTAAATGCTGAGAAAAATCTATACAAACAATAGGGATATCAAATATGAAATTAACTAGCGCGTTGGTGTTGATGACGAGTATGTGGTTAGGTGGTGGATGGGGAGTTATTGAAGCTGCTCAACCTCCCAGGAGAAGTAATTTTATACAGTTGTGTAAGGAACAGGCTAATTTATCAGCAGATGCGAGAATTACGGTAGAATTATTATTAGCAAAAGCCAAAACAAATGATTGTGATTTAGCTGCCAAAAATTTGTTAAATGTCACAAAACTTGATCTGATAAATCAGCAACTTGTTGATTTAAGTCCCTTGTCAGGATTCACAAATTTAGAATCATTAAATCTCCACGGTAATGAAATTGTTGATCTCAGTGCCTTGGCAGGTTTAAAAAATCTCAAAGATTTGGACGTTAGTAATAATCAAATTCCTGATGTTAATCCTTTAGCAACCCTGCAAAATCTTAATCGTTTAACTTTGGAAAGAAATAAAATTAAGGATATTAATGCCATAAAGGAATTAAAAAATCTAGAATCTTTGTCAATGTTTAATAATGAAATTATTGATATTAGTGCTTTGACTAAATTGAAAAATCTAACTTGGTTAAATCTCGACAAAAATTATATTACTGAGATTAGTTCCCTCAGGGATTTGGTAAAATTAACGGGTCTTTCTTTAGAAGATAACCAAGTTAAGGATATCTCTGCTTTAGCTAAGTTGACTAATTTAACTCGACTGGAATTAACGGAGAATCAAATTCAGAATCTTACTCCTTTAGCAAATTTAAAAAAATTAACAAGGCTGAATTTAGAAGGTAATCAAATTGCCAATGTTAGTCCGTTAACAAATCTCACTAACTTAAATATGCTGTTTTTAGGAGATAATAAAATTAAAGATGTAAGTCCTTTGGGAAACCTGAAAAATTTAACTCGGTTGCTTTTGACTTACAATCAAATTACAGATGTTAGTCCTTTAGCGAATTTGAATAATTTACAGATCTTGGTATTAAGTTTGAATAAAATTAAAGATATAAGTTCTTTAGAAAAAATGACTAACTTAAATGAACTTATTTTAGAAGATAATGAAATCACAGATATTAGTGCTTTATCAAAACTTACTAGCTTGACGCTCCTAAATCTCGATCATAACAAAATCACAGATGTCACTCCCCTATCAAAACTCAGTAACTTAAAAGATGTGAGTTTCAAAGATAATCCGGTTGTGAAATAATGCTAACAGGACTTACGCAAAATGTGATCGAAAACCTGATTCTTCCGTAGCAGTAATTCATGAATTACCGCTACTTTCGGTGTGTTGTGCGTAAGTCATAGCTAGGTAATCAGCTATCAGCTTTGAGCTATAAATTGACGTTAAAAAAGTCGGGGATTTGGAGATTACGTTTTTCTATCGTTATACTATCTGTGGGAGTTGTATTTTTTATTGATTACCATAATTATGTCTTTAGTTAAAACGCCCCTAATTGGTTTAAAAGCTGACTCATTCCGTCATCCTCTGGACTTGGAGGCAACTAAAACTCTCAAGCAAATTCCTGGGATAGATATGATGGTGCGAAATTGGCTTGGGCCAATGGCTGAACAGGTTTTTTATGTAGAAAATATTGCTTCTAGTATTTTGGTAGG
This sequence comes from Anabaena sp. PCC 7938, assembly GCF_049315035.1. Lineage (NCBI taxonomy): Bacteria > Bacillati > Cyanobacteriota > Cyanophyceae > Nostocales > Nostocaceae > Anabaena > Anabaena sp. PCC 7938. The sequence continues at coordinate 3,563,518 of NZ_CP186034.1, read as the reverse complement.
TGAAAAACAATTACCTGATTTACACAAGTTATTATTAGACGCTTGCAATATTCTAGATATTGAGCCACCTCAGTTGTATGTGCGTCAACATCCTGCGCCCAATGCTTATACTTTTGCAATGCGGGGTAAGCAGCCGTTTGTGGTTCTGCATACTTCCTTAATTGATATTCTCACCCCGGAGGAAATACAAGCTGTAATTGCCCATGAATTGGGACATCTCAAATGTGACCACAGCGTTTATTTAACACCTGTAAATTTATTGGTCTTAGCAGCGGCAATTTTGCCTAATGTTGGTGCTGTTGTGGCTCAAGCATTACAGGCACAATTATTAGAATGGGTACGTTGTGCTGAGTTTACCTGCGATCGCGCTGCTTTGTTAGCTACCCAAGACCCCAAAGTGGTGATGTCAGTATTAATGAAGTTAGCCGGTGGTTCTCCCACCTTAGCACCCAAGCTAAATCTTGATGCCTTTGTTGCCCAAGCCCGTGCTTATGATGACATCAGTAAAACTGAACTTGGGGTAATGGTCAAAGAAGCTCGCACCGCTCAACTAAGTCATCCAGTACCAGTATTACGAGCTAGGGAAATTGACCGCTGGAGTAGTAGTCTAGATTACCACAAGTTACTGCAAAATCACGGTTTTAAAGATCAGATGGAAACAGCATCCAAGGGCGGATGGCGCAATTGGTAAAATTAGAACTTACGCACTGTACAAATAAACCATGATGTGTGATGACAAAGTTTGTATTTTCACAATTTGGGCATCTACCCTCAGATAGATTGTCATTGCTGATTAATAGTGGAAATATCAAACCCAGGATGTCTGAAATATCTGAAAATTTCGGCTAAAAACCTGATGGTTTCTATCAATGCGTAAGTTCTAAAAATCTCAAACTTTAGGACTATGGCTTTATTTGCTGAAAACGTTGCAGTTATTACTGGTGGTACATCTGGAATTGGCAGGGCTACAGCGATCGCATTTGCCAAGGAAGGCGCAAAGGTAGTCGTTGCAGGTAGACGCGAAAAAGAAGGGGAAGAAACAGTTGCCTTAATTCAAAAAGCCCAAGGAGAATGCACCTTTAGATGATCTGCGGACATAACTAAAAATTAATTAGAGAACTCCACAAAAAAGATGATCCAATCTTGTGGGATGGGCATCTTGCCCGTCCTTATATTATTAGCGGGCTTTTCGGCCCGCACCACAAGAAATTTTGGGATATTTTTTTAATTGGAGAACTCTTAGTGAAAGAAATATTCAAAAATGATACAGGCGAACGTTAGTTCGCCCAAAATATACTAACCGACATCATCATGAGCGAAACGGTTAAACAAGAAGTCTAACGCATAGTTCCGCAATTGATAATATTGGGGATCTTCCATTATTCTCGCCCTGTCCCGTGGCCTGGCAAAGGGAATTTCCATCACTTCCCCAATTTTGGCATGAGGGCCATTGGTCATCATTACCAATTTATCTGCCAGAAATAACGCCTCATCAATATCATGGGTAATCATTAACACCGTACAACGGTTATCATTCCAAATTTTCAGCAACTCTTCCTGTAATTCTTCCTTGGTGATTGCATCTAACGCCCCAAAAGGCTCATCTAAAATCAGCACTTTTGGACGAATAGCCAAAGCACGGGCGATAGAAACCCGCTGTCTCATCCCCCCAGACATCTGCATGGGTTTCTTTTCCATTGCATCACCTAAACCCACCATTGCCAAATGTTCTCTAACAATAGAACGTTTTTCGGCTTCTGGTTTGGTGGGATAAACAGCATTTACGGCTAAATAGATATTTTCAAAAGCTGTCCGCCAAGGTAATAACGCATAGTTTTGAAATACAACCATTCTGTCTGGGCCAGGTTTGGTAATAGGTTCTCCTTCTAATAACACTTGTCCAGTGGTGGGAAAGTTAAAACCAGAAACCATATTTAGCAGTGTTGATTTACCACAACCAGAATGGCCGATAACACAAAGAAATTCACCTTGTTCAACGTTGAGGTTAACACCATCAAGGACGGTAAATGGCCCATTTTTTGTGGGATAAACTTTGCAAACGTCCTTAATTGCTAGGAAAGGCTGATGGCTGATGGTTCTGGTAGCGGTGTTGGTAGTTCTCAAATTGCGGTTTTGCATGGTTTGGGAATTGGGGATAGATTTTTATGTCTCACGCAAAGGCGCAAAGACGCAAAGGAAGAGGAAGAGATCCGGGTTTACGCTGCTGTTCTTCTGGGGGTATCTAGAATAACTTCGGCTATGGAAAAATCGCGTTTAATTTCTAAATCGTTGAGATAGCTAATGGGGTCATCGGCGTTGAAGGGTTTACCATCAAATAATTTAATGGGTTGACGGGTGTAACTAATATCCAAACCTAGTTCTCTAGCTGCTGTGCTGAAAACTCTGACTCGACAAACTCTTTCGACGATTTCTACCCAATTTCTGGGGAAGGGAGTATCACCCCAACGTGCTAATTGAGTCATAATCCAAATTTGTTCTGTTCGACTGGGGCGGTTAATGGCAGACTCAGAATAAAATTGGTGATGGGCATATTCCCGCATGGGATGATCTAAGTCACAGCTTGCACCATTGACATCTTCAATTTGGATATAGTCAATATCTGTGCTGACATATTCCCGACTTGCTAAAATTTGCCGAACTTCTTGGGCGTTGGCAGGATTTGCACAATATTGGCAAGCTTCTAGTAAGGCTTTGGTTAAGGCAATATGGGTATTAGGATAAGTTTCTGCCCAATCTTCTCGTACTCCCAAAACTTTACCGGGGTGTCCTAACCAAACTTCTAAATCTGTGGCTATGGTAAAACCTGAACCTTCAACTGCTGCGCGATAATTCCAAGGTTCACCCACACAATAACCATCAATAGTTGCGCCTTTTAAGTCTACTACCATCTGGGCGGGTGGGATATTTTTCATATCCACATCAATGTCGGGGTCAATACCACCTGCTGCTAACCAATAACGTAGCAATAAGTTGTGCATTGATGCTGGATGAACTACACCCATTCTGTGTTGTTCTTCGCGGGTTTTAAGGAGGTAGTTTTTGAAGTCAGATAAACTGTGTACACCTTGATCATAAAAGCGTTTAGCTAAGGTGATGGCGTTGCCGTTACGGGTCATGGTTAGGGACGTGACAACGGATAAGGGTTCATTTTTATTTCCTCCCAAACTTAACCACATTGGCATTCCTGATGGCATTTGTGCGGCATCTAAATAACCGCCTGTCATCCCATCCACAATTCCCCTCCAACTGCTTTCCCGAACTAAATTAACCTCATCTAAGCCGTGTTTAACAAAAAAGCCTTTTTCTTTGGCTATGGCTAATGGGGCGCAAGCGGTAAGAGGTAAGAAGCCAATTTCTAAATTAACTTTTTCTAAACCATGTCGAACAATTGCAGCAGTTTTTCGCGCTCGAATTTTCTTAACGCGTTTTTGTTGGTTGAGGAAGTAAATCATTTCACTTCGCAATGTGTAGTAACTGGGATGTTTTACTACTTCCATGCGTTTGCGGGGTCTAGGAATATCTACTTCTAAAATGTCGCCAATTTTTGATTCGGGACCGTTAGTTAACATGACAATTCTGTCAGATAACAAAACGGCTTCGTCTACGTCGTGTGTCACCATTACAGCGGTGACTTCGTTTTCTTCGCAGATTTGCATGAGTTGTTCTTGCAAGTTACCACGAGTGAGTGCGTCTAAAGCACCGAAAGGTTCGTCTAGTAGTAATAGTTTAGGACGAATTGCCAATGCGCGTGCGATCGCCACCCGTTGTTTTTGTCCACCAGATAACATTCCCGGTTGTTTGTCTGCATGGGGACGCAAACCCACCATATCTATATGTTTTTCGATTATGGCTTTCCGTTCTGCTGCCGGCATCCCATTTAAGACTGAATCTACAGCTAAGGCAATATTTTCTCTGACTGTCCGCCAAGGTAAGAGAGAATAGTTTTGAAATACTACCATTCTATCTGGCCCTGGTTTTTTAATTCTTTGACCTTCTAACGTGACTAAACCTTCTGTGGGTAAATCCAAACCGGCAATCATATTTAAAAGAGTGGATTTCCCGCAACCGGAGTGACCAATTAAAGAAACAAATTCGCCTTTTTTAATTTGGAGGTCAATACCTTTGAGGGCAATATATTGACCACCACCAGTTAATTCAAAAACTTTATCAATTTGATCAACGCCAACAAATACAGACATATTATTTGGTAATGGGTAATGGGTAATGGGTGATTGGTAGTTAGTAATTAGGAGTAGAAGTTTCTTAATTACGAACTACGAATTACGAATTACGAATTAAATCTCTATTTTTGCTCAGTAGGTAAAATCCAGTTTTGTAGCGCCGCCATGAGTTTATCTAGGATTAGACCAACAACACCGATATAAACTAGAGCTAAAATAACTTCACTGACGTTGTTATTTTGATAAGCATCCCAGATAAAAAAGCCAATTCCGACAATACCGGACATGACTATTTCTGCTGCGATAATCGCTAACCAAGCCAAACCAATGGCAATTCTTAATCCTGTGAAAATGTAAGGTAATGCTGAAGGAATTAAGATGTTAAAGAAATACTCTTTTTTAGAAAGTTGCAGAACTTTAGCAACGTTATTGTAATCTTGGGGGATTTGAGTTACACCCACCGCAGTGTTAATGAGAATTGGCCAAAGTGAGGTGATGAAAATAACGAATAATGCTGCTGGTTCGTTTTGGCGTAAAGCTGCTAAGGAAATGGGAACCCAAGCCAAAGGTGGTACAGTTCTTAGTAACTGAAATAGGGGATCTAAAGCCTTTGCCATAGTTTGATTTACACCAATCAAAACACCCAAGCCAATACCGACAATTGCCGCTAATGTATAGCTAATAGCTACCCTTTGTAAACTAGCTAAAATTTGCCAGAACAGCCCTTTATCTGTGCCTCCTTTGTCATAGAAGGGATACAAAATCAAGATCCAAGTGTCTTGAATAACCTTGATGGGCCCTGGTAGTGTTGCCCCTGGAGTCCAAGAGAATAATTGCCAAATAGTTAAGAAGATGAGGATCGCAATAACTGGAGGGAGAAGTTCAGGAAATTGCTTTTGCAAACTTGATAAAAATTTATTATCAAATTTAGGACTTGTGGAACGTTTTTGGGCTACTGTCATGAATGTTTCCTCAATTGTGTTAATGATTAATGACTAAATACTGGCTTTCTTAATTTTCAAATTATTGAGATATTCTTCTGGTTTTTCTGGGTCGAATTTAACACCATCAAAAAATTCTTCTACTCCACGAGATTTACTAGTAGGGATGTCAGCCGCAGGTATTCCTAATTCTTTAGCAGCTTCTCTCCAAATATCTTCGCGGTTAACTTTTGTGATTAATTCTTTGGCTTTAGCACCACCATTCGCAATGTAATCTTTGGGCAAGAATCCCCAACGCACATTTTCAGTTATGAACCATAAATCATGACTTTGGTAAGGATAAGAAACACTGCCTTTCTCATCTTTCCAGTAATAAGCAGCCATTGATTTATCATCAATCTTGCGACCATCACCCATGTCATATTTACCTTGGAATGGGTCAGCAAGAACGTCTGGTGAAGATAAACTAAAATACTTTTTAGCAGCAAGAATTTGCGCTGCTTCTTTGCGGTTGTCAAAGTTATCTAGCCATTGCTGGGCTTCCATAATACCTTTGAGTACTGCTTTTGTGGCTTTGGGATTTTGATCAACCCAATCTCCTCTCATGGCAAAATATTCTTCGGGATGATTTTTCCAAATTTCGGCGGTTAATGCGGCCATGAAGCCAATTTTGTCGTTAACGAGGCGAAATGGCCAGGGATCTCCGGTACTAAAAGCGTCCATTGTGCCGGTTTTCATGTTAGCAACGGTTTGCGCGGCAGGTACTGTCAACAATTTGACATCTGCATCTGGGTCAATTCCACTTGCTGCTAACCAATAACGAATCCATAAATCTTGGTTAACGTGGGGGAAGGTAAAAGCTGCGGTGAAGGGTGTGGAGGATTTAAGTTGGGCTAATAGGGGTTTAGCGTCATCGAGTTTTAAGCTAATACCTTTCCCTAGATGTTTGTTTGCGATCGCAATTCCGTTACCATGAGTAACTAACTGCGCTAAGACATACATGGGAATTAGTTGATTCCCTTTGGTAATTTTTCCTTCTGTAATTAAGTGGGGCATGGGCATTTGCCATTGACCACCATCAATACCACCACCAGCAGAACCAATTTCTACGTTGTCTCTTGCTGAACCCCAAGAAGCTTGTTTAGAAAGTTCTACTTCGGACATTCCATACTTGGCAAAAAATCCTTTTTCTAAAGCAATAATTAATGGTGCAGATTCAACAATGGGGATATATCCAAGTTTAACTTTTGTAGTTTCTGGTTTTTGTTCTGGACTAATATTGGCTACTGGTTGAGCAGCAGATTGTGTAGAATTACCACCAGTTTCAGGTGGATTTCCTAAACAACCTTTGAGTAATACCGCACCGGCTGAAACTCCAACTGTGACAATAAATTTACGGCGAGAAACTTGATTAAAGAATTCTGTCATAGCATCTCCTTAAATCACAATTTAAATTTTTTACACATGAAAACTAAGGCAAGGAACTTATTTCTTTGCTCTGTTATTGAAATTCACAGATATAGCTAGGCATTAAAAATCAGCCGTTTTCTGTGAAAATGGCTAGTTTGTATACTTGGTGACAAACGTGATTTAATTTCTTAACCTGGTGTGATTAATGGGTATCACTCAGCTAGTGAAAACTAGTTTACAGTCTTTCTTGTGAAAGTGATCAATTCTCAACTCTAATTATTAAATAAATATTAGATTAGACATATAAGTAAAAACTTATATATTGGGCTAAATTATCCCTGACTTCTCTACTCTATAGAGTTTTACTTATGATGACTATTATATTTAAACTCTGATTAGGTCTTTTTGACTTAATTAATTAGCGCAATCAAGAAGTTTATAGATTTTAAGTAATGATAACTATTAGATTTAAGTAAGTTGGATAATTATCGTTTGGATAAGGTAGGGAGCAGGGGCAGTAGATCATTTCATTATTTATCCCCATCTCCCCTAATTATAAGCAGAACACGATATAACTCCCTGATCTATATCTACTCAAGTGAAATTATTTAGAGTTCCACAATACCCTTAGAGCCATCAATCTTGACTTGTTGACCATCTTGGAGCAGATATGTAGCGCCACGTACATCCATGACTGCGGGTATACCGTATTCACGGGCGACAATCGCACCATGAGAAAGTTTACCGCCAGCTTCGGCAATTACTCCTCCAGCCCTGACTAAGAAAGGGGCCCACCCAGAGTCTGTGTAGGGGACGACGAGAATTGTACCTTTGTTAATTTCGCCCACTTCTTGTAAATTTCGTAATACCATGACTCGCCCTTCGGCTTGCCCTTGACTGGCAGGGATGCCTAGTAAGATATTGTCTGAGGTATCAATAGGAGAGGCGATGGGATGAGGGGGATTGTAGCCATAAACCAGGGGAGGGATTTCGGTAATCTGGCTATCTTGGAGAAATTGCGATCGCCTATTTTCCAGCAACTGTACAAGTCGATTTCTCAGTTCTACATCTGCATTGGCTTCTAAACGTCGGATTTCACCCAATTTTAAAAAGAAGATATCCCCGGTTTGTGACAATAAACCAGTCTCTAACCAAATCTTTTCTAAAGCCAAAAAAGTCCAACGCAATTCGGCTAACAAGCGAGAATAAACTTCTGTAACTCGTCCTTTGAGATCCACTCGTCTTTGCACAAAACCTTGCTGGCGCTTTTGCGATTCATCCTGATGTGGTAATTCACTCCGCATCAACTGTACAAACAATTTTCGCACTAGTTGAGGCTGTTCTCGCCAAGTGGGAACGGAAATATCAGTTCCGACTTCACTTAAATAACCATAATCTTGGAGTATTTCTTCAAATTCATACAAAATCTTTTCCCCTTCTGGAGTTTGCGCCAATTGTTCAAAAACGCTTTCTGGGTCAAAGTCTTGTAAGATTTCTTTGGCATCTGCGGCTAAAAGACTGAGCGATCGCAATGATGCTACCTCTGGGGTAATACTATGATCAATCTGCTCATCCTTAACACTCGAAATTGCTTGACGGATGGCAGCACTCAGAGGAGATAAAATACTGTAGTAAGTACCTTGGTTGAGCAAATCCAGAATTAAGTCAACTCTGTTTAACAACTGGTGTGGTGATAATTCCTCAATGAGTTCATTCGCTAACCGTGTCAACCCAGGAATGAATTTCTGACGATAATCTTGCTTAAATTCTGTTTCTAAACTCATTTCCCGCTGTAGCAACTTCGTCAGTCCTGGCAAATTTTCCCAGGTGGAAGCTAGGGGGGGTTTACTCATTTTTGCGCCTCTGGTTAAAAAATCCAGGCTTTCTGGCGGTAAACCCATTTCTAGAAAAACTTCCCCTAAAAAGGAAGCATTAAAATAGGCTCTAGAGTAATGCAGGGTCGCCATTGTAGTAAAATCTAATTCGCGGGTGCGTTCGCCTAGTACTATGGTAAAAATTTCTCCCCACATTCCACAGGTGAGGGGTAAATTAATTGACCAAGTTAAGGGGTGAATGACTCCCGGAATCACCTCAGCGGCAATTTTTCTTGTCCAGATGGGTAGTAAGGTGGTAATTGGCCGCGCTTGCAATACCCACAGAGTTTGTCCGTCGTAACTCCACTCTACATCTTGGGGAATGCCGTGATAACGATTTTCTAGCCGACGGGCTAAATATGCTACTTGTTTGATTAATGGTTGGGGAATTTTGCCTGTTCCCTCAAATTGGAGACAAGATAATTTTTCTTCACCAACGACAAATACTCGATATTGTTCTGGGGTGACTTTGCCTGAAACTACTTGTTCTGGGCTACCAGATAAAGCTTCAATGATGACAGCATCACCTTGTTGGGCAATGGGATCACGGCTGAAAGCTACACCAGAAAAGACACTTTGGACTTGTGGCTGAATGAGGATCGCCATAGCTGCATCTTTAGCATTGCGATTCCTACGGAGAGCTTCGCGATCGCGCCGATACTGCACAGCGGAGGGATGATTGTATGAAGCTTGGACTTGTGCGATCGCTTGCTCTAACTCTGGTTGAGTAGTAACATTCAAAATCGTCGTGTACTGTCCAGCCGCTGAAGCTTGTTCCGAATCTTCCCCAATCGCCGAAGAACGTACTACTAATGGTGATAGTGTCGATGGTTGGAGAAAATCAATCAGCAACATCGGATCTTCAAAGGGAGCAAGTATCCATCCCTTGGGAACTGCATAACCCCAGCGTTTAATTTGAGCTAATGTAGCTGCCTTGCTGCCAAATACCTCTGGATTTAATTCATCATCCAAAGTAACAATCGTTTGCTCACTACCGCTGACATATTCCATCATCGGTTGCAATTGCGCGTCTGCCTCTGCCACTGGCAGGCTCATATCATCGGGAATTTGTGTATAAATCCAGCCGAGTAATCCCGCTAGTGTAAACGCTGCTACTATTCTAGCAAAATCATTAAAATACAAAAGAGCCACAAATACAGGAAATAAAATCAAAACCCCAAATTTGACTATTTGCCGAGAACGAAAAAGGATAAAGCTAATAGCTGCAAATAAACTGACAAATCCAAAAACGAGAGGATCATGGATCAAAAATCCCCAGAAGACGTTTGTTGTTCCGGCACCTCTACCCATGGCATATCTACCTGCAACTAAGGCAATTAGCGCAATTAATTCCCAAAACGAACTGGGAGGAAAAAAGATACGCGCAATAAATACAGCACCAATTCCTTTCAAAGCCTCTGACAACACTGCCAGCATACCCACCAATTTGCCACCATGATAGAAAGCGGCTGAAACGCTAATATTTCCTGTACCAATTTGTGCTAATCGCTTGCCTTTGAGAGCATAGGTAATCCAAGCGATTAAAGGCACTGCCCCTATGAGTGGGCAAGCAATTAAAATAACTAATAAACCCCAAAGCTGAAACATTTATTGTTGATTTTGAATGTTTGATTAAATCCGAATCTTCTTGGATATTATTTGGTAATTGTAAATTTTGATTATAATAATTTTGGCGTTCTTTGAGCGCTGGTAAGTGACAGATTAATTAATAGTTATTTACACTACAATCATAGTAATCATACCCGTACTTAAGTATAATAAAAAAGGTATTGAACCTTTTTTTATTGAGTCTGGGTTTTGAATCAGTAATTATAATTAAATTTTGGAGAGCGATTGAGTATTTTTTTGTTTGCAAGTCCCTTGGTTGATGAACACAGACAACAAGGATTTTCATTGTTGCCTGTGTCCTTAGAGTTTACTAATGATTCTAATTTAATGCATAAGCCGATTGCAACGCCCATAGGATGAGTGCTGCAATTGACCCCAAAAGTAACACAGTAGAGATGGTGACTACTTTTGGTGAATCTGCACCGTCAAATTTCATAATTCCGCGATTTAAGTCAGACATAGCTTTGTAAGCCTCCTTTGTTACAGTGCTAATCTTTCCGTTTTGATTGTAGTCTTTACTGTTTGCCGATGATATTAAATTCACATTATTATTTTCTTTAATCTTTGCAGCTTTCTCTGAGGTGGTTAGGCAATAGGAGAATTGAGGACTCTAAAAAGGAGAGGGAACATTTCTTCACTGCACCCTGTCGCCCTGCTTATTCTGCCAATCACCAATTAACAGTTAAAATAGTGTAATTTAATACTGTAACATTTTAAAGAATTAGATGTGGTTGCAGGTGAAAGAGGTGCTAATTGTTATTTTGGCAGTGCTGGTGGGATTAAGTGTAGTGATAGAGTTAGGATTGCGATCGCTCTTTGGCTTTGGTAATCCCCTAATTTACATTCAGGATCAACAAATTGGTTATTTATTAGCGCCTAATCAACGCACCCGGCGCTTTGGAAATTGCATTGAAATTAATGAATATTCTATGCGTAGCGCCCCAATCAATGCCACGACAGATGGAACTCTACGAATTTTGCTTTTAGGCGATTCTATTGCTAATGGTGGCTGGTGGACAGATCAGCACCTGACGATTTCTAGTTTGCTGATGACCTCCTTGAAATCTACGAATCATTATCAGCAAGTGGAAGTGCTAAATGCTTCAGCTAACTCCTGGGGGCCTAGAAACGAATTAGCTTATTTGCAAAGTTTTGGCAATTTTGGAGCTAAGGTGGTGATATTATTAATCAATACTGACGACTTATTTGCTACTGCGCCTACGTCTTTACCAGTGGGACGCGATCGCAACTACCCAGATCGTAAACCACCTTCAGCAATTGCAGAAGTTTTGCAGCGTTACCTATTAAAGCAAAAACCCGATTCCTGAACTCCAAGCAATTCATAACGAAGCAGGAGACCGGGTGGGGATTAATTTAGACGCAATTGGCAAAATTCACAATTTCACTCAAGCAAACAACAGTCAATTACTTCTAGTTATGACTCCCTTACTGAGGGAAATTGGCGAACCAGGACCCCATGATTATGAAATTAAAGCACGTCAGCGCCTCAGTGATTTTGCTAAAGCGCAGCAAATTACTTATATAGATTTTTTACTAAAATTTAACTCAACTACTCACCCACAAACCTTATATCAAGATCACATCCACATGAATGTCAAAGGAAATAGACTGGTGAGTGAAGTCATCGAGACATCACTTTTGTCTATGTTAGGGCAAGCTAATACACAAAAAAGCTTTTAAGTCAATAGTTTATTAGCAGTGTTCAGAACCTAATGGAAAATTAATATGAATCAGTCGCAGAAACTCAGGCCACCATCACCAACTCCCGTAAAAAAACCTCCTGTAGCCAATACAACATTGGGGAGAAGTGCCAAAATACTAGTGATTAATATTGCTGAATTTCTTGATGAGCTACTGTATATATTCATGGGAGAATTGGGGAGAACAGTATATGTTTCCATTCAAGATGCGATCGTTTTAATCATCCTTCTCAAAATACCAAGTTTAATTTGTGAAAAGATTCTGCATCAAAATTATTCTAATTTTCAATTCTGTTTAGCAGAAAGTGCCTGGGGTTTATCCCGTTATGTTTGCTTTATCATCGTCACAGCGAATTTTTTACTGTGGATTGTGCTGACAGGACGGATAATAGCTCGATTTTGGACATATTTGAAAAAATCTCCAAAAAAACATAGGAACATAAATATATGAATTCAACTACTCAACAGCAAATTAGCCTTTATCAAGAAGCTAAAACCAGTTTAAATTCTTTATTACAACAAACTACTCAAATTGGAGTATATTTCCTAGTTATGTTACTCATAACTGGTGGAAATCCTCCAGCATTTACTATTATATTAAGTATAATTATAGGCATTGGATTTGTTGTGTGGAAAGAAGAAAAGCGACTAACCAAACAACGATTAGCTAGAGAAAAAGAAGAAATTCAAAAGCAAGTTAAACAAATTTTAGAAGCCGACACAGAAAACTTATCTGAACTCATCAAAACTGCTGGATTTAATCCACTTACAGATTTTGTTGGGGCTAATTTATTTGCTGTTAAAGGAATTGGTTGCAACCTGAGTGGCTACAACTTGAGCTATGCTGATTTGAGTGCAGCTGATTTAAGTCGTACTGATTTGAGTGAAGCTAACTTAATGAACACAAATTTATGTACTGCTAAACTGCGTCGTGCCTATTTAATGAATACTAACTTAAGTAATACCCTACTAATAGATGCTGACCTGAGTTATGCTGACTTGAGAAATGCTGACTTGAGAAATGCTGATTTGAGCAATGCTAATATTAACAATGCTGACCTCAGCGGTGCTAATTTAACAGGTACTAATCTCAGCAATTTAAAAGTTAAAAATACTCTATTTAGCAATAATATGGGGCTGACTGATAATGTCAGATATATACTGGAAAAGCAAGGAGCAATATTTCCTCATGATGAACTGGTAACAATTCCCTTGTCTCCCTACAAATAAGATTTAGCTCCGAATTTGCCGCTTTTGAACGCGGGGACTGAAAAACCCAGAATTTAGTTATAGCGGTTGAGATACAAAATTACCCTTCCCCAACCCTCCCCTTGGTAAGGGGCTACGGTGTACACACAAGTGGGGAAATGCTCTTTGGTCGCCATAAAACCCCACCCCTAGCCCCTCCTCGCAAGCGAGGAAGGGGAACTGGATTTCCGGTTAAATCCTGTTTTCATGGCGCGAAACTTACTCTGGCTAAGATTGTGAGTCGGCATAACTTACTCTTTAGTTATTGGTAAGCCTAGCCAATCACTAAGTTCTTGAGCCAACCAATCAAGTTCTAAAGTACTAACAGAAAAAATATTATTTTCACCGGACTGAATTTTATATTTCCGCATTCCTGCCCAGATAATTAAACAAGGTTGAGGTTTATCTTTATAAAAAGTATTAGTTTTCTCTAAACGCACTATATATTTTTTGAGGCTAGGAAGTGGATAATGACGCTCAATACCAAATAATTCATAACATGAATAAATTTGTTTTCTATTAATATAAAGTTTTTTAGTTCCAAAGAAACAGATAAACACAACCAGAAATAATATTAATAGACTAAGTGGAATCAGCAAAGGCGACATAGCTCTAAATATAGGCATAATCATTAAAAAAGAAAGCGATAAAACTATCCCAAAATACCAAGAAAGTATAATCATGATTTTGGAAAATCCACCGACTGGCGGGATAGTAATTTCGATAAAATCAGCATTTTTATGCAAAATAACCTTACTTCCAAAAGGTTTTTCCAAAACTGAATTAGATGCCTTTACTGGAGTTAGAGTTTTCACTCTAGGTAATTCTAAAATTTGTAAAGCCTGTTCAGCAGAAGCCAAACGTCTACTCGTCATAGGTTGGGTCATCTTCCGCAACCAACTACTAAAATCGGAGCTAATATTGGCAGCTTCTTCAAATTTAATGACTAAGTCTTGTTGCGGTAAATCTGCTGGATGTTGGCCTGTGATTAAATAAATTAAAGTTGCACCTAAAGCATAAAGGTCAGAAGCAGGAGTAGCTTTACCACTAAATTGCTCAGGTGGCATATATCCATAACTACCAACAACAGTCATAGTACTATTGCTTCTCACAATAGTTTGTACTGAACCAAAGTCAACTAAATAAACATCACCGACGTTATTACCAGAACGATTTGTTAATAGTATGTTGCTGGGTTTAATGTCACGATGAATTACGGGTGGTTGACGACCATGTAAATATTTAAGAATATCTAGTATCGCTGTTGCTATTTGCTTGACTTCTTTTTCACTGAAACTACGTCCTGCTTTGAGTTGTGTTTCTAAAGATTCAGCAGGAATATAACTTTGTACAAGCGCAAATCCTTTGTAGTCAGCAGTATTTAACTCAAAGTAATCTAGGTAACTAGGAATTGCTGGGTGTGAGATGGCTTTCAGGGTTTCCGCTTCCCGTTCAAACAGCTTCAAGTCGTGCCATTGAAACTCATCATCAAATATCAGTAGTTTAACTACTACCAGTTCTTGGGTTTGCAAGTCACGAGTCAACAGTGTCCTGCGTCCTGCTTTTTTACCCAACTGCTGCTGAACTTCGTAACGTTCCAATAGCGTCTCTTTGGCAAAATCACCTAAATCTTGATTTGTCATTTTGCTAATTTTACAACTTCGTTGCTTTTATAACTTGACTCCCTGTTACTACAGTACTGTAAGCTTACTTAAACCAGCAACTAACATGAAACAGAGTATTCTGTAATTCTTCTTCAATTTATCTATGAGCAATAGCACATTTTCCAGACTCGCACCCTTCATTCAAGAATATATTTATCTTCACAACTGGACAGAATTGCGACCAGTACAAATTGCTGCTTGTGAAGTTATATTCAATACTAATTCTCATTTACTTATTGCCGCTGCGACAGCTGCGGGAAAAACTGAAGCAGCGTTTTTACCAATTTTAACTTTATTACATGAAAATCCAGCTACTACCATAGGTGTATTATATATTAGTCCCATCAAAGCTTTAATTAATGATCAATTTGAACGCCTCAATGATTTATTGAAAACGGCAGATATACCTGTATGTTCTTGGCATGGTGATGTTGCTCAAAGTCGCAAAAATAAATTTTTAAAGAATCCCCAAGGTATTCTACAAATTACACCAGAATCATTAGAAAGCCTGTTAATTAACAAAAATAATGAACTAATTCGGTTATTTGCTGATTTACGTTTTATCGTCATTGACGAAATTCACGCTTTTATGGGTTCAGAACGCGGGTTTCAAATTATTTGTCAATTACAGCGGTTAGGAAAAATAACCAAAAAAGAAACCCGTCGTATTGGTTTATCAGCAACGCTTGGTGATTACTCTATGGCTGAAGAATGGTTACAATTAGGAACACATCAGCCAGTCATAACTCCAAATATTGAAGCAGGTAAACGCCAAATCAAATTAACTGTAGAACAGTTTTATATAGAAAAAGAATCTGATGAAGAATCAGCATATCAACAATATATTTTTAATCTCACTAAGTCTCGTAAATGCTTAATATTTGCTAACAACCGTACCCAAACAGAATCTATTATTTCTTCTTTGCGTCAAATAGCTAAAAAAGAAGCATTTCCAGATATATATCATGTTCATCATGGCAGTATATCAGCCAGTTTAAGACAAACTGCTGAAAATGCCATGCGTGAACCGAATAATCCGGCTGTGACTGCTGCAACTTTGACTCTAGAATTAGGTATAGATATTGGTTATTTAGAAAGAGTAATTCAGTTAGAATCACCTTTATCTGTTGCTAGTTTTTTACAAAGATTGGGACGGAGTGGTAGAAGAGGTGAATCTGCGGATATGCGTTTTGTTTGTGCAGAAGAAAAACCATTAGCAGAAGCTGCATTACCAGAACAAATTCCTTGGCAACTTTTACAGTGTATGGCTATTATTCAACTTTATTTAGAAGAACGTTGGCTAGAACCAATTCAGTCTATTAAATATCCTTTCAGTTTACTTTATCATCAAACAATGAGCATCTTAGTAGCAGCGGGAGAACTTTCACCAGCAGCTTTGGCTCAACAAGTTTTGAATCTATCACCATTTACGCACATTTCTGAAACTGATTATAAGTTATTGCTACGTTATTTAATTGACATTAATCATATTCAAAAAACAGAACAGGGTAAATTGATTATTGGTTTAGCAGGAGAAAAGATAGTTAACAGATTTCAGTTTTATGCTGTGTTTCCTGACAATCAAGAATATGTAGTTAAAGAAGGTAAAACGGCAATTGGTAGCATTGTTATACCTCCTGCTGTTGGTAATCAATTTGCTTTAGCTGGAAGAAGTTGGGAAGTTATAGAAGTTGATTTTAAGAAAAAAGCTATTTTTGTGAAGCAATCTGAGGGTAAGTCTACTATTTATTGGCGTGGTACTAGTGGTAATATTCATACTAAAATTTTGCAAAGAATGCGCCAAGTTTTGCTAGAAGATGTAGAATATGTTTATCTACAACCTAATGCAATGCGACGCTTGCAGGAAGTTCGTAAATTGACGCACAAGGCTGGATTAGATAAACAAAATATTTTGTTATTAGAAAAAAATAAATGCTACATTTTTCCTTGGATTGGTACAGTTGCTTACCGCACTTTGGAAAGATTGCTTAATTATTTTTGTCGAGAATCGTTAGAAATTACCAGTATTGGTGGCATAAATCCCTATTATTTGACTTTGAAATTAGGTAAGGGTAAATTTTCTTCTGTTTATCCAGAAATTGCTTCTTTATGTGAGCAAAGAATGACAACAGAACATTTAGTTAGTCATGCAGAAGCACCAGAAATCAATAAGTATGATGAATTTATTCCGCACGCACTTTTAAGAAAAGCTTTTGCTAATGATCATTTAGATATGGAAGAACTGAGACAGCAAGTTTCCCTTTGGGAAAAGGGTCAAACTTAGTATTTATTACAAAATTACCCCTCCCCTTAGCAACTACGGTGTACACACAAGTGGTTACCTCATAAGTTTCAGGTTTTTTAGCCCATGAAATACCCGATATTTTGCGAAACTCAAACCTCCATCTCTCTATTAAATTGGGATTTGGAGTAGCAAAACCAAGTGTTAAATATGATTTCAAGACTTCTGTGTACACTGTAGCCCCTTAGAGGGTGTTTGAAAAGTTGGAAAAGGTATAATTTGTCATTCTGAGTGGAACAAAGTGGAACGAAGAATCTAGGGTTTGAACGATTACTCGGAGATGCTTCACTACGCTGCGCTACGTTCAGCATGACTTTTCAAACATCCTCTTAGCAAGGGGAGGATACGCGATAGCGCGGGTGGATTTTATTTCATGAGCTTGGGAATTGCTATAAATAAATTGTAAGCAGGGTTGTGTTGTGCGGTAACACAACAAAATTACTTAGCTGTTGGGTTTGTTTCTCAAACCAACCTAAGGTTACTCTCCTAACCCACTCTTGTATGGCAAATCGGAATCAATAATTAATATTGAAAAAGTTATTGATTTCAAATTCTTATGGATTATCTTTTAAAAGATTTATTAAAATGTTGTAATTGTTTATATGGAAAGGCATTAATTTCCAATTCTTTTTCTACATAATACAACATACCTAAGAAAAAACTCATGATCACTAAACTATAGATTGTGGCTAAATAACCATTGACAACTTTGAAATTTGAATTTTTTAATCGCTGTTGTGAACGGTTTTCTTTACCCATCAATAATACTAGATAAAATCTGCGTTTAAAAAATGGTATTGATAGCCTCATATCTACTTTAGATGAATTACTAACACGGTCTATAAATACCTTTTTTAATTCTGTTAGTTGAGCATCAGTAAAAGTTGCAGCTATTTGGGTAGGAATACGAGCTAAAATTTTTTGCACGAAAGGATCATGGTGCAAAGATTTTTGAGTTAAACGTTTATTAACCATTTTATTTTTGATACTTTTCTATGATTAGATTTTTGCGAAGGATACAGAATCAATAATAATTAGAACATCAAGCTTAATATTGTTGAGGAAATCTCGAATCAATAATTTATTGATTTGAAAATTATTGTTCTGACCACCGATTCCTAAATTCTTACTAATTTTGCTTCAGAACGTAGGATTATGTTCATTATCCCAACATTTATCATCACTCCAAGTTTTGTTAGCTTTTTTACATAAATTTTCATCGTTTATCCAAGGTAATGAGGTAGGAAAGGTTGAGTTTGATTGTTTAGGAATAAAAGATTTGATTAAAAATAATGTTGAGATGCTACCACTGGTAACAATGAAGCAAAGTGCAATTAAAAACAAAATATTACCAAAAGTCCAAAAAGGATATAGCTGTTTTTCATATTGCCAGCGTTGTTTTGAACGGCGTTCTTCACCTGCCAATAACACTAAATAAAAACCGATTATAGGGATAGGAACAGATATCCGCAAGTCTAAAGTATGCTGCTTCCATTCATTGTGAATAAAGCCTTTTTGAATTGCTTCAATTTGTTCTTTAGTAAAGGTAGCTGCTATTTCTGGGGATATCTGAGAAAAACATTTTTCAAAATCAGAATTAATGTTTGATTTTTCTTTATTTTCTGGTATTTTCATATTTTGAGATAAAGACATATCATTTTGTTTAGATAATAGCATGATATATTGAGAAGTGATACAGCAGTTTTACACAGGTTTACACAAATTTTTTTATGAATATTTCGTCCAAAATTTATAAAGAACTGATCTAAAAATACTTTATTTCTAGACCATAAATATTTATTGGTTTCGTGGTAATTCCACAAAAATACATTTAAGAACAATAATGGAATTTACAAGTTTATTTCATTCTTTCATTAGTTAGTGGGGAAGAAATATACTAAATAGGTTGCCGTTAAAAATTGTCGTTGGGAAAAAGGGTTTTAGCTTTGTTTATTTTTCTTTACACAGTTTGGTTTTATTCTGCCCACCTACTTATAGCAGAATTCAGGAGTCAGGAGTAAAACTGGCTTTGTGTATAGGTTTGAATTTAGATGTTGTACCTCCTAACTACACAAACTGCTGTAATTGATTTTTCATTTCTGAAAAATCTCTAGTATGATGCCCCCGTATGTGGTTAGTATAACATATAGCCGATACAAAAAAAGCTAACTCTTGTCCGCTTCTTTTTCCTGTTTCCACTTGGAAGTGTTGATACTATCCAGTCCACAGGCTAAAATGACTAATTTAGCCGCTTTTTATCTTAAATTATTGAAGGAAGCTAATTTAGTGTATTAATAGTTCGTATCCTAAATAATACATTAAATTAGCCGTGTTATTACTGTCAGGGGCCAGCAGTGACAATGACCAAATTTTCTGGTTGAATTAACTCTTCAATTGCTTTCTGTACTTGATTCATAGTTACTGCTTGAATGCGCTGGGGAAATTCGCGGATTTCTGCGGTTGATAATCCTGAAACAGCATTGTTAAGAATGATGCTGGCCATTTCGCTAGGATTAGCTAAATCTACGGGGTAACTATTGGTAAGAGAACGTTTGGCTGTGTTAAATTCTGCTTCAGTTATACCTTGGTTACGCAATTGTTTAAGTAAGGCTATGGTACTAGCGATCGCTTTTTGAGTGTCACTAGGTGCTGTCTGCATGGAAATTAAGAAGGGGCCAGGATTGATTCCCGCAGCAAAACCACTGTATATACCATAGGTCAAACCTAAGCGATCGCGCACTTCTGTTCCCAAACGACTCGATAAGGTATCACCACCTAAAATCTGATTGAGAATCAATGCGGCATAATAACGAGGATCTGTGCGCGAAATGCCATTGTAACCAAGGTATGTCACCGCTTCCGATTTACCAGGAATTACTGGATTTAGCAGTTGAGTTTTTGACAACGATTTTACGGAATTGAAGTTAATAACAGGTGGTTTCCCCTGTGGTTGCCATTGCTCAAAAGCCTTATTTAACAAGGATTTAACTTGCATTGGCTCAAAATCACCCACTAAGGTCAGTGTTGTAGCATCTGGTCGATAGTGTGTTTGATAGAAACTCACCACATCGTCACGAGTGATATTTTCTAAACTCTCGACAGTGGGGAAACTGTGGAAAGGATGATTTTCTGGGTAAATTGCTTGTTGAAATACCCTTCTTCCTAGGGTTCTGGGGTCATCTAACTGGACTTTGAGACTAATTAATTCTCGTTGACGACTTAGTTCTAACTGGTCTGAGGGAAAGTTAGCATTCTGTACCACATCTGCTAAAGTTTCGACTAATATCGGCAAATTAGCTGATAATCCTTGACCATTAATGCTTAATCCTTCACGATTGGCACGAAAGCTTAAACTCGCACCTCTATCTTCTAAAGATTGCGCTAATGTCAGAGCATTTTTAGTTTTCGTACCATTCATTAAGTTGGTAGCGGTCAAATTCGCTAAACCCGCTTTTTGATTACCATCAAATTCATTACCAGCGTTAATTTGTCCACTAATATTGATGGTGGGTAGGCTGGAATCTTTTAACAGCAGCACCTTCAATCCATTGGCTAAGGTAAAATTTTGTGGTAAAGATTGTTGGTTAGTGTTGGTAGCTGATGTTGACGGTGGCAGATATTTGGCTAATTCTGCGGGGTCTACAGGTTGACCAGGACTAAAGTTTTCTGTAGTGCGTCCAGCACCACCGCTAGAAGTTCCTGGTTGACCATCTGCTTGAGTTGGTTCAAAATAACCGATAGTTTGTTTGGCTGGGTTGAGGTATTTTTGAGCGACTCGCTGCACATCCTGGGGAGTAACTTGAGCGATCGCACTCAAATACTTTTCTATATAATGATAATCTCCAGCAATAACTTGGTTATACGCCAATTGACTAGCTTGACTGCTAATATCCTGATTATTCAAAATATAACTAGCTTGCAATTGGGTTTTGGCTCGGTTTAATTCTTCAGCCGTAACTGGTTGCTGTTGCAATTTTGTCAAAGATGCTTGCAGTTCAGCCGTAATTTTACTTAATTCTTGCCCAGGTGCGGCTGTTGCACTAATGTCATACCAACCCGGTTCTATCAGTTCCGCAGCATAACCACTAACAGAACTAGCCAATCCTGATTCTATTAAAGCTTGATACAATCGAGAACTACGTCCACCTGTCAGAATAGCATCCATGACATCAATTGCTGGTACATCAGGATGTTTGATATCTGGTAAAGGATAAACAGCTTGCAATAGTGCAGCACTTCCTGGTTGTTTGAGGACAATTGGCGTTTTTTGAACAGCATTAACCGCTGTTACAGCAGGAGAAACTTTCAAAGTCGTTTTTTCTCCTTTTGGTAGTTTGCCAAAAGTTGCTTTGATAGATTTCAGTGTCGGTGCGGTGGTAAAACTCGCCTGTAACTACTAAAGTCGCATTATCAGGACTGTAGTAAGTTTGGTAATAATTGCGAACTTGGTCAACGGTGAATTTTTCAACATCTGCTTTTGTTCCCCCTACTGATAAACCGTAAGCACGGTTAGGGAAAGCGGCTTTTCTGACTTCTCGATCTAAACGATATTCTGGAGAGTTTTCATAGCCTTGCAACTCAGAAATGACTACACGCTTTTCACTGGTTAGTTCCTCTGAGCCTATTAAAGCATTTTTCATGCGATCGCTTTCCAGAGTCAACAGCGCTTCCAACTTATCTCGCTGCACCGTCCCAAAATAAGCAGTTTCATCAAAACTAGTAAAAGCATTAAACTGACTACCCAAAGCACTAAATAACCTGCCAAACTGTACCGGACGGTCAGTAGTACCTTTAAACATTAAATGTTCAAGTTGGTGAGAAATACCACTTTCTCCATTTCCCTCATTGCGAGAACCAACTTTATACCAAACCTGCACACTTACCACAGGTGCAGTATGCACTTCTTTGGTGAGTACAGTTAAGCCATTTTCTAAAACCGTTTTTTGCACCCCTTGGGTAAAAGAGAGTGCAGAAACAGGAGTAACTG
Source organism: Anabaena sp. PCC 7938 (assembly GCF_049315035.1). Classification (NCBI taxonomy): domain Bacteria; kingdom Bacillati; phylum Cyanobacteriota; class Cyanophyceae; order Nostocales; family Nostocaceae; genus Anabaena; species Anabaena sp. PCC 7938. The sequence goes on along the minus strand of NZ_CP186034.1, from coordinate 3,541,540 downwards.
CTGGTGTAGCAGCATTGGTAAAATTGCCGGAAAGCGGCACAACACTCAGAATCAGACTGAGACACAAACCTAAAAGCATATAAAAGCGCAGCTTCATAAGCGGTTAATTTGAAACAACAAAACCCCAGCTTTTGGGGTGAAAAGTAAATTACAAAATCTCTCTTTTGGGTGATGACAGATATTTATCAAAAGTTGAGATGTAAATGACTAAGCAGGTTTTGCTATTCCTCTAGTGTAGTCATGAAATTCTAGTGTGAAGAAGGAAAAACAAACCGCAGAGGCACAGAAGACGCAGAGAAATGAGTGTAAGAGGATGTTTGAAAAGTCATGCTGAACGTAGCGCAGCGTAGTGAAGCATCTCCGAGTAATCGTTCAAACCCTAGATTCTTCGTTCCACTTTGTTCCACTCAGAATGACAAATTATACCTTTTCCAACTTTTCAAACACCCTCTAAGAGAACTCCACAAAAAAGATGATCCAATCTTGTGGGATGGGCATCTTGCCCGTCCTTATATTATTAGCGGGCAAAGATGCCCGCACCACAAGAAATTTTGGGATATTTTTTTAATTGGAGAACTCTAAGAGTTGTGATTTGCTATTTTGCGTGAACAATAACAGCAATAAAGTAGTTACAATAAGTGATATCATTAATTGGTTGCAACGAATGTTATGGAACGCGAAGCTTTAACAATCCGTTTTCCTTCTGAACTACTTGCCAAAGCCAGGAAACTAAAGGAAGGTAGGGAATCTTTTAATGATTTAATCGTTGAGGCTGTGGAACGTGAGGTAAGACGTAGAAGAGGATGGGCTGCACATCAGCGAATTATTGCCCGCAGCGAAACTATCGAAGCCAGAACCGGCATACAACCAACCTCTATAGATATGATTCGCAGTCTCAGAGAGGGTGAGGGACGGCATGACTAGAGTTTTGTGCATAGATACCAGTGTTTGGATTCCTTACCTTGTCCCAGAAGTTTACCAATTCCAAGCCAGAACTCTAGTAACAGAAGCATTGAGCTTAAATATACACTTAGTAGCTCCCGCTTTTGCTTGGGCGGAAGTTGGATCTGTACTAAGGAAAAAAGCCCGGATAGGAGTCATTACCAAAGAAGAAGCACAAGGTTTTTTTGAGGACTTCTGCGAACTTCCCATTGATTACATTGAAGAAGAAACAATTAGGGTTAGAAGTTGGGAAATTGCCGCAAAATACGGTTTATCTACCCTTTATGATGCAGCTTTTCTTGCTTGTTCTGAAATGACATCGGCTGAGTTTTGGACTGCGGATGCTGCATTGGTGAGAGAACTCACACCTAAACCCGATTATTTGCGAGAAATAGAAGAAATAGTAAATTAAATTGATTAAAATATTTAGTAACCCAAAGTAACAGCAGATAAATTATGAACCTTACATCTACAGAATATAAATACATAGAACTCAACGAGTTCCATGTTCCGATCATCGCAGGAACGACAATGAAAGTGATTGAATTAGTTACGGGTTATCTTGCTCATGGTTGGAGTCCAGAAGAACTGCATTTTCAACATCCTTATTTAACTCTGAGTCAAATTCATTCAGCCTTAGCTTATTACTGGGATCATCAATCAGAATTAGATGCAGATATTCAGCAACGAGAGCAATATGCTGAACAATTAAAACAGCAAGCTGGTGAATCTCCTATAGCGAAAAAACTACGCGCTCAGGGATTAATTAAATGACTATTGCTTTATATATGGATGAGCATATCCGTACTAAAGCCAGTGAGTCAGAAGATTTAGCTAATTTGGTTTTATATCTACCTTTGTAACCAAAATATTACGTAAAATCAGTCATCAAATTTAATAAAATATGGCATCTAAATCCAACAAATATGTTACAAAGATTTTTGAATCATTAGCCATTGATACATGGATAATTTTGCGTGATAACTGGTAAAAAGGAAAAATATTTGTATAAAAAACCAAAAAAAATGTTACTCTAATTAATTAGTAAAAATACTATTTATCAGAGTAAAGATATGTACTTGAAGAAAGTCCTGCTTGAAAATGTTGGTCCTATAGACAGCTTAGAGATTGAGTTACCATTCAATGAAAATTCTCAGCCAAAACCTGTGATTATTGTAGGTGAAAATGGGTCAGGAAAAAGTATTTTTCTTTCCTATATTGTTAATGCGCTTCTATTTACTCAACAGGAACTTTTTGATAATTGTGAGGTTGAAAAAGGTAAAGTCTATAAAAAACGTAGTCCAAGTTATATCAAAGTTGGCTCAACATATTCTTTCGGAAAAATAGAATTTGAAGAAGAGTTCACTTGTTTTGAATGGCAACTTAATCGAACAAAAAAAGAACTTGAAGAGATTTATGGAATAACTCCAATTCATAAAGAATGGAATCAGATACCTGAAAACGAAAGTAGTTTTTTATATGCTAATTTTAACAGAGAAATCAAAAAACTAGAAGACCTTTATAATAGAAACTGCTTGCTTTACTTTCCAGCGAATAGATTTGAGGAGCCTGCATGGCTAAATTGGGATCATTTAAATTCTAAGGCTAGTTTTTCAGATATTATACATATACAAGGATTCTTAAATCGAAAAATCATCAATTACTCGCCACTAAATATTAACAAAAATTGGTTGCTTGATATTCTTTATGATAGAAGTGTATTAGAGCTTAATGTTTTAAATTTACAACTTCCTGTTCAATCTATTCAACATACATTTTCAGTTTTTACAGGATATAATGGAGAAAGTACAAATATATATAATTCAGTTTTGCTAGTTTTAAAAAAGCTTTTTCAAAAAGAAGGTGATCTCAGATTTGGTATGGGAAAGAGAAATTTCCGAAATGTTGAGTTGATATATGATGAGAAACAATTAGTACCAAACATATTCCAGCTTTCTACTGGAGAAACAGCACTTCTCAATCTCTTTCTAACAATATTGCGTGATTATGACTTATGCCCTTTAACTAAATTTGAGAGTCTTGATAAAATTCGTGGATTAGTTCTTATTGATGAGATTGACATACATCTTCATTCATTGCATCAAAGAAATATTCTTCCAGAACTTATAAGCCTATTTCCGGGGATTCAGTTCATTATTACTTCACATTCTCCTTTATTTATACTTGGACTTGAGGAAAAATTAGGAAGTGATGGTTTTAGAATTATTGAATTACCAAAAGGTATTGAAATTAGCTCGGAGCAATTTAGCGAATTTGAAAAAGCTTATTCTTTTTTAAAGTTCACAAAAAAATATGATGAAGATATACGGGCGGAAATTGAGAGATCACATAGACCAATTGTCTTTGGAGAAGGTACTTTAGATATTAGATATTTAAAAAAAGCGGCTGAATTTCTTGGAAAAAAAGAGTTTTTGGAAAAATTAAATTTAAAAGATTTCGATGGATATAAAAACATGGACAACTTTTGGAATAATCCTAAATGTACGGCAATTACACCCCAAAAAATTATTTTACTTTATGATTGTGATACTAAAAAAAATCACGAAGAAAAAAAGACTGTTTTTCGTAGAATTATACCTTTTGTAGATGCCAATCCTATAAAGAAAGGTATTGAAAATCTTTTTAAGAGAGAATCTTTAGAAAAAGCCTTAAAAGAAAAATCAGCTTTCATTGATATAACGCGAGAACATACAAAAACTGAGAGAGGGCAACAAGTAACTGTTCCCGAAACATGGGAAGTTAATAAAGATGAGAAGAAAAATCTTTGCGATTGGTTCTGTAATTATGGTACACGAGAAGACTTTGAGAGTTTTATAGATGTATTTAAACTAATCGAAGAAATATTAACCTAACCTGAGCCTGGGAAACCATAGGGTACAGGTGGTTAATGATATAAAATCCATTACTGATAACCTGACATTACATTTATAATAAAGTTATTAATGTCTGACATTGTTAGATGCTTTCATCTCAACAAAGTTGAGGAAAAATATCATGACTACCAACATCCTGGATAACATTGATCTGCGGACATTAGGTGAACTTCTCCAACAAGCACGTAAAAAATGCGGCATGACTCAAGTTGATGCAGCCAAAATTATTGATGCTGCACGCACCACCATGATCGCTATTGAAAAAGGAGAACGCCGTCTTAAAGCCAATGAACTGATTAAACTTGCTCGTGCTTACGGACGTTCTGTAAGTGACTTTGTTCGGCAACGTCCAATTGTCCAACCTTTTGAAGTACAGTTTCGGGCAGTTTATCAACGCAGTCAAGAACAACAGGCAGAAATTGAACCATTTATCCTGCATTTAGAGGAATTATGTCAAAATTACCTAGAACTTGAGCAGATTATGAAAGCGCCAATCCCGCGTAACTATCCTCTTGAGTATCAAATAACTGATATGCCCATTAAATCTGCTGCGGAGAGTATAGCAGTAGCAGAACGTCAACGCCTGGGTTTAGGTGATGCACCTATTTTCCAACTGCGGGACATCCTAGAACAAGATGTGGGTTTACGGATCTTCTATTTGCAGATGCCGCAAAAATATTCAGAAGTGTACAGCTATAACGAAGAAGTTGGCGGTTGTATGGCTATCAATGCCAATCATCCAGAGGAACGCCGACGCTGGTCAATGGCGCATGGATACCTTCATTTTTTAGCACATCGGCAAAAACCAGAATTCCATTTTGATGGTCAATATCAGCGATTTCCTGAAAGTGAGCAATTAGCAGAAACTTTCCCCAAATATTTCCTCATGCCTACCAGTGGATTGCTGAAGCGGTTTAATGATATGTACCGTACTCATGGCAAGTTCACACCCACCAATCTATTTACACTAGCGCATTATTATGGTGTGTCCATAGAAGCCCTAGTTTATCGGTTAGAAGAAATGGAACTTCTACCTTCTGGAACTTGGGAGAAATTGCGAGATAGAGGTTTAAAAGTCAGAAAGGTACAGGAAGAACTAGGTTTAGAACAGATTCCCCAAAGAGTTGATATGATGCCTCTGCACTATCAACATTTAGCTATTGAAGCACTGGATCAAGGTTTAATTACGGAAGGGCGTTTTGCTGAATTTCTCCATGTTGATCGTTTAGAAGCCCGTCGCATAGCTGAAGCATTACGGGAATATTCAAGCGGAATGATGGAAGAAGATACGGATTTTGATTTGCGTCAAATCCAAGCTGCTGGGAAGTGAGGAAAATATGCAAATTAATCACTCCCACATTATTCTTGATGCTTGTTGTGTTCTCAATCTTTGTGCATCAGGTCAATTTTTAGCAATTTTGAAATCTCTTCCTGCGGAAATTGTCGTGACTACAGTTGTCCAAGAACGGGAATTAAACACACTCCAAAGTCTCAAGGAAGAAGAAAATGATGCGGTGTTAGAATTTGAGACAGCTATTACACAGGGTTGGTTAAAAGTTGTAGATTTTGAATCAGAAGAAGAGGAAGAATCATTTGTTAACTATGCTGCTGTTCTTGATGATGGTGAATCTGCAACCTTTGCTATTGCAGTTCATAGAAAATGGGCAGTAGCAACTGATGACGACAAGGCTATCAAGTTTCTTCAAGAAAATTTTCCCCATCTTCAGATTTTATCAACCCCAGCAATAATAAAACATTGGTCAGAAGTAGAAAAACCTGATTCTTTAATATTAAGTTATGTCCTCAATGCAATTAGGATTAAAGGGCATTATGTTCCACCAAAAAATGATCCTCTGCGAAATTGGTGGCAAAATGCTTCTTAACCTACATTCCGCAGAAGCGTAGAGTAAAAAAATAATTATCCCCAAAAGCTATTATTGGTAAGGCTTTCCAGAATTTTAGTTCAGATGAACCACAAAACACCTATTAGAAATTCATCTTATTTATTAAGAACATTTTTGGAGAAAAGTTTGTACAACCCTGAATCCTTCGTGATAATTATTCAGAAGTGGATTGGATCTGTAGAATGTGGGTTTTAGGTGCTTAACTATTCTAAATAGTTACTCTCTCTGTACCCAATATAAATAATATCTTTCACTATCCACCCATGCCCTTTTAAAATTCTTAATTGGCAAAATCTTCAAATCATTTTTCTTTATTTTCAATTCCTGATGTAAAATTAGCAAAATTTTGTTTAGCTTTTTTTGCATATTTAAAAGAGAACTAGTTTGTTTTAGTATCTCCGCTTGATCAACTTCTTTACGTCCTGTTTTAAATAAAGTAAAACTTCCCATATTTTGCAATTCGGGATAATAAAATTTACGATTAAGATAACCTGATAGCGCAGCCATATTTGCATCTCGACTAGCAACAATAAATTCCTGATCTAGCTGAGATTTGCGAATGTATTGGCTTGTTTCACGACTAGCAGAATAGGGAATAATTAAATCTCTCGTAAAACCATAAATTCCTCCGAAAAATTGCATATAAAGAGTAGCCATGAAGATGATAGAATAACATTTATGACTAAACCTAAGTGTTTGCGGGGAAATGAGAAATTTCTGGGATAAAAAACTAGATTCTTGATAATAACTTTCCAGCCATAAAGCAGCTATAAAAACTAAATAAAAATGCCCAAAATGTCGAAGTCCTGAACCTGCAAATCTCAAATATGCAAACGTTAAAATTTCTAAAGTCCCTAATGTATAAAAAAATAGAGGAATCGGTTTTTTAGATAGTTTAATCAAGGTTAAAGCTATTGCAAATAAGGCAATTAATGTACAGACAATTAAATCTAGCCATCGTTTAGATGTAGGTATTATTAAAAAATAGCCACCAAATAATCTGCCTATACTTTTCAATAAATGATGTATCTCTAGCGTCACAGACCATCCATTGCTTAATCCTCCATGAAGATAACTATCAGCAGGAGGAGTAATAATGTTTATTGCTAATATAAAACAAGATATAATAATAGCAACACTTATAAATAAATCATATTTTTTATTTTGGCGAAAATACTGGTGACGATGTTCAATATCAAAACAAAATTCAAATACTAATGTTAATAACAAAGTAAATGATATAAATAGGGCATAGGCATTACTATTGGCCATTAAACCTAATAAAATAGCTAGGATAATATAAGTTTTTTTTCTAGATGGAAAAGCAGCACAAAATGCAAAAATAAATAACATTCCCAAAGCATAGTTGCGAGAAATTAATAGATATTCATAAAAGGGGAGATAACCAAATGAAAATAGAAATTTTTGTCTATAATTAAATGGGCTATATAAGCAAAAAATAGTAACAGAAGAAATTGCTAAACCTAAATGAAATAGTTGCATCATTATCGGTGTATCAGCAATATTTCTTAATAATGCTAGAGAGAAATACCACAGAACCGGATGACCCTCATAACGAATATTTCCGATTAAATCAGGCAAAGATTCACTATCTCTGATAATTAGCCAGGGATTTAATTCGTCTCTCCACATTGAATGGTTGAGAATCCCAATCAAACCGAGAATCGAAAATGAAATAATTATAAACCAAGGTGAATTAAAGATTAATTTTGGTATATGATTAAATATTTTTTTTGCAGACATTGTTTATAAATTAAGGTTTTGCACTCAAAATCAAAGCCAGGAAATTTTTAGATGTAAAACGCAGCAAAATCAATCATGTTTTTGCTGCGATTCTTACTGATTAACGTGTAGCTTCCAACAAACGAGAAAAGTAGAAGCGAGTTCGAGTCATTGCTTGACGCTGTATTGTGAAGCCATTTTTTTCGAGGATTTTCACTACATCAGCTTCACGGTGTAAATAGGCACGAGTTGCTTTACTAGGGCCTGGGAAGAAACTACCAATTTTCTTGAGGATAGTCAGGAAACAGGTTTTAGGTGCAAAACTCAGAATAATGCGTGATTGCGCTAAAGAACATAGGTGCGAAATCATCTCATCTGCTTTTTCTTGGGGGTAGTGAATAAGAACATCTAAGCAAATGACAGTATGAAAATTACCACTCAAAGATTCTAAATCCTGAACTGCGAAAGTCGGATTTGTAGAATTTGATAAAGCTTCTACACTTCTATCTTTGGCTTCTGATACCATTTTTTCGGAGATGTCGCTGGCGTAAACTGTAGCACCATCTGTCGCTAAAGGAATACTAAGACTACCCACACCACAACCAGCATCACAAATTGATAACTCTGCTAAATTGTTATCTGCTTTCAACCAGCCGATGACTGTATCCACAGTTTGCTGATGTCCAGTACGGATGTCTAACTGGACTTTGTTTACTTCACCATCACCATAGATGCGTTTCCAACGGTCAAAACCTGTGGAATTGAAGTATTCACGTACTATTGTTTTATCGTCGGCTGCGTTCATAAAGTTGATTATTGAAGTTCTCAATTCTTAGAATTATAAATTTTTTGAGCTAATTTTTCACTTAAAAAATAGGAATATTTTTCACATCTGCTTTCATTCAGTAGATAATTGGGTTTCAACATAATAATGATTTACAGCGGATTTCGCTGTTGGGAGGTACATACCCAGCGGGCAAGATGCCCACACCACAAGAGTTTCATTATTCAAGTTTGTATCTCATTTAAATGAAATCCGCTGCATTGCTAAAACCCCACTCACAACCTTGATCATTGTTGATTTTGATTTAACCAACTTTCTAAATCATCGACTTTGGCAAAGTCTAATAATTCTACTCCCAAAGTTTCTAATTTCTCAAGTGGTAATTTTTGAATCCTCTCAATTAATGTCGATTGAATTTCGCCAAGCCGTCGATTTAATTGACGGATAATTAACGATGTTTCTCCTTCTATTTTCCCCTCTATTTTTCCTTCCTGAACTGCTAACTCTCGATCTTGTTGATACAATGGTGCTAATCTCATAATTATCTCCTTGTCTTCTGGTTCTTGACTCACTGCCAGATTTTTTTGCAGGTTATACAGCAATTCTAGCGTCACTCTCCTAAATGGGTGGTTTGCTGTTAATGCTGCTAATTCTTCAATGGCTTGTTTCTGCACAGTTCCTCTTCCTAGCATTCTAATCCAGAGAGTTGCTTCTGTTCGGGGTAGTTGGTGAATAACTACTATGGCTGTGCGTAGTGCTTTTCCTAAATAGTAGATCCCTGGTAAAGAGTCAGTTTCTAAAGTAGCGTTAAAACTGGATAATATTTCAGCAGAGGCTGTAGGTGTGAGTATCCATAGTTTGGGATTTTTAGATTCTTGAAGATTGGTTTTATTGCGTTTGGCTTCTCTTTTTAAGGCTCCTTTTACTTCCAATAATTTTAACAAGCAATCACAAATTTCATCGGCAGATGCAGGATTGCGATATGGTTCAAATATGGCAGGTGTAGATGCAAATTTACCTAATAAACCTAAGAGTTGTAAGTTAGGATTTTTCTGGGGAGATGGAGAAAAATAAACATCTATTTCTCTTACTTCTCCTGCAACGCGAGCAGGTGCTTGCATTTCTCCATAGTTTTTCAGGAGTTCTTCTAAATAGTCTTTGGCAAATTGGTCATGAATGAATCTTGTCATGTAATAATCTTATAATCTTTCCCAAGTCAATTCTTGTGTTTCTTCTTCATAATGCCAGCGTAATAAATTAGCAGGTTGATTTGGGGCAATTGTTGGTAAATTTATTGCTTTTCTGGGTGCGTCTGTAGCGAGGAAGATGGCTTTTTCTACGCCACAAATTCCCCATTTGACTAAGTTTTTTACTCCCGTTAATAGGGGTAAGGTTGTGCCTGATAAAGTGCCATCAAATAGTCTGGCTGTACCGTTAATAATTTCAATTTGCCGATCATCCCAAGGATAAACGCCATCTGGTAATCCTAATGGTGCGAGGGCATCACTGACAAGAAATAGACCTTTACTGGCGCGGAGGAGAATTTCTAACATGGTAGGGACTACGTGCTGTCCATCGGCAATAAAACTACACATCACGTCGGGATGGTTCATGGCTGCACCTAGTAAGCCTGGTTCACGGTGATGTAATGGTGGCATGGCATTAAAAGCATGAGTGAGCATTGTTGCACCTTGGTCAAAGGCGTTTTGTGCTTGTTCTGCTGTGGCTTGGGAGTGTCCTAAACTGACTGTGATGCCTAATGAGTGTAAATATGGGATGACTTTATCAGTGGGATCTAATTCTGGTGCTAAGGTGATGACTTTGACAACGGAGGCATAATCACCTAATACCCGCTTGACTTCATTCATGGTTAGGGGTAGGAGGTATTCTGCTGGATGTGCGCCACGTTTACCGTAGTTCAAAAATGGGCCTTCGAGATGGACTCCGAGAATTTTCGCGCCTGAGTTTTGGGTATAGTTAGAGATGACGGCGAGCGATCGCTGTATATTTTCTACAGAAGTTGTCACTAGGGTTGGTAAATAGCCATCAACACCCACATTCCACAAATATTGGGAGATATCTTCGAGCATATGGGCGTTTTTAACTGTCAAATCAGGAAACGCCAAACCTAGCCCACCGTTAATTTGCAAATCAACGCCACCGAGGGAAATCCAGTCACCGGCAAAATCTAAAATTTGTAAGTCTTCTGGTGTCACTCGTCTACAGACTTTACCCATGGGCAGAATTTGCTCAATTATGCCGGTTTCATTCACCCAGATCATCTGCAAGTCTTGATAACCGGGTACTCTTACGTTGATAATATCTACGTTTGTCAGGATGGAATTTGGTGTTGCTTTGGTCATTACCCTAGCCAGAAAAAGCTGAACCTCAACCGATTGTAGATGGAAGCATCGACAATTAATCTAAAATCTAAAATCTAAAATCTAAAATTCTATGAGTCTTCAAGTTGGTATTATCATGGGCAGCGATTCAGATTTGCCTACAATGAAAGATGCGATCGCAGTTTGTGAGGAATTTGGTGTTGAATGCGAAATAGCGATCGTTTCTGCCCATCGTACCCCAGAACGTATGGTGGAATATGCCCAAACAGCACACCAACGCGGTATTAAAGTCATTATCGCTGGTGCAGGTGGTGCGGCTCACCTTCCTGGTATGGTAGCATCTTTAACCCCCCTCCCTGTGATTGGTGTCCCCGTAGCTACCCGCAATTTACAAGGTGTGGATTCTTTATATTCAATTGTGCAAATGCCAGCAGGAATACCTGTGGCTACGGTAGCCATTGGTAATGCCAAAAATGCCGGACTTCTAGCAGTGCAGATTCTCGCTACTCACCAACCAGAACTGCTGCAAAAAATCCTGAAATATCGCCAAAGCTTATGTGATATGGTCATGGACAAACAAAGCAAATTAGAAGAATTAGGCTATCAGCAATATTTACAACAAATGTTTTGACTCGCTTATATCCCTTACCTGCACAATCCTGAGGAAGGGGTATGATTGGAATTTAATTATACTCAAAATTTTAACGCCCACTTACTGACAGGTAGGGGTAAAGCAAAAGCTCATAGGTGTCAACTTAACGTGAAAGCCTTGTAAAATATCAGTTTGCACCCTTTCTCGTTCCCATACAGAGTATGGGAATGAATTCTAGAAGGCTCTGCCTTCTATGAAAACAGAGGCAGAGCCTCTTTAATAGCATTCCCAGTCTCTGACTGGGAACGAGATATCATCAGGATTTGAGCTTAAGTTGACACCATTAAGCTTTTGCTTTACCCCTACACATATAAGTTTTTCGTGATCTTACAAAAGTCCATTTCCCAACCGTGTTTAGTATAAATATTACGGTTTTAAGATTGAAGAAGAATTCTGTTCGATAAATTTTTTATATGACAAAATAACCACATTATTATTTTTATTAATAGTTAATTATTCAAGTCCTTTTTATTAGATATGGATGAGGCTAAATCCTTGTATTGCAAGGGATACATTCACCTTGACCTTGATTCCAGGGTGAGTAATTTATATCAGAAATGCAAAAATGTATTTTTTGATACAGAATTTATTTCTATATTAAATAGAAAATCAATCAAATTTATTGAAGAACGGTTTCATTAAATTAAATCAGGAATTAATCTAGAAATTCCTGAAGCAATTACATCTAAATTTTCCCTTAATTAGGGTTAGTTAACCAAATTTTGCCAAATTGTAATTTGCACCTTGATCGATAATTAACTTTCATGATAATTAGGGGATAAATCATGGAAGAAATATTCTGTTTTCTATGTCTCAAACTGAAAATTTTTATTACAAATAAACACGTTTGAGCCGAATAGAATCCATTTTTGAAACATAAATTTTGAGGTAGTGATTTTTCAGATTTAGCGGTAAAAACATTGTTTAATGTTTCTAGAATTAATTTTTGTCTGCTCCTGAAAAACATCAATCAAGGCTTTAATCGCAGGAAAAAACAGCAATGAATAAACGTACTCGACCCTTGTACCGCCTAATAGCACTAGCTATAGGTTCAATGGTGTTTGCAATTTTTGCTCCCACAGTTGTTCAAGCAGCTGATCCGCCAACAATTCAATCTTTAGCGGAAACAACAACCAAATTACAAATTTCTATTGATACTACCTGGGTATTACTCACAGGGTTTCTAGTATTTTTCATGCAAACTGGTTTTTCGATGCTAGAAGCAGGTTTGCTCCGTCAAAGAGGCGTAGTTAACGCCTTATTAGAAAACTTCATTGATGCTGCTGTCACAATCTTAATTTGGTGGGGAGTTGGTTTTGGTATTGCCTTCGGTACAAGTGCAGGTGGTTTCATTGGCACAGATACCTTTTTCCTCAGTCAGTTACCAACTGATGGAGCCTTTCCAAATGGTGGAGTGCCAGGTATAGCTTCCCAACTCAATGCTTACACCTTGTTCTTCTTCCAGTTTGCTTTTGCTGCTACTGCCAGTACAATCACAACTGGTTCAATGGCGGGAAGAACAGATTTTATTGGTGACTTGATCTACAGTGCTGTTATGGCAGCATTCAGTTACCCAATTATTGTTCACTGGGTTTGGAACGCGGATGGCTGGTTAGCCAAAATGAGTTTCCATGACTTTGCTGGTAGTTCTGTAGTTCACACCGTTGGTGGTTGGACAGCTATAGTTGGCGCGTATTTGCTAGGCCCCCGTCCTGGACGTACTCCTTGGGGACAAATTCCCCCTGCACACAACTTAGGTTTAGCAGCCTTAGGAACCATGATTCTATGGTTTGGTTGGTACGGCTTCAACCCAGGTTCAACCCTCGGTACTGCTAATCCTGGCTTGATTGGTTTAGTAACACTCAATACCACCCTTGGTGCTGGTGCTGGCGCTCTTTCGGCAATTTTTTACCAATACTACCGTTCCCGTAAATGGGATTTAGTTTATTGTCTTAATGGTTCTTTAGCTGGACTTGTAGGGATTACAGCGGGTTGTGCCTTTGTTGCACCTTGGGCTGCGGTTTTAATTGGGTTAACCGGTGGAATTTTAGTAGTTTTAGGAATTGATTTCATTGAATCAATGCATATTGATGACCCTGTAGGTGCATTTGCTGTTCACGGTATCAATGGCATGATGGGTACTCTGGCTGTGGGTTTCTTGGGTCAACCAGAATTAACTCTGAACAAAAAAGCTGGGTTATTATTAGGCGGTGGCTTTGATTTGCTGGGTGTGCAAATTTTGGGTGTAGTTGCGATAACTATTTTCACCGTTGCTTTTGCCTTTTTGATGTTCGGTGGACTCAAAGCAATTGGCCACCTGCGTGTTGATTCTGAAGCCGATAAAATCGGTATTGATGCTTATGAACACGGCGCAACTGTCTGGCCTGATGTCTATGCAGTTGAGCAGTTTGTTGAAGAAGAAGAAAAACATCGCTCTCATAAGCCTGGAGTTGGTGCTTTGGAAGGTGAATAATTTACCGCTTTGGTTAGGTAAGCCTAATCAACCAATTACCTAACAAATGTAGAGACGTTCCATGGAACGTCTCTATAAGGATTTTAGAAGATGCAAATTGAATTTTTAGAAAAGCATAATTTATTTAAATATATTTTTTCAGAAAATTGTCAACTATAGCCTTTTTAGCAATAAGTAGCCTATATTCTCAATAATATTGACATTATTATCAATAATTTAACGTAAATACGTTTTTACAGCCATTGATTATTACCTATTGACATTTTGTGATATCATTCATGTAAAATATGCTGGGGCTTATTTAGGGTTTGCTTAATAAAGCTAAAACAGCTAAAACATAGATATATCAAGAGTCGGAAGGTTAAAAAGGTAAATCAGGTGCAAGGAATAAGCGTTGAAACTACCAAAAACCTATCACTGGATCTGATTCAAGACTCTTCTTCTAATTCTTCCTCCTGACTCCTGACTCCTAGCCCTAACGGAAAGACTTTTTCAGCAAGCCTTAATTAACCCCTGTAAAACTTCCACCAGCTTTTCAATATGCTGTTTTTTATGCGTAGCCATCATGGTTATTCTAATTCGGCTGGTGGGGACTGTAGGGGGACGAATTGCTGGAGCAAAAATACCAGCTTCTTTCAGATGCTTTCCTGCTTTTAATGCTGTGGCTGCATCAGATAATTGAAAACATAATATTGGTGATTCGGAAGGTAGAATATTTAAATTTAAATTAGGTAAATTATCAGAAATTAGTTGTTTCAAATAATTTATATTTCGCCATAATTGCTCACGGCGTTGGGGTTCTTGCTGCACTATCTTAATTGCTGCTAATGCTGCGGCTGTATCTGCTGGTGAAAGGGCTGTGGTATAAATCCAACTGGGGGCGCGATTTCGTAAAAAGTCTATGAGGGTGTTACTTCCAGCTACATATCCGCCTAAACTACCCAAGGCTTTACTCAAAGTCCCAATTTGAATTAATTCTCTACCTGTACAACCGAAATGTTCCACACAACCAGCCCCGGTTTTACCCATGACTCCGGTAGCGTGGGCTTCATCTAATAACAGCATACAATTAAATTCTTCGGCTATATCCAGTAATTCTGGTAAAGGACATAAATCACCGTCCATGCTGAAGACGCTATCTGTAATCAGTAAGCAGCGGCGATGGTTTTGACGTTGTTGGTGTAATTTCTCGATTAGTACTTCATTACTATTATGCGGGTATTCAAGAATAGTTGCACCGCTGAGAATTGCTCCATTTTTTAAACTGGAATGATTATATTGATCTGATAAAATTAAGTCTCGTTTACCGACTAATGCAGTAATTGCACCTATATTAGCCAAATATCCAGAACTAAATACTACTGCATCTTGTGTTTGTTTGGTAGATGCTATTTCTTGCTCTAAATCTCTGTGTAATTCTCGATGTCCGCTGAGTAATCGAGAACCTGTGCTACCAGTCCCAAATTGTTGAATAGCAGTAATTGCAGCTTTTTGTAAGCGTTCATCTGCTGCTAGTCCCAAATAGTCGTTACTGGCGAAATTTATCACCTCTTGCCCAGATAATAGCACTTCTGCACCGGGAAGACTGTTAATTGTTTGTACCGAACGATACCAGTCAGCTCGATGAATTGTTGCTAGAGATTCTTCTATCCAAGCATAAGGATTGTCATTCATTACTCAGAACTCGATACTCGGTACTCTTCTGACTCCTACACGCCAGCTTCGGTACTGCTAAGATGGGCGATTGCTTGTTTGATCCAATCTTCCACATAGGCATCTTTGGGTAAACCAATATTTTCGCTGACTACGTGCAGAGCGTGACTGACTTCATGGGCAGTATATCCCAAAGCGAAGAGAGTCATTTGCACTTCTTCAAGGATTCCCGGTGCAGGGCCACCTGTAGCCACGAAGAAGCCTGCTGATTTGCGCCATTCAATCAACTTGCTTTTGAGTTCTAAACATAACCTTTCAGCGGTTTTCTTACCCACTCCAGGAGTTTGAATTAGTATTTGAGTGTTAGCCGCAATAATCGCTTGGACTAACTCTGGTAATTCCAAAGTGTCCAAAAGTGCGATCGCTAAAGCTGCACCAATACCACTCACAGATAGCAAGTGCCGAAATAAATCCCGTTCCGATGGCGAAGAAAAACCATAGAGTAAAGGTACTTCTTCCCGAATCTGGTAATGGGTAAATATTTGTACCACATCTCCAGTACTTGTTAATTGGTTAGCTAGACGCTGTGGAATTTGCAAATCGTAACCCAACCCATTTACCTCTAATGTCAAAATGACGCGATTAGCGCTAATTGTTTGGACACCAGCAACGATACCTTTAAGATAACTAATCATTCTAGGAACCCAAAATATTTAAAACCTTCCATAATCCCCCCAGCACAAAAGTTTTGTGCGAAGTAACGATGTTGATTGTGTCATAGGAGTAACCCTTTGTGAGCATTCCCGACATGATTCCCCGTTCGTTACTTACAGCGAATAAAGCAATATCATTACCTAAATCGCTACAAACAACAGTTTGCTTGGCTGCAAATTTCCACCTTTGTCGTAAAAATTGCATTGCTTGACCTTTATCGCTGGTCAGGGGTAAAATGTCAAGGTCTATACTGCCACTATCAATTAACTTTATATTTAATTTAGTTTTCTGCAAATCTGTCTGAAGTTGAAGGAGGCAGAAGGCTGTTAAAAAACAAGAGCATCTGCTGGGATCAAAATTACTGCATCCTATCAATTGTCCGATATTGAATTGCTTCTGCTACGTGTTGGGGTTTGAGATCGTCATCTCCTGCCAAATCTGCAATCGTGCGTGCTACTTTGAGAATGCGATCGCTTGCCCTAGCCGATAAACCCAATTTTCTAATAGCTGCTTCCAGTAAATTGCGACTAGCATCATCTAACTTGCACCATGTTTGCAAATGACTACTTTGCATTTGGGCATTACAACGCAGATTTGCTGCCGATTGAAACCGAATTATTGCTTGTTCTCGTGCCTTCTGCACTCTTAATGCTACAGATTCCGATGCTTCCCCCGTCGGTTGTTGGGTAATTTCCTCCGGTTTCAAGCGATTTACAGCCACCTGCAAATCTATTCTATCCATCAAAGGCCCAGATAACTTTGCCCAATATTGTTCCCGTTGTCTCGGTGAACAAGTGCATTGTTGAATCGTATCGCCGTAGTAACCACAAGGACAGGGATTGGTACTTGCCACCAAAGTAAATTGTGCTGGAAATGTTACCGATTGTTTAGCGCGGGAAATCGTCACAAAACCATCTTCTAAAGGCTGACGTAGAAACTCTAATACATCTCTTTTAAATTCTGTTAATTCGTCCAAAAACAATATCCCTCGGTGGGATAAAGATATCTCTCCAGGACGGGGAAAAGTGCCACCACCAACTAGAGATGGACCCGATGCCGAATGGTGAGGACTACGAAAAGGGCGATTGCGTACCAAAGAACCACGATTTTTCAACAACCCGGCCACAGAATGAATCCGAGTCACTTCTAAAGACTCAGAAAACTCCAAAGGTGGTAAAATACCCGGTAAGCGACGTGCTAACATCGTCTTGCCACTGCCAGGCGGTCCCACAAAAATCAAATTGTGTCCTCCAGCCGCAGCGATTTCCAAAGCCCGACGCGCATGAACCTGACCCTTCACATCATGCAAATCTGCCCCAGTGTATACCGCCTGTAACCCTTCTTCCCTGGCAGCCAATTTTACAGGTTTGTAAAGTCCTGGATTATTTAACAAATCCACCACATCAGAAATATGTTGGCAACCATAAACAGCTAATCCTGCCACCACAGCCGCTTCTTGAGCATTATCAATCGGCACGACCAAAGCCGTAATTCCCATCTTTTCCGCAGTTGCCGCAATGGGGAGAACACCAGCCACAGGGCGCAAACTACCATCTAAAGAGACTTCCCCTAAAAATAAAAAATCTCCCAACAAATCAGCGTTAACCTGCTCAGAAGCCGCTAAAATACCGACACTAATCGGCAAATCAAAAGCAGGGCCTTCCTTACGTAAATCTGCGGGAGTCAGGTTAATTACAATCTTCCGCATTGGAAAGGCAAAACCCGCATTTTTGAGAGTTGCTTTCACCCTTTCCCTAGATTCCTGAATTGCAGAATCTGGTAAACCCAAAACTACAATTCCCGGTAAACCCCCAGAAACATCAACTTCTACACCAACTTTAACAGCATCTATACCAACAATTGATGCACTCCAAACTCTAGCCAGCATTTTTTATATATGAATAAGCTTTGAGAATATCAAAGCAGATTCGTAGGTAGATTAACAATGGGTAAAATCACGCAAGAATACTGTTAGTAACTCAGAAAATAAGGAAAATGTCAAGCTAAAATAATAGCAGCTAAAGATGTAGGTGACTTATGGTTCAAGCATTAACAAAACCATTAACCTTAGCAGAATTTCTCATCCAATATGGTAAAAACCCTCGCTATGAACTTGCAGACGGAGAATTGATTGACATGGAACCAACTGGCCCCCATGAAACCGTTGGTGGTAAACTGGCAACTCAATTGGGTATTGCCATTACTACAGCCCAACTGCCTTGGTTTATTCCTCGCACCTGTCTAATCCGTCCTTTCGCAGAAACAGCCACAGCCCGCCGTCCTGATATCGTAGTATTAGATGAACCGTTGCTTCAACATGAACCTTTTTGGGAACATGAACCAGTCATCGCTTTAGGTCAATCAATTAAATTAGTAGTTGAAGTTGTCAGTAGTAACTGGGAAACTGATTATGCCCGTAAAGTTGAAGAATACGCCTTGTTAGGAATTCCTGAATATTGGATTGTCGATTATCGAGGACTGGGTGGCATTGTTTTTATTGGTAAACCGAAGCAACCCACATTTACAGTTTGTCAACTAATTGGAGAAGATTACCGCCAGCAACAATATCGTTTGCACGAATTTATTCAATCTCCTCTTTTACCTCTTCTGCAAATGCGTCTGGAAGATATTTTACCACGCTAATTGATAGCGAATATTATTATTCCTGATTCCTGTTGACTTGAATTGAAATATCTAATCGTGTATTCTGAGCATTCAAGAACATTTAGCAAAAACAAAAATGAACAAATTTATACTAACTTTGTTTTCTTCTCCTGTGTTGATTAGTTCTTTGTTGACTATGGGAGTGATGCTAAATCAAGCACAAGCTGGGGAACCAAAAGCTAAAAATACAGATAATTTGTCCTGTATTCGCAATAAACATAAAGTTGGTTTAGTCTGTGCGAGAGTTTCCGTATTGGCTCAAGTTCCCGAATATCAAGCTC
The DNA here is from genome assembly GCF_049315035.1 of Anabaena sp. PCC 7938. Lineage (NCBI taxonomy): Bacteria > Bacillati > Cyanobacteriota > Cyanophyceae > Nostocales > Nostocaceae > Anabaena > Anabaena sp. PCC 7938. The sequence goes on along the minus strand of NZ_CP186034.1, from coordinate 3,522,494 downwards.
AACCAGAAGATGCTTCTACTCCAGATGATGTTCTCTTGCTAGAGTTTAATGTTGAAGAAAGCAATAAAGCGATCGATTTATTTGGCTGTGATTGCCCCGCTTGTATAAATTCTTTACGTCAGATGCGTGGTGTTACACCTCTGGTTTATTAAGTCGTAGGGAACAGGGTACAGTAAACAGTGAAAAAACTGATATAGCGGTATGCACTTGAATGAAATACATCATAGCCCCCTCATCGCTTGCGGTGGGGTTCTTGTATCTCACTCAACCGAGAACCGCTATAACTGAGCCAGTTCCCAATTATATCAATAACTTCCAGCCCAAGTTATCCATTTATGAGATAAACCTATGTGCAGAACTTCGCCGGTTATCTCTAGTTCAGTGATCATTACGTTAGCTAAATTTGCGCCATTAAATTCGGCTTCATTGATATTACTACCAATTAAATTGGCGTTTTGAAGATTAGCACCGCTAAAATCAGCACCACTAATTTCAGATTCAGTGAGGTTTGCACCTAATAGGTTAGCCAACTTTAAATTTGCACCACGTAAATCAGCACCACTTAAGTTCGTTTCTTTGAAGTTGACTTTTGTTAAGTCAGCACCAATTAAGTTAACCTCGCTCAAATTTGCACCTTGCAAATTAGCTCTACTTAAATCAGCATTAGTCAAATTTGCCCTGGTTAAGTTACATTTACTTAAATTAGCTTCACTGAGGTCAGCACCACTCAAGTCAGCTTCAGATAAATTGACACCACTTAAGTTAGCTTTAGTTAGCTTTGCCTGATGCAGACTGACACGATTAAAATTCCGCTCTCCTGATGTATATTGTCTCAGGAAGCTGATAGTATCCATATTTCACCTTGCTATATCTATGGGTGAGTTCGACACTCTTCAAACCACATTAAATTAAATTTATTAATTCTATTGTGCTAAATATTTTAGTGTTTTGAACCTTTTTTTAATGGAAAGATATTTAACTTAATGGTATGGCTGTACAGGAAAATCACAAAATGAACGTTAGAGGATGTTTGAAAAGTGGTTGCTAATGTATTAAAAACTTTATATCCTCCTAAATCCTCCTTAGAAAGGAGGACTTTGACTTGAGTGTCTAAAATCACCACCCGAAACTTTTCAAACACCCTCATATACTGCAAACGGTTCATAGTTAAGGCTAAAAAACGAAAATACGTAGGTTGGGTTGAGGCACGAAACCCAACATTTTCGATGTTTTATTGGTTTTATACAATGGGTTCTTTGCGTGGTAAGTATTGCGTTAGAATCTCAGTACTTACGCAACCGGCTTGCTTTGTAGGGTGCGACCTATAAGTTATTATCAACAAAATGATGATATCTGACGAACCTGCAAAAGATATAGCGAATTGCGGACTAATGAGGTACAGAATCTAAATTCAAAGCCAGATACTAAGCCAGTTTTATTCCTGACTCCTTAATTCTGCTGTATTAGATATCTCCAATTAAATGTAGTCATGAATCTGTCAAAATGGTGAGTAAAGCAGATAAAACTCTAAATCCACAATGTTCTTATGACGGCTGACTTGACATCTAGTATTACATCTGATTTTACCAGCATTCTCTTCCAGACTGCTGCTGCATATCGAAAGGGAAACAAACCCCCTATGGCTGAGGTAGTAGTGAATGCGTTGCTACAAGCTGAAAAAGCTGCCAAACAAGAAAGATTAAATTACACTTTTGATTCTCTGATTGGTAAATGGCGGTTATGCTTTGCTACTGGTACTAAAAAGATTAGAAAGCGTGGGGGAATTATATTAGGTAAGGGTTTTTATGTACCTAAATTGGTAAAAATTCATCTTGCTTTTAGTAATACTCAGGAACAGGTTTTAGGTAGAGGCGAAATTTATAATCAAGTGCAATTAGGCTCAATTTTATTAAAGCTGACAGGCCCATCACAATATTTAGGTAAAAAGAATTTATTAGCATTTGACTTTACCCAGATGAAAATTAGTTTATTTAATCATCTTCTTTACAATCAACCAATTCGTTCTGGTAAAGACCAATTAGACGATTTTTACAACCAATCTATAGCTAAATTACCATTTTTTGCCTTCTTTTTAGTTACAGCGGATTTTATTGCTGCCCGTGGACGTGGTGGAGGTTTAGCTATCTGGATTCGGGAACATTAAAAATAATTATAGCAATTCCCAAACCTTAGTGGTGCAGAAAACTTTTTGGAGTCTCAAGAAGAGAAAACAGTGACACGAGAGAATTCAATTCGCGTCTCTAAGTGGGAGCGTTTTTTGAGGGAAGCAGAGGCAGCTACGGTGTACACACAAGTGGGGAAATAAACCTTAAACTAATCACAAACTAAATTCTGCTGCATCTTCTCCTAAATTAGCATCTTTACCCGCAGCAGTAGGCTTAAAATTAGCTCCATGAATCAATTCAGTAAACTTAATTTCTGGGTTTTGATAAAGAACATTTAATACACTAATAAAATCACGAATAATTTCTCCCGGCGTGAGTAAAGCTTCCGCACCTAAGCGAGTAATTATTTCTTGAATAAATTCCTTTAATTCACGATTTGTCAAGTTTTCTTCATATCCAAAATTAAGAGCATGAATCTCTGTTAAACGTTGCAAAAGTGTGAGTATTTCTGTTTCAGTTAAAGGATTGAGACGAATAACTGGCCCTAAATATTCTTGTACATTAGCTTGGGTAACAAATCGACTTTCTTTTGTGCGTCTGCGCCAAGCTTGGTCTGCAAATAGTCCCCGATTTGGGTCCTCTAAAAATTTGGTTGTTCCACCAATGACGATACCAAGATTTTCAGCTTTACATTGCATGGTGTCGTTAAACATGGCTAAAAGTCTGTTATAGTTTTTCTCACGAGTAACTGTAGTGGATATTTGATATAAATTTACAGCTTCATCTACTAAAATAAAAAGTCCTTTGTAACCTATCTCAGCTACAAATTTAGCCAGTAATTTAATATAATCAAACCAAGTATCATCATCAATAATGACACGTACTCCTAAAGCTGCTTTAGCTTCGGTTTTAGTGTTAAATTCTCCCCGTAACCAGCGCAGAGAGGCATTTTTTAAATCATCATCATCTAAGCGATAACTACGCCAATAAGCAATAATTACGCTACCAAAATCAAAGCCGTGAACTAAGTCTTCAATGTAATGAACTACTTCCCGAATTTTTGTTTCTACTTGCTCATCAAATCCTTCATCATTGGGACGCGTTCCTGTTTCTTTAGCTACTTCTTGCTGAATTTTATTAATCCATCCTTCCAAAATAGAAACTAACGCACCACCATCAGGACGGGTTTTTGTAGCTAGACGACTCATCAATTCTCGATAGGTTGCTAAACCTTCATTGTGACTTCCTGCTAGTCTACGTTCAGAGGATAAATCAGCATCAGCAACGACAAATCCTTGCTCCATGGCGCGGTTACGAATCATTTGTAGCATGAAGCTTTTACCAGCACCGTAGTTACCAATTATAAATCGAAATGCGGCTACACCTTCGCCAATATCGTTGAGATTTTGTAATAGGCTATTGAGTTCTTTTTCTCGGCCTACTGCTATATGCTCAATTCCTACTCTAGGGACTACTCCCGCACCTAGAGAATTAATTAAAGCAGTAGATATTTTTTTAGAGATTTTAAGCTTTGTCATGTAGTTGATTTTAAATGAAAAAATTATTTAATTAGGTGATATTGATTTAGTGATTAATTGTTCATAAATTGCTATCATTTTTTTGACATTCAACAGATGTTCTTGATAAATTTCGGGAATTTCTTCACCTGTTTCGATAATTAGTTCACCCAGGGTATTATTGGCAATTTCATTGATGGAATCAATTAATAGATTCGGCATTGTGATATGTTCTTCGGCAATTTGTTTAATGATGGCTTTGGGGTTATCTTCCTCGACGATGGCTTTTAATACTTGAATTTCATAGGTTGGCAGATTTTCTAGAAAATGACTCCATTCTGGTGGTAAATTTGAAGTTTGTGGTTGAGAATCTATGGTTTCTAGTAATTCATCAAAAGGAAATAATTCAATCTCATTTTCTTGAATATTTTCAGATAATGTTTCTGGATTGAGTGTCTCCATGTTTTGAAGTAATTCCCAAACTTGATTTTGCAACAAGTCGCGCTCATCTTGCAATAATGCAATTTGATTTTGTAATTGATTAATTTCTGCCTGTTGTGTTTGGGTTTGTATTTGTAAATTAGCCAGATTATTTGCTACAATTTCTCTAGCAGTTGTTGTATCTATGAGTAAGTTATTGCGCTGAGATATTTTAATTTCTAATTCTTGAATCTCTGTTCGCAGTTCATATAATTTTTCTTCTAGTTGGGGTTTAAGTCTATTGACGAGGGTTAAATTACTTTCTATTTCCTGTTTTTCTTGTTTGAAAGCTTCAATTTGACTTTGCAGTTGGGTAAGTTCTGAACGCGATACATTAGAGTTTAGTTCTAGACGGCGTTTTTCGGCTGTGAGATGGGAGCAGGTTTGATCAAGTTCTTCTGCGCTACTTTTTAGATAATGAATTTCATTTTGGAGAGTGTTAATTTCTGATTCTAATTGTTTTTTTTGCCCAGCATAACTACCTAATTCTCGATGGATGATATCTCTTTGATTGCGGCTTTCTGCTATTTGATTTTGTAGATGCTGTGATTCTGTGTAGAGAATGTTACGATGTTCATCTATTTGTTTTATTTCTCTGACAATTCGATACTTTAGTCCTTCAAGTTCTCTGATTCGTTTATGGAGAGAACTTAAAATTAGCATTTCATAATTTCTACGTCGTTTGTCAACAAATAGTGCGGCTGAATAGGTAGCTAAGACGGTGATTAAGGCTGTGAAAAAAGCTTTATTAAAATCCCAATTGGGGACGAGACTTAAGCCAAAACTTACACTAAAGGCAGATATGCCTAAAATCAATCTATTGCTGATTATTGCTGAGTGCATCTTGCTTGTTTTGAGCGTAGTAAAGTTGTCGGAGTTAGTAGTTATTAATGTCATTATTTTTCACAATGTTTTGAATATATAACTGTGATTCTATTAAGAGATAAAAAGTCATGAAGTAAGTCAATTATAGTCTGTTATTATTGCCATTAAACAAAGCTAAGTCTGATTTCAAGAAGTCAATAAATTGTTGTGCTGTTCTGCCAGAACGACCATTATGGCGAGTTGCCCATTGTAAAGCTTTATATTCTAAGTCTTCTTGATTAAGATTAATACCAACTTGTGCTGCTAAATGGTTGACAATGTTTAAATATGTTTTTTGATCTGCTGGTTCAAAGGTTAACGTTATACCAAAGCGATCGCTAAAGGACAGCTTTTCCTGCATTGTATCCCAAGCATGGACTTCCTCATTGTCCTTGGGAGTCGGTCTATCACTAAAATACTCACGAATGAGGTGACGACGGTTTGAGGTAGCATAAACAACTATATTTTGAGGTCTAGCGGTTAAACTACCTTCTAAAACTACTTTTAATGATTTAAAGGCATCATCATCTTCTTCAAAGGAAAGATCATCCACAAAAATAATAAATTTCTGCGGTACTCCCCGTAATTGTTCGACAATTTTTGGTAAATCTTGCAGTTCTGACTTTGCTACTTCTATTAAGCGTAGATTGTGATGATTACATTCATTTAAAAGGGATTTGACTAAAGAAGACTTGCCAGAACCACGACTACCGTAAAGTAATACGTGCAGTGCGGGTTGTCCTGACAATAAAAATTTTGTATTTTTTAACAGAGTATCTTTTTGCCACTCATAACCTACCAGTGTATTGAGCTGCACGGGGTCAGGATAAGGGATAGCAACAAAATATCCATTTTGCCAACTAAAAGCGCGATATTCTGCAAATAGACCAGTTCCATGTTGCTGATAATAAGCTGCTAAATCTTCTACAGCATCAGCCCAAATTTCCAACTGTGGAATAGAGGTAACTAAATCAGTATCAATTTTTACTTTTTCTGCTTCTTGATACCACACCACCGGGGAAACTGGCAAATGAGCGACAACTTGCACCCATTCGCTTAAAATAGCGCTGTTACATTCATGTAAATTTTGTAATACTTGTAAGTCATGACGGGCTGCTGCGACTAAAGCCGGTGGTAAATCAGTAAAATCTCGTTGTTGAGCTAGTCTGGTAAAAGGATTGTCAGCGATCAGAATTTGACTAATTAGGTATTCTTCCCAGGTTTGTTTGCTGGCAGCCAAAGCTTGAAAATAATTACCGTAAGCTTGGAGACAGTCGCGCCCGTCGGCATCAGTGTATCTTATAGCTTGCAACAGATCAAGAAATGCGATCGCTACTTCGCCTTTCAGGACAGATTGGTACAGTAAAAGAGACGCAGCTTGGCGTTGAAGGAATTGAACTTGGGTATAAGACGAAGTATTTGGCGTAGACATCGCTCGATTATCCATTAATCAACTGTAATTGTCTGCTGATCAGGAAAGTAAAATTCAAATCTACATAGGTTGTAACAATGAATTTAAGTATACTTGCCACTTTTGGTTATGGCGTTTTAGCACTAGTAGGTGGAATCATTGGCTATATTCAAGTTAAGAGCAAAATTTCTTTACTCAGTGGTAGTATTAGCGGTTTGTTGCTGATTTTTGCTGGTTATTACCAGCTTCAGGGGCAAACCTGGGGTTTAACTTTAGCGACTTTAGTTACTGCCATCTTAGTAGTATTATTTGCCTTCAGATTTGCTAAAACACGTAAATTTATGCCTGCGGGATTAATGATTATTTTTGGTATGCTGGCATTAGCAGTAATGGTGAGGCAAATTTTTGGTTAATAATTCGTATGAGTGCTTAAGTAAGCATATCCCCTCCTTGACACCAGTAACTTAGGCTAGTACATTTATATCATAAATTAACCACGTTATTTTTATAACATATCGAGAAGTATAGATAAATAACTTATTGAGCGCAAACAGCATCATCTAGTAATTATTGATTAGCTAGTAATTTTTGCTATCAACAAGCTTTAACCACATAACTCTATATATACTAGAGTTATTATTCCCAATAATGTAAAGATTTTATGGAGTTCTCAGTATACTTTGAAGGAAAAATAAAGCGTATTTTGCCATTTTGGCAGGTTTTACTAACATAAATAAGATATCACTATATAGTAGCAATCGTTATTAATGTTTGCGCTCTTGTTGCTATCTACCGAATACTGCTAAGGCTAAATCAACCTTTATCTCAGTAATTATCTCAGCAATTTAAGAAACTAGGAAAAGAATACATGATATTATCACTGTCTTCTCAAAATGTTATCCAGTACCTGCAAAATGCAGGTCTGTGTAGCTCAGGAGATGGCATATTATATGAATCTGAGTTACCAGAAAGCGGCAGAAATAATCGGAATTTACTGGTGAGTCTAGTAGATGATCGTAAATTACTGGTTAAACAAGAAAATCGCCAGAATTGTGGTAGCAGTCCCCATGATTTTTTTAATGAATGGTTGTTTCACCAACTACTTCAGCAGTTTCCAGTCCTTGGCAATATTGCGGCAATATCATCATCATTGCTACATTTTGATGAAGATAATTCTATCCTTGTCCGTAGTTACCTAAGTGAATATATGGAACTGGGTAAATTTTACAAAAATAACAGTACTTTTACCACAGAAATTGCCACCGCCATTGGTAATACATTAGCGAGTTTACACAGTTCCACTTGCCAACGGCGAGAATATCGTGATTTCATGGATACTGCTCCTCAAGGACAGTTTCGCTATAACTTTTACAACCCTGCTCAAGGAATAGGTTCAATTAATCAAGATGTTTTTGGCAATATTCCCACTGAAGCACTCAAATTTCACACTCTCTATCAGCGCTACGAAAGTTTAGAATCAGCAATTGCGGATTTGTCCTATGAATGGAAACCTTGTTGCTTAACTCACAATGATTTACAGTTAAACAATATTTTGATTCATTCCCGTTGGCAACAACTAGATAATTGCTTAATAAAATTCATTGATTGGGAAGCTTGTGCTTGGGGAGATCCCGCTTTTGATTTGGGAACTTTATTAGCCAGCTATGTCAACATTTGGCTTTCAAGTTTGGTAGTAGACCCCAGTTTAGAATTAGAAGAATCTCTCAATTTAGCAATGATACCACTGGAGGTTATTCAACCTTCAATCTCAGCTTTACTCCGTGCTTATCTCCATGCTTTTCCCATGATTTTGGAGTACCGTCGAGACTTTGTAATCCGCGTCATTCAGTTTACTGGTTTGGCACTAACTCATCAAATTCAAAACATAATTTTGTGCCATAAATACTTTGATAATACTCACCTTTGTATGCTCGAAGTAGCCAAAAGTCTTTTAACTATGCCTGAGCAAGCTATGTTAACTATTTTTGGAAGTTCAGAAACAGAGATTCTTCAGTCTGTAAGCGGATTAAACAACATAGCTAAACCTGAGAAAGAAAAGCAACTACTACGGATTTATTACGAGAAAACTCGCCTACGAGGTTGTTAGTATTTTGGCTAGTATTTTAGTTTAGTATTTTAAATATGGAGGTGCAAATTTATTAATGTTAGATAATTCTACCAATCAAATCTTGAATTCTTTATTTGATATTGCCACCAATATCCAAATTGAGCCAAATTTTTGTATTCAACATCCTCATTATCAACCTTTTGCTCTACCAGCTACAGTAGCAAATAGATTTCAACAAAATTCACAAGATTTACAACATAAATACCTGTCTCTACTACTACGGAATTTTTTGCATGGTATTTATTATAATGGTTCACTCCAAACTGTTTTAGCAGTAAATAGTGATCATGAAAACTACTCACCACAAAAAACTTTAGAGCCAAGCTCTAGCCTCGGAATTGATTGGGACTTTTACGAGCAACTGCACGAAAACAATCATGGTCATGGTCATTATGATCCTAATTGGGAAGTTTTGCGACTAGAACCTGATGGTAGTATGGCAGTAACTAAAAATGGTTTGACCTTGTATGTTGAGCCAGAATGCTATCTTCAATCTAGTAAAAAGTCAGTCAAGCCAGGTGAATTAATAGCTATTTGGATGCCTAAAAATCGCTTGCAAAACGGCTGTTATGTGGCAGTTAGTAATTTGGGACAGGAACGCCAGGATACACCAAAGACTGATGTGGAAGTAGGGCGAATTTATTTTAATTTTACCCCATCAGGTGCGATCGCACTCATGGATAGCCTCACCCAACAATTAAACACCGCTAATATCCCTTTTAGTTTTGAAGTTCTTTATAACCCCTCAGCTTATGGGCGTTATGATGCTGGTATACTTCACTTTCAAAGGCAAGATTATCCAGCCATTCATAAAATTCTTCAGCCTGTTTACAAACAGCATCAATGTTATTTTCAGCCAGAAATTCCCTTATTTACCAAGTTTTTAGCCCCAGGACTCAGTTTAGCAGAAGAACCAAGCCAAAAATTTGCCGCACAAGAGAGCTTTGGCATGAATCGTTGTCAAATCGTTGCCAATGCTTTATTAGAAGCCTGGGATAAGGGTAAAAATGCCATTGAGGAAAGAATGCGGATAATTGATCAACATTTTGCCCAGCATTTAATTGATGTCCAGCGTCCTTATCTTAACCCCAGTTCTGAAGATATATATATCCCCTTAAATTGTTAGTAACTCCAGTAAGTTGCGAGTTATCTAGTTATGGCTGGTAATTGTTCTCTGTTACCTAACTATCAACTGACGTTAATATTTGTTCGGGCATTAAAATGAGTTTATAGAGCAGGTAAAATACCTGCTTTTTGTCTTTAATTGAGGAATTTTGACTAAATGATTTTTACCTATCAAAGAACTATCAGATTTCAAGATACTGATGCAGCAGGAGTGGTGTATTTTGCTAATACCTTAAGTATCTGTCATGAGGCTTACGAAGAATCTCTAGGAAGCTGCGGTATAAATATCAAAACTTTTTTTACTAATCCTGCTGTCGCTTTTCCCATTGTTCATGCAAATGTAGATTTTTTGAGACCAATGTATTGCGGTGATAAGTTAATGATTAGTTTAATACCGCAAAAAATAGGTATGGACAAATTTGAGATTACCTATGAAATTACGGTAGATGAGGTAATAGTTGCTAAGGCAATTACTAGGCACGTTTGTATTCATGCAAGTAGTAGAATTAAGCAAGAATTACCAAATGAGATGATTTCTTGGTTGGAAACGAACCGCAGAGACGCAGAGGGTGCAGAGAGAAGAAAGTCACGGGAAGAGATAATTTGACCATCTCCTTTTACTTCCTTGGCGCTTGCTGTTTTCTTCGCCTCATGCGCGGGCGGGTGGGTGTAAAAAATCTCAGTCAGCAAAAAATGGCTGAAATCTCATCTAGGCAAGCTTTTCCATACTTTTATTTGGTTCACGCATCCGCGCACCTTACACAGCAAGGGTTTCAGCTATTTTCACCCTTGACAGAATTTCTGAAATGGACTATGATAAGACCATTCGCGCAACCGCACCTTGAAAACTACATATATATAGGTTTTCAGCCTCCCACTGTTGAAATTTCAAATAATCCCTATTAGGGATTGAAACTTGAGATAGCTAATGGTGCTAGTGAATTAGCTATCAGGTTGAAATTTCAAATAATCCCTATTAGGGATTGAAACCTTTCTAAAATATTCACTTTTCCTTCTAGACTTCCAGTTGAAATTTCAAATAATCCCTATTAGGGATTGAAACAAATAAATTTTCTAATACTGATTTTGAAAAACAAAGGCTTTGTTGAAATTTCAAATAATCCCTATTAGGGATTGAAACCAGAAGCAGCCCCGTTGTACAAGCTGTAAACTTGATGTTGAAATTTCAAATAATCCCTATTAGGGATTGAAACCCACGCCAAAAGATTGTAGAGGCAAATAAGCATTTTGATGTTGAAATTTCAAATAATCCCTATTAGGGATTGAAACCATATTCTGCGCGTTCCTCTAGCTGTACTTCCTCAGGGTTGAAATTTCAAATAATCCCTATTAGGGATTGAAACATCCCGGACTTGTCACCAATTCAAAAAGCTTTAAATGATAAGTTGAAATTTCAAATAATCCCTATTAGGGATTGAAACTCTTCGTCGTTCTGCTTACCGTGCAACTCATAGAAAAGTTGAAATTTCAAATAATCCCTATTAGGGATTGAAACTGTTAGGTGGTCTTATTCGTGCATTTGGATATCGAGTTGAAATTTCAAATAATCCCTATTAGGGATTGAAACTTGTAAACTCCCATAGAGATAGAATAAGTTTATCTAGATAGGTTGAAATTTCAAATAATCCCTATTAGGGATTGAAACAGTATCTGATACTACACATACAGCACTTGCAGCACGTATAGGTTGAAATTTCAAATAATCCCTATTAGGGATTGAAACCAGATTAGAGAATGGATTCAAAGCCATACTTGACAAGTTGAAATTTCAAATAATCCCTATTAGGGATTGAAACTCCCTAACGTATTCCCGTATCTTCTGAAGGACAGGTTGAAATTTCAAATAATCCCTATTAGGGATTGAAACACAAATACATAACACCTACGCTTTATGATGTAATCTGTTGAAATTTCAAATAATCCCTATTAGGGATTGAAACACTAGAGTCAGGAATCCCGTCATTATCGAAATCTTCTTGTTGAAATTTCAAATAATCCCTATTAGGGATTGAAACTTAATGTGTGGTTCTTGGGGCCATTCCTACCACGTTGAAATTTCAAATAATCCCTATTAGGGATTGAAACAATAAAGGAATATCAATCATATATGATTTGATTTTCTATGTTGAAATTTCAAATAATCCCTATTAGGGATTGAAACAATGATATCAGACTGATAAATAGCCAGAAGTCTGGTTGAAATTTCAAATAATCCCTATTAGGGATTGAAACCGATCGCCTCTGTGGATGATGGTGATTTAGCCAAGTTGAAATTTCAAATAATCCCTATTAGGGATTGAAACGAAAAATTTAGATAAGTTGTCAGACGAGGGACTGTTGAAATTTCAAATAATCCCTATTAGGGATTGAAACAATACAAACCCCAGAAAACCGCCAACTGTAATGAGTTGAAATTTCAAATAATCCCTATTAGGGATTGAAACGTTAGAACAACTCCAGCAGCAGTAACAGACCGAACGTTGAAATTTCAAATAATCCCTATTAGGGATTGAAACGTTTCCTCAGCTTGACTGGTGGGGATAAGGTCAGGTTGAAATTTCAAATAATCCCTATTAGGGATTGAAACACAATAATATATTAATGGTTCAGATTTTGAGAGATTGTTGAAATTTCAAATAATCCCTATTAGGGATTGAAACCGATTTTCCCCAAGCGATAATTGATTAATACCATAGTTGAAATTTCAAATAATCCCTATTAGGGATTGAAACATCACGATTTACTGATACAAACGAACTACCTTTTGTTGAAATTTCAAATAATCCCTATTAGGGATTGAAACATTGGAGACTTATCTAGTGCGTAAGAGTAGAGAGCGTTGAAATTTCAAATAATCCCTATTAGGGATTGAAACGTTGTCGTTATCGTCAATACGACAAGCTAATTTTAATGAGTTGAAATTTCAAATAATCCCTATTAGGGATTGAAACGACAATTAAGATTGCATTACCGTTTTCTTCTTTGATGTTGAAATTTCAAATAATCCCTATTAGGGATTGAAACATTTAATTCCAGTTCTCTCACAAACCATGTCTCAGTTGAAATTTCAAATAATCCCTATTAGGGATTGAAACAATCACGCTTTCAATAAAGCTATGATGCTGTCGGACAATGGTTGAAATTTCAAATAATCCCTATTAGGGATTGAAACTCGCTGCCTCTATCAACCGTTTTTCACTTGGAGTAGTGGTTGAAATTTCAAATAATCCCTATTAGGGATTGAAACTCTGCGTCCCACGTAATTCCAATTGCATACAAAGTTGAAATTTCAAATAATCCCTATTAGGGATTGAAACGGCAGCAGCGCAACGCTAGGGAGCTTCCTAGGCTCGTTGAAATTTCAAATAATCCCTATTAGGGATTGAAACAGAAGGTGATGCAATAGCTTTTCAAACTGATCAAGGGTTGAAATTTCAAATAATCCCTAATAGGAATTGAAACGGAAATCTCAAGCATTTTAGCTTTAAAAGCTATACTACAAACTAGGTAAAGCCAAATTATTATTTGCCAGAAAATCCTCGGCAATTTTTTGGAGTTGTTGACAGTTAATTTTTCCTTGTCCATTTCTGGGTAAGTTTGGTAGGGAAATCCAATGTTTAGGAATTTTGAATTTACCAAGTTGATTTTTGAGTTGAGTTTGAATTTCTAAAATAGAGGTATTCGGGTTTTTAGGAATATAAATAGCTGTTAATACTTGTCCCCAATGTTTATCAGGTATACCAATTACACAAACATCAATAACCATATTGGTTTTTCTAATCGCTGATTCAATTTCTGCTGGGTAAATGTTTTCGCCACCTGTAATTATTTTATCGCTACTACGTCCGATAATATGTAAATAGCCTTGAGAATCTAAAAAACCAATATCATCTACTGCAAAATTATCTGTATTTTTCCAAAGTTCTGGATAGTAACCTAAAGCTAAAGATTTAGCTTGAATATTGATATTTCCTGTTTGATTAGAAATTGTTATTTTAGCATGGGGGAGAATTTTCCCACTGTTAGTTTTACCATTCAAAAATTCATCAGGTTTAAGTGTGGCAATTTGAGAAGCTGTTTCTGTCATTCCATAGGTAGGCGCTAATCTAATATGATGAAACTTTGCTTTTTCTAAGAGTTCACCCCATGCTGGCGCACCTCCTAAAAGTACTGTATGATATTGAGTTAGCCACTGGGTTAATTGGGGATTTTGCAGCAGACGTTGTAATTGAGTAGGAACTAATGATATAAAAAATTCTGCTGGGTTAATATTCGGTATTTGCGAAAATTCAACTTCTTTAAATGGAGTAATAACCAATTTACCACCTGTGGTAAAACTTCGCATAAATTGCATTAAACCACTAACATGATATAGTGGTAATACACAAAAAGAATTAACTGTTTTTAACTGAAAATATTCTGTAAATCCTTGTACAGATGCTGTTAATGTTTCCCAGGTATGAATAGCAAATTTAATCTTTCCTGATGAACCACCAGTAGGAATCATAATAGCATTGGTGATTGGCGATTGGTGATTGATAATTGGTGGTTGTAAATTAATATTATCTAGTCCCCAAACTATATCCGGTTTTACTAAATCAATAACTTGTTCCCATTCATTTTTTCCCCAGTCAGGATTACACAGAAAAACTGGACATTTGGCTGCACAAGCGGCAATAAAACTGGCTAAAAATCGCACTGGTTCACGTTCAGCTAGAATAATTTTTGGTGGTGTACTCTTTGTTGATAATTGAGTTAATTCTGAATATAATTCTGTTGCTATTTGCTGGAAATCTTGGCTATCATAACCAATTAGCCAATCATGATTTTTGATTTTTTGTAAATATTCTAAAGGTTGTTCCACAGACTTTGAAGCCAGTTTTCTGGTTGTTGTGTAAAAAAGTGGTTGATTCCAAAACCTACTGCGCGATTATTTTTAGATAATTCTGCTGCTAATTGCAGTGCAGCTTGTCTACCAATTTCAGTTTCCAAGACTGATGAAAAAACTAGATCAATTTCATATTCTTGGCAGAATTTTCTTAACTGTGATGGTGAACCAATTATACCTGGTTTAATCACATAAATACTTCGCCAACTTTGTTTATAACAATCTTCTAACTGTTGTAAGGTAGCTACGGATTCATCTAAAGCGATTTGAGTAGAATATAAATTACTTAATTCTAACATTTCTCTAAATTGATTTATAGGTAATGGTTGTTCTATAAATTCAATTTTAGTTTGCAGGTTTTCGCAAGTTTTTAACCATAATTTAGCTTCTTCATAGCTGAGTCCACCATTTGCATCCAAACGCAGTTTTAATGAATTGGGTAAGTTTTGAATTAGTGAATTAAAAACATTTAATTCTGTAGCTATTTTATCAACGCCAATTTTCCATTTAAATGTTTTATATCCCTGTTTCCATAAACCTTGCCATTGATCTAAAGCTGCTTTTCCTGCTGGCAATAAGCCGCTATAGGTGAGATTGTCGATAGATGTCAATTCATTATTTTTTTCTAATTTTTCTAGTGCTGATTCAAAACCAAATTGACAAGCTGGTAAGTTATTGGGAATAGAAAAAATTATTTCTCGTGTAATTTCTGTTGGTAGTTGGCTACAAAAATCTAAAGCTTGTTTTATGGTTTCAGAACCAAACCAACTAATAGGGGAAATTTCCCCCCAACTAACTGTACCTTTAACATCAATAAGACGGATAATCATGCTTTCGCGTATTTCCCAAATCCCATGACTAGTAACTATAGGACGAGTGAATTTTTGACGAATGGGACGGAAAGAAAATTGATAATTCATTAACCAATTACAAATCCTATACCCAAAAACAAGCAACTTAGAAAATGAACTTTAACAGCGATAAATTTACAATTATTGACTTTATCAGGTTGGTTGTGATTTTCTAAGACGTGACGACATAATTTGTAGGCGTAGGGTAAACTTAAGAAACTTAGTAATGTCCAAATAGGGAAAATATTCAAGATCACAAACAGCATAGTAAAGGGATAAATACTAGCAGTGAACCAAACTAATACTTTTGCACCTGTTTCTGTGCCTAAGCGTACAATAGGAGATTTTTTTCCGGCGGCTATGTCATCCTTAACTTGGTGAAAGTGTGAACAAAATAGAACTAAGCTGGTGACAATGCCGACAATCACGGAAGCTGCTAAATTGGTGATAGACCAAGTTTGAGTTTGGCTGTAGTATGCTGCTGTCATTCCCAGGGGGCCAAAGGCGAAAAAGCAGAGAATTTCACCTAAACCCTGGTATCCTAGACGAAAGGGAGGGCCTTGGTACATATAACCCAAAGCACAGCATAGCAGAATGATAGCAATTACAGCCGGGTCTTGTTGTAAGAGTGCGATCGCAATTATCCCCAACAAACCCGAACCCAAACACAAATTTCCTAACCAAAACATTAATTGCTTGTCACCAGTCAAATTTACCAGCGAGTGATGTTTATTTTGATCAATCCCTGTTTCTGCATCAAAAACATCATTACTGATATTTTCCCAAGCCAAAATTAAAATTGCCGCAGTCATAAAAACCGCAAATATTACTCCATTAAAAACTTTAGTTTCTGCAAAAGCTACCGCAGAACCCACCCATATAGGCATAATAGCAACACTATACATTGGTGGTTTAATTGCCGCCAGCCATAATTTATTTTTGGGAATTGAAATTTGATTTTGAGTCATTAGTCTTCATGCGTTAAATTACTAGAAATTGACCTATAACAGGGAATAGAGAACAGCACTAACACCAGCTTTGTATTTACCTTTATAGCTAAATCTTGTACTCCATTTGTAAGGATTCAGGATACAGAATAAAGAATTGAGAAGAAATCACGCTTTCTTTGAGTATTATGCTTGATATTTTTGTTAACATCTCGAATCTGTTAATTCCTGATTTGACAATTCTCCTAACTCCTGAATTTTTGCCTCCTTTTAACTGCTATACACGGTATAAGTTAGATTTTATAGTTTTGTGAGATATTTAACGCTGGTGAATTCCCAAAAAGTGCTACTTTTGTGATCACTGGTTTACCTCACTGTAATAAAACTTGGCTTTCAATTTCGCAGTCATAAACAGGATAAGTTCTGGAAAACCCCAGAAACAGCCTAAAATGACGCTGGTTAATGGTCACTGAATATGTTACCTATAGAAATACGACCATGATTTATTGCACTTTAGGAAGATAACTTAAAAAAAATTAACTTACACTCCATGACAATTTCACCATGTCGTAGCCGTTTTTTTGTAGATTATAAAGATTTACATCAATTGCTGTTAGCAGTTCAAGAAAAGTGCTGCGAAAATCATACCCAGCAAATTGTAAGTATTTCTCTAGAAATTGACTTAATTGATCCTTTGATTGTATTAGATAAATTTGCCCAAGCAAATACATTAAATTTTTACTTTGAAAATAAAAGTAAAGGAGAAGCAATTACAGCTATTGATTCGATAACCAAATTAAAGATTTCTGGTGCAGATAGATTTAATCAAGCCGAGGATTTTATCAAAAATTGTCGGAAAAATATTATTAGTTTTGGGAATATTTTTCAAGGTTTTGCAGGTTCCCACTTTTTTTGTTCCTTCAGTTTCTTTGATCAGCATAATCAAGTAAATTACCCCTTTCCATCTGCTACTATTTTTCTACCTAAATTACAAGTTGCTGTCAAAAATGAATCTTGTGTTTTAGTAATGAATAGTGTAATTAATGCTGATATCAATATTCAAACAATATTACAGGAATTGAAAACCAAAATTCAATCTCTTCAATCTTTAACAAAACCCAATATTGAAATCATTCCAGCTAAATTTATTAAAGAAAATATTATAAATTCAGACAACTTTAAATATTCAGTATTATCAGCTTTAGAAAAAATCAAATCTAATCATTTAATCAAAATTGTTTTAGCAGATGCCTTAGATGTTAAATCATATCGTCCTTTCAATTTATTTAAATCTTTAAATAATCTTCGACAGTTACATCCTAATTGTTATGTTTTTTCCACCAGTAATGGTAAAGGACAAAATTTTATTGGTGCAAGTCCAGAACGATTAATTAGTATTCAAAATCAACAATTAATTACTGATGCTTTAGCAGGTTCTGCACCCAGAGGTAAAACTCCTAGAGAAGATGCAGAAAATGCGAATAGATTAATTAATAGTACCAAAGAAAAACATGAACATAAACTAGTACTTGATTTTATTACGCAACGTCTATCACAACTCGGTTTGTTTCCACAAATTTTATCCCCACGTCTACGACAATTATCAAATATTCAGCATTTATGGACACCAATTAGTGCTGTAGTTCCTGCTAACGTCCACCCTTTAAAAATTGTCGGGCAATTACATCCTACACCAGCAGTAGCAGGTGCAGCTAGAGATGTTGCTTGTGCAGAAATTCGCAATTATGAAAGTTTTGAAAGAGGTTTATATGCAGCACCTTTAGGTTGGGTAGATAGTTCAGGTAATTGTGAGTTTATTGTGGGGATTCGTTCGGCATTAATTGATGGCGATCGCGCTAGACTATATGCAGGTGCTGGTATCGTCGCCGGTTCCGATCCTGATAAAGAATTTGCTGAGGTGCAGCTTAAATTGCAAGCATTACTAAAAGCATTAGTTTGAAAAAATAGTGTACGAATTGTATAACTTCCACTAAAACGTTCAAAAGGTAGAGGTTCTATTGGGCAAAATTTGTAACTATTAAATGTGCGGCAAAAAACTCAAGCTTAGATGCAATCTAAACTTGACGATAATATGGACAAATTTTTGAAATTCAACAAAAACTGTTTCATAATTTAAAAAAAATTATGAATGCTTGTATAAAGAATGTATGGGCAACAACACTTACTAGGATCATAATCTAATGATAGTCGTCCACCACTTAAACAACTCTCGCTCCCAACGTGTACTCTGGCTGCTAGAGGAACTTGAACTCCCATACGAAATCAAGTGCTACAAGCGAGACCCACAAACCATGTTGGCACCAGCATCGCTGCGTGAAGTACATCCTCTCGGCAAATCGCCTGTGATTACTGACGGGGAACTGACATTGGCTGAATCCGGTGCCATTATCGAGTATCTAATCGAACGCTATGGCAACGGACGACTGCTTCCTGCTTCCGGCACGCCAGAACATCTGCGCTACACCTACTGGTTGCATTATGCAGAAGGTTCTGCGATGCCACCGCTAGTCCTGAAGCTCATCTTCGACGAAATTGAGAAGAGTTCAATGCCCTTTTTCGCGCGTCCGATCGCCCGATCAATCGCTAATCGCGTCAAAAGCTCGTTTATTGAACCGTATATTACACAAAACCTGGATTATATGGAGATGGAACTCGGAAAAAGCACCTGGTTCGCGGGTAACGAATTCACCGCTGCCGATATTCAAATTAGTTTCCCGCTAGAGGCGGCAGTGGCACGGGCTGGACTGAACGCGAGCCGTCCAAAGCTTATGGCATTCTTGAATCGCATCCATACACGTCCGGCGTACCAACAAGCACTGGAGCGTGGTGGGGCTTACGAGCTTGCGAGTTGAGCAAAATAATCTGAAAGGTAGCATCACTAGCCAAGTCGGATCGTTAGTCAAATCAGGAGATGCGATCGCTAAAATTGGCAATTGCTGGCCTCCTTGAGTCTCAGTTTGTCTATGACCCACCGCCGCCTAGCAAAAGTAGCGATCTTAATCGCGTTTATTGTATGGGGGATTATGTTATGAACTTTGTTAATGTGTAAATTTTAGTTTATATCCCCCCTAAAATTAGAAAGGGAGGAAATATAAACTATCAAAATGCTTCTGCTAAACTTTCTATTTTAGCGGTAGATAGCTGATTAATTCTCTGTTCTATTTCAGACACCACATCGACGAGATAATAAACGGAGGATTAACAACACTTCTCCTTCTTGTTTCCCGATTTGAAGTCCTTCTCGTTTTCCTTTTTGGAGAATATCTGGATAAATTACAGATTCTTGCATAATTTCATCTCAAAATAGTTGTCGAATTACATCTTTTTCAAACCGCAAACCAGCTAGAACCAGAAGTAATGTTATTCCAAATCCCGATGAGTAAATGATTTAGCATTTGCCCCGGTGTAACTATCCACAATATGTCCATCACCAGACATTTTATATTTATATGTTATTAAACCTTCTAAACCAACTGGTCCACGAGGTGGCATTTGTTGAGTGCTAATTCCCACTTCTGCACCAAAACCATAACGGAAACCATCAGCAAAACGAGTGGAACAATTGTGATAAACTCCCGCTGCATTTACTAAGGCTTGGAAAGTTTCTGCTGCTTTGATATCTTCGGTAATAATTGCTTCTGTGTGCCGAGAACCATAATTATCAATATGAGTTATGGCATCTTCTAAGGAATCGACAATTTTAATTGATAAAATCAAATCGCTGTATTCTGTTTCCCAATCTGTGGTTGTAGCAATAGAAATATTCGGTAAAATTTTCAAAGTGCGTTCATCACCTCTTAATTCTACATTGTGTGCTTCTAAATCTGCGGCAACTTGAGGGAGAAATTCTGAAGCAATGCTGCTGTGAACTAATAAAGTTTCAATGGCATTACAAGCAGCGGGATATTGAGTTTTAGAATCAACAGTAATATTAATTGCTTTATTAATATCCGCAGCTTGATCTACATAAAGATGACAAATTCCATCTGCATGACCAAGTACAGGAATGCGGGTATTTTCTTGGACAAATCTAACGAAAGAATTAGAACCTCTGGGAATAATTAAATCTACATATTTATCTAATTTTAAAAGTTCTAATATTTCTTCTCTAGTTGTTAGCAATTGCACGGCATCGGGATTAACAGCGGTGTGAGATAAACCTTGTTTAATAGCTTTAACAATTGCTGCACAAGAACGCAATGCTTCTTTGCCACCTTTGAGAATGACACCGTTACCTGATTTAATTGCTAAAGAGACAATTTGAATAGCCGCTTCGGGACGGGCTTCAAAAATGATTCCTAACACACCCAAAGGACAAGTAATGCGTTTGAGAATTAAGCCAGAATCAATTTCGCGGTGAATTTGCACCTTACCTACAGGATCTTCTAATTTACCCACATCTCGCACACCAGCGATCGCATCTCGTAACTTATGTTCATCCAACTGCAACCGTTTATAAAGGGGTTTAGCGATTCCTTCGGCTACAGCAGCTTGACAATCAGCCACATTAGCAGACAATATTTCCTCCCTAGCTGATTCTAAAGCCAGAGCGATCGCATCAATAGCCTGATTTTTGTCCTCAGTCGAAAGCAATCCCAGCTTACTAGCTGCTTGACGGGTTTCTTGGGCAATCTGAATTAAAGGCAAAGCATTCTGCACAGTAGTCATAACAAAAATAAAGTTAATTATAATAACCAAAGTCAATGAAGATTGCTGAGTTACAAAACCGTAGTCGCTGCACAGGTTTTAGCCATCAGTCAGAAATCTCACACATCACTCAGCATTAAAGAGTTTACCAATTTTTGCACAGATGTGGTGATCATAACCAATTTGTCGAACATGATATGAGTGCCAATCACCGCTTTAGCAACGTCTGTCAATAAAGTTCCCATAAATTCTCAAAATTTAAATGAATATTACCGAATTAGTCAAAATTTCAATTATTCTCCTGCTAGTTGCCACTGGTGTAGCATTAGTATCTCGTCGATTGAGAATCCCTTATGTCACGGGTTTAGTCTTAGCAGGTTTACCAATTACTGAGCTATTATCTCGTCCTATAGGTTTAGATCCCGCCTTAGTTTTGAATCTTTTTCTACCAATCCTCATCTTTGATGCTGGTATCAATACTGATATCAGTCGGTTACGCAGCACGTTTAAACCAATTGCCCTTTTGGCAGGCCCAGGGGCTGTGCTTTCCAGTGCTATCATTGCCGTCCTGTTGAAATTTGGACTGGGACTGACTTGGATACCTGCTTTATTTGTAGGGGTAATTCTAGCAAACACTGATACAGTTTCCATGATTGCCGTCTTTAAAGAGATACAAGTACCTTCTCGACTTTCTGCGATCGTTGAAGGAGAAACCCTTTTTAACGATGCCGCTGCCCTAGTTTCATTTAACCTGATTTTGCAAGTCTATTCCACAGGTTCACTGACCTTACTAGAAGGAATTCAACAAGTACTATTTATCTCTGTAGGGGGCTGCCTTGTGGGTTTAGTCTTAGGTTACTTGAGCATACCTATATTTTCCCGTTTAGATGATCCCCTTGGCAGTCTCTTACTAACTGTCGCAGTTGCACTAGGAACCTTTCAAGTTGGTCAATCTCTCGGTGTATCAGGCGCTGTTGCCGTAGTAGTAGCTGGATTAATTTTCGGAAATTTTGGACTGTCTCGCAATACTTCTGCTTCCAGCCGCATTACCTTATTTAGTTTTTGGGAATATGCCAGTTTTACCGTCAACACCTTTATTTTTCTCCTCATTGGTGTAGAAATAAACCTAGTCACACTGTGGAAAACTTTACCTGCTATTTTACTAGCCGTTTTAGTTTACCAAGCAGGAAGAATTCTCACAGTCTATCCATTATTAACAGCAATTCGTTGGTTTGACCGCCCAATTCCTCTGCGTTGGCAACATTTACTCTTTTTAGGCAACATCAAAGGTTCACTTTCAATGGCTCTGGTGTTGAGCTTACCCAGTACCCTGCCAGGTCGAGAATTCCTGATTACTTTAGTCTTTGGTTGTGTGTTGGTGTCATTAGTAGGGCAAGGTTTAAGTTTGCCTGGACTAGTAAAACGCTTAAAGTTATCTAAATTTTCAGAGGCACAGCACCAAGTTGAAGAAATGCAAGCTCAACTCATGACAGGTAAAGCAGCACAAGATGAATTAGATAGCTTGTTGAAGTCAGGAGTATTGCCAAAATCCCTCTATGAAGAGATGCGTTCAGCTTATCAGGTGCGAATCGCGGGAGCAGAAAAGGCATTGCGGGAATTTTATAATCGCCGTCCAGACGAGTTAGGAGCGAAAAGAGATGATAGCAGTAAATTAGAAACTATTCGCCGTCGTTTACTACTTGCAGAAAAAGGAGCGCTCAACGAAGCAATACGAAAGCGAATTCTTGCCGAAGATATTGCGCGGGGGCGGATACAAACTATTGATGAACAGTTGCTTCAACTAGATGATGATTAATTTTGACTTTTAATGACCTTACCCGAACTGGTAAAAGAGATTCCTTGCTGAAAGTCAGTACCAATCATGATCGCTTCTACTATCGGTTCAGATATTTCTGTTGAGGCTACCCACTCGACAATAAAGTTTGCGCCTAAACCCCCACTGGTGTTATTTCTATTAATAAAAAAATCTGTTGAAGCCAGTGCATCAAGTTGAATTGGTTGCTCTAAATAGTTCTTAACTAATTTACCATCTGAATCATAGTAGCGCACAGAAGTAATGATCAGCGGATTTGCCAAATCTGTATTGCGAATACTGAGCGTAGCCGCTAAATTAAAAATTTCCTGTCGATTGTGATGATAAATATGAGAGTAGACAGGAACATAAATTGTTTGACCCATTGCTATCTTGAAGTTTTTATCTAAAGTCACTATCTTTTGAGATGAGATTGCCTGAGTAGTATGAGGTTGTGACTTAGATGAGATTTCTGTTGCTTTACAAGACGCAAGCAAAATTACTACAACTACTAAATAAATATGTAGATAAAACTTCATTAAAACTAAAGGAATCCTATTTAAGTTTTCAACAAGTTATGTAGATATTTTACTGCTTTGGGACTTCCAGGAAATAAATTATCCAATCTTGTGGTAGTGACTCTCTAGCTCGTCCGGGTTTAAGGGCAGGCAAGATGCCTACCCCACAAGAATTAATTGAATATTTTTTGATTTGAAAGTTCCTTTATTACCAATTACCTATTTTCACACCCTTCGATAAAATCAATAACTTGGTGTACACACCCTGGCTTGGTGACAATCAGTATGGTTGAACCCGGTTCTAGTACTGTACTGCCATTAGGAATCATCAAATCCTCCTGAGGGTGGGGTTGGTAGCCAATAATTAACGAGCCAGTGGGAAAGCGAGAATCTTGAGCAATTTCAGCAACGCTACGATTGACTACATAGCAATTTGTGGGAATAGAAAGTTTTAAAACCTCAATTTGCCCTTGGTCAAAATGCATCATTGATTCCACTTGCGGGTACTCAATAGCATTCACCATTGTTGAAACCGCCAATTCCACAGTACTGATAATATGGTTGGCTCCTACTATACGAAGTGGTTCGGCAAAATCGGGATGACGCATTCGACTCAAAATATGGGGAACACCGTAGTGCTTGGCCAGAGTTACCAGCGCCAAATTCAAGGCATCACTTCTAAGAACAGCTGCTAAGGAATTGGCTTTACGAATTCCTGCTTCTAACAACACTTCTGTACTCACAGCGCTGCCTTCAAAAGCCATTGCTCCGACTTGTTCACGGGCGTAGCGGCAAGCGGTAGAGTCAATATCAATGATGGCTACAGTATGCCCTAGTTCTACCAATTTTTGAGCCAAAGACAGCCCTACTAAGCCTGCTCCACCAATTAGCACGTACATAGTTGCTCCTGATACTCAAAAACGTTCTACTTTACTTTATCGGTTGGCAAAGCAGTAAAGGGCAGGATAGCCAAAAAAATCTGACTACCTCTTCTTTAACTTTTGCGACATTAAGATGACGAATACTGTATCTATTGAGTATTCATGGAATAAAATATCACCCTTTCTATCAGGGATATCATAAAATGTCATTGCAATCAGGGTTAGATGCCTTTCAACAAGGGCAATATCAAGAAGCAGTTTATCTCCTAGAGGAATTTTCCCAAAACTCCCTAGAACTGAACTCTCCCGATTACCTGACAGCCCAAATGTGGCTGATGAAAGCTTATCAAAAAACAGGCGATACAGAACAAGCGACAATTCTGTGGCAAAAGTTAATCAACAGTGATAACCCACAGGTACGAGAATGGGCAGAGCAAGACCGTCCATTTTTCTCATCAGTCACTCAGCCTAGTTTCCAAAAAGCGGGACGTGCAGCAGCCGTGGGAGTGAACTTGGCAATGAAAGGAGTAGGTGGGAGTTTAGCCCTAGCATCTGGTATCACCATAGCCTTGTTATTTGGGATGGTGTTTGTTTTAGGTTTAAGCCTGGTATTGATTGCCAGCAGTAGTGATCCTGTAACTGGACTAGCGATCGCGATCGCTATTACCTTAATATTCAATCTAGCTGCCTTTTTCTTTTCTCCCTTCCTCATGGACTTAAGCCAAAACTGGCTTTACAAAACTCGTTGGGTAAACTTAGCAGAAATCGAAAACCTCAGCCCAGAAACAGGAAAAATTATTCGCCAAGTCTGTCAGCAAAAAAACATCACCACCCCCCGACTGGGAATCATCGACGACCAAAACCCCACCGCTTTTACCTACGGTTCCTTACCTAACAGCGCCCGGTTAGTCGTCAGCCAAGGACTTTTCACCTACTTAGACGATGATGAAGTTGCTACCGTCTACGCCCACGAACTAGGGCATATAGTCCACTGGGACTTTGCCGTCATGACGGTAGCTTCCACCTTAGTCCAGATTTGCTACCTGGTTTACAGCACAGCCCGCAGATTTACCCGTGGTGGTGGCGACAACAAAATCAAAGATGCTTTAGAAACTGCTGGTTTTGTTGCTTACATCTTTTACATTATTGGTACTTACCTGCTGTTATATCTCTCTCGTACCAGAGAATATTTTGCAGACCACTTTGCAGCCGAAACCACAGGAAATCCCAACGGACTCTCCCGCGCCTTAGTCAAAATTGCCTATGGCATCGTAGAAGAAGGTTCACGCGCCCAAGAACCCAGCCGTTTAATCGAAGGAACTCGTGCTTTAGGCATTTATGACCACAAAGCCGCAACCACAACCGGTACAGCTTACCGCATTTCCTCCGACCCGCAAAAAATTGGTCGCATCTTTTTGTGGGATATGTTTAACCCTTGGGGTTGGTGGATGGAATTAAACTCAACTCATCCCCTCACAGGTAAACGAGTCCGCGCCCTTAGCACCTATGCAGAACAACTGGGTTTACCCACAGAGTTTGACATGGGAAAAGTCATGGGTGAAGGTCAGACCCTGAATAAGAAAAAGCTTTACGGCAACTTCTTCTTAGATGTTGTCTTATATGGTGCAGAAGCGATCGGTTTATTTCTTGGCTTATTTATCGGCGTGTTACTTTGGTCAGTTTCAACCACCTCCAACCCAGGTTTAATGCTGGGTGCGCCATTTATTGGTTTAGGAATCGGCATATTAATCAAAGCCTTTGTCATGTTCCCCGACTACATGAAAGCACCAGCAACAGATATTCTCACCTTAATGTCAGACCCCTATGCAAGTCCTTTGCGTGGACAACCTGCCAAATTACAAGGGGAATTAATCGGTCGTGGTGACTCTGGTTATAAATTTGGTTCTGATTTGAAACTCCAAGACCCCAGCGGAATGCTTTATTTACATTACGCCTCACGTTTTGGCCCCATTGGTAACTTCCTCTTTGGGATGAAGCGGGTAGAAACCCTGATTGGTCAACAAGTTGGAACTATTGGTTGGTTTCGTCGGGGAGTTATGCCTTGGATGGATTTAATCCAACTAGAAGGCGAAAACGGCACAATTGTCAACAGTTACCATCGCTTCTGGTCATTTATACTTAGTGGCGGATCAATTATCCTAGGAGTGGTATTGATTGGATTTCTGAACGGTAAACCCTAATTCCCCATTTTTCATCCAAAATTGCACAATTCCGCATTAATGAATTTAGTCTCCGAAAAGTCTGTGCATTAAAATTAATTGGTAGGGGTTTAGCAATGCTAAACCCTATCTACAATGCAACAAGAAACTACACTTCATTACCAGGTGCAAAAATCAAAAATATGCTAAACAACTATTTACTCAATCAAACCTCTACCATTGTCTTCATTGATTCCTCTGTTTCTGACTATCAAACCCTACAAACAGGAGTTATGGAGGGTGTAGAAGCAGTTATCCTTTCCCAAAATCGAGACGGAATTGAGGAAATTACGGAAGTTTTAGAACGACATACCCAAATTACAACCATTCATATCGTTTCTCACGGTTCTCCGGGATGTTTGTATTTAGGGAATAGTCAACTGAATTTAGATAACATCAGTAAATATGCTGAATTGTTGCAGCGTTGGCAAAGCAAAAGAATTCTACTCTATGGCTGTAATGTCGCTGCGGGAGATGCTGGAGAAGAATTTATTAGAAAATTACATGAGATTACCAACGCAACCATTAGCGCGTCAGCAACAAAAACGGGAAATGCAGCTTTAGGGGGAAATTGGGAGTTAGAAGTTAATATTCCTGAAAATAATGGGACATCTGTTATTTTTAGTGAAGAAACTCTAGCAACCTATCAAGGAGTATTTATACCCATATTAGTGGGGGAATGGGATCGTTTAAGCTATGCCAATGCTTTGACAGTCGTTGGTAACTACGCTTATGCAGTGGGCGATAGGTTGGATATCATTGATATTAGCAATCCTGCCCAGCCCATTGTTAAGGGAAGTTACAAAATTTCTGGTGGTCTAAGTGTACAAGTAGTAGGCAACTACGCTTATGTGGCTGATGATGATAAAGGACTACAAATCATCGACATCAGCAACCCCACTAAACCCACACTCAAGGGCAGTTATGATACACCCAGCTATGCTAGGGATGTGCAAGTAGTAGGCAACTATGCTTATGTAACTGATAGAGATTCAGGACTACAAATCATCGACATCAGCAATCCCATTACCCCTACCCTCAAGGGGAATTATGATACATCTGATGGTGTTTATGGGGTGCAAATAGTAGGTAACTACGCTTATGTTGCTGGTGGTGATTCAGGACTTTCCATCATTAATATCAGCAATCCCAGTACCCCTACCCTCAAGGGGAATTATGATACACCTGGCTATGCTAATGGTGTACAAGTAGTAGGCAACTACGCTTTTGTCGCTGATGGCTCAGGATTGCAAATCATCAACATCAGCAACCCATCTACCCCCACTCTCAAGAGTAATTATGATACACCCGGCTATGCTTGGGATGTCCAAGTAGTAGGCAACTACGCTTTTGTCGCTGATTATGATAAAGGACTAGAAATCATTGACATCAGCAATCCATCTACCCCTATCCTCAAGGGGAATTATGATACTTCTGATTATCCTTATGGTGTTACTGGCGTACAAGTAGTAGGTAACTACGCTTATTTGGCTGATAATGGTTTAGGACTTTCGATTATCGATATCAGCAATCCGTCTATACCCACCCTCAAAGGCAATTATGATATAGCTGGCATTGCTTATGGTGTGCAAGTAGTAGGTAAGTATGCTTATGTGGCTGATTATTGGTCAGGACTTTCTATCATTGATATCACTAACCCCTCAACGCCCATCTTTAAGGGAAATTATAATACATCTGGCAATGCTTGGGATGTGCAAGTAGTAGGCAAATACGCTTATGTTGCTGATGAATATTCAGGACTGCAAATCATCGACATCAGCAACCCATCTATTCCCACCCTCAAGGGCAATTATGATACATCTGGTTATGCTTATGGTGTGCAAGTAGTCGGCAACTATGCTTATGTGACTGAATATGATAAAGGAATAGAAATCATTGACATCAGCAATCCCACAATCCCCACTCTTAAGGGCATTTATGATACACCTGGTAATGCTTATGATGTCCAAGTAGTAGGCAACTACGCTTACGTAGCTGATGGCAGTTCAGGAATAGAAATCATTGACATCAGCAATCCCACAATCCCCACTCTTAAAGGCATTTATGATACACCTGGTAATGCTTATGATGTCCAAGTAGTAGGCAACTACGCTTATGTAGCTGATGGCAGTTCAGGAATAGAAATCATTGACATCAGCAATCCTACAATCCCCACTCTTAAAGGCATTTATGATACACCTGGTAATGCTTATGATGTCCAAGTAGTAGGTAACTACGCTTATGTAACTGATGGTGGTTCAGAACTTGACCTCTATGTAGCTGATGCTTCAAAACTGGAAATCATTGACATCAGCAACCCCACAACCCCCATCTTCAAGGGCAATTATGATACATCTAATGGTATTCGAGATCTGCAAGTAGTTGGCAATTACGCTTATGTAGCTGATGGAGAAGGTGGCTTAAAGATTATTGACATCAGCGATCTCAACCAAGTACCAACCAATCTCACCCTATCTAACAGCAATATTGCAGAAAATGAAGCCGTTGGTACAGTAGTTGGCAACTTCACAACTACTGATCCAGATGTAGGCAATACCTTCATCTATAGTTTAGTTACTGGTACAGGTTCAACAGACAACGCATCCTTTACCATTGTGGGAAATCAACTCCGCAGCAATGGCATTTTTAATTTTGAATTCAAGAATACCTACAATATCCGTATTCGCACTACTGACCAAGGTGGGTTATTTTATGATAAACAGTTAACTATTGGTATTAGCAACTTTAATGAAACTCCCACGGATCTAACTCTCAGCAATAGCGCAGTAGTGGAAAATGAAGCCATTGGGTCAGTAGTTGGCAACTTCACCACCACAGATCCAGATACAGGTAACACATTCACCTATAGCTTAGTCACAGGTTCAGGTGACACGGATAACGCATCCTTTACCATTGTCGACAATCAATTAAAAACTAATGGAACTTTTGACTATCAAACTAAAAACACCTATAGCATCCGTGTTCGCACGACAGATCAAGGTGGGTTATTCTCCGAAAAACAGTTGATCATTCCGGTAATATTTACGCCCATTTTAGTGGGAGAGTATGATACTCCTGGCTATGCTTTCGGTGTACAAGTAGTAGGCAGCTACGCTTATGTTGCTGATCATGTAGGTGGCTTAAAGATTATTGACGTGAGTGAGTTTATTCCTAACATCATCACAGGTACAGCCAACAGCGAAAACTTCACCACCACAGCCCAAAAAGATATCATAGATGCTCAAGGTGGCAATGACACCATCACCAGCACCTTTTCTACCCTGCAACAAAATGATACCCTCAAAGGCATCACAGGCACAGATACCCTGATAATTACCAATGGATCTGCTACCGATGCTATTGCGATTGATACCACTAACACCACCAATCAATTAGATATACTGGGGACAACAATCATCGGATTTGAACGCTTTGATTTAAGCAGCTTTGCTGGTACAGTCAGCTTTGGCGGGAATGCTGCTAATGATTGGATTAAAGCAGGTGCAGGAAACGATGATTTAACTGGTGGAAATGGTAATGATTACTTGAATGGGGGAACAGGTGCAGACTTCTTAATTGGGGGAGCAGGCAATGATACTTTTGTAGTGGACAATATTGGCGATATCATTGGTGAAGGTTTAAATGGCGGCATTGATACCGTTGAATCTTCTATCACTTGGACATTAAAAACCAATCTGGAAAAGTTAACTTTGACCGCCACAGCGGCCATTAAAGGTACTGGTAACACTCTCAATAATACCCTCACTGGCAATAGCGGTAATAATATCCTGGATGGTAAAACTGGTGCTGATACCTTAATTGGTGGTTTGGGTAATGATTCCTACTATGTTGATAATGTCGGAGATATCATCACTGAAGCTGCTAATGCAGGAACTGATACTGTTTTCAGTGCTGTTAGTTACACATTAGGAAATAACCTAGAAAATCTAACTTTACAAGGAACTGCTGCGATTAATGGTACTGGGAATACTCTCAATAATGTCCTCACAGGTAATGCAGCAGCTAATACTCTAATAGGTGGTGCTGGTGTCGATACCCTGACTGGTAATGCTGGTGCAGATACTTTGATTGGTGGAACTGGTAACGATAAACTCAACCTGGGTTTAAACGATGGTGCTGTGGATATTGTCAACTATGCCTTTGGTGATGGTGCAGATACTATTACTCAGTTTGTGCGTGGTGTTGGTGGTGATAAACTAAATTTCACAGGTATTACTAATCTTGATGTGATTACATCAGCTGCGAATACACAAGTACGAATTGGTGATGGTATTGGTGGTAATTCTGGTTTTGGAACTGGTCAGTTATTAGCTACTTTATCGGGTATATCTGGCTTTATTGGTGCTGACGTAAATATCAATCTATTTGGTGCTAATTTCTTGTTTAGTTAATAGGTGATTGATGATAGCATCTTCATCCTGTTCATCCTTAAATCCTGATTCAGACAGATGATCTAAATGTCAACCTGTTTGGTATTTACTAATGTTGGGTTGTTGGGTTTGGTTCCTCAACCCAACCTACAATACTTTTGGGGTAAATTAATGCTTCACAATAGATTAAAAAAATGGATTATCTTTCCTTTATTACTAATATTAGTATTTTTGAGCTCAATTACCTTGAGCCTAATTTTCCAACATCAACCTGCGATCGCTGTTAAAGA
The DNA here is from genome assembly GCF_049315035.1 of Anabaena sp. PCC 7938. NCBI lineage: Bacteria > Bacillati > Cyanobacteriota > Cyanophyceae > Nostocales > Nostocaceae > Anabaena > Anabaena sp. PCC 7938. The sequence goes on along the minus strand of NZ_CP186034.1, from coordinate 3,491,356 downwards.
ACAAGACTGGGATAGATTTCTCAAAACCAAAGACTTTACTACAGCAGTCAATGAAGTTGAAAAACATTGGGAAACAGATTATGAAGAGTATTTTAACCAAAATCTTGGCGATTTTTCACTCAAGGCTGAAGATATAGCAAAAACTCTTTCTAATCTATCTCAACAAACTGCCAGCAACCCTGCGGTAATCTGGATATGGCCGCGAGAGAAACAACTGCAACTAGTAATAATTACTCCCAGTAAAAAGCCAGAAGTTTATAGTGTCACAGATGCTGATAAAGAAACTTTGATTAATCTTGTCAAAAAACTAAAGGCAGAAATCACCAGTCCCAGTAGACGCAAGACTAAATCATATTTAAAACCAGCCCAAAAACTATATGAATGGATGGTAAAACCATTAGAACCCACTCTCAAAGCAGAAAAAATAGATACATTACTTTTCTGTTTAGGTTCTGGTTTACGGACTCTACCCTTAGCAGCATTGCATGACGGAGAAAGCTTTATAGTAGAAAAGTATAGTATTGCTCGGATTCCTGCTTTTAACCTGATCAAAACTGACTACAATAAAATTAAAAATGCACAAGTTTTGGCTATGGGTGCATCCGAATTTTCTCAACTTGAATCTTTACCAGCCGTACCAGTAGAATTGGAGAGAATTACTCAAGAATTGTGGTTAGGTAAACAATTTGTTAATCAACAGTTTACAGTCAAGAATTTACAAGAACAGAGAAAAAAACAGCCTTTTGGAATTATTCATTTAGCTACCCATGCAGAATTTAAACCAGGAAAACCTAATCAATCTTATATTCAGTTCTGGGGTAATGAAAGAATAGGAATAGATGAGATTGAAAAATTGAAATTGGGTCAACCACCAGTAGATTTATTAGTTTTGAGTGCTTGTAGAACTGCATTGGGAGATCGAGAAGCAGAATTAGGTTTTGCGGGGTTAACAGTGAAGTCAGGAGTGAAATCAGTTTTAGCGAGTCTTTGGAATGTTAGCGATATGGGAACCTTAGCTTTAATGACTGAATTTTATCAACATTTACAGAAGACACCACTCAAAGCAGAAGCACTCCGACAAGCGCAAGTTGCCATGCTGAGAGGGAAAGTAAGTTTGCAAATGGGTAAGTTACAAGGATCTAGTCAGGATTTACAACTCCCACCAGAGTTAGCAGAATTGGGAGATGAAACTTTTTCCCACCCTTATTATTGGTCTGCTTTTACAGTTATTGGTAATCCTTGGTAACAAGCTGTGTATCAAAAATATAATATTTGCGCTTGGGTAAGCATGATAAATAAATACTATGTTTTATTTTGTTTGACTCAACGCAAATTTCTATGGTACAAGCCCTTTCTATTCGATTTCGCCAAATCATTGCCTACCTTGCCAGAAAGCATCATATTTCGCTAGGATTAATAGGCGGAATGCTAGTATTATTACTGATATCTGCTCCCGGACTTGCCCAAAACCCAGAATCCCAACAACCTTTATTAGTAGCTACAAGAGAAATACCACCCTTTGTATTTTCTGATCAAGGTAAGTTATCAGGATTTAGTATTGATCTTTGGGATAGCATCGCCAAGCAGATGAATGTAGAATCTAAATTTGTTGAATATCCCACCGTAGCAGACTTACTAACTGCCGTTAAAGAGAATAAAGCTGATTTAGGAATTTCTGCCATTTCCATTACAGCCCAACGTCAGGAAAATTTTGATTTTTCCTTACCCATGCTTGCCTCAGGACTTCAGATTTTAGTACCCAAGCAAGTAACAAGCGGTAATTCTTTATCCAATATTTGGCAATTATTTTTCTCGGCAGGCCTGTTGCAAGTGATTGGTGTAGCCTTAGTACTGGTGATAATTGCAGCCCATATAATTTGGTTATCTGAACGCCATCACCCAGATGGGATGATTCCCAAATCATACTTTCCTGGTATTTTCAAAGCTTGTTGGTGGGCAGCTGCCACATTAGGGGCGCAAGTTGACGAAATGCCCAAAGGTGCTATCGGCAGAATTTTAGCTATTATCTGGATGTTTATCGCTATTATTTTCGTCGCTTACTTTACGGCTAGTGCTACGACAGAGTTAACTGTACAGCAACTTCAAGGTGATATTAGAAGTATAAACGATCTCCCAGGTAAAGTAGTAGCAACAACCTCTGGTAGTACGGCAGCAGCATACCTGCGAGAAAAAAAAATTACCGTTTCAGAATTCCCTAAAATTGAACAAGCTTATGATGCGCTATTAACCAAAAAAGCAGCTGCTATTGTATTTGATGCTCCTGTACTCCTATTTTATGCAGCCAATGAAGGCAAAGGTAAGGTAGAAGTTGTTGGTAGTATTTTCCGGGAAGAAAACTACGGTATAGTTCTACCTAACGAAAGTCCTTATAGGAAAAAAATCAACAGAGCTTTACTCAATTTACGAGAAGATGGAACTTATCAAGCTTTGTATGAAAAGTGGTTTGATACAAACAAATCTTAAAGCAATTTGTAATCATGCATCCGGCAGACTACGCCAAAGTAATTACCCCTGAGCAAGTTTAGCCTTTGCCTGTTGCCAAAGTGCATCTAACTCCTCCAAACTATAATCTGTCAGAGGACGATCAATAACGTCCTCCATTTTTTGCAACCGCTGGATAAATCGCTGACTTGTACCTTGCAAACCTGCACTAGGATCAAGATTATGCCATCTAGCAACTTGAATTATTGCAAATAGTAAATCACCTAATTCTGATTCTTGTCTTTCTTTAGTTTCTTCAGCTAAAGCCTGTTGAAATTCCCCTAACTCTTCGTGAAATTTTCCCCAAACTTCATCCACATTATTCCATTCAAAACCAACATTCGCAGCCTTTTGAGAAATCTTCATCGCTGCATTTAAAGGGGGAAGACTACGCCGATAACGACTAAGTTTATCACTCAGTTTTTGAGCTTCTGGTGTTTCTCCCTTTTCTGCGGCTTTGATAGTTTCCCAATTTTGACGTACCTCATCAATATTTTTTACCGTGACATCACCAAAAACATGAGGATGACGACGAATCAACTTTTGAGAAATACCCTCAGCCACCTCTTGTAGAGAAAAATCACCGACTTCACTAGCAATTTGAGCTTGTAATACTACCTGTAATAATAAATCACCTAACTCTTCTACGATCGCATTTTTATCCCCAGTTTGAATTGCATCAACCACTTCATAAGCCTCCTCAATTACACAGGGAGTAAGACTTTGGGGCGTTTGTGCCAAATCCCAAGGACAACCTCCAGGCGATCGCAATTTTGCCACCACATCAATCAACTCCTGCAAAGCCACCAAAACCCCATTATCTACCATAAAACCTCAGCGTCCCTTTGCGTTTACCTCAGCGTCCCTCTGCGTTTTTTAACCGCCTTTACTCCCTTCCGCCTCTTCATTTTGCCATTAGGAAGTAACCCTTGCATCCCCTGCTTTTGAAACCGCTTATAAGCCGAATTACTCCAATCGCTCAGAGAATGACTCATAGCCCCCAATTCAAACCCCACAAACAGAGCAAAAAATTCCCCATAATAGAGAAAGAGCGATCGCCCCACACCCCTCCAAACATCCCCCCAATTCAACGCCACATTCCCCAACTTCGCAAACAACACCAAAGCCAAAATCCCGACAACCGCCAAAAAACTCGTTAGATACACCACCCGCAAAGTCGTGCCAATAATTGGCCCATGGGATAAAAAAGACCGATGGCGCAGACTTTTTTGATACGGTAGCCAAATCCAACGGAGAAAACCCCAACGCTGAAATTGACGGGAGTAAATATCCAAATCGGGGCCAAACATCAACCCCCCAAACATAAACCCACCCGCCACCAACAAAGTCATATTACTGCTGCGAGTCGAAACCAAAGTCACACCAGCCACAAATGGCAAAGACCAAATAGTAATGCGATCGTGCGTCTGACCAGAGGGCATCTTTTAAGATAGAGTGCGGTTAGCTCGGCATTTAGCCCGTACTGAGTCAGTATAGTGCATAGACAAAAAAATTTTCAAAATACTTGCAAAATTTTCAAACCCTGTGCTATATTAAATAAGTGACAAAAACGGGCGGTTAGCTCAGTTGGTAGAGCGCCTGCCTTACAAGCAGGATGTCATCAGTTCGAGTCTGGTACTGCCCATTACCCGTTTTCCTTGCTGTATTTGTTTTTTTGAGTGCGATCGCAGCAGTTATGGCGCTGAGAGTTTATTTTGGTAGTCTTTAGACGACTTTTGCTATTAGGCTTAGAATTGATTCTGAGGCGGTTGTTAAGAATCAAATAGCCTTGGATATTGATGATGTGGAAATATTTTTATGATTAATTATAGTTGATTAATGTTGGGTTATGCCTCCGGCACACTTCGTGAACGTTCCTCAACCCAACCTACAAGATCAGCGATCGCACTGTGCAAATAGCGACGTTATCGAATAAGCCTTTGATTAGTGCAATACCTTGTCCAAATTGGAAAAAACCTTGATTTGTAGGTTGGGTTGAAGCATGAAACCCAACGCATTTTTTGGGTTGCGCTGTCGCTTAACCCAACCTACCGAAAATGGACAAGGTATTGTTAGTGGAAATGATATTTCCGTTGCCTAGTTTAGGCTTGCTACAGTAATACTTCTAATATAATATCGTGTTCGGTGAAAAACTTATCACTAAATCCGCAGGGAGCAGGGTTTTATGGTTTCTTCACAGATTTCCCGAATATAAATGAGCAACTGGACATGATATTAGTTATTCTTTGTAGTTAGAAAATGAGTTATTTATAAAATTGATTACTTTGGTATGTTACAACAAATTAATTACTTCCAATATCTAAAGAAGTCAAAAAATTTTTTGTTAGTAAATCAAAAATTTTGTTATTTATTTTTAAGGCTCTTGGCTGTTAATATTATGTCGCTCAATTTGCTTTTGGCTGGATGTCAAAGCCCAGATGGCGGTAATAAGGCAATGAGTGACAAGAGAGAAAGATTAATTTTACAGGCAAAAAGTAATTTAGAAATTATGCTAAAAGAGCAAGAAAAAATTTTTTTAAAGAAAAAAGAATTTACTCTGTTTCCTGATAGATTTGGTAAAGACCCATCATTGACAGATTGGCTTTTTACAGATCCTTCAAGCTGCTATGGTTACTATAGTAGAGCAGGTGATAATAACACTAATGTTACTAATAGTATTTACTTATATGCTTTCCAAGATGCTTGTAAAGATCAGTGGAGGTTCAGACTTAATTTATATGTTGGTGCTATTTTTGCAGTTCCTATTTCTGACAATAAGCAACTGAAAACGATAAGTATTCTTTGCAAAGAAAATAGATCAGCTTCTTTGTCTAGGAAAGATTTACCTCCAATACTGTACAATCAAGGCTTATTAAAGTGTCCTGCTAAAACTACTCAAGTTTACTTTAATGAATCAAGTACTTCTACAAAATGATAAGCGGAACAAGATGACATTGAAGTCCTTGAATAAGTTATTATGTAAGTCATACCATTTTTATATGAAGCTGCATATAATAAAAGGAACAAACTTGATAAAATAAAATAACCATGAGCCGCCCTTTTAAGATTGAAATAGCAGAGAGCAAAGAAGAACTTAAAAACGTCTACAAACAGCCAACTTAGGGAATCAGAAAGAAAAACTGATGATGCTGTGGTGGATAAAAAGCGGGCAGATGAAGAAGCAGCAAGAAATTGGAAAACGCTTGGCCAAAGATACTAGCCCTTTCAAGGTGGTGAAATTTGGAACGAAGATTTGTTGTTTAAACCTTCAAAAAACCCCAAATATGGGCAGAGGGTTTAAGATAATCTCATGGAAATGACGTATTTCCATTAGAGGATGTTTGAAAAGTATCAGAATCGATTGAGATCCACCCTTTTTAAAGGGGGCTAAATTCTTCAAAGTCCCCCTTTTTAAAGGGGATTTAGGGGGATCTACAAGTGTTAGATCCCACACGACAAAGTTTTCAAACATCCTCTTAGTCACCTTGAAAGGGCTAGTCCTAAAATAATACTATTTTATTGATTTATTGATTACTTAGATACTAAAGCTTTTTGTATTTGGCATTTTGGCAGATTTTCTGTTTGTTGCATTGTTATCCTAGATTCGCGAATGTCTTTGTGCGATATTTCCGACTTGCAGAATCCCTCGGTCTATAACCGGGGGTCTTTTTTTATAACTAAAACTGCGTGTCACACTCAATGTAAGATTGTAGGGTGCGTCAGACTCCAAAATTCGGTAAAAATTAACAGATTTTCGGCATCTGACGCACCTGACTAATATGCCTGATGATTTATTTGCCTAAAAAGCACCAAGATTTGGCCAATTTTAATCATTCGGTATATAAACAAGCTAAGAAAATTACTACAAAACCGCTTGAGGGAGTTCCTAAGCGGTTTTGGTAGCACATCTATATTGATGCCATATTTTTGGTATAGAGGGTTCGGTATAAAGTCCTAATTCCTTAATTCAAGAGAATTTTGAGCTACCAGGAAAATTACAAAAATCCATCATTTGACGTATTGAAGATAACTAACAAACCTTTCCCTCCGATAGAGTGAATTGCTTGGTGAGCAGGATAAATTGGTATCAAGACTAGTCCACATTCCAATGTCTTTGATTCTATCCTCCAGTAACTGAACTTTGCTGGAGGTGATTTTTTAATCGGGATATGTAAGACACATCGCTATGAAAAAGCGCCAGTGAAAGCGGATTAAAATCTGGCGCTGAGATTCCATCAGTTGTGTACGTATCATCAACTAAAGTTTAGAAGACAGGAATATTAGCCAATTTTCTTAAAATTCAATTGTCTGAAATATTAACAATTTCTTGGCGATTCTATCTTCAGTACCACTAATATTTTGCTGCCAGAAAAAATACGCGTTTTTCTAACAGTTTCAGTGGAACGCTAGTTTCTATTGGAATGATAGTCTAATAAGTTAATGTTAACAATTAACTTATTAGTTCTTAACAATTAAATTTGATTATTTTATATCAATAAAATATCTATACCAAAACATACTAGGGTGGGTTAGCAAAGTAGTCCGTAATTCATCATCAACTTAGGCATCAATTTAGGGATAATAGTGGGTTAAGCGGCAATAACCCACCCTAAAAATTGGGGGCTTTTTTTATTTGGAAGTTCCTATCATTTGTAATTGGGAATAATCGGTAATTAGCCTCTATAATATACACAGTAAGTATTGCGTCCTTGGGCTTTTGACCTGTAAAGTGCTTGGTCTGCTGCGGCAATCATATCTTCTGGTGCAGTCTCGTCTGTAGGAATCATACTGCTAATACCAATACTCAATGTTACTAACTCATTTGCTAAAGAACATTGGTGCGGGATGGCCATCTTGGCTATTTCTTGTTGAATTTTATTGGTGATATAAATTGCTCCTTCTAAATCAGTATTGGGTAGTAAAATCACAAACTCTTCTCCACCATAGCGAGCGACTAAATCAGCAGGTCGGTTGCAGCTTTGTACCAATGCCTGTGCTACTTGCCGCAGACATTCATCACCTGCCTGATGACCATAGTAATCGTTATAATACTTAAAATAATCTATATCGCCCAGGAGCAGAGCCAAGGGTAATCTTTCTCTTTTTAGTCGTAGCCACTCATGACTGAGTGCGTCATCAAAACATCTACGATTGGCAATTTGTGTTAATCCATCTAGATTTGCTAACCGGAGTAATTCTTTATTTGCTTGTTTAAGAGCTTCCTCAGTCTTTTTGCGGGCAATAAATCCACCTAATTCTAGAGCAACAGCCTTTACTAACTCTACAAGTTCTGAATTATAGTCTAAGAGCGATCGCTTGAAAAAACACATCACCACTAGTACCTCTCCCTCTATGGTAATGGGTACAGCAAATGCAGTTTTTAATCCTGCACCCTGCACTAGTTCAAGCCTTAAAAATACATCTTCCCCCACTTGTAAAATATCTTCAATCCATTCCAGTTGCTGCGTTGCCCAAACTCGTCCTATAAGTTTTACTCCATAAGTAAAAGTGTAATTTAAACTTGCTTCATGAAACTGTCTTAAAGCTTGATCAGAACAATTGTAGTAAGCTTGACTTAGTTGCAATGATGTCCCATCTAAGTCTGTAATCCAAGCCTCACCATAGTCCCAATCAATCATTCGACAAACCTCACGCAAAACATCCTCTAGAGCATGATGTAAATCGGGGGCTTGACCGACTAAATTAATTGTTGTTAGTAACAATTTAAGTTTGGTTTCAATTCGCTTGCGCTCCTGAATTTCTTTGACTAAAACCTGATTATGTTGATAAAGTTCTTGTCCTTGTCTAACAATAGTGAGTTGATGATGAACTCTAATTAATACTTCTTCTGCTTGAAAAGGTTTGGTAATGTAGTCAACACCTCCCATTTCAAACCCTTTTACTTTATCAGCAGCAGTGTTCAGGGCGCTTAGAAAAATGATGGGAATATGACGAGTTTCATGGTTTTTTTTCAGCATTGAGCAGACTGTATAGCCATCAAGGTTTGGCATCTTGATATCCAACAGAATCAGATCCGGTGCGTCAACTTTAACTGTATCTAAGGCAACTTCTCCACTGATTGCTTTTCTAACTTTGTACCCCTCCTTGCTAAGGATGACAGATAATGTACGTAAGTTATCTGGATGATCATCAACTACTAGTAAATTAGCTCTGTACTCTAATGCTGCTGTTTTCACTAACAAAACTGAGGTTAAATTTTTGAGACTGTAACCGAATTCACTTTGAATCTGGTAAGACATTTATTCAAAAAGCTTGGCATTTGTAGAAAAAATTTTTCCTTAAATTACTCTTATATTCCTTTATAAATGGCGAAAGCCTTGATATCAAGTTGCTAATAAGATCATTGCTTACTAGTGATGCTTCATTATGCACGTTACATTAGAAATAGCTCATAATACAATCTAAACTTTATCTAAACTTTGCACTGAATTTTATTTTTATCTTAGTTAATGCATTGGCAGCTATTCATACCAATATGAAAATTGTTTTTAATGTGAGAGGTTTTATCCAGGCAATAAGGTAAAAGAAAGTGTAATAAGAAAATTACCATGCTTTCTGAGAAAGACATGGTAACATTTAATAAATTATTGCATGAGGTATATAGGATCAGCCTATTGAAGAGCAGCCCTTAGCTCTCTCAGCACTCTACCAGCTTCTTGAAAATTTTCATCTTGCGAAAGCTTCTTAAGAGTCTCAACATTACTTTCACGAACAATCTGGTTGTAGGCACTAATAGCAGCATTCAACTGATTGATATCCACATTCGCTGTATTAATGTCGATATTATTTGTTGGATCTACCTGGGCAATCACAGAAATAGTCTTTAGAGATTTAGTACTTGCTACTGGCTGTCCTGGGGTTAATTGCCCAACAGGAAGCCCAGGAACAGAGGCTATACGAGAGAAGCAAAGACGAAATAGGTTTTTTACTAATTCTTGCACTGTTGACGATGAAGCACCTAAATTGACAAATTGGGTGTTTACCGTTGTGGCTGCATTTTCAGCACCTTCTCTGCCTATGACAAGAATGATAATGAGGCTATTTCTCTTAAAACTGTTAATGATATTGACAGCAGTTAAATTCAACTTATCTTGAATTCTGGGTGAGGGATTAATTATCCCATCATTACCCACAGACACGCCATCACCTGATTGTGTTCCTTGATTACCAAAACCGAAACTATCACCAGTCACACCCGATGAATCTGGACTAGTTCCTGGAACAACAAACTGACCAGCATTGGTTCTGAGAGGGGAAACCACTAGAGAACTCAATAACATCAATACTAGGCCAACTTTGAAGGTCAATTTTTGCTTACTCATGCTTTTGCCTTAAATTTCAGCAGTGAAAAAATTTAGATGATTAGAACTGGAAAATATACCCTGCACTCAGACTAAAGCCAACACCATTATTCAAATTATCAGTTACGTCGGTGAAAATGGTATTAACAACTATGGGAGTATTCTTCAAAGGAACAAAAGAAGCTCCTAGGTTGAGACTGTTTCCAGTCCAACTGCTCACCAGAGATGCTGCTGGTGCAACTCTTAAACCTAAACTACCAAAAACATTCACTGCATTTTCATTAGCTTGACGCGCACCTTTAGATGCAAAGCTACCAGAACCAAGACCGACAGAAACAGTTACTAGATTAAATGATTTGGTAACTACTCCGTAGATGGTCTCTTTTGCTTGGTTTGCTTCTCCCCATTTGACTGGGTTTGACCAACCAACAGCTACTGCTGTACCATCTGGTAAATATTTATGTAGTTTAAAACCAACGGTTCCACTATCACCAAAGTCGCCGAGGTTTTCTTCTTGACCACCGACACTAATGATATTAGTGGCAACTTCTAGACCCACAGATTTTACTGCATCTCCTAAACCGAAACCAAGAGACAGAGAACCGTCAACATCGCCGTCTTCTAGGGGGAAGAATGCTCCACCACCAATGAATGCTTGACCAAAACTTGCACCATAAGCGGTAGGTGTACCAGCACTTGATGAAGGTGCTGCGGTTAATCGACGTTTGCCTGTTGATCCCACAATGGGTTCGATTAACAACTGTTGGCGCAATTCATTACTTTCACCAAAAGTATCTCCGACACTTCCAGAAGAATCTATTTGAGCAATTAGTTTTGGTTGCTGCTTAATAGCAATAGGTTCAACTTGTTGGGAATCCACTAGCTTTTGTGCCAGTGCTGTTTCTTCTGCTGTCACCTTTTGTTGATCAGGTAAAGAAGATAGTTGCGAAGTTTGGTTAGAAATTACTTCACTGCTTTGATTTTCAATAAGTAAGTTCTCAACAGCAGATGCGGGCTTGCGTGAAATAGCTGTAGCGACAAAAAGGCAACTTAGGATAGCTGCTCCTATAAACCTCACCCAACTAAGGGCTACCATAGTCGAAAATTTTGCGTTTGTCAAAGTCTTGCTCCTCACAGTGTTGTTATGCACTTGAAAAATTATACCAATACTTTCGGGTTAAAAATCAAAGTCTTAAAAGTAACATTTTATAAAGTAAATATAACGCAAAATATATAAAAAACTAAGGATTACTAATTAACTTACTTGCTGTCTGTTTGCATGGTGAAAGTAAATTATGTTTGTCCATAATAATCAATGGAAGTGTTACCTAGAAAGGGTTTTGATAATATAATCTCATGAGAGAATTGCAAATAATTCGCATTCGCTAAATTTAGGGGAACAAAAAATTGTCAATTAAAGTCAATATTCAAATTTCTAAAAATTGACTAATCATTGATACATTTTAGATGACCATGTATTAGTTATAATTATCAAAAAAATGTGCTAAGTTTGTTCTGAATATGATTAGCTAATTGTGGAAATTACGTAGGAAGTCAAAGAAGTTGAGATTTTACATTTGGTAAAGTTTGATGTTCACCTTACTTATCCGTAAGTTCTGATGAAAACTAAATCAACTGCACTTAATGTAATATATATATTTTATATAATGTAGAATACACACTACTGAGAGTTTAAGCATAACTATGTTTGATCAATTCATGCCTAATAAGCGGATTTTTATTCAACAGAAATTAACGCCTTATTTATTTTTATTACCAGCTTTAGCGATCTTAAGCTTAACTGTTTTTTGGCCAGCCCTACAAGCCTTTTACCTTAGCTTTACTAGTTACCAAGATATTGGGGAAGCACCTAAATTGGTAGGGTTTGACAACTTTTTTCGTTTGTGGAAAGATGTTGTTTTTTGGAAAACCTTAGAAAATACCTTTCTCTATCTTGTTGGTGTTGTGCCAATCTTGGTAATTGCTCCCTTAATTTTGGCAATTTTGGTAAATCAAAAACTGCGGGGAATGAATTGGTTTAGAACTGCATATTACACCCCTGTGGTAATCTCAATGGTAGTTGCGGGGATAGCTTGGAAATGGTTATATGCTGAGAACGGATTACTAAATCAATTTATCAAAACTTTAAATATATTTCCCGAAGGAATTCCTTGGCTAACTAGCCCAGTAAAAATATTAGGAATTGTACCCATTTCTCTTGCTAGTGTCATGGCTGTGACGATTTGGAAGGGTTTAGGTTACTATATGGTAATTTATTTAGCTGGACTGCAATCTATTCCTGTTGATATCTATGAAGCAGCAGCAATTGATGGTTCAGATAGTATTCGTAAACATTGGGATATAACTATTCCTTTAATGCAGCCTTATTTAGCTTTGGTAGCAGTAATTTCAGCGATTTCGGCTACTAAAGTATTTGAAGAAGTTTACATAATGACTGGGGGTGGCCCTCTCAATAGCTCGAAAACAATTGTTTACTATTTGTATGAGCAAGCATTTAGTAATTTAGAAATTAGCTATGCTTGTACAATTGGTTTGGTGTTATTTTTAATAATTTTGGTTTTATCAGTTTTGCGCTTGGTAGTGAATCAACAAGATAGTAATAATTTAGGTATGTAATTTGCAGTAATATAGCAGAATCCAGGAGTTATGAATCAGGAGTAAAAGTCTTTTTCTGTATGGCTACGCGATTCAAGCTATGACAACTTTTCTGGATTGCTATAACGGTTATCGGTTGATTGAGATACAAAAACCCCACCCCCAACCCCCTCCCCGCTTGCGAGGAGGGGGCTATGATTTACCTCATTCAAATGCATACAGCTGTATCTATTTTGCACAATAATCAGAATTGGAAAAAACAAAGAAAAAATTATGAATAAACCGATGATTCTGACGGTGGATGATGACCCACAGGTGTTACAAGCGATCGCTCGTGATCTACGGCGAGAATATGGCGATCGCTTCCGCATCTTACGCGCAGACTCAGGCGCACAGGCACTAGAAGCCATCAAAGAATTAAAATTACGCAATGAAACAGTAGCTTTATTTCTGGCAGATCAGCGAATGCCGCAAATGACCGGGATCGAATTTCTCCAAGAAGCAATCACCATCTTTCCCGAAGCCAAAAGAGCATTACTCACAGCCTACGCTGATACCGACGCTGCGATTGCAGCCATCAATAAAACCAATATCAACTACTACCTCACCAAACCTTGGGACCCACCAGAAGAACGTTTATATCCCATACTCAACGACTTACTTGATGACTGGTTAGCCTCCTACCATCCACCCTTTGAAGGCATTCGCGTTGTTGGTAATCGTTGGTCTCCTGACTCCCATAACATCAAAGATTTCCTCGCCCGCAATCATGTTCCCTATCAATGGTTAGACATTGAACGCGACCAAGAAGCCCAAGATTTACTCAACTACAGTGGTGAAAACAAACTCAGCCTCCCCCTCGTCATCCTAGGAAACGGAGAACGTTTAGTCAAACCTAGTAATATTCAAATCGCTGAAAAAGTAGGACTGCAAACCCAAGCCAAACAACCATTTTATGACCTAGCCATTATTGGTGGTGGCCCTGCTGGTTTAGCCGCCGCAGTTTATGGCGCATCAGAAGGGCTAAGAACAGTCATGATCGAACGAGAAGCCCCAGGAGGACAAGCCGGTACAAGCTCTAGAATTGAAAACTATCTTGGCTTTCCTGTCGGTCTGAGCGGTGCAGATTTAGCCAGAAGAGGAGTTACCCAAGCCAAACGCTTTGGTGTAGAAATTCTCACACCCCAAGAAGTCATCGGTATTCGCATCAACGACTCCTATCGTTACGCCCTTCTTAAAGACGGTTCAGAAATTGCTTGTCATGCCTTAATGTTGGCAATGGGAGTATCTTGGCGACGTTTAAACGTACCCGGAATTGAAAAACTCACAGGTCGCGGTGTCTATTATGGCGCAGCTATGACTGAAGCAATGGAATGTAGTAATGAACAAGTCTACATTATTGGGGGAGCTAACTCCGCTGGACAAGCAGCCATGCACTTTAGTAAATTTGCCAAACAAGTACATATGTTGGTTCGCGCAGACAATCTCGCTAAGGGAATGTCACAGTATCTAGTTGACCAAATTGGCGCTACAGAAAATATCATCGTCCAACTTAATTCCAGCGTCATTGAAGCTAAAGGAGAAGATAGTTTAGAAGCTTTAACTATCCTTAACAATGTCACCGATGAACAGGAAACCGTCGCGGCTAACTCACTATTTATTTTTATCGGTGCAGTCCCTCACACCGACTGGTTAGAAGGCATTGTAGAGCGAGATGAGCGCGGTTTTATTCTCACTGGCCCAGATTTGTTTAAGGATGGGAAACGTCCAAAGGGATGGTATGCAGACAGAGATCCTTACCTCCTAGAAACCAGCATACCCGGTATTTTTGCTGTCGGTGATGTGCATCATGGTTCTGTGAAACGCGTTGCTTCAGGAGTCGGGGAAGGTTCTATTTGTGTAAGTTTTATTCATCAGTATCTAGCTAAGGTTTTGTAAGGAGTTCGGAGTTCGGAGTTCGGAGTTCGGAGTCAGGAGTCAGGAGTCAGGAGTCAGGAGTCAGAAGAAAGATATATCTTGACCAATGCCCAATGCCCAATGACCAATGACCAATGACCAATGCCCAATGCCCAATGCCCAATGACCAATGACCAATGCCCAATGCCCAATGCCCAATGCCCAATGACCAATGACCAATAACCAATAACCCATTCCTTATTCGGATGTTTAATTGCAATGCTGGAAATAGAAGCTTTACGCGAAGTGAAACTGTTTGCAGACTTAACTGATGAACAGTTGCGGTGGTTGTGCGAACAAGGAAAAGAAGTTTGGCTTGAACCTGGTGATATCCATCGTGCTGCGGGAGATCCTGCGGATCAAGTCTTTATCTTGATTGATGGTGAAGTGCAAGTTACTCAACAAGTAGGTAATCAAAAGATTATTTTGGTCAACTATGGCTCAAAAACCTTGTTTGGTGAGTTGCTAATGTTAACTGGAGAAACCCGATTACCCGGTACTGGTAAAGCTGTGCAGCCTTGCCATATTCTGGAATTAGACAAAGATATATTTTGGCAAATGCTGGCTACAATGCCTGCTGTGACTACTTCTATTTTGCAAACAACAGCACAGCGGTTACAGGAATTACAATCTATGTCCCAGCAGCGGGAAAAATTAGCTGCTTTAGGAACGATGGCTGCTGGACTTTCTCATGAGATGAATAATCCCATGGCTGCGGTCAGACGTGGTATTGGGGAACTGCAACAGCTATTTCAAGATTTACCATCTCTGGTTCTCCAACTGAGTCAGCAGCAACTGAATCAGGAACAAGTCAAATATTTGGCTACTTTGCAAAAAGATGTAATTGAGCGGCAGCAAAAGTTTTCCCAATTATCTCCCTTGTCTCAGTGCGATCGCGAAGATGAATTAATCGACTGGCTAGAAAATCATGGAGTTAAGGATGGTTGGAAATTAGCTCCTACCTTAGTTGCGATCGGACTAAATTGCGAAGACATCGACAAAATGACTCAGCAATTACCATCTGAGTCTTTAGGCGCGATCTTAGCCTGGCTAGAATCCACGTTAACGGGACTGGGATTGCTTTCTGAACTAGAAACAGGTTCAGCCCGTGTATCGGAGCTTGTGAAGGCACTTCAGGATTATTCCTACATGGATAGCGCCCCTCTACAAGAGGTCAATGTCCATGAAGGCATAGAAAGTACCCTGAAAATGATGCACCACAAAGTTAAAAATGGCGTAGTCATAACGAAAGAATACGGTAATTTACCTAGAATTAGCGCCTACGCTAGTGAGTTAAATCAAGTATGGACAAATCTAATTGATAATGCCTTAGATGCTATTGGTTGTGAAGGTCAAATTCACATCCGGACTAAATGCGAAAATGAACAAATTTTAATAGAAATTGTTGATAATGGACATGGTATATCACCAGAAATTCAATCCCGCATTTTTGAACCTTTTTTCACCACCAAGAGTGTTGGGAAAGGTAAAGGATTAGGTTTAGATATTGTTTACCGGACTGTAGTTGGCAAGCATCAAGGTGATATCAAATTTACCTCCTGTTCTGGTAACACCTGCTTTCAAATTCGTCTTCCAGTCGAGATTAAATCATGTGATGAGTGAGGTGATAGGTGAGATAACAGAGATAAGGAGGTAATATTTATATTGCTTCTGCTTTCTACTTCTTGTCTCCTAATTCCTAACTTGCTACTGACACATTAAATTAGTTCCAAAATGCACTGGATCTTTGATAATGAATCGCATAACCTAGACTGTCAGCTATCTTCTTTTAGGAAATTTATGAACAAAAAGCTTATACTTAATTTGCTTGCTAGTTCCTCAATTTTTACATCCTTGATGTCTACACTGGGGATAATCAATCCTGCCCATGCTGGCGTTGATCTTAACCAGCGATTAATACACACGAATGATGGCCGTACCTGTATCACTAATCCCCACGGGATGAAAGATTTTGTGTGTATCCGAGATGCTGAGAGAGATCCAAAGGCGGCTCCTGCACCTAAATCAATGGTACTCTCGATGCAGCCATCTGATAGCAACATTGCAGAACTGGATTTTACCGAGGAGGAAAGCGATGCGGCAATTAGGATCTTTTCGTGCGACTGTCCTTTTTGTGTCAATTCTTTACGACAATTACGTGGTACTGGCAACCTAGTTTACTAAGCTTTATATAGCAATTCCCAAGCTCATGAAATACACCCCACCCGCGCTGTCGCGCACCCTCCCCTTACCAAGGGGAGGGTTGGGGAGGGGTAATTTTGTATCTAACTAGAGTGGGAAAGGCTATAGCATCAGCGATGCTGTGAAAATCTGTAGAGACTTTATTTACAACGTCTCTACAGAAAGCTTTAGAAAATCATTCATCATCACGACGTAGAAACGTTCCGCTTTCTTTAATAAGGAGTTTTCATGCAGCAAGAATCCAATAATTCTGCTACTCTTTTCCCCCGCTTGTCAGATGAAGTGTTGCAACATCTGAAAGAATATGGAACTGAGATAAATTTGAGTGGTGGTGAGTATTTATTTAAAGAAGGTGATAGCAGTTATGACTTTCACGTTGTTTTAGAGGGAGAAATTCAGGTAACAAAGCAATTAGGGGGTCAGGAAAAGATACTTGCTAAACATCAACGAGGTGAGTTTATTGGCGAGCTTTCTATTCTCACAGAAACTGATTCTGTTGTTAGTGGATATGCAACTGTAGCTAGTCGGATACTCAAGCTAGAACTCAAAATTTTTAAACAAATTATTGCTACTTTTCCCCCTTTAGCTGATATTGTCATTTCGACTTTAGCCGCAAGAACAAAAACAGTTGAACAACAACTACAACAGCAGGAAAAACTGGCATCTCTGGGTAAGTTATCAGCAGGCATTGCTCATGAGTTGAAAAATCCAGCCGTAGCAGGAGCAAGAGTAGCAGAAGAATTACAAACTCGTTTTCAGGAAGCACAAACTCTAGCTTTACGACTGCATCAATATTCATTTACTAATGCACAATTAGATTTTTTGGCTGACTTCCAAGACCATACTCAAGCTGGTATAGTTTCAACTAAACTTGATTTGCTCATGCAGAGCGATATTGAAGATGAAATTACCGACTGGTTAGAAGAACATCAAGTAAGTAAAAGTTGGGAAATTACTTCAGTTTTAGTAGATGCTGGTTTGGATAGCCACAAACTAGAACTTATTACCCTAAAAATACCTACAAATGCTATTAATGATGTCATTCATTGGTTAGCAGCTAATTTAACAACTGCAACACTAATTAAAGAAATTGAGCAAAGTAGCGCTCGTATTTCTGAACTAGTGAAATCTGTTAAATCCTATGCTCACATCAATCAACTTCAAGTTAATATTCAGCAAGTTGATGTCCATGAAGGAATTGAAAATACTCTCACCATGCTCCGTCATAAATTAAAAGGTGGTATTGATATAAAACGGGAGTATGGGCAGAATTTACCATTTATCAGCACCTATGGTAGTGAACTTAATCAAGTTTGGACAAATTTGATTGATAATGCTATTGATGCTCTAGAAGGAAAAGGTAAAATTTGCATACGTACTTTCCAAAATGATGACTATTTAATCGTAGAAATTGCTGATAATGGATCTGGTATTCCTCCAGAAATTCAGTCCCGCATTTTTGAACCATTTTTTACTACGAAAGGAGTTGGTCAAGGTAGTGGTTTAGGTTTAGATATTGTTCATAATCTTATAGTTGATAGACATCATGGCAAAATTCAACTTCACTCCCAAGCAGGGGAAACACGCTTCCAGATTTTTCTTCCTATCGGGATTGTAATAAATTAACTGGAAGAATGAAATATAGCACTTCCCATTTAAGTAAGGTACAAGCAGTATTAATTAAACGCAGATGAACACAGATATTTTTGTACTTTATTAGACTAGGAAATGCTATAAATGTCTTTGATTTTTGCAGCTATAATATAGAAATCCTATTTGATTTTTGGAAAAACTTAGTTTGTAGGATGGAAATTACTAATCATGAAATTCTTAACTTCTGCCATTACTATATTGGGAATTGGTGCTAATTTCTTAGTATCTGATCCGAGTATTGCTCAATCATCTAAAATTGAAGAATTTATTGCTAGAGGTACAGAACCATTTTGGAGTGTGACTGTCAGTAAACGCGGAATTATCTATGCTTCTCCAGATACGAAACAGCAAACTTTCCCCTATACCAAACCATTAAAAGCTGAAGGAAGACCAACGGATATAGTTAGAGTTTACAGGCTTAGAGGTAGGGAAAACAATATATTAATTCTGAAAAAAGTGAGTAGCTGTAGTGATGGTATGTCAGATATAAATTATCCATATTCTGCTGTTTTTATTTTGGGCAATAAAGTTTTAGAAGGTTGCGCTGACAAGAAATAATACAGCAGATATAAGCAGTCAATTGTCTTTAATTACGAATTACGAATTACGAATTACGAATTACGAATTACGAATTATTTTAAAATCTTCTCTCAAACTCAATAACTGCGCGACTATCATCAGTGAGATTGGTAGAAGCACGAACACGAAACTCATCATTAATCCGATAATTAATACCCCACTGGAAGGGGTCAGTGGCTGTTAAAATTTTGATACTTGAAACAGAAATTCTCGTAGAAATATCAACGCCGGCTTCTAATGCTAATTCTAAAGAAGAGCTACTTTTACCTGCTTCGGGTCTGTCAGAAATGATTGTCGGAAATAATCGCAGTTCGCTTAACCCAAAGGCACTACCAATCTGGTTAAATGTATTTTGAAAGTTACCAAAAAGAGCCGAACCAGCGATATTAATTAAACCCAATGTACTGTCACCGCGTCCTTGGGTATCTACAAATCCACCTCCTAACAGAGCGACGATTTCTGTTTCTGAACGAGAGGGACTGCTTTTCAATTCCAAACTATCATTCAATTGACTAGCGGGACCTTTGACATTGGCTTCGACTCGGACAGTTTCTAAAGCTGCTAAACCGGAAGCAGTTTGTCTACTGAGGTCATTGGTTTGAATTCCATCTAATATCTTGGCCAAGAGCTTAATATCTAAGTCAGGGTCACGGGGTTGAGATTTTCTAAAAGTTGCGGTATGTTTGTAGCCACGAGTTAAGTTAAATTGGGTGGTAAACAAATTTACACCACCTTTGTTTAATCTGATAGTTCCTTCAGGTATGGGGTCATTTAAGAAGCCACTAACATTTAAGTCACCAGAGGCTTGGAAGTTGAAAAGAGGTGGACTAGCAATTTGAATATTTTTACCAAGTTTAATTTCTAAATCATTTAATCTGGTGATTCCACTATCAGCATCTGTTTTGATCTGATTATTACCTGTGGGATTTGATGAATTAGCCAGGCTGTTGGATGTGGTAGCGGTCTTAGATTCAGCTAATAAAACTTGACCATCAAATAATTCTATATTACCGCCAATGGCTGGTTGTAAAACAGAGCCAGTAATTTGTAAATTGCCACTAGCACCACCTTGATATAATCCCTTGAGATTTAATGCTAATTTATCTAGGTTAACGGTGAGGGGATTATCTATTTTGATATCTTGACTGTTGAAAATAGGAATTTCTCCGGCAGCTTCTACCTTACCTTTGCTAAACTGACCTTGCAGGTTTTGTACTAATACTTTGTCAAAATCAAATTCTGCTTTTCCCGAAACATTTGTTAGTTTACCTGGTAATGCTTGAGCAACAAAACTGGCATTATTAAGAGCAGCGATGCCTTTAACTAATGGCTGTTGCCTTGTTCCGCGGATGGAGAGGTCTATTTCTCCTTCACCGTTCTCAAAAGCGATTTGGTCAGTAAACAAGTTTAATAGTGCCAAACCTTCATCTTTGACTTTAATATCTAAATTAATTTGATTGTTGTCTGGTTCTACTGATGCAAATGGTAATTTATAGGGAATACTACCACTAATATTGACGGGTTCTGGCCCGGCTGCTGATACCAGACTGCCAAAGTTTAAACGACCATTAGCATAACTGAAACTTGCGGTAGCTGATTCAACTTGTTTCTGATTCAGAGTTCCTTCGGAAACGTTTAATTCTCCTCTAGCTTGAGGGTTGGCGATGCTACCGGCTAAAGCTGCTGTTGCATTGAGGTTTCCTGTTATTCCTACTGGTAGCCTAACAAAGTTATTTAATACCTGAATGGGAAAATTTCTGACTCGCAATTGACCAGATTGTTCTTCACCACCTATATTTCCTGTGAAAGCAATCAGCCTTTGTTGAGAGATGATTATGCGTAAGGGTTGTAAGCGCAAAACACCTTTTTCAAAATTACCTTCAGCAATTACTTTTTCGGCACTATAAAAACGATTTGGTTCGGTTTCTCTACCCCAAGTGAAGTTTTCGCCTCGTAAGTTAAAGTCTACTGCGAGTCCGTTGGCTGTGGCGGTATTGATCGCAATTTCTCCGTCAAAAATACCTTTAAAGTCTGTTAAATCGGGTATGGGGTTGGAATCTAGGCGTTGTTGTTCTTGTGCTGCTACAAGTGCATTAATTTCTGATAGACGCTGAATTTGATTGAATAAAGGCTGATTGGATAATCCTTGGGGGTTGGTTTGTAAATCCGCAGATGTGCCGTAGGTTGGTGCGGCTAAACCTCGTTGGAGGTCTTGGAGTTCAAAGACCTGTGCGACTGTGAGGATATCTTGAATATTGCCTTGGTTGATGTTAATTTTCGCTTGTAGTTGGGGGCCTTTGGTGGTTTGTTTAACGGCAGCATCAAAGATATAACTGCTTTGGCCTTTGGTAAATTTGCTACTTGTGAGGCTGGCTGTGTCATTGTTGTAGCTAAACTGAGTGCTGAAGGCATCGCCTTTGATTCTACCAATTTGCGGTTGTGCGATCGCTATATTTCCTCTAGCAGCATATGTTTTTTGATTAACTTGCAAGTCTCCAGTTAACAAGCCAGCTAATGCACTGTTACCCAAAAAAGTATTATTAGGTAAAGTTAAATTTAAGGCTTTTAAGGGGAAATTATTAACTTTAACCTGCCAATTATCATCTTTAACTTGACCTGTGGCTGATGCTTGTTGCCATTGCACCAAAAAGGCATTAGGTTGATTATTGGCGTTTAATTTAGCGGCTAGTCTATCCCGTTGACCTGCAATATCTAAACTTAAACCGCCTCCCTGCACCATATTGATGTTACCAGTTAACAGCGGCTCAAAGGCAAATTCTTGGACTTTTAAATTTCTCAAACCCAGCGCACCGACTACATTTGGTGAGTTAAGTTTCCCGGTTATTTGTCCCTTAAAATCTAATTTTCCAGACACATCTACAGCATTAGGCAATTTAAAGGGTAACTGTTGCAAGTCGAAATTCTGCGCTTGCACATTCAGATTTAACTGGGTAATTTCTGGTATGCCTGGTTCTTTGCCATTGGCTAAAATATAACCACTGGCATTTAAATTCGGTGTTCTCGCTTGGGGGATAGTCAGTTGTTGACCATTCCAAGCAAAAGCTGCGTTGAGAGGTGAATTAATCGCCCCAATACCTTTACTAAACTGCATCGAGCCGGCAGCACGTACATCAGCTAATTTAGCAGATCCCAAAATACCAGTAACTTGTAATTCACCAGCCAGTTGACCTTGTAATTGTTTATTGAGGCGATTTAATTGCACACCAGAACCAGCTACTAAAGCTTGATAATTACCATTAGTTACTTGAATATTTTTAGCTGTAACTTTTCCCCCAGCCAGATTTAATTGTCCTTGACCAACAGCTTGAATAGTTTGAGGTTGGAAAGATTCAACAGATCCGGCAACATTCAACTGACCGGCTAAAGTACCTTGTAATTCTGGTGGAACTGCGGCTAATTTCTGCAAAGGTACATTTTGAGCTTGAACTTGTGCCTTATAGCGACCATTACTAACTTGAATATTTTTAGCGGTAATTGTGCCATTACCAACAGCCAAGCTACCTTCACCAACACCACCAATGGTTTTGAGATTGAAATTTTCGGTATTACCTGCAATGGTAAATTTAGCTGTCAAGGGGTTATTTAAAACTGGAGGAGATTGTTTTAATATTTGCCCTAAACGCACATTTTGAGCTATTAATTCGGCAATGAAGTTTTGGTCTTGTAGTTGCAGACGAGAAATAGCAATTCTTCCCCCAGCAATGTCAACACCTGCGCCTTCTGGACGAATATTAGTCAATTTAAACGGCGCTGAAGTTCCCGATATCAGTAAACGTCCGTTAAATTCTGCGTTTCCTAGAGAGATATTTTCTAATTGTTCTTTGTTGAGAAATGGCGCTAATTTTACACCAGAGGCTTCAGCTACAGCTTGCCAACTTTGACTATTATAATTACCATAACCACGGACGACGTTACCGTTAATATTGACAGCGACATCACGGAAAGAAACAGTGCGGTCAGGGTTGATAATAGTTTCACCAGTAGCGGCATAGGTAGCTTGGGGCGCTTGCCATTTAACTAGAGTTTGGACATTATTTGTAGCACCGCTGAGGTTAGCTGTAGCGGAGACAGTGCCTATGGATAAATTTGTTTTGAGATCATAAAGTTTAGCGATCGCATCCCCAGGTACATTCTTCGCAGTAAAATTAATATTTAGTTGTGGTGCCGTACCCAGTTGAATTGTTCCCCCACCCGTAATATCACCCCCTAAAGTGGTTTCCCCTTGAATATCCTTAAGAGTAATGAGCGAATCACGAGTAGAAAGCTCAAATTTACTACTAATCTTCTTAAAATCAACTTTATCAATTTGGGCAGTTTTAATATTGGTAACAGTACCAGAAAGCACCGGCTCGGATATATCCCCCAATATCTGTAAATCTGCCTTAACTATCCCACTCACAGGTAAAGGTGACTTAACATCAAGAGTTTCTAGGGCATTAGATACACTCACCGCATTGACACGCCCTACCAACTTAAAGCCTTTTTCCCTATCAATCACACCTGTAGCCATGACGGGAATTTTGCCATAGTTGCTAACTACATTATCTAGCTCTATGGCCAATCCTTGAAACTTGAGATTTCCCTGACTATTACTCAATAATTGCGGGATGTTTGGTATTGCCAGCGTTACCCCTTGTACAGAAGCACTTCCATATAACAAAGTTTCTTGCTCTGGTATCAACTGAATTTGTAAATCACCGTTTACCCGACCTGCTTGTAAACCCAGTGGTAAATTAATTAAACGAGTAATATCTGCGGCCAGTAAATCTTGCGCTTTGAGCTTTAATTTACCTTCTAAAGTTGCTTGGGCGCGGATATCTCCCTGAAGGTAAATATTTCCCCCACTCTCTGCCTTTCCTGCTAAATCAAACTTAATCAGTTTGTTATTCTCTACAAGTTGGGCAGTTCCATTTAACCCTGAAAATACCACAGGAACGGGGGGACGGCGCTTGCGTCTTGGGGATTGGGGATTGGGTGGAGATTGAGGCGATTGAGAACTAGAGACTGTTGGTAAATTGATATTTCTCCCCTGCTCCCTACTCCCTGCTCCCTGCCCCCTGCTCCCTGCTCCCTGCCTCCTATTCCTCCTGCTGCGCCTGTTTCCGACTCTCTCCTGTCCTACTAAAACTAACTTGGCATTGCGAAACCGCAGTTTATCTAAATCAGTTTTAATCAACCCCTCTTTACCTGGGGGGGCTATGGTAGTGGTAATCCAGCGTTCTTGGCTATCCTGTTGAATGTAAACCTCTGGGTTAATTAAGGTAACATCTAGTTTCAAATTGCGGTTAACAACCAACTGCCAGGGATCAAAACCCACATCTACTGCTTCTATCGTTGCCTGATCTGAATCTGTGGGTGTTGCAGGGATAGCTGAAGCGTCAAACCGTATTCCTGTTAGGGAAAATTCTTTTACTTGTCCCAATCTGACTGGACGGTTGAGAGTGGTGGTAAGACTCTCCTCGGCCAATGGTGCTAACTCTTTTTGGATAAAATCCCGCAACCGCCAAACACCGCCGACAATTAAGAGTAGCAAAAATGCTCCTACCGCAATGCCACCACGACTCAATATCATCAGCCATAAACGCTTACGGCTCTTGCTTAGGGTATGAAAATCTTGATTAGAAGAGTTAGACATTGGTTTTGAGTCTTTAACTGCCGGATGTAGTTGGCACAATCCTATTCATAAGTAGCACAATATTTAAATCAGGACTTGTGCAACTAGCTTGCTTTGTAGGATGCTTCAGATGTCTGAATAATAACCAATTTATAGGTTTGACACACTCTACAAGAGATATTGAGTTTGAAACTCGGCTTTAGAAGATGCTTGAAAATTATCAGAATTGATTGAGATCCCCCCAACCCCCCTTAAAAAGGCTACCGTGTACACACAAGTGGTTGCCTCATAGATTTCAGGTTTTTTAGCCCCTGAAATGCCTGATATTTTGCGAAACTCAAACCTCCATCTCTCTAATAAAATTGGGATTTAGAGTGGCAAAACCAAGCGTTAGGTATGATTTCAAGACTTGTGTGTACACCGTAGCTTAAAAAGGGGGGCTAAATTTCTCAAAGTCGCCCTTTTTAAGGGGGATTTAGGGGGATCTACAAGTGTGAGATACCACACGAAAAAGTTTTCAAACATCCTCTTAGTCCTGATAAATATGCCACTCATCTCATATTCGTTAAAATACTTATCATATCTGTTTAGGCTGGTAATGGGTAATTGGCTAAGGTATTGTCAAATCAATACCTTGTCGATTTTTTGTGGGTTGGGTTAAGCGACAGCGCAACCCGACGAATTTGTTGGGTTATGCCTCCGGCACACTATGTGAAAGTCTCTCTGCCCAACCTACGAATCAAGACTTTTTTCGATTTGGAAAAGGTATTGCAAATAGACTAGGTTTATTATAAGTAATTATCTCAATTTGAGATTACAGCGATTTGTCATCAGTGTCCCCAGTTACTTATAACCTATAATCTATAACCTGTTCACTGATTTAATAGAAATATATTAGAACTTAACTCAAAGGATGGACGATGCGTGTTTTTGTACTAATTTTTAACGCTGGCACTGATAATGAAGGGATTCACTCGATTCGGGTTGGTAATCGTAACAAAATCATGATGTTCGAGTCTGAAGATGATGCCACGCGTTTTGCTTTAATGTTAGAAGCTCAAGATTTCCCCACACCGACAATTGAAGTTATGGATGCTGAGGATATTAAGGAGTTCTGTGAAGGTGCTGGGTTTGACTGGGAAGTTGTGCCAGAAAACGGGGATTTAATCATGCCCCCAGAATTAAATGTGGAAGAAACTGATTGGCAACTCGAAGACGAAACACAGGATACTGATGATTCCTTTCCTCCGGGTGCAGTAGCTGAAACAGAACAGGAAATACCTGATTCTGAGCTAGAGAGGATTCGTCGCAAACTCGAAGGGTTATTGTAATTAATCATGGCGAACAGGGAATAGAGAACAGGGAATAGGGAAGACAACTTATCTTTTTTTGCCTATTCCCAATGACCAATTACAACTGACATACAAAAAATGACAAACTTGCAGGAACGCGGGCATCTTCTAACAGAACAGGTAAATCCCAATAGTCTGAATTTAGACCAACTCAATTCTCTGGAATTGGTGGAATTATTTAATAACGAAGACCAAAAAGCTGTAGAAGCAGTTGCTGCGGCTAAAGTTGAGTTAGCAGAGGCGATTGAACGGACGGCAGAGCGTTTGTATCAGGGTGGATGTTTATTTTACATTGGAGCGGGTACTAGTGGACGATTAGGGGTGTTGGATGCGGCTGAATGTCCTCCAACGTTCTGCACACCTCCAGAGTTGGTACAGGGCATTATTGCTGGTGGTGCGGGGGCGTTGTTGCGTAGTTCTGAGGGTTTAGAAGACCTGGCTGAAGATGGTGAAAGTGCGATCGCACAACGTCAAATTACTCAACTCGATGTAGTCGTCGGTATCACCGCTGGGGGAACGACTCCCTATGTTCAAGGTGCTTTAAAAGCTGCCCGACAACGGGGGGCTATGACTGTTTTTATTGCCTGTGTTCCTGCTGAACAAGTTTATTTTGATGCTGATATTGATATTCGCTTGTTAACAGGCCCAGAAATCTTAGCTGGTTCAACTCGTTTGAAAGCTGGGACTGCGACTAAACTGGCTTTAAATATGCTTTCTACCGGGGTGATGGTGAAATTGGGTAAAGTGTATGGCAATCGGATGGTGGATGTTGCAGTTACAAATCAAAAATTACGCGATCGCGCTTTAAGAATTTTACAAGACCTCACCGGTTTAAGTCGAGAAGCTGCCGGTTTTTTACTAGAACGCAGTGGTACAAAAGTTAAACTAGCTTTGTTAATGCAGTGGACTGGTTTAGATAAAGTTGCCGGTGAACAACTGCTATTCACACATCAAGGTAATCTCCGTGCTGCCGTTGATAGTTACAAACAAGATCAACATCTTTGAAAATTACCAAAGATGCCAAAATAGATTTAGCGCGTTGCTGATTAAGAGTATGATTTTGTTTCACGCAGAGGCGCAGAGTCACAGAGAGTAAGAGTTTGAAATTATGGATTTTTCAATTTCATACTTTAGTTCAGCAATGCCGGAATTCATTCCCAGTCTCATAGCAAAAGTTATCTTTAGATAACTAAATCAACCGCCAATCTCTTAGTAAACTTTAGTTCACTTTGGCTATTAGCCCTGAAATTCATTTCGGGGCGGGTGTGAAAGCTGACTAGCATTGCATTAAAAAAATTGAACTTTATAGAATTTCTTGAATAGCGCCCTGATGATGGAATTTATGAATTGGTGAATGGAGAAATTGTAAAAGTGGAAGTAATTAGAGCGCATAAAAATGTAGCACGATATCTGTTATGTATTTACTAGCTTTATCTGCCGAATAGGAATCTCAATCAAAAATTCTGTTCCCTTTCCAGGTTCAGAAACATACTCGATCTTTCCCTTATGCTTATCTACTATAATCTGGTAACTAATAGATAATCCTAACCCAGTACCTTTACCTACAGGTTTAGTAGTAAAGAACGGTTCAAACAATTTACTTTTAACTTTTTCTCTTATTCCTGTGCCATTATCTTTAATACTAATCATTACGTTATCTTCATTTTTGACTTGAGTATGGATAATAATTGAACTGGAGTGTTGTTTAATATCTTTATAAGCATCTATTTCCTGTTGGCGTAAAGCATCAATAGCGTTAATAAGAATATTCATAAATACCTGATTTAATCCTCCAGCATAACATTCAATAAGAGGCAAATTTCCATAGTTTTTAATAATTACAATTTCTTGCTGTTTCTGCTGACCTTTAAAAAGATCTTGCAAAATTAACAGCGTACTATCAATTCCTTCATGAATATTAACTGGTTTCATTTCTGCTTCATCAAGACGCGAAAAATTCCTTAAACTTAAGACAATCTCACGGATACGTTCAGTACCAACTTCCATTGAGGATATTATTTTGGGCAAATCATCAATAAGAAAATCTAACTCTATTTCTTCAATCAAATTATTTATTTCTGGATTGTAATTAGAATATTCTTGCTGGTATCGGTTAATCAAAGTTAATAATTTTTGGGTGTATTCTCTAACGTGTATTAAGTTACCATAAATAAAATTAACAGGATTATTAATCTCATGAGCAACACCAGCTACTAACTGACCTAGCGAAGACATTTTTTCAGTTTGAATCAGTTGTACTTGTGTTTCCTGAAGTTCTTGTAGTGTCTGTTGTAATTGAATATTTTTCTGTTTTAAATTTTCTGTTCTGGCTGCAACTTGCTTTTCTAAAATATAATTAGTTTCTTCTAAAGTAGCTTGAGTAATTTTTTTAGCTTTTACGTATTCTTGTAATAAACGTAATACTAAAAACCATACTGGGACAAGTACTATTAAACTTATAATTGAGCCGAAAATAGCCCAAATCATTCTTTGGCGATACTGGGCAACTTTTAGTTGTAATCCCAGTGATATATTCTGATTTCTCTTAGCAATACCATCAGCATAAATCTGTTTCTGAATTTCATATTTGCGACTGGATAATAGTTGCTGTGCATCCTGTTTTTGATTTTTATTAACTAAATCAAAAGATTGATATTCCATTGCAACTAACTTCTGATTAGCAATATCAATTTTTTGAGCATTCTGATCTTTATATGCTTCAGGCGCTAGTTTAATAGCTTCTTTAATCGCAAAATCAAGTTTAGGTTCAAATTGGCGATATCGTTTTTCCCAAATATTATTACCTGTAGCAGCATTCATCCGGGCTGACATGGTTAATACTTCATCAAAATAAGTAATTTCATCACTTAGTCTTTGGAGGTTAAATTCCTGTTTTGTCATACTGTTAAAGTTATAAAATGCTTGCCAGTTGAGTAAGACTTGAGGAATAAACAATAGTAATGTCAGCAATACCGACACACTTACTATTTGAGAAGGAGTAAATTTAAGCTTATAAAATAAATGCATTTTTTTCTTTATAAAATTAAATATTTGTATACACTTATTCAACTTAATTGACCAACACGTTTTACATTCATAACTAGGTAAATGGCAAAATTTATAACTATGTGATTGCGAAGAGATTAAAGCTAAGTCAAGCATGAGACTAAAGCAGTGATACTCATTGATTACAAGGGTTTTGAGTATTTGACATTTTGTGAAACCTTTGGGTTTATTTATGTCTACATACTTACTTTAGCTCGTCAGGTTATACGATGAAGAATTTCTTATTAGAACTCCAACAAAGTTTCTGTAATGGCATCAAAACTATGTAATTTTACTGAGTTTTGGTGTTTTAATTTACTTATTGCGTATGGCTAACGCCATGCTATCAGATATTTTGGCGAAGGTATTGTTGCACCCATATACAGCAGAATTCAGGAGTCGGGAGTAAAACTGGCTTTGTGTATAGGTTTGAATTTAGATGTTGTACCTCCTAACTACACAAACTGCTGTAATTAAAATATAGGATGTTTTAGAGGTATGACACAAAGTCTATTAATCATTGAAACTCAGCCCTCATTACCTGTAGGTTCTGAGAGCAGATTTCGAGTAATATTTATGATTTTCCCAACATCTTCTTAAATTATGAATTACTCTTTAATAAGGTATCAATCTTTTGTGTAAAGTATGTTTCTTGATATTTGAGTTGTTGAGCTATTTCCAACCCTTTTTGAAAAGCTGCTAATGCTTTGGCATCTTCTTTTTTTTCTAAATGCAATTGTCCTATTTGATCGTAAGCTTGCATCAAGCCATAAAAATTGGTAGCCAGTATTTCTGTTTCTACAAGAATTTGACTAGTTTGCAAAGCATCGTCAATTTGGTTTTGGGAACGGTAAAGCGTGATTAATTTTTGCAACGCTTTACTAGCAGTAACGTATTGTTGTAATTGCCAAGCAGTAACATAAGCTTCTTGATATTTGTTAAAGGCTTCTTGTAGTAAATTGGGATTTTCCGGCGTTAAAGATTGGTAATTTTCAGCTATTGCTATTTTTAAGGCAGGAATTTGGGTAAGTTTATTTTCACTAGTGTAAATTTCTGCTAATTGATTTAGTGCAGTAATAGCTTGTTGAGGCTGTTTACCTTGCTGATAAATATAAACTAATTGTTGCAAATACCCTATTTGATTGAGCCTATCACCCTGCATATTTGCCAATTTTAACAGTTCTTGGTAAGTTGTTGCAGCTTGGGGATAATTAAACCAACTTAAATGCAATTCCCCAATGGTATTCAGGGTTTCTAGTTCAGCAGTAGTGTTATTTTGCGATTGCACTAGTGTTAAAATCTGCTGATAAGCTCCTACCGCCAATTTGGGTACACGAATATTTTGGTAAGCTTCACCAAGCGATCGCCATAATTCTAAATCATTGCTTTTCTGAGTCAGCATCTGTTTTTCAATGACCTGCAACCGTTCTGTAATATACTTTATCTGCTGACGCTCATTTTCTTGCCAAGCGATCGCACCCACCCTTGATAATGCTTGCACCTCAGCTAATGAACCTAAAAAGCGTCGCAGTCTTAATTCCCGGTTCCAAATATCAAACGCTGTTACCTTATCCCCCTCTTGCAGTGCCGTTGCAGCTTCTTGATTTAACCCATCTAAAGCCGTCTCCAATTTTTGCCGTTCCTCCAGGGTTAATGGTTGTTTTTCTAGAGAACCTCGAATCAGTGGATCAGGTGTGGTAATCTCTAATGGCCCAGGAAGAAACTTATCCAGTTGTTCTGGCTGCTTACTTTCTGCTAGTGTTGCGTAACTGCACAGATGCCAGAAAATAATACTGGTAACAATAAAACTCAAACGCAATAACATAAGCAAATTTTCTATCCTGCTGGAAAGTGTCTATAGATTTCGCATTACTAACATATTGGACGCATACCACATTGATAATTATCCTCAAAGTTCATTAAACTTTCTTATAGAATTTTCGTCAGGAGTCAGGAGTCAGGAAGAAGAATATTTTTCTCTTCTGTTCCCTGCTATATCAAACATTATGTATTCTGAATCCTTACGAATTTTTAGTTATCTTTATCAATTCTTTATTGTGTGATTTTTCATGTCCCCAGACTAAAGTACTATAGTAAATATTACTAGTTAGCATTTTACAACAGCTAAAATTACAACATGAGACTTTTACAAACACTTAAGTAACTAGATATTTGCTGTTTATCCATATTATCTATTCATTATCCCCTTAGTACAGCAAGATAATGAAACAGTGGCACTGATTCTTAACTATATTTTTAAGTCAATTGTTGTTTCACGCATTTTATCAAGCATGAGTAAAATAATTCCTGCCCTTAGCGTTCAGAACTTTAGCTGTTATTATGATGCTCAAAAAATCATTGAAGATGTGTCCATGGATATTCCCCAAAATAAAATCATAGCCATTATGGGGCCTAGCGGCTGTGGAAAATCTACTTTTTTAAAATCTCTCAATCGCATGAGTGAGTTAGAAGGAGAAGTACGAGTTGAAGGGAAAGTAGAATTTTTTGGGCAAAATATTTATGGTCGTCGTGTCAACTTAACTCGGCTACGTCGTCAAATTAGTATTATCTATGCTAGAGCAAATCTTTTTCCCATGAGCATTTACGATAATGTTGCTTATGGGGTGAAAGTAATTGGATGGCATCCCAAAGTAGAATTAGATGAGATTGTTGAGTTAGCGCTCAAATCTGCTAATCTCTGGGAAGAAGTTAAAAATAAACTCTATAAATCTGCTTTAGAATTATCTTTTGGACAACAACAAAGATTGTGTATTGCCCGTGCTTTAGCAGTCAAGCCGCAAATTCTGCTCATAGATGAACTGTGTGCTGGATTAGATCCGATGTCTACCATAAAAATTGATGAACTCATCGAATGTTTGCGTTCTGAATTAACTATTGTTTTTGTCTCTCATAACATCCAACAAATTGCTCGTTTATCAGATTTCACAGCTTTATTTCACTACAACGAAAATCATGTTGGACAATTGTTAGAATTTGCCCCGACAAAGAAACTTGTCAGTAATATCAGTGATTATCGTAGTCGTAATTATGTTTCTGCGCGTTTCCGTTGAACTATATTTAGGGCTTGCTGATAGCGTAGCATAAGCCATAAAAGTCTTTTGGTTAGGGCTAGGAGTCAGGAGTCAGGAGGAAGAATTAGAAGAAGAGAAGAATAGTCTTGAATCTGGTCAAGTGATAGGTAAATGAACAGTTTCAACGCTTATTCATTGCACTTAATTCACCTTTTTAACCTTCAAACTCTTGGTATATCTAAGTTTTAGATTTATATAGCTAAAGCCTGACGCTGGATAGCAGCTATGGGAGTCAATAACAGGAATGTTGTATCGACTCCGATATTTAGCTAAGATGACCTGATTAGCTAGAAAGCCTGTGCTGAAGGTATTGCTAATTGACGCTTTTAGCAGCATCTTGCTATTAAAACGTAAGGATTCAGGATACAGAATATTTGATATAGCAGGGAACTCTTAACAGGGAACACGGAACAGAAGAGAAAAATATTCTTCCTTCTTCCTTCTTCCTTCTTCCTCCTGACTCCTGACTCCTGACTCCTGAATTCTTACATCAAAACAAAAATGAACGCGCTAAGAAAAAGCTGGCTATAGATTTAGCGTCTACAGGTTGTCCCTCAAGAATTGCTTTTTCTAGTTCTTCCGGGGTGAAAAATACTATTTCGATATCTTCATCTTCTTCTGGTGGGGGGGGTGTCTCCAGCTTTTCTAAATCTCTAGCCAGGAAAGCATGGATAATTTCATCGGAATAGCCGGGAGCTAGGAAAAATTCTCCCAGTTTATCCCATTTGTGAGCGCGGTATCCTGTTTCTTCCTCAATTTCTCTCTGTACCGTCTCTAAGGGATCTTCATTTGGTTCGAGAGTACCGGCTGGAAATTCTAACAATCTTCCCTGAATGGCAAAACGATATTGGCGTACAAGAATCAGCCTACCATCTGCGGTAACGGGTAAAGCTAGAGCGCCACCTGGATGACGAATACACTCCCATTCCCCTTCAGATTTGTTGGGCAAACGCAAGCGGTTAACTTCAAAATCAAACTTGCGGCCTTTGTGGAACAAACGTTGCTTGAGTAGCTGTGGTAATTCTCGACCTAGTGGCATAGTTAAATAATTTGGTCTGTAGATACACAGAATATATACGGGGCGCTTTAGTTAAATCAGGGTTCTTCCGCTTTGAACGATGGTAATTTTAATTTCCCCTCATTACATAAATGTACATCATAAGTGTCCACCTCTTTGAGCAAATCTTGAATTACACGCCCTGAGACTGGTTCTATCCAATTGGGGGCAATTTCTGCCAGCGGCACTAATACAAAGGCTCGCTTAGACATTCCAGGGTGGGGGATTTGGAGATTTGGCTGGTTTAATATCAAATTATCATACAACAACAAATCTAAATCTAAGGTTCGTGGACCCCAATGTTGTTGACGCACACGCCCAAATTTTTGTTCAATTGCTAACAAAGTTGCTAATAACTTTTGGGGTAACATACTTACTTGTAAAATGGCGCAACCATTCAAGTAATCCGGTTGAGGCGGCCCTATAGCTTTGGTTATATACCAACTGGATTTTGCTTGTATGATTATACCTGGGGTTTGAGCTAAAGTCTCTAGAGCAGCATCTAAAATTTTTTGGGGATCACCCATGTTACTACCCAGGGCGATCGCTACAGTTGCCGCCGGGATCGCACTTTTGCTGGAGATGCTAGGCGATCGCAGCCATTTTTTGCCCGTACTCATGTGCCGTAAAACTCTCTCTAGATAGCTGGGACTAGATTTAAATCTCTATGTCTCAGAGGTTTTCAATGGTTTTGAAGTTCTGCCAGATTATTAGAAAATACTGCCTTGGTTTTCCAGAGATTAATTGAATTAACAGTTTTGGAAAGAACAATATTTTACACTGAATTAAATTAATTATTTATGAGATATTATACTAACAACCAAAGTAGTGTGCCAACTCCAAATCCTTTCATGGTAGTTAGGTGGCAATTACTGGATGAAAATTAACAAATTTAAGTAGCTCTGACAAGGAGAAACTGCTCTTGCCGCTTGGGAATCATCACAAAAACGAGAAGTCCACATATGACAACTTACCAAAAACCATGCTGGTAAAGGCAAAGCAGTTATTGAACCAGATGACGAGCATATCATCTGTGATGATTGCCAGAATTGGTAAGAGCGATAAACCTTTTTATCGTCGTTTGTGGTTTTGGGTAGGTTTAAGTGTCGGTGGAGGGATTGTTGCCTTTAATTACGGTTTGAGAACAATAGATAGTTCTTTGCCAGATAAATCCAAACTAAACGCGGTGCTGCGAGAGCAAACACTGACTATTAAAGCCGGAGATGGGACAGTTCTCCAACAACAAGGAGAAGCGACTAGGGAACAGTTAAAGCTAGAACAAATACCAGATAGGTTAAAGAAAGCTTTCATCGCTTCAGAAGACCGAAGATTTGAGCAGCATCAAGGGGTAGATACTCAAGGTATTCTCAGAGCAGTTGTGAATAATGTGCGATCGCAAAATGTGGTAGAAGGTGGTAGTACCATCACCCAACAGGTAGCGCGAATTCTCTTCCTCACCCAAGAACGGACAATCTGGCGCAAACTTAAAGAAGTCCGACTAGCTCAAAAAATGGAGCGGGAATTAACCAAAAATGAGATTTTAGAGCGTTACCTCAATTTGGTTTATTTAGGTTCTGGAGCCTACGGTGTAGGAGATGCTGCCTGGGTGTACTTTAGTAAAACGGTAGATCAACTGACTTTGTCAGAAATGGCAACCATTGCCGGACTTGCCCCTGCTCCCAACGTTTACGCCCCAGATAAGAATCCCAAAGCAGCAATAGAACGGCGAAATCAGGTGTTGCAGCGGATGCAGGAAGACCAAGTAATTACCCCCACCGAGCAACAAACTGCACTGCAAGAACCACTTACAGTTAACAGTAATTTACCCAAGCGCTTCCAAGTCGAATTTCCCTACTTTACTATCTACGTTCAGCAGGAATTACCCAAGTATATTTCAGCCGATCTATTAGCAGCAGGAGGGTTAGTAGTAGAAACCAGCTTAAACCCAACCTGGCAAAAAGCAGCAGAAGCGGCAGTTGCCAAAACTTTAAAAAATCAAGGTCGCTGGGAAAACTTTAAAGAAGCAGCTTTAGTAGCCATAGATCCCCGTAATGGAGAAATCCAGGCCATGGTGGGTGGTAAGGACTTTAGTAACAACCAGTTTAATCGTGTAACTCAGGCACAGCGTCAACCAGGATCGACATTTAAGGGATTTGTCTACGCTGCTGCGATCGCTACAGGCAAAAATCCCTATGATAGTTACCTAGATGCGCCTTTAGTAGTAGATGGTTATGAACCAAAAAATTACAGTAAAAAATTCTACGGCTGGATGAACCTCAGAGATGCCCTTACTCGCTCTATCAACACAATCGCAGTCAAAGTATTAATAGACGTGGGATATGAGCCAACAATTAAACTCGCCCAGGATATGGGCATTAAATCAGAACTTAAGTCTACTTACTCCTTGGCTCTTGGCTCTAATGAAGTTAATCTCCTCGAATTAACAAGTGCTTACGGTTCCTTTGCTACCCAAGGATTACATACAGATGTGCATGGTATTCGTCGCATCCTCAACCGACAGGGTGAAGTCATTTGGTCTGCTGATTTTCAGCCCAAACAGTCATTAGATACTGATAGTGCTGCCATTATGACCTGGATGCTACGCAACGTAGTCAGAAATGGTACTGGTGCTGCTGCCCAATTAAATGATAGACAGGTTGCCGGCAAAACTGGTACCTCTGACGAATCTCGTGATTTATGGTTTCATTGGCTACATTCCCCAATTAGTCACAGGGGTTTGGCTTGGCAACGATAATAACCGCCCTACCTATGGTAGTAGTAGTAGCGCTGCTTATACCTGGCATGAATTTATGGAAAAGGCAGTAGAGGGGATGTCAGTAGAAAAATTCCCTGAACGACCTAAATTAGAAGGACGCAAAGCGACGATTAAAGCCCAACCCATAAAACCGCACAAAATTATCAATCGCTCAATCTCTGATAATAATGAAGAATCAGACAGAAACGATGATTCATCAAGTAGACGCAGAAAGAGGAATACCCAAGTAGAAGAACAACAATCAGACTATACCCCAAGGCGTAGAAGACGTTACAAACAACAAGAAGAAAATACCACATCGAGAAAGCAGCGCTCTCAAGAATCAAGTGGTAATTCTTCAGGATCATCTCGTTCACAGCGGCGAAATAGCGGCTCAGACTCAGGTTCTTCCCGTTCCTCCGCTCCTGCAAGCCGTGGCTCTTCTGAATCTTCTTCACCTAAAGGTTCTTGGCGGGAGAGGCTCAAACCCAATTCATCTGCTGAATAATTAGGGAACACCAGAAAATAAATTATTCAATCTTGTGGGATGGGCATACTTCGACAAGCTCAGTACAAGTCCTGCCCGTTCTTGTATTATTAACAGGCAAGATGCCCGCACCACAAGAAATTTTTGTACGTTTTTTTATTTGGAAGTTCCTTAGCAAAAAAAGATTGGTCTGGTGGGAGAAAAATAAATATATTTTTCTCCCAAACCATATTGTTTTTTATCTCTCAAATTTCAAGCGTTTCAACCTACTGGAGGATGTAGGTGTTACGCTCGTTTTATACTTTGTTAAGAAGCGCAACTTACACTAGGAGAATTTACTCATGAATTTATTGCTTCAAACAGCAGCGCCAGCCGCAGCAGGACAACACTTTCCATTAGCTTTTACATTGGTGTATGTAGTTGGTTTTATTGCTGCTGTTACCATCGGTTCAATTGCTTGGTACAACTCGAAACGTCCTGCCGGTTGGGAAAGCAAAGATCGTCCTGATTTTGTACCCAAAGTTGATAAAGAATAACAGGAGGCAGGAGGCAGAGAAGAGAAATAAAGATAAAGTTCTCTCCATTTCCCCAATCTCCTAATTTTGAACATCAACCCAACGACGGTAAAGCTTTTGAATTTGTTTAAGCAGTGGGGTATAAGCCGATGGCGTGGATTCATGCGACTTGCTTAATTCCTCCAATGTAGTTAGTAGCTTGGCTTCTTCAATTGCTACTTCACCGTCGCTGTAAATCAAGCCACTAATGGCTTCAATCAGATTTTCACAATCTTCCAAGCTAGGATGATCGCCTAAATACTCACTTACCCATTGGTAGCACTCCTTTGGCTGTACGGAAACTAATTCATACAACCAAGGCTTAATCTCTGGATCATTAGCCAAGCCTTTAGCCTGAGCTATTTCGCGCAGATATTGCCGTTCTTCTGGTTGGATTCTGCCATCGATCCAAGCTGCTCCAATCAGAATTTTAACTAAGTTTTTGACATCAGAATTATTAACCATTACTGCCTCCTCTAGTAGATTCGGACCATCACCAAATCGTACAATCGTTAGCAGTATTCACTCGGAATTATTGGTTTTTCTTAAGCGCACCATGAAAAAGCCATCCATGTCCTCTTGATGAGGCCAAATTTTCAGCCAGCCTGGCGGTGTACTAGAGGTAGCAGTTAAATTCTGACGGGGAGGCTCAACTTGCCAATGAGGATGATCAGCTAAAAACCGGGAAATTACTTCTTCATTTTCAGCAGGATGTAATGTACAAGTTGCATAAACTAATACCCCATTGTCCTTGACAAAATTTGAGGTATGTGATAGCAGTTTTGTTTGCAACAGGGAAAGTTGCTGGATAGACTCTGGTGTTTGTCGCCAACGCGCATCAGCATGACGATGCATAGTTCCCAAACCAGAGCATGGGGCATCTAGTAATACACGGTCAGCTTGATTGTAAAATTGGGGTAAATTGCAACTATCACCAGTGTAGATTTCAATAGATTGTAAATTCAACCTTCGAGCATTGTCTTGGAGTTTACGAAGACGGGAGGCAGTCTTGTCACACGCCCAAATTTTGCCATGATCTCCCATTAATTCAGCAATATGGGTTGTTTTACCTCCTGGTGCAGCACAAGCATCAATCACTACTTCACCGGGTTTAGGATCTAGCAAATGACCAACTAATTGGGCGCTACTATCTTGAATAGTCCACCAACCTTCACGGAATCCAGGTAAATTTTGAATTGGGCCATTACTGCCAATTAATCGTAAAGCCTGGGGTAAACGGGGAATACGTTTGACTAGAACACCAGCAGATTGAAAAGCTGATTCCACCTCTTTTAGGGAACTGCGAAGGATGTTTACACGCAAATCAATAGTTGGAGTTTGATTCATCCATGCACAGAGTTTTTCTGTTTCCGCAAAACCCAATTGTGCTAACCAGACTTCAATGATCCAATCAGGAAAACTGTATAAAATACCCAATCGTTCCACTGAATTTTCGGGTAATTTCAACGGTTCTGATGATTTTTCTCCAAGCCGCAAATACTGGCGCAAAAGACCATTTATAAAACCGGTTAAACCAGTTAAACCGTTTGCTTTTGCTAACTCAACGGTGGTATTAACAGCAGCAGAAGGAGGAATTTTTTCTTGATAACGCAGTTGATAAAAACCGAGATGTAAGATTGTGCGGAGGTCTGGTGGTTGTTGCTGGGCTTTTTTTGTGGCGATTTGGTCAATGAGAGTATCTAGGGTGCGTTGTCTTCTGACACAACCATAAACTAATTCTGTCGTTAAACGGCGATCTCTACGGAGTGTTTCGTTATC
Source organism: Anabaena sp. PCC 7938 (assembly GCF_049315035.1). Lineage (NCBI taxonomy): Bacteria > Bacillati > Cyanobacteriota > Cyanophyceae > Nostocales > Nostocaceae > Anabaena > Anabaena sp. PCC 7938. Next base: position 3,452,770 of record NZ_CP186034.1, on the reverse strand, counting down.
GCTATCCGGTAACTTAAACTTTTGTAGCGCTCGATCTAAAGCAACATCAGCATAAGCACCTTTATGAACCTCTTTTAAGGCGATAAAAGCTACTTGACGGGGGTTTGTCATCAAATTAGTTAATAATAACTATAATTATAAAAAAGGGAACTCTTAACAGGGAACACATAAGAAACTTTAGTTGAGGGTTGAAAGCTCAGTCAAAAAAAAAGATGTTTTTACAAGATTCGTAGCACGAAAAAAGCAGTGTCATTATTTCAATCTCATGTTTTCAAACATGAGTTTTTTCTGTTAAGAGTTACCTCTGAATTGTATTGCAGTTTATTTTTCGTGTTCTTGTTGATGATTAATGGTATTATTATCTGCTTCCAATAACCGTGACATAAACACATCTGGTTTTCTGCTAATCACAGATACAACTTTATCAATAGCGACTACTTCGCTAATTTTTACGACCATTTCCCATAAAGTATCTTCTTCTGTCTCCTTGTTATGAGTTCTGTGTTTAAACCATAACAAATCATCACATACTCTAATAATTTTTGTAAAATACCATTTATCTCGTATTAGTAACCATATTTCTTGCTCCACGTAGGTTTGTAGAATAGATTTCATAATAGATTAGATAATGAAAAGTTATTGCGCTACATAGTATGCTGCTATTAAAGAATAATGCAATAGTAAATTTACGAGAGTATAGAGCATATTTGGATACTTAAATTGATAATATTTCAAAAATTTTGCCATCTTGTACTAGACTAAACATTTATTGTCACCAGTTGGGCAACAGCTGTTGCTAAAGCATCTGGTTCTACTGGTTTTGATATGTGCATTTGAAAACCTGCGGCAATTGCCTGTTGTTGGTCAAATTCTCCAGCATATGCTGTTAGCGCGATCGCTTTCGGTGACATAGATTCGCTGACTGAGGGAATTTGTCCATCCGTATCTGACGACCAATTCCTAATTTTTTTTAACAATTCATAGCCATCCATTTTCGGCATCCCAATATCACTAACCAACACATCTGGTTGAGACTGAATAAAAGCTTCCAGCGCCTCAAATCCTGATGCGACTGTGATAACTTCAGCCCCATACAGTTCCAACACAAAGGTGATAAAATCCCGTGAGTCAGCATCATCATCCACGACTAAAATTTTAATCCCACTTAAATCACAAGATACGTTTTGTGGTTTTTTCTCTGTGAGCATCTCTGACTGAGAAGATATTAAGGGGATTCTGACAATAAAGGTTGCTCCCTGTCCTTCACCTGGACTATTAGCCTCAATAGTTCCACCGTGTAACTCTACTAACTGCCGAACAATTGCTAATCCCAACCCTAGTCCACCAAATTTTCTGGTGATTGAACTATCTTCTTGACGGAAATGCTCAAATATATATGGTAAAAAATCTGGACTAATACCTTTACCTATATCACTGACTGTGATTTGAGCCATTGAAGCAAATTGCTCTAACCGGACTTGCACTTGTCCACCTTGGGGTGTGAACTTAACAGCATTAGATAAAAGATTCCAGACAATTTGTTGTAAGCGTGCCGGATCACCTGCGACTTTCCCTATACTTAGTTCTAGGTGGGTTTGAATAGTAATTTCTTTAGCAGCAGCCGCTAAACTCACAGTATCTAAGGCAGCGGAAATTAAAGTTGCCAGATTAACCGTAGAAACATTCAACGTAATTTTACCTTGGAGAATGCGGGAGACATCCAGCAAATCTTCAATCAGGTCAACCTGCAATTTGGCATTACGCTCAATACTGTTTAGGGCTTCATTCGTCTTAGCTTTGTCAAGTTTGCCAGTTTTCAAAAGCCTAGCCCAACCCAAGATCGGATTGAGTGGGGTACGCAGTTCATGGGAGAGAACTGCAAGAAATTCATCTTTAATGCGATTTGCTTTTTCAGATGCTTCACAAGCGGCTTGTTGTTGTTGTAAGGCATTCCGCAAAACTTCTTCTGCCTGCTTTTGGTCATCGATATCAGTACATGAGCCAAACCACTTGATAATCTGTCCCTTGTCATTACGTAGAGGAAACGCTCGACAAAGATGCCAACGATATTGCCCATCACTAGCACGACAAAAGCGGTACTCAATTTGATAATATTTACCTGTGCGAACAGATTCACACCAACTATCCATACACATTTGGAAATCATCAGGGTGCAGTACAGGTTTCCAGCCCCAACCTTGAGTTTGTTCTAAAGTCATGCCCGTATACTCACACCAACGCTGGTTATAGTACTCTAACCAGCCATCTGGTCTAGCAGTCCAAAACATCTGCGGCATGGTATCTGCCAAAGTGCGAAAATTTAACTCGCTTTCTTGTAAAGCTTCCCTGGCTTGGATGTGGTCTGTAATATCGGTATTAGTACCATACCATTTAACAATCTGTCCCTGTTGATTTCGCAAAGGGCGTGCCTGTCCTAAAATCCAATGGTACTCCCCAGTTGCAGAGAGCATTCGAGTCTCTACTTCATATTCGCTACCGGTTTGCACTGCTTGAGTCCATACTTCTTTTACTTTTGGTAAGTCTTCGGGGTGAATAATTTGCTCCCAACCCTCAGTTTTCAGTTGTTCCACCGTTTTGCCTGTGAAATCGCACCACCGCTGGTTAAAATAATCTAGCTGACCATTAGGCATGGCTGTCCATACTTGTTGAGGTATAGTTTCTGTCATTAACCGCAATTGATATTCACTTTGTTGCAATGCCAGATGCGATCGCTGACGCTCAATTGCTACACCCGCTAAGTGAGATGCTCTCTCAATCAACTGCTGTTCTGATTCGTCAGGAGACCTAACTGTGGGGTAATATAGCGCAAAGGTTCCTAATACCTCACCTTGACTATCAAAAATGGGCGTTGACCAACAAGCTTTCAAGTCATTAGCTAGTGCCAAATCGCGGTATTTTTCCCATTTTATATCGTTGGCAATGTCTGATACAATTACTGTTTTTTTAGTATAAGCAGATGTGCCACAACTGCCTACGTCTATACCTATGGGAACACCATCTATTATTGCTTGGGTATATTTTTCTGGCAGGCTAGAACACCCAATAGGATACAACTTTGTTCCCGAATCATCTAATAGCATAATGGAGCAAAAAACTTGACTTAACTGTGCTTCTAAAGAATCAGTTAAGATTTTTAGCACCTCGGAAAAGGAAGTACCAGTAGCAATCAGTTCCAAAATATAATTCTGCATGGATAAGAATGCTTTATTGCGATTGTTAGAGGTATTTTTCGCAACTGACTGCTTTAGCTTTTGCTGATTATTTAGACATTGTTCTCCGGTTATTAATAGTTTGTTATTGGTTGTAATATGATTATTACTTCTAGAACTCTGGAGTTTAATTTCTGTTATATCTTTAAATGTAGTAACAACTGCATAGGGAGAAGTTGTGTTAGCTTGAAATAAAGGTTGGGAGTTGAGTAATAACCAAACTAAATTACCAGTTGGCTGATAAAGTCCCATAACAATGTTTTTGCATGGTTTACCTGTTTGTAAACTAACTAAACATGGATAGGTTGCGGCTGTAAAAAGTGAGCCATCTTCATGAACAGTTTGCAAAGGAGATTTAAAGGGTGTCTTTCCCAGGATTTGCTCAGTTGTATATCCAAGTATTCTCTCAGCAGCAGCATTACACGCCTGTATAGTGGTATCGGCAAGCTGGAAAATCATCCCCTCTTCATTAGAATTAATTTCCTGCTCTTGTTGGGGTAATGCTGATAATTCAGCAGTAATTTTATTCTGGCGATGATTTTTTTTTGACATGGGGATTTTTTAAGGTTTTAAACTATTTTTTCGGAAAAATAATGATTTATGTCAATGATTATTTTTCATATAAATTCCCATCGCTATAGTAATACAAAAGAAAACCGAAGTCAGCAGTAATGTCCTTTCGCTACCTGGAGTTTAACCAAATTTTCTACTTTATTTACCTGCAATATCCTGTATTTATTCCGAATTTAAAGGAAAATTAGAATTTAAAGATCCGTTAAGCGGGTAGATAAACTAACAATATTTTTCCCCTATTATAATGAACCAGGTAATAAACTTTTGGCTTACGGCTATATCACTATCATAGTTAATAGAAATTTCTTTTTTCTTTTGATTGCACAATATTCCTTATGGGAAGGCAATTAAGCATTCCCACACTAAGCATTAACAAACTGCTTTGCAAACTCTATTGCTCCTTCTACGGTGGAAACTTTACCTTCAGCCTGGGCTACAGCAATTTCACTCAATATTTTTCCTATAAGTGGTGAAGCTGGAATATTGAGTGCTATAATCACTTCTTTGCCACTCACTAACGGTGAGGGGTGAGCTACCAAATCATCAGGGTTCAGGTAATGGTTGATTAAGGGTGCATAGACCTCTAGTGGATTATCGCCGGATATCGCCTCTACTAAAATATCATCTGCTAAAGCTAAGGCGGTTGTACTACTAAATGCAACTCCCACGTCCTGAAACAAAAAATACTGTTCTCGTAGGGACAGATTAATTACTTTGAACTTTGGGAACAGTCTCAGGGCGGTTATTATAGCTCTAATTTCTGCACGGCTATAGGTTAATTCCTGTAGTTCTGTTTCGGCTATTTCAGGATTTGGGTGGACAAGACAGGCTAGTTTAGCAATACCTAACCAAGTAGTTTTGACTGTATCGCGCACACAGTTTTGTAGTTCTTCTCCTAATTGTTGCCAATTTTGGGAAATTAAAGCTGCTGCTTTGTCAATTGCGGCTAATTTTGATAAGCTTTCACGGGTGGCATTTTTGAAGAATGCAACTAGTAAACCATCCTCCCAGGCACTGGTTAGCCAAGGTGTACCTTGAGAATTTGCTAACAAATAACCTATTTCGACCCGGATTCGTTCGGCTGCAACTTTACTGATATCTGCTGCTAAGGTGCGAATTGTCTTTTGGGTTGTTGCTTCTATTATAAACCCAAGTTGGGCAGCTTGACGATATGCCCGCATTAACCGCAAAGGATCGTCTTGGAGATTTTTGGGTGATATCATGCGTAAGATACCCGCTGCTATGTCTGCACAGCCGTGGAGGGGGTCAATTATTTGTCGGGTATGGGGATGATAGGCGATCGCATTAATTGTAAAATCTCTTCTATGCAAATCCGTGATTAAACTATCACCTTCCTGTTGGGCAAAATCGGCTGTAGCATGGGGAAACACCACACGGGCAATTTTTCTTTCTGCATCTAAGAGAACAAAACCAGCTTGATAATAACGAGCAATATCACTGGCAACTTTCACCGCATCATCTGGGATAATAAAATCTAAATCTAAATATTCTCGACTTCTGCCTAAAATCGCATCTCTCACAGCACCACCAACCATGTAAGCATCTTGTGGCAAAAATTCCAGGCTAAAAGGCCAATTTTCGGCAGCTAGAAGAGAAACGGCTAAATCATCCATTATATTCATTCCGTGAAATCCTTAAATCTGTTAAATCAAAGATCCTTCATTCCATAAAATCCATTAAATCAGTGATAAAAATCAACCCCGCAACTAATGCTTAACATTTCCGCGTAGGTTACATTAACTATAAAGCTTCCTGGAGTTGGTTCTATTATGTGTATTTGCGTGAATTGCCACTATGTAGACCGCTGTTTAACCTACAATGCCGTAGAAGCACAGCACCAACAGCCTCACTTGACCGAAACCCCAGATTTTGATCCCAGTGAACCTTCCATCAATGTCAATATTCGCACAAAAGACGAAATCATTGAAATGGAATGGGATGTTGTCGGTTGTCTCAGTTTTAAAAAAGAAATGGGTAAATGGGCTAAATTGCGTCCCGGTGAATTAGTACCAACGTGAATTTTAGATTTTGGATTTGGGCAGCTTGCAACTTTGTAGAGGCGTTTCATGTAGCGGAAACTTCCCTGATGGTAACGTCTCCATAACATATTTGAAGTTTCTTTTTGTATTTTATGTATTTTAAAGTGGTAAAATTGTAAACTGTTAATTTGGGCAAAATTAACCTTTTCATATTCTCAAAATCTATATTTACTTTGATAACTCAATTAGCACATCTCCCGACCACAAAATACGCTTTAGCACTGCATACAACTACGCCCGAATTAGGTTTGGTAATTAGTAACTTTGCTGACGATACCCGCGCCAATGTTTGGAATTTAGGACGTGACGTATCCAGCTTAATACATCAATATTTAATAGACCTGATTAAACCCCAAACCTGGACAGATTTGGCTTTTATTGCCGTTGCTAAAGGCCCTGGTGGTTTTACAGGCAGTCGTATTGGAGTTGTTACTGCGCGCACTTTAGGACAACAGTTAGAAATTCCCGTATTTGCAGTTTCCACTTTAGCCGCTGTAGCTTGGACAGAGTTGAAGAAAAATCAACAATCACAAGATGTGATTGCGGTGGAAATGCCAGCACAACGGGGGCAAGTTTTCGGGGCTATTTATCAACCTGCTGCTGATTTGGGAATTACTGCTTTATTAGCAGATACAGTCTTCACACCTGAAGCATGGCAGGAAACCTTAGCAAATTGGCATACTGAATATCAAATCATTAAAGCTACATCTGGATTAGCTGCAACTGTTACAAGTATTTTAGAATTAGCTTATTTAGATTGGCAACAAGGTAAACATCCTGATTGGTCAGAGGCTTTACCCTATTATGGGCAGCATCCTGTAGATGTATAGCAATTCTATTTCAGAACACCCTAGAAGTGAGCTAGAAGTGCGATCGCTCTTTGGATGAGTATAATAACCACTTAGTAAGCCACTTAATATCTAATGTGCAAATCCAAATTTCACAAAACTCTTGTGGGGTGGGCATCCTGCCCGCCCTAATTATACAAGTTGAATAAAAAGTCTTTTCAACAATTAATTTTGAGGATGATTATTAGTAGGATTATCTATATCTATGTCGTAAATAAACTTGGCTCTAATTTTATTTATCTTGCTACATTCAGCTAATATGCGAATAGCTTGTTCTAAGTTTTTAGATGCAGGCTGATAACCAGAATGGAGAAACCATCGAACCATATCAAGTAATTCAGGATGGCCTTGTTCAAGCCATTGACAATATTCATCAACAGTACGACTCTTTAAAAATTCAATATCTTGTTGTAGTCTAGGTGATCTTGAAGAGTAATCAGCATTAATTACATTTTTCAAGACGGTAGTAATATCTAATGTTTGCTGATATTCCTTAATCTTATCCTTGAAGGCTTCTTCCAAATCAGGATATTTACTCAGTTTATTTGTAAAGCCACTTAAATTATCATAATAATTCTGTTCAAAAATTTTCTTTAATATTGTTTCTAATAGAGGTTTTTCGTATTCAGAAATATCAAGTCCCAAGATTGATGTAAATCCCTCAACTTGTTCAAATTGGAGAATGCTCAATTGAAGATAGTTCTCTTTTAGGAAAGTAACGATTCCATTAATAATATCTTGCTCATTATCTGCGAATGACTCATAGTATTTGGATCTGTAAAGTTTATTTGAAAGCTCATTGAATTTTTCTAAAATATGATTTATTTTTTCTTTTTGGTTGAGAATATCACCTTTTTCAATAAATTTCAACTCAGCAGATTTAGATAACGATGTCTCAACCAACTGGATTATAAGTTCATCTACTTCTTCTAAATCAATGTAACCAAAATATCTATTTACTAATTGTTGTCTTTGTATAGCTTTAATTTTATCTTGTGCCAGTTGAGATTTTGCGATCTCATTAGCCCTTTGATCTGTTCCCATATATTCCAATGGATCTATTGACAAAGTAGATTTAATATCTTTAATATTAGGAAATTTATCACGAAATTCAGTATCAAGCTTCGATAAATTTATGACAATACTATTTCTAATAATTTGATGACGTAAACTAACCTCCCAATTTTTCATAAAGGGAATAAGTTCATCAATAAGCCATTGAGTTTTGCGTATAACTCGAATATTATTTGTACCAGCATTTATTAATACTGATTTAATTACCTCTATATCAGGATAGTCTTTAAATATGAAGTCTAAGTTTTCTTCTACTGTTGGATTAAGTGTAAATTCTCTATCAATTACTTTTTCTCGATAATCATTTAAGGCTTTTTTATCTATTTCTGCTAAATTATCTTCATTATAAATTAGAACAATTTTGCATTTACGCTCTTGCACTAGATACTCAGCAAACCCAAGTATCTCTTCTAGAGGTAGTTTAGATTTTCTTTCAAGGTCATCAATACATATAATTGAATTTTCTCTAATGTTTAAATTAAAAAGTATCTCAAGTGCTAAATCACCAGCGATAGAAATTAACGATCCTGCTATTGGAATAGAAAAATTTTCTGACAATGATAAGTCTAGTTTTGGAGTTTTCTCTAATCTTGGCACAATACGCTTGAACCATTCAAAAGTATTAGTTATAACCTGAGTTCGATGTAAAAAAATCAGCTAAAAATGAGTATTCAAAAGGGTTAGAGGCTTTTCTGGAGAGATCCCATATTCTCAATAAACCTTAATTATTGAGAATTAATAGGAAACCAGCCTAGATTTAAGTAAATTTTCATAACAAAATCTAAATTTATATTACGAATACTATTTGAATACAAACTCAAAGTACCTCAAATTAGGGACAATAGAATAGGTTTAATTAAAGAACATTAATGATTATAACTCATGGAATTAGAAACTATTTTCTGTGAAATTGATGATTTTTGTACCTATTTTGAGCCAATATTTCAAGCTCAACTTATCCCATCCCAAATAAAAAAAAGAATTAGACCCAGCCGATTATGTCTAAGTGAAATTATGGCAATAATTGTGTATTTTTATCGCTCTAGTTACCGCAATTTTAAAGATTATTACCTGAAGCATATCTTCAAATATTGCCAAGGTGAATTTCCCAATTTAGTGAGTTATCAAAGATTTGTTGAATTAATGCCAAATGCTTTAATTCCGTTGATGTATTATCTGAATACACGAAAAGGACTCAATACAGGTATAAGTTTTATTGATAGTACCTCTATTCCCATTTGTCATTCTAAAAGAGCCAAGACAAATAAGGTCTTTAAAGATTTAGCTGGCTGGGGGAAAAGTTCTATTTGTTGGTATTTTGGGTTTAAACTTCATTTGATTATTAATGATCAAGGAGAGTTACTTGCGTTTCAAATTACTCCTGGAAATACAGATGACCGAAAACCTGTTCCCACTTTGACTAAGAACTTATTTGGGAAAATATTTGGAGACAAAGGATATATTTCTCAAAAACTCTGGATTGAACTTTGGTCTAATGGACTCAAACTAATCACTCCTTTTAAGAAAAATATGCGGAATAAGCTATTGTCCCTTGAGGAGAAATTAATGCTCCGAAAACGCTCTTTAATTGAAACTGTTAATGACCAACTCAAGAATATTTCACAACTTGCTCATTCTCGACATCGAAGTGTTACTAATTTCATGGTTAATGTTGTTGCTGCTTTAATTGCTTATACTTGGCAACCCAAAAAACCTTCTTTAAGATTTGATGAAAATGAAATTGAAAACTTACCAGTTTTATTAGCTTAATTACCAATTAAATATCAATATTACCTAATAGTAAATACATTTCAAAAAATTAATTTTTTGAGAACTTTTTGGCGTAACCTTTAATTCTCAATAGCCAATATTTATTGACAGAACCATTGCTGTTACCCACTTTTAGACTTTTTATTTACATCGAACTCAGGTTAGTTATATATTTATTGGCAGAATTAATAACTAATTCAGTTTTTCTTTGAGAAGATTGATTATCAGACTTTAGATTATTTTTGTAATTAGCTATTAACCTTGCTTTTAATTGTTCAATTGAAGAAATACCAAAAACAGAAGCATACAAATAATATCCTTCTTTATGTTCATCTAAAAAGGTTTGTACTAAATGGGTTTTTCCAATACCCCATTTTCCCTTGACAGCTAAAACTCTATAATTTTCATTATTTAAGAATCTATCGAGAATACTTTTAGCTTCTTCTCGATTAACTCCAGCATTTGCTTTATTTGTGCTTTCAGTCATAACCGTCTCTCACTTCCAATTATTACAGTATAAATTGTGCTAATACTTAAATTAGCTTAATCTTGTTATTTATTACAAAGGGCGGGCAGGATGCCCACCCCACAAGAGAGGATGTAATAATTGGGATTATGAGGTTTGCCAGAAATAAGGGTAATCTTCTGGAGTTGTTGACAGTCCTGCTTCTACAGGATTTTGCCTGATATATTGCCAATATGCTTGAAACTCATCTTCATTTCTAACAATTCTGTCATATCGCTCATCTTGCCAAACAGTACCTATATGTTTCATCACCTTGGTAATTTGTTTAGCACTATAACCTTTGATACTATTCATAATACTGCTGAGTGACCAATACTCATTTTCAGACTTTAGTAATGGCTGCATGAGGATATGGACATGATCTGTCATCACCACCAAAACAAAAATCTCATATCTTTGGTTATTAAAAAATAGACAAGAATTAAAAACTATTTCCCTTGCTTCTGGACTAAGTTCCAACTTTTCCCAAGTATTAAAAGTAATAAAATAACTTGCCCCATCTAACTCCCAATGAGGTAATGTCCTTTGGTAAATTTTTAACCTTGCTTCTTCCATACCAGAAAAACAATTTTTTATTTTTCTTTGTTTCTTGTGGGGTAGGCATCCTGCCTGCCCTTAATTTATATTTCCCATCTTCTAAACAGAAAATTATATCCTTTACTATCTTTTCTTACAATTTATACATCTCTTGTGGGGTGGGCATCCTGCCCGCCCATAAAAAAATCCCCCACCTTACGGCAGGGGATTTTAATTACTTACCTAAAACTAGTAGTCAGGATCAACCGAACTTACCAGCAGTAGAGGCAATGAGGAAAGCTGCGTAAGTGACGATGTAGCCAACAGTGAAGTGAGCTAAACCAACCACACGAGCTTGAACAATGGAGAGAGCAACGGGTTTGTCTTTCCAGCGAACCAAGTTAGCTAGAGGAGTACGCTCGTGCGCCCAAACCAAGGTTTCGATCAACTCTTGCCAATATCCTCTCCAAGAGATGAGGAACATGAAACCAGTTGCCCAAACTAAGTGTCCAAAGAGGAACATCCAAGCCCAAACAGACAAGTTGTTCATGCCGTAGGCGTTGTAACCGTTAATCAACTGAGCAGAGTTAGCCCAGAGGTAGTCACGGAACCAGCCCATTAGGTAGGTAGAGTTTTCGTTGAACTGAGCAACGTTACCTTGCCAAATACCTAGATGCTTCCAATGCCAGTAGAAGGTTACCCAACCAATGGTGTTCAACATCCAGAACATTGCTAGGTAGAAAGAGTCCCATGCGGAGATGTCGCAAGTACCGCCACGGCCTGGACCGTCGCAGGGGAACGCATAGCCGAAGTCCTTTTTATCGGGCATCAGCTTAGAACCACGTGCATCCAAAGCACCTTTAACAAGTACTAGGGTGGTGGTGTGGATAGCCAAAGCGAATGCATGGTGAACCAAGAAGTCGCCAGGGCCAATTGTTAAGAAGAGGGAGTTAGTACCAGAGTTAATGGCATCTAACCAGCCAGATAACCAAACGTTACCGTAGTTGGGATAGGCTGTGTAGGCAATGCTATCAGGGTTAGACAGCAATGTGTCTAAACCGTAGAGTACTTTACCGTGAGCAGCTTGAATGAACTGAGCAAATACTGGCTCAATCAAGATTTGCTTTTCAGGAGTACCGAAAGCAACTACTACGTCGTTGTGAACGTACAAGCCCAAGGTGTGGAAGCCCAAGAAGAGAGATACCCAGCTGAGGTGGGAAATGATCGCTTCTTTGTGCTGCAAAATCCGGTCTAATACGTTGCCCTTGTTTTGTTCGGGATCGTAATCACGTACCCAGAAGATGGCGGCGTGGGCGAATGCACCAACCATCAAGAAACCAGCGATGTACTGGTGGTGGGTGTACAGTGCTGCCTGTGTTGTGTAGTCCTTAGCGATGAACGCGTAAGGAGGCAGGGCGTACATATGCTGTGCCACCAAGGAGGTAATAGTTCCCAGTGCAGCCAATGCCAAAGACAGTTGGAAGTGCAGGGAGTTATTGATGGTGTCGTACAGACCTTGGTGAGGCAGGTTGAACTGACCTTCACTCTTGCTACCGGGAACTAAACCGGATTTGGAGTTCAGCATTTCTTTGATGCTGTGACCAATTCCGAAGTTAGTGCGGTACATATGACCGGCGATGATGAAGATAACAGCGATCGCTAAGTGGTGATGAGCCATGTCGGTCAACCACAAAGATTCTGTTTGGGGGTGGAAACCGCCCAAGAAGGTGAGAATCGCTGTACCAGCACCAGTGGAAGTACCAAACAGATGACCCGCAGTGTCAGGGTTCTGAGCGTAAACGCCCCAGTTACCTGTGAAGAAGGGGGTCAACCCTGCTGGATGAGGTGCGGCGGTTAAGAAGTTATCCCAGCCAACGTGAATACCACGAGATTCAGGAATAGCAACGTGAACCAAGTGACCTGTCCAAGCCAAGGAGCTAACACCGAACAAACCAGCCAAGTGGTGATTTAGACGGGGTTCAGCACTCTTGAACCAAGAAAGACTAGGACGGAACTTGGGTTGTAAATGTAACCAACCAGCGAATAGGAACACTGCTGCCAACAGAAGCAGACCTAATGAACCGGTGTACAGTTCAGTATTTGTCCGCATCCCGATGGTGTACCACCAGTGGTAGACACCGGAATAAGCAATGTTTACAGGGTTGCTTGCTCCACCTTGGGTGAAAGCTTCAACCGCAGGCTGACCGAAGTGAGGGTCCCAAATCGCATGGGCGATAGGACGGACGTGAAGGGGATCTTTAATCCACTGTTCAAAGTTACCTTGCCAGGCTACGTGAAACAGGAGGCTGGATGCCCACAGGAAGATGATTGCCAAGTGACCGAAATGCGTAGCGAAAATCTTTTGGTAAAGATTTTCTTCCGTCATGCCATCGTGGCTTTCAAAATCGTTGCCTGTAGCGATCGCATACCAAATCCGACGGGTAGTCGGGTCCTGTGCGAGATCCTGGCTAAATTTTGGAAATTTTGTTGCCATAGGTTTTGATATGTCCTCTGACCTTTAGCCATCAGGTATCAGTGTTTAGAGTTCTGAGTTTTGAGTCCTGAGTCCTGAGTTTTCACTGATTTCTCAGCACTCAGCACTCAGCACTCTACAAACTGATTGCTACCCTACTGAAAGGATGTGTGCGTGGAAGAATGCCCAGGTGGTGGCAATTCCTCCTAATAGATAGTGAGCTACACCTACAGCACGACCTTGAGTGATGCTCAAAGCACGAGGCTGAATTGTTGGTGCTACTTTCAGTTTATTGTGCGCCCATACAATGGACTCAATTAGTTCTTGCCAGTAGCCACGACCACTAAACAGGAACATTAAGCTGAATGCCCAAACAAAGTGAGCGCCTAGGAACATGAGTCCATAAGCAGACAATTCACTTCCGTAGGAGTTGATTACCTGTGTAGCTTGCGCCCACAGGAAGTCACGCAACCAACCATTGATGGTGATAGCGCTTTCGGCAAAGTTACCGCCAGTGATGTGGGATACCACACCATCTGAATCGACAGTTCCCCATACGTCAGATTGCATTTTCCAACTGAAGTGGAAAATTACGATTGACAAGGAGTTATACATCCAGAATAGTCCTAGGAACACATGGTCCCAACCAGAAACTTGACAAGTACCGCCACGACCTGGCCCGTCGCAAGGGAAGCGGAAACCTAAGTTTGCCTTGTCTGGAATCAAACGAGAACTGCGGGCGTAAAGTACACCTTTTAGCAGAATGAGGACGGTAACGTGAATGGTGAAGGCGTGAATGTGGTGAATCAAGAAGTCGGCTGTACCCAATGCAATGGGCATCATCGCTACTTTTCCGCCTACAGCCAAAATACCGCCGCCAAATGCGTAGCTAACTGGTTCTATAGCATTGGGTGCTGTACCACCTGGAGCCAGTGTGTGCAGGTTTTGTACCCACTGAGCAAACACAGGTTGTAACTGAATTGCTGCGTCAGAGAACATATCTTGGGGACGACCCAAGGCACGCATTGTGTCGTTGTGAATGTATAAACCAAAGCTGTGGAAGCCTAGGAAAATACAAACCCAGTTTAGGTGAGAGATGATAGCATCACGATGACGAATCACCCGATCCAGAACGTTGTTTTGGTTAACAACTGGATCATAATCTCGCACCATGAAGATGGCTGCGTGAGCAGCACCACCAACAATCAAGAAACCACCGATCCAAATATGGTGAGTGAAAATGCACAACTGTGTAGCGTAATCAGTTGCCAAATATGGATAGGGAGGCATCGCGTACATATGATGCGCGATGATGATTGTCAAGGAACCTAAGAAGGCCAGGTTAGTAGCCAACTGAGCGTGCCAAGAGGTGGTCATGTTTTCATAAAGACCTTTGTGACCTTCACCAGTGAAGGGGCCTTTATGGTTTTCTAGGATGTCTTTGATGCTGTGACCGATACCCCAGTTGGTACGGTACATATGACCAGCGATGATGAACAGTACAGCGATCGCTAGGTGGTGATGAGAAATATCACTCATCCACAAGCCGCCTGTAACGGGGTTCAAACCACCTTTAAAGGTCAGAATGTCAGCATAGGTTCCCCAGTTCAAAGTGAAGAAAGGTGTTAAACCGCTGGCAAAGCTGGGATACAACTCTATCAACAGATCCTTGTTCAAAATGAACTCGTGGGGCAAGGGGATGTCCTTAATGGCAACGCCTGCATCTAATAGCTTGTTGATTGGCGCGGACACATGGATTAAGTGACCTGCCCATCCCAACGAACCACAACCTAACAATACTGATAAGTGGTGATTTAGCATTGACTCCGCATTCTGGAACCATTCCAGTTTGGGAGCGCGTTTGTGGTAATGGAACCAACCAGCAAATAGGAATAAGCCTGCTAGTACCAAGCCACCAATCGCGGTGCAGTAGAGTTGGAAGGAATTGGTGATACCCCAGCCACGCCATACTTGAAACAAGCCAGAGGTGATTTGAATGCCGTGGAAGCCACCGCCCATATCACCGTTTAAAATGTCTTGTCCCACAATGGGCCAAACTGTTTGAGCGCTGGGCTTAACGCCTAATGGATCTGTTAACCAAGCTTCGTAGTTGGAGAACTTAGCGCCATGGAATAACATTCCGCTTAACCAGATTGTCACTACAGCCAGGTGGCCGAAGTGCGCGGCGAAGATTTTGCGGGAAATGTCTTCTAGGTCGCTTGTATGTGTATCGAAGTCATGGGCGAGGGCATGGAGGTTCCAAATCCAGGTTGTGGTTTTTGGACCTTTAGCTAAAGATCTATCGAAGTGACCAGGTAGCGCCCATTTCTCGAAGGAAGTGGGTACAGGATCTTTATCTACGATAACTCTTGCCTTTTTCTCCTCTCGCTGTGGAGGACTAATCGTCATTCGACCTCCTCTGTCAATAAGGAATGAGGAATCATGAATACCACAGAGTGAATTTTACTCATCGTTTCCAGGGTTTTTCTGGAGCCGTGTGGAATAGTTGTTTCTGTTGAATTATAGAGTCTGTACTGGCACATTGTTAGAGACATTTTAACAATAATTCAAACTTGCCAATTTTATTGTCATATCTGCCTTTTATATTCAAACTTTTTGTAAAAAAGTCAATAGTTTTTCTATTTAATTTACAAACTATAACAATTCTTAAAATTTATGGGTAATCGTGAATAAAGGCATAAAACTTACTGTTCTGACTCCATATTTTCGTTGTTTCTCTAATTTAATTGGAAAATTCTGTCACAAATATTACTATTGCTGCATATTTTATGATAATGGTTCAAAAATATTGAGCATCTTGCCACAAACTTAAATCTTTTGGTCTATATTTCACTAGGCGCAATTTGCGTCACAATGATTTGTCAGTTGTTGAAGACGATCCTAGGGTGGAATGCATGACCTCTGAGCAAAAGAAGGCTTTAGAGAAACTCTTCTCTAAGAGTTTCCCTATCTTCAAATGGATAATGACATTGCTGCTAGTCTTGACCTTAAGCAGCTGTGTCGAAAAAGCTGGAAGCCAAGAAGTATCACTTGAGCAACAAGACAGATCATCACAGATATCTAAAGTTTCTCGGCAATTTTCAGAAACAGCCCCTCCTGATATCATCCAAGAACTACGTTCTAGCTTGGAAGTTTATCAGCCACAGGTAACAATCCTGACTCCTCAACCGAATGAAGTTCTCAAAGATAATACAGTTACTGTGCGGTTGCAAGTGAAGGATCTACCGATATTTAAAGATCCAAAATGGCAACTAGGCCCTCATCTGCACGTAATTCTCGATAACCAACCTTATATAGCGGTTTACGATCTCAGTCAGCCTTTGATTTTGCCAGACTTGTCCGCAGGTACTCATACCTTACGTGTATTTGCATCTCGTCCTTGGCATGAAAGCTTTAAAAATGAGGGCGCTTATGCCCAAACCACATTTCACCTTTTTACTAAAACCGACGATAACAATCCTGACCCTAATCTACCCCTTCTCACCTACAGTCGTCCTAATGGTAGTTATGGTGCAGAACCAATTATGTTGGATTTTTACCTAACTAACGCGCCTTTGCATATTGTTTCTGAGGAGAATCTTGAAGACTCAATGAGCGATTGGCGTATTCGCTGCACAATTAATGATGAAAGCTTTATTCTCGATCGCTGGCAATCAGTGTACCTCAAAGGCTTCAAACCTGGTAAGAACTGGGTACAACTGGAATTTCTCGACAATCAGGGCAATCCTGTAAAAAATGTCTTTAGTAGCACAGTTAGGCTATTTAATTACCAATCTAATGGGAAAGATACGCTTTCGAGAATGATAAGAGGGGAAATTACTGCTGATGAAGTGCGCGGTATTGTAGACCCGAATTATATAGTTAAGATTCCCGTTACTGAACCTACTCCTACCGTAACGCCCAAAGTCGAAGAAACACCAGCACCTCAACCCAAGGTAGAAAAAACACCTGTTCCAGAAATTGAAGTTCCCGAAGTTCCTCAACCACAGGTAGAAAAAACACCGATTCCAGAAATTGAAGTTCCTGAAGTTCCTCAACCACAGGTAGAAAAAACACCGATTCCAGAAATTGAAGTTCCTGAAGTTCCTCAACCACAGGTAGAAAAAACACCGATTCCAGAAATTGAAGTTCCTGAAGTTCCTCAACCACAGGTAGAAAAAACACCGATTCCAGAAATTGAAGTTCCTGAAGTTCCCCAACCACAGGTAGAAAAAACACCGATTCCAGAAATTGAAGTTCCTGAAGTTCCCAACCACGGGTAGAAAAAACACCTGTTCCCAAAATTGAAGTTCTACCACCACAGCCGAAAGTGACACCCACTCCGGCGGAATAACCATAAAAAGAAAAATCAACTTCCGAAAAAACGGAATTAAGCCGATTAAGCGGTTATTTTAAGCTTAAATTTTGGGATAAAGCTTCGATGAATGCCAGCCCTGCAACAGGATTGCCTATACGATCTAGAGCAGGACTGTAACAAGCGATCGCTCCTTGATTTGGTGCGATCGCTAATAACCCTCCGCCAATACCTGATTTCATCGGTAAACCAATTTTGACGGCATACTCAGCAGAAGCTTCATATAATCCGCAGGTTAGCATCACAGCGTTAACGATGCGGCGGTTTTCAGAATTTATCCAACTGTTTTCACAAGCTAATAATTTTCCTAATAAAGCTAAATCCTGCACTCGTCCAGAAATACAGCATATTTGTTCATAGGTGTCAAGGGCAGTTTCAATATTTTCAATATATCCATTTTGATTCAGATGATGTGCGATCGCTATATTTGCAGGTGAACGAGTAACACGAACTGAAGCCAACATTTCCAAATCTACATATAGTTGACAACCTGCTACTTCATTAAGCCATTCACAAAATAAATATGCGCGATTATTTGCATCCTCACCAGGCAGTTTATCAGATAAGGTAATAGCACCACTATTAATCATCGGGTTGCGGGGATGTCCATTATCAGCAACTAATTGTTCAAAAGAATTAAAAGGAGCTGCTGAAGGTTTAATTCCAACCCATTGAAATACCTTGTTAGCTTCAAAAAGTTTTAGCAAATATAATAGAGAGAATACCTTAATTACACTCATCAAAGGAAATACACAAGCTGTATCCCCTAAACTATAATTTTCTCCTGACTGACAGCAGATGTGAACCGCAAAGCAATTAGGGTCAGCTACAGCTAAAAGAGGGATACGATCAATCACACTTCCCTGTTTTGCTTGGGTTTTGGCTTCCTGTACCCAAAGAGATAAATTACTTGTATTGATTTTTTCGAGTTTTATCAAAACCGTCGATCTAAAATATACAATCTCAACGTACTATGATTCCTCGTGTAAGATCACCAGAACTACCGCAAAATTACCCTTGGTTAAATACAGTTAAACCCTTATCTCTAAAATCACTCAAAGGTAGAATCGTCATTTTAGACTTTTGGACATACTGTTGTGTTAACTGTCTGCACATATTACCAGACTTGAAATATTTAGAGCGCAAATATCAAGATAGCCTAACTATTATTGGCGTTCACTCTGGAAAATTCGACAACGAAAAGGAAATTGAAAGCATCCGTCAAGCTATTCTGCGTTATGAAATTGAACACCCAGTTTTAGTTGATAATAATTTTCTTGTTTGGGAAAATTATACTGTCAGAGCTTGGCCTACTTTAATTATTATTGACCCGCAAGGATACGTTATTGGGCAATTTGCTGGAGAAGGGCATCTTCAAGCCATTGAAAACGTAATTATTCAACTTCAGCAGAAAAATCAGGCTCACATCAATTTTCAACAATTTCAATTCACTTTAGAAAAACAACATCAACCATTAATTACACCCCTAGCGTTTCCGGGTAAAGTCTTAGCTACATCATCAGGTTTGTTTATTGCTGATTCTGGACATCATCGTATCGTCATGACCCGCTTTGATGGTAAAATTCTGTATGTGATTGGTACAGGAAAATCTGGACTAACTGATGGTGCTTTTAATCAAGTACAGTTTTCTGCACCCCAGGGGATGACATTTGATGATGAAAGTCAAATTCTTTACATTGCTGACACAGAAAATTATGCCTTACGACAAATTGACTTACAGCGGCAAGTGGTAGAGACTATTGCAGGAACTGGCCAGCAAAACCATATTATTAGTCCTCACGGAGGTGTTGCACTCGAAACAGCCCTAAATTCCCCTTGGGATTTACAAAAAGTAGGCAATAAATTGTTGATTGCAATGGCAGGATCACATCAAATTTGGGAAATGGATTTAGAACGAGGTACGATTGAAACCTTTGCTGGTACAGGTGCAGAAGGTTGTTTCGATAGCACATTGACAGAATGTGCCTTTGCTCAACCTAGCGGCATTACCACCAATGGTCAGGAATTATTTATTGCTGACAGTGAAGTTAGTTCAATTCGAGGAGTAGAACTCGACGAACAGGGTAAAGTGCGAACTATTTGCGGCAGTGGTATGTTATTTGGCTTTGGTGATATGGATGGAGAAAAGCTAGATGTCAGGTTGCAGCACTGTTTAGGTGTGGAATATTTCCAAAATTATCTGTGGGTAGCAGATACTTACAACCACAAAATTAAATTGGTGCATCCCACCACAGGGAATTGTCAAACTGTTTTAGGAGATGGTTTACCTGGGTTTCAAGACGGACAAGGTAAGAATACCCGATTTTCAGAACCTTCAGGACTAAGTGGCATAGATTCATATCTATATATCAGTGATACCAATAATCATGCCATCCGTCGTGTCAATTTAAAAACGCTAACCGTGCAAACATTAGATTTTCCTGGTTTGTGTGCGCCTAGCCTATGTCTGTCTTCTCATATATCTGCATTTTGAAAGGTTTATTTGCAATGTCAAATGCACAAATACTGATTAAATAAACCGCATAAAGCCTTCGGCATAGCTTCGCTTACCGCGAAGCGTTCCGTAAGGAAAGATGTATAAAATCCAAGTACTTCCCGCAGGGGGGAAGGCAAATAAAAAAGAAGATAAGTAATCTTACGGTAGAAAGGGAGTATGTAAAGCGGGCTATGATGACAACTATATGGTTTTTAAGAGGATGTTTTAAAACTATTTGGTGATGTGTCAAAAATATTAGATCACCCTAGCCTTTTAAAAAGAGGGAAACTGGAGTTAAAATCCTCCTTAAAAACGGTGGTTTAGGTTGATATTGAAACTTGAAAAATATTCTCTAAGAGCGCTTAATAGGTGTAATTTTTTGCCAAAAAAATCAATCTACATGATTAGAATCAACATGAATAATAAATACATTCCTTTGAATTGTGGTGATGACATCCTATCTTTAGGAAAAGATATATTTAAAATAAGTAGATTTAAGGAGTTAGTGATCCGAGAAATTCGAGAAAATTTAATGCTACAAACTTGTAATTCTGAACAACAGTCTCAGGGATCAATTATACAATTATTTAAAACTGTTCAAGTTGGAGAAGAAGTTATAGACATAAGTAACATTCAATTTCAGTTTTTTAAAGATTGTCAGTTACTAATTAGGGGTAATAAAAACTGGCAGACAGGAAAACTGAAGGTTCAGATATCTATATCACCTTTAGGTAAACAAGCCGATGAAGTATACATAGAATTTTATTCTGATGAATTGGATGAACCATTAACATTAGAAAATTTGCCACAGATTTCTAAAAATATGACTTACTCTAAATCATATTATTGATTTGGAATAATGCAGCATAACAACCATCCTTCACATCGCCGAACGGCAGAAATAGCAACAAGCAAAGATGTAAAAATAAAATGGGAAATCAACAAATTGATGTAAATGAGTATGTAGAACAAATGTCGTTGTTACTAAACTTGCAGATAAAAGATGAATATCGAGATGACGTGGTAGTGAATTTTGAGAGAATCAAATCAATAGCAGAAATTGTCAATAATTTTCCTTTAGGAGAAGAGATTGAAATTGCACCCACGTTTGAACCATGAATGATGCTGTATCTATAGCTGAAAATGTTTTATCAGGTAAAGTTAGCGCAGTAGAAGTTACTCAAGCAGCGTTAGCAAGAATTGCTGCTAGGAATAACCAATTAAATTGTTTTACAACTATTACCGCAACAACAGCTTTAAAAGATGCAGAAAATATTGATAAAAATATTGCTGAAGGTAAAAATATTGGTGTTTTATGTGGTGTACCATTTGCAGTTAAAAATTTATTTGATATTGCTGGTTTAACAACTTTAGCCGGTTCAAAAATTAACGCTGAAAATCCTCCAGCTACTGAAGATGCAACCGCTATTACTAGGTTAAAAAAATCTGGTGCAGTGTTGGTTGGTGCGTTAAATATGGACGAATATGCTTATGGGTTTGTGACAGAAAATGCCCATTATGGTACTACTCACAATCCCCATGATTTACAACGGGTGGCTGGGGGTTCTTCCGGTGGTTCTGCTGCTGCGGTTGCTGGGGGTTTGGTTCCTTTGACCTTGGGTTCGGATACGAATGGTTCTATTCGTGTTCCTGCGGCTTTGTGTGGTGTGTTTGGTTTTAAACCGACGTATGGCAGGTTATCTCGTGCGGGTGTAAAATTATTCTCTAGCAGTTTAGACCATATTGGCCATTTTGCGACTTCAGTTAGAGATATTGCGACAATATTCGATGTTCTGCAAGGTGAGGATGGAAAAGATCCAATTTGTACGAAACGCCCTGCTGAAAGGAGTTTATTGCAAATTAATAATGATATTTCTCATCTTAGAATTGCGATCGCAGATGATTATTTTACCCAAAATTCCACACCGGAAGCTTTAGCAGCAGTACAAAAGGTGGCTAAAGCGTTGAATATCACCCAATATGTAAACATACCAGAAGCAGACATTGCTCGTGCTGCGGCCTTTGTAATTACAGCTTGTGAAGGTGCAAATCTGCATTTAGAGAAATTAAAATCCCGTCCGCAGGACTTTGATGTTGCCACACGCGATCGCTTTTTAGCTGGTGCATTAATTCCCGGCTCTTGGTATATTCAAGCACAGCGTTTTAGAAGATGGTATCGAGATCAAATCCGAGAAATATTTCAAAATTTAGATATAATCATTGCCCCCACTACACCGATTACAAGCCCGTTAATTGGTCAGCAAACCATGATTTTAGATAGTGAAGAAATTCTTGTCCGTCCTCATTTAGGATTATTCACTCAACCATTATCTTTTATTGGTTTACCGGTTTTATCAGTACCCATTCAAAACCAAAATTCTCTGCCTTTAGGTGTACAATTAATAGCAGCACCTGATAATGAAGTTCTAATTTTACAAATTGCGGCAGTCTTGGAATCACAGGGTGTAGTTTCATGTCAGGTCAGTATTTAACTTACCCTACTAATATTAGATATACTGCGAACTAGTCAAATCTGAACTTAACGCTATAATCATTAAAGTGTAAATTAACTTATTCAGGTTATTAGCTCATCTAAATCCCATCTTCCCATACTTGGGAAACTATATGTTAAAACTTATAATTACTATATTCATTATTATTGTAGGTTCAGCGCTTTGTTCTAGTATAGAAACAGCGCTGTTTTCTGTTTCAACGTTGAGAGTTAGACAATTAGCTCAATCAAAAAATCCAGCCGCAGTTGCACTTCTGGCGATTCGTGAAAACATGAATCGACCTATTGCTACTATTGTTATTCTCAATAATACTTTCAATATTATTGGTAGTATTATTACAGGTAATATTGCGACTCAAGTATTAGGAGATAATTGGCTTGGTGTATTCTCAGGAATACTAACATTTTTGATTATCATATTTGGAGAAATTATTCCAAAGACAATTGGAGAGAGATATTCTGAACAAATAGCCATACTTACAGCTATACCTATCACTGGACTTTCGATTGCTTTTACACCTTTAGTTTGGATTCTAGAAAATGTCACTGCACCCTTTTCTAGAGGGAGAAAAAGACCGACAACAAATGAAGCAGAAATAAAACTGTTAGCAAGGATTGGTCAACAAGAAGGAATTATTCAAAGTGAAGAAGCAGAAATGATTCAGAGGGTATTTAGATTAAATGATGTGACAGCTTCAGATTTAATGACACCCCAAATCATGCTGACCTATATACGTGGTAATTTAACTCTTGCTGAGTCTAAAACCGATATTATTGCTTCTCAACATACGCGAATTATTGTTATTGATGAATCTATTGATCAAGTTATGGGATTTGCTCTCAAACAAAGCTTACTAACAGCGATGATTGAAGGTAGTAATGACCAAAAAATTGCAGATTTATGTCGCAATGTCCGCTTTGTTCCTGAAATAATCCGGGCTGATAAACTTCTGAAAAACTTTATAGAAGCCCGTGAACATCTTGCAGTAGTAGTTGATGAATATGGGTGTGTAGCTGGTGTTATTACTTTAGAGGATGTGCTAGAGGTAATAACTGGTGAAATTGTAGATGAGACTGACAAAACAGTTGATTTACAAGAAATTGCCCGTAAAAAACGGGAAAGAATGTTGCAATCTATCAATATTTCTCATACCAAAGAAACTATTGTTGATTAATCATAAATTACGGCACAGAATCCTTGATTTATCAATTAAATTTAGATTATCTTGAATAAGATGTGAACACCATTTTTTATCTTCCTCTGTGTTATCTGCTTCTCTGCGGTATGGCTATAGCTTGCGTGACGACGTAGGAGTCATACGCCTCCCGTCAGGGATACGGTTTCAAAATTCCGTGATGCCTCCGGCACACTACGTGAACATAAATCCAATAGAATTGCTATATATTGCACTTAATCACTCGCGCCACTAAATAATAAAACCGCCTTTCTACTCCATCTAATAAAAACCACCCATAGCGACCCCACCATGAATCAAACCAAAAAATTCCACTTGGTAAATGAGCTTCTGGTGCTGTAATATCAAATGTCAAATCATCATAATACATCCATTTTTTATCTTTCTTCCAACCCACTTTATCACCAATAGCATCCCAAACTTCTTGGTGAAATTTTCTAGTGCCTCGCAGACTTTGATAAATACGCCTTTGCACAGAGAAACCAAATCTGCCATTACTATATTTTACCCATAATTGGTCAAGAGTACGAATATCTTGACAAGGGAAATTATAAATATCTTTTTCACTTAACCAACCTTCATTTTCTCTTCCTACTACGGCTAACATGACTCGTGTTGTTTCTTCATCTGCTTCTTTCCACTTTCCAGACGCAAGTAATTCCCGTAGTCGAGTGTAGTCCATTCCCACTACTGAAATTAGTTTTTCCTCTATTTCTTGAGAGGGTAACATACTAGCTAGACCTAGTAATTCTCTAAATTCAAATACCGACTGGGGACGATTTTCTGGTTCCAAAGCCATTCCCCGAAGAATCGCATTATTTACTCTATCGCTAATTTGCGAATTAAATTGTTTTGGTGGTGGTAAAGTATTATTTTTGTTTCTATATTCAGCAGGTATAGGTACTTTTTTAGTTAGTAAAGTATAGAGGGTAGCAGCCAAAGCATAAACATCGGTATAAGCACCAAAATTGCCTCTTTTTTGATATTGTTCAATTGGTGCATAACCATCGGTTCTATCATTAGTCATACTTTTGATTTGACCGCTGCTATACTCTCTTGCCAACCCAAAATCTATTAACACTACTTCCAATTTTCCTCGACGTAATAAGATATTACTAGGTTTGATATCTCGATGTAAAAATCCTTGGTGATGAATATATTCTAAAGCTTGTGCAATTTGGTCAATATATAGTAGTGCTTCTTCTTCTGCTAACACTCCATTATCATTAATATATTCTGCTAAATCTTCTCCATCTATATATTCCATAATCATGCACCAAAGTCCATCTTCTTGGATCACTTCATAGACTTTGACAATATGAGGATGAGAACATCTTGCTAACCGAACTGCTTCATTGACAAACTTTACCTGTAGTTGTTTAAAATCTACTTTATTTTGTTGAATATAATTGAGAGCTTTCAAAACAAATAATTTAGATGTAGCCTTTTCTCTGATGCTATAAGTGACTCCAAAGCCACCGCTACGCATCACTCTTTGGATAATAAATCTACCATTATTTAGATGTTGATTGGGCTGCCAAAGTTTCATTTATGTCTTATTGAACAATATTTGTGAGTTAACCTATTTCTACAAGGGACAAGGGGCTAGTTTTGGGTTTGCTTGATTGGGAAGATGATAACTAAAGAGAAAAAGATAGGGTTGGGAAATCTTATACTAATTCTGTCACAGAATTTACTTATTGTTTCTAAAGTAAAAACAGATCCAGGTTTGAATCTACAGATAAAGTATTTTTTTATACTAGTACTATCAAGGACTAAGTTTATTTGTAGTGAGTTAACAGTTTTAACTTCTATCAACGTTTTATAAAATGTATTTTTTGTTTTTAGTGGATTTTTATCACACCTTGAAATGATCAGGACTCACACAAGATGTGCCGTAGCGGTAATTCATGTAGCTTGCTTGCCCGTTGCGGTATTACCGCCACTTTCGTTGTGTTATGCGTAAATCCTAATGATGACAGTGTGGAATACCTCACCCACCTTATCGGTTAGCACACCTTATGGACAGTTTGCAAATTTTGTTTATATTCGTTATATTTATTTACATAAAGCAACATAAGTTAAAACACGAGGTTCCAAAATGACTATATTAATTGCGCTAATTGTTGTAGGTTGGGTAGCAGCTTCAGTTGTAGGTTCTCTGGCTTATTTTATGGGTGAGCAAACCAAGCCAATTCATGAACGTAACTGGCGTTCTGAGTCTTTTGAGCAGTTAGCCCAGTCTATTACTGGCATAGAAATAGACTATAGTAATCGCACTCCTGCTTATGTAATGGATGCTTATGCAAGCCGTACTTTACCTCAATAGTGGTAAAGGCCGCTCTAATAAAATGTCTACAAAATTAACCCCCAGTCATAGTGCTGGGGGTTTTGCTGTCAGTATTTAAAATACTTACTTATTTCTTTGCTGCGCTGTATTAAACTGCGTTAACTACATTGGACGATAAGAGCGATAGTTAATATTGGGGAAAATATTATCCATTAACTCTACTTTTTCCAACCAACCGCTATCGATTTTACCGACTTTCACATCTTCATACAGTTTATTAAACCGCATTAAATGCGATCGCGTTCTTCTCACCGCATAAGGAACCATTGTTCCTGTCCGCATAATAAACGCCCAGTCTGAAGATTGCGCTAATAATAACTCCCGTGCTGCTTGGTTTAAAGCTTTCCACTGCAACTCATCCTCTGGTTCCAAGGTGGATATTTCAATCATCCGTTCCGCAGCTTTGTGTAAATGTGGGTAAACCCAGGCATTTGTCTCATTTAACCAATACTCATGAAACCCTTTATAACCCCAACTCGACTGAGCAGGACGACAAACTTGTTGAGTGGGATTAGCCCGCAAATAATCAGCTAAATGGGTCATTTCATAAGTTCCTTGGTCATACCAAGACTTACGGAACAGGTAATCAATAAACCAAGGGCCTTCATACCACCAATGACCAAATAACTCTGCATCATAAGGTGAAACAATAATTGGCGGGCGACCCATGATACCGTGTAAATGCTCAGATTGACGTTCACGGTTATACATGAAATTAGCGGCGTGATCTGCGGCTTTTTCCTTTGCCCAATAAGGATCATAGAGTGCTTTATCAGAAAGACCTAAGCCACGCCCTGTAATTTTATGATACTTAATACCTGTATTTTTTCTCTGACCATTGGGCATGATGTAAGGCTTAATATACTCATATTCAGCTTCCCAGCCCAAATCTTTGTAAAATTCCCGATATTCGGCTGCACCAGGATAACCAACTTCAGAAGACCATACCTGTTGAGACGATTCATGATCTCGACCAAAGGCTGCTACACCAGGTTCGGTGAAAATTGGCGCATAAGTACCGAAGCGGGGACGGGGACGAGCGTATAAAATACCATGTCCATCAGTGAGGAAATAACGCAAACCTGCGTCCGCTAACATTCGGTCTAAACCTTCGTAGTAGGCGCATTCTGGCAACCAAATACCTCTGGGTGCTTTGCCAAAAGTTTCTTCGTAATGTTCACAAGCTACTTGAATTTGCGCCCATACAGCTTGGGGATACATTTTCATCAGCGGTAAATAGCCGTGAGTAGCACCGCAGGTGATAATTTCTAGGTTATTAGTATCTTGGAATCCTTTAAAAGCTGTGACTAAATCACCGTTATAGCGTTCCCATAATTCACGCGCTTCGTTGAACTCAGTCGCGTAATGTTCAGCTAAATAACGAAGATGACCGTTTTGGACATTGCGCTCGGCTTCTAGTTCTATTAATTCTTCTAATTGAGATAAATGTGCGTCGTAGCGTTCTTGTAGCAGCGGATCACGTAGCATTGACACGAGGGGAGGTGTCATACTCATGGTGATTTTAAAGTCGATCCCGTCTCGCTTTAAGCCTTCAAATACTTTCAATAAGGGGATATATGTTTCAGTGATGGCTTCATAGAGCCATTCTTCTTCCAGCACGTACTCACTTTCTGGGTGACGAACGAAGGGTAAGTGTGCATGAAGTACGAGTGCGACGTAGCCTATAGCCATAATAATTGTGTGTGTTTCTGTAAATTGAAGGTCGGGAGATTCGGCTGAAATTAACAATATTTTAAGACTTTATTGCGATCATTTTTGCAGGAGTTAAGGGAATAAAAAATTAAGTAGGGGTCGCTGAATAAGTCTTTTCGTTAGGGCTAGAAGTCAGGAGTCAGGAGTCAGGAGAAGAATCACCAATTACCCATTACCCATTACCAATCCCCTATTCCTCACTTTCTCGATATAACTCCTGTAAGTCTTGTAATTGAGTTTTGCGGGAAATGCGGCGATATTTTTTACTTTCTAGCTTTGGCTCGTACTGACTCTGACCTTTGCCTTTGGATTTTAACTTCAGACTAGATTCGGGATCAGCTTGCTGTTTAAGATGGGTTTGACGTGCGATCGCATCCCCTAAAAATTCTAAATAATGTGTATATCGTTCCCAGTCCTTACCCACAGCACAATCCGGCTCATCTCGATGGGTACAATCACTAAACCGACAACTAGCAATTTCTAATTGTTTTCTGGCTTCTGGGAAATAGTAAATTAATTCTTCTGGGCTACAATCCAAATCAGGTTGATTAAAACCGGGAGTATCAGCCAGTAAACCACCACTGGGCATTTCAAATAATTCTACATGACGGGTGGTATGGCGACCACGGGCTAATTTCCCAGAAACTTCTCCCACGCGCAGGTTGATATCGGGAATTAGTCCATTAATCAAGCTTGATTTTCCCACACCGGAAGGCCCAGCAATCACAGTAATTTTATTGTTTAAATAATTTGCTATGTGGTCAATATTAATTTGGTTTTGAACACTGATAAAAAGTGGTTGATAACCCCAAGCCAGTAAGCGATCGCTAATTTGCTGTTTTTCAAGGGGGGAAATTAGATCACATTTATTCAAACACAGCAGCACATCAACGCCTGTAGACTCAGCTTTAATTAAAAATCTACTCAATTGGACAGGTTCTAAAGGCGGATCAGCTACCGCAAATACCAGTAGAATTTGGTTAACATTAGCGATCGCTGGTCTGTCTAACTCACTATGTCGGGGGAGAACATCACCAATAGCTCCCCGTCCCCCAGACCAATCAGGTTCTTCTACAATAACGCGATCGCCCACCATCACCTGTTGACCAATTTTTTTCAGGCGTGTTCTGCGTGTACAGAGGAGGTATTGGGGGCTGGGTATTGGAGACTGGGGATTGGGGACTCGGTAATTCTCCTCTGCTCCTCTGCACCCCTGCACCCCTGCTTCCTCATCCATCTGTACCCGATAAAAATTAGCCTGTACAGCTAACACCGTACCCCATAAATGTCCATTAGCAACAGTTTCACCCTTCATTCGGCAACTACAGGACGGCGTACTAACAGAGAAAAATAGCCAGAACAATCTGTAATAGTTTCTACTTGAAAACCTGCCATTGTGAGGCTATCAGGAACTTGTTCAATAGGTTCTCCAGCATCTAACCAGACTTCCAACAAACCACCATCTGGCATTTGCTCCAAACGGAGTTTTGTCCGCACAAAATTAATCGGACAAGGAGTACCGCGCAAATCCAGTTGAGCATCAGGAGTTAACAGGGAAGATACACTCATTACTTAAATAAATTTCCCAAAAAACCTTGACCACCTTTACCAGTCCTATCTCCCTTAATTTTAGCTAGTTTCTCCAGTAGTTCTCTCTCTTCTGGGGTAATCTTATTGGGAATATCAATTGACACTGTTAGCATATGATCTCCCCGACTCACAGGATTTCCCAAACGAGGAACACCGCGATTTTCCAGCTTCATTACCGTATTGGGCTGAGTTCCTGGGGGAATCATTAACTCCACAAGTCCATCCACAGTATTCACCTCCAAACGGCAGCCTAAAATTGCTTGCAAATAGCTGAGTTTAATTTCCGAAATAACATTAATTCCATCGCGCTGGAATTCCTCATCTTCATTGACAAACAAATAGACATACAAATCTCCAGGTGGGCCTCCGCGTTGGCCAGCATCACCTTCTTGGGAGATCCGCAAACGGGTACCATTATCTACCCCAGCTGGAATAGTAATTTTCAATTTTTTCGTGACCTGATTTGCGCCTTTACCGTCGCAAGCATCACATTTATCTTCAACTACTGTTCCCGTTCCATTGCAAGTGGGACAAGTAGAGACTTGGGTAAAGCTGCCAAAAGGCGTTCTCGTCACACGTCTGACTTGACCAGAACCAGCACAAGTTGCACAAGTTCGGGGACGAGTTCCTGGTTTAGCACCAGAACCGCTACAAACTTCACAAGTTTCTAGATGAGAAATCCGAATTTCTTTTTCGCCACCAAATACCGCTTCCCGAAAATCTAACTTCAGGTCTAGACGTAGATCATCACCCCGCACAGGTCCACTACGTCGTCTTTGCTGCTGGGTTGGACTACCCATTCCGCCAGCAAAGCCACTGAATATGCTTTCAAAGATATCAGCAAAACCGCCCATATCCCCCATATCTTGGAAGCCAGCGCCAGCAGCAGCACCAGATACACCAGCTTCACCAAAACGGTTATAACGCTCGCGGGTTTCTGGCTCAGACAGCACTTCATAAGCGCGGTTGATTTCCTTGAACCGTTCTTCAGCACCAGGTTCTTTGTTCACATCTGGGTGATACTTCCGGGCTTGGCGGCGATAAGCCTGTTTAATTTCTTCTTTGTCGGCGTCACGAGAGACACCCAAAATTTCATAATAGTCGCGGGCCATAAAGCAAGGGTAAAAGTTAGAAGTAAGAAAGCAGAAGTACTTAAAGGAATCAGGTCAAGGAATAGAGACAATACTTAATTTTTGTTAATAAAGCCACACAATTTTCACTGTATAAGGCTGTCTCTTTTACAATTGTGCTATTTAGACTGGTCAAACTAGCCTCAGCAGACAGAGGAACTAGCCGTACTATTTAGTGTGGAAAACCACCATATACTTTTAGTTGCATCTGTAATATGAGGAATTTTATTCCCCTACAATTTGCTCCTACAATTTAGCAAACCTTGGAGATATAAAACCATGTTGCCTAGATATTAAAAATTTTGGGAACTGGTAATTGGTAATAGAAAAAACTTTTATCCTTACCGTTTACCTATTCACTAGTCTATCGCTTCGTAATCAGCCGAAGCCGTATTATCCTCATCAAAATCAAAATTGAATTGTGGTATTGCTGTCTCAGTCATAGCACTTTCCTCTATTAAAGTTACGGAAATATCAGTACGCTCTTTTTCCTCCTCCTGTAATTCTGGGGTTGTGTCTGTTGAGCTACTAGCTCGTTTATAAACATCTGCACCGATCGCAAACAGAGTTTGTTTAAATTCCTCTAAGATGGGGCTAAAGGTAACTGCCGTGATAGCAGGGTCACTCATGGCCGCTTGGAGTTTGGTAAATTTCTCCTGTGCCGAAGCTTTAACTTTTTCACCAATTAATTCACTATTCTCCTTTAACGTAGACGTGTAACTTGCCAACAGGTTATCTGCTTGGTTTTTCAGTTCAATCAGTTCTTTGCGTTTTTTGTCTTCTTCGGCAAATAATTCAGCTTGTTGCCGCATTCTTTCGACTTCGGTTTGACTTAAACCACCTGTATTAGTAATGCGAATACTTTGTTCTCTGCCTGTACCTTTGTCCTGGGCAGCAACTTTGAGAATGCCGTTAACATCTATGTCAAAAGCTACCTCAATTTGTGGTACACCACGAGGAGCAGGAGGAATACCGGCTAAGAGAAACTTACCAAGAGTTTTGTTATCTCGCGCCATAGCTCGTTCTCCTTGAAGAACGTGTATTTCCACGGAATTTTGACCATCAACTGCGGTAGAAAAGACTTGGGATTTACTCGTGGGAATGGTGGTATTACGTTCAATGATTTTAGTGAATACTTCCCCAAGGGTTTCTAGTCCTAAAGATAAGGGAGTGACATCTAGAAGTAACAGGGTATCGACTTCCCCACCTAAAACCCCCGCTTGAACTGCTGCGCCTAGTGCTACAGCTTCATCAGGGTTGACAGAGCGATCAGGCGTTTTGCCATTGTAGAACTTGATTACAGCATTGAGAACTGCGGGAACGCGGGTAGAACCACCTACTAAGATAATGCGATCGATATCTTGTGGTTTGAGGTCTGCATCTTTGAGAGCTTGGATCATTGGTTCGATGGTAGCTGCAATTAAATGTGCTGTGAGTTCTTCAAATTTAGAACGACTCAGTTCCATCTCCAGATGCTTAGGCCCTGTTTCATCAGCAGTGATAAATGGCAAGTTAATTGAGGTACTTACCATGCTGGAAAGTTCAATTTTGGCCTTTTCCGCTGCTTCCCGCAAACGTTGCAGTGCCATTTTATCTTTAGCAATATCGATCTTCTCTTGTTCTTTAAATTGCTCTACCATCCAGAGGACAAGACAATTGTCAAAGTCGTCTCCACCTAGTTGATTGTTACCACTAGTGGCTTTAACTTCAAAAACTCCATCTCCCAGTTGCAGGATAGAGACATCAAAAGTTCCACCTCCCAAGTCGAATACTAAAATCAGTTGTTCTTGGTCTTGCTTGTCTAAACCAAAGGCTAAAGCTGCTGCGGTTGGTTCGTTGATGATCCGTAAAACTTCTAAGCCAGCAATTGTGCCAGCATCTTTAGTTGCTTGTCTTTGGGCATCTGTAAAATATGCTGGTACAGTAATCACGGCTTGAGTGACTTCTTCACCTAAAAAATTTTCTGCCTCCTGTTTGAGTTTTTGCAGGATCATGGCAGATATTTCTTGGGGTGTGTAATTACGACCGCGAATCTGCACGTCAACGGTATCATCTCGACCTTTGACACAGTTATAGGGTACGCGATCGCGTTCTAATCCAGTATCATCCCAACGACGACCAATAAATCTTTTGATACTATAAATTGTATTTTCGGCATTAGTGATGGATTGTCGTTTAGCCAGCTGACCAACTAAAAGGTCGCCACTCTTGCCAAATCCGACGATACTAGGAGTAGTGCGTCCCCCTTCGGAATTAGCAATCACTATTGGTTGGCCACCTTCGACAATAGCAACGCAACTATTAGTAGTGCCTAAGTCGATCCCAATAACTTTTCCCATACTGACAGTATTCTTGATTGAGTGCTTTTACCGTGATTTTTCGCCGACTATCGTTTTTACTCAGGGCTGGAAACCCCAGAAAATTTCTGTGTAAATTTTAATTACTACTATAGCAGTATTAATACATAGAATTACATCGATGTCTGCTACCGAGTCTTTGATGAGAAACACTGCCGGAGGGGGCTGATCAACCTATACAAGGTCAATAGCCCGCCTTTTCTCCAGAAACGCGATTCTGAACCTTGCGAGAATCTAGAACTTTTCAGTCAGCACGACGAGCGAATAAAGTTTAACTATTTTCTTGATTCGATTCATCTTCTTGCTCTGTAGGTGTATCTTCTCTAGGAGCTGCCACTTTCACCATTGCATGGCGCAGTACACGTTCTCCCAAATAATATCCGCGTACTAACTCCTCTAATACTGTACCTTCTGGATGTTCATTAGTAGGTTCCCGCATTACTGCTTCGTGCAAATTAGGATCAAATTCTTCACCTTCAGGCCGCATTGGTGAGACACCTAAGCGTTTGAGACAATCTACTAATTGTTTATAAACTCCTTGATAACTTTTGTGAATTGTCATTTCACCTTCAGATTGTGGCTTGAGGTGCGATCGCGCCCGCTCAAAATTATCAACAACAGGCAACAATTCCATAATTGTATTTCGCTTCATCTGCATCTCCATGTCTTCTTTTTCTTTGGAGGTGCGTTTGCGGTAATTTTCAAAATCTGCGGCAATCCGCATATATTGATTACTACGATCTTCTAGTTGCGTTTTCATGGACTCAAGTTGTTGAGCCAATTCTGCTAAAGCTGGCGTATCCACTTCTATTTTTTCTGCCGCAGCGACGTTATTTTCTTCGGCGAGTGTAGGTTCTCCCGGTATATTATTTTGGGTCGCCATTTGCTCAGTCACATCGCTGCCAGATTCGTTATGGTTATTTTCGGTTGGGGAGTCGCTCTTCATTGCTTGCTTTACCTCTATTGGTTGACCCAATTGCTGGTTTGTATTGTTTACTTGTTTATTTTCTTCTATCATTGCCTACTCATCCCAGATGCTTTTTACGGCAGAGCGTCAAGCAATTGTGGATTGCGGATGGGGATTCCAGATTTAGTCTCTATCTAAAGACATAGATTTGGTTTTCGATTTCAGGATTTTTGGTTTTGGTTTTATTTCATAGTCGAAACTGCCGTTGCGCTGTAATAGCTTTTAGATTTTGTCTTTTTAATCTAAAGTCTGAAGGACACATATTGCAACAGTTACTGTTTAGGACTGACAACAGCGGCTAATTTAACCACCGAATTTTCCTAAAAGTGATGTCACTATTATCTTATTTGGACAAATGGGAAACAAATGAGCGGTAATTAATCGCCTGCGTTCCTGATCATAAGTCAGTTTTTTAACTAATTACAAGCATGGTAATCTAAAAGCTGCCAGGACTTATGCAACTGGCATACAAGCAGGTGCGTCAGATGTCCAAAATCTGTTGATACTAACCAACTTATTAAGTTTGACACACCCTACAAGAGAGATTGAGTGTGATACTTAAGCAGTTTTAGCCTAGCCACGCAACAAAAGGCGCATCGGTACCTATAATCGTGCTGAAAATAAAAATTTTTAAGAAGAAAAATTTTAAACTGGAATTTAATACAGCCACTATGAGAATAATTGACTACAGTGTGGGAATACTTAAATAAGAAATTTCCCTGCGAGATTGCTTATGACTTACTCGTCACCACAACGGCGTAGCACCGCTCTAACTACAAGAACAGAGTTTTCGCCCTTCGGCAACAAGCTAGTACAATCTGGCTATATCAACAGTGAACAGATGAAGCAGGCGCTGATTGAAAGCCGCAAGTCTGGCAAAATGTTGACAGATGTACTAGAGTCAATCACTGGGCAACAACTATCACCTGAATTTCTCAGGGAATACAAAAAACAACATTTATTTGAACTCAAAATACTATACGGTGTTGAATTCCTAGATCCTGAAGTTAATCAAATTGGCGACCTGATGGTGAGTCAATTGATTGAAACCTTGATTCCAGTGGATATCTGTCGTCGTCATCGTCTAGTACCTCTGTCGAGACACGATGAAAAAACCCCGCCTTATGTGTTAGTGGCAATGGTCGATCCGGATAATCTAGAGGCATCTGATGACCTCAACCGGATTTTGCGTAACCAAAATTTGTCCTTACAGAGGATGGTAATTACTCAGGAAGATTACCAACAACTGATTAACCAATACTTAGATGAGTTTGCTGTTAAACAAAAGCAACTCGAACAAGAAAAGTTTACAGATGTTGGTCAAGATTTAGTAGATATCGAAAATCTGAATGATGAAGAAGTCGCTGAGGATAAGGATGCGGACATAAACGCATCAATTAAGGATGCTGAAGATGCACCTATTATCAAACTTGTCAACAGAATCCTGTTCAAAGCTTTGCATGAAGGTGTTTCGGATATTCACATCGAACCACAAGAGGAAAACTTAAGAATTCGCTTCCGTAAAGATGGGGTGCTGCGTGAAGCTTTTCCCGCTATGCCCAAAAAAATTATTTTGGCGGTGACAGCCCGATTTAAAATCATTGCTAATTTAGATATCGCTGAGAGACGCTTACCCCAAGATGGACGCATTCGCAGATTGTTTGAAGGCAGGAAAGTAGACTTCCGCGTCAATACGTTACCCAGTCGTTATGGGGAAAAGGTGGTACTACGGATTTTGGATAACTCATCAACTCAACTGGGATTGGATAAGTTAATTACCGATCCAGAGACTTTGCATATTGTCCAGGATATGGTCAGTAGGCCTTTCGGGTTGATTTTGGTGACAGGTCCGACTGGTTCTGGTAAAACGACTTCGTTGTATTCGGCATTGGCAGAAAAGAATGATCCGGGGATTAATATCAGTACTGTAGAAGACCCGATTGAGTACAGTTTGCCAGGGATTACGCAAGTACAGGTAATACGAGAAAAAGGACTAGATTTTTCAACAGCTTTAAGAGCCTTCTTACGACAAGATCCTGATGTGTTATTGGTGGGTGAAACACGGGATAAAGAAACGGCGAAAACAGCGATTGAAGCGGCTTTGACAGGTCACTTGGTTTTAACTACCTTACACACAAATGATGCTCCTGGTGCGATCGCTCGTTTGGGAGAAATGGAAATCGAACCATTCATGGTTTCCAGTTCCCTAATTGGTGTGTTAGCACAACGTCTAGTCCGTCGCGTCTGTTCAGAGTGTCGGATTCCCTATACTCCCACTACCGAAGAACTCGCTCGTTATGGGTTATCAGCTTCTACAGATGTGGGCATAACCTTTTATAAAGCTAACTCACTACTTCCAGAAGCGATCGCAGAAGCTCAAAGCAAAAATCAGCTTTGCCAAAAATGTAATGGTGTTGGCTACAAGGGACGTGTTGGTGTTTATGAAGTCATGCGGATCACCGAAACCCTCCAAACTCTCATCAACGAAGATGCACCCACAGAACGCATTAAAGAAGTAGCAGTAGAAGAAGGTATGAAAACCTTACTCGCCTACAGTCTCGATTTAGTACGTCAAGGTGCCACCACTCTAGAAGAAGTTGATCGAGTGACATTCACTGATACAGGTTTGGAAGCTGAATTGAAAGCAAAACGCAAGAGCGGTCTCACCTGTAAAACTTGTGATGCCACACTACAACAAGAATGGCTAGATTGTCCTTACTGTATGACACCTCGTTTTCAAGATTAATGTTCAGGAGGCAGGAGGAAAGATATAGTTTCAAAACCTTTAATTTCTTAGCATTGATTTACTTAGTTATTTGATTGAGAATTTTGAATTTTAAATTGGAGAAAAACTATGGAAATGATGATTGAAGACTTGATGGAGCAGCTAATTGATATGGGTGGCTCGGATCTGCACTTATCAGCAGGTTTGCCTCCCTACTTCCGCGTCAGTGGTCATTTGACTCCCATTGGAGATCACATACTAACCGCAGATGAATGTCAAAGATTGATTTTTAGTATGCTCAACAATACCCAGCGAAAAACCTTAGAACAAACCTGGGAATTGGATTGTTCCTATGGTGTCAAAGGATTAGCTCGCTTCCGGGTGAATGTCTACAAAGAACGTGGTGCTTATGCAGCTTGTTTGCGAGCATTAAGTTCTAAAATTCCTAACTTTGAAAAATTAGGTCTACCAGATGTTGTCCGGGAAATGTCTGAAAAGCCCAGAGGATTAATTCTCGTCACCGGGCCGACAGGTTCCGGTAAAACTACTACTCTAGCCGCAATGATTGATCTCATTAATCGCACTAGAGCAGAA
Organism: Anabaena sp. PCC 7938; assembly: GCF_049315035.1. Classification (NCBI taxonomy): domain Bacteria; kingdom Bacillati; phylum Cyanobacteriota; class Cyanophyceae; order Nostocales; family Nostocaceae; genus Anabaena; species Anabaena sp. PCC 7938. The sequence continues at coordinate 3,415,694 of NZ_CP186034.1, read as the reverse complement.
CATATATTAACAGTAGAAGACCCCGTAGAATTTGTTTACGAACCAGTAAAAAGCTTAGTTCACCAACGCCAACTAGGTGAAGATACTAAAAGCTTTGCTAATGCCTTAAAAGCCGCCCTCCGGGAAGATCCAGATATTATTCTGGTAGGAGAAATGCGTGATTTGGAAACAATTTCTTTGGCTATTTCCGCAGCGGAAACCGGACACTTAGTATTTGGAACGCTGCACACCAGTTCAGCCGCACAAACCGTTGACCGGATGATTGACGTTTTCCCTCATGAAAGACAAACCCAAGTGCGGGTACAGTTATCCAACTCTTTAGTAGCAGTTTTTAGCCAAACTTTAGTACCCAAGAAAAATCCTAAGCCAGGTGAATATGGTCGAATCATGGCTCAAGAAATTATGATTATTACTCCTGCTATTTCCAACCTAATTCGTGAAGGTAAAACTGCACAAATTTATTCAGCTATCCAAACTGGCGGTAAATTGGGAATGCAAACTCTAGAAAAAGTCTTAGCTGATTTATACAAATCTGGAGCTATCTCCTTTGAAGCAGCTATGTCTAAAACTTCTAAACCCGATGAAGTTCAACGTCTAATTGGTACAACAGCACCTGCTGGTGCTGGTGCAAAACCTGGTACTGCTGCTAGAACTCGTTAAAATTGGTGACTGGGGATTGGGGACTGGGAACAGGCAGCAGAAGAAAGTTTACCAATCACCAATTACCAATTACCAATTACCAATCACCAATCACCAATCACCAATCACCAATCACCAATCACCAATCACCAATCACCAATCACCAATCACCAAATCTATGCCAACTTATCTCGCTCGTATTCGTGACTCTGAAGGAAAATCTCGCACAGAGAAATTTGTTGCTGATTCCTTAACAGATGCTCGGACTGATCTCAGGAATAAAGGTTTTGTTGTTCAAGAGTTAAAAGAATCTCAAAGCTTGGCTTCAATCCTTGATTTTAAAAAATTTCAGAATTCTTTAGTGAAAGTTTCTGTTAAAGATAAAGCTGTTTTTTCCCGTCAATTTGCTGCTTTAGTAAATGCAGGTGTAGCTATTGTCAGAGGATTAGGGGTACTTTCTGAACAGTGTAGTAATCCTAAACTTAAACAAGCTCTGATTGAGATTTGCGCCGATGTTCAAACTGGAGTTAATCTTTCAGATTCCATGCGTAAACATCCTGACTGTTTTGATGGTTTGTATGTCAGTATGGTTCAAGCAGGAGAAATAGGCGGTGTACTTGATGAAGTATTAAATCGCCTAGCCAAATTATTAGAAGATGTAGCTCGATTACAAAACCAAATTAAATCAGCACTATCTTATCCTGTAGTAGTAGGTTTTTTAGCTACTGCTATCTTTGTGGGTATGACTGTTTTTCTGATTCCCATTTTTGCCAACATTTTTGACGATATAGGAGTAGAATTACCTCCTTTAACACAATTTTTGATGACCTGTAGTAAAATACTCCGAAGTTGGTGGTCTTTAGCGATCATCGGTGCTTTTATGGCATTATCGTTTGTTTATAAACAGTATTACAAAACCCGTATTGGCAAGGAAAATATTGACCGTCTTTCTTTAAAAGTACCTTTGTTTGGTGACTTGATTCAAAAATCGGCAGTAGCTCGTTTTAGTCGGACTTTTGGTTCTCTAACTCGTTCAGGAGTACCAATTCTAACTTGCTTGGAAATCGTGCGGGATACATCAGGAAATCAAGTGGTTGCTAATGCCATAGATGCAGCCCGTTTAGATGTTCAACAAGGAGGTATGATTAGTACTGCTTTGCAAAAAGATGCAGTTTTTCCCGCTATGGCAATTCAGATGATGAGTATCGGAGAAGAAACTGGGGAATTAGATGCTATGTTGATGAAAGTTGCCGATTTCTATGAAGATGAAGTAGAACAAGCAGTTAAAGCACTAACCAGCGTTTTGGAACCTCTAATGATTGTAGTTCTTGGGGGTATGGTTGGTACAATTTTGTTGGCAATGTATCTGCCTATGTTTAAGGTATTTGAAACCCTGGGCTAAGAAGTCAGTTATCAGTGAACAGGAAACAAACTGATAACTGAAATAATTGATAACTGAAATAACTAAAAAATTATGTCTGTACAAAAATCTTTTTATGAAAGTAGTTTGGCGGAGTATAGTAATCATGTAGCTGCGATCGCACTCCTCAAACAACACCGTCCCTATTTAGAAATGATTCCGAGTCTGCGTCGTCCTGCTGAAAGTGTCATCACTATCCCTTTACCCATAGTCCGTCTCCGTGATATCGAGACTAAAACCTCACAGACTTTATGTTTACCCTGTGATATCGCCATTTTGATGTGTGACCCAGAATGGAAAATCAAAACCGGCGCGGAAATATTACTCTTTATTCATCGTCCTCACGAAGACTTTTCCGACTTATTGAGACGTTGGCGACAATCTCAAGTTTGGTTAGACAAGGACTATGAATGGTTAATGCACCCCCGTCACAGTCATATTTTAAGTGATGGTGCTAATACTATTTATCCTCTATTTGTGATTTTCAATGAAACCTCAGAACGCATTCAAAGAGGTTTGGTGGGTGCTGAACTGCCTTTTGTAATTCAAGCACCACCAGTTTTATTTGAGGAAGAAGTTGTCGAATCTTATTCCTCAGAAATTCCACCAACTTAGGAATCACCTATTTTACAAACTTAGGCATAATTTCCGCAGCGGTGAATAAGCCAGAAATGCCTCGTTGATGTAATTCTTGACCAGCTTTGAGATAACCAAAAGCAGGACCGCACACATTAGCAGCCATACTGGTTTCATCGCCTAAAGTAAAGGTGTGAGTAGAAATTTTCCCCTCAAAAGTGCGTCCGGTAATTTTCACATTGGTACTCAAGGGCTTTTTGGGGTTGCGGGTATCCACTACACCACCAACAGTGACTCTATCCCGTGAACAAATTCCCGCTATTTCTAACATCACATCATCAGCGTGTTCCATATTTTCCAAGGTTAATACGCCGTTGGTTTTATCTAGTAATGCTTCTACCTCTGCGTCAGTCATAGCCCTAGCTGTTTCTACACTATAACCAGGCATATGGCCTATATCTTCCCGAACCGTGGCGCGGTAAGCTTCCCAGTTAGCAATTCCCACACCAAAGGTAATTACTACATTGTGAATTTCGGCGTAACTTTGGGCGGCTAAAGCAGCAGCAGCGGTTAATAGTCCAGGGGTAGCACCACAGCCTGTCATGTAAGTAATTCCTGCTGCTTGCAGTTCATCTTTCATTCCTAAAAGTTGTTCTACTGCACTGGTGCGTTTAATAGCATCCACTAGCACACCTTTCCAACCGGTTTGAATGAATTGTTTAGCAACGTTGGGGATAAAGTCGTTAGGAAGATTAGGTAAAGCCAGGAAATAACCATCTACAGCGTCACCTGTGGCTTGAATTAAATCTTGAATACTGTTATTGCTTAATGTCCCAACTGGTTCTAAATAACCCACTGTACCCTGTTTTCGGTAGGTGGTGATGCAAGCATCGGTGTTTAAGCCTTCGGTGTAGTAAGCATAGCCTTTTTGGTCTGCGGCTGCAACTAAGATCATTTCCTGTTTGCTGGAAAGGAGTTTTGCGGCTGCTTGGCCGAGTCCGCCAAAACCTAAGACTCCGACGCGGATAGGTTGTGTGTTCATAGTGATTTTTCTGTGTTGGTTAATGGTTATAAAGGTTAATTATGCTTTATTTTTCTGGGTTCTCAAGTAGAAAAAGCTATAATTACTTGAACGTTATTTAAGGTAGCTTAACAATTGTGAGCCAACTATTAACCCTGGAACTGAACGATGACGTTTATACAGTTTTGCAGCAACAAGCTAGTGCTGTGGGACTTTCAGTAGCAGAATTAGTTGCTGCTTCCCTAAGTCGTCAGTATAGTTTGTCAGTTAGTCCTAAATCCGATGCTGAAGAAGCACGTCAGCGTTTGCTTGGCTATGCTGGTGTAATTAGTCTGGGTTACGCTACAGGTACAGATAATGAAAGCATTGATGCTGATCTGGCTAAGGCTTATGATAATGACTTATAAGGTATAAATTATAATCGTGTTACTTGATACATCAGGGTTGCTCTGTTTTCTCCATCAAGATGAAGCTCAACACAAAACAGCAGTTGGGTTAATTTCTAATTATAACGGTCGTTTTATCACACATAACTATGTTCTCGCTGAGTTGATAGCTTTGACATTAGTTCGACGTTTTCCGCGTTCAACGGTGTTAATGTATTCGTTGGAATTAATGGAAAATCCAAATGTAGAGATGATTTGGGTTGATGAAATTTTGCATCGGGAAGCAATGGATTTATTGTTAGTTCGACAAGATAAAACATATTCTTTGTGTGATGCTATCAGTTTTGTGTTGATGCGGAAGAAAGGAATTAGGGAAGCTTTAACCACTGATAAACATTTTGAGCAAGAAGGGTTTACTCGTTTATTGCAATCTTAAACTTAAATGCATTCCTTGACTATTCAATATCGTCAAATTATTCAGAAAATTCTCGAAGAATATGCTGATTTTCTTGGCAATGATGAACAGGTGAAAGTTGAATTGGTGTTAGATGAAAATAATGATCGTTATTTATTAGTAGAAACTGGTTGGGAAAATGGTTATCGGATATATGGAACTTTATTACATCTTGATTTAATTGATGGTAAGGTTTGGATTCAACATGATGGCACTGAGGAGGGTATTGCTAATGATTTGGTTGCTGCGGGAATACCAAAATCACATATTATTTTAGGTTTTAAAGCGCCTGAGATTCGGAAATATACGGAATTTGCTGTTTCTTAGGTAAAAATTTGTTAGTCACAGGTTAGACTGATCGCGTATTTGTGTACTATAAGGAACAGGGGTGAGTGTATGATTAGTTTACTTTAAGGAGATTATGGACAACATAGTAACTCGATTCCATCTAAATGCTGGTCCTCTGCACAATCAAGCAAAAAATTACTACTACGTGAATTCTAAGTTTCACGACAGCGGAATAACTGATGCAATTCCGGCTATTTTATTTTCAGCTATGTCAATTGAGGCATTTATAAATGAATTACCGGAACTAGCTACAGCATATACAACACCAGAAGAAGAACCAGAGGATTTTGCAAAAAAACTTGCAGCACTATTAACTACAGTTGAGAAATCTAACGGACAAATACAACTCAAGCTGTTGGTAACTTATATAGCTATTTCAGGTGAACCACCAAAATTAGGTACTAAAACTTACCAAAATTTTGTTAATCTATTCAAATTGCGTAATGAGTTAGTTCATCTTAAGCCCCAAGATGAATATGATTTAGACCTTGATGGTGATGATTCCCCTTCTTCAAAGAGGAAGCTTGTAGAAAAGCTAAAGCAATCAGGACTAAATATTTTTCGTGAACCAAGCACTTACAAAGATCCTGCTGGTACAAATAAAGATTGTCCTTTACCTTTATTGGAATTGATTAGTACACATCATGCCGCTAAATGGGCTTGTAATACAGCGGCTAACACAGTTCAAGAGATTGTAGAGAAGATGCCTAATTCAAAATTAAAAGATTACTTAAAAAGGAATTATACTAATAAGTATTTTCAATTAATAGAGAGCGATCTCATTTAATGTAGAGTTGAAAGCGATCGCATTTTATGGATGTAGAGTGAATAGCGATCTTATTTCTGGTGTAGGGTAAGAGCGATACCTTCTGTAAGCTTCGCTATCGCATTATCTGATGTAGAGTGAGTGCGATATCTACGATGGGCTACACCTACGCTTATCATTTATAATTAAAATATTATAACCTTCAATGTCACAAGGATAAAAAAAATGGACACTACAAAACTGAGTGGCACAACAATAGAACTATCAGATATTACAGCTTGGGATAAAAATGGACAGAAACTGTTAGTATCAAAAGTTAGAGCTAGAGATATTGTAGAAGACATTACCGGAAAGGTTGAAGATATTCTCAAGTTTGAGTATGAACACAATAGAGTGATAATTCCTTATGCTATGACAGCTACCCGTGAAGAAATTAAATTTTTTCGATGGGATGGGGAAAAGTTAGAAGATGTCTACACTTTCCCAACTCATGAAGTTTTGTCTGAATATGATCCAGAATTTAGTCATAAAAAGAGGATTTTTGAATATTATTTAGAAACATTAGTTGAAGGATGGTTAAGAGATTTAGCTGATAACTGGAAAACAGATAATCCTCCAAAATCAGAAGAACTAACCCAGATAGGTTTTGTAAAGAAAATTTATGATGCAACACACTAAAAGTTAGTAAATTTAATGATTACGCTTTACATAGAAACTAATTTTTTTATTGATTTTGCGAAAAACCAAGATCAAGATACTGAGAATTTAGTAAATCTCCAATATCCTGAAGTAACAACAAGAATTAAAATAGTAACTCCTGCAATTTGTTGTATGGAATCTCTTTGTGTATTAAAAAAAGAGCGAAACAGAAGTAATTGGTTTAGTGATAATTTACAGGATGAAGTAAGAAAACTCAAAGGAGATGTTAACTCTCAATACTCTAGAGAAATTAAACGATATTTAGAACAAGCAATTATTAAAAATAATGAGAGAATAAATGAGATTAATACTCGTCTTTTTGATGTTTTAGAATGGGCTAAAAATTCTGTAGAATTAATACAATTAAAACCAGATATACTCAGTAAAAGTCTAGAAAATTTACTTATTAATGATCCTACAGACAATTTAATTTTACATTGTATTCTTGATCATGCCAAAACATCTTTAAGTAATCAAAAAGTTTTTTTAAGTGGAAATTCTGACGACTTTGGTACAAAAGAGATTAAAGGAATATTGCAGGAAAGAGGTATAAGATATTTTGTCAAGACGGGAGATTTTTTAGGGTGGTTAAATTCACAGCTTTAATTATCGGGTAATATCGCATTTCTGATGTAGACTGAGAGCGATCGCATTATTGATGTAGAGTGAGGAGCGATACCTTCGGTAAGCTTCGCTAACGCATTTTATGGATATAGAGTAAACAGTGATCGCATTTCTGGTGTAGATTTAGGAGCGATACCTTCGGTGCGCTTCGCTAACGCATTTCTGATGTAGAGTGAGTGCGATCGCATTTTTGATGTAGAGTGAGTGCGATTATTCAGCATCATCTTGTAAATCAAGTGCGAATTTAATCGCTTGCTGAATTTCTAGCATAACTTCTTCTGGGAACTTGCCTAATTTTCGCTCTAGTCTTACCGTTGGAATAGATCCAATACCTTGAACATTCGCTATAAAATCTCGTTCAAGAAATTGTAGTCGAGGTAGTGCAACCTCATAAAAACTTCCCCGATTTTGGGTAGTTAGTGGTACATAAATAACCAAAGCTCATGGTGGGTCTGGGTCATTACGGGATACAATCACAATTGGGCGTGTTTTTGCTGCTATACCCAAATCAGCAAGCCAAATTTCACCAAGTTTAGGGTTCATCTAACAAATCCAAAACTTCCTGCTCTACTGTACGGGTTCTGAGAATATCTAAAACATCCTGATCTGCCATTTCGATGATTTCTAGAATACAATGGCGAACTTGTTCTGCTACAGCAGGTTTCCAGTAACTTAACTTTGTATTTAGTTCTTCAATTAAAGCATCCATAATAATTTTGTATACTTCTAACTATCAATATTAAACTAATTTTCAACCAAAGTACATTTCTAATTAATATAGATAAAAGAGCGATATATTTGGTGCAGTTATCTACGCATTTCTGGTGTAGAGTGAGAGCGATACCTTTGGTAATCTTTGCTAACGCATTTCTGATGTAAAGTGAGAGCGATATCCTTATCATTCAAGACTAACAACTACAGCTTGACCTTTCACTACTGTAGATAAAATATCTAAAATCTTTGGAACTAAAGGTTTAATGTCCATTAATCTATTAGAAGATGCTTGTAAAACAACTACAGCAATATTGAACTGAGACAAATTTTGCTGAAAAGATAAATTCCTATCAACCGTAATAAAAACATCAAATTCTTTTTCTACTAAAGCCAGTAGTTTACCATTTTTAGTTCCCGCCCATCCCATTTGAGGAACTGTTTTGACTTCATAACCTACAAATTCTTTAGCTAACTTGCGGTCAATACATTCATCTAGAACCAGTTTCATCCTAAGCTACCTTACTAATCATTTGTTTTCCTGCTTCCTCTAGAAATGTAATTACTTGCTCTCTAGTAACCGTGGGAAAACCATCTAAAAAATTATCTATTGAATCTCCTGCTGTCAAATAATCTAAAAGTGTTTGTATAGGAACTCTTGTCCCAGTAAAAACAGGAGTACCACTCATGATTTCAGGAGACACACTTATAACTGAGGAATGGTTAGACATGGTGTTTTATATCTTCAGGTGATATTCTTAGTTTAGCTGATAATAATTAAGTTTTTAGACTTACAGACGCTACGCAAACGCTAACGCATCATTTGATATACAATAATATCTAGAAACCTTTCCCAAAATATACGGTTATGGCGATAGTTGTTTCCCTGAGTCCAGAATTAGAAGCTCGACTGCGAGAGAAAGCAGCACAGCAAGGACAAGATATTAGTTTTGTTGCGGCTGAATTGCTGGAGAATATCCTAGACTGGGAATTACAAGACTCAGAAGCAGCTATTAAAGCTATCCAGCAAGGGTTAGAAGACTTTGAAACTGGTCGTTTTCGTTCCTTTGATGATTTTGCTAACGAGCAGCGTCATAAGTATAACCTGCCAGCAGATTCATGAAATACCGTATTGAAATCTCTAGCACAGCAGAAGCAGAAGCAGACAAAGCATTTTTACAGTGTCTCAAATAACTTCTCCTGAAAAAGCAAACCAGTGGTATGCAGATTTATTAAGATTAATTGAGTCTTTATCACAAATGCCAAAGCGATGTTCTTTAGCTAGAGAAAATGATTATTTGAGTCAAGAAATGCGTCAGATAATTTATGGAAAAGGACGCAACGCATACAGGATAATTTTCACAATTATAGACGGAAAGGAAGTTTCTACAGTTCGTATTCTTCATATCCGTCACGCAGCACAGCAGACAATTGGTGAAGCACCAGATGAATCTGATGCAACATAAATTAGAGAGAATTGCATTTCTGGTGTAGAGTGAGAGCGATTATTCAGCATCATCCTGTAAATAAAGTGCGAATTTAATCACTTGCTAATCATGACAAAGCAGGGGCGCAATTTTCACGCCCCTACGATGATGAGGTAGATTTCGTTAAATGTTACTCAACTACTGTAGCGGCAGTTCCCTCATGAGACGGTGGTAGACTGGGTAACTCCAGACAGTATCCCGCACCATATACCGTCTTAATATAGCGAGGATGACGAGGATCTGGTTCGAGCTTAGTCCTTAAGTGGCGAATATGCACCCGAATTGTTTCAATGTCATCATCAGGATCGTAACCCCAAACTTCTCTGAGGATTTCGCTAGGGGAAACTGTCTGACCGTGGCGCTGAAGCAAGCAATGAAGTAGCTCAAATTCCAAATGAGTCAATTTCACAGTGTCATTGAACCAAATGGCCTCAAATCTTTCTGGAACGAGGGTAAGAGGCCCATAGTTGAGAATCTCACTGTGCTTGGCTGCTTGGGGAATGCGGTCAGTCCGACGCAACAAAGCCCGCACTCGCGCTAACATTTCTTCTACTTCAAAAGGCTTGGTCAAGTAGTCATCTGCGCCAGCATTGAAACCTTCAACTTTATATTGAGTTTGGCTTAACGCCGTCAACATCAAGACAGGAATTTCAGCCGTGCGCTCATCCCGACGTAAGCGTTGGCAAATGGTAAATCCATCTACTCTGGGTAACATGAGATCGAGCATGATCAAGTCGGGTTGCAGCTGGAGGGCCAGCGCCTGACCTTTAATGCCGTCTTCAGCTTGACTAACATCATAGCCAGCCATTTCTAAGTTGACAGCAACGAGTTCTGAGATCGCTGGGTCATCGTCTATGACAAGAATCCTCGGCATTCTTAAAAAATTATGACTACTTATTTAAGGATAAATAAGAACCTTTGTTATATGCAAAGATTATTATTTTGATTATTAAAAGATTTGAAATCTAACATAAATATTAAGATTAAAGGACTACGAAATCAAGATCAATTTACGCGAAATTTTATCTATGATGTGTGACTCTACCTACAATCCGCCTCATTTTTTGCGAAATGGTGTGGCCATGACTGCTTACACCGCCTTATGGGGAGGACGTAATTGGCAAAGTACTACTCTACATCCAGAGCCACTTTATCAGAAAGTAATCTTCACAGGTGGGCAGGGTGTGCCAATTTTTGGTTGGGTCGCTATCCCCAAAAATGCTCATAGCACAATTGTTGGCACGTATGGCATTACAGGAGAGTTGGATCAGCAGTGGTTTTTGCGCCTATTGGGACGAAAAGCCTACGCTCAAGGGTATGCTGTGGTGTTATTTGATTGGCGGGCGCATGGGAAGACAGCGGAATTATCTCCAACTCTCACTTCGGATGGGTTGTATGAAGGAGAAGATTTTGTCCACATTGCGGCTGCTGCTGCGGCTATGGGCTGTCCTAAAAAGTTTTGGTTTACGGGATATTCATTAGGGGGGCAATTGGCGTTGTGGGGGCTGAAAGCAGCTGTAGATTTGACTAGAAGCGGAGATTTAGGAATTAAAGAAAGTGACATTGCTGGGGGGGCGGTAATTTGTCCAAGTTTGGATTCATTGCGATCGCTCACTTACCTAATCACTACACCCTTTGGTAAGTACGTAGAACCACGCATCGCTAGAGAATTAAAAAACCTCGCTTGGAAACTTCATAATACTCATCCTGGCTACTTTGATGCAGATGCTATTAACCGCGCCAACAGCATTTGGGGATTTGATCAAGAACTGGTAATCGCACGTTTGGGTTTTGACTCTGTAGAAGCATATTATGAGGCCAGCAGCGGTTTACATCTGTTACCTAAATTATCAAAACCAACTTTAATTCTTTACGCGGCAGATGATCCATTATTTGATCCTGACATTGTTCCCGATCTAAAAGCAGCTAGCTCTAAAAACCCTGCCATAGATTTGTTACTTACCTCCTACGGTGGTCACGTAGGTTATATAAGTAGTAAAAAGTGTCAACGTCAATCCCAAGACTCTGATCAATGGTGGGCTTGGAATCGCATTTTACAGTGGATAGGAGATAGACATAGTAATGAGTTAGAAGTGCTAAATGCTGAGTGCTGAGATAGTAAATAAGCAGAGAATAAATACAATCACGAATGACTACGTTTAATCATATTTGGCTACCTGCTCCTAAAAATTTAATTTTGTCAGCAGATCATGTGCATATCTGGAAAATAAACCTCAACCAACCAGAATCACAGATACAATCTTTCCGAGAAACTCTATCTAGTGAAGAGATCGCTCGCGCTGAACGGTTTTATTTTCCTGAACATCGTCAGCGGTTTATTGTTGGTCGCGGTAGTCTTCGCGCTATTTTAGGACGGTATTTAAGTGTAAACCCCTCACAAGTAGAGTTTGATTATCAACAACGTGGAAAGCCTACTTTAGCAGCTAAGTTTGCCGATAGTAGGGTATTTTTTAACTTGTCACATTCTCAAGATTTGGGTTTGTGTGGAGTAACTTACCAGCGATTAATTGGGGTAGATTTGGAATATATTCGCCCTATGTCGGATTTAGAAAGTCTTGCTAAACGCTTCTTTTTACCAAAAGAATATGAGGTAATTAAATTACTCTCTCCCGAACAACAACAACAGGTATTTTTTCGTTACTGGACTTGCAAAGAAGCTTATTTAAAAGCAACTGGTGATGGTTTAGTTCAGCTGGAACAGGTTGAGATTGATTTAACACCCTCAGAATCGGCTCAATTGCTTGTATCGGGAGATTGGGGTTTAAAGGAACTAGTTCCAGCAGATAATTTTGCTGCTGCGGTTGTTGTGGCTAATGATGATCTAAATTTTCAATTTTGGCAATCATAATTTGCTTTAATATCCAGTGCGGATAGTTTAGTCTAATTGATAAATCCTCTTTTCAATCGCTAATGACAAATTAATAAATTTCATGTCTATAAAGCAAGTCTATCAAAAAAAGACGAGCTTGTTCTAGTGATATATGTCTGGGTTTTCCTTGATAAACGATTTGATATTCATCAATCTCTGGCCCATCTCCATATCCAGAAATTAGCTTCCGATGAAATGCTTCTTCTGCAAGTTCTCTAACTTCATTTCTCAGAGCAGCTTCTGTATTATTCATAACATTGCCGTCTCCTTAAGTACTAACATCATTTATATCAAATTGGTCAACCTATTACATCTTTCCCCGGTGATATTTTTATCATTTCTGTCTAGATACTGATTTAAAAAACTTTAATCAAGTTTAAATTACGCCCTAAGATAGCTGACTTTTTGCATAATAGAAGTGGGTGGGAATCGAAAAAATAGTCTAAACCAGTGTAAGTCGATTGAAATTCGAAGACTCTGAGTAATTTAACTTAGAATCAAAATTTTGAGTTCTCTAGCCAAAGGTTAACAATTAATGGTTCAAGACGAAAGCACTGATAGAATTCGCATCAATGCGAGAAGAACTGATGTTTTTGATATTTTCAACTTCAAGTATTATATTGGTTCAAACCCTTATTTAGATACAGGGGCGTTAGTATTTGATTTTGCTTTGACTGAACATCAAGATCCACTACCTATTAAAAAGTATGTTTTAATTATTAGTGATTTTTATCCTTACTTAGCAGGACAAAAATATCAATTATATGCTGATTTATTTGCTCATGTGATCTCCGAAGTGGGCAAATTAGATATGGGGTTGCATCTTAATAATTGGACTATTAAGCCATATCCTTCTTATGTAAGAATTGGTATTCAAGCACTTCATGAACAAACAATTAGAGGAGTAGTTTACTTAGTTTGGGATTGGTTTGAAAGTATTTCTCAAAATGAAGATTTCCCCTTTGAAGAACGGTTAATTAAATTACAAAATAGCTTCCGGGAATCTGTTTATGGTGGATCTACCGTTTATGCTTTATTGCAAGCTGCATATCAACAGGGTATTCCTGCTTTCTATTTATGGGAAGAAGGATTAACGCAATATGGCTATGGGAAAAAACAAATACGTGGAGTAGCAACAACTTTTGATGTTGATAGCCATCTAGATTCAGAATTCACAACCCGGAAAGATGACTGTAAGGAATTTCTACAAAGATTGGGTTTCCCTGTTCCCAATGGTGATATTGTTATTTCTGAAAAAGCAGCTTTAGCTGTAGCGCGAGAAATTGGCTACCCAGTTGCAATTAAACCTGTGGTGAGTCATAAAGGAATTGGTGTAACTGCTGATGTACAGAATGCTAGAGAGTTAAAATCTGCCTATAATAAGGCGATACTAGCAATTCCCAAAGAGGAATCACAGCGGATAATTGTTGAAAAAAGTGTTTTAGGCAAGGATTTTCGGTTACTGTGTGTGAATCGTAAATTTGTTGCTGCTACAGAACTTGTACCAGCATCAGTTGTAGGTGATGGGTATTCAACTATTAGAGAATTAATCAAACGAGAAAATCGCAACCCGAAACGAAGAGATACACCCACCTCACCCATGTGTAAGATTTTGATTAATGAAGGCATGGAATTGTATCTACATGAACAGAGGTTAGGCTTGGATAGTATCGTGAAGAGCGATCGCACTATTTATCTTAGTAAAAGTGCTAATATATCATCCGGGGGTATTAGCATCAATGCCACAAATACAATTCACCCGGACAATATTATCTTAGCCCAAGACATCGCCCAAAACTTTCGCCTCACTTGTCTGGGTATTGATATCATTGCTAAAAATATCTCTAAATCTTGGAAATCTGGTAATTTTACTATTTTAAAAATTAATGCCGCACCCGGTATTTTTATGCACCTTAACCCAGTTAAAGGTGAAATTATTGACGTTCCTTTTCATATTTTATCAACCTTTTTTAAATCTGCTCAAGATGCCAAAATCCCAATTATCACTTTTAATAAAATCAGTCTCACCGAACTACAAGCAACAATTGATCATATTTTATTAAAATATCCTGACTTGATAATTGGTGCTGTATGTAATGAGGGAATATTTATCAATCGGGCAGAAAAAATTTTGCATCAAGATTACAACTACAACGTGCAGACTTTGTTACGTCATCCCCAATTAGATTTACTAATTGCTGAATATTCAGAAGATATTCTCGAAGCCGAAGGAATGCTTTATCAAGGTAGTAATATTGTTATTTTGGATAATCCCAGTGAAACGGAAATGATTTTGCTCAGAGATGCAATAGATGGTTCAATGGCGTTGATTAAAAAAGAAAATAATGTTTCTATTCGCCATAAAGGGTTAATTGAAGATTACACTTTAGATAGAGAAGAAGACTTTCTCAATTTTTATTTGCAGATCATTAGCTCAATTTTCTAATTTTTTTATGCAGAGGAACGCAGAAAAATTGACCTGCGTCTCTGCAAGATGTGATTTATTTGAGTTTAGCGTGAGCAGCTAAAATAATCTTTTCTGTTTCTTCCCAACCAATACATTTATCCGTTACTGAAACACCATATTGCAATTCTTCTCGTTTTCCAGTAATGGGTTGACTACCTTCATATAAATTTGATTCCAGCATCATCCCTACAATTGAAGTATTACCATCAATTATTTGCTGAATCACATTCTCTAATACAAAAGGTTGTTTTCTATAGTCTTTATTGGTATTACCATGACTACAATCAATCACTATTCTCGGTGGTAAATTTGCCGCTTTTAATTGTTCTTCCACTAATTTGACATTATCTATATCAAAGTTAGGTTGACTTCCTCCTCGCAAAATCACATGACCATAGGCATTACCTCTAGTTTGAAATACGCTCACCTGTCCTTTTTGATTAATTCCTAAAAAATTATGTGGTTCCTTCGCTGATTTTAGAGCATTCAAAGCTACATTAATATTACCATCTGTGCCATTTTTAAAACCGACCGGCATAGAAAGTCCACTAGCCATTTCTCGGTGAGTTTGTGATTCAGTTGTTCTGGCTCCAATTGCTGACCAAGCAACCAATTCACTAATATATTGTGGGATGATGGGATCAAGTGCTTCTGTGGCGGTTGGTAATCCTAATTCTGTTAATTTTAATAACAGATTACGAGCAATTAAAATACCCCGTTCTACATGAAAAGAATCATCCATATCTGGATCATTAATTAATCCTTTCCAACCTACAGTTGTTCTGGGTTTTTCAAAATAAACCCGCATAATTAGCAGCAGTTTATCTTCAACTTTATCTGCTAAAAGTTTCAATTTTTCTGCATACTCTATAGCTGCTTTAGGATCATGAATTGAACAAGGCCCAACTACAATAAATTTTCTGTTATTTTGAAAATCAAGAATATGTTCTATTTCTTGTCTGAACTGCAAAATTCTTTGTTCTACAGATTTAGTTAAAGGTAATTTGGCTTTAACTTCATTGGGAGTTAATAAGACGTGGGAACTCTTAATGTTAGTGTTAATTAATTTGTTGATCATGACGACAATCGCTTGATTGCTCTAAGGCTATTTAATGTGTAAACGATTACTATACACATTTTCAAGAAAAAATACAAGTTTCTTTCATGGAAATTAAATAATATTATCAATTTAACTTTTTAGTTATTTTTTATTTAATTTAGTTAATTATTTATATGACTTTTGATGTACAAAATATTTGTTGATGTTAAATTTTATAGTTTTCATCTCTATCAAGGGGGGGTAAATAACCCCCTCTTCAACATAACTACAATGCTGTTGCAGTTATAGTATATTTCATTTGTGCCAGACAAATACTTTGGCTTCATAAGAGCCTAAGTCTGTCATAATAGTATTTTCACCTGCTTCTATATCATAATTACCTGTCCATTCATGCCATGTACCACTAGAGGGAAAATTAGTAATTTGGTAGCCAGCTAAGAAGTCATTAGAGAAATTGGCTACTACTACTACACGAGAACCTTCATCATTCCATCGACTATAAGCGAGAACTTTTGTTTCTGGATTTTCGTGGATAAAATCAATGTTTTCTGTGTATAGTGCATGATTAGTTTTACGCAAATTAATCAAGCCTTTATAGTAATCAAACAAGCTGCGATTTAGGTCATTACCTAGCAAATTCCAATCAATTTTTGATGCGGAAGATTGTTTAGGTTTATATTCACCAAATTCTTCACCCATCCAAATTAAAGGTACACCAACAGATGTCATGAGAATAGCTGCTCCTAATTTAGCCCGCTTTACAGCTTCCTCGTCAAAAA
The DNA here is from genome assembly GCF_049315035.1 of Anabaena sp. PCC 7938. NCBI lineage: Bacteria > Bacillati > Cyanobacteriota > Cyanophyceae > Nostocales > Nostocaceae > Anabaena > Anabaena sp. PCC 7938. Next base: position 3,399,367 of record NZ_CP186034.1, on the reverse strand, counting down.
TATCACGATTAGCCAACTCAACCATCAGATGATCATGGTCATGATTAGTTAAGTAATTAACAACATTGGTTGTCCCCATGAAGCCTTGACGTTTACAGTCAATAACATCTTTGAGATTTTCTAATTCAAAGACATCACCGCAAATATGTACTGTAATTGTGTGCCGGAAACTATCATGCCAGCAACCATCCATTGGCCCATCTTGATTAGTGATGCTGGGAGTTTCTGGAATATGTTCAGCGATGTTATAAAAAGGCTTAACACCAGCAGCATTTCGATTTTCCTGAACAATCCAATGCATGAAATCATAGTTGGCGATTTGTCTAGCGGCATCATAACGAATACCATCTATATGATATTGTTCAATCCAAAAACGGATTGTATCACCAATAAATTTTCTGGCAGGATAAATATCTAAATTTTTGTCATAATGTTCGTAATTAAATTCTGGACCCCAATTATTTTCTGGATCACGAGGAGAGTGATGATACCAATAGTCATGGTCTATTTGGGTGAGGGGACTGGATGCTTCTGAGTGGTTGAAAATTCCGTCCATAATCACACGAATGCCTCTGGCATGACACTCGTCTATCATATTTTTTAAATCTGTTGTAGAACCATAACTAGATTCTGTGGCAAAGAAGTGACGGGGATTATAACCCCAACTATAACTACCAGGATATTCTTTTATAGGCATTAACTCAATTGCATTGATTCCTAATTCACAGAGGTAATCTAGTTTTTCGACTACGTGTTTATATTTTCCTCTTGCATAAGGATCATCTTCTCCACCAGAAAAGTCCCCAACGTGCATTTCATAAATTACTAATTCATGATCTGGTGATAAATGTTTATCATCATGTCTCCAAACATATGTATCAGTAATAATTTCCCCATCTTTTATTCTGATCATACCATCATCTTTTCCACCCATCTCATCAATGTTTGTGGCATAAGGATCTGTGACATCAACCCACTGTCCTGGTTCAAAAAACCAGGAGTTTGATTGAACTCGAAATTTATAGCTATAACTTCCGTCTGCTAATTGTACGTTTGTCCGAAAATATCCATCTTTCCCTTTTTCCATTGGTATTTCTTGCCAATTAGAAAAAGACCCCATTAAGGCTACTCCTTTGTTGTAGGGAGCAAATAATTTAAATTCAATTGACTTTGCCATAAAGCTTTTGTTTAGTATAGAAACCTGATATATTCTCTAATACTACACTTTATAGTACAATCATTCTTGGGGAATATTTAAATATGTATGTAATCTAACTTAGGAGGTATATTGGAAATTTATTTTTTTTGTTATTTTAGTAATATTTATAATATTCAGTACAACTGAGTTTCTAGCAAGTAAATATGAAGCTGCATAGAATAAAATATTAATAATTGAACGCAGATAAATCCTGTAACCGGCAAGACCTCAACAGGCTCAGTCTGAGAGGATGTTAGATACCACAGTCCAAGTTTTCAAACATCCTCTAAGATAGAAATTTATTCTATTTTTCCAGTGGTAATTACCATATAACTTAATAACCAATTGGCTGCTGTTGCTCTGCGAGTTTGTCGGGGTCCAAAATCACCGATTTTATAACCTTTAAAACCTAGTTTTTCTTTGAGTAATTGTTTGTTTTCTTGGGGAATAGAACGAGTTAATTTCATAGTTGCAGGACGAGAATCAAGAAAATTTATAGGTTGTGGATATTCATCTCGCCATTCTACGGCTGCTTTACTAGTATCCCATTGTTTATGTGTGGAGTTGTAATGATAACCTAAGTAATACCAAACTAATTGATTAACTGTATCATCATCAATTGTATCGTTGATGATTGCCCAAATTGTTTCTGTGTTAAGTGGTGGTAGGTTAGACATAAGCAATTAAAATGGGTCTGTTGTTATGTGCAGAATAAATACTATCCAGTTGTCCAATACCTTGTCCATTTTTTATAGGTTGGGTTAAGCGACAGCGCAACCCGACGCATTTGTTGGGTTATGCCTCCGGCACACTACGTGAACGTCCCTTAACCCAACCTACAAATCTACAAATCAAGATTTTTTTTCGATTTGGACAAGGCATTGGTTGTCATAATAAATTATTTTCACTACCTGGATAGATTTATGAAGACAGAAATAATTTTATCTTTTTGGAAGTTGATGGAAAGATTTATGGGATACAACCTAGAGATGAATTTGCTAAAAAAGGATCTTTACACTATTCTCACATGGTGTTTTGTCAGCTATGGAGTTATTTTTACGTCTTTAAACAAATTAAAAAGCTCTACGCAAACGGCGGTAACTTGATCATTAGCTATTTGATCATCTGTAATCCATCCGCTGTAAACCCAATTTCCACAAAAGCTGTAATAGGCATCTATTTTATGTGCTTTGTCCCAAATGGAATGAAATTCTATATGATCCAATTTATAAGGGGCGCTCAAGCTAAAAGTGCCATCTTCAGATGATTGTTGCCAAAAACATACATTTATCACTCCATGAATTAATTCTTGTACTTCAGGTATGAAAATTTTAAATCCTTCAAACATTCTTCCGTACCATATTTCTGCTTCAGTATTATTCTCTGGAAAATGCTTTTTCACAATTTCCGACATTTTGAGCAAATACTGCCGAATTTCTAAATTGTTCAGTAATGCTTGTTCACAATGAGATAAATGTTGGTGCATGATATTTTGTCCTTTTATAAGTTCTGCCTAGATTCTTTTGTTATGTTTAGGTTAAAGACTTAATAAACTGTGATGGCTTTGGTACTTCCATAGAAATGATTGTAACTGTTCACACCTTTTTGATATAGGACTCTTATTTGATTTATAAATGGGTTTTAAGATCAAAGCCTTGTCGGGTATGGATTTGAGTCTCAATGTATTTTAAAAATTCAGTGTTAATTTCTCATAGTACCTGTGTTCATAAACTAGGTAAACTGAAAATAGTCAATACTTGAATCAAACAACCTTTTTTCCCTTCTGTATTTTTTCACTAGTTTATGCAAAATTCGACACTATTACCAAAACTAATCCGCGCTCATGTCTTGATTACTGGTCGAGTTCAAGGGGTGGGCTATCGCTATGCCACTTTAGATACAGCCAGCCAGTTGGGGTTAACGGGTTGGGTGAGAAATCTTCCTGATAATCAAGTGGAAGCTGTGTTTGAGGGAGTTGGGGAGGTTGTAGAAGAGATGGTGCGCTGGTGTCACATTGGGCCACCAGCAGCGGTGGTGAAGAACGTTGTGGTTGAGTATGAACAACCGGAAGGGTTGCGGAGATTTGAAGTTCTATAGTTGCACTGGGACGGATACAGTACAATTAGGAACGACGATTGAAGTTAGGTCTAATTACTGGATTTGCTATTTGAACCTGGTGTACGAAAGATTTCTGCAAAAAATTGCCGCATGGCTTGCCAAGAACGCTGCTCCGCAATGGGGTTATAAACTGAGCCTTTGAGTTTATCTTTGGCTGCGGGGTTGGTGAAGGAATGAACTGCTCCACCGTAAGAAATTAATTGCCAGTCTATATTAGCCAGCCGCATTTCTCTGGCAAAGCCGTTTACTTGCTGTTCTGGTACTAGGGGATCATCTGCTCCATGCAGTACCAATACTTTGGATTTGATGTTTTTGGCATCTTCGGGGTTAGGAGTGTCGAGGTTGCCGTGAAAACTAACTACACCTTGGATATTTGCACCACTACGGGCTAATTCTAGGACTGTACCACCACCGAAGCAGTAACCGATGGCAGCAATGCGTTTGGGGTCAGTGAATTGATTTTTTTGTAAAACTTGTAGACCAGCGATCGCGCGATCGCGTAATAATTGTCTATCATCACGATACAATTTCGCTTGCGCTCCTGACTCTTCGGCATTTTTTGGTCTTATACCCTTGCCATAGATATCAGCTGCAAAAGCAACATAACCCATCTTCGCTAATTGCTCAGTCCGTTGTTTGGCAAACGATTGTAAGCCTGTCCAGTCGTGAACCACTAAAACACCAGGACGTTTACTTTTAATTGCGTCATCATAAGCTAAATAGCCTGCTAAAATTGTATTTCCTTGCTTGTACTCAATAGTTTTGGTTCTAATTGCTGCTAACACATCCCCAGGAGTCAACAACATCACCACCGGCGTAAAAAAAATAGAAAGCAGAATTTTCATGAATTTGTAAATACTAAAACACTCATCATGCTTAATTATCCCCACAAAATCTCCAAAAACGACAGCCGCATCATACTGGTTAATGCACAAATTTGGCTTCCGCTTTCCGGCAGATTTTCCTAAATTTAGAAGAGTGCCATTCTAGCAAGCTTAAATTGTGTAGTGAAGGTACATTATTAGTTATATAAATAAAAATCATTGTTTCCCCTATTTATTGGCTACTAACAAAAAAACCATGAGTGCAACTGCTACTATTTCTCAAAGTCCCCTTGTTCAAGGCTGTGGTTTACCTCCGTTTGCAGAGATTACACCGGAGCAAGTAGAACCATCCTTCAGGCATCTGTTAGCAGACCTGAAGCAACAGCTAGATATTTTAGAAGCTAATGTAGAACCAACCTGGAGCGGTTTGGTAGAACCTCTAGAGCGGTTGACAGAAAGGCTACATTGGAGTTGGGGGATACTGAACCATTTAATGGCTGTTAAAAATAGCCCAGAACTACGCATAGCCTATGAAAAGGTTCAGCCGCAAGTAGTGCAGTTTATGAACACTCTTGGTCAAAGTAAGCCTATTTATAATGCTTTTAAAGCCCTCCGCTCTAGTCGTACCTGGGTAACGTTAGAATCAGCCCAGCAGCGCATTGTTGAAGCCGCGATTCGGGATGCAAAATTATCTGGTGTGGGACTAGAAGGAGAAGCCAGAGAGCGTTTCAACACTATTCAAATGCAGTTAGCAGAACTGGCTACTAAGTTTTCTAACAATCTTTTGGATGCAACTACGGCTTTTAGTTTAAGCTTAACAACTAAAGCGGAAATAGAGGGTTTACCAAGTAGTTTACTCAGTCTCGCTGCTCAAGCTGCTCGTGCGGCAGGAGAAGAAAATGCCACTCCAGAAAATGGCCCTTGGCATATCACTTTGGATTTTCCCAGCTATTTCCCTTTTATGCAACACAGCACCCGTCGGGATTTACGGGAAAAGCTTTACAAGGCATATATTACCCGTGCCACCTTTGGGGAATTGGATAACAACCCTTTAATTGACATTATTTTAGAGTTGCGGCAAGAACTTGCTCAGTTAATTGGCTTTCAGAATTTTGCCGAACTGAGTTTAGCCAGTAAGATGGCGAAGAATGTCCAAGCGGTAGAAAAGCTGTTAGAAGAACTACGTCAAGCGAGTTATGATGCTGCTGTTAAAGATTTAGAAGCACTAAAAGCCTTTGCTAAAGCTAAGGGAGCAGCAGAAGCTGATAATTTGCAACATTGGGACTTCAGCTTTTGGGCAGAACGTCAACAGGAAGAGAAATTTGCCTTTACAGCGGAGGAATTGCATCCCTATTTTCCCCTGCCACAGGTGCTAGATGGGTTATTTGGGCTAGTGAAACGGTTGTTTGGGGTGACAGTGACTCCTGCTGATGGTCAAGCCCCTGTGTGGCATGAGGATGTACGTTATTTCCAAATATCTGATAAACATGGTAATGCGATCGCTTATTTTTATCTAGACCCCTACAGCCGTCCTGCTGAAAAACGCGGTGGTGCTTGGATGGATGTTTGTATTCATCGTCGCAAAATCAAAGAAAATGGTATCACCAGCATTCGTTTACCTGTTGCTTATTTGATTTGCAACCAAACTCCCCCAGTTGATGACAAGCCCAGTTTAATGACTTTTGATGAAGTCGAAACATTATTCCACGAATTTGGACATGGTTTGCATCATATGCTCACCAAGGTTGATTATACTGGAGCAGCAGGTATTAATAATGTAGAATGGGATGCAGTGGAATTACCTAGCCAATTCATGGAAAACTGGTGTTACGACCGCCCCACTTTGTTTGGTATGGCTAAACACTACGAAACCGGTGAATCACTACCAGAGCATTATTACCAAAAGCTGTTAGCAGCACGTAATTACATGAGTGGTTCGGCAATGTTGCGGCAAATTCACCTCAGCAGCGTTGATTTAGAACTACACTACCGCTATCGTCCTGGTGGTAAAGAAACTCCCGTAGATGTACGTCATCGCATTGCTAAAACTACTACCGTTTTACCCCCATTACCTGGAGATGGGTTTTTATGTGCATTTGGTCACATTTTTGAAGGTGGTTATGCAGCCGGTTACTATAGCTATAAATGGGCAGAAGTTCTCAGTGCTGATGCTTTTGCTGCTTTTGAAGAAGCTGGTCTAGAAGATGAGGAAGCAATACACGATACTGGTAGACGCTACCGGGATACAGTGTTAGCACTAGGTGGTAGTAAGCACCCAATGGAAGTTTTTCAAGCCTTCCGAGGTAGGGAACCCAGTACTACTGCGCTGCTAAAACATAATGGTTTATTGGCTGCTGTGTAGAATTAGGAGGTTGGGTTACACTGTTGCTAACCCAACAAAATCTTTAAAATCTAGGATTTACGCAATAGAACCATGTCTGAATCAGTGCAGTATATAACGAATACAGAAGGAGATAGAGTTGGTGTATTGTTAAATTTGGAAACTTACCAACAGCTAACCAATTTATCAGCAGATACTGAATTATTGATTGGTTTAAGTCAGGATGAGTTGCAAGCTTTAGCAGAAACTTCTTTGTCTCCTAAAAGTCAGATTCAGTTAGATAAGTTATTAATGAAAAATTCTGAAAATCAATTGTCTAATGAAGAAAGTGAAACTTTAGACAAATTGCTGGCACAGGTTGATCAATTAAATATTCTTAAAACTAGAGCTAGATATACTTTAAACCAACTTCAAGAGAAACCGAAAGTAGCGTGAGTGCTTATATTTCTGTTGAATTAAAAGAAAAAATTCGTCATTGTTTTGCAGATTGTTGTGCTTACTGTCGTACTGCTGAATTTCTAACAGTTACTACCTTTGAATTTGAGCATATCATTCCTCGGTCAGCTGATGGTGAAACAGTGTTTGAAAATCTCTGTTTAGCTTGTCCATCTTGTAATCGTTATAAAGCAACTCGTCAAACAGCAATTGATCCAAATACTCAAGAGGAGGTTAAACTATTTCATCCTCAACAGCAATCATGGATACAGCATTTTACTTGGAGTGAAGATGCTACGGAAATTGTAGGACTTACACCTGTGGCTAGAGTAACAATTTCTGCTTTAAAAATGAACCGTTCACAATTAACTCGTGTACGTAAAATGTGGGTAAAAATGGGCGAACATCCGCCCAATATTTAATATTTTCTAAACCTTTGATTTCGTTCTTTTTAGCATCAATTCCTTGTTTAACAGCTTCACTCAATGCAACTTTAGGGTGGGTTAGCAACAGCATAACCCACCATCAACCATCAATATTCCTGGTGGGTTACGGCGCACAATAATAATTATCTCATCTTTTTCCATGATTGTTTGTTGCGTCTAACCCACCCTACAAACTACTCTTTCCATTGGTATAGTACACACCTAAATTTAGCAATGTTAGTCTCTGCATTAGAAGAATTAGAAGATGAAGATTCTGAAATAAAAATTTAACTCAACTCATAACCCATTACCAATTAAAATAAATGCAGCCCAATAATAAGGATGTTTAAATTCTGTTTTATTAGTATTATTTAATAAGGCAAGTTGTGCTTTTTGTAATGCTTCCGCTTTTGTCACATTTCCTACTTTTAAAAGTGTATAAAATTCATTCATTAAAGCTTGTGTTCCTCCATCAGAAACACTCCACAAAGAAGCCATAGATGCCTTTGCACCTGTGAGTTGAATCTGATAACCTAAACCAAGAATTTCTTGTCCATTTCCTAATTTTTCGCCTAAACCTGTTTGACAAGCACTTAAAACTACTAAGTCTACATTTGGTAAAGACCAATTTTCTATATCTCGTAGTGTTGCTTTTTCTCCATCTCCAAAGATAATAAATGAATTTTCTGGTTCACCAGTTACAAGTAGTCCATGTGTAGCCAAATGAACGATTTTATAATCATTCATTTGGGGAATTGTAATTTTAGGTGTAAATTCATTATCTAATAATATTTTTGTCCCCGGAATTGTTTTAGCTAGGTTTTCTACTTCGACTTTAGCAAATTCTAAACCGCTAAATTCTGCTTGACGTTCAGTTCCTAAGCTAACTGTATATTTTCCTTTTGTAAAAGCTGCTGCTAATGTTTGAAGATTTTTTTGAGGTTTGTTATCTAATTTTGTCAAACTTGCAGCCGTGATATTATTAACAGTATATCTTTGTGCTAACCAATTTTTGCCATCATACAATGCTGCTAAAGGAATATATCTTAAGCGATCATCGGGAGCATAAATAATAACTTTTGCCTCAGCTTGTTTGAGGTCATTTTCGATGGGTTGAATGAGATAATTATATAATTTATTAGCTGTTGGTTTTACATCTTTTCGGGTATTAGTTAATTCTTGTCTAAATTGTGTAATCAGTTGATTTAATTCGGCTTTTTTAATTGGTACTGTCCGATGAATAGGTGGAGAATCTGCACTAACTATGACTAGTTCCAATCTATCATCTAAAACTAAGGGATAAAGTAATACTGCTTTTTGATTTAACTGTCTTAAATTATCCCGAATTGAGTTAAGTTGACGGAGGTTGATATTTTCTTGTCCTGTGCTGATAGATAATTGCTGTACTAATGAAACTACAGATGGACTTTTGATAAATTTATTAAATTCGGCTGTAATTGTTTGCTCTGATTTCACTAATTCAGCAATGCGTTTTTCTTGGGTAGCTGTGCGAGATTTTTGGGGAATTTTTCGCAGTTCTGTCAGTTCTTTACCCAAGGATATGGCTTTATCTTGAATAGCACTATATTTTTGAGTAATTTCTTGTTCTTGGGGTTTTAGGGGTAATTTATTTGGGGAAATGGTGGTTATTTTTTCGGGATTTCTTTGGTTATTATTAGATATATTATTAGTTTTTTGAGGACTTCTTTGACTGTTACCAAGAAAATCAGTTACTTCTTGGATTTTCAATAAATCTAAAACTTCCTGCGCTTCTGCTGGACGATTTTGCTGAAGTAATAAGTCTGCGAGTTTGCGGTATCTCTCAGAAACTGTTTCTGTATAGGATTTTTGAATATTTGTGGGGATAACGCGTAAATTTTGACGAATGGTTTCTGTGAGGTTTACCGATTGTTTATAAAATGCGATCGCTAATTGTGGTTGTTTTTGAGCAGATAACACATCTCCAGTAAATTTTAAAGTTGCAGATTCACTAACTTTATCACTAACTTCTCGATGTATTGTTAAAGCTTGCTGATAGAATTCTAAAGCCTTTTCATTCTGATTTTGTTTCTGGTAAATTTGTCCTAAATTACTAATTGTTACACCTTCACCAGTTCTATCTCCAACTTCTCTATAATTAACTAAAGCCTGTTGATTTAATTCAATTGCTTGGTCATATTTACCTTGATTTTGATAAATACGTCCCATATTATTGAGAGTAACAGCAATCCCTGATTTATAATTATTTTCTTTGTATATATTTAAAGCCTGTTGATATAAACTTAACGCTTGCTCATATTTACCTAAACCAAAGTAAATTTGTCCAATGTTGTTGAGATTCAGTGATTCACCTTGAAATTGAAAAGAATCTTTGCCAAATGCATCACCAACATTAGCACGATTAGTAAGTTGTTGTAATGCCTGAGGATTATCACCTAAAGCATTATAAAGTAACTCAATCTCCTTTTTAGTTGTACCTTTGTACTCACCAGTCCGCAGTTTTTTGTAAATAGTTGCAGATTTTTCGGCAAATTCTAAGGATTTTTGATATTGACCTAAACTAAAATAAGCACCTGCAAAGTTATTGAGGATTGCAGCTTGTGTCCCATAATAAATAGAACAACAGTCTTGGAGAGTATTTTCCGCTTGCTGATAAGCATCTAGTGCCTGGGCATAGTTGCCCAAATTAACATACACTACTCCTATATTATTCAAAGTTTGCACACTACCAATGCGATCGCTCTCTGTTTTTTGAACTACTAAACTTTGCTGATAGAAATCGAGTGCTTTTTGATACTGTCCTAGTCTAAAATTAACTGCACCAATATCAGTCAGAATAATTGCTTCACTGGTAGAATAACTGGATTCTTTTGGTTTAGCGGCTTTGAGTTCTTTGAGAATAGCTAAACTAGATTGATAAGACTCCAGCGATTTTTGGTAATTACCAAGATTGAGATAAACTTCTCCCATGTAAGAAAGGGGTATCCATTCATTTTCTCTATCTTTGTTTTTTTTGCGAATCTCTAAAGCTGGTTGGAAAAATTCCAATGATTTTTGATATTCTCCTTTTCGCAGATAAATATAGCCAATATTAACCAGACTATTAGCTTCTCCTGCTGTAGCTTTATATTTTTTGAAAATGGTTAACGCTTGCTTGAACATTTCTAAGCCAGCGTTTAATTCACCCAAACCTACTAAGTCTTTATAAACTAAACCTTCCCCATTATTATTGAGATTAATGGCCTCAATAATAGCTTCTTCGGATGTTGGTGTTGGTGCTTGTGATAGAACTGTTTCTGAAGGATAAACAATCAAATAAGGCGAACTTAAAGCAATCAAAGCAGATATAGTAATTAAACGAAATTTTATCATATTGGTAATTGGTAATTTGATATAGCAGGGAACAGAAGAAAAAATATTCTTCTTTCTTTCTAACTCCGAACTCCGAACTCCGAACTCCTGACTCCTGACTCCTGACTCCTGACTCCGAACTCCTGACTCCGAACTCCGAACTCCTTACCTTTACTATGGTTGATAACGGACACTAAAATAAAAACCATCATCTTGAGCATTATTACCCCGGTCATCTAAATCAATGAAGGGTATACCATAATCAAGTCGCATGATTAAATGTTCAATTCCCAAAGCTTGATTCCACAATAATCCTAAACCTGCACTGGCTAAAAAGGTTTGATTGGGTAGATTATTAGGATTATCAGATTTATTCCAAACTGCACCTAAATTAGTAAAGGGAATCACCTGAATTATGGGTAATCCCGCAGCGTCACGTTTTACTGTGATTCTATCTTCAATTGCTACCCGAAATCCATTATCTCCAGAACGGGCATTTTGTCGATATCCCCGTACAGATTGACCACCCCCAATCACAAATTGTTGAGAAGGTAACAAACTATCTGGTGTAATTTGTAAGTCTGCTTGCACAATTAATAAATTATTGTCGTTGATTCGTTGCACTCTTTCTAATTGACCTAACCAACTGAAAAAGTGACCGTCAGGCGTGGGAGAATTGTTTGTTGTAGCATCAAATAAGCCTGTGCCAAAATTGAATTGCGATCGCACTGACCAAGCACCTTGCTGATCTCTTCTTGTATAATCTTGGGCAAATTTAATTACACTGGTACGACTTACCCCATTTTCATCAGGGCCTATACCAAAAGGTGTGGGGAGTTGATCAAACAAAAAAGTTTGACCATCTTGATAGGTAAATCCTAAAGACAAAGCAAACTCTTCTCTGGGAGTTCTGACTAAAGGTTGACGATAATTGATTTCATATACATCTTGTTCGGCTCTAATCCCTAAATCTTTAAATGGTGGTTCTGTAATTTCACTCCTGCTGGGGGCAACTCTCAATTGTACTTTCCCATTCATGGCATTAACAGGAATCTGATAACTAAAATCAAAACTATCAGCACCACCTGTTACCGAGCGATAATAAGAACCAGCTAATTCATCTCCTATTCCAGTTAAATTCCGCTCTCGTAGTTGAATCCCCAATCTTTCTGAACCAACACTAGGAGGTGAATAGTTATCTGCACTCAAACCAAACTCAAAAGATTTAGCCTCTTGAACTCTGACTAGCAGCAGACTTTGACCAACTTGACCGGATGGACGTAGACTAGCTTCCACATTATCAAATAGTGGATCAATTCGTAGTAATCTTAATTGTTCTTCTAATTTAATAGCATTCAAAGGAATACCAGCACCCAGTTGAATTCGATTCCGAATGTAAGCAGGATTTAACCGCTTTGTTCCTGTAATTTCAATATCTGCTAAACGTCCTTCAATCACCTGAATTACCGCAATACCATCTGTTGTATTGGGTTGTTGGGTAACTGGGACTGCTCTAGAATTAAGATAATTTTTATTTAAGTAAAGTTGGGTAACAGCATCTGCTGCTTTTCTGATGTCTTCTTGAGTTAATTCTTTGTCGGTAAACTGCTGTACAACAGCATTCAATTCATTTTCATTGAAAACCGTGCTACCGATAACCTTAATTTGCCGTATATAAATACGCTCAGGTTCTGCTGGTGGTGCTGATTCAGGAGGCAGAGCATCTGGTGTCTGTACTATTACAGATTGGGAATGATCAAGATCCAAATAAGAATCTGAGTTAAAAACCTTACCATCACTAGCCGTAGCCTTCATACCATTAATGGCTACAATCGAGATTATATTCAGAATTAGCAAAGCGCATTGAAATGAGATGCTTTGATAACTCCGCAGAATGACCAATTGATGAAAAAAATATACAATGCCTGGCTGTTTTTTAGCTGCTTTTTTCACACCAGTTTTTGTTTCTTTTCTCATTTCACTTCCTTGGGATGCCTTATTTAGCAGTTGTTAGTTCACAGTTATCGGTTATTACCATCTTTACGGTACAATGTTGGCTGTTCACCGCATGAATATCATACATTTGTTATTACTATGACATTCAAAGATGAATAAAATTTGTAAATAAAAAATATTTAACTTACGATTGTACCTAAGTTATATTTCCAGCATTATATTCTGAACAGAGCAAAAATTGCGGAGTACTTCGATGTCACAACTGATATCTATTGTCATCGTCAATTACAACCGGGAGTCTTACCTTGGGAGTGCGATTGCTAGTGTCCTAGAACAAACATGGCAAGACTTAGAATTACTAGTATGGGATGATGGCTCCACAGATAAATCAGTGACAGTTGCTCGTGAATATGCCCAAAAAGATCGTAGAGTCCGAGTAGTAGCTGCACCTCATTTGGGAATAGCTACGGCTCGACAAAAAGCGATCGCTCAAACTACCGGACTCTACCTTGGTTACGTAGACAGTGACGACATCCTCGCCCCCACAGCCCTAGCCGAAACCGCAGCTATCCTCAACTGCAACCCTAAAATCGGCTTCGTCTACACCGACTACATAGACATAGACAAAGACGGAAAATTTCTCAACTACGGTCATCGCTGTCACATTCCCTATTCTCCACAGCGTCTGTTAGTAGACTTCATGACCTTTCAATTTCGCCTCATTCGTCGTTCAGTTTATCAGCAAGTTAACGACATCGAAAGTTTCGCAAATTACGCTGACGACTATGATCTCTGCTTGCGACTTTCAGAAATTACCCAAATAGGGCGTGTACAAAAACCACTTTACTACTATCGGCAACACTCAAATAACACCTCCCAAGTATGCCGAAAACAAACCCTCTTATCTTCCCAAAAAGCAATATCCCAAGCTCTCCAACGTCGGGGACTCAGTGATAAATATCAAATCGATCTCGAACTATCTACAAGTCGCTTTATACTCCGACGCAAACAACCCTGGCAAGATTTTGTCAACAGCGCCACTAAAACAATCAAAGCTTTCTGTTGGCGTTTAACCCCTTATATCATCCCCTTAGTGGGAGCCATTAGTGGGGGATTAGCCAACGCCCAAATAGTCCCCAATGCAGATACAGGAACAATTGTCACCCCCAACGGCAACACAATCAATATCAATGGTGGAACAACATCTGGCGCTAATCTCTTCCATAGCTTTCAAGAATTTGGCTTATCACAAGGACAAATAGCCAACTTTCTCGCTAACCCCAATCTGCAAAATATCCTGGGTAGAATTACAGGTGGCAATGCTTCCATTATCAATGGTTTAATACAAGTAACAGGAGGTAGTCCCAACCTCTATTTAATGAATCCTGCCGGTTTTGTTTTTGGCAGCAACGCTAGTTTAAATGTTCCTGGTGCTTTCACAGCCACAACAGCCAATGGTATCGGTTTTGAGAATAACTGGTTTAATGCTTTTGGTAATAATGACTACAGCACTTTGGTAGGAAACCCCAACGGCTTCGCCTTTACCATGAGTCAGCAAGGAGCAATTATCAACGCTGGTAATTTGGCAGTAGGTACAGGACAAAGTTTAAACTTATTGGGTGGTACAGTTGCCAATACAGGACAACTCACAGCACCAGGAGGACAGATTTCAGTTACATCCGTACCTGGACAAAATTGGGTGCGTTTGAGTCAGCCAGGAAATTTATTAAGTTTGGAAATTCAGCCATTTTCTGGACAAAACCAACCGAATAGCCCGTCTTTATCAATTGCATCTTTGCCGGAATTACTCACAGTTGGTAACACAGGTTTAATTGCCAACTCTGATGGTACAGTTCAAGTTATAGGTTCTGATGTTAAACTTCCCACTATCCCTGGTACTGCGATCGCTTCCGGTAATATTGATGTATCTGGTGCAACTGGCGGTAAAGTTAATATTCTGGGTAATGATATAAATTTAGTCAATCCCAATGGCGATTTTATTATTTCAGGGGACTTTCAAGTTAATGCTAGTAATAGTATTCAAGTAGTAAATTTAGGTACTAGCATTGGTAACTTGGATTTTACCCACACTAATAGTGTTAACGGTTCCAGCATAACCATATCTGCCGATAATCCAATCATAACTGATGTCGGAACTATCACTATCAACAGTGATGTGATTTCAAACCCAGGTGGGAATATCAGTTTATTTCCCAATGGTAGTATTAATCTAATAAGCATAGTACCCAACGCCGATGGTACAGGTACAATTGTCACTTTCAACACTGGCAGAATAGATATTACTGGTGGGACAACATCCGGTACTAACCTCTTCCATAGTTTTCAGGAGTTTAGTGTACCACCAGGACAAATAGCCAACTTCATAGCCAACCCCAATCTGCACAATATTCTGGGTAGAATTACAGGCGGTAATGCTTCTATTATCAATGGTTTAATACAAGTAACAGGAGGTAATCCCAACCTCTATTTAATGAATCCTGCCGGCTTTGTATTTGGCAGTAACGCCAGTTTAAATTTACCTAGTGCTTTCACAGTCACAACTGCCAACGGGATTGGGTTTGGCAATAATTGGTTTAATGCTTTCGGTACAAATGATTACTCTGCTTTATTTGGAAACCCTGACAGTTTCGCCTTTACAATGAGTCAGCAAGGATCAATTATCAATGCTGGTAATTTAGCAGTTGGTACAGGACAGAGTTTAAACTTATTAGGCGGTACAGTCGCAAATACCGGACAACTCACAGCACCGAGAGGACAGATTTCTATTACATCCGTGCCTGGACAAAATTTAGTACGTTTGAGTCAAGCAGGAAATTTGTTAAGTTTGGAAATTCAGCCTTTTTCTGCACAAAATCAACCAAATAACCCAGCTTTATCAATTCCTTCCCTTGCTGATTTGCTCACAGTTGGTAATACAGGTTTAACGGCCAATTCTGATGGTACAGTTCAAGTCACGGGTTCTGATGTTAAACTTCCCACCACTCCGGGTACAACTATTGTTTCTGGTAAAGTTGATGTATCTGGTGCAACTGGTGGTATAGTAAATATACTTGGTGATCAGATCGGTTTAATTAAGACCAACATCAACGCATCTGGTAATAATGGCGGAGGTAAGGTACTAATTGGAGGAGATACCCAAGGTGAAGGAACTGTACCTAATGCTACAAATACTTACGTTGATGCCAATTCAGTTATTTCAACCGATAGTAACGTTAATGGTAACGGGGGACGGGTAATTATCTGGGCTGATAATAGTGCAAAATTCTTTGGTAATATTACTGCTCGTGGTGGAGCAAATTCTGGCAATGGTGGTTTTGTAGAAGTATCAGGTCAAAATTATCTCACCTTCAATGGACAGGTAAATACTACAGCAGTTAATGGTAGCATGGGTAATTTATTATTAGATCCCACAACCTTAACCATTATTGATGCTCCCTTAAATTCAGGCACATTTGATACTTCATTTAGCGGGACTATTGCTTCTGGAGATGCAGATAATGGAGTTAATACCATTTCTTGGGGTGCTTTAGCAAATTTAGGTGCGGGTGCAAATATTAATTTACAAGCCACAGGGAATATCACCATTAATGCCATTACAGGTAATACACCTGGAGTAACCACCGCTGCTGGTGTAGCTACACTAAACTTAGGTAACAGCGGTAGCTTCAGCCTGACTTCCACCATTGGTGCGGTAAATTTT
Source organism: Anabaena sp. PCC 7938 (assembly GCF_049315035.1). Classification (NCBI taxonomy): domain Bacteria; kingdom Bacillati; phylum Cyanobacteriota; class Cyanophyceae; order Nostocales; family Nostocaceae; genus Anabaena; species Anabaena sp. PCC 7938. The sequence continues at coordinate 3,382,998 of NZ_CP186034.1, read as the reverse complement.
GCTAATCTCACCAATACTATCAGGACTGTTGGGGGAGATATTAGTATTTCCGGTGCAAGCTTAAATCTGGGAAATTTTGACACAACTTTAAACGCAGGAAGTTTCGGTAGTAGTGGTAATGTCACTTTATCTGCTGCGGGGAATATTATTGCAGGTGACATTGTTGCCTTTGGACAAGGTTACGTTGCTCAAGCAGGTAATATTCAAGTTAATAGTACCAATGGCAGTATTCAACTAGGCAATCTCGACACCTACCTTATTAACCAGAATTCTGATGGTAATAATAATTCTTTAAGTGGCAATATTACTTTATCTGCCAATGGAACAGTTGATGTAGGAGCTATCAATACTAGCATCACAGAGCCTACAACTAGTACCGCCACCAGTGGTAGTGTTGACATTACAAGTACAACAGGTAGTATCACCACGGATGGTATTAATTCCTCCATGACAAGAACCAGCGGAGGAAATTTTACGGGAGAGGGGGGTGGAGTTAGTTTAAATGCCAGAGATAACATCACTGTTAATGGTGCAATTGATACCTCAGTAGTTGCCACTTTTGTAGACGGTATAACTATTATTAAGGGTGGAAATGTAAGCCTGAATACTACTAATTCCTCTGGTAGCATTATTCAGTTTAGTAGTATTAATACTCAGTCTACAACAGATACCTTAGAACCCGTTGGTAACTCAGTCAAAGGTGGCAACGTAGAAGTCCTTACCAATGGCTTGATTTTAGGAACAGGAACTGTCGGCACTTCCAGTAATACCATCGCAACAGGTGGAAATCTGGCTACCCTATCTCAGGATGGTAATATTACTGGCACTGTACCAATTGCCAATACAGGTGGGACGATTAAAATTCAACATGATGGTGGTCCAGACAACGAACCCTTTACTGTCGGATCTGCTGGTGTTAATGGCACAGTAGGATCGCTGAATGCGGGTGATGCAAACATATCTTTAGGCAGCTTTCCTGTTTTACCTACTGGTGGTGATGCAACTGGAACTCCAACACAGATTACAATCACTTCGGTCAACACACCTCCCACGATAACGGCAACCTCACCAATATCATTTAATGTTGAAGCAAATCAGCAGGTAAGTTTTACATTTAATGCGGTTACGGGTGATGTCAATGCTGATAACACAACTATAGAGATCGATTCTATTCTGACTGGGACTCTGAGAAGAGGTAATACCGTATTAGTTGCGGGAGATATCATATCTTCAGGTGAGACGCTAAACTACACCCCACCAACGGATACAACTGACTCTATTAATGCGTTTACAGTTAAATCGAGCGATCGCGTTTCATTCTCCACACCTGCTACAGTAACAATTAACATCACTCCCCCAAGCAAATACCTCAACACCACCACCTTGTACTTTCCAGTGTGAAAAACCACCAGAAAAACCACCAGAAAAACCTCCTGATTCTGATAAACCAATTCTTAATTCTGATCCCACTCCTGAAGATAAATTTACCAACATCTTTACCAGTCAATTAAATATACCCACTCCTAGAGTCAAAAGCATAGATGAAGCCAAAGAGATTACTCGCCAAATTGAGAAAGCAACAGGTGTCAAACCTGCATTTATCTATCTCAGTTTTGTCCCTGTAGAAATTTCACCAGATTCATCTTCAGGAAAAACTGCTAATAAAGAGTTAAAAATCATAACTGATCAGGATAGTGACCAACTAGAAGTTATAGTAGTAACCGGAACTGGAAACCCCATACGTAAACGTATTCCCAATGTCACAAAAGCTGAAGTTCTCAAAGTTGCAAAGGAATTTCGTGACCAAATCGCTAGTCCACAGTTCCGCACCCGCAAAACTTACTTGCAACCTGCTCAACAACTTTATCGTTGGATAATTGCCCCAATACAGGCAGATTTACAAACTCAAGGCATCAAAAACCTGGTTTTCTTACCAGATGTCGGCTTACGCTCAACCCCTATGGCTGCTCTTCATGATGGGCAAAAATTTTTGGTCGAAAATTATAGTATTGGTTTAATGCCTAGCCTCAGCTTAACCAATACCCTCTATACAGACATCAAACAATCCCAACTCTTAGCAATGGGTGTTTCTCTGAGTACCCAAGGGCAAGAACCTTTACCAGCAGTACCTATAGAGTTATCAACATTAGTTAATAAACTCTGGCCTGGCAAATTATTGTTGAACGAACAAGCCACGTTAGATAATCTGAAATCTCTCCGTCGCTATCAACCTTTTGGCATTATTCACATGGCCACCCATGCTGATTTTATTGGCGGTGCTGTGGATAATTCCTATATTCAACTATGGGAAAATAAATTACGTTTGAACGAAATCAGGCAATTAGGTTTTAATAACCCCCCGGTGGAAATGCTGGTACTGAGTGCTTGTAGAAGTGCTTTGGGGAATAAAGAAGCAGAAATTGGATTTGCAGGTTTAGCAGTATTGGCAGGTGTAAAAACTAGTGTTGCCAGTCTTTGGGCTGTTAACGACACTGGGACAGCTGCATTGATGGCAAAATTTTACGAGAGTTTAAAAACTTCTCCTATTCGTGCAGAAGCCCTCCGAGAAGCTCAAGTAGCTATGGCAACAGGGAAGATTTATTTAAAAAATGGTCAGTTACAAGGTTTGGAACAAGTTGGCAGCTTACCTTTACCTACTGAAAGTTTTGAACAACCGAATGAATCCCTTTCCCATCCTTATTATTGGGCAGCATTCACAATGGTTGGCAATCCTTGGTAAGTCGGTTTGCAGGTGTAGCAAAGTGCTGAGTGAATGCTGAGTTTTGTAAAGCCATGCGGGCATGGCTGCGCTTATAAATGTAGTAGGTTATTGAGCCTATCCTGAATATAAACCCAGTTGCTTCAAGGCTTTCAGCAATCACCAGTTACCAGTTTAAAAAAGATAAATATAGATTAAAAATAATAACTAACATCATATTTCGTAAAGTTTGTTAGGGTAAATTGAGAGTATGCTTAATCTATCGAAAGCCTAGTTGCAATTTTAAGTAATTAAGCGCAAAGAAACTTAAAAATTTATTAGTTTTCTTCTCATTGGCTAGTGTTAGTAGCACTAACTAATAACTAAATAACTAATAACTAAAGTTAATTTGTGCCTATTTACTGACTAGGTTGTTGAGCAAAGTGGAGAACATCAGTTCTGATGCTCAGTACTAGCAGCGAAACCCAAAGAACCCTTAAGAACAATTACGGAAGATGATAGAAAAAATTTTGCTGGCTGTCTCTGGACTGGGACACGCAGAAGAAATGATGAAGACATTGAAAGAAATGCCCTCAATCCAATCTGCAAAAGTTACGGTTCTGCACGTTGTATCCCCACAAAGCACTGCGGCTGTAATGACAGATAAATGGGAAGAAGGTGGTAAGATTCTGGCTAATGCGATTCAGTCTCTGGACTTAGATCCTAGCCAAGTTTCTTCGATTTTGCGGCAAGGAGATCCTAAAGATGTCGTTTGCCAAGTAGCTGAAGAAATGGATGCTGACTTGATTGTCATGGGTTCACGGGGACTCAAGCGACTGCAATCAATTTTAGGGAATTCTGTTAGTCAGTATGTTTTCCAATTATCTTCTCGTCCCATGTTGCTGGTTAAAGATGACATTTATGTCAAAAGAATCAAGCGTGCTATGGTGGCTATAGATAAATCTGAAGCGGCAACAAGTTGTTTGAATTTAGCTCTGTTCATCCTGCGTGGTGTCACAGGTGGCCAGTTAATTTTGGCTAATATTAATACAGATTTAGGTGGCAAATTATCGGGAATTACTGATATTAAGCCAGAAAAAAATTCAGTTCTAGGGCTTGCAGTTGCAGAAGCAGAGAGACAAGGTGTCGCGGTTCGTTGTGTCACCAGTAGTGGCAAACCTGGGGAAGAAATTTGTCGTTTAGCTGAAGAACTGAATGTAGACTTGTTAGTATTAGGTTCTCCAGATCGTCGTCCATCTATTGCTAAGAGTTTTGTTGATCTAGACCGATTGATTGGCGCTTCTTTGTCTGATTACGTCCGAGTTAATGCAACTTGTCCAGTATTGTTGGCACGAACTTCTGCTTAAATGCGTTTTTAGTAATAATTTCTCTAATTACCAATCCATAATCAAATATTGGTTTGAGCGATTGATAAATGAAAACCCCTGCACTGAATGAGTGTAAGGGTTTTTATTTTATAGCTAAAGTATTAACTATTTTTTCAACCTTCTCGGCTGGCAGTTTGGATGTAAAGCATAATTAAAAAAACGGCAGGCACTAGCACGAACAAAATGCTTGCTACGAAGCCCAGGTCATTAACTTGCATGGCAAGATAGCCTCTCTTTGATTTCCAGTCAACAACTTTAGAATAGCATCATCTATGACTGAGTTTTTCCAAATTTTCTGCTTTCGCCAATACTAATCACGAGTACATAACCAAAAGTTAAGGTTTTGTAACGACACTGACAGGGCCATTAACCAGGGTTTGACAGGCTAGACGGTAGTTATCAGGCTTTTTTTTAAATTTCCGGTTTTCAAAATCAGTGCGTGGTGATAGGTTTTCTAATCCTTCTACTACCTGAACTATACAAGTACCGCATTGACCTGCACCACCGCAATTGGTCATTTTGCCAATCAATGTATATATATCAATGTTATTTTCCATGGCTTTGAGTCGGAGATTTGCACCATCTGCGGTCACTATTTCTTTATTCTCTTTAACAAATTTAATATTTCCCATAACTCCTCCCTGAGTGTAAATGTGTCTATTGGCTTTGTTTTGACCAAGCTTGATACATTATCCCATTTAATTATGGTTATTTATTGCAAAATATTAATAAATATCAATTTTTAATAAGATGATTACACAAAAAATTAGGACAGGTGTGTGTTTCCTGTCCACGGAGTTAAAAATACATCGATTTACCTGAAACCTACAGCAGCTTGCCAAACAAAAGCAAGCAACAGGAAGAAAACAGGAATGATTGGGAGAACATCTACCAAGGGGTCGAAGATTTGGTAGGCTTCAGGCAATTTTGCTAATAACAGTGCGGCTTCCATGTTTGTTTATATCCAACTAATCCAACACAGCTTTCATATTTAAGATGTATATTAACATGGTTTGGGGACTGGTAATTGGTGATTGGTAATGGGTAATTGGTAATTGGTAATTAGAAAAACTCCCCTGCTCCCCTGCTCCCCTGCTCCCTGCCCCTTGTCATCTGTAAGCCAGTGTCCAAAGTCGGTGAGGAAGCGATCGCTCAAAATTGATTCCCGAATCTTTTGGGTAAAGCGAATTAGTTCGGTGATATTGTGAATGCTTAATAATGTGTAGGCTAATATTTCCTGCGATCGCACTAAATGGGATATATATGCACGACTGAAATTTTGACAAGCATAACAAGGGCAAGTTTCATCTAATGGTGCAAAATCTTCACGAAACTTGGCATTTTTCAAATTCCAACGTTCACCGGATACGATCGCAGTTCCATGTCGCGCCCATCTGGTGGGAATCACACAATCAAATAAATCTATCCCCGAAGCGATCGCAATCGCCATTTCTCGATAAGTTCCCACACCCATCAAATAACGAGGCTTATTAACAGGTAACAATGGCGCTGTAGTTTTGACAATTTGCGCCATCAATTCCGTCGGTTCCCCCACACTCACCCCACCAATGGCATATCCTGGCATATCCAACTCGGCCAAAGCATTGGCAGCACGGGCGCGTAAATCTAAATACACCCCTCCCTGCACGATGGGAAACAAGGCTTGATCACTGCGTTGATGGGCAACTATACAGCGTTCTAGCCAGCGATAAGTCCGGTCTGTGGCTGCTTCTACCTCTTCACGAGTGGCTGGATAGGGGGGACATTCATCAAAAGCCATGATCACATCAGCCCCTAAAATATTCTGAATTTCAATGGAGCGTTCTGGCGTTAATTTAATAATCTGTCCGTCACGGGGCGAGCGAAAAGTTACACCTTCTTCTGTAATCTTTCGCATTTCACTCAAACTAAAAACCTGAAAGCCGCCAGAATCTGTGAGCATGGGACCATTCCAGCCCATAAACTTATGCAGCCCACCACCTCCGGCAACAATTGCTTCTCCTGGTTGGAGGTGCAAATGATAAGTATTTGATAAAACCATCTGCGCCCCAGTATCTTTTAGTTGAGCAGGGGTAATGGTTTTCACATTTGCCAGTGTACCCACAGGCATAAATCTGGGAGTTTCTACAACACCATGGGGGGTGAAAAATATTCCGGCTCTGGCTTTTGTTTGACTACAACTAGCTAGACATTCAAAGGAAAAATTGGTCATTGGTAATTAGTAATTGGTCATGGGGTCAGAGTTTTTCCTAAGTCCTAAGTTCCTAGTACCCAGTACCCAATCCCCATTACCCAGTATTTAGGGGTGAAACCCTGCATTATATACTGCCTAATTGGGTATATTATTCTAAGACTAAAAGCAATCGGAACAGTCATCGTCAATTTCTGCATCCCATCTTGCTGATAGTACTTGCTCCATCATTGCTTCCATGGCGACGACGTTAAAATGGCGATCGCACCGTTCTTGCAAAGGTATGGATAGGGGAATTAAACGCAAGCAGATATCCTCTTGGATCAAATCAAAGTAAGGTTCTTGTTGCGGTGATTGTTTGAGTTCCAGGTAGTCAAAACTATAAATGTTCAGATATAGTGCCTTATTGGCGACTATGGTAGATCTTTGTGGGCTTGTAAATACTTCCATCACATCACCCTCTCCTTCGCTGAGTAGCTTGTCTTCTTGGGTGTAGATGTAGCGAACTCGACCTAAATCAGCTAGTAATCGTCTGATATCGAGTTTATTGACAATAATGCCAGTATTAACAATGCACGGTGCTGGTATCCTAGTGTCGGGTAGATGGTGACTCATAGAGAAATAGCTATTGAGGGAAGGTGAGTGACAACACAGCTAAAAAGTCAATTGCCTAGCTTTTGGACTGGAAAAAAACCCTACATTTCCAAAATATCAATTTTGTAGGGCGATCGTCCATTAAAGAATCGAAAAGCAGACCGTCCCTGATAATTTTGTGTTTTTTTCGTCATTGAATGCGCTTATATTATCTGTTACTGCAACTTTTGATTACTAATGACGTTAGCATAACAAACTTTTTGGCATCAGTCTCTAGTTACTAATCAAGCTTGAATATCGACTACATATTGCTACAAGTGTTGTGTCGTAAATATATATTGAGCTAGTAATTATACTTTTAAGTAAGATGAATCAAATAGTGCATTGGTGCAGAAAACAACTGTTACAGTTTGTTGCAACCATAATATTTTATACCGCTATTCCTTTACCCTATATCAAAAACTTAGAATTTGAGCGGGTAGCCTGTTTTGCTCCTGTTGTGGGGTTGATGATTGGCGCAATTTTAGGTTTATTGGATACAACAATTGATTATTTAGGTATCCCTGTATTAACTCGTAGCGCTTTAGTAATAATACTTTGGGTAGTAATTACGGGTGGGCTACATTTAGATGGAGCAATGGATACTGCTGATGGTTTAGCGGTGACTGATCCAGAAAGACGGTTGCAGGTAATGGTGGATAGTGCTACAGGTGCATTTGGAGCGATGGCTGCGATCGCTATCTTGCTATTGAAAACCACAGCGTTGAGTGATTTGTCAGAAAACCGTTGTTTGACGCTGATTGCGGCTTGTGGGTGGGGACGTTGGGGACAACAAGTTGCGATCGCATTTTATCCTTATTTAAAACCCACGGGTAAAGGTGCATTTCATAAACAAGCGATTCAGTCTTACAAAGATATATTACCAAGCTGGTTTTTGCTAATTAGTTTAAGTGGTTTAATTTGGTTAATTAATCCCCAAAATTTGGCTTTGGCTATGGGGATGATGATTATTGGAACCGTGATTTCTGGTTTAACAGCAGCTTGGTTTAATCATAAATTAGGTGGACATACAGGAGATACTTATGGTGCAGTTGTTGAATGGACGGAAGCTTTATTTTTATGTGTAATTACAAGTTTTTCGTAAACATCTTTTAGCGAAGCTCACTGGAATTTTAAGTGATGTCGAAATCATTCAGTCTCTTTGTGAGGTTGGGGTACTTTTAAAACTTCAATATGATAGTGATCTTCATCAGTAGCAATAATCTCTATCTCAAACATTAACTCCCCAATTTTACCAAAAGTACCTATAATTATATCCGTCCACAAGCACCAGTTTCATTAACTCTAAAAGTCACTAACCAACCTTGAGGATATTTTTTCCTTGCATTTTTAACAGCAACATTTTCATCAACATCAATAAAATAATCATACCGATCCACAAAAATAGCTCATCTTCAGTGCTTAAAACCTCTTTTTCCTCTCTGTGACTCTGCGCCTCTGCGTGAGACAAAAAAACGGCAGAGAACCGAAATTCTCCACCGTTTAATTAACAATTAAAACATCCTAATTACAACTCAACACCTTGGGGTAATAACTCCCGTGTTTTTTGAGAACTAACTTGAACAACGCCATTTTCATCAACGTCAACAAGAGCAGTATCGCCGTCTTTGATGCGTCCAGACAGAATTTCTTCCGCTAAACTATCTTCTAACAAGCGCATAATTGCCCGACGTAATGGCCTTGCACCGTAGCTAGGACTGTAACCCTCAGTTATCAAGCGATCTTTGAAGCGGTCTGTGACTTCTAAGACAATGCCCTTATCTGTCAACCTACCGAACACTTCCTTAAGCATGATTTCGGCGATTTGGGTAACTTCAGCCTTATTCAACTGACGGAAGACGATGATTTCATCTAAGCGGTTCAGGAATTCAGGACGGAAGTATTGCTTCAGTTCTTCATTCACCAAAGAGCGAATTCTGTTGTATTGTGTCTCAGTGGCATCTTCAGAGAATTCAAAGCCGATACCGCTACCACCTTTTTCAATTACCTTAGAACCAATGTTGGAAGTCAAAATCAGCAAGGTGTTTTTAAAGTCCACTGTGCGTCCTTTTGCGTCGGTTAACCGACCATCTTCCAAAATTTGCAATAGCATATTGAACACATCGGGGTGTGCTTTTTCGATTTCGTCAAACAGCACCACGGTGTAAGGACGACGACGTACAGCTTCTGTTAGCTGACCGCCTTCGTTGTAGCCGACATAACCAGGAGGTGAACCAATCAGTTTGCTGACGGTGTGACGCTCCATGTATTCGGACATATCCAAGCGGATCATTGCTTCTTCTGAACCGAAGAAGTATGAAGCCAAGGATTTTGCTAATTCAGTTTTACCTACCCCAGTTGGCCCGGAGAAGACAAAACTAGCGATCGGTCGATTGGGATTTTTCAAGCCAACACGAGCGCGACGAATAGCGCGGGAAACAGCCTTGACAGCGTCATCTTGACCGATGAGGCGCTGGTGTAAGGTGTCTTCCATGTGCAGCAGTTTTTCGGATTCGGATTCGGTGAGTTTGTTCACCGGTACTCCTGTCCAGGAAGCGACAATGTGGGCGATGTCTTCTTCTGTGACAACAGGTTCTAGACCATCTCCACCGGTAGCGTTGGTTTTGCTTTGAGCGATCGCGCGGATTTCGGCTTTGATCTCCATTTCCCGATCGCGTAATTCCCCGGCTCGGTCAAAGTCCTGAGAACGCACTGCGTCATCTTTTTCTTTTAAGATTTGCCGCAATTCCTTGTCTAATTCCTTTGCTGCTGGTGGCAGTTGGGAGTTAATCAAGCGCACCCGTGAACCGGCTTCATCAACCAAGTCGATGGCTTTATCTGGCAGGTAGCGATCGCTAATATAACGGTCAGACAACTTCGCTGCTGCTTCCAATGCCTCATCGGATATCTTCAGCTTGTGGTGTTGCTCGTAGCGTTCCCGCAGTCCAAATAAGATTTCAATGGTTTCTGCAACTGACGGCTCACCCACCATCACAGGTTGGAAGCGTCTTTCTAACGCCGCATCCCGTTCAATGTGCTTGCGATATTCGTCTAAAGTTGTTGCGCCGATACACTGCAATTCACCTCTAGCCAAAGCTGGTTTGAGAATATTTGCCGCATCAATCGCCCCTTCAGCCGCACCCGCACCAATTAAGGTGTGAACTTCGTCAATTACGAGGATGACATTACCCGCAGAGCGGATTTCATCCATGATTTTTTTTAGGCGTTCTTCAAATTCACCCCGGTACTTGGTTCCTGCTACGAGCAAACCAATATCGAGAGTTACTACACGCTTATCTTCCAGGATGTCGGGGACATCTTTGTTAGCAATACGACTTGCTAAACCTTCTGCGATCGCTGTCTTACCAACCCCTGGTTCACCAATCAGCACTGGATTATTTTTAGTCCGGCGACCCAAAATTTGAATCACGCGCTCAATTTCTTTAGCACGTCCCACCACAGGATCAAGTTTATTGTCTGTGGCCATTTGGGTCAGGTTGGAACCAAATTCATCCAAAGTCGGGGTTTTTGTGCGACCAGATGGGCCTCCTCCTGGTGAAACTTCGGCAGTTTCTCCCAGCATTCGGATTACCTGAGTTCTCACCTTAGATAAATCTACACCGAGGTTTTCTAACACCCTGGCTGCTACACCTTCCCCTTCGCGGATGAGGCCCAACAGCAGATGCTCGGTGCCTATGTAGTTATGCCCCAGTTGGCGTGCTTCTTCCAAGGATAGTTCTAGAACTCGCTTTGCCCGTGGCGTAAACGGAATTTCCACGGCCACAAAGCCAGATCCCCGACCTATAATTTTTTCAACTTCAATTCGGGCATCTTTGAGATTAACTCCCATCGATTTCAGCACCTTGGCGGCCACTCCTGTGCCTTCACCTATCAAACCCAGGAGGATTTGTTCGGTTCCAACAAAATTGTGACCTAAACGGCGGGCCTCTTCTTGGGCCAGCATGATTACCTTAATGGCTTTTTCTGTGAAGCGTTCAAACATGGCATTTTTCCCATCACCTGCGGTCGTGCCGGTATGCTGATTTTAGCACAGGCTAAAAGTTTGGATGTTTGTATACAAATTTTAGACATCCAATCGCCATCAGACATGGTGATGAGTTAATTGTTAACTTTTTATTACTTTTTGTGTAGCTACTGTACTGAGGAGGTTGAATTTTCCAGCGTTTTTGGCACTAATGGCAAACAATAAACCGCTAATATTGAGATTTTGTTGATCCAATCCCAAACAAAAATAAATATCATATAAGGTGTCACATTGTCAATAAATTAGCTGTTAAATAAGCTTGGATTATTGAAAGACTAAATTTAGTTTAAAATTCTGATTTAAATTTGGTTAAAATTAGTTGCATAAAAATTGCATTTTTTATCATCAAGGGGAACTGGGAAGAGGAAAAGGTGCAGGGAGAGAATCACCAATCAGACTGGCTGAGGCGATCGCTAACTATGGTATGCCAGTCTGCCAAGGTTTTAAGAAATTTTGGCTGTTGTAGGTCAGAAAGCCAAAGAATCAGCGCATCTTCATCATTATCTTTGTAATAGCGCGGTCTTCTGCCAGCGGTTTTAAAACCAAATTTTTGATATAAAGCGATCGCACCCTCATTGGAAGCTCTAACTTCGAGGGTAGCTCGCTCCAAACCGCGATCGCTTGCTGTCTTCAGCAAAGAATACAATAAAGCCTGTCCCAATCCTTGACGGTGATATTGAGGATGAACCGCCAAAATCGTAATATGTGCTTCTTCTAAAATTGACCAAAAACAACCCATTCCCAGCAATTCAGAATGAGAAAATGGGGAAAATAAACCCAAAAAATGACTATTAGGACTTTCTAACTCTCTACGGTAGCCATCCATTGTCCATAAACCATCAAAACAAGCATGATCAAGTTCGAGCAATTCACTTAAATGCTCAGGTGTCAAGGATTGAATTTTTAAATCTAATAAAATCACGGTTCTGGGAACTGGGGATTGGGGACGGAGGATTGGGCAATGGGGATTAGGGATTGGGGCAGAAAATTAACCTTTCTTCTTCACTGTCACCTTCTTCTCCTAATCACCCATTACCAGCAAAGCTGTAAACTGGGAATCGAGAGACTAACTCACGCCTGTAATTTTCACAAGGACAACTTTTATTATTTATGGTATTGACTCAACCCGTCGTGGTTCAACCTTCTGGCAATCAATATTTACCTCAAAATCTTAGCCACACAACAGTTTCACCTAACCAAGAACTTTTACCCCTGAGTGCCAGAGTTAATGATCATGACTCCCTGGAAATCGGTGGGTGTGATGTCACAAAGCTGGTTGAGCAGTTTGGTTCACCTTTATATATTTTGGATGAAACAACTCTGCGGACAGCTTGCCAGCAATACCGGGATACTTTCAAACAATACTATAAAGGTGAATCTCAAGTATTGTACGCTTCTAAGGCCTGGAATTGTTTAGCAGTTTGTGCGATCGCCGCCTCAGAAGGTTTAGGAATAGATGTAGTTTCCGGTGGTGAACTTTACACTGCTTTAAAAGCTGGAGTTAGTCCAGATAAAATCTACCTGCACGGCAATAATAAATCTCGTGATGAATTAGTTTTAGCCATTGAGTCAGGTTGTACCATTGTTGCTGACAATTGGCACGAATTACATATACTGGTAGAATTGGCAACAAACTCTTCACCAGTGCGCGTGATGTTGCGGTTGACTCCGGGGATCGAATGCCATACCCATGAATATATTCGCACTGGACATTTAGATAGTAAATTTGGTTTTGATCCCAATGACTTAGATCAGGTATTTGCCTTTGTTAGCAAACAACCTGGTTTAAACTGTGTGGGATTACACGCTCATATTGGTTCGCAAATTTTTGAACGTCAACCCCATCGAGATTTGGGCGCTGTGATGGTACAGTGGTTGCGAGATGCGGCCAAGTATGATTTGGAATTGACCGAATTAAATGTTGGTGGTGGTTTAGGGATTAGGTACACAGAGTCAGATGATCCCCCAAGCATTGAAGAATGGTCAAAGGCAATTTGTGAAGTAGTTCAACAAGCTTGTGCTGCCGAAAATCTGCCCTTACCTAAATTATTATGTGAACCAGGGCGATCGCTAATTGCGACGGCTTGCGTTACCGCCTACACTATTGGTTCAGCTAAAGTCATTCCCGATATTCGTACATATGTAACGATTGATGGGGGAATGTCTGACAATCCTCGCCCTATCACATATCAATCAGTTTATCGAGCAGTAGTTGCTAATAAAATGTCTGCTGCTTGCACAGAAACAGTCACATTGGCGGGTAAACATTGCGAATCAGGAGATATTCTGATTAAAAATGCTCAACTGCCAAAAACTGAACCAGGCGATATTCTCGTAGTTATGGGAACTGGTGCATACAATTACAGTATGGCATCTAACTACAACCGTCTGCCCCGACCGGCTGCTGTTGTAGTAGCGAACGGCGAAGCAAATTTAATTTTGCAGCGCGAAACCTATCAAGACATAATTCGACAAGATTGCCTACCAGAAAGACTGAAATAGTCGTTAGTCCTTGGTCATTGGTCATTAGCTAAGAACCAAGGACTGATGACTAATGACGAGTGACTAATGACTATTTAGAATCCAGATGTCATGAGAGATTGGTGGAAGCAATGGCTGATAAACCTGGGATGGTCACAGTCCTTGCTGTTTGGGACTCTGGATATTGTGTTGGTGCTGGCGCTGACATACATGATCCTGGTAATTATTAGTGAACGCCGGACGCTGTGGATGGTGCGCGGATTTATTGTTTTAATGCTCGCCTCAGCATTCAGCGGCACTTTGGGGCTACCTCTACTCAATTTTGTCCTAGAAAAGCTAGTAATTGGTTGTGCTGTAGCAATGGCAGTAGCACTCCAGTCAGAGTTTCGTCGATTTTTAGAACAATTGGGACGGGGAGAGTTTCGCCAGCTATTTCAACCCAACCGCTTGGCAGTCCCTAAATCTGATAGCGTAATTGATGAAATTGTCGATGCTGTCAAAGAACTGTCAAAAAATCGGATTGGTGCTTTGTTGATTTTAGAAACTTCAGGGCCAATTGATGAACGAGATTTTTCTGTACCTGGAGTAAAGTTAAATGCAGAGGTTTCTAAAGAACTGATACAAACAATTTTTCAGCCAAAAACTTTGTTACATGATGGAGCAACTTTGATCCGTGGTTCGCGGATTGTGTCATCGGGTATAATTCTACCACTTTCGGGACGCACAGCCTCTCGTCAGCTGGGTACACGCCATCGGGCAGCGATGGGAATTACTGAGCGGGTCGAAAATTGCATTTGTGTCGTTGTATCAGAAGAAACGGGTTCTATTTCCTTAGCAGAACGGGGAACCCTATATAGACCACTGACGATTAAAAAGCTAAAAGAGTCTCTAGAAGCTCGATTTTCGCCAACTGTAGATCGGGAAGCTGTAGCACCTGGTCTTTTAAGTTTGGTTAGTCAAATTGGTGGTCAAATATTAGCGCTGGCTTCTCGTTTAGTTGGATTACCATTTCTTCTTTACGAAAGGCTATGCCAAGGACGCGCTACGCGTAGCTTGCTTCCCCCCAAAGACACGTCTGCTTCTCGCCAAAAAAATAAGACCGAAAAATGACAACACAACATACTGAACTGCAATATTTACCTTTAGATTTAAAAAAAGAACTACTTCCCCAGCACGTTGCGGTGATTATGGATGGCAATGGTCGATGGGCTAAACGTCAAGGTCTACCCCGGATTATGGGGCATAAAGCTGGTGTTGATGCTATTAAAGATTTGCTGCACTGTTGTAAGGATTGGGGAATTAAGGCGCTGACTGCTTACGCTTTTTCGACGGAGAACTGGAAAAGGCCACAGGAAGAGGTGGAGTTTTTGATGACTCTGTTCCAGCGTGTTTTGCGGCAAGAACTGCGGGAAATGGTAGAGGAGAATGTGCAGATTCAGTTTGTGGGCAATTTGCAAGCTTTGCCAAAAGCACTGCAAGAGGAAATTTCTCGCTCAATGGCAGAAACTAAGGATAATTGCAGTATCCGATTTACAGTAGCCACAAATTATGGGGGTAGACAAGAGATTTTACAAGCTTGTCGTGCGATCGCTCAAAAGGTTCAAGAAGGTTTACTCAAGCCTGAAGAAATTTCTGAACAAGTATTTGAAGCACATCTCTACACCGCAGGAATAGCAGATCCAGATTTATTAATTCGTACCAGTGGGGAAATGCGACTTTCTAATTTTCTTCTTTGGCAAATGGCCTATGGAGAAATTTATATCACTGATACTCTCTGGCCAGATTTTGACAGAAAAGAGTTCCACCGGGCTTTATCTGCCTATCAGCAAAGAGAACGACGGTTTGGGAAAATTTAGATAAAAATGTCAGATATCTGGATATTCGAGATTAAAGAATTAACAGGATGAAAAGAAATACATTGAAGATTAAATGCTAAATCAGGATACTCTAGATTAGCAGGATGGAAAAATCCAGAAATATTTAAATAATTAAATTTCGCCAATCCTTAAATTTGGTAAATCCTAATCCTGACGACGAAATCTAGGGACCGAAAAAAACGGCTTGTTCGATATCTTCCCGACTCAGGGAATATTTAAAGGAACGTTGGATATCTTTGTTGTTTTCTCCAGCTTTGATGTATCGCACTGTAATTTGTTCGACATCTAGCCAGAGTTCTGCTTCCCAACTAGGTCTTTGCAATCGCCAGCAATGTAGCTCGGTTTCATCTTGTTGACAACCTTGGTCTTTTAGCCATTGTTCAATTTGTGGTAGAGGATGGCTATACAGAGGTGTGTTAGAGGGGGGAATAGGCATAACAATTTTAGATTTTGGCTGAAGAAATGATGAATTTTGAATTTTTACTTGCAGGGGTATTTAGTGGATAGATGTAGCTGATTTGCTGTTGTGGATTGGGGTTGAGAGTTTGGGGAAAGTAAACTGGTTTCACCACGAACGAACCCAATAGCGATCGCTAGTAGCAAACAACCTACAAGAGTTAATCCTAAAACAAATAATACAAATATTTCTCCAGATGATAGGGGGCGATCACTGGCATCAAGATACATTGATTTTGAGTAATCATAAGGTTTATGTACGGACTGATTTAAATCCGTTGGTGCTTGAATTACACCAAAGCGAGAATAGCCAATTTTTATATCATAACTTAAACGCCGTTCTGGATGACTGAGGGTGGCATAAGCTTCATTAATTTGTTGGAATTTGGCAGTAGCAAGTGTAGCAGGCAATTCTGTGGTATCTGGATGATACTGTTTACTCAGTTCCCTATAAGCGCGACGGATATTAATCACCGACGCGGAAGGATGCAGTCCTAGCAGGGAGTAATATGTAGTTTTGCCGCTTTGTAAATTTGTCCCGTTTTGACTCACGGCTTCGATTCACTTTACTCAAATATGTTTTTTTATATTTTAGATGTTTTGTGAATCGGGGCAACGGAAACAAGCTGCGAACCACTTCAATCCCTGTAATCCTGGTCATCCTGATTCAGACTTTGCTGTTAAATTAAATCAGCCCGGGGTTTAAAGGTTTCAATTTCCCGCAATTTTTCGTAAAGCTGTCTTTCTTCATCTGTAATATTTTTGGGTGTGACGATTTGAACTTCTACTAATTGATCGCCGCGTTTACCGTTGTCACCAGGATAGCCTTTATTGGCTAGACGAAATCTTTGACCGGATCTCACAGCGGGGGGAATGGTCATTTTTACTGGCCCGTCTAGGGTTGGTGCTTCTACTTGTCCTCCTAAGACTGCTTCACTGGGAGTCACTGGAACTTGACAGAAGATATTTGCACCTTCTAGTTTAAATAACGGATGGGGGTCTACGGTAATTTTTAAGTATAAATCGCCGCCACCAATGCCTTGATTTCGCAGCCGGATGGTTTGACCTGTTACCATACCTGGTGGCATAGTTACTTCAAGCGATCGCCCATCTTCTAAACGAATGCGTTCGTTACCACCTTGATAAGCCTTTTCTAGGGGTAGAGTTAATCGTGCTTCTATATCCCTGCGGGTGGTGCGGGGTGGGGTGTTAACTGTATATGAAACTTTGGTTCTGGGAGTCCGAAACGGGTCGCTAGGAGTGGTATCAGCTGCCGTATTTTTATTATCTTGGCGACTGCTGACACCAATTACCGTATTAATAAAACTTTCAAAATCAGGAAACTCGCTGGGGTCTACTTCCTGATTAGTGCGACCGTTGACACGATTATCTCCCCAAGCTTTGGGTTTTTGTGTTTGTTTAGCACCAGCAAAGCCTTTTTGTTTCCAGTAGCGGCTAAACTGGTCATATTGCGATCGCCTACTGGGGTCGGAAAGGATTTCATAAGCCTCACCAATAGTCTTAAATTTTTCTTCTGCTTCCTTGTTACCTGGATTAAGATCAGGGTGATATTGCCTTGCTAACCTGCGATAAACTTTTTTGATTTCTTCGCTAGAGGCTTCTTTCGTTACTCCCAAAATCTCGTAATAATCCCGAAAATTCTGCAAATTTTGCATAGTTCAGTTATTTAAATTTAGATGTCACTAGTCAGTGGTTAGTTGTCAGTTGTCAGTTGTGCTTCTACTTATCACTGACGGGAGCAAATATTGGAACTTAGATTTTAGACTTCATACAGTTAATCCCTCAATCTAAAATCTAAAATCCAAAATCTAAAGTTACTTTAGAGCCAATCATCGTCATCATCCCAATTATCCTGATAGCTGGGACGGCTTCTGCGTGGGGGAGGACTATCATAGGAGGAAGAACGATTGTCTCGACCATAGTCTTTGCCATAGTCTTTGGTATTATCTCTGCCATAGTCCCGGCTATAAGAATCACGTTCTCGATAGGTATCTCTGGGATAATCCCGTTCTCGTTCCTTTTCTTTATCGCCGGTGAAAATGTCACGGATAGCGCCAAACAAGTCTTCGTCTTCATCATCAGCATAATACTCTCGCACTTCCCTATTTAGCTCATACAGAGCATCTTGCAGGTCAGCGTAGGCTTGGTCAATACCGCGATCGTCATTATCTTTTAAACTTTCACGCAATTCTCGGCAAATATTGTCAATCTTTTGGCGACGGTTACGGGCAAATTGCATCCCCATTTCTAAGGCTACTTCCCTTAATTGCCGTTCTGCTTGCAAAATTAATGCTTCGGAACGAGTGCGTTTTTCTACCCGTTCTTTCCTTTCTCGGTCGATGTCGGCGTATTTTTCGGCATCTTGAATCATCCGATTCACTTCTGATTCACTTAAAGTAGAAGCGCCTTGAATTGTGATACTTTGCTCTCTACCAGTAGTCCGATCTAAAGCCGTTACCTGTAAAATACCATTGGCATCAATGTCAAATGATACTTGAACTTGGGGTATACCTCTGGGGGCTGGTGGGATGCCGTACAGCTTAAACCGTCCTAAAGACTTATTATCTGTTGCCATTTCTCTTTCACCTTGGACAACGTGGATTTCTACGCTGTTTTGGTTATTTTCAGAGGTGGAAAAAATGTCAGAGCGTCGTACTGGTATAGTTGTGTTGCGGGGAATCAGTTTTTTCATCACGCCACCAATGGTTTCTAATCCCATAGATAGGGGTGTGACATCTAACAGCAACACATCTTTGAGTTCACCTGCGAGAATACCTGCTTGAATAGCAGCACCAACGGCCACAACTTCGTCAGGGTTGACGTTTTCGTTGGGTTCGATGCCAATTAAATCCCGAACTAGCTGTTTTACCATCGGTATCCTTGTGGAACCGCCCACTAGTACAACTTCTTCAATATCCCTAGATGAAAGTCCGGCATCTTTTAGCGCCCGTTTAACAGGGGTTCGCACTCGGCTGATTAAGTCAGTACAAAGTCCTTCAAATTGCGATCGCGTCAGGCGAGTTTCTAAATGCTTGGGGCCATCTTCCGTGGCAGTGATGAAGGGTAAGTTAATATCGGTAACGCTGACGGCAGAAAGTTCTATTTTCGCTTTTTCTGCTGCTTCCATTAATCTTTGCAAAGCTTGGCGATCGCGTCTTAAGTCTACACCTTCTACTTCTAAAAATTGCTCTGCCAACCAATCAACTATTTTTCTATCAAAATCATTACCACCTAACTGGGTATCTCCACTAGTGGCTTTAACTTCAAATATGCCATCACCTACTTCCAAAATCGACACATCAAACGTCCCACCACCCAAATCAAAAACTAAGATGGTTTCAGTTTCACCCCGATCTAATCCGTAAGCCAAAGATGCCGCAGTTGGTTCATTCAGAATTCGCAGCACATCTAAACCAGCTATTCTCCCAGCATCACGGGTAGCTTGGCGTTGGGAATCATTAAAATAAGCAGGAACAGTAATCACCGCCCCAGTCACAGCTTCTCCCAAATAGCGACTAGCATCATCTGCCAACTTCTTCAGCACCATAGCTGAAATTTCCTCTGTTGCAAATTCCTTATTTAACCGAGGACAAGCAACTTTAATATTGCCCATTTCATCTTTGCGGATAGTGTATGGCACACGCTTGGAATCTGGGTTCAGTTCACCATATTTCCGCCCAATAAAGCGTTTAACCGCAAAAAAGGTATTTTGGGGATTCAGAACGGTTTGCCGTCTTGCCATTTGCCCAACTACCCTTTCCCCTTCCTTACTGAAGCCAACGACTGAGGGGGTTGTTCGCATTCCTTCTGCATTGGCAATCACCACCGGCTTGCCACCCTCCATCACGGCGACTACTGAGTTGGTTGTACCCAAGTCGATGCCGACTACCTTGCCCATGCGTTACTCTTCTCCTAAGCGTTTCTTATACATTTATTATGATTAGGCGAGACTTCCTCTTGCTTGGCGCTCAATGATGAAAACCGCCCAATGGTATAATTATCACCATTAAATCAAGAATTGGAAAAATTTTAGCTGGAGGCGCTACTTGCTTGCACTAGGATAGCATTTGCAGTGAGGCAACAGGGAATCAGGAATAGGGAACAGAAAATAGGTCAAAATTTTGCTAACCACCAATCACCAATCTTTAATTTGACATTAAAACAGCGATTAAAAAATCATTTACAAGAGATAGCACGAGAACGTGATCCCTATATGGCAACTGCGGGACATTTTTTTGTTCAAGAATACATTCGCCAACAATTTACCCAATGGGGAAGTGTGGAAATCCACACCTTTCAAGTAGGGTCTAAAAGCGGCAAAAACTTGATTTTAAATTTACCCGCTTCAGCAAAAAAGCAAAAGTTAGATTTACCACCTATTTTAATCGGCGCTCATTATGATGGCGTACCTGGTACAGTAGCTGCTGATGATAACGCTACGGGTATGGCTGTTTTATTAGAATTTGCTAGAAATTTTGCCGCTGAACCAATTAAATATCCGTTGCGGCTAGTGGCTTTTGATATGGAAGAATATGGGTTATTGGGAAGTGCTGATTATGCAGCTTTGTTGCGCGAACAAGGGCAAAATCTCCGCTTGATGATGTCTTTGGAAATGTTAGGGTATCGAGATTCTACCCCTGGTTCCCAAAGTTACCCTTCTCCTTTAGGACTTATTTACCCAAATCGTGGTGACTTTATTGGTTTAATTGGCAATTGGCGGACTTTGGCGGATTTAATGAGTTTAAGTCGCAGTATTCGCCAAACGGGTGTCCCTAGTCAATGGCTACCAGCACCGAATCGCGGTTTAATGGTTCCTCAAACCCGACTTAGTGATCATGCCCCTTTTTGGGATCAAGGTTATCCAGCAATGATGGTGACAGATACTGCTTTTATGCGAAATCCTCATTATCACAAACCAAGCGATACTATTGCTACTTTGGATTTAGATTTTCTCACAGGTGTCTGTGAGGGTTTGGAAGTTGGTATCAGGCGGTTATGAAAAATTGCCAATCATTAGACATCTCCGAAAATGATTGTAGAGACGTTCCGGCGGAACGTCTCTACAAGGGTTTCAAGCCACGCACATTTAATTACCGGAAATGTCTATTATATCTGAAAATGTGTTAACTCATATCAGCAATTATCCCAGCAACTTGCTATTTGTATGTATTACGAATAACGTATCAGAATGATTTAACCATCTCTACTTACTTCAACTTGACAGAAATATTGAGTGGGAAATCACAAATATATGATCAATTTGTTCAAGAAATATTTTCATGTCTACATCAATAACTGGCGTTCAAATCATATATCTTCTTTGTATGAATGGACGCTAGGAGTCAAACTAATTAAATCGTTAATATTAATTTTCATGGTGTTACAAATATTATCCAAAGGTAAATCATTGGCATCATAACCGAATGGATTTTCTATTTCTAAACCAATGGCTTCAATACCCAATAAGGTAAAGCTAACTAAAGCAGAAATAAATCCTGTCCACCAACCAAGATTCTCGACTATTTGAAATGGTAATAACAGGCAATATAATAATAATAATTGCTTGAGATGAATAGCATAGGCTAGGGGAATAGGCGTTTTTAAGATGCGTTCACAAGAGCCTAAATTATCAACCAAGATATTTAATAATTGTTGTAGAGAGTTTAATTGGTAGCTATTTAAGCAATTGCGGTTATATTGTTGTTGTAAGTAATCGCTTATCCAAAAAGCAATTTCTAGAGGAGGATTATTCATTAATTTCAGCTTAATATATCGAGAGGTGGGCATTAATTCTTCTAATTCACTATTTATAGCTTCACTTCGTAAATGCAGTTTGGTTGATACGGCAAAAGCTACTAATAAATTTAAAGTGTCAATTTTATGGTCTTTATCTTCTATCGAAATTTCATCAACAGATACCCAAATTTGTCGTGCTAGATTTCGGACTGTATTGACTATAGAACCCCAGATTTTTCTGCCTTCCCAAAAACGTTCATAAGCTGTATTTGTGCGAAAAACTAGTAATAAACCTAAAACAATGCTGGGAATTACACTTCCTAAAATAGGTTGAGAAACTGGTACTTTGAAATAGTAAAGTACTGAAACTAAAACGCCAAATATTCCGCACCCAATAACTCGTAGATAAACTGCTGTAATTACAGAGCCTCTAATCTGTAAAGCAACTTTAAACCATTGCAATCTTTCGTTTGCCATGTAGTTTTTCTTAATAAACTTAGATGTTTGGTGAATCTACAATTAAAAGTAAATCCGCATAAATAATAATTTAATTCGATTTGTATATTTTAAGTGCCGCTGGAATAAATTAATTATCTTTACGGACAAATAAGGTTGCTTTTGTGCGAGTTAAAGCGATTTAGTGTAGGTAGAATAATATGGTTATGTGCATAGGTGCTTAACAAAAATTTATTAATTATGAGTTTAAGTAATTATTACCACAATTAAGAAAATATATTTTTAATGTCTAAAAAGCAAGCTTTCATGAGCTGGAATGTTTACGGGAATTTCCTTGAATACCAATTTTTACAATACCTGATTACCATATTATCTGCAAATAATTCTTTGATTAGCATTGCAAAAGCTAACCATCCGTCTATATTATCAGATAAAATGACTTACTTGTCCGTTGGCACACTTGGCTGTTATATATGTCCAAAACTTACACCGTAGAAATTAACCACCAAGGCAAAATTCATGCTTTGCAAGTTCCTGAAAATGAAACTATCCTCTCAGTTGCTCAAGATGCTGGTTTAGATTTGCCAACTTCTTGTGGTGCTGGTGTTTGCACGACTTGCGCGGGTCAGATTACTGAGGGTAAGGTAGACCAAGCTGATGGTATGGGGGTGAGTCTAGAATTGCAAAAGCAAGGCTATGTGTTGCTTTGTGTGGCTAAACCTCTTTCTGATTTAAAAATTGACACAGAAAAAGAAGACATAGTTTATCAAAAGCAATTTGGTAAAGACTAATAAACTGGGTAATGGGTAATGGGTAATGGGTGATAAAATTTTACAAATTACCAATTACCACCTGAGTTAGACATAAAGATAATTTGTGGAAAACTCGCCCCCGCTAGGAGTCTCAAACCCTTATTCTCTCGCCCTTAAAAATCATAACTCCGTTCGCGTAGCGTCTCCGTTCGGCGAAGCCGTGCCGTAGGCATAGGAGAAACTCCGAACTCCTAACACCGAACTCAGGTAATTACCCATTACAAATTAACAAAAAATAGCTGTATTCTGGAAATTACCAAGACATAGGTTTAACTGTCATGACTACTCATTTTATTAGTGCCGAAATCGACCTCCAAGAAACTCCTACAGAATTGCAAAAAGCTATTGAAGCCGAATTGAAAAAACAAGGTGAACCTTTACGTTGGGCTATTACTTCTGTAGATGAAGAACAGCAAAAGGCTACTGTGGAAGCTGTTGTAACTACGGCTAGTAATAAGTAATAAATAAGTTAGATCATTGTGGCGATTTATAATCGCCTTATCTAATAATTATGCAACGTCCATATACAGCGATTCTAATTATTCCTACTGGCATTGGGGCGGCAATTGGTGGTTATGCTGGTGATGCATTACCTGTGGCTAAAGTTATATCACAGGTGTGCGATCGCTTGATAACTCATCCCAATGTCATGAATGGCGCTAGTTTATACTGGAATATTTCCAACGCTTTATATGTTGAAGGTTATGGACTGGATAAATTTGCTGCTGGGGAATGGGGTTTGCGTCCTGTTCACCGTAACCGAGTAGGTTTACTTTTAGACCAAAGTATCGAACCTGAATTAATGCTCAGACACCTGCAAGCCGCAGATGCAGCTAGAGCCACCTTGGGTTTAACCATTGCAAATCATGTAATTACAGATGCCCCATTAAACGTAGAATTACGTGCTTCTGCTTCTGGTGCAAGCTGGGGAACAATTGGCAACCCAGACAGCTTACTGCGAGCAGCGGAAATATTGATCAAAAAAGAACGAGTTGATGCGATCGCAGTTGTTGCCCGGTTTCCCGATAACATAGATGAAGAAGCAGCCCAAAACTACCGTCATGGTCATGGTGTAGACCCCCTAGCAGGTGCAGAAGCAGTAATTAGCCATTTACTAGTCCGCACCTTTCAAATTCCTTGCGCCCATGCTCCCGCCCTTGCAGCAGCCTTACCAGACCCCAATTTATCTCCCCGTTCGGCTGCTGAAGAATTAGGTTATACCTTTCTACCTTGCGTCCTTATCGGCTTAAGTTGCGCTCCCCAATTTATCCTCAAAAGGGAAATTATTAATTCTTTACCAGCAGATATTTGGGCAGATCAAGTTGATGCTGTTATAGTACCTGCGAATGCTTGTGGTGGTAGTGCCTTATTAAGTTTAAGCCAGAAGCAGTGCCAAATAATTACAGTTGCAGAAAATAAAACTTTAATACAAGTCCCTGCCCCAGTATTAGGGATCAACTCTATACAGGTAAACTCATATTTAGAAGCAGTAGGTGTATTAGTCGCTCACAAAGCTGGTATTAGTCATTCATCATTAGTCATTGATCATTAGAAAAAATTTTCCCAGTCCCCTATTAACCTAAATACCTGTGGTTGAACAAAAAAACCAAGAGCCAGAAATTCCTTACCTCACACGTACTCAAGTACTTGTCGCTATGGGCGCGACTGCCATTATTTTGTGGATAGTGGCCAAGCTGTGGTTGCGCTTTGGCAACATTCCCCTATTTAAGTTGTACTGGCATCCAAAAGATTTATTTTTAGGAGTGGGATTGAGTGTAATTATAACTGTTTTAAGTAGTTTGGCTTATCGCTTTTCTCCTCCCTATCGTAAAAGTGCAGATTATTATCTGAAACTCGTACTCAAGCCTTTAGCTTTACCAGATTTGATCTGGCTAGGGTTATTACCAGGTTTAAGTGAAGAATTATTATTTCGCGGTGTCATGTTACCAGCTTTAGGTGCTAATCATGTAGCCGTCATTGTCTCAAGTCTTTGTTTTGGAGTTTTACATCTAAGTGGTTCCGAACAATGGCCTTATGTAATTTGGGCAACGATTATCGGCATTATTTTGGGATATAGCGCTCTATTCAGTGGCAATTTGTTAGTACCAATTGTGGCGCATATACTGACAAATCTGCTATCTAGCTATATGTGGAAAATGCGTAATTTATAGGTAATGCTAAGGGACTTCCAAATAAAAAAATACACAATCACTCTTATGGCGGGGGAAAAAGGGTTTTATTCTGCCCACCTACTTACTAACAAAAAAATTAAACCCAGAACTTGTTTTCAGGTTCTGGATTTAACTAATAAACTGCTCACACTTCCCGATTTAGCTTGTAAAACGCTTATAAACTGGCTTTTTGTTAGAAATCATCAAGATACTGGCTCAAGCGGCTAATCACAGGGTCAATCTCTTGGGGAGTGCTATCGGGATTAGAACCAGAATTGTTAACTACTTCTACCGTTGGTACTGATGAAGTTGGAGGTTGAGTAGATGCTCCTTGACTAAGCATAATAGCCAGTTGTGCAACTTGTTGAGTAAGTTGTAATATCTGGCTTTCCATCGCCTCCAAACGATTGGATTCCTTAGCAAAAAAACGTTCCTCAAGGCCAGCTAATTGACGTTGCAACTCACCGATTTTTTGTTCCATCGGTAAGGCTGCTATATTCGGAGCAGGTCGTACAGATTCCGGTACACATAAAGCTTGCCATAGAGCCTCCTTACAGAGGTCGCTAAAAGTTTTTTCGGGCTGTGCCTCCAAATAACTTTCCACCTGTGCTAACAAGCTCTCATCAGCAATTTCTGGATTGAATGTTACCGATTTAACTACCTTTTTTGACCATTGGAACATCAGTTTTATTACCTAGCAGCGCGAACAGCAGATAACTGCGCTTCCCCATAAATAAATTGCCCTAAAGCGTTAGCTTGGCGGGAGGGCGCAGCTAAATGAGCGCTAATTTTGGCTTCTTTGAGCAGACGTTGTACATCTTCCCAGAAGAACTCACCACCACCACCGGTGATAATTACATCAGTTACACGCTCTGGCAACCAGGCTAATACGCGAGAGCAAATTTCTCGTGAAAACTGCTCTGTGAGGTTAGGGAGAAAATCGTCTAAATTGGTAGGTTTGCTGGCACCTTTGGGACGGTAAAAGCGATCGCCTTTTGGTTTATTCACAGCAGAAATTAGTGCTAGGGATTGACTATCAGCCCCTTCTATTTCTTTAGCCACCATTTCATAAAACTTGCTCATACCAAAGTCTTCACTCTTAGAAGCACCTCTAGCAAAGCGGAAATTATCCACCATCAACAAGTCAATAGTTTGATGTCCAATATCAACTATCCCCACTGATACCTTGGTCAAATCAGGAATCGAAGTTCCTTTATTTGGTTGGCCTTCAGACCACAGTAAGCTACCATAGCCTTCTGGCATCACCCAAACTTTAGTGACGTTCAGCTGAACAGTTTCCCCACGGAAATTCATGATATGGGGACCACTAATCAAACTTGTTAATTGAGCTTTTTCCCGTTCAAATTGCTCTAGAGAAAGAAAAGGCAAACCAACAATCACAGAAATATCGTCTTTAAGCTTAAAGTAACCAGCAGCAGCCAGAACTTTAGCCATTGCATCTTCAACCTTAGATTGTCCAACGCCTAAATTGGCTCCAAAGTCTGCTGCTATTTGACCAACAGCATATCCATTACCTTGATATTCCAGCCATAAATCCATCAAAGGATCTGTTGCTTTAGACTCAAATACCCCACCCCGTATTTGTTCTATTGACATCTGCTTGACATTGGCAGGGATAAAGGCCACATTTTCTGGTTCGCGGCTCACACAAGTTTTGGTAGAGGTTCTACCTAAATCAACACTGAGAATGTTTTTCCCCGAAATACTGATTGGCTTATTAGTATTATTTATAGGGGTTGCCGCTGCTCTATTCATTGGTATGGCAGCGGCATTCATCGGGTTAGCTACTGGAGGTTGGTCTGTCATGAAAGCTCCTATGTGGTGACTTAACTGTAAAAAGTTATCATGCCCATCTTACAAAAAGGCGAAGTCGGAAAAAATTCCTACTTGGGTCAAGTGTAGCTAGAAATACGTCACAATAATTGTACGTGATACCTGTGGTGGGCTTTACTAGGTCACGCTACGCGAACGCCAATGCGAATTTAGCATTATTTTGGCATTATAGTGTAAGAGAAATTTGCACATTTTTAACTTCTACTTTCACCCCAATACTTACACAGGTTTATCTTCTAGTACTTTTGCCCTGGCGCTTAAATATCCAAATGAAGAATACCAGCACCAGACCCCCTAAAACAATTTTAGATACAGGCGCGAGGTACTTATCTACAAGTTCATATTGACTACCTAAAAAATATCCTGAATATGTGAGCAAGCCTACCCAGGCTGCACTACCCAGTGTTGTGTAAAATAAAAAGGGAGGCAAGGGCATATTACTCATACCTGCGGGAACGGAAATCAAGGTACGGATTCCCGGCACAAGACGACCTATTAATACCGCTTTATTACCTTGTTTGTTGAACCAGCTTTTAGCCTTATCAATATCTTCACTAGATATAGCCAGCCATTTACCGTACTTATTAGCTAAAGTTTTCAAGCGTTGTTCTCCCAAAAACTTACCTGGATAGTACCAGATCAGTGCGCCAAGTACAGAACCCAAAAGTCCTGATAAAAATACGCCTAATATATTTAGTTTTGCTCCTCCTGGTTGATATGGACTGGCGGTAAATCCTGCCAATGGCATAATCAATTCAGAAGGTATAGGGGGAAAAAGGTTCTCTAGGAACATCAGGAAAGCAATTCCCAAGTATCCCAGGGAGTTGATCGTGTTAGTGATCCATTCGAGCATAGATAATGGGTAATAATTAGTAATAGGTAATGGGTGATAGGTCATGAGGCAGTTATTCCCCTAGTCCCTATCACCGACGCTCTCATTTTCTAGGCAGTTGGGGTTAATGATTGTACTCTTGATTCTGATTGCCAGTCTAATGGGTTCCAAACCCGTTCTTCTAGAGCCATCTGCTCGATTAAACTGGCTAATCTTAAAGCTTTTAGAGCTTGTTCACCACCCACAGAAGGCTGATTCCCTCCATGCACACAGTTGACAAAATGTTCTAACTCTGCACTTAGAGGTTGAATGTTACTGGTATAGACTTTTTCTATTAAACCATCTTGCTTGTAAAGTACTTGCCGATGGTCGGTGAGAGGGTTGATATTAGTTTGGCGATGAATCAAAATTTCATTCTTGAGGAAATCTGCTTCGGTAAATGAGTTTTTGCAATGGGCGACAATGCGGCGAATTTTGCGGTGAGTAACTTTACTAGCTGTCAGAGTAGCGACGACACCATTAGCAAAACCCAAGGTAGCAGTCACATAATCTAAATAACCAGAATCTAAAGAGCGAGTACCATTGGCTGTCAATTTCACCACGGGAGAACCAGCTAATTCTAAAAGCAGGTCGATGTCATGAATCATTAAATCCAGTACTACTGACACATCACTTGCTCTAGCTGAATAAGGACTCATTCGGTGAGCTTCTAACGCAAGTACTTCCTCAGTTTTCAAGACTTGGCTGAGTTCCCTAAATGCTGGATTGAAACGCTCAATGTGACCTACTTGCAAAATACATTGAGACTCAGCAGCAGCGTTGACGAGAGATTCTGCTTCAGAAATACTTGCAGCGATTGGTTTCTCAATCAAAACATGAATTCCAGCTAACAGGCAGTTGATGCCAACAGCATAATGTAAGCGAGTAGGTACAGCAATACAAACTGCATCTATATGAGGTAGCAAATCGCAGTAATCTTCAAAAAAACGGACTTTGTATTTGCTGGCGGTTTCTAAGCCTCGCTCAACATTAATATCGGAAACGCCTATCAGTTCAACATCTTTCATTGAACTCAGTACGCGGGTGTGATGTTGTCCCATGTTACCCACTCCAATCACGCCTATGCGGATTGCTCGTGGCTGGTTGCGCTGTGAATATAGATTTGGTTCTGCCACTGACATGCTATTTTGCACTATTATTTTCTCCTCAACCACCAAATTTAAAGACGCTACGGTCGTTGGCCTTTATACTTAAGCGCCAGGTGCGATCCGTCTAAAACCATCCAGATGGTAACATAGTGGTTCTATTTATGAAGAATTTCAAAGTTTATGATCAGTTCCCACTATTTGGCTACCTTTTGGATAGATAGTTATTAATTGCGCCATTTTTTAGAATAGACACAAAAAACTATGTGTTGTTTTGTTGACTTTACAAGCTCCATCAGACCTACGTAAAAATTCACAGGTGACGGTTAGGCAATCAATTACTGGAATAGGTACTTATTTTTCCGTAGCAAATTAATCACGCGTATTGCTAGTAAAATTACAAACAATTAAATAACTAACGCTGCAAGTATAATCTTCAGCAAGGTTGTTGCGTCAGACTACGGGAAATTAATTTTTTTTCATATTTATTTTTTTAGGTTTGTTGCATTTTGTTGATTGTCTCACCTTTTGGAAGAAATTGGTGTTAGTGATTTTCTGAGTTCGTTGATTGGTGTCATCTGGTTTGGATGTAATTTAACAAACGATGGGTAAACCTAAATTGTCAAGTGAGATGAAAGCTGTAATTTTGTTGTCTGGGGGATTAGATTCTTCTACAGTTCTCTACCAAGCAAGGGCTGATGGTTGTGAATGTTATGTTATTTCCTTTGATTACCAGCAACGACACCAACGAGAGCTAAAGTCAGCCTTACTGATTGCCCAAGCGGTTGGGGTTGTCAAACATCAGGTGGTGAATTTTGATTTAAGGCAATGGGGTGGTTCGGCGCTAACGGATCATGCGATCGCTCTCCCTCAAGAACGTTCTCTAGATGAGATGTCACAAAATATCCCTGTCACCTATGTCCCTGCCCGTAATACTATCTTTTTAAGCTTTGCTTTGGCCTATGCCGAAGCGATCGCCGCGCAACGGGTATACATTGGCGTGAATGCTTTAGATTACTCTGGCTATCCTGATTGCCGTCCTGATTATATTCAAGCTATGCAAGAAGTCTTCCGCTTGGGAACCAAACAAGGACTTGAAGGACAACCAATTAATATTGTTGCGCCATTAATTAATTTGAAAAAAACCGAAATTATCCAACTAGGCAACCAGTTGGGAGTGCCTTGGGAGTTAACATGGTCTTGTTATGCTGGTGGTGAAGTTGCTTGCGGTGTTTGTGACTCCTGCCGTTTGCGTTTAGCAGCCTTCGCTGAATTGGGATTAAAAGATTTAGTTCCCTATGCGAAGTATTGAGTACCGAGTACCGAGTAAGAATTTTCTCTCCCTGCCCCCTGCCCCCTGCCCCCTGCCCCCTACTCCCTGCCTCCGAACTCCGAACTCCTACCCCCTATCCTTCTAAAAATTTGATTTGAATTTGGTTGAGGCGTGGGCCGATAACTGACATGACGGTAAATTCGATATTTTCATAAAAGAGGGTTTCGCCTTTATCGGGGATTTTTTGCAATTGATAGAGCAGAAAGCCACCCAAGGTCTGATATTCTCGCGTTAAGGGTAAATTGAGATGTAAGACTTCGTTAAGTTCTTCTAGGTTGATCTGGGCTTGCACTAAAAATGTCTGCGGATCTGACATTTGGACTAACAGGTAATCGTTACTTTCCTGTTCACCTGCATTGCCAATAATTTCAGCAATGACATCTTGAATTGTCACCAGTCCTACCGTACCGCCAAATTCATTAACAACAATTACCATAGCTGGTTTTTCTTGCTGCATCATGGGCAGTAGTTCGCTCAACAAAGTTTGTTCTGGGACAAAGCGGGGCGATCGCATCCAAGGTAGAATTTGTGTATCTAAAGCCAGCTTTCCAGTAGCTAATGGTCTTGCTAAATCTTGAAAATAAACAATACCGCGAATGTCATCTAGAGATTCGCCAACAATGGGAAAGCGGCAATGACCACTAGATATCATTTCCTGGAGTAGGGTGTGAAAAGTTGCGTCTTCTGGCAAGGCTATAACGTTGGTACGAGGAATCATCACATCTTCCGCTGTGATTTCTCCAAACTCAAAAACATTATTGAGCAATTCTCGCTCTGATAACTCTAAACCAGTTGATTCTCGTTCTGTTGATATAATTAATTGCAATTCTTCAGGAGTAACTGGTGGTCTCCAGCTTTGTCCTGTATATTGAATGCCGAATAATCGCAACAGATAGCGGGTTGATTGGTTGAGAATCCAAATTACAGGGCTGAAAAAACGTACTATCGCTTTGACCGAAGACCCCAAAAACCTAGCCAGCTGTTCTGAATACAGCATAGCTACCGATTTGGGAAACAATTCCCCGAACACAATTTGCAAATAGGCAATCAAAAAGAAGGTAATTGGAACTGATAAAGAATGAGCTAGGAAGTTACTCAAACCGATGGGTAAAGGCCAGGATTTTAACCATGCCTCCATCAATACAACAATCGTACTTTCTCCAATCCAACCTAGTGCCAAACTAGAGAGGGTAATACCTACCTGAGCCGTAGATAAAAGCCTGTCAATACTACGTTGTAGCATTTCGACAGCGATCGCTGGAATGTCCCCAGCCTGAACTAATTGGTGAATACGTGTGCGCCGTACAGTCACCATCGAAAATTCCGCCATGACAAAGAAAGCATTAATCGCTATCAGCAGTAGCACTGACAACAATCTCAACCCTACATCTGTCCAAATTAACTGAGGAAGACCACTCACCGTTAAAGCTCGTGTAAAACTTACGCCGATACCAAAACGCTAACAATAGCATTTCTATTTTTCTACAGGAATATCTGACACTTGTAATTTTAGTTTTTGAGCAGGATAATCTGTCAGTGCCAGCGAGATTTTACTCACATCGTCCAGTAAAGCTGTGGGAATACTAATTGTACCTGTAAATGTTGGACCCTTAGTAGGCAATTCTGCGGGCAATCCTTCTGTAATAGCGCTTAGTGTTCTGCCTTTATCATCAGTGACATCTAAAAAACTATACAGGAACCTTACAGAATCAGCACCCTGGTTTTGCATTTTTACTTTTAGTAATAAATCACCACCAGAGTAGCGAGCCGATTGTACAGACAACGTGACACCTTCACTTTCAGCAACAACTGGAAATCCTGGTTGCAGTTTTTCTTCGGTCACTTCTTGGGGCGTTTCCTGGACTTCAGGCTTCTTGGTTTTTGTCTCATCTTCATCTTCATCTAGCTTTTTTGCTTTGCTCGCACTCGTATTCCCCTGAATCCGTGATTGAACACTTTTAAGAATCTCATCCTCTTTTAAGAGGCTTATTCCCACCTGTTGAGCATTATTGGTCTTACCGCTGGCAAATTTAGTTGCGGGACGACCATCTGGTGTAGTTACACCTTTAAGAGCAGAACTTCCCATCGTAAATCCCAAAAATGCACTCACAGAACCTGCGCCCAACATTAGGGTTAACAAAATCAACGTCAAAACTACAGTGGAATTTATTTTCATCGCTGACAAGCTAGTTAGAAGAAATTTAATTTATTTACAAGTGTTAAAGCGTTAAAGCTAAACCATATATCAGTAACTTCATTAATTATTCTCGTAAAAAGTCTAAAATCGCCATTTTTCTATAAACTTGTGATTAGGTGATGTTTTGTCTTCAGACTCTCAAACCTGAGGAAATTTTTAAAATTTGGCAAAGGTTGTAAAATCATGCTATGCTTATAGACGTGCGTTTGTCTAATAAGTCAATTATTGACTCAAGCTCAAATAATAACAAAGAGTTAGCATTAAAGCTTAAGTAGACAAAACTAAAATTTAACACAACGAGCGCCCTTGGCCGATTGGGGAGGCAACGAACTCATAATTCGTCCTCAGGCTGGTTCGATTCCAGCAGGGCGCATTGAAAACTCAGAAATTAAATAAGTTTATTATTAGGGGTTTAGCATTGCTAAACCCTTATGTAAATATTTATGTGCAATATCCAAAATTGGCGATTTACTTAGACTTCGCTCAAAGCCATATAATATTTGCTGCATAAACCCAATGATAAGCGCTAAAAATTTCTTAAATTGACTAAATTCAAGTTATGAAACCAACATCCACAATAGGTGCAACATTCATCACCACCGGAAGTTTAACTGGCGCGTGTCTATCATCTACCGTTGGTGGAATTGGGATAGCAGGTAGCTTTGGTGCTGTAGGAATAGGTGCAACTTCTGTTAGCGCTGCGGGTGCAGTTGCAGGTGCTGCTATATATGGCGCATTTAAAGGAATCACAGAAGGAGATACAGCAGTTTTTGGCGCAATGGGAATAGGTGCTGTTGGTGGTGTTGGTTTTTCTAGCGTCGTTGGTGGGATAGGATTCGTTGCACCGAAAATTGGTTTAGCTTTCGGTATTGGTAGTATGCCAATAGCAGGAATTGGTGCTGTAGTTGGACTAGCTGCTTATGGTGTCGCGCAATTGTTAGATAATTCTGAATTTAAAGAAACTCCCATGCAAGTTTTTGAACGCATGGAAGAAAAAGTTCTACAAATGGATTATTACACCGCCGCATTAAGAGAGTTATCAGGTGATGATATTAGTCAGAAATTTTCAGCTTTAGAACTTGATGATGAGTTAGAAAATCTCAAGAATACACAAAATACTCACTCCCCCAAAGTTGAAGTAACAACTGTATCACTTACTAACAAATTACCTCAAACTTGGCAATGTGTAAAAACACTCAAGGGACATTCTGGGGCTGTAAATGCAGTAGCTATTCATCCCGATGGAAAAACTATGATTAGTGGTAGCGATGACAGACAAGTTAATCTGTGGAATTTGAAACCCGGAAAATTTTTATATACATTTTCTGGACAAGCTGAAGCGGTTTTATCTGTGGCTATCAGTCCAGATGGTAAGCAAATCATTAGCGGTAGTGTAGATCGAAAAATTAGCAGTTGGCAATTGAACACAAAACAATATAACCGCACATTCTCTTATTTAAATTCTCCCTGTAGTCACAACGGTTTTGTTAATGCAGTTGTTTATAGTCCAGATGACAGAATTATTATTAGTGGAAGTACAGATAAAACTATTAGAATTTGGGGACGTTATACAGGAAACATCAAACGCACTTTAAATGGACACACAGATGCAGTTTTAGCAATTGCTATTAGCCCTGATAGTACAACTTTAGTTAGTGGTAGTGCAGATAAAACTATCAGAATCTGGGATTTACAAACTGGTCAAAAACGTTGTATTCTTACTCAACATTTAGCCGCAGTAAATACACTGGCTATCACTCCAAATAATCAAGTTTTAATTAGCGGAAGTACAGACACTACTATTAAACTTTGGACTATGAAAACAGGTGAATTAATCCGCACCTTAACGGGACACTTAAAGGCAGTTTTATCTATTGCTATTCATCCTGATGGTAATACTCTCGCTAGTAGCAGCAAAGATGGAATTATCAAAATTTGGAATCTACAAACTGGGGAATTATTAGAAACTTTTTCTGGTTTTAGTCCTTTAATTTTTAGTTCAGATGGTGAAATTTTGATTAGTGGTGGTAAAAGTGGGACGATCAAAATCTGGAGACAAGTCCAAAGCACTAAAAATTTAACTGAAAATTTATCTATAATTGGGGAATGGTGGGAAATATTAGGTGTAAATACAAACACCCATCCTGACGATGTGAAACTTGCCTACCGTCGATTAGCAAGATTGTATCATCCTGATATTAATAATTCAGAAAGTGCTAAAGCTGCAATGCAAGCTGTGAATCAGGCTTATCATAATTTTCAGACGTTAGCGAATGTTGAAAAATAAACCTAATTTTAATACATAAATTTGTGTAATAAGTTACAGAATATTTCTCCTGTAGAGACGTTTTATAAAACGTCCTTAAAGGGTGTTGATGTAGCACGAGTTAGTAAGATTACAAAAATTAGTTTATTTTGGCTTTGATAGCCTCTAGTAAGCTGTGAGAGCGGTTAAAAAAGCCGTTATATAGCCTTACTCCTGTATACATGGTTTTGTTCGGATTATCTACCATAAGCTACTGATTGCATAAATTTTTGGTCATTAGGATACAATGAACAATCCTTGATCAAAATTGACACCCTAAATTTTTAAGCATCCATATTGCATATTGCGAAAAAACGTTATAAATTGTTAACTTATAGGGGAATAATTTAATTTGCAGTTTCAAACAGTCAATCCTAGCCAAGTAAATATACTACAAGGGGTTTAAACTTCACATAAACCTTAAACAGCAATAGGGATATATTTTTGTTTAGTAAAGCAAAGTCCTGAACCTTAAAATAGGGCAATGCAGAATCTAAAAATCTATCTTCCTATAATTGTTTTGAAGGTGATTTTCATTTATGGATGTGAATAAACCGATTAGTAAAATTCACCTAAAGATTTTTAATAAAAAGCAAATTAACAGCAAATTGATTTGCTAATATTCAGCAGTTGTAAATGTTCTTGTTGGAGTATTGCTTTCCAGGATTTATATTTGCTTTTCAGAAAATCAGTTATGTGATAATGAAAATAGCAAATATAAATAATCAATAAAGGTGCATCTACTACAAAATTACTATCTAAATGGAGTTATTCTGGCGATGCAAGTAAATGAATTAAGTACAACTGACAATATAGAAAATGAGGCGTGGCAAGCTTTAGAGAATTCAATTCTCTATTATCAAGGTCGTCCTATTGGAACCTTAGCTGCCTATGATCCGTCTGTTGAAGCGTTAAATTATGACCAGTGCTTTGTTAGAGATTTTGTTTCTTCCGCCTTAATTTTTTTGATTAAAGGTAGAACAGATATTGTCAGAAATTTCCTAGAAGAAACCTTAAAGTTACAGCCTAAAGAAAGAGCATTAGACGCATATAAACCTGGTCGAGGTTTGATACCAGCAAGCTTCAAAGTTATTTCTATTAATGGTGAAGAACATTTAGAAGCTGATTTTGGAGAACACGCGATCGCTAGAGTCACACCTGTTGACTCTTGTTTGTGGTGGCTAATTTTACTGCGTGCTTACGTGGTTGCTACAAATGACTATGCTCTGGCTTATCAACCTGAATTCCAAACAGGTATCAAGTTAATCATGGAAATCTGTCTGGCTAATCGTTTTGATATGTATCCAACGCTGTTAGTTCCAGATGGAGCTTGCATGATTGATCGGCGCATGGGTATCTATGGTCATCCGCTAGAAATTCAAGTGCTATTTTTTGGTGCATTGCGCGTAGCGCGTGAGCTACTAATTTGTAAAGGTAATCAAGATATCGTCGCTGCAATTGATAACCGCTTACCTTTACTATGTGGACATATTCGTCAGCATTATTGGATAGATATTAATCGTCTCAATGCAATTTATCGCTTCAAAAGCGAAGAATATGGCAAAGCAGCGGTGAATCTATTTAACATTTATGTAGATTCTCTACCTTATTATGAATTAGATAAATGGCTACCTAAAAAAGGTGGTTATTTTGCCGGTAATGTTGGCCCATCTCAGTTAGATACTCGCTTCTTTACACTGGGAAATTTGATGGCGATTATTTGTGATCTTTCAACTGAAGAACAATCTCAATCAATTATGGCTCTAATTGAAAAAAGATGGGATGATTTAGTGGGAGATATGCCCATGAAAATCTGTTTCCCGGCTTTAGAACATGAAGAGTATAGAGTTGTAACAGGATGTGATCCTAAAAATATACCTTGGTCTTATCATAATGCTGGAAGTTGGCCTGTTTTGATGTGGATGTTAGCCGCAGCATCCATGAAGACCAATAAAACTGGTATGGCTAGAAAAGCAATGGAAATTGCCAAAGCTCGTTTGAGTGAAGATGAATGGCCAGAATATTACGATGGTAAGAAAGGGCGATTAATTGGTAAACAAGCCCGCAAATATCAAACCTGGACAATTGCAGGGTATTTATTGGCTAAAGAACTAATGGATAATCCTCAGTTTTTACCGTTAGTTAGTTTTGATAAATTACCTCCAGAATCAATTTCTAGAGCCTGTGAATTTGAAGTTGGTAATATTGACCCTTATCTGTCTATGTAATGAGATAATTGTCTACAATGAACAATATTTTTCAAGCCCCTATATAATGATCTGGGGCTTTTTTCTCTTTTATAAATTGCTTCCAGCGAATAGTTAAAGAAGATATCATATAGAAAAATAAGAGAAATAAAAGACTCAGATTCTCTTGTAATAATGGAATATTGCCATGTATCGTGTATGTCCAAGATTAACTGGCTATATATCCGTTATTAAACCCAGAAAGCATTGCAGCGCAAGCAAGCGATACATTTGCTAGATCCCAGTCCAGAATATTAATTACTGCACAATTCCCATAAAAATGGAGTATTCATAGCAATGACAAAAGAAGAAATGTCAAAAATTGATGATGTCGAAAAACAGGCATGGGAATTACTAGAAAATTCTATTATTTACTATCAAGGTCGTCCCATAGGAACTGTAGTTGTCTGTGATAAGTCACAACCAGAATTTAATTTTGATCATTGCTATGTTAGGGATTTTGTATCTTCAGCTTTAGTTTTTCTCATCAAAGGTAAATATGATATTGTCCGTAATTTTCTAGAAGAAACATTGAAGCTACAACCCAAGAAAAATGACCTTAATGCTTATACACCTAGCCAGGGTTTTATCCCAGCCAGTTTTAAAGTTGTATCCATAAATGGAGAAGAATTTTTAGAAGCAGATTTTGGAGAACAAGCTATAGCTAGAGTTACACCTGTTGATTCTTGCCTATGGTGGATTATTATCTTACACGCTTATGTCAAAGCTACAAAAGATATAAAATTTGCTTTGCAACCGCAATTTCAGCAAGGCATAATGTTGATTATGGAACTTTGTTTAGCTACTCGGTTCGATATGAACCCAACGCTATTAGTTCCCGACGGGTCGTGTATGATTTATCGGCGTTTAGGTATTTTTGGCTATCCTTTAGAAATTCAATCTCTCTTTTATGCCGCTTTATGTGCAGCGCGTAAACTGTTAGTTTGTGCTGGTGATGAAGAGATTGTTGTAGGCATTGATAATCGTTTACCTTTATTAAGAGATCATATTCGTCATCATTATTGGATAGACATGAAACGGCTGAATGTTATCTATCGTTTTAAGGGTGAAGAATATGGACAAACAGCGGTAAATCAATTCAATATCTATGCAGATTCAATTCCCTATACTGATTTATGTGTATGGTTGCCAAATCATGGTGGTTATTTAGCAGCAAATGTTGGACCTTCTCATTTAGATACTCGATTTTTTGCTTTGGGAAATATGATGGCTATCATTTGTTCTTTAACTACTGAACGTCAGTCTCAAGCCATTATGAATTTGATTGAAGAACGATGGGATGATTTAGTGGGAGAAATGCCCATGAAAATCTGTTTTCCGGCTTTAGAGAATGAGGAATATAAAATTTTCACAGGCTGCGATCCTAAAAATATGCCTTGGTCCTATCATAATGCTGGTAGTTGGCCAGTTTTGTTATGGTGTTTAATAGCGGCTGCTCAAAAAACAGGTAGAACTGATATTAGTAAACGTGTTTTAGAAATAGCTGCATCACGTTTAAGTGAAGATGAATGGCCTGAATATTATGATGGTACAAGTGGTTTATTAATTGGTAAAGAAGCCCGGAGATATCAAACTTGGACAATTAGTGGCTTTTTATTAGCCAATGAATTAATGCGAAATCCTGTATATTTAGAGTTAATTAGTTTTGAGGAGTTTGATGCTGGAAATACTTCTCAGGTTTGTGATTTATAGTGAAGGTTTTTTGATTTTATGTACTGCATAAACAGTATCCTATCGTTGCCCTTCTACCTGATAACTTTTCTTTAGCTTCAGGCTCTATTCCTTATGAAACAAGCTGTTTAACCACCTTGTCACCCGTTAAGTGGAAATCCTGTATTCCTACAGTATTGATTCACAGGTAATCTAACAAACTTTAATTTCTGTAACTGAATTATTTAAATCAAACTGAATATGTCTTAATACAAACCTACGTAAGTAAACCCACTATTAAAGTGGGTGAAAAATCACTAATTTGTAACCCTTGTCAAACGTATTGTAAAACTTCGCCAAATATGAGTATTTACGCCATATTAGGGATTTGAACTTGTATCTGGACTAGAGGTTGGTTGTGGAGTTGGGGTCTTGGTGGACGGTTCAGATTCAGAAGGAGCTACATTAATCGTCGTGTTCTGTGGAGCAGTAGCAGGTTGTGAATTATTAGGAACAATCACATTAACATCTGTCTTGCCTTCTCTAGGTGCTTGCGACTGTGGAACATCAACTTTAACATTGATATTAGGCGCATTTTGTGGAGGAGCAGGAACATCTGCTGGTACTGGAACACGCTCAACAGTATTCGTTCTTTCAATGATAGTTGTCTGTTTAGCTGGCTGTTGAGGGGCAGCAGGAGCAGGTGTAACAATTATTGGATTGCTTGGTGTCCGTCCCCAGAGATAGTAAGCAAGTCCACTCAGTCCTAACAAAGCGGTAATACCAATACCAATTAAAAAACCACCAGCAGCATTGTTTTGATCGCGTACTTTTAGCGTTTCGTTCTTGATATTTGTTCCAGAAACACGACCATCAGAGTAACCGTCTCCATAAGAGGTCACTTTATCTTCATGGTTATTAGGATTAGGATTTTTGGGGTTAGTCATAGTTGCTACCAGGAATAATTGGTGGAATTAAAATACATGACGAATAGAACTGACATAAAACCTACGCAAATGTCATTTTTTTTAGACCTTAATTAAGGATGCTTTGAATATTACCTTTTACATCTTCTATCGTGTTACGAAATTGACCTTCTACTTGTTTAGCTTTGCCAGCAGCTTCTTGATTTTTGCCTTCAATTTTCTTAGAAACGGCTTTTGCTCTTCCTGATAAATTCAGCTTACTTTTCATGTCTTCTATTGATTGACGAACTCGGCTTTCTCCTTGTTTAGCTCTGCCAACAATTTGGTCTTTCCGGTCGCCTGTAATATTGCCAATTGCTTCTTGATTTTGTCCTTCAATATTCTTAAAACCTGCTTTCGCTCTATCCATTGTTGCTATTTGAATAGGCGGTTGACTGATTAGATCACTGAGTGGAGTTGCAGCCAAACTTTCTCCAGAAGCTAAATCCAATCCTATAGAAGTTGAAACTAATAAAACTAGGCTAATTGTTAGCAATAACTTACAAATTTTTTGAAGTAAAATCATTCTAAATTCCAAAATCTTTAATTTTTACAGGTGTTGACTCAACTATTAACTATGGGTGTAGAATTAGAAAGTATGGAAAATTGGATTTTATTCATACTTTCGATAAAACAGTACCTTTGCTAAATTGAAAAAAGCAGATGGGATTCGCGGCAACACAAACAAATTCCACCTGTGAAGGTAGACTGTAAGGATACAGGATGTCTGATATAGCAGGAGACTCTTAATAGAAGAGATAAAATATTCTTCTTCCTTCTCCTGAATTCTTACGGTAGACTTTATTTATGTAGCTCCATAATTCTGGTTTGAGAGCATTTTGCACATTTAGGATGCTGGTTATACATCCACAAATTAACGTGCATTGTTATAGAGAAATGGTATTAATCAATAATTTTTTTGACCTCATCTTTCACATTTTCAACAACGTGAATAGTGCTTGCTTCAACTTGTTTTGCCTTACCTTCGGCTTGAGCTTGGGGATCTCCGGTAACATTGCCTACAGCTTCTTGAACTTTGCCTTCGATATTTTTGGCCGTTGCTTGAACCCGATTTTCTAAACTCATAATGACCTCCGTATTAATTTTCAAAATCACTGTTAAAGTCGGTGAGAATATAGTTATTCTTCACCTCTGATTCAAAACCGTGCATGATAGTTTTCAATCTCATGCGGCTCTTACTGTGCAGACTAGATATAGGCAAGAAGTCTTCTTTTTCGGGGGCATCCCAAATGTGTAATTTCCATTACGCAATGCCTAGAGTTCCCTTTAGGGACACAAAATGACAATTACGGTGTTTTTGGAAAATTGGGATGTTCCCTCTTTGCTTATGTCTTCCTTCATTTCCGTAGCTTGGAAAGAG
Source organism: Anabaena sp. PCC 7938 (assembly GCF_049315035.1). Taxonomy (NCBI): domain Bacteria; kingdom Bacillati; phylum Cyanobacteriota; class Cyanophyceae; order Nostocales; family Nostocaceae; genus Anabaena; species Anabaena sp. PCC 7938. Next base: position 3,342,104 of record NZ_CP186034.1, on the reverse strand, counting down.
GGGATTAAAAGCTCATAATTATGAACTTTTTCAGGTTATGCTCTACTAAGTACACTCAGTATTTATACTTTTTAAAACTGGACGAGTTGCTTTTTTCATGCTTGTAGCGTAACACAAATAATTTGTTTATTTTTATACCTAAAGACATAGTTTAACTGTTACTAATATCAGTACTTGTGGGGATTTTGCAAAAAGTCTAATGAATAGGGATGGAAATTACAAACTCTGTACCCTGACCTGGTGATGAAATGCAACGCAAGGAACCACCATGTTTTTCAGTAACAATCTGGTAGCTAATCGACAATCCTATACCAGTACCTTTGCCAACTGGTTTTGTAGTGAAAAAGGGGTCAAATAGATGAGGCTGGATTTCTTCTGGAACCCCTGTGCCATTATCAACAATATGAACAAAGACGTTTTCATCCACCTGCTCTGAAGAAATACGAATTACGGGTTCTGGACAACAAACCATTTTGAAAAGCTTCTTCTAAAGCATCAATAGCATTGACCAAGACGTTCATAAATACTTGATTTAATTGTCCTGAAAAGCACTTAATTTTAGGAATTTTACCATACTCTTTAATCACTGTAATTTGAGGGCGAGGTTGATCTAAATTCCCGCTTGTATCTATGTTTTGGGATTTGAGACGGTGTTGTAAAATTAACAGGGTGCTATCAATTCCTTCATGGAGATCAGCAATTTTAAACTCGGCTTCATCCAAACGAGAAAAGATTCGTAAACTGAGGACAATTTCTCGTATACGACTTGCTCCTATCTTCATAGAAGTGAATACTTTTGGAAAATCTTCCATTAAAAATTTAACATCAGCTTCTTCTTGAGCATTTTGAATTTCTGATTCTGGGTAGGGGTAATATTTTTGATAAAGTTGAATTAACCATAGTAATTGTTGAGCATAATCTTCAGTGTGCTTAAGATTGCCATAGATGAAATTAACAGGGTTATTAATTTCATGGGCAATACCAGCAATCATTTGTCCCAAAGAAGACATTTTTTCGTTTTGGATTAATTGGGACTGGGTAAGTTTGAGTTCATGTAGAGTGTGATTGAGGTCTATATTTTTTTGCCGCAGTGCTTGCGTGCGTTCTTCTACTTTTTGTTCTAGTATTTGGCTGTAAACCTCTAGTTTTTGGTTGGCTTCGTATTGTTCTATTAACAGTTGCTTTACCTGTTGAATTAACTGGTTAAAAGAAATAGCTAATATCCCAACTTCGTCTTGAGTTGTGACCGGAGCTTGGAGATCAAAATTTGATTCTTGGGTGACTTGTTGTGCAATTTGTGTAACAACTTTTAGGGGACGAGTAATTGTTTGCACCGTTAAAAATCCGGCAATTGCCACAATAGCACTACCCAACAAGTACAAGAATCCCAAATGTTGCCATAGTCTCCATTGCTCCATTTTTAGTGTTGATGTGGGGAACAATACTGTAGTGGTCAAAGACTGACTATTTCCATAAACTAAGATGCTTTTGGCTAAATAGTTCTGGTTATCAATCATAATTTGTGCCACTGGCAACTCAGGATCGGGTAATTTCCAATTATCATGCTGCTCTATTGATAAGGATGTCGCAATTATATGATTATTTTTTTGGATAATTAGATGTTTGGAAGAACCAGATACAACTCTTTTCAGTAGGTTATCATCTACTAAGTTGCCAATAATGATTCCTCCTAGTAATCCTGTTGGTGTTTTGATTGAATAAGTTACACTCTGAAGAATTTTTTTCCCACTTTCTACATCAACAAAATCAATTAATTGCGCTCCATTACTGGCACTACTAGTAATTAATTGATCTGATACTTTCATTTGAGATAGTGAAATGCTACGCAAGTCGGTAAGGATGTTTCCTTTAGTATCAACTACTTTCAGCCAATCCAATTTTAATACTGTCTTCAGTGGCAATAATACCTGTAACAGTAATACTTGATCTCCTTGCTCAATAGCTTGTTGAAGCTTATTTTGATAAGCCATCAGTTCGATTTTAGTTTGTAGGGCTTGCTGTTCATACTGAAAATCTTGATTAACCCGTTCGGTAAATCTCTCCAAATCTTGACGGAAATTTCTCTCTAAATTTTCCGTAAACCAATTTCCTATTACTACTAAGCCTGATGTGAATACGCTCAAGTAAACTATGAGTAGTGGTATGACAATTTTTTGGCTTAGATTCAGCCGCTTAAAAAATCTCTGCATAATAATGTTATTTAATTAACTAATTAATTGGGAATAAACCCATTTTTTTGCAGAATTTTATTACCTTCTTCGCTAAAGATAAAATTAATAAAATTCTGAGTGGGTGCTGAAGGCTTTTTATGCCAGTTTATTCCAATGTAACGTACCATTTGATATTTTCCACTTCTGAAATTTTCTATTGTGGGTTCAACACCATTGAGACTGAGGCGATTGACTGGTAATTGATTGATTACAGAATATGCTAAAGAAAAAGCACCAATGGAATTCGGTGTATTTTGTAAGGTTTCAATTAATTGTCCTTCTTTATTCAAAACAATGGCTTTAGTGCTGGTCTTTTCTGCTCCCAAATAGTATTTTCGCAATAATTTTTTTGCTGACTCGTCTTCAGGTCTATCCAATACAATAATGTTGGCATTAGCTCCGCCCAATTCTTGCCAGTTGGCAATTTCACTTTGATAAATGGCTTTTAATTGTTTAGTGGATAAATTAGTAACACCTTTGACGCTGTTGTTGGTAGCAACTAATAACAAATCTTTTGCCAATTCACGATATTGAATTTGACCATTGTTTTCTTCGGGTTTGAGTTTGTGACTGCTACCAGCAATATCAAGGATGTTGTTTTTTAAAGCTGCAATCGCTCCTTCTGACTGAGTATTAGAGATAAACTCAATTTTAATGTTGTTGTTTTGGGCTTGATAAGCTTGTGCCAACAGTTTTAAAACTGTCACCGTGGAACTGGAACCACCAATTTTGATGATCTTTTGGTTTGAAGAATTTATGGAACTAGCAGATGGACTAGAGGCTGTTGGCATAGTTGAGTTGATTGACGCGCAACTGCACAGCCCTAAAACTATACATCCTATGGTCATTGAATGAGCAATCTTTTTCATATCTAAGATATTGTTATTAGCAAACTTCTATTCATCATAATGAAATTGTGTGTCAAGTGCGTCTACTTTATATAAACTACATCTATCTTCAGGATGAGATGTTTTTCTACGCATCCTATTGATTAATTTAGTATATTTACTTAGATATATAGTTGCTCATAATATCACAGAATAAGCTAATACAGGCAAAGATTCCCCACGACTACCTTTATCAACACGATAGGTTCTCAAACGACACTCTAACACCGTAATTAGCCTGAAGGAGAGCAAGCAAAACTCATCACAAAAACACTGGGTATATAGCTAAGTTCAATCTGATAATTTCCTCCTATCTGATTGCTTGGCTAAAAGTGCGCGTACTTCTTCATCTGTAGTTTGGGAAAAATCTTCATACCAAAATCCAATAGCAGACATTTGTTTTGGAGTTTGCAAACAAACTATGTTGTCTACTTCTAGCTGTAACTCTTGGTAAGTGCTTGTTGGTGCAACTGGAACTGCGACAACAATGGTTGTAGGCTGCTGTTGTTTAAGGATTGCGATCGCAGCACGCATGGTTGAGCCAGTAGCAATGCCATCATCTATCAAAATCACTGTTTTATTTTTGACATTTAAAGGAGGAGCATTACCCCGATAAGTGCGATCGCGTCGTTTTAATTCTTGCAATTCTTCGGCAGCAACTATTTCAATAACTTTCCTGTCTATCCCCAAGGCATTGATGACATCATAATTTAGTATCTCCATACCCTGATTAGCAATACCTTCTCCATGAGACGCTTCGCCAAGAGTGAGCATTGCGATCGCACCCATTGCCAATTCTTTATGGCCAGGTACGCCGAGTTTTCTGACTATACAGACATCCAGAGGTGCATTTAATTTTTTGGCTACTTCAAAGGCCACCGGCACACCTCCACGAGGCAAACCCAATACTAGCAAGTCTTCTCGGTGAGTATAGGCTGTTAAATGTTGCGCTAAAATTTGTCCTGCTTCTGTGCGGTTATGAAATCTTTTCAGCATCACTATCACCACCTGGTAATGATTTTGGATGACCAACAACTTCTCCTCATCTGCAACGCCAGAAAAAACTCATATATTGCTTAATTCGGCGATGAGGCCATTCTCCAGTTTTTATGGGATGTGAGAAGGAATCTCGATACAACTCTAGAGTTAAACATTCTCTCTTAATTTCTATGGTAGATCCAAAATGCAGGTGATCAGAAATAACGATCCGGTCAAAAAAGGTTAAAATGGTTTGTATATAAGTAAATGGGCAAAATAAAACCAAACTTAAGACTTGTCGAAACTGACGCTCAAGCTTGCTTATTGCTACCTACTCCTCAAGGAATATTAACTATGTTTCACCAAATTTTAGTTGCTTTAGACAACTCCGAAACAAGTCAGTATATTTTCGAGCAAGCCCTATTTTTGGCAAAAACAAGCAATTCAGCCTTGATGTTGCTTCATGTGCTATCGCCCTTAGAAGATCCTTACCTCAATCCTATATTTTTGCAACCAGAAACAATTTATCCCACTTTGTATACAGAAAACATCAATCAATATATGCAAGCTTGGGATAAACTCAAGCAAGAAAGACTTGACTGGATGCGATCGCTCACTCAAACAGCAGTTAATGCCGGTGTCAAAACTGATATCACCCAAACTGTAGGTGACGCAGGTCGCATAATCTGTGAATTAGCATTAAGTTGGCCAGCTGACCTCATTATTGTCGGTCGTAGAGGAATAACTGGAATCAGTGAGGTTTTCTTAGGCAGTGTCAGCAATTACGTACTACATCATGCTCATTGCTCAGTTCTCACCGTACAAGGTTTAATTCCTACAAAAATCCCAAATAGCAAAGACACTCAAGTAACTTCCATCTAAAAAAAATTCACAATTTCTTAATATTTAAGCTAGGACAAATCAAAAAAATTTTGCTTTTTCTGCTCTGCGAATAGGAGCAATGAAAGGCTGCTCACATCTGGGTTTGAATCACAATATCAGTCAGCACTATAATACTATTGCTGTAGTTACTCTCATCCATTACTTTAATTTAAGATATGGCTCAGTCTCAATGAGTTAAATTTATTTGTAGCTAGTGTCTGTATACAATTTCTTATTGCTTTTATAACTACGGTTATTAACTGGGTACAGACTATACTAGTATTAGTAATTTATCAAATACATCCCAAATTTAAAATCTAGAGGTATCTATGAGTTTTACTAATCTTAACAAAAAAACAAACGAATATAAAGAACTTAAAGAAAAACCTCATTGGCAAGGGCCACCCACAGTAAAAAATGGTGTCAAAGGCAGAGAAATCAAGCCACAAGAGATAATGACCGATGTTCCCAATGAGGATGATCGGGGTCGCGGTCGAGTGGCAATTTTTATAGATGGCTTAAACCTATTTCACGCAGCTTTGCAACTAGGCATTGAAATCGACTACGTTAAATTGCTATGTCGTTTAACACAGAGTTCTCGATTGTTGCGAGCTTTCTTTTATACCGGGGTTGATGCCAGCAAGGAAAAACAACAAGGGTTTCTATTATGGATGCGTCGCAATGGCTATCGTGTAGTTGCTAAAGAGATAGTTGCAGTTGCCGAAAATTGCAAAAAACCCAATCTCAATGTAGAAATTGCCGTTGATATGATTACTCTAGCACCCTATTACGATACTGCTGTTTTAGTCAGTGGTGATGGTGATTTAGCCTATGCTGTCAGTGCTGTCAGCAGCTTGGGATCTAGAGTAGAAGTGATCGGTTTGCAAACAATGACTAGTGATAGCCTGATTGATGTGGCTGACTACTTCATCGACTTCGACAGCATTAAACAGCATATTCAAAAGGATTCTCATGTTGGCTATAGTTATCGCACTTCGTCCACTTCTCAAATTTAAATACTCAAACATTTGCTGAACTAATAGAAACCTAACTAGCTTTATAAAAAGAAGAATTTTATTGTCGGATAAGTCGCAATGGGATCAATTCTGTGGAGATGTTTCCAACAACTACCAAATTTAGTCATCTTCAATAGATATAGGAGTAGAAAAGCTGTGGGGAAAATGTATGAATTGTCCCCACAAATGGTGTCGAGCAACGCAGAATTATTGTAAGAATTCGGGAGTCAGGAGATGCTACGCAGACCTGCGGTTCAGAATGCTCATAAAATGAAGAATGGAGAAAACTAGATAATTTATTTTGTGCAACTGCTTACATCAACTTATAACGTAGCAAATGCTGCATTTTATTTGCACCTTCTGTTAGATCTGTGCTATACCAAGGTGAGAATAGTTAGTTAACATTGCTATGTATAATTACTGTCCCAATTCTTGAAATTTTAAATTCGGTGAGAATACTGATTAAGGTGTTTTTTAGGATTCGATTAATATTGACTTGAGTGCAGAATGTATAGTTAGCTTCAAAGTTATTAAATACGAAAGTCTCTTCGCAAACTTATGCATCTTCACTGTACAAACTATACTAATAACCTGAATACAGACATTATTACTGGATCTCGCATAATCTAAGGAGTGCAAAACGTGAATCAGATCCAATTGACTTTAGTAATTAGTTATCTGTTAATGACTTGCTATTTTTTTACCAATTGGTTAAGTTTTTCCCTGCGTCACCCTGCATCTACTCCAGAAGATAAATTTTTATCATTTATTATGTGTTTAACAACTACTATCTTCTGGCCTTTAATGATTCCTCTATGGTGTTTAAAAATTATTAAGAATGGCAAGCTAGAATTTAGTACTGTAATTCCTGTGCTTTTAGCAATATTTGCTTGTAGTATTTCCTATTATTTGATTTAAGTAACCACGCAGAAATATTTTAGATTAGAGACAGAATCAGGGCTGTTTCATTCTAAATTTTGACATCTTAGGCTTCAGGGATTCTATCTCTCAACGGCTGAGAATACCTAAATTCGTTACCTAAATCTAGAATGAAATAACCCTGGGGACAGAATGATTCCGTCCCTAGTTTGAAAATATTATTGAACTCGCGTGGGAAAAGTACCAGGACTAACACCTATGTTGATATTCTGGTTATTGCGACGCAGATCTAGACGCAAATTTCCGCCAATTTGGGCTTTTTCGACAGCTTTCTGGACACTAGCCGCATCTGTGACTAATTGGCCATTGAGCTTTTGAATAACATCACCTGCGCGTATTCCGGCTTTGTCCGCTGGTGAATTAACCATAACTTTGACTATCAAAACACCTTTGTCTTCTTTTACACTTAAACCACTATTGGGATCTGAGTTGAGACGTTGCTTCAACTCAGGTGTTAAACCCACCATTTGAATTCCTAAATAAGGATGTTGCGCTTTACCTGTAGTTATAAGTTGATTAGAAATGCGTTGTGCTGTGTTAATAGGAATAGAAAATCCTAAACCCTGCGCTCCTTGAATGATAGCCGTATTCATACCAATAACTTCCCCGCGAGCATTTAGCAAAGGGCCACCAGAGTTACCGGGGTTAATTGCTGCGTCGGTTTGAATAAATTCTACTCGCTTATCGGGAACGCCAACTTGATTACTAGAGCGTCCGGTACCGCTGATAATGCCTGTCGTTACGGTATTATCTAACCCTAGAGGATTACCAATTGCGATCGCCCATTGTCCCGCTTGTAGTTGGTCAGAATTACCTATACTCACTGTTGGCAAATTATTCGCTTGAATTTTCACAACCGCAACATCAGTTAATTCATCTTTCCCAATTACTTTACCTTCAAAGCTACGCCCATCTTTGAGAGTGACACTCACTGTGTCAGCACCATCAACCACGTGAGCATTGGTAAGAATTCGACCATCTGCACTGAGGATAAAACCTGAGCCAGTACCTCTTTCTACCCGATTTCTTCCTTGCATTGGTAGTTGTGAACCAAAAAAGCGGCGGAAAAATGGATCATTGAACTCCTCTGGTAACTGGGTTGTAACAGTGCGAGCCGAGTTAATTCGCACTACCGCAGGCCCTACTTTTTCGACAACTTGAGTAATAAAATTAGGATCTGTATTTGCTGCTAATGGGGAAGCCGCATTGACTCGGCTGACTGCCAGTTTAGATGCAGTTTCAGATAGCTGCTGTTGGTTTCCAGCTAGATAACCACCTGCTAGGGTCATACCTGATCCCAGCAGCACCAAGGATAAAGAGGCCGCTGCCTTTTTCCAGGGTGCATCATGATGGCTTTTTGGTAAAAGATTATCTTGTTCTTGTGTTTGTTTTGACATTTGATGTACGGGATAAATATTGAGGACTATTACTAAGGTAGATATTATTTTTGATGCTTTTGTTGCAAAAGTGTAGCAGTATGGGGAAAATTTCCGGTCTTTATATTTGGATACACTCACAAATATGAATTTTTCCAACAAATCCATAAAAATCTGTTGACATTATAGCAATCTTCACAATTTGATCACCTAATTATCGCCAAGTGCGTGACAGCCTGCCTTCGATAAATCATCGGTCAAATCTTGACAAGGTTCATAGTTATGTGTTTTATTTAAAAAAATAACGACCGTTCGATATAAATAAGCTGAGTAATGCCGAAAATTGTTGATCATGAACAGTACCGCAAAGAATTAATCGGCAAGTGTTTCGATTTATTCGCTGAAAAAGGTTATGGATCTATAACCATGCGGCAAATTGCTCAAAGTTTAAATGTTTCTACGGGTACGTTATATCACTATTTTCCCAGTAAACAGGCTTTATTTGAGCAACTGGTGGAAGAAATTACTCAACAGGATGTGATTACAGCTTTAGCAGAATTGGGAGGAAAGAATAACTTATCTGAATTGATGACATCCTTAGGTAATTATCTTGTTAAAAATGAGGAATACCTAATTAAATGGACTTATGTATGGGTTAATTTTTGTCAACATCAAGAATCAAAAGCTATGCTGAGTAATAGCACAGTTTTCAAACACGCTAATCAAAGATGCCAACAAGTAGCCTGTGACTTATTAGGCATTCAAGATGTAGTATTAGCATCTTTTATTTTAAGCTTTGTCAATGGAGTAATTCTAGAAAAACTATGGGGTAATGAAACAATTAATTTTCCTGAACAATGCGCTTTGTTAGAAAAAATGTTAACTGCTTATTTACAGCAAAAATCATAGGTGACTGGGGAGTCTTTTGGTAAATAGAAATGAATCAAAAACTGTTATTCAAACCTGCAAATAAAGGGTTTATCGGTTTACTGATAACTACTACTGCTATTATAGCCGGGATGACGACTTATGGTATTTATAATTTTGGACAAATTGCTAAAAATTCCACATTGGAATTAGCAGAAGCTGCACCTACGCCGATAAAAGTGACTGCTTTAGGCAGACTAGAACCAGAGACAGAAGTTATTAGCTTGTCTGCACCTTTAGCATTAGATGGCGATCGCATTGCGGAGGTTTTAGTGAAAGAAGGTGATAGAGTCAAAGCCAAACAAGTGATTGCAGTTTTAAATTCACGCGATTACTTGCAAAATGCTGTCCAACAAAGTGAGAAACAAGTTAGAGTTTCCCAAGCTAGACTTGAGCAAATCAAAGCTGGGGCTAAATCGGGAGATATTCAAGCACAACAAGCGAGTCTTGAACGGATAAAAGCCCAATCTGAAGGCGATAAAAAATCCCAACAAGAAAATATTGCTCGCATAGAAGCTCAATGGCAAGGTGATAGAATTGCTCAAGCAGCAACTATTAATAAATTAGCCGCAGAACTGAATAATGCTGAAGCCGAATCTCAACGCTATCAACAGTTATATTCTGAAGGTGCTGTTTCTAATTCTGTGATTGACAGCAAACGTTTAAATGTGGAAACTGCCAAACAGCAATTAGAAGAAGCTAAAGCAATTCTCAACCGCATCAATTCCACCGCCACCAAGCAACTAGCAGAAGCCAAAGTTGCATTAACTCGAATTAATGCCACCAGTAATAAACAAATTAGCGAAGCCAAAGCTACGCTGAATAGTATTGCCGAGGTTCGTCCGGTAGATGTGAATTTAGCACAAACAGAAGTTGAAAGTGCGATCGCTACCCTCAAACGCGCCCAAACTGACCTAGAAGCAGCCTATATCCGCGCCCCAATGGATGGACAAATACTCAAAATTCATACCCGTGCTGGCGAAAAAATAGAGAATACTGGAATTGCGGACTTTGCACAAACAGACCAAATGCTGGCAGTGGCAGAAGTTTATCAAACTGATATTAGTAAAGTCAAATTAGGACAAAAAGCCTTAATTACCAGTCCCTCATTTACAGGTGAACTGCGGGGAACAGTCTCACAAATTGGCTTACAAGTCAACCGCCAAAATGTGTTTAGCAATCAACCCGGTGAAAACCTCGATAGTCGAGTAATTGAAGTAAAAATTCGCCTTACCCCTGAAGACAGTAAAAAAGTTGCAGGTTTAACTAACTTGCAAGTACAAACAGCAATCGAATTGTAATTGGTGGTTGGTGATTGGTCAAAGTTATTCATTTTAAAATAATTTTCAATGGTATCTCAATTATTTCGCAAAACGCCTCTAGCTTGGCGACAGTTAATGAAAGAAAAAACACGGCTGGCTATTGCAGTCGCTGGGATTACTTTTGCAGATATGCTGATGTTTATTCAGATGGGTTTTGAAAGTGCTTTATTTGATGCAGCTATTCAACCACATCGCAATTTACAAGCTGATTTAGTTTTAATTAATCCTCAATTTGAAACTCTGTTTTCAGTTAAAAGCTTTTCTAGAGAAAGACTATATCAAGCATTGAGTTATGATGGCGTAAAATCAGTTAACTCTGTTTATATTGGTACTGGACAGTGGCGAAATCCAGAGACACGAATTGATAGGGCTATCTTAGTTTGGGGTGTAGATCCAACACAACCAGGTTTGATATTTCCTGAAGTGCAAAAAAATAAAGATTACCTCAAGCAACTGAATCAAGTAATGTTTGATCAAGCCGGTCGTCCTGAATATGGTGCGGTGGGTGATATCTTTAAAAAAACAGGTAATTTTCAAACAGAACTAAATAGTAAATCTGTTAGCGTTAAAGGTTTATTTAGTAATGGTGCTTCCTTTGCGGCTGATGGTAATGTTGTTGCTAGTGATTCGACTTTTTTAGAACTATTTCCCACTCGGAAAGCAGATCAAATTGAAGTGGGTTTAATTACTCTCAAGCCTGGTGCTGATATTGAAAAAGTCAAAGCACAACTGATAATAGGATTAAATCCAGATCCAAAAAATCCCTTTGTTCAAGTGGGAACACCTGAAGATTTTGCTCAAAAAGAAAAAAGTTATTGGGCTAATGGTACAGGTATTGGTTTTATTTTTGGTATGGGTGTCGGAGTAGGTTTTATTGTTGGTATCGTGATTGTTTATCAAATTCTTTATTCTGATGTTTCCGATCATTTACCAGAATATGCCACTCTCAAAGCAATGGGTTATACAGATACCTATTTTTTGGTTGTCTTGTTACAAGAAGCATTACTTTTAGCTTTTCTGGGTTTTTTACCAGCATTTTTCCTATCTTTTGGGCTGTACCAAGTCACTTATTCTGCCACTTTGTTACCCATTTTTATGAAAGCAGACCGGGCAATTAATGTTTTTATTTTGACTGTAATTATGTGTAGTATTTCGGGGGCAATCGCTATCCGAAAACTAGGTTCTGCTGACCCTGCGGATGTTTTTTAGGCTTTCTGGGAACCCCAACCCGCTGTTTTGTGGAGGGGAGTAACAAAGCTGTCTTGATTAGTTAAAACGGATAAAAAATCTATGTTACAAGTCTCGACGAAATCCAACGTTGCTTCAGAAACGGTAATTACTGTTTCCAAACTCAATCATTATTTTGGTGAAGGTGGACTAAAAAAACAAGTGTTATTTGACATCAATTTAGAGATTAAGACTGGTGAAATTGTGATTATGACGGGGCCTTCTGGTTCAGGTAAAACAACGTTGTTATCACTTATGGGTGGGTTGCGTTCCGCGCAAGAGGGGAGTTTGCAAATATTGGGTCAGGAAATGAGTGGTGCGAGTAAGGGACAATTAACTAAGTTGCGTCGTCAGATTGGTTATATTTTCCAAGCGCATAACTTGATGACGTTTTTAACAGCGAAAGAAAATGTGCGGATGTCTTTGGAGTTGCATGAGGATTATCTGCAAGGAGATATTAATGCCAAAGCTATAGCAATGTTAGCAGAAGTGGGTTTAGGTGAGCGTGTTGATTACTATCCAGAGAGTTTATCGGGGGGACAAAAGCAACGAGTTGCGATCGCACGTGCTTTAGTTAGTCATCCTAAAATAGTTCTAGCTGATGAACCCACAGCGTCCTTAGATAAACAATCTGGACGCGATGTGGTGGAATTAATGCAAAAATTAGCTAAAGAACAAGGTTGTACGATTTTGCTTGTCACCCACGATAATCGGATATTGGATATAGCAGATCGCATCATTTATATGGAAGATGGACAATTGAAGAGTGATGGTATAGATATTGGAGTAAAATTAAATTAATATTCCTTTATTTAAAGATAATCTCCTCCCGGATTTCCAGATTGAGAGTATGTTGAATTTTCAAAAGTTTTGTTAAACTAGCACTGGCATACCCATTTGCTTCATCACGTTGTACCTGTTGAGGTTTAACTCCTAAAAGTTTGGCGAAACTTTCTTGAGTGTATCCGCGAATAATCCGCGCTTTGATTAATGCTTCTGGTAATTTTTCTAAACTATCATATTGCAATCGCTCAATTTTATTTTGATTGTTTTTGAGATTTTCGTACTCTTCTATCTCTTGAATAAACTCCTCAATTTGGCTTTGTAGTGAATCAATACGAGCCTGGTGGCGTAGCTTTTGGTTTTCATCTTCTGGAACTGGTTTACTAGCATATTGAGCTATTGCTAACTCAAATTTTTTCATCTGTGCCTTAGTGATATTGTACTGCCATTCATTGAAGATCATAGTCTTTAACCTATCACTCATTTTTTCAAATGTGGCATTACCTAAGAAGTAAAATTAATTAGGTAATACCAATTTATTGTTTTGTATTGCTGATTTTTTATTTTAAATCATTAACAAAAAAATATTTCGCCTCCGATCCATACAGACACGATTGTAAAATAACGCACTTTAACTGCCAGGCATCCCCTACTTATAGTTTGCTGTTAGCAACAATCTGTTAATCTAGCTGTGTGCAGGATTTACAAGATAGTAAATGGAAATTAGTAATCTATTTCAAGCCGGTGGCGTAGTCATGTGGCCGCTGCTGTTTTTTTCTGTGTTAGCAGTAGCACTAATCATGGAACGGATCACCTTTTGGGTAAAGCTGAGTGGTCGTCAGAACCGGGTGGTTAGGGAAGTGCTAAATTTTTATCGTCAAGGTAATGTAGTTAGTGCTTTAGATAATTTGCAGAAAAATGTTGATTTACCTATCGCGCGGATTTTTTTAGCTGCTTTAGAATTGGAAGAACCTACTCCAGAAGAATTCCGCTTGGCTTTAGAAAGTGAAGCACAGGGAGAGATTCCTTTACTAAAAAGATTCCAAAACATTTTTGATACAATTATTGGTCTTGCTCCCCTGTTAGGCTTACTGGGTACAGTTTTGGGGTTAATTGCTTCTTTTGCTTCTTTGAATATTGGTGATGTGGGTGGTAGTAAAACAGCGGGTGTGACAGCGGGGATTAGTGAAGCATTAGTATCCACAGCATCAGGATTAGTCGTGGCTATTTTTACGCTTTTCTTTGCGAATACATTTCGGGGATTTTATATACGTCAGATTGCTTGGATTCAAGAATATGGTGGACAGTTAGAATTACTCTACCGTCGTCGTTATGAAAGAAGGGGTCGTTAAACAGACTAATTTTATATGAAGCTGCACTAAATGATGACATCAATTAAGAGACTTCCAAATAAAAAAATATCCCACAATTTCTTGTTGTTCAGGCCGAAAAGCCTGCTAATAATACAAGGACGGGCAGGATGCCCATCCCACAAGATTGGATCATCTCTTTTGTGGAGTTTTCTAAATTATCCGTCTTTATCTGCGTTTATCTGCGGTCAATTATTCTTGATATCTTAATTCTATGCTCTCGTTGCATCTAATTTTCCAAAGTCCAGCCTAAAGCGGCTGCCACCTGCCCTGCTAATGATAGCGGATCGAATGGTTTAGCGATCGCACTTTTAATTCCCAATTGAGCATAACGACGACGATCAGCTATTTGAATTTTTGCAGTTAACAAAATCACTGGAATTGCCTTCGTAGCTGGATTAGCCTGTAAATTTTCAAACGCAGCAAGTCCATCCATATCTGGCATCATCACATCCAAAAGAATAGCATCTGGTTGATAATTTTCAGCCTTTACTATTCCTTCTTTTCCAGAACCAGCCGTGAATACTTCCCAACCAGCGACGGTTTCCAAGCAAATCTTTGCCACTTCTTGAATATATTGCTCATTATCAACTATTAATATTCGTTTGTGCGTCATTTTTGCTATCACCTTCATCAACTTTAAATTTTATCTCATCTTCCTGACTCCTACTCATCACCAAGAATGCTCTGTGCCAATCTATAGCTGCGGGGTGTTTGTTTTGTCCATCGTTTGAAAGCACGATGAAAGGCGCTAGGTTCAGAAAATCCCAGGAGAAATGCCACATCGTGAATAGATGTTTCTCTGTTCTGTAAATGACGCATAGCAAGCTCTCTACGGGTTTTGTCTAGAAGCTGTTGGTAGGATGTATTTTCAGCTTGTAATTCTCGCTGGAGTTGTCTTACACTGATGGTCAGGCTGTGAGCGATCGCTTCAATGGTAGGCACTTCCCCATGTAATTGCTGAGTAATACTGGAGATAACCTTTTGGGGATAGCCCTGTGATTGCTTCTGAGCATTAAGCATTGTGATTGCATGATGTTCAAAGACAGAGAGCAGGTTAGCATTTGCTGATCGCACCGACCAGTTCAAACAGTTGGAATCGAATACAATTCGATTCATCGGTTGGGAAAACTGCACCGTTGTCCGAAAAATTCGCTCATGCTCAGAACAGTCTTCTGGACTCTGATGCTGAAACCAAACAGCAGCAGCTTGTAGGGGTTTTCCGGTGAGTTGCTGCGTGGCTGTTACCAGGGCTGCGAACGTACTTTCAATGGGGTGTCGCGGCTCATCAATTAGATAGTTGTTCAAGTTCCCCACTATCTCGCAATTACAATGCGCCCAACCTTTTGAGACAGTATGGTAAATCGTCACACCCTGACTAAAAAGACGGGTGTATTGGGAGAGTTTTTCCAATACTTGCCCATAGGTTTGGCAATTCAACAGGACGTAGCCAACTATACCAATGACAGATAGGTCGAAGGATTCCCCAATGTGCAAGCCCAAATAGCGATCGCTTGTTTGCTGAACGGCCTCTCGCCATAGATATTTGAGTACCTCTCCAGAAACCTGACGATCTGGGTTGTCCAGCCAAGCCGGATCGATGTTGGCGGCTGTGTATAAGCAATTGATATCGACTCCTTGCGCCGCCACATACTGCACAATATCTCGCACAATAGCAACTGAGAACCTAGCATCTTGCATAAATTGGCGTGATCAGTCAATTTTTTGGCACGGCTGGTCATTTCATACTTTAGCAGAAAGCCTTACCGTTGGATTATCACCAATTGGCTTTATTCAGGTATTTCCAAGTAAATAAGAAAACTGAATTATTTTCATGCGATCGCTCAATAAAAATGGTTATGGAGAGAAATTTTTGATGAGCCGTTTACAACTCGTTCGCACCACGGGCATGATATTAATTTTTCTGGTCGTGCTGTCGAATATCCCTTACACCCTGCTGATTCAAACCTTTGAGTATGACGATATTCTCCGTCAGTCAGTCGCTGATGTCCTGACTAAGTTTCACGCAGGGGGAGCAAAACTGATTCTCACCTGGTTTACCTTTGGGCTGGCTGCACTACTGTTTATTCCTGCCAGTATTCTGCTGCACAAAGTCCTTGACTGCAAAGATGCACCCTATCTCACCATGGCAACATTTATGGGTGCTATTTCTGGTACTCTTCAGGCTGTGGGGCTAATGCGTTGGGTATTTGTCGTTCCGGTGCTGGCAAACCTTTACACAGATACAACCGCCAGCACAGCCACACGGGAAGCGGTAAGTGTGGTTTATCAGGCAGTGCATCAGTATGGGGGTGTTGTGATTGGTGAGCATCTGGGGCAGACTTTACTAATCGGCTGGACTTTGGGAGTGGGGATGACAATGCGATCGTCGCCCCTATTCAAATCCTGGATTGCTTGGTGGGGTTTATTCACCACACCGCTGTTGTTGTTGGGACAAAGTGAACTACTGGCAACAGTAATTCCCTCTATGCCTATAGTAGAAGCTACACCCATAGGGTTCATTTTGTGGGAAATCTGGTTACTAATAGTTGGTATCTCATTACTGCGAGTACCTCAAAAACGACTGGTTATTCAAACAGAACAGATTTAAGCATCTCATACCAATTTTATGTGACGCTGCACAGAATGACGACATCAATTGAATTATCAGTCTTTAAGTAGTCGTGCAAAATAAATTGTACATTTTGAGAAGGGAACGGGGAACAGGCAACAGAACAAGATTCCAGGGATTTCTATTTTTTGGAAAAATGTCTAATTAATTTTGCCGAGCTACTTATCTGTGTTTATCTGCGTTCAATTATTCTTGGTATCTTACTTCTATGCAAATAATCCGTGCATTTATTGCCAATCAGCTTGGGTTTCCATCGGGCTGGTTTGGACGGTTACTCCTGCGACTGCTGAATCGAAATAACGCCGCCATGAATGACTTAGTTTTGCAGTTATTGCATTTGCAGTCAGGTGTTCACGTTCTCGAAATTGGGTTTGGTGGTGGCGATCTCATACACAAAATTGTAAACACGGGGATACCAGCCTTAATAGTAGGAGTTGAGCGATCGCCCGAAGCTCTAAATATCTGTCAACAGAGGTTTCAGCATTTCATACACCAAGACAAAGTAGAACTATATTTAGCAGATGCTACCAAATTGCCCTTTCCAGATCATCATTTCCATCGACTCTGCACAGTCAATACCCTTTATTTCTGGTCAGATGCCTTACAAGTGTTGACTGAGTGCCACCGAATTTTGCTCCCTGGCGGTAAATTAGTTATTAGCTACACCTCCAAGGCATTTTTAGACAAACAGAAGTTTTCTCAACATGGATTTGTAGCCTATGAAGTAGCGGAAGTCGAAATGATGCTGAAGACTGCTGGATTTACAGAAATTAGCACATTCTCTGGTAAAAGTACCCATCATCAAGAATTCTTTTGCACCTGCGGTTTAGCGCGTGATGCCAGTGCGAAAGCAAAATCTTGAGTATAGTTTTCCTTTTTTCACTCATTTCATTTAGTCTAAACTCCAGCCATTACCCATTACCAATTCCCCCAGTAATTTTTTGCAGCAAATACAGCACCCTTTTTTCAACTTCATGAGTTGAAACTCGTCCTTTAGTTAAAAATTCTGTATGTCCCAATTTTAGTCGATGGCGTTCCGAATCATCTAAATCTTTAGCTGAATAAACAACTACGGGAATAGTACAAAGTTGATTATGTTGTTTGAGCCAATCTACTACTGTAAACCCATCACTTTCCGGTAAAATTAAATCCAGAATTAGTAAATCAGGATTAACTTTTTGGCTAAGGTGAATAGCTTCCTTACCTGTTTTAGCAAAGAAGGTTTCAATATCATCATGCCTCTCAAATAAAGTTACCAACAAATCGACGAGATCATTATCATCTTCAACAATTAAAATCCTGACTTTTCTAGCAGGTTCAGCTACTACTTTTTTCAAAGAATGTAACAGAGATATTTCTTCTACAGGTTTACTCAACCAATCCACAAAATTAGCACTAGCTTGATTACTTTTACTGGGTTGGTAAACACTACAAATCACAATGGGGATATTTTGAGTATCTTCACGTGCTTTCAATACTGCCATTGTTTCCCAGCCATTCATTCCCGGCATGAGTAAATCTAGTAGAATCACATCTGGATGTTGAGTAATGGCTGTAGAAATTGCTTCTTCACCTGTGGCAACTGTCATTACCTGATATCCTCCTTGCTCCAGCAAAGTTTGTAATTCAGTACGAATCACAACATCATCATCACAAACCAATACCAAGGGAGAATATTGATTATTAATTAGCATTTCTTCAGAAGCAGAATTTTCTAATTCAGGTTGAGGAAGTTGCCAAATCGGCAGAGTTAGGTAAAAACTACTGCCCTCATTTAAAACACTTTCTACCCAAATTTCTCCACCATGTTGCTGTATGATACTCTTAGAAATAGCCAAGCCTAAACCCGTACCTTCATGGTTGCGTGAATCGGAAGAGTCAACTTGTTGAAAACGTTCAAAAATACTATCTAATTTATCAGATGGTATTCCTCTGCCAGTATCTTTAACTGTTAACAGAACTTCATTTTCTTGTTGTTTTGCTGTTAGCCAAACAGTAGCACCTGAAGTAGAGAATTTAATGGCATTACTCAACAAATTAGTTAAAATTTGGACAATGCGATCTGGATCAGCCCAGAGTTGCACAGATAAACTAGAAATGGATAAAATCACCCCAGCTTTATTAGCTAGAGGCTGCATTATATTCAAAGCTGAATTAATTAGTTCATCTAAATTGCAGTTTTCCCGCTCCATTTTCACCTTACCCGACTCGATGCGCTCGATGTCGAGAATGTCATTAATTAACCTCACCAAGCGCTCAGTACTATCGGTAGCAATTTGTAGCAAGCGTTTACCTTGTTCTGAATTTGTTGGTAACAAACCACTAGCTAACATTCCCAAAGAACCATGAATTGAAGTGAGGGGAGTACGCAGTTCATGACTGACTACAGATACAAATTCATCCTTCATCCTTTCTATTTGTCTACGCTCAGTTATATCACGAAGAATGACCGTATAAACTGATTCTAAGCCAACATTTAATTTAGAAATAGATGCTTCAGCCGGAAATTCAGTACCATCTTTGTGGCGACCAAATATTTCGCTTCTTTCTCCCATTCTCCGAGCCGGACTGGGAGATTTACCAAAATCAGTGACATGATGGCGATGTTGTTCAGAAAAACGCATAGGTAAAAGTAAATCTAGCTGTTTTCCGAGAACCTCTTCGGCAGAGTAGCCGAAAATCTTTTCTGCACCTTGGTTAAATAAAGTAATACATTGATTACTATCAATAGAAATAATGGCATCATCAGCAATACTTAAAATTCCTTCAAATCGGGTTTGGGAAATGATGAGTGCTTCTTGTGTCCGTTGTCGCTCACTTAATTCTGACTGCAAGTTGTAATTGGCTGTAATTAATTCAGCAGTGCGTTTTGCTACTCTTAATTCTAATTCATCCTGAATTTTATGAAGTGCAAACTCCACTGTTTGTCGTTGTTGCTGATTTCGTAAAGCCACTATCCCATAAGCTAAGTCAGCGGCTAGTTCTTGGAGTAGTTTGACTTCATCTGCATCAAAAGCTTCTGTAGATGTGGCGTAAATATTCAAAGCTCCAAAAGTTTGTTGATTATCAGTAATTAAAGGTAAAGCAATTGAGGAGGCATAACCCCGTTCATGAGCTTGACACTTCCAAAGCTGATAATTGGGATCTGAGAGAATATTCTCAATGATACGGGTTTCACCTGTACGAATTGCTGTAGCTGTAGGCCCTTGTCCTCGGATTGTATCAGCCCAAGTTAGGTTCAGAGATTCTAAATATCCTGCGTCATAACCTGCTTGAGCTACTGGTAGGATGCTTTGGGTGATATCTTGTTGGGCAAAACCCACCCAGGCCAAACGATAACCGCCAATTTCGACAATAATGTGACAAATTTGTTGGAGTAAGTCAGACTCATTTTTGGCGCGGACTAGTGCCTGATTACAAGCAGTTAATGTTTGCAAGGTGCGATTTATGCGCTGAATTTCTATTTCTATGTGTTTTTGTTGGGTAATGTTGCTGATTTGGATATTATGGGTTTGAGTCATTTGTCGTGACAGTCTCACCCTTTCTAAGCGATTGATGATCCGGGTAACTAATTCTGGTTCAATGATGGGTTTGCTGACGAAATCATCAGCACCGGAGCTAAATATCTGATTAATAATTTCTGCATCGTTGTGAACGGTGAGAAAGAGAATTGGTAACTCATGATGTTGGGGATCGTTCCGAACTATTTGACAAAGTTCAATGCCGTTGATGTAGGGCATTTCTACATCTAATATCAGCAGATCTGGCTTTTGTGTTTCTAGGGTTGGCCAGAATTGACGGGGGTCGCTCAGAGGGATGATTTTTAGACCCCAAGGGGTGAGTAAGGTTTGTAGTAGTGCTAGAATCTGCGGGTCATCATCTACGACTAAGATTTTTGCTTCTGTATGGGGGGAATTTTGCAGGACTTGCTGGACTGAGGCTAATACCTGTTGGGGTGGCATTGGCTTTTGTAAAAAAGTGTGTTTGCCATTGCGAGCTATTTGCAAGCGGTAGCGAAGCGCTCCGTAGGCATCGCTAAAATTAGTCTGATCGGTAAATACTAATACTGGAATTGTGGGTTTATATTGGCAAATTTCAGCCAAAAATTTACCGCTATCTTCTTGGTTTGCTCCCACTTTAGGGTCTAGTAACACTACACTAGGATGCTGGCGGTAAAATTGACTTTTCGCTGCATTTAAGTTGGTGGCAATTGAGACGTTTAACCCCCAATTAATCGCTTCAATTTTGATTTGCTCTGCTAAATTGGCATCATCCTCAATTACTAATAACCAGGGGAGTTCATTGTTAGTTGATGGTGGGGGTACATTTTCTGCGTTTTTGCGTTCAATTTCCTGACGCAGTAACTTTACCCAATTTTGCAGATTGATAATGTCTGTTTTGGTGAATGTTTTTCCTGATTTCAGTAATTTTTCAATTTTTCTGGCTAACTTTGAACCAAGAGGTAAAGCAAATGTACCTAATGAGCCTGCGAGGGTGTGAGCTTCTTGGGATGCTTGGGAAAGCAGTTCTGGAGTTAAAGTCTGTGCGGCTTGCTCTAATACAGTGATTTGCTCATTTACCCGTTCCCGAAATCGCTGCCAAATATTTGCAATAGCTGTGAGTGTTTGCTGTTGTGTTTGAGAATTATTTTCTTTGCTTTCTTCTTTTAGGGGTTTGAGACGATAGCCAATGCCATATACTGTTTCGATTAAATCGTGGGGTACATTCGCATTTCTGAGCTTCATTCGCAGTCCTTTGATATGGGTGCGGACGGCTTCTTCTCCTGGTGTGTCTTCATAGGACCAAAGATGCTCTAAAATCATCCCGCAGCTAAATACCCGGCGCTGATTTCGCAAGAATAGTTCTAAGAGTGCATATTCTTTGGGGGTGAGGGAGATGAGATTTTGGCCATAGGTGACTTCACAGCTACTAGGATCTAGTTGTAAGTTACCCCATTCTAAGATGGGTGCTAAAGTTGCACTACCCCGGCGTAATAACGCTCGCACACGAGCTACTAACTCTTGTTGATCAAAGGGTTTAACTACATAGTCATCTGCACCTGCATCTAAACCTGTGGCTTTTTCGTGAGAGCGATCGCACCCTGTTAATAATAAAATTGGTACTTGCCTGCCACTAGACCGGATCTGCCTACATAAACTAATTCCGTCAAGTTTTGGTAACAGAACATCTAAAAGAATTAAATCATAATCATAAGTTTCGATTAAATCCCAAGCCGCATCACCATCAGTCGCTACTTCAACGGCGTAATTTTGGTCAGTGAGAACAGCGGTGAGTGCATAGGCATTTAACTCATCATCCTCGACAACTAAAATTTTCATTTTAAAAGCTTTCCTGAAGTAAGAATTCCCAACATCCAGACCTCGATGATTAGTTGGACGTAATGTACAATTACCCACAACTACTGGGACAAGGTTTTTGGCGAGAAGTCAAGCTAAGTGAGGGTTTAGAGTTGTGCATTGGTGATTTGAGCGATCGCCTAGCTTCTCCTCTGAAAGAGGATACACTTGTTTCCTCTCCCAAGCAACTTAGTGGTAAAATTATTGAGATTAATTATTATTAAATAATAACATTCGCCAGTAATGACAATCGCCCTAACAGTTAAAAACTACAATGAACTGTTGAAGACTAAGGAAAATCATACCGCCAATTCAGCTTTAGAACAATGTGAATATCTTGATGAAATGCCTAAACATCTCGGTAGAGGTTATTATCGAGCAATTGAAATTTATCCTGAACTTTTGCTAACTATTTTCGATAAACAATATCATCAGGATATTGTACTAAAAATTCCAGTTAGTAATCATCCTCTCCAGTTTGGTGCTTTAGCTTTAGGGATGTACACAGATACTTATGGGCATATTGGGGAAGGCCATACATTGATTTCTGGTGGCGGGGTTCAGCAAAAAATGGATGTAGTCTATCCCCATTCCCAAAGGATTATAGGTATTGACATAGAAATGCCACCTCAGTTATTGAAGACTTTTTTCCCTGGAAAAGATGGAGAAATGCTACCTCAATTGAAATTTTTGGACAAAGAAAGCGGCTGCCAAACATTACTTTATCCCAAAACTAATGCAGCTATCCAAGGTGTCGTGCTGCAAATAATTAACTGCCCATATCAAGGAACAGCCAAGCGGATGTATTTGCAGGGTAAGATCATAGAATTGATGTCTCTGCAATTAGCCCCTTTTTTAGCAGATAATACGGTCAGCCAATTACCACTACGATTAAAAAAAGAAACTATTACCAAAATTAATCATGCCAAGGAAATTTTACAAGCACGGTTAGAAAATCCACCATTATTGTCAGAGTTGGCACAACAGGTAGGTGTGAGTGAAAGTACCCTGCAAAGAGGTTTTCAGATGCAATTCGGTACAACTGTGTTTGGTTATTTGACAAATCAGCGTATGGAACAAGCACATCAACTGTTACAGAATCGTAGTTTCACAGTTGCCGAAGTTGCGAACATTGTGGGTTATTCTCATTTAGGACATTTCGCTGCTGCCTTTAAGCGCAAGTTTGGCATCACCCCACGGGAATGTTCTTTGAGCAAAAAGCTTGTTTCGGGACTATAAGACTGTTTGGGGATAGACTCAATTAGCTCTACTCTTCTACACTCTGGTTTATTGCAATTAGGAAAGATACGCAATAAGTAGGATTGTTATAGTGGTGTGAGGAGTAGTATGAAAAGTAGCAAGTGGTTGAGACTATCGCTCAAGATTTATCTTTGGTTGGTAGTCAGTTTATTTGGGATCATCTCTGGTGTATTCCAACCTAGACAGGTATTGGCTTCAGAAAAGCAGCAAGATACAGTTAACAATAGAATTAAAACACCAAGCGAAACCCATTCTTTCAGCACTAGGGTTGAAAGTTTACTCTCTCAATCACCAACTCCTGATACTCAATTGACTGTGCTAATTACAGGAGTCAAGGCAAATCCCACGAATAAAGGTGTAGAGGTAATTTTAGAAACAGTCCAAGGGGAACAATTGCAAATCACAAATCGTAGTGACGGTAATAGCTTTATTGCAGATATCCCTAATGCTCAGTTGCGTTTATTATCAGGAGAAACTTTTACATTCCGCTCAGAGAAACCGATGGCGGGAATTACGGAAATTACAGTTACGAATATTGACGCTAATAGTGTGCGCTTGATGGTAGTGGGTGAGAAAATTTTGCCTACAGTTGAGTTGTTTGATGGGGATGAAGGATTGATTTTTGCTATAGCACCTACAACGACTGCGACACAACCATCACAACCAGCTAACCAGACAGCACAAGAAGAACCTCCAGTACAACAGGATGAGGCAATTGAGCTAATAGTCACAGGAGAACAAGACCAGTATTTCGCACCAAATGCTACTACAGCCACGCGAACGGATACACCTATTTTGAAAATTCCCCAATCAATTCAGGTGATTCCTCGCCAAGTATTAGAAGAGCAGCAAGTCACACGCCTGGAGGAAGCTTTACAAAATTCTAGTAGTGTGGTCTATAACGGTACGGATACCTTTAGTGATTTAAACTATAGTATTCGGGGATTTAATCAAGCACCTGTATTGCAAAATGGTTTTCGTCAATATGATTTTGCTGAGATTCCCGAAGTCGCCAACATAGAACGAATTGAGGTGTTAAAAGGGCCAGCATCTATACTCTATGGTGAGATTCAGCCTGGAGGTTTAATAAATGTAGTCACTAAAAAACCTCTATCTGAACCCTTTTATCAAGGAGAATTACAATTTGGCTCTGATGGTTTGATTCGTCCCCAAATAGATATTTCCGGGCCTTTAACAGATGACAAAAGCCTGCTCTATCGGTTGAATGCAGTTTATTCTAGGCGAGATGGGTTTCGAGATTTTGATCAAGAGTTTAAGCAATTTTTTATTGCGCCGGCGTTGACATGGAAGATTAGCGATCGCACTAACTTGGCTTTTGATTTACAAGTCTCCAACCGCGAACAGCCTTGGGATTCAGGTACATTGGCTTTTGAGAATGGAGTTATTGATACTCCACGCAGTAGGATTTTCAATGAACCCGATGATTTCTTACGCCGTGATTTCTTGAGTTTAAATTTATCTCTAGACCACAAATTCAGCGATAACTGGTCAATTCGCAATGCTTTTCGCTTTACAGATTCCACAGTTTTTTCTGATCAACTCAGCATCTTTCTGGGGTTTGATGAAACAAATGGGGAACTCCAGCGAATTTTTGCTTTAGATGATTTCAATTCTCGCAATTACTCATTACAAACCAACGTTGTCGGCAAATTTACCACTGGCGCACTCAAACACACCTTACTCTTTGGTGCTGATTTAAGTCGTACCAATACTAGTCGCTTTGCTTTGGCTAACTTTACGTCATTCCCCATCAATGTTTCTCAATCCCACCTATGGCGTAAATCGCCCGGACTTTGATACATTGCTGTTTGATCGCAATTCCGAAATTGACCGCTTAGGAATTTATCTGCAAAATCAAATTGAAATCTTTGATCAATTGAATATTTTACTAGGGTTGCGCTATGAGACAGTAGCACAAAGAAATGAAAATGTGCCGGCTTTATTCTACCCAGGTGGTGATACAACTCAAAATGATTCTGCCTGGACACCAAGAGTCGGTATTGTTTATCAACCAATTCCTCATGTTTCCCTATACGGTAGTTATTCCCAATCATTTAACCCCAGTGTGGATGACATCGACGCAGATGGCAACCCCTTAGAACCTGAACTAGGAGAAGGATTTGAATTAGGGGTGAAAACGGAACTATTAAATGGGAATTTGTTAGCGACGTTAGCTTATTTCGACGTTACCAAACAGAATGTCGCTACGGAAGATCCGAATTTTTCAGGTTTTGGTATTTCCATTGCCACCGGTGAACAGCGTAGCCAAGGTGTAGAATTAGACTTGACAGGAAAAATTTCACCCGGTTGGAATATTATTGCTTCCTATAGCTATACGGATGCAACAGTTACTAGAGATAATACTATTGCTGTGGGCAACAGATTGACCGGGATTCCCCAACACAAAGCCAGTCTGTGGACAACCTACGAAATTCAAAGCGGGAGTTTACAAGGATTGGGTGGAGGAATCGGGATTAATTACGTTGGGGAACGTCCGGGAGATTTAGACAACAGTTTTACCCTAGATAGCTATTTTCTCACCAATGCAGCACTATTTTACCGCCGAGACAACTGGAAGTTTGCCCTCAATTTTCGCAATCTATTTGATGTTGAATATACAAACAGCAGAGGTGGATTTGGTAGCCGCACTAATGCAGGCCTTCCTGGAGAACCATTTACAGTGGTGGGTTCAATTTCGGTGAGTTTTTAGGATGAGGGGAATTTTGCGATTATTGCTGTTAAGTTGTTTGGTGTTGGTGTCAATTATAGGTTGTCATCACCAACCAACTAACGTATCATTTACCCATCGCACCCCCGCAGGTGATTGTCAAACTGTGCGACATTTGGGGGGTGAAACAAAGGTTTGTGGTCAACCGCAACGGATTGTAGTTCTCAATCCGAAGATGTTAGACATCTTATTATCATTAGATGTGCAGCCTATTGGCTACGCCGAAATATTTAGCAATCGTCGCGGTGATTTTGATCGTCCTCAAGAACAGATTCCCTATTTAGGCGATCGCATCACCCAACCAATCGCTAACCTGGGGATGAGTAGCAATCCATCCCTAGAAGCTATCATCAGACTCAAGCCTGATTTAATTTTGGGCGATATTCGGGGAAATCAGCCACAGTATGGTCAATTATCACAAATTGCTCCTACATTGCTGTTTGATTATGTTGGCAATAATAAATGGCAAGATTCTTTACAGGCGATCGCTCAAGTATTAGGACGCACTCATCACGCTCAAAAAATCATAGCAGAGCATGATCAGCAAATCGCAATAACCCGTCAAATCTTAGCACCAGTTGTTAAAGCCTATCCAAAAGTTCTCATGGTGTCGTCAGAACAACTAAACTCCGCCATCAATATTGTCACTCCTCTAGATTTTTGTGGGGGTTTATTAGAGGATATTGGATTTAAACTTACTACCTTATCCATCTCTGAGCCAAAAAATATTACTCAACCGATTTCGGTAGAAATATTACCCAAACTTGATGCCGATTTAATCATTGTCCAAGGACATAACATTGTAGAGTTAAGCAAAATAAAAAATATTAATAATTTCGCAAAAACTCAATTGCAATCTATCAAAAAATCTTGGCATACAAACACTCTAGCTCAGTCATTAAGTGCAAGTAAAAAAAACCGAGTTTACTTTATTCCTACTTATATTTGTCTAGGTTTACCTTCCCCCAGTGGTACACAGATTACTCTCAAAACTTTACAAGAGCAACTATCACCCTTGGCTAAAAAAGTTAACTTTGATTAACTTTTTAATCACTCGTAAATAATACAAATTAAAAGTTATTAGTTAACTTTTAAGTACTTCCAGCCAAGCGTGTAAATTGTAAATCAGCCATACTCATAAAATCAAGTAAAGCCCTCATTGAGATTTTCCGATTTCTCTAAAGAAAGGGATACAACGCATTGACAAACCTCCTGGGTGGGGTAACTGCCCTTTTAGGATATAAATTTGCTGTTTTTGGATAAATTTTACATATCAAAAAATAGTAAAATCTACATATTTTCGTCAACTGCCATTGCAATGACTAACTAAAAAATCTAAATCACTGAATTTGAACTCTGACAATGACATCAAAATTCCATCCTTTATCAAATAAACGCTCTTCCCTCCAAAGATTACTCCACTACGGACAAAAATATCAGGGACAAATTTACCAAGCCTCTACCTATTCTGTAATTAATACAATTTTAGATTTAGCACCACCTTGGTTAATAGGTGTAGCTGTAGATATATTAGTCCAGAAGCAAGACTCATTTATTGGTAAATTAGGCATTCAAGAAGTAGTATGGCAATTTGCTCTACTTTCGTTAATCACCGTTATTGTTTGGATATTTGAATCACTTTCTGAGTATGCCTATAATAGACTTTGGCGAAACTTAGCCCAAAATATTCAACATAATTTACGCCTAGATGCCTACAATCATTTACAAGAATTAGAATCGGCTTATTTTGAAGATAGTAGTACAGGCGGTTTGATGTCCATTCTTGGTGATGATATTAATCAACTTGAAGACTTTTTAAATGGGGGAGCTAATGAAATTATTCAAGTTACCACTTCATTTATAATTTTAATTGGTGGTGCATTTTTAATTTTACCTCTTAATATCACCTTAGCCGCAATGCTGCCAATGCCTTTTATTCTCTGGGGTTCATTGGTATATCAAAAACAGCTTGAACCTCGTTATGCTGAAGTTAGAGAAAAAGTTAGTTTCCTCAATTCTCGTTTAGCCAATAATATTAGTGGTATTACTACAATAAAAAGTTTCACTGCTGAAAAATATGAAAGTGCCAGATTAGCAGCGGAAAGCGAAGCTTATAAAAAAAGTAATGCCAAAGCCATTAAGCTCTCTGCTGCTTTTATACCTGTAATTAGAATGTTGGTTTTAGTTGGGTTTACGGCTTTATTATTTTTGGGAGGTATGGCTGCATATTCTGGTAAGATATCCGTCGGTAATTACAGTATTTTACTGGTTTTAGTCCAAAGATTGTTGTGGCCGTTGGTATTTTTAGGAGAAACTTTTGACAGATATCAACGGGCAATGGCTTCTACAAAACGGGTGATGGATTTGTTAGATACTTCCATCGAAATTACTACGGGAGATGTACCTTTAGTTGTGGAACAAGTGCGGGGTGAAGTTAACTTTAAAAATGTTACCTTTGCTTATCAAAATAATACAGCAATAATTAAAGAATTATCTTTACATATTCCTGATGGAAACACTATAGCGGTTGTTGGTTCTACAGGTTCGGGTAAAAGCACCTTAGTCAAATTGTTATTGCGATTTTATGATGTTTCCCATGGCTCAATTACTGTTGATGGAATTGATATCCAAAAGTTGAATTTATCCGATTTGCGTCGCAGTATTGGCTTAGTTAGTCAAGATGTATTTTTATTTCATGGTACGGTGGCAGAAAATATTGCTTATGGGACTTTTGATGCTACTGATGAAGCAATAATTAATGCGGCGAAAGTAGCTGAAGCGCATGATTTTATTATGCAACTATCCCAAGGTTATGAAACAATAGTTGGGGAACGAGGACAAAAGTTATCTGGAGGACAACGTCAACGGATAGCGATCGCTAGAGCAGTTTTGAAAAATCCACCGATTTTGATTTTGGATGAGGCAACATCTGCGGTAGATAATGAAACTGAAGCTGCAATCCAACGTTCTTTAGATAAGATTACCGTAAATCGCACCACTATTGCGATCGCTCACCGTCTTTCTACAATTCGCCACAGTCATTGCATATATGTCATGGATCATGGTCAAATTGTGGAGCAGGGTAAGCATGAGGACTTACTTGCGCTTGATGGTATTTATGCTCTTTTGTGGCGCGTACAATCTGGAATTTATTAATAGACATATGTCTAATGTATGGGAATAGCTACTGGATTTTTACTTATCCTCACAAGTTCCTCAAATTGTTTGCGTATAAACGATAAGTATAGAAGAAAGTTACAGAGTAGTGCAGCATGGCAAAAACAATTATCCACTTAAATAAACTTAAAAGCTAATACAACTTGCTTTCTCTGCTCCTGTCTTCTTACAGTCGATTATCTCATTGCCGATATGAATGTGATCAAAGCACGGTCAATAACAGTATTGCAACCAAGTCTTTATCTAAAAAACACAAGCAGCAATTATGAGTAATTATCAAAATCAAAATAGAGGTATTGTATGTTTAATAAAATTTTAGTTGCATTAGACCGCTCAGAAATGGGTAGAGATGTCTTTGAGCAAGCCTTGGGATTAGCAAAGTTAACATCAGCTAAATTAATGCTCTTACACGTCCTCTCTCTAGAAGAAAGTGGTAGTCCTGATATTATGATTGCGCCTCATATTGACTACTATCCAGGTTGGAACGAGCAGAATTTTAAACTATATCAGCAAAACTGGGAAACCTTTAAAACAGAAAGTTTACAAATGTTACAGTCTTTTTCTTCCCAAGCAAATACCTTAGGTATCAATACGGAATTTAGCCAAAATTCTGGTAGTCCAGGACGCATTATTTGTGATTTGGCTAAAGCTTGGAATGCTGACATAATAGTAATGGGGCGGCGTGGCCATTCTGGACTGACGGAGTTATTTATGGGTAGTGTGAGTAACTATGTTTTGCATCATGCTCCTTGTTCAGTCCATGTTATGCATCTTCCCGTTCGTGCCAAATCAGCAGAAATGCTCACAGAAACTACCACCGCAGTTAGTTAAAGTGGTAATTGGTAATTGGTAATATGAAAACTTCTATTTCGCCGCCATCTTCTAGTCATCCTAGTGGAGATAAACGTTTGAAGATGCTAGATGCAACTATCAAGCGTCATCAGTATCAACAGGATGCACTGATTGAAATTCTCCATCGGGCTTCGGAACTGTTTGGTTATTTAGAACTGGATTTATTACTTTACATTGCCCATAGCCTCAAATTACCACCTAGTCGGGTGTATGGGGTGGCAACTTTCTATCATTTGTTTTCCCTAGCACCCAAAGGTGTGCATAACTGCGTGGTATGTACGGGTACTGCTTGTTATGTAAAAGGCGCTCAGGCGATTTTAGCTAGTTTGGAAAAGTCTACCCAAATTCACGCAGGGGAAACTACCCCAAATGGTCAAATTTCTCTGATGACAGCTAGGTGTTTGGGGGCTTGTGGAATTGCACCGGCGGTGGTGTTTGATGGTGCTGTTTTAGGCCATCAAAGCCCGGAATCAGTCTGCGAGAAAGTGGGAGAATGGCTGAAAAATGGAACTACATGAATTATTAGAAATAACTCAAAAAGAACGTTCCCAAGCTAAACCTATACAGATTCGTTGTTGTACGGCGGCGGGTTGTCTCTCTTCTAATTCCCAAGCGATCAAAGACAATCTTGATACATCTGTGAAAGCTGCGGGGTTGGAAGATACTATCCAAGTTACGGGTGTCGGTTGTATGCGTCTGTGCTGTCAAGGGCCGTTAGTTCAGGTGGATATCCCAGAAAACCACACAGAGTCAAAACTTTATGAAAAAGTCACTCCAGAAGATGCAACACAGATTATTGCTGGTGTAAATGGGGCAGAAACCAACTTACAACAGGGTGATTTAACTCAACCATTTTTTACAAATCAATTACCGATTGTGTTAGAAAACAGTGGCAAAATTGATCCGGAACGGATTCAATCTTACATTGCAGCAGAGGGTTATCAGGCGCTTTACCAAGTTCTGCGGGAAATGAAACCTGGTGAGGTAGTTGAGACAATTACCAGAAGCGGTTTGCGGGGAAGAGGTGGTGCTGGTTATCCCACGGGTTTAAAATGGGCTACGGTGGCTAAGTCTGCGGGAGAGAGAAAGTTTGTTATTTGTAATGCAGATGAAGGTGATCCTGGTGCATTCATGGATAGGAGTGTACTAGAAAGTGATCCTCATCGAGTTTTAGAAGGAATGGCGATCGCAGCATACTCCATTGGTGCAACCCAAGGTTATATTTATGTAAGGGCAGAATATCCCATTGCTATTCATCGTCTCGAAACTGCAATTCGCCAAAGTCAACGCCTCGGACTTCTCGGTTCGCAAATTTTTGAATCACCCTTTGATTTTAAAATTGATATTCGCATTGGTGCGGGGGCTTATGTGTGCGGTGAAGAAACGGCTTTAATGGCTTCTATTGAAGGTAAACGCGGTGTCCCTCATCCCCGTCCACCGTACCCTGCTGAGTCGGGTTTATGGGGCTATCCGACCTTAATTAACAATGTGGAAACTTTTGCAAATATCGCGCCAATTATCCGTAAAGGTGCAGATTGGTTTGCGAATATCGGTACTGCGAAAAGTAAAGGCACAAAGGTTTTCGCTTTAGCTGGAAAAATCCGCAATACAGGTTTAATTGAAGTACCTATGGGGACATCCTTACAACAAATTGTTGAGGAAATGGGGGGAGGTGTTCCTGATCATGGTATTGCTAAAGCAGTACAAACGGGCGGCCCTTCTGGAGGATGTATACCTGCGTCAGCATTTGCTACACCTGTAGATTACGAATCCTTGACTGCGTTAGGTTCCATGATGGGTTCTGGCGGGATGATTGTCATGGATCAAACTACAAATATGGTGGATGTCGCCCGCTTTTTCATGGAATTTTGCATGGATGAATCTTGCGGTAAGTGCATTCCCTGCCGAGTGGGAACTGTGCAGTTATATCAGTTATTAACAAAGATTAGCAAAGGGGAAGCTGCACAAACTGATTTGCAATTGCTGGAGGAACTTTGCGACATGGTGAAACAAACTAGTTTATGTGGTTTAGGACAGTCTGCACCAAATCCAGTTTTTAGTACTTTGCGTTATTTTCACGACGAGTATTTGGCTTTGATTAGGTGACAGGTGACAGTAAGAAGGGAATAGGGAACAGGTAAGAATTTCACTAATCACCAATCTGAAATTACGAATTACGAATTACGAATTACGAATTACGAATTACCCTTATGACTGTAAAAACTTTAACGATAAATGGCGAATTAGTCAGCGCCCGTGAGGATGAAACTTTACTGACAATAGCGCAGGGGGCTGGTATCCATATTCCTACGCTGTGTCATTTGGAAGGTGTGGGAGATGTGGGTGCTTGTCGGTTGTGTTTGGTAGAAATTTCTGGGAGTAATAAATTGCAACCGGCTTGTGTGACAAAGGTTTCTGAAGGGATGGAGGTGAATACAAATAGCGATCGCTTACAAAGATACCGTCGTACAATTATCGAAATGCTATTTGCTGAAGGTAATCACATTTGCTCGGTTTGCGTTGCTAATGGTAATTGTGAACTTCAAGATCTGGCAATAGAAATGGGTATGGATCACGTCCGGTTAGAATATCAATTTCCTAACCGTGCCGTTGATACTTCTCATCATCTTTTTGGCATTGATCATAACCGTTGTGTGCTTTGTACCAGATGCGTTCGTGTTTGTGATGAAATCGAAGGCGCACATACTTGGGATATGGCAGGAAGAGGATCAAAATCTCACATTATTACTGATTTAAATCAGCCTTGGGGGACTTCTCAAACTTGTACTTCTTGTGGTAAATGTGTTAATGCCTGTCCCACAGGAGCATTATTTGATAAAGGTTCAAGTGTAGGAGAGATGAAACATGATCGTGGCAAAATCGAATTTTTATTTACAGCCAGGGAGAAAAAACAATGGAATTTTTAGAAGAATGTAACCCAGGACAATTATCTATCAATCAATATCAATTAGCAAAAGAGAAATCTAATGTTAAACCGAATTGGAAAAATATTTTTGCGGATGCTACTTTTGGTGATTTTGACAGCATTTATATTCCTGGATTTAGGAGACCTCACATTCCAGAAAGCAAATGCTGCTATCACTCAATTAGAAGAAGCACCGGGAGAATTTCTTTATCGCTCACAAGTAAAATTAGATGATCAATCAGGAAAAGTTTGGCAGGTTGTGTTATTTAAACAAATATATCCTGGTCAAGCATCTAATATAAATCTTCGATTAATTGGTTTTCCTGGTTCTGCTAAATTAATTCATCCTCAACCTTTAAAAATCACCTCGGAAACAGGTAAAGTTTGGAAGGCTGCTGATGTATTTTTAGATGAAGCACCAGCACCAACCATTGGTGAATATGATTTGACAAATATTTTGCCAGAATTACCAGATGAGAAGTTAACACTGGGAATACCTCTACCCGGTTCAAACTTTATCAAAATCTCAGTTCCCGCATCTGTAGTCAAGGAATGGCGTACCGTGCTGATTAGTTAGAATTTTCAACGGAGAAACTAACCGCAGAGGACACAGAGAAATAAGAGGTAAAGAGTGTTTTATTTTTTTTAGTTAAAGTATTTTTCAGATTTTGAGAACAGAAAAATGACTAGATTGAAATTAGCGACAGTATGGTTAGGTGGGTGTTCTGGTTGTCATATGTCCTTTCTTGATTTAGATGAATGGTTAATAGATTTAGCCGCCCAAGTAGATGTAGTTTATAGTCCCATAGCTGATATTAAGGAATATCCAGAAGGTGTAGATTTGGTATTGGTTGAAGGTGCGATCGCAAATGAAGAACATTTAGAACTAATTCACAAAATTAGAGAACGCACTAAAACAGTAATTTCCTTTGGTGATTGTGCTGTTACTGGAAACGTTACCGCTTTACGTAATCCCTTAGGTGGTGCTGAACCTGTCCTCCAACTTGCTTATATTCAATCAGCCGACGTTAACCAGCAAATTCCCCACGCACCGGGAATAGTTCCACCCTTACTAGATAAAGTCGTACCTGTACATCAAGTCATACCAGTTGATATTTATTTACCCGGTTGTCCCCCCTCAGCCCCCCGCATTCGTGCCACATTAGAACCATTATTGAAAGGAGAAAAACCGCAAATGGAAGGACGAGAAATGATTAAATTTGGCTAATATCTTCTTCTTCTTCTTCCTTCGCGTCCTTCGCGCCTTCGCGGTTCATTATAATCCATATCCTTCAGAGGTAAAATATGTTAACAGCAGCAGATGTAATGACCAAAGATGTTGCCATGATTCGCAGTTCAGCAACAGTAACAGAAGCAGTCAAATTAATGCAAGCTAGAGATTGGCGAGCATTAATTGTAGATCGTCGCCATGAACAAGACGCTTATGGAATTATCACCGAAAGCGATATTGTTTATAAAGTAATTGCCTATAGCAAAGATCCAAATAAAATCCGTGTTTATGAAATCATGACTAAACCTTGCATTGTCGTAAATCCCGAATTAGGTTTAGAATATGTAGCCAGATTATTTGCTAATCACAATCTCCGTCGTGCGCCTGTAATTAGTGGTGATCTCATAGGAATTATTTCACTTACTGATATCTTAGCGCGGAGTAGCAGTTTAGAAAAACCTAGTTCAATTTTGTTAGAACAAGAATTACAAGATGAAATTAAAAAAGCTCGTCTTGTCTGTACTGATAAAGGCATAAATTCCGCAGAATGTGCAGCAGCTTGGGATGTAGTAGAAGAAATACAAGCCGAAATTGCCCACCAACGAGCCGAGAAACCTTTAAAAACTGCTTTTGAAGATTACTGTGATGAATATCCAGAAGCAGCAGAAGCAAGAATTTATGAGTTGTAATTCGTAAGTCAGGAGTTCGGAGTCAGGAGTCAGGAGTTCGGAGTCAGGAGTCAGGAAGGATGACAAATATTTTTCTCTTCTGTTCCCTGCTATATCAAACATTCTGTATCCTGAATCCTTACCCAATTACCAATTACCTATTACCTATTTTTTATGAAAAAAATAATTATTGATCCGGTTACTCGCATTGAAGGACACGCGAAAATCAGTATCTATTTAGATGATGATGGACAAGTTAATGATGCAAGGTTTCATGTAACAGAATTTCGTGGTTTTGAAAAATTCTGTGTTGGTCGTCCTTTAGCGGAAATGCCTGGAATTACCGCACGGATTTGTGGTATCTGTCCGGTGAGTCATTTGTTAGCATCAGCAAAAACAGGCGATCGCATTCTCGCTGTCACAATACCACAAACAGCCACCAAACTCCGCCGGTTGATGAACTTAGGTCAAATCGTCCAATCCCATGCCCTCAGCTTCTTTCACCTGACCGCTCCAGACCTATTATTAGGCATGGATAGCAACCCCGCACAACGTAACGTATTTGGTTTAATTGCTGCTGAACCAGAATTAGCTAGAGGTGGTATTCGGTTACGTCAATTTGGTCAAGAAATAATTGAATTATTAGGAGGAAAAAAAATCCATCCATCTTGGGCTGTTCCCGGTGGAGTTAGTGACCCTTTAACAGCAGAAAATCGCACCCACATTCAACAACGCATTCCTGAAGCACGCACTACTATTATTAATGCCATAGATTTATTTAAAAAGCTGCTGGAAAAATATGCAAAAGAAGCGCAAACTTTTGGTAATTTCCCTAGTTTATTTATGGGGTTAGTGACTGCTGAGGGTTTATGGGAAACCTACGACGGACATCTCCGTTTTGTTGATAGTGCTGGTAACATTGTTGCTGATAAACTTGACCCCAGTAACTATCATGAATTTATCGGTGAAGCAGTTCAAGCAGATTCTTATTTGAAATCTCCTTATTATCGTCCTTTAGGTTATCCCGA
Organism: Anabaena sp. PCC 7938; assembly: GCF_049315035.1. Taxonomy (NCBI): domain Bacteria; kingdom Bacillati; phylum Cyanobacteriota; class Cyanophyceae; order Nostocales; family Nostocaceae; genus Anabaena; species Anabaena sp. PCC 7938. The sequence continues at coordinate 3,306,286 of NZ_CP186034.1, read as the reverse complement.
TACTCAGGATCATTGTCGTTTAGATAGTGGAATGTATCGCGTTGGGCCTTTAGCTAGATTGAATATTTGCAGTCACATTGGTACATCTTTAGCTGATCAAGAATTACAAGAGTTTCGTAGTCATGGAACTGGGACGGTTAAGTCATCATTTTTCTATCACTATGCCCGTTTAATTGAAATTTTAGCTAGTATTGAACAAATAGAAATCTTACTTGATGACCCTGATATTTTATCAACTCATCTCCGTGCTGAAGCTGGTATTAATCAATTAGAAGCTGTGGGTGTAAGTGAAGCACCAAGAGGAACATTATTCCATCATTATCATGTTGATGAAAATGGTTTAATGCAAAAAGTCAATTTGATTATTGCTACTGGTCAAAATAACTTAGCTATGAATCGTACAGTAGCTCAAATTGCCCGTCATTTTATCCAAGGTGATGAGATTAAAGAAGGAATGTTAAATCGTGTAGAGGCTGGTATTCGGGCTTTTGATCCTTGTTTAAGTTGTTCAACTCATGCCATGGGACAAATGCCTTTATTGGTTGAAGTAGTGGCTAAAGATGGAACTGTAGTTAATAAAATTTACCGAAATTAATTACATGAAAGTCAAAACTTCTATTTCTCAAACTCTTGCTCTCCGTGCCTCTGCGCCTCTGCGTGAGATAAAATCATATACTCACTCACCAACACCAACCTTTTTTGTTCATTACTCTATATGGAAATAACAGGAAAGGCAGAGCCTTTGGATGGCATTCCCAGTCAGAGACTGGGAACGAGGTAACGAGGTATGGTCAGGATGAGGTTGATGTCTAGTTGTCTACTGAATTTCTTCACTTAACTTTACACCAGCTTGCACTAGGTCAAAATCTGCGGGAAAATGGGTGGTGCGATCGCAATCTGCTTTCTCAAAGTGCGCTCCTGCTAAATTAGCTTGACGTAAATCCGCAGAAAACAACATTGCTCCTCGCAAATCTGCATGATGCAAGTTAGCATGACTCAAATCGGCAAAACTGAGGTCGCAGCCGCGTAGATTAGCACTGCTGAGATTAGCATGACTCAAATCAGCATAGCTGAGGTTAGAGCCTTTTAAGTCAACACTTTGCAAATCTGCGTCGCCTAATTCGGCTTTTTCAAAGTCTCGTTTTCCCGCTGCGTACTCCTCTAAAATCTTGGCAGCAGTATTAATGGGCTGTTGGAACTTGGCTTCAGGCATATAACAGCCTCACTGTTAAATCTAAAGTTGAATCAAATAAATATATTTTCATCATATAACCAATAATCACCGAAATTAAATCAAAATTAACATAAATTTGTTCAACCATAAAATTTTTGATTTAAAAGCTTTTGTATTTCCTCACAAGTTCCTCAAATTTTTGCTTTAATTTTAAAATAGATTCAATAATCCTATAATAAGGATATTAGGAGAGCAGAGTGATGTCATCCTTATATATTGGTCACGCTTCTTAATATGAGTTGATTTACAAACCTATTACAGCAGTAATTTATGAGGATGCTGATGTAAAAGTTCCTGTTGAAAATAATAGTTTAGTTATTTTATTGTCTCAGGGACTTCCAGGAAATCAATTATCCAATCTGGTGAGATGGGCTTCTAGCCCCTCCGGGTTTCAGGACAGACTTTTCGGCCTATCCCACAAGAATGAATTGAATATTTTTTATTTGGAATTTCCTAAAAGAGTGTTAAAGCAATGAGTGGAACTGCAATGGTGATTGGTTACGGTAATGAATTACGTGGTGATGACGGTATTGGTAAACGGATAGCAAATGCGATTAATTCTTGGCACTTATTAACCGTAAAATCCCTTGCAGTTCATCAATTGACACCGGAATTAGCTGCAAATTTAGCAAATGCTGATTTGGCGATTTTTGTTGATGCTTGTATTCATTGTGAACCTTTAGATGTACAAGTACGATCGCTCTCATCCAGAGATTCTAGCACTATTAATGGGCATACAGGTGATCCGCGATCACTCTTAGCCCTCACAGAATCCTTATATGGCCACTGTCCCCCGGCTTGGTTGGTGACAGTACCGGGGGTAAACTTTGAAATTAGCGATCGCATATCACCCAGTGCTGAAAATGGAATTGCGATCGCACTTATTAAAATTATCCGAATTTTGGATAAATGTAGAAATTTATGGATGTAGTGTGAATGAAGGGAACAGGTGACAGGTGACAGGTGACAGGTGACAAGTAAGAGTTATTACCAATTACCAATTACCAATTACCAATCCTCAATCCCCAATTCCAATCTCTAATCCCTATGCAAAAATATATGAAATCGACTAGCGACCGGGCTTATGATATATTGCAAACAGAGAGAATAAATCCCCTAGACGCTATTTTCAGACCTCAGAGTGTAGCGGTGGTTGGTGCAAGTGAAAAAGCTGGAAGTGTGGGACGTACATTGCTTTGGAACTTAATTAGTCATCCCTTTGGGGGAACGGTTTTTCCTATTAATCCTCAGCGTCGTAGCGTATTAGGAATTAAAGCCTATCCTACTATTTTTGATGTTCCTGAAAAGATAGATTTAGCGGTAATTGCCACACCAGCAGCCACCGTTCCCAAGATTATATCTGATTGTGTGGATGCAGGAATCAAAGGAGCAATTATTATTTCCGCTGGATTCAAAGAAGCAGGTGTCAAAGGTATAGCTTTAGAACAAGAAATACTCCAACAAGCACACCGGGGTAAAATTCGCATTATTGGCCCCAATTGTCTAGGCTTAATGAGTCCTCGCACAGGTTTAAATGCTACCTTTGCTAGTACAATGGCGCGTCCGGGAAATGTTGGTTTTATCAGCCAAAGTGGGGCGTTATGTACAGCGATTCTGGATTGGAGTTTTAAAGAAAACGTCGGTTTTAGTGCCTTCATTTCCATCGGTTCAATGTTAGATATTGGTTGGGGAGATTTAATATATTATCTTGGTGATGACCCCCATACAAAAAGTATTGTAATTTATATGGAATCTATTGGGGATGCGCGTTCATTCCTGTCAGCAGCGCGAGAAGTTGCTTTAACTAAACCAATAATTGTGATTAAAGCCGGTCGTACCGCAGCCGCAGCCAAAGCCGCAGCTTCCCACACAGGTGCATTAGCAGGAAGTGATGCTGTTTTAGATGCTGCTTTTCGACGTTGTGGGGTGTTAAGAGTAAATAGTATTTCTGACTTATTTGATATGGCAGAAGTATTAGCAAAACAACCCCGTCCCCAAGGTTCACGTTTAACGATTTTAACTAATGCTGGTGGTCCAGGAGTATTAGCAACAGATACATTAATTGAAAGTGGGGGAGAACTTGCAGAAATTTCTGAAGAATTGATCACTGATTTAAATCAAGTTTTACCTCCCCAATGGAGTCATAGTAATCCTATTGATATTTTAGGAGATGCTGATCCTCAAAGATATACTCAAGCTTTAGAAATTGCTGCAAAAAACCCGAATAGTGATGGATTGTTAGTGATTCTTACACCACAGTCGATGACAGATCCTACCCAAACAGCCCAACAATTAAAACCCTATTCCCAAATTTCCAATAAACCGATTTTAGCAAGTTGGATGGGTGGGGCTGATGTCGCTGCTGGGGAACAAATTCTCAACCATCAAGGTATTCCTACATACCCTTATCCCGATACTGCGACGCGGGTATTTAGTTATATGTGGCGGTATAGTTATAACTTAAAGGGTATTTATGAAACTCCAATTTTACCCAATTTAAGTTGTGATTCTACTGCCGATAATTTTACCATAGTTGAGAATATTATTCAAGCTGCCAGACAAGCAGAAAGAACAATTCTAACGGAATTTGAATCTAAGCAAATTTTAGCAGCTTATGGTATTCCGGTGGTTGCAAGTTGCATTGCTGACAGTGCAGATAAAGCAGTTGAATGTGCAGACAGTTTTGGTTATCCAATAGTTTTAAAACTTTATTCCCAAACTATTACCCATAAAACAGATGTGGGTGGTGTACAGTTAAATCTGCAAGATGCCGAAGCTGTAAAAAATGCTTATTGGACTATTGAAACATCGGTAAGAGAAAAAGTAGGTGCAGAACACTTTCTTGGTGTCACTGTACAGCCAATGGTGAAAACTGATGGTTATGAGTTGATTGTTGGTAGTAGTTTAGATCCGCAATTTGGGCCAGTGTTATTGTTTGGGGCTGGGGGACAGTTGGTGGAAATTTTTCAAGATAGTGCGATCGCACTCCCACCTCTCAACACAACTTTAGCACGGCGGATGATGGAACACACCAAAATTTACAAAGCTCTCCAAGGTGTGAGAGGACGTAACAGTATTGATATGTCTGCACTTGAGCAATTATTAGTAGTATTTAGTCAATTGGTTGTAGAACAAAAATGGATTAAAGAAATTGATATTAATCCCTTGTTGGCAATTCCGCCAACTCCTGCAAATCCTGGTGGTTTAATTGCTTTAGATGCGCGGATAGTTCTCCATTCTCCAGATGTCGAAGCAAGCCAATTACCAAAATTAGCAATTCGTCCCTATCCTACCCAATATGTAGGCGATTGGAAACTAAAAAATGGGACACCAATTACCATTCGTCCTATCCGTCCTGAAGACGAACCTTTGATGGTAAAATTTCATCAAACCCTATCCGAAGAAAGCGTTTATTTCCGATATTTCCACTTAATGAAATTGAGTCATCGCATCACCCATGAACGACTGACGCGGATATGTTTTATTGATTATGATCGGGAAATGGCTTTAGTTGCAGAGTCCCAAAATTTGGAAACAGGAACCCAGGAAATTATAGCTGTCGGGCGTTTGAGTAAATTGCATGGTAATAATGCGGCTGAATTTGCTATGCTGGTGAGCGATCGCTTTCAGTGTCAAGGCTTAGGAACAGAATTACTCCACAGATTGCTAGAAATTGCTAAAAATGAGCAAATCTGCTGTATCTATGCCGATATTCTCGCTGATAATTCAGGTATGCAGCGAGTATGCAAAAAACTCGGTTTCAAAATTGCACCCACAACTGATGCAACAGTATTAAGGGCAGAAATTACAGCGGATTTCATTTAAATGAGATACAAACTTGAATCATGAAACTCTTGTGGTGCGGGCATCTTGCCCGCTAGGTATGTACCTCCTGACAGCAAAATCCGCTGTAATTTTAGGGACAATGCAGTCCATTACCATTTATTTGTGAAGTTGTGCCAAATCCTAACTTTTTTCAACGCAAAACCATCTTTATCTGTGTTTATCTGCGTACCCTATGCCTACGGCACACTTTGCGAACGGGAAGCAAGCTACAATTATTCTTGATATCTTATTTAATTCAAAATTTTAATTTCGGAATTTATTCTTGATAAACAAATACTGGCACTCTTTTATAAGCAGGTGTACCAGAATGCGGATCAATTTTTGCTTGAAAAATTACGTTTACTTCAGGATAAAACATCATCGCTGCACCTTGACGAATCTCTCCACAAATAATTTCCACATTTTCTAATTTACCCGCATCACCTTGAACTGTTACCCGTTGATGTTGCCTGAAACCAGCTTTTTCTATATCGTCATGATTCATCAAAATACAGTTACGATGTGGTATTCCGCGATAATAATCTCCATCTTTATAAACAACAGTATTGTGTTGAGAATAACTTCTTCCTGTTCCCAAAATTAAAACAATACCTGGGATTGATTCACTTAAACCAAAATCTGTTTGACTGGGTAAATTCAAGTTTGGTAAATCAGTAACAAACATCTTGGCTTTACCTGTATCTGTGGCGAATTTTGGTTCATTAAAAATCCGTCCAGAAATAGTAAATTCTTCTCCTACATTATCAATAGTTGCAATTTTTTCATAACCAGGAATTGTCTTTGCAATCAACTCACGAACATATTTTGGATCTTGGAGTTTGCGCCAATTTACAGGATCATCTCCTAAAACTCTATGGGCAATTTCTACAATTAATTCTATTTCCGAAATTAAATCAGCATCTTTTAAATGAGTTGTGCCTACATCATTAAGACGAACGAAATTATTACCAGATTCTATGGTAGTTTTATGGGGATTCTCAAAGCGAGTAAATACTGGCAGAATAATCGTATTTTGCTTGGCTAAACCGTGAAAATGTCCGAGATTTGGTTTTGTGGCCACATAAAAAATGGTTTTTATTTTTCCCAAAGCTTGTTTTGCTTGGTTTAAATTTGGGTTTGCTGCATAGAGATTTCCACCCAAACAGATCAAAGTATCAACTTCTCCCTGTTCTGCCGCTGTAATTAATGCCCTAGTATCATAGCCAAGAATACGACTGAGTGGGCGTTGTAGAAGTTTTTCTAAAGCTTGCTGAATTTCTTTTTTTAAGTGGATAGTGACACCCATTGAGCCAAATCCTTGCACGTTTGAGTGTCCGCGAATCGGCATTGTTCCTGCACCCGGTTTGCCGGCATTTCCTGTTAAAAGTGCGGTATTAGCAATACTATAAATGTTATCAACACCATTTTCTTGTTGTGTAACTCCCATTGCCCAAGCAAATACTACACAGGTAGATGTGCCAATTATTTGTGCGGCAGCATTAATCTCAGATTGAGAAATTCCACAAGTTGCAGTTATTGTTTCCCAAGAAGTAGATTCGGCATATTTAATAATATTTTCCCAGTCTTCTGTATAGGCTTTGAGAAAATCTGGTTTAATTAAATTTTGGGCAATTAAAGATTTTTGTATCCCCACAAATAAAGCGACATCACTACCGGGAATTGGTTGTAGATACAGTGAAGAAATTTCCGAACCACCAGCCAACATGGATTTTATAGGATAAGCTGGAGATGCAAACTTCACTAAACCAACTTCTATAGTTGGGTTGACAATAATTACCTTTCCACCTCTTTCCCGTAACTTAATCAATTCATTCATCAATCGGGGATGATTTGCGGGGGCATTAGAACCAATCAAAACTATACAATCAGATTGTTTGAGACTTTCTAAACTTACCATTGAAGTCCCAGAACCAAACATCTGTTTTAATCCCACTGTCGATGCTGCATGACACAAATCTGAACAATCAGCCAAATTATTGGAATCAAGCGATCGCATCATTAACTGTAACAGAAAGGCTGCTTCATTCGATGATCTCCCAGAACTGTAGGAAGCTATTCTTTGTGGTGATTTTCTAAATGCTATCTCTGCAATTTGATAAACTTCATCCCATGAAATTCGTTCATACTGCGAACTCCCAGAACGTAAAATCAACGGATGACTCAATCTACCTAAATTATTTGCTGACTGGGAATTTAATTCCTGCAACTGTGTCAAGGTATACTGCTGTTCAAAATAAGTTGCTGCTTGTAGTTCTGATGCGATCGCTTCTATACTCTTAGCACAACGTTGCAATACTTCCCCATCTTCATTCACAAAACCACCTTTTTGTCCACCTGTCCCCCACGCGCAAGAAAGACAAGCACTTTTGTGCAATAACTTTTGCCAAATCTGCACACCATCAGCAGAGATCGTCTTTTCTGCCCAGTATTTAATGACAGGCATTCCTCCACCGACATCTGGTGTTTTGTCAGCACTCATAACATCACCTTGAATTAATGAGTATTGTTAACAATAATATCAGGTTCGGTTAAACACTTATAATATCTGTAGGTTGGGTTTCACTGGCGTTCAACCCAACCTACATTGATAAACTTTATTATAACTAATCATCCGTACTTGATATGATATGGGAATTTTCGGCAGTCAGTTAATACCTAATTATAGCCAATTCATTCCTGTTATAGAATATGTTGTTAAACAACCAGTAAAAAATGAGCCTGCGGTTGATTTAAACAGGCTACTTAATGGAATCTATGAACGGGCTAGATTTGATTTAGCAATTGATTATTCAATTGCTAGGTTTAAGGAATTAGATTGAGTGTTGGGTTAACCAAGCTTCTAAATCAGCAACACTAGAAAAGTCTAATAATGCCTCTCCTAAATTTTCTAACTGTTCAATTGATAATCCTGTAATTCGCTCGATTAATAACGTCTCAATTTCCCCAATCCGGCGATGTAGTAGACGCAGTATTAAGTCTTTTTCTCCTTCTTGTCTTCCTTCTTGTCTTCCTTCTTGTCTTCCTTCTTGTCTTCCTTCCTGTCTTCCTTCTTGTCTTCCTTCTTCTTTAGCTTGTTCTCTATTTCTTTGATAAAGTGGTTCTAGTCGCATAATTAACTCCCTATCATCTGTTTCTAGTTCTTGATTTACTCTCAAATTTTCGCGCAAGTTGTAAACTAATTCCAGGGTAGCTTTTTGGTAAGGGTGATCTAATGGTAACGCTTGCAACTCGATAATTGCTTGTGATTGTACGCTTCCCCTACCCAAAAGCCTCAACCATAAAGTTTCCGGTGTTTGTGGTAGTTGGTGTATTGCCACAATTGCTGTCCGTAAGGCATCTGCTAAAAAATGTACTCCCGATAACCAATCTTCTTTTTGGATAGTTCCAAAGCTAGATAAACGAGTTTCAGATATAGTGGGGGTTAAAATCCACAATTTAGGAATTTCTGAGTCCTGAAGTTTGATTTTATTGGCTTTGGCTTCTCGTCGCAATGAAGCCTTGACTTCTAATAACTTGAGAATACAGTCGCAGATTTCATCGGTAGAAGCTGGATTGCGGTATGGTTCTATTATTGCAGGGTTTTCGGCAAGTCTTCCTAGTAACCCCAGTATTTGTAATTTAGAAGTTTGTTGTTTAGCAGGTGTGAATAAAACATCTATTTCTTTAATTTCTCCTGAGACTTTTTCTGATGCTTTGACTTCTCCGTAATCTTTTAATAATTCTTCTAGATAGTCTTTGGCGAATTTATCATGTATAAACCTAGTCATTAAATTTTAATTTTGAGTAAAATCTGGGAAATAATTTGGAATTCCATTATATAGCAGTTATGAATTTTCCGTAAGAGGATGTTTGAAAATTTTTTGGTGTTGTATTCAATACTTTTACATCCCCTAAATTATCCCTAAGTAATTCTATTTTTTGACCTTAACCGAGAAGTGCTGAAAGTACAATAGAATTATCTTGCATTTAAACCCCATTATGGTTATTCCAGAACTCTAACAACAACTCCTTCAGCTTTAGCTTGCAACCTTTCCTAAAAAGCTGTCGAAAGAATTGGTATTGATTAACCCGTTTTCTAGCAATATTCGACGTACAGCTACCAAATGCACAGGCTGAATATATGCCTGTTGTTCGTAAGCTGGTAAAATAACCAAAGTTCCTGAAGATGGATATTGATAGATTTGTTGAGAACCTGTTGTTGGTACTTTAGTAAAACCTATCTTAAAAAGCAACTGTTCTAGATCAGTAAACTGAATATCTCTAACCATGATGACGTGTATGAAGAGGTAATTGAGCAAGCTATGAATTATTTTCGCTAGTTGTATTTGTGTCTGTTATACCTAGTTGTTTGAGAAGGTTAGGGTCATAGTAGGCTTTTTCCCAATTAATAGCTTTTTTGACTTGAGTTAGTGTGAGGTTTTTTGCATTGTAGAAGCTAGTGTATAGGATATCGGCTGCTACAAAGTCAGTATCACTAAAATCAGCTCCTTCAAGCGCCGAATAGCTGAGGTCTGCACATTCTAATTTTGCTCCCATCAGATTTGCTCTAGCAAGAATAGCTTTAGATAGGTTAGTAGATCCGAGTTCCGCATTGCTTAAGTTAGCTTGCTCAAGATTCGCTTTCTCAAGGTTGGATTGGTAAAAGTTAACTCCTTTAAGTTCCACTTTTTTAAAATAAACATCACTGAGATTAGCTCTCATAAAATTGACGTTGTTAAGGTTGGCTTTTTCTTCAAGTCTAGCTCCTCTAAGGTTGCTTCCACTCAAATCTAAAGAATGTACTTCTCCTTCCCCGTAATTTCTACGCCTACCAATAACGGTCAAAACTGTTTGAACATCTATTGGTAGTTCTACAAAAGGTTCATATTCTGAGTTTTGTCGGATATTTGCAGTATATTGATAAGGAGACTTTACTCGCACGTAAGCTGTGAGAATTTCCATGATCTGCCAGTAGTCTTTATCAGAATCGTTAGCAATTCTTTCAAGTGCATAAATTGCACCTAATCTTATATGAATATCTGTGTGTCCTAACATCTCCACGGCTTTTGCAAAGCGTTCGGTAATTTGCTTTTCCTCAGAGAGAGTAACATTACGCCTAGTTTGAATGTAGTTCAAGAAGGAAATTAAAGCTGTTAGAAAAATAAAGAAACCACCTGTGCCTTGAGATATGACAGCACGAGCAGCATTTTCAGCATCAAGGCGGGATTTTTCTAGAATAGCAATATCTCTCAAATTATCAATTTGAATCTTATCAATATGTTGTTGTGAAAATAAAACTTGTAATCGCTCAATATCTTGCTGTAAAGATGTAACTTGCCAATGTGGGATCATTATTATCATAATAATGGATGCTAAAGAAACAATTACGAAAGCAAAAGTAATAATTCTCGACATATGTTCATTCATTAGTAAAAATGAAAACTACGTTATCCTTTCTCTATAGCACCAAGATTGGAAAAATTAGCTAAAGTTTGAGTTTACGCTTTACTACTTTCTCATATTTTGGACTTTACTGAAAAGGCTATTTTGATAAAAAGTAAAATTAGTAAGCAATACCAATACTGTAGCCATTTTTTTGTAGGTTGGGTTTCGTGCCTCAACCCAATCTACGAATCTATCTTCTTCCTTCTTTCTTTCTTTCTTTACTTCGCGTCCTTTGCGTCTTTGCGGTTCATTTAATCCGTATTCTTTTAGTGAAAACACAGTATTAATTATTACTCGTAGCGAAAATGATTTTGCTGGGACTGGGGTTATTATCCTTAATCCTGGCTCTTGACTTTTAGAAGAAATATGCCAAACTAATATTTAGGTAGCCTAATTATTTGAATAAGGAAGTAAATCCTACTCGTGACGAAACTTACGGGAAGAATAGAATCTGCGGAAATACCTGCACAAGTTCCAACGTCGGTAATATTGCAAACCTTGGAACTGACGCGCCGCTTTGATAAATTTACAGCCGTTGATAGCTTAAATATCTCCGTAACAGCGGGAGAAGTTTTTGGGTTACTAGGCCCCAATGGTGCGGGGAAAAGTACAGTAATTAAAATGTTAACTACCTTGCTACCAGTTAGTAGCGGGGAAGCATACTTAGCTGGTTATGATGTGACTCGTCAACCGGAATCAGTCAGAAGAGTTATCGGTTATGTACCCCAGGCTTTATCAGCAGATGGGAGTTTAACTGGTTATGAAAATCTTTTAATATTCTCTAAATTGTATGATATTCCCTCTCGACGGAGAAAACAGCAAATTGCTGAAGTGCTGGAATTCATGGGTTTGGAGGATGCAGCACATCGCTTAGTGGGAACTTACTCTGGGGGGATGATTCGGAAATTGGAAATTGCCCAAGCCATTTTACATCAACCGCAAATTTTATTTCTAGATGAGCCAACAGTGGGATTAGATCCTGTAGCGCGATCGCAAGTATGGCAGCTGATGGAAGAACTGCGGGTTAATTTTGGTACAACTATCTTTTTAACTACCCACTTTTTAGAAGAAGCAAATACTCTCTGTAACCGAGTTGTGATTATGAACCAGGGTAAAGAAATTATCACCGGTTCACCCGCAGATTTAAAAGCAGCGATCGCAAAACCAGACGCAACCTTAGATGATGTCTTCATCCATTACGCAGGAAATCAATTAGTATCAGGAGTGAGTTATCGTGAAACAGCCAGAACTAGACGTACCACTCAACGGTTGGGTTGAAACTAAATATCAGCGCCCAAAGGGGGTTTTTTTTGGTATTAAAGAACTATTTACCAAAACCCTGGTAATTACTGAATTAGAAGTAAGAAAACTGCGCCATGATCCTAGTGATTTAGTGATTAGGGCAGTACAACCAGCTTTATGGCTGCTGATATTTGGGCAGGTTTTTACTCGGACTCGTGCTATTCCTACAGGTAATTTACCTTACTTAGATTTCATGACTCCTGGTATTCTGGCTCAAAGTGCGCTGTTTGTCGCCATTTTTAGCGGGGGGATGACCTTAATTTGGGAACGTGATTTAGGGATTGTGCAGAAATTCTTAGTTGCACCCATACCCCGTGCGGCAATTGTCATGGGTAAAGCTTTTGCTGCGGGGATTCGTTGCTTTTCCCAAGTGGTATTGATTTATCTATTGGCTTTTTTGTTGGGTGTAAAACTCAATCTCCATCCCTTGGCTTTTTTGCAAGTCGTGCTAATTGTGTTTTTGGGAGCAGGTTGTTTTTGTACTTTTTCACTCATCATTGGCTGTTTGGTGAAATCGCGGGAAAGGTTTACGGGAATTGGACAATTGATTACAATGCCGTTGTTTTTTGCCAGTAATGCGATTTATCCGATCTCGTTGATGCCGACTTGGTTACAGATTCTTTCGAGTATAAATCCTTTAACCTATGAAGTTGATGCTTTACGGGGTGCAATGCTGGCTAATGGCTCCAGTATTTATGGATTCGGGTTAGACTGTACAATTCTCTTGCTAACATTAATAGGTTTGACTTACATCTGTGGACGACTTTATCCACGGGTGGCGATGTAATGTAGGAGAAAACAGTTTTATGAGTTTGGATAAACCCTCTGAAGAATGTGCCGCTAGGGTGATGGAAACCGTCCCCTTATTGATGCGGTTTATCCGAGCCGAAATGCGATCGCACAGTTCTGACTCTTTATCTATACCTCAATTGCGATCGCTTGCATTTCTCAATCGCAATCCCGGTGCTTCCTTATCTGAGGTAGCAGATCATTTAGGAGTCACCTGTGCTACAGCATCAACAACGATAGAAAGATTAGTCCAACGTCATCTGGTGCAACGTACTGATAACCCTCAAGAACGGCGACGAGTAGTCCTGAATTTGACAAAGGAAGGAAAGGTATTGTTAGAGCAATCCCAGGAGAAAACTCGCGCTGAAATTGCGGAAATTCTAGAGGGTTTGACACCAGAGCAAGTATCACATATTGAATCCGGCTTGACTCTACTAAAAAATGTCTTCGAGCAAACAGAAACCAACTGATCATAACCCTAAGGCTGCACAACACGATCCTTTTGCAGCCATGAGATTTCGAGATTATCGGCTATTTAGCATTGGGCGTGTACTCCTCTTTACAGGGGGACAAATGCAGACTGTGGCGCTGGGCTGGGAGCTATATGAGCGAACAAATTCAGCGATGGTTTTGGGTTTGATAGGACTGGCGCAAGTTGTCCCCATGATTGCCCTGACTTTGATTACGGGACACGTTGCTGATAAAAATGACCGGAAAAAGATTACTTTATTTTCAATTTTACTATTAGCCCTTTGCTCAATAGCTTTGGCTGTTATTTCATTTAACAAAGGTGCAGTTTTTCTAGTTTATGGTTGCTTGCTGCTAACAGGTGTAGCTAGGGCATTTCTCAAACCTGCGGGTGATGCGTTGATGTGGCAGTTAATACCGATGAGTGCTTTTACTAATGCAGCGACTTGGAATAGTAGTAGCTTTCAATTAGCCTCGGTAATTGGGCCAGCTTTGGGAGGATTTAGCATTGCTATTTTTGGAAGTGCGACATGGGTATATATATTATCTGCGATCGCAGCACTATCATGTTTTTTCCTCACCGCAACAATCAAACCCCAAAAAACCAACTTTAAAAAAGAACCAATATCCCTGAAATCTCTAGCTGCTGGTGCTGAGTTTGTTTGGAATAATCAACTAATTCTCGCAGCCATTACCCTAGATTTATTTGCAGTTTTATTGGGTGGTGCAGTGGCATTATTACCCGTTTTTGCTAAGGATATTTTGCAAGTGGGGCCTGTGGAATTAGGTTATTTGCAAGCAGCGCCATCCATAGGTGCATTAAGCATGGCTGCATTGTTAGTATATTTACCACCTATCCGCAAAGCCGGGCCGGCCTTACTTTGGTCTGTGGTTGGGTTTGGGATTGTGACAATTATTTTTGGGTTATCTCGTTGGGTGTGGTTGTCGTTGTTGATGTTGGCATTAAGCGGGGCGTTAGATAGCATTAGCGTGGTGATTCGTCATACTTTGGTGCAAATTCGCACTCCTGACCATTTACGGGGTCGTGTGGCAGCTATCAATAGTGTGTTTATCAGTGCTTCTAATGAGTTGGGGGGTTTTGAATCTGGTTTGACTGCGGCTTTATTTGGGCCTGTGTTGTCTGTGGTTGGTGGGGGTATTGGAACAATTTTGGTGGTGGTGGCTACGGCGATGATTTGGCCGGATATTAGGAAGTTAGGGGCTTTGCATGAGGATTTATAGGGGAAAAGCTCACGCAGAGGCGCAGAGTCGCAGAGAGGAAGAAATGCGTTAATATCGTAATATCTATGTAGGAAATATAATTAGGGATCAGTATGTCGGCTAAAGATGTCTTTCATGAAGTTGTCAAAAAAGCTCTACAGAAGGACGGTTGGCAGATTACTCATGATCCCCTATCAATTAGTGTGGGTGGAGTAAATTTGTCTATTGATTTAGCCGCAGAAAAGTTGATTGCGGCGGAAAAAGAAGGAGAAAAAATTGCTGTTGAAATCAAAAGTTTTTTGGAGAGATCATCTGCAATTTCGGAATTTCATACAGCGTTAGGACAGTTTATTAATTATAGAGGTGCATTAAGAAGACGACAGCCAGATCGTGTTTTGTATTTAGCAGTACCTTTAACAACTTATAAGACATTTTTTAATCTTGATTTTCCTAGAGATATGATTGAAGAGAATCAAGTCAAAATGATTATTTATAATGTAGAGCATGAGGTGATTGCAGAATGGATAAACTAACTAGATATCGCCAGCTTGTACAGCAGATTTTACAAGAATATAGCGAACAAAAACCTGCTAGTGGAAATATAGAAGTTGAGACAATTTTTGATACACAACGTGACCACTATCAAATAGTTCATGTAGGTTGGGAAGGTCAAGAATGGATACATAGTTGTATTATTCATATTGATATTAAAGGTGAAAAAATTTGGCTGCAATGGAATGGTACTGAAGATGATATTGCAGAGAATTTAGTTGCGGTGGGAGTTCCAAAGGAGGATATTGTCTTGGGATTTCAATCTCCTTTTATGAGGAAGTTTACAGAATATGCTGTGGGTTAGGGAATTATTGATGATTATCAATTCAGTCTATGATCTACCTTGGTAAGCATGGCATTGTTGGTTAATTTCTGCAAATATTTCTGTTAAATCAGGTTGATTTTTCCACGCACCAAATAATTTATTTAATTTAGCTAATCTCTCCTCTTCTGTTAAATGTATTTTTGGTTCTGGTATTTGCTTTTCAACAAATTCTAAATCTATTATTATTTCTGTTCCATCAGGAATGTTATTTAGTTGCTCTAAGATTTCAATAGTTTGACCGCGTTTTATTCCTTTAATTTTCATGTTGATTAAGCTGTTTTGCATTAGCTAAATAGTTGGATAAATTTGGGTTGCCTGGATTTAACCCAAGTGCTAGTTGAAAATTTATGATTGATTTTTCAATATTTTCACTAAATTTTTCTGAATTGGCTTTTGCAATATTATAATAAGAAATACCTAATCTTTCAAACAACCTGTAATCGTGTTTTAAGTTATTATCTAATTCGATAGCTTTGCTTAAATATTTCACATTCCCAGTTGCATCTAATGTTTCCATTCCAAATTTAACTAAAAATGAAGCCAATGTTCTTTGATCCAAAATAACCCTTGAAAAACAATCAATTGCTATTTCATGATTACCATTAGAATACTCTCTATGTTTTGAGTTCCATATTTTTAGTACATGACCAGTTACCAGACCCAACAGATATGATGAGTATACAAACGAAATGCTATATTGTTTTTTGTAGGCGTTGGCGATAGCCATATTTGAGGTATGAAAATCAAAAATTCCCTTTCTCAAACTCTTACTCTTTGCGCCTCTGCGTGAGACAAATTCATACTTTTATTCACCAACACCTATTGTTTTTGTGTAAGTATTCAGGATAGAGAATACAAAAGTCAGGAGAATAAAGCTTTTTTAGTCAACTTTGATGATTTTGATAAAATCTCTCTCCTCTCTATTTTTCATTTCATAAGCATTCTGACTCCTGACTCCTGACTCCTGAATTCTTACGTTTTTGTAAAGCAATATCCCTAAATTTACCTTGCAACTTTTCCCATGTCATACCTGCTAAATTAGGTAAAATGATGTGAGCAGCCCCGACTCTTTCCGGTGGCCCTATTCCTACAGCCCACATACCTGCGGCTAAAGCAGCTTCTACACCTGCGGCTGCGTCTTCAAAAACTACACATTGTTTGGCTGGAAGTCCTAACTGCTGGGCTGCGAAGATAAATAAATCTGGTGCGGGTTTGGGTTTTTGGACACTATAACCATCTGCGATCGCATCAATCTTATCAGCAATTCCCAATTTCTCAATGACTACACGGGCATTTTTACTCGCTGAACCAAGCGCTATCTTCAATCCAGCTTGACGTAAATCATCCAAAAAGGAAACCGCACCGGGTAACAAATCCTTGGGTGTGATGTCTTGAATCGACTCTACATAATAGTCGTTTTTGCGTTCCATCATCTCTTGAATTTGCACTTCCGAATACCGTTTATCGCCAATAATCAACATCAGTGAAGCACGTCGGGAGATTCCCCGCAACTCCTCATTAGCTTGACGGTTAAAAGGTATACCTTCCTCATCTGCTAATTTCTGCCAAGCTAAATAATGATATTCTGCGGTATTAGTTAACACACCATCTAAATCGAAGATAATTCCTCGGATAGTAGGGGCGAGGTATCCCCGCCCTTCCCCAGTCCCCAATTCCTGGCGTAAATCAAATTCATACCATTTCCCACGGCAGTATAATTTAAACTTCAACCTTGTCCAACCTGGAGGTAAATGGGGATGAGCTACGGGTTGATTATCGGTAAACTGGATACCACCAAAGCCGAAAACCACAGCTTGCCAAATTCCCCCAGCACTAGCACCATGAATACCTTCATTTGTATTCCCACGTCTATCTTCCAAATCCACCATTGCTGCTTGCATAAAGCGTTCGTAAGCTTCCTGGGTTTTGCCTAAATCTGCGGCTAAAATGGCGTGAATTGCGGGTCCGAGAGAAGAACCATAGCTAATATCTGTGCGGGGTGCGTAATAGTCCCAATTTACCTGTAATATCTTTTCGCTGTAAGGGAAGTCAGCAGATTCCCGCATGAGATAGAGCAACATTAATACATCTGGTTGTTTAAGGACTTGGCGTTTGTTCGCTCCTTCAATCCCCAAAATAGCTTGCATTGATTTTTGGCGCGGTTCATAGTCTGCTAAATTAATATCCTCCAATTGGAAAAATCCCTCACATTGCTCGATTAATTCCGTTTCTGGGTTGTAGAGAATCCAGATTTTATTGATGATATCTTGCCAATTATCACGGATTTTAGCGGTAAGTTGCAATTTTTCTGCTAACTCTGCACTACGTTCAGGGAAACTACGCTGTAGCCAGTCATAAATTATACAAGCTTTTTCTAAATGCCATTGCACTAAACGGTTAGTAAAAGTATTGTTATGTACTAACTCGTGGTATTCATCTGCACCTATGACACCGCGTATTTCATAACGTTCGGCTTGAGAATTAAATTCAACTCGACTTTCCCAAAAAATAGCCGTATCGAGGATGATTTCTGCACCATAATCTCTCATCCATTCGTCGTCCCCAGTGACTCGCCAATAGTACCACACTGAGTAGGCGATAACTGCACTAATATGAATTTCGCGATCGCGGCACCAAATCCGTATATCTTCAGCATAAAAATCACTTAGTAGCGCCCACCGAGGCGTTACCTCATCACCTGTAACCGCACTTTCCCAAGCATACATAGCCCCCTGATAACCATAATGAGACGCTTTCCGTCGCGCTCCATCTAAACTATGATAACGATAACTAAGTAAATTACGCGCCGTTACGGGTTGAGTAAATGTAAAAAATGGCAATATAAAAATTTCTGTATCCCAAAAAATATGTCCGTGATAGCCAAATCCAGATAGGGTTTTAGCGGGAATACTCACCTTTTCATTATCACGGGGAGCAGCAATTAATAGTTGGAATAAATTGTAACGCACTGCAAAAGCGGCTTTGTTATCTCCCTCAATCACAATATCGCTTTTGTCCCAAACCTCTGCCCATGCTTGTTCATTAGCATTACGTAAGGTGATATAATCTCCTAAATCTGCGAGTTTTTCCTGTGCGGCTGCAACTGGTTGCTCAACATCCCGCGAGGTAAATACTGTGACAATCTTCTCTATGGTTACTGTCTGGTGTGGTTCAATAAGAAAAGTTGCACTGATGCTAGGATAGCCAGGTGCTGTATTAACTTGTAGAGCCGCGTCAATTCCTGAAATAGTCATTCTCGCAGCCATACCGATATCAATTTGGGAGGTGCGGGTACGACTGTGGAACCAGAAACCTTTGTCGATTTTCCCTTGCTCTAGTCCTTCCCAGTGATTGAAACCTTTATTTTCGGGGTAGCCGTTGATACTACCTTGTATTTCAATTAATCCGTGAAAATCTACTGCTTCTAGCTGGCAACGTTGCCCTAATACATGATGATCCGCTAAACTTGCAAAGCGTTCAAAGGTGATATTTATTGTTTTTCCACTGGGACTACGCCAACGCAGAGAACGGCTAAGAAGTCCTTGACGCAAATCAAGTTTCCGATTGTATTCCAATATTTTACCTTGATCGAGGCGAAAGCGTTCGCCATCAATTATCACTACCAATGGCAGCCAGTCTGGACAGTTTGCTAGTTCGGTATAAACAACAGGAACTGCGTCATAAATACCGTGAATAAATGTAGCCGATAATGTAAGAGGATGGCTTTCTTCAAATGTTCCTCTTGTACCTAAATAACCGTTACCTATGGTGAAAATTGTTTCTCTAGCATTTAATTCTTCAGATTCAAACTGAATTTCATTTAATATCCAGTCTGTGTAGGTAAAATCATTTTTTGTTTCCATGTTTATCATTATGACTTGCTAATTGAATATAGAGATATGTTTCCCATGGGCGCAGTTCGCTGAAAGCGTTCCCCAAGAGTAGGAAGAAAAGAGATATGATTTTTAAATGTGAGCGTATTTTGTCTGATGTTGTGCTAAAATTTGTTCTGCTCTAGGTTTATAAATTAGATGAAATAATGTTTCCATATAGCGATCTCTTGCGTCGTTGTCTGCGGGTGCGATAAAGTTCCAAAAACTAAACATTTTAGCTAATAGCAATAATTGTTCTGTGTGTGATTTCCAGTTGTATTTATGGCGAATTCTGGCAATTACTCCTTGGGATGTTTCTGTCCAATATTCTGGGTTATGATCACATTTGTCTAAGAAAGTAATAATTGTTTTTGCTGTTGCTTCTAAATTTGTTGGGTTAATGTGAAATCCATTTTCTCGATCTTCTATAATTTCTAATGCTCCACCAAATTGAGTTGCAAATGTTGGTAAACCGGAAATCATTGCTTCTAAAATACTGCGTCCAAAGGCTTCATAAAGAGCAAAATGAATATAAATACCTTGATGGTCAGCAATTATTCGATAAGCTTCTCCGATGTTGCGACTAGGTAAACGCATTCCTATCCAACGAATTTGACCTTGCAGTTGATATTCGTTAATAATGTTGTGTAGTTTTTCAATTTCCTTTGCTTCTTCTAAATTTGTGGCTTCGTCTGAATATAATTTACTACTTAATAAAATCAGGTTACACCGATTTTTTAATTCTTGACTTTTACCAAAACATTCAACCAAACCAGTGAGGTTTTTAATTGAGGTGATAGGTGCAACTGCAAAAATTGGTCTTTTATTAAAATCGTCTATGTTACCGAGGATGTGAGTATCTTCACGGCTAAAAAGCAGTTCTTTAATTTCTTGGCTTTCTTGATTATTTCTATTTTCTGTTTGGCTATAGGGGAAAAAGAAGGTTTCACTTACTCCCGGTGGCACCATGTTGAATTTAGGATTAAATAAATCAATTCCATCCACTACATGATATAGTTGGGACATGGTAAAACATTTATATGATTCATATTGTCCTATTGTGTCTGGTGTACCGATAATTTCTTGATAGGACGAGGCTATGATAAAATCAGCAGCATTCATGCTAATTAAATCGGCAGTAAATTGGGCAGAGAAGTGATATTTTGCTTCTAAATCTTGCCAGTATAAGTTACTAAATAGGTGTTTTGGTTTTTCTAGGGAATGAGCGATATTGCATTGAGTAACTTTCAAGCTACGGGAGAGGAGAAAAGCGACTAAATTACCATCACTGTAGTTACCAATAATTAAATTAGGTTTTCCTTTGAACTGTACTAATAATTCTTTTTTGGCATCTTGAGCAAATTTTTCTAAATAAGGCCAAATTTCAAATTTAGAAATCCAGTTATTCGTAATTTCTGGATCTGAATCTGTAAATGGAACCCGCAAAATCCAAGCATTTTCTGTATTGTTAACTTTCTCTAAACGCAAATCACAAAATGTACCTTCGCAGTTGGGGATAAGGCGTGTTAAAATAATTACGTGAGGTTTGATACCCAGTATGTCAAGACCAGCAAGTTTAATTTCTGCTTGGAGTTTGTTTTCTAAACTGCGTGCTTGTTCAAGGACATAGATAACTTGTCCTAATGTTTCATCTCGTCCTAAAACATCCTCTTGCGCTACCCAGCCATGTATGGAAACGAGAACGACTCGAAAAACTGCGGGAATACGTGCTACAAAGGCTTCGAGAATGGAAGGTTGGGGGGTGTCGATAAGTCTTTGCAAGAGTTCTAGAGTTTCTCTAATTCGCCCTGCATTGTCACCCCAACCGGCTTCTAGACCGAGTTGTTGGAGGTGAGGGCGAAATTCCTCATAGGGTTGGTGAGGGGGTCTTTCAGTTAAAAAATTGATGGCTGGTTTAATTTGTTGGGCTAGGTCGATTCCTGAGTGAATGCGATCGCTAATTAACAGCTTCACGCCATTATAGCGTACCCCTTGCAATGCTTGAAATAATAGTTGTAACCAGTATTTTGGGTCTGTGATAAATTGATTGCATAGATAATGATTCAGGAAAGTTAAACCTTGGCCAATGTCTCTGGGGTCGCTAATTTTGGGGGATTGTTGGTAAAAGGGGTGGAGGTCAATTTCTAGTAAATTCGGTTGATAACGGTTGACTAAGCGATCGCACTCATCTAAAAATGCTTTAGGTGTCATCAAATCAAAACTAGTAAAATCTGCGGAGAGTTTCCACACTTCTTGAGTAGCTATTTTTGGTCTGGCTACAAACCAAGTACTTTCCCTGTCCAGAATTATTTCGTGGGTGTAGTGTATCAGTGTCCCCAGGGAAGAAGAATGATAAAAGTAAGCTGGCTTTTGAGATTGATGACAGTAATTAGTAAAAGCTCGTAAAATTTCATTCCTCAAAAAGTAACGTTTAGTCCCAGTATCTAAAGTAAAGAGAAACTGACTTAGTGAAGTTTTTTCTTCACCATTTAAAATAGCTTGAAATAATTCATACATAAAGAATTACCGAACTTGAGCTAGGTGAAAATCCCATTTTTCTCTCTCGAACACTATTGTTTTAGATGATGGGTTGGGTTAAGTATGTGCCTTTGATCGTAAAATATTTGTAACAATTATCGCGTCTAGCTGAAGAGTGAAAGTCAAAGTAGTTCTTTAGACATAGGACAAAATTAATTAAGAATTATTTTATCTAGTTTGTGCAATTGCTAAACCCACCCAAAAAACCGTCTCAAGGTTAAATACGTTGGGTGCGTTGGCGATAGCGTAACGCACCGTAAACTTGATTAATGGTGCGTCACTGCTTTGCCTAACAAACCCTACAAATACTTAGATTTTTTTCAAATTCAAATACTATTTATATCGAACTCTTATTTGATTTTTGTTGGCTTAACCTTCCCTTTGGTTTTAAAAACTTAGTACACTTTTATTCCTTCTTCCCTATTCCCTATTCCCAACCTACACGAATAAATATGGCTACGCCACGCTACACAAACAGGAAAGAGATCGGATCAATCTGGTAGATTTACAGACTACTGATAAATAATGTAAATAGCTATTAACTCTCTTTCTATATAGATTACAGCAATTTTATTAATCTAAATATTCAGGTCTACATCGTGCATCAAATTGACCATTAATCACAGTAAATATACAACTATTGCGATTATTATTTTAACCTTATTATTCTAATAGCGGCTAGTTGCAATTTTGTAAACGCCTCTTGTGACAGTATTTAAATAGGCATTTTATAGATAGACAAAAAATTCTATAATCTCTACTTTCTTTTGGATAAAATTTGCCAAATTGGCTAAATTAGTTCCAAAAAAATAGTATTCTGCATATCATGTGACTGTGTATGTTCCCTATTTTTTAATTGCAAAATTGACTTAGGCACTAAAGTACAGGCTATTTGTCTAGAATTTGCATCATGGATAAGATGAAAGTAATGATTAATAAAATTTCTGACTTACAAACTCAAACAAGTCAAATCACAACTTGTCATAATCACGAGTTGTTAATGATACATACAAACCAAAAAATGGGACTAACGTCAGCACTAAGTTGTGAATTAAACAAGCACTGCTATTAAACTTTTTTAGAGCAGTACAGAAAATAAAAAGTACTTTTGTGTAGCCAAAAATCCTGTTGATATTTATATGAGTTTAAATCTACCCAATCTTAAATATCAATCATCTAATATACATCCGTGGCTAATCAAAGTAATTTATATAGGACTTATACAGATGTCATGTAAATGTCTCTTGTCGGCTAAGTCAGATGTTGAATTTTTGTTGATTGTTACCAAATTATTGGGTCTGAAAAACCCTACTAATATGCCAGTTACCTAAATTCTGTCATGCACTCTCTATATTTGGATGATCTTGAGGTAGCAACAAGTGATAACTAAATGTTTTTACTTGTATTTTTAGCCTCTCTAAAACACATCATCCTCCCAGAAAATATGTAACGCCAAATTCCCCAATTATACAAGTTATATCAGGGTTAGTCATGAACTACCGAGTTTCTCCTTCTCAAACAAATGTTCAGAATGTTATTACTCCTGAAGAATTAAATCAGGTAATTGAAGCTATTGCTGATGGTCGATATTCCTGGGCTTGCGTGCTAATTTTACGTTTTATTGGCTACAATCCACTGCATTATATTCCCCAGCGTACTTATAGCCGTTTAATGAAAGAAAATAGCCAAGTTGTGACAACATCAACATCTACTAATAAACAGCAATTACACACTGTAAATAGCACACATTGTATCGGTTCATCTCAGGCTTTTAGCAATAACTAATAACTAGAATTGGCTGAAGTGGGCTGTAATACCATTTCAGTCAAAAATTTTTCTGGACTCAATCAGCACTTTCAACAATAACTCCACCATAGTTTATGAACTCCTCAAAGGTGGGTTGGGTTTTAGCTAAGTTCATGGTTGTGAAATGGGAGGGGTTTATATTTTTACGATAATCTATTTTTAAAATTGTTGGCTTGATTTTAATCCCCTTGCGGGGAAGAGAGATGGGATAGAAATTAATCTAATTAATTATCCAGCATCTCACGGATTAATATTTCCGTCGTTGCATGGAATCAATCTATTAAATGGATTGGACTCCAATTCAGCATAGGACGAGAGTTTGTTTCCGTCCCCTTGCGGGGAATTTCACTCACAAACTATTTTATCTTATCTAAGATATCTTTTATCTGTTGTAATTTCTCAAAAGACTTACCTACTTCTGATTCGTGTCCTTTGAAATAATCTATTGCACTAATGTATTTTACACCTTCCAAGTATCTAGCTTTTTGACTTGCGCTTTCCAAGTCATTATAAAGTTTCTCCAAGCTCCTGTTATCAAGTTTCTTTGCAAGTTTACGAACATAGCCCCGACGAGAGTCATGGGGGGATTTTTCCGGGAATTGACTTGGTATGTCATCTCCTCTTTGACAAGCATAATACTCTACCCAGTGCAGTGCTGCATAAAAACACATAGTTACCGACCAATCAGGATAAATTGTTTCGATACTGCGTGCTGCATTTTCATTGTTTTGAGCTTGCACAAGGTAGCGTTTACAAGTCATGATTTATTCGCAAAGCCGATCTAAAGGTGATTAAAGCTCAATGAACTTAGGAGAATTACTTGACCACATTTTTGGTTTACTTACTACCGTATGTTGTTTCTTATCTGAATCGGCTATTACCTCATCTTTTAGTAAATAAAATCTATCTACTATCTGAGGGCGAAAATACCATTCTTCAGCAGAATCATCTATTAATTTCCATTCACAGTCAATGACCATATCCTGAATTTTATCCCAGATTTCATCTGATAATTCGGTATCCGGTTTAGACCTAATTTTAAAATCAATCCAATGAATATCGGGGAAACTTGTTGCTATTGCTATAACTCTTTCTACTCCTTCTATTTTTTCAACTAGTTCTTCAACTAATTTTTGTATTTCAGAAGGAATCAAGGCAGAGCTTTTTGGTGCTTCTGAATGAATTAGGCGTAAATGAGACGAATTGCGTTTAGTCCAAGTAGTCTTAGTTTCAAGTTTTTCAGACTTTGGTAATAAACTTCCCTGCGTTGAACTTCTGCTATAACTCATACTTCTCCGCTTAAAAATTCGTCTAGTCTATCTCTCAAAAATTCTGCGTGCTGTCGAGTAAAAGCAAAATTTATAGGCTGTGCATTTAATAATTCTTGCTCATCTTCAGCAAAGGGACTTTCTGAAAGCATTCCTGCTATTAACATCCGATGTTTCTCATCAATTGCAACACGTACACCAGTAACAAATAACACCTTATTTTGTTCTTGTTTAGTCATAATTTACTTTTAATCTCTACTTTTGCTAAAAAGCTAGAGAGCTAAATGCCGTCTTTCAAACTAGATTTACTCTCTCTCAAATTTTATAGTAGCTCTACAAGAAGTAGAGCTAACCATAATCAAGCAGGCTTTTTGTTAGGCTACTTTAATAATAAAAGTAGGATTTAAAGCCAGGGAAATGGGAGAATAAGTAATAACCTGGAGTGTTACCTGAGACTGAGTAACAGTTTTGTACTGTTGTTGAAAAGATTCACAATGCGTCCATGCAGAATACGAGTCAAATCCTATTTTGAAGTTTGACCTTGATTCAGTCATAATCTAACCTCTAAAAGCTACGCCTCGATTATAAGCCATTTTCCAGTCAATATCATCGAATTTCGCAAGACTTTGAGAAAAAACTACCCACTAAATACATTTCACGCTTTTAATACTTCCATCATCCTTCAGAGTAGTAATTTTAACATTTACTACCTGTCCTTCCTTGAGAGAAGTTGCTTTTTTCGGTTCTTTCTCAGTCAGCTTAATTGTTCCTAACATCTCATAAGTTACTTTATTACCTTTAACAGCAAGTACAGTAGCATCTAAAACTTGATCAATTTCAAACTTTTGCGATTGAAACAATTCTGCAATTTCCGCTTGACGTTCGGAAATTTCTTCAACCTGCAATATTGGGAAAATAGATATTTCCTCAATGGGACTAAACTTGTAATACCGCATCAAACGCATAGCCCAGCCTAATATTTTTAACATAGTCTGGGCGTTGGTTTGTTGGTTTTGCAGATATTGATTACAGGCACTTTCTATACTGCGGTAGTAACCTGCGGTGCGGCCACTGTGTCCAATTTGTCTACCATGAGTAACAAGAGTTTTCAGGTAGCTAAAAAATCGTCGTCCTGCGTCGGGTTGGTTAACAATACTCCGCAAATATGCAATAACTTTTCCTACTTCATTAACATCCGTTTCTTCTTTAACCAAAGTTATGGCTAAATTATGTGCAAGTTGGGATTCTTTTTCTGTTAAAGATTCTGTAGTTAACATTAATACATTCCTTCTGGTGGTTCTCGGTCGGTTGGATAGCGTAGAACTTCTGCAAGTTGCTGGAGTTGGGGAAGTTGCACGAGTTGGGAATGTGCAGTTCTAATTTTAGTTTCAATAAATTTTTGCAGTGCGTCTCCTGTGAGAAGATGATCATTGCTGGGGGTGTAGCTACAATAGTGCGATCGCAAATCCTCAAAATTTTGTAAAATCTTAGCTTGGGTAAGTTCTACAGTCATTGTCCCCATCCCAATAGGTTTACCACCACCAATTTTCAAAGCAATGGGATAATTAGCATCTTGTCCTAGAACAATAAATAATGTTCCTAATTCTTCAGGTTTAAGATTTTTAAATTGCAATTGAGTTGTAAAACTGTATTCTCTAGCAGCTTGTTGAACTGCAATTCCTTGATTTTGTCCTTTTTCAATAGCGCGAATTGTATGATAATAAAACTTACGTCCAGCAACTTTTCCCCTGGTGTTAAAATACGCGCTTCCGGGTTCAGGACGCGGACGATACAAGGATGGCATAAATCCTGTATTAAAACCCATGCTTTCACATTTAGCATCATTAAATTCGATTAATCCTTGCCAATTTAAAGCCCCAAATACTTGACTAGCAGGACATAAGTGTTCTTTATTTGGACAAGGTAATCTTTCACTGGGTATTTTATCCCGATATCTTGAAGTAACTACTGCAAGAGTGCTATTTGTAATCGCTTCATACACCGCACGAATGCAACCTTTAAGAGAACTTCCTTGAATTATCAAATGTTTATCAACTCCTTGTCCCATTGTTTTAATTAAAGGTACGCGAGTTGCAATATCGTTACCAGGAACAACTACACCAGTAGAAACATGAAGTGAAGTTTTAACTGTCAGCTTTAAAAATAAAGTTCCATGCAGACGATTTTTATCAAATTTATCATGTCCAGCAGGATGTTCTAAACGTGGTCGTTCTTGTGGAAAAGAAACAAATTTATATGGTTTTTCTATTTTATTTATGTCCGCATCATCACGAGAAACTGGCTGAGAAGGTACGGCTTTTCGTGGTTTAGGTTTGGGTATATCTGTCATTTTAGTTAACCGTTAAAGCGATAAAATGAGTAGTTGCTGTATCAGCATCTTGGAAATATCTTTGTTTGATAGGCATTTTTTTTGTTATTTCTTCATGTTTGATAAGTTGATGATCTTCATCTTTAAAGATGAAACCTTTGGGAAACCTTGTTTCTTCTGGGTCATGTAAGTAGGCACTTCTATCAAAAATTGCCCAATTACCAATTAATTTTTCAAATCCTTGTAAGTTAAATTCCTGTTTACTAAGAATTAACACTTCATAACCCAATTTATATTTTTTCCATCGCATTTCACAGAGAGAATTGAAAACCTGTCCTTCTATTTCTCCTCTGTCTGCGGGTAATTTTTGACAAATTCCACTCACACCATGAGAGTAACGTAAAAAGTAATAATTATTTGGTGGTTGAGAAATTTTGGTAATTAAGTTATCGAGTTCATCAGATGATACCAATTGCTTATGATATATATATCCTGATATTAATTCTTGATTCATGCTTTTAAAACCTCACCCCAAACATTAACAGCACGTTCAAATAAATCTTTTACACCAGAATTAGTATTATTTGTCCATGTCAATTTTACACCAATTTTTAAATCCATAGACTCAGCATAACCTTCAGAATCTTGTTTATCTGGTTGACAAAAGCCATATTTATTCAGATTCTTCTTTAGTTAAAAATTCCCCTGCACCGAGTAAATAATTTGCATCCCATTCTTGGGAAGATCCTAATTGATGAATTTTTCTCTTTTCACTATCTAATACACATCCTGGATACTGTACTACAGCAGAATTATATTTAACTTCTACAGTTCCTAAACCGCGAGATTTAGCAAAACCTAAACCAAACCAACCATCATTTAAATCTCGTAATACTAAACCTATTAAACCTAACTGTGCAAGGGTAAAGTTTTTTAAATGTATTTTAGTTTTAAATTCTCCCGCAGTACAAACTTGATAATTAAATGGTCCAACAGCAACAGAACCAAATACTCTATCTATTGCGACACCATTACGTTCTTCTAATCTCAGTTGTTTGATATCTTCTGGATGTGCATCTTCTATTCTGATTCTACTAGCAATAGAGGTATTACCAAAAATTTGGTCAGTAAATGAAGATTGTTTATATACTTCGTGACTTGCTAAATCTTTAGGTAAATAATCACCTTTCATTGGGTCACTTGCCCAAAGTTTTTTGGTATTATTATCACTTCCTACTGTTCTCACAATTCTTTCAGCATGAGCGCGAATAGCACCTTTTAAACTGCTACCTGGTAAATAAATTGACCATCCATCCTTATGAAATGTTCTGACAAATTCCATATCAGGATTTGTGGGGTCTGCTCCTTCTTTACCAGATTTAATGAGAATGGGTCCATCGGGAATGATGCTTAAATCTATGGTGCAGTGATTAACAAATTTTTTGTGCATAATATTATTTTAATCAGGTAAATTTAAGCAGCAGATAAAACTAAATTATTTAGCTGTAATTCAGATTGTTGGAATACAAAATTAACAACAGCAAATAGTTTATCTAGTTCTTGAATTGTGTAATAAGTGCTATTTTTGGTGAATTTATCATTTTCTAATTTACCGAATTGCCAGCGATCTCCGTTAGAAACAATACCAAAAATAATGATTTGATATTCTCCATTTAATCTTTGCGCTGCGATCATTTCGGCTAAACATTGCGCCCAACCTCCTTCAAAGTTATCCTGTTTGGCTTCAACTAAAATAAAGTATGGTTTATCAAAGATAACTTTACCTAAAGGAGAACGTTTAGCTAAAATATATTCAGGAAATCCTGATAATTTTTCATCATAGTTTAATGATTGATGACTCCATAAAACAAAGTGTTGACGGTAGGTTTTCCAAACTTCTTTGATAACAGGATAAATGAGATTTTCACAGATAGCAAATTCTGAATTATCAACAACAGCATCTCGCATCATCAGTTCTAAATCTTCACGGAAGTAATCAGAAATCTTAAAAGCAATTTCGCTGATAAAATTGTCTTCTGTGTAGGTAACTTGAAATGCTTTGAGGACTTCACCGATGGTTTTGAAATTACTGAAAGCCATTTTTTACCTCTTCACTATTGTGCTTGGGTTGCGGTTATAGAATTATTAGATATATTATCATCTGTCAAGTGCTTGATGAGTGCTTGAGTCCAAATATCCTTGAAATTTTTACCTTCTTGATAACTAGGTAATTTATCTCCTATTCTACTATTAACTAATTCTGTCAAATATGTTAATAATTTTTTTGGATTGTTATTAACATCAAGCCACCACATCTCACTAATATCTAGTTTAACAACTCCCAAACCGCGAGAACGTCCACCACCAAGAGGAATTTGTTCTGTTTCAAATTGGTGTAACCCAATCATTAATAATCCCAGTTCCCAAGGTTCTGCATTTTCCACCACTGCACGAAATTGAAATTGTGTTCCTGCTGGTACTACTTGGAAGTCATAGAGTTTACCATTTACGGCTGTTTCGGTGTCTCTATCAATTGCTACTCCATCACGTTCTTGATATTGTCCAAACCATGTATCAGGTACTACAGTCAAATCGCGGACTTGAAATTTACTTGCTATCCAGGGAGAACCGAAGAGTTGAGATATCAAATCAGTCATTTCCACAAGTTTTTGTGTCAACTCCTCATCATTATCTTTGTGCTGTTCTTTTAAATCTTTGACGTACTTATTTCTAGCTGAACTAGTGAAATCAGCAGGATCTTCAGCAAAACTAGAATCAATTCCTCTAAGGAAACTTTCAAGACGGGATCTTAATGCACCTTTAAAGCTTGAACCTGGTATTAATGGTTGTCCTAATGCGTCTTTGATGACGGGTAAATCTGTTCCGATAGGTTCTGTAGAACGTCCCGCACTAATGCGTAGTGCAGTAATTGTTGTGAGTTTACCTGTGATTTCTAGGCGGTTTTTGAATGTGTCGAACATATAAATATACCACTAAATTATTAATTAATTGAGCCGGAGACAACTAAATATATCCTCAACAGATATCTCCCATTCTGTCAAAGAATTTAACACAGGTAAAATATCTTGATTCTGCTTAACTTCTGGTAATTGATTAGGTAAAAAAGTCATGATTAAGCGTTCTTGAGGATCAATAAGCCAGCCTAATTCTGTGCCATGCTTTAAGCAGAACAAAATATTATTAATTACACGGGTTGAACTTTGTTCCGGTGATAAAATTTCAATTGTCCAATTTGGAGGAATTGTAAACTCATTCTGAATTTCACCATTATCATCAAGAGGAATTAATTCCCAATTAAAAACACTGATATCTGGAACAATAGAACGACCTTCAAAGGTACAACGCAGTTCTGTAAATGCGCGAGCTATTTTTTTGGGTGTAGCTATTTGATTAATAGCGGGTGCTAAAAACGTTTGTACTGCACTATGTTTACCTTTAGGCATCGGTTTTTGGTAGATGTTACCATCAATATATTCACTCGCTGTTTTTGTTTCTGGTAGTTGCAGAAAGTCTGTTAAGGAGGTTACAGTGGAGACGGGAGTGGAGATCATATTTTTAGGTAATTTTTGAGGGAGTGGAACATGATTATATCTGTTATTTTTTGAGTAAATAATATTTAGGGGTTGTTATTAACTTCTGGTTCTTTACCATAACGGCGAAGATTTAATACACCAGATGAAGAAGTGCAGCTAACTCTTATACCTTGTGTTACTCGAAAATGAGCTATTCCACCTTTATTTTGATAAACTTCATATAACACACCACCATCACCTTTTAACGGTGCAGTATCACCATTACTTTTAATAAGTAAATGAGACACTTTAGCTAATGTTTCTTGTAATTTAATTCTCTCATTTTTTTCTTTTCTGCTGTCATAATCTTTTGTGAATGATGTTTCATACTTGATATATGGTAATTTTTCTAATAAATCACCGTTCAGAAAATCTCCTTTACTTCTATTCCAAATTAGCCTACCCCATGTGCTTAATGTGGCTTTATCATCAACAATAAATAATAAAGTTTCTGGAACTTTTTCTAGTATTTCTAAATTAATCCATGCACCTTGCGCCATTAATGTAAATTCTACAGGTTTAATTACTTTTGTATCTATTTTGATAGGTAGGCGAGGAATTGTAATTAGTTCTGAACTACCTTCAAATATATAGGTAATTTTATCAGCATAAAACATACCTATTGTATTAGCAAATCCTTGTATTGCTTTAAAGCCTCCTACTAAGTTGAAGTAAATTTCATAGCCACTATCTTGATAACCAGGAATTGTATCTTCAAACCAATTAAGTAGTTCATCAATACCTTGTGTAAAGGCTTCATCACTAATAGTTGAAAAACCTTTAGGTATATAATCGGAAATGCTTAATCCTTGTTCAGTTAAGAATGACTTTAATATTTCTGTTGTTACTTTATCTTGAGCAGTATCACTAGCTATTAACCAATGTATATCTTTCTCGGCTTGATTGATTTGATCTGTATATAGGCCATAAATTCCATTGAGTTCAGCACTAGCCTCACGAATTTTGTCAATATCATTACTATTCAGCTTTTCTTCTGCTCTTTCTTTGAGTTCTTCGATGATATCTGCTACATCTTCATGATATTTTTTAACTTCTTCAGAAGTACAATTAGCAGTATCTCGTAAGCGTTTATAATAGCCATCTTCATATTCTCGATCAATTTGATTAGTTAATAAACTTGTCCCAACTGTCGAAATTACTAAACGTTGCATATTTTGAAACTCCTAGAAATTAATTATGCTTGATTTTCGCCTTTAAGTTTGTAGGTTAAATACCGCGCACCGTATCCTAAATAACGACGAGTTAGTTCTAAGAAAATTGAGTTAACATCGTCACTTTTAGCATCTTTAGCTATGTCTTTAGCTTTCTGTTTAATTCTTGTATTAATATCTGAAACGATGGTTTCAGCTAAAGAATTTTGACCTCTTCCCCATTTTTCATCTCTACCAACTTGATAATGAAGAAAGTTTTTAATTACTTCTGTGCTTTCAGTAGTATCAGCAACTCTTACTAAATTACGAAATTGTGATTCTTCTAACTTACCGTATGATCTACGATTATCTAAAGCATCTTGAATCCATGTGACTAAATGATCCTCAGCTTGACGGATAGCTTTTTGAATTTTTAATTGTTGTTGAGTTGATAATTCACTCATACTGCTTCCTCTCTTAATACTAAATGAAACTCATTGCAGATTTGTACTTGTCCAAAACCTTCGGAAGTGCGATCGCCTATTCCATACACTTCCAAATCTTCCCAAGCTTGTAACCACGAGTCTTTATTATCTGTACTAAATAAATACACACCCCCTCTATTTGTCACTAACTCCACATCTTTCATCAAACCCCAAGCAGCATTCCACCCGGAACGATAGTCATAGCTACTATAAGCAGTGTGAAGTTGCAAAGATGAATCCTTCACCCCTGTAAACTGTTGTAGCATTGTTTCAGAAATTACCGTTGTGCGTTGCCAATTTTCTGTTAAAATTGCATCCGCTTGTAAATCAATGGTGAAATAAATACGATTTGCGGGTAAGTCGGAAACTGTACCAAAAATATTACCCCATTCATCCCAACGTTTACGCAATTTTTGATTAAATTTATCTATTTGATAATTGAATTTTGATTCAATCTCTTGAGGTGGTTTGACTGTCATCTTTACCTTTCCTAAACCACGTGAACTTGCACCTCCTAAACGGAAATTATCTTGATGATTATGAATAAATGTTTGCAGGGTATTAGCCAAATCATCAGGTGCTAAAATTGTGCTTGTGTATATGACAGCTTCCTTTTTTTGTTCTTTTGATTCATTTAAAACTTCAATACTGTAAAGTACCCTTTCTTCAGAAGTAGCACGTCGTCGGTTTATTCCTACTCTAGTTAATAGACGAGTTTTAGCAGAGTTTTTAGAATATTTACTGCTTTTTCGACTATAAAAACCAGGAAAATTATCTACTCTATCTCCTTCTACTTCATTACCCTCTATCGGGCTGTTAAAATCATAAATTTGTCCATGATTTTCTGCACAAAAGCGATCTATTAAAGTGTCGAAAACACCATCTCCTTTGGTTCTAAATCCAGGTCTTATTTTAGAACTTAACGCAGTTGCAGGTATGACTATAACTTCGGATTTAATTTTATCATCTCCTGGATAAGCATTTTGGAAAATTGCCGGATTTCCACCTAAAAACAATTTATAAAAATCATCATCTGGTTCAATCTCTTGATTTGTTTGTTTCAATATCTGACTAGCAACTGCACCACGAATTACAGAACCCGGAATACAATCTTCAACTTCACTAATGTTACCTCCTGGTTTCTTTTGTCCAATTGCTAAAGGTGATAAAGCCTTAATTTCTAAACTTATTTTTTTCATTATTCCCTACTTCCTTTAGCTAAAAATTCCCATGCTTCTGCTGCTATTGATAAATCTGGTAATTCCCAAGTCAACCAGCCTAAACCGGCTGATTTGCTTCCACCTAAAGCGTTAATATGTTTCAATCCGGCTAAAATTAATGGTGCTGTATAAGGAGGTGCATTTAATAGATGAATATCACCTTTAAACCTCAATTTTGTATTTGCTGGTGATGTTTCTAAAAAGTAAAGTTTGCTTTCTTCTGAGGTGCGACGACGACGGTTTATAGTTACACCAGGACGGATAATTTCTGGTAAGTTATCAGGGTCTTCTTCACAAATCAAATCATCTACTATGATGCGGGAAGGTAAAACCGGATTTCCGAAGATTTGACAAATTAAACAATGATGGTTTTTGTCATTTTCTGATATTTTATACTCTTCTCTGACAAAATTACCATCTAAACCTGCCCTTTGGGGACACATTGTTTGCGGGTTGGGAGAATAGCAAATATCCCATTTTAAACCTCTGGCTATTTTCTCACATTCATGGCGTAAACGTCCTTTTAATTGTGAACCAGGAATGAGTAAATTTCCTTCTGCGTTGCGAACTATGGGTTTATCTGCGAGTGAACCGGAAGAACCACCAGCACCTATACATAATGCTGTATCAATGATAGCGGTAATGGTTTTAGTTTGGGTTGAGTTAGTTATTTGTTCTAATTTAATCATGACTCAATCCCCGCTGTTACATTTTCTGATTTATCTGATTCTTCACTTTCTGGTTCTTCTACAAATTCATAAATATCAACCATATCGCGCCAAATTGTTTCGTAGATTTTTTCCTCTGACTCATACATCCAAGGTGCTAAGTTACCATTATTATTTTCATCTTTTGGTAAACACCAAACTTCTTCAAAATCTCTTTTTAATTCTGCTTTACCTTGTTTAAGTCTGACTCGGAAATACCGATAATTTAGTATGGCTGTGTGTTTACCTCGTTCTAATAAACTACGAATTTGGTAAAGTTGTGATTTAGGGAATTTGGCTTTTTTCAATGCTGCAATGGATTTTAACAATCCTCCTATTTCATGTAAGGTGTAAGGTGCTGCATAAAGTCTTAATTTAGGGGAAGTTTCGATAATTAATGCTTCACTACGGAATTCTTTAACATTAGATGCAATCATACTGACTGATTTGAGAGTTAGAAAGTCTATTGTTCCACCGTGGTATTCTACTTTCTTTAATTTCTTAGCCTTTTCTTTGGCGGATTTTAGTAATTGTTCTGTTAAATCTTTGGCGTAGTAAATTGGTGTGTTAACAGCAGTAATTAAAACTCCTATGGATGTACTCAATTTACATTCTGAGTTTTTAGCTGTTTGTGGTTGATAACGGTGAATGTTTCTCTTATCTACAGGTTTATTGGCTTCAATTCTATAATCTGCTTTTTCATCTGATTTGTCAATCATTATTTCTTCAAATTTCTCTCCTATCATTTGAGAAATTTCTAAGGCTTTGTTAGCAGGAACAATGATGAAAATGTCGTCACCACCGATAGTAATAATTTCAAATGGATGCACTAAATCACCATTTTTAAATCTATGATCTTCATCATTATTGTAATTTTTCAAAACATGAGGATGTAAGTTTTCTGCTATTGCGTGAAAAACAGCTTCTTCTGTAGCATCACTTACGTCTAAACTAAATTTTTTATATTTCTGAGGAGTGCGAATTTTTTGGATATATCCACCCATGTTATTACCATCTGCGTAAATATAGGCTACAAAGCCATTACTAGCATTAGATACATGAGTTAATGTTTTAGGAATTTCTACATCTTTAGGTTTGAGATTTCCATAATATTTGGTTTTTAAATAGTCATGCTTTTCTAAAAATCTATCAAATCTTTTGACCCAGCTTTCAAATATACCTCTACGCCATTCTAATTTAGAATCAATATACCATTTTGGTTCCTCTGTATCTCCATCTTTTGCTCTATCACCAACAAGATATTTTCTAACTGATGCTTCAGAAAAATAGGTTTCTCTTGGTAATTCACCTTCACCTACTCTCATAATAGTAGAACGTCTATCGCTTCCATCTCTAACTAAATAAGGATGGGTTTCAAATATGACTGGATATCGACGGTTGGTATTTCGTCCAGGAATAATATTACCGCTACGTCGTTGATTAAATAAAATCGCTAGTTTGGTGGTTATTTCATTAAAGCTTTTGCGGTTTTGAAATACTTCTAAACGTTCATTTTCATTTTTAGGGAATCCAAAATAAGCCTGAACAATTGGTTTTTGGTAATTCTTTTGATACCAATCAAGCCAAGGTGTATCTTCTATTTTTTCTTTGAGTAATCCAAACCGAATTTCTAATAATCTAAATGTATCACCAACTGCACAGGAATTAGCTGTTAATGTTTCATGAGTATAACGTTTTTCGATAGCATCAGCTAAGTCATGAACATACGCAGTAGGACAAAAAGCCAGAATGTTTCCACCTGTTGAATAGATGATTAATTCGGAAATGAGAACTTCTGATAATTTATATGTATTGTGAAAGTTTTTATTTAACCATGTTCTAACATCACTGCATTGAGCATTATAAATCTGTGGAACATCTTTATCATTAAAAAATGCTGGTAAATCAATTAAATTAATTCTATCTAATAACCCAGATGCACCACGCACTTCTTGAATTTTTGCTGATTCAAACACATACTGTTTAACCTTAGTCACACCACCATAAACTAAACCAATTTTGGTAGTTTGATTCCATAAATCAGGATAATCATTTTTTAGCTTTTCTAAAGTTTCAGGAAAATCATCCTTATCAATACCTTGCAAATCTTCAACCTGTTTAACAATAGTTCTTACTGCTGCTGGAACTTCTCCCCCATTCCTCAAAGCTTTGCACATTTCCCGCAAAACAGTAATGTCAAACTGCGGTTGACGTTCATTACCCCAAGCTAAACACCAAGCTATACCAATAGATATTGGGTGGATTGTGTTATTCATGATTTATCCTCTATACTCACTAATAAATTTGCCAAAGCCCGAACGATCGCACGACTAGAAACATCCTCCCCACGTTTTAACCGATGCACACTACCTTTCAGAATCGGCGTTTCCTGTGCAATCACATCATTTACACCGTCATAATCACTGTAAATAATCGCCACCACCGACAAACCCAGCGATTTACATAACTCCTGCCAAGGTGCAATATCACCCACATCCTTCACCAAAATCACCGCATGAGTCGCTGCACCCATAATCAAACGGTTAGCATCAGATATTTTTCCCCCCACATCAAACACAAATATCGGTGTATTAATCCCCCTCACTTCCTGCGCTTTCCCTTCTGCAAACTCTCGTGTAAAACCTGCCTTATATTCAGCCTTCAACTTCTGGGCTAAATCTGCGTCCCGTCGTGCAGTTTCCCCAAACCAAGAACCATCCCCATCTGGACAACCAGAAAATACATAGGATGCTGGTGCATTAGGAATCTGCAACAACGCCTGTTTTAAACCTTCCCGGAAGCAAGTTTTTCCCGTATTTGCAAACCCGCAAATCACCAATTTGATACTTGACTGTGGCTGAATCCGCACCACATCGAAAGTATCCCCAACTCGATAATCAGGGTGTTTACTAATGGTGACAACATATCTATCCAGACCTTTATCGCCTATTTTGGGGTCAAAAAAGGCAATGACATCATATAACTTAGATAACTTATCAGCTAACACCTGACTCACCAGTACTGATGTCCGTCCGTTAATTTTAATCAGCGAACCCCCCGGTAATTCCCCACAAGCAATCATCTCATTCAACCTGGCAGCTGCATCACGGACAATTTCATCACCCGTAGTCAGAGTAGCGCCAAATCCTACTTTTAAAACATCACCGTCTAAATTGATATGGTAAGTATTCATTAAATGGCGCTGAATTAGAAAATAACTAAATCAAGACTCTTCTAATTTCGTTAATTAAAACTTCAATCAATTAAGTCTCCCAGCTTATATGCTGGATTGTGTGTGATAGAAATCACATATTTACCGAGTTTTGGATCAAAAAATGCGATCGCACCGTAAATATGAGATAACTTATGTGCCAACACAAAAGCGACAGGAATAGAAACAGGGCCATTAATCTTCAGCAGTTGTCCCCCCGTTAATTCTCCCAACCGTGACATCTCCTCCAACCGCGTAGCCGCATCTTTCACAATCTGGTCATTTTGGGCAGGTTCACCAAAACTCACCCGCAAAATATCATCTTTTAAATCAATGTTGTAAGTAGTCATCGCCTCTACCTAGTAAGCAACTATCACATCATACATGGCATTGGAAGCAGCCTATTCCAGATTGGTTTATCTTGGACTAATACCCAAACTCCTAGATTTAAGTGTCTGAGCAAAATTTTTCTGATCTTCCCCAGGTAGAACTACTGCAATGGTTAGCACGCGGTTCTCTCAAACAAAACCTACTGCGTGCAGTTCGGTTGTGGGTGTGGTTACGTTCTTTATATGGAGACGGTCAAGACCAGGTATTACTGAATGATGGTTTTACCTTAGCCGATTGGAAAAATACCTTCTTCAATTCCACACACCCTAAAGGAGAAAAAATTCCTCAATTCCATGATCCTCACTGTCATTGTGCAAAAACTACCGCTGAATGGTTATTTGATTCTCACACAGGATTAAATCAAGAAGAATGGCAGCACTCTTTATTATCCCATATTCATATTACTAATTTAGATGAAATCCTCCAAAAGCGATTATTTGGAATAACTCGTCGTTCCTTACAAGCCGATTTACAAATTTTAGAAGAGTTAGGTTGGCTAGAAAATCGAGAACAAAAATATCATCGAGTAAAACATTTACCTTCTCGTCCCATTACCACCAAACACAATTATAATGAACTATATTTTCTCAACCAAGTAGATTTAGAAGAAATTGCAGAAAATCTTTCTCAAAAAATCGCTGGTGTTCAACGTTTCTTTTTTAAACTAGATTATGTAGTCACTGCCATAGACAAAGTTGAAAACTGGCAATATGAACTCCGCAAACTTTGGTCACAAACCCCAGTTCCACCGATTAAATTAATTTATAACAGTGCCAGATTGGTAGAATCTGTAGAATGTTTAGTTTATCCCGTCTGTATTTACTATGTACAACGTGCAGTTTATCTCTGTGCTTTTGGTGAAAGTCCTGATAGAAAAACAGATTGGTATAATTTTCGTTTAGATAGAATTGAAGATATTACCCCAATTGCATGGACAAATCCTGCCATTCCTAAGGCACTACAACAGCGTTATCAAAAAAGGAATTTACCAAATCCCGAAGAAATTGAAGTACAAATGCCGAAAGCATTAGGGTTTGATTTTTATTTAGAATCTCGACTAATGCTATTACGATTTGACCGGGAATATCATGACCGCTACATTCAAGATACCTTTCGACATGAAACATTTAATTTAATTAGTTATCAAAAAGCGAAAAGCTTGATTGAAAATTCTGTAATCAATCCAGAACAAAAAGCAGAATTATTAAAAATTCTTGCAAATCGTTCCCCAAAAGATGCTTATTATAGTTTGCAATATCGACATGGAGATAATAATGTAACCATGCGTTTACGAGCTTGGCGACCAAAGGTAGAAATTCTATTACCTTATGATTTAAGACAAAAAATTGCGGCTGATATTACCAAAGAAATAGGACTTTATCATATATAATTTAGTCGATTTAATGCTTCACTATTTGTAACCAAATAAATCTTGACAAGTAACTTGCTACATTTTAACCTTAATATATAGCGGTTCCCGGTTGAGTGAGATACAAGAACCCCACCCCCAACCCCCTCCCCGCAAGCGATGAGGGGGCTATGATGTATTTAATTCAAATGCATACCGCTATAGCGATAAATTTGGCAGACCTAGAGCGGGGGCAAAAACCCTGGAGATCCGCCAAATTGCCAGAACCTTGATAATTGAATACTTTCAGCGTTTCATTAGTTTCAGTTGGCAGTTAACCCAAAGCCTGAAATGAGGTTTTTTAAGAGGTCTGCCAAAATCGTCTCTAGATTCCGCCCCCAGATTATGTTTCAGATGGCGGGGTTTCCAAATAAATAATCCCCGCAAGGGGACTGAAACCGGATTCTACACTTTGAGAAAGGATGTTAGCTAAGTTTCCAAATAAATAATCCCCGCAAGGGGACTGAAACAACCCTACTAATTTCTTGGGGATGAAATTTAACTTGCCGTGTTTCCAAATAAATAATCCCCGCAAGGGGACTGAAACCCTTCCTGAATCTTGGATTGATTCTCCTTTCTTCCTGGTTTCCAAATAAATAATCCCCGCAAGGGGACTGAAACAGCATCTACTAAGCTGCTAATAGATTGATTTTGTAAAGTTGTTTCCAAATAAATAATCCCCGCAAGGGGACTGAAACTATAGAAAATAAATCTATATCGGCTTGGGTAAGCAATCCCGGTTTCCAAATAAATAATCCCCGCAAGGGGACTGAAACAAAGTAGAAAGTTTGTTGTCAAAATGCCCCTGAGATGTTTCCAAATAAATAATCCCCGCAAGGGGACTGAAACCTGTTATATCAGCGGTTTTCCAACTGTTTTTAATAAAGTTTCCAAATAAATAATCCCCGCAAGGGGACTGAAACTCAACTGAGCAATAAAGCTCTTTGCTTCTTTTTCTCTTAAGTTTCCAAATAAATAATCCCCGCAAGGGGACTGAAACTGGCGATCGCTGCTGCAATCTGTTTGTGGTTTTCCGTTTCCAAATAAATAATCCCCGCAAGGGGACTGAAACTATCTGACTGGGCTTCTGATAACTGGTTACAACCCCTGGTTTCCAAATAAATAATCCCCGCAAGGGGACTGAAACAAGGTGGAAATCAACGGGTAAATCTTCATGCACCTGGTTTCCAAATAAATAATCCCCGCAAGGGGACTGAAACATTTCTTTTACAGTTTCGACGGTAACTGTACCTTTAGGGTTTCCAAATAAATAATCCCCGCAAGGGGACTGAAACCTCCATAATCCCAGCAATCATTACTAAGGATTTACCCAAAGTTTCCAAATAAATAATCCCCGCAAGGGGACTGAAACCCCCTAAAGAGACTATCTAAAACATCACCGCTATTTTATGTTTCCAAATAAATAATCCCCGCAAGGGGACTGAAACAGTTTTAAGAAATTATCCTCAGTCGGATCTACATCACCCGTTTCCAAATAAATAATCCCCGCAAGGGGACTGAAACTTTGAAAACGGACATCCGAGAATTTTAAAACTCATCCAGTTTCCAAATAAATAATCCCCGCAAGGGGACTGAAACGGGCATTAACTCAAACTTTTGCAAACATTGGGAAAGTTTCCAAATAAATAATCCCCGCAAGGGGACTGAAACTTAAATCAGAGATTTCAACAAACCAAATGGGGTATTTCTAGGTTTCCAAATAAATAATCCCCGCAAGGGGACTGAAACTTACCAGCGATCACGCCTGTGAAGTCATTATTAGCAGGTTTCCAAATAAATAATCCCCGCAAGGGGACTGAAACAAACAACCAAAGCAAAGGAGATGCAGAGATGAAAGTTTCCAAATAAATAATCCCCGCAAGGGGACTGAAACAAACGCTATGTATATGATTATTAGGACACCTGAATTTGTTTCCAAATAAATAATCCCCGCAAGGGGACTGAAACAATTTGGAGATGAAGGTGGGCGGCTTGCTTGGATTCCTTGTTTCCAAATAAATAATCCCCGCAAGGGGACTGAAACCTACCCCTAAATCCAATGCAAACTGACGCACAGGTTTCCAAATAAATAATCCCCGCAAGGGGACTGAAACTCAATACCTTGTTTAAAGTATTTTTGAAAACAAAAAATGTTTCCAAATAAATAATCCCCGCAAGGGGACTGAAACATTAACTTTTGGGGGGACACTCATGTTTTAATTACTAGTTTCCAAATAAATAATCCCCGCAAGGGGACTGAAACGTGAAGTTGAAACAGCTAAAACAGAGGAAGCCCCCACGGTTTCCAAATAAATAATCCCCGCAAGGGGACTGAAACACGATCAGGAAGAAGTGAAGAAGTTGGTAAAGCCGAGTTTCCAAATAAATAATCCCCGCAAGGGGACTGAAACTTTGCCCTCTATTTTCTTAACTTCTTATATTATAGATTAATTCATCGTTTCCAAATAAATAATCCCCGCAAGGGGACTGAAACGGATCGGAACCCATCACGAACGACAATGCCATCGACAATGTTTCCAAATAAATAATCCCCGCAAGGGGACTGAAACTTTTCTTCTGGATGTACTCGCCAAGACTCAAATCGTTCGTTTCCAAATAAATAATCCCCGCAAGGGGACTGAAACATTATTTTTAATAATAGCACGATGACACTATATATGTTTCCAAATAAATAATCCCCGCAAGGGGACTGAAACCCTATCTTCCTTATGTGTTCAATTACCTGCTTCTCTAGTTTCCAAATAAATAATCCCCGCAAGGGGACTGAAACTGCGTTAGAAAATATGCAGACATCTATAACCTAGTATTGTTTCCAAATAAATAATCCCCGCAAGGGGACTGAAACCAGCGATCGCATAATTGTTCTTGAAATAATTCTTGGGTTTCCAAATAAATAATCCCCGCAAGGGGACTGAAACGTCAATATTACATAGCTAGTGCTACTTCGGTGAAGGGCATGTTTCCAAATAAATAATCCCCGCAAGGGGACTGAAACTCATTATTCAAAATTGTAGGATTTGGATAATTACCGTTTCCAAATAAATAATCCCCGCAAGGGGACTGAAACCTGTCAGTGGCCAAGGCAAGCGATTAAGAGAAGTCGCGTTTCCAAATAAATAATCCCCGCAAGGGGACTGAAACTATTTTCCATATTTCTATATAAGCCGTATTCCCAATTGTTTCCAAATAAATAATCCCCGCAAGGGGACTGAAACACAATGATGTTAT
Source organism: Anabaena sp. PCC 7938 (assembly GCF_049315035.1). Classification (NCBI taxonomy): domain Bacteria; kingdom Bacillati; phylum Cyanobacteriota; class Cyanophyceae; order Nostocales; family Nostocaceae; genus Anabaena; species Anabaena sp. PCC 7938. The sequence goes on along the minus strand of NZ_CP186034.1, from coordinate 3,263,898 downwards.
TAGGAAGACCAAGCAATTGTGCGTTTCCAAATAAATAATCCCCGCAAGGGGACTGAAACCCCAAGATCTATACCAGATTGATGGTACTTTGTATAGGTAGTTTCCAAATAAATAATCCCCGCAAGGGGACTGAAACTTATTAATGTTCGACATCGACATATTAACCTCTGAGTTTCCAAATAAATAATCCCCGCAAGGGGACTGAAACACGATTGGTTTGGAGTCTCTATCCCTGATGGGGGTTTCCAAATAAATAATCCCCGCAAGGGGACTGAAACATAATTTCTTGGCTTCCTCAGCAAGTCCTTTAAGAGCGGGAAAGTTTCCAAATAAATAATCCCCGCAAGGGGACTGAAACTCCTAATGGATAGTAAGCTTTGTTTACATATAGTCTAGGGTTTCCAAATAAATAATCCCCGCAAGGGGACTGAAACTTAACACCGAAGCCCGTGCCAGTTGCAGCAACAGTGTTTCCAAATAAATAATCCCCGCAAGGGGACTGAAACGGGACACAATAAAGGTGTGCCAGCGCAGGGGATTGTTTCCAAATAAATAATCCCCGCAAGGGGACTGAAACTTAACTATTCAAATATGTGTCCGCTTCATGGTCAAAATGTTTCCAAATAAATAATCCCCGCAAGGGGACTGAAACCTAGATTATAGATGCGATCGCACCATGCCTTAACTTGTTTCCAAATAAATAATCCCCGCAAGGGGACTGAAACTTTGGGCTATTCGCATCAAGGCAGACGCTTCTAAGGTTGTTTCCAAATAAATAATCCCCGCAAGGGGACTGAAACCTGTATCGTCGCAACAATGAAAGAACAACCAAAAGTTTCCAAATAAATAATCCCCGCAAGGGGACTGAAACGAGAACAATATTACCCGAATTAAAGTTGATTTAGGGTTTCCAAATAAATAATCCCCGCAAGGGGACTGAAACTCTCCATCAATAATCACGATTTCGCCGTGCGCCATGTTTCCAGTTTCCAAATAAATAATCCCCGCAAGGGGACTGAAACGCATCTCAAACACCTGCTGAACCTACCGCACCTGTAAAGTTTCCAAATAAATAATCCCCGCAAGGGGACTGAAACTTGAAGACTTCAAACAAGAATATGGAGATTATTTTGAGGTTTCCAAATAAATAATCCCCGCAAGGGGACTGAAACACACAAAAGCCTGCCAGCCCGATTGTCACAGGTTTAGTTTCCAAATAAATAATCCCCGCAAGGGGACTGAAACAAAACTTTCCCAAACCAATCAGCATCCGGAATTGAGAAAGGTTTCCAAATAAATAATCCCCGCAAGGGGACTGAAACGTTTTTCTTCTCTTATGGAATCTTTCTTTCTAGAATGGTTTCCAAATAAATAATCCCCGCAAGGGGACTGAAACGATTGAGGAGCTATTTGACTACGCTCTACAACTAGTTTCCAAATAAATAATCCCCGCAAGGGGACTGAAACAAAACATATCAACACTGCTGTCTATATTGGCTTTAAAGTTTCCAAATAAATAATCCCCGCAAGGGGACTGAAACAGATGCTAGTAAGCGAGGATAGCACGCTTGCTTATTAGTTTCCAAATAAATAATCCCCGCAAGGGGACTGAAACTGTTCCCAAGGAATTGAGCGATGGCACAAAATTAAATCCTGGTTTCCAAATAAATAATCCCCGCAAGGGGACTGAAACAAAGCTACAAGCAAGAAATCTAAAATTATTTTGCATGATAGGTTTCCAAATAAATAATCCCCGCAAGGGGACTGAAACATAGGATTACTGCTGGCGAGGTGGTGACATGATAGTTTCCAAATAAATAATCCCCGCAAGGGGACTGAAACTCTATTCCTAAGTCAGCCGCAGATAGCCCAAATGTCGTTTCCAAATAAATAATCCCCGCAAGGGGACTGAAACAACCACTCAGGATGAAAAGGCCACACCCGCCGATAGCCTGGTTTCCAAATAAATAATCCCCGCAAGGGGACTGAAACGTCCACCTTCATTTTTTAGAGAGATACCCTTATATTGCGGAGTTTCCAAATAAATAATCCCCGCAAGGGGACTGAAACTTTTGTGAGGTTGTGCGAGGGATGCAATATTGCATCCCTGGTTTCCAAATAAATAATCCCCGCAAGGGGACTGAAACACTACGTAAGAACCGAAAAGCACGGTCAGAATATAAAGTTTCCAAATAAATAATCCCCGCAAGGGGACTGAAACAATTCCCGACAACCAACCGATTATCCCCACGGTTTCCAAATAAATAATCCCCGCAAGGGGACTGAAACCATTTGAAGTTAACGACGAGGTTAAAATCCGTCGTCCAAGTTTCCAAATAAATAATCCCCGCAAGGGGACTGAAACTTCTTTCCCCGATTGTTTTTATAGAAACTATCCACTCAGTTTCCAAATAAATAATCCCCGCAAGGGGACTGAAACCGGATGGCAATATCAGGAAGAATCAGTTCCAGGGATGTTTCCAAATAAATAATCCCCGCAAGGGGACTGAAACAAAAGTCAAATTGCTAACCAATCCGAGAAGCAAGTCAAGTTTCCAAATAAATAATCCCCGCAAGGGGACTGAAACTTGAAGACTTCAAACAAGAATATGGAGATTATTTTGAGGTTTCCAAATAAATAATCCCCGCAAGGGGACTGAAACAAAGCTACAAGCAAGAAATCTAAAATTATTTTGCATGATAGGTTTCCAAATAAATAATCCCCGCAAGGGGACTGAAACTTTTCTGCTGCATGGGTTCAGGACAAGTGGCGACAGTTTCCAAATAAATAATCCCCGCAAGGGGACTGAAACATTGGATTCCTTTTGAGTGGATTGACAAGATTTTCGGTTTCCAAATAAATAATCCCCGCAAGGGGACTGAAACAGGGATTGAGGTGGATTACTTAGGAAAGCGTCAGGTGTTTCCAAATAAATAATCCCCGCAAGGGGACTGAAACGCATCTTCAACCTCAGCCGATTCAGAAATAAATAGCAGGTTTCCAAATAAATAATCCCCGCAAGGGGACTGAAACATTGTATAGGTGGGAGGTGTCCGGCTGGAGACAACCAGTTTCCAAATAAATAATCCCCGCAAGGGGACTGAAACACTATTTCAGGGATTCCCCAAGGGTTTGGCATATTCTATGTTTCCAAATAAATAATCCCCGCAAGGGGACTGAAACTATTGCAGTGTATTGATACACGCTTATAGGCTTTTAGTTTCCAAATAAATAATCCCCGCAAGGGGATTGAAACCCTCCTGTTTGAGCTTTGTAAACTGCCTTATCTCCAGCGTCAGTTTCCACATAACTAATCCCCGCAAGGGGACTAAAACCGTGTAAGATACCAAGTATAAAATAATGTAGCATCAAAAAAAAATGCCAAGAGCAGCTACATCCAGCAAACGCAAAACCCCATCAAAAAATACCTCTCTAGTATGGGCAGATAACACCGAATTAGTTGGCTTAGTCTTTGACCTAGAAGCGACCAATTCCACATCCCTATACTCACAATACACCATTGGACTTCATGCTTGGTTTTTAGACCAAGTGCGGCAAATTAACCCAGACCTTTCAGCATATCTGCATGATAGCGAATCAGAAAAACCTTTTAACATTTCTGCCCTCGCAGGTCAACTGCTTCCTACAGGTAAACAACTACAACTACAAGCAAACCAAACTTTAACTTGGCAGATAAACGCCATTTCTCAACCAGTAGTTCAGTTTTTGAGTCAATGGTTAACCCAACTTCCACCTACTCTACAATTAAGGGATGTTCACTTACAAATAAAACAAGTAAGTATTATTCATCCACCAACTACTTATAGCCAACTCCTACAATCATCTACAAAAAAACACACAAACATTAATCTGAGTTTTATTTCCCCTACCAGTTTTCGCCGCAAAGGACATCATTTTCCGCTTCCTGTTCCCGTCAATCTTTTTCATAGTTACCTCAGACGCTGGAACGACTTTTCAGGAATACCTGTGGAACAAGATGCTTTTCTCAACTGGATAGATGAAAATGTGATTATTCATCAACACCGCTTAGAATCCGTTAAAGTCGCCGCAGGTAAACGGGGTTCAGTGACTGGTTTTACAGGGGCAATTTCTTTAGGTTTGAGTAAAAGCGCTTTAGCTAATATAGAATTTACTCAGTTATTTTATACTTTAGTTCAACTTGCACCTTACTGCGGAACAGGACACAAAACCACCTTTGGACTCGGACAAACCTGTTTAGATTGGGTAGAACCAAAATCAAATGCATCTTCGGGAACGTTAACAACCTTGCTTGGAGAACGCATTGAGGAGTTAACAGCCATATTTACAGCACAACGAAAACGGACTGGGGGCGATAGCGAAGCGCTCCGTAGGAATCGCACTGAAAAAATTGCTATAACTTGGGCTACTATTTTAGCACGGCGAGAAATGGGCGAATCATTACAGGTAATAGCTAAAGATTTAGAAATACCTTACATCACAGTCAAAACTTACGTTAAATTAGCTCGTCGGGCGCTTAAAGATACACAATAGACATAGGAGTGAAAAAGAATGTAGTAGAGACGTTCCATGGAACGTCTCTACAAGGGTTCTGGAAAACGCATATTTAAATTCGGTCGATGTCTATTTAAATACTTATTTAAATACTGATAATTATAGTAAGCCTAAATTTACGGCTTGTTGCCATGCTTGATTAAATTCAATTCCCTGCTTAGTAGAGATATATAATAGTACTATAACCGCTGAACATTTGGAGTTATCACAATGTATCAAAAGTGGCTTGGGTAATTCGCTAATAATTTGAAAAACCTCGATAGCAGACTCATGATTGAGATTTTCAATCTTAATTGGAAAATTGACATAGTGCAATCCTAAAAGCTCAGTTTTTTCCTGTTCATTGTTCCATGAGTTTTGTTCATCTGCAAAACGGAGATTTAAAATAGACTTATAACCATCATCAGCAAGGTTTTGAAGCTGTTCCGGTGTAATTTGTCCACATATCGTTAATTCCTGATTAATCTTTCTAACAACATTCATAGTCTGAGTTTTCACTGCTCATATCTATAACAATTCGTCAGGTAAGGGAACAGGGAACACTTCATCAATATCTGTGAATTGCGGGTAACGGAAAACATAAGTGTTCATGAATCATCTAAGACTGCTATAGGAACTTTGGTTACTTAATATCTGGCACAAATAATTTAGGGTTCTTATAGTGTTAAGCGTATTATTAACTTAGATCTAAAATTTGAGGATCTTGTGAGGAAGTCATTCTTGGGGAAGAATTTTACAGCGTTTTTCCGTTGTTCACCCCTAGATGATTTGCAACTCACTACAGGAGTTACACCAATTTTTGTATAAAAATGCGCTCAATTTCAAGATAAATGCTGGAGGCATACCACAGAGACGCAGAGAAACCAGTGCGTTGGGCTGGTTTCCCGACTTGTAGCAACTAGCGCGACACAGAGAAGAAAAATACAAGGTTAGAAAATTCTGTGTAGCCTCACAAAGAAATGGTGTGAATCGAAAAATAAATGTAAGAATTCAGGAGTCAGGAGGAAGAAGGAATAAGGAATAAGGAAGAAGAATATTTTTCTCTTCTGACTCCTAACCCTCACGGAAAGACTTTTTTAGCAAGCCCTAAGAGGATGTTTGAAAAGTATCAGAATTGATTGAGATCCCCCCAACCCCCCTTTTTAAGCTACGGTGTACACACAAGTACTATTTGCAAGGGTTTTAGGCGTTATAGACCCCTTAAATTGTCATTACGAGCGGAGCGAAGTAATCACATAATCCCGTGGTTTTTGCGATCTCTCCGTCGTTCCTCCTCTCTACGAGACGCGAACGCGAACGCAATGACAGGTTTCCAGAGCGATCGCAAAACCTCAAGCTAGATGACGAAACCAAGTACTAGTAGGAATTTTAAGACTTGTGTGTACACCGTAGCCTTTTTAAGGGGGGCTAAATTTCTCAAAGTCCCCCTTTTTAAAGGGGATTTAGGGGGATCTACAAGTGTTAGATACCACACGACAAAGTTTTCAAACATCCTCTAAATAGATTTGTGTCCAAAATCATGAAACCTAGAGATGTCCTCACAAGTTCCTCAAGTTTTGATCTTAGTTTCAACTAATAACCAGGGGTTGAGAAAATAGTCAAGGGAAAAACTCTTGGCAATTTATCCATAATTGAGAGTAGTTGTTAGAGGGGAAGAAAAATGATAACAAAAACTTTTGCAACTATAGATGGTAATGAAGCTATTGCTAAAGTCGTTTACCAACTAAATGAGGTGATTGCCATTTATCCTATCACTCCATCTTCTCCGATGGCTGAATGGGCGGATACTTGGATGAGTGAAAGCAAACCTAATATTTGGGGGAGTGTTCCCACTGTAGTAGAGATGCAAAGTGAAGGAGGTGTAGCGGGTGCTGTACATGGTGCTTTGCAAACGGGTTCATTGACAACCACATTTACAGCATCTCAGGGATTGCTGTTGATGATTCCGAATATGTACAAGATTGCCGATGAACTTACACCTACAGTATTTCATATTGCCGCGCGATCGCTTGCCGCTCAAGCTTTATCTATTTTCGGTGATCATAGTGATGTTATGGCCGCCAGAAGTACAGGTTTTGCGATGTTGTGCGCTGCTTCTGTGCAAGAAGCTCAAGATTTTGCCCTTATTTCCACACGCGCAACTTTAGAATCACGCATACCTTTTTTACACTTTTTTGATGGTTTTCGCACCTCCCATGAAGTAGATAAGGTAGAAACATTAACAACTGAAGACTTACAAAAATTCATTCCCATTGAATTAGTAATTGAGCATCGTTTACGGGCATTAACTCCTGATAGACCAGTGTTAAGAGGTACAGCCCAAAACCCTGATGTTTACTTTCAAGCTAGAGAAACAGTGAATCCATTTTATCTAGCTTGTTCAGATATTACTCAAAAGGTAATGGATAAATTTTATCAAATAACAGGAAGACAATATAAATTATTTGATTATCATGGACACCCCGCACCAGAAAGAATTATTATTCTTATGGGTTCTGGTTGTGAAACAGTTCATGAAACAGTAGATTATCTCAACCAGCAAGGTGAAAAAGTTGGAGTTATCAAGGTGAGATTATATCGTCCTTTTGATATCCAAAAATTTATTGAATCTATCCCCAAAACAACCCGCAGTATTGCCGTTTTAGATCGCACCAAAGAACCAGGTGCAACTGGTGAACCTTTATATACTGATGTTGTTACAGCTTTGGCAGAAAATCAACTGCATAATATTAAAGTTGTCGGGGGAAGATATGGTTTGTCATCTAAAGAATTTACACCAGCAATGGTAAAAGCTGTATTTGATAATTTGGTTGCTGAAGAACCCAAAAATCATTTTACAATTGGTATTAACGATGATGTCACTCACACCAGTTTAGAATATAACTCAGAATTTAATATTGAAGCAGATAATATAGTTAGAGCTATTTTCTACGGTTTAGGTGCAGATGGTACGGTTGGTGCAAATAAAAACTCTATCAAAATTATTGGAGAGGAAACAGATAATTATGCTCAAGGTTATTTTGTTTATGATTCCAAAAAATCTGGTTCTGTTACCGTTTCCCATTTGCGCTTTGGTTCTCAACCAATCCGTTCTACCTATTTAATCACGAAAGCTAACTTTGTTGCTTGTCATCAATGGGAGTTTGTAGAAAAATTCCCGATATTAAAAGACATTATTCCTGGTGGCACGTTTTTATTAAATGCACTATATGACAAAGATGAAGTTTGGGATAAATTACCTGCATCTGTACAACAAGAAATTATCGACAAAAATCTCAAATTTTATGTAATTAACGCCTATAAAGTTGCCCATGAAGCGGGAATAGCTGGTAGAATTAATACAGTAATGCAGGTTTGTTTCTTTGCTGTATCTGGTGTTTTACCAAGAGAAGAAGCGATAGAGGAAATTAAAAAATCTATCCGCAAAACCTACGGTAAAAAAGGTGAGGAAATTGTCCAAATGAATATTCAAGCCGTTGATAAAACATTGGATAATCTCTATGAAATTAGGGAACGGTTTATTTAGTTAAAAAGAGTGTTTGGATAATTGGTGATGGTGGATTAGATCATGTTATCGCCAGGGGACGCAATGTGAATATTCTCGTCCTCGACACAGAAGTTTATTCTAACACTGGTGATCAAATGTCCAAATCTACCCAGAAACAGCTAAGGAACTCCTGAAAGAAGCCCAATCTGATGTTAATACTCGTTGGCAAATGTATCAATATTTAGCCGCAAGAAAATTCCAAGAAATGTGAGTCAGAATTATGAAATTTTGGATTTTAAAGTTTATCTCGTTCCCAGTCAGAGACTGGGAATGCTATCAAAGAGTCTCTGACTCTACTTTCATGGAAGGCAGAGCCTTCTGAAATTCATTCCCATACAGAGTATGGGAACGAGACAACGAGAAACGAGAAAATAAGCATAATAATTACCAATTACCCATTAACAAAATTATGAATTTAACTACAACATATCTAGGCTTAGAATTAAAATCTCCTCTTGTACCTTCTGCTTCTCCACTTTCACAAGAAATTGATAATATTAAATTAATGGAAGATGCAGGTGCAGGTGCTGTTGTTATGCACTCCCTATTTGAAGAACAATTAATTTTAGAAAAGTACGAACTTCATCATCATCTAACTCATGGTACAGAAAGTTTTGCGGAAGCTTTAACCTATTTCCCTGATATAACTAATTTCCGAATTGGCCCAGAAGAATATTTAGACCATATTCGCAAAGCTAAAGAAAAAGTTGATATTCCCATTATTGCTAGTTTGAATGGTTTTTCTGTGGGTGGTTGGACTGAATATGGTAAACTCATTCAGGAAGCGGGAGCATCTGCACTGGAATTAAATATTTACTATGTTCCGACAGACCCGGATTTAATTAGTCAAGATATTGAACAAAATTATATCAATATTCTCAGTGCTGTTAAAGCCGCAGTTACTATTCCTGTAGCAGTGAAACTCAGCCCTTATTTTACTAATACTGCGAATATGGCTAAACGTTTAGATGATGCTGGGGCTGATGGTTTGGTTTTATTTAATCGTTTTTATCAACCAGATATTAACCTAGAAACTTTAGAAGTAGAACCTCATGTATTGTTAAGTACTCCCCAAGCAATGCGTTTACCTCTGCGCTGGATTGCTATTCTGTATGGTCGCATCAATGCTGACCTAGCTGCAACGAGTGGTATCCACAACGCCCATGATGTTTTAAAGATGCTCATGGTTGGATCTAATATTACTATGCTTTGTTCTGTACTGATGCGGCATGGTATTGACCATATTCGGTGTATTGAGCAGGAAATGCGAGAATGGATGGAAAAACACGAATACGAGTCTGTACGCCAAATGCAAGGCAGTATGAGCCAGTTAAACTGTCCCAATCCTAGCTCCTTTGAACGCGCTCAGTATATGCGATCGCTCCAAACTTACAATCCAGAATGGGGCAGAATCTATATACCGTCTTAAAAATTCGTAATTCGTAATTCGTAATTCGTAATTCATAATTCGTAATTCGTAATTCGTAATTCGTAATTATCTCTTCTGCACCCTGCCCCCTGCCTCCTGACTCCTGACTCCTGACTCCTGACTCCTGACTCCTGCCTCCTCCCTCCTCCCTCCGAACTCCGAACTCCTAAACTCCTGCTTTACGAATTATTTGATCGATGTTTCGCAATAAATCATTGGCAGTATAGGGTTTAAATAAAACTGCCTGTACTTCTGTATTGGCTGATTCTGGTAACACTTCTATTGTACTTAGTCCACTACAAGCAATCACTTGGACTTGTGGATTCATTCTTTGCAAAGTGCGAATAGCCGTGATCCCATCCATTTCTGGCATCATCATATCCATTAAAACTGCGCTGATGCTTTTTTTGTGTTGAGCATAAAGTGCGATCGCTTCAATGCCATTACTAGCAGTTATCGTTTGATAATTATATTGTTCGAGGATGATTTTAGCAACATCACGAATTTGAGGTTCATCATCTACCACCAAAATCAATTCTCCTTGCCCTGAGTGCATTTCCAAATCTTCGATTGCCGGAATTTGAGGTTCTTCTACAGACGGCAAGAAAATCTTAAATGTACTACCTTTAGCAACTTCGCTAGAAACTGTTATAAAACCGTCATGGCTTTTAATAATTCCCAACACCGTTGACAAACCTAATCCTGTACCAGTACCAACTTCTTTGGTGGTGAAAAATGGTTCAAAAATTCTATTTAATATTTCTGGTGTCATTCCAATACCAGTATCTGTAATTGTAATAACGATATGATGTCCAACTTTGGATTCAAAATTCATCCGCGTATAGGTTTCATCAATAAACAGATTTTCCGCAGTAATTTGCAGACAGCCTCCTTCTGGCATCGCATCACGGGCATTAACTACCAGATTCATCAGGACTTGATGTAGTTGTGTCGTGTCTCCAGAAACTGCCCATAGGTCTTCTGATATCTGGGCTGCAAATTCGATAGATTTGGGAAATGTCTGTCTACCAATTTGAATGACATCTGCAATTAAATGTTTAACTTGTACAATTGCCCGTTCTCCTTTTAATCCTCGTGCAAAAGATAACACTTGCTTGACTAAACCTGCCCCGCGTTTAGCATTATTTTCAATAATTGTCAATAGTAGGGGATGGCGTTCTTGCTCATGGGCCAATCTACCTTTGAGTAATTGCGCTGCGCCTAAAATAGGTGTCAATATATTGTTGATATCGTGGGCAATGCCACCTGCTAGAGTCCCGATACTTTCTAGACGCTGGGTGCGGTAAAACTGTTCTTCAAGTTCTTTTTTCTTAGTAATATCAGTATCTACAATCAGAATAGATTTGGGTTGTCCCTCTGCGTCAAACATCAGTGTCCAACGACTTTCAACCATAATTTCTTGGCCGAATTTGGTTTTTCTACGTAACTCACCATGCCAAGTTCCCGATTTAACTACAGTCTGGAGCGCAATTACTTCTTCTGGCTGTGGCGAAGTTGTAGAGTAAAAAATATCCCTGAAGTTTTTACCCATAGCTTCATGATTTTGCCAACCGTATATCTTTTCTGCACCTTGATTCCAAAATAAGATTTCGGTCTGGAAATCTCGCACGAAAATTGCATCGGTAGCGATATCAAGTAGGGCTGCTTGTTCGTGGATTTTTTGCTCTGCTTGCTTTCGTTCTGATATTTCTCTAGTTGTACCAAGCATCCTGGCTGGCTGATCGTTTTCATCATAATAAACCTTACCTCTGGCGCTTAACCAATGCAGGCTGCCATCACTCCAAATTACTCGATGTTCGGAGACAAATTCAGTTTTTTGCTCAATGGCAAGTTTTACAGCTTTAGTGAAATTATTACGGTCTTCTGGATAGATTAAATAGAGGAAGTTTTCCGGGCTGGGGCATAATGTATGACTCGGTAAACCATAAATTGGCCCCATATTGCTAGACCATAGGGTTTGGTTGGTCTGGATCTCCCAATCCCATATACCCATGTTGGCAGCTTCTAGGGCTAAAGTCAGTCGTTCTTGAGTCTTGCTGCGTTCTTCTTCTACTTGCTTGTATTCGGTAATATCTTCGGTAATACTGCCACAATATTCAAGCTCTCCTTGCTGATTCTGAACAGGGAAGCATCTGCCCCAAATCCAGCGTATTTCTCCATTGGGTTGGATAATGCGATACTGTAAACTAGCGGATTCACCTTTTTGATGACTCTCATCTATTTCTGTTAAGATGCGATCGCGATCTTCTGGATGTATTGCTTCTTTCCAGGATAGGGGTTGCTCTCTAAGACTTTGGCAACTCCGTCCCCATATTTTCTCATAAGCAGAATTTACATATACAGTTGCGCCGCTATTGCAAGATTTAATCCAAATTATCTGCGCTTGAATATTCTCCCCAAATTGGCGAAATCTTTCCTCACTCTCCCGCAGTGCTAACTCTGTCTGCTGATGCTCAATAATTTCTTGTTGTAACGCTTGATTAATAATAACCAATTCAGCAATACGTTCTGCTACCTTTTGTTCCAACTGTTCAGAGGTTCGGCGTAATGCTGCTTCTGCTTGCCTGCGTTCAGTAATATTGCACAATAACCAACACCAACCACACCACTGTTTTTGGGAATCATACATGGCTGAAATCCTCACATTAGCAGGAAAAGACTCCCCATGTCGTGGCTCAAGTTCAACTTCCCATTCTTGGAATTGCTGGAAATTTTTCAGTTGGGATGTAATATTTTGTCGATCTGGTTGACCAATAAAAATTGTTATTGGTTTGCCTATTAAGTAATTTTGATCTACCGATAATAACAATGAAGCCGCATAGTTGGCTTCTTGAATTAGACCCAATTTATCAGTGACAACATAACCATAAGGAGTAAATTGAAACAAATCTTGGTAACGTCGGCGCTCTAATTCTGCAATCTCATGAGCAACCCCAAGTTGTTCATTTTGTTGAATTATTTCCTCTTCAAATATTTGCATTTCTTCTAAGGTTTGCTGAAGTTCTTCGGTAACTTTTATCTCTTCAGCAACTTGTTCTTCTACCCGGCTTTGTAAGAGATCCTGAGTATTATGCACTACCCTTTCTATTTGCTGATCATTGGGCGATTCATTTATTGATTTACCTAAATATTGCTGTGTAGCTTGAGCAATACCGACTATTTTCACTAGATCCAATTGTTGTAATAAACTCGATTCTGTAATTATTCCTAGTAATTCTCCCCCATCATCCACAATTGGTAGATGGTGAATTTGATACTGCTTTAACAACAAAAAAGCTGTGGAAATATCCTGGAATTCTGAGTTTTTTAATGTAATGGGGTGCTTGGTCATCACTTCAGCCATTGTCGTCCTGGATAAATCCAGACCAAAAGCTGTTAATCTTAATACGTCTCTCAGAGTGAATATTCCTACTAACTGCGTTTCTTCTACCACTAAAACGTAGCTAGTTTCTTTTTGACTTGATTTGTGGCGTGGTAATACTGCTGAAAAGTTGATCAGTTCTAAGCTATTACTGTGTTCTTGATTCATCAAGATAATAGCATCGACTACATGACTATCAACACTAATCGTCAAAGGATAACGATCAATCACTTGATGTAAATTTGGCAAATCAATCAGTTGCTCGTTGAATTGCATAATGAATGGTCGATTTTAATTATCCTATTGATATTTGGGCATAATTTAAGGCTTTTTGATCAAAATGTTCCAAATCCTAAATTTTTGACTTTTGAGAAGTATTTATGCGTTTTTATTGATTAATATAGATACATTGCTCTTGCCAAGTCACATATAATAGAGACGAAATGAATCATTTGGATACGACTTTAAATAAATTTTAGCGCCTACAGTTTTATTCCTATTTCTAACTCTACCACTAAACGTCTTGACAAAGGTACAGGGTGAAGATTGTCTATATAGTTACCAAATTGTTGTTGCTATCTCATTGGTGTTTAATTCTTTCCCCCTGCCCTGTGCCTCCTGCCTCCTACTCCCGTTCAAGATACTGCTTCCGCTGCGGCGATTTCTAACAGAGTTTTGAGTACAGAGTCAGGGTTGAGACTGATTGAATCAATTCCTTCTTCGACAAGGAAGCGTGCAAATTCTGGATAATCGCTGGGGGCTTGACCGCAGATACCAATTTTGCGATTAAACTGTTTGACAGTAGCGATCGCTCTGGCAATTGTTCTCTTGACAGCTGAATTGCGTTCATCAAACAAATGTGCCACTAACTCAGAATCCCGATCTAAACCTAAAGTTAATTGTGTCAAGTCATTGGAACCTATGGAAAAGCCGTCAAAGACTTGGCTAAACTCATCAGCTAAAATCACGTTACTGGGTAACTCACACATCACATAAACTTCTAAACCATTTTCGCCCTTGACTAACCCATTTGCTGCCATTTCCGCCAGCACACGTCTTCCTTCTTCAGGAGTACGACAAAAGGGAACCATCAAAATCATATTGGTTAAACCCATTTCATTCCGCACCCGCTTCATTGCCTCACATTCAAGGGCAAAACCTTCACGGTAACGGGGATCGTAGTAACGAGAAGCACCACGCCAACCAAGCATCGGATTTTCTTCTTTCGGTTCAAATTGTCTACCACCTAAGAGGTTTGCATATTCGTTACTCTTGAAATCGGACAACCGGACAATTACAGGTTTAGGATAAAAAGCAGCGGCAATTGTACCAATACCTTGCGCTAGTTTATCAATAAAGAATTCAGCTTTATTTTCATATTGGGCAGTTAACTCAGCAATTTTGTATTTAGCCAGTTCATCTTCTAAATCATCAAAATGCAGTAATGCTAAAGGATGGGCTTTAATATGGTTAGCAATAATAAATTCCATTCTTGCTAAACCCACACCATCATTAGGAATCGCTGTTAAACCTAGTGCCTCTTCTGGGTTGCCCACATTCATCATAATTTTAGTGCGGGTGCGGGGCAAATTTTCTAAAGGTAATTCATTAATTTCAAAGTTCAATAAACCTGCATAAACTTTGCCTGTTTCCCCTTCTGCACAACTAACAGTAATTTCTTGTCCAGTTTGTAATTCTGTCGTCGCATTACCACAACCGACAATAGCCGGAATTCCCATTTCTCTGGCAATTATGGATGCATGACAGGTTCTACCACCAGAGTTAGTAACAATGGCACTGGCTTTTTTCATAATTGGTTCCCAGTCTGGATCTGTGCGATTTGTTACTAGCACATCTCCGGCTTGAAATTGTTGAATTTGCGACGCATCAAGAATAACTCTAGCTTTACCTTGACCAATCATTTCCCCAACGCTACGACCTGTGAGTATAATTTGCCCTTTTTCTTTTAATTGATAACTTCTCAGAACATTTTTCGTTTTTTGAGATTGTACTGTTTCTGGTCTAGCTTGGACGATAAATAATTCTCCTGTCACTCCATCTTTTGCCCATTCAATATCCATTGGCGTGTCCATACCACGCACTTGAGAATAATGGTCTTCAATAATACTAGTCCAGGTTGCTAACTGGAGTATCTCGCCATTATTGAGGGCAAATTGGTGGCGTTCTGAAGGGAGAACAGAAACATTTTTAGTTAATTTCATCCCTCCCAAGTCATAAACCATTTTAATTTCTTTTGTCCCCAAACGTTTTTGGAGAATTGGTTTAAATCCTTGTTTAAGAGTTGGTTTAAATACTAAATATTCGTCTGGGTTAACTGCACCTTGAACCACGGTTTCACCCAAACCATAAGCAGCGGTAATTAAGGCTGCATCTTTAAAACCTGTTTCTGTGTCAATGGAGAACATGACACCAGAACAAGCCAAGTCAGAACGTACCATTTTTTGTACCCCGACTGATAGGGCTACTTCAAAGTGATCGAAGCCTTTATTTTGTCGGTAGGAAATAGCACGGTCAGTGAAAATGGAAGCAAAGCATTTATGACAAGATTCTAATACACCTTTGATTCCGTGGACATTGAGATAGGTTTCCTGCTGTCCGGCAAAACTAGCGTCTGGTAAGTCTTCGGCTGTGGCACTAGAACGTACTGCAACATCAGTATCTTCACCGTATTCTTGGCAGAGAATTTGATAGGATTGTGCGATCGCTTGTTGCAACTCTAGCGGAAATGGCGTATCTAACATCAATGCTCTAGCTTGTTTACCACATTGACGCAGATTATCTATATCCTCTACATCTAAATCTGCAAAAATCTGTCTTAGTTTTGTTTCCAGTCCTGCTCCACTAATGAAAAATCTATAAGCGTATGCAGTGGTAGCAAACCCAGTGGGAACTTGTACTCCTTTGGAACTCAGTTGTTGAATCATCTCTCCTAAAGAGGCATTTTTTCCACCTACGAAGGGTATATCTGCAATTCCCACGGTGTTAAACGGTAAGACTAGTGCTTGTTCTTTAGATAATGGGCGCTCATTTTCTTGATTTTGTTGTATTTTCTGCATATTTGGGAATCCTTTAAAAGCTACAAATATATTTGATGAACCAGTTTTTACATCTGACTTCTAGCCCTACCGAAAAGACTTATTCAGCAACCCCTACTTTATATACAGCCCAAACTTGAGGAACTTGTGAAGATATAACCAGTACCGCTGTGCGGAAATCGAAATTCAAAAAACAGATGTTTAGAAATATTACGGAATATTTTTTTATTAAAAGTTTCCTCACGACTTCCTCATATTTATAAATTATAGTTGAGAACTATAAATACTTGTTGGGAATATCTCTGAATTTTTCTCATGGCTATTCTTAACAGATCAACACCTTTTAAAATCTAATTTGAGAAATATATGAATTATTGTCCCTGTTGTTCTAATTTACTTTTACAACATATACGCCAGTCGGAAATTTATTGGTTTTGCCGTAGTTGTTGGCAAGAAATGCCAGTATTTACTCAGGGTCTTTCCTGTTCTTTAACAGAAAGAATTTTAAGTAAATCCTCTATAGTAATTCAACAACCAAAACGGCTATACAAGTACAATTATTTGCGTGAAAAATATTCTATTCAAGGGTAAGCAGAAGCACTAATTTTTCTGCTTCATGTATTTTAAAATCAGAAATAGTTAGCAATGCCAACCGCAGGTTATACCCAAGTGATTATCACCCCACACATGAGTGCGGGGCTTAAAAAAAGGAATTAGGTTTTGATTTTCATTAATGAATTGAGTTTAATTGTAAACCGAAAAATTTAATGTGTAGCGATGAATTCTTTGATACCTATATGAGAAGGTACAGACATAGATAGTGAATATGCTCTTTTTGGATTAGTTGCCGGCATTTCTTGCCAACAATTACGACAAAATAAAACTACTTGATGGTTACGAATGTGGCGTAGTAGTTTGTTGGAGCAACAAATACAGTTAGACATAATTTTTTAAACCTCATCCTAAAAAAGTTTTTTATAGCAGATTAAACTTGTTTTAAAAAACTTGCTTTAATCTTCTTTTAATTTAGTAGGCAAATTTGAAGAAAGTTTGAAGATGAAGACAATGTAACGAAGAAACAATAAATAGATACTTTTCGACACAAATACAGGAGTAAGGAGGAGTGATAATTACCTTGGTGTAGAATTCTTATGAATTACCACCCAAGGTAGTTACAAACTTGATCGACTAGTAATATGGGATCAAAAGGTTTTGCGATCGCACCTGCTACTCCCAAACTCAATAAACGCATGGGTTCTGTAAAATCAACCTTCGCTGTAATTAGCACCACAGGAATAGATTGGATATTGGGATCTGCTTTCAAATATCGTAGAAATGTCATACCGTCCATTTCTGGCATCATCATATCCAGAACAATAGCATCGGGCTGTTCCTTCATAGCCTTAACTAAACCTTCCTTACCCGAACTAGCAGTAATCACATCCCAACCAGCAATATCCTCAAAACAGGACTGGACTATCTCTTGAATAAATTCCTCATCATCAACAACCAAAATGCGTCTGGTCGTCATGTTTGCCACCCCAATATTTCCATATTTAGTCCAAACATATTTAGTCTAAAAAATTTCAAAATCTGCATCTAGATGCTCTATTTTGCTCGATAACCTGTAACTTGTTTTGTCCAGCTTATAAAAAATAATTGAAGAAAACTTGAAGTTGGCAAAGTTCATACATCCCAATGGAAAGCATTTGCTACCAAATCAACTAAAATCAAGGGATCAAACGGTTTGGGGATAACCCCAGCAACGGCTAATTGAGAAAACCGAGCTTGATCAGCAGGTTGAACCTTAGCGGTTAACAGCACAACAGGAATCCTTTGCGTCACAGGATGTAGTTGTAATTTTTGAAGCGTCTCTAAACCATCCATTTCGGGCATAGATACATCCAACAGTATGCCATCTGGTAATTTAGATTCAGCTACTAACAATCCTTCTTTACCTGAACTAGCAGTAATAACTTCCCATTCTCCTATATCTTCCAGGCATCCTTGAATCACTTCCTGAATTACCTCTTCGTCATCAATTACCAAAATACACTTTATGGACATAACATCATAATTCGTAATTCGTAATTCGTAATTTGTAATTTGTAATTTGTAATTTGTAATTTGTAATTCGTAATTATCTCTTCTGCTGCCTGTTCCCTGTTCCCTATTCACTGTTCCCTGTTCTTTTTAAGGTGAAATAAAAACTACTGCCTTCACCCATAGTACTTTCAGCCCAGATATTACCATCATGTTGTTGAATAATTCGACGGCATATAGCTAAACCTAAACCTGTACCCCCTTTTTCACGAGAATCAGAAGCATCAACTTGTTGAAAACGATCAAATATTGCCTCTAGTTTGTCTAGTGGAATTCCTCTACCTTGATCTTTCACTTCAAATCTCACCAGAGAATGAGGTGAAGAAGACCCAGAGACATTTTCAATATCTTCACAGCATTCAACATTTATCCAAATAGTCGTATGCGGAGGAGAAAACTTAATTGCATTACTCAATAGATTAGTCAAAGTTTGAATAATGGCATCAGGATTTGCCCAAAGTTGGAGAGATGGAGGAGAATTTACAGATAGGGTAATCTGATTTTGTTCAGCACTAGATTGCATAGCATCTACAGATTTACCGATTAGTGTCGCTGCATCACAACTTTGCATTACCAAAGTCATTTTTCCCGATTCCAATCGTCCCAAATCTAGGATGTCATTGACTAACCGCACTAGTCGGTCTGTTTGCTCTGAGGCAATTTGTAACATCCGTTTTCCCTTTTCTGGTTTTTTATCATAGACTCCCGCAGCTAACAATCCTAATGAACCACGAATAGCGGTGAGGGGGGTACGAAGTTCATGACTAACAACAGAAATGAACTCATTTTTCATTTGAGCAATTGCTCGACTGGCTGTAATATCTTCCATTGTGCCAACATTAGCAATAAATTTATTATTTTCAGCAAAAATAGGCGCACTTTGCACTCGTGCGTAGCGAATTGTTCCATCTTTATGAACATACCGAAGTTCTTCATATACAGTTCCTTGCTGTTCTGAAAAGGCTTGAATCCACTGAGGAGTAATTTGCTTTCGGTCTTGAGGATGAACAAATTCTAACCATCCAAATCCCAAGGCTTCCGCAAAGGTGTATCCAGCAATTTCCTGAGCGCGAGGATTAGTATAAATACACTGCCCCTGAGCATCGTTCATAAAAATGCCCATTGGTGAAAATTCACTTAAAGAGCGAAATTTGGCTTCACTTTGCCTTAATGCTACTTCTGCCCTTTGACGTTCTTTCAGTTCTAGTTGGAGTTGAGCATTTGCTTGACTGAGTTCTATGGTGCGTAAAGCTACCCGGCTTTCTAATTTTACATTTGCCAATTTTAATGTTGTTTCTGCTTGTTTTCTATCTGTAATATCTCGTTGAATGGCAATCCAATGAGTAAACCAGCCTCTTTCATCTGTTACAGGAATGATATTTAATTCGACCCAAAAATCAGAGCCGTCTTTGCGGTAATTGATCATTTCTACTTGGACTGGTTGCCAAGTTTGGAGATTGGCTCTGATTTTATCTAATGCTGCTCGTTCGGTCTTTTCTCCCTGGAGAATGCGCGGTGTTTTTCCTAATATTTCGGCTGAGGTGTATCCTGTCATTTGCGTAAATGCAGGATTAACGTAAACAATCTTTGGCCCTGGTAAGTCTATGGGTTCGGCTGCGGTAATGAGGACGGCATCATTGGTGGTAACAATTACAGATTCTAGTAATCTGAGTTGTTCTTCTCGTTGTTTGCTTTCACTAATATCTGTGACTGTGCCAATATAGCTAATTACTTCTCCATTGTTTGTTTGTTCTACTACTGCTTGAGTGAATACCCATGTCACTACACCATCAGGACGGAGAAATCTGAATTCCACAGTAATAGATTTTTCTTGGTTTTGAGTGGTTTGACTCCATGCTTGAATAATGCGATCGCGATCGCTTGGATGCAAAGCTTGTACCCAGCCAGTTCCCAGGGCTTGATCAAAGGTCATTCCAGTTATTTTGCACCACTGTTCATTCACATAAAGGCAATGTCCTACCAGATTGGTGCGAAAGATGCCAACGGGAACTGCTGCGGCTAAACTGGCGTAACGCTGCGTACTTTCTCCGAGTAGTTGCTGGTTGATTTGTTCTAGTGTCTTTTTACTTCTCTGTAGGTCATAACTGAGTAAACTGATGATTGAGCTATTTGCAAAAAATAACCCTAACAAAATAAAATCGTTCCAAGTTGCAGGAGTAAAGTTGTAGATCGGGGGAATAAAAAAATAGTTGATCGTCAATACTGATAGTATGGTTGTCATTAATCCTAGTCGGAGTCCGCCATACCAGGTAGAAACTGCAACTGCCACGAAAAAAAATGAAGCGATGGTATTTGTGAGTACAGATTTCAGTTGCCAGGTTATGAAGAGGGCAGTGCCTACGGCGAGCATAGCTATGGCTAATGAACTAATAGCACCTATATAAGGGAAAAATCTCTGGTCAATTCTTGCATTCATAGCACTTTTCATGCCCTTAAATTTCAACTCGCTTGAGACGACGGATAATTCTAGTTGTTAGTTCTGTTATATCTGTAGACTTACTAATATAATCGTCTGCTCCAACTGTAAATGCTTGATCAAGATCACTTTCTTTGGTATGTATTGACCAAAATATTATCGGCAAATTGTACCATTTAGGGTCATTTCTGACCACTTTACACAAATCTAATCCGCTAAAATCTGGCATTTCTTGATCTAGCACTAATATATCGGGATTGTTATCTCTCAGTACATCCCAAAAATGTTTTGAATTATTGAGGACTATCACTTCTAGTCCTAGAGGTAGCAATAAACTAGATATATGTGAGAGTGCTGTTAAGTCATCATCTACTACCATGACACGATGAGCAGATTTGGACTGACTTCGATTCAAAATCTCGGTAACTGCTTTGAGAATTTCATAAGTAGGCAAGGGTTTTTGTAAAAAAAGACACCCACCTAAACTTGCTACTTCGAGTCTGTCGGTTAAATTACCCTTACCTGTGAAGGTTAATACAGGAATTTTCGGAATTTGCTGTGTTAGTTGTTTCAGTAATGTTAGTCCAGTTTCTGTGGAACTAGGAAAATTCAGATCGAGTAAAACGATATTAGGGGGATTTTGGGTGATAGCTTTTCGGGCTACATCTAGGTCTGTAGCGATTTCTACCCTTAACCCCCATGCGATCGCTTCAATTCTAATTCTTTCTGCCAAAATTAGATCATCATCCACAATTAAAATCAATGGAGAATAAGAAATTTGATCTGACTTTGATTCCAATTCTGGTTTTTTATGTATCTCTGATGCTAACATTTTCACTAATTTAAAAATTTGCTGGCTCTGCAACTCCTCTATTTTGATTTGCGGTTCTAACAAATTTTCTAACTCTCTAGCAATTTCCGAACCTTGGATTAAGCCAAAAATACCTAATGAACCAGCTAATTTATGTGCTTGATATTGTGCCTGCTGTTGTAATTCAGGTGTGAGTTTTTCTACTGCTAATAAGTCACTAACTTGCTCTAAAACAGCAAATTGTTCAGCAAATTTGTCTTTAAATTTCTCCCAAATTTTATACGTACTTGATTTCACCCTTTGTTGGTAAGATTTTTCTGGTTTCTGAATGTTACCAGATAAGATTACAGCAGTATCTGAAGCTTGTAATAGAGATGGAGGTTTAAGTTTATAACCTAATCCATGCACAGTTTCAATAGGATCTGATGACCCAGCCGCTTTAAGTTTTTGGCGTAAACATTTAATATGAGTACTGACTGTTTCCTCTCCTGGTGTATCTGCAAAATCCCATAATTTTTCGAGAATAGCACTACGGCTAAAAATCCGTTTGGGATTAAGTAAAAAAAGTTCTAATAAACAATACTCTTTAGGAGTTAGATGCAGAAGTTTATCTTGACAAGTTACCTCACTATTCACGGAGTCAAAATACACATTTTCCCAAACAATAACTGATGAAGGGATAGCTTTTCCTCTGCGTAACAAAGCACGAACTCGTGCCATTAGTTCATCTATATTACATGGTTTAACCATATAATCATCTGCACCAGCATCTAACCCCATCACTCGGTCAGTTGTACTATCTTTTGCAGTTAGTAGTAGAATCGGGCTGTGATATCCCTGTGAGCGGAGTTGTTTACAGACGCTGATACCATCGAGCTTAGGAAGCATGAGATCCAACAGAATTAAATCATATTCATAAGTGGTTGCTAGTTCTAAACCAGCTTGTCCATCTATTGCTAGGTTAACTGTATAGTGATGAGCAATCAAGTTGCTGGTAATCGCTGAACTCGTAAGTTGGTCATCTTCTACCAACAAAATTTTCATGATGCTATATACCTATTAATTTGGTAAGAAGTCAGGAGTTAGGAGTCAGGAGTCAGGAGTCAGGAGTCAGGAGTCAGGAGTCAGGAGTCAGGAGTCAGGAGTCAGGAGTCAGGAGGAAGAAGAATATTTTTTTCTTCCGTTAAGAGTTCCCTGCTATATCAAACATTCTGTATCCTGAATCCTTACTTAATTTGTTAAATAAGTTTGTAATTCTTGGTAATTTTTAATGTCTAATTTCATGTAGTTTTTTCTATTAAACCTCGTCCAAGTTGAGAACTAGAGTTTTTCAAAAGGGAACAGGGAAGAGTATAGGATTTAGGAACAAAACCCGATTAAGAAAAAACTATTGGTTTCAAAGTAGACTTTGATTTTTGAACAAGATTAGGTATTGTAGGGTGCGTTAGGATGAAACCCGTAACGCACCATTCTTAAGGTTTTGGTGCGTTACGCTGTCGCTCTAGCGTAGCCATGCCAGTGGGGCTATACACATCCTACGTGTATTTTCAATAATCAAACCGGATTCCTATATTAGAATAGTAACAAAAATTTGCTCTAACTGTTGATTTTGACTAATTTCTACTAAAAAGCCCACGAATTAGTTCGGAGGCTTAATTTATGAAAAGTTTATCTTGTAATTGAAAATAAATTTCGGATGTTGCTAATTGCTGATGGACTCTAAGTAATACCTCAATCTTCTTCCCATGTCTCATGATCAAGTAGGTCAATAATCCTATCCCTGAGCAAATATTCATTTTTTTCTAGTTCCTGCTCAAAATAAGCCCATTCACGATCAGGAATATATTTACCAAGGGTATAAATTGGCTGTTGGCGGCTAATAAGTCCCCTTTTGGCCAATTGAAGTGCTTCTTCCTTGATCACTTCAATGTCATATCTAATAGCGGTATCCATAGCTTTTTCTCTCATTTTTAGTCAATGAATTAAGAGATAAAAATATATTTTTATCTCTACTTTAAACGTATCAAAAAATTGGTTAATTTTGTGAAAAATCACAAAATTAATTTTTACTAGTGCAGCATGGCAAAATTTCTACATCATGCAGATTGCAGATAAATGATATACAGACTCTAAACTTAAAGCCAGATATTAAGCTAGTTTTACTCGTGAATTCTGACTCCGTTTTACTGAGGCTTATGGCGAAGCCTGAATTCTGCTGTAAAGCTTGCTTTATTACCTCCCACCTCCTTTTGTAAACAGACACCAGGCCACAATAAATGAACCTGTTTCCCTTTGGGATGACCCCTAGGAGATAATTCTCAAGAAATATTTTGAAAACAGAAGGTAGGAAATAGGTGAAAGAGCTAGTCCTATAATTGTGTAATCCCCATTACCAATCACCAATTACCCATCTGTCGTCTTTCTTCAATTTCTTGGGCTGAAATCATGCTTTTGATTTTTTCGATATCTGCCATCATCAAAACTACACCTTCTATTTCCTTATCTATGAGGGGGGTGAGAGCAAGATAACATTTGATTTGTTTGCCTCGGCGATTGGTAGCATCTAAAATCATTTCTTGGAAGTGTTTTGTACCAGATATGGCATCACAGATAGACGATCGCAATTGCTCGGTAGGTAAACCAATATCCAAACCAAAAAAAGATTTATTTATTACTTCACCATTACGTAAACCCCACAGTTCTTCTACTAAATGATTCCAAATTACGATGTAAAAATTTTTGTTAATTACTACAATTCCTGTTTGTAGACTTCTGAGGATGGAAATTAGAAAAACGTTTGTATGGTTGAGTTCTAAGGTACGCTGACTTAACTCGTAATTAATTGTCTGTAATTCTTCATTTGCAGATTGGAGTTCTTCGTTCATCGTCTCCAGTTCTTGATTAGTAGACTGAAGTTCTTCATTGGTAGTTTCTAACTCTTCATTAGTAGACTGGAGTTCTTCGTTGGTGGTTTCTAATTCTTCATTAGTAGACTGGAGTTCTTCGTTAGTGGTTTCTAATTCTTGCCGAGAACGTTGCAGAGCTTCTTGGAGTTTAATATAACGGGTGACATCATGAAAGACGATAGTGACACCGAGGAAACTGAGATCAGAGTCTTGTAAAGGTATAATCCGCACATCCAAGTATTGGGTTTCTGAGTTAGATATGTAACGTTCTACATTAGTAATGATGATGAGACGGCGTTCGTTATATGCTCTTTCAATTAGCGATCGCAATTCTATCGGCCGATAGGAAAGTTCCAAATCCTGAAAGGGACGATCTAAATCCTTAGCTGACAGACTAAACAAGATGCGCGCTTGCTCGTTCATCATTACCAATAAGCCATTGATATCAATGACTACTTTGGCATTTGGTTCTGTATCAAATGCTAACTCTCGCAGTCGAAGATAGCGAGATAATCGGTGGCTAGATTCATCCTCGACTGAATTGGCCATAACCAAAAGGCGATCGCGCACATTGGTTGTTGATACTCTCTTAAATATACGATTTTTTAAGTCTATAGGTGCAAACAAATTGGAATACATTGACAACATCTCTGCTTTACCTAAAAACAGATAGCCCTTGTCATTGAGGGCAAAATGAAACCGAGCCATAATCCGTCCCTGAGTCTCAGAATTGAAATACATCAGGGTGTTACGACACACCAACAAGTCTAACCGAGAAATTGGCGCATCCTGAAGTAAATCATGACGACCAAAAATCACAGAACGGCGCAAGTCTTGGCGGAATAGATAATTATTTCCTAATAACTCAAAATACTTATCCCGCAGTTCTGGTGAAATAGCATGGATATTTTTAGCTGAATACACGGCTTGACGAGCCTGGTATAGAGCTTCTTCATCTATATCCGTGGCATAAATTTTTACCCGGTGACGAAAATCCTCTGCTCCTAATGCTTCAGACATCAATATTGCTAGAGTATAAGCCTCTTCTCCAGAAGCACAACCAGCACACCAAATGCGAATCGGTTCACTACTTTTTTTATTTTTAATAATATCCGGTATTACTTGCTGTGCCAGGCATTCCCAAGCGGAAGCATCCCGAAAAAAGTCGGTAACATTAATCAAAATAGTATTGAATAGATGATTGAATTCTTCTGGATAAACTTGTAAATAGTCAATGTAATCCACAAAGCTTTCTATGCTCAGTGATTGCATTCGCTTGTTTACACGACGCATCAAAGTTGAGCGTTTATAACCAGTGAAATCAAACCCCCGATTCTGTCTTAAATAAACGAGTAGATTTTCAAAGTCGGGGTTTTTTTCTATGGAAGTCATAAGGTTAGCGAGGGAATCACTGAATCTTTACGGTTCTTTTTTTTGATTTGCTAATCATAACCCCAATGACGAGCAATTTAACCACGAGCCATAACCAAATTGATCAAGGCTGAAGAGATACCTTCCTTAGGGATGATAAAGTCCACATTACCAGTTTCAATAGCAGCTAAAGGCATCCCTTTAAATTCAGCAGTTTTTTCATCTTCAACAATGATGATCCCACCCATTTTGTGAATAGCTTTTACTCCTATTGCACCATCACAGCCGTTTCCAGTTAATACAACAGCGATCGCTCTATCTTTGTAACTACCTGCTACCGATTTAAATAAAACATCAGCAGCAGGACGCAGAAAATGCACCTTTTCCGACTGAGATAAAGAAAGCGTAGCATCACAGTTAACCAACAAATGATGGTTAGGAGGAGCTATATAAACCATTCCTGGGTTCAGTTTATCTCCATCCTCTGCCTGTTTCACATCGAGAACAATATGACGACGGAGAATTTCTGCCATTAATGAGCGAGATTTAGGATCAAGATGTTGGACTATCACAATTGCCGCTTTAAAATCAGTCGGTAAAGCTGATAAAACTTCAGTTATGGCTGTTAAACCACCCGCAGAAGCTGCCAGAGCCACAATATCGAAGCCAGCATGAGTCAAGTCAGGAATTTGATAATTATTGGTAAATTCTGACCGCAAAATCATGATTTTTAATTTATGACTATACCCGTTACTAATAGGATAAACAAATATGACATCATTTATCATCTATCCTGATAAAAATAGGAGGCAGGAGTGGTAGGGGGCAGGGAGCAGGGGGAAATAACTTTCTATCTATTACGAATTACGAATTACGAATTACGAATTACGAATTACGAATTACGAATTATTTCAATCTTCGCTTTCCAGCATTTTTTTAGCTTGCAAAAGTTTCTCCTTGTGTTCTTCACTAATAGTAGGATATTGTAAATTTAAATCTTGTAATTTTTTGCAGATAATCTCAGATACAACTAGACGCGTAAACCACTTGTGATCAGCAGGGATAATATACCAAGGTGCAGCTTCAGTACTCGTGTGATTAAAAACTTGCTCATAAGCAGTCATATAATCATCCCAAAAACCTCGTTCTCGCACATCACTATCTGAGAATTTCCAATGTTTTTCTGGTGTTTCAATTCGATCTAAAAAGCGTTTTTTCTGTTCTTGTTTGGAGACATTTAGAAAAAATTTGAGGACAAGAATACCATTAGTTACTAAATATTTTTCAAAATTATTAATTTCTTCAAAACGCTGCTGCCATATTTTATTTTCCTGAGGGAAATAGTGCAGTTGTTGTTTTTCCAATATTTCTGGATGTACACGTACCACTAGCAATTCTTCATAATATGAACGGTTGAATATACCAATTCGTCCTCGTTCTGGTAAAGCCTTCGTCGAGCGCCATAGGTAATCATGATCTAAATCTTCATCACTCGGTGCTTTAAAACTAAAGACCTGACAACCTTGAGGATTTACACCAGACATAACGTGTTTGATAGTGCTATCTTTACCAGCAGCATCCATTGCTTGAAAAATAATCAGCAAAGCATAAGTATTTTGAGCATAGAGAATATTTTGATAATTAGCGAGTTCTTTAATACCTGCCTCTAATTTTTTTTTCGCATCCTTTTTTTCATGAAACTCAGCTATATAACTGGGGTCATAATCATTTTTTAAAGAAATCAGAGAATTTGGAGGAACAATAAAAGGATCATGATTCATTTGCGATCGCACCTTAATCTAACTGCTGTAAAAACTATATCTAAGTAGATAAGCACAATAAAACCAAACTATGTAAAGAAAAGTAAACAAGGCTAAAACCCTTTTTCTCCCTGCCCCCTGCTTTATCCTAACGACAATTTTAACGCCAACCTACTTACCGTTTGCGGGGATAACGCATTGCTTCCCGACCAAGAATAAACATTCCTGCCACACCCAAACTAACACACC
Source organism: Anabaena sp. PCC 7938 (assembly GCF_049315035.1). Classification (NCBI taxonomy): domain Bacteria; kingdom Bacillati; phylum Cyanobacteriota; class Cyanophyceae; order Nostocales; family Nostocaceae; genus Anabaena; species Anabaena sp. PCC 7938. The sequence continues at coordinate 3,236,292 of NZ_CP186034.1, read as the reverse complement.
AAATATATTGATACCAGTATTTTCGTATCTGTTCAACAGTAGTTAGTTCTGGATGTAAAGTATTTATGTATAGTAATAGCACCAAAATGAACAGCGCCCCAAACCCAACAAAAGTTAAACCAACATGAATTCTGGCAGGGTGCAATTCAAAATCACTAATCTTATTGATATCAATTTCTGCCAAATCCTGGAGTGACTCTTCTGCTAGAAACGAAGCAGATTGCAATCGTTGGCTGAGTTTTGGCGATAAAATTGGCTTGAGTGTAGCTACAGTAGGGCGACGTAGCCAAGCCTCAGTATCTCGTAGCAATTCTAAAGGCTTACGGGCATTAGTCAGTTGAGCAAATTCGATATTATTTCTCGCAGTGGGGGAAGTAGCTTTGCTTTCAAACTCCATACATACCACGCCTCAGAATAACCTAGAATATCACTAGCCTAGCGAATCATAAAGGAGATATGCAAACTTTACCCCCAGATAGTAAGAGTTCTCCAATTAAAAAAATATCCCAAAATTTCTTGTGGTGCGGGCCGAAAAGCCCGCTAATAATATAAGGACGGGCAAGATGCCCATCCCACAAGATTGGATCATCTTTTTTGTGGAGTTCTCTAAGTGAGTTGGGGTTAAAAATTGTCGTTGGGATAAGGCAGGGGGAAACAAAGACATCTCACAAAATCGCATCGCTCCCCCTCTGCGTTTACCTCCGCGTACCTCTGCGTTTCAAATCATGAAACTGCTGATTGCAACTTTTCAAGTTTCGTCAAAACTTCCGTACTGTGAATACTTGGATTCACCTTCACAAAAGTCTCACGGAGAACTCCCTGAGGATCGATAATAAAACTATGGCGCATAGATACATAACCAATCCAAGAACCATAGGCTTTACTGACTGCACCGTTAGTATCCGCCAACAAAGGGAATTTTAACCCCTCAGAATCACAAAATTCGGCGTGGGAATCAATATCATCAGCACTCACACCAATAATTTGAGTATTTTTATCCAGATATTTGGGTAAGTCTTGTTGAAAACGCCGTGCTTCAATAGTGCAACCAGAGGTGAAATCTTTAGGATAGAAATACAAAACTACCCATTTACCGCGCAAGTCAGAAAGGGAAATTTTGCCATCACCTGTGTTGGTAGGTAAAGTAAACTCAGGTGCTGGTTGGTTAATTGCAGGTAGTTTACCACCCAAAGCTTGAGCAAAGGGGGTAAAATTCAACCAACTGATCAATGTAAAACAACTAGCAAATAAGATGCTGATAAAAATACGACGAGAAATCATTGTGTAAACCCGACTCAACACTTAACACAAGTTTACATTCTTGCTGGGCTACTTATTTTGACTCTGGCTGAGATTCAATCGGATTTTCTGTACTTTCAATGTATTGGCTATCTATGAGGAAAGCACCTCTAGTAAAGCGTACTACCCAATATCCGCCAGGACGACGGTCAAGGATTATACCTTCTTCAGCAATGCTAATGACTTCAGGAGGGCGCAGCATAGGCATAGGATCAGCAGTTTTGACGTAGGGTGGTAAGGCGACTACACGGACTTTACTACCAATGGGGAATTCTTGGGTCATTTTAAACTAGTGACGTTAACTACTAACTCTTCACTTTTAGCAGGGATTCGCTTAACTTTCTATTTTTACCTTTTATGGAAGGTTGATAAACTGAAGGAATTGAATTAAGTTCTGAAATCACCAAATTTCCCTGTAGACAATCAATAAACCAAATCATGCCATTGACATTTCCACCACAGTACAACTTCTTACCTCGCTTTTCCCGACTGGCAAGTGTCAGTGTTCTTTCCAACATGATGGTTCCCCTTGCAGGTTTAGTTGATATTGCCTTCTTGGGACATTTGGCAGATATTCGCCACTTAGCGGGAGTTATCTTAGCAACTATTCTCTTCGATTATCTTTATCGGGTTTTAAAATTTCTGCGTTCGAGTACTAATGCACTGACAGCCCAAGCTGTTGGACTTGATGACCCCAAAGCTGTGCTGCTGGCGGGATTACGCAGTGCTGTGATTGCTTTAGCTGTTGGTTTACTGATTGTATTGCTGCAATACCCACTGCAAAAGATTGGATTTACTATTCTTAGTGGTTCCCCAGAAATTGAACTTTCTGGAGTTGATTATTTCTCTGCCCGGATTTGGGGCGCTCCTGCTGTTTTGCTGAACTTTGTGCTATTTGGTTGGTTTTTAGGGCGGGAAATGAATGGGGTAGTGCTGTTGATGTCTGTAGTTGGTAATGGTTCTAATGTGTTGCTGGACTATTTGATGATTGTCAAGTGGGGCTGGGAAAGTATGGGAGCCGGATTAGCAACAGCAATAAGTCAGTATTTGGCTTTAGTGATTGGTTTGGTTTGGGTGTGCTTTAGTATCGAGTGGCAAGTTTTACCAGCTGCCTGGGAGGATATGTTTGATTGGGTGGCGCTCAAAGAGACTGTTGTACTTAATAGTAATATTCTGATCCGATTTTTGGCGTTGATTTCTGCCTACGCCATTTTTATGAATCTGAGTGCGCTAATGGGAACAACTTTTCTGGCAGAAAACGGGTTGCTGCTGCAAATTGCTTTTTTGAGTCAGTTTGCAGTTCAAGGTGTAGGAGTAACAACCCAAACACTGACGGGCAACTTTAAGAGTAAAGGGAAGATAGAACAGATGAGTCCTTTGTTGATTGTTTCTATATTCAGCAGTTTGCTGATTGCATTAACTTTCGCCACTGTGTCTATTCTTTTCCCTGAGCAGGTTTTTGGGCTGTTGACTAATCATGCAGAGGTGAGTGGGGATATAACGAATTATACGATTTGGTTACTACCTGTGTTAGTGATTACTGCGATCGCATTTATCTTAGAAGGATACTATATCGGCTTGAAGGAAGGAGCAATTTTACGTAACGCTGTCTTGCTCGCTTTTGGCATTGGTTTTGTTCCTGTAGCGATCGCAGCATGGTATTTCCACAACAACCATCTACTATGGTCTGCGATCGTCTCGTATATGGCAACTATTATGGTAGTACTTGGCGTACAACTACCCCAAACATTTGCTAAACAAAGTCTCCAAAATCAAGAAACCCTTCCCAGTTCATAATTTTTAGTCAGGAGTTCGGAGTTCGGAGTTCGGAGTTCGGAGTTCGGAGTTCGGAGTTAGGAATCAGCAAACCCTAATTAATTTTTGACTACAGAAAATAATGCTTGCACATCAGTTAAGGATAATTGCCAGAGTAATTCCGGTTGCCAATTATCTGGGTCAAAATTAGAGTCACAACCACGTTGATATGCTTGTTTGAGTCTTTCCCAAGTCAACTTTTTTGGATAATTGAGGTTTGTATAAATCATTCGCAACAGTCCTAAACCCAACATTAGGTTAGCAACTGTAAATTTAGCTCCTAACAAAAATGCCTGTACTTCGGCTTCACCAATGGGGTCTGTAGCGTAACCAGTAAGGACATGAACACCATCATGGAGTTGTTTGCGACGGGTTCCTGTAGTGAAAGGTTGTAAATTATTTTGATTCAGAAAATCTGCCCAAGTTTTGCCAAATGTACCATCAGGGAGCGATATTAATTTATCTATATCTACTATTTGGGCAACATTTAATCCCTTTGCTTCAGTAAAACGATCTAATAAATCCAAAAACTTTTGAATGCGATCAGCAGAATTTGGCGAGTTGGTGAATGACTGCATCATAAATTTATTTAGGTATGGAGATGGGCAGTTTTGCCCACCTGTTATTTTCTAATTCTTGTTTTAATTAGTTGGCAATTATTGGGAATTACGTTGTTGACGACGTGAACTCCGATTTTCCCACATTTGTTTGAGTTGTTCTTGCTGTGCTGGAGTCAAAACTGCTTGCATTTGTTGTTTTGATGATTCCTTGATTTCGCGCATTCTGGTTTTTTGGGCTTCAGTTAAATTCAACCCAGCAAAACCATCCTTTTTCCATTGACCTCTACCTTGACCTTGTGAACCCTGTTCTTTGCGTGCTTGCATTGCCGCTTTTAACTGTTCTTTTTGTTCTGTGGTGAGAACCTTTTCCATTTCTGCACGGGCATTGCGGCGAATTTCCTGCATTCTGGTTTTTTGTGCATCTGTTAATCCCAGCTTTTGCCAAGGGCCTTTTTCCGCAAATTCTTTACCTGGTTGATTTGAAGAGGGGGTTTGTTGTGCTTGAGCGACAAAGGGAGTTGCAGTTAAAGTCAAAGCAAAAGCAGCAGCTATAAATGATAATGATTTGAGTTTCATAAATTACCTTGTATGTATTCCTGGTGGGTTGTCACCATCATAAGAGATTGTCCTAGTAACCACATGAGGAGAAAGTCACCTCTACACCCATGACTTTAGTCATAATTCAGCCATGATTAATGCAACTAGCTATAAATTAGAAATTATAGTAAGTGTATATAAACACAATATAGGATTCCTATTTAATTTTTGTGTAGGGACATAAGTAGGTTGGCGTTAAAAATTGTCGTTGGGATAAGGCAGGGGGCAGGGAGCAGGGAGCAGGGGGAAAAAGGATTTTAGCCTTGTTTACTTTTCTTTACACAGTTTGGTTTTATTCTGCCGACCTACTTATTGCAATACGCTACTTATCCCCTTTGTGTGACTTAGAAACAATTATAAATTCCAAATTAATTATGACTCGTTCTATTCAAATTCATAATCATCCTTTTCGTTTTCTGCTTTATTTAGAGTGGGTATTGCTAGGACTTTCGGCATTATTTGCAATTATGCCATCTCCATCACCCCGATTTGCTGTAAGCTTCCCAGAATTAACAATTTGCAGCTTGGCTTTATTTGGTCTGATGGGCTTAAGGTTGCCAACCCAAAATAAATTTATTAAAGTTTTATATACTGCTAGTGAAATATTATTAATTTTAATTACTGGTTTTTTTGGGGGAAAAACTACTAGATTTTTTCCATTTCTCTATCTAATTTTAGTCACTCGTAGTTGCTTAATTTTTCAATTACCAGGGCGGTTAGCAGTTACTTTTTTATCATTTGTACTATTTTTAATTACTTTGAGAAATCGTGTAATACCTTTTAGATTACCACCTTTAGCACAAGAAAGATTCCGCTTTTTTAGTTTTAGTTTGGCAGTTTTATTTGGTTTGAGTTTAGTATTTGTCTTACTATTAATGAATGCAGTTTTATCCGAACGCCAAAGTCGAGACAAGCTAGAAAGAGCTAATGAAAAACTTCGTCAATATGCTCTGCAAATTGAAAATCAAGCTACTTTAGAAGAACGTAACCGCATTGCTAGAGAAATTCATGATTCATTAGGGCATTCTCTAACGGCTTTAAATCTGCAATTAGAAACCGCTTTAAAACTTTCCAAGTCTGATATGCCCAGAGCAATGACCTTTTTAGCAACAGCGAAAGAATTAGGCTCAAAAGCATTACAAGATGTACGTCAATCAGTTTCTACTATGAGATCGCACCCCTTGCAAGAGAAATCCTTAGAACAGGCAATTATGATTCTTTCGGAAGATTTTCACCGTTCTAATGGCATTTTACCAAATTGCAAAATTTCTTTAGAAGATCCCTTTCCCAAGGAAATGAGTACACCTATTTACCGGATTATTCAAGAATCTTTAACAAATATATCTAAATATGCACAAGCTTCTGAAGTAAACTTAGAATTAACTACAACCACCGAAATTTTTAAATTAATAGTTGAAGATAACGGGAAAGGGTTTGATATTCAACAGAATACTACTGGGTTTGGTTTGCAAAGTATGCGCGATCGCACTTTAGCACTAGGAGGTGAGTTTGTGATTAATTCTGCCCATGGTGCTGGTTGTCAAATTATAGTTACTATTCCTTTACCCAAATGGAAACAATGATTAGAGTTTTACTTGTAGATGACCAAGGCTTAATTCGCCAAGGTTTAAGAGCATTATTAGAATTAGAAACAGATTTAGAAATAGTCGGAGAAGCCGAAAATGGTGAAGTTGCCATTAATTTGGTTGCACAATTACAGCCAGATGTAGTTTTGATGGATATCAGAATGCCTATTATGGACGGAGTTGCAGCTACAAAAGAAATTCAAAAACAGTTTCCTCTCACCAAAATTTTAGTATTGACCACTTTTGATGATGATGAATATGTAAAAGCAGCCTTACAGAATGGTGCAATGGGTTATTTGCTTAAAGATACACCTTCAGAAGAGTTAGCTGTTGCCATTCGCGCTGTTGATAAAGGATATTCCCAACTGGGACCGGGAATAGTCAAAAAACTCGTGACTCAATTTCTTGCCAATGCACCCATTTCTAGTTCATCTGTGCCACCGAGTTTAGCAGAACTCACACCCAGAGAAAAAGAAGTTTTGCAGCTTATAGCCACAGGTGCTAGTAACCGAGAAATTGCACAGGAACTCTACATTTCTGAAGGAACAGTCAAAAATCATGTTACAAACATTTTAAATAGATTGAATTTGCGCGATCGCACTCAAGCAGCTATTCTTGCTAATACATACTCATCTTACTTAGAACAAAATACTTAATTTTCAGTATTAACCATGGCATTAAAAAATACTACTTACTATTTATGCCCAGAGGAATGTATACCACCAAAAGTTTTAAGTAAGCAATATTTTATTGACAGAAATTCATAAAAAATGAGCAAAACCAGACTATAGTCCCCAATTACTAGACTTAAGATTAAATCCCATACTCTTTACCCTGTAATAGTCTCAAAGCCTGAGCCAAAAATAGTAATCTGTTATATTTGCTTAACTTATGACATTTATAACAAAAACTAAATTCAGTAAATTCCCGGTATTATATTAACTCTTCATTCAACATAATTGAGTCAATAGGGAACTAAACCAAGCGCATCCATTTACACAATTTCACTTTTGCGAAAACATAATTTGGAAAGCTATTTTTTTTCCTACTAACCTAGAGATTGTACTTATTAAACCTCTAACGACAACATTACTATCCGTCAAAATCATGTGGAGATTTAAATATGGCAGATGTATTGCGAAAACAACTGGGCAATTTTAGCAGCATTGTCTGCTTTAAATCAGTAATTGTAGGCATGGAAGATGCCCTGGGGGAAAAAGCTACAGCCATTGCTTTAACTACAGCAGGTCGTACGCGGGGTAAAAAACTAGCTGAAGAATTGGGTTTAGTTTCATCTTTAGATTCTTTAGATAGTTTAGCAGCCAAATTGTCCCAAGCCTTAGGTCTGGATGGTACTAGATTGTGCATTGTTGATAAAATTATTGCCGATAGTGATGTCATTAAAGTCTACACATCTGAAACCGTGTGTTCTGCGGGTGAACCGCTAAATTCAGAACGCAAGTGTACCTTTACAATGGGCGCAGTTTGGGGTGCTTTAGAAAAAGTACTTGATAAGCGTTTTAGAGGAGTGCATACCGAATCCGTATTAAGGGGCGGTGCTTATGACGTATTTGAATTTACCCCTTTAGACTAAATCTTGTCTAAATTAAATCCAAAACTGAGATTATTTAATTCGACATTACGAAAATTTCCTACTATCTTTCAAATTCAACATAACGGAGACAATCATATGGCCATTAATACAGAAAAACTAGGCATGATTTTGCAAAACTTTGTAGCTGCGACAACAGATGTTCAAGGAGCAGCACTTGTTACCCCAGATGGTCTACCTTTAGCAGCAAGTTTACCCGGTGGAATGGATGAGGAACGGGTATCAGCAATGTCAGCATCCATGCTGTCTTTAGGTGAAAGAATCGGTATTGAATTAGCTAGAGGTACAGTTGACCGCATCTTTGTAGAAGGTAAAAAAGGCTTTGGTATCTTAACTGGTTGTGGTGAAGATGCAGTCTTCCTAGTTTTGGCCAGTGAATCTGCCAAACAGGGCGTATTAATGCTAGAAATCAAACGTGTTCTTGCAGAACTAAAACTAGTATTGATCTAAATAATCCATACTAAAGCCAACACAATAATCTAAGTTCCCTCGTAAGTAAAATATTGGTTAAACCAGGGAACTTTCCATCTATTACTTCACAACTGTCAAAACCATTGAGGAGTTTATTTAATTTAGTGAATCATCAATCATTTATTTGTTTATTTATGGGGTAAATAAACATGGAAGTTATGCGCTTAATTGTCACGGGTTCAGTAGGAGCGGGTAAATCCACTTTTATTCGTTCAGTCAGTGAAATTGAGGTTGTAGACACAGATACCCGTGCAACTGATGAAACAGCATTGCTAAAGCAAAGAACCACTGTAGCCTTTGACTTTGGTCGGCTGCAATTTGGTCCTGATATGGCTTTACATCTTTATGGTACACCTGGTCAGTCTCGCTTTGATTTCATGTGGGATATATTGATTCGCAAAGCCCATGCATATATCTTATTAATAGCTGCACATCGAGCCAGAGAATTCCGTCATGCACGTAAAATTCTCAACTTTATGCAAGAACGCGCTCAAGTTCCGATGATTATTGGTCTAACACATACCGATTGTCCGGGAGCTTGGTCTGAAGAAGATGTATACCTTGCCATTGGATACGTTGATGAAGCCCAAAGACCACCTATGGTCAGAGTCAATCCCAACGAAGGAGACTCTGTCGCAGAGGCAGTCATTGCCTTAGTACAATGCTTGATGGAAAGTTGTACAGTATAAATCTATCTCATTAATCCTAGTTAATTTAGGAATGTTTTCTAAATTAATTAAAAATCTTTTGGAATTAAATTTCAGAATGTTTTTATCGGATTTGTTAAATATTTAAATCCTTTTATAAAGGAGGTAAATTATGACTATCACTGGTAACTTTGCAGATTTTTCCTTACCCGAATTACTTCAGTTTTTAGATCAAGGAAAAAAAACAGGACTACTTTACATTGAATTTTTACCTGACGCAGATAAGAGCAAAAAACAAGTTTATTATATCTGGTTGCATCAAGGTCGTGTAGTCAGCGCAGCTGATCGATTAGACCAACAAGGTTTAACATTAATGATTGCCCAAAGAGGGTGGATAAGTGAGCGTGTAATCTCTAGGGTGACTCAAATTTCTTCCTGTTTTATCAATTCACCATTGGGGTTATGTTTAAAATCCCAGGGACTGGTACAGCCAGAACAACTAAAACTGCTATTTAATAGCCAAGTACTACGTCCAGTATGTTCTTTATTCCAAGTCAAAGATGCTCTGTTTAAATTTGAGCCAACGTCATCATTACCTTTAGGGGAAATGACTGGTTTAAGTATGTCTGCAACCGAGGTTATATTAATTGGTCTGCGAGCGCTACGAGATTGGACAGCTTTAGAAGAAAAGCTCCCAGATCCAACTTCTGGTTTGTCAGGTTTGATGGTGAAACAGCCCAAAATGCAATTAAATGCTCAAGAATGGCAAGTGTGGGAATTTGTCAACGGACAAGTTTCTTTACAGCATATTGCCAATCAGTTGACAATTCCCATAAAAACCGTACAGCAAATTGCTTTTAGATTGATTGTAGTTGGTTTAGCAGAAGAGTATTTTATGGTTGCTGCTACACCCACATTCACTTTAGAAGAGCCTCTTTCTGCTGCCACTCCTGTAGTTACTTTTCCAGAACCAGTTCAGGAGTTTGTACCTGCAACTAAATCTATAGAAAAGCCAGCAGAAAAGTCATCTGTTAGTCAATCATTTCTCAAAAATTTAGTTGGGTTTTTACGCAGTAAAACATCATAATAAATAAAATTTTGGTATTTTATTGTGGGCAAAAGTTAATCATCAAAAATGTATATTTTTGCAACCCTGCTCAAACAGCCCAATCTTAAACTATACTCTTTTATAGAGCATATCCAAGATTTAATTCAACAAATACTAAACAGTAATAAATTCACTCACATCTATTTTTTAAAGAGTTAATTATGGCTATTGAACCTACCGCTTTTATGACCAAAATGGAAACAAGAATTGGTTTAACTTCTGAAGATAAATCTATTCTTAAATCCCATGCTGACTGGGGATTAGCAAATGCTTCCACAATGGCTGATCACTTCTATACTTATCTGGGACGTGATGAAGAAATGAATGCCATTTTAAATAAAAGTGAGGGACGAATTCACCGTCTACATGAAACATTTATTCAATGGTTTCATCAAATGTTTACAGGAATGGATGATTGGGGTAAAGGCTATGCTGATTGTCGTTGGCATATTGGGCTTGTTCATGTGAAGATTGGAATTGGTCCTCAGCACGTAGTTCCAGCCATGTCAGTTGTTGTTCATGAAGTTGGTAAACAGCTAAGAATTGATGGTAAGTCAGAAGACTTACAAGACGCATTGGGTCGAATTTGTATGATTGATTTAGCTTTTATTGAGCAAGCTTATGTAGAAGTTTCTTCATCTGCTGTACTTAGAGAAACTGGTTGGTCAGAAGCTTTATTTAAACGTCTGATTGCTACTGGTGCATCTAGTATGTAAGCATAATCAATTTTTATCATCGTAACAGTGGTGAGTTTTGAAAAATGTTTCATTGAGCAATATGTAAACAAGTCCTGGATATCTTACCGGGACTTTTTTTGTGCAAATAATTCTAGACATTCATTTTTCAAAATCCCTTTTGTTACCTTTATGTTTCTAAATGATTTAGCGATAACTTCTTCGCAAGATATATTTACCTGAGCTTGATTAATCGAAATTAAATCTTGAATTGAAGCACCATAGATAATTTCTGATATTCCAGTCCATATACAAGCAGTAGCACACATTGGACAAGGTTCACAGGTGGTATATATAGAATACCCCTCTAAAGAAGGGTTTTTTAGTTTAGTTGTTAAGTTACGAATGACATTGATTTCTGCATGGGCAGATGGGTCATTGTCTCTATTTACTGTATTATACGCTGTGGCAACTACTTCATTATCTTTAACTATCACCGCACCATAAGGAGCATCTGCTTTTTTTGCTGCTTCTAGTGCTAGACGCATAAAATAGTCTTGGTTCATCTTTACAGCAGAGTTTACAGAACAGTCTCCTACATTAGCTTATTTTTGGTGTTTTTGTCATGCAGCAGTTAATTTATTTTTGTTATCAAGCAAATTGCAACTTAGTGAGGTACAAATTATCGTAGGGGTGAATGGCCGTTTACCTCGACTTCATTTACCTAAAAAACTCTGTATATGTTACTAAATCGAGAAAAAATAGAATTTTATTTAACAGACCTAGAAACACCAATTGGTAAAGCAATTAATTTAACTATTGCAACTCTAATTTTATTATCATCAGGAATTTTTGTCGCCGAGACTTATAATATTTCTGATGATGCCCTATTAGAGTTAAAAGCATTAGACGCTTGTATATTAATAATTTTTGCTTTGGAATATTTACTGCGTTTATGGAGTGCAGAAAACAAATTTAAATATATTTTTAGTTTTTATTCAATTATTGATTTAATGGCGATTTTACCATCTTTTGTTGGTTTAGTGGATATCAGTTTTATCCGCTTATTGCGATGGTTCAGAATTTTGCGATTAATTAGATTTATAGACAAAAGATTCTTAATTGGTAGCATAAGTAGTGAAGATGGTGTAATTTTCGCACGAATATTATTTACCCTATTTGCAATTGTTTTTGTTTATTCTGGTTTAATTTACCAAGTTGAACATCCAGTTAATCCACAAAATTTTGGAACTTTTTTGGATGCTTTTTATTTTTCAGTAGTAACAATGACAACTGTGGGATTTGGAGATGTCACACCAATTTCTGAATTGGGTCGTTTGTTGACAGTATTGATGATTTTAACAGGAGTAGGTTTAATTCCTTGGCAAGTAGGAGATTTAATTAAGCGCTTGGTAAAAACTGCAAATCAGGTAGAAAAAATTTGTACAAATTGTGGTTTGGCTTTTCATGATTTAGATGCAGAATTTTGTAAAAGATGTGGAACTAAGTTACCTATTCTCAAAGTTGATTGAGAAGGAGAAAAGTAGCAGCAATGAGAAACTAACTTTAAGGCAAAAGTATTGATGTTTAAGGATTGTAGATATTTTTCCGTAAAAGCTATGACTTTTAATGTAGAACTTTAACGGTGAAAGCAATATCAAGGACAAAATATCATGAATGTATTGCTACATAACCCAATTGCAGATATGTACGGGCCAAATTTTCTGGTGTTCTATGGCATTGTGATTGCTATCACGATGTTCGTCGCCTGGAAGCTTATACAAGACCCTACTAAAAATACGCCTCTACCATTGATTCCTGCCGAACCAGATCCATATCGAATTGCTTACTTATCTTCAGGTGCGTCAGGTGTGGCAGAGGTAGCAATTTTTAACTTGATTCAGTTAGGTTATTTGCAAATTAGTGAAGAATCCATTAGTCAAATATCAAATCATCCACTTTTGTCTGAGTTACAGCCTTTAGAAAGTCAGGTATTTTTCATTTTTTCTGTTCCGTCTCAGGTGAAAGCATCATTATGGTTGGTAACTCAAAAGATAGAACAATACTGTGATATTTATCAACAGCAATTAGAACATGACAACTTGCTGTATGCAAACGAGTGGAATGTTGCAAATATTAAAGTGGGTGTAATTAGTAGCACAATTATTTTCAGTCTGGGCTTATATAAGCTGCTGATAGCATTGAGTCGGGGATATGATAACGTGAGTTTTCTGATGATGATGGCTATTGTTGCCATTATGATACTGTGGTTATTGGTGATGAATGAGCGATCACATTTAAGTTATCTAGGAATGGCTTATCAGCAACTACTTGAACAAACTTTCTCGCAGCTAAAGCAGAAAATTAAGCAAACTAGCAATAGTAGCCCTTCAGCCCTTGACTATAGCTTAGTGGTTGCACTCTTTGGCATTCCTGCACTGGCGGGTAGTTCCTATTCTTCATTAAACGACGCATTCTTCCCTCGAACATACTCCCAAGTCAGCAGTAGTTCCCGGAGTAGTAGTTCCAGTAGCGGTAGTTCTTGCAGTAGCGGTAGTTCTTGCAGCAGTAGTAGTTCTTGCAGTAGTGGTAGTTCTTGCAGCAGTAGTAGTTCTTGCAGTAGTGGTAGTTCCTGTGGTGGTGGTTGTGGTGGTTGTGGTGGCGGTGGAGGAGATTAGAAATAATGCTATCTCATCTACCAAATTTAGGCGTGGGGTTAGGTTTCCGTCAACCATTCAAAAGTGATTTATTTCTAAATCGTCAACAGGTTGATTTTTTAGAAATTGTTGCCGAACATTATTTAGATGCAGCACCAGAAAAACAGCAGGAATTAGAAATATTAGCGGCTCATTTTCCCATCATTCCCCATGCCATTAATTTATCATTAGGCAGTGCTGAAGGTTTAGATAGAGATTATTTACGCAAATTAGCAGCACTGATTCAACAACTTAATCCTCCTTGGTGGAGTGAACATATTTGTTTTACTAAAGCGGGAGGAATTGATATTGGACATTTATCACCCTTACCCTATACCCAAGAAGCTGTAGATGTCCTTTGTCGGAATATTGCTGAAGTCCGCCGTTGGGTTGATGTACCATTGATACTAGAAAATATTACTTACATGGTACAACTTCCCGGTGCAGAGATGACAGAAGCTCAGTTTTTAAGTGAGGTTTTAGAACGTTCTGATTGTGGGTTGTTATTGGATATTACTAATCTGCATACTAATGCTGTCAATTACGGCTATGATGTTGATGAATTTTTGCAAGAATTACCTTGGGAACGTGTTGTACAGTTACATTTTGTGGGTGGACATTGGCATGATAATATATTGATTGATAGCCATTCCCAATCTACACCTGTGGAAGTTTGGGAATTAATGAAGAAAGTTATAACCCGTGCATCTGTGAAGGGAATTGTGTTAGAAAGAGATGAGAATTTACCGATTTTTGCAGAATTGGCAGGAGAATTGCAACAAGCACGGGAAATTATCAGGAGTTATGGTAAATGGGATTACTAGAAACTCAGCAAATTTTAGCCCAGCTTTACACTAATTCTGATTTGAGAGAGCGTTTTTTTACTAACCCTAATATTGTGGGTTTAGAGTTGGGATTGAGTGTAGATGAAACACAGCAATTAGCACAACTTTTTGTTAAAGATGTGAATAATTTTGCTAATTCTTTGAAGTGGAAACGGTTGGGCGAGGTGAGGGAATTGTTGCCACGTACTGTAAAAGTATTGGGTAAAAATTTTAATTCTTTGTTTTGGCGATATGCTGAAACTTATTTACCGCAAGGAATAAAAAAACATCGAGATGATGCGATCGCATTTGCTGACTTTATCCTCAAAGTGGCTGAGGAAGAAAGTATTGAACCTGTATGGATTAGCGACTTGCTGCGTTATGAAAAAACCTGGCTGTTAGCTTCTGAATCTCATAGTTATTTGCAGATATGCTGGTTTCGCTATGCCATTCATCTTGATTGTACAGCAAAACCAATGATCGCAATTTGGTGGCGTTTATCTGCACGATGCCAAGGACGGGCAAAGCGATCGCATCTGCAACATTTTATGATAGGTTTACCACCCCTCATCTCAAAACTCAATCAATAAGTTAGGATTTCTATGTCTTTCTTACGCGCATCCTTATGACTCAAACTTTTTACGTAAATCCTGTAACAGGTGCTAATACAAATCCTGGTAGCCAACAAGCACCCTTTAAAAATATTACTAAAGCTTTACAACAAGCTACAATCGGTACTATCATTCAACTGGCAGATGGGAATTATAATGCCGATAGTGGTGAAACTTTTCCTCTGACTGTACCCGTTGGTGCGATCGTAGCAGGAAATGAAACAAACAAAGGCAACAGTGTTGTGATTGAAGGTAGTGGTAATTATCTTAGTCGCACTTTTGCGGGTCAAAATGTCACCTTTGTAATGCTTAATAATGCTGAACTACGAGGGGTAACTGTAACGAATCTTGCTACTCGTGGTACTGCTGTCTGGAGTGAATCAAGCACCCCTACTATTGCTAATTGCACATTTACCCTGTGCAAACGTGAGGGAGTTTTTGCTACAGGGGATGCTAAACCTGTGATTCAAGGTAATGTTTTTAGTGAAAATGCTGCTAATGGTATTTCTATTGCTAAAAATGCGACAGGTCAAATTCAAAATAATATCTGTGTGAAAACAGGTTATGGCATTGCTGTTAGTGATACGGCATCACCGACACTTATAGATAACAAAATTTATGAAAACCGTTCTGGGATTGTCCTTTCTGGGAATGCACGTCCGATATTGCGGAATAATCTGTGTGAAAAAAATACTGATGATGGTTTGACTGTGATTAGCAATGCTTTACCTGATCTCGGCAGTATAAATAGTCCTGGGGGTAATATTTTCCGCAATAATGGTAAGTTCGATTTACAAAATGCCAGTTCTAATAGGCTTGTTTCTGTCGGAAATCAAATAGATTCAGCTAAAGTCAAGGGAAATGTAGAGTTTACGGCAACTCCGACACCAATTCCGACTCCAACTCCAATTCCGACTCCAACTCCAACTCCAACTCCGACTCCAACTCCTACACCAATTCCGACTCCAACTCCGACTCCAACTCCGACTCCAACTCCGACTCCAACTCCAACTCCAACTCCGACTCCGACTCCGACTCCGACTCCGACTCCAATAACTAACGAATTAAAAGATATTAGTAATCATTGGGCATTTGCGTTTATTCAGGAATTAGTTAAACTGGACATAATTAAGGGTTATCCAGATCGCACCTTTAGACCGGACGCGACAATGACAAGGGCCCAATATGCTGCGTTGCTAGTGAAAGCGTTTGATCCACCTAGCAAACGGACTGCTATAAATTTTAAGGATGTGTCAGCTAATTTTTGGGCATTTCAAGCCATTCAGCAAGCATATCAAGGGCAATTTCTTTCTGGTTATCCTAATAATACGTTTGCGCCCAACCAAAATATTGAACGTGTACAAGTTATTGTTTCTCTAGTAAATGGTTTGGGGTTATCTGCTAGTAACACAACAGTTACAACATCTTTTGAAGACCAAGCAAAAATCCCTAGCTATGCTAAAGATGAGGTAGTGACAGCTGTTCAAAAAAAGCTGATTGTTAATTATCCAATTACTAAACAACTGAATCCTACTCGTGATGCCACACGCGCTGAGGTAGCGGTGATGGTGTATCAGGCTTTGGTAGATGCTCGTCGTGTCGCGGCGATTAATTTACCTTATATTGTGGTTTGATGAATAATTCTATAGTAAATCCAAAAGTTTTTGGTGGAGACAGGATATAGGGTGTAGGGTGTAGGAGAGACAAGACTATTATTGCACGCACCCCATACCGTTTTTCAACCCTAATTTATTTATCTAGTATTGGTAAATATTAGCCCTTTTTAGCAATTATCAAATATCAATTAGCAATTATCAGTCCCAATAGATATGATGAGTATTTAAAAGAACATTATATAAAAATGTTGTCCACCTCTCTGATAGAACCAAATAATCTAGAACAGGCTATTGCTGATTCGCCTTTGATTGTTAGTTCGGATATACTAGCAACGGACGCAATCGCTCTAATGAGTAGCGCTAGGGGAAGTTGTGCATTGACAGAGTGTGGTGTTGACAACAGTTCCCCTTTGACTGATTCCCGTGCTAGTTGTGTTTTGGTAATGGAAAATAACCAATTAGTGGGAATTTTCACAGAGCGAGATGTAGTCAGACTGAGTGCTGAAGGGAGACAAATTGCAGGGGTGGTGATTGGTGATGTCATGACTCGCAGTGTGATCACCATCCGTAAATCTGAGTTCACGGATATTTTTGTTGTTCTTAACTTATTTCAACGTCACCGGATTCGTCATCTGCCGGTTATAGAAGATCATAGTGGAGAGTTAATAGGAATACTCACCCATGAAAGTTTGCGTCAACTGTTGCATCCTGTAGATTTGTTGCGGTTGCGTCGGGTGTCTGAAGTGATGAGTATTCGCATTGTCCAAGCTTCCCCAGAAACTTCGGTGCTGGAAATCACTAAGTTAATGGCTAGGCAAAATGTGAGTTCAGTGATAATTGTAGAAGAGAATAATTATCTACTGATGCCCATAGGTATTGTCACTGAGCGTGATATTGTCCAGTTTCAGGCTTTAGATCTCGAATTGGAGGCAATTCAGGCGCAAACAGTGATGAGTCATCCTGTTTTTTGTATATCTCCAAATGATACACTTTGGAGAGTATCAATACTAATGCAGGAAAGGCGAATCAATCGGGTTGTGATTATCGGTGAGCAGGGAGAAATGTTGGGTATTGTCACCCAAACGACATTGCTGCAAGCCTTGAACCCCCTTGATATTTATAATATGGTAGATAACCTCAAACAAGAGGTATCGCGGTTAGAAAGAGAAAAACTAGAATTATTGCAGGTGCGTAATGCGGAACTAGAACAAGAGGTACAAAACCGCATAGCAGAGTTGCAGATACAGGCAGAACGGGAACGGCTATTAAATGAAATTACCAGCGGAATTAGGCTGTCATTAAACTTGCCAGAAACTTTAAACACGATCGCTATTGAGGTGAGAAAATTCTTGAATTGCGATCGCGTTTCCATCTATAAAATTCAGTATCATGGTGACGGCATCATCATTGCCGAAGATGTGCAAGCAGGATGGCCATCTCTACTAGGACAACAGGTAAGCGATCCTTGCTTTACATTCGATTGGGTCGAACAGTATATCAATGGTAGGATTCAGGTTGTTAATGACATTCTTCAGGTAGATATAACTCCCTGTCATCGGGAATTATTGCAGAGTCTGCAAATCAGAGCCAAGATTTTGGTTCCTATTGTTGTTGGGGAAGAACTTTGGGGTTTTATGCTGGCTTGTCAAAACGATGCCCCCCGCATATGGCAACCAAAAGAAACAGAATTACTCAAACAACTTTCTAATCACTTAGCAATTGCTATCCAGCAAGCGGAACTATATCAGCGTTTAAAAGATAGTGAAAAACGCTTACGAACCATCGTAGAAACCAGTGGTAGTGGTTTTGTCACCGTAGATAATCAAGGTAATATTTTATTTGTCAACCCGGCTGCGGCCAAGATGTTTGGCAGAGAAAGAGAGGAACTCTTTGGTTGGCCCTTTGCAATTCCTTATGATTATGACACTCATCGAGTAGAAGAAATTGAACTACTGCGACTATTTGGACAACAGCGTACCGTCAATATGCAAGCTGCGGCAATTACTTGGGAAGGTCAGAATGCCTTCTTAATGTCGATGTCAGACATCACCGATTTGAAAAAAACTGAAGAATTACTGCGTCAAAGTGAAACTAAATACCGACTTTTGATTGAAAATCTGCCGCTGGGTTTGGTTGTTCATGCAGTAGATGGTAGTATTCTGACTGCTAATGCTAAAGCTGGCGAATTATTAGAACTAACTTCTGACCAAATGCAGGGTAAAACTGCCTTAGATCCGACTTGGCATCTTTTGAGAGAAGATGAAACAGTGATGCCGGTTTCAGAATACCCGATAAATCAGGTTATTGCTGCACTTCAACCTTTAGAAAACTATGTGCTGGGGGTGAATCGACCCCAGAGTAAAACGCAGATTTGGTTATTAGTTAATGCTTTTCCAGAATTTGATAGCAATGGTAATTTACAACGAGTAGTAGTCACATTTGTGGATATTAGCGAACGGCAAGCTGCACTCAGGGAACGCCAGCAATCAGAAATTGCTCTCAGGAATAGTGAGGAACTCTTTCGCCAAATTGCCGAAAACTTGCCGCAAGTGATTTGGATGAATAACAAAGAAGGTTCTGGACCCATTTTTGCCAGTCGACAATATGAAAAAATTTGGGGTCGCACCTGTGAAAGCCTTTACCAGCAACCTTATAGCTGGCTGAATGCTATTCACGAAGAGGATCAAGAACGGGTGAAAACCGCTTTTTTTCTTAAAGCTATATTAGGGGAGTATGACGAAGAATACCGCATTATTAAACCGGATGGTACAGTAAGCTGGATACGCGATCGCGCTTTTCCTATCGAAAATGATGCTGGATTGGTATACCGGATTGGTGGTTTTGCTGAAGATATTACCAAACGCAAGAAAGCAGAAGAAGAATTACGACAACTCAATGAAGAACTAGAAGCTAGGGTTGAGAGACGCACCAAGGCTTTAAGAGAATCACAAAAAATGTTGCAATTAGTGCTAGATACTGTTCCTCAGCGGGTTTTTTGGAAAGATAGACAATCAGTGGTGAGAGGTTGTAATCGTAACTTTGCTGAGGATGTTGGTCAATCCCCGGAAGAAATTATCGGGCAAGATCCTTATGATATGTCTGCAACTTGTGAAGAAATTGATTATTATTTAGAGTGCGATCGCCTGGTGATGAGAACTGGTAAACCACAAATGCACATCCAAGAAACTTTCCATAAACCGGATGGTTCTTTGATGTGGATAGAAACCAATAAAGTACCACTGCGGGATACTGATGGCAATATTATTGGTATTCTGGGAACTTATGATGATATTACCAGCCGACGCACCGCAGAAGAAGCTCTCCGCTACGGTGAAGAACGCTTTCGCATTGCTTTAAATAATTCGCCAATTGTAGTATTTAACCAAGACCTTGACCTGCGTTACACCTGGATTTATAACCCAGCATTGGGTTTCACTCCTGAACAGGTAATTGGTAAATTTGATACTGATCTATTCCTTCCTAAAGATGCTCAAAAATTAGAAGCCTGGAAACGTAAGGTCATAGAAACAGGTCTTGGCATCAGAGATGAAATAGTTATTGGTACAGAAGACAATTTTCTGTGCTACGTTTTAACAATTGATCCACTGCGCGATCGCAATGGTGTGATCGAAGGTGTTACCTGTGCAGCTTTAGATATCACCGACCGCAAAACAACTGAAATTGCTTTAAAAGAAAGCCAGTATTTAATTCAACGTATCACTGAAGCCAGTCCAGATATCCTCTACATCTACGATTTGCGGGAAAAACGCAATGTTTACGTTAACAGAGAAATTGCTCAATTACTAGGCTACTCTCCCGCAGAAATTCAAAGCATGGGTTCAGAGTTATTTTTACAAACGATCCATCCCGATGATATCTCCAAAATCGCTGATTATCATGCTCGCTTTGCCACAGCTAAAGATGAAGATATCTTGGAAATAGAATACCGAATGCGCGATCGCCAAGGCAACTGGCACTGGTTTGTTAGCCACGATACTGTATTTAGCCGCGATCCCGAAAATATACCTAAACAAATTATCGGGTGCAGCTTTAGAAATGACAGAACGCAAGCAGATGGAGGCAGAACTGCGCCAAACCAATGCTGAATTGGCCCGTGCAACTCGCCTCAAGGACGAGTTTTTAGCGAATATGAGTCACGAACTGCGTACCCCTCTCAACGCCATTTTAGGGATGTCAGAAGGGTTATTAGAGGGAGTTTTTGGGGCTGTGAGCGATCGCCAACAACAATCCATCCAAACCATCGAACGCAGCGGTAAACACCTATTAGACTTGATTAACGATATTCTTGATTTATCAAAAGTTGAAGCCGGTAAACTAGAGTTACAACCGACATCAGTTGCCATTAGTTATCTCTGTAATTCTAGTTTGACATTTGTCAAACAACAAGCGCTGAAAAAAAATATTCAAATCTCCGTAGAATTATCTCCAAATCTACCTGACTTAATTGTAGATGAACGCCGTCTTCGTCAGGTGCTAATTAATTTACTCAACAATGCAGTTAAATTCACTCCTGATGGTGGAAGTGTCAAACTCATCGTGCATCAGGAGGAAGGCAGGGAGCAGGGGGCAGGGGGCAGGCAGCAGGGAGATGGGGGAGAAAATTTACCTTTCTATACTTCCCAGTCCCCAGTCCCCAGTCCCCAACCCCCAAATCAATGGATTTGCTTTTCAGTTATTGATACAGGAATTGGTATTGCTAAAGAAGAATTGGGTAAACTGTTCAAACCTTTTGTGCAGATCGACAGTAGTTTGAATCGTCAGCACAATGGTACAGGATTGGGTTTAGCTCTAGTACATCGACTGGTAGACCTACATAATGGTCAAATAATAGTCATTAGTGAGCTAGGTGAGGGTAGCTGTTTTACAGTTCGTATCCCCTGTATAGAGAAATTGGAGGATGGCGAAAAAAGTCTATTTTCTGGAAATCATCAACTTTTAACCAATACTCAAACCCCAAATTCACAGGTACTAATCATTGAAGACTCAATGGTTGCAGCAGAACAAGTTGCGCGATACTTGAATGAATTAAATATGCAAACTACTATTTATACTAAAGGTGAAGGGGCCATTGATGAAGCAATCCGCATCCATCCAGTGCTGATAATTTTGGATATTTTGTTACCGAATCTTTCTGGATGGGAAGTATTACAACAACTGAGAGCTAACCTGCAAACACAGAATATACCTGTATTGGTAATTTCGGTAGTTGATGAGCGATCGTATGCAATATCTTTAGGTGCTACGGAATACTTAGTTAAACCTATTAGCCGAGAACAATTCCGCAATACTTTACAAAAACTCCAAAATCCCAATGATGTCTCTAATCAAACTCTGATTATTGCCCCAACTACTACTTCCAGAGAACCAACTTCCCCTCCCCTGATTCTCTTAGCAGAAGACAATGAAGCCAATATCGCCACCATCTCTAACTATCTGGGTGCTAAAGGATATCGCCTGATTATATCCAAAAATGGTGAGGAAACCGTTACTCTCACTAAAATGCAACATCCCGATCTAATTCTTATGGATATCCAAATGCCAGGTATGGATGGATTGACTGCCATGAGTCTTATTCGTGCCGATCCGTTGTTCATAAATACTCCCATTATTGCTTTGACAGCTTTAGCTATGCCGGGAGATCAAGAACTATGCATCGCATCAGGAGCGAATGACTACTTGACAAAACCAGTCAAGTTGAAACTTTTAGTAGAAAAAATTCAAGTTTTGTTAAGTTACAAAACGGATCTTAGGTGATTGATAACTGATATAATCTTCGTCTAAGTATTTATTATATACAAGTAGGAATTTTAAATGATCTTTGAAACAGATTAATTAGAACGACCTAAAAAGACCGTGGACGCGTGGTGGTTTCTCGGAGAGTAGTATGTAACAAAAAATAAATTTGCCTACAAACCTCTTCCCTTCTGACCCCTACCTTGTCATAATGACAATTTTTAATGCCAAGTTAAGTTGGCATAGGATGACAAAGATTTTAAAAACGTTTTTAGATTGATATGTAAATTAGCTGGACTTGATTATGATATTAGCTATGAAACCACTACCAAAGATTTTAGTTATTGACGATGAGCCTGATAACTTTGATGTTATTGACGCATTATTAGATAATGAAGGTTACGCATTAAGCTATGTTGCTAATGGACAGCAAGCTTTGGATCTCATGGCTTTTTTTCAGCCTGATGTGATTTTACTAGATGTGATGATGCCACAAATGAATGGTATCCAATTCTGTGAAAAGTTTAAATCTAATTCTCAATGGAAGCATATTCCAGTGATTATGGTGACAGCACTTACAGCTAAAGAAGATTTGTCCCAATGTATGGCTGTAGGTGCTGACGACTTCATTAGTAAACCTGTGAATGGGATGGAACTGCGATCGCGGGTGAGATCAATGTTACGCATCAAACAACAATATGATGCTCTCCAAGAAACTCTGCATTTGCGGGAAGATCTTTCTAATATGATTGTTCATGATTTGCGGAATCCCCTCACCTCGATTATTCTCGCTGCTGAAATGTTGCGAATTTCTCACTTACCTCCCGAACGTCAGTTTCAAAAAAGCAGTCAAATCATTGCCGCTGCACAACAATTAAGATCAATGATTGATAGTTTATTGCTGTTGGCAAAATTAGATTCTGGAAAATTAATTTTGCAACGCACAGATGTTGATCTATATGAACTTTGTGTCGCAGCTATTACTGATATTGAACCATCTGTAATTCAAAAGAATATTAAACTGATTAGCGATTTACCCCAACCTGGAGGAAGTATTAGCTTGGATGCGAATTTATTCCGCCGAGTGCTTGATAATTTACTTTCTAATGCAATTAAATTTACCCACCCCCACAGTGAAATCATCGTACACGCTGACTATCCAGCACCAGGAAAAGCCAAAATCCAAGTTTTCGATTCAGGCCCAGGTGTGAAAGAGGAATTACGTGAAGTAATTTTCGAGAAATATGAAATTGGCACTTTTAATAAAGCAGCATCTCAAATTGGTTTAGGTCTTGCTTTCTGCAAAATGACGGTAGAGGCTCATGGGGGGAACATCAAGGTGGAAAGCAATCAACCTGCGGGGGCAATTTTTACGATTGAAATTGATGAAAATCAACAAATTTTACAGCATACTATCCGTAGATAGTTCTTCCTTATCGGAAAGAATGGTATCATATTTTCAAGCCGAAGTCAACAGCCCCTACTCTTATTAGCCGCCGATCTTCTGTTTTCCATATCTGCTCAATGCGTGAAATAAATCTACGATCTGAACTGGTTTGCTAATATAGTCATCCATACCAGCAGCTAGACAGATTTCGCGATCGCCTTGCATGGCATTAGCCGTCATGGCAATAATATAAGGACGTTGACTTGCTTCCCAACCCTGACAAATGATTTGGGTTGTTTCCAGTCCATCCATTTCTGGCATTTGTACATCCATCAATACCACATCATAAGACTGACGCTGCAAAGCTGTGAGTACTTCCAAACCATTAGCTGCGACATCTGCCCGATAACCAATTTTTTTGAGCATCAGTAAAGCTACTTTCTGATTAACGACTGTATCCTCTGCCAAAAGAATCCGTAATGGTAGTTTTTCGGCCAAATGAAAATCAATTTCTGGGATTTGAGTTGGGGAGATAATAGCTTTAATAGGTTGATTACCAAAAACATGAGCAAGTGCATCATAAAGTTGAGACTGTTTGACAGGTTTAGTCAGGTAAGCTGCAATCTTAATATCGCTGTATTCTTGACTAATTTCTGCTTTAGTTAAGGAAGTAAGAATTACCAGAGGTATAGTTTTACAGTTTGATTGCTTGCGGATTTCTTGTGCTAAGGTGACTCCATCCATCTCCGGCATATTTAAATCTAAAATAGCAATATCAAACTCAACACCTTGGCGAATTTGTTCTAAGGCTTGCTGTGCTGATGTAACGGCATAAATTTGCATATTCCAAGACCTTGCTTGCAAGCTCAGAATTTGGCAGTGAGCAGGATTGTCGTCTACAATCAACAGTCGTTTACCAGTTAATTGCGCTGAATCAGTTGATAATTCCTCTGAATCTAAATTGGAATTAATATCTTCTGGGACAGTAATAGTAAAAGAAAATGTTGAACCTTGATCAAACGGCAAACATGAAATTAAAAATTCATCTTGCCAACGAGAGCTAGGATTACCACCAATAGATCCTTGACTTTCAACCCAAAGAGTACCGCCCATCATTTCACTTAATCGCTTGCTAATGACTAAGCCTAATCCTGTGCCACCATATTTTCGGGTGGTAGAAGAATCTGCTTGGGAAAAAGGTTGAAATAAAAGGTTCATTTTATTTGCTGGAATACCAATACCTGTGTCTTTGATGGCAAATAAAATTTCGTAAGTTTTGGGGCTTGGGTGAGATTCTGCGACTGTGTTTGCAATTGGTTTTGCGTGTACAGAAAGTATGACTTCTCCTTTTTTTGTGAATTTAATGGCATTACTGACAAGATTCATTAATATCTGACGCACACGAGTGAGATCGCCAATAATCTTGGCAGGAACTTGAGAATTGATCAAGTAAGCCAGTTCTATGTCTTTTTCTGCTGCTTTTGGGGCTAAGGTATCAAGTACTCGTTCCACACAATTTCTTAACTCAAAAGATTGTTCTTCTAGTTCCAGCTTGCCCGATTCGATTTTGGAGAAATCGAGAATATCATTGATAATGGTGAGCAAAGATTCTCCACTATTACGAATTGTTTCTACAAAGTCTTGCTGTTGAACGGTTAAATTAGTATCTAACAGTACTCCTGTCATGCCAATTACAGCATTCATAGGGGTACGGATTTCGTGACTCATCATGGCCAAAAAATCACTTTTTGCGCGGTTAGCTGCTTCTGCTGCGTGTTTGGCCTGTTCTAGAGCAGAGTTTTTTAAAGTTAGTTCTTCCCGTTGACGGGTTTCTTGTTCTAGCAGATGAGCTTGTGCTAAAGCAATACCCAATTGAGCTGCAACGGCTTCTAGTAATTCAATTTCTTCTGGAGTCCATTGACGAAAATAACTGCATTGGTGTAAGCCAATGACTCCATTGAGTTGGCCTTGATAGGAGGTACGAATTGCTAACATGGACTTAAGTCCAATTGCTTGGCAAAGAGGTGCTGTTGTCTGGAGTAAGGGATCAGTGTACACATTGCTGGAAGCGATCGCTTGATCCTGTGCAATTATGTTCACAACATGGGAATTACCTTCCAAAGGGATCTCCATCTCTAGCATTGACGAGTAATTAGGAATAACATACTCCGCGACTAAGGGAATGCGAGGGATGGGGTTATTAATATAAGAATGAATCAAACAGCGATCTGCTTTAAAAGCTTGCCCAATTTCGGTAGCTGATGTCTCAAAAATTTCTTTAACATTGAGACTTTGACGGATTTCAGCAGTGATTTTTTTGAGCAGCAATGTGCGTTGTAATTGTTGTTTGAGTACTTCTTGTGCTTGTACACTTTCGTTTTTTTCTTTGAGGTCTGCTTCTGCTTTATCAACAGATTTAGTTCGCACTTTTAAGGTTGTTTCGATTTGATTTTTGAGGGTAGATTGGGCAAAATAGGTTAAGAAGATCATTTCCACACCCACAATGATTCCAGCCCACAATACGAAGACGGGTAGGGGTGAGCGTAAGTTTTTTAATAATTCTGGATTAGGTGAAATTATCATTTGCCAATTAAGGCTATAAGAGTCAACTTGAATATTTTGTTGCCAAGGAGATCTTTTAATTCTTCCACCATGACTGTAAAGCAATTTTTGACCATCAAAAATCTCAATTTGATAATTATTGGGTAGCTTTAAAATTGCATCCAATAATGGTTTATTTTGAAAAATCCCCAAGATAAATCCATCAAATTTATTTTCTATAAACAAGGGGATATATACTAAAAATTCTTTGCCATTTTGGCTCATTTTAACTATATCTACAACCTTTATTTGTCCATCATTTGGTGCGATTTCTAGGATTGTTTTGCTTTTTAATTCTTGTTTTAAATCAAAATTTTTATCTGATTTATTTTCTAATTTAGGAACAATCCAGCGGATTTGATATGATTTATCCACCCATGCGATCGCTTGATAACCTGCAAAATCTTCCATAGAGTTTTTTGCATCTGCCTCCCACGCTGTGTAAGGATTACCACCACTCTTTCCCCAACGTTTCCCCATGCGCTGGAGTTCCATAATTCGGTGATTAAGTTCGTTGGTTAACTCAATTTTGATAGAAATAGCTTGTTGTTGAATTAAATGTTTAATGTGAATTTCTTCTGCGATTGATAACCTGTACCAGAGTATAGTTACTATAATTAATACTAAACTTCCCATTAATAGAGGCAAAAATTTATGATTGCTGAAAAAATTAACTATTTTTAACTTATTTATTTTATGTAAAGTGTTCATATTATTTATTACCGTTTACTTATTGATCTTCAATTTTCAGAAGCGTCAACAACAATTATATTCTGCATTTTAACTTTATAAAAGGGTTTAATTTAAATAATTAATACTGTTGTTTGATGCTGAGATGACGTAGCTATAAATATGCTGGATTTGCTATTATGGAAGCTTTCTAAAATACATCGCTCCAAAATTTATGGTTATTCAGTACCTAATATGCAAAGTCTAGGCAAAAAATCCCAGAAACATTAATTTGTATAAGAAATAAGGCAAAATATTGCCTCTTTCCCCATTTCCCTATTAAGAGTTCCCTCTTATCGAGTGGTAATTGAGCATAACAAGTAACTTAGAGCAATACCTTGTCCATTTTTTTAGGTTGGGTTAAGCGACAGCGCAACCAGACGCATTTGTTGAGTTATGCCTCCGGCACACTACGTGAACGTCCCTCAATCCAACCTACAAATCAATGATTTTTTTTGATTTGGACAAGGTATTGGTAGAGCCAAATTTATTTGGTGCAATATCATATAGGATTGGTATAGAGAATGCAGAAGCAATAAGACTTTAAGGATCATACTTGATATTTTTGTAAAAATATCGAGTCTGTTAATTGCTGATTTTACAATTCTTGGGACTTCTGAATTCTAACAGTATCAGTAGATTTTGATTTTATTTGCAAAGCTAACTTTACTCTCTCATATTCAGTTTCCATCTGCTCTAAGAGAACTCGATATTTATCAATATTTTCATTTGGATCAAGCGTTTCCATGTTTTTGCAAAAATTGGCTAAATTGATAGCTCCAACAGAAGCGCTACTAGATTTAAATTTATGGGCTATTTGTTTAAGAGCAGTAGTATTGAGTTGTTCAATAGCTATATTTAAATCTACCAATGAATTAGCAGATTCTTCTATATATATATTAATCAACTCTGACATGAATATATTAGCATCTTCACCAGCCATATCCCGTAATGACTGAAAAATGCGAAGATCGATAGCAGAGGTATAGTTGAGTGAAGATAAGGTTGTGACTGGTTTTTTTTCTTGATAGTAACTGTTAGCAAATGTGTATGATACTGAAGTATTTTTTTGAGAGACTAGTTGACATTGAGTTAGTACTCTGACCAGATCTTCTAATCGAATTGGTTTACTGATATACTCATCCATGCCAGCCTCAAGACAAACTTCTTTATCTCCCTGCATTGCATTTGCAGTCATGGCGATAATTCGTGGTTGTTCTTCCCAATGCCACATTCGGATTTGTTGAGTGGTTTCTAATCCATCCATTTGTGGCATTTGTACATCCATGAGAATAACGTCATAGGATTGACGCTGTAAGGCAGATAATACTTCTAAGCCATTACCTGCTACATCTGCTCTTAAGCCCAGCTTGGACAAAATGAGGATGATCATTTTTAGATTCACGGGATGGTCTTCCGCTACTAAAATTCGCATTGCTAGATCACTTAGATCAGGATATGTTTGCCCAACATTGCTGTCTGAACTGCTAAATCTAATTGGTTGCTGACGAGTAAGATTGAGCAAACTATTATAAAGTTGAGATTGCTTGAGAGGTTTATTTAAAAAAGCTATTCCTGCTATCGGGTTAACTCGATGTTTGATTTCTGGCTGGTTGAGATCTTTTAATATTAGTAAAGGTAGTGTCTGGTAATTTGGATGCTGACGGATTTTTTTTGCTAATGCTAAACTATCTATTTCCGAAAATTGCATATCTAAGATGGCAATATCAAACTGTTCTCCTTGACGTAGACATGAAAAAACTTCAGCAGGAGATTTAACTGCATTTACTACCATTTCCCAAGATTCGGCTTGCATAGTCAGAAATTGCCGATGAGCTACATGGTTGCTGAGAATTAGTAGCCGTTTGCTGTTGAGTTGATTGGATGACTTGTTTAAGTTGATTGATTCCGTGAGAGGATCTGCTGGGACTGTGATGGTGAAATAGAAAGTAGAACCATTGTCTATTTGGCTTTCTACCCACATTCTTCCCCCCATCATTTCGCTGAGTCGTTGGCTAATAACTAAGCCTAGTCCTGTGCCACCATATTTGCGAGTCATGGACGAATCAACTTGGCTAAAAGGTTGAAATAATCGATCTATTTTTTCTGGGGGAATACCAATACCTGTATCTTTAATGGCAAATTCGATTTCATAAAGTGGGAAAGTTGGCGCTGTTGTGACTATTGCTAATGCTTTGGCTGTGGCTGTGACAATGACTTCTCCGATGTTGGTAAATTTGACAGCATTGCTCAATAAATTCACAAAAATTTGTCGCAGACGGGTGATATCGCCGATGATGGTGTTTGGTGTCTGGGGAGTTAGTAAATAAATTAACTCTATTTTTTTAGTGGCTGCTTGGGAAGCTAATAAATCTAAAGATTCTTCTAAACAATTACGTAGACTAAAGGGTTGTGCTTCTAAATTTAGCTGGTTAGATTCTATTTTTGAGAAGTCAAGAATATCATTAATTATTGATAGTAGGGCATCACCACTGCTGCGAATAGTGGTGATCAAGTCTTGCTGTTGTGAGTCGAGGTTGGTGTCGAGTAACAAACCTGTCATGCCGATGACTGCATTCATGGGAGTACGAATTTCATGACTCATCATGGCTAAAAATTGGCTTTTGGCTCTGTTGGCGCTTTCTGCTTGGCGTTTTGCTTGTTCTAAGTCAGAGTTTTTGATGGTAAGTTGTTGACGCTGTTGTTTTTCTTGTTCTAGAAGGTTTGCTTGGGCGATCGCAATTCCCACTTGTGGTGCGACTGCTTCTAGTAGTTCGATTTCGTCTGCTGTCCAACTACGGATGCGATCGCACTGATGTAAGCTAATTGCTCCATTTGCTTCTCCTTGATAGGATGTGCGAATTGATAATATTGATTTCACCCCCATTTGGCTATACATTGCTTCAGCCGTCCTGAATAGAAGCGGTTCAGTATAGACATAGTCAGAGCCGATACCTATACACTGGCTACGATAAGGCGGAGTATCTTGTTCAGGTGCTGTTTCCGATAGGAGAAGAGATGCGATCGCTTTGTCTTGTACAATCATCAACTCTGCATGAAGATTACCTGCAATGAAAATTTCTAAATTCAGTAAAGATTCATAACCTATATCTAAATGTTCAGCAACAACAGAAATTTTAGGTACAGGTGTAGCAATATAAGTGTGAATCAAACAGCGATTTACGTTAAAAGCCTGACTAATTTGATTAGCTGTAGTTTGAAAAATTTCTTGTGTATTTAAACTTTGGCGAATTTCTTCTGTAATTCGTTTTAGCAATAAAGTTCGATTAAATTGTTGTTGTAGTGCTGTTTCTGCTAGTTTACGAGCGATTTCACTACCTAACCATTGAGCCATCAGCATTAATAGTTTTTTGTCTGCTAACGTAAACTGCTTTAGTCGGGGGCTGAGACTAGAGAAACTGAGAGCGCCATACAACTTATCTCGGATCATGACTCTAATCCCAATATAAGCTTCCATATGGAACATTTGATAACCCGGATGTTGGCACCATTCAGAAGCACCAGTATGAATAATAGTTACAGGTTCTTCTCTATCTATGACTAAGTTACACAACATCTGTCGTACATCAAAAATATCGCCTGGTTGCAGCGAATTATCTGGGCATTGAGCTTGTAAAAGGTGAAAATATTGATTTTCATCTATATGGCCAACACTACCAAATTCCATTCCCAATGTTTGACAGCCCAGACTTAAAACACTTTTAATTCTTTCCTCAAAGTCTAATTGATGAGATGCTATATCATATAGTTTTCGCAGAAATGCTTCACTTTGTTTTAATTCTAATTCTACATTCCGTCGTTCAGTAATATCATAATATTTCCATAGATGCCCACAATAATTTTCATCCACAAAAATAGGTATATAACAACGCTCAAATATGCGATTATCCGACATAATAAATTCATCAATTACAGCAGATTTCTCTGCTACTATTTTTGATGATTGTTCTACAAAAACTTCTGGATCTGCAAATAATTCTTTTCTTGTCTTTGAACATTCGTTAAAACTTACCCCAATTAAACTTTGTGGTGCAATTTGAATATCAAACATTTGACAAAATTCTTGATTAATCAGAATAATTTTGTTTGATTCGTCTTCAACTAAAACACCGGCTTGTAAGTTTTCAATTAATGCTGTTAATCGTGATGTTGTCGTCCGTAATTTTGTTTCTGTTTGTTGGCGTTCTCTAATTTCATCGTGTAATTCCTGGTTAATTCTCTCCAATTCTCTAGGACTAGGTAAAGCTATAGCTTGAGGTATCAACGGTATCAGTTCTATAGCTGCATAGCAGGAAATCAGGGCTGTAATAGCTTTGATAGTACCCGATAGCCAATAATCTGGATACCAAAGTGTCCATATTGCCATTAAGTGGGTTGTACCACAGGAAATAATAAAAGCTCCAAATAAGGCAAATATAGACCTGAATGGGACATCTGGACGTTTATTAATGAAATACACTAGCCCGATTGGAATTGAGTAATATGCTAATGCAATTAGCATATCGGCAATAACGTGTAGAGACACTAAATCAGTATTCCACAAGTAACAGTGTCCATGTGGTATAAATGCTGGCATCCAAAAGAAGTAATTAAAAAAATCCAACATAGAGAAATGAACCCTCAAATAACCATAATGAAATGCAGATATTATCACTCTCTTCTATTAGATAAGTCTAAACTTGTCTATTAGGCAATAGTATCAACAGTATATTAAATTTATTTTATACCAAAAAATATAAGTGTTAGACAATAATAGGTTGGTATTAAATAAACCCAAAAATTAATTTTCAGTTTACGATTTTGGATTTGGGATTTACGTTAGCGAAGCGTAAGCAGCGCAGCGAGTATTTTTCCATCCTGAAGGACGGGGCTTGTACCAAATTTTTTTAATCTAAAATCTAAAATTCCCGGTCAAAAAAAAGGGTGAGCTATTCTGCCCACCCCAAAAAATAACTAAACTATTTATTGCTAATTAACCCAACAAAGCCTTAGCTTTAGCTAATACATTATCAACAGTGAAACCAAACTTCTCCATACAAGTACCACCAGGAGCAGAAGCACCAAAGGTATCAATACTGACGGTATCACCATCAGTGCCAATATACTTGTGCCAACCAAAACTGCTAGCAGCTTCTACAGATAGACGCTTGGTGACTGCTTTAGGTAGAACGGATTCTTTATAAGCAGCATCCTGAGCATCGAATAAATTAGTTGAAGGCATGGAAACAACACGGACTTTTTTCCCTTCCGCTGTTAGTTTCTCCGCTGCGGTGACGCAGAGGCTCAACTCTGAACCTGTACCGATGAGGATCAGATCGGGTGTACCTTGGGAATCTACAACTGTGTATGCACCTTTTTTCACACCTTCAATGGATGTACCTGCTAAGTTAGGAACATTTTGACGGGTAAATGCTAACAGAGTAGAAGCTTGTGCTTTAGACTTCTCAACTGCGACTGTATAAGCTCCAGAACATTCGTTACCATCAGCTGGACGAATCACTGTTAAATCAGGAATAGCTCGCAAGGAAGCTAGAGTTTCAATAGGTTGGTGAGTGGGGCCATCTTCACCTTGACCGATTGAATCGTGAGTCATTACCCAAATTGAGCCAGCTTGGGAAAGAGCAGCCAAGCGAATGGCAGCACGCATATAGTCTGTAAAAATCAGGAATGTAGCACCGTAGGGAATTAATCCCGAAGCGTGGAGCGCCATACCGTTACAGATTGCGCCCATAGCGTGTTCCCGGACACCAAAGTGGATGTTACGGTTTTGGTATTGCCCTTTCTGGAAGTCACCAAAACCTTTGAGTTCGGTGAGGTTGGAGTGAGTTAAGTCAGCTGAACCACCAATTAATTCAGGTAAAACTGCTGCTAGTTTGTTGAGGCAGTTTTCTGAGTGTTTACGGGTGGGTAGTGCTGAATCTGCGGGGGTGTAGGTGGGTAGTACTTTATTCCAACCGTCTGGGAGTTTACCGCTAACAAAACGCTCAAATTCCGCTGATTCTGCGGGGTATTTGGCTTGGTAGTCAGTAAAGGTTTTGTTCCATTCGGATTCGTAAGCTGCACCACGTTCTACTGCTTTGCGGGTGTGGTTGAGGGCATCTTGGGGGATGACAAAAGGCTCGTGTTCCCAACCTAAGTTTTTACGAGTCAGTGCTGTTTCATCTCCACCGAGGGCAGCACCGTGAATACCAGCGGTATTTTGCTTGTTGGGAGCGCCATAACCTATGGTGGTTGTCACCTTGATCATGGTGGGTTTGTCGGTGACAGCTTTTGCTGCTTCGACGGCTTTGGAGATGGCGGCTAAATCGGTGTTGCCATCTTCTACGTGTAGGACGTGCCAACCGTAAGCTTCAAAACGTTTGGAAACATCTTCGGTGAATGCTACATCTGTAGAACCATCAATGGAGATGTGGTTGTCGTCGTACAGAGCGATAAGTTTACCTAATCCATAGTGACCTGCTAAAGAAGCAGCTTCACCGGAAATACCTTCCATGTTGCAACCATCACCTAGAATTACATAGGTGTAGTGGTCTACGATTTTGGCATCAGGTTTGTTGAATTTAGCTGCTAGGTGTGCTTCTGCCATGGCTAAACCAACTGCATTGGCGATTCCTTGACCCAAGGGGCCTGTGGTAACTTCCACACCTGCTGTTTCAAAGTTTTCTGGGTGTCCAGGAGTTCTAGAACCCCATTGACGGAATTGTTTGATGTCTTCGATGGTAACGCTATCGTAACCTGTTAGGTACAGCATGGCATACTGTAACATACAGCCGTGACCGGCAGACAAGACAAAGCGATCGCGGTTGAACCATTTGGGATTTTTGGGGTTATACCGCATAAAGCGATCCCAAAGGACAAATGCCATGGGAGCTGCGCCCATTGGTAGTCCTGGGTGTCCCGATTTGGATTTTTCTATGGCATCTACAGCCAAAAAGCGGATTGAGTTAATACAAATTTCTTCGAGGGATTGGGTTGCAACAGCCATAATCTCTTGTTTTTAACGACGGGTTAACACTCTTTGTAGCTTTTTCTTGCTGGGGTCATATACAGCG
This sequence comes from Anabaena sp. PCC 7938, assembly GCF_049315035.1. NCBI lineage: Bacteria > Bacillati > Cyanobacteriota > Cyanophyceae > Nostocales > Nostocaceae > Anabaena > Anabaena sp. PCC 7938. The sequence continues at coordinate 3,202,632 of NZ_CP186034.1, read as the reverse complement.
ATCCCACCATTCTCATCATCCCATTCCTACCTGTAGATGGACAAGCGGGATCTTCTGAGTTTGTGGTGACGAATAAGGCTGATAATTTGGTAATGCTGAACCCTTAATGTTGATAGGAATGATATCTGAGATACTTTCCAATGTTCATTTCAGGCAGGGTAATTGGTGATTGGGCATTGGGCATTGGGCATTAGGCATTGGGCATTGGGCATTAGGAAAAACCCTTCTCCCCTGCTCCCTGCTACCTGCTTCTTCCTGTCACCTTTTCCCTATTCCCTAATTAGACGTATTTTTTAAAAGCCAGGGTGACATTATGACCACCAAATCCAAAGGAATTGGATAGTGCTACCTCTACTTTTTGAGCGCGGCTCAGGTGAGGGACATAATCTAGGTCACATCCTGGATCGGGATTGTCTAGATGGATGGTGGGGGGAATGTGGTCATTAGCGATCGCTAGAACTGTAGCCACTGCTTCAATTCCACCTGAGCCACCTAACAGATGCCCGGTCATAGATTTGGTGGAACTAATTGCTATTTTGTAGGCATCATCGCCCAGAGCCTTTTTAATTGCTGCTGTTTCCGTGACATCATTGGCTGGGGTACTGGTTCCATGAGCGTTGATGTAACTGACCATTGATGGTGTGAGTTCACCATCCTTAAGTGCCAGTTCCATAGCTCTAGCAGCACCTAAACCACCGGGGACTGGGGAAGTCATGTGGTAAGCGTCACAAGTCATGCCATAGCCGACCATTTCTCCATAAATACGAGCGTCACGATTGAGGGCGTGTTCTAATTCTTCGAGAATTAAAATTCCTGAACCTTCACCCATGACAAAGCCATCTCGATCTTTGTCAAAGGGACGACAAGCATAATTAGGGTCGTTACGAGTTGACAGCGCTCTAGCTGCGGCAAATCCAGCTACAGACAATGGTGTCACAGCTGCCTCACAACCGCCACAAATCATGGCTTGGGCATATCCATTTTGAATTAGGCGAAAGGCATCCCCAATGGCGTTAGAACCAGCGGCGCAAGCTGTGACTGAGCAAGAATTAGGCCCTTTAGCACCTGTATGAATGGCTGTTAATCCTGCTGCCATGTTGGCGATCATCATGGGGATCATGAATGGACTACAGCGGTCTGGTCCTCGATTGAGGTAGACTGTTTGCTGGTCTTCCAACACTTTAATACCACCAATGCCTGAGCCGATCATGACACCTATATGTTCGGCGTTGAGGTCATTGATGACTAATTTTGCGTCTGATATAGCCTGTTTAGCCGCTGCGATCGCAAATTGAGCAAACCGATCTGTGCGCTTGGCTTCTTTGCGCTCCATATAGTCATGTGGATCGAAGTTTTTTACTTCACCCGCAATGCGACAATCATGTTTAGAGGCATCAAAGGCAGTGATAAAGTCAATGCCATTGCGTCCATTTAGCAATCCTTCCCAATATTCGGTTGGTGTGTTACCAATAGGTGTAATCGCGCCAACACCAGTTACAACAACGCGCTTACGTTTATAGTCTGTCATGATTCAGTTAAAGGTGGCGAAAAAGCAGCAGGTAGAACAATAGAAAGACTGGGGATGAGGGATGAAGGATAATTGGTATCAAAATTAGGAACAGTTCAAAATTCAATATTTCTCAGTCCCCAGCCCCTGATACCCAGTCCCTCAAAACTCTTAGGCAGACGCAGCAACGTTATTGCTGATGTAGTCTACTACCTCTTGAACCGTTAAAATCTTTTCGGCAGCTTCATCAGGAATTTCGATGTCAAATTCTTCTTCCAAAGCCATTACCAGTTCCACGATATCTAGGGAATCAGCCCCTAAATCATCTGTAAATGAAGCATTTGGTTCAACTTTATCAGTATCAGCGTCTAGTTGCTCAACGATGACCTTTTTAACCCTTTCAAAAATATCTGCTTGGCTCATAGATAAAAGTCCTTAACCAGTTGCTATGATCTGCTCTTTACGGGAAACGTTTTTTGAGCATATATATCTTATCGGAAAGCGTGATCACCCGTATACTTCTCAGGGTTTTTCCTATTTCCGGTTATCTATCCGGGACTAAAAAATCCCCACTTTTATTAAGTGGTATGTTTAAGTTAGGGTATAAATTGCCATCTAAAAACTCTTATTTCCTGTTCCCCATTCTCTATTCCCTCTTAAAAATTATATGCTATCTCAATCGCTCAAATACGCGTACTACCCAGGTTGTGTGGCTCAAGGAGCTTGTCGGGAGCTTTATTTATCAACACAGGCACTTACCCAAAAACTCGGTATTGAACTTATTGAATTAAAAAAAGCTGCTTGCTGCGGCTCAGGTACGTTTAAAGAAGATTCCCAATTATTGGAAGATACGGTTAATGCCAGAAATATAGCTTTAGCAGAAGAATTAAATTTACCCCTTTTGACTCATTGCAGCACTTGTCAAGGTGTAATTGGTCATGTAGATGAACGTTTGAAAGAATGCCAGTCAAGTAACTCCGCTTATTTGAATCAAGTTAATGGGTTGTTGCAAAAAGAAGGTTGTTCACCTTATCGGGGCAGTACAGAAGTTAAACATCTACTTTACGCCTTAGTCACAGATTATGGTTTAGAGGAAATTAGCGATCGCGTTACCCGCAAATTATCTAACCTCAAATGTGCAGCTTTTTATGGCTGTTATCTCCTCCGCGCTCAAAAATCCATGCCCTATGATGACCCCTTCCAACCTGAAGCGATGGAAAATATGTTTCGGGCAATAGGGGCAACACCAGTATATTATCGTGGTCGTACTCAATGCTGTGGTTGGCCTTTATCTAGCTATGCCACTAATGAATCTTTTAAAATGGCAGGAATGCATATTCAAGACGCTTTAGAAAATGGTGCTGATTGTATTGTGACACCCTGTCCTTTGTGTCATCTTAATTTAGATTCTCGTCAACCAGAGGTAGAAAAAGTAATTGAGAAAAAATTAGGTTTACCGATTTTACATTTACCTCAATTAATTGCTTTAGCTTTAGGAGTTAGTCCGCAAGAATTGGGTTTAGACAGACATATTGTTTCCACAAAACCAGTTTTAGAAAAATTGGGATTTTAGGTAATGGGTAATGGGTAAGTTTTTATTTTCTGTCCATTACCTCATCTTCCTAGTTTCACACTTGATGCGAGTTTTATTTAAAGCACTGTAGGTTGGGTTGCATAAAACGAAACCCAACAAATAAATATCAACAAGGAGATTAAAGCCAATTTCCTAACAGCACAAATGGAGCCCAATAGAAGGGATTTCTGTATTCTGGCTGGTTGAGTAGTTTTAATTGAGCAAGACGGATAGCTTCAGCTTTTGTTACTTTAGATTTGGCTAATTGGCGGTAAAATTCCACCATAAACTCAGCGGCAGATTCATCATCTACAGACCATAGTGTTGCTAGAGTACTACGTGCGCCAGAACGAACAGCTACACCTGCTATTCCTAGTGGGGCGCGGTTGTCTCCTTGGGCGGTTTGACAGGCGCTAAGAACTAATAATTCAATGGGATTATTGGTATCCTGTTCTCTTGTTTGCAGTAGTTCGCCTAAATCTTTAACGTTAAGACGATTATCCCAGGTGAGAATAAAGGTATCTTGTGCATTGGAACTAAATTGACCGTGGGTAGCAAGATGAACTATGGGGAAGGGTGTCGCACGGATGAGATTTTGGATGTCTGTGCTGGTGAATGTTTGATTAAATAGGACTTGAGTGGGAATCTCTGAAGTGATACCTTTAATTTCTACGCTTACTCCAGGTAATGAGGAAAAACCTTGTCTGGCTTCGCTGATAGCACCGACTAGTATTTTGAGGGGTTGTTGTTGTAGGGGTTGGGGAGAAAGTAGTTGTAAACCTGGTGTTTGAGCTAGGCTGTATTTTTCTACTAGATATTGCTTTCCGTCGTAAAGTGCTGCCATGGGTAGGTTTTTCATCACGCCATCGAGGACAAATACTAGGGTTTTGATGTCGCTGGCAGCTAAATCTGCTTCTGTGGGGCGGATGAGTAAATTGTATACTTTTTGAGCGATCGCTAGACGTTGTTTGTTTCCTAAGTTGGGTCTAAGGGACGATCGCATTTCTAGTAAATTCTTCTCTAGTTCGGCTTGGGGGATGGTTGTGGTATAGTGACGTAGAGGTTGATTGGTGACAGAAATGATCATCTCCAAGCGATCGCTCAAAATAATCGGATATATAATTGCAGCTTGGGGATCTATCTGATCAACTTTGGCAATCTGACTTGTGAGACAATCTTCCCGAAAGTAATTATCTAATTCTGCTACTTTTAAAGATTCAATCAAATCACGGGCTTTTGTCAAATTCAATTGACTGATATCTTTGGTATTTTTTATTTTTGTAGGTTGCAGTAATAAACCAACTAACTCTCGATAAATAGGTTCTATACTCTCCTGAAAGGAAAACTGAAGATTGCTATTCCCGGCAACTAAATCTTTACGAATATACGCCAGGGTTTTCACTGCTGCATCGTATGCACCAATAGCTTTTTCCGAGTTGCCAATGGCTTGAAAAATTCTTCCGAGTTGCCATTGCCAAAGATAGCTGATTTCGGCAGCATTACTGGTTTGGGAAAGATTTAAGGCTTGTTCAGTGAGTTTTTGAGCTTCCGACCATTGTTGATTTTGTTCATACATTCCACCCAAATAACCTAAAGCGTAAGATTCTGCCCTTGTGTCGCTGATAGTTTGAGCTTGTTGGACGGCTGTGGCCAGAGTTTTGGCAGCAAGTTGTTTTTGAGCAGTGTTTTGATAAATTTTTTGCAAACTTTGGGCAAAATTTACCTTTGCATATATGCTGGTGCGACTAGGAGTTAAGTTTTCTATTTGAGGCTGAATTTGGGTGATTAAAGCTTTAGCTTCTACCAATTTTTTGGTGTTTATGTAAAGACGTAATTGATTAAGTTGGGCTTGGAGTTTTATTGTAGGTGAAGTGGATGCAGATATTGCCTGTTGATAATAATTGAAAGCTGCTTGAATTTGTTGTTGAGAAAAAGCAGTGTTGCCTAAACTGAGTAATGTGACGGCGATTTCCGGTTGGGAATTTAATTTTTGAGCTATCACTAAACTTTGTTGTAAAATTTCATGGGATTTTTCTAAATTACCCATCACCCGCAGAGTATCACCCAAGTTCAGCAAACTAGATGCTTTTAACATATTGTCTGGTTGTGCTTGCAGGTTTTGGCTTACTTGCTCTAAAGTTTTCCTAGCACGGGGGTATAGTCCCAATGATCGCAAAGCTTGAGTTTGATTTAGTAAGCTGCGGTTGACTCCTGTTTGATCTCCAGCTTTTTTATACATATCAGCGGCTTTTTCCCAGGTAGTAAGTGCCGTTTCTGCTTCTCCGTGAGATAGTTGCAGATTTCCTTGGATATTCAATGCTGGCGCTAAGAGGGAGAAAGGTGGGTTTTTCTGATTTTTACTGAGTAAATTTATACTTTGAGATATAGCCTCGTTTGCTGGTTGTAACTTGCCTAACTGTTGATATGCCAAGGCTAAATTACTGAGTACAATTGCTTGGTTGAGGGTATCACCTTTTTTGGCAAATATCTCTGTGGCTTGTTGCCAAAGTGCGATCGCTTCTGTAAACTGTTCCGATTGATAGCTTTGCTTTCCAGCTTCTACTAATGAAGTTGGAGAAGTAATTTCTGTAGTCACTGCTGTTACTATAGGCAGTGAGAACGAAAAACTTTTATTTACTTGCAATAGAGTCAGCAAAGTAACTAATATTCCTAAACAAAAATATTTAAATATTACCCTATTAATAATCATATCTGCATTATATCTCCTACTAATATGCCAGTTGAGTAAGTCCTGATTTTTATTCTTGCTTTTTATTTATTAATTAAATATTGCAATTACCTTGATCTTCGTACCTCCAATCATGAATGATTACCGGATATAAACCGACTTAATAAAGCAGCCAGACTCAAAGCTTTCCCAATTGATTTAGGGTTAGTCTCTTCTTCAGCATTTTGAATTTTGAGTATTCCAGCGTATTTCAAAGCTAGTGGTTGCTTTGGGTTGAGTTTTAAGGATTGACGTATATAAACTTTAGCCATTCCTGGGAAGTTCTGTTGGAAGTGTATTACACCTAATAAAGCGTAATGATCACTATTATTTGGCTCTAGTTTAATAGCGTCACGCAGTTCTTGTACAGCTAATGCCCATTTTGCCTGCTGTCCATATTCGACGGCTCGTTCGTAATGACGTTGAGCGTAATTTATAGAAACAGGTTTAGAGTCTTTTTCTTTACTTTTAGGTAATTTAATTTCGGTTTTTTGAACACTTGGTCGAGGGACAATAGAGACGGATGCTGTGGATGTTGATATTGCTGGCAATGGTGGCGCTTGAAGGCTATTTTTTTTGTGCAATGATAAGTAAACTAGATTCAGTCGCAGGATATATTGAGTTACTTGATGTATTTTTTGAAGTGATTGATATTGCTTGTTTGCATAAGCAGCTATCGCTTGTTCATAAACAATATTAGTCTCTTGTAAAGACAGTGGCATGATTTGCAAATTGATGGCAGATTGAAGTTCTAAAATTGTTTGTTGATCCAAGGATACTGCTTTTAATCGCAACTCCCCTAGTATTTTGAACCTTGTTTTTACCTGTTTTAATTGCTGATAAGCTGGGTTAATCAATCTCGTAAATACTATTGTGGCTAATTCATGGTTTGGATCATCCCTGTTGACATAGTTGTCAGGATGTAGCTGTTTAGCCAAAGCGTGATAGCGCTTAAGAATTTGACGCTCATCGGCATTCACAGAAACTCCCAATACAGCATAGGGGTCAATCAGTAATTCAAGTACTTCTGGTGGCAGGGAGTTCTGTGACATCATTTTAATATTTGCAAATAAGAGCTTTAAGGTATTATCAAAGCTAAATGCAGAATTTTTGTTAATCAGGTGAATTGCTACAAAGCGTTTAATTATTCTATCTGTAGTTAGGTATTTTTAATGTGCCTAGTACGTCAGGGATAGCTGATAGAGATCACAATTAATGCCTACAATGGATTTAGATATAGCAGATTGCAGATCGATGAGGTATAGAATCTAAATTCAAAGCCAGACACCAAGCCAGTTTTATTCCTGACTTCTGAATTCTGCTGTATATATTTTGCATCTAAACTAGACCGAACTGAATTTATGAATGAGGTTTGCTAATATGGCTGTCTTATCTTAGAAATTATAGAATTTGGAGACTGATAACGATAATGTTAACTAAACATAAAAACCGAAGTATTGCTGCTATCTTAGCCTTTTCTGGTACACTGACAATCTCAGGATTACATAAATTTTACCTGGGACAACCATTCTGGGGAATTTTGTATGTTTTGTTGTCTTGGACACCAATTCCTAAGGTAGCTAGTGCTATTGAGGGAGTTTGGTATTTAGCTCAAGATGAAGAAGCTTTTAACCGAAATTTTAATTTCGGTAAGTCAACAGCCAAGGCTTCACAACAGGTTAGTAATCAAGTAGAATCCATAGCTAATGCTCTACGTGAGTTAGACGCTCTCCGCCAAGATGGTTTAATTTCTGAGTATGAATTCGAGCAAAAACGTCGCCAGATGCTAGACCAGATTTCTTGACGCAAGCAATAATAATGAATAACTGGCTACCTTTAAATCTGAAATTGCAAAAACTCCGCGTTAAGCTGCTGAATGATCCCTACTATCGTTTACAGTCTGGGGAAGAAATTCAGATGGCTGCACAGTTGGGAATGTGTATTGATGCTAATCAAGCAACGGTTGATGATTGGCTACGTTTACCGGGGTTGTCGATTCATCAAGGGCGATCGCTAGTCGAACTCTCTCGTTCTGGTGTGAGGTTCTATTGTATTGAAGATATTGCAGCTGCTTTGTGTGTTCCAGTACAGCGCGTGCAGCCACTAAAACCACTGCTAAATTTTAGTTATTATGACGATGAATCTATAGATCAGCCGACTTATTTGGTTAATCCAAATACAGCAACGGCAGAGAGTCTGGCAAAAATTCCTTTTATAAATTCATCTTTAGCCCAAGCGGTGGTACAAAATCGCCTCACTGCGGGGCCGTACCGTAATTTGGTTGATTTTCAGCAACGACTAGAATTATCTGGGGATGCGATCGCTCAATTAATGTATTATCTGCGGTTTTAGGTAGGAGGCAGAAGGCAGGAGTCAGGAGTCAGGAGTCAGGAGGCAGAAGGAGAAAGATAGATAGATTTCTCCTCATTTCCCCATTAAGCTGTTACGCACCTAAATTTTATAATCCTAAAATTGTTAAATCTTGTGGGGTGGGCATCTTGCCCGCCTGACTTATACAAATTAAATGCACAACAGCTTACCTCAGTTAGCAATACCTAAATTAACCCGATGCGGTCGAAAGGCCAGAAGCGAAAAGTTGCACGACCGATGAGATTTTTTTGGGGTAAAAAGCCCCAGTAGCGAGAGTCATTACTATCGTTTCGGTTGTCTCCCATGACAAAAAATTCATTTTCTGGAACTGTCACGGGTGCAAATGGCTGATTTGGCGGTTCTGCGATGTACTCTTCTTGTAGGGGTTGACCGTCGAGGTAAACTTTTCCCTTGGCTACACTAATCACTTCCCCCGGCATCCCAATGACACGTTTGATAAAAGCTTGGTTTGCTTCATATCCCCGACGTTGCAGTTCTGGAGGTGATTTGAAAACGACGATATCACCAGTTTTGGGAGGATGAAACCGATAGGATACTTTTTCGACTACTAAGCGATCGCCTGTGTGTAAGGTGGGGTACATTGATTCTGATGGAATTAACCGGGGTTCGGCGATAAATGTCCTAATCAGCAATGCTAAAGTTAGTGCGATCGCTACTAAAGTGAGATTTTCCTGCCAAGCACGCCATGTTTTTGAAGATGTGGAAGTTTCTTTAATATTATTTTCAGGGGGAAGCATAGAATTTTGTAGCTAGTTTAAATTTGGGACTACTGTGACTCTCAAGGTAGAATTATTAGTCATTTTAGTTCTGTGCGAACTCATACAAAGAAGAAGGAAAGAGGGAAGAGGAAATAATTACGAATTACGAATTACGTTAGCGCAGCGGGACGTAGCCCATTATGAATTAATTTATATTACCATCTAAACTTGATTCTACTTTAGCGGTAATTACTTCTGTGGGACGCAGAATTTTTTCACCCCAACGAAAGCCACGACGGACTATTTTAGTAATGGTTTGATCTGGAACATCAGTTCTTTCTTCCCGATCAATTACACGACATAAGTTAAAATCTGGTTCTATCCCTGCTTGTAATTCTATAGGTATAAGTTGACGTTTTCCTAATACACTCAAAAATTTTCGATTCACTGCGGCTACAGAACAGGGTAAGCGTTCTATGAATTCTGGGCTAGGACTGGGATTATTTTCCAAATAAGTTAATAAAGCTTCTAATGCATCAGCAACTTCTAAAAGTTCTAAAAATAAATCTTCAGTTTCGGATGCTGTTTGAGTTTGTTGTTCTCGTAATGATTGCTGTAAGGTAACATTTTCTTTTTTGATTTCACCAATTTGGTGCATGAGCAAATCACGCAATTCTTGGCTGATAAAATAGGTGGGAGTTAAGTCAGACACGGGTTATCTCTTTGGATAATACTGCTAAGATTTTGTTAGCCCAAGTATTGACTTGGGGGTGAGTATGATTACTCAGCGACTCACAAAGAGCGATCGCTTTTTGTAATTGTCCATCCATCTGATAGGCTTTAATCAGCCACATCATACCTTGTAGATAATTTTGGCTATTGCGGTTTCTACAACCTTGGCCGTAGTCTTCTAAATATTTTATCGCTTTGGGGTAACTTCCCTCTTTGCAAGCTGTCACTCCTTCTGTGAATAGTTGTGATAACGGAATCTGTGAAGGTTCTCTCTCTAGGTTTTCTTGTTGGGTAGCTTGTGCGATCGCATCATCCAAACCGTCAAATTCTGATAATAATACTAAAGTAGGAGCAGGTTTAGTCAAAACTGTCAAATCAGTATACTTAAATCGCTTAATAGTCGGCAATATCGGACGCAGATAGTCAGCAATAATTCTTTCTTCTGATTTGATCAAGCTTTTTTGTGCCTTAGCAATTACATCTACCGGATATTGCTTGCGCTTCATAGCAACCGCTACTGCTTTAGTAATTTCTGCTTCTGATGCGGTTTGAGATACACCTAAAATATCGTAGGGGTTATTTTCCATAATTTAATTACAAGGGTATAAATAAAGCTGTATGGTAGAGGCATATTGCAATACGATCTCTAAGTTGTTCTCAAAAATCTTGTAAGTATTCAGGATAGAGAATACAAAAGTCAGGAGAATAAAGCTTTTTTGGTCAAATTTGATAATTTTGATAAAATCTCACTTCTCTCTATTCTTCATTTCATTAAGTATTCTGACTCCTGACTCCTTACAAAATCTTTAACAAAATTTTAGTCTCCGATAAACTTCTTGAAACGCAGGTTCATCTGGACAGATTTCATAAGCCCAACGCCCTAATTGTAGCATTACTTCTGGGTCATTTAAACCACCTTCTTCTACACCTTTAATTAATAAATCTATAAAGAATTCAGCGACAATAAAGCGAACTTTATCACGCTTTGAACTTCTAGCTTTTTTCACCATTTCTTCATGTTTCCGAGTTTTAAATAAGCGGTTAATTTCTTCTATTTCCTGATCAAATTCAACATTTTCTATAATGTCATTGACAACTGGATTATTACTATCAATATTTTTAAGTTTCTGAAGTTTTTTCAAAGCTTGTTTTAAAGAAATTTCTTTATTAATAAGTCTTTGTCTGACTTCTTCTGCTTGGTACTCAGCCAAATAACTACTAGCAGACTGAGTATCTATAATATCATACCAAAATTGAGAAAATTCTAAATGTTCTTGAAACTCTAATATAACTTGACGATGTAAATTACAAAGTCTATCTATTTCTTGTTGCCAATCTTGATTATTTTTAATTTCTGCTTTTGCTTGCTGCCAAGGAGTAATTGCTGCTTGCCATTTTTGTTGTTGTAGATGATAACAACCTTCATGATAAGCAACAAAATTGTTAGCAAATTGTTCAACTTCAATAGTATGGTCATTTGTCGGTTTAAGTTGAATTGCTCTTTGCCTATCTCCTTCTAAACAAGCAGCCACAGCTAATCCCCAATGAGTATAAAGAGAATGGAGAATTTTTTGACTAGAATGTATTTTATATACTATGGTACTCTGCCATTGGGAACTAAATTTGTGATAACAGCCAGGTGTGATAAATACATCATTAATTTGCATTCCTGAGTTAGCAGGTTCTCCCATAAATCTGAGAGCAACTATTTGCCAGCGTAAGTAATCGCACAAATTTAAATAATTTTCAATATTGGTATTTTTGATATTATCAATTGCTGCTTCTAAACGGCGTTTTAATTTTAAAGATAAAAAATTAAAATCCACAGCTTTATTTCCTAACCAAGGAATATTTTGGAGACTAGGATCAGAGCTTAAATTGGCTATGGCAGTGTATAAGGCAATAATTAAATCAATCAGTTTATCAGGATTGCTTTGAGCATGGTAATAAGTTGCTACTGTCCAGTTATGTAATGTGGTAATATTGGGATTAGCAATCCAGATATTTTCCATTTTAGGAGCAATATTTTCCCAATCTGAATCTTGCCAAACTGCGGCTTCTAAACTTGGCTGGATATGTTCTTTCAGATTATTTTCAACCAAAGCGTTAGCACCAAATTTTTGAATAAATTCCCTACTTGCTGTTTTAGCTTTCTCCCATTGTTTAGACTTGACTAACTCTTCAATATTATGTAAAGATAATGAAAATTGATACTGAAAAACGTCCTGAATAATTGTTTTTTGCTCATTTATTGATACCGCAGATACATTTTGCCATTCCCAATAAGCTAACTGTAAATTTGCTTGTTGAGCTAGTGCAAAACCGCGCAGATAAGCAGCTTGTTGTCCTGATAAACCTTGTAAATAAGATAGTGCAGTTGCCCAATCTTGCATTTTTATTGCCACTATACCTAAGCGGATTTGGGAATCTTGAGGATTTGGTAAAAGTGATTGAGCATTTTCATATAGAGATTTAGCTGCTGGAAAAAAACCTGCTTTTTCTGCTGCTAAACCTTGCCGAAATAGTTCTCTACCTTTGACTATAGATTTGAGTTTTTGGAGTAAAGCAATTCCGTCCGCACGAGGGAAATTAGTTAAAGCGGAATCTAAAAGTACGATCGCTTCCTGTAATTTGCCTTTAGACTCTGCTCGCTTTGCCTTGCGAAAAATAGATTTATAACTTTCTTCTTGGGAAACTTGGCTTAAAGCATCAGCAAAGGCTTGTTTGATTGACTCAGTGATGTATAATTTCTCAGCTTCTTGGTAAATAGCGATCGCATTTTTAAAGAAGTAATTTTCAGCCTGTGACTGTGCTTGTTTCACCAATTCCTGAAACTGCTTGCGCTTTTGCAGTTCCTGTTGGCATTGCTGAATCGAGTATAATATTTGCTCATCTTCAATAATTATACTATATAGTCGATAAAGTGCGATCGCATCAGATATGCCCTTAGTGACGAACGGATCACCTGTATCATTCCTCAAAATCAAATTAGCCCTAGCAGCCAATTTATCTGCCTCTGTGACTTGATTTCGCCACTCTACTAATTGTTTTTGCAACCTGTCTACAAGATTACCAATTAATATTTTACCAAGTAATACTTCCCAAAAACTTGGTGCTTCTGCCCACATATTCAGGGCTGTTTCCGCAGTAGTTACAGCTTCTCGCAGTTGCTTTTTGAGAGCGAATTGTTCTGCTTGCTGGCTGGCCTCCTTTATAGTATCAAAGATACTCATTCAGTTTTCTCCTGACAGTTAGGAATTTTCAACTCCTCCCCCGGATCTATATAGTAGTTTTTCCGTTTTTCTAGTTCGGGATTAGCTTTAACGATCATTTCCCAAGTACCACCTTGACCACATAATTTTAAAGCAATCAAACTCAGATTATCTCCAGGTTTAACAGTGTAAATATTTGGTTGTGTGACGGGCTTATTTGCTGTTGATTTAATGCTATTAACTACTGTTGTATTAGAGTTTGAAATAGTTGCATTATATAGACCAGATTGCACGATTATCAAACTACTTCCCACACCCAAACCCATACCTATAATTAACATTAATAAAGCTACTGCTAATGTCCAACCGCTAAATTTTCTTTTGAGGGATTTTTTTTCTATCAGTGGTAATTCTTGGAGTGTGCGAATTAAGGAAAGGTCGGTATCACAGTTAGGACAAATATTGTTTTCAATATCTTGATATCCACAGACAGGACAATTAATTTTAGTATTCATCGTGTGAGTCCTGTGACAATGCTGTTATTGAGTAAGTCTTGATTGAGCCAATTCTGTACATCTGGTTGCAGTTCAATTAACAAATGTTCGGCTTCATTTTTATTACCATTTTCCATCGCCGAGAGATTATAGACCAAAATCGTCTTGACATCATCGCTATAGCGGTTCTCGGTTGAGTGAGATACAAGAACCCCTCCCCGCAAGCGATGAGGGGGCTATGATGTATTTCATTCAAGTGCATACCGCTATATTAGGTGAAAAACCATAGGCTATCGCCGCTTTTTTGAGAATTTTCGTTAAATCACCAAAACCCCTATCCATTAGCCGCTTAATAGAAATAATTACATTTTCTGGGTTATGGCGTAGCTGGTTGTAAACTTGACCTCCCACCAAAAATTTACCTTGGTTATAAGCAACCACAGAACAAGTGAGTTTCCGGTCTGGAGGCGTGTTATCGTTTGCTGTTACTACTTCCACTTCTGCTAACTTAAAAGCAGTGACAGAGTTAGTCGTCCCCAAATCAATTCCTATAGCCTTACCCATTACTAATCTTCACCCTACTATGTATTGTTTTTAATGTTCTAGGTAAACAGTCACTTTATCACTAAAACAGTGCTGAGTCTTGAGTACTCAGTAGCAAGTACTGAGTACTGAGTACTGAGTACTGAGTGAAAGATGAAATTAGACCAATTACCCATTCCATTACCAACCCAAATTAGTAGTCTGTTCATAAATGCGCTTCAAGGTATTCACATCTCTAGCAGAAATAGTTGGTGGGTTACGGACTTGGGAAAAATAAAGCACATCAGTTTGCAGAGGACTATGACCCCAAATTCCTAAAGCGTGTCCAAGTTCATGACGTGCGGATGCTTGCACATATTCCCCTGCTTGGCTAGGACTCAGCAAGATCCTAAAGCGGTGGGATAACACATTATTCGTTGTGTATAACTCAAAGGTAGTCAAAGCAGAACGCGCACGGGGAATTTTTTGGGGTGACAACTGAAGCGGTGGGGCTTTCCTGACAATTGTAATATCAGCTTCTGGCTGTTCCACTACCTGTAAAGGTAAATAAACACTCCACTCTTGTACAGCCTCTAAAATGCTATTAACCCATATTTGCGCCTGTTTTTCACTCATTCCTGTCGGTTTGTCTATCTTCACTTGCACAGGAAAACGTGACCAAATTAAATAACCAACTTTAGTGGGTGTAATTTGGTCAAAATAATCACTACTATTGGTTTTATCTTGCCAATTTTTGAGAGTCAGGGGTAACGGATGGGATTTTTGTATTAATTCTGCCTTTGCGCCTAAAACCTCACTTTTGGAAACTTTCCAGGTAAAATCTCTACTAAATGCAGGTTTTTGGACAGATTTATTCATCACAGCGCTGGATAGAAAGTTAGTAAAAATAACTAACAGCCCTGTACTTATGATTAAAGTTAGGACTGCTAATAACCTCCGCCAAAATATTTTATTTCGGGTTTTGTATATCAATATTTGGGTAATTTTGCCCATTTTCACCTATTTAGGGCTTGCTGAAAAAGTCTTTCCGTTAGGGCTAGAAGTCAGGAGTCAGGAGTCAGGAGTCAGGAGGAAGAATTAGAAGAAGAGAAGAATAGTCTTGAATCTGCTCAAGTGATAGGTTTTTGGTAGTTTCAACGCTTATTCCTTGCACCTGATTCACTTTTTAACCTTCAAACTCTTGATATATCTAGGTTTTTGCTTTATTCAGCAAGCCCTATTTAGGCAACCAATTAGCACTTAAAACTACTGTTAAACCCATAAAAATTACTACTAGCGCCCAAGTAATTCGATTTAATGTATTTTCTGCACTCTTGGTACTGCTAAACAATTGCGCTTGTCCACCAATTGCGCCAATACCATCACCTTTAGGACTATGCAGTAAAACGAGAATGATTAGACCTAAAGCAGAAAAAGCCCAAATACCTTGCACGATGTTAGTAAGTGTCATAAGTAATTCAAAAACAAAAATAATCAGACCAAATATAAATTATAACGGCTAAGGACTATTATCTCCTTCCTAAGTCGGTTGGCGTTAAAAATTGTCGTTGGGATCAGGCAGGGGGAAAAAGGATTTGAGCCTTGTTTACTTTTCTTTACATAGTTTGGTTTGATTCTGCCCACCTGACTTGAAAATCGGGGAAGGTGAAAAGACTTATTTTCATCCCTCCTGGTGTACGCAGTTCATGATGGCTACTTAGTGTAAGATTCTTCCTTCTTCCTTCTTCTTTCTTCACTTCGCGTCCTTCGCGTCTTCGCGGTTCATTTAATCCATATTCTTTTACACCCGCCAAAGGCATCGCTCAAAACTGCAAATTCAGAAAAGTTAACAGTTAACTTGATCATCGTTAACTGTTAAGCTTTCACTATTTTACAAACCTATTTGTGCAGGAGTGCGAATAGGTTTCAAGTCATATTCTGCGGGTTTTAGCAGTGATATCCCTGTCATTTCTGGTGGCTGGGGTAGCTGTAAAATATCCAGAATAGTCGGGGCAATATCGGCTAACTTGCCATCATTTCGCAGTTCCACATTTGTGCCATATCCTGGTATTTTGACCTTTTCGCCTTCTACCAAGATTAAGGGAACTGGATTAGTAGTGTGTGCTGTCCAAGGATTACCTTCTTCGTCTAACATATACTCAGCGTTGCCGTGGTCAGCAGTAATAATTGCTGTGCCGCCAGCTTTGCCAATGGTATCGAGGAGAAGACCTAAACAGCGATCTACAGTTTGAATGGCTGTCACTGTAGCTTCTATCTGTCCTGTATGCCCTACCATGTCTGGGTTAGCATAATTCATGACCACTAGGGAGTAGATGCCCTTTTTAATGGCTGCGATCGCAACTTCTGTCACGGATTGGGCTGACATTGCAGGTTCTGTGTCATAGGTAGCCACCATTGGACTGCTGACTAGTTCCCGGTCTTCACCTTCACAAGGTTCTTCAAGTCCCCCATTAAAGAAATAGGTGACGTGAGCATATTTTTCGGTTTCGGCGGTGCGAAACTGTTTTAAACCATGATTGGCGATGACTTCTCCTAAAATATTATTCAGATTCTGTGGTGTGAAAGCCACTGATACTGGTAATTCAGGATCATACTGGGTAAAAGTCACAAAGGATAGCGGTGTAATTTGCTGTCTTTCAAAACCTGCAAATTTGGGACTGACAAAGGCTTGAGTTAATTGTCTAGAGCGATCGGGGCGGAAATTGAAAAATATGACCCCATCACCTGGTTCTACTGCGCCAGGAGTAATACGAACTGGCTCAACAAACTCATCAGTTACACCTTTGGCGTAGGATTCTTTTAAGACCTCTACCGCCGTGAGTCCATTTCCCGCACCATCTTGTGTCATGACATCATAGGCGCGTTGGACTCGATCCCAACGGTGATCCCGATCCATTGCATGATAACGACCGCTAATAGTGGCTATCTGACCAATGCCGACGCTATCTATATAATCTTGCAGTTTCTGGATTGCTTTAATACCCTCAGATGGGGCAGTGTCACGTCCATCAGTAATGGCGTGAATACAAACTTTTGGAAGTTGCTCTTTTTTGGCTAAGTCAAGTAGTCCAAATAGGTGGGTAAGATGCGAATGTACCCCACCCTCAGAACAAAGGCCGATGAGATGCAACTTGCCATTGCGAGAGCGGACTTCCTGGCAAATTTTGACAAGTGCTGGGTTGGCGGCTAAAGAACCGTCTTCAACAGCATCAGAGATGCGTACCAGTTCTTGGGGAACCACTCTTCCAGCGCCAATATTCAAATGACCAACTTCCGAGTTGCCCATTTGACCTTCTGGCAACCCTACGGCTTTGCCTGATGTGCGAATGAGGGTGTGGGGATAGGCTGCCCATAAACTGTCCATGATTGGAGTTTTAGCAGCAGCGATCGCGTTTCCTCGCTTGTCCTCACAGTAGCCCCATCCGTCTAAAATGACTAGCACCACAGGAGCAACAGGTGCTTTGGTCATAGTAAAATTGCCCTTTACTTTTTGTAATAACCGAATGATACCATTGCTAATCGCTCATGTAAGTTAATTTCTGATTATTAATTTCTCAGGCACGTTCTTAACTATCAGCGTAGCAACTACGTATATTATTTTAATTTATACCATTAATCAGTATAACGGCTTGTGTCGCTAACAATAAATCTTTTGCAAAAGCAGCATATCCACCGGGACAGCAAGTTTTAATTATCTCTAAATCAATCTGAAAAGCCAAGTTCCAGCGAATTTGTAGCGATCGCTGATTACTAGTGTCTTCAGAAAAATATGTTGATTTCTGTATTGCATTCTCCAAAATGTCCTTAGTTTTGTCTAAATCTTCTAAATTTTCCAGAGATGGGAATTCTACACCTAAAACAGTTGCAACTGTTTGGGTATCAGCCTGTAACCACGTCTCAAAATTTCTAATTGCTAAACCTCCAGCAGAGCGATCGCTAATTGGTTGCTCGTTAATATCTAAGTGATTGTCACGAATTTTATTTAAAGCTCGTTCCAAATCAATTTTTCTTTGCTCAAGTTTATCATCTGCATCAACCACAATGAGGATCATATCTACCTCTTCTGGTTTCCATAGAATAACAATTTGGGCTAGATATTTGATATCTAAAATAGAATGTCCAGTTCGTAAAGTAAGTTTTTGAGTTTCTTTAATTGATGGATGTCTTTGGACAAAATCGCAATCTAGAAATCCAGCATTTTCCAGTTCTCGTCTAATTAAAGTATGCAGTGCGCCTTCATTATTTCTTTCAATTACTTTGCCACCATCTTCTGGTTTAATATAAGGAATACTTGCACCCAGTTCTGCCTCCCCTTCAGCAATTAATCCAATCCGAATCCGACGACTCATTCTGGATTTCCTCCAAACACATTTGTAAACCAAAGTTCACCTAATGCCCCATCATAGGCTTCTAAAGCTTTTTGAAACCGGACAGAATCTACAGGTAATTTATGAACTTGAGTTTTACCTTCTTTGTCTAATTCAACCGCACGGACTTGATATGGTTCAACATAATTTAACAACACAGGAGAATGGGTTGTAATTAAAACCTGCACAGGTTTACCAGTTATTCCTTCCGTGGAAACAATTTTTAGCAACTCCATCATTTTATGCAGTAACCAAGGATGCACACCATTTTCTATTTCTTCAAAGCAAATAATACTAGGAGTGTTTTCTTGATACAGTGCAGTTAGAAAAGCTAAAATTCTTAATGTTCCATCCGATATATCAGAGGCAGGGATATGATGTTCTGAATATCTATCAACTAACTCCAGTGAAAAAGTTTGATTTTCCCCACGAGGTAACAAAATTTTTTTGATATTAGGAACAAGCTGCGTTAAACGATCCTGCAATTCATCAAAACCTTCACGATTCGCAAGCAAAATATCAAGTAAAGCATAGGCAATTCCTTGACCAGTTTTATCCATATTGCCATTTGATGAGGTTTTATTAGAAATATCAAATGGCGCAAAATCGTAAACATTAACTTTTTTCAGTGCATTATACAAAGAAGAATCTGGAAATTGATGAGAAACTATAAAATCTCTTAATGGACTTATATATTCATCTTCTTCACATTGAGTATTGCCAAGATTTTTTATACTAATTATTCGCCGAGAATAATCAACATTAACTGATATTTTTAAAAAGTTTTGAGCTTTTTCAGAAGTAATTATTTCTGTTTTAGGAATGGTACTAGCCTCAAACAAAAGATAATCTGGCTTTCCATGCCAGAATTTAGATTGAATGCTCTGTAGGTTCGTACTTACAGTCTTTAAAGACTCTAAAAAAAAGGTCATACTCTCTGTATAGTCTGGAGCAACTATCAAGTTTTGAAAAAAATCAGACAATACAGCCAAAGCTTCACAAATATTAGATTTACCAGAACCATTAGGACCAATGAATACAGTCAATGGTTCTAAATCCACTTCTGTATCAAAAAGGCTTTTGTAGTGTTGAACTTTTAATTTAGATAACATCTGTTTGAAAGGAGATTGATATATACAGGACTTACGCAAAACAGGATGGAAGTAGGAGTAATTCATGAATTACCCTTACGCAAGAATCAGCTTTTGAGTTCAATCTTGCGTAAGTCCTAATATATTATACGCAGTGTGAGGGTTTAGCAATACTAAATCCCTACATCTATAGCTAATTCGTAGCGGTTGGTAAATTATTCGGATCAATCCCTTGGGATTTCAAATAAGCTATTAGCCGTTCTTTCTCATGACGTTCTTCTGCAATCTTTTCTACAGACCAAGGTAACAAATTACCCTCTTTATCCCACCATCTTAACCAATACCCTGTTCTGGCTTCTTTTTCTCCTCTCCAAGTTCCTAAAAATAGACCCATTGCATCAATCCAATGCAGACCATTTTCATTCGCTTGCTTTAATTCGTAGCGACCATTTTCTAGTTGATAAAATTCTAATAAACCACCATCTGGATCAAAAATTACATAAATGGGAACTTGTAAAATTTGCTCGTAAAAAAACCATTTTCCTGGTGGATATGTTCGCTTAACAGAATATTTTCCCCCTTCAGTATCAGATAAAAATTCTATGACTATAGCCGGAACATCCCCTTCTAAATTGGGTGTGTAGCTTTTGCGTTCAGGTACAATCTCTTTCACTGAAGGAATATATAGCCAATCAGGTGCTTTAGCAATAAATTGACCGTCTAATGTGGCACATAAACCAAAATTTGAGGCTATCAACATCTGCGGTTGAATAAAACCCGCAATTTCTAAGCTTTCTCGCAAAGCACCAGCCAAAATTGGCTGTCCTGTATTTTCCACCGGTTCATCCTCTAACTGAAAATCATGGGGTAAGGCTTCCCAAGAGATGACCGGTTCAGTGGGAGATTTGATTTCACTGATTTGGGTTGCCATAAAGACTTCCTCATTGTTGATTTGTTTTTATTTTATTCGATCAATAAGGAGGGTGATTGGTAAGAAATTATTCTCCCCTGCCCCCCTGCTCCCTGCCTCTTTTTATCAGGCTCTACCACTACCAATAAAATACAACAACGCCATTCGCACGGCTACGCCACTGGTAACTTGTGATTGAATTAAGCTAAATTCAGGATCATCCATTAAGTCAGAGCTAATTTCTACACCCCGATTAACTGGGCCTGGATGTAAAACTTTAACATTAGGTTTACACAGTTTGAGTTTGGCGCGAGTAATACCAAATAGTTGATGATATTCTCGCAAACTTGGCAATAAATGAGCCGTCATGCGCTCTTTTTGTAACCGCAATGTCATGACATAATCGGCATTTTCTAAAGCTGGTTCTATTTGCCAATGGGTGAATAACTTGCCTGTGTTTGCTGCTTCACCTAAATATTCACTAAAGAATTTAGGTAATAATGTTGGCGGTGCTGCAAGATGAACTTCAGCACCACTGGCAATTAAACTCCAAATATTAGAACGCGCTACGCGAGAATGGAGAATATCGCCAACAAGAGCTATTTTTTTACCTTGTAATAGTTCGATGCGGGGTTGGGCTGGATCAATTAATGTACAAATGGTAAATAAGTCAAGTAATCCTTGGGAAGGATGCTCGTGTTGACCATCACCGGCGTTGAGGACACTGACTTTGACACCTAAACGATCCATTTCTTGAGCGATCGCTTGTGGAACTCCCGCTTCTCGATGGCGAATCACCATAATATCAGTTCCCATCGCCAAATAGGTCTTCGCTGTGTCGAGAATTGTCTCTCCCTTTGTCATGGAAGAAGTCGCAGCTGCAAAGTTGAGGGTATCCGCACTTAAACGTTTAGCAGCAATTTCAAAACTACTGCGTGTGCGGGTAGAGGATTCAAAAAATAGATTGGCCACCACCTGTCCCTGTAAGGTAGGTACTTTTTTTGTTCTCCGTGATAGTACCTCTTGAAATGAGGCCGCAGTTTGCAAAACCGCGTTATATTCAAAAGTTGTGAAGTCAGCCAGGGAAAGAATGTGATGACGATTCCAGGTAGTACTAGGCATAAATAACTATTAATTTCGGTTGTAGAGATTGATACTGAATGTTTCTCTACAGCTTGTGAATTTACATATGTAGACGCACATAATCATACTTTTGTTCTATCATTTGCCTACCAAACAATAAATCTGTCCATAACTCTCACTCTAAAAGTTGCTAAGTGCAGACTTGAATTTTTCGGCAAATGTGGCTATTTAAGGTTGTAGATGAAAAACCTTTAAAGCAATAGAAATCATGCTGAGAAAGGTTAAAAAGCCAATTGTATCCAGAAGTGTGGTGACTAATGGCCCACTCATTAAAGCCGGATCTAGCTTCCAACGGGTTAAAGCCATTGGTAGTAAAGTACCGAGGGTAACAGCGACAATTGTATTAGTTGCCATGACTGTTCCTGCAATCAAAGCTACCCATCTTTCTTGGGGTTTAGCCCAAATTAGGGACAGCAGCATCATAGTTATGCACAAAGCTAAGGCTGTTCCTAAACCCGCTAACAGTTCTTTACGAAGAATTTTCAGAGTATCTTTGGGTGTGACTTCTCCCACTCCTAAGCCGCGAATAGTGACGGTTAAAGATTGGATGCCGACAGTGCCACCTGTGTTAGAAAAAATGGGCATAATCACAGCGAGGACTGGTACAGCAGCAATTACAGATTGAAAAGGAGCGATCGCACTAGCAGCACCTATATACAATCCCATAATCCCTAACAACCAAGGCAATCGTTTGCAAATTGTTACCAGTGGAGAAGATAAAGCAGATTCATCACCACTTACCCCCGCCAATTTTTGAATATCTTCAGTTGCTTCTTCTTCTAAAATATCAATGACATCATCAATGGTAATAATTCCCACTAATCTATCTTCCCTATCCACTACTGGCATCGCTATTAAGTCATAACGCTGCATGATGCGAGCAACTTCTTCTTGGGAAGTTTCAGTTTTAACTTTAATTACATGATCACTAGCAATATCTTTAATTAAAACTTCAGGAAAAGTAAATAACAACTGTCTCAAAGAAACAACACTTACTAAGGTGCGGTTATCATCTGTGACATAAGCGTAGTAAATTGTTTCTTTATCTTCGTCTTGCAGGCGGATTTTAGTTAAGGCCTCACCCACAGTTAAGCCTTGACGTAACCGAACATATTCCGTTGTCATTACCCGCCCAGCAGTCCCTTCTGGATAACCGAGAATGGTTGCTGTAGCCTGTCTTTGTTCGGGGCTTAATTGTTGTAACAGCCGTTTGACTACTCCTGCTGGTAGTTCATCAAACAAGTATGCTCGTTCGTCGGGACTCATTTCTTCCACTAGATGTACAACTTGGACATCATGGAGAGAATTTATGAGTTCTTCTTGTATTTCTGTGGGTAAATATTCAAAGACATCTATAGCCTGAGCCTTGTTGAGGAGACGAAATGCGATCGCTCTTTGTTTTTCCGGCAACTGTGTGATGTATTCCCCAACATCTACGGGTTGTAACCGATTTAAATCAAACTTAAGTTGATTCAAGTCAGCAATGTCTAGGGCATTGCGAACATCTTGTGTGAGCATAGTAAATACCTCCTATAGTCTCCCCCACGCTGGGAGACTAACTCGCCAGCTTAGAGGAGGTTGCTACTGCCATCTGGTGGACATCTGTCCATAAAATCTTAAAAACTCAATATTATTGATATTGGAGCAAAGCATCGTTGACTTATCATCCTATCCCAGAATGGTTTTCTCGGATAGATTCTTGGTAATAATGTACGTTATCAGTAAAATTGTACACTAGTATGAAAACAGCGGTCTTTGCTCCAGTTTAATTTAGAGATTTTACTACTGTATTAATCTGTGTCAAGTCAAACAGCCTCTTTACTGATAAACTTTACAAAATCAATATATTTGAATGACAAAAAGTATAACTTTTGTAAGAGCGATGCCTTCGGCGTACCACTAACGGGACTCGTTGGTATATCTTCTCGCAGAGAAGAGAGCAGACGCGCAACTTATCAAAGGTATGGCTCTTGAACTGATAAAGAAATCATTTAATCATATAAATGTGCTGTAAAATAGTTATTTTAAAGAGGACAATATGAGAATTAAGCAAATTTCAGTAACCGAACTTTTTGGCATTTTTAATCATGTCATTCCTCTGAATACGGAAGACCGTATAACTATAATTTACGGTTTAAATGGTGTTGGTAAAACAGCAATACTTAGGCTATTAAATAATTTTTTTAATTTCCGGTTTTCAGAACTATACAATATTATATTTAATAACTTCCAGATCGATTTTGATGATGGTAGTTATATTCGACTGAACAAAAAAGCCAAATCTGCTATTGATGGTGATATAAAAACTGAGATCATAATATTCTTCAAAAATAGTAGTAGCAATGAGTATGAATTTTCTCTAAATCAACATGACTATGATTTTATAGAAAATAAAAATTTCAATATACCTATAAAATCAAAAAATTCTGAATATTTCATGAGCGATAAAGAGAGGTACTTGGTTGCTGTAGAACGCCTTAAACAATCTACAAAAATTTTATATGGATTTCAACCTGAAACAATACCAGAATGGTTGCAGACTATTATTACTTCTATAAATATTCGTTTCATAGAATCCCAGAGATTATTAAATATATCAGACAATAATTCAATGATTCCATCTGTGACTAGTTATGCAAATGAACTTGCAGAAAATATTCAGGAAAAATTAGCTGAGTATGGTATGTTATCTCAATCACTTGATAGAACTTTTCCAGCAAGATTAGTTAAAAGACAAGCTTCAACTGAACTGACAGATAAGCAACTATATCAAAAGTTAGATGAAATTGAAGAAAAGCGAACTCATTTGATAAATGCTGGATTATTAGATAAAGATGAAAACTCAAACTTCCAAATTTTTGAGCAAATAGATGAAAATACAAAAAAGGTTTTATCAGTTTATGTTGAAGATGTTGAAAATAAACTTAATATTTTTGATAATCTATCTCAAAAAATAGAATTGATGAAGAGGATTATCAATCAAAGATTTTCTTACAAGCAAATAAATATCAGCAAAGATAAAGGTTTTACTTTTACCTCTAATGGTAATTCTTTATCACCAGAAAAATTATCTTCTGGAGAACAGCACGAATTAGTTATGCTTTATGAGTTATTATTTAAAGTCCAACCTAACACATTAATCCTCATTGATGAGCCAGAACTTTCATTGCACGTGGAGTGGCAAGTGAATTTTCTTAAGGATTTAAAAGAAATTACAAAAATTGCTAATATAGATGTTTTATTAGCGACGCATTCTCCTAGTATTATTCATGATCGATGGGATTTAACAGTTGAATTGAAAGGTCCTCAGATATGAGAGAATCTATCACACCTGAGTTTATTGCTAATCAGATTCGTATGAGGCGTAGTGCTTACTCAGGGACTTTTATAATTGTTGAGGGTTCTACAGATGCGCGGGTATATGAACGCTGTTTAGATAATAAAAAATGTGAACTTTCAGTTGCTTACAATAAAGAAAAAGCTATCGGCGCGTTAGCTATTTTGGAAAAAAATAATTTTGCAGGTGTGTTGGCTATTATTGATGCAGATTTTTCTAGACTTGAAGATATTTTACCAGCTAGTCCAAACTTATTGGTGACTGATTATCATGATTTAGAAATTATGCTAATTCAATCCCCAGCACTTGATAAGGTAATTCGTGAGTTTGGCAGTGAAGAAAAGATTAAAAATTATGCTAAAAATATCACTATAACTCTACTTGAAACTGGCAAAATTATTGGTTATTTAAGATGGCTATCTTTGAAATTTAATTTATCTCTTAAATTTGAAGATTTAACCTTTAGTAAATTTCTAGAACCTAAAACTTTAGCCATAGATACTATAAAACTGATTAAAGCAGTTAAAGACCACTCCCAAAAGCCAGCACTTATAGAAAAAGATATTCAAGAGAAGTTGGAAAATTTAAAAGATGATGATCATGATCCTCTTCAAGTATGTTGTGGTCATGATTTAATTTGTATTTTGTCCATAGGACTGTGTAAGGTCTGGGGAACATGGAATAGTAATGATGTTAAGCCAGAAGTATTAGAAAAAATTTTAAGACTGGCATACGAAGAATCGTATTTCCGTAATACACAGTTATATAGACATATTCAAACATGGGAACAAAATAACCAACCTTACCAAGTTTTATCATCAACTTCTTAAGAAAATGATCTCAGTTCAGGAAGGTGGGCTTTGTCTTGATAGACTTCAGAATTCTCTTCTGAAAGCTGTATATTCCCACACAGCACCCCACACACAGCACCCCCACGCTTCAATCCTCTGGTAAACTATCAAATAGGTGTTTAACTAGCTGCTTCGTTTTTTCTTCCAGATGTTGCCAATCCACTTCTCCTAACTCATCAATTAAGCTAGTATCAATATCAACATCATAAATCCCTACACTGTAATTTAAAAAACACACTTGGTAACAAATATCCCACAAATCCACATTTACTTGCTGCTCTTGACGTTGCAAGCGCAGATGGTATCCTGGATGGGGCATCGGCAGATGGGCAAGATTTTCTCTAATATCTTCCACCTGTTGGGGTGTTGCAGATTCCATATCTTGCAACAACTGTGTCACCAAGGCTTTTGTTTCATCAGTTGTGTTAGGCGGCCAAATCAGTACATCGTGGTAAGTTCCTTTCCAGGAAGAGACATCAAGATGCTTACGAATATTATCGACAACGCGAATAAATGCAGGTTGCATGAGGAGTTCAGCTTGCTGCCATGTAGTGGAATTTGTTATCTTAGGTGGCATTGCTAGTTAACATAGATACTAAATCAAACGTAACAATTTGTTGTTTTTATTAAAAAACTGCGTTTTGAGTCTAAATCTTTTCTCAAGATAGCGGATTTCCTAGAAGAAAATTTGGAGATATCTATTACTATCTGGAAAATTAGGTATTAAAACTGGGGAGGGAATATGATAGGCAAACTACTAGACCACCGATACCAAGTCATTCGCATCTTGGCGAAAGGAGGATTTGGTCAAACCTACATTGCCCAAGATACCAGGCGGCCAGGCAATCCCATCTGCGTTGTCAAACACCTTAAGTCCGCCAGCACTGACCCCAAAATTTTTGAAACGGCTAAACGTCTCTTCAACAGCGAGGCCGAAACTTTAGAGAAACTGGGTAATCATGACCAAATACCTAGGCTACTCGCTTATTTTGACGAAAATCAAGAATTTTTCTTAGTTCAAGAATATGTTGACGGACATACTCTGAGTGAGGAATTAATTCCGGGACAACCTTGGAATGAAGGCCAAGTCATCCAAATGTTGCTGGAAGTTCTGGGTATTTTAGAATTTGTCCATCAACAAGGTGTCATTCACCGCGACATTAAGCCAGATAATATTATCCGTCGCGCTGCTGATTATAGATTGGTTTTAGTAGACTTTGGGGCAGTTAAACAATTAAGATCACCTTTAGTGACGGTTGGCGCACAACTCACGGCGACAGTAGCGATTGGTACACCCGGCTATATGCCTACAGAACAAGGACAAGGCAAACCCCGTCCTAATAGTGATATTTATTCTCTGGGTATTATTGCTATTCAAGCTTTAACGGGAGTACCAGCCAAGCAATTACAAGAAGATCCGAATACTGGTGAAATTCTCTGGCAGCATTTCCTGCCTGTTAACTACCGCTTGGCAGAAATTCTCAGCAAGATGGTACGTTATCACTTTAAAGACCGCTACCAAACTGCTACGGAAGCACTGCAAGCCTGTAGAGAGTTGATGAATCTTGCCTCTGGATATTCTCTGCCTTCAGAGGCTCCTCAACAGGTTATTTACCAAATTCCTAAGTCTCTCCCCTCTCAAGTATTTTCACAGCACACCGTGGCTGTCGCACCCGCTAATCCGGTGGTTTCTAAATCTATTCGCAGAGAGTCTAACAAACCTGATCCATTGCCTTTGGTAATTGGCATCTTATTAGCAGGTGGTGCAGCAGCTTTGGTGACAAATTTATATCCAAATGTGAAAAATTTAACTGCTAATTGGACAGGGAACGATCGCACATTGGGAAACAAATGCTTGGCTGTAGTGGTGGCTAATTCTAATATCCGCTCTGAACCTAGTGCAATTAATTCTGATAATATTTTGAAAACTGTTGGTGATAATAGCCAATTTGATGTTACTGGCAAGCGCACAAAACGGGGTTGGATTGAACTGAAACTCAAGTCTGGACGTTTGGCCTGGGCGCATTCCGAAGTTATTACTAATAATGACAATTGGATTTCTTGCTTGAGGGATCAAGGTATTTCTGTGCAAACGGTAGATGATAGTTCTTTAATTACATCTATCCCTGTTCCGAAACCGCAAGTTAAACCTATTCCTGTTGCTACTTCTCAGCTAGAAATATCAGAATCTGAAAAAACCCAAGCTGGTCAGGATCAGGATAAAATTGTCGCACAAGCTAGAGAGAAGTTTGAGTCTGGAGATTTGCAAGGTGCGATCGCTATACTGAGATCAATACCTGCCAATGCTGCATCAGGAATCAAGGAAACTGTTCAGATTGTTAATCAATGGCAGAATGATTGGGCAAAGGCTGAAGCACTGGCTAATGATATCAATAAAGCTATTGATGATGGTAAATGGGATCAAGTTTTAGCTTATCGAGATAATCCTGAAAAATTACCCAATATTAAATACTGGCAAGACAAGTTAGAACCAATGTTTAAACAAGCATCTGAAAATGCGGCTAAACAGGTTCTTTCTCAGGAAGAGAAGAATAGTAATGAAAATAAACCGACTTCTACACAAACTCCAGGTGCTACAGACAAGCCAGCTAGTGATTTGTAAATGCCTGGTAATGGAAACTATCTTCTTCCCATTACCAATCACCAGCCTGACCGAATGAAGTTAGGTTCTAGTGTAGTTCATCGTATTCGGCCGTTTCCATGCGTCTGGTTTCCATCCGAGTGGAGGGTAAAAACTCAGCCCGACGGACATTTGCTAATGGTGGTGTGGGGCCATTGTAGGGATGAATTACCTGCACAGTACGGGTGGGACGATGTTGTTTTGGAGAAAATAGAGATAAGACTCCAGCGACAACAACACCACCACCGATAGTTAGTGTTGCTCCCCCAACTGCCCAAATTATAGGTGATTCCCACCAAGCTTTCTGTTCATATGGGAGTACAGATGATATTTTTTGTTGATTTTGCTGCTGGGCTAATTGCCACTGCTGCTGGGTGAAATTCTGTACTTGTCCCTGGAGTTGGAGGTTTTGTAACCTCAACTGTTCGTTATCTGTTTTCAGCTTTTCCAATGTCATGTTCAGTTTTTCCATTTCCACACGCTGGTCGGAATTAGGAGCTACTGGTTGTTGATATGGATATGCTGGTTGACCGTAATTAGGGGGATACTGGACAGGTTGCTGCATTAACTGGGGCTGTACAAATGATGGCATTTGTGGGGTAGCAGCAAAATTAGATTGTTGTATAGGAGTATTTGTTCCTTTTAGCAGGAGGAGAGCCGCCAGACCAGCTACAGCAACTCCGCCGATAAATGCCATACTTTCACTCATTGCTTTTATCCCTCAACTACGACGGCAGCGTAACTAGATTTTGACTGACTCACTCTCACACTCATATTGCTTGCCTACTTCAATTCACAATAAGACTCAAACTATAAGCAGATATATCAGGTAGTCTTTTTACCTTTGTATGTGCTGTTAACATTCAAGACCATATCAGTCAAATTGTCCACTAATGGATGGTAAAAAAACTACCCTGTTATACTTTTTAATCTAATTTTCCCAAATCATCAAGAGGTAGTTGTGATTGCTGTCTTCAGATTTTGGCAAAATTGAGCGATCGCATCTAATCCTTGTTCCGGTGTCCCTTCTGCTAAACGCTTGACTATAGCACTACCCACAATTGCTGCATCTGCACCCCATTCTCGGACTTGATGCGCTTGTTCAATGTCAGAAATTCCAAAGCCTACGCCGATGGGTTTATCTGTGACAGAGCGAATTTGTGTGAGTAAATCGGAAACTCGGCTTTCCATTTGCGATCGCATTCCTGTTACACCTGTCACACTCACCAAGTAAATAAATCCTTGGGAAGCACGTGCGATCGCTTCTATCCTCTCAGTAGAGCTAGTAGGAGCTACCAACAGAGTTAAATCAATCTCCATCTCACTTGCTGGTTTTAATAACCCTGCTGCCTCTTCCAAAGGTAAATCAGGAACTACCAAACCTGCTACACCAGCGGCCTTAATTTGCTGAAGAAACTTATCAATTCCCCGGTGTAAAATCGGGTTGTAATACGTAAATAAAATAATTGGTGCTTTTAAACTAGGAGTAGTTGCTTGCAACATCGCCAGCACCTGATCTAAAGTAGTACCCTTTGCCAATGCACGGGTAGCAGCTGCTTGAATCACAGGCCCATCAGCCAAAGGATCAGAATAAGGAACACCCAACTCAATTATGTCGGCTCCAGAGCGATCTAAAACTTGTAAAGCCTTAGCTGTTGTTTCCAAATCAGGATCACCAGCAGTAATAAACGGAATCAGAGCGCACTCTTGATTCCGTCTTAAAGTTTCAAAACAACGAGAAATTGCAGTCATTGGTCAGAAGAAGGGAATAGGGAATAGGTAATTAGGTGACAGGGAACAGGTGACAGAAGGTAGAAGGTAGAAGGTAAATACTCTCCCCCATCTCCCCCACTTCCTTATCTTTACTATCTTCCTATCTTTTCTGTCACCTGTCACCTGTCAACTGTCACCTAATTGCCTGATTCAATTTCAGCTTGAATTTTTGCTAATTCTTCAGGAGTGAGTTCATCTAGTCGCTTTTGTAAGAACGCCTTTTCATACTCTTCCCGTTGTTGATGGTAGGTCATTTTTTTGCTACCTGCTCGGAAAAGATATGTGGACAACCAGCCCAACAACCCAAAAACCAGTAAAACCTGACTCCAAATTCCAGCTTTTTGTCCATCTAACCCGACTAGCTGTAATCCCGCATAGGCCAAGCCACCAGCCACAAAAATCCCCAAAGCAATTCCGATTGCATCAATGCGTCGCATGAGAGTTATGACCTACCAATCAAGTTAAACAATTTGTCTGCGCCGGGGTCGAAAATTCGCAATGGGCGAAAGCAGCAACAAACCCGGAAAGAAGAAGAACACTAAAAAGTACATGAACACACGTTCAACAGAACTAGCCGTATACCACCGCAGCTTTAGATAAAGCATTACAGCCATTGGGATTACCAGAAGATAAGCTCCGGCCAAAATTAGATATAGTAGCGCTACAACCATAATTCTTTATCGGATTTGAGAAGACTATTCGGTGCATCTATTCCCATAATATGCTGAATGGTCGGACTCAGGGAAGTATCACTCATCAGTTTTGTCGGGAAAGAAAATAAATTAATTTTGTCCGACTTGCAATAATTTGAAAAAAAGTTTATATTGTGTTATGGTGATATTTCGCCATTAAACGCGGTTGTGCAACCAAGTTAAACAAGGTCATTACCTAAAAAGTATGATTTTGAGGCTAAATTGAAAAAAGTAGTGTTTGAAAAAAAATTTTGAAAACTACTTGCACAAAATACGCAATTAATGATGAAATAGATGGGGAGGTTTTTTGAGCCTCTAAACATCAAAAACCCTTGGGGGTGTGGCGGAATGGTAGACGCTACGGACTTAGAAAACTGAGCCTTGATAGAGAAATCTTTCAAGTGGAAGCTCTCAAATTCAGGGAAACCTAAATCTGTTTACAGATATGGCAATCCTGAGCCAAGCCCGGAAATTTTAGAATCAAGATTTTATTTTGGCTTTCAATTTGAAATCAGAAATTCAAAATTCAGGGAAGGTGCAGAGACTCGACGGGAGCTACCCTAACGTAAAGGCGAGGGTAAAGGGAGAGTCCAATTCTTAAAGCCTGAAGTTGTGCAAGCAACAAGGCAACAGTGAAAGCTGTGGAAGAATGAAAATCCGTTGACCTTAAACGGTCGTGGGGGTTCAAGTCCCCCCACCCCCATATAAATAATTTGTAATTTTGAGTTTACCGATATAGGCATTCCCAAGCTGATTAAATACACCCCACCCGCGCTGTCGCGCACCCTCCCCTTGGTAAGGTGAGGGTTAATTTTGTATATAACTAGAGTGGGAAAGGCTATAACTTTTCTGGTTTTCTTTCTAGACAATATGCTCCCTCAACTCGTTGTGCAGTGTTTGAAGAGCGATTTGTAGGTATTTCGAGTGTATCCACAACAGGATCTACATAGCGAACTCAAAAATTATCAATTCTATCTTTGTCCCAATTGCCGTAAAACGCAGGGAATATTAAGCCAGGGACTTTTTTCTTTAACTTCTTACCCATTACCTATTACAGATTACCTCAAATAGTTATCAATAAAATCAGTAATTTCTTGATAAAAAACCTGCCCCTTTTCTCTACTACTACTTGCAGTTACTAATAATCTTAAAGTTTCCACCAATGAAGTTATAACAGCATCACAAACCAAATCAAAAAGCCGATCTAAATTATCTTGGTTTTGTTGTCCATAAGCCAAAGCGTTAATATAATCATTGCGAATTTGATTATTAATCACCACAATGGGATACCCTGCACGAATTAAGAGTAAATTCATTAATAATCTAGCCGTTCTCCCATTCCCATCCCGAAAAGGATGGATCGAGACAAAACGATAATGAGCCATTGTTGCATATTCTACTGGATGGAGTGTTAAAGAAGCGTCTGAATTGAGCCAAATTACAAAATCTGCCATTAATTGAGATAGTAAATAATGGGGAGGATAAAGATAATTTGTTCCTGCTGCCATTACATCCAGCATTCGATAACAACCCGCTTCATCAGGGTTAATCTTTCTCAGGATTAGATTGTGAATTTGTTTAATTTCCCATTCATTAATTACTGTATCTTTTTGGGCTAAACTCTCAATATAGTCAATCGCTTCCTTATGTCCAATCACCTCTAAATGCTCATCAAGAGTTTTACCGCCAATTGTAATCCCTTTAGTTAACACTAACTCGGTTTCACTTTGAGTTAAAGTATTCCCTTCAATGGCATTAGAGTTATAAGTAAAGCGGATATCATACAGCTTTTTGAGTTCCGCGATAATTGTGGTATCAAACGGTCTAAAGTCATCCAACCAAACTTTTAGCTTGTCTATTTGCTCTAATTTAAGCTGATAATTCATGCTCACATAGTTACTTATTACAGCAGTCAATGAAAATTCTTTTTCTTGACTTAAACTAATTACCTGTTCAATAAACTGCTCGTAGAGTTGAGAAGAAGACAGTAGCATGGGGTATTGGGTAATGGGTAAAATGGGTAATGTTTTGATTTTATTCCCCATTTCCTGGTTCAAGGGTTAAACCGCGATAGACTTGCTCAATGGGGAAACTGAGATTGATGCTTTTTAGTTCAATGATGTCACCTTCTCCATAGTTAATAATCATCCATTGTCCCGCATCATTTTTGTGATACAGGTCGATTTCGATGCTGGTGGAACTAACCAATAGGTAATCTTTCAATATGGGGTTATTTCGATACATTCTAAATTTGCTACCGCGATCGTAGGCTTCGGTAGTTTTGGAGAGAACTTCAACAATTAAGCAGGGATAGGTAAAATAGTTGGAAGTATTTTTATCTCGTTCATCGCAAGTTACACTCGCATCTGGATAGGTATAGTTATTCGTTTCGACAATATTAACCTTGATATCAGAATTTCCAGTTATACAACCACTATTCTCTAAATGGGCATCAAAAATGGAGGTGAAGCGGATGGAAATACGACCGTGATTGACGCTACTGCCGCTCATAGCATAAACTTGACCGTCGATCAATTCGTGTTTTTCTAGTTGCTGTTCTTCCCAAGCGAAATATTCTTCAGGGGTGAGGTTGGGGGCTTTGTCTTTGGCTGCGATCATGGTTCGTTATTTTCTAACGTTTGCAGTTGCTTGGGGTCAGTTTGGCTCTGGGTTAGTTGATTTAATTTTAACAATCTAAACCAAGATTTTTTCGGAGTAAGCCTTTTTTAATTGGCGTTTTCAGCAAACTCTAATTAGCAAGACGTTCATCTAGGGAAGCTAGAGCCGCGCCGGCAATTTCAGCTAAGATGCTAATGAGACGATAAAGTGCGATCGCACTAATTACTAAAGCAGCAGGGAAGTGATACTGTAACAAGGTGAGAGCTGTAGCTTCAAACACACCTAAACCCCCAGGCGCACCAGGGATAACTAAGCCTAAGACCCAAGCAAAACTAAACGCACCAAGCAATAAAGGAATTTGACTCAAGTTTAACGAACTCAGGGCAAACATAGTTAATATAAAACCAGTACCACGCAGGCCTAAAAAACCTAACTCTCCTAATAACGGTTTGAGAGGATAGCATTCAATAATTAAACTACTAATAGGCTGATTTTCAGATTCAGATTTTTTGTTCTTGAATTGGTATAAAAAACGAATTGCTGGGTTCAAAAACCGGGGATGAACTGCACCCAGTACCACCGCTAAACTTAGCAATTGCAGAATTTGCACCCCAATATTAGTATCACTGACTGCAAATTCACCACCAAATAAAACAATAATAATTAAAGCCGCTGCCAGCATCAGTAACGGTTCTAGTAAAACGCTTAAAGTTGCCGCACCAGTAGAGACATTAGCATTTTTAGCCGCTAAAATTCGCCCGTAGTAATGCCAAACATTGCCAGGTAAATACTTAGCAATATTCGTTTTTAAATAAACTTGGATAAATGGGAAAGTTGGTACAGATTGATTTAACTCTTTCAACACCCAAGTCCATATCCAACCAGCCCATGTATGTGCGAGTAAAGTTATACCCGTAGCAACTGCTAAAATTGCCCATCCTGCTGCATCAATACGGATAGAAGTAACTTCTATCCAATTATCCTTCAAAGCTTTTCCTAAAAAAAACAGCGTTCCCCCCAAAATAAACCAGCGTAAAAATTTTTTCATTATTTGTGAAATTTAATCATTAAATTGCCCAAAATTATTATATTAAATAATATCTCTCTATAGTTAGATAAAATTAAACTTTTTTCAGCAGTAAAATGTGACCTAAGCTAGAGGTTAATGTTATTTAAAAACCGTTACTCTTAATAAAGTTTGTTCACGTTAATAAATTGCATCAATACCAAAAAATATGATTGATAAATTGAATTAACGTGTTCTCTTAATATAAGGAGGGCTAAGTGAAAAGATTGATGAACTGGTTTAATAAACTACAAATGCGTCGAATTTTAACTATCTTTTTAGCTGGAGTATTTTTGATGATTAGCACTGCTTGTAGTGGAACAAGCGCTCAAGGAATGAATCCCAAGAGTACTCCTGTGCAGGCTGGTGGAGCAAATAATCCTTATAAAAATGGTGGCGATAAATATACCAATTCAAATTCACCAACGTCTACTGAATCAAGAAAGCAAAAAGGCGATCAAGCTAGTCTGCCCTTAAATTCACAAACATTATTAGTTGCCAATAAAGACTCAGAACTTCTTTATCCTGGGGCAGAAACACCCTTAGGAAGAATTAAAAAAGAAGCAGAACTACCAATTATTACAGAAGAAGAGTTCAAACATACTGAGCCAGGTGGATTAATTCAGGGTCAACCAGATTTAGGAAATCGCATTCAAGACCGAATTGAAACTGTAACAGAGTCATTTGAAAAAGCTTCAGGATTTTTAAAAGAAAAAGCAGATGAAGCAAGTGCCAGACCTGAACTACAAAAAAATCCATCTGTAGGCAAATAGACCTTTATCAAAATACAAAGAGGATAATTATGAACAGAGTAATTAATTGGTTACAAAATCTGCGTCCCTTTAAAGTTTTAACGGTATTTTTAGCCGGGGCTTTACTCTTTTTAGCACAAGCTTGTAATCGTCCCACCATAGCCGGACAACCACCCCAACCCGCTGGACAACCGCCAAATGTGCAAAGATATGATCCCACAAAAGATTATCCTATCTCTCGATATCAAGGAGGGATGAACAATTTTAGTGATGTAGATCCCAGAGCGAGAGATGCAGAAAAAGCAGCCAAAATTAGAGCCGATGAGTTAATAGAAAATGCTCAGAAAAACAACGAAAATAAAGGAATTGATAGTACTGAGCAATATGTACGTAATTATCGTCAAGGAACACCTTTTGATGAAAGGGTGAAAAACTTAGGTGAAGATGTGGGAAGTTCTGCTGAAGAATTGCGGGAAGGTGTTACTAAAGGAACAAAGCGAGGAGTTGAAAACCTTCAGGAAAATGTCGGAAGTGCTGCTAAAGATTTGACCAAAAATATGCAACGTGGAACTGAAGATGTTGGGAAAAATATTCAACGCCGAGCCGAGGATACAGGAGAAGCAATCAACAGAACTGTGAGAGAGGCTGATTAAAATTAATTTCATGTTTAAAAGGTGGGCAATGCCCACCTTTTTCTTTTGGATATTGCTACTTAAAAGTGGATATTGATGTAAAACATGAGTTAAGTTTGAGAATACCAATTTTGTAGTGCCATGCGTTGAATTTCCCGCCAAGGAATATTATATTTTCGTGCTAAGTCTGCACAATCTTCATATTCTGGCTGTACATTGGTAATTACTCTTTCTGCGGCTGATCCTTTCCAAGCAACTTTAATACCGACTTTGCCATAAAGAGGAATTTCTACTTGTTGAATTTCCCGTTGTAAAATAGTGCGTTGTCCAGTAGTGCGACGAATTCCTAAAGTAGTGGTTTCGCGGAATAAAATCTCTTCACAAGTGACTAAATGTTCTGGATGACAAATAACGGTTAATAAAATACCTGGACGGGATTTTTTCATCCCTATCGGTTGGGTAAAGACATCCACCGCACCAGCAGTAAATAAAGCCTCAAAGACATAGCCGATAGCTTGGGGGTTTAAGTCATCAATTTGGGTTTCTAGAACAGAGATAGTTTCTACATTGGGACTAGTATTGGCAAAATTAAGAATATTTGTCTGGAAATTTGCACTTTCACCGAGCCAGAGCCGTAGTATATTGGGGATGGGTAAATCGAGGGAACCTGCTCCTAGTCCCACTTTTGTGATTGTGATTGGGGGGGGTGAACCAAAATTTCTGGCTAAAGTAGTAGCGATCGCTGCCCCTGTTGGCGTTACCAGTTCTTTTTCAATACCATTACTATAAACTGGACAACTCCGCATTTCCCACAGCTTCAATACTGCGGGGACTGGTACTGCCATTTGACCATGTGCAGCGCGAACAGTTCCCCCACCAGTCGGAAACGCTGAACAATAGATCAGAGGTAATCTTTCTTCATTGCTGTCAATACCCAACCAATCTAACCCCAAGCAAGTACCGACAATATCCACAATCGCGTCTACAGCACCTACCTCATGAAAATGAACTTTTTCCGGTTCAATACCATGTATTGCCCCTTCTGCCACTGCTAACTGCCTGAATAC
The DNA here is from genome assembly GCF_049315035.1 of Anabaena sp. PCC 7938. NCBI lineage: Bacteria > Bacillati > Cyanobacteriota > Cyanophyceae > Nostocales > Nostocaceae > Anabaena > Anabaena sp. PCC 7938. Next base: position 3,165,813 of record NZ_CP186034.1, on the reverse strand, counting down.
AGCTAAACTCCAAGCTTCTGCCTGTGATGGCAACTTAGCTTTAAGAATCATTTCCTCTATTTCTGGTAGGTGACGGCCATGATGGTGAGAGTGTTCATGGTGATGATGATGGTGTAATAAATCGACGTGGATTTTAGTTGCTTGCTGAGTTTGCCGATGAACAAGTTCTGCCCGTAATTGGTATTCTTGCTCAATTCCCAAACAATTGAGTTTTTCTACTAAATACTCTAAGGGAACACCCAGACTTACCAAAGAACCCAGGCACATATCACCGGAAATTCCTGTTGGACATTGAAGATAGGCAATTTTATTCATAAATTATCAATTGGTAATTGGTGATTGGTAACTGGTAATACTATTCACATTACCTTTAACCCATAACCTATCACCTGTCACCCTTCAACAGTTCATCCGTTACTCATAGGGAAAAACTACACCATTACCCATTACCCATTACCCATTACCCATTACCCATTACCCGTTATCCAGTGAGCATCTTTTATGGCAAGAACTTTTTCAATTCATCCTGATAATCCTCAAAATCGCCGAATAGATGAGATAAAGTTAGCGCTCTCTAGTGGCGCTATCATGCTCTACCCTACTGATACAGTTTATGCAATTGGTTGTGATTTGAATGCCAAGTCGGCGGTGGAAAGAGTGCGGCAAATCAAGCAGTTAGCAAATGATAAACCACTAACCTTTCTATGTCCCTCGCTTTCTAATGTGGCGACTTATGCCTTCGTAAGTGATACAGCCTATCGGATGATGAAGCGATTGATACCAGGTCCTTACACTTTTTTGCTACCTGCTACCAAGTTAGTGCCGCGACTGGTGCAAAGTCCCAAGCGGAAGACGACAGGAATTCGAGTGCCAGATCACACCGTGTGTTTGTCATTGCTAGAAGCGTTAGGAAATCCAATTATTTCCACTTCGGCACATTTGCCACCAAATGACATAGATGATGAAATAGTAGGAATAGATTCAGAATCTATTTTGTCTAGGGTTGAGCTATTTGACCGTTTGGATAACTTGGTGGACATAATTATAGACACGGGTGAAGAACCTACTTCTCTAGTGTCTACCATTTTAGATTTAACGGAAGAAGAACCAGTTATTACACGGAGGGGGTTAGGTTGGGAAGCAGCAGCAGCTTGGGTATAATAATTAATCCTTACAGATGCGACTTTCTGTTTCGGAAATTGTGATAAACATACACCAGTTTTAAAATTGTCATACTCACAGACGCTGGGATCGCGGAAAACGGGATGGCGGCAAATCTTGGTATTACCAGGTTTTGGATTTGTTTTAGCGCCCTCTTACAACCGATGTCTCAACTTTGATATAGTTGCTGATAAAAAAAGCGACACACTTGACAAGCCCTTAACTTTTGAAATTTACAGCAGTCTTATATGTGAACAGTATAGGCGGCGAGTCTTGATGGATAAATACCAGCAAGATTTTCCTGTTATGACTGGCTTTAAGTACTGTGTCTGCGTTTTAGTTAAGGTGCAATACCAATTCCAGGAAAAGTCATGAAAGCTAACCTCGTCAATCTGCCAAATTCTACACCTGCTTTTGATAGCGATGTTTCAACCGAAGACTTATCAGAGAGTAAATCTGATACTTTAGTACAACTGCTCTGTCAGGAAATGCAGTCTCAGGTAAAAGCTTCAGTTGGATGTGTACAATCTGTAACAAAGCGTATAGCTAAAGAAGTAGAACGCATTTGTGATAAAAGCTCCCGCATTCAAACTTCTGGCCAAATCAGGTCTTGGCAGATTACTTTAGCAAGACACCGATTACAAAAGTGCCTGCGTTACTATCAATTGGGTTCAAAACAAGGAAGAGTGGAATTACATAGCAGTTTAGGTGCTATTGTTTATCGCCACGTTACGATCGCTGGTTCAGAGTTGGGTTTTGAAGCTCGTTACAATTTGATTGAAGATTTTCTCCAAGCTTTTTATATTGAAGCGATTAAGGCTTTTAGAAGAGAAAACGAGTTACCGGAAGATTACACACCGCGTACTCAGCTACAATTGGCTGAGTATATGGCGTTTACAGAGCAGTATGCTAAACGCCGCATTAATTTACCTGGTGGTGCTAATCAACAGTTGATTGTGTTACGCGCTCAAGGTTTTGCTCGTCGTCAACCCCAAGAAACGACTGTAGATATTGAGATGGCTGTGGATTCGGCTAAGACTGAAGAAGCAGAATCTTATCAACGCAATTTGGCGGTGCAGCAGATTAGGTCACAAATGGTTGCTAAAGCGACATTTGATCCTTCTGAGGAATCGGAACGCGATCGCGTGATTACGGAATTGATGAAATATCTGGAATCCCAAGGTCAAGCTGATTGCATGGATTACCTCTCTCTGAAACTCCAAGACCTCTCAGCACCGGAAATTGACCAAATTCTCGGACTTACTAGCCGTCAGCGCGATTATTTGCAACAACGCTTTAAATATCATGTTGAGAAGTTTGCTAAACAACACCACTGGCAATTGGTACATCAATGGCTAGGTGCTGGTTTAGAACATAAGTTGGGTTTATCGTCCCAGCAGTGGGATACGTTTTGGAATCAACTTACAGAACAACAACAGCAAATCTTTAATTTAAAAACTGCTCTGGAAAATGATCAAGCGATCGCAAAAGCTGTCCAATGTACTCCCAAACAGCTACAAAAGCGCTGGACTCAAATGTTAGAACTAGCATGGGCTATCCGCAATGGTCATGCTGAAGTTAAAACCGGCTGAACCCAAGCTGAAATTCCTAAATTTATCTGAATCCCTGATCCACCTTATATACCTGTTCTTACAAAACAAATATCTCCTCTATTTCTCCCCCAGTCACGGGAGAATTAGAGAATAAGGTAGGAAGTAACAATTTTAGATTTTAAATTTGCATAAATACATTTGTTTTAAAGTACAAAAGTACCATCTTTATTTTTACCCTTTCTGAGAAAAAATCAAAAATTCATATTCAGCTATTTACCCTTTGTTACTGCTTTCATGGAATCCTAGAATAAGCAGGACTTTTAGCAGAGGGTTTGAGTATGACGATGACTCAAGGTGGACGGGCCAATAAGTCTGGGAAAATTTTAGAAGGTAATATAGAGGCAATATTAAAAGGGCATAATTATTTCCAAGTCGGAAACCATGTCCAAAAAGAATTTTTATATAATGCTGCTTTATTGCCAAAACGTTATGGAAAAGAAGTTTATATTGGTACAGGAATTTATGATACTGAACTAAAGGTAGACTTTTATATTATTGGTATACCTGCAATGCTATCAGGTTTAATTATCGAGTGCAAATGGCAAGAAAGTGGTGGTTCAGTTGATGAAAAGTTTCCTTATTTGAATATGAATATTCAGTTATCTTATCCTGCCCCAACTATAATAGTTATGGGAGGTGAAGGAATGAGAGAAGGTGCGAGCAATTGGTTGAAAGCAAGAGTTAATGATAACCCAAATTTATTAGCAGTTTTTAGCTTAGATAGATTCATTGCTTGGGCAAATAAAAACCTTTAGTAGGAAGTGATTAAGAGTTCATTAATAACACCACGTTTTTGAGCATTGGAATTAATTGATCTGGCTGCCGATATAGTACGAATATTAAAATTTTTATAAAGTTCCCGAATAAATTTGCAGTCTGAATTAGATAGCATAACTCTAACGCCACATTTAGATAATTTTACAAATATATCCCTTAATTCAACTTGCTGAATTTCAGCAAAGGAATAGCGACTGTAAGCTGTAAAATAGCTGGTTTCACTGACAGGATAATAAGGAGGATCAAAGAATACAAAATCATCACTGTTAAGCGCATATTGTAGCACTTTTGTAAAATCTGCTTGTTGGATATCAGCCCTATAAAGCGCTTTAGATGCGACTCTCAGCAAATCTTCTTGACAAATACCAGGATTTTTGTATTTACCCAAAGGCACATTAAACTTATTTTGAGAATTAACTCTATACAGACCATTAAAACAAGTTTTATTCAAATAAATAAACCGAGCAGCTTTCTCCAAATCTGTGCCTTCAGGATAGGCTCTTACATCATAATAATAATCTCTACCATGTCGTTCTTGATGTTTTTGTAGTAGCTCAATTAATTCTTCAACATGATCTCTAACACAGCAATAAGTGATAATTAATTCGGCATTAATATCAGTTAAAACTGCCTTTGGTGGTTGCAGATGAAAAAAAACAGCCCCTCCACCTAAAAAGGGTTCATAGTAAGTCTTGTAATGCTGGGGAAAATAATCTTTATATTGCGGAATCAACCGATTTTTACCCCCAGCCCACTTTAAAAAGGGACGTGGGAAAGTTGCTTTGGGGATTTGACTTACCATTTACTTAACGATTAAACTAAAACTCGGCTCCTAAATCAAAGCCAATATAACTAACGAATTATATTTTATATGAATTGAGCTATTTTCAGCATCATAGATTACAATTAAGCTAAATAAGCACCTGAAAACAAACTTACATTTTATAACAAGGCAGTCTATATTCAAATGTTTGACGGATTTTGGGATAACGTCTTTCGCTACCCTCGGTACTTGATCACTATCGTCTTAGGTATTTTTCTGAATACCTTTGAGCCATTAATGCCACTGTTGAAACGCCCAATCACCTTAATTTCTCTTTTGGGCTTGTTTATTGGGAGTCTGTTTGTTCCTAACGCTGACTCTCCGGGCTATGCTGGGCTTAGGTACAACCTAGCGTTATCCCCCCTAATTTGCATCTATATCATGTCGTACAACCTCTGTGAGAAGGCGGAATTTTTATGGCTACAAATCGCCGCGTTTCCCGCGTTGCTGAATTAATTAAACGGGAAGTTAGCCAAATGCTACTCAACGGTATTAAGGATGACCGTGTGGGTACAGGTATGGTAAGTGTTACCGATGTGGATGTTTCCGGTGACTTGCAACACGCTAAAATCTTCGTCAGTATTTATGGGACAGAGGAAGCTAAGGCAGAAACTATGGCAGGTTTAAAGTCAGCGACTGGTTATGTTCGCAGTGAGTTGGGTGCTAGAGTCAGGCTACGTCGCACGCCAGAAGTTATCTTTGTCGAAGATGATTCCCTTGAACGAGGTACTAAATTGCTGAGTTTATTGAACCAACTCAGGCAAGATCGTCCACCTGAAGGAACTGACGCTGATAACCAGGAATTGACTGATGAGTAACAAGCACTAGGTAACAAATAGTACCAAATAATTAAGGGAATACCAAAAAATAAATTATCCAAAAATTGTAGTTTTTTTATTTGGATGTCCCTTAAATAAATCAGAACCTGGCTAAAGTCCAGGTTTTTGGCGTTTGAGGTCAATTTACTATCTTTTGCAGGTGCGTCAGACCTATAAATTGCTTATTATCAAAAGATTTACGATATCTGACGCACCCTACAAAGCTGTTTAAGAAAACATAGCTTTCCAGATTAAAAAATTGTTAACAGATAGGTTGCGATAAAACTTAGTGGTGTAACTTAACTATTGGAATTTGCAACAGTTTATACTTGATTTTGGCTCATGGGTAATTTATTTTTCCTAGAAAAAATCATTACAGCACGGCTAGAAAGAGTTTGCGCTGGCTACTAATCATATCAGCAATATTTTATACTATGGGAGTTATTTTTAACTGCTAAATTGTAGCTATGGGCATATAGATATTAAAGTGTTAAACCTGTTGAATAGTAGTCACACCGAATTCTCAGTCAGTTTAATTAAACTCATTGGGATTCATAATATAAAGCGGAGTAAATATCAATGTTAGGATTCATTGACAAACTTAACATTTCTTTAGATAATTTATAGGTCTGTAGCGTCAAAATGATAATAGTTCCGTATAGCAAACTACAAAACCTAGCCACAGGTCTAATTATTGCCATTTTTGTTCCTGATTAAGATTGGGAACACTATCTAATTGTAAATTTGTGAGTAAAAACAATGAGTGTGAATACGGTGCCTTCTATCAATTACTACTCTCTAGATGTAATTCAGGACGAAGCACGCCAACTGGTACAAAGAGGAATGTTGAGCCGTCAGCAACCAATATATACGCTCTGCCAATACATCCCAGCCAGAGAGTGGGTTTGTGTGGAATGTGAATTAGAGAAATGTGACTTTTTATTGCGCGATCGCATTGGTGATTTGATTGGTCGTGAAGAATGGGATAACGACTAGTCAATCTTTAGTTGATGATTTTGGTCAGGCTATAAAGTCTTAATGGGTTTTCATCCAGTTAAGCAATTGCTTCCCTTTGGGTTTCGTAATTGCGCCCAAAGGGATTGGGTGTTAGTTTTTTATTTTAGATTTACGCAATATCTAAAAGTCGATCAATCTAAATAATTAGTCATTCTTTTATTTATACTTGTCCAGATTTCAGAAATCTGGGCAAGTATTTTTTAGCTTACTTGTTCTAAGTACTGGTTAATATCCTCAATCATGCGAGTGAGTTCAGTTTCTGTAGTTACGCGAATGTTGATATTGCGAATAGTCAGCAAGACTTTGGCTGCAAAGGGTGTAGGCCAAATATTGGGGTTACAAAAAACTTCTAAAAAAACTTCACCTGTATAGCGATACTCTAGGGAAGGTTGGGGCTTGACTTTACCACCGCCTGGGGTGGGTTTAGCAGCAACAGCTTTCAGACTCATCATTAATTCAGCTATTGCTGCTTTTAATTCTTGTGCTGCTTGGGCTGAAAAACTAAAGGAAACGGAACCCTGATCCAGGTTCAATGTCAGAGGGATAGAAGACATAGAGCTTTGTGATGACAACTTCTTGGTAATTACTTATCTTACCGGATGGGGTAGTGCGGAGATGGTAAAAAAATAATTTTTCGTTTAATTCAAAAAGTAGATCCTAAAACTGAAAATGATTTTTACTATTAATGATAATTATAGTCTATTGGAAGTAACGATAATACATCAATATATCAATATATAGGACTTCTATTTGATTTTTGCACAGGACTCGGTACACACTGAAATCCTGCTTCCCTGTTTCCTAACTCAAGGGAAAATTCATAAGTCATTTAGGATTAGTGTATTAGCTGTTTTTATTTAAAATAAATCGCAATAAAATTATCTAAAAATCAAAGTAAGTCAAGAGACTTATTCCTTATAGCATAGGAGTTGTAGCCATTTTATTTGTGTTAATTGGTGTTTTATGTTTTACAGTAGAAGTCATAGAACTTGAGATTATAAATTTATGACTTACGATCACCGGGCTGAAGTTAGAAAAGTTTTAATAATTACTCTTTTGCTCAATTTATTTGTAATGGGATTGAAAGCATTTGTAGGATACTCTACAGGTTCTCTCAGTCTGTTGGCTGATGCATTACATAGTGTGACGGATAGTGCTAACAATGTTTTAGGATTGTTTGCGAGTCATTTTTCTTCCCCATATCCAGATCGAGAACATCCCTATGGACACAACAAATTTGAAGCTGTGGGTGCTTTAGGGATAGCAGCTTTTTTAGGCATAGCCTGTTTTGAGATTCTCAAAGGAGCGGTGGAGAAAATTCTCAAAGGTGGTGAACCGGTGACAATATCAGCACCAGAATTGTGGTTATTACTGCTGGTGTTGGGGGTAAATATTTTTGTGACGTTTTATGAACGTGGTGTAGGTAGGAGAGTGGGTAGCCCAATTTTGATTGCAGATGCCACTCATACAATGAGTGATGTTTGGGTAACAATTGCTGTGCTTGGTGGTTTGATTGGTATTTGGTGGCTAGATTTTCAATGGCTAGATGTGGTGTTAGCTTTTCCGGTGGCTTTGTTGGTATTTTGGAGTGGTTGGTCAGTTTTAAAAGAAAATTTACCTTCGTTAGTAGATGAAATGGCGATCGCACCAGAAGCTATTCATGCGATCGCACTTTCTGTTTCTGGAGTGATAAATTGCCATGATATTGCTTCTCGTGGCATTCTCGGCCGACAAGTCTTTATAGAAATGCATTTAATAGTAGATGCACCAGATGTAGAAACTGCTCACCGGATTACCGAAGAAGTAGAAAGCCAACTAGAACAACGCTTTAGTCCAGTCAGGATTTTAATTCACGTTGAACCACCAGCATATAAATCTGAAAATATTAGCTTTGAACCGAGAGTAGAACAGATAGATCCTCAATGTTAATTGTGAGAAAATGCGACTAATTTGGCTATAATTTCCACTAATTCATCTGGCTCTACAGGTTTAGCTATATGATTCTGAAAGCCAGCTTGTAAGGCGCAAAGTCTATCATCACTATCTGCATAAGCAGTTAAAGCCACAGCCGGAATTCTTCCACCTTCATTTGCTTTAAGCGATCGCACTTGGCGGATTAAACTATAGCCATCTTCATCAGGCATAGCAATATCACAGATTAAAGCATCAGGTTTAAACCTGGTTAGCATTTCTAACGCCGCTGCTGCTGAAGAAACCGCTGTCACAACTGCTCCATCTGCTTCTAAGACAGTAGTAACGTAAAAGCGACTATCCTCATCATCATCGACTACGAGAATGCGTAAACGAGCAAGAGGGAGATCGGCTGGCATAACATCTCTATTAGTGTTAGAAATTTGCAAAAAAAAATCCTCAATCAGAGTGTGTTGTCCTATCCTCATCCACCACACAAGAAATAATTCTACTGTGATCAAGGTAATATTTTACTATTGATTAATTTATAGCAATTCCCAAGCTCATGAAATACACCCCACCCGCGCTATCGCGCACCCTCCCCTTGGTAAGCTACGGTGTACACACATCCTTATCCAGAGATGGTTTCCAGTCCTGAGAAAAGGATTCAAGTCACCGCAGACCCCAAACCAAAGCATGAATTACACGAATTTTTTGAGGTTTATAGCCAGACTAACCGCCAAGTTAAGCCGTAATCTTCAACTCACAACTGATGTTAACTCCCTAATTCTGAAATTATGCGGTGGTGAAGCTTAAATTTCCGGCTGAAAAAAGGCTCAAACCTATGCCAGGATTACTTGTGTGTACACCGTAGCCTTGCTAAGGAGAGGGTTGGGGAAGGGTAATTTTGTATATCACGCTTAGTGGGAAACGCTATAAGTTATTTAATAGTAAAATCAAGGATTATTAATAATCTCCTGGAAAATTGGGCAAATATTTATTATTTTGAATTATTCTTTTATAGCTTTTTACAAACAGTAAAAATTCAAGCTATTCATTTAACTTCACAAAAATACATTTTTTGTATAAAATTTAAAATTAGGCTTTTATAATAAAATTTAGAAATTTATCCAGAACTTTTAACTGATATTCATAGTTATTCACAGTCTATTCTAGAACCAATAATTAAATCTATATCTAAAATAGTAAGAGTCAAGAAACAAACATCTATTGATTGATAGTAAGGGACTTCCAACTAAAAAAATATCCAATCGTGTTTAAGGCAGGGGGCAGGGAGCGGGGAGCAGGGGGAGGGACAGTCGTTTTGAAACAGTAAAATTGGATAATTTATTTTCTGGAGTTCCCTAATCACCTTTTCCTTTAAAGATTGTTTCAAAAGTCTAATTTATTACAGTCCTGGCGACTAGAAGCAGTGGCTATACAAACTAACCCCTCCCTGCGAGGGTTAAAAAGACTAACTTTTCAAACATCCTCTTAGATAAAATCAATTTCCTATAATAAAACTCAAATAATAATTCGTGATTACAACTCAGAAATTACAATTATCAATTATGAATACTAGCAATGATGTCAGAATTGAGTTAACAAGCTGCGAAAAAGAAGCAATACATATACCTGGATTAATTCAGCCGCATGGAGTTATTTTATCTTTTCAAAAACCAGAACTAACTATTTTGCAAATTAGCGATAATACATTGAATATTCTAGGAATACAGCCAGATGAATTATTAAATCAAAACTTGAATCGACTACTTGAACCTGAGCAAATTAATTTATTATTAGATTCCTTAGAGCAGGAAAACTTAGAGTTTGGTAATCCCATTGAATTTAATATCAAAGTAAATCAAAAAAATGTGGATTTTGATGGAATTGTTCATCGCTGCCAAGAAATTTTTATTTTAGAATTAGAGCCTGCTTTATCAGAAAAAAGTAATAAATTTTTTAGATTTTATCCCTTAATAAAGTTTGCAATATCAAATCTAAGAGGAGCAGCTACCGTTACTCAATTAAGCCGAGTTATTGCTCAAGAAATCAAAAAAATTACTGACTTTGATCGAGTAATGGTTTATGAATTTGATGATAATTGGAATGGTGTAGTAATTACTGAAGAAAAAGCAGATAATCTCACATCTTATTTAGGTTTACATTACCCATCTGCTGATATTCCCCCGCAAGCTAGACAACTCTATACTCAAAACTGGCTCAGACTTATACCAGATATTAACTATCAACCAGCGGTAATTATCCCTAAAAACAACCCATTCAATCAACAACCTTTAGATTTAAGCAATGCCGTACTCAGAAGTGTTTCACCACTACATATTGAATATTTACAGAATATGGGTGTGATAGCATCAATGTCAATTTCTATCATCAAAAATAAAAAACTATGGGGACTCATTGCTTGTCATCATCAATCACCCAAATATTTATCCTATGAAATTCGCCATGTTTGTGAATTTTTAGGACAAATGACATCTTTAGAATTAGGTGCTAAGGAAGATAGTGAAGATACTGAATATAAATTAAAGTTGAAATCTATCCAATCTAAATTAGTAGAATATATGTCAGTAGAAAAAAACTTTATTCAAGGTTTAATTAACCATCAACCCAATTTACTTAATCTTGTAGATGCTGAAGGAGCAGCAGTTTATTTTGATAGTGAATATATTACTTTTGGTAAAACTCCTGAAATACAAGAAATTCATAATTTAGTGACATGGATTACTAAAAATCTGCATGACGAGATTTTTTATACTGATGGACTCTCACAAGTTTATCCAGCAGCAGAAAAATTTGCAAATATCGCTAGTGGTTTGATGGTTATTTCTATCGACAAAAGCCAGAACAATTATGTTCTGTGGTTTCGTCCAGAAGTTGTGCAAACTGTAAATTGGGGAGGAAATCCCAATAAAGCTGTAGAAGTAACAGTAAATGGGGATTTACACTTATCACCCCGTAAGTCTTTTGATTTATGGAAAGAAACAGTACGGTTAAAGTCACTTCCTTGGAAATCCTGTGAAGTGAATGCAGCACTAGAGTTGAGACATGCTATTATCAGTGTGATACTGCGAAAACTAGATGAGCTTGCACAGATAAATAGAGAATTGGAGAAGAGTAACAGTGAATTAGACGCTTTTGCGTATATTGCATCCCATGATTTAAAAGAACCACTGCGCGGGATTCATAATTATTCTAACTTTCTGATAGAAGATTATGGTAACACCCTGGATGAAGATGGTAACACTAAATTAAAAACCTTAGTGCGCTTGACTCAGCGCATGGAAGATTTAATTGATTCATTACTGCATTTTTCTCGCTTAGGACGGGTAGACCTTTCTATGCAGAAAACAAACCTCAACCATCTTTTATCTCAAACTTTAGATCTATTGAGCGCACGAATTGAAGAAATAGGAATAGAAATTCGTATTCCTCAACCACTACCAACAGTTTATTGTGATCGCGTTCAAGTAGGAGAAGTATTTAATAATTTGATTGCTAATGCCATTAAATACAATGATAAAGAGGATCAATGGATCGAGATTGGATATTTACATAATCATGAAGTCTTTATATTTTATGTCAAAGATAACGGAATTGGGATAAAAAATAAACATTTTGAATCTATTTTTCGCATCTTTAAAAGACTCCACAGTCCCAATAAATTTGGTGGTGGTATGGGAGCAGGGCTAACAATTACTAAAAAAATTATCGAGCGACATGGAGGTAAAATCTGGGTAGATTCAACCTATGGTGAAGGTAGTACTTTCTATTTTACATTACAAGCAGGAGAAATTTAATGTAAGAATTCAGGAGTCAGGAGTTCGGAGTTCGGAGTCAGGAGTCAGGAGTCAGGAGGAAGAAGGAAGAAGGAAGAAGGAAGAAGGAAGAAGAATATTTAATGCAACAACCATTAGCTAAATGTACATTTTGTCAAAAATCAGCCCTATTGTTAGTAATTGAAGATAGTGATGAAGATTTTGAAGCTTTTAGTAGAGTCATAGATCAACAAGGATTTATCAATCCCATTTTCCGTTGTACTGATGGAGATGATGCTCTAGATTACCTGTACCACGATGGTATTTATAATGATTATCAAACTTTTCCACGTCCATCTATTATTTTACTTGACTTGAATTTACCAGGAACTGATGGTAGAGAAATTTTACAGCAAATTAAACAGGATGAAAATTTAAAAATTATTCCTGTAATTGTATTTACTACGTCTTCTAATCCCAAGGATATTGAAATATGTTACCAAAACTCTGTTGCTAGTTATATGGTGAAACCAATCGATATCAAAAAATTAGTAAAAACGATTCAAAGCTTTATCACTTATTGGTTAGATATCGTCATTCTTCCTGATATTGAAAGTAATTAGTTATGATGCAACAGCTAACTGTTTTAATTGTCGATGATTCTTCTGAAGATCGCCAGACTTATCACCGCTATCTGCTACAAGATAAAGAATATAGTTACACAATTATTGAAGAAGAATCAGGCCATGCAGCGTTGGTTTTATGTCAGCAGTTTCACCCCAATGCCATCTTATTAGATTTTAATCTACCTGATTTAGATGGGCTAGAATTCATAGCAGAATTAAAACAGCAGACTCCAAAAATGATGCCATTAATAATTATGTTAACAGGGTATGGTAACGAAGATATTGCTGTGCAAGCGATGAAATATGGTGTCCAAGATTATTTAGTGAAAGGACGGACAACAGCCGATTTGTTACGCTCTACTATCCATGCAGCAATTAAAAATTCTCAACTCACTCAAGAACTACAAAGAACTGAGAATCGTTTTCAGACTTCCGTAGAAAATCTAATGGATTGTTTTGGTATTTACTCAGCTATTCGTAATCAGAAAGGCGAAATAATAGATTTTCAGATTGATTATGTAAATGCCGTAGCCTGTAAATGTCACGGTATGACTAAGGAAGATCAATTAGGTCAGAGTCTGTGTGCAATTTTCCCTGCTTATAAAGAAAGTGGTTTATTTAATGAGTATTGCCAAGTGCTGGAAATCGGTAAACCTTTAGTTAAAGAATCACAACAATTTATATGTGCTGATAAACCAGAGCAATCACATAGAACTTTTGATTTTCGGATTACTAAAATGGAAGATAGCTGTGTTGTTTCATGGCGAGATGTGACTGAAAAAAAACACGCAGAGGAACAGTTACGGCAAAGTCAGCAGTTTATTGAAAGCATTACTGAAGCAACTCCAGGGATGTTGTATGTTTACGATTTAGTTGCAAAGCGGAATATCTATATTAATAGTCAGGTTAAGGAATTGTTGGGTTATACACCTCAACAAATTCAGAATATGAGTATAGTGGATATGGGTAATTTAATACATCCCGATGATATCGAGTCAATATCAGCGATGTATCCACAATTTAATTTAGCCCAGGATGGCGAAATTCTGGAAACTGAATTGAGAATGCAGCACTTCAATGGTGAATGGCGCTGGTTTTGCTGTCGATATGTGGTGTTTGCGAGAAATGCTAACGGTTCTCCTTATCAGTTTCTCGGTTCAGCAATTGATATCAGTGAGAGCAAATTAACTGAAGAGGCATTACGTCAAAGTGAAGCTAAATTTCGCCGAATTGTAGAATCTAATGTTGTTGGTATTTACTTTGGTGACTTCCATGGGCAAATTTTTGAAGCTAACGATGCCTTTTTGAAAATGTTTGGCTATACCCATGAGGAATTAGCTAATGGAAGTATCCGTTGGGATATGATGACACCTTCGGAATACCAAACTTTGGATGAGCAGAAAATTCAAGAACTACAAACTTTGGGAATTTGCACTCCCTTTGAGAAGGAATATTTTTGCAAAGATGGGACTCGTGTGCCGATTATTTTAGGAATTGCGTTGATAGAAGGTAGAGAAAAAGATGGTTATAGTGCCTGCTTTGTGCTTGATTTAACGGAGCGTAAACAGGCTGAAGAGGCATTGCGCCAAAGTGAGGAATTGTACCGTTACTTGTCTGATGCTATACCTCAACTTGTGTGGATAGCTAATACTGAGGGTGAATATGTTCATGTTAATCAACAGTGGCTGGAATATACAGGAGAAAGGATTGAGGAGGTGAGGGGGTTTGGCTGGACAAGATATGTGCATCCAGACGATCTGCAAATTACTATGCAGGCTTTGTTAGGGGGTATGCAGACTGGGGAACCTTATGAATGTGAAAAGCGCTTGAGAAGATATGACGGTGTTTATCGCTGGCATTTAGTCAGGGGTGTACCTATCAAAAATGAGTTGGGACAGGTTGTGAAGTGGTTTGGGACGAGTACAGATATTGAAGATCGCAAGCAATTGGAAGTAGAACGTGTGCGACTTTTAGATTTGGAACAAGCTGCACGTCTTGAAGCTGAGACAGCTAACCAAATAAAAGATGACTTTGTGGCGATGGTGTCTCATGATTTGCGATCGCCACTCAACGCTATTTTAGGCTGGGCATCCATACTGCGAAATCGGTCTGTAGATACACAAACTTTCCACCGTGCGTTAGAAACCATTGAACGAAATGCTCATTCCCAAGGGAAACTTTTGGAGGATTTGCTCAATATCTCCCGTATTCTTCGGGGGAAGCTACATCTAGAACTTCGTCAAGTGAATCTGGTGTCTATTATCCTGGCAGCTGTTGAAACTGCTTATCCGACTGCAAATGCTAATGATATTTTTCTCGAATCTATTATTGATGAGTCTATTGAACCCATTATGGGTGATGAAAATCGCTTGCTACAAGTTTTAGGCAATTTACTCTCTAACGCTATTAAGTTCACCTCATCAGGTGGCAGAGTCAAAGTGAGTCTGTCACAAGTTTATGATCAGGTCGAAAAACTCAAATATGCTCAAATTACAGTTAGTGATACAGGGATTGGCATCAGTCCAGAGTATCTACCGTTTGTGTTTGAACGCTATTACCAGGGTGATAGCTTAACTTATACCGTAGATAATCGCGCTCACAAACAAGGTGGTTTAGGATTGGGTTTAGCGATCGCTCGTCATTTAGTAGAACTACACGGTGGCACTATTCAAGCCACCAGTCCCGGTGTAGGTAAAGGCGCTACTTTCACCATTAAATTACCTGTTTAGTAACTGGGGACTGGGGAGAATAACTTTCTATCTATTCCCTGTCCCCAATTACGAATTACGAATTACGAATTACGAATTACGAATCATTCCCACTCAATAGTTCCGGGTGGTTTAGAGGTGATGTCATAAACCACGCGGTTAACGCCTTTGACTTCATTGACAATCCTGGTAGAGATGGCTTCTAGGACATCATAAGGTACACGCGCCCAGTCGGCTGTCATGCCATCTTCACTGGTGACAATCCGCAAAACAATGGGGTAGGCGTAGGTACGTTTATCACCCATGACACCCACACTGCGAATTGGTAGTAATACGGCAAAAGCTTGCCAAACTTCGTTATACATTCCCCGCTGATTGATTTCTTGACGGACAATTAAATCAGCATCGCGTAAAATATTTAACCGTTCGGATGTGACTTCACCTAAAATGCGAATTGCTAAACCTGGGCCTGGGAAAGGTTGGCGTTGGACAATTTCTTCTGGTAAACCAATAGAACGTCCTACTTTGCGAACTTCATCTTTAAAAAGTTTTCGCAATGGTTCCACCAGTTTGAATCTGAGGTCTTTGGGTAAACCACCAACGTTGTGATGACTCTTAATTTTCACTGCTACCCGTTCACCAGTTTTGGGGTCAACATTTGTATCAGCGGATTCGATCACATCAGGATAGAGAGTACCTTGAGCTAAGTAATCAAAATGCCCCAGATTTTTGGATGTTTCTTCAAAGACGCGAATAAATTCATGTCCAATGCGGCGGCGTTTTTCTTCGGGATCTGTGACATCGGCAATTGCAGCGATGAAGCGATCGCGGGCATTCACATATTCTACGGGAATATGAAACTGTTCTTGGAATAACTTCAGTAATCTTTCTGGCTCTAATTTACGCATAAAGCCTTGATCGATAAACACACAAGTTAGCTGTTCACCGATAGCTTTATACAGCAAAAATGCCAGGGTAGAAGAATCTACACCACCGGAAAGGGCTAATAATACTCGTTTATTGCCAACTCTGGCGCGAATTTCCCGAATTGATTCTTCTACAAAAGCTGCTGTTGTCCAAGTGGGTTCACAATCGCAAATGTGGTAGACAAAGTTACGAATTAATGCTATACCACCAAGAGAATGTACGACTTCGGGATGGAACTGTACACCATAAAGTTTCTTTTCATGGTCAGCAATAGCAGCACAGGGAGTATTTTCTGTATGCGCTAGTAATTCAAATCCTTGTGGCATTTTTTGGACTGAATCGCCATGACTCATCCACATTGTTGTGCCATCTTCAACATTAGTCAGCAAGTCTGTGGGATCATCTATATATAAAGATGCTTTCCCATATTCACCTCGTTCAGCTTTGGTAACATTTCCACCAAGCTGATTAACCATCAATTGCATCCCATAGCATACGCCTAAAATGGGGATTCCCAAATTCCAGATTTCTGGGTCACAATGGGGAGCATGATCAGCATATACTGAATTTGGCCCACCAGATAAGATAATCCCTTTAGGATTTAGTTGGCGTAAATGTTCCGCTGTAGTGCGATAAGAAAATACTTCAGAGTATACTTGAGTCTCGCGGATACGACGAGCTATTAGTTCAGAATATTGAGATCCAAAGTCTAAAATTACAATAATTTGGCGATTAAGCTGCCTCAAACCTTCTTGTGTTTGAGGTGCTTGTTCGGTTGGTAGAGTCACCGCTGTATTCATGATGTCGAGAGTGTGTCTTTAAGGATAAATCGGTCTAATTGTAAGAATTCAGGAGTCAGGAGTCAGAATGCTTATGAAATCAGGAATAGAGAGAAGTTATTTTTTCTCAAAATCATCAAATTTGACTCGAAAAGCCTTTGTTCTCTATCCTGAATACTTACGTCTAATTTTACATGATCACCATTTTTGGCTTTTTTAGGCTAATAATGGTCGAAAAAACCTAATAGATAGACGCGACTCTTGCCGCGTCTGTTTAGCCGAGTAATTAAAAGCAAAAAATCACTCTAAAGATAGATAATCAAACGAATTAATTATTTGGTTTATTTATGTTAATTCATAATAAGTTAGCATAATTTTCCCATTAGCATACAACCAGTTTTACTTTGAACGATAATTTGGCGATCGCGATCAAAGAGAACTGAACCACAGACTGTTTTGGCTGTAACCCTGTCACTGTGGCTTTTCAGATATTCTTGACAACGCATATCAATGGTTTCGGCAATGTACCTATAAACTTGATTTACCCAATCGCTATTGTATATGCTGTCTAAGGAACGCAGATACTTTAATGCTGCTTCTGTGGTGGGACTGTAAAAAACTGTGTATATATGCGGATATGGTAAACCTAGTATGCCACAGTGTGCTGCTAAAATTTCCCGTCGGCCATCAGCTAAGTGATGATGGGTGTGAAAAATTCCCCCTGCTAGTTTGATCAGTTTACCGTGATAGCCAAACAACAAAATTTCTTTAACACCTAAAATATCAGCTTCTACTAACATTGGTCCCAACCAGTTAGCTGTTTTCACCAATTGTTGAGGATTTATCCCTAGTTTTTGCGCTAAATCTAAGCCGTTTTCCCCAATACAAAAAACTAAAGTCTCAAATTGACTAGCTTTGTCTTTTAACTCGTTGCGGAAAGCTGTGAGTTGATCTGGTGTACTCAAAGGTTGAGAAATACCTGTTGTTCCTAAGAGAGAAAGTCCTTCCACCACACCAAAAGCAGCGTTTGAAGTTCGCAATGCGAGCGATCGCCCTTCTGGTAAAATAATCGTGACTATGATTTGCTCATCAGGTGCTAACAGTCGTTGCAAATTCTCTGTTAACAACCTTTGGGCATAAGCATAAATCGCTGCGTTCCCTTCACCATTAAGTTGCTTCCCAATCCCCTCACCCCCTTTAATAATTACTCTTTCCCCATCTCCCTTAAACCATTCCACCATTGCCCAAATTGGTGTATTTCTAGTCAAATCCAGATTATCACCCGGATCACTGCGGGTAATAGCCAAAGCAGAATTTTCAGATATTCCTGCTACCTGTTCAATTGCTATTTCTGCGATTTGGGCTGGTTCAATCAAATCCACCGAGGTTACAGTCAAAGGCTGACGATGACGTAACCAATGTAAAGCTGCAACAGCAGCAGCACAAGCAAATACAGGAAGCGTGTATCCAGAACGGGACATAATAATTTGGGTTTCAGGAGTTCAGGTGGCTGACATATTCCATGACATCGTTCTGCACGGTGAATCCGTTATAGTTGCATTCAATCAGCGATCGCCATTTTAGCCTATTTAGGCTTCCCAATAGCTTCTAGTAGGGGTGGGGTTTTATGGCGACCAAAGAGCACCCCACTTGTGTGTACACCGTAGCCCTTCTTAAGGGGGGTTAGGGGGGATCATTGAGTGTCTAAAATCACCACCCGAAACTTTTCAAACACCCTCTTAGAGTAAATAGCTAAACAAGTACCTTCATAATAATACTCCTAGGTAATTTCAGTTCCCACTGGTGAGTCAAGCAATTGATACATTTGCACACTTTGCTTTTTGCAACTTCCACCAGCAATCATTCCCTTGATATTCTCTTTTTCTAAATTAAACAAAGTAGATAGTTTGTTATTAATCGTAAGCTACCTCAGATTTAAATCAACAATTTAAATAAACTCCGGCATCGCTTCTATAAATTCAATTTCTATTGTCTCTGAATCTGGATTAATAACTTTAATTTTAAAACCAATTATCTATTTTATTCCTAATATTTTGATTTTTTTTAATTGGCTCTTGCATCTCTTTTATGGAGAAAACTAAAAGTATTAAAATTTAATGCCGATAAATTTAAATTATTAAAGTTGAAAACTCTATCCCTGTAAAGGTTTGCAAACTTTTTGATATATGGGAATAAGCATAGGATTACAATCATAATTATCAAATACAAAAGTTTTAGGGATAGTTATGAAATTTAGCGTAGATCAAATCCTCAATCTCCCAGAGATGAAAGTGTTAGATTTTCAAGAACTTGTTGGGGCAGGAATAATTATAACAATAGAGAAAGCTGTCAACTATTCTACTTGTCCAGACTGTGAAAAAACCACCTATAGTATACATCAAAATCATTGGCGGCTAATTCACGATTTATCTTGGAGTGAAAAAACCAGTATTGTTAAGAATAAATCGCCGTCAATTCAAATGTAACAAGTGCAAAAAGGTCTTCAGTGAAAAGCTAAATTTTGTAGATAAAAGTAAAGGATATACTAAAAGACTAGCCATAGATATAGTTGCACAAGTATTAGACAGTAATATTCATAGTGTTGCCGAAAGAAATGACTTAAGCGATGAAGAAGTTGAATCAATGTTAAAGGCACAAGTATCACAAATATTAAACATTAATTTAAATCAGGTGAAAAGGTTAGGCATAGATGAGATTGCTTTGGTGAAAGGTCAAGGAAGTTATTTAGCAGTATTAGTAGATTTAGATACTCGTAAACCCATTGAGTTGGTGAAGTCAAGAAGAATAGAAGAAATACGTGAAGTTATTGTCAAATGGGGATCTCAGGTACTTGAACAAATAGTTGAAGTGAGTATGGATCTTTGGTCTCCTTATAAAAGTTTAGTAGAAGAATTAATGCCAAATGCGAATATAACTGCTGATAGATTTCATGTAATGAAACAAGTAAATGATGAATTAGATGCTATGCGTAAATCTGAAAAGAGAGCCGCCATGTCTTTAGATAATAAATCAGAGCGAGACCGAATATTAGCAGGATTAAATAAAAGCAAATATAGCTTAATAAAAAATGAAGATTCTTTAAATGAACAACAAAAAGAAAGATTAAATAATGTTCAAAAAGTTTCCCTATTCTGGCAAAAATGCACGCCCTAAAAGAAGAATTTCGAGACATATTTGAATCCACTAAGTCTTGGGGCGAAAGCATAATGAATTTATTAGATTGGATGCACGATGGACTTTCTTATTTTCCCAAAAGTATAGGAACAATGATTAGGTGGTTTGGTGAAGTTGTAGGTTATTTTGACGGCAGAACTACTAGTGGTACTGTAGAAGGAATTAATAATAAACTCAAATTAATCAAAAGACTTGGATATGGATTTCGTAACTTTAGCAATTTCAGATTACGTAGTTTATTAAACTGGCACTTTAGTATTAATTCTCCATAAAAGAGACGCAAGAGCCTTTTAATTTTGTTGAATATTCAGTATATGATCAATGCAGTAATTCAGTAATGAATGCAGTATAGCAGTAAGTAAACAATGCAAAAATATATTGGTTTGGCTTTGTTGGCAATTTCTTTAACGGCCACACCAGTCCAGGCACAGATACAGTTTCAGAAGCCGGCTCAAGTATCTGTAGATGAAAAATACCGTTGGCAACGACAAGAACCAAGTTATCATTCCTGTCACTGTGGCTGTCGGAAATCAAAAATGCTGGCGATTGTACCGAATAATAGTCCGTCCTTAACTATGTCTTCACATCCTAAGTTTTTTGTTAATGTGCCAAAGATAGAACCAAAGTTTATTGAGTCACCAGATGGAAAACTTAAGGGTGAGTTTCGTTTAATAGTCCAGGCAAATTATGAGGAAATTTACCAAACAGAAATACCAATATCAGATGAGGGAATCATAGAGATTAATTTGCCAAGTAATGTTCTGGGATTAGAAGTAGGAAAAGATTATGAATGGGTATTTGTGATATTTTGCAATGCTGATGACCACTTTGAATCAATTAATGTTGGGGGACTGGTGCGACGGGTTGAACCATCGGCAAAACTGATATCCCAACTCAAACGAGCAAATCCTCTACAAACGGCTGTCATCTATGCCAAAAACGGAATCTGGGTAGAGGCAATTTCTACCTTGGCTCAATTACGGCGGGAATCTCCCCAGGATTTGAGGCTCATCGCATATTGGCGTTCCTTACTCAAGTCTGTTGATTTACAGGATATAACGTTTCCCAGTCTGATGAAGTACACTGATTAAGATAAAGCTGTGCATCTAGTTAATGGTAAAAATGAAAGCATATTCTCTCAATGTTCGCCAAAAAATATTTGATACATACTTGGAAAGAGGAATATCACAACGTCAATTAGCAGAAAGATTTTGTGTAAGTTTAAGTGCGATCGCTGATCTTGTAGGTTGGGTTGAGGTAACGAAACCCAACACTATCTATTATTCCTTTACCCGACTTTTTTAAGAGAGTATTTAATTGTCTACTTCCGCCGCCAACTGATATTTTTCAAGTCGGAATAACAGATCATCATATAATTCATCAAAAGTCATACAGTAGATTTGTTTAGAATTTAGGCTCAGGTTTTTCTGTCGCCATTCCAGCCTCTTTTTTTCTCTACAGTTTTTTGCATGGTTATACTTAATAGCGATCGCTCCCTCCCCAACAAGACAAGCTGGAATAAAAGAGCTACGTTGCTTAAACTTTCATTTTCTAGGTATTACCAATTCTAAACATCCACTTCTAATAACAAAACTTGCATATCTTCCCAAGATATTCCTTGTTGAATATAACGAGGCGATTCAGGATTATAAGGACTAGCTATGCGGTCAATACTGCGGATTATTGCTTCATCTGGCAATACAGGAACATCTGGATCAGATGCAGTTGGACGCATTAGAGAGCTAGAAAAGCCCTTGAAGACGGCTATTTTATCTTGTTCATCAGTCAAGTCTATCGTGATGATGAGGACTTCTTGAGGGCGTTTGATCGTGTACTGTTCTAGCCGCTTACCAATGGAATTATTCATCAATAGAAAACTGTGTAACTTAGTTGGTTATTTGATGAAGTATTAACTTGAAAACTTAATACCTCATTTGTAAGGATTCAGGATACAGAATAGAGAATGCAGAACAAATAAGACTTTGAGTATCATGTTTGATATTTTTGTTAAAATCTTGAATCGCTTAATTCCTGATCTGACAATTATTCTGACTCCTGAAATTCTTTTTATTGTGTCGCCGAACGTCCCTGCTTGCCTAACTTAATTGTCACAAATATACCTAAATAAATCACATAAATTACTAAAGCCAATATGCCCAAAAAGCCTAGAAAAGCAGGTTTACTATTATAGTGGAAGTAGTCCTTAAACATTAAAGGTGCTTCAGTCCAAACGCTACAGAATGGTTTCTTTAATGCGTTTTCTGAAAAAGCACAACCTAAAAATGGTACAAATGTGATTGCTCCTAAAATGCAATAAACAGACATTGCCCAGCGCCAAGATGTGAAAATCAATTTCAGCAAACTATTCGGTTGATAATCAATTTCATCGTTGATATCAACCCAAAACCAGAGGGAAATGGGGATGAGAACACGAGCTATTAAGCCAGAGACAAAACCTACTGCCAAACCACCAATCATCAAGTAAATTGTGATTGCTAATAGACTTGCTACTCGCCAGTAAATCATTAATAAGCGTTGTATTGCTTCTGATTTTTGTACAAATGCCCAAATCAGGAGAATCAGAGGAATAATTAAAGCAAATAATAATGCTAATCTATAATCCATCCAAACGTAAGGGCGAAACCAAGGTTGTGGCATAACTTTTGTTAGTTGCTAAATGATAAATTTATTTATAGCCTTTCCCACTCTAATTAGATACAAAATTACCCCTCCCCAACCCTCCCCTTACCCAGGGGAGGGTGCGCGACAGCGCAGGTGGGGTGTATTTCATGAGCTTGGGAATTGCTATATCTGAATTGTTTAATTAAGTATTTCAGTACAATTAAACATAAGTATGTGAACAACAATTAATGATATGCAAATTTTTTTTCCTTCTGCCCCCTGTCTATTTACGCTAGGATGAATAAATTTAGAGGCATAAGTTCTATAGTTTGCTATCTATTAGGCAAAAAAGCAAGCAACACATGGAATCTGTAGCTGATATTTTGCACTGATGGATAAAGTTATCAGGAAGAATTTAGGAACTCAACCTGATTTATAATCACTTCAGCATTTATAATCACTTCTGCATACCCAGAATAACGAAGATTTTTATGGAGTTTTCGGGGTTTTAGCTGTAATTTTCGCCTCTCGCTGTATAATTTGCTCTTTTTGCCAACTTAGATATTATTCCAGGGGAAGTGGGAGCTTTATACTGGGAGTGGACTGAAGGTGCAAGATATTCAGTTGATAGATATTGGTTGCTTGCCCACTAAACTAGAAGAAAAGGGGTCAGCTTAATTTCTAGTCTTCGTAAATTTTGCATTCATCAGCCTCTGGATTAGCATCACAGTATTTCTCTAAAGAGTTTTTTGGCTTACTTTGACGCTGGTGGGAAGCTTCAGCTTGTAGTTCTTCAACTGCATCCCAAGCAGCAGCACACTCTGCGGAGTTACCACCTGAAATATCACAGACAGTACGCGCTTGCTCGATTTCTTCTTGGATCTGTTCTTGGATGTTGGTTTTTTCTTGGATATTGGTCATTGGGTTAGTCTCGTTATGTGTTGTTTATACTAGTGTAGAAAAAAAATCAAAAATTGTAGTAGTTTTTGCCTATTGCTCGCTTACTATTCTAACCACTGTGTTGATCTGTTAGTATTGGAATCTGATCAACGATAACTAATACAACAAATTACCTCATCTGTAGTTTATTCCTCCCTATGTTTTAAGATTTTGTTTAAGATTTTGTGGTGTCAGTACTACAGAAAAACAATAATACAATATATTTAAATGGATATATTAGGCAGTAACTGCCCCAGTTAGCTGCCTGTGATTGACAGGGTAATAAGGGGTATACAAAGGGCTGGTGGTCAACTCTTGTAGGATGGAATTTCCCTGAATAGCACAAACTACTAGCCTCTACACAGAGAGAAGCCCAGAACTCATGGCAGACCAAATGCAGTGGGCAAATGCCCTATCAACCCATCATTCTTTGGAAGCAGCTGTTGCAGATGTGGTACAACAAGCTGTCTCGTCTTTAACAGCGCCTGCGAATCTAGGACTGGTATTCATTTCGTCTGCTTTTACGAGTGAGTATTCCCGACTTTTACCGTTGTTGGCGGAAAAACTTTCAGTACCTGTGCTAATTGGGTGTAGTGCTGCGGGTGTAATTGGTACGACATCGAAAAGTCAAACCCAAGAGATAGAAGCAGAACCAGCCCTAAGTTTAACTTTGGCTCATTTACCAGGGGTGAATCTTCAAGCTTTTCATGTTCTAGCTGACCAATTACCTGATTTGGATAGTTCACCGGATGCCTGGATTAATTTACTCGGTGTGCCACCATCACCTATACCTCAGTTTATTTTGTTGTCGAGTGCTTTTTCGTCGGGAACAAATGATCTGTTGCAGGGGTTAGATTTTGCTTATCCTGGTTCGGTGGTTGTGGGGGGACAGGCTAGTGGGGGGTTTGTGAGCGATCGCATTGCTCTATTTTGTAATAATCGTCTTTATCGTCAGGGTACGGTGGGTTTGGCTTTGAGTGGTGATATTGTTCTAGAAACAATTGTCGCCCAAGGATGCAGGCCTATTGGGGAACCATTACAAGTCACTAAAGCTGAACGGAATATTATTTTGGAGTTGGATGAAAAAGTACCTTTGGTGGTGCTGCGAGATTTGATTAGTAATCTCAGTGAAGAAGAGAAGATGCTGGCACAGCATTCTTTGTTTGTGGGTTTAGCGATGAATGAGTTTAAGCTGTCTTTAAAGCAGGGAGATTTTCTCATTCGCAATTTACTGGGAGTAGATCCATCCGCTGGTGCGATCGCAATAGGCGATCGCGTTCGTCCCGGTCAAAGGCTACAATTTCACTTAAGGGATGCTCAAGCCTCGGCTGAAGACCTAGAATTTCTCTTACAAGAATATCAAGACCAAAGCAGCAATGAATCCTCCCCTTTCGCAGCCTTGATGTTTAGTTGTGTAGGACGTGGTGCAGGACTCTACGGTAAATCCAATTTTGATTCTGAGCTATTTCAGCGTTATCTCCATAACATCCCCCTTGGAGGCTGTTTCTGTGGTGGTGAAATCGGCCCTGTCAGTGGCAGAACCTTACTACACGGTTACACTTCAGTTTTTGCAATTTGCCGAGGGAAGAAGGTGATAGGTGACAGGTGACAGAAGGAGGGGGCAGGGAGCAGGGAGCAGGGAGTAGGGAGCAGGGAGCAGAAGAGATAATTACGAATTACGAATTACGAATTACGAATTACGAATTAAAAGTTTGCTGTTGTTGTCAATTAGGTGAGGATGACTATCTTGAGTAATTGCGCCATATTTTTGAATGTAATGGCGGACTTCTAGGGGAAATTCGGGGTAGTCTAAAACTCCATCTCCATCGGCTATGGTTGCCCAAAAGTCTTTTAAATCGGGAGCTAGTTGTTTTGCTTGGGCTAATGGTAGGTTGAGGGGAGGTAGGGTTAGTAGCTTGATGAGGAAGGGGAAAGAGCGATCGCCCATCCATTCCCGTGATGATTGCTGCAAGTTGGGAAAATCAGGTACTGACTCCACCCGATGAGAGACAATTTGCAACCATTCCCTATCTAAATGATCTCTTTGAAATTCTAGAACCCGATAAGGATGAGGATAGCTGACTAATGAACCAGTCGTAATGTCGTATATTCCATCTGCACAAGCTACATCTTGAACGTGCAAATGTCCTGTAAATACTAATCTCACTCCATATTGACGCAGCAAACCTAAAAGTTCTGGCGCATTTTGCAACATATAACGATTTGCCATTGGGTGGTCTGATTGATTAGGCAAATGCTCAACAACGTTATGATGTATCATTACTAGAACTAATTCATCCCCAACTTTTGCCAGTTCTGCTTCTAACCACCTAAGTTGTTCGGAATCTAAACGCCCTACTTGCTGACCTTGCTCATCAAATGAGTTAGAATTTAGACCAATCAGCCGGACTCCAGGTAACAATTGACAGTTGTAATAAGATTGCTCTGGGTTTTCATAACCAAACTTGCGGTAATAATGGGGTAAAATCTGCAAAAGCAATAGATTGCTCATTTGCCTTTAATACAGGAACATCATGATTACCAGGAACAACATAAACGGGAAAAGGTAGTTGAGATAATCTTGTTTGTAACCAAGCGTGGTTTTCTGGTTCACCATGTTGAGTTAAATCTCCGGGTATCAGAAGAAAATCTAAATCTAATTGTGTTAAATGTTCTAGTACACTTTCAAAAGCTGGGATACTTACTTCCACGAGATGAAAGCGGCTAGGATGATCCCAAATTGTATGGGGAAGCCCTATATGTAAATCGCTAACGATGGCAAACCGAAAATTGATATTCATTGATTTAAGAAAATGTTAAAACCCGAAGTGCAAATACTCTTTTTTTCAAAGTATAACTCTTGCTTTGTCTGTATGGGGATCAGCGGTTAGACTTAATATTTATATACATTTGAGTTTAATTTTTATGTGTGGCATTTAATATTTATTGTAGGGTGCGTCAGACCTATAAATTAGTGATTATCAACAGATACTTGACATCTGACGCACCTAACTAATTATGCCAGTTATACTAAAAACGGGTTAAAAGTGTCATTCTGATAGCGCAGCGTGGCATTAGCCATACGAAGTGAAGAATCTCCAAGATACTTCGCTGCACAAGTTACAAGTGTCATTCTGAACGAAGTGAAGAATCTCCGAGATACTTCGCTGCACAAGTTACAAGTGTCATTCTGATAGCGCAGCGTGGCGTTAGCCATACGAAGTGAAGAATCTCCGAGATACTTCGCTGCACAAGTTAAAAGTGTCATTCTGTAGCTTGCTTCCCGTAGGGTACGAAGTGAAGAATCTCCGAGATACTTCTCTACGAGACGCTCCGCGAACGCTGCACTACGTTACGTATGGCTAACGCCACGCTACGCGAACAGTATGACATAAGTCCAGATTTCACCCGTTTACAGTATATGTAAGCCCTGTACTTAAAGGAGATTTGATTTTGGCAGTTGTTCGAGTTCGTCAACACGTTAACCCACTTGCCAGCAAGTATAAAATACCAGCCAATCCCCTAGAGTGGGAAAAAGTTTATGCACAGCCAAATCAACCTCTGCACTTAGATATTGGTTGTGCGAGGGGCAGGTTTTTACTAGAAATGGCACAAATAGAACCGAACTGGAATTTTTTAGGTTTGGAAATTCGGGAACCTTTGGTAGTGGAAGCAAATAAGTTGCGATCTGAACTGGATTTAATAAATTTGCATTATTTATTTTGCAATGTAAATAATTCATTAACACCAATTTTATCTACCTTGCCACCAGGAATTTTACAACGTGTAACAATTCAATTTCCCGATCCTTGGTTTAAAAACCGTCATGCGAAACGACGCGTAGTGCAACCAGAGTTAGTTGCCGAATTAGCCGGTTATTTAACAGTGGGAGGAGTTATCTTTGTGCAGTCTGATCAAAAATTTATTGCTGTGGAAATGTCGGAACGCTTTTCCGAACACCCAGCATTTGAGAAAACGGGTACAGAGGAATGGTTAGCAGAAAACCCTCTCCCAGTTCCCACAGAACGGGAAATAGGCACTATGAAAAAAGGTGAACCAGTTTATCGGGCTTTATTTGTGAAGCGGTGATTGGTGATTGGGAAAGATGCGTTAAATCCTATAAATCCTGATGCAAACAAAAATTCTGTTAATCCTTAAATCCTGAAAATCCTGATTCAGACATCATTACACAACCGCTTATCCTTATCACTATCAGGCAAATTGTGCAAATAATCCTGCAACCAATCACAACCATCCTTAATTACCCTATCTAAATTTCTTACAGGCCACAACCGCGCCGTATTGTCCCAAGATGCCGTAGCGATGGTTTTACCGTCCGGGCGGAAACTCACACTAGTGACTTGACCCTGATGCCCCTTAAATTCCTGAATCAGTTGCCCCTGCAAGTTCCATAACCGCGCTGTTTTGTCATCTGATGCCGTAGCGATGGTTTTACCGTCCGGGTTGAAACTCACACTATTGACCCAAAACTGATGCCCCTTAAATTCCTGAATCAGTTGCCCCTGCAAGTTCCATAACCGCGCTGTATTGTCAGATGATGCCGTAGCGATGGTTTTACCGTCCGGGCTGAAACTCACACTATTGACTTGACCCTGATGCTCCTTAAATTCCTGAATCAGTTGCCCCTGCAAGTTCCATAACCGCGCTGTATTGTCAGATGATGCCGTAGCGATGGTTTTACCGTCCGGGCTGAAACTCACACTATTGACTTGACCCTGATGCTCCTTAAATTCCTGAATCAGTTGCCCCTGCAAGTTCCATAACCGCGCTGTATTGTCAGATGATGCCGTAGCGATGGTTTTACCGTCCGGGCTGAAACTCACACTAGTGACTTGACCCTGATGCCCCTTAAATTCCTGAATCAGTTGCCCCTGCAAGTTCCATAACCGCGCTGTTTTGTCCCAAGATGCCGTAGCGATGGTTTTACCGTCCGGGCTGAAACTCACACTATTGACTTGACCCTGATGCTCCTTAAATTCCTGAATCAGTTGCCCCTGCAAGTTCCATAACCGCGCTGTATTGTCCCAAGATGCCGTAGCGATGGTTTTACCGTCCGGGCTGAAACTCACACTAGTGACCCAAAACTGATGCCCCTGAAATTCCTGAATCAGTTGCCCCTGCAAGTTCCATAACCGCGCTGTTTTGTCCCAAGATGCCGTAGCGATGGTTTTACCGTCCGGGCTGAAACTCACACTATTGACCCAAAACTGATGCCCCTGAAATTCCTGAATCAGTTGCCCCTGCAAGTTCCATAACCGCGCTGTTTTGTCCCAAGATGCCGTAGCGATGGTTTTACCGTCCGGGCTGAAACTCACACTATTGACTTGACCCTGATGCCCCTGAAATTCCTGAATCAGTTGCCCCTGCAAGTTCCATAACCGCGCTGTTTTGTCATCTGATGCCGTAGCGATGGTTTTACCGTCCGGGTTGAAACTCACACTATTGACTTGACCCTGATGCCCCTGAAATTCCTGAATCAGTTGCCCCTGCAAGTTCCATAACCGCGCTGTTTTGTCATCTGATGCCGTAGCGATGGTTTTACCGTCCGGGCTAAAACTCACACTATTGACTTGACCCTGATGCCCCTGAAATTCCTGAATCAGTTGCCCCTGCAAGTTCCATAACCGCGCTGTTTTGTCATCTGATGCCGTAGCGATGGTTTTACC
Organism: Anabaena sp. PCC 7938; assembly: GCF_049315035.1. Classification (NCBI taxonomy): domain Bacteria; kingdom Bacillati; phylum Cyanobacteriota; class Cyanophyceae; order Nostocales; family Nostocaceae; genus Anabaena; species Anabaena sp. PCC 7938. The sequence continues at coordinate 3,136,431 of NZ_CP186034.1, read as the reverse complement.
GTCCGGGCTGAAACTCACACTATTGACTTGACCCTGATGCCCCTGAAATTCCTGAATCAGTTGCCCCTGCAAGTTCCATAACCGCGCTGTTTTGTCATCTGATGCCGTAGCGATGGTTTTACCGTCCGGGCTAAAACTCACACTAGTGACTTGACCCTGATGCTCCTTAAATTCCTGAATCAGTTGCCCCTGCAAGTTCCATAACCGCGCTGTTTTGTCCCAAGATGCCGTAGCGATGGTTTTACCGTCCGGGCTGAAACTCACACTATTGACCCAAAACTGATGCCCCTTAAATTGGTTACGTTCTTTAATATTATCGAGAATATTATTTAAGGCATAGATAGGGCTAATAGTGGGATATTTATCCAGGGGATTATTTTTAACTAATGTTTTTAAAGTTTTACCATTCTGAACAGCAGACACTAAAGCTGGTAACTCTTCAAATTGGAACCGTCTTAAAACATTCACTCCACCTTGTTCTAGTTTAGTAACTAATAGTGCTTCTTCTTGGGCTTTGAGTGCTGTATTCAAGTTTATTTTGGCTGCAACTATAGCTTGATCAGCTTTTTTAAGAGCGTTTAACGATTTTAAATAAGCATCATTAGCTTGTTTGAATGTTCCTTGTGCCTTTAGTGCTTTTTGTTCTGCTTCCTTTTGTTGTTTACTTGCCTGTTGTGATTTATCCTCGGCAATTTTCGCACTAGCATTAGCTGTTTTAATTTTTGAATCTGCTTCTGTATTTTTCTGTTTTAATATTGCTGCTTGTTTATTTACTTCTGCTAACGTTGTTTTAGCTAATGATAGATTTTGTTGTGCTTTTTGAGTTTCCTGTGTTGCTTGTATAAACTTAATTTCTGCCGCTCTTTTATTTTCTTCTGCTTGTTGAGATTTTAGTTCTAAGTCTTTAGTTTGACTTACTAACTGTTGCGTTTTTTCTTGTAATTTATTTTGCTCCCTTTTGGCTTTTGTCGTTTCGATCAACTGAGTCATACCATAAACAGAAGCCATACTCGCAATTACTACTAAACCCACAGCTAAAGCAGAACTTAACTTTAATCTTTTTTGTCCTTCTTTAATTTGTTCATCAGCTTGAATTTTCGCATTAGCTAATATTTGTCTTGCTTCCTGTTCCTGTTTTAATTCCGCTTCGGCTTTAGCTAATTTCGCTAATAACTCATTTCCCTGTTGTTGACGAATGAACTCAACTAAATAATCATGCACTAATTGATATCTATCCGCAGGTGATTCTGGTAACAGTAATACCAAACCCGACGCAACAAAAATATTTAAAATTAAATCAAGTTTGACAGTAGATGAATTTGTCATGCTGAGGAACGAAGCATCTAATAGATTTTTATTTTCGTTCACAAAGTTATCTTTAAACCCTAACTGTTCTACTAATTCAGCACGAGTTTTTAAAGGTCTTGTGCCATTTTCATCTGTGAGTAAATATAAAACCAGTCGCGCTATTTGTTCATTTTCGTCACCACAGTCTTTAATTACATCTTCTAAAAACTTCTCAACTAATTTTTCTTTACCAAATTCTTGATATTTATCTAAAGTTTTAATATGTTCAGTTTGTAATTGTGTCCCCACAATTTGTAATTCAATTGGTCTAACTTCTCCAATATCTCCTGCTAAGTCTTTGACTAATTTATCAATTAACTCCGCTTGTAAATAAAACCGTGTTTTTTCAGTCAGACTTTTAATCACAGCTTTAGCATCTGCGGGTGAAAAATTACCCAAATAATAACGAATATTTTTATCAAGAATGTTATTATTCGTAACTGTTAAATCAACCAAACGGTCTAATTCTAATAAATAATGTAAATAATCTTCTCGTAAGGAAAGCACGATTTTCACAAAGGGAATATCTAAACAGACTCGTAAAAAATTATAAAATTGTCTTCTTTGTTTTTGTTCACTATACACAAAGAAAAATTCTTCAAATTGGTCAAATATCAAAACTGTTAACAAATTTCTTTTTTCATTTTTTCGTAATTGTTGAATAATTGCATCTGTAGACTGTAGGGGTAATTCATGAATTGTCCCTACATTTGATATATTTGATTTTAAAGATTCTCCTAAAATTTCTACCCAATTTGTATAAACTCGTAAAAGAATCGGTAAAGCCTCACGTTCTCCAATTGGTTCTTGTTGGAGTGCAGGAATTAAACCACCTTGTAAAATTGAACTTTTACCAACTCCAGATTGTCCATGAATTACAGTTAATTTATGTTCATTTCCCGCAATTCTTCCCCGCAATCGTTTTACATCTTCTTCTCTTCCAGAAGCGGAAATTTCTTGTGCAATTGTTCCAACATTTTCAATTACATCAGATACACCCCTCCCCAACCCTCCCCTTGCTAAGGGGAGGGTGCGCGATAGCGCGGGTGGGGTATTTCCGTAACTTATAACTTTGCGTTGGGGGTTTAAATAAGATGCACCAATAAAAGCTACAAATCCATATTGTTGTTTAATTTGTAGTCTTTTTTGTTTAATTGTAAAAGCTTTTAAATATTGTTTTTCTTGAAAATACAGAAAATTTAATTCTTCTAAGATATCAATATAAAGTTTAGGATTATACTGAGGATGACTTTCATTTTTAGCAGTTTCTAAAGTTTCAATTGCTGCGGTATTGTCTCCTAAACCTATCTGAGAACGTGCAAAAAATAAGCGATATAAACCATATTCTTGAGATGGTAAGTTAGGAATATTTGCTAAAATATCTAATGCTTGCTGCGCGTACTGGTTTGCCTTTTTCCATTCTTTATTTCTTAATGCTACTTCTGCGAGAAAACCATAACTTTGACATAATCCAATTTGCCGATTTTGTAGGGAAAATTCATGAATTGTCCCTACATTAATGTAAGAGATATTTTCATATAATTTCAGAGATTTTTGAGCAAGGATTTCTAAATCATTCCATGCTTTTAGTTGTCGTAATATTTCACCCAAATGGTTGTTATATTCAATTACTAAATCTAATCTTTCTGCTTGTTCAAAAATATCTAAAGCTTGCTGTAAATTATCTCTAGCATTATGCCGATTTTCTTGATTTTCGGTATTACTGATTTCAGCTTTTCGAGTATAAGCTGAAGAAATTTTAACCAATGTCATACCGTGACGTTCTAAGTTATTATGATTTTGCCAAAATTCTCGACTGCGTTGATAATGAATTAAAGCATCATCTATATGATCTTGTTGATATTCTCGTAAACCAAAAGCTAAATCTAAACCTGCTTTTATTTCTGGGTTTATATCTTCTCCTCTATCTTGTAAATCCTGACGTGCTGATTCTATTTCTTTGTAAACTTGAAGACTAGGAATAACATCACTAGTAAATATTTTCTCGCTTGTTTCTTGCAGAAAACCAATTAAATCATCAGTATCATTTTCAAAGTCAATAATACTCCCCCAATTTTCTAAATCTGGTGCAACTCTAATTATTTTTCTGAGAATTTGATCATCAATCCAAATCAAAATCGGAAAAGGAAAGTTTTTTCTAAATTCCTCTCGAATTTGATTAGATAAACTCAATATTGAATCAATGTTATTAACAGAGTCTAAACCGGAAATGATCACAGCTTGTGGTTGTTCATCTCCCAATTCTTGAGATATATTATTGTAGAGACTTTTCGCTGATTCTGGTAAAGTAATTTCTCTAATGGGTATAGAAGAAATTTCTTTGAGTTGTGCTGCTATCTGCTGACGTAGTTTTGCATAGTTGCAGCGGAGGAAAATTAGGGATAATTGACCTTGTGAGAAATCAATTGCTCTTAATATGGTTCTGAGAGAACTATCATTATTTTCAGGAGGACTTTCTTGATTATTCATGATGTTAAATGCTGATTTGAAAATGTTTTAATCTACTTAAATTCTTGATCTACGTAGGTTGGGTTGACGTAAGGAAACCCAACATTTTCGGTATTTTGTTGAGTTGCGCTATTGCTTAACCTATCCATTGTCCCACGTAAAACCCCACCCCTAACCCCTCCCCGCAAGCGAGGAGGGGAACTGGATACGCAATGTGATTATTCATAATGTTAATTCTTTGGAATCTATCAAAATTGGATTAATATCAAACCAAGAACCATCTTCATCTCGATATTCAAATACAAACATACTGCGGAGTAAGATATCATATTTGTCTTCACCTCTATAGGTTTTTGTTGTCCATACTTCTTTTAGTAATTCCCATTCGTCATCTGTAATTGCTAAACTTAACTCATTACAACGTTTTTTGATAACGCTTTCTACACATTTTTTAGAAATTGGTGTATCTTCTATTTGCAGACAGCGAAACAATAACATTAATAAGTTACGCAAATGACCACCGCTAACCTTACAAAGCCTTTCTAATGTTTCAGGACTATCAAATATTTTTGTAACTAAACTTTGACTTTGTTGCCAATTTACATCAGGAAAAGCTCTAGCCATTACCATTTGTTGTAAGAGTGTAATTCCTGCTTGGTAATCTTGACCATTTCTCTGTTTAATTGCAACCATTGGTAAGACTTTAGGATCTACTCCAAAGCGATTGGTTAATCTACCTAAAGCGTTAGAAAATATGAGAACTAGGGGAATTGTATACACAACATGACAGTTTAATTTGTTTAACTGTTCACCACGTTCTACAAATAGATATTCTGGTTGATATTGACCATTTGGTTTAAGTGCATTATCTATTCTATCTAGGTTGTCAATAATAACGACTAAACCTGATTTACCCTGTTTTTTGAGTCTTTCTTTGGCAGGTATGAGTAATTCTTGATTAATTGCTTCTAAAATGCCATTGGTGCGGGGTTCTAAATATTGTCGTAACTGACTACGCAGTTTAGGACTATCTTTAGTTTTAGCGGTAATTTTGCCAATACCTACAGATAATTCGGCTTCAACACCAATATCTAAGGGTGTTTGTAAAAGTTCAGCTATTTCGGTAAATAGATTTTGAAAATATCCTGGTTTGAGTTTGATTTGTGCCGCTTCTAAACTTTGACTAACTTCACGCGCTATGGCTAGTAAAATATCTGTAATATCAATATCAGCTAAATCTAAACTTTGACTAGATTCAAAATAAACTACATGAAATCCCTGTTCTTGTAATTCTGCTTTCAGTCGTAGTAATTCTGTAGATTTGCCGCAACCTATATGTCCTGTAAATAATTGACAAGTGGGTGATTCTGGAGAAAGTAGGGTAATAGTTCGTTTTAATTCTCTAATTATTTCTGCACCCCGCACTTCGGAAAAATCAATATAGTATTGTCTATCCTCCGCTTTGCTTTGATCAAGAGTTTTATTAGGGTTACAAGCTTGATAAAATCTTTTTAAATCAAGTGTCATGAGAAATTGCCTAAAACGAGTCTAATCTTAATTCATATCTCAGTAATTATACAGGTAATGATAAAATTAAGCCAGAAATTAGACTCGTGATAGCGCGGTATAAGCCATGTTGCTCACATATAAAAATTTTTAAAGTGTATTTCAGTGGAAATATGCGAAATTAGTTCCTACACCAACTTTTTGGGACATAAATATTTTAGTTATTACTAGGACTAGCCCTTTCAAGGTGACTAACGGAAATACGTCATATTTTTGAGGTTGGATACCTGGGATATTTTAGTGACATAAAAGGTTTATTTCTGGTTAATAAAAATCACAGGATTATCTTTAAATAATTTTTCTCATAGATAAAATAAGGCGGTGTAGGTACACACTCAACTATAAGGAAAAATAAAATGGAAATCAACAATAAACATCACAACAATCAATTTGAAATTAACGACCTGATTGATGAAGCTGTAAACAATGCAGTAGCACGTCGTCAAGAAACTTTGTTAGATTTATCTGATGAAGAAGCAAAAAACGTTGCAGGTGGTGCTTCTCTGTCTATTAAGCCCATCATCTTGGGTCGTATTTTTTGTCCTCCTATCACAATAGGAATTATCGCAGTTGATCCTAAAATTCAAACCATTTAGGTATTGACTTATAAGAGAATTGCCCAGCCGTATTTAGTTATAGTAGAACCTACAAGAGTAGTTGTAGGATGCGACTTTCTAAGCAGAGGTTGGGTACGGCTGGTCATTTTTTCAGAAGGCTCATAATGAAAGAAATTCCTACTGATAAAACTACACTTTGCCCTAGTGCTAGACCAGAATCTGAGAAGAGCGTTGTTTTTGGTATTATCAGCGGGACAGTTGCAGAACCCCGTGTAGCTTATCTCAAACAAACCCAACTGCTCACAGAAGAACTAATAGCAAAGGCTAGTCCAATTACACCTGCTGAAATTTTCCGCACAGCAGCACCTTGTGCAGCTACAGGTTGTCAACATTTTGATGGACACAATTGTGGTTTAGCTACACGAATTGTTGAAAATTTTCCCACAGTCACAGAAGAATTACCCCCTTGTTCCATACGTCGAGATTGTCGCTGGTGGCAACAAGAAGGCAAGGTAGCCTGTATGCGTTGTCCGCAAGTTATTACAGATAACTACAATGCATCAGAATTAGCAGTTAAAGTTGCATTACCAAATGCTAATTAACTTAAGTAATAAACAGCATTTAAATCATTTTAGGAGAGAATAATGTCTTTAGAAAACGTGAGAGATTTCTACGAAAGACTAGCTACTGATGATGATTTTCGTAATCAAATTCAAGGTGTTGAAAGTAGAGAATTAGGTAGACAAATTCTGCAAGATTCTGGTTACAACTTCTCTCCAGAAGAATTTGAAGAGTATACAGAACAATTGTTAGAATCTTCTAACTCTGATGACAGCTTAAGAGTTCTCAGTGAACAAGAAGCAGAAGCTGTTATTGGTGGATTTTTCCCTATCTTTCCAATTCTGTTATACGGAGTTGTAATTAGTCAGATCAAGTATATCCTCTAATTCATTTTCTATAATTCCACAATCACAGATCAAAAATTTTTCATAAGGAAGAAAATCATGTCTTTAGAAAACGTCAAAGCTTTCTATAAGCAACTAGCCTCTGATGAAGATTTTCGTACTCAAATTGAAGGTGTTGAGAATAAAGAAGAATGTAGCCAAATAGTTAAAGCTGCTGGCTATGATTTCACTCAAGCAGAGTATGAAGAATATACTTATCAACTTTTAGAATCAGCTAATTCTGAAGGTGAAGTTCAAGATTTAGGTGAAAAAGAACTAGCAGCCGTGTTTGGTGGAATCATCGGACGACCAAAAATCCAACCACTATACGGGGTTGTTTGGCCACCTTTTCAGCTTCTTTATGGTGTTATTCGCCCAGATGACACTTTAGCTTAGAAAATCTCTATTTCCGAACTCGCAAATTTAAGTTTATGGGGATGGATTAATGTATATCTGTCCCTTTCCCAAGAACAGTAATTATGCAATTGGTATATTAGTAAGGTGCGTCAGAAAAAATCTGTTGATTGTTGCCAAATTATTAAATCTGATCCACCCTACAAGAGATAGCCATAAAAAAATTGATTGAGGATATTTAAATGTCTTATCGCCGAATTAGTTATGCAGTTTGGGAAATTACCCTGAAGTGTAATCTAGCTTGTCAACATTGTGGTTCTCGTGCTGGTCATACAAGATCAAATGAGCTTTCTACAGCAGAAGCTCTTGATTTGGTCAAGCAAATGGCCGATGTAGGAATTACAGAAGTTACTATTATTGGGGGTGAAGCTTTTCTGCGTCCTGATTGGTTGGAGATTGCCCAAGCAATTACTAAAGCCGGTATGCTTTGTGGGATGACTACTGGGGGCTATGGTATTACTTTAGAAACAGCCCAAAAGATGAAAGCAGCAGGTATTCAAGTTGTTTCTGTTTCTGTTGATGGTTTAGAAGCTACTCATGACCATATCCGGGGTAAACAAGGCTCATGGCAATGGGCGTTTAAGACCATGAGTAACCTCAAAGAAGCGGGAATTCCTTTTGGTTGTAATACTCAGATTAATCGTCTCTCTGCGCCAGAATTTCCTCGAATTTATGAACATCTCCGCGACGCGGGTATTTTCGCTTGGCAAATTCAATTAACCGTACCGATGGGGAATGCAGCAGATAACAGCGAGATTTTGCTACAACCTTATGAACTCATAGATTTATATCCGATGATTGCTCATGTTGCCGAACGGGCAAAGCAAGAAGGGGTACAGGTGCAAGCAGGAAATAATATTGGCTATTACGGACCATATGAGCGATCGCTCCGAGGAGGTGATGCTTGGTCTTTTTGGCAGGGATGTAGCGCGGGATTGTCTGCATTGGGTATTGAAGCTGATGGTGCAATTAAAGGTTGTCCGTCGCTGCCAACCACAGCTTATACAGGGGGTAATATCCGCGACCATTCATTGCGAACAATTATTGAAGAAACTGAAGAATTGCGGTTTAATATCGGGGCTGGTACTCCCAAGGGAATAGAACACCTATGGGGTTTCTGCAAGACTTGTGAATTTGCCGAACTCTGTCGTGGTGGTTGTAGTTGGACTGCCCATGTTTTCTTTGATAAGCGAGGTAATAATCCTTATTGTCATCATCGCGCCCTTACTCAAGAAAAAGCTGGGATTCGAGAGCGAGTATTTCTGCAACGTCGTGCAGATGGCAACCCTTTTGATAATGGGGAATTTGCGCTGATTGAAGAACCCATTAATACACCTTGGCCAGAAAATGATCGACTTCACTTTACTGCTGATTTAATTCAATGGCCAGAAGGTTGGGAAAAATCATCAGAGTTAGACAAATCTTTGGTTAATTCAAAATAAATATGAACAATATTGATCTTGATTCTGTAGCTACAGAAGATACAAATACTTTGGCATCTGAGGATAGTTCAGATACTCCACAACGCTTATTACCTCGTTTGGCTTGGGATAGCCAAACAACTTATTTACGGCTTATTTTTAGAGCTAAGAAAGCTCTAGATAGAATCGAAACAGAAGCAGGTATTTCGAGATTTTAAAGCTGATTGACTGCATCCATATCAAAAAACTAACAACTCAAAAACGGTAATATGTCTAAACTCAAAGTTTCTGATTTAAATCCTCCTGGGTTTCAATTGTTCCAAGATTCTGAAACCTTCCTTATAGATTTGAATGATGATGATCTGTATATCGCTGGTGGCGGTATTTCAATTACCACTAGAATTAGTGTAATTCAAATCCCTGCATCTGAGGACATCTACCAGCCATCTATTTCTTTTATTTGGTAATTGATCACAAAGATCCCCAACATTTAAAAGAAGTCGGGGATCTCTAACTTTTTACTAAGTTTTTATTTGTGTCAATAGTCAAATAATTATGTCTCTAAAAGTTTTGCTTTAGTAAATGTATTAAATACTGATCTATGACATTTATTTTAAATTCTCATAATGTCTTTGATTATTTAGTTGCATCAGGTTCATAGCCTTTCCCACTCTAGTTAGATACAAAATTACCCCTCCCCAACCCTCCCCTTGGTAAGGCTACGGTGTACACACATCTCTAGACAGGATGCTAAACGTGATCCGATCCCCCTAAATCCCCCTTTTTAAGGGGGACTTTGAAGAATTTTATCTCGTTCCCATGCTCTGCATGGGAATGCTGCTCATTGAGGCTCTGCCTCCAATCTGGCATTGAGTCAGAGACTCAAAGAATGCATTCCCAGTCGGAGACTGGGAACGAGGAAACGAGAAAAGTCTTATCAAGCTAGGTTTTTAGGACTTGTGTGTACACCGTAGCCTTGGTAAGGGGAGGGTGCGCGACAGCGCGGGTGGGGTGTATTTCATGAGCTTGGGAATTGCTATATAGAATGAGTGCGATCAAGTTACAGCCCCAAGAAGGTACTGCATTTTTTATTTATTTACGAGGCTGAATTTCTTCGGCTCTGGATGTATTTAAATTCTGTTTAGCATTGTAATCTTGATAAATTTGATAAACAAATAGACTCGCGGCTATTGTTAGCGCCATTCCAAAAGCTATAGCTTTTAAAGATAACTGCTTCAGATTACCAAATTGAAAATTATCGAATTCTCTGATATTTTGCGTTACTAGGGATAAGATACCTAGAATAACCCAGATAGTTCCGGGTATATACTCTCTACGCCAGAACTGAATCACTCCATTAAGTATGAATATGATCCCACAAATAACTGGAAAACTGTTCATTTCTTTGCCTCTTTAAAATTAAGTAACTATCTAAACAAAATTAATTACATATTCTTGAAGCTGCTCCCTTCATCAACTATTTAACCTTGTCCATTAGAAGTTTTAGACAGGAGGATCTTATTTTGTAACCAGGTTTGAAAAAGTGACTCCATAATTCGTTCCCTGGTCAATTCATTAAGCTCAGGAGGAAACCATTTTTCAATTTTTAAAACGTGATAACCAAACTTGGTTTGAATTGGAGCAAGAATTTCACCTTCCTTCGCTTCAGAAACAGCTTTAGCAATTTCTGGCATCAGTTCAGTCAAAAAGCGATCGCCGATAAAACCACCATTTTCTTTTGCTTGTTTAACTTTCGAGTATTCCAGTGCTAAAGCACAAAAGGAAGCATTTTCTTCTCGAATTGCTTTGATTACTTTTAAAGCATCTTCTAGGTTGCTTACTAAAATCTGAGAGAGAGCAACTCGTTTATAGTCGTTACGATTTTGCAAGTAATGGTTATCAACCGCTTCCCCGAACAAATGCTCTTTCAGCTTATTTGCAAGTAGGGTAACTCTAATACCTTGAGTCCAATCTTCTGCTGTAATGCGTTGCTCAGAAAGCCAATCTAGGGTTTTCTTAGATTCTAGCAGGTTATGTTCCATGCGAAATGTATTTCCTGCGGTTTGTAGTTCCTCATCGGTAACTGCAATACTCAAGTTTTCGCAAATTTTGAGAATTAAGGTATCACGTTCTGCTAAAGTTGCGATTTGTGCAATTTTGCAAGATTGACGCAAATGAGCAATGATTTGTGTGTCTGTGGCTGGAGAAATTTCAGGGAATGTGAATTCTTGCTGAGTTAGCGGAGTAGACTTTTCTAAAGTATCGTTCATGGTTTTATAAGAAATATTGCTATCTAGGAGCGATAAATTAATTTTTCAGGGGCAATTTTTTGAACTTTTAGTTTGTGACGATGTAAGTCACCATAAATGTTTAGATAGTCAAGTTCATCAGGGGTTAATTTTCCTTGTTTAACGCTATTTATTGCCGCATCAATTTCTTCACGCCGTTGTAAACCCATTAAGCAGACATCTACACAGTTTTGTGTTAAAGAATAACGATATAAGTCTGGAACAGAAGGTTGCCAACATTTGGCTGGTAAATTATCGGGTGCGTCCCAAAGCATTCCTGAGTGAGAGCCAGTAGACTTAAACGTAATAATACCCGGTCGCTTTGGATCTTGCTGATTAAGTTGATTAAATATTAGGTTTTGAGCAGAGCGATGGGCGACATTATGCCTCACCATGACCACATCTAACAGGGGGCTATTTAACCATTGTTGAGCCAGGTTTAAATCATGGAAAGATGCGCCGATATAGCGCACAATTCCCATTTTTTTTAGCAGTTCTGATGTGCCAAGTAGTCTTTCTATTGATCGCTGATAAACAGAATTATAACCTTTAACTTCTTGAGAAATATTTAAGCAATCATTCAGAACTGAACCATCATTAGACCCAATCCAACCCCAAAATAGCACATCAATGTAATCGATTTTTAGCTCGGCAAACTGATCTAATAAAGCACCAAGCAACATTTCTGGACTTTTGATATAAGTAACCGTTGCCAGAATAACTTTTTCGCGGACTGAGGAACCGCGTCCGCAGATTTGGCGGAGCGATTGAGCCATGTTGGTATATAAATAATGGTGCAGATCGCTGGAGTAAAAAAAGTAGTTGATACCACGATCAAAAGCATAGAGGGTATCTTCACTAGAGATCCCACCGCCTCCACCCAATCCCAGACAACTGACGGTTAAATCAGTCCGCCCTAGTTTACGGTAAAAGGGCAAATCTGACTCTGGAAATGTGGCGATCGCCGGGTCAACTTCTTTAGCTATAGTTGAAGGTTGCGGTACTAAATCGGTTATTAGCATAAGTCTAAGGGAGCGTAGATGTCTGCGGATTTGGAATTTAGATAAGGACGTTGCCAGTCAATTCCCAGCAGCGAAAATTGAGCGATCGCTAATTTAAGACGGTTTTCGGGGGTCTCGTCTCCTTTTTGTCTAGCTTCCAATAACCCATTAACTACAATTTGGCAACGATTCATGCCAAAACTTTCTTGAACTGTGAATTTTTGGTCGGGTTCTTCTGCTAAACCTAGTCCAGGTGCTAGTTGTTTGGTAAAGAGGGGAATTTTTTCTTGAAAGTAGGATTGATTTTCGGTGTAAACAGTCTGGAGAATTTGCCGAACTTGTTCATATTCACTTTTTTCAAAGTATAGTACCCCTGAATCATGTCTTCCGTAATCAGAAGGGTTATATAGGACTTTGAAAGTAAAAGGAAGTTGAATTTCTTTTAGTTTCTGGGTTAAACTTCCCATGATGGCGATCGCACCTTCAGGCTTTAAATTGAAGTAGATCCGCACCGTTCCAGCATAATTATCTGAATTATTGACATTTTCGCTTCCTAGACTGCTGACTGCTACATAAAAGCCGTTTTGAACTAAATTTCGAGGCATTCGGATCGCAACTACATCGCCCACATTAGCCAATTTTTCTGCTGATGATAAATGGCAATCGCGCTCAATATGCAGAGTTAAACCATGTTTTATTACTGCCAAAGTGCCGTCGCTTTCTTCCTTCGCTACCTGCCAGCCTTGGTCAAAATAGCCTTCTCCTGCATTACTTTGGTGCAAGCGATCGTAAAATTCAACATCTATTCCTAGAAAGGTATTATTTTCTAAATTTTGGTAGAGGTTTGAATTAGCTAAATCTGACTGCAATGCTAGTTTTGATTGTAAAGAACCATTGTAATAGATACCATAAAGAAAACTTCTTAGCTGTAAACTCAGGTATTTTTCCTGAACATCCGCAGGCATTTTTTGAAACCGAGCGATCATTTCTGCGGGAAGTTCTAGGGGTTTATAATCAGGATGACGGACACCAAAATTGGGTTCTATTTGTATATTTTTGGCAACGTCTTGTAGAAAATTTAGGACTTCCATAAGGCTAATTTAGTAACTAAAATTATTTAAAATGCAACAGGTTTGGGAGAAGTTAGATCAGATTCAACAGTACCAAAAACTGTGTATATAGATTCCTCTGGACGGCATAATAACGTTTTGGCTACCTGAAGCATACAAATTCCAGTATTTCCAAATAATTTTTGGTACTGCATAATTGATTCAATCTGATGGATTAGTCCCAAACCCGCAAATTGAATAACTCGTTTGAGGAAATCAGGGCGGTACTCTAGAATCATGGGAAAATTTCTTAAATAAGCTTTAGTGAGAGCTAAAATTGAAGATTGGAGTAATTCTAAAGGTGTTTCCGCAAGACGCAAAGATTCTTCTATCTGAATAGAAGAAGCCACAACTAAGCTACTCAACCATATTTGCAGATAACTCGCTATTATCGTCCCTAGATCAAAGGCTGGATCTCCCCAAGCACAACGTTCCCAGTCAATCAGCCGCATCATCCCCGCATCTAATTCTTCTGAAAGCGATGCCTTCGGCAAGCGCAGCTGCCGCTCCCCATCTCGATCAATTAAAATATTATTTAATTTTAAGTCATTATGGGTCAAACAACAGGGATGCCAAGCATCTTTTAATTCTGTTACCGCTTCTGCCAAGCTATTATAACGTTGATAAAGAATGAAAAATTTTAGGCACTCTGGTGGAACCATGCCAAAAATTTCTGGACTAATTCGACTTATACCTTTTTCTAAATTTTTGGCGGGATTACTAAATTCAAAATGAATTTTTTCTTCAGAGAATTTAGCCAAAAAGTCTTGACAATCAGGTTGATTGAAAGTGGTTCTGTGCAGGGTCGCTAGAATCTTACCAACTGAAGCAGCAATCGCACTTGGAAAAACTTTTTCTTGATGGTAAACCTTGATCAGATCACTATATTTATCTAAATATTCATAAATAATAATTGAATTAGCTTCATCAAAATTTACAACTGGTATAACCGATGGTTTAAGACTGTTAAAAATATCAAGATGTTGCTGAAGTTGATAAAATTTCCACTCATTGATCAGTTCATTTGCTACTCTGCCATTAAAAGCATGACACTCTTGTTTAACCAAGAATTTTCGCTCGTTTGGCAATTTGATTAATAAGTTAAAATTTTTGGCAGGTGGTAATGTTTCAATTTGGATAGATTCTAAATCTTGTTGAGTGCAAAGATTCATATCTAATAAATACTGAGAAACATTCTGCGATGATAGTAGAAATGCCATAACTACCTTCTTTAAGACATAATGGGATGCTAACGCTACTGCTCTTACAAATTCATAACTCGTAACTTTGTGAAACTGTAAGGGCTAAAGTTTTGTAGATATCAAGCAATTTCAGGATGCGGAAGCCGCAGAAATGACTTCAGCTTTCCGCATCCCAGAATAACCGTTTACATTATCTGTTAGCTAAATAACCAACAAGAGCAGTGACACCTACAGCAGCGAAATACCAGCTAGGAGTAATACCACCATTGACATTTCCTAGTTCGTTATCGTTTAAGTCTGCCATGAAGCTTTCTGAACCGAAAAACAGTTCAGCACCAGTTGGACGTAAGTCGTTGATTGCGATAACAGCCATGATTTCTCTCCCAAATTATTGAAAAATTGTGAGCTTTTCAACTAGACAAAACTAAACCCAAATTAGAAGAAGCGGGCTAGTTCTTTGCCGACGTTATAACCAAGCCCAACCAGCACCAATCAAAAGCACTGTAGTGGGGGTGCTTCCACCATGAGTAATAGCTAAATCGCTGTCGCTTAAATCATTCAAAAAGCTTTCATTCAAGAAGCTTTCAGAATCTACAAACAAATCGAAGCCAGCGGGACGTAGGTCAGAAATTTTGATAGAAGACATGAAAAAGTCGCCTTTTTTGTTTCAATTGGGTTAGAAAAGTTAGCCTTTTTTAGACTGGTAATATCTAACATTTTGAAGCATTCAGGTAGTACAAAAAGCTTTAGCTTCCCGCATCCTTGAAAAACTATTTTCTGTTAGCTAAATAACCAACAAGAGCAGTGACACCTACAGCAGCGAAATACCAGCTAGGAGTAATACCACCATTGACATTTCCTAGTTCGTTATCGTTTAAGTCTGTCATGAAGCTTTCTGAACCGAAAAACAGTTCAGCACCAGTTGGGCGTAAGTCGTTGATTGCAATAACAGCCATGATTTCTCTCCCAAATTATTGAAAAATTGTGAGCTTTTCAACTAGACAAAACTAAACCCAAATTAGAAGAAGCGGGCTAGTTCTTTGCCGATGGAATAACCAAGCCAAGCCGCACCGAGCAAAGTAACAGTAGTGGGGGTAGCTCCACCATTAGTGGTAGCTAAATCGCTGTCGTTTAAATCATTCAAGAAGCTTTCAGAATCTACAAATAAATCTAAGCCGGAAGGACGTAAGTCGGAAATTTTAATTGAAGCCATGATCAAGTCTCCTTTTTGTTTTAATTGAGTTTATAAAAGTTAGCGGCTAAACTAGCTAACTTTTTGCCGAATATTAGATATCGAGAAGCAGCGCAACAAACTGGCTTTAGCTCCCCGCATTCCTAAAACATTCTTAGTTAGCTAAATAACCAACAAGAGCAGTGACACCTACAGCAGCGAAATACCAGCTAGGAGTAATACCACCATTGACATTTCCTAGTTCGTTATCGTTTAAGTCAGCCATGAAGCTTTCTGAACCGAAAAACAGTTCAGCACCAGTTGGGCGTAAGTCGTTGATTGCAATAACAGCCATGATTTCTCTCCGAAATTATTGAAAAATTGTGAGCTTTTCAACTAGACAAAACTAAACCCAAATTAGAAGAAGCGGGCTAGTTCTTTACCGATGGAATAACCAAGCCAAGCCGCACCGAGCAAAGCAACACCAGCGGGGGTAGCTCCACCATTAGTGGCTGCTAAATCGCTGTCGTTTAAATCATTCAAAAAGCTTTCAGAATCTACAAATAAATCTAAGCCAGAAGGACGTAAGTCAGAAATTTTAATTGAAGCCATGATCAAGTCTCCATCTTTGTTTCAATTGGTTTGATTAAATGGGAAGTAGAGTAGGTACTATAGCGGTTTTTGGTCGGATAGAATACAATCCAATGCGCGAAAAACAGACATCTATATGGTTTGCAATTTGATGACGCTATCTCATCTAAAGTGCATAAAGCTATACCTAATTCCCTATTTCTTGTTTCTAATTCTTAGGTATTTTTATTACTAAATCAAGTGTTTAAAAATATCTTTTTAAGCTATAAATAAACCTATTATGTCCTAGTTCAAAGAATATAAAAAATACATTCCAAGAATCTAGCTACTGTCTCAGTTTAATTTTTTTATAGCGGTATGCACTTGAACTCAGATACATCCCACTCCCCTCTTCACTTGCGGTGAGGGAGTTGGAGAAGGGGTTCTGGTATCTCACTCAACCATTAAGTTTTACTGGGTTTATTTTGGACATAAATCTTTTAGTTATATCCCACATTCCGCCCCATTGAGTATCACAGGCGGTTATTACAGAGACGCATTTATGAAAAAAGAGTAAAAAAATACATTTATCTATAACAATACTATTGCCAATTTTCCTAAATAGGTCTAAAACCCAAGGAAATCGTGACGATATCAATCGGGTTTCAAAGTTTTGGCAATAGTATTGATTTTTAAAACAGTATTAATTTTTTACAGTATAGTTTGTTTAAAAACTTTTAATTACTTCATACTGTTCAATTTGTTGTTTCAGCCACTCGGAGAATAAATCTGAAATAATGTGGGTGCGGAGTTGGAGTTTTTCATTTAAATCTGGCTGAATTAGTTCCTCTACCAAAATCAGGTGTACGCCCTTAGATGTCACAATAGGTTTAAGTAGCTGAGGTGGTTTCACAGCAAAGACAGCGGCAGAAATTTCCGGCTTTAAATCCCGGCGACGCAATAACCCCAAATATCCTCCTTTTCGCCGTAATTCCTGATCTTCAATATATTTGTGAGCCACATCATAGAAACTCATTTCACCTTCCTTAATAGAATAGAAGAGTTCTATTGCTAAATCTTCATCACTAAAAATAACCTCATACATCACCACACCCATATAATTGAGTTGATTTTCAAAGAAATAGGGTTCAACTTGATCAGCAAATAGATGGCTAAGTAACTTATTAGAAATAAGATTGGTGTAGACAATATCTTCAAAATCATCTAAAGATAAATGATGTTTTTCCAACCACTTCCAGGTATCATCAGCACTATTAAGTTGGTGAACTAATCGGATTTGATCTGCTACTGTTTGCAATTCTTCCGTTTCTACTTGTATTCCAGCTTCTTCCGCAGCAGCTATAATCACCTTACGAGAAACAATTTGCTCAATTATTTCTGGAATTTTACAAGAATATTGAACTTGCTTAAGTATATCTTCTTTGGTAATAGTGATAGGTTGTGACATGGAATAGTCCTTAAATTAATTAGTTTTGCTGAATGAAAAATTTTTTCGTGACGTTGCAAGCTCTTTGCTTCTTGCTGATGGTTGAATGCTGATGCTATAATTTCACTCCTCCTTTCTGCAATTTCTTAAATGGATCAATTAAGAAATCAATAATGCGGCGTTGACGCACAATTACTTCAGCCGTTGCTGTATCTCCTGGATGTAAGGAAATACATTTATTTGCAGAGGGAATACAATTCTGTTTGAGAGAAATTTCTAAGTTGTAAGCTGCAACTTTGCCACTAGGTGTATCTATTTCTGTGGTAGTTGGTGAAATCTTAATTAACTCCCCTGCAACTACTCCATAATCTTGAAAAGGATAAGCATCAAATTTTATTTTGACTGGTAATCCTAACCGCAAAAAACCACTTTCAGTTGTCGCCATTTGCGCCCGAATTATTAAAGGTGAATTGAGGGGCGCAATTTCTGCCACCATTGTGCCTACCTGTACAACTGAACCAGCTTTTTGAATCGGTAATTGAAACAGTGTACCACTAGCTGTAGCTTTTACTTCTCGTTGTCCTAATTGAAATTTTATTGATTCAATTTGGCTTTGACTTTGAGCGATTTCCGCTTGCAAAGAAGTAATTTCTGTATCTAAGTTTTTCTGCTGTTCCTGAATTCTTAAAACGGCTAGTTGACCAGAACGTACCAGGCTTTGATATCCTCTTTCCTGTTCTTTGAGTCGCAATGTAGCCTGTTCAATATCTGCATTTGCTTGACGAATATTTCTTTCATAACTACTCAGTTGTTCTGCTAAACGTAACTTAGCTTGCTTAATATCTGCTCTAGTTTGTTCATGCAATTGTTGTTTATCTTTAGCTATATCTTGCTTCTCTACAACGTTGATTTCAGGAACAACACCTTCTTTATTTAATTTCCTGTATCGTTGTACTTCGCGTTGCGTACTTGCTAAACTACTTCCTACTAATCTACTAGCAGTTTGATTATGTTCAAGGGTTTGTCGCGCTTGATTTACTTGAGATAATCTTTCTTCTTTTTGTAATTGATAGGCATTATTCAATGCAGTAATATTTTGTTGTGCTTGGTCTACTTGAGCTTGTTTTTCTAATTGTTGAGATTGATTTTGTTGCTGTTGAGTTGCCAAAGATACAACTAACTGATTTTTAGATAAATTCAGTTGAGATAGTCGGTTTAGTTGTCCTTCTAATTTATTTTGTATCTGATTTAGTTCTGATTTTACTAATTCTGATTCTAACAATAATAAAGTTTGTCCAGCTTTTACTGAATCGCCCTCTTTAACTCGAATTTCGGATACAGTACCCGACACAGCAGCATCGAGTTTAATTGTTTTATCTTTAGGCTCGATTCTTCCTCTAGCAGTACCAGTTTCATCTACCTTAGATAAGATTGCCCAAGGCAAAACTATAGAGACAAATATGACCAAAAAATATAGTAATCCCCTTGTCCACACTTGAGGCAAGCTATCAAGAGATTCTTTAGTTATGTCAGACCAATCATCTCTAATTACTATTTCTACTGGTACTTCAACTGCTAAATTATTGTCTTCATACACGTCTTTTGTTATGTAATGTTGAACCCGTCCATTAAGTAAATCTGTCATTCTTCTACCTTATTAAAAATTGTTTATTTATGATTTTTGAGAAAATTAATTACCAGACTTGTTTTTATTCTATCTTTTGTAATTGCTGTTGATTGAGATAGAAATAATGCCCTCGTTTTGACATTAATTCTTCATGATTTCCACTCTCAATTAATACACCTCGGTCTAGTACTAAAATCAAATCTGCATTTTTAACTGTAGAAAGACGATGGGCAATTACTAAGGTAGTTTTTCCTTTGAGGATTGTGTTTAAATTCTGCTGAATGATTCTTTCTGATTCGGTATCTAGATGGGAAGTTGCTTCATCTAAAATTAACAATCGAGGATTACCTAATAACGCCCTAGCAATAGCTATTCTTTGTCGTTGCCCACCAGATAATAAGCCTCCACCTTCACCTATTTGGGTTTCATATCCCATTGGCAATTTTTTAATAAACTCATCAGCACCTGCTAATTGTGCTGCTTCAATGACTTCTATTAAAGGTACTCCAGGATGCCCTAAACTAATATTTTCTCGAATTGTCCCACCGAATAAAAATGTATCTTGGTCAACTACTCCTACGTGCTGGCGTAAGGAACGCAAGGAAATACTAGTAATATCTTGTCCATCAATTAAAACTTTCCCATCTGTAGGAGGATATAAGCCCAAAACTAATTTAGAAAGGGTGGTTTTCCCTGAACCACTACGTCCTACTAGTGCTACCATTTGCCCTGGTTTGATTTCAAAACTGAGATTCTCTATGATATTGATATCGCTTTCTGGATGATAACGGAAAGTGACGTTATCAAAGCGGATATTTCCTTTTAGTTGGGGTAAATTTTGCCGTGGTTGATGCTGTAAATCTTCTTCTGGTTCTGTATCTAAAACATCATTAATGCGTTCTACGGCAATCACAACTTCTTGTAATTGATTCCATAGCACAATCAAACGTTGAAAGGGTGTAATAATGTTGCCTAGTAACATATTAAATGCTACTAGTTGACCAATTGTTAATTCATTTTGAATTACTAAATATGCCCCGTACCACAATAACCCAGTAGTCGCTAATGATTGGATGAGATTACTAAAAATTTGTAGACGATTGCTGATAATTTGCCCAGAGAAGTTAGTTTTAACTTCTTTATTTAATAACTCTTCCCAATGCCAACGGACTGTTTGTTCTACTGCTGTAGCTTTGACGGTTCGCAACCCAGTTAGGGCTTCAATTAGGTAACTACTTTCTTTGGCAACAGCATTAAATATTTCTCTGGAAATCCTTTGTAAAAAAGGTGTGGCAATTAGTGCTAATAAGGCAAAAGGTGGAACTATTACCAAGGCCAGCAATGCCATTTTCCAGCTATACCAAAGCATTAATCCTACATAGATAAAAACCGTAAATAAATCTAAGAGGATTGATGATGCTTCACCGGAGAGGAAGCGTTGAATTTTGCGATTTTCTTGAACGCGAGAGATAATATCCCCGACATAACGGGACTCGAAGAAACTCAAGGGTAGTCTGAAGGTATGGCGAATAAAGCCAACAATGAGGGCTAAATCTATGCGATTTGCCATGTGATCTAGCAGATATTGCCGTAAGCCCATCATGGCTACACGGAAGAAGCTAAATAATAATAAACCTATGCCTACTGCTGTTAAAGTGAGTTCGGAACGCTGTACTACTACACGGTCTAATATTAATTGGGTGAATAGGGGAGTAATGAGTCCAAATATCTGGATAAATATGGAAGCAATAAAGACTTCCAACATGATCAAAGAGTGTGGTTTTAATAATTCAAAGAATTGCCAAAAAGGTGTGGAAGTGTCTTTGGCTTCTTTGAGCATGGCTGTCGGTTGCAACAGCAAGGTATAACCAGTCCAATCGGCTTTAAATTCTAGGTGACTGAGAGTGCGTTGACCGATCGCAGGATCAGCGACTATAACGTGTTTGGAGGTTATTTCATAGACAACAATATAATGTTTACCTTCCCAGTGTGCGATCGCAGGTAATTTCTGTTTTGCTAATTGGTTGAGGCTGGCTTTAACAGGTCTGGTGGCAAAACCCAGGCTTTCGGCTGCTGTCAATAACCCCCGCAAGGATGCACCATTTCGATCTACATTGGCAATGTCCCGTAAACGATTAACGCTAAAACGTTTCCCCCAATACCGGGATACCATCACCAAACAAGCAGCACCGCAATCAGAAGCACTCTGTTGGGCAAAAAACGGATAGCGTCTAATAATGTGTTGCCATAAATGTCTGACTCGTTGTGTAGGACTAGGAAAATAGGCTTTGCTAATTTTTAGCTCTGATTTTGCTTCTACTGTTGGGAGTGCTGAAAATTCTGGGTTTGGATTGATATTCTCTACTACTTCTGATGTGGGATCTGAACCTACTAGTAGGCTATTGAGCTTTTGTGCTTGATGCCATAAATGTGCTTGAATTTGGGGATATTTAGCCATTAAAGGCGATAAAACTGCACTAGGCACAAAGCAAAGTTGTAAATTTACACTTGCCCTGGCACCATAGGTTTGAAATTCAGACTCTGGAAATAAGGTAAATTCCCCAAATGATGATCCGGCTTCAAGAGTGGCAATTAATTCACCCGCTTTGTCTAGCAATCTCGCTTTACCAGCAATGACGATGTAGATTCCTGCTTCAACATCATTTCCTTGCCAGAACTTGCCGACTTTGGGGGTTTTCTCTTTAAATTGTGGTAGATAATGTTGGAATTCGGCTGTGGAGAGAGAGTAGCCCAAAGCATGGTTGATTTGTTGTAGAGATACCAACTGAGCGGATAGATTGTGCGCCATATATATCTGAATCTTTATCTTGACTTAGTTTTGTAAAATTGATGGATATAAATTCGGAATTGTCCAATTTTTTGACGTTTTTAAGGTCATTAATCGAAATTCTGGCTTCGTAGTCAGATTTAATGTTGTTATCTTGGTTATTGCTGGGTTTTTGGCGCGTGGATAACCCTAGCTGTTTGAGTAACCGTTTAATATGGCGATCGCTCACCGAAATTCCAAATTCCTTGGCTAAATGTTTTTGTAGCCAGTTCGCTGTCCACCGCCGAAATGAATAGCCATGATCTCTAGGACTACTATTCAACAATTCTTGCAATCGCTCTAAATACTGGTCGTTCACTACCTTCGGGCGACCAATTGGACAATCTTGCCATTGATGCGCCATCCCCATCCGCGCTATGTGCATCCAATGTCTAACTGTTGCTGCACAACACCCCAGGATTTGACAAATTTCTGTTTGAGTTTTCCCATCATCTGCCAACAACATGATTTCAATTCTTTGGCGATAGGACTCAGGGTGATCCTCTTGCAGACTTTTTTGCAGAAGTTTACGTTGAAAAGGTGTTAAAAACTTACTGTTTTCCGTTGAATTACTTAGGGGTCTAGTCTCGACTTGTGACTGATAGTATGACATAATGCACCCATTAAAAATTGACAGTGGTAAAAACTAAAGTCAGTAGTTACTCTAGTTTGGCCTCAATGCAATCTTGCGTTTACGTTCCATGTCATCTGTAATATTGGACAAATTAATCCGTTTAAGTGGTCTTTCTCTGTAGTGATTACTCACTTTTTTATTACAGCGATAAACTTGTCGAATTTCAGTTTTTATCCAGATAATTGACATTTTCGCCCATACAAATCTTCCGCACGATGACTTAATACTTGTGCAGTTAATTTCCATAGTTTTTAGATGTCAATTTTGACTTTAGACAGTCTAGACCACTCTGTTTAAGTAAAGATTAAATTACAAATCAATAAGTAATAAGACATATTTATAATTACTCATTTTAAAATAAACCAAGCTATTACTTAGTGTTTAAATATATAAAATTGATTATACACATAGAAAAAATAAAGTCTATATTTCCTGTAAAATAAGGATTTTAATCTCCGTGCATCTTAATTGCATTGTTTTTATTTATATAAATAAATTTCTCCAAATAGCGATAATACATCTAGATTTTGCCTGATAGAGATGGTTAATAAATGTTACACATTCTATAGATTTTTGATTCTATTTTTTTATGTTAACGTTACAGAAACTAATGATTAATATATAGTTAAAAAAGTGGCGTTGGTGAATTAAAGTATGAATTTAGCTCACGCAGACGAGGACACTTTACTCAAGTAGGGAAACCCGCCCACGCAAGTGTCCGTCGCTCAAAGAGTAAGAGTTTGAGAAATAGAATTTTTGATTTTCATACCTCAATTCAGCCAAAAGGTTACATTTTAATCAATGGTAAATTCACTGTTAACGTAGTCCCTACGCCAATTTCACCACCATGCGCTTTAACGCATTTTTTAGCGATCGCTAAACCCATGCCCGTTCCCGAAATACTGCCGACATTTTCGCCCCGAATAAAGGGCTGAAATAGCCGACCTTGGTCATTTTTGGCGATGCCAATGCCCCAATCTTGAACTCGGAAAGTGACTACGTTATTTTGACTTGTGACTTCAAACTTGACTGTGCTATGTAGATTTTTTACCTTCCAGGTTTCGTATTCTATCTAAATGTACCGCTCTTGGCTTGAAAATTAACTTGCAGATTATTTCAGAAATATGCTTAAACTGTAATAATTTTCCTAGTTAAGTGCGTGACTCAAATCCAAGATCTAAACCACATTCGCAGGTGATAATCTTCTTGAGACAGAGGTAAACCCAAATAAATAGGCATCCAGAACACAAAAGCGGCTATGATAGCAAAAGTGATGGTAATACCCAGTATACGCAGTTCTCGACGATAACTACGAAGACATTGATCGACGAACCATGCGATCGCTATAAATGTAAAAACCACTGCACACATATAATGGTAGATAAACACACAACGATTGACCTTCACCCAAGGTAAGAAATTAGCTGCATAATTAATAACTAAATACAAAGCAATCCAACTATCAACACTCAGATTTTTAGGAACAAAGACGCGTTTTTGCTGTATCCCTGGTAAAACCATTTTTACAAACAGCATTCCGATTAAAAATATCATGGCTGCAACACCAAACCACCACAAAAACGGATTACCTATTGCATGAACATCATAAATTACTTTTCCAGCACCAGCAGGTAAGGGAGGGCCAAACACAGGTAGAGGATCTTTAAAACTTTGAGTTGTTTGATAATAATAAGCCATTGGTCGAGTTAATAATGGCCATTTGTACCAAGCAGCGCAATAAGGATGAACACTAGAACTGTTACCACCTAACTGCAAATGAAATTTCAGAATTTCCTGATGAACTTCTATAAATCCATACCTGGTGTCTAATTGCAAATGAGGAATCCAAATCAGACTATAAACTGCTGCGGGAATAATTCCCAGACAGGATATCATCTGCAAAATATTTACCTGAGCTAGATTTTGTAATGGTGTTTGAATAGTAACTTCATGATTAATTGGAGAATTTGCAGGAGTAATTAAAGGACGCAAATAAGAGAACATAGAAACATGGTGTGACGGTAAAAAAGATTGCAACCAGTTAATTATCCAAGCTGCTATCCACATTCCATAAGCACCAAAAAGAAACCATAGACCATTCCATTTTGTAGCGATAGAAGCACCAAATCCAACACCAGCTAAAGCCAACCACCACCAACGTTGTTTATTCTGCTTTTCCAAAGCTAATAATAAAAACCATTGCCCAATTAAACCAAAAATAACTATATATATATTATTGAGAGCATAGCGAGATTCTACTAAAAATAAGCCGTCACAAGCTGTAAATAAACCAGCTAATAAAGCAAAGCCACACCGATAGCTTAATTGATAAGTTATTAAAACAACTACCAAAGGAATAAATGAACCAGTAAAAGCATTTATCCACCTATAACTCCAAGGAGATAATAAAGAACCTGTCAACCCATTTACAGTATTTTGCCAAAAGGGAATATGATTACCAATCCAGATCCCAAAGCCAATTATATATTGACTCAACGGTGGATGAGCATTAAAAAATGGCGTTTGAGTAAGATAGTTATTACCAAATTGGGCAAAATAAATTTCATCAAATACAAGGGTATTAAATCGCCCTAAACCCCAAAAACGTAATATAAATGACAGGATAAATATCACTATCATGCCAGTCCGAAACCATTTTTTAGTCATTGATTATTGATCAAAGGAATATATGAAAATATTTCTATTATACTTTCGACAATTTTTGTCTCCAAAATACTGTAATTAAACCACAAAGTACACCTAAAAGTGATGTGTAGAAAGCAACGTTTGAGCTTAGTTCTCTAAGACCAGGCGAAAAAATCACCATTACTAACTGTGCTACATTACCACCTCAAAACCGAATACAAAGCTTAAAGAAGAAGTATTAATAATTATAAACAATTTATTTAACATCCTTGTAAATTTCACGCATTTTGTTTTGTCCAGGCTGGGTATTTTAAAAATCCATAAAAAATTTGACCCTGAGTTTTACCAGAATCAAAATTATTCTATCAAATTTCTTGTTTAATGCCTACCAAGCCAAAAATGCTAATTACAAATTCGCTCTGAGTTGCACACCATAAATTGCTGGATCTCCAAAACCCGCAGTCACATCAGGTGGTGGGAAAAAGAAGCCAGAATTGATATAACGAGTGTCAAACAAATTATTGGCATACAAGTAAATACCGTATTTTTGCCATTCATAACCAATGCGAGCATTCACCACCACAAACGGATCTTGCTTAATTTGATTTGCATCATCAAAATAATTTTTCCCATAGCCACGCAATTCCCCACGAGCAAAGATACCACCGGGACTGCGGTACTGAATAGCCAAATTGTAAGTTAATTCTGGTGCGAGAGGAACGCGATTATTACTATAATTTATCCCTGTAAATGGATTGCTGTAGTTTTGAAATTTGCTATCTACATAACCCACACCAGCAATTAAATCTAGCCCCTTTACAAGTTGGGCTTTTAGTTCAAATTCTAATCCGGTGATATCAACATCAGCATTCGCAATATCGCGGAAAAATCCATCATTATCGGTTAGCAAAACTTGATAGTCATTAACATTAGTCCGAAACACCGATAAATTAGCAGTCAAGCGGTTATCCAGCCAGGAAGACTTTAAACCCGCTTCATAAGTCCAAGATGTTTCTTCTCGATATTGACGGGTTGTGTCGTCGTCAGCCCGGTAATTGAGTCCATTGGGGCGATATCCTTGAGCAATTGTCCCATAAGCCATTAAATTTGGGGTGACTTGATACTGCAACCCAAAACGGGGAATTACTGCACTGCTACTGATTTCTGCTCCTTTTAATTCAGCACTCAATGGGGTAACTCCACCACCAGCCGCTTCAAAGACACGACGACGGCTCAGGGTGCTATCCGCAGCTTCATAACGCAACCCAGCAAATAAAGTCAATGCTTCAATTGGTTTATAGTCTAATTGACCAAAAACTGCATAAGTATTACGAGATTGTTCAGCGGAAACACGGTTGCGCCCTGCTGGTAAACCAAATATTGCGGCGGCGGTTGCTGTTCGTTCTATAGTATCATTAACAACATTAAAGTCACGCCCTTCATAATATCCACCGAATAACCAACGCAAACGGTCTGCACTTTCCGGTGACTGGAGACGAAACTCCTGTGACCAAACTATGGAATTAATATCTATAATCTGCCTTAATAAATCCAGTTCAGCAAAGTTATCTCCCAAAAAATTGGATTGATTGGTAAAACGCCTTGCTGTAATTGACGTAGCCCGAAATTTAGCACCATCATAGCCAATTTTCAAGGCTTGGGTATTACTGCTTAACCGCGCAAAACCATCCACACTTTGATCTATCTTAAATGGGTCATCAGCATTACGGAGATTATAAGTAGGATTGCCGCCATCGCTATCACTAGCATAGGTATTGAAAGACACGCTCCATTCTGGTGTGGGTGTCCAAAGAATTTGCGCTCGTCCTGCTACTTTTGATACTTCGCCAACGGTGCGATTCAATGTCGTATTATCAATAAATCCATCCCGTGCGTTGTATGCACCAGCTAGTCGAAACGATAGTTTATCAGGAATTACCGCATCACTGAGGGAAAGTTCCAATTCCCGGCTGTTGTAGCTACCATAACTAGCTGAAACTCCAAATTCGGGCTTCTGAGTCGGTTGATGAGAAATCACATTCACAACTCCAGCTGGACTGCTTCTCCCGTAGAGGGTACTTTGGGAACCGCGTAGCACTTCGACTCGTTCCAAATCAATCAAGCTCAGGTCTAAAAAGCCGCCATAATCAAATGGGACATCATCTATATAAAAAGCTACTGTATCCTGGTTGGTAAAAGCGTTGAAATTACTTAACCCGCGCATACTGTAGTAATTGTATTCAGCACTACCAGATGAAGAGGAGGAAAAGGTAAAATTGGGTGTGTTATTGGCGATATCAGAGAAAGAACTAATTTGCCCATCTTCTAATTCCTGACGCGGAATTACCGTCAAACTAAGTGGTATATCCTGAGCGTCTTCTGTTCGTTTTTGGGCTGTGACGGTTATTTCTATGTCTGGATCTGATGTAGCGGAAAATAGATTTAAAGTTAAACCGCCATTATTTGCACCTATCTGTAGTGTTGGTGCATCTTCAATTCCAGTTACAAGAACTCGCACTTTGTTATTTTCTTGTTGTGTAACCGTAATTGCAGTAATTCCCGCTGCTGGGTTTTTGGCTGTAAACTCTTTTTGATCTGGTAAAGCTAGTACTGCATTTTGTATATCTACAATTAAATTATTACCATCAACTAATGTTTCTGGTGCGGATAATTCCCCCTCTAGGGTTTCTAAAACAACTTCTAAACCAGCTTCTGTTTCTTGTAGCCGCACACCAGTTATTTGAAGAACTTGAGCAGTTTGAGATTCCTGTGCTAACCAATCTTGAATACTCGTTTTCGGACGTTCAATATCATTTAGTCGCGGAATATCTGTCATAACTTCACTGATAACAGGTTCTGCATTCGCTTTTTGAGTTATTAGCAAACAAATGGTACTTACCACACTTATAGACACACACCGTTTTAACTTCAAAGCTTCCCCCCACATTCCACAAAAAATAACTAGAGATATATATTACGTCTCAGCGTTTCAGGTAGGATTATTTACTTCATGGAGTCAGGTTGTCAAAAGACAAGCTGTCAAATAAGATGTTTACTTGGTATTTATTTAGCACATACGGTATATCAGACAGACTTAGTACGGCTGATTTAAATATTTAGCGATTTCTCCAAACCCACAAAATCGAAAATCAAGTTTGACAGCTTGTCTTTTGACTTGGTGATTTATTTAACTGAAAATTGAGTACGGTAAAGATACGGCTACTTTCAGACTAAATTCATGTATTCATACAAATAACCATGAAACGGCAATTATTATTAACGTCTACCACAATGGTAGGAATTATCCTGGTGGGAAATTTCGGTGGTGTTACCAAAACTGTAGCTCAAACTAGTAACAACCAAGAGGTAACAATTAATTTTCAAGGAAGAGTGGGTAAACAACCTTTTGAATGCGGTAAAACCTATACTTTAGGTAAACCAGCCACAAAAGTTACTCCTGATGACTTTCGTTTTTATGTATCTGATATTGCCTTAATTGATAATAATGGTAAATCTATACCTGTGAATTTAACACAGGATGGAAAATGGCAATATCAAAATGTTGCCCTCTTAGACTTTGAAAATAAATCTGGTGGCTGTGCTAATGGTACAGT
Organism: Anabaena sp. PCC 7938; assembly: GCF_049315035.1. Classification (NCBI taxonomy): domain Bacteria; kingdom Bacillati; phylum Cyanobacteriota; class Cyanophyceae; order Nostocales; family Nostocaceae; genus Anabaena; species Anabaena sp. PCC 7938. The sequence goes on along the minus strand of NZ_CP186034.1, from coordinate 3,107,577 downwards.
CGAAACACGCAATCAAATTGTTGGGACAATACCCAAAGGTAATTATCAAGGCTTACAATTTACTTTAGGTCTTCCCTTCAATCTCAATCATGCTGATTCTGTCATTGCACCATCACCATTAAATCTGACTTCTTTATGGTGGAATTGGCTTTTTGGTTATAAATTTGCTCGTTTAGATTGGAAAACCCAAACTCATAATTCTCAGGTAAAGCATGGTGAAAAAAGTGAAAAAGCTCAGGGTTTCCCGATTCATTTGGGTAGCACAGGTTGTCAATCAATTGAGGGAAGTCAAAGCCCATCAACTTGTAGTAATTTGAATACTTCAAAAGTCATTTTTACAAAATTTGATGTTAGTAAAAATGTCGTAATTGCTGATATTGCAGCATTAATAGGAAATACAAATTTAACAATTAACAAAAAAAATACTCCTCCTGGTTGTATGTCATCTCCTGATGATAGTGACTGCAATGTGATTATGACTAATTTCGGTCTACCTTTTAATGGAAAAGCTGCTGCTAAACAGAAATTTTTTAGAGTTGAATGACATTATCTCGCTGGTTCACCTTGCTGACAATTTGTCTGTTCTCAGTTTATTTATCAATTGGACTGAGTACAGCCATTTCTGCATCTTCAACTTCAGAATATAACTGGAATATTCCAGTTTGGATGCCTAAACCAATAGTACCAGTCGATAACCCGATGAATTCCCAAAAAGTGGAGTTGGGAAGACATCTTTTTTATGAGCAACGGTTATCAATTACAGGTAAATTTTCCTGTGCTTCTTGTCATCTCCAAAAACTGGCTTTTACTGATGGTAAAACAGTAGCTGTGGGAGCAACTGAGGAAAAACACCCTCGTAACTCTATGAGTCTTGCTAATATAGCCTATAATCCTGTATTAACTTGGGCTAATCCTTTAATGACGAAGTTGGAAAATCAAGCTTTAGTGCCATTATTTGGAGAGCATCCAGTGGAAATGGGGATGGTAGGAAGGGAGAAAGAGATATTAGCAATGTTGCGGGATGATTCAAAATATCCGCAGATGTTTACAGATGCTTTTAGAAATGATCAAGATCCTATCAACCTCAGCAATTTAACTAAAGCCTTAGCAGCATTTGAACGCACTTTAATTTCCGTGAATTCTCCCTATGATAAATATCGCTTTGGTAGTGATACTAATGCCATTTCTCCAGCAGCAAAACGAGGTGAGAAGCTATTTAATAGCGAAGATTTAGAATGTTTTCACTGTCACGGGGGAATTAATTTTACAGATTCAGTAATGCACGAAAAATTAGCCTTTCAAGAAATCGCTTTTCACAATACTGGTCTTTATAATATTGACGGTAAAGGTTCTTATCCAGCGGATAATACTGGTGTTTATGAAATAACTTCTAAACCAACAGATATGGGTCGTTTTAAAGCTCCCACCTTGCGAAATATTGCCTTCACTGCTCCCTATATGCACGATGGGAGTATAGCAACTCTGGAAGAAGTGATTGACCATTATCAAGCAGGTGGTAGAACTATTAAAACAGGGAAGTTTGCCGGAATCGGTAGTACAAATCCTTTCAAAAGTGAGTTTATTAGTGGGTTTCAATTAAGTGAAAGTGAAAAACAGGATTTACTGGCATTTTTGCAAAGTCTGACTGATGAAGATTTTGTTGAAAACCCAGCTTTTAGTAATCCCTACGAAGACAAACTAACAGAATAATTATCAATATTGAACGGCAATCTTTTGTAATTGCAGTTAAATTCAACAAGACCTAAATAAAATTATCCTGCCACTCCCATTGACAACAAACGAAAATTATTGTATGTTTATTCTCAATGTCGGTTTTAATGGAAAAACCATTAAACGCAAGGGGGAAAGTTTGGTGTAAATCCAACGCTGTCCCGCAGCTGTAATGAGGCTTATGTCTCTGAGTCAGAATGCCCGCCGAAAGTGAAACTAACCATATCCATCTGCGTGGTACAGATGAATAAATCAATGAATATTTCCATCAAAATTCATCATTTTGGCTTCAGAGATTCTCTACAGATTGTGTATTACTCTGAGATTATTAACAGTCAATTTAATCTTTTACAACTTTTTATACAAGAAGACAGGAAGCGTATATGACTAACGCTTACTGCTATCTTCAATAGATTTCTTCAAATAGACATAGCAGTTTTCAATTGAATCAAATATATCAATTGACATCAGCCCTTTTTTAAAAAAGGAATGATTTCAAACATTATTTGTTTGCAGGAGAGGTTGCTGCTGTAGTCCTGCTTTAAAAATTCTCATGTCTGCGTTTCTGACTAATTCTTACACATTTTTCAATCAATGCTCAATCAAAAACATACTCTATTTGTCTGCAAAACTTGTGGTGGTAAGTGGCAAGACGGTAAGCGGGTTGGTGAAAGTAAAGGAGAGCAACTACTAAAACAGCTTCAACAACTTGCACAAGATAGAGAAATGCAGGATAAATTCTGCATTCAGGGGGTTGAATGTATGAGTGCTTGCAGTCATTCCTGCGTCATTGCTTTTGCAGCAGAAGGAAAATTAAGCTATCTCTTTGGTGATTTACCCGTAGATGGTAGTACATCTGCAATACTAGAATGTGCAAATCTATACTATGCTAAAGCAGATGGTTCGCTGCCTTGGTCAGAACGGCCAGAAGCTTTGAAAAAAGGTATCTTAGCAAAAATTCCTGCACTAAATAAGTGGGCAAATTTAAACGCCAATTGTTGTTAATTGTTCACTATGTCTCAGTATAAAAAGTATGTTGCTCTTGGTGACTAGTTGAATTGATGCCAAGCTGCTATTGCAATTTTTACCATTTATGTGATAATGATTATGATTCTCATATAAATGCAGTGCGGCTTTTTTCTATCTTTATTGTCGCAGTCTTTTTTAGCGTGTAATTAAGTAAATTACCGTACTTGTTAATAAAAAAGACTGCAACTTTTACCTTGTCCAAATTTTTATACAGGTGTTTAGATCAAAAATGTCTACTAATTTAGTTGCGAAACTGGGAATTCAAATTATTGCGTCTAGTGTGACTTTGGGAATGTGTTGTGAAAATTACAAAGTTATAGGAGTAGAAATTCCCCAACAGGAAGAACCAGTCGCAGAAAAAATTACTCAAAATACACCGGCAGATACTGAAGAAAAAGAAGCTGATATTGAAATAAATGTGATTGAGAAGCTATTAAATGAACCTGTTTTTTCACCTTTTCGTCGGGAAGGAACAGTGAAAGATTCCACTCGGCCAATTTATGTAATTACGGGTGAAGAAATGGAAGCACAAGGTGCGAGAACTGTAAGAGAAGCACTTAAATTTCTTCCTGGTATATTAGGTGATGGTACTGTAGGAACAGAAGTTAATGCTTTAAGTGGTCAATTTATTCGTGGTTCTAATACCGGTCAAGTATTAATATTACTTGATGGTAGACCAATTAAATAATGCCGGCAGTGGTGGTTTTGATCTTTCCGAATTTACAACTAATAATATTCAAAGAGTTGAAGTATTACCCGGAGGAGGTTCAACTCTTTATGGTTCTGATGCAATTGGGGGAGTAATTAATATTATCACCCGTCGTCCTACAGAGAAAATTACCACCGAAGCAAAAGTCAATATTGGTGCTTATGGACTGAACCAACAAAGTATTCAAAATAGCGGTAAAAAAGGTGATATTTCTTGGGTTGTAGGTTATAACCGTACCCAAGCTGAAAATAATTATCCTTTTTCTATTCCTGAAGCTAATTTTTCAGGAACCAGGAAGAATAATGATGCACTTTATAACAATTTTAATGTCAAATTAGAAGCAGATTTAGGCAAACGGAATACTCTCAGTTTCTCGACTTTATACTTAAATAAAGAACAAGGAACACCTGGAGGAGTGCCAATTCCTTTTCCAGTCAATGGACAAGGTTTTTTTAATTCGCTTACAGATAAAAATCGCAAATACACAGATCAAGTTTTAACTGATTTAACCTGGAATTCAAAATTAGGAGGTGGGGATGATTCTTTATTAACAGCAAGAGTTTATGGAGATTTTTTGAACACTCGGTTTGATCCTAGTGGTTCAAGTCGCTTTGAGACTAATCAAACTTCCTACGGAATTCAAACTACACATAGTTGGAATTTTGCTAAAAATCAAAGTTTAGTTTATGGCTTTGATTATCGCACTGTCAATGTTCGTAATACCTCCTTTAGTTATTCGACTAATAAAGAAACATTGAACTATGATAACGATATTAATCAAGGAGCATTATTTGCCAAATATGAAGTAGTATTAATCCCTAATTTGACTGTTAATTTAGGTTTACGTCAAGACTTTATTAGCTTGGTAAATGGTTCAGTTACATCACCATCTGTAGGGACAAAATTTGTCGTTTTCGACTCAACTACCTTAAGAGCAAATTACATCAAAAATTTTCGAGTTCCGACTATTGCTAATTTATTTAATGTCAATCCTAGCAATATTGGCAACCCAGAACTTAAACCAGAAAGAGGTGATAGTTTTGATATTGGCATTGACCAAAAACTTGGTAATATTGGTTTGCTAAGATTAACTTTTTTCAAAAATAGTGTATCAGATACGATTGCCTTTAAGAGACTGACACCACCAGTAAATGGTAATACAGGAACTTGGGAAAATATCGGACTGGTGGAAACTACAGGAATTGAGGCTACTTTGAATTTGCAACTTGCCAAAAATATTTATACTTTTGTTAATTACACGGCAAATGATCCGCGTATTTTGAAAAGTTCTAATTTAGCGGAGATTGACAAAGAATTGAGGTTTGCTGGTGCAGATAAATTAAATTTGGGAGTTTCTTATGAAAATCCTCAAGGTTTGTATTTGGGTTTATTAATGAATTCCTTAAATGGATATCCTACTAATAATATAAATACAGAATTTTTATCTGGATATACTACTTTTGATTTTAAATTGCGTGTGCCTTTAAATGATAAACTGGTAGTTACAGGTAGTCTGGAAAATCTCTTTAATCAGCGTTATCAGTTGTTTCCTGGTTTTCCTGACGGAGGTAGAGGTTTTCAAGTTGGTTTGAGTGCTATGTTTTAATATTGTTTTCTCACGCAGAGGCACAGAGGCGCTGAGAGTAATACAAGAGTTTAATATCAGGAGGGTTTTTTATGGCTGATTTTAATTGTTGGGTAACACCAGTAAATGAAAAAATAATTGAAGCGACTGGGAATAATTGGCAAATTGAATATGAGTTTTTTGATTGTCAAGGTGATGTTCTGGCTTGTTTAGCTTATACTTTATTTCAAGAAAATTGGCATCAAGTTGGTTTGGGACATTTGGAACAAGGTAGTGTTTTAGAGTTGGAGTTTCATGAAGCACCTAAGAAATGCGTTCTCTATGATGGATATTTAACTGTAATTACTAGAGATTGGCATTTTCATTTATGTATTGAGGAAACTTTAGGTGGTCCCAATGCTGAAACTTCTATCGAAGTAAGACAGCAACGTTTGATTAGTAAGGGTGCATTTTATAGAAGGATAAATTCAGAAGGTGAATCGAGAAGTTGGGGTATTCAATTTTGGAATGGTTCTGGTGAAAAGGCTATGACGATATTTTTACCTAATCCCTATGTAGAGGATGAAAATTTACTTCCTGAAGGGAAGGGAGATTTTACAAAGTTAGCTTTTTATCAGGAACTTAGAGATATTTATGTATTAGGTAAACAGCCAATTCCTTTTACTAAAAATCCTCTCAAATGTGCTTATATTGCAGTTTGTACTTCTGGACGTTGTTATCCTTCTCGAAAATGGCAACCTACTTTTGATGCTTTAAAGGCTGCTGTTGAAAAGGCAGAATTAGATTTGGAAGTGAGAACAAGTGGTTGTTTACAGGTTTGTAAGTTGGGTCCTGTTGTTTATCATTCTACTGATAGAACTTGGTACAGTCGTGTTAAGCCAGAAGTTGCGGAAAGAATTGTACAGGAACATTTGGTTGAGGGGAATAAGGTTGTTGAATATATATATCCTTAGTTGGTGTTTGGGTAGGGTGATTTTTTCACGCAGAGGAGCAGAGACGCAGAGAGAAATATGGAAGATGATTTTTGGGAAGTCTCAGGTTATTATTTTTCTATGTCAGTTGTTTTTAGTTGCTGTTTTGGTTGTTTCTTGTCAAGGTTCTCAGAATAGTCTGGTTGTTAGTTCTGCTAATAATGGTTGTGTTCAAAGTTATGATCCCAATGTTGATTATTTTCCCAATAAGGTGAAGGTTAATCATGCTATTGGCTTTGCAGTTGAATATTACAAAAACTACAAAGTCGTGACGATTAAAAATCCTTGGAAAGATGCTAAAACAGGTTTTAAATATGTTTTGGTTCAATGCGGTACACCGACACCACCAGGGTTTGATCAATCCCAAGTATTTACTACACCTGTAAATTCTGTGATTTCTCTTTCTACAACTCATCTACCACATTTTTCTAAGTTAAATGTTGTTGATAAGTTAATCGGTGTTAGCGATATCAAACAAGTAACTACACCAGAATTTATTGACAGAATTAAGGCTGGTAAGGTGGTATCTGTTGGCAATAATTCTACTGTGAATGTGGAGAAAGTTTTAGAACTTAATCCTGAGTTAGTTACAACTTTTGGGACTGGAAATCAACAAACTGATAGTTTTCCTAAGTTGTTGGAAGCTGGGTTAAAGGTGGCGATAAATGCTGAATATATGGAAGATACTCCACTGGGGAGAAGTGAATGGTTAAAATTTACTGCTTTATTTTTTAATAAGGAGGCGGCGGCGGAAAAAATATTTGCTACAATTGCTAAGAAATACGAAGATATCGCTGTTAAAGCTAAAGCTGTTAAAAATCGTCCGACTGTGTTTGTGGGCTTCAATTTTAAGGGAACTTGGCATACACCAGGTGGTAATAGTTATGTAGCCAAATATCTCGCTGACGCAGGTGCAAATTATCTCTGGAGTGAGAATAAATCTTCTGGTAGTTTACCTATATCTTTTGAAGCTGTTTTTGAACGCGCTGCTAACGCTGATTATTGGTTGAATTTTAGACAGTCTTGGAAAACTTTAAAAGATGTCATTATCGAAGATAGTCGCTATAGTGATTTTCAAGCTTTTAAAGAAGGAAATCTTTATAATAATAATGCTCGCGTTAATGCTAATGGTGGTAATGACTACTGGCAAAGTGGAATTAGTAACCCAGATGTAGTTTTATCTGATTTAATGAAAATACTTCATCCAGAAATATTAAAAAATCATCAATTATTTTATTATCGGAAACTTCGTCAATAATGTTAAGTGCAAAGTCTCAAATTTCAAATTCTTTATTACACCAAAAACCTGCAACTCGAATAAGGACTCTAGTTTTTTCCATTTTACTAATAAGTTTAGTTTTGGCATTTTTACTAGATTTAGCTTTAGGTGCAGTTGAAATTCCTATTAATCAGGTAATTACAATTTTACTCGGACAAGAAGCAGAAAAAACAACATGGACAAGTATTATTTTCAAGTTTCGTTTACCTAAAGCCTTAACTGCAACTTTAGCAGGTGCTGCTTTAGGGGTGAGTGGGTTGCAAATGCAAACTCTCTTTAAAAATCCTTTAGCAGGTCCATTTGTATTAGGAATTAGTTCCGGTGCTAGTTTAGGAGTAGCGTTAGTTTTGTTGACAGCAAGTGTGACTGCACCAACATTATTAACTAATTTGGGAATCATTGGTGATTTTAGTTTAGTTATCGCTGCAAGTTTTGGTGCAGCATCAGTATTAGGGTTGATGTTAGTTGTTTCTCGTCGTGTGCAAGATACAATGACATTGTTAATTTTAGGTTTATTATTTGGATATGCGACAAGTGCAATGGTAAGCATTCTGTTACAATTTAGCTCAAAAGAACGGATTCAAAGTTATATAATGTGGACTTTTGGCAGTTTTACTGGGGTAACTTGGCAACAATTAGCTATTTTAACTCCAGTTATCTGTTTAGGTTTATTAATTGCCATACTGCAATCAAAATCTCTAAATACACTTTTATTAGGTGAATCCTATGCACGCAGTTTAGGGTTGACAGTGCAGAAAACTAGATTTTCTGTGATTAGTAGTGCCTCTATATTAGCAGGCGCAATTACTGCTTTTTGTGGACCAATAGCATTTTTAGGTGTAGCAATCCCCCATCTTTGCCGTAGTTTTTTTAATACTTCAGATCATCGGATATTAATTCCTAGTGTTATCATTATGGGTGCAATTTTAGCTTTATTTGCTGATTTGTTTTCCCAACTTTTAATCAGTCAGATGGTTTTACCTTTAAATGCTATTACGGCTTTAATTGGAACTCCTGTTGTTACTTGGGTAATTCTGCGACGTAATTCTAAGAAAGCTTTTTAAACGCAGAGGGACACGGAGGTAGGCGCGGAGGTACGCAGAGTGTTTATACGTTTAATTCGCTATGCCTTATGAGTAACTCAATTCTGACAACTCACAATTTGACTATTGGTTATAAGACTTCCCGGAAAACTATTCGTAATGTTGCAGCGAATATTTCTACATCTTTGCAAGCTGGGGAGTTGGTTTGTTTACTAGGTTCTAATGGTGCTGGTAAGTCTACTTTATTAAGAACTTTGGCGGGAATACAACCACCAATTGCTGGGGAAGTTAAACTTTTAGAAGATGATATTTATAAGTTACCACCACATGAATTAGCAAAACGTTTAAGTTTGGTATTGACTGAAAAGATTGATGTGGGAATGTTATCAGCTTATGCTTTGGTAACTATGGGAAGATATCCTTATACTGACTGGTGGGGAAGGTTATCATCTGAAGATGAAGATATTATTAATTGGGCTATAAAATCCGTGGGGGCGGTAAATTTAGCCCAACGGAATGTGAGTGAATTAAGTGATGGTGAACGACAAAAAATTATGATTGCTCGTGCTTTAGCACAGTCTCCTATGGTAATGTTATTGGATGAACCAACAGCATTTTTAGATTTACCACGTCGGGTGGAAATTATGCAATTGTTGCGTCAGTTAGCGCGGGATACAAATCAAGCAATTTTGCTTTCTATCCATGATTTGGATTTAGCTTTACGCCTTGCTGATAAAATTTGGTTGTTAGGAAATAATGGTATTCTCCACGTTGGCGCACCGGAAGATTTGATATTAAGTGGTATATTTGCTGATACTTTCCGCAGTGAAGGTGTGGAATTTGATATTTTTTCTGGAGAGTTTAATCTGCATACACCATACAAAGGAGAAGTTAAGTTAATAGGTGAAGGTGTTGCTGCTATTTGGACAATTCGTGCTTTAAAAAGAGTTGGATTTATAGTTATACAAGGTGATCAGTCTACAGAAATTACGGTAGAAGTGATATCTGCGTCTGAAGGAGTTTTTTGGCGAGTTAGAAATAGTCAGGCTGTGTCTACACATCATTCGTTGTATGAAGTGATTAAATTTTTGGATTTTTTATAAAAGCGATCGCTCATAATGCCGTGTTATCCTTGACTGATAAGAATATTTCTATAATTATGTCACAATTAGAACGACTACAAAAAATGGCAGAAGATGAGCTAACTGAGTACAGCACTGATGCCCGGAAGATGGAAAAACTACGCCGTAAGATAGGTTTATCCGTATCTTTTGCGGAACAGCGACAAATCAAAGAAGCATTATTAGCTACAATGGAATCTAGCACAATTGCTGGAATAGTAGAAGAGCAAAGACAAACAGTAGCTTTACCTTTTTGGGGAATTGCGGGCTTGGGGTTGTTATTTGGAATTTCTCTCAATCAGCCCATAGCCTTGTTAGCGGCTGTAGCTGGTACTGTTGCAGCTTATAGAATTCAAAAATGGGGTTGGCAATTACAAGCAAAACGTCTATTGTTACGGACATTAGAAGATATTGAAGCACGTATCGCTCAACCAAATAAGTAATTTTCTCTATGGTTATGTATAAACTAAAAATGCAGGATCAAGAACCTGCTCAATATTGAAAGGACACTCATTAGGAAAAGTTTCTACTGGTTTGTGAGTCTCCTTTGCAGCATCTCGCACCGCGCGGCGATAATATTTCTCTATCCACTCCCAGTCTTTAAGCAAACGTTGCAAACTAGGAGTATCTTCTAAGCAATCTTGTATTTTGTCTCGACAGTTTGAGATTATATTGTCCCAACTTTTAGTTCTGCGTTCTGGTTGATACTGGCATTTGAGTAAGTGTATCAAAAGCACTTGTAGGTAACTTCCCAGTTCTTTTTTTTCACTACGACCCAAAGCCTCTATTTCCTCCACCAAGTTTTCAATATCTAATTCAGCCCAGCACCCCTTTTTTAGACTCTCAGCTTGTTGCTGTGTCCATAGGATAAAGTCCTGATTGTAGAGGATTTCTTGACTCATCAATGGTTTCTCCCCTTTGCTTCCAGCAACATCTCTCATATTTTCGCCTAATCTAGTACTGCTGTGCAATTATCTCGATTTAACTTGTCAGCTTAGTTGGTAATATAGATTACTAAAATAATATCTAGAGAAGGTTCCTTACATTGATAAACTAACAATTATTGCTGGTGTGTGATTGGTTATTACTAAAAAACCATTGAAGGAGATAGAGATGATGACAAAGTATGATAAAGTATTTAATTCAAAAGAAACCTCAGAAGAATCACTGAGTCCTGAAGAAGCGGTAGCGGCTATAGCTGTGATTACGGCAATAGTTGATTCTTCCATGGAAGACTTAGATACAGAAAGTTTGATTGATATTCTTTGGGAATTCGAGGTTTTTGATGAATACTCAGAAGAGGAAATGATAGAGATAGTTGATAGACTAGTAGCGATCGCACAAGATGAAGGACTAGGATCACTATTTAACACTGCATACGCAAGCCTCTCAGACGAAATCGTACTAGATGGCTTTGCGGCTGGGGTCATCATGCTTTTAGATGACGAAGACTTGACTATCCCCACACAAAAACAGCCTTATATCAAACAGCTACAGCAAGCTTTAGAACTAGAAGACGAAGAAGCAGAGGAAATTATTAAAGAAGTCATAGCTGCAATTGAAGAAGCAGAAAATGATGAATATGCAGCAGAAGAATCCGAAGCAGTAATATTTAATGACCTTGGACAGCAGATATATAAATCACCTTTAGATAATTTTACAGTTCCCATTCCAGTTAACCCAGAACAGGGGGGGAAAATTCAAAGTCAAGAAGGAATAGTCGGTTTTTCTGATGATATTGGTACTTTGCTCAGAATTGATTATTATCCTCTGCCTCCAGAATATTTAGAGGAAATGAAATTTCAAGGGCAAGAAAAATATTTCCACTCAATTATCATCGAAAAGTATGTGCCTCAGGCAATATTTGCCAATGTTCAAGGTTCAGAAATTAAATACGCCGAATATCTAGAAGATATTTTAAATGGATATTACTATGTATTAGTTGATATGCCTAAAGGCTCAACAATTTCCAAGCAAGGAAATAACGGAAGTGCGATTAGATTAGATGCCTATCGAGGATTACTGGCTTTTATTAGTGGGGAATTTTTGTATATAGTTAGTAGTCAGCGCAGCTTTTTTGAAGGTAATATTCCCGGTTCTATTAAAAAGGAAGCTGAAGAAATTAAGCAGCATATTTTAGAGTTTATAGAGACAATGGAATTTAGCTAAATAGGAACTTTTGCAGTCGTAATTTAGAGGATGTTTGTAAAGTTCACCAATATCAATTACCATTACTTCAAAACATCTCTCAAAATGCCGGGCAACTGGAATAATACCAATGATTAACCCCTACGACTTTGAAGATGATGACTTCGACATTGAGAATGAGGATTTATTGCCTATGAATCCCGTAAGCAAAATGACCGAAGGCGAGAAGCTACAGCGCTTTAAACGCTTTTTTGACAGCAGTACCCGCTCTATGTTACAAGACTGTCTTTTTCGGATTGTCAACTATGAAGATGGCACCGGCACTTTAGAAATACTTTGTCCAAATGAAATTGTCCGTCAACGTCTATCCAAAAAGAAGCGTAAAATTACCAATAACATTAATGGCTGTTGGAGTCATATCAGGTGGTTTTCCTTATGTATCCAGGAGAATGGACAGTTAGATTGTCAAACTTTTAACCGTAATGGCGATCGCTTTTGAAACCTTGACACGATATAGATTTCAGGGTTAATTAACAATAACTAATTAGTCTTTGTGGGTTCAAACGTGTTGAATGTTAAGATTTTGAATATCTTTCTCAAATTGTGAATTAGCATTGGTGATACCAAAATTTGAGTAATTAATGACTCTATTCTCAATAGAGAGGGTATTTTTTACCTGGACAAAACACAAAAAATATCAAATTTTGTTGTAATATTCAACTGTTTTCGCACAGTGTTGCGTAAGCCATTAACTGTGGTTTTGAGTGTGATAGAGATTTAAATACTAGTATTAATTGTAAAATAAAAAGCGGTCAGATTGACCGTGTTATTATATAGACTGGATAGTGCCAACACTTCCAGGATGAAACAGGAAGAGAAACAGACAATTGCTAGTTTTTTTTGTATCAGAGAAAATTATGTCTACCAATCCACAAAACCTAATCGTCACAAAATCCACACCAGTCAAAGCTGATCTTGGCATATACGTTCCTATTGATCAGATTTACACCTATACCTACGATACCAATGGCAATCAGACTTCAGTAAAATCTGATTACAATGCTGATGGCACAATCGACTCTATCACCACCTATACCTACGATGCCAATGGCAATCAGACTTCAGTCAACTATGACACAAATGGTGATGGCACAATCGACTCTACCTACACCTCCACTTACAATGCCAATGGCAACCTGATTTCACAAATATCTGATTACAATGCTGATGGCACGCCAGATTATATCTACACCTCCACTTACAATGCCAATGGCAACCTGACTTCACAAATATCTGATTACAATGCTGATGGCACGCCAGATTATATCTACACCTCCACTTACAATGCCAATGGCAACCTGACTTCACAAATATCTGATTACAATGCTGATGGCACGCCAGATTTCATCAGTATCTTCACTTATAATGCCAATGGTAATCAGACTTCACAAACATCTGACACAAATGGTGATGGCACGCCGGATTATATCACCACCTACACCTACGATGCCAATGGCAACCTGATTTCACAAACATCTGATTACAATGCTGATGGCACGCCAGATTATATCTACACCTCCACTTATAATGCTAATGGCAATCAGACTTCGGTCAACTCTGACACCAATGGTGATGGCACAATCGACTCTACCTACACCTCCACTTACAATGCCAATGGCAACCTGATTTCACAAATATCTGATTACAATGCTGATGGCACGCCAGATTATATCTACACCTCCACTTACAATGCCAATGGCAACCTGACTTCAGTAAACTCTGACACAAATGGTGATGGCACGCCAGATTATATCGACACCTATACCTACGATGCTAATGGCAACCTGATTTCACAAATATCTGATTACAATGCTGATGGCACACCAGATTTTATCACTGCCTACACTTATAATGCCAATGGCAATGCCAAGAGCAATCTGGCTTCACAAAGCTATGACTACAATGGCGATGGCACGCCGGATTATATCACCACCTACACCTACGATGCCAATGGCAATCAGACTTCAGTAAACTCTGACACCAATGCTGATGGCACGGTAGATTATACCGACACCTACACCTACGATGGTAATGGCAACCTGATTTCACAAATATCTGACTACAATGCTGATGGCACGCCAGATTATATCTACACCTCCACTTACGATGCCAATGGCAACCTAACTTCAGAAAGCTATGATTACAACGGTAACATCATTCCTGAATACAGATATCTCTATGATGTGAATGGCAATGTCACCAAATTGCTTAACAATGTAGTGGAAACAACCCAATTCATCACCGGTACTAATCGCAAAGATTCGTTATTCGGTTCTGATGGCATTGATAATATTTCTGGTGGTAATGGCAAAGATAAACTGTTTGGCTTAAAGGGTAATGACGTTCTCAATGGTGATAATGGTGCTGATCTCCTAGTGGGCGGTGCAGGGGCTGATGTCCTCACAGGTGGGAAGGGTGCAGACACATTCCGCTACAAGGATTTGAGCGATTCCCTATTAAGCAGTTACGACAAGATCACCGATTTTAAGATTGGTAAAGATAGGATTGATGGTATTAATGCCGTTTCTAAACGAAATGTGTTTGACGGAGGCACGGTTAAAAGCTTGATTGCTACTGATATTCAAGCAGTGTTAACTAATAGTTCTTTTGCTGCTAATGGTGCAGCTACTTTTACTTTGGGTAGTGGTGCAACTCAACAAACATTTGTAGCGATTAATGATGACATTGCTGGCTTCTCTGCTGCTACCGACTCCATTATTGAGATTACTGGTTTTAGCGGTAATTTGAATAATCTAAGAATAATCTAGTAATTTTGTAGTTGGACTTAATTTGTTTGTTCTGAGCAAACCAACATTGCTCAGAACAATTAGCGTACTAATTGGGGTATGCATTTGAATAAAATACATCATAGCCCCCCTCATCGCTTGCGGTGTACCAGCGCTGTAGGCGGGTTTCCCACCGTAGGCGACTGGTGAACCCGGAGGGGGTTGGGGATAGTGTTCTTGTATCTCACTCAACCGAGAACCATTATATTCAATTTTCGATATGGATTTTTAGAACCTGAAAAATGCCTAAAAAACAAAAATTTCCCTATTTACTCGGTTCTAAGTGGACAGCACAACAAAAAATTGATGGGTGGCGACATTTTCAAGTTGTTAACCGAAAAAATCAGGGTAAGTGGGTATATGCAGAAATGGTGGCTGCTTGCGATCCTCAAGTCCGCTTTTGGTTGAATGCAAAATTGTTACAAGATAATTCCCAGTGGCACGCCGGTTGGCAATCATTGCAGGAAATCAATGCTGTTGAAAAAAATTAAGATTAAATTAATATTTATATATCAAATTTATGTGTGTCATGATTTAATTAGTTTTTAGATATAAATTTTTTAATTTAATAATTATTTACAACTAACAATTCTTAGCCGAAGCCAGCAGAAGGCATTTTTCATCCAATTAAATCATTCCATGTTGAGTAAATTGCCTGAAAGCATCTATTTATATACTCTCTAAGATTCTTGGGTATAGCCAGCCGTAAGCATTGCTATTTTTATAGTATTAACTGATGGTAATTCTTTTTTGATGAAAAAACAAGCTTATCTGCTGGTTAATAGGCTGCAAATAAATAACTACAAGTGTTTGTAAACAGTTATAAACAGCGAATCTATTTTTTTTGTTTTTTGTAACTATTTTATTAAAAATTTTTTATAAATTTATTTAATAGAACTTTCAAATACTTTTTGAGCTTTATAGGTCTAATTAATTGCTTAAAGTCTTTATATATCTAAATTAAGTTGTCTAACGCCAAATTTCAAATTTATAGCCCCTTTCTTTTCTAGGAAATTTGCACAATAATGACATTCACACCTCACACGTCGCTAATACAGGCTAGGTGAAGGCTGCAAGTTTGAAAAGAAACTATTAAAGAGGCAATCAAAAGTGAAATTAGCAGTTTACGGAAAAGGTGGAATTGGCAAATCAACAACTAGCTGTAACATCTCAGTTGCCCTAGCCAAACGCGGTAAAAAAGTACTACAAATTGGCTGTGACCCTAAACATGACAGCACTTTCACACTTACCGGGTTTCTGATTCCTACAATTATTGACACTCTGCAAGAAAAAGATTACCACTACGAAGATGTTTGGCCCGAAGATGTAATTTACAAAGGCTATGGTGGTGTAGATTGCGTAGAGGCTGGTGGGCCTCCGGCTGGTGCAGGTTGTGGTGGATATGTAGTAGGTGAAACTGTAAAACTACTTAAAGAACTCAATGCTTTTGATGAGTACGATGTAATTTTATTTGACGTACTGGGTGACGTTGTGTGTGGTGGTTTTGCAGCACCACTCAATTATGCCGATTATTGCCTGATTGTTACTGATAATGGCTTTGATGCTTTGTTTGCTGCTAACCGGATTGCAGCTTCAGTCCGTGAGAAAGCACGCACTCACCCACTGCGTTTAGCTGGTTTAATTGGTAATCGCACTGTCAAGCGTGACTTAATTGAGAAATACATCGAAGCAGTACCGATGCCAGTTTTAGAGGTATTACCTCTGATTGAAGATATCCGTGTTTCCCGCGTCAAAGGTAAAACACTGTTTGAAATGGCAGAGTCAGATCCTTCACTGGACTATGTTTGCGACTATTATCTTAGCATTGCTGACCAAATATTGGCACGTCCTGAAGGTGTTGTTCCTAACGATGCTCCAGATAGAGAACTTTTCTCTTTGTTGTCAGATTTTTATCTAAATCCGAGTAAACCACAAGCCACTAATGCAGAAGAGGAACTAGACTTGATGATTGTATAAAACATTTTACCTCGTCAGGATGGGGGGAGACTATGGCATTCTTTAATAGCTTTACGGACTCAATCAAGCAAAAGTGGTTGCAATTCTTTCAGGTGAACCGCGATTGGATTACCCTGCAAATGGCAATAGAATCGGTTTATACCCCCGATGGAGGGAAGCGACCATCTTCGTACCTCATCCTGGGAGTGGTAAATGCGCTAGAACCCAAACTAGCCCAGTTAATGTTTCCCTTTGCTAAATTAAATCCAGATGCTGATACTCTGATTGAAGTATTGGATTTGCATTTTGATCCAGATATTGTCCTTGGAAACCGTTTGAGTCCAACAACAGAACCAAAAAGATACTTGGACGTTTCTGAAGACATCCCTGAAGTGCTAGAAGATATTGCTGAAGATGTTCTGGAAGAGGAACCATCAGCCAGCACTGATTTAAGTGATGTTGGGGAAGAGGACATTGATCAAGAATTCACAATGATCGATGTCACTCAAGTCAATTGGGATGAAAGCAATTCACTGGTAGATGACAATGCTTTCGATGAGATTTCTTTAGCTGATGCAAGCATCCTAGAGGAGTCCGAACCAGCATCCAGTGTAGAAACAGTGGATGAGTTTAGTGGGATTTCCTTTGAGTCTATGACTTTATCGGAAGACAACAATGCGTCTGCGTTAGGTGATTTAAATTTATCTGATGACAATGGGTTTGATGATCTAGGTCAACCGGAAGAGAGCGCATTTCGTGATGTGCTGTCTGATGTCTGGGGTGATGAAAAATCCCTCCAAGAGGGTGAAGAAAATAATGACCTTTTGGGTGAAGAACTGCCATCAGAGGTTTTTGATGAATCAGAAATGGCTCGTCTCTTTCCCAATAATTAATTGTTGAAAGCAGGTGATAGGAGGCAAAAGGCAGGGAGCAGGGAGCAGGGAGCTGAAGAAAGATCAATATTCTTTTCATCTCCCCAATCCCTAGTACCTAGTACCCAGTCCCTAGTCCCCAATCATCTGCTTTACAAGCTTAAAAAATTAAGGGGAGAATATTAATATGACTGTTGCTCAACAGCCAGAAGCTTTAAATTTTGAATGTGAAACCGGAAATTATCACACTTTTTGTCCTATTAGCTGCGTTGCGTGGTTATATCAAAAAATTGAAGATAGCTTCTTTTTGGTGATTGGAACAAAAACCTGCGGTTACTTCCTGCAAAATGCAATGGGAGTGATGATTTTTGCTGAACCCCGCTATGCAATGGCAGAGTTGGAAGAAGGGGATATTTCGGCACAATTGAATGATTATGAAGAATTAAAACGATTGTGTGAGCAAATTAAGCGCGATCGCAATCCTAGTGTAATTGTCTGGATTGGTACTTGCACCACAGAAATTATTAAAACCGACTTGGAAGGTTTAGCACCCAAGTTAGAAGCTGATTTAGGTATTCCCATTGTTGTCGCCCGTGCTAACGGACTCGACTACGCATTCACCCAAGGAGAGGACACTGTGTTAGCCGCTATGGCTCATCGTTGTCCAGAAAAGTCTCCAGTATCAGAAACTGAAAAAGTTGAGCGCAACGCCATTCAGAAGCTGATGAATTTCGGTAAGAAAAAAGAAGACATCGCCCAAGATGAATCTGAGTATGTAGATCATCCTCCTTTGGTGCTGTTTGGTTCTTTACCTGACCCCGTAGTAACTCAGTTAACCTTGGAACTGAAAAAACAAGGTATTAAAGTTTCTGGTTGGCTACCTGCAAAACGATTTACAGAATTACCTGTGATTGAAGAAGGGTATTATGTCGCTGGTGTGAATCCCTTCCTTAGTCGCACCGCTACAACCTTAATGCGTCGTCGCAAATGCAAACTCATAGGCGCACCATTTCCCATTGGCCCCGACGGAACCCGCGCTTGGATTGAAAAAATCTGCTCAGTGTTTGGAATTACACCCAAGGGTTTAGATGAAAGGGAAGCGCAGATATGGGCTGGTGTAGAAGATTATGTGAAATTGATTCGTGGTAAATCTGTGTTTTTGATGGGTGATAACCTGTTGGAAATTTCTATGGCGCGGTTTTTAATTCGCTGTGGAATGACTGTTCAGGAAATTGGTATTCCTTACATGGATAAACGCTATCAAGCTGCTGAGTTGGCTTTGTTAGAAAAGACTTGTCAGGAAATGAATTCACCTCTACCGACAATTATGGAGAAGCCTGATAATTACAATCAACTTCAACGGATTTATGAGTTGAAACCTGATTTGGTAATTACTGGTATGGCTCATGCTAACCCACTAGAAGCACGGGGTATTAATACTAAGTGGTCTGTGGAGTTTACCTTTGCTCAAATTCACGGTTTTGGTAATACCCGTGACATTTTGGAATTGGTAACTCGTCCTTTAAGAAGGAATAATAATCTGAAGGATTTGGGTTGGGATAAGTTGGTAAGAGAAGAAGCGAAGATTTAAGTTTTTTCGGCAATTTTAAGGACGGACTTTCGGGTTCGTCCTTTTTTTTGTTTTTATCTCACGCAGAGACGCAGAGGCGCGGAGAGAGGAGGAATGTTATAATTAGTGTTATGTTTTTAAGGGTTTAAATTTATGGAAGTTACAAAGTTATATCCTCAAGGACAGATAGTTCTTCCTGAATCTTTACGGGAAGCTTATCATTGGAATGTTGGTCAGGAATTTGTGATTATTGATATGGGTGATGGGATTTTGTTAAAGCCTAAGAATCCTTTTTCAGTAACTAAGTTAGATGATGTAGCAGGTTGTTTAAAATATCACGGTGAACCTGCAACACTTGAAGATATGGATGATGCAATTCGTCAAGGTGTTGAGGAAATGTGGAATGATTGCGATTGATACAAATATAATTATCAGGTTTGTAACTCAAGACGATGAATTACACTTTCAAAAAAGTATGGATGATGCAATTCGTCAAGGTGTTGAGGAAATGTGGAATGATTGCGATTGATACAAATATAATTATCAGGTTTGTAACTCAAGACGATGAATTACACTTTCAAAAAAGTAAGGAAATTTTCCAAACTCACGATGTTTTTATTGCAGATACGGTTATTCTTGAGACTGAATGGGTATTAAGATTTAGATACAAGTTTAAACCCAATGAGATATGTACAGCGTTAAGAAATTTGTTCGGTTTACCTAATGTTCACCTAACTAATCCTAGCTTAATTGCTCAAGTAATTCAATGGCATGAAAATGGTTTAGACTTTGCTGATGCTTTTCATCTAGCCCATACTCAACACTGTTCTCAATTTTACACATTTGATGAAAAGTTTATCAAGAAGTCCAAAGGACTAAATCAGTGTGATGTTCAAAGTCCTTAAAAGTTAATTTTCGAGATTTATTAGCTGAATTTATGATAATTAATTTGGAGTTCTAGGAGAAAAATTCATAAAAATTTGGTCTTACTTAATAGTTTCTGTAGTTTTCTGTAGTGCAATTAATGCTATAATTTTACCTGCAAAAGCTGAGGAAGTTTGTCAAGTGACAGATCCTACAGGTACTCCCCTAAATGTGCGAGATATCCCTAATGGTCGAATCATAAACAAATTGAAAAATGGCAAGGAAGTTTATATTCTTGAAATAACTTATGACAATAAAAGACGACCTTGGGCTAAAATAGGTGGTTATCACAATGGACAGTACAGAATTTGGGGTTGGGTATTTAGAGAATTTGTTAGTTGCTACAATCGCTAATCACACAATATACTAAATTCTAATGAATAGAAAGAGAAAGTTATGAAGCTGAATCTAAATTATAAGGAGATGCCATTTTTACAATATAATCAGCGTAAAAATTTACCAGCGAAACCTGGTATTTATTATGTTGGCAATAGTGATTATCCAGTTATGTATATAGGACTTTCTCATAATTTGAGAAATCGTCACCTGAATCATCATCGTCAGTCAGAATTTGAAGAAATCGAAAATGCTGTTATACGTTATCGAGTTGTCACTGAAGATTTATTAAATAGAATTTCCAACCTTGCAGAAAATCTCAGGAGACTGGAAAAACAAGCTATCAAATATTATCACCCAGAACTCAACAGAAAAGCTGTCACTACTCAGCCTAAGTTATCAGTTGGTGCAGTTTATATTCAAACTCATCAAGTTAAGCAAGCTGGATATTGCTCACATTTTGATGCAGAAGATGGGGAAGAATTAGCAATTAATACAAGTAAAAGTAAACTATCTTTCATAACTAGAGCTATTGAAGCACAACGTCCTATTTTTTTGATAGCATCTGGGAATTATAAAGATTATGTAAATTCAGGTTATCACAATTTATCGGAATTAGCTATCTACAAAAATGAAAAAATTTATATTATTATAAGTTGCTTTATTCCTGATGGCTACGAAGTTGATCATAGTTATGACCTCAGTTATATTGTGTATGGTGGCAATTCTACAATATTTATTAAACCCTACGTTATTCTTAATAATCAACCAGGATTTCAGGAATTTAAAAAAAGCTATTTGACAGTAGGATTTATTAACTGTGAAAAATCTTCATTTGCTCAAATTTTGTTAAACTTAGGGAATTTTCAATTAATTTAGATTATTTAATAAATTAAATGAGTGGAATAGAGAAGCAACTAACTCTAGACACTAGACATATTGCCAAGCATCTCCCAGACACACCACAAATGCAAATATTATTGCAGCGAGAAGGGTTTGTTCATGTTTTTAACGATGAAGCAACAATGCTCAGGGTAGCGCAAGCCATAATAGAAAATGGGGAGTTCACAGGTATCATTCGTAATCATGAACGATATGGACTCTATTTTGCCAGCGCAATTGGCTATAGAATAGATATTAATGGCAGTCAAATTCTTCTGCATTATGGTGAAATAAAAGTCACTGGAGATAATATCATGTCATTCCCCGCACCCGACCTAGCCAATAACTGGCAGTTTACAGAAATATGGGTTGACCCCACCTCTATACCACCCTACATTTTGATGTTGCTTGGTGATGATAAAAATAATTTTTGCATTTTAGATCCTACAGAAAATTACAAGATTATTTTTGCTTGTTCCAGTTATGAAGAAGCAAAACTTTGGCTGCTTGAGGATGAATATGAGCGTGTGGAAGGTCGAGTTCTAGCGGAACAGGTTGCTTAATTTATTCAAATAATAGAGTTAGAATAAAATAAGTACATCTGACTTTATCAGAGTAATTAAAGATTATGCTCAGTGGAATTAAACAAAAGGCTATTGTCGGTAAAGATGGCAAAATCGAACTATCTACCACTGAACTACCACCAGGAACAGTTGTAGAAGTTATTATCCTAGTTGAATCACCTATTGCAGAAGATGAAACTACCTATCTTCTCAAATCAGAAGCTAACAAAAAACATCTGCTCAAAGCTATGGAAAATGTAGACAAAGGTAACTTAGTTTATGTTGATTTAGATGAATATGAGAAAAGTAGCATTTGAACCAGAAGCTTTTGAATAATTAGGTGAGTGGGGAAAGGAGGATAAAAAAGTATTTAAAAAAATCTTGGAATTAATTAAAGATATCCAAAGAGAAGCATTTTCTGGAATAGGTAAACCAGAACCACTAAAATATGAATTGCAAGGTTACTGGTCAAGACGAATTACAGATGAACATAGATTAGTTTACAAAGTTGAAGCAGATTTATTGATTATTCTGTCTTGTAAATATTATTATGATTGATAAAAGATGATTACTGAAAAATACAAAATTGTTTTTGCTTATTTCAGCTATGAAGAAGAAAAATATTAAAACTGCCAAGCTAACCAAAGTATTACTCTTTACACTGTATTTGGATTAACAGCTATAATTCCCTCAGAGGCATAACGGATAAAATCACCTGTATTAAATGTCAGAATATGCGCTATATTATTAGCCTTCATAGTTGCAGCAAGACGCGCATCATGCACTTGAACACCTGATACACCAAATTTCACAACTAATTTACGCCACTCTGGGTAAACTGTAGGTATATCAGATAATAAGGGAAAAATACGCTCAATTAATCTTAACTGTCTATCGGCATCTTTGGGTGTTAAACCAAATCCGTTTTTTGTAGCTGGCCTTGTAGCAACATTCCAAAACTCCGCACAATTCTGGGGAGTAGTTAACATTATATCCCCATTATTCTTCAGCTTTCTAACTGCATTTCTAATCACTAGATTTAATGGATAAGTGCGCTGCACAAGACGCAATAAAATATTCGTATCTACTAAATATTCCACTGTTAAAAATGATCCACATAAATACTTTCACGACTAACAGCATAATCAGACAAAATAGGCGCAGTTGCACCCACACACGCTGCAAAATCATCAGCTAATTCATCTAAAGTAGTTTCAAATTCTTCATGATTTATCAGCAAGTTATGGAAACTCCCTTTACTTTGGCGCTGTGCTTCTTGAATAATTAACTGTTGGAAATATTCACTGGCTGAATTATAACCACCTTCAGCAATTTGTTGTTCAATAAAACTTTTCAGTGATTCAGGTAGAGTAATATTAATATTAGTCATGGTTTTTAACTTAGGTTGAACTAGGTTACTGATATATTAACATTTTACAGTTACAATAAGAGGTAAAAGTTTCATTTTGTCAAAATGTCTGAAAAGTGGTTGTTCAAAGTGTTTTAAAACCAGAACTCAATTTACAGTTATAGATCATTTTTACATTCCTGTTGCCTTTTTGAGTTATACTTTTCTAAGTTAACTTTAAAACAATTATATCTAATGAATAATCAAGTCTTGAAAGAAAAATTACAAGCAATAATTAATAAAATTAAAACTAAAGCTGATGGTTCTCCTGTTACTAATTTAAAGCTGGATCAAAATTTAGCTGAAGAAATTGAACAATTGACAACAGAACTAGAAAATCTTAATCCTAATCCTCAACCTCTCCTCCATGCTACTGCTTTGTTAGATGGTGCTTGGCAACTTCAATACTCCACAGCTAGAGAAATACGTTCTTTAGCTTCCTTACCATTGGGTTTACAGATAGGTAAAGTTTATCAGGTAATTAATGTTGCTAATAAACTGTTTTTTAATCTAGCTCAAGTTAAGCACCCTTTGGGGATAGTATCAGGATATGTGAAAGTAACAGCTAGTTTTGAACCTGCTTTAGATATATCGGGTTTAGTAGATAAACGTATTAATGTTGATTTTGATAAACGTTATTTAGCTATTGAAAAAATTGTGGGTATTGACACACCTCAACTAAATCCATTTAAAGTTGTCACAGCTAATAATCCTCAAGGTAGAATTGCTACTCTCGATATTACTTATTTAGATGAAACTTTAAGAATTGGACGTGGGGGTGATGGAAGTTTATTCATTCTTAATAAAGCCAATGATTTATCTAATTTACCTGCTGAATTGAGGTAATAGCAGGGGGTAAAAAAATGGCAGATACAAATAACTTTGACTAATTTTCTTAGCTAAAGAATTTGTGATAAAAACTTCTTTGTTCTTTCTTCTTTCGGTTCAGTAAAAAACATATCAGGAGTCGCTTCTTCAACTAAAGAACCACTATCCATAAGAATTACTCTATCTGCAACTTCCCTCGCAAATCCCACTTCGTGAGTCACTACTACCATTGTCATTCCCTCACTAGCAAGATTTTTCATCACATCTAAAACTTCTCGGACCATTTCTGGATCTAAAGCGGAAGTCGGTTCATCAAATAGCATGATTTTAGGTTGCATAGCTAACGCACGCGCTATGGCTACTCGTTGCTGTTGTCCACCAGATAACTGTCCTGGATATTTATTTGCTTGTGTTAAAATCCCTACTCTTTCTAAAAGTTGCATTGCTAATTCTTCAGCTTTAGCTTTTGGTAATTTCCGAACCCAAATTGGTGCTAAGGTGATATTTTTTAAAACGGTTAAATGGGGAAATAAATTAAATTGTTGAAATACCATTCCCGTTTCTTTACGAATTTTTTCGATATTTCGCAAATCACGGCTGAGAGTAATTCCATCAATACTGATATTTCCCTGTTGATATTCTTCTAAGGCGTTGAATGTACGGATAAAAGTTGATTTACCTGAACCAGAAGGCCCCATTAAAACAACAACTTCCCCCCGATTAATGGTTAAACTCACTCCTTGAAGAACGTGGAATTTACCATACCATTTGTGAACATCTTCAGCAATAATAATCGGTGTTTGTTCTTCCATGAATTTCAACCTCAACTTAATAAGTTTTTTTAAAATTACGAATTACGAATTACGAATTATTTAACTGTTTTTCTAGCCGTCGAGAAGCCAATGACATTGAGTAACAAAACACCCAATAAATTAAGCCAATAAATATATATACTTCAGCATATCTCCCCAAAAACTGCGGTTGTGCCAAAATAGAGCGAGCAATTCCTGTTAGTTCGACTAATCCCACTAAAGATAAAAGTGAAGTGTCTTTAAATAAGCCAATAAACTGTCCGACAATTGCGGGAATCACAGCACGCAAGGCTTGAGGTAAGATAATTAATATTAATACTAAAGGTGTATTAAATCCTAGTGCTTTTGCTGCTTCGGTTTGTCCTCTGGGTATTGATTGCAGTCCACCACGCACATTTTCAGCCATGTAAGCGGCACTAAATAGCACGAGTCCGGCTATTCCTCTGACTAAGCGATCTAAACGTAAATCTGTTGGTAAAAATAAGGGTAACATGACTTGAGCAATAAATAAAATTCCTATTAGTGGTAATCCTCTGACTATTTCAATATAGAGAATAGAAAACCAACGAATTATAAATAATTTACTTGTGCGTCCTAATGCTAATAAAACCCCAAGAGGAAAGGAGAGGACAATACTAATTACTGCCATTAATAGGGTCAACAGCAACCCGTTCCATAAGTTTGTTGATACAGATTGTAAGCCTAATCCTCCTCCTATCAGCCAGAGAATTAGAGGGAAAGATAATAACCATGTTGGTGCAAGGGCAGGGATAATAAATTTAGAAAATTTGCGTTTTATGATATTTTGCTTTTTAGTAAATACACTCCAGGTGATCCCGCTTAAAATTATAATGATTCCTAAAACTATCCAAATTCGCCAATATAAGCTTTGGGGAAATCTACCAACTAAAAATAAGGGTAAGTTAGCTTGAACAACTCGCCATTGTGCTTGAGTAATTACCCAAAATAGGAAGCTTTGAATTAGTCTAAATATGAAGACTGAACAGAAAATTGTTAATAAGCTGTTATACCAGTTACTAAATAAATTTTGGCGTAACCAAGTAAGTTGAGTCATTGGAAAAATTTGTTGTTTATCTTTCTTTGATTTGCACGGAACGATTTAACAAATTCATCATGAAGGAGATGATTAAGCTGAGGGTGAGATAGGTGAGCATAATTAATAACATCACTTCTACGGCTTTGCCGGTTTGGTTAAATGTGGTAGAAGCAACAAAATAAATATCGGGGTAGCCGATAGCGATCGCTAAACTAGAATTTTTTGTTAAATTCAAATACTGGCTGGTAAGGGGGGGAATGATCACCCGCAAGGCTTGGGGAATAACCACCAAACGCATGACTAAAACGGGTTTTAGTCCTAAAGACCGTCCTGCTTCCCATTGTCCCTTAGCTACTGATTGAATTCCACCCCTGACAATTTCAGCGATAAACGCACCTGTGTAAAACGTTAATCCCAGCAGCAAAGTTGAAAATTCTGGAGAAAAGCTAATTCCAGGAAGTTCTACCCCATTTTGACTGAGGTAAACTAACCCCCAGAATGAAAATTTATTTTCTGCTTTAGGAAAACCAAGGAAAACCGCAAAGTACCAAAATAGCAATTGCAGTAATAATGGGGTATTCCGAAAGATCTCTACGTAAACTAGACTGATATTTCTCACTAACCAATTATCAGATAAGCGAGCAATTCCCGCTGTTATGCCGACAATTGTTGTCAGCAAAATTCCCACCACTGCTACCCGCAAAGAGTTGATTAAACCTATCCATAAAGCACGGGTGTAGGTATCAGTTGGTTTATAACTAAGAGGAGTTTCGCCAATATCAAAAGATGCTTGTTGCTGAAGAAAATCAAAACCGAATTTAATACCTAATTGCTGTAAATTCCGGTTGAGATTCATCCCCAAAATAGCAACTATTGCGATCGCTAAAATTACAGCTACACATTGGGCTGCAATTTGCCAAAAGCGGTAATCACGCCATATCGGTGGTTTTGTATTAGTCATTGCTCACTGCCTCTTTCCCCCTGCTCCCTGCCCCCTGCCTCCAGTTACGATTACCGGAATGGGGGAGAATAGAGTAAACCGCCTTTTGTCCAGAGTTGATTTTGACCACGGGGGAGATTAAGCTTTGTTTGTGTACCCAGATTGCGATCGTAAATTTCACTATAGTTACCGACGTGTTTGACTATCTTCCCTGCAAAGTCATTTGTTAAGCCAAGTCCTTCACCCAAATTGCCTTCTGTTCCCAAAAAACGCTTGATTTCTGGATCATTACTGGTAGCAAATTGAGCTACATTCTGAGAATTAATCCCCAATTCATCAGCCTTAATGAGAGAATAAACCACCCATTTAACTACATCACTCCATTGAGTATCACCTTTAGCGACTGCTGGGGCGAGAGGTTCTGAGGAAAGTAACTCATCGAGAATTACATTATCTTCCGGTTTGGGTAAAGTCGTGCGTCGAGAAACCAAAGCCGAACGGTCAGCCGTCACACCATCACAGCGTCCTTCAGCATAAGTTGCAAAGGTAATATTAACGTCTTCAAAAACAACAGGTTTGTAGGTAACACCCCGTTTCCGCATTTGATCAGCTAAATTCTGTTCGGTAGTTGTACCAGTTTGAGCGCAAATCGCTTTGTTTTTCAAGTCTGCTAGGGTTTTGATCCCGCTATTTTTGCGAACCATAATCGCTTGACCATCGTAAAATACTACAGGTGCAAAATCCAACCCAACTGAAGTATCACGGCTGAATGTCCAGCTAGTATTGCGGCTGAGGACATCTATTTCCCCAGTTTGCAAGGCTGTAAATCTTTCTTTAGCATTCAGGTTGCGAAATTCTACCGCATCGGGATTATCAAACAAAGCAGCTGCCACAGCACGACAAATATCTACGTCAATACCGCTATATTTACCGTCAGTTCCCACAAAGCTAAATCCTGGTAATTCACCACTAACACCACAAATCAGCTTGCCACGGCTTTTAACTGTATTAGCAATATTCCGAGTTACCTGCGTTCCTGGATTATTGGCTGTATTGCCTGTTGTGCCTGAATCACCACCGCAAGCATTGAGGGCGAAAATTAAAAAAGGAGCGATCGCTAACATGAAAGCCGATTTACGCATAAATTTTCCAGATATTCAAGGTATTCAAGCTGAATGTATTGAGCAATAACGTATAAATTATTTTCATAATAGTACAAATAATCATTTTTATACTAGCAATACATAATAATATTTATTCACGACAATTTGGAATGCTTTACTATTGATATATGTCGCTAAAAATTTACATTTCAGAATCTTGAAAGCAAAACTTTGTCCAATTATTTATCAAACAGAATTGAGGATGAATTTTTTCCGACTGGCGGATGAATAATCGGGTTTAAGACCCACTACTGAATTGCATTCTGACTCCTGAATTCTGACTCCTGAATTCTTATTCTAAATTCTTTGATATCCAGATATCCTGTCAAGATATGAAGATAAAAACGAGGATTTTACTGTATTGAATAAAAATAATAAGCAAATAAAGTGATATATTTTAGCTATTGAGATTGGTTAATGCACAATTATTAATTAACCAATCTCAAACATGAGCTTACCAGAAATTCGGTACTCATTTTCACTTTTTTAGCTCTTTTTGTGGAATCGGCATAAATTCTACACTATCAAAAAAAAGAAGCTGCACCAATCTAAATCAAGACCCATAGCAGGTTACACTAGGTCTGGTAAACAGCCGCTCCACCGTTCCTTATGAGGCTTTTATGGGAGCTAATCTGAAACAGATAGCCAATTATTTAGACAATCTTGGCTGGGAATACCGTTGTGATGATGATGAAGACAGAATTATTACAGGTGTAGAAGCTGATAATTTAGAAGACTTTCTGATTGTTGTTCAGTTAGATGAGGAAGGAAAATTTTTCCGAGTCTTTGCGCCTCAAGTTCTAGCCGGAGTCAAAGAGCATCCTCACAAAGCATCTATTCTCCAGACAATGTTGGCCATTTCTTGGGAAACCAAAATGCTGCAATGGGAATATGATCCATCCGATGGCGAAATCCGCGCCATGATTGAGTTTCCCCTAGAAGACTCAATTCTGACAGAAAGACAATTTAACCGTTGTCTCAGTGGATTAATTCAGGTTGTGGATAATATCGCCTTACCCCGACTCCAACAGGTGATGGCAACCGGTGAAGATCCTGGTAATATAGAACTTGGAGAAAGACTGTTACTTAGTATTCAGGAAGAAGCCCCAGGATTACTTGATCTGCTGGAAAAGGCCATGGCAGCTCGAAAGAAGCGGGGCAGTTTTCCAAATGAGTGAGGCGGATAATCACTGAAAATAGCTATACTCCAAAGTGATACCCTCACTATAATACTGAAATTTTTAAGGTTGGATTTTTATGACATCCTATACAACTTCCTCTGCCAAAGCGGAAATGAGCGAACTCCGGCGGTTGAAAAGCTTACTACCACCAGAATTGCAAAGTTGGGTAACGGTTGAAGGCACAACTGAGGTCAATCCACCCCTGGTTCGTTGCGAAGAAATTGGGAAAGACCAGGTAGAAATTCAAATTGACTTGGTGAAATGGGATGCGCTCGCAATGGATCAGCGTAATCTGCTGTTCTGGCACGAAGTTGCTCGTGTTCAAAATGACACAATTCCCAAAGATGGTTGGGAAATGGCAGCATTGGCAATTGGTTTAGGTGGTGCTGTGGGTGAATTATGGGTACAGGATGGATTACTGCTAGTTCTAGCTTTAGCACTTTGTGGCGTATCCGGTTGGCGACTCTATCAAAAAAATAACGGGGATAAGCAAATTAAAGAAATACTCGATGCAGACGAGAAAGCGATCACACTAGCAACTCGCTTTGGATATAGTCTCCCCAACGCCTACAAGAGTTTAGGTAGCGCCTTAAAAACTTTAGTTGAAAACACTCCCAACAAGCGCCAGCGTTCTCGCTACGAAGCCAGACTTTCCGCCCTCAAACGCAGCGCCAACAAAGCCAAAGCCAAATCTAAAACCATGGATGAAGGCGGAATGTAAGTACCGAGTCCTGAGTCCTGAGTAAGAATTTTCTCTCCCTGCCCCCTGCCCTCTGCCCCCTGCCCCCTGTCACCTACATCTGCTTCAGCATTTTGTGAGTTTGGGGGATCACCCGTACTTGTTTAACAAACTGCTTCATCAAAGCTTGCCATTCTAAAATCTGGTCTGGTGAAGGTGCCAAAACTGGTACTTGACTGAATTGTTCCGAATCGGCCAAAGGTGTAACAGGTTGCAGAAATATAGGGATATCTTGATGTACTCCTCCGACTAACATCCCAGAACGTTTCAATTCGCCAGGATCTGTCCTTTGAGAGACAATTATCTTGACAAAAACCTCTAAATTTGCATCAAAGCAGAGTTGGAGAAATTTTTCGTGTTCTGTCCAATGAGTTTCGCCGCTAACACTGGGCAGTTTTAAATCCATACCCACAGAATCAAGATAGGGGAGAATCATGGCTAATTGCTCTGGCCTATGCCCTCCAGTTTCCAGGTATATGGGTAAATTGGTAAGCGATCGCACTTCCGGGAGAAATTGTTCTAAAAAAGGAGCATGAAGAAGTGGTTCGCCTCCCGTTAAGCTGATGCTATCGTGTAAAGAAGGCAAGTTTTGCCTTTCCACCCATTGGAGCAAAATGGGCAAGGGAACAGGATTAGAGTGCATTTCAAAGTCTCTTAATCCAGGTGAACGCTCTATCTTACATACAGAAGGGGCATCCCATGTCTGGGCGCTATCGCAGAAGTGACAACGCAAGTCACAAAGACCAAAGCGAATAAAAATCTGACGTGTCCCGACATTCAGTCCTTCCCCTTGAATAGCAGAGAAAACTTCAACCAGGCGTGCAGTAGGTTTGACTATAGTTTTAGCAATCATGAGATGATAGATAGCAGTGCGAAATCGCACCTAGTCGTCACAGCAGCAAGTATGTTTTTAGCTTCTTGTTCTATTGTGAACTCTAGCACGCGATTTCTAAGCTCTCCGCTAAAAACTAACCACTTGTCCTTAATCCTACTTTTTCAAAATTAGGTTAATTAATTTCCTAGGACAAAATTTATGTTTGGCAGATTAGATTTAAATGGCAACTAAAGTGCATAGCTTCATGAGTAGCCAACCCACAGAGGCAGATTTCCCAGTTACTTACCTTCAGGACACAGCAATCGTGCAAATGTCGATGCGTTTGAGCGTGCTTGAGGCTGTCAGCTTAAAGCAAACCTGCCGAAACTTAATGCAAGCTGATTCCCATCCCCAGCAAGTTGTCCTCGACTTCCAAAATACTATTTTTATGGATAGTAGCGGTTTAGGGGCTTTGGTAAGTAATTATAAATATGCCCAGGAACAAGGGATCTCATTCGTACTTCGTAATGTAACCCCCCAAGTGATGGCAGTGCTGAATCTGACAGGATTAGATCAGGTATTTTCTATTGAATCTGTGAACAGCAGCGAACCAATAGAATCTAGTCACCCTGGAGATAGTCGGAAAGAAGTTGTTCGGAAAGTAGATCCGCTACCTCAGACTCATCCTTCTGTCACCTCTTGGATGAAAAGACTGATTGACATAGTGGGATCATTGATAGGTTTAGTAATTACAGCAGTTTTATTCATTCCCATTGCGATCGCAATTCAAGTCAATGATCCCGGCCCCATTTTCTTCCGTCAAATCCGTTGCGGTTGGATGGGAAAGCGTTTTGATATCTGGAAATTCCGCTCAATGTGCGTGGATGCCGAAGCTAAGAAAGGTCAAGTCAAAAATCAAGTAGAAGGCGCTTTCTTTAAAAATGATAACGATCCCCGCATTACTCGCGTAGGTCGCTTTTTGCGCCGCACAAGTCTAGATGAATTACCACAATTCTGGAACGTCCTCAAAGGTGAAATGAGCTTAGTCGGCACCAGACCACCTACCCCAGATGAAGTAGAACGCTATGAAGTACCAGAATGGCAACGTTTTGATGTCAAACCAGGAATGACCGGCGAATGGCAAGTCAACGGACGCTCGACAGTACGCAGTTTTGAGGATGTCATTCGCCTGGATTTACAGTATCAAAAAAATTGGACTTTTGTTTACGA
Source organism: Anabaena sp. PCC 7938 (assembly GCF_049315035.1). Taxonomy (NCBI): domain Bacteria; kingdom Bacillati; phylum Cyanobacteriota; class Cyanophyceae; order Nostocales; family Nostocaceae; genus Anabaena; species Anabaena sp. PCC 7938. The sequence goes on along the minus strand of NZ_CP186034.1, from coordinate 3,075,840 downwards.
TTTAAGGCTGATTTTCAAAACTATAGCCATATTGTTTAACAAAAACAGTGGGGCTGTTTAGCCAAACCCGCAAACTAAATTTTTTTTGATATGTAATCTACGGCTAAAACTACCAAATTTAATTTCTGAATTTACCCAAGCCCAAAGTGGTTCTGGGTAAATTTAGCTGTTATTGATGGAAAGAGGGAATTCTGACTCTTGAATTCTGCTGTAGTTGACAAAAAGTACACCAGAGCGAGAATATTAGGTATACAGCAAATACATTGTTGCAATAAAAAATTTTAAAGGTATTAATAACTACATTTTATCGGTTATAAAAGCTCAAAAAGACAAAGTTTCAATAAACTTCATGGAACAGTTGCATCAAAAACTGCATCTTCTTTAAGAAGCTGATATCAAAATTTACATAATCTTCAATGAAAACTTACTAGCAAACAATATGTATAAAGAGACAATAAAATTGTACAGGAGAACCTAATACTCCACAGTGACTTTAAAAACAAATACTGAATTGTCGTTCAACAAAAAACCAGGAAACTCCGACTAATTTGTTATGCGGATTTTAATTTACTCCTACAATTACCACCCAGAGCCTATTGGCATAGCCCCGCTAATGACTGAATTAGCAGAGGGACTGGTCAAACGTGGACATCAAGTACGCGTAGTTACAGCTATGCCCAATTACCCGGAACGTCAAATTTATCCAGACTATCGGGGTAAATTGTATTTAAACGAACAAAAGGAAGGAGTTGATATCCAACGTAGTTATGTTTGGATTCGTCCCCAACCAAACCTGTTAGATCGAGTGATGCTAGATGCTAGTTTTGTGATTACCAGTTTTTTTCCGGCTATCACGGGTTGGCGACCAGATGTAATTATTACTACATCACCATCTTTGCCAGTGTGCGTACCTGCTGCACTTTTAGGATGGTTACGCGGTTGTCCTGTGATCTTAAATTTACAAGATATATTACCTGACGCAGCTATCCACGTCGGTCTGCTGAAAAACAAATGGCTGATTAAAATATTTACAGCATTAGAAAAATTCGCCTATTCATCCGCCAGTAAAATTAGTGTAATTGCTGATGGGTTTGTAGAAAACTTGCTTTCTAAGGATATAGCAGCCGAAAAAATAGTCCAAATTCCTAATTGGGTTGATGTCAACTTCATCCGTCCATTACCACGAGAAGATAACCCTTTCCGTGCTACACATAACCTGAATGGTAAATTTGTGGCTTTATATTCTGGCAACATTGCCTTAACGCAAGGCTTAGAGACAGTTATTAAAGCTGCTGCAAAACTACGTGATATTCCAGAAATTGCTTTCGTGGTTGTCGGTGAGGCCAAAGGCTTGCAGCGATTGCAACAGCAGTGTCTCGACTGGGGCGCAGATAACGTTTTGTTATTACCGTTTCAGGACCGAAAAGATCTGCCGCAAATGTTGGCAGCAGCAGATGTGGGTTTGGTAGTACAGAAAAAAAACGTGATTTCCTTCAATATGCCATCAAAAATCCAAGTTCTACTTGCCAGTGGCAGAGCCTTAGTGGGATCTGTACCAGAAAATGGTACAGCAGCGAGAGCAATTAAACAAAGCGGTGGTGGAGTGATTGTACCTCCAGAAGATGCCCAAGCTCTAGCAACGGCAATTTTAGACTTGTACCAAACTCCGGAAAAGGTAAAAACCCTTGGTTACAACAGTCGTCAATACGCTATTGAGCAATATTCCTTTGAGCAAGCTTTAAATCAGTACGAAACATTATGTTACTCATTAACAGCAGATACCAAAGCAATTCAGCCCATAGTTGTGACTAAACCAGAAATTTAATAGATAGTAAGAGTATGAATGCGTTGATTTCAGGATAAGTAAGTTTATATAGATGGAACTCAGCAATTTATGTTTTGCCTAAATCCAGCGTGCTGCTAATTGTTAAGCAAGCCCCATAAACACCTATTTTTTTGTTAGTATTCAAAAAAACCTATTTACACAATTGCAAGTTTGTTGTAAGTACATCAGACTAATTGTTACAAAAGGAAAAAAGCACCTGAGGTTTAATGACTGATTATTTCCAAGGAAATTTCCCCCTACAATCTGTTCCACTGACAAAGAATACTGTGAACAGATCAATGGCTCAAACTGATGATGGCAGTGGCAAATTAGCTATAACCATCGCCGAAGCTGGGTCAGAACGCAAAGCTGGCGAGATCTTACTGCTTAGGGTAGCAGAGGTTTCTTACCTGTCTGACTATTTTGTGATGATGACTGGTTATTCTAGGGTACAAGTCAGAGCGATCGCAGCCGCAATTGAAGCCAAAGTTGAAAGCGAGTTGCAACGTCGTCCCCTAAGAACAGAAGGAAAGGCTGAGGGAAGTTGGGTGCTACAAGACTATGGTGATGTGATTGTTCACATCATGATGCCAAAAGAACGGGAGTTTTATAATTTAGAAGCGTTCTGGGTTCATGCCGAACGCATTTCGCTACCAAACTCCGATGATGGTGAGGATCAGCCCAGATGATGAAATCCTCGGTTTCTAATTGCCCAGTTCCTACAGAACAACAACCGCTCAATGAGTACGAAGAGTTAAAAAATGCGTGGCTGTTTCGTGATAGCGCTGCAAAGTGGCGCGATTACACCAGCAAAATTTTTTGGATTTGGAGTTGGTCGTGGCTATTGGCAGGGCCTGTAGCTGCGGCCAGCTTTCCTCCACAAAAGAATATGGTTTATTTTGTGCTTTGTGGAGCAGCCACAGCAAGCGTTGGGGTGGTGATGGTATTGGTGCGGTTGTACTTGGGTTGGTTCTATGTGCGCGATCGCCTTTACAGTCCCACAGTATTCTATGAAGAATCTGGTTGGTACGACGGACAAACCTGGACAAAACCCCAGGAAGTCATCACACGCGATCGCTTGATTGTCTCCTACGAAATTAAACCCATTCTCCAACGCTTACAAATTACCTTTGCAGCCTTGGCTTTAATGTATCTTATTGGTACTATAGTTTGGCATTTGTTATAAATTAGTCATTAGTCATTAGTCATTAGTCATTAGGAACTCTTAACAGCGAATAGGGGAGAATAGACTACTGTCTATTGCCTATTGCCTTTTCCCTCTGACAATTGACAACTGACAACCTACAAAATAGATATAAACCCATGACAATGGGAAAACGAACACAGTCCGCAGCGCTGGAAGTCCGGTTGTTGCGGGAAGGTATTATCGAATCTCGGCATATAGTCCAGGCTGTAGTCAGCGACGAACGGGGACGAGTTCTGTCGGTCGCTGGCAACGCCGAAACCGCTGCATTTGTCCGTTCAGCACTCAAGCCATTTCAAGCCTTGGCTGTCGCCAGCACAGGAACACTAGAGCGGTACGATTTGAGCGATCGTGATTTAGCCATCATCACCAGTTCCCACAAAGGCAGCTTAGAGCAGGTGAGACAGGTATTTAACATTATTTGGCGGGCTGATCTTGACCCATCTGCCCTCCAATGCCCAACTCCTAAAGACAAACGCAGTCCTCTAGAATACAACTGCTCCGGTAAACACGCCGGAATGTTAGCCGTCTGTCAGCAACGCCATTGGCCTTTAAACAACTACTTGGATCGTAAACACCCAGTCCAGCAGTTAATTATCACCAAAGTAGCAGAATTGCTGCGAATGCCAGCAGAAGAATTTCTCACTGCCCATGATGACTGTGGCGCACCCACATATTTGATGCAACTCAGTCAAATGGCTTCTCTATATGCGGTGCTTGCCTCTAGCAATAGCTTGGATATGGAGCGAGTCGTCCGCGCCATGAACCATCACCCCACTATGGTGGCTGGAGATGGGGAATTTGACACGGAATTGATGCGCCTAGCTCCCAGTGAACTGGTCAGCAAAGCTGGTGCAGAAGGTGTGCAGTGCATCGGCCGACTTGGTGAAGGCATGGGATTGGCAATTAAAGTCATGGATGGTGCAAAACGGGCAAAATATGCCGTAGCCATTCACCTGCTGCAACAAATGGGCTGGATTACTCCCAGCGTTGCCCAGAGCCTATCTGAGAAGTTTATGAACCTCGGAAAATACAAGCGTTTGGAAGTAATTGGAGAATTATCGCTTTTGTAGTTGACAAACTTTTGACTTCGCGCTATATTAAGGAAGTCGAGAGACAAAAGCAACGCGGGATAGAGCAGCCTGGTAGCTCGTCGGGCTCATAACCCGAAGGTCAGTGGTTCAAATCCACTTCCCGCCACCAATTTGAAAAACAAAACCCTTTAATCTTAAGTGATTGTGGGGTTTTGTTTTATTGAAGTTCTTTTTCAATCAAGTCAATTAATTCTAGGATATTCCGACATTGACTTGGTTCTACATTCGATTCTTGAGCGATGTGGACGTGGTGCGGAAAATTCGGTAAATTGGGAAAATGCCTGACACTATCCCAACGCTTTCTCAATTTTTCCTTAGTTTTATCCATCCATTGATAACGATAATCAAGAGTAACACAATCCTCATCTGTGATAGTAAAAGATTCAGCAAGTTCTAGAAAGTCACCGTTATTTAAAGTCAATCTTGCTCGGAAGTAACCTCGATTTAGTAAAATTCTTTCATCAACTATCACAATTTCCTTAACTGCGGAACTTGTATCCAGTTTTGTTTTAACCCTAATAATATAATCTTGGAGTTCCATTGGAAAATTAACTCTCTGTGGGTGTTAATTTTTGTTGTGCATTATTCCACATTTCATAGAAGACACTCCACTCAAAAAAGTCTATTCCATCTCCTAATTTACCTGATTTAAATTGCTGGTAAAAACTGCTTGATGACATCTGATATTGTTTTTCAAATTGTTTTAAACGATTTTCTAAATCTAAGATATTTTGTTTGCTTGATTGGTTAACTGTCGGAGATGTTACTAAGTTTGTAATTTTTAATTCTAATAGTTTTCTTTCTTCTTCAGATAAAGATAAAATAATTTGGGCTATAGATTCAACCAATTTTGTATTCATATCTATTTCCTGAAATTTTACTAGTTTGGCATTATTTCACAATTCTAGCCATTGTTCCAATCTTCACCACCGGGTAATTGTGCAAGATGATTATCTATAATGTCTGGTAATTCTCTATTTGGATAATTATATGTCATTGCTAATAACTCAGTTGCATTTAATATTAATTGCGGTTTATTTAACATTTGCGAAAGTTGTTTTCTTTTTAAAGTACCATTCAAAATCTCTAAACTTGCATCTCCTATTGCTAGTGTAACTTCATCTTCTAGATAAATTTGCCATTCATCTTGATTGATGTAATAGGATTTTTTATTATCTTTCAGGTTGAGTTTTTTGATTTCTATCAATGAATTACGAATAGACGCAATCCAAGAATTTGTTAATCTTTGCTCAATTTGATTTTTAATCAAATGAATCAGCAGAATCTTCAAAAAAGCCTGAATATTACGTATAATTGCTTGCTTACTCATTCCCTCTAATTCATCCACAATTGCTAAAGCATCTGTGTAACGTCCTTCTGTAATGCTATTTCTGAGGTCGATTAATTCTTGTGTCATCTGTATTAACCTCAAACTATAAATAAGTGAATATTTATTCAACCAGTGCATAATTGTATTTTATAATTAAATCTGTTTACCTGTGGCACTCGAAAAAGCAGGTTTTGATCTATTCTGAAAGATAAAGCTATCCAAGCGCGGAGAATCAGAATTGTGAAGTTACATAAACCAATATTGGTGGGAGGACTGGGATTGTCCTTTTCCCTGTGGATGTTAGACACTTGGCATGATTCAATAGTCCAGGTGGGAGAATTCGGACTCCTGAGTGCTTTAGCGGTGGGTGGGGGTTTGTGGTTATTGCAGAAAAATCGCCCCGGTGAGCAGCTAAATGATATGGTTGTAGATAGGGCATCTGTGGAAAAAGCGATCGCTCAAACAGAAGCAGTCATCAACCAACTTGCACAAGAAGCAGTCAATCATCCCGCTTTAGAAAGCCTACGCCAACAACTTGCTAAGTTACCCTTAGAGTTAGATAGACGAGAAATTCAAATTGCTGTTACTGGTGGGAAGTCAGTAGGTAAAAGTACAATTATTCAAATTCTCAAGACTTTAGATACAAACTCGTTACATTTTTCAGAAACAGCACCTTTGTTTACAGAGTTGGGTGAAAATTCCAATGTAGCTATTTTGTCACAAGTGCAAAAATCTGATTTTGTTTTATTCCTGACAAACGGTGATTTGACAGACTCAGAATTTCAAGTTTTGCAACAACTAAAAGCAGCAAAACAGCCGACATTGCTGGTTTTTAACAAACAAGACCAGTATATGCCAGATGAACGTGCGACAGTGTTGCAGTCATTGAAACAGCGAATGCAGGGAAATGTGGTAGCAACAGCAGTAAATCCCGTTTCTGTGAAAGTGCGGAAACATGAAGCTGATGGTACTGTACAAGAATGGATGGAACAACCAGCACCAGACATTCAACAGTTAACGCAGCAGTTAACCGAAATATTAGCGCAGCAAGGACAGCAGCTAGTTTGTACAACGACTCTGCGGAAAGTGCTGCTATTGAAAGCTGAGGCGAAAGATTGTTTAAATGGGGTGAGGTGCGATCGCTCTACACCCATCATAGAACAAAATCAGTGGATAGCTGCCGCTGCTGCCTTTGCAAACCCAATTCCTGCTTTAGATATATTAGCAACTGCGGCTATTAACGCCCAAATGGTCATGGATTTGGGTAATATTTATCAACAAAAAATTTCCTTAGAACAAGCGCAACAAGTAGCGGGAACTATGGGAAGCTTAATGTTGAAATTAGGTTTAGTAGAATTATCTACAAGGGCTGTTACTGGTATTCTCAAAACTAACGCTGTTACTTTCGTTGCTGGAGGAATGGTGGAAGGAGTTAGTGCTGCTTATTTAACCAGAGTTGCTGGTTTAAGTTTAGTTGAGTATTTTGAACAGCAAGAAATAGCATTAGAAACAGGAAATGGTTTAAACCTGGAAAAATTGCGCCAAGTTTTACAAACAGTATTCCAGCAGAATCAAAAGATGGCTGTTTTGGAAGCTTTTGTTAAGCAAAGTGTGAAACGTTTGTTACCGGAAGCGAAACCAGTTGAAGTTGTCGGATAATTTCGTACCAAATCAAGAATTTGAAACCCGCTTTCACTGGAGTTATTCCCAAATCAAAAGCGGGTTTTATTTTTGAAATTGGACAAATTTACGGCAATTTTGAACAGATTCATAGTGGTGTAGCAGTTATTCTCATAACATCTCTGATTTTCTTAGATGTTTACACTATTTGCGAACCTATGACACCTCAAGAATTTTTGGAAAATTTGGCTACAGCCGCAACAGATCCAGAAAAAATCATCGTTTTTGCACGATACTTAGATACAACTGCATTAGACCATGCTACAACTCCAAGATGGAGAAGTATTCCTCACAGTACAGAGATTCAATTCGCACTCAATAATATTGCTTTTCATTTAGAAGCACTTGCTGAAAAAGGCAATTAATGAAGACAATACTCGATAGGTTGTCTTCAGAGATACCTATCAAGTAATAATATTTTTTGGGATTAATTCGCACAAATATCTATTATTTTGATTTCCATCTAAGCGAGATACAGGAATAAAGAATTAACCGCAGATAGAAGAGGATAAACGCAGATAATTTTGTACCTCCATAGCCTTAGAAAGGCTATTATCAAGTTATAAAATAATTAGTTTAATTGGCGATGAACTGCAAATAGACAATCATTATATTGCTTGTCAACTTCAAGATTTGTAAACGCCCATGCGGCTTTGTATGGTTTTTGATATTCTCCTAAAATATTGATACGATGACAAACATTAGGAATTTTAGTCAAATATCTGGGTTCTAAAGGTACATCACAAGCAAATATACCCTTAACTCTGTGTGTCGTACCTGTTATCCCTAAGCTATAATTAATCATAATTGCTACATAGTATCTATCCTCTGACGTATGGAGAACTTGAACTAAGTCATCATGAGTAATACCAAGTAAATGATCAGGTAATTTCTTGATATTTTGTCAATGCTGCGCGTTTGCGGAAGAAATATTTAATCTCGACAAAGAAATTACTGATCCAGTATATTATATATAGCGATTTTAAGACAAATCCAGTGAATATTCTCTGTAGATTAAACATTTTTTCCACCTTACTAGTTAGGATTCAGATTATTCAATACTCTAATTAAACGGTATTTCTAAGATCCTATGCAACCTAAGCATCCTTGGCTACAAAAATGTATACAAAAGCTAGAAGAATTACCCCAGATAGAGACAACAACAACTATAGAACCTTTTTTAGAAAATACTTTAGCAGATGGACTGTTAACTATTTATACGCCTCATAACAAACTCAAATATGTAGTTGAAATTAAATCTCCTGTAACTTTAGATACGCTCGATTCAACCATTAATTATCTTAACCATCTCAACCAACAACTTAGCAATGGTCAAAGAACACTGCTCGTTACAGATGTACTTTCTGATGCAGTTGTGAATGAATTACTTGAAATAAATCTTGAATTTATTGATACGACTGGGAATATTTACCTCAACAATTCATCACTATATATTTTAGTTAGAAGTAGTTCAACACAAAGCAAAAAAATACTATCTGCTCCTAATATTACTACCAGCACTCTAAAAGTTGCTTATGCTCTACTTCAAGATCCAAGTATTTTACAATATCATAATTTTGATTATGATTTAGAGCAGATTGTAAATGTTGCAGGTATTGATTCTACGATTGTGAAACCCAGTGTTTTGAAAAAAATAGCAAACGCTGCAAGTGTTGACTATCAAACTGTAAAAGGCAGTCTAGAAACTTTGTATCAACTGAATTATTTACAACGTCAACGAAGTGGAACATATCGGATTGAAAATTATACAAAACTCTTTGAAAGATGGGAAATGGGGTATATAGAAAATTTGCGTCCAGAACTTTTGATAGGTACATTTAGTCGCAGAGAAAATATAAATATAGATTTAAACGATATATCGAAAGAAATAATAAAACTAGCCCAAATTAAACAACTTACAATTGGAGGAAAAGTATTAGATCCAATTACAATTGGAGGAGAAGTATTAGATTTAATTACAATTGGAGGAGAATTAGGTGCTGCAATGGTCACAGGTTATTTACAACCAATCAGAATGACTATTCATATTCCTGAAGAATGTAATTATCGTGTGATCACAACTATGTTGCATCTTAACCCAGATCCCAAGGGTAATATTATCATCTTGAAGCAATTTGGTAATAAAAATCAGCCTAAATATTCGTTATATGAATATGTAGCAGATCCTTTACTTATTCATGCAGAATTGTCTTTAAACCCAGATACAAGACTTAAAGAAACAGCTAAACGTCTGTACGAAAAATATATTATTACAAGACAAGAAATTGCAGAAATAGTATAAAGATGAAAAACTTACATACTGAAATTGACTCAGAAACTAAAAAATTCCTCACTGATTTTAAATATATCATTGATTCATTAAAAGTTCCTATGCTGTTGATAGGCGCTCAAGCAAGACTGTTAATCTTTGATAGTCAATATAAAGTTCAAGGTCGTGCAACTAAAGATTGGGATGTGGCAGTAAAATTAGATAGTTGGGATAAATATGATCTGCTGATAACCACAATGACGACTGGACAAAATCCTCTATTTAAAACAAGTAGAGTCATTCATAAATTTATTCATATTGAAACTGGGCTAGAAGTTGATGTTATTCCCTTTGGAGATATAAGTAAACCCACAGAGGAAATTAATTGGAAAGATGGTAATCAAATGAGTGTTTTGGGCTTAGAAGAAGCTTTTGCAAATACACAGATTATTATAATTGATAACATAGAAATTCGGGTAGCTGATATTGATGCTTTTATAGCTTTAAAACTACTAGCTTGGCATGAAAGAAGAGAGAATAAAGATCTAGAAGATATTATCACAGTATTGCTAAAATCTCCCAATGAAGAAGATGAACAGCGTGTTTATGATGAATTTATTGACGAAATTATAGAAGGAAGATTTGAAGTAGATGAAGCTGCTATTATTTTTATAGGTAGAAATATTCAGAATAAATTCAAAAGTGAAACTCTTAACAAAATCAAAGAAATTGTCGAGCTTATTTTGAAAGGTCAAAATAAATATATTCCGCCATTCGTTTCCAAAAATTCAGAGGATTGGGATGAGACTTTTGACAAAATAGTTAACCGTTTTAAATCACTACAATATGGATTAACTAATTTTTCTGCATAATTATTAAACTGGGTTATTAATGAATCGTAGCATTTCCATCTTCTCCTTCTTCTCCGGTTCAGGATTCCTCGATTTAGGCTTTGAAACCACAGGCTATAAAATCACATACGTCAACGAAATATTCCCACCTTTCTTATCCGCATATCGCTATTCACGGGAAATTCTTCAACTTCCATCTCCTGAATATGGATATCATCAAGGGGAGGACGCAGACGTAAGCAAATTAATAGCAGGAACACCAGCACAACGATTAAATGAATTAGTCAAAGATTCCCGCAAATCAAATAATATAATTGGTTTTATTGGTGGGCCACCTTGTCCTGATTTTTCTATTGGTGGCAAAAACAAAGGACATTTAGGAGATAATGGTAAACTCTCATCTGCTTATATTGAATTGATTTGTCAAAACTTACCCGATTTCTTTTTATTTGAAAATGTCAAAGGTCTGTGGAGAACAACTAAACATCGTTCATTTTATGAATCATTAAAAATCAAATTACAACAAGCAGGTTATATATTAATAGAACGGTTAATTAATGCTATTGAATATGGTGTACCGCAAGATAGAGACAGAATTATTTTAATTGGCTTTAGAAATAATTTACTCAAGGATATGGGAATAAAATCTGATTTTACCTTTCCTTGGGAAAAATATATTAGATATCCTCAATCAAAAGTGTTTGCTTATCCTTGGAATAAGTGCGAACCATTTAAAGAAGATTCTATAATTATTTGTCCTGATTATATTCCTCAAGAATTAACCGTTGAATATTGGTTTAGAAAAAATGATGTGCTAAACCATCCCAATGCTAAACATTATTTTCAACCAAGAGCAGGTATTACTAAATTTGCTACTATTGATGAAGGAGATGATTCTAAAAAGTCATTTAAACGTCTCCACAGATGGCGTTATTCTCCTACAGCTTGCTATGGGAATAACGAAGTACATTTGCATCCTTACAAAATCAGACGTATTTCTGTTGCGGAAGCTTTAGCTATACAATCTTTACCCGCTAATTTTTCACTTCCAGAAAATATGTCACTTACAAATATGTTTAAAACTGTAGGTAATGGTGTGCCTTACTTAGCAGCAAAAGCATTAGCTGAAACTATTTTGGATTTCTTGACAATTAGAAAAAAGTCTGATGAATAAAAAGTCAAATAGAATACTTTTATAACATCCTTTATAAAAACAAACCTAATAAATTCATATTTGTACTATCAATTACTTTATGGATTATTTTTTCAGATATAAAATATATTTCTAAGCAGTTCGTAAAAACAGGTAAATATTTTTTTAATGGTTTTGAAGCTTTAGCTACATCACCTAAATTTTTAGTGAGAGATTCTTAACAAAGAACATTTACCTAAAATAAGTTAATTTTACAGGCTATTTTTCACATTCTTAGGTATTTATATGGCTTATAACTCAGAAGAAATGCAACAGATTTTGGAAGTAGCTTTTGCCCGTCAGCAACAGGGAGAATTTACACGGGAACAGATTATAGAAATTGCATCAGAATTGGGACTTTCATCAGAGTCATTAAAAGCTGCGGAACAAGAATGGTTAACAAGGGAAATAGAAGTGAAAAAACAACATAAATCTAAAGCCCAAGAACGTAAGGAATTTAAATCACATCTGATTACTTTTGTCGGGGTGAATGGATTTTTAATTCTGTTAAATTTGTTAGTAAGTCCTTCATATTTTTGGGCAATTTTCCCTCTTTTGGGTTGGGGATTAGGTTTGTTTATTCATGCTATGAAGACATATATTATTGAGTCTTGATAAATAGGATATTAAAAAAAAATGCTTATATAGCGTTTCTCGATTAAGTGAGATACAAGAACCCCACCCCCAACCCCCTCCCCGCAAGCGATGAGGGGGCTATGATGTACCTCATGTGATGAGGAAACGCTATAAATGCTTATCAAGCTTTGATAGTAGTCTGTAAACCTGAAAATGACAGGTTCAGTCGTCAGGTGCGTCAGATGTCAAATTTCTGTTGATTGTTGATGAATTTTATCGAGTCTGATGCACCCTACAAAGTTATAAAGCAAGCTAATTAGGTGAGTTCTAAATCTGTCAATATCATCTTATCTTGTGCGTCTCACCCACCCTGACTAAATATTAATTAGGGGTAGTTCTAAAACCACCCCTAAATCCCCTCTTATTTAAGATTTACTTGCAGAACCTTTTTAGGGCTTTATAATTACTCGGCTATATTAACAATTTCAGAACTCGCTAATGTTGGTGTTGTGAAGATTTGCGAGTACAAGTTGGTTGGTTGTTGATGAGCAATAACTGGTAATGCTTGACGAGCATGAGCAGCAACTTCAACTGTTTTCACATCATAAGCTTGTGTGGCTAACTTAGGATAGAAACCAATGCCGATGATAGGAAGTAATAAACAAGCGGTGATGAATAATTCACGAGGTTTAACATCAGATACTACAGCATCTAAATGTAATTCTTGGCTTTGCTCTCCGTAGAACACTTGACGCAACATGGAGAGTAAATAAATGGGGGTGAGAATTACGCCAACTGCTGATAAGAAGATGACTACAATTTTGAAGCTAGAACTGTAAACATCACTGGTGCCAATACCCAAGAATATCATTAACTCACCGACGAAGCCACTCATGCCGGGTAAAGCTAGAGAAGCCATTGAACCGATAGTAAATAATGCGAAGGTTCGGGGCATTACTTTAGCTATGCCACCCATTTTATCCATCATTAAGGTGTGGGTACGTTCGTAAGTCACACCAGATAAGAAGAACAAACTAGCTGCAATCAAACCGTGGGAAACCATCTGTAACACAGCACCGCTGATGCCGATTTCTGTGTAGGAAGCAATCCCAATCAATACAAACCCCATGTGGGCAATTGAAGAGTAAGCCAAGCGGCGTTTGAGGTTGGTTTGAGCAAAGGCGCAACAAGCACCATAAACTATGTTAACTACTCCTAATACTGCTAAAACTGGAGCAAAAACAGCATGGGCATCTGTTAACATTCCCACGTTGAAGCGAATAAGTGCATAACCACCCATTTTCAACAATACACCTGCCAAAATCATGGAACCAGGAGCAGATGCTTCACCGTGAGCATCAGGCAACCATGTATGGAAAGGGAAAATTGGTAGTTTTACACCGTAGGCAATTAAAAATCCTGCATATAGTGCGAGTTCTAAGGCTTGGGGATATTCTTTCATTCCCAATGCTGTCATGTTGAAGGTGAAGTTATCACCATAGAATGCCATTGCAAAACCAGCTACGAGAATAAATATAGATGCTGCTGCGGTATAAATAATGAATTTGGTGGCTGCGTAGCGGCGGTTTTTTCCTCCCCAGATGGAAATTAGTAAGTAAACAGGTACTAATTCGATTTCCCACATTAAGAAGAACATTAGCAAGTCTTGGGCGAGAAAAACGCCTAATTGCGCGCTGTACATCACCAACATCAAGGCATAAAATAATCGCGGCTTGTTGTCTACTTTCCAAGCCGCGAATACTGCGAGAGTGTTGATTAAGCCTGTTAAAAGTATTAGGGGCATTGACAAACCATCGACTCCGACAGCCCAGTTAAAACCAATCTGGGGTATCCAAGCATAGTTTTCTGTGAGTTGCAGGGCTGAACTTTGGAAGTCGTAGCTCTGCCAGAGGGCAAAAATCATTAATGCAAAGTCTGCAAATGCTATTCCTAGCCCGTACCAGCGGACGGTTTTGCCGTCTTTATCGGGAATGAAGGGGATGGCTAGGGTGGCCACTAATGGCAAAAAAATTATGGCTGACAACCAAGGAAGTTCTATCGCATTCATCACTTCTGACAATATATTTTTGGTTTCGCTTTTGTTTACATTATATTAAGGAATCGTTACTTTTGTAAACGAGTTGGCCCCTAATATTTGCTATTTTGGGCATAATTAGTAATAAATACTTACTAAAATAGGCTCGTGTCCATTCTAAAAGCAAAGTTTTGTAACGTCAACAAAAAAACGGCAACATCAGTTGCCGTCTTACGTTATAATTCCGATTTTTTATATGGAATTTACATTTCTACAAAATTGATATCTAGTCTTTACACAACACGGTTGACAATTGTCCATACTTCTCCATCGGAACGGACATAGGGAACTGAGATGGTTTTAAATCCGGTGATGAAGGGTTTGTAATAAACCTGCCAATACATGGGGCTAAGTTCATCAGCGCAAGCTTTGAGGAGTTTGATTTCTGTGGCTAGTTCCTGTGCAAGTTGATTAACGTTTTGGGCGTGAACTTGAGCGATTTTTTTGGCTTCTTCTAGCTGCTGCTGCTGTTGAGAGATGCGAATGGATAGGGCTGAACGCTTGGTTAGATAGCCTTGCTGCTGTTGTATCTCTTTTTCTAAAAATGTGATACTTTCGGTGAGTGCTGCGATCGCATCATCAATGCCTTTGAGTTCTGCCGACAATTGCACATTTTCTCTAGCTTGGCGACGGTAAGCCTCAACTATTGCCTGGGGTGAATCATTCTCGCCAGACTCTATTTTATTATTAGTGAGTGCATTGCGTTCTTGCTGAAGCGCCTGAATTTGCGAGTTAAGTTCTTCTATCTGTACCTGCATTTGCTGCATATCCATATATATATTTTTTGGTAATTGGTAATTGGTAATTGGTAATTGGTAATTGGTAATTGGTAATTGGTAATTGGGGAGAAGAGTATTTATTTATCTTTCTTCTGCCCCCTGCCCTGTGCTATGAGATGGTTACCCCTTGAGTATCGAGGGGGAGCGATCGCACAATAGATGTAATTCCCTCTTGTTTCCAAGCATTTAACATAGCTGTTCCCACTGTTTTTGCTTCAGATGCATCCGCTAAAGCTAACAGTGTGGGGCCTGCGCCACTAATCACCATGCCATAAGCACCAGCAGCAACAGCAGCAGTATTTACCGCTTCGTAACCAGGAATTAAGGCTTGTCGATAAGGCTGATGTAACTTATCTTGTAAAGCTGCTTTTAACCATTCTTGACGATTAGTTGCCAAACCTCGCAACAATAAACCAAAATGAGCAATATTAAAAATTGCATCTGCACGACTGACTTCTGTGGGTAAAACTCGCCGCGCTTCTGAGGTTGACAATTCAAAATCAGGGATGGCAACTACTGGAACTATATCTCGATGCCAGGTAACATCACAAATTTCCCAACCTGTTAGGCTAGTTGCAGCTAGACGACATCCCCCTAATAAAGCTGGTACTACATTATCAGGATGTCCTTCCATAGCGATCGCTAATTCCATCACCTGCAACTCAGACAGAGGTGAACCCGCTAGTTGATTAGCAGCCACTAAACCCCCGACAATTGCAGTCGCCGAACTTCCCAAACCCCTCGCCAAAGGTACACCCAACTTAATTTCTATTTTCACTGATGGCGGTGTCTGCTC
Organism: Anabaena sp. PCC 7938; assembly: GCF_049315035.1. Classification (NCBI taxonomy): domain Bacteria; kingdom Bacillati; phylum Cyanobacteriota; class Cyanophyceae; order Nostocales; family Nostocaceae; genus Anabaena; species Anabaena sp. PCC 7938. The sequence continues at coordinate 3,060,149 of NZ_CP186034.1, read as the reverse complement.
TATATATTGATATAACTTGACAAACGCCTGATAGAGCAAATTACTCTCATCAGTTTGCACCTTTTCGGCTTCAGCACCAGAAACTTGAATAATTAACCCACCAGCATCAAGGCGAGTGAACTTAACTTCGTTGTACAGCTTTAATGCAGCACCAATGCAGTCAAAACCAGGCCCCAAATTAGCAGTTGTGGCGGGGACTTTAACAGTAACAGTAGAAACCAAAGACATTTATTTATAAATACTCACCAATCGATTAACCAGCATCTCATGTTAAGGGTTCAGTTGTTACTAAAACTGACATTGGCGGAGAATAAAAATTAGCGAACTGACACGTACCCTGAAAAGCGGCAATGAGTACACCAGAGTCTAAGTATGTCTTCCTAAGACTCACAGAATCCACCTCGACGTGCAGCCAGTTCTTGTTCAATTTCGTCCTCGTTCAGCAGTCGTAAACCAGTAGCGATCGCTCGTTGCCGGATTTCCCATAATTTTTGGGCTAAGGGGGTTTGTGGTACAAAATCAGATTCGGGAGGTGTTATTTCTGACTCTGATTTCAGAAGTTCTACAAATGCTAAGACTTTTTTTTGCTTTTCCTGTGTGAGTTCTCGCCAGTTTTCTAGTAGTTCTTCTTCTTTCCCCATAAATACCTCACTATTGAATTATATTTCTATTTTATATCCAGAAACATTTCAGGTATTTTCGATGATAAATAGGACTTACTGAATAAATAATAAAAGCCAGTAGTCTATAGATTAGATAAACAAAGCAAAACACTCAATTGCAAGCACTGATTTATTTAGTTAGGTAAATAATTAATATCGAGAACTTCTTCAAAAGAATAAGGACATTCGGAGGGAAAATTTACAGTAAAACCTGTTTTTTCTTGAACATAGCCCAAAGCATCCTCATAAATAGTTGTAAGAATAGAATTCAAATAATTATACAAATTAGATGTTAATCTATCTTTTAACTGTACTCGAAAGCTTCTAATTTCCGAACGCCAATGATTTTTATTTCTGTCATATTCTTGCACCCAAAACTGCAATAATAAAAGATGTCTAATTACTTGTTCTAGTAAACTTTTAACTTGGTGTTTATCTCTTTTCGTCAATGATTCTAATTCCTCAATTAAATTTTCTAAATCTAACTCATCAAAACGACTTTGTTTTAATAATTGAATAGTTTCTAATAACCATAAATGATCGTCTGTTTCATAGAGTTGCTGTAAATTAGTAATAACTGTCATAACTTCACCTTTTGTTATTTACAAATTGCACATACAATCAATACTTACCCTGAAAAGCGGTCATGAGTACACCAGAGTCTAAGTATTTCTTCTTAAGACTCACAGAATCCACCTCGACGTGCAGCCAGTTCATGTTCAATTTCGTCCTCGTTCAGCAGTCGTAAACCAGATGCTATCACTCGTTGCCGGATTTAGTGGCAGAAACCTTGATTTGTTCGGTTTCATTTCATCAATCCAATCTACAAGAGGAGCGATTCGCTTGAGATTCAATACAGTTACTTGTACATCAATCATTATTTTCGCTATTATTTTCTTCACCAATTTCTCCCTCAATAAGTTTTTCGTTGTCTTTAATAGTTATATTTTCAATATCCTCGACGGAAATCTCTAAATCTTCTAAGGCTTCTTTCGTTTTCTCATAATGATACGGTTCAAATAAGAATTTGAAAATTCTTTCTGTTGTTTTTTCTTCATTGTCGCTTACTTCAATTTGCCGCTTAACAAACTGATTAATAAATTTAACAGTTTTAATTATAATTTCTTTATCATCTTGTTCATAAATTTTGATTATGTATTTATTTACATTTATTTTATCATTAAATTTTGCTTTTAAATACTTTGTAAAGCCTACTTTGAATAAAGCTAATAAATGATATAAACCAACGTTGAAATTATCCTTCTTTAAAAGAGATGTGTTTTGACACAGTACGTCCCAAACATACGATCCACATAGCATATTTTCAAATGTTGTTTCATTATTAAAGATTTTTTCATAAAGACCATCTTTATTTTCTATATGGGAAATAAAATTCAAGTCTTTACCCGTTTCGTTTCGTTGGCGGTCGTTTTTTAAAACACTAGAAGGATCTTGCAAATGATAAGCTAAATAGGTATTTGCAAAGATATAATTTGGAACTTCTGTTACATTCTCTGGGGTTTCTCTAAACTCGTCACGCCTTTTTTCATACCAAACATTAGTTTGATAGGATGCGTTTTGCAGCATTATCTGTATATCGTCATTAGCACAAAAATCTCTATCATCTACGGGGTTTTGGGAATTAGTATACCTGGTAACATTCAAATCAAAGTCTTTTCCACCTGATTTTAATAAGCGTAAAGTCACCAAAGATTCACTATCCATTTGCTTCCGTTTCGTTACTGTCGCATCTTTGTAAGCTCGGTAAATGGCATAAACAGTTTGTGCGCCATTAATAATTTGCAATCCTGTTAATTCTATTTGTTCAGCTTTTTTGCCAATAGTAGGTAAGAAATAAGTAATTGCTGTAATGCCATTATTATAATACCAAAAATAGGCAGGATTATCCACCGCAGTTATTTCTATATCTTCATTGAATTGTGATTGCAGTAGAGGATTTCTGACATTTTTATAAAAAAGAGCAAATCCATATTTTTCAAATAAATCATAGATACTTTTGGGGCGAAGTAAAAACATATACGCCTCAAAAGGCTTCTCTATTTTAACAACTCCATTTTTTTGAACTATTTCTAAAGTAACAGGATTTTCTTCTGGATTTTGATAACTTTCTAGGGGATTTAAAGGTTCTATTTTTTTATATGTTCTGTCAATATAATCTACCTTTATGCGATTTATATCAATTACTTCAAATTTAGTTTTTTCATCATTTTTTTTAAAAGCACTAATGTTTTCATCCGCACCCCCTTTATATTGAGAAAGTGTCAAAAATATAAATTTAACCTCTCCATTAGCTTTGAGGTGATTATCCAGATCCTCTAATTTTGCTTTGATTTTTTCATTAATATTTTGCTTCTCGCCTCGTAAAATCGTATCAAAATCATTCAGTGCTTTTAGTATTTCGTCTTTATCAGTTTCTTTTTCTGAATTATCAGCATTGTTCCATTTTGACTGAACGACATAAAAAATTTTATCCCCTTGATTGTTTGTATTATCAAAAACAATGTCGCAAGAACTATCTTTATCTCCATCGGTAATAAAATCTTTATAGTTAGATTTTCTACCGTAAAATTCGAGAAACCAAATTAAGAGGGCATAAGATTTCTGATTGTTTATAGCACTTTTATGTTTTTTTATAAATTCATCATCTTTATATTTTTCCAATAGTGTATTAATTTCGCTATCAATTACATTATAAAATTCTTTTGTCAGCATATTTATAGCTCAGTAAATTAATTGATATAGGGTATAGCTTTATATGCCCAAAGACAAACTAAGCTATCGGCAAACCCTAATTACCCATTCATTATAAGACTACTGCCCCTTGCACATCAATAGAAAGCGATCGCACCATAGATGTAATTCCTGCCTATTTCCAAGCATTAGCCATCCAGCATCTCATGGAAAGGGTTAATTTAATACTAAAACAGACATTTCAGAGAGCGATCGCTTATCGAAGATATTGCTTGTTCTGTTATTAATACCCGATAGCGATCGCCTTAACCCTTTATTTAAATTTCCTCAGATTCTGAGAATTTTGGCACCAACAATCCAGTAGCATAGATGCGGGGATTAGTTTGGGCAACAATACTATAAGACTGGCGAACATGAGCATTTATAGCAACTGTTTTCACATCGTACATCTGCATAGCCATCTTGGGATAAAAACCAATCCCAATAATTAACACTAGAAAACAGGCAGCAATAAACACTTCACGAGGTCTGGCATCAGTATATACAGTTTCCGTTGGTAAAAGGCAATCTGTACCAAAACAAGCTGTTCCTTCATCTTCCTTATTTTCCAAACCTGCATTGTTAATGTCACAGATTAAGTCTGCACCAGAACCATAAAATACCTGTCGCAACATGGAAAGTAGATAAATAGGTGTCAGAATCACTCCTACAGCCGCTAGAAACACCGTTACAGTGCAGAATGTGGAAGTATAAACATCGCTACTAGTTAATCCTACAAAAACCGAAAGTTCACCGACAAAACCACTCATTCCAGGAAGTGCTAAGGATGCCATTGCACCCATTGTAAACAGAGCAAATACTTTTGGCATGGCTTGACCAATACCACCCATATCTGCCATTACCATTGTCCGAGAGCGATCATAAGTGACACCAGCCAAAAAGAATAGTACTGAGGCAATCAAACCGTGGGATATCATTTGCAACATCGCACCGTTGATGCCCAAATCGGTAAAGGAGGCAATACCCAGGAGTACAAACCCCATGTGGGAAATTGACGAATTAGCCAAACGCCGTTTCATATTCGTTTGGGCAAAAGAGTTTAATGCACCATAGATAATATTGACAACACCGAGAATGGCTAGAACTGGTGCAAAGTAGATATGTGCATCGGGCAGAAGTTCCAGATTAAGGCGAATTAGTCCATAACCGCCCATTTTCAACAACACACCAGCCAGAATCATCGACACGGGAGAAGATGCTTCACCGTGGGCATCCGGTAGCCAAGTATGGAAGGGAAAAATAGCAAGTTTAACCCCAAAGGCAATTAACAGCCCTGCATACAGCAGCAGTTGGAGAGTCAGGGGATATTCTTTATGTGCAAGTTCTGCAATATCAAAGGTGACATTTCCCCCACCGTATAGCCCCATTGCTAAAGCTGCGACTAAAATAAATATGGAAGCAGCGGCGGTATAAATCAAAAATTTTGTAGCTGCGTAGCGTCGCCGTTGCCCACCCCAAATACAAACTAGTAAATATACGGGAATCAGTTCGACTTCCCACATGATGAAAAATAACAGCAAGTCTTGGGCAACAAATACTCCTATCTGTGCTGAATATAGCACCAGCATTAGAAAGTAAAAACAGCCGTGGTCTCCGGTCAACTTGCCAGGCCGAAAAAATAGAAAGTGTGGTAACGAATCCTGCTAAAAGCACCAGAGGTACTGAAAGACCATCAACTGAGACTGCCCAGTTTAAACCTAACTGAGGCATCCAAGCATAATTTTCTACAAGTTGAAAACTGGAACTACTAGCATCGTAATTGTTCCAAAATGCGTAGCACATCAAAGCAAAGTCTGCCACACCTACACCCAGTGCATACCAACGTACCAGCTTGCCATCTTTATCAGGCAATACAGGAATCAAAAAGGAAGCAAGGAGTGGCAGCAGGATAATTGTAGTCAGCCAAGGAAATTGATCCGCTATCATGTCAATAGGAAAAAATACTTATCAGTGAATATTGTTATTGTACTAAACTTTTTAACAATTTCAGTCTAGAACATTTACCAGGTGAGGGAATAGAAGTTTTACCGCTTTCACTGCCACACGCATCCTGATCAGCGCGACCGGCTTACCCGATAACTTTTCATCATCTAAAAATTTCCCCAGTTCTTTGAGCATTGGTGTAGTTCGATTCCGCTTAACTTCAACACGGGTAAATACCCACTGCCATAAGGCTTTTCTACATACAGAACTACCACCGGATACCTTGAGTCTGGAAATATCACCGCTAGATTCTTGAGTAGGTGCAAGTCCTAAAGACTTCTGAAATCTTCTCAAACTTAGGTAACGCTTGGTGGGTTTACCTGACCTTCTACCTTTGCGAATTTTCACCACTGGTTTAGCATCTTCCCCTAGGAAATTTTCTAGGGGATAAATTTGGCTGAGGATGGTAGCTTGTAATCTGTCACCAAAACAAAATTCATTAAAAACCTGTCGGTAACGGCTAAACTTTTCATCGTTGAGTAGTTGGGATATTTCATCCTCAACCATCTGTTCTTCCCGCTGTAAGCTACAAATTCGTTCAGCGTGAAACCGGACGGAATCATTTAGCCCCAGTCCAGCAGTAGCTGCATACAATCTGTCATACCTGGCTGATTTTCTCTGACCTGCTAACCATCCCCAAAGTACGGGAACTTTTCCAGAACTACCCCGAATTGATTTGACTAAGGCTACTTCTGGGAACTGCCAAGCCAAATCCTGACGCGCCCGGTTAATAATTGGGGACTGGACTTTGTTGAGGTGGTTGAGGCGCAAAATTAGCTCTCTAATTCTGGAAATTGTGCGATCGCTAATTCTGACAAATCTACTCCAGTCCTCACAGTAGTCAAAGTAGTAACAGGCGAGGGCGAGAGAGTCCGCGTCATCGTCTTTATCTGGTAGTCCTAAATGGTTCTCCCTGTATCGTCTGAGTTCCTTGTGACCAACCAACCTTACTTCTACACCTGCACGGGTTAGGTGTTCAGTCCAAAATTTCGAGTAGTTTACCCCAGTGGGTTCTAGTACAGCTACATCTGGTTTTAGCAGCAGTAAATTTGATATTCCTTTTTGATTGTTCTGGAAGAGTTGGAAATGGCAATCATAATAAAATTCTCTCACGTCACTCGGTTTACTTTCCAGTAAGCAGCACGAAACCGAGGACTTAGATACATCTAGTCCTACAATTCTCATATAATTTGTAAAGGGTGTGAACTAATTACGCTTAAGAATCACCCAAAGGCCAGAAATTAATCAGCCTGATTCAGTCTCAAAGCCCAACAATTACAACCAAGCTTATGAAATTGTGAAAGCCAAAAAGCTTAATTCTTTATCAAAGCCTTAAGTTGTAATTGCTGGTTTACGGCTGATTTGGACTCAGACCGCGACACCACCAGGGGCGGTGTTTCGATTGGGGAGTCACCCAATCTCATCAGGCGGTTTTAGGTTTAGGGAAGTTGATCACAATTGCTTTGGTTTTATCTTGTCTGCCAATGTAGTATTGGCGAATAAATTCATCAATAGATTCTGGGGTTTGCCATGCCATTCGCTTTTCTGCGTGTTGAATGAGATAGTTTAGACATTCATCAGGAGAGCATCCACAGCTTTTACAGAAAATTTCAACCGCCACACCAAGGGTTAAACTGTTGAGCATGAAGTCTCGTTTGCCTAGTAAAAATTCATCTTGTGGAATGTTAGTCATTAGATATTGGTGGGTTATCAGTTTGTACTACTAATTGGCTTTGGTTCAACTTCCAAAAATTAGCGACCAGTAAATTTGCACGCTCGCTTATTTGTTCGTCGGTCAATCCCTCAAGATGTTCGTTAGCAGCCACGCCAAATATTGCTGCTACAGCTTCTGGACTATTTCCTGAAAACTTGGATATAAACTCACTCATGGCGCTGATAGTAGCGGCGTTAACTAACAGTGTCCACTTGTTGATCAGGACATATTTATCATCATAGGGTAGGAGAGATTTTGGTTTTTCTGACATTAAAAATCACCTCCTTCAGTTACTTGATGGTCAAAAGGGATATCATCTGGGTCAGGTTCCTCAGAATCAGGATGGTCAGGCGTTGGGTGCAGGGATTCTTTTATTGAATTTTTAATGTGTTCATATTCTGCCTTGACTTCGCGTAACAATTTCCGACCGGCTGCAAGCTCTTGTTCAATTTTATTGTCTGCCTCTTCTCTGATTTTCCGTTCTACTAATTCCATAAGTCTAGACATTTCAATTTCTGGATCATCGTATTCGTCAACTTCACAAGAAAGTTCTAGATGCTTGCTTTCGTAGTTGCCTAGATTTAGAATCCGTTTATATGTAATCGTTTTTATTGTCATACGTCGAATACCACCTGAGATTGATGAATGCTGCTGTTTCTTAGAAGTTTGGCGTATTGATCCGCGTCGCTTCGTTTTTTAAATCTTGTCATGAGTAAATTGTTTGCGCCGTCTACGCGAAATACAGCCCAAGGAGTAGCTTGTTTATAGCTCATAATTCAAATTCCAATGTTTGAAGAAAAGCCAGCGTTAACGACCAGCTAACACTGGCTTGCAGAAGCGTATAAATCCAATAAATATTTCCCAGTGCTAGGACTGGGTGTGGTTCACATTCACAAAAAATAAGCGTGATTTGCGTCTATGGTTCACCTCCTAACTCTCTGAAATGGGGAATGGGTAATGGGGATTGGTCATTGCAGACATGATTGAGGGAAAGTCCCCATTAATTTGGGGACTACGAACGTGCGTCATCATCTACCAGTCAGGGTGTTTCCGTGCGGATACTCGCAATCACAATGCACGGGTGCTTGCTCCAGGTGGTAATCCCCGGTGTGGGGTGGGAGCTATTTTCTCAGGATACTGGACTTTTAGAAGTCCGTATGTCTATAATAATTGCACGTCTATAATTCTATGTCAATACCGGACTTATGGATGTGCAATAATTAGGTGTCGAATATGGAAACCGAAAATGGCAAGAACGGGAAGGCCCAGGAAAGAGAGAGAAGGAACAATAATTTCGGGTACGTTAAAGGTGTCCCAGGAATCTTGGGAACTCCTGAGACAACTTGCACAGGGATTGGGACTCACCAGGTCGGAACTGGTAGAGAAAATAGCCACAGAACAGATACCTCTATCCTTGGAGGAGAGTCAATTGAAGGAATCTCTGGGAAACTCGTCGGCCAGTTAATTGATGAGACTGAAAAACAACTGGCTTATTATGATCAACAGTCTCAACTCCTGAGAGTAAGACTTCAAGAGCTAAGAGAAATTTCCGAAATTACAGACACTGAATAAACCGTCCACCTAAGCCCACAGGTCGGACGGTTTTTGATGTTCTGGAAGCTTGTTGGGTGCAAGTTGGTGCGATCGCAAAAAATTATTGCCACCAATAGGAGGGGTGGCTGTAAACATTATGACTATGACAAATACAACTTGGACAAAGGCGCATGATGAATTTTGCCTTGAGAACAAAATACCACCGGCTGCAAAACTGCTATGGCAGTGGCTGATCAGACAAGGAATAAATGAAGAAGTTGAACCAGATTTATCCGAGTTCAACACCTGGGTAGAAAAATCTAGAGGTAAAGGTTTCAGTCATAACTACCTCAAGCAAATGTTTCAAATACTGGTAGAGAATCGTGTAATACAGACAATCAAAAAGTACTCATGGAAGATATTCAAGTTAATTGTTAGACCATTAGAATGGTTGAAACCACGCAGAAAACAAAAGTTACAAAACAGTAACTCAACTTACAATTCACCCACCTCAAACCCTACTAATTCCGTTGACCTGGATATTCAGCAGCAGCATATCTTATCTAATCAACAAATCTTGTCTGAGCATGGTGTTCATTTTGACACAGAAGAAAAGGAGGTTTTAAACCGTCCTCAGTTTGAAATTAAAGCCGCGCTGCTGCTGTTTAAACTGCGCGGCGCAGCAGAGAAAATTAACAACCCAGAGGGATGGATTAGACACTGTTTACGGCGGCGTTATTGGGAACAGCCAACCAATTACGCGGCCATCTGTCAGCACTTCGGAGGTGCTGTCAAGAACATTGAGGACTATTTTTAAATTTCAACTTTTACCAAGTGTTTACCATGAAAGTTAGATTACATGATGGTTATGGTGGATATCATGATCACGAATTGCAAGCAGTCATATATTACCCATCTGCAATTTTTTGGAATGGATTTTTATATCTTCATCACGGTGATGGTCAATACTACTCACACCCCTATTACTTAATCCCACCGTCTCAAATTTCAATAGAGGATGTGAGATGAATACCCTGTTTGACCTAGAGCAGTACACCTGTATCAAGTCGGTGTATGATCCTGCGTGGGATGACAAAGAAGACGACCCGGAACAACCATACAAAAGTGTTCTGGAAGACGCAAAAACAACACTTATAGAGCTTCCAGAACACAAAAAACAGCAATGGATGGAAACTTACGCGGTGACGCGCTGCGGGAAGAAACATTTTTATTTTCGATATTGTTTTTACAGTAATCGCAAAATTTCTCACATTCATATTCCAGGGGGAAATATTGAAAATGCGATCGCACTTCAGAGGAAGGAGATAATTCAGAGAGCGATCGCACTGGGTAAAAGTCCTTACGAAATTCAGAATTTTATTAGAGGTGGTTTTGGACAGAACGGTTACAGGCTCCTGGACTCCAAATAATAAAAAACTTCCCCTACGCGCTGAGAGAAGTTTGCCTTGCATCTTGTTAAATATGTTCTTAGAGGGGTGCAGGCGCTTTCACAGAGTACAAGGCTGGAATGCTCCTGCAAGTACAAATATATCACAATGCTGCAACAGCTTTAATTACCTGCTCTGGTGAAATTTGAATATATCGCTGTAGATTTTGTAGGCTTTCGTGTCCCGTGATTTGTTGAATCACAGATAAAGCTGTTCCGTTGTTTGACAGATTGGTAGTGGCAGTACGCCGGAAACTGTGGGAACTATACCCAAGTCCAGACAACCCCGCTTGTTTAATTGCCCGCCGGAGTGCATCATCAGCTGACTGAAATTGCAAATGTCCGCTCGCACCTGGAAACAAAAAACCAGCACTAGGATTTTGACTTAACCAGTAATACCTCAAGTATTCCCTGAGCTTTGGACTTGTGGGGACTTGGCGCGTCTCTCTAGTTTTAGTAGTACGTCGCTGATACGTAATTGAATCCATCGGCTTACCATCATTGTAAACATCAGATGTTTGCAGTTTCAAAACTTCTCCCATCCGCGCAGCCGTCAAGTAAGCAAGGCGAAAAATCATCTTGTGATTTTCGCCAACTGTTTTTTCTATTAACTTGTCAAAGTCATTTTGAGAAAAAATAGAAGCTTGACCGCAACGGTTTACTTTCATGTCTACCTGTTTTGTATTTCTATTAATTAAAACTTGTATATCTAGCTATTTAAGTTTATTTAGTAATAGCTGCATTGTAGTCATAGAAAGACTTTTCGTCAATTCATGTATATACATCTTTTAGGTAGAAGATGTATATTTCCAACTTCAACCTTCTAGCTTATAAATGAATTTAAGAATATCAATAATTAAGAAAAATGGTTTATTGCAATACGGGAGATATTGCACGGATAACTTTTCCTGATAATAGTACGCAGGATTTTACCGACACTCCTATTACTGTTAGCTGTAATCCTGATACCACCAACTGTGCAGAATTTACAATCACTTTTCTTTGTGATTATATTCAAGCCGGTGTTAATTTTACCAGCCGCACACTTTCTTTTACTGGAAAATATCCTTACGGTGGTTGGCGTACAGGTGACGGACTTGTGGAAGTTTCCAATGCACTTTATTTCTGTCCTTCAATAGAACAGGGTTGGGATAGCATTAGCGGTAACATTAACCGCTTCATATACAACGCAAGTTTAATTGGAATAGTACCTTCAAGTTTTAAGCTTTCTGTTTACGGTGCAGTAGGCGGTTTACTTTATGAAGAAAATTTTTCTACCTGTGATTACGAAGTCGAATGCATAGAAGGTTGTCCACCTGACCACCTTGATTGTGGTGATTGTTGTCTAGATTGTGAAGACGTACTTAGTAAGGTTTGTAATATCAAAAATTTATTTATAGGCTAATTTAAAATGACTACTTGCAGTGAAATAAATAGCGAGTTAGGAGTAATATCTAATGCCGCAGCAAGCATTAACGGCAAACTTGATCAGATTTCATCCAACCAAAATCAAATATTTTCTAGATTATCTTCTATTGAACAGAAACTAAACAGTTTAGAAGGTAGAATTGATGCGATAAATAATGCTATAGATTCACTGGAAAACATTATAATTACAGGATTAAATAGTGTAAAAGAAATAATATTAAATGCTATTAATGGCTTGTTTGAATTACTTAGTAATCTTCTAGGAGGTAACAGTAATGACCGTACTGGTGAAATATTAGCCGCTATACAAGAAGCTAGAAGTGCGTTAGGTGTTGCTATAGCAGATGTCGGTAGAATAACTGTAACTCAAATAAGAGCTAGTGAATCTAGTTTACAAGATTCTATATCAGGTTGTTGCAACTCGTTATCCGGTCAAATTAGCACCGCTATCGGTTTGCTCAACACCATTCTTAATTGCATTGATTGCAATGACGCTGGTGATAGAACTGGTGAAATACTTGACGCGATTAATTCACTAAGAAGATTAATAAACGAGATTGACTGTGGTAGTGGTGATTTACTAACTCAAATACTAGCAGCTATAGCAGCACTGGCAGCATTATTAAGAAATAACGAGTGTGATATTCAGCCAGTTTTGCAATCAATTCAAAACTGTTGTTCTACCTTAATAGCACTTATAAAAGGTATTGATTTTGATACATCTGGTATTACATTAGCTATCAATAATGTAGGTAACAAAGTTACTAATGTACAAAACACTACTAACACCATACAAAATATTGCTACACAAAATACTACTGTATTGAACAGCGTTGATGCCAGAACTAGTAATATTTTAAATCAAGTCAACAATAACAGTAACACTTTAAACAGTATAGATGCTAGTGTGAGAAACATAATCAATGATTTAAGAAGTATAGATAACTCTGTTACTAACAATAATAATCAAGTTACTAATTTATCTAATGACATCAACAATGTTACTAACACTATAGATTTGTCAACGGGTGACATTATTAATCACATCACCAACGAAGTAACTAGTACTTGTGGTTCGACCATACAAGTTTTAACAGGTACATTACCAAGTGTAGATTGTGATGGTAATATTACTAGTCATACATATGATGGCATTCAACAAATGTTAACCATCGTAAACAATAATATAAATTCTATAGTTTCACAGATATGCGAAATAGATAAAAATGAAGCTATCGCTGTTGTCCCGGAATGGTGGCAGATTCGACTAGAAGGTGGGACAAGACAGTTTATCATCTCGTTTGGTGAAGTAGATCCTGATTCGGGTAAAACCACTCATGCAAAATACACAATCACTATTCCTCACTTCAAAAATGTTAAACCACAATTTTGCCCAATTCCCAGATACAAAAAGGGTAATTATGAATTAATTGCTTACTTTAAAGACAATTCAAAATTAATAATTAACGCTTTCAATGAGTACGAGTGTGAGCGTGTGTATAACTCTATTCTGCCTTGGATCGAGCAGGAGTATATACAATCAATTAAGTACAAAGTCGGTAAGCGTGTATCATATCCGTTCAAAGAGATATGGGTTGGTCCCAAGTTTGGTAAATATTTTTCACAGGGCAACAGGGATTTAAACCCGGACTGGACTGTGTATTTTGAATAACATCTATTTTAGATTCAATCTATTGCCGGGGGTTAAGCCCCGGCAGAATGTTAGGGTATATCACGGTGGTGGTTAGTTTGATGAAAGTTTTAAGCTTTAGTCACACATCAGTAGCAACAACTAACTCAAAATGGCTGCAATTATTTCCGGTGCTAATCTCACTGCCTTTAATGCTTTAGATAACCTAGAGCAACAGGTAGCTTTTTTAATGGGTCAATTGCTAGTAGCGCAAAACACTTACAACACCGCTAATCCAACTACTCCTAAGAACGTTGTCGCAGTTTCTCCCAGCTATTCTACTAACGTCGCGGCCTTTCAGTGCCAGTTTCCAATCGAAGGTGATTCAGTTCTCCAGGCGTTGCACGAGAATGTTACCGCTGCTCTTTAAGGTAGGTAAACGGTGGGTGGTATATCCCACCAATTAAAACAATTAATACTTTTTAAATATGGCATCACCACGACGACCGTTGACCGGGCAACGACTTATTTATGAGATTCAAATGGGTGGAGTTGGCTACCGGGTCAGAATAAAAGAATCTATTGCAAACCTACTTGGTCTAAAACCTGCAACAACTGGACAAACTGGTACATTTGGTGCTTCAGGACTACCAGTTATTCCTGGAATTGGAGGCGGAAATATTGGTAGAAAATACCTTAAAGCTCCTCCTGGTTTTAGGTTTCAAAGCTATAAATTTTTGGTTGTTCCGGGAACTAAGGTTAAAGAGCCTATACCAGGATGTAACACCGCTGGTACTCGAACTAGGGAAATATGCAGCTTCTCTATAGGTTTTCCGAAGGGGGTTAAAGAGACTCCTATTACAAGATGGCGGGTAAGCAGTTGGGCTAGATCCAAACCTGTGATTATCGGTATGATCACGCCGTCTGGAGTTCAGCATCTGTGGAAAGGCAAGTTATCAAATAATCCAATTGATCCGAGCAATCTTCCCGATTTACCTGACTTTGACCTTGGCGGATTAATAGATGCTGGTAGAACGCTTTTACCGTTATTGCTTTAATGCTGACTGATTTTACCCAGTACGAGGAAGTTTTTGCAGGGGTTTACACGTCAACTAAAAATGGTTGTTATCGCGTGCAAATCCCTGAAATCTTTCTACCAATTATCAATCCTACTCAAGTTTTGTTAATTGGTTGTTTTTCTCAAAGTGCATCAGATTCTTGGAGTTTAGCTGGGTGGGTTCATCAAATCATCAAACTTCCTTTTAAGGATAGTTATTTGGAAGAAAAAAAATGTTTACTTGGTAGACATAATTTAATTATTTTCTCTACTACTGTAGACTTTACTTTGTCTTTTAAACCTGTTAGATGGTTGGATGATATACAGCTAAAGGTTAGCAAGTATAACGGAAGTTACCCTTAAGTAATTATCCAGTTGTCAGTATTAATACGTTTTAATCTGACATTGGGAAACAATAATACTGCTGTTGGAACTGATGAAACATGAACTAATTCATCTAGCTGAAGAGTTCTAATAAAGCATTTAGAAATAGTTACAGAATTCCAATCAATGCAATTATACGTTTTTGAGGTTGAATCATAAAAGCCATACCCTCTAAGTCCTTTAGGGCGTGATTGCCAATGACAAAGGACATAGCTTTTTAATTTATTCAGTTTAAATTCGTTAACGATAGCTTCAAAATCTACTTCTAAATTACTGCCATCTTCAAAGGTGATTGTTGCTTTGTATTCACTTGTATTAAATGATATTCTCTTCATAATTGTAGCGGGTCAAACTCAACAGTAGGAAGTGGTGAATAAAACTGTAAACCTAATGAAACCATCTCCTTATGATTGATTATTTCTTGAAGTTGAGTTTGTTGAGGGAGGTGAAGCTGTGGCGTTAACAGCAGTATCTTGATTTGCTAAAAGCCACTTATGACCTGATTGAACAATCGCCGCGAATGCTTGCAATGGTGAAACATCTTGACTAAATGTAATTGATAAAGTTGTTGTAGGTGCATCATACACCGCGCTATCAATTAATAACGTTTCGTTGTCAAATAAATTAGATGCTGTTGGCTGTGTCATTTATCAAAACTAACTTTCTATTATGAGTTTATCTAATACCGCGCTTATCGTCACCCTAATTTTAACCGTTGGCAGTAACCTTGTGTGGCTATTGAACTACTACGGCAATAGTGAAAAAAAACGCTATGCGGCCGAACGTGAATTTCAACACCTCAAAAAAAATCAGGAGCAATTAATGCTAAACCTGGATAATATTTTTCAAGATGTTGAATCTCAGTATAAATTTATTGCGCGTGATTTACTGGTGATAAAAACAAAACTAGGCATAGAATAATTAATTGGGGATTCTTTATAAGTTTTTACCACAGGTTGACATATAGAGAATATATACCTAACAAAAATTTTATGCTTGGGATTGAGTAGAGGAGATGGTGAGTAGATCAGAAAATATCTCAGGACTTACTCAACTGGCTTGGTTGTTAAGGTACGTCAAAACCAAAATTCGGTAACAATGAACAGATTTTTGGCATCTGATGCACCCTACAAGAGATATTTAGTGTGACTCTTGCGTAAGTCCTACCTCTACTGCTTGATGATCTAAAATGGACTATTAGACGCACTGTTAAATCTATGACAGAAATTCAATTAGCCAAAACGGGTCTTTATGATCAAGATCAGTACTTATGGTTAGAGGATACAATCCTAAAACTCAAGGCGCGGGATTTTCATGGTTTGGATGTGGAACATTTGATTGAGGAGATGGAAATCTTGGCGAGTAGGGATAGGGCTGAGGTTGAAAGTCGCTTGATTGTGCTATGGGTGCATTTATTAAAACGGATTTATGTTAATAGTGAATATGATAATCGTGGTTGGGAAGTGACGATTCGAGAACAACGTCGCCAGTTAAGAATCCTTCTCAAACAATCTCCTAGTCTGAAGCGATATTTTACAGAAGTGTTAGATCAAGCTTGGGAAGAGGCGCTAATGGAAGTTAGGGAAGATTATCCTCAAATTGAGTTTCCTGATTTATGGAAGTTTAGCCTGAATATTGATGTGCTTTTGAGTGAGAAATTCTGGGATTTTGCTGGGTAGAAATATGATTTTTTTCACGCAGAGGCGCAGAGTCACAGAGAGTTTTAAATAATTGGCGGATATCCCATAGTTAAAACATTATCTAATATCTCTGCTTTGCCAAACTCAAAACTCGGTATGTTAACAAAAGCATCCCCTTATTTTGGTTGGCATTTGAGACACGAAAAAAGTTAGTTATATTTGCTACTAAACCTATTTTAAAATCTCCTCACATATATGAATGGCAGAAAATTATTATCAAAACAAAACTCTTCACGTTTCCGTATTTTTAATTAAACACGATTACGCAAAGAGTGTTAATAGTAACTTAATTTTGAGTTTTACCCAAGATAGGAGTTAATAATTACTAGAAGTTACTAAAGTTAGCAATCGCTCCTGTAATCTTATCAACAACCTCATCTACAGCGATCGCACCCAATTCCCCAGACGCACGGGTACGAATACTCAAGCTGTTGGTTTCTACTTCCTTAGCACCAACTACCGCCATAACTGGGATTTTATCCTTTTCGGCGTTGCGAATCAACTTACCCAAGCGATCGCCACTCGTATCCACTTCCGCACGAATACCCAACGCAACCATCTTGGCTACTACCTCTTTGGTAAAATCTAACTGGAGTTCACCCACAGGTAAAAGCCTAATTTGCACAGGTGCTAACCACAACGGGAAATCACCAGCATACTCTTCAATCAAAATCCCAATCAACCGTTCCAAAGAACCAAACGGTGCGCGGTGAATCATCACGGGACGTTTGCGGGAACCATCTTCAGCCACGTATTCCAAATCAAACCGCTCAGGTAAATTATAATCTACCTGCACCGTTCCCAATTGCCATTCCCGTTCTAAGGCATCACTGAAGATAAAATCGAGTTTTGGCCCATAGAAAGCCGCTTCCCCAATCCCTTCAAAATAATCCATTCCCAATTGTTCCACAGCGCGACGAATCGCACCTTCAGCTTTATCCCAAGCTTCATCAGAACCAATATACTTATCACTGGCAGGATCTCGGAAACTGAGTCTAGCTTTAAAATTCTTCAGTTGCAAACTTCCAAACACTGACAAAATCAAATCTACAACATTCAAAAATTCGCTGTCTAGCTGTTCGGGACTCACAAACAAGTGCGAATCATCAACAGTAAAACCGCGCACTCTTGTTAAACCACCCAGTTCCCCAGATTGTTCATAACGGTAAACAGTACCAAATTCCGCCAACCGCATCGGTAATTCCCGATAAGAGCGTAACTCACTCTTGTATATTTGGATATGGAAAGGGCAATTCATTGGCTTGAGGACAAAACCCTGTTCTAGGGCTTTTGCTTCCTCATCTTCAGCCATTAAAGGAAACATATCTTCTTTGTATTTCTGCCAGTGTCCCGATGTTTTAAATAAATCAACTCTGGCAATATGGGGAGTGACAACAGGTAAATAACCCCGTTTTAATTGTTCCTTTTTGAGGAAGTCTTCTAAAGTAGTTCTCAATAAAGTACCTTTAGGAGTCCACAAAGGTAAACCAGGCCCTACTAAATCTGCAAAGATAAATAAACCCAGTTCCTTACCTAGTTTACGATGGTCACGCCGTAACGCTTCTTGTTTGCGGCGTTTGTACTCAGCTAGTTGTTCGGGAGTTTCCCAAGCTGTAGCATAAATGCGCTGTAATTGCGCTTTGTTTTCATCTCCACGCCAATAAGCACCAGCAACGCTTTCTAATTCTATAGCTTTGGCGTTAATTTCCTTGGTATTTTCTAAATGAGGACCGGCACACAAATCCCACCATTCATCACCTAAATGGTAAATGGTGATGGGTTCTTGTTTAATATCTGCCAGGATTTCTAGTTTGTAAGGTTCTTTAATTTCCTCAATCCGGCGTTGTGCTTCTTCCCGGCTGACTTCTTCTCTAACTACCGGCAATTTGCGATTAATAATCTTCACCATCTCTTTTTGGATGGCTTTCAAATCCTTATCACTGAAGGGTTCTGGACTATCAAAGTCGTAGTAAAACCCATTTTCAATCCAGGGGCCAATTGTAACTTGCGCCTTGGGAAACAGCTTTTGTACGGCCATAGCCATCACATGAGAGGCAGTATGGCGAATCTTTTTTAATGTCTCAGATTCGCTGGTACGCGGTAAATAAATTTTTTCTGGTTGTTCTAGGTTTTGGGTTTCTTGATTAGGCGACATCGGCTGTTGAAGGCGAAGTGATTACAAATAGAATTCTGAAAATATATTCTCAAAATCATAGTCCACTAGCTGATGACGCTGCCGTCATTACCTGTAGACTCTCCTAATTTATCACCCTAACCGAAAAGACCCCAACTGAAACGCCGCATAACTTGGAGATAATACCTATTTTGCTCCTCAGCTACTTTTGGTAGGATATTTCCAATTTATTTTTCCTCCTTTAGATAGATAAAGACTGATCCCCAGGGAACTGTGCAAACCTATTGCCAAAAATATACGATTGTGTATTGTATAGCAATTTACAGATTTTTCAGTTCACATAACCGGAGGAGAGATATAAGAAAATTGTTAAGAATCGTAAATAACGCTAATATTAAAAAGAAATTAGGAAATATGCTTCTCATATATGGGAGACTCAAATCCACCAAGTACTGAATTGCTCAAAACAGTCTTGGCACCGTTGTTAGAGGATTTTCAATATTGGTTTGAGCGCTCACGATCCCTGCTGGAAAATGAGAAAATCCAATTTATAAGTGAACAAGAGCAACTTGATTTGTTACAACGCGTTAAGGAAGCGCAGGTAGAGCTTAACACAGCCAAGATGTTATTTGCTGCCACTGATAGACAAGTCGGGATTGATATGGCGACATTAATGCCTTGGCATCAATTGGTAACTGAATGTGGAAATGTGGGAATGCGCTACCGTCAGTCAAAACAAAAATGACTTCACTGTGTGACAAAACTGTATATAAGTCGCAAACATAGAAAAGAAAACTTAACATTATTTTCATAAAAAAATAATGTATCCCATGTTACCGTAATCTGATATAGGATTACAAAATATCAAATCACAGATAGATAATGTAACATTTGTCAGCACGTAAACCACGGGTTAGCAAATGTTAAGTACTTAACGATATAAAGTTTTAAAACCTGTTGCCCTGGAGGATAATTTCGATGCTACACCTACTCTACATTTTAGCTTTCACAGTCCTAGCATTTATTGCCGTGGGTAATTTAATTCGCAATCTAGTCATGTTCAGTTTTGATAGGGAGCGTCCTTATCCAGCAAATTCCTCCTCAATGGGTAATCAAGGCAGGTATGGCTATTATGGAGCTAAAAAGCAATTTGTACCCCATCCAGAATTATTAGATAATGCAGGTAATTTAATTAAAGAACCACTGTTGGTAATGCGTTCAATCAATGTAGAAGATGCACGCGAACAGTTAGATGCTCTTTATGAATCTTCTCCTGGTCAAAAAATTGAGCGTTCAGAAGAAGCTTAATTTTTAATTATTATAATTCTGTATTCAGTAGGGGTTGAGCAACGCCCATTGGTGTCAACTTAAATTCAAATCCTTACCGTGTCTTGTATCTCGTTCCCAGTCTCTGACTGGGAATGCTAGACAGAGGCTCTGCCTCTACTTTCATGGAAGGCAGAGCCTTCTATAATCCATTCCCATACTTTGTGAACGAGAGGAATAAAATCTATGCTTTTTTATAACACTCTTCAAAAATAGCATCACACATCTAATCTGTTTCCTGTGGTTCTGTTACTATTGCTAATCCTGCTAAAATTTGTCTAATTCTTTCCTTAGATAGCGTGCCGATTTTTTCAGTTAATAAAGATTTATCCACTGTAAAAATCTGCGATACATTTACTACACTTTGCCTATCAAGATTAGCTTCTTCTAACTCTAGTAAAACATTACCCATAGCTTTAGCTCGTCTCAAATTAGAAGTTAATGCACAGACTATTACCGTTCTGATTTGAGAACTGTTGAGTAAATCATTTTGGATCACTACATAAGGACGGATAAAAGCAGGTTCTGAGCCTATTGTTTCTCCCAAATCAATCCAATAAATATCACCTTGCTTAATTACCATTCTTTTTCTTTTAATTGTCCTTGATGCTGTCGCATTGCTTCTAACATAATTTTTTCTGATTCATCTAGATCATCTGCATAAGCTTCATTCACACTTTCCACTAACTGGCGATGTTTTTTACGAAGCAAAAATTCTTCCATTGCTATAGCAAATAATTTACTACGAGGAATTTTCATTGTATTTGCTAAAGCGGTTGCTTCTTCATACAGTGATTCTTCAATTGAAATAGCTGTTTTGATGCTTGTCATTGAGTTATACCTCTTTTCTGACTGAGGGTATAACTTGATTTTACTCTATCTCGATCATTTTCATAAAAAATACCCGAAATAGTGGTTTAGCATTGCTAAACCCTTACAATAAATAGTTACCAGGAACAATTAATAATAAAGATGATTGATGATTTAGATTAAAAGATGTACAGGATGGAAATTGACATTTTTTAATTGTGTTTGAATAATCACTAATCCCACCAATAAGCAATTACTACACCATCTCGCTGTTCCCAAAATGACTCACCTTCCAAACCACCTTGTAACCTCATTTGTAACCTGCGCTGAAGTCGCAAACCATACTCTTCATTATTACCATCAGTAATATCCACTGAGTCTGCACGCCACTTTTTACCCAAATCTAAAAGCTGAGACACTATAGTATCTTGGTTTTCTGTCAAAATGTAGAGGGTATCCCCAGGATAAGCTACAAAGTGAATCATACTCGATTCTGGCATCGGGCGATAATTTGCCATTGCTAATAAAGTATCCACCAAACCACCAAAACTTAAACCATGTTCATCTGGTGCAAAAATTGGTTTGGTAAACAGAAAACTCATCCATAGATCAGAATGCAGGGTAAGATCCCTAATCACCTCTTCTCCATTAAACTCATTAAAGCGACGTTGCCACACCAAAGCTGCAAAAAGTTCCTGGGGACTGTATTCTTGAGCTAGGGTTTGAATTTTTGCTAGGTCTAACATAGAGAATTAATTACAGTTTTAAACTTTAATTGTGTATCTATTTCATCGTATTCAAGTGATTCTGCTGCTAAAGTTTCTTGTCCTTTTGCTATATTAAAAATCTGTTCAATTTCTTTTAATGCTTGTTGATAATCTGTTTCAGTTTTAATAGGTTTCAAATTCATAAAATTAAACCTCCTCAGATCAGATCAGATGTTTTATCAGCAGATTCTTGATATTCTTTAATTTTCTCATATAAACTATCAACGGTTTCTTGAGAAAATAGGCTGTCTTTCAATTGTAAATAATCACCTTCACCTAGTTTACAAGCAGCCCAAAATTTCATTACTTTTGCGGGTTCTAAGTGAGTGAGTAAAATCTGCATCACTTCTTGTAAATTTTGCTGGTCGTTAATAACTTTAATTGTCATCTTCTCTTTCCAAAATCAAATCTGTTGGGTTAATTACTTGCAATGATAAATCTTGACAACGGTTGATTAATCTTTTATCACAAGTGATAAAATAATTACTTTGAGATGATTCTGCACAAGCTACATGAAGTGCATCAATAGGTTTAACACCTTGCTGTTCTAGTTGTTTTGCTCTGATTCTAATATTTTCATCTATTAATACTCTTAAAGATGCTAGTTGTAAATATCGCTCCATTGATTGCTGATTCAAGGTGAAAGGGTTACGGCTATTTTCATATTCTAGAACTGAAGAACTAACTAATTCTAGTATTTTTGCTTCTACCATTTGTAAAATTAAAATAACCGCCTGTGTTTCTAGAAAGATTTTGGGCTGTGTTTGGTCGTCAAATGGACGATTATAAATACTGGTGTCTAGATAAACCCTGGTCATATAATTGTTTTTACATCTTTCTCTAGTTTACAAGAATAATATCCTCACTCCCAAAAACGCAATGGTTTTTTTCATCCGCCTGCGTTTATCTGAGTTCAATTATTCTGGATAAACTGGATAAACAACCTCTATTGTGCTGCACAAAACTTAGGTAGAGAATTTCAAATTACTGAAACAGAATTTTAAGCTGGAGGAATATCATGGTTGATTTGTATGATTTAATTCGTAATATTCAGAAACGTCCAGCTATGTATTTAGGACGAGTAAATATCACTAATCTCCGTACTTTTATAGCTGGTTACTGTTTTGCACGTCGCCAAATGGGAATACCTCAAACAGCACAAGAACAAAAATTTTCAGAATTTCAAAATTGGATGCAACAGAAATTTAGTATTGTTTCTCATCAAATATGGGATCAAATAATTCTGTTTTTTCCACAGATGAACAGAGTGCTTTAGAGAAATTTTTTCACCTATTTGACGAATTTACTCAAGCTGATGCTTCTTGTGAACAAAAAGATCGTCAACAGGAAATTTTGGTAAATACAGCACTTTGCAAGTAACTGTCAGAATCAGAATATACAGGATTTAAGGATTAACAGGATTAAGATTGACAATATTTTTTACTCATCCTCTAAGTAAGTCATTATACCAATTTGAAAAATGATTGTTACAGATGTAGGTTGGGTTGTGGAACGTAAACGTATCCCTGCGGGACACTACGTGAACGCGGAGCAATGGGACGAAAACCAACACTTCAAAACTTTGTGGATGTTGGGTTTCACTTTGTTCAACCCAACCTACGCATCTATCGCATTTTTTTATTGAATTAGTATTAGATGTGAGAAACAGGATTAATAAGATTATAGAGAATTTAGAGGATAAATAAAAAATTAACATAATTGATTATGTATTTTCTAATCATCCTGTAAATCCTCAAATCCTGTAAATCCTGATTCAGACATTTTACGCTTCAATCACCACCCGGAGATTACCGCGTTTTTTCGCCACCCGACAAGCGGTAGTGCTACCAACTCGCTCAAATTCCAAATCGAGAATAGTGCCACCAACACGCAAATTATGTAAAGATAAACGATTGATTGAATCTGGCAAAGCAGGGTCAATTATTCGCAAACAATTATTTTGCGCGTCTGGAACTAAATTCACCATCATTTGCAACAATTGAAAAATGCTACCTGTAGCCCAAGCTTGGGGACTACAAGCAACGGGATACTGTACAGGAGCATTATCACCGTTAAGTTCGTAACCGCAAAACAATTCTGGTGGACGTTGATAGGACTGATGGTTAGTCATGTCAAACAAACCTTGAAATAATTCCAACGCTTGATCTATTAAACCGAGCGATCGCAATCCCATCCCAATCAGAGAATTATCATGAGGCCAAACAGAACCAGTATGATAGCCCATGGGATTATATGCAGGAGACAAACTACTTAAGGTGCGAATACCCCAACCATTAAACATATCAGGCGCTCGCAACCTTTCCGCCACACTGTAGGCTTTTTCTGGTGTAAAAATTCCTAATTGCAGACAATGACCAGGATTAGAGCTAATACTATCTACTTGATTTCCTTCCCCATCTAAAGCCAAAGCGCAGAAATCTTGGTCTTCAATCCAAAAATCTTTGTTAAATCTAACTTTGAGATTTTGAGCTTCTTCTTGCCAACGATCTGCCAAATCTAGACGCTTTTTCATCTTAGCTATTTCTGCTAATTTAATTTTGGCAGCATAGACATAAGCTTGCACTTCACAAAGAGAAATTGAACCATGAGCTAATTCCCCTTTTCTGTTGACAATACAATCACCAGAATCTTTCCAACCTTGGTTAGTCAAACCGCGTT
Source organism: Anabaena sp. PCC 7938 (assembly GCF_049315035.1). Classification (NCBI taxonomy): domain Bacteria; kingdom Bacillati; phylum Cyanobacteriota; class Cyanophyceae; order Nostocales; family Nostocaceae; genus Anabaena; species Anabaena sp. PCC 7938. Next base: position 3,036,123 of record NZ_CP186034.1, on the reverse strand, counting down.
TTGATTTCCGGTGATAGCTAAGATAGCCAGTTTGTTTGAGATTCCGATCAATCCAATCCATTGCGGCTAAAGCATTTCGCCAAAGTTGCTCTAGGGTTTCTTGATCATGAGTCCAAGCGTAGTAATCAGCATACAACATCAACCACAGAGGAGTAGCATCAACCGTCCCGTAGTAAGGTGTATGGGGAATTTCTTGACAACGTGCCAATTCTCCCATTCGTAACTCGTGTAAAATCTTACCTGGTTCTTCTTCTCGCCATTCATCCTCCTTTTTACCTTGATATGCCGCTAACAGCATCAAAGTTTCTTTAGCGATTTGGGGATTTAACATCAAGGTTTGGGAAGCGGTAATAATAGAATCCCTCCCAAACAAAGTTGAAAACCACGGTACACCAGCCGAAACAGTTTTATACTTTCCAAAAGACTGACGCAACAAATACAAATCTTGTTCAGCCCTTTCAATGACTCGATTGAAAAGACTTTTATCAGAACTAATGCGAGTAATTTGTTGTACCCAAATTTGCTCCTCCATCAATTCAGAAGCTTTTGCTTGTACCAAAGTAATAGCTGCATTCACAGTGGAACTAGTCTGGTTATTGGTGAGCATATTCAGCCGATAACCAAGCTTTTGGGTTTCGTGAGAAGCTAAATCTAGCCGCCAAACCGCTGTGTAACCTTTGAAATAATCTGGTTGTCGGTGCTGGAATTGGATACGGGATTCCATGATTGCACCATCTAAACCTTGATAAGCCAGTGTCAGAGATTCTTCTCGGTGTGATGGATTTGCTAAAGGTGCTGCAACACCATCAGCTATTTCTTCTAAGTGTGTTGGCTCTGCTAACCGCAACAATCTACCCCGTTTTTCGCGGTTATGACCACGGACTTCAAATAAGTCTACAAAATCCGCATCAAAGCTGAGACTGAGTTCAAAACTGATGTTAGTGGTGCTGTAGTTAGCTACTTCTATTTCTTCAAAAAGTGCGCCATTAAGTACTATTTCCCGTCGAATGCCAATAGTATCAGCATTTAGGTGATTCTCAATTCTGGGGTTAGTACACAAAACCGAGAGCGCAAAGCCCTTATCAGCGGTGCTACTCAATAAAACAGGCGATCGCCCATCAATCTGCAATTCTAGACGACTCAAAAACCTTGTATCACAGCAAAACAGTCCCATGCTAGGATTTCCGTCATTCAGTGAACAACCAGAAATGTTTCCTATGGTGTCTGTCACCAAAAATAAATCATCATCTTTAACTGTCAAAGTTGGCTGTGGTCTTTCAATAACCACAGAAGGCCATTCTGGAATAGGTATCTGTTCTGCGGGAATAAAAGTCTTTCCATCCAATAAGATTTTTTCCGGGGTCATCAATGTATCCGGTGTCATGAGCTAAAATTCCCTATACAGGTCTAGATTTGCAGGAATTGGGCTGGGGAGGAGAGATGGGGAGGTTAATAATCCAATTACCAATTAATTACCATATGCCTAACGGCAGGCTACCGCCAACACCAATCACCACTTACCAAATCCTTATCAATTTATCTGTTCTCTCTTTGAAGTCAAGGCTGGAAATTGGGGATTTTTACCTGGTTTATTCGTTGATGAGGATTAAGAGATGGTATACGTAGAAAATGCTTATCCTCGTGTTTACTTAAAAATTTTTTGAGTTTTACTAAGCCTATTAAGTATACAAAATAACCAAGTTGTTTTTTATTTTTTTTGGCGATTCCTAGGTCGCGCTTCTCTACGCGAACGAGATCGCGCTCAAAAATTAGTAAGAGTTCTCCAATTAAAAAAATATCCCAAAATTTCTTGTGGTGCGGGCCGAAAAGCCCGCTAATAATACAAGGACGGGCAAGATGCCCATCCCACAAGATTGGATCATCTTTTTTGTGGAGTTCTCTAAGGCTTTAGCAACTTAGCTTTCAGCAGTATCCCATACTGTGGTATTTTGGCTGTATTTGCTGAAAAAGCTACAAGTTACCTTTGCTAGGCTAAATGATAGAAAAGATAACCAAGAATGTATATTGGCCATAGGAACTTTGATTAATTTCAAGGAACTGGTAATAGGTAATGGGTAATAGTTTTTTCCAATCACCAATCACCAGTTTTAATTTGTACAATTCATTTGTGAAGTGGATCTTGTCTAGATTGGGCGTTTAACGATATTCATGAGCATTTCGACTTCCGTGCTGAGTGATTTGCTACAGTCACTACCTTACCTGCGTCCCCAGTTATATTTCAAGGCTTCACTAACGGCGCTCTCCCATGCAATGGAAGATCAGGTTTTGGCGGCCACCTTGGATCAGCCTCTGATTATTGCTAGTTTCCAAAGAGAGCGATTCTACCGCCAAGAAGCTCATCGCTATCAACGGCTTTCGCAGCGAAGTAATCAAATATACGTATTGTCCGCACCAGAAACAGAGTTTGCTAATAGCTCGGAATACTATGAAAAGGTAGCTTTTGAACCGGATGATGCTTTAAGTCAAGAGTGGCATTTGGTTGTTGTTGCCGATAATTATGCTACCTGTTTGGTGTGCCGGGAAAGCCTTGGCTCTATTACCAAAAATCAGCAGTTACCAGAAATTACTCCTGGGCTAGATATGGACACAGCGCGCAGATTTGAGGGAATTTGGACTTCGGAGAGAGGAGTCAGTCTCAAAGCGGCAGAGTTGATATTAAGCAGGATTGAGGTTTATCGACCGGATTTAGTGGACAAAATTAATCTGGCACGTCAGAGATTTGGAATTGGTAAGTCAAGAAGAGAATCGGGAACATTTCAAAACGAATATGCTTGTGATATTGATACTGACCCGTTTGTACAGCGATTGGTAACTTACCTGCAAGCTAGTCAGTATAAATTACATAAAGCCTACCGTTCGATCGCTCTCCAAGCCCGCAAAGAACGCTTGGTTAACTCGATTGGAACAGCAATTAGGCGATCGCTTGACCCGCAATCAGTTCTCCAAGTAGCTGCTCAAGAATTGGGTCAACATTTAGAAGCAGGACGCTGTTTAATTTACCGCGCTCAAGCTACTGATGACCAAGCTGTAATTGAACACGAATTTTTGAGTCCTGGTGTGGTGTCTGTACGGGGACAAACTTGGGAGTTAGAACAAAATCCTCTGTTTCAGGAAATCACCCAACTAAGTGAAGGAATCTGTATTTCCGATACTTTAACTGACTATCGTGTCACCAGTTCAACTCCACTTTCTTTGATTGTCAAAAAGTTCGCTATTCGTTCTTGGTTGATGGAACCAGTATTTTCTCAGGGCAGGCTACTGGGTATTGTGGAGTTACATTATTGTGATGTACCTATTAAAGAGTGGCAACCAGGTGAGTTGGATTTGGTGAAAGCGATCGCTACTCAAGTCGGTGCAGCATTAATTCAAGCTGAAGCTTTTGCTAATTTAGAAGAACTGAACAAGCAGCTAGAAGCCCTAGACCGTACCCGCAGTAACTTAATAGCCATCACTGGGCATGAACTCCGTACCCCCCTATCTACCATTCAAGTTTGCCTCGAAAGCCTTGCTAGTGAGCCAGATATGCCTTTAGAGTTGCAGCAGGTGATGCTGAGTACAGCCCTTTCTGACTCTGAACGAATGCGGAAACTGGTACAAGATTTTCTCACTCTTTCTAACTTAGAAAGTGGTCGAGTGCAATGGCATCCAGAAACCCTAAGTCTACAAGAATGTATAGATTTAGCTCTCAGCCGCTTGCGTACACGATCCTCAACAGAAAAGATCCCCCAAATTAAAACACAAATTCCGAAAACCTTACCTTTGATTAGGGCTGATGGTGATTGGTTAGTGGAGGTAATAGCAAAGCTGATCGACAATGCCTGTAAATTTACACCAGCCGAAGGAGAGATTAACATTAAGGCAACTACTCGCAACCGCACTCAAATGGTTGAGGTGACAGTAGCAGACACAGGACGAGGCATAGAACCCAACCGCCTAGAAATAGTCTTTGACCGCTTTTATCAAGAAGAGGGAGCATTACGACGCACTGCCGGTGGTACAGGTCTAGGTCTAGCAATTTCCCGGCAAATTGTTACTGGTTGGGGCGGGAAAATTTGGGCAGAGTCTATCGGTAAAGACCAAGGCAGCAAGTTTTATTTTACCATTCCCATTGTTCAGGGCAGTGCAGAGGAAAAGTCGTCGTTTGCTAAGAATAAATAGGAGGTGGGGAAAATCACCTTCTCTCTCTTTCCTCTCCCCGTGTTCACCGGGAGAGGCTTTGAACTTGTTCTTTGTATTATCAAAAAGTCAAATTTCTAGCAGTTTTGAGTATATAAAGATTTTCGCGTAATTACTTGGTTAAATCACTCAAAAATATATGTGGAAATCTCTACGTTCAATTTTTATAGATGTCCTCGCATTAGATATATTATTTTTTCTAATTATACTCCCGGTTTTTTTATATATGCTCTTTTTTGCAGATAAAAATCTGATTTGTCAACGAGTTAATGCTATTGAAATGAATTGTGTTTTAGAACATAGACTATATGAACATCGTATTTGGAAAGAAGATATTCAAGGATTAGAAAAAGCAAGGATAAGCACCAGCTATAGCACCAGCAAAGAACGTATTAAGAAAAAAAGTAGTAGTAAAAACACCTCTGAAAAGGAAGAATATAGAACAGTTACTACAATTTCCTATCAGGTAAAACTTCATGCTCGCAATGGTAAGTTTAACTTTGGACACTCAGAGGAATATAAACCAAAGTTGCAAAAGCTAGAAGAGCAAATTAATAGTTTAATTAATGATATCAATCAACCATCATTTCAACTTTATTATCGGCAAGATCATCCGGTAGTTAGTTTAATTTATTTAGCTGGCGCAATTGCAGCTTTATTTGTATACTATGTGATGATTTTGCCTTTACTTATTAAGTATTATATTGATGCTCTTCATCCTGATACATTTCTGAGAAATCTATTCTACCGTCTGGGAATTGATAGATTAACTTCTCAATTCTAATCTTCATTTCATGAGCATATCTCGCACTTTGCACTTAACAAAATGTGGCTTATGTAAAGAATTTTAAATTTATGTAGTTTAATGTTAATTGTACATTGATTCTCAAAAATTGTTCTATTGTTCCTTGATGTAACATTCTGAACCCTGTAGCCAGACTCAATCACTAAAAACTGTTACAGTCTATGACGCGATCGCAATATAAGCTTGTTTACGATGTTAGTATGCCCTAAAAACGTTGAAGGACATTTTTTTATGGCAGAAAAACTGACTGGAAAAACTCCCCTCTTTGGTGGTAGCACTGGTGGATTGCTCAAAAAAGCAGAAGTAGAAGAAAAGTACGCTATTACCTGGACTAGCCCCAAGGCTCAAGTTTTTGAAATGCCTACAGGTGGCGCTGCAACAATGAACCAGGGCGAAAACTTGCTATACTTAGCTCGTAAGGAGTATGGCATCGCTTTAGGCGGTCAGCTGCGGAAATTCAAAATCACAGACTACAAAATTTACCGGATTCTACCCAGCGGTGAAACCACTTTCATTCACCCAGCTGATGGTGTGTTCCCAGAAAAAGTTAACCCCGGTCGTGATAAAGTACGCCACGTACCCCGCAGAATTGGTCAAAACCCCAGCCCTGCACAACTCAAGTTCAGTGGTAAAGCTACTCACGATGCTTAATGTTTAGGTAATTGGTAATGGGTAATTGGTAATGGGGAAAAACTTTTACTAATTACCTATTATTCATATCTGAACTATTTTTCATCATGATCTGGTATGTTATTTCCTAAGTGATGAGGTGGTGGGCAATGCCCACCCTACGTAATAATCTAAAAATATTCTATAATTCTCAATTCTGAACTCCTGAACTCCTAATATTCTGAACTCCTTATTGTATGATTTTTCCCGATTTCACCCAGTTTAAGAAGCTCGCTTTAGAAGGTAATTTTGTTCCTGTATATCAGGAATGGGTAGCTGATTTAGATACTCCCGTTTCTGCTTGGTATAAAGTATGTGCAGATCAACCTTATAGCTTTTTACTGGAATCGGTGGAAGGTGGAGAAAAAATAGGGCGTTATAGTTTATTGGGTTGTGATCCTCTATGGATTTTGGAAGCTAGAGGTGATCAAACTACCCAAACACATCGTGATGGTTCTCAGGAAATTTTTACAGGTGATCCTTTTACAGTTTTAGCCGAATGTTTAGCACCTTATCACCCAATCAAGTTACCGCAGCTACCTTCAGGAATTGGCGGTTTATTTGGGTTTTGGGGTTATGAGTTAATTAATTGGATTGAACCGCGTGTACCAATTCATCCCCAAGATGAGCGTAATATCCCTGATGGATTATGGATGCAGGTAGACCACTTGTTGATTTTTGACCAGGTAAAGCGGAAAATTTGGGCGATCGCATATGCTGATTTACGTGACCCAGAAGTTAGCTTAGAGGTAGCTTATCAACAGGCGAGCGATCGCATTCAGGAAATGGTCAGCAAGCTATCTTTACCCCTATCGCCACAAAATACTCAATTAGCTTGGACAGCCCCCGGAAACAAGCCGAAAGCGGGAATAGAGGAATACACCAGCAACTTCACCCGTTCTGATTTCTGCGCCAGTGTAGACAAAGCTAAAGAATATATCAAAGCTGGTGATATCTTCCAAGTCGTCATTTCTCAACGCTTATCTACAGAATATACAGGGAATCCTTTCGCCCTTTACCGTTCCCTACGCCAAATCAATCCTTCTCCTTACATGGCGTATTTTAACTTTAAGGATTGGCAAATTATTGGTTCTAGTCCTGAAGTCATGGTGAAAGCAGAATGTGACCCTGATGGGGGTATAATCGCCACAGTCCGCCCCATTGCCGGAACTAGACCAAGGGGGAAGACAACCCAAGAGGATGCGGCTTTCGCTGAAGATTTACTTCAAGACCCCAAAGAAATCGCTGAACACGTCATGTTAGTTGATTTAGGACGCAATGATTTAGGGCGTGTGTGCGAAAGCGGTAGCGTGAAAGTTGATGAATTAATGGTAGTTGAACGCTATTCCCATGTCATGCACATTGTCAGTAATGTGGTGGGTAAATTAGCAAATGACAAAACAGCCTGGGATTTACTTAAAGCCAGCTTCCCAGCCGGTACAGTTAGCGGTGCGCCGAAAATCAGAGCGATGGAAATCATTAACGAATTAGAACCAAGCCGCCGGGGTGTGTATTCGGGTGTGTATGGCTATTATGATTTTGAAGGGCAATTAAATAGTGCGATCGCTATTCGGACAATGGTATTGCATAATCATACCGTCACAGTCCAAGCAGGTGCCGGTTTAGTCGCAGATTCCGAACCCGAAAAGGAATATGAGGAAACACTAAATAAAGCTAGAGGATTATTAGAAGCAATTCGTTGTTTGCGATAAACTCCACTTTCTACGAAGAAGGGAAATTAAAATCAATACTGGAACTAAACTATGATACCAGCTATTAGTAGACCTTCAACATTACTTGGTCAGATTAAAGTTGAAAAGGTAGATAAATTCAATTTATTTAAATTTAATGATGAACTCCAGAAGCGAATGGAAGAACTTTTGGATAAAAAAAAAGCTGATTTGCTGACTTCAGAGGAAGTTATAGAATTGGAAGCTATTGGAGAGTTAGACAGAATTTTCACTCACATTAATGCGATGTTAGTAGCTCAAGTATGACTATTGACGATATTACCAGGGAATTAGTGCGTAAACGGGCAAAATATCTATGTGAGTATTGTCACTCTCCAGAGCGCATTTCTACAACTCGATTCACCTTAGATCATGTAATACCTAAATCTTTGGGTGGTGCTGATGATATTGATAATTTAGCTTTAGCTTGTCGTCGGTGTAATGAACGCCGCTACAACTTTTTAGCAGGAATTGACCCAGAAACACAAGCCATTACCCCTTTATTTAATCCCCTTCAACAAAAATGGTCTGATCATTTTATCTGGAGTGCTGACGGTAAAACTATTTTAGGAACAACTCCCACAGGTAGAGCTACTTGTAAGCGACTTGATATTAATGATGAGCGATATACAGAAGATGATTCTATCCGCAGTGCGCGAGGTTTTTGGGTAAAAGCTGCTTTACATCCACCTGATGAAGATCCGCGTCAGGTATTATAGAGATGATTATAATTTATGATCCAGAAATAATACTTATAAGGATTTTCATAAGTGTTGATAAATCTTCTGGAACTCGATAACGTTTTTGGTCTTGAGTTACTTGACGATTTGTGCGGTTATAAACTCCAAAACGCCAATCTTCACCAGTCGTAACTGCTCCATAAATAAGCTCAGAAGTAGATTTTGTCCATTGATCAAGTGCGATTAATTCAATAGCAAGTTGAGTAAACCCTCTCACTAAATCTGATTGTTTTGCTTCAATAACTAATAAATTTTGAGGTGCTGCAATATAATAATCTACAGTTCCTTTCAAATAATCATTTACTGCAATGGAATACTCTATATTCAGTCGCTGATTAGTTAAATCACATACCTCAAACAAAATAGGACCAATTAAAGCCTCACGTCTAGCAGTTTCATTCACTAAATCTATGTGAGATAAATTACGCTGAATCTGGTGCTGTAAAAACTGTAAGTTTAAATTTTCTGAAGATTCGGGTAATGTTAAATCTTTCCTTTCAATAGTGCAGTTTAATTCCGCTAAAATATCGTCAATAGTAAAAGATAATTCAAAATATCGGCTGAAAGGATAAGATTCACCAGCTTTCAGAATGCGACGGGAACTCATAAGAAACCTAAGCCAGATTTACCTGCATCTATTTTAGAATAAATTCGTTACGTAAACTTGGAAAATTAGTTCATTCCAAAATTCCTACCAAAATTCTCATTAAATCTTCTAAATCATCGGGAATTCGATATAGGGAAATATCTTGAAAAATCTGCTGATTAGTTTTTTCTAATCTCCCAAAACGCCAAGCATCACCAATCGTTACAACACCATAAAAAATATCACCTTCTTCAACTTCAGAAATAGCAATTAATTCTACTGCTAATTGTGTAAAACCTCGTGTTAAGTCATCATTTTTGGCTTCGACTACTAATAAACTGGGATTATGTTTGAGAAAATAATCCAAATAACCCTTTAACCAATTATTTACTGATAGTGAATACTCAATTCTGACTTGGCATTGACAATAGCGAGCGACTTCTAATAATGTAGGTGCTACCAAGGTTTCCCGTCTTGCTGTTTCACTACTCAAACTTACTAAAGGTAAAGATTCTTCAATTCGTTGTTTTAATTCTTCCAGTCTTTCTAAATGACGCTCGCTTCGTGGCAAATTAATATGTCTTCTTAGCAAAGAATATCCCAATTCAGCTAATATTTCATCAGCTTCATAAGGCATTTCAAAATAAGATCGAAATGTGTAAGATTGATCTTCTTGTAAAATACGTCTACGAGTCATTATTGTTATAATAAGGTATTTTTTGGATCATTAACTTCTAAATCAGGATTTAACGATTGATTTACAGGATAAAAAAAGTCAAAAAACAATCAAAATAAGATAATAAAACCCTCTTGAGTAAAATGTTGATCATGAGTTAATACTTCAATAATTTCTAATTGATTCATTATGTTCATTGAAATACCATCTGTTAATACTTCTTCTGTGGTTATAATTTGGGAATTAGCAATAGATTGACTCACTTTAATAACAGAATCATACCAATCATCTTTGGGGTTTAGTAGTGCTATCCAATAAAAAGTATCAGCAAATATTTTTTTCATATCTTATTTTTTAGGAATACCATAAATATAATGATCATGCTGTTGCGCCTCATCATGGGGTAATTGCTGAAGTTCATCTTCTGTAATATCTTCAGTAATTTCTTGAGCAATTTCCCAAATATTTTTATTAGTTAATTCTTGATTTTTAATTTCATCATTAGGCTGTAATTGAATAATATTTTTTAAAAGGTTTTCAAATTGATCAATGGGCAATATAACGGCGGTTTTTTCTCCGTTTTCATTAGTAATGTATTGAATTTGTAAATTAATTGTGTTAGTCATAGTAATATTTACTGAATAAGATTATTGAGGAAGTGTGAAGTTCTTAATACAAAGCTACGCCTATTATAACTTAAATTTTTACATGGACTGAAAACTTGCATTCATAATCATTGTCTGAATCAGGATATCCAGGATTTAAGGATTTACAGGATGATGATAAGATTAATATGATAGATTACAATCTAGATCATCTTGTCCGATTACTCAACCAATAAACCCTCAAATTTACCTAGCGTCTATCATTCCTCACATCTTGCCAAAATTATCAATGACTAAGATAATCAAATCAAAAAATCCTGTACATATTCAAATCCTGTAAATCCTGATATGGGTACGCTATCAGATAAATAAGAATAATAATGACCACAATTAAACAACAGCTAATTGCAGCCATTGAAAATACTCCAGAACCTATTCTGCAACAAACCCTCAACTATCTCAAATATCTCAAAACTAAAATGAATACCTCCACCATCAAATCAAGCAGTGTTGCTGTACAAGATGGAGAACCGATATTACGTGGATCTAAAGCCAAAGATTTGCTACAATTTGCTGGAACTTGGCAAGGTGAAGACTTCGAGAAATGTCTTCAGCGTGTTTACGATACTCGATCCGAAGCTGAATTTTGATGTATCTTATAGACACTAATCACTGTAGACGCATTACAGTATAAGCAATTCGTTGTTTGCTTTAAATCAGTTAGTTATTAGCAAATGCTGCAAAACAATCATTTTTAATTTATTTAGTTCCCCGTCGTACTGCTTTTGTAGAAATATACAATTCGCTTACTTAATTCCAAGGAGAAATAATTTCTGAAATTATATCAGAATATTCAATTTCTGTTTCCAAGTAATGCTTATTTTTTAAATCTTCAATTATACTATTACAGTTATTTTTTGCATCTTCTGGTGATTCACCAAATGTTACAATATCTTCTGTACTATTGATATACAATTTTTTAATAATTTTATCAGTGTAAATATCTTTATCAAAATTAACAACTGGTTCTTTTATAATAAGTCTATAGAGATATATAGGCTTTCGGGAGGATACATTATAATTATTGCTACTTTCAATAAAATTATTTCTTATATATTTTAGTTTATCAAATAAATCACTAGAAATAACTCTATTCATTATATAAGATTTACTAAAATGTAATTCTTTTTTTAAATTATCTAATATTTCTTCATAATCATTAAAAAACTGATCTTGTAACTTCCCTAAATTATTCTTCAAATAACATTTTGATAAATAGTAGCTTGTGAATATGCCAAAAAGAGAAGTTGTTAAAATTGCCATCTTAACAATTATTAAGGTTCTTTGATATTGAGGTTGGTACTCAATTTGATTAACATGAGTTTTCTTAACTCTAATATCTTCATCTAATTCAAATTCAATTAAGAAGCGTTCAATATAGTTAAAACATTGTTGTAATTCATTTGAATATTGGGAGATTATATCAACATCTTTTTCATCATAAATACCTATTTTATTCAATGCTGTATCATAAGCTTTAGAAGTGAGGAGATTATTTTTGTAGATTTTTATATAATTGATATATTCTTGAATTGAAGTAAATGATAAATAAAGATTAATAAACTGTAATGATTTTACTTGTGAATCAATAGAGTTTCTAAATAAAACAGATATTTCACGCTTTTCTTTATCGTCTGCTAATTTTTTTAAAAATCTATTAGTAAAGAAACCTCCTAAGATAGTAAATATAAAAGCAATGTTAGAGTTACCTTTAGCCCAAGATTGAATTGAATACCAATCAATATAAATAATCTCAAAAATAAACCCAGATACTATAAAAATAAAACTTGATATTAAAATTCCTGGAGGATTTTCGTTATAGTCAGGAATTTTAACAGAAAATAGAGATTTTAATATAAATATTCCAGTAATTGAAAATCCAATAATTGCTGGTAAAACTTCCATACCCATAACCCTATCGAATAGTTTTTATTTAAAATCCCTATATATCTCAGCTTACGAAGTGAAAAAATGAACCTCCCATATAACAAAGCTGTTGGATGTAACCAGGATTGTGTATAGAGAAATCTATTAAGCTTGATTCTACTAACCTTAATTCCACTTTATCTATGGGTAATACAGTTACAGTGTCATCTTCTTCTATCTCTAGACGTTTAATAACAGTTTGAGTGTTTTTCTCTACAGTTATTTCAAATAGAGAGTATGCGATGCCATGTTTATACATTATTAAGATATCATATAATGGATCTTCTTTAAAGAAAAGTTTTTGTTTCATAAAAATTAGATAAGGATCATCATTATTAAAGATTGAATTGATGGTAGGAAAAGTCTGTTGATCCCATTCAAGACATCCGACCAGAATAATAGTTTTGTTTATTTCTCCTGGAATTTGAGCTACTATTTCAAGGGTTGGTAAGAGGGAAACATCTCTACAGAAATAGTTGTATAAAGCAAATAATATATCGAAGCCATAATAAATCCTAAAACTTAGAGTAGCTTCTTGGCTTATAGATTCTACTTTTTCAGAAACCCAGTTAACCCCAATTTCCCAGCAATCATTACCATATAAAAAATGCTTTAATTTTTCAATAGTTGATTGCCATAAAGGTTGAATTCTAGGTGTGATCACTGATGTATAGATTACAGAGTTGCCAGCTTCAAAACTGATAATTTATTTAATAATTTCTTCATCAGTTATCAGGATATAATGTGATTGATTACCTTTATATATTGTTTTAATATCCCACCCCTTAGACATCATACCTTGAAGTGTTTCAGCAGTGCTTCCTTCCATACTGTCTATTAATCCTATTAACCTATTAGTAATCTCAGACAAAGCTTCTTCTTCAAGTAGAGGCTTAATATCTATATCATCATCCTCATCAAATTCATAATTATCATCATAAAAAATATTCAGATTGTGTTTAATCTTCTCTTTTTCTGAATATTTAAATATATCAATAACTAGGTATATAGCAAAAGGGTATATTACATTTTCAGAATCACCTTCGTAAGTTATTTTTAAGACTAAATTCCTTCTCAACAAACTTTAGATCAGCCTCGATCATATCTAAATTTTTTATTAAAAAGTCACGAATACCTGCTTCATTTATCATGATTATCTACTCACTTTTGATTTAATTAACTACCATGTTTACTAAAAAATCATAACTGAGAATTTTCTCAATCCTGAAAATCTTTAAATCCTGGACATCCTGATTCTGACAAACTGATAAAATGAATAATCAGATATAGCATTTCCCGATCAAGTGAGGTACAGATTCAAAAGCGAAAGCCTTGATATACAAAAGTGTTATGTACCTCATTAGCCTGAGAAAAGCTATAACGTGCGATCGCATCTAAATCAATATTCATAAACCAGCATCTTTTTTACTCAGCATCATTATAAATAACATGAGTAAAAATTATACTAAACCTAATTCATCTCAACCACTATTTGTTAAGTATATTTACATCAACTAGGATGATTTTGATAACATAGTTTTAAGACCTGCTCAAATCATAACTTTTCTAAATCCTGTAAATCCTTAAATCCTGGACATCCTGATTCTGACAACCATCTCATTCACAGCATCACAACAAACTTAACAATAAAAATCCTGCTATACTAAAAAGCACAAAGCACCCTAATAATTAAATTATGATCATCCATAAAATTATCCAAGAATTAGAACAAATTCCAGAAGAAAAACTAGCAGAAATTTATGACTTAATCCACTATTTCCGCGTAGGATTAAATCAAACAAAACCTCAACCCAGAACACCAGGAATACTAACAGGAAAACTCAGCGACACCTTTTTTGATCCTCTACCTGAAGAAGAATTGCAACAATGGGAATAAATTATCTGATTGATACCCATATTTTATTATGGTGGTTTTTTGATGATCCTAAACTTGATAGATCATGCCGAGAAATAATTAAAAATCCCGATCATCATATTTTTGTCAGTAGCGTATCCCCTTGGGAAATAGCCACTAAATACCGTATTGGTAAACTACCTGAAGCAAAAGATATATTACTAATCTATCCACAACTCTTAACTCAATCACAATTTATTGAACTAAATATTAATTCAAATCATGCTATTAGAGCAGGTACTTTACCTATAGATCATCGAGATCCTTTTGATCGTATGATTATGGCTCAGTCCGAAATTGAAAAAATGCCAGTTATCACTTATGATCAAGCATTTCATACAGGATTGATTGAAGTAATTCCTAATCCTGTAAATCCTTAAATCCTGTAAATCCTGACTCAGATAAAAAAAAGCGGGCTAACCGCTATTACATGGTTAACCCGTTCAGCTTTGGGAACGCGCAGAGAAATTATTATTGCAATACCAACTTGACATTGGCGTTTTGCAGACCGCGCTGTTTTACTTCAGTCAAAGTCTTGTTAACGGCGTATTTTTGGTTAATGGAGTTGATCAACTCGGTTTGGTTGTGCTTTTTAGCAACGCCCCACAAGTCAGCGATGAGGTCAAAAGAACCATCACTGTTGCGAGACCAACCTAAATCGTACTCGCCTTCCAATACAGCAACGATGTCGGAACGTACACGCTGACCGTTATAACCACGAACATCAGCTTCTGTCTTGACGCTGATACCTAGGTCGCGCAAAGAAGACTTCAGAATTTCGGCATCGGTGATTTTGGTACGCAGAGTGCTAAAGTGAGACATTTGGGTTTCCTCCAATGAGAAGATTGATGAGAAAAACGACAACGGTTTCTTTTCAGCCAAGCCGCATTGATTGGGAGCGGCTTTTTTCTTCTAAACTGTTAGCTTTGTAGCTAACCTTTCCCCCCTGACATTGCAGGAGAAAGCTTTTAAAACTCCATGCGCTGATATTCAGCGACGGAGGATGCTGCGGGTCTAGCACGCTGTCTGGCCCAGTCTCTTAAAGCTGTGACCTGTTCTTGCATCGTTCGTGACAGCGGCAAAGTTGACTTCAATGCAGCAATAATATCTAATTGGGTGAACTCCCGATCTTGGGCGAAGGCTTCATACATTGCCGCAATGATCGCTTGTTCAATTTCTGCCCCAGAGAAGCCGTCGGACATTTTCGCTAGTTGTTCCATATCAAATCTAGCAATTTCTTCCCGGCGTTTGGTCAGGTGAATGTTGAAGATATCCTGACGTTCTTCAGGTGTGGGCAGATCCACAAAGAAAATTTCATCAAAGCGGCCTTTCCTCAAAAACTCTCCAGGTAGGCGTTCCACACGGTTAGCAGTCGCCATTACGAAAACTGGAGATTTCTTTTCTTGCATCCAGGTGAGGAAAGAGCCGAAAATTCTGCTCGATGTCCCCCCATCGGAATCACCAGAACCTGCACTACCCGCGAAAGATTTATCCAACTCGTCGATAAACAGAATCGTGGGGGAAATTGATTCTGCTGTTTTCAGGGCGTTCCGCAGATTTGCTTCACTTCGACCCACCATTGAGCCGTCGTATACCCGCCCCATATCTAATCGCAAGATTGGTAAACCCCATAAACGGGAGGTAGTTTTGGCAATGAGCGACTTACCACAACCAGGAACACCGAGAATCAACATTCCCTTGGGTTGGGGCAAACCATACTCTCTCGCCCTTTCTGTGAAGGCGTTAGAGCGTTGCTTGAGCCACTTTTTCAATTCTTCCAAGCCACCAATAGCATCTATGGTTTCATCTTCTTCGATGTATTCTAGGATGCCATTGCGCCGAATCAGTTGTTTCTTCTCAGATAGAACTATATCTACTTCATCTTCCGTTAGTCGTCCGGTAGTTACCTGCGCCTTACGGTATACTTTTTCCGATTCATCTTTGGTTAGACCTAAAGCTGCTCTGAGAAGTTTTTCTCGGGCTTCGGTAGTTAGCCGTCGGCCACGATGCTGTTCTTGGTGATTGGTTAAAACTTTGTTCAACTCAACCATATCTGGGAGTTGGAAGTCTAGGACAACAACCTCTTTTTCTAGTTCAATAGGAACTTGTTGCATGGGAGACATCAAGATGATGTTCTTTTGCATTCCTTTGAAACTAGCGATCGCATCCCGTAGCGATCTGGTTGTTGCTGGTGCATCAATAAATGGATGTAAATCTTTAAGAATAAATATACCGGGTTCTTTCTGGCGAATAATCCACTCAATCGCTGCCTCTGGAGACACTGTATTATGTTGAGTCACATTCCGGGGTTGACCGTACTCCACGATACCGTGAGTTACTGTCCATACATATACCCGGCGTTGGGGCTTTAATAATTGAGCGATCGTGGAAATTGCTTGCTCTGCCCGCTCTTCCTCGGAGGTCACAAGGTAGATTAGAGGGTATTGAGCTTGAATGAGGATATTGAGCTCTTCTTTCATACAATCGACCTACTTGAGACCTTATAGAGACAGTACAGTCATCGCTACTTGTTATAGATAACTAAAACTATGAACTACTTATTCATAATTCCTATCTAGCAAGGAACTAATTCTTCCTCACCCTTGGGATGGGTTTCATCTTGTTCCATTTCTTCAATGGATAGATGATCGTGGCCTATTATTCCTGGTTGGTTACCTAAAGCTACTAGTTCGCCATTACGCAGGGTAAGTGAACTTTCACAAGTAGGACACGAATAAACTCTATGTGTTCGCCCATAAGCAGACGCTTCTAACTCTTCCACTAATTCTGAATTTGTCAGGTAGAAATTAAGGGCGCGTTCTGCGAGTTCTGACATTGGTTCAGAATCAACTGCTGATCGAATCTTCAATCTTCTGTGCAGTTCTGGCGATAGATACAAAGTAACCTTTTGCTTAGTTTGCATATGACTAAATAGCGGTCTTACCCGGGTATGTAACTAACGTTATCGACTCTTTGATTTCTTGTCAAGATGGTAAAACGTTTTAACAGCTATTTTGTTACATATCTTAATAACAGGACTGGCAATTACTCACAAAATTATTAATTGTGTGATTTATGAAACAATAAATCTAGTGGATAGACCGGGGTTCAAAGAAATTAATTCCTCTCAAGAATGGGGATAAAAGCCGATCTAACTCTGCTGTCGGTAAATCGGGTAAAGGGTGTAATTATGTCTATTGCTGCGGTCAAAACCTATAATTTGAGACGAATAATTGTGACTTTAGTCTCCGGTGTTGGCACAGCTATGATTTTTTCAGGGTGTGGTAATAGCTTCCTAACCTCCAAAATCACCTGGGAGACTTACCACAATCCTCGTTATGGGTTTGAGTTTCCCTATCCCAGTAATTGGAATTCTTCAACACCACCAGACAACAACGATGGAGTGACATTTATTTCACCACAAAACCAAAATACAGAAATTCGGGCTTGGGCAAGCAAGGAGTTACCAGAGTCAATTATCCAAGACCAAGAAACGATAAAACAGATAGATCATAACTTTGAAACGGATCAAGGCGTTTCTGGAGTGATGGTTGTAGAAGTTGGTCAACAGATGAGTTCCATGAAACTGACCATAACTCAAGGTCAAGTGACATATTATTGGCAAGGACAAAGCAACAGCAAAGAATTTCGAGATCACTATCGTTTGTTTTATTACATTGCCCAGCAGTACAAAATTAGGTAACTGGGGATTGAGGAGATGGGGAAAAATCAAGTCAAAAGTCAAAATTAAAGAAATTCAGCCTATTCCCTGTTCCCCGTTCCCTATTCCCTTGAAAAGAATTAATGATTGAGAGGGGACAGAAACCTGATAGATTTAGCTATCAGCGAGTAAAAACTGGTAAAAATGAAAGTCCTGGTTATTGGTGGCGATGGGTATTGCGGTTGGGCAACTGCACTCTACCTTTCTAATCGAGGTTATGAAGTTGGAATTTTAGACAGTTTGGTGCGGCGACATTGGGATAATGAACTCGGTGTTGAGACTCTGACCCCAATTGCATCAATTCAACAACGTCTCCAGCGATGGCAAGATTTGACTGGTAAATCTATTGACCTATTTATCGGCGATATTAACAATTACAGTTTTCTGCACAAAGCCTTACACCAATTTCAGCCAGATTCCATAGTGCATTTTGGTGAACAACGTTCGGCTCCCTTTTCGATGATCGACCGCGAACACGCAGTTCTCACTCAGGTAAATAATGTAGTTGGTACATTGAACTTGCTGTATGCCATGCGGGAAGATTTTCCTGATTGTCATTTGGTGAAGTTGGGGACAATGGGTGAATATGGGACACCCAATATCGACATTGAAGAAGGTTATATCACCATTGAACATAACGGTCGCAAAGATACTTTGCCCTATCCTAAGCAGCCGGGTTCAATGTATCACTTGAGTAAAGTGCATGATAGCCATAATATTCAATTTGCTTGCCGAATTTGGGGTTTACGGGCAACAGATTTGAATCAAGGGATAGTTTATGGCGTTCTTACCGAAGAAACGGGGCTGGACGAATTGTTAATTAACCGTCTTGATTATGATGGCGTTTTTGGTACAGCACTGAATCGTTTCTGTATTCAAGCTGCGGTAGGACATCCTCTCACGGTTTACGGGAAAGGTGGACAAACTCGCGGATTATTGGATATTCGGGATACGGTGCGATGTATTGAATTAGCGATCGCAAATCCTGCCCAACCTGGAGAATTTCGTGTATTTAACCAATTTACCGAACTATTCAGTGTTGGTGATTTGGCAATGATGGTGAAAAAAGCCTCGAATTCACTGGGCTTGAATGTAGAGATCAATAACATTGATAACCCCAGAGTTGAAAAAGAAGAACACTATTTCAACGCTAAAAACACTAAACTGCTCGATTTAGGCTTAGAACCACATTTTCTCTCTGATTCTTTACTTGACTCGTTGTTAAACTTTGCCATTAAGTATCAGAAACGAGTTGATAATAACCAAATTTTGCCTAAAGTTTCCTGGCATAGAAAATAGGTAACAGGTAACAGGTAACAGGTAACAGGTAACAGGTAACAGGTGACAGGTAACAGGTAACAGGTAACAGGTAAAGATTTTTCTCCCCTGCCCCCCTGCTCCCCTGCCCCCTGCCCCCTGCTCCCCTGCCCCCTGCTCCCCTGCTCCCCTGCCCCCTGCTCCCCTGCTCCCCTGCTCCCCTGCTCCCCTGCTCCCCTGCTCCCCTGACTCCGAACTCCGAACTCCGAACTCCTGACTCCTGCTTTCCAGTTTTTTATGAGAATAGCCCTATTCACCGAAACTTTTTTACCCAAGGTTGATGGGATTGTCACCCGTCTACGCCACACTGTTGACCATTTGCAGCGAGATGGAAATCAAGTTTTAGTATTTGCTCCTGAAGGTGGCATAACTGAACATAAAGGCGCGAAAGTTTACGGCGTTAGTGGCTTTCCCTTACCTCTGTATCCAGAGTTAAAAATGTCACTTCCCCGCCCGTCCATTGGTTACGAATTAGAGCGGTTTCAGCCAGATATTATCCATGTTGTTAATCCCGCCGTTTTGGGATTATCAGGAATTTTTTACAGTAAAGTTCTCAAAATTCCCTTAGTAGCTTCTTACCATACCCATTTACCTAAGTACTTAGAACATTACGGTCTAGGGATGTTAGAAGGTTTACTTTGGGAATTGCTTAAAGGCGCTCATAATCAAGCTGAATTAAATTTATGTACATCCACAGCCATGGTGGAGGAACTATCTGGACATGGGATTGAGAGAGTAGATTTGTGGCAGCGGGGTGTGGATACAGAATTATTTGATCCTGATTTGGCAGATCCAGAAATGCGATCGCACCTAACTCAAAATCATCCTGAGAGTCCATTACTTTTGTATGTAGGTCGTCTTTCAGCAGAAAAAGAAATTGAGCGCATTAAACCAATTTTAGAAGCCATTCCCAATGCGAGATTGGCATTAGTAGGGGATGGCCCCCACCGTCAAGCACTAGAAAAACACTTTGCTGGCACAAATACTTATTTTGTCGGTTATTTAATGGGGAAAGAGTTAGGTTCTGCCTTTGCTAGTTCTGACGCATTTATTTTTCCTTCCCGCACAGAAACATTAGGATTAGTCCTATTAGAAGCAATGGCTGCTGGATGTCCAGTAGTCGCAGCCCGTTCTGGAGGGATTCCTGATATTGTCACAGATGGGGTAAACGGATATCTTTTTGATCCAAAAGCAGACATTCAAGAAGCAATTGATGCTACAGTTTGTCTATTGCAATACCAACAAGATGTAAATATTATCCGTAAAAATGCCCGTAAAGAAGCAGAAAATTGGGGATGGGCAGCTGCTACACGCCAATTACAAGATTACTATCACAAGGTAGTCTCATCTAAAAAGTTGACCAAAGCTTTCTAAATTGGCTTTTTTCACTGAGGGTGGGCAAATTCGCCCCGCATTGAGTAGAAAAATAAATAATACATAACTCATTTAAAATCTCCAACCCTTAATTACCATGACACTCCCAAATGCAGGTAGCGTCTTGGCTACATTAACTGAACTGACTCAAGTTAATCGCACTCAAGCCCTACTCAGTCGTGTCAAAGACCTTTCTGTTAATGAATTTGTTTGCTTACTGGACTTTATCACGGCTGAGTTTCAGCAATTTCTCAGAGCTATTGATCTGATCAATAATGAAGCTCTAGAAAGTATGCTGGAGAAAGTCTTAGAAGCCATTACACTTAAAATTGGTCAAATTCTCCAAGCGGAACACACAGCTATTTTTTTAGTTGACTATGATAAGGCTCAACTGTGGTCAAAAGTTCCTCAAGATAATAGCCAGAAATTTTTAGAAATCCGCACTCCTTTAAATGTGGGGATTCCTGGTTATGTGGCTAGTACAGGCAAATATCTCAACATTGCAGAAACTATTACTCACCCTCTTTTTAGCCCAGAGTTAGAAAAACAAATGGGCTATAAAATCCGTAATCTTTTATGTATGCCTGTGATTAGCAGCAAAAAGCAAACGGTAGCTGTAGTTCAACTGGCTAATAAAGCTGGGGATGTTCCTTTTAATCAGGATGATGAGGAGTCTTTTCGAGATTTTGCCGCTTCTATTGGTATTATCCTGGAAAGTTGTCAGTCTTTCTATGTGGCAGCTCGTAATCAACGGGGTGCAACGGCTTTGTTGCGTGCGACTCAAACTTTGGGGCAAAGTTTGGATTTAGAAGCAACTTTGCAGATAGTGATGGAGCAAGCCCGAA
The DNA here is from genome assembly GCF_049315035.1 of Anabaena sp. PCC 7938. NCBI lineage: Bacteria > Bacillati > Cyanobacteriota > Cyanophyceae > Nostocales > Nostocaceae > Anabaena > Anabaena sp. PCC 7938. Next base: position 3,014,957 of record NZ_CP186034.1, on the reverse strand, counting down.
TTTTGATGCAAGCAGACCGCAGCACGCTGTTTTTGTATCGCAAGGAAATGGGTGAATTGTGGACGAAGGTAGCAACAGTTAATGACAAAAATTTAATCGAAGTCCGTATTCCTTCTAATCGAGGTATTGCTGGCTATGTAGCATCCACTGGTCAAGCACTCAATATCCCCGATGCTTATCAAGATCCCCGCTTTGATCCGACTACAGATCATAAGACTGGGTATGTAACTCGCAATATTCTGTGTTTGCCAGTTTTTAACTCTGCTAATGAATTAATTGGTGTAACACAGTTAATTAATAAACAACAAGGTAGTTTTAGTACTTCCGATGAAGAATTTATGCGGGCTTTTAATATCCAGGCGGGAATAGCTTTGGAAAATGCTCGTTTATTTGAAAGTGTTTTGTTAGAAAGACAGTATCAAAAAGATATTCTTCAGAGTTTATCAGATGCTGTAATTTCTACAGATATGCAAGGTCAAATTGTGACCATTAATGATGCAGCACTAGAGTTATTGGGTTGTCCGTTGAAGTCCGGCAATGGTAGAAGTAACAAGCTGTTGTGGAAACAAAATTTATTGGGTCGTCAAGTTTGGGAGGTAGTGCCGATTGAAAATCTGCAAGGGCGGCTGGAAGATAGTTTAAAATACGGGGCTAGGCATTATGTGCCAGAGCAAATTTTGCTGGTGGGATTATATCAACGAGAGAGTGGTGAAACTCAAAAGTTAATTTTAGCTGTGCGCGATCGCACTAATCCAAATATTTTCGTGCCTTGGAATCAACTCCTCACTCCCCAGTCTGAATTACTCAGTGCTGATGTAGTCAAAATTTTAGAACGTAGCATCAATCTTACCGTCAATCCCTTAACTAACCCAGAAGGTGGAGTTAGAGGCGGTCTGGTAGTATTGGAAGACATCAGCCGAGAAAAACGCCTTAAAAGCACTATGTACCGCTATCTTACACCCCACGTAGCCGAGCAAGTTATGGCTTTGGGCGATGATAGCTTAATGGTGGGTGAGCGCAAAGAAGTAACTGTCTTGTTTTCTGATATCCGTGGTTACACTACCCTGACGGAAAACTTGGGAGCAGCTGAGGTGGTATCTTTGCTGAATCAGTATTTTGAGACGATGGTTGAGTCAGTTTTTCAATATGAAGGAACTTTAGATAAGTTTATTGGTGATGCTTTAATGGCTGTATTTGGTGCGCCGCTACCATTAACTGAAAATCATGCTTGGCGAGCAATACAATCGGCTTTGGATATGCGTTACCGACTGAAGGAGTTTAACCTGAGACGGATTGTTCAGTCCCAACCACAAATTCGGATTGGGATTGGTCTTAGTTCTGGGGAAGTGGTATCCGGGAACATTGGTTCACATAAACGGATGGACTATACGGTAATTGGAGATGGGGTGAATTTGAGCTCCCGCTTGGAAAGCGTAACTAAGGAATATGGTTGTGATATAATTTTGAGTGAATTTACTTACAATTTGTGCAGCGATCGCATTTGGGTACGTCAACTCGATAGAATTCGTGTTAAAGGTAAACATCAGGCTGTAGATATCTACGAATTGATTAGCGATCGCTCTACTCCCCTCGATGCCAACACGGAAGAATTTTTGCATCATTATAATGCCGGACGCGTTGCTTATGTATCACGGGAATTCTCCCAAGCGATCACTTGCTTTGAAATTGCTCAACGTCTCCGACCCACCGACCAAGCTGTTGATATCCACCTAGAACGTGCTTATAATTACCAAAAGACACCACCACCAAAATCCTGGGATGGTGTCTGGACAATGATGACAAAGTAGTCATTGGTCATTGGATAAAATTTTTTCCTATTACCTAATCTTCAAATTCAGAGTCAGAGTCATTGTTTTGGAAGGGTTCTTCACCTATCCCTAGTTGCTTTTTCGAGCGTTTTAACTCTTTCCACAGCAACTTTATTTGTTTGTAAGCTTCTGCTGGTGGGAGTTTACCACCTGTTTCCAAGTTACAAATGTAATTTATGCGCTGGGCAAATTCTTGTAAATTAGCGTTGAAAACTAAATTCTCCGGCTGTACGTGACCGTAGTAGCGACCACGAGGATAGAGAAAATCACCTTTGTCCATTATTTTTTTTCTCCATGTATTTAACACTCCTGCTGATTTTCTTGTTTGCAGTAGAACCACTAGCTACTCTTCATCTCTATTTTTGAGGACAGGAGAAAGCATATGATTACCTATGAATTACCCCGTCAGCCTCCTAAAAGTAGGTTTTACCAATGCTCCTACGCTTGCAACTATTTCAGTTTATTCCTTTATCCATAAAAATGGGTTTTGATTACCTTCAACCCAAAAAATTATTAAAGGTATTAATCTATACTTTTTTAGACTATTATATAATTTTATTTACCAAAATTACAAAAAGTTAACTAAAAATCTTAGAGGTTTTATGTATAGTTAACCCGTTTCACCAAAAAGACGGGGGAATAGGGAACATGGAAGAGAAAAGACAATGAAATTAGCACCTGTTAAATCATCACCAATGGCTAATAACTAAAGATAAAATGGTTAAGCCTAAGATCACTGCCCAGAACTGTACCTACCAATATGTCTGTTAATACCAAGCTATACGAAGGCAAAGCGAAAATTCTATATACCACAGACGATCCTGAAGTCTTGTTGGCTGATTTTAAAGATGATGCGACTGCGTTTAATGCTCAAAAGCGGGGCAGTATTCAGGGAAAAGGCGGCATAAACTGTACTATTTCCAGTCATTTGTTTGAACAGTTAGCAGCCTATGGCATCAAAACTCATTTTATTGATTGTCCAGCCCCCAATCAAATGCGAGTCAGAGCCGTGAAGATTTTGCCATTAGAAGTAGTTGTCAGAAATATAGCTGCGGGTAGTCTATGTCAACAAACAGGGCTGCAAATAGGTACAGTTTTGCGACAGCCTTTGGTAGAGTTTTATTACAAAGACGACCAACTAGGTGATCCACTGCTTACACGCGATCGCTTGCGATTGCTGAAACTAGCCACTGAGGAACAAGTTGATAGTATTATCCATCTTGCATTGCAAATCAATGACTTTCTCCAGAAATTTTGGCAACAGTGTGGCATTACACTAGTAGACTTTAAACTCGAATTTGGTGTGGATTCACAACAGCAGTTGCTCTTGGCTGATGAAATTAGCCCTGATACGTGCCGTTTGTGGGACATAGCGGAAACCGATCCTAACCGTCGAGTCATGGACAAAGACCGTTTCCGTAGAGACTTAGGGAATGTGGAAAATGCCTACCAGGAGGTTTTACAAAGGGTATTACAAGTGGTGGAAAACCAAAATTATAGCAAAGTGCTTAGTCCTGAATCCTAAGTATAAAACCAGTTGTTTTAATAACTGCGAGTGAGTAGTCCTATGCCTTTGATGGCTAAAGACTCATAACTAAATTTGTAAAGGTGTGTGGTAGTGAAGAAGAATATGAATAAAATGCATTTATCTCCTGTATTGCTGGCAGTGATTGCGATCGCTACGCCCAACCCAGGCATCGCCCAAACGCCTAATATCCAGCAGCAAGTAACAGAGATTTCTACTCTAGAAACAAACCAGCTGTTACAACAGGAAACTAATCAAAATAGTGAAAACCCAGAATCTGATTTACCTGCAAAAGCAGTAATCATCAAAACTGAACCTCACCAGTCTGCAACTGAGGTCAAAGTCTTAACAGCTAACTCAACATCAATAGCAACACCAGAGGTAATTTTACCCACGGATGCGATAACGGCAAACACTGCACAAACATTGAAAGCGGCACTATCTCCCCAGCCAAAAACCGTAACAACACCAGAAGTCATTTTACCCACGGCTACAACAACGGCCAACACTGCACAAGCATTGAAAGCAGAACTATCTCCCCAGCCAAAATCAGTAGCAACATCAGAGGTAACTTTACCAACAGCTACAAAAACGGCCAACACTGCACAATTTGCCCAAGCAGAACCTTCTCCTGCCCCTGACACCGTTCCTACTCAGGAAAATATAGATCCACCTACAGATCCACCTACAGATCCACCCATAGCCGAACCTGTCTTCCCTACTACTCCAGAAACGACAGAAACAGCAGAACCCCGTGTATTAGTTTCGGAGGTAGCTGTCCAATCGCCAACAGGGACACTCTTACCCAAACTGGAAGAAGAAGTTTATAAAGCCATTCGTACCCAACCAGGACAGACAACAACCCGTACCCAATTGCAACAAGATATTAATGCTATCTTTGCCACAGGCTTTTTCTCCAACGTGCAAGCAGTACCAGAAGATACACCTTTGGGTGTGCGGGTTAATTTCGTCGTTAATCCCAATCCCGTCTTGACTAAGGTAGAAGTAGATGCTAACCCTGGTACTGGTGTTGCTTCCGTAATTCCTGCTACTGCTGTGGATGAAATATTTAAACCGCAGTATGGAGAAATCTTAAACTTGCGAGATTTGCAGGAAAGTATCAAGCAATTAACCAAACAATATCAAGACAAAGGTTATGTACTGGCTAACGTAATTGGAGCGCCAAAAATCTCAGAAACTGGAGTTGTCACCCTACAAGTAGCAGAAGGTGTAGTTGAGAATATTAAAGTCCGTTTCCGTAATAAAGAAGGACAGGAGACAGATGATAAAGGACAACCAATTCGCGGACGGACCAAAGAGTATATTATTACACGGGAAGTAGAATTAAAGCCGGGTCAAGTATTTAACCGCAACATAGTACAACAAGATCTGCAAAGGGTTTTTGGGCTGGGATTATTTGAAGATGTGAATGTCTCCCTTGACCCTGGTACTGACCCCAGCAAAGTGGATGTAGTATTAAATGTAGCTGAACGTAGCAGCGGGTCAATTGCTGCCGGTGCAGGTATTAGTTCGGCTAGTGGATTATTTGGTACTATTAGCTATCAGCAGCAAAATCTGGGCGGTAGGAACCAAAAACTAGCATCAGAGATACAGCTAGGTGAAAGAGAACTGCTGTTTGACCTACGCTTCACAGATCCTTGGATTGCAGGTGATCCTTACCGCACTTCTTATACAACCAATATTTTCCGCCGTCGCTCAATTTCTTTGATTTTCGAGGGCAAAGATGACAATATTGAAACCTTTGATCCAAACAATATTACTGATCAAGACAACCAGGATCGCCCCCGGATTACCCGTTTAGGTGGTGGTATCTCCTTTACCCGTCCCCTTTCTGCCAATCCCTACAAAAAGGCAGATTGGGTTGCTTCAGCGGGATTGCAGTATCAAAGGATTTCTGGCCGTGATGCTGATGGCAATCTCCGAAAACAAGGGGCAATATTTGATGATGATGGTAATATCATTAGCCCGCTAGTTCCCTTGACCCAATCGGCCACAGGCGAAGATGATTTGCTATTGTTGCAACTGGGCGCACAACGCGATCGCCGTAATAATCCTTTACAACCAAGCAGTGGTTCTTACCTTCGTGTTGGAGTTGATCAGTCTGTACCCATCGGACAAGGTAATATTTTCCTCACCCGACTACGGGGTAATTACAGCCAATATTTACCCGTTAAATTCCTCAGTTTTGGTAAAGGCACACAAACCCTAGCATTTAACCTCCAAGGAGGAACAGTTCTAGGTGACTTACCTCCCTACGAAGCATTTACTCTTGGTGGTAGCAATTCTGTTCGGGGTTACGACGAAGGCAGATTGGGAAGTGGACGCAGTTATGTGCAAGCATCTGTCGAGTATCGCTTCCCCGTTTTCTCTGTAGTTAGCGGCGCTCTATTTTTAGATTATGGTAGTGACCTGGGAACTAGTACTAGAGCATCTGAAGTGTTGAATAAAAATGGTAGTGGCTACGGCTATGGTCTAGGCGTGCGTGTACAGTCACCATTAGGGCCAATTCGCATAGACTATGGCATGAGTGATGATGGCGATAGCCGCATCAATTTTGGCATCGGGGAAAGGTTTTAAGTAGGAGTTCGGAGTTCGGAGTTCGGAGTCAGGAGTATGGCTTACGCCACGCTATGCCTACGGCACACTACGTGAACGCTATCAGTATCTCCCCAGTCCCTAGTACTTGCCAATTTTCACCTTTGCCTTAATACTATTTCCGTAAAGGTCATCATGGTTTCTACTAAAAACAGCACATGAGCAATATTAACGAAAATAGATCGGTTTTTCGCCTATGCACCAGCACACTTTAGCGGCAGAAATTACGCAAACGGGTGTGGGGTTGCATAGTGGTGTGAGTACCCATGTGCGGATATTACCAGCAGAGGTGGGAAGCGATCGCTATTTTGTGCGGGTGGACTTACCAAATTCGCCCATTATTCCTGCCCAAGTTGCAGCAGTTAGTCACACGATGCTTTCAACTCAACTGGGTGAAGGTGATGTGTCTGTCCGCACGGTAGAACATTTATTAGCAGCTTTGGCTGCTATGGGTGTAGATAATGCCCGCATTGAAATTGATGGGCCAGAAGTACCTCTTTTAGATGGTTCTGCCCAGATATGGGTTGAAAGCATTGCCGCAGTTGGCTTGGTATCACAACCAGTTAGCAACACACCAGCACCTATCACTATTCAAGAACCTATTTGGGTTTATCACGGTGATGCTTTTGTTTGCGCCCTGCCAGCAGCAGAAACCCGTTTTACCTATGGGATTGATTTTGAGTTGCCCGCTATTGGTAATCAATGGTACAGTTATTCACTAATTACCAATTTAGAAACCGCTGAAAATACTGCAAATACATTTATTACAGAAATTGCTCCTGCCCGTACCTTTGGTTTATTGCATCAGATCGAACATCTTCAGCAGTCGGGTTTAATCAAAGGTGGTAGCTTAGATAATGCCTTGGTTTGTGGATCTGAAGGTTGGCTAAATCCACCATTAAGATTTGCAAATGAACCAGTCAGGCATAAAATTTTGGACTTGGTAGGAGATATGAGCTTGCTGGGCAAATTTCCCGTTGCTCATTTCTTAGCATACAAAGCTAGTCATAATTTACACGTCCAACTGGCACAAAAAATTTTAGAATTAAACCCAAAATTAACTAAAATTTAAGATTGTATGCTATTTTCCAGCCTACTTTATTTCCCCATTCCCAATTAACTCAATTACCAATGTCAACTCTCACCCAAACTAACTCTACTGAAGTGACTATATCTGAAGGAGATGGACTCAACAGCAATACACCTGAAATTAAAACAACGTTCACAGTTGAAGAGATTCAGCAACTATTACCTCATCGCTATCCCTTTTTACTGGTAGACAAAATTATTGACTATGTTCCTGGGAAACTAGCAGTGGGCGTTAAAAATGTCACTTTTAATGAACCTCAATTTCAAGGTCATTTTCCCGAACGTTCACTGATGCCTGGTGTCTTAATTGTGGAAGCAATGGCACAGGTAGGCGGCATTGTCATGACGCAAATGTCTGATTCACCTGGTGGTCTGTTCGTATTTGCAGGTATTGATAAAGTCCGTTTTCGCCGCCAAGTAGTTCCCGGAGATCAGCTAGTTATGACAGTGGAACTGTTGTGGGTTAAACAACGTCGTTTCGGTAAAATGCATGGTCGAGCCGAAGTTGATGGACAACTAGCTGCTGAAGGGGAATTGATGTTTTCTTTAGTTAGCTAAAATTTTATATTGCTGGTCTGGGCATAACCGTGAACTGCCCTCAGTCAATCCTTAAAGAGCGTAACAGTAAAAACAAAAAACCACAATAGTATTTACTGATTTCTGGATTTTCGCCCCTCACACGTTGTTTGCCCGACACTTTTTTCACTGAACATTTAATACACAGCACTCAGTTCTGGAGAGTCTCCTTTGAAAACGCTTATTCATCCAACTGCTGTAATACATCCTAACTCTGAACTCCACTCAACAGTGCAAGTCGGTGCTTATGCTGTGATTGGAGCGAATGTCAAAGTCGGTGCGGAAACTGTGATTGGCGCTCATGCAGTGCTAGAAGGCCCATGCGAAATTGGGGCGCGAAATCATATTTTTCCGGGTGCAGCTATCGGTATGGAACCCCAGGATCTCAAGTATGTGGGAGAACCAACTTGGGTAAAAATTGGGGATAATAATTCTATTCGTGAGTATGTTACTATTAATCGCGCTACTGGTCGAGGTGAAGCGACGGTAATTGGGAATGGTAATCTACTCATGGCTTATGTTCATGTGGGTCATAATTGCTTGATTGAGGACTCGGTGGTAATTGCTAATTCTGTGGCCTTAGCGGGTCATGTCCACATTGAGTCAAGAGCTAGATTAAGCGGGGTTTTGGGTGTCCATCAATTTGTACATATTGGTGGTATGTCGATGGTGGGTGGTATGGCACGTATTGATAGAGATGTTCCTCCTTATATGTTAGTGGAGGGCAATCCTTCAAGGGTGCGATCGCTCAACCTGGTGGGTCTAAAACGCTCAGGAATGTCGGTTAAAGACTTCCAAATTCTCAAAAAGGCTTTCCGTATTCTTTACCGTTCTAATTTCCTTTTTAAAGATGCTTTGGCAGAGTTGGAACAGATCGGAGATACGCCACAATTAGAACATTTACGCCGATTTTTGCTGCTTTCCAAAATGCCGGGAAGACGCGGTTTGATTCCCGGAAAAGGCAGAAAAAGCACTGGTGATGAGTCTTGATCATTTGATTAGGGAATATGGCAAATACTCCCTAATCTCTGGAAGAAGAATATGGATTAATTGAACCGCAAAGACGCGAAGAGCGCGAAGGAAGAAATAAAGAAGAAGGAAGAGGAAGAGAAGAAAACATCTTAAATCTAAAATTGAAATGCGGATATTTATTAGTACGGGTGAGGTCTCTGGCGATTTGCAGGGGTCACTTTTAATTGCAGCACTTCAGCGTCAAGTTGCAGACGCGGGTTTGAAGTTGGAAGTTGTGGCTTTGGGTGGGGAGAAGATGGCTGCCGCAGGAGCGACGATTTTGGGCAATACTAGCGGTATTGGTTCGATGGGTATTATTGAGGCTCTACCTTACTTTATACCTACTGTTCAGGTACAACGCCAAGCGATCGCTTATCTTAAGCAAAATCGTCCTGATTTGGTGGTGCTGATTGACTACATGACTCCCAATATTGGGATTGGTAGTTATATGGAGCAGCATTTTCCCGATGTGCCTATAGTATATTATATTGCACCGCAAGAGTGGGTGTGGTCAACGAGTTTTGAGAGAACAAAACGAATTGTTAGCTTTACAGATAAGCTATTGGCAATTTTTCCCGAAGAAGCTCGTTATTATCAGCAGAAAGGGGCTAACGTTAATTGGGTAGGTCATCCGTTAATTGATAGGCTGGAAAATACTCCTAGTCGGGAAGTAGCGCGGACAAGTTTGGGAATTAAACCGGAACAAATTGTTGTTGCTCTTTTGCCAGCTTCTCGTCAACAAGAATTAAAATATTTGTTACCAATAATTTTCCAAGCTGCTCAAAATATTCAATCTAAATTACCAGAAATCCATTTTTGGATTCCTCTATCTTTGGAAGCATTTAGACAGCCTATTGAGAAAGCCATTCAAGATTACGGGTTACAAGCTACAGTTGTATCAGGTCAACAACAGGAAGTTTTTGCAGCGGCTGATTTTGCGATTACTAAATCTGGAACTGTCAATTTAGAATTAGCTTTGTTGAATGTGCCGCAAGTAGTTGTTTATCGTCTGAATGCCATTACGGCTTGGATTGCGCGTAATGTTCTTAAAGGTTCTATTCCTTTTGCTTCTCCAGTCAATTTAGTTGTAATGCGGGAAATTGTACCAGAATTGTTACAAGAGCAAGCCACAGCCGAAAATATTACTCAAGCAGCGATGGAATTATTATTAAACCCTGAGCGTAGACAGCAAACTTTGGCAGATTATCAGGAAATGCGGCGATGTTTGGGAGAAGTGGGAGTATGCGATCGCGCTGCAAAAGAAATTTTACAAATGCTACCCAATTAGAACTTTTTGATGGGGAATTAGTCAAAAAAAACAAATATAAAAGACCAATAGCTGTTGAATTATTTGCTGGTGCTGGGGGAATGACTCTTGGTTTTGAGCAAGCAGGTTTTGATGTCCTCGCAGCAGTGGAAATTGACCCTGTTCATTGTGCAACCCACGAATTTAATTTCCCTTTTTGGCAGATTTTTTGTAAAAGTGTTGTTGAAATTTCAGGAGAAGAAATTAGAAAATTATCTAAAATAAAAAATCAAGAAATTGATGTTTTATTCGGTGGTCCACCCTGTCAAGGATTTTCTTTAATAGGTAAACGGCTGTTAGATGATCCTCGTAATTCTTTAGTTTTTCACTATATTCGTTTAGTTCTAGAATTACAGCCTAAGTTTGTAGTTCTAGAAAATGTCAAAGGAATGACGGTAGGTAAACACCGTGAGTTTATTTTAGAAGTTATTTCTGCTTTTGCAGCAATTAATTATAAAGTTTATCAAGATTATCAAGTTTTAAATGCAGCTAATTATGGAGTTCCACAAAACCGAGAAAGATTATTTTTGTTGGCTTGTCGTCAAGATTTAGATTTACCAAATTATCCCCAGCCAATTACCACATATATAAAAAAAAAGAAAGCTATTAATAATCAGCTTCTATTAACTCCTAGCGTTAAAAAAGCACTGCAAGATTTACCAATAATTGAAAATTATCCAGAATTATATGAACAAGATTGGATATTAGCAGATTTTGGTAAAAGCAGCAGATATGTTCAACGACTAAATGGGTTTAATTCTAAATTTAATAACTACAGTTATAAACGTATTTATGATCCAAAAATTCTTACTTCTAGTTTAAGAACCAAACATACAGAAGTATCAATTCAAAGATTTGCAGAGACTTTACCAGGCAAAATTGAACCAATTAGCCGCTTTTATAAACTTGATTATAAGGGGATTTGCAATACATTAAGAGCCGGAACTGCTAGTAATAAAGGTGCATTTACTTCTCCTCGTCCAATTCACCCATTTATTCCCAGATGTATTACTGTAAGGGAAGCAGCACGTTTACATTCTTATCCTGACTGGTTTAGATTTCATGTCACAAAATGGCATGGTTTTAGACAAATTGGTAATTCTGTTCCTCCTTTATTAGCAAAGGCTATAGCATCAGAAATTATTAAAGCTTTAAATGTATTACCATGTAGACCTAGAACAATTAAAAATCTTGGAAATGAGAGTTTATTACATTTTAATATGTCGGAAGCAGCTAAATATTATGATGTGAATGCAGATATTATTGAACCTAGAATCAAAAAATAAATGTAGAGACGTATTGCAATACGCCCATATAGGAGTCTAAATAAGCAAAGCCAAGCATAATTCAATCTGGGCATGAATTACAGAATTTAGATGCGTTTACCCTGGAGATTTAATGGATACTATTGCTACTTTCTTGGCAGTTGCTATAATTTTATACAAATGAAATAATGAAATTTTTTTAAGATGATCTGGATTTGAATATGTTAAATAACCATCAAGTGATTGATAAATGCCTGAAATTACTTTCTCAAGGTTTATATCCTTATGTTGAACAGAAAATGAGATTGGTGTATGGTAATCAATGGCTTACTCAAGCTGGACAATGTTTGTCTCCAGATACAAATTTAAAACGAACTACAGAAGAGAGTTTACAGCAAGACATATCATCATTACTTTCTGTAATGACAAAAAGATGGGATAAAGCATTTAAAGATAAAGAGCGTTTATCTAATACTGAAAGGGCATTTGCAAGTGAAATTATTCAGATTCGTAATAAATGGGCGCATAATACACCATTTTCTACCGAAGATGCTTATCGCGCTATAGATAGTATTTATCGTTTATTGCAAGCTATTGAAGCTGAAGAAGCGCAAGAGGTTGAAAAATATAAACAAAAAATTTTTCAAGCTTTAGTACAAGAGCAAAATCGTAGTCAAAAACGTACACAACAACTATCTACTCAAGAAATAAGAATTAAGGAACGTTTAGCAGTAATTCTTAACGATATTCCTTTTGAAGATGTTACCTTGTTAGAAAGATCATTAACTCATCGTTCTTATGCCTATGAAAATAGAATTAATAAAGATAATGAACAATTAGAATTTTTAGGGGATTGTATTTTAGGTTTCTTAGCAGGTGCTTATATTTATGAACAGTACGGGGATATTTCTGAAGGTGAATTAAGTAAATTAAAAGAACGACTAGTTGATAATCCCCAATTAGCAAAATTAGCTAATCAATTAAATTTGGGACAATGGCTATTATTAGGAAAAGGGGAAAAATCACAAGATGGTAGCAAAAAAGAATCTCTACTGAGTAACACTTTTGAGGCTATTATTGGTGCGTACTATCTGGATTCTGGTATCCAAGCAGTCCAAGAAATAGTATATCCTTTATTTGCCTCAGTAGGTGAGGATAAAATTCCTGAAAATATCAGTTTAGAGAATTTAGAAAATGCTAAAGGATTATTACAACAATACGCTCAAAAAAATGGATTTGATATTCCTGAGTATACAACTATTCAAGAAACTGGAACAGATCACAATAAAGAGTTTACTGTTCAAGTTGAAATAGGTGGTCAAATTTGTGGTCAAGGAAAAGGTAAGAGAAAGAAAGATGCAGAAAAACAAGCAGCGGCAAATGCTTTGGAGAAACTCAGAGTACATTGATTATAATAATTATCGCCAATTATTAGCTTCCAAACTCTTTATATCCTTCCTGAATTCAGCAATATCATAGTGAATGGTAATTTTCCGACTAGCAAGTAATCTTTGAAACTCAAGTTGATTTATCCCTACAAAATTACTCGCCTCGCGATTATTTGTCTTCTTCCTTCGCGTTCTTCGCGTCTTTGCGGTTCATTTAATCCATATTCTTTTAGGAGTAACCAACAGTTTTTGGTATTACAAGCCAGAGACAAGACAAAAAATCTCTAAACTAGCAAAAAACCCCCAATTTAACGGAGGTCTTAATCAATACCTTAGCCAAAATAAGAGCCTTGATAATTTTTGGCAAAATCGGCAAAAATAAGCAGACATAAGCGTTTCGAGGAGAAGGTAGTTTAGAATCTAAAACCCTTATCCTATCGTCAATACATTAAAAAAATCCTTGTCGGAAACCTTCAAGGAATTTTTAGGACTGATTGTTTTTGCCAAGCCTAGCGAGAAACCGGAGTTCATGGTTAGGGCATTATCGTATCACCCTCGTAATTTGGCTAAGGTATTGTTAATTAAGAATATTATCATCTAGTAATCTACGTTAATTCTACCTCTCCGAATTTAGCAAAACTAATTTTTCTTTTGTCCACCTGCTAAATCATTAGGATTAATATTAATCAAAGGAACCGCACCATTACCACCCATAACCATTGGGAAACGTCCATCCCATTTTTCTATCGCTTGCTTTTGCAATAACTCCGGTGTTAAAGTTAGCCGTTGTAATCTTTGCGCTTCAGCTTGACCTTTCGCACGGTTAACATCTGCTTGCGCTTCTTGAGTTGCTTTCTGAGCAATAAAACTTGCTTGTTTTGCTTCTTGTTCAGCTATTTGTTTAGATTCAATCGCTCTACTAAACTCTGGAGAAAAGGAGAAATTTACTAGAGAAACATCATCTATAAGTATACCATATTGCTCTATCCTTTTTTTGAGATTACTATCAATTTCCTCTTTAAGTTCCGTTCTTTTAGTGATAATTTCTTCTGCTGTTTTTTTAGCTGTAGCTGCTTTTAAAACTTCTGATACTGCGGGTGTCATAATGCCATCAATAATTAAAGTTTCATCTCCAACTTGCTGAAAAACTTTGTTTACTTTGAGTGGATCAATATGCCAATTGACCGCAAGTTCAGTTGTGATTGTTTGCAAATCTTTAGAAGCAGCACCAGCTTTAAAACTATTTTGTTGAACTCTGACATTCAGCCTTTTAACTGATGTCACTACTGGCATAATCGGATGAATCCCTTCATCTAAAATTGTATCTTGAACTTTTCCAAATTTCATGACTACACCACGTTCACCAGCATTAACAATGGCAAAAGGACGAATAGTCATAGCGAAAATTAAAAGCAAAAAACCTCCACCTAAATAAAAAAATAGGCGATAATTATTTCCAAGATCTCTATTGATATTTCTCACGACTGTATTTATGTAATAGGGGACATTCGTTTATCAGGTCTAATAAATATTGATACCTTAAACGTAACAAAAGTTTACATTCTCTTTAAAATTCAGGATATATACTAAACACGGTTAAAATATGGACTTTTGAAGGATTATTAAACCCCTACCTATAGAATCAAATAATTAAACCAGTTTCAGTATAGATACAACATGGATAGTGAAGATTTCGGAATATCAACATTTTCCTCACAATTTAAATATGAAAATTCAACAAATTCATTCTTGGCCTTCCACGGTTGAAGAAGCTATAACCATTCAAGAAACCCTGCAAAATCAAGTAATTACTACAGATGTACTCAATGAACCTATTAAGTATGTTGCAGGTGTGGATATGGGTTTTGTCGAAGATGGTACAATAAGCCGTGCCGCAGTCGCAGTACTGAGTTTTCCCGATTTGCAAGTAGTCGAAACGAGTTTAGCATACCGTCCCACAACCTTTCCTTACATACCTGGTTTCCTCTCCTTTCGGGAAATACCTGCTCTGCTTGATGCTTTAGAAAAGATTCAAACTATACCTGATATAATATTGTGTGATGGTCAAGGAATTGCTCACCCCCGGAGGTTAGGCATAGCTTGCCATTTAGGGGTAATAGTGGATATACCGACAATTGGCGTAGCTAAATCTTTGCTTATTGGTAAACATGAAGAATTACCAGAAGCTAAAGGTAGCTGGCAACCATTAATACATAAAAAAGAAACTATTGGCGCAGTTTTACGTACACGCAGCGGGGTAAAACCTCTATATATATCTAGTGGACATCGCATCAGTTTACCAACAGCAATTGACTATGTATTACGCTGCACACCAAAATATCGGTTGCCAGAAACTACCCGCATTGCTGATAAATTAGCATCAGACAGATAAAGTGTGGATTTTGCAAATCATTATTTATTAAAGTTGATTTTCAAGACTTGCTTACTAGCACCCAATCATGTTAGGAATCCCAAAGAAACTATTTGAAGTAGCCAAATATAAAGTTACCTCAGAATAATGAACGCACTAACTTTACAGTGGCACGACGCACATCAAAATAAAACTCAGCACATTTACGAGCAACAACAAAGTAAAAATTCTGGTACTGTCCGTATTGGTCGTGACCCTTTACGGTGTGACATTGTTTTAACTCACCCGACTGTATCAGGATTACACGTTGAAATATTTTTTCATTCTCAACAGCAACGTTTTTATATTAGAAATTTGCGGGAATCAAACCCTGCTCAAATAGATGGTAAGTCATTAATCCAAGGTGAAGTTATTTTAAATAAAGGAAGCATTATTTATTTAGGACAGCAACAACTTCAAGTTACTGAAATTTCAATTAACAGTATTCCTGCTACAGTTTTAGTTCCACCCCAACAACCACCAGCACAACCAGTATATCACCACCATAAAAAGTCACTCCCTACACAACCAAAACCTGTTTATGGTTTGCAATGTTCTAGATGTCATAAAGTTTCCCCACCAGAAAATCTACAAGTAGGTTGTCCTTGGTGTGGCACATCTTTAGCAGCGGCTGCAAGTGTATTAGTAGCGCCGAAGAATTGAGTGCTAAGTCGATTTCTCTAATGACTAATGACCAATGACTAATTTACAAATTCAATTAAGTTGGGAAGATCCAGCAACGGGAGAACGACGAGAACCTAAGTTAAGTGTACCTATCGCTTTTGGTCGAGAATTTGCTCGTTTACCGACAGAAATTAGGGGTCAACGTGTTTCGCGGATGTTACTAGATAGTAATGAAGTATCTCGCTATCATGTTCTGATTGATTGGGAACAAGATTGGGAACAAAATCATTTTTTAGTAATTGACCAAAATAGCGTTAATGGTGTGTTGGTAAATGGTCAACGTCAAACACGCTGTCAGTTAGCGAATGGGGATACTTTGCAAATTGGCCCCTATATTATGACGGTGCAATTTGGTCTTAATACTACTATTCCTACTCCTAATAACCCTTCCACAATTCAATTTAATCCTCATACTAATCTCCCAGATCCTAGTCTATCGCCAGTGCCTCCTATCACTCCTTTAGGAAGTAATTTTCCACCACCAGCTTTTCAGGATGCAAAAGTTGATTTGCAGACGATTCATGCTACTGGTTTACCTGTTGATGAATGTGATTATCTAGCAATTGGGGCTGGTTTGGGTAGTTTTATTTGGGTTGATTTATTAAGAGTTAGTGGAATTAAAGCTGAAAAAATTATTGCTGTGGGACTAGAAGCAGAACCCTATGCTCGTTATAAACGGCTTTGTCTAAATTCGCAAATTCCGTTACATGAAAGGTTACGTTCTAATTCTGATTCTTGTCCTGATAATATTTGGGGTTGGCCTAGTTATGCTTTAAGGGAATCTTGGCATGATTTGACTAAAGGTCAGCTAAAATCTGCTTTTAAATATTTATGGCAAGTTTTTGGTGAACCAACTTTTGCAGAAACTTATACTCCCCGTGCTGGGAATGTTTTTGATTCTATAGATAGGGAAGCAAAGCGTATTAATTGGCATCAAATTTATCGTTATGGACGAGTTAGGTCAATTCGTAAAACTGAAGATGGTAGGTATTGTGTTGCTTATTCTCGCAGTCCGGGAAATTATGCTTTTTTAGTCTGTCGTTATTTACATTTGGCTACGGGATATCCTGCTATTCAGTTTCTCCCAGATTTGCAAGCTTATAGAGAAAAATATCAAGATTTTAAGTCTGTTGTGAATGCGTATGAAGCACACGATCATGTATATGAACAGCTAGAACGCCAAGGTGGGACTGTTTTGATTAGGGGACGGGGTATTGTGGCTTCGCGGATTTTGCAGCGGATTTATGAGGCTAGAAGGCAAAATCGCAATATTACAGTTTTACATTTAATGCGATCGCCTAAACCACAAGGCAACAAATTTCAAAAGTCCCAGCGTACCGTCAAAAATCACTACGAATTTCAACCCTTTAACTGGCCTAAAGCCTGTTGGGGTGGTGAACTGCGAGTCATGTTAGAAAAAGCCACCCCCGAAGAACGTCAGCGTCTATTAGCCGACTGGGGTGGAACTACTACCGCAGACCGTCAAGACTGGCAAAATATCACTGAACAAGGCATTAAAGAAGGTTGGTATCAAATTACCTTTGGTCAGGTAATGGACGTAGAACGAGACAACGAAAATCACACCATTACCCACATCCAAGAAAAAGGTTTTGGAGAAATGAAGTTAGTCGCTGATTTTATTATTGATGCTACTGGATTAGATGCCAAAGTTGATGCTAATCCGTTGTTAGAAGATTTGGTTCAACATTACAATTTACCTCTAAATCATTTAGGGCGGTTAGTAGTAGCAAATAATTTTGAATTAGTAGAAATGCGGAATACCAAAGGTCAAATGTATGCCGCAGGGGCGATAACTTTAGGTGGCCCCTATGCAGCAGTTGATAGTTTCCTTGGTTTGCAGTATGCGGCTTTAGTTGCTGTTGATGGATTATACACAGCCCGTGCGTCAGGAATTGGGCGCTTAAATACCTTTAGTTCCTTTGGGCAATGGATAAAATGGATATCAAATCAATTACCATAATTCGTAATTCGTAATTCGTAATTCGTAATTCGTAATTCGTAATTTTATTATTTTACTCCAATTACCCATTACCAATTACCTATTCACTCAATTGCTAATCGCAATGCAGGATAGGGGAAAAGACTTTGAAATCCTTTTAAACGCTGACTGAATGACTCTGAAGAATTATTCCAAAGACTTTCATAATAAAAGAAAACTACACCTAATCCACGTTGTTGTGCGGCTCGTACTTGAGATTTAATTTGATTCATGGATACGGGTTTAGTTCTTAACCCTGCCATAATTCCAACTCCAGTAGGAATTATTTGCTGTACTTCTTGGATTTCGGTACGGGAAATCTTGGCGTTAAATTGATCTAAATTGTCTCGATAAACTTGTACAATTAGCTCATCTACTATGTTAGATCGCACCCATTTGAGCCAGTCTTGTAGTTGAAACTTGTAAGCAAAATCGTAGTAATTAGGTGAAACTGAAAAAATTGCTTTTGGTTTTACTTGCTTAACTCTTTCGTTAAGTCTAACCATGAAATCTGTGATTTTATTCGCACGCCAGCTTACCCATTCTGGATCTTGAGGATCTGTTGGAGGATTCTTTTTGGTTTCTTGGCGGTACAAGGCAACTGTATATTTATCATAGCCAAATTCATGAGGTAAACTCATGTGATCATCAAACTGAATACCATCAATGTCATAGTTATTGGTAAGTTCTAACAACAGATTGGTGATAAAATTTTGTACTTCTGGATGAAAGGGATTTAACCATGAAACTTCACCAGCCGCACTAACGGAAGTTTGACTACCGTTCCGTTTTTGTGTAAACCATTCTGGTTTATTTAATGCTAGTTCCGAGGTGGGAGGAGCCATAAAACCAAACTCAAACCAAGGAATTACAAGTAAATTTTGACGATGGGCTTTATTAATTATATCAGCAAGAATATCATGTCCATCTGAACCACGAAAAACAAAAGGTTGAATATCTAAATTTTTAGCTACGTTGCTAGGATACATCACATAACCAGAATTCCAAACTACAGGATAGATGGTATTGAAGTTAAGCTTTCGCATTTTTGTGACAGCATCCTGAACTTTGTCACGCTCTTTGAAGACGTTAAGATCGTTGTTGGTAATCCACACTCCACGAATTTCTTGACGAGGTGTTTGGGCGTTCACAGCAATGAAGCTATTTCCCCATAAAACTGCAACGAAGGAAATTAAAAATAAACACGGAAACAGAGTTTTCAGTAATTTAGAATACCAATTCATCCTTTGTCTACGCTGCGAACCAAAGGAGAATAAATTCATTTTCATCCTGCTAAAAAATGTATTGATTGAGGATTTATGCAGCCACATCGGATTTTGACAGAACCTACGAGTCATATGATCTAAGGACATTAGGAATTTCGAGTTGGTAGTTGTTTATTCAATGCAATGCATTGTATTGGGCTAGAAAATTAATCCCATCTAATTAAATAAATGTAAATTTGTTGACGTAGCTAATTAAAAGTAGTGCCTGGTTTAGATATTTTTTTTGGATAAAGCTATGTCAAATTAATTTTTCAAGGTTTTTAGATCAAAAGAATTCTGATTTCTTATGTTAAGCATTAAAGAGATGCCAATTTTGTAAAATTCAAACTCATTTTGATAAATTTGCTAAATTCAAAGTTAAATTGCCGAAATTTTTGATATATCTTTGTATCTATACAAGTTTACAGCAGATTGCAGATAAATGAGGTACAGAATCTAAATTCAAAGCGATAAACCAAGCCAGTTTTACTCCTGAATTTTGCTGTAATACTCTATATACAGTATATTTACTATTGACTTTACAGAAGTAATATGATTTACAAATAATTTATAGGTATTAAGTTGTACTATTGGCATAATAGTTGGAAAATTCTTTTGTATCTCCTCAAATTCAAAGTCCAGTGAGACAGTCTAACAGATTTAATCTACCGTGTTTCAGATGAAAAGATAAAAAAGATACCATAAAATAGTGCAAAGATGTATAGAATCTTGTAAAGACATAAATCACACTTACACTGCTGTTTAAGATGCAAACCTTGAAGCCTTCCTCCTCAATGCTGTCTGTAGCGCCAAAATTATGCCAGCCTCTAAAGATTGTTGCCTTGGGGGATAGCTTAGTATATGGATACGGCGACCCGGATAAAGGTGGTTGGGTGGAACAACTAAGACGGTGGTGGATGTTACCGGATAGTGTCGGTCATGTGCTATATAATTTAGGGGTTAGGGGCGATCGCACTCAACAAGTTTCCCAAAGGCTAGAAATAGAATTTCGCAATCGCGGAGAAATCCGCAACCGTTTCCCTGACATGATAATGTTATCTGTCGGAGTTAACGACACACCCCGCTTAGGTCGTCCCAACGGCAAAAATTACACAGATTTCTCTCAATTTGAAACCGAAATATCGGCATTACTAGACCAAGCACAACAACTGTGTCCCGTTGTCTTTGTAGGAATGGTTCCCGTAGATGAGACTAAAATGCCATTTCTCGATTGTCTATACTACAATCACACCGACCAATACCGCTACAAAGAAGCCACTCGCATAGCTTGTGAACAACGGCAAATACCCTATTTAGATATTTTTGACCAATGGATGGAACGTAGTGCAGATTGGAGAGAAAAACGCATTACACCAGATGGACTTCACCCCAATACTCTCGGTTATCAAGACCTATTAGAAGCTGTCCTCAACTGGTCAGAATTAGCAAAATACCATTGCCAAGTAGATTACCAACTTTAATTAGAAAATTCATAGTTTTTAATTTGCAATTCATAATTAGATACTTCTGAAAATATCCAAAAAATTCTTGTGGTGCGGGCATCTTGCCCGCTACTACTCCAGGACATAGAGCATTTCCTAATTAATATCATAGCCCCCTCCTCGCTTGCGGGGAGGGGTTGGGGGAGGGGTTATTAGAAATGCTATCAATATTGATTTTAATCCTTTAATTACACAGTATTTATTTATGACTCCAACTTTATTTGGTCGTTGGCAAACTCGATTATTATTATTACTAACTGTCGGAATATTAGTATCTATACCTTTTGCCATTGGTTTAATTGGCAACCGTCCTCACACAGTTTATTTTTGGATAATTGCCTATGTTGTCATCTTTGGTTTAGGTTGGGATGTTGTTTATAACTATTTGCAAAAATCGCGTTGGGATAGGGACTGGCCAGCAGCTTATCAACTTTTTGCTGGTATTTGGGAAATGGTATTTATATTTTGTGGAGTCAAGATTTTTGGATTTTTACCCATACCTATGCCTAAAGAAGAATTACCAGTAGGAGTATTTTTTCTACATTACAGTATTGTTTGGTTGGCTGTTTTTATTATTTCACAAAGTTTAATGAGGATTATTTTTCCCCGCTGGCGTTTTCGGGGTGGAGAGTGGTTTTAAAATTCGGAAATTCTTTTTCTCACGCAGAGACGCAGAGACACAGAGAGAAATATTCTAATTTGGCGACCAGGGTCCGATGATTTTTATTCCTTGTTTTTCTTTTTCTGCAAGTTCTGTGTTTAAGTTGAGTAGTTTTTCTAGCAAATCATCATTAGAGTGAAAATCATAAGCTTGCATTACTAGTTTATCTAGTTGTTGATGCAGTTGATAAAGTTGGCTAGTTGGTTCGTGAAAGAATTTATTATAAAGTGTCGTAATTCCCCACTGTTGTAATTCCATTTGTGCTGTGCGATATTGATGAAGTTCTTTAGATTTGGCGCGAATTTTTTGTACTAATTTAGCGTCTGGGGTTTGGGGAAATGGGAATGTTTCAAAACAGGTGTTGTGAGTGTAACGTGTGGTCTCTCCAAGAGTAGAGCTTTGCGCTTTTACCCAAACACGATGTACACTAGATGTGAGAATTCCTAATATATAAAAGTCATCTGATGCTACAACTTTGGTAGAGTTATTAGGTAGCCAATTGGAAAATGAAGGAACAAAAATAAACCATTTTGAGTGAGCAGGAACAGTAAAATAAGTTTTTAGAGAAATCAGTGCTTGTCTCATTGCGGTATGAGTACGTTTAAACCTCCACCATTTTTCTCTTAAAACAGGTTCACGGTTATTTTCTCGTTCTGGTTTTACAGTAACTCTAACGTGTTCAAAAGGTAGAATATAATCACTAGCTTCCTCTAAACTCATATTTTCAAAATCAATAACCCACCTACTTGGTTTTCCATGTGGAACTTTGGTTAAGTCTCCTGCATCTAAAAATAACTTAATTACTACTGCGTTTTTAAAATTAGATTTTATCCACTCTTGAGCTTGATTTTCTGTGATTATAAAACCTTTCGCATTCGGCTTAACTCCTTCAAAACATAGATCAAGATTTGAATTTAATTTAATAGCTATCGAAACATCAACTGTTGAGCTTAGAGAGGAACTAATTTTTGTAACTACCTGATTATCTAAATACAATTTAAATGCTTTTTCATAACACCAATTCACAATACTAACATAAACTTGTGCTTCTCCAGACCAATTTTGAGTTGGAATTGCTTCATGAATATAACCGCTGTTCCTGGTGATATAGTCTAAAGAAGCATATCTACTATTTCCCTGACTGATAGAATTAGTACCAACTAAACCTGCTCTACCTTTTCCATTAAGAGATTCATGAGCTAGACGAAACCAATAAACACAAAAATCTACTTGTGATTTTACTTCTGAAAATTTTCTAAAAATACACTCAGCATATTCATCTCCTAAATCTAAACGAATTCGATTACCACCCAAAAAAGGTGGATTTCCAATCATAGCATCAGCTTTTACCCATTCACTAAATAACGCATCTTGACAGACAATATTATTATCTAAAGTATCCAACGGTAATGCCGGTTCAGTTAAATTCAAATTATCAATTGCAATCTTCCGCGCAATCATCAAAGTCACCCGTGCTAATTCCACAGCAAAAGGATTTGTATCCATTCCATAAAATTGTAATGGAGTCACCAAACCCATTTGCATTTGCTTATCTTCAGATTTTCGTTTTTGTTGCATTTTCTCTAACAGCAAACTTTCAATTCTCTTCAACTCCTGATAAGCCATATAGAGAAAATTACCCGAACCACAAGCAGGATCTAAAACACGATAACTTTGCAACTCTAATTGCAGTCCTGAAAGTTCCTTAATTGTACTTGCTTCCTCAATTCTTTCTTCCCAAAAACGGCTAATAGTTGGACGGACAATTTTCATAATGTCCGCTTCAGAAGTATAATGAATACCTCTAGCATGACGCTCTTTTTTATCCACCGTCTCTTCAAACAAATTCCCGAAAATAGCCGGACGTACCTTACTCCAATCCTCCCGCGCAGAGACATCCAAAAAATTTAATTCTTCTCTTGTTAACTCAATTGCATGAATTTGCGAAAATAACCCACCATTGAAATAATCTACTCCTTGATAACGTCCCGCAGGAGTTTTACCCAATTGATTCATTTCCCGAAACAAACCACCCAAAACATCATAAGAACTCGCCCCATTTTTGCAATCTTGCACACAAGAAACAAACATATCATGAGGTAAAAGTTGTCTATCTTCTGCAAACATTGCTAACACACATTGCAAAATAAAACGCTGTGCTGTTAACTTTTCAATTCCTCGTTTTTCCAACTCTAATAATAATTCTCCCATCCGCCGTGCAGCGCGTTCTGTCACCTCAACCTGATTATTTTGGAATACAGGAGTTTTTTGCCCTAATTCCATAAATACCAAAGCCCCTGCCCGTTCTGGCAATTGCTCCAGCGCAATTTTATCTACAGGTGTGTCTAACTGAATATCAAAATCAAATATCCAAAACTCATCAAAGTTGCACAAAATTACATATTTAGGACGATTGGGAACCAACCGCGTCCAATAATCAAAAGCCTGAGAATAATGCTTACTTAAATCTTCTCCCCGCTTTTTCATCTCAATCAAAACGCGAGGTTTCCAAACCAAATCAGCAAAACCAGTTTTCCCCTGTTTGCTACTTTTTTTTATAGCTTCCTCGTAAGTTGCACCAGCTTCCAAAGCCCCCTCATGTCCAAACGCCCGAAAAAATCGGTCTAAAAAAGTTTGCGCTTCCTTCCGTTCCTGTCCCGTAATGTGCTGCTGACAAAAACTCACAAACTTTGCCAAACTTTCCGGTGTAGCTGCTACCATTTTCGCAAGGGAATTATCTTAAGTACCTTCAATAATCCCCATGTTACAAATTAATCAACCAAAATAGTACAATCATTTCCATAAATACCCAAACTCATCTTCTCTCTTCTTCCTTCTTCCTTCTTCCTTCTTCCTTCGCGCTCTTCGCGTCCTTCGCGGTTCAATAAATCCAGAGTCTTCTAATCGCAAGAGATTAAACATTGCTAAAAAAAGAGAAAAAATCAACCTTCCCAATCCTGACGAGTATCACACAGAAAATTATCTGAAATGATATCATCGAATAAATAGGAACAATGCTCAGGAAAAGTTCTTAATGGTAAATTAGTTTCTCTTAAAGCTAAATCAACCCCTGCCTCAAAGCCATCTAACAAAGCTTCTTCTGTGCGAGACTTTAAACTGGGGTTCTGTCGCAAATGCCTGTGAATGGCACGACGCTGTTCTCGAATTGTTAAAAACCAACTGCGAGAGCGTTGTTCAGATTGATATTCCCACTTCAAAAGATGACCGATTAATACACTCAGACGACTAACCAATTCCCGATACTCCTGTCGTCCCAAAGCTTGAATTTCCTCTTGTAAGTGTTGCCAGTCCAGTTCCAGAACTAGCTTCTGTTCCAAAGCTCTAGCTTGTTGCTGTGTCCAACCATAAAAATCTTGTTCATACAAAAAAGATTTGTCCATATCTATCGTCACGAGTATAATTCAACTCACTTTTGCTTCATCACTAGAAGCTTCCGCTACAGCAGCTAATCTATCTGCCGCCGCTTGCACAATTTGCGCTACTTGACTCAAAGGCATATGCTGAATTTGCCTCAAAATTAAAATCAAATCAGAGGTTTCTTGTATTGGCTTGCCTTCTAAACAACTGAGTAATTCTTCTAGTGTGTAACCCGCTCTCGCTGCGATTTTCGCCAAATTCTCAGTATCTGGAACTTTTACGCCTTTTTCCCACATCTGAACTGAGGTAGCAGAAACACCCAAAAGTTTGCCAAATGCCCGTTTACTCATCTCACCACGAGCTAGTTTGATAATCTCAATCAGTTTTTCTCTGCTTTCAATATTCACTGCTTCTATAGGTAAATAGTCAGTTGTTTTGACAACTTTACTTTTAATATTACAACTTTAGTTTTATATTGACATCTACGGTTTTTGGAATTAAACTATAACTAAAGTTTTTATATATAAACTTAAAGAAACACAAGAGTGGTAAATTATCTAAACTAGCTTGAAGTGAAAAGAGTTAGTTGGTGACAAGGATTTAGCTACCAACTCTAGATTTCTGCCAATCCTATTCCAGGTGCATCATGTCTCGCCATTTACGCGAAATTAATAAATATCGCCGCAAAGGTAAAAACCTAATTAGCTCTAATAAAATTAAACCACAACAGTGGGACATTTCGGAAGCTGAAGCCCAAGAAGCTTTACAAGCTAAAGGCTACAATGTGAAGCAAATCAAAAAAATTCACTGTCTCAAGCATCAGGTGTCTATTTCTTATTGGGATCATCAAGGTAACATTTGCAGCAGTTTTTTCAGCTATCGGATTTTTGCCCGTTGGCACAAAGAAGTAGAAAAGTTAATTAACAATTGCCAAAATCTCAAAGAATGGACGAGATTAAACCATGTCATAGGTTATGAGTTTGTCTATTACCATTATCTGAGTGGGATTGAAGATGCACTCCATCAATCATTAGAAAACCGCCTGTTAGTGTTAAATGTAACAGAAGAACAAGCGGTTTTTCAGGATATTTAATGTTGAAGATTAGCTGCCAGAGGTAGCTAATTCAGCTAAACGCTCTTGCTGGTCTTGAGAAATACAAGATTGGATTACTGTTTCTAAATCGCCTTCCAATACAGGATTAAGGGTAAAATTTTGACCTAATCGGTGGTCAGTAACCCGACTATCTTTATAATTGTAGGTACGAATTTTTTCGGAACGGGAACCTGTGCCGACTTGCGATCGCCTCATCGAAGTGACAGCCTCTTGTTGTTCCCGTAACTTGATCTCATAGAGTTTAGCTCGCAGAATTTGCATAGCCCGTTCTTTGTTTTGCAACTGGCTACGTTCTTCTGTACAGAAAATTCTGATTCCTGTTGGTTTGTGGAACAAGTCAGCGGCTGTTTCCACTTTGTTGACGTTTTGTCCACCAGCACCACCAGAACGGGCTGTACTCATTTCAATATCTTTCGGGTCAATATGAATTTCTACATCATCCACTTCTGGCATAATAGCGATCGTGGCGGTAGAAGTGTGAACTCTTCCCCCGGCTTCTGTTGCGGGGACACGTTGTACACGATGTACTCCTGCTTCAAACTTCAGCTTGCTGTAAACACTATCGCCTTGAATTTCCAGAATCACTTCTTTGAAGCCACCCATCTCACCTAGAGACTCGCTGACTAGCTTCACTTTCCAACTTTGAGTGTCAGCATAGCGGGAATACATCCGCAACAAATCACCAGCCCAAATGCTCGCTTCATCTCCACCAGTCCCAGCCCGAATTTCCAACATGATGTTTTTATCATCATTGGGGTCACGGGGTAGCAGCAAAATCTTCAAGCGACTTTCTAGGTATTCTAGCTTTTCTACTAATTCACTAACTTCCAAAGCTGCCATTTCTTGCAACTCAGGATCATTATTTGCTTCTTTAAGTACTTGACGTGCGCCTGTCAAGTCTTCCTGCGCCGTCTTCCAAGTTTCATAAGTATTTACTACTTCTTCCAAGGAAGAACGAGACTTAGCAATTTTTTGATACTCATCAGGATTTTTAGTCGTATCAGGGTCGCCTAACCGACGTGTTAATTCATGAAAAGTTTGTTCAACAGATTTAAGTTTCTCCAGCAGGTATGATTCAGCCATGATTACGATTCCTTACAATAACAAATTGGCCCAAGCATTAAATGACAATCGACCCAGCAGATGCAGGGTCGTCGTTAACAGCTACAGCCAATCCGCTACTTTGTAGTATCGCCAGTTTCTTGAGTACTGCTCATACCGTACTTGCGGAGGAAACGTTCAACTCGACCCTCAGCGTCAATCATCTTCTGAGTACCAGTGTAAAAGGGGTGATTTCCAGACCAAACATCTACGTGCAGTTCGGGTTTGGTTGAACCTATGGTCATAACGACTTGACCGTTGCAGTAGACTTTAGCGTCTGGATACCACTTGGGATGAATATCAGATTTAGCCATTGTTCCTTTTGTGGTGAATCTATATAAATTATAACTGGGACTGGGGACTGGGGGACTGGGGAAAAATTTGAATAACCTTCTGCCTCCTGCCTCCTGCCTCCTGTCTTACCGTTTGGAGTACTGAGGAGCTTTCCGCGCTTTGTGTAAACCGTATTTCTTCCGTTCTTTAGCTCGTGGGTCACGAGTTAGGTAGCCTTCGGTTTTCAAAGGTGGGCGATTATCTGGGTCTAGTTGGCATAAGGCACGGGCTACTCCCAAGCGAATGGAATCTGCTTGTCCTGTTAAGCCGCCACCTTCTGCTTTGACTAAAATGTCATATTCGCTTTCTAGTCCTAAGGTCTCTAAGGGCGCTTTGATAGCTCCTAGATAGTTGGCATTAAATTGGAAATACAATTCTCCATCTTTGCCATTGACAACAAACTTGCCTTCGCCTGGAACTAGACGTACCCGCGCTACTGCGGACTTACGGCGGCCTGTACCCCAGTAAACGGCGCGACCGCTATTAGCTTCTGCTACTTGCATTAATTTTCTCCAGGAATTGTATTAATTACTAGTTCTTTGGGTTGTTGAGCCGCATGGGGATGAGTAGGACCAGCGTATACTTTCAATTTAGTGAATAATTGCTTACCTAAGCTATTTTTAGGCAGCATCCCTTTAACAGCGTGTTCTAAAATCCTTTCGGGTAGGCGCTGTTGCAGCTTGGCAAAGGTTTCTGTTTTCATTCCACCAGGACGACCAGAATGGCGACGGTAGATTTTTTGGGTACGTTTTTTGCCTGTAACTGCCACTTTTTCGGCATTGATGACAACTACAAAATCACCTGTGTCCATATGAGGGGTATATTCAGGTTTCTTTTTCCCTCTGAGGATCATGGCGATTTCGCTGGCCAGACGGCCGAGGCGTTTATCGGTGGCATCTACTACGTACCAGTCACGCTCAAGGGTTGCTTGAGGAGGAAGGTATGTTTTACTACTCATTGTTATTTGTCCTTTGTTTTTTGTTCTTAGTCAGTTGTGCTAATGACTAATGACTAAACACTAAATATGGCAGGGTGTCGTACCAAATTTCGCTGGGAAAGGGAAAATCGGGATAACCGACTCTCAACAAACATAAGCCCTGGGGAGGTGCGGCATATTTCACTTCATCCCGGCGTTGTTCTTGCCAGATTTCTGTAAAATTATTCAGCGTCCTTTGTCCAGAACCTACTTCTACCAGCATCCCTACCAATAGGCGCACCATGCCATACAAAAATCCATTGGCTTGAATTTCAATATGGATAAATGGCCCACTACGATGACATTCGGCTACTTGTACTTCTACCCAGGAATGCGATCGCGCAGATCCTGCACGGTGAAAAGCAGCTAAATGATGTTTTCCCAGCAGAGGTTTAAGGGCAGCTTGAATTAAAGATTCATCCAAGGGAGCATAATAATAATGCCAACTGAAGGGGGTTACGAACAAGTTCGGTAGTGCTTCAGTATAGATGGTGTAGCGATATCGTCGAGATACTGCACTAAAGCGAGCGTGCCAACTGTCACTAACACCAGCCGAAGCCCTGATTAATATATCTGGGGGCAGATAGCTGTTCAGAACTGTTGCCCATTTGTGAGCCGGAATTAAACCTGTGGCATCAAAATGAGCTACTTGAGCAGCCGCGTGAACTCCGGCATCGGTTCGCCCTGCGCCGTGGAGTGTCACATGATACCCCAGAACAGTAGCTATAGCTGTTTCTATCTCTTCCTGGACAGTTCGCTGCGCCTTTTGCCTTTGCCAGCCATGAAAGCGAGTGCCTAAGTACTGAATGACTAAGGATACTCTATGGGTTGGGGTAGGCTGGCGGCTTTCTAACATACTGGTTTTTGTCAGTGGCAAGAGGCAAAAGGCAAGAGGCAAGAGTTTTTAGATTTTTAATTTATTTTTCCCTATTTCCTATTCCCTATTCCCTATTCCCTATGACTTTAAACTAGTTCAATAATCGCCATTTCAGCATTATCGCCCCGACGGGGGATTGTATGCAGGATGCGAGTATAACCTCCTTGACGGTTAGCATACCGGGTGGGAGCTTGCTCAAACAGAGCATGAACCAATGTTTTGTCGAAGATGTAGCCTAGGGCTTCCCGACGTGCTGACAAGGAGCCATTTTTAGCTAGGGTAATCATCTTATCCACTTCACTCCGCAGGACTTTAGCGCGGATTAAGGTGGTGGTAATTCGACCATGACGGATTAGCTCGGTGGTTAGCGATCGCAATAAAGCGCGGCGCTGGTCAGCTGGTTTACTGAGTTTTTTGACTCGACAACGGTGACGCATAATAAAGCACTATGAATTATTAACGATTGTAGTTAGGTTTGCTTAGAACCTCTTTCTTGCGGTAAGGTAATGCCTAAACGTCGCTGTAAAGCTTCCACTACCTCTTCCGCTGACTTTTGACCAAAGTTTTTGATTTCTAGGAGGTCTTCTTGGGTGTAATCCAACAAGTCTGCCACTGAGTTAACTTGCGCTCGTTTGAGACAGTTATAAGCCCGGACAGAAAGTTGCAACTCTTCAATGGGAATCTGAGCAGTTGGATCGTCTGGAATATCTGAACCTGTATCTGTTGGTTCCAGGGAGATATCTTTCAACGGGTTGAATAAATCTACCAAAATTCCGGCTGCTGAAGATAGAGCTTCTTGAGGAGAGAGACTGCCATTTGTCCAAACTTCTAATAGCAATCTGTCTTTGAGCGATCCATCCCCACGAGCTTCCTCAACACTATAGTTGACTTTCCGCACTGGCATAAACACTGAGTCAATTTGCAGAAAGTCCAACGATGTGGCTTCTTCCCGTCCTCGCTCTACCGTGCGATATCCTTTGCCTCTCTCAATCCGAAATTCCATTTCCAGTTTTCCACCATCGGCTAAGGTGGCTACATACTGGGTCGGATCAATGACTTCTACTTCACTGGGTAAATCAAAATGCGCCGCAGTAACTGTGACTGGACCGTTAACGAGTAACCGACCGATCTGAGGTTGGGAGGAATAGTTTTTGAGGATGACTTCCTTCATTTTCATGAGGATCTCCAGCACGTCTTCTCGTACGCCTGGCACTGTGGCAAACTCATGACTAACTCCGGCAATACGTACTGCTGTAACTGCTGTACCTTCTAGATTAGAAAGTAAAACCCGCCGCAGCGCGTTGCCTACTGTTGTTCCTTGACCGCGCTCTAGAGGTTCCAGAACAAATTTACTGTAATGACTTCGACTTTCCTCAGTATTTGACTCTACACATTCAATTTGAAACTGCGCCACGGAGTAGCCTCCCTTTTTAAGGTGCTGCTAGAAGACAAATCAATTGCCTCTCGAATTTACTTTATTTCCTGACCTGTGGTTGAGGTGTATCAAACTGCCAAGATTATTTAAATTTGGTAAAGTTTAAATGACCTCAATTCAAGTCGCAGGCGATGATGATCTTGTGGATTTTCACAGGTTGAGCAGCCTTTCCTGTGGGAAGGGCTGACGTGCTTTATAGCCACGCAATGGGTCTACAGTTGACAAGCATCAAACTCTGCAAAGTTGATACTCTATACGCCCCAGAAGGCATTGCAGATGTTTTTCTGAGCTTTAACTTCTAGCTTTCATCGCTCAACAGGTTTTATCTAAACGCGACGGCGCTTAGGAGGACGGCAGCCATTGTGAGGAATTGGGGTGATATCCCGAATCAGGGTAATTTCTAGTCCTGCTCCTTGCAATGCTCGGATAGCAGTTTCTCTTCCCGCACCTGGCCCGCTGACCATGACTTCAATTTGGCGCATCCCTTGATCGATCGCTCGACGGCCTGCGCTTTCAGCGGCGGTTTGCGCTGCAAATGGTGTACCTTTTTTTGCGCCTTTAAATCCACTAGAACCAGCGCTTGCCCAGGAGATGACATCTCCATTTTGATCGGTAATTGTGACAATGCTATTGTTGAAAGTAGACTGGATGTAGGCCATACCATTAGGTACGTTCCGTTTCTGCTTTTTGCTCCCGGATTTTTTAGTTGGTTGTCTCGCCATATTTGTTTAGTGAATTTAAGGTGAATCTTGCTGTTATTAGCAAGCCAAAAAACTTTATTTGCCAGGGGCTTTTTTCTTACCAGCTACGGTCTGCCTTCTTCCACGTCGGGTTCTGGCATTGGTGCGAGTTCTTTGTCCTCTCACGGGTAAGCCCATACGATGACGACGACCTCTGTAACTGCCAATATCAACTAATCGCTTGATATTCATCGCCTCTAAGCGCCGCAAGTCACCTTCGACTTGATAGTTGCTTTCTATTTCGCCGCGTAGAGCTGCAACATCAGCATCACTTAAGTCTTTAACGCGGGTGTCTGGGTTCACACCGGTCGCCGCTAGGATTTCTTGCGACCTTGATAACCCAATTCCGTAAATGTAAGTCAGACCAATCTCGACGCGCTTATCGCGTGGAAGGTCTACTCCGGAAATCCGTGCCACAATTAATCTCTCCCTCTTTTGTTCGTAATCGCTGTTGATAAAACGTGATTAATCGCGTCTTTTCGTTTCTATGGTGATATTATGCTGCACTAAGCTTTAGTTAGTCAGATATTTATCCTTGACGTTGCTTGTGCTTTGGGTTAACACAAATAACCATGACGCGACCACGGCGTTTAATCACGTTACACTTTTCGCAAATTTTCTTGACTGAGGCTCTGACTTTCATGCCTTTTTACTTGACTCCAAATAGTAAATTATAGCATTTCTAGAGAAAATAATTCAGTTAAGTAAGTGGGTAATCCCCAAAAAAGCTGATTTATGGTAGGATTTTCTACATAGTTTTACTTTTTCCGTAGTCTATAGGTAATTCTGCCTTTTGTCAGGTCATAAGGAGTTAACTCCACTTTGACGCGATCACCAGGTAAAATTTTGATGTAATTGCGGCGAATTTTGCCGGAAATGTGTGCTAGGACATTAAAACCGTTGTCCAAGTCAACACGAAACATTGCATTGGGCAATGATTCGGTGACTGTGCCTTCCATTTCAATCAAATCTTGTTTAGACAATTTGTTTTTTCCTCAACTCAACAATCTCATGTGAACCTGCCGCATATTCATCTGCACAAGAACACAGTTTGAGAAATATATCAACAGTTTATTAATATATCTTAGCTAAAATCGACTACACCCTGGATCAAAACAGGGGAGTAGGAAAGCAAGAAAATCCTTGTTTTTACTCTCCCCCTATTCTAGTGATCTAGGCAGCTATGACATTTTCTAATGCGGTGGTGACTTCTTCTGGGGATTGATTACCGTTAACTGTTAAGAGTTTTTGGCGATCGCTATAATAGTCAATTAAAGGCGCAGTTTCTTCTCTATACACTTCTAAACGACGACGAATTACTTCTTCGTTATCATCTTTGCGTCCTCGTCCAAGCAAACGAGTAATCACAACTTCATCTGGTGCATCCAAGTTAACTACCTTTTCGCCACCCTGGCCTATTTCTGCCAGTAATTCCTCCAAAAAAGCTGCTTGTGTTACTTTGCGGGGAAAGCCATCTAGAATCCAACCATTTTGAGTATCAGGTTGATGAAGACGTTCTTTGATCAGATCTTCCACGAGTTGATCAGGAACTAACTCTCCCTTATCCATGTAACTTTGTGCTTTTATGCCCAAAGGTGTTTGGTCTGTAATGGCTTGACGTAAAATATCACCTGTAGAAATATGGGGAATATGCAAAAATTCAGCCAAGTTTTTAGCCTGAGTTCCCTTACCAGCTCCAGGTGGTCCCAAGAAGATTAATCGCGTCACTATTGTTTCACCATCCCTTCATAGCGCTGAGATATAACGTAAGTCTGGATTTGTTTGGCAGTATCAATTGCTACGCCAACTAGAATTAACAACGATGTAGCACCCAATCCTTTAAAGGTTGGCACTTTCAAAGCACTTTCCACAGCGGTGGGAATAATCGCCACCAAGCCTAAAAATATCGCTCCCAAAAATGTCAGTCGGTTAGCGACACGCTCGATATACTCACTTGTAGCCTTCCCAGGACGAATACCAGGAATACTAGAGCCCATTTTCTTCAAGTTTTGCGCTACATCTACTGGGTTAAGAATCAGCGAAGAATAAAAGTAACTGAAGAAAACAATGGAAGTTAAGTAAACTAAAGCGTATACCCAAGGTGCAGAACCGCTAGGACTTAGGTAAGTGTTAACAATGTTGGCTAAGTCGGGGTTTTTGGTGAAATTGGCGATTAAAAGTGGCAAACTCAAAATAGCAGCCGCAAAAATAATCGGCATGACACCGCCGGAATTTAAACGCAGGGGTAAATAACTGCGCTGTTCAGCTAAAACTCTTCTACCTACTTGGCGACGGGCTGAAATAATAGGTATACGACGTAGACCTTCCTGCACAAAGACAATACCCACAATTGTCAGCAGGAATACTAATACTAAAACGATGACGCGACCAACGATTTCTCGTCCGCCAACTTGCACCAAGTCGATGGTATCTCCCAAAGATTTGGGTAGGGAAGCGACAATGTTGACAAAAATCAACAGTGATGCACCATTACCAATACCGCGTTCAGTAATTAGTTCTGATGCCCACATCACAAACATTGAACCTGCTGTGAGTGCGATCGCAGTTTCCGCGACAAATATGGGTCCTGGGTTTAAGGCAAATTGTTGGAGGAATAATGCCGAAAAAGCCACACTTTGTATAATTGCCCAACCGACAGTTACATAGCGGGTAATTTGGGATATTTTCCGCCTACCTGCCTCACCTTCATTTTTCTGTAAATTTTCTAAAGAAGGAATTGCTGCGGTGAGCAATTGGATGATAATGGACGCATTAATAAAGGGTAAAATCCCTAAGGCAAAGATACCTAAAGTAGACAATCCCCGCCCAGAAAATATATCCAATAAACCAAATACGGAATTATTGCCCGAAATGGCCTCAGCAAACCTAACTCTATTAATTCCTGGTATGGGCAAAAAGATTCCCAGGCGAACCAAAATTAAAATACCGACGGTGACAAGCAGCCTACCTCTTAGTCCAGCTGCTTGCGCCATCTGCATAAAAGTTTCTTGAGCCGTTGGGGCTTTGTCTCGACTGATCATAGAGTGCTACCTTTATAATGAACCAGGCGCTGGAAGCGAGTTGGCTGGCATAGAAGTGGGCTGGTTATGACTCAGGTTAAGACTTCACAACTCCCACCAGCGGCCTCAATTTTGCTACGAGCTTGTCCTGTGAAAGCTGCTGCTTGCACCTTGAGCGGAATGCTCAATTCCCCGTTCCCCAAAATTTTCAATGGGCCTTTAGAAGCAGTAAGAATACCAGCTTCTTTTAAGGAAGCTAAAGTTACTTCTGTATTGGCAGGGAGGGAGGCCAGCTTCTCTACATTAATCGTAGTGTAAATTTTACGATTAACAATTGGAAAGCCTTTTAGCTTAGGTAAGCGGCGGTACAATGGCTGTTGACCACCTTCAAAACCAGGTCTAGTACCGCTACCAGAACGAGACTTTTGACCCCGCATCCCCAGACCAGCACTTGCGCCTTGACCAGCAGAAATACCTCTACCTACGCGCTTACGGCGTTTTTTTGAGCCTTTTTGAGGCTTAACATCGTTGAGTCTCATGTTATGATTAGTAGTTTTTTACACTAATACTTAGTAAAAATCTTCTCTACTAGATGTAGAGGCTCTCAATAGGAATACCCCTATCTTCAGCGACTTCAGCAAATGTACGCAGCGTTGACAGGGCATTAACTGCGGCTCTAGCATTGTTGAGAGGGTTGTTGGAGCCAAGTTGCTTGGCGAGAACATTACGAACTCCTGCCAACTCTAATACAGTTCTGACTGCACCACCTGCAATTACTCCAGTACCTGGTGCTGCTGGTCGCATCATCACTTTTGCTCCACCACCTATACCATCAATGGGATGGGGGATAGAATTGGATTTGGTAATTGGGATGTCAATTAGATGCTTTTTGCCATCGGCGACACCTTTTTTCACTGCCCCAATGACATCAGAGGCTTTACCTACTCCCACGCCGACTTGACCGCGCTCGTTACCAACGACCACAATTGCGCGGAAGCTAAGTTTTTTACCACCTTTAACGACTTTACTAACACGACGGATTTGAATTACCCGCTCTTGCCAGTTAGTTTCTTCTTTTTTTGCTCGGTTTGTTTTACGACGACCCGTTGCCATAATCAATGCCTCTGTTAGTCATTAGTCATTAGTCATTAGTCATTAGCCATTTGCTCTTATACAAGGGACAAAGGACAAATGACAAAAGACCATTTAGAAGTCTAAACCTGCTTCGCGTGCTGCTTCAGCTAGTGCTTTGATGCGACCATGATAGAGGTTGCCACCGCGATCAAAAACGACTTTGGTGATACCTTTTTCTAGCGATCGCACTGCGATTAACTTACCAACTTGCGCTGATGCATTACAGTTTGCCCCAGAAGACAGACTTGATTTCAACTCTGGTTCTACAGTTGATGCTGCCACCAAAGTTTGATGTTGTGTATCATCAATCACTTGAACATAGATATGCTCATTAGATCTGAATACAGCTAGTCTTGGACGTTCTGGTGAACCACTAACTTTGCCACGGACGCGTCGATGACGACGCTGTTTTGATTCTCTACGAGTAAGTTTCATGTTTACTTCTTACCACTCTTACCAGTCTTACCAGCTTTCCGTCTCACCACTTCACCGGCATAGCGAATGCCTTTACCTTTGTAGGGTTCTGGTGGACGAACGCCACGGACTTTAGCTGCTGTGTTACCTACAATTTCTTTGTCATAGCCACTGACTATGACATTAGTAGTACCTTCCACTGCAAACTGAATTCCTTCTGGTGGCTCAATTTGTACCTGATGGCTGTAACCCATATTCAAAACTAGGTTACGCCCTTGAACTTGGGCCCGGTAGCCAACACCTTGAATTTCCAACCGGCGTTGAAAACCAAGGGATACTCCCTCAACCATGTTGGCAACTAAGGTACGGCTTAAACCGTGTAGTTGCCTGGATGTGCGGGTTTCATCCCGACGTGTTACTAGTAATGTTTCCCCTTCTTGGGAGACGATGACATTAGACGGTAGAACGCGAGAAAGTTCCCCTTTTGGACCTTTTACGACTACTTTAGAGCCATCAATCGCCACTTGTACTTTGGCGGGAACAGTAATTGGACGTTTACCAATACGAGACATGACTTAATTTTGTCCTTTGTCAGATACGAGTTATTGATAATAACTCTAAAAATTCTGATAGCACAGCGTGGCGTAGGCCATACTCTTACTTTCTTACCAAACGTAGCAAAGTACTTCACCACCCAAGTTCTGACGACGCGCTTCACGGTCGGTCATAATCCCACTGGATGTAGAAATCACGGCGATTCCGATCCCGCCTAGTACCCTTGGTAATTCTTTGCGATTGGAGTAAACACGCAAACCTGGTTTACTTACTCGTTTCAATGCGGTGATCAGGGGCTGACGGTTTTTACCCTTATATTTCAGGGCAATCACCAGATTTTGTTGTACCCCTTCACCTGATTCTGAAAATTCAGCAATAAAACCTTCGTCACGTAGTACTTTGGCAATATTGCGAGTCATTTTCGTAGCTGGCACTTGTGTAGTTTGATGCCTTGCCAGATTAGCATTGCGGATGCGCGTCAGCATATCTGCAATTGTGTCGTTAGCCGCCATCGTTCCCTCTGTCTTATGAACTTATTGATCGCGAAAGGGCATTCCCATTTCTTTAAGTAAGGCACGTCCCTCTTCGTCATTTTTGGCTGTGGTGATGATAGAAATATCAAGACCACGGATTTGATCGATGCTGTCGTACTCGACTTCTGGAAAAATTAGTTGTTCTCTGACACCTAGAGTATAGTTGCCCCGTCCGTCAAAGCTTTTGGGGCTAATACCACGAAAGTCGCGAATTCTAGGCAGTGAGAGACTAACAAGTCGATCTAAAAAGGCATACATCCGTTCGCCTCTCAAAGTCACCATAATGCCAACAGGCATACCTTGACGAATTTTGAAACCAGCGATCGCCTTTTTTGCCCTTGTCACCACTGGTTTTTGACCAGTGATTAGTGCAATTTCATTTAAAGACGCTTCCAATGATTTCGCATTTTGAGCAGCTTCTCCCAAACCCCGGTTAATAGTTATTTTTACTACCTTCGGTACTTGATGAACGTTGGTGTATTGAAACTGATTAATTAGTTTGGGAACAATTGTCTCTTGGTATAAGTTTTTGAGTCTGGTTTTCGCCATAGTTTTTGTCCTTATTATCCCTGGTCTTGGTCAGGGAATTGGAGATTTTGGATTTTAGATTTTGGATTTTGAATTAAAAAATTTTTAAATCTATTCAAATCTAAAATCTCGCCCTTGTTACAGGTTACTTATCAAGTATTTCACCTGTTTTCTTGAGCATTCTCACTTTCTTGCCTTCAGAAGTGAAAGTGTAGCAAACACGACTAGCAACATTTTGCTTAGTGGAATAGAGCATCACGTTGGAGCTATGAATGGGAAATTCCTGGGTGATAATTTGCCCGGATTCCCCTTCTTGCTGGGGTTTAACGTGCTTAGTTTTAATATTCACACCTTTGACAAGGATTTTGCTTAGTTGGGGTAGTGCTTTGATCACCTCACCAACTTTACCTTTGTCTTTACCAGCGATCACCTGTACAGTGTCCCCGGTTTTGACGTGCATTTTATGAAATACTTTGGGTTGTGGCTTTGCCATTACAGCACCTCCGGAGCCAAAGAAACGATTTTGGTAAAGTTTTTGTCGCGTAATTCCCGTGCTACTGGGCCAAAAACCCGTGTACCTCTGGGATTACCATCTTTGTTGATGATTACAGCAGCGTTGTCGTCAAAACGAATACACATACCGCTGTCACGATTTATAGCTTTACGAGTACGCACAATTACAGCTTCCACAACATCAGACTTTTTGACAGCCATGTTGGGTGTTGACTCTTTAACAACAGCGATAATTTTATCGCCCACGCCACCGTAACGGCGATTACCTGCACCTAATACGCGGATGCACATTAGTTTTTTGGCACCGCTATTATCTGCGACATTCAGATAAGTCTGGGGTTGAATCACAATTGGTCTCCCTTGTGAAGTTGTTAGTTTTATAACAACTATTTAAGTTGTAGCTTTGGTATTGAGGACTTCTGTGACCTGCCAGCGCTTGGTTTTACTCAGGGGTCTAGTTTCCTGAATGCGAACGCGATCGCCCACTTTACAATGATTATCTTCATCGTGAACCTTATAGCGCTGGGTTCTAACTACGATTTTGCCGTACTTGGGGTGAGGAGCGCGGTTTTCTACCGCTACTACGACAGTTTTTTGCATTTTATCGCTCACTACCAAGCCAACTCGTTCTTTGACTGCCATAATCTCTTACTTTTCTTGCTGGGACGATTGACTTATGGCCCGTTTGCGTTCTCCCTCTACTGTCAGCAGTTGGGCTAGGCGATGGCGGGCGTGTCTGAACTGGTGAGGTTTTTCTAGTTGTCTAGTAGCTTTTTGCAAGCGCAACTGAAATAGTTGTCTTTTAGTAGAGAGAACTTCCTCAGCCAGTTTCTCGTCACTTAATTCTCTAGCTTCTGAAATTTTGGGAAGAGGCATAACCTACTCCTGCTCCTGTGGTTGAGAGCGAATAATAAACTTAGTCTTGATTGGCAACTTATAGGCGGCTAATCGCATAGCTTCACGGGCTATTTCTTCGGTAACACCAGCGATTTCAAATAAAATCCGTCCTGGCTTGACTACGGCTACCCAAAACTCTGGGTTACCTTTACCAGAACCCATCCGGGTTTCAGCAGGACGCATGGTGACAGGTTTATCTGGAAAAATCCGAATCCAGATTTTGCCACCCCGGCGGATATAGCGAGTCATTGCTCGACGAGAAGCTTCAATTTGCCGAGAGGTTATCCAAGCAGGTTCTTGAGCCTGGAGGGCGAAATCCCCAAAGTTGAGAGTACTACCACGGGTAGCTAGACCCTCCATTCGTCCGCGTTGTTGTTTGCGGAATTTAGTTCTTCTAGGACTTAACATGATTTGTCATTAGTCATGGGTCATTGCTCATTAGTCATTAGTAATTTACTAATAGCTAATGACTATCCTTCGTTTGATCTGTCTTCAAATTGCTGGCGACGACGTTGTTGTTGACGGCGACGAGGTTCGCGTGTTGTGGGTGCAGATGGGGTTTCTTCCTGTCCAGGAATAATTTCTCCCTTAAATACCCAAACTTTGATCCCTAAAATGCCGTAAATCGTTTGTGCTGTGCAGTAAGAATAGTCAATGTCAGCCCGTAGTGTATGTAGAGGTACTCTACCTTCACGTGTCCACTCTGTCCGGGCAATTTCTGCACCGTTGAGACGACCACCGACTTGAACTTTAATTCCTTGAACACCTGCTCTTTGAGCGCGTTGGATAGCTTGGCGAACTACCCGACGGAAGGAAACACGGCGTTCTAATTGTTGAGCGATATATTCGGCTATCAAGTAGGCATCGGCATCAACTCGTTGAACTTCAACTACGTTAATGCGAATTTGACGGTTGCTGCCCAATAGGTCTTGGAGTCCGGTACGCAGTGATTCAATACCTTGTCCACCCCGTCCTACTACCACACCTGGTCTGGCTGTCCGTACCTCTAGGTCGATTTGATCAGCTTTGCGCTCAATGCGTACTTCGGAAATGCCGGCATTGTTTTGAGCGTATCTACCCAGTTTTTGTTCTATGTATTTCCGAAGTTTGTGGTCTTCTTGTAATAGTTCTGGATAACGGTCAGGAACGGCAAACCACCGGGATTGATGTTCTTGAGTAATACCCAGGCGAAAACCGACTGGATGAATTTTCTGTCCCACAAATGCTTCCTCTAAAATTTCTTACTGTACGCAATTAGTTGTGTCTTTGCTTTTGCTTATTTGCCTGTGGTACCAGCACCAACAGCGACAGTTATATGACACGTTGGTTTGCGAATTTGGTAAGCTCGACCCTGCGCTCTGGGTTGGAACCGTTTTAGAACTGGTCCTTGATCGGCGTATGCCTGAGTGATTACTAGTTCTGCCCGATCTAAACCTTCGTTATGTTCAGCATTTGCGGCGGCACTTCTTAGCACCTTTAATACTGGTTCGCAAGCTCGATAGGGCATGAATTCTAGGATAATCAGGGCTTCCCGATATGAACGCCCCCGAATTTGATCGAGTACACGACGCACTTTAAAGGGAGAAATGCGTATAAACCGGGCGATCGCTTTAACTTCTGTAGTATCAGTTGCCATAATTTTCTCCATCTTTGTCAGTTGTCAGTTGTTAGTTGTCAGTTGTCAGTTGTTAATGACTAATGACTACTGACTAATGACTACTGGCTATCTCCCCGATTTTTTGTCACTTTTCCCATGACCCCTGTAGGTACGTGTGGGGGAAAATTCTCCCAATTTGTGGCCTACCATTTGCTCATTGACAAATACGGGAACGTGCTGCCTACCGTTATGAACAGCTATGGTATGACCTACCATCATGGGCAAAATTGTCGATGCTCTCGACCAAGTTTTAATGACTTGCTTTTCGTTTTTAGCGTTCAGCTTTTCAATTTTGCTGAGTAAGTGATCCGCAACGAAAGGACCTTTTTTTAGAGAACGACCCATAGTTCGATTTTTGAGTTTGAATTTTTGATTTTGGATTTAGAATTTCGGATTTTGGATAATTAAGTTTCTCATTAGGTTTCCCCAATTTCAGAGGGATGCCTACAAGTAGAACTAATCTAAAATCCAAAATTTAAAATCTAAAATTCTAAGACTGGCGACCACCACGACCGCGTTTAGAAGATTTCCGACGGCGACGCACAATTAGCTTGCTACTTGCTTTTTTGCGTTTCCGTGTCTTTGCACCTAGAGTAGGTTTACCCCAAGGTGTTACAGGACCGGCTCTACCAATGGGCGCTCTACCTTCACCACCACCATGTGGGTGGTCAACCGGGTTCATGACACTACCTCTAACCTTTGGACGGCGACCCTTCCAACGATTACGTCCTGCTTTACCAGCACTCAGGTTTCTTGCATCAGTGTTGCCTACTTTACCAATGGTGGCGTAGCAGTCACGACGAATGAGGCGAACTTCACCAGAAGGTAACTTGAGAGTTACATAATTACCTTCTTTTGCTACAACTTGCGCTTCTGCACCAGCAGCACGAACGATTTGACCGCCTTTACCTGGGGTCATTTCAACGTTGTGAACACTAGTACCCAAGGGAATCTTGAATAGAGGTAAAGCATTACCATCTTCAAAGGGAGCATCAGCACCAGCAATAATTGTTGTGCCAACTTTTAATCCATTGGGATGCAGAATATAACGCTTTTCGCCATCTTCATATAGCAACAGGGCTATGCGCGCATTCCGGTTAGGATCGTATTCAATTGCTGTAACTGTAGCGGGAATATCCCGTTTATCTCGCTTAAAGTCAATAATCCGATAAAGTTGTTTGTGGCCGCCTCCCCGACGACGGCTGGTTATCCGCCCTTGATTATTCCGACCTTTGGGACGGTGTACTGATTCAGTTAATGATTTTTCTGGCTCAGTTTTAGTAATTTCCGCGAAGTCAGAAACTATAACTTGGCGAGTACTAGGGGTATAAGGGCGATAAGAACGAGTACCCATAAGTAATTTTGGATTTCGGATTTTCGATTTTTGATTCAGAATTTGTTTGATTTGGATTTTCGATTTTTAATTGTTTTTTTGGCAATTTATTGACTAGCCCAATTTAAAATCTCAAATCTAAAACCTCAAATTCTTAAACTTCTGGGAATAGAACTTGTCTAATCTTCTCTACATCCCCAGATGCAATGGTGACAACAGCTCTTTTGTATTGAGGTCTGTAACCGATAAATTTACCAACGCGGCGCTGTTTGCGTGGTGGCAATGCAGTGTTAACTTTAACAACCTTGACTTGAAATAAGTCTTCAATTGCCGCTTTAATTTCTGGCTTGCTCGATTTTGGAGTTACTTCAAAAGTGTATTTGTTTTGCTCCATCATGATCGTCGCCTTTTCGGTGAGAATTGGACGACGTACTAAGTCGGCAAGGTAACGGGGGTCAAGGTTAGGCACTGTAGACCTCCTGGATTTTTGCTAAAGCTGCTGACGTTAAGATAATTTTGTCAGCGTGCAGTAAATCGTAAACATTTAGTTGGTCAGCAGCAATTAGCTTTAAATTCTCTATATTGCGGGCTGACAAAAGTACGTTTTCTGCGATCTCAGACAAAATTAACAGTGACTTTTGTTCTGGTAATGCTCCCCAACGAGCTAATGCTGCTACCAATTCTTTGGTTTTGGGGCGTTGTAGTTCGTTGCTAAATTCTTCTACAACTATCAAATCTTCGGCGCGACTTACGAAGGCAGTCCGCAGTGCCAAACGCCGTTCTTTCCGGTTCAGCTTCAGGTTGAAATCTCTGGGTTTAGGTCCAAAGATTACACCACCACCACGCCATAGGGGTGAACGAATAGAACCTGCACGAGCGCGACCTGTGCCTTTCTGTCTCCAAGGTTTGCGACCGCCACCTCTGACTTCAGAACGAGTTTTGGTGCTGGCAGTTCCTTGGCGAGAATTGGTCATTTGTCTGACCAATGCGCGGTGTACTATATGAGCCGCTGTTTCTGCTTTGGCAACTCGCAAGTCAAAGGTTGTTTCCCCAACTTGCTCTCCTTGCCAATTTTTTACTACACTCTCAACCATCTTTGTGTCCTTTGTCAGTTGTCAGTTGTCAACTCACAACTAAAACTATTTATTACCAACTTTATTTGTAGGTACAACATTCACTAAGGCTCCTGGTTTACCA
This sequence comes from Anabaena sp. PCC 7938, assembly GCF_049315035.1. Taxonomy (NCBI): domain Bacteria; kingdom Bacillati; phylum Cyanobacteriota; class Cyanophyceae; order Nostocales; family Nostocaceae; genus Anabaena; species Anabaena sp. PCC 7938. The sequence goes on along the minus strand of NZ_CP186034.1, from coordinate 2,972,096 downwards.
GGAATAGCACCTTTGATGAGAATTAAGTTGCGTTCTGCATCTACTCGCACGACTGTTAGTTTGCGAATTGTGACACGAGTGCCGCCTAAACGCCCTGCCATCCGTTTACCGGGATAAACACGACCAGGGGTTGTACCAGCACCGATGGAACCAGGCGCTCTGTGGTTTTTGGAACCATGGGACATGGGACCACGACCAAAGTTATTACGCTTCTGGTTGCCTGCAAAACCGCGACCGATACTTGTACCGATCACATCTACAATTTGACCTTCACTAAAAATATCTGCTTTAAGTTCTTGACCTAAAGCATAATCACCGGAGGCATCAGTGCGATACTCGTTCAAGTGCCGCAATGCTGGGGCGGATGATTTAGCTAGGTGGCCTAGCAGCGGTCTATTTAACGCCTTGGGTTTCACTTCGCCATAACCAACTTGAATGGCAGCGTAACCGTCGGTCTGTTTTGTTTTAACTTGCGTGACAGTGCATGGACCGGCTTGAATGACGGTGACAGGAATTGCTCTCCCTGCATCGTCAAATATTTGGGTCATGCCCAGCTTGGTGCCGAGAATACCTACAGACACAGTAACTGGTTCTCCTTTCTAGTTGCTGACCTTAAAATCGGACTTGCTTGACACAAGATTCGTAAACGCCATGTTTTTTGACGCAATAAATTGTGTCTGTACTGTTTTAGTGAATAGATTTATATTCACTCACTTGTTCTCCAGAACAGCCATAATTACTTTCCCAATGGGAATGCATTACTTCTGGAATCAATGCAAGACGTGATTGCTTTGCGCTTTGTGCAGCAATGCTTTCGTCCAAGCAATTGCTCTGGCACTCTCCGGTTGTAGTAGGACTTAAGCGGATGTTTTCCACCCAGTATCCGTTTCCTCAGACTTATTATAATGCCATAAAACCAACATTATTGCTCAGGTTCTACTTCTTTAAATACCTTAAACTATTGTTTGAGGATTTGCCTTGTTTTAGGGGCTGCGGGAGTGAAAGTGGTCTGGAGCTTTGATTTGGCTTTGGTTTTGTAGCCGATAGCTCCTAATTTGACCTCAAAGCTTTTTTAGTTTAGCAGTCTCTTATGCATTTATACTAGATTATCCTCTGGGGGAATTAAAGTCATCGAAATTTGATGCTTATACTAGTTTAAAAGTGCTAAATAGAAAAACTATCTAATTTTACTGTTTGGTCACAATCCAATATTATAAATCATTGATTTATTTTTGTCCAGCAATCTACAGTTAGATTTTATCTGAGGGATGGATAAAGGCGAGAAAGTAAAAACTTGCCTAACCTTGATGCCCAAATTTTACTGAATGCTGAATTATGTGACTTAATCTAACTTAATCTACCATCAAAGGGTCAATAATAGAGATATCTGAGTGGGATAAGACGAAAATCTATGGCACTAATTACCACTGGCAACGGTTTAATGCGCGATTTGGAGAAATTCGGCGCTTTGGGTGTGTATGTTCCTTTGGAAGGGGGCTATGAAGGTCGGTATCGCCGTCGATTGCGGGCAGCTGGCTATATGAACCTTCACATTACGGCGAGGGGACTAGGGGACGTTGCGGCTTATTTAACGAGAGTTCATGGAGTTAGACCTCCCCATCTGGGTAAAAAAAGTACTGGTAGCGGTGCGGCGGTGGGTGAAGTTTATTATTTACCGCCGATAATTAGCTATCAGCTAGAACAACTTCCACCTAAATCCAAGGGTCTATTGCTGTGGATTATTGAGGGACATATCCTGTCTAATCAGGAAGTGGAGTATTTAGCTAATTTGCCTAAGTTGGAACCACGGGTTAAGGTGGTGATTGAACGGGGTGGCGATCGCTATTTTCGTTGGACACCTCTGGAAAAAACTCTGTTAGCTAGTTAGTCATTAGAGGCGGGGCAACCCCGCCCGTCTATGCTTTAAAAGCTGATAGTGTAGATTAAGTCAAATTCTCGATAGATAGCCAACCGGCAAGAGTAAGTAGGGTTTTCAACCACTTCGTAATCTAAACCACCTGTAATCTGTGTTACTGGTCGCCTCAACGGTTTTTCAAACTGATACCACTCACGGTTACTCCATTCAAATATGGTTGCGTCCAGGGAATTTTGTAATTCGGATGCTAAAAGTAAAAGTTCTAATTTATTTTCATGACTACCAGTGATAAAGCATCTGAGGGAAACTGACTGGGTAATTAGAGGTCTGGGTTCGTTTGCTGCTATGGTGTTGCATTCTCCCAGTTCAATATCATAAGGCTCTAAATGCAGATTTTCTAGTTGCGTCCAAGACTGCTCTATCTCATTGAGGCGGTTGTCTAGATAAGGTAGCAGTCCTAGCTTGGCATCAGTTAAAAGTTGACGAATATTAGAAAGTTGGGTCATTACTGAGTTTTTCTCCACTATGCAGTCAGATTATCGTTTTGTTGACTAGGTGGGAGATAAACTTTGGAAAACTTTGTTCCTGCAACTTTTTCTGTCTTCTGTTAGTTTTGATACTTTCTTTCCGTTAGACATCTATGAAGAAAACTATAATTTGTGAATACGTCTTTACCAAATTGGACTTTATGAACTTTATATGAACTTTATATGAACTTTATATGAACTTCTGTTTAAGATCTGAATATATATAAATATAAATTATTGATTTCAGCAAATTTTGATGCAGATGTTGATTTTTATATCACCAATTACTTGGTATTATAATATTTCTTAATATTATCAGTAATATCAACTAAGTAATTTTTCTATTGATTAATCCAAATCTCTGGCAATATCGAGTGTTTTTTTTAATTTAAGTAAAATTTCTTAAGTATAGATATTTTAAGCAACCCATAAATATTTACGTTGCTTAATAAAGTAAAGATTCTATGAACTATGAAAAGATTAGATAAAGTCCGCTAGTATGTATTTGTATGTAGATGAACTCGAAAAGAGAACATCCTCATCTCTATCTTTAGGTAAGTGAGTATTGTCAAAAGTAAGTAACTGAAATCTCTAGTCACGGAGTTTAATGGTTTTAACTTATTGACATATCTATCCAAGGTTTAGATATGGATTTCTACTCTTAGAGATTTAAGCTATCAATTAGGACACTTACACAAAATGTGTCGTCAAAGCAAAAATTACTCTCCTTTTTAAATTAGGAAGAGTGAGAGTTTGCAATCAAACTTTTTCTCATGCACGTAACCAATTTTAAGGGCTAATCAGTATGAAGTTACACAGAATAATGAGATCCTTGGCAGTGGGAATAACTGCAACTCTGGCTACTATTGCTACGCTTTCAGCTTCTGCTCAAGCTGCAATTCTCACTGGCAACGTTCTACTGAGCGATTTACTGGCGGGGAATTCTTATCAGCTTGGTGACAAGCTTTTTGATAATTTTCGGGGATTTTCCACTTTTAACCTAGGTGGTGCTGGTGGACCGGAGAGCAACGAAATTCTCGTATTTGGAGAAATAGTCGATCACGCTTATAACCTGATTTTTCAAAGCCCACTTTGGAATGTTACGCCAGGACAGGCAATTGACACAACTTTTCAGTATGATGTTACAGTTCTTGATCCTGATCAATGGATTGACAAGGTTGATTTAGAACTTCTCTCCTATGGGGTGATAGGTGATGCTTTCATTACCATTGTTGATCGGGTTGATCTACTTGACCCTGGTAGTGGGTCAGTGAATTTACTGGCTATATCAGTTTCACCGCTTGATTCAGTAATTAAAGATGTATTGCCCTTTCAAAAGAAAATCTCAGTTACTAAAGATATTGCTCTAGTGGGCAATAATGGCTTTGCAAGTATCTCGTTGATAAATCAATCAGTCCATCAAACAAAAGTTCCCGAATCGAGTACGCTGTTGGGGCTTTTTGTTCTTGGTGGCATAGGCTTGACAGTAACAAAGAAAAGGTTAAAAACAACAGTTATTAGTGTCGGCTAAACACCAATAACTGTCTTGAGTTTCAATTACTGGGTATTCTGAGGGTGAATTTTCAGATATACCCAGAAACAACATCTTATAATAAAGAATAACAGAAAACACCAAAAGTTCCTGGTTTTAACTCAGGCTTTTTTTTGCTAACTACTGATTGATCATCAATAGCTATACACTCACGGCAGGTTGCTATTGATTGACACTTTGCTGTCTCAAGGTATACACCTGGGGGTTTTTCAAACTTGCTTAAGAGGAATAGTCAAATATCCCCCTAGACTCGCAAAATAACTACCAGTACTATCTAGTATTCCAACCGCGCATATTTTTGTTCGATTCTTCTACGCTTTCTGAGTCCATCAAATTTGAAGGAACGACTACTATACTGAAGTAAGGAGAAAGTAAACAACTCCTTGCCAATTTTGCGTGAAGGTGAACAAGCAAAAATGAGACGTAAATCTACTGGTAGATCAACTACTACTTCTAAAACCTCTCCGATCCAATCCCCTTTATTTAACTTCACTACTATTGCAATTTTGGGAGGGGTGTTGATTTTGGGAATTGGGATTGGGATTGCTTTTAGTTCTACAAGCACGTTGAGTCCATCTAACGTGGCTTCTCGTGAGTTTATTGATACTAAAGCACCAAACCCTGAAATTTGCGTGCAGTATGGAGCTAGTGCAATGGTGATGGATGCCAGACTATTTGTAACTCTTAACCCGTTTAATGTCTATGTAGCCCAGCCTAACATACGTCCTGGATGCGTTATCCGCCAAAATAACTGGGCAATTTTAGAAAATAAAAAACTCGTATCATCAGATCAGGTAAGGGAATGTAAAAATCGCCTGAATACTTTCGGCTTTACAGGTAACTTAGACAGTGAAAAGCCTGATATTAGGTGTATATACCAAAATGAATCTGCTCAAAATTTCTTCTTATCTCAACCAGGGGCAGTTGGTCAGCCTCAGGATACGGAAAGATTTTAGTTTTAGTTTTTGGGTAATGGGTTGCTATGATTTCCCATTCCCAATTACCCAGTGCAACCATGAATCTATTATTTTTGTGTAGGAAGCGGTTGACCAAATTCAATTATGGGAATATTGGTAACTTGATCTAAATAGTTTTCTGGATGAGGAATATTGGGTAAAGAATTAGGGATTGTAATGATGTTGTTATTCTCGGAAGAATTAGCTGGGAGAATAATTAAATTGGATTGTTGAGAATTGGGGGGCGGTACAATTACAAAAGGTTGCTGGTTGAGGGGTAAGTTGGTAGATGCTGGTGGGAGAGTGTTCAAAGAGGGAGGGGATAGCTGATTAGTTGGGGAAAGTGGAAAGGGTGACTGTGAAGAAGTGCTATTATAGGAGATAGTGGGGCTTAATACCCAGCGAGTGGGGTTTATTGGGGAATTAGACTGAAGTTTTACCTGGTTGGCATCGACAAAACTTCCAGGTTCTAAATCTATGACTATGCGGGCGATATTAGGGCTGAATTGGGAAACGCGAATTTTTTGAATTTTTCCACCAGTATAGTTTTTTTGGGTGTCAACATTGCCTAATTGGGTATTAGGCAAATCTACTACTAAACGCGGGGGTTGAGGAAGATAGAAATACTCAGGTATTGCGGCTGAGGAAAGTGTGATTTCTAGTTGCTGTGTTTTGGGGTTCAATTGCCATTTATTGAGTTTGGCGAGTGGTGCAGCGAGGCCAATGCTAGTATTGAGGATAATTGCAGCAGATAGGCCAAATAAGCTAATTCGGAAAAGGTGTGGTGTAGTTCGAAGTTGATTTTTCATGTTTTAATGGCTGTTTAACTTGGTATTTGATCTGTTGGAGGTAAAGCGGTAAATTCTAAATTTATGAGAATTTTGTTGGTTTTAGAACTTACACACTATACAAATTGGATATGATATAAAAAATCAATGATAATTGATTAATTCAGGCTTTTGGGACAGCATATTAGTAGGGTGAGGAAAGTGGGGTAAAAGGTTTGATCGTGCCGACTTAGTTAATTACGAATTACTTCTTTGGTGTTAATTTCTGGTATCAGGGAACTGAGATGAGAGGTAACTTGACTGTAGCGACGGGTAATGAGTAGTGAAGAACGACATTTTATTGCTAGTTCGTCTGTGTATCGTCCTAGAGTTTGTTTTTCAATTCCCCAAGCGCGACTAGTACCAGCAATGGTTAAATCAACATTTTCTGATGCTGCAACTACAGCTTGCATTGGTTCTGGAGAGGCAACGGTTTTTATTTCTATGCGATCGCTTACACTAGCTGGCAATTGTTCAATCATCGAGTCCAGTTCATAACTCAATTCATCTTGGGTTTGATTGCCGGTTAAAACTTGTAAAATCTGCAATATGCAAGTATCACAGTTAATTAGCAGTCTGAGGGCTAGTATGAGGGCTAAATCATCATGGATATTTGCGGAGTAGGGAACTAGTAAACTTTCTAAGCGATCGCTTCCTCGATCTACGAATACAGCTACATCTACTGGTGCGCTAGTCAAAATTTGCCCCACTCTACCACCTAAACGATTATTACTAAAAGCTGGACGATGCCATCCGACAAGAATTAAATCAGGTTGTTCGATTTGGGCTATTTGTGCTGTTTCTCTAGCAACGTTGCTGGATATGCGAACAATGGGATGTATATATGATCTAATAATTGATGGTTCTAAAGTATCAATTAATTCTTCTAATTGATAGCGACGTTCGGCAATTAATCGGTTAGCTTCAGTTGGGGTACTCTCAAAACCATAGTTTTCTTCTAACTCAATTAGACTAAGAGGATTAATAACCGCAGGCTGTCGATAATTGAGAGCCAACGCTACTGCTAACTGTACCAAACCTTTTTGAGTTGTAGGGTTAGCTACAGGTACTAAAATCCGGTATGGGGTAACAAAAGATTCAATACTTTCTATCACCTCTGTCTCTATTCGCTGTTCTGGTTTTGGTTCTACTACGTCTAATTTGATTAAGCGTTTTGGATATGTCCATTCTAGTAATGGGGATGTCATAAATGTTGTTACCAAAGCCATCACTACCAGCATGGTAAATAGCAATGGCGAAATTACACCCAACTCTAAACCAATATTCAAAACAATTAATTCTGTTAAACCGCGAGTATTCATTAACCAACCGAGGGCTGATGCTTCCCGTTTGTTAATGCCACTGAGGCGAGCAGCTATATAAGTACCACTATATTTACCTACAATTGCTACTACTAAAATTAATCCGCATAATAGCCACAATTCAGGACGGTTGATTAAACCTATTTGTGTCCTTATACCGCTATATGCAAAAAATACTGGCAGCAGAAATATTAAGACAAAATCTTCAGTTTTAATTGCTAATTCTCTGACTAATTCTGCATTTTTGGGCATTACTGCTCCTAATAAAAATGCCCCAAAAATTAGGTGAATACCGATAAATTCAGTAATGAGAGCAGAAGCAAGAACTCCCATATAAATTAAAGCTAGAACAAATTGGCTTAATTTACCAGCGTGTTGGTAATGAGTAACTAAACGCTTAAGAAACCAACGCCCAATTGTGAACATGAAAACTATATAGACTAAGCTGGCACAAATAGTCAGGATAGCTTTTTGCTGGATGCTACCATTACGAGCAACTGCGATCGCTATTGCCAAAATACACCAGGCTGTCACATCATCAACTGCGGCACAAGTTAAGGCTAATGTCCCCAAACGTGTTTGCTGTAAATTGTTTTCAGTAATAATTCGTGCCAATACAGGAAAAGCTGTAATCGACATAGCTGCCCCTAAAAATAAAGCAAACGCAGCAAATGAGACAGATCCGTTGGCTACTAAAGGATAAAGCAGCAAAGATAAAATCGCTGCGAGAGCAAAAGGAACAATAACGCTGATATTAGAAATCAGAACAGCAGCTTTTAAGTTACCCCTGAGATATTTTGGATTTAGCTCTAAACCAATCAAAAACATAAAAAATATCAGTCCTATCTGAGATAAAACATTCAGAAAAGGAATGGTTTCTGCTGGAAACAGGGTAGCTGCTGCATGGGGAGCAATTAAACCGAATAAAGATGGGCCGAGCATAATTCCGGCCACAATCTCACCAATTACCAATGGTTGCTTAATTGATCGAAATGCTAATCCTACTAACCGTGACATTCCAATCACAATTAGCACCTCAACCAGGACTAGAATAACTGTGTGCATAGTTTCCTCTCAACAGACTATCCGGGTTTCCTAAGATGATTCTTTAAATGACTACAAAATGTCAACCTTGTTAGAGACAATACAGGTGTATTTCTATTCATTTGTTATGTTAATTATTGTTGCTAACCTTATATCAACACCAAAAAAGTCTAGTGTTTAATTGCATATTTAATAGAAAGAGAACTTCTACGTTAGCTATTTGAAGGTAAACTGTTTCTGAGTCTTTTTATCGGATTTTAAGGTAAATTACCCTTGGATATCATGAATAAAAGTTTAATTTGAATTAAATTTAGTTTGTAAATGTAGTAATGCCTGAAATAGTCAATAATTTAATTGAGTAATAATTTTATATTCTGTTTTTTAACAGAACTGGGTATTTATGCATAGTTTTATCCTGTAAAAAATAGCTAATAATTATTATGCCATGAGAGTATTAATAACTGCTAAACTCGCAATAATTAACAATAAAATAGAGTCACTTATGTTTTGTTAAAGTTCAATATTGAGGATAATTCATTCTCATAAACCATAAGCCTGAATGAGAGCGCCCATTGTTACCGACTCATCAAGTTTTCTCCGATTGTTGACTGTTATGTGCTGAATGCTGACAATATTATGGAATACAGAATCTGGGTTAAACGTCTGAGAAACAGCTTGTTTGATTTTTGAACTGCCGAATTCTGCTGTATGATTAATAACAACCAAAAATTTTTCTCGATTCTCAGGAATTAAGAAGAATCTGGTATGTAAATTTGTAGTTAAATTTTGTTAAGATTAAATACAATACGGCGTTAGCTTTCCCCCCAACCACCTATCCCCTACCTGAGAGACATTTCATGCTGCGACTTGAACATATTAGTAAAATTTATCCTACAGGCGAAGTTCTTAAAGATATCAACTGGGAAGTCAAACCAGGCGATCGCATTGGCTTAGTAGGCGTTAACGGTGCGGGAAAATCGACTCAACTGAAAATCATCTCTGGGGAAATAGAACCCACTAGCGGCGAAATCATTCGTCCTAACAGCTTACACATAGCTTATCTCAATCAAGAGTTTGAGGTAGATCCTACCCGTACAGTTAGAGAAGAATTTTGGACTGTGTTCCAAGAAGCCAACGATGTGCAGATAGCTTTAGCTCATGTACCGCAAGAGATGGAAACAGCTAATCCAGAGGAATTGGATGAACTAATCCACAAATTAGATCGCTTGCAGAGACAGTTTGAAGCGTTGGATGGCTATAACTTAGACGCACGGATTGGTAAAATTTTGCCAGAAATGGGTTTTCAGGTTGAAGATAGCGATCGCTTAGTCAGCGCTTTCTCAGGGGGTTGGCAAATGCGAATGAGTTTAGGTAAAATCCTGCTGCAAAAGCCAGACTTATTACTGCTGGATGAACCGACAAACCACTTAGACTTAGAAACCATCGAGTGGTTAGAAAATTACCTCAGAGGGCTGATTACCCCAATGGTCATAGTTTCCCATGACCGGGAGTTTCTTGATCGCCTCTGCACCCAAATTGTGGAAACTGAACGCGGTGTTTCTTCCACTTATCTCGGTAATTACTCATCCTACTTGCAACAAAAAGCTGAAAATCAATCAGCACAACTGAGCGCCTTTGAACGTCAGCAAAAAGAAATAGAAAAACAGCAAACCTTTGTAGATAGATTCCGCGCTAGTGCAACCCGCAGTACCCAAGCTAAAAGCCGGGAAAAACAACTAGATAAAATTGAACGTATCGAAGCACCTATTGCGGGTGTGAGAACTTTACATTTCCGATTTCCTCCCGCACCCCGCAGCGGACGTGAAGTAGTAGAGATTAAAGATTTAACTCATGTTTATGGTGATAAAATCCTATTTTTGGCGGCAAATCTTCTCATTGAAAGGGGAGATAGAATTGCCTTTCTAGGTCCCAATGGTGCAGGAAAATCTACACTGTTAAAAATCATGATGGGTGCAGAACCACCTACAGAAGGGTTAGTAAAACTAGGTGATCACAACGTTATTCCTGGTTACTTTGAGCAAAACCAAGCCGAAGCCTTAGATTTAAATAAAACCGTCATGGAAACTATTCATGATGAAGTTCCCGACTGGACAAACGAAGAAGTCCGTACACTCTTGGGAAGATTCTTATTTACTGGTGATACCGTATTTAAGAAAGTTGGGGCATTAAGTGGAGGCGAAAAAGCTCGGTTAGCATTAGCAAAAATGCTATTACGTCCAGCAAATCTAATCATTCTGGATGAGCCTACCAACCACTTAGATATTCCTGCAAAGGAAATGATGGAAGAAGCCCTGCAAAACTATGATGGGACAGCAATTATAGTATCCCACGACCGTTATTTTATCTCTCAGGTAGCTAACAAAATTGTCGAAATTCGTGATGGTGAATTTCGGGTTTATTTAGGTGATTACCATTACTATATCAACAAAATTGCTGAAGAGAAAGAACAAGCTAAATTAGCAGCTATAGAAGCAGAAAAAGCGGCGAAAAAAGCTGCTAAAGCCGCTAAAGCGTCTGGAAAGCTGAAATAGGTTTATAGGTAGCAGGGGAGGAATCGAAATAAACCTATCAGCTAATGGCTAGGGTACAGAAATAACAAATACCCCGCTCATCAGGAGCGAGGTATTTAAGCTCAATGATGACTGTACTTTATATATGAAAAATTCTTTCTAAACTTTCTTGAGCTGTTTTTGATTCGTTGATAATAAACTCTTCCGGTCTTTTGTATTCTTGAAATATTTTTTCGATCCGTTCTATGGTTAATACTTCCATAAAATCTACTATTCTTTCTCTAGATAACATTTCTGTTTTATTGATATAGTTACTGATTTTGGAAGGATCAGCAGATATTCCTATACTAGGAACTCCTAATATATCTGCCAGTATTATAGAATGAAGACGATTGCCAAAGTGAAAATCCATTTGACTCAGAATTTGCAAAAAATCTTCTGGTTTATCCCATGAATGTAGTTGGCAATTTTGGGTAGGTAAATATTTTTTCAGTAATTCATGGAATTTATTATCATTCTGTTCACTACCCATATGTCCTGGTAGTAAATGGATTACAGAATTGTATTTTTCGATTAGTGGGATTAATTGCTGGGCATAAAATTCGGCTCTACTATCACCCCACCAATGTTTACCAGAGAAGGATATATTACTTAAAGAATTTGCCGTTTTAGTTCGATGAATAAATTCTTCATAATAACTTAAATCTAAAAATGCTAAGTCACCACCTAGACAACAAGAATTAGTAAATTTCAGCTTTTCTTTTACCAATTCATAGGAATTATTATCTCTAACATATAACAAATCTGCCTGTTTGAAAAAATTAGTTACATCCTGCTTTTCTCCTGCATTCATACTTTCTAGGCCTATGCCTAGAAAACAAAACCGCTTACCTAATAATTTAGCTAAAGTTTGCAGAGTCGATAAATTCTTGGGTACACTGCTTAATCCTAAAGTACCTCCTCCCCAAGCTACGCAGTCACTTTGCCATAAAAGAAATAATCTTTTTATTTTTGATAATTGGAAATGATGAAATAGAGAAATCTTTTTGCTGCTGATTTCATAATAGTTGTCATTGCAAATTAAAAATACTTTTTCAACCGCTTCTTTCTTGCTAAAAAAATTAGTTAAATGTTGGACAAATAGATCATCACCTATATTTCTATAGCCATAATATCCCATTAGCATTATTTTCATGATGTACTATGACCTGCTTAGTTAATAGTTGTTGGCAAGGCAGAGATGGAAAAGTTTTTATTTTTAAGTACCCCAACTGATTGTTAAAGGTTGTTGTGCTAATATTTTAGTATAAAGTTCTTCTAAACGGGTGATATTATCACTGAGGGTATAACGCTCTAATACTCTATTTCTCGCTTTTTGACCTAATAAAGTTGTTAACTCTGGATGATCTTGGAACAGTGGTAAAAGGGTTCTGAGTTGCGATCGCACTGTTTTAGTGCTAATAATGACACCTGCGCCCTTTTCCAACACTTCCCCATCTGCACCTACATCCGTAGCTAAACAAGCTAAACCACAGGACATGGCCTCCAGCAGAGATAAAGACAAACCCTCTACCAAAGAGGGCAAAATAAATACATCAGCGCCCCTTAAAATTTCAATGCGCCGATTCTCATCTGCTATAAATCCTAACCAAATGATGCCATCTTCCTGTCCATAAAATGGCTCTAATGAAGGTTTTAACGGGCCATCACCCACAATCAATAATTTACTATTAACTCCCATATCCGACTGCTTCCAAGCGCGTAGTAGGGGTTCAACATTTTTCTCCGTTGCAATACGCCCTTGATACACAAACAAGCGTTCGGCATCAAATTCTGCTTTGATTTTAGAAATACCGGGAGAATATTTAACAGTATCAACACCATTGGGAATCACAGCCAATTTTTCTTCCCTAACTCCCATGCGTGCTAATAATTCCCGTTGAATTTGGGAAAAAATAATTACCCGATCATAGTGATCTAAGAAAGGTGCGTATAGCTGATAAGCCAAAATTTGTGTGCCGGATATTAATTTTGCCCCTTTGCCAGCGAATGGAGTATGAAAAGTAGCAACTAAAGGCAAGTTTAATTCTTGGCAAATTTCTGGTAAAACAAAATCTAGTGTCGATAAAGTTAAAGAAGCATGAACTATATCTGGCTTGATTTCTCGCAACGACTCAGTTAAAACCTTAGTCGCTTTAAAAGTGGGAATAGTATAAACTTGAGATTTATAAATGAAGGGTAAGGAAACTTCTTGACAATTAGGCCAATTTTGGGGTTGAGATTCTTCTTGGGCAAAGTGAAGAAAGCTAACTTGATGTCCCCTATCTAGCAAAGCATTGGTAATTTCTCTACTGTAAGTGACATTGCCGCAAAAGGGCGTTTTTTTTCCAATCCAGGCTATACGCATTCTTTGATTAGCTGTGAATAAAAGCGGGTTTAGTTTAGTTTAAATTATTTGTTTTTTATACTTAGCTATTTTTATTCTGTAGTCCTTGCTGAAGATTTTATAACGGTTGTCAGTTAAATGAGAACACACCGTTATCATAAAATACGGCTTACACCAATCTACAGACACTAAGGGTCTTTCAAACCTGTTTATTAGTAAGAATTCAGGAGTCAGAATGCTTATGAAATCAGGAATAGAAAGAAGTGATACTTGATCAAAATCATCAAGGTTGACCCAAAAAGCCTTTATTCTCCTGATTTGAAGTATTCTCTAGCCATGAATACTTACGTTTATTAGTCCTGCTAGATCATGATGAGTAGCAGCCATACCATCGTTTAAAAGCTTATACTTAAGCCAATAAACAAATGATTTTATGGCTTTATTAAATCTTGCTGGCAAGTTGTGAATTAGCTAAATTTATAACAACTTAAACAGGATAATCTTAAGTGATTCCCAGCAAGTATTATATGAATTTTCGCTGGATTAAGTTTAGCACGAAAACCAATTGTTTCACTAAGTTATAGATGATTTTCAGCCTGATAACTAATCACGGGAGTTATACCAAGTTAATATACCTCCTGAAAAGACAATTACAGATAATCCCAAAAAGACTACCTGTAGTCCAAAAAAGGTTTCAGCGACACCAGCTAATGCTAAGGGTAGAGAAAGGGCAATGTTGATAACATTATTTTGCAGACCAAACACTTTACCGCGCATTTCTGGAGGGGTTTCTGTTTGAATAGCAGTTTGCATGGGGATACCTACCAAAGCCCCAAACAGACCAACAAGAGATAATAACAACAACACTATCCATAGCTGGGTTGTGAATATTCCCAAACCTATCAAAGATGCTGCCATGCCTAGACAACCGCAAAAGCTAAGTTGCCGATAGGAAAAGCGTTGGCCAAATTGACCGATAATTGTTGCCCCGGCAGCAATACCAACTCCCCCTGATGCGAGTAAAAAGCCGAATTGGGATGCTTTCAAGTTGGGGATGATTTCTGCCATGCGAACAGCGATAACTGTTAAAGCGGCAAAGACAGAAAAGAGAATAACTAGTTGTACGATAGCATTGCGGATGCGATGATTTTCTTTGAGGTAAAGGAAACCGTCTCGCAAGTCAGAGAAAACGTGAGGAAATTCAGTTTCTGGGGGATGGGGTATTTCTTTAGTGTTGAGTAGGAGTAAAATTAATCCTGCGATCGCATAACTGCCACCGACTAAAATTTCTTTACCTAGTCCACCACTACCACTACCTACCAGTTTTAGCCACAGTCCATCAGCTAATGCCAACAACGGTTCCCCCACAGCAAAACCGATAATTAGCGATGCCATCATCGTGGTTGTGTACAGGGAATTAGCCGAAAGTAAATGTTCTTCTGCCACTACCAGAGGAATTACCGCTTGTTCTGCTGGTGCAAAAAACTGTGTCAAAGTAGAAACTAAAAAAGTCACACCCAAGATAATCAAAAATCCCACTGGCAAAACTCCCACAGGTTGCCAATCATGGGTTAACCACAACAGCAAGGGAATTGCCAGCACGAGAATACCTCGCCAAACATTAGTTGCTACCAAGACAACTTTTTTTGACCAGCGGTCTACAAATACACCAGCCACAGAACCAAATAAGACTGCGGGAATGGTAAAAACCATCATTAACGCCGATACCCAACCACTGATACTCTGATCACCCTTTTGAAACTGGGTATTAATCAAAGCAATCATCAATACCAAATATACTTTATCAGCCAGCTGGCAAAAAACTTGCCCTCCCCAAAGTGCCAGAAAATTCGGGTTTTTTAATACAGGTAAAAACCCTTGTTTTTGAATATTACTTGATGTATTCCCCCCACCTACACCAGATCCATTTAATTGTGTCGTTTCTGGTTGGGTGACTACTTTTAGAATTTCTTGGGTAGAATTACCTTTGCCATTAGTTTGAAATTGTGGTTCTAATGGTGTAGGTACATTAGTAGATGAAACTTCTACATTTCCATTTTTTTCCTGAGAAACATCTGTTCGGGATATTTCTTGGTTATTGATTGAATTAAGGTTAGGTTGGGAAACAGCACTGGGCTGATGGGGTGTTGTCTTCTCTGATACCCTATTGTTTTTAGCTTGACTGGGTGACAGAGGCAGGATTTTTTTATCCAAATCAGACGATTGCATCATGGTTGGCGGCAAAATAAGAATCAATCAAAGTAGCAGAGCGAATAGGACGATCCAAATGATACTGAATGTACTGTCGCAAAATCTGCTCAATAGATAACCAGCCATAATCTGAGGCTGCCTCTATTTGCATTATCTCTGTTTGCGACAAATATTGAAGCATAAACAGTTCTTTTGCATTCAGACGATTAGAAATTGTAGGGAGGTCTTGCTGATGGATAACCGTTTCATAGCTTGGGGATTGGGGATTGGGAGAACTTTTTTTCCTGATCTCTCCATCTTCCCGTTTCCCTTTTTCCCTTTCTGAGCGTAAGCTTTTCCAAGCCTCTAAGCTAATTATCCCTCCTGTCGGCACACTAAATCCTACCTGCCAGTTGGGATTTGTCCAGTCTGGGGTGACAGGAAGCTGAGTTAAGCAACAAACTTGAACTTGGGGTGTGAGTCCTGCTAAAGCTAAAAATTGAAAGACTCCATGCGCCAAATGTGCGACAACAGCGAATCCTTGACTTTTGGGTAAGGCTTCTAATCGCTGGAGATGTTCATCTAGTAAGTCATAAAGTTCTGTTTGGGGTAGTTCGCTTAAAGCCTGACAGAGGACAATTTCAGCTAAATATTGACTAGCAGCTAATTTTCCTAAGTCTTTAGTTAGACCTGGATAAGTTTTTATAGTTTGCGCTTGAGTAATTTTATCGAGTGTTGGCGTAGCATTTCCTAGACTTTTTCCTTGGGAAATCAGTAATTCATTAACTACAAAAATCCCAATTCTCCCACCCAAGCTGGAGTTATGTTTACGCGCCCCAGGAGCAACCGCCCGAATTAATCCAAATTCCTTGGTTAAAATTGTCACTATCTTATCTGACTCTCCCAGTGCTTGGGTTTTGAGATTAATGCCAGTTGCTTTGTAGGTTCTACTCATTATTTATTTAGTCATTAGCAAAATAAATGACAATTGATAATTCTAATGACTACTCACTTTTTTCCTTTTCTACGTGATTACGCTGACGGAGCAAATCTATACCGCGAGATGTGCCTAATCTTGTAGCACCTGCCATGATTAAGTCGAGGGCATCGTTGTGGGTGCGAATACCCCCTGATGCTTTAATTCCTACCCGATCTTTTGCGATTTCTTTCAACATTTGCACATCGGCTACAGTTGCACCACCGTTCCAACCTGTACTAGTTTTTAAGAAAGCCGCACCGGCATCCATAGCTAGTTCTGCTGCTATTCTTTTCTCCGGGTCTGTGAGTAGGCTAGTTTCTAGAATTACCTTGACACATTGCCCAGCTACTTCACAAATTGTAGCAATTTCCCGGTGAACTTCTTCGGTTTTGCCAGCTTTTAACCAGCCCAAGTTAATCATGACATCTAACTCAGATGCACCATTTTCCAATGCTTCTTGAGCTTCATAGAACTTGACTGCTGAAGTTGTGGAACCTGTGGGAAAGCCTATGACTGTACAGACTTTGGGGTTTTTGTTGTGGAGGAGTTCAACTGCTTGCCTAACATAACAGGGTTGTATGCAAACTGTCGCAAAGTTAAACCTGTATGCTTCTTCACACCATTGCTCAACCTGTTCTGGGGTAGTAGTTGGTAACAGGAGGGAGTGGTCGATAAATGGCGCAATATCAATGTTTGGATAGTCTGCTGCCATCGTTTGTTTTGCCAGTGATAGATTATTAAACTTTATGAAAAATTAAGACGTTTCTTATATACTAACCCAGATAGCGATCGTAAATTAGTTTCTCTGCCTCTGGGTTTGCGGTATACTTCCGCTTCGCTTGTAAACCCAAAAACTGGTTTTTACCCCCTTTGCACTAAGAATACGGATTAAATGAACCGCGAAGACGCAAAGAGCGCGAAGGAAGAAAATAAATCCGAAAAATTACTACTTTCATGAGTAGATTATTGTATCTTCTTTTATTAAAGACGTATTTAACCATATCTATATAAATACCTTCCTTTGAGTCTAGCAGATGCAAAAGATTACACAGGCATTAGTCAAATGGCTACCTACCGGCGCTGGAGTCGGTGTAACAGGTCATTTTCTCCTTAGTCACCAATGGACACAAGCTATAATTTCCACCTTTCTTACTGCTGGTTCATCTATATGGGTGAAGTTTAGCAGCAAATTTATGGAAACCCTAGAAAAAAAGGCAGAGGAGAAAGGTGAACAAACCGGAGAGTGGGTTGGTAAACAAGTAGACGATTTACCGAGTAAAGTTATTAAAAGTATTTCAGGATTTCAGAGTAAATATGAAAGGTTATTAGTTGATATTTATTGTGATTATAAAACAGAAGGATTCAGAATTGGTTTACCTGTGTTGGATTTAGAAGATGTCTTTGTACCGCTAAAAGTTGAAACAGGTAATTTAGAAAATATTTCTGGTGCAATGGTTTCTAATCAACACACCATTCATCATTTTGAAAATCAAGAAATTTGGAATTTTTTAGCCGCTATTTCTAAAGAAGATAGTTATCGCTGCATGGCTGTTATTGCACCTCCTGGATATGGTAAAACAACTCTGTTAAAGCATTTAACTTTGACTTATGCCAAAAATGGTCATGGCAAATATAAAGCACCAAAATTAGTACCAGTATTATTGTACCTGCGTGATATCCGCGAAGAAATTACCAGTTCACAACCTCCGAATTTACCAGAATTAATTACTAAACACCTGAAAACTCAACCTGCTTTTGCTGAACTCAACCCACCAGATTACTGGTTTAATCAACAGTTAAAAAATGGCAAATGTTTAGTAATGTTGGATGGACTGGATGAAGTTGCTGATAGTCATGAACGTTTGCGGGTAAGTGAATGGGTAAATCAGCAAATGGCAACTTATCGCCAAACAGCTTTTATTATTACTTCTCGTCCTTATGGTTATAGTAGTGCGCCTGTGGATGAGGTAGGAGTTATTTTGAAAGTTCTACCCTTCACTCTAGAACAGATGAAACTATTTATTAATAGTTGGTATCTGCAAACTGAAATCAGAAGTCGCGCTGGCAAAAATAATCAAGCAGTAAAGGCAGAAGCCAAGAAAAATGCAGAAGATTTAATTGAGCGGATTCTTAATAATCGTGCTATTGCTGATATGGCTACAAACCCACTATTGGTGACAATGATTGCTACTGTTCATTATAGTGGTAGTGCATTACCAGGGCGCAGGGTGGAACTGTATCAGAAAATTTGTGATTTACTTTTGGGAACTCGACAAGCAGCTAAGAAAATTAAAGCACCTCTGACATCTGAACAAAATAAATCAGTATTACAAGTTTTAGCACTGGATTTGATGCAAAGAGAAACTCGCACTTTTGAACCAGGAGAATTTGAGAATTTAATTGCTAGTGAACTACAAACAATAGTGAATATTACACTAACGCCAACAGAATTTTTGGAACAAGTTAAAGATGTTAGTGGTTTGATAGTGGAAAGAGAACAAGGTATTTTTGAATTTTCTCATTTGAGTTTTCAGGAATATTTAGCTGCGGCTGAGGTGAAAGAGTTGCAGCAAGAAAAAATATTAATTGATAACTTTGGTAATTCTTGGTGGGCGGAAACAATTCGCCTTTATGCTGCTCAAAGTGATGCGACAAGTTTGATTCAAGCAGCTTTACAAAATCAAACTGTTGCCTCCTTAACTCTGGCTTATGATTGTTTGAAAGAAAGTAAAAAAGTAGAACCACAAACACAGCACCAACTTGAAAAAATTCTTGAAGCTGGTTTAGAATCTCCTGATCTAGAAATTTATACAATAGCCGCAAGAGTGAAATTAGCAAGAAGGCTAAACAATTTATTAAGAATAAATGAAATACAAGAAATTGATCAGGGCTACATTACAATTGCAGAATATCAGTTATTTGACTTGTTTGACTTTAAAGTACAATATATTTCTCGTACTCAACCTGTTACTAGAATGAGTTTTCAAGATGCTAATAGATTTTGTGCATGGTTGAGTTTAAATTTTAATTTTGATAACAAAATGATACGCTATAGATTACCAACAGAAGCAGAAGCAGAACATCATCCAGCAAAAGATGATCAACATATTACTTGTTGTACTCAGGAAAACCGCACTGAAGGACAAGAAATTCAAGGAATTAGGGTTGTCAAAGACCAATGGCCACAACAATACAAACAACTTTTAGAACATTTAGCTGCTGGAAATTGGCGCGAGGCTGATGAAGAAACAGCAAAAATGATGCTCAAGGTAGCTAACCAAGAAAGTCAAGGCTACTTAGATGTTGATGCTATTCAAAAATTTCCTTGTTCTGACCTCCGCATTATTGACCAACTTTGGGTACAATATAGTGATGGTCGCTTTGGTTTTAGTGTTCAAAAGCGTATTTATGAAGCACAAGGAAAAGACTGGGGAAAAATGTATAGCGCATTAGAGTGGTCAAGCGTAAAATATAGTATCAAAGCCCCTATCGGACACCTACCAAACAACATAAACAAAATGTTAGGATTTGGATCGATAGCTGGGAGGGGGAGAAACTCTTCTCTCGCGCAGAGACTTGTAGACTGTAACATATAAAGCTTTCAGCCTAATCATAAATATTTTTTATATCCTACTTTTCCACGAATTTTCAAGGTTTCTACGGTTTTCGATACCTGGTACTCCCCCTTCCTTCTGCGTAGCAATTCGCAAAAACAAATTTGTCTGCCACTTCCTTAATTTCTGGGTCTGTTGCTTCCCACTCATTCCAAGGCAGACTCATTTGTCCTGGTGATGTCTTCTTTTTATTCGGTTTTCCTTCATGAGTACCGTAATTGCTAAAGTCGTAGAAAAAACGGCGTTGCTGATTGAAAATACGAATATACTTCACGCAAAGAGGCAAAAAAATAAAAGTTTTTTAAGATTTAGCATTTTTGAAATTCATATCAAAATTCATCAATGCCGAAAAACCTTCCATCGTTTTTACTCAAAATCAAGAGGATTGAATATTATTGAAGATTGTGCGCTATGACGAACATAAAGAATATAGACAATATCCTTTTCAACAGTAAAAATTACACGATATTTATTTCTTCCTTTCCCATATAAAAGTTGTCTTATTTCTTCAGGAAAATCATCATTTTCTCTAGCGAAAGCGCAACGTTTAGGTTTATCTTGCAAAGTAGCAATAGTATCCATTAAATCCCTAAAGCATTGATCCGCATAATCAGGATTATCTTGTTTGAGCCAAATATATATAGCTTCTATTTCTCGTTTTGCATTACCAGTTAATTTAACCTGAAATTCCATGTTTTCTCTGCATTTCTTCGATAAACTGATTTAGAGATTGTGTGTTACCTGTTGCTATATCTTCTAATCCTTTTTTTATACCGATGAGAGTTTCTAACTTTTCCACAGCATCAAGTAATTTTTGATAAGCTTCAGCATCTTGCACTACTAATTCTGCTTTTCCATTAACTGTTAAAACTACAGGATTTCCTGTTTTTTTCATCTGACTAATCAGTTCATTAGTATTGCGTTTAAAGGTTGAAAGTGACTGAATATCTCGACTTAAATTAATCATGAGAATTACTCCGCACTAAATTTGCGTCTAATTTAATGTTATCACACAAGCGTAAAAATTATTGATATTTTATTCAGTATATAAGCAAGGATATATCAATTGTATTTAACATCTAATACATCAAATTAAAAAAAATACGTCTTGACAAGTCCATACAAGATAAATATAAAAATACCCGACTCCACTAAGAAGCCGGGGATCTTTTAAACCAAAGCTGCAACTTTCCCCAATAAACCCTGAAACAACCGCAAACCATCGCTATTACCTAACGCTTTATCTGCTGCTCTTTCTGGATGTGGCATCATTCCTAAAACATTGCCTTGGAGATTACAAATCCCTGCAATGCTGTTTAATGAACCGTTGGGGTTTTCCCCTTGGTAACGAAATAGAACTTGACCGTTATTTTCAATTTCTGCTAAAGTTTTTTTATCAGCATAAAATCTCCCTTCTCCGTGAGCAATGGGTAAAGTAATAATTTCACCCTCTGCATAACCTTGAGTCCAAGGTAAATTATTACGCTCAACTTTGAGGGGAGAACGATCGCAGATAAAATGCAAATCTTGATTTCTCGCTAATGCCCCAGGTAATAAACCAGCCTCAGTTAATACCTGAAAACCGTTGCAGATACCCAGGACAAATTTACCTTTCTGTGCATGGTTAATCACTTGTTGCATCACAGGCGAAAAACGAGCGATCGCACCACAACGCAAATAATCCCCATAGCTAAAGCCACCAGGGACAATCACCACATCTATATCACTAATATCAGTATCTTGATGCCAAATCATACGCGTTGGCTGTCCTAGCAAGTCTCTAGTGACATAAGCAACGTCGCGATCGCAATTAGACCCTGGAAAAACTAAAACACCGAATTTCATTGGTTACAAGGGAACAGGGAACAGGGAACAGGGAATAGGGAATAGGAAATTAGAGAAGGCAAAAGTTTTTACCTATTACCCATTACCAATTACCTATTACCCATTACCTAAAAAACACCAGTTTGTGATTCAACTTCAATCAAATCAAAGCGATAATTTTCTATCACTGGATTTGCTAACATTTGGTCACATATTTGATTCATGTCTTGACGTGCTTTCGTCTCATCAGGTGAGATAATAGTGACTTCCATGTACTTGCCAATACGCACTTGTTCAACGTTGTCGAATCCCATTTGCTTCAGGCCAGATTGTACAGCCACACCAGCGGGGTCTAAGACCGAAGGACGAAGCGTTACGAAAACTTTAGCTAGATACTTCCTTTGCATTAGGCTTTTTGCTGAATGCTGCGATCGCTATACTATAACTTTTTGCCCCCACTGGGTGAAAATATAATCACACAGCCGCTAGAGTTAATCTATCAGTTAGTGAATAAAAAACGTGTAATCTACAGATACTAGTTTTTAATAGTTATCTATGATACTAATATATTCCCAATCTAAAATCTAAAATAAAATTGGTATGAGAGCCATACGCACCCGCAGTCAAGACCGGATTTTAACCCTGTTAAAAAACATTAAACAAGGTATTTCCGCACAAGATATGTACATAGAACTACGTAACCGTAGTCAAAACATGGGTTTAGCAACAGTTTACCGTTCACTGGAAGCCCTCAAACTTGAAGGTAAAGTACAAGTACGGACTTTGGCTAACGGTGAAGCCCTCTACAGCCTAACCCAGCAAGATAAACATCACCTAACTTGCCTACAATGCGGTATCTCCATACCAATTCATCAATGTCCCGTCCATGAACTAGAAATCGAGTTACAGTCCAGCCATAAATTTAAAGTGTTTTACCACACCCTAGAATTTTTTGGTTTGTGTAACCAATGCCAGATAAATCAAGGAATTGATAATTCGTAATTCGTAATTCGTAATTCGTAATTCGTAATTCGTAATTCGTAATTCGTAATTCGTAATTCGTAATTCGTAATTCGTAATTGGGTTACTAACCTCCTGATCTGCCTCATCTCCCCCGTTCCCTCTTTTAACTGGCGCGGTTATTATCTCTGGGAATTTCTCTACCAAATAGGGGATTAGAATCGGTGGGTACATCGGAGACAATAGAGCGCATACCCTCAAAAGCAGCGGGAATAGTGCGAGGATCAATAAACATCACCTTACTACTATCGCTTTTACCAATTGCTGCGCCCATATCCAGATAACCTAAAGCAAACATCACTTCCACCGCTTTGTAAGCATCTGGATTGTTTTTGATTTTCTGGGAAATGATTTCTGCTGATTCTGCGATCGCTTGCGCCCTGAGAACCTGTTGCTGGCGTTCCGCTTGGGCTTTTAACACAATCGCCTTCTGTTCTGCTTCCGCTTGCAAAACCACCGATTTTTGACGGGCTTCTGCATCCAAAAGTTGGGCATCAGCCTTACCCCTCGCACTATTAACGGCAGATTCTCTATCTCCTTCAGAAGTTAAAATTAAGGCACGTTTACGCCTTTCCGCCGTCATTTGCATCTCCATTGATTCTTGCACTGCCTTAGACGGGACAATATCTCTCAATTCCACCCGCGTAACTTTCACACCCCAAGGATCAGTAGAAATATCTAATTCCCTTAACAGCAGTTCATTAATTTGGGTGCGGGCAGTAAAAGTTTGATCCAACTCCAATTGTCCCATTTCCGAGCGAATTTGCGTCAGCACCAAGTTCACCATTGCCGCCTGGAGATTCTCCACCTTATAGTAAGCTTTCTCCAAATCAACAATTCGCCAGTAAACAACCGCATCAACACTGATAGAAACATTGTCACGAGTAATACATTGCTGTGGCGGAATATCTAAAACCTTTTCTCTAATAGTTTGTTTGTAAACAATGCTATCTAAAAAAGGATTAATAAATTTCAAGCCAGGCCCCAGTTTTTCCTTATAACGACCCAAACTTTGCACCAAGACTTCATCACCCTGATTAATCACCCTCACCGACTTGAATATCACAGTACCACCACCAAACGTTAAAGCAAGTAACAATAAAAACTCATTCATTTTGCTAACTCTCCTGAGTAGTGAGTAAATTTCAGAACTACGAATGCAAAATATTTTCTGGCATCACAATCAACGTTGTCCCTTCTCGTCTAACAACATAAACTCTTTGATATGGTGGTACGCTGAGTTTGTCATCATCACATCTTGCTCGCCAAGAATTTCCCTCGTATAATACCCGACCTGTTTGTCCCACCGGAATTTCTGTTAAAGTTTCTCCTATCACTGCATCAGTAATTTTGGACTTGAGTCGCTGTGGTTGCAGAAACCTGCGGGAAAAAACAACCAGCAAACTAGAAAACAACAGCCAAATAACAACTTGCAGCCATACATTCCCCAAACCCAAGTAAGACAATAGCGCCACGACAAAGGCACTAATTCCCATCATGAATTCCACAAAAGCCGTTGGCAGAAAAAGTTCCATTAAACACAAAACCGATCCTGCCAGTAGCCAAATTACAGTAAAAGTTGGCATAGCGTCATCCTAGACACCTCATTCAATTAACAAATCCATATCTAAAGTTAGATACAATCAGACACTGACAATTTACTGAAATCAAAACTTGCTATCTCGAACAACCAAATTTTTGATTAAATTTAAGTAACAAGTCTTCACCAAGGTTATAAAAATATAGTCTATTGCGGTGTTCCGTTCATTGATACATTAATTTAACGTAAATTTATTCTTTATAATTTATACAATTATGCTTTCTACTCAACAGATCATTCATTGTCCAAATCCAGACTGTAATCAACCGATTAACTCTGTGGGAGATAAAGTTTGTGCCAGTTGTCGAACTCCTCTAACTTACCGCTATGTTTGGGCAACCGGCCCAGTAGCAGCAAAAATACTCCCTCACACCAAGATTGCAGATAGATATGAAGTAATTACACAGCAGATTTGGCTAGATACTCAACCAGCACTACCACCAGAAATACCCTCAGAAATACCCCCAGAAGTTATTCCCTACCTAAAATTATATTCAGAACGCTTACACATCCCTCAACCTTACGGATTTACTAGTTCTTCAACAGAAGACACCCATGATATTCTGCTGTTAGAAAATGCGCCTATAGATGAAACAGGAAATTTCTACCCCATCATTACCTCAGTTTGGGAAGAAGCAAAAGCAGTCAGACAGCTGTACTGGCTATGGCAAATTCTCCAACTGTGGACACCTTTATCAGAATTGGGAGTAGCGGCAAGCTTGCTATCACCAGCTAATTTACGTGTTCAAGGTTGGTGTGTACGCCTTTTAGAACTGCACCAAACATCAGAAAAACTAACTTTACAAGATTTGGGCGAATCTTGGCTGTCGTGGGTATTAGTGGCAAAAGCAGAAATTGCTACAGGCTTAGGCAACATCATCCAGAAAATGTGCCACAGTCAAGTAGATTTAGCAACAATTAGCAATCAACTCAATGAACTGTTGTTAGCATCAGCAGCAGAATTGCCATTAATGCAAACGATCGCAGGAGTGACAAATACAGGCCCTATTATGAAACATAATGAGGATGCCTGCTACCCCAGTGATTCTAGTGATGTAGATAAATATTTACAGGCCAAATTATCAATTGTTTGTGATGGCATTGACGGACATGAAGGTGGTGAAGTTGCTAGTCAATTGGCAGTGCAATCGCTGAAGTTGCAAATCCGTGCCTGGTTAAAAGATGTAGCAGAACAAAAAGAAGTAATTTCACCTGATTTGTTGCAGCAACAACTAGAAGCCAGTTTGCGAGTGGTGAATAATATGATTTGGTCACGCAATGACGAACAAAACCGCCAAGGTAGAGAACGCATGGCGACGACTTTAGTCATGGCGATACAATTACCGCAACGAATTGTAACAAATGCTGGGTGGGAATCAGACAATACTCATGAACTTTATGTAGCTAATGTTGGTGATAGTCGTGCTTATTGGATAACTCCCAACTATTGCCAATTACTAACAATAGATGATGATTTAGCAACGAGGGAAGTCCAACTGGGACAAAGTTTATATCGTCAAGCAATGCAAATACCCAATGCTAATGCCCTTACCCAAGCATTAGGAACCAAAGAAGCCGAATCTCTGCACTTTTCCATCCAGCGATTTATTTTAGAAGAAGACGGAATTTTGTTACTTTGTTCCGATGGTTTAAGTGATCATAATTGGGTAGAAAAATCTTGGCGTGATTACGCTATTCCAGTATTAACAGGTAGGCTGTCTGTGGAAGATGCTGCCCAGAAATGGGTAAAGCTGGCAAATGAAAAAAATGGTCAAGATAATACATCAGTTGTGCTAACTCTTTGCCGGATCTCCCAAGCATATTTGGTGCCAATTACACCTGCACCAATGGTCTTAGAACCTGTTGAAACAAAGGAATTGGTAATAACAGCACCAAAAATTGAAACTTCAGAAATAGAAGTTCCAGAAGTAGAATTGGCAGACAGTTCACAAGCTTTGTTGAATCTGGATCTGACTGAAGAATCAATACCCACTCCAGTCAAACAAACAAATTTGGGTAAGCATCTGGTGATGGTGGGCGGATTGTTGGCTTTACTGATAGGGGGTACAGGTCTGGGTTTATTTGCTTGGTTGCAACTAGATCCCCAATCTTTTGGGCGGATTTGTCGGCAACTTCCCCAAAATGTACAAACAATCTGCCCTGAACGCAAATAAGCTAAATATTTCGCCATTGCCGAGATATGGTAAAATCAACCAGGCGAGGCAATTTTAGTCATTGAGTCCGCTTGGCGCTGAAGATGGCCATCTGACTCTTGGTAACAGTAATCGTCTACCTTCAATAGATACAATGAGTCATGGCTGTGGAGATAGTTGTGGAAGAGCAAAAGCTAGGTATAAATAATGTTATGAAAGTTGGCGATCGCGTCCGCGTTAAAGAGTCGGTTATAGTTTATCATCACCCTGAGCATCGCAGCCAGGCTTTTGATCTCAAAGGTACAGAAGGCGAAATTGCTGCTATTGTCACCCAATGGCAAGGTAGACCTGTGAGTGCTAATTTTCCGCTTTTAGTCCAGTTTAGTAAAAAATTTAAAGCTCATTTACGCGAGGATGAATTAGAAGTTATTTAAATACGGGAGGAGTCAGGAGTGAAATCCCCTTGAGGTTTGGCTTTTGATTTTCAGTTTTTAACTCATTTATTAGCGGCGACAAAACCACTGCATAATATTCAGTTCGCCGCGCATTTTTTCTAAGTCTCTGCGATTTTGGGCTGCGGTTTTGTAATACCATTGGCAATGAAGCTCAAATTCAGAACGTGTTTGAACTTCATGATAAAACTGGTGGGTTGTTTGGTAGCTACTAAAGGTTTCATCAACTTCTGATTGAGGTGATGGGACAATAAATGGTAATTCTTTACTCATTGGTAATGGGTGATGGGTAATGGGTAATAGGTAATAGGTAATAGGTAATAGGTAATAGGTAAGGAATTATAACCAGCCACGTAAACGGTAGATAAAACTACCAATATATTCTTTTAAGGCGTTGGTAAATTGGTGCAAATTATTGGTATCAGGTAATAAATTTAGTATGGCAGCTTTGGGAGTGTTGGTGAGTTCTTGAAATTCGCCTTTGCTAACTAGAAAGTCGGTTGGTGCAGGAATGACATCAATACCTTGACGTTGAAAGATTTTGAGCGATCGCGGCATATGCATAGCAGAAGTTATTAATAATACCTGTTTTATACCTCTAGTTTCCAGAATTTTACGGACATTTACAGCATTTTCATAAGTATTTAAAGAATCTGGTTCTTCAATTATTACTTCGGCTGGTATGCCAATAGATGTGAGAATGCTGGCCATATCTGTTGACTCTGGGGAACCACTACCACGCCAATCAATGCGACCACCACTTAAGATGATTGTAGGCGCTTTTTTTTGCCGATAGAGTTGAGCCGCATAAATAACCCTATCTCCCGATTCACTTAAATCAACAGTCGGACGAGGCCACACACCTGATTTTGTGGCACCACCTAATACCACGATAGCTTGGGCATTGGGTATTTGAGCAAGGGGGATATTTTGCCATTCTAGCGATCGCACCAAAGACTTAGCCACCCAGGCATTACTGCACAGGAGTAATAAAATTAAAGATAGACTAATAGCGATCGCAGCGATACGTGGACGTTTCCACAAAGTCACCAAAGCCACTATCAAGCTGATACTAGCTAATCCTAAAGGATAAAAAAACAGTGGCAATAGTTTAGAAAAATATAAAAACATAATTCGTAATTCGTAATTCGTAATTAGGAAAATTCCTACCTGCCCTCTGCCTTCAATTACTTTCTTTGCCAAAACCGAAAATTGAAACTTCCACTAGTGCGACGATAACGACGAGTAGATAATCTTTTATTCCTTTTAATTGTCCTCTGACTGGGTTGGTCAATATCTTCTTCTTTTGCTTCTAAAATATCATCTAATAGCTGAGTTCTAGTTGTTTCCTTACTTCTCCACCAAGCAATAATCCAACCGCCACCTAAAGCAGCAATTCCTCCAAATAAGATACTGATTGGTGCTGAATAACCCAAAAATAAACAGCTAAACATAAAAAATAACCAGTATTTTAAGGCTGCATCTATGCCATCATTAGAAGCTACATCTGGTATCTGGGGATTATTTTCGTTTACTGTTGTGAACCATCCTAAAGTAACGCCACCCATAATCCCTATAAACAAACTCAGAATGAGAGAGGCCCCTGTAAAATTGGCAATAATGGTTAAAATGAAACCGAATACCAATTGAGAAAAGAAATTTGGCGAAGATGATAATATTTCACTGAGGATATTTTTGTTAGGTGCCATAACGCAAAAATTCAAAATTCAAAACTTAAATTGTCAAAGTAATTGATACAGAAGAAGTCATTCAGAGGGAACGGGCAACTCTTAAGAGAACTCCACAAAAAAGATGAACTGCTTGCAGCAGCGCTTCGCTATCCAATCTTGTGGGATGGGCATCCTGCCTGTCCTTGTATTATTAGCAGGCTTTTCGTCCTGCACTACAAGAAATTTTGGGATATTTTTTATTTGGAAGTTTCTAACAGAAAAAACTCATGTTTAAAATTCAATTTAGCGTAAAACATATCACCAAACTGAAAATTTATCGTTCCTATACTCTGCATGGGAATGAATTGTAGAAGGCTTTGCTGCGCTATCAATGAGAGTAGAGGCAGAGCCTCTATGATAGCATTCCTAGTCAGAGACTAGGAACGAGATACAGACAAGAATCACTTTTTATCTATATCCCTAATTACGAATTACGTTAGCGCAGCGGGGCGTAGCCCATTACGAATTATTTCTTGTAATTGTGCCTCTTGAGAGTGAGTTGTATCCAATATTTTAATATAGGGTTGTTCTTTGTCTGTAAAGGGTTCAGCTTGGTTAAGTTGGGATACCAATAAATCAGCAGTTGCATCAGCTATATCACCAGTGCGGTTAACAAGACGCTCTTGTAATACTTCTAGAGGTGCTGTGCAGTGGATAATTTGTAGAGGTAATTGATGTTTTTGGGTTTGTGCGATCGCATTTTCTCGTAAATGCTGGCGGTCGTATTTGGCATCTAAAATCACACTCCAACCTTGATTAGCCAATATAATCCCTAGTTTCAACAACCTATCATAAGTCTGCTCAGTCATTTCTGGTGTATATATTTCATCACCACCACGTTCTAACAAAGGAATTCCTGCCAAATGTTTGCGTACAGCGTCAGAACGCAGATGAACTGCTCCCAGTTGACGGGCTAAATATCTAGCTGTTGTACTTTTACCAGAACCAGATAACCCCGACATCAAAATGACTTTCCCTTGCCTAGGTTTAGTATATTCCCACGCTTGCCGATAATATGCAGATGCTGTATTTGCAGCTTCTTCTTTCACAGTTGCAGGTACACTTGAATCATCTAATAAAAAAGATGTCACTTTAGCCCGCACATAAGCTTGACGGCTTAAATACAAAGGTAATACTTGCAAACCCTCCCAATCTCCAGTTTGTTCAGCATAAGCATTCAAGAAAGCATTACCTAAATCTTTACGTCCTCGTGCTTCTATATCCATGACTGTAAACGCCACATCATACATGACATCAACGAAGCGAAACGGCTCATTAAATTCAATGCAGTCAAACAGCATAATTTTGTCATGCCACAGCGCAATATTTCTCAGATGCAAATCACCATGACATTCACGTATGTAGTTATTGGCAATTCTGCTAGTAAATAATTCTGGACGTTGGGCAAAAAAGTTATCAGTATATTCTTTTGTTTGTGCAAACTGTTCTTGAGTTTGAGGGCCACCAATATAATTTTGAGTTTGTGTGTAATTCTCATTAATAGACAACTGCACTTGTGAGATTTCTCCAAAACTGCGAATGTAATCATTCGTTTGAGCTTGAGAATGGTATTGGGCTACTACCCGTCCCAATTCTTCCAAGTGCATCTCATTTAACTTACCTTTAGCAAAAAGCTCACTAAATAGAGATTCTTGGGGAAACTGACGCATTTTGAGCGCATATTCAACAGTTTCTCCTGCATCTCCAAGATGATATTGCTCATCTGCCAAAGCAATAGGTACAACTTCTAAATATAATTCACCTGCTCCCCGTTGATTTAACCGCAATTCTTCCTGACAAAAATGCGATCGCTTTTCTAAGGTCGAATAATCTAAAAAACCAAAATTCACTGGTTTCTTGAGCTTGTAGGCATAATCACCAGTTAGCAACACATAAGAAACATGAGTTTGAATCAATTGAATTGGTTCTGTCACCCCATGGGGATAAAATCCTGGTTGTAACATTTGCTGAATTAAAGCTGGCAGAGTGGCTTCTGTCATAAAGTTGATATCAGTGCTAGATGTTGGATCTTGAATTGGGACGAATAATTATACCAAGTTACGTTGGATGAGATTCTGGGAACAGTAAAGGTTAAGGGCTGTTAAAATCTAGGTTCAGACAAAATCTCCAATCCAAAATTGGTATAAGGCTGTTTAATTTACTGTAAATAATACAACCTATCTTCATTTTGCATAACATGATGTTTAATTTTCAACCGCAAGCAAACATGGCCAAATGCATAAAAGCATCAGCAGCGGTAATTTTGGACTTACCTGAGTTAGACATAAGATAATTTGTGGAAAACTCGCCCCCAGTAGGAGTCTCAAACCCTTATTCTCTCGCTCTTAAAAATCATAACTCCGTTCGCGTAGCGTCTCCGTTCGGCGAAGCCGTGCCGTAGGCATAGGAGAAACTCCGAACTCCTAACTCAGGTGGACTTAGATATTGACGCTCATAGCTTAACAAAAAAACCAGGGGTTAACCTGGTTTAATCAGCAATTATGAAAAAAAATCAGTGCTATAAAAGAAAGAATTGATACCTAGACTTTAGTTTTTAGCAGCAAAAAAACTCAGATGGTATGGTGTACCCTTAGCTGGGTGAATCTGAACTTCACGAAGCACGGTTTTACCATTCCACTCCAATTCTGGGATGCTGAGTTCAATTTCGGTTTTATTAGGTGCAGCTTGTTTGAGCAGGCGTTCAACGACCTTAGCATCAAGTACTAGAGAAATTGATTCAATACCGTTGTGACCGTACAAATTAGCTGGTATTAAGCCCGAACGACGCAAAGCCTTTGGTTTGCTGCCTTCTGGACGCTTTTTAGATTCGACTGTAATAGCCATAGTAGTTGTTAGTGGTTAGTTGTTAGTTGTTAGTGGTTAGTTGTCAACTCAGCACTCAGGACTCGGTACTCAGTACTCAGTACTAAGGTAAAGAAACTGGTGTTCCATCTGGTTGTAATAGAGCGCGTTTTGGCCCGTGGATAGGGTCTTCTACAATTATGGTTTGATCGCGGCTGGCTCCTAAGGAGACGATCGCAATGGGGACTTCCATTAATTCTGCTAAGAATTTAAGATAGTCTAGTGCTTGCTTCGGCAATTCTTCCAAAGAACGGCACTCAGTTGTTGACACTTGCCATCCTGGTAAGGTTTTGTAGATGGGACGACAACGGGCAAACTGACGAGCGCTGGTGGGGAAGTGTTCACACCGTTCACCATCTATATCATAGGCAACACAAACGTTAATTTCCTCTAATTCATCGAGAACATCAAGTTTGGTAATAGCGATACAATCCATCCCATTAATACGGACTGCATAGCGACCAATGACCGCATCAAACCAACCACAGCGGCGCTTTCTGCCTGTTGTTGTCCCGAATTCCGCACCGCGATCGCATAACAATTCTCCCACTGCTCCGTGCAGTTCGGTAGGAAAAGGCCCTTCACCAACTCTTGTTGTATAGGCTTTAGACACCCCAATTACCCGATCTATCATTGTTGGCCCTACTCCTGTACCAACGCAAGCTCCCCCCGCTACAGGATTAGAGGAAGTGACATAAGGATAAGTTCCATGATCTAAATCGAGCAGTGTACCTTGTGCGCCTTCAAACAAAATATTGCGTCGTCGCAGAATCGCATCATATATTTTCAGCGAAGTATCGACAACATAAGGACGCAAGCGTTCTGCATACCCTAAGTAATCCGCAATTACAGCTTGAGGATCTAAAGGTGGCAGATTATACAGCTTTTCTAAAATGACGTTTTTATAATTGATCGTCCACTCCAACTGCTCACGGAGTTCATCTGGGTTCATCAAATCCAAAACCCTGATACCTGTGCGCTCAGATTTATCAGCATAGGTTGGACCAATTCCTCTCCCAGTAGTGCCGATTTTATGAGTTCCTCGTCGCTCTTCCGATGCCTGGTCAATCAACCGATGGTAAGGCATGGTAACGTGAGCAGTCTGAGATATCAGCAGATTAGCAGTGGAAATATTGAGTTTTTCTAGTTGTTCGAGTTCCTTTATCAGCACCTGTGGATCTATGACTGTCCCACAGCCGATAATACACTCAGTATCTGGATACAGAATACCAGAGGGAATTAAATGCAGCTTAAAAGTCTGACCTTGGACTACTATTGTATGTCCAGCGTTAACTCCCCCTTGGTAACGTACCACCACATCTGCGGAGCGGCTGAGTAAGTCAGTTATTTTACCTTTTCCTTCATCGCCCCATTGAGCGCCTATGACAATGACGTTAGCCAAGAGATTATATTAAATGGTAAAGTTTCCACAAACTATAATTGTTAACAAATTTGATGCCCTTTGTCAAGAAATTGGTAATTAGGTATTAGGTATTTGGTATTTGGTATTTGGTGATGGGAAGATGGAAAAAATTAATTACTGTCTATCTACTGTTTCCAAATTTACGAATTATCAAAATGTCTGTAAGGTTATCCCAAACTCTTAATTATCTGGGACTTGACATTAAAAGTACCCGTTGGATGGCTCAGGTTTTGGTCATTGCAATTGCCTATCATCTAAGTTCTTGGATGGTAATTAACAGGATACCTATGTCTCTGTACGGTTCGCCCGTGTGGCCTGCTGCGGGATTAGCAGTTGGGTTTTTATTAATTTGGGGGCGATCGCGCTGGTTAGGTATATTTCCAGCAATTCTCATTTTGAAATAAATAGAGTATTAATCCCCATTTTGAAATTCAAAATATAGTACAAAGGGACTATTGTTTCCAGGAGAGGAGATCGTAAAAAAACTCTTGGTTCGATAAATCAAGTATAAATACCCAATTTATGTGAAAAAATTGCCGGAAAAAGAAGGGGAGAAAGCCAGAGAAATAGTTCTGTTTTGAGAATAGATAACTGAATCGAAATAAAAATTTACAATTTTATAATTGTTGTAAGTTTTGGTAAAATCGGTGAGTTTAAGATATTAACTAGTCAAAACTACTCCAAAATGGCTCAAAAGGCAGCAACCCTAGAAATTGCTGAATTAATGCAATTTTTACACTCATTATTACATGATTTACCTGATGAAAGGAAACCCGGAAATAATACTAAATATAAGGTAGAAGATGCAGTGATGGCTGCGTTTTCGGTATTTTTTACTCAGTCACCATCTTTTTTAGAGCATCAGCGTTTAATGAAAAGCAATAAGGGGAAAGATAACGCAGAAAGTTTGTTTTCAATTGAGGCAATACCGAGTGATAATCAAATAAGAAATTTGTTAGACCCGGTGCCAGCTAATACTATCTTTATGGCTTTTGATAAAGTCTATCACTGGTTAGAGAAAAATGGAGTTTTGAAAAAGTTTCTCTACTTAGATGGAGAGATATTAGTAGCTTTAGATGGTACAGAATATTTTTCATCCCAGAAAATTAATTGCCCGCATTGCAACTGTCGTAATCATCGAAATGGAACTACAACTTATTTTCACGGCTGTGTGACACCTGTGGTGGTTTCTCCTAATCAAAAACAAGTGATTAATTTATCACCAGAATTTATTAAAAAACAAGATGGACATCAAAAACAAGATTGCGAAAATGCGGCTGTCAAAAGATGGTTAAACAACAACGGGCAAAATAAGTATGGTTATCCTGTAACCCTTTTAGGGGATGACTTATACTCTCGTCAACCTGTTTGTGAATTAGCACTAAAACAAGGTTATAATTTTATTTTTGTTTGCCTGGAAACGTCACATAAAACTTTATATGAATGGCTAGAATTTTTAGAAAGAAGTGGAGAAGTCACAACCGTTGAAAAGAAACAATGGGATGGGCGAAAAAATCTCATTTATCGTTATCGTTATGCTTCTAGAGTTCCCTTACGAGATGGAGACTCAAGTCTCGAAGCTAACTGGTGTGAGGTGACTGTTATTAATGAGAAAACACAGAAAACTATCTACAAAAATAATTGGCTCACTAATCATAAAATCACTGAAAACAATGTTGAAGAAATTGTCAAAGCTGGCCGTAGTAGATGGAAAATTGAAAATGAAGGTAATAACGTTCTAAAAAATCACGGTTATAATTTAGAGCATAATTTTGGTCATGGTCAAAATCATTTGTGCGAGTTCTTATTGTCTTTAAATTTACTAGCTTTTTTATTTCATACCGTTTTAGATTTAGTCAATTCTACCTATCAAAAAATTCGTGAATTATTAGCAACTCGGACTGCTTTCTTTAATGATATTCGTACCTTATTAAAATTTATTTGGTTTAAAAATTGGTCAGAATTTTTCTTATTTATTCTGACCGAATATGTCCCTCTCACAAAAGGAAACTCTAGTTAAAAATGTTAATTTTCTTGAGAAGAAGTAAAGATTATTAATTGAGAAAATTAACAAAGCATATCGTAATTTCAGCTATATTTATAAGTTGAAATCTATTTTTTCATGAGCAGATTTTTAAAATTGTTTCTCTCCAGTTAATTATCATGATTATCTTTTAAAGAAATCATAATTAGACAGAATTTCTTTATGTAAACAAGAGGACTTTATCTTCTTTTGTTTTCAAAATGAGAATTGCTGGTATATTTCTAGGGGCATTATGTAGTAACTATATCAATGTTGATTTCAACTTACTGTCTCCCTGGTCAGCGATTGGTACAACCATCGGCTCACTGATCTCAGTAACACTGATCCTGCACTTGACGGGTACACCCTATCCCCTCAGACAAGTCAATCATGTGGTGATTTTCACAGTTTGTACCCTCTTTACCGGGTCAATTGTGCAATCACTGATCGGTGTATTCGTAGTTTGTTTAGGTGGTTTCAAAGCTTGGAGCGACTGGTTGCAAGTTTTCTCTAATTGGTGGATTGGCGATGTAGTAGGAATTTTAGTTTTTACTCCCCTAGTGTTGACTTGGGGGCGCTCATTACAAGATGTGAGAATCAAACTTGGTCAATATCGGGAGGTATTAATTGCCATAACCAGCTTGACAGTTGTTGCCTATCTAGCCCTTGTTAAAAGCCAACCTGTAGAATATCTCCTTTTACCCCCACTACTTTGGTCTGCCTTTCGTTTTGGCGCGAAAATAACCACTTCCCTGGTGACAATCATCGCCATGATTGCTGCCATTACTACTGCCTATAAAACGGGCGTTTTTTACAAAGTAGCTGTACAGAGTAATTCTCTGTTGTTACTACAAATATTCATTGGCGTAATTTCTATGACTATTATGGCTGTGCTGGCAATTGTTGCAGAAAACCGCTGTGCAGAAATTCGCTTACAAAATGCTAACTCCGATTTAGAAAAACGAGTTTTTGAACGCACTAGGGATCTACAAGAAAGTGAAGCTAAGG
The DNA here is from genome assembly GCF_049315035.1 of Anabaena sp. PCC 7938. Lineage (NCBI taxonomy): Bacteria > Bacillati > Cyanobacteriota > Cyanophyceae > Nostocales > Nostocaceae > Anabaena > Anabaena sp. PCC 7938. Next base: position 2,936,197 of record NZ_CP186034.1, on the reverse strand, counting down.
CACAGGAACTAGCTACCAAAGCCGAAGCTGCTAATCAAGCAAAAAGTGCATTTATAGCCAATATGAGTCATGAATTGCGAACACCCCTCAATGCAGTAATTGGGTTTTCGCAATTGATGTTACGGGCTAATAATCTCCCCTCTGATCAATATGAAAATGCAGGTATTATTTATCGGAGCGGTGACTACTTACTAACTCTCATTAATCATATTCTCGATTTATCAAAAATCGAAGCTGGTAAAGCAACCCTAAATTTACACGACTTTAACTTTTATCGCTTACTCGATGATTTAGAAGATATGTTGCATCTGCGGGCCAGCGATGCTGGATTAGAACTAATATTCGAGCGAACTCAAAATGTCCCTCAGTATATCTGCACCGATGAAGTCAAACTACGTCAGGTTTTAATTAATTTACTTACTAATGCAATTAAATTCACACTTCATGGATCGATTGTCTTGAGTGTTGATAAAAAGGATGAAGACACAGAGGATGTCATTACCCTCAATTTCCGCTTACGTGATACCGGAGTCGGTATTGCACGGACAGAACTGCCAAAACTATATTGATGCATTTATTCAAGCACGGGCAGGGCGAGAGATGCAAGAAGGAACGGGTTTAGGTTTAGCAATCAGTCGGAAATTTGTACAACTGATGGGGGGGGATATTTCCGTTGACAGTAAATTAGGAAAAGGTACAACTTTCCAATTTTATATTCAAGCGAAATTGGGTCAAGAAACAATCAGCAATAATAGTACAGAAGGACGGCAGCGGGTGGTAGAACTTGCCCCAGGACAGCCTACTTACAAAATTCTTACAGTTGATGATAAGGCTATTAATCGGCAATTGTTGTTTAAACTTCTGAGTCCTTTGGGATTTGAGATCAAAGAAGCTAGTAACGGACAAGAAGCGATCGCAATTTGGGATGAATGGGAACCTCATTTAATTTGGATGGATATGAGGATGCCAATTATGGATGGTTATGAAGCCACAAAACACATCAAATCCACTACCAAAGGCAATGCAACAGCAGTAATTGCCCTCACGGCCAGTGTTTTAGAAGAAGAGAAAGCCATAGTGCTATCTGCCGGTTGTGATGATTTTCTGCGTAAACCTTTTTCAGAACATACAATTTTTGAAGCACTTGCTAAACATTTGGGTGTTAAATATATATTGGCTGAAACTAATTCTGAAAATTCAGAACATATAGAAGAAAATTCTCTAACATCTGATCATCTTAGATGTATGAATCAAGAATGGATCAATAAATTCTATGAAGCTGTTTTAGAAGCAAATACTAACCATGTCATAGAATTAACTAAAGAAGTTCCAAAAACAGAAACTTTTTTAATTCAATCTTTAACAAAACTTGCCCGGATATTTGAATTTGAAAAATTAGTTGATTTAGTTGAACCTTTAATCAATTATGAATAGCGACGTAGGTAAATCTCACAAATTTAGACAAATTCCTACGGCGCTTAGTCTTGATTATCCCCTTTGTGTTGCCAATTGTGGGTGCAGTGGGGCTAGTTGGCTCTCTTTCCTACTTTAGTTCTTAATGGATATGCAAATACCGAAGATGGATAGATTTATAGCTACAAAGATGACTTCTCCTTAAACCTTTTGCTGAAAATATAATTAATTTTTGACGCTCTTGCTAAACATCTTGGTGTAATATACATCTTTGCTGAAACTTTATTTGCTAGTCCATAAGCTTAATAGAAAACCCCTTAACATCGAAAAATTTAACCTGTATGCTTGGAAAATAGATCAATCAACTATACAGGGAAAACGCGTCTTATTTTTAGAATGCTTGCTGGATAAAGGTTTTAGGCATTGTTTGGTTTTGTTGCTAAAATCTGAAACCCTTACTGAGCAAGGCTTACGTAATTTAAATGCGTTTGTCCTGACCAACTATATGATACTGCACTTGAGGCCAATACCAACTTAGTTTTGCGACTTGTAGGAAAAATTCTAAAAACAGTAGGACTTACGCAAGATTGAACTCAAAAGCTGATTCTTGCGTAAGGGTAATTCATGAATTACCCCTACTTCCATCCTGTTTTGCGTAAGTCCTGAACAGAAGTTCAGTTAGCACAATTACTAACAAAACTCACCGATAAATTTAAATTTGAACAGTTGGTTGATTTAGCCGAACCCTTGATAACCAATGAATCTTGATTCTCAATCTGAAAATAAAGGTAACATTCTCCTAGTAGATGACATTCCAGAAAACTTACAATTACTAAGCGATTTACTAGTGAAACTCGGCTATACCGTTCGCAGCGTCACTAGTGGGCGAATGGCACTAAAGACAGTGAAAATAAAGCAACCAGATGTCATTTTATTAGATATCAAAATGCCAGAAATGGATGGTTATCAAGTATGTCAATTCCTCAAGGCAGATGAAAATTTACGACATATTCCTGTCATTTTTATTAGTGCTTTAGATGATGTATTTGATAAAGTTATTGCTTTTAATTCCGGTGGTATAGATTACATTACAAAACCTTTTCAAATTGAAGAAGTAGTTGCACGCTTGGAAAACCAACTAATTATTCAACGTCAGCAACGCTTGCTACAAAAAGAAGTTAATAACCGCAGAGAAGCAGAAGAAGTGCTTCATCACTCCAGGGCTTTATTAGCTAGTATTTTAAATAGTTCTCTGGATGGTATTGCCGCTATGCAAGCTGTTCGGAATCCCGCTACAGGAGATATTGAAGATTTTCGTTGTTTGGTTGTAAATCCTGTTATTGCTAGAGTCTTTGAACGTAGTCGAGAAGATTTAATTGGTAAACTGGTATTAAGGAAATTTCTCAACAATATTGAGCCAGAACTTTTTGATCAATTTGTGGAAATTGTAGAAACGGCAGGGCCTCTAGAAAGAGATTTTTACTATCCATCAGGTGAGTCTTCCTGGTTTCACTTTGTGGCTGTAAAATTAGGTGATGGTTTTGCTATTACTATTCGTGATATCACTACGCGAAAAGAAATTGAACTTGCTCTTCAACAGGCAAATCAAAGACTGGAAATTTTGGCAAATTTGGATGCTTTAACTCAGGTGGCTAACCGTCGTTGTTTCAATGAGCGGTTGTTACATGAATGGGAAGAACTAGCACGATGCAAGCAGCCACTTTCCCTGATTATTTTCGATATTGATTATTTCAAATACTACAATGACTATTATGGGCATCTTGTCGGTGATGATTGCTTGTTCCAAATTGCCCAATCAGTGTATCAATTAATTTGTCATCTTGATATTAGTCGTCCTTCAGACTTGGTAGCTCGTTATGGTGGAGAGGAATTTACGATACTTCTACCGAAGACGGATTTAGAGGAAGGGATAAAAGTAGCAGCTAGAATTCAGCAAATAATTCATGATCTGGCTATTCCTCATGTCAAGTCTGAGATCAGGGATATTGTGACAGTCAGTTTAGGAGTTGCTTCACTCATACCCAGTATGGAAGTGAAGCCGGATACATTAATTGCCTTAGCAGACAAAGCTTTATACAATTCTAAACAACAGGGGCGCGATCGCTATTCCTCTAATTCTTAATTTATCAGTTAAACATAGTTGCTTCTACTTCAAACATAAATTTTTTTATTTATAATTTTTGTTACAATTAATGAAATTTTTAGATAAAAATTACCATTATGGCCTTATACGCTGAGTTACATAGACACTTGGGGGGTTCAGTCGTTCCCCGCGTGTTGTGGCGGTACTTTGAGCGCCATGCTAAAGATTTAATTTCCCGTTTTGCTGAATATCCAGAATTTGAAGAATTTTACACCCGTCCCCGCAACACTTTAGATGAATATCTCGAATTACACACCTTAGTAGAAAGTGTGCAAACTGTAGAGACTTTACCTTACTTTATCTATCGCTTGCTGCGCGGTGCTTATATCTTTGAAAACTTGGCTTATTTAGAACTGCGTTATACTCCCTACTTGCGGACACCTGAACATTTAGATCAAGGGGCAAGAATTGATAAAATGACAGAAATTGTGGATATTGTGGGCAAATCTAGTCATTTACCTGAATATCCCATTGTGACTAGCCAAATTCTTTGTATGCACTCCCGTTTACCTTATGAAGTGAATAAGGCAATTGTGGATTTAGCAGCGCAAAATCGAGAATATGTCTGTGCGATAGATGTCGCGGGGGGCGATCGCTATTATGCTGAACGCATGGAAGAATGGATTAGTTTATATAATTACGCCCATTCTCTGGATATCAAGACCACAGGACATCTTTATGAAACTACAGATGGTTGCTATCCAGTACTTTTACCCTATTTAATGCGAATTGGTCACGGTATTCAAATTCCCCTACTATATCCAGAATTGCTTAAAGATGTAGCTCAACGGGGACAATGTTTAGAAGTTTGTCCCACCACTTACCTAAAAACCGGAACTTTACAGGATATCCGGCAACTGAAGTTAGTTTTTGACCGTTGTTTTGAAGCAGGTGTAGATATTGCCATATGTACGGATAACGCTGGTTTGCACAATATGCGACTACCGTTTGAGTATGAAAATCTCTTGACTTACGACATTATCAATTTTGCTCAATTACAAGCTTGTCAAGATGCAGCCTTTCGTCATGCATTTGCTTGGCCTTATACTCAACGTCCTGCATCTTTATTAAATGGGTTGTTGAAACCTGAAGCAGATAAGATGTTGGCAATGTAAGACGCTATTTCAATATTACAACTTTTGATTATCCTCTTCTTGAATATAGGGGATTTTTATTTGGGCATATCTACTGTTTTTGCCTGTTTTATCCTTTATAAGTGACTTAGTTATAAATGTTGGAATTTATATATTCTTATTCTGATTAACTCGTCAAAATAAGAAGATCTATCCCTGGTGGCAAAAACATAAATTGGAAATTTAAAAAGATATAATTCTTGATTAAAATAAATCTATAATAGACCGACTGGAGATAAATAGAAGTTTTGAATATTAAAGCTATATTTAGTTAAATTACTAATTTGTTAACTAGATTATCTATAATAAAGATAGGTAATATATTGGTGTAGATTTCCGTCAAAAAGATCACTTTAGAGAATACATCTTTTGACATTAGGGCTAAATGCGGATTGTCTCTCTTTATGCCTTGGGTTGCCTTTTCTAAAGACAGCTAAAATAAGGAGGATTATCATGTTATCAAATCATAATTCCCTAAAGTCAAAGAATAAATTGCTTGCTTCTTTGTCTTCCTCTGATTTTGAGCCTCTTGCTCCATATTTAGCACTTGTTACGCTTTCATCTGGACAAAATATTTACGCAGCAGAAGAACCAATTAAATACATCTATTTTCCTGATACAGCAATTATTTCTTTAATCTGTACAATGGAAAATGGCTCATCAGTAGAAGTAGGTTTCGTAAGTAGTGAAGGAATGGTAGGTATACCCGTAATTTTGGGAGATAACATCACACATCTCAATGCAATTGTGCAGGTTCCAGGTAATGGATTACGAATAGATGCAAATATAGTTAAAACTGAGGTAGTGGTAAATATGTAGTGATAATAAAATTAGGCGCTACAACAAGAATTATAATGATGAATAAAATACCAGATAGCACCAATATGATTATCTAACTTTTTAGAGAAGGATAAAGTCTTTCTAACCAAACGAGAAATTCTTTGACGCATTGTATTATTAAAGCGTTCAATATGGTTAGTCTTGCCACTTTCTTTCCCTACTGCCTGATGACGTTTGCTAGGAATAACTTGTGCGTAAGCTGCCCAAAAATCTGTATAGCAAACAGCACATTGACGATAAACTGGTGGTAGAGAATTCCATAATCCCCTAGCGCCATCTTCACTGCGGTCGCCTATGTAAACTCCAACTATTTCTCTAGTTTTTTTATCCAAAGCTAACCAAATCCATTGCTTATTACCCTTATGACCTACAAATGACCAAGCCTCATCACACTCAATAGTCAATTTACCTCTTGGTTTGGCTGAAACATTTACCTGAGTCGGAATCTGGGCATATTTATTATTCACATATTTTTGCAACCAAGTCTCTGAAACACGAGCAGCACGAGCAATACCTGCGAGAGGTATTTTCTCAAGTAAAAGTCTATCAATCAGTTCTATAGTATCTTTGCTAATAACTTTATTAGTGGGATTTTCTATAAACTGTCTTTTTGCAGTTTTGACACTGGTATTTTGGTTTTTGATTATGAATCTTCCCATTTTTGACAATGTGTTGAGAACCACAATTGGGGCAAGTAGGTCTGGAGATTGACATCAATACTGAAATAGTTGAATTTAAAAACACTGATACTATACTACATATAACACTTAACACGTTCTCGCTAAATCATATATTTAGAAACTTTATACTTTAGAGGAGTTTCAATTAGTTGGTTAAATGTAATTCAAATTGCAACGGCTACAAATGAATAATTTGAGTTAGAAAATATAAGATTTCACTACATATTTACCACTACCAAAACTGAATTTGATCGTGGAGGAGCGATTCAAAAACTACTATTGCACTATGTAAAAACTGTCTACCTTGAAGTTGCACAATGTGCGGCTTGTAACCGACTACATACTTTAGAAGAGAGACTTTCTCGGTGGTTATTGACAGTTGCTGATCGTCTAAATTCAGATGAATTTCCTCTAACTCAAGAATTTATCTCTCAGATGTTGGGTGTACGTCGTTCTGGGGTGACAGTGGCAGCCCATGCCCTCAGTAAAGCAGGATTGATTAATTATCGTCGCGGTCATATTAAGATTCTCAATCGAGAAGCTTTAGAGGCAAGTTCCTGTGAATGTTATCAAGTAATTAAAAATGAATATGCAAGGTTACTAAGCAATTCACCTCAACATTATTGTGATTGAATATTATCTGAGCTTATGTACGAAACCGGACAGACAGCTAATATTTAGCTTGTATAAGATAAAGGAGTAAATACTTTTTTATCTCTCTATTTTTACAAATCAAGTTGTTAAAAATAAATACAGGTGAATTCATGCACAGCCAATCTATCCATCTTGATAACCTACGATTACTGATTGTCGATGATGATAGTGATACCAGACAAATACTAACTTTATTATTTGAATTGGAGGGTGCAGAGATTATATCTGTTGCTTCCGCCAGTGAGGCTATAGAAATAATATCTAAATTTAAACCTGATATCTTAATTAGCGACATCTCTCTACCAGATGAGGATGGCTGTTCCTTACTACCTAAAGTTAGAAATTTAGAGGCATTACAAGGAAGGTGGTTTCCAGCTATTGCTATGACAGGTTGGGCTTCAGCCGAAGATAAAGAATATACATTGAAGGCTGGTTTTCAGAAACACCTTTCCAAACCAGTTAATTTAGATGAGTTAGTTTCTGCGGTTGCTAATTTGGTTGACTCGAATCAGTATGTCAATAGTTTTTAGGTGTATGCTCGATACTATTTCTTATAAAAAAGGGAATAGGGAATAGATAAGAAACTTTAGTTTTGAGTTTAAATTTCAGTCAAAAAAACAGTGTCATTATTTCAATCTCATGTTTTTAAACATGAGTTTTTTCTGTTAAGACTTGCCCGTTAAGAGTTCAGAAGGAACTGCTTCCAACTCTTCCTGATAGAGCAGCATGGCGTATGAATACTACGTCGTCACGCAAGCCCTCATTAGACATCTGGTGGAAAATAATGTAGATATGAGAATCCCTACCCATAGAATTTTTTGACAAGGGTTCTGGAAGACGCATATTTAATTTTCACCGGATGTCTATTGCTATGGTTGTTAAGTGTAAATTACACTCCTTCTGTTGCGCCGCCAACTGTTATCCAAGCTGTCAGACCACCTTGGAGTTCAGATACATCAGTAAAGCCAGCGGTTCGTAATGTTTCGGCTGCATGGGCTGCATGAGCGTCATGTTCGCCATAAACATAGATTTGACGTTGTGTATGTAGCGCAGATTTAGCACGAGATGCCAAGTCATCTAGAGGTATTGATATTGCCCCAGTGATATGGCCGTGATTGTAGGTATTACGATCGCGCACATCTATAATTGTCAATCCAGGTTGACCCCATTCTAGACGCGACTTTAAATCATGAACATCAGCAACTAAAATACTCATAAGCTGGTTCCGCTTATCACCTCATCAGCAATCTATCAAATATATTGCTGATAATTGGTTTTCTTTACAATTAATCAAAATTTCTTTTGAGATATTAACAAAATTCTTTTAATCTATGGAATGATTGACTGCGGGGCTAAACTAGAGTTTATGGCATCTATTATTCAAGCCTTACCAACAGAAGTTGTATATTTAATCACGGCTGGAGAGGTAATTGACTCTTTTACATCTGTGGTGCGGGAGTTGGTGGAAAATTCCTTAGATGCTGGTGCAACAAGGATTGTGGTTTCTCTATGGCCGCAGCAGTGGCGAGTGCGTGTAGCAGATAATGGTTGGGGCATGAACCTGGATGATTTGCAACAAGCAGCAACAGCCCACAGTACCAGTAAGATATCTTCTCCGGCAGATTTGTGGAAAATTACTAGTTTAGGGTTTCGTGGTGAAGCGTTACATAGCTTAACAACTCTGGCAGATTTGGAAATTCTCAGTCGTCCTGTGGGGGGAACAGAAGGCTGGAAGGTGAGTTATGGGAATGGAGGGGAAGTTGTTAAAGTAGAAGTAACTGCGATCGCACCTGGTACTGTAGTAACAGTTGATAATTTATTTGCTAACTGCCTTCCCCGTCGTCAAGGTTTACCCAACCCAGCACAGCAAATGAAAGCCGTACAGAGTGTAATTCAACAAATCGCCCTCTGTCATCCTCATGTCACTTACCAAGTCTGGCAAAATGACCGGGAATGGTTTACTCTGTGTCCTGCTGCAAGCGTAGGAAAATTAATACCGCAAATTCTCCCCCAAGTGCGACAAGGTGATTTAGAAGAAATCCATTTTCCTCTTCCCAGTCAAAATTCACCTGCCTCTACATTAGTAATCGGTTTACCAGATAGGTGTCATCGTCATCGTCCTGATTGGGTAAAAGTAGCGATTAATGGCAGACTGATTAAGTCACCAGAACTAGAGCAAACCATACTTTCAGCATTTCACAAAACATTACCGCGCGATCGCTATCCCGTTTGTTTTTTGCATCTGGCTATCTCTCCTGACCAAATCAACTGGAACCGCAACCCCGCTAAATCAGAAATTTACCTCAACGAACTCAGTTACTGGCAAGAACAAATTACCCAAGCAATCAATCAAGCCCTACATATTTCTGAAGCTAATATCAAAGAATCTATTCACACCACACGAGTTAGTAAATTACTCAAAGTTGCCGAAACAAAAGGCGATTACAATTTTCAATCCAAAAATCAAAATCAAGACAATAATCAGCACTATTTAAAAGCAGTTGCCCAAGTTAGCAATACTTATATTGTCGCCGAACATTCAGGCGGAATGTGGTTAGTCGAACAACACATTGCCCATGAACGAGTTTTATATGAACAACTATGTGAAAATTGGCAAATCGTAGCCGTAGAAACCCCAATAATTCTTTATCAATTATCCCCCGCACAAGTTTCCCAATTACAACGTATCAATTTAGATATTGAACCATTTGGAGAACAAATTTGGGCAGTTCGCAACATTCCCGCAATGTTACAACAACGTGAAGACAGCGCCGAAGCACTTTTAGAACTAAGTTGGGGAGGTGATTTACAAACAGCCCAAGTTGCAGTTGCTTGTCGTAGTGCTATTCGTAACGGCACACTCATGAGTTTACCAGAAATGCAAACATTACTAAATGATTGGCAACGCACACGCAATCCTCGCACCTGTCCACATGGTAGACCGATTTATTTATCATTGGAAGAATCTGCATTATCAAGATTTTTCCGGCGCAATTGGGTAATTGGCAAAAGTCATGGAATTTGAAGTATTTTTAGATTTCATTCTCAACTGCTTCCTCTTCTATATTGAACTCAAATCGACTTTGTAAAACTATTTCTTCAATTACTTGAATACCTCTTTGAACTTCTAATACTTTATTAAAACGAAGTATTAGTTCTGGAATATTTATCACTTCTTCTATACATTCCATATATTTTTTAATAATAGCCTTGATTTTATATTTTGTTCTTGCTTGTTCCTCAATTTTATTAAATAAATATTCAATTTCTTGCTCAGTTTTAATAACAAAAGTAACTGGATATTTTTGTACCTTATCAATATCTAGAAAATATTTTCCTGCATCTATAGTTTCTGTTACTTGAAAAAACCGACCCAGGGGCTTCATGACAAAATCTATACCACCATCGTTTGCATTTGTGCGTCCAGTTTTATACAAAATCAAATTATCAATATTTAATTCATCCTGTGACCAACCCCAATATATTTTCTGTTCAGCATAATACTGTTTGAGAATTGCATAACTAACAATTTCAAAGATTCTTGCATCTATATTTGGTTTTAATAAATATATTTGGTTTTAATAAACCTCTAATAAATTCAATCGCTGTTTCAGGTGATTGTTCTTGAATTTCAATCAGTTGTTGACAATAAATTATAAATTCATTAAATGAGTTCATTCTTGCTTTAATATAAGCATCAATGATATCTCTAATAGATTCGGCAATATTGATTACTTGATTATCAATTTTGATGTTTAGCAGGTTTTCATTAATCCAATATCTATTGGTTGCCGAATTTCTTATTATTGGTAAATAAGGTGATGTGCGAAAATGTCTTTTAAATTCTTCATTCAAACGATGATTTAGAGCATGATTTTGAAGTTTATTCCCAAAAGGTAGTTCTCTTTGTCTAATTAAAAGTGCCGTATATTGTGCGCCTTCGTAATCTTCGTAGCCATTTTTAATATGAAATTTATTCTGTAAATAATCCTCAACTAACACATATATAACATAATGATTAGCAAAGCTTCCTCTTGATTTTGAACCACGATTTGCAGCCTTGGTTTTAATATTGATGTACTGTAATAATTGACTATTGCTTAAAATAATATCTCCATATCCAGGAAAATATTTATTAATAATAGTAATTATTGTTTCTGTAAAATTATGCTGTAGGATTTGCATCAAAAATACTCCCCTGTACAAACTCTAAAGTCAAATCTAGTTTTTTACCATTTTTGTTTTTGATATTATGTTTTTTTTGTGGTTGTAAAAGTTTTTCTCCTTTATATTCTTGCATTCCTAAAACCCGCCTTAAACCAATTTTTAGATATTCTTCTTGTAGTTCAATACTTATAGATTTTCTGCCTAAGCGTTTAGCAACAGAAGCAGTTGTAAAAGTTCCAGCAAAAGGATCAAGTATTACACCTCCTTCATGACTACTTGCTAAAATTATTCTTTCTAACAATGATTCTGGTTTTTGTGAAGGATGATTTTCGTATTCCTCCATACGATATCTCACACGAGGAAAATACCAAGCATTCCCAGGGACTTTTTCAGTTTTATACGGAGTTGGAACTGATTTTCTGTAATCAATTAATTTACGTTGTGCGCCTGTTTTAGCTTCTATTTTGATGTCATCTGAATTAAAAATATAGTTATTTTTATCTTTAACACAATAAAGAATGGGTTCATACATTGAACCAAAGTATTTTGTGGCTTGAACTCCAGAACTATCATAATGCCATATTATGCGACTGAGAATAGTTATTTTTTTTCTCAAGTAAAGATCAAAATAAGGCATTGCTTGTGTACTTGTCATTACATAAATTGTGCCATTTGGTTTGAGAATCCGAATACAATCATCCAACCATTTGTACGACCAATTTACATATTCTTCTTCAGACTCCCATTTATCATGGAAATCACCAAATTTCTTACCTATGTTATAGGGAGGATCGACAAAAATTAAATCTACTGATTCTGAAGGAATATGATTTGATAAAATGCTGCCAGCATCACCATGAAATATGATATTCTCTTGCTGTTCATAACGTTCAAACATCTTTCGTGTCTTATTGTTCAGTAACTAAATAATTATAATAGTACATTCATTTTCATTATACAGCAGGTTGCGTAGTTAGGAGGTACAAAATCTAAATTGAACCCTATATACAAAGCCAGTTTTACTCCTGACTCCTGCCGTAACACAGTAAATACCACCTAGAAAGTAATACTTTAGGCTCAGAAAAATCTTAAAAACAATACTATAGATATTGAAAATCCTTGTCAAATCTATTTTTGTCTACCAACGCTTAATTCTATTACGAAAGATATATCTTTTACAGCTAATTGTTAATTTAATAACTTTCTCGTCGCTATTATTACTTAAATTCAAAACAAATAGCTTGAGCGAGTTTAAATAGGCAAAGCATTACTACACAGGAGTTTTAAAGTTTTACATTATATTTGTCAACTGATTTGTAATTAACTAGCTTATTGATAAATATGCTCATATGAGTTTGCTCTAAACTAGATATTTGCGTTAGGTATGTCAGGGAATTAGGATTTTATTGTCAATAACTCGAAACAGATAAACAACATCTTAATTACTACCTAAGTCAATCCTGAGTATTCGGAGGTAATCAAAAATAATGAACTCTACTATAAAAACAAGCGATTAGTTGAGCAATTACAAATTCGTTCTCAACTAACGTCGTGTCCGAGGTGTATTTAGGAGAAAAATTGATGTTATATTCCCAAAAAATCGAAAATCAAGAATTATTGACTGACCTTAGTGCAGAAGCATCTGCTAATATTAAAGGTGGTCAAAGTACCCAAGAACAAGGCGATCAAGGTGGAAATGGAGAAAGTCAAGGTGAAAAAAGTAAGTCTAATCAAAGTAAATATCTCCAAGCATTGGGATTTTCTTATCTCGCTCCCCCAGGAACAAATGAAATAACTGAGAAGGAAGCGTTGTTAGCTCAATACCTAGCCTGGAAAGACTAACTAGAGGGATGCGAGTTAATCATTTAAAGGTCTGACTTTTTTCGTCAATATTCAACCACTGATACTGAATATAGCTGTTAATCTAATTCAGTTAATACAAGTACTAACATAACCCATAAAGCTGATTTATTTAAAAAAAATCAGCTTTATTTATATCAAGAATAGCACCTATTTATGCTGATTTTCAATACTAAAAAGAGCAAGCAATTGCTAATTCAGCATTCTTTACTAAAGTCTCTTGATTAAGCTGATAAACTGGATATTGTGGAGTTAATTTCAATAAATTATCAACTCGCTGCCGGGAAATTTCTACTACTTGTGCATCTAAGCTACCATCACGCAACGAATTAGTAAAATCCTCCGCTATTTTATATGTTCTGGCTAGAGATGAGGAATTAATATTTCGAGAAACTATAAACAAATCACAACCCGCATTAAATGCACGTACTATTGTTCCCGACTGCATAAAAATTTCTGAAACTGCTTTCATATCTAAATCATCAGAAACAATCACACCTTGAAAACCGAGTTCATCCCGCAAAATATTATTTAAGATAGTCTTGGACAATGTTGCAGGCACATCAGCATCTATCTGAGGAAACAAAATATGGGCTGTCATAATTAAGGGAACTTGTTCCTGAATCAATATTTGAAAAGGTATCAGTTCCCGATTTTTTAAATCTTCTAAACTTAAATTTAATATTGGTAGCTCTAGATGAGAATCTGTACTAGTGTCTCCATGTCCAGGAAAGTGTTTAGCAGCACCTAAAATGCCCTCTTCCCGCAGTCCTCGGTAATATTCCCGCGCACCTTGACTAGCAGTTTCGGCAGTAGTCCCAAAAGCACGAGATCCAATAATCGGGTTGTGAGGATTGGAGAAAATATCTGCAACAGGAGACCAAGAAAGATTAATTCCCAGTGATTTAAGTTCTACAGCCGTAGCTTTTGCTACCTCGTAGGCGTGGGAACGACTACGTAGCGTCGAAGAAGATCGCAATAAATAAGCATGAGGAAAACGAGTAATAGGTGAAGGTGTCCGTACAACCCGTCCGCCTTCATGGTCTAGCGTAGTAAACATCAAGTCACGTTCAGTGTATTGGCGAACTTGGTCAATCAACTGCCGGAAGCTTTCTAACCAAACCGGATAAGGTACACCATCAAGAAAATTTTTAGCGAAAAAAATCACTCCCACTGGTTTTAACTCATTGAGCGCCCGTTTATCATCATCGCTGAGGGTTGTACCAGAAATACCGAGAATCAGGTGATTACCAAAGCTGTGCAACTGCTGAGATGTGTGCATAATCGGCTGACCATAAGAAAATTAAATCCTCTCTACTCTATCTTTTGGTCTTTAATTCCTCAGCCTTTTCAGGAAGTGATGCCAAATGTAACGGATTGCAACATATAATGAGAACGAGAAAACAGTTAAGAAATATTGAAAAGCAGTAGGTTTAAATGCGAGTAGCGAACACGAAGTGCAGCGTAGCTATCGCGGGTGCTGGTTTAGCAGGACTTTCCTGCGCCAAATATCTCACAGATTTAGGACATACACCCATTGTCTTGGAACGCCGAGACGTATTGGGTGGCCTTGTGGCAGCGTGGAAAGACTCTGATGGCGACTGGTACGAAACCGGATTACACGCCTTCTTTGGGGCATACCCCAATATGCTGCAATTGTTCAAGGAGTTGGGTATTGAAGACCGACTTCAGTGGAAAGAACATACACTGATTTTTAATCAACCCGATCAACCTGGAACACTTTCACGTTTTGATGTTCCCGATATTCCATCTCCTTTTAACGTCATTGCGGCAATTCTTCGCAATAACGATATGTTGACATGGGAGCAGAAAATTCGTTTCGCCATTGGACTGCTTCCAGCCGTAGTGAGGGGACAAAACTATGTTGAGGAGATGGATAAGTACAGCTTCTTAGAGTGGTTGAAAAGGCAAGGAGTTGATGAGCGGGTCACAAGTGACGTTTTCATTGCTGCTTGTAAGGCACTGACCTTTATCAATCCCGATGAAGTCTCGGCAACAATTTTATTAACTGCCCTAAATCGCTTTTTGCAAGAGCGATATGGCTCCAAAATAGCGTTTTTGGATGGTTCTCCCACAGAACGGCTGTGTCAACCCATCGTTGATCACATCACCGAACGCGGTGGAGAAGTCCGGCTCAATGCGCCCTTAAAAGAGATTTTGCTCAACCCGGATGGTACAGTAAAAGGGTTCTTGCTACGCGGGTTAAATGGAGAACCGGATGAAGTTATTACAGCAGACTTTTACGTATCAGCCATGTCGGTTGACCCATTGAAAGTCATGTTGCCAGAACCTTGGCAGCAAATGGAGTTTTTCCAGAAGCTAGAAGGTTTGGAAGGCGTGCCAGTAATTAACCTTCATTTATGGTTTGATCGGAAATTAACAGATATTGATCACCTGTTATTTTCACGATCGCCCCTCCTCAGCGTTTATGCTGATATGAGCAACACTTGTCGTGAATACGCTAACCCTGACCGCTCAATGCTGGAATTAGTTCTCGCACCTGCCAAAGACTGGATTAGCAAAACCGAAGAGGAAATTGTCTCTGCTACCATGGTCGAATTGGAAAAACTCTTTCCCGACGACCTCAAAGGAGACAATCCGGCAAAATTGCTGAAATATCATGTGGTAAAAACGCCGCGTTCAGTTTACAAAGCGACCCCTGGTCGTCAACAGTACCGTCCGCCCCAAATAACCCCCATTGCTAATTTCTTTCTGAGTGGGAGTTATACCATGCAACGCTATTTAGGCAGTATGGAAGGTGCCGTACTTTCTGGTAAGCTAACAGCGCAGGCGATTTGCGAATCGCTGCCAGAGGCAAATACTTCAAACCTGCAAACGCTAACTCGACCGCCTGCAACGAATGCTGCAACTGCCTGATTCCCCCCCGCGCATGAAAACGCTGGTCTCTGTAGACGATTCTTATAAACTTTGTCAGGAACTCACTGCCAAGTATGCCAAGACATTTTATCTGGGTACATTGTTGATGAGTCCGGCAAAGCGTCAATCTGTTTGGGCAATATACGCTTGGTGTCGCCGTACAGATGAATTAGTAGATGGGCCCGCATCTGCTCTTACCACCCCAGAAACCCTAGAACTATGGGAAAAGCAGCTGGACTCGATTTTTGCGGGCTGCCCCTTGGATAACTACGATGTCGCTTTAGTGGATACTCTCCAACGCTTTGCCATAGACATTCAACCTTTCCGGGATATGATTGCTGGTCAGCGCATGGATTTATATCGTAGTCGTTATGAAACGTTTGAGGATTTATACCTCTATTGCTATCGGGTTGCTGGTACTGTCGGCTTAATGTCAACGGCAATTATGGGTATAGATCAAAGTGTCTATACAGCACCGTGGAATCAAAACCAACAGCCGTATCTGCCCACAGCAGAAGCGATCGCTCTAGGAATTGCCAATCAACTCACTAATATTCTTCGGGATGTCGGTGAAGACGCAAAACGGGGGCGAATTTACATCCCCCTAGAAGACTTGGCCAAATTCAACTACACCGAAGAAGATTTTTTTAAAGGTGTCGTAGATGACCGTTGGCGTTCCCTCATGCGCTTTGAAATTGCTCGCGCCCGTGAATTTTATATTCAGGCAGATAGGGGAATTTCTTACCTAGCACCCGATGCCCGTTGGCCAGTTTGGGCAGCGTCTATGCTGTATGGGCAAATTCTAGATGTGATTGAGCGCAATGATTATGAAGTTTTCAGTCAGCGTGCCTACGTCCCCCAATGGCAAAAATTCCGCACTTTACCAGCGGCTTGGATGCGATCGCAAGTACTTTAACAGTTGATACGGGCGGCAACTCCGTCCGTACAATGATTAATTACTAGTAGTCTGTTAAATACATTTTGACTGATAAAGAAGAAACGAACCGCAAAGGACGCAAAGAGCGCGTTCGCGTTGCGTAGCAAAGGAATAAGGAAGAAAGAAGAATTATTCACCCGTCAATTAGTTCTTGACAGACTACTAGTCGGGAAAACCAGCAAATATGTTTTTGCCTAATGCCAAAAAAAGATATTGACTTAACTCAAAACATCTGCTACTATTAGTATCCATGACCAGGAGAGGTGGCTGAGTGGTCGAAAGCGGCAGATTGCTAATCTGTTGATGGAATCGTAAGGTCCATCCGAGGGTTCGAATCCCTCCCTCTCCGTTTTTAAGTAACACTCACCAAGTTATTTGTAAGTTTACAAATATTAATATCTTTTAGGCAATTATACTCCTTCAGAGGGGTGTTATTATTTAGCTTGATCCAAAACAAGCTTATAACTCACCCACAGGCGAGGGGTAAGATGAATTTTGGGGACGAAAAGAGTGCTACCTCTGAACAATATTTGATTTTAATCAGATGAGTAATGGGGTGGGTGACGAATTGCCGAACATGAATAACATTAAAAGTGATATATGTCTAAAATTAGTGTTGCCCTGACCTTAAGCTTAGTTACTATAGCCAGCGGCTTTTTTATGGCTGCTTGTGAAAATACCACCACAACTAACCCAACCCCCAACGAGACTAGCGCGACCCCAGCAGTCAACTCAACCAGCACATCTGGCAGCAGCAAAGGATTGAAAATTGGCAGCTTGTTACCAACAACTGGTGACTTAGCTTCCATAGGACAGCAAATGGTTGGTTCCGTTCCCTTGCTTGTTGATACAGTCAACGCTTGCGGTGGAGTCAATGGCGAAAAAGTCACCTTAGTAGAAGTAGACGACCAAACCGACCCCAAAGCCGGTGCTGCTGGTATGACTAAATTAGCAACTGTAGATAAAGCAGCTGGTGTAGTTGGTTCCTTTGCTAGTAGCGTCTCTACTGCGGCTATTTCCGTTGCCACTCCTAATAAAGTTATGCTGGTTTCTCCTGGTAGCACCAGCCCCGTATTTACAGAAAAAGCCCAAAAAGGTGACTTTAAAGGATATTGGGCGCGGACTGCTCCCCCAGATACCTACCAAGCACTGGCTTTAGCCCAACTTGCAAAGAAAAAAGGGTTTAAAAGAGTTTCTACTGTCGTTATTAACAACGATTACGGCGTAGGTTTTGAAAAAGCATTTGTCCAAACCTTTGAAAAACTAGGTGGAACCGTAGTTAATAAAGATAAACCTGTCCGCTACGACCCCAAAGCCCAAACATTTGATACTGAAGCAGGTGCTACTTTTGCGGGTAAACCAGATGCAGTACTAGCTGTGATGTACGCCGAGACAGGAAGTTTATTCCTCAAAGCTGCCTATCAACAAGGTTTAGCCAAAGGAGTACAAATTATGCTGACAGATGGAGTAAAGTCAGATAGTTTTCCTGAGCAAGTAGGTAAAAGTCCTGATGGAAAATACCTTTTATCCGGTGCGATTGGTACAGTCCCTGGTTCTGATGGTAAAGCATTAGCAGCTTTCAAAAAACTTTGGCAAGAGAAAAAAGGCGGTTCCCCAGGAGAGTACGCACCCCAAGCTTGGGATGCTGCGGCTTTGTTAACATTGGCAGCACAAGCGGCTAAAGAAAACACAGGTGTTGGTATTGCTGGCAAAATCCGGGAAGTAGCTGCGGGAGACGGTACAGAAGTAACGGATGTCTGTGAAGGTCTGAAGTTACTAAAAGAAGGTAAAAAAATTAACTATCAAGGAGCTAGTGGCAACGTAGATGTTGATGCTAATGGCGATGTCGTTGGAGTCTACGATGTTTGGACAGTGGGTGATGATGGCAAAATCAAAGTAATTGATAAAGTTAGTCCCAAGTAATTTGGGGGAGATGAGGAGGATTTATTGATCTTCCTCCTAACTCCGAACTCCGAACTCCGAACTCCGAACTCCTGACTCCTGCTATTTAAAATCCGCCAAAGTTGTAACCAACTCCTACCAAGAGGCCGATATCGGTTTGATCGAAAAATCCTGCATTGACAGCAGCTGTGGCGGTAAATCTATTAGTTAGAGGTACATCAATGCCACCAGTTACCAGGACAGCAGTTTCAGAGTTATCTCCAGTTTGAATCGCTGCACCGACTCCTACATAAGGAGCAATGGGTAGACGTTCGGTAAAGGGATCTCCTACTTGCTGGAATGAAAAATCGTAAGTGACGGGAATGAGAAATGTTGTATTATCCCCTAATATCACTGCTGGTCTGACAGATAAAGACCGTGTGAAACCGATTTTGCTGATAACGGTGAAATTACCATCGGCTAAGGAGGAAGTACCACCACTTAACCCGATGTTTCCAGCAAGTCCAATATAACTGCTACCACCACGGGTAGGTCTTCCTACATCAATATCCGATTGTGCTATTTGATTGGGCTGTGCAACTTGAGCCGTAGATGGTTTAGAGGTAGGTTCTGTCCCTTCAGCCGTCAACATGATTGATGAGGTGGCTACTGTTCCGGGAACAGGGATGATTGTCCGATTAGAAGTTTTATCTGTAGTGGCGTTGGGAAATTGTGGTACTTCGCTCAACTGGCTCTCAGAAATTACGTTTTCTCCAGTTTCAGTAGTGGGTATTACTTCTGTAGGAAAGTTGGTTTGTGGCTGGAATTCGGCGCTCACCTGAGTGTCAGAGGTTACAGTTGCAGATGGTTGAGTTGTTTGAGCAGTTGCGGATAGGCTACTACCTAAAACTACGATCGCAGTTAGACTTGGTAAGCAAAAAAGATTTTTACGCATAAACATAGTGTTCACATTCACTCCTACACGAATCATGATGACAACAGGGTTATGATTTCTGTTAATTTAATTCCAGAAATTTGGCTAATACCCAACATTTAACACCAAAAAAGCGATTTTTACATCTTTAATTTGACCTATTTCCTGGGGATTTAACAACAAACCTTTAAATGGTATATATTAAATTTGACAGATGGCAAAAATTATGTAGAGTATATAAATTTGTGCTTTCTATCTTTTTTCGGTGAATAAATGACTATAGCGATTCTTGGTTGAGTGAGATACAAGAACCCCACCCCCAACCCCCTCCCCGCAAGCGAAGAGGGGGCTATGATTACCTCATGTGATTAGGAAACGCTATATATTAAATTTGACAGATGACAAAAATTATGTAGGCTATATAAATTTGTGCTTTCTGTCTTTTTTCGGTGAATAAATGACTATCTCAAAATAAGTTGAAGCAACAAACCCTTATTTGCTAAGATTTCTCAGGCAAAAACATTAGAATAGGGCAAGTTTTTATTACTATGCCAACATCTGCAATTGACGGTAAAGACGCAACCGCTATCCACGCAGCGAGGGAAGGGGTTGCTGTAAGGGATGCCTGCTGCGGGCGTAGCCATCGCTCTCATTTGGGAATTATCCGTATTTCTGACGCTGATCGTCTCCGCTTTTTACACGGACAAAGTACTAATGATTTCCAACGCCTCAAACCAGGAGAAGGCTGTGATACGGTATTTTTAACATCCACAGCTCGGACAATTGACTTGGTAACTGGTTATGTTCTCGATGATGCTGTTTTGTTGTTAGTTTCGGCTAACCGTCGTGAGTTTTTGATGCAATGGTTAGATCGCTATATCTTCTTTGCTGACAAGGTAGTATTAACCGATGTAACGGAAGAAACAGCAATTCTGAGTTTAATGGGGACTCAAAGTAACTGCATTATTGAAAAGCTTGGTGCTGGGGCGCTGATTGGTCAACCTCATGGGAACCACATCTTAGTTGATGGTGCAATATTTGCTGTGGGTAGTGGCTTGGCTGCACCTGGATATACCTTGATTTTACCGATCGCTGAAAAACAAAAGTGGTGGGAGCGAATTTTAGAATTAGGTGCAGTAGAATTGAGCGATCGCGCTTGGGAAACTTTGAGAATCTTACAAGGTCGTCCAGCACCCGATTTAGAACTAACCGAAGATTATAATCCCCTAGAAGTAGGGTTATGGCAAACAGTGTCCTTTAACAAAGGCTGCTACATCGGTCAAGAAACCATTGCCAGATTGAATACTTATAAAGGTGTAAAACAATACTTGTGGGGAATCCGTCTTCATGCTCCTGCTGAACCAGGAAGCGTAATTACAATAGGAGATGAAAAAGTCGGTAAACTTACCAGTTATACAGAAACCCCTGACGGTCACTTTGGACTAGGTTACATCCGTAGTAAAGCTGGTGGAGTGGGTTTAAAGGTGCAAATCGGCGCAACTGAAGGGGAAGTAGTGGCAGTCCCATTTGTGTCTCATGAGTACCCATAAGAGGCAGGGTGCAGGGTGAGGAAAAGTCGTTTTGATTTCGGTGAAATTGGATAATTTATTTTTTGGAGTTCCTTTCAGTAGCATTGCGTAAAAAATATTGATTTACAATTTGCGCTTAATTGTTTCATCTTGTTGCCATTTTACACCCTGACAAGATTCATCTATCCAAGAAGGTAAACTACGGGCATTAGTCTGAGTAGGTGAAATACTGGAAACTTGTTTCACTGGGGTGTTCATAAATTTAGCGTTGTGATTGGGTTCAGTCATGTTGGGGAGGGAAGGTACAGCTTTGGTTTGAGTAGGAATTGCGGTAGTTATTGTCAGTGATGACTGAATGGGAGAATGCGATCGCACAGCCGACTTATCAGTTGGCTTAACCGTTTGTTCCCGTCTCATTCCAAAAGGCATTTTTGGTGGAGAATGGTGATCAATTGCTGTAGCTACTGCACCCACCGAAACAGGTTGGCCTTTTTCTTCAACACCTGTGGTAATTTTCAACAACACCTGTTTGTGTTCCTTTGGTCTTGGTGTATCTGCAACCTGCATCTTTACACCAGGCTTAGAGACAATCTCATTTTTAGCCACAGAATCCTCTGATTTTAATAAACCCAACTCCTCATCAGGATTAAAATGCAAACCTAAAGCCGTAACTATTTGATCAGGATCATTATTTAAATCCAGAATAAAAGGAAGTATTTCCTTCAACTCAGGTTCCAAAACAGAGAGAGTGGCCAACATATAACCAGATGAAGGCCGTCTGACACCATCATAAGAGTGCCAAACTCGCATTTTGACAAGCCAAGCACGATTTTCTTCACAGTAATTTAGCCACTTCATTTTTAAAGATTGACGTAGCTGCTGGATATCCATTAGTTTCCTCACTTCAGTGAAAAGAGTGCAGAATTAGTATAGTTTTAACGATTTTTATCCCTGGGGATGAAAACGATAATAAAGCATATGTTTAACTTTTTGACCACTTAACAAATGTTGTTCTACTATTCGAGTAACTTCGTGAGGTTGAACTCTGCCATACCAGACCATATCTGGTAAAACTAGCACCATCGGTCCATTACCACATTGTCCTAAGCAGCCACTAGCTGTAACTGTCACATCAGGAATTGATAAAGCGCGAAAAGCTGCTAAAACTTCTACTGCACCTTGTTTTTTACAAGTGCGATGTTGGCACACCTGTACGCACTTAGGGGTATTAGGTTGATTTTGAGTTGGGAAGTTTGACATTTTTTTGATATTAATTCGCTGAAAATATCCAAATCTTTACTTTTGTTATCCACTAGTAACTTTTTTATCAAGACGTTCAGCAAGCCACAATTTAATAATAGAATCAGAAGTAACACCCAAACGTTTAGCTTCATGTTCTAAAGCTTCAATCATCCAAATGGGGAAATCAATATTAATTCGTTTTTGTTCATAACCTGGACGACGTGCTTTAGATAAATCCAAGAAATCAGTAATGTCTTCATCGTCGTCAAATTTTGCATCAAACTCTTCAGCTTTCATAAATTTTTACCTCTTCATTACGAGAACGACGAACTGAAATAATTCTTATTTTATCATTACGATAAGTAATGACTCCTGACCAATGTTTATCGGCAATCTTGGCGATGACTAAAAAACGAGCCTCATCTTCTGTGCGTGCTGAAATTTCTATACGATTTACATCTGTCCAAAGTTTTTGCGCTTCAATAAAATCAATACCATGCTTGGTTTTATTAATTGCACTTTTGTTAGAGTCAAATTCAAACTCCATGATTTTTTTAAGCTAAGAGACGTTTATCAATTTGGTAGGAATCATTTTATCTTTGATTTTTTCTTACAGACAAACTCAATTAAAACTAAATTTTATCATCGCCACCCTAGTATACTCAAAACGGCTGAGATTTGAACTTTTGTAAGATTACGAAAAACCCGATATGTGTAGGGGTTTAGCACTGCGCTTTACCCCTATCTATAGAATCACACGATTAAGCCATTTTGAGTATAAATAGGGGCGACGAGTAGAAGAAAAATTCTAACTAATAACCAACCCTTTACTTGCTAACCATTCATGGTTAAATATCCTGGACTGATAGCGAGAACCACTGTCACACAAAATAGTAACAATAGTATGTCCTGGCCCCAAGTGTTTCGCTAAAGCAACAGCAGCACCAACATTAATCCCAGTAGAACCACCCATTAACAAACCATCTTTTCGTAGCAACTGGTAAACAACACGTAAAGCTTCTGAATCATCAATTTGGATAGCATCATCAGTAGGTGCGCCTTCCATATTGCCTGTAATCCGACTATTACCAATACCTTCAGTGATAGAATTACCTTCCATCTTGATTTCGCCAGTTTTGATATAACTGTATAACCCACTACCTAAAGGATCAGCGACAACACATCTTACCGCCGGATTCTTTTCTTTCAAATACATCGCCACACCAGCATAAGTGCCACCAGTACCAGTTGCCGCTACCCAACCATCTACTTTACCGTCGGTTTGTTCCCAAATTTCCCGGCCTGTGGTTTCATAATGGGCGAGACGATTAGCTAAATTATCAAACTGATTTGCCCAAATGGCATTTTCCATTTCCGCCGCAATTCTACCCGATAGCTTGACGTAATTATTAGGATCTTTATAAGGTACAGCAGGAACAGGACGGACTTCTGCACCCAAGGTAGTCATTGCGTCTATCTTTTCTTGGGATTGGGTATTGGGAATAATAATCAGACATTTGTAACCTTTGGCATTGCAAATATGCGCGAGTCCAATGCCAGTATTACCTGCTGTTCCTTCTACTACTGTTCCACCAGGTTTGAGTAGACCTTTTTTTTCCGCGTCTTCAATAATGTAAAGTGCAGCGCGGTCTTTGACAGAACCACCAGGATTGAGAAATTCAGCTTTGGCGAGGATTTCGCAGCCTGTTTCTTCACTGAAGCTATTTAAGCGAATCAGTGGTGTGTTACCAATAGTGCCGACAAATCCTTGTTTGATATCCATGTTGAATTTACTTGAATTCTTTTCTATCAAAATTTTGGCGTATAAGTGAATCTATTCTCAATGCCTTACAATGCTTTAGGTGAGAAATTTACCCACAATTTCCGAAAAGACACTAAAAAACCTTGCATCTCTGTTCATGAGGTAACTTGTAATATTTAGTAGAGTGCGTCAGATGCACCCTAAAAGAGATATTTCGCCAGCACTCTTGAACCTTTCACAGTCGTCTGTTCAAGTTATTGAAGCTGACGCAGTGATTTTACAGTTGGTTGCAATTATGAGCGTAAGCTAAAATACAGGGTAATTGACTAAAAGGGGTGGATACAGATGGCATCTCAAGATGAACACAATCGAGAACTTCAACGCAAAGTTGAAATGCGACTGCGGGAAATAGACAATCAAATTAATCCTAATGAAGCACCTGTTTATCAAACCGTTAAACATCAACCCGAAAATTCTCAAAAGCCTTGGATGAGAAAAGTAATTCTCGGTGCAAAGCTTTTTGGATTTGCTATTGCAACCTTGGTCGCAGTGCGGGTAGCCTCTGTATTAGCTGGAGTTGTTATTTTTGGCGCTTTGGCTTTTCTCACTTACAAGCTTTTTTTGGAATCCAAAATTAAAAACTCTAAATAAAGTGTCATCACCATGAATTATCAAGTTGGAACTGACAAATTTATCAATGATTTAGAGCGTGTTGCTCAAGTACGTTCAGAGATTGCGGTTTGTTTGAGTAAAATCGCAGATACAATCAATCAAGCCGAATTAGCTGGAGATAGTTCTTCAGGTAAACTTAGTTTATCACGGGACATTGAAGATATTACTGTAGCTAGTAAAAATCTCAACAAAGGTGTATTTCGCCTTTTGGTTTTAGGTGATATGAAACGAGGAAAAAGTACGTTTCTTAATGCCTTGATTGGTGAGAATTTATTACCCAGTGATGTAAATCCTTGTACAGCACTATTAACAATTTTACGCTATGGGGCAGAAAAAAAAGTTACCATTCATTTTAATAATGGCAAAAGTCCCCAACAGCTAGATTTTCAAAGTTTTAAATATAAATATACTATTGACCCGGCTGAAGCAAAAAAGTTAGAACAGGAGCAAAAACAGGCTTTTCCTGATGTTGATTATGCAGTTGTTGAGTATCCTTTAACTTTGTTAGAAAAGGGTATTGAAATTGTTGATAGTCCAGGGTTAAATGATACGGAAGCCCGAAATGAGTTATCTTTGGGTTATGTCAATAACTGTCATGCAATCTTGTTTGTGATGCGTGCTTCTCAACCTTGTACTTTAGGTGAAAGACGTTATTTAGAGAATTATATCAAAGGTAGAGGTTTATCGGTTTTCTTCTTAGTTAATGCTTGGGATCAGGTGAAAGAATCGTTAATTGATCCTGATGACGTGGAAGAGTTAACAGCAGCAGAAGATAGACTCAGACAGGTTTTTAAGGCCAATTTAGCCGAATATTGTTCTGTAGATGGACAGGATATCTACGATGAAAGGGTATTTGAGATTTCATCCATTCAAGCACTGAGACGCAGGTTAAAGAACCCCCAAGCCGATTTAAGTCAGACTGGCTTTCCTGAGTTTATGGGGGCATTGAACACCTTTTTGACTAGAGAAAGAGCGATCGCAGAATTACGTCAAGTCAGAACCTTAGCTAGACAAGCTGTAAACCATACCCGTGAAGCGATTGATAGACGTATTCCTTTACTTGATAAAGATGTTGATGAATTAAAAAACCGCATTAATTCAGTTGAACCTGAATTTAACAAACTCACCAATATCCGCGATCAATTTCAAAAAGAAATTATCAACACCAGAGACAATCAAGCCCGAACAGTATCTGAATCATTTCGCAGCTATGTTTTAAACTTAGGTAACACCTTTGAAAATGATTTCCTGCGCTATCAACCAGAATTAAACTTGTTGGATTTCTTGAGTAGTGGTAAACGAGATGCTTTCAACACCGCATTACAAAAAGCATTTGAACAATATATTACAGATAAGTTTTCAGCTTGGACTTTAACTGCTGAGAAAGACATGAATTCAGCCTTTAAAGAATTATCTCGCTCTGCTGCTCAATACGGTGCTTCTTATAGTCAAGTCACCAATCAAATCAACGAAAAATTAACAGGACAACCAGTTAAAGTCAATGCCAATAATACCACAGAAGATGATAACTCTCCTGGATGGGCAAAATGGGCAATGGGTTTGTTATCTTTATCTAGAGGTAACTTAGCTGGTGTAGCTTTAGCTGGTGCAGGTTTCGATTGGAAAAATATCCTTTTAAACTACTTCACCGTTATTGGTGTTGGTGGAATAATTACCGCAGTCACAGGTATTTTTCTGGGGCCAATTGGCTTCGCTTTGTTAGGTTTGGGGGTAGGAATTTTACAAGCAGATCAAGCACGGAAAGAGTTAGTTAAAACTGCCAAAAAAGAGTTAGTTAAATATTTACCGCAAGTAGCACAAGAACAAGCACCACTTGTTTATGATGCAGTCAAAGAATGTTTTGATGCTTATGAAAAAGAAGTAAGCCAACGCATTAATGATGATATCAATTCTCGCAAATCGGAATTAGATAACTTACTCAAACAGAAAGAAACGCGAGAGATTAACCGTGAAAGTGAGTTCAAACGTCTAAAAAATTTACAGGAAGTTGTCATTGAACAACTGCAAAAAATCGAAGCTGCATACAGTAACTTGTTAGCTTACTATAGCTAATCATGTAAATTCAAAAAAATTACTCCCCTCCTCGCTTGCGGGGAGGGGTTGAGGGTGGGGTCAAATGGAAGTATAAAAGAGCAAAATGCCAATGTACCAAAAATATCAAGATTATAGATAATTGTAGGTTGGGTTGACGTAAGGAAACCCAACATAATTAAAACTTTGTTGGGTTGCGCTGTCGCTTAAACCAACCTACACAACTAAAAGTTTTCACTCTCACACCAAGCGAATTGAATTATTTTAGACAAGTATGCAAAAACAATATCAAGGTTATCAAGAAATAACAAATTCTCTGAAATCTACCTGTAAATTAATAAATTTAGATCATCAATCTAAACTTTATCAAGATGTCATTGCAATTTCCAATCATCTCGCTAATCCTAATTTCCAGATTGCAGTATTTGGCCCCTTTAATCATGGTAAATCAACTTTGTTAAATGCAATGTTGGGAAATCGAACTTTACCAATTGATTTAATTCCCACCACAGGTGCAGCAATTACTATTAAATATGGTAGTGATGTCAGAACTCGGATTATGTTGGTAGATGGTACAGAAATCTACCGCAGTGGCACAGATATTTTACAAAAATTTGCGATTCTTGATGGTAATAGACAGATGCGAAAAGATGTTGCATCTGTTGAAGTTTTTTGTCCTCATCCTTTTTTAGAAACGGGTGTCGAATTTGTTGATTTACCGGGGACAAATGATAGAGAAGCGCAGGATAATTTAGTCCGAGATAAGTTATTAGGTACAGATTTAGTTATCCAATTATTAGATGCGCGTAAACTAATGACTTTAGGTGAACGGGAAAACCTACGTGATTGGTTATTAGATAGAGGAATTAAAACAGTTATTTTTGTGGCTAATTTCTTGAATTTACTAGAACCAGAAGAACAAAAACAAGTCCAAAATCGCTTGTTATTTGTAGCAGAAAGTTTTCGCTCAGAATTACCTGCCGGTTTTAGTAATTTATATCGAGTTGATGCTTTACCCGCTTTACGCGCTAGATTAAAAGGTGATGTTGCGCTTGCGAATAGTAGCGGTTTAGCAGCTTTTGAAACAGCTTTACAGAACATAGTCGGAATTTTACAGCAAAATACTGGTGGTGTCCGTTTACCAAGAATTGAGGGTATTACCTCGCAAATTCAACGTTTATTAGTTGATAAAATTTACAAACTTAACAGTGAAATTAAAATATTTGATGATAAAGAAAATGCTAAAAATGAAATTAAACAAAAAGCTAAAAATCTAATCGAACAAGGCTTTAATACTAGCGTTTATGAATTACGTAATTGGTTATCTTTACCAAATTTATTAGCTAAATACCAAAGTGATATTGCTGTTGCATTAGCAGAAAACAATTTGCAATCTTGGCAAACAAGAACTCTAAAAAAAGACTTAACCGAATTGCAATTAGCGGTGATAAAATGGCTGTATCAAGCTTATGAATTTTTCAAATCAGAAAGACCAGAAGATTTAAAAATACCATTTCCTAATACACCCCAAATAACTCTACCTGCAAAACAAAATAATACCAATGATATAACAGATCCTGGTTCTATAGCTGTAGGTGGTGGTATTGGTTGGCTATTGGGTGGACCTGTAGGTGCTGCGGTGGTTGGGAGTATTTCTTATTTATTAAATAAAAATATTCAAAAAGCTGAAGAGAATATAGCTAAAGAATCTTATCATCAACAAGTTGCTAAAATTTGTATAACTGAGGCTGAAAATTATTTATCTAGTTTTAGTAGTCAGGGTTTATCTATTTTAGCTGAATATGAACAAAAAGCTGTGAAAGTCATTAATTTTCAAGTTAGTCAAGAACCGCGAGAAATTAGTCAAAAACGTGAAGATATAAAACAATTACAACATGGATTTAATCAGTTATTGACAGAATTGGAGAAAGTAAATATTAAAACTAAATATCAACCTTATAAAGAAACTCCTAAACCTGCAAATACTCAAACACCACCTCAAGAAAATAGTACCAAGTATACATATACAGAAAAGAAAGTAGAACTACCCCCTCAACAGGTTTATACTCCACCTGAACCAAATACTCCTCAAGTCAAAGTGGAAACACCACGTCAGCAGGTTTATACACCTCCACCAAATCCCGCAGAAACAGAAGCTAAATTTCGCGCTTGGGAACTTGATCAAGAAATAGCGCAAATGAAAGCTAATATGAAATCTCCAGGGAAACAGCAACAAACAAATGCAAATCAAAAAGCACAAAATCCACCAAAGACACAAGTAGAGAAAGATAAAATTGCTCGTGCTTATAAAATTTTAGGGTTACAACCTACTGCTTCTTTCGCTGAAGTGAAACAAGCTTATAAGACATTGGTAAAAAAATGGCATCCTGATTTATTTGTGAATCAACCACAAATGCAAAAACAGGTACAAGAAAAGATTCGGTTGGTGAATGAAGCTTATAATATTTTAGCAGAATTATAATACATAAATTTGATTTTAAAATAAAAAGCGATCGCTTTCAATTTTGCTACTTATTAAATAGGTCTATTTTCTCGTCCATGATATATACGTAAAATAATTACCTCATCCTCAAGAATAACGTAGTGGATTATAAAGCCGTACTTACCAAAAGCAACTATAAGCTTTCGTAATCCTGCTATTTCATCTATAATCGCACCGCGACGTGGATTTTGTTGTAGAGTTCCACCAGAAGCAACAATTGCTTGTATTGCGCGGGCTGCTGCGTCAGCATTACTAAGTGCTATAAAATCATAATGACGATTTAAGTCACTAATGGCAGTTTCAGTCCAAACTATCTCAGACATTATTATTATTGTTGAATCATTAAACTATTTGCCCATTTCTGGACTTCTTCATGTTTGACTCCTGAACCTGTATGAAGGTAGTTTTCTAAAGCAGATTTGCTTTGCTCAATCATTTCTTTTTCACTAAGAGACTGAAAATTTAATTCTGTATCTATTTGACCATAATTAAGTGATTCTGCTCCTAAATCTTGCTCTTCTTGAGCTAATTCTGTGGCTAAAAATTGAATGGCTTTGATTTTTTCTTGATGAGATAATTTTTGCAGTGAGGGTAAAATTTCTGTTAATTTCATAGAAATCAGGGGGAAAGCTATTTATATTATACTGTAAGTGCCATTTATTTTCCATTGATACGGAAAAGCGTTAGCATTAGCTTACCGCAGGTATTTCACTCACTCCATTATCTCAGATATTTACGTTATAATTTTCTTAAATCAAAATTAGTTAAACAATTAAAAAGTAGCTAGAAACTATGAAAGCCTTAGAAGTTACCGGAAAAATACAAGAAGGACAATTAACCTTAGATTATCCTTTAGAAATTGATAATATTAATGCTGTCAAAGTAATTATTCTTTTACCAGAATCAGATGATTATGATCTTGATGATACTCCCATAGAAGAAATAAAAGAGAGTTTAACTAGGGCTTTTACAGAAGTAAAATCTGGTAAAACTAGACCTATTTCTGAATTATGGAAGCGAATTGAAAGTGAATAATATAGATGATATCTCAGTTAAATTTTCTCCTGAATTTGAAAAAAAATTATATAAATTGTCAAAACAATATCGGAAAATTCGTGATGATATTGAACCAGTTATTTTGCAGTTACAGGAAGGAGAAATAATAGGAGATCGCTTGATAGGGTTAGGAGAGGAATATCAAGTTTATAAGGTTAGGGTGAAAAATAGCAATATTCAAAAAGGTAAAAGTGCGGGATACCGAGTTATTTATTATCTACAAACTGCCACAAATATTATTTTGTTAACAGTATATTCAAAATCTGATCAAGAGGATATTGGTGTTGCAACTATTCAAGGAATTATAGAACAGGTTATGGAATAGAATAACTAATTTCCATAGATACAGAAAAGCGATCGCACTTGTGAAGTCAACATGGCTAGAGTGCGATCGCTATAAGTCAATATTCAATTAGTTATGATGAGCTAAAAACACGGTAAATTCAATTTCTAGCTAACTAAAACTGATTTTTTACGATTCCTGATAACCAAACTGCCAATAGTGCCAAAAACTAATAAGCTTAAAGTAGTTGATGCTTCTGGAACTTTTTTGCTACTTATGAGCGATGTTATATCATTTCCACATTCAGGAGAGAACAAAGCAGTAAATTGACCTTCAGGAAGCAATCCTGAATCAAAACTTATTCCTATGGTATTATAACCCTGAACTCCAAAATAACTAGATTCAAAACCTAGAGTTTGTAAAGCATTAGAATCCAAAAGATTGACATTACCTTTCCAGTTACCAGAAGCAATAACATTGAGAATATGTTGACTAGAATCAATCTCAGAAGTATTTACTGGTAAATCTCCCATTGAGGATGTTCCCCCATTATTTTGAACATAGTCATGATATTCACCTACATTTGCTAATGTTAGTCCATTAGCTACACTCATAGACTTAGCCACAACATCATCATAGAAACCTAAAGCATTTACTCCAGCTGCATTATTATTAACCAGGGCTATTTCATTCTAAATAGTTGCTTGAGTGTGCTAAGACCAAAACAGGCAAATCTTTGTGCTTGAGCCATATTTTTAAAGTCATGAGAACGGTAAAGATTTAGAGCTAAATTACGAGCTATAGCAAAAATTTGAACTAATCCATTAGTACGAATGCGAGAATGATCTTCTCCTTGAGTCACATCTTCTCCCATAATGCACTTTGTTTTCAACATCCCAATAGCTGCGAATCTTTTGAGCAAACGTATCAGCAGTAGCTGTGAATGAAGCAATATAATAACGAGTTTCAGTTTCAACTTCTATGAAATTTTGCTTGATAATTTGACGTTCAGACTGGACTCGAATTACTGTCTCTAGTCCTGGCCAATCACGTTGACCTTGATACTTGCAAATACTAACAGTACGTTTTTCAATTCGACCATGACCTTTATTAATTTGCAAATCTATCTGTTCTGGTTGAAAATTTGCTTCTACATCTTTAAGTAACCCGGATTGATTACCTTTCAATGCACCGATGTAGTCATTACCACTATCCACAATCAACTGGCAAGTTTTTTTTGAGTATTAATAGCATCAAAGGCAAAAATCACTCCTTTTGCCGCTATTTGTGTGAGCATCGGTGGTAAGGCTGTAATTTCATTACTTTTACAGTTTACTTGATATGGTTCTAAAATCAGTCCTCTTTCCACTATATAGGCGGTTACTAACATAATTGCTGGATGTGCTTCTGAATTAGGATTGTCAGTTTCTAGCTGATAAGAACCGCGTAGTACCTTACCATCCACGGCGACCATTTCTCCTGGTAAGGGTTGTATATCAAAGAATCTGGCTAATCTGACTGAGTATGCTTGATAATCAGTTTGTAGTAATACACGCCGAATCGCGCTGTATGATGGCAATCTGTTCTTTTTTGGTCTAAATAAAGTTATTAATTCATCTCTATAAGCTTTAATCCAGTCCCCCATTGCTAGGAAACCCCTGTTGCCTGCCACAATCGCCAAAGTAAACAATGCTAGACACAGTGCTTTTTCATGGCGTTGTCCTGCGGTTCTTCTGGGGTCTGGTAAGTCTGTGAATACTTCTAGAATTGCTATTTCTGACATTTTTCCTGCTTATAGATGCCTAGATATCTCTACCATTTTATCCTCTCTTTTAGAATGAAATAGCCCTGGATTCGTATAGATTAGCAGATGAATACCTAGATTCAATCTTTAAATTAAATACAAAAAATATAAATTTATTAAATTCTCAAACAAACAAAGCAGCTTGTTTTGTGAATATAGGTTGTTGTCTAATAGATTTATGGGAAATAGAAGACGCTATTAAAATTTTTGAAGAGGGCTGTATTTTTATTTCTAATAATATAAATATTATTGACAACCAATATATCTTAGAATCATGGTGTCTTTTGGCTTTTCTGAACTCACATTTGGGCTTTAACCAGAAAGCATCTGAATTCGCAGAAAAAGCTTATAGTAAACTAGTATTAACTGAATGCAGTGGATGGAGTGCATGGAGTCAAGGATATGGACTATTATTTCTTGGCTTAACATATAAAAATTTACATAGTAACAAAGAATCTTTTGAAATGTATGACAGAGCAATATCTTTTGCTGAACAAAGTAATTACACTCAGGTAACGGCTAAAGCTTTAACTGGTTTAGCAGAACTATACCGAATACAAGGTGATTTTGAAACAGCACTTTTTCATCATTCAGAATCAATAGAACTATTAGATAAAATTGGTGCTAAATGTGATTTAGCAGAAGCATATTATCAATTAGGCTTAACATATCAAAAAATGGGTGAAACCGAAAACAGCCACACCAACTTTAATGAAGCTATCCGACTATTCAATGAAATGGAAGCACTCAAGCAAGTTGAGAAAGTGGAAAAAGCGAAAATCCAAAATTAAGCTACAGAAAAATCTGTAAACTGCCGAGATTCAGGACAAATAAATTCTACTCATGAAATAAACTTGCTTCTACATTAAAAAATTCTCCAAGTTTTTGGGATAATTCTATATTTATTTTCTGCTTTCCATTTAAAATATTATCAACCAAGCTTTCTGAACCCAAAAAAACTTGTAAATCAACTTTATTTTTACCAGAATCATCCAAAAGGAATAATAACATAGATTGAGGATTATTTTGTTGATTAATCTGATAATATTCTTGTTCAAATTTTTCTATTAAAGTAATTAGCAATTGATAAAGTTCATCTTCTTCAGGGCTGCGTTCCCGGTGCATTAAATCTTCCACAATGGCTAAAGCTTCTTCATTTTCTGCTTCAGTCTTGATAATTTTGGGAAGATACGCAGTTAATAATTCTTTGTATTTTTCTGGATTAAAAGTAAGGGTCATTTTTCCAATTATCCTTATCGTATTCTGCGTGAGTGAGGATATATTTAATATAAATTAATTGACCTTCGTAATCTATGCTAACAATTAATCGGTATTTATTCCCTTTAATATTGAAAACTGTAAAATTCCCAACAGCTTCAGCTTTCGGAAAAACCTGTTGCACTTCGACTAAGTTTGACCATTTAGCTTTACTAGCAATCTTATAGCGGTTCTCGGTTGAGTGAGATACAAGAACACCACCCCCAACCCCCTCCCCGCAAGCGATGAGGGGGCTATGATGTATTTCATTTAAATACATACCGCTATATACCAGTTGTTCAGTGATTCCTGACAATCTGCATGATTTTCTATATATTTCTTTAATATTCTAAAACGAATAACGTGCATATTCCTGTTTATAACTACCAAATTTTCCCCATACTCAAAACAAATCCCGGTAAAACAGGTTCGCAATTAACAGCATCAGGATTTTCTAAACATTCTTCTATTTGTTCAGGACGATAAATATAAACTCGGCGATTTTTGCGGTCAATTAATAAGCCTAATTGTATTCCTGGTTCCTGCATATATTCCGTCATTTTGTCTTTTAACGGTTGCAGTTTATCAGAAGCAGACCTTAATTCGATGATAAAATCAGGACAAATAGGTGCAAATTTTTTCTGTTGTTCTGGTGTGAGTGTATTCCATCTTTCTAATTTTATCCAGGAAGCATCAGGAGAACGATCTGCACCTGTGGAGAGTTTGAAACCTGTGCTGGAATCAAAACCAATTCCTGTACCATCTTTTTCAGTCCAAACTCCTAGCTGTACAGCTAAGTTGAAATTACGGCTTCCTGTTTCTGAACCTGTAGGTGGCATAATTGATATTTCTCCAAATTTATTCCTCTCTATGCGTAAATCACGGTTTAGTTGACAGAATTCAAAGAATTGTTCATCTGTCATTGATGACGGCATTTGCAACATTAAGGGAGATGAAAGCATGGTGATTTCCTTCTGGTTATTTTATTTACCAAATTTTACTCATATTCAAAATAAATCCAGGTAAAATAGGATCACAGCTAACAGTATCAGGATTTTCTAAACATTCCTCTATTTGTCTAGGACTATAAATATAAACTTGGCGATTTTTGCGGTCAATTAATAAACCTAATTGTATTCCTGGTTCCTGCATATATTCCGTCATTTTGTCTTTTAACGGTTGCAGGTTATCAGAAGCTGACCTTAATTCAATGACAAAATCAGGACATATGGGTGCAAACTTTTTTTGTTGTTCTGGTGTGAGTGTATTCCATCTTTCTAATTTTATCCAAGCAGCATCAGGAGAACGATCTGCACCTGTGGAGAGTTTAAAACCTGTGCTGGAAGAAAAAGTGATCCCTGTACCATCTTTTTCTGACCATACCCACAATTGTCCAAGGATGTTACCTTCTCGGTTTCCTGTTTCTGAACCTGCGGGGGACATGATTGATATTTCTCCAAATCTATTTCTTTCAATGCGTAAATCACGGTTTATTTGACAGAATTCAAAAAATTGATCGTCTGTCATTGGCATTGAAGATGGCATTTGCAATATTAAGGGGGATGATAGCATGGTGATTTCCTCCATATTTGCTTACCGAAATGACTTTATTATATCGTTACGAATGGTTTGTGATTATATAGCGGTTCTTGGTGAGATGCAATACAATCTAGACAATTAAGGGCGGGGAAACCCCGCCCCTACAGGTTTTCTGATGAAAATTGCTATATATAAAAAATGGTGGGTTACGCTGTTGCTAACCCACCCTACGAAGAATATTTATGTTACTGGAAATTATTTGTTAGGTTGGGGTGTCATGCGTAAATAAGGTTTGATTTCTTTGTAACCTTTGGGGAATTTCTCTTTGAGAACTTCGGGATCTTTTAATGATGGAACAATTACGCAGTCTTCTCCATCTTTCCAGTCAGCGGGGGTAGCGACGCTGTAATGATCAGTTAATTGCAGAGAGTCAATTACTCGCAATAGTTCATCAAAGTTGCGTCCTGTACTGGGGGGGTAGGTGAAGCTAAGACGCAGTTTTTTGTTGGGGTCGATAACGAAGACGGAACGCACTGTAATGTTTGCAGCTGCGTTGGGGTGAATCATGTCATAAAGGTCGGAAACCTTTTTGTCTGCATCTGCGAGAATGGGATAGTTGAGGGCGGTTCCTTGAGTTTCTTCGATATCTCCCACCCAACCATTATGGGAGTCTACATCATCGACGCTGAGTGCGATCGCTTTTACGTTGCGTTTATCAAATTCTGGTTTCAGTTTAGCTACTGTACCTAATTCGGTTGTGCAAACTGGTGTAAAGTCAGCAGGGTGGGAGAATAGCACTACCCAGCTATCACCGGCCCATGCGTAAAAATCAATATCACCGTGTGTTGAGGCTTGAGTAAAGTTGGGTACTGTATCACCAAGACGGAGAGTCATGCGAGATTCCCTGTAATTAAGAAGACATATTTTTACTGTGTTATCATGACACAGAACTGTAAATTATCCCATCAACATTCCACCGGTTGCAACAAAATTTTAAATTTCTAAACTTTTTGGTCTGCCACAATTTCCTGATAAGCTTGAATTACTTGTTGTGCGATCGCATCCCAGCTAAAATTCTCTAAGGCATATTTTTCGGCATTTACTCCCCGTCGCTGGCATTCTTGGGGATTTGACAAAGCCTCTTTTAATAAATCCACCAGTGATTTTACATCAGTTTTCCCCACCCAACCCGACTCACTATCTACAACCTGTTGATATATATGCACTTGGTCAGAAATAACCACTGGTTTTCCTGCGACCATTGCCTCAGCTACCGCAATGCCAAAATTTTCATAGTAAGAAGGTAAAACAAATAAATCCGCAGCTTTTAATAAACTTTGTTTGGCTTCACCCGTAACAAAGCCAGTAATTGTTGTGTGTACATTTAGTGGTGAATTTTCAATTTCAGATTTAATTTTTTGTTCATAAATTGGATCTTGAGGATTTGTTCCCGCTAAAATAAAGTGAAATTTAAAACCATCATTTAACAATTTTTCTAATGCAGGAAGTAATAAATCTAAACCCTTTTTTGGGTCAATACGAGACATAAATAAAACTACAGGTTTATCACTAGGAATATCCCATTGGTTACTAACTGAATTTTTCCCATCTTCCGAGGGAGGAATTACACCCAAAGGAATCACTAAATCTTTAGTTTTTACGCCGAATCTTGCTGATATTTTCGCTTCTTGTTCGCTAGTAAAATGAATTGCTGCTGCACCTGCTAAATTACCACATTCTAGAATCTTCACATAAAGCTGTTTTAATAGTTTTTTCTTCCTTAAATCAGCCGGATCTAAAGTTCCCAAAGGACGTAAAATATAAGGTAAATTTTGTTGCCGACAAATTAAAGCTGAGGCACTACTAACAGGAGAAAATAAAGCATGAATATGGGCAATATCAAAATTTTTAGCGTGAATTTTTAACCATATCAATAAATCAAGAGAAAACTTATATCTGCGAAATGGCGCACAACGAAAGTAAATAATATCATAACCATCTTGCTTTATAGGGCGATTTAAAGGCACATCAAGAGGTTTTTGACCATAATCGCCATTACTATCTGTTGTAAGGATTGTAACTTCTTCACCTGCCTTTACTAACGCTGGGGCTAACCCTAATACCATTTGACTAGGACCGCCATAAATTAAAGAAATTGAGGGAACAATATGTAATATTTTCATATAAAAACTAATGACTATTAACCAATTCTTGATAAAATTCAAATTGTTGTTGAGCTAAAGCCTTATTTGTATATTTAAGCATTGCTTTTTGATAACCAAATTCACCCAAATTTTCAGCCAAATCAGGTTTTTCCATTAATTGCAATAAGCAATCAGCTAAAGCTTGAATATCACCTTCAGGAAAAATCAAACCAGCATCACCAATTACATAAGGAATCTCCCCAGAATCAGAACCAATTACAGGAACTCTGCAAGCCATAGCTTCAATTAAAACATGGCCAAACTGTTCCTTCCAACCCGCAGCAGTCAGGGTTTTAAACTTGTAAGTTGTTTCTGAAGGCAAAACTAAAGTACTCATTAAATTGATATATTTAGCCACTTCATCATGGGGAACACTTTCTACCACAATCAGTCTATCTTGAATATTATTTTCTGCTGATATTTTAATTAATTCATCTTTTAAATCTCCTCGTCCTAATAGTAATAATTTCCAAGATTTATTTTTTAAAGATACCAATGATTGCAATAGAGTTAATAAACCTTTTTCTGGTACAAATCGACCAACAAAACCAACAACAAAATCCCCTTCATTAATGCCTAATTTAGCAGCTAATTCTGGTTGTGTTTGAGGAGTAAAAAGAGTTTCATCTATACCTAACTGTGGCATAACTTTAATTTTTCCGTTATATCCCCTTTGACGTAAAATTTCTGCCCCATCTTGATTACCAGCAATAATTCCATCGCTATTATTAAGATTAAATTTTTCTAATAAAGCAACGGGTAATTTCAATTCATAAGGCAAATTCCACCAAGTGAAAAATATATTCTTAGCTTTAAGTCCTAATAGTTGATTTAAAATTATCATTTGTGTATAAGCCAAACCCCTAGAACCTTGTTCTACATGAATAATTTGGGGGCGGAATTTTCGCAACAAAGTTATTAAATCAGCACCAAAAGTCAGCAGCCCTTGATGATTTTGACTAAAATTAGATACGGGTACTATTTTAAATGCACCTTCATCACGATATTCAGATTCAATAATTTTATTTTGTACCCCTCCTGGTTTCCAAAGTTTAGGAACTACAACAGTAACTTCAATTCCCGGTTGTAGTCGTGATAAAGCGCGTAACTTTTCACAATTCAAATCTACGATATAAGTATGACTAGCAACTAAGATTCTCATGATAAATCTTGAATATATATAGACAACATTGAACGAAACAGAACCCTACTTTCTTCCTTCTTCCTTCGCATCCTTTTCTTCAGAACGCTGTGCGGTAAGCGAAACTATGCCGTAGGCTTTACGCGTCTATCCCTACGGGACACTGCGTGAACGCGGTTCATTTAATCCATATTCTTCTGGCGGGCAAGATGCCCACCGCACAAGAAAGATGTTTTAATTGTAGAGTTAGGAAAATCTAAATTTGTTGATCTAACCGACTATAAATTTGCCCATCATTCCAGAGTGATTGAATCATACTACCCACAGCTTTCAGAAAACCCAAAACATAGAAAACCCCGCGAGTTGCCACTTTAATCGGAGAACCGCTTTTATAACAAGGTGGATTCCCCAGAACATGACAATCAAACAAACGTCCGTAAAGACGTAAAGCTTGAGTAAAGGTCAGGTTTTTCAGCCCCAGTAAAAAATGGTTGTGATAGAAAGTGATTTGATAATTTAGCGATCGCATACTAATATCATGACAGCCTCCCGTTTCTTCCCCTAAATGTACCAAATGAGCCTCTGGGTCATACCAAATCTTATATCCTGTTTTTCTCACCCGCAAACAGAAATCTGACTCTTCCCGCACCGCACTACCCCGAAACCTTTCATCAAACTTCAGTCCATACTTAGTAAAAATTTCGCGGCGAAAAGACATATTACAACCCCGCGCTGTAAGCACTTGTTGGGGTTTGGTAGTATGGACTAAATCAATGTGATACCAAGCAATTCCAGGGTCCATTGCTTCCGGGGGTAAATATTCAATCTCCAATTTTCCCCCAGAGTCGCCTAATTTCATTCTGTCAAATACTCGCCCCGCAACAGCCCCTATTTCTGGATTTTGCAAATAATTTTTGACATGGGCGCTTAAAAATCCAGGTTCTAACTCTACATCATCATCAATAAATAAGACGATTTCACCCTGTGATCTTCTCACTGCATAATTTCGCGCCCCTGGTAAACTCGCCCAATTCAAACGCAACAATTTAATTTTACCTGCTGCTGACATTTCTTCCAAAAAGGCTTGAGTTTCTGGTTCGTGAGTTTGAGTTTGATCTACTACTAAAACTTCAAAATGCGGATAGTCCTGCCTTAAAACATCAACAATGCTATCTTGCAAAAGTTTTTCCCTTCTATATGTAGGGATAACGACTGAAATTAAAGGGTAATTATCCATAAGTTTTGATGGTTTAAATTGTATTAATTAAGATTCCATACCTTCAGTATACCCCTGCTGCGGCTGCATAGAGATCATCGAATAGCTGATTTTGTTTTTCGGCGTTATTTACGTTTTGTGCCTGTGCTAATGCTCCAGTACTTAAAGATTCGTAATGTTCTTGTTTATCATCTCTGTCTAAAAATTTGATAATTTCTTGCAAAGCTGCTGCTGCTAAATCATCATAGGTACTATTCAAAATTTGCCAATATTCATCAGTTGGTAATTTTTCAGTATTTACCCAATTTTTCCATTGTCTAGATTCATTAAGTGGTAAATCTAACAGATATCCATTTTCTCCAGGTCTAATTAACTCTGGTAATGCACAGATATTAGTTGATATTGCTGGTGTAGCCACAGAAAATCCTTCGGCAATACTAAATCCATAGGTATCCTGTAAAGTTGCCAATAATTGGAAATGACTTTGTGAGAGTAATTCCAGTACTTGTTTATTAGGAAGACTTTTATGATAAATAACATTATTTAAATCTAGTAGTTTCAAATCTTCAGCATATTTATCTCGATTAGGAAAGTCTGTAGGTACGCCTTTACCCATTACCAATCCAGATATAATATGTACTTTAATCGGTAAGCCTAATTGTTCGGCTTTTTTAGCGAATCTGAGGGCAACAATTCCACCCTTTCTAGCAATATGACCACCTACAAAAATAAATTGGAGTTCTTGTTTTTGGTCGTAGGTTTTAGGATGATTAGCCCTCACAGGAAAATTAGGATGAATTACAGTTAGTTTTTGTTTGATTTTTTCTGATACATCCCAGCCTTCTATTCTCTTGATAATTCTGTATTTGGCAAACTCTGACATAGCGATAATTTTCTGGCAATTATCTAGTCCTAAGCGATTATTTAAGATGTTATAGACTATAGATTCTAGTTGATTTTTGGGATTTCTATATAAAGAACGGTGGTCTTCAAATGTGACAAACCAAGGTTTATTTGTAGATATAATTCTATTAAAAGAGTGAATTACTTCATAACCACTCCATATTGGTCGCCAAGGTATAAAGCTACCTAAAGGATGCCATAATTTTGCTATTGGATATTTACCTCTGGGAAAAGGTTGGGGATAAATGAGAGTATGTCGAGAATTACGGGGTAAGTTGTGTGTGCTGATGTGTTTTTGACCGCTAATCACTACTTTGAGCTTTTTCATTTTTAAGTATTCCAAGTATTAGAATTGTGATTTTGAATATCTTTTAATTGTCAACTACTTGTGATTATTTCGTAAACCTTTTTTTAATATTTCACCTTTCAAATATTTATATCTATAAAATATTAAGACTTCATCAAAGCCAGTTTTTTCATGATTGGGAGTATTTATTTCAGATAGATGGTTGACTCTTGAGATTATTTTTAAATGGACGTTTTTTCCGACCTTTTTGGTTAATTAGCTTCTCGTCTGGACTCAGTTGTTGCTCCAGCAATGGCAACTTGAGTAATATCCCTATACTCAACCAATAATAGACACATACGGGATCGACATCTAGAGGATAGTAATAAGTATTATAACTAATAGCTAGTATAAACACCCACATACTAGCACCATATGTCCGTAAATTAAGGTCTTTTATGGAGCGATATACTTTAAAAGTAGCAATCGTTATACTGGTAACAAGGCCTAGAAAAGCTAGTACTCCCACAATTCCCACTTCATACAACACTTTAGGGTAGTAAGTTTCCACCAACTTGGTTGAACCCAATGCGCGAGCCGAGTTGGTAGCTCTTCCTAAACCAGAACCAATGGGGGTTTTGACACCTTTCCAATTCTCTTCAAATTGATCCAGAATAAATGCTTGCGGTGGTGACGCATTCCAACGACTTGTAAAGCTATCTATTCTATCTTGGACAACAACAGGGTTAGCTGCCATGGCAATTCCCAAAATTAAAACGATCGCTCCTCCTACAGGGATAAACCGTTTGAGGTTTCCCACTTGACCAGTCAAGAATAACAAAAGCACGAAGCAGGTTGGGACTAAAGCTAGGGCAATTCTCTGGCCTGAAACAACTGCATTCATAAAGACTAATGCGAGAGTCACTAAGCCAATTATCCGCCAAATAATGGAGCGATCGCTAAAACTAGTAGCAAAGGTAAAAAATGTACTAGAAATTAAGAACCAGGCCCACTGCCAAGGGGCTACAAATGTTCCTGGTAATCGGATTACCCCTTGTTCAGGGGTATATAATAATGCCCCACCCACATAACAACGAGCTTCGAGTGTGGCTTTAAATAAAGCATCCCCTTCAACACCAACAGTCCCTTTACATACTCCTATTGTGAGTAGAAAATATTGCATGATTCCTAAGAGACAGCACACCAGGATCAGCACGATCTGAGTACGCGAGAACAGCAAAAAATCTTGCTGATTGCGAATTAAATAGTAGGCACAACTAATTAAGGGTAAATAGCCCAAAAATACTTTTAAGCCGAGAATTCCCACTCCAAGGGGTATGTCACTAGAAGGTGCGCTTAGAACTCCATTACTGATAGGTGGGTTAAACTGCTCTCCTCCATTGATGAATATCAGGGTTAGCATAGAGCAGCCAAAGAGAATCCATAATGGGGTTTTAATGGCTTGGGGAACGATGAAAGGTTGCTTTTTCTGGCGGCAAGTTTGCCAAAGTGCGATCGCAGCGGGGATATAAAAAGCATCTTTAGCTAATTGCATGACGGGATTATTGCCAATGTAGTAAATAATTGTCCCTGCAAAAGGTAAGTAGATGATAAAGGCGTATATAGCGTGGCGTGGATATTTATAAGAAAATGACAGTATTAAAATTCCTAATATAG
Source organism: Anabaena sp. PCC 7938 (assembly GCF_049315035.1). Classification (NCBI taxonomy): domain Bacteria; kingdom Bacillati; phylum Cyanobacteriota; class Cyanophyceae; order Nostocales; family Nostocaceae; genus Anabaena; species Anabaena sp. PCC 7938. The sequence goes on along the minus strand of NZ_CP186034.1, from coordinate 2,893,510 downwards.
CGGGGACTGCTAGTTTAATTCCCCCTACAAAAAAAATCATTAATCCTACGAATAAGCTAACCCCCCCAGCAATAGTAAGTAAGCTGATAAATTCTTTGCGCGCTAGGGCGGCTTGTCGTTTCTGGGCTAATTGTTCTTTAAGGCTGAGAGTGGGTTTGTCAGCTGACGACTGCTTTTTTGCTTTGCGGGATTTTTTGGTTTTTGCCATAAGATTTGAGTACCGAGTACCGAGTACTCAGTACTTTCGCACTCAGTATCCTTATCCTAAATGTTGTTGGACTTGTGAGACTAATTCACTTGTCCAATAGTTGGCAAGTTCAGCATTGGCTGCTTCGACCATGACGCGGATGACTGGTTCTGTACCGGATGCGCGGACTAAAATTCTGCCATCATCACCCATTGCAGCTTCGGCTTGGGCGATCGCATTTTGTACAGGTTGACAATCTTGCCATCCTAAACGGCGGTCACGATCTAATACTCGCACATTACGTAATAATTGGGGGTAGGTCTGAAAACTTTGATCTACCATTTCACTCAGAGAAATACCTGCTTCTTTGACGACAGCAGCTATATGTAAAGCTGTTAACAAGCCATCACCAGTAATGCCATAATGACGACAGAGAATGTGGCCTGATTGTTCACCTCCTAGCATTCCCCCAGTTTTTAGCATTTCGGCTTGCACATATTGATCACCCACGGCTGTGCGAATTAAGTTACCACCTAATTGCTGCCAAGCTTTTTCAAAGCCTAAGTTAGCCATAACAGTAGAAATAATCAGATTGTCTGGTAACTGTTGCTTTTGTTGCAGGTGGCGACCCCAAAGATAGAGAATGTAATCGCCATTAATTTCTCTACCAGTATTGTCTACAGCTAAAACCCTGTCTGCATCACCATCAAAGGCAAAACCTATATCGGCGTGATGTTCTTTAACCGTTGCTTGGAGAGTATCTAAATGAGTCGAACCACAATTAACATTAATGCGATCGCCATCAGCTTCATTATGCAGACAAATCACCTCTGCACCCATTTCCGAAAATACCGATGGTGCTAACCCAACTGCTGCCCCCCAAGCCAAATCTAAAACAATCTTCATCCCTTGAAGATTCATCGTAGGTTGTAAAGATTTTTGCAAGACCTCACGATATTTGCCTATTAACTCTTTCCGTGAATGATGCCGTCCGCATTTATCCACAACCGCCCCAAATGATATTTTCCCTCGTAATCCTGATTCAATTTCCGCCTGTAATCTTGGAGATAACTTCGCACCATTTGCACCAAAAATTTTAATGCCATTATCTTCTGGTGGGTTGTGGCTGGCAGAAATCATGATCCCACCGATAGCATCACTCATGCTGGCAAGATATGCCACACAAGGAGTAGGACATAACCCTAAATACCAAACTTCTAGCCCTGCTGCTGTTAAACCTGCACTCAAGGCCATGGCTAACATATCGCTGGAATTTCTAGAATCCTGTCCCACAATCACAGGGCCAACTTCAGCCGCATGATTATGCAAAATAATCCCCGCCCAAAAACCCACTTGCAATGCTAAAGGCGCATTTAGTAACTCTCCAACTTGGCCACGAATACCATCTGTACCGAATAGGGGACTTGCAGGTAGGGGAATTAAATTCAGCGCACAACTCTGTTCAATTTCTGTTTTTAATCCTTCTGATTTGGAATTAGAACCCTCAGAAATCCAGCCTTGAGTTCGAGTTATAGAGGAAACCATATTTTAAACACTCCACACAATCACACCGGAGAATAACACGTTAGACTTTGTTCAACAATTCTGACGAAATAGCTTTTAAACAGTACGTCTATAATTGTTTTTCTTAATGACAATTAATTATAACACCCTTGCTGTACGTAATATTACATAAAGTTATGGATATTGAATGATGAATCTTTCGTAAATCATAGTTGTTTAAAGTTGATCCAGGCAAAGAATACCTGTATTATTTAGCACAAAATATTCCTAGCTTAAAGAATTTTAATGTAAATTCTCATCAAATAGTTTTAATGTAACGTTTTAATGGCGTTTTTTAGCCATTGATAAATCAGAACTTCGCCAGTTGACTTTATTAAGGTTAATAAATTTTAGTATGAGCAGCAATTTAGCCAGCAAATTACGTATAGGTACAAAAAAAGCCCACACAATGGCAGAAAACGTGGGTTTTGTCAAGTGCTTTTTGAAAGGAGTGGTAGAGAAAAATTCCTACCGCAAATTAGTTGCTAACTTTTATTTCATCTACTCGGCAATGGAAGAGGAGATGGAGAAGCACCGCAATCACCCCATTGTCGGCAAAATTTATTTTCCCCAACTCAACCGCAAACATACTTTAGAGCAAGACTTAACTTACTACTACGGTTACAACTGGCGAGAGCAAATCAAATTATCCTCCGCAGGTGAGGTGTATGTAAACCGGATTCGGGAAATTTCTGCCACCGAACCAGAGTTATTAATTGCTCATTCTTATACCCGTTATTTAGGTGATTTATCGGGTGGGCAAATTCTCAAGGGTATTGCTCAAACAGCAATGAAGTTGGGTGAAGGTGAAGGTACTGCCTTTTATGAGTTTGCAGATATTACCGATGAAAAAGCATTTAAAGCTGAGTATCGTCAAAATTTGGATGCTATGCCTATTGATGATGCCACAGGCGATCGCATTGTAGAAGAAGCAAATGCCGCTTTTGGCGTGAACATGAAGATGTTCCAGGAATTAGAAGGTAACTTAATTAAAGCGATCGGTATCATGGTTTATAACACCTTAACCCGCAAACGCACAAAAGGTAGCACTGAATTAGTGACTGCTGAGTAATTAGGTGACAGGTGACAGTATAAAAAGCCTTTCATTGTCACGTTTATAATTAACGACTGTCGAATTATATAGGGGTAATTTCCCTGTGATTGTTTTCTGTGCATGAAAGCAACCGGAGGGATGTCACCCCTAAATTTTGTTATTCAGCAGACAAAATTTTTGCACACCCCGCAGGAAAATTTGATAATATAGCAATTTTAAATCCTTCTTGAGAGAGAAGACACGCGAAACACTTACAAGTAAGTACTTTTAACTTCCGTATTTTCTCATATCTGAATTTGGATTGCCATAGCTGCTGTTGATACAACGCACAAAAGAAATGATGAATTCAAAGAAGTTCCAGAAATTAGTAACACTTGCAAATGAACACGGGATTAATTGCCAAGCAGCCGCAGAAGAGTGCTTGGTTGCATCCTTACCTGGATACGAAGATTTTTTATTAGCTTTTACTTGGTCTGGTGCAATTGAAGAAGATCCATCAGAGTATGAATTAATAGCAATTAGCATACAAGATCTTACTAAAGAAAGAACAGTCGCAGCTTGGCAGATTCCTACTTATTTATTTAGTAACGTTTTAAGACAAGCACAGATGCTTGTATCTGCTCATATAGATTTTATTAGCGAATAAACCATAGTTAAAAGCTATATCTATTCCCAGGAAATCCCAAATTCTTACCTAAGATACTAGTAAGAGTCGTTTGTTTAGTATGATTACTAAGTATTTAGTATCACATACTATCATGAATGTTTACTATTAATTTGGTATCGGCTATAACTTTAAGTTTTCCTAAAGCAGATACAGACTATTTTTTGAGTTTTTAGCTCAACTATTTGGTGAATAAAAAGTTACATTTCATCAACTCAACATTGTCATCAACAAATTGAGTTTAGGCACATATCTAAGGATAGATACAATCCACCATAAAAAAGTTTAGATTTGTCTAGAAATGTAAAGAAATTATTGAAATAACATGGCTAACATTGTTGATACTGCCGAAAACGCTGGATCTTTTAACACCTTAGTTGCTGCCGTTAAGGCTGCTGGGTTAGCTGACACTCTCAAAGGTCCAGGACCATTTACAGTTTTTGCACCTACTGATGAGGCATTTGCTAAACTCCCAGCAGGTACCGTAGATGCTTTACTTAAAGACATTCCCAAGCTCAAGAAAATCCTGACTTATCATGTTGTTTCAGGTAAGGTTCTAGCCGCAGATGTAGTTAAACTCAAATCAGCTACTACTGTACAGGGTTCAGACGTAAGAATTGACGCTTCCAATGGTGTAAAGATAAATGATGCTAATGTTGCAACACCAGATGTTGCTGCTGATAACGGCGTTATTCATGTCATTGATACAGTCTTGATTCCTGCGTAAGCAAGCCTTTAGATAGAGAACACATTTATGGGGCAGCGATTAACTATAGTCGCTGCCCTATAATAGTATTGAGCTTTTTGAGAATGAGAAATTACAAATAATTATAATTTTATGACTAAAGTAGAATTTACTATTTCCAACCATACCATTACGAATACTATCAAACAAGAAAAAGCTCCTAAATTTGATTGGAAGGAATTAAGGAAAAGAAGAGAAGAATTAAGTGATATTCATCCTTTAACAACAAAAGAAATTTGTGAAATTGTGCGAGAAGTTCGCAGAGGAAACACTCAATAATAGAAGCAGAAAATAAAGCTAAGGCAGCTGATATTATGAAACTGCTTAGAGATGGAGAAATTAGCAGTGGTAAAGCAAGTCAATGTACTCAGGATTTACGCAAAATATCTCTCAAACCCTCTTTCCTTCGTTTCCTTCGTTCCTTCGTGGTTCATTCTTCCGTGACTTGTGCGTAAGTCCTATCACTAAAAATTTATCGATTAGATGTGATAAATTTAATGTCTAAATATGAAATATCTCTATTTGACGATAGTATGAGTTTAGAGGAATTTTCAGTCAGAGGTGAATCAGGCAAAAATTAGGCTGAAATCTAAAAATAATTGATTATTATTCATATAGTTCTTTATCTATATTCTGGGCTAAAATTCCATTTTCTACTACCCCAATAAAATCAGCCATTCGATAATTTATAATATCTTTTTCACTCGGTAAAGGAATATTATCCCCTACTTCATAAGCTGTTTCAATCCACAATTCCCTCGCTTCATTGATATTTATCATTGTCTCTTCTAGAGTTTCTCCTTGAGTGAAACATCCAGGTAAATCTTTGATTTCTACTACATATCCACCTTGTTCTGCGTCAGGGTAAAGAGTGACGGGATATTGAAGGGTTAAATAGTATTCTAGGGTTGGTTTTTCAATCTGTATCAATTTTCACTAACTTACTAATGTTGTACTACTGTCATATATAGTATCAAATTATAACAATGTTTATTAGCATTCTATGAATTTAGTTGCATTTTAATATCATGTTAAGTATAATCCGAATAATTAATATTGGTATTAAAACATGGCCAGCATTATGCCTATTACGCAGTGGGAAAAAGAAATTACATCCTTGAAGAAAGATTTAAACAGTGAAATCCGCAGAATCGAACGTGCTTCAGAGATTACTATCCATAAGCATATTTGCATCAATAACCTAAAGTCAAAGCTAGAACGCTTAGAAGAAATAGAAAAAATACTTGGTATAGATAAATATAGAATTGTTTTTATCGGTACTATTGGGCAAGGAAAGACTACAGCTATCTGCCATCTTTTTAACTTAATAAGTGAATTTAATGTTTCTAAGAATGTTGGTGACAAAACTCGAAATGTAACCGAAACTAAAGAGTTACTATCAACAGGATCAGGTAAAACTACTATATGTGAAGTAATTATTAAAGCATCAGAAAAAACTTACATAGAAATAGAGCCTTATACAGTTGATGAGATGGAAAGTCTTATCTTTGAATTCTGCGACTATATTGCTAATAAAGATAATCCCCAAACAGATCTAAAAATAACTATTTCTAAGGAAATTGAGAGAGCTGTTAGAAATATTATAGAATTGAAAATCATTTCTAAAATAGTTACTGATAGTGACAAGAAAAGAACCGAATTGATTGATCAAGCCAAGGTAAAATTTGAAGAATTAGGATTAGATGGATTTAGAAAATTTGCATTGAATAATGCCAACGTTGAATCTAGAATTACAACTCGAATTCAATTCGATAATCAGAATAATGATGAGCAATTATGGCTTAAAAATACCTTTGCTGCTATTAATACTGTACAGCTAAAGGAATTTGCTATTCCGAGAAAGATATACCTTTATGTGAGCTATGATGTTTTATCTGGATCAAATTTGTCTCAGTTTAATTCAGTAATTGATACAAAAGGACTTGATGAGAACCCAATTCGTAAAGACTTACAGAAATATATTGATAGTGAAGATACCATCTGTCTCTTCGTAACTCCTTTTTCTGCTGCTCCTGAAGCTAGTATTCTTAAATTAATAGCTTATCACCTAACATCCAAATCTAAAGATTTTCATCATAGATTTGTAACTTTGGTATTACCTCGCAAAAAAGAACCTGAAAAAGTATGTGACGCTGATGGTATTAGGGATGTGGGGATAAAAATAAGACAAAAAGAAATTCAAGAAACATTTAGGCGTTTGAACTTAAATTTTTTCTTAGAAAATATCTTGTTTTATGATGCCTTGCGGTATTACCGTGATGATATAGTCAAGCTAAATGATATTTACACTGAAGAAGACGTGCAGGAAGATAAAAATGAATTTATCGAATCTATAGCAGGTGTTATAGAACGTAGACGAGGTATTTTATTAGATGAAATTCAAGATATACAAGAAAGTTTTGTCAGAATAAAAAATGGTGATGCTTTGACAGAAACAGAAATCAACGCAATTGAAAATGCCATTCAGAAAATAAAAGATATCAGAGACTTGAGTAAAAGAGTTCCTGCTTTTGTGTATGAAGATTTTATTAATGAATATGTTGGATATTATCATACAACTTATAAAGCATGGAATACTAAACACGCTATCCATAGAAATTATGGCTATTATGAACCAAGGGATATAGACATATATTATGATGCAAAGGTTGTTGCTGAAGGAATAGATGAGAATGCAATGCTGAAGAAATTTACTAAAGAAGTAAAACAGGAATTAGAAAATATTCTGAATGATCTTATATCAGCAAATGAATCTTTAAAGACTTTTATCCCTGAATTAGTCAAACAGTTTTATTTATTTTATTATAAAGATTTTATAGATGAAGTAGGGAAAAAGATGGAAATAGAACTTAATAGCAAACTATCACCTCAAAGTGAAGATTCTCCTTTTTGGAATGCTCTAATTGCAGAGAAAGGTAAGATAAGGGAGAGGGGAGAAAAATATGGAGATAATGTATGTCTTCTATTTACGCGAAAACTAGAAGAAGAGACAAACTTGAATGCAGTATTAAAGAGCAAAACTGAATATCATTGGGAGAAATTAGTTATTAAAATCCTAGAATTTTTTGGACAGAAATAGAAAACTTCTCAATTGTAGAGTTAATACACAGTTTAGGACATAATATAATTATTATTGTGTCCCTAAAAAATGATCCATTATTAGTTACTACAAAAAATATGACTAATTTACGCAGAGAAATTGAAACAAAACTCAATATATATACAAAAAAATATCAAGAAGAATATATAAAATGTTTAATTAGGGGAATAGAAATTCCAATTAAGGTAAGACCAGAAGAGCTAGTTAGACAATTATTTCTTGATTTTATGATCAATGAAAGTGGATTATTTCCAGATTTTATTAATATCAAAGTTGAGGCAAATAATCATGATGTAGAAATATACAAAAAACCGAAAAATGATAATTTTCAACCATATCAACCTCCTTTGATGATTATAGAGTTAAAACGAGAAGATGTAAATTTATATAATCATTATAATCAAATTCAACGATATCTTAAAAAAGCTTGTTGTAATATTGGAATTTTATATAATTATCATGAAATTGTCGCTTTTACGAAAAAAAATGAGAACTTTGAAATTAATAACCTCAAGCATCTTAGAGACATCCAATCATTAATTTCAAAAAGCAATAACAATATTGATAATGATTTATTAACGGTTGAAAAATCTCAAAATGGAGATTTTGAAAGTTTTATTTATCTTATAAAAAAATATGGACAATATACAACTAATAGAATTATTTTTCAACTTAAATCTGAAGAATCTAGTATAGTAGGATATTTTTTCAATATCAAAAACAATAGAGTGTATTATGATGTCTGTGGTAAATATGATAAGAAACAGAGAAGTTTTAATTACCAAGATTTTGAAAAACTAATTTCTATCACATATTGAAAATATTACTCCCTTCTAAGTACAAGATTACCTATCTTCTTCTTTTCTTCCTTCGTGTACTTCGCACCTTCGTGGTTTAATTACTCTATATTCTTCTAACCAAAATAGAGTAATTAATTATTATTTAGCAAATAGTGTACAATTAATCAATAAAACAACACACAAAACATGGCTACAAAAATCCCCGTAACAGTCATCACAGGCTTCTTAGGAAGCGGTAAAACCAGCCTCATCCGTCACTTACTCCAAAATAACCAAGGACGACGCATAGCAGTATTAGTCAACGAATTTGGCGAACTGGGGATAGATGGAGAATTATTGAAATCTTGTCAAATTTGCCCCGAAGATGAAACAGAAGCAAATCCAGAAACCCAAAATAATAACAATATATTTGAACTTACAAACGGCTGTTTATGCTGCACCGTTCAAGAAGAATTTTACCCGACAATGCGGGAATTAATTAAACGCCGAGATAGTATTGATTGTATTATTATTGAAACCTCTGGTTTAGCTTTACCAAAACCATTAGTTAAAGCTTTTCGTTGGCAAGAAATCCGCAATGCTGCTACAGTAGATGCAGTAATTACAGTTGTAGATTGTGCTGCGGTTGCTGCGGGAACATTTGCCAGTGATTTAGAAGCCATAGCTGCACAACGCCAAGAAGATGATAGTCTAGAACATGAAACACCATTACAAGAATTGTTTGAAGATCAACTTGCTTGTGCTGATTTAGTGATTTTGAATAAAACTGATTTAGTTGATAATGAAACTCAAGCACAAGTCCTAGAATTAGTTAAAAAAGAATTACCTAGAGTTGTGAAAATTGTCGAAAGCGATTATGGTAAATTAGACCCATCTATATTATTAGGATTTGAAGCCGCAGTTGAAGATAATTTAGATTCCCGTCCTAGTCATCATGATACCGAAGAAGACCATGATCATGATGAAGAAATTAACTCAACTCACGTTATTTTAGACCGAACATTTGACCCAGAAAAGCTACAAGCAAGATTAGAAAAACTGGTGCAAGAACAAGAAATTTACCGCATTAAAGGTTTCGTCGCAGTTGATAATAAACCCATGCGGTTAGTTATGCAAGGTGTAGGAAATAGATTTGATAAATTTTATGATCGTCCTTGGAAACTAGAAGAAGCAAAACAAACCAGTTTAGTTTTTATTGGTCGTAATTTACAATCTTCAGAAATAGAATCTCAATTAGTAGCTTTGTAATATGAACATCACAGATTTGTTTAATGTTGCCAATTTGTTTGTTTTGCCTTTTTGGGCTTTGATGATTCTGTTACCTAACTGGAATATCACCCGCAAGGTAATGGAATCTTATTTACCTTTTGTGGTATTAGCTGGTGCATATTTGTATTTATTTGTCACCAGTATTACTCCAGAAAATGCCGCTGCTTTATCCAATCCTCAATTAGCAGATATAGCTAAGTTTTTCGGTGATGAAACGGCCGCTGCTACGGGGTGGATTCACTTTTTGGTCATGGATTTATTTGTAGGAAGATGGATTTATTGGGAAGGACAAAAAACAAATATTTGGACAATTCACTCTTTGGCTTTATGTTTATTTGCAGGCCCTTTAGGTGTGCTTTCTCATATTTTTACCTATTGGATTACTAAGGCATTTTCTAAAGGTTCTGAAGATGTAAAAGTAGCAGAAAAAGCTGCTGTGAATTAAATTAAAGTAAGGGTTTATAGCGGTTCTCGGTTGAGTGAGATACAAGAACCCAACCCCCAACCCCCTCCTCCTTCGGATTCACCAGTCGCCTACGGTGGGAAACCCGCCTACAGCGCTGGTTCACCGCAAGCCATGAAGGGGATATGATGTATTTCATTCAAATGCATACCGCTATAGCATTGCTAAACCCTTGCTTTAAATTTATTGTGAGCATTTCTTTCTGTTGTCACTTTGGAATTGGATTAAATTTCAGACCTAAAAACCACAAGAGTTTAATAACTGCGTCACTACATTAAGAAATTTTTCACCCCAAATGCTTGATAGTAATCCAGATGATATTATCACCAATAATGCAATAATTATTTGAACTAGATTCAAATCTGTGGAAGAAGCATAGGATATAGGGATAATTATTAAAAAAGTGCCAATAGCAACACCGCTAAAGAATCGGTAGACTAGTTTGGCACGATAATTTTGTTTGAGATTAGTGTCTTTAGAAGCCATGAATATTGCCTTTTAAATCTGAAACAAGATTAAATTATCTCGTTCCTGGTCTCTGACTGGGAATTCTATGACAGAGGCTCTGCCTCGACTTTCATGGAAGGCAGGGCCTTCTAGAATCCATTCCTATACAGAGTATGGGAACGAGAGGAACTCGTAAGGGTTTAGCAGTGCTAAACCCCTACAATATTTAAAATTATAGTTAATTCAATTATGCAGCATTAGCTAATCTATAATTAGCATCTAACCAACAACGTGGTAAGTCTTCACCTGATGGAAAAACTAAGTTTTCTTTTTGATAGATGTCGGTTTCTTGTTCTTCTTCACCTTTTTGATCTTTGCCGTGAATAATGTCAATGTTGGGATCTATCAATTCTTGGAAATCCATTATTTTCACTAAATCGCTGCTATTTTTGAGTTGTAAAAACATATACAAAGCTCTCCATTAATTATTATGTGTGAATTTTAAACGCAGAGGTACGCGGAGGTTAACGCAGAGGTATATAGAGGAAGAGGTGAAGAGAGAGTTTAGATTTCTCTTTGGTATTTTTCGAGAATATCTACTAGGGTAACTTGACATTGCAGCGGTAATAAATCAATTAATGGTATTTCTTTTCTACCACCGCCAATTTTTACGGGTATGGATGCTAATAATTGCAGAACTCGGTCTTCGTTGACGGTTTTGGAAGTGATTAAGGGATACAACTGTTCGGCAAGAATTGTATGCATTTTGGCATTAGATAGATAAAGATGCCATTTGGCAATATCTAGGTAGACGTTTTCACCAATTTCTGATGCTAGGGCTTCTAGTAGTTCTGTGGTGTTGGTTGGAGCCATAAATATAACCTCGTGATGGAAAAAGAGCGCGAACTCTCGGCTTATTTGCCATTATCGCGCAATTAGCTAGGCTATATCTACTACCACAGGTTACAATTGCCCCAGCATGAGCCGTAACTCTTCAGGTTGATTTGGGTGGTGTTTGATCGTAATTAGCGATCGCACTAATATAAATTAGATGCACCAACACTACCCCTACCCAGCCTAGTGTTAAAGGTGTTAACCACTCCCATGATGTGGCTTTCAAGATGTGGAAAAACCACAACCCAGAATTGACAGTAGCAGCAACAGCTACATGAAAAGCAAAATTCATCCGGTCATCTAATTTGCGGAAATCTGGATCTTGGCGATCCGGTTTGCGAGGCCAACGAGGAGGCATAAATAATAAATGTTTGTGAATTTGTCACAGAAGTTAATACACTTTACCTATTTTAAGGGTTTTAGGTGTCATTGCCTCACATACAGCAGAATTCAGGAGTCAGGAGTCAGGAGTCAGGAGTCAGGAGTAAAACTGGCTTGGTGTCTAGGTTTAAATTTTGATTCTGTACCGTATGGCTACGCCACGCAAGCTATCGGCTGAGGCTCACGGCGAAGCCTTATTGATCTGCAATCTGCTGTACCTACATGAAAGTAATTGAGTTTTCGTAAGCTGACTCTATAGTATCCAGTAACGTGGGAATATCATATGGTTTAGTTACCCAATAGGAAACACCCAAAGTTGAAACTAATTCCTCTGGATAACCATAAGCAGTAGCGAATACAATAGCTAAATTAATGCCCTGAATCTGAAGGTGTTGGTAAACCTCAATTCCTGTGAGTTCTGGCATTCTATTATCTAAGATTAATAAATTTGGTTGACACTGAACTACTTTTTCTAAAGCTTCTTGACCATCCTTTGCTTCTATGACATCCCAGCCTTCTCCATCCAGTAAAAAAGAAAGCATTTCTCGACAATCTTCGTCATCATCTGCAATCAGCACTTTGCGCTTTTCTAAATTTTCAGTATTCATTAATTTCCCTTGCTTATGGGTAGAGATAAAATCTCAGTTATTGGTTCTGATTTAGAAGTATTAAATCCTGGAATAGATGTGAAACTTACTTGTACAAGTTCAAAATATGGCATTTTCTCAACTATAACTTTTACTGCGCCACTTTTACCTGCTCTCTCAAAAGAGTTTAAAAAACAGCGCAGTAATTTTCGTGAGAGCATGATTACATCTGCCGTTACTATAATTTGCTCTGTCCAGTCAGTAAAAATTTCCACCTTGCGGATAGCAGCCTCAGTTGCTAAAATGTCTACCAAATCTTGCAAAATATCAGTAAGTGATAAATGTTGAATTGCTCCGATTTCTAATGATGCTAGATTACGCCAAATTGCAGCACGATGACGAAATATTTGGATGGATTTTTCTGCCTGTTGTAGTAATTTTATTGCATAATCTAAGCAGTTAACAGCTACCATCCGAGAGCCAATTTCCAGTTTTAATCGTGCTGCTTGATGCCCTTGGATGATATCTTGACGCAATTCTTCTAATGGCTGATAATCATCAGGATTCGATGTCAACACACGACGAATCTGTTTTTCTAAATTTCCTATCAATAATTCTGCTTCAATACCGTGAGATGCACATATTAATATCTCTTTCAACCTTTGTCCTGCATCAGGACGACGGACGGAGATACTTAATACACCAAGAATTTCTCGGTTTTCGTCGCGCAGCGGAATTCCTTGACAAGTAAAAGGATGAAATCCCTGAATAAAATGCTCTGCGGCCACGATTTCTACATAATTTTCTTCAGCTAAGGGAGTACCGATACCATTAGCACCAGCTACTGCTTCGGACAGCAGGGAACCCTGACGAGGAAATGATTCAGAACCTTGTATAGTTTCCTTGTCACCTGCTACATTTAGTAGAATACCTCGGCGATCGCTTAACATCACCGCATGATGATCTCTACCAGCAGCCTGTGATAGGGTTCGGAAGTAGGGAGTAGCTACATTAATTAGATCACTATGTTGTTCTACTAAACGTTCAGTCTCTAAACTGGATAGTTTCTCTGCTTGAAGAGCATGGTTATTAGCCCCCTGCAAATGGGATCTTTCCCAAGCTCGATAGATTTCCGAACGCAACATCTCAGCACTAATTCTGCCCGTTGCTGTATATATATGTCCTGCTTCTACCGCATTATTTCCCCGATGGGACATAGCTTTCACATCATTGGGTTGAAAAATATTACTTAGAATTTACTTAGAACTTACAGAGAGCAAAAATCAATGGTTTCGGTAAGTTCTGTTATTTTTTAGTTCTTATATTATAAAGTATTCTCAATTATTTTGATCATGTCTCCACAGCTATGACAATTCTAGTTGATGAGTGAGATTTTTAGACATACCGCCTAGAAAGCAAATTAAAATAGATGAAATTTGAGATTTTATCTCACAATTTTTACATCAACCAAGTGGATGAATCAACTGGATGAATTTTTATTTTTTCTATTAACATTTATTCATCTTTCTGATAGAGGGAGTTAATCAATTCACTTGTGAAGATGTAAAAAACCTGAAGCGGTGGATAAAAATGACTAAAGCCAATCCAGTTGAACTCCAAAAACATTTGAAAGGCGTTGATTATCCTGCTGGTAAGGATGAATTGATTGAACACGCTAGAGAGCAAGGAGCCGATAAAAAACTCCTCTCATTACTGGAACAATTGCCAGAAGAGGAGGAGTATGAAAGTCCAACAGACCTGAACAAAGCTATAGGTGAAATTCAGTAAGTTAGGTAATGGGTAATTGATTTTCTAATCACCAATTACCCAAACTAAAATCTAAAATTCTAAATTAGTATAATCTCCTGATTTTCCACCAGTCTTACTGACCAAACTAATTGATTCAATTTGAATCGACTTTTCTAACGCTTTTGCCATATCGTACAAAGTCAGTGCCGCAATAGAAACGGCAGTTAAAGCTTCCATTTCTACACCAGTCTCAGCTTTAGTTTTGACTGTGGCATAAATTTGATAACCAGGTAGTTCAATATCTGGTGTGACTTCAACAGTAATTTTTTGCAAAGGTAAGGGGTGACAAAGGGGAATTAAATTTGATGTCTGTTTAGCAGCCATAATCCCTGCTAACTTAGCAGTTGCCAAAACATCACCTTTGGGAGTGTTTCCTGCTTCAATGGCTGCAAACGTGGCTGGCAGCATTCGCACCTGACCCCTAGCGACAGCTTCTCTCACGGTGGCGATTTTTCCCGATACATCAACCATTTGAGCTTCTCCCTGGGGGTTGAGATGGGTGAGTTGAGAAGAATTTAAAAAATTATCTTGCATGATTGGCAAAGTTCATGTTATTATTAGATTCGTTGGCAAGGGCGTGTAGCTCAGTGGACTAGAGCACGTGGCTACGGACCACGGTGTCGGGGGTTCGAATCCCTCCTCGCCCGTTAAATAAAAATAATTGCACAGAATTTCATCATGGAGTTTGTGCAATTTATTTTTTCAAGGCATAAAAATCTTCACCTTGACCAAGGGCAAAGCGCAGAGAGTTTGGTAAGTTACGACTGGACTGGGTGATGAAAATCAAGATGGCAAGGACAGTTAAACCAGTAGCAAAACCAAACGTACTGCGATAGCCGATTTGTTCAGCAACAAAACCCACAACTGGGCCGGCTATAACTAGACCAACATCAAATCCCATTAAAGATACGCCAAATATCCGCCCCCGTTCATGGGGTAAGGCTCTATCTGTCATCATGGCAGAAATCATGGGAATAGCAGTACCAGAAGCAGCACCTTCAATAAATGCTCCTAATAAAAAAGTTAAGGCACTGTTGGCTTGCCAAATAAAGATCATTGCCAGAGTATATGCAACCAAGCTAAAAGTTACAAATAAACCACGTCCATATTTATCAGAAGCCCGACCGGCAACTAATCTAATAGTAAAACTGGATATAGCAGCGGCTGTAAAAAATAATCCAGCATTTAAATCTACTCCTGTTGATTTGATGTACAACGCTATAAATGTATGTACAGAACCTAAGGCCAAACCAATGAGTAAGAGTACGATCGCAGGTACACGCACACGGGGGCTAATTAGCAATTGCCAAAATCGATCATCATCAGTTTTTGGAGGTTGTTCAAAAATAGGTGGATTAACAATAGGTAAGATACAAAGTAAACCCAAAAATCCTAAAACAGCAGAGGAAATAAATAATGGTGTATAACCTGCTGTTGCTTGTAAATATCCACCCAAAGCGGGGCCAAGTGCCACACCGATGGGATTAACCAAACTCATATAACCGATGACTTCACCACGACGGTGTTCTGGTGCTAAGTCTCCCACTAAGGCAATGTAACCTGTGGCAAAGGCGGCAATACTGATACCATGAAAGGCACGAATGAGCATTAAGGGCAGAAGTGATTTTACTACTAAATAGCCCAAAGGTGCGATCGCAGCCACTGACATCCCAATCAGCAATACAATCTTTCTTCCCCGACGATCTGCTAGTACTCCCACTTGGGGACGAAATACCAACATTCCAATCGCAAAGCTACCCATCACAATCCCAATTTCTTGCTTTGTAGCCCCAATAGACTCAATATACAAAGGTAAAGTCGGCAACAACGAAGCTAGACTTGACCAGAAAAATAAACCCGCTGCAAATAATATCAGCAGGTTTCGCCGCAGATCAGGGTCAAAAGTATCAAAAGCTTTCACGGCAAATGCAATTTAATGCTGAGTAATTTGTCTTTCTATTGTTACGTTACTTAACATTTTTTGCCACTACTTCCCGCACTCGATATATCGGTCTTCCTTGAGATTCATGATAAGTACGCATTAATAACTCTGCCAAAAGACCGAAGCAAAATAACTGCACTCCAGCTACTAACAATAAAACTGCCAAAATTAGCAAAGGACGATTACCGATATCCGTATGGAAAACCAATTTAACAAAAGTCAGGTAAATGCCGATTCCTACCCCAGAAACTATGGAAATTAAGCCCAACAGCCCAAAAACGTGCATTGGTCTGGTGAGGAATTTTTTCATAAACAAAATAGTCAACAAATCCATCAACACCCGAAAAGTCCGGGAAATCCCATACTTACTTTGACCAAAGCGCCGTGCATGATGACGCACAGGCAATTCTGTGATTCTCGCCCCTTCAATGTAAGCCAAAGCAGGTAAAAATCGATGTAGTTCCCCATAAAGGTTCATATCTGCAACTAATTCGCTACGATAGGCTTTCAGAGAACAACCATAGTCGTGAATATACACGCTAGTACTACGACGAATTAACCAATTAGCAATTTTAGAAGGCAGCAACCGATTTACCGCCCCATCTTGGCGATTTTTTCGCCAACCACTCACCAAATCATAACCTTCATCCAATTTGGCCAATAACATTGGTATATCAGCCGGGTCATTTTGCAAATCAGCATCTAAAGTGACAATCGCTTTCCCTGTGGCATAATTAAACCCCGCCGCCATAGCCGCAGTTTGTCCGTAGTTACGCCGCAAAATCACCGCTTTTAAATCCGGGCGTAATTGGGCTTGTTCTTTGAGAAATTCCGCCGAACCATCAGTGGAACCATCATCCACGCAGATGATTTCATAACTCACCTCACTTTTCTCCAGAGTTGATGCGATCGCCTCTAGCAACAAAGGTAAACTTTCGACCTCATCTTTAATCGGTACAACTATGGATACATCTATAATTGGTGATTGGTAATTGGTGATTGGTAATTGATGATTGGTAATTGGTGACTGGTGATTAATCATTGGTGATTGGTGATTGGTTATAGGAATATTAAAACAATAATTTTAATCAATTAACTATTCTGACTTCTTCGTTTAATGATTCGAGTCGTGATAGCCATGAATTAAAGTGAGGACACTTACTCCTAATTGTTTCCAGTCCAATCAATTCAGCTAATTGTGAACCATCAGCGACCTTTGCTTTTTCATAAGCAGGAAACTGGTCAATAATACGTTTACTAGGGGCTGTTTCCATCCCGTCATTAATTAACTCAGGTGTCTCATATTGTTCTGCAATGGCCTTGAGAATCGCAACCTGATCTGAGCAGTTATCATAAAGAAACTCAAAACAAGTTGGATTAGAAAACAGGTAAGCCTCGTATTCGTGCAATTGAATGTAGGGTATAAATCGCCGATCACCGATGTCCTCAATGAAGCTTTTTTCTAAAAAATCTAACCGTTGTGCGGGATTTTGGCGAAATTTTTCAGACTCATTTAATCCTGGAAATTCAGGAGCGATTGCATATAAATCAATCATCGTTGTAAAGAACACATTAGAGCCTTTCTCTTGTTTGAGAAAACGCAAAATGTCGTCCTTCATTGGCTCGTATTTTCGACCACCACCACGATGAGCCTTACCTTTTTTTCTTGCATGAGCTATCAGTATAATCTTGTCTAGAAAAATATCGTATTGAGCAAGGTGTTGTTTTAGTATATTATCAGCAAATGTCTGCTCAGTTTGTCCTTCAGCAAATAAATAGAGGCGTATCATTAGTGTGGACCTCCACTAATGATATTTTTCTCCCAAATTTCTCCCAAACTATATTCTTCTAACCAAGTTTCTAATTCTTCAGGATTTAATCGCTTAAATTGCGACTCCTTACCCACTCTATCTACCACAATTACATCTTCAGGATTAAAGTTATCTAAAAAAGAAGTAGATTGAGTGCTGATGAGAATTTGTGTATGATAGGAAGCTTTGCCAAACATTGCGGCTACAATATTCAAAGCATAAGGATGTAAACCCAGTTCCGGTTCATCAACAATAATTAGTTTTGGAAGTTCTTTGTCCGGCTGTAAAAGCAACGTGGCAAGGCATATAGCACGCAACGTACCGTCCGAAAATTGGTGTGAACCAAAAACTTGATCTGACCCTTTTTCCCGCCAGTTGAGAATAACGTTATTCGCTCTTGGTTCAAGATCAAAATCATCAAAAAATGGAGCAATCAAACGAATTGTTTTGACAATACGCTGATAGGCTATATTATGATCTGCGCGGAATCTAAGAAGTAATGCGGCTAGATTTCCAGCATCAGGCATGAGCGAATGATTATCGCCAACATAACAGGATTGACGAACTGCTGCTGTAGAAGATGTATCATGAAAATGGTACACACGGCATCGGTTAAGCAAAAATTTTATCACCTGAGACGTTTGCATACCTCTCTCCGATGCTTCGTTGATTTTTGTCTCCTGATGTCCTGCACCTAATGAGTCCTCTGTTGGAAACAATGCCTCGTTTTTCCAACTAATTATATCTTCTAAGGTCAATGTCTCTTCGGCAAAAATCAGCGTATCCCCTGCTGCATGAAACAAACGCAGATTATATGTATAGTTTCCATCAAGAAACTCAAATTCTAATTGTGCTTCTATTTGCGGTGTTATCTTGGGTCCAAAATGTAACAGAGATTGAGCGTAACCGGATATGCCAATATATTGTTGCAATCTTCCGGCCATCATCTCATTTAACATCTTAAAAAACGAAATAAGATTACTTTTACCTGCTCCGTTAGCTCCAATCAAGATGTTTAAAGGACGCAATTCAATATCCATTGTTTTAATGGACTTGAAACCGTTGATGATTAATCGTTGTAGCATGGTTAAGAATATTATTTATGCAAAATTTTTCTATATAACATCTATGTTTAGCTATTATACCGATATTTATTATACAAACGAGCAATTGTAATAAGATTGTCTTAAAATTTAATCCGGCGATAAATTTCATTCATAGAAAGTTCTACATTTAAACTATGCAGAAAAACTGACTTTTCAATCTGATCATAAACTTGCAATTGCCAAAGATTATTATTTTGCTCTTCCTGTTTATAATAATGCTCAATATAAGGTTCAGTTTGACTAACAAGCACATATTCACAAAAGCTAGAAAGAGAGCGATATTTTCTGAATTTATCCCCTCTATCATAACCTTCAGTAGAAGGAGAAAGAACTTCAATAATTAGTAAATGATTGAGAATTTCATCAGTACGATTGCCGTTAAATTCGGGTTCACCATTAATTACAAGAACATCTGCATAAGTTCCATGATTAAAATTAGGAATCCAAACCCGCAAATCACTATTGTAAAAGCGAAAATCACTATCTCTGAGTAAAAAACCCAAATAAATTAATATATTACTAGCGATGCCTGCGGCGAGCGAAGCTATCGCACTATGAACTTCTGAACCTCCAGGCATAGCAATAATCTCTCCATTGCGGTATTCGTGGCGCTCTGTGGCGGTTTCCTCCATTGCTCTATACTCATCTGGAGTAAATTCAGTTTTTGTCACCTCTGGGGCATTTGGCGGGTTGGTTTGAGCAATAACCATGCGATCGCACCTCCTAGAATGATTAGACCTGAGACGATTATCACCTGAATACAGACAATTAACCCAAGTGACAAGCGATCGCTAGTAGTTTGTCAAGAACTAATTGACGAATAAAAAAATCTTCCTTCTTCCTTTGCTACGCAACGCTAACGCGAACGCGCTCTTTGCGTCCTATCCCTACGGGACACTACGTGAACGCGGTTCATTTCTTCTTTATCAGACTACTAGTACTAAAAAAAGCCAACAAAACAAGTATTATTACGTTAAAATCGCTCCACCCATTAACCGCGCATACCTATACTTCAACTCATCCTTCATTAACGGCCAACGCTCTAAATCAACATCCATATCAATTACTTTCTCTGCTGCTTGTCGCGCTAACAGCAAAACTTCCTCATCTTCTACTAAACTAGCTAAAGTAAAATCTGCTACACCTGATTGACGCGTTCCCATTACTTCTCCAGGCCCCCGAAAACGCATATCCATTTCCGAGATAAAAAACCCATCTTGGGACTGTTCCAACACCTTCAACCGTTGTTGAGCATCAGGACTTCTGGAACTACTCATTAATAAACAATAAGATTGTGCTGCACCTCGTCCAACACGTCCCCGTAATTGATGCAACTGTGATAAACCAAATCTTTCCGCGTGTTCAATGAGCATCACTGTGGCATTTGGCACGTCTACACCCACTTCAACCACAGTGGTAGAAACTAAAATTTGCGTTTCATTATCGCGGAATTTGGTAATAGCTTCGTCTTTTTCTGCTGAAGTCATACGACCATGTAAAAGCCCCACTTGAAAGTCAGGAAAAATGCTTTCTTGTAACTTTTGATGTTCATCAACTGCTGAACGCAAATCTAATTTTTCTGATTCTTCTACCAAGGGTAAAACTACATATATTTGTCTACCTTGGGCAACTTCTCGACGCATCAAATCATAAGCTTGTGGTCGTTGTTGACCACTTAACATTGTGGTTTTAATTTGTTGTCTTCCCGGTGGTAACTCATCAATTTGACTAACATCTAAATCCCCATGTACTGTTAAGGCCAAAGTCCGGGGAATGGGAGTCGCCGTCATGGTTAATACGTGGGGTTGTTCGCCTTTTTGCTGTAATTTCGCTCGTTGTTCTACACCAAAACGATGCTGTTCATCAATTACAACTAAACCCAAACGTTGAAAGTTAACTTTATCTTGAATTAAGGCATGAGTTCCAACTAACAAAGGTAATTCACCTGTTTCTAATTGAGAGTGAATTTCTCGCCTTTTAGCTATTTTTGTCGAACCTGTTAATAATTCAACTGGCAAATGTAGCAAGTTAAACCAACTAACTAATTTGCGATAATGTTGTTCTGCTAATACTTCAGTGGGAGCCATCAAAGCCGCTTGATAACCTGATTGAATTGCTGCCACAATAGCCACAACTGCAACCACTGTTTTACCTGAACCGACATCACCCTGAACTAACCGATTCATGGGTGTCGATTTTTGCAAGTCGTTGAGAATATCGTTGATAACTCTTTGTTGTGCGCCGGTGAGTTGAAAAGGAAGAATTTTGTGGAAATTTTCTAATAGTTGTCCTTTGGGGGCAAGAATGGCGCTGGTTTGGATTTCTTTGGCTTTTTTCTGACGTTGTAATAAGCCTAATTGGAGGTAGAAAAATTCATCAAATACTAGACGGCGACGAGCTATTTTTAAGGTATCGCTATCTTCAGGGAAATGAATATTTGCGATCGCATCTTTCAATTCCATCAAACCATATTTTTGCCGCAAACCACTGGGTAAGGGGTCTTTCAAATTCACCGTCGCAGGTAAGGCCGTAATTACCGCTTGACGTACCGTATTCGCTACCACTCCCTCAGTTAAAGCATAAATAGGAACAACCCTGCCAATAGTCAGCGAATCAATCGCATCTCCAGGATTTGCTAAAACTTCTAGTTCTGGGTTATCCAGCGTTACACCATATTTACCAGCTTTTACCAACCCACAAGCTGCCAGCACACTACCCACAGCATAACGGCGTTTTAAAGTTTCCTGCCAAGCACGACTACTAAAACGCGCCCCAGCATAAAAGCGCCCAACTTTAATTTGCCCTGTATTATCTTTGAGGATCAATTCTAAAATTGATAATTTCTTATTTTTAGGGCTAGTAAAACAATTACAACGCTTCACAGTCGCTATTATCGTTACGGTTTCACCCCCCTGTAATTCTTGAATATTTACTTGCCGCGCATAATCAATATGATCACGGGGATAATAAAACAGCAATTCACGCACAGTATATAAATCCAAACGCGCCAAATTTTCAGCTTTTCTCAGTCCAATTTCTGGCAATTCGCTGAGTTTTTGGTCAATTTTTGGTGCTAATCCCCGACTGACTTCGGCCACAATTGGGGTTGTAGGATTGAGGGTTTTGTTTGGATATGTTTTCTCCTGTTCCCCCTCTTCTAGTTCTTGCTGTAATTGGTAGAGGTATCTTCTGACTTCTGCGACTAAGTGCTGTCTGACTTGTACACCCCAAGTTGGATATTCAGCAAATTGCATGGCCATTTGATGCCAGCGCGATCGCTCTTTTGGTGGTAAAGCTTGGGGAAATTTCCCAAAAGTCAAACTGAGAAATTCACTGAAGCGGTATTGCTTACCCACCAAATCCGTAAAACCATGTTCGGCCTCTACTGCCAAGGCTTTATGCAATCTTATCCAATCGGGTATGTCATTGGTCATTAGTCACATTGAAGTTAATTGCAATTGATTCCTATCCACACTCAGTACTCGGTACTCGGTACTCTATTCAAACCAACTAGCACGCCATGCAGCCTCAGCTTCAGAAATTTTGAGTTCCCGTTGCTTTTTTTGATACTCTCGCCCCGCTTTATTTAGCTGTACTAAAATATTACGAATTTGTTTGCGCCCTGACAACAGTGTAGTATCAGCAAATTCAATTTCTCCTAGTCGCAAGTTAATAGTTATCAGCTGCGTCACACTAGAATCATCTGGTTCTTCCTCATTACCTATTTCAATTACTAAATTTAATAGGTTGGGTGGACCAGGTATAACTTCAGCAGATGCTTCTGATGCTGCCGCAGCGGCAGCTAAAATCGGTTCTGGTAGTTTTTTGGGTAAAATTCCAGCCTTTTGAATCAAAAAGTTAGCATCATGGGAGACTTTTTTCAGTGTATCCTGAATGGCTTCCTCTATATCCTCATGCCATTGAACCAGTTCTATCGGGTTAGAAGGGTCTAAGTATTTTGGATTTTCGATTTCGGATTTTGGATTTTCGTCAACTTCCTCTGTTTCTTCAGATTCCTCTAATTCTTCAACTTCAGATTCTTCAGCTTTAAGATAATCGAGTAGCTGCATAGCTGCTTTTTGACCCAATTTGCGGATGCCTTGTTGCAATTGTTGCCGCTGATTTAGGGACAGTTGGAGAAAGTTGTCAGAATATCCCTGGGTGCAAAGGTGATAAGCAGCTAAAATTAACTGTTTTTGTAAAGCTGCCCCCAAAATAGTTAAATAACTAACATAACTGCTATGGAGTTCTGTTGCGATCGCTCTAATCGCCTCTTTTAGCATCGTCATATCTTGTTCTATTCGCTCAATTGCTCTGGCCATATCTTCTCGTTATTTTCCATTTTCTAACAAATTCACAAACACAGGATTTGAGGTTTTCTACTACCTCTAGTGTACTGAATTCCAATAAAATACAGGCCAGCAAAGCTTGCTAGACCTGTATTTTCAGTAGTTATTAGGCAAATAAACAACTAACTAATGACTAAGTTACTTAGCACCCATTTGAGCCGCTACTTCGTCAGCAAAGCTAATTTCTTGCTTATCAATGCCTTCACCTAAAACATAGCGGACAAAGCGATTGATTTTAATCTCTTCACCTACTTTAGACTTAACTTGCTTCACCAATTCTTCCACCGAGATAGCTTGGTCACGGATGTAAGGTTGATCTAGCAAAGTGATTTCTTTCAGGCGTTTGTCAATCCGTCCTTGAACAATCTTTTCTTTGATATTCTCTGGTTTGTTACCCAAGTCATCCTTGCCCATTTCGATGTCTTTTTCTTTTTGGACAAATTCGGCAGGGATTTGTTCTATGGTGACATACTCAACATTAGGACAAGCCGCAACTTGCATTGCCGCATTTTTAGCCAAGTTTTGGAAATCTTCATTACCAGCCGCTGATTCAGTTTGGGCGTTCAGTTCCAGCAACACCCCAACTCGGCCTCCAGTGTGAATGTAGCTGTCTACTACTCCGGGTGTGGCTGCTGATAGGGCAAAATTGACAAAGCGCCGTACTTGGATATTTTCACCCAAGGTAGCCATTGTTTCTTTAATGAATTCGTCAACGCTAACGCTGGATTTTTCCAAATAGGGTTGAGCCAGCAAGGACTCCACACTATCAGCAGTTGCTGCTTGTTGTGCCAGGTTCTTAACTAAAGATTTAAAAGCATCGTTACGGGCAACAAAGTCTGTTTGGCAGTTGACTTCTATAAGAACACCAACCTGACCACCGGACTGAATGTAGGTGTCTACTAGACCTTCAGCAGCAATGCGATCGCTTTTTTTACCCGCTGACGCAATACCTTTTTTACGCAGCCAGTCTACGGCTTCTTCTATATTGCCTTCAGTTTCTTTCAAAGCTTTTTTGCAGTCCATCATGCCAGCACCGGTTTTTTGGCGTAGCTCTTGGACGAGTTTTGCAGATATTTCCGCCATGTTGCCTCAATTCCTAACTTGACCTTGAGTTGTATTTGTTGCTATGTAAAACCTAGATAAATCTAGACTTTACTTCTTACTTTAACGGGAGCCTAGCATGGAAGCGGTTATCCCACCCTGCGGTAAGCAAGCTACAGTAAGCTTTTACGCCTTAGCTAGACGCGATCGCCTAGCGTGAAGATGTAGGAGTGATAAGGTTAATTACTGAAAAAAACCTTATCTATCTCAAAACCGCAGTTTTCACGGCAGTCAGTCCTTTGGAATCAAGAAAGTTTTTCTTGCTTGTATCCACAATTGAGAACGAGTTTTACTAGAGGGATACCATCTATCGGCAATTATTATTTCACTACCAAACTTTTTAGCTTCATATTCTAACTGATGTTTAAACTCATTAAATCCACAGTCAGCTATTACTTTAGCTAGTTTCTCATTTTTTAGCATCCCAGCAACGTTTCCATCTTCTACTACTATTTTGGCGTAGTTTTTTACATAAGTAAAAAAGAGGAGAAACGTAGATTCACGATGACGCTGACTCTAAACAGATATTTTGTGGCTAGAAAAAAAGCAGATAAAGTTGAAAGCTAATAGCTGGAGTGATGTAATTGAGGGTATGCCAAGAGAAGATCAAGAGTAGTCAATGTTTTTATAAAGTTATTGACTAGCTTTATCTAGTTTATCGCTCGCTAGTAAATATTTTATGACAATTTAAAGGATCAAAGACGAATTATGAAGGATGAAATCAATTTTTTTAGTTTTCATCCTTCCATTGGCTTATTCTTCCTCTTCTTCGTCGGGAATTACTGCGTCAGTGTATTCACTTTCGTCATAGTCGTAATCTCCCTCAGCGCCTTCATAATCGTCGTAATCGCCTTCCGCTTCTAGCTGACCGTGACGACCTTCATAGATAGCATCTGCTAATTTACCGACAATCAACTTAATTGATCTAATCGCATCATCATTAGCTGGGATAGGAATGTCTACTACATCTGGGTCACAGTTTGTATCCAACATAGACACAATAGGAATACCCAATTTTTCGCATTCTTGAACTGCGTTATACTCCCGTCGTTGGTCAACAATGATCACAACATCAGGTACTTTCCGCATATTTTTAATCCCACCCAAGTACTTTTGCAGCTTGGTCATTTCCCGACGCAGCATTGAAGCTTCTTTCTTGGGTAATAAATCTAGTGCGCCATTTTCTTCTCGACGTTCTAGATCTTTGAGCCTGTCTGCTCTGGTTTTGATTGTCGCCCAGTTGGTGAGCATTCCACCTAACCAACGTTGGTTAATGTAGTGAGAACCGCAACGAGCAGCTTCTTGAGCAATAATTCCTGCTGCTTGGCGCTTTGTACCCACAAACAGGAATTTCTTCCCTTGCTCAGACTGCGATCGCATATAGTTGTAGGCATTATCCATCAACTGGGCAGTTTGTACCAAGTCAATGATATGTACACCATTGCGAGAAGTGTAGATGTAGGGAGACATCTTTGGGTTCCAACGTCGTGTTTGGTGTCCAAAGTGAACCCCCGACTCCATCATTTGAGCCAATGAAACAACAGGCATTTTTGTAACTCCTATTCGGGTTAAACCTCCATCCAGGAGCATTTCCATAACAGAAACACCCGAATCCCCGGATGTGCGGAATTTTTAATTAACTTTACTAGGGTAGCACAATCGTGGCGTATGTTGAAGGGATGCCTTGAATTTTATATTGTATCTACACAATCAACAGTAAATAGAAATGCAAAAAGCAGCGATTTGATTAAGGTTTTTAATATTTATTTATCTTGCTATAATTTTACTCACACCTATTTGAGGTCAAGTAATGAAAGCTTTTGAAGTCATGGGAAAAGTTAATGAAAAAGGTCAATTATTACTAGATAAACCTTTAGAAATTCATACGTCTAGTCTAGTCAGAGTAATTATCCTTGTATTAGATGAAACTGAATTTGATCCTGATGATACTCCCATTGTGGAAATTAAAGCAAGTTTAAAAACAGCATTACAAGAAGCAAAAGCAGGAAAAAGAATACCTTTAGAAAAAATGTGGGAAGGAATTGATGCAGAATGATTCTTTCTTAATTAAGATTGATTTAACTCCTGAATATCAGAGAAATTTAAAATCTTTAGCTAAAAAATACCGGAAGATTCGTTCTGATACCCAGTCTTTCATTACAGAATTGCAAAAAGTCCATTTATTAGGAGATAGGTTAACTGGTTTTGATGAAGATGTTTATATTTATAAAGCTAGAGTCAAAAATAGTAATATTCAAAAAGGTAAAAGTGCTGGTTATCGGGTAATTTATTTACTGGAATCTGAAACCAGCATTTTATTGTTAACAATTTACAGTAAATCTGAACAAGAAGATATTACTGATCATGATATTAATTCTATTTTAGACGAATTTTATAAAGATGAATAAAAAAAAGCCGATGATATAAAGATAATAAATGTTGGGTTTCGTCACCTCAACCCAACCTACTTACTTAATTGAGATTTATAATTGAGCTTGACAGACCACTAGATATTTTTTGCTATTATTTTGATATAAATAATTTACCTTGAAAAATAATCAAATGTCTAATTCTATTTGATTCGCTTGCACTTCTCTTTGTTTTTTAGCACTTTTAACAACTTCAAAACTTAAACGAATATTTAACCTTTGGTTGTTTTCAATAATATCTTCAACAGTTACAATCTGAATTGTATCGCAACTGTGACTCATATATTTACTCTGATAAAAGCCAGCAGGTTTTGCTGTTTTCAGCATATCTTTAGTAGGATTTTCTAAAGTTATGAATATAGCTATACTAGCATTTTCTAGCGTCATTATTCCTAGTAAATCTCGTATATCTCCCGATTTGACTTTACCAGATTTTACTTGAAACTATATCCAGAGATGAGATAAAACAGTCTTTATCATTGTCATCATTGGATGTAATTAACGGCTTACAGTCATTAACCAGAAGATATTTATTAACCAAATTAAAAAGTGATGAAAAATTATTTAATCTTTCACCTGTGTTTAAAGCATATTTAAAACTTATGCTCTAAAATATTAAATATACAGCAGATTCCTTTGTTATAAGGTACATTATAGCCCCCTCATCGCTTGCGGTGAACCAGCGCTGTAGGCGGGTTTCCCACCGTAGGCGACTGGTGAATCCGAAGGAGGAGGGGGTTGGGGGTGGGGTTCTTGTACCTCATGACACTGGGAAATGCTGTAAACACACAATTCAATGAGTGGAACTAAAAGATGTCTAACACGCTGTACAATCGTGATTTGCAATTATGGATTGAGCAAACGATTCAGCAATTACAGAATCGTGAATTTGTATCGCTGGATATTGAGCATTTGATTGAGGAGTTAGTTGATTTGGGTAAATCAGAGAAGAATGCGCTTAGAAGCAATCTCAAAATCTTGTTAGCTCACTTACTCAAGTTAAAGATTCAGCATGATGTACCCGATTCAATGAACGCAAGTTGGTACAGTTCAATTGTAGAACATCGTCAGCGAGTTCTCGATAATTTGGCAGATACCCCATCTCTTAAAATTTTCTTAGTGGAAGCAGTAGAAAAAGCCTATCCCGATGCTCGTAAACTAGCAATTAAAGAAGGTAAACTTGCTAAATTTGGAGTTCGTGTACCAGCAGAAAGTGAATATCCTCTAATGTGTCCTTTTTCGATTGAGCAAATTTTGGATGAGGATTTCTACGGGTTATAGAGGTTAATTAATAGATTTGCTCCTTTGCGTCTGGAGCGTGAGAAAATCATTTACCCTGCATTTCAGCATAAGCAGCATAAACACCCTTCACGTTATACCAATTCAAGAAAATACGCGCAATTTCCAAAGCCAACTGAGGTTTACCCAAATCAATCAACCATTGCAGAAACGGAGCCATAGTCCTTTCATTTAACACCCCATTTAAAGAAAGAATCCCCCACAACAAACGATGAAACCAAGTCATTTGAATCATCATTTTCACTTCCCACGTAGGATGTTTTTGATAAAATAAAACTCCCATGCGTCCGCGCTGAATTTCCTGATCAATTAACTTAGGAATTTGCTGTAAACTAAATGGTGGATGCCAATGATAACCAACAGCTTCAGGACATTTAACTAGTTGCAAACCTAAGTTTTTCAACCTTACCCCTAATTCCAAATCTTCCCACCCATAAAGTTGAAAGCCAGTATCAAATAAACCTGCTTCTTCTAACCAATGTTTAGGAATTGCTACATTACCTGTAGCGAAAAAAGCGGCAGAAAAATCTGTAATTTTATAAGGTTCTGCGGTGGGGTTATCAAAATTGCAAGTGTTAATTACTGCACCATAGGTAAAAAAGCTGTCGTTTCCTAATTTCTCTCTTCCCTGCACCAAAGCATCTGCATGAGCTTGTAGGAAATTAGATAAAACCACTAAATCGCTATCAATAAAGATAATTGTATCTCCCAGTGCTTTCTCTACCCCCAAATTACGAGCAGCAGCAGGCCCAGCGTGGTTTTGTTGAAAACATCGTACATGAGGAAATTCTTCTTTGTGTGCTGCTAACCATTCTAAAGTGCCATCAGTAGAACCATCATCTACTAAGACAATTTCATAACTAATGATAGAACTTGATGTACTCAAATCTTGCACCTCTAAAGCGCGGAGGCACTTTTCTAAAATAGGCAGACGATTGTAAGTTGGTATAACAACGCTGAAAAACACAATTTCACCCACAACAAAATTATCCATTTCCAGGATAGGACAACAGAGTACTTTTCACTGTTCCTGATCTAAATTTGGTGATAGGGAGCAGGGGGATTTGGAATAAAATAGTATGAAATCCTCTGGTTTCAAATGTAACTGAAATTAGGATTTACGCAAAAAACTGCTCAATCTCCTATTTATACCTATCGCGTCAGTTGCTACAACGGAGAAAACTCTCGCCAAGCACTGACTTCTCTGTGTCCTCTATGGATATTTTTCCCGTGACTTTTACGTAAGTCTTGTATCAGAAAGCAAATACACAAAATTCATGAAAATTTTAAACTTATGGTAATTCCCAAGTTCATGAAATACACCCCACCCGCGCTATCGCACTTACCAAGGGGAGGGTTGGGAAGGGGTAATTTTGTATATCACGCTTAGTGGGAAACGCTATAACTATAGAGTCAAATTTATTTTCATTAATTTTAAGTTGCTGATAAATGATAACGTTAAAATTTTCGCTAAAGCATCGAAGTAGAGATAGATTTTTTGGGAGAATTAATTTACAGTCAGATATAACTAAATGCAAGCTTCTATAAATTATTGAAAATTATTTTTATTAGCAATACTTCTTAAGTAAGAAACTCAGATTGAAAAAATTACTAATAGGATGTTTGAACAGTCGGAGAAGGTAACATTTTGTCATTCTGTTTGCGAAGCGTTTCTGTAGAATGCCGTAGGCTCTAGAATCTAGGTTTTCATCTGCATACAGAGATATTTCACTTTGCTGCGCTGCCTATGGCTAAGACTTCCGTCAGGGATACAACGTGACATAGAAAAACCCTTTTAAAACGTTCTCTAAAGTTGTGTTAGAGATATTTTGTATAATTGTTATACAGTAAAATATACGTATATTAGAAATAATATGTTGAATGACAAACGCTATTTTAACTGAAAAAATACTGATTAATAAATTAGAATTAATCAATATATAACCTGATATTAATGCTTGCTACTTAAATTTGAGATGGAATTGATAATTCTTGCGTGTGTGAGCATTAATATCAATTTTAACCTGTTATTAACCAAGGCTCACTATCAATTTTAACCTGTTATTAACTAAAGGTTCGTGGCTGTTAAAAGTCAAGAAAATATCAGCAAAATTTCTGTAAATCTGTAGAGTTTTTCTTTACTAGACTGATCTTGCTAGTGAGAAATTAACTAAATATAGCAATCCTCAATCATTCGTGAGCAAAAAAATGGCTGAAAGTCTTATAAATACGCACCTTTTATCCCCTTATTTTCTCACGCTTCGATTTGGATTGCGATCGCAACCTTGTAAACTTTAAAGTAGAGAATCGAGAATGAAAGGTCAATTTCATCCTAAGAACGATACAACCATCAACCCATCCGGTAACGAGTCAATCCTGGACGTAATTGATCGTGTCAGCATAAAACGCAGACGATTTATCACAACGGCTGTAGGTGCTTCAGTAATGACCGTGCTAGGTGATATGACCCTTGGTGGTTTTTTCCAAACCGTAGAAGCAGCACCAATTCCAGCTGGAATTGGCTTCGCTGGAATTGGCTTTGAGAGCATCGAGCCAAATCTCCGCAACCCGGTAACAGGACTATTAGAAAAGGATCTTGTTACTGTTCCTAAAGGTTACACCGCCAGAGTATTATCTGCTTGGGGTGATCCAATCATGCCTGGTGCGCCAAACTGGCTACCCGATGCTTCCCAAGATGCTGCGGCACAAGAAAAGCAAGTTGGGGAAAACCAGGATGGGATGCACTTCTTCCCCTTGCCAGGGCGAAGCTTTCTCAACCGGACAGCAGGTTTACCAGTAGCTGTTGAAGGTAAAGCATACAATAATAGTGGGCTACTGTGCGTTAACCACGAATATACCCAAGAGCAATTCCTTCATGTCGATGGTAATACAAGTAACGAGACCATGACTATTGAGAAAGCAAGAAAGTCTCAAGCAGCCCATGGTGTATCTGTTCAAGAAATATCTAAAGACAGATTTGGCAATAGCTGGAGTGTTAACCGCAATTCCCGTTATGGTCGCCGCATTACAGGTAACACAGAAATGCGAGTTTCTGGGCCTGCTGCGGGTGATGCCTTGATGAAATCGAAGAAATTTTCCATTCAACCTAATGGATCTTTTGAAATCGGCATCAACGATGGCTACACCGCTTATGGTACTATCAATAACTGCGCTAACGGTGTAACTCCCTGGGGTACTTACCTGACTGCGGAAGAGAATTTCCAAGGCTATTTTGCTAACCAGACATTTGCTTCTGGACAATCTGCCGATGTAAATAACGATGCTCTAGCAACTGTTGGTCTAACTAGTAAAAAGGCTGATATTCTCAACGGACAAAGACGGCATGGTATTCCTTCAGCTTCTAGTTATCGTTGGCCTGTGGTTGATCCACGTTTTGACGCATACAACAATCCCCTGGAACCTCATTTGTTCGGTTGGATGGTCGAAATTGATCCTTACGATCCTGAGAGCAAACCAGTTAAGCGCACATCTATGGGTCGTTTCAGACACGAGAGCGCCCAATATGTTGTTGATAGCAACAATATTTTGGCTTTCTACATGGGTGACGACAACGTTAATGAGTATATCTACAAGTTCGTTTGCTCTAGACCATACAATCCCAATGTTCGGGCTGCTAACCGGGATTTACTTGACCACGGTACTCTTTACGTTGCTAAGTTCAATGACAACGGTACCGGTCAATGGTTACCTTTGGTATGGGGTCAAGGTGGTTTGACACCAGCAAATGGATTTGACAGCCAAGCTGAAGTATTGGTTAAAACTAGACAGGCTGCGGATAGAGTTGGCGCGACAATGATGGATCGCCCAGAGTGGGTTGGTGTCCGCCCTCGCATTCGTGGATTCAATGAAGTTGAAATTTACTGCACATTGACCAACAACTCTCGTCGCGGAACACAACCTGTCTCCGTGAACAGCCCAGACGGCACAACCCCAGGAGGTGCGGCACGTCCTCCTGTTGATGCTGCTAACCCACGTCCTAATAACCCTTACGGTCATGTTATCCGTTGGCGCGAATCTGGACGCAGTGTTACCGCTACAACTTTCAATTGGGATATTTACGTTTTGGCAGGCGACAAAAAAGACCCTGATCCAATTCGTCAAGGCAATATCAATGGTGACGACTTTGGCTCACCAGATGGTCTTTGGTTCGACTCCTACGGTCGTCTGTGGATTCAAACTGATCAGGCAGGTGATGGTACAGGGAATTATGCCAATATCGGCGGTAACTCGATGGTTTGTGCCAACCCTAATAACCCAAGAGAGATTAAACGATTTTTAACTGCGCCTACAGATTGTGAAGTGACTGGTGTGACCACTACACCTGATCACAGAACCATGTTTATTAACATTCAGCACCCAGGTGATAGCGGAACTGTTGCTAATCCTACAACCCATAGCAATTGGCCGCATAGCCAAGGTTATGGTCCACAAGGTCGTCCCCGTTCTGCGACAGTGGTAATTACAAAAAATGACGGTGGCATTATTGGTACTTAATTCTTGATGGAATATCTAGTACCGCTTTCTCGGAATTAGAAATTAAAGGATGAACAGGATAAAAATAGGAATTGTATTATAGCAATTCCCAAGCTCATGAAATACACCCCACCCGCCCTATCGCGCACCCTCCCCTTAGTAAGCTACGGTGTACACACAAGGAAATGCTCTTTGGTCGCCATAAAACCCCACCCCTAGCCCCTCCCCGCTGTTTCGTGGAGGGGAACTGGATTTCCGGTTAAATCCTGTTTTCATGGCGCGAAACTTACTCTGGCTAAGATTGTGTGTACACCGTAGCCCTTAGCAAGGGGAGGGTTGGGGAGGGGTAATTTTGTATATCACGCTTAGTGGGAAACGCTATATGAATTACCTATTACCAGCTTAACCTAGATGTTTGAATTGACTAATTAGAGACTTCCAACTAAAAAAATATCCCGTCATTGTGACGGCAGGGGGCAGGGGGCAGGGGCAGGGAGCAGGGGGAAGAAAAGTCGCTTTGAGTTGGTGAAATTGGATCATCTTTTGTGTGGAGTTCTCTTAGTAATTGAGACTCAATTAAAGAATAGAGCTTACAGCGGTTTTCATGTATTTGTACCACACACTAATTTTTCTATTTCTTTCTTTGCGCCTTTGCGCCTTTGCGTGAGATATAAAAACGTGGTTCATTTACCCAAAAATCACCGTAAAATAAGTTACTTGATTAGGGTGCATTTATATAAATACACCCTAATTTATTGATTCGTGAAATTTGCTGCATTGAAAATAGGAATATTATGAAAATAAAAACTCAAGCTTTATCTTTTCTTAGCCTTGAGTTAATCTAATGTTTTGAAAAAATAAATAAAGTTTCATTCGGCTATTTTATCGCTATCAATAATTAATTAAAATATTTTTTACGGCTTGACTAAACAATTACTTTTAAGTAATATAACTCTGTTGTAAGATCTACGCACTGCAAAGGTTAATCAAAACTTAACTTGGATTGTGCTGAAATATAATGTTTTTCACCTTAGATGCTGAACAGTAATCACACCTTAAATTCAACAGTTTGTGTTGATAAAATCGCTTGCTTTAACAGTAATTTAAATAGTGAAATTTTCCACAGCACAGATGTAAGATGCGTAGATTGCAAATACATTAAACTTTCAATAAAAGGAATAGAAGCC
This sequence comes from Anabaena sp. PCC 7938, assembly GCF_049315035.1. Classification (NCBI taxonomy): domain Bacteria; kingdom Bacillati; phylum Cyanobacteriota; class Cyanophyceae; order Nostocales; family Nostocaceae; genus Anabaena; species Anabaena sp. PCC 7938. The sequence goes on along the minus strand of NZ_CP186034.1, from coordinate 2,859,808 downwards.
GATGAAATTGAACAAGAAAGTAGCGATCACATTAGTTACAGTTTCCGCTAGTGTATTTGGCTTTAGTTCTGTAGCTTCTGCTGGTGAAGGTGGTGCTGCTGGAGCGGTAGCAGCTACACTCGACGCTAATGGTTTAGTAACTGAAATGGCTGCTGCTGGAGCAGTTGGTAAAAATGATGCAGCTGCTACAGCCACTGGTAACTTTGGTGTTGTCTCAGCGGCTGCCTTGGGAAGTGCTGGCGTAATCGAATTAATTAGCGACAACGGATATTACTCCTACTCAGACGAGCAGATTTCTGAAACCGAAGCTTATAACAATATCACTCTCAAAGGTAGTGCAGACACTGCTTTAGAAACTAGCCAAGCTAACTCTATTGCTACCTTCACCGAAACCCCTATCGGTTCTGTTGAAACAGGATTTTAGTTTGTCAAACGTCTGAATCATTTACTTGATTGGGAGTTTTGTTGATCTGTTAGAGACATGATTAGCACGTGTCTCTAGCTTATTAGATAAATTTATATGAATAAATTACAGCTAAACTAGTAAACTACGGCGGCAATAAATATCCATTAAAATAATTTAAAACTGTGAGTACTTAGGGAAGGTTTTAAAAATCTAATTTATTAATTACACTAATAATTAGAAAATAATTAGAAATTGCCGCTACATAGAATTTGATTATCAATATTTTGCTAATCGATTGTTAAACTAAACATTATCTAACATTAAGGTTGATTCAATAATCTTTGATCGTGCTGCCGAGCATTTATTTAAAAAAGAAGAGGAGCAATACAGTGGAAGTCTCAAGACGTAAATTTCTAACCTTAGCTGGGACAAGTGCAGCTACCGTGACACTACTTTCACCACTTGAAGCCTTCTACGCAAAAGTAGCTCGTGGTGAAATGCCCACAAGTACTGGCTACGGACTACTTGAGGAAAAACTGCCTTTAAACACTGCTGAACTTCCTCCTAGTTTAAGCGGCAGACCTATTTTGAAACTGCCTCGCGGGTTTAACTACACCGCATTCTCAACTACTGGTGAGCCAATGGACGACGGCTTTACAGTACCGTCAAATCATGATGGTATGGCTGCGTATTCAGGAGCCAACAATACAACTATTTTGGTTCGCAACCATGAGTTGGGAACTTCCGCCGCAGATCCAGTTCGTGGAGACCTCAGATATTCTACAGGCGCTCAGGGTGGAACGAGTACATTAGTAGTTGGAGCAAATCGCCAACTGATTAAGCACTTTAACTCCCTAGCTGGAACTAGGACTAACTGTGCAGGTGGTCCTACACCCTGGCGCACATGGATTAGTTGTGAGGAAACCTTCTCCACAACCACCAACAATACTGTTTCTGGTTCTGAAACTATCAGACATGGTTACAACTTTGAAGTTGTCGTTGACCCCAATAGCGGTTTAGTCACCCCAGTCCCCTTAAAAAGCATGGGACGTTTCAGCCATGAAGCTGTGGCTGTAGAACCCAAAACTGGTTATGTCTATGAAACTGAAGACCGTGGTGATAGTTGTTTCTATCGTTTTGTACCTAATGCCAAACCCACTAAACCCGGTGATTTAGCTCAAGGTGGTACTCTTTACGCTTTGAAAGTTATAGGTGCAAACAACTTTACCTTGAATACTACCAATAACCCTAATCAAGGTGGTCAACTTGGACGTATTAAGGTTGGCGAAACACTACAAGTAGAGTGGGTGCAAATTCCTAATCCTGACCCAGACTCAGAAAATGCAACCACCCGGACTGGTGTTCGTCATCAAGCACAAGACTTGGGAGCAGCCATTTTCTTCCGAGGAGAGGGAGCTTGGTATGGTAATGGACTAGTCTACTTCATTGCTTCTCAGGCTGGCCCTCCAATTTCTGCTGCCAGCGATGCTAGGGGTAATGGTCAAGTTTGGTCTTATAACCCTGCTAAAGAAGAATTAACCCTTGTTGTCGAAGCATCTCCTACTGGTCAATTTCTAGATGATCCAGACAATATTACCGTTGCTCCCTGGGGTGACCTCTTCCTTTGCGAAGATGGTAGTGGAGTGCAATATATTGTTGGCGTTAACGGAAAGGGTGAAGTATATCAGTTTGCGTTTAACAATATCACTAACGGTGAATTTGCTGGTGCTTGCTTCTCACCTAACGGTAGAACAATGTTTGTAAATATTCAATCTCCTGGTATAACACTTGCTATTTGGGGTCCCTGGAATCGTGGTCGATAGGATTAGGAGAACCCCAAATGGGTTTGTTTAAAAAAACGCAAATACAAATTTAAGTTTAATCTTGGGAAGGTACAACAATTGTAACTTTCCCAGATTCTACACATATAAATTGAACAATTTACTAAGGAAATACCTGGTGTCTTTTAGACCGATAATCAGGAAGTTATGAAGGTCTTATTTTCGAGACTATAAAATATTTAGAACTATGTTTTTGACATTTTGCTTAAGCAATGAGCTTTAAGTCATATAACTCTATTTTAAGACTTAATTGCCGCATACATAATTTAATCTTGACTTAACCTTAAATATGTTTAAATATAACTTTTTTAAGTTTTAATAATTAAAGAATTATCACTTTTTTTTTAGTCAAATCAATGTACAGCAAGACTTAGAATTGCAATATGGTAATTTTTTAGCACGGAATTAGAAGTAGAATATTTTTTTCACACCACAGATTTATACGTGTAGACAGCAAATTTTTAAAGTTTCAAAATTGGAACCAAGATAGATATAATTCAATGAAAAATTAATGCATTGGTTCGGCTAAATTACACAAAAATTCTAATTAATATTGCAAGTGTTTATTACAAGTCTGGCATAAATGTATATGATGATTTCGCAGCACAAAAACTTAAAGCTGGCGCTTGTATTATTATTTAGTTCAGCAACAATATTCTTTGCTAAAACAGCGAATGCTGAGATATCTGTATCTGCAAACACGTTGGAACTGGAGAACCTCAATAATAATAGCAAATTAGAATTATCTGCACCCTCTGAAGATGATTTTGTATTAATTGCTAATCTAGAACCTTTGATAATTTTGTCAGCTTCAGAGCAGCAATTACAAGCTTCTGTATCTAATTTTGTTCAACAAATACAAGTAACAGATTTAGTAAAAACTAATTCCTTATTTCCGTCTTGTTTTTCCAGCAATGTTAGACAAACAGAATTTACTTCAGTCACAGATTTAGCAAAAACTAATTATCAAATTCAGTCTTGTACTGCTAATAAGATTAGTCAAGCAGAATCTAGAAACAAACAATTAGATCCACTAGACCCTCCAATAGATCCGCAACCTAAGGTTGATGAATTGGATCTTGAACAAACATTACCACCAGAAAAAATACCTCAAACTGAACAAGAATATATTATTTACCCCAGAGTTGCAAATGAGAAAAAAATTCATCCCCGGACAACTACTATTCCACTAAATGGGGAATTGATTAATCATTTAACTGATAGCCAACTAAATCTAGGTTCTAGCTTTGGTAATAATCAAAATACTACTTTTGATGTCAATGGACTTGTTAAACTTAATGGACAAATACGAGAAAATGTAACAAAAAATAATATTTTGACCGTAGACCAAATAGGAGAATATTTACAACTGCAAACGGTAAGAAAAACCAGAGAAGTTACTGTTAATTTCCGAGAACCTCAGACAGTATTGGGTACACATCTTCAATTCAGTATGATAGGTTCATGCATATTACCTGGTGGTAATCCAAATCAAATATGCACATATATTCCTGGATTAAAATCTGCTGATATCAACCCTGAAAGCCTGACACCCAGGAGAATTTTTCAAACTTCAAAAGTAGGTGATATCGTTAAAGCAGAAACACTAGCGGCTATTCGCCAACCGGGGTTTCAATCTGGTGCTAATGGTCAAGAAATTGGCATAGATTTATTTTTACCAAATACAGGTTCATTGATTGGTAATAGCACTGGAAATCAGCTTTCTATCACTAGAAAAGAAGAAATAGATAATACACCTGTAGCAATTTATTCTAGAGTTAGACAGATTGTTAAAGTTAATGACCGTGAAGCTGTAATGGGTCGGACAGTAAGAGGTTTTAGCTTCATTTTAAATGATGATAATACGTTATTGAATACGGCTTTGCAACTGGGATATAGTTTGTTGCCTGATATTGTTCCTGATATTGACGGTTCAGAAAATCGAGTCAACTCCAATGTCAATAACAATTTGTTTTTAGCTGCTAATAATGTCAGGATTCCTGCTAATAGTTTGACTGCTTATCACGGAGGAATGGCTAGAGCGCAGAGTGTACCGCCAAAAGCAGAAAATTTGAGTCAAGTACCTGCTGCTACCTTCAATGGTATTTGGCTAGGTGCATCACCTATTATCAAACGCAGGTCTGATATTTCTACTCGTTTTGAACAAACTGGAACTCAGACAGTTTTAGCTTCTGGTGGTGGAGAAGGGGGATATGGTTCTAATGCAAGTTTTGTTTCTAATATTAACAATCAAGTTTTTTCTACACTTGATTTACAAGATTTCCATACTCAAGTTTATGTCACAGTTCTCAATCAAGAAGTTAATAATGTCACATCTAACAGATATAGAGAAGAAACAAAATATGCTCCACATCTGAGTTTCACAGGAAATATCACAGGGTCACAGGAAGCGTTGAGATATTATACAGGTGTAATAGGTGCAGAAGACGAAATTAAGGCTTATGGTGGAGTGGATTTTACTAAAAATACTGCAAATGGATGGAATTTTTCTGGAGGTGTGATTGGTTATATTAATCCAGATGTTGATTACTACAGTCAAGTAACAAGTAGTGTTGGTAAACGTATACCGTTCAGTCGGAATAGTAATTTAGTGCTATCCACTGGAGTTAATTATGCTTTTGATAGAGAAACTCGTCCCAATGACTTTGTAAATTCAATTACAGTCAGAGCTAGAGTGAATTTAGGTAATGTTTGGTTTGGTTTAACTAACTATTTTGGGGATGTTTTGCCCGATTCACTGAAGAATACTTTGGTAACAAGCGTTGGTATTCAATTTAGCAGTAATTTTTCATTATCTGCATATTATAATCCTGTAAATGAAAATGCTGCTCGTTCTGTCTATGGTGCTGGAGCGCGATTGAGACTTGGTACAAATCAGAATAGTCCTACACTCAACCTATCCTGGAGAAATAATGAGTATGACTATGGCAGAGATCTGGTTGGTAATGAATTGAAAATAAATGAGAATATATTTACCGTGTTTTTGAGGAGTAATTTTTAAAGAGGGTTTTTAACCTACATATCTTATAATAATGACTCATTGTTTGTTTTCCTAAGTGGAGAAACTAATGGGTCGCGCCAAAAAGGTTGTTCTGGCATATTCTGGTGGAGTAGATACTTCTGTTTGCATTCCCTACCTGAAGCAAGAGTGGGGAGTGGAAGAGGTAATTACCCTAGCAGCAGACTTAGGCCAGGGAGATGAATTAGAGCCAGTTCGAGAAAAAGCGCTGAAATCGGGTGCAAGTGAATCCCTGGTAGCGGATGTCAAAGATAGCTTCGTGAAAGAGTACGCATTTCCTGCTATTCAAGCCAACGCCCTCTATGAAAATCGCTATCCACTGGGAACAGCCCTCGCTCGTCCACTGATTGCTAAAATCTTGGTAGAAGCGGCTGCAAAATATGGTGCTGATGCGATCGCTCATGGTTGTACTGGCAAAGGTAACGACCAAGTACGTTTTGATGTCTCCTGTACAGCCCTAAATCCCAATTTAAAGATACTCGCACCAGCGAGAGAATGGGGAATGAGCCGTGAGCAAACCATCGCCTATGGTGAGCAATTTGGCATTCCTACACCAGTAAAAAAATCTTCTCCCTACAGTATTGACAAAAATTTGCTTGGTCGCAGTATTGAAGCTGGTACGTTGGAAGATCCAACCGTTGAACCACCAGAAGAAATCTATGAAATGACCAAAGCCATAGTAGACACTCCTAACGAGCCAGAATATCTAGAAATTGGTTTCCAAAAAGGGCTTCCTACCACAATCAACGGTACATCTAAAAACCCAGTTGAGTTAATCGAACAACTCAATCAGATCGTGGGAAATCATGGTATTGGGCGGATTGACATGATTGAAAACCGTTTAGTAGGCATCAAATCGCGGGAAATATACGAATCACCAGCGATGATAGTGCTAATTAATGCTCATCGTGATTTAGAAAGCCTGACCTTAACAGCCGATGTCAGTCAATACAAACGCGGTATTGAAGAAACCTACACCAAATTGGTATACAACGGTTTGTGGTATAGCCCACTTAAAGCCGCATTAGATGCCTTTATTCAACAAACACAAGAACGAGTTTCTGGTGTTGTGCGCTTAAAACTGTTCAAAGGTAATGCCACTATAGTTGGTCGTTGGAGTGATAACTCTCTCTACACTCCAGACTTAGCAACCTACGGTGCTGAAGACAAATTTGATCATAAAGCAGCGGAAGGCTTTATCTACGTTTGGGGACTCCCAACTCGCATTTGGGCGCAGAACAACAGGTAACGCAGGTTATGGGTGATGGGTGATAAGTAAAAAATTACGAATTACGAATTACGAATTACGAATTACCCATTACCCATTAAGAGAACTCCACAAAAAAGATGATCCAATCTTGTGGGATGGGCATCTTGCCCGTCCTTATATTATTAGCGGGCAAGATGCCCGCACCACAAGAAATTTTGGGATATTTTTTTAATTGGAGAACTCTAACTAATCCCCAGTCTGATGTTTAACTTGACGAGATTCCCACCAAATAGGAACAACAATCACAGCCACTAAAATCAGTAATGCCAAAATTGCAAACTGACTTACCCAAGCGACTAATTGCTCTAGGGAAACAATTTTGCCTGCAAAAAAAGCTAAAGTCACCATTGCACTAGCCCAGGCAGTTGCCCCAGCCAAGTTGTATACCAAGAATTTACCAAAAGGCATTTCGGCAATACCAGCAAGTGGTGCAGCAAAAATTCTCAATAAGGCGAAAAAGCGACCAAAAAATACAGCTTTAGCAGCATTTTCACTAAATTGCTCTTTAATACTTAGCAATCGCACTTCAGATATGCGGAATATCTTGCCCACTTGTAGCAGGAACGGCCAACCACCAACCCTACCAATCCAATAGCCACAATTACCGCCAATGACAGCACCTGCAACTGCATCACCCAGAACTAACCAGTAATTTAGTTCATCACTGCCAGCTAAGAAACCACCTACTAGAGTTACGGTTTCACCGGGAAGAGGAAGACCCAAATTCTCTAGCAAAATTCCTAAAAAAATTGCCCAATAACCGTAAGATTGAGCAAATTCTTGGATGTTTTCTAGTGAAATTAGCTCAAAAGACATCCAGCACCGCCGACTTTACAAATTTTTACCTTTCATATATCTTGGCTTGTTTTTGGTGAGGGTGTCAATCAAGTCGCGACGAGAAATCAATTGCTTTCTGATAGATAATTAGGGTTTGCTGAAATTTATATTTACTTATAAAAAAGTTATAAAAGTACATATAGCTTATAAGAATTTTGTAACTGTTAAGTTCGCTACGGAAATACCCAAGCATTTATGCCTATACTAGATTCATGTATCAAAAATTATATGAGCTAATCACTGTACCCATTCCTATGAGCTATAATTGTATTAAGTCTCGAAAAATCGGTTAAAAACAGTAATTCCACTGTTGATAATTAATCCATTTTGATATAAAAACCGCATTATCCAAGTTTCAAATGCCCAGTTCAACTACCCGGTTAAATTCATGACTCTTACACAAGAACGCCAAGTAATTTTGTTCAAACCCCAAGGAAGCATAGACTTAGAGGTTGGTACTGACTTGAGCGAACAGATGGCTGGAGTAACTCCCTTACCTGAACAACTCTGGGTTATCGATCTAGCAGAGGTTGACTTTATGGATAGTTCTGGTTTAGTGCCTCTAGTACAAGGTTTGAAAGCTGTACGTCAGAGCGGTTGTCGCTTGGTTCTTTGCAACGTAAAAGCGCCTGTAAGATTAATTTTGGAACTTACTAAGTTGGATTCAGTGTTTGAAATAGTCAATAATTACGAAGATATATTTTCTAGTGTCAATGAAAAAAGTCTAGCGACAGCAGCCTAAATCTCAATTTTGCTCAGGGGAAAAATAGCAAAATGAGGGGATAGAGGGGTTATTAGCCATCTCATTGAGGTTGACACCTGGAAAATTAACTTTGTAAAGTTGTCTATAAAATTACAAACTGTCAATATCTTTTTCTAAGTGTTATTGCCCCTCTTTTATAGATCCCTTCCAAGTCATAGCTTAATATTGACACTCTCAGGTCTAAAGACACTGATATTCTGCGGACAGAGTAAAACTCTCGCTGCGACCGTCAAGCGTCGCCTAAACGCTCAAAGCAACTACCAAATATAATGTTAGGCATTTTGAGGAGTGGATATATTACTTTGTCCAGATATGGGACTAGAAAAATTTGGTAAATCAATACCGCTATGACTTGCGTGGCGAGTTTTTAGTGCTAACCGATAACTTACACTTTGTAGCTCTGCTTGTAATTGACGATTTTCTCGTTGTAGCATTGCGACCTTATCTCTGACGGGAGTCATTCTTTCCTCAAATTTACGACGATAAATTTGGGGTAATTCTTGTACTACCTGCTCTAACATCCGACTACGATCAGTTAGTTCTTGGACTGATTGTCGCAATTGGTGTATTTCTTGATCACGAGATGTAATTTGCTCTTGGTAGAACGTTACTTGCTGTTCGACAGCTTGAAGTTGTTCTCTTAAAGCCTCTAATTGACTCAAATCGCACTCGGGTTCAGGCCGTTGAGGGATAAAACTAGTATTACCCTTTACAAGCCGGAACAGTTCTTGGGATAGCTGTTGCACTAATTGATCTCGAAGTTGCAATTCTTGATGCAACTGCGATACTTCAGTAGAAAGAGTTTGGATGTCGGGGGTGTCTGATTGGCTCACAGTGGCTTACATCTCTTAGGTATAACTGCGATGATACTACCTTTAGCAAGTACTTGGGGAAGTAATCACATACTGAATTTTGCTATCTTATGTCGAGGCAAAATACAAATCACAAGGGATATATTTGAGAGGTTGTATGCCTCTTTTCATAGCCTTGTTTTGATGGGAAGTGCAATTTTAATACTAGAAAACAAGGTGTTTAAGCTTTTTTGTATAAAATTTTATTTCTCACCACCCTTGAAGTCATGGTTTAAAAAAGTTGCATTCTCACCTAATTATGTTTTTTCCTATACCTGAATTATATTATGGAAAAAAATGCACGGGATGATTTCATGAAAAACATATCGCATTTAAGAGAATTTGACAACTGTTAAAATACGCAATTTAATAAGTAATTCAATAAAAAAAATTTCTGTAGGTGAAGCATACTAGCTTACCTGACAGAAAATATTACTAGGAATTTTTTTTGGGGAATTCCTGGGAAATTCCTCCATGAACCATCTTTTTAGGCAGTTACAGCTTCTGGTTCTGATTTTTCTTTACGGATCTGCTGCTTAATGGTCATGTAGCGAATCACTTCTTCACTCAATCTCATGGCGCGTTCTACTGGTGCGATCGCAGTTGGAGGTGCTGTGTAGTTTAATTGAATGTAGATACCATCACGATGCCTATTGATTTCATAAGCAAGACGACGCTTACCACGATTTTGAATTTCAATATTTTCAGCACCTTGTTCAATGAACAAATTCTGATATTTGGCAACGGCTTGCTCTACCTGCTCATCTCCCAAGTCAGGACGCAGGATGTACATTGTCTCGTAAACTGTGGTCATTTATCTTTAGTTACCTTATGGACAGATTGGCTGCTGATGTTAATTTATACGAGTAAATTTCAACGTTGCTGGTACAACTCAACATCTGAAGCAACAAGGAATCCCAATAATAACACAACATAGAGCAAGATAAGTTTTGATGCTGCTGGTAATTCCTGGAGCAAAGTCACGGCATTTTCAGCATTTATCCTATAATCTTACCAGTTTTCAATTTATAGCAGTTACTAGGGTAGTGAGGAAAAGCCTAAATTCTCGATTCCTGATAATACAAGCGTTCTCACCAGATGGCTGCTGACTGCTATAAATCATTAGCCAAATCTGCCGAAATTTGGATCTCTAAGGATATTAATCAAGGTTATGGCGCAACGCTATGTGCGAGTTAAAAGTCAAGAAGGAAAAATTTACTATGGGTTGCTGCAACTATCCCTCAATGTAGAGGTTCTGGATGCTCCACCTTGGTTAGATGGACAACCCACTGATTTAATTTTGGAATCAGACAAATACGAAATTTTGGCTCCTTGTTCTCCTTCTAAAATTGTAGCTGTAGGTAAGAATTATGCGGATCATGCAGCAGAAATGGGAACTCCCGTACCTACTGAACCGCTGATTTTCTTTAAACCATCTACATCTGTAATCGCGTCGGAAAGAGAAATTAAGTATCCTCCACAGTCACAGCGGGTAGACTACGAAGGCGAATTGGCATTAGTGATAGGCGATCGCACCTGTGACTGTACCCCAGAACAAGCCCAAAGCAAAATATGGGGTTATACCATTGCCAATGATGTCACAGCTAGGGATTTACAAAAAAAAGATGCCCAATGGACACGAGCCAAAGGCTTTGATACATTCTGCCCTTTAGGCCCTTGGATTGTCCGAGAATTGAATCCAGGAGCGAGATTGCAGACCTTTTTGAATGATGATCCCCACCCAGTCCAATCTGCTTGTATTGATCAGATGGTTTTTCCCCCGGATTTTTTGGTGTCTTACATCAGTCAAGTGATGACACTTTTACCTGGGGATATAGTGCTAACAGGTACACCTATGGGGGTAGGAGCTTTGCAAATAGGCGATCGCATCCGGATAGAAATTGAAGGTATTGGTCGCCTTGAAAATACCGTTATAGCCCGTTAGCACCAGATGGGAATAGATACTATTTTTTAAATTTTGAGCGATCGCTTATTATCAAAACTGTTGAGCAAAAAACCCAAACTGCTATCACGTCTAGCGCACTTGCATATAAACAGCATCAGAAATTGCTGGTATTTCTGCATAGCGACCCATCAGAGACTGGACAACAGAATAAACAACTGTGACAACTATTCCCATGAAAATAGTTGTATACAGTGTTTGCATGGCAAATCCACTACCAGGAACTAATTTCACAATATCAGTCAAGATGCTGCATAAAAATATAACAATATCCAAAATGATTGCTTGCATAGTGTTGAAACGAATAAAATGGCTGATTTTGTCATTTCTCACTACCAACAGCCATAAAGCAAAGAAAATAATCAGCCCAGCATAGCGGACACCATAGTAAATCCTTAACAACGGCAATAGAGGTAAAAAGATGATTCCTAAGAATGGAAAATCATTCAGCAGAAACTGACCAAAGGCAAATACCTCAATCAAAGGCAGTAAATAAGGTAAAGAAGCGAAAATTCGGTCGGGAACCGTTGTAGACCCGCGCAAGGACATATTGCGTTCTCCTGTGGCTGAAATTTTAATAGCTATTTGAGCTTAGGATAACGCAGTTGCTTGATATTGCTAGAAAATTAGATTATTTTATATGGGCAATGCGGAAGCCCATCACGCATTCATACTGCTCAGGCTGCTGCTCAGTAAATGCGCGAATTGCTTGACCACAGCCAAGTTTACCCCCACCCCAGCGTGGTTGTCCGCTACTATTAGCAAGCAAACAAGATTGGCAAACCTGCTCAGGGGTAAAGATTTGATCATCCGTTAAAATGACTAACATCCAAATACCTCCATCGCTCCTTTTAGCATCAAGGCATAAATGCAGAAAATAGCAAATTTTTGGTAACTGCACCTGAATTCATTGTATGTTATATGTTTTAGATATTTATTTTCATGAGTAAAAAATAATACATATATTTTCATGGTTAGTGAATTACAGGCAAAAGACCAAAGCTAATACGCGAAGGCATTTATTTTCTGGACATTGAATAATAAAGAAGTCAATACTCAAAACATATTAAATGAACAGCAATATAGCGTTTCCCACTAAGCGTGATATACAAAATGACCCCTCCCCAACCCTCCCCTTACCAAGGGAAGGGTGCGCGACAGCGCGGGTGTGGTGTATTTCATGAGCTTGGAAATTGCCATAACACTATTACTACCGTGCTGTACTGAAAACAAAAGCTCAGATTTTACCAATGTTTCAAAGGATAGTAAACGTGAATAAGACTAGCTCAGACTTACTTAAATCTGCCGATCCTGCCATTAGCGAGTTAATTAACCAAGAATTACAGCGTCAACGTGATCACTTAGAGTTAATTGCGAGTGAAAACTTTACTTCTGCGGCTGTATTGGCTGCTCAAGGTTCTGTACTGACCAATAAATACGCTGAAGGATTACCAGGTAAACGCTACTATGGCGGTTGTGAGTTTGTTGACAAAATCGAGCAAATAGCGATTGACCGTGCCAAACAGCTATTTGGTGCTGCCCATGCGAATGTTCAACCCCATTCTGGCGCACAGGCTAATTTTGCAGTGTTCCTGACCCTATTAGAACCAGGGGACACAATTATGGGGATGGATTTGTCTCACGGGGGACACCTCACCCATGGTTCACCTGTGAATGTATCGGGTAAGTGGTTCCAAGTGCGTCACTATGGTGTCAGTCAAGAAACAGAACAACTTGACTATGACCAAATCCGCGAGTTGGCTTTGAAAGAACGTCCTAAACTGCTGATTTGTGGTTATTCAGCTTATCCCCGGATTATTGATTTTGAAAAGTTCCGCAGCATTGCTGATGAAGTTGGTGCTTACTTATTAGCAGATATTGCTCACATCGCTGGTTTAGTCGCTACAGGTCATCATCCCAACCCCCTTCCATATTGTGATGTGGTGACAACAACAACTCATAAAACTTTACGGGGTCCAAGAGGTGGCTTGATTTTAACCCGCAATGCTGAACTTGGTAAAAAGCTAGATAAATCAGTTTTTCCTGGTACTCAAGGTGGCCCTCTAGAACACGTAATTGCTGGTAAAGCTGTAGCTTTTGGTGAAGCACTGAAGCCAGAATTTACTACTTATTCTGCTCAAGTGATTGACAATGCTCGTGCTTTAGCTACCCAATTGCAAAAACGAGGATTTAAATTAGTTTCAAATGGCACAGACAATCATTTAATGCTAGTAGATTTACGTTCTATTGGCATGACAGGGAAGAAAGGCGATCAACTTGTTAGTGGTGTAAATATTACCGCTAATAAGAATACAGTCCCATTTGATCCAGAATCACCTTTTGTTACTAGTGGATTGAGATTGGGTTCGCCAGCAATGACAACAAGGGGCTTGGGTGTGGCAGAATTTACGGAAATTGGTGATATTATTAGCGATCGCTTACTTTCTCCAGATTCTGAAACAGTAGCCGCAGATTGTCTGCAACGAGTAGCAGCATTGTGCGATCGCTTCCCCTTATATCCTCACATAGAAATTCCCTTGCCAGTTCTAGCCTAAGGGATTCTAGATTTTAGATTTGGGATTACCTGCTCAAATCTAAAATCTCATAATTACGCCGTAAGTACCCCAACCATAGTAAATGTTGCGTAAAAATTGCGGACAAAACCCTCACACAATTTTGGTCATCCCCACCACTTCTTAAAAAATACTGATGCCTGCTCAGATTTATCATCTGATTGCCTTTCTTCTCGCCGCAGTAGTCGTTCTCTGGACTACACCAGATGTCAAAAATATTGGCATCAAAAGTGGACGTTTAGATAAACCGGGTAGTCGAAAAATTCATCAACATCCTATGGTACGCCTGGGAGGAGTTTCTATCTTCGCAGGTACTATTATCTCCCTATTAATTGTCTGGTGGCTGGGCGGATTTGCGAATCTACCACCGGAAAAAGAATGGCAAATTTGGGGTGTCACTTTAGGCGGTCTAGGCTTTTTTCTGATCGGTTTAGCAGATGATTTATTCAACCTATCCCCTTTAGTCCGGCTATTAATACAAATAATAGTCGCTGCTGCTGCATGGAAAGTTGGTGTCAGTATAGATTTTATTACCATTCCCACAATCGGCATAGTTAATCTAAATTGGCTAAGTTTTCCAATTACAGTTATTTGGTTGGTAGGAATGGTAAATGCTATTAACTGGATTGATGGTTTAGACGGACTAGCTGCTGGTGTCACAGGAATTGCTGCCGTAGTCATGCTGTTAGTATCTCTATTTATGCACCAACCAGCAGCAGCCTTAATAGCAGCAGCTTTAGCTGGTGCAGCCTTGGGATTTCTTCGTTATAACTTCAATCCAGCGCAAATATTTATGGGTGATGGTGGATCTTATTTTATGGGATTCACTATAGCGGCTGTTGGTGTCATCGGGCTAGTCAAAATTCCCGTTTTTACCGCTGTATTATTGCCTTATTTAATTTTGGCAGTGCCAATCGTTGATATGTCAGCAGTAATTTTAGCGCGACTACGACACGGTAAATCACCTTTTTTAGCAGATAAACGCCATTTACATCACCGTCTATTAAATGCCGGTTTATCACACCGATTAACAGTTTTGTTCATTTATTCTTTAACTCTATGGGTGGGTAGTTTAGCCTTAGCTATTGTTGGCATTCCTAGCGGGATGACTTATGCCTGTGCATCTACCTCTTTATTGAGTTATGCTATTTGGCGAGTTTGGAAACTTTCTCGACAATCTTAAGGATTCTGGATGCAATCTAAAATCTAAAATCTAAAATTTCATGAGTGCAGAAATTATTTGTGTTGGTACTGAATTGCTACTAGGAGATATCCTCAATAGCAACGCTCAATTTTTAGCCCAGCAGTTAGCCCAGCTAGGCATTCCCCATTACTATCAAACTGTCGTGGGAGATAATCCAGAAAGACTCAAGCAAGTTATAGAAATTGCTGCTTCCAGAGTACAAATTTTAATTTTTACTGGTGGACTTGGCCCCACACCAGATGACCTCACCTGTGAAACCATTGCTGATTTTTTTGGCGTTCCTTTGTTAGAAAGTGTCGATATTATTGAAGACATCACTCAAAAGTTTGCCCAACGCGGTCGGGTGATGTCTCCCAGTAACCGCAAACAAGCCTTAATTCCCCAAGGGGCTGAAATTTTACCCAACCCTACAGGAACAGCACCAGGCATTATTTGGCAGCCCCATCCTGGATTAACAATTTTAACTTTTCCTGGTGTTCCTAGTGAAATGCACCGAATGTGGACAGAGACAGCAGTACCTTTTCTCAAAAGTCAAGGTTGGGGCAAGGAAATTATTTACAGCCGGAGTTTAAAATTTTGGGGTATTGGTGAATCTGCTTTGGCAGAAAAAGCATCTGCATATCTGAATTTATCTAACCCGACAGTAGCACCCTACGCTGGCAAGGGAGAAGTCAGGCTACGAATTTCTGCTAAAGCATCTAATACAACAGATGCAGAGAATTTAATTGCACCAATTGAAAAACAACTGAGGGAAATTGCTGGTTTAGATTATTACGGTGCTGATGATGACACTTTAGCTTCTGTTGTTGGTAGGTTGTTGCAGTTATCAGGAGAAACGCTTTCAGTTGCTGAATCTTGTACAGGTGGGGGACTGGGGCAAATGTTGACAGAAATTGCTGGCAGTTCTAATTATTTTTGGGGCGGAGTAATTTCTTATGACAATTCGGTAAAAGTCGGCTTGTTAGGGGTTAACCCAGAAGATTTAAATCGATTTGGTGCGGTGAGTGCTACTGTAGCCGAACAAATGGCTTTTGGTGTGAAAACTCGACTGGGAACTACTTGGGGATTAAGTGTGACAGGGATTGCCGGTCCCACTGGAGGAACTGATACAAAACCAGTAGGATTAGTATTTATTGGATTAGCCGGACCAGGAAATGAGGTAAAAAGTTATGAGTGTAAGTTTGGGACGATACGGAATCGATCTTCTATTCGTCATCTGAGTGTATGCGCGGCTTTAGATAATTTGCGGCGCAGTTTATTAATGCGTTAGTTTTGAATTAATTGTGATTTATGGCAATGCTATTTGTTTAAAGGGTTACTTTATGTATTTGTACTAACAAGTAGCAAGAAAATTACGAGTTATTTCCCATGAACATCCGATACTCTACAAAAATCACACGGGAACTTTCTCAAACAGTATTAGTTCTGTTATATATGGATAACAAATTTATGAAAATTTAATGAAGTTGTTTACTATGTTATTTCGATCACACAAGATATTTTTCGCTCATGTTTTTTATCTTACCTACTAAAATAAATGCACCAAATAACCACTTTTAAGGTATCCTACTCCAGTAGGTTTAAAAATTTGCGCTTTTATTTAAGACGGTGATTTTGCTTAGTTTTTTAATAGCCAATTTTTTTTCCGGAACTGGTATTAACTCTGTTGTCTTGTAAAGTATGATCATTCAGATAACACTTACTACCAAATCAATCAAGAACAACTAGCGATTAAGAAAAATATTTACCTTATAATCGCTATGGATCTTGCCTGTAAGCCTCAATTTTTTTCTACAGGGAACTATACTCATGGCATTCTGGCCGAAAAAGTCAACCACTTCTAATCCAACAGCATTTCAGAATCAGGATTTTAAAAAAAATACAGACGTACTTAATATATCGAATCAATCAAGTACGGAGAGTAAGCCATTTTATAAAAATACAAATTTTACCACACCAGCACTATCTTCCATAGACTTAGCAGATACTTTTCAAGCGAATCATAATTTGTACGAGAACTTATTAAAAGTATCTATACTCACAGAATTCTTCCCGCCTGATTATGCTGCTACGGGTCAGTTGATTGAAGAACTGGTAAAACACTTAGAGAAACAAGGAGTAAATATTGAGGTATTTACAGGACAGCCAGCATATGCATTTTCAACAGCTAACGCACCTGCTGTTGAACAATTAGGTGGTATTCGTATCCAGCGATCGCGTTCAACACAAGCTTGGTCGGGACGGATTCGAGGCAAAGCCGTAAATGGTGTTTTATTTACATTGCGTGCCTTTCTACATATTATCAGAAATTTCCGTCGGCATAATGTATTTTTGGTAACTTCTGCTCCTCCTTTTTTGCCTATAGCAGCGTATCTAGCACATCTGTGTTTTCGAGTCTCTTACGTTTGCTTAATCTATGACCTTTATCCAGATATTGCGATCGCACTAGGAGTAGTCTCCAAAAATCATTGGCTGGCAGGGTTATGGAGAGAACTGAACAAAATGATTTGGCGGCGGTCTCAAGGGCTAGTAGTGCTTAGTCCTGATATGAAAAAGAGAATCATCGCCATATGTCCAGATATAGCCGATAAAGTATCAGTAATTCACAGTTGGGGAGATCCTAACTTGATTGTACCGATTACCAAAGAAAATAATTGGTTTGCTAAAAAACATAATTTAGTTAATAAATTCACTGTCCTTTATTCTGGTAATATGGGCAGGTGCCATGATATAGAAACTATATTAGAAACTGCAAAACAACTACAAGGTGAACCTATTCAATTTGTTTGTATTGGCAGTGGAGCAAAAAGAGAGCGTTTTATTGAGGCGGTGAATAAACTAGGATTAACCAATTTTCTATTTCTCCCTTACCAAGATAAGCAAGTGCTTCCTTACTCCTTGACTGCTTGTGATCTCTCTCTAGTGAGTGTAGAAGCCGGGATGGAAAGTCTTGTCGCTCCCAGTAAGCTTTACCCAGCTTTAGCCACCGGACGACCAGTAGCAGTGATTTGTTCAAAGTATTCTTATTTACGACAGCTAATTGCTGATGGCAAGTGTGGGGTGAGTGTGGAAAATGGAGATAGTACTGCTTTAGCTGAATTTATTCGGCTGCTGAATAGCGATCGCAAATTAGCAGAACTTATGGGCAAAGCCTCCCGCCAGTATTTGCAGTCAAATTTTACGCCGCAAATCATAGCTGAACAATATCTTAGAGTTCTGCAAAAGTCCAACTTGTAGTATCTTGGTTGCACTATACCAATGATCACAAACCTGCTAACATATCCAACGGGTTTACAAAACTTAGATTCAAAAACCGAATAACTAAACTTTCAAATTAGGAGTTGGGCTTTGATGGTCTTTTTGATCTCAGTCCTGCCAACGCAACCTTCTTATGATCTATCTTTATCAAAAGGAGGCCGAAGTGCAGAGAAGGTGTGACCGAAATCGGAATCGTTCAAAACGTCGAGCCATTTATTGTCCGGTACATAGTTGTTACATGGATAGCGTCAGTCAAAAATACGGCTTGTTTGCTGAACACGCAGGACAACTACAGCAGAGAGGAATGAAACGGAAAGAAGCCCTAATGTTAGTAGCGGCAAAAACTACAGTTTCTCTAGAAGGGGAGTGGTTAGAAGCATTTTGGTGTGAACATTGCCAGGATACCAAATGGTATCACGTCCATAAACGTGAATCTGTATATCACTTGTCATTAGCACCAGCAGAACTTTGGCAACAAGCAACAGGAGTTATTAATCCCCATAGAAATCCTTCAGTAGGAGAGTTTACATTCAGAAACTCCCACATTGTAGGTGGCAACAATATAAAAGATTTTTGGGTGATCAGCTAAAAACTGTGTGCATTTGCACCTGTAGATTGAGATACGCATAAATAAATTTATGATATGAAAGACACCTCTTCTCAGCCAGAATTAATAATTGAAGCCGGAAGAAGCGAAGGGCAATACTGGAAAGACCTCTGGCGCTATCGAGAGTTATTTTATTTCCTAGCATGGCGAGATATATTAGTTCGGTACAAGCAAACAAGCATTGGTATCGCTTGGGCTTTAATTCGTCCTTTTTTAACAATGGTGGTGTTTACCGTCGTATTTGGGCGATTAGCAAAATTGCCATCTCAGGGTGTGCCTTATCCCATCCTCGTTTTCTCCGCGATGTTACCCTGGCAGTTTTTCGCTAGTTCCCTATCAGAATGCAGTACTAGTTTAATTACCAATTCCAACCTAATTTCTAAAGTCTATTTTCCCAGATTAGTAGTACCTACAAGTGCAGTAGTAGTGAGCTTTGTAGATTTTATGATTTCGGGAATGATTTTAGTAGCATTAATGGCATGGTACAACTTTATTCCTAGTTGGCGAATTTTGACCCTACCTTTATTTATTAGTATCGCCTTTGCTGCTTCAATAGGAGCAGGATTGTGGTTTGCCTCCCTGAATGTTCAATATAGAGATTTCCGCTATATTGTGCCATTTATTGTCCAGTTTGGACTGTATATATCACCAGTAGGCTTTAGCAGCAGTCTTATTTCTGAAAAGTGGCGCTTGATATACTCGTTAAACCCAATGGTAGGAGTAATTGATGGTTTCCGTTGGGCAATTTTAGGTAGTGAATCAAATTTATATCTACCAGGATTTATTCTATCTTTGATCCTCGTATTCTCGCTCTTATTTAGTGGGATTTGGTATTTCCGCAAAATGGAAAGGAAGTTTGCAGATGTGATTTAGATTCTCTGGCTGAAAACAACAGTACAGTAATAGAAATACTATATATTTTTCAGAGATGTGATACCCAACGTCATTTTGAAAAATGGCTTATTAACAAGTAAAATAGGCTTTTTGTACATTTCCTCCAAAGCTAATAATTGAAGTTAAACCCGCAGAAAAGCAGCTAATAATTTTTGATGTACTTAGTAATACAAAAGAGTTAAAAATGCAAGATATTGGAGCAACAATTTGGTTTACAGGATTGAGCGGTGCTGGCAAAACTACAATTAGTAGTGAAGTAGCAAAACATCTACGAAGTCGTGGTATCAAAGTTGAAGTTTTAGATGGTGATATAGTGCGCCAAAATCTCACAAAAGATTTAGGATTTAGTAGGGCAGATAGAGATGAAAATATTAGACGAATTGGTTTTGTTGCTCATTTATTAACTCGAAATAATGTGGTAGTAATAGTTTCAGCTATTTCACCATATCGTGATGTGCGGCAAGAGGTACGCCAAAAAATTGGTAATAATTTTATTGAAGTTTATGTCAATGCTCCCTTAAAGACTTGTGAAGATCGTGATGTTAAAGGCTTGTATAAAAGAGCGCGTCAAGGAGAGATCAAGTTTTTTACAGGTATTGATGATCCCTATGAACCACCTTTAAAACCAGAAGTTGAGTGCTTAACAAATCAAGAAAATCTCGAACAAAGTGTGGCAAAAGTAATAAAGCAATTTGATATTTTGTGTAGCAATTTAGCTGGATCTTCTGCTTGTTTATAATTCTCTGATTTAGATTTATTCTAAATAAATTATAGAAGCATTAATTTTGAGAATAGTTAATATTTCTCACCGCCCAATTCGTAACCTATGCCAGACAAAATCATCCACGTTGAAAACCTCAGCAAAAAATATATTATTGGACACCAAAAGCAGGAGCGCTATACTGCATTGCGTGATGTTATATCTAATCAATTTAAATCTATTGGTAGTTTAATCAATCCTAAAACCAAAACCAAAAATCCTGCTTTTGAGGAATTTTGGGCTCTCAAAGATGTATCTTTTGAGGTTAATCAAGGTGATAGAATTGGAATTATTGGCCGCAATGGAGCCGGAAAATCAACACTATTAAAGATTCTCAGTAGGATTACAGAACCCACTCAAGGACGCATCAATATTAAGGGACGAGTTGCTAGTTTATTAGAGGTTGGTACTGGTTTTCATCCAGAGTTAACAGGACGAGAGAATATATATCTCAATGGTGCAATTCTGGGGATGAGTAAGGCGGAAATTAAGCACAAGTTTGATGAAATTGTTGCTTTTTCTGAAGTAGAGAAATTTTTAGATACACCAGTGAAACGGTATTCATCTGGTATGTATGTGCGTTTAGCATTTTCCGTAGCGGCACATTTAGAACCAGAGATTTTAATTGTGGATGAAGTATTAGCAGTAGGGGATGCTGCTTTTCAAAAAAAATGTTTAGGCAAAATGGAGAATGTAGCTTCAGAAGGCCGCACAGTCATATTCGTGAGTCACAATATTGGAGCAGTTCGCGCTCTTTGCAATCGAGGAATTGTCTTAAGCAGTGGAAATCTTATCAAAGAGGGAGATGCAGAAAGTTGCATCGCTGAATATCTTGCAAAAATCGCCAGTAACCAAGTTTTTTCAGGACAAGCTTCATGGAATATGGATAATGCACCAGGAAATGAATATTTCCGAATATTAAAGATGGAACTTGTATCTGTTGATGGCGAAATAAAATCTTCTTTTTCGGCCCAAGAAGAAATTATTATTCGTATTCACTATCAGTTACTCAAAAATATTGAAGGGATGCGTTTGGTTTTACAAATCTTGGCGCAGACAGGTGAAATTGCCTTTACAAGTACAGATCACGCCCAGCGCCAAAGTCAAGAAGGTTTAGCAGGACATCATATTTCTGTGTGCCATATACCTGGGAAGTTACTGAATCTTAGTAACTATGTGATTAAGATATGGGCAGGAATTCCAGGTAAACAGTATCTACTAGAACCGGTTGAATTGATGATTTTTTCAATAATAGGAGGGGGGAATCATCACTCGACTTACACAGATTATCAACGCTGGCCTGGTGTTGTCTGTCCAGACCTTAAATGGAAAATTATTAATAATGGAGACGATAAAAAATGCTTATAACCAGTTTCATGTCTCGTTCTCTTTCTAAGTTGCGTTCTTTGTCAAAGCCTGACTTTCCTGAAATATTTAAGCCTACAGAAAATGATATATATTTAGTTTCATATCCTCGTTCTGGTAATACGTGGATGAGAGTGATTATGGCAGAACTTTTATATAAAAAATCAGGAGAAAGCGTTGCAGATATTCAATATTATGTTCCAGATATTCATCGTAAAACTTATGCTAAAGATGTAATTAATTCAGAATTTAATTTAATTAAAAGCCATCATCTATATAGAAAAGACTTTAAACAAGTTACAAATTACAAGAAAGTTATTTATCTCATTCGAGATCCGAGAGATGTTGTAATTTCTTACTACAAATATAAAAAAATATTGAGGGGCTATCCCCTAGGGTTTGATGAATTTTTTTTAGATTGGATCAGCGGACGCATTTGGCCTTGCTCTTGGCAAGAACATATTAATTCTTGGGTAGGTTTGGGAAGTCAAAATAGTGGCGTTGAACTGGAAATTATTCGCTATGAAGACCTGTTAGTAAACCCTGAGCCAGAACTTCTCAAACTGGGAAAAATTTTAGGTATTCAGATTCTTTCAGAAGATGTACAACGTGCTATTCAAGCAGCAGCCGTTGATAAAATGCGTTCTAAAGAAAGCAAAGGAATGCCAGAACATGAAAGATCAGATAAATTTCAGTTTATAGGTGAAGCAACTAATAAGCAGTGGACTGAAAAACTTACTTCTGAGCAACTAAATTTAATTCATGAATATTTGGGCGCTACCATGAAACATCATGGATACAGCTAACTAAATTTCTAACAAAATTAGATATTGGCCAATGCCTTTCATATTCCTTTTGACTGTAATTAAATCTCTCCACTCTAAATTTTAATTAATAACAATGAACGATAAATATTTAAAGATTAGCATTATTACGCCATCTTATAATCAGGGACATTTTATTGAGGAAACTATTTGTTCAGTCTTAGATCAAAAATACCCAAACCTTGAGTATATAATTATTGATGGAGGTAGTACAGACAATACACTCGATATAATCAAAAAATATGAAAAGCATCTCGCCTATTGGGTAAGTGAACCTGATAAAGGCCAAACCCATGCTATTAATAAAGGTCTTGAGAAAGCAACAGGTGACATCATAGCTTATCTCAACAGTGATGATTATTATCTACCAGAAACACTTTTTAAGGTTGCTGAACATTTTAACCAATTTCCTGAGACTGATTTATTACATGGCAAATGTCGTTATGTCAATCAGCAAGGTGAGAAAATTGGTGAGCAATTTGGTAATATCCAAAAGCTAGAAGAAATTTTAGATCTGTGGGATGTATGGTGGAAAAAACGCCAATTGGTGCAACCGGAAGTTTTTTGGAGCAGAAGAATTACAGAAACAGTTGGTTTATTTAAAGAAGAACTTTACTTTGTTATGGATTATGACTATTGGTGCAGAATAATTAAATCAGGAGGTGTTATCAAAAGAATTGATTCTGAATTAACTTGTTTTCGATTTACTGCTGTTCAAAAATCAAATCAACGTCAGAAAGTTGCCGATGAGCTTTTAGAGTTAGTGCGTTCCATTCTGTGGGATAGAACCGTGCCAATATCTCTCAAACACAGATTAAGTCTTCAAGGTAAATGGCTGTACCAAGTCAAATTCTTGTGTCAAGTTGAACAGTCAGTTATCAGTTGTGACAAAAAATTAATTCGTTGGTTAAAAACGTTTAAAACTGTTGTACAATTTCCGCAAATATTACTAGCTTCATCTTTTCAATCAAGATTCAAACACTGGTTCATGCGATTTTGAAAAAATGTATAAAATTTACGCTAGTCCAATTCCTATTACTATAAACTTTGATGCCACAGTTAATTCCTTTGGTGGAGTTGGAACTTCTTTTTTTATGAGGTTTTTTGAAAAATTTATACGTCTAAACTGTTCACACAATACAGATTTAATTAAGCATACTGATACGCCTCCTCTTACTCATAAGATAAAGTTTAAAGCTATTTATATTTATGGTAACCCCATGGAGGCTGTCGTCTCTATTTTTATGCGTAAATATCATGGGTTGCATTCACAATATATGCTTCGCAATTATGCAAAAATTCAACCTATTTTAAAAGAGGAAACGCTTGAAAGTTATCTGACTTTAGGAGAAGATAAATTTAAAATTGAAGCGCACTTTCATAATTGGTTTTATGCTTCGAGACATTATCCAATTTTATTTTTAAAATATGAGTATATATGGGATTTTCTCCCAGAAATATTTGATTTTTTAGATATTGAACATGAGTATATTAAAGATTTTCCTCCTCAAAGAAATCGCAACTCCAATTTGAGTCAGCTTCCAGACAATATTATTGATAGTCTCAACAATATGTATGGCGGTTTTGCAAAAGAGCTTGAAACAAGGCCTCCTTTTTTAATTCTCCCACCTAAAATTGAACAATACCCATTATCACTATTCCAGTTACCTTTAGCTGTAGTGCAACATCATCATCTTATTCATCCAGGATTAACATTCTCGACTTTTTTTCCTAAGGCATATTCAAGCTTAAAAAGCTTACAAAAACATAAATAAATATAGAAAAAATATTTTAATTAAACAATGAAAATTGCAGTTTTTGGTTACTATAACGCTCTTAATGCTGGCGATGACCGCATTCAATACTCTATTACTAGATTACTTCAGGGTAACACTATCGTATTTTTACCGCACTATCTATCTCCACCACAAGAATATCTTCAGAGTTTCGATTGGATATTGATTGGTGGAGGTGGATTGGTATTTGAAAGAGTTGGAATATGGGTGAATCCAAAACAATGGATAAAAAAATGTAAAGCTAAAATAGGTGTGTTAGGTTTAGGAGTCAACCGAGTTTCTCAAGATTTGCTTGTAGATTTATATGATTTAATTGAAAATTCTGAATTTTTTTATGTCAGAGATGAACAGAGTAAGTCATTACTCAATAACAATCCTAAAGTAGAAATACATCCCGACTTAACTTGGTGTTTTCCCCATCCCTTAGAAAAAAATACAACTTTTGATTCTATTGATAATAAAATTGCTGTCAATTTAGTTCCGTGTCATTGGAAAGAATTTGATGTACCAATGTGGTTCAAAGAATTATCTAAATTTAAATTAAATCCTTTTCCTTTAAATTTTAACCAGAATAGAGATTTTGATTTATTGAAGACTTATTTCGGTGGTTTAACACCCGATGAATTCTCTTTGCAACCATTAGTCGAAAGTCAACTTTTGGTGGGTTGTAGATATCATGCTATCATATTTGCTATGCAGATGGGAAAACCTTTTATTGCTATAAATTATGATGATAAAGTGCATCGCTTACTTGCAGAAAGCAAACTTTTGGAATTGTGTTTAGAAACGACAGAATATGCTTTAGTACCAGAGAAAATAAATTTTATTTTAGCCAACCAAGATAAAATCAAAGAAAAAATTAAGTTGTTTGTTCATACCCAGAAAGAAAAATCCATATATTTAACAGAATCTCTGCAAAAACATATCTCAACTACGCAAAAACCCCAAGCAACTCCATTCAATTTTTTGAAAACTAATGTTAAAAAAATCCTAAACCGGAGTTAAAATAATCATGTCTATTGGTTCAATGGTTTATAATTTACGAAAAAAGTATCAGTATGGATTTGTCACAGCCTACTATAGAGATAGAGTTAGAAAAAATATATTGAATTCTCATCCAATTATTAACACATCTAACAGAGTTTGCGAAATTCATGTTCTTACTTCTGCTAATGATTGGCTAAATTTAATCTGGGCATTAAAATCTTTTTATCATTATTCTCAGCGTCAATACGCTTTGTGTGTTCATGATGATGGAACTCTAACTCAGGACAATATTACAACTTTACAGCATCATTTTCCAGATGCACGGATTATTGACAGAAAACAAGCTGACGAAAAAGTTTTACCCTTACTTTCATCCTACCCTCTCTGTTTAGAGTTTCGCAAAACTAATCATCTTTCACCTAAAGTATTTGATTTTGCTGCCTATTTGCAGAGCGATCGCTTATTACTCCTAGATAGTGATATCCTCTTTTTTCAGGAACCCACAGAACTACTCAACCGGATCGAAAACCCAGATTATAAACTTAATACACTAAATGCTGATGAAAATAGTGCTTACACTGTAGAACCAGAAACTGTAAAAAGCCAACTTGGTTTTGATTTAGCAGCAAGAGTAAATTCAGGATTGGGTTTAATTCATCAGCAATCATTAAATTTTGATTGGATAGAAGAATTTTTGTCTTTACCGGATATTATTGGACATTTCTGGCGGATCGAACAAACTATTTATGCTTTGTGTAGTTCTCGTTTTGGAGTAGAACTGCTACCAAAAGCTTATGATGTGCATTTAGAAGGAGGTATCAACGGTTCACCATCTCGTCACTATGTGGGGAAAATTAGACATTTAATGTACAGGGAAGGAATTCGTCATCTAGTGCAGAATGGATTTCTCAAGGAGTTACAGTAATGAGTTATAGTAATAATACCGAACCCTTGAGGGTTTTGATGATGCCAGATTACCGTATAGATAACCCCTATCAAACACTTTTATCTAATGCTTTAGGAAATCTAAAAATAGAAGTATTATTTCCTTCCGGTTATCGTCGCATCTTTCCCATATACAGAGCTATTAAAAGCATACAGAAAATAAACGTTGTACATATTCATTGGCTGAATCCGTATTTAAAGGGGAAAAATCTAGGCACGAAATTAATTTATGCAATCAAGTTTTTGATTGACATTATATTTACTAAATGGACAGGGGTAAAAGTAATTTGGACTATTCATAATTACATCTCTCATGATTCTAAATTTCCTATACTAGAACAGTGGATACAACAAAATTTATTTAATCTAGCAGATGGAATAATTATTCATCATTCTTTAGCACTACAAGAAAATATCCAAAATTATAAATTTGACAAATCCAAAATTTATGTGATTCCACATGGTCACTATAGCGAATTTTATGGGAATTCCATGCCTCAAATTGAAGCCAGAAAAGCTTTAGGAATACCGTTAACAGGAAAAGTTTACCTCAATTTAGGTATGCTGCGACCTTATAAGGGAGTAGAACGCTTACTAAAAGTTTGGCTGGAAAACCCAGAATTTCTACAGGAAAGCCACCTATTGATAGCAGGAAAAGCGTTAGATGAATCCTATCTGCAAAAGTTAACCCAATTAGCTGCTAATACACAGAGAGTTATTTTTCATCCAGATTTTGTAGAAGATAGCAGAGTACATCTGTTTTTTAGCGCGGCTGATGTTGTAGTTCTACCTTTTGAAAAGATTTTAACTTCTGGTAGTTTGATTTTAGCAATGTCTTATAATAAACCAATTATTGCTCCTCGTACTGATGGTATAGCAGAAACTTTAGGTAAAGCAGATTGGTTACTTTATGAATATCAAGATCCGCAAGGGTTATGGAAATCATTAAAAGATAGTAATCAGATAGATTTAGAAAAATTAAGTGAAATAGTGAAACAAGAATGTGCTAAATTGTCATGGAATGATATTGGCATCAAGACTTCTGTAATTTACAGTCATTCATTGCGGTCTTAATTGGCAACGCCATAAATTTGTTGCTAACAAACAACAGGAATCAGTAAGCAATTCATTTTTATGTATTATTTATGCCTTTAATTGCTTTATTGATGTCAGATAGTGCCATCAATGCTCGTAATTACTTCCGTCCATTTATTACAGAAACAGGAGAACATTCTTGGCAAGACACCCAGTTTGTTATTAATCCAGAAAAGGGCAAATTTGACGGAATTATACTTTACCAAAGTGTCAAGCCATTAGATAGAACTTATCAACTAATTTGCCCCAAAAACCGCACACTGTTAGTTTTAAAAGAACCTCCTGATATTCTCCATCTTCCTGAAGGTTATACGAGGCAGTTCTATTGCACTTTAGGACAAGATAATCGTGTAAAATCAAAGATGCGAGTTATTTCTTATGCTGGATATCACTGGTATGTTGAAGTAAATATTCTTGATGCCCTTGAAACCTCGAAATTACAAAAAACCAAACTGATATCGGCAGTAATTTCTGGTAAAACGGATACTGTTGGTCATCGTAAAAGATTACATTTTATGTATGAGCTAAAGAAGCACTTTGGTGAGCAACTAGATTGGTTTGGGAGAGGTATTCAAGAATTAGGTAGTCGGAAATCAGATGCTCTACTTAATTACAAGTATCATATAGTTCTGGAAAATGGTGCTTGGCCTCATTACTGGACAGAAAAATTAGCTGATGCTTTTGTTTCTAACTGCTTTCCATTTTATTGGGGAGCGCCAAATATATTAGGCTACTTTGATACAGATGCCTTGAGAATTATTGATGTAGATGATATTCAAGGATCAATCAAAATTATTGAAGACGCTATTTTTCAGGATTTATATGCAAGTTCCCAATCTGCTATAGCAAAAGCTAGGAATAAAGTTCTTCAAGAGTATCATCCATATCAAGTTCACTTAGAATTACTCAAAAGTTTACCAGCTAGTGAATACAGTAAAATTGTGATTAAACCACACAATACTTTTAAGTATGACTTAATCACTCGCTTGCAAATGAAAGCTACTCAATATCTTGTATAGCTGAAGATATGAAATTTAACTCCAGTATTTATTTTTCAATTTGTCCAATACATGAAATAAAAAATACTCAAAGCTATTAGCTTCAGAGAAGTCTACTAATGAAATTAGTCAATCAACTTGTTAACAAAATGCCATACAACCACATTTTTAGAGCATCCTATATATTTAGTCTCACTAAATTCAATTCATTTATATATAATTTATAATTATGTCGAAAATTAACAATCCTCCCTCTTGTACTCTATCAATTAATATTTGTCCAACGGATCTTCCATTTATCCTATATACAGTTCCTCATCTTGTTAAAATGTGTCGATATCCCTTCATAGAGAAGATGTTAGTGATAGATACTGCTTCCATGAAGAGAAGATATCGAAAAAATTTCCCTATCCCCAGCATAGATGATCTGAAAACCATTGCTCAAAAATTAGTGGATCAGGGTTTTATTGATAGCATTGTAATGGTTGATTATTCTTCAAATGTAAAAGAGCCGATTCTTAGAAAACATTTAGGAGATCAAATTTCATGGGAAACTCATGATTTCCGCGATGCGCCTATTTATGCTTATCTGTTTGCTTATGAAATCGCAAAAAGTGATTACTTCCTTCACTTTGATGCAGATATGCTTCTCTACCAATCAGAAGAATATAACTGGATTGAGGCGGGAATTAACTGTCTAAAAAATAACCCTGACGTATTGACAGTTACTCCTTTACCTGGTCCGCCAGATATAGCGTTGAACCTAAAACAACAACAAGTTCAGTATACTCTTGATCCAAGAGGTTTCTTTGCATTTAAAGAATTTACAGCTCGTCGCTATCTCCTTGATAGACAAAAGTTTAACAGTGTTTTACCTCTTCCTCTTAGCTATATATCCTGGAAGAGAAAACTGATTTCAAAATTCACACGGCATAGTGCGCTAGAGCGTTGGGAAGGTATGGTCACAAATAAGTTGCTCACAAGTATCTATATAAGATCTGACCTTGCCTCATCAAAAGCATGGACTTTACACGCACTAGAGCATAATCATAAATTTCTTGAGCTTCTACCAACTATTATTACTCGCATCGAATCAGGAGAATATCCGCTGGAACAAGCTGGACATTATGATTTACTACTTAATTTATGGTAATGTTCCTCTGTAATTATTTTGAGGAAATACTTCATGAAACTACACTATTATGACGGAAAATCAACAAATCTTCAAGTAGGAAATTTTGGTGATGATTTGAATCCTTGGTTGTGGATGCAATTAATTCCCAATATTTTAGATGGTGATGGAGAAAAACTATTTGTTGGCATTGGAACTTTATTAAATGAACATCTACCAAAAAATACGCAGAAAATTATTTTTGGTTCAGGAGTTGGATATGGCAAGATACCAAATGTAGATTCTACTTGGAAAATTTATTTTGTTCGTGGACCTTTATCTGCAAGAGCATTAAACCTTGAAGCAAGCTTGGGAATAACTGATCCAGCAATTCTAGTTCGTCAGTGTTTTGCTCAAACAGGACAGAAGAAATATAGATGGTCTTACATACCGCATTTCTCTCAAGAAATTCATAATGGTGGTGCTTGGCAGGAGATTTGCCAAAGTTTAAATATTCACTACATCAATCCCACTGCATCAATCGAACAAGTCTTAACTGAGATCAGTGAATCAGACATCCTTTTTGCTGAAGCAATGCATGGTGCTATTATTGCTGATGCATTTAGAACTCCTTGGGTAGCAGTGAAAACAAATGAAAAAATTTTAGATTTCAAGTGGAATGATTGGTTAAATAGTGTTGGATTGACTTATCAACCACATATGATAAAACGTATAGCCAGTCTTATTGGAAAGAAAAGTTTTTTGAGAGCCTGTGATTACCAATCAATTCGCACTCAAATGTACTATATGTTAATAACTGCCAAACCTTTTTTGAGTAATTTCTCAAAATCTAAAGAATTAGAAGAGCGAGTAATGTTGAAATTGGAAGCACTGAAAACAGATGTTACTAAAGGTTTACTAAACTAAGTATCTAACTTAATTAAGTTAATAAGACATCAAATTAGTCCATGTTATCATTACTAAATATATTGCTTATATTTATATTGTATGGATGCCAAAGTTAGTATTCTCATTCCCTGTTACAATGCAGAACAATGGATTGGAGAAGCCATTGAGAGTTCTTTAAATCAATCCTACCTCAGCAAAGAAATTATTGTTGTCGATGATGGCTCTATAGATAGAAGTTTAAAAATAATCAAAAGCTTTGGCAATTCAATCATTTGGAAAACAAGTCCTAACCGTGGTGGAAATGTAGCAAGAAACTACTTATTAAAACTCAGCACAGGAGAGTGGTTGCAGTACCTAGATGCAGATGATTACCTTTTGCCAGATAAAGTTGAAAAGCAGGTTAAATATCTTGCTCAAGTTCCTCAGACTGACATTCTATATAGTCCCAGTATTTTTGAGTATCACCAGCACAGTACTTCTTGGCAAAAAATTAGAGAAATTCCTGAACCTCACGATCCTTGGATTTTACTGGCTCGATGGTATCTCCCTCAAACTGGAAGCCCACTATGGCGCAGACAAGCTATTGTTGATGTAGGGGGATGGAAAGTTGACCAACCATGCTGTCAGGAACATGAGCTATATTTACGTCTTTTAATAGCAGGAAAAAAATTTGAATATTTTTCTGAAGCAGGTTCAGTTTATAGACAGTGGAGTGAATCAACAGTTTGCAAACGAGATAAGTCAGAAACACACCGCCAACTATTAGCTATTGAAGATAAAATTGAACAACATCTCAAAGCCACAAACCAACTGACTCAACTGCGACATAATGCTATTAATCAAACTAGATTTGAAACCGCCAGAATGATTTGGTTGTCAGATAAAAATTGGGCTAATGAAGTTATTGCAAAAATAATAAATACCAATAAAGGTTTCATACCATCGGGACTCGCAGCACCAAAATCGTATCGTTTAATTTATCGACTACTAGGTTTTTCTACGGCTGAACAAGTGGCGAAATTCAAAAGATTACTGAACTATAAACTCACATAAACTACTGCTACTTTGTCTATAGTCCAAACTCTGATCAGCAACAAATATCATATTGCTTCCAATAGATATGACCATACTACTTCCAATTTCTGCTCTTGTACCTACCCGTAATCGTAGCGCACCTTTAGCTAGAACGCTCCAAAGTCTTTCTCAACAATCAGTACAGCCTGTGGAGATGATTGTAGTAGATGGTTCTGAGGATGATCAAACACAAAATATTTGTGAGAGTGAAATTCCCGGACTATTTACCACAATTAAATACTATCGAGCTACAAAAATAGGAGCAGCAACTCAGCGTAATCAAGCAATTTCTCATGCTTCTCAAGCTGTTATCTGGCTGATGGATGATGACATTTTATTAGAACCAGATTGTTTAGCCAGACTGTGGTCAGCACTACAAAGTGATCCACAAATAAGTGGAGTTAATGCCATGATTACTAATCAAAGGTATCTACCACCTGGACGCATTAGTCGCAGTCTATTCCGTTTTTTACACGGTAGTCTAGAGAAAAGCTACGCTGGCAAATGCATCGGACCGGCTTTAAATTTACTGCCAGAAGACGACCTCAATTTACCAGAAGTTGTACCTGTAGAGTGGCTAAACACAACTTGTACACTCTATCGCAGAGAGATACTTCCTCAACCGTTGTTTTCATCCCACTTTACAGGATATTCCCTTCTCGAAGATGTAACTCTTTCCCTGATGGTTGGTAAAAATTGGAAGTTAGCCAATGCCCGCACGGCTAGAATTTTTCACGATAGTCAACCAGGAGATCATAAAAATAATCCGGCTGTATTAGCAAAAATGAATTTAGTTAATCGCTTTTTTGTGATGACTCAAATCTTAGAAAGACGACAGCCCAGCGATTATTTTAAATTAACTATTTTGCAATTATTTGAAATAGTTGCTTCTTTACAATCTAAAAAAGGTTGGTTATCTCTGCCTTTACTCTTAGCTGGCAAATTAGAAGGTGTTGTAGAAATATTATCATCGAAAACATCAAATTAACGAACTTCATTTCATTTTATGTATCTTGTAAATTAATGCTTCTTCATTCTGCTATAATTATCAGATTCAATCGTATTACTCAAGGTTTAGCTAGTCGCTGGCGTAATTTTTATTATCAAATGCTAGGTGTCAAATTGCATGGTTATGTATGGATGCGCCAAATCGAAATTACCCGCAACTTTCAAGATATTGAAATTGAAAGTAATTGTGCGCTAGATCAAGGCGTTATTCTTTTATGCAGCGGTGAACCTCTATCCCATCCCAAAATTTGTATTGGATCTCATACATACATTAACCGCAATACATTTCTGGATGCTATTGAATCTTTAATTATTGGGAATCACTGTGCTATCGGACCTGGTTGCTATATCACCGACCATGATCACGGTCTTGACCCCAATCTTCCACCTCTAGCACAACCAATGGTCAGTAAACCCACAAAAATAGGCAATCGCGTCTGGATTGGAGCAAACGTTACCATCCTCAAAGGTGTCACCATCGGTAGTGATACTGTAGTTGGTGCAGGCAGTGTAGTCACTAAGGATTTACCAGAGAGAGCGATCGCTGTTGGAGTCCCAGCTAAAGTCATTAAGCAGCGAATTTATTTGTGAACATGATTATTTTTGAAAAAGCGGGAATATTAACAAAATTTTTGTCTACTTAAGTAATTTTTATATTTTACCAATTATGCTTGTTCAAGCCACTATCGTTTTTACTACAAACAATAGATCTGAATTACTAAAAAAAGCTATTCAATCTGCAAAAAATCAGAGTGTTCCTGTTGATATCATTGTTATGGATGATAACTCTACAGATGGTACACACGAAATGATGTCCCGTGATTTTCCTGACATCCAGTATTATCGATCATCGGAAAATAAAGGGCCTTGCTATCATCGAAATAAAGGAATTGAACTATCTAAGACAAAAATAGTCTTTCCTCTTGATGACGACTCAATTCTTGATTCACAATTCACTATTGAACAAACTCTGCAAGAGTTTGATCATCCACAAGTAGCAGCAGTAGCTATTCCTTTTATCAACATTTTACAGGATAAAACTATATGGACTAAAGCTCCTGATAGAAATCAAATATATTTAACTCATGCTTATGTTGCCGCTGCTCATGCTGTTGATAGAGAAAAGTTTCTCAGTGTTGGTGGCTATCGAGAATTTTTCTTTTATATGGGAGAAGAAGGAGATCTTTGTATACGTCTTCTTCAAAAAAGATTTTGTGTTCGTTTAGGCGCAGCAGATCCTATTCACCATTACCAACCACCAAATAGAATTTCCAAAAGACCTGATGTATTTGGTCGTCAAAATGATATTTTATTTCCTTATTTTAACGCACCTAAAAATATACTACTTATTTCTTTAATAGGAACTACATTAAAGGGATTGTGGTTTGGGATAAAAGTTCGTCGCCCAATCTATATGTTAGAAGGATTCTATAAGGGTTATTCAATAGCTATTAAGAAAGGTAGTATGAGAAATCCTGTAGACCAAGACTGCTTTCATATTTATCGTTTCTTAAAAAAAAGACACATAGTTCCTCTAGAAGAAATTAAAACTTATTTAAATAGCACAAATATTTAACTATTTAATTCTCATACAAAAACCTTCACAAACCAAATAAAATATATAGTAATCCCCTATTTGAGCTGAAAACTTATCAGTGACAGCGTAGCGTGACGTAAGTCATGGAAAGAAAACAGGAAGTGTTTATGAATCATTTAGGATCGCTATAAAAGTTACTTACAGCTTAAGTAAATACACAATTTAAGAGTTAAATTTTTAGCTTCCTTAATTTTTATAACATTAGGAGTCTCAGACTATATACATACAAAAAAATAAACACCTAATTGAAAGTGATCATTTTTAAATTAACTAGAGATATTGTCTGAAATTTTGTTGGTAGAGTAATTTTTTTAATGCACATTTTAATCCCTCTCTACTTTGTGAAGTGCCAAGCTGGCAAGACTTTAAACAAACTTTGTGATTTACTGGGTTTTGTCAAGCATATTTCAAGGTTTAGATAAGGATGCTTTTCTATCCTGATCTCAAACCAGAAAGTTGGATTTCAGTTATATGCTCAAACCAACCAACAAGAGATTATAACTATGGCTATCATCACAGGCACTCCAGGAGATGATATTCTCACTGGTACAGTTAACAATGATGTAATTGACGGATTGACTGGTGCAGATCAGATGTCTGGTCTTGCAGGTCTAGATGTTTACTATGTAGACAACGCCAACGACATAGTTAATGACTCTGATGACAACACAGTAATCAACACCACAATTAGCTACAATTTAGCCGATGTCGTTGGGTTTACTCCTGTGTCTGGAGGGACTGGCCTGACACTCAATCTATTGGCTGACGCTATCACTGGAACCGGTACAAAAGGAAACGACACAATTGTCAGTTTCGGCTCTAATACTACCCTAATCGGTCTTGATGGTGATGATATCCTCAAAGGTGGAGAGTTTTCACTAGTTCGGGGTCAAGGTGGTAACGATGTACTAGAAATTACTGGTTTGTCTAGCAACGGTACTTTGATAGGTGGGCGCGGAAATGATACCTATAATGTCTATTCCACTAGTGGTTCATTAACCATAGACGAAAGTACAGATAATGGTAATGGAGTGGATACCATTGTCTCTAGTGTAGACTTTTCTTTGAACAGTCCACCTGCTGGAGTCACAATTTTAGGTGACATTGAAAATTTAGAGCTTACTTCCACAGCCATTTTTGGGGAAGGTAATGCTCTTAACAACACAATTTTCGGCAACATCCAAAACAATACCTTACTTGGGTTGGCTGGAAATGATACAATTTACGGCAACGACGGCAACGATCAAATTGATGGTGGTGCCGACAATGACACCTTGGAAGGTAATGCTGGAGACGATCTGATTTATGGTGGTGACGGGAACGATAACATCTTCGGTGATAATCCAGCAGGTACTCAATCTGGCGTTGACAGACTAAACGGACAAGGTGGTAATGATACTCTCACTGGTGGTTTAGGTATTGACGTTTTTGAGTTTGGTGGTAGCGGTTTATCCACAAGACAACAAGGTATATCAAATTCCATTGGTAGGGATACAATTGTAGACTTCAACAGTGGACAAGGAGATCAAATTTATTTGCGTCAGGAAAGTTTTACAGAGCTGGACTTTGGTGTTTTAGACAGTTCTGATATTACCTTTGTCACTACTAATAATGGCATAGGCGCAAACGATAGTTTACTTGTTTATAACACAGTAACTGGTGAGTTGTTGTACAATCAAAACGGTAGTGCCACTGGTATTGGTGATGGTGGCTTCTTTGCTACCTTGACAGGTGCGCCCACATTAACCGCATCTGACATCGTAGTTATTTAATAGTCTGACTTAAATTTTAGGGTAAGCAGTAGCTACTTCAACTTCAGCAAGAATTCTTGAAAAACAAGATTTTATCTAAGTTAAAGCAGGTAAAAAGTACTTTTTACCTGCTTTATTCACAATTTAATAATCATCTTAAGTTGAAGGATAGAAACTTTAGTTTCTAGTATTATTTTGTAGTACTATTGATTTTATTTCTAAACATTCATATCATATCAAAACTTATATGAACCGCCATAAGAAATTTATCTACATCTAAATTAATACTCTCGCACCGTAAGTTTATAGATTTCATGTTAGATTTTGTCGATATGAGCAATATTTAATCATAAAAACTCAGGTAACTAAGTTATATCACTGATAATTATAGGTTACATTTTTCATGTAAACTAT
This sequence comes from Anabaena sp. PCC 7938, assembly GCF_049315035.1. Lineage (NCBI taxonomy): Bacteria > Bacillati > Cyanobacteriota > Cyanophyceae > Nostocales > Nostocaceae > Anabaena > Anabaena sp. PCC 7938. Next base: position 2,823,667 of record NZ_CP186034.1, on the reverse strand, counting down.
ACTTGATGAGGTCTTAACTCAAAATTTAAAGTTTAGGTAAGGATATTTATATATCCTGATCCAAAAGTCCTTAACTTGAGTTAACTTATATACTAACTAGTACTAACTAGACAAAAACAATAGGAGTGTATGAATTATATGGCAACAACATTTAATGTGACTGTGGATGATGCTGGTCTAACTATCGTTGGTACATCAGGAAACGATGTATTTAACAGTGATCCTGCTGCCATTAACACTACCCTGAGTGGTAGAGATGGATCGGATCTTATCAAAGGAGCAACAGGCTCGCTGCTTCGGGGTCAAGGTGGTGATGACTTCTTAGAAATTTCCGGTACCGGCGGAGGTACTATGAGAGGTGGAACTGGAGATGATACCTATAATATTCTGCTTTCCAATTCCGGAGTAACAGGTTTAGTCATTGACGAACTTAATGACAATGGTAGTGGAATAGACACTGTTGTTTCTAGAATAAACTTCTCTTTGAATAACCCAGGTGCGTCTGGAGTTACTATCCTTGGTAATGTAGAAAATTTAACTCTTTCCGTTCTTTCTCCGGGAACAGGAGCTACCTTTGGAGAAGGTAATGCTCTTGACAACACAATTGTTGGTAACGGAGAAAACAACACCTTAAACGGTTTAGCTGGAAATGATCGGATTTTCGGCTCTTTTGGCAACGATACAATTGATGGTGGTTCCGGTGATGACTTCTTAGAAGGTAATCAGGATGACGATATAATTAATGGTGGTGACGGTAACGATAGCATCTTTGGTGACAAGGCAGGTGCTACTTATGTTGGTAATGACACCCTGAACGGACAAGCTGGTAATGATAGTCTCACTGGTGGGCTTGGGGCTGACATTTTCGGGTTTGGCGGTACAGGTTTATCCACACAACAAAATGTAGCTAATTCCATTGGCAACGATATAGTTACAGACTTTAATAGTGCAGAAGGAGATCAGATTCAACTGAGTCAGGTAAGTTTTACAGCCTTCGCCGTTACTGGTTCTTTAACTGCTGCTGATATTACCTTTGTGACTACTAACAGTGGAATAGGTTCAAAAAGCACCTTCCTGGTTTATAATACAGTTAGTGGTGAATTGTATTACAATGCTAATGGTAGTGCTACTGGTAGTGGTGGCGGTGGATTCTTTGCTACCTTCACAGGTGCGCCAGCATTAAGCGGAACCGACTTCGTAGTTGTTTAATAGTCATAACTCGAATTATAGGGTAAGCGATATCAAATTCTACCTACCCTAGCAGTTTTGACCAGTAAAATTTGCCCTACTATCAAAACTTGCAAAAAAGTAAAGCAGATGAAAATATTTTTACCTGCTTTATTTAAATCTAATTAAATGTTACAACTTGAATAATAAAAACTTCTATCCCTCTATAGGGATATTTTTTTATCTATCAGGGAGGAAAATTGATAAAAATCAAGTTTTGACCCTGTTTATATCATAAATATCAGATCAGTCAGCTAAGTAGGTGTATGTGAAATAGCCAAAATGTGTAACATATGTAAAGTTGCCTCTATGCCTTATTGTTATTGAGTTTTACCCATTTCACAAAACGAAATATGTTTTGATTTTCCTGCACCTATCTACTTAATACTTTAAAATTTAATGCCTACACCACCTTGTAGTTGGATTTCTTGCCAGATCGGAGCGCGTGAACATTACACTATACCCAGAGCTTTACAACAGCAGGGACAACTTTCTCAGCTAATTACAGATGCTTGGGTATCTCCTCAGTCTGTGATCAATTTTTTACCTAAAAATCTCTTAGCAAATTTACGAGAAAGATATCACCCAGATTTAGAAAAAGCAGATGTCCTCTCTTTTAATAGCTCCTTAATTCAGTTTGAATTATCTCAACGGCTGCACAAAAAGACAGGATGGGAAAGAGTTTTTGCTCGCAATCAATGGTTTCAGCAGCAGGCTATCAAGAGTTTAACATCACTGGCGAATCAGTTTATAAAACCTCCCATATTATTTGCTTACAGCTATGCGGCCTTAGAGCTATTTCGATTTGCTAAACAACAGGGATGGTACACAGTTCTAGGTCAAATTGACCCAGGAATACAAGAGGAGATGATTGTCACCCAAGAATATGAGCGATATCCCCAATATAGTGGAAACTGGCAACCTGCATCTATTGAATATTGGCAAAATTGGCAAGAGGAATGTAACATAGCTGATGCTATTGTGGTAAATTCTGATTGGTCACGTCAACTCTTGGAAAAAACAGGTGTTGATTTTAAAAAGATTCATATCATCCCCTTGGTGTATACTCCACCAGCAGCAGCTAATCAATTTGTCCGCATTTACCCAAAATCTTTTTCTCAAGAGCGGCCTTTAAGGGTATTATTCTTAGGACAGGTAATTTTGCGAAAAGGAATTGCAGCTGTATTAGATGCGGTGCAGTTACTTGAAGGATATCCTGTTGAATTTTGGATTGTTGGTTCTCAACAGCTTGATATTCCACAAAATTTTCAAACTCATTCCCAAATTCGTTGGGTAGACCATGTTAATCGGAGTGAAACAGCACAATATTATCAGATGGCAGATGTGTTTTTGTTCCCTACTCTTTCCGATGGATTTGGGTTAACACAACTAGAAGCAAAAGCATGGAAATTACCTATTATTGCTTCCCGTTGCTGTGGTGATGTGGTTGTAGACGGTGAGAATGGTTGGATTTTAGAGGAAGTGAGTGGTGAAAAAATTGCTAATGTGATCAACTGTATTTTGCTCAATACTATAAAATTACCAGTTCAATATAATACTTTAAATTCAAACCCAAAATTTGACCTTTCAAATCTATTTACTTCCTTACAAAAATGCTTGATTTGAAAATTAAGGTTAAGTAAAAGATGAATACTTTAAAAGTTACTTTCTATTCTATTGTTCCTTCTCCCTATCAAAGAGACTTATTTTATGCTCTGTCCCAAATTCCTGGGATAAATATTACTGTATATTATTTAGAAGCTGCCTATAATATCTACCCCTGGCCTAAAAAACCGTTAAATTCCTATGAAAAAGTTCTGCCCGGATTTGTTCTGAGTTGGGGAGGCTCAAGATTTCATGTTAACTGGCATTTGCCTAACATTAATCAATCAGATGTAATTGTTATTAATGGCTATATGAATACAACAGCACAATTGCTGTTGAGGTTGTACGGTAGACAGATACCCTGTGTGTTTTGGGGTGAAAAAATAGTGGGTTCTACTGGTGGATTAAAAAGTAAGTTACAACAATTATTTGCAGAAGGTTTAACACAATCTAGTGCGATCGCTGCTATAGGTTCACTAGCAGAAGCTGATTATAGCCGAAGATATCCTGGTAAGCTGATTTTTAATATTCCCTATTACTGTGATCTTACTGATTTTAATCAAAATCTGCCCCAACGCCCCCGTACACCTATAAAAATTTTATTCTGCGGGCAAATGATAGCTCGTAAAGGAGTGGATATTCTGCTACAAGCTTTCCACCGCTTGATAGAATACGGTTTACAGGTAAAGTTACTCCTGGTGGGACAAGAAGCAGAACTGCCTCAGATGCTAGAATTGCTGCCAGAACAAACACAGCAAAACATTGAGTATGCCGGTTTTCAAGCACCTGAAAACTTACCTAAATTTTTTAGTCAGGCAGACTTGTTTGTATTACCGAGTCGTTATGATGGTTGGGGTGTGGTAGTAAACCAGGCCGTTGGGGCGGGTTTACCAATTGTTTGTTCAGATGCGGTAGGTGCTGCCCACGACTTAATTAAGCCAGGTGAAAATGGTTATTTATTCCCCAGTGAAAATATTGATGCTTTAGTAGAAATTTTGAAAAACTATATACAACACCCAGATAAAATTCAAATTGCCAGTGCGGCTTCTCTTCAAATATCAGAATTAATATCACCCCATTTGGGCGCTCAACGTTGGTGTGATCTACTTAAAAAATTGATTTAAAAATTTCCGGTTTCTATGAAAAATCTCAATTTTGGACTATTAACAGTCTAACTATTTGCTTATGAATCTTTTAACTAATTCACATTATCCAGAATCAAGATCGCCCTCAAAAAAGATACGCGTTGCCAAAGCAACATGGACAGGAACATTCATATTACTTTTTGGTTTAGCCATAGCATTTATACGGTTAAGTGTAGACATGGCTCCTAGTTTCATGGCTAGTCAAGTAGCTATTATAGTAGGGGTGGCAATCACTGTTAGCATCTTGTTTGATAGTAGGCGGGGATGGAACAATTTATTTCGAGCCGATCTACTTTGTATATTAGCTCTTTATTTCTTAACACTGGTGGAGTTTTTATACCCACAGGCAAAGTTCGACCAACGTTTGACTTCTGAGCAAACCATCAAAGCAATCGAAGTCTTACTAATAGGGTTTGGTGGTTTAGTAATTGGTCGTCATATCACTGTTTTTAAACCAGCACCACCTGAATGGTTAGATTTTAGTAATATCCCTGATAAAACTCTGTTTCGTATCTTCTTGATATCAGCTTTTTTAGCCTATTTTTATATATTTATGTCAGTTGACTTCAATTTTGTAAAAGTAGTTGAAGCTCTACTGAATCCACGCTTTGCCGTCCCTTGGGGACGAGGAAAATTTGGTGACTGGCGAGTATTTTTGTCTGAATTGAGTTTGTTCACGTATGTAATACCTCCACTGACAGGTATTATTTGGAATCGCCGCCAGTCTTTTCGCTTTTCGCAGATATTATTAGTGGTTTTCATATTTGCTTTTACCCTGTTTTATGGATTTTCGGGGGGAACTCGCAATGTTTTAGCTGCCTATATTGCTACATTCATGGCTGGATATTTTTTGACATTACAACGTCCAAGTTTTTTCAAAATAGCTATTCCTACAGCTATTATGGGATATGTAATGGTATTTGCTACCCGTCATATGCTGGGTTTTAGACAGATGGGTATCATTAATTATATAGCCACAGCAGCTTATGCTAGTGAAAAAGTGCAAGATACCCTTTCAGTTGACTACAACCTTTGGAGTATTGGTTTATTGGTAGATGCTTTTCCCAATAAACATGATTTTTTAGGACTGGAATTATTATTAGTGTTTTTATCCAAACCTATACCTAGAGTGCTATGGCCTGATAAACCAGAAGGTCTGAGTACATCAATCGAAACGGTCGTAGGTGCAGAAGGTTGGACTGTTTCTGCAACTTATATTGGAGAAACCTACATGATGGGTGGTATATTTGCCGTAATATTAGCATCTCTTTCTTTAGGAATTTTAGCTAATTGGTGGTCGCGGACAGCCGCTTTTCACACTACTGGTTACGGCATAGTTGTCAATGCACTGGGCTTTTTTACAGCGGCTATTTCTATGCGAAGTTTGATTGTGTTCACCACATCAATGTTACCAATTGTGGGTCTAATATTTATTGCTAAAACTTTTCCTGGTTTATTGGGTGTTAAACGCTTACGTTACCAGTCCCAGCGAAAATAATTATTGTGAGTGTTATATAAATGAAAGTTTTACATATAATTCCTTCTATCAGTCCTAAACTTGGCGGTCCGACGCAGGTCGTCTTGAATTTAGTCAGGGCTTTAAGAGCAGAAGGAATTGATGTAGAAATTGCTACTACTAATGATGACGATGGACTGTTGCTAGATGTGCCATTATCTGAGCGTGTAGAATACGAAGGATTACCTGTTTGGTTTTTTCCACCTGCGGCTCGGATTAAAGCATTTTTACCTTCTCCTGTATTCACACAATGGCTATGGAAAAATATCAAAAATTATGATGTTTTAGATAATCACTATTTATTTTCCTATCTTCCTAGCTGTGCTGCTGTTTTTGCCCAGCGGCAACGAGTTCCATACACAGTGAGGATTATGGGACAATTAACGCCTTGGGCATTGGCACAAAGTAAGTTAAAAAAGAAAGTTTACAGTTATTTCATTGAAAAACGTAATTTAAATAGTGCTGCGGCCATTCACTGTACATCTGTAGGTGAAATGGAGGATGCGATCGCTTTTGGAGTGAAGCCGCCAAAAATTGTCTTACCGCTGGGAGTTAATTCTCCAACATTAATTGGTGATGCTAAATCTCAATTGCAAGATCGGTATAATCTTACTAAAGAAGTTCCAATTATTCTTTTTCTTTCCCGTCTGCACTACAAAAAACGTCCTGAACTGTTAATTCAAACATTAGGTGAGTTAAGAAAACAAGAACAGAACTTCCATTTGCTGATTGCTGGTTCTGGAGAAGATAGCTATGTCAAATTTTTGCAGAAAATGGTAGCATCTGTCAACATAACAAACCAAACTTCATTTGTCGGGTTTGTGAGTGGGCATGAAAAAGATTTGCTGCTGCAAGGTTCTGATTTATTTGTACTGCCAACTTATTCGGAAAATTTTGGTATTGCTTTAGCAGAAGCTATGGTGTCTGGCTTACCAATTATCACAACTCCAGGTGTGCAAATTGCCCCGGAGATTGCTGAAGCTGAAGCTGGCATCATTGTAGAAGGAGAAGTAGAAGCTTTACAGAGTGCGATCGCTCATCTTTTAAATAATCACCAATTGCGGAAACAAATGGGAACCAATGGTCGTCTACTGGCTTTGCAACGCTATTCATGGCAAACAGTTGCTAAACAATTAGCCTCTGCTTACCAACATATTCTGAATCCAGAAAATCTGCTGTGATAGTATAATGCCAATCACATCAACGATTTGGAAACACATTGATTCTCTCCATGAGCCAATTGTATTACCAACTGAAAAAATATTGGATTCTAAGTTTAGCCAGTTTCATCATAGTTTTTCTGAGTATTATCCCTATAAGAATTGCGATCGCCTCTCATCAAGCACCCCAACCCCAAGCTATTCTTACTCTTGGTGGCGGACCAGAAAGAGAAAAATTTACGGCCCAATTTGCCCAAAATCATCCTAATTTAGACATCTGGGTTTCTAGCGGGATACTCCCAGCTCAAGCCTTTGCTATTTTTGATGCAATGTGTATTACCACAGATCGTATTCACCTTGACTACCGTGCTGTTGATACAGTTACTAATTTTACTACCCTAGTCCACGATTTCCAAAACCGCGAGATTCGACACATTTATCTAATTACCTCAGATTTTCACCTTCCCAGAGCAAAAACCATCGCTACCATAGTTCTCGGTAGCCAAGGTATCACTTTTACCCCCATATCCATCCCCTCTGAACGACCCAGAGAATCTATTTTTCACATTGTTCGTGATAGCGGACGCTCTTTGTTATGGATTGTGTCAGGTCGTACCGGAGCAAGTTTCAACCCCCGTTTTCATCCTCCACTGTATGCGTCTAGATAAATATACCCTTGGCATTTATAATCCCGGTGCATCCTACCTTCAGCAACTTTTGTGGTATTTCCTTGGTTCACCTTTAGTTAAAAGTCATTGGTTACCGATATCATCTATAAAAGTTGGGATACTTAGACTTTTTGGAGCCAGCATCGGTAACGGTGTGCGTATAAAGCCGGGGGTGCGAGTCAAATTTCCTTGGCGTTTAATAATTGGTGATTATGTTTGGATTGGGGAAGATGCTTGGATTGATAACCTTGCACCTGTAGTTATCGAAAATCATGTTTGTTTATCCCAAGGAGTTTATCTTTGTACTGGCAATCATGACTGGAATCAACCTGATTTTAAGCAGATTTCTGCGCCTATTCATATTGAAGAAAGTAGTTGGATAGCTGCTAAATCAGTAGTTGGACCAGGAGTCACAGTCGGGAAGGGAGCAATTTTAACTCTTGGTAGCGTGACTGGACAATCTTTAGAGCCGATGATTATTTATGCAGGTAATCCCGCGCGACCTGTTAAAAAACGGCGAATAGGACAAGCAGAAGATTTTTTTCCTAGTTCTGTACAAGAATGAATACTATATATAAATAATCTATTACGCTTTGACTTGAGATATATTTAAACATAAGTATAGATAACTGAACAGCCAGAGTGTAAAATATGAACATAATCTTTCTGGCATCGAACGATACAAAGCAATTTTTGCTGTTTATCGTCATCGCACTCTAGATTTTCATACCCTTCTAACACTTACAGCATAGAATTTAGATGATCAAATTCCCAGTTGCTTGATGTTGATCAAAATATCACAGTGAAAGCAAGCAGTCCCATAAATTATCTCATGTTGAATAAAAAAATAAGTATTAAGTCAGCAAATGTTTTAGAGTTTACCATCCTCATAAAGCCTCATAAAGATTGTGTCTACTTTGACATCATGCCAAACGTAAAAACCAAAAATATTTAACTAAATAATTATCTAATTCAAATCCATGAACAATCAAAATTCTAGTAAAATTCCAACTTTTAACGAGAATGGTAGAGCAATTATCACACCAGAAATCTTGCCATCCCAAAACTATTCATCATTTGAAATAGAGGATGATGATGGGGGTCTAAAAGACTTATTGGGTCTTCTCCAGCGGCGCGCATTAATTATCACAAGTGTTGTGTCTGTGATTATGGCTACTGTGATTTATTCAACCCTGAATGAAGAAACTATTTATCAAGGTAATTTTCAACTTTTAGTCGAACCTGTTAGTAATGATAGCAGCTTAGGACAAATACCTCTTCCAGACTCTAGTATCTCTAAGTCCAATCTAGATTATGAAAGTCAAATTCAGGTTCTCAAAAGTCAAGAAATAATGAAAGAAGTTGTAAAAAAATTACAATTTGCTTATCCTGACATAACTTATAATTCACTAGTTGGAAATTTAACTATTCGTCGTTTAGGCGCTACTAAAATTTTAGATATAAGCTATAAAAGCAAAGATCGTAAACAAATTGACCTAGTATTAAAAACAATTTCTACATTTTATTTAGACTACAGCTTAGAAAAGCGTAAAACCAAGTTAAATCAAGGTGTTCAATTTGTTGAAAAACAACTGCCTGCGATCAAAAATCGGGTTGATCAATTGCAACAAAAATTACAAATATTTCGACAAAGATACAATTTTATCGATCCAGAAACCCAGTCTAGTGGAGTTGAATTACAAATTCAAAAGTTGGAAGAACAACGACTGGAAATTGATAAACAGTTAGCTACGGCTCGTGCTAGTTATATTAGCTTATCAACACCAGAAGGACAGCAGGCAACACTAAATGAGGCACCTATATATAGTCAATTAATATCCCAACTCCGCCAATTAGAATCTCAGCTATCTGGAGAATTAGTTCGTTTCCAACCGGATAACCCAGCCATAGAGTCATTGCAAGAAAAAAGGCGAAACCTCTTACCCTTGATAGAAGATGAGCAAGAGCGGTTTGTAGGTCTCAAATTGGCTGAAGTAACTTCTCTAATTCAGAAACTAGATGTACAGAGTCAAGAATTGTCTAGAGTAGAACAGCAAACAAAGCGCAAGTTTGAGCAATTACCAATTTTAGCAAGACAATATAGTGAAATTCAGCGTAGTTTACAGCTTGCCAATGAAAGTCTCAATCGCTTTTTAGCTACCCGTGAAAATCTCGTAATTCAAGTAGCTCAAACAGAACTTCCCTGGGAGTTAATACAACCACCACATCAATCTGTATTCCCTCTATCTCCAAATATTCCCCGGAATTTGTTGATGGGATTGATTAGTAGTTTAGCCGTAGGAATTGGTATTGGCTTTCTCCTAGAAAAAATGGACAATACCTATCATACTATCGAAAGCCTGAAGGAGAAGATAAAACTGCCTTTTTTAGGAACTCTTCCCATTGACAAGAGTATCTCAGGTTATCAATCTCCTCATCTCAAGATTAAAGGGGTAGAACCAGAAGTGCAATTAGGGAATATTTCGACTAGAAATGGTTGGTTGTCTAATCTTTTCCGTCGGGAAATCACAGGGGATAATTACTACGGGCAAGGACTATTTTTTGAATCTTTACAAGTTCTTTATGCTAATATTCAGCTACTCAATTCCGATCAACCGATTCGCTCTTTAACTGTTTCTTCCACTATGCCTGGAGATGGAAAAACTACAGTTTCCTTTCATCTGGCTCAAATAGCTGCAGCATTAGGGAAACGAGTATTACTTGTGGATGCTGATCTACGCCGCGCTCAGGTTCACAGATTATCCAATTTACATAATCTATCTGGATTAAGTAATGTTATAGCTTCCAATATGCCGGTTGAACAGGTGATTCAGCAATTACCTGCAATGAATTCATTATCTGTGATTACGGCAGGACCGGTACCACCAGATCCGGCTAGATTGCTCTCATCAGATAAAATGAAGCAATTAATGGAATACTTTAATCAAAATTTCGATTTGGTGATTTATGATGTGCCGCCAATGTTAGGGTTAGTTGATGCTAGACTCCTAGCCCCGCAAACTGATGGGATGCTGTTGGTGGTGAGGATTGATAAAACAGATAAGTCGGCGTTAATGCAGCTTCAGGATAGTTTGAGAAATTCTCCTATCAATGTCTTAGGCGTGGTTGCTAACGGAGATAAGAAAAAACTGACTAGTTACAATTACTACTATAGTGCTGGCAGGGAAGCTAGACGTACCTAAATTTCAGCTTATGTAGTAGCTATCTGTAGCGATCGCATTTTTGCGGTGTTGATAAAGATATATTTGCCTCTGACGCTGCAACTTGTGCGATCGCTTTTATCATTTGCTCCTCATCATCACAACAAGTAACATTCAACACATTTAGCTATCATCCATCAGTTATCCTGCACACAGTCATCAGAATAATAAATCTGGGGATCGCTTGCACTATTGTTCACAATTTGTTACAAAAATACAAAGAACTTCTAGAGACCCAAAATCTGATGTTAGGCGGACTTACTGGTTTAACAGATCCTAAAGGCACGGATTGGGGAGAGCGAATGCTCAACACAGTCGCCAGCCAAACGATTCGCCACCTGTTTAGCATGAGCGAGTCAGTAGAAGTCTTTGTGCGCTGCTATCCCTCCAGCAAACTGTTGCAAGGCAGCATTGATAGCTTTAAAATGAGCGGACGTGGGTTAGTAATTCGTAGAGACTTCGCTGTTGAAGAAATGTCTTTTGAAACCGATGCAGTCGCTATTGACTTCAGTTCGGTACTAAGTGGCAAACTTAGCCTCAAGCAACCCACCCAAGCGGTAGCACAGGTGATTTTATCAGAAGCAGGTATCAATGATGCTTTCAAGGCAGAACTGGTTAAAAAGCGCTTACTGAACCTTTCGGAACCAACGTTGACTGCAATATCTGGAGGAGAACCAGTTTCCTTTACCGAAGTCCAGATACAGCTATTGCCAGAAAATCGTTTGCACCTTGTAGCTCAAGCTGATTTAAACAACGGCCAACTCATACCTCTAAGTATGACCCTGGCTATAAGTATTGAAAGAAGAAGGCGGGTTTCTTTCAAAGACCCAAAAATTGAACTTGAGCAAGTTCCAGAAGCACAACAAGAAATTTCCCAGACTTTAGGCCTCGCCCTTGTAGAAATTTTGGATAACATGGTTGATTTAGACCGCTTTGACCTCGACGGAGTGAAAATGCGACTCAACCGTTTAGAAACTGAAGGACAAAGATTGATTTTTAGTGGTTATGCGGAAATAGAACGTATTCCCAGCAGTGCATAAAAAATTAAAGATTAGGTTATTAAAATGAGAAATTAAACGCCGGCTAGAGTCTTCTAGACGGCGCTTTGATATGAAATTGCAAATTTAACTTAACTCTAAATTTTTAACGGCCTACACCTACATATTGGAAACCAGCCCTTACCATCGCTTCGGGGTCTAGGAAGTTACGACCATCAATCATCACGGCGTGGTTCATCAATTTGGCCATTTTTGCATAGTCCAAAGTGTTGAACTGTTGCCATTCTGTGACGAGTACCAAAGCATCACAACCATCAGCTAGTCTTTCAGCATCGGTTTCTACCAATACCCCAGAAAGACCATGACGCATTCCTGTTTGAGAAATAATGGGGTCATAAGCTTTGACTTTAGCTCCCAGTCGGTTGAGTTGCTCAATCAGGTTGAGTGCTGGAGCATCGCGCAAATCGTCAGTATCTGGTTTGAAGGTCAAACCAAGAAGTCCGACAGTTTTACCTTTGAGGATTTTGAGAGCTTTTTGAAGCTTTTCCAAAGCAATCAAACGTTGGCGTTCATTCACACTCACAGCAGCTTTCATGAGTTGTGCTTCATAGCCATAATCATCAGCTGTGTGAATGAGTGCAGAGACATCTTTGGGGAAGCAAGAACCACCCCAACCAATACCAGCTTGTAAGAACTTGTTGCCAATGCGGGAATCTAAACCGATACCTTTTGCTACTTGGGTAACATCAGCACCGACGCGATCGCATATGTTAGCAACTTCGTTGATAAAACTAATCTTAGTAGCCAAAAAAGCATTTGCAGCATACTTAATCATTTCTGCTGAACTCAAGTCTGTTACCAACACTGGAACAGCAGATAAAGACTGATCAGCAGCAAATTTACGTTCTACAATCGGGGCATAAAGTTCTTTCATCATCCCCACTGCTTCTTGGCTATTGCTTCCTAAGACAATCCGGTCAGGGTTAAAGGTATCGTAAACTGCTGAACCTTCCCGCAGAAACTCTGGATTACTAACAACATCAAACTGAGCTGAAATCTCAGGTAATTTTTCCTCAACGGCTTTTCCACCTGCGGGTGTCAATATTTTTTGGCGTTCAGCAATGCCATCTAAAACAATCATTCTTACCCAATCACCAGAGCCGATAGGCACAGTAGACTTATTAACAATTACCTTATAACCACCGTTGAGATTAGCTCCAATACCACGCGCTACAGCTTCTACATAACGGGTATCACTTTCACCAGTAGGTAAAGGAGGTGTTCCCACAGCAATAAACAGAATTTCTCCGTGAGCAACTCCCGCTGCCAAATCGGAAGAAAATTGAATATTACCCCTATTAATAGCAGACTGCATAATTTCCGAGAGTCCCGGCTCGAAAATAGGCGACTGTCCAGACTTCATTAATTTTACTTTTTCTTCGTTGTTATCTATGCAAACAACATCATGGCCAATATGAGCTAAACAAGCTCCTGTAACTAATCCAACATAACCAGTACCGATTACACAAACACGCATTTTTTAGCTCCTTGCTTTTTGTTATTAGTAATTTAGTCATTAGTAATTTAGTCATTAGTCATTGGTTTACAAATGGCTAATGACAATTAACAACTAACTAATTGTTGCTTTCGATACGTTCGCGAAAATCTTCTACAGCCAGTTTTAAGCCATCTTGCAGAGGAATAGTAGGTTCCCAATTTAACCAGGTTTTGGCTCTGGTAATATCGGGACGACGACGACGGGGATCATCTGAAGGTAGGGGTTCAAACTTAATTTGTGCATCTGGGTTAACCAAGTTCTGCACAGCTTGTGCCAATTCTAAAATTGTGTATTCATCGGGATTACCCAAATTGACTGGCCCAATGTAGTCCCCATTCATCAACTTAATTAGTCCTTCAACTAAGTCTGAGACATAGCAGAAGCTGCGAGTTTGTGTACCTTCTCCATATACGGTCAAGGGATTACCCCGCAAGGCTTGAACTATAAAGTTGCTCACTACCCGACCATCGTTTTCTAACATTCGTGGGCCATAGGTGTTAAATATTCTGGCTACTCGAATATCAACTTTATTTTCTCGGTAGTAGTCAAATGCCAAAGTTTCAGCCATTCTTTTGCCTTCGTCGTAGCAGGAACGGATGCCAATGGGGTTGACGCTGCCTCGATAATCCTCGGTTTGGGGATGAACTTCTGGATCTCCGTAGACTTCACTGGTGGAAGCTAACAAAAATCTAGCTTTGACACGTTTGGCTAATCCCAACATATTCAGTGTTCCCATCACGTTAGTTTTAACGGTTTTAATGGGGTTGTACTGGTAATGCACTGGCGATGCTGGACAAGCCAAATGATAGATTTGATCCACTTCTAACCGAATTCCCTCAGTGATGTCGTGACGAATCATTTCAAAATGAGGATTGTTTAACCATTTGAGAATGTTGCGTTTATGTCCTGTATAGAAATTATCTAAACATATAACCTCATGACTATCAGCCATTAGTCTGTCGATCAGATGGGAACCAATAAATCCAGCACCGCCTGTTACCAAAATTCTCATAGAAATACTCAGTAAGTGGAAAACTCAGTGTCTTTAGACCTGAAAGATGTGATTTAACGTAGCTCACTAGCTACGACTCGTGCGGTTTTAACCGCCCTGCCTATTATAGTTTCTCCGTTATTTTACATATACTTCCAGCGGCTATGATGCCTATGTATTAGATTATCTACTTTGGTACAAAATTATAGATAACTAATGAAGGTCTCTGAACAACGTGTTTGTTGGTTGAGTAATTTTCCTACAGATATTTTTTAAAATTAATAAATATTTTCTAATAATTGTGCGCTTTTGAGTCATGTTTTATCAAATCTTCAATAATTTGTAAAGTTGTTGACAAATATAAATCCTTGTTACAATAAACACAGATCTAGTGTGGTATTTTTAAACACTGGCTGTTTGAGTTGTTGAAGTATTTGATAAAAATAATTTGTGGTTGTGTTGTGGTTCTCCAAGGATGATGATTGAGCAGGTGAGTTGTTTAGCTAATTGGTTTGTAACATCATCCATCGCTAATCCTCCAGGACTAGTACGATTACGGATATAAGGCAATACGACTAAATCATACAATCTTGCTGCTTGCAAAATTGCTTGGGTAACATTTTCATGGGTAATAATTTGAATTTCTGGTGGATTTGGCACGGCCAATTGAGATACTAATTGGGTGAGGTACGATCGCCTCTGACAGTGTGCTTCGCGCAATCGCCTGGCAGCAATTTGACTGGATCTGGTGTGGCGATCGCTCGGATCAGTTTGTTTTTCCTTGGAAATGCTTTGTTCTGGCTTACTCTGACCGCTGTAATTATGGGACAAACTATATAAACTGTCCCAAACAGGTAAGTTAACACACACATTCAACACAGTAACTTGGCTCTGATTGGCATCTGCTAAGGTTTGAACAAATTTTAAAGCTGTTAGTGTGGGATTAATTAAGTTTTCTATAGGTACGAGAATACGTTGAATTCTTTTTGGTGACTCTACTAAGCGTGCCACTGCTACTGGACAATGGGCAGACCAAAGGACGTTATCAATGACATTACCCAATAAACGCGCTCTTAAGCCAGTACGGTTTCCCCAACCCATGATAATTAAATTCGCCTTTTGTTCACGAGATACCCGACAGATGCCTGGTGCATAAGCGTCATCAATTCTGAGTAACGGTTCTGCTTTTGCTCCTAATAATTGACTTTGTGTTGTGGCTTTTGCTAATAACTTTTCATTGCATTGCCAAGTTGCTTCTAGTTCAGGTGCATCCATTTGAGCAGTAGCATGAGCGATCGCTAATGGTAATATTTTTCCCTGAGACTGACGAGCCAATAATGCTGCCATCTCAATTAAATGTTTTTGCGTTTGGGGATTATGTACTGGCACGACTATGGTGAAATTACTTTGTACTGATTGTTTTTGCAACTCAGACATATGAATTGGTTGTGAGTTTTCCACCCATAAACCAGTTAAATCAGCAGCACCCCCAGCGACTAGACTCGTCAGCCAAGGCCCCAAAATTGCTGTCATCACGACCAAAACAATCACACTATTTAATACTTCTGGTGGTAGTAACCCAGGTTTATATCCCCCTAAAGCTACAGCTAACGTTGTACCCACAAGGGGAATTGATAGCGACCAAATTGTCAGGGTTTCCTGCCAGTTATAGCGGTAAATCACCTTTGCCAACAAAGCTGCCATAAATTTGCTGACAATCAAACCGCCGAACATTAAAAATAATAATTTAATTGTGCTGTATCCATTTAAAAAGGCAGATAAATCAATCCTTAAGCCCAGAATCACGAAGAAAAGGGGAATGAAGATCACACTGCCAATAAACGTCAATTTTTCTTTAACTGGTCCTTCACCTACAGCTTCATTTACCGCCAAACCTGCCAAGAAAAAGCCAATAATTTTTTCTAACCCCATTAATTGAGCGATCGCCACAGCTAGAAATACAGACATTAACACACATAAAAACTTGTTACCCTCATCATCTCCAGAACGCCGGAAAAATTCTCTGCTTGCCCAATCAAAACCTACTAGCACCACATTTGAATAAATGATCACCAAACCTAATACAGTGATTAATTGCGCCGATACGAATGCTCCACCATGAAAACTGGCTGTACAAACAGCTAATGTCAGCAGCGTGCCGATATCAGTAAAAATTGTCGCCCCCATTGTCATGGTAATAGCCTTGTTATTCACCACTCCCAATCGGCTGATAATTGGATATGCCAAAAGGCAGTGAGAAGCCAGTAAGCAACCCATTAAAATGGGAATATACCCACCAAATCCCCAAAATTCTCCTATTAATGTTCCGAGCATCAGGGGTAAACTGAAACTCAAAATACCAAATACTAAGGAACGACTTTGCTGTTGACGAAAAAATTGGATATTAAATTCAAATCCGCCTATAAACATTAAATAAAATAACCCAATATCTGATAGCAAACTGATAATTGGTGATTCAGACTTAAATAAACTCCAACCAGAATGACCCAGTACTACTCCACAACAAATCAAACCTACCAAACTTGGTAATCGTAGCCGCTCAAACAGTATAGGTACAACGAGAATAACTATTAATAAAATAGAAAAAGGGACAATTAGTCCCTGATCAAAAACTTGGAAGGATGCTTCCAAAATCAGAAATTGTGATACTAGTGGCATAAGTAAAACAGTCATTAGTTATCAAATTCATCGCTGTACAATCTGCTTGTCAAATAAATTAATTATCTATAGGACTTACGCAAGATTGAACTCAAAAGCTGATTCTTGTGTAAGGGTAATTCATGAATTACCCCTACTTCCATCCTGTTTTGCGTAAGTCCTGATCTAGTTAGGAAAAGCGAATCTTAACAGTGAAAGAATACAGCAATTTCAATCATGTGTAAAAAGGGCTAAATTAAGTAAATTAAATCTTTATGCGTAGTTATTAATTGCTAAATTATTGCTCTACCGTTTTAATTGGCTTGAAAATCACCACAGGTCAAAACTGATAATAGTTTACTGTTTACTGATAGCTAGGGGTGGATTTGACTTAAAATAAAGCGCAAGCGATCATAATCGTCTTTTAGTAATATGCTCAGGTGTCGTCCCGCTTTAATCAACCATTCTCGGTCAGCTTTGCGTAACTGGTAAACTTCACGAATAGCTGATGCAGCCAAAGATTCTACGGGCGCACCATTAATTAAAAGTATTGTCCGCAAAAAATCTAGTTTTTCGGTGAATTTAACGATCGCTTCTGGTTGACACCGATAAACTGCCTGATGAATTTGGGGCGGACGGGGTGGAAGATATTGATATACCCCTTGGTTATAACTCAGATTTTGTGACTGCTGCTCAAATCCGACAATTGCTGCCCGAAATTCAGTTCTGAGCATAGCAAATATCTGGGGTTGTTCCTCACGCAATGTTTGTAAAGACAACCCCAACGCCCTAGCCCTGTGTACAGAATCAATAGGCATGGTTGTGGCATGATATACCACTGCATAAACTTGATTGCCAGATTCTTCATCCATAGCACAAACCCAACTACCAAAAGGTGGCATAGGTGGAAAACTCAAATCTTCCGGTTCTAAACACTGTGCCAAAAATTCGGTTGTTGTGGTTTCGATCACCTCCCCAATATGGTGAGGATGGCGATCGCCCGTTGCAAACTGTGGTAAGGGTAGACGCATAGGAGTGCTGAGTTCTGAGTTAACAGTGGAGAATTATCATTTGATTAGCAATCACCTATTACCCATCACCTATTTTCCTTTTTTCTTGGCTGTGGTGTCTACAGGTTCTAATTCTGGCAAGCGGAAAGTAATTATTTTATCCCAATTACCACCTTCAAACAATACAGCTACTTTGCCATCACTAACACGTTGGACAAGTCCTTCAAAACGATAATATGTATCGGCGGGATTTTTGACGCGAACAGTTGCTCCAGGCAGAATCATGTTTTTACCCTCGTTTAGTTCCTGTTATTAGCTTAATATTAGTTGATGGTTCAGTGGTCAATCTATTTCCTATTCCCTGATTTAATAATACTTTGGTCGTTGGCGAAAATTGGCTACAGATTCTACTATTCCTAAAGCAATGAAGTTTGTCAGCATAGCAGAACGACCATAACTCATCCAAGGTAGGGGAATTCCTGCCACAGGTGCTAAACCGACAGTCATACCCACATTAACAATTAGTTGAAACACAATCATTGATAAAACGCCTATGGCCAGCAGTGAACCAAAATTATCTTTGGCGCTTTGAGCTACGTGTAGTATGCGGAAGCAAATCAAGCAGAAGACAAAAAGTACTATTAAACAACCGACAAAACCAAACTCTTCACCAACCGCCGAGAAAATAAAGTCAGTATGCTGCTCAGGCACAAAATTTAGTTGCGTCATTGGCCCTTTGAACAAACCCCATCCCCAAACTTCCCCTGCACCGATGGCAATACGCGATTGAATTAGGTGATAACCGGCACCAAGGGGATCATGTTCAGGGTTTATAAATACGCTTAATCTGTCTTTTTGATATTCTTTTAGTACATGATTCCAAGCAAAAAGCCCTAATTCGCCACCTAACATATTGAGACTAAAGGATGCGATCGCACCCATATTAAATCGCTTCCAGGGTAGAGTTTGCCAACCTAATATCCCCATAGCACCGGCCCAAAATAAACCTAAGGGACTCAAAGATAGTTCTTTAATCAACACTATGGGTTCTGACAAAGGCCAAGATATGCTGAATAAAATTGCCGACACCACAGGGGAAATCATCAGAATCAACCAACCAGGATTGGCATTTGCCCAATAAAGCATTCCTAAGACTATAGACCCAAATACTAAAGATGTGGCCAAATCTGGTTGTAAAAATATTAATCCCCAAGGAACAGCAGTGATTGCCAAGATACGGAACACACTCTCAAGAGTGGAAGCTGTACGCCTGTGTAATAAAGCTGCTAAGGTGATGATCACGCCTATTTTGGCAAATTCTGAAGGTTGGACATTGAAGCTACCAATGCTAATCCATCGCTGTGCGCCTTTGGCACTAGTTCCAGCAACCATCACAATCACTAGACTGAAATTAGTCAGCGCGTAAGTTATCCAATGCCACTGCATCAGATTTTCGTAGCGGCAACGAGCCAAAAATAAAGCGATAAGTGAGCCAATACCAGCTACTAACCAGTGCCACCACCAGTCAGTTACTGGCTGCTTGAGTTCTGTACTGAGGATCATCAGACCGCCAAACATACTGGCAGCAACAGGTAAAAAAAATAATAGCCAATCTACTTGTTGCCAGGGCTTAATCCAATATTGCCAGCGAATTTTGGGAAGCGAAGGTTTTAATAACATTGTGCGAGGAGCAGCTTGAGAGTTAAACGAGGATTGGGGATTGGGTAATAGTTTTTACCGATTACTAATTACCAATCCTTATGTCAGTGCAGCGACTGAGACTTTACCAGCGATCGCTAGAGCGATCGCTTTGAGAGCTTTAGCAGCAGCCGAATCTGGATCAGCAACAACTATTGGTACACCATTATCTCCACCAACTCTGGTGGAAATTTCTAGAGGTACACATCCCAACAGTGGTACTCCTAACTCTGACGCAGTTTTTGAACCTCCACCGGAACCAAAAATGTCATATTTCTTATCCGGTTGATCCGGGGGAATAAAATAGCTCATATTTTCCACAATTCCCAATACTGGAATACCCAACTGTTGAAACATCCGCAAACCCTTGCGCGAATCTAACAGTGCTACAGTTTGCGGTGTAGTGACAATCACTGCGCCTGACATTGGTACCGATTGGGTGAGAGTTAACTGGGCATCTCCAGTTCCTGGAGGCATATCCACAATTAAATAATCCAGTTCTCCCCATTGCACCTGATAGAGAAACTGACGAATTATGCCATTCAACATGGGGCCACGCCAAATCACTGGCTGATCTCGGTCAATCAAAAAGCCCATTGAAACTAACTTAACGCCATGATTAAACAAGGGTTCTAGAACTTCCCCTGTTTCTGTAGAGCGCACAGCAATTTGAGCATCAGCCAAACCCAACATTGTGGGATCATTAGGCCCATAAATATCAGCATCCAGTAAGCCAACTTTTGCCCCTGTTTGTGCCAACGCCACTGCGACATTTACAGCCACTGTGCTTTTACCAACACCACCTTTGCCGCTAGAAACAGCAATAATATTTTTCACCCCTGGAACCCCAGTGCGGTCAGGTAAGCTTTTTTGTTGGGGTGTTTCTGCTGTCACTTCTACACTGATATCTGTAACGCCTGGTAGTTGTTTAACAGCCTTTTTACAATCTTCGACAATAAATTCTCTCAAAGGACAAGCGGGAGTAGTCAACACCAAAGTAAAGCTAACCTTACCACTGTCAATTTTCACATTGCGAATCATATTCAGTTCTACCAGACTTTTGCGAAGCTCTGGATCTTCGACCGGTCGCAATATATCTAGGACTGACTGGGAATCTAGGACATCATACATAGCGTTTTTACCGTTGCCGCTTTATATAAAGCTTAAAAAATTTTTATTGACTTCTACTTGAATCTTAACTTTCTTAGGACATCAGTGATGAGAAAGATATTGCCTGTTGAACAAAACAGTCCTGAGTAACGAGTGTTGAGTAAAATTTAGCCATAAATTAATAAACTTAGAGGCTTGAAACCATGAGTGGTGGGGAAGTTACAAATCCTTCTGTTCCCTTACCCCTACCTCTTCGGTCAAAGCCAATCCCACCCTTCGAGTTTACGTTGTAAAGGTGGAGTTTGTACTGCTTCTACAGCTTCTATCAGAGAACGCGCTACCCTGTCTACGTAAGGACGAGATAAAGACCAAATGAGTGGAGATAACCAGCCTCGTAAAATTACAGAATAAGATAAATAAGATCCACAAACGGTCGATTCTACTTGATATGTCACCCTTTCTTCAATTCCAGGAAATGCTAAAACGCGGATACTGAGCATTTGCTTAGGATTAACTTTTTCTACAAAAATCATTATGGGAATTGGCCAAAACCTTGTCATTGCTTGAAAAATCAAGCCTGGTTTGGGGACTAATCCATAGGGAACATTTGTACTTTTGAGTAATGGATGCCAAGAGACATCTGTTAAGTCAACCACCTTTTGCCACAGTTCATCTACAGAAGCGTAACTAAGCTCCCGATATGTCCGTACCAGAGAAGCACAAACCCGACGACGTTTGCGGTGGATGAATTGGGATAACCAACCTTGCACTGTCCTAATCCTCCTAGCTATACTCTGGCATCTGGGAAAATTGTAGTCAAACTCTCTATTTACCACAGATACCATACAGCAAAGTAGTTGCTTTGTAGACTAAATTGTTGATCATCTGCTGTCTGTACCAGAATTTTTCCAGTTAAAATTGCAAATAAACTTTAATGAATATACAAGCCTAGACTCATTTGAGGGACAATAACTTTAGTCAATTGCTCTATCATGGCTTGAAAAGTAAAGAAAAGCAGTTTTGGCTGTCATGGCTGGCAAATTTTTAGGTTAAAAATTTGTAGCTTTTTGAAAATTGTAATTTTAGGTTCGGGAATCTATGTTGACCAAATCACAAACCCCAGATGTAGCAGCAGAATCATCCGCGTTTTTACCACCAACTGACGGAAAGGTTAGGGTTCGTCAGTTTATGCAACAGTTACAAGACAAAATCAGTCAAGGGCTGGAAAAACTGGATGGTGTTGGTAAATTTAAAGAAGATGGCTGGGAACGCCCAGAAGGTGGGGGGGGAAGATCAAGGATTTTACGTGATGGTGCAATATTTGAACAAGCGGGTGTGGGTTTTTCTGAAGTTTGGGGGGATAGCCTACCTCCTTCAATTTTAGCCCAACGTCCAGATGCAGAAGGACACAGCTTTTATGTAACTGGCACTTCAATGGTGTTACATCCACGTAATCCCTATGTACCCACAGTCCATCTGAATTATCGCTATTTTGAAGCAGGGCCAGTCTGGTGGTTTGGTGGTGGTGTTGATTTGACACCTTATTACCCTTTTGCCGAGGATGCAGTTCATTTGCATAAAACACTCAAGCAGGCTTGTGATCAACACAATCCAGAGTACTATGCAGTGTTCAAACGCTGGTGTGATGAATATTTTTACCTCAAGCATCGGAATGAGACAAGGGGTGTTGGTGGTCTATTCTTTGATTATCAACATAGTCAGAGTCAGTTATATGGTGGTACTAATCACCATGGCGAAGCAGCAGCATACAGTGATAAATTAGGTACACCAGAGCCACGCAGTTGGGAAGAATTGTTTGCTTTTGTGCAAGACTGTGGTGCAGCCTTTTTGCCAGCTTATGTACCGATTGTGGAACGGCGACATGGGATGGAATATGGCGACCGCCAACGCAATTTTCAACTATATCGTCGGGGTAGGTATGTAGAATTTAATTTGGTATATGATCGGGGGACGATTTTTGGACTACAAACCAACGGCCGCACTGAATCTATTCTTATGTCCCTACCACCGCTAGTACGCTGGGAATACGGCTATCAACCAGAACCCAATTCTCCTGAAGCTGAACTGTACGAAACTTTCCTTCAGCCTCAAGATTGGATAAACTGGAAACTAAATCAACTTTAGCGATCGCTGTGGGCTGAGTAAATTTCCCAATATTAATCCATAGTGAAGTATATTAGGACTTTGGTCTTGCGAGATTTTACATATATGTATATTCTCTTGTCATCTTAGATTTACTCAGCACCCGCTTTCAAGCATTAAATACTGTCTACCCGGTCAAAATATTACTTATGGGTTGAAAAAATAGCAATATAGATAATTTAGACGTGGAGATTTCTTAGTCCTACTTCACCCACTAAAACATGAAGTAAACAAAAGTTAATTAACAGTAATATAACGGATAGGTACAGTGAATATAGATCAAAAAATCTACAAAACCCAAGATGGTAATACTGTGATTGTCTTGAAACCAACAGATCGTCTAGACATCACTAGCGCTTGGCAATTTCGCCTAAAGTTACAGGAGTGTATTTCCAAATTAAGTCGTCATGTAGTTGTGAACCTGGGACAGGTAGATTTTATTGATAGTTCTGGTCTCACCTCTTTAGTTGCTGGAATGCGCGATGCTGATAAGGTTAAAGGCAGTTTCCGCATTTGCAATGTCCATCCAGATGCCAAGCTGGTCTTTGAAGTGACAATGATGGATACGGTTTTTGAAATTTTTGAAACTGAAGAAGAAGCTTTAGAAACCATATTCCCCAATTTAGTCAAAAACGAAAATCTGATTTCAAGCCACGAGCATGAAAGCAATGAAGAACCAAACAATCCTTCCGGGTTAAATTCGCAATCTGCTTAATGATCGATCTTTTTGGGCTGATTTCCAATTAACGAATGCAGAATAGTCGACTCAAACTAGATTATACGCTTCTACCTTGGCATAACAATAAGGCCCAACAACAGCGCCCCATGTGGCTTTTCCAGTTTCTGAATCAATTCCTTTGTCGTAACTGAGAAATGCTGTTTCAGTAGCCTCAAAACCCAAGGAAACTTGTATTTTGTTACCAAGATAAGTAAAACTACAGATATTTTCTGGAGATGGAGAAGTTCTAAACCGATAGAGGTGAGGAGCTAGTGTTTCTTGAGTAATAGAAAGAATACAGCCTGGTAACAACTCTAGCTGATCAGATGTTAACGAATTTAGTAAAGTGGGATTATTTCCCGCCCCTTTGAAAGCGGCGGGATTTTTAGGCATATAGTACTGCACTTGCAGAGACTCAGATCCCTGCTGCAATCGCATGATTCTTTGGCGGTAAGGTTGATCGAGATTAACAATATTTGCTTGTTCGGCAAATAGGGTAATACTGTCTTTGGGGAAAAGATTCACTGGTCGTTGCCATAGACGCAGGTGAACATACCAAACAGACTCCGCCATAGCCTGTTCCTGATTGTTGAATTCCCCAGCCAGGTAATTACCTAAAGCTATTAACGGTGGTGATAAGCTCATAAAGTAGGGCGTGTTATAAAGTTAATTATCAATTAGGGCATGGTGCATGAGGAATTATTCTTTTCTTCTGCATTTCCCTATTCAGATTCTATCTGTTATTTTTACTATGGCTTACGCCACCCTGGGCTATCTGGGTGTTCAGGCTTTTTTTTTATAACTTGGCAAAGTAGCCTTTAAACGACAAAATAAGAATACGTCGCCCTTAACATTTTCTTTGTGAATAACGTCCGTACAGTCTCTGATACAAAGCGAACTTTCTATAATCTTCATACCCGTCCAATCAATACTATTTACCGCCGGGTAGTAGAAGAGTTGATGGTGGAAATGCACCTGCTGTCAGTCAATGTTGATTATAGTTACAATCCAATTTATGCCTTGGGCGTTGTCACAACCTTTGACCGCTTCATGCAAGGCTACCTACCGGAACGAGATCAAGAATCTATTTTCAATGCCTTATGTCAGGCTGTAGAGCAGGATCAGCAACGCTATCGACAAGATGCGACTAGATTGCAAGCTATAGCTCAAAGTTTGCCAGTGCAGGATTTAATTGCTTGGGTTAGCCAAACTACTCACCTAGATAAAGATGCTGATTTGCAAGCTCAACTGCAAGCGATCGCACATAACCCTAACTTTAAATATAGTCGCTTGTTTGCCATTGGTCTGTTCTCATTATTGGAACTGGCAGATCCAGAACTTGTCAAAGATGAAAAACAACGCAATGAGGCGCTAAAAGCGATCGCGCAAGGTTTGCATTTATCGGAAGATAAACTTAGTAAAGATTTAGACCTATACCGTTCTAATCTAGATAAGATGGCGCAAGCACTGATAGTAATGGCAGATATACTCTCAGCTGATCGGAAAAAACGCGATCAGCGTCAACAACAAGCCAGTACTCCAGTGACTCCTCCTAATACCAATGAATAATTCGTAGTAGTGCCTCTAGTCCCTCTAGGGATAAGTAATTCGTAATTCGTAATTTACTAGTACGTCATCGCATAAAGAGAATACCCATTTTTAGGGCTGCAATTTATGTTCATTAATCGATTCCAAAATGGGTAACTTAACTACACCATTTTGTACTAGATTGTAAATTTGCTAAGTTGCAAACAAGATTACTTTGCATTTACAAGTTTTTAACCTGCAACCTTTAATTACGAATTACGAATTAACAATTACGAATTATTTAAACGCCCAGTAGTTTGTAGAGTAGATTGTTGATAATAGTGAGTGTAAAAGCTCCTAGTACAGCACTCCAAATGCCATAACGTAAGCGAAAACCTTCCACTAACCAGGCAGCAATACTAAAGCAAGCAACGGCAATCATGAAAGTGAAGATACCAGATAATAAGTCAAAGGTGACTAAATTTGGTATCGTAAATACAAAACCTAA
Organism: Anabaena sp. PCC 7938; assembly: GCF_049315035.1. Classification (NCBI taxonomy): domain Bacteria; kingdom Bacillati; phylum Cyanobacteriota; class Cyanophyceae; order Nostocales; family Nostocaceae; genus Anabaena; species Anabaena sp. PCC 7938. The sequence goes on along the minus strand of NZ_CP186034.1, from coordinate 2,798,186 downwards.
AACTGGTCTGACTAATGCTGTGATAATACCCAGAATTGCTGCGGAAAAGACGGCTTTTCCAGGAGTATCAATTTCAACTCCTAAAGGCAATTTACTAATAATCCACAAGCTGATAGAAGTGACTATCCAAACAATTAACAGTGTCACAATATTCATTGCCGCAACCCTTGAAACGTAAGATGGTAATTGGCGATAAATTACTTAGTCTATTGATAGTAAAATCTTTGTAGCTTAACCAATTATTTATAAATTAGCAGAGATTTTTTCTCTGACGGTAATTTATTTTAGATGTCTTTAGGTTTATCCTGTTTTTCCTGATATTAATAAAAACTCAAAATCCCCCAATCCCATATCATTAAAGAGGGTTTGGGGGATTTTAAAGCTAAAACTTTTACAGAATTAGTTTTACCTTTTAGGTGTAGAATTGCTGACTCCCGGTGCTTCAGGCATTTGGGGTACACTATTGTTGGGAACTGTTGGCGAAATACCAGGATTTATTCCTTCTCCATTGCTAGGAAATGGAGGGGCTGAGGGCAAGGAAGGGGTAGAATTACCTTGTGTATCAGTACCTGGAATTGGCACAGTATTAGGTATACTTGGCACAAAAGATGGAATTGGTGAATTCGTGAGTGATTCAGATGGGCCGGGAATAATGCCCAAAGAAACACGATTTCCTCCAACTTGTCTGAGCAAATCTAATGTTTGAATAACATCGTTATAAGTAGCTGTGCGTGATGCATTCAGCACCAAAATACCATTAGGATTTGCTTCGACATATTGCCTTAAACGTGACTCTAATTCATCTTTGCTAACAGGATCTTTTTCGATGTAAGTTTGACCAACAGCATCAATAGTTACAGGTAAGATGTCACTTTTGCTCTGTGAACTAGCAGCAGAAGTTGAACCTGTGCTGGCTTTGGGTAAATCAACATTAATTGCTTGTTGCCTAGTAAATTGCAACGCTGCTAACAGAAAAAAAGTCAGGATACAAAAAACGACATCAATTAACGGGATGATTTGAATTTGGACTTCTTCAATGGGTGTATGTAAGTTAACTTTCATTTTCTAGCTCTTGTGCCGAGTTAGGATTGGGATTCTGAGCCGTATTCTCTGGTGGGGATTCAGGAGTGGTAAACTTATTCTTTCCTCGCTTGCGGGGTGAATTAAAGCTTTCTCTGCCAGTATCCCGTGCTATTCCTGATGTACTTTTGTGAAGATCAGGAGGAGACTGGCGATAAAGTAACTCTAAATCATTCCCGGCTTTGTTAAAAACCTTAACTTGGTTGACAACAAAACTCTGAAACAGGCGATAAAATACCAAAGTTGCGATCGCAACTATTAAGCCAGCGGCGGTACTAATCAGAGATTCCCCAATCCCAGTAGTTACCCCAGCCGTCGATTCAGTACCCAAATCACCAATGCGAATTGAGCGCAAAGACTGAATCAAACCTAAAACCGTACCCAACAATCCTAACAGTGGAGAGAGCGCAATCACAGATTCTAAAAGTTTTTCGCCCCGTCGCATCCCGGCCACCTCTTCAGCCGCCGTTGATTCCAAAGCCAGTCGAAAGGTTTCTGCATCACCTCTTTGTAAACGTAGCGGTGCATAGAGAAAACGTCCAATCGGCTGATCAGTAGCTCTTTCAGCAATTTCCGTAGCTATTTCCCAATTCTCAGTCGCAGCATCAAGGACGCGCTCAACGATTTCCTTTTCCTGCATCAAAATCCGCAACCAGAACCATAGGCGCTCGAAAATGACACTTACAGATAGAACTGACAGCACCAGCAAAGGCCACATTGCTGGGCCGCCCTTATTAAAAAGATCTAAAATATCCACTGTGTAGGTTTCCTCCCTCCATTACTAGAGCAACAATGCCGAAGCATTTTAATTTTAGAGACTAATGCACCATTGCCACACCACTCATCTACTCTATCGTTAGGTAAGTAGTTTAATGACTTCTTAGTAGTACCATCTTCTATACACACTAGGACGGTTATTCCCACCGGGAGTTTAAAGCAGAATTTGCCAAAATAAAAATAACCGGAGGTTAAAAATATGAACTTCTCAATTCAATCGCTTTATAGCTGGTATCGGAACACACTGCGTAATCCTAAATACCGTTGGTGGGTGATTTTCGGCACAATAGCTTATCTGATTAGCCCTATTGATATTGCTCCCGACTTTATACCCGTTATTGGGCAAATTGATGATGTCTTGCTTTTAACATTACTAGTTTCGGAAGTTTCTGGATTAGTAATTGACGGTTGGAAAGCGAAAAAAGGCAATGTAGAAACTGGAGTTAATGAGTCAACGTCTACAGACAACACCGTTGATGTTGATGCTGTTTCTGTGAAGTAAGTTTTTAACGCAGAGTTACTCTGCGTTTAACTATTACGCCGTAAGTCCACCACTGAATTTGGTAATCCAAATCAGTAGCGGGATATAAGGTGGGAAAAGCCGAAATCGTTCTCAATCAATGCGAGGCATAGCCGAGTAAGAGCAAAGAACATTTGAGGTTTTTCCAAAATTATATATTACGCCCTTATCAACCCACATTCCGCAGATGTGACTCAGATTATTGATATTTTTGAAAAATTCCAGCCAGGAAAATTTTATCTACCTAATTTTTTTGGCTGAATTTAACTTTATTTGCCAAAAGATAGAGCTTATTAAGTAAGTTAATTTCACAAGTTTTTAAAATAGATTCTCTCTCTCAATTAAAGTAGTCATTTTCGGTAAAATAAACATGACAATTAAAGCCAAGAATATTTCCGTCTTCGCTAAAAACTTCTATTTACTACTTTTACCCTTGAACTTTCTACATCTTTTAGGTCAAATAAACCACATCAAGTAATTAGATAATATTTACTACAACTCTTTCCTAAATATCTGACAATCTTTTCACGTTCCTCCGTTAAATTGCTCATTTGTTTCTGTCCATTTATGATTACCAAATGTACAGCCTGAAACATCTGAAATACCCACCTCATTGTCGGTTTATTTGTGATTTTCTTAACTTGATTTCTAATCCCATCATCAAATTTAGCTAATTCTTGCCTTAATTTTCTTTGGGCAAGGTTATAGACTAACAAACACAATCCCATTATCATTGCTATTGCTTCTATTCTTTCCGGGGTTTTGACAAATACGCTTGATGTAAAAAACAATGGGTCTTTTAAAAATCTAAATCCTCTTTCGTTAGATTGTTGAGCTTTGTATTCTTCTAATACTTTCTCATCACTCAATTCATTTCTATCTAATACATTCGTTGCTAATATAAATCTCCCTGCGTTAATTTTTTCAGTTTCTATTACTTCTTCTCTTGTTTCTATTTGACCTTTTACTTGATATTTTATTTGACTTGGTTCGGTCAATTTACTTGGTCTACCTGCTGTTTTATATTCTAGTTTCTCTATGTATTCAATTTCTTTTATTTGGTGATATTTCCAGGATTTTGATAGCTTTTCTATTACTATTTTTGCATCTGGCTGACAGGCGAACTCTTGTCTGGATAGTTTGCTGAGTGCGGCTTTTGCTTTTGCTTCCTGTTTTTTGACTTGTTTTTCTACTTGTTGGATACTTGATTTTTTTCTGATTTCACTTTCTACGATTATCCATCTTTGTTTTATGCCTGCATATTCTGATTCTTTGGCTGCTATTTTATAGCCTGATATTTGACTATCTTTCCATTCTGCTTCTTTTATATCTACAATTTTATTTTTTGCTTCTTTGATACTTAGTGGTACTCTTGTTATCCATTTCAGTTCTCTCATTGCTGCTAAGTTTTCTGCTGTATATAAGGCACTGTCTGCTACACTTATGCCCTCAAATGTCCATTGTTTTTTAAATTCTTTTAATCTTTCTACAAATACACTTTTATCATCTACGTTTCCTGAGTCTACTTTTAAATATAATGGGATGTCTCCATCTCCTGTTACTATCATGTCTATGATAAATTGTTTCAAGTCTGGTCTTTTATCTCTTGAATATCCGTGGACTATTTCTATTGCTTTCATCTCCGGTTCTATTTCTAATTTATTCTCTTCTGTTTCTTGCTTTATTTCGTCTATTTCTTTGATTTCTTTTTTGTACTCTCCTTCTACACTCATTGATGTCCCATCTAAATGAATACTATCCATTTCTACTTGGAATTTATGGGCTGCTTTTATGGCTACTGCTGTAAATATCTTGGTTGTTCCTATTTGATGATATTTGTCTAGTTCTCTTCCTAGTTTGTCATCGTTTAGATGCTCTGGTAATACTCCTTCTCCTATTAAATGTTCTGTTGCTTTTCCTACAAAAAATTCCCCAAATAGATATAATGGGGCGCTTAAAAACCCTAATCCATTCAATATCATCGCTTTTACTACTTGTCCTGGTGTTAGGGTTTCTTTTGTTTTTATTCCCACTATTTTATTCACTTCTTCTACCAATTCCATCTCGTCTATTATTCCTGCTACTATTCCTAAATGGTCTATATCTAGGGTTTGTATGGCAACTTGAGACTCTTTCACGGTTTTTCCCTTCTCTATTTGACGCTTTTTATTTTAACAAATAAAAGCCTGAAATCCTTGCTAGACAATCTTTTCAGGCTTTTATTTCTCTAAATTTTTAATTCCTAAATTTGCTTTAACATCTGCGGAATGTGGGTTATCAAAAATAATATATCATGATAAAATAGATGTATCAAGGAGGTGATTTGAGTGATACACAAGGCTGTTCAAGTTCGTATATATCCATCAAAAGAACAGGAAACACAACTAGCGCAATCTTTTGGATGTGCTAGATGGTGGTGGAATTATGCTCTGAATAAGTCAGTTGAGACTTACAAAGAGACGGGCAAAGGACTTAGCCGTGCTGCACTCAACGCATTTCTCCCCGCGCTTAAAAAATCTGATGATACTATTTGGTTGGCTGATTGTTATAGCCAGATTTTACAAGCTACAACACTGAATCTAACCACAGCGTACAAGAACTTTTTTGATAAACGTGCCGGGTTTCCTAAATTCAAATCTAAGCATGGGAAACAGTCTATTCAATATCCTCAAAACGTCAAGATTGTAGATGGTCATGTCAAACTTCCCGGTAATATTGGGATAGTCAAAGCCAAAATACATAGACCGATTGAGGGGAAAATTAAGACTGTAACTATTAGTAAAACTCCATCAGGTAAATATCTTGCATCCATCCTCACTGAAGTAGAAGGTGTTTCGACTCCGCTCAACACAAGCGAAAATACAACTATTTCCGAAGGGAAGATTTACGGTATTGATTTAGGATTAAAACATTTTGCCGTTGTCACTGATGGCGAAAATGTTTCTAAATATGAAAATCCTAAACACCTTGCCAAGCATGAGAAAAACCTTAAACGCAAACAGAAAAAATTAGCCCGTAAACAAAAGGGAAGTAAATCAAGAAATAGATATAGAAAAGTTGTTGCCAAGGTGTACGAACGAGTTAGCAATTCGCGGCAAGATTTTCTACATAAACTTAGTTATAAGTTAGTCAGCGATAGCCAAGCTGTGATAGTAGAAAATCTTAATGTCAAAGGCATGGTACGCAATCATAATTTGGCAAAATCAATATCTGATGCAGGTTGGGGAACATTCACCAATTTTCTAGCCTATAAGCTAGAACGCAAAGGCGGAAAGTTGGTTGAGATTGATAGATGGTTTCCCAGTTCTAGGCTCTGTTCTCATTGTTTCTATCAAGTAAGTGATATGCCATTGTCTGTCCGTGAATGGACTTGTCCTCATTGCGGCACTCATCATGATCGTGATGGCAATGCAGCGATAAATATTAGAGCCGAAGGTATCAGAATAATCAAGGCGGAAGGTTCAGCCGTCTCTGCTGTAGGAGGGGAGATAAAACCAAAACTTGGGCGAAAGTCTAAGTTGAGGCACTCCCCTGTGAGTACAGAAGCCGACACTGTACTTGGTACTCCAAGTCAGTGTGGGTAGTTCACGCATCTTCTCCAAACTCTATCAAGAACCTAAACGCCTTCAAAATATAATTAGCGCAATCTTGAGGAGAAGTGTTGTAAAAATGTGGCCATGCCAAACCTTTATCTTCATCATAATTGTTATTCCGATGCGGATGATTCTCCAACCACGCTAACCGCACTGCATGACCTATCAATACATCTAAAACTATATATTCTTCAATTTGCAAGCTGGGGTTATTAGCGACTATTGCAGCTAACTCCATCAATGCTTCTGTATTAACTTGGCGATATTCTGGAGCTTCAATTTTATTGAGTAAATGCTCAACTAGCAAAGCAAAATTTCTTTCTCCTGCTGTCATTTCTGACAACATCACTTCGCTATCTAAACGATTGCGCCGTTCTAATTTATCGCCAATTACTAGACCTTTGCAATGTTGCATTAATAGCCAAACTTGTTTAAAAAAGTCTTTAGGAACACGGTTGATTGCGCCTTCTGCTTGGCGAAATCTGCGCCAATTTTCTGGAGAAACTGCGATTTCTTCGCTAATTGCGGGTAACACTACCCAAGCAATATCACTTTCTTTTTGCTTGACGTGTAATGATTCTTGTTGACGCAATAAACCACTCACACCAGTATATCCGGTTAGTACTTTATGCAGGCGAATTTTTACTTCAAAAGGTGAGAGCTGCATTAAGTAATCATAAGCTTCATCTTGAGTAACGCGCAATTCTTGAGCTATTTCGCTGGTGATTAAGAGAATTAGATAACCGACTCTGAGGGTGAGTAGTCCTTGAAATAATTCCGGCTCTGATTTAATTAATACACCCAGATAAATCAAAATCTCTTGCGTCAAAACGCGATCGCGGATATCCTCACGACAGAAGTTATTTATTTTTTCTGCAATTTCATGGTGAGACATGGGTACAACCATCAGGGAAGCCTCACTGTAAGCCCTACCCACTGCAATTTGCTTACCTCGTACCACTATACTTGTCACCGCATCAGATAAGCCAATATCCACCATTTGGCGTAAACCCGCAGCCCGTCGCACCACTGCCCACAGACCTAAATCACCGGCTTTAGTGTAAATCTCATCCAACAAATCTCCCACCTTTACAGGTCGTCCAGGGCCACCATATCCCGTATCAAATTCTAAACCCTGTAACCGTTTTAAAGTTTGTAATAACTCAATTTGTTCATAAATATTTTCTGACGAACGCAAATGCACTAACAATGATCTCAAGTTAGTTTCACATTCCATTTGGAATTCTTGGGTATGTCCTAAGCGCCAATTTTTTCCAGGATGATGAGCTAGATAATAGCAGCGGATACTAGCATTTTTAACCACTGATTGAGAAAATTCTTCATCTGGAATAAAATCAATTGTTTGGATACCTGCTGTGAGCATCAATTGATTGATTCGACCTAATTTTACCTGGACACCGTTACAAACACCATCTTTAAGCTCTTGCATTAGTTCTAATAATGCTGCCGAACCAATTTCTAACATGGTGTGAGTTAACATCAAAGTCAGAGTCGGACGACCTAAATCATTCCAATATTTCTGAATATAAGCTAATTCACTTTTAAGTTGATCTACCAAAAAATGGTAATCCAGTGTTAAATAAAATTGCTGAGAATCTAAAAAAGACGGCAAAAATACAACTGTTTCCCCACAAATTCTAAAAATTCTTGATGTCGTTAAACTCCGCAAACGTCTTACCGGACGACCAGTTAAACCAAGTTTATCATTACGACCAATTTGCGTAAAAATATGGGAAAGATCCCCAGCTTTTCTAACTTGAATTGGTTCAACTTGGGTAGGAGTTTGGGTTTCAATACCGTGAACTTCTAGCTTTGCTTGTAATTCTTCATCTTCTGCTAATAAGGCAATTTGAATTAACGCTTCACGTTTTTTATTTATACATAAATGTCTACCTAAAGGATCAAGTTCTCCTACAGCTATTAATCCTTCACTCAACATTTGACCGAGAAAATATAAACTTTGCGCCCACACTAAGGGGACATTTTCATTAGGTAAACGGGGTTGAGTTTGTGGGTTTAATTTTTCTGCTTCGACGTTTTCAGCAGGAACATAATAAAGTTCTGGCAATAGCCACATTTCATCACTGTCTATAAGTAATGATTCTAATAAAGCTTGATATTTTTTAACTTGTTCTTGTTCACCCCGAAATAATCCATCAAGAACCAAATAAGTAAAAAACAAAGGCCATTCACATTCAATATTTTCAAATTGCTTTAATTCCCCAGGTTCGTAATGTAAGCGTTGGGTATCTTCTAAAACAGTTTGATGTCCATCGCGGAGAAAACGTTTACAGCCGTATTTACCTGCCAGTTTGGTAATAATTTTATTAAAAGTTCGTTCATACAATTGCACATCTTCCACAGCAAAAGCAGGATAACTAATAATACTCAACAGTGCTGCATCAACTTCTTTTGAACCTGATTCTCTCGGTAATAAAGATTCCAAGGTAATTCTGGCTCTAGCAATTTCATCTGGTAATACATGAATTACTGAAGTTTGACTTCCATGTATACCAAATAAATTTAGTCCATTAATAGCTTCTAAAGCTGCTTTAGCCATGCCTACAGAACTAGCATTTAATTCCGCACTACCATGATTAATTTTATTTCCTCTTTCCCAAATGCCAAAGTCTGGAGTGCGGTAAGCTCGACCAATATAGTAAACTAAATTTTGGACAAAATTAACTTCATCAAGTGTATAAATAATTGATAATCCCCCAGCGGTCATTTGTGCCAACATCAGTAAAAATATTGATGTAGCATCAAGTTGTAAATGTCCCCATTCATCATCACCAACTACAATGTCACCAGTAGCAGTGTTGTATTTAGCGTGCAGTCCATCTAGTAGAGATTGGGTATGTTTAAATGTTTCTACTTTATGTGCTTGGCGCATCATTGCAAATAGCAAACCACGCATCAACTTGACAACACTGTGCTGGAGTTCGTAGGTGCGTCCATCGTCGTTGTCTAGTTTACGGTATGCCAGTGCTAAACCCCAAACGGCTAAAATGCTGTAGACATTATCTCTTACCCAAGCATCAGTATAATCACCATGAGCAGTAATTGCTGTACTTGCAGGAAGCAAACCTGTGATGGGATTTTGGCGAGCAAGAATAATCGTCTTAATTTGCTGGTAGTATAGATCGAGACGAGTTTGCAATGCTGTGGATGTTTTCATAAGTTACTGGGAAAATGCTTGGTAAATTCAACCTTGTAGGGTCAAGTAAATAATCTCGTACAAAGTAAGAAAATCACTAAAAATATTAGTGAAATTACAGATATGGTGAGTGTTTATTTATATTTTAGCTAGACAGTTTACATTTAGTTTAAGTAATTATATTTAATAGTTTATAGCCTTTAACACTCTAGTTAGATACAAAATTACCCCTTACCAAGGGGAGGGTGCGCGACAGCGCGGGTGGGGTGTATTTCATGAGCTTGAGAATTGCTACATAACCGAATTAAACTAAGTTGTTTGTTGAAATTTTAAGCAAATTAACGAGTGTTTTTTAGGTAGTAAATTTGACTATTTTTAGTATACCAATGACTAATTACTAATTACTAATCATTTATTACTAATAATTGATGCTTAAAACGATATCATATAAATCATCACTTCAGACATCACAGTCTAGAACGCGCCATGAAAGCAGAAACCATTCGCACGACGTTAACAATCCCAAAAGAACTGCTAGAAGCTACAGATAAAGCGGTACTAGAGGGAAAAGCCAAAAGTAGGAATGATTTTGTGGTGCAGGCTTTGAAGCGGGAATTAGCAGCACAAAAAAGAGCCGAAATTGATGCTGCTTTGGCAGAAATGGCGAAAGACCCTGATTATCAAGCAGAAGTCTTAAAAATGGAGATAGAATTTGCACCAGCGCAATGGGAGGCGTTGCAGCTAGGGGAATCGCCAAGATGAGAAGGGGTGAAGTGTATGATGCGCGTCTAGAAATGACAGAAGGTTCAGAACAGGGAGGAACTCGCCCCGTAATTATAGTCAGTCGTGACGTGATTAATCTATCTAGCCCAGTGGTTTTAGCAGTACCATGTACCACTTATCAAGACGGCAAGAGAGTTTACCCTACTCAAGTTTTAATTTTAGCACCTGATGGCGGATTGAGGAAAGATTCAATTGCCATGGCAGATCAGGTGCGAGTGTTGTCTAAAACCCGTTTTTTACGTCTCAGAGGGGTGCTTTCTCCGGTGGTAATGGCACATTTGGCACAGGCTTTAGTGATTGCCTTAGATTTACCAAGTTTGGAGGAAGATTAATCAATTTAAATGTGGGATGATTTAGCTGAATCAGGGTGCTAATCACTGTATTTCACAGTACAGTATTGATATGAGATAGAAACAAAAAATTCCGAAAAAATCACTATCAGCTTTATATATTAACGAAAGGAGTGTCAAAATTTCTATGCACATTCATACTCTTGAAGAATGGCAGCATTCTCATAATTTTTCTATTGACCAAAATCATGCAGAGAGAAACACCAAAATAGTGATGCTGCTGACAGCATTAACGATGGTGGCTGAGATTTTAGCTGGAACTACGTTTGGTTCAATGGCTTTGCTTGCTGATGGTTGGCATATGTCAACCCATGTTGCTGCCTTTGGAATTACGATTTTTGCCTATCAATATGCGCGGAGTCACGCAAACAACCCTAAATATACTTTTGGAACTGGAAAGGTTAGTGTACTTGGAGGTTTTGCAAGTGCGGTTGCACTGGCTGTCATCGCTTTTGTGATGGGACTTGAGTCGCTGGGGCGTTTTTTTCAGCCTCAAACTATTCAGTTTAATGAAGCAATTGGTGTTGCTGTGATTGGGTTAGTTGTTAATATAGCCAGTGCTTTTTTGTTGCAAGATGATCATCACCATGCACATGAACATGATCACGATCATCATGACCACCATGATCATAATCTTCGTGCTGCTTATATTCATGTTTTAGCAGATGCACTAACTTCTGTTTTTGCCATTATTGCTTTATTTGCTGGTAAGTTTCTGGGTTGGGTTTGGATGGATGCAGTAATGGGATTTGTTGGTGCAGCTGTGATTGGAAAATGGTCTTATGGTTTGGTGCGTGACACTGGTGCAATTTTGCTAGATGGAGCAATTGATAAACAAACAAAGTTAGCTATTGTCAATGCTATTGAAGAAGACGCTGATAATCGGGTTACAGATTTGCATATTTGGTATGTGAGTCAGCATCATTTGGCCGCTACAATTTCGCTAGTTACTCATTACCCGCAAACACCAGAATTTTATAAAAACTTACTTAAAGATATTCCATCTCTAGCTCATGTATCTGTGGAAGTTAATCACTGCCACGGGGAACCTTGTGTAGAGATACAAGCCGTTTAAAATGGTCACTGTTGCTGTAGTTTATAATAGTTTCAAGTCTATATTGTTTTAGGAGGTGCGATCGCAAAGCGCTCCGTAGGAATAGCATGATTATTGATCCAAGCAATTTGACAACAACTCATTTCATCCCAGATAAGTAGCGTATTTAAAAAAATTGGGTGTTTTTTACAGGGGAAGGTCGTTGAATAACCGTTCTGTTGAGTTAACTAATCTATTATGAGATTGACGCTGTTCTTTTACCGTAGTCAAAGTTTGAATAATGGGAGTTAAACAACGTTTTGCATCTTCATATCTACGCTGTTTCAGTTCTTTTATACGTTCATGACTCCTAAATTTTGCTGTATATCATTTACCTTTACGTCCTATGGGTACACACATTGGTGTTCCCACAACTGGGTCAGCAATAACACGACACTCTAACTCAAAAACCTCTTTTACCATTTCCTCAGTCATAACTTCTTGTGGTTCTCCAGCAGTAAAAATTCTGCCTTCTTTAATGGCTACTAAATAATCAGCATAACGACAAGCTTGATTTAAATCATGCAACACCATGACGATAGTTCTGCCCTGAAATTGGTTTAATTCATACAACAAATCTAAGACTTCTATTTGGTGTGCTAAATCTAAAAAAGTAGTCGGTTCATCCAATAATAAAATATCCGTATCTTGAGCTAATGCCATGGCAATCCAAGCTCGTTGTTTTTGTCCACCTGATAAAGTATCTAATGCCCGTTCAGATAACTTGAGCAAATCTGTAATTTCTAACGCCTGCTGAACAATTTTTTCATCTTTCTGAGACCATTGCTGCAACCAATTTTGATAAGGATAACGTCCTTGGGCTACTAAATCTCTGACTGTTAAACCTTCTGGTGCTATGGGACTTTGAGGCAAAATTCCCAATTGCTGGGCTACTTCTTTTGTCGAAAGTTGAAAAATAGATTCTCCATCAAGATATACTGCACCACCACGAGGTTTAAGTAATCTAGCCAACCCTCTTAATAAAGTAGATTTTCCGCAACCATTAGCACCGACTAAAGCACTAATCTTTCCGCTAGGAATCGCTAAATTTAGATCCCATATAATTGTCGTACCATCATAAGCTAAAGATAAACTTTTCGTTGATAATCCTTTCATAATTGGTGATTGGTAATAGAATATTAATTTTTATCCTGTTAATCCTTAAATCCTGGAAATCCTGATTCAGACTATTTTTTCCGATCACGAATTAATAAATACATAAAATAAGGAGCGCCCACGGCAGCGGTAACAACTCCACAGGGAATTTCAATAGGTGCAAATATAGTTCTTCCTAATAAGTCTGCTACCACAACAATCATTCCTCCTAGCAGTGCAGAAGTAGGAATCAAACCGTGATGATTTGTACCTACTAATTGCCTTCCTAAATGGGGTGCTATTAAACCGACAAAGCCGATCATTCCGGCTGTGGCTACTGATGCACCTGCTAGGGCTACTGCTACTAGCAACAGTAAACTACGCTGCCATTCCACGTGACTGCCTAAACTTCTAGCAATATCATCTCCTAAATTTAAGGCGTTCAAATGTCTGGCTAATGTCAACGCCATTGGTACAAAAATAATTAACCAAGGTAAAAATGAAAATACTTGTTCCCAGGTGCGTCCGTAAACACTACCAGCTAACCAAACCAAAGCATCACTAACGCTGTAAATGTCTCCGAAGGTAATCATTAAACTGGTGAAGGCACTAGCGATCGCAGATAAACCCACTCCCATTAAAATTAATAAAATCGGCGAACTGCCATTATTCCAAGCTAACCAGTAAATTAAAGTAGCCATCAACAAAGCCCCGCAAAAGGCTGATAAAGGCAAGATGTAAACTGGTGCGGAGGGAAATAAGACAATAACTGTAACTGCGGCTAGACTTGCTCCAGAATTGATGCCAATAATACCGGGGTCAGCTAAGGGATTGCGTGTTAAACCTTGGAAGATAGTTCCAGAAATAGCCAGCGCCACTCCCACCATAAAAGCTACAACGGTACGAGGTAGACGCAAGGAATTAATAACAAATAAATGATCAGGGTTTCCTGTATCAACACCCAATAGAGTTTTAATAATATCTAGGGGAGAGATAGGATATTCACCTCTACCCACATTTAACACCATTGCTACCCCAATCACTGCTAGTAAAAATAACAGCATTGTTGGTACACGTCGGTCTATGCGAAAAGATATTGCTGAGGAACGAATCACCAACCAATCAACCTTCATTTTTTCACCTTTGATTTAGCCAGGTAGACAAAAAAGGGAGCGCCCACCAGTGCAGTCATCACACCTACAGGTAATTCCTGGGGTTTGAGGACGACACGGGCGGTAATATCTGCTACTAAGAGCAGAGTTGCCCCCACAACAGCGGAATAAGGCAAAATCCAGCGATAATCGGTTTTAATGAAAAATCGGACTATGTGGGGAACAACTAAACCAATAAAACCGATGGGACCAGCAAGGGCTACTGAACTTCCTGCTAGTAAAACTACGCTGAGGGCAGTCAGGATTTTTATCCAGGCTGTTTTTTGACCTAAGCCTTTGGCTACATCGTCACCTAGACTCATGGTGGTAATTTGTCTACCCAAAGCAAAGGCAATTACTAAGCCGATGATGATAAACGGTAGTGCGGAAACGAGTATAGTGGTATCTCTACCTGCTAATGAACCAGCTAACCAAAATCTAATTTCTTCTAATGTGCGTTGACTGATGATTAAAATCGCAGTGGTGAGGGAAGAAATTAAAGCTGTCAGTGCTGCACCTGCTACTGTGAGATTGAGTGGGGTAGCACCTCCCTTTCCCAGTGAACCCAGGAAGTAGACTAAAGTTGCTGTAACTCCCGCACCCAAAAAAGCCGCAATTGTCAAGGTAGCAACTGATGAAGTACCAAACACAAAAGTTGTGATAACTACGGTGAGTGCTGCACCGACTTCAATGCCCAAAATACCTGGATCTGCTAAGGGATTGCGTGTTAAACCTTGCATTAATGCCCCAGATACTGCCAGGGCTGCACCGACTAAAATGGCAATGAGCGATCGCGGTAATCTGACAGTTTGAATAACTAAATGTTGATATGAACCATCAAAGCTGACAAAGGATGTCAAAATCTTATTTATTGGTATTTCTACTGCCCCTAACGTGACACTAGAGACCAAACAAACTAGTAGCAGCACCACACATACAACCAAGCTGAACACAGGTTTAGCCGCCGAATTCATCAAATTATTAGCCTCCCACCGTTGGTGTTATCCGCCTGTTAAAAATGAAAGAATCAGTTGTCATACTTTATACTGTCTTGTTTTTATGCTTCCTTCCTTCTTGACTCATGACTCCTGAATCCTTTTAAAACTATTTCCGTGTAGCTACACCTAATTTCACTCCTTCTACCCGTCGCACTTTATCCATCACCGCTACCACTTGTCCATGATTAACTTTTTCATCAGCATTTAGTACCACCATCAACTGTGTTTTCGGTTCTAACTTTTCTCTCACTCCTGTTTCTAATTGTTCTAAACTAATTGCTTTTTTGTTCAAAAATATCTCTCCATTCTTATTAATTGTCACCGTCACCTGTGCAGGACGATCTGTTTTACCCGTAGCTGCCTGAGGTAAACTAACTGGTAAACCTTCGGAACGAGTTAAATACAACGTTGACATAATAAAAAATGTCAAAATCGCAAAAATAACATCAATCATCGGCACAATATTAATCTGTGCTGGAATTTCCGGCTCATCTTGTAGACGCATACGCTTTTTCTCCTTTTTCGTAGCGACGACGGTATAATAGTTCTAAATGACCACCATATTCTTGAATCAAAGCAATTTGCCTTTGATAAAATCCCCGGAAAGTATTAGCAAAAACAAGGGTAAAAATTGCCACAATTAACCCAGACGCAGTGGAAACCAACGCTTCACTAATACCGCTAGTTACCCCCGCAGTTTTTGTTCCGCCAACATCACCAAGATTGAGTGAAGCAAAAGAACTAATCAACCCCAATACCGTTCCCAGTAATCCTAACAGGGGCGCGAGGGCAATAATAGTATCAAAAATTGTATTAAACCTTTTGAACAAAGGTATTTCTGCCTGGGCTTCACTCTCCAACGCCAAACGAAATTCTTCTGGATTTGGTTCTTCCAGTTCTAAAGCTGTTAAAAATATCCGCGCTATGGGTAAATCTGCATTCTTTCGCAGTGTATCAATTGTACTTACTACATTATCCTGACGATAGAGATTCAACACGTTTCGGACTACCCGTTGCTGACGGGTACTGATTTTTGCCCAAAATTTGATCCGTTCGATAATTAACCCTACCGCCAACACAGAAGAACCAAGCAGGGGCCACATTACCACACCACCTGCGATAAACAGATTTTTAATATCCATGTCTGATTTGCAAGCCTTTCAGTAATTTTCCTAAGTAATTGAGTTTAAGTTAACTGACATAACTTCTCAAATTAAATTAAACTAAATAGGAATTCTTGTCAAGATTTTAATACCAGCCATAGTGAAAATACCGTTATTATTAGGGTTTTAGTCGCTAAAATCATTGCCTAATTAGAGATTTTAGATAAAAAGAGCAAAAATAAAAGTTAAGATTTATCGATTGACATTTTTATCAAATCTCTGATATTCTTCCAGAATTAATGAAAGTATCTAGCAATAAACATATGAATTTTTCTAGCATAGCCCTACAGCAGCGAGAGCAAGAAATAAAAACACTGAGAACTTTTTTAACATATAGTTTGATTGGATCGTTAACTCTACACATTGGGTTACTGGCTTCTGGTATTGGTAATCTACTAATGAAAGTGCCGGAAATGACAGAAGAGCCACTAGAAATTACTATGGTAGAAACTCCACCGAAGATAGAATCAAAACCTCTAGAAAAACTAGAACTGACACAACCTGATATTGCTGAAAATTCACGGATTTTGACTAATTCAAACAGTCGTTCTGGTGGCGGTGGCGGTGGTGGTTTGAGTATCAATAACATTTCTTCCACATCTGAATTAAAGCCGCAACAAAACAAGGTAGCATCTGCTGTCGTTCCATTTCCGAAAATAGAAGATCTTAAACCTTTACCATCTATACCCAAAGAACCTGTCTCGGAAAGGAAATTAGAACCACAGTCTCAAGTAAAAGCGTCTGCTCCTCAAAATATACTTACTCAAACTTCATCTAGAGATAGCACGACAGTACAAGCATTTTCACAATCTAGTGCAAATTTAAGCAAATTGCTGGCAGGAATTAGAGATAATGGGTCAAATCAAGGAGTTTTACAACCCTCTCAAGGTACTGTGGGTGGGAATGGTGCCGTAACATCAAACTCATCAGGGCTTCTTGGTAGTGGCAGTGGCAGCGGTAGTGGTAGCGGCAGTGGTAGCGGCAGTGGTAGTGGTAGTGGCAGTGGCAGCGGCAGTGGTAGCGGTAGTGGTAGCGGTAGTGGTAGTGGCAGTGGTAGTGGCAGCGGCAGTGGTAGTGGTAGTGGCAGCGGTAGTGGTTCAAAAGTTGCAACTGCACCAACAACTCCCAAATTAAGTACTAACTCTGGTAGAGGTAATGGCCGTGCTGCTTGTCGGGAGTGCGATACAAATTATCCAGATTGGGCGAGGAGAAGAGGAGTAGAGGGCAGAGTTGAAGTAGCTGTTGATACTGATAATCAGGGTAATGTTACTAAGGTGCGGTTGTTGAGATCTAGTGGTAACGAGAAATTAGATGCAGAACATTTAGATCGAGCGCAAAAGTGGAAACTCAAACCCAGTTCAGAAGGTAGACAAGGTGTTAGTATTGGGACTGAATATGCGATCGCAGGTTCCCAACGACATCGCCAACTGCAAGAACGCAAGAAACAAAGAGAATCAGAACAAAGAAACGCTGCATCTACAAACAATGCAAGTAATTCTGCAAGCGAAACACCAAGACGCAGCCGAAGATTAGTAACATCTGTTAATGAAAATATTCCTAGAGAACCGAACCCAATCACCAGAAGAATTCGCCGCAGCAGAAACACAGCAGCATCAACAGAATCTGCTTCCACTTCATCAGCAACTAAAGGTCAGCGTTTGGGAGAAGCTCTCAGAAGAAGAAGAAATCCAGCAGTAACTAATGCTTCTTCATCTTCAGGACAAACAACCAAAAGAAGACGAAGACGGGAAGCAACTCCAGCTTCTCCAGTCACTAACAATAGTCAAAGTAGTCCTCAACCTAGCAGCTGGCGGCGACGTTTGCAACAACCAGCATCGTCAGAGCCAAATCAACAACCTTAACGATAGAGCCAGAGTAGAGACGTTCCCTAGACAGTCTCTACAACAGATGTTGAACCTACCGCCAATCTTCCCAATTTTGGTTAAAAATGGAAGTATCAGGAAAAGCTGTAGGATTACCATTTTGTTCCAACAGCCGTTTTAAAACTTGTAATTGCGGTTCTTGTTTAGGTAAATCATCAACTAATTGATAGGGTGCAATATTTTCTTTGATTGCAAAACTGGCCACAGTTCCCGCAGCCGCACCAGAAGACCATTCAAAGGAATGAACCCGATAGGCAGCAGCAGCTATATGGCTGGTAGCAATACTTTTACCCCCTACTAATAAATTATCAATTTTTTGGGGAATCATGGCTCTGAGGGCAATTTGGAAAGGATATGCTTGTCCAGCACCCCGTCTTTCTCCCGCACGTTCAGTATTACCAGGTGCTTCAGCGGGACTTTTTGTCATGCAAGGATGGAAATCTATGGCGTAATGACCGATACCCACAGAATCAGGGAAAATCGTTGAACGACTCCGCCGCATGACCTTATCTGGAGAGATTTGACCACTAATTACTGATGGTGCTTCTAAACCTGCCAGTGCTGCTGTTAACCAACGATACATATCTGCGGGCAAGTTTTTCCGGTAATACTCATCATTATAATTACGGCGAGAAATATCAATTTCCCAAATTCCAAAACCTTCCGGTTGTCCCCAACTAGGACGGCCGATAATGCGTCTTCCTTCCCGCATATATGGGTATTTTGATAAACCGTGTGCAGTTCCCATTGGAGAATTTAACCCTGTTAACAAACGGTTATTTGGTTGGGGTTGCTTTACACCTGCACCGAGTTGGGAGTCAGTATTTCCCGCGACTAACCAGTAATAATAAGCAAGGGCATTTTCTTCACCTTTGCGGAGGGTTTCGGTTCTTAGTCCCCCCGTCCAACCTCCAGGGTTTAACTGTCCAGAAGTTTGTAATTGTTGACGTGTATAAATGAGATTATCATTAGCAGTTCCTGGACGGTAGTCATTCCCCCAAGTCCAGTTTTGCATGGAGATGTCTCCTGGTGTGGGTGCGGTAAACTTAACCCCATTGAATGTAGTTGGTTGTCCTTTTTGCGGACTCCAAATCCGTCTGTAGGTAAAGACTAAATCAAAATTTGCCAATCGCGCTAATTCATAGCTAAAATATGGCGCATATTGGGGATAGAATGGGGGCATTACTTGATTTTGCGGGTCTTTGGTAGACTCCATTGCAAAGGTATAAGTAAAACCTTGGGTACAATAGGAGTCGTTGGTAGTGCTAGAAGATGAAGGTTCTAAATAGGAAAGCGCATCAATTCCGAGTCTGTAAGGAACATCGGCTAAAGCGATAATTTCCCCGGTTTCGCTGGTGTCTACAACATACCATTTGGAAGTATTGTTTTTAGTTTGTTTGGGGAGAAAGCGAATTAAAGTTTTGCTTAATTGTGGGGAGTTTTCGTAGCGATAAGCATCTTCAATGGTTTGAGATAATGTAGCGGTGTTTAGGGGTGGTGCGCCTGTTGCTGGTTGATGTTGAATTGCGATCGCACTATTAATGATTTTACCATCTTCACTAATTGCTAAATCTTTAATTACTGTATTGGGAAACCATTGCAACTTTCCTCTACCCCGTTTTTCAGCTTCTTTAAGCATTTGTGTCATGATGTTGTGAGCATCACGGGGGAGAAAGCAAGAGTCGCTTACCCAACAATCACCAGGATTTAGTTTGCCATATTTGCGTTGAATGCGGTTTCTTAATTCCAAATATCCACGAGAATAGAATTGTTTAGCTCGTTGGGTTGGTCTTTCGTCTAATGCAGATGTACCTTGAGAAGATATTTGTCCACCTAACCAGTCGGTTATTTCCGTTAAGCAAACCGTCCGTCCTGCGAGTAACCCTTCATAAGCTGTAGCAACTCCAGAGAGTCCACCACCAACCACAAGAATTTCACAGTTGACGGTTTTATCAGGAGTGCGTGGAGTTGTAGCAGCAACGGAATAGGGTGTGAGAAAGGTGGTAATTAAGCTGAGACTAATGAGAGATTTTTGGTGACAAGCCATTTTGTGTCTGTTTTTCATGGTTTATGCATTCTGTACACTACGTCAAATTGTAGACGGTAGCTTTGGGGAAATGTTCTTGGTGAGGTTGAATAAAATATATTACAGCGATTTTCAGGTCAATGAACCACATTTTTAAATCTCACGCAAAGACGCAAAGGCGCAAAGGAAGAAAGGAGGAGAATAAGAAGGATGTGGTACAAATATATGAACCCTGCTGTAAACTAATAAATATGTATTTTGCGTAATTCTTTGGTTATCCTTTGCCACATAATTAAGAGTTATAAAATATCGGTTCAATTTTACTTATATATAAGGTTATATCCGAGAATAAGAGTATATTTTCAATTGAATAACTAGGTGTTCGCATAACGTGCCGGAGCGATCGCACTCCACTAATCTGCTAAAATCAAACAACCTCTCTAAAATCTAGCAACCCCACCCATCATCTATCATAGATGGCATATAGGCAGACCGCTGCAAAAACTAACTAACGGATAGGGAAGGTTGTTATGAAGAGCAAAAACCCCATAATTTCCAATTTAGCTTTAAAAAGCGCAATTTTATTATCACCCTTGCTGATATCTACTGGTTTTGTCAGTGGACAACTCCAACTATCCGCTCATGCTCAAGTACTCTCAAATCAGGAACGGGAAGAATTAACCAGACTGCGAACAGAAAACAGACTTCAAAAGCAAGTACAGTCAGACTTTGAGCGTGCTTTCACTCGCACCAATACCCTGCTCAATATCTGGTTAACTATCTTAAGTTTGTTTCCTGTGGTTTTAATTGCTACATTATGGTTACTACGAAAGGCCATAATTCGAGAAATTGTTGAGCGAGCAATGCAACAAGTACAAGGAATCGAAAATTTGCAAGCTCAATTAATTACAGTTAATCAAGATGCGGAGAACCTGATTAAAATCTCTCAAAATCTTACCCATGAATTAGGAGAGGGAGTTAACAATCTTCAACAAAAAATTCAAGGTGAAGAGAATAAATTATCTATCTTATTATCGGATTTACCAAAATCAAAACAAGAATTTTTAACAGCATTAGAGCGTGAGGTTAAATCTGCTCAAGAAAATATCAGTAATTTAGAATTTAAATTAAATACTCAATTAGAACAATTAAATTTATCTAGTCAACAACAAAAAATTGCCATTGAAAATGCTAAAAAATTAGAAGCTGATTTAGTTGCTCAATTTACTAGACTGAAGTTAGAACTGGAAAGCCAAAAAGATATTGCTGTTAATGATATTGAACAATCCCGTTCTCAGTTGATATCTCAAATTCATGGGTTAGGGTCAGAAGCTTTACAGCATAAAGATTATACTTTTGAAAGTATCTCAAAATTACAGTCAGAATTTACGGCTGAATTATCTCAATTTCAGATAGATGCTAAAAACCAAAAAGATATAACTATAGAGCATTTAGAAAATCTAAATAATTTATTTAAATCACAAATTGCAGAATTACAAATTGATGCTCTAACCCAAAAAGATAATGTCTTTGATAGTTTGGTTAATTTACAATTAGAATTCTCTCACCAACTTGCAGAACTACAGAATGCTGCTCAAGTTCATCAACAGCAAATTATTGAAAATTTAGCAACATCTGGTGGAGAATTTATTTCTCAGTTTTCAGATATTTACACTGATGTTCAACAACAGCAAGCGCTGATTCAGAAAAATTTGCAAAAGTTAGACTCTGAACTTGTAAATCAGCTTGCAGAATTACAAAATGCTGCTCAAGTTCGTCAACAACAAATTATTGATAATTTAGAAATATCTGGTAGAGAATTTACTTCTCAATTCTCAGATATTCAAACTGATGTTCAAGAAAACAAATTGATAATTTTAGAAAACTTACAGAAGTTAGAATCCGAATTTGTTAATCAGCTTGCAGAATTACAGAATACTGCTCAAGTTCGGCAACAGCAAATTATTGAAAATTTAGAAGTATCCGGTGGAGAATTTACTTCTCAGGTTTCAGAAATTCAAACTGATGCTAAAAAACAAAAATTGATAATTCTGGAGAATTTGAAAAAATTAGAAGCTGAATTTGTGAACCAACTTTCAGACTTACAATTAGATGCTCAACAGCATAAAGATGTTATTTTAGAAGAGTTAAAAGAAGTTAAACCTACGCCAAAACTGGAAACAATATCAGAATCAGAAGCACCTCAACCAGAAGTTTCTGCTGATGATTATACTAAAGAAGCAGATATGCTGTTTTCAGAAAAACGTTATGAAGATGCTTTTGCTATTTATGAGCAAGCGGTAAACATTAAATCTGATGATGCAGAAATTTGGCTCAAACGTGGTATTATTTTGAATAGACTAAAACGCTATAAAGAAGCTATTGCTTCTTACAACCAAGCTATCAAAATTAAACCTGATTATCATCAAGCTTGGTGTGATATTGGTGTTGCTTGCGGGAACTTAGGAAAACATAAAGAAGCCTTTAACTGTTTTGATAAAGCTACCCAAATTCAGCCAGATGATGGTGTAGCTTGGTTAAATCGGGGTTTGTCTTTGGTAGAGTTAGAACGTTATGAAGATGCACTTGCATCTTTTGATCAAGCGCTGCAATTTCAACCCAATTCTCCTAAGATTTTAGATAAACGTGGTTACACTTTGGTAAGATTAGGAAGGGATGACGAAGCGATCGCTGATTTTGACAAAACGCTAGAAATCAAATCAGACTATCCTAGTGCTTATTACAATAAAGCAGCCTGTTATGCGCTACAGAGAGAAGTAGAATTAGCTTTAGAAAATCTACAAACAGCAATTCAACTTAAACCTAGTTATAAGGAAGATGCTGCAACTGATATAGATTTTGATGATATTAAGCATGAGCCAAGTTTCCAAAAACTAATTCTCAGCTAATTCGGTTAAAAAAATCCATCCATAGTCTCTATAAAAATTAGAACCTGTGGATGGATAATTTTGAAGTCACTAATGCCTCTTTTGAAGGGAGGGATATATGGCAGAGAAATTGGTTTATAGGTTAGCTGTAATTATGCAAGGAAAAGCTTTAACAACTATGTAGTTTCCACCCAAGGAAATCCTATCAATGTCTCATAACTGAAGATATAACTTATCTCCCTTATACCTCATCTATCTAGAGAGATAGGGACAACTCTGCCTAAAGACAGATTGACTAATACATATTTTTATAGTAAAGAGTAATTTTCAAATTTAATTGAACTTACTAAAGGTACTGGAAAACCCGCTTAATTAAATTTAAGCTTTTTCCTTAAAGAGTTCAGGACTCACGCACTGAAATGGAAAACTGTCATTCTGAGCGCAGCGAAGAATCTCTCCAGAAGTTGAAACGCCTATTCTACCGTTCTCAACTTGGCTGAGTGCGTCAGTCCTAGAGTTATGTCTATCAGTCGCCACTACGCCATTGGGAGGAAGAAACAATTGCGCCCATATTATACAGTTTTCATCTCTCAGAATATCTTGACCTAAAATCCAAAGCAGCAAACGACTCAAATTTAAATCGTATTTGTACCGATTTTGCACGAATTGAGATGAAATCACAGTAATACTCCACGAGGATTAATACAGGCTGTCAAATAAGCTTGTTTTCTGTCATTACAGAGTGCATAGTAGCTAAAACCTTTTATCAGAAGTAAAAACTAAAATTATCTAGCAGATGTTCTTTCTTGCTTCTCTGGAAAATTGTAATTGTAAATATGTTGGGTTTCACTTCGTTTAACCCAACCTACTATTGATTTTGAATTGTTTACACCGTTACTCCTTCCAATTCTTCATCAGTTAAATCATACAATTTCCGCAGTTTATCCAACTTCTCTTGATCAGCTTGCCACAAACTGCGTCCTGATGCTTCTAACATTCTCCCCACTATATTTCTAAAAGCTTCAGGATTTGCTTTGCGTAATTTTTCTGCCATTTCTGCATCTAAAGCATAGGTTTCTGCGGCTTGGTCATAAACCCAATCATCTCGAAAATCAGCAGTACCACCCCAACCGATTAAAGCTGTCATGCGTTGAGAGATTTCAAAAGCGCCACCAGAACCTTGATTAGCCATTGCGTCAGCCCATTTGGGGTTTAGCAGCTTGGTTCTGTATTCCATTCGCAACAAATCATCCAAATTGCGGGGTGTGGTGTCTTTAGAGAAACTTTCCACAAAACTGGCTTGTACCTTCCTACCACTTTGTTTTTCTGCGGCTTTTTTTAAACCGCCTGTATTCGCATAATATTCCTGAATATCAGTTAAACCATATTCTACCGAATCTATTTCTTGAACAATGCGATCGCTTGTTTTTAATAAAGTCTGCAATACTTCCGGCCTAGCTTGTCCCTTATCCTGTCTACCATAGCTAAACACATTGCGGCTTTCCCAAGTATCCCCCAACTCTTCCCCCGACTCCCAATTACCATCGACAACTCTATCATTAACCAAAGAACCAAAATCACCAGATGGATTAGAAAACAACCTCGCTGAAGAATTTTCCACACCTTGCGCTTTCAAAGCCAAAGCGTGTTTTCTGATAAAATTCATTTCCTCCGGTTCATCAGCATCAGCAGCACGTTGAAATAAATCATCTAACAACTCAATAATATTCACAAAACTATCTCGAAAAATACCCGATAGATTTGCTAACACATCAATACGTGGATGACCAACTTGATCAAGAGGTTTCAAATCATATCTAACTATTCTTCCCGTTCCTTCCTTCACAGGTTCAGCACCCACCAATTCCAACAAAATTCCTAAAGATTCACCCTTAGTTTTAATCGCATCCAAACCCCATAACAAAACTGCCACAGTTTCAGGATAATTCTGATTATCATTTGAATGTTGAGAAATAATTTTCTTAGCAATTTCTCTACCCCGTTCAAAAGCAGCAGGAGAAGGCATACGATAAGGATCTAAAGCATGAATATTTCTACCCGTAGGTAAAACACCAGCACCATCCCTTAACAAATCACCACCAGGTGCAGGAGGAATAAACTCACCATTCAAACCACGCAAAAGATTCGTTAACTCATCAGTAGATTGATTTAATAAATCTGTAATTACTCGTTCTTCTTCCTCTCTGTGTTCTCTGTGTCTCTGTGGTTCGTTTTCTCCCCCAAAATAAGCATCCAAATAACCAGCTAACTCCTCCTGATTCGGTGCTTCACCTAGAGTATGTAACCCAGAAGAAAAAAGACGATTTTCGAGAACTTGCAGATATTCATACAACTTCACCAAATAATGGTCAAAAGCATGATTACTAAACATCCTCACATTTTCCGGTGTAAATGAAATCCCCAACCTTTTCGCATCATCAAAAGGACAATCCACCTCCAAACCAGTATCAACAATTTTCTTACAAATCCCTTCCTTTAACAAATAATTCTTTCCTGGATCTTCCCGATATTCAGCAATTAAATCTCGTAAATTTACTAATTCCTTATATAAACCAGCGCGTCCATAAGGCGGGACATTGTGAGAAATTAACACCCCATAACCGCGACGTTTAGCTAAAATTGATTCCGAAGGATTATTAGCAGCATAGATATATAGATTGGGCAGATTTCCTAAGAGAATATCAGACCAAGAATAACCAGTATTTCCTAAAGGTGAACCGGGCAACCATTCCACAGTTCCGTGCATTCCAAAATGAACAACCGCATCAGCTTTAAATTCATTTTGTAACCATTTATAATAAGCTGCATATTGGGGATGAGGCGTTAAATCTCTTTCAAACATTAACCGCATGGGGTCGCCTTGAATTCCTAACGGTGGTTGGACACCTATCCACACATTTCCTAACTGTACACCTCCAATATTAAACTCATCTCCATAGGTTTTAATACCGCTACCTGTGAGATATTTCCATTGTTTTTCAATTCTGGATGTTTGGAGATATCCTAACCATTTTTCTAATGTTCTAGCATTGACAGTAGAACCCCCCCTAGCCCCCCCGGACATGACTTCCTCTCCGCTTGTGGGGAGGGTTGGGTTGGGGTTTTCATCTGCTTCTTTAATTTGGCGAATTAATTCTTCCCCATCTTCAGGAATGTCACCAACTGTATAACCTTGTTCTTTCAGGGCATGAAGTAATTTAATTAAACTGCGAGGAACATTTAATAATGCAGCCGTTCCCACTGCACCATAACCGGGAGGGAAGCCATATAAAATAATTGCTATTTTGCGTTCTGAAATGGATTTTTGTCGCAGTGAAACCCAGCTTTTGACTCTATTAATTAAACGCTGAACTCGTTCGGGAACTAAATAAATTTGTTCACCTACTAAACCACCCAATGGAATAGTATCAATTGCCCCGTCTAATTCTGGTAAAGCATATAAAACCACACTTTGTAAACCACCAACCCCTTGACGTACCCAAGAATAAATATCTTGAATTAATAAAGGTGCAGCGACAATATAAGGAACATTTTTAGCTGTGAGAATGCGTTTAGCAACTTCTACCTGTCTTCCTGCTTCCATTGAACCAGCGGGGCCACCAACTAAGGGAAATCCGATAGTAGAAACTACAGCATCTACTTTCACGGCTTCTGGGGAAAGGGAAGGGGTTTCAATGTTACCGAGTTGACGTTGTTGGGTTTCGTAGTCGGTTGTCATCCAATCACGGACGGCTACGTGTCCTTCTACACCGTTGATAAAGATGGGTAAAGGTGTTAAACCCGCTTCCTCAAATTTACGAATCAGTTGGAGAATATAGGGTAATTTGGTAATAACGTGCTTTCGGTAAAGTAAAATACCAATAATTGGGGACTGGGTAATTTTATTCCTTTCTTTCTCCTGACTCCTGACTCCTGACTCCTGACTCCCTCTTTGATACCATTCTAAGTATGCTTTGGGCGATGTAAAAAACCCTTGATAGTCGGGATGTAATAACCCCATATTGGGGGTTTCGATGGGTGGGGGGATGTCACCGACTCTTAAATCTAAGTATCTTTCCGCAAGTGTTAAAAATAGAGAGGCGACATTTTCTGAACCACCTGCATTCCAGTAACCGTAGATAATTAACCAGTTACGTAAGTCTTGGACTTTTTGGACGGGTACGAATTTGAGGAGTTTGGGGCCGATTTTGAGGAAGCTGATATAACCTGCGAGTTTGTCTTCTTCTTTACCATTGCTGAATTTGTCAAGGATGAATTTAACGGGTTTTGGCATTCCTTTCGGTTGATCACCGATCGCAAATTCTCCTATTTTTGTTAAACTCATCAACTCCAGTGCTGACTCAAAAATAAGCCTGATAGGGATGTTAGCGATCTGTTCCCGTAACCATAAAACTTCGTCGTAGTCAAAGATTAAGCTGCCGAAAAACACATCTGCACCTTGGAGTGCGGCTTTTACTTCGTTGCGCTTAGTGGTAATATCGCGATCGCTAAACACCCGAATATCCAACTCTTTCACCCGCGAATTCGCCAAAAAAGCCGCATCCCGGTATAAGTCAGCGTTAAATGATTCAAAGCCTGCAATCAAGACGATGCGTTTCATGCCTTAAGTTATTAAATCTTTCTTTGCTTTTATCTTAAACATTTTTGCAGGTTCATGGTGGGAATATCTACCTATCATGGTTAGATTTCAGCCTTTTTGCTGATAACCATTAGCTGACAGAACTGATGCTGACATCTCAGTTATATTATGATTGCCTAAATCTCTAGTTAAACCTCATCCAAGTTGAAAACTGGAATTTTTCAAAAGGGAACTCTTAACAGGGAAGGTATAGGATTTGGGAACAAAACCCGATTAAGCAAAAACTATTGGTTTCAAAGTAGACGTAGTTTACTACTAATTTGGTTAAATTATGATGTGGCAGATTGTAGGTAAATGAAGTATGAAATTTAAACCAGAAACCGAGTATCAAAAGGGTTGTACTCATGAGTCTTGATTCCTGACTTCTGACTCCTGCTGTATGTGATATCATAAACCTGTGTTTTTTGACTACAAAAAATCCCAAACAAGCAAATTTTCTTCTTTAGATATTTTGAAAGCAAGTTGAGGATACACTATGAAATTTGGCATTGATATCGGGCATAATTGTCCTCCAGATACTGGGGCTAGAGGCATTAAAGTTGAAGATAATTTAACTGTGGAGATAGGTAATAAAGTTATAGCTAAGTTAAAAAGTCTAGGACATGAAGTAATACCCTGTAAACCCGCTAGTGCTAGTACAGTAGGTCAATCTCTTGGTAGACGTTGTGATACAGCTAATAGAAACAAAGTTGATATTTTTGTTTCTATTCATTTTAATGCCTTTAATGGAAAAGCTAATGGCACCGAAATATTTGCCCAAAGCGATGCTGGCAGAAAAATTGCCCAACCAGTATTAGATGAAATCATCAAGTTAGGCTTTTTTAATCGCGGTGTCAAGAATGGTTCTCATTTGTATGTGATTAGAAATACAAATATGCCAGGAATTCTCATTGAATGTTGCTTTATTGATTCGGCAAAAGATATGCAACTATATGATGGCGAAGCAATGGCTAGTGCGATCGTTAAAGGCTTAACTGGTAAAGTTGCATCTGCCCCTGTGAATTCCATCCCAGATGAGGCAGGGAACAAAGATACTAGTATTCTGAGGTTACAAAAAACCTTAAATCAACTCAAAATCACCGATAGAAATGGTAAAACTTTAGTCGAAGATGGCATCACTGGACCGGCAACAACTTCTGCTGTTGAAAAATTTCAGAAACTTGTAGGAATTCTCCCAACGGGAATGGCAGCAAGTAGTACCACTTGGACTGCATTGAACGAGATATTAGCCAAGCGAGTTGTCCAAGGAACCCATACTAGTGGTGTGGTAATCAGATACTTGCAATTTCGTGTAGGTGCTACTCCTGATGGGATCTACGGCCCACAAACAGAAGGGGCAATTAAGAAATTTCAACAGCAGAATGGTTTAACTGCTGATGGAATTGTCGGGGCTATGACTTGGCAAAAATTGATTGGTTAGTATCAACTTTTCCCCTAAAAGCATGGTGTATTAGGCTTATTTAACACACCAATCATCAATTGTAAAAAAATTGGTGTGTTTAAACCCCCAATTTCTTAAATCAGAGACATCAAGAATAATTGACCACAGATAAACGTAGATAAAGATGGATAGTTCAATTGATGTCATTATTCTGTGCAGCCTCACATGAAATTGATTTAATTTCAATCTGCTGTATTTAGGCACATTATAAATTAATCTTTTGTTTCCTTTGCTTCATTGTCCGAAACCGTAGGTTGTAGTACGGCTAAATGTAAATTATATCTAGCCTCTGCTTGTAAATAACGTTGTTGTAGTGGTTGCCATTCTTGCCATAATTGATAACGATTTGCAGCTAATAATGTCGTTAGCCCTTGTAATTGATTGTCAAGTTCTGATTTGAAAATATTCTCTAACCACTCATGTAAAACCATATTATCTTGGATCATTCCCAAGATTTCTTGGATATTTTTGACATCATTAATCTGGGCGGCAAAAGACTCACCATATAATTCAGTAAATAACTCCATTTGGTAACGGAGACGTTTGGCTTGTTTCCGTAAACTATGCAGGGTTTCACCTTCTATTTTGAGATGTTCTTCTAATTGGGTTGGTGTCCATTTTGTTTGCACTACTATTTCTGATTTAACAATTTTAGTACCAATTAGCCATCCTGGATGTAAGCAAAATTCACTAACTTCTGGTGAAAGTAAATCTGGCAACACGTGATGAATGGGTACAGATGAGAAAGTTTGATAACTGGGATTTTTTAACCAATCTTCACATTTATTTTTTAAAGATTTATAAATTTCATCTTTAAATGTTTTCTGAACATGAGAAAATGCAGCTTCCCGTTCTTTATGTAATGCAGTAATTGCTGTTTGTAGAAATTCTTGTTCTCTTTCAACTAAATGGGGTTTGTAATTCTTTTCCAGAATTTCTTCGAGTACATCTAAATCTCTAAGACTACCTAAAATTCGGGCAAGTTTACCGATATTTTTGTCACTGACTGATTTTGGTAAACTTAAATATCTCTCAAATCTACTAACAGCCGTACGTAGACGACGCATCCCTACACGCATTTGGTGTACTGCTTCTGGATCTTCATCTTTTTTGACTGATTTTTCCCATTTTATAGTTTTCTTAAAGTGTTTTTCAATTGCTTGATATGCACAGTCTCCTAGAGTTTTGATTGTTGTGGTTGTGGCTAAAGTCATACTTGATAATAATTAACTATTTAACAGGTTTTTTGCATGATAGCACTAGTCAAAAATTAACCTCTATATCTTTCATATATTTTTTTAAACCAGTTGATACTTACAGCAGCGTCAGGAGTAAAACTGGCTTGGTGTCTGGCTTTGAATTTAAATTCTGTAACTCATTAGACATAGGAGTGAAAAAGAATGTAAAGACGAGAATCTCTACCCATGTCACTTCTCTACAAGGGTTCTAGGATATGCATATTTAAATTTGGTCGATGTCTATTGATCTGCAATCCGCTGTAACAATATTTTATATCTTGAGATACTTGATTATTTAAGATAAATGTGCGTGACTTGCTAACTATCACTTGTGTATTTAAATAAATAAAAATTAAGTGAAGTAACATCAGGTTGACTGGGCAGTTTTTAGAGATTAGTTGAGATAGCTTGTACTGGACAAGTGGGAATACACTGTTCACAGACAATGCAGCGCGATCGCGTGAAGGTGAGTTTATAAGTCGCTGGATTGAGGGAGAGGGCTTCAGTCGGACACACCCCAGTACACAAACCACAGTCAACGCATACATCTTCGTCAATCACAATTTCCCCTAAATTATGGGAAACACTGATGTGCTGCGATCGCATCCACTCAATCGCTGCATCCAATTGATCAATATCTCCCGATAGTTCCACTACCAATTTACCAATTTGATTGGGGGCAACTTGAGCGCGGATAATATTAGCTGCAACGTTGAAATCTTTTGCTAGTCGGTAAGTAACAGGCATTTGAATAGCACGTTTAGGAAAGGTGAGAGTAACTCGTTTTTTCATAAATAGGTAAAATGAAAATACTTAATAAGTTTTAATAAAGAAATTATGAGTACAGATGCACCTGTGAATTCTCCCATCAAGCCTGAATCTACCTTTGGCAGACGTATGAGAAACTTCCTCATTGTCATTGTAGCGATCGCACTAAGTTTAGCGCTATTTTTAGGACTCCGAACCCAGACAGACTCAGTTTCCCTCACCCAATTAGATCAAGATTCCACACCCTTAGAAGTTGCTCTCACCAATAATCAACCCACTTTAGTAGAATTCTATGCTGATTGGTGTACCGTCTGCCAAAAAATGGCTCCTGATATGGCCTTGTTAAAACAGCAGTATGCAGACAAGCTAAATTTTGTCATGTTGAATGTAGATAATACCAAATGGCTGCCAGAAATGCTCAAATATCGCGTAGATGGCATTCCCCATTTTGTGTTTTTGGGCAAGCAAGGAGAGGCTGTAGCCGAAGCAATTGGCGATATACCCCGTTCTGTAATGTCCAGTAACTTAGAAGCCTTAATAGGTGGTTCTGCCCTTCCTTATGCCCAAGCCAGCGGACAGACTTCTAAATTCTCAGCCCCAATATCAGCTGATGGTAATCAAGATGATCCTCGTAGTCATGGTAACCAAGTTGTTAATTAATAGGTAATTGCCAGTCAGGAGTCAGGAGTCAGGAGTCAGGAGTCAGGAGTCAGGAGGAAGAATATTTTTCTCTTCTATTCCCTATTCCCCATTCCCTATTCCCTGTTCCAAAACACCACTTTGAATCATGAGTTTTGGCCAGATTAATACAAAAAATCCCATCCAAATTAATAGAGGTATCGCAACGAGAATTGTTAACCAGATGATTTTAAATATTAACCAGCTACCGCTAATTAAAGTTATCGCCGTAAGTATTATCGACCAAGGTTGACACCACCAAGGTTTATAATTCCAAGGGTTTATAAGCTTTTGTTCAGACATTTTTATTACTAAAAAGAGTTTTTTATCAAAAAAAGGCAAAATGCAAGGAGTAGAAATAAGGGGAAAACGATTTGTAGTAGTAAGTTAGTCCACTACAACCTGACAACTGTTATCATCGTCCATCAGGATTCCATTTTTCTAATGCTATATATTGGTTCTGCACCAAATCTAAAGGCTCAACGACACCACTAGAACTGGACACGCGAAACCAATAAACTGGACTAGTAGTTTTGTCTGGATGATTTTCAAACACGCTAACTACATAAAAAGGCGTATCTGTAGTAGGAGAACTTTCAACAACTGCTGCAAGTTTTATACTCCCTCTAGAAAGACTGGCAATTTCTCGTGCTTTGCGTTGCACTTGTGGTAAATTCCAGACTAAATTGAAAGCTTTTTTTTCATCTAGGGTTTTGATAGAGTTAGAAGTTTTTACCGCAGTGGCTTTATTAGATTTAGCCGGAGGTGTTAAGTAAGCTAATTTTTGGTCAGTATGGATTTCCTTGCCATAACCAATGTTTTCAATGGTTGAATATGCACCTAGCACTCCTGTAACTAATAACCCCATTAGAGGGTAATGAGTAAATTGTTTCTTGGTGTTACCCCTAAGCATAATGATGCACCTCCATAATCATGTAATGTTGATCCCCGTATAACTAAGATACCAGGGGTTAGACCCCCTATGTCTAGTCTTGACAAAAGTGTAGATGTTGCTGTAGGTGGTTTGAATTGGGATAGACAATAGCGATCCCCACTCCATATTACACCCAAGATTGGCAATGCAAAAACAACAGGACGCGATCGCTAATTTAACCTTTGATATAGCAATTGTTTTTCATTTATGAACAAGTCATTTCAACGTTCACACAGCACATAGCACGGAAACTCACAGGGTGCGGAGGCAGAGAACAAATAAATGTTATGCTTACGGCTCTCAGGAATAGATATCTCATTTAGGAGCGATATATGTTAATATTGCTTCTGGTCCTTCTGGATTGTCAGAAAAATTCTGACTCCTGACTCTTGAATTCTGTTCGATAAACTAGATATTGTAATTGTAGCCATCAGAAAAAATATGTTTTCACAGAAATTACAGGGTGTTATTTTCGCAATACTTTTAACCATAAATATTTTAATATTTCCTGAAATTACTTGGGCTTTAGGAATTGAGTCAGGTCATCTCACCTCTTGTCCAGCTTCCCCTAATTGTGTTGTTAGTCAAAATGCTGATGCTAAACACACCATTGAAGCAATTCCCTATCATTTAGACCATGATCAAGCTAGAGAAGCATTACTAAAAGTTTTATCAGTTGTACCCCGGACAGAAGTAATAGAACAAACAGATAATTACATTCATGCTCTTTCTAAAAGTCGTATTTTCAAATTTATTGATGATGTAGAATTTTATTTACCTGCCAATGAGCCAGTAATTCATATACGTTCAGCTTCTCGCGTGGGCGATTCTGATCTTGGAGTCAATCGCAGACGTATGGAGCAAATTCGTCTGGCTTTGCGCGACCTCAACATTTAACAGAAGAAGACAGGAGTTCAGAAGTTCAGGAAAATATTGAGAACTCCTGGCAATTGTAGCTGGTATCCGCTTTTACAACTATTCTTAAAAATATGGATTCAATAAATTATTGGCTGATGAAATCAGAACCAGAAGCTTATAGTATTGCTGATCTGCAACAACAGTGTGAGACTATTTGGGATGGTGTTCGCAATTATCAAGCTCGCAATTTTCTCCGCCAAATGCAGTTAGGAGACTTAGCTTTTTTTTATCATTCTAATACTAATCCTCCTGGGATTGTGGGGTTAATGCGTGTAATTAAAACAGGCATTGCTGATCCAACACAGTTTGAGCCAACAAGTAAATATTATGACCCTAAATCAACTCCTGAGTCCCCACGCTGGCAAACAGTAATGGTGGAATTTGTTGAGACTTTCTCTAATCCTATTTCACTATCAACACTCAAAGAAAAATTTAGCCACGATGAGCTACTTTTAGTAAGACCAGGAAATCGGTTATCGGTGATGCCTGTGTCTTCAGCAGTAGCTAAAAAAATACAAAATGTGGCATAACCGAACGGTAGAAAAATTTGGTCAACTTGGGCGTAGCTTGAAAAAGACAAGGGAGGCAAAATTATGGGGAAATCATACACACCCCTTGCTTTTAACTTTCTAACGTTCCACAAGTTCCCGCACCAAAGCTGCTAACTTATCAGCACTATCGGGAGATGCGATCGCTTTTGCCCTCTCTCCCATCTTCGCCAACTCTGTGGGTGACTGCAATAACTCTAAAACTTGCTTTTGTAATATTTCCGGTTTCAACTCCGATTGTTTAAAAGTCAATGCTGCACCAGCATTAGCAAAAACCGCTGCATTATAAGATTGATGATCTTCAGCCGCAAAAGGATAAGGTATCAAAATTGCTGGTGTACCACATACAGCCAACTCTGTTAAACTTCCAGCCCCAGAACGACTAATAGCTAAATTTGCCCGTCGCAACAAAGCTGCCATATTGTCATAAAAAGGCAAAGATATATACTGGGGATGTTGCAGACTAGCCACCTCTGGATCTTGATCGCCTGTTAAATGTACTATGTAAGCCCCAGCGTCAAACCAAGCTTGAGCAGACTGACGAACTAGTTGATTAACCGCCACTGCACCCTGACTACCGCCAAAAACGACAATTAAGGGAACACCGTCAGGAATTGGTAAGTCTAAAGTAATATCAACTCCTGCATCTAGGAATTGCGATCGCACGGGAGTACCCACACACACATTTTTGGAACGGGGTAAATATTTTACAGCAACTTCAAATCCCACCGCTACTGCACTACACCAAGGGCCAAAAAAGCGGGTAACTTTACCGGGTAAAGCATTAGATTCATGAAAAACCACAGGTAAACCCAAAGAACGAGCCGCAATAACCGCAGGCCCTGCAATATAACCCCCCGTGGTAAATAATCCCTGGAAATCTCCCTGTTTAAGAATGCGTCTCACCTCTAAAATTGAACCCATCAGCTTCAACAAGATTCGGAGAGAAGAAAGACCGAAACCTTGCTGAAAGCCTTCAACTGCAATCGTATTCAGAGGATATTGTCCTGGGACAAGCTGCGTTTCTAGTCGGTTGGGGACACCGAGCCATTCAATTTCATAGTTTGGCAGTTTTTGCGCCAGTGCGATCGCTGGAAACAAATGTCCACCAGTCCCACTAGCAGCTATCAGTAATCGTATTGGTGCGTTTGCCATCAAAGCTATACCATTTAGCGCCTAGCTTAACTAAGATAAAACAAATTCCTTACTTTCTCTTATCAAATCAGTAAACTCTTACTAATGACTAACATTATTGCCTTATTAATGAAACGCAACAAAACCTTTCCTGTGGGTATTTCCCTAGCTTCGTTCTTACTGACACTTGGTTTCAGTAGTAATCGGCAAATTGCTCAAGCTAATACACCAGACACAGCACCCGCAGCACTTAAAACCCTGCTAACTCAAATTGATACAGCTTCCAATCGGGGTGATGTTAAAGGCGTAATGCAATTTTACAGCCCCAATTTCACTCATGGGGATGGATTAAACCGCCAAACAATGGAACAATCCTTGAAATCTTTTTGGAAGCGTTATCCCCAACTACGATACACCACACGCTTGCAATCTTGGAAAACTGAAGGCAATAACATCATCGCAGAAACAGTCACCACCATCACCGGTCTACCTTCTGCTAACAGTCAGAACCTAGCTCTCAACTCCACAATCACATCCCGTCAACGTCTTTCAGGTACAAAAATCCTGCGTCAAGACATTTTATCAGAACGCACCCAACTTACCTCTGGGCGCAAACCACCGCAAATAGAAATGAAATTGCCAGAACAGGTAAAAGTAGGTCAGAAATATAACTTTGATGCGATCGTTCAAGAACCATTAGGAAATGATTTCCTTCTGGGAAGTGCGCTAGAAGAAACCATCCAACCAAACAAATATCTCAATCCCACAGCAGTAAATCTAGAATTACTGACTGCTGGAGGACTATTTAAAACCGGACTCGCACCATCTACCCCCGGACACCAATGGATTTCTGCCGTCATTCTTCGCAATGATGGCATGACAATGATCACCCAGCGTTTAAAAGTAGTGAAAAAGTAATTAATTTAATCAGTGGTAATATACAGCAGGAGTCAGGAGTCAGGAGTCAGGAGTCAGGAGTCAGGAGCAAAACCTGCTTGAGCCTTAATCTTTGGTTTAATTTGTACTTCATTTACCTGAAATATGCTGTAACTACCACTGAAAATCCCTTATCAACTAGCTTAATCTTCATCCCCTTTGCACTCTCCCTCTCTGCGCCTCTGCGCCTCTGCGTGATAAAAACAACATCTGTAGAAAATCCAGCAGAACGTAAGTAAGTTACAAATTTGCAAACTTATCTGTTGCCTCAATCAAAGCACTACGAATACCAGGTTCACTCATCGAATGTCCCGCATCAGGAACAACGATAAATTCCGCTTCTGGCCAAGCTTGATGCAATTCCCAAGCCGATATCATTGGACAAACCACATCATAACGTCCTTGCACAATCACCCCTGGAATATGACGGATACAGTCAATATTTAATAACAATTGATTGTCAGGTTCAAAAAATCCACCATTCATAAAATAATGGCATTCAATCCGCGCAAAAGCCGCCGCAAATTCATCATTCCCAAACTGTCGTATTAATGAAGTATCTAATAACAATTTACTTGTGCTTGCTTCCCAGATTGACCAAGCACGCGCAGCTTCAAGTTGAATTTGTAAATCTTGACTTGTCAAGCGTTGATAATAAGCCGTAATCATATCCCCTTGTTCAGCAGCAGGAATAGGTTTAAGGTATTCTTCCCAAGCATCAGGAAAAATATAACTAGCACCTTCTTGATAAAACCAATGTAATTCTTTTGGTCTGAGCATGAAAATACCACGTAGAATTAATCCTTTGCAACGAGAAGGATGGGTTTGACTGTAAGCTAATGACAAAGTACTGCCCCAACTTCCACCAAATACTACCCATTTTTCTATACCTAAATATTCACGTAATTTTTCAATATCGTTGACTAAATCCCAAGTAGTATTTTCCCGTAATTCAGCATGAGGCCGACTTTGACCACAACCACGTTGATCAAACATTACCAAACGCCATTTTTCTGGGTGGAAATATTGCCGATAAAATGATGGACATCCACCACCAGGCCCCCCGTGTAATAAAACAATTGGCTGACCTTGGCAATTACCTGATTCTTCAAAATGAATCGTGTGCAAGTCAGAAACCTGTAAATTACCTTCTCGGTAAGGTTGGATAAGTGGATATAGTTCTCGCATTTTTTCAATTTTAATAAAAGTATAGGAGTAGCCCTTTCAAGGTGGTGAAATTTGGAAAAATGGACATAAAAATCCCCAAAAGAGCCGTGATA
Organism: Anabaena sp. PCC 7938; assembly: GCF_049315035.1. Classification (NCBI taxonomy): domain Bacteria; kingdom Bacillati; phylum Cyanobacteriota; class Cyanophyceae; order Nostocales; family Nostocaceae; genus Anabaena; species Anabaena sp. PCC 7938. Next base: position 2,761,073 of record NZ_CP186034.1, on the reverse strand, counting down.
ACAGGGTAGAAAGATTCATGACCAAAAAAGAAATAGCAAAAGAAGTTAAAGAAGTATGAGGCAGTTTAGTCATGCCTCTACCCAGGCTGATTTTTCTTGCAGTTATCAAAAAACCGAGCGATCGCACTCCATGCCCTTTCTGCACTAGCTTGAAGCATAGGGGAAATCAGGATTAGCCGCAAGCACAGCGCAATATGCGCTCAACTCGTATTTGCCAATGCCCTGATTATCCATCCGGTATAGAACACAACTATTACGAACAAAAGGAGCAGTGCGGATAGCTTCATCCAGCTTCCCTTACTGCTCGTTCGCCCCTGACAGTTTTACTTCAAATGCCAGCATCTTTACGCTCAAATTAATGCGTAATCATAACACAGATTTTAGCCCACCTTTCATCCCCTCCCTACTTCGTTATGGTAAGGTAGGCAATGGCCACTGTATCCGGGTTTCAGTGGCCATTGCCCAGCCTACACTACTTAAAGATTTTCACAAATCAAATATGATTTCTATATCTAATCAGGTAGATAATCAGATTCACTTTCACAGATTACCGTCATGAATAAGCAACTAATTTTCGCAACTTTAGGCCCATCCGGGACTTGCCATGAGCGAGCGACTAAAGCTTACATTGCTTTTCAGGAATTGCCTAATGCCAAAATAGAATTGTTCAATGATCTATTAGAAGCACTGGAGCAACTACATGATGGTAAAGTTGACTTTATCATTCAAAATTCTGCTCATCCTAAAGTTTATGAATTAACAGAAAAGTACTTTCGGGAAATATTCGTGATTGATAGCTTCTTATGTCCAACTACTCCTATGGGAGTGCTGAGTCGTCGTGATGTAGAACATCCCCGCAGTTTAGGACTAATGCCTGCTACGCGGGCTTATGTCAATACAGAACGCTGGGATAACTTGATCTATGAGACAGCAAAGCCCATAGTGGGACAAAACTTGTTGACGGGTAAGTATGATAGCGGTATCGCAGCTTTACACTTTGCTGAAGAAAATCCTGACATATTAGTAGTTGATGAAGTTATTGGCTCTGTCCAAACAGCTTGGCTTGTATATGGTCGCCAGCAGAATAGGCAACGAGAAGTGATTGGGATCAAAAATTCCCAACTTTTCCAATCAGAACTTTCTCATGCATAGTTAATCAAATTAGAAGATATTAGAAAATGTCAATATTTTTCCCAATTCCTCAAACGGTCAAGCCGCGCTCAGATTTAGAATTGACACTTTTTCATTGTCAAGAAATAGTTGTGCAATTAGATAATATCTTGCCAGGAGCGATTTTTGAGCCGCATCAACATCCAGAAAGCCAAATGGGTATGATTTTTACTGGCTGTGTAGAAATCAATGTCGGTGGTAAGAAAGAAATTTTAGAGCCATTTGAAAAAGTGTTTGTCGCAGGAACTAATATTCCACATGGTTCTACAATTCTTTGCCAAGAACCCGTTCTCGGAGTTGAGATAAAGTATCTCATAAAATCTCAATCAAATGGACATATTGATCCACCTATCCTCAAGCTAGAGCCTACGATAGATCAAACTACAGGTTTTCCTTGTAAGTTCGGTGCTAGTTCCTGGTTTAAAATAGCGGTTTTAGAAATTCCTCCACATGAGAAATTGCCCACAAGCATAACTAACACAGAGGAAATTGGCATTATTCTCAATGAGCAAATTATGATGAAAGTAGGTGAGGAAGAAAAACTTTTGGAATATGGTAGCATTTACTATGCTCCCCCAGGCGTTGCTCATGGTGGGTATAGCACTTCAGATAAAGCGATTTCTTTAGTTAAAGTTTCCCTGCCATCTTAATAGCAAGTCACAGATTTGATAGTCTTTTTATTTGATGATTACTAAACAACCAAGTGGTGAAAATATTGATGGAAGCCATGAACAGACTGGAAGGTTTTAGACAAGAAATTGATGACGTGGATTCTCAAATTGTTGAGGCATTAGCCAAGCGGTTTGAGATTGCCAAACGGGTGGCTGACTTTAAGAAACAACAAGGTATTCCGATGATGCAACCAGATCGGGTGGAAGCCGTGAAACAACGTCGTCGGGAATTGGGGACGCAGCATGGTCTGGATGGAGAGTTTATGGTTGCACTATACAGTCTGATCATTCAGGAAACCTGTCGCGTAGAAGATGAAATTATAGAAGCGCAAGGTTAGTGAAGTCTTGCCTCAAATCGTAGCGTTTTTAAATGCAAGAGGGACACGGAGGTTTGCTAAATTTCTTCGCTACGAATTAATGAAATGCTGTAATTAGACATGACTAATTTTCCCGAAAGCCTCATAAATACCTAAGCAAAATTAATTGAATATTTTCGGAACAAATAAAAATCCCTATAGTGCTTATCTGTTCCCTATTCCCTCTCCTAAATGTACAATTTATTTTGCACGATTACTTAAGTGTAATTTTTCACAACTAACTTAATTCAGGATTGCTACATGGCCTTAGAATTTTGCTCTTGGACTTACCTTAATGGACGCATCGTGCCAACTGAACTGGCACAGTTACCAGCAGATAATCATGCCCTCAATTTTGGAACTGCTGCCTTTGAAGCACTTCGGGTTTATCCCACTCCCAATGGTTCAAAGATATTAGGACTAGATTTACATCTCAACCGATTAAGACTATCAATGTTATCTTTGGGATTATCTCCTGTAGAACCTGAAGCAATTACCAAAGCATTGTGGCAAACCATAAGTGAGAACAATTTACAGCAGGGATATGTACGTTTGCTCGTGTATCCAAACGGAAATTGTTTAGGTTTAGATCCTTCGCCATTCCCTTCAGCCGCACTGGTTCTAGCTTGGCGCTCTGACAGTTCAGGATTTTTACCACCACTGACTTTAGGGATTAGTCATATCCGTCGTCCCGCAGCCGGTTCTACCCTCGCTAGAGCTAAGATCAGTGGCTTCTATGCTGTTGAAGCTGCGGCCGATCGCAATGCCAAAAAGCAAGGATTTGACGGTAATCTAATGTTAAATCCAGATGGCACCATCTGCGAAATGACAGGAGCAAATATTTTTATCGTCAAAGACTCTGTTTTGTATACTCCTGTTCTTCCTCAGAGTATTGATGGAGTCACAAGGCGTTTGGTTATTGAATTAGCGAGCGAATTGAGTATCCCTGTCAAAGAAGTACCCTTGCCTTTGGGAGACTTGATGGTGGCAGATGAAGTATTTGTTACCGGCACATATCATGAGATTCGTCCAGTTTCTGCCGTAGGTGGACAGGTTCTCGGTAGTCAATTACCTGGACTTGTTACCCAACGGCTGCAAGAGCGTTTCCAAAAAATGTTTCACAACCCGGAAGATGTCATCGCATCACGTTGGCTGACAGGAACGGTTATAGAAAAATCTATACCCAAGCCTGTGGCTAGTCAAGCATACCAGATTCGTGCTGCTGAGTTAACCGACGTTCCTGGGGTGATTGCAGGTATTGGTTCTCTGTTAGCGGAACTAAAAGGTGTTACAGAATTTCAACTTCCTCCTGCCGCAACGGAAGTTTGTCAGCGTCTGATTGCGGGAAAATATCCTGGTGCTATTTTCGTGGCCAATCCACAAGGGGACAATGATTCTATCCTTGGTTTGATTACTTTAACTGTGCAAGAAGCGATTCATGTGGCGGGTTCTTTTGTGCTAGTTCAGGAGTTATGGGTTCATCCAGAGCATCGTAGTCAAAATATCGGTGAAAATCTCATGAAAGCTGTGGAAACCTACTCTCATCAACAGGGAATTTCTCGGATAGAAGTTTGTTTACCAACCCATGAGTTCCCCAGCTTTTCTAGCACTCACCATTTTTATCACAAGAGTGGCTTTGAAGATTTTGGGCCGCGAATGCGGAAGATACTGGGTTGATACTCCCCGGTCTAAAAACACGGGGATTTTTGGTTCAACAAGACCACTTAAACTAGACTCCTTGCGTTATCTAGCGAGCGAGGTGAAACCCTACCCAAGCGATAAAGCGTACATCTCCGGCTTAAAAGACATCGACACCTAAAAATCCCAAAAATTTTTAGGTGTTAATTCCGGGGTTTTCAACCTATTTTCTTATAAGAGATTTGCCATGACAACTACAAATATACGTCATTTGTCTTTGGAGGTGAGCTTGCAAAGGGAAATGCAAGGCGCATCTCCAATAATTGTTACTTCTGAGGGAAACAAGGCTGGCAAAGAAGTTGAAGAACGTAGCCAGTGTATTGTTAAAGGTTTAGAGCGTCTTCCTAGATGCAATTTTTCCACAGCAGAGGTTAGCGATCGCTATCTTGACAACATTCTCCAAAAAATTCATCATCAGGAGTACCTTGACTTTTTGGATCATTGGAATCGGGTGCTGGTAGGAGAAGAGTTACTGTTTGATTATCCGTTTGTTGACCAGGGAATTGCAGCAGATACTCCTCTATTTGCGGGAGTCTACGACTTGTCTCGTGAAGGGGCTAGAACTGCAATCGCCGCAGCACAAAAAATTGTCAATGGTGCTTCTTTGTCCTATGCTTTGTGTAGACCTCCCGGACACCATGCTGGTCCTGCTTGGTTAGGAGGGTATTGCTTTTTAAATAATGCAGTTGCGGCTGTAGTTACACTTCTAGAATCTGGAATAGGTCCGGTAGGATTGATTGATATTGACTTTCATTTTGGCAATGGTTCTGCTGCTTTATTAGCATCACGACCAAGTGTTTGGTTCGGTTCTATTCACAGTTCCACAATCGTTAGTTACCCTTACAAAGAAGTTCAACCAGCTAATGATAGTCAAACTTTCATTCCTTTTTCCCATTCACCTAGTTCAGAAGAATTTTTAACTGGAGTTGAACAGCTAGTTAAAAAGTCCAAAATTGAATTTGGCTGCGCGGCTATGGTTGTTTCTGTTGGCTATGACATTATCATTGATGATCCTCATGGAGGTTGGCATCTACCACCTGCTATTTTCGAGGAAATTGGTCAGATTCTTGCCCAAGCATCCATACCACTTTGTATAGTGCAGGAAGGAGGCTATTTGTTAAATGCTTTAGAAGAATGTGCCTATAAATTTGGATTAGGATTGCTCGGTCGTAGTCAAAATAGTTAACTTTGGTGAAAAAATATGGTTCAAAATAACTTCTCTTCTTGACCTATCGGCAAATTTTCGACCATTATCTGTTTATGGGTTTCTTCAAAAGTCAGAGTCAAGGCTGAACTTGGTTCTAAAGCTGCGAGGGAAACACTACTATCGTCAATATCATTGCTAAATGTACTAGGTAACTTGATGACAAACATCAGCATTCTGATTGCATAAAAAACAGATAGACTCAACCACAAGAGATGGTTACTTGAAAACTTAATCGCAACAAAATTCGTAGGCGCAAACCCGACGATAAAAGCGATTAAGCTAACATTACGAAGAGTATGTCCTTGTGCCAACCCTAAGAAGTATCCTTCCAGGGTGAAATCTATTGAACTAAGTATGAGGACGAGTAGCAACCAGGGAACAAAAGTATCTATGTTAGATACGACTTCGGTGTGGTTAGTTAACAACCTAAAAATAGGATCAGGAAATAGCACACACACCCCCCCGAAAAACAATCCTACTACCAGAGCAGTTAAGACAGAAACACCAGCCAGGGGTGCTAATTGTTGTGCAGATCCTTTTCCTTTAAAGTTGCCTACCAAAGTTTCTGTACCAAATCCCAATCCGTCTACAAAATATGTATTAAAACTGACTATCTGCCACAGTAAAGCATTTTGAGCATAAATCATCGTCCCCATTTGTACTCCTTGATAGCTAAATGTTAAGGAGATAAACAAAAGAACTAAATTGCTAATAAAGATGTTTCCATTCAGGGTCAAGTTAGATTTTATAGCTGAGATTTCCCAGATTTTTCCAGCTAGAGTTCGTATTTCAATCCACTGAAATTCTCTGCACAAAAATATCAATCCCACCAACAACGATAGATATTGGCTTGTTGCAGAAGAAACTCCTGCCCCTGTACTTTCCCATCCCAAATAGATAATAAACAGATAGTCAAGTGCGATTTTGATACCATTGCCAACGAATGACAACAGCACAACTAAGCCACTTTTTTCTCGTCCTAGTAGCCAACCTATCAGGACAAAATTGAGCAAAACCGCAGGCGCTCCCCAAATTTGGGCGTTGAAATAGGCAAGACCTGAAGATTTGATCTCTGGGGTAACATTTAGTAGGGCAAACCCAATCTCTCCCAAAGGGTATCGCAAGAGTGCGATCGCACTCCCCAGCATCAGAGCAATTAAACCATTACGCAGTCCTACCAACAACATACCTTCTCGGTCATTTCGTCCAACTGCTTGCGCTGTTACTCCAGTGGTTCCCATTCGTAAAAAGAGTAAAACGAAGTAGAGAAAGTTAAGCAAGTTTCCAGCGAGTGTGACTCCAGCGAAGTGATGGATTTCTTCAAGATGACCTAAGAAGATGACACTGACTAAATTAGCCAGCGGTACCATAATATTTGATAGGACGTTGGCTAGAGCTAGTCGGAAGTAGCGGGGTATAAAGTCATACTGGCTGGAAAATGTCAGATTCATAGATTAAGCAGCTAATTACGGGGTCTAACACTTCATAAATCATTCAGAATAGCCCTTTGTATACAGTCTACTTGACAACTGCCAAAAAAGACCGATTGACTGTACTCAAAGGATTGCAAAACGTTAGAGAATTTGAATTTATTCTGAATCAACTGACCAGTGAATTGCTGAAAAATTTCCCACTAGGTGAATGCCTAAGCCATTTCCTCTACCTTACATTGTTCTAATACTAATTTATTAGTAGTTGCCCATGCACTCACCATATGAATGGCTTTTTTATTCTTTCCTTTATCATAAGGATGCCTTAATGTTTTACCATCTATTGCCATAACTTCTCCTGCTGCGGAATGTGGGCTATAATTGCAAACCGCAACATTTATCCAAAAGATTATCCAATTTTTTTCGGTGATTTACGTACCGATATACCAGAATTTATTCCTCAGTTGTCTCAGTCAAACTATTGCCTTAGACGAAAAGAATAAACCTTGGACTACTAAAACCCTCAGTTACTAAATTGAGAAATTGGTAATAGCCGGTTTACTAGTCAAAGAAAGTAAATTATGTCCAGAATGTCATCCGTTACTCACGGAAATTGCTACTCGTCATGCTATAGAAACTGGAAAGTTTGAGATATTAGTTGCAGCCGTAGAGGAAAAATGCTTCTTTCGTTTATAATTACCTGAGTTCGATACTAAGAAAAACGCTTGTAATTTATGCAATTTCCCCTCTCGTATGGTCAACAAGCGATGTTGTTTCTCTACCAGATAGCACCTCAAAACATCGCTTACAATATATATACGACGGTGCGGATTAGCTCAGAGTTAGACTTGGAAGCATGGCATCGAGCGTGGCTTCTTATAGTAGAACGTCATCCTATCCTGCGAACTACCTATACGCAGCATGAAGATCAACCTGTTCAAGTAGTTCACCCATACCAAGAAGTAGATATTAAAGTAACAGATGCTGCTGCTTGGAACTTAGACTATTTGCAGAAGCAAATTCTGGCAGAAGCTGACCGTCCCTACAACTTGGAAACAGGCCCAATGCTGCGGGTTCATTTATTTACACAGTCGGCAACTGAACATATTCAATTGCTGGCTATGCACCACATTGCTGGGGATATGTGGTCTTTTGACATATTATTAAATGAATTCCAATTACTATATGCCGCTGAAGTAAAAACATCGCTTCAAGTTTCTTCACAGGTTATCGAAAATTCTTTTATTTCCAATTTCCAAACAGATAATATTCTTTCCCTGCCGAAACTATCATACACAGATTATGTGCGTTGGCAAACAGAGATATTGACAAGTTCTCAAGGTGAACAACTTTCAGCATATTGGCTCAAACAATTAGCTGGTGAGTTGCCGCTTTTAGATATTCCGCTGGATAAACTGCGACCAAGTGTGCAGACTTATGGTGGCGCAACACACATCATTGAGCTAGATGAAGAATTGCTCAAAAAGCTAAGAAAGTTTTCAGCATCTGAAAAGACCAGCCTTTATAGAATTTTCCTCGCTGCTTTCTTCGTACTGTTTTACCGCTTATCGGGTCAAGAAGACATACTAGTAGGCTGTCCGGTGGCAGGTCGGTCAGGTCGCGAGGAGTTTGCAAGAATTGTCGGCTATTTCACAGACCCCGTTGTATGCCGTGCAAATCTGGCGGGAAATCCTACCTTCAAAGAGTTTCTCGCTCAAGTACGTCGCACAGTTTCTGAGGCTAAAAAGCATCAAGATTATCCTTTTCCCCTATTAGTAAAACAGCTCGCACCTGAGAGAGATTCTAGTCGTCCTCCTCTGTTCCAAGTTGCCCTAACTTGGCAAAAACATCGCTGGTACGAGAATGTCCAAAAATCATCTTTAGTGATGTCGCCAGAGGTTATCGAAGGACATCAGCGAGGATCAGCATTTGACATAGATTTGGCAATTATTGAAGCTGGTACTGAGCTTCAGCTTTGCTGGCAATACAATACTGACCTGTTTGATGCTGCCACTGTAGAACGAGTAGCAGGAAATTATCAAACTTTGCTAGAAAGCATCTTAACCAATCCAGAGCAGCCCATTTCCCAATTACCACTGCTAACAGAAATTGAGCAACATCAATTGTTAATAGAGTGGAATAATACTAAAAAAGATTATCCATTAGATAAGTGTATTCACCAATTATTTGAGTTGCAAGTAGAGTGCAATCCTGATGCAGTAGCGGTGGAGTTGGCAGGGGAAAAATTAACCTACCAAGAATTAAATCAACGTGCAACCCAACTGGCACACCACTTGATAAATTTGGGTGTAAATGCAGACGTGTTAGTGGGGATATGTGTAGAGCGTACACCCTTAATGGTGATCGGATTATTAGCAATCCTCAAAGCAGGTGGTGGATATGTGCCACTAGACCCAGCTTATCCCAGAGAGCGCCTAGCTTATATGTTGGATGATTCTCAAGCCCAAATATTGCTGACTCAACAGCAGTTAATAGACTCATTGCCGTCTACTGGAACAAAGGTAATCTGCTTAGATAGCGACTGGGAATTAATCAGCAAACAAAGTCAGAAAAACCCAGAAACTGAGGTCAAACCGCATAACTTAGCTTATGTAATTTATACATCAGGGTCTACAGGAAAACCGAAAGGGGTGATGATAGAACATCGGTCATTAGTGAATTTCACCCTATCGGTAGCAGATAAATATAAAATCAGCAACACAGACCGCATCCTGCAAGCAGCATCCATCAGTTTTGATGCCGCAGCCGAAGAAATCTATCCCTGTTTGCTCAGTGGTGCAACCCTAGTGCTAAGAACTGCCGAAATGTTGGGTTCTATTTCCACATTTGTGGAGAAGTGCTGGGAGTGGAATCTGACAGTATTAATGGTAGGAACAGCCTATTGGCATCAGTTAACGTCAGAATTAGCCACAACCAATGATACCCTACCAACCTCAGTCCGACTGATATCGACTGGGGGAGAAAAATGGCTACCAGAAAAGTTGAAACTGTGGCAAAAGTGTATGGACAAGCGATCGCTTGTCCATAATTTAAAATCACCACCGATGTTGATGAACGGCTGCGGACCAACAGAAGCAACCGTATTGTCAACTGTATATGACTTATCGCAGTTAGTAGTAGAAGATACACAAACACGGCAACTAATTGGTAAAGCTTTTGATAATGTGCAAATCTACATCCTCGATAGTTACCTGCAACCAGTCCCCATCGGTGTACCAGGAGAATTACATATTGGCGGTGTGGGTTTAGCTAGGGGTTATCTCCACCGTCCAGATTTAACAGCACAGAAATTTATTCCCAACCCTTTTAATCAATCCGAACGTCTGTATAAAACAGGGGATTTGGTGCGTTATTTACCCGACGGGAACATCGAGTTTATCGGTCGAATTGATAATCAAGTGAAGATTCGGGGTTTTCGCATTGAATTGGGGAAATTGAAACTGTATTGGTTACACACCCGCAAGTATTAGAAGCTGTAGTTATTGATTCTGATGATATTCCTGGTTCTAAACGCTTGGTTGCTTATGTTGTGACTCGCAGCAAGTCGGAAATTAAAGGTCAATTGCGCTCTTTTGTCAAACAGAAGTTGCCAGATTACATGATCCCTTCTGCTTTTGTGGTTTTGGATGCTCTGCCCCTTACCCCTAATGGCAAGCTTGATCGCCGCAATCTACCTAAGCCTGACCAAACTAGACCTGATATAGAAGCAAATTACGTAGCGCCTCAGACTGAGGTTGAGCGACGCATTGCGGCTGTCTGGGAAGAGGTACTTCATTTAGAAAACATAGGTATCCACGATCACTTTTTTGAAATCGGTGGTCATTCCCTGCTTGCCACCCAAATCATATCTCGGCTACGTCAAGTCCTCCAGATGGATTTGTCCGTGCGTACCTTATTTGAAGCACCAACCATAGCTAGATTTGCCGAATATTGTGAGATAATCCATGCAACAGTGCAAGGACTACAGCATTCTTTTGATACATCTGATGGTGAGTACGAGGAAATTGAGATATGAATACATACGAGTTTTTGTCTCACCTGCGTAGTTTGGATGTGAAACTTTTTCTTGATGGTGAGAGGCTAAAATGCAAAGCACCTAAAGGAATTTTGACACCGCAACTTCAAGCTCAGATAGCTGAACGCAAAGCAGAGATTCTGGCATTTCTACACAAGGACGCTCTTTCAGCAATTAAGCCAGTTAGTAGGACAGAAAACCTTCCACTCTCCTTTGCACAAGCAAGACTGTGGTTTCTGGACAAATTGCAACCCAATAGTGGATTTTACAACATCCACATTGTCTGGCGTTTTAGCGGTCAACTCAGTATAGATGCGTTGCAATCGAGCTTAAACGAAATTATCTGCCGTCATGAAGCATTACGCACAAACTTCGTCACCCAAGAGAATCAACCCGTTCAGATTATTGCTGCAACTCTTTCTTTGCCACTGGAAATCGCGAACTTGCGGCATCTGTCTCCAGAGGAGCGAGAAGTGGAGATGCAGCGATTGGTTACAGATGAAGCAGTGCGACCTTTTGATCTAGAACAAGAAGCTTTAGTTCGTGCGACGCTCTTACAGCTTGGCTTAACAGAGTACGTCTTTGTGCTAACAGCGCACCACATTATTTTTGATGGTTGGTCAGTAGGCGTATTCGTCCAAGAGTTAGCAACACTCTACACGGCATTCTGGACTAATAAACCTGCAATTTTGCCTGAATTACCTGTACAGTATGCCGACTTTGCTGTGTGGCAACGACAGTGGTTAGAACAGGAAGGACTTGCAGAGCAGCTATCCTATTGGCAGCAACAACTTGAAGGCGCTCCCACCTTACTAGAACTTCCCACCGATAGACCAAGACCAGCTATTCAAACAAATCGGGGAAAACATCAACAATTTACACTTTTGCGATCGCAAGGTGATGCTATGGACTCACTTAGCAAGCGTGCGGGAGTCACCCCGTTCATGGCGTTTTTTGCGGTCTTTGTTACCTTGCTTTATCGCTATACAGGTGAAAAGGACATCGTAGTAGGTACACCCATTGCTGGCCGCAATCGTTCAGAAATAGAAGGGATAATTGGTCTTTTTGTCAATACTTTAGTGCTGCGGACTGATTTGTCAGGCGACCCCAGTTTTGAGCAGTTGCTGATTAGGGTGCGGGAAGTATCACTGCAAGCTTATACTCATCAAGACCTGCCCTTTGAAAAATTGGTAGATGCCTTGCAAATTAAGCGTTCCTTGAGCCATTTGCCTCTGTTTCAGGTGATGTTCGATCTCCAGAATGTACCCATACCATCTTTGGATTTGCCTGAGATTAATGTCAGTTCTTTTCCTGTAGAAACGGGAACGGCAAAGTTCGATTTGGCGCTATCAATTGAGAATACCTCTTCTGGATTAATAGCCGAATGGGAATACAATAGCGACCTGTTTGATGATGCAACGATCGCTCGCATGGCAGGAAATTTCCAGACTTTACTGACAGCAATTGTAACCAATCCAGAGCAGCCCATTTCCCAATTACCACTGCTAACAGAAATTGAGCAACATCAATTGTTAATAGAGTGGAATAATACTAAAAAAGATTATCCATTAGATAAGTGTATTCACCAATTATTTGAGTCGCAAGTAAAGCGAAATCCTGATGCAGTAGCGGTGGAGTTGGCAGGGGAAAAATTAACCTACCAAGAATTAAATCAACGTGCAAACCAACTGGCACACCACTTGATAAATCTGGGTGTAAATGCAGACGTGTTAGTAGGGATATGTGTAGAGCGTACACCCTTAATGGTGATCGGATTATTAGCAATCCTCAAAGCAGGTAGTGGATATGTGCCATTAGACCCAGCTTATCCCAGAGAGCGCCTAGCTTATATGTTGGATGATTCTCAAGCCCAAATATTGCTAACTCAACAGCAGTTAATAGACTCATTGCCGTCTACTGGAACAAAGGTAATCTGCTTAGATAGCGACTGGGAATTAATCAGCAAACAAAGTCAGAAAAACCCAGAAACTGAGGTCAAACCGCATAACTTAGCTTATGTAATTTATACATCAGGGTCTACAGGAAAACCGAAAGGGGTGATGATAGAACATCGGTCATTAGTGAATTTCACCCTATCGGTAGCAGATAAATATAAAATCAGCAACACAGACCGCATCCTACAAGCAGCATCCATCAGTTTTGATGCCGCAGCCGAAGAAATCTATCCCTGTTTGCTCAGTGGTGCAACCCTAGTGCTAAGAACTGCCGAAATGTTGGGTTCTATTTCCACATTTGTGGAGAAGTGCTGGGAGTGGAATCTGACAGTATTAATGGTAGGAACAGCCTATTGGCATCAGTTAACGTCAGAATTAGCCACAACCAATGATACCCTACCAACCTCAGTCCGACTGATATCGACTGGGGGAGAAAAATGGCTACCAGAAAAGTTGAAACTGTGGCAAAAGTGTATGGACAAGCGATCGCTTGTCCATAATTTAAAATCACCACCGATGTTGATGAACGGCTACGGACCAACAGAAGCAACCGTATTGTCAACTGTATATGACTTATCGCAGTTAGTAGTAGAAGATACACAAACACGGCAACTAATTGGTAAAGCTTTTGATAATGTGCAAATCTACATCCTCGATAGTTACCTGCAACCAGTCCCCATCGGTGTACCAGGAGAATTACATATTGGCGGTGTGGGTTTAGCTAGGGTTATCTCCACCGTCCAGATTTAACAGCACAGAAATTTATTCCCAACCCTTTTAATCAATCCGAACGTCTGTATAAAACAGGGGATTTGGTGCGTTATTTACCCGACGGGAACATCGAGTTTATCGGTCGAATTGATAATCAAGTGAAGATTCGGGGTTTTCGCATTGAATTGGGGGAAATTGAAACTGTATTGGTTACACACCCGCAAGTATTAGAAGCTGTAGTTATTGATTCTGATGATATTCCTGGTTCTAAACGCTTGGTTGCTTATGTTGTGACTCGCAGCAAGTCGGAAATTAAAGGTCAATTGCGCTCTTTTGTCAAACAGAAGTTGCCAGATTACATGATCCCTTCTGCTTTTGTGGTTTTGGATGCTCTACCCCTTACCCCTAATGGCAAGCTTGATCGCCGCAATCTACCTAAGCCTGATACAGCACGTCATGAACTAGAAACGGATCTAGTAGCACCTAACACTGAGTCTGAAGAAATACTAGCCAAAATCTGGCGTGAGGTTCTGCACCTTGAGCAAGTTGGCATCCATGACAACTTCTTTGAACTAGGTGGGGATTCCATTCTTAGCATTCAGATTATTTTTAAAGCCAAACAGGCCGGACTGCAACTGACTGCAAAGCAGATATTTCAACACCAGACGATCGCTGAATTAGCAGCAGTGAATAATGTTACTCGAATAGTGAGGGCAGAACAAGGGCTGGTAACTGGGTTATTACCTCTAACACCCATCCAAAACTGGTTTTTTGCCCAAAATTTCCTAGAACCTCACCATTTCAATCAGTCATTTCTCCTGGAAGTACCGCAAACACTTGATCCGGCTCTGTTGTCGCTAGTTGTGCAACAATTATTGTTACATCATGATGCGCTGCGCTTACGTTTTGTGCAGTCTAATTCAGATTGGCAACAGATTAACGCTACCCCTGATGATACTATTTCTTTTTCTCATGTAGATTTATCGGGAATATCAGAGGCAGAACAAAAAGAAACCATAGAAGCTACTGCTGCTTCCCTACAAACCAGCTTGAATCTTGCTGCTGGTGCAATAGTGCGAGTAGTGTTTTTTGCTCTTGGTACTGACAAAGCCAGCCGATTACTAATCATCATCCACCACCTAGCAGTAGACGGCGTTTCCTGGCGGATTTTGTTAGAAGATTTGCAAACAGCCTACCAACAAATCAGTCGCGGCGAAAAGATTCAGCTTCGTTCCAAGACGACATCTTTTAAATACTGGGCTGAAAAACTGAATGCTTACGCGCAATCAGATACTGCAAAGCAAGAACTAACTTATTGGCAAGGCATTTCACGTACACAAATTACCCGGATACCAGTAGATCATGCCTTAGGTGCTAACACCGTAGCATCTACCCGCATAGTATCGGTATCACTTTCACCGAGCGAAACCCGCGCTCTGTTGCAGGAAGTTCCCAAAGCTTATAAAACTCAGATCAATGATATCTTGCTGACTGCTTTGGTGCAGACCTTAAGTAAATGGACTGGTAGTAGCTCTGTGTTGCTCGACCTTGAAGGTCATGGACGGGAAGATATTTTTGACGATGTAGATTTATCGCGGACAGTCGGTTGGTTTACGGCGATTTTCCCTGTACTTTTAGAGTTAAAAGCAACAGATAATCTAGCAGATGTAATTAAGTCTATCAAAGAACAACTCCGTGCTGTTCCTAACCGAGGAATTGGTTACGGTGTGCTGCGCTATTTGAGTGGGGATGCAGATATTACCTCTCAACTTTCTGCAACACCACAACCAGAAATAAGTTTTAACTATTTGGGACAATTTGATTGGGGAACGCAAGAAAATTCCTTTTACAAACCAGCCTCTGAATCAGTGGGGGCAGAACATAGCCAGAGCGAAAGTTGCGATCGCTTGCTAGATATTAACGGACTCGTCGTAGAAGGACAGTTACAGCTAGACTGGACTTATAGCGAGAATTTCCACCAACGCGCCACAATTGAAAATCTCGCTCAAGATTTTGTGGAAAGATTGCAATCGCTAATTGCCCATTGTTTATCTGCTGATATATCTGCAAATCAGACCATTCACCATCAGGAAAATAATCTTTCTGCGCCCTTACATTTATTAGAACTGACTGAGAATATCTCTGATTTACTGCCTGAAGATACTGAATTGGCGTATCCTCTTGCCAAAATGCAAGAATTTATGTTGTATCATTACGCCAATGACCATCAAAAAATGGGGGTTTACCACGGACAGGAATCATTCGATATATACGATGATCATCTTTCTTTAAATGCCTTTAAGAAAGCTCTAGAAATTCTGGTACAAAAACATCCGACTTTGAGGACGGCGTTTATTTTTCATAACGGCAAACCAGTTTGTCAGGTGGTTAAAAAAAATCTGATATTTTCCATCAATGAAAAAGACATTAGCAACATCGAATCGGATGCACAGGAAAATTACATTGATGAGGTTGTAAAGCAAGATAGACAAAATTTATTCAATGTTGAAAATCCCCATGAACCACTTTTTAGACTCTGGATTTTTCGTAAGGCCGAGAATAGATTTGAATTCTTCATGTCCATACATCATGCAATTACAGATGGCTGGAGTAGTATCGAATTTCTTAACCAACTGTATGACTTATATTCTGCTATCAAAAAAGGTGAAGAAATTACAGTATCTACAGCCGCCAATGTCTACCAGGAATTTGTTACTTTGGAAAAAGAGATAATTGGCTCACCAGACGCATCTAATTTCTGGAGGCTTCACTTGAGAGATTATACATATAAACCATTACAGCCGTTAATTAATTCAGGCAAACAAGTAGAATATACTGCTGAAGAATACAATTTTGGCTCAGAAATAATTGCCGATTTACGTGAATACTCTCGAAAATTGAAAGTTTCACCAAAAGCAATTTTCTTGAGTACCTACCTTGACCTCATTGGTACTTTTATCAAAGAAAAAACGGTTTCTGTAGGAGTTATATCCAATGGTAGAACAGAAAGATTATCTGATCCCTTTGGAGCTTTGGGTTTATTCTGGAATATTGTTCCGTTTTGCCAAATAATTACAGAAGATAAAGGCGCACAAATTAAAAATGTACAGCAATCCCTAATTGATATCGAACCTTATGTTAGATATCCACTTTTACAAATTTTTTCAGACCAACAATTAAAACCTATTTCTAGGGCAGAGTTATTTTTCGCTACGTTTAATTTTGTACATTTTCATAATGCTAAAGATGTTTCTGAGCATACTGGCTTAGAGATAAACAGGAGAAGGTTTCATGACAAGTTTAACTTCCCTTTAAATTATGGTGTTGCAATGGAATCATTCTCAGGAAATGTCAGCATACGTGTAGAATATGATCGCATATATTTTAGTTGCCAAGATATTCGCTCAATGCTTCAGAATTACATTGAAATCTTAAAAAATACAGTTAATAGATGAGGATTATGGAGAACCTATTAGTATCTGTAGAGTAGGCAATGTTTACCAAAACCTCGATCTGGTGGGCAATGCCCACAGGGGAAACGCATCTAAATTATCTTGACAAAATACAATTTTGATGTATTAACGAAGAAATCTTAATTTATCGTTTGATTGATTTTTTAGAGTCATGGTAATTGATTAAAGTATTGTCAATAAGGAGGCATTAATGCGAATTTATAGGTCGTTATTGAGATTCAATAGTCCTTTATTGATAAGATGCGTTTCCCCTGGCAATGCCCACCCTACTAACAATTATGAACGACCTATCAGCCACTGGACTTAATGAGATCGTTGAGAACTTAAATTGTGAGGATAGCAACGTGAAAACTTTAATTATTGATAACTATGATTCTTATACTTTTAACCTTTACCAATTAATTGCCGAAGTCAATGGAGAATATCCCACCGTAATTACAAATAAGTTTGCATGGGAAGAAGTGCAACAGTGGGAATTTGACAATATTGTGATTTCACCAGGGCCTGGTCGTCCTGAGAATTTCAAAGATTTTGGCATTTGTCGTCAAGCTATTCAAAATGCCCAAGTCCCACTTCTAGGCGTTTGTCTTGGACATCAAGGGCTTGGTGATGTGTTCGGAGGAAAGATTATTCATGCCCCTGAAGTGCGGCATGGTCGGCTGAGTGAAGTTTATCACAATGGAACTGATTTATTATTTGCGGGAATTCCTTCTCCCTTCTCCGTTGTGCGCTACCATTCCTTGCTGGTTGCAGATCATCTACCGGACTGTTTAGAAAAAGTGGCGTGGACAGATGACAACCTGATCATGGGAATGCGCCATCGCTCTTTACCACTGTGGGGTGTGCAGTTTCATCCAGAGTCAATCTGTACTGAGTATGGACACACCTTATTTGAGAATTTTAAACAAATTACCCGACAATTTGCCCAAGAGCAAGAAAACAGCCCGAAAAAACACTATTGGACAGGAAACAACGGGACTGCTCCCACGCCTTCAAATTCTTCTGACCAAAAACAGCAGCAGAAATTTGAACTTTGTACGCACAAGTTGAATCTGTGTCCTGATACCGAGCAGATGTTTGTACATTTATTTGGCAAATCACCAAATGCTTTTTGGCTAGATAGCAGTCGTGTTGAACCCGGTCTTTCTCGCTTTTCCTTCATGGGAGATAGCAGTGGCGAAAACAGTCTGTTGATTCGTTATCAAACGCTAACCCAGGAACTCACAGTTACAAAATCTGATGCCATCAGCCGTAGGACAGAGGGAATTTTCGAGTATCTCCAAAGGGAAATTGAACTGCGACACTGTTCATCTGATGATTTACCCTTCGATTTTAACTGCGGGTTTGTGGGTTATTTTGGCTATGAACTCAAGGCAGAGTCTGGATCTCAGTTAAAGTACGCCTCTATCTTACCCGATGCCATGTTTCTGTTAGCCGATCGCCTGATTGCGATCGATCACCAGGAACAAACCCTTTATCTACTCTGTTTAATTCAACAAGGACAATACGAATTAGCAGAAACTTGGTTTGAATCGATCAGACACCAAATTGATCACCTTCCTCCCCTGTTGCCAATTGTGCCTCTGAAGAACGAGACACCTGTAATTTTTCGACTAAGCCGATCTCATCAGACTTACCTCCGTGATATTAATAATTGTTTGCAAGAAATTCATGAAGGAGAAACTTATCAAGTTTGTTTGACAAACCATATTCACACAGACACGACACCTGATCCTCTGGTGTTTTATCGTTCATTACGCCGCATCAATCCGGCTCCATACTCGGCATTTTTGCGTTTTGGCGATGTAGGGATCGCCTGTTCATCTCCAGAGCGATTTCTACGCATTGATCGCCAAGGTTGGGTGGAAACAAAGCCCATCAAAGGGACTCTACCACGCGGAAAAACACCCGAAGAAGATTTTATCCTGCGCGAACAATTGCGGAACAGCGAAAAAGACCGGGCGGAAAATCTGATGATTGTGGATTTGCTCCGTAATGATTTGGGACGGGTTTGTGCAGTTGGTACAGTCCATGTTCCCAAATTGATGGATGTGGAAACCTATGCCACCGTGCATCAACTGGTAACTACCATTCGCGGTCAATTACGCGCCGGGATGAATGCCACAGACTGCATTCGTCATGCTTTCCCTGGTGGTTCGATGACAGGCGCACCCAAGATCAGAACCCTGGAAATTATTGATCGCTTAGAGCAAGAAGCACGGGGAGTATATTCAGGAGCGATCGGCTTCTTAGGATTGAATGGTTCGGCCGATTTGAATATTGTCATTCGGACTGCTGTGCTGACGACAGAACAAACCTCGATAGGCGTTGGCGGAGGCATTGTAGCGCTTTCTGATCCGGAAATGGAGTTTCAGGAAACAATGCTGAAAGCAAAGGCATTGCTCCAGGCTATGGCGATCGCAACTCATGGAGCTTTTGATCCTGACCAGTATTACATTCAGGAAACAGAAACAGAGGTTCTTGATAGCTATGAAAAAGTGCAGGCATAGGTGCTTAAAAATGCAAAATTCAATCCGAAATTATTTTAGTTTGTGGACAGTTTCCAATACGATAAGACTAGTATTTGATCTTTGAAATACAAGTATTGACACCCTCCCCACCTTCTTGCTTCGTTTAAGGTGAAGATTCCAAAGATTACTCTTTGGGTTACCTCTTTCTGCGACCCAACTTACTTAGAGGAGTTTAGACTAAATCTTTTTTGTAGGCTCAAACCCTTTCTATATAAGGCTTATGACTTACAATAAATTGAAAATCCTCACAGCCTTTCCTAGAGATAGAAATCTGATCAAATTGCGCTAATAGTTAAACCCTTTTTATCAAGCTGTTAGGGAACACCAGAAAATAAATTATTCAATCTTGTGGGATGGGCAGGATGCCCATCCTTGATAATTTGCGGGCTTTTCGGCCCGCACCACAAGAAATTTTTGTACATTTTTTTATTTGGAAGTTCTTTATGGGTATTGATCACGTACCAACACTCGTGTTAAAATATGTAGTGACAAATAGAATCTAAATTATATATTTTGAGTCCCATTTTGATTAACCAGGAGCATCAAAAATGCCAATAGGACTACCTGAATTTGTGGAAAACCCAGAAAATCGTTGTCCTGTAATTCTTCTACTTGATACTTCTGGTTCAATGTCAGGGCTACCTATTCAGGAGTTAAATCGAGGTTTGGCAGCTTTTAAAGAAGATGTTTTAAAAGATGCTCAAGCTTCCCTCAGCGTAGAAGTTGCTATTGTCACTTTTGCCCCTGTGCGAATGATGCAAGATTTTGTGACTATTGATAATTTTACAACCCCCAAGCTAGAAGCAGAGGGTGGTACACCAATAGGTGAAGCAATAGAATACGCTTTGGATTTGTTGGAAACTCGCAAACAGACTTATAAAAATAACGGCATACTCTATTATCGTCCTTGGATATTTTTAATTACTGATGGTGCGCCTACAGATTATTGGCAAAGTGCAGCGCAAAGAGTGAGAGAAGCAGAAGAACAACGCCGAATGTTGTTTTTTACTGTTGGTGTCCAGGGTGCGGATATGAATAAACTCAGAGAAATTGCACCTCCTGAACGTCCTCCAGTGATGCTAAATGGCTTAGATTTTCGCTCTTTATTTGTTTGGCTTTCCACTTCCATGAAACGGGTTTCTAGTGGCAAAGTAGGGGAAGCTGTTGCATTACCGCCGGTTGGATGGGGTCAAATTACCAGCTAGATTGAGAGGATTTATTTATTGTGGGTTGGAAAGCAATTGTTCGTTCTGCAACGGGAACGAGTCATCAAGAGCAAAAAATACCTTGTCAAGACTATGGAGATTATCGCATTTTTAATGATGTGATTGTGGGCGCGGTTGCTGATGGTGCAGGAAGTGCTAAATATTCTCAAATTGGCTCTAAATTAGCAGTAGAAACTGTGATTAAGTACTTTGACGATATTAATGAATATCCTCATAAGTTAGGTTTTTCTCAACCACTTTCTCAACCAGAAGCTCAAGATTTTTTTGCTAAAATTGTCAATCAAGTTATCGCCAAATTACACAATCAAGCAGACACAAAAACTTACTCTGTTAATGATTTAGCTTGTACACTTTTGGTTTTTATTGCGTCTTCTGAATGGATTGCAACTATGCAAATTGGGGACGGATTTATTGTAGTGCGTTCCCAAGACTCAGAATATGAATTGTTGTTTGAACCTAACAAAGGTGAATTTTTCAACGAAACGACTTTTATCACTTCAGCTAATGCACTAGATGAAATGCAAGTGAGGGTTATTTCAGGACAGCAAGAGTTTATTTGTGCTTCTACTGATGGACTAGAAAAAGTAGCAATTCGCTTGAGTGATTGGCAACCTTTTCCGCCATTTTTTAAACCTTTTGAAGAATATTTACGAGAAATAAATAATCCAGAAGATGATGATCATTATATTATTGATTTCCTCAATTCGGAACGGCTAAATTCTCGTACTGATGATGATAAAACTTTGCTTTTGTGCCTTTTTGAATAGGATGAAATTTGTTTTGAAAAAACTGTAGGTTAATTTGTTCGCTTTCTTCGTTGCAAAGCAATAGAATGAAACCCAACATTTTCAATATTTCTGAGATTTTGTTGGGTTTCCCATAGCCTCAACCTAATCTACACATTTTAGGATTTTAGGAATATATTTCAGCAAGCCCTAATTAAACCTAATTAAAATTATATGACAGTTCTCACCTGTGCCAGTACGGGAAAATCAATTACTCTGTTAGGTGAATCTATAGATAGTGGTGAAGCGAAAGTTTGGCAAACTAATCTCAATGGTTATTTAGCTAAAATTTATCATTTACCAACACCTGAACGATTGCAAAAACTAACGGTAATGATATCGTATCCACCAACTGATCCCAATTCCCACCTGAATCATATTTCTTTTGCTTGGCCTAAGTCATTGCTGAAAGATGCTAATGGTAATTATGTGGGTTTTTTGATGCCAGAAGTGAAGAATGCCAGACAACTTATTGATATTTATAATCCACAGCGTTGTCAGAAGTTAAAACTTGGTATTAATTGGCATTTTCTACACGTAACAGCATTAAATATTGCCTCATTTATTGCGGCAATTCATGATTCTGGATATGTGTTAGGAGATATTAAGCCACAAAATATTTTAGTTAATAATCGCGCTTTACCTTCAGTTATTGATACAGATTCTTTTCAGGTTAAAAATCCTAAAAATGGAAAAGTTTATCGTTGTTTAGTAGGTTCAGATGGTTATACACCACCAGAGTTGATTGGTGCAGATATTGCTAGTATTGAACAAACAGAAATACATGATAGATTTCGGTTAGCAGTAATTATCTATCAATTATTATTTGGTGGTAATAGTCCTTTTCAGGGAAAGTGGATAGGTGCGGGGGAACCTCCAGAAGTTAATGAACTTATCCGCCAGGGTTTATGGTTATATAGTTCAAATAGTTTAATTCAATCTGTAGAGAGAACAATTACTCTTGATATTGTTCATCCAGAGTTAAAAAAATATTTTTTAAAATGCTTTAATGATGGTTATCAAAATCCTAATTTACGTCCTACCGCTAAGGAATGGATGACAGCTTTAAAGGTTGCTAGTAATGAGCTAAATGTCTGTGAAATGGTAGATAGTCATTATTATAGCCGAACTTACGGTAAGTGTTATTGGTGCGATCGCTCTACAAAACTCGGTATTGATATATTTGGGGTTAATAAACCAAAAGAACTACCTGCTATTCATGCCACTACGGTAGCAGGAATCCTGACTATCACTGGACATTCCAACTCTATCAATTCCATAGTATACAGTCCAGATGGCAATACTCTTGCTAGTGCTGGTCGTGATCAGGTGATCAAATTGTGGAATACTTCTACAGGAGGGTTAATCAAGATTCTGACTGGCCATTCTGACTGGATTAATTCCCTCGCATACAACCCAGATGGTAAAATCCTGATTAGTGGTAGTCGTGATAAAACTATCAAAGTGTGGAATGTCTCTACAGGTAGGGAAATACGCATTCTCGCTGGACATAACAACTCTGTTTGTTTCCTCAGCTATAGTCCAGATGGTAATACTCTTGCTAGTGGTAGTGCTGACAAGACTATCAAACTATGGAATGTGTCCACTGGTAAGGTCATAATTACTCTGAAAGAACATTCTGACTCGGTGCTTTCCTTAGCCTATAGTCCAGATGGTCATACTCTTGCTAGTGGTAGTGCTGATAACACTATCAAACTGTGGAATATCTCCACTGGTAAGGTAATTCTCACATTGATAGGACATGATAATTGGGTTCGTTCTTTAGCTTATAGTCCAGATGGTAAAATTCTTGCTAGTGGGAGTTCTGATAACACTATCAAACTGTGGAATATCTCCACTGGTAAAGTTATATTCACACTTACAGGACATTCTGATTCTGTTCCTTCCTTAGCTTACAGTCCAGATGGTAAAATTCTGGCTAGTGCTAGTGGTGATAAAACTATCAAACTTTGGAATGCGTCTACCGGATGGGAAATAAACACTCTTGAAGGACATTCTAACTCAGTTCGTTCTTTAGCTTATAGTCCAGATGGTAAAATTCTTGCTAGTGGAAGTGCTGATAATAGCATTAAAATTTGGCCGCTACTATCACAAACCATTTACTCACGAAAATCTACTCCCAAATCAAAACCAGTTCGTTCACGAAAATCTACTCCACAATCAAAACCAGTTAGTTCACGAACATCTACTTCCAAATCAAAAGCATTTTTCAAACCTAGTATACTAGTCAGGAATAAGCAACGCAATCAAGGATTCTGGAGTGTTATTTTTTTGTTTTGCTTACTGGGTTTTTCCTATTT
This sequence comes from Anabaena sp. PCC 7938, assembly GCF_049315035.1. Lineage (NCBI taxonomy): Bacteria > Bacillati > Cyanobacteriota > Cyanophyceae > Nostocales > Nostocaceae > Anabaena > Anabaena sp. PCC 7938. The sequence goes on along the minus strand of NZ_CP186034.1, from coordinate 2,737,503 downwards.
TCTTACTGTTGCAAATAATAATAAGAATAATCAAACACCGAATTTCCCTATTGAAGAAATACCAGGAGGTAGTATTTTATAATGAGGAATTGCGATTCCACTGGATACTTGGCTCAGACTCACTCAAGTTGGTTAGGCTCAGTGACAATATCTCCATCCGGCAAGATAGTATTGCAGAAGAAAGCACCATACATCTCAGCACAGTACCAGTCAGCACCTTCCAAGTTGGCATCTTGCAAGTTGACTTCCTCCATACGACTAACCCTCAAGTCAGCCCCACTGAGATTAGCTCCACTGAGATTAGCATTTCTCAAATCGGCAGCATACAAGCAAACTCCACTAAGGTCAGTTCCACTCAGATTGACTCCACTCAAATTAGCATTTCTGAGATTAATCCCAACAAAATTTCTTTCGCCAGTAGCATAACGTTGCAACAACTCTTCAGCATCCATAATATAAGTTTCTCATCAAATAACACATATAACTCTAACCTACTCACCATCTGGAACACCTTCAACTTTACCTTCTTTTCCACCGACCTACCCACAGGACAACTAGCCGAAGCCCAAATCACCAATATTTCCGGTGATAGCCAGGGGAAACGCATCTAATTTTTTTTGACAAAATGTAACTTATATGGATAGATAAAAAAGGTAGTATTACAAGGGTAATATCTAGTTAAAAAATATTAATAATCATCCTCATTTTACCCAGATATTTGTATAGGTGCATTAACTGAATTTTAACGTAAGGATTCAGGATATAGAATGTTTGATATAGCAGGGAACAGGTAACGGAAGAGAGAAATATTCTTATTCCTTCTTTCTCCTGACTCCTGACTCCTGACTCCTGACTCCTTACATTTTAACGCACCATAAAAGCTAAGAAAAATTTACGCTGCAAGTATTTACTAAACTTGCTACCAATTTTAGCCCGAATTCTTCTTCAAACACTCCTTTTTTATAATCTAAATTCCACAGTTCTAAGGCGCAATCATCACCTAGACTAGAAGGAAAAATCAGCATTTTCAATTCATGTACATTGGGAAAATATTCACATTGCACGCGAGAGACTGCCCCAATTTGTCTTCTATCTAAAGCTACTGCTAATCTTAAAATTGCACTCAATTGACATACCATTTGCCGATGTTCTTTATGTAATAAATTACGGTAGTTTTCGTGCTTTTTCTTGGGTGCAGATTTACGGTGATAACGGGCTAAATTAGCGATGATTTCGATCTCGGTTTCGTTGTAACCAAGTAATTCACCATTTCTAATTAAATAGTATGAATGTTTGTGGTGTGAGGAATGACTGATGTAATGTCCGCAATTATGTAAAATGGCAGCAGCCCAGAGTAATTGTCTTTCGTCTTTACCCCAATTATGTAGTTTACCTTGACTTTGATCAAATATACTCAATGCAAATGCAGCAACGCGATCGCTATGCTCCAGGTTAATTTGGTATTTTTTGGCAATTTTCAGCACATTACGCTGTCTAATCGAACCTTGATAGCGCAATCTGTTGTCAATTAAACCATGTGTCAGCATCCAATCTACAATCACACCTTCCCGCAAGGATCGCTCACAGAGTGTGACTGTATCCACATCTAACAGGGTCATAGCTTCTTGTAATATTATTGCCCCAGCTAGTATCACTTCTGACCGCTTATCTGGCATTCCTGCAATTGCTGCGCGTTCTACATTCGTCATCCGTCGCAATCTAGTTACCCATGTCCGCAAGTCTTGAAGACTAAATTGATAACCGTTGAGAGTAGAAGGGACAAGACCCATTTTTTCTTTAGCATGAATTGTTGCTAAAGTTTCAATTGTGCCAGATGTTCCTACTAACTGCGGAGATTCACCAGGTTGGAGTTTAGAAAGTACATCTTCTACAGAACGTTCTAACATCCCTCTTGCGTAAGCTTGCAAGTATTTAAACTGAATATCGCTAATGGGGTCTGTGCTGATTAATTCCCCAGTCAAGCGCACTGCACCTACTTTGGTACTGGTGAGGCTACGGGGTTCTTGGGAGTCACCTAAAATTAATTCTGTAGAACCACCACCAATATCAACAATGATATGCGGTTGGTGATTAAATTCCATCCCCGATAACACGCCTAAATAGATGCGTCGTGCTTCTTCTTGACCAGAAATCAAGTCAATGGTTAAGCCTATTTCTGTTTCTACTCTATGTAAAAAATCTTGACCGTTGGGTGCTTCACGGACGGCGCTAGTTGCTACGGCGATAATGCTTTCTGCTTCTAGGCTTTTAGCGAGTTCTTGGAAACGTCCTAAACAAGCGATCGCTTTTTTGATCACTTCTGGTTTCAGTTCTCCAGTCTCCAAATTGCGATCGCCTAATCTGACTGTTTCTTTTTCTTTAGCAATCATCGTAAAAGCTGGTAAAGCCGGTTCAATCCTCACTATCACCATGTGTAAGGAATTAGTACCAATATCAATGGCCGCAATAATCGGGTTTTGCTTAACTGGTTGAGTAGGTGTACTCTCCCAATTAGCTGAAACTAAATTCAGCATTTAAATTACTCTCTCTTAACAACATATGGTCAAACTTTGTGTCGGTTTAATCCGCACTCAATACTTATTACTGGCAATCTACAGGCTTGTCAGGTTAATTGTTTGGTAACATTACCCACAATTTAGAATAGGAATTTGTATCCAAAGCTGCAACTTCACTTTATGTGTTGGTGGTGTTCAAATAAGGATATTCTATAGATGTGAAGATATATGAATCGATCAAATATGCTAAAAACATCAGAAAATGACCAAAAACCATTATGGCTTGTAATTATCCAGCTATTACGGTGGCATAAACCAGAAGGCAGATTGATTTTGATGATCCCTGCACTGTGGGCTGTGTTTTTAGCATCTGCTGGTAAACCACCTTTACCCTTAGTGGGGGTAATTATATTAGGTACTTTAGCCACAAGTGCCGCAGGTTGTGTTGTCAACGATTTATGGGATCGAGATATAGATCCGCAAGTAGAGAGAACACGCGATCGCCCCCTTGCTTCTCGCTCTCTTTCTGTAAAAGTTGGTATAGGAGTTGGTATCGTTGCCCTAGCCTGTGCAGCAGTCCTCGCTTTCTATCTTAACCCATTGAGTTTTTGGCTATCTGTAGCAGCAGTACCCGTAATATTACTTTATCCAGGGGCAAAACGGGTGTTTCCTGTACCGCAATTAGTGCTTTCCATCGCTTGGGGTTTTGCGGTTTTAATTAGCTGGAGTGCAGTCACACAAAACATTTCCGCACCCACTTGGTTGCTGTGGGGGGCAACGGTTCTATGGACATTGGGATTTGATACAATTTATGCAATGAGCGATCGGGAAGATGATCAACGTATTGGCATCAATTCTAGCGCCCTGTTTTTTGGTAAATACTCCCCTACAGCTATTGGCATTTTCTTCGTTGGTACTGTCATTCTCCTAGCTGGTATCGGTGTTTTAGTTCATCTCAATACAGCTTTCTGGATCAGCTTAATAATTGCTACTTTTGGCTGGTTATGGCAATCTCTGCAATTAAGAAACCCAGAACTACCCAATCCAGTTTATGGTGAAATGTTTCGTCAAAATGTTTGGATAGGTTTCTTAATTCTAGCAGGTATGATTGTCGGTTCTTTTTAAATACTTAGGGCTTGATGAATAAAGCTGAAATCGCTTATTGATAAGAGTTTCGTGAATTTTTATCACAATAAAGTGCAAGATTTTAGCTGATGGTGTCTCAAAACAGGTGCATTTTTCCTAGTCGAATTTGGGAAACTGAGGATATGAAAATGCCTAAAACTGTTCCCTGTTCCCTGCCCTCATAGATAACTTTTTCAGCAAACCCTAATTATATGTTTGATCGGCAAAGTAATTGCAAACTCTGTCCCTTGGGTAATAGCCGAAACAACTTCTATTTTACCTTTGTGTTTTTCAATTATCTGATAACAAATACTCAGTCCTAAGCCAGTACCTTTACCAACTGGCTTAGTAGTGAAAAAAGGATCAAATAGCTTATTGATAATTTCTGCTGGAATTCCTAATCCATTATCTCTAATTTTGACTTGAATATGATTATCGTCTACCTTTGATGTACTTATCAATATTTGTTTATTGGGTTGCTCCTTATGATCAATTAGCGCATCTATTGCATTACTTAGAATATTCATAAACACTTGATTGAGTTGGGCTGGATAACAATCAATTAAGGGGAGATTACCATAATTTTTAATAACCACCACTTCTCTATTAAGTCGATGATTTAAAATTAATAAAGTATTATTAATCCCTTCATGAATATCTACATCCTTGATTTCAGATTCATCTAATCGAGAAAAATTACGCAACGACAAAACAATTTCCCGAATGCGTTGAGCGCCCATTCTGATAGAAGAAAGCATTTTCGACAAATCTTCATTGAGAAATTCTAAATCAATTTCGGCAATTTTTTCCTCAATTATCAAATTTTCATGAGGATATTGTTGCTGATATAAATTTATTAAATCAACTAAATCTTGCAGATAATCTTCAGTATATTGAATATTGCCATAAATAAAGTTAACAGGATTATTAATTTCATGAGCTATTCCCGCTACCATTTCCCCCAGAGAAGACATTTTTTCAGTTTGAATTAATTGTCCTTGAGTATCTTTTAATTCTTGCAGTGCTTGTTGGAGTTCCTGGGTTCTTTCTTCTACCCTTTGTTCTAAAGTTCGCTGTGCTTGTTGGAGTTCCTGGGTTCTTTCTTCTACCCTTTGCTCTAAAATTTTACGAGCTAACTCGAGTTGTTGAGTATATTCCCCCACCCATTCCACTAATCTATTTAAAGATTTTGCTAATGTACCTACCTCATCATTACTGCTCACATCAGCCCTGAGTTGAAAATTCGACTCTTCGGTAATTTTTCTAGCAGTTCGAGTAACTGCTTTTAGAGGGTGGGTAATTAATTTAGTAGTAAAAAATGCCAGTATTGCTGCCATTATAGAAGAAAGAAATATACTTCCTAAAATAATTTGTATTCGCAGTTTCTCTGCATTTTTAAAACTAACATTTGATTGTTTTCTTTGAATATCAGCACGTTGGATAACGACAATTAAATCATCTGACAATTGCTCAAATTTAATATTAATATCACGATATTTTTTGTTATTTAATAATGATATTAGCTTTTGCTCGGAAGAATTATCTATTTCTTCTAGTGATAAATTATTTGATCCTATTTGTAACCAAAAATTTTCAACTATTTGAGTATACAAATTTGTATTTATTTTATATTTTTCTGCTAAAGTAGTTAAATCATGATTGTTTATTGCCAAGCTATGGGGATTGGCTTTAATAAAATTTTTCAACTCAGATAATTGCTTATTAACCAGAGAAATATCACTCAAAAATCTATTTTTTTCTAATTCAAACCAAATAGAACTATCTAATACAGTAGCTAATCTTTGTGGGTGCAATCTTACTGTTATTACTGCATTTTTTAAATCTTGTAAAAGTGACTGTTGTTGATAAGATAAAAATAATTGATTTTGAGCAGTTCTTTCATAATGATTTGCAATCACCAAGCCGCTAAACGTCCCAATTGCAGCAATGCTAATTGTGATAGTGTAACCATAACTAATTTTTTCAGCTATGTTCCAGTTATTGCTTAAGTAACTGAACCACAAAAACACACCTTTAATTTTTTGCTTGGCAACATCTATCATTCATTGAGCGATTATTTATTGTAAAAAATTTCCCTGTCCAAGTTTTTGATAAACTTCACGAATCATATTATATTCCGAATCGTCGGTTCTAACTAGCTGCCCTCCTTGATATTTTTGGTTAGCTGGAGCAACTAACAGACTCTGAATCAGTTTATCCTGATTTGCCATCATACGCGATCGCACGGTTTCTACAAAATCAGCTGCCATCTGGTTACTAACCACAAATACATCACTAGGCAGTAATGGCCCTGTAACAATTATAGAAAAATCCTGCTCAGACAAGCCTTCACTTGCTAGAATATTCTGGTATCTATCCGATGCAACTGCCCAGGCATCAACTTCTCCTTTTTTTAAAGCGACTATACCCTTATCGTTTAACATCACAATTTTGAAGTCTGTATTTGGATCTAATCCCGCATCAATGAGCAACTTCATAGGAGAAAGATGGCCAGAAGTTGAACCAATACTTCGCATAGCAATTGTTTTGCCTTTTAATTGACTTACTGATTTAATGGGGCTATTGGCACGCACTAAAATAATTGAATGATAGTTAATGCGCTTAATTGCAACTACAGGAATGGCTTTGGCTCTGGCATTTAAAACTAAGTATTCTGAAGGGCCAGCAAACACAATATCCACCTCTCCCGATAGCAAAGCAGGTGCGGCCGCCGTAGGATTATCCACAGGGAAAAATTCAATAGGTATACCTAATACTTCTGATAAAGCCGTGCGAAAGGCTCCAAAATCACGCTGCAAATCTTCAAGCCCAGTCACATCTGTAACTGCAAATCTTAATTTTTTCGGCGCTGTAACTGCTAACTGATCTGGCGTATCATCAGCAGTATTAATCCCAGATGCACAACCGACAGTAAAAAGTAAAGAATACCATATCAACTTACGGCGTTTCATACATTAAATTCAATTATGGTTATAACGGGTAATTTTTTCAGGTCTATTTCGCCAATCTCTAATTGGGAAGATTCATGGATTTATTAAAATTTGGTATTAATTTGTTACTTAAATCACCGCATTATTATACCTCACCGTAGCAACTCGTAAGGTTAAGGCAAGGTTATTATTATAGTAATTGATTCATTAATCATAAAAAAATGTGCCAGTTGCGTAAGTCCTGAAATCTTGCCTCTTTTTATTCTTGATTTCATAAGCATTCTGAATTCTGACTCCTGAATTCTTACAAAATTGCCATAGTTCTTTAATCACGCAGAATAATATAAAAATCAGGATTTTTGTCAATATATTGGCAGACAGATTCAAAATTATCAGGACTATAGTTTTAATAGTTGGGATATTAATCTACAAGCTAGATTCACCCAATTAAATGAAGAAATCTCTTCTTGTAAAAATCGCCACAATAGTTTTATTCTCTTTTGGTAGCTTGAGTGTAATTGCTGGCAGTTTTCTCCTCACTAAAGCTGCTAGCAAAACTGAAACAGCACAAATAATTACTGATGCATCACGCTATCCTGAAATTCGTAATCAAAACTGGTCGGATATTGAGCCAATCAAACACTTTCCCCTCACAATACCAGATGATGCCAAAGCTGTGCGAATGGCTTACTCTCTGGGTTTGATGCAAGGAAGTAGTTTTTTACAAATTCGTTTTCAACAGCCTCCTGAACAAATTCAAAAATTACTTTCTAAATACAGTAAAATTGCTTCGCATCAATATCAAGGAGGTGATACAAACGACCATAGCCAACAAGCAAACGGTGTGCCTACCACATTTTTTTATACTGGTGAATCCAAAACTGAAGCCTTTCCCAATACTTATGAAATATTAGTATTAAAGGCACAGGCTCAAGGACAACCTGGTTTCAAATGGAATCATGGTAAAAGCTATGGAGTAGCCATTGATAGTTCAGCTTCAGAAATTGTCTATTGGCTAGAAAAGTGGTAATTTATAGCGAAATTCACAAGTAGGGGCGTATTGCAATATGCCCTTAACATTCTATAACGCAGCATAGCAGTAGCTTTAAAATAATGACCTAGTGTAAATAACCATTACACTTCGTTGCAAATTAACAAGCTAGACCCAACAACATGATAAGTTTTGATCATGTTATAAATTTGTACAAAATTTATCAAGGGGAAAACAGTGGCAATGGAATCCAACTTACTAACGGGCGCAGTTGTAGAAAACCAAGATATCAGCGAATACGTAGCTCATCTACAGTTGCACATGACGCTTCAAGCTCGCAATCTGGTTCCAACCCTCAAACAGACAATAGAAGATAGTCGTCAACAACTACTCCATCAAACCCAAGCCAACTTTGAAAAGCTAGTTTCTCGGCAAGGTTTATAGAAGCAGTAGCCATTTCCCGAAGGGTATTTTCCCTACAAAGGGTTTCGAGCAAGGCAGGATTATTTTTTACTCCTGTGTCTATTACACAGAATTTCAACCGGAATTCCCATAAAATAGGAGCAGATATTGTTGTCTCTACACCAATGGTGTACTCACAATCTCTGCTTTTTATGCTTTTTTGGTATTAAGTTACAAAAATCACTCTTTTGGAGCAATAGCTAGGAGCAGAAAGCCGTTAAGATGATTGCAGCAGTACCTCACCAATCGCAATTAGTAAAGGCTAAATGGCGGCTTGAATCAAAATGAATTCACTACTTCCTCGAAACCTCAGCGTTATAATTCGACCAGTTCAATACCGAGATTTGGACGGTATTGAACGCCTAACTCAAGATTCATTCGCAGCCCTCTCTCCTAAGAGAGCTTCTTGCACGATGGAATGGCTGCGCCATTGGTTTGGGTTACTCAAGTTTTTGAGTTGGTTCCCCAACCCATTACAATATCGCTTCTGTGGTTACGTTGCAGAACAAGGGCGGATGCTTTTGGGGATGATTCAAGTGTCACCATTTAACCGCACCCGCAGCACTTGGCGAATTGATAGGGTGATGTTAGACCAGACTGCTGACAAGCAAGGTGTAGGCTCTCAACTTTTACGCCATTGCTTTGAATCAATTTTAGAAGCTCGCACCTGGCTATTAGAAGTTAATATCAATGACATTGAAGCATTAGCGCTGTATCGGCAAAATGGATTTCAGCGGTTAGCAGAAATGACATACTGGGAAATTAGCCCAGAGTTGTTGGTTGAATTAGCACTAGCAGAACCAGACTTACCTAATCTTTTACCAGTAAGTAATGCTGATGCACCATTGCTATATCAACTAGATACAGCATCAATGCCGCCTTTGGTACGTCAGGTGTTTGACCGACACACCCACGACTTTAAAACCAGTTTATTTGGCGTTCTTTCGGATGCAGTCAAACAGTGGATGACTAAAACTGAAGTCGTTAGTGGCTATGTGTTTGAACCCCAACGCAAAGCCGCGATTGGTCATTTTCAAGTGCAACTTGACCGTAAGGGCGAAAATCCTCATGTAGCAACTTTGACGGTTCACCCGGCTTATACTTGGTTGTATCCAGAAATGTTGTCTCAACTAGCCCGTATTGCTCAAGATTTTCCTCAGCAAGGTTTGCAACTGGCTTCTTCCGATTATCAACCAGAACGTGAAGAATATTTAGAGAGAATCGGAGCCAAGCGCATAGAACATACTCTGATTATGTCGCGCTCGGTTTGGCATAAAATCCGGGAATCAAAATTGGTATCCTTAGAAGGAATTCAGTGGCCGGAAGTACTCCAAGGACTACAACCAGCACGTAAGCCGATACCAGGCGGGATGTCATGGGTTCCCAAACAACAGCAGCCCAAGTCAGACAGACCAATACCAGTTAAATCAGAAATTGTTCCTTTTGGTAGCCATAACTTTAATATGGACGCATCTAGCCAATCTGAACAAACTGACCCAATACAGGAGAACAATTAGCGTGATGCCTCAGCAGCAATCAAAGTCTTTTATATCAGCCTTGGGATTAGATGTTGGTAGTAAACGCATTGGTCTAGCAGGGTGTGATGGTACGGGTTTGATTGCTACAGGTATTATGACGATTGAGCGCAGATCCTTTAAAGAGGATGTTGAGCAAATACAACAAATAGTTAATGAGCGCCAAGTGCAACTTTTAGTTGTTGGGCTACCATATTCAATGGATGGCTCTTTAGGTTTTCAGGCTCGTCATGTGCAGAAATTTGCTAAAAGACTGTCTGAATCGCTGCAATTGCCTATGGAATATATGGATGAGCGATTAACTTCTTATCAAGCAGAACAACTGATTATTGCTGAAAACCGTTCTCCGTCACGGAATAAGGGACTGATTGACCGCAAGGCTGCTGCTTTGATTTTGCAACAATGGTTAGATGCTAGACGTAGTGCGACCAAAAGATCAGTAGCATTTGTTGAGGATTGATACCTTTTAACATGGTATTCTGAAAACTATTACTCAGCTGCATATCCAGATTTTTGGTTGACATTGACTGCCATATCACAGTCCAATAAATGCCATAGTTAGGGATATTGATAAATTTACATAATGTGACTATGTATTCCTCTGAATTTTCTGAAGAAAATGATCACGCTAATTCTGGTTCTATCACTTTGACAGATGACAAAGAGCGATCGCTTGAATGTTATATTGAGCATTCGCTCTCGGTCGATGAACAAGAATATGTTTTGCTTCTACCAGTAGATTCACCTATTGAAATCTTTGCTTGGCAAGATGAGGGTGAAGAGGAAGAAGCCGTTTTAGTGGAAGACGATGCTACAATTGACAAAATTTTTAGCACTGCCCAAGCTGTCCTCTCTGAGCAAAACCTGATCATTAAAAACACTGCCTATGCTTTGACAGTGGCAGGTGAGTTACCTCCGGTAGAAGAATCAGAACTCTTCACTTTAGAAATCGAAGATGATGAGGCCGATTTAGAACCAGAACAACTTCAGTTACTCGCCAGCTTCTATCATGAAAATCAGGAGTATGCAATTTATACTCCTCTTGATCCGCTGTTGTTTTTTGCCCGGATCACTAATACTGGCAAGCCCGAATTGCTCTCTCCTGAAGAGTTTCGCAAAGTTCAACCGCTGCTAGAAGAACATCTATTTAATGAGGTTGAATAATCAGAGTTGAAATTTAAATCCTAAGAATTAAAAAGAGCAATCTTTAATTAAGGAAGTTTCAATTTTAAAATTTTCCATTGCTAATCGAACTGCTCACGTTATGTGAATTGCTTGATTAGTAGTGGAATTTTATTCGTAAGATGTTGCAGTTATTAAAGAGTGTTTGAAAAGTTTTGGTTGGTAATTTTAGACACTTGCTAATCCCCCCTAACCCCCCTTAACAAGGGGAACTAGATTCAAAGTTCTCCTTAAAAAGGAGGATTTAGGAGGATCTCAAGTTTTTAATACATCAGCAACCACTTTTCAAACATTCTTTTAGGATCAGTATTTCCAATTCAAAATCCAAAATCTAAAATTATTATGACTTGGAACAATGTCTTACAGCCTGACTTGATTTTAGAGGGTTCAGTATTGAACTTGACTCCAGATATTATCCAGCAATATGGGCTAAAAGGGCTAGTTTTGGATGTGGATGAAACTTTAGTACCAATTACAGTCAAGGAGGCTTCCTCAGAACTGCGAGATTGGGTAGAAGAAATCCGCGCTTGTGCTGCACTGTGTTTAGTCAGCAATAACCTGAGTGAATCCCGAATTGGGAGTATTGCCCGTTCCCTTAACTTACCTTATTACCTGGGTGCTGCTAAACCTTCACGGCGTAAAATTCGATCTGCGCTTCAAGGAATGAATTTACCTGTAAATCAGGTGGGTATGGTAGGCGATCGCTTGTTTACTGATGTGATCGCAGGTAATCGTCTGGGTATGTTTACTATTTTAGTTGAACCGATTGTCCATGCTGATGCTGCCCTCCGTTCTCATCCCATCCGTAACTTTGAAGTCTGGATATCGGAGATATTAGGCGCATCTATTATTCCCAAGCAAGAGAAGGTTCACAAAGATTAGCAATCATCAGGAAACTAAATCTAAAGAAATCCTTAAGAAATCTTAAAGTTTCCTGAAAATCAGAGATTATATATACTAATAACATCAGGGTCAGCTAACAAAGACCCTAGTCGATAACAGATAAATATAAACCCGTACAGCGTCAGCCTTCACTATAGAGGGATTGGCGCTGTACAATTTTTTAGGTATTTACCCAAGTTGCAAGTCATCTAGTTGAGGCTGGTAATGGGTAATGGGTAAGTAACCGACTAATGACTAATAACTAATGACTAATGACTAATGACTAAAACAATAGTTGTAAAAATCGGCACTTCTAGCCTCACTCAACCAGAAACAGGACAATTAGCCCTTTCTACTATTGCTACTTTGACGGAAACTCTTTGCTATTTAAGGCATCAAGGGCATAATGTGATTTTGGTTTCCTCTGGTGCGGTGGGTGTGGGTTGTGCGCGTCTGGGTTTAACAGAACGTCCGAAAGCGATCGCTCTCAAACAAGCTGTAGCAGCAGTTGGCCAAGGTCGGCTCATGCGTATTTATGATGATTTATTTAGTACTTTAGAACAGCCTATAGCTCAAGTATTATTAACTAGGGCGGATTTAGTACAACGTAGTCGTTATCTTAATGCCTATAATACTTTTCAGGAATTATTGGGGCTGGGTGTAATTCCGGTGGTAAATGAAAATGATACCGTTGCTGTAGAGGAATTAAAATTTGGTGATAACGACACCCTTTCCGCTTTAGTTGCCAGTTTAGTGGAGGCAGATTGGTTATTTTTGCTGACAGATGTGGATAGATTGTATTCAGCCGATCCTCGTACTGTACCAGATGCCCGTCCTATTTCTTTAATTAGTAATATGAAAGAATTGGCAGAATTACAAATCCAAACTGGGGGACAGGGTTCACAGTGGGGTACTGGGGGGATGGTGACAAAGATTTCGGCTGCTAGAATTGCGATCGCAGCTGGAGTGAGAACTGTAATTACTCAAGGACGTTTTCCGCGCAATATTGAAAAAATTATTCAAGGGGAAGCTATAGGAACGCATTTTCAACCCCAACCAGAACCAACTTCAGCGAGGAAACGCTGGATAGCTTATGGTTTAGTGCCTACGGGTAAATTATATTTAGATGATGGGGCGATAAATGCCATCTTGCAAGCGGGAAAATCTTTGTTAGCTGCGGGAATTAAGGCTGTAGAAGGGGAGTTTGGGAATCAGGAAGCAGTGCAGTTGTGCGATCGTCATGGTAACGAAATTGCCAGAGGATTGGTTAACTATAACAGCGAAGATTTACAAAAAATTTGTGGTTGTCATTCGCGGGATATTGCAGGAATTTTGGGTTATGCGGGTGCAGAAACTGTGATTCATCGGGATAATTTGGTGTTGATTTAGGACTATTTTAAACGCAGAGGTTCGCAGCGTTTTTCTAGACTTTTCTTTACACAGTTTGGTTTGATTCTGCCCACCTAGAGGACTCCTATTTGATTTTTGATCGTTTGATACAAGACTCAGTAGGTATCCATTCTGTCTTTCCTGCTCCCTGACTACACAAGTAAATATGCCTACGGCACGCTACCGCGAACAGGAATCAAACCGGATTCATATACTTACATTATGTATGTGTCTGATAAAGACGTACTATGGTATTGATACCATGGTACTGAATTTGTCCAGTGTATTTTTACGTATCAGGACAAAACCCTATTCAAATTTTCCTAATCCCCAATTCCTAATTAAAAAATATTTCTAAAGATAGATTAAAAATGTTGCTAAGGATATAGTGATAATTTTATTTAGCGTAGTTATTTTGAATTCGATGGTTATAAGCCCAAATTAATTTGATTTAGATAAGTATATGGAATTTTCCCTGTATCCTAACCTGGACAAAATGGATGTAACCAGAATACACAAAACAAAGCTTCATTTAGCGGCTTCTAATCTCTCTAATCAACTGGCTTTAACAACTGCTTTTATTGGTTTAGTGGTTTTAATAGGATGGGTTTTTAATCTGGAGTTCCTCAAAACTTTAGAGCCACGATTGATCACAATGAAAGTAAACACTGCACTGGGTTTTATCTTCAGTGGAATATCTTTATGGTTATGGCATCAAAATAACCAGCAGAAGCAATCATCTCATGTGCAATTACTCTCTCAGGTTTTTGCGGGGCTTGTCGTACTGGTTGGTTTGCTAACTCTAATTCAGTATGGCTTCAACATCAATTTAGGAATTGATCAATTGCTAATTAAAGAAGATATTAATGCTGTTGATACTTACCATCCTGGACGGATGGCACCAAATACAGCCCTGTGCTTTTTTTGGCTTGGTTCAGCTCTAATTTTACTGCAATACAGGCTGATGAGTGTCGCCCAAAGTTTTGCTGTAGGCAGTTTTTTCACTGCTTTATTCGGGCTGATTGGCTATCTATTTGGAATTAGCTCTTTTTATAGCCTAGCGCCCTTTACTGGTATGGCAGTGCATACCAGCGTCACATTTTTGTTGTTGGGGTTAGGTATTATATTGAGTAGTCCAGAAAATGGCTGGATGCAAACAGTGATGAGTCCGTACTTTGGTGGAGTGATCGCCCGTCGCCTGTTACCTGTGGTAATCGGTGTCCCTATTCTAAGTTCAGGATTATTTTTGTCAGCTTACCGAAGTAATGTTATCCCTGGGGAGATTGGATTTTTATTGCGAGCTATTATTAATATTTTTGTTCTTGGTGTAGTAGTTTGGTGGAATGCTAGATATCTGAATACGAGTGATCATAAATATCAAAATGCTCAACAAGCACTCCAAGAAGCTTATGAAAATTTAGAAACAAAAATCCATGAGCGCACGGCTCAATTAGAGGCCGCAAATCAGGCTTTGAAAGATGGTCGTCGCCAGTTATCAAATCTAATTAATACTTTACCGGGAATTGTTTTTTCTCGCAGTGTTGATGATGAGTGCTTAATTCATAGTTTAAGTGATGGTTATTTATCTATTATCGGTTGCAGCAGAACAGATATATCTAGTTATAGCGATCGCACATTACAAGATTTGATTGTTCCAGAAGATATACCCAAAATTGTCGCTGCCATCCAAATAGCCATAGAGCAAAACAGTTCTTACGAAATAGAGTATCGCATTCGGACTCAATGTGGTGAAGAAAAATGGTTATGGGAAAAAGGCATAGAAACATCCATTGATGGACAAATACCAACCATTCAAGGATTTATCACCGAGATTACCTCTCTCAAACACACACAAGAAGCCCTAGGGGAAAGTGAAGCTAAGTTTCGGGAACTAGCCGAAAATATTCATGAAGTCTTTCATATCAACTCCGCTGATTTGAGCCAGATTTTATATATCAGTCCTGGCTATGAACAGATATGGAGACGGAGTTGCCAAAGCCTCTACCAAAACCCGAATTCTTGGAGTGAGTCTATACACCCAGATGATTGCGATCGCATCTTAGCGGCTTGCGAACGTCTGATTCAAGGAGAACCGCTGGAAGCAGAATATCGCATCATTCGCCCCCAGGGGGAAATACGTTGGATTTTTGCTCGTGTTTTCCCTATTTATAGCCTATCGGGAACAATATTGCGTCATGCAGGAATTGCTGCGGATATCACTGAACGCAAACTAGCAGAAATTGCTGTCCAACAAAGTGAAGAGCGCTACCGTTCTTTGGTAGAAGCAACAGCCCAAGTTATTTGGATCACCGATCCTCATGGGCAATTTATTACTCCCCAGGAAAGTTGGCAGGCTTTTACTGGTCAATCTTTTCTAGAATATCAAGGATGGAACTGGCAATATGCCATTCATCCTGAGGACAGAGAACGCACAAAACAAGCTTGGTCTAAGGCTCTGCAAAAGAGCGAGTTGTTTGAAAATGAATGCCGCATTCAGTCCAAAAATGGTGAATATCGCTATTTTTGGGTGCGGGCTGTACCTGTTCTGAAGACTGACGGCTCTAACTGCGAGTGGGTAGGAACTTGTACTGACATCACAAATCGCAAACAAGCTGAAAGGGAAATCCAAGAACTGAATGAACAACTAGAGACGCGAGTGCAACAACGCACAGCCCAACTCACCGCAGCCAACAAAGAACTAGAAGCATTTTCTTATTCTGTTTCCCATGATCTCCGCGCCCCATTACGCGGTTTAGATGGCTTTAGTAAAACATTGCTAGAACGTTATCAGGATCAGTTAGACGATAAAGGTAAGCACTATCTAACTCGCATTCGGGCGGGAACACAACGAATGGGAGAGCTAATTGATGATTTGCTGCAACTTTCAAGAGTAACACGCTCTCAGATGCGACATACTCAACTTAACCTGAGTGCGATCGCTCAAGAAATCGCTCAAGAACTCAGCGAAAGCAATCCTGAACGACAGGTAGAATGGCTAATTTCCCCTCATCTTACCGTCACTGGTGATCCCCGACTGTTGAGAATAGTCATGGAAAATCTTCTCAATAACGCGTGGAAGTTTACATCCGTTAAAATACAGTCACAAATCGAATTCAGCTGTACAGCTTCACATAACGAAAATGGGACAAACATAACATATTTTGTGCGCGACAATGGAGTTGGTTTTAATGAAGTTTATGTAAACAAACTTTTTCAACCATTCCAACGTCTTCATACTATCGAAGAATTTCCAGGTACAGGAATTGGTTTAGCAACTGTGCAAAGAGTCATTTTCCGCCATGGTGGCTATATCTGGGCTAATGGAGTGGTCGGAGAGGGAGCCATTTTTCACTTTACTTTGCCAGGTTAATAAAAGATTAAGTTCGGATATTCATCAATATATTTTGATCTCCTACTAAGAGACTATTTATGAAATCATCCCCTCATTTTTAGATTTTGATATTGCTACAACTTTAGCAAATCTTCAATATAAGCTCAGTAAAACTTCCTTAGTAAAAAAAAAATAGCCATCCTAATATTATTGTGAAACATACGATATACTCCAAGATCATATGACCACAAAAAATACACTACTGATTATTGAGGACAATCCTGATGATATAGAACTAACATTACTTGCATTTGAGCGAACGGGGCTACAAGAAAATGTCGTAATTGCTAGAGACGGCGTTGAAGCAATTAATTATCTATTTGCAGAAAATACTCTACCTGACTTGATTCTGTTAGATTTACAGCTACCCCGTATCGACGGATTAGAAGTTCTTCGGCAAATTCGTGCTAATTCTCGGACTAGATTGTTACCTATTGTGATTTTGACGACCTCTAATGAAGAGAGTGATCGTCTTCAAGGCTACGGTTTGGGTTGCAACAGCTATATCCGCAAACCAGTCGATTACGACCAATTTGTGAGTGTCATGCAACAGCTAGGAATGTACTGGTTGGTTCTCAACAGTCCTTCGCCCCTAACCCAATAAAGAATTTTTATGACTGAGCAAATTAAAATTCTCATTGTTGAAGATAATTTAGACGATGCAGAATTAATGGTCTTAGAATTGGAAGCGGCAAATTACAAAGTAGTTTATCAACGAGTTGACACGATTGAAGCAATGATAGCCGCTCTTGAATCTCAAGAATGGGATGTAATTTTAACAGATTATTCTATGCCTCAATTTAGTGCTGTGGCTGCACTCAGTTTGATCAAACTGCGAAAATTGGATACTCCTTTTATCGTTGTCTCCGGTTCAATCGGGGAAGAAATAGCTGTTAAATTAATGAGAGATGGCGCTCATGATTATTTGCTCAAGCATAACTTAACAAGGCTTGCTCCAGCTATTGAAAGAGAATTGCGAGAAGCTAAGGTACGATGTGAACGTAAACAGGCATTAGAGAAAGTCAAATTTTTAGCATTTTATGATGAATTAACCGGCTTACCTAATCGCAATGCAGTCTTAAATATTTTACGAAAGCAAATCCTCAAGTGCTATAAATTTGCGGTTCTATTTATAAATATTGACCAATATCGCAAAATTAAATATGGCTTTGGACACATTAAAAGTGAACAACTGCTAATTGAAGTCGCAAACCGTCTGCAAGCCAGCTTACGTCCTGGTGACTACTTAGCAAAAATGGGCAAGGATGAATTTATATTAATACTAGGAAATATCAATCATGTAAGCGAAGCAGAAACCCACGCAATAGAAATGCATCGAGTCATAGATCCTCCCTTCGCGCTAGAAGGTTTTGTAATTTATGCCTCTATTACAATTGGTGTTGTAGATTCTAGTCTTGGCTTTGATGAACCGGAAGAGTTTTATGCGGGCAGCAGAAACGGCCAACTACACTGCGAAAGAACAGGGATTACAATATCCCACGGTTGTATACAATCGCAGTATGCAAACTAGAGCTTTAGAGCGATTGCAGATGGAAACTGAACTAAGGCAAGCAATCAGCAAACAACAGTTACAACTTTTTTATCAACCCATTATTTCCCTTCATCCTTACAAAGTAGTGGGATTTGAAGCTTTGATTCGCTGGCACCATCCAGAACAAGGATGGATTTCACCGATTCAATTCATCCCCTTAGCGGAACAAACTGGGCTAATTATTCCCCTGGGCGAATGGATTTTAGAAAATGCTTGCCAACAGTTAACTATTTGGCAAAATCAGTTTTTAGATGATCTACCTCTAAGTTTGTCAATAAATCTATCAGGGGTACAGTTAAATGAAATAGGTGTAGTTCCCAACATTATTCATCATTATCAGTCTCTGAATTTACATCAAATCACACTCAAGCTGGAAATTACAGAGAGTACGCTGATGAACAACACGCAAACAGTTATCGCCAGTTTAGAAGAATTTCGCGCAGCAGGTATCCAAATTAGCATTGATGATTTTGGTACTGGTTATTCTTCTTTGTCTTATTTACGCGATTTGCCTGTTGATACTCTCAAAATTGATCGCTCTTTTGTATCGCGAATAGATAGAGATGAGCAGAACTTGGGAATTGTGCAAGCAATTATCACTTTAGCTCATACTCTAGGTTTAGATGTGATTGCCGAAGGTGTGGAAACAGTCGCACAGATGAAGCGTTTGCGATCGCTTGGCTGCAAATATGGACAAGGCTATCTATTTTCTCAGCCAATGCCATCATCTCTCCTCTCTCAATGGCTGCAAAAAGCAAACAAAGAAATAGGCTTTGCTATCGATCTATTGGGTAAATAGTAATTGGTAATTGGTTTACTACAAGTAATTATTCTCACTAATATGAATCGGATATAACAATGATTGCAGAAATATTGAATAGCGTTATGATTGTGAAACAGGCTCAAAATTAATTTTTGACTCAACTTTCATTCTAGTAATATGTTTTATGGAACTTCCAATAAATACAAACTTGCAAATATTAAAAAATAATGTTCACTCTTTCAGTCAATCAGCACAGCAACTTGGTAAGTCTTTCAAAGAAACAGCAGATTATAAAACTGATCAGGCAATTAATAAAATTACGACAACTTTAGATCAAGCTAAAGGTTCTTTAGAGGATAGTTGGCAAACCGCTACACAAATTAAAAATACCACATCAGAAACAATTGAAAATGTAATTACTCATTCTGTCAAAGATTTAATAACGCAACACCCAACATTTTTATGGATTTTACAAATACTCGGTTGGGCAAGTAATCACCCCATTATAACTTTAGTAATTCTGCTATTTATAATCGCTTTTACTTGGAGCATATTTAAAGGAATCATCCATTTAATTGAAACTGCTAGTTGGTCTATTTTAAAAATTCCCTTTCAATTGATTCAAGCTTTATTTAAAACTATTTTTTTGTCATTAAACAAATTTGGTAATTTCCAGTTAGCGAAAATTACAGATACTAACGAAAATAATTATATTTCCGTAGTAACGCCGGATGGAATAACTTACCAAAATAAACAACAAAGATTAGCAGAAATTTCTCATCGTTTAGAATCAATTCAAAAAGAACAACAGCAGCTTTTACAAGAAGCAGCTAACCTCATTGGCTCAGAAACAATAGATATATAGCAATTCCCAAGCTCATGAAATACACCCCACCCGCGCTGTCGCGCACCCTCCCCTTGGTAAGGGGAGGGTTGGGGATTGGTAATTTTGTATCTTACTAGAGTGGGAAAGGCTATAAAAAGAGTCAGAATTTAGGAATCAGGAAGAAAAGTTAGATAAGAATTACAAATTATTTTATAGTAATTCAGTAATGGGAAATTGACGTTGTTTATCTAATTCTTGTATCCGCATTTTCTCTGCATATATGGCATCTGCATAAGATTTATATTTATCTGGTTCTGCTTGGATATCAATATTCTCCCACAATTCCATAAAGTGACGATAACGTTTTTCTCTCAAGACTATTTCCATACAAGCCAGCGTTGCTTGAACTACTTGGGGAGTACGCAGTATTTCTTTGTTAGTTTTTTCATTCAAATGGAATAAATGCGAAATCAATCCCAATTCTTCGGATAATTCTAAATACCTGTTTTGTAAATTGGAAATTAAATCAGCTTCATCTGTTAATTCTGAAATCTGTAGCCATAAAAAACGGTGATGAGTAAGGCTTAATTCTAAATTTCTTTCTTCTAATTCATTAATTATTAGCTGACGCTGTTCTGGACAATGGAGATAAATTTGTAATAATAACGCCTCGGCTTGTTCTAATAAACTACGTTCGGTATTTACTAGAGATAGCTTTGGCGTTTTAGACTCCTGTTTGCGGAACCGCGATGGTGGAGTTTGCACACTAGCGGGTGCAATTTGAGTTAGTAGATTTTCAACTCGTAGGGGGATAATTCTAGAGTCCCCTAAGCTGAGTATTTCTGCACAGTAGGAAATGTAGTAATTAAGAGTATCACCATTAACTATATTTTGCAAGAGTTTAACTATTTGTTGCGTGACTTGTTGAAAGTCAGTAGCTTGTCTTAAATCTCTATTTTGAATAATTTGGTCAATCTGCCAATTTAACCATAGTGGGGCGGTTGCTAATAGTTGCTGATAATCTGCTGATGTATGACTTTGTAAATATTCGTCAGCATCTTTACCATTGGGTAAGTTAAGAATTTTTAACTGCACTTCGCCTTTGTAAGCTAATGTGGCAATTTCACCGATCGCTCTTTCGGCGGCGTTGGTTCCCGCTTTATCGGCATCAAAGTTGAGTATTAGTTGTTTGGAATCGGTGTAACGCAATAGCAGTCTGACTTGTTCTATGCTTAATGCTGTACCTAGAGAAGCGACGGCGTTGTTAATTCCCGCAGCATGGAGAGCGATCGCATCAAAATATCCCTCAACCACCACAGCTTGATCTAGTTTAGCAATACCATCTTTGGCTTGATCTAGCGCAAATAAGGTTTTACCTTTACTGAAAAGTTCGGTTTCCGGGGAATTTAAATATTTTGGTTGTTCTTCTGTCAGCGTTCTCCCACCAAACGCAATAACTCTCCCTTGTACGTCGCGGATAGGAATCATCAGCCTATCCCGGAATACATCATAATAACCGCCCCCTTCTTTCCTCGGTTTAATCAAACCCGCTTTTTCCACCAGTTGTACTGGATAATGTTTATCTTCCACCAAATACCGATGCAGGGTTTCCCAACCTGCGGGAGCATAACCTAAACCAAATTGTTGAATTGTTTCTTCTCTGAGTTGGCGATTTTCACGCAAATACTGCATCACCTTTTGTTGCTGGGTATGTCTAAGAGCGTGTTGATAAAACTGGGCGGTGGAAGCTAAAACTTCATACAACTGTTCACGCAAAGACAACTGGCGCTGTAATTCTTGTTTTTGCTCAGGTTCTAAGGTTTGTACAGGTACTTGGTAACGTCGTGCTAAGTCTAATACTACTTCCGTAAAGTGCCTTTTCCCCAAATCCATGACAAACTTAATGGCGTTACCTCCAGCTTGACAACCGAAGCAATAAAACATTTGCTTGCTGGGGCTAACGGTGAAACTGGGGCTTTTCTCATCATGGAAAGGACATAAACCGACAAAATCTTTCCCTCGCTTCCGCAATACCACATATTCCGAGACAACATCGACAATATCAGCCCGGAGTTTAACTTCTTCAATTGTGTCTGGATGTAAGCGAGGGATTTCCATTTTTTAAGGAATTGGTGATTGGGGACTGGGGACTGGGGACTGGGGATTGGGGATTGGTGATTGGTGATTGGGGACTGGGGACTGGTAAACACTTTTTCAGGTTCTAGATTATTCTAAATCCTCTTCTTCCTCCTGACTCCGAACTCCGAACTCCTAACTCCTAACTCCGAACTCCTAACTCCTGCTTCCTGACTCCTAACTCCTGACTCCTGACTCCGAACTCCGAACTCCTAACTCCGAACTCCTGACTCCCGCCTTCAAAGACTATTATAATTCTTGTTTTCAGCCGGGAATACTCGCTAAAATTGCATACGCTGGAGCTTAACAACGGGAAGAATCAAAATGGGACGTATTTTTATTTCAGCGGCGCATGGAGGAAGGGAAGCCGGGGGAATTGATCCTGGTGCGATCGCAGGTGGTACAACTGAAGCCAAAGAAATGATTCTGTTACGTGATTTAATTGTGACAGAACTCAGGGCGCGTAGCATTGAAATTTTATCGGTTCCTGATGATTTAAGCGCTGCCCAAACTATTACCTGGATTAATTCTCGCGCTCGTTCCACTGATGTAGCGCTAGAAATTGCAGCTGATGCTGCTAGTAGTCCTACGGTGAGAGGGGCTAGTGCTTACTACATTGCTAATAACAATCAACGCAAGCAAAATGCAGAAATGTTGCTGATGGGATTGTTGCGCCGTGTACCTCAACTACCTAACCGTGGCGTTAAGCCAGATACAGATAGTGGCTTAGGTAGTTTGCAATTTTGTCGCCAAACAACTGTTCCTGCAATGTTAATACAAGTCGGCTTTCTCAGCAGTCCAGATGATCGCAATTTGTTACAAACTCGTCGCCGTGATTTCGCCTTGGGAATTGTTGACGGGTTAATAGCTTGGAGTCGAGCAATTGACCCAACGCCAGGAACACCTCCAGAACCAAATTATCCACCAATTAATATTAATATAAATGGTCAAAATTATCCAGAGCAAGGAGTGTTAATTAATGGCAACTCTTATATACCCATTGATTTAGTAGATCGCTTGCGAATTGATTTATCTACATCACCTAATGTCATTCGTACTACTTATCGGCGTATAGTTTATATTAAAGCCATAGAACTCCGGGATTTTAATATTTCTGTTGGCTGGGATGCTGCAACTACTACTCTCAATCTCCGCTCTATTCTCACTGTTTGCACTGGTCAAATAAACCAGATTATCTCTAATGGTAATACCACAGAAGTACAGTTACAAATCTTCCTGAAAAACAACAATGAAAATGCCATTGTCCAATTTCCTGATATACCAAAACTATATCGAGAGGAAGCCAATATTGAGGGAGTAAATTATGATATTGCTTTTTGCCAAATGTGTCTAGAAACAGGATTTTTACGTTTTGGCAGTGATATTAAACCTCAGCAAAATAACTTTGCAGGTTTAGGTGCAATAGGTGGTGGGACAGAAGCAGCATCTTTTCCTAGTGCCAGAATTGGTGTGAGAGCGCATATTCAACATTTGAAAGCTTACGCCAGTTTAGAACCTTTAGTCCAGCAAGAAGTAGATCCTCGATTTAGATTTGTAACCAGAGGTATTTCTCCCTCTGTTGATCAACTATCAGGAAGATGGTCAGCAGATTTAGATTATGGTACAAAAATTAAAGCGATGTTTAAAAGGCTTTATGAATCAGCAAAATTACTTTGATTCAGAGGGAACGGGCAACAGGTAACAAAAAAACTCATGTTTTTAAACATGAGATTGAAATAATGACACTTTGTAAAAACATCTTTTTTCACTGAGCTTTCAACTCTGAAACTTTAGTTTCTTATCTGTTAAGAGTTCCCTGTTCCCTTTTTTGTAATAAAAGACAATACTTCCATCAAAAAAAAACAATATTTAGATGATTTTGAATATGTAGAATTATGAGCTAATTCACCCCATACTGCATTTTAATAATAGAAAATGTGTAGAATATTCTCGCTTCGTCTCTTTACTATTGAGGTAATTTTGTTGCTTGAGTATAGAGATAGATTCAACGTCCTCATCCCAATCATGCCATAAAAAGGATAACCCTGAAAAATTTCTGCAACTTTTGCACCTAAAGCTCGTCTATAGTCTATATCAGGAATAACAACTATTAATTACAAAAGATGGAGACTTTTATGCGCTTACCTATTGCTATTGGTGCAGGATTACTAATTTCTTTGGGGTTGTATTCACCATTAATTGCTCAACCACCTATTCAAATCGCACAAGCACGACCCACCGATTCCAATTTGGGACAGTTAAGAAAAAATAGGCAATTATGGAAACAGCAAAAGATATCTAAATATCGCTATCAATTAACGCGGAGTTGCTTCTGCACACCTGAAGCTAGAGGCCCTGTGATTGTTGAAGTCCGTAATGGTGTGACAACTTCTGTGATTTCTGTAGCCACTGGCAAACCTGTTGATAAAGAATTATTCCAACAATATAATACTGTCCCTAAGCTGTTTAGTGTAATTCAAGATGCGATCGCTCGCAAAGCAGATAGTCTAACAGTGAAATACGACCCCAAACTCGGTTACCCGTCCCAAATTAACGTTGATTATAGCCAACAGATGGCAGATGAAGAATTATATTTAACAATTGAAAATTTTAAAGTACTTAAATAACGCATCTATTCCTCTGTCACAATAATAGAACTTTCTCAAGATGTGACCAAAAACCTTGTAGGCTAGGATAGCAGTCCATAATCCGCCATAAATTCAGGGGATAATGCTGGGTTACGCAGCGTAACCCATCCTCCAAATTGGGGATTTTTTTAATGTGCAAGTCCCTCAGACAGCCACAACTAAAACGTCAACGGTGCATTATTAATTTAATGGTAGCAATTTTCCTGATGTCAGCCGAGTAATGCTGAAACAGCAAATAAAGAACTTAAGAGTTTTTTATGAAAAAAAATACTATTTCTCGGTTCTGTAGTTATACCTTAATTGGCATCATATCTTTCACATCTATTTTAGGTACAACGACATCTGCATTCCCTCAAATAGTCAAAGCCTCCCTCGTTAAGCCAACTTTTTCAATAGAGACTACTTTAATCTGGCCTACTCACGGAATTGTTTCTCAAGGTTTCCGTAAATATCAACATGAAGGAATTGATATTGCTGGAGCAAGTGGTACTCCTATTTTCGCTGCTGCATCTGGTACAGTTATTAAAGCTGGTTGGGATGATTGGGGCTTAGGTAATTTTATAGAAATTAAGCATCCTGATCATAGTGTGACAGTCTATGGTCACAATCGTCGTTTGTTGGTGAGTAAGGGTCAACAAGTTAATCAAGGCCAAATAATTGCCGAAATGGGGTCTACAGGTAATAGTACAGCGCCTCATTTACACTTTGAATTTCATCCAGACAGTCGGATATCAGTTGATCCTCTGCACCTATTACCATCTTCAACTACAGCAAAAATACCATTAAAGAAACCAGTTTCACCTTCACAACCAATTCTTACACCAGTGAGTACTGATAATAAATGCAGCGGTGTGACAGTTATAGCAGGTGAGACAGAAAAGATTCGTGTTCAAGTTTGTCAAGAAAAGGGTCAATTATTTTACATTGGTCAATCAAAACAAGATGCAAGTAAACCTGTCAAGATAGTAGCTTGGAATGTTGGCCAAAATAAATATCGAGCAGATAATGGTACTTTTTCGTACTTAATTAGTCCTGAAAAGGTAGAAGTATGGCGGTATGGAAGTCCGATTCGATCTGATAATTTTAATACTTCAGATAGTGTGGGTAATTGAAGCTCCTATTCAGTTGAGTAAGTCATGATTTCGTAAAAAAATACCCTTTGTGACAGTTGAAAGGGCGGAATATGCAGCCAAAATTTCTGCCGATTAAAGAGTATAAAATACATCTAGATTAATTAAATCTAGACAAACGCAAATTAAATCTGAGTAATAGCCAACCATTCACGTCAAGGAGCAGGGCATCATGGAATATATGGCTTATTCGTATATGTATATGGCGAATGAAGAGGAACCTGTAAATATTGAATTGAATCTTCCCGAATTTCCAGTTAATTGGCAAAAATTACTGAAATCTTCTGCTTGGTTAACTTTAGCTGGTATAACTGTTTTGCTTGCGGCTGTATCCCAAGTTCAAGAAGCTTCAGCAGAATATGTGAGAACTAATGGAAATTGTTTATATATTCGGAGAGGGCCTAGTGGTGGTAATTCATCTGTAGCTTGTGTACCTAATGGCACAAATATTGGCAGTACGGGAAATGTTAGAAATGGTTTTGCTCAAATCACTTCAGGACGCTACCAAGGATATTATGTCTCTGAAAGATGGATTAGTATGAATCGGGGAACATCTCCTAATCGTCCTGGTCTTGGTGTTGGTGGTCGGGTCTTGTTAAGACGTGGCTCTAGGGGTGAAGCGGTGAGATCAGTTCAAAGAGCTTTAGGAATAAGAGTTGATGGTGTCTATGGCCCAAATACTGCTCAACAAGTCCGCAATTTTCAAAGCAGAAATGGTCTGCGTGTAGATGGTGTGGTTGGGCCTGCAACTCGTAACGCTTTGGGTATTAGTTAGCCCGTCAAAAGATCCTTTTGAAACCCCTCCTTACAAGCTGGAGGGGTTTTGAGTTTTTATTTTTACTCCAAATAATTCTGCACTATTGCCAAAATGCGTTCTGCTGCATGACCATCACCAAAAGGATTGATTGCATTAGCCATTGCTGTGTATGCTTCGGGGTTACTGAGTAACTCGCTTGCAGCAGCAACAATACTTTCTGTTTCGGTTCCTACTAATTTGGCTGTTCCAGCGGTAACGGCTTCTGGTCTTTCTGTGGTGTCTCTGAGAACGAGTACGGGTTTACCGAGACTGGGTGCTTCTTCTTGTAAACCACCGGAGTCTGTTAGTAATAAGTGCGATCGCACTATTGCCCCTACTAATTCACCATAATCTAAAGGTTCTGTCAAGAATATGCGGGGATGATTCCCTAACAGTTGCTGCAATGGTTCCCTAACTGTAGGATTCCTGTGTAAAGGCAATAATAAGGCTGTATCAGGAAATTTTGCGAGAATCTGTAAAAAACTTTGTGCGATCGCTTGCAGTGGTTCTCCCCAATTCTCCCGGCGATGCACTGTTGCCAGTATAGTCCTATATTTATCCCAATTTAAACCCTGTATATCACAAACAGGTTTAGTTGCAGCCACATTCAACAACGCATCAATTACCGTATTACCCGTCAGGTGAATTTTCCCCAACACCCCAGAAGCTTGCAAATTTTCCATTGCTAAAGAAGTCGGAGCAAAATGTAACTGCGTGATTTGCGAAATCAACCTTCTATTAGCTTCTTCTGGGTAAGGATTAAATAAATCATCAGTTCTTAACCCCGCTTCCACATGACCCACAGGGATTTTTTGATAAAAAGCTGCCAAAGCTGCCGCAAAAGCTGTTGTCGTATCGCCCTGGACTATAACTAAATCTAGCTTTTGTTCTCTAAATAAAGCTTCTAAACCTTGCAAACTCCGACAGGTAATATCATTTAGAGATTGTTTAGGCTGCATAATTTCTAAATTATGATCTGCCTTTAAGTTGAACAACTGCATCACCTGTGCAACCATTTCCCGATGCTGTCCAGTCAAAATTACCTGTACTGCCAAATCTGGACAACCTTGGAAAACCTGAATTACTGGTGCTAGTTTAATTGCTTCGGGACGAGTACCTAAAATAATGCCAACTCGGTTTTGATTAGTCATGAGTTATTAGTCATTAGTCATATCGTGTTCGGTTAAATATTTATCCTTAAATTAAGGCAGCACAAAGGTATTAAGAATTTTGGCGTTGCTGAATTTGGATATGAATTTCAAAAAAGCTAAATCTTGATTCCTTGCGTTTTTGCGCCTACTCTTACCAGATCCTTAAAAGCGATTGCGTGAGATATATAGCCTTTCCCACTCTAGTTAGATACAAAATTACCCCTCCCCAACCCTCCCCTTACCAAGGGGAGGGTGCGCGACAGCGCGGGTGGGGTGTATTTCATGAGCTTGGGAATTGCTATATTCATATTTTCAATCAGCAACACCAGAATTTTTGTACAGATGCAGGAATTATAACTAATCAGCCGCACCCATATCATTTAATGTTCTCGTTCATATCTCAACTCAGGGTGAATACTGCATACTACAGCATCATGTATTTAGACCACGCTCTTGATTCCTCTCTGTGCCTCTGCGCCTCTGCGTGAGACAGAAAAATGTGGTTCATTTACCCAAAAATCGCTGTAAAATTATTTATTGGGCTTTCAACCTTACAATCCCCTACTCTCTTCGAGAATGCCAAAATTTGAAGACCAATTGGAAACTATTTATGCTAGTGATCGGCAAGAATGGCGGGAGTGGTTAGCAAAGAATCATCTTACCTCTCCTGGTATATGGTTGATTTACTACAAGGTCAAAAGCGGTAAACCAAGCGTTAGATATAGCGAA
The DNA here is from genome assembly GCF_049315035.1 of Anabaena sp. PCC 7938. Lineage (NCBI taxonomy): Bacteria > Bacillati > Cyanobacteriota > Cyanophyceae > Nostocales > Nostocaceae > Anabaena > Anabaena sp. PCC 7938. Next base: position 2,709,348 of record NZ_CP186034.1, on the reverse strand, counting down.
GCAGTCAAACAAGCTCTCTGCTTTGGTTGGATTGATAGTAAAGTTAAATCATTGGATGCAGAGCGTTATCAGCAAATTTTCACACCCCGAAAACCGAAAAGTGTATGGTCAAAATTAAATAAGCAATATATTGAAGAGTTAATTGAACAAGGCTTAATGACCGAGGTGGGTCTGGGAAAAATTCAAGCTGCAAAACAAAATGGCTCATGGAACGGCCTTAGATGCGATCGAAGCATTGATAATTCCCATAGATTTGAAACAAGCTCTAGAAGCAAACTCTTCAGCCAATCTTAATTTTGAGGCGTTTAGTAATTCATCTAAGAAGAATATTCTATTTTGGATTGACAGTGCAAAACGTCCAGAGACTAGATTGAAAAGAATTGAGCAAACCATAATTTCAGCAGCACAAAACAGAAATCCATTGAGCCGATAAAGGGGCTTTCTTGCACTTAGTTAGGGTTTGGTGGAATACAAGACTAATTAGGGTTTGCGGAAAAAGTGATCTGTGAAGGCTAGGAGTCAGGAGTCAGGAGGAAGAATTAGAAGAAGAGTTTTGAATCTGCTCAAGTGATAGGTTTTTGGTAGTTTCAGCACTTATTCCTTGCACCTGATTCACTTTTTTAACCTTCAAACTCTTGATATATCTAAGTTTTAGATTTATTTAGCAAGCCCTAATTACTGATTCTGATAGTCAGGAAGTCATGAAAAAACCCGGCTTAACCGGGCAGATGAACTGTTTGTCGAATTTAACAATGTGTTAACTATTTGAGTTCACAAGTTAAAGGACAAGCTGCAAAAACAGTAGTCTGCGCCTTGTCTTCCTCACCATGCAGCCAGCTTAACCATCTGACTTCTTTGGGATGAACACCTTTTGCAGTCAGCACACCGGCCATGATCAACACTGCCATAACATTAAACATTATTAAACCACCTGCCACCAACAAAACAGCACTAACAGGCATTACAGATTGCAACACAATCGACAACAGGCATCCGACCGTAGCCATTACCACAACTAATGGAAAACCAACAACTAGCAAACACACTGCCAATGTGAAAGTCCATATCAAAAAGCTTTTCATCATCAACAAGGAGTAGGTCTTTCCTTGATTAGAGCTTTGAGCCAAAACCATGACTTTTCCTCCCAAAATTACATAGCTAAAGTTTAAAGTTTGACTTCAGTTACTTCTCGCTGTTTACGAGCTAACTGAAATGATTCAGTGAAATCCAGTATATAGAAACCTGATGAAAAGATGAGCATTTCTTTACTAAAGTTTACAGTTAATCTTTTGTAATTATGAATGTAACGTTCAATTTAGGTTTTAGTGATCAAACCAGTTCCGCTATATGCCTTCAGGAATAGACCCTCATGGGTACAAGAGTAATATATTGATCCCCAAATCCCGATGACGATTGAGCTTAACATTTCTTATAAAAACTAGGATTGATTCTCATAATTCTCAGACGGGGCTGAAAAAATTATCTGCTGCTGACTTTGTCACTCAATTGGGTAGAAAAAGGTCAGAAATTTCTCATATAACACCGTGAAATATTTGTAATTCGCAATTTGAGTCTTATTAGACACAACACATTAATCAAGTATTTGCGCGATAGTACTGAAGATTAACTGGTGTAAAACCAGGTTATATTGGTAAAAGAATTTGTATATAACCGATAACTCCTGAAATTAGCAGCAAAAAAAACACAGATGGAGGTGGATAGCCTAAAACTGAGTGTTGTGCCTAATTTCCTCTCGTCTTCCTATCTGCCTCAAGTGTGGAAACAGATGTAAGTATTTATTACTTTTGTGGAAATGACTTAATTAACAGATAGAAAATTGAAATTTTTTGTATAAAACCCTAAAACATTCTCCGTCCCAAAAGCCACACAAGATTTATATGATGGAATCCCAATCCCGCAATCTACCACCACCACCTCCACTACATTACGAGCCTACACAAACAATGCAGGTGTCAACACAGAGGACAAGTAATTCCTCTGTTAGTCCACTACCAGCTGCGGCTCAACGTCCAGTGACACCACCACCATCAATGACACCTGCTTCACCAGCTACTCCTAAACAGCCTGTGGGATTAACTTTGGCACAGTTGATTCAGGAAGCTTTTGATCAGGGATTTTCTGACGTTCACGTAGGTGTGGGTGAAATACCCCGTTTCCGTAACAAAGGAGAAATTCAAACAACGAATTATCCAGAAGTTGATAAACCTACTTTTATCGGTTGGTTACGGGAGATAATGACAGATGCAGAAATCCAAAAATTTCAAGACAATCTGGAATTTGATGGTGCAACTCAGTACGAATTTGCCAGGGTACGGATTAATGTTTTTGACTCCCTGCGAGGATATGCAATGGTGCTGCGGTTAATTCCGCTGAAAATATTATCCATGGATCAGTTGAGATTACCTCCAGTTTTTCGGGATATTTGCCATTATCATAAAGGTTTGATTTTGGTGACTGGGCCTACTGGTTCTGGTAAATCTACGACAATGGCGGCAATGGTTGATTACATCAACAGAGAGATGCCGAAGCACATTATTACTATTGAAGATCCAATTGAATTTGTACACCAAAGCCGTAAGTCATTAATTAAGCAGCGGGAAGTGGGAATGCATACCCGCAAGTTCGACAACGCCTTGAAAGCAGCTTTGCGAGAAGATCCAGATTTGATTCTAGTGGGGGAAATGCGGGATAAGGAAACTGTTAATACTGCCTTGAAAGCTGCTCAAACTGGTCACTTGGTAATGGGAACATTGCACACCAATAGTGCGGTGAAAACTATTGAACGGATTCTCAATTTGTATGCAGGTGATGAGCAGGATGCAATGCGGGTGGCGGTTTCGGAGTCTTTAGTGGCAATTATTGCCCAAGGTTTGTGCCGCACGACTGATGGCAAGCGGGCTGCTTTCCACGATATTCTGATTAACACTGAGGCTGTAAAAGAGTGGATTAAAGATGGTAAGTATGATGAAATTGGTGAATTGATGAAGCAAGCCAGTTTTGATGGCATGATTACCATGAATCAGGCTTTATTCAATCTCTACCAAGAAGGTCGTATTACTGAAGAAACTGCTATAGAAATGTCACCAACTCCAAATGAAATGATGCAATTCCTCCGAGGACGTGTTTAATAAGGATGGGTCATTGGTCATTGGTTATTGGTAAGAGTTTTTCCCAATTCCTAGACCCTAGTCCCCAGTCCCTAGTCCCCAGACACCTGTGACCAAGTTGACTACAGACAAACTATCTACACCCCAGTTGTTTAAAGGTATTGCGCTGTTTACACCTGGGGGAGATTTAATTTACTGTATTGACCCTAGTAAGCAGGGTCGATGGCATTTGCATTTGTGCGCGGCTTTACAAGAAATCCTAGATTTATCAGAGCCGCCGCATTTTTTGGTTCCTTGCTATACAGCAACTATTGATCATTGGTTAAATCCACGCACGCAACAGGTGCAAACTTTTGCCGAAGCGTATCCGGCTGTGATGCGTCATCAATCGGTGCTGAAAGCTATTTTTGGTACGGGGGATATAGTATGGCAAAGGGCCCCTTGGCAGGAGGGATTGTGCGATCGCATGGTATTAACAACTTATCGATCTGCATTTCCCCAATTGTGGGAAGACCATGACTTAATTGTCCGCTTAGACCGTGCTGATATGGCTCCCAGATACCAGCAAAAGATTTTGAACCCAAAACAGGCAATAATCAACACTCCAGGCTATGTTTTGCGTCTGTTTGTGGCTGGTCATAGCGTTGCTACAGAACGCAGTTTAGAAAGTTTACACGAATTATTAGAGCGATCGCTTGGTTATCCTTACACCCTTAAAGTAATTGATGTTCTCACCCACCCAGAACAAGCAGAAATCGATCAAGTTTCTGCAACTCCTACCCTAGTCAAGGTTTGGCCTCACCCAATTCGGCGCATTGTTGGCGAATTGGATAATGTTGATAAACTATTACAAATGTTAGGTGCAAAAGAAAATCCATGAGGTAGCGGCAGGCAGAAACAAGATAATAAAAACAGGCATTACTGAATACTACCTTCACATATATATATGTACTTCACTTGGTTAGACAGCAATAGTTGGTTGATAGAAATTGGTGAACAGCGGATACTAATAGATCCTTGGTTAGTTGATTCTTTAACCTTCAACAATTTGGATTGGTTATTTAAAGGTTATCGGACTCAAGAGAGACCAATACCAAAAAATATTAATTTGATTTTGTTATCCCAGGGTTTGGAAGACCATGCTCATCTACCAACTCTCAAACAGCTTGACAAAAATATTCAAGTTGTAGCTTCTCCTAATGCAGCAAAAGTAGTAACGCAGTTGGGTTATACCCAAGTCATAACTCTCAATCATGGTGAAACATTCACCTTGAATAATCAAGTAGAAATTAAATCTCTTCCCGGTTCTCCAATTGGCCCAACTATTTTAGAAAACGCTTATTTTCTCAAGGAATTAGCCAGCGGATTAAAGCTCTATTACGAACCACATGGATATCATTCTCCACAACTTAAAGAGTTTGCACCAATTGATGTGGTGATTACACCAATGATTGATTTGAGTTTGCCTATACTAGGGCCAATTATTAAAGGGATGAATAGCGCCTTAGAAGTCGCCAAATGGTTACAACCTCAAATTATGCTACCTACAGCAGCAGGAGGAGATGTTATATTTGAGGGATTATTAAACAAATTTATCCAAACTCAGGGAAGTGTGGAAGAATTTCAGGCATTATTAGATAAAAACAATTTATCAACACGAGTAATTGCACCTAACCCTGGGGAACAGATTGCTTTTTGAGGAGATATTAAAAATGTAGTAGCATATTGCAACACGCCACTACTATATTTACTCAAACCAGATTTTTGATTAAAATAAGTCAATCAAAAGACCGCAGAAATATAATAAATGGATTGGATTACCTTACTGCGATCACTACAATCTGACTTTCTTCAAAGATTAAAATCTGGTTGTCTACTTCATTGTCAAACAGAAGGTCAACATAGTGAAATAACTATCATCTCTGGTGAGAGATTAAAAGCACTACGGGAATTCTGCTGGTTAATGGCAGAAAAATATAAACGGACTTCCCCCGTTCGTGACGTTTTTATTAATAATCTCAAAGGCAAATTAGGTGAAGAATTAGTCAAAGAACGTTTATCTAATTTTATTACTGAAGTCGATTATGAAAAACGCTTTGGTGGTGATGGTAAAAGTGATTTTACTCTCACCGCTCACCCCACCATTGGCGTAGAAGTTAAATCTCGTCATGGTACTATTGATAAAGTTAGATGGACAGTTAGTTGTGAAGAAGTTGAAAAAAACACGGTTATTGTTTGTATTTTAATTCAAGAAGAAGTTAATGAAGCTCAATCTGAATATCATCTTTTTTTAGCTGGGTTTCTACCTACAAAAATGATTAAATTGAAAACTGGTAAAATTTCTTTTGGGATAAATCAGTTATTATATGGTGGTGGTTTATTGTGTTATCTAGAACAGTCACAAAATTCCACCAATAATTCACATCAACAACAATCATCTATTAACCAATTTAAAACATCTAAAAATGAATTAATTAAATCTCATGTTTATTCAGAATTAGATAAATATCCAGCACTAAATTCAACTCTTATTTATGAAAAATTAGGTGATAAATATTTCCAAAAAGGTGATTATGCAGCAGCAATCAATAACTACAATCAAGCACTACAAGATAAACATCAAGATGCCAATATTTATTATAAATTAGGTTTAGTTTATCATCAATTAGGTGATTATAAAAAAGCAATTATAGATTATAGTCAGGCAATTAATATTAATATTAATTATAGCCAAGCTTATAATAAAAGGGGTTTAGCTCATTATCAATTAGGTAATTATCAGACCGCAATCGAAGATTATAATCAAGCAATTAGAATTAATCCTGATGTTGCAGTTAATTACAGAAACCGTGCTGAAGCTCGTTCTCACATTGGAGATCATCAAGGAGCAATTGAAGATTACAATCAGGCAATTAAAATCAATCCTCTTGATGCTATTACTCAAAAAAACAGAGAAATTACTCGTTATCTGCTAGATGATCAACAGAAATTAGTCCCAGAAATCAAGATTGCTCCTGATGACGCAGTTGCTTATAAAAACAGAGGTAATACTCGTTTGGAATGTGGAAACTATGAAGGAGCAATTGAAGATTATAATCAAGCAATTCAAATAAATCCTAATTATGCCGATGCCTATTATAATCGGGGTAATGCTCATTCTGATTTAGGAAACTACGAAGCAGCAATAGATGATTTTAGCAAAGTAATTAAAGTAAAATCTAATTATACCGATGCTTATTATAATCGGGGTAATGTTCGGTTAATTATAGGAGATAAACAGGGAGCGATTGAGGATTTTCAGCAAGCAGCAGATTTATATTGGCAACATGGAAAACTAGAAGAACACAAAGAAACGCAAGCTCGAATTTTAGATTTAGAAATAGAAAAATCATTAGATATTTTAAATTTCTAATAAATAGTAAAATGTATTTTATTTCGTAAAGTTGTTTTCTTGATATGATTCTCACAACAATAAATACCAGTGTTTTGTCTGCATCATTTTTGCTGGTTAGTGGCAGTATCTCTCCTAACTTTGCTCTAATATCTGTCGCAAATCCACCTCAGATATTAGCAAAACAGCAAATTAATAATAAAACTTCTCAACCACACCCAGTTTTTAAATCGATTCTGCCCAAATTAAAGAAAAATATTCAAATTAACATTTTATTACCTAAGTATATTCCTGAATCAGATGGAGAAAATCCTCTCTACGCCATAATCGAAACTGCGACAAAAAATAAATACGAGATTTTACTGAGTTTTAGTCCAGATTGTAATGGTGGTACAGCTTGCCGCCTGAGTATTATTACTGGTGAGGCTGTAACTAGCAAAACACCTAAATTGACTGGTAAGGCTATATCTTTAGCTAAAGGTATGTCTGGGTATTTTGTAGACTTTCAGTGTGGTGCTAATTGCTCTGACGCTACTTTAACTTGGCGAAAAAAGGCTGTGCAGTATAGGATTGGATTAAAAGCAGGTAAGCAGGCTGATTTGGTCAAAATGGCAAGGTCAGTAATTACACAGTAGTCCAAAAGCTAAACTTCATACAAACTATATATGGCAATATAGAAAATGAAATTGTAGTCCAATGTATAAAGCAATGATTTCTAGCCGCCAAGTCACAAAGTATCTGCAATTTCCAGTTTTATCAGCCATATTAGCTGCTAATTTAGGAATTACAGCCATAGATGCTCCCGCTTTAGCCGCAACCCCAGTTTCGTCTGTCGGTAATAGTGTTACCTTTACTTGCAACGACACTGAAGCGACAATCAAAGCTAAAAATGGGCCAAAAGTAACTGTTGGCAAAAACACAATTTACATTGGTTATCAGCAAGTATCATCTACTAACAAAGACCCCCGCATCATCCGTTTTGATAATGGTGTGAAGAAATGGTGTCGCAGCGACTACGAAACAACTGGTGATGATGGTAGCGGGTATGGACTACTTTGGGATGGAGGAAGTACTTTATACGGCGTTTTTTCCTCTACTGGCTCCCAAACAGGTAATGATTTTCGGCGCTTTGCTACTGGACGTTGGCTATCTAGCTATGGCAGTGGTGGGGGTGCAAAAGTAGCAATCATAGCCCGGATTGACCCTGCAAATGGCAATGTTAATTACGCTACATTTTTATCTGCCAGAAAGACAAGTGATGGGAAAAGTAATACTTTAGTTGTTAAGGGACTGTCATTGAATGGCACAAATTTAACTGTACAGTCAGATTCCTGGTGGAGTCCCCGTCGTCCTAATAAAAGTTCTATGGCTTGTTCTGGTTCATCACCTTTTAAATACACCGCTGTATTCGCTGGAGACTTAAAAACTGTTAGTTCGGCTTCAGCCATAGGTTGTACTTAATTTAGAGGTTTAGTCAATCATAGTTCTGCACTAGTACAGGTTAGAGCAACAAAACCCAACACCAAAGTTGGTAAAAAATCAGTGCTTTGGGACTCTTGCAACAGGTAGACGCATTTACGCCATACTGTACTAGTGTTATCTGGCAGGCATTAACCCCCTGATACTGGTTTAGTAGGGTTAATAACCACCTTCTTCTTCGTATTCAGGCTGTCTTTCTTTCACTTTTTTGGGAATATTGACTGGTTTTGGTGCATCTTCCCAAGCGTCACCCTCTACATCGTCATAATCGTCGTAGTCGTCCACGTATGATTTGTTAGAGGGTTGGGGCGCGTATCTTGGTGGTGTTTCATACCTATCTGTACCTGATGCCTCACTCCAGTTATCTTCTTCGTCTTCTTCATATTGAATGGATTCATAAGAACGCGCTTGCATAACGCGACGTTGGGGACGTTCTTCTTCAAGATAATCCTCACTCCATTCTTCCTCTTCCCGTGCTATGGGTTCAGGAGTACGAACTTTTGGTCTAGGTGGCTGTAATGGTACTCCGCTGGGTAATTGATTAGCTGGAGAAACTGTGCGAGGAGCAGAATAGCCATATTCTTCTTCTGCATCTCTTTCCCAAGGTGCTTTACCAATACCCAACCGTTCTAATACCCCAACTGTTAATTGGTTAACTCTTTCTTCAGCACCTTCAAAAACAATCAAGCGACTAGGGCCAGTGCTGACTATTTCATCTACCGATATTTCGTAGGTACTCAAAAACTGGTCAGGTATTTGGGGTACTCCCAAGGAAGCGATAACTACGGAGTAAATTTTGCCTGTTTCTCCATTGAACTTAAATCCCCTCACTTTGCCCAATACTTCCCCAGTTTCGGTGATGACTTCCCAGTTCATCAAGTTGCTGAGGGCTTCTACTTCAATATCTTCAATCACATCTTCGTTATCAACTAAGATGACATCACCAATTTGGTTGATGCTGTTGAGATACATATATCGTGGCAGACCAGAAATAGAGATCAGGCTGTCTCGTAAACCAAGAGCCACAACCTCTCGCTGATCAATATCAACCCAGACTTGACTGATGATGCCTAGCCGCTTACCGTTGTCGCGGGTAATCACCTGGGTGTTTAATATGTCGGAACGCCTAATTACTTGTTCAGAGGTCATTCTATACCGAGTCCTGATCTCGAATCCGGTTTATGTATACACTATTTTTAACAGAAACTCAAGCTTTTATATTAACTCAAGTTGCTAATTACCTATTTTAGGCTGATTATGGGTAATTGGTAATGGGTGATTGGTAATGGGTGATTGGTGATTGGTAAAAATCATCTTTCCCTGGTCTCCCTGTTCCCCGTCACCTAAATGGAAGATTGGAATTTAATACCCAATATTTGAGTGTAGGCTCCCCGTGCTTGAGTTACGCCTATTGTGCATTCGGCTGATTCTATCATCGGACGATGCGATCTCACAATAATAAACTGTGCTTGTTGCGCCTGTTACTTAATCATTCTAGCTAATCGTTCGACGTTTGCCCCATCTAAAGACATATATACTTCGTCAAAGGTATAGAATGGTCTTAGGTGCATTTAAGCGTCGAGCATTCTGTTTTCGTTGTTTTGTCGCCAGAAGATTCATTAAAACATCGGCAGTTTCAAAGCAATTGTAGGGCGACCAGACGGCACATTCTTGGTTTGTAATATAACCTACAAGTGATTCCTAGAAACCAGATTTGAACGCTGATTCTAAAACGGCTCGGTTAACGGGACAAATGACCACAGACTGCTTGCTCAATGCTGAGAGTATGTTTGCGAGAAATATAGAAAATATCTTTCAGCGTTGTTGCTGTCACACAGCCTGGATGATTTTGCAATGACTCAATTATGGCACTTACTAACGCAAGGCGATAGCGTTGCAGGGAGAAAATAAAACGGTTCTTGCGTCTCTTTGATGATGATTGGGGATTGATTATAACAAAACCCTTACGGGGCAAGAGTTATAAACAATTATGCCCATATTTTCAGTTAAATGCCTACACTATAAGGCTTTCAATGGTTTTGAACCAGGTTTTCCATAAAAAGAACAGAAGAACCAATAAAACTTAATATAAAACTTAATGCCGTTAGGGTGGAAATCATGAATTTGCCAAAAGAGCTATCAATTTCAGTCATTATTCCGGTTTATAATGGTGGCGAGAGTTTCCGCCAGTGCTTGTTACGTATTAGCGCATCTATACTAAAGCCCACAGAGGTGATTGTGGTGGCTGATGGGGATAAGGATGATTCTTGGCAGGTAGCAGCAGACTGGGGTGCAAAAGTCATTAGACTGAAGGAGAATAGTGGACCGGCACAAGCGAGAAATGTAGGTGTTGTTGCGGCTGAAGGAGAAATTCTGTTTTTTGTAGATGCTGATGTGGCGATCGCTCCAGATACCATCAATCGGGTCAGATTAGCGTTTACAGAAGATGCAAGTCTAGCCGCTGTGATTGGTTCATACGATGATACTCCAGGAGCCAGTAATTTTCTATCTCAATATAAAAATCTTTTACATCACTATACCCATCAAAATGCTAATGAGGATGCTTTTACGTTTTGGGGTGCTTGCGGTGCGATTCGTCGTGATATCTTTTTGGCTATGGGGGGTTTTGATGAAAATTATCGCCGTCCTTGTGTGGAAGATATTGAATTAGGTTATCGACTCAAAGCCGCAGGTTATAAAATTCGACTCGACAAGGCTTTGCAAGTTAAACATTTGAAACAATGGGGAATAGTTTCTCTGGTTAAAGCTGATGTATGCGATCGCGCTTTACCTTGGACTCAATTAATACTCCGTCAAGGAGAAATGCGCTCTGATTTGAATCTTGCTTGGTCTAGTCGGGTAAGTGTAATTTTAGTTTACTCTTTATTACTAACTTTATTTGCTAGTTTTTGGCTACATCCGCTACTAATTTTCAGTATGATAATTAGTTTATTACTGATAATTATTAACTTGTCAATCTACCGCTTTTTTCTCTACAAGCGAGGCATTATATTTACCTTCAAGGTTTTACCTTGGCACTGGTTTTACTATTTTTACAGCGGGTTAGCTTTTATCATGGGCATGATTTATGTAAAATTTTGATGAGTATTGCTATTAGCTGTATATCTTGCTCAGTAATTATTCTGAAATTTTGATGAAGATAGCTATTGGCTGTATATATTTATCAGTAATTATTCTGAAATTTTGATAAAGATATCCAGTTGTTGTTTTTTTGATAAATATTTTTTTTGATAAATAATTCTATGGTATGTTGATCTCTATCCATAAATTCAATAGGTGAAACTTCAGTCAACAACCAAATAACCAACAGCAAATAAAAATACTGGATCTTCATTACATAATTATGCTAAATTGCCTTCACCAAAACTATGAAACACTAACTCTTTAGGTGTCTTTCATAGAGCATGGCTTTTGCTTTTATTTCTAAGCGCATTTTTGATGTTTAATTAATAGTTAAGCATACTATGTGCTGAAAACCAAAATACTTAACTATCTTGCTGCACAACAGCTTACCAACACGATTTGGTAACTGGTGTAGTGATTATTCTTAACGGATTTTCTACCTTACTGGTTGTCTTAAACAACAACCTCTAGATAGTTAAAACGTAATTTTTTCATGCTTACTCAGGGCTGACAATCTAATCAGAATAAATTGATCGGTCAGGAGGATGAGGCTGTGATGTATTAATTGAAAAAACCAAAAAATAATGAAACGCAATAAGATTAATAATCTTGAGCATAACAATCGTAATTTCCCCTTGAGTGTAATCATTGGTGGGGGACCGGCTGGATTAACTGCTGCTTATAAGTTGGCTAAACATGGCTTACATTCTGTAGTGTTGGAAAAAAGCGATCGCGTGGGGGGAATCTCTCGGACTGAAACCTACAAAGGCTATCGCTTCGATATTGGAGGACATCGCTTTTTTACCAAAGTTCCCCAAGTCCAACATCTATGGAACGAAGTTTTAGGAGACGAATTTATTAAAGTTAAGCGTTTATCTCGCATTTACTATAATGGTAAATTTTTTAATTATCCTATAGAACTATTTAACACTGTCAGTAACTTGGGAGTTTTGCAGAGTTTCTTAATTATTTTTAGTTATTTAAAAATCAAAATCAGTCCTTTACCAGTAGAAGAAAATTTTGAGCAATGGGTAACAAACCGTTTTGGCGAACGCTTGTATCAAACTTTCTTTAAAAGCTATACAGAGAAAATTTGGGGAATTAGCTGTATAGAAATTAAAGCAGATTGGGCTGCACAACGAATTAGGGGATTATGTCTGAACAAAGCAGTCATTAACGCTTTATTTAGTAGTAATAGCACCAAAACATTGATTAAGGAATTTGATTATCCCATTTTAGGACCAGGGATGATGTGGGAACGATTTCAAGAGAAATTAAATGTTCAAGGCTCTCCAGTATTATTAAATACGGAAGTAATCAGAGTAGAACGACAACAAAAACGTATTACCCGTATCATTGCTCAAAAAGGCAATCAAATCTTTGAAATTACCGGAGATCATTTCATTAATACCATGCCTATTACAGCATTGATGCACCGTTTAGATCCCTTACCTCCTGACAATGTTTTGAAAGCCTGCCGTAGGCTAAAATATCGGGATTTTCTGATAGTTCCCATAGTGATTAACCAAGAACACCTTTTTCCAGACAATTGGATTTATATTCACAGTCCAGAATTTAAAGTCGGACGCATTCAGAATTTTAAAAATTGGAGTCCACAGATGGTAGCAGATACCCGCAAAACTTGTTTAGGAATGGAATATTTCTGTAGTGAGGGAGATGATTTATGGTCAATGGACAATCAAGATTTAATTAGATTAGCCAGTGAAGAAATTGTCAATTTAGGCTTATTAGATAACATCCAAAAAGTTGAAGATGGGACAGTCATCCGTGAAAAAAAAGCTTATCCTGTCTATGATTGTGAATACCAACAAAATTTAAAGCTTATTCAAGACTATGTAGATAGTTTTGAGAATTTACAATCTGTGGGACGTAATGGTATGCACCGTTATAACAATCAAGATCACTCAATGTTGTCTGCATTATTAGCAGCAGAGAATATTATGGGGGCAAATCATAATCTTTGGACAGTCAATACAGAGCGATCCTACCATGAAGAATTTATGGTTACACACAAAAAAGAGCCTGTAATTTCTAGATAATTATTATTCATTTTCCGTAAGCATTCAGCCGTCAGCCGTCAGCTATGTACCTGAAGTATTGAAATACAAAGAATGAACAGAAACAGAAGCATATAAAATTTCTAAGATGAAAACGTCTGAATCCTTGCTATTGGCTGATTACTGATTACTGATAGTTGAATACTTACCATTTTTCATAATAATCAGTTGTGTATGTACAAATTTTCAATTATCATTCCCACCTACAATCGTACTGAACGATTAAAAAATTGTTTAGATTCCCTAACTCGTATCAATTACCCACGAGAGAATTTTGAAGTTATTATTGTCGATGATGGCAGCAATCATCCTCTTCATATCCTAGTGAGTTCCTATGAACACGAGTTTGATATTAGTTTAATCCGACAAACTAACTCCGGTCCTGCTAAAGCGAGGAATGCAGGTGCTAACTTAGCGAAAGGGCAATATTTAGCATTTACTGATGATGACTGCACCCTCGATCCAAATTGGTTTTCAGCCCTCGAAAATGCCTTTTCTAAGCAACCAAATACTCTTTTAGGGGGAAAAACCATCAACGGTTTGCCAAACAACCCTTACTCCACAGCTAGTCAATTACTCATTGATTATATCTACGATTATTACAATATAAATTTTTCTCAAGCTCAGTTTTTCGCGTCTAATAATTTTGCTGTTTCTAGGGAATTATTTAACCAAGTAGGACAATTTGATATTAATTTTCCCTTAGCTGCGGCTGAGGATCGGGAGTTTTGCGATCGCTGGCTATTTCATGGATATTCTTTATATTATGTTCCCCAGGCAATCATATACCATTCCCATGATCTCAATTTAACGAAATTTTGGCGGCAGCATTTTAATTATGGTTGTGGTGCATTTTACTTTCATCAGATTCGCTCTCGACGTAATCAAACATCCCTGAAATTTGAACCATTGCGCTTTTACTTGCAGCTACTAGCTTACCCATTTACGACAAAATACCAAATTATATCCAAAATTTTAATTTCCGGCTTATTATTTATTTCGCAATTAGCTAATATTGGGGGTTTTTTGAGAACAAAATTACCAAATTTTTAGTTGACAATAACTTAGAAAATATCCATGAAAATTCTGTTAATTACTGACTATGCTACCCCAACAGGAGGGGCTGAAATACTAACTATTGCACTTAGAGATGGATTGCGATCGCGTGGTCATGATGCCCGTTTATTTGCCAGTTCTGCCCGTCCTATGAATGCCGAAAGCCAAGCTGATTATCGTTGTTTTGGCACAACATCTAGTTTTCGGACATTACTGCAAACAGCTAACTTTTGGGCTTTTGGAAAATTAAGACAAGTCCTAGCAGAATTTCAACCTGATGTAGTTCACGTAACGATATTTTTAACTCAACTTTCACCCTTAATACTACCTCTACTCAAAAATGTACCAAGTCTTTACTATGCAGTTTGGTATCGGTCTATTTGTCCCACTGGGACTAAAATCCTACCTAACGGAACAGCTTGCCAAGTAAAAATGGGTATGCCTTGTTATCAGAATCATTGCTTACCTTTATGGGATTGGTTGCCATTAATGATACAAATGAAATTGTGGCAACGTTGGAGTAATGCCTTCAACTTATTTGTAGCCCCTAGTCAAGCCGTAAAACAGCATTTAATGGGGGCAGGTATAAATTCCGTCGAGATAGTTTGGCATGGTACACCAATTCAACCCCAACGTCCTCCCCTGACATTACCGCCAACAGTAGCATTTGCCGGACGATTAGTAAAAGAAAAGGGAGCAGAGGTATTATTAAAAGCGATCGCTCTCGTAGTCAATCAGATACCAGAAGCCAGGTTATTGCTAGTGGGAGATGGAGCAGAAAAAGAAGTTTTAAAACAACAGATCATTGACTTAAATATTACCGCCAATGTTTTTATGCCTGGATTAATGTCACGATTGGAGATAGAGAAATTATTCTCTACAGCTTGGGTACAGGTAGTTCCCTCTATTTGGCCAGAACCGTTTGGTACGGTTGTCATTGAAGCAATGATACGCGGAACAGCAGTTATAGTTAGTGCCTCTGGTGGTTTGCCGGAGATTGTTCAAAATAATGAAACAGGTTTGATAGTGCCACCGGGAAATTATCAAGTTTTAGCTGCTGCCTTGTTGCGGATATTACAAAATCGGGAATTAGCAGAACAGATGGGTAAAAAAGCAAGAGAAGTAGCTAAAACTCACTATAGTCAAGACATTTATGTAGATAAATTTTTAGAATTATATCAGAATTTATGTATAATTTGAGACTGGAATTTTCTAGCTTATTAAAGCAGATAAACTGAAATTTTTACTTATTTCCTATATTAAGTATTCAGCTAATACCAAAATACCTATCTATTTGATAATTAACCAATTTCCCAAACATTTTGATGATATTCTATTAAAAAAAATCCAATCAGGCAATCAATGTTAACATTTCCTTCTCCCAATCCAATAGTTGTCAGACAGCTTAATAAGTCTTTGACATTCATTTTTATTAGCTCTTGTGAATACTGGGGTGGCAGTGAAGAACTATGGTTTGAATCGGCTAGATATTTAAAAAGACAAGGTTTCACAGTCCATGCTTTGAAGAATCGCGTCCCCAAAAATAACCACATTCAAGAATTAAAAGCAGATGGAATTGAGGTAAAAAATATTCATTTTTTAGTTCAAGTGCTTCGTAAGTTAAGCTTTTTGATCAATATTCAATTTTTTGTAAAAACCATAAAACTGTTCAAATATAAAAATAACCATCGGCTATTCAAAAACCGACAACCATCTCTAGTCATAATTTCTCAAGGAGAAAATTATGATGGTGTAGAAATCGCTAAAATTTGTCTGGAACTGAATTTACCATATATCATTATTAGTCACAAAGCATCAGACCCAGTTTGGCCACATGGAATAAAACGTCAAATAATGCAGGATGTGTATCGACAAGCAAAGTTTTGCTTCTTTGTTTCCCAACATAATTTATCCTTAACAGAAGCTCAAATAGGCTACAGTTTGACGAATGCGGAAGTTGTCAGAAATCCCCATCAAGCTATAATTCCAGAAGCATTACCTTATCCCCAACCAGAAAATGATTATTTTAAAATTGCTTGTGTTGCACGGTTGTGGATTTTAGATAAAGGGCAAGATGTATTATTAAGAGTTCTAGCTCAAGATAAGTGGCAAAATCGTCATTTACATATCTCTTTTTTCGGAGAGGGAGTTGATCGAGATGCACTGATAGATATGACCAAACTTTTGGGACTAAAAAATGTGAGTTTCCCTGGATTTGTCAACAATATTTTAAATATTTGGTATCATCATCATGCCCTAATTATGCCTTCTCGTGCAGAAGGTTTACCCATAGCTTTAGTGGAAGCAATGATGTGTGGTAGACCAGGAATTGTTACAGATGTAGGAGGTATGGCAGAGATTTTAGAAGATGAGGTTACTGGCTTTATAGCTGCCGGTGCTTGTTTTCAAGAAATTGACAAAGTGTTAGAACGAGCTTGGCAACGTCGTTATGAGTGGGAAAATATTGGCAAGGAAGCATCTATATCTATTCGCAAGCTGATTCCACCCCAGCCAGAACAGGTATTTGCAGATAAGTTGGTGCAATTATGCCAAAGTTCTGAACTGTTATAGCAAGTTTCTTTCCAGAACACATTAACTCATCGTGATTGCAATAGTCCAACCTATATTTTTTGAAAATCATCCACTTTTTTAGCCTTTAATGTTAACAGAAACTATCCGCACCATCAATAACCATTCTTATCCCACACAGGTTGGTTGTTTTGTATTTATTAGCTCTTGTTTTGATGTGTGGGGTGGTAGTGAAGAACTTTTAGCAGCAACTGCTAAATACCTAAAGCAACAAGGACATGAAGTTCATGTCTTCAAATTACAAATTAGTGATCATCCCCGCATTTTAGAATTACAAGCTGCTGGAGTTAAGGTGATTGCTCTAAATTCTTTACGTTTGATGGGGATAAAACATTTTGTTTTCAAATGTATATACCATCTAGTTAGACTACTGAAGTTTTTACCTCTACCGGCAAGCTGGTATTTTATTCACACAGACCCACAGCGAACTTTTATATTACAGACTTTGAGACGAATCAAACCTTCTTTGGTGGTAATTTCCCAAGGAGATAATTTTGATGGATTAAACTATGGAGATATTTGTCTGGAACTTAAATTACCCTATGTGATGCTTTCTCACAAAGCAAGTCATCATATCTGGCCAGTTGATGCTTTACGTCCCATGATGCGAAAAGTATTTCAACAAGCAAAACGCTGTTTTTTTGTTTCTGAGCATAATCTATTTTTAACTCAGATGCAGTTAGGTCAAGGTCTTTCCCATGCAGAAGTTGTCAGAAATCCCTATCTAACATCTGCCACCGAATCTTTACCTTGGCCAGAAATTAAAGATAATTGTTTTAAATTAGCTTGTGTTGGCCGTTTGTGGTTAGTAGATAAAGGCCAGGATATTCTCTTAGAGGTTTTAGCTCAGGAAAAGTGGAAGTACCGCAATTTACAAGTGTCATTTTTTGGGGAAGGTGCTAATCGAGACACTTTAATAGATATGGCAAATTTATTAGGTTTAAAAAATGTAAATTTTCCAGGCTTTGTGGAGAATATTGAGAGTGTTTGGCAAGATTATCATGCTTTAATTTTACCTTCCCGTGCAGAGGGATTGCCGATCACGTTGGTGGAAGCAATGATGTGTGGCCGGATAGCAATTACAACGAATGTGGGAGGAATTCCAGAAGTGCTAGAGGATAATATCACAGGTTTTATAGCCAAGGGAACTTCTTTTGCTGCGATTGATGAAGCTTTAGAACGAGCTTGGCAGCGTTCTGATGAATGGGAAAATATGGGTACGCAAGCATCCATATCTATTCGCAAGCAGATTCCTAAAGACCCAGAGAGATTATTTGCTGATAAGTTGCTGCAACTATCTACTCTGGAAGTTAATTCTGCACATAAAGGAGCAAGAACATGAATTTGCGTCCTTCTCAGACTGATGAAATTAGTAGTGATTTGTCTGGTTTTGTGAAGATTAACAGTGGTAGGAGTCAGCTATTTTCAATCAGAGGATTTCTGATAGGTGCATGGCTAGATTTACGCTCATCATCAGCATTTGCTAAACGGCTATTTTTACAAAATATAGCCCAGCGTTATCGTTATTCGTCTCTTGGGCTATTTTGGGCATTTGTACCTTCAGCGTTAATAGCAATTTTACTGACATTGGGACAGAGGGATGGCATTTCTATTTTAATTGCAGGTACAGTTCCACCACAAGTTTATGGTATCTTTGGGCTAATTATGGCGCAAACGTTTCTGGAAGCTTTAAATATTCAGCGCGTTTCACTTAATCAATATATTCACTTATTGGTCAGACAAAAAATTCCCCTAGAAGCTATCATGATGGCTGGTTTGGCAGAATCCACCTTTGGCTTCTTGATGCGTCTGCCAGTGTTGATTGCTATTCTCTTAGTTTTTAATATTTCTCCTGCTTTGACATTCCCTCTCGCTTTCTTGGGTATTGCCTCAATTATTAGTTTCGGCTCTGGATTGGGTTTATTATTAGCTCCTTGGAATGCTTTAAGTAAGGATTTAGAAAATGTCATGCAGTTTTTCCCTTGGGTTCTATTTCTTGTTACTCCTGTGTTTGTAGCTATGCAACCAGGGAATTGGCTTTATTCTTTACATCAATTAAATCCACTTACCTATCTATTTGAAGGGACAAGATTTCTAGCTTATGGTGTGGGTACAGTCAATATTTTAGCTTTATTCATATTACTACCCATGACTATAATATTGCTTTTAGTAAGCTGGTTATTTTGTCGTTTATGCTTACCTTATATAATCGAGCGATCGCTTAATTAAATTATGAAAAAAATCCTGTTAGAAACAAAGCATTTATCAAAACGATTTTGTCGTGATCCCACGTTATCACTCAATTACACAATCAAAGATATTTTTTGGGAATTTCGCCGCAAACCAGAAGGAGAAAATTGTCTACGACCTGGTGAATTTTGGTCTATTTATGATGTCAATCTACAACTCAGAGCAGGTGAAGTTCTAGGGTTAATTGGACATAATGGTGCTGGCAAAAGTACATTAGTTAACTTAATCACGGGAATTTTACGCCCTACGCTGGGTCAGGTTATATGGCATACTAATCGAGTTATTATGATAGATGGTCAAGCTGGATTAAATTCCTTTCAAACGGGGCGAGAAAATATATATAATCTATTATCAATGTACGGAGTAAGTGAGAACCTCATCAAAAATAAGATTAATGATATTATTGACTATTCAGGTATTCAAAACTTTATTGATGCACCTGTCGGTACATACAGTACAGGAATGCGACTGAGGTTAGGATTTTCTATTTATACTCAATTACAACCAGACGTTTTTATTATAGATGAAGCTTTAGGAGGCGGAGATATTCGCTTTCAACAGAGGTTTCAGAATTATCTCCGGGACTATATTAAAAATGGTGGAGCAATATTACTGGTTTCTCATGAAATGTATCAAATACAATCTCTTTGTCAGCGTGTAATTATTTTTGAGCAAGGACAAGTTTATGACTCTGGTGAACCTGATCAAATAATTTACACATATACTGAATTGATGCAGGCAAAAGAAAATGATTCTCATCCAGTTTCATTAAATATTGAAAGCGAGAAAGTTACCCAACAAATAGATGAAGATTTACTACCTGGAGAAAAATTTGGCTTAGTAGAAATTGAGCAAGTGGAAATAACTGCCGTAGATGGAAAAGAAATTACTCCAGGAAGTAAAGTTCAATTTCAGATGATTTGCAATTCACAAGTTCATAGCTATCCCGTGATGATTCATTTTTCTTTAGGGCAAGATGAACTATTTCCAATGGCAATGATGAACGGGAAGTTTGGTGAGGAATGTTATCAACTCAAAAAAGGACAAAATAAATTTTATTGCGTGGTAGATAAAATACCACTTTTGCCAGGAAAATATCAATTAAAAGTAGCGATAGTAGAAAATGGTACTTATGATATATTAGGCATGAAAGGATACCAAGAAAAGCCATTCTATTTTGAAGTAAAAGGATTCAATAATCTCGAAATAAATTTTGCTAGAAGTTATAAATACCTATTCCATATTCCTACCGAATGGAAGTAAAAGCTTTTGGGAAACTAATATTTATTTGAAGTAGCAAACAAAAATCTAATTTCATTCATAAACCCTTGATGTAGACAGGATTGTCTTCATGAATCAACAAACCCTAAATCGTTTTCAACAGCTTATCAAACTCGTTCGAGCGAAAGAATGGTGGTCATACAAACTGGCTCCAGTTTTGGGAACTGCTTATGCTACGGCGGCAATTCTCAACATATCTTTAATTTCGCTTTGGAGTACGCTGTTATTTCTCCTGTTTGCTTTAGTGATTGGTGCAAGCTACGCGAGTTTAATTAACAATATATGTGATCAAGAAGAAGATCAAATCAGTGGCAAAGCAAACTACTTTATAGGGAGATCTAAATTCCTCATAGCTTTGGCTATGATTGGTTGTATCGTACTAGGTCTTATCGTCTCAGGACTACTAATTCAAGTCCCTCTAGCGTTGTGCTTTTACATAGGCAACTGGCTACTCTTCACTGTTTACTCAGTACCACCTATCCGTCTGAAAAACCGGGGTATTTGGGGGGGGTTAGCAATTGCAATGGGAGAAAGTCTTGTACCGCAAATATTGTCCATATTTTTAATTGCTCACAATACTGATAAGCCCCTATCCGCAACATGGCTAACGATGATTGCTATTTGGGCATTTGCATTAGGATTGAGGAGCATTCTTTGGCATCAAATACTTGATTTTGAGAATGATCATCTTGCCGGTATTAATACATTTGCTGTCAATACTTCTAAACAAACTTTGCAAAGACTTGGTAAATGGGTTGTTTTCCCAATTGAGTTTTTATCGCTGCTGGTAATATTACTGCTTTCTAATAATGTTTTCGGCTGGATTTTTATAGGCATTTATTTTTTCACAGAATTCCTCAGATACTACTTCTGGAAATTATCAATTGTCATTATTGAACCTACTAATAAACACAGACTTTTTCTATTTGAATACTACGATGTGTTCTATCCCTTGAGCTTCCTGGCTTTGTCCAGTTGTCAAGATCCTACGAATTTAATTATTTTGGGATTTCACTTATTATTTTACTATTCACGCATATGGTGGTGGATGAAAGATTTCTGGGGTTTATTAAGATGGGAAATTCCTAACAAATTTCGTAATCACAACAGCCATGTTAAATTGTAATTCAGTAGCACCTGATAATTAATTTCAGGGACTAGTTACAGCATATAATTTGTCATATAAAAACAAATTTCAGCAGAGGTAAAGATGAAAATTGAACAAGTGCTAGAAACTTATGATGAAGTCTATGCAGAGGCTTATAATGAAGCATTTCTAACGGACATTCATTCCCAGACAAAAACAAAGCATGAACTAAAAATATTAACACAGCTTTTGAGTGAGAAAGGTACTGAAGCTCGTTGGTTAGATGTTGCCTGTGGTACAGGGTACTATCTCAGTTGTTTTCCAGAAGTAAAGAAAGCAGGTTTAGATATCTCACCAGCCATGCTCAATATTTCTCGGAGAAAAAATCCTGATATTCCCTTAATTCAAGGTAATTTTAGAGATAAATCTCTGTTTAAAAAAGGAGAATGGGATGTTATCTCCTCAATGTGGTGGGCTTATAGCTTTGCAGAATCAATATCAGAAATTGAAACTTTGATTGAAAATATATGTCATTGGTTGACTGATGATGGTTTTTGTTTTATGCCTATTTGTAATCCTTCTAAAAATCTCTACAGTGGACAGACAAATGTTCCCTATGTTGCAACTGAAGATGCTCCAGCTTATGGAGGAAAAATCTTAGTTACTGGAGTGATATGGTCTTGGATTGAGGCTAGTGGTAAACGCCATGATAATATGCTTGTTCCGCAAATGGAATACATGGTTGAACTGTTTAAGAAATATTTCCAAAGCGTGGAAATTGTTGAATATGCCAATGGCTATTACTGGGGTATTCTCGCTGCTAAAAAGGAAAGACTATTTGACACTATCTGCTCTCAGTTCACTACTGAATCCCTTCATGTTACTACTGAAAAAAACGAAACACTTGTTGATAATCTACCACTAGCACCTGCTCGTCCTGCCAACTTTTTAAAGCGGTTTGTTCACAAATTTCTCAATCTCAACTCTTGATATAGGATTCCTATTTGATTATTGATAGCTTATGCGGAGTAGCCATACAAGACTCAGTACACACTGAAACCCTTTTTTCTTGTTAAGAGTTCTCTATTTTGGTTAGTTTCGCTTACTAAGTTTGGTAGAGCCAAATATTTTTTTCCAATGAATAACCAAGCAATTGCAGTTTTTTTGAAAAAGTTCAATCCTCCAAAAATTATATTTAGCCTGTCACTCGTTTTGAGTTTACTCTGTTTCGCTTATTTGTTCAGAGGGTTTTATTACTTAATAATAGATGAAATTGGTGCAGGAGATTTACATTCTCGTTGGCAAGAACAACAATATATATATCGAGGTTTATATCCTTATGATATTACCAAAGGTTCGCTGTTGATAGATCCCCAACTAGGTGCTGTGACATCTGGGGGATATCCACCTTGGGCTTTTTTCACAGGGTTCATATTTTTCCCACCTATTTCTTGGGAATTAACGCGCTGGTATCATGCTTTATTGAATACTATATCCTTAGTCATATTAGCCATTTTTGCATATCAAATTGGCAAACCTTATGGTAAATTAAAAAGCTGGTTTACAGTAGTTGCTTGTTTATCAATTAGCAGTCATTCTACTACTCTAGGTCTTGGTCAATATGGCATTATTATTAATGCTTTATTAATTGGGGTGTTTTGGCTATTGAAAAAAAACCATAATTTATCAGCAGGTTTGTTTTTAGGACTAGCTTTAGTTAAACCTAGTATTTCGGCACTGTATTTTTTTATTGTAATTATTCGTAAAAATTTTGATGCTGTATTGGCTTGCTGTCTTTATCTAGTTATTGCTAGTTATAGCATTGGAATTGTTACCCAAACTTCTCCTATTTATATGATTGAGAAAATGGTGAAAGTTTCACAATATTATGTTAGTACAGGATATTCGGCAATTAATATTTTTACCAATTTTGGTATTAACCCACTTGTAGCAACAATATTCTTAGCTGTACTTGCTACTGCTATAATTTTAGGCATCTTTTATTTATTTAAGGATAATTCTCTACTGTTTTTCTTTGCTATTGCTTCTGTTATGGGTAGATTATGTACTTATCATTTAATTTATGATAATGTGATGTTAGTTTTTGTATTATTAGCAATAATAAGTTTAGCTTTTCATAAGCCAAATAAATCAAATATTTTGATATTAATCTTGGTTCTCTTGAGTTTATTACTTCCTGGTAAATCTATGGATTTACCATTTGCGAAAATTCTTCAAAGTATAATTTGGATTGCTGCTTTCTTTTACCTTTTAATTAACCAAAAACAATTTCATAATTACTCGAATAATGTCAATTAGATAATACCTTGTCCTTATGATGGTAAGATTTTAAATCCTGCTTGACGAAAATGATTATCTAAGGTCAAGACTGTAGAAATTTTTCGATCTTGCATTACAATGAAGGATAAACAATCTGTGCAAGAGTAAGATTTATCGTGATATTTTTGAAAGTATTCCCATACTTGGTTGAATAAAATCTGATCTATCTAGTAACTGATTGCCAATTTCAACAGCTTTATGATGAGGATTTCGGCTGTTTAAAAAAGTGACTATTTCATCGAAAACTTGTAGATATATGAGAATTTTAGCGTGTTGTTGGGTTTTTCGCACTTGGTCAAGGCATAAATAGCGATTCCTGCGGAGCGCTTCGCTATCGCACTTTATTAATCCAACCTAAGAGCGATCGCACTTTCTGCACTAATCGCACAAATTATGTCAACCAGCAAGCGATTCCTGCGGAGCGCTTCGCTATCGCACTTTATCAATTTCTCACGCTGCTTTCGCTAGTGGCATGAATATTTCAACGGATTCAAACGGTACAGATATTTTGTCTTCTTCTGTCCGTTCAATTAATCCCAGTTCTTCCAGGCGATTTACGTCTGTGTGTACGTTTGAATAGTTTCTTTCGGCTGTTTTTGCCAGCGCGTAAATACTGCATGGCTCTATTTTGCTTAAAGTATCAAGCAAATCAAGTCGAGCAGGCGTTAGCTCGCTAAAAAGTGATTTTGCAGATTCAAATGAAAGTCTAAAATTTACTGGCCTTCCAATTTCGGAGTCTTTAATTTGTTGACGAGCGGCTCGGATTGCAGAACCACCTTTGGCTACTTCAATAATTGCTTTCATGATTCACTCCAGGTTTCAATGTCTTTTTCAAAATCGTCAAGCAATTTATCAATGCTTGTGAATTTGTAATCTATTTCGTGTGAGTTTATATGTTTATGATCTCCTTTTCCGCGTTCGTTGTCATATCGAATTCTACATTTTCCATTCTGCCCGTAAAATAATCTGTATTTGTATTTATGTGTGCTTGGTGGTATTGGTTCTGGTAATTCCCATATAACAACCTCGACGATTGATCCGTCGTCATGAACTTCTTTTGCTTTGGCGATTAGAGTGGCCTTCATATATTGCATTGTAGCAATATATTTAACTTCTGTCGAGTAGCAATATTATGATCCGAACGGCACAGTTGAGCGATAGCGTAAGCGCTGACTTGTCAGTTCGCTGATTACACTTAACCCCAAAAGGCGATTTCTAGGTCGTGCTTTACTGCGGAACACTACGTGAGCGCGATCGCACTTTATCAATCCAACCCACGAGCGATCGCACTACAAAATCACCGCTCGCACTTAACCCCAATAGGCGAACTCGCACTAATGAATAATCAAACTATCTCTGGTCATTTCTAAAAAATCATACGTCAAAAATAATTCGATTATTTGAGTAATATTTTGTAGAAAAAGTTGTTCAATTTGTTTGTTACTAATATTACCTGTCGTTATTAGTAGTAGTTTATAAGGTTCTTGTTTGATTAAAAAAGAATCTAAAAAATCTTTATCTTTGGTAATAACAATTCTCTGTTCCAGGATTGATAGTTTGTTGATTTCCGAATCTGGAGTTGCATTTTTTAAAGGAAGATTTTTGGTATGTATAACATCACAACCTAAGTTCTCTAATAAACTGGCAATTCGCATTGGTAATTGAGCATCAATCAAGAATTTCATGAAACTAATTGAAGGATACTTTTAACTTGAGTGAGTCGAGTAGCAAAGCTGAGAACCGCTAAAATGTCTTCGTATTCTAAATCATCATAATCTTCTAAAATATCATCAATATTCATGCCTGAACTCAAAAGTTCTAAGATCATTTCCACCGGATAGCGCAATCCACGAATACATGGTTTACCGTGACAAATATCATGGTTAATTGTTATTCTATTTAATAGAAGGTTATTCATGATATTAGATGTTATGTTGGCACTAAATTAATTGTACTTGATTTTTCGAGTTCTATGACAATAGAGAAAAGCGAACTGAAAATCAGCGTTGCGCGATTCCTAGGTCGCGCCTAGCGATCGCACTTGGTCAATCTAACCTATGAGCGATCATACTTTGGTCAACTCAACCTAAGAGCGATTCCTGCGGAGCGCTTCGCTATCGCACTTGATCAATCTAACCTATGAGCGATCGCACTTTATCTTGTAAATCCTGATTCAGATATTGAATTATCATTAAGTATGATGAACTTCCTGTTTTTGACGGATAAATTGAGAACGTCTCATTTTCACGATTTCGGGGATATATTCATTTTTATGCTCTTGTCCCTCAAATCCCAACCTTAAATAGACATTACCTCCTATTCCTGGAATTACTTCACCTTGTTCGGTGCGTTTATCGTCTTTAGCAAAGTAGAAAAACTTAAATTTATTATATATATTTTCTGCAAATTCATTTTTAAGTTTTTGCTCTGCATTTTGATAAATGACAGGTGCAACTATAAATATTTTCTCTGGCTCTATTTTTTGAATCAGGTTAACTAAGTTAGTTCTGACTACACAAGCACCAGAAATAATAGATTTAATTACAATCAAATATTTAACTTTCTCATGAGCAGGTTCTTGATATTTCTTGAGAATAGGAGCTACTTTTAAATCTTCTATTTCAAAAGGAGAAAATCGCTGATTCCAGAAACAAGCAAAACCAATATGATGTAGATTTTCTTCTAAAGTTAACATTATACCTTTAGCTAAGAAATCAGCATCTTCTACGGTACAAGCTAGGTATACATCAGAATTTTTATCATTAATTTCAGATAGTAGAAAATTACCAAGATTCATCCCTATCTTGGTCATAGTGTCTTTGTATTGGTCTGGTTTAACATTCTTATTGGCTAATGTTTCCAGTAATTGCTGAATATCTTGATTACAAATATCTGAATATAGTCTAGTCATATCAAGAATACCTCCAATTCTTCAAAGGAAGTGGGGTGATGTTTTTTGATAAGTTCCTGAAATTTTTGAAACCTTGTGGTTTCGATACTGTAAGATATTGTTCCTTCATTTAGTCCGTCGAAATACTCCCATTTTAAAAAGCCTCTGGTTAAATTATATGTGAAACTATCTATTTTATCAAAAATATCTATTACTTCTGGGTCTAGCTGTAGTTCTGCTTGAAAGGAACGAATATATGAAGGGATGCAATGTTGAGCTTTTTTGAGAATATCCATAAGAGATACTTTCGATTTATTAATTGCTTCCCAAGCACCAAGTAAAACTGTAGCCAGACATTCAATTTTATCTGGATCTGGATTATCAAAAGCACACAAATACTCTAATGAACGTCTAAAATCAGGTTCTTGAGCAATTATTTTAGGAAGGCTATCGGCAAAATAGAAGTAAATAACTTGGCTATAATTTTTAATATCATTGGGAATATTCGTTTGTAATTTATCTCGGATTTCTGAAGAAGAGACTACCAGCGCAAGTTCTGATGCTTTAGAAATTGATTTATTTAATTCATACTGTTTTTTAAAGTCGTCATTTATTGATTTTTCTCCTGTTCCCCAAGTTACAGCAGAACTATTTTTAAGTTGATAGTGTTGCAGCGAGTTTTCTGAGACAAGTTCAATAATTAAGTCATCAATAAAAGATAGACATTGGCTTAATAAGTAAATTTCTTTGTTACATTCTAAAACGCATTTAGATAATAAGGATATTTTGTAAATAGCAAAGATATTTTCGTAAGTGTTACCTTTACTGTTACTAACACCTCCTGTATTTTTATTTTTTATGTATTGTACCGTTGAATCTCCAAATAGATTTTTGATTTGCTCTTCTGTATACATGAGGTTTTTTATAGGCTATTATCATTAGTGACAAGATAAGGAAAAAGGCAGATTATCAAAGCAATTGCTGTTGGTATAACGGCACAATTTCGCGGCAAGCGATCGCCCCCAACTCAAAACTAAAATATAACAACATTGTCCACTTTAATGCTTTTTTATGCAGCGATCGCTTCACAATTATCTATCTTACGCAATTCTGCGGACTGGTTCAATGATCAGATGATTGTAGTTTAATACCCAAAACTTGAGTATAAGCACCTCTGGCTTGAGTTACGCCAATTGTGCGCTGTGCTGACTCTATCATCGGACGACGCAAACTCACAACTATAAACTGTGCCTGTTATCTCATGATTTTAGTGCAAGATGTGAGCTTTGGTCACGTCTATGTTAAGCTAGGTGCTTATAATAAGTTTAAATGCACAAATTGTGGACATTTTATTCTTAGAGATAGAAACGGCACACTACATCTGAGCATATCCACATATATTCAAGTTTCACGTATCTGAAGATAATTCTTAAATCACAATATCTTCAATCAGCGACGCTAAGGCAAGGAGCTAATCAATCATGTATCAAATAGATCCACCATTATCTCCTCAAGAAGTATTGCCAACTATGTATGATTTACCTAGTGAAAATCAGGAGGAACCAGGATTGCCAGATGAATTTCACCTATTACAACCAGAATTACTACGCAGTACATTTCGTCCGCCCAACTATACTGAAGATAATGTATTTACAGGTAGTGATTTAAACTTATATTATGATTCCCGCCATACCCAATGGTATAAACGCCCAGATTGGTTTGCAGTATTGGGGGTATCTCGATTTTATCAAGAAACAGAACTCCGATTAAGTTACGTTACTTGGCAGGAGGGAGTAAATCCTTTTGTCGCTATAGAATTGGTATCACCAGGTACAGAAGCGGAAGATTTAGGGAGAAGTTTAAGGGAAGTTAATCAACCTCCTAATAAATGGTCTGTTTATGAACAAATCCTGAGAATCCCTTATTATTTTGTTTATAACCGTTATAGAGATGAGTTTAATTGTTTCGGGTTGGTAATGAGTCGTTATCAACCTTTGCCCATCAATGGACTAGGAGTATGGTTAGAAGAAGCAGAATTGGGTTTAGGATTATGGCATGGAGAATATCAAGGATTAACCAGATTGTGGCTACGTTGGTATGATCGAGATAATAACTGGTTGCCTACACCAGTAGAACAAGAAAAACAACTTGCAGAACAGGAAAAACACCGCGCAGAACAGGAAAAACACCGCGCAGAACAGGAAAAACACCGCGCAGAACAGGAAAAACACCGCGCAGATTTAGCCGAAGCAGAATTAGCTAAATTAAGACAGTTACTAGCAGAAAAAGGGGTTAATTTATAGCATTTTTAGCCATATCATCTGTCACTTAACTTAATCCCCAAAACTTGAGTATATGCGCCTCTAGCTTGAGTTACACCGATTGTGCGTTGCGCTGATTCTATCATCGGACGGCGCAAACTCACAACAATGAATTGGGCTTGTTCTGCTTGTTGTTTAATCATTTTGGCTAATCGTTCGACGTTTGCACCATCTAAAAACATATCTACTTCGTCAAAGGCGTAAAATGGAGATGGACGATAGCGTTGTAGGGAAAAGATAAAACTTAATGCTGTTAAAGATTTCTCTCCTCCAGACATAGAAGCCAATCTTTGTACAGGTTTACCTTTGGGGTGTGCAACTAGGTTTAAACCACTGTTAAAGGGATCTTCTGTATTATCAAGTTGTAGGTAGCCGTCACCGTCGGAAAGGGTGGCAAAAATAGTTTGGAAGTTTTCGTTTACTGCGTCGAAAGCTTCTTTGAAGGCAATTTGGCGTAAGGTGGTAAAGTTTTCAATTCGTAAAAGTAATTCTGTGCGTTCTGCTTCTAATGTTTGCAGTTTATCTGTGAGTTCTTGGAGACGGCTTTGGACTTTTTCATGGTCTTCTAACGCTAACATATTCACAGGTTCCATCGCCTGTAAGCGTTTGGATAAACTTCGCAATTCTTTTTGTAGTTCTTCTAAATCGACTTGATTCGGAACTTCTGGAACAGGACTTGGTAATTCTGCACCTAATTCTCGCAATTGGGTTTGCAGTGCTGTTAGTTCTTCCCGGCGTTTTTCCTGGGTTTCTTGGAGTTTTTCAATTTCCCATTGTAGTTGTTGTTGACGCAATAAAAGCGATCGCACTTCGGTTTCTGTAATATCCCTTTTCTTCTTCTCTTCTCCTAAGTTTTCCTCCATTTTCTTCAAACTAACTTGAATTGCACTAATTTGATTATTCAGTTCTACTAGTTGACTGTTGACTGTTGACTGTTGACTGTTAAAAGTTGACTGTTCTTGCTGATATTCTAAAACCCGCGTTTCTGCTTCTTGGATTTTTTCTTGTAATCGCTGTTGTTGATTTTCGAGATTTTTTAATTGTTGTTGTAAATCCCTTAAAGCAGTTTCCTTTTGTTGTAATTGTTGCTCTTGGGTTTTAATGATTACTTGGATTTGTTGCCATTCGCTAGGGGTTTGGGAAGATTCCAACTCAGACAATGTATGTCTTAATTCTTGCAGTTGAGATTCTTGTCCCGGTAATTCCCGATCTAAAACTTGCAAACGAGATTGTGCAGTGGTGAATTTTTCAGTATTTTGGGCAAGTTGAGCGCGTGTAGCTTCTAATTGCGCTGTCAAAGCCTTCACATCTTTCTGCAACTGTTCCAACTTTAACTGCTGTTCCCGTCTTGCTTGGCGAGTTTCCGTCAGTTCTAGCGTCAGAAGTTTAGTCCGACTGGCTAAATTAGCGATCGCTTCTCCACAACGTTCTAAAACGCGTTCAATATCTACCAAGCGAGTTCTTAAATTTACTACTTCTTCAGATTCAGAAGGTTCTCCCGTACCAAAACGCAAAGCTGAACGCTGAGTATTACTTCCCCCAGTCATCGCCCCGCTAGTTTCTAACAATTCCCCTTGTAAAGTGACAATGCGATATAAACCTAGCTGTTTTCGCGCTTGTGGGAGACTGGCAAAAACTACCGTATTACCAAAAACATAGTTAAACACATCTCGATAACGGCGATCGCACTCCACCAAATCAGCAGCATAATTAACAAAGCCATCAGCATAACGCAAAGTTGCATCTTGAATAGCTTTCGATGTTTTAATTTTATTCAAAGGTAAAAAAGTTGCTCTACCGGCGCGTTTTTGTTTGAGGAGTTCAATACCTGCCGAAGCAATGCTATCATCTTCCACTACAATATGCCCCAAACGTCCACCAGCAGAGATTTCTAACGCCAACTGATAACGAGGATCTACCGTTCCCAACTGCACAACCAAACCACATAAACCAGGCATTCCTGACTGTAAAATTACCTTACTCGCCTGTGTCCCTTGTACCTCTTGTTGTGCCTGGGTTTGTGCTTCTAATTTATCTAATTGACGTTGTTTTTCCCGCTGTTCTTGCAAAAGACGCTTTTGGGTTTCTTGTTGAATTTGTAACTCTTGTTCAGTAGCAGCGAGATTTTCAGCTAATTTTTGGATAGGTTCACTAGAACGATGAAATTCTGTTTCCACTCCTGCACATTCAGCTTGTTTTTGAGCCAATTCAGGTTCTAAAGTAGCAATTAGCTGAGATTGTTCCTCAATAAGTTGCTGTAGCTGAGTATTTCGTTCTTGTAGTTGTGCTTGTTCAGTGCGTTGGGGTTCAAGAGTTTGCAACAAAGTCTCAATTTGCCGATTTAATGCCGTTTGTTGCTGTACCCACGCTTCCGAAGCAGTCGCAATTTCTGCAGCTGCTTGACGAGAAGAATCTAAAGCTTGTTGTGCGTCATTTCGTTCTTGTTGTAAATTCGTCACCTGCAAAGTTTCAACATTTTGTTGTTGTACAGCTTGAGTGAGAGACAACTGATATTGCTGAATTTCTTGCTGAGTTTGAATTAAACGCCTTGCAGATTCTTGTAAAGCCGTTTCTAAATCTCGTTGTTGACGCTGGAGTTGTTTACGTTCAGCCTCTTGAGTAGCGAGGTGAGACTGTACAGATAAAAGTTCATCTTCTCCCAAAGCTTTAACGCGGATATTGAGTTCGTCAAGTTCAGCAGTTTTTTGAATAATTTCCGCATTAGCAGTTGTTAATTGAGTAGTAAAATCGGTAAAATTGCGATCGCCTGTTTGAATTTGCGCCGTTAACTTTTCCTGCTGTGCTTGCAGAGAACGCCAAGATAGAACCGCTTCCCAAGACTGCTTCTGTACAAACTCCGTTTTTAGCTTTTGATATCTTTCCGCCTTAGCCTTATCTTGTGCCAAGCGATCGCGTTGTACAGTTAATTCAGTCTCAATAATTCGACAACTATCTTCCTTTTCCTTCACCTCATCCAAAGTTGACTTAGCTTGGATAATCCTTCGATCATACGCAGCCACCCCAGCCAACTCATCAATAATTTCCCGACGTTCCCGCGCATTCATCGAGATAATGCTAGTCACATCACCTTGCAACACCACATTATACCCTTCAGGATAAACCCGCAAATCCTGTAATTGCTCATGCAACTCCGTCAGAGTACAACCAACACCATTGATATAATAATTCGACGTATAAGTCCCTTGAGGAGTAACCCTTAACCGTCGAGTAACACTCCATTCTCTTGGGGACTGGGGACTGGGGACTGGGGACTGGGGATTGAGGACTGGGGACTGGGAACTATTCTCCTCTTCTCTTACTTCCCCAACTTCCTCATCCCCCCTGCCCCCTGCACCCTGCCCATCTGCCTCTTCACTTTGCGCCTTTGCGCCTTTGCGTGAGACATCATCCCCCAAATCAAAAGTCACCGTCACACTAGCTTCAAGTGACGAACGTCCCTTATGCTTTTGAGCATTATTTACCAAATCCGGCAAACGTTCAGCCCGCATACCCTTAGAACTAGCCAGCCCCAAACAAAACAGCAAAGCATCGAGAATATTGGATTTACCCGAACCATTAGGCCCAGATATGACAGTACACCCCGGCAGCAAAGGGACAGAAGTAGTACCGCCGAAGGATTTAAAATTGGTAAGTTCAACGCGCTTGACGTACACCATAGAGGCGCTGCCCAACTTGTAACTAGGCTGAAAGAACAAGTGTATCAATTATTTGCATATTCGCAACTCTTGAGAAGAGGGAATTTTGATTTATAGTATCCTATAATTGTAAATTATGTATTCAAGTTGTATAGTTTATGGCTAATATTCTCATTAAAATAAGTATTATTATATAAAATATAAGTTATGGATAATCACTTAATAATAAACTTATTCTAGCTAATTTGCTAATTATTTTCCCAATTACCGATTACCAATTACCCATTACCAGCCTCAACAGACATGAAACAATATTACCAAGATTTTTTAATTCGTAATTGGCAGGAAAGCGATGATCGCACACAAGCCGCAGAAGTCATTCGTTTTGTACTATCAGAATATGGTTTAGGTTGGGAACCTAACGGTGCGGACAGAGATGTATTGCAAATAGAAGAATGTTATTTAGCTACCGGGGGCGAATTTTGGGTAATTGAACACCAAAATAAAATAGTAGGTACAGGGGCATATTATCCTATTAAACGGGGTGAAAAAGCCGTAGAAATCCGCAAAATGTATCTTTTACCTAATGTGCGCGGTTTAGGTTTAGGGAAATATTTGTTACACGCGCTAGAAACAGCGATCATATCCCGTGGATTTCAGCAAATTTGGATAGAAACCGCCAGTTTCTTAACAGAAGCCGTCATTTTGTATGAAAATAATGGTTACATCCCTACCACAGGAGTAGAAACACAAAGGTGCGATCGCATTTATGTTAAATACCTTCAGACTAATAAAGAAAAGGATACAACCCCATAAATAAATTTAGGAGGATTTACCCTGTTTCCTATTCCCTGTTCTCTTTTCACAATGACCATATTCAAAAGCTTACTAAATCTCTTTCTGCAAGCCAATTGCCCCTTATGTCAACGCAGCACAGAAAGCGAACTATGTCAATATTGTACCAAGCAACTGCAAAGTTGTCATCTCAAAAATCCTCACTATTTATGGCAACAACCATTACCAGTATTTAGTTTGGGTAGTTATGGAGGTGCGTTAAAAAGAGCGATCGCTGCCATGAAATATGACAATCAACCCCAAATTGCCAGACTTTTAGGTAATTATTTAGGGGAAGCATGGTTATTACATACTCCATCAGCAAATCAAAACCCTGTAATTGTACCCATTCCACTCCATCCCAAAAGACTCAAAGAAAGAGGTTATAACCAAGCTGCACTAATAGCTCAAGGATTCTGTCAAACAACGGGTTTAAAGCTACAATTAAATGGGTTAGAAAGAATTAAAGATACAAAAGCGCAGTTTAGCGTTTCCGGTTTCGAGCGAGAAAACAACCTCGCAGATGCTTTTTCTGTAGGATCAGATTTTCGTCGTCATCCAAATGCACCAGTACTACTAGTAGATGATATTTATACAACAGGTGCAACCGCCAAATCTGCTGTGTCTGCACTCAATCAAAATGGCATATCTGTCCTTGGGTTAGCTGCTGTTGCCATTACCATCAAAGATAGATCAACCTAGAGTTGATGGGCAAATCCTGTCTGAGAAATCTATAATTAACGAAATTACACTGTATTTTTGGCAACACTATTTTAATTTATGAGTATAGTTTTTGCAGCGGCTTTACAAAAAATTATTATCCCTCCTGCTTCCATACTAGCTATAGGTATTAGCATCAATACAGCTTTTGCTCAAAAAAATTATTTGTATAGTCCCATTCCTTTAAATAGTAATATAGAACTTACTGATACTTTATCAATCAATGATATTCCCACAGGTCAAGGTGGATTTGCTCGTGATTACACAGTGAAGTTAAATAAAGGTGATAATCTAGCAATTGATTTATCGTCAGAAAACTTTGACAGCATTATTACACTATTAGCACCTGATGGTTCAACAGTGTCAGAAAATGATGATGGACCAGATGGTACTAGCAATTCTCTCTTATTTGCTCGCATCAACGAAACAGGAACCTACATCGTTCGCGTCCGTTCTTTTGGGGAAACTGGAGTGGGTACATATAAACTTAAAGTGACAAAACTGCAACCAGTGAAATAAAAAAGGCTTATAAATGTCCTTATTCCTTGGTAATGAAAGGAATTAGCTTTGTTTTATATCAAATTACGTCTGACTACGTTTTGTGTAGTAGCTAACTAACTCAGTCATAAAATTAAATAACATTCTATAATGGTAGTTAGTTGCATAAGTGTCTAATACTTTGCCTTCTGTTTGAAAAGAATATTAGGTAAGCTACACCCTAATTTCTTAACAGCAGAATGTAGAGGCTTTGACAGATTAACTTACTGGGAGAAGATTCATGTCTAAGGAAAAAAAAGGTAACAAAGAAGCTAAGAAGCCTAAAAAAGATCCCAAAGACAAAAAGGAGAAAAAAGATCCCAATAGATATGACGGTTTAACTAAATAATTGCAACAAAAACTAACTCTTGCATTGTCTAAACAAGCAGGAGTTTTTGTTTGCTTTAGATATAGCAATCCTATCCCTCTTCTGTCACTTTCCGAATAAAGCAAGTAGTAAATAAACTAATAGTCTGTCAAGAACTAATTGGATGAGGTACAAGGGCATTCTCTAAACTTTCTTCCACAAACCTCTGCCGGAAACGTTCAATCGTTCTGGTACTAATTTTGAAAACGTCGCCGATAGCTTGATCTTTCCATCCCCCATCTGGATTATTTACATCTGCCTTCAGCAAGATATGAGCGTGACTAATTTTGGACGCAGCAGCGTTACCTGTTCTGATTAATGTTTCTTTCCTTACCGCCAGCAGCAGTTAATCTTCTGGGGTTTCCTTTTGTTTATGATATGTATGCAAAAGTAAAATTTCTGAAAAATGCCGGATTTTTTAAAGGATAAAACATAGGATTATTTAATAATTTTAAAATATTATATTTTCTGATTTTATTTTTTGTAAACCATCAGTTTTTGTAGGTTGGATTGAACGATAGTGAAACCCAATAAATACCTGTAAATGTTGGGTTTTGTTCCATTGCTTCGCAAAGAAGAAAGCGAACAAACCAACCTACGTAGTTTCATTTTTTGAGCTTAACCGATAAGTATTGGATTCCTACTAAGCACTGTACGCGATCACAGGTGTCTCACTCAACCGAGAAGCGTCATATCATCACCCCACCTTTTACTTCAGCATTCTAACTGGAGTGATTGTCAGTATAATAGCCTGGATATTATTGACTCAAATTCGTCGCTAACCCTTTCCTTTATCTTCTTTGCGATTCCATTATTACCATGTCTACTCAACCCATAATTCAAAGCATATATACAGATGGTGCTTGCACCGGCAACCCTGGACCTGGAGGTTGGGGTGTCGTTGTCTACTTCCAAGATGGCTCAATTCACGAAATGGGAGATGCATCGAGCCATACCACCAATAATAAAATGGAAATGCAAGCAGCGATCGCAGCCTTGGAATTTCTGGAAACATCTGGACAAACTCAACCCATCACCCTCTACACCGATAGCGAATATCTGATCAACTCCGTTACCAAATGGATGCCAGGCTGGAAAAAGAAAGGCTGGAAAAAGTCAGATGGCAACCCAGTCCAAAACCAAGACCTTTTAGAAACCCTCGACCAACTCAACAGCCGACTCGTAAAATGGCAACACGTGCGCGGACATTCTGGTAACATAGGTAACGAACGTTGTGATGTGATTGCTCGCTCCTTTGCCAGCGGCAAAATCCCATCTCTTCAACAATTATCCTCTGGAAATGTTTACCAAACTTTACCCAACACGAAGGAACTAAATGTAATAAAAGGATCTGATTCTGCAATAAACTCCACAAAAATTAACAAAAACATTCTCGAAAGCAGTACTTTTCCATCAGACACAACCACTATGGAACCATCTACAGCATCAGCTGCAACTACAACCGATGAAAAACCTTCTGAAATGAGAGTTTTACAACTTCGCAACTTGGTTGAAACTCTGCGGATTGCTGACGAAATTTCTGAAAAAGGCTACTTAATCACTAGTTCTGAACTAGCAGACCTGATGGATGTCCACGCCAGTGCCGTCACCAGTCGGGGAGACCAGTGGCGTTGGCGCAACTGGATAGTTTCACGGGTACGACGTGAAGGTAATCAAATTCTGTGGGAATTAGAACGAGGTGATCAACTAGAAAGTGAAGCTGACTGAAGATATAGCCGGAGTTAGGAGTCAGAAGTGAAACTGGCTTGATGTATGGCTGTGAATTTAGACTCTGTAACTCATTTATCTGCAATCTACTGTAATTAATCACGACTTTGATGCAGAAGCAAGTAAATCCAAAACTGATTTAGCCGCTAAAAGTTGAGAAAATAGATCACCCTGACCGCAATCGCAGCCAAAATTTCGCAATTGAGCTAATAGCAGATATTTTACTCATTATTAATCTGGGTTAATTGCATTATTTTTTTGAATTGAAAATTGAGTGCTAATTCCCTCAGAGTAGTAGCTAAAATCTGATTTTCTGGAGTTATTTGTGTAATTAATTCTAAAACATTTTCATCACTACATTGAGAAGCAGCAAAATTTAAATGCTGCCGCCATTCACCAGACATTTTTAATAAAAGTAAAACTACTTGTGCTTCTGAAACTTTTTCTTGGTGATGAGATTCAATAATCTCATCATTTGTATATATATATTGCACTCCTATGTGCTGGCTAATCTTCTCTAATAAAATTTCCTCTCGGAAAGGTTTAGCAACAAAATCATCACAACCAGAAGCTAAAATAGTTTGGCGATTTTCTTCAAAAGCACTGGCAGTTAAAGCCACAATTTTAGTAGCTTGACCTTGTGGTGTAGCTTTAATTTGTTGTGTAGCTAAAAAACCATCCATTACAGGCATTCGCATATCCATAAAAATTAGATGAGGTTGCCAATTCTGCCAATCATTAACTGCCTCTTGTCCATTTTCAGATTCACGAATACTAAAACCTACTCCTCTTAGCAATTTAGCTAATAATAAACGGCTATCTTTGACATCATCAGCAATTAAAATGCGGTATTCTGGTTGATTAGGTGCTAAAGAGATAGGTTTACAATTTAGTTTGCGGACGGGAATTTCGTTAGCACTAGCTTCGTAAATTGGAATCTCAAACAGAAATAAACTGCCCAAACCGAGACGACTGCTAACTTGAATATCTCCTCCCATTAGCTGTACATATTTGCGACTAATAGCTAATCCTAATCCTGTACCCTGTTGATATTGGATACCTTTTACTGTTTGTTTAAAAGGTTCAAATATTGAGTTAATTTCTTCGCTTGCAATACCATGGCCAGTATCTTCTACTTCAAAGCTAATGTTGTAAGAGTTAGCTAATTTTTCATTTTTCAGATTTTCTTTTTGCTTCAAAAATCTAGCTTTGACTCTCAACTCAACACTACCGTTAGTTGTAAATTTAATGGCATTTCCTAATAAATTGAGCAAAATTTGCCGCAATTTACCTTCATCAGTACGCACATAGAGAGGTAGAGATTGATCATAATTAAAGATGAGTTGCAACCCCTTAGATTCGGCTTTTAATTGCAACATTTTTTGTAAATTTTCTATAAACACTATTAAATTAAAGCTGTTTTCGTTGAGTATGGTTCTACCTGCCTCAATTTTAGACATTTCGAGAATGTCATTAATTAGTGTCAGCAAATGTTCACCAGCCCGATTAATAATTCCTATTTCTTCTTGATGTTCTGTAGATAAAGAATTGTCACGGCTCAATATATGTGTAAAACCAAGAATAGCATTTAGTGGAGTTCTCAATTCATGGCTCATATTCGCCAAGAATTCTGATTTAGCGCGGTTCGCAGCATCAGCATCTAACAGAGCTTGTTGCAGTGCTATTGATTGTTTTTGAGTCCGTTCTAATAATTCAGCTTGTTGCAGTGCAACCCCTAATTGATTGCCAATTTGCACGACTATATTGACTTCGGATTCCTGCCATTGTCGGGGAACAGAATTTTGATAAATTGCCAATAAACCCCAAAGTTTATTGCTAGAAAAAATTGGTACAATAATATAAGCTCTAGCTTGAAATTGCTCTAAAAGTTGAATATAACAATCGTCAAATCCTGCTTGATAAATATCTTCTACAATTCGGTAACTCGTTCCTTGGCTATAAATACCACCTTGGGTTTGTTGGAGATAAGTATCTTTGACTAATATGGAATTTTTATTAGCGTCATCTTCATTATTACTATTAAAATCTCTGACTACACACCTTTCGTTTGATAGTGCATTTTTCTGTAGTTGGGCATTATTATTTTGTTCTTCCCATAAAGAAATCCAGCCCATACCTACAGATTCAGCAATGAATTCTCCACTCCAGTCAGAATTAAAACCATAAACAACAACGCGATCGCAATGGATAACTTGCCGTAATTCCGAGGTGGTAGCGGCAAAAATGGTTTTGATATCTAATGTTTGTCGCATTCTGCGAATTGCTATCGCTAATGCTTTTTCTCGTTCTGCACTTTTTTGTAATGCTTCTTGAGCTTGTTTTTCTGGGGTGATATTGCTGAAAGTGCAAACTAAACGCTCTAACTTTTTCTGTTTAGATATTTGTGGATCAATATTTAATAATAACCAGAGTATATTGGTTGCAGAATTGTGAGATAAACCAATTACATAATTACGTACAGGTTGCTGTTGGGTAAGGGCTTCTCTGATAGGTAAAGTTTTAGAGGTTAAGGGTTTACCATCTTTGTCTAGCATTTGCCAATTGAGTGCAAAAATACTTTTATTTTGTAAATCTGCCTCTGTTAGTAACAGCAGTTCTCTAGCAACGTGGTTGCTCAAAATTATTTTACCCTCTGCATCTAAAAGCAATACACCTACAGGCATTTCCCGAATTAGTGAGCGAAAAAGTTTTTCGCTTTCTTGTAATGGTTTTTGTCGGATTAATTGGTCTGTATATTGTCGATATAATATTAAAGTAACTAAAGTCCCAACTAGTATAAGTAGGATAGCAATACTAATTTGAATTCCCAACCAATAATTTGATGATTGCTCACTGATTGACCAAATACCAGCACCTATTGCTACAGAACCAATGAAGATCCGCAGCGATGATTTCAGTGTAACCTTCCCCGCCAACTTTACATCTGTATAAAAAGCTATCACGGTAATGATAAATGAGATCACTACCAAAAGGGTTTCGTGACTGTCAAAAATCATTTTATACATAAGTAAATCAGGCACTAGCTAGAACAGTGCAATTCAAAAATCGAATACTTAATGTTTCAGCCAAATTGCTAAGTAGGTAGGCAGAATAAAACCCTTGTTACCCTGCTCCCTTTCACTTTTCCTCCAACTAGATTAACTGGTGTACTTCCTTCCTCGCCACTCTTGGGGGACGCGGAACGCAGATAAAAAGATTCGTAACACCGCCACAGGATCAGCCAAGGGGGAAAACCAGAATAACCAACCTCCTTTGGCATTGTGCAGGTCATAGGAAGGAGCGATCGCTAATAATAAAGCAAAACGAATTATTAATAAAAATATATTCAGTCCCAATAGAAGGCGCAGGGGGAGTAGGAGAGGCAGTGGGAGCAGGGGAAGAAAACCGAATAAAATCAATATAGGTAAACCCTGAACTGACAATAATAGCCATAAATCACCCCAAATCTGAGCGCGGGAAGAAGCATCTTTTAAATCAAGGCTGCGCCCCCATTCCTTCCAAGTTTCCATTGCCCCCTCATACATCCTTACTTTCAGCACTTTTGCTCCATCCAAAAACCCCACTTTAAAGCCTTGAGCCGCAATATGTCGTGCCAAAGTCACATCATCACAAAAAGAACTCCTAGCACTGCTATAACCATTTACAGATGCTAAAACTGAGCGACGACACAAAAAACATTGTCCATTTGCCATCACTCTTTCTGGTTGTTGAGTGTGAATACCAGCAGGGTCAAATCTATACAACAAGGTCATCAATAAAGCTGGTTGTAACCAACACTCTCCCGGAGATTTGAGAATAAACTGAGGGGAAAGAGAAACTAAATCATAGCCCTCCGCTTGGGCTGTTTTCACCAGACTAGCTACCAAACCGGGATCAGGCTGGGTATCAGCATCCATTCCCAAAAACCACTCACTGGCCTCAGAGCTAAACAAAAAGCCGTTATGTAACGCCCAAGGACGACCCACCCAAGCAGGGGGTAAAGGATCATCTGTGATCAGGCGAAACCGGGGATCTTGTTGCTGTTTAGCTTTAACCAAGTCGGGAGTACCATCCTGGGAATTGCTATCCACCACAATAATTTCTCTGACTTCGTAGCTTTGCTGACTTAATCCAGTTAACAGTGGACTAATTCGCAGTGCCTCGTTTAGTGTAGGCACAACAACGCTTACACTCCCTAATAAATCTAGTGTTGGTTGTTCTGGTTGAAGCGGGGGATGTCGTCTTGGACCTTTCAACAGGCGTGAAAGTAAAATCGCCGTTGCGGGTACTTGAAGTAGTAGTAATAAGAGGGAAATAACGCTTTCTGTGATCAAGTTACTTAGTAGTTGCAATTTATAATTTTGACAATACCCGACCTCAAGGTGCAAGGTTTTTTAGTTCAATGAGTCTAGAATAGATGAAGTTGGACTTTCTTTTAATTACGAATTACGAATTAGGTATATTTATTTATCCACGTTTTTAGTTTATGTGGCTTACGCCACGCTTACGCTATCAGCAAGACCTATTGAGCTTTAAATTATACATAATTACAACTTCTTAGGCGAGCGAAGCCGCGTGCCGTAGGCAATGGGGGATGAATGGCTTTCTCGGTGAAGAGTCCCACCCCTGACTAATAACGACTGTTACTCGTAGAGGGATGGGGACGGGCGACGAGAAACGCCAAACCTTGAACTAGGGTTCTCAACGCGCTGGTTAGCTTACTTGAAAGCAACTTTAACACTGGCGACAGAAACTTCTTTTGTTGCTGGT
The DNA here is from genome assembly GCF_049315035.1 of Anabaena sp. PCC 7938. Taxonomy (NCBI): domain Bacteria; kingdom Bacillati; phylum Cyanobacteriota; class Cyanophyceae; order Nostocales; family Nostocaceae; genus Anabaena; species Anabaena sp. PCC 7938. The sequence goes on along the minus strand of NZ_CP186034.1, from coordinate 2,667,702 downwards.
CCAATAGATGCGGATGCGTCTGGGCCTCTTAACCAAAGTGCTACGGCTGGTGCAACACCAAGTCCCAATCCTAGTAATACAGGGATGGAGAATCCAGCAGCCAAGCTCATAACTGTAGCAAAACCAAAGTTAGCCAAATAAACTACTAAAGGAATATTAAGCTGCGATCGCTCTAATTTGATGGGGTTGTTTCTCCACAACAGCGCCGCTACTGTCATAAACAGCGCACCAGTACCCATCCAACCAGCAAAGTTTTGATAAGGCATTCCAAAGAAAGCCCCTGGTTGTTGCCAATACCAGAAGGGAAGAGTAGTTTGACTCATGGCCGGATCTAGGACAAAATCCCAAGATGTCAGCAATAAAGCGCCCACTGCGATCGCACTTACATGACGCAATAAGCTGGGTTTTTTGTCTACTTCTAAACCTACCCGCGCCAATAGGTAAGAAACGCATCCTACATAAAACCAGGACAAAGGAATTGTAAACGGTACTAAACCCGCAATTTTATAACCTAAGCCACTCAGATAGCTGTAGTGACCAAAAGGAAATCCTGTACTAGTTCCCAGTAATTCACTAGTCAAAGAAATTAAGATTGAAGGCACTAGAAACCCTAAAGTGCGACCTAAACCCAAAGTCCGGTTAGCATACAAGAAAACACCTGCTGCACCGAAAATCATATAAGCCACACCACCACCAGCCATGCTCCACTGCATGACAGTTTGCCCAACCTCAGATAAGCTCAAAATTACTTCGGCATTAGGAATAACTAGTAATATCCCTACTAGTCCAAATACCATAGACACGATATGACCAATCAGGCATACGCGCTCAACAATAACAAGTTTTTTCATGAACCAGTCCTTAACCTTAATAAAATGTGATATGCGGCCATTCGACTGCTAACAGTTTACAAATGTTTAAGATCATAATTTAACTAATTTTTACAAAATAATCCGGGAAAATTGAAACTCCATCAGTGATCTTGATTTGAAATAGTATAAATGCTTATTAATCGAGTACATATTTATTAAAATGGAGAAGGGACGATTATGAGTCGAATATGCGTATCTTTTGCTCTTAAATTTTAACTCCTAACACCGAACTCCTAACACCGAACTCAGGTCAATCTATGTCAGTCTTAAAAAGAATTCCTTGGTTTTCCCTAGCACTAGTACTACTGAGTTATAGTACCTTAGGCTGGGTGATATCTGAAACAAAAGCTCCTTGGTTCGTGTGGTTAATTGTGATTGTTACTATCTTGTTGTTGCTAATTAGCTTGACAACTCCTTGGTCAAAACTGGCAGAGTATTACAGCGTATTTTTTAGATCCAATGTCAGAACTTTTGGTATTACCGTTTTAGCAGCTTTCCTGTTTTTTATGATGCTGGCCTGGTTTCGAGTGTTTCTTGATACTTTACTTATCCTTTCAGCAACCATTTTAGTCAAAATAGACTTTCAGGCAGCTGGATTCAAACAAGGACTATCTTTCTGGTTCACGTCGATTTTTTCACTAGCAGGTTTAGCAGTAGGCGCTCTCCTGTACCAAATTAAATTAATTTAATAATTGCTATCAGCGTCTAATCATCGGAACTCATGGGATAATAAACAGTCGGAGATGGGGAGGTTAATAACCCTTATAATTACCCATTACTAAATCTCCAATTACGAATTACAAATTACGAATTACGAATTATTTATGTCTTTATCTGATGCAATACCAGCTTTACTTGTCTTAGCAGATGGCACCACATATCGCGGTTGGTCTTTTGGTGCGATGGGAACCGCAATTGGTGAAGTGGTGTTTAACACTGGCATGACTGGATATCAAGAAGTTTTGACCGACCCTAGTTATAGCGGTCAAATTGTCATTTTTACCTACCCTGAATTAGGGAATACTGGCGTTAATCTTGAAGACGAGGAATCAGCCAAACCTCATGTTCGGGGTGCGATCGCTCGCAACATCTGTCACAAACCCAGTAATTGGCGCTCTACACAATCCTTACCAGACTACCTCAAACAACACCAAGTCCCAGGCATCTTTGGCATTGATACCCGCGCCCTCACCCGCAAAATTCGGATGTTTGGGGCGATGAATGGTGGTATTTCTACATCTATCCTCGATGAAGCAGAACTATTAGAACTAGTGCAAGCTGCTCCCAACATGGCAGGATTAAATCTGGTGCAGGAAGTCACTACCCCAACAGTTTATGAATGGTCTGAGGCCACAACCGCTGCTTGGGAATTTAACCCAGAAAATGTGGCGAAAATTAGTGAAACCTTTACTGTTGTTGCTCTTGACTTTGGTGTCAAACGTAATATCCTCCGCCGTTTGGCTAGTTATGGCTGTCGAGTGATAGTTGTTCCAGCCAATACACAACCAGAAGAAATTCTTAAATACAATCCAGATGGAATTTTTCTCTCCAATGGCCCCGGTGATCCAGCCGCAGTCACAGAGGGTATTACTACCGCTAAAGCACTGCTAGAAAGCCAAAAACCCATGTTTGGTATTTGCATGGGACACCAAATTTTAGGTCATGCTTTGGGAGCAGAAACCTTTAAACTTAAATTTGGGCATCGTGGTTTGAATCAGCCAGCCGGGTTACAACAAAAGGTAGAAATTACTAGCCAAAACCATAGTTTTGCTATTGATCCGGATTCATTACCATCAGCAGTGGTAGAGGTTAGTCATCTGAACTTAAACGATCGCACTGTTGCAGGGGTACGTCACAAATCTCTACCTGTATTTTCTGTACAGTACCACCCAGAGGCTAGTCCTGGCCCCCACGATGCAGATTACTTGTTTGAGCAATTTGTGTTAGAAATGCAAACAGCACGACAAGCTGCGATCGCTTAAATGAAGTAAAAATAGAAAAATGGCAAGATTGGTAATGGGTAATGGGTAATGAATTAGCAACCTAGACAACTTACTCAAAAACCATCTATACTTGAGCGTTTACTTTCAGTTAAAAGGACGAGGAGGGAATTATTGCTGAACCACTAAATCTAACTGTAAGCCTGAGAGGCACTCGTGAAGTCCGGGATAACTGTCAGCTATTCCGCCTCACAGGTTTGTTAGACGCTTTTTCTGAGCCGACATTTCGCAAGGTATTAGGCAGTAAGATTGACGAAGGCCCAAAGCACATAATTCTAGATCTCTCACAAATTGACTTTGTTGATAGTTCTGGTCTGGGTGCGCTGGTACAATTAGCCAAACAAGCAAACACCGCTGGCACCTTGCAAATTGTCACTAATGCCCGTGTAACTCAAACGGTCAAGCTTGTTCGCTTGGAGAAATTTCTCTCCCTGCAAATAAATGTCGAAGCGGCTTTAGAAAACATCGAGTCACCTTAATTGCTTGACCGGAAAAAATCAATTTGGCTATCCAGATGCACAGTATTGGATAGCTTAATTTTTACAATTTCTGCAAAATAACCTCTCTCCTTGTGGGAGAGGCTTTTAAGAAGCAGTACTGAGTTAGGAGTACCGAGTACAAACAGGGGAATTGAAGTCAGGAATAATTATTTCCCCTAGACTTGGCATCGAAATAAATCTTTTTTCTGTTTGCATAGCAGCCAGCGTTTCCAAGAGTTATTGATTAAATAATCGAAAATTTTAGCCTTAATTAAATTACAAAAATTAAATAGGCTTTACAGGACTCAAGACTCAGGACTTTGCCATAGCTTCAGTAATTTTTGTTAGTGTTGAATATTCTCAGTATGCTATGATAGCTTACTGCACAAAAAATAAACGTTAGCGAAGACAATCTCCCCCAATGTTTAGTAGGTCAAGGAATTATTAACTTGTGAAGCCCCAGGAGGAAGAAGCTAAAAAAAGAGGAGATGAAACTGCTCGGCAAGATTCATCTGAAATTCCTGCATTGTTGGTAAACACGACGCAATTACCCCAAACAATCATATCCCAGGCACAAGTGCGACAACTATCTCCTTCTGCCTTAGCTTACTTGGGGGATTCAATTTACGAACTTTATGTTAGAATGTTCTTTCTGTTGCCACAGCAACGGCCAGAAATTTACCATAGTTTGGTAGTGGCGCAGGTCAGAGCGGAAACACAAGCGCTACATTTGCGATCGCTGACTCCCGAATTAAGGAGTAACGAATTAGAAATTGTCCGCCGAGGTCGCAATGCAGCCACAAGCCGCCCCAAGCGACTTAATCCTGAAATTTATCAACAAGCAACTAGTCTAGAAACTTTAGTTGGCTATTTATATCTCACTGATTACCCTCGGTTAATGGAACTTTTACAAAAACTCCATCTAGAGAAATAGTGAATAGCTCAATCTCCTGATAGGAAAATCAATCGTAAAGGTTCATTAAATTGAGTTAATTAGGATGTCCACTTATCTGCTACAACCAATACTCCCATGACTAATCAACCAAGAAAAATCAATACTACTAGCGAACCAAAACGTATGCAACCCATTAAAATCAAGGGCAAACGAGTTATAGCTAATCCTACTCGTCATCAAGGCAAAGCAGAAGGAAAATCCTTCTCTGGTAGACAACGCCCATCTCATCAGTCTGCCCTACCAGCCCCGACAATCAAATCAACAGAAGATAGCAACCCAATTCCTAATCCTACTCGTCATCAAGGTAAAGCAGAAGGGAAATCCTTCTCTGGTAGACAACGCCCATCTCACCGAATTTCTTTACCAGCCCCAACAATCAAATCAATAGACGATAGCAATTCAACAGAAGATAATGACCTAATTTATGGTCGTCATCCAGTTTTAAGCGCTTTAGAAAGTCACCGCAATCTTAACCGCCTCTGGATTACAACCCGTCTCCGTTACGATCATCGCTTTCATCATTTGATCCTCCAAGCTAAGGAAAATGGCACAGTCATTGATGAAGTTGAACCCAAACGCTTAGACCAAATCACCGACGGTGCTAATCACCAAGGCATAGCAGCACAAATTGCTCCTTATGCCTATACAGAAATCGAAGATTTAATTACAGAAGCAAAATCCGTCACCGATGCTGTAATTGTCGTGGCTGACGGTATCACTGATCCTCATAACTTAGGGGCAATTATTCGCACAGCAGAAGCAATAGGCGCTCAAGGTTTAGTTATTCCTCAAAGACGGGCTTCGGGGATCACTTCAACTGTGGTAAAAGTAGCAGCAGGTGCTTTAGAAAACTTTTCTGTAGCTAGAGTCGTTAACCTCAGCCGTGCTTTAGAACAACTCAAAGAAGCTGGTTTTTGGATTTACGGAACTGCGGCCACTGGTAGCGAACCTCTGCATACAGTGAATTTCAGCGGCCCTATTGTTTTGGTAATTGGTGGAGAAGGCGAAGGTCTGAGTATGTTGACACAACGTTCTTGTGATGTTTTAGTGTCAATCCCCTTACAGGGTAAGACTCCCAGCCTGAATGCATCAGTAGCTGCGGGTATGGCGCTTTACGAAATTTATCGTCAACGTTCCTTAAATACCCTCTATCTTGATAAATTACGCACAGTTTCTTTGAAAAAATAGCCTAAAAGTGTATAAAGAAATGTAAAAAAGAATAAATCTAACATATTGTTTAACACCCTGTAACCCGTTTATAAATTGGTGAAAACCATGAAAACTATTTGGCATAACCTCAAGGAACAGCTGATTAGTATATCTAACAGTTTTGGATTTGCTTGGTGGGTAGAGATAGTCACCCAGAATCCCCGTTGTACTTACTACTTTGGGCCTTTTTTCAGTTCGGTGGATGCCACATTCGCCAGCAAGGGCTATGTAGAAGATTTAGAAATTGAAGGAGCGCAGGGTATTGTCGTCAATGTTAAGCGTTGTAAACCTGATGATCTAACAATTGCTGAAGACTTGGGGGAAAGGATTGACCGTAAAGTAAAGCCTGCCTTTAGCGGTCAAGTATAATCTCAATCAATAGGCCGTCATCGTTCTGGGGGTGGAATCCTGAGAACGATGGCAAATACAGTAAAATTCAGAAGTCAGCCCTATGGCTAACGCCACGCTACTCTATCGGCTTGTCTTCGACACACTACGTAAACGCTCAGGGCAAGGAGTCAGGAGTCAGGGGTCAGGAGGAAAATCTTCTTGATACTTGAACTGTCTTCTATTTCTGTGTGATCCAGAAAATATTTTCCTGTAGATTTAAGTTATCCAGCAGCATTCATTTACTGTAGATGCGATTGACGCGGATATTGATGATGTAGAAATATTTTTATGATTAATTATATTTGATTAATGTTGGGTTTCGTTCCTCAACCCAACCTACGGGGAATTGCGATTCCACTACAGCGAGGAACGATAGCGTAAGCCCTGCGGCAAGTAGATCGTAATTACTCTATATTTCTCCCAATTGATAAAATTATGTATATGTTTCATCCTTGGAATATTTTAATATTAACTTGATGATAGGAGATAACCAGCATGAATGCTCATAAAATAGAAACTATTTTAACAGAAAATGGGCAATTAATTCTAGAAAATTTACCTTTTAAAAAAGGAGAATCTGTCGAAGTCATTATTCTCGAACATCGTCAACTATCTTCTAATTTGAATAATTATCCTTTAGCGGGAAAAGTAATTCAGTATGATGAACCTTATGAACCTGTTATCAAGAATTGAAGCGGATATTAATGATGTAGAAATATTTTTATGGTTAATTATATTTGATTAATATTGGGTTATGCCTCCGGCACACTACGTGAACGTTCCTCAACCCAACCTACGAGGAATTGCGATCGCACTGAAATATTATATATGCTTGTGCTTGAAATTTGGAAAGAAACATAAATTAATTTTATGTCTGAGAATAATACAGAAAGTTTCAAGAATTTGTTGATAATTCTAGCGGCTGTTTTTTCTATATTCCTTTTCACTGTTATTTTGATATTTTCTTTTTCGGATTTTGCATTTTTAAATCCTAAAGGTTTAGAAATAGAGAAGAGATTACAGTATGGTATTTCAGCCGTAACAACTACTGGAACTATTTTTGCTGGAATTGCAGTTTTTTTCAATGCTTACCAAGCATCGAGAAGTGCTAACGCTGCTAATGAAAATGCTAAAGCTGTATACAAAAACGCACAAGCAGCAGAAGATAAACAAATTACAGAACGTTTTTCCAAAGCGATTGAATTGCTTGGTAATCAACAGATTGAAGTAAAATTAGGCGGAATTTATGCACTAGAACAAATTGCTAAAGATGCGCCGGAAAAATATCATTGGACAATTATGGAAGTCCTCACAGCTTTTGTACGAGAAAATGCACCTTTGAAGAAAGAAGGAGAAGAGAAGGAAATACAAAAATATTGGACAGCTATTCAAGCAGCCCTTACCGTTATAGGACGGCGTAATTGTGAACATGAGAAGGAAAATCAGAGATTGGATTTAACTTTTATTGATATCAGAGAGGCAAATTTTGATAGAGCAAAAAACTTAACCAGAATTGACCTCTATTGCAGCAACTTAGACCGTGCTTCGTTCCAAGAAGCTAGTTTGCAAGATGTATCTCTTTGGAGTTCGAGTCTCCAATCGGTAAATTTTTCAGAAGCCATGTTGGAAAGAGTGAACCTTGCTGGAGCTAAATTGTGTCAGGCAAAGTTTAATAAAGCAAACCTAAAAGAATCATTTCCTTTAGACTCAACAGACCTGCATTTAGCAAACTTGTTTCAAGCAAACCTGCAAAAGGTAAACCTTTCTAAAGCTAAAAATCTAGAATTAAACCAGATTGAATCAGCAAATATCGATCAAGATACTAAATTACCTGATCATATTGAAGAAGTAATCCGATGTGAATGGTGAATTTACTTGCGACAGAATTTTTCATTTATTTAAACCAAACTCTTGTTTCTCTCTTCCTTTGCGCCTCTGCGTCTCTGCGTGAGATAAAAAAATGTAGTTCATTTATCTAAAAACCTCTGTAAACAGACTTTCTTAACCCATCACTAATAATATAAAATAACCATACTATTTAACAAATGACAGAAGACCGCGAAAGAGCCGACCAAGACAGCCCGTGGAAAGAAATATTAGAAGCATACTTTCCCCAAGCAATGCAATTTTTCTTCCCCGAAACAGCCGCATTAATCAACTGGGAACATCCCCACGAATTTCTAGATAAAGAATTTCAACAAATAGCCCGCGACGCGGAACAAGGAAGAAGATATGCAGATAAATTAGTCAAAGATTGGCAACACCAAGGAGAAGAAATTTGGCTGCTGATACATATAGAAATTCAAGGAAAACCAGAAGAAATCTTTCCTCAAAGGATGTTCTCCTACAACCTGCGGATTTTTGACCGTTTCGGTAAACCTGTCATTAGTGTCGCTATTTTATGCGATGCAGATCCAAAATGGCGACCACACCAATACAGTTATAATTATCCTGATACCAAGCTTAACTTTGAATTTGGCACGGTCAAACTGCTCGATTATCAAAGCCGTTGGGAAGAATTAGAAGCTAGTAAAAATCCTTTTGCAACGGTGGTAATGGCACATTTAAAGACACAACAAACCAGTAAAAAACCACAAGAACGCAAAACCTGGAAATTTAGCTTAATTCGCCGATTGTATGAACAAGGTTTACAAGAAAAGGATATTCGTAATCTTTACCGCTTTATAGACTGGGTTATGATGTTACCAAAAGCATTAGAAGCGGAATTTTGGCAAGAGTTTAAACAATTTGAGCAGGAGCGAACTATGACCTACATCACTACAGGTGAGCGCATTGGCTATGAGCGAGGAATAGCAGAAGGTAAACAAGAAGGTGAGCAAAATCTTGTGATAAGACTACTACAAAAACGGGTGGGAGAGTTACCAGAAGAAATTAGGACGCGAATTCAAACTCTTTCTTTAAATCAGTTGGAAGCACTTGGTGAAGCGTTGTTAGATTTTACAGCTATTGATGATTTGTTTAACTGGTTTGCAGATTATCAACCAGAGTAGGAAGTTTAGCTTTTATCCCACATTCCGTAAATGTGACTCAGATTATTGATATTTTTGAAAAATCCCAGCCAGAAAAATTTTATTTACCTAACTTTTCTGGTTGACTTTAACTTTATCTGCCACTAATTCCATATCTAAAGTTGTGCTATCTGTGGGTGTGCTTCTAGCCAATGGTCAATATCAGAAAGCAACTGTTGGGGAATTTCCCAGGGGAAAAGATGGGCTGTATTTGGGTAACATTGCCACTGAGAGTTTTTGAGATGTCGCGCTGTTTCTAAGCTGGAATCGGCAGTAATATGGCGGTCTTGGGAACCAGCGAGTACTAAACTGGGGCATTCTATGTTTTGTAGGTCTGGGAGTCGATTGTACCCGGCTCGAATGGCGCTATAAAGGGCGCGAGTTGCATAGGGAGAAGTTTGTAAATAAGCTGGTACGGCTGAGTTGGCGATGTAACCGTAAGCAGTGGGTGTATGTTGTTGGATTAAGTGACGAAAGAGCGATCGCTTGCCAAATGTTTCAATATTCCAATTCCAACTGGGTTTGAGATAATTTAATAGTGCCGCAACGCCAGTATAAACATTATCTTGCCAAGAAATGGGCGGATGATCTCCCCAAGGTCTAGCTGAGGTTGCTACCAAAATCAGCCCAGTCACTCGCTTTGGTAAACGCAGTGCCAATTCCATTGCTAAAATACCACCTAGTGACCATCCTAATACCAGACATTTTTCAATCTGAAAACGGTCTAGGAGAGCTTCTAAGTCATCTAAATGGTCTTGCATAGCAAAATTGCTATTGCAGCGACTTTTGCCATATCCGCGCAAATCAGGGGCAATAGTTTGAAAGCGGTTTGATAAGTGATTTGTAAAGACAGCAAGATTACGGCCAGTACCAGGATGTCCATGTAAACCCAGAATAGGAAATCCTTGACCTTGAATGTAGACGTGAAGAGGTAAAGCATTCATAATTCGTAATTTGTAATTCGTAATTCGTAATTACTAACCAGTCCCCTATCTATTTTTCCCGATAACCCCCAGCGTAGGTAATGACGCACATATTTCGATAGGATTTGTGAGTACCGTAAGCCACACCAGTCACTTTAAAATCAGGGTTAAAAATATTGGTACGATGACCCCGTGATGGCACACCATCATCAATAATTAACTGCATGACGATTTCTTGGGCGTTGTCTACGCCATAGCTGATGTTTTCTGCCGCTGTGATTTGCCATTTCCCATGACGATTAATCCGTGTAAAAGGACTGCTACCATCACTACCATCATGACCTAGCGCACCTTTTGCACCTTGGTCTTTGACGTGATCCCTAGCACCTAGAGACATTCCCTTAGATGCGCTTAATGCACCTACAGGACGAACTGACTTGAGAAATGCGATCGCTTCATCAACAGGTTTTACCCCTTCTTGAGTGATTAGATAGGTATTTTCAGCAACTTTAATTTTTTTACCTTCAAAACGCTGACGATAGCTTTCTAACATGGGTAAGTATGAACGAGGATTTGTTCGCACTTTGTTTGTTTCATCAATTACTTTTTGTTCTAAAGCTGACAGGTAACTTGCTTTTGCTAACAAAATAGAATCATCATTTTCAATCATATCTGTTTTCACTTGTGCTATTGGTTGTTGAGATTTTAGTAATTGATATGAATAGTTAATCACTAAGGTAATAGGGAGCAATATCCAAAGTTTAAAAATATTCATTCATCACCTCAAAATTTTATTTTGACAAATTTCTGTAGTTAGTAAATAGACATCAAGGTTTAAATACGCGTGTTCAAAAACTCTTAGTAGAGGATGTCTAAAAACTTTGTCGTCTGCTATCTAACACTTGTAGATTCCCTCAACCCGCCTTTTTAAGGGGAGGCTAAATTTCTCAAAATCCCCCTTAAAAAGGGCGATTTAGGGGGATCTCAATCAATTCTGATACTTTTTAAACATCCTCTTAGCGAAGTTCCATAGAATGTCTCTACTTTTTTACCTATTTTCCACCCTGTAAAATACTTTCAACTTCTGATAACTGAATTGGCCCAGAAACATTTTTGCTATTGATTATCAAAGAAGGTGTGCCAGAAAGTCCCAGTTTATAAGCCATCTGTAAGTCTTGTTTAATTGCTTTATCGGCTAAATTGCGGTCGGTTTTAAATTTCGCCAAATCTAATTTGAGATTTTTAGCAATATCTAAATATAAGGTTTCACCCAATTGTTTTTGATTAGTAAATAGGGCATCATGATATTCCCAAAATTTACCCTGTTGATATGCTGCCCAAGATGCTTTTGCAGATGGTAATGCTTGGTCATGAATTTGTACTAAGGGAAAATGTTTATAAACTAAGGTAAATTGATTTGGGTATTTTGCTAACAAGTCTTTGAGAGTTTTATGTGCTTCGGCACAATATGGACATTCAAAGTCAGAAAATTCTAACAGCACAGTGTTTAATTGAGTCGAACCTGTGGTAGGAGAATCACCAATTACAGCTTTAGTATTGGTTCGGAAATTCTGTAAAAACTCTTGTCTGACTTGCTGTACTTTTTGCTGTTGTTCTTGCTGATATGCTTGAACAGTCTCGATAATTACCTCTGGATTTTTGCGAATAATTTGTAATACTTGCTGTTCTAGTTGGGGATCGATTTTGGTATCAGCTTGTGCAGGAAGCGACCAGCTAAGGCTGAAGCAGAGTAAGCTGGTAATTGTCCAGATACGCAGGTTTTGAAAGATTTTGAGCATGGGATAGTACTAAATAAGTCCATACTATCTTAGTATTTCTGAGGTTTGGTCAGTGCGAACTGCTTGCAGCAGCGCTAGTTCCCTCCGGGACGCTCCGCGTTGGCGTTAGACTTGCGTTAGCAATACGCTATCGCTACGGTGCTGTATTTTTTGAAAGCTTTTTAAACGCAAAGGAACGCTGAGGAAAAGCAAAGGTTCGCTGAGTTTAGTTTGCTACTAGGTGGTGGGATTTTGTACTTGGAGAATTTGACTATCAATAGGTAATGAGAATTCACGGGACCATTCATTCCAAGAACCAAAATAATTTTTGGCTTGAATTCCTACCTGTTGCAGTGCAATCAGTGTATTAGCAGCCCTAGATCCTTTGAAGCAGTAAATATAGACGACAGAATCTGAGGTAATACCGACAGACTGACAGATTTTGAGAATTTCTGCTGGTGAGTGAAACATGGGAATTTGAGCTTCAGAATTCATCAGCAGATGCCATTCTAGCCATATAGAGTTAGGGATTCTCCCTTTGCGGGGACAGAAATCTGGACTGTAGGGAGAAGAACTCAATCCTTGCCATTCTATGCGATCGCGCACATCTAATTTGATAATGGCAGGATTATTAATTGCTTGTAACATTTCATCTTTTGTCACCATGATATCCGTGTTGGGATGCAATCTAAATATGCTGCTTTCAGTTTTAGCGACTTCATTGGTAGTTGGCAATTCAGCAGCAAGCCAACCTTGATATCCTCCGTGCAGAATATAAACCGCAGCACAACCCAAATAATTAAGTAAAAAAGCTGCTCGACAAGATTGGCCATAGCCTTTATTTAAAACATCTTCATACACAATCAATCGTTCTGTTCCCGATACTCCAACTTCGCTCATAATCTCAGCAAAATATTCTTGTAATTTCTTTAATCCTGCTGCTGAAGAGTCATCTAAAAGATAGGTGAAAAATTCACGAATATTGATTGCACCAGGAAGATGAGAAATAGCATATTCTTCTGAACTTCGCGTATCTATGATAACAATTTGTGGGGAGTTTTCTGCTAATAAACAAAAAAGTTCTTGGGGAGAAATGAGAGTTTTTGTATCCACTTTTCAATTCTTCTGCATTGTGACATTTGGCATTATCACGCTCTAGAGATTGGCACTGTGGAGTTAAAATTACAGAAGAATAAATTGGGATTGTGATGGAATAACTTTTATATAATTAAAGCTAGATAGAGCAAGGTGAAATGCTACGCTACACAATGTAATTTACAGGTAGCAAGTGACAACATTAATTTTCAAATATCCTCTAAGTCCCATATTAATATTATCAGAAAAGGCTGAGGGCATTCTGCTGGAGGCAGAAGGGGATTCAAACTCCTTCTAAATTGAACTTTCTGCCCTCTGTCTCCTGCCTTCTTCAATGAGATTTCTAACACTTCAAGCTGGGGTAATAATGAGCTAGAGCGCCCTGTTAACTAATTCATCGCCCAATATGTGAGCTATACTCAATAGCTGACTTCAGGTCTACAAAACTGTAAAAACTGAATTTTGAAACTCTCGGTCTAAAGACTTTGAGTTTCTCTCTTACCACGAGATATTATAATAGTTGGGGTGGTAAATTGCCAGTATTAAAGTAGTTAGTCAGATCACTACCTATTTGTGTATCCACCCAATTATGATAGTGAAGCATGACATCTTTGATGTCCGTGATACCAATACTCTGAACTCCTTTAACGGTAAGTACAAAATCGTTGTAGTCTCGATCAGACTTAGGATGAAGTGCAACATCTTCAAAACCGATCATCATTTTATTAGATCCTGTCAGCACTTCTGCTACTTGTACATTATCGTTTAAGTTAGCTGCCGACATCGAGAACACAGGTCTATTGCTGTTTGTAAAACTCTGTCCAGTTAAAGCATCTTGAAGAGTTCCATTGGACATGAGTACAAAACCAAACGCATCCCCAGCTTTGAGGTTATAAATTTGCTCTCCTTGATACTCTTCACCATTAAAGTTTGGTTCCCAATAGAGAATGTTACTATTGTCACTGTAAAGACCCCCTTCTTCAGCATCTTTGACTACAACGTAGCCATCTGTAGAATTGCTGGTGGCGCGGCGAAGTGCTTCTCTAATAAATGCGTTTGAGCCAGCTTCGTACATATCCATGCCTTTGAGGCTAAATATTCCCACTTCTCCCTGTTCATACTCACCACCATCGTAGAGGAAGTCAATTTTTACTTGGCCAGTTTGATTAGCAACGAAAACGCCTTCATCAAAAATCGCCCGATTAGAATATTCGAGTAATTGTTTTCCTACAGCCGTGTTACGCCAGTTACGCTCAGAGTTGGAGAAAGTATCTATCGACTGAGCGACACCTTTAGCTCCTTTGATTTGGAAAACAAAATCATTATAATCACGATCAGAAGTAGAAGAGGCTGTAGGAATATCTTCAAGAGCAAAAGTCCCGTTACCATCTACATCTACCAACTGTCCAACAGCCATACTAGGATTAGCTTCGGGGATAGAGAATAGAGGCAATTTACCGTATTGCCACATCTGACTCGCTTTACTGATACCCTTGGTTTTGTTGATTTCCTGAACACTTGTATTGGGTACGAACATAAAGGCAAATTTATCACCTGGATTCATCTCGAAGCTTTTGACTCCTAGATAGTTTCCAGCATTGAAATTGGGTTCCCAAGGCATTTTTTCAGTAAAACGCGCTCCTTCGCTGGGGTCTTTAGCTAAGACGTAACCTAATTTAGAATTGCTGAGAGCGCGATTAGTGGCTTGTTTAATAAAAGCTTCCGAACCAGGTTGGTAGTTTTCCATCCCTTCGAGACTAAAGACGGCGAACTCTCCTTGATACCAACCGCCATCGTAAAGAAAGTCAAAATTTACCTGGCCAGTTTCGCCAACTTGAAAAACTCCTTCGCTATATGTAGATCGGTCAGCGTATTTGAGTAAGTCTTGCCCGATAGCAGTAGTTCTCCAATCCCGATTAGGATTAACTTCTGCGTTCATGTTGGCGATATTATTGCTTGTTAGTCCTTTGACTTGGAAAACCAAGTCATTGAAATCTTTATCTGATTTAGCAGATCTAACGCTGATATCTTCAAATGCTAGGGTGCCATTTTTGTCTACAGCAACTATCTGATTTTTGTCGATAGAGAAAATAACTTGTTTGCCAGCTTGAGCAGTAACATAGGGTTGGCTATAAATCTCGTCAAAGGTAGTATTCTGGACGAGCATAAATGCTACTTCGTCCCCAGCAGTCATCTGAACAGACTTAACTCCTTGGTAATTACCTGCATTAAAGTTAGGTTCCCAACTGGTAGTACCGCTCAAACGCGCTCCTTCTGTGCGATCGCTAATCAGAATGCGACCTTGTGTAGAGTTACTTAAAGCGCGAGAGGTAGCTGCTCGGATAAACTCTAAGGAACCTGGTTGGTAATTTTCCATCCCTTTGAGGCTAAATACCGCTAGTTGCCCCTGATACCAACCGCCATCATAGAGATAGTCTACTTGAACTTGACCAGTACCATCGACGATAAAAGTACCTGTTTCAAACCGAGGACGGTTAGCATACTGCACTAATTCTTGTCCGAATGAGGTATTTAACCAATTCCGGTTAGTGTAGACAGAATCTTGTAGCGTCGATGCTTTGGCTGTTGCACCAGACACTTGAACCACCATATCGTTGAAATCGCGATCGTTGGATTTTAAGGTATTAATATCTTCCCAACCAAAGGTATTTCCCTTGCCAGTGATATCTGCGATTTGGGGTGCAACTTTTCCGGTGGTTTTATCTACTGAACCAAAAGAAAATAGAACTTTATCTGTACTAATAGAGGTACTTTGAGCGATCTTAGCCACTGTAGTATCAGTAACTAACATCATGGCAAAGGTGCTTCCTGCTGTCATCTTAAACAGTTGGGGACCCTTGTAAACACCACCATTAAAATCTTTTTCCCAGGGCAATTCATTATTTAGATTGCTGAACCGAGCGCGATCGCTTTCATCCCGCACTGCTACATAACCTAAATTAGAATTGCTGAGAGCGCGTCTGCTTGCTTCCAGCATGAATTCTGTCGAACCTACCGTCAGTCCTTCCATACCTTGAAGGCTAAAGATCGCTAGTTCTCCTTTATTCAGGCCTCCATCATATAGAAAATCGACGCTAACTTTTCCAGTTTCATTAACTGTAAAGATGCCATTATTTAAGTTAGAAATTGTCGTCATCTTCTTTGTGTCTTTTTTTACTAACATCCAAGTCTTTTTTTTATAACTTTTATTAAGTTATAAAGATAACTGTATAAATACGCCTTTTTTTGATCAAGACTTACGCACGAATTACGGAAGAAATAACCGTATAAGACGCAAAGGACACGGATAAATCTAAATTTTGAAAATTTTTTGCGTAAGTTCTAGTTATCAAGTAATTATCCAGAACATACTTTATTTTTGAGAGAATTTTGCAATTTGTATTCAGCCGATATAGTGGCAATACCTGCTATATCTACATTTTGAATATGTCTAGTAGTAAATTAATAACAACCTTTCATGGTTGAGGAATAAATATTATGTAAATTCACTAAATAATCTCTAGAGATTTTGATGATATCCTTTGTTAGGAACATACTTAAATGAAATTATTTAGATATTTTTAGGTACGGATGAAATCACTATATTTCTCAATTTTACTCGTTGAAAGTTCTCTATTCTCTTAAAAAGTTTCGCATGAGTACTTAGTTGGCTAAATACTTAAATAGAACTATTTAGATATTTCTAAGTACGCATGAAATAACTATATTTAATCTGAATACTTCATTATTCGGGTAAACCCTCTACCTTTAGCAAATCCAAATCCCGCTCAAAAATCTCATCAATCGGCAACATTTCCCCCGCAGTTGTCATAAATTTATGGTCTTTAGTTGCTCGAATTTTTGAACCATCATCTAAACAATATTCATATATTTCTTGCCTTCCTCGGTTATGCCATTGGGCAATGGGTTGAGTGTAAACATTTCCATTTTTATCAACACTAAAAATACTACACTCGATTCTCTTTTCTACAATTTCCCCAATAGGAATAAAACCATATTCCACAGTTAAAACTTCTGTATCATAACTTAAACAATATTCTGCAAACTTCAACATATCTCCAAACAAATGTTCAGCAACTTGGGGTTTTACACCGTTTTTGGCAGAACCGTCAATAAAATTTTGCTTTTGTTTCTCCATTTCAGAAACTTTCTTTTTACCCATAGCCCGACGCAGCAAGTCAGCTTGTCCTAAAGAATAACCAGCCATATCTTGAGCAATTTTCATAATTTGCTCTTGATAAACCATAATTCCATAGGTTTCATTTAAAATTGGTTCTAAAATACCTGTTTCATATTCAATCTGTTCTCGTCCATGTTTACGATTAATAAACTTAGGAATTAATCCCGCATCTAATGGGCCTGGTCGATAAAGTGCCAAAATAGAAGAGATATCTTCAATATTAGAAGGTTTCAAATCTTTAACTATTTCCTTCATTCCTGAAGATTCTAGTTGAAATATTCCTTCTAATTTACCTGATTCTAATAATTCGTAAGCCTTTTCTACATCTTTTGGTAAAGTGGTATGTCCACCTTTTGCTAATATTTTTTGTGCTTTTCTTTCTTGACCTGTAATTTCATCGGGGTCAATTTTATAACCCTTAGTTTCTTCAATCAAATCAATAGTTTTTTGAATTAGCGTGAGGTTTCGTAAACCCAAGAAATCCATTTTTAACAAACCCAATGATTCCAAATCTTCCATGAAATATTGGGTAATCACAGAACCATCATTATTGCGTTGTAAGGGAACAATTTCATCAAGAGGATCAGCAGAAATTACCACACCCGCAGCATGGACACCAAAGGTTTTATTAGTACCTTCAATCCGCATGGCCATATCTAGCCAATGACGAACATTTGGGTCATTATCATATTTATCTTTAAACTCTTGTGCTGGTGTTTCATTAGAAACCATGACTTTGAGTTTAGTTGGTTTTCCTCGCACTACGGGAATTAATTTCGCCATTTTATCAGCGTCACCATAGGGAATATTTAACACTCTAGCGACATCTTTTAAAACTGCTTTCGATGTTAAACGGTTAAAGGTGATAATTTGGGCAACTCTATCAGCACCATATTTATCAGTTACATATTCAATGACTTTATCCCGTTGTTCAATGCAAAAATCTGTATCAATATCAGGCATTGATTTACGTTCGGGATTGAGAAATCTTTCAAATAATAAACCATGATGCACAGGGTCAATATTAGTAATTCGCATGGCATAGGCAACCAAAGAACCAGCGGCTGAACCCCGACCTGGACCCACAGGAATATTATTATCTCGTGCAAATTTGATGTAGTCCCACACTACTAAAAAGTAGGTAGAAAAGCCCATCTTTTGCAACATTTTTAATTCATATTCTAATCTTTCTTTATAAACTTGATCTACTTCGTTACGGGATTTACGATTTAATCTATCTAAAAGTCCTTGCCAAGCAATCTCTTCAGCATAAGTGTCAGGAGTGTGACCAGAAGGAATAGGAGGAGTAGGAATTTTCGGGTCATCCATGATATGGTAAGGCTCGACTTTATCCGCTACTTCGACCGTTGTGGCTATAGATTCGGCAATCACATCATCTGGTAAATGGTCACGAAATAGCATTTGCATTTCTGCGGCAGATTTGAGGTATTCTGTACCGCTATATCGCATTCTTTTATCTTCGCTAATTAGCTGCCCGGTTTGAATACATAGCAAGGCATCGTGTGCTTCTACATCAAAACAAGAAATGTAATGAGAATCATTGGTAGCAATAAATTTAATTCCTAATTCCCGTGCAATTTTGACAATTTCGACATTAACAATTCTATCTTCTTGGGAACCGTGGTCTTGAATTTCTAAGTAAAAATCTTCGCCAAAAACTTCTTTGTACCATTTGGCAACTTTCCGGGCTGCATCTGGTCGATTACTAAGAATTGCTTGGGGAATTTCTCCACCTAAACAAGCGCTGGTGACTATTAAGCCTTCATGATATTGTTTGAGTAAATCTTTGTTAATACAAGGGCGAGAAAAAATACCTTTACCTTGGACACCTTGAAGGTGAGAAATTGTGGTTAATTTAACTAAGTTTTTATAGCCTTTTGTATTTTTAGCTAAAACGACTTGATGATATTTAGGACGGCGTTCTTGTTTTTCAATATCACCATTAATAATATACATTTCGTTGCCAATAATTGGCTTAACGTTTTTGTTGCGGCAGATTTTAATTAATTCTACGGCACCATACATGACACCATGATCTGTGAGTGCGATCGCTTTCATCCCCAGTGCGATCGCTTGATCCACCAACTCCGGTAGCTGACTGGCCCCATCCAACAAACTGTAATCACTATGAATATGCAAAGGAACAAAAGACATAAGCACCTCCAAAACAAGTCAAGCAGGGTTGAGATTTGTGATTAACTCCACCCACACAGGAGATTTATAGACTAACAGTTTTTATCTAAAATTGTTCCCAGAATTTTGACTTTGAACTGCTAAGAAGCCCATCCTAACAGAGTTTCATTTAAATATACCTTGCAAAGTTATGCTTTTGCGCTTATAAAAGTCAATACTCTACTTGATAGCAAAAAGTCCCGTTCCATAAACGAGGCTTAAAATCAGTTATAGCGGTATGCATTTGAATGAAATACATCATAGCCCCCTCATCGCTTGCGGGGAGGGGGTTGGGGGTGGGGTTCTTGTATCTTACTCAACCGAGAACCGCTATATCACCAATCATCTGTTAATTAATGCTGTTGTGGTCCCTTGGCATCAGAATGTTTAGCCAAGCAACGTTCTAAAAGTTCAATTCTCCAAAGTAAAGCGAATCGTTGTGGACTCCATATTACTTTAGTCTCATGATTGAATAAGGGCTGATTCAAATACTGCCAAAGAGGAAATTGAATTTTTGTGTGTTTGGGAGCCATAGGAGGAACAAAATATTATAAAATAGCTTCGGCAGTAGCTGGCATTGCGTTTAATAAATGTCAACTAGTAATACCTTTATATTTAAAGATTAAACCAGTATTTTGGAATTGTCTTGGTGGTCATTGCGTAAGTTAAGAAAATTTTACTTTTGCAGATTTTAAGTAATTGTCAGCAAACTCTGAAATTCTCTCTGGTAGGAATTCTGGAACGGTGGAAGACTAAAAAGAAAATTTTGATATGCCATAGACATTTGTCTAGCCACTTCATCAACAGGAACACTACCAGGACTATTACCCAAACCAGGAAGGGCAACTGTATTAATCTGTTTTTGTAAACAATTACAGTACAATCTATTATGTTGGCGAATAGCTAACAGAGTTGCCCACAAACCTTGATAAACATGATCATTACCAGCCATAGACACCTGCATTCTCAAAGTAGGAGTATGAGCAATAAACGGGTGTAAAGGATGATTGGTTTCCACAATTAAAGACGTACCTATAGGTTGATCTCCCAAATACTCTTCTTGAATGCGGTTTTGTAAGAGTTTTTCGACATCTTCACCAAAGAATCTCAGAATCGCCCGATCAATACTATTAGCAGAAGGTAAAGCACTAGCTGCCGTAACTATGCAGTCAAAAAAAGGCAAATCTTCAAAAGTACCATTAACTATTTCTATATTGGGTAGACCTTCAAAATAATCAGCAAAGGTTCTACATAAAAACGTTTTTGTATCTAATAAAATTAGTTTTAATGGTATTTCATAACCCCATTTTTGATAAGCATCTACATGGGTAACTTTAGTTTTATAATTAGATTTATCAATTAAAAAAAATAAATGGGAATTGAGGACTGTAAAAATAGTCTCAATATTAAAAGTAATATCAGCTACTTTGGTTGCTGTTAAACCCTCATAAGTTTTAATTTCTATAATTAACCTTTCGAGGGTATGGTAAATATCTAAAAATAGTAATTGTAGTGGTTCGTCGGCAATAATCGGATAATGCAGTAATTTTAGACAATCTTCTAAACGAGATAGAATTTTCATCATGCTGGTAAATCCTAGCATTCCTGCTGTACCTTTGAGGCAAAAAGTAGCTCGGAACATTACTTCTAATTCATTTCGGTCATCAATTGTATTTTGTAAATTGGATAAACCTTTGTAGATTGTATTGAGGTATTCTTGTGATTCTTCAACGAAGTAGCCGAGAATTCTGTTAAATTCTTCTGGTTTCATAACTGTACAATGCTGCATTTTTATGGTACTGGAGATAAAAAACAGCTAAAGAATATCTCTATAGCTTGGTTTGATGGATAACAACTGCTGAATAATTACAACAGAGGAATCCACTTTTCCCAGCAGGAATATTTAAAAGTTCAGACTTGAAAAATTTCATCATATTTACAAATTTTTATGATTCATAAAAGGATGGCTTGATTTAGTGCTGTGTTTAGACTACCCACTTTTAACTTGATTCATATCCTGAGTAAACCCAAACTAGATTAATTTCTGGTTGCAGCCTAGCAGTTAGGACTTTTCGCTAAAGAATGTGTAGTTTTGAAGATGCCGCATTAAGTATAAAAAATATCAATAGCCATACGTAAAAGAGTGAAAGTTGCTTACATCGTTTTATGCAGTTGAAATTCTTGACAATAGCAGCGAAATTTTACCCCTTGATAAAGACTTGGGGTAAATCTCCACGAAAATTAGTATTAAAAAAACAAAATTTGTAATTTACTGCTTAGGTGGAAATTTAACTTTAATAGAATCTCCAAAGGTATTTTTTCTTCGTTCATTAACAGGTGGTTCGGTAGTATAAAACACGATTTTATTTAAAATATATTTACAGTCAACAAAGAATCAAGTTGTCTTATGAAAGATAAAATGAATATAGTTTTATCAATTTACCAAAATTTTTGATAATGACGACAAAAAATCTATGACTAATCTCTTACAACAAGCTTATGCTGTCGTCTCACAACTACCTGAAGATGAACAGAATAAAATTGCTCAACTTATTTTCCAGCAATTAGCACAGCGTCAACAACTAGTGCCTCCAACAAATATAGATTTTATGCAATTTGCTGGTATTGCCAATTCTGAAGAAACTCTACTTTTACAAAATCTCGAACATGAGACTGAATTAGCAAGGAGTAGGTTGGGTTGAATGAAATGAAACCCAACATTAAATTTAAAATACCAATGGTTGATGTTGGGTTTCGTTCCTCAACCCAACCTACATTTGCTACATTTACCAGAATATGATATGGTAATTTGCATTCTTTGAATATGCAGTTTATGTTAGATAATATAGTTGAAATTAGATTAGGAATTAAACCCAACTTAAATGAAAGTGGAAATACTATCAATGGAGGTAGGAGGAATATTATTTGTACGTTTAAAGGAGCAGGGGGTAGTATTTCCACACTGGAGAATCGAGTAGGAGATACTACTTATAGTGGGATTATTCCTTTTCAGAAAATTATTGATCATGAATATCTTGATAAATCAATAACTCATAATTTATTAGCTTTACAAAATGGTAATATCTTAGATTTATGTCGGACGCTAGTTTATAATCATCAAACATATTTACCTAATAAAATTAGATATAAAATCGATGATGATTATTCTCAATGGGATGATTTAGCATCAGAACTAGAAAGCATAGATGAACAATTAACGCTGAGTTTATATTTTGATATATCCAGAATTAATATCAGTAATTACCAACTTATTCAAATCAGGGAAGAATCGTATTTAAATATAGTTATTAATCCGATTTCATTTGAAATAAAAGAAGAAGTTTACTGGCTTCCAGAAGCAGGAAAAGCTTTACAATTTCCAAGATATGAAGATCCAGAAAGTAATTTTGGTTTTTATGGAAATGATCAACTCTATCCCATACCCAAAAGAATATTAGATGTTGTTTGTAAAGACTATTACCTCAACATATTGATCAAATTGGAACAGGTAAGAAAGCGCATAGAACTTTACAAAAAGCATTATTTGAAGCTTCTGAAAGAGGAACTTGGAATAAAGCAGTTGAAGATTTATTACAGAAAATTGTTGATAGAGGAAAAAATCCAGCCTATCAGTTAATTAATCATTGTCACACGATTGCAAAAACGCGAACTATTCAAGCTGAATCATTGAGAAATCAGGGACAGAATCAACAAGATTAAAAATTATGTTCCTGTATATCTAATAATCTTTCACGTTCTTTTTCGGTCATTTCTCTAAAGACTATTTGCCCTAAAGATGCCAAGAAGTATCTCAATTTTTGAAGAGATAGATCCGTGTATATAACCTCTTTTTTGTGAATTTCGTTTATTACTCCAAGAACAAATTGTAAGTATTTTGCTGGAATTATCAAATCACTTATATCTTCCCATTGGGTAGCATATCCATACTGTTTAAAAATTTTGCTTTCCAAAGTATTATTACAATCACCTTTACAAGCAAAGTAGATATCATGGATAAAATTTTTCTCGTCCACAATAAAACTAATTACACCTTGATATGAAGATAAATTATTTAAATCTAATAAGTCCTTATGACAGCAGTCACATTTCAAATCTAACCACTGGGAGAAAATTTGATGTCTAGGCTTTATTCTTTTATAAGACTCAGGGAAATATCTAAGACATAGAAAACTGAAACCCTTTGATATTAAAATACTTTCGATTTTCCTCCGATCATAAATTTGATATTCTCTGATCTTCCCATTTGTCTTTAAAGAGTCTAATCTCTTAACTAATCCTGAACTTGCTAGAGTGGAATAAAAACCAATAAATCCATCAACATTAAATGATTCACATCTCTCTAATAGATTTTGTTCAATTGCTTCATTGACAGACTTACCAGAAGTTGCATTGTTTTTACAACTAACCAACCATCTAAAACGATATGTATTTTCTATACCTTTAGTAGTTTCAGATATAATCAAGTCTTTCCCATCATCTGCACCTCTAGATACTTCCGACTCTATGCGGAAACCAATTTCTTTTAGAAAGTCGCGTGCAAATAACTCCCAATCTTCGCCACCCTCTATTTCTTTAAAGTTAATCATTCCTTAAAATATCCTAGACAATTGCTAAATTATAATGCAGAACCAAAATTTTATCAGCACTCAAAGTCCGTCCCACATGATACGCTGAGAACGTAAGGAAAGCAAAGATAAAAATTCCGCCAAATCAACTAATCCTTCAGCTTCATTTCTTTCTGCTAAAGTCAATTCTTCACCGTCATCTTGACGATATAATAAAAATTGTAACCGTGCTTGCACAGCTTCAGGAAGTTGAAAATAAGTCAAACTAACGGGTATCTCAATTACTTCAGTCATATAATATTTCCCTACAGTTTAGAACAATTTTATACAATGTTATTCAGTTTATTTGAATATTTTGCCATAAATCAGCATTAACAAACCTTGACAAATGACCAACATTAGTTGTGGCAATTACAACATCTGAAACATTTAAATTTATAGCTTGAGCTACTAAGATTATATCTCCATCAATCGTTTTATCACCGGCTGTTGGTTGTCCTTTTTGTCGAGCTTGCGCCCATAATAAAGCAGCTTGACGCATTGAATTTGTTGTAATTGGTAGATATTCTACCAGTTGAGTTAATTCATCTAAACGAGCAATACCTTTAAGTTTATTTGCTCTTAATAATTCTCGTCGCACTTCATAATCAGCAATTTCAGGAACGATAACTCTGACACTTGAAAAAATTAGCATTTGTAGCCATTTAGCGCAAGCAAGGCTTTCATCTGACAACTTTGGATTTGTGACTAAACCTATTGGTCCAGCATCTAATAAAATAACTCGATTCACCAAGTTACACCTTTTAATTCAACTGGAAATAATTGACGATTGGATAACCGATTTTCATCTAAAGCATTAATTAAATATTCTCCTGTTTCTTGCTGTTCTTGTTCATCACTTTCATCTATCCAAGACTGAAGTACATTAACTATTTTCAATTGTTTTTCTTTTTGTAGAATAGATTTTTGGATCAGACCCAATGTATAAGTTTCCACAGAAAGTCCTTGCTGTTGTGCTTCCTGTATTAAATACTGTTCTAATTCTGGTGGTAAGCTGAGGGTTAGCGTCATAGGTTTATTGTGGGTAACTTTATATATTGTAAACCTGCAAAAACAAAAGATTAACTCCAAAATACCAATAAGCGTTGTTGGGTTTTCTCAACCCAACCTACGACTTATAATTGATCAAATAACTGCAAACATATCTTAGGCATGAAACTGTGACTGAACCCGGACAATACAAAGATACCGTCAATTTACCCAAGACTAACTTCGATATGCGGGCAAACGCAATCAAGCGCGAACCCGAAATCCAAAAATTCTGGGAAGAAAACAACATTTATTCTCGCCTCTCTGAAGAAAACCCCGGCGAATTATTTATACTGCACGATGGGCCTCCCTATGCTAACGGTCAGTTGCATATTGGTCATGCCTTAAATAAGATTCTCAAAGATATTATTAACCGTTACCATCTATTACAAGGTCGTAAAATTCGCTACGTTCCTGGTTGGGATTGTCACGGATTGCCGATTGAGTTGAAAGTTCTGCAAAATATGAAGCAGGCAGAACGGCAAAATCTCACTCCTTTGCAATTGCGTCAAAAAGCGAAAGACTTCGCACTAAAGACCGTAGACGAACAACGAGAAAGCTTTAAACGCTATGGGATTTGGGGTGATTGGGAAAATCCTTATTTGACTTTAAAGCCTGAATACGAAGCGGCGCAAATTGGCGTTTTTGGGGAAATGTTCCTCAAAGGTTATATCTATCGCGGTTTAAAGCCGGTGCATTGGAGTCCTAGTTCTAAAACGGCTTTGGCTGAAGCGGAGTTAGAATATCCTGAAGGTCACGTTTCTCGAAGTATTTATGCCGCTTTTCCGGTGGTGAAGGTTTCCGAAGGGTTAAAGGCTAGTTTGGATGCTTTCTTGCCTGATTTGGGTGTGGCTGTGTGGACTACTACTCCCTGGACTATTCCCGGTAATTTGGCTGTGGCTGTGAATGGTGCGTTGGAATATGCGGTGGTGGAGGTCTCACGCAGAGACGCGGAGGCTCAGAGAGGATGCAAGTATCTGATTGTTGCTGCTGAGTTGGTGGAAAGGTTGGCTGCGGTTTTGGATAGTGAGTTAACGGTAAAAGCCAAATTCGCAGGGAAGGATTTGGAAGGGACTACTTACCGTCATCCTCTTTTTGACCGTGAAAGTCTGGTGGTGGTTGGTGGCGATTATATCACTACTGAGTCGGGGACTGGGTTGGTTCATACTGCGCCTGGTCATGGTCAAGAGGACTACATTGTTGGTCAGCGTTACGGTTTGCCGATTCTTGCTCCTGTTGATGATAGTGGGAATTTTACGGATGAGGCTGGTAAGTTTGCTGGCTTGAATGTTTTGGGTGATGGGAATCAAGCGATTATTGATGCTTTGAGTGAAGCGGGTTCTCTGTTGAAGGAGGAAGCTTATCCTCACAAGTATCCTTATGATTGGAGAACGAAAAAACCAACGATTTTCCGCGCTACTGAACAATGGTTTGCTTCTGTGGCCGGTTTTAGGGAAGATGCTTTAAAAGCGATCGCATCTGTGCGTTGGATTCCCGCTCAAGGTGAAAACCGCATCACCCCTATGATAGCGGAAAGATCAGATTGGTGTATCTCTCGTCAGCGTTCTTGGGGTGTTCCTATTCCGGTGTTTTATGATGATGCAACTGGTGAAGTTTTGCTGAATGCGGAAACCATTAACCACGTTCAAGCTATCTTTGCTGAGAAAGGTTCTGATGCTTGGTGGGAGTTGTCGATCGCTGAGTTATTACCAGAAGCATATCGTAATAATGGCAAAACTTACCGCAGAGGTACGGATACAATGGATGTCTGGTTTGATTCTGGTTCTTCTTGGGCAGCGGTAGCCAAGCAAAGACCGGAGTTATGCTATCCTGTGGATATGTATTTGGAAGGTTCTGACCAACACCGAGGCTGGTTTCAATCGAGTTTGTTAACGAGTGTGGCTGTTAATGGCATTGCACCTTACAAAACGGTTTTAACTCATGGTTTCGTTTTGGATGAAAATGGACGAAAAATGAGTAAGTCGGTGGGGAATGTGGTTGATCCTCAATTGATGATTCAAGGTGGTAGTAATCAAAAACAACAACCAGCTTATGGTGCTGATGTGTTGCGGTTGTGGGTTTCTTCGGTAGATTATTCTGGTGATGTGCGTTTGGGTAATAACATCATCAAGCAATTAGCTGATGTACGGAATAAGATTCGCAATACGGCACGGTTTTTGTTGGGTAGTTTGCATGATTTTGATCCTCAAAAGGATGCTGTGGCTTTTGCAGATTTGCCAGATTTGGATAAGTATATGCTGCACCGCATTCGTGAGGTGTTTAATGAGGTAACGGAAGCTTTTGATAGTTTTCAGTTTTTCCGATTTTTCCAAACGGTGCAGAATTTCTGTGTTGTGGATTTGTCGAATTTCTATTTAGATGTTGCCAAGGATAGATTGTATATCAGTTCTACTGATGCTTTCCGTCGTCGCAGTTGTCAAACGGTGTTGCAGATTGCTTTGGAGAATTTAGCAAGAGCGATCGCACCAGTTTTATGTCATACTGCTGAGGATATCTGGCAATTTATCCCCTACAAAACAGCCTATAAGTCAGTGTTTGAGGCTGGTTGGGTGCAGGTAGATGATGAATGGGAAAATGAAGATTTAGCCGAATTTTGGGACACTCTGCGTACACTCCGCAACGATGTTAATAAGGTTTTGGAACAAGCGCGGATAGAAAAATTAATCGGTTCTTCCCTGGAAGCGAAAGCTTTGATTCATATCCCTCACAAACAGTTAAACGATGCTATCAAAGCCTTTAACCCTGTTAGCGGTAACGGTATTGATGAACTGCGGTATTTATTGCTGACTTCCCAAGTGGAAATTTTAGATTCTGCTGAGGGACTCCAAGGATTGAAATATACAGCAACCACAGAAGACTGGACTATAGCAATAGTAAACGCAGATGGTCAAAAGTGCGATCGCTGTTGGAACTATTCTACCCATGTTGGCGAATCTGCGGAACACCCCCTATTGTGTGAACGCTGTGTTCCTGCTTTAGCTGGGGAATTTTAAAATCATGTAGGGGTAGGGGTTTAGCACTGCTAAACCCTTACAAAATCAAGACCAACGCAAAGTATTTATAAACCCTCATTTCTCTGTGTCGCGCCAGTTGCTACAACGGGGGGAACCCCCGCAACGCACTGGCTTCTCTGTGTCTCTGTGGTTCGTTCCAATAATTCTAAAAATGCAACCAAATATCATCATGACTGATGATCAATTTTTTGATTTCTGTCAATTAAACCGTGATTTGAGAATTGAACGTAATCACCTGGGAGATTTATTAATTATGTCACCTACAGATTCAGAAACAGGTGAACGTAATTTTAATTTAATTGGTGAATTAGGTATTTGGACAAAGCAAGATAGTACAGGAGTAGGTTTTGGTTCTAGCGGCGGTTTTACCTTACCGAATGGTGCAGTGCGTTCGACCGATGCAGCATGGATAAATAAAGCCAGATGGGAAGCAATACCAGTAGAACAAAGAAAGAAATTTGCACCTATTTGTCCTGATTTTGTTGTTGAATTGCGTTCAGAAACAGATAGTTTAAAAACATTACAAGAAAAGATGCAAGAGTATATTGAAAATGGTGTTAAATTAGGTTGGTTACTCGATAGAAAACAACGGAAAGTATTTATTTATCGTCCTGACCAACTTGTGGAAGAATTAGATAATCCAAAAACATTAAACGGTGAAAATATTTTACCGGGATTTGTTTTAGACTTAAGAGAAATTTGGTAATTAATCATAGCATTTCCTACTATAACAAATTACAAAATTATCTGCGTCCATCTGCGGTTAATTCTTTCTTCCTATCTTCAACCTTAATAGAGACGCTTGATCAAACGCCTCTATAATTTCAACCTTCTTACAACTTCTGCAACAATTCCTGAGTCAATTGCATAAAAGCCTTAGAACCAGCAGTATTTGGACTCAGCAAAGAAACAGGCATAAAACTATCAACAGCCTTAGCCACATTTACATCAACTGGAATTTGTGCTTTACAGATTTTCTCAACACCAAAATCTTCTACAACCCGGTGCATTACCTGTTTATAATATCTACCATTCAATAAATTAGAACTGTACATACTAAAGACAATTCCTAACATTTTGATATCTATCTTTGCTTCATGTTCATGACTATCTTTTAATTGGGCAATACGTCTTTCTAACAGTTGAATTCCTACCACAGACAACGGTTCTGGTTTAGCTGGGAGAATATAAAAATCACTTGTAGCTAAAGCACTACGAGTCATGAGATTATAACCAGGGGCGCAATCTAAGAGAATAAAATCATATTCATCACGCACTGGTTTGAGAATATCTCTAATTAAAACTCTTTCAAAGCGATTCCAAATAGTTTCAAAGTCATTTTCACCCAAAGCTACAGACTGATTATGTAGCATTTCCGAAACAACAAATTCATCATATAAGTCAATATCACCAGGTAACATATCCAACCCTGGGAGATTACAAACTTGGGGATAAACAATATCATGAATCGTCAATTTAGCATTAGGATCAGGGTTAATAATCTCATCTATTAAATACCGAAAAGTTTTTCTTTGTTTGCGACGTTTAGCAAACTCTACTGGTGACATAACACTAAGTGTGGCACTAATTTGACTATCTAAATCTAAAACAAGTACCTTTTTTCCGTGATTTTTGGCTAAACAAGTAGCAATATTGACCGTAAGCGTAGTTTTACCCACACCACCTTTCATATTTGCAGTTGCAATTACATATCCCATTGGTTAATTCCTCTGCTGACGCTTTCCCATTGAGGTAGCGTACATATTATCTAATAGATTTTAACTTTTGCTAATTTAGTCTTTTGGAAGATGTGAAAAATTTATTTTAGCGATATTCTCTCGCTGAAAGCAGTCAGATTATAACAGTGATGTACCTCCCACTAGACAGTAGACTTGCGTATTACAATCAATATTACATTTTACTGAATAGTAGGGGCAAAAATTTTTACATCAGATGCATGATCATATATAATTGGAAAATTCGATGCCTCTCGGTATTAGTATGATTGCTGATTATGGTTCTAAGCTGCAAAACATTTTTCAAGCGATTACCTCGAATAGTAACGAATCTGATGTAGAGCAAAAGGTTATAGTTCCTCTATTGCGTATCCTTGGTTACAGCAGTGAAGATTGGCAGTCTCAAGTAGTAGTTCTACAATCTAAGCTTGACTTCTTAGTAGGTCAGCCAGACTCAGCTTTAATAAAACCAGCTTATTTAGTTATCGAAGTAAAAGCACCAAACAAGAATATTGCCCGCAGTGTTTGGCAAATTAATAACTATATACGTCGAACTGGTGCTGTTCTTGGTCTATTAACCAACGGCTATGAATTTCGTATATTTTATAACTATGAAGAAAAGATCACGACAATTTGTGAATATTCACAAATTATGTTGGTTAATGAAAATAGTTTTTTTTACAGAATTTTATCCAAAAACACTTATTTAGCATTCAATGCTAGTTTATACAAAAATCAACAAAAGGTTCGATTGAACTTTTTGAATTTAATCTCAAAAGCAGTGGAGCAAGAAGATATGTTGCGCTTATTTCACAAAGGTAAGATTTCTCCCACCCAAATACAAGAACCCAGTGAAAAGAAACCATTAATACCAGAAACTACAGAAGAACGGAAAGCAATGATTATTACTGTATTTAATAACAAAGGTGGAGTCGGTAAAACTACAACAACTATTAACCTTGCTGCGGCTCTTAACAAGTTGGGTAAGCGGGTTTTACTAATTGATATTGATGCTCAGGCTAACCTAACAATGGGATTAGGAATAGATCCTTTAGATGATGTGGAACAGCAAGGTAAGAAAGATATTACCCATCTCCTGACTGAACCAAGAACTAGTGTAGAAGATACAGTTATTCATAAACAATGGGATGATGTTGAACTAGATATTATTCCATCTCATATTCGTTTGAGTGATATGGAAGCGACATTAGTTAATACACCTGATATTGATCGTGTATTAGAAAAGAAGCTTAGGAAATATCGTAATCAGTACGATTATGTTTTAATTGATCCACCGCCATCTTTTGGTAAAGCTAATACTATTTCATTAATGGCTTCATCAGGAGTATTGATACCTACCCAGTTAGCTCCTTACCCGATCAGAGCATTAGAATATGTTATTAAAAGAGCTTTTGCAGTTGAGGAAACTAAAGATGAAATTTTGCCAATTTTAGGTATTGCAGTCAGTATGTATAATAGAGCAGCACCTAAGATTGCTGAAAATATGAAACAACAAATTTCTGAGGTTATAGCTAAGGTATCTAATGGTAAAAATGTAGAATTATTTCCTCAAGATACATGGATTCCCAACCTGAGTATAGTTGCAAATACACCTAATAAAGGATATCCACTTTGTTTTGCAGAGTTTGATCGTGAATTAAGTTCTAAAGATAAAGAATCTGCACAAGATTCTTTTATATGCTATACCCAATTAGCCAAACATTTGGTTTCTGTTACTAAACATAAACATCAGGAGTAAAAGATGGACGCAGCAGAACGCCATGCTCGCATTGTTGACTATTTACGCATTAAGCCAATTTCCCACGGACAAATTTACACTTTCCAGATTGCTGTACCAGCGTATGAAATTGTAGAAGTTTCTTTGGAAAAGCAAAACTATTTAAAGAACAGTCTTACGCAACAAGGTACTAACTTAATTCCTTTAATTGTGCGTCGTACCGAAGAATATACTGAAGAAGAAGAGTATGAAG
The DNA here is from genome assembly GCF_049315035.1 of Anabaena sp. PCC 7938. Classification (NCBI taxonomy): domain Bacteria; kingdom Bacillati; phylum Cyanobacteriota; class Cyanophyceae; order Nostocales; family Nostocaceae; genus Anabaena; species Anabaena sp. PCC 7938. Next base: position 2,636,141 of record NZ_CP186034.1, on the reverse strand, counting down.
TTGTCTATGGTGCTGATTGGTGTTTGGTTGCTAAAGAAATTGACATAGAGAAACTTTGGGTTTGGGTATTTGATCTGACTGATGAACAAGCTGTTGCTGTTAAACAAGAAATGCAACAGTTGCTTGGTAATATAAATTCCGGTGAAAAAATTGAACCTGAAGAAGTAGATATTGGTAGCTTAATTGAGCAAAAACTGAAACCAATTTATGCAATGATAAACCAATTAGTTTCTAACCCTGCTCGTAATGCAGCAAAGTATGATTCTGATGATAATTTGAGAGTAATTGAAAGTAAAATTGAAAATTTGTTATCTGCTTTTGAAGCAGTTACTACATTTATTAAAAAAGTTCCATCTAATTCTCCTACTAATATAGAAAAATCGCATTCTACTGAAAATATCAATGTCATTGAAAATAGACTAGACCATCTTTTATCTGCTGTTGAAAAACTGACTACTCTGGTTGAACAACTGATACCTCCGCCACCTCCACAAAAGTTTAATTTATTAACAGCAACAAATGATGAAATTAAGAGTGCTTTAAAAGAGGCTAAAGTAAATAATGATAATCACATAAAAGGAGTATTAGACGCGATTAAGTATTGGCAACAATCAGGTAGAACTTTAACCTGGGAAAATCTTCAAAAATCAACTAAATCTGGACAGCATAAGATTAAAAACTTTGCCAATGGGACTTACCAAAAACTAAAAGATGTCGCAGATATACGCACGGAATAGTTAACCTTCTCTTCCTCTGCGCCTTTGCGCGAAACATCACCCCCGCACTTGGCGTAAAAAATTAAACCCCCAACCTCTTAACCCAACAGGTAAAAAAGATAAACTTAAACCAGTCCAAGCCTTAGCAGTAGAACAAGACTTACCAGCCAAAACTAACTCTCTTCCCTTTTGAGTCTCACCCTTTTCAATCAAACGCAAACCTAAAAACAACTGCGATTCTGCTAGACGACTTTTCCTAATCTTCTCTAATTTCTCAAACTCAAACTTATAACTTTCTAAATATCGGATTTTATCAAATAAATAAGGAATAGCTCGATTAATACCCTGCTGTTCTGCATGAACCCGATATTCCATTAATAATTCTGGTAAATAATAACCCTTTTTCCCAGCTACAGCTAACCGCACAAATAAATCATTATCTTCGCAATTTTGCCAATTAGGCATCATAAAACCTAATTCTTGCAAAGTTTTACGGCGAAACAAAGTTGCTCCAATTTGAAAACTTTGGCGCACAAACACAACTTCTAATAAATTATCTACCATACCTGCTGGTAAATTTTTCCTACCCCAACGATGAGAATTTTCTTGAGTTGCTTCCTCATCCCGAATGTTATTAATATCAATTATCCAATGGTCTGTACCCACAAAATCAATACTAGAATCTTGTTCTAATATCGCCGCAGTCTGTGATAAAAAATTAGGTGTTAACCGATCATCATCATCAAATTTAATAAAATATTTACCACTGGCCGCATCAAAGCCTGAACGCATATTATTACTTTTGCCGATATTTTGCGGATGACGAATATATTTAATACGGTTATCTGTGTATTGTGACATCAAATCCGGTGTGTCATCACTAGAACCGTCATCACAAATAATTAACTCAAAATCTTGCTCAGATTGATTGAGAACACTTTCAATTGCGTAAGGTAGAAGTTGAACGCGATTAAAAGTAGGGATACAAACAGTAATTTTAGTCATAAATTTAAAAGATAGAATTTTTGACTTTATTAATTAATAGTTTTTTGTAACAATTGGCTTGGGTCAGATTATTAGGAGTGAGAACTAGGGGTTTTACAACATTATTAACAAAAATGTAAATACCGCAAGATTCCATGTCACAAATCCTTTATCCGATCAAAATGACATCAGGCCTCAATTCAAAGCTATTGTAGTATATTATGTTATTGTTTTACTCAGTAAAATACTAAACTTCACGTCACGTTTATGAAAATCCTTATGCTATCTTCAACCTTTCCCTATCCACCAACACGGGGGGGAACGCAGGTAAGAACCTTTAATTTACTGAAGCACCTCAGTCAACGCCATAATATTACTTTAGTAACTCAGCGTGAGTCTGATGTGACAGATGCTGAAATAGCAGATTTACGAGATTGCGTAGATAACTTAGTCGTTTTTGAACGTCCCCCAGATGAGGGAAAAACAGCAGGATTAGTAGAAAAAATCCAGAGATTGGGTACGTTTTTGCTAAAAGGAACACCCCCAAGTGTCCTCAACCGCTACTCACTTGAGATGCAACAGTGGGTTGATAACTTTGTTGAAGCTGGTAAATGTGATGTAATTACCTGTGAACATAGCGTCAATGAAATTTATATTCGTCCCCATTTTCAAAAGTATATAAAAACTCTTGTTAATGTTCATAGTTCTGTTTATGGTACTTGTTTAAATCAATTGGCAACTGGTACATCTGAAAATAAATTTAGAGATAAAATTAATCTGCCTTTATTGCGTCGCTATGAGCAAAGTTATTGTGCAAAATTCTCGAATATTGTAGTTACTACAGCAGAAGATAAACAACAACTGCAACAGTTTAATTCTAACGCTGGAATAGCTGTTATTCCCAATGGTGTAGACTTAGTTACCTTTCCTAATCGTCCTTCAGATCCGGGAGGAAATCGAATAATTTTTATCGGGGCGATGGATAATTTAGCTAATATTGATTCTGTCTGTTTTTTCAGCAATGAAGTCTTACCAGAAATTCAAAAAAAATATCCATCTACAACATTTGATATTGTCGGTTCTCGTCCTGTAGCAGAAGTTTTAGCACTCAAAGAAAAACCAGGCATTAATGTGGTTGGACGTGTACCTTCAATGGCAGAATATTTGCATAAATCGACAATTTGCGTTGTGCCAATGCGGACAGGATTTGGTATAAAAAATAAAACGCTAGAAGCGATGGCTGCGGGTATACCGATAGTTGGGAGCGATCGCGGTTTAGAAGGACTAACTGTAGATGCTCAAACAACCCCACTACGGGCATTACGCGCCAATCAACCCGCAGAATACATAGCTGCTATTTCTCAACTTTTTGAACAGCCAGAACTCCGATTTCAACTCTCTGCTAACGCCAGAAAACTAGTAGAAACCGAATTCACTTGGGAAATTGCCGGTCAATACTATGAACAAATCTGCCAAGGAGAAGCGTAAGCATAGTTACGCATATTCAGCAGATTGCAGATCAATGAGGCTTCCGTGAGCGTCAGCCAATATTACCACTACACAGAACTTGTGTACTATTTTTACTTTTTGCATAATATCTTCAGAATACTTATCATAAATTTATATTTATTAGAGCCATTACACTAGTATTTTTTTATTTAAAATAATTTAAGTCTCATTGGATTTAGAGATTTAGATAAAAATCCCTACCTATGGAGCTTCTCTATTAGACATCCCCAAACAAGAATGTAGAGACGAGAACCTCTCCAGGTCACGTCTCTACGAGGATTCTAGGATTTATTTAAATTCGGTCGATGTCTAATAGGGTTCCGGATAACGCATATTTAATTTTCACTGCTATGTCTATAGCTTTTCCCATTCTAGAAAAGAGAATTTATCTCTAACTTGGAAGTCTCTTAAACCTCTGTAAGCAGCAAGTAGGAACGTAAGATTCAGATGAATATACAAAAATTTATTCAACGAGCAGAAGTATTAAACAACCGTTTAGCAGACTTGTACCAGACCGCTACTGTATTGCCTTTTATTCCCTCTGATCTGCTACCAGACGCGTTTAAAGACCTATACAGCACCTCAAAAATGGTACAACTGGCAGTTGAGGAACTTTATCAACAAAATGAAGAACTAATCGAAACACGCAACTTGTTGGAAACAGAACGCCAACACTACCAAGATTTGTTTGAATTTGCACCAGATGCCTATTTAGTCACTAATCCAAAAGGTATCATCAAACAAGCCAACACAGCCGCAGCACAGTTACTCAATATTTCTTCAACTTTTCTGGTTGGTAAACCAATAATTACTTTCATCAACCGCGAACAACACCCGTACTTTTATGATGAACTGATCCAAATATTCAAATCCCTACAAGTCCGAAAATTATTATTACCTTTCAATCCAAGAGATGGTGATTCTTTTAATGCTTCTGTAACTGTGAAAGCCATCTCCAATAAGCATGGAAAACTTACTAATTATTACTGGTTAATACATAAAACTTATGAGTATCAGCAAGAACAATCAACAACTCTTGATAATCACAGTCACTTAATTGAAAATCTTCCTGTACATAAATATTCTCAAGGAGACACTATTCCCCTCTACTCGCAATTAATTTGGTATGTGCGTCAGGGTTTAGTAAAGCTCAATACATTTTGTGAAACAGGTAAAGAAGTGCTGACGGGGTTAGCAACCGCAGGAATGGTTTTTGGCTCTAGTATGACATCTCTATCCATTTACCAAGCTACAGCCCTGAAAGACGTGGAATTAGTCTCAATCAATATATCAGAAATCAACGTTTTGCCTAACCTAAGTCACATCCTGTTACCCAAGATTCAACAGCGATTACAACAAACAGAATCTTTTTTATTTATTGCTGGCAGAGGACGAGTACAGGACAGATTACAGCATTTATTAGAACTTTTAAAAGACCAACTTGGGGAACCAGTTCCAGAAGGAACTCGCCTCACTTTTCGCTTCACTCATGAAGAGATTGCTAGTGCTTGCTGCACCACCAGAGTCACAATTACAAGACTACTCAGTCAATTACAACAACAAGGTTTTATTAGTTTTGATGCTAAAAAACATATTATTATCAAAAATTCGCCTTAATTAATTTGGTAATTGGTGATTAAGAAAACACTTTCCCTATTTCCTTGCCTCTTCCCACCTCTTGTAAAGAAATTGGGGCGCTCCTCAACGCCCCATCTATGCAATCAAATCTAGTGTTAGCCAATCATCCGAGGTTTTGGCAATTTGGCAGACAAAATTTTTCCGTTACCGTTTTAATGGAAATATCAACAAAGAAAACGAGACTGTTAAAGATAATTCAGAGGGAAAGATTGCCGTCTGCCCTCAGAACTTACACTTAGTCGCCAGTTGTTGATGAAGCACTGTACAACACCCCTAATGTTGCAACAGTTAATTGATAACGCTTTGTTGTCGCTTCACCACAACTGGCTAAAAATCCCACAGGAAATATATAAATATTTAAGCAGTTCATCCAATGGATACCTCGATTTTTTGAGTAAAGAACTGAATGGTGTTAATGACCATTTTTTTGCTTGGCGTTGTTTGATTTTGCAAAAAAAACTGAAAAAAACTTGATATTCATCATTTATTAATCACGCAGCATTTGGGATATGATCCTATCCGCTTGTAATCGCTGGTAAGTTAAACGGATAATGTTTGCCGCATCAAATAAACCACGGACATAGCAAGCAAAACCCAAGGCATCCAACAACATTAAGGTAGTCACACCTTCTCTTGCTAGGGATGAGATAAATTCTGTAACTCCTGGAGCGCTTGTATCTATTGGCATTGTTGCCAACAAGAAACGTATACAATCAGCCGATACAATAGTTCCTTCTAATTCTTTGCTATCCGTCGCTAGACGAACGATACCCACCATAATTTGATTTGGTGTCATGCCTTCTTCCATGAGAAGGACAAATAAAGATGCCAGATTATCTGGAGTGTGTTTGTCGAGTTTGATATTCATCATGCTTACATATTTACGTGTAACAATAAACGTAAATTTTTTTGCATATCCGGAAAAATTCGGCAAATTTTTTACTATCTAGAAGTGAAACGGCTTAGTAATCGGTTTGACAACAATTACTGAGTCAAGGAAAGAAGCAGACGTAATTACTAATACTGAAGATATGTTTTTGCTCAAATTAAACTATAAGTGTAAGTCCTGAGATAAACTTACACGACTCAGCACTTTTTACTCTTTAGGCAACTTCTTAGCAATTATGCCAGTCTGTAACTAGAGCTTTTTAGTGTGCTTATAGTCAATGAGTGAAACTTTTCTGAGATGGAATGGGCGACAACGGATAAAATCAGGGTTGTTTGCGGCTATGATTGTGCTGAGTATGGTAGCGGTGGTGATGCTATCTTTACCCTTGAATGCTCAAACTGCTATTTCTCAGCGGACAACATCCGAATTAAGGGGAGTGTGGTTAACCAATATTGACAGTGATGTTTTGTTTGAGAGCCAAAGCTTGCAGAAATCTCTACAACGCTTAGATGATCTGAACTTTAATACAGTTTATCCCGCTGTTTGGAATTGGGGTTATACACTTTATCCTAGCAAAGTTGCAGCTAAAGTAATCGGTAAATCCGTTGATCCCACACCGGGATTACAAAAGCGGGATATGCTCAAAGAGATTGTCAGCGAGGGGCATAAACGAGGCTTAACCGTCATTCCCTGGTTTGAATTTGGCTTTATGGCTCCTGCTGATTCTTTGTTAGCCAAAAATCGTCCCCAGTGGCTCACTAGTCGCAGTGATGGTACTAAAATTGTTAAAGAAGGTACACATGAGCGCGTTTGGCTCAGTCCTTTTCGTCCAGATGTCCAAAGTTTTATTCAAGACTTAATTGTAGAAATCGTCAAAAATTATGATGTTGACGGTATTCAATTTGATGACCATTTCGGCTTACCATCAGAATTAGGATATGATGCCTACACTGTAGGATTATACAAAAAAGAACATAGAGGGAAAGCGCCATCTAAAAACCCCAAAGATCCAGAATGGGTGCGCTGGAGAGCTAATAAAATCACCGATTTTATGAAGCGGGTATTTATAGCAATTAAAGCTAATAAAAAAGATTGTTTAGTTTCCGTTGCACCTAATCCTCAACGTTTTTCTTATGAATACTTTTTAGCAGATTGGCAGAAATGGGAAAGAATGGGGTTAGTTGAAGATCTAGTTTTGCAGATATATCGCAATGATTTAAATGTGTTTATCAGCGAATTAGAATACCCAGAAGTGAAAGCTGCGAAAAGCCATATTCCTGTCAGCATTGGTATATTGAGCGGCTTGAAAAATAAATCAGTTCCCATGCAACAGATTAAAACACAAGTAGAGAAAGTGCGCGATCGCAATTTTGCCGGAGTTTCCTTCTTCTTTTATGAAACCCTCTGGAACCTCAGCCAAGAAAAAGCCCCAGAACGTCAAGCAGGTTTCCGGCAAATCTTCCCCAAACCCGCAGGTTATCCTAACTTACTAACAGGCTGGAAACCATAGGGATTAGGTACTGGGTACTGGGTACTGGGTAATGAATAGGTAATTGATATTTCTTCCCCTGCTCCCTGCTCCCTGCTCCCTGCTCCCTGCTCCCTACTCCCTGCCCCCTGCTCCCTCAACCTATTCCCAAACGTCCAGCTAAAGAGGGTGTTAAAGGTAAAAGAGTGCTAATCATCAAGAACAGAGCTAAAAGACCCAAAGCGGCTCTAGCATCATCCGGTTCAGTGACTTCATTTAAACTGGGGCGTTCTGCATCCCTTTGTAAAAAGAAAATGACGATCGCCCAATACATCGCTAAAGTATTACCCAGAGACACCAACGCCAGCAAAGCTAAAGTCGCAAACGTAGCCCTTCCTGCGGTTTTGCGTCCATAAATTGCCTGTACAATACGACCCCCATCTAATTGTCCAGCAGGCATTAAGTTTAAAGCCGTAATCACCAACCCCAACCAACCAATGATGACTAGGGGATGGACATTTACTAAAGGTGCTTTTACAGCCGCACCTAGCACAACCCGCGCCAAACTACCCACCAAAATCGAGCCTTGAAAAAACTGATTTGGCAACTGAAATAAACTACCTGGATGGGAAAGCAACAAGCCTGTCACCAACATTAGCAAAGAAACAATCCCGCCAAAAGCTGGCCCTGCCAAAGCAATATCAAATAACGCCTTGCGATTAGGTAAAAGAGACTCAAACCTGGTAATTGCCCCAAAAGAGCCAATTTGTACAGCTGGTAGAAAAAACGGTAAACTCAAACGGACTTGGTGACGCTGCGCCAATATCCAATGACCAATTTCATGGGCTATCAAAATTGTACATATGCCCAAACCAATAGGCAAAGCTTCAGGAAAACGTGATGGGCTGGAGAATAAATCAAAATTCAGTAATAAACCTGATGCTTCTAAACTAGTGGCGATAGTTGCTAATAACAAAATCACTGCAAATACCTTTTGGGGTAACTGCATGGGACGTGGATCATTGCGACTAGGCAAAACAATCATTACAGGTTTACCATCAGTGTTCTCAACTAAAAACAGGCGATATTTATCACCTAAACGTCCCTGTAAACTTTTAGTGAGTCGGTTGTGAACTTCTTCTGGTTCTCCTCGTAAATTACCTTTGAAAATTGCTCCTTCTTGATAAGGAATAGTCTCGGTAGCAAAAAATGTGTCAATACCAAAAATACCTTTAATGGTATGCAAATCTTCTTCTGGTATTGTCATTTCTTCTGGTTTCAGTTCTGCAACTACTGCGGAATTGTTGCCATTTTTTGGGGAATTTGCTGCTTCTGAGGTTTCAGCCGCGAGTCTTTCTGTGGCTCGTTGCTTGAGAATGGCATCTTGACCAGCATCACGTAACTGTTTACCCAAGAAAATATACACCCCGGTTGAAGCTACCAGCAACAACAATACACCCGCTATATTGATATAAATGCCAGCGGCAAAGCAGCCAAAGAACAGCAGCCAAGGAGCCATCAATACTACCGACTGTAACCAGGCTAAGATTCCCAGCTTACCAAAGGGTTTGGCTCGATAAAAGCCCCAACCCAAAATGCCGAAAGCGACTAGCACAACTGCTGCAATTATAGGAGTTTCTGATGAAGTAAACATCTTTAAACCTTTGCTATTGAGACCGAAGCTCGTACAAGTCCGGTTTTGTAAATACGGTTAATCAGTAATATCTTACGCAGGTTGTAGTTTACCAAAATAATGCTATTATTTGCAGTTGATCAGAATAAATTGACAAATTTAGCCTTTTATGGTTAAGATTTTGCCACATTGGGCAGTTGTCACCCAAATTATGTATGATATTAATTATTATATATAAAAATTATTGAGAATTTCACCGAAAAGTCTCTTATTTGTGTTCTGGTATTTGAGTCATAGAAATTTCAATCACAAATTCTGTTCCTTTTCCAAGGGTGGAATAAAAAGAAGGCGATCGCACTGGTGCAGAAAGGCAAAACACCGCAGCCTTGATATGTCATAGTTTCGATTCATTATTGGTTAGTTATTGCTAATAAGCCCCATCATCAATAATATTCTATGTTCATAAACCTGAATACTCTTGGGAAGTAAGACTAACCCGAATAAGTAAGTAGTAGATTAACAAATATGAGCATAAACCTGATGTTAACGGCTATGAAGATAATTAACTATATAATTAACCTTCCGGTAGATTGTAAAAAATTATAAACCTTGTATATTGAGATGAGCTAACACATAATTTTTTTTAGTACCTCATGCTAAATGAGGAATTTCAAAATCAATATAATACAGTTCCAGATAGCGTTTTAAATATCCCCTCCTTCAACTTTCTATCAGCCATGACATCTCCTGAGCCTCAAACTGATTTTGAAGATATTCCCCAGCCATCATTTGAGCCACCGCCACCATCAAGACGGTGGCTACGCTTATTGTTAGCTTTAGTCCTAGTAATTGGGGGTGGAAGTGCGATCGCTTGGAAGTTGCTAACTCCTAACCAAAATCCAGCCGCAGCTAATGCTCAACTCCCAGCAGTAAAAGTCAAACTATCGACAGTGCAAACAGGCACAGTTGAGGATGCTACAGAATATATTGCCAGTCTAGAATCTAGACGCTCAGTCAATCTCCAACCCAGAATTCAAGGTCAAGTCGCCCAAATATTTGTAAGATCAGGAGATCCTGTCGTAGCTGGTGCATCCATTATGCAAATAGATGCTAGACAGCAACAAGCCGCAGTAAATAGTTTGTCTGCTGCTGGTCAAGCTTCTCAGGCACAACTAGAAAATGCTCGCGCTACCCTCAAATCTCTGCAAGCAGAACGCCTAGCCAATGTGGCTGATGTGCGCTTAAATCAGCAAGATTATGATCGCTACTCTGAATTAGCCGCACAAGGGGCAGTATCTCGTCAAACTAAAGATCAATATGCTAATAGGCTGGCTACAGCGAAAGCCCAACTAGGAGCTATAGATTCTCGAATTCAAGCCCAGCAAGCGACCATATCTCAGGCAGAAAAATCCTTACTACAAGCTGATGCTAATGTCAGACAACAACAAGTAGAACTTCAGTATTACAAAATTACTGCTCCCTTTAATGGTACCGTCGGCGATGTCCCGATTAAAGTAGGCGATTTTGTCAGTACTTCCACACCATTAGCTACTATCACTCAAAATCGACCTTTAGAAGTTAACATCCCTGTTCCCCTAGAACGAGGTTCCCAATTACGTCAGGGATTACCAGTGGAATTGATTACCGCCCAAGGTCAAATTCTTGGTACTACAGAAGTATTTTTTATCTCTCCAAGCATCAGTAATAATTCTCAATCAATACTCGTTAAAGCACTTTATAACAATTCCGCAGGTCAACTACGGGCAGATCAATTAATTCGAGCCAGAGTGATTTGGGATCAACGTTCTGGAGTTTTGATTCCCACAACGGCCGTATCTCGGATAGCCGGAGAAAACTTTGTGTTTGTAGCTCAAACAGAAAAATCTCCTGAAGGTGCTTCTCAATTAATAGCCAAGCAAAAGCGAGTGAAACTGGGCAATATCAAAGGTAATGATTACCAAGTAATTGAAGGATTGAAAGTAGATGAAAAACTAATCGTCTCCGGAATCCAAAACCTCAGAGATGGACTACCGATAATGCCTGAGTGATTGATTGGGAAGAGGCAGGGTGTAAGGGGAAAGAATTATTCCAATCACCAATTACCAATTACCAATCACCAATTACCAATTACCAATTACCAATTAATTATGGTTGATTTCTTTATCAAGCGACCTGTTTTTACCAGTGTCTGCGCTATTATCATTTTACTGGTTGGTGCAATTAGTATTCCTACACTGCCCACAGCACAGTATCCAGAGATTAGTCCGACGCAGATTATTGTCAATTCTAATTACGTTGGTGCTAGTGCAGAAATTGTGGAAAGCACGGTTACAACTGTTTTAGAACGTCAGATTAATGGTATCGAAGGCATGAAATACATGACTTCAAGCAGTAGTAACGATGGCAGCAGTACTATTACTGTCACATTTGATGCTTCGCGGGATAAAGATATTGCCGCCGTTGAGGTACAAAACCGCGTTTCTTTGGCTGAACCGCAGTTACCAGATTCTGTAAAGCAAACAGGAGTCACTGTCAGTAAACAGTCGAACAATATCCTGTTGGCAATGGGTTTGTATAGTGATAATCAAGAATTTGATACTGTCTTTTTAAGTAATTACGCTGATTTATATTTAGCAGATGCTCTAAAACGCATCAAAGGTGTAAGTGAGGCGCGGATTTTTGGTGAACGCCGCTATGCAATGCGTCTGTGGCTTGATCCTAATAAACTTGCTAGTCGCAACTTAACTACTCAAGATGTTGTTGATGCCATCAATGAGCAGAATTTACAGGTGGGTGCGGGGCAAATTGGACAGCAGCCAGCACCAGATGGTCAGATGTATCAAATTGACTTGAGGGCAGTTAGTAGGCTGACAGAACCGAAGGAGTTTGACGATTTAGTGATTAAAACTACTGCTGATGGTAGTTTGATCAAGTTGAAAGATGTAGGTAGAGCAGAACTTGGCGCTCAAAACTATAGCTCATTTCTGAGATTTAAGGCTCAAGAAGGTGTAGGAATAGGGATTTTTCCGACACCGGGGAGTAATGTTTTGGACGTTGCTAAGTTAGTGAAAAAGGAAATGGTGCGATTGTCTCAAAGCTTTCCACCGGGGATGAAGTATCAAGTGGCATTTGACACCACTACAATTGTGGAAGAGTCCTTAGCGGAAGTGGTGAAGACTTTATTCGAAGCGATCGCTCTCGTGACTATCGTCATCTTTATCTTCTTACAAGATTGGCGCACTACTTTAATTCCTGTCATCACTATTCCTCTATCCTTAATTGGCACTTTTGCCTTCGTGAAAGCCTTTGGGTTTTCTATCAACATCTTGACTATGTTTGGTTTAACCCTATCCACAGGTATGGGAGTTGATGATGCAATTATCGTGGTGGAAAATACCTCCCGCTTAATTCAAGAAGAAGGAATGTCATCCCGAAAAGCGGCTTCCACGTCGATGCAAGACCTATTTGGGGCTGTAATTGCTACTTCTCTGGTATTAATGGCCGTGTTTGTCCCAGTAGCCTTTTTCCCTGGATCGACTGGAGAAATTTACAAACAATTTGCACTCACAATTGCCTTTTCTACGGTCATTTCTACATTTTTAGCCCTGACACTCACACCGTCTCTTTCGGCTTTGTTGTTACGTCAAAGACCAGTACCTGGAGGAATTTTAGGTTGGATATTTGGTTTATTTAACGGGTTTTTAGAAGCCGCGCGTCGTGGATATGAGCGCTCTTTAAGGTTTTTGGCAAAAATAAAAGGGATAGTAGCGATCGCATTTATTGGTTTATTGGGTGTTACGGCTTGGCTTTACATGACCGTACCATCATCATTTCTACCCGACGAAGACCAAGGTTATTTCATCACCATCATTCAAGGGCCAGAAGGTTCTTCACTTGAATACACCAGCAACGTCATGAGTAAGGTAGAAGCCGAAATCCTGAAATTGCCAGAAATTACAGGTACTTTTGCCATTGGTGGCTTTAGTTTTAGTGGGAATACTGCTAACAGCGGCGTAATTTTCTCTACTCTCAAATCCTGGGACGAACGCACCAAACCAAATCAAACAGTACAAGCCCTAATTGGTCAATTAGCACAAACATTCTCAGGAATTACCGAAGCCAGCGTTTTTCCAGTTAATCCTCCCGCAATTCGTGGTTTAGGTAGTTTTAGCGGTTTTCAGTTTCAGTTACAAGACATATCTGGCACTAACACCTTAAATTCTCTACTGGAAACCGTCGGTCAGTTTATGATGCGCGGTAATCAGACTCCAGGATTGCAAGCTGTATTTAGCACATTTAAAGCCAATACACCCCAAATTTTAATTGAGGTTGACCGGAATAAAGCTAAATCTATGCAAGTTTCCATTGAAGATATCTTCACAACCCTACAAAGTTACTTGGGTTCAAGATATGTCAACGACTTTAATTTTCTATCTCGCACATATCGGGTATATATCCAAGCAGATGCTCAGTTTCGGTCAAATCCAAATGATATCAATTCATTATATGTGCGTTCTGATAATGATCAAATGATTCCTCTCAGTAATTTAGTCAAATTGACTCCTACAACTGGAGCTCAAACCATCAATCACTACAACTTATTTCGCTCAATTGAAATTAACGGTTCTCCGGCTCCTGGTTTTAGTTCTGGACAAGCAACTAAAGCTATGGAACAACTAGCAAAGGAGATTTTACCCACGAATATGGGATATGAATGGTCGGGTATTGTTGCAGAGGAAAAAGAATCTGGTGGACAAGCACCAATCATTTTTGGTTTGGGCTTACTTTTCGTCTTTTTAGTATTAGCTGCTCAGTATGAAAACTATGTAGATCCTTTGATTATTCTGCTTGCAGTTCCTCTAGCTATTATGGGAGCTTTAGCATCACAATCACTACGGGGTTTAAGTAATGATGTATTTTGCCAAGTAGGGTTAGTTATGTTAATTGGTTTAGCAAGTAAAAACTCGATTTTGATTGTTGAATTTGCTAACCAGTTGCGAGAACATCAAGGTTTATCAATTACGAAAGCAGCAGTAGAAGCAGCACAAGGTCGTTTGCGTCCAATCCTGATGACTTCTTTTGCGACTCTGCTGGGGATTTTTCCCCTCGTAACTGCCACAGGTGCAGGTTCAGCAAGTCGTCAATCTTTGGGTACTGCTGTATTTGGAGGTATGTTTGTTGCGACTTTTTTAAGTTTGTTTATTGTGCCAATTTTGTATATCATTATTGGGACAATTCGCCAGCGTTTGCAACCTGTTCATAAGTATCCGCTTTTAGAAGTACATGAAGATGGGAAGGTTGCATCAAGATAGCATTCATTCCCAGTCATAGACTGGGAATTAGAGAACAAGAGATTATATCTAATCTAAATCAGGTTCAACACCAAGCGATCGCAGTTGGGCAATTAATCTTTCTGTTTTCTGCCTTTCTTGTTCAGCTTTCTGCCTTTCTTGTTCAGCTTTCTGCCTTTCCTGTTCAGCTTTTTGTCTTTCTCTTTCTGTACTGGTTAAAATCCAATTACCGTCTTGATCATACCAACGTAACCAAGGCATTTCCACATTTTTATAAGTGCCTTGCCACACCCCTAAACCTAATTCTATTTCTGAAATCCAAACCCGATCATCTGATAAATTTATTTCAGCATAACGAGCGCCTTTTAACTGAAACATTCTAAATTCAGATTTATAACGGTCAAAAATGGCGTAATAGGGTATTCTTAAATTTTGTTCATAAACTTCCCATTTACCAGGAGGTTTTTCAACATTCCTTAATGCTTGCCCTAAGTCTTCTTTTTCTGTTCCAGGTGAGAGTAATTCAACTATAATATGAGGGTTTACTCCTTCTTGCCACACTACATAACTTAATCTTAAATCTCTATTTTCGTACAGATATGGTACACCTAAAACTCCAAACCAATCTGGGCGTTTATACCATGAAGGATGACGCAAATCATAGTAAAGATTCAGATCACTGCCTGTAAATATTTCTTGAGTGGGATAATTTGGTGGACGGAATGTTTCTGCTAATAATTGTGGTTGCAACAAATGAAATTCATCTGGCAAGCCTGGTTCCTCCGGGTCTTCGCTAGGAAGATCATACATTGTAGGTAATGTTTCTTTAGGGGAAAGTGGCGGATCTGTTTGATACATTCTTGACAATCCTAAAGATAGAATTTCGGCTCTTGCGTCCTTTTTATGGTGAAAAATAAAATCACTAAAATTTAATGCCGATAAAATTAAATTATAAAAGCTGAAAAGTCTATCTATGTAAAGGTTTACGAAGTTTTAAACATATGGGAATAAGCATATCATTATAATCATAATTATTAAAAACAAATTTTTTAGGGATAATTATGAAATTTAGCGTAGATCAAATTCTCAATCTCCCAGATATGAAAGTGTTAGATTTTCAAGAACTTGTTGGGGCGGAAATAATTATAACAATAGAGAAGGCTGTCAAAGATTCTACTTGTCCAGATTGTGGAAAAACCACCCATAGTATACATCAAAATCATTGGCGAATGATTCATGATTTATCTTGGAGTGAAAAAACTAGTATTGTTAAAAATCAATCGCCGTCAATTCAAATGTAACAAGTGCAAAAAAGTCTTCTCTTGCAAAGTTGCTCCTCTTGGGGAGACCCCAAGACCGCACTTTGCGCTTAGTGAAAAGCTAAGTTTTGTAGATAAAAG
Organism: Anabaena sp. PCC 7938; assembly: GCF_049315035.1. Taxonomy (NCBI): domain Bacteria; kingdom Bacillati; phylum Cyanobacteriota; class Cyanophyceae; order Nostocales; family Nostocaceae; genus Anabaena; species Anabaena sp. PCC 7938. Next base: position 2,620,613 of record NZ_CP186034.1, on the reverse strand, counting down.
TAAAGGATATACTAAAAGATTAGCCATAGATATAGTTGCACAAGTATTAGATAGTAATATTCATAGTGTTGCCGAAAGAAATGACTTGAGCGATGAAGAAGTTGAATCAATGTTAAAAGCACAAGTATCACAAATATTAAATATTAATTTAAGTCAGGTAAAAGGTTAGGCATAGATGAAATTGCTTTGGTGAAAGGTCAAGGAAATTATTTGGCAGTACTAGTAGATTTAGATACTCGTAAACCAATTGAATTGGTGAAGTCAAGAAGAATAGAAGAAATACGTGAAGTTGTTGTCAAATGGGGATCTCAGGTACTTGAGCAAATAGTTGAAGTGAGTATCGATCTTTGGTCTCCTTATAAAAGTTTAGTAGAAGAATTAATGCCAAATGCAAATATAACTGCTGATAGATTTCATGTAATGAAACAAGTAAATGATGAATTAGATGCTATGCGTAAATCTGAAAAAAAAGCCGCCATGTCTTTAGACAATAAATCAGAGCAAGACCGAATATTAGCAGGATTAAATAAAAGCAAATATAGCTTAATAAAAAATGAAGATTGAGGAATTAAACAGAATGCTGATTGCATTATCCTGAAAATCCTTAAATCCTGGAAATCTTGATTCAGACAAAATAAAGATTGAGGAATTAAACAGAATGCTGATTATATCATCCTGAAAATCCTTAAATCCTGAGCATCCTGATTCAGACAATATTGTTTTTTATCTAAATCATATTTACCTATGTCTTTAAACTTACTAATTCCCCATTCTCCAACAAAAGAATATTACTGTAACATTGACCTAAATCTATACGATTCTCCTGAATGCAACCGCTTGGCAACCCAAGCCGCAACAGGAAGATATTTACGAGTAACATCAAATCATCAAGATACAGCAGTTGCAGTTTGTTTATGTGAAGACGACTATCCCGGATGGTTATCTGTTCAAGATTTGCAGTTTCTCAAACCAACAAAAGCAGTATATCAACCCCAATTCATCTCAGCCGCAGAAATTCAACAACACATACCCGCAGTTATCGCTTTTACTCAAGCAGCAAAACAAGAAGATAATTATTACCTTTGGGGTGGTACAGTTGCACCCAATTATGACTGTTCTGGTTTAATGCAAGCAGCATTTAAATCCGTAGGTGTTTGGCTACCGAGAGATGCTTATCAGCAAGAAGATTTTACTCAACCAATTGATTTTATTGAATTACAGCCAGGAGATTTAATATTTTTTGGAACTCCCCAAAAAGCAACTCATGTAGGTTTGTATTTGGGTGATAGTTGCTATATTCATAGTTCAGGAAAAGAACAAGGACGCAATGGCATTGGTATTGATCAACTTTCGGAACAAGGAGATCAAGTTAGTCAGGCTTATTATAAACAATTGCGCGGTGCTGGTAGAGTTATCAAGTGCTACAAACCGCAGAATTAACCCTGTTCCAACTTCTTTTTAGCAATTTTCTTCTTCACAGGCTTTTGAGTTTCATTTTGGGACAATATAAAGGTATCTAGCGACTCTGTTGGTTGAACTATTTGGAGACGCAAAAACTGTTCCCATACACCATTGCTAAATAAGTCTACAGCAGTTTGAGGATTTTGACTAGCAATATTACTAATCACTCTACGCCATCCCTGAACCAATAAATCAATAAATATTTCTTCACCAGAAAACTTATTTAACAACACCAATGCAGTTTGTAAACCAGCGGGTAAAATTTTTGCCCTTAGTCTCTGAATTACCACATTTAACCAAATCGGTACAAGTTCCAACCAGTTATTTGCTTCTATCTCTTTGATTGCTATTTCTTCCATACCCATAGCACCCCAAATACACAGAGACTCTACAGCCAATTGAGAATTGTAGTTTTGAACAGCAATCACCCATAATTTTTGGGCATGATTTTGACAGCGATTGGCAAAAAATTGATATGCTTCTTGAACAAGTTCAGGAATTGTGACTTTATAAACTGACTCACCTGTGGGTAAATAGCCACCACGATAAAAAAGCTGATTATAACAACCACAAAGATGAATTTGCTGATCAACTATGACTTCTTTTATATGAGAATTTTCTGACCAAAAAATTTGTACACCGGGTAAACCTTCAAGTGTTTTTATTGATTGTAATTTTGCTTTAACTTCGGGTGGTATTTGCCTTTCTTCATCTTCTTCTGGTTGTGCAATTCCATAACCGATTAAAATCCCAACACCACCATTAACTAATTTTTGAAGCAGCGTTAAAAACTTATCATCGACAACAGCCTGACTTATCAAAGGATAATAAAAGAGAATTTGATTTTTTGCAGAATTCAAAACTTCTAAAAAAGCTTGATTAATTTCTCCATCGCGCAACTGCACTGCTGTACCTGCTTCCTGCACAGTTTCTAACACCTGCTGACGAATCTTTTCTAATCTAGATTCTATTTCTTCATTTTTCTGCTTCAGAATTGCTTGACGCTCAAAATTGATGGTTTGGTCTGATACTTCACATAATGTTTGTAAAGATATTTTACCTTGATTTAGTAGTGATTCTAGCCAATTTGATGCCGCTTCTAAAATTTGCTTTCCTTTTCTGAGTTGAATACTCAATTTATCTTCTAAAGCATCAAAAATAACAAATAATGATACAGTCTTCCAAAAAATTTGAGTTGGTGGTATCACCTTAAAAGCAGTAACTATTTTACCTTCTTCTGGTACATGAAACGCCAAATCTGAATCTTGAAGAATTTGCTGTATTGTTTCTAGTGTTAAAGAAGAAATATTGTTGATTTTATTTTCAATATTTACAAAAGTTGCTAAATCAGGTAATTTTGTAGTGACATCACTTAAAGATTCAGATTGAAAGGAAATATTACCACCTAAAAAATCAGTGACGGCATAAATTTGTACAGAATATGGTGGTTGAGGAACAGTTCCTTTTTCATAAAATAAACGCCCTTCTGTAGTAACTGTAATTGGTGATGTTACGGCTAAAGTTTGTAATGACTGAAGAGTAGAAATTGTACTTTTTACAAATACAGCATCAAGACCAAGTATAGATGCTAATTCGTCCGCTGTTGGTGCAGGTTCAAACTCAATACCAGCGCGGATAATAAATTCTTCAAGTACATTAAATTGACGTGGTTCTTTGATGGTTAATTCTACAGTATTTTGCCGCAGACTATAGCGTAATTGACGCGCTGCTAAAACTGATAAACCAGCACTTTGCGCTTCAATTTTATCTACTAAATTTTTAAGATTGTCATCAATAGGTTTAGCATCAGAAGCAAGAAACATCAATAAAACCTCCATGACGACTGACAATATTTGCCACTTCTGAATACATTCCACCAACTGTCCCTGGTTTACTGGTAAATAAATCGTGACAACCAACAATTACCAATAATTCTTGAGCGCGGGAAAATGCCACATTTACCCGTTCTGGTTTTTTAGCAAATCCCACATCTCCTTGATGATTATTACGCACCATACTCACAATTACAACTGGTCTTTCCATTCCTTGAAATCTGTCAACTGTACCTGTTCTAATTTGCAGTGAAGGGAAAATTTCAGATTGTAAACGTTCATCAATTTTTCGCAGTTGAGAACCATAAAATGTAATTACGGCTATTTCTTTTTTGGGTTCACCATTAGCAACTTTAGAACTCCATACATTTTCAAATTGATGACAGATATTTTCTATGACATCAATTTCTCGGATATTAAAAAACGAAGTTCCCAAACGTTCTTCTTGAAATTCCTGTTCTCTAGGCATTTTCACCCAAATCAGATGATGTTCTGGTTTAATTATCTCCCCTGCTAAATGATGAGCGCGTTTGCTGTCAGGTTCTAAAATACCACATTCTAATTTACCATCATAAAATTGATTTATTGCTCCCATGATATTGGGGTGCATTCGATATTGGGTATTTAACATTTGTTTGATGCTATTATCAGCAGTTTCAAACTGACTTTTAAATAATGATTCTTCTAAAAATTGTAATTCTTCTCTAGTATTGCCAATTTTTTGAGCAACTTCTTCAACGGTGCTAGTATCAAGCATAGGTGGTAATTGTCGATGATCTCCCACCATGACTAATTTTTTACCTTTTAAAGCGGGAATTAATAACTCTGGGGGAGTGCATTTACTAACTTCATCAATAATAACAACATCAAAAGATTGAAATTCTTCAGAAAAATTATAATTTGCAGCTTGAACACAAGTGATACCAACGACGTTAGCATTGTCTAAATAAATTCGTCTCAAATCGTTACTATCGCGTTCTGATGGTTGACGTAGTTTATTAATCCAATCTTGAACAAAATTTTGATATCTTTGCAGATAATTTTCTTCATTTTGCAATTGTTGTTGCCAAATATCAAACTTGTCTTTGACTAAGTTTAAAAATTCTAGATTGAATAAGTCACTTTCGGTATTTTTAACCTTGAATTGAGCAGGTATTTCTTGCCATGTTATTTGCCACCAATTTCGCTCTATAATTAAAGACTCTGGTATCTGGAGTTGCAATTGCTGTTCTAGTTCATTTAGCTTAATTTGTGATTTATCAAGTTTCTTTTGAGCCGTTTTTGTTTCTTTTTTTAGTTTGATTAATTCCTCATGTAATGAATCTTGAATCATCTCTAAAATAGCAATTGGTTCTAATGATGAAATCAAGGGTTCAAGTTTAACTATATTACTTTCACAAATTTTTATTTGCTTGGAAAATTCTTGATGTTGTTCCCAAATATTTGATTGTTTAGCGAGATATTTTTCAGTTAGATTACGCAATTTAGCAGGTATATTAGGTTTTTTGTTAAGTTCTTCCAACATATTTACAACTCTTGCCAGTTGTAAATTAGCATCTTGACTGGCTTTTTCTACTTGAGATTGAGTCGCAAATATTTGTTCTTGGGTAATGCCATTATTTGGCAGTTCATTTAATTGGTTTTGTTGTTTTTGTAAAATATTAAGTTGTTGTTCAGCTTCAGTTTTGACTTTTGCCACACATTGACGAGAATTTGCCAGAATTATATCTAGTAGTTCTTGTGTAATTTGGGTAAGAGTAGAATGGATATTATCTAGTTCATAAGCTGCACCATATGTTCTTTGCAGTTTAGTTAAAAAAGATTGGGTATTTTCCACCAACGATTTACGCTGTTTGGAGGTAAGGAGTTGATAATCATTTAATTCTTGATATGTTACCTGCCATTGAGTGCGATCGCTTTTTGATAGAACTAGAGGAATTTGACTAAAATTTTCCTGTAAGAAATAACTAAAACTATGCTGTTTACCTCGTCTATCTGTGAAGTTACCTTGAATTTCATACGATATTGCTTTTGTCAATAATTTCCAATCTGGCAAGCTAATTTTATAATTTTTGGGGACAAGTGGTAATTTTAAATTATTAGCAAACATTAATAAACCTAGTGGTAAATCTATCATATTATCTGTTAATGGTAAATCTGATTGCTGACAGTTTTTTACAACTTGATACAGATTGTTATAAGCTGTAGATTTCCATTCGATAACTGCTTCGATAATATAATCAATTTCTCGCTTGCGATTTTCCCATAGTTGAATTGTTGGCTGTAGACTTTTATCCTTATTTAGAAATTGCTGATACTCTGTTTGTAATTGATGCAAATATGTAGAATCTTTTTTGAAAGCCTGTACTAATGTGGTTAATTCTGACATAGTTACAATTACGTCATCAGCATAACTAAATATTTTTTTTAATTCATCAATTTCAGTTGCTACTGTTTCACTTAACCAAGCTGCTAACCCAAATGCACCACGCGCAGGACGAACAAAGCCAAGTTCATCTACATATTTAATAGCTTGACAAACATTTTCCCGGAAACTTTCTACTTGATGAATATTTTTTGTATATGGTTGCAGACAGGGTAAAAAATCTTTAACTTCTGCTGAATCCCAGTTTACTGGGACATTTTTGAGCAGATTCTTTAATCCAATCTTGAGAGATTCAATTTTATTTTGATTTACTAAACTTTCCTGATAAGCTATTTCTTGAATTTGACAGATTTCCTTTAAATTTTCTTTTTCTAATTTTGATTCATTTTGTTTGTGATTAAATTCTTCTTCAGATTCAAGATAAGCTTTAAAACGTGTTGATGATGCTAATAATTGAGTAAATATTTTGATATTTTCTTGACGTTGAGCGAGATTATTTTCACAGTCAGTAGCGGTATTTTCTAGCCATCTGCCAATTACTTGATCTTCTAAAAATGGCTGTCCTTCTTCTCCAACTTTTTCGGCTCTTCCCTTGCGTACAGCCCGAATTACAGGGTTATGAACTAATCTGCTTAAAGCATTATCAACTGCTAAATTAGCCTGAGAAGTAATTAATGTGCGTCCACCCCGCAAGGCTACTTGATAGCAAATTTCAGCAATTACCGTAGTTTTACCTGTCCCTGGTGGCCCTTGAATCAAAACTAAATCATCTGCGGCTAGTACCTTTTCTACAGATGCTTTTTGACCTGGATTTGCAGCAGATAATAACAAATCTTGTGATTTAATTTTGACAGTTTTTTTAATAGATCTGGCTTGAGAAGCATCAAATAAGAAGTTACCTAAATAAGGATTTTGAGTGCGTCCTTGTCTTAATTGTTCCAAGGCTTTTTCTTTGCGTTCAATTTGTTTTATATCACCAGCAGCATCAAAAAATAAATATCCAGTTCCAGGAAGTTGATAATTACCCGCTGCTATATATTCAACCAAATCGCGTTCTAGTCTAATATGAATAATATTATATTTTTGATCAATTTTTTCAATAGTTCCTAATTGACGACTACTGCGACGATTTCTTTCGCTAGGAACGGTGTCAGAAAATTTGATATCTTGGTTTTTTGCCTGTTTCACTCGTTCCCAAAAATTTTCTACATCTAAATAATTTTCTTCAGAACCGTCAAGAGTGGCTGAGTTCAAATTTATCTCAAAAGCGATTTGCTTTTTATTATTACTGTACTTGTAATTGACAAAAACCACACAAAATTGCCGTGCTTTAGCAATGCGTTCTTCAACTTTTAAAAATGCTTTCCATGCTTGTAGTTGTTCTTCTGTGGGTACATGATGACCACAAACTGGCATGGTTGCTATTTGTGCTAATACCTTGGGTGGAATAGCGGAAGGATGATGATGATTGGGGACTAATTGTAAGCGTAAAGGTAGGGCATAGCCATCACCTTGTCCTCGTGAAGGTTGTAATAAATAAGCTGAGAGAATTTTTAAACCGCCAGTTCCATTTTTTTGGACTGCTGCTCTAAATCCTAGGGTTTTTCTCAGTTCTTTTAGTCTTTTTGGTAATTCAAATTCACTTTCATCTGTGGCTATTGTTAAGTCCCAAATTTCTTCTCCTGGATCTTTTCCCGAACCTTGACGACGAATATAAAATAAGCAAGATTTTTTACCGACACATTCAAATATTAATTCATGGGCGCGTTCTCGTCGTTCTCGAAATTCGGGGTATAATTCTACTGTTGATTGACCTTCAAAGTTACGAATTAAACTATCAATTGTAGAGTTTAGTAAGGTGTATCCCCAGGTTTCTGATTTTTGATTGTTTGGTAAAGTTGGCATGAATACTCCTGGATTTTTTTTCACGCAGAGTCGTAGAGAAGAGTTTGTTTTTTGGCGTTAAAGATGAAATTGGTGATAGGTTTGACTGGCGGCTCGATGTAATAAGGAGTGTCTCCAAACTAGGGATTTCATATCTTCTGCATAACCACCACCGATAACGCAAGCGACGGGATAACCTGCGCTGACACAGGTATTTAAAACTTGCATTTCTCGCCGAAAAATTCCTGTGTCTGTTAAGGCTAGTTTACCTAGTTTATCGTTTATATGGGTATCAACGCCAGCATCATAAAATACTAAATCTGGTTTTATTTGTGATAATAGATCGGGGAGATAATTTGCTAATGTTTGCAAATAAGCTTCATCTTCCATTCCTAATGGTAAGGGAATATCTAAATCACTTTTTTGTTTTGTGCCAGGGAAGTTGTCTTCACAGTGCATGGAAAAGGTAAAAACGCTATTGTCATTGTGAAAAATAAAGGCTGTTCCATCTCCTTGATGTACATCTAAATCGACAATTAAAATGTTTTTAGCAAGCCCTAATTTTTGGATAACACGGGAAGCAACTGCTAAGTCGTTGAAAATACAAAAACCAGATCCATAGTCAGGAAAAGCATGATGAGTTCCACCAGCAGTATTACAAGCTAAACCATGATTTAGTGCTAATTGAGCCGTTAGTATTGTCCCACCTAAAGCCACGCAGGTACGATTCACCAAAGCTGGACTCCAGGGTAAACCAATGCGTCGCTGTGCTTTTGATTCTAAGGTTCCCTGACAGTAAGCTTGTACATAGTTGGGGGTGTGAACTAATTCAATTAATTCTGTTTGTGGACGTTCAGGAATGTGAAACTGTTCTGAATGTGCTACTCTGTCAGCTAACAGCAATTCATGGAGTTGACTGAATTTAGACATCGGGAAACGATGCCCTAGGGGTAAAGGAGCAATATAATCTAGATGGTAAACAATTGGTAAATCCATTACTAAGGTGAGTTACACCGATATATTTTTAGGTAAACAATTTAGTCAAGATAAGTGGAAAATATCAGTCTGGGGGTAGATTGTTTTTAATATAAAAATAATTTATTTATCTTAAAAATTACAAAGATAGCTTTTTATGTAAGTCTTGTACCGAATAATAATGTACCATATCTTTTTTTCAATAGTCTACTACTATAGCGGTTGTCGGTTGAGTGAGATACAAGAACTCCACCTCCAATCCTCTCCTCCTTCGGATAGTCACCTACGGTGGGAAAACCGCCTACAGCGCTAGTTCACCGCACAAAAGATAAAATTCATAGTTCATATTCCATATTTGATAGATTTTGTCAATGCGTAAGTTCTGGAAATATAAATTACTTTGCTGAAACAGCATATTCGTAGATTGTCTGGAAAGTAACAAGGTAAAATTTAGCCACCATAATTATATTATTGCTGTTATCTTAATTTTAAGTTCTCAATTTTCAATCAATTATGATCGAATGGATTATACCCCTTGGATTTATTCTAGCTGGATTATTTGCTGGATTAATTGGCGAGAAAGTTTTTTTCAAAAAATTGAAAATGTTTGTTTCTAATAGACAAATTCCTGGCAGTGAAATTATATTCCAATCACTGCACAGAATGACGTTTATATGGTTTGTAATTGCAGGCTTTTTTTGGGCTATTCTCAGTTCTCCTCTCAAGCCAGATATTGCTAACGTTCTGCAAAAAATTCTCACCATAATTTTGCTGTATTCAGTGACTTTAGTCTTAGCTAGATTAACATCTGGTTTTGTGAGTTTATCAGTTCGCAGAACAGAAGGAGTTCCGACATCACTACTGTCTAATCTTGCTAAAATTGCGGTTTTAATTTTAGGAACATTAATCCTTTTACAAACTGTAGGTATTCAAATTACGCCGATAATTACGACGTTAGGGATTGGAGGCTTGGCGGTAGGTTTAGCACTTCAAGATACTTTGGCAAATTTATTTTCTGGTTTTTATTTACTTATTTCTCAGCAAGTAAGAACTGGTGATTATGTGAAGTTAGATGATGGTAATCAAGGTTATGTTACTGATATTACATGGCGAAATACAACGATTAAGGAAATTTCAAATAATGTGATTATTGTCCCTAATTCTAAGTTGGCTTCGGCTATTTTTACTAATTATCATCTCCCTGCTAAAGAAATTACTTTAACAATCAATGTGGGTGTTAGTTACGATAGCGATTTGGAATTAGTCGAAAGGGTAACAGTAGAAGTTGCTAAAGAAGTGATGAAAGAAATTGCACCGGAATTACTTCAGAATGAACCGTATATGAGATTTCACACGTTTAATGATTTTAGTATTGATTTTACTCTTTATATGCGTGTAAGTGAGTTTTTTGACCAGAGAATTGGTAAACATCTATTTGTGAAGAAGTTGCACAAGCGCTATCAGCTAGAAGGAATTCAAATTCCTTTTCCTGTCAGAAATGTTTATATGCATGAAAGCTAAACAGTTTTCTTGTTGTCGTTATTTTTATTCCCTGATTGGTTGAATAGTGTATTTTGATGCAAAGTCTGCTACTTCGCCAGCACTAACCATCGCTCTATATAATAAAGCACAGACTTCTGCTCTGGTGGCGACTTTTTTCCCATTCAGCAATTTTCTATTGGGATAATTGACAACGACACCATTTTGTGTTATCGCAGCTATTAAATTACGATGTTCGTTTTGGATGCTAGAAGCATCGCTATAAATGGATAAGATATTTTTTGTAGAACCGGTGAATTGATAATTTAATCCCTTGGCTAAGGTTATCAAAATATCTAGGCGGGTGAGCTTTTGTGTGGGGTTGAAGTTTTTGCTGCCAAGGGTGGTGAAAAAGCCCATTTCATAGGTTTCGCGGATGGCATTTTCAGCCCAATATCCTTTGGGTATATCTCTAAATGCGATCGCATTTCTGACTTTACTTTTAATAAAGATTTTTTGCAATAGGGCAGCTAATTGAGCGCGTGTCACTGGTGCGTTAGGGCGGAATGTACCATCAGGGAAACCGTCAATAATTTCCATTGCGGCTAATTCGGCGATATAATCTTTAGCCCAGTAGTCTTTGGAAATATCAGAAAATGATACTTTGATATCCTTCGCTACACCTACTTGGCGATATTTACTCAACAATTGGCTGAGTTGATATGTGGAGTTGTTGCTGAGTTGAGTTAACTGCACCAAGCTACCAGGAACAGCAGTTAAGGCTTTGGCTAAGTTAGAATCAACGATATTAATGGATTTACCTGCTAAAGCAAAATCACCTTCGGTAAAAGATACAGGATAAACGCCGGTTGTGGCAACTTTGGCAAATCCTGCGGCTTGGTACTGGGTAATATTGATATTTTCTGAACTTTTGAGGAAGGTAACTTTTTGGTTACTAACTTGGGTGAAGTAATCGTAGCTGGTGGTGTTAGTGTCAACAATGCTATCTTCATTGTCATCAACGCCATAAAAAACACGAACTACTTGATATTCTTTGGGGTTGGCAGATAAAATCAAGTTTATTGCTGTGTGACCGGGTAAACACGCAAATTCTGTGTAGCCAATAAAGCGGTTTGTGTTATCATATAATCTAACGACGATGCGATCGCCCAATTTAAACCCATTTATAAACTTGGCCTTTTGTTTGATTTTATACTTATAGTCACCTAAAAATCTTTCTTTGTAATATTTGTTGCCATGCTTACCTTTAATAGAAACGCGGGCAATCACTTCGGAAATCGTCCCACCGGGTTGCCAAATAGCCAGAGTAAAACCTGATTTTTCCCTTTTGACAGAAGTAGTAGTAGTTACAGTTTCCCCTGGAATATTTGTTGTACTATCTGTATCTACTTCCTCACTAATAGTTTTTTGTGTTAAAAGCTGCTGATTATAATTACTAAACTCTGATGGGACTGTAGCAGATAAATCTGATGCTGCCAAAGTAGAATGTATTGGCGACAACGCTATCATAGAGACTGCGGCAATAGCTACTTTCCTAAAATGAGTTAATTTACTTAGAATCATGGTATTTGTTTCACACCGTATCAATTCACCTAGAATGTTAAGTAGGCAATCAGCTTGCTTAACTGATTAATTTTTTTGATCTAGGTGAAACTTACAGGTGATAGTGTACGTCATATATAGCTTTTTCCATAATGTTTTGTCGAGAATGCTAGGAGTATTACCATAAAGAAATAATACTTTAGGAATCTTTACTAATGACGATATCAATCCAGCAGTCACCAACATTAGAAAAACAGCTTTGGACTTGGCGAGATTACAAAATTCAATATACTGTGATGGGTAGCGGTCAGCCTTTGGTACTAATTCACGGTTTTGGCGCTTCTATTGGTCACTGGCGTAAAAATATCCCTGTTTTAGCTGATGCTGGTTATCGGGTGTTTGCTGTGGATTTGTTGGGGTTTGGTGGTTCTGATAAAGCAGCTATTGAATATAGCATGGAAGTGTGGGTAGAACTATTAAAAGATTTCTGGACTGCACATATCCAAGAACCTGCCGTATTTATTGGCAATTCCATTGGCGCACTTTTGAGTTTAATCGTTCTGGCAGAATATCCTGAAATTGCCTCTGGGGGTGTGTTAATCAACTCTGCCGGTGGATTGAGTCACCGTCCCCATGAATTGAACCCAGTTCTCAGAATCGTCATGGGAACTTTTAATAAGTTAGTCGCTAACCAAATGACTGGTAAATTCGTCTTTAACCGCATTCGCCAAAAATCGCAAATTCGCCGGACATTGTATCAAGTATATAGCGATCGCAATGCAGTCACCGATGAACTAGTCGATTTACTTTATACACCATCCTGTGATCCAGGCGCACAACAAGTTTTCGCTTCCATCCTCACAGCACCACCTGGGCCTACACCCGATGAATTATTGCTTAAGGTAAAATTGCCTTTACTAGTGATTTGGGGTGCTGATGATCCTTGGACACCCATCACTGGCGCTAAGATTTACGAAGAAGCGCGAGAAAATGGCCAAGATATTAAAATTGTACCTATTCCTGGTGCAGGTCATTGTCCCCATGATGAAATTCCAGATGTTGTCAATGCTCAAATTGTCGATTGGTTAGCGCAAAAGGCATAATTTCGCGTTCAAACCCAGAAAAAGGGTAAAACACAGCTAAAAAGTCTGGGATTGGTAATTGGTAATTGGTATTTAGTAATTAGAGTCAAGGATTACCGATTACCTAATTCCTAATCAGCTAGGATAGGGTACTTCCTTTCAATTGCATCTTGACAAAATCCACATTATGTGTGTTGTATGATGGAGTTTGATGTCAATCACGATGCCGATTTTTCTAAAGTTGGGTATCAAGTAATTCGAGAATTAGGACGTAACCCAGAAGGAGGACGCATTACTTATTTAGCCAATAGTCTGAAATCTCAACAAAAAGTAGTTATTAAAGAATTTTGTTTTGCGAAGATGACTGCTAATTGGTCTGGGGTGAAAGCTTATGAACAAGAGATTGAACTTTTGCAACAATTGAATCATCCCCGCATCCCTCATTATATAGATTCTTTTGCCAAACCAGGATTTTTTTACTTAGTACAAGAATATAAAAATGCTCCATCATTAGGATTAAAACGCTGCTTTCACCCTGAAGAAATCAAGCAAATCGCTTTGTCTATTTTAGAAATTTTAGTTTATTTACAACAGCAATGTCCTGGTATAATCCATCGAGATATCAAACCAGAAAATATTTTAGTAGATCAGCAATTAAATGTTTATCTAGTTGATTTTGGTTTAGCACGTGTACAAGATGGAAAAACAGAGTTAAGTACTTTGGTTGCAGGTAGTCCTGGCTTTATGCCACCAGAAGAACAACTTGGTTATGTGTTGACCCAAGCCTCAGATTTATATAGTTTAGGTGCAACATTAATTTGCTTACTCACTAATACTAGTGCTGCGGATATCGGAAAATTAATTGATGATAAATATCGCATTGATTTTCAGAAATTAGTTCCCCATATTAGCCTGCATTTTGGATTATGGTTAAAGAAAATGGTAGAACCTAATTCCAAGCGTCGTTATCCTAATGCTGCGGATGCTTTAGAAGCACTCAAACCAATTCAGGTGCTGGCTTCTGGCAAAAAGTTAGATAATTTAGTAGCCGCAATACATCAGAGAAAAAATATAATTATATTAGGGTTAGCCGCTATGGGCATTTTAGCTATACTGGGAACAAATTTAATGGTTTCTCAACCTGGTGGTGCTGCTAATTCGATGAAAATAGAAAATTTTCCTAAGAGTAATTAACTGGGTAATTGGTGATTAGTAAAGGGGAAGAGATTTGTAAATCAAAAAATATTCCAACATTTCTTGTGGTGCAGGACGAAAAGCCTGCTAATAATACAAGGACGGGCAGGATGCCCATCCCACAAGATTGGATGATTTTGTTTTTGATGTTCTCTTAAGCTATAGTTACATCAGGGGACAAATAAACATCTTGAATAGCGTGAAATAGCTTTACACCTTCTGCAAATGGACGCTGAAAACTCTTCCTTCCAGAAATTAAACCTGTACCTCCAGCACGTTTATTAATTACAGCAGTTCGTACAGCTTCCGCAAAATCATTTTTACCAGAAGCACCACCAGAATTAATTAATCCTACTCGTCCAGCGTAGCAATTTAATACTTGATAACGAGTTAAATCTATAGGGTTGTCTGTTGTTAATTCTGTGTAAACTCGCTCATCAGTTTTACCATAACTGTTACCAGTCGCTTTAGCAATTGCCCCATAACCATTATTGCATTCTGGTAATTTTTGTTTAATGATATCAGCTTCAAGACTTACACCTAAATGATTAGCTTGTCCAGTTAAATCAGCAGCTAAATGATAATCTTGATCTTGTTTAAAATTGTTATTTCTCAAATAACACCAAAGTACTGTTGCCATACCCAATTCATGGGCATTTTTAAATGCATGACTGACTTCCTGAATTTGGCGACTAGATTTTTCTGAACCAAAATAAATTGTTGCCCCCACTGCTGTTGCCCCCAAATTCCAAGCTTGCCAAACATCAGCAAACATAATTTGGTTAAATTGATTGGGATAAGTCAACAATTCATTGTGATTTATTTTCGCAATAAAAGGGATTTTGTGAGCATATTTACGGGCAACATTGCCTAATACCCCCACTGTAGTAGCGACAGCATTACAACCTGCTTCGATTGCTAACTTGATAATGTTTTCCGGGTCAAAATAAATAGGATTAGGTGCAAATGAAGCCCCGGCTGAGTGTTCAATTCCTTGGTCTACAGGGAGAATGGAGAGATAGCCTGTATTGGCCAATCTTCCTGTAGAATAGATTTGTTGTAGGTTTTTCAAGACACGCGGAGTGCGATCGCTATTTAGCCAAACTCTATCTATAAAATCCGCACCAGGCAAATGTAGCAAATCTGAAGAAACCTTGGCTTTATATGTCAGTAGATCTTCAGCTTCCTTCCCCAGCAATGACTCAATGGAATTAGCTTCTAAGAGAGTTGTCGTCATGGGATTTAGGTAATTTTTATGGGTAGTCAAAGTCTATTTTTTAACCTGTACAGTAAAAAATTTATTTCTTAGACACTAATACTATTTGATATATTGAATTATAATTTTGCCCACTATCTATAGACATATATTATTCTTCTTTTGCATCTTTGCAGTGAGTGACCAGCAGGAAGCCTATCGGCATCTATATCTAATCCATATTTTTTTAATGGAAAAAAAGCAGCAATTTTCTAGAAGTTTTACCCAAATTAGGAGTCAGGAGTCAGGAGAAGGAAGGAAAAAGGAAGAAAGAAGAATATTTTTCTCTTCCGTTACCTGTTCCCTGCCATATCAAACATTCTGTGTCCTGAATCCTTACTGTAAAACAGACAGATATTATGGTATTATTACTTGCTACAACTCGTTATAAAATACCAAGAGAAGTGCAAGAGAAAATACGCAAGCCAGAGTAATTTTTAGTCCAGAAATTCCGGTTACACGTATTAGTGAAGCTAGTCCTGAGTGAGAAGTATTTAGTGTATATTGCACCTATTCAGTCAGGGAATTTGCAGGTGCATTAGTCTGGAGGTAATGTTTTACTAGTTAAGAGTCAGCATTCTGGGGAAAAAGAACCAGAAACGCTGTTATCAATCTGGAAAAACTAACTTAAATATTATTTACAGCTTGGAGATTAAGTATGCTGGGTGCGATCGCAGGTGATATTATTGGCTCAATCTATGAGTTTAACAATATTAAAACTAAGGACTTTCCCCTTTTCGATGATAGATGTCATTTCACCGATGATACAATATTAACCCTGGCAGTGGCAGAAGTTATTCTCAACGCAGACGAATTCCCTGACAAAACCAAGTATATTGATAAATTCCAATATATTCAGCAATTCAAATCTTATTACGGTGAATATCCCCATGCTAATTATGGTAATCACTTTATGAAATGGGCAGATTCCGGTAGTACCGAACCGTACAATAGTTGGGGTAATGGTTCAGCTATGCGTGTTAGTCCCATAGCATCTGCATTTGATAACCTAGATATTGTCTTAGAAGAAGCAAAACATTGTGCAGAAGTTACCCATGACCACCCTGAAGGTATTAAAGGCGCACAAGCAACAGCCGCATCTATCTTTTTAGCCCGTACTGGCCATGATAAAACTACCATCAAATCCTATATCCAAAAGACTTTTGGTTATAACTTAGAGCAAACCTTAGACGAAATTAGACCTAGTTATGAATATGATATGTCCTGTCAAGGTTCTGTTCCTCAAGCAATTATTGCTTTTTTAGAATCAACTGATTTTGAAGATGCAATTCGTAACGCTATTTCTATTGGTGGAGACAGTGGCACTATTGCTTGTATTACAGGTAGTATTGCCGAACCATTTTATAGTGGTGTTCCAGAAGATATTGCAGAATGGATTTTTACTAAATTAGATGATCATCTCTGGACTATTACTGATAAGTTTATGTCTCAATATTACGCATAGGGTATACTGATAAGTACGGATTGAAAAATTTGTAAGTTCTCCGTGCTACTCTAAAATTAAAATATCCTCAAATTTACTGCTATGTCTATCTCCCAAGATTTTGAACTCCCACAAGATGCAATTTTTCCGACTGGAGACTTATATAGTGATGAACCACCATTAGATTTTGAACTCCCAAGAGATGTAATTTTTCCGACTAAAGAGTTAGAAAGTAATGAACCACCATTAGAAAGTGATTCACATTTACGCCAGATAATTCTGCTGTTGCAATGTTTAGAATTGTGGTGGGGAAACCGCAATGATTTTTACGCTTCTGGTAATTTAACTGTTTATTACAGTTCCCGTCAGCCTAAATCAGAAGACTTTCGTGGCCCAGATTTTTTTGTAGTCAAAAATGCAGAACGCCATCCTCGTAAAAGTTGGGTTGTTTGGCAAGAAGATGGTAAATATCCTAATATAATTATTGAATTGATTTCAGATGCAAGCGTATCAATTGATAAAGGGTTAAAAAAACAAATTTATCAAGATATTTTTCGCACCCCTGAATATTTTTGGTTTGACCCCAATAATTTAGAATTTGCTGGCTTTATTTTAGTTGGTGGTACTTATCAACCTCTAGAATTTAACAATCAAGGTTGGTTATGGAGTCAGCAGTTAAGTTTATATTTAGGTATTCATGAAAATAAATTGCGCTATTTTACAAATGAAGGATTAATCATCCTCACTCCTGAAGAATTTGCTGAACAAGAAAAACAAAAATCGGAACGTTTAGCAGCAAAACTGCGAGAATTAGGAATTGACCCAGATACAATTTAGAAATAATTATGTTTTTCTGATATACTAAAAACGGATTAAAAGTGTCATTCTGAACGAAGTGAAGAATCTCCGAGATACTTCGCTGCACTACGTTCCGCTCAGTATGACACAGATATTTTATCGTAAGTGATTAGGCAGACACGATATTATATATGATTCTGACTCCTGAATTCTTCCGTTTGGATGTCCCTAAAAATAAATATGCAATATAATGATATATCCATCACCATTGCCACGATAAATTTTGATAATTTGGTGAATTTTTATATTCAGCTACTAGAACAAGAACCAAAAAACCTCATTTCCAACGTCTATGCTGAGTTTCAAGTCTCAAACCTCAGCTTAGGTATTTTTAAACCCAAAAAAGATAATGAAGCAGAATTTGCAGTAAATACTAAAAGTCCGCTTAGTTTGTGTTTAGAAGTGAGTAATTTAGAAAATGCCATAAATCACCTACAATCTTTAGGCTATCCCCCTCCAGGAGGCATTTCTACCGCTTCCCACGGTCAAGAAGTTTATGCCTACGACCCTGACGGCAACCGCTTAATTTTACATCAATCTCATCATCGGTAACTGAGAAATAATTATCAGTTCCCAGTTCCCCATTCCCCAATTCCCCAATGTCAATAACTCAAAACTACAAATTAAATCTGATTCAATGGTATCCCGGTCACATTGCCAAAGCTGAAAAAAATCTCAAAGAACAGCTAAAACGGGTAGATGTGATTTTAGAAGTGAGAGATGCTCGTATTCCCTTAGCTACAAACCATCCGCAAATGAATGAATGGGTGGGGGATAAGTCAAGGATATTGGTGATTAACCGATTAGATATGATATTGCCACAAGTGCGATCGCACTGGACAGACTGGTTTAAAAACCAAGAACAAATCCCCTACTTTACCAATGCTCAACACGGTCAAGGTATCACAGCTATCACCAAAGCCGCACAAGCCGCAGGAATAGCACTTAATCAACGCAGAAAAGATCGAGGAATGTTACCCCGCGCAGTCCGTGCTGTCGTCATAGGTTTTCCTAACGTCGGTAAATCAGCATTAATTAACCGTCTCTTAGGCAAACGAGTAGTTGCTAGTGAAGCGCGTCCTGGAGTCACTCGTCAACTGCGTTGGGTGCGAATTTCCGATCAATTACAACTACTAGATGCTCCCGGTGTCATTCCCTCCAGAATGGAAAATCAAGACGCAGCAGTCAAATTAGCCATTTGTGATGATATTGGTGAAGCCTCTTACGATAATCAACTCATAGCCGCAGCATTTGTAGATATCGTTAACCAACTTCAAGAAACCCACCCTCATTTATTGCCAGCACACCCCTTACTTTCACGCTACGAAGTTGACTCCATTATTCATACAGGTGAAGAATATTTGCAAGTCTTAGCAGAACATCGCTACAAAGGAGATGTAGAACGTGCAGCAAGAACTCTCATCACCGATTTTCGCAAGGGACTTTTAGGCAGTATACCTTTAGAAGCTCCACCTCAATAATGACAATAGATTATCAATAAATAAGGTACAAAATGAAAATTAAGATATGGCATACCTCACCCTGTGCTATCAAATAGCAAGTGGCTTTCACTCCGAACTCCGAACTCCGAACTCCGAACTCCTGACTTTTAAGCTATTTGCTCGCATTTTCAAAATTAGCATTGTTCCTGATGTAAATAATATTCCTAGTAAAATGTTTTTCCAACTTAGGCTTTTATCACTTTCATTTATCAAAATAACTTCCAATATGACAGAAGGTAATAAAATGCCACTAGGAACCAATATCTGAGATAATATCACCCTATTTTTGGTAAAAAGACTCAGCAAAGCTAAAACTGCACCCAACGGAATAAAAGTCAGAGCGTAATAAAATACTTTTTGATGAAGGGGAATCAATTCTAATAAATTGAAAGAGTAAGAACGTTGTCTATTATCTATATAGACTTGAATGGTTCCTCTAGAATATGTCATGAGAATTTGGTGAAATTCCTTGTCTGTAAAAACATTGGGAATCATCAATTGTAAATCTGTGCCATTTTCCCCAGTAATTGGTGTTCTCAACCTTAATTCTAGAGAATCTTTTTGTTGCGAAAGAGTCAAATTACGCCGCAAATAATTATTAGAGATGGAAATTATTCGCCCTGGCCCCGTCTGTTGAATATTGTTAGTTGCAAGAGTAGTACTTAGAGTAAATTCAGATTTTTTACTGATATTTTTACTGATATTTTTTACAGGCTTGGCTGTTTGTAACCACTGGCTAGAACTCAAAAAAACGCCTTTACCCTCCCGTATATTTGTAGGCTTTCCCTTCCATAATAGTTTTGGTGAATTTCCTTGTTTTTCCTGACCACAACATTTATTATCTAATTGATAACTAGCTAAAAGAGAATTACCGATGCTCGAAAAGTAATTAGCATCATTTAAACCTCTGCTTACTTCATAATTTGATATTGCTTTATCAGTAATATAAAGTTCTGAAATATATCCTTGCCAAGGTCGATCTCCTGTCCTTTCATTACCAAGTATCAACGGATAATTGAAATCCCAATTATTTAAGTTTGTTGTGCTTTGCCAGATAGATGAAATCAGTATAATTAAAAATATATAAGCTAAAATCAAGCCTGTGATTCGTTGATTTAATTGTTTCAAACTACCAGTTTGAAGTTGCAAAAAGCTTCTACTTAGACTTTGATAATTCCAGAGATAAAAAACTGCAAAACCCAAACATCCTCCAAAGGTATTATTGAAGATATCTGCTGGAGTTGGAGTTCTTGAAGAAATAAATATTTGCAAAACTTCGACTGTTGAAGATAAAGCAGCACTCAGCAGAAAAACTATAGTAATTTTTAATGCTGGTTTGATTTTCAATTGATGTAGTAAATTAGCACAACAAAAACCCAAAGGCATAAATAATAAAACATTATTTACCTGATCTTGAAAAGAACTGGCGTTGTTAAAACTAGCAAAAAATTCAGATCTAGAAAAACTCTGAGGTAATGAAAAATTAAACGGGTAAAGTGTAGCTACAGATACTACCAAAATGCTAAATACTACAAATAGCAAATTTACTAGATATAATTTTACACAGAAATGTTTTCGATTTTTATCTTGAGTCATAATCATACCTTTGCCAATTTTTAAAAGACCTACAGAATCAAACTATCGGACTATACAAACTAAGTCCACTTTCGTGGGCTGAAATCTGGAGAGTTTGAGGAGGGTAGCCCTTGTTTGTATAGCCCCATTGTTATAGAGTGAAGGTATTTTAGTAAAAGTATTGTCATAAGTAACACATTTTAATTGACTGACTGTAAATATAAGCTGTTGTGCAGCACTTTTCAGGTAGGTGAAGTGGTCGTGAACCTCTATGATAAATAAATATTATCGTAATAATTTAGGAGTCATGAGTCAGGATAAAGAAGGAATAAGAATATTTTTCTCTTCTGTTAAGAGTTCCCTGTTATATCAAAAATTCTGTACACTGAATTCTTACATAGATAAAATTAGGATTTATACAAAAACTCTCCCTTTCCTCTTTATTTTTTCTTTCTGACTCCTGAATTCTTACATATTATCCAAGACCAGCATATTTAAATTAAACTACATTCAAAAAATCTATTTTTGTAGCTTTAATTACAAAAAAATCCGGTTATGAAGTGGTATTAAATGCTTGCAGTTTTATTTAACTATAGTTAATTATCACAACTTTTTTATATTATTAATTTATGTAATAACATGGTCAACCAACTAACAATTGTTACTACTTTTTTATCAACTAAGGCAGAAGATAAAGTACTGTCTTACTGAAGAAAAACTGCTTCCTGCTACGTCTACAGAGAGGAAAGGTTGTAGTTGGCTGAGAGTAGGCTATCCCCTGTTTATTTGCTCCTGGGTAATGCCCACTCTATAAAATTATTTCTTTTGTAGAATTGTACTATTTAATACAGCTATACTTGTCGTAATGCCGTTAACAGTGTCATAAAGAAAAGGTAATGTTATAACTTACACCAATCAGCCCAGCCTGGTTTATCCCTAAAACTGGTGTAGCAACTAGATGTCTGATATCTAAACGTGTAAAAGTTCTGAAAAAAAGTTAGCTTTAATACTTGTGTTTCTAACTGCCCGTATAAATGTATTACACCCATGACAGAACTCATACTACTCCTAACAGAGGGTAATACTGAGACTTCGGTTTCAGTAAATCAAGATGTATTTATTATCGGTCGTTTGCCAGAATGCGACTTGTTTTTACCTTTTGGGGGAGTTTCCCGTAGACACGCCCGCATAGCCAAAACTATTGATGATACGTGGGTTATCGAGGATATGGGTAGTAAAAATGGGACACAAGTAAATCTAACACCTGTTACCTCGGTCCAAGAGTTGAGTGACGGAGATGTGATTTGGTTGGGTAATGTGAGATTGACAGTCATGTTTTCCGTAACTGAGTCACATTTACCCGCTCAATATGTACCAATTACAGAACCTAATGGTCAACAAATAACTATTTTTCGAGATGTTGAAGAACTCCAACAGCAATGGATAAAAGCTAGTGATATTCATGACATTAATAATAATAAAGATAAAGTTATTGCCCGTCTGAAAGATTTGGTAGATATAGCTAAAAACCTCTGTGCAGCAGCATCTATTGAAGAGATTTTTTTTCAAGTTCAAGAAGTAGTTTTTCGTTATATAGATGGTATGGAACGCTTGGCATTATTAATTGATGTTGATGGTTCTGGTTATTTAGATTTAATAAATTCGGCAACTAAGGATATTTCTCAACAGAAAACTTTACCATTAAATGGTAACTGGATTAGTCGCAGTATTTGCCAAAGAGTATTTACTGATAAAGTGGCTATTCAAAGTGCTGACACTCAAACTGATGAACGCTTTTCTGGTGAATCTAGTATTTTATTTAAAGGTATTATGAGTGTCATGGCAGTACCTTTATGGGATGAAAATAAGGTGGTTGGTGTTCTTTATGCCGACGGTAAACTTTATTCTTCCCGCTGGGAACAAGAAGGTGAGGAAGAACTGAGCTTTTTTTCAGCTTTAGCAAATATTGTTGCTTCTAGTGTTCAACGTTGGTTATTGGTAGATAAACTCAGAACTGAAGAGGTGATTCGTCACCGTCTAGAACGGTATCATTCTCCAGCAGTGGTAAAGCAGTTGATCTCAGTTAGAGGCATGAAGAATGGACGATTGGCTCCTGCTGAAAGTGAAATCAGTATTTTGTTTGCTGATTTGGTGGGATTTACTGCTATTTCTGAACGACTTACACCCACAGAGATTGCTGAATTATTAAACAATTTATTTGAGGAAATGCTACAAGAAGTATTTGCTTATGGTGGTACTTTAGATAAGTATATTGGGGATTGCATTATGGCATTTTTCGGCGCTCCAGAAACACAACTAGATCATGCCGACCTTGCTGTTGCAGCGGCTAAGGGAATGCTGAATCGTCTGCAAAATCTCAATGCTAATAATTTTTGGTACGAACCTCTACAATTACGCATTGCTATTAATAGTGGTAAAGCTGTTGTGGGTGATGTTGGTAGTTCCCAAAGAGTAGACTATACAGCATTAGGAACAACCATAAATATAGCAGCCAGGATGGAAGCAATCTGTCCTACTGGTGAATGTGTGATTAGTGAAGTTACTTATAAGATGCTCTCACAAAGCTCGGAGTTTCAGGAAATGGGAGATTATCGTTTTAAAGGTATTAATCGTTTCATTAAGGTTTATCAGACAAGAATGAATTAATATAATTCGTAATTCGTAATTCGTAATTCGTAATTCGTAATTCGTAATTTGTAATGATTTAGGATTTACGCAAAAACTATCCCAATCTCTGATTTTATGATGTTCTCTGCGTCTTTGGTGGTTAATGATTACATAAATCACGCGTAAGTTCTATACTATTTATTTTAAGTGTTTGTACGCAAGTAATTGTATATTTTATTTTAAATTAAGTTGCGAATTTGTAATATTAACCAACTGTCTCGGAATTGAAAGATTAAAATTCTGATGTAGCTACGGTGATTAATCTGTGTAACACTAGGAAGCTACCTCAAGCTATTTTTAAACGGGAGGTCAGGTCATGGCTATAGCCACCATTAATCCCGCTACCGGGGAAACTATCAAAACCTTTGAGCCGCTGAGTGATGGAGAAATTACGGCTAAATTAGATTTGGCACAGCAGGCTTTTGAAAAGTATCGAAAGACAAGTTTTACAGAGCGATCGCTCTGGTTGCAACAAGCAGCGATAATTTTAGAACAAGAAAAGGCAGATTTTGGCAAATTAATGACCCTGGAAATGGGTAAACCATTGAAAGCTGCGATCGCAGAAGTGGAAAAATGCGCCTTTGTTTGTCGCTATTATGCCGAAAATGCACCTGGTTTTATGGCTGATGTTCCAGTCAAAACCGATGCTAGTCATAGTTTTATCCGCTATCAACCATTAGGGATAATTTTGGCTGTCATGCCTTGGAACTTTCCTTTTTGGCAAGTTTTCCGTTTTGCTGCACCAGCACTAATGGCTGGCAATGTCGGCTTACTCAAACACGCTTCCAATGTCCCCCAGTGTGCCTTGGCAATAGCAGATATTCTCCACCGTGCAGGTTTTCCAACAGGTGCATTTCAAACTTTGTTAATCGGTGCTGCTAAAGTTGCCGATTTAATGGCTGATGACCGCGTAAAAGCTGCTACCTTGACGGGAAGCGAACCAGCAGGTGCATCTCTAGCTGCGGCCTGTGGTAAACAAATTAAAAAAACCGTCTTGGAATTGGGGGGAAGCGATCCCTTTATCGTTTTAGAAAGTGCAGATTTAGAAGCAGCAGTTACCACCGCAGTCACAGCCCGAATGTTAAATAGTGGGCAATCTTGTATTGCAGCTAAACGCTTTATTGTTGCCGAAGCAGTTGCTGATAAATTTGAAAAACTACTTTTAGAAAAATTTCAGGCGCTAAAAGTTGGTGATCCCATGCTACCAGATACCGATTTAGGCCCATTGGCAACCGTCGATATTCTGGAGGATTTAGACAAACAAGTCAAAACTGCTGTGAAAAGCGGTGGAAAAGTCCTCATTGGTGGAAATCCTATCCCAGATTCTCCTGGCAACTTTTATCCGCCAACTATTATCATAGATATCCCAGTAGATACAGCAATTGCTCAAGAAGAATTTTTTGGCCCAGTAGCGTTGTTATTCCGGGTTCCCGATCTCGACGCTGCCATTAAATTAGCTAATGATAGTCCCTTTGGTTTAGGTGCAAGTGCCTGGACAAACAACCAACAAGAAAGCGATCGCTTGATTCAAGAAATTGAAGCAGGTGCAGTATTTATTAACAGCATGGTCAAATCTGACCCCCGCTTACCCTTTGGCGGCATTAAGCGTTCTGGATACGGACGAGAATTGAGCATTCAAGGCATACACGAATTTGTGAATATCAAGACTGTTTGGGTTAAATGATAGGGAATAGGTGACAGGTGACAGGTGACAGGTGACAGGTGACAGAAAGAAAGATAAAGATTCTTTCCTCAACTCCCTCATCTTCCCCATCCTCCCCACTTCTCCAATCCCCAATCCCCAATCCCCAGTCCCCAGTATTATTTTTGAGGAAATCAAATGAATACGGCAGAATTATTAGTACAGTGCTTAGAAAATGAAGGAGTAGAATATGTTTTTGGACTTCCAGGTGAAGAAAATCTTCATGTTTTAGAAGCCTTAAAAAATTCATCCATTCAATTTATTACAACTCGTCATGAACAGGGTGCAGCATTCATGGCGGATGTTTATGGACGTTTAACAGGAAAAGCGGGAGTCTGTCTTTCCACTCTTGGCCCTGGGGCAACTAATTTAATGACCGGTGTTGCAGACGCTAACCTAGATGGTGCGCCCTTAGTGGCAATTACAGGACAGGTGGGAACAGATAGAATGCACATCGAATCCCATCAGTATTTAGATTTAGTGGCCATGTTTGCACCAGTCACCAAATGGAACAAGCAGATTGTCAGGCCAAGTATTACACCAGAAGTCGTGAGAAAGGCATTCAAGCGATCGCAAACCGAAAAACCCGGTGCAGTTCACATCGACTTACCAGAAAATATTGCCGCTATGCCCGTCGAAGGCAAACCTTTGAACAAGAATAATAGCGAAAAAACCTATGCCTCTTTTGCCAGCATTCGTGCCGCTGCCGCCGCAATTTCTCAAGCCGTTAACCCCATCATCTTAGTAGGCAATGGAGCGATTCGCGCCCAAGCTAGTGATGCCGTCACGCAATTTGCCACTCAAATGAATATTCCCGTTGTCAATACTTTCATGGGCAAAGGCGTAATTCCTTATACCCATCCATTAGCATTATGGTCAGTGGGATTACAACAACGAGATTTTATTACCTGCGGCTTTGATAATACAGATTTAGTCATCGCAATTGGCTACGATTTAATCGAATTTTCTCCCAAAAAATGGAATCCTGAAAGCAAAATTCCCATTATACATATAGCTGCAACTTCCGCAGAAATTGATAGTAGTTATATTCCCAAAGTAGAAATTGTCGGTGATATTTCCGATTCCCTCAATGAAATCTTAAGATTAGCAGACAGACAAGGTAAACCTAATCCCTACGCCATTAGCTTACGTTCTAATATTCGTGCTGATTACGAAGAGTATGCCAATGATGACGGCTTCCCGATAAAACCACAAAAACTAATTTATGATTTGCGACAAGTAATGGGGCCAGATGATATTGTTATTTCTGATGTTGGCGCTCATAAAATGTGGATTGCAAGACATTATCATTGCCATAGTCCTAATACTTGCATTATTTCTAATGGATTTGCCGCCATGGGAATCGCAATTCCTGGCGCTTTAGCCGCAAAACTTGTAAATCCTCACCGCAAAGTTGTCGCTGTAACCGGTGATGGTGGATTTATGATGAATTGCCAAGAATTAGAAACAGCTTTGCGTGTAGGTACACCCTTTGTCACTTTAATTTTTAATGATGGTGGCTATGGTTTAATTGAGTGGAAACAGGAAAATCAATTTGGTAAAGGTAACTCCTCTTTCGTGCATTTTGGCAATCCTGATTTTGTTAAATTCGCAGAAAGTATGGGATTAAAAGGCTATCGAGTTGAATCTGCAACTGATTTAATTCCTGTGCTTAAAGAAGCTCTAAGTCAAGATGTACCTGCTGTGATCGATTGTCGCGTAGATTATCGGGAGAACCGTCGCTTTACTCAAAAAGCTGATGACTTACATTGTGATATTTAGTGATGTCATACAGTCGAGTCGAGGACGAAGAAACCCTGTAGGGGCAATTCATGAATTGCCCCTACGGTAAATCAAGGCTTTCACCACCTTTTGGTTATAGTTCTGTTAAACTTCCCATCCTCAACAGGGGTGGGATTTTTTCTAGGGGATTTCACTACAAAAAAATAATTTAAAATAGCGGGCTATTTTTCTGAAATTTCTGTAAAATCAAAATCTAAATCACAAAAATCGTAATTATTCAAACAATGTGTCTTGAATTTGCAGGAAATCGCTTGAACCATTGAGTAAAAATTGAATTACTTATGTTGCGTCGGCTAAGTTTGTTTCCTATATTGCTGAGTGTTTTACTGATGGGTTGCTCTCCAGCAACTACAGCTAAACCTCCTACTGTGACATCAGGTTCCCAAATTCAAACATCAATACCTAAAGGTCAAAATTTGCCAATTTCTGCTGAAGCGACTCTTCCCAAGGGGACAAAAATAAAGTTAGAAGTTGCAGAAACACCCGAACAACAGATGATGGGGTTGATGTATCGACCTGCTTTACCAGATGACCGGGGAATGTTGTTTGTTTTTCCTTCAGCACAACCGGTTAAATTCTGGATGATGAATGTACCTGTATCTTTGGATATGGTCTTTCTCCATAATGGGGTAATCAAGTATATTCAAACTGCTGCACCTCCTTGTAATAGTCAGCCTTGTCCCACCTATGGGCCTAATGTACCAATAGACCGAGTAATTGAACTTAGGGCGGGACGAGCTACTGAATTAGGCTTACAGGTAAACGATCAGGTCAAAATTAAATTCTTAAAGTCTGGTGCTTCTGAGTAATTAGTTATCTATTATCCTCATAATCTGTTTACTTTATGAAAAATCCATCAAGTTTTGATGAAGATTTTTTGTAAAAAAACTATTCCGTAGAATAGTAACAATAATAGTTAAGAGGTTAATATTTCGCTGTAGTGCTAATAACATCAACCTTGCCTAGTTTCCAACTAAAAATCCCGGCTTCAGAGTTTAGTTGGAAAAATCCTCCCTTTGACATAAGTGTAAATAGTCATCAATAGAGGAGTATAGGGCATGGAATCTTTTTTACTCGATGTGTAATTACATCAAGCACAACGAAGTAAACAAGATGAAGCAAATTTGACTAGGAGTTAGCGCTACTTTCAGATTTAGGCAAAGAAGCCAGACGAAAGTTACTTTTTTGCAAAAACTCTCAGAGTAATTAATCTAATTTGCTCTGAGAGGAATAATAAACAAGCTGTGCTGAATTATTGATCAAGTCACAGCATAGTGACACATAAAATACTGGCTTTAGATCACTAAGAAAAGAGGGAACGATAGATGATAATACACTCTACCCAAGGAGGTGAGATAAAAATGGCACCATCAAGATATTCTCGTTTGATTAATTTTCTCCAAGAAGATTTGGCGATTTCCGCTGCTTCCCTTGCTGTAGCGCTGCGTCACCGTGAGCAAGACCCAGGTTCTTTAACTATGATTCTTTGGCAATACGGGTTGATTACTCTAGAGCAATTAGAACAAATTTATGATTGGCTGGAAACGGCATAGGTAAGGAATTCAAAATTTAAAAATCCATTGTTAGTAATACCCAAAAAGAAGAATGATGGCGACAGATGGATCTACAGAATTCAGATATAGAAAGGAATTCCAATCCAAAATCTAAAATCCAAAATCTAAAATGGTATAACTGTATGCAAATTAAATGTGGAACGGTTGAGCTACTTCAGGAGAATTGAGGTATGTCAAATCGACTCTGCCTTGTGCAAAGTTTGATAGATGGAAAAATTTGCTTTGAGCATTTTTACTTATTGAAATCCAAAATAAAAGGGCGAGTTATTTGATTAACTCGCCCTTTTGTTGTTAGGAGTAGGGGCGAAGCATTCGGGCGATCAATTATCAGTTTTTGGCAAAGGCTATTTTCCGAATGCTTCGCCCGTACAGGATTTAGGAGTCAGGAGGAAGAAAAATATTCCCAATCACTAATCACTAATTACTAAAAACTCTTGCTGCTGCGGCTACACCTGCGCCAGAATTGAAGTTTTCATGGCCGAGTTCTAAGAGAACTACTTCTAGTGAGGCTATACAACTGAGGATATCGCGATCGCTCACAAAACCCAAGTGACCAACACGGAAAATCTTATTACTCAGATGGTCTTGTCCACCAGCTAACGCAATATCAAACCGCTTTTTCATCAATGACCGAATTTTATCCGCTTCCATTCCTGGGGTTGCTACGGCTGTAATTGCTGGACTCGCACATTCATCAGCTGCAAACAATGGTAAATTTAGGGCTTTCATTGCTGCACGAGTAGCATTTTTTTGCCGTTCATGACGAGTAAAGATTGATTCCAACCCTTCTTTTTTCATCATCCCCAAAGTGGTGTGTAGTGCCACCATTAAGTTAACTGGGGGAGTAAAAGGAGTTGTATTTTTAGCGGTAGCTTTGCGATATTTACCTAAATCTAAATAGTATTTTGGCAATTTCGCAGTTTTGTAAGCTTCCCAAGCTTTGGGACTGACAGACACAAATCCTAAGCCAGGGGGAATCATGTAGCCTTTTTGGGAACCGGAAGCGACTACATCCAAACCTAAAGCATCAACAGGTACATTGTAAGCACCTAAGCTGGTGACAGCATCAACAATAATTAAAGCTTGACCATGTTCTTTAACATGGCTGTTGATAGCTACCAAATCATTAATTACACCTGTGGAAGTTTCGCTGTGGGTAATAATGACAGCTTTGATTTCTTTGTTGGTGTCAGCTTGCAACTTTTGTGCAAACTTGTCTGGATCTAAGGGTTGTCCCCATTCTGCGGTGATAGCTTCGACATTTAGCCCAAAAGCTTGGCCAACTTCTACCCAACGTTCACCAAATTTACCATTAGAACCAACTAAAATGCGATCGCCTGGTGAAAGGAAATTAATCATCCCAGCTTCCACAGCACCAGTACCGCTAACATTCAGCATTAGCACATCACTTTCAGTTTGATGCAGCCATTTGAGGTTTTGAGTCACCTCACCCATCATGTTGCTGAATTCACTGGTGCGGTGTCCAATAGGATGCTTGGCCAATGCCAGTAAAGCCGCTTCTGGAACCGGAGTGGGGCCAGGAATCATCAACATCAACTTGTCATCCATTATGTCTATCCTAAAACTCAAATAAAAGTCAAAATTGTGTGAGAATGGTTAAATCTGATGGCAAATTTTAGATATTCATCTACTCACATCTTGCTCCCAGCGATGATTAATCAAAGCTACACAGGCAAGACACTACACGTCTTACTGAAGAAGCAAAGGCCACCTGACTGAATTTGAAACCAAACCAGTCATCAATTTATGGTAGCTGAGAGAGTGACATATTCAGTAGGTATTAATCGGGAGTGATGACTTTTCCGCCATGATGATTAAGTGACCAACGGTGGTCAACAGTAACAGCAGAAGCTTGACAATTTTCTTCTAGTCGCTTTTGTTGTGACGCAGCTTTCCGCAGGGTAACAATTAGCTGACTGACTTGATGCTGTAAATCTGAGTTCTGACTTACTGCATTCATGGTTTGCTTTTCTAAAAGTTGAAGTATAAGTTCGTAATGGATAGGTGCAGGTAAAGGAAGTTGCTCCATGAAGTTAATTTAAGATTTTAGATTTTGTCTAATTCAGAGTTGATCTCTGGTAAATAAATTGTTACACAGGAAACAAATTTTGGTAATTGGTAATTGGTAATGGGTGATTGGAAATATTTTCTTCCTTCTTCCTTCTTCCTCCTGACTCCGAACTCCGAACTCCGAACTCCGAACTCCTATTGCTTACTATTTACCAAAAAGATTAGTAATCGCCAATTTGGGATCTGGTTGTTTTACCAAAGACTCACCAATGAGTACGGCTGATGCACCGGCTGTTTCTACTACACTTAAATCCTCTGGGTGATGAAGTCCTGATTCACTAACTACGAGAATATTTTTTTCCTGCAATTGACTACCTCTTTCTTTCAGTAATTGACAGGTAGTTTGCAAATCAACAGAGAAATCTTCTAAATTGCGATTATTGATACCGACTAAAGAAACACCTTCTAAGGCTAAAACCCGGTCAAGTTCTCCCAAACTATGAACTTCTATCAAAGCTGCCATCTTTAGCTTGTTAGCAATTTTGACAAAGTATTGTAAATCTTGATCGCTGAGAATTGCTGCAATTAATAAAACTGCATCTGCGCCATTAATTCGCGCTAAATACATTTGATAAGGATAAATGATAAATTCCTTACATAGTAATGGCAAATCTACGGCAGCACGAACCAAGGATAAGTTCTCAAAACTACCTTGAAAAAACTTAGTATCTGTGAGAATAGAAAGACAACTAGCACCACCAGCTTGATAAGATTTGGCTATTTCTACGGGGTCAAAATCTGCACGTAAAACGCCCTTACTAGGAGAAGCTTTTTTAACTTCTGCAATCAGTGCGGGTTTGGTTTTACCTTGACGAAGCGCGGCGATAAAATCACGGGTTGAAGGCGCAGTGACAAGCTTTTTCTGCAATTCTGCCAAAGGCTGCCTTTCCCGCATTTGCTCAACTTCTATTTCTTTCTGCCAAACAATTTCCTCTAAAATATTATTTGGTGTTGAATTTGGCATAGCTATCTGATAGCGCAATATAGAAATATCAATAGCCTGACTAGGTGAACGACGACGGATTTGCATTTTGGGAAATAGGTAATAGGTAATAGGTGACAGGTAATAGGTAATAGGTAAGAGGTTATTGAATGTTTATCCCATTACCAATTACCAATTACCCATTACCTAACTTGCGATCGCTCTTTTATAAGCTTCATCCAGTACTTCTGATAGTGTAGGATGGGCGTGAACTAAGTAAGCTAGTTTCTGCACAGTTTGCCGATTTGCAACTGCGGCTGAGGCTTCGTGAATTAAATCTGATGCGTGTAATCCGAAAATATGCACACCTAAGACTTCACCTGTATCTTTACGGTAAATCACTTTAGCAATACCATCAGCTTCGTTTTCTGCCAAAGCTTTAGAATTACCTTTGAAATAACTCTTACTGGTAGCAATTTCAAATCCTTCAGCTAAACCCAATTCTTGGGCTGCTGTTTCTGTTAAACCCACATAACTAACTTCTGGATGGGTAAAAGCGGCTGCGGGAATACTGCGATAGTCTACTTTTTTATCTCTACCAAGGATATTTTCTACAGCAATGATACCTTGAGCAGAAGCCGCATGTGCCAGCATCATCTTCCCATTTGCGTCACCAATAGCCCAGAGGTGGGGGACAACTTCACCTGCTGATAGTACCGCCATACTGTCATTAACAGGGATAAAATTCCGTTGATCCAGTTCCACACCCACAGCATCTAAACCGAGATTTTTGGTAGCGGGAATGCGTCCTGTAGCTACCAAGCAAGCATCTACTTCTAAAACTTCTAAATCTTCTTTAGTTTGGAAGTTTGCTAACTCAATCACGACTGGAGAACCAGGAATTATCTTTTTCGCATATATTCCCACTTTGGTTTCAATATCGCGGGGGGCGATTAAAACCCGTTCTGCCAGTTTAGCAATATCGCGGTCAAATCCTGGCATTAACACATCCAGGGCTTCAATCATGGTAACTTCACAGCCCAAAGCGGTGTAGATATCAGAAAATTCTAAACCGATGTAACCACTACCAATAATTGCTATCCACTTGGGTAGGGATTCTAACTTTACCCCTTGGTCACTGGTAAAGACAGTTTTACCGTCTACTTCAATGCCGGGGGGAACGAAAGGAACGGAACCGGGGCAGAGAATGATATCTTGGGCTGTAATTGTTTTTTCACCGCTATCTGTAGTGACGGTGACTTTTTGCGCGCCGGCAATTTTTCCCCAACCGCGAATGATATCAACTCCCAAGCGTTTGAGACTGTTGGTTAAATCGCCTTGAATTTTAGAAACCAGATTATCGGCATGATTAGCGATCGCTTGCCGATCAAATTCTACACTACCAATTTGAATTCCCAAAGATTTCAGGTGATGGGCGTTGCGTAACTCCCGCACCCTTCCAGAAGCTGCCAGCAGCGCCTTAGAAGGAATACAGCCCCGGTTGACACAGGTTCCCCCCATATCTGCTGCTTCGATAATCGCTGTTTTCAGACCGTAGTTAACAGCGTGTAGGGCTGCGCCATGTCCACCTACACCCGCGCCGATAATCACTAAATCGTAATCAAATTCAGAACTCACGTTAGTCTCCCCGTTTTTTTAGCCTACTTGTTTTAACTGTATATCCCCTCTGTGACAACATTTCAGCCGATGCGTTAGTGTTCAGAATGGGGATGACTGGGTAAAATTATAGTTATATTTTGATAATGGGTTTTTCATCACACTGTGCAATTTTAGCGGATTTTCCAATATTTTTGAGTTTTGGTAAGGCTGATTAGTTGAATACTTAGAGTTTAGGTAATATTTATCCAGAGTATAAATTGATAGAGTTGTTCAAAGAATGCGGTATGGGTTGAGTGAAATTGCTACTCCTTCACATTATCTTTAGGTGGATGCCAACCAGCAGTAACCCATGCTTGTCTGACAGTCACTGCGTAGATATTATTAAGTTGTAAAGCTAAAACTGTGACACGACCACAGGCAGTCAATCCCATGATGTGTGTACCATTATTAGTCCAAGCAAAGTGACGTGACCACTTTTGTTGACGAGGATTAAATAACTTTATCTTGCGGTCAGTTATTTGGTCTAGTCCATGAGTTTGAGTACCTTTATAACTGTTGCATAATCTACAGGCCAGCCATAAATTTTCCTCGTCATCAGTGCCACCTTTAGCTTTGGGGATAATATGCTCTATCTCCAAAATTCCCAAAACATACTTTTGCAGACTACGACAATAACCACATTGATGATTAGCCTGGGTTCGCACTCTAACCCGTACTTCTTCAGAAATTTGACTAGAACTCACGCACCTAACTCTTTTATTAATCCACGTTTGACAGCTTCACTTAATGCAGTAGCTTTTCTTAAAAGCCCTTCCTGATAAATTTGCATGAGTGCTTGTAATTCAGAATGTTCTGACTCTGTAAGCATACCAGCTTGTTGTTTGTCTAGTAATTCACTCAAACAGCTATCTTCTTCAGGTTCCATTTGCAATTCTGTCAAAGCTAAAACTTGCTCATCAGAAAGTGTTGATACAGGTTCAAGGATTGCTGCTTCTAAACTGACGGGTGGGATAGAAAATTGAATAGTATCAACTAAGACGCTTGCTAAATCACGGTTTGCTAAACGTGCAAAGTGTTCAGCTTTTTGATAAATGTCATCTGGTAGAGTAATTGTAATTTGGTTACTCATATTTTTAGATAGTTTTTCTTTATCTTAACATTATCAAGAGTTAATTTGGTGTATCTTCATTTAACTCAACCTAGTACAATAGAGTATAATTAAGTAAAAAGTATGGCGGTTTTTCTATGAAAATTCCACTTTTAGAACAGAAAGAAGGAAAACTGGTAACTGTACCTGGTGTTTCTTGGCAACAGTTTAAAACTATTGAGGTGCAGTTACAAGAAAATCATGCTGTGAAATTGGCATATTTAGCAGGGGTGCTGGAAATTATGTCTCCTATTGGTGATAAACATGAATATGTAAAAAAAACGCTTTCTTATTTATTAGAAGCGTACATGAGACATAAGGGGATTCGATTTTATGGTAGGGGTGGTTTTACTTTAGAAGAATCTGGTTATGCTTCGGGAACACCTGATGAGTCTTATTGTATTGGTACTAACAAAGAAGTTCCTGATATTGTCATTGAAATTATAGTTAGTAGCGGCACAATTAAGAGAACTGAGTTGTATAAACCTAAGCGAGTTCCAGAAATTTGGTTTTGGAAGAATAATAAAATCCAAATTTTTAGTTTAAATGCTGTTTTTGAATATGAAGAAGTTAACCGTAGTCGCTTTCTAACAGATTTGGATAAGGAGTTGTTGTTGCAGTTTTTAGCAATTCCTGATCAATATGATGCTGTATCTCAATTTATTGAGTTTATTAGTGAAAAATAAAAATTTATTCCAAATACTTATCCACAAATTCTTGAGGAGTTAAACATTCAGGCTCTTGCGTCCTTTTTATGGTGAAAAATAAAATCACTAAAATTTAATGCCGATAAAATTAAATTATAAAAGCTGAAAAGTCTATCTATGTAAAGGTTTACGAAGTTTTAAACATATGGGAATAAGCATATCATTATAATCATAATTATTAAAAACAAATTTTTTAGGGATAATTATGAAATTTAGCGTAGATCAAATTCTCAATCTCCCAGATATGAAAGTGTTAGATTTTCAAGAACTTGTTGGGGCGGAAATAATTATAACAATAGAGAAGGCTGTCAAAGATTCTACTTGTCCAGATTGTGGAAAAACCACCCATAGTATACATCAAAATCATTGGCGAATGATTCATGATTTATCTTGGAGTGAAAAACTAGTATTGTTAAAAATCAATCGCCGTCAATTCAAATGTAACAAGTGCAAAAAAGTCTTCTCTTGCAAAGTTGCTCCTCTTGGGGAGACCCCAAGACCGCACTTTGCGCTTAGTGAAAAGCTAAGTTTTGTAGATAAAAGTAAAGGATATACTAAAAGATTAGCCATAGATATAGTTGCACAAGTATTAGATAGTAATATTCATAGTGTTGCCGAAAGAAATGACTTGAGCGATGAAGAAGTTGAATCAATGTTAAAAGCACAAGTATCACAAATATTAAATATTAATTTAAGTCAGGTAAAAAGGTTAGGCATAGATGAAATTGCTTTGGTGAAAGGTCAAGGAAATTATTTGGCAGTACTAGTAGATTTAGATACTCGTAAACCAATTGAATTGGTGAAGTCAAGAAGAATAAAAGAAATACGTGAAGTTGTTGTCAAATGGGGATCTCAGGTACTTGAGCAAATAGTTGAAGTGAGTATCGATCTTTGGTCTCCTTATAAAAGTTTAGTAGAAGAATTAATGCCAAATGCAAATATAACTGCTGATAGATTTCATGTAATGAAACAAGTAAATGATGAATTAGATGCTATGCGTAAATCTGAAAAAAAGCCGCCATGTCTTTAGACAATAAATCAGAGCAAGACCGAATATTAGCAGGATTAAATAAAAGCAAATATAGCTTAATAAAAAATGAAGATTCTTTAAATGAACAACAAAAAGAAAGATTAAATAATGTTCAAGAAGTTTCCCCTATTCTGGCAAAAATGCACGCCCTAAAAGAAGAATTTCGGGACATATTTGAATCCACTAAGTCTTGGGGCGAAAGCATAATGAATTTATTAGATTGGATGCACGATGGACTTTCTTATTTTCCCAAAAGTATAGGAACAATGATTAGGTGGTTTGGTGAAGTTGTAGGTTATTTTGACGGCAGAACTACCAGTGGTACTGTGGTTCGCGTAGCGTTCCGCAGGAAAGGAATTAATAATAAACTCAAATTAATCAAAAGACTTGGATATGGATTCCGTAACTTTAGCAATTTTAGATTACGTAGTTTATTAAATTGGCACTTTAGTATTAATTCTCCATAAAATAGACGCAAGAGCGAGGATTTTCAGGATAATGCAATCAGCATTCTGTTTAATTCCTCAATCTTCATTTTGTCTGAATCAGGATGCTCAGGATTTAAGGATTTTCAGGATAATGCACTCAGCATTCTGTTTAATTCCTCAATCCTAATTCAGATAAACATTCTGTTAATCTTTAAATTCTGTAAATCCTGATTCAGTCTAATTATAGTTACTATCTCAGTAATTATACAGGTAATGATAGGATTGAGCGAGAAACTAGACTCCTGATAGCATAAGGACATTATTTACAAATGGTTTTTTTTAATAAAGACGAACAACTAGAAAATCTCGGTAATGAAATTTTAGAGGCAACTTGGTCTAATTTTGCAAGTTTAGCTCGAAACCAAATTGCTTTAACTTGGGTTGTGTATGATCCTCCCGTACTTGTAAATACAGGTGGTGCTTTAACTCCTGACGCTTTTTGGAGTCATCCGGTGCGAGGATTTAGTTATCGTGGTGTAGAACGTATCTATCCTGCTAGTGTGGTGAAGTTGTTTTATTTAGTAGCGGTTCATGAATGGCTAGGAAAGGGAATGACTCAGACTTCCAAGGAATTGGAGCGAGCTTTGCGGGATATGATTGTTGATTCTAGTAATGATGCTACTAGTTTAATTGTCGATATTCTCAGCGGGACTACTTCTGGAGCAGAGTTACCCGCTGGACCTTTTGAAACGTGGAAATATCAACGCAATATTATTAATCGCTATTACCAGTCTTTGGGGTGGGAAGAAATGGGGACGATTAATGTCTGTCAAAAAACTTGGGGAGATGGTCCCTATGGACGGGAAAGGGCATTTTATGGGGAGATGTTTGAAAATAGGAATATGCTGACTGCCAATGCTGTGGCGAGGTTATTGCATAGTATCGTGGGTGGGGTAGCTGTGTCGAGTGTGCGATCGCAATCCATGATGTCTTTACTCAAACGCAGTATTAAGGCTGATGAGTTACCCCAAGATGTCGAAGAAGACCAAGTTACAGGCTTTATAGGTGGTGGATTACCTGAAAATAGTCAAATCTGGTCAAAAGCTGGTTGGACAAGTTCTGTGCGCCATGATGCAGCTTATATTGAATTGCCAGATCAGCATCCTTATCTATTAGTGGTATTTACAGAAGGGAAAGCACAAGCTAAAAGCCGAGAAATTTTACCTTTTGTTTCTAGGAAAATTGCGGAAGCGGTTAGCAATTTATAAACATGATATAAGTTGTGCGTTAACACAGTTTAACGCACTCTACCAGATCAGCGATTTCATTAAAAATACTTTAATCCTTAACAGCTGCTAACCAAGCCTATAAATCAGCCAAACTCGTAAAATCTAACAATGCTTCACTCAAATCTTCCATAACAGGTAATGGTAAAGCAGAAATTGAAGCTCGTATTTCGACAGATAATTCACCAAACCGCTTGGTCAACAGCTCTACCATACTTACTTTGTATGGGAATGAGAAAAATAGACAGCCTTTTCTTGTCTAAATTTTGATGCTACCGATCGCATATAGTTCTCCCTCAATGCGTTTATTGGCAAGTATTAATCGGCTTTCTGACTGATGACTATGGAAAGGTTTTTGAACAATCTGATTGAGTAAAGATACCGTTTGCTGAACCGAGAAGTAAGAAGAGAACACACGTCTATTCTCAAAGGTTTCGATAATACTCACTAACAACCAGTCTTGCAAATTATTATTGAATATCTGATGATCATATTGCTGACTGACTGGGAGAAAAGGCTCATCAACCTTGATTAAGCTGCCAGAATTTAGATAAGTGATTAGTTGTTGGAGTGTTTCCACACTAACTTGTCTTTTACCTAACTCTGCTGCTACTCTGGCCAAACTGCAATATCTAGTCAACGAAGGTTTAGCTTGGACGGCTTGCTGAATACATTCAAAGGAATATTTTAAGGCTGCAAACTGTTCTGATTGAGAAAGGCTGGGTGTTTTTGCTAGAAAGAAATAGTTTAGCCCTTCTAAGTAAACTTGACTGTCAGTCTTGGAAACCGTTGCGTATTCTTGCCACTGATTCAGAAAAGGTGTGGCATAATTTAAAATTGCTATTGCTTCTAACCAATAGGATGGGTTTGTAAGTAAAGGCTTTTCTGGAATTTCTGTAACCAGCAAACCACGTTCAGCTAACTGTTGCGATCGCTCTATTTTACAAGCAAACAAGTTTAATTGGTAGCCATCGACAGGCTGATTTACATCAAAAGGAACTAAACAACCTATGCTAGAAACTAAGTAGTAAGTCTCATAGCCTAGATTTTGAAATAGCTGAATTAGCCGCATATTAATATGTTTACCATGCTTGAGTTCAAACATAATTAATGGCGATTGCTCGAAGAAAAATCTTTTGCCACCTGCCAGTATCTTGGCTTCTTCTCCTTCTGCATCTAACTTAATAAAATCAATCTTCTGCCAATTGTGTTGTTCTAATTCTCGATCTAGATTCAGCAGTTTAATAGTTTCTTGTTGTTGGGATAAACCATCTTGCTGTAGAGAATTTAGTTCACTATTTGTTGATAAAAATAAAGTTGCTTCACCCTCGCAATCTGATAACCCAGCATTGATTATCTCTACATTGGTGAAACCGTTAGCTTCTACACCTTTTCGCAGTAAGGAAACAACAGAACTGGCAGGTTCATAAGCAGTAATCTTACCTTGTCCTTGGAGTAACCTAGCCATAGTCAAGGTGTAGACTCCATGATTAGCACCAATATCTAGGATTTCCATTCCTGGTGTAATAAGTTTGCGAACAAACTCCATTTCTGGCTCAAACCAATCACCCTGCTCTAACAAAACATAACTTGTCAGGCTGTTTAGATCATTTTTAATACAGATTTTAATTCCACCCTCAATCTCAACGAGGCATTCATCAGGCTGAAGATGATCAGCGTCAATAAATTTAAAGTATTTAAGTTCTTCAGAATTGTTAGCATTTTTCAGAAAAATCGGAATAATTTTCTTGGCAGTTTTAGAGCAATACTGCTGTAAAAAAAGTTTTAAATTTTGCTGTATTTCACTATTATTTGGTTCTACTAATACTGCACACCGATAATATTTTTCAGCCTGATCTATTAATTCCTGTTCTGCCAACAGTTGGCCTAAAGCTTGATAGGTGGCAGCAGAAGAGCGATTAATGGCAAGAGACTGTAAATAAGATGGGATAGCATTTTCTACATCATCCAATCCTTGATAAGCCTGACCTAAATAATAGTAAGCCTGAGCATCATTAGGATTATTTTCGAGATATTGTTGATAATAATTAACAGCATCAGCAAATTCTAAATCAACAGGAAAAGAAGCGTTAGTAGGAGGATTTTCGCTGGTAGCTATTTTTGATTCCTGTTCAATATAAATTTGCCACATTTGGCGATAAGCTGCTTCTAACGTACTAGTCATGTTTTTGACATCCAACAGAGGAGAGTGCTGCACTCTTTCCCGCATAGTTGAGCGCAAAGATTGTAGATAATCTGGATTTCGGGCTAATGCGATCGCTTTTTCAACATACTCGACGGCACTATAGGCAATGCAATCATCCAAACCAACGCTATGGAGAATGCTTGCACTCATGCGTTCCATCTTCCGAGTCCCGGCTACAGTTATTGTTGGTACTCCCATCCACAAAGCTTCACAAGTTGTAGTGCATCCTGTATAGGGAAGACTATCCAAATGCAGATCAACCTGGTTATAAAGATTCAGGTGATCTTCATCAGCAGCATAACCACCATACAAAAAGATACGTTTCGGATCAATACCCTGTTCCACAAAGGGAGTTTGGATTTTTTCAGCTATTAAAGGGCTAAATACATCAGAACTAGCGCATTTTAAAACCAAGCGAGAGTTAGGAACTGCTTTGAGGATTTCAATCCACAGCGCAAAAGTTTCTGGTGTGAGTTTGCGTAAATTATTAAAAGATGAAAAAGTGAAGATGCCCGTTTTTTTACAAGGAAGTTCAGTAACTTCAGGTGCATTTTTCAGGGGTTCATAACCCACATAACAACGGGGTAAACGCCATATAGTTTCGCTGGTTTTTTCCTGTGTATCATGAGGATGGAGAACCTCATCAGTAATCCAATAGTCAATAGTAGGTAAACCCGTAGTCGCAAAATAGCCTAGATACGTGGTTTGAATTGGTGCTGGTTTTATTCCCAAAACAATCATCCGGTTATTTGCCGTATGTCCTGCTAAATCAACCAGAATATCTATGTGATCTGTTTGAATTAACTCAGCTACTTGTAAATCTGAAAGACCGACAGTAGAACGCCAAGCATCGCAGATATCTATAATTTCATCTGTAATTGCATCAGGTTCATTTACTTCACCATAGCAGAAAACCTCAACCTGGGTGCGATCGTGGTGTTGGAAAATAGGTTTAATAAATGTACTTACAGAATGTCTGCGGAAATCAGGGGAAATATAGCCAATGCGTAAACGACGATGTGGAGTTTTATCGTTACGATTAGTAGTGAGAGTCGGTAGCCATTGATTAACTACTTGTTGCTCATACCACAATTGAGTAGAATCTAAAATCTGTTGGGGTGTAAAACTAATAAGCGAACTTAAATTGAACAGAAAGCAAGAATGAAGTTTAGGATTATTGGGATTAATTTTTAAAGCTTCATTTAACAAACTAATGCACTCTGATAATTTTCCTTGTTCGCCAGCAATAAATCCTAAAATTTCGTAAGTTTCGGCATGATTTGGATTTAATTGCAGAATTTTCTGGAAACATTTCTCGGCTAAATCGCCCTGTCCATTTTTATAGTAAACATAACCTAAATTTTTGAGTGCATCAATATGATTAGCATTAATCTTTAAAGCACGATGATAAGAAAATATTGCCTCTGGATAGTATTTTTGATTTTGCAAAACACAACCTAGATTATAATGACCCAAAACACAATCTGGGTCTAGTTCTATCACCGATTTAAAACAGTTCTTAGCTTGTTCCCATTTACGCTCACGCACCAATATTGCGCCAGTATCATTAATTTGTTCTGTGAGTTGAGGCAACAATTCTAACTCTTTTTTTTCTAGCAGATTCTGAATAAAATCCGCACCCTCTCCTTGTTGCCACAGTAGAGCTAAATTGAATTTAGCACCTTGATGATCCGCATCTAGTTGCAAAACTTGGGAAAATTGCTCTATCGCTTTGATAAAATGCTTTTGACGTTTAAAAATCAATCCTAAACGATAATAAGCTTTAGTATACTTAGAATTGATGGTAATAGCATGAGTATAATTATCAATAGCCTGTTCCCACTTATCCTGTTGTTCATAGACAAAGCCCAGATTATAGTAAGACTTTGCTAACTGCGGTTGAATACTGAGAGCGCGTAAATACCATTTTTCAGAAAATTGTAAGTCATTTTGTAAAGTGAGGAATTTTCCTAACAAATGGTACACTTCTGCCGCTTCCTGTAACCGACCCCTTGCAGTTAAAGCGGTGATCAGACATTTATCAATAGATTCATAAAACTGTTCCCGTAATTTTTCCGATTTGAAATGACCAATTTGCCCAAGAAGTTTATCAATTTGTATTAGTAGTGGTTCTAATTGAATTGATACCAAATTTTGTTCTATTTTTTGAAATAAACTAGATTCATCTTCATCATGAAATTGCAGTAACAAGGGACTGAGTAATGTTTCAATAATTAAGCATTGTTGAGGATTAAGAATCTGTTGCCATTCCTCGCTCTTTTCTTGCTCTAGTCGATACTGTTTTAGTAACAATTCAATTTCGGGTTTTGTCGATTCAATTTCTAAATACGTGGATAACCGACCAATTTCCGAATGTGGTTGTGCGAGCAAGTTCTCTTTACGGATTAATAAAGTTTGATTGACATCACTAAACCACTGCTCTTGGTATTGTTGCCAAAGATTAATAAAAGTAGATTCAAAAGTTTCCTTTTGTTTAGGAGAAGTGATGACAGTAGTCAAAATTTCACGGGGATCTTGATGTAGATAAACACTCTTAGCCTGACCGTGATGGATTACTTCTAAGGCTAATTCTGAAAGAACCTGATATTGGATCAGTATTGGCAGTGCAGGTTTTTCTATGATTTTAAAATAAGCGTCAATTTCAGTTGCAGTTTTGCAAGTAGTCCCTTGAATATTTGTTCTACCAGTTTGAGTGAGCAGAGCTTGGCAAAGGTTGTAAGAAAGAGTTCTTAAATTTTGAGCAGTGCCACCACAAAATATAATCATAATTACTTTCAATCCCTGATAATTTATGTAAAAGTTTCAAAAAATAATATAGCAATTGCCAAGCTCATGAAATACACCCCACCCGCGCTGTCGCGCACTCTCCCCTTACCAAGGGGAGGGTTGGGGAGAGGTAATTTTGTATTTAACTAGAGTGGGAAAGGCTATATTCACAAAAATCTAAATAGTAGGATAAACGGTTAATTTCGTAGTTGGGGAATTTTTTTAGTAATATTGGGCAGGCAAGATGCCTACCCCACAAGATTTTTAATTTATCAAACTACAACTAATCAAGAGCCGCAGAACCACCACTCTGCCATGATTTAACAATGCCGATAATGTCACCAAAGCGATAATCATTAATAGCAGAATTAATGGCGCGAGCAATAGCAGATTGAATGCTATTGTCTGTATAATTAACAGTTCCAGCATTCATATTTCCCTTGATAATTGTCACTTGACTTGGATCATGTCCTACAGCACCATAGATAATTTTCAGTGTCAGATGACCACTAGGACTGATGGAATCTTGTGGAAATACAATTTCCGATGCAAAGCTGTTAGTTGTACCATTCGATAAAATGCTAGTCACTGCCGCAGAGACTCTAGACTGGGAATCTGTACCAATAAACTGAGCCTGAGCAGGCTTTTCCTGAATAAATGAGGCTGCAACTGCTATCCCTACTAATAAAAATGCAATGACTGATGCCTTTGATATGTGGGTACAGTTGGTGTTCATGATTGGGACACTCTAGTTGTTGACTATCCCAACATTTCCCAGCTTAAACCTTCATTTCTGGAGAAAAAATAGCAGACGTTCATTCAAAATCAGATTAAAATAAATTCATCCCCTAGTTGAAGCTGAGGGGATGAATTGTAGGGCATAAGGATTTAATATTCCTGCCTATGTCCCTTAAAGGTGGTTGACGATTCCTTCTATTCCCTTTTATTAGTGGGAATCGCCGACTTTCCTTAACTAGTCCAAGGCAGCAGAACCGCCACTTTGCCAAGATTTAACGATACCAATAATGTCACCAAAGCGAGTAGCAGCTTCAGCGGAGTCTATCGCACGAGCAGTAGCGGCTTCAACTGTGCTTGCAGAATAAGTTGCTGTACCAGCACTCATGTTTGCTGTTGTAATAGCAACTTGGCTCACGTCAGCTGACACAGTTGCATAAGTAGCGCTAATTGTTACTGTACCACTAGAGGCTATAGACTGCTCTGGAAATACCATTTCCGCAGCAAAGCTGTTGGTTACATCATTTGATAAAACGCTAGTAATCGCACCAGATACTCTGGACTGAGAATCAGCACCAATAAACTGAGCTTTGGCTGGTTCAGCAGAGATGAATGATGCTGCTACTGCACCACCTGCTAAGAGAGAAGAAATAGCAGCAGCTTTTAATGTTTTGTTAGATTTTGCGTTCATGATTGGTAATTCCTAGCTTTTTTGATGAAAACTTACACACTACAAAAACTTACGATTGTGCCTGAAAGTATACAGATGGATACTTGGTTGCTTTGGGAACGGGTAAGAATCTATGTCTAATACAATAAACGCTATTTTGAAAGGTTGTTACGGGGTAAATATTGAACTTAAATACCTATTTTTAAATGTACTTTTATGTAAGTAGACTTAGTGGAACTTCTCAAGAATTTTCCTGAAAAATCCCGTGATATTTCAGGTATTTTTTAAAATTGCAAGGTTAAGGCAGTGTTAAATAAAACTCTAAGATATAATGTGCTGGGATGTATGGCTATAAACTGCCAAAAACAAATATTTTGTTATTCAAATTTTTCCAGTGTAGATCTACTTAAGTAACCTATTCTGTACTTAAGCAATATCACTTATATATTTGATTTATCTACTGAAAAAATTCAGTATTAGTTAATAATCTAGTTAATTATAATAATGTGCAAAAATCGTGGAGAAATCTTGGTATAAGTTAAATCAACTGCTATCATCGGGCTAATATAGATATTCAGTTACAGCTATTTGAGCTTGCTGAATAAGATTTTTAGGCAATTGTTCCCAAACTACAGGCTTAAATGCGGATGAGATGGGATTTATTTCTCATGCTTATGCTCACGAGCATTGACATTGTTGCCACTGCCTAAAACAATGATTTTATTGAACAACAATTTTCACGATGGAGAATTTTTATCAAAAAATTCTCTATATATATCATCAAAAAATGCAATCCCAATAGCAATGGGATTTAATTTGATTCCAATATTTTAAATAAATATGAATAAACTATATTTTTTCTGGAATAGTTGGATTTTTTTAATTTTGTCAATCATGACATTATTACCAATCAAAACTATTGCGAATGAAAAAGAACCAGTTAACGATCTTCCGAGTGTGAATGCCACGAATGAGAATAGTCATACCGAAAAACAGTTAGAATTAGAAGAGGTAGCTTTGGAACAAAAAGACTTAACTCCTTCTTTTCCAGAGAAAACAGACGTTATTTCTTTTTCAGCAGAGCAAAAGTTAA
The DNA here is from genome assembly GCF_049315035.1 of Anabaena sp. PCC 7938. Taxonomy (NCBI): domain Bacteria; kingdom Bacillati; phylum Cyanobacteriota; class Cyanophyceae; order Nostocales; family Nostocaceae; genus Anabaena; species Anabaena sp. PCC 7938. The sequence continues at coordinate 2,575,634 of NZ_CP186034.1, read as the reverse complement.
TTAAGGCAAAAATAAATTCTATTCACAATTCTGCATATAAGTTACCAGAAAAGCGCTTACATACAACTATAGGTTGTCGGGGACATACCCTAGAAAATTACCCATTTACACCCATTATCAGGGCAGACAAACCCCATACCCAGGAGGAATTTCAGCCAGAAATATCTAGTTGTGAAGAGAATAATACATCTTTTACATTATCTGACTATAGTGCTAGTGAAATTATCTATGGCGATTATGAACAGAATATAAATACAAAATCTATAATTACTCCCTATTATAGTAAATCTTTACCTGAAGTTACGCTTAAAAAAGAAAAATTAATTGCACAATCAACGAATAATCAAATTCAATCACAATTTAATCCAGTTGAGCCAAATCTCCCTGTACTTCCCAAGGAAGTACCCTCTTTACCTATTCCAGAGGAGAAACCAGAAAAAAACCCTGAAGAGAAACCAGAAAAACCCCCACAATTAACACCTGAAGAAAATCGAAAAGTCTTGAGAACTTTAATGCGTAATTTGTTAAATAATAGCGCTTCAAGATATCCCTTTTTCGTCAATACCAGTGATAAACTAATTATTAATCCCCGGAATTTTCAACCTTTGAATTTTGAGTTTTATTCAGATTTTACTTTTGACTTAGATAAATTTAAAACGGGTAATCCTTTTCAAAAAGATGAATTTAGTGATATTCTGATTAAATCAGCTAATATTTCTTTTTATCCGGAAGATGAACAATTTTATTGGGTTTTAGATGGAAATCGAGTAGTGATTGAGACTGAAGGTAGACATCTCAATGTTGGTTATCAGGGAAATTCTAATCAACAAAAAATTAGACAAATTGCTAAAGTTTCTACTGTTTTTTGGGGTGTACAAACAGTATTTGCTATTCCTAATATTTTTGAAGATTTAGTTGGAAATAAAAAATTAGATGATCTCAATATTATTAGTGGGGCTGCGGAAATCGTATTACCTCCAGGAGCAAATCTTGCCGATAATGCCAGTTTTACTATTAATGTAACTAGACCTGATGGTAGTTTTTTTGAAAAATTTATTCCTCTAGATGATACCCGCAAAGCCACAACAAATGCGCTACTAGGAGGAGGTTCTTTCTTTGGTAATTTGGATGCTACGAATACACCTAGATTTTTACAAGGGTTTCCGACTGTAAATTTACAACCTTTATTAAATAATGGTGTCAAGCTGGAAATTGGTAGTATTATACCCCGTGAAAATCTTGCTGCTGCTGGACTGATATTAGGTGATGTTTTCACCAAACAGGGATTTAGTTTTAATTCTCCTATTACTTCTTTTCCCGGAATCAAAACTTTACAAGTTAATCAAAGTGACAACGATGATATTGTTGCAGTTCTCAGTAATCCTTTTTTAACTAAAGAACAAAAAGATTTTCATTATCTCAATTCTTTGATGTGGTATAACTTAGGTCAACAAAGTCCTGAAGTTGCCACTTTTTCTATATCAGATCCTCAGAATAAAGATTGGTTTAGATATACTTTAAGTTGGTCACATAACCGGACTTTACTGAAATATGATCCAGAAAAAATTAATTTGAATTATTTGAATGTTTTTTCTAATCCTGGTTTATCTATAACTACAGCCCAATGGGAAGATACTGATTTAAATCAAACTATGAATGCTAGTTTTGGTTTAATGCTGGGCAGTGTTTTTAATTTTATTAATCCGGGTAATTTAAATCAATCTATTAGTGAAGCAAAAGAAAAATATAAAAACTTGCAACCTTTAGCTACTCTGAATACAAAGGCTACATCTCAACAACGAAGACAGATGAATCAAAGGTTAAATGATACACTTAATTATGGCAATACTAATAGCAATTTTTCCCAAGTTTCAGGAAGTTATACTTTTGCAAGTAATATTACTCCAGATAGTTCATTATTATTCCAATTGAGAACAGGCATTTACCGCAGGAGTGTACAATTTATTGAGCAGAAAATAGAACCGTGGACTCCTGAAGCACCTGTTATCATAGATTTTGTCCGTCCCAGTGACTTGGGTCCTATATTTTTTACGGGTATTAATATTCCTACTAATTTAACTCAAATTAATGCTCCCGAAACGTTTGAAGTTACTTTTATTCGCGGTGAAACTTCAGATGGAGAAGTTTTATTTGATCAATCTTATGTTTTTGATAATAACCTATCTAGTATGTTTACAGCAGTTCCTATTATTGGTCCAGGAAAAAGTTATGATTTAGATTTTGGAAGAATAAAACTGAGTACGTTTCCACAAAGAGATATTGAAACATCTGCTTATACTGGACATCTTTATTTACCAGCTATTGAGTTGGTAGCTTCTGGAAGTATTGATAATTTTAGTTATGCCCTATCTACAGGAATGTGGTTTAATCTATTTCCAGATTCTGCACCCGTGATTGATAGCAATTTGGGTAATTTAAATTCTAATGCTACAGTAGAAACTTCTATAGGAGGAATGTTGAAATTTGCAGCTAAGGCAGATTTTCAGAATATATTTTATGATGATAAGAAGCAGTGGCATACGATTATAGCTAATTCACCTTTTTTTTCATTAACTTATAACACTAATCCTAATCGTTTAAATCTGTCGAATATTTCCCTTGGAAATGTGTTTCAGTTTGCCAAACCAGATTTTAATATCACTTTTTATCCGGTGTTGAGTTATTCTCCAAAATTCCTAAATCCTGATGTTAAATCTAATAGTTTAGGTGATATGAGTGCTTTTTTACTTCTCAATTTTTCCCATAAAATTGGTTTTGATTTTAATAGTTCTATTTCTCTTGGTAATCAGGCTTTATACCAGTTTGAAACTACCTATAACATCATCAAAAGTAAAAACTTTGGTACTTTAAAAATTGGACCTTACTATACAAATAATTCTATGGCTACTAAAGGATTTGAAGGTCAATTAGTAGATCCTAATTATGGGATGATATTTCGCTATGAAAGTGCTAGTTCTGGTTTGGTGATTGATTCTCGTTTAGGTAATAGTGAATATGGTTTTAGAGGACAGTTGAATATGGAATTAAAATTTTAGCTTAGGTGTAATTGCTAATTAATGATATATAGTCTTTCGCACTCTAGTTAGATACAAAATTACCCCTCCCCAACCCTCCCTTTGGTAAGGGGAAGGTGCGCGACAGCGCGGGTGGGGTGTATTTCATGAGCTTGGGAATTGCTATATTTCATTCATGTGCATACCGCTATAAGCAGTAGAGACTATCTATCATAAGTCTCTACATTAGACAGGATATGGAAGGTAAATGAGCTACAAATTAATCAACTCAAAAGTCAATCTAAAATTGGTAATGGCAATGAAAGATTAACACTATTCATAACCGAACCTTGATCACTAATTGGAGTTGTAGTGACATTAAAGTTGATATTTCCAGGGTCAACAATATTTGTAGAAGGTACAACTACATTAATAGTAGAGAGTGTTGTGGTTGCAGTGGGAATATTAATAGTGGTATTGATCTTGGTGTTTTCAATAACAGTAGTCTGTCCTATTCCTGTTTGAATTTGAGGTATATTAATTCCATCTTGGATAACGGAAATAAAGCTAGGGCGTGTATTATTTGCTGCGCCATTGATGACAAAATTAGTCGGCTGCTTAAATATATTATCTTGAGGCTTAATAACTGATGGAATTTCTATTTTAATTGTTGGTTTTGGGATGTTGATTGATGGTCTAATAACTGATATGTCTAGTACTTTTATGGTAGGAATATTGATGCTTGGTATAGATTGAGCTTGGGCAGTTTCAGCCATTAAGACCGATAGGAGCAAAGTTAAGATTAAGCCCTTAACTTGAGGATGAGCAGTAGGTTGGATTTTGGGTGTCATTGTATTTAATGCGTTATTTCAAAATAGTGTCTTAATTTTCAGGCTAGTGTTGATTATGTTATGTTTGCTTAGATCAATCTTCAGACTTAACTCAATTGTGTTAACTTCATTAATCCTACAACTTCATTAACCCAACAATGGATTAAACTGGTTATTTGGAGTAGAAGTTTGTAAAACCTCGTTTTTGACTCATTTTTCTATGGTTACAAGACTTGCAGCGATTTATGGGATGGCTACAGCACCAACTGTAACACCTGACCGGGTTAATCAAGTTACTCGCAAAACTTATCCAAATTACAAGGTGATTGTGTTGAACGACGATTTTAATACTTTTCAACACGTGGCTGAGTGTTTGCTCAAGTATATTCCAGGAATGTCGAGCGATCGCGCTTGGGATCTTACCAATCAGATACATCACGAAGGACAGGCGATTGTTTGGGTAGGTCCTCAAGAACCTGCGGAACTCTACCACCAACAACTACGACGGGCTGGATTGACTATGGCCCCCCTGGAAGCAGCTTAATCATCATGAACAAACCCACAGATGGCAGACTAGTTTGGAATCACTCTACTCACATTTCTGGACTAATCCCAATTTTAGAACGTTTGTGTCGGCATGATGGCATTCATACAGTCACACCTGCGGTGATTGGAAGGGTGAGAGGTCATTGTCCCAAAATGCAGTTGCGTGTGTCTGTACCCATTCGCGGGGGTTATAAAGTCATTGCACGGCAGGGTAAGACGGTACAAGAGGTATTTATCCTCACAACTTTGCTTCAGGAACAACTGGAAAGTGCGATCGCGATCGCTATGAGAATTACATGAATAAGACGATTAATCAATAGAGGAGCCTTTCTAACTCCTCTTTCGACTTTTTACTATTCCTCAACACGGTGTACTGCAAACTTATGTAATGGCAAACTAAGAATACAAGAAAAAGTTAACAAATATGACAAAGCTATAGTGATTCTCAAGGTCATTGTTAAACCTTCCCAATTCGGTAAAACTATTTTCTCAATTCCAAAAGCAACACAGTAAACTAGCCAGTAAGCAAAGCTCATCCTTAACAGGATTTCCTCTGTTTCTTGGATTTCATCTTTTGGTTTATTATTATCCCACAGCATCAGTAGACCAAGAATACAAGCTACACAAGAAACAGCAACTACAAATTCATGACAAAATAGATTTACTGAATGCATTTGCCTTTATCCCACTGTTTTGATTTTTCTGTTGTCAATTAGTCTAAAGGCATAGTCCCGGAGATTATTCAAAATAGTTACAAACTGCAATAGTTAATAGCAATATCTGTAAACAATTGCAACATATACAGCAGAAATCAGGAGTTAGAAATCAGAAGTCAGAATCATCTAGAACCTGAAAAATACGGTATTCTGCTGTATATAGAAAAAACTTTCAAGATTCTTCTTGTTCACAAGCACCAATACTTACCCAGGAATTAGAACCATCTTGCCAATGTTCTTTTTTCCAAATTGGTGCATTATGTTTGAGGGTATCAATTGCATACTGACAAGCTGCAAACGCCTCACCTCGATGAGGACACCCTACCGCTACTAAAACACTGATTTCGCCTATTTTTAACCGTCCAATACGATGATATATAACAATGCGATTTACATCAGACCATTGGCAGCGAATATCAGCCGCAATTTGATAAAATACTTGTAAAGCCATAGGTTCGTAAGCTTGATACTCTAAAGCCACCACAGGTTTCCCATCGGTTTGATTACGAACCATACCACTCATCAGCACTACTGCACCATTAGCCGGGTTGTTAGCCTGATTGTACACTTCTTCAAGAGATAATGGAGCAAAGAAAATACCAAAGCTATCTTCGACTTTGGGTTTTATGGGAAGTTTCGTTTTCATGACTAAGTTCTGAAACGGTGGATAGCTTGATAGTAAGAGTTCTCCAATTAAAAAAATATCCCAAAATTTCTTGTGGTGCGGGCCGAAAAGCCCGCTAATAATATAAGGACGGGCAAGATGCCCATCCCACAAGATTGGATCATCTTTTTTGTGGAGTTCTCTAAGTGCTGAGTCTTAAGTTCTGTAAAAACTTGCGGGCATGGCTGCGTTTAGAAATATAACGAAGAATTTAAATGATATAGAACCAGTTGCTACAAGGCTTTGAGCAATCAACCATTTCCTCAGCCATGTGACTACAGCTATACATAAAAGATACCAGTTACATTTTACATACTTTGATGTGACAAAATAAATATATAATACAGTGTATTCCTTTTATTACATACATTGTATAATGTCTCTTAGGCGGATATATATTCAACTTGCGTATCTATGAGTTTTAGGAACAGGCAGAGTTTTAGAGAAGCCACACCTCTTAGCATATGGTAATTTTCATAAAACAAGAAGAGTAAATCAATATTAATGCCCATTAAATTTTTACATGATTTTTATTATTGTAGGAGTAATTTAATTGAATAAAAATATTCCTAATCTATTAGTAAATATCCTGAATTTCCATTTAATTCATACACAAAATCTATTTTGCTGTCATCCTCCCCCAGAAAGATTAATATATAATTGGCGTAAGGAGTCAGGAGTCAGGAGTCAGGAGTCAGGAGGAGGAATATTTTTCTTTTCTGTTCTCTGTTCCCTTCTATATTAAATATTCTGTACCCTGAATTTTTACTAATTGGCAAACAACAAATTTATGTATTTACTGAACATTAGACACCTTTGAATAGCAACTTTATGAACCAATGAAGTACAGTAATAATTTAATTAACAAAGGATAAAATTTACTATTAAGACCAGCAATTAAAATCTGCGCATCATACTTTAATTCAAAATTTAAGCAGGAAGCATTAGCTTATTCCCGGTTTAGGAGATGTTTAAGACAGAGATTCATACAAGAATACGTAGTCATTTTATAGGACTCCTATTTGATTTTTGATAGCTTGCGTGGCGTAGCCATACAAGACTCAGTAGGTATCAATTCTGTCTTTCCTGTTAAGAGTTCCTTGGCTACACAAGTAAATTTAGGAATCAAACCGGATTTCTATATAAAAACTATAGTAGGAAAAATTTGATGAAATTCCCAGTGTCTAACAATGAAGCCGCGAGACTTAAAACTCTTCACCAGTATAAAATTCTGGATACTTCACCAGAAGAACCTTTTGATGATTTAGTATTGTTAGCCGCGCAGATTTGCAACACACCTATTGCTGTGATTAATCTAATTGATGCCCATCGTCAGTGGTTCAAGGCTAAGGTAGGGTTAGATGTGCAGGAAATGCCTAGAGATGAAGGTTTCTGCCCAATTTGCTTGCTAGAAGGTACGGTTTTGATTATTCCTGACACATTGGCAGATGAACGTTTTGCCACAGCAGATATCGTTACCGCAGAACCATATGTAAGGTTTTATGCTGGTATCCCTTTAATTGTACCAGGAGGTGAGGTCATAGGCACTTTGTGCGTGGTGGATAAAATACCACGTCAAATTACCCCTCAACAGTTAGCCGGATTAGAATCTATTAGTCGCCTTGTAGTTAGACAATTAGAAATTAGGCGCAATTTATCCGAACTGTCCCATATAAATGAAGAATATAAAGAGGCACAATTAGCGCTGCGTCAAAGTGAATCTACCTTACACAGCTTTTTTGAGAGTGCGCCAATGATGATGGGAATTGTGGAATTAGTCGATAACGACATCCTACATATTTCTGATAATCCCAATACGGCGAAATTTTTGGGACTTACCCCAGAAGCAATGCAAAATCGTCTAGCGCGGGAAATGGGTGCAGAGAATAGGGATTTAAACCAGTGGATTAATCACTATCGTCAAGCAGAACTTACCCAGTTACCAGTTAGGTTTGAATATTCTTACGAAACCCCCCAAGGACAAACTTGGTTATCAGCGACAGTTTCTGCGATCGCTAAAAATCATGGTAGTAGTCAGCAATTTGCCTACATAGTAGAAGATATTACTGAACGCAAGCAGGCAGAAGATGAATTGCGTTGGCAAGAAGCACTGTTGCGATCCATGAATAGTGTTTCACCACTAGCATTTTATGTTGTTGATAATCGGACTGATGACATCCTGTATTTTAATGACCGCTTTTGTGAAATTTGGAAAATTGAACATCTCAAAAAGCGTATGGAAGCGCAAGAATTAAAAAATCAAGATATTCTTCCTGATTGCTGCCAATTAATAGCAGATATAGCTGGCTTTACGGCATCATGTCAAATTTTACAAGATGAAACGAATCGTTCTGTAATTGAAGATGAAATTAGCTTTAATGATGGGCGCATTATCCGGCGCTTTTCCACCCAAATTCGGAATACATCATCTGCTAAATATTTTGGGCGATTATACATTTTTGAAGATATCACAGCCCGTAAAGAAGTAGAACAAAAACTCCGTGAACAAGCAGCATTACTAGATATCACCACTGATGCCATTATTGTGAGAGATTTAGACAACAAAATATTACTATGGAATAAAAGTGCTGAAAAATTATATGGTTGGAAAATTGAAGAAGTTATAGACATAAATGCTAATCAAATCTGGCTTAATGAACCTGTGCTAGAACAACAGAAAATTTATCAAACCGTCTTGAAACAAGGTTTATGGCAAGGAGAATTAAATAAAACCACAAAATCTGGTACAGAAATTATCGTTGAAAGTTGCTGGACTTTAGTACATGATGAGGATAAAAAAGCTAATTCTATCCTGGTTATTGACACTGATATTACCCAGAAAAAACAGTTAGAACAACAATTTCTACGCGCTCAAAGAATGGAGAGTATCGGTACTCTAGCTAGTGGCATCGCTCATGATTTAAATAATGTACTATCGCCCATTTTAATGTCAGCACAGCTATTAAAAAATAAATATCATGATCAAGAAAATCAGCCGATATTATCGATTATAGAAAATAATGCTAAACGGGGTGCTAATTTAGTTAAACAAGTTCTTTCTTTCGCCAGGGGAATTCAAGGTAATACCTATGGTGGCATCAACCAACGCGCAGTAATTCAAGTTAAGTATGTGATTTCCGAAATGCAGCAGATTGTTGAACAAACATTTCCTAAATCCATCATAATTCATGCGGAAATTCAGCCAAGTTTATCGCCAGTTTGTGGTGATATTACCCAACTAGACCAAGTATTGATTAATTTATGCTTAAATGCTCGTGATGCCATGCCTAATGGTGGTAAATTAACAATCACGGCTGAGAATATTTGGATTGATGAAACCTATGTAAAAATGCATTTAGATGCACAAGTTGGTTCTTATGTTGTCATCACGATCAGTGATACAGGAACTGGTATTTCCAGCAACATATTAGATAGAATATTTGAACCTTTTTTTACAACTAAGGAATTTGGCAAAGGGACAGGACTGGGTTTATCAACAGTTATAGGCATTATTAAAGGGCATGGTGGTTTTATTACTGTATCTAGTTCTGTTGGCAAAGGGACAGACTTTAAATTATATTTGCCAGCGGTTTATACAGAAGTTGTTGAGTCTTTAATAGAAATAGAAATGCCTATTGGCAATGGAGAATGGATTTTACTCGTAGATGACGAAGTTTCTATTCAGGAGATTACCAAAAGTTCATTAGAAAACTATAATTATAAAGTAATAACTGCTGGTGATGGACAGAAAGCCGTAAACCTGTACAAGCAAAATCAAGATAGAATTAATACTGCAATTATTGATATGATGATGCCAACTATGGATGGAAGTACCACTATTGATAAATTGCAAAATATTAATCCCAAATTAAAAATTATTGCCATGAGTGGACTAGGAATAAATAAAAATATTTTATTGGATAATCCTTGTAATAATCTAGTCTTTTTACCTAAACCATTCACAGTACAAGAACTATTAAAAACCCTGTATCAACTGAATAGTCAGGAATAGTTAAGTAGATAGATTGGTAAAGAGAAATCAATCCATGTTAAGTAAAGTAACAATGTCCAAAATTCGCTCTTAGTCAAGTCTTTAGACCTGACTACAAACCTTTAATTATTTACGTTACTCTACTTGTATAGATTTAAAATGATCAATAAATTACCAGAAGAAACTGAGCAAGGGCATCAGTGGGAAGCACAGATTAGAATGGCACTAGATGCGGCTTCTATGAGTATTTGGAACTTCGATATAATCAGTAATAAAATTACTAGATCGGATAATTTGGAAGTACTTTTTGGTTTAGACACAGACAATTTTAATCACAGTTATGAAGCTATTCTTGACCGCATTCACATCCAAGATCGTGAATTTGTTAAACATACTTATCAAGAAGCTATTGAAAATGGGGGAGCATTTGCAATTGAATTTCGAGTTGTTTTAGCTAATGGTAGTATTCGTTGGTTAGCTAGTAAAGGGGTAGTTTCTCAAAACTCATCAGGAGTGTCTGTACGAATATGTGGTGTAGATACAGATATTACAGAACGTAAATTGGCAGTAGAACAATTACGTCAAAGTGAAGAACGGTTTCAAATAGTGGCATTGGCTACTAATGATGTGTTGAGAGATTGGGATTTGCTGACTAATCAAGTGTGGTGGAATCAATCTGTACAAACCCTTTTTGGTTATACTTCGGCACAGGTTGATTTAGATGCAATTTGGTGGCGCGAACGAATACATCCAGATGATAGAACCAGAATTACTGCTGATATACGGACTGCGATTGATAGTGGTAAACAATTTTGGTCGAATGAATACCGCTTTTTGCGTAACGATGGTACTTATGCCTACATTTTTGATCGTGTTTATGTAGTTCATAACCAGGCAGGTAAAGCAGTGCGGATGATTGGGGCTATGATGGACATAACTGACCGCAAGCGTGTTCAAGCAGAACTACAAAGGCAAAATTTGCGATCGCAATTATTCGCTAATATCACCCTCAAAATTCGTCAATCTTTACAAATTGATGACATTCTCCAAACCAGTGTCACAGAAGTACAAAAATTACTCCAAGCAGATCGAGTCTTAATCTTGCAATTACATAGCAATGGTTCTTTCCTAGTAGTTAAAGAAGCTGTAGTTCCTGGTTTACCGATTATCCTGGGGCAAAATATTACTGACCCTTGTTTTGATGAAGGATACATCCAAAAATACAGTCAAGGGCTAATTAGCGCTATTAGCAATATCGAAACAGCACAGTTTCAACCTTGTCATATTGAATTTCTCCAACAATTCGCAGTTAAAGCTAACCTTGTCGTCCCCATTTTTCGCCAAAATCAACTTTGGGGACTACTAATAGCCCATCAATGTCTACATACCCGTCAATGGACTAATTGGGAAATTGGACTTTTGCGACAACTTGCTGATCAAATCGCCATTGCACTAGCACAAAGCCTAATTTTAGAACAAGAAACCAAGCAGCGACAAGAACTCACCCGTTCTAATGAAGAACTGCAACAATTTGCCTTTATTGCTTCCCACGATCTACAAGAACCACTACGAAAAATTAAGACCTTTGGTGAGCGTTTAAAAATTACCTGTAGTGACTCTTTAAGTGAACAAGGACATGATTATTTAGAACGGATGCAAAATGCAACCTTGAGAATGCAGACTTTGATTGAAGACTTATTGACACTTTCACGGGTCACAACTAGAGCGCAGCCATTTGTAGAGGTAAATTTAGCACAAATTACCCAAGAAGTATTATCTGATTTAGAAGTACGCATTCAGCAAACTGGTGGACAAATTGAAGTAGGTGAATTACCCATTATTCAAGCAGATCCTTTACAAATGAGGCAATTATTACAAAATCTCATTGGTAATGCTCTCAAGTTCCATCGTCAAAATCAACCACCTATTATTAAAATACATGGTCAATTTGTAAACAACATTGCTGATGACTTAGCTCTCGGCGGTGCATATTTTCAAATCATTGTTGAAGATAATGGAATTGGTTTTGCAGAAAAATATCTTGACCGTATTTTCAATGTTTTTCAACGTCTGCATGGTCGCAGTGAATACGAAGGTACTGGCATCGGTTTGGCTATCTGCCGAAAAATTACTGAACGACATCATGGTACTATTACTGCACAAAGTCAGCCAGGAGCAGGAGCAATATTTATTGTCACATTACCAATTAATTCCTAATTTTTAATTTTTCTTCCTAGAGAGGGATTACTAGCACACATAAAAATTAGGTTAATTGTAAAAATGTGGACGGCAGTTTGTTTATAGCAATTACTTATTAAATACTAATAACTAGTACAAAGGAGAAAATTTAGAGTGAAAGATCGGCAAGCAACCGTCACCATCTTAATGGCTGATGATGACGATGATGATAGTCTATTAGTTCATGATGCTTTGGTAGAAAGCAGATTGCCCATTCAACTATATATCGTTAGAGATGGTGAGGAGTTAATGGATTATTTATGCCACCGTGGATTATATACAGATATTAGCAAAGCACCTGATCCAGTTTTAATTTTACTAGATTTAAATATGCCTAAAAAACACGGACTTGAGGTGCTAAAAGAAATTAAAACTGACCCGAAATTACGGCGCATTCCCGTGATAGTTCTGACAAGTTCTAAGGCGGAGGAAGATATCTATAATACCTATGAATTGGGCGCAAATTCCTTTATTATTAAGCCAGAAACTTTTACATCCTTAGTGGAAGTGATGAGAACTATAGGAAAATACTGGTTGGAAATTGTAGAAATGCCTCTATAAGCACTAAGAGACAATATGAATGATAGCCTAATTAAAGTATTATTAATTGATGATGATGAAGATGATTATATTTTAACTCGTGATTGGTTCAGTGAATTTCAGGTAGCTGCCTGTGAGTTGGAATGGGTGAATAGTTATCCAGTAGCCAGAAAAGCGATCGCTCAACACCAACATGACATCTATTTAGTAGACTATCGTTTAGGAGCGCATAACGGTCTAGAACTTTTACGCGAAGCCATTGACAAAGGTTCAACTTCTCCCTTAATCTTACTCACAGGTCAAGGCGACAGGGAAATAGATTTAGAAGCCATGAAAGCCGGAGCAGTAGATTATCTAGAAAAAAGCCAATTAACTGCACCTTTATTAGAACGCTCTATTCGCTACGCTATTGAACGTAAACAAACAGAACAAAAAATTCGCCAACAAGCCGCTTTACTTGATGTCGCTACCGATGCTATTTTTGTAGGTGATTTAAACGACCAAATTTTATATTGGAACCAAGCGGCTAAACATCTCTATGGTTGGAGTACGGAAGAAGCCCTAAAGAAAAAAATACATCATCTGTGTCCAGAAAAAAAATTGTCGCAATTATCAAAAGCACTCATAACTATCATCAAAAATGGTTCTTGGAAAGGAGAACTAGCGCAAACTACAAAATGTGGTAAAGAAATTATTGTTGAGAGCCGTTGGACATTAGTACCTGCATACGGTAAAAACCCTCAATCTATTTTAGTTGTCAACACCGATATTACTCAAAAAAAGCAACTAGAACAGCAATTTTTACGCGCTCAAAGACTAGAGAGTATTGGCACTTTAGCAAGTGGTATTACCCACGACTTAAATAATGTCCTCGCACCCATTCTGATGACAGCACAACTTTTAGAAACTCAAGTCCAAGATGAACGTTCTCGACGACTAATTCCCATATTAATTAACAAATGCTAAACGAGGAGCTAATTTAGTTAAACAAGTATTGTCATTTGCCCGTGGGTTAGATGGCGATCGTACCCTTGTACAATTAAAACACTTACTAATTGAAATTCAGCAAATTATTAAAGAAACGTTTCCAAAAACAATTGAAATTATTACCCAAATTCCCCAAACTCTTTGGACTGTTTCTGGTGATGCTACTCAGTTACACCAGGTATTAATGAATCTATGTGTTAATGCCCGTGATGCTATGCCCAACGGTGGTACTTTAAAAATTACAGCCGAAAATCTCTTAATTGATGAAAATTACGCCCAAATGCACATTGAGGCTCAAGCCAAACCTTACATTGTCATTACTGTAACTGATACTGGAATTGGTATTCAACCAACTATAATAGACCGGATATTTGAACCGTTTTTTACGACTAAGGAATTCGGTCAAGGCACGGGTCTAGGTCTTTCTACAGTATTGGGAATTGTTAAAAGTCATGGTGGTTTTATCAATGTTAATAGCGAAGACAAAAAAGGCAGTCAATTTAAAGTCTATTTACCTGCACAAGATACAACCGAAACTATAGAAGCACCAGAAATATTTTTTCCTCAAGGTAATGGAGAACTGATATTAGTAGTCGATGATGAAGCTGCTATTCGTGATATTACAAAAACATCACTAGAAAATTATACTTATAAAGTAATTACAGCCCATGATGGTATTGAAGCAATAGCCTTATATGTAGAACATCGGGATAAAATATCTTTAGTATTAATAGATATGATCATGCCATGTATGGATGGAATAACCAGCATTCGTACCTTGCAAAAAATTAATCCAGAAGTCAAAATTATTGCCGTTAGCGGACTAGTCTCAAGCGATAAAGTGAATGCAGCTTATAATATGGGTGTAAAAGCTTTCTTATGCAAACCTTTCACAGCAAACCAATTATTACAAACAATTAAAACTGTGATCAGTTGTGATTCGTCAAATTAGTACTGAGTATTGAATAGCGACTCCTACTCTTAGAGGATATTTGAAAAATTTAATACCAATTACCAATTACCCATTACTAATTAACTCCACCGCATCACGTCCATCTGCATCGTGTAAATAAACTTTCACAATTTCTTCTTGAGCCGTGGGCAGTTTTTTACCCACAAAATCTGGGTGAATTGGTAACTCCCTATGTCCCCTATCCACTAATACAGCTAAACGAATCACCTCTGGTCTACCATACTCATTAACAGCATTTAAAGCAGCACGAATTGTCCGTCCTTTGAAAATGACATCATCCACTAAGACAACCGTTTTTCCCGTTAAGTCAAAAGGGATATCGGTTTTGGCTGGAGTTCTTAAGCCAATTTGGTCTAAATCATCACGATAGAATGTAATATCTAATGCTCCAACACATATACTGACACCTTCGAGAATCTCTATTTGACGTGCCAATAAGTTAGCTAATGGCACGCCTCTAGTATGAATGCCCAAAAGTATCAATTGTGACAAATCTCGCGTCCTTTCCACAATTTGAGAAGCAAGACGAGTCAAAGTACGACGCAGTTCTTCTGATGAGAGAATTTCAACTACTTTAGTAGACATAAATTCGGGACTGGGGATTGGGGATTGGGGACTGGGGATTGGGGACTGGGGATTGGGGATTGGGGACTGGGAAGTTGGGAAGTTGGGAAGTTGGGAAGTTGGGAAGCTGGGAAGTTGGGATAAAATTTCTCTTTTTCTTAGCTTTTGCCTGTTCCCTGTTCCCTATCTCCAATTACGAATTACGAATTACGAATTACGAATTACGAATTACGAATTACGAATTACGAATTAAAAATATTGCCAAACCCAACCATAACAAAAACGAATATCGAGTCAATTGCAAAGCTTGGTGAATCGAAGTTGGGGTGATGGGATAAATAGCATCTCCTAAAAATGGCTTATGTTTAGCAACCCCACGATACCAATTTATTCCACCCATCTGCACACCTAAAATAGCAGCATAGGCACACTCGCTCCAACCAGAATTAGGACTAGGATCTTGAATAGCATCCCGGTGGCAAATTCGCCAAACATTGACGGGTTTAAGTGATAAAAGTGCTAAAGTCATGACTGTTAAACGGCAAGGAAGCCACGTTAAACCATCTTCTAACCTCGCGCTAAACCAGCCAATATAAGTATAAGGTGCTTCCCGATAACCCACCATTGAATCTAGAGTACTACTAGCTTTATATGCTAAAGCCAAAGGAACCACACCAACCAATGGCATAAATGCACCCAGAATTGCATAAAACAAAGGAGCCATCACTCCATCAGTAGCATTTTCCGTCACTGTTTCCAAAACTGCTCGTAAAACTTCTGCTGCTGAGAGGTTTGTTGTATCCCTACCTACATAATTACTTAAAATTTGTCTTGCTTCCTCTAACTTTCCTATAGTTAAAGGTTGGATTACATCTACCGCAGCTGTTCGCAAACTATGAAGAGCAAAACAACTGCCTAGGAGAATGCTCTCTAAAACAATTCCTAACAATGGATTTAGCCATCTGGCAATTTGAATTATTAACCAGCCAGATAAACCACTCCCGACGATGAGAATCATAGCGATTACAATTCCAGCTAGACGTTGTGTTAGAGAACTCTGACAATGTTGCAGAAAAAATTTACTCAACCAAGAAATTATCCATCCCATCACTCGCACTGGATGAGGCCAACCCCAAGGATCACCAATTAAGTAATCTAACAAGGCAGCAATAATTAAGATATAGATATTATTGATCATTGGTCATTGGGGAGAATATTTATCTTCTTACCTCTTACCTCTTGCCTATTCCCTGATAACTGACTAAACGACAAAACTAGCTTCTTCACCTAAAGATGCTTGCCAACTACGGGCATCATAATAAAGGTCTGCCAAAGTGATGCTGTACAAAGCTTCTTTCAGCTTTTGGTTCAGTCTTTGCCACAAGGTAAATGTTACCCAATCTTCTGCTTGAGTTAGTGGTGGACTATTCAAAGGTAAATGAGTTATGTTTTCTCCCACTGCCTCTAAAATTTGTCCTATAGAGATTTGTGCAGGCTTTCTGGATAATTGATAGCCACCGACGCTACCACGAATTGATTTGACTAACCCAGCGCGACGCATTTCTATGAGTAACTTTTCTAGATAAGGAGCCGGAATATCTTGACGCTTGGCAATTGTTCTTACAGATACGGGTCCATATTCTGGCTGTAAAGTCAAATCTAGTAATGCCTTAACACTATAGTGTCCTTTAGTCGTTAGTTTCATTTATCAGTTATCAGGTAGGCATATGTAACAGCAGGTTGTGCCAACATCGCACACTCTTAAGCCTTGGGAGTAATGTGATCGACTTTAAACGAAGGCTAACATCATTTATTCAAATGCTGTTGGTGTAGCCTGTGGTTAGCCATAAGCTGAATGCTTACGTTATCAGTTATCAGTTGTTTTGTCACTGACTTACGATTCATGACTTATGACTAAAGATCAGGTTTGCTTATCATTTTGTCTGATCAGGTTCATCTCCGGTGAGTAGACGACTATTTCACATGGCTTTAAAAAACTTAAACAAATACAGCTTGGTAGTAATTCACAAACCATATATATAGGAATCATATTTGATTTTTTGAATAAACGACCTAATCATCTACCTCCCCTCTTTCCTATTGTCAATTCCTAACTCCCTGTTAAGCGCTTCTACTTTCGCGTAGCGTCTGGTAGAGAGTAAGTTTATAAATCAAATCTGATTGCTAGAGAGAAGATATATGAGCATGACCAGAATTATTTTTAGAAAATGTCTGAAAAAGATTGGTAATTGTGCAACAATTTTGCCTGTGTGTGTAATATACTTGGCTATGCTGAGATAAAAATAAAGGATTCCGTTCCTATTATCTCAGTATCAGTTAAAATAAAATCGATTCAACCACTTCAAACATTCATTTTCGACCTAAGTTGATGCCTAAACTGAAAAAAATTGACCCCCTTGTCGGTGATGAACTCCTCAAAAAAGTTAAGGAGCTAGAGAACGAGAGCAAAGAAGATAAAGCTAAACAGTGTGGCTATTATACCGTTACTAAAAATGGTATAGAGCGCGTCAACATGATGAAGTTCCTAAATGCTCTAATTGATGCTGAAGGCATTCAGTTGGATAGTACACCTAGCGCCAACGGCCGTGGTGGACGTAGTGCAAGCTATAGAATTAGTGTGCAGTCCAACAACAATTTATTGATAGGTTCAGCTTATACAAAACAGATGAATCTCAAACCTGGAGATGAATTTATCATCACTTTAGGGAAAAAACACATTCGACTACGGCAAGTAGACCCAGAAGATAGGGAAGATGATGCCGAAGTAGAAGCTACTGCTTAATAAATAGTCATTAGTCATTAGTCAGTTGTTTATCTTTACCAATAACCAATGACCAATGACCAATGACCAATAGCTAATGACCAATGACTATCTCTGTTGTTGGTAAGACTTGTAAATAGTGCTGTAATGCTTTGCGTGTTGCTGCCAAGTTACAAGTTAAAGCAATTTGTTCTTTTTCTAGTAAACCTAAAATGCAATCTGGTTTGTCTCTTGCTACCACTGGTAACTGATGCAAGCCACGCAACGCCATACGATCTAAAGCTTCAGATAATGGTTCATCCTGCCAAGCATAGAGGATGTCAGTTGTACAAATGTCTATGAGTGTTTGACTAGAAAAATTAGCCTGTATTTCAGGAGGGGAATTTTGGTAATTTTCCCAAAAGGAAAGAGCGCGGTTAATATCGTCTAGAGAAAGAATACCAACTAATTTCTCAGATGCATCAATTACTAAAGCACTGCGTGTGCGATCGCGGATCATTTCCATAGATGCTTCTAAAATCCCCAGAGTTACAGGCAGTTTTTTGGGAGAGGAGTTCATTGCATCTGCCACTGAAATTTGTTGTACTATCTCCACTTGTTCATCTTTCAACTCCGCCAGACCAATCTGTTGAAGATTAGAATTAGAATTAAAAGTTGGCTTGATACGCTCAACTAACCATACACTTAAACCCACCGCTGCCATCAAAGGTAAAACAATGCGGTAATCACGGGTTAATTCAAACAACATTAAAATAGCTGTTAAAGGCGCTCTGACACTACCTGCTAAAACAGCAGCCATACCCACCATTGCATAAGCTGGAGGAGCCGCCATATATTCAACAATTGTTGGCACTATCAAAGCTAAAAATTTGGCATAAGCAGACCCAAAAGAAGCACCTAAAAACATTGCTGGTGCAAACAACCCACCCACAAAACCACTAGCGGAACAAACGGCGGTCATCAGCAGTTTTAAAACCATCAATATCAGTAACAGATTTAAAGAAAATTCCTGATCTTGCAACATGGGTTGCACAGTACCATAACCAATACCTAGAATTTGTGGGTAATAAAAAGCTACTGTACCAATGATCGCACCACCAATGATGGGCTGAATTGGTTGAGGAATTTTTAAAAGAAATTCAAACCCCGGAACCCGTCCTGCAAAAAACGCTTTAGCCAAACGTATTGCTTCTGTGTAAGTTACAGAAATCAAACTTGCGCCCAAACCCAATCCAAGATAAAGCGGTAATTCTAAAGAACTGCGGACTTGGTAAGCAGGTAAGGCAAAAGCAGGTTGGGACCCCAAACCAATTTGAGCAATTAAGGCTGCTACTACTGCTGCTAGTAAGACCACACTCACCGCCGAAGTGGCAAAGGATGTAGTACCCATGACCACCTCTAGAGCAAAAAATACTCCAGCAATGGGAGCATTAAAACCAGCGGCTAAACCAGCCGCTGCACCAGCACCCAAAAGTAACCGCTGTCTCTCTTGAGAAACTTGCAGCACATCTGATAGCAACACCCCAAAATTAGTACCGATTTCTACACTTGGCCCCTCTGGTCCTAAAGAGGCTCCACTACCTAAAGAAACAGCCGCCGCTATCATCTTGGTTACAGGACGCAATTGTCGCTTTACCTCTCTACCTTGAGAGACGGCTATTAGAGATGAAAGTCCAGGGCCAAAGTCTTGAGTACGCCAACGCATCAAGCCCACAATCAGTCCGCCTAATGTAGGAACACAAGCTAAAGTCCAACCACCCCAGACTCCAATCAGTCCCATCAAATTTTCCAGCATCAAGTTGTGAACCAGCTGGATTAGATAGTGAAAGGTAACTACACCCATACCAGTACCACCACCAATAAGCATGGCTAAAAACAGCACTACTGTTTCTGGTGATGGTTGAAAACGATTAATTAGTTGAGTCAAATTGGCAGAAGGTGAGGGAAAGGCAGGTAGTGGCCTTACCTTCCTCAATTGAGTAGGAGGCAAGAGAGTCATGGAGAAACGGGGTAAGTGCCAGAAAAAATTAAATTTTTTATTTGTTAATTCTCATTGTGAGCCATGATTTAGTAACCAGACAAGTATGCTTGATTTACTAAATCTGGCTATACTCGTGTTACGACTATATAGCCTCAATTAGTAGTCAGAAAAATTGTATGTGTGATGCATTACTAATGTTCAGACAATATTGCCGAGGCTACTTATTGGTGATCAAAGTTCAATATAGCTATTGTTATAGAGCGAGTAAATGGACTAGGCGGACGAGCTAGATGAATATACACACTTTTGATAATCATTATGTTACTTGCCCTATTTGTCAAAGAAATAACCGGACACAGCCTGTTAAAACTTATAGAGGCTTATTTACCTGTCCATATTGTCAGGAAAGGCTTGTAGTTTGTAAAAGTGGTCACTACGTCCGTGATCCGTTTACTTGGAAACAAATTATGATTTCTTCAGCATTGCGTCGTCAAAGCCGACCTTTAGCTAGGATGATCAGAGATTTAATTCTTCTCAAGGGACCTTTAGTCGCTTTGGCTGTGGGAGGTGTTATTTTATTGACAGCCGTTGTGATGACTCAAGAAAAAACCAACGACAATATCCCATTGGTTCCAGGAACTGAGAAGGTGAATGAGGAATGAATGAGTACTGAGTTATGAGTGAAAATCCAAGTCAACCACTCACTCAGTACTCGGTACTCAATACTCAGAACTTATTGCTGTCTTTTGTGATTAATTGCCAACCTTCGGCTTGATCAACTACTTTGATAGATTTGAGTTTGAGGGTTTCTAAAGCAGAGGCATTTAAGAGGAAATAGGGTTGGCTATTGTATTGCCAATAATATAGCAGTTCACCAGTAGAAGCGGGAGTAATGGTGCGATCGCTATAAAAATTCAACGATGAACGAGAATAGGGAAAAGATGTGTAGATTTCCCTGGCTTGTGGATTGGCACTAGCTATCATTGTAGCGATTGGTTTGACTGGATAAGCCTCTCCCAATTCCCACACCCAGTAATTAGATTTCATCAACAACAGTAGGGAAATATAACTTCCCCACACCAAAATTTTCAAAAATTGCCTATCACCTCGCTCTGCTAAAATAGCCGCTAAAGTCATAGTCATAGCTACTGCGGCCAAAATTACCTGTAAGTCTGTTTTACCGCTGACCCAACTAAAATAAATGCTACCAGCGGCAGCCACCACAGCCAAAATTGCAAAACTAGTCACCCAAGCGCGAGGATAGGATGAAAATAAACGTAATTTCTCTATCTCTGCTAACTGGAAACCAAAAGCTAATGCCAAACTGGGATAAATGGGGAAGACATACCAAGGTAATTTGATGCTAATAAGGGAAATCAGCAGTAAATAAACACCAGTCCAGACAATAATGAGTTTTGCCCAGCTAAGATTTCTATTTTCCCAGGTAAAGCGCACAGTTTGCGGTAAAAATACGAGCCAAGGCCATGTCCATTTGATAATTTCTAACAGATAATACCAAAATGGTTCATGGCGACCACTGGCAACAGCAGCAGTTTGATGAAATGGTTGATTCACCGCCTCAATTTGCGAGAAAGGATAACCATAGTGCAGTAGTTGGGCAGCATACCAACCCATCACAGGTAGAATACCAATGAAGATTGCTATCCACAGATAGTAACTAGTGAGTAGTCTGGGTGTATCCCAAAAGAGAAAGACCACAGCAATAGAACCTAATAAGATGCCCACCATGCCTTTAGTGAGGCAAATTAACCCAAAACTGATACCAACACCAAGACAGTAGCGTAAATCTCGGCGCGATCGCAACACACACAACATCATCACCATCAACAGGCTTACCACTACCCCATCCAACATTGCTAACCTGCCATGACGCACTACCGGTAGCATTGTCAAATAAATCAAGGCGCTATAAATAGCTACCCAACGTTGGCGAAAAATCTCCCTACCCATACAATACAGTAAAGGTACAGACATCGCTGTCAAAATTGCACCAGGTAAGCGAGTTGTCCATTCATTCACACCACCCAGAGAGTAAACCCAAGCAATCAGCCAATGCATGAGGGGTGGCTTGCTATGGTATGGTTCACCTCCCAAGGTAGGGTAAAGCCAGCGCATGGAACCTGCTGGGGCCTGCCAAATTTCTCTAGCAACTTGTGCCACGGTCCCTTCATCCCAATCTCGTAGCGGTATTCCTCCCAGATTGATGCTAAAGAGTAACACCGCTGCTAACAGCAATACCATCAGCCATATCCAATCAATCCATTTGTCAACTGCGCGATGTTGTTTTTCGAGATGAGTCCAAATATAGCTTCCTTCAGGCATATTCTATGCTAATCATTTTACTCGCTGGTTTGATTACATAGAGACCAGAGTGAATCTCCAATGTTGCCACACAGTCACAAACCATTTTCACTAGCAATGGCTAGATCCCAAATTAACTCAGTTTTCTCTGAACAATGATAATTTTTTGAACAAAATTTTTCTTATTTATTTTTTAAAGAAGTTAACAAGCATTTTTCCCGTTAAATGATATAAAGAATACAAACCGCAACTGGTCAATTTCCCTGAAGGAGTCTGTAAATGCGCCTACCATTTATTTTGGATGTAGCCCTAGGTTTAATTTTTATTTACTTAATTTTAAGTTTGTTAGCCGCAGAAATTCAAGAACTAATGGCTACAGTATTACAGTGGCGAGCTATACATTTAAAAAAATCAATTGAAATTCTCCTGGCTGGAGATGTTAGCAACTCACAAGCCAAGGATGTAATTGAACTAGTCAATAAAATTTATAGTAATCCTTTAATAAAAAGTATCAATCAAGAAGCAAAAGGATTTTTCTCTGTTTTACCGAGAAAACTAACTTGGTTAATAGCTGATATAACTCGTCCAATCCGAAAATTATTGTCTAAATCTCCACAGGGAGAGAAGACCTTTGATCAATCACACAGTGGACCTTCTTATATTGGAGGAGATACTTTTGCTGCAACTCTCATAGAAGAATTACAACTACCAAAAATTATCCATAGTTTAACAGAAGTAAGGCTAGAAAAATTCAAAACCCAACGGTTGCAGGAAGTTGAAACAATTTTAACCAGATCCCTAAGACAAATAGAGCTTACCGAATTATCAAATCATATCACCCAAGACATAAATGATGATTTTGAAAATCTCAAGTCAGAATATACAAATATTGTGGCTGATTTTAAAGACCATAAAATTGATATAGATACCAGCGTTAATCGGATGAAAGAAAGTTTGGAAAAATATATAGATAATTTTCAAGCGAATATAGATAATGAAAATAAAGTATTGATAGAAACATTGCTGCGATTGCAAGCTTTTTGCAAACATACTTTTGCAAATACGGAAGAAGCAATAATAGTAGGAGGATTAAAGCCTAATATCAACGAAATTGTGCAATTAATGAATACAAGTAACGCTGTGTATAAAGAAATGAAGACAGCTTTCCAAGGTGGAGATAATCAAACATATCAAACGATTAACCAATTTGTGGATGGTTTACCACCTGCAATCAGAGAAAATATCGAAACCATAGCTAAACGAGCGCAATACAGAGCTAAAAGCACAGAAGAAGGTATTCAACTCTTAAGAAGAGAAATTGAAAATAGTTTTGATAGTTCCATGCAGCGAGCAGGTGGTGTTTACAAACGAAATGCTAAAGGAGTAGCAATTTTACTTGGTATTGTCCTAGCTTTCGGTGCTAATGCAGATACCTTTCATATCATTGATCGCTTATCGAAAGATACGGTACTGCGAGAAACAATTGTTTATAAAGCTGAAAAAATAATAGATCAACAATCTGGTTCTACCAATTTAGACAATATAAATACTACGCAAATTTTAGAAGACGTTAATTTCCCAATTGGTTGGACAGATGATAACTTAAAAGAGCAACTGGAACGAAAAGCAGTTAAGATTAATGGCTGGCCTGTTATTAATGTATTAAGAATGACTTTTGGTTGGCTAATTAGCGGTTTAGCTATTGCCATGGGAGCGCCATTTTGGTTTGATTTACTTAGTAAAGTGATGAATGTAAGAAATGCAGGTAAATCTCCTAAATCATCTTGATAGTTAGGGTTTGCGGAAAAAGCCTTTCCGTTAGGGCTAGGAGTCAGGAGGAAGAATTAGAAGAAGAGAAGAATAGTCTTGAATCAGATCCACTAATAGGTTTTTGGTAGTTTCAACGCTTATTCCTTGCACCTGATTTACTTTTTTAACCTTCCAACTCTTGATATGTCTAAGTTTTAGCTTTATTAAGCAAGCCATAGTTAGATACTAATTCATTAAGTAATTGGTAAATCGAGGAATTAGAGTATTTCCGGTTTTTCTCCTATTCTTGATTCCTCTTAGATTAAAAAATGAAAATGACTTGTAAATTCCATTTTTTATCCTGACGAATTATATCTATTTCGCGGATAAATTCTCGCAAATAAAACCGTCTTTCTACTTCTGATAAATCTAACCAAAATTGGGGAATAGAAACAGCTTCAGCCACAGAACGCAAATTGACAGGTGGAAGAGTTGCTAACTTGGCTTGGAGTTGAGAAATTTCTGTACGGAGTTTGTAAGCCCTGATTTTAGCTGTTTCTGTATCTAAAACTCCAGTTTCTATCAATGTCGGTAGCTGTTGGAGGATTTCTTGCTGACGGGAAATGTGATCACTTAAACTATTTTTAATAGCATCCAGTTGAGGAAAATTCATCCCTGCTACCGCTAAAGGTAAATCTCGACAAACAATTTCAATCGTCTTTTCTAAAACTTCTGAGTAAGAAATAGCACGACATTTAGGAATTTGGGGACAGTCTGTATTGCGTAAATACAAATACTCCTTATCTTGGTATCGCTGAGTCACACGAGTAACTGTCATCGGAGACTGACATTGGTTACAAACAACTAACCCAGCTAAAGAACGAGGCGCACTAGCGGTACGAGATGGTAAACGACTATTGCGGCGTAGAAGTCTGTCAACTTGTGCTGCCTCTTCCCTAGAAATAATTCCCACATGGGTATCAGAAATAATTTCATTATTTTGATATGCCGTGTCACCCCGGTAAACTGGATTTGTCAACCAACGCCTTCCTGTGGTGACAGAGATTTTTTTACCGTATTTTTTGGCTAAGTGACGAACTGAACCACGTAGAGAACCATAGAGTAAAAAATTATCAAAAAATTCTTTGACTACAGGTGAAGTACTGCGGTCAATTATATATTTACCTTGACCTCTGCGGTAGCCGTATGGGACTTTACCCGGTGGTGGAGAGGCTTCGAGACGATTTCGGGCGTGTCCTTGACGGATGCTGCGACTACGTTGTTGACGTTGGATTTCTTGGAGTAAATTCAGCAATTCGACGCGGAATTTAGCAGATTCAGAAGTGTATGCTTGTTCTGTAGCAATGACAATGACTCCCATTGCTTCAAGTTGGTTGAGGGAATTGCTTACTTGTGCGATCGTATCCCCTAATTCTTCTAACCGACGAATTAGTAAATAGTTTGCTGGTTCTGATTTACAGTCATTTAGTAATTGTTGTAATTGCGACTGTCCCTCTCCCAAATCTTGATAAACTCGATCTACCTCCCAACCCCAACTAGCTTCATCGGGAGCAGTTTCTAAAAGGGGATCACTGTAAATATAAGCAATAATTCTCATTTAGTCATAAACTTAAAGTTTCTCTAAAGGCTGTCACAGCTTTAGTTTGACTATTGTTGATTTAGTTCAATAATATTCCCATCTGGGTCTTGGGTGAAAATAGCCGGACGACCAGAAGCACTAGCTTGAATGGGATAATTCTGACTCAGTAATTCTGCTTTTGCTATTTCTAAATCAACAACTGAGAAAGCAACGTGCGGGTTACGTCCCCATTTTTCGTTTTGATTTTTGGTGGGGACAGATAATGAAACTATTAAATGTATTTGATAATTACCGATTTGATACCAAGCACCAGGATATTTGAGAATGCGGTCTATTTTTGTTAATCCTAATACTTTGCCATAAAAGTGTTCTGAACGTTGTAAGTCGGTGACGAGTATAGCAGTATGAAGACTTTGGGTAATTTGCATTTTTGTTAATATTTGGAAGTAACTATATTTATCGCTGAATCTTGATTGGTAAGCTTGGCGTTACGGAGCAATATTATATTCGCCCAAAACTTTTCAAACAGACTCTAAGATTAATTAATTAAAATTAACAGTTTAGCAAAAAGCCGTCAATTAACAACAGAAAATCACGACAATCCAAAAAATAATTAAGGATATATTTTTACGTCAAAAAGTTTGTAAAACTCAGAATCATGTTTAGCAAAATTTCTCAGTCGCAATAATCTATAAAGAAACACGGTTTCTTTAATTAATTTATCAGTTATTTTTCTATAAATTGGACGTTTTGGATCTTCAATATTTTTTTGAATCTCGAAATAGATTTTTTTTTCCAACAAATTCGATTGTCCATTTTTTATTCTTACTCGCTCTATATTGTCCTTAAAGAACGGAAACTTATCTTCGCGTTCAAATCTGATTGTCATGCCTACTTTAGCGGCAGCTAGTCCCATAGCATAGCTTTCACCATGATAAATTCCTCGTATTTCAAATAAGTAAGAAATTGTTTGCCAAAGCTGAAAAAACTTTCCTTCCAATCCTGCTTCTCCCTTCATAGCAAACATGAATTCATGGAACCACTGGACTTGTTGAAGATCAATATTTAGTTTCTGAGCTACTTCTTCTATAACTTGAATTTCTTTGGAGTTACTGATATTTGCCATACGGTGCAGCAAATCACTACCAGCTCTCGCTGTGATTCCAGAAAGCCAATTCATTTCTCCTACTACAGGACCAAGAATTCTGACATCAGAGTCTAAAAACATACAACTATCATATAGTGAGAGAGCCTTTTCAAGGACGAAGCGTTTATCATGATACCCTTTCACACTTTGAAGACGGTGCTTGAATGCCAGAACGTGAGGAAATTCCTTAAAAAACTCTGGCTGATCAGTTAGAATGCATAGGGTTGTAGCAGGTGTGTGTTGCTGAATATCTTTAGCTAACATCCGTGTGTGAGTACGATATTTTTCACCTACAGCCAAGGTACAAAAGCAGAATTTGTTAGACATATTCATATATTTTCATTTATTGTTTGGAATACTTTAAGATGTTAGGACTTAAGAATTGACAGGTTATACAAAATTTGAAAGAAATGCTTGTTCTGATTTTATACCCATACAACTTCTTTGCTGTAACCTATTCCCTGTGTTTCTTGAGAATTATTTAATAAAAGCACCTTTTGCCAAATCTTCCTTGAATTTTTGAAGTATTTTATCCATTTCTTCAGTCAGATTTTCCACCTTTTTATCAGTACTTAAACTAGGATGTACGGTTTTGGTAATATTAAGTAATTGTGATGCAGCCTCTTGTTGTCTGAACCAATCACGGGTTAAGCGCGCGGGCAATAAGATATCTAGTTTTTGACGAGGATGATGCAAACGTTTTACATATGATGGTTTATATTCTGTATCAATAGACTGACACCAGTCTTGCCACTTAAATGAGAGAATAGTAGAGTTAGAAACAACTGGAATCCAGGGTATACGTAATGAATCAGCAATAATCGCACCATGCATAGCTTCTGCAAGTATAACTTGGGATTGGCTGATACAAGACAAAACTTTTTCTATTGGCCAGCGTGGATCTATATACCCAAATCCTAATCTTTCACAAACTAAACGCCAACCTTCTCCAGCCATTTCATAATGGGGTATGTAAGAAAATTTGTATAGCTTTTTGCTATTACTATTAAATAATTTTCTAATTAGTATTGCTCCATCTGTTACTGCTAATTTAGTCGAAACTCCTAATGCTTGTGCTGATAGCGGGCCACGAAGGCAGTAAATTTTATAAGATTTATCTATCTGTGGTACACCTTGTGCGTAACCCACTCCTGAGCCAAATATCACTCGCAAACGGGCATTTTTTGTCTTTAGCGGTAATTTATCATTAATTAAAGTACCGATACCAATAAAAGCAGTACTCTGATCTTCATCTATTACTTCTGGTATCAACTGACTCCATAGCCAAGGATTCAGTTTATCGCCGAAATTATTCTCCTGATAATAAAAAAGCTTCATAACTTCATAATTGGATTGTCGGTAGCAAAACATCTAAATTTTAAAATAGTATAACCATATAGAGAATGTTTGCAAAGTGGGTAGATGAGTAAAAAAGCTCTCACGGTATAAGCTGTAAATACGTACATACACTACCATTGAGAGCTATAAGTATTGATATTGATACGGCTTATATACAAATTTAACTTACGAAGCCATGCAATAAGCAGATTATTTGCTGCCTGCTGCTGCATCAAAAATTCGCCAAATCTCGTTTGGTATGGATTGCCAGAACCAGAATATCAATCTTTATCAACGCCTGTATGCACAGTTTTTACCCATTTTAGGCGTTTGGGACGAACCGACATCCGGGCAGTGGTGCTACTCATAACTACTAACCAGTGCAACATATAAATACTGCCGCGAATGGTTTGGAGAAGTAACACAAAATAGTTAGATGTTTTCTGATCTGGGCGTGTCCGTTTCAAACCAGCAAACATTCCTACAAAAGACATCGTAACTGACAAACCAGTTACAGGGGCTAATACAGGTGGACGATGGCGAATTACTGACATTAATAAATCTGGTATTACTGCTGTCGGTAAGATATACATAATCAGCAGAAAAATCAGTAAATCCCAGGTTTTGCGTCTCCCCATGCGGTTTTTGAGGATCAGATTCCAGTAATCTAAATAACGCTGATAACCCCCTTCGGCCCAACGGTTGCGTTGATGCCAAAGTGCGATCGCATTAGTGACTCCTTCTTCTTCTACTGGGGGATAGAACATACATTCAATATCCCATTTATCCAGATTCAAGCGAATTGTCAAATCTAAATCATCGGTGATTGTTTCCTCATTCCAGCCACCGCAGCTATCCAAAGCTTGACGACGGACAAATTGACCATTTCCCCGCAATTCACCAAGTCCACCAATAGCAGTCCGTTGTTGTTGAAACCAGGTATCAACAGCCATTTCTGCCATTTGTCCCTTAGTCCAAAAATTTTCTTTGGCGTTAGCGATCGCTTTTCGCACCTGCACCGCTCCCACCTGTTCTTTTTGGAACAAGGGTACTACCTGTAATAGTAAATCTGGGTTAACTTGAGCATCGGCATCAAATACAGCAATAATGTCTCCCTTAGTCATAGGTAAGACCTGATTCAAAGCGCCTGATTTACCACCAGTTGCTTCCGGTGAACGTCTGAGTACTTTGAGTTGCTTGTATTCCTGCGTTAGTTGTGCTAATAACTGCGGCGTGCTGTCGGTACTGTTATCGTCAATAATCCAGACTTCATATTCGCCATTGGCATATTCCAGACTACAAAGACTTTTAACCAACCTGCCAATTACTGCTTCCTCATTTTTTGCAGCCACCAACAAAGAGACACAAGGCAAATCTCCCTGTATTTCTTTAGCGTGATGGCGGGGTCTAGCAAAAATGATCCCCAAGGCGTGAATGCCTAAGACAGTAGTGAGTCCGAAAATGAAAATAGAACCCCAGGAAACTAGATGTAGAGCGATCGTCCCACCCCAGACTATAGTCAAGACTAGGGCGGCTTTGGGTCTACGTTGTTGGAACTGGGAGGATGATAATAAAGACACAGCATTTGGATCTATCACAGACTCCTCTTCTGCCGATAGGTCAGACAGTAAGGAATTAAGCGGATCAGAACTTCCGTTATAAGATTCGTTTTCGGGCCAGGAATTCGCTGGCATAGTTACTTGATTTAAAAACCAGTATTTGTCTACACCGCTCTCTGAAACTTATTCAAATCTACTTACACAAATTTGATGTTCAGTTCCTACTTAAGTTTTTATCTTTCAGCAGGTTGACAGGGCAGAGCAATCCCTGTTGACGGTAAACAACCGTTAGTTATCTCCTTAATATACATCAAGGGATCTGACACTCTGCCCACCAAAGAGAGGCAGATTCTTTAAGACTTGCTTAAAAGGGATAGTCAAATATGCCCTTAGACGCTCAAAACAACTATCAAAAAGATGCTGCAATTGCGCTTACTTTTACGAATTATTCCGCGATCCTAGGTTCATCACAATGCCAATTCGGTACGCTCAACATTCTGTCGTTACTTGCTCGTCTAGTCGTTTCGCGCGGGAGCGTTCGGTTCTTCGTTGCAGGGATTTCGCCTTACTAGGAGTGCTTTTTCACGTAGATGGTTATTTCTACTTGCTACTCAATATTCTACCATTTTTGAATGCAGATAAATCTGCACTTTTCGAGAAGCAAGCTACCTGTCCTTTTTCCACCCCGCTTTAAAAACACGGGGCTACCAAACGAAACTTCTGTACTATTTGCGTGTTTCCCGATTTTTGAGAATCTTGAAAAACCACCTAATTTAATTTGGGCTATTTTTTTTAGTGTGTGCAAAGACACATCTTTATGGGAATACTATTGATGAAAACCAAATATACCCAGTTATTAGCTAAGTGGAGGAATCTTAAACAATGTCTATAGATCAACTACAGCCTGTAACTCAGCAACAAGCAAGCGTCTATCTCCCTTATATTCAGCAAAGTAAACGAAATTTCTTGCCCTATGCTATCAGTCTTTATCAAAAAGGCTTTGTGGAAGGACATCGCAATATAGAAGGCAGTGATAATATTCCCTTTATCGCTACCTGGAATGTTGCCACCCTACCATCAGACCTCACCCGCTGCCGAATCCAGTTTGATGGCAATGCTGAATTAGGTTATGAAGTGATGATGGCAAGTTTTGAGTTTATTAATTTCTTAATTGAATTAATGGAAAACTATAAGCGCCAAAAAATTAGCGATTTTTCTATAACCTTTTACCGCAAACTGCTGCGTGTAGAAGAATAAGAGGAGACAGGGAGCAGGGTGTAAGGGCCAGGGTGTAGAGGGGAGACATTGACCCATTACCAATTACCAATTGCCTATCACCCAATCCCCAATGATGCGTCAGCCTTCCGTCAGAAGCAACTAAAATTAGGAAACACCTAGCTGGGTTCAACAGACTTTTGAAATTAGGAGTGCATGGCGTGCCAACATCTGCTAAATATTTGCTGATTGGATCAGTAGAGACTTACAGTGGTAAATCCGCAACAATTTTAGGGTTGTCTCATCAGCTAAAGCAAAAAGGACTGGATATAGCCTACGGTAAGCCACTGGGTACTTGTTCAAAGTCCGCAGATGGAACCTTGGTTGAAGAGGATGTTCAGTTCATTACTCAAAGCCTAGAATTGCCGGAAAACCGCGTTGCACCGACTTTATTAGCGTTAGATGAGGCCAGTGTCCGAAAACGCTTACGTGGTGAGGATCAAACTAATTATCAGCAGTTACTAGGTCAGAATTATTTACAAATACCAAGAGGTGATTTGGTGCTGTTAGAAGGGCCTGGTGATTTACCTGAAGGTAATTTATTTGGCTTGTCTATGTTGCAAGTTGCTGAAATCTTAGATACTGCTGTGCTATTAGTACATCGTTATAAGTCACTTCTTTCAGTTGAAGCGTTGTTGTCTGCTAAGAAACAGATAGGCAATCGCTTGATTGGTGTGGTGATCAATGAAGTTCCAGCCGAACAATTAGACGTATGTGATAGTCTCTTACGTCCATTTTTGGAACAAGAGGGAATTCCTGTACTAGCAATGCTGCCTAAAAGCGACTTGCTTCGCAGCGTTAGCGTGGGAGAACTGGTAAAACAGTTAAAAGCCGAAGTTCTCTGTCGCAGCGATCGCTTGGATTTATTGGTAGAAAGTCTGGCAATTGGGGCTATGAATGTTAATGCGGCTGTTAAGTATTTCCGCAAACGCCGCAATAAAGCGGTAGTTACAGGGGGAGATCGCGTGGAAATTCAGCAAGCAGCTTTAGAAACTTCTACCCAATGTCTGATCCTCACAGGACAATTACCACCTCCTACCTTTATCCTCAATCGCGCTGAAGAATTAGAAATTCCCATTTTGTCTGTTGATCTCGACACCTTAACCACAGTGGAAATTGTTGACCGCACTTTTGGTCAAGTCCGTGTCCACGAACCTCTCAAGGTGGAGTGCATTAGCCAGTTAATGTCCGAACATTTTGACATTAACCGTTTGTTATCTCAACTAGGAATGAACTCGGCAGCGACTTTATCTTAAGTCTCATTATTTACCCCAATTACTAGTTAATTGCCTGCGTAAACCATAGATTTGAGTTATCAACCAGTAAACAACTTACCTTCATATCCTCGGCGTAACTCCTACTTTCTACTATTTGTCAACACGTTTATAACCATAAAATCTTTGTTACCTAGCAAAGATTTTGAGAAAACGTAGCAATCTGTAACTCTAGTTGGCTTCCCACCTACACGCTGTTTGGTAGAATATCTGGGTTGTTTAATCTGATTACTCCATCTTTGAGCCAGTCAACCGACATCATCAACCTCGATACATTAGCGCAAGAACTAGCAACAATCCAGCAAACAGGTTCTAAAAGAATCGCTTTGTTGGGTTCTCGTCATGTGCCAATTACTCATCAAAATCTCATTGAAATGATGACTTATGCCCTAGTCTTATCGGGCAATCGAGTCATCACTTCCGGTGCTACAGGTACTAATTCAGCCGCCATTCGCGGCGCAACACGAGCTGATGCGAACTTGTTAACGGTAATCCTGCCTCAGAGTTTGGAACGCCAGCCCCATGAATCGCGCCAACAACTAGAACAAGTCATGCATCTAGTTGAAAATCCCAGCAATGACAATCTATCTTTGGCTGAGGCAAGTTATTTGTGTAACAAAGAGATTGTCTCCCGTTGCCAACAACTGATCTGCTTTGCTTTTCACGACAGCCGCACCCTGCTGCAAACTTGTGGAGACGCAGAAGAACAAAGAAAAGTGGTAACACTGTTCTACTTTGACTAAAGTGAAACGTAGTCTCCACATAGCTAATGATAGAGATGGGAAATTACCAATGGGTATTGAGTAATAATTTTTCTAAATTACTCAGTACCCCTTCACCCTCACTTACCAAAAACTACTAGCAGTATTTATTAGGTTAATGTCACTATTACAACTGCCCATCCCTGCTATTTTTCTGTACTCTATTGCTGCTGCCGTTGGGCTAATTTATGTACCTTATCTATTGGTAGCCTACGGTCGGGCGCGGGTTGGGTTTGATCTTTCTGCGCCTCGTGCCATGTTTGAGAAATTACCCCCCTATGCCCAAAGAGCTACCTGGGCGCATCAAAACTCCTTTGAGGCGTTTATGATTTTTGCAGCTGCTGCATTAATGGCCTATGTAACAGAAGTAAATTCTTCCCAGGCAGCAATGGCCGCGATCGCATTTATCCCGGCTCGGTTGCTATACTCTTTCTTTTATATTGTGAATATACCTCTTTTGCGATCGCTCATGTTTGGCATCGGTTCTTTTAGCTCTGGAACCCTCTTCTACCTGAGTATCATGCAAATTAGAGGATAGAAAATTGGGGAAATGGTGAGATTAATCACCCAATCACCAATTACCAATTCCAAAATTAAACATCTCACATCCAAAAATCTGTTATGGCTTCTACTTTTTCTTTTGACATTGTGAGCGACTTTGACCGCCAAGAATTAGTCAATGCTATTGATCAAGTAGTGCGAGACATCAAAAGCCGTTACGATCTCAAAGATACGAAAACGACTGTCGAGTTAGGCGAAACAACCATTACAATCAGTACCGACAGCGATATGACTTTAGATGCTGTACACGGCATACTGCGTGAAAAAGCAGCTAAACGCAACCTCTCTCAAAAAATCTTTGATTTTGGCAAAGTTGAATCTGCCAGTGGTAATCGCGTGCGTCAAGAAATTACCCTCCAAAAAGGCATCAGTCAAGAAATTGCCAAACAAATTTCCAAATTGATTCGTGACGAGTTTAAAAAAGTGCAAGCCTCAATTCAAGGTGATGCCGTGCGGGTTACAGCCAAAGCCAAAGATGATCTGCAAACTGTGATCTTGCGACTCAAGCAAGAAGACCTTCCTGTAGCTTTGCAATTTACAAACTATCGTTAGGGACTGGGGACTGGGGACTGGGGACTGGGGACTGGGGACTGGGGAGAGGAAAGGGAGCAAGGGTGAAAATACCTGTCTCCCCTGCCCCTCTGCCTCTAACTACGTCCTGCACCGATACTTTTTTGAAAAGCAGGGCGTTCATTTATTTGCTGAATATACTTCAACACCGCTGAGTAGGCACTCAAATCTAGCTTCAACATGATGGGAATATAGGCGAGTATAGATCCCACAGCCACATCAGCAGCAGTAAATTCATTACCTAGCAAAAAAGGTTGTTGTTCTAATATTTCATTTAGGGAAGTTAACAAGCGGGGCATTTCCCTCTCCCGATTAGCTTCCACAAAAATTCCTGTAGCCAAACTGGAATTGCCAAATAATACCCACTGAGAAATTATGGCGCGTTCCTCTAGTGATAATGGTTTATTGCCATACTTTTCGGCAAGATACAACAAAATTGCCCCAGATTCCCACAGTTGAAAATCACCATCAACAATTGCTGGTACTTTACCTATGGGGTTAATTGCTAGGTATTCAGGCTGTCGGTGTTCACCTGCTTTCATATCCAGCAGGACAAACTCATAGGGAACTTCTAGTTCTTCTAAATACCATTGAACAATGGATGCACGACTAAAAGTGCTACCGTAAAGTTTTAGCATAATTACCTACAATTAAAGAACTTTATGAGTGTGGGAATGCTGTTTAATATTATCTTCTTTGCTCACAACTCTGGCAGCATTTAGTACCCGTTTACGTTCTGTAGAATAATTGAAATCGCTTTTGGTTACACCCACGGGTATGAATGATTGGGCTGATGGACGACGCTTGTAAGTACGAGCAGCAGAAAATGCTCTTAGCACAAATTCATCTCCGAACTGCGCTGACTCTGGAAGTTCATGAGGTAAAACCAGTGTATCACCTTCTAAAATAGCGCCTAGAGTAGTTGCATAAGCAAGCTTGTAAGATGTAGGAATGCCTTTTAATATCGCTTCCAAGGCTGCTGAAGGAATAGGTTCTATAACTTCAATTTGATGCACTTCTCCATCATCTTTGTAAAAGCAAGTTGCCAAACCGATCACAATGTAATCATCGGCTGTGAGGTCGGGAGCATCTGGATAAGAAATTGCTGTTGTCATGGAAAAATTCACTCAATAATTTAAATCTAGAGAAATGGGGAGGTCAAGCAGATAGAGGACGGTTAGAATCTTGATCTTTGCTTCTGCTGTCACCTAAATTTCCCGGCTTGTTGGCATTCTACCAATTTGTCACTGATACTACTTGACTATTCTTGAATATTGAGCTAATTCTTTCAGGAATTCGACTTGTGGGTGAAGTATATATTATTGGGCTGATAGCTCAATTTTTTAAGTAGTTTAAATTTAGTCGGTTCAGCATAGACTCCTGAACAAGTGACACAGTGGCTAAACCACTTGTAGGCAAAAAACTATAATTTGATTTCACAGAGCGAGTAGCTCAGGCAGGAATATATGGATCATTACTCCTTTTTAGCTTCTGGCAGTCAGAAAAATCAACTATACAGAGATGAGCAGAAAAATACTGTATGTACAAAAACTGGAGTTAAAGATAGTAGTAAATCTCAGGTTGAAGACAGCTATTTACGATCTTGTGCTTTAAAGTTAGCTCACCAAGGAGATTACACTAAAGCGATCGCTTTGTTAAGCCAACTCATTGACAGTCATCCTCACAATGCAGTTGATTACAACAACCGGGGTCTAATTTATTTTCAAAGTGGGGAATCGCAAAAAGCACTGCATGATTACAATACAGCAATGCAAATAAATCCTAAGTTAGCTAGTGCTTATAATAACCGAGCTAATTACTATGCTGCTTGTGGGGAGTTAACAGCAGCATTAGCTGATTATGATCAGGCTTTAGATTTGAATCCCCGTCATGTTCGCGCTTGGATCAACCGGGGTATTACCCTGCGTGATTTGGGGCAATATAAGGAAGCAATTGATAATTTGGAAATTTCACTGCTGTTTGGTCAACTACAAGGTCACATTTGGGCTGAACGTGGCAGGACTTATCATTTGTGGGGTGACTGGAATTGTGCGATCGCAGATTATTACCGCGCCCTTACACACATAACCTCTTCAAACACCAAGGAAGATGTTTCTAGTTATCGCCTCCGGTTACAACTAGAAAGTTGGTTAAATGAATTGCTGTTTCCCCAAAAAACAGATTGGTAGATTTTTAACAAATTCAAAATTAAAATAATTCTTAATAGTGCTGACCGCAGGCTACGCTAACGTAATTCGTAAGTCGTTGATGCTAAATATATTCAGATGTCAGCAGTACAAACCTTTTGGTGAATAAATAATTTTTCACTCTTTTTCAGCACTTTATTTGTAGCTGTCTGGGCAGTTCTGAGATAAAATTTTGATCTAAAAAGCTGGCCTTTTAAGGTGTAAAATCCCTCAATCAGAAGAACTTTAATTCCTACAAATGCCGCTTTATAGACTAACTATTCAATAAATCTGGCGTAGATTGTTGTAAAAAATTCAAAATTATCAAAAACCCTAAAATTTACCTCACGGTCTGGAATCTGATTTGTCAGCCTCTTTACGATCTGGGTCAATCAGTACTATTTGTCGCTGACTGGGATCAAAACGATATGATTGCTCTTGCCTGATACTCTTAGCTTGGCGGGGATCAAAATTACGGCTAAATTCAGCCCTTAAATTATGAACACGTCCTTCCATTAACTTGACTTCCGTGCGGATTTCTCGCAACTTGTCTTGCTGTAGCCAGTGATAAGGTAAAAGCTGTACTAGAGCAGATACTGCTGCTGTAAGAATAACTAAATTAACAGTTATTTTTGCAGTGGTTTCTATTGCCATTATTTGGTAAGAACGCTGGCGAAGATGTTTTTTTGGTCGGGGTACAGAACGACGCTGTTTTTCTGGCTGTAGCGGGGGTCTGGATGGTTGAAAGGCGTTCATGATGCTAAAAAGAGCCTCGCTGATTGAAGGGCAGCACCGTCAAAAGCAAACTGGCGCTAATTTCGGCTTGATTTAGCTGCCATATTACTTCATTTTTTGGAAATTTCTACAAGTATTACATTATTAAAAAAGATACCT
The DNA here is from genome assembly GCF_049315035.1 of Anabaena sp. PCC 7938. Lineage (NCBI taxonomy): Bacteria > Bacillati > Cyanobacteriota > Cyanophyceae > Nostocales > Nostocaceae > Anabaena > Anabaena sp. PCC 7938. The sequence goes on along the minus strand of NZ_CP186034.1, from coordinate 2,538,572 downwards.
GGCATACTTGAGTACATTTTTCTAGAAACTTTTGGCTCAAAGTCATAAGAGTCTAGACACTGTACCCTGTATTGCCAGGATCAATTAGTCTTCCGAGCGTGTCACATCTGGGTGTTATTTGTAAAGTTCAGTAGCTAAACGCCAAGCCAAAATGCCTGGAATTAGAGCCACAGCTAGAGCAATGTACACTTGAGTATCTGATATAGACATGGTGGAAACCCTCTTAAACGTCAAACTATGATGATTAACACTTCCTCTACTACTTTTCCCTGTTTTGCCAAAATTGGGAAATATCTTGTTACAAGATGCAACAAAAACATGATTGGAAGGAGGAGTCAGGAGTTCGGAGTTCGGAGTTCGGAGTCAGGATAAAGATTAATGCTCTCCCTTATCTTCATCTGTTCCCCATTCCCCATTCCCCATTCCCTATTCCCTATTCCCTAACTCCCTATGACCTTCTACTTGGGTATTGATTTTGGTACATCTGGCGCACGAGGTGTAGTGATTGATGAAGAAGCTAGGATTGTGTCCCAAATGCGTCATCCCTGGGCATTGGTAACTGATTGGGTAAATTGCTGGGAGAAGACTTTATGGAGCCTTCTAGAGGCAATTTCAGAGGAATGGCGGCGAGAAATTGGTGCGATCGCTATTGACGGTACTTCTTCCACAATTTTGCTCACAGATGCCGCTGGTCAACCTGTAGATACCCCTCTATTGTACAACGATACGCGGGGATCATTGATGCTAAAGGATTTGAGCCATATTGCACCGCCAAATCACACTGTTTTAAGTGCAACTTCCAGCCTCACCAAACTCCTATGGATGCAACAACTACCCACTGCTAGTCAAGCTAGATATTTACTACATCAAGCCGATTGGTTAGCGTCTTTATTGCATGGAAAATTAGGTATTAGCGATTATCACAACGCCTTAAAGCTGGGTTATGACGTAGAAAAATTGCAATATCCAGAATGGCTAAAAAAATTGCCAATTCAGGTTCATTTACCGCAAGTTTTAGCCCCTGGTACTCCCATTGCTGAATTACGTCCAGAAATTGCGGCTAGATTTGGTTTTAGGCGTAATTGTTTAGTATGTGCAGGTACAACAGATAGCATTGCGGCTTTTCTGGCTAGTGGAGCAAAATTACCAGGAGAAGCTGTAACTTCATTAGGTTCAACTTTGGTACTTAAACTTCTGAGTCGTACCCGTGTAGAAGATTCACAATATGGAATTTACAGCCATAAATTAGGTGATTTGTGGCTCACTGGTGGAGCTTCTAATACGGGAGGTGCGGTATTAAAAAAATTTTTCAGTAATGACGAGTTAATCAACTTGAGTCGGGAGATTGATCTATCAAAAGAAAGTGAGTTAGATTATTATCCATTATTGAAAGAAGGCGATCGCTTTCCCATTAATGATCCCCACCTACCTCCAAGACTAGAACCCCGTCCAGATCATCCTAGAGAATTTTTACATGGCTTGTTAGCAAGTATGGCAAAAATTGAAGTACGGGGATATGAATTATTACAGCAACTAGGGTCTGACAAATTAATTCGTGTTTATACTGCTGGTGGTGGTGCAGCAAATTCTACTTGGACAGTTATTAGAGAAAGGTATTTAAAAGTTCCTACATTTTCCTCTGTAAATACCGAAGCAGCTTATGGAACTGCCCTTTTAGCAATGCGGGGTATAAGAAAGGAAAATTAAATTAAGACTTATAGACTCAGGACAGTCAAACTATTATTTAAGGAATTGGTAAACCTAATCAGCGGTTAGGGTGAAAATAAAAAACCCTTGCCATAATGGGTAGGAGTTAATCCTGAACTAATCTGTTCACTAAAGACTGAAGATTCCCTATGTTAACAGGCACAACTTTACAGAATGGAAAATATAGTATTATCCAGGAAATAGGCCGGGGCGGATTTGGTATTACCTTTAAAGCAATGCATCACTACTTGGGTCAAGAGGTAGTGATGAAAACTATCAATGAACGACTACGACAAAACCCTGATTTTCCCAAATTCGAGCTACAATTCCAAGACGAAGCCAGAAGATTAGCCACTTGTGTCCATCCTAATATTGTGCGAGTGAGTGATTTCTTTGTTGAGGATGGGCTACCTTACATGGTGATGGAATATATTCCTGGGGAAAATTTAGGTGAGGCGTTTGTTTTACCAGGAATACTGCTACCAGAAGAGACAGCAGTTCATTACATCCGCCAAATTGGTGCAGCATTACAGGTAGTACATAAAAATGGCTTGCTACACCGAGATATCAAACCTGATAATATTATTCTCCGCCAAGGAACTCAGGAAGTAGTGCTGATTGATTTTGGCATTGCCAGGGAATTTAATAGTGGTGTTAGACAAACTCACACAGGTTTAGTGAGTGAAGGTTATGCACCGATTGAACAATATTTAACCCAAGCACCGCGTACTCCAGCTACTGATGTTTATGGTTTAGCAGCAACTTTATATGCACTATTAACAGGACAAGTTCCCATACCAGCATTGTTGAGAGATAGAGAACCAATGCCTTCTCCCCGTGAACTACAACCTCACTTGAGTGCATATATTAATCAAGCCGTCATGCGGGGTATGGCGGTTGAGTCTCGGTTTCGTCCTCCCACAGTAGCAGAGTGGCTGCAATTACTACCAGGAATTGGGTTAGAGATAACACCGCAAATACTCACTCAACCAGCACCGACTATAGATTTATCCACCCAACAGTCAGAAAATTTGCTCAAAACAGTTGCACCTACTTCTATTCCTACACCATCATTAACAGGGAAGTTAGCAGGACTATCTCAAAAAATTGGTACTAAGGCATTTATGGGCGTTGGTGCCATTTTAGTTGCTACTACGGCAGGATTTAGCATCACTAGCATATTACCCAAATCTCAGTTGCAGTCAGATCCCACGCCACTTGTTGAACAACCTACTCAAGAATTTACCACGCCAAAAGCTGTTGTTGAAAGTCAACCCTCACCTCAGAATCAAGAAACTCGAACTTTCTCACCCCGTAAATCGTCATCTCTTTCTAGTGATGTGAGTGAAAGACGCAAGCGTAATCAGCGTGTTTCCCCAGAACTAACTCCTGATAGTGATAGTGATAGTGTTTCTGATCAGAGTTCTCCAGAAAAATCGCCTCAAGATAACTCTCCCAAATTCTCACCCCGCAAAATTCGGCAACCCGCTTCTACACCTGTTATTACTCCTCCACCTTCCCTGCTTGAGAAACTACGGGAAGTCCAATCGTCTCCTTCAGATACCTCGGTACCATCTTTAGAAAATACCTCACCCGTTAAGATTGAGAATAACGACTCGCCCAAACCTTCGGCACCTAAAAATTCTGTAGTTATACCCGTAGCACCACCACCTAAAAATTCTGTAGTTATACCCGCAGCACCACCAACAGAATCGAAGAGTTCAGATTCTTCTGCGGTAGTTGTTCCAACGCAGGATACAAAGTCCAATTCGGGTTCAGAAAAATCAGAAAGTGAGGGCAATTAGCTCAATTTGGGTTTTGATTCAAAACAATAATTTCTCCTTTTTCATCAATTTTGAGCATATTATCAGGAAAATCATGATTATTTAAATAACGCAACAGTCCGACGGTTCGGAAATATTGATCAATTTGTGGTATACCTTGGCGATTTAAATGAATAGGAATAATTTTACTGGATACTAATTTTCCTTTTGAGTTGAGTTTTACTTCTAAAATCATTGAGTAAGCTGTTTGGGCATTTGTCGATAAAGTTCGATATCCTAAAAAATTACCCAAAGAATAAGCAATGATTTTTTCTTTGTAAATTTCCATTGCTCTGGGAACATGAGGCCCATGTCCTAAAACCAAATCGGCTCCTGTATCAATCATTGTCCGGGCAAATTTTAAGGAATTACCTCGGTTTTCACCATAGAAGAATTCTGTTTTATTCTTTACGTGTAAAGCACTGGTTCCTTCTGCTCCAACTTGCATCGACACAATAACAATTTTGGCGTTGTTTTTGGCTTCTTCTACCAAAGCTTTGGCTGCTTCTAAGTTGTGAATAGAATTATATAAGTCATAAGTTGTAAAGCCAATCATCGCAATTGGTATTTGATTAGCTTCTAAATAAAGGATTTGATTTTTATGACCTAATGTTTTTATACCTTTAGCTTCTAAATTTTGAATTGTATCTTGTTGTCCAATTAGACCAAAGTCCATTGTGTGGTTGTTAGCAATATTGAATACATTAAAACCAACTTCGGCAAATAATTGGGCATAAGCGGGTGGTGAACGAAAAGCAAATGTTTGTCCGCGACTGATATCTTTGGAACTGTAGGGATAGTTAGTTAAGTTGCTTTCAAAGTTACCAAATAAAATATCTGCTCCTTGTAAATAGGATCTGACAGATGTTGGTAATAGCTGATTGCGATCGCGTGGCAATCTATAATTAGGAAAATTCGTACCAGGTATAATATCCCCAACTGCTTTAATAGTGATTGTTTGCTCTTCTTCACCTAAGCTAGGAATCGAATCGGGAGTGAATACAGGAATCTCTGTCGCAGCAGCATCTGATTGTTGTATTTTTCCAAACCTGATTGTCACTCCTAAACTAATACCGAGACAAAAGCAAACACTCAGAAAACTCCAAGCAAATAATTGCGTCTGGCTACGACTTGCCATTTGTCACTCCTCAAACACTGGCATTAGTCTAACTCAAAATACCGTGATGTAAAGGTATCCTTTCGTTTGCTTTCCAAAAATTATGACTGGCTCACTAGGAAATAGTACTAAGGAATATTTTGACTATTCTCTTAAGTATTTATAAGTAGATAAACTCATTAAACTTAATATCACTTTTGTTTAAATAATATAAGCACTCAAAATCCTAAGTAGTAGAACTTTTGGTTTGAGGTTCAGATAGTAGATAGAACAGCATATCCAAAATCATGCTCCATTAGCTAGAAGTTGATAAATATTCAGCTTTCTATAATCTGATTTCTATAATCTGAACTGATACTAAATTTTTAGATTCTCAACAGAGTTTACATTCCTGTGCTGAAGAGACAAAAGCCCATTCTAACCCATGATTTTTGGCAGTAATTGGGTTTTTTTGGTGTATATCTTCCAGCATATTGCCAAAAAATAGGAGAAATAACTATGACAATGACAGGACTAGATACCTTTGACGCAACAGTGCAGAAGACAATTCCTTGGATTAATGAGTTAGCAAAAGAATTGGGATGGGAAAATAAACATCAAGTTTTCCAGGGGTTGCGAGCTACATTACACGCGCTGCGCGATAGCTACGCTGACCAAAGGTACGCTTAACAGTAGAGGAAGCTGCTCATTTAGGAGCGCAGTTACCGATTCTATTGGGTGGATTTTACTACGAAAATTGGCGACCAGGCGCGAAAATGATCAAGGATCGAACAAAGGAAGAATTTCTCAACCATATCCGTGATTACTTCCGCAATGTTAACGCTGACATTGATCCTGAATCTTTAGTGCGTGCTGTCTTCAAAATCATGGCTCAACGAGTTTCCGCAGGAGAAATTGAAGATGTTATTAACATGATGCCACCTGCGTTGCGAGAGCTTTGGCCAGAAACAGTTCGCAGATGAAAAAAACAACGGAGAGGGGGGGATTCGAACCCCCGTTGAGTTACCCCAAAACGCATTTCGAGTGCGTCACCATCAACCACTCGGACACCTCTCCAAATTTTTTATTCACAAAATTTTGTGAACAAACGAGAAACTATTCTATTACATTATATCACCAAATGTGAATGACTGCTTTGTCTGCGGTGGGCATCCCTATTCCTCTACTTGTTACAAACTGGAAGCTTTATTTTCTGTGACTTGAATAAAAGCTTCAAATTCGCCCTTGGGAGTCCATTGAATAGCCCCATCTCTACCGGTGAAGAACAGTTTAGTTTTTTCTTGACTTAAAGAAGATAAAGTTTTGCTATCAAGATTATTAGCCGTAGCGATAGCTACTTGTGGTTTCAGTGCGACAACCAAGTCTTGCAAAGATTCCGATGGACACCAAAGCACTTGCGGACTAGATAAATCACCAGTTTTCATCAACTGTTCTATTTGTTGAGATTTGACAGTACCTACTAATAACCAATTTTGTCCAAAAACTTGCAATCGTAAAATTGGTAATTTCTCATTCATAAATTGGGAAATACTAGAACTAGTATTCACTATTTGCCCTAATCCTAAAGGCTGATAAATTCCCTCATACTTTTGTAGCTTCTGTTGAATTGCTTGAGTTGAAATATTATTATTGGGCTGGGAAGCATAATCATAAAAATTCTTAATAGGTAACCTTTGTAGAACTTCTAACCAAGCATCATTTTGATTACCTAAAAAATTACTGGCAATTGCCGAATCAATTTTATTAACACCCTGCTGTTGTAGAAATGGTAGAATTGTGAAGCGTCCTGTACCTTCATCTCCACTATTAATCAGAGTAACTTTTCCTCTGTCTTGGATCACTAAAACTGGTTCTGTGTCAGTTGCTAATAAAGTGATTCGCAATAAATTACTAGTAGAATGCCAAATAGGAATTATTACTAAAATAATAGTAATTAATCCAGCAAACCACCAACGCCGCTGCCACCATCGCAGCAACCAAGTAGATATAATTAATCCATAAATTACCAGCATTTGCCAAGTTGATATACTACCAACTGCAACTGAGCTTCCTGGCAGGTTTCCGAAAAATTCTGCTAATTGAATTAACCAATGAGTTGGATAGTACAAAAAACTTGCTAAGGTACTGCCCACATCCGGCAAAACTAAGCTTGCCAAACTGCTAACCATTCCACCAATACTAATAACAGAGATTAATGGTGTAGTGATGATATTTAATGGCACACTGTAAACAGCTACAACACTAAAAACTTGCAATAGTAATGGTAAAGTCCAAATCGTGGCAGCTAGGGGAACAGAAATTAAAGAAGCGATCGCAGGTGGTAGCCAATCCAAACGTTTAGTTATCGGTGTTGCAGTGACAACTAACCCCAAAGTTGCCAAAAAGCTGAGTTGAAAACCTAAATCCCAAATCCAAAGCGGATTAAATAATAATAACAGCGTAGCTGCCAGCAGCAAAGATCCTAGTTGTTGAACTTTCCTTTCCAACGCTAAACCAACTAAGGCTGCAAAACCCATAATTACCGCTCTGAGTACCGCAGCCTGAAACCCTGCTAAACCCAAGAAAGTAATTAAACCCAAGGAACCAAAGATAATCTGCGTTACCTTTTTTGTACGTCTAGTTAGCTGTAAAATAACACCCAAAATCAGGGAAGTTTGAAAACCAGAAGCTGCTAGAGCATGAGCTAATCCCACCTTCACAAATAAATCGCGGATATCGTAGGGTAAATCAACAGTTTTACTACCCAAAACCATAGCACTCACAAGCGGCCCTTCAGGAACCCCTAACCAACGTACTTGCGATCGCACAATTTTTTCCCTAACCTGCCACCATCCCCATTTTCGGTTTTCATCAATCAAATTTATTTGTTTTCCAATCAAACCAGCAAATGTACCTTCCTGCTTTAAATATTTCTGAAAATCAAAAGCACCAGGGTTTGATGCAGCTTTTGGCTTGTACAACATCCCCGTCACAGCAATTTGTTGACTAGGATATAAACCAGTAGCTTGGAGTATAGGTACAGTTACATATAACTTACCCGTTACCCCTTTTGGTACACTAGCTGGGCCTTTATCATTTTTAACCTCATCTAGCTGTGTCGCTTCCAACCAAAATTGCCCTCTCTGATTCCGCGTTAAACGGGGATTACTCGCAACTTCCCCTCGCACGATCACAAGTTGTTCTTGATTACTATTATTTTCCTCAGAAATGAACTGACTAATATCTTTTTCCCCTGGTTGTGGCATTCGCAATTGAAAATATAGAGTAGCTAACAACCCCACTAAACCAGCTATTAGCCACACTCTAGGATGAGGAGTAGTTTGTAGAGTATTCGCAGATCCCTTAGCTTTAGTTAAAGGTTTTTCTCGTTTCTGAGCAAATTTTCGCAGATTAATATAAATTGCCCGAAATAGAACTGCGGCTAATATCCCCAGAACTAAAATTCCTACACCACCCCAAGGAACTGCCGTCAGCAGCAACCCTAGAATATAGGCAAGACAAATGATTACGCTACTACTCTGCATCATAAAACTTTAATCGCCAAAGCACAGACCTAAATTTTATTAAACTCTGGTGGGGTGGGCATCCTCGGACTGGGTCTGTCGAAGTCTTGCCCACCCTAGTTACGCCAGTTAACTGTCAAACAACAGAAAAATCATAGCTGTTCGCTTTAGCAATACCAGCCTCACAAAGATATACCCAAATTAAACCCTAATACAGCATGAACAAACAAAATCAAAAGTGCTGTACTTCCTAAATAAGTATGAACCGCACGTAATGCTACTTTATTTCCCAAAAATCCGCTTAGAGAAATTGCACCATTAACCAATAGCAATAACAGCACAATCGAACCAGTCCAAAAATGAGGACTTTCAAAAAGTGGCTGATGCTGCATGACCAAAGACAACACACCACCAATGTAACCACCTGCCAAAAATACAAATAGCCAAGGTGCTAATTGACGATGGGCATTTCGACTTTTAGCAGCAGCATCTTTATCTTGCAGCAGTTTTCCTTGCCAACCTGCCACACCTACAAAGCTACCCACTACAAAAATCACAATCCCCATCATCACTGGATGTCCCCAATGCACAATCACTTCAGGCACACCCAAAGAACGAAACCAAGCAGCAATAGGTTCCAAAGCTTCACTGATATTTACCATCTGACACACACCACTGTTTGTACCGTAAACCGCTACCCCCCCCTTTGTAGGCTACGGTGTACACACAAGTGGTTACCTCATAAGTTTCAGGTTTTTAGCCCATGAAATACTCGATATTTTGCGAAACTCAAACCTCCATCTCTCTATTAAATTGGGATTTGGAGTAGCAAAACCAAGTGTTAAATATGATTTTAAGACTTCTGTGTACACCGTAGCCTTTGTAGGGGGGTAAAATTTCATGCCTACTGTTCAACTTACGGCATTTTTAAGCAATGGAAAACCCAACTTCTCCCTTTGCTCAACATATAAATGAGCAACTTTCCTTGCTAAATGCCGAATCCTAGTAATGTAGCGAGTCCGTTCCGTCACCGAAATCACACCCCGTGCATCCAGCAAATTAAAAGTATGCGAACACTTAATCACATAGTCCAAGCTGGGTAAAACCAGTCCTCGTTCTGTTAACTGGCTGGCTTCCTGCTCATATATATTAAACAGAGTCAATAACATCTCAGGATTAGATGCCTCAAAGTTGTAAGTACACTGCTCAATCTCACCCTGAAGATGAACATCGCCATAGGTTATATTGTCGGTCCATTGGATCTTAGTAATGGCCTCTACTTGCTGGAGATACATCACCAGTCGCTCTAGTCCATAGGTAATCTCAATCGACACCGGACGGCAATCAATCCCCCCACACTGTTGGAAATAGGTAAATTGAGTAATTTCCATTCCATCTAACCATACTTCCCAACCAGTACCCCAAGCCCCCACCGTCGCATCTTCCCAGTTATCTTCCACAAAACGAACATCATGATCTTCTGGACGAATACCTAAAGCCCTTAAAGAATCAAGATAAATATCTTGGATATTATCTGGTGAAGGTTTAATCAAAACTTGATACTGATAATAATGTTGAAACCGATTCGGGTTTTCGCCATAGCGTCCATCTGTAGGACGACGACAGGGTTCAACATAAGCCACAGACCAAGGTTCTGGACCCAACGCTCTTAAAAAAGTATGGGGGTTTTTGGTGCCAGCGCCCTTCTCCATGTCATAAGGTTGGGCAATTAAGCAGCCACGCTCACTCCAAAACTGATGCAATATTGCTATTACTGACTGAAAATTCACTATCTACTCTTCCTTGAGTCAACAATGCCTCAACCATTGTTGCCTAAACCCAGCATTATGAGCAGCTTTGAGGCATTAAAAAAAATCCCCAAAATTTTTTTGTCAAAGTAGTTGACAAACCAAAGAAGGTTCGATATATTGAATAAGTGCCAAAGAGAGAGCCGCGAGAGAGCGGGACTCGGAGGGACACCGAACCTTGAAAATATTATAGTTTGAAAGCCAGTATACAACAAGAGATTGTGTCAGTAAAGAAAATAACCTGACCGTGGTTGTAAAAACGGTCAAAAGAGCTTAAGAAGAACGAACCAAAATGGAGAGTTTGATCCTGGCTCAGGATGAACGCTGGCGGTATGCTTAACACATGCAAGTCGAACGGAATCCTTAGGGATTTAGTGGCGGACGGGTGAGTAACGCGTGAGAATCTGGCTTCAGGTCGGGGACAACAGTTGGAAACGACTGCTAATACCGGATATGCCGAGAGGTGAAAGATTAATTGCCTGTGGAGATGAGCTCGCGTCTGATTAGCTAGTTGGTGGGGTAAGAGCCTACCAAGGCGACGATCAGTAGCTGGTCTGAGAGGATGATCAGCCACACTGGGACTGAGACACGCCCAGACTCCTACGGAGGCAGCAGTGGGAATTTTCCGCAATGGGCGAAAGCCTGACGGAGCAATACCGCGTGAGGGAGGAAGGCTCTTGGGTCGTAAACCTCTTTTCTCAGGGAAGAAAAAAATGACGGTACCTGAGGAATAAGCATCGGCTAACTCCGTGCCAGCAGCCGCGGTAATACGGAGGATGCAAGCGTTATCCGGAATGATTGGGCGTAAAGCGTCCGCAGGTGGCCATGTAAGTCTGCTGTTAAAGAGTCATGCTCAACATGATAAAAGCAGTGGAAACTACACGGCTAGAGTACGTTCGGGGCAGAGGGAATTCCTGGTGTAGCGGTGAAATGCGTAGATATCAGGAAGAACACCGGTGGCGAAAGCGCTCTGCTAGGCCGTAACTGACACTGAGGGACGAAAGCTAGGGGAGCGAATGGGATTAGATACCCCAGTAGTCCTAGCCGTAAACGATGGATACTAGGCGTGGCTTGTATCGACCCGAGCCGTGCCGTAGCTAACGCGTTAAGTATC
>NZ_CP186034.1:292500-2522500 GCF_049315035.1 Anabaena sp. PCC 7938 | reverse complement strand
GATGCTAACTTGACTGGGGTTAATCTGGAAGGTGCCAAGCTGGAGGGAGTTACTTTCATTAATACCATCATGCCAGATGGTACTATTCGGAATGAAACCCCACGAAGATAGTGGAATCGCAATTCCTCGTAGGTTGGGTTGAGGAACGAAACCCAACATTAACGATATCTAAAAGAATTGATAAATATAAATTAACTGTACAAATATTCCTACATCATATATTCACTTTAACAATACCTTATCCAAATCGAAAAAAGTCTTAATTTGTAGGTTGAGGAATGAAACCCAAGGCATTTTTTGGGTTGCGCTATCGCTTAATCCAACCTACAAAAAATGGACAAGATATTGCTTTAAACCAACACAATATTTTGATATTGTTCACTCACTTCCTACATCATCTGGAAATTCTAACTTCATACCAACACCCCAATCAATTGTATATATACCCTGGGTGACATAACGATGAAAACTCGAATATTGCCAATCCTTGGGTGCCATTACATATCCATGTCGCACCGGATTATAATGAATGTAATCAACGTGTTGCTGAAAATCAAACTCATCACGAATTTGGTGTTCCCAAAACCGACGTTGCCAAACAGCTTGCTCTTTTTTGAGTTGACGTGATGCAGAGATTTTTCCCTTATATTGTGGATGACAAAGACGAGTAAAATTGCTCTTAATTAACCGCCACCGCCGCGAAAAATCATCATCTCCTGGTGGCAATGTCCAAATACAATGTAAATGGTTTGGTAAAATAACGATCGCATCTACAGTAAATGAATGCCGCTGGATAACTTCTCTAAAAACTTTGCGTAACAGGAAAATTTTTTCTGGCTCACACAAAAATTGACGACGATTGTAGCTGACTTGAGTAAAAAAGAAAGTCCCTCCTTCTACCTTAGCTCTGCGGTATTCCATAGATAATATTTTAGTGCGATGATCCGCCCCACCGCTATTTTTTGGATGTCTGGGGGGCTTTTGTCAGTACGCTGTTCTTGTAGCTCAGCACAAATTTCTAATTTTGCCAAAACTATAAGTTTCTACTTAGACGGGGTATAGTTCTGGTTATTTCAATGCTAATCTTACCGTTAAAGTCGGGAATGGGTGCGGCGATTTTAGTAAGAATAACCTGTACTTGGGTAATAAGAACGCTCTCTGGGCGATTGCTATCCTCTAAAATACTATCAGCTATAGCTCCAGCTAATTTTTCTAAAAGTGCAAACTTAGATGTCTTGACCAAATTTTGAATTAAGCTGATAGTGTGACGATAATCTATCGTATCTTCTATGGCATCAGTTTGGGCAGCTTTGGTAATATCCAACCACAATTTTACATCGACCTCAAACCATTGTCCTAATACCTGTTCTTCTGCTAAAAACCCAGTATAGCCGTAGCAGCGAATCCCTGTTAAGTGAATGCAGTCCATAAAAATTTGAGGTTTGAGCGTGAATTTAGCACTTTAGATTTTAAATTAAATACCTACAGAAAATCTAAAATTTAAAAATTGTTGTATCGGTTTATATTAATTTAATGCAGCTTAATTTTCATAATCTTAATCAACTTTGGTCTTATGTATTAACGGAAACCCTCAAACGCTTGGGTTTAAGCTGTGCTGTCATTTGTCCAGGTTCTCGTTCGACACCGTTAACTGTGGCTTTTGCTAAACAAGCACCGGATATTGAAGCTATTCCGATTTTAGATGAACGTTCTGCGGCTTTTTTTGCCTTGGGACTAGCAAAAGCAACTCAAAAACCTGTTGTATTAGTTTGTACATCTGGAACAGCAGGAGCGAATTTTTATCCTGCGGTAATTGAAGCTAAAGAAAGTCGTGTTCCTTTACTAATATTAACGGCTGATAGACCGCCAGAATTAAGAGAGTGTCATTCTGGGCAAACTATCGACCAGGTAAAATTATATGGTAATTATCCCAACTGGCAAACAGAGTTAGCTTTACCTAATGCAGATAGGGAAATGTTAAGTTATCTCAGGCAAACAGTAATTTATGCTTGGGAACGTTGCCAATTTCCTACAGGAGGAGTAGTACATTTAAATATATCCTTCCGTGACCCCCTTGCACCTGTTGCGGATGGTACAAATTTTACATTAGATTTAGAAGACTTCTTTGCTGGGATAGTTGCTTCATTTCCTATTCCCCATTCCCCATTCCCCATTCCCCAAGAATGGCAACAATGTCAAAGGGGTATTATTATTGCTGGTTTAGCCCAACCTAACCAACCTCAAGAATATTGTAAAGCGATCGCACACCTTTCCCAAACACTCAACTGGCCTGTTTTAGCGGAGGGACTCTCCCCAGTCAGAAATTATGCAGACTTCAATCCTTATTTAATTTCTACCTACGACATCATTTTACGTAATCAGCAATTTGCCGAAGTCTTAATACCAAAGATTGTAATTCAAATAGGAGAAATGCCGACTAGTAAAGAATTACGTCATTGGTTGATTTCTACCAAACCTCAACATTGGGTGATTGATAGTTGTTCTCAAAATTTAGACCCTTTACATGGAAAAACGACACATTTAAGAATATCTATAGAAGATATTGAACAATTAAAATATGAGGGAATGGGAAACCGGGAAGAAAATAAATATTTACAACAATGGTGTCAAGCTGAGATCAAAGTCAGAAAAAATATTGACCAAACTTTTAAAAATATAGATGAATTAATTGAAAGTAAAATTGCTTGGTTAATTTCTCAACATCTTCCACCAGGGACACCTTTATTTATTTCTAATAGTATGCCAGTAAGAGATGTAGAATTTTTTTGGAAACCGAATAATTTAGGAATAATTCCTTATTTTAACAGGGGTGCTAATGGGATTGATGGTACTCTTTCTACTGCTTTAGGAGTAGCACATATTCAACAAAGTAGCGTAATGTTGACAGGAGACTTAGCCCTACTGCATGATACAAATGGTTTTTTAATTAGTAAGAAATTTCTGGGACACCTGACAATTATTTTAATTAATAATAATGGGGGAGGAATTTTTGAACTGTTGCCAATTGCTAAGTTTGACCCACTTTTTGAGAAATTTTTTGCTACACCACAAGATATTGATTTTTCTCGGTTGTGCGCTACTTATGGTGTACAACATGAGTTTATTAGTTCCTGGCCGCAATTGCAGGAAAGATTACAGATATTACCAAAAATAGGGATAAGGGTTTTAGAGGTAAGGACAAATAGGAAATTGGATGCTCAATGGAGGAAAGACAATTTAGCAAGATTGTCATAATTATTTTGAAAGCTAATTGAAAAATGTGATCTCAGCGAACTAGGTATCAAACCTCAAACCTTAAATCACTAACGCAGAAAGCTGCTAATTATCCACATCAATATAAACGTCAAAACAGTAGAAAACTGATTTGATGTCAAGTTTATAAATGGCATTTGCTGTAATATCCAGGTGGCTATTAGCCCCCCTGATATTAAACCAATAATTAGACTTCCTAACGTGAATAATACGGCTCTGCCAAATTTGTTTTCCTTACGATTGAGAAAATAAATACTAACTCCTACTCCAACTACTAAGGCCAGCTGTAGAACCTGATCTCTAGCGGCAGGGTAAAACAAACTAATAGCGCTTAAACTCAGATACCAAGCTCCTGGTAATAGCACATCAGGCATACTTGGTTGATCCAACATTCTTCGCAGCCATGCAGGTGACTGCTCACGAGGGGTAGGATTTTCTTTCTGAGGAGATTGCGATCGCATTTCTGGAAAGCGGATACGCTCAGGTACTTTAATTTTACCTTCTTGACGCATCCGTAGGCGCTCCATTAAAATCGCATCATAAGCTGATTCAATTAGTTCTAGACCCTTGCCATCACCACCATGTTGATCCAACAGGCGATTGCGAGCGTCCTGAATTTCATCAAAACTAGCATCTTCTGATACCCCAAGTTTTTCGTAGGGATTTTGATCGCTCATGGCAATTTGTTACTTCAGCCTTGGTAAGCAGCAGTTTTCAGTTTACTAAAACACTAACCTGGGTCTATGTTGTTCCAAAAATAGTTGTCCCAACTTATTCCCATCCTTTAACAGGATATTAGCACGGGTTAGTTTGTTTGACCCAGGAATTTTAACTATGGACATTTTAACATATTGTTATAACACTGTGTATATCATCCAGTTGCTGAGTAGCTATAGCTTTACTTCCCATGGTAGTAAAAAAATATCTCCTGCATGAGTATCCATTTTGCTATCAGCAAGCTACAGAAGTCTGATTTGTATAACTAAATCTTACTTTGAGAGGATGTTTTAAATTTTTATCTGACTGGTAACACCGTGTTCTATTGAGACAAAACGCTACAAATAGGATCGGAACAACCATTTAGTGTATATACTGAATTGCAGACCTGATTGCCGGAAGATTGGTGCCTACATCGTTCATAATTATGACTACAGTTTACTGTGAATAATCAGGATACTTGTACCTAGACCCTGTAGATTCCTAATTATGGACGAAGTGTAAACTGTGTTTTTACACAATTCCCCTTGTTAATCCTATGAATTTTTGTGTAAAGTGATGATCATGGCTCCTGCCAAGATTCTTGTAGTTGATGACGACCCTGCGGTTCGGAATTTAATCCAACGCTTTTTGATTAAACAGAACTATCAAGTGGAAGCTGCCGAAGATGGTAAGGCAGCCCTGGCTCTATTTGAGCAATTTAACCCAGACTTGGTAATCCTAGATGTAAATTTACCAGATGTCATTGGCTTTAATCTCTGTCAAGAGATGCAAAGTCGTAATGGTGTTTTTGTACTCATGCTAACTAGCCGGACAGATGAAGCTGACAAAATTCGCGGTTTCTCTAAAGGCGCTGATGACTATCTCACCAAGCCATTTGGTCTGGGAGAGCTAGAAGTAAGAGTAGCAGCTATTTTGAGGCGGCAGCGAGTTGTAACTACCGCAGAACAAAAACGCCTCATTTTTGAAAAGCTGATGATTGATCCTGTACGGAGGGAAGTGACACTTAACGAGGAAATAGTACCTTTAACTGCTTTAGAATTTGACTTGTTACATTTTTTAGCCAGTCATCCAGGTCGAGTTTGGCGGCGAGCAGAACTTATTCAAGAGGTCTGGGACTATGAATATGTGGGTGATCAGCGAGTTGTTGATGTCCATATCGGTCAAATTCGCAAAAAGATTGAAATTGATGCTAGTCAGCCTGCATTAATTCAGACTGTGCGTGGTGTAGGGTACAAGTTTGAATGTTCCACTCATCTGCAACAAGAAGTCCAATCCTAAATCTGGAGTTTTGCAAATCTTGACTGTTTGAAAATCAGCTAAAGATTAGAATACTGTGCATCTGAAATGGTAATTACCGTTATCCTGCCTGCGTTATCAATTTTTTCACGATTGTCTTTGGCTCTGGCATGGCTAATGGTAAATTTCTCTGGCTTAATCTGACATTAAGAGTGTTCCCAGAAATCAATTAGCAAAGCAGAATGAAGCAATGACAATTGGACATTTTTTACTGGGAATACTCTTAGAGAACTCCACAAAAAGAAATGCCTCATTTCATTCTGTATAGCGTAGCGGATGACTCCTATGTCGCCACGCTACGCTATAACTATACAAACGAAGTACTGACATTAATATGTATTAACGTTTACCAAAAATAGTGGATATGTCTTCTGATTGTTCTATTACTTCCAGTTCTAATTCAGGTTCAGGAAAGGAAAATTCTACCACTGGTTCAGGTATGGAAACTCTGATATCAGCACTATTAATAATAGCTCCTAACAGTCCTAACTCAGCTTCTACCAACTGATCAATGGCTTCTCCGAGCATATTTTCTTGTGTATAGTTAGGTCGGGCAACTAGCACGATACCATCACTATAGGGTTGAATTAACAACGGATCATTGGAAATGCTGAGAGGATTTGTGTCTAAAATTACTAAATCATAACGTTCTCGTGCATCTTCTATCAGGCGGCGCATTTCGCTCGATTCGATAATTGCGGCAGATTGACGAACAGGTCCGACGCTGGGAATAATGTATAAATTTTCCACATCAGGAACTAAGCGAATACAGTCACTCAGGCTGGAATAATAAAGCAATGGTTCAACAGTGGCATAAGAATCAGGAGCTATTTTTAGGGATGCAGCTTGGGAGGGCGATCGCAAATCTGTTTCAATAATCAATGTTCTTTTACCAGCAAGTGCGGAAGCTATCCCCAAGTTGTAAGCACTGACGGTTTTACCTTCTTGGCTGCTGACGCTGGTAATCAATATCACTTTAACGTCATTGCCGCCAATCCGGCGCAAATTACTGCGAAACTTTTCATAAAACTCTAAATAGGGAGAATCTGGGGAAAGTATTACGGGTAAAGCTTCCGGAGCCAAATCATCAACTGGCATTAAAGGCAATTCTCCCAATAGTAAAACTTCCCGTGCCTTGAGACTTTCGCGGATATCTTCTTTGGTCTTGAAAGTTCCTTCCAGTGAACCCAGCAAAAATATTACCCCACCACCAATTACAGCACCTAAGAAACCACCGATAGCTAAGGTTGTAGGTATACTCCTGGTGGGAACGGCAACGTTAGTAGCTATGGGTGGTCTAGCAATGGTGAAACTGCTCACGGTTTCTGCTTCTGCGGCTTGAGCATCTGTTAGCTTGGCTTGCATTTGGTCATAGATAGCTTTTTTCAGACCAACAGACTGCTCCAAGCGCGATCGCTCTAATTGTTTATTAGGTATGAGAGAATATTCTCGACGTAATTGTGCCTCTTGTTGAATTTGCTGTTTTAGTTGTTGTTCGAGCGTCTCTCGTTGGGTTTGTAAAGCTACCATTTGGTTAGCTAATGCCTGACGCGTTGGATCTAAGCTACTTTGGGTGCGAATACCTGTCACATTCCCCCGCAGTGGAGCCGCAAGACCACCACCACCTAAAACTTCCGCAGCCCGTTGTTGCAGTAATTCTTCAGAAGCTTCTTTTTGACGCGTTAACTGAATCATTGTCGGGTGTTCAGGTCGTAAATCCTTGCGGAGAACGGCGATTTGTGACTCAGTTTGATAAATTTGCGATCGCAAATTAGCAATAATGGGATCAGCACTCAAAGCAGAAGAAACATAAGCCTGTCCAACTGTTAACCCCAACTTATCTTCTAAAGAACGAAGTTGAGCATCAATTCCAGAAATAGTTAGTTGAATTCCTCTTTGCTGATTTTGGCTAGCACTAATCCCATTAAGCAAACTACCATTTTCTGCTGCTAAAATAGCTGTTCTCTCCCGTCGATCATATTCTTCTAGTTTATTCTCAGCAGCTTGGAGTTCTTGTTTAATTTCTGGCAAACGCTCATTGATTTTTTGAATAATCGCCTTTAATCGTCCAGTATTAATCTCACTACTTAACTGAACTATTCCTTTCATCAATTCTTGCAATACATCTTTGGCTCTGTTGGCATCGCTATCTACATACTTCATTGTGATCGATGTAGATTCTAATTCTCCTGCTCTATTTCTACTCGGAAATTTAATTCCTACATTTTTAGCAATAGTTTTCGGGTTAGTCTTGACTTTGGCTGCCACCGTCTCAATGACTGGATCTGATAGTAAAACTTCTGGTGTTAGTTCTTTCCCCTGTGCTTGAATTTCACTACCAGTTTTTGAGAAAGAAACGGTTGGGGTATTATATGTCAACGCAGATTCGGCCATATAAGTAACTGGTGGATCTGGTTGTATAGCAACTACTGTTGACCCTATTACCACTAAACCAAAACTAGCTAGTCCAACCCACTTGTATTTTTCAAAAGCAATAAGATAGCGCTTAATAATTGGTGGTGTCATAGCATTTATCTAATCATTAGTTATTTTATTACTTACGAGTTATAAACTCTTACTTCTAAGTAAATTTTTAATTTGAACTACCACCGAATAATCCGCCACCAAAGTTCTGGAAAAAGTTTAGAAATGATTGCACATTAAAAAACGGTTGCGTGATGGTATTCAATAAATTAGTAATTTTCCCGACCAGATTTCTACCAACAACTATCACATCATTGTCTTGAAGTGCCACATTTTGAGAATTATCACCTGCGAGTACCTTTCTAGCATCAAGTCTTTGAGTAACAGCTTTACCCTGTTCAGGATCAAAGCGAACCAGAGCAATATCCCGAAGATTAGCCGTGTCGAGACGAATACCCCCCAAAGCATCTATAAATGTACTCCCATTAGGCAAAGATTGAGTTGCGATTCCTCCTGCGGCATAGTTTAAAACTCGGACTTTAATCTGAGGAATAGCTAAAGTTGAACGTGCCACGAGTTTGCGGTCATAACCGTCATCAGTACCAATTTCACGGCGCGGTACAATGATTGCATCCCCATCTTGTAAGCGTAAATTAGGGAGTGAACCACCATTTTGCAAGGCAGCATACAAGTTAATATTTTGTGAAATTATAGAACCATCCGTTAACTGACGACGTATTTGCACTTTTCGGAGGTCTGCGGTCAAAGTTGACCCCCCTGCTAAGGGTAAAATCTCAGTAATTCGCGGCATTCCTGAGTTAGCAGCATAAATTCCAGGGCGAAATACTTCTCCCGTAATAGTAACTTGAACTGGGCGCATCTGTGCTAAACTTATCACCACGGGATCTGTAGTAATACTGCTTAAAGCCAAACGAATTTTTTCTTGGGCTTCTTCCAAACTCAAGCCTAGTATAGAGACTTTCCCTACTTGTGGAATAACAACATTACCATCTTGACTAATAGCAGCTTGGAAACTCAAATCTGGACGTTGCCCAGTTAGTGATAAAGATATAATGGGGTCAATAACATAACGATTTAAGCCAGTGCGAATTTTTGCCTCTGCTTGCTGCAAGGTTAAACCTTGTAAGGAAATTACTCCCAATAGTGGTACGACAATATTGCCTTCTGGATTAATAGCAGCTTGAAAACTTAAATCTGGAAATCGCTGCACCGTAACACCAATAGAATCTCCAATTCCTAAGCGGTATAGACCAGGGGGTCGCTGAACTATCACACTGATTGTATCTCCTATACCTAAGAGATAACGGTTGAATTGCGGTGAGATTTCATCATTTTCACTGGGAGGCATCACCTCAAAACTTGCTGGAGGCAGAGGATTTTGTTCTGGTGATTGTTCTAATGATGGCAAATTTTGAGACATAACAGGTTTTATTGTTATTGATAAATCAATACCTACCTGAAGAGTGATCAAAAACAGGGCGCTGAATGTACGTATATGAGAACTGGACGTTATCAACATCTATACAGTGATAGTTGGTTAAATAGAATACTTTACAGAGCTACAGACATCAATGCTGCTTGCACTGTTTCACCGAGAGACTGAAGTTTCTTCCAAGATGTTTCCACTTGTCCAAAAGGCTCCATTGGTATCAGAATACTCACAGCCACCCAAGGAACACGCTTTTGCTGCCATTGTGCTATTTGGTCTACAACAAACCAGTAAACTGGCGATGAAGTTCCACTATTTGGCATTGCGTACCATTGTAAGACAGCAAAAGTTGATTTTTGTGTTGTTGCCCTAAAGAACCTAGCCTTAACTTTGATAGTGGCATTTGCTTCTGGACGAGATGGCTGTTTAACAGTAAATTCAGCAGCCCGATATTGAGCTATATCCCACTTTCCCCAAGTTGACTTGCCCCAGCCACTAACGTCTGTCCACTCTACTTCTGGTTGATCTCTTGGGCCATTTTGCGGTAGCAAAAGCAGTACAGCTTCAAGTGACTGATCTTGTTGTTCGAGTGTTTGCAATGACCATTTATGTTCACCTATTTGGGTTTCCGACTGTTGAATAGTTTGCCACCCAGGAATACTTAATCCTACTTTACGAATATTTTTCAATTGCTTGAGTTGAGTAACTGGTGGTGGCTGCTTCCATTGCCACTTTCCTGTTAGATATCCAGGAACTGCTCCCACTGCTAACAGCAGTAGCAGTAAGATTAACACTGCTACCTGATTCCATTGCTGTTTTCTGAAAAATTTGGATAAGGAAATCATTGAGTAAAATTTCCAACACTTAGAAAGGATTGTACTGGATAAAACGAGCAAATATTTCTTTTATGCTTCTTCTACTGTTTCTGCTAACTCAATTGCTGGTTTTTCTGGGAAATAACTATTCATCCAATTGAGTAAAGGTACTAATGATAAGAGCATACAAGCGGAGTAGAGATCACCACCCCAACCATCATGCAGCCATGTAAATGCTCCTTGATTACCAGTACCGTGAAAGAAAGTCAATAAGGTATTACGAATAATATTGGCTGTCACACTAATGACAATAGCAATGGATAAAAACCAGGCTGTTATACGCCGTGAAGACATGGTTTCTGTCCAATAAAGTAATATTAAGCTGACGTAGAGGGTGGTAAATAACATTTTCAACCCTGCACAGTAGGGGGCTACTTCCACAATTCGTCCATTTACGTAGAGGTTGATTCCATCTACTATGACGTTCATGCCAAACTGATTGAGGATAAAGGCTGCTGTACTGGCGATAAAGCTTTGTAAAGGAAAGGTATAGGGCGCTATTATGTAAGGTAACGCTGTTGGGGTAGCCAAAAACACTAATAAAAGGGGAAAACCTTGCAATTGTAAGCCTGGTATGCCCTTGAACCATAAGCATAGTCCGACCAGTATGGTAGGTAAGGACAGGTTAACCCATTCGGATACACCACTTAGGTAAAAAATCACGCCTGTTATTAATAAGCCGATGCTAACAGGATGGGATGAATCGGGCAACCGTTGCCATTTTTTCCGATTTGTCCAAGCGATATAACCAGCAAATGGTAAACCGATAATACCGTGGCTGAAATATTCATGTTCAATGCTGATACTTTTGTGTAACCAACCATCTAACCAATGTAGCAAGATCGGAGCATAAAGCAGGAAGAAAATTATTAAAATGCCTAAGTTTAACAATTGGCCTGTACTGCGGATTTTAATTTGTTGTTGGAATTCCATAATTTTAATTCACAATTAAATCAGGGTTATTTTCACGTTATGAAACAAAATCACTATTAAAATTTGCCGTGAATAGTGGTTATTAGTGAAAACTAAAATTTAATTTCAGCTCATTTTTTGGCGATGTTGAAGCTTGAAAAGATAGCAGTTACAACTTCTTTAATTTGACTATTGTTTAAACCTGGGTACATGGGCAAGGATAATATTTGTTGGGATAATTTTTCTGATTGAGGGAAGTCTCCTTGTTGATAACCTAATTGGCTAAATGCGGGTTGAAGATGACAGGGAATTGGGTAATGAATACCAGTTTGAATTCCGACTGCTGTCAGTTGATCTTGTAGTTGCTGGCGTTCGAGAGGACAAGAATCATCAATTTTGATGACATAGAGATGATATATATGTCCTGTGCCACTTTGGTTAACCATGGGGATTACACCAGCAGACTCTAATGATTCTAGTTCTATATTATACTGTTTAGCAATGGTAAAGCGATCGCTATTCCACCCAGATAGATGAGGTAATTTTTGGTGTAATATTGCTGCTTGCAAGGTATCTAAACGGCTATTAGTACCTGGTTCAAGATGCACATACTTTTGAGATGAGCCATAATTTCGCAACCGACGCATTTTTGCCGCTACGTCTGCATCTCGTGTTATTACCATTCCCCCATCCCCAAAAGCCCCTAAATTCTTGCTGGGATAGAAACTAAAGGCTGCTGCCATGCCCACCGAACCTGCTTTATATCCTTCTCTTTCTGCCAAGTGGGCTTGGGCTGCATCTTCAAAAATTAGCACTTTATGAGTATCAGCAAAGTCAAATAATTGGCTTGGTGATACCATTTGACCATATAGATGTACGGGAATAATAGCTTTGGTGCGGGGTGTAATGGCTTTAGAGGCTGCTTCCAAGTCAATTAAAGCTGTTTGGGGGTCACAATCTACTAAAATTGGTGTAGCACCAGCACTAACCACACCGATCAGTGTGGCAATAAAAGTATTAGCTGGTAAAATGACTTCATCACCAGCACCGATGTGACAAGCTTGCAGTCCGAGAGCGATCGCATCGGTTCCCGATGCCACACCAATTCCGTACTCCGTACCAGATGCCGCTGCAAACGCTTCTTCAAAATCGGATACAGCTTGTCCTAAAATAAAATCTCCCTTTGCCAATACATCCTGAATTGCCTGTTGCAACTGAGTTTGAATCGGCTGATGTTGTAAATTTAGGTCTACAAAAGGAACTTTAATAGTCATTTTATTTCTGTCCTGTGAGTATCAAAAATTCAGTAGCAACATACTATCTCACAAAATGTATTACATTTTCAATTTCACACATAGCTGTTGTCTGAGCAATTAATAAAAAAACAGTGAATTTTTGATGAAATTTCAATTTTTAACAAACATTAATAACTGATCATTTAAATCCCAACTCAAAATGAATATTCACAGCTTGTACCTGCCCAATATAAGATAGGATAGCCAATTCTCTTTGACACCAAATAATTAGGTTTATAGACTCGAATTTTTGCCCAAAATTATGAGGCCATAACAGGCGCAGTTTACATTCCCGCAACAGCAGCAAAAAACTGATTGTAGCGTTTTTCTGTATATGGTAAAGATTTGAGCCTAAGTTAATACTCATGGGTAAACCCCATTCCTACAGGCTTGACGATGCAAAACTATATCTCACTGACATATTCTCCTTAGTAAAAATTCTCTACTTAAGTAATATTTTTATTACTAGTATCTACCAATTTTAGAGATTCTCTCACCAACCTCTGGAAGCAAGTAAAAATTTTTTTGCCCAACCTGTTGATCGGAGGTGAAATTGGGGAATGCTGAGAAATAGAACATAATAACCACATGATAGTGGTTATAAAATTGACCGTATCGAAAGATTATCAAGGTAGTACTGGTGATGATAGAACCTGAAAATAAATTATTTGCCCCTGATGATGGTTGGAATTCTTTAGAAATTCAAGAGCAAAAACGCCTAAAAGTCTTGACAGAGTTAGGTTTACGACAATTAGAAACCATTCCGATATTTGAAGAAGCCACTCAAACCGCTGCCCACTTTTTGGAAGCCGAAATTTCCATTTTGGGATTTATAGATCAAGAAATTCACTGGTTCAAGTCATCGGTGGGTTTATCAAGGTTAGGACTGATGAATAATTTGGCAAAAAATCGTCAATTATTACGTCGAGAGTCCTTCTGCACACAGGTGGTAGAAAGCTCACAAACGATAGTCATTAATGATACTAAAAACAGCATAGATACAGAAATATTTACCAGCGATTTAGTGCAGAAGTATGGCATTCGTTCCTACTTAGGAGCGCCATTAATTGATGCTGCTGGATATTGCTTAGGTGCATTAGCAGTGATGGATCGCAAACCACGTAATTTTACAGAGCGAGACATTGAGTTTTTGCAAATCATTGCTCGTTGGAGTATGAGTGAATTTGAGCGTAATCGTTTGTTACAGGGGAAATCACCAAAAAGCAACATTAGAAGCATTTCTAGTTTGCCATTTTCAGAAGAACAGATCATTGACCTCAAAATTTCCCCACCAATTCTAGAAACAGCCTCTGGTTCTACTCAGCAACTGAAACTAGAACTCTTAGGCCAATTAACTCAAGAGTTGCGTACACCTTTAACATCTGTACTGGGTATGGCTGGTGTTCTTGGCCGGGAGATTTATGGGCCTTTGACAACTAAGCAGCGAGAATATCTAGAAATTATTCAACACAGTGGCAAGTATTTGCTTTCTTTGGTGAATGAAATTACTGAACTAGGAACAATAAATGATGCTTCGGATGTGCTGAACTTAGTTTCTGTGGATATTGAAATGCTGTGTCAACAAGCCATATATACACTAGCAGAAGTAGCTGTCCGTCGTGATCAAGATATTCGTTTGTCTATAGAGCCAGGACGCAATCGTATTTGTCCTTTAGATAAAGATAAGGTACGGCAGATTTTGTATCACTTGCTATTTAGTGTGATTCAACTTTCTGCCACAGGTAGCATTATTCGTGTTCATATTTCTGGCAGAGAAGATACGCTCTCTATTACTGTTTGGGTTTCCCATCCCTATTTGGGAGATGGAATTACTGAAATTGACCCTTACGTACACACTGATTCCTTGTCTATATTAGAAATAGTCGGTGGAGAGGAAAAGTATAATATTGCTACAGATAATCAGGAGAATTTGCCAAAAAGATTGAATACATCACAAAATCTGATTGAAGAGCAACAAGGAATACTGGTTAATACGTCAGATCAGGATTTAGCTAATTTATCTGGTCATCGATCTCGTGAAAAAATAGGTTTGTTACTTAGCTGTCATCTAGCAGAACTTCATGGCGGACACATTGCCATACAAGGTTCACTAGAGTCAGGATACCGCTATGTGATTTCTTTGCCACTGCAAGCGGCGAAACCCCGACAATTAATCAATAATGAAACCTAATCACAACCTGAGTTCGGTGTTAGGAGTTCGGAGTTTCTCCTATGCCTACGGCACGGCTTCGCCGAACGGAGACGCTACGGGAACGGAGTTATGATTTTTAAGAGCGAGAGAATAAGGGTTTGAGACTCCTACTGGGGGCGAGTTGTCCACAAATTATCTTATGTCTAGCTCAGGTTAATCATAAGGCACAATTTTTCAATTGCTAATCTCAGTTGTGATCTTTGGATAACGACCGGCATTATCATAAAAGCCAAGTTCTGCATATAAGTGCTAATTGGTGACAACGTTGTTTATGAATTTAGTCTGGCAAAAATTTACTTTATCTTCTTTACCGCTGAAGGAATACCTGTCTACGAGTTATTTGCATCGTTTGATGGTGGGAATTTTACGTCCTTGGCGGCAAACCAGTCTTTTAATGCAGTGGGGAGATACAATAGCGGCGGCTCTTCTCAGTCTGGTCTATGGTTTTGCGCCTTTTGTCTCCAGTGTTTTAATGCTGGTATTAATGGTGGCTTGTATAGGATTTTGGCTGTTGTTGACTTTATCTGATGAAACTACTTCTGTAAATGCAGCTTCTGTCACTCCTATTCATCTGTTGGTATTACTGTATTGGGGAATAGCTGCGATCGCTACAGCTTTATCCCCAGTGAAAAAGGCAGCGTTGAATGACTTGGCAATATTAACACTCTATTTATTACTCTTTACTGTCTGCGCTAGGGTGCTGAGATTTCCCCGCCTTCGGTCTTGGCTGATCACTGTTTATTTACATATATCCCTAATTGTCAGTGTCTATGGGATTCGACAATGGTTTTTTGGTGCTAAACCACTAGCAACTTGGGTTGATCCAGAGTCTGCTCTATCTAAGACGACTAGGGTTTATAGTTATTTGGGTAATCCCAATTTACTGGCAGGATATTTGATACCAGCAGTAGTGTTGAGCTTAGTGGCGATTTTTGCTTGGCATGGTTGGCTGAAGAAATCTTTAGCTGCAACGATGTTTGTTGTCAATACTTCCTGTTTGGTTCTTACTTATAGTCGTGGCGGCTGGATTGCTTTAGTAGTAGCACTTTTGACGGCGATGGCATTGTTAGTTTATTGGTGGAGTTTGGAAATGCCGCCATTTTGGCGCACTTGGTTATTACCAATTATTGTCGGAGGTTTGATTGGAGTCTTGGTGCTGGCTGTGATATTTGTCGAGCCTGTGCGTTTGCGGGTTGTGAGTATTTTTGCAGATCGTCAAGATAGTAGTAATAATTTCCGCCGTAATGTCTGGGATGCTGTTTTTAGGATGATACGCGATCGCCCAATTATTGGTATTGGCCCTGGACACAATTCTTTTAACAAGGTTTACCCTCTCTACCAACAACCCCGATATACGGCTTTGAGTGCCTATTCAATTTTTTTAGAAATGGTTGTAGAAACTGGCTTTTTGGGTTTAGCGAGTTTTCTCTGGTTGGTAATTGTTACTTTTAATATGGCATTTATTCAACTGCAAAAGTTACGGCAATCTAGAAGTGTGGAAGGACTTTGGATTATAGGTGCGATCGCAACTTTATTGGGTATGCTCGCTCACGGAACTGTGGATACTGTCTGGTATCGTCCAGAGGTTAATACTGTTTGGTGGCTAATGGTGGCCTTAATTGCCAGCTATTGGCAACCTTTAAATCAACCAGCAAATCAATCTAGAGTTGTTCAGTAGAATTATCCAGAAATTAGATATCAGTCCTGTATAAGGATTTGATATTCATTTGCCGATTAGTCTAGTTGTCAGCATTATTTCCACTGACAACTGACTATTTTTTTATAGCTAAATAGCTAATTGGTGTAACCTGAGTTCGAGATAAGATAATTTGTGGAAAACTCCTACTGGGGGGAGTTTCAAACCCTTATTCTCTCGCTCTTAAAAATCATAACTCCGTTCGCGTAGCGTCTCCAAACTCCTAACTCCTAACTCCGAACTCCGAACTCAGGTGATACTAGTCCCTATAGCTGCTGGCCCCTGGTGCATTAGGGTCACGATAACGGGTTGGTTCTTCGTTGCGCTTTTTACCTGCTAACCCAGCTAGACCTAAAAGACCAATTAATCCCAGCCAACCCCAATCAGTATTAGCGCGATCATCATACACAACCCTATTTGGTGCCGCAGTGTCAGTTCTAGGTTGAGTGTCTTGGGCTTGTGCGGGGAAACTTAAGGGTAAAATTCCCATAGTCAAAGTCAGAACCCCAACGCCTACTGTTTTGGTTAAATTACTTATCATGCTAAAAGTGCCTTATATCTTACTCAGATATTAAACAGTGTATCTATTTCCACAATTTGCTAAATCAATCTCTGGGTATAAACTCGGTTCGCTTCTAAATCAGGCTAAAGAAAGATATATATGTGAACTAATTTTATTTTTAACTAATTTATAAAAACCATTTATAAATGGTTTAGCGATCGCGTAAATTAAATACACGGGTGGTTTACTGGCGGTGAAATTAGGTGATGAAAAAACTCTGGCTGCTATTCAGCATATTATTTGTGGGACTATTAACAATTACCCAAGTATCAGCTCAGAAAAAAATACGACTAAAAATCAACCGCTACTTAGAAGTTCGCAGTACTTCTGGAAATGTTACCTACCGAAATAGACAGATTTCCCAATTAGCTCGCATAGGCATAAAACTACAAAATGTAGGAGATAGCATTAGTACAGGCCAGCGTTCGAGTAGTATGCTTGCCCTAGATACTGGTATTGGTTTTATTCAGGTTGCAGAAAATACAAAACTCGAAATTCAAAAACTGCAAACAACTAGTCAGGGTGGACACGTTACCAATTTACAGGTGACAGGTGGACAGGTACGGCTGAAAATACGTGCCTTTACACATCAAGATTCCACCTTGCAAATAGAGACTCCAGCAGGGATTACAGGCGTGCGAGGGACAGACTTTGGTGTGAGTGTTCAACCGACTGGTAAAACAGGTGTAGCAACTCTCATCGGCAGTGTAGCAACAACGGCTCAAGGTCAAAGAGTATATGTAAATAGAGGTTTTCAGACCATAGTGATTCCAGGAGAACCACCTTCAGTACCTACTCCATTGCGAAATGATACAAGATTAGATGTGCAAGTACTAGAAGAAAGAAGCAATCAACAAGTCCGTATTGTTGCTAAAGTTGATCCAGTTAACTTGGTCATGTTGCTAAATCAACCGCTGATTACTGATCGAAGTGGAAATTTTGACATTACTATCCCTATGCCAGCTAATCGGCGTGTTGCGATGAGAGTAACAACACCTTTAAGCAAAAAACAAGATTATGAATTAATTGTTCCTTAAAAGCTAGTGAATCAAGCCAAAAAAGAGAGATGCGATGACCTACGGTCGCGCGTAGCCTATCGCTGTATAATCCCATAGGTCAATTAAAAATCTGCATTGGTCTAGAGTTTTTATCCAATTCACGTAATTTTAAATTTTTCAACTATAATATTTAACTGCTTATTGTTTGTCACAATCAGCTAATCGCATACACCAACCCGCTATCCATCGTGCAAGATACCGATTCTATGAATGACCTTGCTGCTGCACTGCAACAGCCAGTAGATTTAGATTTTGAACTACCAGATCCCGAAGACGAACAGATTCTGGAGTCTGATTTTTTACAGCAGCTAGATGTAGCTTGGCAAGTATGCGATCGCTTTGATTTACAAACAGAAATTTGGCGTGGTCGCATTTTACGCTCAGTCCGTGACCGAGAGAAAAAAAACGGAGACGGACGCGGTGCAGGTTTTCTCAAATGGCTCAAAGAACGGGAAATTAGTAAAACTCAAGCCTACAGTTGGATTCAACTAGCAAATAGTGCTGATACCTTGATTGAAGATGGCAAACTTGACCCCAGTAGTGTCAATAACTTTAGTAAACGGGCGTTTGTAGAAACAGCCAAAGCCGCCCCAGAAGTGCAACAAATGGTGAGTGAAGCCGCCCAAAAAGGCGATCGCATCACCCGCAGAGAAGTCCGTCAACTCACTGACGAATGGACAGCTATGTCCTCAGATTTATTACCTGAAGAAGTTAGGGAAAAAGCCGCAGATAACACACTGCCACCGCGCTATATTGCCCCTCTGGTCAAAGAAATGGAGAAACTGCCAGAATCACACCAAAAGGCATTACAAAGAGATATAGCCGCCAGTCCTGATGTTGATACTCTCAAACAAGCAACCACAGAAGCCCGTCAATTAGGAAAATATCTCAAATCTGCTGCCCAAGTCCAAGCTTTGACTGAAGAAAATGTGGATATTGAAACAGCATTAGAAGAAGCGCAAAGAATCGGCTGTTTGAGCATCGCTGCTGACTTGGTAAATCAAGCATCTCAGATGGAACAAGGTATAGCCAAGTTATATATGACTTGGAAAAAAATTAGTAATTTAGCAGACAGATTATATGTTGATACTGGAGCGAGTACACCCAATCTGCGATCGCTCCTCACTTGCATAGAACCCCTTGGTGGTGAAATCATGGAACTGCAACTCAGTGGTGCGACTGAACACACCATTCGGTTACAGATTCAAGAGACAAATTAGGTAATGGGTAATTGGTGTTCTCTAAATACCAATAAGCGATCGCTATTAAGTTCATGTAACGAGGGATTAGCGATCGCTCTCCAGTTTAAGAATCATGGACATTGCAGCGAAATTGAGAATGTGCCGTACTTTCCCATAACGCACCCTGCAAGATCAGGCGATCACTCAAAAGTAAAATGTCTTTGATGAAAGATCCGCGATCGCAACAAAGTGTTCATTTTACCGTTGCCATCCCGTAAATAAATGGAATGTGAGATATAATTTATTTGTCACTCAATCAATCTATATTAACTTGTTATGGATTCTTTCAACCTACGCACACTACGCACAAAAGTTATTACGGAAATAAATCTTGTCCCACCAGATAAATTAGAAGAATTATATAACTTTATTCATTATTTTCGCTTAGGTATAGAAGTATCTCAACCTTCACTTAATAAAAATATGCAGTTTGCTGGATGTTGGAATGATATGTCAGATGAAGTATTTGCTAACTTCAATGAAGAAATAATCACCCGCCGCCACCAAGCATTTTTAGGAAGAAGAAGTGATGAAGCCAGCGTTGATTGACACAAACATTTTATCTTTTTTCTTCCGTAATCATAGTCTAGTTATCGAGCGTTTTCAAGCCTATTTGAAAGAGTATGACAAAATTAACATTAGCATCATCACTTATTATGAAATTGTCAGTGGATTAAAACATCGTGACGCGCAAAAACAACTCACATCTTTTCAGGAATTTGTCTCATACAATACGGTTTTACCTCTAACTACAAGCTCTGCCATAATTTCTGCTGATATTTATGCCAATTTAAGAAATAAAGGCACGCCAATTGACGATATTGATATTCTGATAGCAGGAATTGCCGTAGCCAACGATTTGATTATTGTCACAAATAATATCAGAGATTTTGGAAAAATAGAAAGCTTAGAAATTCAAGATTGGAGTAAGTAATATGACAATTTGCTATGCCTATTACTGATTATTGTAAATAAAAGGCGATCGCTCTTGGGGATAATTAGTGCGATCGCCATAAAAGATAGGGTGGGTTATGCTCCCGTCGCTAACCCACCTAATTTATTTAATTAAAATGACAGCGATGGTGTGTTAATTAAATATAACGTACCCTGCAAGATCAGGTGATCGCACTAGGCTTTATCTAGTTGTGAGTAACTTTGGAAAGCTTGACCACTTTGCTTAAAGTCAGCAGTAAAGACAGGGTAGAGGTTAAAAGTGGCTGTCTTTGTTACTGAACCTTCAGCCTCAGGAAAACGAGGCTTTACTGTCCACCAATAGCTAATTTGGGTGGAAGAAACTCCCGGTGCAAGATAGCCAAAATTTAGTACGGGTGCATTACTATCTATAATCTCGCCGTTACTATTAGTAATATGTGCATCAAATAGTGCTGAGTCATCATCAACATCTACATAAACTTGCACATCTTTGAGAGCAATGTTTCCGGTATTTTTCACAGTCACATTAGCGACTATAAAGCTACCATTGTCTACGACAGTTGTATGCGACCAGAAAGAATGCTGAAGTTGGAGATCGATTATTTTGTCTTTTGTGCTAAAAGAATCTGTTTTCCAACTGTTGCTGTAAGCAGCTACACCATTTTTTGCCATAATTTAAAACATCCTATCAGAACTTTTTTTTCCCACACCTTTTAGACGTTTACCAAACCCAATTTGTGAATTTTTCGAGTTAGTAGCAATTTTTTCCCCAAAAATCCACCCTCAACCCCCCAAACCCTTCTGCTCCTTACCTTTCAACCCCTGCAAAATCTTCTCAACTTCCCCAAGAGCCGGATACAACAACTGATGACTCAACGCACCTTCATAAGCCTGTATCGCCCCCAACCTATGCCCCAAGCCCGCCAAAGCTTTTCCCAGCCAGTAATCAGTTATAGCCGGAATCTAATAAAAAGCGATCGCCTTCCGCAAATCAGAAAAGCGATCGCTCTCTGGTAAAATGACTTTGATGAAAAATAAGCGATCGCCATTTCTGCGTAAAAACCAGCAATCACATTACAAAACAAACCTTACAAAAAATGGATGTACCAGCTTTTTGATTTCATTTAGGTTTCCCCAATTGACCCCATCATTGCAAGTGTAGAAGTTCGCACCAGAAATTGGTTTATTTAGACGTTTTACTAGCCCCATTTGTGAATTTTCTGAGTTATGGGCAAATTTTTTCTCTATCACAACTTACAGGAAAAAGCCAATAAAAAAAGTTATTATTTTTCTACAACTTCAAAGAGCCAGATTGATGTCTGATCTTTTTGTCTGATAAAAGCATTAACCCCAAAGGGAGCATTAAGGAGAGATTTATCACCAGGATCTGTCATTTTATCCCAAGTTAATTTTGCTGGCTGATTGCCATTTTGATTAATAACTCCAATATTAATTTTTTTATTCCCTTCAGTATCTAATGAAGTTGAAAATTGTAAATTTCTTTTTTCTTTACCTATCCCACAATCAATTTGATAATTAGATGCAAAAGAAAAACTATCACTATTAAATCTTTCAGCGACTAATCGCAATGAATCAATATCACCTAGAGGCCATTCTAAAGACTTATTGTAAGCACCTATAGGTTTAAGAATACATTGAGTCTTGTTAGCTATTTCAACCATCCTTTTATATGTTATGCTCATTGGTATTTCGATAGTTTGATTAGGAAGAATTTGTGGTTGTAGATCAGATGAACTAGCTTGATCGTGGTCTAAAAAACTTATAGGTGAAGAATTAGCATGATTATTAAAACTACCAAAGGCAATAGTTACACTCAACAATAAAGCAATAAAAATTTTAGTTAGAGATTTCATGAAATATATATCCTTATTTAACTCAAAATGATAATTGTTTCGCAAGATAAAAAATGACATTGGTGAAATTAAGCATCCAAACTTTGCAAAAACTCAGTAACTACTAAAAAAGAGGTAGAAAAAATACCTACCTCTTTTTAGATCAAGTTATTTCACTTGATATATCCACTGAACTCGGCCATTATTGTTACCCATTATGGCTCTACCGGTGAACTGACCATTGACTTTATTTTTGTCATCAGCATTAGACATCTCATCCCAACACTGTTCTGCTGGAGCATTGCCTTGATCATTACGGGTGCAGAGATTAATTTTTCTTCTTCCTACGGGAGGCCATGAAGCTCCAAATTGGAAATATCTTCCAGTATTTCCAACTGCATAGTTAGAGGCAAATGTAAAATACCCAGCACCACTCTCTGTCCAGTCTCTATATTGAGCAGTTAATGGAGGAACATCACCAAGAACCCAATTTCCTAAACTATTGTAACCACCCACACGGGTAAGTGTAGACCCAGTTTGATTAGCTATCACCATTTGAAATTTCTGTGTCGAGGTGATTAGCCCTACAATTTGATCTATGGTTTGATTAACATCAATTGCAACATTGACGTTAGCACCCACTGGTGACTGAGCATGGGCATTGCCTGAAAAACCACCGAAAGCGATGGTTATAGCCAGTAGGAAAGCAGCAAAAACTCTAGTTAGAGATTTCATCGTCACAAATCCTTGATGAGTATAATTTAATCAGTGGTTATTTTTTCCCCACATTATTTAGACTTTTCCCAACCCGCATTTGTGAATTTTTCGAGTTACGGGCAAAATTTTTCACCAAAACTTCACCCTCAACCCCCATAATCCTTTCTCCCCTTACCTTTCAGCCCCTGCAAAGTCTTCTCAACCTCCCCACGAGCCGGATACAACAACTGCTGACTCAAAGCACTTTCATAAGCCTGTATCGCTCCCAAGCTATCCCCCAACCCTACCAAGGCTCTCCCTAACCAGTAATCAGCCATAGCCGGGTTAAACGCCCTTAATTCCTGACATCCCTCACAAGCCGTTTTCCACCATTGTTTACTAGCTCCAACATCTCCCAGCCACACCGCAGCAGGTACGGATTGCAGATAACCCCCTCTTGGTAATATATGCCATCCTTTCTCCAACGCCTCCACTGCCTCCCGATGTCTTCCAGCCAAAGCTAAAACTCGTCCATGACGAAACCAAGCATCAGCTAATTGGGGCTGTAGTTGCGTCCCCTGTTCAGAAACACTACACCCTCGTTCAAACTCTTGAAAATGTTCCACCAACACCCGCCCCGCAGTCGCCCAAACACTCCAGCATTCAGGAAACCGCTTCAACATCTCCTCCAATATGGAAGCAAGAGTCGTCTTACTCCCCTCTCCTAGTAGTAGGGTAGGGGGAGAGGTCGCAACTGATAAAATTTCGCACAACGCCCGATAAATTTCGCAATCATGGGGATACAGATGATAAGCTTTCTCCATCATCTGTACCGCCTTCTGATATTCCCCCGTCTCGAACAAGCAGCGCCCGTAATAATACCAACCATAAGGATGATGCGGGTGTTCTGCGGTAAACTCTGTTAACATCTCCACACCTTGCACCCAATCCCCTCGGAGGATGTAATAATATGCCAGGGAATTGTGAGCCTCAACCCCATGAGGAGCCTGTCGCAGTGCAGAAGTAATCATCTTTTTAGTCAGTTTCCCTTCTTTACCAGATACCAAGCTCATCTGACAACGCTGATTAATTTGTCGTTGCAGTACCCGGAAATCATCTCCAGCTAAGGCTATAAGTCTGCTCAACCGCTCTCTAGCTGCTGGAATATCCCCCACCGCCATTAACCCGTCATAGCTGTAAATCAATGAGAAAACATCATCTGGGTTGATTGACAAAACCCGCTCACAGGCGCTAAGAGTACCAAAAGGATTTTCTCTTCTCTGATGCACCTGTGCCAAAGCCAGCCAATGAACTACTTTCTCCGGTTCTAAAGCAGCCGCTAAATTAAAGGCGATGATTGCCTTCTGACTCTCACCTCTGCAAACTGCAATCAATCCTTTTATGTGATGCTGAGTTCCTTCATTTTCAGACAACAATAAAGCTTTTTCATATATTTCTAGGGCCTCTTTTTCTAGTCCCATCAGATGCAAAACTTTACCCAGTTGCAGCCACACATCAATTAATTGAGGTTGTCGCTCAATCACTTGATAATATTCGGCAATTGCTTGTTGCCAGTTTCCCATTTCGTAAAATAAGTTAGCCAGTTTTAATCTTTTTTTCCATCCTTGGGGATATTTCTGAACATACTTACTTAAGGTGATGAGTTTCTGCTTTTGTCTAGCTAGGTTCTCCTCTACAAGTAAGTAAGCATTCATCTCCAGCCCAGAGAATTGGGTGAACTGTACCAAGGATATGGCAATTTTTCCAGACATATTACGGTTACTTTATAGTTAATTTCTTCGTACTGGTTTTTGCTTCTAATTGATGATTTACAATAAGGAATCACTGCATCACACTGAGCTTTTCGTTTGAGTAGCATCCCGTAGGGAAGTGTTTCATTAGATTGAATATTTTCTACTATCAAAGTTACCTTGTTCAAGGATGGTGATAAGAAATCAATACAAGTGTTATCTTCTCCTGTCAGATACTTCTCTAACTGCTTTTTTAGAATATTTCGTGCCTGTTGAATACGTTTGCGAACATTCTCTTCAGAGAGGGTGAGTTGTTTAGCGATATCTTGATAGGATTTTTCTTGGCAGCAGTGTAAAATAAAAGGATGGCGCAATCTATCGGGCAAGGATTCAATTTTGTAGCGGAGATATGTCCACATCTCCAAATTCAAAATATTGGATTCAGGAAGTTCTGCCCTAGAAGCAAACGCCGGATGATCGGCAAATTTAATATCATCAATGTTTTCAACTCCTATGGCTTCTCGTTCGCCTTTTCGATGCACATCCATGCAGAAGTTATAAATAATTCGAGTTAACCATGCTTTAGGATATATAATTTCATTGGCGTATTTTTTCCATTGATTACAGGCTTTGAGCATTGCCTGATTCAGTACATCTTCGGCATCATGAGAATTACCTCCCATCCACTTTAAGCAAAGGTTATAAAAATAATCTTGATATGATAGCCATAGTTCCCAAAAATCCCCACAATCATTTTGAGATAAATCCCTTAATTTGCTTTGTTTCGGCAATACATTCCTGATTTTCAGCCCTGATAAGCAGAACAAAAGTTCTTGTTCTGGGTTCGCTTGTATATGTGAATTCCTGCTCATTATTTAAAACCTGAGTGATGATGCACTGTACAAAAGACTGAAATATTATGCATGCTAGGAATCCAATTTGATTACTGTATCCCTGACGGGAAGCATAGCCATAATTACTCG
This sequence comes from Anabaena sp. PCC 7938, assembly GCF_049315035.1. Taxonomy (NCBI): domain Bacteria; kingdom Bacillati; phylum Cyanobacteriota; class Cyanophyceae; order Nostocales; family Nostocaceae; genus Anabaena; species Anabaena sp. PCC 7938. Next base: position 2,497,270 of record NZ_CP186034.1, on the reverse strand, counting down.
TGAAGACTCTTAATAGGGAATAGGGAAAGAAGGCTGCTAGGTGTATATGTAATTTGTATGGCTACGCCACACAAGCCATCAAAAATTAAATAGGATATATAGCAATCCTAAATAAGATATGAACAACTCTTTTTCTCTACTTCTGCGCTCTCTGCGGTTTGTTTTAAAAATTCCGTGATGCCTCCGGCACACTACGTGAACATAAATCAAATAGGATTGCTATATGTTGTAATATGCATTTAGAGAACTCCACAAAAAAGATGATCCAATCTTGTGGGATGGGCATCTTGCCCGTCCTTATATTATTAGCGGGCAAGATGCCCGCACCACAAGAAATTTTGGGATATTTTTTTAATTGGAGAACTCCTAGAGAACTCCACAAAAAAGATGATCCAATTTTATGGGATGGGTATCCTGAATTTCTTTGTACTATTAGTTGGCAGGACTTGTACTGAGCTTGTAGATAGCGCGGCGTTAGCCATAGTATGTCTGTACCACAAGCAATTTTGGGATATTTTTTTTATTTGGAAGTCTCTTAAATGATACTTAGTTTTTATAATCAATAATTGAGTTAAATTCAGGATTTTTAATCTCAGTCAAATTCAAGTCAATTGAGTTAAATTCAGGTTGTAAAAACCTGAATTTGTTTCAGAGGGAACAGAGAACAGGGAAATCTCATGTTTTTAAACATGAGATTGAAATAATGACACTGTTTTTTTTGACTGAGCTTTAAACTCAGAACTAAAGTTTCTGATCTGTTGCCTTACAAACATCAAATAGGCTAAAACCCTCTTTTCCGTGCGGTTTCTTAATTACAAGTATTGAACTGGCAATATCATTTCCAGTTCTGGGCTGCTAATTCTTCCATTTTCTTTGCCAATTCCACATCTAAATTGCTGATAGCATTATCGATGTCGTGGGTAACAAGATTCACCCGGACGGTGTTGTAAACATTTAACCATTCCGGGTGATGTCCCATTGTTTCCGCGTGAACACCCACCGTTACCATCCAACCTAACGCAGTCGGAAAAGAGTTAAATTTGTATTCTTTATACAACTTACCTTCTTTAATTTGCCATCCAGGTAAACTACTCAAGGCTTCTTGTAGTTCTGCTTCACTGAGCTTATGTCCTGCCATTGGTGACTGTACTCCTGATTAATGTAGATATTGCTTCATAGTAACAAGTTCACTCAACTGGGGTTTGTTAACAGACATAGATGCACTCAGAGATGGGTAAGAATTTTCTCACTTACCAATTACCAACACTGGTGCGAAAACTTACTTCCCATAGATGAGTTGACGATAATCGCTCTTCATAAAATTAAACATATTTATCTACCTGTTGCTAGATATGTCTTTAACTCAATTTATGGTAGTTTACGTCATGGATTAAAAGTAACAGCTAAAATAGTCATAACAGGTATTGACCTATATTGATCAAACCACCACTTAATTTGTACTAAAATTTGCATAATTTATCCACTACTGCTGCTGCTTTGTCGGAATTAAAAATAAAAAATAATATAGCTTAAGGTTTTCAGTAATTTTGAATAGTAGGCTTTTTTCTGCAATGCTTTACTAGTAGTCGTTCAATAAATAATTGACCAGGAATTTTAGATTAAAAAAATGTGGTAAAATTACCGTTCTTCAGGACGGAAAAATCGTAAATCCCAAATCGAGTGACCGAAATCTAAAATCTAAGATTATTTGACAGGTTAATGACAGGAATAACTAATTTTATATGAACGATAAAAAGTCTTCTGAGCCAACCCAATCTGATACCAAAGCTGTCGAAGTCGGGGAAGAAAAACAACAAACTCAAAGCTATAAACCATTTCCAATTGTGGGGATTATAGCATCTGCGGGAGGATTAGAAGCATTCACCGAACTGCTGGAGAATTTACCAATTAATACAGGAATGGCATTTGTACTGATTCAGCACTTAGAACCGAATCATCAGAGCCTACTGACTGAAATTCTAGCTAAGACCACTCAGATGCCCGTCCATGAATCGTACTCTGGCATAGTCATAGAACCGAACCAAGTCTATATTATCCCCCCGAATGTGAAAATGACCCTGGAACAAGGGATATTAAAACTCGTACCCCGTGAGAAAGTTGAAGGGAGATACAGACCAGGTGATGCCTTTTTAAATTCATTAGCAGCAGAGCAAGGAAACAAAGCAATTAGTGTTGTCCTATCTGGAAGTGATGCAGACGGCACAATGGGAACACAGGCGATTAAGGCAGCAGGTGGTATTACCTTTGCTCAGTCTGAAACATCTGCTCAATTCCGGGAAATGCCGAACATTGCCGTTGCTACAGGTCATGTTGACTTCATTTTGTCACCAGAAGAAATTGCTGAAGAACTAGCAAAAATTGCTCTTCATCCTAACTTTACCCGGTCAAATCTTTCACCAACAGTTGAGCCACCTATAGAAAGTCAGGATGCCTTGCTTCAAGTCTTTGCTTTACTGCAAGGTGCCAGCGGGGTTGACTTTAGCCGCTACAAGCAAACCACATTAAAACGGCGGATTGATCGACGGATGATGCTGTACAATCTGGAAAGGCTGGAGGATTACGTCGAGTATCTCCAAAACCATCCGGCCGAAGTACAGGCTTTATACCACGAAATTCTCATCAATGTCACCAGTTTTTTTCGGGACAGTAATGCTTACCAAGCCTTAAAGGAGAGAGTATTTCCGAGTATTGTTAAAGGTAAGTCAGTACAGTCGCCAATTCGGATCTGGGTGACAGGATGTGCCACTGGTCAGGAAGTTTACTCGATTGCCATCTGCTTATTAGAGTTTTTGGAAGATGTCATCTCCAAACCTGCTATCCAAATTTTTGCGACAGATATTAATGAAATAGGAATCGAAAAAGCCAGGTCAGGTATTTATAAGCAGAACGAAATAACTGATATTTCACCAGAACGGCTCAGACGCTTTTTTGTTGAAGTGGACGGTGGATATCAAATCAACAAATCACTTCGTGAACATTGTATCTTTGCTAGACAAAACTTGATCAGTGACCCACCATTCTCTAATCTAGATCTGATTACTTGTCGGAATTTGCTGATTTATTTAGACTCCGGTTTACAAAAGCAGTTGATGACAATTTTCCATTACAGTCTCAAACCCACAGGGTTTCTGATGTTAGGTAATTCAGAGAGTGCGGGAGAATTCTCAGACTTATTTGCCTTAGTAGATAGAAAAAACAAGATTTATTCTAAGAAATTAGTACCTACTAACCTGAATTTTAACTTTTCCAGGGGTAACTATCCCGTAGCGAGAGTAAACCTTGACAAAAAAATGAGTGAGAAGTCTTGGGATATTGATGATTTACACAAAGAAGCTGACCAACTTGTCTTAAATCGTTATGCCCCAGTTGGTGTTTTGATCAGCGACAATATGGAAGTTCTCCAATTTCGCGGAGATACCAGTTATTATTTAAGACCCGCTCCAGGTCAGCCCAGCTTTAATTTACTGAAAATGGCTCGAAAGGGCTTACTAGAAGAGTTGCGTACCGCAATTCATCAATCCAAAAGGCTGGATGTTTCCGTAAGAAAGGAAAATTTACAGATTGATGGCAGTGAATCGCCCAAGAAAGTCAATTTTGAGGTGATTCCAGTCAAACTTCCCTTAGCAGTAAACACTCGCTACTTTCTGGTCTTATTTGAAGATGTACCTTCATTAGCAGAACAAACTTTTCTAAAACCTGAAAATCAAGAACAGGGAAACATAGTTTCGGAAATAGTTCAATTCAAACAGGAATTGTTAGCCGCTAAACAGGAACTTGCTCTGACTCAAGAGTATTTAGAATCAATGATTCAGGAGCAGGAAGCCACAACTCAAGACTTGAAAGTGGCAAATGAAGAAATCCTGTCAAGCAACGAGGAACTACAAAGCACTAATGAGGAGTTGCAAACAGCAAAAGAAGAAGTTCAAGCAACTAATGAAGAACTGAAAACAACCAACGATGAACTGCAAAGTCGAAATCTAGAATTACACCATGTCAACAATGATCTGTTGAATTTGCTTAGTAGTGTGAATATTCCGATTTTAATCTTGGCAAATGATTTGCGGATTCGGCGCTTCACTCCCACAGCACAGCATCTCCTCAATTTGATTCCTACAGATGTGGGGCGACCATTTAGTGATATTCGCTCTACAATCAATGTTGTTAATTTAGAGTCATTGCTATTAGAAGTAATTGACACTTTGAATGTCAAAGAACTAGAGGTACAAGATCAGCAAGGGCATTGGTATAATCTGCGAATTCGACCTTACAGGACGACAAGTAATCAAATTGATGGCGTGGTGATGGTATTGATGGATATTGATGACATTAAGTGCAGCGCCCAGCAGCTAGAACAGTCGCGTAATTATGCCGAAGCCATTGTGGAAACTGTACCACAACCTTTAGTGGTGATTGATTCTAGTTTACGAGTTATTACAGCCAATCACGCTTTTTATCAAACCTTCCAAATTTCCTCAGCGCAAGCAGAACAGCAACTGATATGCGAACTAGGAAATGGTCAATGGAACATTCCCAATCTAATCACGCTTCTAGAAGAAATTTTCCTGAAAAATACTCGGCTTCACGACTTTGAGGTAGAGAAAGTCTTTGAGAAAATTGGGTACAGAATTATGCTGCTCAATGGTTGTAAAATTACTCAACAAGATAATGAACCGATGATTTTGTTGGCAATTCAGGATATCACGCAGCAGAAGCAGTTCGCGGCAGAACGCGCTCAGTTACTGGCTCAGGAGAAGTCAGCCCGCTTGCAAGCAGAGGTATCTAACCGCGCTAAAGATGAGTTTTTATCTATTCTCTCCCATGAACTCCGCAATCCGCTGAATGCCATTTTGGGATGGTCTCAGTTACTCCGCACGCAAAATCTGAAGGCAGATCAAATCTCTCAAGGACTTGAAGTCATTGAGCGCTGCGCTAGGGCGCAAACTCAACTAATTGAGGATCTTCTAGACATCTCCCGCATTACGACTGGCAAACTCCATCTCAACAATAGCCTCATTGATCTCGTTTCTGTAATTGGTTCAGCCCTTGAAGTTGTACGGTTGTCCGCAGGAGCTAAAAATATTGAGATCATAGCTCGTTTGCAACCTGGAATTGGAAAAGTACTGGGTGATTTAGACCGCTTGCAACAGATACTCTGGAATTTGCTTTCTAATGCTGTTAAATTTACCTCTGAGGGGGGACGTGTTGAAGTCACTTTGGAACGTGTTGATTCCCAAGCCGAGATTCGAGTTAGTGACACAGGTATTGGGATAGCTAATGACTTTCTCCCTTATGTTTTTGAGCGTTTTCGTCAGGCTGATAGCACCAAAACTCGCGCCTATAATGGAATTGGGTTGGGATTATCAATTGTCCGTTATTTGATTGAACTTCATGGTGGTACGGTTTATGCAGAAAGTCCAGGTGAGGGGCTAGGATCAACCATAATCGTTAGGCTACCGCTTTCTGCCACGATTCAGGAAAAATATTTTCCTGGTGATACTGAGAAGTTCCCATTAGCAGAAGGTTTGGAATCATCCGTTGATGGTCTGCCGTCACTGAAAGGTTTGCGTATACTCGTTGTAGATGATGAGGCAGATATGCGTGAATTACTGATGATAATACTGGAGGATTATGGGGCCCAGGTAACGACGGCCAAATCTGCTCAAGACGCGCTCTCAATATTGACAAGCAACCCTGGGATATATGATTTGCTAATATCTGATATTGGCATGATGAACGAGGATGGCTATAGTTTAATCCGGCAGGTGCGATCGCTTAGTGCTGAGGCCGGAGGACAAATTCCCGCAGCAGCTTTGACAGGGTATGTTCGTGATGAGGAATGCCGAGAAGCTTATTTGGCAGGTTTCCAAATGCACATGGCTAAACCCATTCAGCTAAATCAACTGGTAATCATGGTTGCGAATCTAGCTGGACGAGGTGGTGTTTGAAAGGGCAGAGGGGCAGGGGCAGGGGAGCAGGAGGGCAGAGGGGCAGGGGAGCAGGGGGCAGAGGGGCAGAGGGGCATGGGGCAGGGGAGAGTTAGAAAAGTCTATTGTGTTTTCTTGTTTTTTCTGCGCCTGAGTTTTCTGAGCAGTATCTTGAAATAACGAAAATTCAAATAACGTTTATACCGTTGGGCGACTTCTTTACCTACCAATAACACACCTAACCAAAATATAACTTCAGCTAAAACCAATAATGCTGGGATTAATAAGGCTTTTTGAGCTACAGAAATTGGTAGAAATGGGACAATTATAGCGATCGCTAACCAGGGAAAAAATGAGACGATAATTAGAACCAAACCCAGCTTTTTCATAACTTATGTTTATAACAGAATCTGAGTTTAGTATTTTTATCTGTTGGGCTGGAGTGGCTTATCCTACATTAATACCTATTTCCGACGTTCTTGCAATTTGCGATATACATCCTTTAAGTCAACTTGATGATGTGCGATCGCCACGAGGGTATGATAAAACAGATCTGCAACTTCACCTGCGATCGCATCTGCATCATCATCTTTACAGGCCATTACGACCTCGGCGCTTTCCTCACCAATCTTTTTCAATATTTTGTTATCGCCACCAGCCAATAACTTACAGGTATAAGAGCTTTCATTGGGGTGGTCACGGCGATCGCATATCACATCAAATACCTGCGACAACATATCCCCTGGTGGTGGGATAACTTTCCCATCTATTTGATGAAAACAACTACGCTCCCCAGTGTGACAGGCAATATCTCCCAGCTGCTCCACTACCACCAGTATGGCATCGCTATCACAGTCATAACGAATACTCTGCACCTTTTGAATATGTCCAGAAGTTGCTCCCTTGTGCCACAACTCCTGACGCGAACGGCTCCAAAACCAAGTTTCTCCAGTTTCCAACGTCTTTTGTAAAGACTCCCGATTCATCCAAGCCATCATCAAGACAGTACCATCCAGATAATCTTGGACAATAGTTGCCACTAAACCCTTGTCATCGTAGCGAATTTTTTCCACAGGGATAGCAGATTGGAGCGATAGCGCAAGCGCTGACCGGGGGTTTCGCAGTTCGGGAGAAGACATACCAGAAATTTACTTTAAATTTAACAATGATTGATGCATTCACGATACCATTCTCAATAGAGCAACTGGCATCTTTTTAACAAACATCTTGATTAAGTCTAAGATTATCGTAGTCTGCAAATCTTAAAGATATCTAAGGGACTTCCAAATAAAAAAATGTACAAAGATTTCTTGTGGTGCGGGCAATCTTGCCCGAAAATCATCAAGGACAGGCAGGATGCCCATCCCACAAGATTGAATAATTTATTTTCTGATGTTCCCTAAAGAGTAAGTTTTGGTTCGATTTGTATTAAAATATTGTTATTTTTTTGATTCAGGCAACCCCACAAGGATAGAAATTTTCTGCCATTTTTGACCCTATCCTAAGATAGATAAGCTCTTTTTATTGCCCATTTTTGAGAGGAAACCTTGGTAAACACCACAATTAAAACGACAAAATCTCAAGAAATCTTTGCTGCTGCTCAAAACCTGATGCCAGGAGGAGTAAGTTCTCCAGTTCGCGCTTTCAAATCTGTTGGTGGACAACCCATAGTTTTTGATCGCGTTAACGGAGCTTACCTTTGGGATGTAGATGGCAACAAATACATTGACTATGTTGGGAGTTGGGGCCCTGCCATTTGTGGTCATGCCCACCCAGAAGTGATCACAGCACTGCATACAGCCTTGGAAAAAGGAACAAGCTTTGGCGCACCCTGTGTGCTAGAAAATGTTTTAGCAGAAATGGTGATAGATGCAGTTAACAGCATCGAAATGGTCAGATTTGTCAATTCTGGCACTGAAGCTTGTATGGCAGTACTCCGGTTAATGCGAGCCTTCACCAAACGGGATAAAATCATCAAATTTGAAGGTTGCTATCACGGACACGCTGATATGTTCCTGGTCAAAGCAGGTTCTGGTGTCGCCACACTTGGCTTACCCGATTCCCCAGGAGTACCCAAAGCGGCAACTAGCGATACATTAACAGCCCCTTATAATGATCTGGAAGCTGTCAGAGCCTTATTTGAGGAAAACCCCAACCAGATAGCTGGCGTAATTCTCGAACCAGTAGTTGGTAATGCTGGTTTTATTACTCCTGACGCTGGCTTCTTAGAAGGACTGCGGGAGCTTACCCACGAGTATGGGGCTTTACTAGTATTTGATGAAGTAATGACTGGCTTCCGTATTGCCTATGGTGGCGCTCAAGAAAAATTTGGCATCACTCCAGATTTAACAACACTCGGTAAAATTATCGGTGGTGGCTTGCCAGTGGGAGCTTATGGTGGTCGCCGCGATATCATGTCAATGGTTGCACCTGCTGGCCCTGTATATCAAGCTGGGACTCTTTCCGGTAATCCCCTAGCCATGACTGCTGGAATCAAGACACTGGAATTACTACAAAAACCCGGTACTTATGATTCTCTAGAACAGATGACTCAGAAGCTAACCAATGGGTTGCTCAAAATTGCTCAAGAAACAGGTCATGCAGTCTGCGGTGGTAATATCAGCGCCATGTTTGGTCTATTTTTCACCGCTGGCCCAGTACATAACTATGAGGATGCGAAAAAAGCAGATACAGCCAAGTTCGGGCGTTTCCATCGTGGAATGCTAGAGCATGGTATTTACTTAGCACCATCTCAGTTTGAAGCTGGGTTTACTTCTTTAGCTCATACAGACGAAGATATTGAACAGACCTTAGCTGCTGCAAGGGATGTGATGTCTAGCCTGTAAACGGGAACGCTTAACAGGGAACAGTGAATGAGTTTTCTTTCCTGTTAAGAGTTCCCTAACCCAACGCCTCGGCATTAAACACTACTTAGCAGCCACATCCATTATGACCACAGCCTTTGATGGTTTGATGACCCTCCGCACAACCATCAGAGCAATAGTGTTTATCGTCTTTGAGGATAGCGCTTTCTAATGAAACAACACACAAGCAACTTGGACAGGCGCATTTCATTTGATTTACGGTTGTCATATCAATTTCTCCATTTTGTTGTTGAAAACAATAATATAACATATGAACAACAATTCATACATTTTAGGAAAAATTAAACCTAAAATTTAACAACACACGAAAGTCGCCACCCTCAGTCCTATGGCTAATGCCACACTACCGAATTCGCGGTAATTGAACGGGGGAGCAGGGGAAAAAGGGTTTTAGGCTTGTTTACTTTTATTTATACAGTTTGGTTTGATTCTGCCTACCTAGTTCACGATTGTTGACTACGTAAATCATCATGATGAGCTGTTATACATTGATTTTGTATAATTAATAATTTACTTTTTCAGTATTTTTACATAAAAACCTAAGAGATAATAGCTTGATTTTAATGAGATAATAGTTGGGAGAAAAAAAATTAGTTTTAGCGCATAGTTTATTCTAATAGGAGTTACGCATTGACAGGAAATTTGAAATAGGCATCGTCGTAAAACCCGTATTTCTCGTAGGAGTTTAGCATTGCTAAACCCTTAGAATATCGTTATTTTTCCGATTAACATCATCATTCATTAAAGCCGGAAATACACTATATTGGTTAAAGCATACCATAATTAGTTTGTACAGTACCTAGATCCTATCTAAGTACTTTACTATCACTTCAATTAGCATCGTGTATAAATTTAAGAACTCTTTAAAGACTAGTTTTCAGCAAAAATTATCTGACAAAGTTGAAACTTGTTCTCAATAATAGAATCTGAGTCTAAATTTTCTACCTTATTTCGTTATTTCGTTGTGCAGCGAGTTAAAAGTGCATGAGCTATTGCTTCAATCCTACCTGTTCCCATCCTAAAAATGTGGCATCTAGTCCAAGATGCCAATCTTGTGACTCGCCACTAACGTTGCGTGGTAAATGTGGTCAATATCGAGTGTATAAACCTTTAGGACAGGGCGGTTTCGGAGCCACATTTTTAGCTAGAAATGAGGCCTTGCCAGGAGAACCAAGTTGTGTAATTAAGCAACTGCGTCCTTCAGGAACGGCTCCACACATATTGCAAATGGCACGAGAACTGTTCGAGAGGGAAGCCAAAACTTTAGGTCAAATTGGCAATCATCCACAAATACCGCGCCTACTGGACTATTTTGAAGACGATAAACAATTTTATTTAGTTCAGGAATATATCAGTGGTGCTACTCTCCAACAGGAAGTAAGAAAAACTGGAGTCTATAGCGAAGCTGGAGTCAAACAGTTCTTGAGTGAGATCCTGCCATTGCTGCAATACATCCATGAACTAAAGGTAATTCACCGCGATATCAAACCAGCTAACTTAATTCGCCGTTCTCAAGATGCCAGACTAGTACTGATTGATTTTGGAGCTGTCAAAAACCAAGTTACCCAAGTAGCTGCCGAGCAATCAGGACAGACGGCATTGACAGCTTATGCAATTGGTACTCCTGGTTTTGCTCCTCCAGAGCAAATGGCTATGCGTCCGGTTTACTCTAGCGATATCTACGCTCTAGGAGTGACGTGCATTTATCTTCTAACTGGCAAAACGCCTAAAGATTTGCCATACAATCCTACAACGGGTGAAATCATGTGGGAGCAGCTTGTAGATGTGAGCGCACATTTAACAACTGTGTTAAAAAAAATGTTAGAGGTTTCAGTCCGTAATCGCTACCATTCAGCCCCAGATGTTCTCAGAGCCTTGGAGATAGAACCATATTTAGATAGTTTAGCAAAGGGGTTAATAGTTCAATCTGATGTTGATCTCAAAGAATCAGCAAACAATAAGTCAGATAATTCTATTGGTGTGTCTACTCATCCTGGTTCTAATACTCATGGTGTAGCGGAAGTAGCAGCGGCAATCCGTGCTAGACGTGCTAAGTCATCGGAAACGACTGGATTCCGAACTGGGCGAATTCAGCAGAAGAAGTTAATCTCTAAATCTCCCGATATAGCTAACACTGATATTAATAATTCTCAAGCTGGCCGCAAATTAAATTCTCAAACTCTACTCCAAGCATATGTTAAGGGAAGACGGGATTTTGCTTCGTATAACATCAGTATGTTGAGCTTACAAGGTGCTGATTTATCGGGAACTAATTTCCATCACGCTCAATTAAAACAAACTAATCTCCAAGGTGCAAATCTCCAAAATACTGATTTTGGCAGAGCTAGTCTGATGCAAGCGAACTTAAGGGATGCTAATTTGACTAAAGCTTACTTAAGTAATGCTGATTTAGAGGGGGCTGATTTGAGGGGTGCTGATCTTAGTTATGCTTATATGAGTCAGGCTAATCTCCGGGGGGCTAATTTATGCGGTGCTAATCTCACCGGCGCTAAAGTTACCGATGAACAAATAGCACTGGCTAAAACTAATTGGTTGACAGTCCGCCCCAATGGTAAAAGGGGATTCTTGTAACTTTACTTTTGGGCTGAATTGACAATTGAATGTGTTAAAGCATCAATTCTAGGACTTACGCACTATACAAATTAGACATGATATCAATCAACGATGATTGGTGATTGCAGGCTTTTGAGATAGCAGATTATTCAGGTGCGTTAGATGTAGAAAATCTGTTAATTGTGCCAAATTATCGAGTCTGATGCACCCTACAAGAGACTACTGGTACTAACTGGAAATTTTTAAACCTTATTAATCAAGTAATAGAAATTGACTTGACAGATTATTATATTAATAATATGGGTAAAATTCTAGGTATTTTATCTAGTACCGTGATGGAATAGGTATTGTATATGCTTCTCCAATCAATTGCTGCTGAACAAAGAACGGTTTTATATAACGTTAGTTGGGATACCTTTGAAGCCTTATTGAGAGATACAGGGGAGGATAGAGGTTCTCGCTTTGCTTATGACTGCGGTACTTTAGAAATTATGACTCCACTTTTTGAACACGAAAGCCCGAAAATTCAATTTGATAGATTAATATTTTCCTTAGCTGAAGAATTAGATATAGAAATCAGAAGTGCTGGTTCTACAACATTAAAACGTAAACTCTTTGCAAAGGGAATAGAACCAGATAGTTGCTATTATATCCAAAATGAAGCAGCTATTAGAGGTAGGGAAACTTTAAATTTAGAAACAGATCCTCCTCCAGATTTAGCGGTTGAAATTGATATTACTAGCAGTTCTGTGAATAAGTTTAATATTTATGCGGCTTTAGGTGTGGCTGAATTGTGGAGATATGATGGTGAAGTTTTAAAGTTTTATCAATTGATGGAAAATCAATATATTGAGATTAAGTTTAGTATGGCTTTTTCTCTAGTTTCTGTTGGGGATATAAATAGATTTATTCAGCAAAGTAAAACTATGGGTGAAATTGCTTTGTTAAAATCTTTCCGCGCTTGGGTACGGGGGAAATAGGGTAGTTTGCTTACTCTAAAGACAAGGAGGAAATTTTGAATCAATTGTGACCATACTAATTCACCAGCAAGCTGTCCATAAATCATTACTGTTGCAACGTTTAGCATATATTTACGATTGACAGTATATTCTGGGTTGTAAATATGTGCTATTGCCAATCCTCCTATAATCTGACATGGAGTATATACCATAATACCAAATGCACCGAGTGAATTTAAAGTTGCAGCAGCCGGAATCAGTTCATGAATAACACGGTGTTTTATTTCTTCTACGGCTTCTTCCATGTCGTTAATATTTCGATCTGACCAGTTACCGTTAAAAATTGTTTTGAATAACTGCGAGTTTTCTTCTACTTTTGCGGGTAAGTTAAGAATTACATCACGTCCATCCTGTATGGATTGGATGACTCGGTTGTAAAGGCCAGCAATCTTGTTGAAAAATCCCATAAAGAGGTTATTTGTGTAATTTTGTCTATAGCACAATATCATTTTTTACAAATCTTATATAGTCAATAACTATTGATAAATCCCTATAGATGATTGATATAATGTAATCACATTATGTACATACACAACAAATGAGTAACTCCTATAATATTCGTAGCACCAAAATTGGTAACAGTTCAGGGTTTCGACTTCCTGCTGATTTTTATCGTGAACATCCCCAATTTGCTAATGCAGATGGTTGGATTGAGGTTTTATCCCCAGATACAGCAATTGTGCGAATTATTCCTCAATTGAATGATGATGAAGATGCAGAAGACTCTCTATTAATGCGGCTGTTTCTTGATTTTGCTACCACAGAAGCATTGAAAAATAATACACTACAACCTTATACAACAGAAATGTCTGAAGCTGCTCATCAACTAATTGAAGGTGTGCAGTTAGACGATGAGTAAATTTGTTAGTAATAACTGGGAAATTTATTTTCATCCTCAACTATTTGGTACTCAATATCAAGCATTATCAAACCGCGTTGTTAATTTGCGCGAACAATTACCAGAAGCTGAGTTTAAAACTCATGCAACAGTGAAACTTTTTGCAGCAATTACAATAGCAATTGAAACTAAAATTCCCTCTGATCCTTTTGCTAGTCATTTTGTATTAACGGGTGCATTAAAACGCTATAGTCGAGTCAAAAAAATGGGTTTACCAGAACGGTATCGACTATTTTTTCGGGTGTTTGATACCCCACAATTAAAAGCAATTGTGATTTTGTGGTTGGGATTTCCGCGTAAAGAAGGCGCTAAGGATGATTGTTATGATGTATTTACTAAAATGGTAGCGCGAGGGAAGTTTCCAGATAGTTTGGATGAGTTGTTAGCAGATTGTGAAGTGAATTTGGACAAAGTGGAGTAGCCGTAGTTTGGTTTGACGGAAGGAAACCCAACACCAACTTTTAAACAGCATCTAATAATTCAAACCAACCTATGATGAAACTTTACCATTATTATTTGTCGCCTCTGCACTAGTTACAATTAAATGGGTTAAAGCGTCAATCAAGCGATCGCTCTCCATGGGGATAATATCCTCACCATATAAAACTTTTTGAGTGATGGCAAAATGTGCTATTGAACCAATTAAGATTCTCGCTGTTGCTTCAGGATCGGGTATTTTTAATTCTGGATGTGATCCTAAGTATTGACTAATAGTCTCAATTGCTGGTTTGGCAATAGAACGGATAAAAACTTGCGCTAGTTCTGGAAACCGGACAGATTCACCAATCAGCACTCGCTCAAACGCCAGATATTCTGGATCTGTCATCATTTGCTCTAAAGCAGTTTTTGCCAAACTCCGTAAAACTACGAATGGTTCTCCCACCAGGGGATGTTGACCAAAAATTGACTGAAACTGTTTTCTGGCTAGTCGTTCTATCAAGGCGCTGAAAAGTCCAACTTTATCTTGGAAGTGGCTGTATACCGTCGCTTTAGATACTCCCGCTGCTTCAGCAACCCGATCCATGCTAGTTCCTGCGTAACCTTGTTTTAAGAACTCCCTCATTGCTCCTTGCAGAATCTTTTCTACTTTATCTGAATGCCCTCGCTCTATCTCCCCAATTTTTGGGCGTACCATATTTTACTATTATCCTTATTTGTCAACAGTTCTATATAAAGGAAGGCTGCCTAGTTGACTTAACTAGTCCTTCTAGCCTACAGTTTAAAACTAAACGGTTTAGTTTTTGATGCAGATCAAAAATATTTTTCTCAAGTGCAAACTTCTACCTTAATACTCCTCAGTTAAGCAATTTGCATTTTCATGAACAAATTTTGCATCGCTTAAAAGGTATGCTATTGTGCAGAACCCCAAGCTACAAGGTTCATTATCTTCTCACTCTCTGATTTGGCTACCAATTACGATATCTATAATTGCCTCATTTACTGTTGTAGGTGTTGGTACATTTACTGTGATGCGGTTGAGAGATAAAGCCGAGGATGCAGTAATGCCAGTGATCATCATACCCGAACTGAAAACAGTTACAGCTTTGGGAAGGATTGAACCACAAGGAAAAGTGATTAAACTCTCATCTGGTGGATCTGGTGAAGGTAGCCGGATAGAAAAGTTATTGGTGCAGGAAGGAGAGAAGGTACAAGAAGGACAGATAATTGCTATTTTAGACAATCGCGATCGCTTGCAAGCTGCATTACAGGAAGCAGAGGAAGAAGTCAAAGTAGCCAAAGCTAATTTATCCCGCATTCAAGCTGGTGCAAAACGTGGAGAAATTGCCACCCAACAAGCAACTATTACCCGTTTGATAGCAGAAAACCAAGGGAATATGGATACCCAAACTGCTGCTATTGCCAGCTTGCAAGCTGAGTTAGTCAATGCAAAATCAGAAAACCAACGTTATCAGGAACTATATGTAGAAGGTGCAATTTCAGCCTCTCAACTCGATAGTAAACGCCTAACTCTAGAAACTGCCCAAAAAAGCCTGCAAGCAGCACAGGCAGAGTTAAAGAGTATCCAGTTAACAGGCCAACAACGAATCAAAGAAGCGATCGCTACATTAGATCAAATTGTGGAAGTGCGTCCAGTTGATGTAGTCGCAGCCAAAGCCGAAATTGGTCGTACTCAAGCAGCTGTGAAAAAAGCAGAAGTTGATCTTCAACAAGCTTACGTGCGATCGCCCCAAAATGGACAGGTATTTGAAATTCACACCCGTCCTGGAGAATTAATATCAAATAATGGCATTGCCGATATTGGCCAAACTAGTCAAATGTACGCAGTTGCCGAAGTTTACGAAAGCGATATTAAAAAACTGCATCCAGGGCAACAGGTACGGGTATCTGGTGATGTTCTACCGATGGAATTACAGGGAACGGTGGAACGGATAGGTTTACAGGTACAGCGGCAGAATGCAATTAATACTGACCCTTCTACCAATATTGACAACAGGGTGATAAAAGTCCATATCCGACTAGATCCAGCTTCGAGTCAGAAAGCTGCCAATTTAACCAATATGCAAGTCAAGGTAGTGATCGAACTTTAATTTGCACGCAACAGTTACTCTTTAGGGAACACCAGAAAATAAATTATCCAATCTTGTGGGATGGGCATCCTGCCCGTCCTTGATAATTTGCGGGCAAGATGCCCGCACCACAAGAAATTTTTGTATATTTTTTTATTTGAAAGTCCCTTACTCAAAGAATACGGATTGAATGAACCGCAAAGACGCGAAGGACGCGAAGGAAGAAGGAAGAAGGAAGATAAATATTCCCCTTCTTGTTCTCCTTATTCCCTCATCTCTAATATGATGCGAATACTTCAACAGTTGCGACGACGGACACCTCTGGGGTGGTTGCAACTAAGTCATGATAAAAGTCGCTTGCTAGTAGCGTTATCAGGTATTGCCTTTGCTGACATTCTCATGTTTATGCAGCTAGGCTTTCAAACTGCACTCTATGACAGCAACACTAGGTTACATCGCAGTTTGCACGCGGATATTATTTTAACTAGTCCCCAAACCCGTAATTTGCAAAGTATGTCTACTTTTTCTCGACGGAGACTATACCAAGCAATGGATATACCAGGGGTGCAGTCAGCAGAAGCAATTTATCTCAATGTCATCACCTGGAAAAATCCTCAAACTCGTAAAGAAACAGCAGTGTTGGGAATCGGCTTTAATCCCAATAGACCAGTTTTTGATTTACCAGAAGTCAATCAACAATTAGCTGCAATTAAACTACCAGACACAGTTTTATTTGATCGGGGTGCGAGAGGAGATTATCAAAAAGCGATCGCACAAATTGACCAAGGTAAAACCGTTACGACTGAAATTGATGGACGCACGATTACTGTCGGTGGGTTATTTAAAATAGGTGCTTCTTTTGGCACTGATGGCAGCTTAATCACTAGTGATCAGAACCTATTACGGTTAGTTCCCAAACGTCCATCTAGCAGTGTCAGTCTTGGTTTGGTGAAAATTAAACCAGGCTATGACTCGCAACAAGTAGCCAAAAATTTGAGACTGTACCTTACAGATGATGTGAGAGTATTAACCCATGCAGAATTTATTGAATTTGAGAACAATTTTTGGAGAACCAATTCACCCATTGGATTTATTTTCAGTTTAGGTGTCTCAATGGGATTTGTGGTGGGGGTAATTATTGTTTATCAAATCCTTTCCGCTGATGTCAATGCCCATCTACGTGAATATGCTACCTTTAAAGCCATTGGCTATCGAAATTATTACCTGTTAATTGTGATATTTGAAGAAGCTTTGATTTTGGCTATTCTAGGCTTTATACCTGGTTTAGCGGTATCATTGGGGCTTTATCAATTAACCAGACAAGCCACTAACTTACCAGTATACATGACGATCATTCGTGGTATGCAAGTTTTAGTGCTGACCATTACCATGTGTGCAATTTCTGGTGCGATCGCAACTCGTAAACTCCAAGCCGCTGATCCTGCCGATATGTTTTGAACATTAGTCTTTCATAACTCTTGTAAAGACGTTGTATGCAACGTCTCTACTTTGTCACCAGATGTTTATTTTCCCAGATAATTAACTAGCTTTGACATTGACATCCATAAGGTTTTCAATCAAAGCATAAACATCACTACGGCTGAGTTTTTCCTTGCCACTAGCCAAAGCATCAAGAGTACCATGAGCTAAAGCCAGAGGAATTTGGCAGAACTGTAAAGCCGGCCCCGCAGGAAGAGAACTAGTATAAGCATCTGCCAAAGCCAAATTACGACGTGCATATTGTTGGAGATTGTCGTTATTCCAACCTTCTGGGAAAAAGTCTACCCCACGGGTTAAATCTTCAGTATTATTACGTAAAATATTCACCGCTTGTAAACCCCGTCCAAACCCAATCGCTTGAGTCCGATTAGTTTCCGTGCCATCGTACCAAGACCATAAATCTGATAGTAACAAGCCTACAGCACCTGCTACCCCAAATGTATAACGATCTAAATCAGATTCTGTTGCAATTTTCCAATTTATTTCTGCCCAATCAGCCATCCTATCTGCCATTGCTGCTGTTGCATCCCAAATTCGAGGCGCAATACTTTCTGGTGCTAAAATTGACCATTCTCTGACTCGCAGACTGACTTCTGCTAAAGAATCTTCATATCCACGAAATCCTAGAGAAAACGCATCTACGGCAAAACCATCAACCCCAGCTTGTAAAGTGCGGCTAATACTTCGCAACAAATGTGACTTGGTTACATTATCCAATTCTGGATGATCTTCAATTTCATCAATAGCGCGCATACACAAGTAGGCTGATGCAACAGCTTCTTGCAACCCTGACGGTAAAGTACTTATTGGAATATAAAAAGTTCGGCTAGTTTCTCTGAGGATTTGCAATGCATCTCCACGTAAATCCATTTGTTCATTCCCCTCTTGATTTTCACACCACATGAATGTCGGTTTTTTCTGATGATAGTGGATTTAGTTCCTACTAAATAATCTTAAAAACTATCTAGCATTTCATCTAAAAATTAATAGTTTATGGTATTGCAATTAACAAAAAGCTCAAATTTCACTAAATTCTAGTCTAGTATATAGGGTTTTGGTAACAATAGAAGGTTCTTGTGATGTGTAATCTAGGTAATATTCAGTTTGTTTTAAGAAAAAATTAAGTAAAATATATGTATAAAATAATTAGTGTCAAAAAAACAATGGATATACTAACAGGACTTACGCAACAGACTTGCTTTGTAGGGTGCGTCAGACTTCATGAATCCTGCAAACAAACAGATATTTGATGTTTGATTCACCATAAAATAGATGTTTGGTGTGACATTTGCCTAAATCCTAACTAAAGAATGTTCCATATTTCAGATTTGCATAATAATAGCAACTACGCGTTATAGACACGCTAACATAAAAAAATCCGCTTGAGTGGATAAAATTGACTCCAAAACTTAAAAATCAAAGATATTTACCGAATTAGTTGGTAAAATTGCTATACCAACTTAGTTGGTGAAAATTACTTTACATCCAGCAATAAAAAATTAATTGTATTATACAATACATCTTTTAGGGTGTAGATATGCAAATATTTACCAACTTAAACGGTAAACACCTGATAACATTACAAAGACTCTACTGAGTATCACTTCTCATGAAACGAAAGTTCTCCAACAAGCTTTTTTCAATGAAAAGAAGATGGTTGATGATATCAATTGTGACAGCATTGACTACAGTACTAATAGCAATTGGCTTACCAAGCCTAACTTCAGTCCCTGTCATAGCACAATCCAAAATAAACTTGCTGGTATCTGCTGCGGCAAGTCTGCAAGATGTACTAAAAGAAATTCAGCCTCTCTACCAACAAAGTCAGCCAAACATCAATATGAATTATAACTTTGGTAGTTCTGGTGCTTTGCAACAACAAATCGAGCAAGGGGCCCCTACGGATATATTTATCTCTGCTGCAAAAAGACAAGTAGATGCTTTAGAACAAAAAAATCTTTTAATTCCTGGTACTCGTACCATCATCGCTAAAAACAAGCTTGTGTTAGTTGTACCAGCTAATTCTTCTGGTGTAACCAGCTTTTACAATCTTAAAGATGCAAAAGTTAAAAAAATCGCTATTGGTGAACCTAGAAGCGTACCTGCTGGACAATATGCACAACAAGTTTTGGAAAAATTGAAACTCTGGCCACAGATCAAGTCAAAACTGGTTTATGCTAATAACGTGCGCCAAGTTCTAGCATCTGTAGAAACTGGGAATGCTGATGCAGGTTTGATTTATACTACTGATGCAAAAATTTCCAAAAACGTAAAAGTTGTAGTTGCTGCTGACGAAAAATATCACTCTGCAATTATTTATCCTTTAGCAGTTCTTAAACGTAGTAAAAACGTTGATGCAGCTAAGACTTTTTCCCGATTTTTATCTAGTGATCAAGCTAAAGCTATATTCAAAAAATATGGGTTTATTCTACCTTAGTCATAGCTGAGTATCAACAATTTTTCATAGATTCAATATTCCTGCATTTATGAAATATGTAGGAATATTAAGTAAACAAGATTAGGTATTGTAGGGTGCGTTACGCTGTTGCTTTAGCCTAGCCATGCCGACAGGGCTATACAAACCCTACGTATATTTTCAATAATCAAACCGGATTCCTATACAAATTAAATATAATCCTTAATCTTCGCTAACTTTGATATTTCCAAATGATTTAGATATCCAAGGAATAGTGATGAAAATTCCTGCTAATACTAATAGAAATACAGAAATTCCAAAAATTTGATCACGCGGAATTTCTAGCACACCGCGTAGAATAATTTCTCGTAAAGCAGAAACAATAGTAATTTCTACTGCTGCACCGACAGAGATGCTATGTTCTTGAATGTAATCAACTAACAGTCTAAATAATTCAACAAGTATCAAGATAAACAAAATATCAGATGTTACTTGCCGTAAATCAAGTGGATGCAAAAATGAGAAAAACATATCTCCTAATCTGATTAACATCACACAGAATAGGCTGACGCATAGAGAGATAACAATAATATCTTGGAAAACTTCTAAATTGCGGACAATTCTATCTCGCTGAAACCAACTATTGACTTCTACAAGAATGCGTTTTGGCATAATCACTCCAGTATATTTATGTTGATTTATTTTATCTATGCTAATTAATAATATTAAGTCAAAAGTTGAAATTACAATGTTTATCTAGAGCATTAATCAAATTATTCCACTCACACTCATTTATCAATATCTGCTTTTATAAAAAATAAGAAACAAACGCATAATTGCCCCTTGAGAAAAACACTTTAACTTTTTAGCTATGTCAGAAATGGGATTGAGAATATGCTGATGAAAAGTTCACACCGTAGGGTTACAGATGCGATCGCTTGTAGAACCCTGTAGAACCTCACAGGAAGTGCGCGTTCCACCGCAAACAAGTTAAAAATCCTGAACATATTTACATAATGTGATGTGGAAAACAATGCTAAATCTCAAATATTCAATCTCTCAGACTCTTACTCTCTGTGCCTCTGCGCCTCTGCGTGAGACAAAATCATACGTTGTCGTAATGCGAAGTGCATTTCAGCAATGTGTGTTGCACCTCTGCATTTAAAGTTGGCTAAAAATTTATATATTTACCAAATAATTTGGTAAATATTAGTAAAAAATACAGTTTTCCCCAGAAAATTCAGTTTTGATGATTTCTATAACGCACCGTTAACAACGAAAAGTTTTCAGGTGTAAGTGAAAAGATTTTCAACAATTGATGGTTTGTAGAACTGAAAAAGTTCTTTATCCTGATTGCACTATTATGCACCAGTCATGGAGAGAATTATGATTACTGAAGAAAAATTAGCCGATAACTTTAACACCATTATTGAAGAAATGCACCCGCGAGTATGGGAATTACTACGACACTGTTATGTGAAAGTAATAACTCCTTGCTTAAAATATGACTCATACGTAAGTCCTGAATTTATTGGCAATTACCACAAAACTTAATGTAGTTTTGTATCTAACTTGCTAAGAAAATAAGTGGAAAATTGATGTGCAAGACATACGAACCATATAAACATTCGTATGGGAGTGAACGGTTGTCACTTTGGAAAATCTTAACATCTGACGTAACTCACTAATTGATCATGCGGAATTATTCAGATTACGTCAGTCTATTGTTCTTTTGAAAAAGGACGAAATCCCATGACTAAACCATATCTATCTCCAGATGATTTGCCTACTTATAAAACTACACAAATAAGTGAATTATTGCTCAGTCAACTGGAAGAAGTCACTAAAAAGCGATTTTTCCTAGCTTGTAATAGTATGGTACGCATCTTATTATCTAGTTGCCATTGGTATTTCAAAGTCAATAGCGGTATTTTGATGTTAATCATGGTTTGTCATAATATTGAAAGTTACCAGAACATCATGACAACTGTTCCCTACTTAGCCGAAACGTTAAAACGGTTTGCGAACAAAGCCAAAATTAGTATTAGTTCACCAGTTAATAACGGTATCCCTTGGGTAATTAGTATAGACAAAACTTGGCCTGGTGAAGAGTTACCCAATACGTAAATATAGAGTTTCCTAATCACATAAAGTATATCATAGCACCGGGTGGGTGGGGTTTTTATACGCTCACTCAGCCGATAATCGCTATAATCAGAAATTGTTGAATCCTGATTTAGCGGTATGGATAACCATTCTGATTAAGAATCCATTTCCGCTAATTCTAACCAGCGTTCTGTCGCTACATCAATCGCTTTTTTGAGTGTTTCTACCTGTTCATAAAGCTTTTGGACTTGGGTATAATTGCCAGGAGAAACAGTTACTAATGCTTTCTCTGCGGCTGTTTTTTCATCTTCTAATTTGGCAATTTTACCTTCTAACTGTGCAAATTCTTTTGTTTCCCAGTTAGATAATCTGCGTCGCTTTTTAGTTTCTATCTCTGGTTCTGAAAATGTAGGTTTTTCTTCAGTGCTATTTTTTGGTTTTTCTGTAGTATTAACTATTTCTTGTTGTGCTGCTTCCTCAGCTTTTTTGTAATCTAAATAAACTGAGTAGTTACCAGGATATTGCTTAAAATTACCACCGGGTTCGAGTGCAAATACAGTATCTATGGTGCGGTCTAAAAAGTAGCGGTCATGGGAAACTACAATTACACATCCAGAAAAATCTTCTAAATATTCTTCTAATACCGCTAATGTTTGCACATCTAAATCATTAGTTGGTTCATCTAAAATCAAAACATTAGGCGCACTAATCAGCAAGCGTAATAGAAATAACCGCCGTTTTTCACCACCAGAAAGTTTATTAATTGGCGCATATTGCTGACTTCCAGGAAACAAAAACCTCTCTAACATTTGGGAAGCAGTAATTTTAGTACCGTCAGCTATTTGAATAAATTCTCCTTCTTCTTTGATGTAATCAATTACCCGTTGATTTTCATTTAATTCCGTAAGTAATTCTTCAGAATGTTGGTCAAAATAACCAATGTGAATTGTACTACCAATTTCTACAGTCCCGGAGTCTGGCTGAATTTGTCCGGTAATGATATTCATTAAAGTAGATTTACCCGCACCATTAGCACCAATAATGCCAATGCGGTCTTCAGGACTAAATTCGTAGGTGAAATTATTAATTAAAATCCGATCATCGTAAGCTTTGCTAATGTTATTGAGTGCAATAACTTTTTTGCCAATCCGACGACTCACTGTAGAAATATCAACTTTGCCTTGAACTTGTTTAAACTCAGTATCACGCAGTGCATGAGCGCGATCAATTCTGGCTTTTTGTTTTGTACTTCTCGCTTTGGGGCCTCGTTTGAGCCATTCTAACTCGCGCCGTAATACACCTTGATGTTTCCTTTGACTACTAACGGCAGATTCCTCAGCTAGAGCTTTCTTTTCAAGATAATAGGAATAGTTACCTGTATAAGTGTAAATATCACCTCTATCAATTTCGATGATTCTATTCGTAACTCTATCTAGAAAATAGCGGTCGTGGGTAATTAGGAAAAGTGCGCCACGATAGCGACTTAAATAAGTTTGTAACCATTCTACAGATAGTGCATCAAGATGGTTTGTTGGCTCATCCATGAGCAATACATCTGGTTCTGCTAATAACGCCGTTGCTAGTGCAATCCGCTTGCGATAACCTCCAGATAAAGTGCCAACTTTAACATCAAAATCAGCAATTCCTAATTTAGTGAGAATGATTTTGGCATTAGTTTCTAGTTCCCATGCACCAGTTGAGTCCATTCTCTGCATTACCACAGAGAAGCGAGACATTAGCTGGCTATCTTCTGAATGATGAGCTAATTTATCAGAAAGTTCTTCGTACTCCTTTACTAAAGCCATTTGTTCCCCACTGTCAGCAAAGACTTGCTCTAAAACAGTGCGATTTTCATCTACATTTGGTTGTTGGGGTAAGTAGATAATTTTAGAACCAGAGTTCACCAAAATTTGACCGCTATCCACTGATTCTAGTCCTGCAATCATCTTCAGTAATGTTGATTTACCAGAACCATTAGTACCAATTAGACCAACTTTATCTGTGATATCAAGGCTGAAACTCGCATCTTTTAAAACTTCTTTGATACCAAAATCTTTTTTAACTGATTGTAAAGTGATAATACTCATAAAATTTTAATCATTAGTTATTAGTTATTTGGTGGGCAATGCCCACCAAAGTTTGCAGTTGATTTACTAGTTGATTTATTATAAATACTATACAAATAAATCTAGGGGTAAGTGTCCATACATCTCGTTGATTCCTGTTTCTTGATAAGATTGACAAGAAACTAATACTCCCCGATGATGTCCATAATAAGAATCAAGATAACACAGTCCATTTTTACCATTTAATTTGATATAAACTGGCCCATCAGGTGTTTGCAAATTACTTGGTGCTTCATAATGAAAAGCATGAGAATAGGTTTTCATTGCCAGAATACCTTCTTCGGCTGTATCAGCACAAATTCCTAAAATTTGGTAATCTGAAAGGCTGGCCATGAAAATTAATGCCTGACGGGTTAAAACTTTTTCTGATGGTTTAAGAACCGGGGCAATATCTAGACAGTTGAATTTGTTGAGTATTTTTTTGGCTTCTGAGATTGTCAGGTTGGGATCTTGGGGAGTAGGCATATATTCGTTTATTATGCTTCTGGTGTTGCTGTTGGATGGAAGATGGGACTAGCCCACCTTACTAGTATTTTTGATTAAAATCAAGATTGATTTGACATCTTACCTAAGTTGAAAATAAATGGGATACTACCTTGGGAACCTTCTCCCATCACAAGTACATTTGGCATTTGTGAACCGCCATTTCTCCAAGCTTCAATGGCTTCTTTTTGCAGAACCAATTGTCCTCCCTGAGCTTTGAGGGTTTCTGCCAAGAGTCGTTGAGCTTCGGCTCTACCTTTAGCGCGATTAATGTCTGCTTGGGCTTCTTGTTCAGCTTCTCGTGCTATGTAGACGGCTCTTTGCGCTCGCTGTTCCGCTATTTGTTTTTCTTCAACTGCTCTGGCAAATTCTGGTGAGAAGGCCAAGTCAACAACACTGGTATCTAATACGATTATCCCATATTTATCTAAGCGATCGCCTAAAGCATTATCAAAATCTTCTTTTAATTCGCTTCTTTTGGTGATTGCTTCTTCTACTGTTCTTCTCGCTGCTGCAATTTTAAATGCTTCCTGTGTTTGGGGAGCAATTATTTTTGAGACGATATTTGCTAAAGTACCTTGTTTCCTTCTGACTCCAACTACTTGGATAGGATCAAGACGAAAGTTAATAGCAAATCTGGCAGATAAATTTTGCAGATCCTTAGTAGAACTCTCTGCGGGAACTTCAAATTTTTGTACCGTTAAATCATACACATCTATCACTGAGATAAATGGTGGTCTTAAGTGAATACCCTCCAGCAAAGCACCATCTCTCGCTTTACCTAAAATACTGATTACTCCTGCTTGTCCAGGATTAATAATCACAAAAGAATTGAGTCCAAAAAGTACTAATATTGCCAATACAATTCCGAATGTGGTAGTTTGCCAATTCCCTAGTTGTTTAGTATTCAAACTTTTATCTCCTGTTAGTTTTAAATGCTGATTTTTGAGCCAAGTAACACATTTAACTCAAATACCCTCAAAGTTATTTTACTTAAATTAGTACTCAAGACTGATCAAATTGATTGTGTGGTAATAATATCTTAACTCCTAGCGTGGCATGGATGGCAATGTTGCCTATGCCTTTTATTTTAGCTGGTTTGGTAGCTTTTCAGAAATTACTAGCATCCCGCTACGCTGAAGTACGGAAAAAAGTTGGTTTGCTTAATGGCAGGTTATCGAATAATCTCAGCGCTATTACTACTATTAAAAGTTTCACGGCTGAAGATTACGAAGCCAAATGCTAGAGTCTGAAAGTTATGCTTATCGCCAAAGCAATCCTAAGGCAATTACTCTTTCTATGACAAAACTTTTGTAGCGATTATACGAAGTACAGGACTGAAATATAACTGTAGATGGTGTGAATTTACAAAGAAAGTTTGAATTTACGAGATTTACGCCGTTGTATTGGTTTGGTAAAGTCAGGATGTGTTTTTATTTCGTGGTACTGTAGCTGAAAATATTGCTGATGGGACTGTTGATGCCAAAAATAAAGATATGATCATGGCTGTGAAAGTGGCTAAAGCAGATGATTTTATTATGCTTTTGCCCCAATGTTATGAGACAATTGTGGGGGAGAGGGGGCAAATAAAGAGACAACGGATTGCGAATTGACAAGTCGGCGCTGGCGCGATGCCTGCGGTGTTTGCGTAGCGATCGCACTCGCAGTGCTAAAATATCCACCCATTTTGATCTTAGCCGCATTGACCTCAGCAGTGGATAATGAGACAGAAGCAGTGAGAAACCCATGAACAACTGTATTAGAGAAAGATGGCATTTATACAGGCCTCTAGCGTGTACAATCAGGGTTGAGATAGAAGAAACCCAACTCCTCTCCACAAGCAAAGAGGGGAAAATTTAAACTTACGAATTAAGAATTAAGAATTATTTATGATGTTTGGTAGTACTCAACCGGAAACAGAAGATAGTAAATGGCGGCGACAATTGGATAGATTTGTCAAAGCAAATCAGCAAGAATTAGCAGCATTATTTTGGGGACTGCGATTGGAACATGGTAACAGTCAAGGTACTATTGGTATTGATTTACAGCCAAAGCCACATTTCGTTTATTGTCCCCAAGCCGAGATAGAAAAACTAAATGATAGAGTTGAAAATCGGTTGCAAGAACTTCTAGGAATTATTGAAAATAATCAACCAGAAACAGAAGTTGTAATGATTGGTATTGGGAAAGGGGAAATTAAGTTAATTCAATTTGCACCCGAACCCAAACCGGAAGTTTGTTTTGAGCAAGTTAGTAAGGATGTAGATAGTTTGTTGGAATTGTTAGAAGAGAGAATGAGTGAACAGATAAGTGCCTTTTAACACAGAGGAATGCTAAGGTAAGCGCAGAGGGACGCTGAGGATTTATGGGGATGGAAAAAATTAGAAGTAAAATTGTTAATAAGTTAGAACGTCTATTTGTAAACTATTTAGTTCCTCGCTTGGTAGTTTGGGAAGAATACGTCCAAACCAAAATCAGACGATATAAACATCAACAAATCAAGCCTCAATTAAAATTTTGTGGTGAAGGTGTTCGCTTTAAACGCGATTTGGAAATTTCTCATCCCCAGAATGTATCTCTTGGTAATAAAGTCTATATCGGTCCAGATGTTTTATTAGATGGTCGCGGAGGAATCACAATTGGCGATAATACTACAATCGGGTTTAATGTGATTATCCTTTCGGCCAATCATGACTATCAAAGTAATGATTTACCATATCAACATAATGTTTATATTCATAAGCCTGTAATTATTGGTAGTAATGTTTGGATTGCTGGAAATGTCTTAATTGTTCCAGGAGTTTCTATTGGTGACGGTGCAATTATCGCTGCTGGGACAGTGGTAACAAGTAATGTTGAACCTTTGGCTATTGTTGGTAATCAACCAATGAGAACAATTAAATATCGTGATAAAGAACATTACGAACGTCTAGCTAATCAGCGAGAAATGCTAAATGAGGTATTAACTGATAATTCTTAAGTACAATGCCTAATGAACTATAAATATAACAAACCAAATATTACCCGTAATATGACTCGCAAGGTGATTTCTTGCATGGATTCTCGGATATTGAAGGGCTTACCTATCTGCCAATTATCACTTACTTGCTGGGTAATTTCCTGGATATATTGACCATAAGTCCGCATTCTTTCCCCATGAAAAGGAGGGGCTAAAAGTTGCCCTTGACGTTGGTGGGGCAATTTTTTTAAATTGCAAGTCCCCAAAAAGCGGTACATTTATGTAATAACAACTTGAAATAGTTAGTAATTTTAATCCAAAATCTAAAAACCCGAATTAGGATCAGGCTGGGTCAGAAGTAAAAAGTGCCAAAAATCATTGCTATCCTTAATGGTAAGGGCGGAGTCGGTAAAACGACTACCGCAGTCAACTTAGCTGCTAACTTTGCTCAAAACAAAAAAGTCCTGCTGATAGATGCAGATGTTCAAGGTTCTGCTAGTTGGTGGTTTCGACGAAATCAGCAAGGCATGGGATTTGATTTAGCTCAAGATACAAATCCGCAACTTTTAGGTGAATTACCGAAAATAACAAGTTACGATTTAGTAATAGTAGATACGCCTCCGGCATTGCGTTCTGAAGCTTTAGCGGCGGTAGTAGGGATTGCAGATTATCTGGTTTTGCCCACACCCCCAGCAGCAATGGATTTAGCTGTCTTGATTGAGACAGTTAGACAAACCGTTATCCCTATGGGTACTCCCCATCGGGTACTGTTAACTAAAGTGGATACCCGCAGTTCAGGAGAAGCACTAGAAGCACAAAAAACTCTTTTACAACTAGGTATTCCAGTTTTTAATACTTTTATTCGTACCTATAAAGCGCATGAAAGAGCCGCCCTTGAGGGTGTAGCAATTACTCAATGGCGAGGAAAAAACGCACGGGAAGCAGAATCTGATTACCGTCGTGTGGCTGATGAATTAATGCATGATTGGAGGAAATAATGGCTAAGAAAAATCTTTCTGACTTACTACAAGAAGAAGCTCAAAAATTTACACCCCAGGTTGGTGACACAGCAATTGAAGTAACTGCACAAAAAGTTGAAGAAGATAATTCTTCTCCATTGGAGGAAGAACCAGCATCAACTTCTAATAGGCGCACAACTCCGACTAAGGCAGATTTAGAAATTACAATTAAAGAATTGACTGCGACTTTAGAAAAAGTACAGAAAAAAGAAGTTTCTCTCAAGGAGCAAATTAGCGATTTCAAAACAGATTTATCTGTACAGAAGGCTTTGGCAGAACGTTTGAATACAGAACTTCATGAAACTAAGAAAACAGCCCTGCAACTAGCAGAATCCAATTCTAAATTGATAGCAGAAATTAATGAATTAAAAAAAGTCAAAGAACCTGTTAAGGAAACTTTCATAGAACCTGTCAAAGAAACTTCCAGATCTTTATCCATTAATCCCAAAAAATCACACAGGTCAGCGGAAAGACTCCAAGAGATGCCCAATCAGTCAAATGATAATTTTGCAGATAATACATGGTTATACGATTAGAATTTAACCGCGAAATTCTAAAATGTGTTGGGCGGTAATTTGTGGTTTTTCTAAGTGGGGGATATGTCCACAATCTTGAATCCAAATGAGTTGACTTTCGGGAATTGCTTTTTGAAACTTTTTCGCATCCCCAGTTCCCAAAATTTTATCGTTATCGCCCCATAAAATTAGCGTTGGTTGCCCAATTTGTGCAAGTTGCTGAAGTTTAAAAGCAGTATAACCGCCACTTTTAGTAAAAGCAATCAACGCCTGATTCCAATTAGGCATTTTTAGATGCAAATCTCCACAACATAAAGCATCCGCAGAAATTAGACTAGGATTATTGTAAGCAGTACGACAAATGCGATCGCGCACTTTGGGATTTCGCAAAAACTCAGCTGCTAAAGAATACAACGGCGCAAACATCAATTTACTTAAAGCTGAACCGCCTTTCAACCCTGCACTATCTATCAACACCAACTTCTGCACCACTTCAGGGTAAGTCAGGGTAAAATCAATTGCCGCTGCACCACCCATCGAAGCACCCACCAGAATTACAGGTTGGTTAATCAGGGTTTTCCAGAAAGAATAAAGATGAGTTTTAATGGCTATGGGGCTGTAATCAATCCCCGCAAGTCTATCTGTAAAGCCAAAACCCAATAAATCCACCGCCCAAGTTTCATTCTCTTCAGCTAACAAAGGTAACAGCCGCCGAAATTCTAGAATAGAACTATCAAAACCGTGAATTAATAGGATTGGTATACCACCACTACCTTGCTGTATATAAGTAGTAGCGATTGATTCATTATCTACGGAGGTAGCGATTATCGCTTGACTTTGGATATTTTTAGCCAAAGCGATAGAAGTAGGTTCACTTAGTTGCCCAACTGCGGCAGGTAAAAAACTTGGAAACATAAAAATCAGTTTACCTGACAACTGACAAAAAGAAAATTTTCCCAAATGTTAAACCTGTTACCAAAGCCTCGTACAATAAATATTGCTTATCCATGACTGAGGAGAGTGAAGCCATGCCAATGGCGGTTGGCGTAATTGAAACTTTAGGTTTTCCGGCAGTATTGGCATCAGCAGATGCAATGGTAAAATCTGCCGCTGTCACCATTGTATATTATGGTATAGCCGAAAGCGGTCGCTTATTAGTGGCTGTGAGGGGACACGTTGCGGAAGTCAGAACAGCAGTTGAAGCAGGAATCACCGCCGGAGAAGAAGTTTATGGTGGGCAAGTAATTACCCATTATATAGTTCCCAATCCCCCGGAAAATGTGGAAACCATTCTACCCATCCACTTCACTTCAAAATCTGAACCTTTTCGGATGTTCTGAGCAAGTTCCCTATCAAAATTGGCAGCACAACTTCTTAAAATTAATTTGTAGCGCCATATAACTTTTATTCATACAGGAGATTACTAATGTCACTACAGGCAGTTGGCGCACTTGAAACTAAAGGTTTTCCGGCAGTACTTGCAGCCGCAGATGCAATGGTAAAAGCTGGAAGAGTCACTCTAGTTGGTTATATCAGAGTTGGTAGCGCCCGCTTTACAGTTAATATTCGTGGCGACGTTTCAGAAGTTAAGGCAGCTATGGCTGCTGGTGTAGAAGCAGCAGAAAACGTTTATGGTGGTACTCTCGAATCTTGGGTAATTATTGCCCGTCCCCATGAAAACGTCGAAGCTGTTCTCCCTATCGCCTACACAGCAGATGTTCAACAGTATCGGGAATCAGTAGAAAATCCCATCGTCAGATCATCCAACGCCATATAAATGCAGCTTTGCAAGAGTCCACAGTCAGCCTAAATTGACTACGGACTCTCAAAGATAGGTAGTCGGATGAAATTAAATTCACTCATTGAGAGAGGGAACTTTTAACAGGGAACAAGAAAATCAGTTGTGCAATTAATTCTGTCCCATTACTTATACTTGTTTATTACAAAATTTTAGTCTTATTATTGAATGTAACCCAAAAGAATTACTTAAACCTAGTGATCTCAGTCACAGTACACTTACAGCCTATTTATAGTAGTATTCTAATACTGAATTAATTGATGAGGAGTTTTCACTTATCCCATTTGATCAAGATAACTTCCTAGGTTTTTAGAAATATGATTTTTTCAGAAAAAACCTGAAACTTTAGTTAGTTTTGTTTTTCAAATTCATTTCTAAAAACTATGCACGGATGTATGTAAATTGATAAAACTGTTACTTTTCTTATTCTCTAATAAACACCAAGAATTGTAAAGAGATTTAACCACAAATAACGACAGAAATCTGAAACTTACATAAGTAAATACACGTCCTATGATAGTGAATCATCATTTTGATATTGGGAAAGCAAATTAACTAAACCAAAAGTTCCTATATAACTTTAGTGACTCAAAACCTAATCAAGAATTAAGTACAGACATTGATTAATCAGGATTTTGAGATCAGGGGCAGCTACTAGTTAATAACTTAAGTTGGTATGGGGGTTGTGATGCAAACTTTAAAACAGAGTTTCGAGGAGCGCAATCTCACTATGGAAAACGATGCGGCAAACCTGGCGCAATATTGGCAAAAGCGACTCGCTGCTGAATGTCCAGAACAAAGTGAGGTTGCTAGAGAAAGTATTATGTTTTGGCTTTTGGGGGTAGATTTAAAACGATTTGATCTACTCAACCCCAAAGAATTGGAAATTGCCAAGCAAGCAATGGAGTACCGCTGGCGGATTTTACAGCAGCGTTATTTGGGAGTAGGGCGAGAACGTGCTTATCGTAACTTGCTCAGTCGCTTGGGTAGTGTGATGACGCTGAGAAATAAAATTCAAACTTGGGTAGCTCTGAGTCGCGATCGCCAGCGCAGTGTCATGGATGTATTACAAGAAGTACTCCAAGAACTACTCCAAAGTGACTCATATATGCAGCAGCAAATGTCTTCAATTGCTGAAATCAGTGCCGACAGAAGATTGCAGGATACTTTACTATTTGCCAGTATAGAGGAATATTGTTTGCGTCCAGTCCGCAACCAACCCTTATTAGTGTATCGCTTTGTTAACTATCTGCGCCGGATTCAACGGGGGGGCTTAACTCAAGTTCCAGTCAGTGACTTAATTAGACTAGTTTCCGACGAAGTTTTGACTGAAGATACTGACAATCCACTCAACTTAGTCGATAGTCAAGCGATCGCTCAATATCAAGAAACACAAAAAGTAGAAGAACAACAATCACTACGTCAAGCCGTACATCAAGAATTTGAGCAATATTTACTGCAAAATTTAGGGCAACCGGCAGTAGACTGGCTGCAATTATATCTCCAAGGTAAATCTCAAGAAGAGATCGCCAAAAAACTCAATAAGCCTATCAAGGAAGTATATCGACTGCGCGAAAAAATTAGCTACCATGCTGTCCGCGTTTTTGCTATCAAAGGTAAACCAGAACTCGTAGATAACTGGCTTTCAACTTCCTTGCAGGAAAATAACTTGGGGCTAACACAACGCCAATGGCAGCAGCTTGACGAAACATTAACTCCTCTGGGCAGGAACATTCTTCAGCTACGGAGAGCAGGTAACTCTATGGAAGCTATAGCCCAAAGCTTACAACTCAAAACCCATCAAGTAATAGGCGAATGGACTAAAGTATATCTTGCTGCCCAAACCTTGAGAACTCAAGATTAACTCAACACAGTAGTTGGAAAACTCTGTTTTTGATCACAATACATAATTGTTATATTGTCATCAAAGCATTGATATCAAATCTGGTTAATTATTTAGCATAAATTTGGACTTGTTGTTAATAGCTAATTGCTGTTTACTTACCATCATTCATCCCGTGGTTATAGCGGTATGCATTTGAATGAAATACATCATAGCCCCTCCCCGCAAGCGATGAGGGGGTTGGGGGTGGGGTTCTTGTATCTCACTCAACCGAGAACCGCTATATGATTATAGCAAGCCTGGCTGACCAATTAGTCCTAACAAATTTGATAAGTGTTAGAACTGACATAGTATCATTGCTCAGTTTTTTAAATACGAATAGCTTATATTACATACATAATACAAGTAATCTATGTTAAAAAACTGAAAAGTTACAATCTTATTGAATTAATTCCTTGTGAATGTTTCATGCAAATAGAGGTTTTTAGTGATCTTTTTCCCTTGTTGAGTACAGCCAACCCACAAACTTTGGAATGGTTACTCAACATAGCCGTTGAACACGAATACCCATCTGGACGAGCAGTTTTGATGGAAGATGCCTGGGGTAATGCAGTTTACTTCTTGGTTTCTGGCTGGGTTAAAGTTCGACGCACCAATGGTGATGATTCTGTGACAATAGCGATTTTAGGCCGGGGCGATTTTTTTGGAGAAATGGCGGTTTTAGATGAATCACCACGCTCAACAGATGTCATTGCCCTTTCATCGGTAAACTTATTAACTGTCTCTAGAGAACGTTTTATCCAAATATTGTTCAAAGATCCGCAGTTACATCATCGGATGCTGCAACTAATGGTGCGACGAGTGCGGCAAATTAATATCCGTTTGCAAATGCGGTCTTCACCACCAGCAGTCAAACTCGCCCACACTCTAGTTGGCTTGAGTGATAACTATGGTAAAAAGTCAGGCCAAGGACAGGAAATTTTTTACATTCCTTTTAAAGATTTGGCAGAAGTGACCGAAATTACCATTGATGAAACTACCAAAATTATGGAAAAACTTCATGAAAAAGGATGGATTAAAATTGATCCCCCTAATAACTCCATAGATATCATTAATGTTAAGCAACTAGTGAATTTGGCTAATAAATTCTAGTTGGTACTTAGTAGTAAAAAAACCTGAATTAAGTGAACATTTACTACTATCTATCAACTTTTGACTATTCACTAAATAACACTACAATCAGGACACAAAATGACTGAAGCAATAGCTGTTCGTTTTAACACTCCAGTTCAAGGAGTGTATCCACTAATTCATTATTGGGTAGCAATGCCTCAACCAGAAAATCATCTGTTTGAGGTAACTCTACATTTTGTAGGTTATCCATTGCCGATTCTTGATCTGAAAATGCCAGTTTGGACACCTGGTTCTTACTTAGTGCGAGAATATGCTAAAAATTTACAAGATTTTGCGGCATTTTCAGAGGAAGAAAAACCTTTACCTTGGCGGAAAATCAGTAAAAATCATTGGCAGGTAGAGAAAGGTGATGCGGCTAAAGTCATCTTGCGCTACCGAGTTTTTGCTAATGAACTATCGGTACGCACAAATCATTTGGATGCTACCCACGGTTATTTTAATAGTGCGGCGCTATTTTTGAGAATCCCTGGTTGGCAAGAGCAACCAATTCACATTACTATTGTACCACCGCACCCAGAGTGGCAGGTGACGACAGGTTTGCCGAAAGTTGCTGATCAAAACAATACTTTCTTAGCTGCGGATTTTGATACTCTTGTCGATAGTCCTTTTGAAATTGGTAATCATCAAATTTTTGACTTTGAAGTATTAGGCAAATCTCATGAATTGGCAATTTGGGGACAGGGTAACTATCAAGTGCAACAGATGCTTACTGACTTCAAAAAAATTATAGAAGTCGAAGCCGAAATATTTGGTGGTTTGCCCTATGAAAGATATATATTCATACTACATTTATTTAACCAAGCCTATGGCGGATTAGAGCATAAAAATTCTTGCTCGTTAATTTATCACCGTTTTGGTTTTCGCAATCAAGATAAATATGAGCGCTTTATTCAATTAGTAGCACATGAGTTTTTTCACTTGTGGAATGTGAAAAGAATTCGCCCAAAAGCCTTAGAGGTGTTTGATTATGACCAAGAAAACTATACATCATCTCTTTGGTTTTGCGAAGGAACAACCAGTTACTATGATTTGCTAATTCCTCTGCGGGCAGGAATTTATAATGCTACATCGTATTTGAACCATTTAAGTCAGGAAATTACCAAGTATAACAATATTCCCGGACGTAAGGTACAACCTCTTTCTGAGTCAAGTTTTGATACTTGGATTAAACTTTATCGTCCTGATGCTAATAGTTGTAATTCACAAATCTCTTACTATTTAAAAGGGGAAATGGTATCACTATTACTTGACTTATTAATTCGTTGTCGCCATAGAAATCAGCTTTCTTTGGATAACGTCATGCTGAAAATGTGGCAACAATTTGGACAAGCAGAAGTAGGCTATACGTCAGGGCAGTTAAAGGAAATAATGGCATCTGTAGCAGGAATAGATTTATCTGATTTCTTTAACAAGTATATTCATGGTCTAGATGATTTACCATTTAATCAATATTTAGAACCTTTTGGTATACAACTGTTAGAGGAAAAGGATGAAGAACCTTTCTTGGGTGTGAAAACAAAAACTGAATATGGAAGGGAAATAGTTAAATTTGTTGAAATAGGTTCACCTGCAAATATAGCAGGAATTGACCCAGGTGATGAATTATTAGCAATTGACGGGATTAAGGTAGGAACAAATCTGTTAAGCGAACGTTTAAAAGATTATTTACCTAATGATACTATCGAAATTACAGTTTTTCACCAAGACGAATTACGTCAATATTGTGTATCTCTTGCAATACAACAACCGGCTAAATATCATCTCAAATCAGTTGATCATCCTTCTCCCACTCAGCAAGATAATTTTGCAGGTTGGTTGGGTGTATCGTTAAAAACTATTCAGTAACAGATTCTAGTTGACCTACCGGAAACTACAGTGGCGAAATTGTAGTTATCAAAGACTTAGTTTTCGGTTGGAGATGTCTATGAAGGTTGTCAAAAAGATTTGAATATACTGAATATTACGATATAAAGAAGAAAGTTTTGAGATCATCTGGCAATTCTTACAATTTAGCAAATTAAAATTTACCCCTTACGAAACTTTTGCTTATAAGGGGTAAATCTAACCAGAAAAAATAATTTTTTGGTTATTTATTATGACTTTTTAAAACACCAGGCTCCTGCTGAATAGGTAGGATATCTAAAATATCAGTTTGGGAACAATATTTTAAATCTTCTAAACATTCCAGGCGTAATAATCGTTTACCGTGACTGGCTTGGTAGAATAATCCCAGTAAGTCATTTTGCCATTGTGAATAGAGAGCGATCGCACTGGTGACTTCATCATTACCAGTTAAATCTTCTAAAGAAGAATTCGTTTGTTGGCAAATGCTATGAGCGATCGCACCAGCACAAACAGTATCCTCTAAAGAAAAACTGCCTTCCCAACCAGAACCAACAATCCAGACTGTCTCCGGTTGCTTTTCTAGGAGAAATTTCACCACCGCAGCCCGGTTAATTAAAGCAGCAGCGAGAACAATTGGCGCATTCTGTATCCGTTTTAAGGCGCGAGTTCCATTAGTGGTACTGATAAATAAGCGCCGCCCCTGTACTAATTCTGCGGTGCAATCTAAGGGTGAATTACCCAATTCAAAGCCAGCTACCTTTGCACCGCCACGTTCTCCAGCACGTAATCGTTTTTCCGATGGCCATTTTTCGCTAACTTCTACTAGTTGGTCTAAATCACTAAAGACTTGCACTGCTTCGCCTCCAGCCGCTAAAACTGTCGCCATTGTGCTAGTTGCTCGCAAGACATCAACAGCGATCGCGCATTCTGGCGCTTCATCAGTTGGAGTTAATTCTGGAGTATGATATACAAATATCTTCACGCGCTGGATATACCTGCTTTATAAATACTGCGGTTATATTTTACCCACTTGATGACACCAACTGTTGATACTTAACTCTATCTTTCTATCAATACATAAATACTATAAAATTATCAAAAGCATATTTATCAAGGTTTTAGCCTTGGTATTGCATATTCTAATCTCAAAGATAGAAAAACACAGAGATTGTCTGAATCATGATTTCCAGGATTAACATAACCATTTGCTTAACTTCTAGACTCAACTTCAGCAAATATGTCATAAGTAAATAAAAAGGTTGTTCAACACAAATTGACTTATGACGGTTTCTGTAACATCAACTCCTGACTTACCTTCCCGGCTCGTGAATGGCATTCTCTCAATTCAACCTTTAGCGAACCTCGCCAAACACCAAGCCAGACAAATGATGATCAAACGGGCTGAAAGAATTGGCGTTTTTTGGACACAAGAAGTAGAAAAACTGCGATCGCGTGATTGGTCAACAGATTTAGCTCAAGTCCAAAATTCTCAGCTAACCTACCCAGACTACTACGTTACCTCATTCCACGCTTACGAAACCGGAAATCTCAGTTGGCAAGCTGCCTTTGAGGTAGAACCTGCTGCTCATGCCGTCCACGCTAAAATTTGGCAAGATACCGAAGCCCAAGGTGATGCGAAACTACGCCAAAGTTACCATAAAATCCTCGAAAGTTCCATTTCCCAACCACCACAAGACATCCTAGATTTAGGTTGTAGTGTGGGAATGAGTACCTTTGCCCTGCAAGCAGCTTATCCCCAAGCCAAGATTACAGGTTTAGATTTATCTCCCTACTTCTTAGCTGTAGCTAACTATCGCAGCCAACAGCATCAAGCTACAATTAACTGGGTTCATGCTCAAGCTGAAACTACAGGACTGGCAGATGCTTCCTATGATTTAGTTTCCATTTTTCTCATGTGCCATGAATTACCCCAATCAGCGACCCAAAAGATTTTTGCAGAAGCAAGACGTGTTTTGCGTCCAGGTGGGCATTTAGCAATTATGGACATGAATCCCAAATCGGAAATTTACAAGAAAATGCCAACATACATCTTAACCCTGCTCAAAAGTACCGAACCTTATTTAGATGAATACTTTAGTTTGGATATTGAGCAAGCTTTAGTAAAGGCAGGTTTTCAAACTCCTACCATCACTAGCAATAGCCCCCGTCACCGGACTGTAATTGCTCAGGTGTGTGGCTAATTTATCTCTCATACTATGGGCAGTCATTCCACCGCTGCTGTTTTTGTGGTTTTATTACCGCCGGACTCATGCTGCCCCGCCACCGCTACAATTGCTCTTTTTCTTCATCTTTGGCGCAATTTCTGGTTTCGTAGCCCTGGGACTAGAATGGACGGTGGAAAATGTTGCTAACTCAGTTATAGACTGGGCAAAAATACAGCGTTCTTTTTTTGGCTTTTCCCTGCGACAGATCATGGTAATAGCACCAATTGAAGAAGGCTGTAAGTTAGCCGCAGTTATCTTGCCTATCTGCTATCTTCAACGCAGATACCAATTTCGTGCTACTACTGTTTTCCTTTTTACCATCGCTGTCGCTTTAGGATTTACGGCTGAAGAAAACTGGATTTACTGGTTTCACGGTACAGCATCAATTCTAGAAAGGTTGATTAGCACTCCTGTACATTCTATGTTTTCTGCACCTTGGGGTTATGCACTAGGAATATATATTGCTTCCACAAGGCGTTTAAATCGAGACAGAAATTTGATTTTTATAGCTTGGTTAAATGCTGTCTTTTTTCATGCTTTGGTGAATATTTTATCCAGGGCTTGGGTTTATCCACTTCCAATACATTTTCTTGCTTATGCTTTATTTCCTTTATTGTTGTGGATGTTTTGGCGGTTAGAGCAACTACTACGAAAAGTACAACGCAAACCGCCTATTACTTTAATTTCCGGTTACACACCCCAAACTCGTTATTGGCAAAGAAGTTTAGTATTATTAATACTTTTGCTAGGGGGAAATGCTATTTTTGGATTATTTCTTCTCGCTAGAAAACTCAGTCCATTGAGGTTAGAGCAACTGTTTGAGCCGGATATTTTCTCGTTTATACTTAAACAAATAGCAATCAATCTCTCTTTAGGAGTTTTGTCCTGGTTAATTTATCGCTATTTACGATATTTAGCTGGTCGTCGGTATTTTTTACAGTTAGGAAAATACTAGGAGATTTTTATGCAAGCAACTCCAGTACGTTGGACTACTGCTGATTTAGAGTTATTCGCAGGCGATAAAAGAAATCGCTATGAGATTATTGAGGGAGAATTATTCATGACCAGAGCGCCTCATTGGGATCATCAGTTTAGCTGTGCTAATATTGCTACTGTTCTCAAGGTTTGGTCAGATGAGAGTGGTTTGGGTAAGGTGGCTGTTGCACCAGGAATTATTTTCTCAGATAGTGATAATGTGATTCCTGATGTAGTCTGGGCTAGTCATGAATCTTTAGAACGTCTCCTAGATGAAGCTGGACACCTAACCGGCGCACCAGAATTAGTGGTTGAGGTGTTGTCCCCAGGAGAGAAAAATGAAAAACGTGATAAAGAAGCGAAATTAAAGCTTTACTCAGTCCAAGGAGTTCGAGAATATTGGATTTGTGATCCCATCGCTAAAAAAGTAGAAGTTTATCATCGTCAACAAGCTGTTTTAAGATTAGCCGCTACTTTTTTTAGTGCAGATGAATTGATTAGTCCTTTATTCCCAGGATTCAAGTGTTTAGTGAGTCAACTTTTTTAGCAATGAAGGTAATTGCCAATATTTTAAAATAATTCGTAATTGATAATTTGTAATTCCTAAATAATTTTTATTTGCTTCCGTAAAAAAGCCATCTATAGACCAACGCAAATGCGTCTCCAATATCTGGAAAATTAAGCCTAAAAATTAATTACGAATTACGAATTACGAATTACGAATTACGAATTAGCTAAACTCTTGCTAAGACTGGTTGACTTACGGCTGCAATAACAGAAGTTGTTTCTGAGTCAGCGGCGTAAATTTCACAGGAATTATTAGGGCTTTCAATGAGTTTGACCTTGTAAAGCTTGGCTCCTAGCTCTTGAATAGGCGATCGCAATACGTTACTAATATAAAGGGCGATATTCTCAGCAGTGGGGACAACTTTGGCAAAGAAAGCAATATCTTTGTTTAAAAAGGTGTGATCAAATGGTTCCACTACATAATCTTCAATCACCTGATTCAAAGCACCTAAATCTACAGTCATACCCGTGCGAGGATCAATTTCGCCTTTCACAGTGACTTCTAAATGATAGTTATGTCCATGTCCATTCACACGAGCGCATTTACCATAAATCTCTGTATTCTCTTCTAAACTCAAGTCAGGATGAGCGAGTCTGTGCGCCGCGCTAAAGTGAGTGCTAATACTTAGATATGCTTCCATTCCGT
The DNA here is from genome assembly GCF_049315035.1 of Anabaena sp. PCC 7938. Taxonomy (NCBI): domain Bacteria; kingdom Bacillati; phylum Cyanobacteriota; class Cyanophyceae; order Nostocales; family Nostocaceae; genus Anabaena; species Anabaena sp. PCC 7938. The sequence goes on along the minus strand of NZ_CP186034.1, from coordinate 2,457,204 downwards.
TGCCCATATATTCTGCCCAAAGTTCAGGATGTTCAAATAACTGCACGCGGACTAAAGGTAAATGGGGTGCTAGACGTTCCCAAATCACCCGCGCAATATTTTCTGTGGTGGGGAGAGTTTGCTGAAATTCTGTCCACACATCATTGAGATAAGAAAAATCTAGTTGACCAGTAACTTCCCGTTTGATGACGTGTTTCACATCAGACAAGTTCAGCACCATACCATATTCATCTAGTTCCCCAGCGAGGGAAACAAATAAAACATAGTTATGTCCGTGACCGGGAAATTTCGCGCAAAGACCAAATTTTTCCACATTTTCGTTTTCACTCAGTTCTGGCAACCAATACCGATGACTTGCCGAAAACTGAGCGCGGCGATTTACAATACATTGCATGACTACTCTGGTAACAGAACTTAAAATTTCTTAATCTTTTTCTGTTATCAGTATAAACTAATTTGCTTGCTTAGTGGTCAGTTAAATGAGTAATCTCCATAAATTTTCCGTATAATTATCATCTAAGTAGGCAACTACACCTTGTGGGCAACAATACAATAAGATTCGCTGTTAGAGTTAAAATAACCGTAAAATTAATTTTCAATTCGTGCTTTAGTTGAACCCTAAAATAACTTGACTACCTTCTTTTCTTCTGACTTCGCGCTCTTTCCTTCGGAATGCTGCGCGAATGCGTCTTTGCGGTTTATTAAATTAAAAATTATGTCAGCATTATTATAGATTAACTACTGATTCAAGCTTCTGTCCTAAAATGAGTGTAGAAATTCACTCAAAATTTTAACTTGTAAATTATCTATATGCCTTACCCTAAACTCAGTGGTGAAGAAATTACTAAACGTGGCAAAAAACTTTATGAAAATAATATTCGCCCTCTAGTAGAGAATACAGAGAACATTGGCAAAATTATTTCAATTAATGTAGAAACAGGTGAATATGAAATTGGTGATGATTTAATAATTACAAGTCGCCAATTACAAGCAAAACAAGCTGATGCACCAATTTGGGCCGGAAGAATCGGCTTTAACGCAGTTTATGCCGTTGGTGGTACATTGATCAGGACAACATAGTGATACATTGAACTGTTGTTGGGCTGCAAGCTCGAATTAATGTAATTTTTCATTTATTCAGAAGGATTAAATATAGAAATTGGATGTGTTGTTGATACAGGATTTCAAGGTTTCTTGACTTTACCAGCATATGCAATTAGTAAACTTGGTCTGCTCTATATTGCTCGCATCGACGCAAATCTAGCTGAATAATTCTAATATTCCAGTCATTGAAACAATTTTGTATGGATATAAAGATAATGTATAATATAAGGAAATTGATCAAAATAGGAGAATTAACTCTATGCTACAAAATATCTATCAACTACCATTGACATTTGAGCAAATTCTGACTCTAGTTAAACAACTCTCTAATTCTGAAAAATTATTACTTAGCAAAGAACTAGAAAAAGAAACCTTGAATCATAAATTAACAGAATTGTTGGAAGTATTTCAAACTGATGAATTATCATTAGCAGAAATTACTGAAGAGGTTGAAATTGTCCGCTCTCAAATTTATGACAGAAAACAAAGCAGTTAAGATCATTATTGATACTAATCTTTGGATTAGTTTTTTGATTGGTAAAGAACTGAAAGATTTAAAAAAACTTTTAGTTGCAGAAAAAATTCTAGTAGTAATTTCTGAACAAATATTAGAAGAAATTACTTTAGTAACTCAACGTCCTAAGTTACAAAAATATTTTCCGTCTAACAAAGTCGATGAATTAATTCAACTTTTACGAACTATTGGTGTATTTATAAATATAACCTCAGAAGTTTTTATTTGTCGGGATGCGAAAGATAATTATCTTTTAGCACTAGCAAAAGATAGTGACGCAAATTTTTTAGTCACTGGTGATGAAGATTTATTAGTGATTACAAAATTTGAAAATACTGAAATTGTTACTTATAAAGAACTTTTACATAAATTATAGAATTGATATTGCTACATTTTTCAACCTACCGATTCTTGGGCTTCACGATGCAATCTTTTAGCTATCCTAAATAATTCTTGACCTGTGTGCAAATACCGATCATCGTAGCTTAACGGAAAATATGCTAACTCTTCTATTCCGTCTGCCACTTGACTTAGACAGTAGTAAAGATGCGCTGCCGCAGCGGCAAAAGTAGCAGGATTCGGCAAAGAACGAAACCTAATTTGAGCTTCTTTGAGGTCTTCTCGACAGGATTCTAAATAATTCTGAAATTCGTCTAACAATTCATCATCAAAAGGATCTGCGGCTAATTCCTCAATTTGTTCTTCTAGAGAACTGAGAATGGTACAAAGTATCCGATTTACTGGTTTATAAACTCGGCGCAACCATTCTTCGATTTGTTCATCAGCATCTCTTCCCGTTGGCCTGGTTGTTTTGTAAGGTTTTTGGTCAGAATTGCGCTTTGGCTTGGGAATACTTGATTTTTGAGAATTATGTCGCAGTTTTTGATCGTAGTGCTGGCGATTGTGGGTGTCGCCTAAAACCTCATAGGCGGCATTAATGAGAATAATCTGCTCGTTATTTGCTATTTCCTGATTAGTATCAGGATGAAATAACTTAACCAAGCGGCGATAGGCTTGTTTAATTTCCGCTTGGCTGGCTTTGGAATTAACTTTGAGGGTTTCGTAGTGGTTAGAATCGACCATGATCAGCTAACAGTTATCAATCATCAGTTATTGGTTAACTGATTTAATCTAACGTATCGTTAGCTGATACTACTTGCAACTTTTGCTTCTAAATCTTGGAATAGTGGCGTACTCAAATATCTCTCGCCAAAACTGGGTTGAATCATCACTATTAAGCGTCCCTGATTTTCTGGACGTTGGGCGACACGAATAGCAGCACAGAGAGCAGCACCAGTAGAAATCCCAGAGAGTAGACCTTCTTCTTTCGCTAAACGGCGACTATAAGCGATCGCATCTTCATCACTGACAGTAACCACTTCATCAATCAATTCTACCCTCAACACTTGAGGAATAAACCCTGCCCCAATCCCCTGAATTTTGTGTGGGCCTGGTTTACCGCCAGATAAAATAGGGCTATTAGTTGGTTCAACAGCGATCGCTTGAAAACTTGGTTTCTTAGCTTTAATTACTTCCGCTACACCAGTAATCGTACCACCTGTACCCACTCCTGCCACAATCATATCTACCTGTCCATCAGTATCTTCCCAGATTTCCTCAGCTGTAGTTTCCCGATGAATTTTCGCATTGGCCGGATTGCGGAACTGTTGCAACATATAAGCATAAGGAGTTCTCTCTACAATCTCCTGCGCTCTGCGAATTGCCCCAGTCATCCCCTCAATTCCTGGTGTGAGTTCCAGTTCAGCACCATAAGCCCGCAACATAGCCCGTCGCTCTGCACTCATGGTCTCCGGCATCGTCAAAATCAATCTATACCCCTTAGCTGCCGCTGTCATTGCCAAAGCAATTCCTGTATTTCCCGATGTCGGTTCTACCAAAATTGTCTTGCTGGGAGTAATTAAACCTTCCTGTTCAGCATCATTAATCATGCTTACCCCAATACGGTCTTTCACCGAAGAAGAGGGGTTCATGCTTTCTAGTTTCACCAAAATCTGCGCGACACAACCTTCTGCTTGGGGAATCCGGTTTAACTTTACTAGAGGTGTCCGGCCAACTAATTCTGTAATATTCTGAGCAATCCGCATAATAAATTGTGAATCCTTTAAATGTAATACATGATATCTAACTGACGGCGTGAATCTCTTTTTTCACAAAGATCCTGAAGCGAATGTTTTTGTAAGACTGCATTTGCCGCCTGACGAGCTTCTTGCCAAATTTCGTCCACAATAGAACTATCTACACTTTTGAGGTTGTTGGTATCTTCTTCACTAATCCGTACATCTAAGCCTTCTAAACATTCCAATATATCTAAAATGCTAATTTTCCAAGGTTCCCGTGCCAAAAGATAGCCACCTTTTGAACCACGTTGACTCTTAACTATACCGCCGCGCCTCAATGTAGCTAATAGCTGTTCTAGATAACGATCCGGTATATTTTGTTGAGCAGCAATTTGTCGAATTTGCATCGGTTCGCAGCTTTCGTAATGAATTGCCATCTCTAATAACGCCAAAATTGCGTATTCAGATTTACACGATAGTTCCACAAGCAGCAATTTAAAAATAAAGGATAAACAATGAAAGCTAAAGGACCGAGGATAAATGATAGGACTTACGCATTAACAAAATCTATCAAATATGGTTCATGAATTTTATCTTTTGTAGGGTGCGTCAGTCCCGATAATTGAGCATCTAACAGATTATCTCTATCTGACGCACCGCACTAATATGCGATTCCAAAAGCCTGAAACTAGGCAATTTCCTTCATACATATCATGTGCAGTTTGTACAGTGCGTAAGTCATCAATGATCAAAATTGTTCATGACTTTTCATCTTTGCCCTCTTAGAGACATAACTCAAATCCACTTCACTCCCTTTCTAGTATACTCCGGTTCTCCACTGGGGTTTGTTATTTTTTTCTACCCAAAAAAAATCCCCACCTCATGGCGGGGATAAACAAGTTTTAAACTTGTCAGCAAATCGTCAACTTCTTAGAAAGTAAAAGTTGTTCTCAAAGTACCGATAAAGGTATCTTCGCTGCTGCTACTTTGTCCGATGGATGGCAACCAAATCACACCAGGGGTGACAGAGATGTTATCAGAGACGCGATACTTGTAGAAACCTTCAACTTGGTAGGGAATATCACCAGAATTAGCACCACCATTATTGTTAAAGGAATAAGGTTGAGCGCCACCGAAAATACCCAATACGTTGCCTTTTTTACCAAAGTCAGGTAATGCTACACCAACACCGTAGCTCCAAGCCTCATAGTCATCACCAGCACCAAAGCCTGTGATATCGTGGTAAGAAACAAAACCACTAACGGACAGTTTGTCGCTAGGTCTGAAGGCAGCAGAAACACCGTAGGAGTTGCTGGACGAGGCGCTACCTAAACTGAGATTATTAGCTAGTGATGTACCTACGATATCATCACCCTCTCCTGAGTCAAACAAACGGCTACTAGCACCATGATAACCATGTACATAAGTAGCAGCTAAGGCAATGCGATTACCAACGTTAAAGTTTAACTGACCTAAAGCAGCATAGTTACCGTCGAACAAACCTTCACCAGCAGCAGGACTATTAGCCTCAGAAGCCAAATAACCCAATGTCAATGAACTTGGTTTGAGAATACCGCCACCTTGACCAAAGGGTACATTAAGGGCAATACCAGAACCACCACCAATTCGATAGATGGGGTTTTCAGAACTAAAGGTACTTAAAGCACCGTTACCACCATCAGTTTTATCAAAGAAGTAAGGGTTGTTAACAGCAGCATAATGGCTGTGTTTACCACCTGTAGCTGCTATGTAGACCTGTGCTGGACCAACAGGAGCTTCATAGGTCAGTTTGTCTAACACAACATTGTTAGTCCCAGTGCTACCAACGTCAAAGGTTTGTCTACTTTCCCCAGTGTTTCCAAAGTTTTGTGCATTACCCGCAGCCAAACGGGTATTCAACATATCTCGACCTGTGAAGCTGCTTTGCAGGTTCAAACGCACTCTATCTTGAAAAACGGTCTTACCGGCAATGTCACCATTAAAAGCATCGGTCAGAGCAAAAATAGCTTCACCTTGCAATTTGGTGGTAGTAGAGAATTGATTAGCTTCTAACTCAGCAGTGCGTGCTTCCAAAGCATCGACACGACCGCGTAAAGTTGCCAATTCAGCAGAAAATTCTTCTTGCAAGCGCTGTAAGGTGGCTAAATCCTGTTTTGTCACCATGTCAGCTGTTGCTGTGGCAATCAATTCATTCACCCGGTCTAAACAGGCATTCAAACCAGCGGCAAATTCATAACGGGTTAAAGCACGGTTTCCGCGATATGTACCATTGGGATAACCTGCGATACAACCATAACGTTCCACCAAGGACTGCAAAGCTTGGAATGCCCAGTCAGTTGGTTGGACATCGGAAAACTGAGAGACTGATGTTACTTGAGATTGTAGATTTTGACCTTCGTTACTGTAGCGTTTAACTTGATCTAAAACCTGAGTGTCTTGCTTGACTTGAGCCAATACTACAGGTTGTTGAACAACCTCTGTTGCCGCTTGTGTTTCTAGTATTGATACTTCAGTAGCAGCATTTGAGGCTGAGTTGCCTGCGGCGGGCGATGCGATCGCTGTTCCTGAAACTAATAAGGCGGCTCCCAACACGGCTGGGCTAACCACCAAGGATTTCCACAATAGATTAGACATCTTTCCTTTACTCCTCACACCTTATATAGATAAACGGTTTCGCTGTACTTGCTGCTTAGAAATGTGGCATTTTGCCGAAACCTTTGGAAAGGGCATGGCTACCGTTACTACAATTTTAGTTTTTACAAAGCTAATAACTGATTAATTTATCGTTAAATATTCATGCAATTAACTTATGTAAAGACTAATTCTTGATAGTTCCTCATTATATAATATCTGCATCTGAATGATCAAGATCAGGTTTTCGATTCAATTACTGTATCTTTGCTCATATCCGATAAACACAGAAAGTCGAAAACCAGCCAAAGAAAATTTTGACAAATAATTCATTAGCTGAGATGGGAAAATTACTCTGCAAGGGCGAAATCCTGCAATAGCATTTGGGTGCTTTGATCTAGGTTTAGACTGGTGACAATAAACCTATACAATTTACATGAAGTAGCGCTGAGTCAAAATGTTCCACTAAACTGATTTACAGACTCAATTTATTGGATGAAGATTTGGTCGGTTAATTCATAAAGTTAATAAGCTTTTATGCGGGCGGCTCTATGCTCAAAACGGCGATAATTTTGACTTTTCGATACAAAGAACAAGTTCAAACGCCCTCACCGTTCACGGGAATAGTTACTCTTCGAGAAGCCGCTTCGCTTCTATAGAAAGTGGTTCCATATTTAGCTAAACTATGAACCGGTTGCAGTATAACTTAATAAGCTTATTCAATAGCCCAGCGTGGATTTAGCTATAAATTAGGTTTTGTTCCTTGACTTGTAAAGCTCTGAGGTTAATTTACAGATATTTCTAATAGACTTATATTGATAAACCAAATGTTCCCATAAACAACTATCCGCCCTGACTTAAATCTGATGATCTAAATCAGGGCGGTCTAGCGGGTCTTCAGGTTGCAACCAGACTGCCGGAAGGAACTCCGACTTTTAACCTAGCTACTTGAGCTAACTTAGTATCTCAGGATAACTAAGGCTAAGTTTTAGAGAACAGCCCCGGCCCACAGCCGGCTAACTGCAACCTGATGACCCATGGTTATACTACTTTCTATCATGGGCATCACCTCCTTGTTGCCTAAGTGGTCTTAAATTTCAAAAGGGCAGAGCATCTTGCTCTGGGTTTGTAACCTTCGATTACTATAACACATCAAATTTGCTTTGCAATATTAACCATAAAAAAACTCCACCAATTTGTTTGGTGGAGGATAAATTGAAAATGATGAATGTTAAAGATGTATTAATTCATCATGCAACTAGAGAGCGTTACCGCGTGGTAATACTTCTTCAGGGAATACAAATTGTTCGTGGGGTTGATCTTGAGGAGCCATCCAAGCGCGGATACCCTCATTCAGCAAAATATTTTTGGTATAGAAAGTTTCAAACTCTGGGTCTTCTGCTGCCCGTAATTCTTGGGAAACGAAGTCATAAGCCCGCAGGTTGAGTGCCAAGCCAACGATGCCTACAGATGCCATCCATAAGCCTGTGACTGGTACGAACAACATGAAGAAGTGCAACCAACGTTTGTTAGAGAAAGCAATACCGAAAATCTGTGACCAGAAACGGTTTGCTGTCACCATTGAGTAGGTTTCTTCAGCTTGGGTGGGGTTGAATGCAGGGAAGGTGTTGGAACCTTCGCCGTCATCAAACAGGGTGTTTTCTACTGTGGCTCCGTGAATCGCCGACAGTAATGCTCCACCTAAGATTCCCGCTACACCCATCATGTGAAAGGGGTTGAGTGTCCAGTTGTGGAACCCTTGCAGGAATAGTAAGAACCGGAAGATTGCTGCTACACCAAAGCTGGGTGCAAAGAACCAGCTTGATTGTCCCAAGGGGTACATCAAGAAGACGCTGACAAAAAACGGCAATTGGTCCTGAGAATGCTAGTGCGTTGTAAGGACGAATTCCTACTAGTCTGGCGATTTCAAATTGACGCAACATGAAGCCAATTAGACCAAAGGCTCCGTGTAATGCTACGAATGGCCATAGGCCACCTAGTTGAAACCAACGGGTTAGGTCTCCTTGAGCTTCATATTTTCCCAGAGTAACAACAGGGAATGTCCCATGCTGTTGGCTGGTGTGGATACTGCTACTGTGAGGAAGTTAGCTCCTTCTAAATAGGAGGATGCTAATCCGTGGGTGTACCAGGAGGTGACGAAGGTTGTACCGGTCAGCCAACCGCCTAGTGCGAGGAAGGCGCAGGGAAATAATAATATTCCTGACCAACCTACGAATACGAAGCGATCGCGCTTTAACCAGTCGTCTAATACGTCAAACCACCCTCTACTTGGGGCGCGTCCAACTGCGATGGTCATTACAAAGAATCTCCAAAAGTTTATAAGTACAGGTTTTATCTATATATAGATGGCTATGACATAACCGCCTATATGCAGAAAGTTAACCGGGTTGTTAATCCAGTTTACAATTTTTTACGCTCTTTAATTATAATAGGTGCAAATCTCTAATTTTTCCAGTGCTGATGGAAATAATTTCATCTTTGAGACACCTGTAATCCTTTCAGGGTAAAGAAACAACAATATAAAACAAAATCTCATAATTCTTCCCTCCTTTCACAATTCACACCGAATCAGCCAGGTAACGCTAGAATTAGTCCTACAGTCAGTGAAATGTGATTAATTTTAAATGTTTACCATCGACTTAAGCATCAAAAATACTGCTTTCCCGATATCAGTACAACGTAAGTCTACTGAAGACGCTGAAGCTGTTTATCAGCTGATTCTGGCAGCAATGCGCTCTGGGAACCCTGATATTGTGGAACTCAAGTGCGAAGGCAAAACAGAGAAAAAAATTGCTGTCCGTGCTAGTGAAATTTCGGGAGTACAAATTGTACAGAAAGATGGTACTGCCGTTGGTGGTACTAGACCACCCGGATTTTTCGCTTTAGCAACTGAGTAAACCAGGTGTACAAATGACGGCTGTAGGCATCGAAGTTCAAGATTTAAACTTCTTATGGCCTAATGGGGAGCAAGTGATCAAATCTTGCTCTCTTAAAGTACCGCAAGGCGAATTTTGGATGCTTTTGGGTACTAATGGCAGTGGCAAATCAACTCTCCTGAGACTGATAGCGGGGTTATTAGCTCCCCAGTCTGGCGAAATTGGCATTTCACCCCCAGTTGGTTTTGTTTTCCAAAATCCCGATCATCAATTAGTTATGCCAACGGTTGGTGCTGATGTGGCTTTTGGATTAGTGGCAGAAAAGTTGCCTCCTGCTATGGTCAGAGCTAGGGTGGAAGAGGCTTTAGGGGCAGTGAATTTGCTGTCTCTACAACGTCGTCCTATCTATGCTCTTTCTGGTGGACAAAAACAGCGCGTGGCTATTGCTGGTGCGATCGCTCGTCACTGTGAAGTCCTATTATTAGATGAACCCACTGCTTTACTAGATCCAGATAGTCAACTCGACTTAGTGTCCAGTGTTCGTCATCTAGTTAAAAGTCGCGGAATTACAGCTTTATGGGTAACGCATCGCTTAGATGAGTTAAACTATTGTGATGGTGCTTTTTTATTGGAAGAAGGCTCACTAGTTGATGCAGGTGAAGCCGAGCGTCTCAAACAGCGACTAATGAAAGCACACAGCGAAACTTCTTAAGACAAAACTCCAGCAGCATCTTAACCTGTCAGGTTTTCTAGAAAAAGTATTGGCAGACTTTTTATTTGAAAGCCCCTAATATCAATATTTTCAACAATTTTTAATCATCAAAAACTCATAACCAGATACCAGACAAACACTTTGCTGTATAGGTATCTGGTTTTTCATTATGGAATTTTGACGACTCAAAAAAATTATTTATTTCTATAAATAAACTGCGACAACCCTTATTTAGAGAGGCTTGTTAGACATTGTTGCTTCTACCTTAGGGTTTAGTTTTTCGGCAATTGGGCATTTTTTATTCTCTGTAGCATAGTGTTACAAGTGATGCTTCAATTACTATAAGTCTTATGAATGATTTTTGTTAACTCTAGATAATTGTGATTAAAAACCATGCCCCGTTCTATCATCCCGTCCATTTTATTAGTGGACGGTTACAACATTATAGGCGCTTGGACTTGCTTAAAGAAAACCCGTGATCATGCCGGACTAGAGGCAGCACGGGGGGAACTAATAGAAGCAATAACAAACTACAGCGCATTTCAAGGTTATGAAACTCAAATAGTTTTTGATGCCCAATATCAAAACACCCCCAGCAATAGAGAAAATATTACAGACTTTCTCACTGTTCATTACACAGATTTTGGTCAAACCGCAGACACCTATATTGAAAAATCCTGTGCGTCCATGCGTCACCAAATAGCACAATGTTTAATTTCTCGCGTGATTGTTGCCACATCAGACCGAGCGCAGCAGTTAATGGTACAGGGGTATGGTGCTGAATGGTTATCAGCGCATCAACTATGCGGAGAAGTAGAAACAACTGTGTGCCGGATGCGTCATAGATATCAACCACCCAAACAATCGAAAAGCCGATTTTTAGCTAATGCTATTGATGATAAAGCAAGGCAGCGTCTGGCTCAATTGCGGATGGGATTATAGAAAAGAGTATTCATAAATCCTTGAATTGCTCTTCTAGAGCGAGTTTGGGCTGTCAAAAAATTTAACTTTCAGCAGCTACCAAAGAAAATTAAAAAAATTTTCTCCAAAGTAGTTGACATCATCTGGTTTTAAGTTTAATATAGTAATCGTTGCGAGCGTTCCTCAGTAGCTCAGTGGTAGAGCGATCGACTGTTAATCGATTGGTCGCTGGTTCGAATCCGGCCTGGGGAGTTAAAAAATAAAGGATAAGGCATGAAGGGAGAAAGCAGAAATTTCTAACTTCATGCTTTTGAATTTATATAAAGATTTGTGGTGAGATATTTGTCGTCAATGTTGGGTTTCATTCCATTGCTCCGCAAACGTTTACGTTCCACAACCTAACCGACAAGATCAGCGAACTGAAAAAAGACCTCCGGGCATCCAAGAAACGGCGCTGGCGCTATCGCACTACTTAACTTTAGTCTTTTATTAAATGTTCCTAGTAAAATAGTGAACAAGCAGAGCCTAAAGACAAAGAGGTATGAAAATCCTTATTTAAGTAGTTCCCTCTTGGTTGATAGAGAAACTAACAATTTTTCATCCATGAATAATCTCAGGTCCGACGATAATCCTGCCATCACCCACAATAGTATTTTGGAACAACGCATTGTTAATTCGACCAAAATCACTGAGGTAAGACCCTTTGAGGTTAGCATTTTCAAATCTGGCACCAACTATGTCAGCATCAGTCACATTAGCACCCTCCAAATTTGTACCAATGAACCTAGCCAGAGTCAATTTGGCATAGCTGAGATTAGCCCCACTCAAATTAGCCCCACTCAAATTAGCTGCCAAAAAATTAGCTCTACTCAGGTTGGCATTGCTCAGGTTAGCCCCACTCAGATTAGCCTCTTCCAAATTAATCCCACTAAAGTCTCTCTCTCCAGCAGCATAACGCTTGAGCAAGTCTTCAACATCCATAACTCACATCTTGTGCATCAATCAACACATTCAAAAATAGCGCACTTGCTCTCTGAAAACAATTATTTTAAAAATCAAGCTTGATTTTAAAAGTAGCTGATTTCACAAACGATATTTGATGAAATGTTTACCTAAATTGCATCTTATAACCGCTAAGTCATAACCATTAAAGGTAACAAGGATAATATTTTTTAGAATGGGAAAATAATTTATTTTGAGGCTTATAAAATATTGATATCTATGTTATTGTTGGGATAGGAATCAAAAACATCAAAGTCAAAAAAAACTTCAAGTGTAAATTGAGGTCAACTAAATCAAGTTCTTTTGTTCTGCTAAATCCACTTCAGTTTATATATCTTTTCTGTACGAAGAGATAAGGACAAATGAATTAGAAGAGTTACCCTCGTAACAACTTGAAGTCAATCAGAATTCCTTTGAGTATTTGCCGATAAGAATTGGCTCACTAGATAACATTATCAACCAGATGGGACTAACCTTGGAGTTTGGGAAGAAAGACTCTTAGAGGATGTCTGGTAAATGTATAGGAATCAAAACTGTTAGCGACTTAGAGCAAGAAAGATATTTTTAACTGTGAAGCAGTACAAAAATGAGATTTATCCTCATGTCATGTATCAATCAAAGTGAAATTTATTGATTCTGAAAAATATCCAAAAGCAACATCAATAGAGCGAATTTTCAGAAATTAGGAAAATAGTTTTTTGGACTGGAAATTAGAAATTTTTGGCAGCAAAAATACAAGCAAAATCGTCATAATTGTAGCAATCATTGAGAGTGAACTACAATGTTGGTTGATTGGGTGGTTCAGGGGGAAAATCTGCATAAAGGTGAATCCCTATTGTAACCACTCTCCAGGATTAAACATCCTCCGAGGATGCCGCGACAACAAGCGATAATGCCGTATTTAAGCCGTTAAATATTTCTTGATTTAGGAGATGTGGATTTCTTCTGAATAAATTTCCTGCATTCATATTTTGTTTTCCTACAAAAATCTGAATCTGCGTTTGGTAGTGCCTTGAGTATGCCTTAAGTCGCTATACAAATTCTGTTTCCTAATCGCACAAAATCTCAAATCAAGTTTCAGACCCATCAACACAATAATTGTAGGAATAAACTCATCATGGCTACTGATTCAAATATTAGACAGATTGCTTTTTACGGTAAAGGTGGTATTGGTAAATCTACCACTTCTCAAAACACCCTTGCTGCTATGGCAGAAATGGGTCAACGCATCATGATTGTAGGTTGTGACCCTAAAGCTGACTCTACCCGTTTGATGCTCCACTCCAAGGCTCAAACCACCGTTCTTTCCTTGGCTGCTGAAAGAGGTGCTGTTGAAGATTTAGAACTCAGCGAAGTACTTTTGACCGGTTTCCGTGGTGTTAAGTGTGTAGAATCTGGTGGTCCAGAACCCGGTGTTGGTTGTGCTGGTCGTGGTATTATCACTGCTATTAACTTCCTAGAAGAAAACGGTGCTTACCAAGACTTAGATTTCGTATCTTACGACGTATTAGGTGACGTTGTATGTGGTGGTTTCGCCATGCCAATTCGGGAAGGAAAAGCGCAAGAAATCTACATCGTGACATCAGGTGAAATGATGGCGATGTATGCTGCTAACAATATTGCTCGTGGTGTTTTAAAGTATGCTCACACTGGTGGTGTGCGTTTAGGTGGCTTGATTTGTAATAGCCGTAACGTTGACCGGGAAGTCGAATTAATTGAAACCCTGGCAAAACGCTTGAACACCCACATGATTCACTTCGTACCTCGTGATAATATTGTTCAACACGCAGAATTGCGTCGGATGACTGTTAACGAGTATGCACCTGATAGTGATCAGGGTAATGAATATCGGACATTGGCTAAGAAGATCATCAACAACAAAAATCTAACTATTCCTACTCCTATTGAAATGGAAGAATTAGAAGAATTGTTGATTGAGTTCGGTATTCTTGAAAGTGACGAAAATACTGAAAAGCTAGTTGGTAAATCAGCTACTGAAGCACCAGTCAAAAAGTAGTAATACAAAGCAATTAGTGCTTGAGATTGGGGAGGGTAACTCCCGCCCTTTCCTCAATTTATGAAGATGTGAAAATTCAAATACGTTTTTTCACATCTTATTTGCATTTGGTTAAAATGCTTACAAAACAAGGGTTATATCTTGTTTAATATGCAAGTTATAGGCCTTTTGATTTCCTATTTTAACCAGAGATGCTTCCTGAATCTAGTTTCCATTCATGCTTAAGTAATTGTTGGTAGCTTGTTTCTTGAATCATCATCTGCTCGTACAACTTGAGCAGAAATATCTGAGCTTGTTCACGAGACATTTGGTGTACTTGGTCAGCAAAGATTCTGAGGCCAAATTCTTGTTCTAAAGATAATTTTATAGGCTGATTCATTGCTGGCTCCTATGCCGAATTGGGGCAAATAAAGGGTTAATACTCGCTATTTAAGTTTTAAGCAGTCATACACCCATTGATTTCGAGGGCATTCCCGATTTGAGGGGTGTAGCGCCAGAATTTTATGTTTTACGAACTTATGTTAACAAGTATAACGAATTATTTACAATTCTGACGTAATGGGAGTCAGATCGACATGAAAAAAGATGAGCAACTAGTGATACGACACGTTAACCCTGAAGTGAGACGGTTGATTAAGGTATATGCAGATGTTAATAACTGTACACAGGCGGAGATGTTAGAACGCATTGTTTTGGAGTGGCACGCGCAACAAAGCCTGAGTGAAAGGCCTCCAGGGAATGAGGATGAGTAGGGTAATTCAAAAAACTGTAGTTTTGTTCCGAAAAGCTTTCAGGCTTTCATCCTGCTGTAGGACACGTTGACTAATGCGATCGCACGCTAATTCACAAAGCTCAAAAATAATCGGGTCAGCAATCTCGTAATAAGCACTAGTCCCTTTGGGCTGACGAGATAAAACTCCTGCTTGAGTTAATACTTTCAGATGCTTAGACAGATTTGCCTGCCCTAACCCAGTCGCTTCTGCTATCTCCATAACATTCATCGAACCTGATTTGAGACAGGTCAAAATTTGTAGCCGACTTCCTTCTGATAGCACCTTAAAATAGTCAGCAACGGCAGCAAGAATAGCTGGATTAGCCTGAGACGGATTTGTTTTTGGCATAGGGCAACTTAAATCATCAGCAAAAAACTTCATCACTATTTAGTAGTGTAACTAAATATCAATCAGTAGGGAACAGGGCAATGAAATGATTAGATTTTACCATTAAAATGCTAAAATTACTCCACAGCTATTTAGTTAATTAATGAAAAATTATCGTTAACCCTTATCCTCCCTTCCCGGAGTTATTTCAATACTTGTCGGTTAAGCTCAAAACCATGAAATTATGTAGGTTGGGTTGAGGAACGAAACCCAACATTTACAGGGGTTTGTTGGGTTTCACTTTGTTCAACCCAACCTACGAAAATCCTTAACCGAGCAGTATTGGGAGTGATTTTCCCAACCCTAAGTATTACAGAGAAAATCTCTGAAAATTGTAGGGTATTTTGAATGTTGTTTGAATTGAGAATTTTGAAGAATTTATTTATGAATGTAGATGAAATTATCAAACGCTATTCTGCTGGAGAACGAAATTTTCAGCGAATTAATCTCCAAGATGCAGAGCTAACGAACGTAAATTTAGAAGGTATAGATTTTAGCTATGCTGATTTGCGTCAGACACGGCTAGGCAAAACTAACTTCAGTCAGGCTTGTTTGCGAGAAGCAAATTTAAGCGAAGCTATTCTGTGGGGAATAGATTTAAGTGCAGCAGATTTATATCGCGCTATTCTCCGAGAAGCAGATTTAACAGGTGCAAAATTAACTCAAACCCGACTAGATGAAGCAAACCTCATCAAAGCTAGTTTATGTGGTGCAAATTTACATGGTGCAAAACTATCTAGTGCTTTGCTGATTCAAGTAGACTTACGTCCTAGTTCCAACCAACGGACAGATTTAGGATATGCAGTTTTGAGTGGAGCAGATTTGAGCTATGGAGACTTACGAGCTGCTTCACTACACCATGCTAATTTGGATGGTGCGAAGTTGTGTAGAGCTAATTTAGGTCGAATAATTCAATGGGGAGATTTAGCAACTGATTTAACTGGAGCTAGTTTGCAAGGAGCAGATTTGAGTTATGCAAATCTGACTAATGCTATATTGCGAAACGCAAATTTACAAGGAGCAGATTTAACGGGAGCAATTCTCACAGATGTTAATCTGGAAGGCGCAATTATGCCCGATGGGAAAATATATAGCAATCCGATTTGAATTTTGAGAAAAACAGATTTACAGCGGATTTAGCTATTAGGAGGTACATACCTAGCGGGCAAGATGCCCGCACCACAAGAGTTTCATCATTCAATTTTGTATCTCATTTAAATGAAATCTGCTGTAATAAAAATATAATTTTTAGGTTGGGTGAAGCACAACGCAACCCAACCTAAATAATGAGTGATCTAACGTACTGTTCCCCGCAATACTTCTGTATCAATTGGTTTAATTAAATATACGAGTAGGAGATTCCAGAGAATTGCCGTTATTAAAGGCAGTTTGCGGATAAATTTCACTACTTTATTGCTAGAACTGCGTGAAATTTCTGCTATTTTCAAGTTGTAATTTGAGCAGTTTTGCAGACGTGGGAAAAAGTGGGGATGTTCGGTATTTAACATGACTGGAAAAGCACGTCCAGCAGTTTCGTTGGTGTTGCGAACTACTTGCTGGTCAAATTCTGTGGGTTCAAGTCCCAGTAAATGGTAAAAACTAGCCCGTTCGTGAACTGTTAAAGTGTGGGTAGCAAATACTGATAATAGGAAAAAGCGACTCCATAGTCTTGATCTCCAATTATTCCAGAGTTGAGGTTGCGACCGCAATAATGCCTTGAATATATCCCCATGTCGGTTTTCGTCTTGACACCAACTCTCAAATTTGCGGAAGATGGGATAAAACTGGTGTTCTGAATGCTTTTGTAAATGGTGATAAATAATAATGTAACGCCAGTAACCAATTTTTTCTGATAAATAGACCGTGTAAAGCACCCACTCAAGAGGAAAAAATGTATAGGTGCGGACTTTAGTCACCTCACCCAAGTCTAGCGAGAGTTTAAAATCTCCCATCGCTTTATTGAGAAATCCAGCATGACGGGCTTCATCACGCGCCATCAGTTGAAATATTTCCGCCAGCAAGGGACTACGCTGTTTTAGCTTTCGGGATAGTTCCTTGAACAGCAAAAACCCAGAAAATTCGGAAATGCATGAGCGTTCCAAATACTCAATAAAAGCTCGGCGTGCTTCTCCGTCAATATGTTCCCAAGATTGCTCAAACTCTTCATCGCGAACGAAATGATGACGGTTGTAGTCAGCCCGCATTTCTGCCAACATGGCTTGCAACTCTTTTTCTTGGGCTGAGAGATCCAAACTAGCAGCAGCTTCAAAGTCTGTGGTGTAAAACCGAGGAGTGAGTACGGTTTCTTTAGCTGGCGCTTTAATTCCTGGCTTCACTTCAGGCTGGGGTAGGGTATTTACCATGATTCCTCTATTAATAAGCTAAATACTTACATAGCTATCAAGTTATAATAACTGTAATTCCTGAACTGGACTCTGAATATGAAACCTTTACAATCCTTAAGCAAAGTTTAGATTTATCCATTTATCGCGGAGAAAGTCAACAGAGGTAAGGGAATTGTTGGCAGAGATAATTTATTAAGTTTTGAAACATTTATATTTTTACTAGTTTAATAGCTATATAGTTATTAAGCGAATTGCCACTTTTACTCAAAAATTAAGAGGTATTCAATATGAGTCGTCATTTAGAGAATTATCTGCGGGAATCAACAAATCAAACAATATTGCTTCCCCCTATCGCTAACTCAGTCCATACACCACCTGAGAATTCGCGTCAGCGGGTGAAGCAGTTGATGCAAGACTTACAGGATCAAATCTGCGCTGGGCTAGAGCAATTAGATGGGGAAGCTTGTTTTCGGGAAGATCTTTGGGAACGAGCCGAAGGTGGTCAAGGACGCACCCGTGTGATTCGAGAAGGGCGGATATTTGAACAAGGTGGTGTTAATTTTTCAGAAGTTTGGGGAGATAGTCTACCTGCGGCAATTTTGACTCAACGCCCAGAAGCAGCTGGAAATGACTTTTTTGTAACTGGAACTTCGATGGTGTTACATCCTCGTAATCCATACATACCAACGGTACATCTTAACTACCGCTACTTTGAAGCTGGTTCGATTTGGTGGTTTGGTGGTGGGGCTGATTTAACGCCTTACTATCCTTTTGCTGAAGATGCTGTTCACTTTCATCAAACTTTAAAAAATGCTTGTGATGCGTCCCATCCAGAATATTATCGGGTTTTCAAACATTGGTGTGATGAATATTTTTATTTACAACATCGTCAAGAACAACGTGGGATTGGTGGTATTTTCTTTGACTATCAAGATGCTAGTGGTAGGCTTTATGTAGGTTCTCAACTGGATACTCAAGCAGCGCTGGCAAGTCAGCAAGTGGGAACAGTATCACGCAACTGGGAAGATATGTTTGCATTTGTAAAAAACTGCGGTGAAGCATTTTTACCAGCATATTTACCCATAGCCCAAAAGCGACAAGAAATAGAATATAGCGATCGCCAGCGTCAATTTCAATTATACCGTCGGGGTCGTTACGTGGAGTTTAACTTGGTATATGACCGGGGAACAGTTTTCGGACTGCAAACCAATGGCCGGGCAGAATCTATTTTAATGTCTCTACCACCCTTGACTCGCTGGGAATATGGCTATCAACCAGAGGCAGGAAGCCCTGAAGCACAGCTTACCAAAGTTTTTCTCAAGCCCCAAGATTGGGCAAATGGCTTTATAGAGCCGGAATACAGCATTTAGCTAATTTGTTATTTGGATTAGTTCTCTAATTTTGTGAATTTTTGAGGAGTGTTAGTGACGTTGAATTCATCAAATCTATTAGGGAATGGCCAACCTCTGCGCCTTCATTGGGTGTCTGTAGCCTTTTTTGGTACTATTCATGCGATCGCACTACTAGCTCCTTGGCATTTTTCCTGGGCTGCGGTGGGTGTAACTGTGTTTCTGCACTGGCTATTTGGCAGCATTGGCGTTTGTTTAGGTTATCACCGTTTGTTGAGTCATCGCAGTTTTCGAGTTCCCAAGTGGTTAGAATATGCGATCGCTATTTTAGGTGCATTATCTATACAAGGAGGCCCCATTTTCTGGGTAGCTGGACACCGATTGCATCATGCTTACACCGAAGACGAAGATAAAGATCCTTACTCTGCCCGTAAAGGTTTTTGGTGGAGTCATATGCTTTGGATTTTTTATCCCCGTTCCGAATTTTTCGATTATGAGTTATACCAACGATTTGCCCCCGACTTAGCACGAGATCCCTTTTACATCTGGCTGAATCGCTACTTTCTACTGCTGCAAATTCCCGTTGCATTATTACTCTATGCCCTGGGAGGCTGGTCATTTGTCATTTATGGCGTGTTTTTGAGGTCAGTCATTCTCTGGCATACCACCTGGCTAATTAACTCGGTTACTCATATGTGGGGATACCGCACATTTGCCAGCGATGATAATTCTCGTAATCTTTGGTGGGCTGCCATTCTCACCTATGGCGAAGGCTGGCATAACAATCACCATGCTTATCCTCATGTAGCCAAGTGTGGCTGGCGTTGGTGGGAAATTGATCTCACTTGGTGGACAATTGCGGTATTAAGAACACTTCGTTTGGCAACGAATATCAACCTACCGCCAGATCAAGCGATGAAACCAGGAAATGTGTAAGTCAGGAGTTCGGAGTTCGGAGTTCGGAGTTCGGAGTTCAGGAGTTCAGGAGTCAGGAGTCAGGAGTCAGGAGTCAGGATGAAGGATGAAGGATGAAGGATGAAGGATGAAGGATGAAAGAAGGATGGAGAATATTTTTCTCTTCTGTTCCCTATTCCCTATTCCCTACTTCCCTTTTTTTTGTAACTCAAGTATGAAAAACGACTGTTAGTAAGGGTAGAAACGCCAACAAAAAAATATGCCAGGACTGTAATTGAGCTTCTGAAGTTGTTTCTGAAGTTGTTTCTGGTGGTGTTAATAAAGCTTCTATTCTCTGTTCCAAGCGATCGCCTGCACCCAAAGCGGCACAGCAAACTTCTTCTGTTATGGGGTTGTTACTGACTACTAATAACAATGATTCCGCTAACACCAAGGGATCTACTTGGGATGCGGCGTAACTGTCAGCCCGTAATTCTCGCAAAACTAACAATTCTTGCCATAGTGGCTCTGTATTTGGCAACCAAGCAGTGCAGGAACGCATCCAACCCAGCCAAAAGAACCAGAACGTATCCCTATACTGATAATGCCCTTGCTCGTGTGCTAAAACACTTTCTAAATGGGCTGGTGAGAGAGTTTGTAGTAATCCTTGACTAACTACTAGTTCTGGTTGCCAAAAACCCATTTGTCCGGCGAATAATGCTTTAGTTGGCAGGATTCGGGCTTGTTTACCTGCGAGATTTACTTGGGGACATTCACGGGCTGATTTAATGGATTTCCAGCCTTGGAAAGCTAGTTTGATACCCAAGATGTTAAAAAATCCGAGAAAAATTGATGCTAGAAGAAAACTGAAGGAACCAGTATACATTCCGCCCATTGTCCCTTGTGTACCCATGCAGACTACAGCAGTTGCTGTCATGAAAATGAGTAAGGGGGGAAAGAGGAATAAAAAGAGCGATCGCTCCCAGCGCAAATTCCAATTACCCTGGGGTATATGAGCAGAGTATCTTAACCAGCAAGCAATGGTTACAGCAGAGACAATAATGAGTAGATGCATAATTCTATTTTTCTCCTCTGGCTTCCCGTGCGTCTTGAATGCGTTTTGCGATCGCTTCTATTTGGTCACTAGCAGCTTGATCTAAACTATCAGCAAAGGCCGCAATTACATCAGGATTACCCACTGCCAGAAATCTTTGCAATTGCTCATGAGCTTTAATCATCTCTGCTTGTTGCTTGGTTAGCAATGGCCGCCAATAAAATGCTTTACCCTGTTTATCGCAAGCTAACCAACCTTTTTCCGTAAGACGACGGAGAACGGTAGTAACTGATGTATAAGCTAATTCGCGGTTAGGATCAGCCAAAATGCGATCGTGTACATCTTTAACTGTTGCTGAATTCAGTTCCCAGACAATACTCAAAATTTCTGCTTCTAAAGGACCAACAGATAGTTGCTTGGGACGATAATCTGGTAATGGAGCCATGTTGATAATTTTGGGGGAACCTACTTTTATATTTTCACATTTTTTATCTCACGCAGAGGCGCAGAGCCACAAAGAGATTAAAATTCGCTGTAAGGTTGAGTTAGGTCACTCAAAGGAGACAAAGCAATGACACAGACGCAGATTGCAGTATCTTTATATGAGCAAGACTATCTACTTTGGATTGAAGATATCGTCAATAAGTTACGGAATAGGGATATTGAGGGTCTAGATTTTGAGAATCTGATTGAGGAGATAGAGGATTTGGGGCGATCGGATAAACGTGAACTGGAAAGTAGACTCAGGGAACTTTTGGAACATATTCTCAAGCGGAAGTATGTAAATATGCCTGATTGTTATCGTGGGTGGGTAGAATCTATTGATAAGCAAAGGATTGGAATTAGAAAATTGCTAAAGGATTCACTTAGCCTAAAGCCTTATTTTAGTCAAGTGTTTGATGAAGCTTATGAAGATACTCTCAAAATTGTTCGCAGGGGTTATCCCCAATGCAAGTTCCCTGATATATGGCCGTTTAGCCGTGATTTAGAAGCAATGCTAAATGTCGATTTTTGGGATTGATACTTACCCACACAGTTAAAATTGGTAATCATCTTAACAAGTTCCGTGGGTTTATGTCCCCATTACAAAACTTAATTACGAATTACGAATTACGAATTACGAATTATTTAATCCTGTTCATCCTGAAATCCTGAAAATCCTGATTCAGACAATATGTGCGAAAATTGTCAAGCAGGTGTGAGGAAGTAACATGACAGACAACAGGTGGGAAGACGAAGAACTATGGATCGTCACCGCAAGCACTCCAGGCGATCGCACAAAAGAAGGTGTAAAAGCTGTTACAGGCAACGGTAATCCTTATAGCAGTCCCCCTGTTACCGTTGAAGAAATAAAAGAAAGTCGGCTAAAAGCAGGGAAATTAGCGGCGCAAATGTCGCAATTTGTGGGCATAGTGAGTCATCTTTTTAGTCATGTAGAGAAGCAAATCAAACCGCAAGCAGGACTTGAACTAGACGAAGTTACCCTCACAGTAGAAATTAGTAGTGAAGGTGAAATTAAATTACTAGGTACGGGTGTAAAAGCAGCTGGTAAAGGCGCAATAGAGTTAAAATTTAAGCGATCGCCTAAAACCCCGGAAAATTGACCGCAATATGGCCAAGAATTGCGCCGTTGTCATTGGCATTAACAAATACAATCGAATTCAACGCCTTCAGTATGCAAAAATTGATGCAGAACGGGTGCGGGATTATTTTAACCGTGATTTGGGTGTACAACCAGAAAATCTATATTTTTTCTCTGATGATTCTCCACCTGACCAGCATGGACTTGATACTCAACCAACTTACGGTACATTAATTTCGTTTTTAGGCGATCGCTTTGCACAGCCTTTTTTAAACCCTGGAGATACCCTCTGGTTCTACTTTAGCGGCCACGGCATCCCCCACGAAGGACGAGATTATTTATTACCCATAGATGGAAATCCTCGCACTGTTCCCAATTTAGCCATCCCCATCACCTACATTACAGAACGCTTGCGGCGGAGTGGTGCGGATAACATAGTGTTGTTTATTGATGCTTGTCGCAGCACAGGAGAAAAAAGTGCAGGTTTGGGAATTGGTGAAGAAAAACAGCAAGGTGTAATTACCTTCTTTTCTTGTAGTCCCAGTCAAGTTTCTTACGAAATTGAAGAACTTCAACAAGGTGCATTTACCCATGTTTTACTCAACGGTTTGCAAATTCAAGGTCAAAGCAACTGTGCCACCGTTGAACGGCTGTATAACTATTTGCGTCATCAAGTTCCCCAATTGACCCTAAAGCATAAAAATTATATACAGACTCCCTATGCAGCCATAGAACCCGCTACAAAACTGCATTATATTTTACTCCCCAAGTCTGCTAACGATAGGGATATTAGCGCCCTCAGAGAAGATGCTTTTCATGCAGAAATTGAAGGAAATTTCGATTTAGCATTTCAGTTGTGGGTGCGTGTGAATGTGGCCGCAGGTGGACAAGATATGAAAGCCATTACAGCCTTTCAGCGTTTAGCAAATAAGCAATCTCAGAGTCAATCAGAACAGCGTCGAGAAGCAGAAGCACAGGGACAGAAAATAGCAGCAGCAAAACGCCGTGAATTGATTGTAGATTTAGGTCAAGGTATAACCCTGGAATTAGGGTAGTGGTAAATATGTAGTGAAATCTTATATTTTCTAACTCAAATTATTCATTTGTAGCCGTTGCAATTTGAATTACATTTAACCAACTAATTGAAACTCCTCTAAAGTATAAAGTTTCTAAATATATGATTTAGCGAGAACGTGTTAAGTGTTATATGTAGTATAGTATCAGTGTTTTTAAATTCAACTATTTCAGTATTGATGTCAATCTCCAGACCTACTTGCCCCAATTGTGGTTCTCAACACATTGTCAAAAATGGGAAGATTCATAATCAAAAACCAAAATACCAGTGTCAAAACTGCAAAAGACAGTTTATAGAAAATCCCACTAATAAAGTTATTAGCAAAGATACTATAGAACTGATTGATAGACTTTTACTTGAGAAAATACCTCTCGCAGGTATTGCTCGTGCTGCTCGTGTTTCAGAGACTTGGTTGCAAAAATATGTGAATAATAAATATGCCCAGATTCCGACTCAGGTAAATGTTTCAGCCAAACCAAGAGGTAAATTGACTATTGAGTGTGATGAGGCTTGGTCATTTGTAGGTCATAAGGGTAATAAGCAATGGATTTGGTTAGCTTTGGAAAAAAACTAGAGAAATAGTTGGAGTTTACATAGGCGACCGCAGTGAAGATGGCGCTAGGGGATTATGGAATTCTCTACCACCAGTTTATCGTCAATGTGCTGTTTGCTATACAGATTTTTGGGCAGCTTACGCACAAGTTATTCCTAGCAAACGTCATCAGGCAGTAGGGAAAGAAAGTGGCAAGACTAACCATATTGAACGCTTTAATAATACAATGCGTCAAAGAATTTCTCGTTTGGTTAGAAAGACTTTATCCTTCTCTAAAAAGTTAGATAATCATATTGGTGCTATCTGGTATTTTATTCATCATTATAATTCTTGTTGTAGCGCCTAATTTTATTATCACTACATATTTACCACTACCAGAAAAGGTATTATGGAGTTACTAGAGACTGTTTTGTTATCCAAATTCTCGCAATTAAGCCGTCAGGAGATTGAAGCGATGTTTTTAGTCAGTGATATCAAGCAAACAAAAGTATATCAAGAAGCAAAGCAGGAAGGTATACAGGAAGGTATACAGGAAGGTAGACAAGAAGGTAGACAAGAAGGAGAGATGATTTTACTTATGCGTCTGTTATCCAAGCGATTTGGAAAACTGAGCAGTAATTACATCGAAAATATCAACAAACTCACCATAGAACAACTAGAAGACCTGGGAGAAGCATTATTAGACTTTGTGGACATTTCTGACCTGGAACAATGGCTCAAATCCCACATAGAATTATAGAAAATGCACACAGACCTAATATTTTTAGTGAATGGTATCAAGCAAACAAGAGTATATCAAGAAGCAAAGGAGGAAGGTAGACAAGAAGCTAGACAAGAATGGCAGACAAACTTACTAGTACGTCAGTTATCCAAGCGATTCGGAAAATTGAGCAGTAATTACATCGAAAATATCAACAAACTCACCATAGAACAACGAGAAGACCTGGGAGAAGCATTATTAGATTTTGTGGACATTAGCGAATTGGAACAATGGCTAAAAACTCACACAGATAAGTGATTAACCCAAATTGCTAATTAGATCCAGAGAAATATAATCAGGTGCAAGGAGGAAAAGGTATTGTTACCTGAGTTCGACATAAGATAATTTGTGGAAAACTTGCCCCCAGTAGGAGTCTCAAACCCTTATTCTCTCGCCCTTAAAAATCATAACTCCGTTCGCGTAGCGTCTCCGTTCGGCGAAGCCGTGCCGTAGGCATAGGAGAAACTCCGAACTCCGAACTCAGGTTTTGTAGGGACAATTGATGAATTATCCCTACGCCTTGTTTGGAGATGTGTATTGCCCTATTACAAGTAATTTAATTTACTTTGCAGTAGCAGGCTTCAGAGACAATAACATTTCCATTTGACTGGTAGATTTATCAGGGCTATTCACAGTCACACCAATACCACGAATGGAACCCAGGATAGCACTAGCATCGGGAGGAAGAGGTTGACCTGCTGTGGCAAAACGAGTAATCAGGGACGTGGTGTTGTCCATATCTAAGTAAAAATAACCTGCGTTGGGTTTTTGCAAAGAAGCAGTTACGGATTTAAATGTGTCCGTATTATCGAGGGATTGACCTTTTTTATCTGCCAGGGTATCGGCAACGGGTCCACCAATAGCAAGAAATACGGTGTCCTGATCTAGCCAACCATGTGCTACTAAAGCGCCTTGTTGGGGTATTTGCCATTCTGTGATATTTTTACCACCAATGCTTTTTTGAGCAACGTTGAGGGATTGCTTTTTGGCTAAATCATCTAGTTTAGTGAAGGTGGCTTCGGCTGTTTTGCGATCGCTCGTATCAAATACTATCGCTCCTCCAAATCCTACATTAGCTAACCATCCTTGACTTGATTTCACTGCACCCAAAGCAAATTCTTGATTCATCCAACCAAAAATATCTTTATCTAAATCAAGATTGGCAAATTGTTGTAGTTGTCCGCGAGTCTGTTCAACTACTTGCTTCAGTTCAGGATAATCTTTTGATTGTTCTACCAAGGTTTGCCAACTACGATTAAGATTCTGTCCAGTGACTAAAGCAAAGGTATCGCTAGGAAATTGTCCCACTATCTTCGCAGGAGTCGTTTGATACTGAAATTTGCTCAGTTGCGGATCTAAATTCACAACAGCTTTTAACCGCAATCCTGCATCATCAACACCAATACCCGCTACCATCGACTTTACTTGTTTAAGTTGTGCCAAGGTTTGGGGAGGTAATGGCCTAGCTTGGGGACTTAATGCTGTTAATTGCTGTGCCATATTGGCGTAGTCAGGAACATAAATTTGAGCAAGGCTGTTTTTTACATCCACACCTTTGGAGAGAATGCTGCTTGCACCTTCTTTAGTCGCAAAAGAAGGTTCACCTTTATAAGTGTCAATAGCTTTTTCTACAGCTTGTTTTTCTGGTGCTAACAGCAACTGGCTATTATTCAAAACCGTTGTGTATGTCGATTTGCCCTTATTTTTACTAGCAATAATTTTCTGACCTTTATAATCTGATTCCTCAGTTTGCAGATTTTTTTGCTCTTTCAATTTCTTAGAAAAATTCAAGGCACTGAGTTTATCCTTGATACCTACTACTAACAGGATATTTGGCTCCTGTTTTGGCTGAATAGGTGCATTCGGCTGAGTAGGTGTAGGGGCAGTAGGTGGTAATACAGCAATCATCACACCACCTACCCAAGGCTTAATGTCTGTTTCGTAAGAAATATTACTATCACTAAATATTTCTTTGTTGACATTTTCTAGACTTTTTGTTATCAACTGTTGTGCTTGCGGATTACCAAATTGCCGCAATTTATCCCAAGACTGATCATCTGTATTGATATAAGTTGCTATTAAGGCATTAGCCGGTACTACTTTAGCACTGCCCAGAGGACTGGAACTATCTCCAGTAGGAGATTTCAAATACATATAAACTGCAATACCTCCCGCCACGACTATAGCAGCACTAATAGCAGGAACTAAAAACTTTGATTTACTTTCAGGCATTGTTATTGTCCTCTTTTGAGCAGATATTTGAGCAAATAAATTATTATCAGGCAGTTAAAACAGTGATAGTCAATATTTAGGATTTTTATCACCGATTTCCACTAATTTAGCGGTTTTTACTGATAAAATTAGTGTTTATACACACGCAGAATTTATAGTGGCTCTAAAAAAGACTTCACTAGAGTCAGGAGTCAATCCGCAAATGGTATCTTAGTTGATATCCAAAAAATAGTCGGACTCTTAGCCACAAGCTATTCTAAGCTAGAAGAATGATCGATAGTATTTGTGCTTAACGGAAATCGATCGCCTAACGGCACGCTACCTGAACACAGCGCGGTGCAAGAAACTCTTGTCCCGAAGATGCAAAAGTGCAAAATATTCAGATGACATCAAAACATCGAGACTTGGGCGCAAAATGAGAAGGTTAATACCAATCATCCCATCCCAGAGAAAAATCCTCATTAAATAATCGTGTTGATTGAGGATACGCATCTACGATGCCGACGGCAAGCGTAGCTATCGGTATTTTTATGAAAGTTTCAGGATTACAAGGTCAGTAATTATCAATGTTGCATTCTTATTTTGATACAGAGAATAACGGACATAAATCGTTTGAGTTGCCAGGGGCTAAACCACACTACAACCCTGACAAACCCGGACAGGTTGAGCATATTTTTCTCGACCTGAGTTTGGATATCCCGAACCAAAGTTACTATGGCAATTGTAGTATTAGATTGTTGCCTATCCGTAATAATATTGAGCGTTTGACCTTGGATGCTGTAAACCTGAATATCCAATCTGTACAGGTAGACGAAGTACCGCAAAAGTTTGAATATGATGGAGAAAAGCTGGCAATTCAACTGTCTCAACCAACTCAGATAGGTAAAAGATTGTTGATTGCGATCGCTTACTCGGTGGAAAAACCCCAACGGGGAATTTACTTTATTCAACCAGACAAACACTATCCAGACAAACCCACCCAAGTCTGGACTCAAGGAGAAGACGAAGATTCTCGTTTTTGGTTTCCCTGTTTCGACTACCCAGGACAATTATCAACTTCGGAAATTCGAGTTCGTGTTCCCAAACATCTGATCGCTATTTCCAACGGTGAATTAATTGACACCCAAGAAAATGGCAGTGATAAAATTTACCATTGGTTACAGCAGCAAGTTCATCCTACCTACTTGATGACATTAGCAGTAGGAGACTTTGCCGAAATTCGAGACGAGTGGAAAGGTAAACCCGTCACCTACTACGTAGAAAAAGGCAGGGAGGCAGATGCTAAACGCAGTATGGGAAAAACTCCCCGCATGATTGAATTTTTGAGCGAAAAGTATGGTTACTCATACCCTTTTCCCAAATATGCCCAGGTCTGCGTCGATGACTTCATTTTTGGAGGGATGGAAAACACCTCCACCACTCTCTTAACCGATCGCTGTTTACTAGATAATCGGGCCACATTAGATAACCGCAATACAGAAAGCTTAGTTGTCCATGAACTCGCACACCAATGGTTTGGTGATTTGCTGGTAATTAAACATTGGTCCCACGCTTGGATTAAGGAAGGAATGGCTTCCTATTCTGAAGTAATGTGGACAGAATATGAATATGGTATCCAAGACGCAGCTTATTATCGCCTATTGGAAGCCCGGAGTTACTTAAGCGAAGATAATAGTCGCTATCGTCGGCCAATGGTAACTCATGTTTACCGGGAAGCAATTGAGCTTTATGATCGCCATATTTACGAAAAAGGATCTTGTGTTTATCACATGATTCGCACAGAATTGGGAGATGAATTATTTTGGCCAGCAATTCAAACCTTTGTTAATGATTATGCTCATCAAACTGTCGAAACAGTAGATTTATTAAGATCCATTGAAAAAGCAACTGGACGAAATCTCACTTTCCTTTTTGATCAGTATGTTTATCGCGGTGGTTATCCCGATTTTAAAGTTGCTTACTCTTGGGATGGGGATGCGAATTTAGCTAAGGTGACGGTGACTCAAACCCAAGCCAGTACAGATAATAATGGGCAGAAGGATTTATTTGATCTAAAAATTCCCATCGGTTTTGGTTATATTCAGCCAAAATTAGAACTCAAAAGTTTCACTGTGCGTGTGAATGAACGAGAACAAAGTTTCTACTTTCCCTTGACAGAAAAGCCTGATTTTATCAGCTTTGATGTGGGTAATAATTACCTGAAAACTGTAACTCTAGAATATCCAGTCGCAGAGTTGAAAGCACAGTTAGAATTTGATCCAAATCCCATTTCTCGCATCTATGCAGCTGAGGCTTTAGCTAAAAAAGGCGCATTAGAATCGATGAAAGCACTATCAGCAGCTTTGGAAAATGATTCCTTCTGGGGTGTGCGTGTAGAAGTGGCTAAACAGTTAGCAGAAATTAAGTTAGATCAAGCTTTTGATGCTTTAGTTGGTGGTTTGCAAGATCAAAGTCCTTATGTACGTCGTGCGGTGGTAGAGTCTTTGTCTCAAATCAAAACCCATACTAGTTATAAAGCTGTGAAAGGTTTTGTGCAGGATGGTGATCCCAGCTACTATGTGGAAGCTGCTGCTTGTCGTACCATTGGCACAATTGCATCTGCTAATTTGGAAGATAAACCCCATGAAAATAAGGTTATTAAGCTGCTAAAATCTGTTTTGGAAGAAAAAGCAGGTTGGAATGAAGTAGTACGCAGTGGCGCAGTTGCTGGACTGGCTGAGTTGAAAACTTCTGAAACGGCTTTGAATTTGCTGATTGAATACACCAAACTGGGCATCCCTCAACCGTTACGACTGGCGACAATTCGGGCTTTAGGCAAAATTTCTGTTGGTCAAACTCCTGCTAATTTAGAACGAATTTTAGACAGATTGGCAGAAATAGCTAGAGAAACATTCTTTTTGACACAGGTGGCAGTGGTGTCAGCATTAGGACAAATGGAAACTTCTAAAGCGATCGCTATTTTACAATCTTTAGCTAATCAAACAGCTGATGGGCGTGTTCGTCGTTATGCTGAAGAAGAAGTTGCCAAAGTCCAAAAGAATATTGGCCCAGAAAAAAGCTTGCGTCAAATGCGTGAAGAACTCGACCAACTCAAACAACAAAATCAGGAACTAAAAAGCCGCTTGGAAACTTTAGAGGCCAAATCAAAGTAAACTCAATATCCTCAATTATTCCTGAATAACAACCAGATTCCCGACTTCTTGGAGATTCGGGGATCTCAACCTTTTTAACTCAACAAATTACAGAAAATATAAAATACTCCAGCTGGAGAACAAATGTTTGTACTTTTATAAAGTATAATTAAGAAAAAGATAAACAACTCTAGACAGTTGAAGTAGGCTACTTAAGCCTGACATAGTGTCTGTCAATAGGCAAAGCTCAATACTTTGTCAACCAATTATCTATCGTAAAATTCCCAGTTGAAGAGGCAAATAAAGGCGTGGGTCAGTATCAACCTGCTCAACTAAAGCAGTATAATCCAGACGCGATCGCTCGTTACTATCGTTACCGTCCCTGGTTAGCTTGGGGCAGACTGCTAAGAATCATCCTATCTTTTGCAGGATTTATACTCGGTCTCAAGTGGGATGAATGGCAAAATCAAGTTGAGCAGAACAAGGGGAAACGAGCTACCCAGTTGCGAGAACTGCTCACTCACCTTGGACCTACCTTTATTAAAGTAGGTCAAGCACTCTCCACCAGACCTGACCTAATCCGCAAAGACTTTTTAGCAGAACTGATAAAGTTACAAGACCAGTTACCACCCTTCGATAATGCCCTGGCTTACCACATTATTGAAACTGAACTAGACCGACCAATTCAGGAAATATTTAAGGAACTCTCACCCAAACCAGTAGCAGCAGCCAGTTTAGGTCAAGTCTATCGTGGTCGCTTACTCAGTGGTGAAGAAGTAGCCGTAAAAGTGCAGCGTCCGCACCTACGTCCAGTCATTACAAAAGACTTGTACTTAATGCGCTGGGCAGCAGGTTGGCTAACACCTTGGTTGCCTCTTAATCTTGGTCACGACCTCACATTAATTGTTGATGAATTTGGCACAAAACTATTTGAAGAAATAGATTACATCAACGAAGGTCGCAACGCGGAAAAATTTGCGAATAACTTCCATGATGATCCTCACGTCAAAGTTCCGTCTATTTATTGGCGTTATACCAGTAATCATGTCTTAACTCTGGAATGGATTAACGGATTTAAACTCACTGATACACAAAGCATCCGCCAAGCAGGTTTAGATCCAGAAACAATAATCCAAATAGGTGTTACGACTGGATTACAACAGCTGTTAGAACATGGCTTTTTCCATGCCGATCCCCATCCAGGTAATTTGTTTGCTGTCCCCGATGGTCGGATGGCTTACATTGACTTTGGCATGATGGATCAATTAGAAGAAACTACCAAAGAATCACTCGTAGATGCCTTAGTACATCTGGTCAATAAGGATTACACAGACTTAGCCGAAGACTTTGTAAAACTGGGCTTTTTAGCTCCAGATACAAATATTTGCCCAATCGTACCAGCATTAGAAGCCGTGTTGGGAAATGCTATTGGCAAAAATGTCAAGGACTTTAACTTCAAAACCATTACCGATGAATTTTCGGAATTGATGTATGAATATCCTTTCCGAGTACCAGCCAAATTTGCTTTAATTATTCGTTCCCTGGTGACACAAGAAGGCATTGCTCTCAGCCTTAACCCCAATTTTAAAATCGTTGAAATAGGCTATCCCTACATAGCAAGACGGTTGCTCACCGGAGAATCTCCCGCATTGAGACGGCGGTTACTGAATGTATTATTTAAAGATGGTAAATTCCAGTGGCAGAGGTTAGAAAACTTAATTGCCATTGCTCGTACTGATGAGGAATTTGATGTTTTACCTACAGCAAAAATGGGCTTACAATTTCTACTATCTGAAGAAGGTAAATTTCTCCGTCGTCAGTTAGTTCTTGCCATTACCGAAGATGACCGCTTACATACTGAAGAAGTACAACGGCTCTGGAATTTAGTCAAGGATGACTTACCACCAAATCGGTTATTAAATGTAGCAGTTGGCTTGTTAACAGAGTTCTCTAGAGAAAGTGTAGCTGCTATTCTGCCCAAATAATCCCTCAGTAAATAAAAACGAATTTTAATAACAATCAGGAGTTTTAATGTACTATTACCCCCTACAACCGCCTTACATTTTACTATTAATTGGTTTTCTTACTGCTTTAACTTCTGGTTTAGCACTCTCTGGCACATTAAAAGTCATTATTCAACAATGGCCAAAGGATAAGTCTAAAGATAAGTCTTCTGAACAAAATACTAATGCCCGTTTCTTTTATAAACAATTGTTAGTGCCATTTATTGGTATTACAGGTGGTATTTGTTTATTTCTTTCTTCCGGTTTAGAAATATTTGGTTTTCCCTTTGGACTAGCTTTAGGTGTGGGTTTACCAATGAGTTTGCTAACTTGTTTATTTGTTTGGTGGCAGTTGGGAGGTTTGCTAGATTACGTTAAAAGTCAAGGGATGCAATCTTTAGATTTAGATTCTTGGTCTTAAAAATAAAAGTTTATCCCCCTAAATGCCTATGATGAAGGGGGACTTTGACACCGATTTCCACCTTTTTAAGGGAGCTAGAGGGTATCTAAGGATAGAGTTACTTACTTCTCAGTTGTTTGACTTGGTTTTTAATATTGTCAACAGTCTGCTGCCACTGACTTTTTTTCACAGGTGCGGGAATAGCAGCGGCAGGTATACTAGAGTTCAAATTACGATAATATTCCCAAGTTTCCCAGTAGGGACAACCAGGTTGAATTTTAATTCCTGCCCAATGGAGATATTGCAGAGGTTGATTAACTGTTGGATCAAATAAAATATTACCTTGGGTCTGAAAATGTGGTGTTCCCCCCCAATTTCCTGGTGCTTTGCCTTCCCTACGGACGATGTTAAAACGACGGGGAATACGCTTAAGTAGCATATAATTGATAATTGGTTGGTCAGAAGTCTTTTCAGAAAAATCAAAATATTCTGGATGAGATGCACATTCAGCAAATGTTTCGTACAAATCATTTTCGGAAATTAAGTTTTTCTTAGAACCCCAAAAACCGCCGTTGAAAATTTCTTTAACTTCATCCTTTGAAAATACTTTATCTTCTAATACTTGGGAATTAAAAACATTTTTAATCCCTCCTAAATGTTGATAATCACAACAGATAAAGTCAGTATTTTGCAAATAGTTGAGATTATCAATTATTTTTTCAAAAACAACAATGTCAGTATCAATATACAAAAATTCATCAAATTCTCCAAACCAGCAAGCTTGTTTACGAAATTGATTAGGACGAGCAAAAAACTGACCCCCAAAGGTTTCATATAATCTTTGGGAAAGACGAGCAATAAAATCTAGGTCTTCATAGATTTTTACGCCATAATTTTTACCTAAAATATCAGCAATGGCATGATAATTATCATCATAAGGAATCATGACTACTGGTGTATCAGCATCATGTAACCGAATACTATTCAAAAGTGCGATCGCTTGGTCTGTCACTTTATCATTAGCAATGATATAAATTCCCCTATTCATTCAATTAACCTCTACTTTTTAGCTAATTTCAACTTGTTTAAAATTCTTGTGCCTAAACTGGGAACAGCATTATAAGCCTTAGCTTTAGTTGTGAACTTTGGCCGCTGTTCCGGTTCATGCAAATAGCGATAGTACAGAAAAATATCTCGATAAGGAAAATCAATATTTTCTCCAGTACAAACTCGATGGAATAATTTAGAAGATAACCCAATATAATGCAAATAAGTCAATCTGTTACCCTTGTCATAGAGAATTTGATCTCGGTTTTCAAAATGTAAAGAGGTTACAGAGCAACCAGTAGTTTGATCAGCAGGTAACTCCAGGGCAAAATTATAGTTAGATAACCCTAATCGCATGACCATATAGTTGAGAATTGTTTGGTCAGGAGCCATATCATAGAGAACTTCTGCTTCTCCTTGACGCAAAAAATCTAGGATCATTTCTCTATTTGGCTCAGGAAATATATCTTTTTTAGAACCATAAAATCCAGAACAAAATATTTCAGTTTGCAAACGTTCTGGGGTGAATAATTCTTTTAATTTGGTTGATGATAAACTGTAAACATGAGATAAATCTTTGAATTGAAAATCGTATACTACCCAATCATGATGACTTAATTGAGTAAAAATATGATCTAATGAACTCATTAATATAGTATCAGCATCCATGTAAACAAAGCGGTCAAAAGGGGCATCAAAAGCACAATAACGCCGATGAGTTCCGAGTCGATGATATTGATAGCTTCCTAGTTTTTGCCAATGTGTTTGGGCTGTAGGATGGGTATCCCAAATATCTTTGACAAATTTATCCCATTTTTGAATTGAATCTTGGTGATCATAAAGTGTCACATGAGGGCGGTGGACAAGTTCAGCAGCAATTTTTTCTGTATTGTGATCATAAGGATAGATACATACAGGCATTGTCTGACCATAAATTGCTTCTATACTGTTAATTAAGGCAATGAGTTGGTCATAAACTCGGTCATTAGCAAGTGTACAAATACCATCCATATATAAATCCTAAAAATGTACATTTATCAATTTGAATTAAGAAAATTTAGTGGCGAATTCTGATAACCAATTGAGTAAGTTTAGTTTGTGTAAAATAATTTGTCTGGCTTCAGCAATCGCATCTTTTGCAGCATACCAAGCATCAGGAGTAGCTGTTATTTCTTGAATGTAGGCAATTCCTTTTTCATCTAAACTTGGTAATCTTAAAAAGCTACCTGGTGGTAATAATTTATCTGCTGCTTGTCCACCATAGTAAATTGGTAAACACCAAGCTAATAAACTATCCCAAAGTTTCTCACTTACATACCAACTATTATCAGCATAGTTTTCAATTGCTAAATTATAATAATATGGTGCCATGCCGTACCACTTGTTACCAAGTTCTCCCGACGTTTTTACCCATTTTTCTAAACCACGTCCATAGAAATCAATTTGCATACCGCTAGATTTTAAAGATTGCAAAAAATCGAGACGTTGCCGATGATTAGCTGTGCGATTAATACCGGAAGTAATCCAACTACAGTTAGATACTTTTTGCGGACATGGCATTTCATTTAAATCCTTAAAGGAATTAGAGTGATACCAAATAGCAGGCATATAGTTGGGAATGGGGGCAAAATCATCAGGGCCGGAAATATAACCACAATAATTTTCAGCTTGTTGATAATTACGTTTATTAATTTCTAAAATTTCATCTAAAGGTGGTTCTCTCAATAAATAAATAATCTGCTCTTTACTGACATTCCGTAAGAGATTATGAATATTTAACTCTGGTTTTGGTTGCTTTTTCCGTAAACGGTCTAATAATGACGGAGGAGGTGATGGTCGAGGAAAATCAAACTGATACATGAGCAGGAAATCTGGTTTTTCTGCCAGTGCTTGCATTTTTATATTTTCCCAAACACCAAAGGGATGGGGTGTTTGTTGCCACAGCCAGTCTGCTCTTGATTCTAGAGCGCGATAGCTGCTAATCATACCTACAGTTTTCATATTTAGTCGCTAATCAAAATTAGTTTAGGGGATGAGTTGAGGTAGAAAGGATTGATCTATGTGGCTGAGGATTTTGGCGGCACGATTTTCCCAAGAGAACTGCTTAACAAAGTCAATAATTTCTGGATAACCAGCTATTTTTTTGGGATGTGTTGCTAATACTTGTTGCAGAGCAGCGGCAAATTTAGTTGGGTTATCTGGTTCACACCAAGCGGCAATAGCCGGAGTATTTTTAAACTCAGTTAAGGAGGGAATTTCAGTAGCAACAACGGGATTGCCAGAGGCTAGATAGTCAAATAACTTTAAGGGGGACGTAAAAGTTGCGGCTTTTCCTAAGCAATGAGGATGAGCCAAGATATCTGCTGCTTGTAGCAAAGATGATAACTCATTATGCAAGATATAACCTAAAAAAGTAATATTTTCTACTTGCTTGTCTTTTGCTAATTGTTGATAGTGTTCAACTTCTGCTGGTTTACCACCTGCACAGGCGAACTGCACATTTGGCATTTCTCTAGCTACTTCAATGAGTATATCAATACCTTTAAATTGCTTTAATGCTCCTGCATAGACAACCAATTTTGTTCGTTCGTCTTGCAATAATTTTTCACGCCATAATCTAGATTTTTCAGGTTGTCTTTCCATGAATAGGCGATTAAAACCATTGTGTAGAGTGATCACTTTTTCTGGTGGCATACCATTTTCAATCATGGTTTCACGGATGGTGTCTACTACTGTGATGGCAATTTGAAATAGGGGATTTTTGACGATTTCCGGCTCAAATTTCTTGTGATCGTGATGGTGATGTTCGTAGATTGCCGGAATGTCATTTTTGATAGCGGCTTTAATAAAATTCCAGTTACGACTATGAACAAGTTGGGTTGTTGGTTTTATATGAAGAGGTAAATAATACTTGGTGGCAATAGTATTGGAATTAGTAATTTTATTTTGCCAATTGTCAATTGGCCAAGGCATGGGTAAAGGAGCAACTTTTAATTTATCTTGTAAATTGTAGTAATTCACAAGTTTGGCTGGTATTTTTTGAGGTTGAAAAGGACGAGCTAGATACCAGGGATTTATAGCTGATAATCCTTTTTGAGGATAAACTAGTACGGTTGCATAATCTAAGTTAGCTGCCCCATTCGCAGCGTTAGTGGACTGAACTAGGTGCGCTTCTGGCTTTGGTAATTCTTCGTTAATAAAAAATATATAGTTTTTAGCTAAAATATTGTTTTTCATTGTTTTATATTTTAATGTTATCCTCAAATTTTTCTAGGTTGCCCAGAAGATAAATAGCAGATTCATATGCTTCGTTCAGTAGTTGATTTTGAAATTCTATTGGCTCTTCTACGTGATCAGCTAGTGTGCGGAGGCAAGCAAATATGGGATTCAAAGAGGAGCGAAATTCATCAAATAGATAAGTAAAGTTTTGATAATATGTGGTAATTCCACTGCGGTTCTGCTCGGCGATAGAGACTAACTGTCCTTTGATTTGTTTGTTAATTACATCATCGAAAACATCAACGGTGTTGATGATTCTCCATGCTGATTTGTAAGATTCTTCTAGTAATTCTTGACGCTCTTGGGAATCATCTACTAGATCATCAATTAATAAACGCATTAACCCAATCATGGAATTAAGTTGTGTGCGAATTTCATAAGATATCCGGAGTAAGCTTTGATTGCGTTTACCGGAAGTGTCAGAATTATTGGCAAATTGCATGGAACATAGCTGTGAATAGTATCCATCCTTTTTGAGCAGTTCTTCATGGGTTCCAACTTCGACAACACGACCTTGATCTAGGACGGCTATTTGATCGGCTTTACGGACTGTGGAAAGACGGTGAGCAATGACTAGGGTGGTGCGATTCTGACTGAGTTCATCGAGTGCAGATTGTACCAAGCGTTCGGAAACAGTATCTAAGGCGCTCGTAGCTTCGTCTAGGATGAGGATTTCTGGATTTTGAACTAGTGCGCGTGCGATCGCTAGTCTTTGTCTTTGACCACCGGATAACATCACACCGCGATCGCCTATCAGGGTATCAAATTGCTGTGGTAATTTGTTAATAAATTCATAAGCATTAGCTCGCTGTGCTGCTGTGATGATTTCTTCTTCTGTTGCTTCTGGTCTAGCATAGGCGATGTTATTCCGTACTGAATCATTAAACAAAAAAGTATCTTGACTAACAATTCCCATGTGTTTTCGCACAGAAGCTAAATCAAATTCCCGTAAATCTACATCATCAAAAGTAATACAGCCACTGGTTGGATCATAAAATCTTGGTAGAAGGTCTGCCAATGTCGATTTACCAGCACCAGAACCACCTACCAACGCTAAAGTTGTGCCACAAGGTAAATATAAGTTTATATCTTTCAATACCTGTTGTTTATTTCCAGTATATGCAAAAGAAATAGATTTAAAATGTACTCCCTTTTCTAAGCTTTTATAAGGGAGTTTACCATTACCCATAAATGGCTTATCTTCTAGCCTCAAAAATTCACTTACCATCTCTACGCTAGTAGCAGTACTGGCAAAATTGCTCCGCAGACCATTTAATTGAGAAATTAATGGTAGTAATCGCAATAGCACTAGTAAGTATGTCAGCAGTACGGTAGAAACGGCAGTAATT
Organism: Anabaena sp. PCC 7938; assembly: GCF_049315035.1. Classification (NCBI taxonomy): domain Bacteria; kingdom Bacillati; phylum Cyanobacteriota; class Cyanophyceae; order Nostocales; family Nostocaceae; genus Anabaena; species Anabaena sp. PCC 7938. The sequence goes on along the minus strand of NZ_CP186034.1, from coordinate 2,419,115 downwards.
TGGTTTGCAAATAAAGTTTTACTCAGAAAAACAATTATCAATAAACAAGTGATGCCCATAAATTCGCTCAAGGGACCGATCGCTTGTGAATTAGCCTGAGAATCAAAATCTGCTTTTTCACGATCTTTAATCAGTTTTTGAATACGTTGATATTCTCTGGTTTCATTGCCTGTTGACTTGACTAACCTGATTCCATTCAAAATTTCTAGTACAGCAATTGAATATGCTTTAGATAGCTCACTGAGTTGTTTTCCAAATTTTTTGGAACGGCTAATAAAGTACTGATTCAGCAATGTCACTACCAACATTAAAGCTGTGGCAGCAATTGTTAATTGCCACGAGATGGACAATAATAAACCAATAAAAACTAAAATTGTAATTGACAGAGTAGTTAATTTGACTACATTACTTATAGCACTAGAGGCGCGACTCATTTCTCCGCCCAGACGGTTCATTAAATCGCCGACCTTCATCTTGGTGTAATAATCTATATCAACTTTTAATAAAATACTGAGTCCAGCTTCTCGCATATCTGATGTTAGCATCCGGGTGAGAGAACTAGATGTTAATGAACTAATGTATGCAAATAAATTCTTTAAAGCAATTGTGCCAATAACTGCTACTGCCATAACTGCAATTCGGTAATTTTCTGGCACACCATCAAATGGATTTAAGAGAATTTTGAGAATACCAGGAGCGCCTTTAAAGTCTATATTTTGTCCTACTATTTTTAAAATAACTGGCACAATTAGAGCCGTGCTAATGCCATTAAATAAAGCTCCAGAAAATCCTAATAATATTGTTGATACAATCAAAACTGGATAAGGTTTAGCAAATCTTAGTAGTAATTTTCTGGTAGACATAAGGTTTAATTAACATGAGAATTAAGTTATTTCTTACACCAACAATATATATGATCATTCTTTGAAAATTAATTATTTCTCAGAACTATCTATAAGTTGGTGATCACTGACTCAAGAACAGAGGACATTGAATTGATACTATATTTTTCTACACATCTTTCTCTTGCTTTAACCGCACGCTGATTGGCTGTATCTAAATCCTCAAATATCAATTTGATTTTTTCGGCAAGTTGTGCAGGCGCTTCAGAATCAACTAAGTAACCTGTTTCGCCTAGAATTTCAGGAATGTCTCCCACACGAGTTGCTAATATAGGTTTAGCCATTGCCATACCATCTGTTAACTTGAGAGGAAATTGAGCTAAAGCTGCGGGAGTATCCCTTTGTGGTACAACAATGATGTGTGCCGCTGCTACAATTTTAGGCATTTCTGTAGATGGATATTTTGGGAGTTTGATAATCCAACGTCCCCATTTTTCTGAGAGTTGAACATCATAATCATCATAAGGACTACCACCCACAATTACTAGTTTTAAATCTGGTTCATTGAGAATTTCAAGTGCCATTAATACATCTTCAACACCTTTATAAGGTCTAGGTGCGCCAGGAAACATTAAAATTTTATAACCTGACAGTCCATAATAGCTCCTACTTGCTTCAGGATCATAATAATTGGGATTAAACAGTTCTGTGTCTTTGCCATTGGGAATATATGTGCCGCCAAACTTATCTTGTAAAAATTTAGTATGGATTGTAATGGCATCAGCTTTGTGTGTCATCCTTTCAACTTTTTGCAAATAAAGCGGATGATCTGGATTTTTCAATGCTCCATCTGGTTTAAAAATATCCCGATAAATTTGCTTCCATGAGAAATTATATTGCCATTTTTCACCACCATACCAACTAAGTTCCCAGTCATCTATATCTAAAATTATTGGTTGCTTGGTTGTTAATTTTTGCAGTAATGCTAAACCAAAAGTTGTAGGTTTTGGTCTCATAGCATAAATGATATCGCCATCAAGTCTTTTCAGAAGCTGAGAAGCTGAGATCAGAAATTTTGGATAGTTATAGCCAGTAAAGTGATTAATCATAATTTCTGATTTCGGAATCACTGCGGTCTCTTGTCCAAAGACAAATCCTAAAATTTCTACTTGATGATTAAGTTTTTGTAGTGCTTGAGCTAACAGAAAGGAGCGGACAGATCCACCACCCCATCTTCCTGCTCCAGCACTCGATAAATCACTCACTAATATAGAAATTTTCAATTTTGGTATTTTCTCCTTTGACTGCAAGATTTTCAGATGTTTTTATTGTGCTACGATCTAAATCGCAAATGTTTCGTTACATACAGTAGTTATTATCTATCATAATTAATTAATAGTTTATTTTTTACGCCAGGGATTAGTTACTTGGTTGGGTAAAAATACTTGAGCTAATTTGTCAAATACTCTAGTATAAAGACTTCGAGTAATATTTTTAGCGTATTGAGGACGGTAAGGATAGGTACAATGTAGAACTTTGATTGGTGTATCAATCTGGTAGGCATCTTGCCATTTACTCATATAATTATAGGTGGGGGGTAATATTTTTATTTTTGGCTTGGTTGCGGCTATGGCTGAGGCAAAAGCACCTTGATCTTTGAGTAGTAATTGATCTTGGTTGTTTTTGACTATTTCAAAATAATGTTTAAATTCCTTAAAAAAGATGTGATTTTTTTCTGTTTTTGTAAAAGCGATTAAACCGCTATTGTACTGGATACTATCATTCTGTAGTGGTAAGTCTAAAGATTGCAAAATTGTGAGGACATGAGGTAAAAGTTCTTTTTGATTTCCTCGTAATAAATTCGTTGCTTTGGAAATAGCAGGTTGTACATCTTCTGTTAATAACAAATCATATTCATCTAAATGATTAAACACATCATTTAAGTCAGATAATAGACAAGTATCTGAATCTAAGTAAATGGTTTTATCAAATTCTGAGGCATCATACAAGGCTAGTTTAGCTTCTCGTGATGCTAAAACAGGATTTTCATTGGCTGGGGCTGGCTTCAAAATTATATTTTTAAATCTTGTTAGTAAGGGATACAAAGTTTTAGGAACTTGATCAATTAAAATAATTATTGGCTCCTGATGAAACTTTCTTACCGATGCTAAAAAATGAACACAATCTTGAAAAGGGTAAAGTCCTGTGAGAATTGTAATAAATCCTTTAGTTGCTGATCTCATAAAACCTTATTTTGTTTAAAACTAATTTAGTGTGTCCATTCCCAGAAACTTTTACTCCAGTCTTCGTCGTAAGAAAAAACTCCTTTCCATTGGTAAAAGTGGACAAAATCTTTTATTTTTGGTGATTTAGTGGTATTCCTAATCATATAAAGTGGTTTTTCTCCGTAGAATGAAGCCCACATAGTATATGAACTAGGAGGAGTAATAATATAATCACATTTAGCCAAAGAATACATATCTTCAATTATATGATTATTTCCATATACATAAGATAAATGTTGGAAATATTTTGGGTCTTGTTGATTATTTGAGCAAATCAAGAAAGTTACCTTTTGATTAGGAAAAAGCTCTATAACATCTTCCATGACTTTTAAATATTGTTCGACCGTATAAAAATATCTACCACCTTGATGCTTCTGATAATCTCCTTGACGAATATGTACCCCAATCACGATATCAGTTTGCTTACGAATACTAGAAATCAACGATGCTACATTTTCTTGATATTTTGCTAATGGTTGAAAATTGTCCAGATTTTGCAGATATTACTAACATAATGTATGTAGTTGCAATCTAGGTTAACATTGATTAATATTTAAACTTAATGTAAGTAAGTAAAGCTATAAGGCTCTACCGTACTTGTTATGCTAAATTACCAATCTATTAAGAGGGAACTCTTAGCAAAGTATAATTTTATATTATCATACCAGGTATAGTTTTATTTTTATTTAAATTATAAGTAATTATTTGCAGTTTTTTATGAAGTTCTGTAGATTACTTAGGCGAGTACTCAAAATATTTATACTCAATATTTACTTGGAATAGAGGCAAATGTCGTGCAGATCATAAGTTTGGCAGCACTTTCGGACAATTATGTATTTTTGCTACATGATAGCAAAAAAAACATTGCCGCAGTAGTCGATCCGGCAGATTCTCAATTGGTTTTGCAGCAATTAGCGCAACTTAAAGCGGAGTTAGTAGCAATTTTTAACACTCATCACCATCACGATCACGTAGGTGGTAATCAGCAGTTAATACAACAATTTCCTCAGGTAGTTGTTTATGGTGGTGTGGAAGATCGGGGGAGGATTCCTGGACAGCAGGTATTTTTACAAGATGGCGATCGCATCCAGTTTAGCGATCGCACCGCAGAAGTTTTCTTTGTCCCTGGACATACCCGCGCTCACATCGCTTATTACTTCCCCCCGACCACAGCAGATGAGACAGGGGAATTATTCTGCGGTGATACCATATTCAGCGGTGGTTGTGGTCGCTTATTTGAAGGTACACCAACACAAATGGTAGATTCTCTTACTAAACTCCGTAATTTACCAGATAATACTCGTGTTTGGTGCGCCCATGAATACACATTGGGGAATTTACGATTTGCTCTCACCGTTGATGGTGAAAATCCAGATTTACAAAGGCGTTTTGCCGAAGTAACAGCTATGCGTCAACACCAAAAACCGACTGTACCTTCAGTACTAGGAATAGAAAAGCTGACCAATCCCTTCTTGCGATGGGATCAACCATCATTACAATTAGCTGCAAAAAGTAGTGATCCAGTGCAAACCTTTGCCAGACTTAGAGCTATGAAAGACCAATTTTAAAGATTTTAGTAACTGCTGAAACTCTATAGTAGGAACAGATATTGTAGATTTTGGCAAATTAGAGTTGCGATCGCCCCCTATTTTCCGCTACGATCTGTAGGCTTTGGGGTAACTATGTAAAGTCGCTGGGAATCAAGCTACCATTTTGTAAGCTCTCCTGCTGATACCCAAGTCAATAAAAATTTTACAGGAAAAACGAAAGACAATGGCCAAACGTGTGCAGTTAATTTTGAATCAGGATATTTATAAGCTCGGCAAATCCGGCGACTTAGTGGATGTAGCTCCTGGTTATGCTCGTAACTACCTCATTCCTCAGAAAAAGGCAAATCATGCCACTCCCGGTCTTCTCAAGCAAGTAGAACGTCGTCGTGAGCAAGAACGTCTACGGCAATTAGAACTCAAACAACAAGCTTTAGAACAAAAAGCAACTTTAGAAAAAGTTGGTAGCTTGAAAATTGCCAAACCAGTTGGTGAAAATGAAGCTATTTTCGGTACTGTCACCACCCAAGATGTAGCAGAAGCAATTCTCGCCGCTACTAGTCAAGAAATTGATCGTCGTGGCATTACCATCCCCGATATTAACCACCTCGGTACTTATAAAGCTGAGATTAAGCTGCATTCTGAAGTAACAGCGCAAATTAATATCGAAGTTATTGCCAGCTAACGAGTACTGAGTACCGAGTACAAAGTATTAAGTACAGAGTATTGAGTGTCGAGTGGTTGACCGTGCCAATTTTGGATTTTGGATTTTGGATTATTTGTTTGGTACAAGCCCCGATCCTTGTTGGGTGGAACAAATCTAAAATAGCTTTCTCTAAAATCCCCAAGCTGTAACCCAAGAGTGAGTACAGTCAATCTAAAATCGCTTTCTCTAAAATCCAAAATTGATTGACTCTTCTACTCATTACTCGCTACTCGTTACTCATCGCTCTGTATTGACTTGCCCCTGCTCACAAATCCAGAATCGCTTATGGCTGAAGAACTGAGTTTTCAAGGTGATGGTAGCAATCGTTTACCACCCCAAAACATCGAAGCAGAAGAAGCGATTTTGGGGGGTATCTTACTAGATCCAGAAGCAATAGGTCGAATTCGCGATCGCTTGGCTCCCGAAGCATTTTATATTAGCGCCCACAGAGACATCTATCAAGCTGCGATCGCTCTCCATGCCCAAAATAAGCCCACAGATCTCCTTTCCCTCACCAGTTGGCTGACTGATAACGATAAACTGACCCGCATTGGTGGCAGAAACAAATTAGCCACTTTAGTAGACCGCACTGTCTCAGCAGTCAACATTGATGCCTTAGCAGGATTAGTCACAGAAAAATACCTGCGACGACAATTAATCAAAGCTGGTAATGAAGTTGTCCATCTTGGTTACGAAACCGAAACCGAATTACCAATTGTCCTCGACCAAGCCGAACAGAAAGTTTTTGGTGTTACTCAAGAACGTCCTCAATCAGGTTTAGTTCACATTTCCGATACCCTGATTAATGCCTTCCAGGAAATTGAAACTCGTCATCAAGGCATTGCATTACCCGGTATTCCCTGCGGTTTTTATGATTTAGATGCCATGACCAGTGGTTTTCAGCGTTCTGATTTAATTATCATCGCTGGCAGGCCATCAATGGGAAAATGCCTCAGTTACGACTCAGAAATCGTCCTAGCTGATGGGCAAATTACCACAATTGAAGAATTGTACAACCAACGTCAAGGTTCTTTATTGACGTTAAACAACGATTGGAAATTCACCTTTACCCAACCATCTGCCTTTGTAGATGACGGCATCAAACCTGTTTTTCGGGTAACAACTCGCTTGGGTAGGTCGATTGAAACTACCATTACCCACCCATATTTAACTATTAACGGCTGGCAAAGGCTAGAAAATCTGAAAATTGGTGATAAAATTGCCGTCCCTCGTAAAATTGATGTTTTTGGTAAAGAAACCCTCCGGGAATGCGAAGTCAAGTTATTAGGTTACTTGATTGGTGATGGTGGTTTAACTAACAGCACTCCAAGATTTACAAATAGCAACCCGTTACTACAAGCAGATTTTTCTCAAGCCATTACTGACTTTGGTGGTTTATCAGTAAGATGTGAAGATTCCCAAGGTCAAAGGACACCATCATTGTGTGTTCGAGGAAATTTAGAATTTATTGCTACTCAAAGAGAGTTGTTTGCCGAAAGCCTCAAAACCGCCATTAGTTCTCGTTCATTATCAGCTAAACAATTAAGCCATGAACTAGGCGTAAGTCCATCTTTACTTTGTATGTGGCAAAAAGGAGAATGTGTACCGAATTTAAACACTTTTCAGCTATTATGTAAAACTCTAAACATGGAGTTAGAGGAATTTGCACCTCATGGATTTACTAGTATCAGCCAGTCTAGTAAAAATGTTTTAACAATTTGGTTGGAAAAATTAGGTTTGTGGGGGAAAGATGCTCATGCTAAAACTATCCCCAAAATTATATTTAAATTAGAAAAATCACAAATCTCCTTATTCCTTAACCGTCTATTTGCTACAGATGGTTGGGCTACATTACTCGCTAGTGGACAATCACAGTTAGGCTATGCAACAGTCAGCGAGAAACTAGCAAGACAGATTCAACATCTGTTATTAAGATTTGGCATTATTGCCACCTTGAAAAAGCGCTCTGTAAAATATAATAATACTCGTAGACCTGCTTGGCAATTAGATATTACTGATGCCTTATCTATCAAGACTTTTATTTCAGAAATTGGTATTTTCGGTAAAGAAGAGGCATTAGCAAAGGTTACAGCAGCAATATCTACAAAAAGATATCAAACTAATCGTGACCTTATTCCTGTAGACATTTGGGAACAAATAGCAGTAGCCAAAGGTAGTGAAACTTGGAATAGTTTAGCTTACCGTGTGGGCATTAAAGGCTATAGCAATATGCACGTTGGTAAACGATCTTTAAGGAGAGAAAGATTGTGGATTTTAGCTACTGCCTTAGATAATTTATCACTTCAACAATTAGCAAGTAGTGATATTTATTGGGATGAAATCGTTGCTATTGATGCCGTAGGTAACAAGCAAGTTTATGATTTAACTATTCCAGAAACACACAATTTTGTTGCTAATGATGTTTGTGTACACAATACTGCCTTCTGTCTTAACCTAGCTCATAATATTGCGGCTGGTTATAAATTACCTGTTGCTGTTTTCAGTTTAGAAATGTCCAAAGAACAGCTAGTACAGCGATTATTAGCTAGTGAAGCGGGAATTGAAAGTGGTTATTTACGGAGTGGACGCATTAGCCAAACCCAGTGGGAACCTTTAAGCCGTGCCATTGGGATGCTTTCGGAAATGCCTATTTTTATTGACGATACCGCAAATATTACAGTTACACAAATGCGGAGTCAAGCGCGACGACTCCAAGCCGAACAGAATACAGAACTGGGCTTAATAGTTATAGATTACTTGCAATTGATGGAAGGTGGCGGGGATAATCGGGTACAGGAATTATCAAGAATCACGCGATCGCTCAAAGGTTTAGCTCGTGAGTTATCTGTCCCAGTTATCGCCCTATCTCAGTTAAGTCGAGGTGTAGAAGCCCGTACCAATAAACGCCCGATGTTATCTGATTTACGTGAATCGGGATCGATCGAACAAGATGCGGATTTAGTGATCATGCTTTATCGTGATGAATATTACTCACCGGATACCCCAGATCGCGGAATTACAGAAGTTATAGTAGCTAAACACCGCAATGGACCAACTGGGACTATTAAACTTTTATTTGATCCACAATTTACAAAATTCAAAAACTTAGCTAGACCAAATTATTAAAATAATTCGTAATTCGTAATTCGTAATTCGTAATTCGTAATTCGTAATTAAAATAATAATGGGCAATTGGTTATTGGTGATTGGAAAAAACTCTTACCCATTACCCATTACCCATTACCCATTACCCATTACCAAATTTTACTTAATCTCCAACAATTCCACATCAAAAATTAGAGTAGAGTAGGGTGGAATTACATTACCAGCACCACTAGCACCGTAACCTAACTCTGAGGGGATAATTAACTTCCGACGATCACCTACTTTCATAGTGCTGAGTCCTTCATCCCAACCTTTAATTACCTGTCCGATCCCAATTTTGAAACTGAAGGGTTGGCCGCGATCGCGTGAACTATCAAATTTAGTCCCATCTTCCAAAGTACCAGTATAGTGAACTACAACCGTTTTTCCCTTCTCAGGAGTTGCGCCACTTCCCTGTGCTAATTCAACGTACTTCAGTCCAGAGGGAGTAGTCACGACTTTCTCATCAGACATAATCTTGCTCGCTATCAGAGTATTATTTTCTGCAATTACAACAGTGGCTGCTGAAGGTGTTTGGGTTAATTTAGCAGCAATATCAGTCTCTTGTTTACCACCGACTTGCGCCAAAACTAAAGCCACAACACACACGAGCATGAACACCACGCTCAATAAAATTCCTTTCAAAATCATCCCTCCCTATATAGGTAATTAGGTAATTTGATTATTACCAACAGGACATCACTTAGTTTAAATCACAATAGACATCTTAACGCCAAAGCTTATTTTCTAAATCACGTACCTGACGCTCTAAACGATCAATTCTTCCTCGCAGTTCATCTACTTCTGACTGACGTGCAACTCCCAAATCTTGCATCATATTTCGCATTTGTCTTTGCATTTGCACTTCCCAGTTACCTTGATCTGACTTTAACTGCTGTACAATGTCGTCCATGACTGCTTTAGCTTGCTCAGGATTGAGCTTACCATCCTTCACGAGTTCGTCACTGACTTGCCGTAGTTTATCTGCTACCAAAGAGGTTGTACCAATACCCAGCATCATCAGCTGTTCTAACCAGTTGTTGCTATCCATAGTCTTTTCCTAATCATTTTATTTTTAACCAGCGAACCTTTTGCCCTCGAACGGACAAGTATTAACATTAGACTATGCGGGAAGCTTAGTGATTTGAGCTTACAGATATATTTTTTCAAACCCTCTTCCCTTATGCCTCTTGCCTTATCTTAAGGATAAATATTCACACTCACCTACTTATCTTAAGCTGATTATTTATCGCTTTTGGTGTCAGTCTCCCCAACTCCAAACCCTTAAACTCATTCTAAAACAGGGTTTTAGGTAACTGCCGGCTGCTGAGTGCTAATTAAGTTAATTCTTAATTGATTGATAAACTTTTAATAATTATTAATTAATTAATTTATGAGATTTATATTATCAACGTTCTGGACAGACTGAGAATGTGTTGATTTAGTCAGTCCTCGGATACTAATCTCTTAACAGTATTTTTCTGGGTTTGGTGAGGGCTGAGTTTAAAACAAATATATATAATATTGTGTTTGCGTATGTTATTTAGTACATACCAACCCACATAACGTCCTGTCCAGAGTATTGTATTAACTGTACTTATTGAAATACCTACGTAGGTAAAGATGTAATCATGATCATTAACGGTACTGCCAATAACGATGAATTATATGCTCAACAGGGTGATGAAGTCTTTGGCTTTGAAGGTGAAGACACCCTATATGCTGAAGGTATTTTGGGCAATAATACGCTTAATGGAGGAGAAGGTAATGATTTTCTGAGTGTGGTAGAGGGTGAAAATAATACGCTTAATGGTGGTAATGGCAACGATCGCTTATTTGTAGTAGAAGGAAACAATAACACACTTAATGGTGATGCTGGAGATGATGAGCTTTATGTCATAGAAGGCAGCTTTAATACCCTCAAAGGTGGGATTGGAAATGATTTTCTGAAGACATCTAGCCTAACCGGCAACAATACTCTAGAAGGTGGTGAAGGTCATGATACTCTGATTGGGTATTTATCGAGCGATCGCTTATTTGGCGATGCTGGAGATGATTCCCTATACGCTGGTAAACAAGGAAGTCAAATGACTGGCGGTGCTGGATTAGACCGCTTTTATTTTGGTAATGGTTCAGTTCCTGATGTCCCAGCAGAAGTATTAGATTTTACAACAAGTGTAGATAAAGTTGTCATTGCTGGCATCCCTCAAGTCCAGAATTTTGAAGATATCATCCTAGTGCAGGATGGGAATGACACAATTGTCAAAGCTTTGATCGATGGTTCTGAAAGAAGTTTTGGTATTTTAAAGAACGTCAATAAAGATACTCTTACAGCAGAAGACTTCGACTTTATCGTTCCTGTTTTCTCGATTACTGGCGCTTCCGCAGTTGAAGGTAACGCTATAACTTTCACCATTACCCGTACTGGTGATATTTTAATTGACCAAACAGTAACTGTATCCACATCTATAGGTACAGCTAGTTCCAGTGACTTCATTTCTAAAACCCAGGAGTTTACCTTTACTCAAGGAGAAACCCACAAAACCTTTACTGTTGACACAATTCAAGATGCCCTATTCGAGGGTAATGAAACTTTCACTGTCACCTTGAGTAATTCTACTAATGGTTCAGTGATTAGTTCTACCAATGGTACAGCCCAGGGAACTATTACCAATGATGATGCAGCGCCTGTATTTGCGATCGCATCAGCTTCAGCATTAGAAGGAAATGCGATCGCTTTCACCATCACTCGCACAGGAGATGCCCAAGCTTCCCAAAGCGTGACTGTATCCACATCTATAGCCACAGGAGATACAGCCAGCACTTCTGACTTCACCACTAATACTCAAACTCTAACTTTTGCTCAGGGTGAGACTCAGAAAACTTTTACCGTTCAAACCAATGAGGATCAATTGTTTGAGGGTAATGAAACCTTTACTGTCACCTTGAGTAATTCTACTAACGGTGCGGTTATTAGTTCTACCAATGGTACAGCCCAGGGAACTATTACCAATGATGATGCAGTAGCCGTATTTGCGATCGCATCAGCTTCAGCATTAGAAGGAAATGCGATCGCTTTCACCATCACTCGTACAGGAGATGCCCAAGCTTCCCAAAGCGTGACTGTATCCACATCTATAGCCACAGGAGATACAGCCAGCACTTCTGACTTCACCACTAATACTCAAACTCTAACTTTCGCTCAGGGTGAGACTCAGAAAACTTTTACCGTTCAAACTAATGAGGATCAATTGTTTGAGGGTAATGAAACCTTTACTGTCACCTTGAGTAATTCTACTAACGGTGCGGTTATTAGTTCTACCAATGGTACAGCCCAGGGAACTATTACCAATGATGATGCAGTAGCCGTATTTGCGATCGCATCAGCTTCAGCATTAGAAGGAAATGCGATCTCTTTCACCATCACTCGTACAGGAGATGCCCAGGCTTCCCAAACGCGTGACTGTATCCACATCTATAGCCACAGGAGATACAGCCAGCACTTCTGACTTCACCACTAATACTCAAACTCTAACTTTCGCTCAGGGTGAGACTCAGAAAACTTTTACCGTTCAAACTAATGAGGATCAATTGTTTGAGGGTAATGAAACCTTTACTGTCACCTTGAGTAATTCTACTAACGGTGCGGTTATTAGTTCTACCAATGGTACAGCCCAGGGAACTATTACCAATGATGATGCAGTAGCCGTATTTGCGATCGCATCAGCTTCAGCATTAGAAGGAAATGCGATCTCTTTCACCATCACTCGTACAGGAGATGCCCAAGCTTCCCAAAACATAACTGTATCGACATCTGTAGCTACAGGAGATACAGCCAGTACTTCTGACTTCACGGCTAAAACCGAAACTCTCACCTTTGCTGTTGGTGAAACTCAGAAAACCTTCACAGTAGCAACCACTGAAGATTTCCGAGTGGAAGAAAATGAAACTTTCACCGTGAACTTAAGTAATGCTACAAACAGTGCAACTATTAGTTCTACAAATGGTACAGCCAAAGGAACTATAAACGACGACGATATTTCCCTAGCCGTTATCACTAACAACAGCATCTTTAACATCAAAGGAACTGGTAATACAGTCAGACTCAAAGCCACTCTCATAGAACGCAATTCTAGTTTTGTTAATGAACTAGGTGTATTTATTGTTGACGATGCAGATGGTAGAATTAACGGTCTTGCACCAGGACAACAAGGTTACAACGAAGCAGCTTTAGAAAGAGCTAAAAGCCAAGGTAAAAGCATTTTTTCTGCTATTACCAATATTCCCAATGGGTTTAATACCGTTGATTTAATACGCCTACTAGAATTTGACTCTGGTAATTACTTGAAATTCTTTTTAGTAAAAGACGGTACAATCGACTCCTTCAGAGCTGGACTCACTCAAACCACCAACATTTTATTTGCTGATTCTTCAACCCAAATCATCACACAAGAAGAAGACAGTTTCACTATTTCCTGGAAAGAAAGCACCACTATTACAGAATTCAATTCTCTAAAAGTTAAGATTGAATCCACTGATGAATCCTTAACTCTAGGTACAGCACTACAAGGGGAAAACCAAGCAGAACTAATTGATTTAACAGATATAACAGGTCTGGTAAAAGCAGATTTTTCTGTCTTTCGGGAAGCCGCATACAATAACGAAGTTTACTTTTATGAAATAGATAATGCTCAGGGACAAATTAGCGGATTACAAGCAACTTCAGCTAATAGAGCAAATTACCTACAAGCAGCAATCAATAATCTGATTAAAGATGCAGAGACTGGTGAAACAATCAAATTCGCTGTTTCTAACCAAGGTCAATTCACAGACAGCGCCATGATTGCAGGTGGTTCAATATTAGCTCCCATGATCATTATCAATGGCACCCTATCTCAGCTAACTGATAACAACACCAGTAATGATCCTCAAGTTTACTTCCCCTATTTGGGAGTAAATTCCGATGGAATAGACCACATTCGCTTGTTAGCAGATAACACCTTTGGTTTTGAAGATCTACCAAATGGAGGCGATTTTGATTACAATGATCTGATTATCAAGTTTGATTTCAACATCGTTTAGTAAGAATTTAATGAAGCAGCACTAATTTATCATTACTCATAAATTAGGGAACACCAAAAAATAAATTACCCAAACAAAAACCGTAGGGTGGGTTAGCGACAGCGGAACCCACCATTATCCTTGAATTTATGGAGTGTTACAGACTAGCATCCTAATACACCCTACAAATTTGGGATTTTTTTATTTGGAAGTCCCTAAGTGCTACTAAACTAATATGCCATTGCCATATAACTACCCAAAAAAAATCTGCCAAGCCACGATATGAAGAGCTAAATCGGCTATTAAATGGCTAAAGTAGTTACTCCAAATTGAGCGATATCTCCGATAGCATTCTGACCACACAACACCAGCCACAAAAACGAATAAACTTCCTAATAAAACCATGCGCCAGTCAGTAAACACTGCCAAACCAATAGTATGGTGAATTGTGAAAAACAAAGCAGCCAAAAAAACAGCAGTTCTCCCAGAAACTAATTCCTCACATCGACTATAAACAAACCAACGCCAAAAATATTCTTCTATTAGAGCATTAATTAATATGAAATAAGCACCACCAAGTTTAAAAAATAGTTGATTAATATTGCCAACTTTTTGCAATTTGTTTCGCACATCATTTACATTGATCCAATCTCTCAAAAAGAACCAATAAGTTGCAAGAATAATCCCAAACATGAGTAACCCAAGGGCTAATCCAATTAGCCAATCATATCGCGTGGGTTTAGAGATTTTCAAAGGCTTGCGCTCAACCCATAATAACCAAGCAACAGGCAAAAAAAGCAACCAAAGCTGACACATGACTAGTATAGTCTGCCCAATTATTCCAGGAGCAATCAGCAGTGACATGACTGCACCAATACTAGTAAATGGCACACTAATCAATAAAGCAAACAAAGAACGACGACGCTGAGTTAACTGCATCAGCATACAAGTACCTAATATGTATTCATGAGTTGAACTCAGCTTAATTTAGAAATCCATCAAGTAGAAAGTGATACAGACAGTTTTTTGCCTGTCTAACTATTTATTATACGGAAACTTTCCGTGTATCACACTAAGCAACTCAGGAAGAGAAAGGATTACAAGCATTATTCATTATTCTATTAATTCGTATAAACTCTTAAAGAAAAAAGGAATATGATTTTCAACAATACAATCTTGTTTTGAATAAAATGTACCAATTTTTAAAGATAACTGTTCTCTAAATTTATAGGGTGAATGATTCCAATTATCATCAGGTGAAATTTGTCGCCAATATTCTTTAGATTTAACAAGCATTAATACAGCATTTATTAACTTATTTTTATAATCCAAATCTTGATTATTTTCATACTCTTCTTGCCAAGAATATTGAAATTTATCTATTTCCATATCATCAAAATTAGAAAGATGACTAATTCTCTTAATTACTCTTGACCAATGATTGTGTAAATCGGCATCATTATTCATATCATTAACCATATCTAAATAAATTTTTTCTAAATTAACAGGAGTTTGTTTATATAAAGGATAAATAGTATATTGATTATCAAAAACTTCTTGAATATCGGGTTTTAAAAAATAAGCTTCTTTATGAATTAAGCCAGTAATCCATATTCGATGATGATTGATATTAGAATCATTTATATTTCCTTGATGATAAAGATTATAAAAAATATCTTCTGTATTCTCAAAAATATAATCTTCTTTAATATTTGCTAATTGAACATCTAAATCTACAACAGCAAAAAGTTCATCAGGACTTAAAAATGATTTACTATTATCAGCATTATGTAAATCTAAAATTCCAAAAAATGTATTTAAAACATCATTTCTATCTCCACAATTAAAAAAAATTGGTCTATATTGCTTCCACCATGTTGGTACACAAGCATGATAAAAATTAGCATCTGGCATTTGTTCCATTTGCTTATATAATTGCGGTGAACGTCTACCTTCTACTTTTGGTGGAATAAGACCTTCGCAGAGAATGACAATTTTATTTCTAATTCTGCTATCTTGAATAATTTTTAAACAATGTTCTTTTAGTTCCTGCTTATTAAAACTCATATTCTTGATTCGGTCTATTATTGAATTGTTCTTGCTTGTAATTTTGGGTCTAATTCCTTAACATGAGCAGGTGTAACTGCATTACACAATTCATAAGAGTGAGTTGCAAGAATATATTGATTAGTCGCACCCCATTCTTCTAAATCTCTAACTATTTGATATTGCCAATCAGGATGAAATGATATTTCAAGTTCATCCATTAATACAATAGCATCTTCTATTTTATTATGTTTTAGCCACATATATATACATAATCTTTTTAATTCTCCATGACTTAAATCTTCTGGATAAAGTTCTGTATCATCACCATCAATTTTAAAATTAATTCCAGATAAATCAGGTTGTACATTAATTTTCTTGTTACTTAAAAGATTGTTGAGTTCGTCTAATAGTTTTACATAATTATTACCATAATTTCCCCTTTGTTCTACAGCTTGTTTAAAATCTTCATCCCGTGCTTTTTTGAATGCTTCAAGCAGAATATCTATTGATAGAAAGTCATAAGTAAAAAATCCGGGTAATTTAGAATTAGCTGCTTTAATTTGTTGATAATAGTTAGTTTGATTGTTAGCTTGAGTTTTAAATAGTGACTTTCTGTTATCTGGTTGTAGCAATAGAAATATTTGTGAAATATGAGCAGTTAGAAATATTTTATTTGATAATTCAATTACAAACTTATTCACTTCATCTATATCTATTCCATCAAATTGAAAAAATAATGCCTCATTTTGAGCAGATTGGAAATTACAAATAAAGGATAAAGTAATATGTTTGTCTGATTTTTCTTCATAAAAACTCATTAATTTAATTTCATTATCTTGATTGAATAAATTAACAATAGAAGATTCTATATACTCACCATTTAACAAATTTAAAATATAAGATTGACTACAAATAAAAAAATCAAGTGTTACAGTCTTATTGCCATCCCAAATATTAATAATAGCTAATGTCCTTTGTCCAGATTCATGATTAACCTGAAAACCATCAAGTAAATTTTGTATAAACTCCACTCTATCAGGATTACCTGAACAGTGTAACAGCACAAAAATCAATTGTAACAATGTACTTTTACCACCACCATTTTGACTCCCAAGAGGAAAAATACGAGGAGTAAATTCTTTCTCAAAAGTAATATCTACATTTTTTAAAGCTCGAAAATCAGGTACTTGGATTCTTTGTATGTGCATAAATATATTTATTGTTGTAACTTGATAAATTATACATACTATACTGCAAATTAGTTTATATAGTTGCGAATTTTACGGAAATAATCCCAAACGAATCCATAATTGCCTTGCTATCACTTGTGATTGACTATTTAAATCTAAACTGTTTACAGTTACTCTTCCAATAGGTGTTATACCTATAATCAAACCCGTTTCAGAATTAACTTGAAAATGATCTTCCCATCTATCTTCTCTAGGATTAAAAAGACGAACTTCTGTATTAGATTCAGGATCTATTTCACTAAGACGAGATCCTTTTCGCAGATTACAAGAACGACAAGCAAGAGCTAAATTACTTTCAACATTAGCACCTCCACGAGAAGTAGGAACTATATGTTCAAGTTCAAAGGGAAAATTAAATACTAATTCCGGTGCATGACAATATTCACAGCGATGAAAAGCCCGATCTGCTACCAGATGATAAAATGGATTCATTGACTCAACTGTTGTGCTAAGGATGCAGTTCTGGCTGTAGCAGCATTGAGTTCAGCATTAACAAGATTATCTAATTCAATTTGTATTTCTGGAGGAAGTGTCTGTCCTTGATCTCGTGCTGTTCTCCACATACTCATAAGTTCGGATAAACGTTGTTTTTGCTCGTTAGTGAAAAATTGATCAGGACGAAAGTTATCAATAATTAATAATGCTCGAAATTCAACTTCACCTAACTGTATAGTCAAAGCATCTAAAGCTTGACCGGCAGTTTTGCCAATAGACTGTTTATCTCCAGAAATGGCACAATAAGATTTTTCTCCACTGGCATTTGATGTAGGTACAATAGCAACTGTAGTCATAATGCTGAACAAGGATATCTGTTATTTTATCTATTATAGTCTGTAGGTTGGGTTGACGTAAGGAAACCCAACATCAACCAACAATAATAAATGTGTTGAGTTGCATTTCATTTAACCCAACCTACAAACTTTGTGTGAGAAAAAAACTAACCCAAAACGAAATTCACCAACTTACCAGGAACAACAATTACCTTCTTGATTTCCTTCCCTTCAATATAACGTTGTGCAACCTCAGACTCACGAGCATATTTTTCCAACTCCGCTTTATCAGCTTGCGAAGGAACTTGAATAGAACCGCGAGTTTTACCCATAATTTGAATTACCAAAGTAATTTCATCAGCTATCAAAGCCGCAGGATCAAAACTTGGCCAAGTTTGGGTATGCACAGAATTTTTGTTCCCCAACAACTGCCACAATTCATCACCAATATGTGGTGCAAAAGGCGCTAACAAAATCACCAAAGTTTGAATCCCTTCCGCATAAATTGGTGAATTATTACATTTAGCATCAGTCAACGCATTACTTAACTTCATCAATTCCGAAATTGCGGTATTGAATTGATATTCATCTTCCACATCTTCCGTAATTGCTTGAATTGCAATATGAATTGCCCGACGCAAATCTTTTTCAACTTTACTTAATTTATCAAGTTCAGCTTTTTGCTTACAAACTCCCGCAGCAGCATAATCTGTAACTAAGCGCCAAACCCGATTTAAAAAGCGGAATTGCCCCTCAACATCAGCCTCATCCCATTCCAAATCTTTTTCAGGAGGTGCTTTAAATAAAATGAACATTCGCGCTGTATCAATGCCATATTTATTAATCACATCTTCCGGTGCAACACCATTTCCTTTTGATTTGGACATGGTAGCATAGAGACGTTGTAAAGGTTCTCCAGTTTGCGGATCTACAGGATTATTAGCATCAACTAAATGAGAAGGAATCCATTTATCCTTACCACCTTTATTCGGGTTCATATAAGTTAAACCCTGTACCATTCCCTGAGTTAATAGACGTTGAAATGGTTCATCAAAGTTAAATAAACCTCTATCTCTCAATACTTTGGTGAAGAACCGGGAATACAATAAATGTAAAATTGCGTGTTCAATTCCCCCCACATATTGATCTACAGGCATCCAATCATTAACTTTACTGGAATCAAATATCTTTTCTTCATTCTTCGCGTCAGCATAACGCAAGTAATACCAAGAAGAATCAATAAAAGTATCCATTGTGTCAGTTTCCCGTTTTGCAGGAGTACCGCAAGTTGGACAAGGCACATTTACCCAACTTTCTAATTGTGCTAAAGGTGAACCACCACGGCCACTTAATTCAATATCTTCTGGTAATTGTACAGGTAAATCTGCATCAGGTACAGGCACAATCCCACAATTAGGACAGTGAATAACAGGGATAGGTGCGCCCCAATAACGTTGACGAGAAATTAACCAATCTCTGAGGCGATATTGTATTCTTAATTTACCGAAATTTTGTTTTTCTGCAAATTCGATAATTGCTTTTTTAGCCTCTAGAGAATTCATCCCGTTGAAGTCACCGGAATTAACTAAAATTCCCGCTTCTGTATAAGCTGATTTTAAAGTTTCCTCTGCACCAACTTCTGGGACAATTACAACTTTGATAGCTAAATTCTGTTCTTTGGCAAATTTGAAATCTCGCACGTCATGGGCTGGTACACCCATGACCGCACCTGTACCATATTCATAGAGAACATAATCTGCAATCCATACGGGTACTTCTTCGCCGGTGAAAGGATTCACGACTTTTCCACCTGTAGGAATACCGCGTTTTGGTTTATCTTCCGCAGTTCGTTCTAACTCGCTTTGGTTGCTGACTTCTTTAATAAAGGCTTCTACTGCTGCTTTTTGTTCTGAAGTGGTGACAATTTGAGTTAAAGGGTGTTCTGGGGCTAATACGACGTAGCTAACACCATAAACGGTGTCGGGACGGGTGGTGTAAACGCCGATTTTCTCCTCTGAACCAACAATAGGAAATTCTAAATATGCACCGGTGGATTTTCCTATCCAGTTGGCTTGCATTAATTTGACTCGTTCTGGCCAACCGGTGAGTTTATCTAAGTCATTTAATAATTCTTCGGCGTAATCAGTAATTTTGAAAAACCATTGACGCAATAATTTACGTTCAACTATCGCACCACTGCGCCAAGAACGTCCTTCGTTATCAACTTGTTCATTGGCTAATACGGTTTGGTCAATGGGGTCCCAGTTAACTGCGGCTTCTCTTTGGTAAGCTAAACCAGCTTGTAAAAATTGTAGAAAAATCCATTGCGTCCATTTGTAATAATCTGGAGAACAGGTAGCAACTTCACATTCCCAATCTAAGGATAAACCCAGACGCTGTAATTGTTGCCGCATTTGGGCAATATTTTGATATGTCCATTTAGCAGGGGGTACACCTCTATCAATGGCGGCGTTTTCTGCGGGTAATCCAAAAGCATCCCAACCCATTGGATGTAATACCCGATACCCTTGCATCCGTTTGAGGCGGGCAATTACATCTGTAATTGTATAGTTACGGACGTGTCCCATGTGTAAGCTACCGGATGGGTAAGGGAACATGGAAAGCGCGTAAAATTTTGGCTTGTTTTGATCTTGAGGTGTTTTATCTAAGCCAAGTTCTAACCATGTTTTTTGCCATTTTTCCTCAATTGCGGCTGGGTGGTATAACGTTTTCTGGGGGGACTCCACAACTAAAACTCCTAATGCTGTTACCTAATTTTGCTATTGTGGCATAATTGTAGATATCGAACATGAATTAGCCTCACGCAAAGGCGCAAAGACGCAAAGGTAAGAGTTTTTAAGGTTAATTTCAGCGAAGTTAGTCTCTTGATTTAGCAATGTTCCAGCCAAGTTTCTAAGTCTGTAACTGAAGTAAAATCTAATAAGGCTTCTCCTAATTCTTCAAGTTTCTCAAGAGGTAATTCTTGGACTTTTTGAATTAATGAAGAATCAATTTCGCCAATTCGGCGATTTAATTGACGGATAATTAGACGCTGTTCTCCTTCTTGTTTAGCTAGTTCTCGGTCTTGTTGGTAAAGTGGTGCTAAACGCATAATCAACTCCTGATCTTCTGTTTGTGAACTTTGATTGATTTTTAAATTTTTCTGGAGGTTGTAGAGTAGTTCTAAGGTGTTTTTGACGTAAGGTTTATTTAATGGTAACGCAGCTAATTCGTCAATTGCTCGTTTTTGGACTGCGCCTCTACCTAAAAGTCTTAACCACAGTGTTTCTTGAGTTTGTGGTAATTGATGAATGACAACAATTGCAGTGTGTAATGATTTTGTTGGGTAAATTGTCAGAATCAGGATATCCAGGATTAAAGGATGAACAGGATGAAAACCAGAACTTTTATCACCAATCGCCCGCTTCAACTAGATAACTAGCAACTTGAGTTAATGGTTGTTTGATTGGGAAATGGTGTATATAATACATCTATTTCTCGGATTTCTCCAGCTACTTGACTGGCTGCTTGCACTTCTCTGAATGGTTTGAGTAATTCTTCTAAATAATCTTTTGCGAATTTGTCATGTATAAAGCGAGTCATGTTTGGAGTTGGGCGGAGTTAATTATGTAATTTTATAGATGCCGATTATACTACAGGCTACAGATACCCAACTGCTTAAAGAAGTCGGGTATCCACTAAGTTTATCTATTTGACTAAATCCTAAGTTTTTTGTATTATAAATATGGGTTCTTTGGTACTTACTATGCTAAATTAACCCATAAAATTTAAAAATCCTTGCCATATAAGGATTATAGGTTAATCCATCGGTTGATTCAACATAAATTGCCATCAAAAATAGTAAAGCCCTTTATTTATAAGGGTTTTGGGGAAAATAAACTCATATTTGGCATAACAAGTAATGAAGAGCCTAAATATATAAGGTCATAAACCACGACCAAACCAGAAAAAAATATTTTTGCTCGTCCCACTTTGTTACACTGGAGAAGGTAAAATAAAAAGAAGGGCAGAGGGCAAAAAACAAGAGTATAAAGCGCTACAAAGATTTAGATAATACGACTACACGCAACCCTACAAATATAGCCCAATCTTCAGCCGAAGCCCTGTTACGATACGCGGAACGACAAGTGCAGGCGAGGTCAAACCAAGAGCCACCACGCAAAATAGTCATATCGTGACAGTTACTAGCACGCCACGAACTTCCATCATTAGGAGCATTTATATAATCTCTGTGCCACTTATCTTCGCACCACTCCCATACATTACCACACATATCATATAAACCACAGGGGTTAGCAGGAAGTTTTCCTACATCTGTGGTTTTTTCTCGAAACTCTCCTTTTTGTCCCTGTCCATAATTAGCAGGATAAACTGTATCCCATATTTTCCAGTCAGTTCCTCGGTAATTTGCTAAATCGGTGGAAATCGTTTCCCCAAAATAAAAGGGTGTAGTTGTTCCCCCACGACAAGCATATTCCCATTCAGATTCGCTGGGTAAGCGATAGACTTTATTTGTCTTTTTGGAAAGTCTAGCACAAAATTCTTGAGCATCATCGCATGATACACACTCAATTGGTAAGTTATCACTTTTAAAGGATGATGGATCAGGTTCTAAATCAATATTAACTTTGGGTAAAGTAGCTACAAGTCGCCATTGTTTTTGAGTGACTGGATATTTACCCATAAAAAATGGGGGAACAGTAACTTGATGCTGTGGACTTTCGGAAGAACTTCGGCCTTCCTCACTTTCTGGAGAACCCATAATAAAAGTCCCTCCAGGAATATATACCATTTCTAAAAATACGTCATTTCCTAAGTCCTCGGCAAAATACTTGGCACTTTGGGTAACGCTTTTAATTTCTGTCCCATTTGGATTGATCTGAACAGTTTCAAACTGGAAAGTTTTTAACTGATAACCAGATTTATTTTTTTCTGCTTCTAATAGGTCTTTTGCTATTTTTTCGCTTTCTAGCAGTTCCTGGCGGCTTTTGGCTTTTATACTGACTTCTTTATCGCCGACTTTGACACTAATTTCTATGGGTTTGTCTCCCAGGCGATCGCTCAAAAAGCTTAAAAACCCTTTAATATTTTTTATACTGACTTCCGCTGTCAGCACTCCGACTAAAGTGGCGAACCCCTTGCTTCCTGCTTCTGGGTTAAAATTTTCAGTGCGGTCTGCTTTGACTACTTCATCCAAATTACGCAATTCTGGCAGTAATTGACGTGCTATTTTTTCCCGCCTGTCATCATCCAATTCTGGGTCATCAAGAGCAAAAGTAAATTGAATTGTGCGGTTATCCGTCATATTCACACCCAGAGTCTCATTATATCCTTATCAATAAAATATACAGTAAAATTCTCCACTTTCGTGTAAAAAAAAGGTGGAAATTTTTGGATTGGAAAGTAGCGCGTTTTCCAGAACCCTTGTAGAGAAGTTCCATGAAACATCTCTACATTATTTTTTGGAAGTCCATTGAAAAAATGGCATTGCTAAACTGAAGTATGAAATTGAAAAATCAATCATTTCAAACTCTTACTCTCTGTGACTCTGCGCCTCTGCGAGAAACAAAATCATACTCTTAATCAGCAACGCCCATAAAACTCTCAATTACTCTGCTTTCAGCTTCCCGTAAGCATAACGGCTAAAACTCCCCTCATTCAGATTATTCCACGTATACATCCGATCTCTAAAGGGTTTCCACTGTTCATAAACAGCTTTAAAATCAGCATCTTTAGCAGCAAATTCATCATATAAAGCAAAAGATGCTTTTTCCGCTGCTTCCAAAATTTCTTGACTATAAGGACGAACTTGAGTTCCAGTTTTTAATAGTCTTTCTAATGCCTCATTATTGCGGGCATCATAACGAGCTAACATTGTTGTATTCGACTGATGTGCAGCTGTTTCTAAAGCTGCTTGGTATTGAGATGGTAGCTTTTTCCATTCATCTAAATTAATTTGTACTTCCAGAGTTGGGCCTGGTTCCCACCAACCTGGGTAATAGTAAAATTTAGCAACTTTATTTAAACCTAATTTTTCATCATCATAAGGTCCTACCCATTCAGCGGCATCTATTGCACCTGTTTGTAAGGCTTGAAAAATTTCTCCTCCTGGAAGATTCTGCACTGTTACGCCTAATTTAGCCATAACTTGACCCCCTAAGCCGGGAATCCGCATTTTTAAGCCTTTGAGGTCATTAAGTGTTTTGACTTCTTTGCGAAACCATCCACCCATTTGTGTGCCAGTATTTCCCGCAGGAAACTGAATCACATTAAATTTACGTGCGTAAATTTCCTGTAGTTTGGCTAAACCTCCCCCTTCATATAACCAAGCGTTTTGTTGTTGGCCATTGAGTCCAAAAGGTACTGATGTACCAAAAGCTAAGGTAGGACTTTTACCAATATAGTAATAAGCGGCAGTATGACCCGCTTGCACTGCACCTTGAGAAACAACATTGAGAACTTCTAATCCAGGGGCTATTTCACCGGCTGCACGAGGTTCGATAATAAATTTACCGTTGGTAAGAACTTTGACACGTTCTGCTAAGACCTGCGCTCCGCCAAAAATGGTTTCTAAGGATAATGGCCAACTTGTAGCCATTTGCCATTTAATGGTGGGCAGGTTATTGGTATCAGTTTGACCATTTGCGGCTGTATTTTGGGCTTTTTGACAGCCAGCGACTATTGCCACACCTGTAGCTGCGATCGCACTTTGAGATAATCTGTTAACAATAGCTCGACGTTTCATAAAAATTAATACTATTTACTAACCATAATATTTTCTCACAATACCATTATTAGGCAACAATTCAGGTAAAATAAGGTGCTTTAATGGTGAAAATTCAGGAGTCAGAATATTTGCTTATCTCAAGAATATCAAGGAGCAAGTATTTTAAAAGTTGATTCATCTCGACTTGATAAGTATTATTTATACTGAATTTTCGGTGTTATTTTCTCAATTCTTACCTTGAATTTATATGTTATATGCGTAACTCAAAAAGATTAACTATCATCAGCAAGCTGTTAAAATTTTCGCAGTTTATTGATAGTTGTGCTGATAAATTTGGATGGTTATCTAATTGGCTAGTATTACTCACAATTGGAATCGGTTTTTTTAATGTTGTAGTCCGTTATCTCGGCCGTTTTATAGGAGTACAATTATCTTCTAATGCCTTATTAGAATTGCAATGGTATCTATTTTCGCTAACTTTCTTATTCGGCTTTGTTTATATTTTACGGCATGGAGAAAATGTGCGGGTTGATTTTCTCTATACTAATATGAATGAGAAAAAACGCGCATTAGTTGATTTTCTGGGAACAATTTTATTTTTAATCCCCTTTTGTCTAATTGGTATTTGGGTGACATTCAATCCTGTTTTACAATCTTGGGGAAGGTCAAGTGATGGCAGTTGGGGAACATGGGAAGTATCTTCTGACGCTAATGGCTTACCCCGCGCACCGATAAAAACTATGGTTCCCATAGCGTTATTATTTCTACTTTTACAGAGTATTTCTCAAGCAATTAAATATCTAGCCGTATTATTAGGCTATCAACAAGTAGCGGAACAAATTAGATTAGAAACTTCAGAAAATATCAATATTGAATAGGAGAAATTATGGGTTTTGAATGGTTAGCCATTTTAATGTTTATCGGCTTTTTCTTTATTCTCATGAGTGGCTTTCCTGTCGCTTTTTCCTTTGCAGGTACAGCCATAATTTTTGGACTAATTGGTACAGCAGTAGGGGCTTTTAATCCCAGTCGGCTGCTACTATTACCTAATAGTTGGTTTGGTACAATGTCGAATTTTACTCTATTAGCTATTCCCTTTTTTGTTTTTCTAGGTGCAGTTTTAGAAAAGTCAGGATTAGCTGAGGAGTTATTAGAAACTATTGGCATTATTTTAAGTCGTGTTCGGGGAGGGTTAGCTTTAGCAGTTGTCTTAGTGGGAACTGTTTTAGCTGCTACAACCGGAGTCGTCGCCGCCACAG
Organism: Anabaena sp. PCC 7938; assembly: GCF_049315035.1. Taxonomy (NCBI): domain Bacteria; kingdom Bacillati; phylum Cyanobacteriota; class Cyanophyceae; order Nostocales; family Nostocaceae; genus Anabaena; species Anabaena sp. PCC 7938. Next base: position 2,393,454 of record NZ_CP186034.1, on the reverse strand, counting down.
TAATTGTCATGGGGATGTTATCATTACCTGTAATGTTACGCTATGGCTATGATAAACAATTAGCTGCGGGGGTAATAGTTGCTTCCGGTACTTTAGCCCAGTTAATTCCTCCTAGTTTAGTATTAGTAATTCTTAGCGATCAAATTGGTGTTTCTGTAGGGGATTTATTTTTAGGGGCATTAATTCCCGGATTAATGTTATCTGGTTCTTATATTCTCTATATCTTAGGACTAGCCTTTTTTCAACCAGAGAAAGTTCCACCTATTCCTGCTGATGTGGTAATTCCCAAAGGTAGTCAATTAATTAAACAAGTTTTTAAAGCCGTTGTTCCCCCGATTATTTTAATTTTTGCAGTATTAGGCAGTATTTTCTTTGGTGTTGCCACTCCCACAGAAGCAGGGGCTGTCGGTGCGGTTGGGGCTTCTGTTCTTGCAGCTTTTAATAAACGTCTCACACCACAATTAATTCGTGATGCTGCTCATTCTACCGCAGTGATTACATCTTTAGTGGTGATGATTTTGTTTTGTTCTTCTATGTTTAGTTTGGTGTTTGATGCTTTAGGTGGCAAAACTCTTATTACTAATTTATTAACGGGTTTGCCAGGAGGATATTGGGCATTTTTAATTGTTAGCAATTTAGCAATTTTTGCTCTTGGAGTTTTCCTTGAATTTATTGAAATTTGCTTTATTGCTATGCCTTTATTTGTGCCAGCAGCCCAGGCTTTAAATATTGATATGGTTTGGTTTGGGGTGGTAATGGCGATTAATTTACAAACGGCGTTTATTTCTCCACCTGTGGGCTTTTCTTTGTTTTATTTACAAAGTGTTGCCCCTAAAGAAGTGAGTACCTTTGATATTCATAAAAGTGCTATTCCTTTTATGATTTTACAGTTTATTGTGTTATTAATTGTGATTATTTTCCCGCAAACAGTGCGCTGGTTAATTGATATTTCGGCAACTACGGGAACTTGAAAAATAATTGGGCTTGGGTATACTTGATGAATAAAAAAATTTCTCCAACTAGATGGCTGTTGGAGTAGTTAACGCTCAGGGTAAATTGATTAGTTGATGTCTAACTCTGTGTCTTTTACCGGAGTCTCGGACTGATTACTTGGCTTTTTTGGGGAAGCTATTGCTGTTTTGGGAATTTCAATGACTGGGTTGTTTAAGGCTACCATCAGCGGTGAAGTAGAAACTGCTGGCTGTGTGGTTGCAGCTATTGGTTGTATTTGCTGTTGTGCTAATTGCATTTTTGAGCCACTACCTGGAATTAATCCAGATATTGTCCCCACAACACAAGCAGCTGCGGCTGCACTACCTACCATCCAAATTAACTGAGAACGGCAACGTAAGCGTTTCCAGACTTGCTTGAATGTTTCCTCTGCTGAATTTTGCTCTTCTGGCAGTGGTATGGTTTTTAGACCTTGCCTCAGTTTTAATAGTCTCTGATACAAGCATTTGACTGAGTTATCATTTGCCAGCCATTCTTCTACTTGCCTACGTTCAACTGCTGTGACTTCGCCATCAAGGTAAGCACTCAATAACTCGAAGCGGTCAGCTTCGCTGTGTCGTAGGCTATCTCGCTTCTGTATATCCATAGCACCCGTTGATTCATTGGTATGATTAGCCATTCCATCTGAGACATCCGAAGGAAGTTGTGAGTGGGAACGGTCGTAAAATTGAGAATCAGTATTCATCTTAACGTTTTTACCAATTCATACACGGGAAAACACAGCGAATAAATTTGGGAATTTAAGCAATTTTGCTCCTAAATGGCAGAAAAAATGTGTATTTTTCCGATATTCTTAATATTTCTTAAATTCTGCCTTGGAATTGAGGAAAGATATTGCAATTTTAGTTATCTAGATAAATTTGCAACTGGGTTTGCAATCTGGATCTAGCTCTAGCTATTCTCGACTTGACAGTTCCTAAGGAAACCCCGGTGATTTCGGCAATTTCTTCATATGCCATCCCTTCAATTTCTCTTAAGACAATAGTAGTACGGAACACCTCTGGTAAATCAGCGATCGCTTCTCGCAGTTGTTCGTAAAATTCTCTAGTTGTCAGTTCTTCCTCAGGGCCGGGTGTATCGCCAGCAATTTCCCAGTCCATCTCACCATCTTCTACCGAGCGGGGAGCATCTAGTGATAGGGGACTAACAAATCGCTTACGTTTACGCAACTCGTCATAAAACAAGTTGGTAGCAATCCGGCTTAACCAGCCTCGAAATTTAGCAGGTTCTTGTAATCGGTTGATATTCCGATACACACGAATCCAAACTTCTTGGGCTAAATCGGCTCTGTCAGACCAATCAGGAGCTAGATGGTATAACACCCTATCGACCTGAGTCTGATAGCGTCGTAACAGTTCTGCAAAGGCAGCGCGCTCTGGACGCAATCCTGCTTGACAGCGCAAAATGAGATCGTGATTTGAGAGTTTGTCAACTTGCACCGATGCTTCCGAATAAGTTGCATCAACAGCTGACCAGGATACAGTAATCGATTGACTCATAGATCGTACTGGCGTTAATTCATCCCCTTCTATTAGACTTGATCATTTGTCAGAAGTTCCTGCGGTAGGTGACGGATTTATGACCGGAACACGGAAATATAAGAAAAGATACCCTTTCTTGTAGAAGCCAACCTTATTATTTATGGAGGCAAACGGTCTTGCAGGAGGCAAAGAGGCAGATTTCTTGTTTCATCAGCTTTTGAGGCTTTTAAAACTGAGTAGTTATTTCTGTCATTTTCCATTAGGGAGAGTCCCTAGAAGAAAAAAAAGGCTGGTTTCAAATTCTTTTGAGAATTAGCCATAATAGGGAAAATTGTGTTCAGATTTACAAATGACCACTAGGGCTTGACAAAAGTCAGTATTTACAAATCATGGAAGTATTGGCAAATGCATGAGAAAAATGAAAATTTTTGATAAGTTTTTTGCTAGTTGGCTGTTCACAACAGGCAATTAGTCATTCACGGTCAGCCAGGTATGTCAGGGATAAACAATAAGCGATGGCAATGGCAAGAAATGAATCTGTAGCGCGGATGGTAATGTTCCTGTGTTTTGGTACAGCAATTTTATCTTTGGCTGTCCATTGGCACATTATGAAAACGACAGGACAGTTAAATCAGTCTGCATCCACTACATTAAGGCAAAATTCTACCCCCCGCACCGACTCTAATAAAAATCGTTCTGAAGGCATTGGCATTGGGGAACCTGCTTTAGCTGAATCTGTAGCCCCTGCAAAGCCAAAGGCTAAATTGGGACAAGGAAACAAAGATGTAGCTAATACTGCGGTTACACCAAAACAGACAAAGTTGGTAGTTCCCAGAAAAGAAGAAAATCAGAAGACAAATAATAGTCCCAAAGGTTTTTTCTTTCCGGGTGTGGCTCAAGCCAAATCTGTCCAAGGACTAGGATCTAGTCAGACACAAGTGGTAGTTAATTTAAGCGATCGCCGTGTCTATGTTTATCGCTATGATCAAGTAATAGCTAGTTACCCTATTGCTGTAGGTAAAAAAGGCTGGGAAACGCCCACGGGTGATTTTCAAGTCATGCACATGGAACACCATCCAATTTGGCGGCATCCCATTACTGGCAAAGTATTTGAACCAGGTACTGATAGTCCTTTGGGAGACAGATGGATTGGTTTTTGGTCAGATGGACGCAACGAAATTGGCTTTCATGGCACACCTAACACCGATTTAGTGGGAGCAGCTGTGTCTCATGGTTGCTTAAGAATGCGTAATTCTGATGTCAAAATGTTATATAGCCAGGTAGATATAGGCACGCCAGTATTGGTGCGTAACTGAAACGGCAACTGAGCAAAGTCATTAGTTTTTTCTTCAAGAACTAATGACCAATGCCCAATAATGTTATTTTTGTTCAAAATTAGGCGCGTAAACTTGGAGTAAGGTACTGACTTGATGTAAAACTTCGTTTCCGGTGCTTTTGCTCAGGGCTTGACGTTCTGGGAAGAAATTCGGTTGGTCTAAGTAACGATCTATTGCTTCCCCTACTTGCTGAGAAATAAATTCATAAAGTTCTGTCTTGGCACGTTTACGTTGGTACTTTGCACCTTCCTCTGTCGTCGCATATAAGGGTGGCAGACGGTTGAGGGCATAAGCTGTGATATCCCCCACATCCAGAGAACTTTCACAACTGGCTTCAATTTCTGCTACTTTAGCGATCACCTCAGTCAGTACCAATTCTTCCATGACGTTAATAAATTGTTTGCGCGGTACTGCTACTACTTCACCAGTCAACAATGACCCCATAAGTCGATCAAGCGCCATGTACTCTTCAATTGAAAGATCCGAGGCGTTGTCACAAATTCGTCCGACTTCGGCTTCCATTGCTGGTGTTAGATAACCATCCAGGAGAGCTTGTTCTACAATTTTTTCAATACTCATAATTATCAATTATCACGATTAAATTTAAGCGATCTTCATAATTCATAATTATGATTTTAATTACGAATTATGAATTATGAATTATCTAGTCAACCACCTTGTTTTTCCAGGATTGTGGGTCAATGGATTGCCCATTAACGTATAAACCCCAGTGTAAGTGAGGCCCTGTGGAAGCACCCGTTGAACCTACACCACCAATAAGTTGTCCAGCTTTTACTAAATCACCTTCTTTGACATTAATGCGACTTAGGTGCATAAAAACGCTGGTTACTCCTTGACCGTGGTCAATGCCAACTATGTTACCATGAACTCGGAAACCTGCGGATACTGTACCTACTAAAGCAACCCGTCCAGCAGCTGGGGCAATTACAGCGGAACCAGATGCACCAGCATAGTCTAAGCCACGATGGTAGTAATCATTTGCAAATTTACCATTATAGTAGCGACGTACACCATAAGTTGTGGTCATCCTGCCTTTATTTGGTGTCAGGAAAACACCATTCCAGTATTTTTGAGGTGTTTGCAGGGCTTTGAAAGCGGCAACACGGTTAAGTTCAAGTTCTGTGGCTTGGACTCCAGCTTTTCCAGGGGGTAAGGTAATGCGTTGGATGGGGAATTTGCGATCGCCTACGTACACGGCTAAGTTCCTTTGTCGCTGACCTTCTCCGGCTATTGTCACTTTTCTAACTCCAGGTTTTTCCAGTGGAGTGGTAGGAATGAAAGAACGGTATTTATTTGGAGAAATTTCAAAGGCTGGATATGTTTTCTCTCCCACTGTTACCATAGGAATACCAGGCTTATCTTGACTCTCTAAGTCAATTACTACCGATAAAGTATCTCCTAATCGTGGTTTGTTAGGGATGATCTGTACTTCTAAAGCCTGTACTGGTAAGGCTAAAGCCATAGGGACAGCCGCAATTATTCCCATTAAAATTTTATTGGCACGGTTGATGATGCTAACACTCTGCAACCAATTCTGCGGATTGATAGGGTGAGTTTTGGTAGTCATAGAGTTATAAAAAAATCTGTTGCTGCTGTTTTTCAACAGACTAACGTATTACCGCTAGTATTTCCGCAGCTTGATCAAAAAAAACTGCAAATTGACAGAAAGGGAAACATTTGCGAACTGTTTCGTCTCTAAGGAAGGTGCTATTCTTACTTTCTACTATGATGCTACTTAGGGTTTGCTGTAAAGCCCTGCGGGCATAGCTTCGCTTACCGCGTAGCGTGCCGTTAGGCATAAAAGTCTTTCCGTCAGGGCTAGGAGTCAGGAGGAAGAATTAGAAGAAGAGAAGAATCGTCTTGAATCAGATCCAGTGATAGGTTTTTGGTAGTTTCAATGCTTATTCCTTGCACCTGATTTACCTTTTTAACCTTCCGACTCTTGATATATCTATGTTTTAGCTTTATTAAGCAAGCCCTACTTACTGTAAGACTCGTCGAAACTCACGGTGGAAACCTGCTAAAAAGCTCTCTTTCTTGTTCCCATCTTTCCAGTTGCCAGAAAACCCATCTTAGCTACTTATGTCTTCTATTTCTCGTCGCCATTTCTTATATTTCGCTGGTTCAGCCTTAGCTACTTTAGGATTAAACCAGCTATCATTTCTAGAAGAGGCGCAAAACTACGGCAAAGTCCTTGCTCAAAGTACTCCGCGCAAACTTGCTTTACTTGTTGGTATCAACCAATATTCATCCCAACCTTTAGAAGGGTGTCTTAACGATCTGGAGTTACAAAGCCATCTCCTCACCCATCGCTTTGGTTTTAATCCTCAAGACATTTATATTTTGCCGGACGAAAAAGCGAATCGCCAAGGTATTTTAGAAGCGTTTGAAGAACATTTAATTAAGCAAGCCAAGCCTGGAGATGTGGTTGTTTATCACTATTCGGGACATGGTTCACGCGTTTTTGACCCTAAACCCATTGCGGTAGATACAAAAAATCAAGAGGGTCTTAATGGTACTTTTGTCCCTGTGGATAGTTCTCTACCGGCTGGATATCCTCATACTGGGGGGACAGTCAAAGATATTATGGGACATACTCTATATTTATTGATGTCTGCATTGTCTACAGAAAACGTGACTGCGGTGTTAGATAGTTGTTTTTCTGGAGGTGCAACACGGGACGGACGAGTGAGATCCCGTGCTGGTGGCAAGAATGTGCTAGTTTCTGCTGAGGAAAAAACTTATCAGGAACAGTGGTTATCACGGTTGAAAATGTCGCCAGAGGCATTTGTTAAGGGTTATCGTGCAGGGGTTGCTAAAGGTATGGTTTTAGCCGCTACCAATCCTCAACAATTGGCGCGAGAAGTGAATATTAATGGTTTTCGTGCTGGTATTTTTACTTATTTATTAACCCAATACCTTTGGCAGCAAGATAGTACTGTTGATAGTGCGATCGCTTCTATCTTGCCCCAAATTCCTCAGAAATTCAATCAAACTCCTGGTTATGAAATCAAACCCGGTAGTAATTACAAATCTCAACCGCTGTTTTTTGTCAATAATCCTGCCCCAACTGGTAATGCTGTCGTCACAGCAGTTGCCGATAATCGGGTTAGTCTGTGGTTGGGTGGTGCAAATTTAGCTGTACTTGATCAAGGAACGGAGTTTAAGGTGGTGAATGGCACAGGAAAGGTAACGCTACTCAATCGGAAGGGTTTAGTCGGAGAAGCAACTGGTGTGGGAGTTGTGAAAACAGGAATGGTTTTGCGTCAGGTAACAGATTGAATCTGACGATCTTCATCCTTAATAGTTTCTAATGACTTAGCTATTCCCCCTAACTGTAAACCTGGTGGAAAGCTACTTTCTTCTTTAATACGCTTGATTTCAGCGTCGGTGATTCGCAAATTTAACTTTTGTGCTAAACAGTTGACCGTATCTCCTCGGTCGATGATACCGGCTACAGCACCAGCAGGAGAGAGTACGGTAATTCGAGTTAACTGTTCATTTTCTAGCTTGTTAATTACTGCGGCTAAGGAAGTGGACTCGGTAACGGTGGGTATGGTGGTGAGGGGATGAACTATGCTTTGCAGAGTTTGGGTTTCCCATTGACTTCTTTCTGTTGTCCGCAAATCTTCAACTGTCACCATACCCCGGTAACGTCCATCAGCAGCAGCAAAGTAAACTTGGGAGGAAGATGTTTCTAAAAGATATAAATCAGCAAACTCTCGGATTGTTTGGTTGGCATCAACTACCCGAAAATCACGGGTCATAGCATCAGATGCTACTAGTTTGAGTAGGGTTTCTTGTAATGTAGTTATACGGTCGTAGTTGTTAGCGTTGCGAATCGCAAACCAACCCAATAGCACAATCCACAAACCTGTTAATAATTCCTTGGTCAGGAAATCGATTACAAATCCTAGTGCGATCGCACTATAACCTAAAATCTGCCCAGCTTTTGCTGCCCAATGTACCGCTTGAAAGCGATCGCCTGTTATTTTCCATAGTGCTGCTTTTAACACCTGTCCCCCATCTAGAGGTAAACCGGGAATCAAGTTAAATAAAGCGACAACTAAGTTAATTCTCGCTAAATCTCCCACCATTACATTCAACACTGTGGTATCAGGAATGAAATTAGAACCTAGACGCAGTAATAAAAATAGAACTATACTAACCGCAGGCCCAGCGATCGCTACTTGAAACGCTTTACCAGGCGTTTTCGATTCCTCTTCTATCGCTGCAATCCCACCAAAGAAAAACAAAGTAATTGAATTAACTTTAATCCCTTGCGACTGTGCTACCAAACTATGACCCAACTCATGTAATAGCACGGAAGTAAATAACAACAGTGCCATAACTAATCCAGCACTCCAACCTGTGATAGTCCCCCATTCTTGGTAAGCTACTCCAAAATTCAGGGTTGCTAAACCCAAAATCACAAACCAAAACGGATCTAAAAATAGAGGAATACCAAATAAAGAGCCAATTTTCCAATTTGTTTGCATTATCTTTTTCCTAAAATTAATTATGGACAAAATTTCTGTATATTAGGGGTGTATTGCAATACACTCCTACAGCTTTCTATCCCAGGTGCGAGCTGCTCTAATTTCTAGAATAGACAATTTAATTGGAAATATTGAATTATTCAAAATACAGCAGAATTCAGGAGTCAGAAGTCAAACTGGCTTTGTGTATAAGCTTCAATTTAGATTTTGTACCTCCTAACTACGCAAACTGCTGTAATAGGGGCTTGTTGTAATACGCCCCTGTTTAGTATAAAAAAGCGGTAGGGAATTTGATTTTTACCTACCGCGCAATTTTTACCCTTGATAACAAGAGAATCTCAACCAGAATTTATAAACGACCAATGTTAGTCAGTCCTAAAACAATGCCAACACCAATCACATGACCAAAAGCCATTGCGGCAATAAAAGCTGGAACAGTGATGGGCAGTAAAGGCATTTGTGGCCCAATTTTAGGCGCTTTACTTGCCAAACTGAGTAAAAGTACTACTAGACTGCTGGCACTGATAATGATACCCACTGTAGGACTCCACACAGGTGTGGCGGGAACTGATGCAGCTGCTGCTAGTAAGATAGATGATATCAAGTTGTATTCTCCTACAATGAAAAAAGGAATGTAAACCTACAAGATTATAAAATTCCGTAGGACAAAGCAAAACTTTTTTGCCTAATTTAGGTTACTTTTGTGATTATTTTTAATTTCTCTTGTCTTTGAATGCGGGTTAAAATTTGCGGCATCACTCAACCAGAGCAGTCTATAGCGATCGCTTCTCTGGGTGCAACAGCACTAGGCTTTATTTGCGTACCGACTTCACCGCGCTACGTTACCATAGAACAAATTCAGGCAGCGATCGCCCAACTGCCTAGAAATATTGACATAATTGGTGTTTTTGCCAACACCAGCATTACCAACATCAGCCAAACAGTTTTGGCATCAGGTTTGACTGGTGTCCAGTTACACGGTGATGAATCTCCAGCATTTTGCCATCAATTACGTCAATCTCTACCCCAGGTAGAAATAATTAAAGCCATGAGAGTTCGCAGTCTAGAGCATCTCCAAACAGCAGCTAACTACACCAAAAATGTAGATACCTTACTACTTGATGCCTATCATCCTCAACAATTAGGAGGTACAGGTAAAACCTTAGATTGGCAAATGCTAGAGGACTTTAGCCCCACTTGCCCTTGGTTTTTAGCCGGAGGACTGACACCAGATAATATCATAGATGCACTAAATCAACTGCATCCTAATGGTATTGATTTATCTAGTGGTGTGGAACTCTCGCCAGGTAATAAGAATTTGGATAAAGTAGCATTGTTGTTTGCAAGGTTAAAATCTGTGTGAGTATTCAGCTATCATTTATCAGCTTACTATATTACTATAGCGGTTTGAATGAAATACATCATAGCCCTCTCATCGCTTGCGATGAGGGGGTTGGGGGTGGGGTTCTTGTATCTCACTTAACCAAAAACCGCTATAAAAGCTGATCAATGAATGATATAATCAAAAAATTATAACTTGATGCTATATCAAATTTATGATCATTGCACAAGGACTAGAAACTCAAGAAAACATCTCCCCAGATATAATTTTTCCCCCAGGTGATTTATATAGTGATGAACCTCCTGTGGAAACAGAACTGCATCTCAGACAAATAATTCTATTATTCAAATGTTTAGAATGGTTATGGAAAGATAAAAATGATTTCTATGCTACTGGAAACATGAGCATTTACTATAGTCCTAACCAGAAAAAATCAGAAGATTCTCGTGGTCCAGATTTCTTTGTAGTTTTAGAAACTGAACGCAAAACCCGGAAAAGTTGGGTAGTGTGGAATGAGGATGGTAAATATCCCAATATGATTGTAGAAATTCTCTCACCAAGTACAGCTAAGACAGATAGAGAATTTAAAAAACAACTTTATCAAAATACATTCCGAACACCAGATTATTTTTGGTTTGATCCTTATACTTTAGAATTTGCAGGTTTTCATTTATTAGATGGAAAATATCAGCCACTTGAATTAAATAAAAAAGGACATCTTTGGAGTCAACAGCTAGGTTTATATTTGGGTGTTTATAATGGTTTATTGCGGTATTTTACACGGGAAGGAATTTTAGTTCCCACACCGGAAGAAAGCGCAGAACAGGAAGCTAAAAGAGCAGAACACGAAGCAGAAGCAAGAAAAGCAGCAGATCAAAAAGCAGCACGTTTAGCAGCAAAATTGAGAGAATTAAATATTGACCCAGAGACAATTTAAACTGCGATTGATAGCAATTTGTTGATAATAGTATTGTTGACGGACTTGGGAATCAAAAAAGTAATCAAAACTAGCTATTGCTTCCGCTTCTGGGGTTTCTATTCCTTTATATTTGGCTCTTCGGTACTTTTTATGCTAAACTATTAAACATAATGCCAACTTAATAAGCATCTAATTCGGAAATTTTCAAAGTTTTTAAATCCATATCCCGAACGTTTTATTAGTTTAAGCTTGTTATTAATTCCTTCCACAGTACCACTGGTTGTCCTATTATCAAAGTAGGCTATAATTTCCTGATACCAACGAATAATAGTATTGTTGCTATTTGGGAAGTATTTTTTAGCTCTCGATAACCACATACCTAATTTGAAAACTCCCGTATACCAATCTTGTGTAGTATTAAAATTTGCCTAATCTTTTCTTTAAATTCGTGCATTTCCTTCAAAATAGGCGAGACATTTTTAACTTGAATCAGTTTCTCTAATTGCTCTTGGGTTAACTTATCTTCATTTTTAAGTAAGGGATATTTACTATTCTTCAATCCAGCTAATATTTCTTCATATTTAGATTTTTCTGTTGTATTTGCTTTCTTGATTAAATCTTCAACTTTCCGTTTTTCCCTTTTTCTTTGTGTATCTAATTCTTTGTTAATCTGTGTCATTACATGAAATCTATCAGCTACTACTTGAGCATTTGGCATTAATTCTGTTACTAAAGTTTTATAGCCACTCCACAAATCTATACTGACTTCTTCTATATTTTCTAGAATCTCTGTCCCCCATCCCATAAGGGTTTTCCTGATTATTTCTTGTGTTCGTCCGCTTAAAATCGCAATTAGTTTGCTCTGATCTAAATCTACTAATACTGCACAGTAATTCCCATGTCCTTTCTTCAAAGCTATTTCATCAATTCCCAGTCTTTTTAGATTTATAGGTTTTAAATCTGGTAATTCTGATGATGCGTCTTTTAACATTCTTTCTATTTCGTCTTTTGTTACTATACCTTTTGCTGCTACACTATGAATGTCGTTTTCTAAAACTTCTTGTATTGTCTTATTTGCAAGGCGATTTGTAAAAGTTCTTTTCTTTTTAACAAAATCTAAATCTTCACTAAATGGTTTTTTACATTGTTCACATTTAAACTGTCGGCGATTAATTTCTAAAAATATTTCTTTTTCTCCAAAAGGGAGGTCTTTAATAATATGTCTATGATTTTGATGTAATTTATGGCTGGTTGTGCCACAATATGGGCAGGTAGCAAATGAATTTTCTTGTTCAATTTGTAAAATCATTCCAATTCCGGTATGAAGGCGATGTGATACAACTTTTACACCGCTTAAATCCAGAATTTCTGTTAGAATTTTAATACCTTTTTTGCCAGTCATAACTTTAAGTTTATCTAAAAATAATTTGGATTGCATTTATAGTTAATAATAAATGCTCTTTGTATGTCAACCCCTACAATACCTTTAGTCATTTATTGATACATTTTTTAATATTATTTAGTGAGTGTAGCTAATAGTTTGGCATAACAACTACCGAAGAACCTTATATTTTGGTTCTTCAGTACCTAATATGCAAAATCTAGACTAAAAGCCAGAAACCTTAATCTGTATAAGAAATGATGCAGAATTTTTAACATTATTGCAAAATATTATCTCTTTCCCCTGTTCCCTGACCACACAAGTAAATATGCCTACGGCACGCTACCGCGAACAAGAATCAAACCAGATTCCTATATATTACCAAAGCAGCAAAGTCACTCACCCCCTAATGTATTTTCAGGATGAGCGATAGTCCTAGCAATACCTAATTCCTTAGGACTTATGCACGAAATAATCAAAAACCTGATTTTTTCGTAGGGGTAATTCATGAATTACCCCTAATTTCGTGATGTTTTGCGTAAGTTCTGCCCCTAAAAGAATGATGCTTGGTGACGAATTAAGTTAAAGAATTCTTCGCGGGTTTTTTGCTCTTCTTGGAATATACCCACCATAGAACTGGTGACTGTCCAAGCACCAGGTTTTTGTACACCCCTCATAACCATGCACATATGAGAGGCTTCCATGACAACAGCAACACCTTTAGGTTCGAGAATAGTCTGAATTGCTTCAGCGATTTGTCTGGTTAGTCTTTCCTGTACTTGCAAGCGACGTGAATACATCTCTACAATCCTAGCTAGTTTACTCAAACCCACAACTTTTTGATTGGGGATATAAGCAACGTGAGCTCTACCCATAAAGGGCAGCATATGATGTTCACACAGGCTAAAGAAATTAATATCTCTAACTAGCACCATCTCGTCATGACCTTCGTCAAAGATGGCATCATTTACGAGCTTTTCTAAAGATTGATTGTAGCCACTAGTGAGAAACTGCATCGCCTCAGCTACGCGCTTGGGTGTTTTTAGGAGTCCTTCCCGTTCTGGATCTTCGCCAACGCCTACCAGTATTGCTCGCACCGCATCCATCATTTGATCCATATGTTCCTCTGTAGGCGGATGCAAATCCGGTTGCCGCCCATCATGAGTATTACGGTCAGGTCTGGGATTAATGGCTTCTTCTAAGTCAGGAATCAAAGGAGATGTCGAGCTATTGGAACCGTTGGAACTAACGATAGTCATGATTGAATTATGGTAATTGGTAATTGGTAATTGGTGAGTCCAGTCCTGAAGGCAGGTTTCCCGCTGTAGGGAACTGGCAAACCCGTAAGGGTCTTGGGGAGCCACTGCGGTCTTGGGGTCTCCTCAAATGGAGCAAGTGGCGCGGTTTCTCCCGTTAGTGACTGACGAACCCGAAGGGTAATTGGGCATGAAAAAATAAATGACTCAATTACCGATTTAGAGAACACCCGCATTCGACATCAAAGTTAATTCTTCAATAACTGCTTGCTGCGGAAGTAAGACAGTGTGGAGAATTGTCTGAGCTACTATTTCTGGGGTTAACATTTTTGTACGATCAAAGTCAGCATTAACTGTTGCTGTGTCCCAAATTTCGGTATTGACCGAACCTGGACAAATAGCAGTTACACGAATGCCGTGGACTCGTTCTTCTTGAGCCAGAGTTTGAGAAAGGGCTAGTAAGCCAGCTTTGCTAACACAGTAGGCTCCCCAGCCAGCAAAGGCTTGTTTGGCAGCAATGGAAGCGACATTAATAATTGTGCCTGTACCCCGTTGCCGCATTTCTGGCAAAATGCCCATCATGCACTGAAAAGCGCTGGTGAGATTTAAGTTAATCACCTGTTGCCAGTCTTCTAAGGGGGTTTCGCTCAAATTGGCGGTGTATCCCATGCCAGCATTGTTGACGAGAATATCTATGTCACCGAACTCGTGAGCGATCGCTTGGATCTTGGCTTTTACTTGGGAAACACTAGCTAAATCCACAGTGAAGGCTTTTGCTTCCACCCCAATTTCTATAGCTGTTTGTGCCACCGCTGCCAATTTGTCCTCAGAACGGCTGACTAAGGCGACATCTATTCCCGCCTTTGCAAAGGCTAAAGCTGTTGCTTTTCCGATTCCGCTGCTGGCTCCGGTAATCAGAGCGCGTCGTTTCTGCTCAAAACTCATGGTATCTCCCCATTTTCTGGCAGTGCTGTGAGACACCAGCCTCTCATAAATTAAATAAATCTAAAAATCCGATTGTTTTTTATGACAGGTGCTATAATGCCTTGCCATTATGAGTATATCGCCTACAGCTAGTTTTCCCAGTTAGAACAACAAATATCTTTCTGGGAAATCACGTTGTAAACTCAACGCCGATTTATTGAATACTAGGCAAACTCACCCATCAAATGGGGTTCATTTGCTGGACACACAAACACAAATGCCTATAGCTGATAAGATTGTTAAAAATCTTTAAGCAGCCCTAGGCAATTATAACACTGCTGTAGTGCTGTGGGATTATAGCTATTATTTTTAGTGAGCGAGTTCGGTAAAGACACCAATTTTGCGGAATTTCTCATAGCGGAGTTGGCGACGTTCGCTCGCAGTTAGGCGATTGAGTTCATCTAAGTTATCCAACAAGGCTTGCTTGAGAGTTGTAGCTGCACTCAAGGGATCAGAATGAGCGCCCCCGATGGGTTCAGATAATATTTGGTCGATAATTCCCAGGTTTTTCAGGTCATGGGAGATAATTTTTAAGGCGACAGCTGCTTGAGGGGCTTTGCTGGCATCTTTCCACAAAATAGCGGCACAGGCTTCTGGGGTAGCAACGGTGTAAACTGAGTGTTCAAACATCAATAAGCGATCGCCTACGCCAATACCCAAAGCACCACCGGAACCGCCTTCACCAATGACTGTACAAAGAATTGGCACATCAAAGCAAAACATTTGCCGGAGGTTGTAAGCGATCGCTTCTCCTTGTCCTTGATGTTCGGCTTCTATTCCGGCCCAAGCTCCTGGGGTGTCGATAAATGTCACAATGGGCATACCAAACTTGTTGGCGTGTTCCATTAACCGCAAGGCTTTACGATAGCCACCAGGTGCAGCCATGCCAAAATTCCGGGCGACGTTATCTTTGGTATCCCGGCCTTTTTGATGTCCTAACATCACCACTGGTTGTCCACCCAGACGACCAACACCACCAACTAAAGCTGGATCATCACCTCCACAGCGATCGCCATGTAACTCCATCCATTCATCACTGATTGCCTGAATGTAATCTAGGGTACTAGGACGGCGAGGATGTCTAGCCACTTGCAGTCTTTGAGATGGGGTGAGACTGCTAAAAATTTCCTCACGCAATTGCATAGCCCTGGTTTCTAGTTGGCGAATTTGACCAGAAACATCAACGCCATTTTCTTCTGCAAGTTGCCGAATTTGGTTAATCCGGGTAGCCAGTTCTGCTAACGGCTTTTCAAAATCCAACAGTAGCGGTTTGCGCTCAGTAATTGCCATAGTTAGGAAATAGGGAATAGGGAATAGGGAATAGGGATTGGAGATTGGGGATTATGCTTGGGGAGAATTTCCCAGTCCCTAGTCCCCAGTCCCCAGTCCCTAAACTAATAATGGTCTAAAACCGTGTTTAATTGACACCCGACCAATTTGCTCCATTTTATCTACGGTAATCTGATTACGACCCCAAGAAAAGTTTGTGTATAACTTCTCAAATTCCAGCAGCATTGATTCCGCAAAACAAGCAAACAACTGGCGTGCTGGGACATCCATATTGACAATTTTCATAATTTTCCAGTCAATATCTAGGGAATGCTCGACAATTCCACCATTTAATACATACACGCCAGGATGCTGAATTTTTGTCCCTAAGTTTTTAGGATAGCCACCATCAATCAGCAAACAAGGTTGTTTCAGTACGGTGGGGTCAATTTCTACACCTTTAGGCATACTAGCAACCCAAACTACAATATCGGCTTGGGGTAATGCTTCCTGTAAACCCATGATTTTACCCCGTCCCAATTCTGCTTGTAGTTCTTGAAGACGTTCTTGGTTACGGGCTATGAGGAGTAATTCTTGGACATCTGTTTTTTTATCTAACCAGCGGGTAACTGCACTGCCAATATCCCCTGTAGCGCCACACACAGCCACAGTTGCTTTTGACAATTCTATTCCTAATTGCTTAGATGCTTCCTCTACCTGCCGACAGATGATGTAGGCTGTATGGGTATTTCCTGTTGTGAAGCGTTCAAATTCTAATTTAACGTTTCGGACTTGGCTAAACTGCTCTAAATTGAAGTTCTCAAAAATAATTGAAGAAAACCCACCTAAAGCCGTGATATCAATGCCATGCTTTTGAGCATGAGCCATGGCGTTGAGAATTTTGCGAGTTGCAGCTTTAATGCGGCGATTTGCCAGCATTTCCGGCAAAAAGCAAGATTCTACATACCGACCTTCAATTTTTTGTCCGGTGATGCTGGTAACGGTAATGTGATCGACAATTTGCGGCGGGGCGCTACACCAAAAGTCTAGCCCTTGATCGGCATATTCTGGGTATCCCAATTCTTGAGCTACGGATTGAGCGTGTTCTAAGCTAGTCAGATGTCCAATTAGACCAAACATGTAGTGATATATTAGGCGAGTGCTGTTAAAAGCGTGGAATTTGTAGGCGATACCAATTTTGGATTTTGGATTCACAGTTTTGACTAAAAGACTGTTCCAAAAATCGCAAACAATACTAACTATGCCAAGTTGGGATAGGATTATGGTGTCTAATCCTTAAAAATACTACATAAAGCGTGCAAATAATTTGTAATTTGTAATTCGTAATTACACTCCCCATTTAAGGTGTAGGTTGGGTCGGAAAAATAGATGCTACCTTAGTTGTTTTTCATCAGGGGTGACAAAGTAGTCACCCCTATGGGGATATTTAGACAGGTATGAGTCCGTAAGCGGAGAGACGCATAATATCACGAGTTGTGAAGCCAATATTACTTAGTGCCTCACCGTATTGAATCATGAAATCTTCTACTAAGGCTTCTTTTTCCATTGCCAAGACGTGGGCATCATCTGCTACTTGGTTGAGCATCTTCCAGACTAGGGGAAGATTTTGGCGGTTAGCTGTTTCTAATTCAGCTTTGGATTCTGCAAAGTTTTCTTGAAGCCAAACTTCGCCAAAATTGAGATGACTGTATTCTTCTTTGACCACACCTTCTGTAATTTTGCGGGCGAAATCATCAGCGACGGGAATGTAGATGTTGTATGCTGCGATCGCAAAACATTCGATAATTAAAGCTTGAATCAGCAAGCAAGTAACAACTTTACCTTCTGCGGCCGCAGTTTGAAAATTTTTGTGCAGTCCTGAGAAAAACTCTTTTGCAAACTTCATGTCTGGTGTGACCTGCAAATTGCGTCCACAAGCTTCAAATCCTTTCTTGTGACGGCTTTCCATCTTCGATAAGCGAATCAGGTTGTCTTTACTTTCTGGCAGCAGTTCCGCCAGTTGAATGTAATTATCATGGGCTTCTTGTTCCCCTTCAATCACAATTGCATTAATACGGCTATATGCGTCTTTGTATTCTTCACTTTGGAAATCAATTTTTTCAATTTGCTCAACAAGCTGCTGCATGGTATGTTTACTCCGTAACCCTGAATTATTTGATACTAAAATCTAACTTACCCCAGGAATTAAGGATGATAATCACTGTGGTTTAATTTAACTTAACAAGAAATTATGGTAATTAGATGAGTTTTTACCAGAGGTGATGCTCTAATACTAAAAAATGACTGTTTTAGAAGCATAACCGATGTTCAAGCGAACCTGGAATCTGAAAAATACGAATTTATGGGGTCTGGTGGTGTTGGTGCTAGGAGCATTTATCATTCTACTGCCTTTGATTGTGGTCTTTCTCACTTCCTTTTCACCTGCGGGTACAACTCCAAGAGTTTTGGGAAAAAATAACTGGACTTTAGCTAATTACCGGGAGGCTTGGGAACGAGGGAAGTTTTTACTAGCATTTGCTAATTCTACCTTGGTAGCGATCGCAGTTACGGCTTTTCAAATTATCACATCTGCTTTGGCAGGTTACGCCCTCGCAAGGCTGAAATTTAGGGGCAGACAAGCACTATTGTTGGTGGTACTAGCAACTTTGGTAATTCCCTTTCAGTTATTGGTAATTCCCATCTTTTTGGTGTTGAAGTGGGGACACATGATCAATACATACTGGGCTTTGATTTTACCCAGTGCGGTAAACGGCTTTGGAATTTTTCTGTTACGTCAATATTTTCAGACAATTCCCGTGGAATTGGAAGAAGCAGCAGCCATTGATGGCGCGAACCGACTACAAATTCTGTGGCGCATCATGTTACCTTTAGCACGCCCAGCTTTAGTAACGCTGTTTTTATTCACCTTTATTGGAGAATGGAACGATTTATTTAAGCCCTTGGTCTTTACAACAAGACCAGAATTAAGAACGGTGCAACTGGCACTGGCAGAATTTCAAGAGCAGTTTACCAATAATTGGCCGTTGATGATGGCAGCAGTAACAATTTCTACCGTACCAGTCATGGTGTTGTTTCTGTTCGGACAAAGGCAGTTTATTCGTGGTATCGCTGCGACGGGAATTAAAAATTAGTTACTCTTGTTCAAGAATAATATTTTTAATCTTTTTGTAATTCTTATCATTATCTGCTGTTATCCTCCTTCATTCCACAGCTTTTCCACAAGGTCTTGATCACTTTTCCACAGATGTTTGACGAAATGATGGACTCTTGCTAACTTACTGGGGATTTTGTCCTGTCAACACAAAAAAAATCAGTAACTGAGATTTTATTAAGTTGTGTAACAAAAACTAGGCTTAAAACCTTATTATTTCGTCAATAGTAATTTTTCCCCTGCTACTTTTTAACATTTCGCAGCATTGACAAACCTACCCCCTCTTAGCGCACAATGATTCGGCTTGCATTTTTAGTCTGTTCCACTGTTCGTATCAACTTTGTAAATTTACTATAAATAATTAGTACAGATGATCGATACGATGAAAATTTGGATACAAGTTTAACTGTAAGCAAAATCTCTTAATAGACTTTATACAAGGAAAATATTTAATGAACGCAACAGTAGGTCTCTTTACAGAAATTCCTGAAACACTCCATGACTCTCTAAAAAATTACATAGAAACTCATCCTGATTGGGATCAAAACCGAGTATTGACAGCAGCATTATCATTATTTTTACTTCAAAATGGAGATACTGATCGCAGCGCTGCACGTATCTACTTAGAAACTTTGTTTCACCAGTGCTAAACAGAAATACTAAGTTGAAGAAGAATTTAGATAAGACTTTTGCTCATTCAAAATAACCTGTAAAAAATCAAATTTAAGCTAGTTTTCGTATTGATTCAGTTTGATCTTAAATATAGGGCATTTTGTTGATCATCCCCTGAACGGTCACGTTCCATGGAACGTCCCTATGTTATTTATTTGGCGCAACTTTACACAGAATTGGTATTACGCAAGATTGAATTCAAAAGCTGATTCTTGCATAGGGGTAACTCATGAATTACCCCTACTTCGATTCTGTTTGGCGTAAATGTCTGACTAAACTTTAGACCAATTTAAAAGGATCTAATCTTCCTAAAACAGCCATATCTTCTGCATCTAATTCTACAGGTATACCACTGCGAATTAGCTCAGAAAAGTCTTCATTTGGAACCATGATTGTCAGCGTATAAAGACGAGTTTCACCTGTATTTTTAATTAAATGAGTACCTGTAGGCGGTACTAATAAACTATCTCCGGTTTTGATAGGTACACTTTTGCCATCACAAATGGCGATTCCTTCTCCTTTGAGGATGAAAAACATTTCCAATGCCCATTGATGACGATTTGGTGGTGTTTGTCCACCCACATCAAAAATTTCTACACAACAAGTTAAGGAAGTATTAGCAATTGCGGAATCAAAAATAATTGCTAACCGATTAGATTCATTGGGACTGATGCGGTATGTTTGATAATCTTTGGGAGATTTGATAACTGGAATGACACAGCTAGTAGTATACATATATTTAAATGGGTTATGGGTGATGGGTAATGGGTGATGGGTAATTACGAATTACGAATTACGAATTACGAATTACGAATTACGAATTACGAATTACGAATTACGAATTACGAATTACGAATTACGAATTACGAATTACGAATTACGAATTACGAATTACAAATGATCTATCGCTGTGGCAATTGCTGAGGAATCTGTGACAAAACCAAAGCATTGTTTAATGTTGTATAACGTAGCCAGCCAGCAATATTCAGGTGAGGTGGTAGCAGTGCAATCTTGAACTAAAATGCAGTCATATCCTAAAAAGTTGGCATCACATAGAGTTGTGAATACACATTGGTCAGCGTTGATACCAGTAAAAAATATTGTCGTTATTCCTAAGTTCCGCAGAATACTATCTAAGGGTGTATCCCAAAAACCACTCATTCGATATTTATCAACGCAAATATCATCTGGTTGCTGTTCGAGTTCGTCTACTACTGCTGCTGCCCAACTACCTTTTACAAGTACCTTAGCACCGTTTTTGGGAAGAGGATCACCCAATCCTACTCCGTCACCGGTGGGATTATAGACGTGTAGTAAAGCAGGACTTATATTGAGTAAATCAGGGCGATTTCCCCAATTTAGCCAAATTATAGGCACGTTAGCAGTCCGTAGTGCTGGTAATAATTTTTGTAATGGTTCAATGGGTTGACGTGCTGGGGTGATATCTACACCAATATGAGCTAACCAACCATCAGAATGACAGAAGTCATTTTGCATATCAACGACAATTATGGCAGCTTTTGCCAAGTCAAGACGCAGAGTTTTGGTTTCTGTTGATAAAATAACTGGTTGTGGGGTCTTTTGAGGATGGGTAATGTCTGCAAAAGTCTGATTTACTCCCCAAGCATTTGGTGCAATGCCTAATGTCCGAATTGGTAGATTCATAAATGTCAACACCCAAGATAATTTTTTTTCTTTGTGACTTGAAATTCAGTTGAGAGTTAAATTACTTTATCAAGGTTAAAATCCATGAACTTTACTATTAAAAATGCTGTAATTGCAGTTACCGATGGTTACAGAACTATAGATGTGCAAGTTGTCAATGGTATTATCACCGCTATTGACTCCAATTTAGATTTAATTGGTACAAGAATTAACGGTGAAAATAAACTGTTACTGTCTGGTTTTTTTAATGCCCATACCCATTCTTCGGAAAAGTGGCAACGGGGAGTAATTCCACCTTTACCGTTAGAGTTATGGTTAGCACATTTATATGAGTTTGCCCCTTTGGATACGGAACAGGTTTATATCAGCGCTTTGGGAACGGCTGTAGAAACTTTACTTTCTGGGGGAACGAGTGTTGTAGATCATTTGGTGTTAATTCCCGGTAAAGAGTTAGAAACTATTGCTACAGCCGTTCGTGCTTATCGAGAAATCGGAATTCGGGCTTTTGTTGCCCCTTTGATTCAAGATGAATCTCTCAGTGCAGGGATACCTTCAGGGGAATCAAGCCAAATTCATGAACCTTATTTTCGTTCTACTGCGGAAACTTTGGTAATTATTGAAGAAGCGGTGAGGCTGTTTCATCGTCCAGATGAGGGGATCAATATTTTAGTTGCACCAACAGGGATACAGTTATGTAGTGATGCTTTATTTACGGGATGTGTTGAGTTAAGTAATCGTTATAATCTTTGTCGTCACTCGCATTTACTGGAAACTAAAGCCCAGGAAAAACTAGCCCAGGAAAAATATGGTTGTACTGCGGTTGAACATTTGCAGCGTATTGGTTATTTGAGCGATCGCACATCTCTAGCTCATTGCGTTTGGTTAACCGACTCTGATATTAACATTCTGGCCGAAACTCAAGCTACAGTTGTTCACAATCCTTTAAGTAATCTGCGTTTAGGTAGTGGTATCGCCCCTATTCTCAAATATCGCCAAGCGGGGGTAAATGTAACTTTTGGTTGTGATGGTGCTTCTAGTAATGATTCTCAGGATTTGTTAGAAGCGATTAAAATTGGTTCTATTTTGCACAATGTGACTGAATTAGATTATCAATATTGGATTACTCCCCGTGAAGCTGTAGAAATGGCTTCTTTAGGTGGTGCGAAAGGATTAAATATGGATGATCAACTGGGTTCTCTGACGGTCGGCAAACAAGCCGATTTGGTTCTTTATGATTTAACTAATTTATCATTGCTTCCTCGTACTGATCCCATTGGTTTATTAGTTCTAGGTCGTCCTACTAATGCTGTTGATAGTGCTTGGGTGCGTGGTAAACAAATTATTGCTGATGGGAAAGTTACGACTATTAATGTTGATGAGTTGCGGCAAGAATTATTTAACCGCAGTGAATGGGGAAAAACACATCGGTCGAAGAGTGTAGGGGAAATGGAGGTTCATTATCGTCAGGTGATGGGTTTGTAAAACGCAGAGTTACGCAGAGGTTAGCGCGGAGGTACGCAGAGAGATTTTTATGAGTTTCTTTGTTGGAGTCAGCATTAGTGCATGATTCGCTTTGATGTTGCTAAATTAACAATGGATGTTAATCTAGCTGTAGGGAAAAATGGTATCTACTAAAACAACATTTCCAGATATCCAAAATCATTGGGCGCGTCCGTTTATTGAGGCTTTGGCGCAACGTCGGATTTTAAATGGTTATCCTGACGGGACTTTTCGCCCTGATAATTCTGTGACTCGTGCTGAGTTTGCTGCAATTATTGGCGCGGTTTTTACTCAATCGGTTAAACGCGATTATGTGCCTTTTGTGGATGTTCCCAATAACCACTGGGCTATTAATGCTATTAAAAAGGTCTACGAAACAGGTTTTTTGGTGGGTTATCCTGATCAGCGTTTTGGTATCAGTGAAAGGATTTCTAGGGGTGATGTCTTAGTGGCGATGGTTAATGGTTTGGAAATTGCTGCTAAGGTAGAAGCTGATCTGGTAAATGCGTTACCACAAATTTATCAAGATGCGATCGCTATTCCTAACTATGCTATAAATCAGATTGCGATCGCTACTCGTGTCGGTTGGGTGGCTAGTTATCCAAATATCAAATTACTTAATCCCAAAATAGCTGCTACTCGTGCAGATGTGGCTGTGATGGTCTATCAAGCTTTGGTAGATCAGGGAAAAGCAGAAAAAATTGCCTCTGACTACATTGTAGTTCCACCAAATATTGTCTCTACACCCACTAATACAGTTAAGGTAAGTCATAGCCGCGAGTTTCGGGGGGCTTGGGTAACAACTGTATGGAATAGTGATTGGCCTTCCAAAGCGGGACTTTCTGTAGACCAGCAGAAAGCCGAACTTTCGGCAATTATCCAACAATTACAATCTCTGAATTTTAATGCATTAGTTTTGCAGGTGCGACCAGAGGGAGATGCTTTATATGCTTCTGCGTTAGAACCTTGGAGTGCATGGATTACAGGAACTCAGGGAAAAGCACCAGAACCATTTTATGATCCTTTAGAATATGCGATCGCAGAATGTCATAAACGCAATATCGAACTTCATGCTTGGTTCAACCCCTACCGCGCCAAAACTACCACCAAAAGCGGGTCTAATGTCCGTCCCCACATAGCCATCACTAATCCCGAAGTTGTTTATCAATGGGGAAATCAATTATGGATGGACCCAGGCGCGAAAATCGTTCAAGATAGAGCCTACAATGTCATTATTGATGTTGTCAGCCGCTACGATTTAGATGGCATTCATCTAGATGACTATTTTTACCCCTATCCCATATCCGGTCAAACTTTCCCCGATAACAAAACCTACGCAGCCTATAAATCAAGCGGTGGGACACTTAACCTAGAAGACTGGCGGCGGGAAAACGTCAATCAAATGGTATTACGTCTATCCCAGGGAATTAAAAAAACCAAATCTCACGTTAAATTTGGGATTAGTCCCTTTGGTATTTATCGCCCTGGACAGCCAGCAGGTATTGTGGGCTTAGATGCCTATAATGTCCTGTATGCCGATTCTAAAAAATGGTTACAGCAAGGTTGGATAGATTATTTAGCCCCTCAACTTTATTGGCGCACCGACCAAACACAACAGAGTTATGAAGTCTTACTCAAATGGTGGACAGAAGCCAATACCAAACAGCGACACATTTACGCAGGTAACAATATTGGACAATTGGACGGTAAAGCCTGGAAAAATGAAGAGATAGGAAAGCAGATTATCATTACTCGCAACTTAGCAGGTAAACTTTCCTTAGGCAATATCTTCTTCAGTATGAGTTCCATAAAGGAAAATCGCCAAGGCATTGCTGACCAGTTTAAAAATGCCTATTATCCCAGACCTGCAATAGTTCCTACTATGTCATGGCAAAGCACAATAGCGCCATCTCCTCCCAAAGAGCTAAAATTCCAAAACGGTAGACTTAATTGGGACGCAGGTGATAATCAACCTGTACGTTCTTGGACGCTGTACCGTCAAAGTGGCGATAGTTGGATAATTCAAAGAATTTTATCTACTGGTACTAATTTTGCGACTGTGCAACCTGGAACCTATGCAGTGTGTGCAGTAGATAGGTTGGGAAATGAGAGTGCAGGTGTGACTATTGCAGTGAGTTGATGTCCATTCACAAATTTAATTTTGTTTAATTTTTGGCAACTTCGTGGAATCGGTCTGAGGATACGGAGTTTTTGTTTATTTAGGGTTTGCTCTTGTATTTTAGAAAAAAGTATGCTACCTTTGATAAGGCTTAGTTAAGGACGGTTAGCTCAGTTGGTTAGAGTACATCGTTGACATCGATGGGGTCGTTGGTTCGAATCCAATACCGTCCATACCTTGTGTACAGTGACTAATTATTTGTCATCAGAGTGTTTGGTATACTCCTGCATGATTATCCACTTAATCAGGATAGATAGCCACAACAACCCCTTAAACTGCGGAGTTTGACAAGCAAGCGTCACTAGAGGCACTTTGTCAGGGTATGCTATTTTTCTCTGGTGCGATGATCGCCTAGATAACTAATGCTCACACTGGTGTAATGCTTCTGCACTTAGCGAGAGAGGATGTCAAACTGATTTCGCATCCTGTTCGAGTAACAAAAGTAGCTTACGCAGCATGGGGATGAATAGTTGTAATTCATCAGCCGTGAATTGAGATAACAGTTGTTTTTCTTTCTCAAACAGAATAGGCATTACAGTATCTGCAAGCTGTATTCCTTTAGGAGTCAGTTGCACCATTACACTGCGCCGATCCTCTGCATCACGCACACGCGTTACTATGCCATCTTGTTCTAGGCGGTCAATCCGGTTTGTCATTGCGCCTGAAGACAGCATGAGCAAATTATAAAGTTCAGTCGGTTTCAAGCAAAAAGGTTGTCCCTGTCGTCTTAGTGTGGCTAACACATCAAATGACCAAACGTTCAAGCCATACTCAACCAGTATACTTTCTCGGTGCTTTTCCAGAAGACGGGCAATTCGTAGTATCCGCCCAGATATCCCTAGTGCGGAGGTATCCAACTGTGGCACTTCCTGTTGCCATTCCTCAAGAATGATGTCAATTCGATCTTTGTTCATATTGCCATTTTATCTTGACATCGAGACTCTTGACATTTATCTTTATCTTAAGTATCTTGATATCAAGATAGATGTTCAAGAACTCTCTATCCTCCTCACAAAACAACAGCTATGACACCCATGACACCCATACGTTTAAGCTTCCAGGGAACTGTCCCTCATGGTCAAAGCTATTTATATGTGCTGCTGGCATTGGTTAATGGTGCTGTATTGCCGATTCAAAGCAATCTCAATGCTCAATTAGCGCGATCGCTCAATTCTGTACCCCTAGCCGCAGATATTTCTTACTTTATCGGCTCAATTGCGTTGATTAGTTTGTTATGCACGGGTTGGTTTGGTCATCCAGATTGGTCTGCTTTAGCCAAAGCTCCCCGATGGAGTCTGATGGGTGGTTTATTCGGAGTTTGGTATATTACCGCCAGTGCTTACTTCACCTCTATTTTGGGGACTACCTTGACTCAGGGGCTAATTATTTGTGGACAAGCAATTACTGGTTTGGTGACTGACCATTTTGGCTGGTTAGGAGTTAATCGCCGTCGCCTCACAGCTAATCGTCGCCTTGTTATGGGACTGTTAATTGTGGCAATTTTTTTGCTTTCTCTACCAACTTAATACTTTTTTAGTATCATCATTATGGATATTTTATTAGCATTGCTTAGTGCTGGTTCGGCTGGTGGTTTTTCAACAATTGGTACAGCTGTCAATGCTCGATTAAAGACAATACTCCACTCCCCAATAGCCGCAGCAACAATTAATTTCGTAGTTGGGTTTAGTATCCTCACATTGCTGCTAGGACTTGGTATTTTCAAACCTTACAAGCTTGAGTTAATTTATATTACTCCTTGGTGGGCATTTTTAGGCGGTTTGCTAGGTGCAATCTTCGTCACCTTAAGTACCTTAATAGTTCCTAAATTGGGTTTAACCACCACTACTTTAGTTGTAGTATTTAGCCAAATGCTTATGTCAATAGTAATTGACCAGTTGGGATGGTTCGGTGCTATGAAATATCCGATTACCACACCTAAAATATTCGGAATTACCACATTAATAGTAGCGATTGTAATTAATCAATTGGATACAAACTATTCTCATAAAAATGTCAATTAGTGCCTTGGATAAGTTTGAAAAATTGTTATAGTTTAAAACTCATCTACTCACGGTAAAATTACACAACTTATTCCCTTACATTTAACAATAGCAAAAACTATGGAATGGCTTAATGAACCTCCTACCTGGTCGCATTCTGAGCAGCAAATCATCATTACAACTGCACCAAAAACTGATTTTTGGCGTATAACTCACTATGGTTTTATTCGTGATAGTGGACATTTCTACTTTGACAGAGTGAGTACAGATTTTGTTGTTGATATCAAGATAAAAGGCAAATATAAGGACTTATATGATCAGGCAGGAATTATGATTCGTGCTGACGAAAAACATTGGATTAAAACTGGAATTGAGTATGTAGATGGAGTACAAAACCTGAGTGCTGTGGTCACTCATAACTATTCAGATTGGTCATTCACACCTTTGTTAAATCCTCCTGATACTTTTCAGCTACGGGTTGAGCGATGTCAAGAGGCTATTCATATCGCTTATTTAGATGAAGATAACCGCTATGTTCCCTTGAGAATGGCTTATTTTCCAGTCGAGCAAGATATTCAAGTGGGAATAATGTGTGCATCACCACAAGGAAATGGATATGAGGTAATTTTTGAGGATTATCAATTAACAAAAAAAGGTGGAAAATCATCATGAATATTCAAGATTTAGCTGATTCTATCCTCCAAAAGCAATCAAAATTGTCAATAGATAGAGGTTTTTTAGTTGCTGTCAGTGGTATTGATGGTTCTGGCAAAGGTTATATTACTGAAAAATTAATAACTGCTCTCAATTATCAAAATATTCATGCTATCTCCATTAATTTAGATGCTTGGCATAAGCTCCCGACTGAGCGATTTAATTCTGAAAATCCAGCCCAGCATTTTTACGATAATGCTTTTCACTTTGATGATCTATTTCAAAAATTGATACTGCCGTTAAAAAATCAGCGGATGATTAATTTAACAACTGTTTTAACAGGAATTGCTGGTATACCGCAAACCTATAATTATCAATTTGAAAATGTGGATGTAATTGTGCTTGAAGGAATATTTTTGCTGAAGCGATCGCTGCAATATTTCTATGATTTTAAGATTTGGATTGATTGTTCATTTGAAACTGCTTTGGAAAGAGCCATCCAGCGAAACCAAGAAGATATTTCACCAGAACAGATAATTGAAGATTACCAAAAAATTTATTTTCCTGCCCAAAAAACTCATTTGGCAATTGACAATCCCAAATCAAGTGCAGACATAATTTATATGAATGATGCCAAGTTTGTTTAATTTGTCTTTTAATAAAAGAACTGGATTTTGAGATGTTGTCAAATTCACTTTTATTAAACAAAAGTGTATAATTTTTGTTTAGAATCAGATAAAACGACCTAGAAAAAAGTTTAGGCTTGATGCTGTACACTGAATAATTATCCGACAACCTTGGTTTTCGATTCTATTTTTTGTAATATTTGAGATTGCATTAATTTATACTGCTGCTTTAACAGCTTTTTGCTGACTTGGGGTTGAGAAGAAGATGGTAGTTGCTGACTTTGTTGAATCCAAGTCGTCAATTTTTGGCCTTTGATGGGAGAGATGGCACTTCTAATAACGCTAAAACATTTATGAGTTGGTTCTAGAGTGAAGAAAATCAAAGGGTAAGATTTACTTGCTGCTAATGCTGATACCATCTGGAGATTCTGGGTATTTTGCATATCTAGGTAACAGGGCAACCATTTAGGGCCTAGTTCCCGATTATAAAGTACTGTTAACCACAGCAGCATCGGATGGGGAGAGGTGATAAAGATAAACTGGTTGTATGGGTTAGTATGGGCGTGATTTTTAATTTCCTGTTCAGGTAACATTAGCCACAAAGCTGCTACATATCCTTTGGCAGTATCTATCATTTGAGGAAAAACAATTTCCTGAATGGGTTTATTTTCAGGCCAAACAAGATGCTCATAGGGATTGGTGATTTTTCCGGGAGATTTAGAAACCAAGGAACGATGAGAAGTAGATGAATGAGCTAAACTTGTGCTTGCTTTTTGTTGATTAGATTTTTCTATATCACTCAATATCTGCAAAATTTGGGCTATATTTTGGGGACGGTTTTCCGGTTTCTTGGCCAGACAAGTCATAATTAAATCATTTAACTTCTGAGGCACTTGAATATAGGGATTTGCATCAGCGATCGCTTTTGGAGCTTCAAAACGATGCGCTTTATACCAAGCACCAAAATAGTTAGTTTCTGGCTGCCAAGGTTTTTGTCCTGTCAGCATCTCAAACATCATCACACCCAAGCTATAAATATCAGAACGACCATCTAATTCTTCCCCATCTAATTGTTCTGGTGAACAGTAAGGTAAGGTTCCATGAAATCCTTTAGTGTGAATTGCCGTTGAAGAATTTAAAAATTTTGCAATCCCAAAGTCTAAAATTTTGGCTAATTGCCCCAATATTGGATCAGGAATCACAATTATATTAGCTGGCTTAATATCTCTGTGAACTAGTTGATAATTGATACCATCAATTTTAGTTCCTTGATGAGCGCACTGTAAGCCTAAACAAATTTGGCGTAATAAAGTGAAAAACATTGGCAAAGATATGGGGATTAATTCCTTCAAAATCTTGCCAGATAGATATTCCATCACATAAAATGGCTTACCATTTTGACTGACACCGTAATCATAAGCCCGCACGATGTGTATACTTTTTTGACTTAATGCAGCGCTCAAAAGAGCTTCACGATTAAAGCTGGCTTGAATTTTTGGGTTAACTACAGTCTGAGATAAAAATTTTATAGCAACTGGTGTACCTCCTAGCAAAATATCGTGTGCTAAAAAAACTTCACCCATGCCACCTTTACCGATTAACTGCTTAAGTTGATAACGGTTGACAAGCAACT
This sequence comes from Anabaena sp. PCC 7938, assembly GCF_049315035.1. Lineage (NCBI taxonomy): Bacteria > Bacillati > Cyanobacteriota > Cyanophyceae > Nostocales > Nostocaceae > Anabaena > Anabaena sp. PCC 7938. The sequence continues at coordinate 2,363,853 of NZ_CP186034.1, read as the reverse complement.
CCTGATTTTCTGGAGACGCAAAGGGCCTGGTGTTCACTTTAATAACCTCTTAATTAAAACGGGGTAAATAAAAAATTTTCAATAGTTGAGATTGGCAGATATTATGATTAAGATTTAAATAATTCTAAAAATTTATCTAGCCAATACTTAAAAAAGAATGCAGGATTTTTGGAATTTGTATTTAGCTTTTTGCTAACTTCTGCTTTGATTTTTTCATACTCAAGTTTTAACAAATCCTTGGCTTCTTGAGGAGAGATAGCTGGATCAAAATTTTGACTTGAATTTATAACGTCAGTTAGATATTGACGTTGTTTAGCTGTCAGTAAGAAAGTTATAACATTGTTGCATTTAAGAGGATCTTCATGGGCAAAAAATAGTAAATGATAATAGCCAGTCTCTGTTAAATTACGCAAGATCTTTTCTTCTTTAGAATTTTTTATATCTAAGTAATAAGATAACCATCTCAGCAGAGAATATGATTCATCATGGAGCATTGTCAACCACAGTACCATGGGATACTCATTCATTTTACTAATAAAGTCAATAGTATATGTTTTTTCTGTAAATTTCAGAATTTCTGCTCGCGGTAACATAGCCCAAAAAGTTGGTATATTACCTTGTGGAGTAGTTAAAAGGTATGGAAAACAAATTAATGCAACTGGTTTATTCTTGGGCCACTTTTTTTGCCGACATATTTGCTCAGAGAATGATGTGAAAGGTACTAGATTTACATCTTTAGAAGATACAAGACTATTATTAAGTTGTGCCTTAATTTTAGCTAAATCTTCTAATATTTTACTAGTGCTATCGGGTCTATCATTCATATCTTTTGCTAAACAATCCATGACTAATTGCTGCAATTCTTGGGGAATTTTTACATTGGGATTAACTTCTTCAAATTTAGGTGGTGCTTGGATACAATGAAGTTTGCACCAAGTACTGAAAGAGTGACTGTTCGTATGAAATGGATGTTTACCTGCCAACATTTCATACATCACAACACCCAAGCTATAAATATCAGAGCGCACATCCAATATTTTGTATCCTTGCATATGTTCTGGAGATGAGTAAGGTAAACTACCTATAAATGATTCAGTCATTGTCATCCCACCTGTTTCACTCAGAAATTTGGCAATACCAAAGTCAAGAATTTTAACTATTTCTAGTTTGTTGTCATAGTTATGAATGAATATATTTTCTGGTTTAATATCTCTATGAAGAATCGGATAAATTTTACCTTGGAGGGTGACACCTTGGTGAGCGCAATGTAATCCTAAACAAATTTGTTGACAGATTTCTATAAATTTTGAGGTATTTAAACTTTCGACTTTAAGAATTTGTTTGATGGTTCTTCCTTGCAGATATTCCATAACGTAAAATGGCACTCTTTCATTAGTAATGCCATAAGTTAATACACGGCTAATATGTGGACTTTTTTTACCTAATTGAGAGCCAATAAAAATTTCTCTGCCAAAACGGTCAGCTAATTCCTGGTTAACTATATTTAATGAGAGCATTTTAACTGCAACTAACATACAGCCTTTGGTAACATCTTCGGCTAGGTAAACCCTACCCATTCCCCCTTTACCAAGTAAGTCTCTGATTAAATAACGATTGTTTAATAATTTGCCAATATAGATGTCTGATGGTGTTTTGTATTCATTCATATCCTGGTTATTATGTTACACACAAAATAAGTATGGGTATTTACTACAGGATACTTTATCAAAATTATTACAGCTATTGTTTCTCTGTATCTATATAAATCTCAATAATAGCCTTAATCCTGTGAGAGGGTATTTATTGAATTTAGTAAAATTAACATACAGCAGATTGTAACCGAGTGAGTTACAAATTATCTAGGCAGCGAGCGAAGTTTACTTCTTAGCCGTGTACTCCATTTACTTGAAAAATGCTGTAACTTCACTTTTCTTCAATTTTGTCAGTTACCTAATCTTATGTAACATATTTTAGCAATAATTGTGTTACTTAAATAGTACTTAAATTGTATTGAAATGGCTATCAAATTTTCTCAGTAATTATACTTATTAGCAAGCTATCGATTTCTGGGAATTCGCAGCAGGTGTAATAACCTGTCGAGTGGTGATTCGAGTTTGAGTTTAAAGGCTAGGATTTGGGTGCGTTGCAGTTTATTGAAGTTATTATCGCTAACGAGAATTAATGAGGTTTGGCCGTCAGGTAACTTAGCACCAAGGGTTAAACCTTCAATGTTGTCTAACGCTACATCTAGGGTTTGTAAATCTAGGAGTAGTTTTTTCTTTACTGGTTTTATTTTTGTGATGTCAACGGTTGACAAACTATCAATTTTGTGAATGTTGTCAGCATTTTCTAAGGAAACCTGAAACAGAGAAATAGCTAGTCCCAAGCCGGTAAAAGACCTTTCTAAACTCAGGAAGTGTCCTTGATTATCTAGGGCGAGTAAATCAGTTAATCCGCTGTCGAACCTACCTGTAAAATTGAATAGGGGTGTGATTGGTTCGGTCTGGTAGAGGAATTCTTGTTCTGGTTGGTTGTTGGCAAGATTGTACTGCAAAATCCGGCAATTAGTACCCCGGCTAGGTTTGGCTGCTGCACCATCTTGAATTGAAGCGTTTTCGGTGGCTGTAAATAGGGTTTTGTTGTCGGGTGTAATGGTGAGACTTTCAAAGGCTAAGTTATTACGTATACCTCGCAGACTTTTTTGATTTGGTAAAAATTTATTTGGTATGGGTAGGGTGCTAATAATCTGGCCAGAAGCTAGGGAGAATTTTTGAATAAAGGGATTAATAAATCGCTGAACATCACCTTCTGAAGAGATGAATAAAGTCGCTTGATTAGTTAAAGCGATACCTTCTGTGTCAGTGGTATTAGGTTTAAATGTTTGATTATTTACATCTAATAGGGTGGTAATTTTTACGGGAACTACGCCGTTTTTTGTTAGTTTACCTTGACTGAGGTCGATTTTGAGTGTATAAAAACGAGCGGGAGCTTTTTGTCCTCTATCGTCAGAGATGGCATAATAGAGGTTGCTTTTAGCGTCGTAAGTTATTCCTGATAATCCTCCTAATTCAGTGTTTTGGAAAGATAATCCTGTGGGTAAGATGGCTTCACCAATAAAGTCTATATCTGTTATTTTGACGGCTGCGGTAGCAAAATTACTGAAAAATAGTGTGATAATAATGACGGGAATGATAAAGCAAATAATTTGTGATGGTTTGCAAAGTTTTTTAATAAGTTGCATGAATTAAAATAATTCGTAATTCGTAATTCGTAATTCGTAATTGAGCCTACGGACTCTGTTAGGGATACGTAATTAAGTTGGTGATTCCTCCTGGCTTGTTAACAGCTTGGCATATTCATTCTGGATAAAGTTGACTAGCCAATCTTTAACTTTGTAGGTGGCGCGACAGTCGTCTTCGTTGTAGCGTTGGATTAGTTCTAGTAAGGTACGATCGCTAGTTTCTAACCATTGATCATACCAGTAAATACATTTTGCCCCACTGGCATCTTGATCACGCCACTCAAATCCTAACCAACGTGCGATCGCTTTTAAAGCATAACTCTCTATTGGTAACGCCACGTTTTGGGTGAGTTGTTCATAGATATCAACAAAGCGATCTAGTACTGGCCCAACTGAAGAGTAGGGTGTGCGGTAAAGTCGCCCTAGTTTTTTGACTGTATCAAATTCGTAAGCACAAAAATGATAAATTGGGGCTTGGGGATATTGCCAAACTAAATCCAAAAATTGCTGCCAAATCTGAGCTTCTTGGGCTGGTGTTTCTGCTAAAAATGAATAAAACTGTTGTGTATTAGTTTGTCTATCGACGACCAAAACCCCTAACAGGTAATTTAAGTTTAAGTCTGGTTGTGCCTCAATATCAAAATATAGCTCGATGGGGGCTGTTAGTGTGAGGTTCTTTTGGGGTAGGGTGTAGGGTAAGATTAAAGGCTGTTTTGTAAATACTGATTGCGCTTGGACTATCAGTTTAGCTGCTACCTCGGCATCAAATCCCACTAGGTTTTCTAAAGTGCTGGGACTGGTGTTCACAAGTGCTTCTAAAGTGGTGGTAGATAGTGCTTGCAGTTGAGTGTAGCGGATGGGTGTGACACCTGGTAAGAGAGAGAGGTGTTGCTGAGATTGGGCGATCGCATAACAATGATTATACCAGTGACAGAGATTGCATTTTTGCCGAGCAATAAATACTTCTGGTGCTTGTGGTGACTCAATTACTTGAATATATTCCGCCAAAATCTCCAACATTTGCGGTGTCCATTTATCTAAGTCCACCACAAAATTTGAGTCTTTATTCCGCAATATCAACCAAGCTTCTTCAAGTAGGATATCCTGTACTGTCCCTGCAATTTCAGCGTGAAAAGCAGCAACAACTTGATATTCTTGTTTAGGACGTTTACCTAGTTGGATATCTACCGGCACATAAAACCAGTCTCCAATGCAAGATTTTCCTCGCTGTTTAATCAGTAGATCTGGACGACTCAGTAAGGTATATTTGTCAACGTAAGTAGCTAATAACACTCCGCGATAAATGGAATCCACCCCTTGCTGCATCAATTCTAAAGTAGCGGCTGCACCTGCTTGCCAGTCTCTGGGAGGATACTCTGGTTGGTGATATGGGACGTTTTCTAGCACACTTTGCTGATGACCGATTTTGTCTTGTTGCACTTTCACCAGCAATTCATGGGGAACGTCTCGCTGGCTATAGTCCCCATGAGTGTCTAAATATGGTCGCCGTTTACAGCGTTGATATTGTAATAGTAGTTCAGCATTAATTAACATCCTTTTAAATTAACAATAATTAGGGGATTTTAGGACAAAAAAGAAGAGGCAGGGAGCAGGGAGCAGAGGGGAATAGAGTTAAGAGGAATAGAATTAATATGAGGTTTTAAGTTAAATGATGGATTTACAGCAGATTCCAGATAAATGAGGTATAGAATCTAAATTCAACGTCCGACACCAAGCCAGTTCTACTCCTGACTCCTGACTCCTGCTACATAATCCAAAATCTAAAATTGATATGTTGTATCACCATCGCGCACAATTTCCTGCTTTAGCAAATAAGGTTTATTTTAATTATGGCGGACAAGGGCCAATGCCTCAAGGGGCAATGGATGCTATCACCCAAAGTCAAGCGCATATTCAGGATATAGGACCTTTTGGAACTGAGGCTTATCGCTGGATATCTCCCCAAATGGATGCTACCAAAGAAGCGATCGCATCCCTATTAAATGTACCAAACCACACAATAACCCTCACAGGTAATGTCACAATTGGGTGTAATATCGGAATGTGGGGAATTGACTGGCAAGCTGGCGATCATTTGCTGCTTTCAGACTGCGAACACCCTGGAGTTATTGCCACTGCCAAAGAAATTAGCCGTAGATTTACGGTAGAAGTTAGCACCTGTCCCCTCATGGCAACTTTAAATGAGGGCGATCCTGTTAGTATTATTGCCCAAAACCTGCGCCCCAAGACAAAGCTTGTAGTTTTAAGTCATGTTTTGTGGAATACAGGTCAGGTTTTACCTATTGACAAAATTACAGAAATATGTAGAAATAACAATTCTTTGCTTTTGGTAGATGCGGCTCAATCAGTGGGCGTTCTTCCTTTAAATTTAACAGAATTAGGTGTAGATTTCTATGCATTCACTGGTCATAAGTGGTTATGCGGCCCTGCGGGTGTGGGTGGTTTATATGTACGAGAGGAAGCCAGGGAAAGGTTACAACCGACCTTTATTGGTTTAAATGGGGTAATTACCAATAATCAAGCTCAACCGATCAATTGGCAACCAGATGGGAGAAGATATGAAGTGTCAACCCTAGCCACTCCATTGTATGTGGGTTTAAGGAGTGCGATCGCAACTCATCAAGAATGGGGAACAGCAGAAGAAAGATATCACCAAATTTGCAGAAATAGCGAGTATCTTTGGCAACGTTTAACAGCATTACCTGATATCAAATGTCTAAAAAATACTCCACCCGAAAGCGGGTTAGTGTCTTTTCAACTTACCAATAATCAACCCCATGCAAATTTAGTGCAATTTTTAGAATCACAAAAAATATTAACTAGAGTAATTGCCAATCCTAATTGTATCCGCGTTAGCGTTCATTACTTAACCTTAGAATCAGAAATTGACCAATTAATCAAAGTCATCGAAATGTTTTCCCGTCTGTAGATTTCCAATCCTATACAAGTAAGTGTAAGATTACAAATCTTCTTCCTTCTTCTTTCTTCGCGCCCTTTGCGTCCTTTGCTACGCAACGCTACCGCGAACGCGGTTCATTTAATCCATATTCTTTTTTTGAGAAGCGAGTAAATGACAAACTATACCTTTTCCAAATTTTAAAACATCCTCCGAGGTAAACAAAATCTCAATAACCATGAAACGCCCAATTTTATATATAGCCATCACAAATCACGGCTTTGGTCATACTACCCGCACCGCATCAATAGCCGCAACAATTCAAAAATTATGTCCAGAAGTACTGTTAATTCTCGTCACAACCGCACCTAGATGGCTGCTAGAATCTTATATACAAGGTGATTTTATCCTCCGTCAACGCGCATTTGATTTAGGAGTAGTCCAAACTGATAGTTTGACAATGGATAAACCAGCAACCTTAGCAAAATTACAGGAGATTAAAAAAAAGCAAAATTCTTTAATTGCATCTGAAGTTAATTTCATCCGTCAAAATCGGGTTAATCTCATCTTGGCAGATATTCCTTTTCTCGCAACTGGGTTTGCAAAAGCTGCAAATATCCCCTGTTGGATGACAAGTAACTTTAGTTGGGATTTTATCTATCGAGATTGGGGAGGAGAATTTATAGAAATTGCTGATTGGATTAGCGATTGGTATACTAAAAGCGATCGTTTATTTCGTCTTCCCTTCCATGAAAATATGTCAGCATTCCCCAATATAATAGATGTGGGTTTAACAGGTGGTTCTCCCCACTTCTCTACCAATGAAATACGTACCACTTGGGGAATAACTACACCACCAGAAAAAACTATATTACTCACTTTTGGGGGGTTGGGTTTACAAGCAATTCCTTATCACAATGTCAGTCAATTTCCTGATTGGCAATTTATCACCTTTGATGCCACAGCACCAGATTTACCTAATTTAATTAAAATTCAAAATCGTCAATATCGTCCTGTAGATTTTATGCAAATTTGTGGAAGAGTTGTTTCTAAACCTGGTTATAGCACTTTTGCAGAAGCCACCCGTTTAGAACTACCTATAGTTACCATACCCCGTGATGATTTTGCAGAAGCTGATTTGCTATTAGCAGGAATAAAGAATTATAACCATCATCAAATTCTCACACCAACAGAGTTTTTTAAAGGAAATTGGGACTTTCTTCATGACTCACCCCAAGCACCAAAACAATCCCAAGCAATAGCCAAAGATGGCAATGAAACCATAGCCAAAGCCGTGATCAATTATTTTCAGTCAATTTAAATAGCAGAGAACAGGGAATAGATTTGAAAGTATTTTGGTGTCCGAGTTTGATGATTATGCTTAAATTTGATTTAGCGCGGTGCCATGCTGAAGTTGTGCCTAGCATCACATAAATCCAGATTCTACCCGTTTGCAGTATACTATATGTTCTCACCCAGTTACCAATTACCAATGACACATTACCAAAAACTACTAAGAATTTCCACAACTGGCAAATCTTTTCAAAATATTACCTCAAAAATTGCTGCCATAGTTGCAGAATCTGGGGTAAAAATTGGACTCTGCACATTGTTTTTACGTCACACTTCAGCTAGTTTAGTCATTCAAGAAAATGCAGATCCTGATGTACTAATAGACTTAGCAAATTTCATGACTAAATTAGTACCAGAAGATAATCATTATATCCATGATGCCGAAGGTACAGATGATATGCCAGGACATATCCGCACAGTATTAACTCATACTTCTGAAACCATTCCTATTAATAATGGTTATTTAGTATTGGGAACATGGCAAGGTATTTATATTTGGGAACACCGCCAGCATAATCATACCAGAGAATTGGTAGTACACATTTCTGGCTAGAGGCCATTTTAAAACTCATAAACTCATAAACTCATAATATTTATGCACTTACCTTAATTCATTAAACTTAATAAAAGCTCATTGCTGGCTACATATCGTACAATGATGATACCAGTAAAGCAATAGATGGCTGACTACCAACAAAATTGTTACCTCACATTTATTTAACTAACCATAATTTTTAATCTTTCCCATGTCACCTAAAGTTACTCTCACTATCACCCAAGGTAAATTTTCTGGAAAGCAATATATTTTTGAATCTCGTAGTACTTGTATCATTGGCAGAAATCATGATTGCAACCTGCAATTAGCCAAGGAAATTGATATGACTATTTCCCGTTATCACTGCTTACTAGATATTAACCCTCCAGATATTCGGTTACGAGACTTGGGGAGTTTAAATGGCACTTTTGTTAATAATGAAAAAATCGGTCAAAGAAAACGTAATCAAACTGCACAAGAAGGTTTAACATTAAATTTTCCAGAATATGATTTACAAGATGGTGATGAAATTAAATTGGGTGATACTCTTTTTAAAGTCGGTGTAGAAGTAGAAGCATCAGAAATCACGAAAACACCCAAGATACTTGAAGAAGAAGTAAAACCTAATTATTTAAATATTGTTCAACGCTTACTAGGATTAGCCGCAAGTGGTGATCAAAACCTGCAAGCAATATCCGGTTATCAGTTAGTTAGGTCTCTTGGTAAGGGTCGGTTCGGTGAAGTATTTTTAGCACAACATAGCCAGGCTAGAAAATTTGTGGCGCTAAAGGTAATGTTACCTGCGGTTAATAGTCAGGAACGAGGTGTACAAAAGTTTCTACAGGAAGTAGAAAATACCAAATGTTTAAAAAATTCCCATGTAGTACAATTGTTAGATTATGGCTTTGCTGAACAAACTTTCTTTTTCACAATGGAATATTGTGAAAGTGGGAATATTTGGGATTTCATGCAAAAGTTAGGATGGCGGTTACCTGTTAATATTGCTGTAGACATAATTCTGCAAGTTCTTGATGGTTTGATATATACTCATCAGGCAGAAATCCCTTATGTTGAATCAGCTGATGGAAAACTAGTAAAAGGTAAAGGTTTGGTTCACCGTGATTTAAACCCCAACAATATTTTGATCGCGAATATTAATGATAAAATAGTAGCAAAAATAGGGGATTATGGTTTAGCCAAAGCTTTTGACTTAGCCGGGTTAAGCGGTCAAACTTTGACAGGATCTCAAATGGGTACACCTGCATTTATACCACGTCAGCAGGTACTAGATTTTAAGCACGCCTTACCAGAAGTTGATGTTTGGGCAACAGCAGCTTGTTTGTATAATATGTTAACAGGTTACTTCCCTCGTGATTTTACTGGTGATCCTTGGTTGGCAGTATTGCAAAATGATCCTGTACCTATTCATAAGCGTAATAACAGCATCCCTAAAAAGTTAGCGGAAGTCATAGATTTAGCCTTGGTGGAGAAGCCAAAAATTACTTTTCAAACGGCGGATGAGTTTAAGCAGGAATTGATTAAAAGTATTAAATAGGTAATTACTTACTTTTTTTGTGTCTCTCAAGGCAAGATCAAAAAGAATCTCCCCTCATCAGTAAGGATGGGAACTAATCATCGTATTTTTAAGGGCAGGAATTAGGATATAATCAAATTTATGTATAATTACTGATAGAAATACTGAGAATATCTATGAAAACCGCTGATTTAATCACCTGGTTTGAAGAATGGGCAAATCCTGCCTGGTGTGAAAATTGGGATAATTGTGGTTGGCAGATTGAGCCTGGTGTGTTACAGGAAGAAGCAAGAGTGTTGGTGTGCTTAACGCCAACTTTAGCAGTGATGCAAGAGGCAATATCTAGCAATGCTAATCTGATTTTTGCCCATCATCCCCTCATTTTTAATCCCCCTAAATCTCTACGCAGTGGGGAAGGGTTGACGGAAATGGCACGTTTAGCTTTTATTCACAATATCGGTATCTACAGCGCCCATACAAATTTTGACCAGGTAAATGATGGCACAGCGGATGTTTTAGCACAAATGTTACATCTGCACGGAGTATCTCCCATAGTTCCCACCCAAGCAGGATTAGGATATGGACGTGTGGGAATGCTAGAACCATCTTTAACATTGCAGGCATTACTCAGCACTATTCAAGCTCAACTTAACCCCCCAAAGTTGATTTTTTCCCCCACTGCTGACTTGCAACAGCAGATTTCACGAGTTGCAGTTTTAGGTGGTTCGGGGGCTGGTTTTATTTCCGCAGTTGTGAAAACCAAGGCCCAGGCATATCTCACAGCTGATTGTAAATTCCATCAATTCCAAGAAAGTAGAGATAGGGAACTGATTTTAATTGATGCTGGACATTATGCCACTGAACGCCCGGCGTGCGATCGCTTGGTACAAAAATTCCAGTTACTCAACTTAGATTGGGTGCAATTGAGTCAAAAGGACGAAGATTTCCGCCAGTTTTTACCTTGATTAAATCTTCTAGCATTTTGTGCTTTTGAATACTAATTTAAAAAAAACATAATCAACACTAAGTATTATTAAATACAAAACTAATATTCAATCCATTAACATAATTAAGCATAAATAGCTACACTAGGCTATTAAGTACTTAGAGTGAAAGCCATACATAACAAGATTTTGTTTTTTTATTTGTGATTCAGATCACAATCTAAATGTAATTATAATCACTAATAAACTTGTCCCATATCAATGCTTTTAGGGAGCAAGTGTCACAGACTATAAATGACAAATTATTTGTTATGCCCTATTTACTTATGATTCGTACACTTATTGCATCTGCCTTCCAAACTGGATATCTTAGTGTTGAATCAGAGGGTTTACTCCATCAAGTGCTGGTAACTAGGTGCTATCAGTCAGATGATTTAAAAGCTCTTGCCGCCCTATACGAAGCAATCCACACAGGTCAAATAAAACGAGAAGCTTCCTCTAAGAACCTGATCGAATTGCCCGCTCTCAACAAATCCAACTAAGTAAATGTCCGATCAAACTGGACATAACGCCAGTCTTACTCCTTGCTCAAATTTTGACCTTTATCACTCAGATAGAACATTTGATAATTCTCTTCGTGTCGGGTAGGCGTGAATCCTGCCGGATAAGCACTAATATAAAAATTTATAAGTTTTTAAACGGTGATAATAGCGTCATCTAGTCCTGTATATGAGCAAGTATGTAGTAGGACTGTTCGTAAAAGTGGGAAACTGCTGACTGATGTATAGGGAGAAAAAATTTTTACTAGTTAACCAGTCTAAAATTACTGTCTAGTGCTATCTAAATCAAAAATTTCCCAATTCCCCATTATTTTTACCCCGACAGGTTGCCTATTCTACAGAATAATTTATCGTTTTTCATCCCTGCAAGTGGTTATTATCAAGCAAATTATACCTGTAATATTTCAGGTTACAAATAAAAACTTAAAACTATTCGGTGATTGTTGTTTAAAACCATGAAGGTCAGCCTGAGAATGAGTTAAGATCAAGTACATTAGGGTTAAAACTAAAGCCAAGTCCCCAGACTTCCTAGAAATGCCAATGACTACAAGTAGGCAACTCAAACAACCGCAATCATCGATTGTTTTGCAGTACTATTTATTACATGATGGTAGTAAGGAATCACCACCACATATTCACCTGGTTAGGACAAATCCAGAAATGTTTGACTTCTATGAAGTAGACACTGTCTGAAATAAGCCCAAAAGAGATTAAGTTCAACTAAATGCAGTAACTATTAGTTTATGACCCAAGATTTCCCTATATCCAAACTACTACAACCGAGTCGTTGGATTGGGTTAATAAACACAATAATTCTGAACCGTGAAATTGACCTCTTGAGGGTGTATTGTAACTGGGGTAAGACCCAGATTTTGAAAAGTTTAACTACGTTGTTTAAAAAGGCAGAAGCAGTACATGCTACACCGCAAGATTTATCAACTGTGTTGCGACGGGCGGGAGGTATGTGTTTTTTTGCGGGATCAGCAACGCTGGATAGAGCGGGCCCGCATCATCGATATAGAGGGTGATTTAGTGACTCTACGCTATGAAACAGACGAAGAAGACGAAGTTTGTTCTTGGGAAGAGATGGTTCGCCTAGAAAGCATTGGCGCTGTAACGCAAAAATTAGCTTCCGTACCACGGGGTAATGTGGAACCTCTCACAACAGAAGATTGTCCTGAAGCGGAACGTATCCGTAACCATTACACTGACTTAAATCCAGAGTCAGGGGAATATCAATAATTCAGATTGATTCAGGATTCATGATTCAGATAAGCTCTCAAAGGCAGGGCAGTAACCTTCAAGGGTAACTTTGAAGTTATATAACGGGGCGGCGGGATTCCAACACCGTTGCCCTCTTTGGTATCGGCAAGTTCCACAACATTCTAAATCAGACAAAGCATAGCGATGCCTACGACGGTCTGCATCAACGCTATTTTGGTTGAGTAGTTCTCGTTGTGACAATCCCCGTAATACTATTTCTTCCCCCTGCCAACGGGCTTCTATTAAACCAGTATCAGCAAATTGCTGCCAACGAGGATCATCTGTAATCGTATCTGGGAGGGTGATGGTAATTACAGCTTCTAGCTCTGTCAACTCACCTTCATAATTAGTTTCGGGTGCAGAAGGTTGTAAAAATGTTTCGCCAATTGGTAATTCTACCAAAATGCCAGCTGCGGGAGAATGAACATGATAACGATTTTGTAACTCTTCTAAACCAGTTAGGTCAGCTAAGTAAGCAGGTGAACCGTGGACAAAAACGACGTGCTGGGGTCGTAAATTGTGAATTAGCTGTGTTGTCCCAGGGCCATCACTATGTTGAGCCAAAAGATAACAATCAACAGTGGTTTTTGCTAAATATTCTTGATTAACTTTGATATCAATTTTTTCTGGTAAGAGAATTAGCCAAGGGCCAGTATTAGGTTGACAATATTTACTCAAATCCGCTGTAGAGTCAGTAAGAACAATACAGGGGGAACTACCCAAAGTAGCCAAATCTTCCACTTTTAACCGCCGTACACGGGGGCGCACTCGTTCATCCCAAAATAGAGGTTGATGGCGGGCAAAGTTCTGGACTGAGGAAGGAAGATGGGATAAAAGTTCTAAATAAGCATCACAACCAGTAGCAACAGCACCATCAACCCAAATGTCTAAATCTTTACCGGTAAAATGGTGATGAGAGCGTAACAGCATCAACAATTCTTGACCTAACCCTAAAGCGGGGGTGGGTAAAATCACAGAACAATGATCAGTGATGGCTCGATTAATTCTTTCTGCTAATTGATTTTCTTGGTTGCGTCGGTGGGGATGACGGGATGTGCCATAATTACCTTCAATTAACAGCACATCTATATTTAAACCCCGTAATTCCTCTAAACGTAACCCTTCGACTAATCTGGAATTGGATAAGAAGAAATCACCAGTATAAAGTAACTTGTAATCACGGTCTTGGGTATGGTAGGTGAGGAGAATAGCCACAGCCCCTGGTAAATGACCTGCGGGAAATAGTTCTACTACAAGATTTTCTTGAATTTCTATAGGCGATTGTAATGGCAGAGCCTGACATAATAAAGGAATTTCTTGGGGATCTTGTTCTGGCCAATTTAGTGGTAGTAACTTGCTAGTCACCTCACTAGCATAGATAGGTAACAGCGGAAAAGCTTGATTGAGAGCCAACAAACCTCTAGCATGATCTGGATGAGCATGACTAATCAATACTAAATCTGCTGGTAATGGTGAATTACCCCTCTGTGCTGATTTAGTAATTCCCTTCGACAGGGATGAGATATCCACCAAGCCACAATCTAACAAAATCCGGTGTGGCCCCATTCGCACTAGTAGACATACACCTTCATCTTGATGCTGAACACTATAGGGTAAGCATTCTAATTCATTAGCTGTTTCCCCAGCATCAGGGCCAGAGGATACCGACAGATCATTCCTCATGCTCTCCTGCTCCATAAAACTAATCCAACACCGGAATTATCCAGACATTGAGGTTTATTTCCTGCTTCTTCCGGGACTGTCGGTATTTAACCCCGTCCACAGGCAGACACGACTAAGCCAGCCGCCTTTGATAGATTAATTGCGGCATATAGTCTTTATATAGACTAGCACCGCAAATAAGATAGTTGTATACTCACGCTATCTGAGTAACGGCATTGAGTGTTGATTTCCACAGGAAAACCCTTGACTTAAGCCACAGTTAAATTTTTTATTACGGGGTTTGGCTGGATTGTGATCATCGCTGATATCAATGTGCAGAACCGTTGCCATGATAGTTATCTGAATCATAAAATCCATTTTTTGTGCCGAAAAACAAGCACGCAAAGGTAAATACAACTGTTAATCCTACTAAAATCAGCTTGACATCCATCTGTTTACCATCCTTGATTCAAGACCTTTTTATATTAATAGTGTGATTCTGTCTTGATGTGGAATCACTAGGAAATCTTTACTATGCTTGGGGAAATTGGGCAACAAGTATAATTACCTCATTAATTTAGATTCTAAACTTTTTTCACCTGACCTGTCCAATTTAAAGGAGATGAGTCCTGAGTAGAGCTTTTGTGTAGTCAGCGATTCTTAGCATTTTTTTTTACAGTGTAGCTTGTATTGATTGCCTAACAAGGCTTCTAAGGATGCCTACGTCGTACCTTTTCGAGGAAGCAAGCGTTCCGTGGAGCGTCTCCCAAAGAGCGATAGAAGAGGACTGGTAGAAAACTTTATCCTAATTGAGATTTTGAGGTGAGTGATCCATTATTTCCTCCATCATTTGGGAATAATAAAGTTTCATACCTCAAGGATGTAGTTATATGACTATTACTCAAATTGATATTTCCGGATATCAGATTAACGAAGAACTATACCAAGGTTCTAGAACTGTTGTTTATCAAGGAGTTAGAGTCATTGACTCCTTACCAGTAGTGATTAAGCTGCTGAAAAATCCTTCCCCCACTTTCAATGAGTTGGTGCAGTTTCGCAATCAGTACACCATTGCCAAAAATCTCCACCAACCTGAAATTATTCAAACTTATAGTTTAGAAGCATACAACAATAGTTATGCTTTAGTGATGGAAGACTTTGGGGGAGTATCTCTCAAGGAATGGATACAGAAATATGAGAAAACACTATCTCTGAGTAATTTCTTGCACGTAGCTATATCTTTATGTAACATCTTAGATATTATTTACCGTCACCGCATTATTCATAAAGATATAAAACCAGCCAATATTTTAATTAATCCTGAAACTAAACAAGTTAAATTAATTGATTTTAGTATTTCTTCTCTGCTGCCACGAGAAACGCAAAGTTTAATCAGTGCCAATGTTTTAGAAGGAACTCTAGCTTATATTTCCCCCGAACAAACTGGACGGATGAATCGGTGTATTGAATACCGTACAGATTTCTATTCTTTGGGTGTAACATTTTATGAGCTACTGACAGGAGAATTACCATTTCAGTCAGAAGATGCGATGGAATTGGTACATTGTCAAATTGCAAAAGCCGCACCCTTAATACAGGAAATAAATCCCGCCATTCCATCTGTATTATCAGAAATTGTCAAAAAATTGATGGCGAAAAATACAGAAGGCCGCTATCAAAGTGCATTAGGGCTGAAGTATGATTTAGAAAATTGTCTTCTGCTACTGAAGAATACAGGAACAATTACAGACTTTCCAATTGCACAAAGGGATTTGTGCGATCGCTTTATTATTCCTGACAAGCTTTATGGACGGGAAACTGAAGTAGAAACACTAATCCAAGCATTTGAGCGTGTCAGTGTCGGCATAACCGAAATGATGCTGATAGCAGGGTTCTCTGGGATTGGGAAAACTGCGGTTGTTAATGAAGTTCACAAACCAATTGTGAGACAACATGGTTATTTTATTAAAGGTAAATATGACCAATTTAATCGCAATATTCCCTTTTCAGCATTTGTCCAAGCTTTCCGGGATTTAATGGGGCAATTGTTGACAGAAAGTGATGCTCAAATTCAAATATGGAAAAGTAAGATTTTAGCGGCTGTAGGTGAGAATGGACAGGTAATTCTTGAGGTCATTCCTGAATTAGAAAAAATTATTGGTCAACAACCACCAGCAATCAAACTATCAGGAACTGCTGCCCAAAATAGATTTAATTTATTATTCCATAATTTTGTCCAGGTATTCACTACTAAGGAACATCCTTTAGTGATGTTTTTAGATGATTTACAGTGGGCAGATTTGGCATCTCTGAAGCTGATAGAGTTGCTGATGAGTGAATCAGCCGGAGGATATTTATTATTAATTGGTGCTTATCGAGATAATGAAGTTGCAGCTGCCCATCCTTTGATGTTCAGTTTGGAAGAAATTAGGAAAGCTCAAGCCACAGTCAATACTATTACCCTTGCTCCCCTTAGTAACTCTAGTTTAAATCAATTGGTGGCAGATACGCTGAGTTGTTCAGCAGAAATTGCCCAACCATTAACAGAATTAGTTTATCAAAAAACTCAGGGAAATCCATTTTTTAGTACGCAGTTTTTGAAAGCGCTCTATGAAGATGGAATCATTAAATTTGATTGGGAAGGGGGAAATTGGCAGTGTAATATTGTTGCAGTGAAGGAGTTATCGCTCTCCGATGATGTTGTTGAATTTATGGCATTGCAGTTACAGAAATTGCCAGAGAAAACACAGGAAATTTTAAAGTTTGCAGCGTGTATTGGTAATCAATTTGACCTCGTGACATTGGCGATTATTTGGGAAAAATCGGAAACTGAAACCGCTACAGTCCTATGGAAAGCATTACAAGAAGGACTGATTTTACCCCAGAGTGAAGTTTATAAATTTTATGTGGGGAGGGAAGTAGAGGATGGGTTAAAAGGTTCACAGATTGTCACCTACAAATTTCTCCACGATCGCGTTCAGCAAGCCGCATACTCATTGATTCCCCAAGAGCAAAAGCAGTATACACATTACCGAATTGGTCAATTGTTGCTGCAAGGTTTATCCCAGCCGGAACAAGCAGAACGCATTTTTGACATTGTGAACCAACTCAACATGGGGCAAGCTGTTATTGCTACCACTGAGCAAAAGCAAGAACTGGCTGATCTGAATTTAAAAGCTGGACAAAAAGCTAAACTCTCAGCAGCCTATCAAGCGGCTCAGGACTATTGCACTATTGGGATGGCTTTATTATCTCCAGATGCTTGGCATGAAAATTATACACTCATGTACAATTTGCATCGTGATGGTTCCGAAGCGGCTTATCTTTGTAGTAACTTTGACCAAGCCGAAGTTTTGTATGGGGAGACACTCAAATATGCTCAAACTTCCCTGGACAAAGCCATAATTTATCGGGTGCAGATGACCCAGTACCAGCTTCAGGGACGAAATGCTGAAGCGATCGCTATTCAACGTCAAAGTTTACAGCTGCTGGGGTGGACAATGCCCACAGAACCGGAGATGATCCAAGCTAGTTTAGATGCAGAAATCGCCACAGTTCAGCAATTTCTCAAGCAAGATAGCATTAAATCAATTCTCGCAGCCCCCAAAATGACAGATACCAGCATTGCAGAAATATTGCGAATTTTACAAATTCTGTTTTATGCTGCATGGCTCGATGGTCAACCGACTTTAGCATTACTCGCACTCGCTAAAATGACCACGCTGTCATTACAGTATGGTAATAGCGATATGTCTCCCTTTGGCTATGTCGGCTATGGCTTAATTGCTAATGGTGTCCTCAAAGATTGCGCTACTGCTTATCAGTTTGGGGAAATGGCAGTACAGCTTTGTGAACAGTTTGACAATGCTGATGTGCGCGGTATGACTAACTTCCTCTTTGCTGCTGATGTGCATAGCTGGAATCGTCCCATTCGGGAGGCGGATACATACTATAACAACGCTTACAAATACGGGATGGAAGCTGGAAACTGGCTGACAGTAGGCTTTATGATGATGCAGAGTGGTTCTGATCGCCTGACCTATGGTAAAAACTTAGATGATTTGTATGCGATCGCTCAAAACCACGCAGCTTTTCTGGATCAAATCAAAAGCTTAGATAACCTGAATGCCTTAACCGTTGGAGTAATTCAACCAATACGCCAACTTTTGGGTTTAACCAAAACGCCCTTTACCTTTGATGATGACAGCTTTAGTGAAGCCCAGTATTTGCAAAAATACGTCAATGCTCCCTATCATTTGGCTTGGTTATATTCTGTCAAAATTCGCCATGCCTATTTATTTGATCATCAAGCTGCATACCCTGATTTAATCCCCCAACTGAGCATCATTGAAAATACAATTTCCAGTCATGCAAAAGTCCCCTCCAGCGTTTTTTATGTGGCATTAATGCATCTCGCTTTGGCTGAAGCTGCTTCCGAAGATTCTGAGCGTCATCACCATTTACAAGCACTCATCCCTCTAGAAGAACGCTTGAATATGTGGGCAAAAGCTTGTCCTAAAAATCTTCTGCACAAATGTCTACTCATCCAAGCAGAAAAAGCCAGACTAAACAAACAAAAAACCGCAGCAATTGAACTTTATGATCAAGCAATTACCCAAGCTAAAGCAAATGAGTATGGCTACGAAGAAGGGTTAGCCAATGAACTAGCAACTAAATTCTACCTTGACTGGGGCAAAGAAAAAGTTGCCGCAGCTTATATGCAGGAAGCATACTATTGCTACGCCCGTTGGGGTGCAAAAGCCAAAAACGATAACTTAGAAAAACGTTATCCTCAACTGCTGCAACCCATCCTGCAACAACAAAAAATTGGTTTCAATTCCCTAGAAACCATAGCTAATATTGTCAGTACCTCAACTTCCTCATCTACTTCCAGTTTGAGAACTAGTATTTCAGATGTACTAGATTTGGCTTCAGCCCTCAAAGCAGCTCAAGCGATTTCCAGTTCTCTGGAATTAAAGGAACTTATCGCCCACCTGACTCGTATTATCTTAGAAAACTCTGGAGCGGAAAAATCTGTAGTCATTCTTCCTCAAGATGATGAATGGCAAGTGCGTGCAATTACTTTTATCGATCACCAGTCAAATTCCCAGAGTAATATTAAAACCATTCTTGATTTACAACTACTAGATACTTGTGAATATATCCCTAAAAAAATTATCAATTACGTTAAAAATACCCAAGAAACCGTAATTATAGACAATTGCCAAACAGATATTCCTGGTGTGATTGGGAAATATATGCTGCAATATCAACCCCAAAGTGTATTATGCACACCAATTATTAAGCAAGGGCATTTGTTAGGAATTATATATCTAGAAAACAAGTTAACAAGGGGGGTGTTTTCTAATGAACGACTACAGATCATCAAACTGCTTTCCTCCCAAGCAGCAATATCTCTAGAAAATTCTCAGCTTTACCAACAAGCGCAAGAAGCTCTACAAGATTTACAAGCAGCACAATTACAAATTGTGCAAAGTGAAAAAATGTCTGCATTAGGTAACTTAGTTGCTGGAGTAGCCCATGAAATGAATAATCCTTTGGGCTTTATTTCTGCTACTCTTGAACAAGCTAAACCCAGCTTGGATGATATTTTTGAACATTTAAAACTATATCAAGAAAGCTTTCCTGATCCAGGTGAAATAATTATTGACCATGCCGAGAAAATTGACTTAGATTATAGCTTGGAAGACTTACCCAAGATGATTAACTCAATGACAGTAGCCTGCGATCGTCTCTGCAACATTAGCACCAGCTTAAGAACTTTCTCCCGCATGGATAAAGATTACAAAGTCCCTTTTAATATCCATGAAGGTATTGATAGCACAATTTTAATTCTCAAGCATCGCCTAAAAGCTAGTCAACAACATCCAGAGATTGAAGTAACTACAAATTATGGTGATCTATCTCTAGTGGAATGCTTCCCTGGCCAATTAAACCAGGTATTTATGAATATTCTAGCAAATGCCATTGATGCTTTAGAAGAATCAAATACTGGGCGGAGTTTTAGTGACATGAAAGCAAGTCCCAACTGCATTACAATTACAACATCAATGGAAAATCACCAAGCCAAGATTCAGATTGCTGATAATGGTAACGGCATGAGCGAAGAAATTAAAAACAAGATTTTTGAGCATTTATTTACTACCAAAGCCGTAAGTAAAGGTACAGGCTTAGGATTAGCGATCGCACGTCAAATTGTTACCGAAACTCATAATGGCAAGTTGAGTTGTAATTCTATTCTGGGTAAGGGGACAGAATTTGTGATTGAAATTCCACTCTCATGAACTACCCCAAGCTACTAGGACAGATTTAGATTTCTGTTTTCTACCCGAATCAGCACCAGTTTCTGCTAAAATTCCTCAAGCGGTTCCCGGAAAAATTCCCCAAACCATTCCTCAACCTGTTTGAACTATCTTGGTAATTGAAACCAACATCCAAAATCTAAAATGCTAAGAGCCGGAATTGTCGGACTTCCCAACGTCGGAAAATCAACCTTATTTAACGCTGTAGTGGCTAATGCTAAAGCCGAAGCAGCTAATTTCCCATTCTGCACTATTGAACCGAATGTTGGCATTGTCTCAGTACCAGATGACCGGTTAAACGTTCTCGCCAAAATTGCCACGTCAGTACAAACTGTCCCGGCGCGGGTGGAGTTTGTAGATATTGCCGGTTTGGTGAAAGGTGCAAGTCAGGGTGAAGGGCTGGGTAATCAATTTTTATCGCATATTCGAGAAGTTGATGCGATCGTTCATGTTGTGCGTTGTTTTGAAAATGATGATATCATTCACGTTGCTGGTTCTGTTGACCCAGCGAGAGATATTGAAATCATTAATTTAGAATTAGGTTTATCTGATTTATTCCAAATTGAACGCCGTATTGACAGAACTCGCAAACTAGCACGCACTAGTAAAGATGCACAATTTGAAATTGCTGTCTTGGAAAAATTAGCTGCGGCTTTAAATGAAGGTAAATCTGTTCGTCAAGTAAGTTTGAATGAAGAAGAAGCTGAAATTATTAAAGGCTTAGGACTTCTGACCAATAAACCAATTATCTATGCTGCTAATGTGTCTGAAGATGATTTAGCAACAGGTAATGATTTTGTGGAAAGAGTACAAGAAGTTGCGGCTCAAGAAAATGCCCAAGTTGTAATTGTTTCTGCTCAAGTGGAAGCAGAACTTGTGGAATTACCAGAAGCAGATAAAGCTGATTTTTTGGAATCCTTGGGTGTGAAAGAAGGCGGTTTAAAATCTTTAATTCGTGCAACTTACACCCTGTTAGGTTTGCGGACTTATTTTACCTGTGGTCCCAAAGAAACCCGTGCTTGGACAATTAATGCCGGAATGTCTGCACCCCAAGCAGCAGGTGTTATTCACTCTGATTTTGAGAGGGGATTTATTCGCGCTGAGACTGTTGCTTATAATGATTTAGTAACACATGGTTCTATGAATGCTGCGAAAGAAAAAGGTTTAGTGAGAAGTGAAGGTAAGGAGTATATTGTGCAAGAAGGAGATGTGTTATTATTCCGGTTTAATGTGTAGCTAAAAATTTCACTCAAAGACTCAAAGACGCAAAGGTAAAATTCATAGTTAACGCTAGTAAGTTTAATTTTTTCTCTGCGTTGCGCCAGTTGCTACAAGTCGGAAAACCCGCCCAACGCACTGGCTTCTCTGTGTCTCTGTGGTTGAAAAAAGAATTTTCACAATTTTGGGAATGTTAATTTTTTAAATATCTTATTTGTAGGATGCTTGATCGGCAAGTTTCAGTGGCTTCAAATCAAAAGGGGTTGAATCCCATGCATGATTTGCTCCTTCTGCCTCCTGCCGCCTTCAAAGTTCACCTACAATATAGGCTGAGGAACCCATATTTTCATCATCTGTTCCTACAATTAGTCCACCGATTGCACCTGGGAGAAGTTCCAGTCCTTCGATTTTGTGGTGATGATTGCGGTAGATAGAGAAAAGTTGCTGATTTTGTCGCCATTCTATTTGATCACCACGTAATGCTAAATAACCGGCAATGTAAACAGCAGATTGAAAAGGCCCATCATCTCCAGAATCGTTAGCTGAGGTGATGTAAACAATGCCGGCTGAGTCTATTTTAAGATCGGAAATATGGCGAACGTTACCACTGGGGAAAGGTACTTTAAAATTAGCTGCACCTATATTAGTAATTTGATATTCAGTTAAATTTAGCTTTCCCCAATAAATTTTGGCTGGTTGTTCACCTTCTCCACGATGTCCCCAAACTGCAATTAATTGATTATCAATTTTTTGTAAACAAAAGGATTCAAAATTACTATCTTTGGTAATTTCTGGTAAATCAAATTCTTTGAAAATATAAATATTTTTTTTGCTAACATCTAGCCGGAAATGATAAGCTTTACCTTGACTATTGACAGCAATAAAATCAGAGTTGGTGGTATCTGGAATAGATGTTAATGCCTCTAAATCTATAGGTTGTTTAATATTTTTTTGCCAATTTAAGGGTAAATATTTCGGTTGATTTTTACCGTGAAAACTAATAATTGCTAAACGTCCTTGGTTTGCTTTTTTGTTGTCATGGACAATTAAAAAATCTAGTTGATCATTTTTCTGATTTATCAAAGCCATGCCGCTAATACCAAAGGGAATTCCACCACGCACAGGTATCCAAGTTTGTGCAAAAACCTGTTGAGATATTAATAATAATCCACTCAAAACTACTGTCGTGATCACTAATCTGAGAAATTTTAGCATATTGATTGATCTAAATAGATTTATCATTTATTAAGCAATACTTCCTCGTTTTCTTGCTTCTTTGTAGGAGGTACCAACGTTTTTTATGCCTGCTTTAATCATTTCTCTTTCCAAAAGGGCAAAGAAATGGTTTCTATCACCACCTCTGACTACAGCCTGGTTATGTGCTTCTGCTATGGCGACAGGATAACCGTATCCTTTCTGCACTTGTGCCAACATTAATCCTAGTGCTTGGTCGAGCATAGCAGTGTTTTCTGCTACCCAAATAGGAACTTCTATCCGAGCAATTTCCGCACCTACATTAACGTGACAAAAATAAATGGTTTGGTCTGCGTATAATTCTAAGATTCGGTTATTGCTACGCCAGAGGGGTCCACGTTGTCCTGGTTGGAGTTGGGTTGCCCATAGAGATGTATCACGTAAGGAGTCAAATATTTTACAGGGTACATATTCTAATTGGTTAGGGCAATGAGTGATGCAATCGGGTACTGGATGGGGACAAGCTAATAACCGTAAAAAGTTCATGGAGTCGATATTGCGAGAGGAGCTAAGATAGCCCATGATGGGAATTTGGGCTTGACGCATTTGTTGCCAGGCTTCTAAGATGGGGGGCAAAATGCGATCGCGGGCATCTATCGGTAATTGATCCAAAAACCAGTAAATTAAAGAACCATCTACCATTGCTAAGGCTGGTGCTTCTGTTTTTGCACTACAAGCTAGTTCTGCTAATACCGTAGTTTCTGAAGCAGTACGGCGATGACTCATCCATTCTTCGGTTCTTAAACCCCACTGACGGGCGATATATAGATCTTCTGGGCGATAAAATACCTCTGGTAAACTATCTAGTAAAGGGTGACGATTTTGACCGTAGTGTAAAACAACTCTACCGATATTTAGTAAATAACAATATGCAATTTCGTGATGATTAGGGGCAATTTGCGAACCATCTGTAGCGATGACGGTATGAACTTTAGGGGGGATAGAGATATCAATACAGGTTTCTAGGGGTTCAATTGGTGTAGCATTGGCAAAGAGAATGCGATCGCGCCATTTTTCTTGACGTTCAATTAACTCTTGTTGACATTTAAACGCTTGTTTTAAATTTTGTTTTGCCAATTCCAACCGCCGATTGCTTTCAGCAACTTCTGAGGAAAGATGCTGACTCAATCCTTGCATTTGTCGCGCTAATTTTGTTAAATCAAGCATAAAAATAAATACTAAATATGTGTGATTCTAACCATTAACACAATAACAATAACTGATGATTTTAATTATTTAATTTTCACTCTGTGGAAGCTGGATTGGTTTATGTAGCCCCAGACTTTTAGTCTGAGGGCATATTTCACAACAGATTGAATCTATCAAATCCACTTAGAGAAATCTTGAGAAAACTGAGAAAGTGATATTACCTGAATACGTGAATCATCTGCTCCTGCTTCCCTTTCTGGTTGAGTATTATAACCCCAATCGGCTAAGAAAAGTTGAACATGGGCTAAGTCTGATTGTTTTTGGACTAATTGTAATGTTTTCAGTCTATCTTCAACAAACCACAAACTCGCTGGTTTGGTATTTGCTTTCTCAATTAATTCCCGTAAAGTTTCATATTTTGGTCGTTTTACTTCCTTCCCAAAAATGGATGCAGGTTGTAAATCAACTCCTTCTCTTTGTAATAATTGCTTGACAAAACGACCTTCCTTAGTAGTGACAATGTATAAATTCACTCCGCTAACAAGAGTCATTTTTAGTCTTTCTATCACCCCTGGATAGAATTTATGCAAACTTAACCAACCATCTAAATCTGTAGCTATCCATTCATCTCGCAAGGTGTCAAGTTTTTTGGCAACTTCTTTTGCATCTAAGTTATCTGCGCCTAAAATCTGAGGAGTAATATTTGCCCATTTTTGCAAAATTTTATCATCAGAAAAACCCTCAATTAAGGCTTTAATTAAAACAGGCATTTCCCAACCGGTTTCAATTACAGGACGCAAGCGATAGAATCTTAAAGCTAAATCATCCGGTGGTGTGTCGTTAGCAGATGACCAAATTTGACAGTAGGTACGCCACGCTACCTCAAAATATTCAATTAGTCCATCGCAAATCACTCCATCAAAATCTAAGGCTAATATCGTAGGACTATTTGCTGTCATTGTTTTGAGGACGAAAACTGCTTTTTTTTAGCTTATCGTATTCTTTATACAAAATTAGGTATGCAAGCTAACATAGGCAGTGCTGCCAAAAACACAAGTTACTTTAAATAAGTAAAAATGCTTATTTTTCTTTATATTAGTAAACTAGTTGAGAAATATGGGAAAACTAAGCTTGCCGGCTGCTTTACTCCGTATAAAAGTATAAAAAAACGTAGTATGAGAAATTTTTTCAAAATTACAAGTCATGTCAATATTTCATTACGTTTCCTGTTAATTGTCCCCTTTCTCATTCAAATTTCGGTGACTGTGGGTTTAGTTGGGTATCTCTCCTACCAAAATGGGCAGAAAACAGTCAATGAGTTAGTAACTCAAATTATGGACAAAACCAGTAACGTAGTAAATCAACATTTGAATAACTACTTGGCAGTTCCAAATCAACTAAATCAGATGAATGCTGATGCGGTTGAAACAGGAATGTTGAATTTACAAAACCTGGAAGTTGGAGGACGATATTTCTGGAAACAGATGCAGCTTCATGAAAATTTAGGCTATAACGGCTACATTTTAGCTACTGGTAAAGGGGCTGGCGCTGGTAACTATGCCAACAAAAAACTAAAGACATTAGAAATATTTCCGAAGGTGGTTAAGGGAGTATCAACAATTTATTCCTATGCTACGGATAATCAAGGTAATAAAACAACGCTACTCAATACTTATAATTACAACGGCTTAGAACAACCTTGGTATACAGAGACCGTAAAAGCTGGTAAACCGATTTGGAGCGGTGTTCATCCTTGGACTGGTGCTTTTAACTCTGATTCTATTGCAGCATCGGCAAATTATCCTATTTATGACAAAAGTGGTAAATTATTTGCTGTCTTTGGAGTTGATTTACTGCTTTCTAATATCAGTAATTTTCTAGAAAAGATTCACGTTAGTAACAATGGCGTTATTTTTATAATTGAGCGTAATGGTCTATTAATTGCCGATTCTAGTTCTACAAAGCCTTACAAAATCGTCAATAATGCTCAAACTAAGCGGATCACTGCAACTGATAGTACTAGCCCCCTAATTCGAGCAACTGCCCAGTATTTACAGCAAAAACCGGGTAATTTGCAGCTGATTCAAGACCCACAACAGTTGAGATTTAATTTTCAGGGTAATAACCAATTTGTCAAAGTCACTCCTTGGCGTGACCAGTTGGGTTTGGACTGGTTGGTTGTCTTGGCCGTTCCCGAATCGGATTTTATGGGGCAAATTCAAGACAACACACGTAACACAATCTTTTTGTGTCTGGCGACTTTGGTGGTGGCATCTCTTATGGGTATTTATACATCTAGTTGGATTACTAAACCCATTTTAGATTTGAGTCAAGCAAGTCGAGTAATTGCTGATGGCGATTTCAACAAATCGGTAGAGCTAAAAGGTATTAATGAATTAGAAATACTTGGCCAGTCTTTTAACCATATGGCTAGACAACTACAAGAATCTTTTACCGCTTTAGAAACTGCTAACCAAAACTTAGAACAGTCTAATACTGAACTAGAACAACGGGTAGAAGCACGAACACTTGAACTGCAAGCAACAATTCAAGAATTACACCACACTCAAACTCAGATGGTGCAGAGTGAAAAAATGTCTGCCCTCGGTCAAATGGTGGCGGGTGTAGCTCATGAAATCAACAATCCTGTCAATTTCATTCATGGCAATCTTAGCCATATTGAACAGTACACTGAGGATTTGTTGTCTTTAGCACAATTGTATCAAAATTACTTACCTGAACCACCTGTAGAAATTACAGAGAAACTAAATGAAATTGATTTTGGATTTTTGGAAGAGGACTTAGGCAAAATACTCAAGTCAATGGAAATGGGAACGACGCGGATTCAGGAAATTGTGTTGTCATTACGAAATTTTTCGCGTTTAGATGAGGCAGAAGTGAAAGAGGTTGATATTCATGAAGGGATTGATAGTACGTTGGTGATTTTAAATAACCGCCTCAAAGCCAAGTCTGATCGTATGGGCATTGAGGTGATTAAAGAGTACGGAAAGTTGCCTTTGATTGATTGCTACGCAGGTCAACTCAATCAAGTGTTTATGAATATACTGAACAATGCCATTGATGCTCTAGAAGAAAGGGATAAAGTGCGATCGCTAGACGAAATCAATACTCAACCTAGCAAAATCAAGATTTCTACAGCATATCAAGATGGCTGCATTTGTATTCACATCGCAGATAATGGGCTTGGTATCAGAGAAGAAGATAGTTCCAATGTCTTTAATCCATTTTTCACTACCAAACCTGTAGGTAAGGGAACTGGCTTAGGTTTATCCATTAGCTATCACATTATTACCCAAAAACACGGCGGCAAATTTTATTTTCACTCAACCCCTGGAGAAGGAACAGAGTTTGTAATTCAGTTACCTATGGGTACTTAGTGCTGATATTGACGAATGAGGGAATTGCCACTGTAAGCTGTTCCCTCATCTATTCGGTTAATTTTACATAAATTAAAGATGAATTATATTTTGGTTTATCTACTGATAATTACATAATAATACTTAAGCAATTCTGTCTACCTTTTCCCTGAAAATGAGCAATCTTTATGTGAATATACTTAATTCATTTTTAAATTTAGGAACTATTACTGAGAAAAATTCTCTTTAAGATCATTAAATTTACTACCAACACTTAATTTTTAATGGCTCACTCAATGAGGGTCAATAACTTGATATTTAAAATTTACGAGTATTTTTACTGTTTATTATTCATTCTAAATAAAGTTTGATTGAAGTAGGCTATGTCAAGAAAATTGTTCTTTTGTAATAACGAGCTTTATAATGCTATTGCAAGACATCAGAATCCAACCGAATCAAGTTCAAAATCGTGATTATGTTCAAGAAATCAACGATTACGTAGAACATTTATACGGTGAAATTCCCATTTCTCCTTGCCCGTTTACAAAGAAAGAAATAGAAGAACTAGATAGTCACAATGAATTGCTTGTCTACTTGCCTGCCAAGATGTCAATGAAGCAACTTTGCCAACAATTTGGCATCAAAGCAAATGTAGATTTCGAGCATGAAACCATGATCAAAAATACAATGGTTTCTGAAGATCAGTGGTTTGTTACATCTGCATCAAAAACTCCAGAACTTATGTACAAAACTGGAGTAGCTGCAAAACGGATGTATGAAGATGAAGGTCTACACGGAATGGACTTTAGGCGTTATCTAGCCTTTGCTGCTACTTTTAAGTATAAGTTTGGCGTATTCCCAGACCAAACATATTGGACATTTCTCTTGTCGGGAAGTTATGACCGGAGTGGAATCTCTATTGTAGGATTCGATTCCCGAAATGTTCTCAATCATCATGGTTGGATGAAGAATTTCAAAGCCAAGTTTTTAGGTTCAAGATATATAGTCATTGCTCCGAGAGTAGAAATTGTTCCTGAAACGGTAGACCTAACAAGAGCTTATCGAGAAAAAAGAGGTACTGCGGGTAAAGAAGCAGATATGGAATAGAGTCGATTCACTGTAGGAGTAGTTTGTAATCAATGCTGACTGAAATTTTGCAACAAGGGGAAAAGTATGACTTACTTAACCCCTTATTTTTTGCCAACCCTGATGCCACTTTGCATCAAATGCGGACTGAAGATCCGATTTATTGGCATTCTCAATTGGAGTCATGGATTCTCACTCGTTACGTTGATATTTACAATGTCATTCGTGATCCAAGATTTTCTGTAGACAGAGGTGGCAAGATTGGCAAAAGCAAATCTTTAGCAGTAAAAACTAAGCTGGATTTTTGCAATCAATACTTTACTCAGTGGATGGTATTTTCTGATCCTCCTAGACATACACGACTCCGGAATTTAGTGGGTAAGGCATTCACTCCACAGCTAATAGAAAGCTTACATCCTTTGATTCAAAACTTTGCTGATGAATTAATAGATGCTATTCAAGATAGTGGCAAAATGGAAGTAATTCATGATTTTGCTGTTCCTTTACCAGCCCTTGTCACGGCGAAGTTGTTGGGTGTACCACAAGAGGATATCCCACTACTTAAACGCTGGAGTAGCAATATGTTTATGCTATTTGGGGCTGGTTGGGCTAGTGAAGAAGTGGTAGAAACTACTTACCAAAGCTTAGTGGATAGTATTCAATACTTTGATGCTCTGATTGCAGAGTACCGTCAATCTCCTAGTGATAATTTAATTAATCAGTTAATAGCTGCTGAAGATCACGGTAGTGTACTAAGTGATGAAGAACTGACAGCAACCTGTATTACTTTTATGGCAGGTGCATATGAAACTACAACTTATTTGATTAGCAATGGATTGTTGGCGTTGCTACAAAATCCTGAACAGCTACAGATGTTACAAGAGAATCCTCTGTTGATTGATTCGACAGTGGAAGAAATTTTGCGATATTGTGGGCCAGCGTTTAGCGTAGTTCGCCGAGCTATTGCAGATATTGAGATAAATGGTCAGTTAATTACTAATGGGCAGAAAATATATTGCGTTTTACACGCTGCTAATCATGATCCCGCTAAGTTCCCTAACCCAGATAAATTTGAAATAACTCGTAAAGAAAATCGTCATCTTGGCTTAGGACAAGGTATTCATGTTTGTCTAGGTGCAGCTTTGACACGTCTGGAAACAAAAATTGCTATCAATACTATTCTCCAACGCTTGCAAAATATCCGCCTGGACACTGAACAGTTGACTTGGATACCAAATTTGGCAATGCGGGGTTTGGAAGAATTACCTATTGTTTTTTCACTTAAGGGGATTCCAAATAAAACAAATATTCAATTAATTCTTGTGGGGTAGGCCGAAAAGCCTGCCCTTAAACCCGGATGGGCTTCTAGCCCATCCCACAAGATAGGATAATTTATTTCCTGGAAGTCCCTAAATAACCTGGGAAAGCCGTCTTACAAGGACGGGGCTTTAAACCCCCATTTTCGGTAAAAGGCTCTGTGCGGATGTGATATTGGAGGCAGAGCCTCTGTGATAGCATTCCCAGTCTGAGACTGGGAACGAGATCAAAAACTCTGAACTCCTGACTCCGAACTCCTGACTCCTGCTATGTCTTCTAACCTGCCATTTCCTTTAATACTTGCCTAATAATATCCGCTGGTACTTCGTCAGTAACTTTCACTTCACCAATTTGGGTTGGTAACACAAACCGCACTTTACCGGATTTGACTTTTTTATCTAATTGCAAAGCATCAATAATGGTTTCAATATCCAACCCTGCTGGTAATTGTGTCGGTAAACCAGCTTTTTTAATTAAAGCGTTTTGACGTTCTGTGTCTACTTTTTGCCACAGTCCCAATTTTTCGCCAATTTCTCCTGCTGCTACCATACCAATGCCTACAGCTTCCCCATGTTTGAGCAGACGATACTCTGTCAAGCTTTCTACTGCATGACCGATAGTGTGACCATAGTTAAGAATGGCGCGAAGTCCAGATTCTTTTTCATCTTTGCTCACAACATCTGCTTTCGCTTGACAAGAATGGGTTAATATGTAATTTATCAGGTCGGATTTTACATAGCGGAGTTGGTCAAGGTGTTTACTCGCTTCCAATTGGGTAAACAATTCAGCGTCCCAAATTACGCCATACTTGATCACTTCCGCCATTCCCGCTCGAAATTCCCTCGCTGGCAGGGTTTTTAAGACTTCTGGATCAATTAAGACTAGGCGCGGTTGATGGAATGCGCCAATTAAGTTTTTGCCGTGGGGATGATTTACTCCGGTTTTACCACCAATAGCTGAATCTACCATTGCTAAGAGACTGGTAGGTACTTGGACGACGTTAATTCCTCTTAACCATGTAGCGGCTGCAAACCCGGTCATATCACCAACTACACCTCCCCCCAAGGCGACCATTGTGGAGGAGCGTTCTAGGCGGTTTTCGAGGGCGATATCATAGATTTTTTGGATGGAGTTGAGGGTTTTGTAGCGTTCACCTGGTGGGAGGTTGTAGCTGGTGACTTCAAAGCCGGCATTTTGTAAGGATGCGATCGCTCTTTCGCCATAATATTTAAATATCATCGGGTTAGAAACTAGCAAAACTTTCTTGCCTAGATTCAAACTCGCCATCTGTTCACCCAGTTTATCTATACTCCCAGGTGCAACAGCTATTTCATAAGACTTTTCTGGTATATCTACTTTAATTACGGAAGTCATTTTCTAAACCTATTTAGAAGAAGGAGTTAGGAGTCAGGAGTCAGGAGTCAGGAGAATGAAGAAGTATTTTCTATTCACTCAAACCTAAACCGTATACCCTCCTCTTCCCAATCACCTCATGATACCTGTTCCCTGTTCCCTGTTCCCTGTTCCCGTGATTCAATATAAATAAGTAACTAATTTGGAGAAACGCAAATGGCTGTAGTTGAATATATTGTCTTTTTAGGCGTGTTCATGGGTGTAGCTGTTGGTTTACTGTTTGGTCTGCGTTCTGCCAAGATCATTTAACTGTAAGTTATTTAAGCTGAAAAACCCTGTAGGGGCGGGGTTTACCTGCCCTTTGGGGTTTCCCCTATCTGTTTATTTCATCATCACAGCAGCAGGTGTTTTTTCCTGTTTTTGGAATGGTGGACGCATCTCTAAACCCAGCAAATTCAGCATTTCCCGGTCTGCATCATAATCAGGACAGGGAGTTGTCACCGTTAACATTTTGTTATCATCGCTGGAAAAGATGGAATTAGCCCCAGCCATAAAACATAAAGCTTGTTCAATTTGGGAGAGTTTCGCCCTACCTGCACTTAAACGCACATCCGAAGTAGGCATAACAATTCTAGCGGTGGCAATCATCCGTACCACTTCCCAAATCGGAACTTCTGGTTGATTTGCCAAAGGTGTACCCGGTACTTGTGAGAGGATATTAATGGGTACGGATTCTGGGTGTGGTTGTAAATTGGATAGCGTGTACAACATTCCAACACGATCTTCAACGCTTTCACCTAAGCCAAGAATGCCACCAGAACAGACAGTCACATTAGTTTGGCGGACATTTTCAATAGTATGCAAGCGATCGCTATAAGTCCGACTAGTAATCACCGTACTATAATATTCTTCAGAAGTATCCAAATTATGGTTATAAGCATACAATCCCGCATCTTCTAACCGCCTGGCCTGATTTTCTGTCAACATTCCTAAAGTGCAGCATACCTCTAAACCCATAGCCGTGACATCCTGCACCATCTCCAGAACTTCATCAAATTGGGAATTATCCCGCACCTCCCGCCAAGCAGCACCCATACAGACGCGACTCACACCTGTTTCTTTCGCCTTTTTAGCAATGTTAATCACCGTTTCTTTTTCTAACAATGCTTCTGGCTTAACCTCGGTTTTATAGCGAGAAGATTGGGCGCAGTAACTACAATCTTCTGGACAACCACCTGTTTTAATAGAGATAAGCTTACAAACTTGTATTTGTTTTGGGTCATGAAATTGGCGATGTACACTAGCAGCTTGATAAATAAGCTCTAGAAATGGTGTATTGTATATTGCCAAAATCTCCGCTTGCTGCCAATCGTAGCGTATTCCCACCTTCACTATCCTTTTATAGATTGGATTTATCAACAACTGTATTTGTGATTATTAACATAACATTACAGTCAAGTACAGTCGGCACAAAATAAATTTACAACTTCTTCAAGATATTACTAAAATACACAGATTTACTAATTTATAGTATATGCATTTAGACCTGCCATTAATTACAAGCGATCGCCTATTATTACAAGTAGCGATTTTAGAAGATATTCCTCAAATTCTTAACTATTTTACTATTAATAAAAACTATCTTACCCCATTTTCACCAGTTTGGATTGATGGTTTTTTTACAGCAGAATATTGGCAAGATCAGATAGACAAAGATCAGATAGAATTTATTAATGATTACTCATTAAAACTATTTATTTATCCCCAAAATAACCCAGAGAAAATTATTGGTCTTATCAACTTTACCAGTTTTGTGCGGGGAGCCGCCAGTTTTTGTAATGTTGGATATAATCTAGCGGAAAATGCACAAGGTTATGGCTACATGACAGAAGCTTTAAAAGCCGCAACTGAATATGTATTTCAAGAGTTAAAGTTTCACCGCATCATGGCCAATTATATGCCACACAATCGCCGTAGTGGTAACGTGCTAAAAAGACTTGGTTTTGTCATAGAAGGATATGCTAGAGACTATTTATTGATTAACGGTCAATGGGAAGATCATATTCTCACCAGCTTGACTAATCCTAACTGGAAACCATAGCTAAGGAGTCAAAAGGCAGAATGCAGAAATAATTAATTACGAATTACGAATTACGAATTACGAATTATTGCAGATGTAATATTAAGATAAGATCAGTTTAAATTTGCTCATAATGACACCGCCTAAAACTGCAAATCACACAAATTCCATTAATCCTTTTCTCACCCTTAACTACGAAAGCGCCTTAGAATCTCTAGGTGATGACTATTATGACGAAGTTGCAGCAGCAGAATTTCCTCAACATATTCTGCGTTGGCGCAATAATGCACTACTACCCCGTTTAGGACTTGATCCTCAAGCAGTTACAGACGAAGATTTTATTAGCGCTTTTGGCAAATTTGAAGGGCGTAAACCCTTATTAGCACTGCGTTATCACGGTTATCAATTTGGTGAATATAACTCGCGCTTGGGTGACGGTAGAGGCTTTCTTTATGGACAAATACGCGGCACTGATGGCGAATTATACGACCTTGGCACAAAAGGATCTGGAACAACACCCTACTCTCGTGGTGGGGACGGAATGCTCACCCTCAAAGGTGGAGTCAGAGAAGTTCTAGCAGCTGAATTACTACAACGCTTGGGTGTGAGAACCTCCCGCTGTCTGAGTATGATTGAAACAGGTTTAGGTCTTTGGCGTGGAGATGAACCTTCCCCTACTCGCTCATCTGTCATGATACGGATGAGTAAATCTCATATCCGGTTTGGAACTTTTGAACGACTGCACTATTTAAAGCGTCCTGACTTAACTAAAAAACTACTAGATCATGTAATAGAAACTTATTACCAACATCTAAATGCTGAAAATGATAAATATGCCCTATTTTATGCCGAACTAGTGCAGCGAGTAGCAGAACTAGTAGCACAGTGGATGGCTGCTGGCTTTTGTCATGGAGTTTTGAATACTGACAATATGTCGATTACGGGAGAGAGTTTTGACTATGGGCCTTATGCCTTTATTCCTACTTATGATCTCCACTTTACCGCTGCATATTTCGATTATTATAGACGCTATTGTTACGGACAACAACCTAGTATTTGTCACTTGAATTTAGAAATGCTGCAAGAACCTTTAAAAGCAGTAATTGATATCGTTGACTTGCAAACTAGTTTAGCTAGATTTGCAGAATATTATCAGGCAGAATATCGGACTTTAATGTTGAAGAAGTTGGGTTTTGAAAATTGCAAATTTGCTCAAGCTGACGAACTCTTAGCATTAACAATTACCTTTTTACAAGAAAGTCAAATTAGTTATCATCAGTTTTTCTCAGATATGGCCTTTACTTTTTCGAGCAAGTGGCGAGATGAACCTGCATTTGTGATGAATACTTCAGAAATCGTTCCTACCTTGGGATCATCCCCAATTTTTGATAATTGGTGCGTACTTTATCATCAAATTCTCAATCAGTTTGATCCCAATCAAATGGAAAATACTGCCAAAACTCTAGCTAAATATAATCCCGCATCCACCTTGCTAAGACCTGTAATTGAATCAATTTGGGAACCAATCATGCAAGAAGATAATTGGCAACCTTTTTATAATTTAGTTGAGCAATTCCAAGTCTAAAATAGCCATTAATCCATATTTAAAATTGCCTGGAGACTAGAGATTAGGGAACTCCAAAAAATAAATTATTCAATTTCTGGCATCAAAATTACTTTTTCTCCCCCTGCTCCTCTGCCTTCACAACGATGGGATATTTTTTATTTGGAAATCCCTGATCTCTGTCTTGATCATATTATTTTTCGAGCTATAATTAGGTCTCCACCATGAATTTTAGCTTCATCAAGTGCCTTTTCAACCATCTCAATGAATGTATTTGGAAGTACGTTTTGCTTAGGTAATATAGTTGCTAAACCTATACTTAATGTGATGAATTCATCAATTTTAGATTGCGTATGGGGAATTTTGAGATTATATACTTCCTTGCGGATTAACTCTGCTAAATAAACAGCGCCTCCAAATTCTGTATTTGAGAGAATTATAGCGAACTTTTCTTCCTGATAACGAGCTAATAAATCAGTTGAACGCTTCACCGATAATTTAATTGTTTTAGCTATTTGTTGTAAACAACTATCTCCTGATAAATAACCATAAGTATTATTGTAGCTTTTGAAAAAGTCTACATTACATAATAGTAAAGATAGAGGTAAATTTTTGCGGCAAAGTCGTCGCCATTCAAGATTAAAATATTCATCAAATTTCCTCCGATTAGCAATTCCTGTTAATTCATCTACTAAAGTCTCTGCTTTTATAATTTGTTTAGTTTTTCGAGATTCCCAGCTTTCTTGCCATAGTCCTTGATTTTGGTTAATCATTCCCTGGTTCTGTTGCCAAAATAATGATTTATTTTTTATGGGTGCTAAAACTTCTGATTCTTGAAAATTTTTTTCTGTGTAGTCTACTCGTCCAATATTAAATGACATGATTTTTGCTAGAGTTTGCTCTGGAGTACTAATAAATATTATGGGAATATTGGCAGTTTCTATCTGAGTTTTTAATTGCTGATAAACTTCATATCCATTGATTTCAGGTGTATTTATATCAAGTAAAATCAAGTCAGGAAGTTCTTGTTTAGCAACTTGTATAGATGTTTTACCACTTATAGTCTTTTTGACTTTTATTCCATTTAATTGTAAAATATTAGATAGAGTACATTGATTATTTGGATCATTATCAATAATCAAAATAAAATTATAACTCTGACATGATTGATTAAAAAACATAGACATACCTACTTTTATCAAGGAGAAGTAAAGCAACAATTTTCTCTACATGAAATGTGTCAACACTCTCATTTTATGAAGGTATGCTCACTGGCACAGATGAGATACAGCCGATAATTACGGCGAGATGTTGCACCATTTCAGTGCAAAGACCTCCTTCTGATTCAGCAGTATTACCAACACTAAATTGCTGACAACGATAGATAGCCCTGTTTTAACAATCAGTCAAAAGAGTCAAAGAATGAATAGCGGAGTAGAAAGCATCTGGTTTTTGTTATCTAGCCCTGAATATTGAAAATATCTCATTCACAGGTGAAAATTGGGACTATAACCAGAAAAACCGTACATCTTCATAGAGATACTCAGTGTCTTTAGACCAGGGTTACTGATCTGTGCTTAATAAGCTTTACAAGTTTATTTACTATGTTTAGTATAGACTCTATTTTTACATTCAGCAAGTTAGTGTTGCATTTTTTTTAGGTAAGTGAAAAAACTCGATATAGCAAGAGTCTGAGATAGTTTTATGGTATGAGCTGCGGAATGAATACTTTTACTGATTAAATTTGTACAATTATTAAGTTACTAATCAATATATGCTTTGTGTAACGTAATTAAGCGCGATTTCATGAATTTATATAAGATATCATATCAAAATTTAGAATGATTACCAATTACTGAATCTAACGGATATGAACAGTATAATCAACATGATCTCACCTGACACTTTTAGCTATAATTCTGTTTCTTCCCTGTGCTTTAGCAGTGTAGAGTGCTTGATCAACAATCTCTATTAAAGTATTTGGTATAGTTTCTATATTAGGAAAAATAGTGGTAACTCCAATACTGACAGTTACAAACTTATCAACTCTAGATTGAGCATGGGGAATCTTGAGATTATATACCTCTTGTCGGATTTCTTCGGCTACACCTACAGCCTCTTGAAAATTTGTATTTGAGAGAATTACTGCAAATTCTTCTCCCCCATAACGAGCTAGTAAATCAGTCGGATATTTAACCGATGATTTCAATGTTTTAGCTATTTGCTGTAAACAATAATCGCCGCTTAAATGACCATAAGTATCGTTATAATTTTTAAAAAAATCTACATCACATAATAATAAAGATAGAGGCAAATTTTCACGAGATAGTCGTTGCCATTCTAAATTTAAATATTCATCAAATTTTCTGCGATTGGCAACCCCTGTTAATCCATCTAAAATAGCAAAAAGTTGTAACTGGTGATTAACTGCTAATAAAGCTTCTTCAATTCGTTGACGTTCCTTGATTTCTGCCTGTAATTGTTGATTTTGAACAATAAGTTGCCGATGTTGTTGGTAAATAATTAATTGATTTTTAACCCTTGCTAAAACTTCTAATTCTTGAAAAGGTTTTGTAATGTAGTCTACTCCACCAATTTCAAAAGCCATAATTTTATCTGTAGTTTGATCTAAAGCGCTAATGAAAATTATAGGAATATTTGCTGTTTCTGGTTGGGATTTTAATTGCCGACAAACTTCATAACCATTGATATCAGGCATATTAATATCTAGCAAAATCAAATCAGGAGGTTCTATTTTCGCTGCTTGAATTGCCACTTGACCACTAACTGTTTTTTTTACTTTAAATCCTTTTGACTCTAACATTTTAGATAGCAAGCGGAGATTGTCTGGGTTATCATCAACAATCAGAATTAGACTACAAGCGTCATAGCATCTGTTTAAATACATGATTACACTTTACTTATAAGAAGTGATATTAATAATTGTTTCTATGTGGAAATTATCAACTAAATTTTTTAACTTATCACTTATTAATTGATATTGAGCAGGAATTTGTTTGAACAATTCATGGAGTTGAGTATCGTCAATTACCAAGGCTGCTTCATGAACTTGTGTAATCCAATCATGAGGCATAAATTTTAAATCTGTTGCGGTTAATTGTTTAGAATTATGATTATCTATATGCGATGGTGTTCGGTGATTACTATCCGCATAAATGTAGCGTAAATTTAAATATTGTGCCATTTTTTCAAAAAGAATATTTTCTTCAAAAGGTTTGGCAACAATATCATCACAACCTACTTGTAAAATAGCTTTTTTGTCTTCTTCAAATGCACTAGCAGTCAGAGCAATAATCATCAATTTTTTGCCCTGAGCCATAGCACGAATTTTCTTAGTTGCTTCATATCCATTCATCACAGGCATTTGGATATCCATCCAGATCAGATCTGGTTCCCATTCTTTGTAAATTTCAATTGCTTCTAAGCCATTTTCTACTGCACAGACATCAAAGCCGACATATTTGAGTAGTTTGACAATTAGCTGTCGATTTTCTAGAATATCCTCAACAATTAAGATTTTATATTGAGGCTGTCCTGGTTCTAGAGCGATTACTCGCTTGATATTTTGGATGGGAGGAACAACATCAATGTTATCAGTTAGACTAAGTTGAACGCGACAAATAAAATTTGTACCTTGTCCTAAGATACTCTCAACTCTTACATCACCTTTCATATGTCTAGCAAATTGACGGCTAATTGCTAGTCCTAGTCCAGTACCCTGCATAAACTGTCTTCCATCTTTAGCCTGTAAAAAAGCTTCAAAAATTAATTCCTGGTCTTCAACAGCAATACCTCCTCCTGTATCTTCAACTTTAAATTCAACAGTTACTTTCCCTATTTCTACTGCTAAAGATACAAAATCTTGAGGATAGGATACCCTGATGGCAACATAGCCAGAAATGGTAAATTTGATAGCATTAGCCATGAGATTAATGAGTATTTGTCTGAGCTTACCCTCATCACCAAAAACATATTGGCTCACTTCTGTACTAAATTCAGTAATTAAATTCAATCCCTTATCCGCAGCTTTGAGGGCAAACATTTCTTGAATGGAGTAAATTAGACGATGTAAGTCAAAATAGCTTTCGTTGAGGGTAAGTTGACCAGCTTCAATTTTAGACATTTCCAAAACATCATTAATTAAAGCTAGTAAATGTTCTCCACTTCGACTAATAATTTCTAAATTTTCTCTGTCTTCTTCAGATAATGAGCTATTGCGGGTTAATATTTGAGTAAAACCCAAGATAGCATTGAGAGGAGTTCGTAATTCATGGCTCATTTTGGCCAGGAATTGACTTTTAGCGCGGTTAGCAATTTCTGCCTGTTCAGCGGCTTGTTGTAATGCTAGTTGGGAAAACTCTAGTGCGGCAAGCATGAGACTATTTCTCATTTCTTGTGCTACTTCAATTTCAAATGCTTCCCAAGGAAGTGATTTGTCTTTAACTGTTTGTTTCCATAGTTCAAAGGATTTGCGTGGTGTGAGGTACTTTTTATTATCTGAGTTAACAGATATTGCCTGGTTAGGATTACCTGCCCAATTTACGATTTGCACTTGCTCTGGTCTGAACCAAAGGATGTGATAAGACCTGTGATGGAGAACTATTGAAACCGCTAAAATACCACTAGCTGTATCTTGAAAATTAGTAGCATCTGGATATAGTTGTGACAGAGAATCTGTGTAAAAAATCTCTTGTTGATTGTTTTGATTTAGTATCCAGTCTACTAGCTTTTGAGTATCTTGTGCGGAGGGAGTATTACCGATGAAGATTAATTTTCCTTGTAATAAAACCGCAGCACCAGTAGCTCTAAGTAAACTTAATAAATTTGATTCATTACGCTTAAAAATGTTGGTAATGTAATTTAATTCATTGGTTAAATTATGATTTAGCTGTTCCTGAATTAATTTGACTTGTTGACGGTAGAAATTTAATGAACGTTCCCGTTGATTAATTAATTCAATAGAGGCAAATTGTCCAATAATCTCACAATTTTTGCGAATTTCATAATTAATATATTTGGGGGAATAATGATGACAAGAAATTAAACCCCAAAGCCTATTTTCGTTAATTATTGAAATTGACATAGAAGCAGTAATGCCCATGTTCTGCAAGTACTCTATATGGCATGATGACATACTTCTTAAAATTGAATTACTTAAATCAAGGGATTCATGAGTGCTGGAAATAATTTTTACTGGTTGATAATTGACATCTGGTATTAATCGCAGCCAATTTTTATAATAAAGTATTCTGGCTGATAGAGGAATGTCAAAAGCTGGATAATGTAATCCTAAATAACTTTCTAAATGACTTTGCTTATCTTCGGCAATAACGACTCCACTATAGTCTGCTTCAAATTTATATATCATCACTCGGTCAAACTGAGTTATCTTTCTAACTTCTTGAGCAATAATTTGAGATAGAGCAGATAAATGGGGGGCTTGACAAATGTTAAATATGGCTTTTTCTAAACCGTGGGTATATTCTAATAAGGGATGAAATTGAGGAAATGAATGAGGTTCTATTTCCAGAATTAAGCCATCAGCATAGCGATGAAGTATGCCTAAATAGACTGCGGAAGTTGCTTGGGGTTGAGTTGTTATTTTTAATAATTGTATGCAGGGTAGTTGATCTTTTTGTAAAACATTAGTAATTAATTGTATTTGTTCTGGAGATAATAGACTGTTTAAATATGTATTAAGTAAAGATGCTGCGGGAATACCAAAAAAATCAATGGTGTTTTCACTAACTTGTACAATTTTAAAATTTGGTTCTTGTAAAGCAAAGATTACACCATGGGGTTGAATGTATCCAGAATTATGAATTGGCTCTTTTTCATAATTACTCAAGTCGAGTGTTTTCGGGATTTCAAAATAGGTGTGATTCATATTTATTTTTTAAGTGTGTGAATTATTGTTCGATTCGATTAATTTAAAATGTAATTATTCAGAATAGAGAATACATAAATTATGAGAATCGATTGTTTTGAATAAAATTTGACAATTTTGAGAAAATATCACTTTTTTGTATTCTTGATTTTATAAGCATTTTGATTCCTACATTTTTACTTTAAATTATATATATTTCCAAAAGAATGATCAGAAAGGAGTTCGATAACTAAATCGATAAGATGAGATTTAAGCAATGGTTCGATGAATAATTCTGGGTGTAATGAGAGCCAAAAATAATTAACAAATTCTTCTATTTGTGCATTAGTCATACCAGATTTGCCAGCAGTAATCATTTGTTTTTCTGCTTGTTTACGCCATTCTAAAGAATAGCGATAATCAGTGGGATATAGAAGTATTAAACTATCTAAATGCTGCCAAAGTGGGAGATAATTACTGAGTTGATGGTTCATATCAGCAGCAAAAGCCCGGTCATCATCTGTAATGATGGGTGGTGGTGGATTGGTAAAAGCTGCTGGATCAATTGGTGTTACACCGACAAACCAACCTTCAAATAAGACAATATCTACATTGGAAACAATTTCTGGGGTTGTGCGATCGCCTGAACCAGAGTAAGCTGATTTATCAAAGCGGGGAACGCTCACAGGATTCTTGCCTTGACGAATCTGATCGAGTAAACTTAAACCTAAGTCGATATCGTGAGTTCCTGGTGGACCACGCCAAATCAGACGGGGGTATTGCTGCGTTAAAGCCAGGCGATCGCTATAAGTTTTGTACAAGTCATCCAAAGATAAGCTCAAAGTACGATATCCCAACTGCTGGAGAATCAAGCTGAGAATCTGCGACATGGTGGTTTTACCAGTTCCTTGTCCACCTAAAATCCCCTGAACGAAGGGTCTACCCAACTCTTGACGACTTGATGCTATTTTGATCCCCAAAGGTAGCCACAAATCCCACAATACTTGTAACATTCTCTGCGGCGGCATTTGCAGGGTGTTTTGGCAAAATTGCCTAAAAGAAGGTAACACTAAGGATAGTAGGTGCGATCGCTCTTGGATGACTTGAGATACATTCGCCTGAGTGATATCAAAAACCTTTGTCCTCTCAGTATTTGCCAGTGCTTCCCTTTGTGCTAAAACTTGCCAAGACGCATTTGTAGCACCTGTGATCAAAATTTCATTCAGCCACTCACTGAGCATAACTAGCACCCCTCTAAAAAATCAAGAACCTAGCTTAAAGGCTTCCAAAAATAGACTATAGATGAAACCAACCTTTAAAAAATTCAGTGCTTCTACCCAAAGTGCCTGTTTAGCAAAAAAAGTGCGACTGTAAAATATTCTACTAGTAATCTCCGTCAATAGAACTAAAACAGCAGCTACCACAATATCTAATTCCGCTTTTTGTCCAGTGGTAGTAGACACTGCCGATCCCAAAAAGAACCCAAATAAAAAATTAATTACCAGAAGCGATAATCGCCGCCAAGGATTAACAAACCATTGCCCCAAGAGTCTAGCAATAGTATCTAACAGGTTGTTAAGACGAGTATTTTGCATTGATAGGACTGTGGGAAAAAATCAAAAAATGTTTAAATATTCCCATACTGAAGGTATAAATTCCAGATTAGGTTTAATTAAACTGATTTAACAGCATTATAAATCAATACAGTTACATTCAGAAAATTTATCTATTCAAGCAACATTAACTTAAAACCAAATGATAAAACTCTCAACTGGGAACTGAGAAGGATCAAGCCTAAAAAATATTATCTCTAAAAAGTATCATTATGAAAACTTCCATGTATCGTAACTTTGCTGTTATATCTTGTGCATTTGGGCTACTAGGAATCCTAGCTGGATGCTTGGGAATGAGTGTATCCTTTGAGCCTACTAACCCAAATCTATCCCCAGAAGAAACATCTACATTACAGCGAACAATACCCGCACCTCTAGGTTCTGAAAAAGTTATATCTGCTGGTGCAGACAATATCAAAACCACTCCCAGCCAGCAAGAAAAACCCAGTGCAGAAAATTCACCTGATGTATTAGCGTATCAGATAAGCTCCGCTAATAAAAGCAAAGTCTCAGGTAGTTTGCGAATGAGCAATCAAACAAATCAACCTGTACGTCTAGCCCTATTAGCGCACAAGTCAACAGACAAAAAATCCTCCAACAACAAAACTCAATATAATGTTCCGGCTCATTGGGATTTTGCTCCCCAAGAAGGTAGTCAAAAGGGTTTAATTTTATCTCTCCCAGAAGGTAATTTAAAACTAGAAACAGGAGATATTTTAGTAGCTTTTGCTCAAGATGGTTCCCGCAGCTATTGGGGGCCTTATGTTGTTGGCGAAACTCCCTCACCACAATGGAATTCCCAAGCCAAAGAATGGCAATTGGAACTAACTCCATAATGGGGAATCAATATATGGTGCTTGAACATTTACTTAGACTAGCAAAAGCTCATGCTTATGAATTCGTTACAGAGGAGTAGTTAAATCTGAATATGGGTAGACCACAAAATTTTCAATTTGGGGTTCTTAAACCCATTTATTTATTCGCCAGTCGGACAAGATTCATTCTGACTCCTGACTCCTGACTCCTGTTCGATAAAATGCCACCTCAGAGAACAAAATTGAACGGAAGAACGACTTTTGAATTATTGTGGATGAGAAAGATGCGACTCACCGTGTCTATAAGTATGGATTTATGAGGCTAAAATTGAGCGTTACCAGCCCTGTTGACCAATGGTTTAATAAGATAGAACAGCGTCCAGCCCTTGCTGTGACTATTTCGATTGTATGGTTGCTGTTGATTAACTGGATAGCTTTTGGTTGGAATTTGGGCAATATTGGCTTGATTGATGAAACTGAGCCACTTTTTGCGGAAGCTTCCCGACAAATGCTAGTTACAGGTGATTGGATTACCCCATTTTTCAATGGTGAAACTCGTTTTGACAAACCGGCGTTAATTTA
This sequence comes from Anabaena sp. PCC 7938, assembly GCF_049315035.1. Lineage (NCBI taxonomy): Bacteria > Bacillati > Cyanobacteriota > Cyanophyceae > Nostocales > Nostocaceae > Anabaena > Anabaena sp. PCC 7938. Next base: position 2,320,226 of record NZ_CP186034.1, on the reverse strand, counting down.
TTGGTGTCAAGCGATCGCATATTCTATGATGGGGGTGAATGAATGGGCCGCCCGTATCCCTTCTGCACTAGCTGCAACGGCTGTAACTGCTTTGGCATTTTACGTTGTCCAATGGCATTTTGCTCAAAAAGATCAATTAGAGCAAGTTGCAAATCCTACTCGTCGTTATTTAACAGCCGCTGTGGCATCGGCTTTAATGGCATTTAATCCCGAAATGATTGTTTGGGCTAGAGTCGGTGTTTCTGATATGTTACTCACCGGTTGTATAGCCTCAGCGCTGTTATGCTTTTTTCTGGGATACGCTCAAAACTCTTCCCCTTCCCCCTTCCCCAATAAATGGTATCTAGCTTGTTATGTACTAATTGCTGGAGCAATTTTGACTAAGGGGCCAGTGGGAATTGTTTTACCTGGACTAATCATGATTGCCTTTGCCCTATATTTGGGTAAATTCTGGGAACTGTGGCGAGAAATGCGGCCGATTTTGGGCATGGGCATAGTCTTTGCTTTATCTGCTCCCTGGTATGTCTTGGTGACTTGGCGCAATGGCTGGAATTTTATTAATGCCTTTTTTGGTTATCACAATATAGAACGCTTTACAGAAGTCGTTAACGGTCACTCAGCCCCTTGGTATTTTTACTTTTTAGTGGTGTTATTAGGCTTTGCACCATACTCAGTTTTTATACCTGCATCCCTAACCAGGTTAAAATTTTTGCAGAGAAGGCACTGGCTAGATCAAGAACGTTCTCAACAATTGGGTTTATTTGCTGGTTTCTGGTTTCTGGGTATATTCGGCTTTTTCAGCATCGCTGTCACTAAACTCCCCAGCTATCTATTACCTCTAATGCCAGCAGCAGCGATTCTGGTAGCATTGTTTTGGAGTGACCTTTTTCCAAATCCCCAAATTCCCAAACCTCTGAAATCTTTCAATATTAGTAGCTGGGTAAATGTGGCCTTTTTATCAACATTATCAATAGGACTATTTAACCTATCTAAGTTAGTAGGTACTGATCCTGCTGCACCCAATTTATACCAAAAGATTGAAAATTTGGGGTTAACAAATTTGGGAGGGATAATTTGGCTTGTTGGTGCGATTGTTATTGCTGCTTTGATATTGAGTTATCATCCACGTCCCATCATTGCAATTAATTTCATAGGGTTTGTGGCATTTTTATCAGTGGTGTTAATGCCCACTTTGTTTATAATGGATCAACAGCGTCAGTTACCTTTAAGAGAATTATCTGCGATCGCTGTCCAAGAAAAACAACCCAATGAAGAATTAGTCATGGTCGGGTTCAAAAAGCCTACAGTGACTTTCTACTCTCAAACTACTGTTAATTACTTGAAGTTTTCCAAAGAGGCTCTAGACTATATTCAAAATCAAGCCTCCGCAAAAGTCAAACCACCATCACTACTACTTCTGACTGAACATAAAAAGTTGGTTGAAATGAACTTTCAACCAGACGATTACAAGAATATAGCCACTAAAGGTGCTTATAATCTCATTCGTATTCCCTTGCAGAAAATTAAAAAAAATAACCTGGATATTTCATAATTAGGAGTCAGGAGTTCGGAGTTCGGAGTTCGGAGTTCGGAGTTCGGAGTTCGGAGTTCGGAGTTCGGAGTCAGGAGTCAGGAGTCAGGAGGTAGAAGAATTTTGGATTTTGGATTTAACATTGAAAAGTTTCTTAATTACCAATTACCAATTACCAATTACCAATTACCAATTACCTATTACCTATTACCTTTGACTAAAGCCTGATTAATTTGATTTAATAAATCTTCCATTGAGATAGAACGAGGTAAAATCTGGGTAGCAATATTGCCGGGAAGCTGTTCTAATTCACTAACTTCATAATTTTCTCTAGACTGATATCCATTGTTTTTCTGTGTCGCTATTTCTGGATATGTTACTTGATTTAATGTTTTGTCTAATACTAAAATTGGCGGCAAATTAAACGGTAAATCAGACAAGGTTGTTAATGCTTTTTGTATTTCTTTGTGAATAGCAGACTCACCCAAACAAATTAGTAGTAAATCAACACTCTGATGACGAAGTTGTTGTAACACTTCTGCCCAGCAGTTACCCATAACTGCTTTCAAGCCAGCGGTTTGTAAGTACTGAATTAAAGCTTGGAACCATTCAGATCCTCGTTCAGTATTCATTGAGGAATCATTATGACTATACTCATTTTTCAGCGATATCGTAGCGCTGCCGCTTTCAGTAGATTGCTTATTGTCTTTCAAAGCAGAATTTTTTTCTCCCTGATAACCCTTAAACGGCTTACCTCTTACCTGTGGTAAATCGCGCAACATAGTCACATCAACTACCAAGATATTGGGGGGACAGCCAATAGCAGAAGCAATTTGTAGTACTGACAATAAAGCATCTGGTTTGGTTTTGGGACTGGCACTTTCCTTCCCTAATGGAGTTAAGTAAGGAAACACTGATAATCCAGGTATTTTGGAAGCTGTCAAAGTAGTCGCAACATCGCAAGTTACTAGCGGGATAGCTGCTAATCGGGGGTGGTTAGTCAACTGTTGGAGATAATTTTGGGCTGTGGAACTTTCTACATCTAGTAAAATTACATCAAACTGCCACACCCGTGCTAAAAGTTCTGCTTGATCTAAGTCATCTACTTCAATAACTCGATGTTCTCGCAGGGAGGGTTGGGGATTGACAGATTCTAATTCTGGATTTACCAACCTGAGAATCCGCAGCGGAGTTTTTGTAGTTGCGATTTCGGGATTTTCTAAACCTATCTGCTCAACTTCTGGTGCTGCACATAATTTTTCTAAAATGGGTACTAAAGCTTGATGCTCTACTGGTAAACTCAAGAAATTATCAGCTCGGTGAGCAAATGCCTGTTCTTTTTCTGCTCCCGTAGCGGTGACAATCACCGGAATATGACGAGTTGCACTATCAGATTTTAGTAAAGTCAGCACATCCCAACCTGATAGCAGGGGTAACAAGGGATTCAAAAATATAGTTATTGGTTGTAAGCGACGAGCTTTTTCTAATGCTTCTGTCCCTGACCGAGCAATTACTACCCGATAACCTAAGCCTTTGAGATGTTGGGTGAGGTCTTCAATATATCGAGCTACTGCCTCGACGACTAGCACTAAGCGTTGGGAGGAAGTTGGTTGATGTGATTCGGAATTTCCCCCTTCTGATTCGGCAAAGGTGGTTTTAGGAGGGCAAGGTGGTAAGAGTAATGTGAACTGGCTACCGTTGCCTTCACGAGATAAAAAGCTGACATCTCCACCATGTAGACGAGCTAACGCCCTTGTTAATACTAGTCCCAAACCAGTTCCTTCAAACTGACGCGTAAGGGGATTTTCTAGTTGTTGGAATTTTTGAAAGATTAAATGTTGTTGGTGTTCAGGAATGCCAATGCCTGTATCCCAGACTGTAAATGCAATCCATCCTTCCCAGCGATTCACCCGCAGTCCTATTTCTCCAGAGGTTTCGGTGAATTTAAAGGCGTTGGAAAGTAAGTGTACCAGCATTTGCCGCAATCGCAATTCATCTGCGACTATCTGTTCTAAACCTGGTTCAATGGTGAGGCTAAATTGGTGATCTGGTGAATTCTGACTTTCGGATGCAGAAGATGGGATGACTTTGCTTGGTTGATTGTGATGTGTTTTTATTTCTGATAAAGCGCGATCGCACACTTCTCTAATTTGCACTGGAGACGGATTTAGTTCCATCTGTCCAGTTTCCATCCGCGTTAAATCTAAAATATCATTAACTACACTCATCAAATGTCGTCCACTTTGATGAATTAAGCTGGCATAACGGGCTTGTCGCTCGTTCAATTCTCCTAATTGTTGATCAACTAGTAACCGTGATAAACCCAAAACGGCTGTTAGTGGTGTTTTCAATTCATGACTAATACAAGCTAAAAACTCATCCTTCAACCGATTTAGTTGAATCAAATCGGCATTCTTAGCTGCCAGTTCTTTAAAAAGTTGTTGTTGTTCGGTTACATCAGTTGCTAAAACTAACCACAACTCATTATGACGAATTTCTGAATTTTCACTTCTGAGCGTCACTTCCGAATCAGCACTCAAAACCTTCAACTCAGGACTATCTAAAGGGATTTTAGTAAACTGCCAAATTCGCTCCTGACCATTCTGCACTTCGACAACACAAGTACAAGTACCCAGTTGAGTATCTAAAAAGCAGCGACTAGATGTAGAGTTTGCAGATATTTCTGGCTCCTGCATGATAGGCAAAGTTGAAGATGAATCTGTTGAATTCATGCCTTCACTTCTAAGATGCCGTTTCATCAATATGTTTGGCTCTGCGTTGTCACCCCCTCTACCATTATTGGGGTAAACTTTCATCGCTTTTTGATTGACGTATTCTTGACTTTTTTCTGGCTTTTTAACATGAATAGGAGCAAGGATAGTTTCTACTTCTTGCCTGATGCCTTCGAGATCTTTGAAAACTCCCAATTGTTGCCACCAAGCTGGATTTTGTGTTACCACTTCGCCATTACTCGTTTGTAACATCAACGGCCAAGGTAGTCTTTCCAGCAACTGCACTAAAGGATTTTGTCTACGTGACTGATGTTGATTTTGCTTGTAGCGACGAGTCTTTGCTCCAGGATGATTTTTTGTCTGAGTTGCAGGAATACCCGCAACAATTACTGCTTTCTCTTTAGCCAAAAAACGTAGTAATCTAGGGCTATCTAGCAGCCCCAAAAACTTCCCCTCTGCGTCGATTAACACCCAATCTAAATTTCTATTTTTTTGGTTTTGTTGGCATGGCAAAACCAAACTAAATTTTTCTAGCCGTTCAGAAGCTGGTATTGTCTGTATTGGCGAAATCAGACTAGAATTCAACGTAGATATCGGCTGTTGTAGATTTAAAAACGTTTCACCACTGGCGGCTGCCAATAATTTCGGGATTAAACTAGCAGAGTACAACAATCCGATTGGGCATTGTTGTTGATTCACCACTACCAGGCGATCGCACTGCTCCTTCTCCAAAATCTCCAGCACCACTGCCAGAGTACTCGTTTCTGGGCAGCTGGGTACGGTTGCTAGAAAGTCATAAAGCGGGTAATGTAGCATTAACATAAGGCTTAGGGGGTCATTCTTCCTGTCGTCGCCTCTGGCTTCAACATCTGCCAAAGTGCTGATGGTTTTCATACCTGAAGCAATATCCTTCAAGAAGACTCATATAAGCGTCTCTGGTTACAATTCAAATTTAAATGAAGCAACTAAACTGGCTCTGACAGACAATCGCTTGCCTCCCACAGTTTCCAGAGCCTCCATACTTCCCACTGCTCACCCTGTTGGCAGAGCGGCCATTTTTACCAGTCAAATACTGGTATTTAATCTCCTCATCTATAGTTACAGCTAAAACAATTATCGCTCCAAAGATTCGCTTTAGAACCTTGAGGAATTATAATGATTTAGAATGCGACAATACTTTAAGTTCGTTTATGTATCTTATCAAGGAGTGAAATGAAAAAATCTACATTCAGATAGATATACATAACTCATATCAGGAAATTAGCTACTCCATCCTTTCTGCTCAACCCTTCATCAGCTACTTAGTTAAGTTATACCATTCACCCCATTTAGATAGGTGATAAAGTAGCAATTCTTCAATATTTGTTGACATAAGGCGCTCTTTAACCAGGTTTTACTTAAAAGCTTTTACCCGAATAAATTAGCCCAGACACCATAGTCGAAGCGCTCATCTCAAAGAAAATATATAAACAATAAATGATATTACCTATATTATTGATTTGGCGATCTGATGTTAAAAAATATTTAGATAATTATGATCCTCTGTATAGTCATCAAAGTTTAATTGAGCAGTTATGGAATTTCCTAGAGAGTATTATTACTCAATTGTTTGCATGGCCACTGGCAGTTATTACCCCTGTGAAAATTTCCTCTTTACAAAAAATTAGACAGTTAAACATAAATGCACAATTGGCACACAGTCAGAAATATAGTTATGTCTTAGCGTGTAATCAACAATGGTTTCAGGAAATGAGTCCTGCCGAAAAGCAGGAAATATTAGAAAAACTTAAATCAGATTACCGCGTCATTTTGATAAATTACTTTACCACAGACAAAAATCTAAAGATAATAATTGATAAATTTATCAACGCCTTATTTTATGCTAATATTCCTGTGCCAAGAATTATAGAAATGCACATGGAACTCATTGACGAATTTTCCAAGCAACTAAGGTTAGAAGGAAGAAGTGATGAAACATTACTAGATTACCGACTAACCTTGATAGATATTTTGGCAAATCTGTGTGAAGCATATAGATGTTCGGTTTCTAAAATGAACTGAATGGAGCTAATTATAACTGGCATCTGCAGTCAATTCAGGCAAATGCGTCCGCATATTTTGTATTTCTATACTCATACCTAGTCTATAAATTTATGAATAAAATCGGAAAAACTTATGTTCTCAAGCTTTATGTAGCTGGGAACACACCCAACTCCGTACGGGCATTAAACACACTTAAAAATATACTAGAACAGGAGTTTCAAGGTGTTTATGCTTTAAAAGTAATAGATGTCCTCAAAAACCCACAACTAGCCGAAGAAGACAAAATACTCGCCACACCAACATTATCTAAAATATTACCCCCCCCTGTCCGCAAAATTATCGGTGATCTTTCCGATAGAGAAAGAGTATTGATAGGATTAGACTTACTCTATGAAGAATTAAGTGAAGAAGACTGGGAAGAGTAAGATATTACTGAACATAATCAAAGCTTTAGTAATTTTAAAAAACAGTTTAAATACCATGATGTGATCAGCAATGAGTGACAAAGAGCAACAAAAAAAACCAAATCCACCAATTGGGGGTGTAGAGAAAATTCGCACAATGATCGAGGGCTTTGACGACATTAGTCATGGCGGTTTACCAGTTGGTAGAACAACCTTAGTCAGTGGCACGTCTGGTACAGGAAAAACTTTATTATCTCTCCAATTTCTTTATAATGGCATCACCTACTTTGATGAACCAGGAGTATTTGTAACCTTTGAGGAATCACCAAGCGATATCATAAAAAATGCCCATATTTTTGGATGGAATTTGCCACGACTAATTGAAGAAGGAAAACTATTTATTCTCGACGCATCACCTGATCCTGAAGGTCAAGATATTGTTGGGAATTTTGACCTTTCGGCTTTAATTGAGCGCTTACAATATGCGATTCGCAAATACAAAGCTAACCGTGTTTCCATAGATTCCATCACAGCAGTATTCCAGCAATATGAAGCTGTGGGAGTAGTGCGGCGGGAAATATTTCGATTGGTAGCACGTCTCAAACAACTGAGTGTCACCACTATAATTACAACTGAGCGTGGTGAAGAATATGGGCCAGTAGCATCTTTTGGTGTAGAAGAATTTGTCTCTGACAATGTGGTAATTGTTCGCAACGTCTTAGAAGGAGAACGCCGCCGACGCACACTAGAAATTCTCAAATTGCGCGGTACGACTCACATGAAGGGTGAATATCCATTTACAATCACCAACGCAGGAGTCAACATTTTTCCTTTAGGCGCAATGCGTTTAACACAAAGATCTTCAAATGTCCGCGTATCTTCAGGAGTCAAAACCCTGGATGAAATGTGTGGTGGTGGTTTCTTTAAAGATTCAATTATTTTAGCCACAGGGGCTACTGGTACTGGTAAAACTCTGTTAGTCAGCAAATTCATTCAAGATGGTTGTGTTGGCGGTGAGCGAGCCATATTATTTGCTTACGAAGAATCCCGCGCTCAACTGTCTCGCAATGCTTATTCCTGGGGAATTGACTTTGAAGAATTAGAAGACCAAGGATTACTAAAAATAATTTGTACATATCCCGAATCAACGGGATTAGAAGATCACTTACAAATTATTAAATCAGAGATTGCCGATTTTAAACCAGCCCGGATTGCTATTGATTCCCTTTCAGCAATGGCTAGAGGCGTTAGTAATAATGCTTTTCGGCAGTTTGTTATCGGGGTGACAGGATATGCTAAACAAGAAGAAATTACTGGCTTCTTTACCAATACAAGTGACCAGTTCATGGGGTCACATTCAATTACTGATTCTCATATTTCCACGATTACTGATACAATTATCATGTTGCAGTACGTAGAAATTCATGGAGAAATGTCGCGGGCAATTAACGTTTTCAAAATGCGGGGTTCGTGGCACGATAAGGGGATTCGGGAGTACAATATTACGGCTGACGGGCCTAATATTAAAGATTCTTTCCGTAATTATGAACGAATTGTCAGCGGAGCGCCCACCCGCGTTAGCATAGATGAAAAGGCGGAACTTTCTCGCATTGTCAAACGTTTTGAAGACAAATAGAGTTCTGCTCTTAACTTCGGTATAGTACTATATTCTTTGCTTCATTTAGTATAGTAATATATTCTTTGTGGAGACAAGTTTTCTGCCGCTAGTATAGATTTTCGTGTGAGGAGATGCGGTGAAAGGACAGCAATTATTTTATAGTTTCTTACCTGGTGTAACAGCAGCGGTATTAACAACTCAGTCGGCTTGGGCTGGTACCACCGTAAAAGTAGGTGAGGTAAAGCTAGTGTCTTCTCCTAGTGTGTTGACTGCAAATGATGTGAAAACTTCGATCGCAGACAACATCAATAGGCAACTGCCTAATACTACGGTTGACAGTTCTCCAGTTTTAGTACCTGCCCATGATTTCAGTAACCTGGGTGGCAAACCTTCGGTTAACCATAGTGTTCCAGAAATGGCTGTTGTTAACAATGCCAAAGTACCAGTAGAAAAAATATCAAAAACAGTTTTACCGGTTCCAGCTACTGGTGGCAAGGTAGCACAACTACCAGCAAAAAATAAATGTTTACAGGCAGGGCAGAAAAGCCAAGCAGCTTTGCTCCTAGTCTTAAATGCCTGTTCACAAAAAAAGGCCACTATTGAGCGGGTAGCCCAGGTGACTGTCCCTACTGAATCAGGAACGCCTAATACTTCCGAGCCACCAGTTCAAAATACAGAAACTGTCACACCTGTACCAACAGGTTCTGTAGAGACTCCTGAACAACTCAATCCTAGTTCTAATCCTCTGTTATTTCCGACTGAACCAGAGGCAGTGAGGCTCCAGGCAAATCAGCCAATTAGTTTGTCACAGGCTCTAGAACTGGCAAAGCGCAATAATAATGAGTTGCAGGTGTCAATATTGCAACTGGAACGCAGCAAAGGCTCTGTCAGGGAGCAACAAGCCGCTTTGTTGCCAACCGTGGGATTGAGTGGCAGTGTTGCTAATAGTCGCAGTGCTTCCAATACACTAGCAGCTACTCAACAACAAAAGTTGAATCCAAATGCCCCTGATGCCAGTTCTGATACTAGTTTCAGTGGTCAAGCACAACTGAGGTATGATCTTTATACCTCTGGCAGACGGAATGCGGCGATTAGAGAGGCTGAGGAACAGGTACGCATTCAGGAATTGGATGTGGAAAGGCAAGTTGAGGACATTCGCTTGAATGTGGCTAGAGAATACTATGATTTGCAACAAGCAGATGAACAAGTACGTATTTCTCAGTCGGCTGTGCAGAATGCTGAGGCTAGTTTGCGAGATGCGAATGCTCTAGAGCGGGCTGGTGTGGGAACTCGGTTTGATGTGTTGCGATCGCAGGTAAACTTAGCTAATGCCCAACAAGACCTGACAAATGCTGTTTCCCAGCAACAAATTGCCCGTCGTCGATTAGCAACGCGTTTAAATATTTCCCAGTCAGTAAATATCAGCGCGGCTGATCCTGTGCAATTGGCTGGTTTGTGGAACGAAACTCTGGAAAAGAGTATTGTTCTGGCTTATCAAAATCGCCCTGAACTACAACAGCAGTTGGCACAGCGTCAAATTAGCGAGCAACAAAGAAGACAAGCTTTGGCTACTTTGGGACCGCAGATTAGTTTAGTTGCCAGCTATGACCTGCTAGATGTGTTCAATGATAGTACCAGCGTTAGCGATGGTTATTCAGTGGGCGTGCAAGCCACCCTAAATTTATACGATGGGGGAGCAGCAAAAGCTAGAGCGTCTCAGGCAAAATCTAACATAGCGATCGCAGAAACTCAATTTTCTGAACAACGCAATCAAATTCGCTTTCAAGTAGAACAAGCCTATTCTACCCAGCGATCTAATCTAGAGAATGTGCAGACTGCTAATGTGGCTCTAGAACAAGCTAAAGAGGCTCTAAGATTAGCCCGTTTGCGATTCCAAGCAGGTGTAGGTACTCAAACTGATGTCATTAACTCAGAAAATGACCTCACCAGATCCGAAGGTAATCGTATTCGAGCAATTTTGGATTACAACCGCGCTCTGACTGAGCTACAACGCTTTGTTACCTCCAGAGCTTTTAATCAGTAACTCAAGTTGCTAGTCATCTAGTGTAGGCTGGTAATGGGTAATTGGTAAAATTCCTGTTAAACTCTCCATTTACCTTCACCTGTTCCATAAACAAGCAACTTACGTTAAAAAATAACCCCTTTGAAAAGCAACAAAAAGCCTCATTGACAGTAAATAAACTGCAAAATGAGGCTTTTTAGTTAAAAAGGTTATATTTGTTACGGGGACAGGAAAAATGGGAAAATGGGGAGATAAGGGAGATGGAAAATAGGGGAAAGTTTCCCCCTGCCTCCTGCCTTTTGCCCCCTGCCCCCTGAATTCCTTCTTCCCATGACTAAAGTAACATCAAAAGAAATCGCCCAGTTTCGCTCTCAATTGGCAGATGATCCCCAGGCTATGGAAGCGCTAGACTTAATTGAGGACTGTGAAGGAGACTTAGAAGATGCAGCCATGAGCCTAGCAATTCGGGCTGGACAAGAACCAGAACAAACAAATGCCGAGTGGTTAGAAGCTTTAGCAAAAAAATGGCGTGCAGTCATTTGTGAACAAGAATATCGAAATGACTTATTGAATGGCTCAATTGTAGAAATGATGGCAAATTTAAACACAATTCCTTCATTTCCGAAAATTTTGGCAACCCCAGTTTTGATATATATTATTCAGCAAGGCGTAAATAATTTTTGTGCGCCACTAGATTCGTTAAAATAACATTGGTGCTGATACGCTGTTAATTAAGGCAAACTTCTGTAAAATAACCGTTTTAAAATCAATGAATTATCTTGTTGCCGTATTAGCAGACCGCATCCAAGCCGAATCTGCTTACTTAGGCTTAGAAAGAGAAGGTATAAATAGTACTATCCTCGGTAGAGGATACAAAACCGCTGACGAGTTTGGCTTAATTGATCCCAAAGAGCAAGCGCTAAAACAAGCAAAATTAATGTCATTCTGGTTAGTACCATTCGGCTTTTTTGCTGGTTTTACCTTCAGTTTAATCACTGGGTTAGATACCTTCGCTTGGGCTGGAGAAATTGGTAATCATGTCGTTGGAGGTTTATTGGGTGCTGGTGCTGGTGGGATGGGTAGCGTGTTTGTTGGCGGTGGAGTTGGTTTAGTTGCAGGTGGTGGAGATGCTTTACCCTACCGCAATCGCTTAAACGCTGGCAAATACATAATTGTAGTTCAGGGTTCAGAAACTTTGACTCGCCAAGCTACTCGCATATTACGCCAGTTTGAGCCAGAAAATCTCCAAGGTTATGCAGAAACAAACTAACGTTTGGTAATTGGAAAAAAAGCAATTCAAAAATTTCTGAACTCCTGAACTCCTATTTTTCATAATGTTACCTAGAGAAGAACTTTTAAAAAGTGTTGAAAACCGGGATAGTATAGCTCGTGTGATTGACCAGGCAGAGCAAGCTATTAAGACCTGGGAAGTAGTTTATACAGATTTTTTGTCTCCGCCAGAGTTGGCAGAAATTCAACGGGTATTCAGCCGATTAACAGAGGTGCATTTAGTGGCGTGGGGTGGATATCCCCAAGCTGAACGTCAAAGAATTGCGATCGCCCGTTCTGAGTTACCGTTAGATCAATCTCAAGTTGCGATCGCAGCTTTAGAAATTGCGGGTAATTTCCTATTTGATACCGCCAATCACCGAGACTTTCTCGGTGCGATGTTGGGGACAGGAATTGTCCGCGAAAAAACGGGAGATATCATCGTTTTGGGAGAAAGAGGGGCGCAGGTCATAGTCGTCCCCGAATTGACAGAATTTTTGGAGATGAGTCTCCAGCAGGTGCGTTCAGTCCCTGTGAAAACCCAGCGGATTGATATCAACGAGTTAAAAATCCGCGAACCAAAGAAAAAAGAATTAACCACCGTGGAGGCTTCTTTGCGTTTGGATGCGATCGCATCTGCCGGTTTTGGAATGTCCCGCAGCAAAATGGTGGATTTAATTGACTCTAATGATGTTCGTGTCAATTGGAAAGAAGTCACCCAAGCCAGTTTTCAACTCAAATCAGGCGATTTAATTGCCATTCGCGGTAAAGGACGTTTAGAAGTTGGCGAAATCGCCGTTACCAAAAAAGACCGTTACCGTATGCAATTGACTAGGTATATGTAGGAGGGAACAGGTAATGGGTAATGGGTAATGGGTAATGGGTAATGGGTAAGAATTTTTCCAATTACGAATTACGAATTACGAATTATTCTTAAACTGTCTTGCGATCGCACTTACCAATGATTCCCTTGGTAAAAATCTGTGCATATTGACAATTAATTGATTTGCCAAACCACCGCTAACCACTGTCGAATCGCCTTTTTCTAAAGCTTTTAAAGCATCACGCACAACTTCTTCAGGAGTGGCTATTTTATTGTTTGAACCTGCCAACGTTGAAGGAAAACGAGCTTCTGTGAAAAAGTCTGTTTCTGTTGGCCCTGGACAAACTACCAAGACATGGACACCATAATCACGATTTTCTGCCCACAATGCTTCACTAAAACTGAGAACAAAAGCCTTAGTTGCCGCATAAACAGAAAGATAAGGCATTGGTTGAAATCCGGCAATTGAGGAAACATTAATTATGCTACCAGAACGCCTTTGCCGCATTAAAGGTAGAAATTTGTGGGTTAAATCTACTAATGCTATAATATTCAATTGAATCATATTTAATTGCCGTTCTCCTTCCCGTTCGGCAAAATCGCCATAATCGCCAAAACCAGCATTATTAACTAACAAATCAATTGTTAATCCCTTAGTTTTTATGGCATCAAATACATCATTAGTGGCATTAGGTTCTGTCAGGTCTTTAGCTATAACTTCTACCTGTATTTGGTGTTTCTGTTGCAATTGTGTAGCTATTTGGGTCAGTTTTTCTACGGAACGGGCAACGAGAACAAGATTGGTTTTGCGTGCGGCTAATTCTTCTGCAAAAGCTTTGCCAATTCCGCCAGATGCACCAGTAATTAAAGCTGTTGACATTTTAGATATTGTCTGATTTATTCGACATCTTATTTATAGTAGCAACTCTTTTTCATACTTGTTGTGAACAACAAAGGTTGATTTGAGAATCTATGGCAAGGATTCAGGATACAGAATAGAGAATTTAGAAGAAATAAGACTTTGAGTATTATGCTTGTGTGAAAATCTCGAATCTGTTAATTCCTGATTTGACAATTCTCCTGACTCCTAAATTCTTACAATCTATGTATTATTTTCAGCCACAGATGGGAATACTAGGTTTAGTAGAGATTGGGTATGATTTATGTTGGGTAAAATCAAATTTGTGGCTGTTCTCATCGCAGGTACAGCAGGGGTTTTGTGGGTTGTGAACTTGCCATACCCAATGATTCGCAAACCGGTGGCACAGGTAGCACCCTTGCTGCTGTTACCTAGCTTTATGAGTATGGATCATCACTATCGAGGTGCAATTGATTCTCTGGAACAAGCAGATCAGTTAATTAGTCGAGCCACTAGCACTGCGGATATTGAACTAGGTGGGGAAAAGGTCAAAGCTGCAAAAAAGCACTTAGAGAATTTGCCAGTATGGTTTTTGGGTTACTATCCTCAGCGTTATTGTAGCCTGTTCAGTTGTAGTTGGCAGTTTACTTTTGATGAATTTGAACAAGCACGACAACGAATAGCGCGATTAGATGCGGTGGTTTTCCAAGACAAAAATGCTTTGATTCCTTTGAATGATGCAAGAAAAGCTTTATCAGATGCAAAACAGCAATATGAACAAGCTACAACTACAAAAGATAGAGAGAAAGCTATAGCTTCTTGGCAAACAGCTATAGATCAATTAGAGGAAATTTCTCGACAAACTCTAGCAGGTAAAACGGCACAAACTCAACTTATAGCCTACAAACGCGATTTTCAAAATGCGCGGGTTGGTAATTTTATTGCTGCTGCTCAAGAATTTGATTTAGAAGCGCAAAAAATACAACCAACAAAATCTCAAACTGCATCAGAATTATGGTTACAAGCAATTAACCGACTCGAACAAGTTCCTAATGATAATCCCCGCTATTTAGATGCACAAAAATTAATTGCTGCATATCAAGTTAAACAAAAAACGGTGAGTGATACGAGTAGTGGGACATATATTGAAGGGGCAAAGCAGTTTGCTTTAGCGGCTGCTAAAGCGTCCCAAAATCCTCCCCATTCTGCGCTTGAGTGGCAACAAATTGGTAATTTATGGGAAAAAGCAATTAACCTATTAGATAATATTAGAGTCCAAGAACCAAACTATGTGGAAGCACAAAAATTATTAGCACAGTATCAAACTAACTTGGGAATTATTAAAAGTCGTCTTCAATCTGAAAGCGAGTCAAAAGAGATTCTCAATCAAGCTAATAGCGAAATTCAACGTTTGATTGCTTCCCCACCAACTGATAAGAATGTCATGAAAGCCGAAATCCAGGGAATTATAACTCGTTTAAATACTATTAAAACAGGAACAACTTCTTACACGGAATCACAGCGATTATTGACATTAGCAAATAAAAAACTTCAGCAAACACAGTAATTTATGGTGCTGATCTGATAATTGCTTTTTGTAAATAAGGGTGATCATGAAGTGTGCATAAGCTTTATACTAGAAAAAGTAGTATTAGCATTTGCTGTCAATAAACACTTCATAATAAATAAATTAAACCGTACTTTAAATAAATTCCATGAGTCAAACTGCGATCAATTTAACTGCAAT
This sequence comes from Anabaena sp. PCC 7938, assembly GCF_049315035.1. Classification (NCBI taxonomy): domain Bacteria; kingdom Bacillati; phylum Cyanobacteriota; class Cyanophyceae; order Nostocales; family Nostocaceae; genus Anabaena; species Anabaena sp. PCC 7938. The sequence goes on along the minus strand of NZ_CP186034.1, from coordinate 2,305,177 downwards.
ATCTGTCTTTCTCATTACTCTCTCAACTTTGTTAGGTCCATTAATACATCTCTCACCAACCATACCAGCTTTAGTAACTGTGGCGTTTTTAGGTATTGCGACTTTGGATAATTTCAGCTTTCAGGGGAAGGGAGGGACGGTAGTATTAGATTGGTTAGCGCGATTTTCTCTAGAGTATAGAGAACGCATTTTACATCACGAAGCAGGTCATTTTATCGTCGCTTACCTGTTGGGGATTCCTGTCACTGGCTACACTCTCAGCGCGTGGGAAGCTTGGAAAATAGGACAACCGGGACAAGGTGGGGTGATTTTGGAAGATAGCGAAATTGCCAAACAATTGGAAAAAGGGAAAATTACAGTCTCAATGGTAGAACGCTATTGTAATATTTGGATGGCAGGAATTGCTGCGGAAATGTTGGTTTTTAAATCTGCTGAGGGTGGTGGTGATGATAAAGCAAAGTTAAATCAATTTTTAGCAGCTTTGGGTTTTGAAGAGAATGTTTTTGATCAGAAACAACGTTTTTATTTGCTGCAAGCTAAAAATTTGATTCAGGAAAATTGGGAGAATTATCAAAATTTAGTGGAAGCAATGAGAAAAGGGGTCAATGTTGAAGAATGTAAAAAGGTAATTGGTGAAATGAGTATATAATCGAGTGGTCAGATTCCCGACTTCTTTTGATATCATGTAAATAAATTGTGAATTGAACTCAGAAGTCAGGGATCTTGTTATTCATGAATGATTTAGGGTTACTATAGAATTTATCTATTGAGGACAGGGAAAAATGTATCAAACAGATCCGCCACTTTCCCCGAAAGAAACATTACCCACAATGTATGATCTACCCAGTGAAGATCCAGAGGAGAAAGGTTTGCCAGATCAATTTCATTTATTGCAACCACAATTATTATCAGAAACATTTACTCCTGCTAATTATAAGACTGAGGAAATATTTACAGCCAGTGACATGAATCTATATTATGATTCTCGTCATACATTGTGGTATAAACGTCCTGATTGGTTTGCGGTTTTGGGTGTACCTTATTTGTATGGTGATCAGCAAGATTTAAGATTAAGTTATGTAGTTTGGCAAGAAGGAGTTAATCCTTATATTGTGGTAGAATTATTATCACCAGGAACAGAAAAAGAAGATTTAGGTCAAACATTGCGAGATGTGGAAAAACCACCTGGTAAATGGGAAATTTATGAGCAGATTTTAAGAGTACCTTATTACGCAATTTTTGATCGTTATCAATCTGAATTTAGAATGTTTCGATTAAATGGCGATCGCTATACTGAAGCAACTTTATCAAATTCCAGGTTCTGGATACCCAGTATAGAATTAGGTTTAGGAGTTTGGCAAGGTAGTTATAAAAATGTAAATATGCCTTGGTTACGTTGGTATGATAAAGATGGGAATTGGGTGTTAACTCCCACAGAACAGGAAAGGCAACGTGCAGAACAGGAGAGACAACGCGCAGATCAAGAAGGACAACGTGCAGATCAAGAAAGACAACGTGCAGATCAAGAAAGACAAAAAACAGAAAGATTAATTGCACAATTGCGATCGCTTGGTCTTGAACCTGATTTAGATTAGACTGATTTTTTAATTTATTATCTGCTATTGTCCTCTTCCTGGTTTACAATCTGCAAAACCTAATGCTTCTGTGTCGAGGAAACTTGCTATGGCCATTTCAATAACAGCTTCAACCGGATACTCTATTTCAGTTGCACGGGCAATTAAAGCTGCTCTAATTTTTTCCGGTAATCGTTCTAAAATGATGGCAGCATCAGAAGCGGAAAGTTGTTCCAACAGTTCTACTTGCATAACTTTACTGCTCGGTTGGTATCTGAACGTTGTAAGGAGGTTCTGTCGCTCTCAGAATAATAGCTTCTAACTCCAATAATAGCCCAGGATTTTCCCAATGAGAAATTGGTTTTATTGCAATACGCACCTCTTCATCTGTATATTTATCGAGCCATGCCCACAAAAAAGCTTTGTGACCTCCACTGAATCGACTTCGCAGATTTTGGGTTTTACCGATATAAAGTAATCCATCGGTTTTGTGTCTAATTGCGTAAATTCCAGGACGAGGAGGAATTTTATCAAACTTGCGGTTCAAGGGTTGACATTGCTCAAAGGGAGTGAAAGCGATTGTATCTAGAATTACTTGAGCCTGGTTTTTTAGATCAGATTCTTTTGCCGCCATGAAAAAAAGGAAGCGGATTGCAGAGCAATCATCTCACAAATCTGGTTTTCAACTCTGCTGAGTGTGGATTCTTCACAAATCCCCCTGATTCTAACTGTGGGGAATTTTCAAGACTATGAATAACCTTCAATGTGATATCCAGCTGCAACTATTACCTGTTTGATTGACTCTTCAGAAGCGATAGATTCAGAAGCTGTGGGTTCAACAGTAACAGTTTTAGCCTGGACATCAACATCAACTTTGGCATCAGGCATCATCGTGTGGATAGATTCAGTAATAGTTTTTGCACATTTATCACCTGCAAGATTCGATACTTTCATTTTCAGAGCCATACATGACCTTTTTTTAATATAATCCTTCACTGATAAGTATCATTTATTTAAGCAAGTTTAATCATCCTACTAGAGTTATATTAATTCCATGGAAGGTATCAGCTATTGGAAATAGGTAGCTTTTGTGAACAAAGACCTCTCTAAACGCTGAAGCAGTTGCTTTTGAGATACTTTCCTAAATATTTTTGCCGAACTAAGATGCTTTTATTGGCAAGCAATTGAAACAAAATGCAAAAATAGAATAATGCTGCTTTTGCAAATATAGCGGTTTCTGATTAACCTAACTTGCTTTGTGTAATAGAGAATGTAGAGACTTGTAGAATATAGGTCTTTGGCCTGTGTAACTGTTCCTTTGATTAAAACTATTTTTGTAATTACTCATGTCTTCAACTCCCCAGTATCTTAGCGGTAACGATATTCGCGCTTTATTCCTTGACTTCTACACCCAACGGGGACACCAACCGCTTCCGAGTGCTTCCCTGGTTCCAGAAGATCCTACTGTGCTGCTGACTATTGCGGGGATGTTACCGTTTAAACCGATATTCCTGGGACAGCGGACACCGGAATTTAAACGCGCTACGACTTCTCAGAAATGTATCCGTACCAATGATATCGAAAATGTGGGACGGACTAAGCGCCATCATACATTTTTTGAGATGTTGGGAAATTTTAGCTTTGGTGATTATTTTAAAGCACAAGCGATCGCATGGGGTTGGGAAATATCAACTCAAGTTTTTGGGATTTCTCCTCAAAATCTCGTTGTCAGCGTGTTTGAGGAAGACGACGAAGCATTTGCAATTTGGCGCGATAATATTGGTGTAAATGAAAAACGCATCAAGCGCATGGGTGCAGATGATAACTTTTGGGTATCTGGCCCCACCGGTCCCTGTGGCCCTTGTTCGGAAATTTATTACGATTTTCACCCAGAATTAGGTGACGATAACATTGATTTGGAAGATGATACCCGATTTATCGAGTTTTATAACTTGGTATTCATGCAATATAATCGGGATGTTTCGGGAAATTTAACCCCGTTGCAAAATAAAAACATTGACACAGGAATGGGTTTGGAAAGAATGGCGCAAATCCTGCAAAAGAAGCCGAATAATTATGAAACAGATTTGATTTTCCCGATTATTGAAACTGCGGCAAAAATTGCCAAGATTGATTATCATCAAAGTGATGAAAATACCAAGATTTCTTTAAAAGTAATTGGTGATCATGTCCGTTCTGTTGTTCACATGATTGCTGATGAAATTCGCGCTTCTAATGTTGGTAGAGGTTACGTTTTACGGCGTTTGATTCGTCGCGTCGTTAGACATGGGAGATTAATTGGTATTTCTGGAGAATTTATTAACCAAGTTGCAGAAACAGCAATTTCTCTTTCTGAATCAGTTTACCCAAATTTGCGAAAAAGGGAAGCTCCTATTAAAGCCGAATTACAACGGGAAGAAGTAAATTTCTTGAAAACTTTAGATAGAGGAGAAAAGCTGTTAGCTGAAATTATCGAAACTGTAAAACAGCAAGGACAAAAATCTATTACTGGTGAAAGTGCGTTTACTCTTTATGATACCTACGGTTTCCCATTAGAATTAACCCAAGAAGTCGCAGAGGAAAATAATCTGACTGTTGACGTTGAAGGTTTCAATGCAGAAATGCAAAAACAGATAGAACGCGCAAAAGCTGCACACGAAACCATTGATTTAACTGTTCAAGGTTCTTTAGATAAACTTGCAGAACATATCCACTCGACAGATTTTATCGGTTATACCGCAACGGCAACAACAGCTAAAATCGAAGTTTTATTAGTTTCAGGTGTTTCTGAGGAAGCAGCAGAAGCAGGAACAGAAGTACAAATTGTTCTTGATAAAACTCCTTTTTATGCTGAATCAGGTGGACAAATCGGCGATAAGGGATATATTTCTGGTGATGGAATTTTAATCAGAATAGAAGATGTGAAAAAAGAATCTGATTTCTTTATTCATTTCGGACGCATTGAACGGGGAACAATTAGAATTGGTGATCATGTTACCGCCCAAATTGACACCGCTTGTCGTCGTCGCGCTCAAGCTAATCATACAGCAACTCATTTATTACAAGCTGCACTAAAAAAAGTTGTTGATGAAGGAATTTCTCAAGCTGGTTCTTTAGTTTCTTTTGATAGATTGCGGTTTGATTTTAACTGTCCTCGCGCTTTAACTGCTGAAGAAGTTCAACAAATAGAAGAATTAGTAAATACTTGGATTTCGGAAGCTCATGCTGCTAAAGTAGAAGTACTACCTATAGCAGAAGCAAAAGCTAAAGGTGCAGTAGCGATGTTTGGGGAAAAGTACGGTGATGATGTACGCGTGATTGACTTCCCTGGTGTGTCAATGGAACTGTGCGGGGGAACTCACGTTAGCAACACTGCGGAAATTGGCGTTTTCAAGATTATTTCGGAAGCGGGAGTTGCTTCTGGAGTGAGAAGAATAGAAGCTGTTTCTGGTGCAGCGATATTGGATTATTTGAACGTGCGTGATAAAGTGGTTAAAGATTTGAGCGATCGCTTTAAAGTCAAACCAGAAGAAATACCAGACAGAATTACAACTCTGCAAACTGAACTCCGCAACAGCGAAAAACAAATCGAAAGCCTGAAAGCACAGATAGCCATAGTCAAATCTGACAGCTTATTACAGACTGCGGAAACAGTAGGTGAACATAAAATCATTATCGCCCAAATGGAAGACGTGGACGCAGAATCATTAAAAGCTGCTGCGGAAAGATTATTGCAGAAAATCGGTAACGGTGCGGTGGTTTTAGGTTCAGTTCCCGAAGCTGGGAAAGTGAGTATAGTTGCAGCTTTCAGCCTCGAAGTGAATAAGAAAAGTGTACAAGCTGGGAAATTTGTCGGAACTATAGCAAAAATCTGTGGTGGTGGTGGTGGTGGAAAACCCAATTTAGCCCAAGCTGGGGGACGTGACGCAACCAAATTACCAGAAGCTTTAGAAACAGCAAAAAATGATTTGTTAGCAGCGTTAAAATAGGAGTTTGTGGGGTAGGTATATTGCCTACCCTATATTTTGCTATGCTATTTTTTTAACCCCATTTCCAGTGCATCAACGCGATATCCTAGCCAATATTTTATGAGTATTAATGCTTTTGTTGATAATGGGTATACCCCTGGTAAAGACTTTTGTGAGAAATTTCTGTCAAGTACGGAGTTTACTGTTGAAACTCTCCGACTCATTTTATCAGGGACTAGTAATTTGAAAAAGGATAATGTAGCTATACACATAGCCGATGCACTAGAAAAAGGTAAGCTTACTCCAGAACAAATATTACTCCCTTATGTAAAACAATCAAGAACATGGTTGAGTTTAAAATCAGGTTCATGCACTATTACTCCAAATCTGAATTCCGCTAAATCGCTGTTAACTGAATTTGGGAAAGAGGGTTGGTACGGACCAATTGAGGAAGCTGGTCAACACAAGAAGAAATGGTATATCCGAATTTATAGAATTGTTGATTATGTTAGAAGAGGAAGTGGAAGTGCTAGTAAACTAGATGAGCGTTATATTCGCTGGTCTGTAATTGCCGAGGTAGCTAAAGATTACGTAGCTTTATCATGGAACGGATTTACTTATAGTTCAACTACAGATGAACAAATAGAGCAACGCACTCAATTCCCTTTCTGGAATCATATTCCTACATTTATTGATGAATTAGCAAGTCATTGTAACGCTGACTGGAAAGCGCGTAATCTTCATCAACTTGTTTTGCATGATATGTGGGAAAAATATCTTAATAAATCAATAGATGGTATTGTCTACAAATGGAAACACTTACGTATTAGAGCCGAAGCTTCAGGACTGGCTATAAATGCTCATAGTGCAGGAGTTGAGGAAATTGATGTGAGAGGATTACAAGCCTTGTCAGAAAAATTAGCTCATTCAGTTTTAAATAAACTCGGTTTAGTAGGTGATCCAGAAAAGATGGGTAATGCTGAAGATGCAATTTTGTTAACCTTGATTAAAGAGTGGGGTACTAAATCCTATGAATTTCAGTTGGATAGAGAACTAACACCAAGCGAAATAGAGGCAAAAACGTTAAAAAAAGTTACAAGAAAACCTCTCATTAAAACACACTGCTATTTTGGACTTAAACCAGATTCCAAAACCCAAGACTCTTTTCCACATCTAAAATGCTATGGTGGTAGTACCTCTGTTCTTGAGTTTCTACTAAAAGAACTTCAACTTCAAGGCTAAAGCCATGATTAGTTTTATCCACAAGGGTCATTTGGACTTCTTATCTGAAAATCAGAAGGCTGAACTGAGTAAGCATTTTATGTCGGCATCAACCAATGGTGTGATGCCACATCAACTTGCTGTGCAGTTGGGTATAAAACGCTCTGATGCTCTTGCAGTCTTAACGATTCTTGAAAATGAGGGACTCTGTGAAATGAAATTACTTATATATCATAATTGTGAACCAGATGTACCCGCTGGTGCGATTCCATTTGGTCAAGGCTTTCCTAACTTGCCGTGGTTTTGCCCACTTTGTGAAAAGAGTGTACATGATTATAATGAGTTATCTTATGATTTCATGGCACATTTTGTGAAACAACGTGAACTTGTTTAATTAAGCTATGAGTATTTCAGATGATGAAATTGTTAAAGATTATTTTGAAGCCTATGAAAAGTTAAAGGAACGGGGAATTAAATTAACCTCTTATTTATATAAAGCGGACATAAGAATTTCTGAATATTTAGATAAACTTAATGAGCTTTCGCAAAAAGAAAAATTGACAAAGCAAGAAATACAACAAGCTGGTAAGCTACTAGAGCAGATAGTAGTGCTAGTTTTTAAAGGTCTAAAAGGTGTTCAATCAATTAAGAGTTTTCAGTCAGCAGGACCTCAGTATGATTTGTTAGTTAGTGGTCATGATTTTGAATGGCAAGAAGTCTCCGATGCTCTATATCTTAAGAGAAATCAGAGAGATATAGTAATTGAAGCTAAAGCTACAAAAGCTCCTTTACCACATAAACAATTTGCTCGATTATGTAGCATAATGGAGGATAATTTGATATATGCAGGTCTGGGAATTTTTGTTACATTAAACGGGGCAACAGGTTTTCCTAAACGAAATAGTAAAGAAAGGCAAAGAAAAGTAAGTGATTGTAGACTTCAGCAAATAATTTTTCATGCTAGAACAAATAAAATAATCATTGTTTTGGACAAGGAAGATTTATTTGAATTATCAAAAAATGGAACTTTAATTGAACTATTAATTAGAAAAATAAAAGATTTATCTGAGTTAAGTGGTCTTCCTACTGCTTCCGTCGAAAATTGGCAGGAAGATGTAGATTTACCACCACATTTACAAAGTCTTTATGAATCTAATAGTTAACAATATATTACAATATCACCTTTTATAAATTCTGTCATGCTAAGTATTCCTCTGGTTTTAACCAATCCTGTGCCAGCGAATATTCACTCATAATCGTAATTTCTAACATCTCTTTTTGTTGTTGTTTAGTTTGTAAAAACTGCACAAAATCTAAAACCTCTTGTAACACTGGTTCAGGTAGTTTTTCTAATTCTTGCGTAATTTGTTCTTTAATTGTCATTGTATTTTTACCATTTTCTAACTGTCAATAAATATCATATCAAATTCAACAGTAATTATAATTATACATTCACAGAAACTTTACCAACAATTGTAGAAGGTTTGGGTATAGGTTTTCCATCTTCTTTCAATACTTCCAAATACAATTCTATAGCTTCTTTAATATTTTCCTGTACTTCTGCTAAAGTATCCCCAATGCTGACACAACCTGGTAAGTCAGGAACATAAGCACCCCAATTTGTCTCACCACGTTCGTAAATAACTGCATATTCAATCAGTTGATTTTCCATTTTATCCATCCGTTCTTCATTACTCCTATTTTTAATTTTGTGAATACATAGAAAATAACGCATTATAATTGTAACAGAGTTAAGAGATAAAAATTATGACTCTTGCACAAGAAACACGCTACTATTCACCTGAAGAATACCTAGAACTAGAGGTAAACTCAGAAATACGTCACGAATATATCAATGGATTAATTATACCAATGACAGGTGGAACACCAAATCATAACCAGCTTGCGGGCAATTTCTATGCTGTGCTAAACTTTGCTCTCAAACGACAACCTTATCAAGTCTTTGTTACAGATCAACGTCTTTGGATTCCTGACAAAAAAATTCACACTTATCCTGATGTTATGGTCGTGAAAAATCCCTTAATTTATGAAGAAGGAAGAAAAGACACTTTAGTAAATCCTGCGATGATTGCAGAAGTATTATCCAAATATACCAGAAGCAAAGATAGAGATGAAAAATTCGCAGCTTATCGCGCAATTACTACTGTACAAGAATATATTTTAATTGATCAATACACAATGCACGTTGAGCAATATTTTAGAACAGATAATAACAAATGGATATTTTCCGAAATTACAGATGCAGATAAAAATTTAAATTTAGCTTCCATTCCCTGCCAAATCACTCTTGCAGATATTTATGATAAAGTTGAATTTAATACAGAAGAATAAAAAACTCCCAACTGAATCTTCCTCTTTGCGTCTTTGCGCCTTTGCGTGAGACTATAATAATTCAAACTACCAAAGGAGTCAATAAAAATGAGTCGCATTAATCCTTACACATTACAGTTACAAATTACCCGAATGTTTGAACAAGGGCAATCATTCTTTGCTATCACCAAAGTACAAGAATGGTTGCAAGAACGCCAACACAACCCAGCAGACTACGAGATTATTTTCCACAAAAAACCCGCACCTCCTGGTTCTAAAGAAGTGATGGTCATAGAAATAGAACTAAAACGCAAAGATGGACAACCTGTAGATCCTTGGTTACAAGAACAAGCCAATTTACACGCTTAGTTAACAGCTAGATTAAAATTCCCAATATCCAAGTTTGCAATTTGCGGAATGTGTGCTGATATCTCTGTATTCAGCAAAACACCATTCAAAAGCATATAAATGACAACTCATCAACGTTGGGTTTTTGCGTTTTGGGTTTATTTGGGAATTTTACTTTCTATCTTTATCTCAGCTTACCTCCGCATTATGCCTACGGAACTAGCAATATTTGCCCATTACGACACGATTATGCATTTTCTTTTATTAGGAATGGCAGCTTATCTCGGTCATCAAGCATTAAATCAACGTAAGTTTAAAATATTTAATATTCCTTTACCTCTTGCACCGTTCATAGTCTTATTAGTTTCTATAATTGATGAGATAGTACAATCTTTTGTGCCTTATCGCAGTGCTGATATTACCGATTTAGCTGCTGATATTTTGGGTATTATTGTATTTACTTGGTTAGCAGAAAAGTTTCCCAAATTACTAACATGAATAATATCAATCTTTGGACAACATCAGAACACGCTTTACGCTATTTAGAAAAAGCAGATAAAATACCCCACCGCACTGAAGGGGAAGCTGTTTTGTTAGCACAGGTTCCTCAAAATATTAAACGCATACTTGACTTAGGAACTGGAGACGGACGCTTATTAGCGTTACTCAAAATTGACCGTCCCCAGATGAACAGCATAGCAATTGACTTTTCTCCTACTATGCTAGAAGCAGTCAAACGAAGGTTTTTTGAAGATAAAACTGTACAAGTCATCAGCCATGATTTAAATGAACCTTTACCAGATTTAGGTTTATTTGATGCAATTGTTTCTAGTTTTGCTATTCATCATCTTATCCATGAACGCAAACTTTCTTTGTATGCAGAAATTTTCCAACGTCTGGAACCAGGTGGTATTTTCTGTAACTTAGAACACGTAGCGTCGTCAACACCCACGGTACACGAGAAGTTTTTAGAAGCACTCGGTAGCGAAACAGAAAACGATGACCCCTCAAATAAACTTTTAGATGTGGAAACACAACTGATTTGGTTACGAAAGATTGGTTTTACAGATGTTGACTGTTACTGGAAGTGGCTAGAATTAGCTCTATTGATAGGGGTAAAAGCAAAAGACTCCACACTATCACCCCATCAAATGAATCAAACGCATCAAATGAATCAAACGACTGATGTAGATTCTGCGCTTTAGCAGTATTTTCGTTGATACTCAGCAAAATAGGGCTATTGAAATCCAGGAACATGGATTTTGATGAAGTTTCCTGATTTATTAATACAAATGTTCTAATATTCTCCCTGATTCAGCAACGTTATTCGTTACCAACAGCGTTCTCAAAAATTCCTTCGCAAGATTCTTTGATCCCCCCTTATCAGCTGCCACATACAGTCCTAAACTGTAGATGAGAGTTGAAAGGCAGTTCGGAGAAATTTTGTGAAAAAAGTCTTAGCAATCATTCTTGGTGGGGGTGCGGGTACTCGGCTTTATCCGCTAACCAAACTCCGTGCTAAACCAGCAGTACCAGTTGCTGGTAAGTACCGCTTAATAGATATCCCTGTTAGCAACTGCATCAATTCAGAAATTTTTAAAATCTATGTGTTGACACAATTCAACTCAGCTTCTCTGAATCGTCACATTGCTCGTGCTTACAATTTTAGTGGTTTCAGCGAAGGTTTTGTAGAAGTGCTGGCTGCACAGCAAACACCAGAAAATCCTAACTGGTTCCAAGGTACGGCTGATGCGGTGCGTCAGTACATCTGGATGTTACAGGATTGGGATGTAGAAGAATTTTTGATTCTTTCTGGTGATCATCTGTATCGCATGGATTACCGCCAGTTTATCCAGCGCCACAGAGATACTAATGCGGATATTACACTTTCTGTGATTCCCATTGACGATCGCCGTGCTTCGGATTTTGGTTTGATGAAAATCAACGATGCGGGTAGGGTGATTGACTTTAGTGAAAAACCCAAAGGTGACGATTTAGCCCAAATGCGTGTCGATACGACCGTACTGGGATTGACAAAGGAACAAGCCGAATTACAGCCATATATCGCCTCTATGGGGATTTATGTCTTTAAAAAAGATGTTTTGATCAAGTTATTGAAAGAATCTTTAGAACGGACTGATTTTGGCAAAGAAATTATTCCTGATGCGGCAAAGGATCACAACGTTCAGGCGTATCTATTCGATGACTATTGGGAAGATATTGGAACAATTGAAGCGTTTTATAATGCCAATTTAGCTCTCACTCAGCAACCAATGCCGCCCTTTAGCTTCTATGATGAGGAAGCTCCAATTTACACCCGTGCGCGGTATTTACCTCCTTCAAAGCTGCTAAATTGCCAAATCACCGAATCAATGATTGGTGAAGGTTGCATTTTGAAAAATTGCCGGATTCAGCATTCAGTGTTGGGAGTGCGATCGCGGATTGAATCAGGATGTGTGATTGAAGAATCCCTACTCATGGGTGCAGATTATTACCAGCCCTCTGTAGAACGCCAATGTAGCCTAGAACATGGTGATATCCCTGTAGGCATTGGTACAGATACCATCATTCGCCGTGCCATCATTGATAAAAATGCCCGCATTGGTCACGATGTGAAAATTATCAATAAAGACAATGTGCAGGAAGCCGAACGTGAAAAGCAAGGCTTTTTCATTCGGAGTGGTATTGTAGTTGTCCTCAAAAATGCTGTAATTGCTGACGGTACAATCATTTAGTTAGTGGTGATTGGTAATTGGTGATTGGTAATTGGTAATTGGGTTATTTATCTCCCATACTCTCTTTATCCCTATTCCCTATTCCCAATGACAAAACTCTTCTTGCTGATTGGTCTTCCTGGTAGCGGTAAGTCAACATTAGCAAAACAATTACTGACGCAATGCCCCCAGATGCAGCTAATTTCTACAGATGCCATCCGGGGGCAACTCTTTGGTTCCCAAGCAACTCAGGGGACGTGGCTGTTGATTTGGCGGGAAATAGAACGGCAATTTCAGCAAGCCACAACTGTAGGTATCCCCACTATTTTCGATGCCACCAACGCCCAAAGGAGAAATCGCCGTGAAATCATAGAATTAGCCCGTGATTTGGGCTTTACACACATTACAGGGATATGGGTGAGAACTCCAGTCTGGATGTGTTTAGTACGTAATCAAAAACGCGATCGCCAAGTTCCTGAAGAAATTATTTTGCGAATGCACCGTCAACTCCGGGATGCGCCCCCCAGCTTAGAAGAAGGACTAGATAGGCTGATTTGCTTTCCAGATTGGTGAGAGTACGGGAATCGCGCTGAGACTGTGAGCAACAACCACACTTGATTTTCAATATTATTTGTTAATTTAATATCAGAAACTTTTGCCCATATATCTGGCAAACAGTTAATCTCAATATCTTAGAAAAAAACATAACCTAAATTTTTACAGGAGGCTGGTAGATGGCTGCAACCGACTTCAAAGACTATTACTCAATTTTAGGAATTAGTAAAACTGCCACTCCAGAAGAAATTAAACAAGCTTTTCGTAAACTAGCCCGCAAGTTTCACCCGGATGTTAACCCAGGTAATAAGCAAGCAGAGGCAAAATTTAAAGAAGTTAATGAAGCTTACGAAGTTTTATCCGACCCAGATAAGCGCAAAAAGTACGACCAATATGGTCAATACTGGAAACAGGCTGGTGAAGGCTTCCCTGGAGGTGGTGCTGGTGTTGATATGAGTGGCTTCGACTTCAGTCAATACGGCAGCTTTAATGATTTTATCAATGAGTTATTTGGTGGTGCTGGCCCACACGCAGGAAAACAAAATTACTCTTATCGCACTTCTCCAGGAAGACCCAGTGGCGGTTTTGGTGGTGTTAATGAATTTGGTTTCCAAGATGCAGGTGCTGCTACTCAAGATACCGAAGCTGTGATCAGCTTAAATTTTGCTGAGGCTTTTGCAGGTGTCCAAAAACGCTTCGGTTTAGGTAACGAAACAATTGATGTTCGCATCCCTTCCGGAGCTAAATCTGGGACTCGTCTGCGGCTACGGGGTAAGGGTCAAATCAACCCCATGACTCAACAACGGGGAGATTTGTATTTAAAGGTGGAATTGCAACCCCATTCTTTTTTCCAACTTGAGGGTGATAATTTAGTTTGCGAAGTGCTAATTACACCGGATGAGGCTACCTTGGGTGCTGCTATTGATGTACCCACACCCGATGGTAATGTAAATGTTAAGTTGCCGGCAGGAGTACGCTCTGGGCAATCCCTGCGCTTACGTGGTAAAGGCTGGCCTCTGGCTAAAGGTGGACGTGGTGATCAGTTTGTGAAAGTTGCGATCGCACCTCCAAAAGACCTCAGTCCGCAAGAGAGGGAATATTATGAAAAAATCCGGGCTATCCGTACCTATAATCCCCGCAGTCATTTGGCACAAGTCAAATTATAACCCGCTCCTAACTGAATCAATTTCCCTAAACTAAAAAACTGCTATGTGTGTTACCTAACATAGCAGTTATAAATTAAGTAACTAAGATTTGAGACTCTCAGCACTCTTCATATTTAATATTTACGCTTACCGAATAAATCTATAAATCTATCCTTTCACTGTCACTTTATTTTGTAAGCGTTTGTATAGTGAAGTCATACCACAAGCACCTACTGCTAACACACCTAACATCATGTTAGATTCTGGAACACTCTTAGCTAATCTATAGGTGTGGTTATCTGTTTCAAAGGCAACACCGTTTGAACGCATCACAACACGGTCAAATTTTTCACCTGCGTCACCGACAAGATTGATAAACATATTAGCCTTAGTGCTAGTCCAGCTACCATCAGCTACAGCATTTGGCGCATCTGAGCCACTAAAAGTCTTTAACAACTGATCACCGTTGTAAATGTCAATAAAGTTGTAACTATCCAATGAGCCGGCATAAAAACCGAAGTAATCAATAGCTTCTTTGAACTTAATATTGACAAACCCACTATTGCCTGCGACATTTTTATTTGATGGAGCAATTGTTAGATATTTGGTTTTATCGTCAAGGGGTGCAGCATATTCATTTTTCTTACTGCCTTGAACAATGTTAGTAGTAATATTGGAGTAGGTAGCAAAACCATTTGGGTCATTTGCTGTGCCATCATCAAAGGTGATGGTTTTAGCATCAGAGTAGGTAGAGAACATACCGCTGCCTTTTGTCATGCTAACAGCACTAGCTGGATTTGCACTCAGGACTACAGCAGTTATTCCCAGTAAAGCCAAGGATAATTTTTGCAGCATTCTAACAAGTAACCTCTAAATAAATATCAACTGGATGGAAACGGATTTTTTCTTAAAACCTAGCTATGAATAAGCTGGATTTATGACTTCAAAGACATAGAAATAAGGATTATCTGCCTTGTCTATGATTTGAATTTTGCAAGCCGCAAAAGATTAATCTCTCTTGAAGCCCTGTGATATTATTTTGATGGTTATTGATATAAAAACATACTGTACTTGTACGGATTTATTCTTAAAGATTAAGTGAAGACTATTGGCTGCAATTGTGAAAGTATTTTTTAGTAGGAGATAGGTTGAAGGAGGCAGCTATGCTGAAGACAGAAGGGAAGAGGTTTTTGGGCAACTTTACTTTTTTTACGTACTACGGTTTTTTTGCGCTTTTCTACTTAGACAAAAATTTAGCCCTGAATTTTTGTAATTAATTTTGTAAAATTACTTAGAATATTAATGATCGCAATGCCGATTTCGTACTTTACCTTAATTAAACTGTTCCAATAATCTCTCTAAAGTCGCATTGTGATCTAAAAATGAAAATAAATGCCTATAAAGTAATTTCCCATCTTTATCTAACATAAATTGTGCTGGCAAAGGCGCTCCTAAAGCTTGTCCTACTTGATAAGTCCGAAATGTATAACAACTAGGGTCACTTAATAAGGGCATTTTTAAGCCTAAGTCTTGAACAACTACTTGACTTTGCTTTTTATCTGTACTAGTAATCATCAAAACTTCTATACCCCGATTCTTAAACTCTTCATAATTTTCATTTAAGGCTTTAATATGGGGATAGCAAAAAGGGCAATATTGTTTTTCTGTAAAAATCCGAGTAAAGGCAAGCAATACGGGCTGTTTACCTCGATAATCAGATAATTTTAAGGTGCGATTATTTGTAATATCAGATAATTTAAAATCTGGTGTTCCCACTCCCAATCTGAACTCATCGAGTGCTGGTTTTGGTAACAGGTTACGGAAGAATCGCTCATTGAATAAGCCAGTAAAATCTGTTGAGGTCAGCATAAATAATTAAATAGAAATTCAGAATTCATGGGGGATTGGTGATTGATAATTGGTGATTGGGAAAAATAAATTTTTACCCAGTACCCAATACCTAGTACCCAGTCCCCAATCCCTTAAACTGCTGCGAAGTAAACTTTGGATTTAACTGGGTCGGGAACCATTGTTTTTTCTCCTGGTTGCCAACCAGCAGGACAAACTTCATCAGGGTTAGTTTGAACGTGTTGAATAGCTTGTAATGTACGTAGAGTTTCTTCAACACTACGACCGAAAGCTAAATTGTTAACAGTGGAGTGTTGAATGATACCATCTTTATCAATGATGAACAAACCGCGCAAAGCAATACCTGCTGAGGGGTCTAGAACATTGTAAGCGGCGCTAATTTCTTTTTTAATGTCGGAAACCAGGGCATAATTTAAGTCACCAACACCACCGGCTTTACGATCTGTTTGAATCCAAGCTAGGTGGGAAAATTCGCTATCAACGGAAATACCGAGAACTTCTGTGTTAAGCTTCTTGAATTCTTCGTAGCGATCGCTAAATGCTGTAATTTCAGTGGGGCAAACAAAGGTAAAGTCTAAGGGGTAGAAAAATAAAACAACATATTTACCCCGATACTCAGAAAGTTTAATTGTTTTAAATTCCTGGTCTAGCACAGCTGTTGCTGTAAAGTCGGGAGCCTGCTGACCAACGCGGAGGCAGTCTACTGTTCCGTAAGTGAGCGTCATTAACCTGATTCTCCTTTAACTTATATCTATTTCTTAGCTTGGGACTTTAGATAAGTTACAACTCACCCATCTAAGCTTGTCACAGTTTAATTACGATCTGTTACAACTATATCATACTCATAACGATTTTGAGTAACCAATGACTAATTTAGATACTAGAGAATGGTTACTAACCAATGGCTTGGGTGGTTTTGCTAGTGGTACAGTTTCGGATGTGCATACACGGACTTATCATGGATGGCTATTTGCGGCAACAAATCCACCTTCTGGGCGAAAATTACTGTTTTCCCATTTAGAAGCCAGCTTAGAAATCCCTGGTGAAGTGATAGCACTGGGGACAAATTTTTGGAACAGGGGTCAAAAAATTGAGCCAACAGGTTATGAAATGCTGCGCTATTTCGATATTAACCCAGTTCCTAAATGGGTTTGGGGTAAAAAAAACTGGCAGTTAACTAGACAGTTGGTGATGCCTTATGGGTTTGTGGGGGGAGATAGGGAGGATAAAATACCAAATATCAATGCTCAAAGGATTTTGATTCAGTATCGGTATGAGGGCAAAGAAGCGGGGATTTTAAGGTTAAGACTGTTGATAGGCGATCGCGATTTTCATCAGCAGCAAAATGAAAGCGAGAAATTACAGTTTTCCCAATTGGTGAGTCCACAGGTAGTTTGTCTACAAGCGCACAATTGCGGGCAATTTGGTACACCTTGGTATCTACGCTGGACAAAAGGAGAGTATCAAGCCGATGGAGTTTGGTACTGGAATTATGGTTTACCAGAAGAAAAAAAACGGGGTTTATGCGATCGCGAAGACCTTTATAGTCCTGGCTATTTAACAGTTAATCTCCAACCAGGAGATATTCTCACCCTAGAAGCAAAAGTAGGTTTACCCGACCTCCAGCAACCAATTCTCTCTCCTCATAGCTTTGCAGAAGCCGTAGACGCAGAACAAGAGAGACTTTCACAAATTTTTAGTTGGGGACTAGAAGCAGCAGGAGAGCAGGGAGCAGGAAGCAGAGGGGAAAATTACTCATTCTTTAGTCACCAATCACCTATTCGGCAAAAACTACTTCAAGCTAGTGACCAATTTATTGTTTATCGTGCTTCCATTGCTGGCCCCACAGTCATTGCTGGATATCACTGGTTTAATGATTGGGGACGAGATACTTTAATTGCCTTACCAGGATTGACACTAGTTACACAGCGCTTTGATTTAGCCAAAGGACTATTAAAAACCTTTGGATGTTACTGCCGTCATGGACTGATTCCCAATGCCTTTCCTGATATTGATAGCGAACCGTTTTATAACAGTATTGATGCCGCATTGTGGTGGATTGAAACTTTAGGGCTTTATTTAGAAGCTACTCAAGATTGGCAGTTTTTAGTAGAGCAATTTCCAGTTGTCCAGCAAATTCACAAAGCTTTTGTTGGTGGTACTCGTTACAATATTCAACTTGATGCCACTGATGGGCTAATTTGTTGGGATGCTAATGGTGTAGCTTTGACTTGGATGGATGCGGTAGTTGGGGGATTACCTGTGACACCCCGTCGCGGTAAAGCTGTAGAAATCAATGCTCTTTGGTATTCGGCTTTATGCTGGTTGAGTCAATGGGCTGAACGTTTGAGCCAAATAGATATAGACAATTCCGTGCGTTTAACTCACCAAGCACAACGCTATAGACAGCAAGCAGAACAGGTAAAAATTTCGTTACAAAAGTTCTGGAATCCGCAGTTAGGCTATTTTTATGATTTTATTGATCCAGATGATGGACGGAATTCGCAAATTCGCCCTAATGCCGTTTTGGCTTTATCTTTGCACCATTGTGGTTTTTCGCAACAGCAAAGTTGTCAAGTTTTAGATTTAGCAACGTCTCGATTGTTGACTCCTTACGGTTTGCGAAGTCTTGATCCTGGTGATCCAGAATATGTTGGTATCTATGAGGGAAATTCAGAAAAGCGTGATCGCTCTTATCATCAAGGTACTGTTTGGTGTTGGTTAATTGGTGCATATATCCGAGCTTGGGAACGTTTTTACCCAGAGCAAACTATACCTTTTGACTGGGAACCGCTAATTAATCACTTTCTCTGTGATGGTTGTTTGGGTTCAATCTCGGAGATTTTTGATGGTGATGCACCGCATATATCCAGAGGTGCGATCGCACAAGCTTGGTCTGTGGCTGAGGTGATTCGGCACTATGAACTACCCCATCTTACTTCAACTACAAGCATAGGTGTAAAGAACCTTAGAAAAATCTAAACGTTTGAGTGCAGAAGGCTGAATAAAAAAGTTACCAACTCCCATATCTCCCCAAATTATTGAATTATCATCATCAGAGTCCATTTGGAATAACAGAAAATCGTAACCTTCTTCTAACAACAGGTGACGCTCATCTTCCTGTACAAATTGGGGATACCCACCTAAACGGTGTCCTTCTAGTGAGTATTCATATTTTTCTATATATTCTTCCATGAAATCATCTACCAGTTCTTCTAAAGAATTTTCTATTGTCTCAGTGAGATTACTCTGGTTAAAAATGGTAGAAAAATAGCTTTTGAGTAAGGGTATAAAACGATAATCCCATGTACTCATAGGAGTGGATTTAATAGAAAAGTTCAATGCTAGACAGAGCTTTTTTTGTAGTGGAAAACATTTAGGTTCAGGCAAAAAATCAAAATTATTTAATAGATTGTCAATATTTAAATCTGGTTCAGGAAAGTAAATAATTCGGAAAGTTGTTTGTGCTAATTGTGGATCATTTGATATTCCATAGGCTGTTTTACCTGATGTTTCAATATAAAACTGAAGAATACCTTTTTCTGGTAAATCTTCTAAAGTGGGAGTTTCTGCAAAATTGATTTGTGCTAAAAGATTTAAGGGATTACCATCTGGGGCTGTGGGATAAGTAAGATGTTTAGGAAAATATGGTAAACCGCCAAATTTACTTTGCCATAAAGTAGTTTCTGGAGTTGAATATGGAGTAATTTTGATATGGAGTTTGGCAGTTGCAGTGACAAATTCATCTATACGAGATTTTAAGTCTAAGAACATTTCATATAATTCATCTGGGGTAAAATCTTTGTCATTTTCGTCTGCTGAGATAGATTCGCTATCAAACCAACCCTGTGTGAGTAGTGCTTGAATACTTTGATTGAAAAAAGCTTCTGCTTCAGCATCAGAAGAAAATTCATGAAGTTGTTGATCATGTGTAACATTGCAGCCGTCTAGATGAATAGAAGTTCTGAGTGAATTTAATCTAAATCTTTTATTACATTTCATTCAAATTAACCTTATATACAGCAGAATTCAGGAGTCAGGAGTCAGGATTCAGGAGTCAGGAGTAAAACTGGCTCAACTGCTATATACCAGTTGTAGTGAGTTTTAATTAATTCCGGTTGTAATTGTTCAAAAATAATTTTTGAGTGTTGATACAATGTTTCGCTTATATACAGCAGAATTCAGGAGTCAGGAGTCAGGATTCAGGAGTCAGGAGTAAAACTGGCTCAACTGCTATATACCAGTTGTAGTGAGTTTTAATTAATTCCGGTTGTAATTGTTCAAAAATAATTTTTGAGTGTTGATACAATGTTTCGCATTCAGCTTGCCATTGGGCTTTTTGTTCTTGAGTCCATTGAATTTCCGGAAATATTCTTCCTCTGCGTACTGTATAATTAGACTTTGTTTCTTTCATGGTTCGTTATTTTTTCGACTACTCTATTCCAAATTGAAAGTAAAAAATTCGTAATTGATAATTCTTAAATTACGAATTACGAATTACGAATTACGAATTATGCTGTGACTTTAGCTAGTGCTTTTTCTACAGCTTTTAATGCTTGATTGATTTCTGCTTCTGTGACAATGAGAGGAGGTACAAATCGGACGACCTTTGGCCCAGCAGGTACGAGTAATAAACCCTCATCCATGGCAGCTTTGACAACCTCAGGTGCAGTTAAAGGAACATCTGCCTTGATTTCCATACCGTTGATTAAACCCCAACCGCGAACTTCTGAGATATGCTGAGGATATTTGAGAGCGATCGCTCTTAATCCCTCTCGCAAGTGTGCGCCTTGTTCCTCTACATTCTGCAAAATGTTCTCTTTTTCCAAAGTTTGGCAGACACTCAACGCCACACCGCAGACAAAAGGATTACCGCCAAATGTACTCGCGTGTTCCCCTGGTTGGAAAATATCGCAGAGTTTCTTACTCATCATTGCACCGATAGGAATACCCCCACCTAGTCCCTTGGCACTAGTGAAAATATCCGGTTCTACGCCCAGATGTTCATATCCCCATAACTTCCCGCTGCGTCCCATTCCTACTTGCACTTCATCGAACACCAATAAAATGCCGATTTCATCGCAAATTTGACGCAACCTCTTAAAGTAGGCAACATCCCCAGGACGTACACCACCTTCTCCCTGCAATGGTTCAATCAAAATTGCCGCAACACGATAATTACCTTCATCTAATTCGGTAACGGCTGCTTCTACTGCTCTGATATCGTTGTAATCAACATAGTAGAAACCAGGTACTAGAGGATCAAAATACTTTTGATACTTTGGCTGTCCGGTGGCAGTGACAGTGGCTAAAGTCCGCCCGTGAAAACTGGCATTGGCAGTTAAAATGATCGGGTTAGCAATATCTAAAACTGTGTGAGCATATTTCCGCACTAGTTTAATTGCTGCTTCGTTGGCTTCAGCGCCAGAGTTACAGAAAAATACCCTATCAGCACAGGAATGATCAACAATCCATTTGGCTAATTCACCTTGTTCGGGAATATAGTACAAATTAGAAACATGGTGCAGTTTCTGGATTTGGCGTGTTACCGCTTCTACCATTGCTGGGTGGGCGTGTCCCAAAGTACAAGTAGCTATGCCGGCAACAAAATCTAGATATTCCTTACCCTGGGTATCCCACACACGGCAGCCCTCGCCCCGTTCTAAAGCTAATGGAAACCGGGCGTATGTGGACATGACAGCCTCATTGAAGCTATCCGCATCGAAAGGTGTAGATGGCATAATACCTGACTCTGGGGGGATCGTGGCTTGTTCAACTAGAGTTTGGAAACTCACTACCGCTCCTCCTGAAAATCCTTTATCGTATACTCTACTAGTTTTTTATAAATAATTAAAAATTTCTGAAAATTTCTAATTATTTCCCGCAAATAACTCTTTCTCTTAGCTTAACGCTCAGATATCCTCAAACGAGTGTCAGCAATAAAAAAATTTGTGTATTCTACCCTTGAGCAAAAATATAAACGGATTCAACAAGAATTAATGGCTGGGGCAGTGGCCCTTGGCTTTGTGTTCCTCATTGGGACTTTATGGTATTGGTTGGTGGAGGGCTGGTCATGGGAAGATGCAGCTTACATGACTGTGATCACCTTGGCAACTGTAGGTTATGGCGAGACTCACCCGCTAGGTAGTCGCGGCAGGTTATTTACAATTGCTCTGATTTTGATGGGTGTAGTCAATATCGGTTACATTGTCAATAGATTTACAGAAGCTGTAATTCAAGGCTATTTTCAAGAAGGAATTCGACTACGGCAACAAAGGCGCTTAATGGAATCCCTTTCAGGACATTACATAATTTGTGGTTTCAGCCGGACTGGGCGACAAATTGCCAAGGAGTTTCGAGCCGAAGGGGTGACTTTTGTCGTCATTGATGCGGAGATGGAATCTGTACAAAGGGCGCAGGCAGAAGGTTACACGGCATATCAAGGTGATGCAACTTTGGATGATACGCTGCTGAAAGTTGGCATTGAACGAGCAATTTGTATTGTGGCTGCACTTCCTTCTGATGCCGAAAATTTATATATAGTTTTATCTGTAAAAACATTAAATCCTGGTATTCGAGCGATCGCACGGGCAAGTACAGAAGAAGCTTTGAAAAAGTTACAACGAGGCGGTGCAGATGCGGTGATTTCCCCTTATATTACCGGTGGTAAGCGAATGGCAGCAGCAGCCCTTAGACCGCAAGTTTTAGACTTTGTAGATGGGATTTTGACTGGGGCAGACCGTCAGTTATATATGGAAGAATTTTTACTTGACCCGACTATGTGTCCTTTTGTAGGACAAAGTTTGCAAAAAGCGAAATTTGCGATCACAATCTGGGGCTTTAGTTTTAGCTATTCGCCGTACTGATGGCAATTTGATAGGTGGACCAACTGGAGATACAGTTTTAATGCCAGGAGATACCTTAATTTGTATGGGTACGGCTGAACAATTGCAGAGTCTCAACCAAATTCTTGGCCCGATTAATTCTCAGCAACTACGAAGACCGAAGAATAGTTAGGAGGCAGCCCTATGGCTAACGCCACGCTACGCTATCGACTTCGCTCAGGGCAAGGGAGGGGGGCAGGGAGCAGGGAGCAGGGGGAAAAATAAATAATTACGAATTACGAATTACGAATTACGAATTAATTGTTTTTGTAAAGCGACAACAACGGCTTGAGTGCGATCGCTAACTTCTAGTTTTTGCAAAATTGCATGGACGTGTACCCGGACTGTTCCTGGCGTAATGTAGAGTGACAGGGCAATTTCTTGATTTGTTTTTCTGGCTGCTAACAATGTGAGAATTTCTCTTTCTCTTTGGGTGAGTGGATTGGCAGGTTTTGAGCTATTTTCTGAGTCAATTTGGCTAGAATCAGATGTAAAACTAGACCGAATTTCTTTCGTTGCCGTTTCATCCCACCAAGATGCCCCAGATGCAACAGAACGGAGTGCTAAAATTAATTTTTCAGCCGGAATTCCTTTGAGACAATAGCCTTGAGCGCCTGCGGCAATTAACTGCATAATCAAGGATTTTTGAGAATGGGAAGTTAAGATCAGAACTGGTAAATAGGGATATTTCTGTTTAATTTGCTGACAGGCTTCAATTCCCCCAATTCCTGGTAATCCTACATCTAAAAGCACTACATCAAGAGAATGTCGGTTGACTAATTCAATAGCTGTTTCTCCATCTTCAGCCTCAGCGATAATTTCTAACCCTGTTTCTTGTTGCAATCGCACGCGCAACCCTAAGCGGAAGAGTTCATCATCCTCAACTAGGAGAATTTTGATTGGAGTAGATACCATCTGGCACAGTTAAAGAGGACTGAAATGATTTACAGGGAGCTTGAAAGCAAACATAGCACCGATGGGTACTCTGTTCTCTGCCCAAATTATACCGTTATGAGCTTCAATAATTTGCCGAGATAGATAAAGTCCCAATCCAGAACCTTTTGCTTGACGGTTGCTATGTCCTTGATAAAATCGTTCAAATAAATAGGGGAACTGTTCAGGTTGAATACCCGCACCTGTATCCAATATTTTCACTACTTGATAGGAAGCTTGGGATTCTAACACCACTTCAACACGTTCGCCACGTCGAGAATGATTGATAGCATTGATGAGAAGATTGGTAAAAACTCGTTGCAGTTGGAGGGCATCACCTTTAACCCACAGAGATTGTCGCCAATCAGAGTCACCATAGTTAAGTGAGAGATAAACGCGACGACTAGAAGCTAATTCAGACAGAGTAGCAGCGGTATCTTCTGCCAAGATAGCTAAATCCACAGGTGCTAAGACTAGTTTTAAACCTTCAGTATCATTGCGATAAATATCTAATAAAGTTTCTAGTAGTTGTAAGGAAGTTTGATGACTGCGTGTCATTGTCGCCAAAACTTTTTGCTGTGCTGGTAAGACGACACCGAACTTTTCTTGTTCAAAAGCTTTGAGAGTTTCAATTGCGCCTAATAGGGGCGTTTTTAAATCATGGGTGAGGGTAGAAGCAAAGTCTTCTCGCACTCTCGATAACTCCTCTTGAGCTTCTAACTTAGCACGGGTGATAGCGATCGCATCTTCCGAACGACGCAAGCGATCGCTCAAAACACCTGTGACAATCAAAGCTATTCCTGCGATCGCTCTACTGGCTATAGTAGAAATCTTCATCTCTTCACCTCCCGGCACTACAAGATTGAGCATAGTTAAGCACACAGCAATAAAGGTTGTTTGAAAGTTTCCGCGTCTTCCCAACCAGGAGTTTGCTAATAAAATTGGCCCTGTGTAGAGATAGCCAAACACATATTCAGTTGGTGTAAAGTACTCCAAAACTAGGGCAATTATAAATAAAATAACAATGAGTAAATATTTGCCTAAAGACGATTCTTGATCAGGTGATTTAGCTAAAAAATATACCATTTAAAAAACAATAATTATTTATTGTGTGAACTAAAAAAGTAAGAATTCAGGAGTCAGGAGTTTGGAGTTCGGAGTTCGGAGTTCGGAGTCAGGAATAAGAAGGATGAAGGATGAAGGAAATTTTTCCCCCTGACTGTTAAGAGTTCCCTGCTATATCAAACATTTTTTATCCTGAATCCTTACTAAAAAAATTATATAGCGATTCCAAATTCAGATGTGAAACCTCAAGCGTGCCGTAAACATCTCTTTTTCTCTAGCTCTGCGCTCTCTGCGTCTCTGCAGTTCGTCTTACAGTAAGCTACAGGAACACAATTTAATATTACATTGATTCATGCCCAATTATTTGCATCCCAAAAGAGTTTATCTAAAAAATAAACAGTTGATATAGATATTAACTAAACGCACTAAACATTTATATATAAAAAATAAACTCCGTTTTATATCCCTCTATTACTTGTTTTAGTTCATAAAATAATTGATGATACAAATTATTACAACTTAGAGAATATTGTTTCGATAGTTTTCTTTAAATACTCAACCAAAGAGTAGATTATGGAAATTGCAGATTAATACATCAGGAGATTTTCTAAAACAATGTTACAAGGATGGATACAAATTGCCTTGACATTACTAATAGTCATAGCAACAACGCCCTTACTGGGGAAATATATAGCACGAGTTTTTCTAGGAGAAAAAACACTCCTTGATAAAGTTTTAAATCCCCTAGAAAAAGTAATTTATACCTTCAGCGGAGTACGTCCCGATGATGAAATGACAGGCTGGCAATATATCCAAGCAGTATTGTATAGCAATCTCGTCATGGGGATTTTAGTTTATCTAATTTTGATGCTTCAGGGATGGCTGCCATTAAATCCCACAGGGCTAAGTGCGCCGAATTGGCATTTAGCACTGCATACCACACTTTCCTTTCTGACCAACACAGATCAACAACATTATGCTGGTGAAACAACCTACAGTTATGCCAGCCAAACATTTGCTTTAGGTTTTTTAATGTTTACCTCAGCAGCCACAGGAATAGCAGTAGGAATCGCCTTTATTCGCGGTTTAACAGGTAGGACTTTAGGCAACTTTTATATTGATTTAACCAAATCAATTACCCGGATTTTGCTACCTATGTCCGTTGTAGGGGGATTGTTGTTAATGATGGCAGGAGTACCCGAAACCCTAGCAGGAGTAGCAACAGCGACCACATTAGAAGGGACAACACAAGCGATCGCACGAGGACCCATCGCCCACTTTGAAATTATCAAACAAATTGGTGAAAACGGCGGTGGCTTCTTTGGCATCAACTCAGCCCATCCCTATGAAAATCCCAATGGATTTACAAACTTATTAGAAACCTGGGCAATGATATCCATTCCCTCAGCATTTATTTACACATACGGCGTATTTGCTAACAATATTAAACAAGCCTGGCTAGTATTTTGGATGGTTTTTATCATCTTCGTCATTTTAGTAGGTGTAGCCGCAATTGGTGAATACCAAGGAAATCCCCTCGTTAATAACCTATTAGGAGAACAACAACCCAACTTAGAAGGCAAAGAAGTCCGATTTGGTTGGGCGCAAACAGCACTATGGGCAGTAATGACCACAGCCACCATGTGCGGTGCTGTCAATGGAATGCACGACTCCCTCATGCCACCAGGAGGATTTGCCACTCTTTTTAACCTCTTCCTACAAATTATTTGGGGAGGACAAGGAACCGGGACAGCATATTTATTTCTCTACTTAATTTTGGCAGTATTCCTAACAGGGTTAATGGTAGGACGCACCCCAGAATTTTTAGGACGCAAAATAGAGAAAAAAGAAATTGTTCTAGCCAGCGTAGTCTTATTAATTCACCCCTTCGCTATTTTAATTCCTTGGTCAATTGTATTTGCTTTTCCTGATGCACTAGGAGGAATTACTAACCCAGGTTTTCATGGAGTTTCCCAAGTAGTTTATGAATATGCTTCCGCCGCAGCTAACAACGGTTCTGGTTTTGAAGGATTAGGAGATGGAACTTTGTGGTGGAACCTTAGCACCAGCATCAGCATTTTAGCAGGACGTTATATCTCCATAATTGCTCTACTACTGTTAGCAGATAGTATGTCTCGCAAGCAACTTGTGCCTATCAGCGCAGGTACATTGAGAACCGATACCAAACTATTTACTGGCATCACTGGCGGCGTAATTTTAATTCTAGGGGCGCTCACCTTCTTCCCCGTACTAGTTCTAGGCCCCATAGCCGAAGCATTTTTAATCAATAGAGGTGGGTAGGATAAAACCTCTGCGTACCTCTGTGCTGACCTCCGCGCCCCTCTGTGTTACAAAAACAACTAATTTCCATGACAACTACAAAAACTCGACAACAACGCAAACATACACCCAAAGCCAAAACTGCGGGACTCTACTCCAGGGCATTTAAACAAGCATTTATCAAACTCAACCCACGCAATATGCTGAAAAATCCAGTCATGTTCCTGGTGTGGGTGGGTACGATTATTACAGCCTTAGTGACAATTGACCCCAATTTATTTGGGACTGCAACTGGTAACAACCCGCGACTTTTTAACGGACTAATTACCATAATTCTATTCTTCACCGTTGTTTTTGCTAACTTTGCTGAAGCTGTAGCCGAAGGAAGAGGTAAAGCTCAAGCTGACTCTCTCCGCGCCACAAAAGCTGATGTTACAGCCCGAAAAATTCTCCCTGATGGTTCTATTCAAGAAGTTAATTCCACTAGCTTAAGTCGTGGCGACCAAATTAAAGTTATCTCTGGTGATTTTATTCCCGCAGATGGAGAAGTAATTGCTGGTTTGGCTTCTGTCGATGAATCAGCTATTACCGGAGAATCAGCACCAGTTTTAAAACAACCGGGAACTGATATTGCTAGTTCCGTGACTGGAGGAACTCGCATTATTTCTGATGAATTGATCATTAGAATTACATCAGAACCAGGTCAAGGTTTTATCGACCGCATGATTGCTTTAGTAGAAGGTGCTTCCCGCAGTAAAACCCCCAATGAAATTGCTTTAACTGTACTTTTAGCGGTTTTAACTCAAGTTTTTTTAGTGGTAATTATCACCTTGCCCACAGTTTCAGTTTATGTCAATTCACCCGTTAGTATTGCAGTATTAATCGCTTTATTAGTAGCGTTAATTCCAACTACGATTGGGGGATTATTAAGCGCAATTGGAATTGCGGGAATGGATAGAGTAGCTCAATTTAATGTCATTGCTACCTCTGGAAGGGCTGTAGAAGCTTGCGGAGATATTAACACTTTAGTTTTAGATAAAACAGGAACAATCACTCTAGGAAACCGCATGGCCGAGGAATTTATTCCTGTTCAAGGTCACTCTCTCCAGGAAGTTGCCCAAATTTCCCTTGATTCTAGTGTGTTTGATGAAACACCAGAAGGAAAATCAATCATTAAGTTAGCAGAGAAATTAGGTGCAAAATTAAATTTCGACTCGAAACAAGCAGAAGGTATTGAATTTTCAGCCAAAACCCGCATGAGTGGTATTGATTTAGCGAATGGAGTACAAATTCGTAAAGGTGCTGTAGATGCGATTAAAGGATTTGTCCGTTCTCGAAATGGAAAATTAACCCCAGAATTAGATGTAGCTTATGAGCGAATTTCTAGATTAGGTGGAACGCCATTAGCAGTCTGTCAAGATAGTGATATTTATGGTGTAATTTACCTCAAAGATATTATCAAACCAGGCATTCAAGAAAGATTCGATCAAATGCGCCGGATGGGTATTAAAACCATTATGCTCACAGGAGATAATCGCATTACTGCTTCTGTGATTGCCAAAGAAGCAGGTGTAGATGACTTTATTGCCGAGGCAACTCCAGAAGATAAAATTGAGGTAATTCGTAACGAACAAGCCCAAGGAAAATTAGTCGCAATGACTGGAGATGGTACTAATGATGCTCCAGCTTTAGCTCAGGCAAATGTCGGTGTGGCGATGAATTCTGGTACACAAGCCGCAAAGGAAGCGGCTAATATGGTTGATCTAGATTCTGACCCAACCAAATTAATAGATATCGTCACTATTGGTAAACAATTACTAATTACTCGTGGCGCACTAACTACTTTCTCTATTGCTAATGATGTGGCTAAATACTTTGCCATTATTCCCGCTATTTTTCCAGGTATTGGTGTGAGTAGTCTCAATATTATGGGTTTAGTAAGTACCCAATCTGCTGTTTTATCAGCTTTGATTTACAATGCTTTAATTATTCCGGCTTTGATTCCCTTAGCATTAACTGGTGTAAAATTTAGATCCCTAACTGCTGATCAACTTTTACAACGCAATATTTTTATTTACGGATTAGGTGGTGTGGTTGCTCCTTTCATCGCCATCAAAATCATTGATGTTCTGATTTCATCTGTAGGACTGGCTTAAAATATGAACAGGACGGGCAAGATGCCCATCCCACAAGAATTGCATGAAACTTTTAACTTAATACCAAATAAACTCCGCGTTACTCTGCGCTAACCTCAGCGTCCCTTTGCGTTTAAACTCCATCAACCTCTAAAATCATGAATGAATTATCAGAAATATTTGCAACTTGCCAACGCCATCGCATTCCGGTAAATCTCTTTTTACTGCTTTGTTTGAATGTATTACTAGCACCAGCAGTACAAGCGGCGACACCAGGAGCAGAATCAAGGTTTTCAGCTTACACAATCACTCTATTAGGACTTGTTACCCTGTCTCTTTGTATTTATTTATTTGTTGTAATTTTTCAACCTGAGAAATTTTAATTACTTCCCTGTATCCTCTGCGGTTCGTTAGTCCTAAAAATATTTGATATTTTGTAAATGGAGAAATTTTCAAATGAGTCAGAGATATCAAATTAGTAAAGCGATTCGTTCAACTTTAGTTTTGTGGTTGTTAACAGCTTTTATCTATCCGTTATTTATGTTGATTTCGGGACAAATCGCGTTTTCTAATCAAGTTAACGGTAGCTTAATTACAAATTCCCAAGGAACGGTAATTGGTTCAGCGTTAATTGGTCAACCATTTACAAGCGAAAATTATTTCTGGAGTCGTCCCAGTACTACTAACTACAGCACTGCAAACCCAAAAAATGATGATGCTGGTATTTTGAAAACTGGGGTATCTGGTGCTAGTAACCTCGCTCCCAGTAATCCAGAATTGTTAAAACGCATTAACGGGACTGACGGTGAAATTAATCGTCTGAAAAAAGCGGGTGTAAAACCTACCGCTGATTTAGTTTACACTTCTGGTTCTAGTCTTGACCCTCACATTACTCCTGAAGGTGCGGAGGTGCAAATTGCCAGGGTAGCCAAAGCGCGAGGAGTTCAGCCACAGAAGTTGAAAACTTTAATTTTGCAAAACACTGATGGTCGGTTTTTGGGTATTTTTGGTGAACCTGGGGTAAATGTTTTCAAGCTAAATCTAGCACTGGATAAATTGAGTTAGGTAATTTCAACCTCTATCCAACCATGCAGAGGTGCGATCGCTCTCGTAACTAATTCAATCATTTCTGGGGGTGCTTCGGAAAGCAAAATACTCGGATAAACCGCAGTACCCCATTGAGGATGAACCAGTACGCAACATTGATTTTTAATAACTGCATAATCTAGTAAAGCTTTAGCTACTGCTGTGTCATCGTGGGGAACTGGGCCAGGATGGGAAAGCAAGGGATAGCCAGTGCGGGGATCAATGATGTCTGTTAAATAACCGCGATCGCGCAAATTAAATGCTACGTCACAACCAAACCTCATAAATTTTTCCCGCAATCTTTCTTTTTCTGTTTCTATTTGTGCTGTCTTTTCCTCTAGTTGATATCTTGATTGCTGCAATACAACCACTACCCACAAAAACTGTTGCTGTTTCCAATCTGGTAAAATCTGTTCGCAGTTGGCACAGATATACTGACTGGGATTATGAATGGAAATTTGAACAGCTTGTCCCGTTTTGCCAACTAAATTAATGGGATAGTTTTGCTCTGAAGTGCAAACGCTGGGATAATTCACCACATTTATGCAGGTTTTGCAAAGTTATGATTTTATTCTTTGAATATGATGATAACCCTGAAAACTTCCAAAAAATCATCCCATTCTGTTGATATTTAAAGTTGAGCAAAACAAACATCCAAATTTAATCCAATTTTCGTAACCAATTTTATACCTATTTAACTGAGCTTTAAAGCATTAACTGGAACTTCATCCCAAGAATTGACTAACCGTAATTGTGCAACCCAACCATCTGCTTTTTGCTGCTCGGTTAAACCTTTTTGAAATGATTCATGACAATCTTGAGCTTGAGACTCATCACAACAAGCAATACAGGCATAAATCATCCCCGATGGATCAATTTGCTCATTTACCCAAATTGTCATAGACTTTTCCTTTAATATCTTTTACTAAAACGGTGATTTATAAACAGAATACAGGAGTCAGAATGAATTGGAGAATCATTTCTCATCAATTGTAGAGTCTCCCCGTAGTTTAGGAAAAATCGGTAACGAGTAAAGGTAAAATCTCATTACCAATTATCTCATTTAGGTTTTTGAGTTGCGATCGCTAATTTTGCTCCCTGTACCTGACGCAAACGATCCATAACTCCCACTACTTGACCGTGAGTAGCATTCTGATCAGCGTTAATAATGACTACTACTTCTGTATTAGCACCCATTAATTCCCGCACATTTTCAGCCAAGCTGTTCAGGGTTACTTCTTGACGATTTAAGCTAATTTTGCCACCTTGGTCTACCGTTACCGTAATTGGTACTGCTGCTGATTGTGATTTTGCTGTAGCTGCTTTCGGTAAATTAACTGGTAATCCTTCCGACCGAGTTAAAAATAAAGTTGACATAATGAAAAATGTCAAAATTGCAAAGATGACATCAATCATCGGGACAATATTGATCTGGGCTGGCAAATCTGGCTCGTCGGGTAAACGCATAGAATTTATCAGAAAATAGGCTAAAAACTCTGGAATTGACCCCTGAAAACCGTTGAGATGACGCTCACGGAAGTTCAAAAACTAATGTGTTTTAATCCGGGGATGTACGCGGAGTATTCTCGCAAGGTAAGCTGATTATAGCGTTTTCCACTAAGCGTTAAATACAAAATTACCCCTCCTAAGAGACCATTTATAAAGTAAATCTTTAGACAACAAGACGACGCAACATCACATGAGTCATAACAGCATATCCGTTGTTCGCGAATGCCCACCGCGTTTAGCTGGTGGAATCAAAGCCTCTAAAATTGCCCATTCTGAATCCCTAAGGTCTGTAGAATAAAGCTTTCGCTTCATTGCTTCTTCTGTATATATACTGCATAAACAGTATCCTATCGTTGCCTTTCTACCTGATAACTCTTCTTTAGCTTAACGGGTGACAAGACAGTTGAAGATGAGATGTGGCAATAATTTGAGAAAATAAGGGAGGTAAAAAATAGGGATTCAAGTGATTGATCACTTGAATCCCTTCCCACTAAACTATAAGAATAGGGATCATAGTGAACCGCGAAGACGCGTTCACGTAGCGTCTCAAAGAGAAGCAAAGAGCGCAAAGGAAGAAGGTAGAAGGTAGAGGTTTTCGATAGAATGGTAAATAGATTTAAAATACATGATACTGATTAAGCGTAATTCCCAATGACCACTTCACCCCGTCGCTACCACATTACTACCTTCGGTTGCCAAATGAATAAAGCCGATTCAGAGCGCATGGCTGGCATACTAGAAGACATGGGCTTTGAATGGTCAGAAGATCCTAATGATGCAAATGTAATTCTTTATAATACTTGTACGATTCGGGATAATGCCGAGCAGAAGGTTTACTCTTATCTGGGTAGACAGGCAAAACGCAAGCATGAACAGCCTGATTTAACTTTAATCGTTGCTGGTTGCGTTGCCCAACAAGAAGGTGAGGCATTATTGCGACGTGTGCCAGAATTGGATTTGGTGATGGGGCCTCAACACGCTAATCGGCTTAAAGATTTGCTAGAGTCGGTTTTTGATGGTAATCAAGTTGTCGCTACAGAAGCGATGCATATTATCGAAGATATCACCCAACCACGCCGAGATAGTGAGGTGACAGCTTGGGTAAATATCATTTATGGCTGTAATGAGCGTTGTACTTATTGTGTAGTTCCCAACGTACGAGGTGTAGAACAATCTCGGACACCCGCAGCTATTCGCGCAGAAATGGAAGAGTTAGGGAAACAAGGTTATAAAGAAATTACTCTTTTGGGTCAAAATATTGATGCTTACGGGAGAGACTTACCTGGAGCAACTCCTGAAGGTCGTCACCTGCACACATTGACAGATTTACTCTATTATGTGCATGATGTGCCAGGGGTGGAAAGGTTACGTTTTGCTACTAGTCATCCCCGTTATTTTACAGAACGACTAATTAAGGCTTGCGCCGAATTACCGAAGGTATGCGAACATTTCCATATTCCCTTTCAATCTGGGGATAATGAGCTTTTGAAAGCGATGTCACGGGGTTATACTCACGAGAAATATCGACGCATTATTGATACTATTCGCCGTTATATGCCAGATGCATCCATTAGTGGAGACGCAATTGTGGGTTTTCCGGGGGAAACGGAAGCGCAGTTTGAAAATACAATGAAATTGGTGGATGATATTGGTTTTGATTTGTTGAATACTGCGGCTTATTCACCCCGTCCTGGTACACCTGCGGCTTTGTGGGATAATCAACTAAGTGAAGAAGTGAAAAGCGATCGCTTGCAAAGACTCAATCATTTAGTTAATGTCAAAGCAGCAGAGCGATCGCAGCGTTATTTTGGCAGAATCGAAGAAATCCTAGTCGAAACCCAAAATACCAAGGACAAAACCCAAGTAATGGGACGCACACGCGGAAATCGTTTAACCTTCTTCAACGGTGATATCAACGAACTGCAAGGAAAATTAGTACAAGTAAAAATTACCGAAGTTCGCCCTTTTAGCCTGACTGGAGAACCAGTCGCAGTGCGGGATGCAGTTACGGTATGAGGTAATTGGTAACGGGTAATGGGTAATGGTTATTCTGACTTCTACAAGCCTTCTCCCTAAACCCTCCTCTTCCTGAACTCCGAACTCCGAACTCCGAACTCCGAACTCCTGATTTTTCTTACCCCAAAATGACTACAATTAGTGTTGATGCTGGATAATGGGAAAGCTTTGACTATTTATTCACCCATCTAGCCCGGAAAAAAAGAACTAATCACTATGAGAACTCACTATTGCGGCGAACTCCGAAAAGAGGATATTGGAGAAACTGTTACTTTTTACGGATGGGTAGACCGTCGCCGCGATCACGGTGGTGTGATATTCTTAGATTTGCGCGATCGCACTGGAATTGTCCAAATCGTTAGCGACCCCCAACGCACCCCAGACTCCTACGAACAGGCTAACGCACTGCGGAATGAATACGTTGTCGCCATTACTGGTAGAGTAACACAACGTCCAGACGAATCACTCAACCCCCGCATCCCCACCGGCGAAGTAGAAATCTACGCTGATAAAATAGAACTACTCAACGCCGTCCGCAAACAATTACCATTCCAAGTTTCCATCACTGACACCGAAAACGTGCGGGAAGACTTGCGGTTAAAATATCGTTATTTAGACTTACGACGGGAACGCATGGCGCAAAATATGCAACTGCGTCATCAAGTCGTTAAATCTATGCGTCGCTACTTGGAAGATTTAGAAGGTTTTATCGAAGTCGAAACCCCAATTCTCACCCGTTCCACTCCTGAAGGTGCGAGAGATTATATCTTACCCAGTCGAGTTAACGAAGGTGAATGGTTTGCTTTACCCCAATCACCGCAACTATTCAAACAATTATTGATGGTATCTGGAATGGACAGATATTATCAAATTGCGCGATGTTTTCGAGATGAAGATTTACGCGCAGACAGACAACCAGAATTTACACAATTAGACATGGAAATGAGTTTCATGTCCGAAAATGAAATTATTGAACTTAACGAAAAATTAGTTTGTCATATTTTCAAAACCGTTAAAGGAATTGATTTACCTCGTCCTTTTCCTCGTCTTCCCTACGCGGAAGCCATGAAACGTTACGGAAGTGATAAACCAGATACACGCTACGATTTAGAATTAGTTGATGTTTCCGACGTTTTAAAAGATTCTGGCTTCAAAGTATTTCGAGAAGCTATTGCTAACGGTGGTATTGTCAAAATTCTCCCCATTCCTAACGGTAACGATGCAATTTCTAATGTTCGCATTAAACCAGGTGGAGACATCTTCAAAGAAGCCGCAGAAGCTGGTGCGAAAGGTTTAGCTTATATTCGCGTTCGGGAAGATGGTGAAATCGACACCATAGGCGCAATTAAAGATAATTTAACACCAGAACAAAAGCAAGAAATTCTCACCCGCACAGGTGCAAAAGCCGGTCATTTGTTATTATTTGCCGCTGCTGATACAGTCACTGTCAATAAAACTTTAGACAGAATTCGTCAATTTGTCGCTAGGGAATTTAAGTTAATTGAAAAAGATAAAATTAACTTACTCTGGATTACTGAATTCCCCATGTTTGAATGGAATGCAGATGAAAAACGTCTGGAAGCATTACATCACCCATTTACCGCACCTCATCCTGATGATATCAGTGACTTGAAAACCGCCCGCGCTCAAGCTTATGATTTGGTGTTTAATGGTTTTGAAATTGGTGGTGGTAGTCTGCGGATTTATCAGCGAGAAATTCAAGAACAGGTATTTGAAGCTATTGGTTTATCACCAGAAGAAGCACAAAGTAAATTTGGCTTTTTATTAGAAGCTTTTGAATATGGTACTCCTCCTCATGGTGGTATTGCTTACGGTGTAGATCGTTTGGTGATGTTGTTGTCTGGAGAAGAATCAATTCGTGATGTTATTGCTTTTCCCAAGACACAACAAGCTCGTTGTTTATTAACAGATGCTCCCTCAAGTGTGGACGCAAAACAGTTGAAAGAGTTGCACGTTGCTTCGACTTTTAAACCGAAAGCGTAAGTGATTTAATGTGATATTATTCCCTCTACTAAGTTTTAGTAGGGGGTTTATTTTTGGTTTAAATATGATTTTTTTCACGCAGAGTCGCAGAGGCACAGAGAAGAGCGCAAGAGTATGGTATAAAATTAGAATAAGTTATTCTTAATTAGTTTCACTGTAAATGAAAACAAACAATTTTAAAGCTGTAGAATTATTTGCTGGTATTGGTGGTTTTCGCTTAGGGTTGACAAATGCTAATATTGAAACTATATGGGCTAATGATATCAATCAACTGAGTTGTCAAGTTTATGAAAGTAATTTTGGTAAAGATTCCATAGTTTTAGGAGATATCAACAAAATTCCGATATCATGTATACCCAATCATGATATTTTAACTGCTGGTTTCCCTTGTCAACCATTTAGCCCTGCTGGTAAAAAACTGGGTGTGAGAGATAGTGTTAGAGGCTCTTTATTTGAACGCATCGTAGAAATTATAAATGAAAAACAACCTAAACATTTTTTATTAGAAAATGTCAAAAGACTTTTAACAATGGAAAATGGCTATCATTTCCGAGTTATTTTAAATGCTCTATCTGAATTAGATTATTTTATAGAATGGAGAATTATTAGCCCCATCAGTTTTGGTATACCTCAAAACAGAGACAGAATTTTTATTTTTGGTACTAAGTTCAATTCAACAGATATAACATCTGAAGTTTTAGAAAAAACATCAATTTTTTTAACTCAACCTGATTTAATTGATTTAGAAAATATAGAAATATTAATAGAAAAAAATATGATGCCTATAGATGCTAATAAATGCAAGAATTATAATTGGGGAATTACTTATAAAAATAAAATGTTAACCTTAAATCTTTCTACCTTACCAGATATCAAACCTAGACAAAAATTAAAAGATATTTTGCAAGATGATTTGATAGTAGATGCTCAATTTGATTTTACATCTGATACTTTAGAACGAATTAAAAAAAGTAAGCCTGTAAATCGTTATTGTGATGGTGTGGAATTATTATACAATCAAGATGGAGGAGCAAGATTAGGTTATACAATTTTCGGAATTAATGGAATTGCATCAACATTAACTGCTTCGACTTCAAGACATTATGAACGTTATCAAATAGGTAATAAATTTCGGCGTTTAACTAATGTTGAATATGCGAGATTGATGGGTTTTCCTGATGATTGGTGTCGAGTTGCAAGAATTTATGATCAATATGCTTTATTCGGTAATGCAATTGTTCCTGCTTGTGTAGAATGGGTATGTCAGAGAATTGGTAAAGTAAATATCGAATTTACTAAATCTTCTTGGCAACAATTAAGTTTGGCTATTTAATTTTAAAATGGAATTACTAACACTAGAATCTTTAAAAACGGCAGCACGTAATTTTTGCTCAGAATTAAGTGTAACACAAATTCATAATCTGTATGGGGTTACAGATGGTAAAGCAGTTGGAACTTATGTTGAGTCCACGTTTAATCAATATTTGTCTTCAAGATATGAATATACCCTTGGTAGTGCTGCGTTAGGTATAGATTTTCCGGGACTAGAAGTAGATTTAAAAGTAACATCTATTAAACAGCCTCAGTCTTCCTGTCCGTTTAGAAATGCCAGTCAAAAAGTCTATGGTTTAGGATATAATTTATTAATATTCGCCTACGAAAAAATTGATGATCATAGTTCTCTAACTGCTAATTTAAAATGTCAAAATGTCGTTTTTGTAGCTAAAGAACAAACGGGAGATTATCAAACTACTTATGGAATAATCGAAATTATCCGCCGCAATGGCAATAAAGATGATATTGTAGCTTTTCTAGAGGAACGCAATTTTCCTTTAGATGAAATTGGACGCGAAGCATTAGCAGTAAAAATTTTACAATCACCTCCAGAAATAGGCTACCTCACAATTTCCAACGCTTTACAATGGCGGTTGCAATATAGCAGAGTTATCCAAGTTTCCACCATAGGAATAACAACAGGCATAGAAAAGTTTCCAGAGCATATAGAGTTCCTAAATTCTAAAAAAGATAATGATAAATCAGAATCGGAAATTATAGAAATCTCGGAAACTACACCGCAAGAATCTATAGAGTTTGGATATCAGAAAATTAGAAAAGAATTAGAGTTAGAATTACTTAACCGGGTAAAAAGTTGTTCACCTGATTTTTTTGAAAGATTGGTAGTCGATTTATTAGTAAAAATGGGTTATGGTGGCTCAAGGCGTGATGCTGGGAAAGCTATTGGTAAAAGTGGAGATGGGGGAATTGATGGTATCATTAAAGAAGATAAATTAGGTTTAGATATTGTTTATATTCAAGCTAAAAGATGGGATAATACTGTTGTTGGTAGACCAGAAATTCAAAAATTTGTCGGGGCTTTACATGGACAAAGGGCTAGAAAAGGTGTTTTTATAACTACTTCTAGATTTTCCCAAGAAGCTAGAGAATATGTATCTATAATAGATAATAAAATTGTGTTAATAGATGGACAGGAATTAGCCCAATTGATGATTGATAATCACGTTGGTGTATCAACTGTCTCTATTTACGAGATTAAAAAAATAGATTCTGATTACTTTACAGATGAGTAATTATTAAATAAGTAATTACGCTAAAATATTTATATTTTTTCAGATTCGAGATTATCTGACTTTTTTCTAAATTATTCTTCTTGTTCCCATACTCTATATGGGAATGAATTCTAGAAGGCTCTGCCTATAGCTAACGCTATACTATCAATGAGAGTAGAGGCAGAGCCTCTGTGATAGTATTCCCAGTCAGAGACTGGGAACAAGATATGAATTTTCTCTACTTATTCCTATAAGGGTTTAGCACTGCTAAACCCCTACTCTTACTAAAAAAATTTTCAGTAAGCTCTACCAATTTTTGATTTTCGGTTACGCTAAATTTCTGAACTCTACTCAATTAATAAGGATCTGAGTCAAACCTTCCCCGTTTCACACTTCTGAGATAATAACCTTTAGTAGGCATTTTGTTTAAATCAAAAGTATCACCTCTGGGGACTCTCCAGATTTTGTAGTTAGAAAAAGTGAGAGGACTTCCAGGTTGACAGACTTCGGGTAAATGATCTCCCAAAACAAAATATGCTGCACCCTTACCCATGACTTTTGCAATTCCGTATTTATCAACAAGTAAAGATGTTTCTTCACTAATTGCTATACCTAAAGCAGTTGCAGATACACCATCTTGAATTTGACGCGCAATAAAAACCATAATTCTACCCATTCTTTTGCGTTCATCAAAGTGGGTATCAATGATGGTTTTTCGCAAATATTTCCATTGAAAAAAGTTATAGCTAAAGGTGACATTCCGGTAAGGATCGTTAAGCACCTCTGTACTTTCAATGCTGTCTTCACAAGCGCAAGAATCATAAATATATTCACTTTGAATCATTGCACCTGCACTTGTACCACCAATAGCACCGCCTTTATCGTAAACTGATTTGACAGCTACTTCTAATTTTGTATTTTTCCAGTTGCGAATATATTCACATTGATCACCACCAGCAAAGAAAATTACACCAGCATTTCTGACTTTATCAAAAATATCAGTTCTGTTTGCTTCTTGTCTGTTACTAATGATTAAAGTTTCTACATAATTCACCCCTCTCATCCGATAAATTAACTGATTGTAATCATCGTTACCAGCAGCGCGAATCACTAAAACATTTACTTTGGTGTCAGAGTTAGAACCTCCTCTAACACTGTTAATCATCCACTGGATAGCGTCATCGACATCATTACCTCCCCCACCCAAATTATGCACAGGGCCGGCTAAAAGGGGCAATTTATAACCTGTTTTTGCTGAGGGAGGACGAACATCGGTGGTGATGTCTCGAAAATAGCGCTTCAAGTTTGCTGTGAGTTGGTTTATGATGCGGTTTACCATCCTCAACAACGTAGTTCTTGCATTCTTCAAACGCTTTGTTATGGGGAATGCTCTTGTCATACTAATTTTTTGGCGCAAACAGCAATTATTGCTAACTCTCTCACCAGAAAGGGTAAAATTCCCAGCGTACAGGACTTGTAATGTTTTTTTACGCCAAAAATCTAGAGTAATTTTTAATTCTCGCTACTACTCTGCAAAAACCTCAGTTTTGCTTTGTGTTAAAAGACTAATCCATTACCAATCAATTTGCGATCGCTCTTTTACCACTCTTTCATATACTGCCTCTGTCCGTTTGGCTAATTTCGGCCATCTAAAACGTCGTTCTAAATCTTGATAAGCATTATCCACTAACCATTGTTGATAACCTGGATTTTTTAAAACTTCCAAAATTCCCCAAGCTAAAGAGTCGGAATTGTTTGCCCAAGTTACAATTCCTGTTTTGGTATGTTGCACTACTTCAGGAAAACCACCCGTATCTGAAACTACGACTGGTACACGAGAAGCAAAGCTTTCTAAAGCCACAATCCCAAAGGGTTCGTAAAGACTAGGAAAAACTGCACAGTCTGCAATTGTTTGGAATTTATCCAAGTATTCGTCAGATAGGAAACCAGTAAAATAGCATTTATCCCAAATTCCTAAATCCCCAGCTTGACGCTTGAGATGGTCGGTATTACCACCACCAACTATTACAAATTTAACATATCCTCCCATTTGCCAAAGCACCTTAGGAGCCGCATTAAGTAATACAGGTACACCTTTTTCATAGGTCATCCGTCCAAGGTAATAAACTATTTTTTCATGATCAGCGGCAAATTGGCGACGAAAATCTTGAGCATGAAAATCTTTGTGATGTTGTTTTTTTTCGGGGCGAATACCATTATAAATAACATCTATTTTGTTTCCAGGACTCTGTAGTGTTCTCACTACTTCTCCACGCATATATTCAGTACAGACGATAATTCGCCAGGCGTTGTAAGTTAACAACTTTTCCTTACCGCTAATATACATTTGTGTGTCATTATAAATACCATTGTAGCGACCGTACTCTGTCGCATGGATAGTAGCAATTAGTGGGATTTTAAAAGTATGCTTGAGTGCGATCGCTGCATCTCCAACTAACCAATCATGGGCATGGATAATATCAAAGCCGCCCTCCTCTATGATCAATTTACCACCGTGGTCTCCCATACTATCGTTTAAATTTGCTACCCAGTGAAAAAAGTCGTTACCTGGTTCTACTGGTACGCGATGAATATGAATACCCTCAATTACTTCGTACAGTGATGCTTGATTAAATTCAGGTGTAATCAGGTGAATGTCATGTCCTAGCTTCACCAGTTCTGGGTATAATTCGGCTACATGACGGGCAATTCCTCCCACTATCCTCGGCGGAAATTCCCAACTCAGTACTAGTATTTTCATTTACGCAACTCCCCGATGATTTACAAAACTTAGAAAAACTTTTAAAAACTATATTTGTCTCAAAATACAAGTCTGACAATGAGGATAAGAATGATTACTAAAGCTTTTTAATTTTTCTTTTTAATTTTTTAAGAGTTTTTTTTCATAAAGCTTATCAGAGTTGTCAAACTTAGGGAACTATTTGAGATTTTAAAATACCCAAAGAGTGCGATTGTGCGGATTGCAGTGCTGGAGGCAATCGCACTGCTCACTCCCAGAGGATAAACTAAATTATAGAAACCCAAACCGATACAAGTAGGCCGTTCATCATGGTACAACAGGCTTTTTCAACTGAACTTGCTGCTGAACCCGATATCAGCCAGATTATTACTGAAAATGATACCCCAGTGGATAATTTTCTCTCGGAAAAACAACAGCGTCTATTAACAGAAGTTTTATATAATGCTTGGCTGCCTCCCACGGAGTCACAAACCTTTATCGCAGCAGCCAATGTGGGAGTTTTTTATAACATCGGTTTACCCCCGCTTGTACCGGATGTTTTCCTTAGTTTAGATGTCACCATGCCGGAAAATTGGGGAGAGAAGAAGAACCGGAGTTATTTTAATTGGCAGTTTGGTAAAGCACCAGATGTAGTGATAGAAATAGTTTCCAACCGGGAAGACAATGAATTAGGTTCTAAATTAAAAGATTATGCTCGCATGGGTGTCTGGTATTACGCCATATTTGATCCCTTGGGAATGTTGGGAGATCAGCTACTGCGTACTTATAAACTAGGAATTAGACAATATTTAGAAACGGATGATTTCTATTTTCCAGAAGTAGGTTTAGGTTTAACTTTGTGGGAAGGAGTATTTGAGGGGAAACAAGATATTTGGTTGCGTTGGTGCGACAAAGCTGGAAACATTTTACCTACAGGTACAGAAAGCGCACAACAAGCTCAACAGGAAGCTCAAGCCGCAAAACAGGAAGCCGAACTAGCTCAACAACGCATTGCACAACTAGAAGCGCAGTTAAGAGCTTTGGGAATAGAACCGCAGGGTAATTCGTAATCAGGAGGAAAATCTCAGTTAGTCAGTTGGTTTGGGGATAGGTTAGAGGTTTTTCTGCCCTTTTCCCCTGGAACCAAAGACGTGATCCTAATTTTGATCTAAACGCAGCACAGCCATAAATGCTTCCTGTGGTACATCCACTGTACCTACTGCTTTCATGCGTTTTTTACCCTTGGCTTGCTTTTGTAAGAGTTTCTTTTTGCGGCTAATATCACCACCGTAGCATTTCGCCAAAACGTCTTTCCGCATAGCTGGGATGTGTTCACTGGCAATGACTTTACTGCCAATAGAAGCCTGAATGGGAACTTTGAATTGATGACGGGGAATCAGTTCTTTGAGCTTTTCAGCCATTGC
Source organism: Anabaena sp. PCC 7938 (assembly GCF_049315035.1). Lineage (NCBI taxonomy): Bacteria > Bacillati > Cyanobacteriota > Cyanophyceae > Nostocales > Nostocaceae > Anabaena > Anabaena sp. PCC 7938. The sequence continues at coordinate 2,262,809 of NZ_CP186034.1, read as the reverse complement.
TCTGCCGACATTGTAGGCTTTATCTCTATGAACAATCATCGCTAAAGAATCTACAGGCTCACCGTTAATCATGATATCCAGCTTCACCAAATGATTCTCACGGTAGCCAATGATATGATATTCCATACTGGCATAACCGCGCGATCGCGATTTCATTTGATCAAAAAAGTCTGTAACTACTTCTGCCAAAGGTAACTCATAGGTGAGTGTGGTTCGTCCTTGGGTGAGATATTTCATATCTTTGAAGATACCCCGGCGATTCTGCGACAACTCCATTAAAGCGCCCACGTAGGTTTCAGGAGTAATCATTTCTACTTTGACATAGGGTTCTTCTATTCTTTCGCGTTCATTAGGAGAGGGTAAGCGACTAGGATTATCAATGTATAGTTCCTCCCCTTTGACCGTAATCACCTTATAAACAACCGATGGGGCTGTGATGATTAAGTCCAAATTATACTCACGTTCTAGGCGTTCCTGGACAATTTCCATGTGCAGTAAACCTAAGAACCCACAACGGAAACCAAACCCCATAGCACTAGAAGTTTCTGGTTCATAATGCAGGGCTGCATCATTGAGTTCGAGTTTTTCTAAAGCTTCCCGCAAATCTTCAAATTGATCGGCATCAATGGGGAACATCCCGCAAAAAACCATGGGGTTGGCTTCGGTGTAACCAGGTAAAGCTTCTGTGGCTTTTGCTTTTGCTAGGGTAATGGTGTCTCCTACCCGTGCATCAGCTACAGCCCTAATTGATGCGGCTAAATAGCCCACTTCCCCAGCGTGTAGTTCTTCAACTTGTTTTTGGGTGGGAGAAAGAACGCCTATCTCGTCAATATCATATTCTTTCCCAGATGCCATCAAGTAAATGCGATCGCCTTTTTTGACACTACCATCCATCACCCGGAAGTAAACAATTACGCCCCGGTAACTATCATAGTAACTATCAAAAATCAACGCCCGTAATCGTTCATTAATGATATCTGGCGCTGGTGGTATGCGATCGACAATAGCTTCTAAAATTTCTGGAACACCAATTCCCTCTTTAGCAGAAGCCAGAATCGCACCACTGCAATCTAAACCAATAATTTCTTCAATTTCACCAATTACCCTGTCAGGTTCTGCTCCTGGCAAGTCGATTTTATTCAAAACTGGGATAATTTCTAGATTATGCTCCAGTGCCAAATAGACATTGGCCAAAGTTTGTGCTTCTACACCTTGGGAAGCATCCACTACTAACAAAGCGCCCTCACAAGCAGCCAGAGAACGCGACACTTCATAAGAAAAGTCTACGTGTCCAGGAGTATCAATTAAATTTAAAACATACTGCTGGCCATCCTTAGCAGTATAGTTCATCCGGGCAGCTTGCAGCTTAATTGTAATGCCGCGCTCCCGTTCCAGATCCATGTTGTCGAGAAACTGTTCTTTCATCTGTCGATTTTCTACAGTCCCAGTGGCTTGTAGGAGGCGATCAGCGAGAGTAGATTTCCCGTGGTCAATGTGAGCAATAATACAAAAGTTACGAATGCGAACTGCGGGAACGTCAGTCATATACCATTTTTGCTTCAGCAGCAAACAAAAGTTAAAGCTATTTACTTCATGTATTTTAATGCTTTCTTAGGCAATGAGTAATTGGTAAAATGATTTCCTTAATTCCCACTCTCTAGATAGGTGAATTTTTAATAATATTATGAAAGTCTAATGATAGCTGCTAGTATTTTTCAACCAAGAGCATACAATAAATAAGCATTAATTACACCAAAGGGACATTACCCCGAAAGTGAGGCGTAATTGACCAAAACCGTATAGCGCTTAAAGCCGTCCGTACCGTACTGGTGATTTGCGTTGAAGCATATTTAAGAAAAGCTAAACCCGGATTTCTCACCTACTGAGCATTTTGATGAAAATTGTCACTTAGAATCTAATCCTGTTATTTTGGTACTATTTCTATGAGCTATGAAACTGTACTTTTCATAATTTGTCGGTGAAATAGCCTAAATTATCAGCAGAACTGATCGACATATCTTTAGACAAAAACATTTTCAGAGCATTTAAACCCATGAATATGCAAGAAAAACCTACCGATGTGGAAAAAAAACACCCCGATAAGGTAGAAATAGCTGTTCGTCTAGACTCCGAGTTAATAGCGCAAATTCAGCATCTTACAAATGATCCCAGTAAAGTGATTGAGGTTGCTATCCGTCAATGGTTACGGGGAGATGTACCTAGAGATGATGAGTTAACACGCACTCCGATGCGGACACCAGTTCCTCCTCGTGGTGAATGGAACGATTGAAATTAGCTATCAAAGCTATCAATTACCTGCGCTCTATACCCCTTGATGATAAGAAATGTAAATTTTAAGGCTCCAGATTCCAAAAAAGTCAGAAATACACAATCGAAAATGTAAAAGCTGTAAAACTTTATGCCAAAATTTAAACAGCTTTAGTACAACTACGGTGGAAAGCAATTTGTCTATCCAACTCGATTAATGACTATTACTGCGAACACCCAATTGGCGAACTTATTTTCTCAGAACCTGGAATCTATCAACCGCAGCACTGATGGCCTATTAGCAACTCTCGGATCTGAGTTGGTATATACGCAAGATAGAACTGGGCGTTATCTGACATTTGATTGGCAGCATAGCGAATTCCTAGATTTAAAGACTGAGAAAATACTTGATGTGCTTAATAAGCATAAAACCTTTACTCCAGTAGATGAAGTTGCCTATCTGGAAAGATTACAGCGAATTTTGACGAATCTAGTTCCAGAAAGGGTCCAGTGCTGGTTTAAATGCAGTCAGGATTTATTAGAGTTGGAGTTGACAATTACTCCGATTATGCCGCGATTGGGTCAAGTCGCGACGACAGTTTTGGTTATGGGGCGGTTGTTGCAAGCTAGAGTTAAAACTCAAGTAGTGAATCAGGAATCCAAACAGCCTTCACAACCAGAACTGATTTTACCTTCGCTGAAAACGTCGCAGGTGTCGCAGCAACACCAAAAATTATTAAATAAAATTACCAGAAATATTCGGCGGACACTGAATTTAGATGTTATTTGGCAGCAAACAGTTGACAGTTTAGGAAAGGTACTCAAACTAGAACGTTGTGTTATCTGTCCTTATCAGCCCAATATAACGAAAGTCCAGGTCATCGCAGAGTATCACCAACCAGGCTTAGATCCCATGCTTGGCTCAGAAATAGACATATCTTCTGAGCCTACTTTTGCTCAAGTTTTGGCAACTTTAGAACCGATGGTAATAGAGTTTCCAGTTCCGAATAATTCTCAAAAACAAAAATTTTTACTGGTGGCTAGTTGCTATCAAGACCAAGCGAATGCCTTATTTGCCTTAAGCTTAAGCAATGAATGCCATATATTAACAGAAAGTGAACTGGAATTGAGCAGAGAGCTTGCAGACCAGTTAGGAACTGCGATCGCTCATGCTACCTTATATAAAGAACTAGAAGAGGCACGGCAACAAGCGGAAGAAGCTTCACGCCTAAAAAGTGAATTTCTGGCCAACGTATCCCATGAAATTCGTACCCCTCTCAACGGCATGATTGGGTTGTTAAAGCTGATTTTGGAAGGGATGGCAGATGGGCCAGAAGAGCATGAATTTGTACAAGATGCTCATGACTTATCCATTCATCTCCTCAGTATTCTTAATGATATTTTAGACTTTGCCAAAATTGAAGCTGGCAAAATGGACATCCGCTGCGGTCCTGTCAGACTCCATGAGTTATTCACTGATGTAGAAAACTTTGTGCGTCCCCAAGCCGAGATGAAAAACCTCAGCTTTCAGATCCAAATGCCGACTACATCCGATGAAATCATCGTCCAAGGTAACTACCGAAGGTTATTACAAGTGTTGCTGAACTTGGTAGGCAATGCCTTAAAATTCACTAACGAAGGTGGTGTCACCATCAGTGCCGATTTAGTCCTCAAAAAAGGCAAAGGCAAATTACAATCACAGATATTACCTGGCATGGTGAAGGTAAGAGTTGCAGATACTGGTATTGGTGTTTCTTTAGACAAACAAGATAAATTGTTTCAATTATTTTCTCAGGTGGATGGTTCCCGCACTCGTCATTATGGTGGTACAGGTTTGGGACTAACAATATCCCAAAAGCTAATAGAGGCTATGGGGGGTGAGGTACATTTTTACAGTTTAGGCGAAGGGTTGGGATCAACTGTCACGTTTACCGTCCCACTTTATCAACAACCAGTGTTGTGTTCCCCTAGCGAGTGCGAGATAGAAACTCAATTTTAAAAGGGAACGGGAAACACGAAATGAGTGTAATGTAGGATTTATAGAAATTAAGAAAGTAGTTGGAGCCGCCCTTAACTATGAGGGTAAAAATTAAAAAACAATTAGGGAAGAAAGCCCAGTGGCTAAACATCAGTCGAAACAGCGCTCACAACAACAGGTCTCTAGTACAGAGACAAAAGTTGCTGGAAAATCTTTCCAGATGCAACTGCAAGAATTGCTAAACCAGAAAAAATATCGGCAGGCATTGGAAGAAATCAAGAAAAATCAGCGATCGCATCCTGATATTGAATTCACCCCCAAAGAATCAGAGATTTGGTTGCTACGGGGTCAGCAAGAATTCCAAAAACAAGACTTTAAACAGGCAGAAAAATCCTTTGCTCGCGCTCTAGAATCTGGTTTGGTGGGAGAAGTTCACTACTGGCAAGCTAAATGTTTGCTGGAGTTGAAACAATTAGATGCAGCGCTAAAATTGCTTAGAAATGCTTTTGAAGCAGGTAATCTACCGAAAGAGTACAGTATCTGTTATCTAAAACTCTTGTTACTCAAAGGAGATACCGCTACAGTTGAGCAGTTAATTGAGGAACAATCTAAACGCTTTAGTGCTAATCAACTCCACTGGGTACGGGGTGTTCTAGCACTCAAAAATGGGCAAGCAGAAACAGCTTTAACATCTTTTATGAAAATTAAGCGAGCCGTCACCGATGGAGATTTGCCCATAGCTTGGATTGTTTACACTCAACAAGTAAGCGGTAATTGGGATGCTGCGGCTCATCTTTTGGGGTTGAAATCACTTTCATATGGTCAACCAAAGTATTTGGAGCATCCAATTTTAGAGCGATTGGCAGTGTTTCAACAGGGAAAAACAGAACAGAAACCCTTCCAATCTCTAAATTCACGAACAACAGTAGATAAAAATAGCCAAGAGGCATTAACAGTGTTGCGAATGCTGCAACTGATTGACCAAGGTGATCACCATGAGGCCGCACATCTGTTGTTGAAGATAGAGCGACGTTCCCCACGCTTTCCAGAACTAGAAAGTCTGCGTCCACTGCTATTGACCCTAGCCGGACAACAAGCACTGAATCAAGGTGAACCAAGCTGTGCTGAACTATTCTGGCAGCCTTTGTTGACAGAGCAACCCTTTAACCCCCAACTGGCAATCAATCTCTTAGAAGTTTTCGATGCTAATGATAACGATCAAGAACGCCCACGTCTGTTGACGCGGTTTTTGAAGTGGTTAGAGCAGGAAGCGAAACAAAAACCTCAAGAATGGACTGCACAACGATTGAAAGCGACCCAAGCACATCTCCACTGTTGGATGGCAGATGCTTACATGGCAATAGATCGCTCCCGTGCAGCTTTGGGATCTGTGCAACAAGCAGAACGTATCTGTCCGACATCACCAGAGGTACTGGGGCGTAAGGGATTAATTGAGGCAGCAGAAGACAATTATACTGAAGCGATCGCACTGCTGACCCAAGCATTAGAAAGTGGATGTCGGTATGAAGAAGTTTATGGGATGTTGCTGCACTGTTGGAAAAGACTAGATAACAAACAAGCATTCAATGAAGCTCGGCGCAAATTTGGCAAGCATTTTGGCGACGTGAATATTGAAACTGAAGTAGAAACATTACCTTGGATAGATGCTTTATCTACGTTAAGTTATCCCTTATTTAGTCGTTTTGTGGAGGCAGAAGATCCGAAAGATCCGGCTATCCGTGCTTGTCAGATATTCGTGAATTCAGTCCAAAGTCCGCCTAATTCCGGTGGTCGAGTTTCATTAGACCAAAAAGCAGCAGCCCAAGTATGGGATACTCTCCTAAAAAGATTAGCAGGTGAAGAACAAATTGCTGTCTTGCAAGCGATCGCTCTTTCTATCCAACTTTTCGCCAAACGAGAAAAAGGCATCGCCGCTTTAATCAGTCAGTATCAACAAAAGTTAATCAACCTATCTATAGAATACCCAGAAGCTAGAGTTGCCAATTTAGTTATCTTAGCCGTCAAAGAAAATAGTCCCAAAAAACTAGAGATTCCCGTGCGTTTCTACCTCGATACCATGCCCCAACCAGGCAACGCTTTAGCAAATATTCAACTCCAAGCCCGCCGTTTTGGCGAAATTACAACCCTTGTCCCGTTCCTAGATGAAGCACTACGTCGGGAACCACAAAACCCTTTATTGCTATTAGCCAGAGCCACTACTTATGACGTTGATCATCCCAACTATGAACAATTAAAACAACAGGGATTTGAATTAGCTCGTCGTCTACAAGATGCCAAAGCCTTACAAGCATTTCGGGAAGAACAGGCATTTCTCAATAATAGAGAAACCCAGAGCGTCATGCCAGATCCAGAACAATTTGACAATCTCGATATGTCAGATATGGATGATTTATTATCAGGAATGCTGAAGAAATTATTGGGCAACAAAATGTCTAAGGCGGAGTTTGAACGGATGCTTCCAGAACTCAAGCAAATGATGTTAAATAGAATGCCTGATTTTTCAGATGATGAAGATGAAGACGAAGATGAAGAAGATGATGAAATAGATTTAGACTTTCTCTTTAGAAACTCATCATCTACATCTAAAAAACGCAAGGGTAGAAAAAAAGCAGGTTTTCAGGAATTGTTGTAAAAGTCAGATATCAAGAATAATTGTAGATTGCTTCCCGTTCGCAAAGCGTGCCGTAGGCATAGGGTACGCGGATAAACGCAGATGAAGACTGATAGTTGAATTGATGTCATCTTGATTAGGAATTATTTATGACTGACTACTACGAACGTTTAGGAATTTCACCAGGAGCAACCAGCGCCCAAATTAAAGCGGCGTATCATGCCAAACTCCGGGAATTTCCTGCTCATACTTATCCACAAGAATTTAAGGAAATTCGAGTAGCTTACGAGGCACTTCGTAAAGGAGAGACAAATCAACATGAGGACTTTTTGAAAGTTCGTCCCCTAGAAGCAGAACTAAATCCAGAGATCTTAAGACAGTTGCGAGAAAAAGCCCTAGCTCAACTAGAAGTTAGCTTAGATGATTTAATTCGTGCGACATTTTAAATAATTCGTAATTCGTAATTGTTAGTTACTGATTTTTATAATGCCCGCTAACTATTGACCAATGACAAATAACCAATGACTAATCACCAATAACAAATGACAAATGACAAAGAAGCTTTATTTACCAAATTTCTAGATTATTTACAATCAGAACAACTACCTCCTGAATATTTAGGTGAGGCACCATCATCGGCTAATTCCTTTGATCCCTACCAAATGGTGGCAGAATGGACTGCGCTACGTCATGAAGTCAAGCAACAGGGTAAATTATTGCGTTCTACTCAAGATGCTCTGGTGCAAGCATTGGACATAACTCGTGCAGATCAAGAACATCTGCAAATGCGTTTGGAAGAAAGTCAACAACAAGCATCGGATAAATTTGAGCAGCAGCAGGAGAAACTACTCAAAGATTTACTGGGTGTTGTGGATGCTTTAGATCAGGCTTGTACTTACTGGCAAGAGGAACTAGAAGCATTATCTACTACCTCAATCTCAAAACCAGCAACACAAAAAGGCTTCTGGGAAAAGCTAGGAGATTGGATTAATGGCAATTCTACCCAATCTATTACATCAGAAAAATCACCAATATCAGAATCATTAACTGAAATTTTCACCAGCAATCAACAAGGAGTAGAGTTAATTAGGCGATCGCTTTTAGAAATCCTCAAACAACGTCGTGTTGTTCCCATTGTCGCCCAAGGTAAACCCTTTGACTCCCAGACGATGTATGCTGTAGGTCGTGAGTATAGAGCAGATATTACAGATAATACCGTGATTCAAGAAGTAGTACGGGGTTATTTATGGGGAGATAAAGTCTTGAGAGAAGCCCAGGTGATTGTAGCGACACAAAAATAGATGAGTAACTTATTCAGAGCAAAATCCTAGTTGAAAGATGTCCGCTGAATTGCTTTATTTCGGTAAAATATACGAATGCAACTAATGATTGTAAAAACCTATGAACTACCGAGACATCATTACAATTGAGCCTGAGAAACGCGGTGGTAAACCCTGTGTACGTGGTTTGCGGATTACGGTCTATGAAGTGCTTGAATATCTGGCTTCTGAGATGACTGAAGCAGAAATTCTCGACGATTTTCCCGATCTGACGCGAGAGGATTTAAAAGCCTGTATTGCTTATGCTGCTGACCGTGAGCGTCGGTTTATGACTACACCATTATCTGCATGAAATTACTTTTCGATGAAAACTTGTCGCCCAAGTTGTCGAACCGTTTGAGCGATCTTTTCCCAAATTCTCTTCACGTTCGAGATGTGGGTATGAAAGCAACGACTGACCCAGTAGTTTGGAATTATGCAAAAGACAATAATTTGATGATTGTCTCGAAAGATGCGGATATGCACGACCTGAGTTTAGTCTTTGGAAATCCACCTAAAGTTATTTGGCTTCGTCTGGGAAACTGTTCGACATTACAAGTTGAAAATTTGCTGCGCCGGAATTTTAGCGCGATTAAATTATTTCATGAAGATGAGAATTTATCGCTGCTTGCTCTCTCATGATGTACCAATGACTTTTGATATACTTCCAGGTTTTTATAAATGGAGAAGTCATAATGGCGATAGCGAATCGCCAATATAAGCTCCAATTTGTTTAAGTCCCTGCAAAACTTGGATACGTTCTGCTGTATTTTCAAGTAACCGATAAGTATGTGATCGCGTATATTGAGGGACATTTTGGTGGCGATCGCCTCCGGCGCGTGGAACACGATCGCATTTCAAAAACAATACTTCTCTTCCGTTTGTCACCATTCCATAGCAACTTGACTGCAAATTAGGCGCGCTCAATAAGTAGGTCAGTGCTTGAGGAATTCCTGCGGTAACGTCTAGCCTTGCAGGTTTTGATTCGATTACCAAAATCCAAAACCTATCTTGGATTACCAAAATATCAATTCTGCCTTGAACCACCATACCATTAGCTTCATCAGCAACTTCGATACTGGTACTTACTTCTGCTTTTACCAAAAAAGGAGATTGATAGAAACCAGCCAAATCTAGCAATGGCGATACCACGACAAGCTTAACAATTTCTTCAAGGGGCGGTTCTTCTTGACTGAGATAGTTATAGTTGCGAGTGAGGCGATCTAGTCCTTGTAGTTCCGCTTCGGTTAGTGTTGGTGAATTATTTAACCATTCATCAAAAAAGCGATCGCTAGTGTCAAGTCTCAAGCCAAAGGTTTGACGGAGGTTGCTAAGGGTAAGGCTACTAGCATTTGTAATCACAGTTAAATCCTTGTAGTAATTACATGAACTTTGGAAGTTTAGGAATTTGATTTGGGTTCTAATACTTAATATACGATACATAGCAGGAAAAGAGCGATTACTAGGTCGCGCTAGTTCCCTCCGGGACGCTTTGCGTTGGCGTTAGCAATACGCTATCGCCCTATGAGGCAACTACTTGAGAACTACTTAACTTTGAATTTTTGATCTATAGTATTGTCATACAGAGTTATGACAAGCAAAAATATGAGAGTTAATGTAAGGCTCGATAGCGATCGCGCTAGTAAGTTTAATTACATTCGCCAGCGGACAAATCAAGGTGTGTCTGACATTATGAAAGTGGCGATCGATCTTTATTATGAAAAATTACATCAAGAATCCCCTGTAAAACCTTTGCAACTCCTTAGAGAATCAGGGCTAATTGGTTGTGCTGAAGGGGACTCTGATTTGTCGGTTAATTACAAGCAATATCTCACTGAAAGTCTTAACGAAAAATATGGTCATCGTTGATTCTGGCTTTTGGATAGCACTAATCAATCGCCGTGATGATTATCATGTTCTCGCTCAAGAAGTTCTAGATACGATTGATGAGCCTCTGGTTACAACATGGTGTGTGATTACGGAAGCTTGTCATATTCTCTTGAAACGTACAGGTACAAATGCTCAACAGACGTTTATTCATAGCTTAGAAATTGGTGCTTTTGAGGTTTTTGATCTCAACGTTCAAGATGGGAAAAGAATCAGTGAATTGATGAATCAATATAGTTCTCTGCCAATGGATTTAGCGGACGCTTCATTGATTATTCTTGCCGAACATTTGGGGCATGGGCGGATTCTATCTGTTGATTTTCGGGACTTTAATACTTACCGCTGGAAAAATCGTCATCCTTTTGAGAATTTGATGTCTATTAACTAAAAATCATGACTCACAGTAATTGCGATCGCCTTGAGGAGATTGATTGTTGATGCGATTCCTGCGGAGCGCTTCGCTATCGCTAACTAATCAATTCCCTTAAAACGCCAAAGTTCTAAACAATTCGCTGACTGGAACATTGAAGTTTAAAATTACATCTTCTCCATCTAAAATATCATCACCCCGCAATAGGCAATCAGGCTGAGGGCTATGGTAAACCAGCACATATCTTTCATCAGGATGGATTACCCACAGCAGTCTAGTTCCACTTTCAAAATATTCTTCAATCTTGTTATGAATTTCGTCAAAAGTGTTGCCTGGAGAGATAATCTCAACAACTAGATCGGGCGCACCATCAAAAAAGCCTTTAGGCAATCGTTTTAGCCCAATCAATCGCTCTTTACTAACAAAAGAAATATCGGGCGATCGCTTATTATCTCCCTTCATTTTAAATGCTGTACTGGAGTCGCAAGTAACGCCAAGATTATGCTGCCTTACAAATATCTCGATTAGCCCACCGAGGAATATGCCAATATTCCCATGCTCCATGCCTGAATTGCCCAAGTTTACCAACTCTCCATCTACAATTTCGTAACGATTGCCATCATCAGCTAAAGCCATAAACTCTTCATCAGTCCAAACTTTATCCTTTATTCTTTCTAAGATAACTGTCATATTTATTCAAGTCCTTGTAATTTTTACACAAAGCGATTCGTTTACATGACTGGCTGAGTGATTTCTTTATTTAATACTAACCCAAATATAAATCCAATTTCATCCCCACAACAAGCGATCACCCGAACTCACGACTCACAAAAATAGCGATCGCCGCTATCGCCCACAAATCACGACTCAAAGTACTAGCGATCTCATACAGCAAAATCTTTAGCCTATGGATAATTGAGTCAATCTAAAAGTAGGATATGAGTTAATTTGTCCTTAAATATCGAACCAAATCGCAGTTACGTCATAAACTCTAGACAGATAGAATTTTTCAGCCACAGCTCATCGTATTTGACAAGATTTTTCAGCCGCAACTCATTTTGGCAGCTTAAACTGACAATCAAGAATCAAAATCCTAAGAGGATGTAATGGATAATAGATATTCGTTTGTTGGCGGCAAGGAAGGCATATGGCAGGTAACAGATGTGCGGAGCATAGCTGGATCTTCTTTAGATCTAGTTGAAAGAGTAAATGTAGTAAATGATGCTGTCGCAGAATTACCATTGGACAGTTCATGGGTTCTACAAAGTTTTACCAGCAATGTTCGCTATGCCATGCGTGATGAAGTTACGGCTCTTCGGGCAGTACAGCCTGTACTGAATCGATCGGAAGCTATCTCTGCGGTGCTAATTCCGATTAAGAAAACTGTCGCGTGGTGGGAAATGGCACAAGATGAGCGACGGGCAATTTTTGAGGAACAGTCTCATCATACGGCTGTTGGCTTGGATTATCTTCCAGAAGTTGCACGGCGGCTGATGCACTGTCGCGATCTCGGAGAACCATTTGATTTTCTCACTTGGTTTGAATTTGCGCCCGAACACACTAAGGCTTTTGATGAATTACTGGTGCGGATGCGTGCAAGCAAAGAGTGGGAGTATGTGGAGAGAGAAGTTGAGGTTCGCTTGATTCGAGATGACATCTCATAAAGAAGCGATCGATCCGTTAAGGTTGACTGTTTCTAGGCGATATTAGGCAAGCAGAATTAGTTGAGTTGAGAGAAGTTATTGGCGATTCTTTTCTAGATTCGTAACGATTCAAAGACAAAAAATGTTAAGCGATCGCCCAAAAATCACGACTCACAGGAATGCGATCGCCTTGAGGAGATAGATTGTTGATGCGATTTGCTCCGCAACGTAAGCGATCACCTACGGCAAACCTTTGGCAGATATGTAATTGAGACGATCCCCTAAAAATAACGACTCACAGTAATAGCGATCGCAAAGACAAATAATAGTAAAAGTTTACTTACCTCTCAATCAAGCCTCTATGCGGTGCAGAAGGATAGATATATGCTTGATTCACGATACAGTTGAAAGTCAAACCCTAAGAGAAACAATCATGAGTCTTACATTTTATTTCGCTCCCATGTCCACGGCTAGCATCACTGAATGCGTTCTCGCAGAACTTGCTATTCCATTCGATCTCGTAAAACTCAATATCAGTGTTGGTGACACTAGAACGCCTGAATTCTTGGAGGTTAACCCAAACGGAAGAGTCCCTGTAATCGTGCATGAAGGAACAGCGATCTGGGAGTCTTCTGCGATCACGATGTACCTTGGTGAAGTCTTTGGCGTAGAGGCAAAGCTTTATCCTGCCCCAGGACCAAAGCGTGGCGAAGCCATGAAATGGATCGCATGGAGTAACGTTACTTTTGCCGAGGCGGCTAGCAGATTATTTGCATCCTTGCCTACTGAAAAGCAGGGAGATGCTGAAACTAACGCGCAGGAAAAAGTAGCCCCTGAGATGAAAAGTGCGATCGCGATGGAGAAAGCAAAAGCGGATCTTGCTGATTATCTCAGAATTCTCAACGGTGGGTTGGAAGGACGCTCCTTTTTAATCGGTGACTATAGCCTCGCAGACACTCATCTGCAAGGCATCGTTGGCTGGGTCGGTTCAATGGAAGTCGATCTGACTCCTTTCCCCAACATCACAGGATGGCTGAAACGCTGCTACGAGCGTCCTGCGATTACTAAGTTGATGCTAGGCTGAGGTTGAGAACATAGAGCCGTCCAAACCTCTCACAATTTGTAAGGTTCAACTGCCCAAAGCAGACGCATTGAACAAACTGCATGGAACCTCCTCCATGTACACCAATAACCTTTCGGTAGCCCGTGTGCATTGGGTTTATCTATTGAAAGGCGATCGCTTTTTAGTTCGGAGTAGATGGATTTAGCGAAAATGCTAGAGTGTTGATATTGATGGGGCTAAGTTGACCTATGACCATTGCAACCGGAATACCAATACAACAGCAGTTACTAAGTTTTGGCGATTTTATCGTCCGTTATGGTGACAGTAACCGCTACGAATTGATTGATGGAGAAGTGTTTGATTTGGAACCAACTGGCTACCATGAAGAAGTTTCAGCTTTTACCACCACAAAAATCTGCGCCCAAATTGATGCAATAGGTTTAAATTGGTTTGTCCTTCAGCGAGGATTGCTACGTCCTTCTAACTTGGGTATAACAGCATTTCGACCTGATGTTATGGTTATTGACCGCAATGAACTTGCGAAAGAACTACTTTGGCATGACCAATCAATCCTCACACTGGGCAGTTCGATTAAATTCGTGATGGAAGTAGTTAGTAGCAACTGGCAAAACGATTATGCGCGTAAAGTCGAAGACTATGCAATTTTAGGTATTCCTGAATATTGGATTGCGGATTATGCGGGTTTAGGTGGGACTCGACATATTGGGAAACCGAAACAACCTACCCTTTCCATTTGTACGTTAGTTGAAGGAGAGTATGAAATTCAGCAGATTCGAGGCAATCAACCCATTACTTCGCTGACATTCCCAAATTTCAAACTGACAGCCGAACAAGTTTTAAAGGCTGGCAGATAAAGTGCTTTAAGCTATGTTTACGGGAAGTTGCTAAAGCAATTTGCTCCGCAGCGTGAGATAAACCTGTATAAAAAAGCATTAGAACAGACAATATTGTGATATTTTGGTTTTGAGTTAGGGGCGATGCCTGCGACGACTGAAGCGATCGCATTACCAAGCAAGAATTATGAATTATTTGGTCAATATTTTGTAACCTTATCTCTAATGGTAAAGCTGTCATGCTGCCAAAATACGGTATTTTGTAATTACATACAGTGTGAACTTTTGTGATAGCTGCGCTCTCTTCGAGACGCTCGGCGAACGCCGCAGGCATCGCATCTGGGACAAATAACTTTTAAACTTAGAATTTTATGAAAGCAGTCGGTATTGATTTAGGTACAACAAATTCCGAAGTGGCAATTGTCGAAAACGGACAGGTGCGGGTATTGCCAGGAGAAGATGGTGATTTGATTTTACCCTCCTGCGTGGGATTTAGCGATACGGGTAAGGTGCTGGTGGGACGAGAAGCACTCCGTCAATATGCGGCTGCTCCTGAACGCACCGTGAAGTCAATCAAGCGGTGGATGGGAACTGACCACAAAACCACTTTAGGCGATAAAGAATACTTACCTCATGAAGTTTCCGCTATTATTCTCCGCGCCCTGAAACAACGGGCTGAGAATGCTTTAGGAGAAACAATTACCCAAGCCGTGATTACAGTTCCAGCTTACTTTACAGATGCTCAACGGCAAGCAACTAAAACCGCTGGAGAGATTGCTGGTTTGGAGGTGCTGCAAATTATCAACGAACCAACAGCAGCTGCTTTAGCTTACGATTTGCGTTCCGAAGAGACAGAAAGGGTTTTGGTTTATGACTTGGGAGGTGGGACTTTTGATGTGTCGGTAGTCGAAATTACAGGCGAAGTCACAGAAGTTCTAGCCACTCATGGTAACAACCGCTTGGGTGGAGACGATTTTGATAGGCTGTTACAACTCTATTTAGTGGATCTATTTCGTAAACAGCATGGTGTGGATGTACCCGATGATGCCGTCACCCAAGCGCGTCTTTTACGAGCAGCCGAGCAGTTAAAAATTGACTTGAGTTCCCACGCTTTTGCCACAGTTCGAGAAGCCTTTTTAGGTAGTAAAGGTAAGACTGCTCTCCATCTAGAGACAGAAGTAGCACGAGCTGATTTGGAAAAATTAATTCGTCCCTTGTTAACAGAAACCTTAGAGGCAATTGACCGCGCCCTCACCGATGCTGACCTATTACCCGGTGATATTGACCGAATCATCTTAGTTGGTGGTTCTACGCGCATCCCTCTGGTGCAAGAAATGATTTCAGAACATCTGGGACAAGCTCCTAGTGATGGCATTCAACCAGACCTTTGTGTGGCGTTGGGAGCAGCTTTACAAGCTGGGGTGTTAATAGGTGAATCGGTTGATGCCATTCTTGTCGATGTGATTCCCCATTCCTTGGGTATTTCTGCGGCTGTGTCTACACTAATGGGTATAATGCCGGGTTACTTCAGTGTGATTATTCCCCGTAACAGCGTTGTCCCTGTTTCTCGCTCTCATGTTTATTGCACCGTGTCTGATGAACAAGAAATTGTAGAAATTGAAGTTTTTCAAGGAGAAAATACGATCGCCGAAGAAAATGTTCCTCTAGGTTCTTTTAAGGTAGAGAACTTACCACCCAAACCAGCAGGAGGTATTCAAATCGAGGTTCACTTTGACTTTGATGTGAATGGCATTCTCACTGTCACCACGACTGAAAAAGGCAATGGGCAACAAGGAACGCTAGTAGTCAATAATGCAGGTATCCAGAAGCTTTCTAGCCATGAATTGAAACAAGCCAGGGCAGATTTAGATGCCTTGTTTGCAAGTGATGAAACAATTGACATCTCAGCAGCAGAAATTGATCCAGAATTAACAGCACTTTTAGACCGCGCTCAACAAACACTTCTGACCATAGATTCTGAACAAGCAGAGGAATTACAAGACTTATTAGCCCAGATTGAAAATGCGATCGCAAACAAGAGTGCAGAATTACCCCAATTACAAGAAGAACTCTCAGATTTTCTTTACTACGCAATTTCCAATGAGTCAGAGTGAGAAATCATGAAATGTCCTGTCTGTGGTGTAGTTTATCGTCCGACAAAGGGAACAGGTGAGAAAAGGAGCGGGGAGCAAGAGGGAGAAACTGATAGCAATACTTCTCTATTTCCCCCTCCTGTTTCCTCTCCAACTTGTAGACGCTGCAAAGCCGATTTATCTGACTTGCTCAGTCTGCACGACCAAGCTATCTGGTATCACAGACAAGCACTGCATTTATTGTCAACAGGGCGTTATCCAGAAGCAGCAACGCAGAACAATCAAGCTCTAGCTTTGTATTACAGCAATGCAGACTTCCATGCCTTAGCTGGGAAATTATCGGCATTGCAAGGAGAATGGAGAGAAGCGATCGCATCTTGGCAACAAGCACTCAAGTTTGACCCACAAAATGCGATCGCTTGTGATTGTCTACAAATGATCAAGCTAATGGCAAAAAGTAATTAAATCTGTCATAAATAGAGAAAGTCTTAAATTCAGATGAAACAGACTCAGTGACAGTTTTAGCCAAGGATAAATCTATAGATTCCCAGTACAAAATCCGCGATCGCAAAATTTATCAAGAAAATCGAGTCATGGGTCGTATGGCTTTATTCATTGAGACTTTAGACTACTTTGATACTGGTCATGGTTACATTGCCAATCGCTATTGTGGTATTTTGCGGCTCTTAGATCAATGAATTTAGCAGTGTGCTGAAATTTACAGACACTTATGAAAAATTTGATGATTATTACATCATGACTAAGCAAGTGGGAGAAGAGTATGAAAATGGTATTAGTGATGTTTCCTGGAATGCGGCTCATTCCATCACTAATTTTACCTATCCTAATATCAAGTTGCTTTAGTGATCAAAAACAGATAACTGACAATATAGCGACAATTAGATCTAGGATCGATTTAAATCAGCAAAAGCATAAATTTTGGATATTTTGGGTAAAGGATATAATTCCTAAATTCCAATTTCCACCCCAATCGTTAATTTAGCAGGTCTACAACTATGGCAACTCTGGAACTGACAACTGAAAACGTGGAGACCGTATTAGATGAATTACGCCCTTACCTAATGTCTGATGGCGGTAACGTGGAACTCGTAGAACTGGATGGACCGATTGTGAAACTGCGGTTACAAGGTGCTTGCGGTTCTTGTCCTAGTTCAGCAATGACTCTGAGAATGGGTATTGAACGCCGTCTTAAGGAAATGATCCCCGAAATTTCCGAAATCGAGCAGGTTATCTAGGCATTGGGGACTGGGGACTTGGGATTGGGGACTGGGGACTTGGGAAGATGGGGAGGATGAGAAAGTCATTGTTCTAATCACCAATCACCAATTACCCATTACCAATTACCCAGTATGAATTACTATCATTGATAATTCAAAATTATTACCCAATCCCCCCATTACTTGATCACTCCCTATGTCTCACCCCCTCTATGTCGCTTTTATCTGGCATCAACATCAGCCACTGTATAAGTCTCCTAGCAGCAGTGGTGCGGGTTCTCTTAGCCAGCAGTACCGTCTACCTTGGGTAAGGTTACATGGAACTAAAGATTATCTGGATTTGATCTTGCTGTTAGAAAAGTATCCTAAGTTACACCAGACGGTGAATTTAGTACCATCTTTGATTTTGCAACTAGAAGATTATATTGCTGGTACTGCTTTTGATCCTTACCTGACAGCCAGCTTGACACCTGTTGAAAAGTTAACCACAGAACAGAGGGAATTTATTGTTGAGCATTTTTTTGATGGGAATCACCACACACTAATTGATCCTCATCCTCGCTATGCTGAGTTGTACTACCAAAGGCAGGAACATGGACATGGATGGTGTTTAGCAAATTGGCAAGCTTCAGATTACAGCGATTTACTGGCTTGGCATAATTTGGCTTGGATTGACCCGCTGTTTTGGGATGACCCGGAAATTGCAACTTGGTTAGAACAGGGACGAAATTTTACTTTAAGCGATCGCCAACGCATTTATTCTAAACAACGCCAAATCCTGGGACGCATTATTCCCCAACACCGGAAAATGCAGGAAACGGGGCAACTAGAAGTCACCACAACCCCCTACACGCACCCGATTTTACCCTTGTTAGCAGATACAAATTCCGGTCGGGTAGCAGTCCCCAACATGAACTTACCAGATAATCGTTTTCAATGGGCTGAAGATATTCCCCGTCATTTACAAAAATCTTGGGATTTATATCAAGACCGCTTTGGACAGGAACCACGCGGTTTATGGCCTTCTGAACAATCAGTTAGCCCAGAAATTTTACCGTATATTATTAAACAAGGTTTTAAGTGGATTTGCTCAGATGAAGCCGTTTTGGGTTGGACGCTGAAACACTTTTTCCATCGAGATGGGGCTGGCAATGTGATGCAACCAGAATTGCTTTATCGTCCTTATCGTGTGCAAACTCCAGTCGGTGATGTATCAATAGTATTCCGCGACCATAGATTATCAGATTTGATTGGTTTTACATACAGTTCAATGCCTCCAAAACAGGCTACAGCAGACTTAGTGGGACATTTGCAAGCGATCGCTAAAATGCAAAGAGAGAACCCCAGCGAACAGCCCTGGTTAGTTACCATCGCCTTAGATGGTGAAAATTGCTGGGAATTTTATCCCCAAGATGGTAAACCCTTCCTAGAAACCCTATATCAAAGCTTAAGTGACGAACCTCACATCAAACTCGTCACCGTCTCCGAATTTATAGACAAATTCCCCCCCACAGCCACCATTCCCGGAGAACAACTCCATAGCGGTTCCTGGGTAGATGGTAGCTTCACCACCTGGATAGGTGATCCCGCCAAAAATCGTGCCTGGGACTACCTCAAACACGCTAGACAAGTTCTAGCCAATCACCCCGAAGCCACAGAAGAAAACAACCCCGCAGCTTGGGAAGCCTTATATGCAGCCGAAGGATCGGACTGGTTTTGGTGGTTTGGCGAAGGACATTCCTCAAATCAAGATGCCATCTTTGACAAGTTATTTCGTGAACATCTCTATGGCATTTATAAAGCCTTAAATGAACCCATACCAGCCTATTTAACAAAACCATTAGAAGTCCATGCAGCACGGGCAGATCATAAACCAGAAGGCTTTATTCATCCAGTTATTAATGGTCTAGGTGATGAACAAGACTGGGATAAAGCTGGACGCTTAGAAATCGGTGGCGCACGGGGAACAATGCACAACAGCAGCCTCGTTCAGAGACTCTGGTATGGAGTAGATCACCTGAATTTTTATTTGCGGGTAGACTTTAAAAGCGGCATTGCACCAGGAAAAGAACTACCACCAGAATTGAATTTACTCTGGTTTTATCCAGATAGAACAATGGTTAATAGCCCCGTACCCTTGGCAGAAGCACCAGATATATCACCAGTTAATTACCTGTTTCACCATCATCTAGAAATTAATTTACTCACACAATCAATTCAATTTCGAGAAGCAGGAGATAACTATCAATGGCATCCTCGTGTTAGTCGCGCCCAAGCTGCTTTAGATACTTGTTTAGAAATAGCCATACCCTGGGCAGATTTGCAAGTTCCTCCAGATTATTCCCTGCGTCTAATGTTAGTTTTAGCAGATGAAGGTTGTTTTCACAGCTATTTACCGGAAAATACCTTGATTCCCATTGAAGTACCTTAACTGCATCTAAAAGGATGTTTTAAAAGTCTAATTTCTTACTTACAGCGGATTGCATATCAATGAGGCTTCCGTGAGCGCTAGCCGATAGCTTGCGTGGCGTAGCCATATGATATAGAATCTAAATTAAAAGCCAGACACCAAGCCAGTTTTACTCCTGATTCCGTTCGACTGAGGTTCACGGACAAGTCTGAACCCTGCTGTAAATGGGCAAATATAATTAAATTAATTATATTCGCTGAATACTTTTCACACATCCTCTAAGATATTCAAATACAAAACACCCCTTTACCAATTCTCTAAATGGGTGAAAAAAGGAAAAGGGGCTGTTGAGTTTTTAAACAGTAATGATTTAACACTAATTGCTAGAACAAAAAATGTTTCTGTTAATTTTTGTTCCCATTACAAATTAGAGTTTACTGTGAGCGCCATCACAAAAAGGAGCATTAGCTGTATATTTGCATTGACACAAAGCGACTGTTTTCTTATCAGTTAATTCAAAAGCTTGGGGTATAAATTCGCTACCTTTATGACCACCATCACAAAAAGGCTGATTCTGTGAATTTCCACAGGTACACCAGTAATAAGTACCTGCTTCTAGTTCTAACATCGCAGGTTTTTTATCAGCAATTACAGGTTCGTTCATAGTGTTCTCCTAATTCCTCTAAATTACTCTTGACTTTAACCTATGTACAACTACTATGAATAGTAGGCACTCCAAAGTACTATACTTACTAAAAAGTAACCATGAAAGCAGAAGCAGAAAACAATAGTGTGATGAGGCCGACTTGTGAAGTAGAAAATACCATCAAGATCCTCGGTGGACGTTGGAAGGTATTAATAATTAGAGAATTAATTACAGGAGCAAAAAGGTTTGGTGAGTTACAACGTTCCTTACACGGGATTACTCAAAAGATGCTCACTCAGCAACTTAGAGAATTGGAAGAGGATGGTGTTGTACACCGAGAAATCTATGCACAAATCCCACCTAAGGTAGAATATTCACTCACACCTTTAGGAGAAAGTCTCAAACCAATTCTCTGTGCAATGCATGAATGGGCTAGTCAGCATTTATCTCATATTAATCAACATCAAAATAGTAATTTGTAATTTGTAAAAAGTAGGGCATAGCAATAATTACAAATTACCAATTGAGGATGATAATATTATTTGTTGGTTTGTAGATACTCAATTGCAGCTTCTAATTTTGACGGGTATGCTTCAGCAAACCTTTCGAACCAAAGTCCTTCAGGTGAAAATGGATCTAATTTAGATAACCACTCTCTCGCTCGCTTGTTTAGACTTTTTAATTGTTTAGCTTTTAATTGTGCTTGGCGAATTTTTTCTTGTTCTAATTCTCGTTTTTGTTTCAATTCTTCCTCAGCATCTTTTTCAAGGAAGTCCGTTTTAACTTCTGATAACAAGTTATCTATTAAAGAGTTTGACTGTGCTGAAGAAGAAATAAAGGGTTTAGGTGGAGTTATTTGTTGCTGCGGTTGTGGTTTGGCTTCTAAATATTCAGCCTGAAGTTCAGCTAATAACTTATCAATGGAATCCATTGCTTTCAGTCCTAATTATGTCTATAACTAGTCATTAATCGCATTGAGTAGTACTTCAGATAAACTCATATCTTCCATCTCGTCCATTGTAATTGTGTCACAAATATCAAATTTTGCCCCTGCGCTTTGCAATTCATCATCTAAGATTTTGAGAAAGCGGGTAGCGTTGGGATCTGCACCAACTTGAATGAAAGAAATAGCTAATTCTTCATCTCGATCTATCTTGCGAGAAGCTTCTATAATTACCTTCATCACCGCTTTACGATCATCTGGTTCACCATCAGTAACAACTAAAATTGTTTCTCCATTAGGTTTAGTTTGATTGCTAGATTTGCGTTGCAAATAATCATCAGTGGCGTGTTTCAATACACCTGCTAAATCAGTAGTACCGGAAGGATCGTTTTCTTGGAAGATTTGCACAACTTTACTAGCTGTGACGTTTTCATAACGTTTAAATTTACCAGAAAATAAGTACACAGTGATTCCATCTGGATCAAATTGCTCACACTTACTAGCTAAGGCTAAAGTAGATTCTTGGGCTATGAACCATCTGCTTTTTCCACCTTTTTGATCTGGGGTAGCCATGCTACCGCTTTTGTCAATAATTAAAGTGTAATCACGATTGTCTAGCATTTTTAAATCCTCTGGTTGTGATGCAAAATCTATAAAATCAAATTAGTCGTTTATCGCATTCATCAAGACATCTGTTAAACTCATTTCTTCTAATTGTTCTAAAGTCATGGTATCGCAAATATCAAATTTAGCACCGACAGTTTGCAACTTATCATCTAAAGCTTTAAGAAACTTTGTGGCTTGAGGATCTGAACCCACTTGAATAATTGAAATTCCTAACTCTTTTTCGTGTTCCATTTGCTGTGTAGCATTGATTATGACTTCACAGACTGCTTGCTTATCATCTTGTTTGCCATCAGTGATAATTAAAATTATTTCCCCATTGGGCTTGCTTAGACCAGCAGCTTTGCGGGTAAAGTAGTTATTAATGGCATCTTGAAGTACACCTACTAAATTTGTCGTATCAGCGGGAATATTTTCTTCAAAAATCTGTGATACTTTAGCCGAAGTCACATGATCAAAACGTTCAAATTTTCTAGAAAATAGATAAACTGTTATACCATCGGGATCAAATTGTTCACATTTACAAGCTAAGGCAAATGTAGATTCCTGTAAGGCTAACCATCTGCTTTTTTCACCTTTGTCTGATAGTTTTGCCATACTAGCACTATGATCGATGATTAGTGTATAATCCCGATTTTCCAACATTTATAATTCTCCTGTTTTCAGTAGTTATATTTTATATTTTGGATGTGATTCATCCAAAATAAGTTTTAGAGGTTGTGGGTAGAAAAAATGAGTATGAATTAGTCTGTGATGGCATTCATCAAGACATCTGCAAGGCTCATATCTTCTAAATCATCTAAAGTTACGGTGTCACAAATATCAAATTTAGCACCAACACTTTGCAATTGATCATCTAAAGCTTTAAGAAATTTTGTAGCTTGAGGATCTGTCCCTACTTGAATAATGGAAATTCCTAATTCTTCGTCCCGTTCCATTTTTCGAGTCGCGTTAATGATCACTTCAAATACTGCTTTGCGATCATCTGGTTCACCGTCGGTAATAACTAAAATTGTTTCCCCATTCGGTTTAGTTTGTCCAGCAGTTTTACGCTGAAAGTAATTATCGAGTGCATTCATTAGCACGGCAGCTAAGTTGGTTGTACCAGCAGGATCATTTTCCTGAAATATTTGTGCTACTTTGCTGGAGGTAACGTTTTCGTAACGTTTAAATCTGCCGGAAAAGACGTAAACGGTAAGTCCATCAGGGTCATATTGTTCGGCTTTTCTAGCTACAGCAAGGGTAGACTCTTGAGCTATTTCCCATCTGCTTCTACCACCTGCTTGGTCAGGGGTGGACATACTACCACTTTTATCAATAATTAATGTATAGTCGCGATCGCTCATCATAAATCCCTCTCATGATTTTTCTGCTCTTATTTTAACCTTTAGGTAATAACACCGTATCTGTGTAAAGACGCATTGTAATAATGATTTAAGTAATTGAAACCTCGATAAAATCGGTTTATGCGGTAAAATCGCTAAATAATTGAATATTTAAGTTGTTGATGATCGCTAATCCCCATAATCTGCTTTCCAATGAATGCATCGGGATCACCTCCCGTAAGCATGAGGAAATATCCAGCTTTCAAGTTTATTCGATCAGATCGAATGACGGAATCAAATCAGGAGAACAACTATGACTGTTACCAATGTCACGGAAGCCACATTCAAGCAAGAAGTGTTGGAGAGTGAAACTCCAGTTTTAGTTGATTTTTGGGCCCCTTGGTGTGGCCCTTGTCGAATGTTGGCAAACGTTGTTGATGAAGTTGCTGCTGAATATGAAGGACAGGTAAAAGTGGTGAAACTGAACACAGACCAAAATCCCACAGTCGCTAGTCATTATGGTATTCGCAGCATTCCCACTTTAATGGTATTTAAAGGGGGGCGGCAAGTTGATACTGTTGTTGGTGCAGTACCAAAAACTACTTTAGCTAAGACTCTATCACAGTATATTCCCTCTTAGTCATTACTGAGTAGTAATCAGGCCAAAGATTAAATAATTTATGGGAATCTCTATCAAACCTGAGGGCAAGATCAAGCAATGGTTGTAATTAGCGCTTTTGATAAGAAGTATCTAATGCCTTTGGTTGTGTAGATTTGCCTGCTAATTCTGCTAGTGCCAAAAGAGCGATCGCACAGAGTAACATTAATAAAAATTGATAAGAAATATTTACACCTAAAACTTGTATGCGTAACTGCAAAGCTTCGGTTGCACCAAATAACAAGCAAGCTTAAACGCTACCTAAAGGATGCCATCTACCAAATATTAAAGCCGCAATGGCAATAAATCCTTTACCAGCACTCATCCCCTCAGCAAAAAATCTTACCGCTACTAAAGAAAAATCAGCCCTTCCCAAACTGGTAAGACAGCCACTAATAATTACAGCACAGCAGATATATCTGGTGTATTGATATACCAGATGTATCTGATCTGCTGCTTGGGGATATTCTCCCACAGCCCTAAGGGTTAAACCAACGTTAGTATGAAACCATACGTATGTAGTTACAGCAATTAATAAAAATAGTAAATACACTAAAATATCTTGCTGAAATAAAAGTTTGCCAATGAGAGGAATATTAGCCAAACCAGGAATGATCATAGTTGTAATTTCTGGTAATCTTTGGATACTATTGCCTGGAAATACTAACCGCGCTAAAAATGATGTTATTCCCGATACAACAAGATTAATAGCTAAACCGGAAACTAACTGATCAACGCGCAAAGTCACACATAAAAAAGCATGAAGTAACCCCACAAACCCACCAACAAATAAGGCGGCAAGTAATCTCAATGCAGGAATTTTTGTATAAAAAGCTACTGCTCCGTACTTCTAAAGCAATATTTATGGTAATTTAGGAAGATTTATACAAATTGTTATCCTTGTGCAATCGCTACACAGATATTTTTTAAATTAAATCTTTGCTCTAAAAAGTAATTACACAGCTAAAAAAGACATTAACAACCTCTATTCTTTTACCAAATTATCAATCTATGCAATTATTTAAACCTGAAAAATTTTTAATATTAGTTGTTGATGATGTTGCGTTAAATTTACAAATTATTGCTAAAACCTTAGATAAGGTAGGCTACAATTATACCTTTGCATCCAATGGTTATCAAGCTTTAAAATGTGTTCGATCTGTACGTCCCGATTTAATTTTATTAGATTTAATAATGCCAGAGATGGATGGTTTAGAGGTATGTGAAAAAATTCAATCTGATCCAGAACTAGAAGAAATCCCAATTATTTTTATCTCGGCTAGTCAAAATCAAGATCATTTACTTCAAGCCTTTGAAAAAGGTGCAGTTGATTATGTTACTAAACCATTTCACGCTTCTGAACTTCTGGCTCGTGTAAGAATGCATTTAGAATTAAAATATTCACAACAAAAATTAAAAGAATTATTACAAGCGCAAGAAGAATTAGTCAGAAATTTAGAAAAATTAGCTAACACAGATCCATTAACTGGAGTTTGGAATCGTCGTTATCTTTTAACAAAAGCAGAACAGGAAATTAGCCGTATTCAGCGATATAATAATTATCTTTCTGTACTGTTAATAGATATAGATAATTTTAAAAAAGTTAACGATTCATTTGGACATAGTATAGGGGATGAAGTAATTATCTTCATGACAAAAATGGTTCTTAATTATTTGCGGCAAGTAGATTGCTTTGGTAGATTTGGAGGTGAAGAATTTGTTGTATTACTACCAGAGACTGATATTGATGAAGCCGTGATTGTAGCTGAACGTATTCGAGAAAATATTTGCAATCAACGTATTCCTGTGCTGGAAGAACAACTATCAATTACGGTTAGTATTGGCGTAGCCAACTATAATTTAGGAGATCAAAGCATTGACACTATCATTCAAAGAGCCGACGAAGCACTTTATCGAGCCAAAAACCAAGGACGCAACCGTACTATAGCTTATCACTGATAGCAGTCAACAAGCAATTTCTGTTAAATCTACTTAAAATCACAACTTTATTGGATCTCCATCACTATCCAATTCGTAAAAATAACCGACTATGATTTATATACAGCAGCGGGGAAACACAGTTATGCAGTTGATTAATCGTATTTTTACCCAGCATTCTACCCAAGCATCTACTCCTGCAAATCAAACCAGCTTCCAAAGCAATAATATCTATACGTTGGAAGATTTGGTTCAAACTCTGGAAGAAGCAGCTAACTATTTAGCAGCTTTTTCTTAGAGGCAAGGTTAATATGAGGTTGATTTAACTAAACTGTTGAGCATAATACCGCGCATATCTCCCTTCTAAAGCCAACAATTCTTCATGATTTCCCGATTCCACTATTTGTCCTTTTTCTAAAACCAAAATGCGATCGCACTTCCGCACCGTCGATAACCTATGAGCTATAATTAGCACTGTGCGGTTTTTCATTAATCTTTCTAAAGCTTCCTGTACCAAAGCTTCTGATTCCGAATCTAATGCAGATGTCGCTTCATCCAATATCAAAATCTGCGGATTTAACAGTACAGCACGAGCGATCGCAATTCTCTGTCTTTGTCCACCAGATAAATTCACACCACGCTCACCTACCCATGTATTATAACCCTCTGGTAGTTGCTGAATAAATTGATGAGCATTAGCAATTTTTGCCGCATCTTCAACTGTGCTGAGATCATAAACTTTTTGTCCAAAAGCGATATTTTGGGCAATTGTTCCCGAAAACATGATAGTTTCTTGGGGAACTATGCCAATTTGTTTTCTGAGACTATTTAAAGTTACATCACGAATATTTACACCATCTATAAAAATTGTCCCCACTTCAGGATCATAGAAACGGGGTAAAAGATTGACAAAAGTAGTTTTACCAGCACCAGAAGCACCCACCAG
The DNA here is from genome assembly GCF_049315035.1 of Anabaena sp. PCC 7938. NCBI lineage: Bacteria > Bacillati > Cyanobacteriota > Cyanophyceae > Nostocales > Nostocaceae > Anabaena > Anabaena sp. PCC 7938. The sequence continues at coordinate 2,235,974 of NZ_CP186034.1, read as the reverse complement.
TGCGATCGCTTGACCAGGCTTTACCAATAAACTAATATTATTTAATACAGGTTCACCAGCTTTATAAGCAAAAGTCACATCACGATATTCAACTTTGCCATCTACTGCTGGCAGCTTAATTGCATTTGGCTTTTCTAATACCGTCGGTTGAATTGCTAACAACTCAAATACTCGGTCAACTGAAGCCTCACCTTGTTTAAATTCGTTATAGTTATTAGTAGTATGACCGATAGGATCAATTAACAAAGCTGCTGCTGCTAAATAACTGAAAAAAGCTCCTACCGTTAAATTATTTTGAGAAATTTGCCACGTTCCCACCATCAGCAAAGACAAAGCACTCAAAGCTTCCAAAAATCCCACAATGGGAATTTGAATTGCTTTTAATTTTTCTGCTGAATATTTAGCTTTTAAACTGCGTTCTGCTTCATGGCTAAATCTCGCAATTTCATAGTTTTCCGCTGCAAAAGCTTGAATTAACCGAATACCACTGAATACTTCTGTGAGAATAGCAGATAAATCAGAAACTCGATTTTGACTTCTGAGCGAATATTTCCGTAAACGTTCTCCAAACCAACCAATTAAAATTCCCATAATTGGCGCAACTATCACTGTGGCCAAAGTGAGTTGCCAATTCAAGTAAATCATGTAAATGGGAATTGCTAACAACTGCAAAACGCAAGGTGCAAAATCATGAAAAAGCTTATTGATGACTTCCCCAACCCTGTCAACATCCTCAGTGAGACGGTAAGATAAATCACCAGCTTTTGCAGTTTCAAAATAGCTGAGATTGAGCTTTTGTAAGTGTGTGTAAACTTGTTGACGGAGGTGAAAAGCAATTCTTAAAGCTGCGCGTGCCATGTATAAATCTTGCATAGACTGAAAAAAGCCACGCACAAGAAATACTAAAGCACAGACTCCTGTTAATTGAGCGATCGCTACTACATTACCCTGTCCAAAGGGAACTGCCAATTTACCCGCTATATTAATCAGCGTTAACGTAGCCAATACATATCCTAGAATACCCACAAATCCCTTAGCGACGGTTTCCCATTGGGTGCGGATATAGGGTAGCAGTAACCAATAATTAGAACGTGTTTTCAAATCGTAACTTCCAAAAAAATATTTTCCTTGTTTGAAGTTACCATATCAGGAATCAGGAGTTCGGAGTTCGGAGTTCGGAGTTCGGAGTCAGGAGTCAGGAGTCAGGAGTCAGGAGTTAGGAGTCAGGAGTCAGGAGTCAGGTTAATCAACTTTGTATTCTTGTTCTAATCCGTTTTCCTCTCTCACTTCCCACCGCAGCAATCTTGGTAACTGTGTTACATCCAAGGCATAGTTTAAAGTCCACAACACAATCTCAAAAACTAATAAGTTACGTACCCACAGGAAATTAGTTTCTGAACCCAAAAGATTTAAACCCTCAAACAATTGCCAAATCCGATAAGGCAAATATATATAAGGAACCATTACCCAAACTACGGTTTGAAAACGTCTGAGTGTGAGAATTTCTGAAAGTATCTGCAACCCTAACATCAAAAAATACCCAGCCAGTACGCTTAAAACTGAAGTATATCCCCAGAGAACACCCCACAACAGCATAACTATGAGTGGTAAGACTATTCCCCCCAGTTGCACCGTACCCAACCAGATTTTAAACCATCCTGGCAAAGGTTCCGGCAGGGTGTAAGGTTTTGCGTGTTTCCATGCAACATCGACAATGACAAAAAACGATGTAGCTACTAGGAAAAAAAAGAGATTTTCCAGGAATAAATCAAAACTAATATTGGAAGTCATGAGAAAATTATCAACTGCTGCTGTTATGGGTTCATTGTTCTGAAGTATGATTTTTACCGACCTAACCAAGTTTTGATCACATCTAACAAACTAGAACCACCCCACATCAAAGCCAACAGAATTGAGGTAGTTAAAATTTCTCCCATCACACATAGAACTAAACCGCCTAAACTAATAGCACCATCATCTTCTGATAAACCAAAGGCTGTCACAAAAATGCCCATTGCTGGTAGAGTATTGGTTCCAGGGATGGGAATCATCATTGAAATAGCCATGAGAGCTATCGCACTACCAATGGTTATTCTACCTGGTAACGTGGTACAAACATAGGATAGACGTGGACGTGCGATTCCTTCGGAGCGCTTCAATCCTACGCAACCAAGGCAATCCCGCTTTGAGAAAACCCTGAACAGTAGATAGTTGCAGAGGATAATTAAACATCTTCGGAGGTAGCCAAGGAGTTTTCGCACCTGCAATTAACTGTATAGCTAACAGAAAAATCAGCACACCAAAAGGAGTTGAATAACCAGGTGCAGGAACTGGTAAAGCAGAAGGTAGAGACAAAATCACCAGCAAGAAACCAAAAATTCTTTCTTTAGCTAGTAACAAAATATCTGCCAAAGTAACTTTTTCGGGTCTTTCTTTTTCAAAAAAAATAGCGTTGTAATTCGTTAGAAAGTTTAGCCATATATTGTTAGAAATTTTTAAAATCCATTAGAGTAAGCCACAAAATAAACGATCCTGTTTTGTCATGCTGAGTGTAGCAAAGCGAAACGTTCGCGTTAGCGTGCCGGAGGCTCTAGCATCTCGGAGGATTCTTTCCTTCAGAACGCTACGCGAACACTACACTTCGTTCCGTGTGGCTTACGCCACACTTCGTGAACAGAATGACATTGGGCATTTCTTTTTGTGGAGTTCTCTTAGTAAATTATCCCCAGATAGAAAAAACTAACCAGTAAGCCAGATTCAGCCAAATTAATTCCCCATAAACCAAAGCAACCCGGTCATTCAATTGATGATCGGAAATTAAGATCCTTCAAATCTAACCTTCAAAATTTTCAGAAAATAAAAAATAATATTAAAATTATATAAAGTTATTCAAAATTTAGTAGATATTGGTTTATTGGAGCAAAATGCAAAGATATTTAAAAGTACTAAGGTTATTTTGGAGTACTGCTATTGCCGCAGAAATGGAATATCGCATTAATTTCATCTTAGCTGCCCTCACCAGCATAGGCAATCTAGCAGGTAGTTTGTTTGGGCTATTCTTATTTTACCGCCAAGGCTACACTTTTACTGGCTGGTCATGGGATGCAGCCTTAATAGTTTTAGGAATGTTCACCCTATTACAAGGCTTTTCTGCCACTCTCCTAGCTCCCAACCTAAACCGCATTGTTCGTCATGTCCAAGAAGGTACATTAGACTTTGTATTATTAAAACCTATCCGCAGTCAGTTTTGGCTTTCCCTTCATACCCTATCACCATGGGGATTACCAGATTTAATTTTTGGCTGTATTATTATTGGCTACGCAGGTAAAAATCTGGGTTTAGGAATCGACAGGTATTTACTCAGTATATTACCCTTATGTTGCAGTTTAGTGATTCTTTACAGCCTGTGGTTTATGTTGGGGTCTACCACAATCTGGTTTGTCAAAATATATAATGTGACTGAAGTACTCCGAGGTTTATTAGAAGCTGGCAGATATCCAGTTATAGCTTATCCAACTGCTTATCGCGTTTTTTTCACTTTTGTAGTTCCAGTGGCATTTTTAACCACAGTTCCCGCTCAAGCAATGTTGGGTGAAAGTCAATTAATTTGGTTATTTGGTGCAGTAATATTAGCGGTGACGTTATTTTCAATTTCCACTTGGTTTTGGCGGTTTGCATTACGTTTTTATACTAGTGCTTCGAGTTAGTTACAAATTCGTTAAATGTTGGGTTTTCTTGCATCAACCCAACCTGCATTGAACTTACATCACAACATATCTGGATTTTCACCCAGTTCTCTTAATCTAGCAGCCAATTTAGCTGCTTGTGATTTAGCTGCTTCTTCCGGTAATAAAACTAGATTTCCAGCAACATCATAAAACCGCACCCAAACCGCAGTTTCCTTATCTATAGTTCCTTCCCAAGTTCCTAACCAAAACCCCAAACGTCTGCACCATAACCAACCATTTTCATTGGGAGTCAAAGGTTGATATTTTTGGTTCTCATCTAAATGCCATCCTTGTAAAGAATTAGGGTCAAATGGGTCGTAGACAAAATAATCTGAGGTGTGGAAAGTTTGTTCATAAAGGTCTTTTTTAATTCCCTTATCTATTACTGCTGTAGACCGTGACATTAATTCCACAATCACATCAGGATAGCGACCATCTTCTTCCCAAACTACCCAACCTTGTCTAGAATTTGTACCATCAACGTTGAGAACTGCAAAGAAATCGGGACCTCGAAAATCACGATTCCGAACTTGGGTGCTACTGTAGTAAATAAACATATTGCCGCCAGTAAAATAATCATTGCGATCGCACCAAGCTTGCTGCAATGACCGAATCAAGACATTCATGGCAATACGATGTCGATTTGATTCCAAAGGTTCACCATCATCAAATATTAAATCTGTAGGTGGGTTATGGGATTCCCAGTCCACAATGGCTAGATTGTTTTCGGTAGTCATGAGCAATTATCACCTTTTTCATCAAGCCGTAAATTTCTATTATAAATTATCCTTAACCCAATTTCTAAAATTACGTACAGCCTGACTTCTGCCAATTTTTAAACATTGCTGCACATACTCATTTACTAATTCCACAATAGGGATATTAGGAAGATTAGGACTAGATTGGGACTTTACATATTTCCCTTCTTGTAACAAGAAAATTTCTAAGCCTTGTTGTTGATATCGCCAAAGTTCAGGAACTCCCAAAATTTCATAGTTCTCAAATCGAGTGCGGGAAGTAATATCAATTTCGATAGCTAAATCTGGTGGTGGATCTATATTTAAGTCAATCCTATTTTTCCCGATTATTGCTGCTTGATTTTGAATATAAAAACTTGTATCTGGTTCGACAGCTTGACACATTCGCTCATTTTTAAGTGTTGTAGAACCAAAAGGCTCAAAATCAATTTCGAGTTTATCTAATAAAATTCTGACCAGTTCACCAAATATCTCTTTATCTTTTTCGTGTTCAGGTAAAGGAACCATAATTTCTAACCAGCCATGACTATAAGAAATACGTGCTGCACGCTTTTCTCCCATTTCTTCTAAAATATTTTCTAATTGCTGCCAACTAATATCTTTGAGTAACATTTGTTGGCCTGGGTTGACAATAATTTGTTGCAGTTCTAAAAGCATATCGCCTCTTTATAATTCGTAATTCGTAATTCGTAATTCGTAATTCGTAATTATTTATTATCTCCGCTACTCCCTGCTTCTTGCCTGATTATAACGACAATTGTTAACACTAACTTACTCATACCCCCTGAATTGGTTAAAATCAACATCTGAAACAAAGTGAAACAGGAGAAAACAGGCGTGCCTACACTCGGTGTAAATATTGACCATATCGCTACCATTCGCCAAGCCAGACGGACAGTAGAACCTGACCCTGTAGCGGCTGCGGTGTTGGCAGAATTAGCAGGTGCAGATGGAATTACCGTACATTTGCGGGAAGATAGAAGACATATTCAAGACAGAGATGTAAGAATTTTAAGACAAACGGTGCGATCGCATCTCAATTTAGAAATGGCTGCAACTGATGAAATGTTGTCAATTGCTCTCGACATCAAACCCGATTATGTAACATTAGTACCTGAAAAGCGTGAAGAAGTCACCACAGAAGGCGGTTTGAATATTGTCGGGCAAGTTGCTAGAATAGGTGAGATAGTTGATAAGCTGCAAAGTTCTGGCATTCCCGTAAGTCTATTTATTGATGCCGAAACAGCACAAATCGAAGCTTCAGCTAAGGTGCAAGCAAAGTTTATTGAACTACACACAGGACAATATGCTGAGGCTCAAGATGAAACAACTCGTCAACGTGAACTAGCTTTATTAGCGCAAGGTTGCGAGCAAGCGATTAAAGCTGGGTTGAGGGTAAATGCCGGACATGGACTCACATATTGGAATGTCTACCCCATAGCGGCGCTTCCAGGCATGGAAGAACTCAACATTGGTCATACCATCATCAGTCGGGCAGCTTTAGTAGGAATAGAAAGAGCCGTCCGGGAAATGAAACAAGCCATACTTGGTAATTCGTAATTCGTAATTCGTAATTCGTAATTGACTAGAGAGGAGTTAGCTGCGTAATCCGAAACAAGGTAAAGTCACATTTGTAATATCAGACCTCTATGACTTCCACACAGTCTAACAACCTACCGCTTTGGGTACAGGATCGGGATACAGTAATTGCATACAGTACCCATGCCGAATGGCGTTATCAGACACCACCAGACTATAGCCGTTCTAAAGAAAATCTGGCTAAAGAGAGTACCCGCAATCACTTAGAGGGTACACTAGAAGCGATCGTGCAGAACTTGGTGAGAACCTTGGAAATGGAGGTATCTTTCAAAAGTAACCCCCAGCAATGGTTATCTATTGCTAATGATCAGTTTCGAGCCAGTACTAATGGGGGTCAAGAGTACACAGCAGCCGATTTATCCGCCCAGGGTACTTATAACCTCTTTATGGCTGATTCCGAACATTACAAAGCTTCTGAAGAAAGTTTTGAATCATCGGCTAAAATCTTTCACAGTACATTTCCTCAAGGGTTTCCTTGGGAAGTGCTGGAAGTTTATTCAGCCCCACCTAATGTTACATTCAAGTGGCGACACTGGGGACATTTTCAGGGTGCTTACAAAGATTTTGCACCAACTGGGGAGACAGTGGAAATTATCGGTATGAGTGTGGCTCGTGTCACCGATGATTTAAAAGTTATATCCTTGGAACACTATTTTGACAACAACCTGTTTTTAGAAAAACTGACAGCAGGTGGCAAACTAGCAAATAGTGAAAACAAGGGTGGTGGTTGTCCCTTTAGTTCTTGGTTTAAGGGATTCAAAAAAAGTTAACTGATTTGGGTACAGAAATGCTCCTGTACCCTATAAATTATTAAATAGTAACCAAAGGATGAAAATGCAAACATACTATTACGTTTTGGCTAGTCAACATTTTCTACTCGAAGAAGAGCCAATACACGAAGTTTTGAAAGAACGTACTCGCAACTACCACGAACAAGAAAAAGAAATTGATTTTTGGTTAGTTAAGCAACCGGCTTTTTTGGAAGCACCGGAAATGAAACAGATAAAAGCGAAGTGTCCTAAACCTCCGGTGGCAATTATTTCTACTAATTCTCAATTTATTACTTGGCTAAAATTGCGATTAGAGTATGTCATCACCGGGGAATTTACGGCTCCTTCTACAACAATTACTGATCCTTTGGCATCTTTAACAACTGCGTCATAAATTTCCATAAATTTTCTCATCAGTTGCTGAGGAGAGTTATGATAAAGATTTGTTGATCTTTATTTTATGTTTATTTGCTCTTCCTCTGCAAATCTAAAGGAAACAAAAAGTAGTTTTATAGTAAGTATTCAGGATAGAGAATACTGCAAGTCAGGAGAATAAAGGCTGTTTTAGTCAACTTTGATGATTTTGATAAAATCTCACTTATCTCTATTCTTCATTTCATAAACATTCTGAACCGCAGGTCTGTGTAATGTCTCCTGACTCCTTACGTTTTAGACATCTTGTAAAATAAACAATATTAGGTATCCAATGTTTGTGATCAAATTTGATTTTTTACCAAGTACTTTATTATTAGCAATTGCTCCCTTTATTGGTGGTATTAATTCTGTTTTAGCCCAACCGACTATTCCCATTTGTCAACCGCCTAATACAGGTGAGTATCTTTTATTAGTTGTTAGTCCTACAACTAATAGTCAACAACAGTTACGCAGTGCTTTACCATCTGATTTGAAACCTGTTACGTGTAAATACTTGAATGGAACAGTAACGCGGATTGGTGGGTTCAACAAGATTGATGATGCTAATCGTTGGGCAAAATATGTGAACAATATTGTGGGATTATCTGCCATTATCACTACTAGACCCACACCACCAACAGTAACACCTGCAAGAATTGTACCACCGGCAATAGTTACTTCCCCACCCTCAGCAAATCAAAGAGTCAGCTATAATCCTAAAATATTAGGAGATGGTTATGCTGTACTGGTAGATTATTTTAATCGTCCAGAAATGGCAAGTAGTTTGCAAAGAGCAGTAGGGGGTAATGTGGGTCTTGTTTCTTATGGACAACGCCCTTATTTATTGGCTGTTTATACTACCAATCAAACAGAGGCATACAAAACTTTAGAAAAATTAAATGAGGGTGGTTTTTTTGCCCTCTTAGCAGATGGTAAAAAAGTGATGTTACTGCGCTCAGTAGTAAATTCCAAGTAATTTTTAGTTAACAGTTTACCAATGACTAACAACTAATAAGCCGCTCTAGATAACAAATAGATAGCTATACCCAAAGCAGAACCAGCGATTACTTGAACTGGTGTGTGTCCAAGTAACTCCTTGAGACGGCCTTGGTTAAAGTCTGGTTTTTCATGAAATAATTCGTCAATCATTTGATTGAGTATGCGAGCTTGTTTACCAGCAGCTTGACGCACTCCAGCTGCGTCGTACATGACAATAATGGCAAAAACCACAGCTACAGCAAAATCAGGAGATGCCCAACCTAGAGTTTGTCCGACACCAGCGGCTAAAGCTGTTACCAAAGCTGAATGGGCGCTGGGCATACCTCCGGTGGTTACTAAGACACGCACATCTATTTTGCGATGTTTGATGACTTCAAAGATGAGTTTTAATCCTTGAGCAACAAAACAAGCTACAAGAGCAACCAGCAGCACCCTGTTGTTTAAAATGTCGCCTATGTCCTGCATGGTGTTTTGGTTTGGTAATTAGTTAAATATGGGCAGTGGTTGTGTGTTGAGGAACAGTTTTTTATGTAAGCCAAAATGCCAAATCCGCCTAGCACAGCAGAAATTGTTAAATAGATGGATATATTTAAAGTCTTCTGCTTTTTAGGTTTTTATGTTAGTGATTGCGACTAACTATATAATGAGCGATCGCTTGAAGAGGTAGGGCTTTTTCTCCAAATGATGCTAATTCTACACAAGCTGACTCAACTAGCTGTTGGGCTTTGGCTCGTGATTCGTCAATTCCCCACAGGCTAGGATAGGTGACTTTCTCGGCTTTTAGGTCTTTACCTGCGGTTTTGCCTAGTTGTTCTTGAGTAGAGGTGATATCCAGAATATCATCAATGATTTGGAATGCCAGACCAATATTTTGCGAATAACGAGTTAATTTTTCTACATCTTCAGCAGATGCACCAGCAATAACTCCGCCGCAAACAACACAAGCTTCTAATAGGGCGGCTGTTTTGTGGTTATGAATAAAATTCAGTGTTTCCAGAGAAATATCAGATTTACCTTCTGAATCTAAATCTACCACTTGACCACCAACTAAACCAGCCGCTCCCAACGCCTTACCCAAACGAGCAATTACTTGTAAAGCTCGCTCTCTTGGCACGTTTTGGGGTGTTTGGGTAGCAACAAACTCAAAAGCTAAAGCCAATAAACCATCCCCTGCTAAAATCGCAATATCTTCGCCGTAGACCTTGTGATTTGTCAACTTGCCGCGACGGTAATCATCATTATCCATGGCAGGTAGGTCGTCATGAATCAACGACATGGTGTGGATCATTTCCACTGCACAAGCCGTAGGCATGGCCATTTCAATTGTGCCACCAATCATTTCCGAGGTAGCAAGACAAAGAATGGGACGCACACGCTTACCTCCTGCTAATAGAGAGTAGCGCATGGCTTCATAAATCTTTTCTGGGTAAACGACAGGAATAGCCTGATCTAAAGCAGTATCACAAAGCTTTTGTCGTTCTTTGAGATAGGAAGCGAGGTTAAACCTGGTTTCCTCTGATTTTTTCTGAAAGTTATCCGTTGCTACCATTCCTAGAGTCCTAAAATTTTCGTTTGCTTGCAATATATATGAAGATTTTACGGTGTGCTGGAGCAGAAAGATTCACTGGTGATTTTATTTTGGATTTTAGATTTTGGATTTTAGCTTGATTTCCCCGTTTCAACTAGGGGTTTTGAGCCAAAAAATCTTAAATCGTTACAGTCAGTTAGGAATTATCACTGCTTAACTGTCAAAATGTTCAGGAAAGCGTTAATTACTCCATACTCCACACTCAATACTCAGTACTCCATACTCAGTACTCTAATTGCCCGTTGCCCGTAAGTAGCTAGAAACTGTATTTTGCAATAGCATAGCGACTGTCATTGGCCCGATACCACCGGGAACTGGGGTGATATATTCTGCCACCTTAGCGGTTGATTGAAAGTCGATGTCACCGACCAAACGGCTTTTCCCATTGCTATCAGTGACGCGGTTTATTCCCACATCTACCACAACAGCGCCCGGTTTCACCATCTCAGCCGTGATTAGTCCGGGAATACCTGCTGCTGCAATGAGAATATCAGCATTTTGGGTGATGGATTTTAAGTCATGCGATCGCGAATGAGCTATGGTGACAGTGGCATTGGCCTCTAATAGCATCAAAGCCATGGGCTTACCCACTAAAATACTACGTCCTACTACTACTGCTTGTTTTCCCACCAAAGGAATTTTATATTCTTCTAGCAGTCTCATCACACCAGCGGGGGTGCAACTGCGTAAACCCGACTCACCCCGCGCCAGTCGTCCTAAGTTCACTGGGTGTAGTCCATCTGCGTCTTTATCGGGTGCAATTTGGTGTAATAGTGCAATTGAATCTAAATGATTAGGTAAAGGCAACTGTACCAAAATCCCATCTACCCGTTGATCTTGGTTAAGTTCACTAATGACTTCCTCTAGCTCTGTTAAGGTAGTTGCGGCAGGAAAATGCTTACCAAAAGATGCAATACCCACTTTAGTGCAGGCTTTTTCTTTATTACTTACATAAGCTGCTGATGCGGGATTATCCCCCACCATCAACACTGCTAAACCAGGAGGTCGGCCAATTTTGGGTTGTAATTGTGCGATCATTGCAGCCAATTCTTGATGAATTTTAGCTGCTAATGCCTTACCATCAAGCAGTTTGGCAGTTTTTATTTCCATAAAATTTACCTGTAAGGGGACTGGGGGACTTGAAAAATGAGGGAGAGTATTGATTTGACTTCTGACTCCTGCATTCTGCCTTCGACTATTTTCTCAGATTAGCTGCATCAACTGAAGGATCAAGAAGAAAAGGATAAATTAAAAACAGTTGTTCTGTCCATCTCCTGTAATCAGCACAACTTGGTATGAATGGAAACTTGAGAAAACTGGTAACAAGGTTAGAATTCATGCAAAAATTCTCTCAATCGTTTGCTTTTCGGCAACAAGCAAAACTGACTTCTATGAAATCTTTTTACCAAGGATTAACCGTTTTTCTGGTACTAGGAATTTGTAGTTGTGGTAACGGAAAACCTGGTGAATTGAACTTAAATAATCTGAGAATTGGCGCTAACGTTACACCGATTCAGGCAATTAAACCAGCACAAGACAACCGCACAACTACAGTTTACATTCAAGGCAAGGTAGAAAAACAAGCTCCTTTAGTTAAGCGGCAAGTATATCAAATCGCTGACTCAACAGGCAAAATCTGGGTTGTGACTAATCAAAAAAATTTCCAAGTGGGACAAGATGTAGTGTTGAAGGGTAAAGTAAAATACAAAAGTATTCCTTTAGCTGGTCAAGAGTACGGTGAGATTTATTTAGAAGAAGAATAACAATGAAAATGAACAGCTAGGGATGACTATCCTCTACCAGAACTATAGGGGTATGCATTTGAATGAAAGACATCATAGCCCCCTCCCCGCAAGCGATGAGGGGGTTGGGGTTCTTGTATCTCACTCAACCGAGAACCGCTATATAAAAAATAAGTAATTTCACATAGCAAGAACACAAATAACCTTACCCAATGTAGAAATTTATGAATAATCAAATACCACAAGTAGCAATTGTAATTCTCTACCAAAACGACAAATATCTCATGCAACTACGCGACAATATCCCCACTATCGCCGCTGCTGGTTGCTGGGGATTCTTTGGGGGACATTTAGAACCTGGTGAAACAGCAGAAATAGCACTAGTGCGGGAAGTAATTGAAGAAATTGGTTACGAATTACCATCTTTTAGTAAATTTGGAATTTATCCCGACGAGAGAGTTATCCGTCATGTTTTTCAAGCACCATTATTAGTGGAATTAGATCAATTAGTTCTAAATGAAGGTTGGGACATGGGATTATTGACCCCAGAAGATATATATCGAGGTGATTGTTATTCAGCCATAGCGAATGAAGTCAGACCGTTAAGCAATATCCATCAAAAAATCATGATGGACTTTATTAATCAAAAATGAAAAATTTCTATCTTCTAATTGCAAAATTATAAGTAGATATCTGAACAATGCAAAAATTATGAATATATTGGAATTAGCTTCATGCAAATAGCAAACAGAATACCGCAATGGGTAAACATAGGTTTAGCCTTTCCCGTAGTCATTCTTAATGGTTGGTTATTAATTCAGGTTGTACAGTACTTTCAACCTTTAGTAAGTGTTGTTTCTGCCGCAATTTTATTAGCTTTTGTTTTAAACTATCCGATTAAATTTTTTCAGAAACGCGGAGTTCCCCGTAATTTAGCAATTGTAGGAGTATTGCTATTAGCTATAATAATTTTAGGGGCTGTTGGCGTTATTTTAGTACCGCTTATTTTCCAACAACTTAACGAACTAGTTAATATTTTTCCTCATTGGATTGAATCTGGCAATGATCAATTGCAAGTATTTTTAAATTGGGCAGCAACACAACAACTGCCTGTGAATTTAAGCGGTTTAGCAACTCAACTTCTGGAAAGAATCTCTAATCAATTTCAGTCGTTTACAGGCAAAATTTTAGGTTTTGCCTTCGACACAATTGGGGCTTTAGTCAACATCCTATTAACATTAGTAATAACCGTTTATTTAATTTTGAATGGTGAACCTTTATGGAATGGAATTTACCAGTGGTTTCCGCAAAATATTGGCACAAGAGTTAGAGATTTATTACGAGAAGATTTTCAAAATTATTTTATCGGTCAAGCAACATTAGGCGCTGTATTAGGTGTAGTAGTAACTCTGGCATTTGTGGCGTTACGAGTTCCCTTAGCATTACTTTTTGGAATTGCAATTGGTCTTTTTTCTCTCTTTCCATTTGGTACGGGTATAGGTATTGCTATAGTTAGTCTATTAGTGGCGTTGAACAACTTTTGGTTAGGTGTAGAAGTTTTAGGTGTAGCTGTTGCTATTGACCAAATAAATTCTAATTTTATCGCCCCGCGTATTTTGGGTAATTTAACAGGTTTAAATCCTGTTTGGGTGGTAATTTCTTTATTGTTAGGTGCAAAATTGGGAGGAGTTTTGGGTTTGTTGGTGGCTATTCCTCTCGCTAGTTTTATTAAAGATATTGCTGATAGTTGGCGGGCTGGTGAGTTGAGGAAGGTGGAGGAGGTAATTGAAACGCAGAGGGGCGCTGAGGTTCGCTGAGGGTTGTTTAGTAATTTTGAGTGGGGTGGATTTTGGTTACGATAAAGATAAGAAAGATTTTGGGAGTTGATTATGCTTAAAAAACTCATTCTCGAAAATTGGAAAAGCTTCCGTTGTGCTGAACTTCCACTTGATTCTTTGACGGTTCTGATTGGAACTAATGCAAGTGGTAAAATCTATACTGACTTCTTCTATTTGTTCTAAAACCTCAGATCCCCATTTCATAAGAGTTTCCTTGATTATTTCTTGTGTACGTCCGTTCAATATAGCAACTAGTTGAGATGTATCTAAATCTATTAGGACTGCACAGTAATTACCTTTACCTTTAATCAGGGCTATTTCATTAAGTCCAAGTTTTTTTAGGTTCAAAGGTTTGAAATTTGGTAATGCTTCGGATGCATCTTTTATCACGGGTTCATCAAAAAATAGATTCCCCAATTTTGTGGGATGGGCATCCTGCCTGTCCTTGATAATTTGCGGGCAAGATGCCCGCACCACAAGAAACTTTAAGAAACTTTTGGGTATTTTTTTAATTGGAAGTACCTTAGAGGATTTTTGCAAACTTTTTCGTGTAGTACCACTTTTAGAGATGTTCTATGGGTAGGGATTCTCGGCTCTTTTTCAGAGATGTCTAGTCCATAACACACTATAAATTTAAGGGATAATGGTGAGTTATGCGATCGCTTGACAATTAAGACAGTCGCTACAAAGCAAGCCAGTTGCGTAAGTCCTGGATTTGTTAACGCGATAAATAAATGCTAACGTATAGTTGTCTTTTATACTTTGGAGCTTGAGTCAATGTATGGTCTAGTTAACAAAGCGATTGAAGAGATGATTTGCAAATATCACGGTGAGGATACCTGGGAAAGCATCAAACAAAAAGCTGACCTTGAAGACATTGATTTTTTTATTGGCATGGATGCCTATTCTGACGATATTACCTATCGTTTAGTCGCCGCAACTTCTGAAGTTTTGGGCATGGAGGCAGAAGAAATACTGAAAGCCTTTGGAGAATACTGGGTGACATACACGGCCGAAGAAGGTTATGGGGAACTTTTAGATAGTGCTGGCGACTCTTTAGGGGAGTTTATGGAGAACCTTGACAATCTGCACGCACGAGTCGGTTTGAGTTTTCCCCAACTCCGTCCTCCATCCTTTGATTGTGAACACACCGATGAAAAATCTATGGATTTGCACTATCAATCTACTCGACAGGGTTTAGCCCCCATGGTAATTGGTTTAATCCACGGATTGGGAAAACGCTTTAATACAAAGGTGGATGTTACCCAAACTAGTTTTCGTGAGCAAGGTGCGCCTCACGATATTTTTTCTGTGGAATATAACGATTCATTGTCCTAAATCTGCTTGCGTCACTTGCGGATAAGTTAACGAATTTGTGTTGTTTTCAGACAACGAAAATTAAGAAAAAATCCCCGTTATTCGTAATTTAGCTAGAAAATGAGTAAAATTGAGGCGAATCAGCTAGTTTTTTGGGAACTGCATCTACTCCCAAATTGATAAATCTGAGTAAGTAAACCTCATCCAAGTTAAGAACTGGATTTTTTCACAAGGGAACGCTTCGACAAGTTTTACAGTGAGCTTGCCGAACTGCTGAGTGCATCGCAGGGAACTCTGGTTCTTCAGTACATAAATATACAAAATCTAGGCAAAAAAATCCCAGAAACCTTACTAGACATCGACTGAATTTCAATATGCGTATCCTAGAACCCTTGTAGAGACGTTCCATGGAACGTCTCTAGATTCTTTTTCGGAGATGTCTATTGGTTTCAAAATAGACGTGGTTTATACTAAAAACGGGTTAAAAGTGTCATTCTGATAGCGCAGTGTGGCGTTAGCCATACGAAGTAAATAATCTCCGAGATACTTCTCTACGAGACGCTCCGCGTTCACAAAGTGTCCCGAAGGGATACACTGCACTACGTTACGCTCAGTATGACATAAGTCCCGATTTCACGGGTTTGCAGTATACTTGGGAAAAATTAAATATTCTATTTATTTGTAAATTTTATTTTCAAATTTTGTATCCTTAGCTTGCTAGAGCAATTTTTTCTGTCTCCTGGTGTACGCAGTTATGACAAATGATCGGGAAATCGAATCAAAACAATTTAGTCTTGACCCTGACCAATTTGCAGCTTTGTTCCCTTTTCATTTGGTTATAGATCGAAGCATGAAGATTGTCCAAGCGGGTGGAGTGCTTCAGCGTATTCTAGAACCTATTTTAATTGTTGGTAGTTCTCTAGAAGAACACTTCCGCATTAATCGCCCCAACTGTCCAGCCAACTTTGCAGCCATTAGCAAACATACGCGTTTGCAGGCTTCCCCATCACTGTTTTTGTTGCAATCTCACCACAAGGAAATGCAGCTAAAAGGAGAGATGGTATATCTAGAGGCATCTGATCATCTGCTGTTTCTTGCTTCTCCCTGGATTACTGATATTGCAGATTTAAAAAAACTGGACTTAAAGCTAGATGATTTTCCTCTCTATGATTCTGTTTCAGATTATTTGTTTCTTTTACAGGCCAAGAATTCAGCCTTGACAGATGCCAAAAAACTCACTGCCAGACTTACATCTCAGCGGGCTGAATTACGAGCAACAGCATCAAGATTGAGAACAGTGATTGAAAGTTTACAGGCTGGTGTGTTATTGGAAGACGAAACCCGACACGTTATCCTAGCAAATCAGGAATTTTGTGATCAGTTTGGCATTCCCGTTGCTCCAGAAGCTTTACAAGGCGTAGATTGTCAGCAAGCAGCACAGACGAGCAAACAACTCTTTGCTGAACCAGAAAAGTTTATCCAGCGTGTGGATGAGATCCTCAGCCAGGATCAAATAGTTCTCAATGAAGAATTGCAATTGCAAGATGGGCGAATTTTTGAACAGGATTATATACCTATTGTGGTTGACCAAAAATTTTATGGTCATCTGTGGAAATACCACGATATTACCCAACGCAAACAAGCTGAAAATGCACTACGGCTAAGTGAAGAACGGTTAAAGCTGGCTTTAGGGGCTGTAGATGAAGGACTCTGGGACTGGAATCTGGTGAGTGGGGAAGTTTATCGTAGTCCACGTTGGTTTACAATGCTTGGTTATACGCCAGAAGAGCTAGAACACGATATCAAGCTGAAAATTCGGTTGATCCATCCAGAGGATCTGTCAGTTATGCAACAGCGACTGATCGCACATATCAAGGGGGAGACACCTTTTTATGAGGTAGAATTACGATTTTTTACCAAATCTGGAGAATGGAAGTGGATTCTAGATCGGGGTAAGTTAGTTAGCCGCGATTCTCAAGGTAGAGCGGCGAGAATGGTGGGAACCCATTTAGATATTACTGAACGCAAACGCTCAGAAGCCGCACTACAACAACAATATAAACGGGTGCTATTGCTCAAGCAAATTACAGAAGAAATTCGTCAGTCCTTACAATCGGAAAAAATTCTACAGACAACGGTGACGGAAGTGCAACGGATTTTGCAGTGCGATCGCGTGGTTATCTTTCAAGTTAACCCTGATGGTAATGGCAAAGTTGTCCAGGAGGCAGTAGTTCCAGGATGGTCAGTCACTCTCAACCAAGATATCAATGATCCTTGTCTAAAGGATGGATACTTTGACTTTTATCGTCATGGACGGATGACTGTGATTTCCGATATAGAGAAAGCAGGATTTCAACCTTGCCATGTGGAATTTTTACAGCAGTTTCAGGTGAAAGCCAATCTGGTTGTCCCAATTTTAGTGCGGGAAGATTTATGGGGATTATTAATTGCTCATCAGTGCGATCGCCCTAGACAATGGACGGAATTAGAATTAGATCTCCTCAAACACTTGGCTGATCAAATGGGTATTGCCCTCACCCAAGCACAGTTACTGACTCAAGAAACCCATCAAGCCAATCTCTTAGCACTGCAAAATGAAGAACTAAATCTGGCCAAGCAAACAGCAGAGACTGCCAACATGGCCAAAAGCAATTTCCTGGCCACCATGAGCCATGAAATTCGCACCCCTATGAATGCCATCATCGGCATGAGTGGAATGCTTTTGGATACTAGCTTGACTTCTGAGCAACTCGACTGTGTGGAAACCATCCGCAATAGTAGCAATGCACTACTGACAATTATTAATGATATTCTTGACTTTTCTAAGATTGAATCTGGCAAATTAGAGTTAGAAGCACAGCCTTTTGATTTGCGTCTTTGTGTGGAAGAAGCCCTAGATTTGCTGGCTCCCCAAGCGGCTTCCAAAGGCATTGAATTGATGTACCTAATCGCAACAGATGTACCTATATTTATTATTGGTGATATTACTCGTCTGCGCCAAATTCTCTGGAATTTAATGAGTAATGCCATTAAATTTACCAAGGTCGGTGAAGTAATGGTGACAATCACAGCCAGGGAGATGGTTTCAACCTCTGGATGCTATGAGTTGCAATTTGCAGTTAGAGATACAGGTATTGGCATTCCGCGCGATCGCTTACATCGACTCTTTAAACCCTTCAGTCAAGTTGATGTTTCCATGACTCGACGCTATGGTGGCACAGGCTTAGGATTAGTCATCAGCAAACGGCTGTGCGAAATTATGGGGGGCAGAATGTGGGTAGATAGTCAACCAAATCAAGGTTCTACTTTCTATTTCACAGTTATTTTCCCAGTTGATTCGTCAGCTATTAATAGCTCCATCAGTACCGATCCTGAACTGCTCAATCAGCGGTTACTCTTAGCAGTCGATAACATCAATTTAAGACAATGCTTAACTTTGCGACTTCAAAGTTTAGGATTAGAAGTCCAAGTTGTGGAATCTAATACAGCAATGCTCCAACATCTAGAGCAAGAAAAACCCTTCGCTCTGGCTATTTTGGATATTGATAGTCCAGACTGGAACGCTCTTAACTTGCCGGCTAAAATTCGAGACATCCCTAAACAACGGGATTTACCCTTGGTAATGTTGAGTTATAAGGGCAAGCAAACCTTAGAAGTCAAACAGGTATCGGCTGAGTTTACAGCCTTTTTATATAAACCTGTACGTCAATACCAGCTATATCATACGCTGTTACACATTATTCAGGGTAGCTGGTTTACTAAGGTCATTAAGGACTCTACCGACTCTATCATTCCCTCTTATTCTCGGTTGTCTAAACCCGATCTCCCCACCATTGATACCAAATTATCCAAAAGCTTACCCCTGAAAATTCTGCTAGTTGAAGATGTGTTGATCAATCAAAAAATTGCCCTCCAGATGCTGAATCGCTTAGGTTATCGAGCAGATGTAGCTAATGATGGACATGAAGCTTTAGAAGCCTTGCAAAGGCAACTTTATGATGTGGTATTCATGGATATTCAGATGCCAGAAATGGATGGCTGGGAAACAACTCTGCGTATTCGTAGCGACTTTTCCCAGGATGCCCAACCTTGGATCATCGCTATGACTGCCCATGCTCGTCCAGAAGATCGCCAAGAATGCCTGAGTATTGGGATGAATGATTATATTAGTAAACCGATTAGTTTGGAAGGTCTGGAAGCAGTTCTCAAACAGTATGGTACTCAGCAGCATCAAGGCATAGAACCCGTTACAGATCAAGTATTAACTTCTTCTCAGGAGCAAACAGTCATTGACCACAGTATTCTGGAAGACTTGCGTAATATGGCTGGTAGTGAAGGCGATCGCTTGATTGCAGAATTAATCCAAGTTTACCTAGAAGATGCCCCAGCCAGAATTCAGGCAATTCAAGATGCTCTAACCTCTGAAAATATCACCAATCTCAAAAAAATGGCTCATGCCTTGCGATCGCCCAGTGTTAGTATTGGTGCAGTCAACTTGGGTAAAATTTGTGAAACTTTGGAAGATACTGCACAGCATCTATCATTAGCACAAATAACTGATTTAGTTAATCGCATAAAGAGCGAATATCAAAATGTTATCTCGGCCTTAGAAAGTTTTTAGATCATCAATATTACATCCGATTAAATACTTACAAATACTTAGGGCTTAATGATTCAAGACTATTCTGATCTTCTTCTTCTTCTTCTTCTTCCTCCTAACTCCTAACTCCTAACTCCTAACTCCTAACTCCTAACTCCTGACTCCTGACTCCTGACTCCTGACTCCTGACTCCTGACTCCTTCTGTATCATATTTGTTAAAGTAGGCAATTACCAATTATGTTGGAAATATCTGATCAGAAAATTAAAATTTTAGTCATTGATGATGATCGAATTATTCAAATAGTTCTTAAACAAACACTGCAAGGACAGGGATATGAAGTTATTCTCGCTTCTAGCGGTACACAAGGTGTAGAGCAAGCTTATCAACATCATCCAGCCTTGATTATTTGTGATTGGCAAATGGATGAAATGGATGGCTTAGAGGTATGCCGCATTATTAAATCTGAACCATCTTTATCAACAACATTTTTCATTCTTCTTACCGCCCGCACAGCCATTGCAGATAGAGTTGAAGGTTTAGACAATGGTGCGGATGATTTCTTGAGCAAACCCATTGATGTAAGTGAACTAAAAGCACGAGTGCGAGCAGGACTGAGATTATATCAAACTAATCAAGAACTTCAGAGATTAGCCCAAGATTTACAAATCCAAAAACAGCTTTTAGAAACAGAATTGAATGAAGCTGCTGAGTATGTAAAATCTATTCTTCCTGAATCAATGTCAGGATTAGTGACAATAAATTCTAGGTTTTTGCCTTCCAGTCAATTGGGTGGTGATTGTTTTGATTACTATTGGTTAGATAAAGATAACTTAGTTATTTATTTGTTGGATGTTTCAGGACATGGATTAGCTGCGGCTTTTCCTTCAATTTTTGTACATAATTTACTGCGATCGCAAAGTCTCCCTAAAGCCAACTTTTATCAACCATCAGCAGTTCTCAATGCCTTGAATGAAGTTTTTCACATGGAAAAGCATAACGCCCGTTACTTTACCATTTGGTATGGAGTTTTTAACCGCATTTCTAATCAATTAACTTATTCTACTGCTGGACATCCACCAGCTTTATTACTTTCTCAATCAACTGAATCTAGTATAGATATTAAACAGTTAATTACTCCCAGTATGCCAATTGGAGCATTTGCAGAATCAGAATACCAGAATGCTGTATGTGACATTCAAGCATCTAGTAAAATTTATGTTTTTAGCGATGGAGTATATGAAATTGAACAGCCTGATGGTAGTCTCTGGAATTTGAATGGGTTTATTAATTTATTGACAAGATATAATCAAAAAAATGAAATGGATTTAGATGATATTATAGAAGGTATTAAAACAGAAACAGGAAATCAACTTTTTACAGATGATTGCTCTTTATTAGAAATAAGTTTTACCTCAATTGAACTTTAAGAATTAGGTAAATAAATTGTATTTCCTCAGTTGAGCGACGTACAAAAACCCCACCCCCAACCCCCTCCTCCTTCGGATTCACCAGTCGCCTACAGCGCTGGTTCACCGCAAGCGATGAGGGGGCTATGATGTATTTCATTCAAATGCATACCGCTATATGGCAGGGAACAGAAGAGAAAAATATTCTTCTTCCTGACTCCTGACTCCTGACTCCTGACTCCTGACTCCTGACTCCTGACTCCTGACTCCTGACTCCTGACTCCTGACTCCTGACTCCTGACTCTACTTATATAAATGATGCTTGATCAGGTAACACTTCAAAAACTTGATTTGTATTAGTCATATCAAATATCATTTTTATTTGCTCGTTGATAGAACAAATTACCAATCTAACATTTTTTTGTCGAACTGTTTTTAGGGTTACTAGCAAGGCACTAAAACCAGAACTATCCATAAATGTAACATCTTGAAAATCAATCAAAATGGTTTTGATATCAGAGGTTAGTTGATCAACTTCTTCAAGAAGTTGTTGTCCATTCTTACTGTTAAAAATGCCTTGAGGCTGAATCATTTTTACTTGCGAATCCATAAATGTATGTGAAGTAGACATTTTGAAGTTTGGTTATATTAATTTACAGTACACTGGAAAATTTATAGCATTTCCTAGCCTAATGAAGTACAAAAATATCTGCGTTTATCTGCGTCCATCTGCGTTTAATTATTACTTCTTGTACCTCACTTGAATGGGAATTGCTATATCACACGACATGAGTAAATTAACCATCAGTTTTAAGAAGGTTAAAAATATTGTGTCAGAAATTTAGCATCATAAAATACCTAGTTGCTTTTTCAGTAGTAAGCAGTTCCTATTTTCTAAATTACGCGTATAACTAATCGTCCAGCCATAGTCTTCTCTGAGCTTCAGGAAAAAAATACAACCCCATTGAAATTCATGATCTAAAGGATTAAATTCGCTTTGGCTAGTTTCTTGATTGAAACTTTCTATAGCTGCTTCTAAATCAAAAACATCACCTTGATCCCAAATACAGATTTGGAAATATTCAGGAGACATTTGTACTTCTAAATCAACAAGAGTTTCAGGACTAAGGTGTTTGTGGGCATGACGTACTACATTTGTAAAACCTTCCAGTAAAGCAGTCTGTCCTTCTAGCCAGGTTTGATAAGATATCTGTTTGTTGTTGAATTGATTAAACCATTCCACAACTGTTGCCATTGCGTCAATATCGCTAACAACTTGTAGATTGTAATGATGGAGCAATAAATTTGTTTCCATGAAATTTTAGTAAAAGAAAGGTAAGCTGCTTTAAACTACTAAAAATGGGTTATGCAGCTCCTGAATCTTTATTGAAAACGACAATAAATGTTTTCAAAATTAATTTGACATCGTAACCAAGACTCCAATTTTCTTGGTAGCGTAAATCAAGTTTAACTACATCTTCAAAGTTGCGAATTTTTGAGCGGCCATTGACTTGCCATTCACCACTCAAACCTGGTCTGACATCTAATCTTTGCCAATTAAAAATTTCGTATTGTTCTAACTCATCTTGGGTGGGTGGACGAGTACCAATTAAACTCATATCTCCTTTTAGTATATTCCAGAATTGAGGAAATTCATCTAAGCTAGTTTTGCGAAGAAAGCGACCAACACGGGTAATGCGGGGGTCATGATCATTTTTAAAAAAAGCACCAGAAGCTTGATTATTAATGGTAGATTTGAGAGCCTCAGCATTAGTTACCATTGAGCGAAACTTCCAAATGCGAAACCGTCTTCCCATCCAACCACAACGGGTCTGACTAAATAGTATAGGCCCAGGACTATCAAGTTTGATAGCGATCGCAATGGGAACGAACAGTACGGCAGTCACACCCAAGCCCAGAATAGCCCCTACAATGTCCATTGTCCGTTTCATAGGCGATCGCACCGAAGCATGGGTTAAAGGTGGACGCTGTTGAGATTTACGGCTTACAGTAGGGATAATTGCCTCAGTATCGGCTTGAATATTCAATATTTTATCCAAACCAACCAAGGAAAATGCTAATTTCACCTGGGGGTTAGGACTCCAAACAGTTAATTGAATGTTTTTAGCCTTTGCAGACTTGATATTAGTAATGAGTGAACCAATACCACTACTATCAATAATTGTCGTTTGACCAAAATCTAAAATGATTTTAGTGATACTAGAATCTTCCAGCAATTCTTGAAAATACTTCCGAAAAGATACAGCCTCTATCACAGTTAATCGAGATGGTAACTGTACTAAAAGAGTATTATGAAAACGATTAGTAACTAAGGGTGTAATTGCTTTAGTCTGAAAAGTCATAATCTTTACCTGGAAAAGAGTTAATTAAAAAATAGAGAATAGGAAAAAGTTTTAATTGATACTCTTAACCTCCTGCCTTTTTTGTAATCTATCATCCTTGAGATTTTGACCAAAGCGAGATTGTAAACTCTGACAAAGAGCGATCGCACTAGCTTGAGAAACATCGGCAACAGAAACCCTTCTAGGGGCATCTATAAACCGCACCAAATCTCCGGGACACCAAGCAATAGGAACATTAATTTGTGATAGTGCTAAACCGAGTTCGACCTGATGATCATCAACGTGTTCTTTAAACTCTTGACTGCGCGAGACTAAAATATAAGGCTTATCCAAAGAATCCAAAAGCAGTAAAGTTCCTTCACCACAATGGGCAATCACTATTCGCGCTTGTTTGATCAAATCTTGAAACTTGTCTTCTTTCAGAAATTGGTACACCTTTGCACCAGCAGGTAAAATAGTTGATTTTCCATATTGAACAACTACTTCTTCTTGAATAATTTCTGACTGTAACAATACCTCAATCCATTGCATCAGCCGATTAAAAGGATATTGTTCTGTGCCAACTGTGACTAAAATCATAAATTAAAGAGGGAATAGGGAATAGGGAATAGGGAATAAAGATTTTTTAATAACTTAAAACCTCCTGGGGAATCACAAGTTCAGCTTGAGGATAACGGACTTGCAGTTGTGGCCACTGCACATATAAAACACTGAGAACAAGGTAAAACTAACTTAGCCGATAGACTTAAAGTATGAATCCGAGTTACCGATTCAATAAATACCGTTTTGCTACCCAATAATTTGCCCAAAATCAGAAAAGGAACAGCAACACCAGCACCAGTAGAGATAATGACATCTGGTCGAGTTTGCCTAAGTAGTCGCCAAGCTAGAAACAGATTTCTGAACAAATTAGGAAGATTACGATTAGTAGGACTATAAGCCCAATAAACCTTTTCTTCAGTTAAATCAGCTTCGGTAGTTGCAGTGCGAAAAGTCACCCAAACTCGATCTTGATTTTCCCAAAAAGGACGTAATTGTTGCAGAGCCTTAAAATGTCCACCAGAAGAACAAACTAATAAAACTGTCATAATTGGTAATGGGTAATTGGTGATTGATGATTGGGATTAAAAAGAATTTATTCACTAACTCATTTGTTCTTTTTGAATACGTTTTTGCTGATTTGCTCCAGTGATTTGCATGATTAATTTCTCTAGCCATTGGTAGATTGATTTTGGCAGCAACCATAATAAATAGGCAGCAATAAAAGAGATGAAAGTGCGTCGAGGTTCCTCCAAAATAATCTGCCAATAAGTCCCCAAAGCTTGGTTAATTAAAGTAACTGCCATTCGTGAAGATCTTTGTCTTGTAGCTCGTCGTGCTAAATATCGTAGTTGATAGGCTCTAGCTTTATCGCCCCATTGCTCAATAAACTCAGGATTATAAACTTGGGTTTTGATCAGAATTTGTTCCCAAGATTCATATTGTTTAAAAAGATTAGCCGACAAACCACCGCTATTTAAACGATAAAGAGTAAGTGCCTCAGGAATACCTTCTATTTTCCAAGTTGTTTGGAGAGCAATACGTAACCAACATTCAATATCTTCAGATTGACGAAAACGATCATCAAAATAAAAATCTTCCACCTCCCCATGAACATTAGCTTCAAACTTAATAGCCGTTAAAACATCCCTACGAATTACAACCGAAGATCCATTACTAATAGGATTACGACAGAACAGATATTCTGGAGTAATATTTTTTAACTTAGGCATTTGATAAATACCCAAAGGTTTACTCTGATCATCAATAAATAAAGACCGAGAAAAACTCACCCCCACCTGCGGCGAACGCTGCAAATGTTGAAGATGCTTTTCTAACTTTTCTGGCAACCATAAATCATCACTATCAACAAAAGCTAAAAACTCCCCTTTCGCGTGACGAATTCCTGTATTTCTTGCCCCAGCCAAACCGCGATTTTGTTGATGAATAATCTTAATTCGCTTATCCTTAAACTGCCGACAAATCTCAATACTTTTATCAGTCGCACCATCATCAACAATAATAATTTCTAAATTTCCATAGGTTTGTGCCAGAACAGACTCCAGAGTTTCAGCAACCGTTTTCTCAGAATTATAAACAGGAATAATTACAGATATTTTAGGCATGATATTAATTAGGTAACTTTAAAACTCTCAACTCTTCCTCTCTGTGACTCTGCGTCTCTGCGTGAAAAAAATCTTTTCCATCACCAACCCCCCAAACACAGCCATCAAAGTAAACAAACTCCGTCGTGGCTGATGAAACAACAACCGCCAATCAGAAACCAAAGCACGACTCATAAAATCCACCCCCACCGCAGCCGGTAACTTTAACCGAAAAGCCCGTCGAGCCAGATAACGCAAATGCAGAGCTTGAGCCAAAGCAAAATAATTTTCAACCAATTGTGGAGCATAGATTTTCGCCTTCTCCACCAGTTGATTCCAACCTGTTTCCATCCGATACAAATTTGATGACAGCCCAGCGGAACTGGTACGATAGCGAGTTAACACCTGGTTTATCCCCGCAATTTCCCAAACACCAGTGCAGATTACCCGCAGTAACCATTCCAAATCTTCGGAATAACTCATGTCAGGAGAAAAGCCTCCTACTTGAGCAAATACCTCTTTACGAACTACCCAATTAGAAGTAGTAGTCGTAGGGTTTTCTGAAAGTAAATGCTCTGGTTTTAAGTCAGTTAAACGGGAACTAGAAACTTGTCCAGTTGGTTCACCTGCGGGGGTGAGGATTTCGACTTGTGAAAAGCTCACTCCTAACCGGGGATGAGATTGAAAATGTTGCAGGTGTTGTTGAAGTTTATCGGGAAGCCATTGATCATCAGCATCGAGAAAAGCAATTATTTTACCTCTGCTTTTTTCGATTCCTAAATTACGAGCGGTAGAAACTCCTTGATTTCGTTGATGAATTAAATGAATGCAATGATTTGTTTCTTGATATTGCCTGACAACTGCAACTGTGTCATCCGTAGAACCATCATTTATTATTAATAATTCCCAGTCAGAGTAAGTTTGTTGTTGAACAGATGTTATGGCTGCTGGTAAAAACTGAGCGGCATTGTAAGCGGGAATAATTACTGTCACCATGGGGTTAATATTTGTCATGGGTTCACCTCTTGCAAGAATTTAGGTAATTTTTGCCGAGTTGCCCAGAAGGTATATATTTGGTTGCAAAGTCAGGTGAGTTGCCATTACGGCCACTGCTGCTCCTAAAATTCCCCAGTTTGTACCGATGATAATGGCAGTAGCTAAACAAGCAGTAAACAAGAGATTCCAACGCAATTCAATTTCTGGTTGACCAAAGGCACGAAACATTAAAGAAGCTGCATCAGCAAAGGGACGGGATAAAGCCGAACAACAAATCAAAATTAATATAGATACGGCTCCTCTTTCTACCCATTTTTGCCCAAATATGAGGGGGACATAAAAGGGGGCTAAACTGGATTGCAAGACTACTAAAGGAACAATCATTAAGGCTATTTTGCGTAAACTGTGGGTATAGCGTTGGGTAAATAACTCTGTCTGAGATTTGAGATCACATAGGTCAGAAAATAGTGAGACTCGTATAGCATTTATTACACTTAAACTAATTCCTAATCCAGCATTAAAAGCAAAATAATAAACTCCCAAAGCTTCTACACCCACAAATCTCCCAATCAAAAGATAATCTACGTTTTCTCGAAAAATTGTGAGTAATTCTATGCCCAATATACGACTAGCAAAGGATGTAATTTGTTGCCATTTATCAAATGTAAAAGATTTTGTCATCCGCCAAGGATGATATTTAAAGGTGAGAATAATCCAAATCGGTGCGACTAAAAACTTCGGTAATACAATTGCCCACATTCCCATACCTGAAAGGGCAAAAATTGCCGTCAATACATTATCTGTAGAGACTTGGACTGAACTAATGAGGGCGAGAATATTTAAGCGGTTTTCTCTTCTAATTAAGGCTGTTTGTACCATTGCCAGGGGATAAATTAGGTAAGTTACGGCAATGAGACAGATGGGAACAATGAGATGGGAATTATTATAGAATTGTGCGATCGCTAATGATGCTAAACATTGACCGACAAATAAAACTAAGGCTATTACCCAATTCAAGCCATAAGCAGTGCGGCATAACTCTTCTACTTCGCTGGCTTCGGCTTGCACGATTTTGTCGGCAATACCGTTGCGGGTGAAGACGCGAATAAATTCAAAAGTCATCAAGACTATGGCAGCTAAACCATAATCTTCTGCACTGAGAAAACGAGCAAGAATGACGGTGGTAACAAGGCGAAATACCCTAATGACTAATTCAGAAGCCCCCATCCAGCCAATATTGCGGATAAAGCGGTCTTTTTTGAAAGCGGATAAAGTTTGAGCGATCGCTTTCATGTCAATTCCTCCAGCAACACTTCCCAGTTAGATAGGTAAGTTTGCCAAGAATTGATTGCTGAAGCTTTTCCCTGTTGTCCTTTATGTTCTAATTCCAGTGCAGGTAAATCGACTAATTCCTGAATTGCTTTAGCTAGTGCTACAGAATTTTCTGGGGGAATAAGCAGTCCAAAGTCTTGAATTTGCTCACTCAAACCATCCACTGCGGAAGCAATAATTGGTTTACCAGCAGCCCTAGCTTCTAAACAAACATTACCCCAAGGTTCCCACCGGGAGGGAATAACCACGGCATCGCACTGACTTAAAAAAGCAGGGACATCATCAATGCGTCCCACAAATTCGATGTGGGGACAGTTAGCAGCTAATTGTTTTAATTTGTCTTCGTCTTGTCCACCACCACCAATTTGTAATTGGATTCTGGAACCGGGAATGTGTTTGACTGCATCAATCAGAATATCAAAGCCTTTTTGATAGGAAAATCGCCCATAAGCACCTAATATGAAAGGTTGATTTGACAATCTCGGTTTGGGGGGAATATTGAAAAAGGGATAAATCAACCGGGAGAACGGAATTACACTGATTTTGTCAGCCGACGCTAATTGGTTTTTGAGTATCCAATTTTGCTGTCCTTGAGAAACAGTAACTAAGCGATCGCACATTCCGTAAGCCAGTTTTAACATTCTATGAAACCGGGTCAGTGATGGCACATTAAAAGCTTCAAAACCTGCGCTGTAGTGATGTTCATTGATGATTAACTTGCCTGAACGCCGTAGTTTCCACAGCGGTAGTAACCCCTGCCAGGAGGAAGCAGCATGAACTATAGTCACGTCTGGGTGGTGTTTTGAGATGACAGAAGATGCTGCTGATAAAGGCGCAGTAATAAACTCAAATTTTTCCGACAGCCATGACATTTCTAAACTTTTTAATGTGGCTTTAATGCCACCAGTCCAACCCATGCCTTGACCACCTACAAAATGGCAAACTTTTGGTTTCATGGCTGTAATATTCGGTTATAGCAGTTTTGAAAATCCCGTTTGACCTGTTGACGAATTGCTTCATGGTCAAATTTAGTAGCACAAGTAATAGCGATCGCATCCAAATGAATATCTGGATTAAACTCTTCTAGGCTGCAACCTGGTATTTGTAAGCGGTTGGTTAAATCTCTACCCTTATTTGAGTAGTACAAGTTAAAAGGAATTCGTCCACTAGCTAAGGCTAAAACTGATGTATGATATCTGATTGCCACAATCAGACCGCAAATAGCCAATGCACCCATTACCAATTCCCAGTTAGGTAGTTCATGGGTAAAGGCAAAGGGATTAAAAATTTTCAGATTCGGTACTTGTTGGACAATTTCCTTGGCCATAGCCAAGTCATTATCAGCACCGTAAGCTTGAGACTGAATCAGCAATACAGGTTGATATCCCTGTTGGCAGAATTTCCGACTTAAGGACACAAGTTGTTTTTGAAACTGCTGATTGTCATGGCGATACATGGAATCAAAGGTACGCAGAGAAATCAAAGCTGCTGATTCTGGTCGAATTTCCAGTGTTTTTAACAGCTGTGCTGCGAGGTCTTTGGCTTGCTCGCTCGCCGATAGAGTAAATGCTGCATCAAAAGATAAAATGGCTGGGATGCCAGCTGTCGTTAAACGTTGATGGCTTTCGACATCTCGCACGCAAACAGCAGCCAACCGATGCAAGCATAAGGTCAAGGCTCGAAAACTCAAACCGTGACATGATCGGGGAATAGATTGACCAAACACAAAGGTATGCTTGGGCGATCGCCTTAACTGAAGCAAATTCCTAATGAAGGATTTGGTAATTAAGCCTTCACGGGCGTTATTAAAAATATCGCCACCGACACTAATATAAGCATCGCAATGCTTAATCTGCGGCACAATTTGCAAACCGGGAATGTAATCCGGTACCGAATCTTGGAATTGAGCCACAACCTCAGCCTCAGATGCTAGAGCAGTTAAGGCACTATAAATGGCTGCATCACCAATATTGAGCGTTGAATAAGTGTTTAGCAGACCAACAGTGAGTCCCATTTATGGAGATTCTCATAATTAATTGACTGGTAAATGCCCGGAAAAAAATAGTCGGGTTAAGCAATCATGCCACCCAACAAAAACTTTGATTATTTGGGTTTTTTGATGTCAACCCAACCTGAAATCTACAAGGATTTTAAGACCATGTAGACGGACTTTCCCCGAAAGACCAATGGGTTGCTGTGATTGCTGTTTGCTTTTTGATTAGTAGATTTCCAGCACCTCCTGAGATGGCAAACAGGGTTACTGAGAAAAAATGCATACTTTTAAAAAACCTGTATTATTTTTATATACTTAATTTGGCTCAATGTCAAATAAAATTTGTATCATTTTTGATGATTGACTACCAACTGATTCGGCTATTGAATCTCACTAATTTCCCTGATTGACATCAGTAATTAAAATCGGCAATTACGTAACTTACGCCTTACAGTTGGCTCAATAGCTAGTTAAATTGGTCAAAATGGGATGGGAACATCTCAATTAATACAGTAAAATAAATATTAATTATTAGGGAAGATTTAAACTAAATTTTCTAGTTATAAATACTACTAAGTCTAGTCTTTTTGCTCTCACGAATTACCGAGATACTTATTTACGTATTTTCTCTGACAATGCTTAAGCTTTGAAATTTTAATACCATAGTTGCGACCCTAACCTTATCGGAGGTCGGAGGTCGGAGGTCGGAGTTCGGAGTTCGGTGTTAAGGGTTAAAATTGAAGAGGAAAAGGCACGCATATTTGACTCATGACAGATAATCAAGGAATAACAACTAAATCCCTAATAATTTGTTAAACAAGCTGCTTAACAGGGATTTGAATGATAAACTCGGTTTTTTCTCCAACGTTGGAAACACATTCTAAGGTGCCACCGTGTTTTTCAATAACGATTTGGTAACTGATAGCCATGCCCATACCAGTTCCCTTACCAATGGGCTTGGTTGTAAAAAAAGGGTTAAAAATCTGCTCTCGAACAGCTTCAGGTATGCCAGAACCGTTATCAGCGATCGTAATTGTTACCCATTGTGGATCAATCATCGCAGTGCGAATCACGATTTGATGGGGATAATCTTTAATTTCTTGATAGGTTCGGTTGATATTCAATTCTTCTAGGGCATCAATCGCATTTACTAGGATATTCATAAACACCTGATTGAGTGGACCAGGATAACATTCCACCAATGGCAAATCACCATATTCACGAATCACGTTAATTTCTGGACTTTTTGGTTTAGCTTTGAGGCGGTGTTGCAAAATCAGCAGTGTACTATCTATACCTTCGTGGATATTAACGGTTTTGAATTCTGCTTCATCTAAGCGCGAGAAGTTGCGAAGGGAATTAACAATTTCGCGGATGCGATTAGTGCCTATTTCCATTGAGCGGAGAATTTGGGGTAGGTCTTCTTGCAAAAAAGACAGATCTATTTCTTCTGCTTCTTTCTCAATTTCCACAACCGGATTTGGGTAATATTTTTGGTAAAGTTGGACAAAATTCAGCAAATTCTGGGCATATTGCTCTAAATGGGTCAGGTTACCATGAATGAAATTAATCGGGTTATTAATCTCATGGGCCACACCTGCCACTAGTAGTCCCAAGGCAGACATCTTTTCATTTTGCAACATTTGAGTTTGAGTGTTGCGGAGTTTTTCTAAGAGTTCTTTAAGCTCAATATTTTTTTGGTTCAGTTGTTGGGTGCGCTCATCTACCTTCAGTTCTAAAGTCTCGTTATTTTCGTGTTGCTGGTCTAACAGAATTTTTACCGACGTAATTAGTTCATTGAAGGATGTTGCTAAGATTCCCACCTCATCTTCAGTTGTCACAGGAACTTGCAGCGCAAAATTTGATTCCCTAAGTGCTTGTTGAGTTACTTCGGTGAGAGATTGAATGGGACGGGCAATAGCATGACTAGTGACAATGGAGAGCAGAATAGCGATCGCTACCGAAGTCACCATACTTATACCAATAACCCATAAACGTAGAACGCTACTACTACTCATAGCGACCTGTGCCGCCGCGTATTCGTTCTTACTCATGATCCCGATGATCTTCAAATCTTGAATAAAATCATCAATTTGGTCGGTTAATGTGCTTTGCTCTAGTTTGACTAAATCTGCTCTCAAGCGGACAATCTTTTCAGGGGTTAAGGTTTTTGTACCGAAATTGGCGAATAGTTGATCAAGTTCTTGGATGTATGCTTCTGGAATACCCTCATACTTTTCCAAAAAAGCATCTATAGCTTCGGCTTCACCCGGTAATTCATCATCTTCTTGCCCTTCTGTACCGCCCTCAGACTGTTTAAACTCTTGCCAACTCTGACGAAATTTATTGTAATACTCCTGCCATTCTGTGTATTCTGCTTGCGAATGCACAGGATCAGAAAGTAAGTCAAGAGTCCGATGCTGATGAGCAAATGTTTGTAGCCCATCAATTTGCAAGCTAGTGATGATTTCTATTTCTTCTAGGGCATCTTCGATCAATGCCTCTGCTTGTCGTTGTTCCCGGTCGGCTAAGACAATTCCCAGACCTGTGCCAGCGATCGCAACTCCCAGGGATAGTCCATAACCCCAAGCGATTTTCTGTTGCACCAGCAAATGGTTTAGCCAATCCCTGATTTTAAAATTTATCATTTTATCTTCATTTACAGCAGCCGTCTGACTAAGTAGTGATATAGAAGGAAATTTTTCCTTCTATCAACTCCAGACTTTGTGTTGGTTATATTTAACTTAATTTATGTACTGAAGATAACATACAATCTAAGTATATCATAAAATTAACGCAAGAGCGGATATTTAATGAATAAGGTATAAATTTAGTATCTAAATGCTGACAAATTTCTAAAATATTCAGTTGGGGATTTTAACTGTCGATGCTTAAACGGTTAATCTTTAATACCATAGTTGCAACCCTAACCTTTGCAACACCTAGTTTGGCATTGCCTCTATCTCCGGGCGATCGCGTCAAGGTAACTATTCCCGAAGGAGCAGAGTTTAGTGGAATTTTTGAAGTCAACTTAGAAGGCAATTTAGAGATTCCCTATCTCACCCCCTTGCCTGTTGTGGGTTTAGAACCAGAGCAAGTGGAGGAAAATCTGACGACAGTTTTGATTGATGGCGCTTTTTTCCAACCCTCCTTTCTCCAGGTGAGTTTGAAAGTAGTGCAGTGGGGGCCTGTGGAGGTGTTTGTTAGTGGGGCAACATTTTTACCCGGAAGGGTATTTATTAATGAACCTTCCCCAGGGGAGAAAACACAGCCACCTGTACCAGTGGCCGGACAATATCCCCCAAACCGTTACTTAGCAGCGGCTATCCGTGATGCAGGTGGAGTCAAACCTACTGCTGATATCAAAAACATTCAATTGATTCGTGACAAAAAAACCAGAATTATTGACCTATCTGGTTTGTTTACAGGTGAACCCTTTGTCGATTTGCCATTGATTGCAGGCGATCGCATTATTGTTCCAGATTCAGGACAAATGAACAATGAACTCGTGCGTCCTTCCCCAATTACCCCGACGGGGGTAAAAGTATTTCTTTCTAATCTCACCGTACCAGCTACAGGTAACGCCAGTTCTGGGGTTGGTCGTGATGCTACTTCGTTTCCTTATGGTGCCCGCTTTTCCCATGCAGTGGTAGCTGCCAACTGTGCTGGGGGAACAAGGGGTACTAATGCCGAACGCAAGGCCATCCTAGTAACTACTGAGCAGTTGACTGGAAAAACTACGTATTTACAACGCCATATCAACGATCTACTGACAAATTCCACCAGCGATGCCAACAACCCTTTTCTCCAGGCGAATGATATAGTCACTTGCTATGACTCAAAAGTCGTGCAGTTTCGGGATATTATCCAAACCATTTTATCCCCTATCCCCATTTTGCGAGATTTGCTCAAATGATACAGCAACAGTTAGTTTTGAAAATGGTCAATCTGGGGAGTTTGCTCAAAGGCCGTTGGCTGCGTTATCTCATCCTCAGTGCAATAGGTAACACTTTGATTTGGGGGTCATCGCTCCACTATTTGAAAGTTACCAAACCTACCTACACCAGTGAGTGGGGTTTAATTCTTAGCAGTGGTAGTTTAGGAGTGAGCGTCAATTTGCCAGGAATTGGTCAAGCGTCTTCTTCTAGTGGTTCGGCTTTAGGAAGTTCGACTTATGATCCGAGAGCAAATCTTGAGTATATTTTTACCAGCGATCGGGTTTTAAAAGCCGCTGCTGCGATCGCTAAAATTCCGGCTGATAAATTCCCAAAGCCTCGCATCAAACTGTTAAATAACACAACAATCATGCTGTTTGAAGTGACTGGCAAAAGTCCAGAAGAAGCACGGGATAAATCTTTGGCACTCTATCAAGCAATAGTCAGCCACATTAATGTTTTACGAACTGGAGAAATTAATCAGCGAGGAAAACCTTCCCAGGCAATTTTGCTTTCAGCCCAATACAAATTAGAGGAAGCTCAAAAAAGGCTCTCGGAATATAAAATACGTTCTGGGCTAAGTTTTCCTGATCAAGTAGGTAATTTATCTACCAATATTGAGCAGCTGCGCCGGTTGCGAGCAGAAACTAATGCCCAAGAGCAGATGACTAACAAACGAATGCAGCAGTTGTCTGAAGATTTGGGACTTTCTTCCGCAGAAGCAGCAACAGCTTTTCTTCTCCACGTAGACCAAGTTTTTCAACAAAACCTCAAGGATTATAGTGAAGCTAAAACCACCTTGGAAGTTTTAATTACTAAGTTTGGAGTCAATCATCCCCAGGTAATTAAAGAAACAAAACGGCAAGATGCCGCTTGGGTAGCCTTACTCCAGCGTGGTGAATACCTATCAGGAAAGCCTCTCACTCCTAACACACTCAATCGTTTAGCTTTAGCTGTGAATGGATCTGCGCGGGATACATTATTCCAAAGTTTGGTAACTTATCAATCAGATCAAAAGGGACTCAAAGCCCAAGTCCAAGGATTAGACTCTGCGATCGCACAACTAGAAAAGCGTTTGGATAATCTCTCTCAAAAGCAATCAATCTTAGAAAACTTGAAGCGAGATCAACAGATTGCTGAAGCGGTATTTGCATCTACCCTCACCAAATTAGATTTAGGACAAGGAGACGTGTTTTCAACCTATCCTTTAATTCAAATGGCAATGGAGCCTAGTTTACCCGATGACCCCACTACTCCCAAGAAGAACTTTATCCTCGTTGGAGCAGCGATCGGTTCGGTCTTTTCCACCCTTGGTCTTGCTTTGCTATGGATTCGTAAACCCTGGATAGAAAAGCTATCTAAGTGGATATCATGATGCAGGAGTCAGGAGTTCGGAGTTCGGAGTTCGGAGTTCGGAGTTCGGAGTTCGGAGTCAGGAGTTTGGAGTTTTCAAAGGAAATAGATGGTAAAGCAGAGCAAAAAAGATGATATTAAACCAGAGAATGTACCAGAAAAAGTGGTCTGGTGGGCGATCGCTAACACTTATGCCATCTGGGTTTTTGGGGGGCTATACGTTGTTGGCGCTCTCTTGGGTTGGATACTACTACTGTTTTTACTAATCAAAATTCTGGCGCAAACTGAAGACACCCCAGACGACGAAAAAATCACCATCTCCTTATCTTTGTGGGTTTGGATTGCAGGAATGCTGATGATGGAAGTGGCATTGATAGCCGGACATCTCGACTACAATTTACCAACAGGTCTAATCATTAAATCCTCCATTGGCTGGGCTAAAGGTTGGGCTGCACTGGCTCTGTATCCCTTAGCAGGATGTTTAAAAATTCGCCCCCAGATAATTTATCGAGCCGTGTGTGTTGTGGGTTTTCATACCCTGTTGATCATCCCTTTTTTACTGTTAGCACCCTCTTTGCACCTACCCCAAGTTCTCTATGTCTCACCACTAAAAGCCGTAGGGGGACCAGGTAATGAATTTTTTGACGTGCCTCTCTATGAAATTGATGGCAGCACAGGTGACTTACGTTGGCGGCTATTTACTCCTTGGGGTCCAGCATTAGGTTTTGTTGGCAATGTTAACTTTATGCTGGCCTTGCAAGAAAAAAATAAAAAATGGCGCAGGTTAGGACTAGCAGGATCAGTGATCATGTGTTTTGTTTGTAAATCCCGTATGGCTCAGGTTTGCATCGTCCTCATCCCGTTATTTACAAAAGTTTTTTCTGGTTTAGCTCGGCCAAAGATGCTAATTGGAGTGGGTTTTGTTAGTTACTTGAGTGGCATTTTCTCCCCATCAATCATTGTGGCCCTTGATAATTTTTGGGAAGGTTTTAAGGGAGCAAGAGCCGGATCTACAAGAGTACGCATGGCTTTAAAAGACATTGCTATATATCGCTGGAAAACTGAAGCTCCAATGTGGGGACATGGTGTGGTTGAAGAAGGACCTCACATTGTTGAGCATATGCCCATTGGTTCACACCATAGCTGGGCAGGTTTATTATTTGTGAAGGGAATTATTGGCTTTATGGCTCTAGCTCTTCCTTTGGGTTTCAGTTTTGTTGATTTGTTAATTAAGTCAATGGACAGTAGACGAGAAACTGCCAAAGTTGGCTTGAGTATTGTGATGATTCTTTTCCTCTATACATTTGGTGAAAATTTAGAGATATTAGTTTATTTATATTGGCATGGATTACTGGTTATGGGTATTGGTTGTCAAGAAAACCCAAAATTTACAGATACTACAGAGACAGTTTACTGCATTCAGAGAACTCCATAAAAAAAAGATAATCCTATCTTGTGAAATGGGCAATACCAAGCATTTTTTGCTTTTATTAAATACTGCCCAAAAATCAATATAGCGGTATGCACGTGAATGAAATACATCATAGCCCCCTCATCGCTTGCGGGCGTGGGGTTCTTGATATCTCACTCAACCAAAAACCAATACTATTTCTTGATGATATCAGCCACAGATGCGCTTTATTAGTGGTTATAGAGCCGAAAATTCCTGCTTACTTAATGCTGCTACAAAATTTATTCGACGCAACCTCGCAGATGATTGGCATAACTTTTACTCACCAGTAATAGAAAGTTCACTCACCCAAACTCTGGGACACACTCCCCCTGGTGTTAACTCCACCTCTTTCTCTACATAAACAATTGACTGCAAAACTTCCAAAAAATCACCCGCAACCGTTGCCGACTCAATACTGGTTTTTTCACCTTTGTTAATTAACCAACCATCAAAAGGTAAAGAGAACGAACCTTGCAAAGATTTAACGCCAGCATGGAGAGCTTGTAAATCATCAATTAAAATCACATTCTCCGCAGTTTCTAAACTCAATTCTTGCTCAGGTTTGTCTGCTGCAAAAACGTGATAAAAATTGGGACTTACACTCACTTTTGCGCCAATACTAGCATTACCTGTAGGTGTAGTATTGAACCTTTTCGCAGTTCCCGCACTGTGTAGAAAGCTGGTTAAAACACCATTTTCTATCAACTTTACCTGACGGGTAGGAGTACCTTCGCCATCAAAAGTTTCTGCACCAATATTAGCTGGATGTAAAGCATCATCATAAACTGAAAGTAAAGGTGAAGCCAGTTGTTTACCAATATCCTCAGCTTTAGATAAACTTTGATTGTCAAGAATGCTTTGAGCGTTGAACAAATTAGAAAAAGCACCTAATAAACTCAAGAAAGCTTCTGGTGAAAAAACAACTCGATATTTACCAGTTTTAATTTTTTCATAGTTCAAATGACTGATAGTTTTCTCAGCCGTTTCCTTAATACAACCAGCAATATCTAACTCAGCTAAACTTTCCTTAACTCGATAAGCACCTGCACTGCGTGGTTTCTTATTTTCTTCCTCTGTTTTGGTGTAAAGATAAACTGTAGCTAAAGAATGAGATTCTGTTCTCACAGCACCATCACTATTAACATAAAACCTGTCACTATCCCTTTGTGCCAAACCATTATAAGGCACACTTGTAATAGCAGGATGAGTAGATAGAAGTTCTTTCTCAGCTACTAATAATTTCTCAATCAGTTCAGAAACTGGAGATTGGGGTGCTTTTTCGTGACGTGGATTAGCAATAGGAACAGTGGCTTCTGGACTAAAATCAGGAATGTTTTCCTTCACTCCAAAAAAACTAGCTTCATAAGCAGTTTTTAAAGCCAATTCTAATCCCAGGGGATCTACATCTGTGGTGCTAGTCACACCCATTGTATTCTCTTCATTCCAGACTCTAACAATTACACCAGAACGATTAGAAGCCTTAACTTGTTTCGGTTCACCTTGGTCAACCTGAACGCTCGTATCATCTACAGTTGAGCCGTAAATATCAAACTTTTTAATGCCCAATTTAGCGGCATTTTCTTGAGCGTAAGTTGCAATTTCTTGTATTTTTGTCATAGTCAATTCAAAGCTCAAAATTCAAAACTACTTAATAGATGGGCATTACCCACCCTACAATCTCAAACTCAATCTTGCTCTCTGTGCCTCTGCATCTGGAGCGTGAGACAGATATTCTAAAAGTTCTTACCGTCCACCAACAGTAATAGAATCAACCTTAATATGAGGTTGTCCAACTGTAGTGTAAATACTGCCACTAACAGAACCACAAAAACCGGGTGCAAGTTCTAAATCTTGGGAACACATGGAAATTTTATTCATAATTTCCTTAGCTTCACCAATCAAGGTAGCGCCTTTTAGCGGTTTAGTAAGTTTGCCATTTTCTATTAAATAAGCTTCATCAACACTAAAGTTAAACTGACCTGTAGCACCTACACTACCGCCACCCATTTTTTTACAGTAAATACCTTTATCAACAGAGGCAAATAAATCTTCGTTGGTGTATTCGCCTGTATCAATATAAGTATTCCGCATCCGACTTGCGGCGGCAAAGGTGTAATTTTGACGGCGGCCACTGCCTGTTCTAGGATGTCCGGTGCGAACTGAACCAGTTCTATCAGCTAAGAAGTTTTTGAGAACACCTTTTTCAATTAATAATGTTCTTTGTGCTGGCATTCCTTCGTCATCCATATCAATTGTACCGAAGGCATTATCAGCGCGTCCTTCATCCCAAGCTGTTAAACTTTCATGGGCAATTTTTTCGCCTTTTTTATCAGCAAAGGGTGTGGTGTTGCGTTCGATTTGGGTTGTTTCTAACAGGTGTCCGCAGGCTTCGTGGAAAATTACGCCGCCAAAGTGATTGGCCATGATAATTGGGTAAGTTCCTGATTCTACGTAATCTGCATAAAGCATTTTACCGGCTGATTCGGCGATTTGTTCAGATGCTTGTTGATAATCCCAAGTTCTCAGGAAATTAGCATCACTGGTGTTACCTGCACGTTCGGCAATGGAAGCACGGTTAGCACCATCAGCACAGAGGATATTAAATCCTACTGATTGAGTGAGGCGAATATCACGGGCAAATGTACCATCACTGGCAGCAACTAAAACTTCTTGCCAGTCACGGAAATAAGAAGCACGACGTGATTGGACGTGAGTAGCTTTTTTGTGGAGTTGGGCAGTACCATCAAGGAGAACTTCTCCCATTTCGCGGATAGAACTACACAAAGGTAGCCAGCCATCTTTGCCGCGTTTGCTGGCGTAGTCTCTCAGTAATTCGAGGTTAATTTCGGGAATGAAAGCATTAGCTGTAGGTAGTTGTAATCCTAAGATGGAAAGACCTTTTTCTAAAGCTGCTTTTAACCCGGAAAATGTCAGGTTATTGGTGCTGACGTAGCAGTCAGCTTTGCCACGAAATACTCTAACTCCTGCACCTGTGGCTAAACTGGGTGAAATACTGGTGATGGTGTCGTCTTCTGCTAAACAACTGATGTAGTTACGACGTTCTAAATAGAATTCGATAAAATCAGCACCAGCGGCGCGTCCTAGTCCTAAAAGGGTTGCCAGTGGGGCTTCCCAGGTTTCATCAAACCGTTCTGAGGTGGATGAATACTGGAGGGAGGGGAGTTGGTTCGAGAGAAGTAGGGTATTTGTAAGCATGAATTGCCTCGTCTGCTGGCGTTGTGACTGAAAAATCCTGGTGTGTTATCAGTCTAACAAATCCATGCAAGCGGCTGTTGGCAGTTAGGCAGTAGGGTTTTCCGCCATATCGTCTGGCAAACTGTGAGAGAAGGAGGAGAAAAAAGGGTGTTGCAGTATAAATGTTGGGATGAATTGAGCAAGCAAAGTAGGGGAAGTGATTTTTTTCCTTGCTAGATCATGCCACAAATACGCTTAATTAGTATCTTTTAAAAACATATATACGGAAATCTAGTAATTCCAC
Source organism: Anabaena sp. PCC 7938 (assembly GCF_049315035.1). Lineage (NCBI taxonomy): Bacteria > Bacillati > Cyanobacteriota > Cyanophyceae > Nostocales > Nostocaceae > Anabaena > Anabaena sp. PCC 7938. Next base: position 2,196,145 of record NZ_CP186034.1, on the reverse strand, counting down.
TTGCTAAGATATGCTCAAAGTCTATTATTTTATCTTGATGCCGAAGGAGATAATCAATACTTGATTCATATTGTCCTCGCAGACACCCAAATACTATATCTCTTGGATTTCCATCTATACTCAGATTATTACGTAGGCCATCCATGATTAGAATTGATGAAGCAAGTAACTTTGCAACATACCACTCAAGATGAATCCAAAGATAAATTCCTGTTCGTCCAAAGCGTCCTGAATGTACAATTCTATTTCTAGTTTGATACAAACTATCTAGTTGATAATTTGTATTTTTTTTAGCTTTAACTATAACATCATGTAAATCTTTTAAATTTTTCCATTTTTCATTTATGTCACGGTATTGTTTACATAAAAGTGGTTCATTTTTCATATCATTATAAGGATCATCAACTGTCTTGTTTATACTTTAATCTATCATCCATTCATTTACAATTCCTTATTTTTACATAATTAGTACATTGTTGATTGTATAATAAAATGCAACGAATTTACTTTAGTTTTAACTAATACTACATAGATGGTAATGAAACTTCGTAGTTTAGCTAACTTAAGTACATTTAATCTTGCAATCAATAAAAGTTACATTTGCATCTTAAGTGGTACTTAGGTTGATTCCCAAAAAGCCGTTCTCTAAAATATTTTCCTGGCAATCAGACTATATGCAATCTTTTGTAATAAATTTATCACTATAATCTTTAAAATCATCCTCCAAAGAAGTATTATTTTATCTGGTGCAGAGCAAAATATTATAATATGTACTATAGAAGAACTGCGTTTTATTACTTGCTATTAAGTATACTAGTATCGCTTGATAGTGTAACGCCTCGACCTCTGAGAGCGCAGACTATAGAAACTGAACAAACATCAAAGGGTAATACCTTTTTATCCCAACAAATCCCACTCCCTCAAGATTTACAACCACCTTCATCTTCCCCATTTCCTGCGCCAAAAATTCCACAACTACTACCCCCACCAGCAGAACTATTTCCACCTACTGAGCAAATTACCCCACTGCCAGAACAATTTCCTAATAATTCGCCTACAACTATTGTTGTTGAACGGTTTGAAGTGATTGGTAGCACTGTATTTAGTGCTGAGGAGTTAGCTCAAGTGACTGCTGAATTTACTAAACGACCGATTTCGCTGGCTGAGGTGTTTCAGGCTCGTTCTCAAATTACTGATTTGTATATTAAGAATGGTTATATAACTTCTGGTGCGTATATTCCACCACAAGCTATCCAATCTGGTGTGATTAAAATTCAGGTAATTGAAGGTAAATTAGAAGACATAGAAATATTGGGTACAGGGCGACTTAATCCTAGTTATATACGTAGTCGTTTAGCAATAGCCACAAAAGCACCTGTCAATAGGGAACGTTTGCTGGAGGCTTTGCGATTGTTGCAACTTAATCCTTTGATTGAAAACTTGTCTGCGGAACTGTCTGCTGGTTCTCGGACTGGAACGAATATACTGCAAGTGAAGATTAATGAGGCGAAAACGTTCCATTCCCAAATTACCTTAGATAATGGTCGATCGCCTAGTGTTGGTAGTTTTCGTCGCCAATTGAATATATCTGAGGGTAATTTATTGGGCTTGGGAGACGCTCTGAGCCTGACTTACAGCAATACTGATGGCAGTAATTCTATTGATGCCAACTACACATTACCTGTGAATTCTCGCAATGGAACTATAGCTTTTAGCTTTAGTAATACATCCAGTAATGTAATTGAAGAGCCTTTTAATATCCTCGATATTCAGTCTAATTCTCGTGCCTATGAACTGACATTTCGTCAACCCATTGTTCAAAGTCCCACACAGGAATTTATCTTGGGTTTGACAGGTTCTCGACGGGAAAGTGAAGCTTCTTATATCCCCGGTGATCGCATTCCTTTCCCCTCAGTGGGAGCAGATGAAGAAGGACGCACAAGGTTATCTGCGTTGCGCTTTTTTCAAGAATGGACTACTCGCAACAGCTATCAAGTAATTGCCGTGCGATCGCAATTCAATCTAGGAATTGATTTCTTAAATCCTACAATTAATACATCTGCCCCCGATGGACGCTTTTTTTCTTGGCAGGGACAAGCTCAATGGGCAAGGCTTTTAGCTCCTGATACCTTATTGTTACTCCGTGCCAATACACAGTTATCCTCAAGAGCATTGCTACCTTTAGAACAATTTGGCTTAGGTGGTCAAGAAAGTGTACGTGGTTATCGTCAAGACTACTTACTCACAGATAACGGAACTTTGGTTTCTGCGGAAGTTCTCATACCCATTCTGCGCCTACCCAAGATGAATGGTATGTTACAGGTCATACCCTTTATAGATTTCGGTGTCGGCTGGAATAATTCAGGTACAGATAATCCCACACCTAATACTTTGGCTGCGGCAGGAATAGGTTGGCAATGGACACAGAACAATCTTACCGCTCGTCTGGATTGGGGAATTCCTTTAATATCAGTTGATACACAACCAGGAACATGGCAAGAAAATGGCTTGTATTTTTCTTTGCGATACAATCCTTTTTGAATGCATAAAATAGGTTTACACGCCTAACTGTACCACCTTTAATTTTACAAACCGCGCAACCAGAACGATCGCATCTATCAACCTGCATTATTATTCAGTCAGGGAAACTCTATTATTGAAGTAGTGCTTCCCAGAAATTATGTAGAACTGTTGAGTTTACTTGTGTCCTAGCTGACGTTGCAATTGTTTGAGAGATTGATATAAATCTGGCAAGCGACTATAAACAGCAGATACTTTGAGATATAGTTTATGTGGCATTGCTGGAGAGCCAGAAACAATCTCTCCGGGTGCGACATTGTTGTGAATGCCAGCTTGAGCAGATGCGATCGCACCATCTCCAATTTTGACCTGATTGGCTATTCCTGACTGTCCGGCTAAAATTACCCTATTTCCCACCTTTACACCACCAGCCATACCTGCTTGACCTGCGATCGCACAACCAGAACCTATTTGACATCCATGTCCTATCTGCACTAAGTTGTCAATTTTGGTATTGCGTCCGACTCTAGTTTCTCCCACTGCGGGACGGTCAATAGCAGAGTTACAACCCACTTCTACCCCGTCTTCTAAAACTGTGTAACCAGATTGTTCCATTTTTAACCAACCTGTGCGGGTGGGAACAAAGCCAAAACCCTCTGCACCGATGACAGCACCGCTATGAATTACGCAATCTGCACCGATGATGGTACGTTCATGGATAGTACAATTAGCGTGTAAAGTTGTGCGATCGCCTATTTTCCCATCTGGATAAATTACCACATTAGGATGAATAGTTGCACCGTTGCCGACTTCTACCCCTGATTCAATCACAACATGAGCGCCAATATAAACATCACTACCGATTTTGGCAGTGGGGTGAATGACTGCGGTGCTGTGTATATCTGGATTTGGACGATATGGTTGATAAAAAAGAGCGATCGCTTTAGCAAAAAATAAGCGTGGTTCAGAAGTTGCTAACCAGGCAATACCATTCTCTGTAGCTTGGATTTGCAACTTTTCATCTTGAGGCAAAATTAAAGCACTAGCCTCTGTCGAATTAATCAAAGAGGCAAACTTTTTCCCTTCCACATAGCTGATAGCACCCTTTTTCGCTTCATCAATAGCTGCTACTCCAGTAATTTCTGGGTTTTGGTTGGGCTGACTAGTAATACTGTGAGAAGTAACTGTGTCTGCTAATTGGCTGAGAATTTCACTAAATTTCATTATTTAGATCATAATATTTTCATTTGCTTTTTATTTATCACATTTTGCTCAGTTACTGTACGTTCGCTCATTTTTAACCTGCCAACCCTAATTAGACCCTACAAGGCGTGTAATCCAAGCGATTAATCAAATGCCAGCAAAGTGCTATCATTTAGGTAATGACCCGGTAGTAAAGCATCATTAGCAAAGAAGGCAGTATGGCAACAATTACCATTCGCAATATATCTGATGAGTTGCTTAATCGCATTAAACGCTTGGCAGCGCAAAAAGGGGTTTCGATGGAGCAAGAAGTCCGTGATTTGTTGCAAAAACGCTATGGACAACGGGATGAAGTGCTTGATCGTATTCGTCAACGAACGGAGACATTACCGATGGAAGCAGAAAGTCAGGTGCAGTCTTGGAAATCAGAAGGACGACCTTGATGGTAATTGATACAATGGTGTTTGCCTATACTCTCTTGCACGTAGAGGATAGGTATGAACAGGCGATCGCTGCTTTAGAAAGTGTAGATCAAATTGTGGTTCCTGATTCGTTATTTGCTGAGTTGGGCAATGTGATTTGGCAATGGATACAATTTCGACAGCTACCATTGCAAATGGGATTAACCGCAATGGAAGATGCCGAAGCATTAGTTGATGTCATGATTTCCAGTTCTCAAATTCGAGATATTGCTCTAAAACTAGCAGTCGAGGCAAGTCATTTGTTCTACGATACGTTATTCGTGGCAGCAGCAATTCAATTTGATACTCAGGTGCTAACTTATGATCGGAAACTGGCGGCTAAGTTTGGTGATAGGGTTCTATTACTGGAATAGGTTAGAAATTGTACACTTGACAAAAAAGGCAATAAGTGGATCAGGCGAATACAGAAAAAACAAGCAATCGCTTTTCACCAATGTTATACGTTTGCTGATAGCGTAGCGTAAGCCATAAAAGTCTTTTGCTTAGGGTTAGGAGTACCCCTGTTAAGGTGTACCAATAAAGTACTACCCATAAGCCTAATTTTACGTTGTATCCAAAACCCTGAAACCTAAATTTGAGTGCAAATCTGATTTTTTGCTTGGAAATTTTTATGGGTGCAAACCTAAAACCCTTATTAATTTGTTAGTACAAATGTTCACCTTAACAGGGGTAGGGTTAGGAGTCAGGAGGAAGAATTAGAAGAAGAGAAGAATAGTCTTGAATCTGGTCAAGTGATAGGTTTTTGGTAGTTTCAACGCTTATTGCTTGAATTCATTTTTAACTCCTGATAACGCAACGAATCGCCCAGCCATATTCCTTAGTTCTGAACTCCTTCCATTCCCATTTCTCTCCCAGCTAAATAAGCAGTTGTCCAAGCGCTTTGGAAGTTAAAGCCACCGGTGATACCATCAACATCTAAGATTTCACCAGCAAAGTATAAACCCGGAACTAACTTACTTTCCATTGTTTTAAAGTTAACTTCTTTGAGGCTAACCCCACCACAGGTAACGAATTCTTCTTTAAAAGCACCTTTACCTGTAATTGCGTATTCTCCCTGAGAAATTTCTTGGACTAGCTGATTTAAGGTTTTGTTAGAAATACCTGCCCAACGGTCTTCTGTGGTTATATCTGCACGGCTGATCAGATATTGCCAGAGACGGTGAGGTAAGTCTACACCCCGATGGAGTGCGATCGCTTTTTTGCCCCATTCCTCTTTTACGTCTAACAGCTTTTGTCTAACTTCTTCTTGTTGTAAGTTTGGCAACCAATTGATGAATAATTTACATTGATAGCGGTTTTGATTGAGAATCCTTGCACCCCAGGCAGAAAGTTTGAGGACAGCAGGGCCACTCAAGCCCCAGTGGGTAATCAACAAGGGGCCAGTTTGTTGCAATTGGTTTTCACCTGCGATTGATAACCGCAGATTTACAGGATTAACACTAATTCCTGCTAATGCACGCAATTGAGGGTCAGCAATATTGAAGGTAAATAAAGAAGGGACTGGGGGTTCGATGTGATGACCTAATTCTCTGGCGATTTTATAACCTATGATGCTACTACCTGTAGCTAAAAGCAAGCGATCGCAATATTTAGTTTCTCCTGACTTGAAAATAATTTCAAACCCTGCATTTTGTCGGTTCACAGAAATTACAGGTGTGCCAATACTCAGTTCTAACCCCGCAGTAAACGCCGCTTTAATCAGACATTCGGCTATGGTTTCGGAACGATCTGTAATCGGAAACATCCGCCCATCAGCTTCAGTTTTCAAATTTACACCATGAGCTACAAACCAGTCTACAGTGTCTAGGGGTTGAAAACGAGTGAAAGCACCCCGCAAGGCTTTTCCACCTCTGGGATAATTGAGGACTAACTCCTCAGGATGAAAACAAGCGTGAGTGACATTACAGCGTCCCCCACCGGAAATTAGCACTTTTGCCAAAGGTTGACGACTGGCTTCGATTAACGTAACTTGGGCTTGGGGATTAGCTTCAGCACAAGCGATCGCACCAAAAAATCCCGCAGCCCCACCACCAATAACTACAATTTTTAAAGGTAATACCATTTTAACTTTTAGATTTTAGACTGTAAAAGACTTGCTACATCAGCTTTGCAGTTTTACCATCTTTTTATTTCCTCATGTCAACTTAATCAGATTTCTTTTTATTGATCCTTCCTTAAATTCTCAATTTAACTAGTTCGTACATACTATTTTATATGCATTTTAGTGAACTCCAAAAAATAAGTTATCTTCTTTAACCGCATCAAAACGACTTTTCCTCTCTCTCTCTCCTAAAAACCATGAGATATTGTTTTATTTGACAGTCTCTTATTGGAAATAGGTTAAGTTTGTTTGCTAATTTGGTTTGCTAGGAACTAAATCCATCTTCATGTCAGTCTTGATTTTCACGAGGTTGTTGAAAATTTTCAGTTTTCTAATTTGGTTTGCTAGGAACTAAATTCATCCTCATGTCAGTCTTGATTTTCAAGAAGTTGTTGAAAATTTTCAGTTTTCTAATTTAGTTTGCTAGGAACTAAATTCATCCTCATGTCAGTCTTGATTTTCACGAGGTTGTTGAAAATTTTCAGTTTTCTAATTTGGTTTGTTCAAAACCAAACTCTTTCTCATGTCCATCTTGATGTTCATGAGTTTGTTGAAATAACAACTTTGCTTAAAAACTGTGAACTAAACATTTATGAATTACCAAAATCTAAAGAATACATCTCTCAAATTTGTACAAGTTTTTCTGGTTGCATCTACACTGATGACCGCTTCTTTCGGACCCGCATTTGCTAACGAAAAAGTTAAAATTGTAGGCGCAAACTATGGTGGTAACGGTTGCCCTGAAGGATCTGCTAGTGTAAGTGTCAGTCCTGATGGCCAAGAGTTAAGTATTCTCTTCGATCAGTTTGTAGCTCTAGGAAATAAATCAAGTGAAGCACGTAAAAGCTGTAATTTGAGTATACCGATTAAAGTTCCCCAAGGCTTTCAGATTTCCTTCTACGATGCTGATTATCGGGGCTATGTTGCTCCCGCCACAACTGGGAGATTAAGAGCAGAGTACTTTTTTGCTGGTCAGCGTGGCCCTGTCTTTACTAGAACATTTAGAGGCGAAACTGATTACAACGTTCGAGATAAATTAGCGACTGTGGGTGATATCTGGTCAAGTTGTGGAGATAGTGTAAATATGCGTGTAAATGCTGCAATGATTGCTAGTGGTCGAGGCGTGGCAACTGTTGACTCTTTTGATCTAACCCACCGTGGCTTAGTTTATCACATTAAATATCGAAGTTGTCGATAAATAATGTTGATTTTCCGCTTTTCAAGGTAGGGACTGTGAATCCCTATTTCTTTTCCTAACAGTTTATCATAAATCAGCTATTAGCCAATGACTATGCCACGCTAGGGAACAGAGGTACAACCCTATGGTGGCATAGCTTTGCGATTAAATTTTTTACCTCATTTACCTGCAATATGCTGTAAGTATATTTTTAGAAAGACGCTGATGCGAACAAACGAAAAGGATGTATTTTAATAAATATCAAACACGCCACCATCTCTTTTGCAGAGAATTTAAAACCCCTAGTGCGATCGCACTTAAGAACAATAGCAAAATTACCCCACCGGGAATAAATGTCAGAATTCCCAACCCTCTAAGTATCCAAATGGCTATCCCCATACCCAAAAGGATACCTAGTATTTGCGTTAATTTGCGATTTATGGAAGATTGATTCATCCTATTTTCCCTCAATTACAGTTAAATTTACAGTTACAGCAGAATTCATGAGTCAGGAGTTCAGGAGTAAAACCGGCTTTGTGTATAGGTTTCAATTTAGACTTTGTACCTCATAACTACGTAAAATGCTGTATACTCAAGACCAAGCATGAAAATGCTTAAATACTAGGATTGCAAGTTGAGACATAAATCATGTTTGTCATTCTAGCCGTTATTTACGCAATTTTTCATCTACGCATCTGTGACGGCTGTAATTAACGCAAATGCTAAATAATATTAAGATATAGCAATTCCCAAGCTCATGAAATACACCCCACCCGCGCTGTCGCGCACCCTCCCCTTACCAAGGGGAGGGTTGGGGAGGGGTAATTTTGTATCTTACTAGAGTGGGAAAGGCTATATATCTTTCTAGTCGTTTTTAGTCAAAATAAACTTAAATGAAATCATTTCCAGAAAGTCTCCAAATTTAACTGTAATTAGAATGGAGTGGGTGAAATCTAGTCAACCTGATGATTTCCAGTTTCTCAAATTGGTTTAGGCTGTTTATTGAGGAGTGACTAAATAAACTATGTCTGCGTTTAATATCTCAGACTCAACTACGAAAGGCTCAAATATGTTATGGAGTCAAGACAAGCAAAAATTGCTATTACAGGGTGAAATTCTGCTGGAAACGCGATCGCATACTACCTGGGGTGGTGCTGTCACTGCGTGGATGTATTTACCCTTAGTCCGCTTCAATGTATGGCAGCAACTTACTGACTACCCACGTTGGGTACAATATTTTCCTGATATCACTAAAAGCGAAATTACATCTCAAGGCGACGCAAAATTTCTGTATCAAGCAGCACAAAAAGCATTTTTATTTTTTACAGCCCAAGTTGAAATCTACCTGAACGTAGTTGAAGTCATAGGTCAACAAATTCAATTTAGGATGGAAAAAGGCAGTTTTGAAGACTTTCATGCCAATTTAGACCTAAAAGATTGGGGTGATGGCACATTGATAGCTTACTCAGTTCAAGCAACACCTCATATTCCCATCCCTTCAATTTTTATTCAACAAGCAATGAGTTTGGAATTACCTACAAATATGCGTAAAATGCGACAAGTGCTTTGTAATACTCAATAACAGCAATGTCAAAGGCAAAAGCTATTTTGGAATTTTGGTTTGGTCATCCTCATGAATCAGATTACGGTAAACCTCAACAATTTTGGTTTCACAAACAACCAGAAATTGACGAAGAAATCCGCACCCGGTTTCTTGAAGATTACCAAAAAGCAGCAATGGGATATTTAGACGATTGGATAAATACGCCCGAAACCTGTCTAGCTTTGATCTTATTGCTAGATCAATTTTCCCGAAATATGTTTCGTGATACCCCAGAAGCCTTTGCAACTGACTGGGAAGCACTCTCAGCAGCACAACACGCAGTTGCACAAGGTTTTGACCGGGAATTATTGCCTGTACAACGTTGGTTTATTTACTTACCCTTTGAACACAGTGAAAATCTAGCTCATCAGCGTCAATGTGTAAAGCTATTTCAGCAACTTAGTCACGATTCTGATAGTATTATTGCAATTGAATCTGCTTTTGATCATATGAAAATCATTTCCCGTTTTGGGCGTTTTCCTCATCGTAACCAAATTTTGGGACGTTTATCTACCCCAGAGGAAGAAGAGTTTTTACAGCAGCCTGGTTCATCTTTTTAGAATGCTTAGTAAATAGGTAAGTGGGTAGGGTGAGTACTGAGTGTAAACCCACTCACTTCCTTAACAAAACCAGAAGTACTATTACGAATTACGAATTAATTTTACAGGCTCACTTGTAAACAATAATTCCTCTAATTCACCTTCCGTAAAACTGTAGCCAAGATTAGCGGCAAAATTGACAATTTTGGCTTTATCCCAATGACAACTGTCAAAAATTCCTCTTTGACAGCAACTGTGATGGTATAACTCATAAAGAGTTGTCTCTGAACTCAACATCTCATAAAAACTTTCAACTTGTTCTAAAGACATATACTCGGATAGTTTATATTTTTCTACTACTCAAAAATACCTTGATTGAGAGTACATTCTAGTTAATTCTTTCCATGATGTAAAAAATTTTAATTTACCAAAAATATTAATAGACATCGACCGAATTTAAATATGCATCATCAAGAATCTTTGTAGAGACGTTCCATGGAACTAGGACTTACGCAAGATGTGGCTGAAAACCTTATTATTACGTAGCGGTAATTCATGAATTACCGCTACTTTCGTTCTGTTTTGCGTAAGTCCTGATAAAGTCTCTACTTTCTATATAGCAATTCCCAAGCTCATGAAATACACCCCACCCGCGCTGTCGCGCACCCTCCCCTTACCAAGGGGAGGGTTGGGGAGGGGTAATTTTGTATCTTACTAGAGTGAGAAAGGCTATATATCTAATACACCCGACTGTTGCAAGTTGCCGGGTTGATGAGTGAAACTAACTGGTGAATACCTCCACAGGTAAACGACTAAATGAAAGGCGTTCGTTCTGCACATCAACAAAAATGGTATCACCGTCGTTGAATTCACCCCGCAAAATGGCTTTAGCAATTTGAGTTTCTAACTCTCGCTGAATTGCCCGCTTTAGTGGCCTTGCTCCAAAAACGGGATCATATCCGACTTCGGCTAAAAAGTCAAGAGCATAATCGGATAATCGCAGAGACATTTTTCTGTCGCTCAATCTTTGTCTGAGCCTATCCACTTGTAACTGGACAATTTGCCGTAATTCCGATTTTTGTAAACTGTGGAAGATGATAAATTCATCAACTCGGTTGAGGAACTCAGGACGGAAACTACCTCGCATTGCTTCCATTACCCGATGACGCATTTCATCATAACGAGAGTCATCACCAGCCACATCCAGAATGTACTGCGAACCGATGTTACTAGTCATGATGATGATACAGTTTTTAAAGTCTATTGTTCGCCCCTGGGCATCAGTGACGCGACCATCATCAAGAATTTGCAGGAAAATATTAAATACATCAGGGTGAGCTTTCTCGATTTCGTCGAATAGAATCACGGCGTAAGGACGACGACGAATCGCTTCTGTTAATTGTCCTCCTTCTTCATAACCTACATATCCGGGAGGCGCACCAATTAACCGAGAAACGGTGTGTTTCTCCATATATTCTGACATATCAATCCGCACTAAAGATTCTTCGGTGTCGAACATATATGCAGCTAAGGCTTTGGCTAATTCGGTTTTACCTACACCGGTGGGGCCAAGGAAGATAAAACTAGCAATGGGGCGATTCGGGTCAGAAAGTCCAGCGCGAGAACGTTGAATTGCATCTGCTACTGCTGTGACTGCTTCAGCTTGTCCGACGACACGGTGATGAAGTTCATCTTCTAAATGTAGTAGTTTTTCTTTTTCCGATTCCACCAATTTGCTGATGGGAATTCCTGTCCATTTAGAAATAATTTCGGCAATATCAGATTCGGTGACTTCTTCCCGCAACAGAGATTTACCAGTTCCTTGAGTATTTGTTAGTTCGTTTTCTACATCTTCTAATTGGCGATGCAAATTAGTTAAAGTCCCATATTTCAATTCGGCTGCGCGGTTGAGATCATAATCCCGTTCGGCTTGCTGAATTTCTAGGTTAACTTTTTCGATCTCTTTTTTTACAGATTGAATTTTGTCGATAATGTCTTTTTCTGATTGCCATTGTGTACTCAAAGTTCTTTGTTCTTCTTTGAAATCGGCAATTTCTTTTTCGAGTCTTTCAAGACGTTCTCTAGAAGCAGCATCACTTTCTTTTTTGAGTGATAACCTTTCCATTTCCAACTGTAAAATTTTGCGATCAATTTCGTCAAGTTCTTCGGGTTTGGAGGTAATTTCCATTTTCAGCCTAGCTGCGGCTTCGTCTACTAGGTCGATGGCTTTGTCTGGTAAAAAGCGATCGCTAATATAACGACTCGATAACGTCGCAGCTGCCACCAAGGCACTATCAGAAATCTTGACCCCGTGGTGGTTTTCATACCGTTCTCGCAAACCGCGCAAAATCGAAACCGTATCTTCCACACTTGGTTGATCTACATAAACTTGTTGGAAGCGTCTTTCTAAAGCCGCATCTTTTTCGATATGTTTGCGATATTCATCTAAAGTTGTTGCCCCAATACAACGCAGTTCTCCCCGCGCTAACATTGGTTTTAACAAATTTCCCGCATCCATTGCCCCTTGGGTTGCACCAGCACCAACAACGGTATGAATTTCATCAATAAATAAAACAATATTGCCACCAGAATCGGTGACTTCTTTTAACACAGCTTTCAAGCGTTCTTCAAATTCACCCCGGAATTTTGCTCCGGCAATTAAAGCCCCCATATCTAAACTAATTAATGTCCGATCTTTAAGAGATTGGGGAACATCACCAGCAACTATTCGCTGTGCTAATCCTTCGGCTATAGCTGTTTTACCTACACCAGGCTCACCGATTAATACAGGGTTATTTTTAGTCCGACGGGAGAGAATTTGAATGGTACGACGAATTTCGTCATCACGTCCAATCACTGGATCTAATTGACCTTTACGAGCAGCATCTGTTAAATCACGCCCGTATTTTTCTAGTGATTGATATTTTCCTTCTGGACTTTGATCTGTCACTTTTTGACTCCCTCTAATTTGTTTAATAATATTTTTTAGTTTGTTTTCATCTAAACCAAATTCTTGGCATAGAGCTTTACCAAAGCGGTCATCTTTGGCGTAACCTAATAATATGTGTTCAACTGAAATATATTCGTCTTTAAATTCTTGACGATATTTTTCTGCCCGGTCAAGTAGTGTATCCAAGCTGCGTCCTAAATATACAGAACTACTGCTACCTGATACTTTTGGTTGACGTAAAATAAATTGGTCAGTGCGATCGCGCACTTTTACCAAATTTGCACCTGCTTTAGTAAAAATAGCACTAGCTAATCCATCTTGTTCTAGCAGTGCTTTCATTAAGTGTTCGCTTTCAAGCTGCTGCTGTTGGTATTGCTTGGCGACATCGGGAGTATGAGCGATCGCTTCCCAGGCTTTTTCTGTAAATTGGTTTGGATTAGTGGGTTGCATAGATTTTGATATAAATTACTCCATATTCACAGAGCATTGATTCCTTATATAACTATTGTAAAAACAGGAAAGCTCTCACCTGGATCGGTCTTCACATCTTGATAAGGTAGTATTATCAGGACAGAAGCCAGGAAAAGCAAAAGTTTTCAGTTTCAAGCTTCTTGGCTTCTATAAGTTTTTTCAATAAGAATTTAACCAAAATATGTATTTTCCGACTTATTGAGAAAAATATCATCCATATTCTCAATATTAATGAGATTAATTATCAATAATTTACGAGTTTTCGTCTTTTGGGCGATTGATATTGACCTATTGATTTTTTGTATTATTATTAGTGTATACTCATGCTAGTGAGTGTAAAAATTTTAAAAGCAGCCAAATAAGATAATTACAGAAATACCTGAAAGCTTTTGGGTATTGCTGAATTAAAATATGATTTTCGATCTAGAGTCGAGAATCTCTACCCATAGAACTTCTCTGCAAGGGTTTTGAGAGCAAGTAAAATTATTTTCATAAATAAAATTCAGTAATGCTAACTTCTCGAAGCATTAAGTTACTAAGTAAATGGGCAGAATAAAACCAAACTGTGCAAAGAAAAGTAAACTCAGGGCGGCCTGATCCCAACGACAATTTTTAACGCCAACCTACTTGTCTATATTTACACCGTCATCCTTGATGCAGAAATTCGTCTAATTAGATACAATTTATTCAAATTAGGAGAGCCGAGGAGAATAAATTGGTCTTAACGAAAGGCTTTGAGATTGAGATGTATACTGGCACACCTCAAGGTGAAATCGTCGGACTCTCCGACCAAATCATCACAGATTTAGATGGGTTTATGCGAGAGCCAGATAGTCGCAATGTAGAATACATAACTAATCCATCTACTAATTATGAAAATCAATTATGTGGTTTGTTACGTCCTCGACGGATATTGCGTAAATATTTGCAGGGTTTAGGCAATTACACCTTAATTCCAGGAAGTACCTTATCTTTAGGTGGAAGCGATCGCTTTTACCGTTCTGACCCCACCAACTCTTATCATGACTACATAGAGCAAACCTACGGGACAAAAGTAGTCACAGCCAGCGTACACATCAATGTTGGTATCAGTGACCCAGAAATTTTAATGCGTGCCTGTCGAATTATCCGACTCGAAGCACCCCTATTATTAGCCCTCAGCGCCTCCTCTCCTTTCCTCAATAGTCAAGCCACAGGCTATCATTCTACCCGTTGGGGACTCTTCCCTCAAACCCCCACATACGTACCTTTATTTGCCAGTCATGCCCATCATATCCAATGGGTAGAAGAACAGTTAGCAGCCGGAACCATGCAAAATGTCCGGCATTTGTGGACATCAGTGCGGCCAAATGGCGATCGCCGCCCTTATGATCTAAATCGTCTAGAGCTGCGAATTTGTGATTTAGTCACAGATCCCATTTCCCTATTAGCAATTACAGCTTTACTAGAAGCTCGATTGTTACAAATCATTGATAATTCCAGCATTGACCCCTTAACCCAAAGCAGTTTATCTCCTGAAGAACTGATCACGTTAACCGCTAAAAATGAAATGGCGGCAGCCACAGCCAGTCTTGATGCCCAATTGCAACATTGGCAAGATGGTAGTAATATTTTCGCCAGAGATTGGATTTCCCAGATATATCAAGACGTTTGGTCAATAGCTAAACAACAAGGCTTCAGTTGTTTCCTTTCCCCTTTACAGAAAATTCTCCGCGAAGGTAACGAAGCCCAACAGTGGTTACAGTTACACAAAGTTGGTTTTGATGCCCAGCGTGTCATTAACCAAGCAATTGTCGCCACCCAAGAACGGGAACAGGAACTAGAAAATAAACTTTGTTCGTCTCTATTGACTTAGGGAGCAGGGAGCAGGGAGCAGGGAGCAGGGAGCAGGGGGAAAATTATTTATAAGAGTGTTCCAATGACCAATGACCAATGACCAAATCCTACTTTTTTCGTTTTAAAATTCTAATCTTTAGTGACAACTTCAGACCTATTAACAAAACCTATAGGTTGTCGATATCTGTCATTAGGTAGATTTTCTAATAGCGATACAGTGTTCTATAGAATTCTTAACATTTCGTGACCATGCCTCAGGTAGTCTTAGTTAACCCACAAATTCCCCCCAATACAGGCAATATTGCTCGTACTTGCGCCGCTACAGGCACAGAACTACATCTAGTTGGACCATTAGGATTTGAAATTAGCGATCGCTACCTCAAAAGAGCAGGTTTAGATTACTGGCCTTATGTCAAGCTGCACAATCATGAATCTTTAGAAGCATTCAAAATCATTCATCAGCAGCGTGGAGGCAGATTGTTAGGCTTTAGCGTCAGAGGTAGCATCAATTATCTAAAGTGTCAATTTCAAGCTGATGATTGGCTGTTATTTGGTAGTGAAACTACTGGTCTGTCGGCAACTGCTCTCTCTCATTGTGACTCCATTCTCCACATACCCATGAACGAACCTGGAGTTCGCAGTCTGAATTTATCCGTAAGTGTAGCTATTGGTTTGTTTGAATCTCGCCGCCAGTTAAATTATTGACAATAAATAGCCATTTTTAAGTAAAAAAGCTGGGACATCTCAGATTAATCAGCATTTTTGAACATTTTTTATAGTGAAAACGCTTAAAAATCAATCAATATTGACTAAAATTTAAAACACCTCTCAACCTCATATAAAAAAGTGTTAGCCAATCTGAGGGAACTGATATAAGAAATTTGTATATAAACTTTGATTTTAGGTCAATGGTCAATGATAGATTTTAGTGAACTCAAATTCTATTTGGAAGAGGTACAAAATCATCAAAAACCTTAACAGGAAAGCATCTTGACTATTTGTATTTTCAGACACAATCAAATACCCCAAAAGTTGCTGCGAGTTTGTACGGTTGTTTTTTAGGGAATAAACCGCGTAAAGTCTCCTGTTGATAAGACTGATTGGATAAAAAAACCTAGAAAATATCAACAGCAGGAACATCGTTTTTTCAGAAATCACAGCAGAGCAAATGCTAACAGCGATCGTGGATTCAGCAAAGTCATCATTATTTTTGTCTAAATCCCGGCTTAAGGGAGCAAAATCAGCACAGATAACTGTCAATAGCGAGCAGTCCTGGACTTTATGAAGAGTGGTAATAGACAAGTCAACACGAAAATTTTAAGGTTTACTAACAAGTATGAACTTGTCTAAATCAGAGAAGCAGGTTAATCTTGCGTAAGTATCTCTGGTGAATGTGATCTTGATATGTCGTTTAATGTGATCTAAATCATTGATTAGTATCCAACTGAAAAATCAAGGTCTATTGAACGCTAGTGATCATAGGAGGTCGTCTTTGAAACGAGCATTGAAAAAGAGAGTGAAGGCTGTGTTGAACAATACCCCCAACAGCGATGGTGTCCCGGTAGTGCAGTTAAATGAGACTAATCACAAACCAAACCGCCGAGCGGGAACCAAGGCCGCAATGATTGGCTTGGCAATCTCAATGGGCGCAACCAGCCTTTTGGTGACTCGACAAAGCGATCAAGCCCAAGCAGCGGCTCCTGTTGGTAGTCAAAAAGCAGCCTCAACAATTCCAGCTGTTTCTGACAATGAAATTAAATTTACAGCCACAAAGCTGGAGTCCCAAGCCGTCTCATCAGCGAGCGTGCCTGAAAATCCTGTCATTCTGGAACCAACAGCAGTTTCGCAAGTGCCTGGGCTTGAAGCTAAATGGCCAATTACAGCCAACGAAATGGCTGTTCAAATTTCTGCACTAGAAACCAATCAAAGTGCCGGCTACTTACAATCCCAAATGGGGCAGGGATTAGATAGCAATTCAATTCAATCCAGATTACAAGCAGATAAATATCTGCCTGAAACAGGACAACAATTTACTCGAAATCAGAGCGTTGCCGGCAGTCAAACTACAGATAATATCACTGTAGCAGCAAACATAGTCAGCAATGACGTTAATGCACAACTGAAAGCGCAGCAAGAATTTGCTCTGAATCGTTTACAAGAAAAATCGAACCGTTTAAGAAATAGTCTGGCGGAGTTGCGGTCTGAGGAGACCCAAAACTTATCACAAGCTGGTATTGAAATAGCACAACCAACCACCGTAGCTGGGAATACATTGGTAGCGCGGTCGGAAAAATTGAGAGATGCTCAACAAACCAGCCTGATATCAAAATTAAAACAGGAGAAACAAACAAGTGAGGCACAGCAGAAGGTAACAAAACCTGCACTAGCCGCACCCAAAGTTATCGCCCAATCAGCTCTAAAAACCTACGAAGTTAAACCCGGAGATACATTAGCAGAAATTGCTAATAATTACGGTACTTCAGTCTCAGAACTAGTCCAAGCTAATAATCTAGAAGATCCTAATCAACTGCAAATCAGCCAACAACTGATTATTCCTGGTGCTAGAGCAGGGCGTAGCAGTTTCAACCAGGCAACTGTACCAACTAGTCCTACTTTCGACCAACCTGGAAGTAATACCACAGTTGCTAATTATCCTGTGAGCAAACCTAATTTAGAGGCTAATCTACCTCAGGTATCACAGTCGTTAGTAATTGGCAAAAAGAGTAGTGTTACTATCCCAGTAGTTCAGGAGAACCAGCTGCGGGCAAATACTCCTGTTATCACCAACAGCATCCCCATAGCCGTTCCAGTAGCTGAGGATAATCAGCTTCAAAACCCACCCACTGAAATCAAAGCAACTTCTGATGGTATTGGTGGTGATACCCCACTACCCTATAGTGTTGCTGAAGCGCGAACGACTAGAAGACAACCTCAAAAGGTGGTTAAGTCCAAAGGTAACGAGCGTCTCCGCAGCTTACAAGCCGAAATTGAGAGACTACGGGAAAAATACCGCGCTCAAGAGTCGGGAATAGTTATCTCCTCAGTTGCTGAAGACAGTAATGCTGGAATTCCCATTCCGATTGCAAATGCCAATGAATTTAAGCCTTCTAAGGTGAATTCACGACTGAATGCAGTAGCGATTCCAGTACCTCGACCAATTCTGCCCAGCTACAGCGGAAGACCTGTTCAGCCCACATTCCGTGCTACTCGTATCACTAACGAGCCAATTAACCCAGAATTCCTACGAAATCAAACAGCTTTTGCCGGCAGTTCTTCTCGGAACTCAGGTGGTATTAGATTGGTAGTTCCTCCCGCAGGTACAACCAATACTGATTCCTTAGGTAAATTGCGAGGAAGTAGAGTATCTCCAGCCTTGCCACCTTTGGCCGCAGTAGATATATACTTGCCAAGGTCTGTTGATAACAACTCCAATTCTTCTACAACAGCTTATATTTGGCCAGCAAAGGGTGTACTCACATCTGGCTATGGTCAGCGTTGGGGAAGAATGCACAGGGGTATTGATATTGCTAACTCCACTGGCACGCCAATTTACGCCTCTGCTCCTGGTGTTGTTGAAAAAGCAGGCTGGAATAATGGCGGTTATGGTAATTTAGTTGAGATTCGCCATCCTGATGGTAGCAAGACTCGCTATGCTCACAACAGCCGGATTTTAGTACAAGCAGGTCAATCAGTAGAACAAGGGCAAACAATTGCTGCTATGGGTAGCACTGGTTTTAGCACTGGTCCCCACACCCACTTTGAAGTTCATCCAGCAGGTAAGGGTGCAGTTAATCCTATTGCTTTCATGCCTCCAAAGGATCGTTTGTAATATCTAACTGGCTTTAACTCAATTATTGCTTTGTTTGTTGAGGGGGAGATAAACTCCCTCTTTTATTTTTTATTTTCAGGGATATTTTTTTAATTGGGAATTGCCACGGCTAAATTTGTATGCTATCTTAGTAGAAGTTGATAAAACAACACGGCTCAGTAGCTCAGTTGGTTAGAGTACGGGACTCATAAGCCTGGGGTCGTCAGTTCAAATCTGACCTGAGCCATTTTCAAATTTCAAAATATTATGTCTTCCAGTATTTCAGCCGATTGATTCTTATATTCATGCGGCTTTTGTTGTGTGTATATTGTCTCTACAATTCGAGGAAAATTTGAAGCTGAAGTTTTCCAAAATTTGTTGAGAGGAAACCAGATTATTCTAAAAACAATACGCCATTAGCAAGCCCCAAATAATCCCTTGGCTCAAGCACAAGGGATTATGAAAATATCCATTTTTGATTTTTTGCTACAGAATCTCTGGCTGTTTTAATCAGCATTAAGGATTTTTGGTACTCTGAAGAATTCTCCTTCCTGCTCAGGGGCGCTGCTGAGGATGGCTTCTCTGTCAGGGTAGGGCTGTAGTCGATCCTCTCTGGTAACATTGCTGACATCAATGGCTCTGGTTGTGGGGAGAACATCGGTGACATCAAGTTCACTTAGTTGTTCGATATACTCCAGAATACTGCCCAGTTGGGTGGTAAATTGCGCTTCCTCGTCTGGTGTCAATTCTAAACGAGCGAGATTAGCAACTTTACGAACTTGTTCACGATCAATCATGGTTTGTAAATTGTCAATAGTAGGGGCGGCAATACACCCTAACAGATTTTGGATCAGCTGTTAAAAGAATACGTCAATTTGCGATCGCCCTGTGGTCTTTAACCAGTTTTGGGCTTCAATGTAATTATTAGGAGCCATGCGAACTGCTCTAATCCAATAATCTGCGGCTTGGTCAAACAAAGCTTCTCCAGCGTCGTTATCTCCCTCTTCTTTAGCCTTCTCACCTTGGAAATGATAAATTACCGCGATGTTATTCAAAGCTTGGGGTAGACGAGGATTTAACTCAATAGCCTGGTGATAATATTCTAAAGCCTTGGTGTGATCGCCATTACTAGCATAAATTAGCCCCATATTGTAGAGAATATAACTCTGATCATTGGAGTCTTCCTCTAGTGTGAGAGCTTCTTCATAGTAATCCAGTGCTTCGGCATATTCTCCTTCTGCCTGAGCGGACATTCCATCTCGGTAATAAACAAATGCTTCTTTAGCTTTTCTGTTAGCTGGCAGCAGTTTGAGGATCAGGTCTGCCATGACGGTGAAGGATTTGTCAACAAAGTTATCGTTTTTCTGTGTTCTTGGCATATTGGCCTCTATGGTGACTCAAATGAGTCAGATTTAGGAACTAATTCTTGGCGACTGGTATTTTACAATCAGCAACTCCATAGTTAATTTAACTGATTTATGACAACTTCTCACCTTTCTGACCCTCGATTATTAAGATTCAACTGGGGATTGGGGATTGGGTTTAAATAAATTTCCCCTTGCTCCTTGCTCCCTACTTCTTGCTGTTACCTGTCACCTGCCCTTTTTTGTAAAGCCTCCCGTGCTTGTTCTCTGTCGTCAAAGTGGATTTTTTCTGTACCGAGAATTTGGTAATCTTCGTGACCTTTACCAGCCAACAATATGCCGTCACCGGGTTGAGCTTGTAAAATGGCGGTGTGAATGGCAGTAGCGCGATCGCAAATTACCATTGGTTGCACTGTATCAGGAATACCTGCCAACACATCTTGTAGAATCTTTTCCGGGTCTTCAGTGCGAGGATTATCTGAAGTCACCACAGCCACATCAGCTAATTGGGCGGCGATTTTTCCCATTTTAGGACGTTTAGTGCGATCGCGATCGCCCCCGCAACCAAACACACAAATCATTTTACCCGAAATAAACGGGCGTGCAGCTTTGAGCAAATTCTCCAAACTATCGGGAGTGTGGGCATAATCTACAATCACGCTCACATCTTGCTGATCACTAATTTGCACCCGTTCCATTCTACCAGGAACACCAGGAAAATCAGAAATGGCATTTGTTACCAAATGCAAATCTAACCCCAAATGTAAAACTGCACCCACCGCAGCCAACAGATTTTCTAAATTATATTGACCAACCAAAGGTGAATTAAAAGCGATATCACCCTTTGGTGTATGCAGCATTCCACTCACACCATGAGGTTGATAACTTAAACCACTCATCCAAAAATCGGCATTATTATCATTAACGCTATAACTCCAAACCCGTTCTCGATTCAAAGAAGCAATTAACCGTTTTCCATATTCATCATCAGCGTTAATAACTGCCCGTCCGTGGAGATAATCAGGACTAAATAACAAAGCCTTCGCTGCAAAATAATCCTCCATATCTTTGTGATAGTCCAAATGGTCTTGGGTGAGATTACTAAACACCCCTACCTCAAACGGACAACCCAAAACCCTACCCTGTGCTAAAGCATGGGAACTAACTTCCATCACCCCAAACTCACAACCAGCATTGACCGCTGTGGCTAACTGTTGTTGTAATTCCACCGCAAAAGGCGTAGTGTGAACAGCAGTTTGTTCAAAACCCGGCCAACGAGTGTAGAGAGTTCCCAGTAAAGCCGTAGGTAAACTAGCTTTGGTGAGAAAATATTCAATTAAGTGAGTAGTTGTAGTTTTACCATTTGTCCCAGTTACACCCACCAACTTGAGTTTCTGCCCTGGATAACCATAAAAAGTGGCAGCGATTTGGGCGCAAGCTCGATTCATATTATCGGCGCTAATCACCATATCTGTAGATTTAGGCGGTTTTTTTTCCATCACTTGAGGAGAAACAACCGCAGCCACAGCACCAGCAGCCAAAGCACTCGGCCAAAAATCTCCACCATCTACCCTTGTACCAGGCATCCCAATGAACAAATCACCTGCACCGCAAGCATGGGAATTAGTCTTGATTCCCTTCACCTCCACATCCGCCAAACTAGGATTTGTCAGACCTTCCACCGTTGCTAATAATTCTTGTAATTTCATTGACTACACCTTGCCACAAGCTTTCCTTGCGCCTATTCTGCATTATTTTTTTCTGAATTGGACATATATTTGTGAAGCATTTGTTCCAATTGCTTGACACTTGCACGGGGAGAGGGACGGGGTAAAGGTTGTGTAACTGCTGCATCATCTAGTACTAGATACATTACAGGTATTTCAAACTGATACGCCGCAAACCAATCTTCACGGGTAGTAATATCTCGAATTTCTAACTCTAAACTGAGATTTTGGATTTGTTCTAGCTTTTCTTGTAAGCCTTCACAGAGATGACAACCGGGTTTACTGTAGAGAATTAATCGCATTTTGCAATTATATAATTTTTTTACTCCGTTTCTATTATCTACAGAATCCATCTAAATAGTCAAAGCACTGGGAAGCAGAATTCAGAAGCTAATAACGCTATCATTTTACTTTTTTAATCAGCACTAAGCATCGTTTTGGTAACAAACTTTTTGAAAAACAAAATTCCACAAGCAATTCGTTCAGTTTGGCGAAAACCTACAATATTTTGCACCAGCCGATAAAATTTTCTCTTACTATTAGCTTTAAATTCTGGAAACATCACAAAAGCCTCTTCTAAAAACATCAAATATTGTTCGTAGTCAAATAATAGGGCTTCTCTAGCAAGTTCAAAATATGATTTAGCTAAAGCCTGACGATATATCATCGAAAGTTGGGTTTTTTGCAATAGTTGCTGCTCTGCTTTCTTTAATACTAGATAGTGGCTTTTTAACCAGCGTGCTTTAGAAGAGGTAGAAACTGTAACAGAACCATAACGCCTATAAATAGCATAACAGCCTGGTTGATATACAACTTTAGCACCAGTCATAGCCACTGATAGAAAAAAATCTCTATCCTGCGCTGCAAGTAAATTTTCATCCCATCCGCCACTATTTTCTACTGCATTTCTTTTATACATTAAAGCAGCCAAAGCTACCCACCAATTAGCTAGTAAAGCCGCTAAAATATCATCTTGATTTTCAGAAATTTCTATCTTATCCAGAAAACTAGAACCATTAGCTAAATGATACTGATGTCTCCAGTCACCATAAACAACATCTGCACCTGTTGCTTCTAAAAAATTGATTTGTCTTTCTATTTTTTCCGGTAAAATATAATCATCTGCGTCCAGGTATTGAATATATTTTCCTTGAGATAAATTAAAGCCTAGATTTCGAGCGTAATTGCCTCCTTTATGGGGTGAACTTCGCCAGATGATTTGATCACCATAGCCTTTGATAATATCTAGAGAATTATCCGTCGAACCATCATCAATAACAATAATTTCAATATGGGGATAGGTTTGCTGTAAGCATTTATCAATTGCTTCTACCAACCATTTTCCAGAATTAAAACATGGTATGATTACCGAAACTTTATTGGGCATATATACTAATCCTAAATAGTAAAGCAGAGGTGTATATAAATTACTAGGCTAAGTAGATAGGCAAAAATAAATCAAATTAAACCTCATCCAAGTTGAGAACTGGAGTTTTTCAAAAGGGAACAGGGAAGAGTATAGAATTTAGGAACAAAACCCGATTAAGAAAAAACTATTGGTTTCAAAGTAGACGTGGTTTATGTTAAGTAAAGTCATAAGGTCTGAAATTCACTTTTAGTGAGGGCTACAGCGTTACTTTGAGGTTTAAATACCTCACTACAAACCTTTATTTACGTTACTTAAAGCAAATATTTTCTAGTAAATTACAAACTCATGTGAATTTGTATTTGAGACCTTAGGGGATATTTAAAAAGTGGTATTTGCTGTATTAAAAGCTTTGATTTTCCTAAATCATGCTTAAAAAGGAGGATATTGAGAAGGTTCTTCTCTCCTTTTAAGGGTGGATGTTGATATAAACGTAAACTGTTTAAGTATCCTCTGCGATAAACACCTAATAGATAAATTTTTGCTGACTTCATATTTCAGAAGCTAGAGATTCTATAATTTGCATACTATTAATACAACTTTTGTAGTGTAGGTATTAATGTGCAAATTAAAATCGCGACAACTTAGTAACTATTGTTGAAATTTGTACTTGCAAATTTTAGTCCTAACTGATAAAATCTAGAAACGATGAGATGAACTATTTGTAGTGGATCTTGTTGCATAGACCAGCATAAATTGTAAAAAGCTTCACGCTTTAAACCAAGTTCATAGCATCTATGAGCGTGTTCATAAATAAACTTAGCAAACATTTGTGGATGGGCTTGAAAAAGTGATTTATGTTTATGTACTAGGCGTAAAAAACTTTCTTGGCGGAGTATGGGATTTCTTGAAACTCTTAGCCCCTCATGGTTATATAACTGGTAGGTAATGATGGGTAGACCAATAATTGAGCAAACGGGGTTGAGTCTTAAAAAGAGTTCTGAGTGAACGCGCGATCGCATTTGGTCATCCCAACCCCCAATTTTTTGTAGCGTTTCTCGCTCAACTACGAGGGTTTGCTTGGTATTATAAGATTTGCCAGTTTCGAGTTCTTCGAGAAAGAAATGAGCGCCGCGTGGACGGACTAGAGGGGGTAAACGCTTACCCAGGACTTGACCTTGAGAGTTGACTTCCTCTAAACCAGAGATCACTGCCACTGGTGCAGGTAAGTATGTTTGAGATAATGCCTCTAATGATACCTCTGCCATATGGGGAAGATAGCGATCGTCATCGTCCAAAAATGTCACCCATCGACCGAGTGCAGCTTCTAATCCAACGTTACGAGTTCCCGCACCACCATGAGAATTTGATAGGTGAATCAACCGCAATTGAGGATGACTGGGTAAATCTATCGCCTTTGTAGAAGCATCATCAACCACAATTACTTCCAAATCTGACATATTTTGATCAAGCGCACTTTTAACTGCATGAGTTACTAAGTGAGGTCGGTTGTGAGTGGGAATAATGATGCTGAGTAGAGGATTACTCATTTTCAATACCTTAATTTATTGATTAATAACTTGCCATTTACGCGGTTGATAAAATAAACATCGACTGATGGTTTTATTGGTCTTCACAGTAAATCTAAAAGATTCAACAATATCAAAAGATTGAACGCCTCTTCTGATATATATTTTGGCACTATATACACCAGGAATAAAAGAACAATATGGCATATACATTTGGATTTCTGGCTTTCCTGGCAGGATAGTTAAAAGCTCTTGATCAGAATTAGAAGTTATATACTGAACCAGTCCATTTTCTCCTGACAAAGCTGTGACTAAAACACCTAAATTAGCTTGGGTAATTTTTTGGTAAGATTTGCATTCTACACATAAATAAGCTGGTTCACCAGAAAGCGGTGCTTCTAGAAAATCACCCTGTTCATCTCTAAAAAATACAGCAGTAATATCTAAACCTAAACTTTCAATTTCTGGCTTTTCCGACAAAATCATTTTTCCTAAAGCACTTTCTGAGCCACTCAAACAGAGATCTTCTTCATATTTGCGAATTACTGTTTCTGTTTGACCCGATGTAATTACTTCACCTTTTGATAAATAAATTGAAGAATCACAAACATTAAGGATGCTATGGGAGTTATGAGAGACCAATATAAAAGCTGTGCCATTTGTCCGCAGTTGTGCTAACTTGCTGTGGCACTTCATTCTAAATTTGATGTCTCCTACCGCGAGAACTTCATCAATTAGTAAAACATCTGGTTCTACATGAACTGCACAAGCAAAACCTAGTCTAGCTGCCATACCAGAACTATAAGTTTGTACAGGTGCATCAATAGCATTACCAATCTCAGAAAAATCTATCACTTCTTGAAATCTCTCTGTGATTTTTTTGGTTGATAAACCCAAGATTGACATATTTGCATAAATATTTTCCCGCCCTGTTAGTATAGGATTAAATCCTGCCCCTAAAGCAATTAATGGAGCTACCCTACCTCTAACTTTTACACAGCCAGTGTCAGGTTTTATCAACCCACTAATGATGCGTAGTAGTGTACTTTTACCAGAACCATTTGAGCCAACTAAACCAAGAGCTTCTCCCCGCTTTAATTGAAAACTGACATCCTCCAAAGCCCAAAATTCTAGGCGGCGTAAAGTATCGCTTTTCCTATTTCCTCCTAATAATTCTGTGGTAATATCTCGTACACCATAGAACAAAGACTGTTTTAAATTCCTACAAAATTTTTTAGAAACACTATCAACGGCAATCAGCACTTCAGCATTTTGAGAATGAACAGAAATCTTTTTATCGATTAATTCAGTCATTATTAAGAACTTACCCTCTCAACCACAAAAGGCATCGCTAGACGGAATACAATCCAAGTTAGTACTAATCCTACTAAAGTAATTGTACTCACCAACCAAAAACTAAAAGATTCTGATACTACTCCTGTGGTAGCTAAATCCCTTACTGTTACTAACAAAGGAGTAACAGGATTCAACTTGACTAACAACCCAAATATTCCTTCTTTGGGAACTGGATAAATTACAGGTGTGAGAAATAACCAAAATCCTGTTATCAAAGTTAGTCCTTTGGAAATATCTTGGTATAACACTCCCAAGGGAGCTAAGAAAATACCAATAAATGTTCCCAATAAAACTAAATGAATTAATGGAATTGGAGTTAAGATTACTGTCCAATTAATGGGAATGCGAAACCAAATAAACAATACCACTATGAGAATTAGCTTGATAGCAAAATTAAAAAAGACTTCCCCTACTTTGGCCAAAATTAATGCTTCCCGTGGAAAATTTACCCTGGCTAACATGGGTTTTGCTACTGTTACCGCTTGTACTGGACCATTTAAAGCTTCTACAAAAGTTTGCCATAATGCAGTGCTAAACATAACATATGCTGGATAGGGTAAATCAGTTACTCCCACATTAATAACTTTGGCATCTTTCGCAAGGGTTAAACTTACAGCTAAGACAATTGGTGGTAAAAAAGCCCAAGCTATACCTAAAAAAGATTGTCGATATTGGGCGTTGATATCTCGCATCATCAATCGCCAAGCTAGTTCACGAGAAGCTAACAAGTCTCGCCACATTTGTCGCGCTAAGTCTAGGGGATATCTCAGTTGACTTTCTGGTGTATAAATGATTTGAGGTAGTTGAGAATTCAATTTTTGATGTCGCTTCAATATTTTTTATCCTTTGTCCAAGAAATTGCAAGTATTCTAGGGAGCAACGCAAGAACTCTCAGAAACCCTCTTTACTTCCTGTCCTTTGCGGTTCGTTTTTTCATGATTTTGTGAAAGTCCTATATTCATGAAAATCAAATATGAAATATGGGACTCCTATTTGATTTTTGATAGCTTGCGTGGCGTAGCCATACAAGACTCAGTAGGTATCAATTCTGTCTTTCCTGTTCCCTGTTAAGAGTTCCCTGACTACACAAGTAAATATGCCTACGGCACGCTACCGCGAACAGGAATCAAACCGGATTCCTATATGAGTTCTATAGGTGTGTTTGTGCGTAGCGGCTAGTAATGTAACGGTTGGCTATCTTATCTATATACAATAGAGTTTTCCCCACTAATCGCCAGCCAAATTTGTTAATAGGCAATTTACGCACCAGGGGATTAATAATTGCCATCTGTCGTCGCCATCCCAAGCGTTTATATTTATTTTGAAAGTATTCATCTTCAGTGAGATTCCACTTGTCACGCAGGCGTTTAAGGCTGGCTAGTTCCCAAGCATCACTCCAACGCAGCATATAGTAATGTATGTCTGTTGGTTCTAGTGGTTTGTTTGTTACATAAGTCATCAGAGATTCAGGTTCTAAGTAAACTGTGCCACCGGCTTCTGCTACCAAAATGCACAAATCAACGTGTTCTTTGGTGTTCAAAAGTGCTTCATCCAACAGACCAATTTGTTGAAATATCTGTGTTCGTACCATCATGCAGTGAAACTCGGCTAACCCAGTTTTTTGGCGTTGTAATTGGGTTTGAATATCTGCAATTTTGCGGCCTTGTTTATATATCTTTTCAATCATGCGCTTTCTGGTGGTTTCATCTTTAGTCTCCACCTTGATTCCAGATTCCCCCCCGGCACAGTGTACTTCTGTGTGTAAAGGTGTACCCTGACAAATGAGCGGACTAACTATAGTTGCATCTGTTTCTTCTGCACATTCCACTAAAGGCTTGAGCCAACCTGGGGTAACAACAACATCATTATCAATAAAGACAACATACTTGCTGCTGACTTGACGCAAACCAAGGTTTCTCGCACTGTTGGGAGAGAGATAGTAATTTGTGCGAATTAGTTGAAATTGCTTTTGTTGTGATTGTTCTGCTAAATAATCCCTAATGTGACGTGGGGAACCACCATCTATATAAATTAACTGGAAGGGGTAATGTGTATGTTCATAAATGCTTTCTAAGGCTTCACAGGTACAACTGAAACGTTCTCTGGGAGAAACAATAATTGTTACATCTGGGGTGGTGATCGCTAATGAGTTTTTCATTTCAATCAATATCCTTTCAGAATTTAAAACTGATTTTTTTGTAAATTATTAAGGCAAGAAGTAATAAATTATGGAGAGCCTATTTTCTTGCCTAGATATTACACAGTGATTGCCGGAGATAAGGCTGAATTTTGAAGAGTTAAATCATCAGTGATAACTTGGCGATAAATTTGCACTAGCTCATCATTAAGTTTGTTCATATCATAATGTGATTGAACATAAGAATGACCAGAGTAACCCATTGTTGACCAAATTTGTGGATGTTCAATAAGATAGATTAATTTCTCAGCTATAGCTTGAGCATTTCGCTCTGGAACTAGAAAACCAGAAATACCATCTTGTACAAGTTCAGGAATACCACCATGAGTAGTAGCAATTACTGGTAAACCCATAATCATTGCTTCTTTTAAAGTATTAACTGGTGCATCTTGATTTCCATCTTGTGCTGTCACACTAGGAGCAATAAAAATATCTGTTTGGTCGAGAATTTCAACAATCTCTGGCTGAGTTTTCCATCCAATTAGCTTGACTTTATCAGCAATATTCAATGATTGTATGATCTGCTGGAAGTGTTCTTTCAATTCACCATCACCAATGATGTTATACTCGATATTTTGATAAATTTTGCTTACCTGAGCAACAGCTAAAATTGCGTATTCTATACCTTTTTTTTCAATTAAACGACCAGTGGTAGCAATGCGAATTTTACTTTCTGTATGAGGATACCTTTCTTTAAAAGGAAAGTGCATACAATCTATTCCTGAACCATGTACTACGATTTTATTGGCATCACAGCCTAGTTTGATGGCTTTTGCCTTAAAAAATTCACAGTTGGTTAAGAAAAAATCACCTTGAGTAAAGAGTGAGTCATAAACATTTTCTCCGTTTTCTTGAACAAACCAACTGATATCGTAGCCTCTAAATGAAGTAATTAATTTACCTGTGATAGCACCTATATTCCGTAAAATCATTCCTTCTAGTGCTAATGTACCGAACTGGCAATGAATAATATCGTAAGGAGGAGCTTTTAATAATGGTATAACTGAGTATAGTAATCGCAAAGAAACTGCCCGTTTACCATAGTTAAAAAAGTTGAGCGATCGCAAAATGATTAAAGGAGCTTGGTGAAAGTTTTTGACGATTAATTCTATTGCTTTTAACAAGCGCAAAAAATAATTTTCAGGAAGCTTTGTTTGGTAATATGTATGGTCAATCAAATGATAACTTGCTACTTTGGGATGAACTTTAGAAGTATTGTCAGGTGGTGTGGCATAAATATTTACTTCATTTCCTCTGTCTATCAAACCTATGATTTGATTAACAATAAATGTTTCTGACAAACTTGGGAATTTATCAACAATAACGGCAATCTTCATAAAGTTATTCAGAAATTTACTAGATATATCAACATATTTTTCATTTACAAATTACGGCAATAAAAAGTTTTCTCTCTCATCTATTTCGCTAAATAACAAGAAACAGTATAGATTAACTTTTTTAGTTATTCAATATAAAAAATCAAAATACTTCTTTGGACTGATTTTAAAATCATATCTAGTAAAAAATACAACTTATGCTGGAATTTTAAACTAAGTCATGAAACAAAATTTTGTGATTTTTTTAGTAAAAAATCTAGTAAATTAATAAATGGTCAAGAAAGAGTTTACTAAAAATCAAGAGTATATGAAACTAGAATAAACAAGTAGTTGTGTGATTGTAATAATTTATAAAACGATATTCAAAAATAAATCTACGCAAAAACACAATCACCACTGCAAAATATACTTAAAAATAATAAGAAATGATCAGCAAATAAATCCCCATAATTAAAATTAGGGGACTTTACTGTGTCAAAAAATGACTGATTCAGATATGCGATAATTAGCCGCATTGGCTGGGGCATTTTGCCATAATTCAAAAAGTAGCGTAAGGTATTTTTGAAATAATAATAAAAAATTGAGTCCCGCCGCATATAATCTAATTAATCCTAATCACACAAAATTATCCTCTGGATGATTAGTAAATACACCCACAGGATAAATTGTAGAACTTTTTTATTTAGTTATTCCACAGTCACCGACTTCGCCAAATTTATCGGGGTCAGTTTTGCGGATCGCACTCTGCACACAAATCTACTTCTCAGCAGCTTCCAAATTTTCCAGCCAAACAACTAAATTACCTAAATTAGAAAAATCTAACAATACCTCAGTTAAAGCTTCCAATTGTTCCAGAGATAACTTTTCAATTTGCATTTTTAGCTGACTAGGAACTTCCCCAAATTTTTTAGATAATAACCGCAGGATAAGATTTACTTCTCCCTCCTGTTTACTCATATCTTGCACCTTAAAATAGTAATGTCAATTCCATGACTAAGTGCTAAGGGTCGAAGTCGTTCAATGTCAAGTAATAACAAAGACAGGACTAAATGAGGAAGAAAAGTAGAGAGTGCAAGAAAAGCAGCTTTACCCCAGTCCAAAGAATCAGATAAGGAAGATGAAATATATGCCCAATATGCTAATAAATAGGCAGTCATAGACAAGATTAACCAACGATAAACCCCTAAAAGAGTGCCTTGTCCAAACTTGTCTAAACCAAAGCGATGTTTAGCAGTTTTGAACCAACCTCAAGAAAGCCAACGGCGTTTACCCCACCAAGAAATAGTGCTAGCTTTAATGGGTTTTGTAGAGATAACATATCTTTTGACAAACTGACCATTCTCGCGTTTAAAATAATACCAAGAAAGGGTAACAGGAAAATCTAATCCAACGAGTTGAACTTGTCTTCCTCGACGATGTAAAAGTTTAACAGGAGTGCCATTAATTAATTTACGATTACAACCAATACCAAGGACAGCATGATATTTAAGTTTACGAATACCGTTGATAAAATCTTTAGTGCCAAAGGCTGTATCAGCTAGAATTTTCACCTCGAATTTTTTGGTAAAATCTTTTGGTAAATTACGTACCATTCGTAGTGCCATCTGAGCAGGACTGGCTGTACCTTTACCTCTCCAGACGCGAAAATTCCAGGGTATACGCCATTTTCCAACTACCAAATATAAGATTACTATATGGAAACCTCGCCTACCATTGTAGACACTTATTAAGTTATTTAAACCTTTGAATTTACCACATTTTTCTAAAGTTGTGAGGTCAATAATCACTTGTAAAAATGCTTTTCGCCCTAATGGACAGTGACTATTAATTTGTTCAAGCGCCTGCTGGCGGAGATGATAAATGAGTTTACGAGTAGACCAATTACTAATATTCAAAAATCGACTTAATGCACTTTCGGATTTGGCTTTACTGTAATGTGGTAAAGGTTTTCCATCTGCGGCTAGAAATAATCCTAGCATTGCTTCCAAATTATCTCTTTGATAACGAGTAGGCATCAATGCTAGAATGGTGTACATTAGGTTATGGGCGTGGGCAAGAATGATTTCCATATTTCTTGCTGATTAATGTTTTCTACGCCCTTTTCTCTCATTTTTCATAAAAAAATACAAGTGTTTCTGTGCAGATGACATTATTTCTCTTTTCATATATGTCATTTGTAAATATACTGGGAGTAAATGTAGTTTATTATTTCAGTATATAAATTGTAGGTATGATTTTTAGATGTTTCTTTTGTTCTCTTATTTTCGGTTAATACTGAGGTTTTCGGTCAGGTGCAAGATGTGAGTTTACCTTGTTGTATACCTTGTTGCATACCTTGTTGCATACCTATTTCTGTCGCTTCTTCTCTGAGTTCTTGATATAAGCGAGTTTGCTCAAAAGTTATACCTAACATTGCTTCTATCTCCACACGACTTAAACGAGTAAACCGATAAGACATAATCGTGGTAATTATTTCCATTATCGCACGACTATCTGCTGGTTCTTGTAACTCCTGCTGACAACGGTTGACTAAATATCGCGCTGCTGCTGGTGCTTTGTCTTGGTTTAGAGTAGTCAATACCAATAAACTGACATCAAGGGGTAATTGCTCAATTTCTCCCAACTCATCCAAATATACTCGATGTACTTGTTCCGAACTCAAAAGTGCGCGATAGGGGTGAATATCCCCTTGTTCCATACTCCGAGTTGGATAAATTAACACAGCTTGCCAATCTTGAAAACGCTCTCTATTTCTATAAAAATAGAGAAATAACTCCCCAAATAAACGCTCATAAAGTTTTTCATCTCTTTGAAATTGTACTTCACAAAAATAAACCACCCCTGGTGTTTCCGTTTCCGGTGGTAAAAATACCCCGTCAATTTCAAACTTTGGCTCTTTCACCGCTACTGAATCAAAGCGATAATTAGCCGCATTGGCTGGGGCATTCTCCAATAATTCAAAAAGTAGCGTAGGGTATTTTTGAAATAAATAATAAAAAATTGAGTCCCGCCGCATATAATCTAATTAATCCTAATCACACAAAATTCTCCTCTGGATGATTGGTAAATACACCCACAGGAGAAATTGTACAACTTTTTTATTTAGTTATTCCACAGTTACCGACTTCGCCAAATTTCTTGGCTGGTCTACATCTAAACCACGCCGTGCAGCAATGTGATAAGCCAATAATTGCAATGGAATAACCGTGAGAATTGGTGAAAGGATTTCCTCAACCTCCGCAACAGGAATTAAATCATTAAATATTTCCCCTGCTTCCCCATCTTTGACAGAACTAACACCAATTAACCGGGAATCACGGGCTTTTGCTTCCTGGGCGTTAGAGATCACCTTTTCATATACACTACCCCGAACTGCGATCGCAACTACAGGAACTTTCGCATCTAGCAAAGCAATAGGGCCATGCTTCATTTCCCCCGCCGGATATCCTTCAGCATGAATATAGCTAATTTCTTTTAACTTCAAAGCCCCTTCTAACGCAATGGGGAAATTAATTCCTCTCCCAATAAAGATAAAATCCTTCGTTTCCGCAAAGTCATGTACTAATTGCTCAATATAACGTTCTTGAGTTTCTAAAATCGCTTCGATTTCCCCTGGTAGCTGGCGTAAACCTGTGAGAATTTCCTCAAATCTTTCCACAGTAATCTCATGGCGACGATAAGCTATATCTAAAGCCAAAGCATAAAACGCCATCAATTGAGCAATAAAAGTCTTTGTCGCAGCAACACCAATTTCAATTCCCCCATGAGTATTGATGATATTTGCAACCATGTTGCCCAAAGTACTTTCTGGACGATTAGTTATTCCTAAAAGTCGCGCTTGATACTTGCTTTCTTTGCCCTGACGACGTTCTTTTTCCATTGCTAAAGCTGCTAAAGTATCAGCAGTTTCCCCCGATTGTGTAACACCAATAGTCAGAGTATTAGCAGTTAACGGGGATGGTGCATAACGAAACTCAGAAGCGTATTGTACCTGAGTGGGAATTCCTGCCAGTTGTTCTAACAAGTATTTACCGACTAAAGCAGCGTGCCAGCTTGTACCACAGGCAACAACTTGAATTTGTTCTAAGTCTGCGTAAAAATCATCAGCTAAACCCAGTTTCACCGGTGATTGTGCAGTTGAGTTGCCATTCAATTCCGTCGGGAAATAAGCTTCTAAACAATCCCTCACTACCCCCGGTTGCTCATAGATTTCTTTGAGCATAAAATGCTTGAATCCCTGTTTTTCCACCATGACGGGATTCCAGTTGATGGTGCGGGGATGCTTTTTTAAACGGTGTCCGGCAAAGTTATAAACCTCCACCCCCAAAGGAGTCAAACGAGCAATTTCGCCGTTTTCTAGGGGCAATACAGCGCGGGTATAGGGAACAATTGCCGGAGTGTCAGAAGCACAGAAAAACTCACCTTGACCAAAACCAATGACTAAAGGTGCTTGCTGCCGGACTACAATCAATTCATCAGGGTAGTCGGCAGAAATCGCCGCCACAGCATAAGCGCCTTCCAACTTACTCACCGCTTCCCGCACTGCGTCTAAAAAAACCGAAGGGGAAGACGAATTTTGATCACAATGCTTTAAACACTCAGCAATTAAATGAGGAATTACCTCTGTATCTGTTTCTGAACGAAATTCATGTCCTAATGCTTTTAATTGTTCCCGTAACTCCCGGTAATTCTCAATAATGCCATTCTGCACCACTGCCACCCGCAATGCTGTATCCATGTGAGGATGGGCATTATGTTCTTCTGGTTTACCATGAGTTGCCCAGCGAGTATGACCAATACCAATTTGAGCAGGATTTTCTATTTGTTCGAGTTTAGAACGCAAATTCAGCAGCTTACCTTTAGCCCGTACACAGTGAACGTCACCTTCCCAAATGGTGGCAATTCCTGCCGAGTCATAACCTCTATATTCTAATTTTTCTAGTCCAGCCAATAAAATATCTGTTGCCGCTTGAGTTCCTATATATCCAACAATTCCACACATTTTTTATACCACTGGTTATCAGTTACTTTCGATTTAATTCCCTTCAAAGAAGGTCTAATGCTTTAGCAATGGGTTTAAATATCTCACTATCGGCTAAACAACTATTTGCTGTTCATTGAAATTTAATAAATGATATAGCATAAGTCAGGACTAAAACCCTTTTGTGGACGGAGTTTCATCATCGCCTGATGTCCTAACCTCCTTGTCCGTTGCTATACTTGCCATCACAGAATGGTTATCTTAGCAAATAAAAAATAAAAAGGAGCAACTTGCTCCCAGTATCACTAAGTTGTGTTTTGGATAGGACTTACGCAAGATATGGCTGAAAACCTTATTATTACATAGCGGTAATTCATGAATTACCGCTACTCTCGTTCTGTTTTGCGTAAGTCCTGTTGGATTTTGGAATTTTACTCTAAAAAAACAGCTTTGTTGGGCAGAAATGTCCACCCCAAAGCTTAAAGAGATTTGCTATGCAGATAATTGAAAAAATTAGGGTGCTGAGTGCTGAGAGAAGAATCAAGAATGCTTTTAGGTAATTTGCTTCTTGTTTCTCCTTTGCTCAGTCCTCAGCACTAAATTACTGAGTTTTTTAAAATCCTCAGTATGCTAAACCCATACTGCGAGTTGTTTCAGCGCCTAGATAAACCCGGATGCTCAAAAAGTCGGTGGGGCAAGCAGTTTCGCAACGCTTGCAGCCTACGCAGTCTTCTGTGCGGGGTGAAGAGGCGATTTGAGAGGCTTTACAGCCATCCCAAGGAACCATCTCTAGTACGTCTGTGGGACAAGCGCGGACGCATTGGGTGCAGCCGATGCAGGTATCGTAGATTTTTACGGTATGAGACATGGAAAAAACTGCTCCTTTCGAGTGTTCTTCTCTGCGAAGGAATCTTAATCAAGGCATAGTTTACCGCAGGGCTTGATAGCCTGTAAGTAAAAGGCTACATAACTTTAAACATTGTAATAAGCTCTCTGAACAATTTATCTGTCAATATCGCTCGTATTCAGCTTTAATCAGCAACATAGCTACCAAGTGTTTACCCGAATGACTCAATTCTCTAAGCCGCTAATTGTAAAGATGTGTAAATTTGAAGCCCGGCCTTTGGGGTTATCTATAGTACCTATCAGTTAGCAGCTAGGCTAGGCTAAACTTTTGACTGGTTGTGACGAAATGTTAACTATTTAGGGACGGTTTACAGATATGTGATGATGATAGCTTGTCGTTTCTGTTCAAGACAAGTAGGTTTACATTAATATCCAAATTAGTACAATAAGACAAGAAAATATGTAGGGTGGGTTAGGAGGTATATACCTAGCGGGCAAGATGCCCGCACCACAAGAGTTTCATTATTCAAGTTTGTATCTAATTTAAATGAAATCCGCTGTAACTATTAAGAATATGGCTAAAACATTCACAAACCAAAGTCCTATTATCATTGCTCACCGTGGTGCAAGTGGCTACCGTCCTGAACATACTTTAGCTGCTTATGAATTAGCAATTGATTTAGGTGCTGACTATATTGAACCAGATTTAGTGATTACCAAAGATGGTATTTTGATTGCTCGTCATGAAAATGAAATTTCTGAAACTACTGATGTTGCTATTCATGCAGAATTTACTCACCTGAAAACTACTAAAATAATTGATGGTGAGGTTAAAATAGGTTGGTTTACAGAAGATTTTACTTTAACTGAATTAAAAACATTAACAGCTAAAGAACGTATTCACCAAATTCGTCCTCAAAATATAGCATATAATGGAATTTTTACAATTCCTACTCTAAATGAAATTATTGATTTAGCAAAACGCAAAAGTTTAGAAATAGGTCGAATGATTGGAATTTACCCAGAAACGAAACATCCAACTTACTTTAAATCAATTGGTTTACCATTAGAAGATAAGTTACTCAGAACTTTACACAAAATTAATTTACCTATATTTATTCAATCATTTGAAGTTAGTAATCTGCAAGAATTATCTAAAAAAACAGATTTACCTTTAGTACAATTAATTAATGATTCGGGAAAACCTTATGATTTTGTAGTTAATGGTGATCATCGCACATATCAATATTTAGTAAATCCAACAGAGTTGATAGAAATTGCTAAATATGCACAAGCGATAGGAGTAAATAAAAATTTAGTAGTTCCCAAAGATAGCAATGGTAAATTACTATCTCCGACATCCTTAGTTAGTGATGCACATCAAACTGGTTTACAAGTTCATGCTTGGACATTCCGCAATGAAAATTTGTTCTTACCTTTAGATTTTCAAGAAAATCCCCAAGATGAATATCAACTATTTTTTGACTTAGGTATAGATGGTGTTTTCAGTGACTTTACAGATACCGCTATCTCTGCTAGAAATTTCCTGAGTTAATGCCACCGTTGAGGCGACTTTGGGGGTCGTATTAGGTGATTTGGGCTTCGGCTAGTTGTCTGTCAAATATATTTTGACGGACAAAGAAGAAACGAACCGCAAAGGACGCAAAGAGCGCGAAGGAAGAAGGAAGAAGGAAGATTTTTTTATTCGTCAATTATTTCTTGACAGACTACTAGTTGTCCTGTGGGGAGGTCGGTGATTTAAAAGGTGATATTAAAGGTGGGGTTGAAGAGGGTTTGCTAGAGATTGAGTGAGTTATCTTTGAATGTGTTAGTTGATGCAGGAGTTGAGGTATGAGAATAACTGTCGAGGAATTGCTTCAACGGTATGCTGCTGGGGAAAGAGATTTTAGAAGCACTACCCTGAAGGGAATTGATTTGAGTGGAGCTAATTTGCCCGGAATTAACTTGAATCAAGCTAATTTGGCTGAGTCCAACCTGAGTAGGGCTAATTTGTCTGGAGCCAAATTGAGGGATGCTTGGCTCCATCAAGTTAACTTGGAAGGGGCTAACTTGTCCAAAACTGATTTGAGTTATGTTGTTTCCAATGAAGCTAACTGGAGAGGAGTTAATTTGGATGGTGCTTTCTTGCAAGAAACTAACCTTGTCTCCGTTGATCTGGAAGGGGCTACTCTCCGAGGGGCTGAGATGAGTAATGCCAATTTCCAGCACTGCAATATGAGAAACGTCAACTTGGAAGGAGCCACTTGGGATATGCTTAATTTTGGAGGGCTGTTCGATGTTGATTTGACTGGAGCAATCGGGGAGCTTGACCTTGGCGATTTCATTGGAGTTGGTATTATTTTGCCCAATGGAGAGTTCCTCGAAGCTACTTGGGAGTTCATTGACCGAAAGTGGAGGTAGAGAGAAAAGTGATGAAAATTGAGTTTCAGTGCGATCGCACAAGCCCTAACTTGTCAGTGGAATCGCAATTCCTCGTAGGTTGGGTTGTTCGCGTTAGCGTTGCGGAGCAATGGAACGAAACCCAACATCAATCAACTATAATTAACTGTAAAAATAATTGTACATCATCAACATCCGCCTCAATTATTGATGAATTGGTGAATTAGATATTAGGTTTTATGACATTTAATTTTTATATTAGAGTAAGCCACAAAATAAATTATCCTGTCTTGTCATGCTGAGTGTAGCGAAGCGAAACGTTCGCGTTAGCGTGCCGGAGGCTCTAGCATCTTGGAGGATTCTTCACTACACTTCGTTCCGTTCAGAATGACATTGGGCATTTCTTTTTATAGAATTCTCTTATACAATCAAGCTGCACAATAATTACCTCAAAAAAATGAATAATGTGCAGCTAAGTCGTTTGAGTGAAGTCGCTAAACTCTTTTTTCAACTAGGTGTAATTGGTTTTGGTGGGCCAGTTGCCCATATTGCCATGATTGAAGATGAAGTAGTTAAGCGTCGTCAGTGGCTGACACAGGAGCATTTTCTGGATTTGTTAGGTGCAACTAACTTAATTCCCGGCCCCAATTCTACAGAAATGGCAATTCATATTGGATACATTTATGCAGGATGGCTAGGGCTAATTGTAGCTGGTGTTTGTTTTATTTTACCTGCGGTTTTAATTACAGGTATATTTGCTTGGGTTTATGTCAATTATGGAACTTTACCGCAAATTTCACCTTTACTTTATGGAATTAAACCTGCTGTTTTAGCCGTTATCTTTAATGCCCTTTGGCGTTTAGCAAAAAAGGCAGTGAAATCGCGTCAGTTACTATTAATTGCCGTCGCTGTTGGGGTGGTGACTTTAGTTGCAAAAGTCAGTGAAGTGATTGCACTTTTATTAGGTGGATTATTGGGGATGGTTTGGTTAAATCGTGGTAATCAAAATAACCCACCAGGAAATCAGACTAACTTGTTAATCGCAGGTTTAAGTATTAGTGTAACTTCGCAAATAATATCAGTAAATGCTGTATCTGTGCCTTTGTGGCAATTAGGTTGGTTTTTCTTGAAGGTTGGTAGTGTGTTGTTTGGTGGGGGATATTTACTGGTAGCTTTTTTACAAGGTGGATTAGTTGAAGAATATGGTTGGTTGACACAACAGCAGTTACTAGATGCGATCGCAATTGGTCAATTTACTCCTGGCCCAGTCCTGTCTACTGCAACCTTTATCGGTTATGTTATCGCTGGTATACCTGGTGCAGTTGTCGCTACTTTGGGAATTTTTCTCCCTTCATTTTTCTTTGTTGCTGCCTTAAATCCCCTGATTCCCCGCTTACGTGCCTCATCTTGGACAAGGGCTTTTTTGGATGCTGTCAATGTGAGTGCTGTGGCGCTGATGGTAGTCACTACACTGCAATTGGGAGTCGCAACGTTAACTTTATCACAATTCCCTTATGTAGATTTGTTCGGTTTAGCGATCGCACTCACTTCTGCAATTTTAGCCATTCGCTACAGCATCAATGCCGCTTGGTTGGTTTTGGGTGGGAGTTTAATTGGTTGGTTTGCTTCAGTTTTGGGCTATGTTCAATAACTAAACACCGAGTTTAAAAATTAAACTTTAACTTGCCAATTGTGATAAATCTACTTGTTGAGTTTTGGCTAATTCAAAATACTCCCAATTTGTAACGGGCATTGGATCAGAATTTTTATTAGTCATAATTGAGTCTATAAATTCTTGAGCTTCTTCAATAGCAAACTCTTCTTTAAACCAACATCTCATAGAAGTTTTTGAATAGTCTAGTTTGCTACCACTTGGGCTGTAGCAAATCACTTCAAATCTGTTTCTAGCAAAAAATTGATATATCTCAATTTTCCATTCTTTATAATGGATCGTTTTCATCAAATATTTATTCATGAATTTATTTTCCTTGATTAAAATTGATTTTTTAACCTGAAATCAAGACCATGCAACAGAAATCAGCATATTAATGGTTCTTATACTTGTCATAATAAAATATTATTTAGCTTTACATTAGAAATATATACATATCTTAATATAGTCGTTATGCTTTGTTACATTATTCAGCTACATAGTAAATTACTAGTATTCAAAAATACATTTATTATTCCATGTATCTTAATTAAGCTTCGTATTAAATTATGCCAATAAACCAAAGTGGTTGGTGAAGTAGTTGAAGTGCATCAATTTTAGGTTATCTTCAATAA
The DNA here is from genome assembly GCF_049315035.1 of Anabaena sp. PCC 7938. NCBI lineage: Bacteria > Bacillati > Cyanobacteriota > Cyanophyceae > Nostocales > Nostocaceae > Anabaena > Anabaena sp. PCC 7938. The sequence continues at coordinate 2,156,066 of NZ_CP186034.1, read as the reverse complement.
ATAATTATCACCAAGTTAGAAAAACAAAATGTTTGCCAAAATACGCCGTTTGTTGGGTCAATTATTTAGTAAATCAAGAACAGTCAATAACGAACCTCTCAATAAAGTAAGCTTGATTGTCATTATCTTGATTGATATTTTTATCTTAGTCAATGTTTTTACAGGACTTAATGATATTAGTGGATGGCATCTTAGTCCTAATCAAGCTTATCCATGTCATTCCGAATGGGACAATTACCGGACAAAAACTACAAATGATAAAGACTATCAAATGATTAATTTGGCATTACCAAATTACTCTAATAATCAACTCAATAGACAAATATATCAACAAGCGGAAGAAGGTCATCTGGGCAAAGTTTCTCCAATATGCTTGCAGTATGCTGAGTACAAAGATAAAATTAAAAATCCCCCAAATCTGCAAACTATAAAAACCATTGAACAGCAACAAAACAAAGTTAGTAATCTTGAGCAAAGTAATAAAAATATTCGCGCTCAATATGACTCAACACTTTTAGACAAAATTGCAGGTCAGCCTAGTGATAAATCAATTAATCAAGTCAGTGCTGAAAAAGCTAAACAAACATTAGATCAAAACAAAATTCAAATTTCTACAATTACCAAGGAAATTTCTCAACTTAAAAATGAGCTACTTACCAAGCCAGAAAGTACTAATTTCCTAGCCTTTCTTAAAAATGAAAATACATTTGGAGAAGTAGAAACAGGCTATAAAAAAGCATCATTTTGGTATCCCAGTATCCAACTTGGTTTTCAAGCTTTATTTCTGTTGCCGTTAATTTTTATAGCTTTACTAGTTCATAATATTTCTCAACGTCAAGGATATGGACTCATTGCGCTAATTAGTTGGCATTTGTTGGTTATATTTTTGATTCCGCTAATTTTAAAAATCTTTGAATTTCTGCAAGTCGGCGCAATATTTAAGTTTATCTTTGATATCGTTGGCACACTTTTGGGAGGCTTGCTATTTTTAGTCAGTTATGTTTATATCTTGATAGTTCCGCTGGTTGGTTTTGGCATTATCAAATTTTTTCAGAGAATTGTTTTTAATGCTAAAGTCCAAGCAGTTAGCAGAGTACAGAAATCACGCTGCATTAATTGCGCTAAAAAAATTCGGCATAATGATATTTATTGCCCACATTGCGGTTATGATCAATTTGTTGAATGCGAAAATTGTCACGAGCTTACTTATAAAGCTTTACCTTATTGTAAACATTGTGGAACAGTGCAAGGTTCTAGTGGACTCCACAAAAGATAAATATATTGTGGGAATCACTAAGTCTTTTACAGTTTATACCTAAGTATGGCTAACGCCACGCTGCGTTATCAGAATGACATTTTTAACCCATTTTTAGTATAATTCAATTGATGTCATTATTCTATGCAGCTTCATATAAAATTGGGATTAAATGTCAAAAAATAGCAAAAAAAGCCTCTATATTTAGTTATAGAGGTTTGTTTTATAGCCTTTCCCACTCTAGTAAGATACAAAATTACCCCTCCCCAACCCTCCCCTTACCAAGGGGAGGGTGCGCGGGTGGGGTGTATTTCATAAGCTTGGGAATTGCTATATCTATTCATACTTAACTTCTAATTCCTCACCAGATGGAAAATCTAACTTATCAAGTTTTAAAGCTGCTTCTTTAATTAAACTTGCTTTTGCACGACTTTCTAGTATTTCTTGATAATATTCTTCGGGTGTTAATCCATAATCTCTTTTAACGTAGGCAATTTTATCTTTAATGCAATCCTCAATCATTGATTTAACATCAGCGAAATAGTAATCTTCATTGAATGATTTAATATGTATTTTTTCAGTTATTGAAGGAACCGCAAGTTTTTTGAGACCTCTTGCTTCTTTTAATACTCGACTACCTATTAAATTGTCATCAGCATCAAAAAAACTAAAAACTGTTTTGCCTTTTGTATTTCTTTTTAAAGCTGGTTTAAATCCTATAAAAATATCAACTGATGGGAACACTTGGGTTAAAAACGAAAAATTATCCATTGTCGATTTGTGTTGGTTTCTTTAATTATCTAAATAGCTTATCAGCTTTCTTCCATCTTCTCCCTTCTTTCTTGCAGTTTTAACATGATTTCTGCGTGCATTTCGCGGGTAATGGGATAGAAAAAAGTCAAAATTAAGCCAATAATTAAACAAATTGTAGGTATAGGCCCAACTGCAATACGGATTGCTAATAGTGCTGAATCAGGTTGTATGGGTAATACCGTTTGTCCAGCTACAACTTCTTTAAATCCAGATGCTTGTAAAGCATTACCGACTATAAATAGCCCAAAAGCTAAACCAAATTTTTGTAATAAAACCATAAATCCATAGAAAATGCCTTCCCGTCGTTGTCCGGTTTGCAATTCATCTAACTCAATAACATCGGGAATCATTGACCAAGGAATTAGATAAGCTGTAGAAACACCAACACCTGCCATAATTGCCATGAGATACATCAATCCAATTTGATTAGATTGCAAGAAAAATAGCCCAGCAGCGGCGATAATCCATATACTCATTCCCATAAAATAAACAAGTTTCTTACCAATTTTTTTACTTAAATAACTCCAGACAAATAACATTAATAAAGCGGTTGCTTGTACTGCAATCATAACCGTGGGAACGTCTGAATTTTTTAGCCCCATACAGTAAATAACAAAATAGGGAATAATACTAGCTGTGATTTGTACACCTAACCAAGAAAAAAGATAGATAGAGATAACAAACAGAAAAGGTTTGTTAGTAAAGACAATTTTTAGCTGTTCGATGAAGGGAATTTCTGGTGGTTCCTCAAGTTGGATACGTTTGGCTTCAAAAGCCATAATGCGATCGCGTGTGCCAAAAACACACCAATACAAGGCTAAAATCGAAATTACAGTACAAATAGCTGCTAAAACTAGATATTGTTGTTGAGGATCTGCAATCTGAGAAAAAACAATTTGCGCTAGAATCAGCGATAAAATACTGCCACCAATAGAAAAAGTAAACCGAAAGCTATTCAGGCTAGTACGTTCATCATAATCTTGAGATAGTTCTGGAGTCATTGCCGTATAGGGCAAATTAACAACAGTAAAAAATGCTTGTGATACGACTCCAATGCCTACATAATACCAAAACAATGGCCAAATATTATTACTAGGTTCAGCACTAAATTGCGGTACAATCCACTGTAAGAAAAAGAAAATTCCAAAGGGGACTGCACCATATAACATCCAAGGTAGACGACGACCCCAGCGACGAGATTTAGTTTTGTCAGTTAGCCATCCCACTACCGGATCGTTGACAGCATCCCAAATTTTGCCAATCATTAAAATGCTGCCTGCTAAACCTGCGGGAATACCAGCGACGTTGGTAAAGAATACAAGTAGAAAGAATATAGCAATATTGGAAGTAATTGCTGGCCCTAAATCACCAGCACCATAAGCCAGTTTAGTTTTAAGATCTAATTTTTCACTAGTCGAATTTTTTTTAACATCACCATCAGCAGTAGAATCATTCATGATCACTTGCGCTCATATTAAGATAGTTTGGGTTTGCCTTCAGTACTAACTAAAAATCACTTTCCTGCGTTTTATGTCAGACCTTTACGTTTCTTGGTCAGATTATCATCACAAAATTGAACAATTGGCTGTCAACATTTACCAATCAGGTTGGCAATTTAACCAAATTGTTTGTCTTGCTAGAGGGGGACTACGAGTAGGAGATATTCTTTCAAGAATATACAATCAACCTCTGGCTATTTTAGCTACTTCATCTTACAGCGGTGCTGGTAAGCAAGAAAGAGGAGGTTTAATTGTTTCTCGTCACTTGACGATGACTAGTGATCAATTAGGTTCCCGGATTCTCCTAGTAGATGATTTAGTCGATTCTGGAATTACCATCCAGAAAACTGTACCTTGGCTAAAAAAACATAGTGAGTTTCCAATTGAGGAAATTCACACCGCTGTAATTTGGTATAAAGCCTGTTCAGTCATTGCACCAGACTACTACGTTGATTATCTACCTGATAACCCCTGGATTCATCAACCTTTTGAAAAATATGAACTGATTAACCCCGCAGAAATGGTGGAAAAGGTGAGTCAACCTTGTTGAAGTGGGGAAGATGAGGAAGAATATTTATTTATCTTTTCCTGTCACCTGTCACCTTCCCTAAAACAGCCACAGCCAAACTGGGAGAGTAACTAGTAATAACATAGTCCCCATTGCTAAAGCAGTTACTGCCAAATCACGATCTAAATTAAAGGTTTCGGCTATTACCAGTGTGGCAAAAGCTGGAGGCATGGCCATTTGTAAGACTATGACCTGTGCTGCGTCACCAGTGACACCAAAAAGTGGTAAGGTACTGCCTAAAATTAGAGGAACTAACAGCATTTTGATAACTATACTGCTTCCTGCTGGTTTTAGTTTGTGCCAAGAGTTCAGTCGTGCAAGTCTCATGCCAATTAAAATTAAGGATGAGGCTACAGCACACCAAGCTAATTTATCTAAGCCAATTTCTACTACATTGGGAATTGTCACTTGACGAAATAACAACCCAAATCCAAAACTCCAGAGGGCAGGATTGATGAAAATTGCTTTGGCCATCTGCCTATGATTTTGGACTGTGTTGCCAAAACGGGCTGCTAGTAAGACACCCAAGCCATAAGCTCCAAACAATGTCCCCAATAAATCGTAGAATAAAGCCCAGGCGAAATATTCTTTGCCGACCATTGCTAAGGTGATAGGAAAGCCTAGATAACCTGTGTTACCCACCATTGCCGCTAGAATTAAACTACCTTGGGTTGATGGTTGAGGAATAGATTTTGTCAAATAGGCTTGACCTTTGATCCCTAACCAAGCTAAAAATGCCCCTAGTAAGATTGCTAAATAGGCAATCGCAGGTGCAATCCAAATCTGCCCTGATAGGTCTGTTTGACGCAAAAAAGCAATAATGCTGATGGGTACTCCAACCCAGAAAAGAAATTGACACAAATAGTTAGGAAATATGGCAGGTAATTTTCGTCCTAACATAACTCCTACTAGTACTAATCCTACTAACTTGACGTATAGTTCTAAGAGATTTATCAAGATTTTACTTAAAGATAGGGATGTAAAATAATACTTATTGTGCCTATTTTTTTCTAGTCTAGAATTTTTAGTAATTAAATTATTGAACACAAGCAGGAGCGGACACTTGAATAAGGCTGGTTTTTCAGAAAAACCGCAAAACTCATCGGCTGTCCCTGGGGATGATATTCCAGCAGCTTTACGCGATACTCCTGATCCAGGGTCTAAGCTACGCTTACAACCGTTAGTTTTGGTTATTGGAGGAGTGGCAGGATTTGTGTTGCTGGCTGTAATTAGTGGTTTCTTGTTTTCCGTTATAGCACCCCCCAAAAAAACAGTAGATCCTCAACCAGTAGGTGCTAATTCTGTACCGATACCGACCAATACCCCGGCTACTAATAACGATGCTGTTTTGGGACATTTGGTATATGCTGAAGCCCCAGAGACAGAACTATTGGCAATTACCGCTGATGGACGGATAAAAATGCGACAAGCAGCAGCCCAAAAGTTTTCGGCAATGGTACAAGCGGCAAGAAGTGCGGGTGTGATTTTAACACCAATTTCTGGTTTTCGTTCAGTCAAAGACCAAGAGCAGTTATTTTTTGGTGTAGGGGCGCAGCGTAATCAGACACCTGCCCAAAGAGCGGCTCTCAGCGCTCCTCCCGGTCATAGCGAACATCACACAGGATATGCAGTGGATATAGGAGATGGAGCAGTACCAGCGACTAATCTTCAAGCCAATTTTGAAAATACTAAAGCTTTCAGGTGGCTACAAGCTAATGCTGCCCGTTTTAGTTTTGAGCTATCTTTTCCCAAGGATAACTCTCAAGGTGTGAGTTATGAACCTTGGCATTGGCGTTTTGTGGGCGATCGCAATAGTCTAGAAACATTCTACAAAGCTAGAAATCTCAAACCGTTGAAGTGATTGGGTAATTGGTAATTGGTAATTGGTAATTACTATACTCTCCCCTACTCCCTACTTCCTACTCCCTGCCCCCTGCCCCCTGCCCCCTGCCTCCTATCACCTATCACCTATCACCTATCACCTGTTTTTGATATTTCCCTGGATATTTACGAGAATAATATTCTTCCATGATTTCTAAAATCATTGGTGCAGCTACACTACCACCACCACCACCAGAATGTTCAGCAAAAGCCACAATCAAAAGTTCTGGTTTATCAGCAGGTGCATAAGCGCCAAACCAAGCATGATTCTCTTTCACTCCACGGTTCCAAGCTTCCGCTGTACCACTCTTACCAGCCGTTGGGGGAATAGTTGGTTTATTCAAAGCCTTACCAGTACCTTCAGATATCACCTTCCGCAATCCTTCGCGTAAAACTTTAATGGTACTTGGTTTCATATTTAAAGATTCGCGCCATTTTTTTGCTTCCCCATTGTCTTTGAGCAAATGTGGCTGCACTCGATAACCACCATTAGCTGGGACAGCGAACATCACTGCGACTTGTAGAGGTGATGTTTGTAAAGCACCTTGACCAATAGACATATTAATAGAGTCGCCTACAGTCCAAGGCATTTTCCAAACTTTGCGTTTCCAGTTTTCATCGGGAACCAAACCTTTTGCTTCTTCTGTGGAGAACTCAAAGCCTGTTTTTTCCCCAAAGCCATATTTGCGAGTCCATTCAATCAATCTAGGACCCCCTACTCCCTTACCAATTTGATAAAAGAAAGTATCACTACTCCACTGCATTGCACCAACAAAACCCAATGGACCAAATCCTGCATGGTTCCACTCACCAAACCTTGTGCCACCAATAGTTAAAGAACCATAGGTTTGTAGCACTGTATTCGGAGAAAATTTCCCCGATTCTAATCCAGCAGTGGTAGTGACAATTTTAAAGGTACTTGCCGGTGGAAAGATACTTAAGGCCCGATTGACCAAAGGATGCTCCTCACCTTGGACACTTTTCCAGTCTTTTTCGGAGAGTTTTTGTTTAGAAAAAAGATTGGGGTCGAAGGTAGGATGAGATACCATTCCTAATACTTCACCATTGTTGGGGTTAAGTGCCACAATTGCCCCATTGCGTTTACCTAAAGCTTTTTCGGCAGTTTTTTGCAGTTCTAAATCTATTGTCAAGTGTAAATCATTACCAGCTTTTGCCTGTTTTTCTCCCAATACCCGCAGCGGTCTACCCGCACCATCTACTTCTACTTGCTGTCCGCCCCATTCACCCCGCAGTGTTTTCTCATAGGCTTTTTCCACGCCCATTTGACCAATTACATCTCCTAGACGATAGCCTTCAGTTTTCCTTTGCTTGAGCTGTTCGGCTGTCAATTCACGGGTATAGCCAAGTAGATGCGCTAATTTGATACCATGTGGGTAATAACGCACAGCTTCTGTGTTTATTTCTACATCTGTCAATTCAGTTTCATATTCTTTCAAGGCTGTAACTTGAGCTTCATTTACGTCACGAGCAACGCGAATTAGAGAAGAGGAGTTAGCTCCGGCTTCTTCTAGTTTCTTTTCAATTTCCTCTTGAGGGATATCGAGGATTTTGGATAGACGGGGCCCTACAACTGACCATGAGGGTTTAGTATGTGCCATTGGCCACAGATGTACAGAGCGCGGATAGCGAGTAGTAGCTAAAAGTTTGCCATTACGGTCAAAAATGTTGCCTCTTTCCGGTTGTTTGGGAATCATCCGAATCCGGTTGGACTCTGCCCGTTGTCGGAGTTTTGGCCCTTCAATAATTTGTAAATAAGCTAAACGAGCGCCAATTCCAGATGTCATCAATAACGTGAATAGTATTAAAAATACTGATTGGGAACCACGTCCAACGGTACGTGTATTTTTTTGATTACTGAGTAGTGGTGGTAATATAGCCATAAAATTAAAAGTAGGCATGAAATTAATATTATCAATGCTTTGTAGCTGCTGCCCGGCATTTAGGATAAGACAATGGCAAGTATATTTCTCATCCGAGTGTTGTTGCCAGATACAATAAACCAAAGTGTTAATTGTAGTCTATATTAGTAGCCTACATTACTTAACCAAGTTTAGTCAGATCATGGCATTCTACTAAAGACTATGGCTCAAACTGTGATGCAAAATCAGAAGAGTTTCACGACTTTTCAGCCGCTTGATGTTGAACTGCGTAACGTCTTCAAGTTTTTCAACCAAGAACCAGCCGTACATGGTGTGGACTTGGACGTTAGACAGGGAGAGTTTTTTAGTATTTTAGGCCCTTCTGGTTGCGGTAAGACAACCACACTCCGCTTAATTGCTGGGTTTGAAAGGGTTGACGCAGGCAAGTTGCTGATTCAAGGACAGTCTATGACCAATGTTCCTCCTTATCGTAGACCTGTCAATACTGTATTTCAAAGCTATGCTCTGTTTCATCATCTCAATGTGTGGGATAATATTGCTTTTGGACTCCGGTTAAAAAAAATATCTAAATCAGAACTGGAGAGCAGAGTTACAGAAGCTTTGAAGCTAGTAAAAATGGAAAGTTTGCGATCGCGCTTACCTTCTCAACTCTCTGGTGGTCAACAGCAACGAGTAGCCTTAGCTAGGGCTTTAGTTAATCGTCCCGCAGTCTTACTCCTAGATGAACCCTTGGGAGCCTTAGATTTAAAACTGCGTAAGGAAATGCAGGTTGAACTATGCAATCTCCACAAAGATTTAGGATTAACCTTTGTCATGGTGACACATGATCAAGAAGAAGCACTATGCTTATCTGATCGCATCGCGGTGATGAATCAAGGCAAAATTGAACAAATCGGTACTCCTAGCGAAATTTACGAATGTCCTCAAACAGCCTTCGTGGCAGATTTTATTGGTGATACAAATTTATTCAGCGGTGAAATCACAGACGTAGGCTCAGAGTATGTGAAAATTTTGACTAAAACTGGATTGTCAATTGTAGCTGGACGTACAGACGATACACCAACGGAGTTATTACAAGCAGTAGTATTAAGTGTTCGTCCAGAAAAAATTCAGATTTCCCTTTATCAACCAAACCTACCAACAAACTGCTTTGAAGGCAGGTTAGTTAATATTATGTATCTGGGTACTCATGTTAATTATGTTGTGGAATTAGCCAACGGCATAAATATCAATGTTTTACAACCAAATACCTTTGGCAGCTTACCAGATCGTGACACCCCAATCTACATTTGGTGGGCAGAAACTGACTGTTTAGCTATTAGTCAAGCACCAAGGCTCAAAAATCCATCATGACTAAAATGACTAACAGAAGGCAATTTCTAAAAAACATGGTAGCGGTTTCTAGCTTGTCTTTAAGTAGTTGTGGCTGGAAACTAGCTAATGTGAGTTCAAACCATACTAGTTCTGGACAAAGTGACACCCTGTATATATATACATGGACTCAATATACTGATTCAGAATTACTTTCCACTTTTACTACCCAAACTGGGATAAAAGTTTTGGCAGATTTTTATGATTCCAACGATGTGATGCTGGCTAAATTACAAGCTGGAGGTGCAGCCACTTATAGCATTATCTATCCATCTGACTATATGGTGCAGAAGATGGTAGAGAAAAATTTGTTAACAGAAATCAATCATGAAAGCTTAATTGGGTTGGACAATTTATTTACCCAATTTAAGAATCCTAGCTATGATCCTAACAATCGTTATAGTATTCCCTTCAATTGGGGAACAACTGGTTTGCTTTACAACTCAGAAAAGCTGGAAAATCCACCAGAAGATTGGGAATATCTTTGGCAAAACCAAGACAAACTTTATAAACGAATGACTTTACTCAATGATGTGCGTGAGGTAATGGGTGCAGCATTAAAAATGCTGGGTTATTCTTACAATTCGCAAAATGAAACAGAAGTTAAACAAGCTTATGAAAAGTTGAAAATATTAAAACCTGCAATTGCCGCTTTTGATACTGATGCTTGGCAAAACCAACTTCTAGCAGGAGATTTATTATTAGCTATGTGTTATTCTACTGATGCAGTTAATATATCTAAAGAAAATCCCAAATTCAAATATGTGATTCCTCGTAGTGGTTCTTCACTATGGACAGATACTATTGTCATTCCCAAAATAGCTGCTAATTTGGCTGGTGCTTATGCCTGGATTAACTTGATTTTACAACCAGATGTAACAGCCAAGCTCAGTAAAAGACTAAATATTAGTACTCCTAATCGTGCTGGATTCGAGCAATTACCAAAGCAAAGTCGAGAAAATACTAATTTATTTCCTCCAGAATCATTGTTAGCAAAATGTGAACGCTCTACGCCTATAGGTGAATTTGAAGAAGTTTATGAGCGATATTGGACTCAATTACTAGCTTGAATTGACTATGAATCTATACGGGAAAGTTAGAAATACTGTCAAAAATCTCATGAAGATTTTTTGTCCGTTCTTTGAGGATTACGATGATTTTCCTAATCTCGATTCTGATCACATATCGTTGATGATAGCTAAGGAAGGATACAAAGAAACAGGCTTGAGAGGAATAATTTTAAAAGGATATCTAGCCGAACATTTAGTAAAAGATTATCCGATTGAATCTGAAATAATAGCAGGGTTAAAACAACATGGAAATATTTATGTCACGTCAACATTAGCTTTAGCTTATTTAGAAAATGCTATATATAAAGAGGAAAATCTGAGAAATTTCGATAGGTACAACCCATTAAATGAATTTATACGTGTTGAAAGCGATTCTGAAGAGTACCAATTAAATTTGGTAACATAGGGGTCAAATGAGCAGTGATTCAGAAGGTGGCGCTGTGGAAAGGCTCCTCTAATTAATTGGAGAAGCCTCCGCACAGACAGAAAAAATGATTCTCATATCTATTCGTGCTGGCAATGGGTAATTGGTTATTGTATTATTGTCAATATTAACAACCTAAAATTAAAAATTGGTGTTATACTGTGTCTCTTAAAATTCCTAATTCGTCCCTAGAATCTTCCAGCGATATTACAGAAAAGCCGCAATTTAATCGCTATCAAATCCAATGGCTTACGCCTACGTTATTGCTTGCACCATCTGGAATTTGGTTATTACTGTTATTGTTACTGCCAACATTAATAATTTTCCAATTGAGTTTGGTCACCAATATTCGACCAGGTGATATTGTCAATCCTAATGGCTTTCAAAATTATATTCGTATTCTCGAACCACTTTACTTACGAGTAATATTTAATTCTCTTTTTTTGGCGATTAATACGACAATTATTTGTTTAATTTTAGGTTTTCCGGTTGCTTATTGGATTGCTCAAATAGCACCACAGCGCTGGCGAAATTTGCTGCTATTAGGGTTTGTTTTGCCTTTATGGACTTCCTCGTTGCTGCGTTCTTATGCTTGGATTACTATTTTGCGTCCAACTGGATTGTTGAATAGTTTACTAACTAGTGTCGGCTTACCCGCATTAGAATTGCTCAACCGCAGTCCAGCAGTATTAATTGGCATGAGTTACAGCTTACTACCCTATATGGTTTTAGTGTTGTATGCCTCTTTAGAAAAGCTAGACAAGCAGTTGCTAGAAGCAGCAGCCGATTTGGGTGCAAACCCAAGACAAACCTTTTTGCGCGTCACTGTACCCCAAGTTTTACCAGGTATAGCTGCTGGTTCTTTGCTGGTATTTATTATCGCATTAGGGGATTTTATCGACCCGGAATTACTTGGTGGTGCTTCTAGCATGACAGCAGCACGGTTAGTTTATAACCAGTTTCTGGGTGCTACCCAAAATTGGGGATTTGGTTCAGCGTTGAGTATGACGTTAATTTTGTTTGTGAGTATTGCGATCGCACTCGTGATTAAATTTGGTGAGGTGACACCAAAAAAATAATTTGGGAGTAGTAGGGGTTTAGCAATATGACATTAATTTTAGTGGTGAGTATGGCGTTAGCGGTAGCTTACCGAAGGTATCGCACTTGTGATTAAATTCGGTGAGGTTAAACCAAAGAAATAGAAATTAGTTGTAATTTAGAAACTCTAAAATTTATTATCAGCATTTTTACACTACTGTCCATAAGGGAGGAATTAAGCCTTAGAGAACTCCACAAAAAGAAATGCCCAATGTCATTCTGAACGAAACGAAGTGTAGTGAAGAATCCTCCGAGATGCTTCGTTTCGCTTTGCTACACTCAGCATGACAAGACAGGATCATTTATTTTGTGGCTTACTCTTAGCGCGATCGCATCAACCAAGATAGGAACGAGCATGAGAGCATATGTTCTTACATATTTTTTTTACGCTTCTTAAGAATTTCTATTAATCGAGATGCACATTGTTTTGCTTTTTCAGGCGTGTTACATTCGCTTGCTAATACCCGTTCTGCAATAGCTCCCTCATGAGTTAGCATATTTAAACGATCATGAGCTTCTGCGGGCAATTCTCGATGAACAGTATCACCATCAACTTCAACAATCATTGTTATTCCATCTTTAATAATTAGAAAATCTGGTTCAATACGACGATAATCTTGACCCCCTCGAATAAATACCGCAAGAGGTGCAAAAGTAACTCCAAGCCTCTTAAACCCCTCATACAAATAGATTTCTGGTTGAGACCGAAATAATAATCCATCACAGGATTTACTTGCAATGTTGTCTGAACGTACACGTCCCTGATTATTGATACCTTGTCCTTCTACAAAAGCTTTTGCTTTTTCTCTCCATTGAGTGTCACTCGATAACATTGGTGATATGACCACCCATTTAATGTACCAATTTTTCATATATGGTCTTAGCACATAAGATGTTTTTTCCTGAATTTCCTTCTCTAAGTTCTCTTGCTCATCAGCAATTTGGCTAAATAGATAACCAGGAATTGTTAAATATAAATTATAAACATCAGTTCCACCGTTCCAGTTGTCATAATCTATCTGCTCAATTGTTGCAGTTGCTTCTGCAAGTATGGCAACTTTTTTTGTATCTCCAATATTTGCAAAAATATCAGTTAAAGTTGCTAGTAATGGGTCTAAATTATTAAAATCAAATTCCATACGAGAAATAGAAATTAACTCAAAAATATAAAACAGTCCAATATGAATATAGCATTTAATCGTAGTTACAAGAAGGTAACGGCTGGGAAACTATATAAAAATCGTTTACATAAAATATAATTTTTCTTTAAAAATTAATAGCAGGAAAAGCATAATACAAAAAGGCTGAATGATGAAATAAAGAAACTGGTATATTCAACCTTTTTGCAATTTGCTCAATAATTTATTTACCTGCTGTTATTAGTCACTGATTTGAATCGTCTTTATTTCTATTAGCCAAAGTATCAACAGTAGAAAGGAACTCATGCTCCAAATAAGGCTTAGTAAAATAAGCCGTTGCACCTAATTCTTGAGCTAATTGACGATGTTTTTCGGAACTACGAGAAGTGAGAATCACCACAGGTTTTTTAGCCAAATCAGGATTCTGACGAATATGACTTAATAATTCAAATCCATTCATCCGTGGCATTTCCAAATCAGAAATTATTACTTCGATTTCTGGATGTACTTCCAATTGTTCGAGAGCTTCTACTCCATTTTGTGCTGACAATACTTGATAGCCAAATTTTTGCAAAGTTAGAGAAATAGTTTGTCGGACACTAATTGCATCATCTATAACCAAAACTACTTTTGGTAATTTATTAGCGACTCCTACAGAAGAAGGGAGTTGAGGTTTGATAGTATTTAAAGGAGCAGATGCAGCCAGCAGAGGTGTAGATTGAATCTCATCCTCCGACGTTAACAAGGTCTGTTGAGAAGATATAGAACTGCTTGGTAGTGTTCTCACATCAAGTGTTGCTTGCATCTGTTGAGAATCTACCAGGAGAGTTCCGTCAATTACTAAAACAAGATTGCCATTAGCTAAACTACTACAACCATAGATGTATTTTGGTGGAGCAATGGCATTTCCCAAAGGTCTGATTACTAATTCTTGTTCACCAATAATTTGATCGACTTCTAAACCCAAAATTCCTTGATTATGTCTGAGCAAAAGCACAGGAGTTTTCATGCTTTCTGTATCGGCATGACTGGGTATTTTGTTTAAATAAGTACCACCAATAAATGAACCATTATAGTACATCAAATTTGAAAGTTTTAAGAGATTGACTAGAAGCTCATCCTCACCTGAATGCCAATGTAAAATTTGTTTACCTTCAAATTTTTTGATTTGTTGTTCAGCGGGAATTAATATTTTTTCGATACTATCTAGCAATAAGGCATAAACAACACCCCCTGCTTGGACTAGCATTAGTTTATCTGTAGTCATAGAAAAAGGTATTTTGAGTATGAATGTTGTTCCTTGAGAAGGAGATGATTGCACTGAAACCAAGCCATTAAGAGCTTGTAACTGAGTACGAACAATATCTAAACCCATCCCACGTCCAGAAATTTCACTTACCTTACCAGCGGTGGAAAATCCAGGTGAAAACATGAATTCTATCAATTCCGATTCAGTCAGATTATGAACATAGCCTTGACCATGATGATCATCTGGGATGAGATTAAGTGCGATCGCTCTTTCTCTAATTTTTTCTAAATTTATACCATGTCCATCATCTCGGATTTCGATAATAGTTTGGCTTCCTTGATGATAAGCACAGATTTCTATTAAACCTGTTTCGGTTTTGCCAAGTCCACGGCGAATTTCTGGAGTTTCAATACCATGATCAAAAGCATTACGCACTAATTGTAATAATGGATCATAGAGTTTTTCAGCAATGGCTTTATCTATGAGAACTTGTGTACCAATGAGTTTTAATTCTACAAGTTTTGCATAAACATTTCCTAGCTTCTGCACCATTTGAGGAAAGCGGTTTAAAATCGTTCCTAAAGGTAGCATTCTAGCTTCTACCAGGTTGTCTATAATATTGAGAGTTAAATTATATTTTTTATCACTAATTTGACCAGATTGTTTCATTAATAAGTCAAGAGACTCAGCTGTTTCTTGCAATTGTAGCGTGTCTTCTAATGCTTCGTGTAATGTCAAATTAAATTCTGTATATATATCCATTTCCAAAGCATCAAACTGCACAGCAGAGACTTTTTGCATAGTTTCGATAGAAACATTATTTCCCTGTAAAGATAAATCACGCAATTGATTTAAAATTGCTTGATGTTGACTCAGTTTTTGAGTTAATCTGTCAATTAATTCTATAATTTGATCATCGTATAAAGTTCGTCGTTTTTGATAAATTAGTAATTCACCTGCTAAATAATTGAGATGCTGCAACCCATCTACATTGACACGTACAAAAGAAGGCTGTCGAGAATTATTATTTTTCGTAGGTAAGGATTGATCGGCTATTTCTTTATTGTTGATTACAGGTTCATCATGAATAACTTCTAGGATTGATTCAGAAATATTTGTAAATACCTGATCACTGACAACTGATGAAGTCACACTTCCTAAATAATTGTCATTTTTAATATCTTCTACAGTATGAGTTGAGACGTTTTGCTCTACTATTTCAGAATCAACAATAGTTTCTCCTCCCCAGATTTCTTCTAATAGATTAAAGTCATTAGGAACAGCTACAGGGTTAGATATTTCTTTGATAACTAGTAATTCTTGTAGTTTAGGACTGTCAAGCCATTTTTTTTCTTGTTCGGTGACTGGAGGGTAATTTTTATATTCTTTTCCTAATTTACGGATTTGCTTTCTGAGTGTGCTGATAACTGAGATAGCATCATCATCTTTGTTAACTAAATATTGAAATTGGGCAATAGCTAGAAGAATGATTAAAATCACACCTTGACGATAAACACGAAGGTTCGGCTGATCTCTTTTATCGACAATAAAATCTAGAAATTCATTAAGCCAAGTTTCTATATAATGTTGTGAATTTTCTTGACCATCTGGAAAAATTAATAACTTTAAACTCAGTTCTGTTTCTGGTATTTCTCTATAGTGATTAAACCAGCCAAAAATATAGCGAATTGCTTTTAAATAAAATTTAGCATTTGCTGGTCTTAAAGGCTCATTATTCTTGTCACCAGATGTTATTAAAAACTGGTAAAATTTAGTAGTGATATTAAAAAACGCGGTAGCAAAACTTTGATTTGCATGGGTGATAGATGATTCAACCTTGGGGACTATAGCTAATGAACTACTAGTGATAGTGGGTATGCTAGGTGAATTATCTTCTGTTACTTTTATGAGTGTTTGCAAAGCTAAAGAAGGTGAACCCCCAGAAGTGCGATCGCCTGCTAAAACTGCTTTGTGTGACTCTTGTAAATCAGCTAAAGCAATTTCGGCAATTTGGCTTGCTTTGTGGGGATTAGCTTCCAAAGCGGACATAATTGTGCAAGCTAGTTCTTTTAAACCAGGTAAATTCAACGATTCTGCTAAACCGAGAAATACATCAAGTTGAGAGTGTAAAACCTCTACTAATTCTTCATTACTGAGTGAATTAAGTAGGGCTTCAGAAATACTTTCTAAGCGTTGTTTTACTCCTACTTCAAAGATAGACTGGACAATATCAAATCCTAATTCTTCAGAAGTAGGAATATGAGATTCAGCCCCAAAAGCATCACCTAATGTTGTTTGTATTTGTGCAAATACTGTAGTTGCTCTCTGAATCAGTTCTTCGCTATTAATATTACTGGCTGTTAGTTCTGTGGTGACAGCTAACTCCAGACATTCATAAGCTTCTAATAGCATTGTTTGCAGTTCTGAATTTATAACTACATCTGGACTATATAGAGCCTTAAATATATCTTCTAGAGAATGGGCTATAGTTTTGATAGTATCTAATCCGACAGTAGCTGCTCCACCCTTAATGGTGTGAGTTGCTCTCATTAAATTATGAACTTTAGCAATACTGTAATTTTCTAAGAGAGTAAATAGATCCTGTTCAATTGTTTGTAATAGTTCTGGGGTTTCGGCTAAAAAATAGGCATAGCCTTGTTGACGAATTTCATTATCTGTAATCATAATTTTTTGTTTGATATTTTAGGTTTTTGATGATGTTAATTCATACTAGTCTTGAATTTTATATTTTATCGAGCAGAATTCTGGAGTCTGGAGTCAGGAGTCAGAATGAATTTTGTCCTAAACTGATTGCATTCTGACGGATGTATTCTTCTTCAAATTTCTGATTCCTACAGATGGATAAAATCAGTAGGGCAGGTGATTAGCCTGCCAACACTAGGTAAATGTTACCTGTTTTCATGCACATTTTAGGAGTGCGAATGGGGATTATTTGACTTTGAACTTACTAGCGGTTGTTAATAAATCTTGTGCCATTCCTGATAAATTTTGGAATACAGTAGCAATTTCTTGAGATTCACCAAAGGTCTTATTTGCAATTGAGGCTACATCATTCATTGATGTTGTTACTGTTACTGATTGGCTCATTTGTTTTTGAGTTGCTTCAGTAATACGCTCAATTAGTTGACTAATTTCTGCCGTGGCTAAAACGATCGCGTTCAAGTTTTGGCGGGTTTCACTAACCAGGTTTGTACCTTCGACGACTTGCTGAATACCCATTTCCATTGCTACTGCAACTTCCCCAGTTTCAGTTTGAATCTCTTGGACTAGTTTTTCAATTTCGATAGTAGCTGCTGCTGACTGGCGTGATAAGGAGCGCACTTCATCGGCTACCACCGCAAAGCCTTTGCCATATTCTCCTGCACGAGTCGCTTCAATGGCGGCATTGAGTGCGAGTACGTTTGTTTGTGTGGCAAAGTTGCTGATTAAGTTCACCACTTTAGAGATTTTTTGTGATGATTCACTTAGGCGTTTAATCTTTTTGCTGGTTTGAGCAACAGTTTCCCGAATGGCTTGAATGGCGTTTACTGTTTGATTCATGGCGATATCACCAGAATCTACAGTTTTGTTGGCTTGTTGTAAGGCTACTTGTACTAATTGAGCGTTTGTTACTACTGCTTGGGTAGAATCTACCATCTGTTGAATATCGCTTAGGGCTTGGGTGATTTCATCAGATTGTTCTTTTGCTAAATCAGTCAATCCTACTAGTGAAGAATTGCTATTGATAGAGGTTTGAGCGACTTGTTGAGATGCGGTTTGTACCTGAATTACGATTTGTTGTAATGCTTGCAGAGTCCCATTATAGGCATCGGCAATTGTGCCTAATTCGTCTTCTGTAATTGGGGCGCGGACTGTTAAATCACCACTGAGCGCAGGACCAATGGCTCTGAGTAGTTGAATAGAACGTTGTTGCAGTAATTCTTTAGCTGCTTTTTCTCTTTGGGCTGCTTCTGCTAGTTTGGATGATTGAGCTTGTACTTGTTGTAAGTATTCTGTTTGTTGTAATGCTAGTCCTAGTTGGTCGCTGATACGTGATAACAAGTTAATTTCTGATTCTTCCCACTCACGAGTTCCTGAGTTTTGATAAGCTGCGAGTAAGCCCCAGAGTTTTTCTCCAAATAGGATGGGAGCAATGATGTAAGCTCTGGCTTCATATTTTTCGATGATCTCTATGTAGCATGGATCAAGGGTGGCTGTATAAATGTCGTTGACTATCAGAGTGTCACCTTTTTTATAGCGCCCGCCTTCGTTATTTTGTAAGCAAGGGTCGTTGAGGATGGTTTTGATACCGGGTCCGACTAGTTTCACCCAACCACTAACTACAGATTCGGCGACAAATTCGCCACCCCAATCAGATGTGAATTGATAGACGGCTGCGCGATCGCATTTTAGTAGTAGGCGGACTTCTTGGGTGGTGGTTTTGAAGATTTCTTCTACATCTAAAGATTGACGGATGCGATTGACTATTTTGCTGATGGCTTTTTCTTGTTCAGCTATTTGAGCGAGTTTTTCAGATTTGGACTGTACTTGTTCTATATAATCTATCTGCGATTTTGCGAGGCTGATTTGCAAGCCTATCTGCTCTAAGAAGTTGACTTCTCTGGGTTGCCATTGACGAGTTCCTGAGTTTTGATAAGCTGCCAGTAATCCCCAGAGTTTTTCTCCATAGAAGATGGGGACTATTATGTAAGCTCTGGCTTCAACCTGCTCTAAAACCTCTAGGTGACATTGAGCATGACCAGCTTGATAGATGTCATTGACGACGTAGCTTTCACCCTTGGCATATCTACCCCCTTGGGTTTCTTGCAAGTGGCTATCTTCCCAAACCATTTTAAAGTCGGGAGTGGCAACTTTCATCCATCCAGCACCTACGGATTCAGCGACAAATTGTCCACTCCAATCGGGGTGGAAGCGATAAACAGCGACGCGATCGCATCTTAGTGATTGACGGACTTCCTGTGTAGCGGTTCTGAAGATGTCTTCTAAATCTAAAGATTGACGGATGCGGTTGACTATTTTGTTGACTGTTTTCTCTTGTTCAGCCAGTTGGCTGATTTCTTGAGATTGCAACTGTACTTGTTCTATATAATCTAACTGTGATTTGGCTAGACTAAATTGCGAGCCGATTTGTTGTAAAAAGCTGATTTCTGATTCTTTCCATTCACGAGAACCAGTATTTTGATAAGCTGCCAACAAACCCCAGAGTTGATCGCCAAAAAAGATCGGTACAATGATGTAAGATTTGGCTTCAAATTGTTCTAGGATGGCAATGTGGCAAGGGGCTAGACCTATGGCATAGGTGTCATTAACCACAAAGGTTTCGCCTTTGGCATATCTACCACCTTTTGTGTCTTGTAAGTGGGTATCATCTAAAACGGTTTTGATATTTGGCCCCACTAGTTTTGTCCAACCAGTCCCTACAGATTCAGCTACAAATTCCCCACCCCAATCTGGGTTAAATTTATAAACACCGACGCGATCGCATCTCAGAGCCTGACGGACTTCATGAGTAGTGGTTCTGAAGATATCATCTACGTCTAAAGATTGACGAATGCGGTTGACTATTTTGTTGATAGTTTTTTCTTGTTCGGCTATCTGTGCTAATTCTTCAGTTTTTGACCGGACTGTTGCTAGATAGTCTATTTGGGATTTTGCCAGGTTAAACTGCAAGGCAATTTGAGTCAAAAAGTTGACTTCTGAGCTTTGCCATTCCCGCGCTTCGGTATTTTGATAAGCTGCCAACAATCCCCATAATTTTTCCCCAAAGAAGATGGGGACAACTATATAGGCTTTAGTTTCAAATTGTTCTAATAACTCCAAGTAGCAAGGGGTAATATTTTCTTGATATATATCATTCACCCACAAACTTTCACCTTTAGTAAACCTAGCTCCTTTGCTTTCTTGTAAGAAACTGTCTTCCACCAAGGTATTGATATCTGAACCAACCAGTTTGACCCACCCAGATCCTACTGATTCAGCAACGAAATTGCCACTCCAGTCTGGATTGAAATGATAGATGGCAATACGATCGCACTTTAGAGCCTGACGAGCTTCTTGAGCGGTGGTTTTGAAGATTTCTTCCAAATCTGAAGATTGACGAATGCGATTAACTATCTTTGTTAAAGCTTTTTCCTGTTTAGCAATCTGCGCTAATTGTTCCGATTGTTTTCGGACTTGTTCTAAATATTCTCCTTGGGAGATAGCAACACCAAATTGCAAACCAATCTGAGTTAAAAAGCTAACTTCCCAGTCTTGCCATTCCCGCGACCCGGTATTTTGATAAGCTGCTAGTAAACCCCACAATTTTTCCCCTGAGAAAATGGGAGCAATAATATAAGCTTTGGCTTCAAACTGTTCTAATATCTCAATGTGGCACTGAGCTAGACCTATTTTGTAGGTATCGTTAACGACAAATGTTTCGCCTTTGGCATAACGACCACCTTTGGTTTCTTGGAGATGGGTATCTTCCCAGACCATTTTGAAGTCGGGGGTAACGACTTTTGTCCAGTTATTACCTACAGCCTCGGAGACAAATTGGCCACTCCAGTCTGGATTAAAGCGATAAACACCGACGCGATCGCATTTTAGTAATTGACGAACTTCTTGAGTAGTAGTTTGAAAGATTTTATCTACATCAGGCTGCTGTAAAATTTTAGTAATGACTTTAGCTGCTGATTGCTTGGCTAAGGTAGACTGCTGTAGTTCTTTTTGTAATTTAAAGCTCTGTAATCTGTAGGTAATTTCTGTAGTTATTTGTGCCAGTAAGGTAGTTTCTGTTTCTTGCCACTGCCGTTCTGATCCACAACTATGAACTACCAATAAGCCCCATACTTTACTATCAACAAAGATAGGCAGGCTTAAGCTTGCAACTACTTGAAATTTATCAAGTAGTTGCTTTTGATAAGGAGTAACTTGAATTTGATTAATATCGTCAATGACTACGGCTTCTATATAGTCTTGATTGGTATATAAGCCAAACAAAATAGCTGGCAGATTTTCACCTAAAGATGGAGTCCAGCCACTAGTTCTTGATTCTGCTGAAACAGTTCCAGAATCAGAGTCAGTAAATTTATAAATCAAGGCGCGATCGCCACCAATTTTATCCCTAACTTCTGCTACAGTTACTTTTAATAAAGTATCCATATCTGCAACTTGACGCATCTGGGTTGTTATGTATTGAAATCGTTGCCGCCAGATTTTAAATTCCTGAGTAATAGCGTTAGCTGTAGACTTATCATTATGGCTAACATTTACAACTGTATTACCATTTTGTTTGTCTAATTTTTCTGGTTCAGCAAAGATATTTCCTCTGTCTTCGTTACTTTGATATAAAGTTGTCATTTGTTTACCTTCAATCCTATGTTTTTAGTTAGTAATAGCTTGAACTTTAGAGCCAAAAAAATGTTAAATGATTAATGCAAATTACTTGTTTAATTACTATCTACAAGCAGATTTTTTAGTTGTGATTCCCCCACATAGGTGATTGGATAATTGCTAGAGCATCTAAATTGAAAATCATTTCTTCTGAACCATTTGTGAAGTATCCATGCAAAAAGGGTGACATTGCTGGATAAAATAGATCAGGAGATGAGAATTTCATTTTCTGGGTATCTAGGGATTCAATATCTGTCAATTGGCGCACTAATAATCCCAAGTATTTTCCCTCATGTTCTAACACAATTGCCATCATTTTTGAAAGTGCATTTGAACTTTGTAAAAGAGGTGGATAACCTAACATTTCTTCTAGATCAACCAACCAAAGCATTTCGCCACGCCAGCTATAAATACCCAACACGCAATTGGGCATCTGTGGAACTCCACATATTTCTGTCAATGAAATCCTTAATACTTCTGTAATGTGCTGCAATGAAATTACTGCTTGATCTCTGACTCCCAAATTAAAACTTAAATATTTTTGTTGAGTATCCAACATTAATTTTCCTTTATTATCAGCTATTTTTTAGTCACTATTCAGGAATTAAAACTAATTGATAAATAGTGACTATTATAACAAGGCAGGAGAAAACAAAGGCTTGTTTAATCAGCTTTTTTAGGGGATAGTTTTTTAACCGTAATTTGATTTATTTTTTGATCAGATTTTTCAAAGTATTTTCTAGTTCTTCCCTATCTACTGGTTTTGATAAGTAAGCTTTAGCACCCAACATATTACCCCAAATTTTATCAACTTCACTATTTTTGGTAGAGCAAAAAACTACAGGTATCTGGCTAGTATTAGGATTGTTTTGTAGTTCTCTGCAAATTTCATAGCCACTTTTACCAGGTAAAATTACATCCAGTAAGATGACATCAGGTTTATTAGCATCTATTTTTATTTGTGCTTCTTCGCTACTGGTGGCAGACATTACAGAATAGCCGGCTTGTTGCAAGTAACGGCTAATAATTTCCATGTCAGTTAGTCCATCTTCAACAACTAAAACAGTACTCATAGCAGTTACCTTTTAAATTAATTCCAACTAATTTCAAACCGAAAGCAAAGACTTAGATGTGCGATTAGACAGAATAAACATCCATACAAAACATATACTACTCTGCATTGTTATTCTATCTTCAATCATTGTATAGATATTTTCAACCGTTAATCTACGTATTCAACATAATTTAACATACGTAACTGGTTATTTGGTGTCCTTTTTATAACATTCAAAAAGTTTTATTTGAAAACAAAAAACTACATACAAGTGTTTTCTGATGAATAGTTTTATGACAGCTTTGTCTTGAGTATTAGCGAAATATATTACCCTGATCAAGTTTCGAGGTTAGTGGTATTTCTGATTACTGAGTGAGTCTGTACAGGTAAATATTTACGTATTACAGCTATAACTCGCTCTGCCACTATTGGTTTAGAGATAAAATCTGTCGAGCCAACTACCTTAGCACGAACCCGATCTAAAAGACCATCGTTGCCAGTTAAGATAATTATTGGTGTATTAGCAAAGGTAGGAATACGTCGTAATTGAGTGCAGATTTCATACCCACTAGCTACAGGCATAACCAAATCCAAGAAAATTAAATCTGGTTTCTCTTGAATCAGAATCGGTAAAGCTTGCACTGCTTCTTGAACTTTGGTAAACCTCATGCCATTGCTGGTGATAATATCCCCTAACATTTTACAAACCAGAGGACTATCATCCACACAAGCTATAAGTAGGGAATTTCTGCGCTCAATTTTTCTTGGTTGTCTGGTTGTAGGTTGGTCAGCATCACTGACTTGTAAAGGTGAGTCAGGTATTTCTATTAACTCAATAATACCTTTGAGGATGTAGGGAAGTAAGGAACGAGAAACAGGCATAACATCCTGTTTCATTTTTATTGCTAGTTCCCGCAAAGTGTGTTGCCCATTAATTAAACTGACAAAGTTTTTATATACAGATGGACTCACCATTTGCTGGAGTTGTTCTGTTTTCTTCAATACTGGTGATGAATTAGGAGAAATATTTGCTAAACCGACTTTTGACCAAATTGCCCAAGAGTCTTGCATATGCTTAATCGACATATCTGCACTTGTAAAACTCATTGGCATTTCTAATATTACTTCCTGGTTTAGCTCACAACTAACACAAGCAAAGTCTACTTCCTGTGCTAGGTCAAAAAATAATTCTGCAATTGTGCTTTCGACAATAGCTTGAATTTGTTCTCGTTGGATTTTTTGTCTTTTGTGTAAAATATTTAAGAGGTTGTAGTCCCAGTAATCAATAGCAATATCCTCAGTTCGACAGCGGATTTTATCTACGTCAATATTGGGACAATATTGAGTCATGTGTCTCCGCCAACGTCGAAAGGGATGAGTGCCACCTGTAGCCCATACGATTCGTCCGAGACGATAATAGAAAGTCCATTGTCGCCCTTTGGAACTTTTAATATTTAACTTTCCATTGTATTGAACTTGAGTACAGGTTTTAAACTCATTGAGTAAGTTATGAGATTCTATGAGTTCTGAGTTGGCCATACTTTTTTCCTGATAATCAATAATTCAGCCTCTATCAAATCTATACTAAGTGTACTATAGAATGTGATGCTTTCCAACTTAACCAAGTTAGTTTTTTGAAATTAATTTCCTTGTAATTAATTTCAATTTATGGCGTTTCTCACTCTGGCGATGTGCGAAATTCACCCTTACCTAAGGAGAGGGTGCGCGATAGCGCGAGTGGGGTGTATTTCATGAGCTTGGGAATTGCCATATATCAAATTTATACTAAGCAGATGCAAATATTGTTATTTTGGAAATTGACAAAAGTATCTGACAGTATAAATAACACTCATTAATTTCCTCTTAATATTACTGTGTAGATTTTGTTAACCTTGATTGATAGCATCATTAAGTATGAGTTGATAAAAGATTTGTTAGAATTTACCTTCTTTCGATATTTTTTGAATGTTGTATGCTTTGGCTACCAGTGATGTTTAAAAATTAAACGTATTGACCACCGAATCTCTATTTTACTGTTTATTCACCTGTGAATTAACCGTACAAATGCTGATTTTAAATTTTCATAAATCTTAATTTTTGGTATTTTCAGAATTCTTGCTGGAGAAATAATCACATTCTTGAGATTTTTGAAGAAAGTTTACAAATAATGCACATAATCTGATCAGGTTTGCTGGAAAGCATAGCAAATTTGTGACATGAATTGTTGAGTAAAAAATGCTTGAAATGATGTTAATAAGATCTTGTTTTTTCTATTCTTGATTTTATTAAGTATTCTGAACCGATAGGGTAGCCGTATGACTCCTAGGTCGTCACGCAGGCTATAAAAAGCTTGCATAGCATCTCCTAGATTCTTACCCAAAACGAGAACCACTTAGGGAAAAATTAACTCTCTGTTACATAGTTGATTTCGCACCTCTTCATCATGAAAAATACCAATTAAGGCAGAACCCCTAGCTTGACATTCTTTGAGAAGTTCCACAACTATTTGAGAATTTTTAGCATCTAGGGCTGAGGTTGGTTCATCTAGTAGCAAAATTGGATAGTGAACGGTTAAGGTACGAGCAATATTAACTCTTTGTTTTTCTCCTCCTGAAAAAGTGGTGGGGGAGAGATGCCATAATCTCTCTGGTAGGTTGAGACGATGAAATAAGTTTTGTACTTTTTCAGCAGCGGTTGCTGTGGTTTCTCCTAGTTCTAACAGTGGTTCTGCGGCAACTTCTAAGGCTGGTACTCTAGGAATGACTCGTAAAAATTGGCTGACATAACCAATTGTTTGCTGTCGCACTGTTAACAATTCATGGGGTGGAAGTTGACATAAATCAAGCCAATTACCTTGATGTTTTACCCATATTGAACCGCTATTAGCACGATAGTTGCCATATAAACAACGCATAAATGTAGATTTACCTGCACCTGATTCTCCAGATAAGGCTACACATTCTCCTGCATTTACATTTAGGGATACTGCGTTTAAAACAGGTAATTTCACACCTCCTTGCTGATGTAAAGTGAAGCTTTTTTGCAAGTTTTCAACTTTCAGAAGGGTGTTTGTAGAAATATTAGTTGGTGTTGTCATTAATAAATTCATGGTGTTAAAGCAGCACTCACTAATAATTGGGTATAGGGATGTTGAGGATCATCAAGTACCTGGTCTGTTAAACCTGATTCCACTACCTGTCCTTGTTGCATGACGAGGCAGATGATGTGCTAAAAGCCTGACAACACCAATATCATGGGTGACTAAAATAACGCTGAGGTGAAAATTCCGCACGAGCGATCGCAATAAGTCTAACAATTTTGCTTGCACTGATACATCTAATCCTCCCGTTGGTTCATCCATTAATATCAATTGGGGTTTTGTAACTAAGACACGGGCAAGTTGTAGACGTTGCTGCATACCTCCTGAAAATGTTAATGGTAGGTCATCCATTCGCAGAGGATCAATTTCCACTTGTTTTAACCAATGGGTGGCTTCTTGGCGAATATGACTGTAATTGCGGATACCAACATCTAGGAGACGTTCACCGATATTTGCCCCAGCACTCACCTTCATGCGTAAACCATCACGGGGATTTTGTTGGACAAAGCCCCATTCGGTTCGCATTAACCAACGGCGTTTAGGTTCAGGGATTTGGGCAATATCTAAGTTTTCGCCACTGCGAGTCGAGTAAATGACATTACCTGAGTCAATAGATAGATTATGGGCGATCGCTTGAAGTAAAGTGGACTTACCGGAACCTGATTCTCCCACAATACCGAGAACTTGACCGGGATAGAGATCAAAGGAGATGCGATCGCACGCTTTGATATTACCGTAAGATTTGCTTAGTTGCTGAACTTGTAAAATAGGTTTCATTAGTTATGACAGGAATTATGCAAAAGTAAGGAAGAAATGAACCGCAAAGACGCGAAGAGCGCGAAGGAAAGAGGGTTAAGAGAAATTTTGCGTAAGTCCTGATTAGTTAAGTTCATAAAAATTGAATTTACATATCCCAATCTTGGGGAGCATCTTATCTCTTCTGTTGTTGATGATTGCAGTAATCTGTATCTGAACAAATCCACATTCTGCCACCTTGGTCATCAATTACAACCTCATCTAAGAAGCTTTCTTGAGAACCACAAAATTCACAAGTTTTATCCCATTTTTCCACACTGAAAGGATGATCTTCAAAGTCCAGACTTTTCACTTTTGTATAATGGGGGAATCGCATAAATTCGCTTTTCTCTTCCTGCACCAAATAATTGCAACGCTGGACTCATGTTCAATTTGGGATTATCAAAACGAGGAATGGGACTAGGACTCATCAAATAGTGATCATTTACCATCACTGGATAATCGTAAGCTGTAGCTATATATCCATGTTTAGTAATATCCTCATACAACTTGACATACATACCTCCATATTCCCGATAAGCGTGCATTTTGCTGGTTTCAACTGCTGATGATTCTAACCAGCGTAAAGGTTCAGGAATAGGAACTTGATAAACCATAATTTGTCCATCTTTTAATGGAGTTTCAGGAATGCGGTGACGAGTTTGAATTAGTGTTGCTTCTTCCGTTTTTTCTGTAGTCTTCACATCACAAACTTTTTTAAAAAACCGCCGAATATTCACAGCATTGGTTGTGTCATCTGCACCTTGGTCAATTACTTTTAAAACGTCATTTTGACCAATTACAGCAGATGTGACTTGAATTCCCCCTGTACCCCAACCATAGGACATAGGCATTTCCCTAGAAGAAAAGGGAATTTGATGACCAGGAATAGCTACTGCTTTTAATAAAGCACGGCGAATTGAACGCTTAGTTTGCTCATCTAAATAAGCAAAATTAAAGCCAGTATGTGAATTTTGGGAATTAGGTAATGGAGGACTTGTCATTATTGAATATTACAAAATAGTGTGATTATAGAGGTATATTGCAATACGCTATTACTGATATTTAGCCACTTCTTTGCCACCTATATAAACAGAAGAAATTGCTGAATGTAGAGAATTATGGGGAGATATTAATAAAAAATCAGCATCTAAACCGGGAGAAATTTGACCTTTATAATTACCAATTCCTGATGCTGCTGCTGGATGACTAGAAACCAATTTCCAAGCTTCCTCAAAAGACATTAAACCTAATTCTTGTAATTTAAAAGGGGCATGAAATAAAGAAGGGTAATGATAATCTGAACAAAGGCAATCTAAAACTCCATGTTTAGTGGCTTCTGCGACACTCATATAACCGACATGGGAACCACCACGCACTAAATTAGGCGCACCCATGAGGACTGCTGCACCGTAGTAACGGGATTTTGCAGCTAAAGGGATACTGGCAGGAAATTCTGCGATCGCAATTTGACGGCGTTGACTTAAAGCTACTTTTTCTTCACAATCATCATCATGGGAAGCTACGGGAATTTTATGGCTATGGGCAATTGCAATTAATTCTTCTACTTGTTCATATCCTTGATGTCTATTTTTTTCTGTTTGAGTTAGTAATTCGGTGATTTCTGGTTCAGAAAGGGCTATTCTTTGCCGCAAACCTTTGAGAAGTCGCTTTAATTTCGCTTCATCTCCTGCGGGTGGTAGGTGATCATTAATTGATATGAGGTTTATTTTTCCAGACTCTAGCCAATTACATAATTCATCATGATTTTTAGTGTTAGCTTCTTCATGTCGAATATGAATTTGATGATTACAACTTAAAACCTGTTTTCCAATTCCTAAAATAAAATCAATTAAGGAACGGGCAGAATCTCGACTTCTTAAACCTGGTTCATAGGAATCTGTAATGGAACAGAAAAAGGTTGTAATTCCCGATGCAATTAGGTTACGATCATTGTCAGCAATTGCCATTGGTAATGGAAAATTAACCCCTGGACGGGGGCAAATCATTCTCTCAAAAGCATCACCGTGTAAATCAATGATTCCCGGTAACATTTGCAGTCCTTTGGCATTGATCACAGGAAATTCAGGGGGAGTAATTGTCTGATCTATGTTGATGAATTTTCCATTTTCAATTAATACTGTTGCATCTGGAATCCAACCGTTTGGAGTTAGGATATCGACTGCTTGAATGGCTAGTTTTGTTGTTGATAGCACTGATTTACCTCGTTTTTTGAGAATATGGATTTTTGCACGCAGAGACGCAGAGGCGCGGAGAGGCGGAGATGATGAGTTGTTATTCTTTTGATTGGGTTCTCATTTTTCTGACTAGGTTTAATTCGGCTTGAAAGTCGATGTAGTGGGGGAGTTTGAGATGTTGGACAAATCCTTGTGCTTCTACGTTGTCGGAGTGATAAAGGACAAATTCGATATTTTGAGCGGGATTTTCTACTGTTTCACCTAATTCTTTAGCACGCATTGCCCTATCTACGAGTGACATGGACATAGCTTTGCGTTCGTTGTAACCAAAGGTGAGTCCATATCCACGGGTAAATTGAGCAGGTATTTCTTTGTTACCTTTAAATTGATTGACCATTTGGACTTCGGTTATAGTGATATCAGCGATCGCAATTTCAAATCCTAATTCTTCTGGAAATATCACTACTTCTACTTCTCCCATGCGAATTTCTCCCGCAAAAGGATGGTTTCTGCCATAACCTCGTTGGGTAGAATATGCTAAGGATAATAAAAATCCTTCATCTGCACGGGCTAAATTTTGCAGTCTTGCATCTCTTCCCGCAGGAAAAGTTAAAGGTTGACGTGTTAAATCAAAGGGTTCTGTTCCTGCTTTTTCTGCAATTTCTGACTGCATCAAATCTTCTTGATCTAATGTGTCAATTACACGGGGTATCGGTTCGGTAATTGCTTCTGCTTCTGGTGTTGTCGGGGCTTCTCCTTCAGCCATTAATTTAAAGTCTAGAAGACGATGGATATAGTCAAAAGTCGCACCTAAATTTTGTCCTCCTGGTACATCTTTAAAAATTGCAGATATGCGCCTCTGAATTTGCATTTTACTAGTATCTATTGGTTGGCTATAGTAAAAGCGTGGTAATGTGGCTCGATAGGCTCTTACTAAGAAAATTGCTTCTACTAAATCACCCCAAGATTGTTTCACTGCTAAGGCTGCTAATTCCTGATCATATAAGCTACCCTCACACATGACTCTATCTACGGCTAGGGTTAATTGTTGTTCAATTTGTTCTATAGTTAATTCAGGAATTTTCGGATCACCCCGGCGTTTACTTTGAAGTAAAGCTTCGGCATTTTCAATTGCTTTTTCTCCGCCTTTAACTGCAACATAAGGCATAAATTTTTATTTCCCTACTACACATTTAAAACTCCAACCATGCTGTTCAAATCCTAATTTTTTATAGAATTGATGAGCCTTTTCTCGTTGCAAATTAGAAGACAGGATAACTTTATAACATCCAGCATCAGCACAGATTTGAATTGCGGCTTTTATCATTTCGCTACCAATTCCCTGCCCTCGCAATTTAGATGTAACTGTGACTGCATCTAAGACTGCAAATTTGTGATATCCTCGATTCAGCATTGTAGGAATATAAACAAGGCTAAAAGTACCTACAGGTGCTTGGTTTTGAAAGGCAAGATAAATTTGATAATTGGGAGTTTTAGTAATAGCATCCCAAATTTCTTCAGCCTTTTCTTTTGCTAAAGGTGTTTCACCATCCATATCGGCATAAAGCTGAATTAATAGTGATAAATCTTCACGATTTGCAGTTTGAATATTAAGAGACATAGGTATTGTTTTTTATTTAATAGGGCTTAATAACTTTAATCATAATTAATGAGAAAATTTATTCTAAATTCCCTGATTTTGTAGTGCGTGGTAGACCAATTACAGAATTTTTTGCGAATAAAAAGGCATCTAATCCTAAAGGGTAACTTTGATGATTTTTTGCCCAAGATTCCCAAAAATGCAGAGGAACTTGGGGAGAAATAATTTGTTCTTTTAAAATCCCTGGTGCTGTCAATACTACTGTTCTTCCTGCTGAAAAACTTTCCAGTTGAATTAATAATGTTGTAGAAGTTTCTGGCTTTTCAGGTGTACCAGAATTGAAATTAGATAATTCTGTAAACTTGTCTATATTTTGAATTACTGCAAAATCTGCCTGTTCTGGTTGTGTGGTAAAACGGCAACCTGTATGAAATAACAACCAAGCTTTAACTTGAGGCTCAAAACTAGGCTGAAGCCATACTTGTACATCTAAATCAAATAATGTTAAACAAGCTGCTGCACAACCAGAATTTAATCCTTGAGGAATAGTTAAATTAGCCGTGATTAAATATGGTGTTCCCGGTCTAGCATGGGCATCTAGTAACGCTCGAAAAGTCTTCTGTGAATCATGAATTGGGTCTGGAAAACCTGGTAAATGTGTGATTTGATTCATCTATGCTTCCCCTCTCATCATGGTGAAGAAGTCAACTTTTGTGGCAGATGTTTGACGTTGTTTGAGTTCTTGTTGATATTGAATTTCTGTTTGCAGAGGTTGAATTACTTGAGTGTGAATCTGTGCATACCAATCGGGGCATTGTAATAAGGCATCACACAGGGCTGCTAGTTCAGCATGACGGCGCGATCGCCCTCCAACATAACCAAACCCACTCACAGCATCATTTCCGTGGCTTTCTAGCTGCACTACACAGCGAGTAATTGTCATTTCTCCGAGATTAAATGCCTCTCCTGTCCCTCCTGCGCGTCCTCGCACCATTGCTAAACCAATTTCAGGCGATCGTAAAAAGCTATAGTTTGGTAATGTTCCTAATTGGTTGACAAGTTTTTCTAGACTTTCTAAGTTCGCTTTAGCTAATGTTGCTATCCATTCCTGTCTTTGGTTTACAGTTGTCATAAATAACTTTTTGATAATTCATTCCTAAACTAACCAATTTCTTACCTTAGCTGATAGTACATCAATAATGCTGGTAGCTGAAACCAAAATAATGAGAATTGCACAAATTTTTTGGTACTCAAAAGAGCCAAAACTCTGATACAAAGCAATTCCAATCCCACCAGCACCAACAATTCCTAATACCGAAGCTGCACGAACATTAGCTTCAAATCTATAAAGTGCAAAGGAAGTCCATAAAGGCATAACTTGGGGAATTACACCAAATATAACTTCTTGAATTTTGTTAGCACCTGTGGCTTTTATGCCATCTACTTGACCTGGTTCAATTGCTTCTACAGTTTCAGAAAATAGTTTACCTAAAATACCTAAAGTGTTAATAAATAAAGCTAAAACTCCAGCAAACGGACCTAATCCGACAGCGACGACGAAAATAAGTGCAAAGACAATTTCGTTGATTGCCCGCATAGCATCTAATAAACGTCTTGTTGGTTGGACAATCCAGACTGGACACATATTTTCTGATGCTAATATGGATAAAGGAACAGCTACAATTGTTGCCATTAATGTTCCCCAAATTCCCATTGATATTGTAATCAAAGTCTCTGATAAATAATATTTCCAATCACTAAAATCTGGTGGAAAGTAGGCACGGATATATTCTGCCATATTTCTACCACTCCCAGATAAAGCAGTCAAATTAATTTCGCTTTGAATATAGGAAAAAATTAAAGCAGCAACAGTGATGATTGTGAAAAATACTCTATTTGTAGTTACTAGTTTTTTTTCTTGGTTTAGCATCTCTATTACCACAGGAGATGTGGTAAAACTTTGATGATTATCGTGGATGTTTCTTATTTCTACCATTGTTAATGAGGACTAAAGCTGTGTGTCACATTCAATGCTTCTTAATATAGCAATTCCCAAGCTCATGAAATACACCCCACCCGCGCTGTCGCGCACCCTCCCCTTGCTAAGGGGAGGGTTGGGGAGGGGTAATTCATGAATTACCTCTACTCTCGTTTTGTTGTGCGTAAGTCCTGGTAAGTATTAGTTTAATCAAATGATTAAATTACTTGGGTTGAATTTCTTTGAGTTGTTTATTTAATTCGTCTAATTTGGTTTTCTTCTCTTCCGCACTAATATCATCTTTAAATTTCGTCTCTTGAATTTTCTTAGAAATATCAAGTTCTCTAATTGGATTCCACATTTTATCTTCAGCCGGAGCAAAACCAGAAATTTTAAATGGGCTTAAAACTTCTTTATCTTTATAGTTATAGAAGAAATTTTGAAACTTCTTTTTAATATCTTCTGGTAAATCTCGACGATACGCTAGAGGATCACTAGGGATCATCGGTGATTTCCAGATCACTTCAATTTTTGCTCTAGCTTGGGGATTGGTTAGCTGTAGTCTTGCTAAAGCTTCATCACTAATTGTGGCTACATCTATTTGTTGATTAGCAACAGCTAGAGCGCAAGCTTCATGATTACCCGCAAAAATCAGCCGTTTGAATGCTTTTTTAGGATCTATATCATTTTTAGCAAAGATGTAATAACTAGGTACTAAAAATCCAGATGTAGAACTGGGATCGTTAAATGCAAAGGTGAGTTTACTTGCATTTTTGATGACGTATTTATCCCCACCTTCGGCTTTAGCTGCATTCAGAATAGGATTATTTTTGTTAGTAATTAAATGAGAATAGTAACCTTTTGTGCCATCTTCAGCAACAACTTGAGCAAATACTTCTGCATCAGCATTTTTTGTAGCTTCAATGTAGGATTTACCACCTAACCAAGCGGCTTGAACTTTACCAAATTTCATTGCTTCTATAACTGCTGCATATTGGGTGACAAAGAAAGGTTTGATAGGAATCCCTATTTCTTTAGACATTGCAGCAATCATTGGTTCCCAAAGCGGCTTTTGGTTGGCTTGAGATTCTGTAGAAAGAATGCCAAAGTTAATCTCTTTGATTTCAGCTTTACTAGTTGATGAAGTGCTGGTGGTAGTCTCTGAATTAGTATCAGCAGAAGTACAAGCAGAAAGGATTTTAGCACTGGCTAAAGTTAGGGTAAATAAAGAGGTTTGTTGAATAAATAATCGTCTGTCCATTTTTGCTCCTGTATTTTGTAGTTAATTGTGTGTTGATAATACCCTAAACTTCAATATTTTTGTAATTATAATTTCTGCTAATTGAAGAGCTATATGTATTAAGCTAAAAGTTCTCCATGTCCTTTCATGACAAGTTCTGCTGTCGCTGCACCATAAATTTCATTGAGCTTGTTGTCATTCATTTCTGAGATTGCACCATCAAACATTACTTCTCCATTTCTTAAAGCAATGACACGATGGAAGTAATTGCGGACAATTTGGATTTGGTGCAACGAAGCTACGATAGTGATGCCATTTTGTTGATTTAGTTCCACCAACAACTCCATAACTTTACGTGCAGATTCAGGATCTAGGGATGCTATGGGTTCATCTGCGAGGATTATTTTTGCTCCTTGCATCAGACAACGTGCGATCGCAACTCGTTGTTGTTGTCCACCGGATAGCATTGAAGCTCGCTTATAAGCTTGTTCTAAAATTCCTACTCTTTCTAATGCAGATAAGGCTCGAATTTTCTCGGCTTTTGTAAATAAATGTAATGCTGAACGTGCCAGAGATAACTTCGCTAAGTTACCAACCAGAACATTTTCCATCACTGTCAATCGGTTCACCAGATTGAATTGTTGAAAAATGCAGCCTATTTGACTCCGCAAAGCCCTGATTTGAGAATGTAATTTTCCGTCTGCTTGTAGAATGCTACCAAAAATTGAAACTGATCCTTTATCTGCATTCTGCAAACCATTGAGATGTCGCAATAAGGTAGATTTCCCAGAACCTGATGCACCTAAAAGTGCCACCATTTCTCCTGCGTAAATTGTACAAGATAGCTGATTCAGTGCTGATTTACCTTTGAAGCTTTTTGATAGTTGAGTAACTTCAATTGTCGCTATAGTAGTCATTTTTTGACACTTAAATAACTGTGAATAAAACTGTAATCCCACTTGGTTAAGGAATAACTAAGATGAGAATAAGTTGTGATTTCAGTAAATGACAACTAAGGGTAATTTATTTAACTACAGCAGAATCCAGTAGTCAGGAGTGAGGAATCAGGAGTAAAACTGGCTTGCTGTCTGGCTTTGAATTTAGATTCTGTAACTCATTGATCTGCAACCCGCGTATTTAGATGATCTACTATACAATGCGTAGGTGATAGTAGTATACACTTCGGTTTGTAGAGGGGAGTATCCCAATTTGGCAAAAACATCGCAAATCGTCATTTTGATAGCGAAACGTCTCGAATGGACACACTTTATACCCTATTCTACACAAGCTACATCATGACGGTAAACTTACACCTTTGTGATGCTACCTCTTAGTGTCACCATGTCATACTGAGCATAACGTAGTGAAGGGAAGTATCTCGGAGATTATTTACTTCGTTCAGACATAGATTTAAACCCTTTCATTTACCAAAAAAATTCTTCATTCGGTGAAATATTTAAATCTGTTAAATCAGGGATAAAAAAAAGCCCGCAGCAGCGGACTTTGGACATTGGATAAGGTTAAGTTGTCACCAAGAGAGCCTACAAGATGTTAGACTTGTTTGTATTTTTGCTGACTTAATCACAAAAATCAAGTCTATAAATGTAATTTGTAGGACATAATAAAAGGAGTTTTGTCTGGTAAATAACTGATTCTAATTTTCCCCAACATATTTATTTACTGCTTGGGAGGGATTAATAAAAACATAAATTTGATATGGTGAACAAAAAAAGCAAAGGTCAAATAAAAAAATATCATGGATTTTCATTTATTTATCTGACAGCAACTAATTAAATCAGCCTAAAAATTAGACATTATGCCAGAAATTTTGTCTATATTAACTGAGAAAAAAAGACCCCATAAATCAATATTTATGAGGTCTAAAGATTTTAGGCACAGTTGAAGATATTATCAATCATTTTATCAATTAGAGCAGGTCATTTCTCCATTGATAAAACTCTGGCAGAGGTTGCTAATATCTCATCCTTGGAACCTAAAAGCCCACAGGTCAATTATTTCCACACTCTATCAGAGATAATTAAAGTTATGTAGCCAAATTGGCTATTTTTTATTTGGAAGTCCCTAACTCAACTTTTGTAGGCATTTCCACTAGCTGATAGAGCCTATCTTCAAACTTTTGGGTACATACTGACCAATCAAATTCCAATATAGAAGGACGAGCTTGCTGAGATAATTGTGCTTTGAGTTCAGGATTTTCGAGAATAGTAATAATCTTTTGAGCAAAATCTTTGGGGTTATTTGGTTGAGCGAGAAAGCCATTATGACCGGGTATTACTTGTTCTGCCGTTGAGGGAGCAATAGCCGCAACTAAAGGAGTTCCTGAAGCTAAAGCTTCATTATTTGTAGTACAGAAGTTTTCGGTAACTGAAGGGTTAATAAATACATCTGCTCTAGCAAACCATCCTAAAAGTTCTGTGCCGTGAGACTCACCCCAAATAGTCACACCAGATGGATAATTTTGAGCGCGACGACGAATTTCTTGATCTAAAGGACCACTACCAATAATGACCATGTGAACATCAGGAATTTTAGCTGCAATCAAAGGATATGCATCTAAAAGTTGAGTAACATTTTTTTCTGCGGTAATACGTCCGACAAAGAGAATAGTCGGTCGCTTATCTTCAGGAATTGGATTATAACAAATGTTACGGGGGTGAAATTTTTCACAATTAATCCCTTGATAAGGCAGGTATTCAGCAGTTTGGCATTTTAGTTTTTGGTATTTAGATAATTGTTCTCTTGAAGGAAATAAGTTGAGATTATAAGACTGAGTAAATTGCTTAACTAAAAGTGGAATAATGGGATTGACTAACTTGAAGAATACATCTCCTAGGTAATATCGAATATAGGCCACAATATCCGTATGAAAAACTGAAATAATAGGAGTTTTAGTTTTTTTGGCGTATTTAACTCCCACAGGACGGCCGTAACCTTGTAAGTAAAATGAGTATAATCCTCTCATTTGCGCCGCTTCTTCAACTATGATGATGTCCGGCTGGAATCGTTCTAGTAATTTAGTATCGTTCCAATGCCGATAGTTTAATGGTTGGGGTAGAGATTTGTATAAAATCAGCGGTTTTGTAGGAAAGGCAAATGATGAAAAATTGGGGAAAGTTTCTAGTTCTTCTAGTCCCGGCATGGGACGATTACCAACTTGCTTAGGATACAGATTATTGATTTCTGGGTGAATGAGAAAAACTTCATGTCCTTGTTCAAGTAACCAACGCACACGTTGATGTACTGCAACTGAAACTCCTGTTAAAAATGGAGCAAATAATCCTGTAAATAATGCTATGCGGAGAGGTTTGTTTTTCATGGTTAAAGTAAATATTTCATGAAAATGCTGGTGTTGGAATTTTTTTATCAACTAAATACCAACATGAAATTACAGAGAAAGTTTGCCATCAATTGGTTGATCTAACCATTGATAAGGGTGATATTCAACTAGGCGAATATTCCAGGGGCCTTGGACTCGATAGGTAAGACCACGCCAGGTAACGGTTGACATCCAGAGAGAAGATATCATTGCTAATCCATAAACCCATTGTGTCAAAGGAATGGCAATTAACATTTTCATGATTGTAGCCAGTGACACTTGAGCGATTGTTTGACCTTGAGAGCGAATTACTTCCTGTACTCCCAGTTCCATGACCAACATGAGCAAGAGTAATCCGATGGTATAGACGCTATAAGACTCTAATAAAAAAGCTGCATCTTTCCATTCTGCTGCTAACAAAAATCCTAAACTTAAGACGATAACTAGAGTAGGAAATAGAATACTGGAAACAGCATCACTAACTAAAGCCAACCAATTGGGGTGATAAAGTCGTGAACAAAGTATTAAGCGTTGGAGAGATGCAAATAAATTTGGTAAATCGCATTCTTCTCGATTAACCATTAATAAAGAAGGAACAAACTTAATTTGCAATTTGTGTTTTTTGATGACTTTATGCATGAGCATATCGTCACCGAAAGCTTCTCCCCATTTTTCAAGTAGTTCTGTTTTGTGCAGAAGTTCTGTTTTGATTGCTAAACTCCCACCCCAAGGAACTTGGAATAGGAACATTTGCACGACGGTGGAGACGTTGCCGGCATAGCGCACTAAAGAACCCCAATAACTACCTGTGGGTAAGTACCAACGGTTTCCTGTGGTTAGTCCGACTTTGGTATCGGTGAGAGGACTAACTAATTCTCGCAACCAATTGGGGTGAACTATGGTATCTGCATCTACTAAAGCAACTACTTTGTAAGAGTCATCTAAGTCAGAGACGGCTTGGACTAAAGAGCTACATTTGAGACTACAATTGTGGCGGACTGTTCTCAAAGTGCTAATTTGGACATTAGTTGCAGCAGTTTCTGCGATCGCTTCTTTGGCAATTTTAAACGCTGGATCTTCTGGACTGTCAACGATCAGCTTTAAATCATACTGCGGGTAGTTTTGCTGTAAGAGCGATCGCACACAATTAGGTAAAAATGGATCTGCACCTCTTAAACACAGAATTACTGCCGTTTTGGGTAACTCCTCATCTGATAAAAAAGGTTGTTTGTATGAGCGCAGATACCACAAAAAGACTAGCGTTAAACCTACCTGAATCACCAGCCAACCCATCAAAGAGTTAGACAAAAATGTCATCAAATCTTGCATGAATCTATCGTCTCCGGAAAGATGAAGAGGTGGGAAGGTGAGGAGAATTTTTATCTTTACTTCTATCTCCTCCTTATTTCCTGTTCCTTGTTCTCTAGGGATCAAGAGAATATTTAATATTTATATTGATAGTTGTATTTCTGTCCATTTTAAAACTAGCATCGCGGAATTTTGGTGTACCAGTTTGGATAGAAACAGTGGGATTTTTGGAAACACCAAAACCTTCTTGCGGAATCCCAAAAAAATCTTTATTGAGTTTGCGGTCGCCATTTTGATCATCAACTACAGCAACAGCATAAGTCCCAGCTTTTAAACCAGAAAATACCTTCTTTACAGATTTGCCAGTAATTTTAGTACAGCCACTTTGGACTTCACTAGAATTATTTGTAGGAAATCCTTTTTCAGAAGCATAAATTCTCAAGCAAACCTCACCAGTTTTGTGACGGATATTATTCACCACTACGGTCAGTTTCATGTTTGGTTCTGCATGAACTGTTTTCGCACAACTGAGAGTTAATAAAGTTGCAAACAATAGATAAGAAAGGCGTGTTAGCTTCAACATAAGCTGATAGTTGTATCCAGGTAAGATTGATATACTTAAGTACTTGAATAAAAGCTACATATAGAAATCCTACATCAACTCTTAATCATAAAATTCCATCCACATTTTGATAACTATCCTGAGGAGGTATTATTTTTCAAGCATAATTATGTATGGGAATTAGAGAGTTTTGAAACGTAATAGCTGATGTGTTGAAAGTTTCAG
This sequence comes from Anabaena sp. PCC 7938, assembly GCF_049315035.1. Classification (NCBI taxonomy): domain Bacteria; kingdom Bacillati; phylum Cyanobacteriota; class Cyanophyceae; order Nostocales; family Nostocaceae; genus Anabaena; species Anabaena sp. PCC 7938. Next base: position 2,117,006 of record NZ_CP186034.1, on the reverse strand, counting down.
ATTCTCCTAAATCTTCCTTAGAAAGGAGGACTTTAAAAAAGTTATTTCTCCTTTGTTAGGTGGATTATGGAGATATCAATATAAGCATAAATTTTCAAACATCACTATTACGCATTAATGGAAAAGACGAAATATAATGAATGGTTTTTAGTCTCTTGTAGCGTGCCTCAAATGTAAAAAGTGTAGATGCATTATCTGATTAACAAAAAATTATTTCATTAATTTTTGAAGATCAGTTTTTTGCAACCACTCATGTGTACGTCGCATTCCCTCTTCTAGGTCAACTTTGGGTTTATAGTTTAAGATATTTTCAGCTTTAGCAATAGAATAAGCATAGGGACGACTCATGAAATCAACAGACTCAGGAAGAATATCGGCTTTTTTACGAAACAGCTTTTGTCCTTGGTGACGCACACGAAGAAACAACTTCATTTCTTCTTTAGGAAGAGACATCGGTGCAGGTAAATTTTCCATTGCTGCTAAGTGAATAAAATACTCTTTCCAGGAAGTTTTTTCTCCATCTGTGATATTAAAAATTTCGCCATAGCTTTCCTTTTCCATAGCTAAGAAAATGGCATCAATCAAATTATCTATATAGAGATGATTCATGACTCCCTTACCATCATTTGCATAAGCAAATAATTTTTGTCGCATCATCAAAACTGGTCGTACTATCCAAGGAATACTTCCTGGCCCATAAACATCTCCAGGACGGATAATGATAACACCAAAATCTGATGGTGAATTTAATTTTAATAGTTCTGTTTCCGCTTCAATTTTTGTTTGACAATAAGGATTATTATCTCCAGATAGTAACCCTGATTCTGTAACATTATCGGCATAGTCAAAGCCATACACTAAAACACTAGAAAGATGTACAAATGTTTTGACACCAGATTGCTTTGCAGCTTTAGCTATATTGAGAGTACCACCAACATTTATCTCACGAAAATTCTTCAGTTCTCCAGCTTCTTCAGCAAGTTGAGTGGTATGTAGAACAATATCGACTCCTTGGCAAGCCTGTTGGGCAACTTTTGCATCAGTGATACTACCAACAATGATTTCAACTCCTAAATTTTGGAGATTTTTATTCTGCGCTGAAGAACTTTGTAAGCCTCGTACTTTCATTCCTTGAGCGATCGCTAACTCGGCTGCACGTAAGCCGATAAATTCATCAATGCCAGTGATTAGAAGAGTTTGGCTGTGAAGATTCATAGTACAATATTGATGGGTAAATATGTTGACAAAGAAGAATACAGGAGTTCAGAAGTTCAGGAGAATCCTAGATGGGAGGACATACTGAAGTTCTGGCGACTGACAGAGAGAAAGGGTCACAAGCCCCCCACTGCTACCTTTCAGGTAGGGTTTGAATCTCCATTTGAAAGACATTCTGAACTTATTTCAATTAAATTACTGAATTTATGCTAGATTGACTAGAAAATATCAGCCGGGTCTGCGGAGCGCAGTTTATTAATAGCTAATGCTCCAGAAGTTATACAAATTAAAACCGTAGATGTTAAGACAATTAGTCCATTATTAGGAGTCATAATGATAGGTAGCTTAGTCGATTTCATGGCAAAATCATATAGCATCAAGGAAACAATAAACCCTGGTATATAAGATAATATTGCCAAGATTAACGCCTGTTGAAAAACCACATTTAATAAATAGCCATTAGCATAACCAATAGCTTTTAAGGTTGCATAGGCAATAAATTGAGTGGCTATATTGCTATATAAAATTTGATAAACTATCACCACACCAACCACAGAAGCCATTGTTAACATGAGATTAAGAATGAAACCAATAGGAGTTCTTACAGACCAATATTGTTTTTCAAAGTCAATAAAGCCTTGACGAGTAAAAATCTGCACATCATTGGGTAAACTTGCTTTCAAATTTGCTAAAATCTTATTTGCATCAACGCCAGATTTGAGTTTAATAATACCTACATCTATCTTTTCTACAGGACGACTATTAGGATTTATCCTCAAAAAAGTTGAGTCACTCACAATCAAATTGCCATCTACACCAAAGGAAGGCCCTAAACTGAATAAACCACCTACTCGAACTCGATAACCTCTTGCGGCATCAAAAGGAAAAATTTCGATTGTTTGTTCCGTGTCACCGCGCTGAAATTTTTCTGCTATTGGCCCAAATTCTGGTCGAGAATCTCTGTCAAATAGCATGACATCAGGAATTTTGAGTTTATCTAAATTCTGCTCAAGTTCGGGGATATTCATGACTGGTTTTCCTGGATCAAAACCAATTACGTATATTGAATATTTTTCACCAGTTGCAGGATTTTTTAATTTGGCAAATTGCAAGTACATTGAACTCACAGACTCTACACCATCAAACCCTAATGTTTGATGTAAACGAATCCGAGAAAAACTTTGATTTGAGGTCAAAGATTTATATTGAGAACTAACTAAAAATAAATCACCTTTGAGGTTTTGATGTAATGCTGTAGCACTAGAATAAAGTGCATCTTGAAACCCTAGTTGAATAAACATCAACAGCACAATAAAAGCAATTCCGGCTACAGCTACGACAAAACGTACTTTTTGCTGGACTAACTGTAGCCATGCTAAAGGAATTTTGATATTCATATATTTGTCTTTAGTTGTTAGTCATTAGTAAGTGGTATGTGGGTGATTGATATTCCCATATCTCCATCTTTTCCTATTCCTTATCTCGCTAATGACTAGATTTGAATAGCAACGTCTACTTGCAAATTGGTGAAACGAGATACCTTTTGAATATCAGCAGGGCTATCAATTGATATTTTGACTTCAATGATTCTGCGGTCTGTATCTGAATAGGGGTTAATGCTAAAGATGCTTTGTTTGTCAACTTGCCAACCAACTTCCTTCACTGTTCCCTGTATTTTGTCAGGAAAAGCTGGGCTAGTGATCATAGCTTTTTGACCAACCCGTACTTTTTGAATATCAGTTTGATAAACTTCAGCAATCACATTCATTTCCGATATTTTACCAAGTTCAGCAAAACCAGATGTAGCGATTACTTCACCATTTTTGGCATGAATTTTCAAGACTCTGGCATCTATGGGGGATTTGATGTAAGTTAAATCGTGGTCTGCTTTGGCTTGTTGAATAGCAGTGTTAGCACTTTTGACTTCACTTTCTGCTAACTGAACATCTACACTACGTACTTCTTTAATGCTGTTGAGTCTAGCGTTTGCTTCCTTAATTTGATCTTTCAGAGTGTCTTGAGTACGTATAAGAGAAGCTTTGGCTTCTGTTAACTGTTGTTGTGTTATTTTGAGTTGTAAAGCCCTGCTATCTGCTATGGAAGCAGAAACTGCGCCGTCTTTATATAATTGTTGATAGCGATCGCTCTCGGTTTGAGCATTATTTACTTCTGCTTGGATGCGGTTAATTGCTGCTACTTGAGCCGCAATATCACCTTTTAATTGTGAATCTAAACGAGTGACGGTGGCTTTTTGAGCATTAATATCACCTGGTTTAGCCCCAGCTTTTACCTGAGTTAGTTTAGATTTAGCAATTAGTAGTTTGTCAAAAGCTTGTTTGATAGCAGTTTTAGAACGAGCATAGTCATCTAAATAAGCTAATATTTGTCCCTGTTTAACTTCGTCTCCTTCAGCTATCAATAGTTTTTCGACACGCACACCGTTGATAGAATTAGGAGCAGATAAATAAGTAATTTTACCTTTTGGTTGCAATCTTCCCAAAGCAGTTACAGCAACTTTGCCAGGAGTTGTTTGAGGAGAAGCAACTGAGGAAGACTGTAGCTGAGAATTAGGTTGCGTCTTCAATTGAGAAAAACTGTAAAAAGATGCGAAACCAGCAGCTAACGTAATAGACGCAGCCAAAATTATTTTCCATTTCATAGCAGTTTTTTTCAATAGTTGGCTTTCTTTGTTTTCTGCCATATTTTTATTCCAAGTATTTTCTGTTCGGGGATAGTTGTGATACCTATATCAGTTCAATGTCAGATAATTTTAGATTTCGGATTGATTACACGGATAAATTTGGGTGTCTGTATCATCAAGGAGTCATTGATCATAGATGGCTCCACAGATTACCTAAAAAAATTATCCTGAATAGTTTTAGTGTCCGCAAGTGGATAGACTGAGTAGCTGCCAAAGATAACATGAACAGCAGCTAAATCAACAGTAATATTACTTTTGAGTATCCTTAGTTTTATCCTTAATCGGAGTTTTATAAAGTAGCGTCAAATACCTTAGCGCTAACTTAAAATTTCAATTCTAGATGTAATGAAGCTCTGTTGTGATCATCTAGAAAAACCGGGATAAACTTATATTTAATTTTGCCCAAAAAAGTTGATTTTGTCAACTAAATAAATTGGAATACCTTGACATAAGAATAGAAATCATATTTGTACTCAAAACCCAACGAAAACTATCTATTGCTGATGGGATATTACATTACAAGCTCATAAATCAACTATTAAATCTGTATTTTTCTTAGCAAACAATCCTTGAGAATGCTTAAATATACAGATTTCCTCACAAGTTACATCGTTGATGTTGAAGTCATCACATCCGCCAAATTAATATTTGCTTTATAAATAACTAATTTGAGTATTAAAGTGAGTTATCTTATAAATTCATCAAAAAATTAACCCTAATTATGATGTTTCTCTGAGAAAAAAGATATTTATGTTCAAACGCCTCGAATGTGTATTTAATGATTTGTGATTTCCTAGACAATCTATCTATAAGGCTTTATTTTTCAATGAAAAACCTCTAAAACATACGGAATCCCCAAAACTCAAACCGTACAAAACCTAGTCAAAGATTATACGATTATATGGATTAGTCTTTCAAAATTAAGTAAATTAACAAAATATTTTTTCCTAAACTTACTTTAAATGAACTATTCAATTTCTATAAGCTGTGCTAGTCTTTGTATTAATTCACTATTTAAAAGCTCGAAGGCATTAGTCAGTTAATGGAAAGTAAAAAGGAAAAAATACTAAAATAGAGCTAGATGATGATGACAAGAAAACCATTTCAGTATTTTTTCTGGTTACATGAATTGAGATTAAATGTGATGTTATTTCTGTAACGAACTTGGCAGCTTTTATTGGTTGAATCGCATACAATATATTATCCTGGGTGGTAAAACTGGCTACGGTATTGAGCAAAACAGATAACGTTGTAATTAACACTAATTACGTTCCTGTAGTGAAGCTAGATCATCCAAATGGTGAGAAAAAATACACATTTCTATTTTCAACTCTACTCTTCTCTTTCCTTAATGCCATTGGCATAAAATCACTCAAAATCCTTACCATGATGATTGGATACGGTTCACTAATTTAGTACCTAAAACAAGCCCAGAATTTTTTACCAGCTTCCACAATATCAGGAGTCGTTTGTGTAGCGTTGTGTAAGTCCTGTAAATAAACTCATCCTTTGGGATATGCCACAGGCTTTAAGCATAGCGTCTCTGACAAAAGAAGAAAAGGGAAGACAACTTTGTATAGTATTTTTACAGCATTACAGTGTTTCCAAATCGCCTCAAAAACCCAAAATACCAATTATTTAGATGTTCAGTTAAGGCAGAATTTACAGTGTGGTGTTGATTGGGAAAAACCTTGGTTATTACGCAGATAGGATAGCTAACTGCTGATAAAAAGAGGTGGCTTCATCACTTCTAGGCAACAGAATTTACTGTAACTAAACAATTCACAGTACTCAAAATTAGTCTATGCCATGATATCTGCTTCTTCAATTAATACTGCCTTGTCGGAGTTAGAGAGCCTTATTAACAGTTGTGAAAAGGATTTGATTAGGTTTATAGAGGAAAAACAAATGAAATCAGAAACGTCAATATCTACTAACAAAATTAATAGACAACTGCAACAAAATCCGATAGCGATTGTCGGTATGGCATCTTTATTACCAAAAGCCAGAAATTTGCGGGAATACTGGCGCAATATTGTTAATAAAACTGACTGTATTACTGATGTTCCTGATACACATTGGAGCGTCAAAGATTATTACGATCCTAACCCCAGAACACCAGAGGATAAAACCTATTGTAAACGCGGTGGATTTATCCCCGAAGTTGATTTTAATCCGATGGAATTTGGTATCCCTCCCAGCATTTTAGAAGTTACTGATGTATCACAACTATTAAGTTTAGTAGTTGCGAAAGAAGCAATGGAAGATGCTGGTTATAGTGAATCTCGTGAATTTAACCGCGAGAATGTGGGGGTAATTTTAGGTGTAGCGCAAGCCAAGCAATTAGGAATTCCACTATCTGCAAGGTTAGAATATCCGATTTGGGAAAAAGTTCTCAAAAGTAGTGGTTTATCTGACGAAGATACTAAAGTAATCGTCGATAAAATCAAAACTGCCTATGTGAAATGGGATGAAAATGCTTTCCCTGGAATGTTAGCAAATGTGGTTGCTGGTAGAATTGCTAATCGGCTCAACTTTGGCGGTACAAACTGCGTAGTTGATGCTGCTTGTGCTAGTTCCTTCGGGGCTTTGAAGATGGCAATTAGCGAGCTAATTGAATATCGTAGCGATATGATGCTGACTGGTGGTGTCGATACCGATAACACCATCATGGCTTATATTTCTTTTAGCAAAACTCCTGCTGTTACTCCTAGCGAAAATGTCAAACCTTTCGATGCTAAATCTGACGGCATGATGTTAGGTGAAGGTATCGGCATGATTGTGTTGAAACGTCTCGAAGATGCAGAACGAGATGGTGATAAAATCTATGCTGTTATTAAAGGTATTGGCACTTCTAGCGATGGACGTTATAAGAGTATTTATGCTCCTCGCAAAGAAGGACAAGTTAAAGCTTTAGAACGTGCTTACAATGATGCTGGTTTTTCTCCGGCTACCGTGGGTTTGATGGAAGCACATGGCACAGGAACAATGGCTGGAGATCCTACAGAGTTCGGATCTTTGCGAGATTTCTTGACTCAATATGACAACAAGAAACAGCATATTGCATTGGGTAGTGTAAAATCACAAATTGGACATACAAAAGCCGCAGCAGGTGCAGCAAGTTTAATTAAAACTGCCTTGGCTTTACATCACAAGATTTTGCCACCAACTATCAATATTACTGAGCCAAATCCTAAACTAGATATTCAAAATTCTTCGTTTTACTTAAACACAGAAACTAGACCTTGGATCAAGGCAGAAGGGGAAGCACCAAGAAGGGCTGGGGTGAGTTCCTTTGGTTTTGGTGGGACTAATTATCACGTTGTTTTGGAAGAATACGAAGCCGAACAAAAACAAGCTTATCGTTTACATAACGCGGCTAGTGAAATGTTATTATTTGCTGCCAATCCCAGTGAGTTAATCAATAAGTTAGAAGCAACTTTCCATAATTTGCAATCTAACGAGGGAGAAAGACATTACTCGCAATTAATCCAAGAATCACAATCTCTAACTATTCCCCAAACTGCGGCGAGAATTGGGTTTGTAGCTGAGAGTCTGCAAGAAGCTTGTAAGTTACTGAAAGTTAGTATTGATTTACTAAAAAATAAGCCGTCAGCAGTTTCTTGGGAACATCCTCAAGGTATTTATTACCGTTCTTCAGGGATGGAATTAGGCGGAAAAGTTGTAGCTTTATTCTCTGGACAAGGTTCTCAATACCTAGAAATGGGTAGAGAAGCGGTGATGAATTTCCCGGCTTTACGTCGTCTGTATGGGCAAATGGATGGGTTGTTAATTAAGGATAATTTGCAGCCAATTTCGCAAATTGTTTTCCCGAATCCAACTTTTGAGGAAGAGGAAAAAACTGCTCAAATTGCAGCTTTGCAAAGAACAGAATATGCTCAACCTGCGATTGGGGTTTTTAGTGCGGGATTGTATTCTATCTTCCAAGAAGCTGGATTTAAATCAGATTTTGCTGCCGGACATAGTTTTGGTGAATTGACAGCTTTGTGGGCGGCGGGAGTGCTGACTGAGGAGGATTATTTGTTCTTGGTTAAGTCTAGAGGTCAAGCGATGGCTGCACCAAAAGACCCAGACCATGATGCGGGTAGTATGTTGGCGGTGAAGGAAGATATTACTAAGGTGGAAGCGGTGCTGAGGCATTTTCCCCAAGTTGCGATCGCTAATTTCAATTCTCCCACGCAAGTTGTCCTGGCAGGGCCAACGGCTGAAATTAAGAAAATTCAGCAAAAGTTCCGAGAATTGGGCTATGGTGCTGTGTTGTTACCAGTTTCCGCTGCGTTCCACACACCTTTGATTGCATTCGCTCAAAAATCATTTGCGATCGCTACTAAGTCAGTCGATTTCCAAAATCCCAAAGTTCCCGTTTTCAGCAACGTCACCGGCAAACAATATCCCCAAGAACCTTCAGGAATCCAAAGAGTTCTAGAAGGACACCTTTCCAGTTCAGTCCTATTCAAGCAAGAGATTGAAAACATCTACGCTGCTGGTGGTTATTGCTTCGTAGAATTTGGGCCAAAACGGATTCTCACCAACTTGGTTAAAGATATCCTAGGCGATCGCCCTCATCTTACCGTATCTCTGAATCCTAGTACTCAAAAGAATAGCGATCGCTCCCTCAGAGAAGCCGCAATCCAACTGCGCGTCATTGGTATGGCTTTGAGCAATCTTGACCCCTACCAACTACCCCCAATCATCCCCCCAACTGCCACCAAAAAGACCTTAAGCGTCAAATTAAACGGTATTAACTACGTTTCCGAAAAAACCAGAAACGCCTTCACCGAAGCCCTAGAGGATGGTTTCAAAATCAAAGGAGTTCAGGAAATCAGGAGTTTAGAAGTTCAGGAGTCAAAAGATTTAGAAGTTCAACACTCCCCACTCCCCACTCCTATTAACAGTCATAACGGAAATGGAAACGGTAACGGACACAAAAAAACACCTGTAAATACCACCCCCCAACAGCCCCAGATGATTCCTGCGCCCCGTTCAAATCAAGCAATTCAAGAATTATTACCTACTACAGCACGTTATGCAGTGGCACAGCGTCCAGGAGGGAAAATGGAAACACCAGACAAAAATATGAACTTCCAACAGGTTCTGGAAAGTTTAGAAAACCTCCTGAACCAGTTTCAGCACAACCAAAGTGATAACTTACAAATTCACGGAACTTACCTAAATCATCAAATGGAATACGCCAAAACGTTTTTCCAACTGATGCAACAACAAAACGCCCTATTTACAAATAATCAAACTTCAGAAACCGCCCAACTTAAACAAGTTGTGATGGAAACCTTCGAGCGCAGCATGATGCAGTTTCACAACCAACAAGGTGAAACCCTCCGCATTCATGAACAATATCTACAAGAACAAGTAGAATACACCAAAAACTTTTTCCAACTCATACAACAAGAATACTCACTACTAATTGCTGGTACAGACACAACACAACCTGTAATTCCTCCCCAACTCACAGAGACACACACCAACAGTCTGCGGGAGTTGATGTCCCCAGAACCAACCATTACAGAAACAGTTGTTCCTCCCACCGTCAAAATAGTAGAAACTCAGCCAGTAATAGAACCAGTAGTTGAAAAAGCTGCACCTGTAATCGCAGCCATTCCCACTCCTCAAATTGCAGAACCTACCCCAGTTATTGAAACTCAACCTGAGCCGGTAGCACCTGTAGCGTTAATTCCCGAACCAGCAACCAGCAACCTAAATATTGAAGATATAGGTAAAAACCTCCTAGCCATCACCAGCGAAAAAACAGGCTATCCCATCGAAATGTTAGAACTCGACATGGACATGGAAGCCGACTTAGGGATTGATTCCATCAAACGGGTAGAAATATTAGGAGGGCTGCAAGAGTTATACCCCAACCTACCCAAACCAAACTTAGAAGAACTCTCAGAAAAACGCACCATTGGTCAAGTCGTCGAGTATCTGCAAAAACAGGTTACAGATGACAGGTTAACAGAAGAAATACAGGTTACAGGTGACAGGTTACAGGTGACAGAGAAGAAAGTAGAGGAAGCAAGGGAAGAATTACCTCTTCCCAGTCCCCAGTCCCCAGTCCCTAGTCCCCAATCCCTAGTACCCAGCAACGAATACGCCGACTTAGGACAAACCCTGTTAAACATCACCAGCGAAAAAACAGGCTACCCAGTCGAAATGTTAGAACTCGACATGGACATGGAAGCCGACTTAGGGATTGATTCCATCAAACGGGTAGAAATCTTGGGTGCAATGCAAGAAACATACCCCGACTTACCCAAACCCAACATAGAAGAACTAGGCGACCTAAGAACAATTGGACAAATTGTAGACTACCTCCAAAAGCTGGCGGGAGGTGAAAAAAAAAACCCTGATTTTAACCCGGTAGAAGCGGAATCTCCCCGCACTCTTACCCTCCCAGAAGTGGCAGTGGATTTAACCCCACCGCCACTAGTAGACCCAAATCTTCCTCGTCGTCCCGCCAAACTCAAAAGCCTACCACGACCTGATTTTTGGGAATGCAAATTACCAGAGGGACACATCGCTTTAATCACCGATGATGGTTCCCTCACCACCACCAAACTAGCTCACGCCCTGATCGAGCAAAACTGGAAAGTAGTAGTTCTCAGCTTCCCCCAAACATTAGTTGCAGAACAATTACCTTTACCCGTAGGCGTTAACCGCGTTACCCTGGCGAACTTGAGTGAAGAACATCTGCAACTACTCTTACAAAGCATCACCGCTAAACACGGAAAAATTGGTACATTCATTCATCTTCATCCTCAATTCCCAGGCGAAAACACAGGTAAAATCTCCTATCTAGAAGCCGAGAAAGCGATCGTTAAACAAGTGTTCTTGATAGCCAAACATCTCAAACCAACCTTGAACGCAGCCGCCGATTTAGAAGGAAGAGTTAGCTTCTGCACAGTAGCCCATCTTGACGGAGCATTTGGGCTAGAACACAAAGAAAACTTTGGCATTATCGGCGCTGGATTATTTGGATTAACCAAAAGTTTGAGATGGGAATGGCCAAAAGTTTTCTTCAGAGCAATAGACTTAAGCCCAACTTTAGATCCTCACCAATCAGCAGAATATATAGTTGCCGAATTGCATGATTCCAACAGATATATAGGTGAAGTTGGCTATAGTTCTCAAGGAAGAGTCACCCTCGTAGCTAAACCCGAATAACCTATAGGGGCAATTTATGACTTGCCCCTACTCAAAAACTTCTCCTCTTCCTCTCCCCGCCTCCGCGCCTCTGCGTGAGACATTCATAAAATTATAAATTGCAATTATGACAGCAACACTTCAAATTAGCCCATCATCTGTCTTCGTCGTCAGTGGTGGAGCCAAAGGAATCACTGCACAATGCACCATTAAATTAGCACAAAATCAACCTTGTAAATTTATTCTACTTGGTCGTTCTGAAATTACCACAGAACCAGAATATACTCGTGATTGTTTAGACGATTCTGCTTTGAAAAAACGCATCATGGAAAATCTGATTTCTCAAGGAGAGAAACCAACACCCATGATGGTACAAAAGATATTTAATGAAATTAATTCTAGCCGAGAAATCAAAAAGACCTTAGAGGCAATTGCAGCAGCAGGTGCAAAGGCAGAATATATCAGCGTTGATGTCACTGATACAGTAGCTTTGCAAGAAAAACTCAATACTGTATCTCAAAAACTTGGACAAATTACAGGCATTATTCACGGTGCTGGTAATTTAGCTGATAAGTTAATTGAAAAGAAAACACAAGAAGACTTTGACAAGGTTTACAACGCCAAAGTTCAAGGATTGCAAAATTTACTTTCTTGTGTTCATCCTCAGCAATTACAGCATTTAGTGTTATTTTCTTCTGTGACTGGTTTTTATGGCAATATCGGTCAAAGTGATTACGCCATTGCTAACGAAATTCTCAATAAATCAGCCCATCAAATCAAGCAAAAATTATCCTCAATGTCATGTAGTCGCAATTAATTGGGGTGGTTGGGATAGTGGTATGGTGACACCACAATTAAAAAAAGCATTTGCCGAAAGAGGAATTAGCATTATTCCTCTAGAAGTTGGTACACAAATGTTAGTTAATGAACTGTATCCCGCTTATCAAGATAATACACAAATTGTCATTGGTAGCACCATGATTCCCCCGGCGATGCCTTTAGGCTCCGAACTCCGCAGCTACCGCATTCGCCGACGGATGACATTAGCAGAAAATCCATTTTTGTATGATCATACAATTGCAGGTTCACCAGTATTACCAGCCACCTGTGCTAAATCATGGATGGTTAATGGTTGTGAAGAAATTTATCCGGGTTATACATATTTCAGTTGCCAAGATTTCAAAGTTTTGAAGGGCATTACTTTTAACTCAACCTTGGCAAACGAACATATTCTAGAAATACAAGAAGTAGCTAAAAGTGAGGGTGACTTTGTTGAATTTCAAACCAAAATATTGAGTAAAACTCCTGAGGGAAGAACTCTCTATCATTTCAGTTCTCTGATTAAACTGGTAAAAAATATGCCAGAAGCACCCATTTATGAATCAATGGATCTCAGAGAAGATAATATCGTCACTACCACTGGTAAAGGATTTTATCAAAATGGCGATTTGTCCTTATTTCATGGCCCAGCTTTTCAAGAAATCACCAGAATTTTAAACATTAGCTCAGAAAAACTGACAGCCGAGTGTTGTTGGCAAGAAATCTCAGCCAAACAACAAGGACAATTTCCCGTTAAATGGCATAACCCTTACATCATTGATTTGAGTACCCAAACCCTATGGTTATGGTTAAATCATGTACATCAAGAAGTTTGTTTACCAGGACAATTAACTTACTGTGAACAATATTTGGCTGTACCATTCAACATCCCATTTTATGTTTCCTGTGAAGTCAAAGCTAAAACAGATACTGGTGCAACTGTCAATTTTATTATCCACAATCGTGAAGGAAAAATATACTCACGAATATTAGGAGCAAAAGCAGTTATTTGGCCAATGAAAACGTTAAATAAGAAGTAATATAGCAATTCCCAAGCTCATGAAATACACCCCACCCGCGCTGTCGCGCACCTTACCAAGGGGAGGGTTGGGGAGGAGTAATTTTGTATCTAACTAGAGTGGGAAAGGCTATAGTAGGTTGGGTGAAGCGACAGCGCAACCCAACAAATTTACCAAGAAGGGAATAGGGAACGAAGAGGAACAAACCGTTAAGAGTTCCCTTTCACACAATGTTGGGTTTCCTTGCGTCAACCCAACCTACACAAAAAACCGCGATTGGGGGAATAGCGTAAATCCTGAACAACGTCTTATGCCCCAACGAGGATTTCAAGAGTGGAAAAAATAGCTATTATCGGGTTATCTTGCCTCTTTCCCGATGCTAAAAATCCTGAAGAATTTTGGCAGAATCTTACCGAAGAAAAAGATTCTACATCACCATTAAGTGTAGCGGATTTGGGAATTGATCCTGCTATATTCTACGATTCTGAAAAAGGTAAACCGGAAAAATTCTACTTTCTTAAAGGTGGATTTATCCGTGACTTTAAGTTTGATGCTAGTGATTACAATTTACCTGGGGTATTTGTAGAAAGCTTAGACAATACCTTTAAATGGTCATTGTATGCTGCCAAACAAGCCATTATCCAAAGTGGTTATTGGGGAAATAAAACTGCACTCTCAAAATGTGGCGTAATTTTAGGAACTCTCTCTTTACCAACCAAAGCTTCTAATCAATTATTTGCTCCTCTTTATCAGCAAACAATTGAACCTGCAATTGGTGAACTTTTACAGGAAAAAGACTTCCGTTTAGGTGGTGCATTAACTGCCGCTAAAGCATCTCCATATAATGCTATGGTGAGCGGCTTACCTGCTGCTATAATTTCCCGTGCATTTTCTCTTTCTGGAACTCATTGCTGTATAGATGCTGCCTGTTCATCAGCATTTTATGCCATTAAATTAGCATCCCATTATCTACAATCTGGTAAAGCTGATTTGATGTTAGCTGGTGCTATTAGTTGTTCAGATCCGTTGTTTTTAAGAATGTTGTTTTCCGGTATTCAAGGATATCCCGAAAATGGCATTAGTCGTCCTCTAGATAAGGCATCACGCGGGTTAATTACCTCCGAAGGGATTGGGATGGTAATGCTGAAAAGATACAGTGATGCTGTTCGAGATGGCGATCGCATTTTAGCAACAATCTGCGGTAATGGTCTATCTAATGATGGTAAAGGTAAGCACCTCCTCAGTCCTAATGCTCAAGGACAAACTCTCGCGTACCAAAGAGCATACGCTGAGGCTAACCTTAACCCCCAAACAATAGATTATTTAGAGTGTCACGCGACCGGCACTTTGTTGGGAGATACCACAGAATGCAACTCTGTTGAAGGCTTTTTTGGTCAACACCAAGCAACGCCTTTGGTGGGTTCGGCTAAAACTAATGTTGGTCATTTACTCGTTGCTGCCGGCATGGTGGGGATAACAAAGACGATTTTAAGTATGTCACACGGTGTTATCCCTGCGACCATAGATATCAGTGAACCTATGGGTTCTGAGCATAATGTTATTTCGCCTCAAAACATTGTCAGAACTGCCACACCTTGGCCGAGTAAAGGAACTAAGCACGTAGCTTTAAGCGCATTTGGATTTGGTGGAACCAACTCTCATTTAATTTTGGAACAGGGGGAAGTCAGCAAATGAGTATTCAACAAGATATGACTGCAAAAATGGCTATCGTCGGTATGGATGCCTTTTTTGGTGAATGTGGCGATTTAGATGCTTTCGAGAGCAGCATTTACGACGGAAAACAGCATTTTATTCCCCTGCCCGAAAAAAGATGGCATGGCATTAATGAGCAGGAAAAGTTACTGCAAAAGTATGGTTTAGAAGCCGGAAAAGCACCGCAGGGCGCGTATATTAGCGATTTTGAAATTGATACCTTAGCTTACAAAATCCCCCCCAACGAAGTTGAAAAAATCAACCCGCAACAACTTTTATTATTGAAGGTGTGCGATCGCGCCCTCAAAGATGCCAAAATATCCCCAGGTGCTAATGTCGCAGTAATTATCGCTGCCGATACAGAACTATCTGTACACCAATTACAACAACGTTGGAATTCATCTTGGCAACTTAAAGACGGCTTGAACAGCTTAGAAATTGCCGTATCACCAGAAAAAATTACCGAACTAGAAACAATACTCAAAGATAGTATTCACCCACAAGTTGATCTTGGTGAAATTATCAGTTATGTCGGCAACATTATGGCCAGTCGCATTTCTTCCCTATGGAATTTTTCTGGTCCTTCTTTCACTATTAGTGCTGTAGAAACAGCAGCTTTCAAAGCTTTAGAACTAGCAGAAATGCTACTAGCTACCAACGAAGTTGAGGCTGTAGTTATAGGTGGAATTGACTTAGCTGGTGGTGTCGAAAACGTCTTACTCCGCAGTCAATTAGGAAAACTCAATACAGGAATCAATACCTTAAGTTTTGACGAAAAAGCCGACGGTTGGAATGTAGGAGAAGGTGCAGGTGCAGTTGTTATCCAACGACATGATACAGCATTGCAAAACAATCAACGCATCTACGCAGTAATCAATGGCATTAGCATTGGTCAATCCTCCTCAATGGCGATAGATAGTGCCACCATTACTCAAGTATGCAAACAAGCCTTTCAACAAGCAGGTATTCAACCCACAGAAGTCAACTATTTAGAAGTCTGCGGTAGTGGAATTCCCACAGAAGACGAAGCCGAAATTAACGGTATCCTCCAAGCTTATCCCCCCGTAGGAGATGGTTTACACTGTGCTATTGGTAGCGTCAAAGCCAATATTGGTCATACCTTTGTCGCTTCTGGAATCGCTAGTTTAATCAAAACCGCACTGAGTCTTTACCACAGATATATTCCCGGAACCCCCAATTGGTCTGGTGTCAAAACACCCCAAGTATGGGAAGGTAGCCCCTTTTACGTCGCTACCGAATCCAGACCTTGGTTTTCACAAAAAGAGGTCAAATGCAGAATTTCTGCCATTAATAGTATCGGCTGTGACGGTTCTTTTGCCCATGTGATCTTATCAGAAGAAACCCAACAAACAGAACGCAGCAGTAGATATTTAGAATCAAGACCTTTTCATCTGTTACCCATTGCCGCTAATGACCAGTCTAGCTTATTTGCAGCACTGGATAATTTGCAACAAACAATTGAAAATGCTGATTCCCTCAAAGATGTTGCTAGTCAAACATTTGTCGAATTTCAACAGCATACCGAAGCCAAATATACACTTTCTCTCACTGGACGCAACCAAAAAGAATTACTCAAAGAAATTAACTCAGCTAAAAAAGGTGTAACAAATGCCTTTGAAAATGGTAAAGATTGGCAAACTCCCATAGGTAGTTATTTTACACCTAAACCACTAGGAAAAGATGGAGAAATTGCCTATATTTATCCCGCCGCTGTCAATTCTTATCTCGGTATTGGTCGCAGTCTCTTCCGCTTATTTCCTAAAGCCTTCGATGATGTAATTGTCAAAAGTCTATACGAACGTGCAGCGGATGTTGAAAAACTAGTATTTCCCAGAAGTTTGAGTAAATTGTCAACTCGACAACTGGAAACTCTAGAAAAAAAATTGTTTGATGATTCTCTGGCCATGTTTGAAGCCGAAGTGCTATTTACCAGACTCATCTCCACAATTATCACCGATGATTTTCAAATCAAACCCAAATATATCTTTGGATATAGCTTAGGTGAAACTAGCATGATGGTTGCTCAAGGAGTATGGAGCAATTTTTATGAAGTAAGTAATACCTTTAACTCATCAGCCTTGTTTGGAGATAGATTATCTGGCCCCAAAAATGCTGTACGTGAGTATTGGGGACTACCAAAAGCTTCCATAACTTCAGATGATAATTTCTGGAGCAATTACGTTCTCATGGCCACTCCAGCACAAGTCAGAGAGTGTTTAAAAAACGAACCTCGCGTTTACTTGACACAGATTAATACATCAGAAGAAGTATTAATCGCCGGTGAACCAGTAGCTTGCGAGCGAGTCATTAAAACTCTTGGTTGTAACGCTTTTCCTGCTCCTTTTGATCATGTGATTCATTGTCAAGCAATGGAATCAGAGTCCCAAGAACTGGAAAAATTATACACTTTACCAGCACAAACCATCCCTGGTATTACTTTTTATTCCGCTGCTGAGTATCAACCAACTACACTTAATAGTCAAGAAATTGCTCACAACATTGCCAAAGGATTATGTCAGCAACTCGACTTTCCCCGCTTAGTTAATCGCGTCTACGCTGACGGTGCAAAAATATTTATTGAAGCAGGTGCAGGTGGTATTTGTTCTCGTTGGATAGATAAAAATCTTAGCAATCAAGAACACATCACCGTATCCCTAAACCGACGCGGAATAGATGATCATAGTTCACTTGTTAAAGCACTAGCAAAATTGCTTAGTCATGGAGTGCATTTAGATTTATCTCCGCTTTATAACCTATCCTCAGTTACTGGAAAACAAAATAAATCTACTCTGAGAAAAATTACCTTAGGTGGTAATTCCATAACTGCTGCAATTTTGAATGAGGATAACCGTAAGCTTTTCCAAAAAGCTACTCAAATAAAGCAACAGCAGATAATTTCCAATTACCCAGAGTATAAAATCATCAATTCCTTACAACCTCCAGCCAAATTTGCCCCTAGTGATATTTACTCTCACCCAGAAAAAAACACCATGAAAACTATCATGGATAACGGTTTAAAAACTAGAGAACAATTACAATCTTCAGAGTTAACTAGCAGTCAAAAGCCAAATATCCCATCAACATTAACCCCACCTCTAATCACTCAAGAAACTAGTAACACAATTAGTATGAATGATTTAAAACTTTCTCAGTATCAAAAGCTGAGTGCCAATAATTCAAAATTAACACAAGCACATACTAGCTTCTTACACGCCAGACAAGACTTTAGTCAACAAATGAGCGAAATTATCCAACTACAATTGGCTTGCGCTCAAACCCTACTCAGCGAAGAAAAATAAATCATTAATTCTCGTTCTTAGCCTCTGGCTGGGAACGCAATTCTAGAGGTTCTACCTCTGCTAATTTCAAGAGGCAGTCAGGGCGAAGCATTTGGGCGATAACCTATCGTCTAAACAATTGATTTTCTGTCCGAATGCTGATAAGCCCCTACAAGGAAAACCATTGCTTACAACTTGAGGAACAATTACCGTGACAACACTCGATACGGTACTAAATAAATACGATAATGGTCTTGTTTTTTCTACCTTCTCCAATAATCACAACCAAGTTTGGAAAGGCTCATTAGATTGTATTGCTTTTGAACAAAAATCCATCATTGATAAATTTTTATCATTAGATCAACCTTGTTACATTCTTAAAGTAGCTGGTAACATTGGCGTTACTAATGATGGTTATTTAACATCTACTGATAACGCTTCCTCAGCACAAGCAGAACTTTTAATCTCACTGCCACCATTGCGCTTGCAACAATTTGGCGACCCTAACTTTCTCACTACTTATGGTGTGAAATCTGCCTATATGACAGGTGCAATGGCAGGTGGTATTGCTTCCGAAGAAATGGTAATTGCATTAGGCAAAGAGAAGCTTTTAGGTTCTTTTGGTGCAGGTGGTTTAACTCCAGACCGGATAGAAACCGCTATCAATCGTATTCAAGAAGCCTTACCTAATGATCCATACTGCTTTAATTTAATTCACAGTCCTAATGAATCAGCTATTGAACGCCGCGCAGTAGATTTATACCTCAAATATGAAGTAAGAACTGTAGAAGCATCTGCATTTTTAGACTTAACTCCCAACATCGTTTATTATCGAGTTGCTGGACTGAGTTTAAATGCAGCTAATGAAATTGAAATTAAAAATAGAGTCATTGCCAAAATTTCTCGTCGTGAAGTTGCGACTAAATTTTTGCAACCAGCACCCGCAAGAATTCTCAAAGAATTAATTCAGCAAGGACTAATTACTGAATTTCAAGCAAATCTTGCCAGCAAAGTACCAATGGCTGATGATATTACCGTTGAAGCCGATTCCGGTGGTCATACAGATAATCGTCCTTTGGTGTGTTTGCTTCCTTCAATTATTAGTTTACGAGATGAAATTCAAGCACAATATAATTATCAAAAACCGATTAGAGTAGGAGTAGCTGGAGGGATTGGTACACCAGAATCAGCCTTAGCTGCTTTTATGATGGGTGCTGCTTATATAGTGACTGGTTCAATTAATCAATCCTGTATTGAATCTGGAGCTTGTGATTATACCAAAAAATTATTAGCCCAAGCAGAAATGGCTGATATGATGATGGCTCCAGCAGCAGATATGTTTGAAATGGGAGTCAAATTGCAAGTTCTCAAACGCGGGACAATGTTTCCAATGCGAGCGCAGAAACTATACGAATTATATCGCAATTATGACTCAATTGAAGATATTCCCCTTGCAGAAAGAGAAAAACTAGAAAAACAAATCTTCCGTAAAACTATCGCTGAAGTTTGGGAAGGAACTGCTGCTTATTTATCTCAGAAAAACCCTGAAAAGTTGGGTAAAGCAGTCAATAATCCGAAGCTAAAAATGGCTTTAATTTTTCGCTGGTATTTAGGACTATCCTCTCGTTGGTCTAGTTCTGGTGAAAAAGGAAGAGAAGTCGATTATCAAATTTGGTGCGGTCCCGCTATGGGTGGTTTCAATGACTGGGTGCGTGGTTCCTATTTAGCAGAACCTAATAATCGTCATGTGGTTGATGTTGCCCATCACATCATGTTAGGAACAGCCTTTTTATACCGCATTCAAAGCTTGAAAATTCAAGGTTTGCAAATCCCTAATTACTACGGTCAATATCACCCAGTTCGCTCTATATTGGAGATGTAAAAATGAATTTAAAACCTGCTTATACCGCTGAAGATATTCAAGCATTCATGGTGTCTAATTTGGCTGAAGTTATTGGAGTCACACCAGAAGAAGTTGATGTCAAAGAAAATTTAGAAAATTATGGTTTGGATTCAGCCCAAGCTATGATTATTATCAGTAAATTGGAGCAATTACTAGGTTTTAAACCTTCTCCTGTTTTACTTTGGCATTACCCAACTATTGCTTCACTGTCTGAACGATTAGCTGAAGAAGTTCCCAAACAATCTCAGGTAAAAGATTCAGGAACTGGAACAGTTACTGCTGTAAATATTGCTCCTCCTTTTCTAGATTTGGCTGCTGAAGCTGTTCTTGACCCCACTATTCAACCCAGTTCAGTATCTGCTGTATCTGTCAGCAATCCCAAAAATATCTTTTTAACTGGGGGAACAGGTTATTTAGGTGCTTTTGTAATTAAGGAACTGCTAGAAGCAACTCAAGCAAATATCTATTGCTTAGTACGTGCTACTGATGTTACAGAAGGCAAAAGTAAATTAGAAAAAAATCTTCAACAGTATGCACTTTGGGATGATAAACATTCCTCTAGAATTATCCCAATTGTTGGTGATTTAGCACAGCCACTTTTGGGTATTGGTACAGAACAGTTTCAAAATCTAGCTGCTAATATTGATGTTATCTATCATAGTGCTGCTTTGCTGAATTACGTGTATCCTTACTCAGCATTAAAAGCAGCTAATGTTTTAGGAACTCAAGAAGTTTTGCGTTTAGCTTGTCAAACTAAAGTTAAGCCTGTACATTACGTTTCCAGCGTCGCTGTTTTTGAATCAACTGCTTATGCAGGTAAAGTTGTCAAAGAACAGGATGATTTTCATGACTGGCAAGGCATTTTTCTCGGTTACTCTCAGACTAAATGGGTAGCAGAAAAATTAGTCAAAATTGCTGGTGACAGAGGTCTGCCTATTACTATTTATAGACCACCTTTAATTTCTGGAGATAGCAAAACAGGGATTTGTAATACCCATGATTTTATCAATTTGATGATTAAAGGCTGTCTCCAAATGGGATATTTCCCTGATGTAGATTATATGTTAGATATGTCTCCTGTAGACTATGTAAGCAAAGCCGTTGTATATCTATCTCGTCAAGAAGCATCAATTGGTAAAGCTTTCCACTTACAACATCCCCAACCAGCTTCTCTAAAGTCTTTGGTTGAATGGATACGCACTTTTGGTTTTTCACTTCAGATGATTCCCTACGAACAATGGCAAGCAGAGTTAATCAATAACGTCACTTCTCAAGAGAATCCTTTATACACTCTGCGACCATTTTTATTAGAACGCTGGTCTGATGAGCAAATAACCATTCCTGATTTGTATTTGCAAGCTAGAAGACCAATTATTAGTTGCCAAGAAACTCTAGAAGCATTGAAGGGAAGTTCTATAGTTTGTCCACCGATTGATTCTCAATTATTGATCACCTACACTTCCTATTTAATGCAGACTGGTTTCTTAAGTCTTGCCTAAATATAGTGATTCAATGCTGGGAAAGAGTGATTAATAGTAATAAATAAGTTGTCAGAATATTAATTTATTTTTAGCCAACCTATTTTTCCTTCTTTATCACTCTTTACTCAGCAAGACTCAACTGATATTATTTGTGGTGAAATTCACCAAACTTTTGTTATGAAAATCAAAGATCAAGGACAGTATAAGAAAACTGCTCTTATTACTGGTGCTGCCAGTGGAATTGGCTACGAATTAGCTTGTATTTTTGCTTCCGAGAATTATCATCTTGTTTTAGTAGATAGAAACGAGTTAAAATTACTAGAAATTGCAATTGAATTTCAGGAGAAATATCAGCTTATTATCAAAACTATTGTCAAGGATTTATCTATATCATCATCTCCTGAAGAAATTTTTGCAGAACTACAACAAGCCGATATTAAAGTCGATGTTCTGGTGAATAATGCCGGATTTGGTACTCATGGCTTATTTAATGAAACAAATCTGAATACTGAACTAGAAATGTTGCAGGTAAATTTGGTTTGTCTCACCACATTTAACCAAGTTATTTCTCAAAAATATGGTTAAGGAAGGTAAGGGAAAAATATTAAATGTTTCCTCTGCCGCTGCCTTTCAACCAGGCCCTTTAATGGCAGTTTATTTTGCAACTAAAGCTTATGTTTTATCCTTTTCTGAAGCTATAGCTAATGAATTAGAAGGTACTGGTGTGACGGTGACAGTGCTTTGCCCAGGTTCAACAGTTTCTGCGTTTCATGAACGAACAGGAATGGCAGATTCTAAGCTGGTTAAAGGTCAGAAGATGATGGATGCTAAAACTGTTGCTCAAATTGGTTATGATGCTTTAATGGAAGGGAAGACAATTGTGATTCCCGGACTGCTAAATAAAATACTGGCGAAAATTGTCGGATTTTTCCCTAGAAATCTGGTGACAAAAACCGTTAGAACTATGCAAGAAGATAAATAAGTATTCAGTTAAGACTAATGATCCTGTCTTGTCATACACCATGCTGCACTATCAGAATGACATTGGGCATTTCTTTTTATTGAATTATCTAATACCAATTTTATGTGAGGCTGCACAAAATGACGGCATCCATTTAATTATAGCAGATTTCATTTAGTACAAACTTTAATAATGAAACTCTCGTGGTGCGGGCATCCTCGGACTAATCCTGTCGAAGTCTTGCCCGCTAGATATGTACTTACTTACAGCGAAATCCCGCTATCCATGAGCGTAGAGGCAGAGCCTCTCTGATAGCATTCCTAGTCAGAGACTAGGAACGAGATATGGTAAGGAATGTGGATTAAATAAAATGCAAAAGTTGTGAGAGGGGTATAGTAGACTCAAGAAGTGGGTATCAGGAGGCAATATCGTGATAGAAATCTACTCTCTAATGCTGGAAAAGCAGATGCAAGATTACTATTAATCTCTATCGGAGAAAGACCGTAGGCGAGGATGTCAATGCTTGTTTATCTACTTCTACTAAAAACTTTGTCCCATCTGCTAAGGTAAACGCTACTAATTGCTTACCTGCCATATTGTTTGAATTAGTGTTGATTAGGCTATGCAACGTCAAATATAAAACATTTTAAACATATTTTAAAAGTAAAAAACTGCACTAGAAATAATTTGTAAATTGGTGTATTTTCCGTATTTTTACCCCAAAATTAACCCAAAAAACTTGGGACGAGTATCATACCCGTCCCTTTGCTTATAACTATAAGGCTTGAACTGCCTGTTTTGATGTTGTCTTTTCAAAGGCGACACCCGGATTTGAACCGGGGGTGAAGGTTTTGCAGACCCTTGCCTTACCACTTGGCTATGTCGCCGGACTCACAATTAATATATAATACCACTATTTGCGCTCAATTGCATCATCTGGCTGAATTTTTTTTGGAACAGGCTAGAAGCCTGTCTTGCTTTGATTCAAGAATCAGAACTTATTTTGACTTCATCGGCAAAGTTGCCCCAGCGGACAAAGTAAAATGGCCCGGCAACAGAACCCCAAACGTGTTCATCTGTTTCGGGATTGCGTCCTCTGTCGCGGCTGATGAATTTTTCACCGTCAATTTCAAAATCACTATCCAAATAGGTTGTTTGCCCGTTGCGGACTACCATGCAACCCTTTCCTGGCTCAACTGTGCCTTTGAAGTGATTACCAGCCCACTCTACGATCATGTTACAACCAGAAAGTTTTTCTAAGCGATCGCTCGTTAAAGTTTGCAAACGTGCTAAATCACGGGACGCACCAAAAAAGTCTTTTTCGTTTTTGACAGTATAATTTTCAATATAGATCTTATCTTCTGCTGTCATCAACTTCAATACGCGTAACCGATAGGGGTCATTGAGCATATAGTCATAAGCTTGTTCTACAAACAAACTCACCCCTGATAGCAGTGAATAAGGTAGGGGACGCATACATACACGAATATGGGCAAAAAAAGCCGGATTCTCAAAAACTTGGGCTTGATTACTAAAATCAGCAGCCATCCAACGGGCTAAGGTGGCAATATCTGTAGAATGAGTCATAGCAATTTTGGATTTTGGATTTTGGATTTTGGACACAGGCTCAAAACCGCCTGATACAGATTTGCTAATTTTAAACCTTGGGGTGTCACTGGAACAGTGCAGAGTTCTCTTCCTGCGCTCCTATTCCCTAATAAATCAGGACTTACGCAAAACAGAATGGAAGTAGGGGTAATTCATGAATTACCTCTACGCAAGAGTCAGCTTTTGAGTTCGATCTTGCGTAAGTCCTCTAAATGTAGAAATGTTCCATGAAAAGTCTCTACAATCTTTTTCACTCCTAAACCACGTCTGCTTTGAACTCCAGTTCTCAACTTGGACGAGGTTTATGTCTAACGGACTTTGCAGAATATTCATTAAAAATTAACCTCTGTCTAACCAAAAGTTAATTGCTAGATTACCTTATCGTGTGACTTTATACAGTGTACGTATGAATTTTCACTGCTTTTTCACTAAACAGAACTGTTGTTCTTTTGGAGTGATTAAGCGGAAATATTACGTCCAATAAACTAGGAGTATTTTTGTGAACAAAGTTAATATTAAGCTTAACAGCTTGAAAGCATTAGGTGTAATTTCATTAATGACCGCCACCTTGGGTGTGTCAATGTCTGCGGTTCAGTCTCAAAGTGTCAGCACCATTAAGATTGATGGTTCCAGCACAGTTTTCCCCGTTACCGAAGCAGTAGCAGAAGAATTCCAAAAATCTCAAAGAGGTAAAGTCAGAGTTACCGTTGGTGTTTCTGGTACTGGTGGTGGCTTCAAAAAATTCTGTCGTGGTGAAACAGATATCTCCAATGCTTCCCGCCCCATTCTCCAAAAAGAAATTGATGAATGTAAAAAAGCTGGTATTCGCTACATTGAAATACCAGTAGCTTATGATGCTTTGACCGTTGTAATTAACCCAGGCAACACTTGGGCTAAAAACCTGACAGTTGCAGAACTCAAGAAAATTTGGGAACCAGGCGCACAGGGCAAAATTAATAACTGGAATCAAGTACGTGCTGGATTTCCTAATGCACCTTTGAAGTTGTTTGGTGCTGGTACTAACTCTGGTACTTTTGACTATTTCACTGAAGCAATTGTTGGTAAATCTAAATCTAGCCGTGGTGATTTTACCGCTAGTGAAGACGACAATGTACTTGTACAAGGTGTTGCCCGCGATAAGAACGCCCTTGGCTACTTTGGTTTTGCCTACTACTCAGAAAACAAGGATAAACTCAAGTCAGTCTCTGTTAATGGTGTAGCACCGTCGGAAACAACCGTAAAAAATGGTACTTATAACCCCTTGTCTCGCCCTATATTTATCTATGTGAGTAACAAAGCTGCTGATAAACCAGAGGTGAAGCAATTTGTACAATTTTACTTGCGGAATGCATCTAAGTTAGTGAAAGAAGTAAAATATGTAGCTTTGCCAGGTTCAGCTTACACCACTGCTCAAAGTCATTTCAACAAAAAGAGATTTGGTAGCATATTTGGTGGTAAAGAAGCAGTTGGACTGAAGATTGACGAATTAATACGTCGTGACGCTAAAGAATAACTCTAGTATCGAATATAGCGGTTATCGGTTGAGTTAGGTACAAAAACCCCAACCCCCTCCCCGCAAGCGATGAGGGGGCTAGGATGCAACTCATATGATGAGGAAACGCTATAAATCCTGTAGAGATGTTCTATATAACGTCTCTACAGCTAAGGATAAAGCACTGATGTTCTGCCTATCTTCATCCATTTAAATTATCAAGCGATAGCTACGCTAGCCACAGGCAGCGCATTTCTAGCATGAACAATGCCAAACAAAATCAGTTTTCGCCAAAGCTAACGCGAGATTTACGAGAACGGGCAATTGAGTCTATCTTGTTTCTAGCTGCACTTTCCTCAGTCGCAACTACAGTAGCAATTATCGGTATCTTACTTTACGAATCCATACTATTTTTCCAGAAAGTATCTTTATGGGAATTTTTGACAGATACCCAGTGGACACCATTATTTGATGACAAACATTATGGTATTTGGCCACTGGTTTCAGGAACTTTTGTCACTACAGTAGTAGCCTTATTCGTCGCCATACCACTGGGTACAATTATTGCTATTTATCTTAGCGAATTTGCTCCCCCCATAGTCCGAGAAATAGTGAAACCAGCCTTAGAACTACTAGCAGGGATTCCTACCGTAGTTTATGGTTATTTTGCATTGTTATTTGTCACACCTTTATTGCAAAAAATTCTGCCGACCTTGCCAGGTTTTAGTATGTTGAGTGCAGGTTTAGTCATCGGTGTGATGATCATTCCTTACGTTAGTTCCCTGAGTGAAGATGCCATGCGGGCAGTACCCACACATCTGCGTGAGGGTTCTTATGCCACAGGGGCTACCCGTTTACAGACAGCATTAAGAGTGGTGTTACCAGCAGCGATTTCTGGAATAATAGCAGCTTACATTTTGGGTATATCTCGTGCAGCTGGTGAGACAATGGTAGTTGCGATCGCAGCAGGTGGACAACCTAACCTCACCCTCAACCCATTAGAACCAGCCGCGACGATGACAGCCTATATTGTCTCCGTCAGTCTTGGTGACTTACCTCATGGCAGCCTAGAATACGAAACTATCTTTGCAGTCGGACTCACTCTAGTACTGATGACTTTGTGTTTCAACATCATTGGTCATTTCCTCACCAAACGTTATCGAGAAATTTATTAAATAGGGAACAGGGGAAGAAGATTTTACGAATTACGAATTACGAATTACGAATTACGAATTATAAACATGACAACTCTGAATATTCAACAAGTCCGCAAGACTATTGTCCGTAATAAGCGGTCAGAATATATTTTCAACATCATTGGCCTTTTGTCAATGCTGATTGGTATTGCCACACTAGTGGCGCTGTTATTTGATTTGTCCAGTGATGGTTTACCTCGTCTTTCCTGGCAGTTCTTGACTTCGTTTCCTAGTCGTAAGTCGGAAGAAGCCGGGATTCTTTCCGCTTGGGTAGGAACACTATTAGTAATGTCAGTAACGGCATTTGTAGCGATTCCCGTAGGTATAGCATCAGGGATTTACTTAGAAGAATATGCCCGAAAAAATTGGATTTCTGATTTAATTGAAATTAACGTTACCAACCTAGCCGGAGTTCCCTCAATTATTTACGGACTTCTGGCTTTAGGAGTATTTGTCTATGGTTTAAACCTTGGTCAAAGTATTATTACTGCTGGTTTGACTTTGGCATTATTAGTTTTACCTGTGGTAATTGTTTCCACCCGTGAGGCTTTGCGGGCTATCCCCAATAGTATCCGTGAAGCTGCCTATGCAGCAGGGGCTTCCAAGTGGCAAATGATTTGGGATCATGTTCTACCTTACTCAACAGGTACAATTATTACTGGTATTATTGTGGCTATGGCGCGGGCTATTGGCGAAACTGCACCTCTAATTACCATTGGGGCGCTGACATTCATTGCCTTTTTACCAGAATCGCCATTTATAGGGCAGTTTCCTTATATTTCTTTTTCTTGGTTACTTGCCCCCTTCACAGTCATGCCCATACAGATGTTCGATTGGATATCTCGCCCCCAGGCTGACTTTCAAGTAAATGCAGCTACCGCTGGTGTTGTCCTCATTGTCATTACTTTGGCTATGAACTCCATAGCTATTTATATCCGCTATAGTTTACGCAAAAAAATCAAATGGTAGAAACTAAATCTTCAACCCTCAAAAGACCAATCAAAGCTTCTGTTAATTACCTCAATTTCTACTATGGTGGCAATGTTCATGCTTTGAAAGACATTAATATGTCCGTAGGTGAGAAGCAAGTAACAGCGATGATTGGCCCTTCTGGATGTGGCAAAACTACTTTGCTACGTTGTTTCAATCGCATGCACGATCTTTATCCGGGAAATCGCTATCAAGGGGAAATAGCTTTAGAACCAGATGGGATTAATTTGCTCGGTAAGAAAATTGACCCGATTGAGGTACGGATGCGGATTAGTATGGTATTTCAAAGACCTAATCCTTTTCCGAAGTCAATTTATGAAAATGTGGCTTATGGTTTGCGGGTACGTGGTGAATCCAGACGTGGAGTGATTGATGAGAAGGTAGAGAAAGCTTTACGCAGTGCGGCTTTGTGGAATGAAGTTAAGGATAGATTACATGATTTAGCTTTTAATCTTTCTGGGGGACAACAACAGCGTTTGTGTATTGCTCGTGCTTTGGCTACTGACCCTGAGATTATTCTATTTGATGAGCCAACTTCTGCGCTAGATCCTATAGCTACTGCTAGTATTGAAGATTTAATTGCTGAACTGAAACAAACAGTGACGATTTTGATTGTTACTCACAATATGCAACAAGCTAGTCGTGTATCTGACTATACGGCATTTATGTATTTAGGCGAATTGGTGGAGTTTGGTAAAACTGAGATTATTTTTAATCACCCAGTCCAGGAAAAAACCGCTGACTATGTAAATGGTCGTTTTGGATAAAAATTACCAACTCAAAAATATAAATCCTGGTTTGTGCGATCGCTGTTTCTGTTAATTTAATCTAAATGACTGATCAGGCTTCAAGGCTTCCCGGTGGAGGTGTTGGCCAAAGTAAGCATAATTGATTAAATGTAAAGTTATGGCGCTCATAGTTCAAAAATACGGTGGTTCATCTGTTGGTTCAGTCGAACGTATTCAAGCTGTTGCCCAGCGGATTAATAAAACTGTCAAAGCTGGAAACTCTGTTGTTGTAGTGGTTTCCGCCATGGGAAAAACTACTGACGGACTCGTGAAACTAGCTAATGGTATTTCTAAAAGTCCTAACCGTCGGGAAATGGATATGCTGCTTTCCACCGGGGAGCAAGTCACTATTGCTTTACTGAGTATGGCGTTGCAGGAAATTGGACAAGCAGCAATTTCCATGACTGGCGCTCAAGTAGGAATTGTTACCGAAGCTGAACATACCCGCGCCCGGATTTTACATATTGAAACCGATCGGTTGCAAAGACAAATTAACGCAGGTAAAGTAGTTGTTGTTGCGGGGTTTCAAGGCATATCTAGCATCGGAGATATGGAAATTACTACTTTGGGGCGTGGTGGTTCTGATACTTCTGCGGTGGCTTTGGCAGCAGCATTGGGTGCGGATTTTTGTGAAATTTATACAGATGTACCAGGGATATTGACTACAGATCCCCGGATTGTTCCAGAAGCGCAGTTGCTGACAGAAATCACCTGTGATGAAATGCTGGAATTGGCCAGTTTAGGGGCTAAGGTATTGCATCCCCGTGCTGTGGAAATTGCCCGGAATTATGGTGTGCCGTTGGTGGTACGCTCAAGTTGGACTGAACAGCCAGGAACTTGGGTGACATCACCAAAGGTGCAAGAACGGGCGTTAATTAATTTAGAATTAGCTCGTCCTGTAGATGCTGTAGAATTTGATAGTGATCAGGCTAAGGTATCTTTGTTACGTGTCCCCGATAAACCAGGGGTAGCTGCCCGGTTATTTGGCGAAATTTCCCGTCAAAATGTCGATGTCGATTTGATTATTCAGTCGATTCATGAAGGTAACACTAATGACATTGCTTTTACTGTAAATACACCAATTTTAAAACGAGCCGAAGCAGTTGCAGCCGCTATTGCCCCAGCATTAAGAAATCAACCAAACTCAGACGAAGCGGAAGTAATTGTCGAAAAAGATACCGCAAAAGTCAGTATATCAGGTGCAGGAATGATAGGCCGTCCTGGCGTGGCTGCGAAGATGTTCGCTACTTTAGCCGCAGCAGGGGTAAATATTCAAATGATTTCTACCAGTGAGGTGAAGGTAAGTTGTTTGATAGATGCGGCAGATTGCGATCGCGCTATCATTGCCCTATGTAAAGCCTTTGAAATCACTGCTTCCCCTGCCAGTCCTACATTATCTGCTGTCCATGCTACTGCCGTTCGTGGTGTGGCTTTAGATATGAATCAGGCACGTTTGGCAATTCGTCAAGTTCCCAACAAACCAGGCATGGCAGCGAAATTGTTCGGACTATTGGCAGAATATAACATCAGCGTCGATATGATTATTCAATCACAACGCTGTCGTGTGATTGATGGTGTAACCTGTCGGGATATTGCCTTTACCGTGGCGAGAATGGATGCCGAAAACGCCCAACAGAAACTAACCCAAGTGGCAAATGAGTTAGGATGGGGTGAAGTGGTCTTGGATAATGCGATCGCTAAAGTGAGTATAGTTGGTTCTGGGATGGTAGGACACCCAGGAATAGCAGCAAAAATGTTTACAGCCTTAGCCCAAAATCAAATTAACATCCAAATGATTGCTACTTCAGAAATTAAAATCAGTTGTGTTGTGGGACAAGATGAAGGTGTCAAAGCTTTGCAAGTTATTCATGCAGCCTTCGATTTAGCTGGTAGTGAAAAATTTGTAGTTCCTGCATAGGATTGGGTTATTTAACACTAAAAAAGATCCCTGCTTTATCAATTAAAGTCGGGATCTGATAGTTTTATAGTTACTGTTTGCAATTGTCTAATACCAAATTACTATGAAGCTGCATAGAATAAAATTATAAGAATAATCGACCGCAGATAAACACAGATAAAAATGGATAAATCAAATCAATAAATTTCAAAATTCTGTATAGCTTCACATAAAATTGGTGTAAGTCTATAGACATATATATTTGATATGCCTTTTGATGGAAGATCGTAATCATAAAATTATGTAGCCTAATATATAACACTTACTTACTCGCAAAACTCAATTTTATTTCTCTGCGTCCTCTGCGCCTCTGCGGTTCGTTTTAAAATTGAACTTTCCAGACTTCTAATATTGAATAAATCAAAAATAGATTATCAATCATGAATGGATTAAAAGGCAAAAACACCCTCATCACAGGTGCAAGTTCAGGTATTGGACAAGCGATCGCAGTTCGTCTGGCACAAGAAGGTTGTAATATTGCCATTAACTACCGCAAAAGTCCTGCCGGTGCGGAAGATACCAAAGAAATGGCTTTGCAAAAAGCCTGTGCAGATATCGAAAATTGTGGAGTTAAGTCGCTGTTAGTCCAGGGTGATCTTTCTCAGGAAGAAGATATTATCCAGATGGTAAACACCGTCATTGAAAAATTTGGCAGTCTTGACCTTCTGATCAATAATGCCGGTATTCAAAGTGAATGTCCATCCCACGAAGTCAAAACAGAAGACTTTGACCGAGTAATAGGAGTAAATCTGCGGGGTGCTTACCTATGTGCGCGGGAAATAATCAAACATCTGTTAGATCAAAATCGCACCGGGGTAATTATCAATATTTCTAGCGTTCACGAAATTATTCCCCGACCAATGTATGTGAGTTATTCTATTAGCAAAGGTGGCATGGAAAACATGACTAAAACCTTAGCTTTGGAATATGCCCATAAAGGTATTCGGGTGAATGCTGTAGCACCTGGGGCGACGATTACACCTATTAATGAAGCTTGGACTGAGGATGCAGAAAAAAAAGCTGTTGTAGAAAGTCATATCCCTATGGGTCGTGCTGGTACTTCTGAGGAAATAGGGGCAGCAATAGCATTTTTAGCATCGGATGAAGCTGCATATATTACTGGACAAACTCTGTTTGTAGATGGTGGTTTGACGTTGTATGCAGATTTCCGGGATGCTTGGTCAGCTTGAAAATAATATCAAGTTGGGCTAATTTTAGTTCAGGAGGCAGGAGGCAGAAGGAATAGGATTCCTATATTCCCCCCTGTTCTAAGCTTGTTGGCGTGAAGCTTGGGCGCGTTTGTTAATCTCCGTCCAGTTAACTACATTCCACCAGTTATTTAAATAGTCAGCACGGCGATTTTGATATCTCAGATAATAAGCGTGTTCCCAGACATCATTACCCATAATCGGGTACGATCCTTCCGTAATGGGGTTATCTTGATTTGGTGTAGTGGTAATTTGTAATTGTCCTTGAGGGTTTCGTACTAACCACACCCAACCACTACCAAAGCGATCGCTTGCCGCTTGATTAAACCGGTTTCTAAATTCCTCAAAACTACCAAAGGTTTGGTTAATCTCTTGGGCAATTTCTCCTGTTGGCTGTCCACCACCTTGAGGACTCATAATTTGCCAAAAAATCGTATGGTTGAGATGACCACCCCCATTGTTACGTACTGTTCCCCGAATATTTTCAGGAACATTATTCAAATCACGCAGCAATGCTTCTACACTTTGATTTTGCAGATTCGGTTGAGTTTTTAAAGCATTATTGAGGTTATTTACATAAGCTGCATGATGTTTGTCATGGTGCAGTTTCATTGTTTCTGCATCAATGGCTTTTTCTAATGCGTTATCAGCATAAGGTAATGGTGGTAACTCGGCAGGATTTGCACTAAGTTGGCGATCAAGATAACCTATGGGGCGTGCATCAGTTACTAGTGTTGTTGTTTGTGTGGGTACTGCGATAGGAGTTTCTAAAGACTCTGCTACCTGTTGCGGTTGACAAGCAAATAGGGTAAATACTAGTAAAATTCCGGTACAAAACCCAATGACTCGTTGCAGCAATAATGTTTTCATGATGTATTTTTCCTACAGATAATTAACTAGAGTCAAAATAATTCGTAATTGATATAGCGGTTCTCGGTTGAGTGAGATACAAGAACCCCACCCCCAACCCCCTCCCCTTCGGATTCACCAGTCGCCTACGGTGGGAAACCCGCCTACAGCGCTGGTTCACCGCAAGCGATGAGGGGGCTATGATGTATTTCATTCAAGTGCATACCGCTATAATTCGTAATTCGTAAGTGCAATCAGTGGAGGCTTGAACCTACCGCTGATTGTAGACCACTAAATCTAAGATTTAGTGGGGGCTTGTACCCTCTTTAATTACGAATTAGTAATTATTTGGTCAACTTACTAAAATTGTTATTTTATATTCATGTAATGGATGCTACAAGTCTTAATAGAATTGAGTTGATAATTGAGAGAGTAATTGAACCTAGTAAAGCACTCCAGAAGCCATACCTTAAGCTAAAACCTGGTACTATTGCAGCTGCCAATGCAAAGATAATGGCATTCAAAATAAAAAAGAATAAGCCAATGGTGAGAATAATTAATGGTAAGGTAAAGAAGGTAAGAATGGGCAACAAAATAGCATTTAAAATTCCAAAAACTATGGCAGAAATTGCCGCTTTACCAAAGTTATCTATTTCAATACCCAAAAATGGCAATCTAGAAATAATCAAAAAGCTCACAGCAGTAACTAGCCAGGTAAGAATAAGTCCTGTCATAAGTAATCATTTCTCTCCTTTTTTAACCATGATGAGCTATCGGGTGAAAAATTACATCTATATTAAGTATAATATTGGAGCAGGGGAAGCTCTTGGAGAATAGCTTTTCTCACATTTTGTTAATCTCCAACCAATCCCCAAATTTTAATTGCTCTGTCAATGCTGTAGCTGGCAATGAATTCATAATCATTGCTCATGGCAATATAGGCAATTTGTGCGGTATGCCCCTGTAATGTACATAGTTGACTGTCTAAAGCTAAATCCCAAATGACTATTTCGTTATTATCTGTGCAGTAAATTAAAATTCGACCATTAAAACTCATAAGGCAGGGTGCGGTTTCAGAAGAAGTATAAATGATGCGATCGCTCAACAATTCCCAAACGCACACCTGATTTTCTCGTATTCCGCAAGCTAAGACTTGCCCATCAGAACCAATTGCAAGTGAATGTACTGTTAAAGCAGGGAGATTTTCTAACTGCTGAACAAGATTTCCTGTCTCAAGGTTCCAGATTTGTAGCATACAGTATTTTTGCTGCTTGAAACGTGCGACTAGAAATTTACCATCTGGGGTAAATAAAAGCGGTGAAACAGAATTAAGTAAATTCAGAATTTCTGAGGTGTTCCATGATGGCCATTGAGTAATTAAAGCGACATCTTGAAATTGATAATGAAAATGACGAGTGCGAGTTTCATAATTCCAAACTCCAAATTCTCCGTTTCTACCGACTGTAGAGCCAATTGCCAGGAAGGGATTTTGCGTTGGGCAAGCACTGAAACAGTGAGGATTAGGTATTATAGTATGAATAAAATAATCGGGATAATCGCCATTAATTAACTTGTATGTTTCTGTATCTAATACCCAAACTAAGTCTTGAAAACTGATGATTGATACCTTCCCATTTTTACCTAACCTAAATTCATGAGCAGTACCTAACTCCAAATTTCTTCTTTGCTGCCCTGTTTTTAAATCCCATACATTAACAAAAGAATACTTGTATTCTAAATCCCAATAGCAAATTAGAGTGTTGTTGTAATCTGCAATTGCAAAATAAGCTGGATGACGTTGTTCTGAGTTAGAGTAATTTGAATTAAAATCAAAATTTGTTAACGTATGTAAGCATTGCATTTTTCTAAATGGGAGATAGTTCCATATAGCTTGTCTAGCAATATCCTTATAGCAATCAGATAACAGTAAAAAAGCTGACTGCCGCACTTCTCTAGTGTGATCATTTAACGCCTGACTTATTAACTCAATACCTGTTTGTCCATACTGAAAGGCATCTAAAAGAGCATCTACTTTTTCTTTTGTAGAATTGCTTTGTAATCGAGAGCAAATTTTTTCTAATTCTCGCTGAGTCATATAGCCTTTCCCACTCTAGTTAGATACAAAATTACCCCTTACCAAGGGGAGGGTGCGCGACAGCGCGGGTGGGGTGTATTTCATGAGCTTGGAAATTGCTATAATAGGAGAAGCAGACAAGCTCTGTCTTTCAAAATTCATCTTTAATCATAAAATGTCGATAGTGAATCCAGTGTAATATAATGGATTTAACTATGAATCCTTGGTTCTGGGTGTAAAGTTGCTAATATTTCACTCTCAGCAATTGCTAATTCATCCAGTCTTTGCATAACCTTTTCTCGGTCATAATAAGTATCTGCTAAAACCCAATATGTCCCAAAATGTCGCGCTTCTGATGCCATTAAACCACGATAAAATTTAGCTAATTCTGGTTCTGGACAATTAGCCGCTAATAATCCTAAACGTTCGTGACTGCGTGCTTCAATTAAACCAGTAACTAATAAATTATCTAAAAATTGCTCTGGTTCTTTTTTTCTTACCTGTGCTTTTAAACTTGCACCGTAGGGAGGTGCTGATAGAGGTGCTAGGGGAATGTGGCGACGTTCTAACCATTGGTTAACTAGCTCAAAGTGTTCTAGCTCTTCTCGTGCGATCGCAGTTAGCTCCCTCACCATCTTAGTATTAGAGGGGTAACGAAACATAAAATTTAAGGCTACACCCGCTGCTTTGCGCTCACAGTGGGAGTGATCGAGTAAAATAATATCCAAATTAGCGATCGCTTGCGCTACCCAAGCATCACTAGTAGGCTGTTTGAGAGCATTGATAGTTGGTAAAGGAGAACTAAGCACAGGATGAAAAACTCCATTGTAATGATTGAGAAGAAAGAACGGAAAATATGTTTTCTGTAGATGCTATAACCAACGTTGTTGTTTAGCGTAAACGATACTACTAACTACAATTAATGCCATCATACACAGAAGAGTAGGATAAGCCCAGGGTTGCTCTAATTCCGGCATATATTTGAAGTTCATACCATAGAGGCCAGCAAGGAAGGTGATTGGTAAGAATATAGACGAGAGGATAGTTAGACGATTGATTCGTTCACTGGTTTTACTGGCAACATTATCGCGTTGAATTTCCATTAATTCTGACATCCAAGTTCTCAAATTAATATATTCTTGCCAAAGATTATCAACGTGATGAACTAATTCTTGATTAAATAGTACTTTTACTGGTTGGGATAACCATTGGAAATCTTCGTAATTCATAATAACTAGAAGTGACTTGATACTTTGGAAATTACGCCGTCCTACGCGAGTAGATTGGCGCATGATAGCAATTTTTTGGTAAGTTAATTCATCACCAAGATCCCCTAATACTTCATCTTCTAAATCATCAAGCTGTCTGGAAATATAGTCAAATACACTATAGTAATTGTTTAATATATCTTTAGAAATTAGATATAAAATATAATCAACTCCCCACTGTCGAATATCTATAGTTCCCTTCTGAATATAATTATTTAAGATACTAAATATTCTGATTTCAGTGATTTCAAATGTAATTATAAAATTTTTCCCCACTACAATGCTGCCACGCACCACTTCAAAATCATGATTTTTTATTTGATGCGTCATAATTTCAAAACTATCAAATAAACAATCTTCTATATCTTCATCTATTCCTACAGAACAATGGTTGAAAATCATGTTGGTACGAGATGAATTGAGTCCGAAATGGTTGATAATTTTAGCTATTCCTGTGCGATTGCGGAAATTAATACAACGCAACCAAATATTATGAGAACTATCAATTTTTTCGAGTACCGCATCGACTTCCTTACTGCTGAAAAACTCCAGATGATTCGGAGAAAAGCTAATGAGAATTAGCATATAAAAATCCTAATTGAGTTGTGAGAAAACACTATAACTCAAAATAATTGAGGAAACCCCCAGCTTCAAGATAATATAGTGTTTCCTCATCATATGAGGTACATATAGCCCCCTCATCGCTTGCGCTACTCAAGCATCACAAGTAGGTTGTTTAAAAGCGTTGATAGTTGCTAAAAGAAAACTAAGCACGAAACGAAAAAAATCCATATTTAATACTTGCACTAAGTATCCTAGCAAATTGATTTTAATCGTTATGCACCTCTTTTAAGCTGTTGTGCATTTAATTTGTATAAGGCTGGTGGGCAAGATGCCCACCCCACAAGATTTAACAATTTTAAAATTATCAAACTTAGGTGCTTAACAGCTTACCAATCAATTTGTTGACGATCTCGGAAAAATCCACCCGTAGCACTGTTATCTGGGAGAGTCGCTAACTAAACAATCGTATCAACTCCTTGTTCTAGGGTACGTGGTGCTTCTGAGCCTCCCATATCTGTTTTTACCCAACCAGGACAAACGGAATTGATCAAAATATTTGTACCTGCCAATTCACTAGCAAAAATCCGTGTTACTGCATTTAAAGCAGTCTTAGAAATACGATATCCTGGAGAACCACCTTCCATATCAATTAATTGTCCCATTCCCGAAGAAACGTTCACAATACGTCCATAATTCTGTTTTTGCATCAAGGGAATTAACACTTGAGTTACTCTTAAAGCACCAAATAAATTTGTATCTAATGTTTGTTGCAAAATTTCTACTTTAACATTGACAATGGTATTTTCTTCACCTTTTCCATCAATATATATACCCGCATTATTGATTAAAATATCGACTTTGCCAAATTGATGATTGAGAAATTCAGCCAATTTATCAACATTTTTTCCACTAGTCACATCTAGAGGATAAAAACTGACATTTAATCCTTCATTTTGTAACTGAAGTGCAGCTTTTTCTCCTTTGACTACATCTCGACTAGTGAGAATTACCTGATATCCTTGCTTTGCTAATTGTCGAGAAGTTTCAAAACCTAAACCACGGTTTCCACCTGTAACTACAGCAACTTTATTTGTAGTATTCATTTGTATTTGCTCCTGTTTTCAATTATTTTGATGTTGATATGTTCAAAGCACATAAAATTCCTATTCTTCTTATAGCAATTTCCATTCAAGTGAGATATGAGCAGTAATAATTAAACGCAGATGGATGCAGATAAACGCCGATAATTTTGTACTTCATCAGACTGGGAATTGCTATATACCTTTTGTTAGCCTTTTTAGCTAAATATTTATCTATCTTAGAGATGAGATTTGCTCATAAAACTATTTTTTGCTGCTTACCTGAATTAATCATACTCAAAATGACTATGATTTAACTGGATTTTCCATAAAAAATCGCAGACTTTTAGACCTGCGAATGACCATTATAAATATTACTTTTAGTCTACCTATGTCATTAATTATTCTAACTCTTGACCCCAGAAATCTTACCTTTTGTTTAGGTGCGTCGATTGACTAATGTGGCACTAGCTTGGTCAACAGGCATCAATATCACTTCGTTAATATTGACATGAGTAGGTCTAGTAGCACAGAAAAATATGGCATCAGCTACATCATCAGGAGTCAGGGGAGTCAGACCTGCATAAACCTTTTTAGCTCGTTCTGTATCACCATGAAACCGGACTTGACTAAATTCTGTGTCTACCATGCCAGGATCAACAGAAGTCACCCGCACTGGAGTTCCTAACAAGTCTTGTTTTAAACCTTCAGAAATGGCTTTAACAGCGGCTTTTGTAGCACAATAGACATTACCACCGGGGTAAGTTTGATGTCCTGCTATAGAACCTAGATTGATGACATGACCCCGACCACGGGCA
This sequence comes from Anabaena sp. PCC 7938, assembly GCF_049315035.1. NCBI lineage: Bacteria > Bacillati > Cyanobacteriota > Cyanophyceae > Nostocales > Nostocaceae > Anabaena > Anabaena sp. PCC 7938. The sequence goes on along the minus strand of NZ_CP186034.1, from coordinate 2,078,825 downwards.
ACCATTCCCGGTACAACATAGCGGGTGAGATAAAGCAAACCCTTAATATTAGTATCAATCATTTCTTCCCAGTCTTGGATATCGCCTTCATGCAGCTTATCTAAACCGCGACTTAAACCAGCGTTGTTGATTAAGATGTCGATATTTGACCAATCTGGGGGTAAATTAGAGATAACTGACTCAACTGAAGAGCGATGCCCTTGGCTGGCTACGCCTACGCACACATCAAGTTGCAATAAATGGATTTTGTCAGCAGCCAGATTTAAAGTCTCACCTAACTCTTGCAAACGTTCCCAGCGTCGTGCTGCTAAAATGAGTTTTGCACCTGTGGGGGCAAAGACTTGAGCGCAAGCTGCACCAATTCCGCTACTAGCACCTGTAATTAAGATAATTTGATTTGCAAGGGAAAGCATTTTTAGACTCTGCTCGTTATTTTGATACTTTAGCAGAGAAATTTCCTGAATCCCAAGGGTGTTGACTGACATCGTGCCGCCAGATTATTTAGAATAAATAAGAAAAGCAAACATTTATAACAGTCATCAAAATCAATGGGAATATTCGGATTTGGTAAAAAGTCAGGGATGCCTACACCTGAGCAAGCTTTGCCAGGAAGAACAGAAACTATGCCTGTACCCGCAAAGCACTACGTCAACAGCAATCCTCTTAAGCCTCCTTTTCCTGAAGGTTTAGAAACAGCAATGTTTGGCTTAGGCTGTTTTTGGGGTGCTGAAAGGAAGTTTTGGCAACTAGAAGGAGTTTACAGCACTGCGGTAGGTTATGCGGCTGGTTACACACCCAATCCTACCTATCAAGAAGTATGCAGCGGTATGACTGGTCATAATGAAGTCGTGTTGGTTGTCTTTGACCCTCAAGTAGTTAGTTATTCTCAACTGCTGAAAGTATTTTGGGAAAGCCACAACCCTACCCAAGGGATGCGTCAAGGTAATGACTCTGGCACTCAGTACCGTTCGGGAATTTATGCTTATTCTAAAGCTCAAAAACAACTAGCTGAAGCATCACGGCACGCTTATCAACTAGCGCTCAATGGTGCAGGTTATGGGGAGATTACCACGGAAATTTTAGATGCACCTGAGTTTTATTATGCTGAAAACTACCATCAGCAATATTTAGCTAAAAACCCAGGTGGTTATTGTGGTTTAGGTGGTACTAATGTTGCTTGTCCTGTGGGTATTGCTGAAGCTCCTGTAAGTTAGATATAGCAACGGTTAGGGGTCAAAAGAGGCAAGGGAGCAGGGGGCAGGGGGAAAGACTGAGACTGAGCTTGTACTCTGCCCCATATAAGCGTCCTAAAAGGACGGGGCTTGTACCCATGTTCCGCTCCGCTCCACGCAGGGAGAAAAGGCTTGCTCCCCCTGCTCCCTGCTCCTTTTCCCCCTGCCTCTTCCGGTCAGAAGGGGCGTATGACCATACGCCCTGCAATTGGGAATCAAATCCCCAACATTGATTTGAGAATTACGATCGCACTACCCCAAAATAGAATACTCATAGGCACACCAATCATCATCCCAGCGATCGCCCAACCTCGTTGATGTTCTTTAAATTGTTTAATGCTACGCCAACGTCTACTCTTCCAAGCCCAAGTATTACCATTTGCTCCGAGTGCGATCGCCATTATCCACCCAAGGTAGGGTATAAAAGAAACTAATCCATACAACCAAACATAATTAGGCCAAATCCAAAACCAAGGCATCAGAAATGCGCCCCAATTCCAACCTAAAATTTCCTCTGGAACTGCCTCTGAGCTATTAAATACACCACATCCTGAATTATTGATAAATTCTTCTTCTAAAACTTGATTCTTTGGCGCTGATTTAACAATCTGGCCGGATTTGAGAGCATCTAGTGCTTGACGAGCATCAGAAAAACGCTGTTCTGGTGATGGTTCTGTCAGTTTTTGTAACCAACTGGCAAAACTAGGACTAATATTAACTCGGTCAACAAATTGCAAACGTAAATCTTTTTGCGGTAAATCTGCGGGTGCAAGACCAGTTAACAAATGAATTAAAGTTGCTCCCAAAGCATACAAATCTGATGCAGGAATCGCCCGACCCCCGAATTGTTCTATAGGTGCATAACCATAAGTACCCACTACAGTAAAAGTCACACCTTCCTTAGCAGCTTTATCTTGAACTGCACCAAAATCAACTAAATAAATTTGATTATCTTCACCCCAAATTAAATTACTCGGTTTAATATCCCGATGTAAAACTCCTGGATTTAAATCGTGTAAATAAATAAGAATTTTCAGGATTTGATTGGCAATTTTCAAGGTTTGTTTTTCGCTAAACCTGTTACCGTCTACAAGTTTTTCTTTGAGTGATTTTCCAGGAATATATTCTTGGACTAAGCCAAACCAAAGATTTCGGTCATCAATGCAAAAATAATCAATATACTGAGGAATGCGGTCATGATTTAGCTGTTTGAGAATCTGTGCTTCCCGTTCAAATAATTTCAAGTCATCCCACTGAACACCACCACCAAAAGCTAAGAGTTTGACTACCACTAACGAATTTTTTTCATCCGCAGCTTGTAAATCCTTAGCTAACCAAGTTTGACGAATCCCATTATTACCAAGTTGGCGTTCAATTTGATAGCGGTCTTGTAATATGTGGTCTACTTGCAGCATCTAGCACCTGCTGGCCATTTACATTCAGTTTATTTTCTTACTATTTCAGGATAATCAATTTAATCAGAAAATGGTAAAGGAAGATAAGAGAACAACATTCTTCCTTCTTTCTCCTGACTCCGAACTCCGAACTCCGAACTCCTGAATTATCTAGTTCTCTGAGCCAAATTAGCAACTACCGCTGCTAACTCCGTCGGATTGACTGGTTTGGGGATATGTAACTGAAATCCAGCTAACAAAGCTTGAGTCCGGTCTTCTGCTCTAGCATAAGCTGTCAGCGCGGCTGCGGGAATTTTTCCACCTTCATCACTAGGAAGAGTTCTAATTTTCCGAATTAGTGTATAGCCATCTTCTTGGGGCATACCAATATCACTAACTAATATATCTGGGTGAAATTCTGGTAAAGCTGTGATTGCTTCGGGAGCAGAACTAACAGCCATAACTTTAGCGCCATATTGTCCTAAAATTGTGGTCAGCAAATGCCGAGCGTCTGCTTCATCATCAACAATAAGTACTCGCAAACCTTCCAGAATGGATAATTGATGATTCACATAATCACTATTCTTTATCGGTGAAAACTGTTCGGGTTTATCGGATATAGCAACGGCTTTCATGGGTAAATTGACGATGAAAGTTGCTCCTTGTTCAATTCCTGGACTTGTTGCAGAAACTGTACCGCCGTGTAATTCTACCAAATGACGGACGATCGCTAATCCTAATCCTAAACCACCATGCGATCGCGTAGTTGAGCTATCAGCTTGGCGAAAACGCTCAAATACATGAGGTAAAAAATCGGCAGAAATTCCAGCACCAGTATCAGTAACTCGAATTTGCACGCGGGAATTAATGCGCTCTATTTGTACCTTAACTCTTCCCCCCTTGGGGGTGAACTTAACAGCATTGGTAAGCAAATTCCATACTATTTGTTGCAAGCGGTTGGCATCACCCGTCACAATGCCCGCTGCTGGATCAAATTCAGACTCAATCACAATTTCTTTAGCATCTGCGGCCGGACGCAAAGTCTCAATAGCAGTTTCCACCACTGGAATAAGTTCAACTGCGTGCAGATTTAATTGTAGTTTGCCACGAATAATCCTTGATACATCCAAAACATCTTCAATTAATTGCGCTAAAGCATGGCTATTACGGTCAATTGTTTCCAATCCTATCACAGTAGTGTTTTCATCAAACTTACGGCTTCTGAGTAGCTGTATCCACCCCAATATGGCATTGAGAGGAGTACGGAGTTCGTGGGAGAGTGTGGCTAAAAACTCATCTTTAATGCGGTTAGCGGTTTCAGCTTCAGCCCTAGCGGCTTTTTCTCGCTCTAGTAATTGTTCCCGTTCTTGTTCTACTTGCTTGCGTTCAGTCATGTCAATCATTAACCCATGCAGTTGCTTTGGCCTATCTTCACCCTGCACCACACTCACAATGTCATACAACCAGACAACGCTGCCATCTGCGGCTAACATTCTATATTCAAATTCGTAATTATTTAGTGAATGCGAACATTCAAGGCAATATTTTATTACCCATTCTTGATCTTCTGGATGTATATGTTGTGTCCAAAAATTGTCACTGTACCAATCATTCAAGGGATAACCAAGAATATCTTCAGTTTGTGGACCAATATAGGTAAAATTTCCCGTTGCAGCATCTGCTTCCCAAGGAATTACTCGGACTTTTTCTGTCAGTTTCCTAAATTTTTCTTCACTTTGTTTGAGGGCAGCTTGTGCTTGTTTTTGCTCTGTAATATCTCTAATTAAAGCAACAAATCCTTCAACTTTACCTTGCTGATTGAATTGGGGAATATAAGTAATACTGACATCATGCTGTTTACCATCTTGATGAAATAATTTGCTTTCATAGCTGACTTGCTCTCCTGACAATACTGTTTCCACATAGGGATAAATTGATTGATAAACTGATTCTCCTAAAAATTCTTGCAGGTGCTGCCCATAAATTTCTGATGTGGGTACACCGAACCATTCTTCATATCCTTTATTATTAAAACGATAGCGCTGTTGAGCATCAATATAAGAAATATTCACTGGCAAAGTATTTGTAATCAAGCGTAATTCTTCTTCTTTTTGACGTAGGTTATCCTCAACCTGTTTGCGTTTACTTAAATCTACAGCAAATCCAATTACTTGTTCTGAATTTTTTTCTAATAAAGCTAACCCCATGAGAATACTAATGCGATTACCATCTTTACGGATGTATTCTTTTTCAAAAGGTTGATGAAATCCTATCTTTTTTAGTTCTATTATTATATTTTTGCTTTGTTCTAGATATTCTGGAGGTGTTATTTCTCTCCAATTTATCCTTCCTGATAATAGATCTTCTCTGGTATAACCAATTATATTTAAAAAAGCATCATTTGCTTCTAAAATGCTACCATTTATTTCAGATATAATCACCCCAATAATATTAGAATTTCTCAACCGTCTAAATTTTAATTCACTGAATGCAAGCTGCTGATTACTTATTTTTAAATTCTGTTTAGCAGTACGTAATTCTGAATTTAACCAGCTAAGAAATATTGTAACTAGCAAAAATAAAACTAACTTAATAACACTATTTTGATTACCAATATAAAATGAAAATTTGGGATCTATAAAATAGTAGCCAACAGCTATAATAGACAAAATAGTAGCTAGTATCCCTGGCTTGATGCCACCATACCAGGTACTTATGGCTACAGCAGCGTAAAACATCAGAAAAACATCAGATTGTAGTACTGTATGTAACACTGCTGTTAGTAGCAAAGCAATACTAACAGATACAATAGCTACAATATACTCTAATATTAGAGAAACTCTTACTTTCAATATGGTATCTCCTTTGCAGTTAACGAACTATGGGAAGTTATCCCTAAATTAATTAAACACGATTCTATAGCTCCACACTTATTATGCAACAGAGGAATACACAGCGTACATTTGCTGCTTAGGAATCTATCTAAAGTAGTAAAATTAAATGCAAAAAACTTTACATAGTAATATAAGTTGCTAGTTGATAATTAGAGAACTCCACAAAAAAGATGATCCAATCTTGTGGGATGGGCATCTTGCCCATCCTTATATTATTAGCGGGCAAGATGCCCGCACCACAAGAAATTTTGGGATATTTTTTTAATTGGAGAACTCTTAGGGGTATAGCTGAAAACTTGTATGTAAAGTATCAAGTCATATTCATACTCACCTTACCCCCTAAATAAGGGATAAATAACTCAAATTTCTCGATTTTCAAGGACAATTTAGGGGCATTTACAAATATTTGGGAATGCACACAAAAGGTTGTCAGATATCCTGATAACGCTATGCTACGATATCAGAAGAAAGAAATAAATAATCTTCATCCCATCTCCATATTTATCCATCATGGTAATAACCACCAACTTGGGTTAGTGATAGATACCTTCAATCATATAATTTCTTTATAGTCTTGATAAAGAAAGCTGATTAATTTTTAATTGTTTTTGTGCCTAAGAGTAAATAAGTATTCATTTCCCCTTTACCTTTGACTTTAATTAATCCGCGTTTTTCCAGGTAATACTTTCCTTTTAACAGATCATAACTAGCTTCACAAACTTGGATACTACCTGCAATACCATGAGATTCCATTCTACTAGCAGTATTAACTGTGTCTCCCCACAGGTCATAGGCAAATTTCTTTAACCCAATTACCCCTGCGACCACTGGGCCTGTACTAATACCAATGCGGATACGAAACGATTGGTTTTGTTCTTGGCTAAACTGAGCTAAAGCCAGTTGCATATCCAATGCCATATCGGCTATAGCTATGGCATGATCACTACGGTGATTAGGTAAACCAGCAACAGCCATATAGGCATCACCAATGGTTTTGATTTTCTCTACTCCATGACGTTCTGCTAATTCGTCAAATAGGCAGAATATTTCGTTTAAAAATTCGACTAGTTGGGGTGGAGAGGTCTGGCTAGAAAGTTCTGTAAATCCCACAATATCAGCGAATAAAACTGTAACTTCTAAAAAGCTATCAGCAATTGTAGTAGTATGTTCCTGTTTGAGTTGTTCAGCAATTACTGCTGGTAAAATATTTAAAATTAGTTTTTCTGATTTCTGCTGGGCTATTTCTAATTCTTGTCTAGCTCTAAACTCTTGTTTTTTTAATTTTTCATATAAATAAACAGAAAACACACAAATTATTCCTGTCCAAAATAAATAAATTCCATTTTCTACATAGAAATATAATGGGTTCCTAAATTGTGGACGATAGATCAGATATAATCCTAAATAAAAGACAACTGTACCAAGTTGCGATATCAGATGACTTCGCCATAATACAGGAATAAGTGTTGCTTGACTGATAAACATCAAGCTCCAAATATTAGTAAATGGTTCTACAAAATTAAAAAGAATTGCCGTATAAATTTGGACAACGCAAGTTACAGACCAAGATAAACTTAAAAAAAATATATGTGGATAACGACGACCGAGAGGGGTTTTGCATAACAACCAACAAACTAAAATGAAAAATTCAATTAAGAAACCAATTTTAAAGGCGTTGATTTTTTCCTGTGGTTGCTGATTTACCCAGATAAAAAAAGCAGTCAGTGTTAATCCTGCAATCAGCATGATTTTAGTTTGCAGTTGTAGGCGTTTAAGCAGGAACTGCCGTCGCTGTTCTCTGTAGGATGTGACAAAGCTTTCATCTATTTGCCAGTCGGCTATCCTTGGGGTAAATAGCGCTTCTATTTGAGTTCTGCCAAAATCTCTTTTGGGAATCATGCACTTTTTAAGTTATTAGTAGTTAAATGTGAACAAGCTGGGAGAAAACCTAAATGGGTCGCAACCCCACCTTAACTTTTGATCGTGGCACGTTAATTTTACACCCACCACCACGCAGCAAAGCTTGGATAGATTATGCGACATGGGATGATAGAATCGAAAAATTTCGGATTCCGGCAATTAGATATCGGTCTTTAGTCGAGGCAATGCAAGAGTCCGAAACGGACTTTATTGATGAGGCTAAGGGATTTTATCCTCTAGATTTGGTTGCCAGTTTAGAGATGACTCCCTATCCCCACCAAACTGAGGCTTTAGCCGCTTGGAAATTGGCAGGAAGGCAGGGGGTTGTGGTGCTACCCACGGCTGCGGGTAAGACTTATTTGGCACAAATGGCGATGCAAGCGACACCACGGACAACGTTGATTGTTGTCCCCACTTTGGATTTGATGCATCAATGGTATGCACACCTAACGGCGGCGTTTCCTGATGCGGAGTTGGGGTTGCTGGGTGGTGGTTCACGAGATAGAACACCGATTTTGGTGGCTACTTATGATAGTGCGGCTATTCATGTGGAAAGTTTGGGTAATAAATATGCCTTAATTATCTTTGATGAATGCCATCATTTACCGACAGATTTTAATCGAGTAATTGCTGAATATGCGATCGCACCGTATCGACTAGGATTATCTGCCACACCGGAACGCACAGATGGCAAACACGCTGATTTAAACATTCTCATTGGCAGAGAAGTTTATCGCAAGCGAGCTGAAGACTTAGCAGGTAAGGCTTTAGCAGAACATCAAATTGTGCAGATTAAGGTGAAGTTATCTCAACTTGAGCGAGAAAGGTATAACAATTTAATTCAAACTCGCAATGATTTTTTGAAACAATCACGGATTTCTCTAGGCAGTCTGCAAGGTTGGCAGATGTTTGTGCAAATGAGTGCGCGATCGCAAATCGGACGCAGAGCGATGTTAGCACATCGGCAAGCAAAAGAAATCGCCCTGGGGACTGATGGTAAAATCAGAATTTTGATGGATTTATTGGCTGAACATTATCCCGCTAGGGTGTTGATTTTTACGGCAGATAATGCCACGGTTTATCGCATTTCTCAAGATTTGTTAATTCCGGCTATTACTCATCAAACTCCTGTGAAGGAAAGGCATCAAATTTTAACTAAGTTTAAGGAAGGTGAATATAATACTTTAGTCGCTTCTCATGTGTTAAATGAGGGGGTTGATGTTCCTGCGGCTTCCATAGCAATTATTTTGTCTGGGACTGGTTCAGCAAGGGAATATATTCAGCGTTTGGGAAGGGTTTTACGGAAGGGTAATATTGAAAATAAACAGGCGATTTTATATGAAGTCGTGGCTGAGGATACTAGTGAGGAAGGAACTTCGGCTCGGAGGAGGGGGGAGAATAAAAGCAGAGGAGCAGAGGAGCAGGGGAGCAGAGGGGAGAAGAAGAAAGGAAGAAAGGAAAATTTACAGGTTGTTTATGGGGGTGGGAAGGAAAGAGATTTGAAGGCGGCAGAACAGTTAGAGATTAATTATTCAACTAATAAGAAAGATGTTACCAACGGAGTTACTGATTCATCGTCAAAACGGGGAGGAAATTATCCCGAAGAGACTGAAACTTGATGATAAACATTTAAAATTAACTACTGATTTAATTAATTTTTTTCAGGAAGCTGTGGGGAAAACTCAAGGTGTTCTTGAAGGTCAATTATCAGATTTTGAAGGTGATACTACAGATTATAGAATGAAGCGGGGTTTGGCTTATATTCTCAAAAGTAGTTTCTGTACTTTTGAAGTTGTTAGTCCTCTGGAACCACCAATGTTAAGGGAACGGGTTTTTGCTTTAGCTGCAAAATCTGTTCCTAGTCGGGAAGCAACGGAAGTAACTTTAACCCAGGTTGCTGATGAGTTAAGTCAGGAATTACAGCAGGAAGTTCTCCCCATTCAAGTGCGTCATGGACTTTATGCTGATTTATCTGAAAATAAAATTTTAACTGCTTTTGATGCCCCAAAACCAGAGAATGTATTACATAGATATAATTTGTCTCAGGTGCAAGGTGTATTTTATAAAGCCAGTCAATTGATATTAAATGCTCACCGTAATGTCCCAGGAGAATATAAGCTGTTATTTCGTTATTTGAAGTTGTTTCAATTAATGGCTTATATTGAAGGTGATGCTGACCACGGTTTTACAATTAGCATTGATGGACCGACAAGTTTATTTACTCCTAGTACTCGTTATGGCTTATCAATAGCAAAAATGATTCCCGCTTTACTTCACGTCACAAAATGGAGTTTAGCCGCAACTTTACAAACACGAGACTTTTATACAAATGAGTGGAAAACAGGAAGATTTACCCTCAATTCAGAATGTGGTTTAGTCTCTCACTATCCACCTGGTAAACCTTATGATAGTATGTTAGAACAATCATTTGCTGATAAATGGGATGGGTTAAAAAGTGGCTGGATATTAGAACGAGAAGTTGATTTAATTCCCATTCCTGGCAGTGTGATGATTCCCGACTTTCGTTTAGTACATCCTGATGGCCGTAGTTTTTTATTAGAAATTGTTGGTTATTGGCGACCAGAATATTTACAAAAAAAGTTTTCTCAGGTTAGACGTGCAAATTGTGATAATTTGATTCTAGCAATTTCCGAAAGATTAAATTTAGAAAAAGCCGGTATAAAATTAAATGACGTACCTGCAAGAATAGTTTGGTTTAAAGAAAAGTTATTACCAAAAGCAGTTTTAGCTGTAATGTAATTAAGGTAATTAGTGAGACAGAATTAATTACACAATTGTCAAACTAACTTAAGTTGTGATGAAAAAACCTGCAACTTATTTTATAATTTAGTTAAGGTTGATATCATCCTCAAGTAGATTCATCATGACAGCTATTACCGTCAACTTAAACCCCATTATCCAACTTACCGACAACCAATTTTATCAACTCTGTCGGGAAAATCCTGAAGTAAAATTTGAACGCAATGCAGACGGAAAATTATTGATAATATCACTAACGGGAGGAATAACAGGAAATCAAAATGCTGAAATTTCAACAGATTTTGCTATTTGGAATCGTCAAACTAAACTAGGAGTTTGTTTTGATTCTTCTACCTGTTTTAAACTTCCCAATGGTGCAAATCGTTCTCCTGATGTCGCTTGGATAAAAAAGGAGAGATGGGATACACTGACAACAGAAGAACAAGAAAAGTTTTCACCAATTGCCCCAGATTTTGTTTTAGAATTAATGTCACCTAGTGATAGTTTGCAAGAAACGCGAGCAAAAATGCAGGAATATATTAATAATGGAGTTAAATTAGGTTGGTTAATTAATCGGAAAATGCGTCAAGTAGAAATCTATCGTCTTGATAAACCAGTGGAAATATTAGAATTTCCTCAAGAATTATCAGGTGAAGATATTTTACCAGGGTTTATTTTAAATATGGAAATTGTTTGGGGATAAATATTAATATTATTTATTTATCAAAAACTAATTAGCCAAAAATTTCAACAACAAATCTTGTTTTTCCAAATCTGTATTTCCTTGAGACTGATTATTCTCCACTACTTTTACTTTCCAAAAATAGTTTCGTATTTTAGAAATATGTTTAGTTGTTTTATCAACTTCCTTTAAAGTATGAATATTTTCAGGTAAACGTCCACAAAAAACAGATGGAACAACATCTAATAACCACCAATCAAAAAGTTCCCGTCTACCTTGTGATCCTGGAAAAATAGCATAACCCTGGAAGCAATCATCCAAAATATTTAATATAGCTTCTCTGGTTTTAACAGACTCCAGCACTTGCAGCAAATTTTCAAAAACATCAACAGCTTCATCAAGAGCTTGATATTGTCCCAAATAATTCTGATAATCCCGAAATGAAACGTTTAAATTTGACTGAGAATGATTTTTAGGATATATCCAATGTTGAAAAAGATGCTGAAATACCCTACCAGTTATTGTCTCACGAGGTAAATAAGTTTTAATCGTTGGTTGCACAGCAATTCCCATAACTATAGCCATAAAGAAATAGCAATGACTTATGTCTAAACTATTTTTCTCTTTTTCTATTGCATTAAATACTGTGATCAAAGAATCTTCTAAACTTGTTCCCTGAATATCTTTTTCTTCATATAATTCTGCATAAGAATATGACTGAATTTTTTCTATTACTAAACGTAAAGAATCAGGAATTTTAGCTAAAATTAGAGAAGAATTTTTAACTTCAGACAATACGAATTTCATTTTTAATTGCTACTTGGAGGATAAGGATACGTCCAGGAAATATTTATTGTTACTTCAGGAAATCTTTGCTCAAACTGATTTATAACACGTTGACAACTCTCACAAGGTTTTCTTTCTGTGTAAAGATACAGTTGCCCTCTAACGCGGTTATTATCATTATTGTAGATAAATATTCTAAAGTTTCTGCAATCGCTGACAAAACCTTATACTCCGCATCAGTATCCATAGGAGTAGTACGTCCTGAGTATGAATCTACAGTAGGTTCAAATTGTCCACCCTTTGACTTAGGTTCTGGTTTAGGTGCTGGACTGTTGGCTCTAGATGTTGCACCCATTCCAAAAGCTTTACCATCTTCTAATCTTACCTCGACAATAGCAATATTACCTTTTGGAAATGGTTTGTTAAGATATATCTCTCGGATATTAGCTGCATCTGAGATTAAATTTGGTTCTTCCATATTGGATTTATAATAAAAATGAAATAATTAATGCAGCTTTTTCTAGATTACGGAGTTAAATTAGGTTGGTTAATTAATCGGAAAATGCGTCAAGTAGAAATCTATCGTCTTGATAAACCAGTGGAAATATTAGAATTTCCTCAAGAATTATCAGGTGAAGATATTTTACCAGGATTTATTTTAAATATGGAAATTGTTTGGGGATAAATATTAATATTATTTATCAAAATTAATTTTGCTGCCAGATGCGTCTATTGAGATTTAAGTCTTCAACAATTCCCAACATTAATTGGATATTTTGAAAATATTCACGCATGGGTGTAAAGTTTAACATTGTTGTGAATAGCCGAGGCTCAAAGATATCTCCTGCATACTCAATGCCAATATATATCATGTTGTCTATAAAAGAAACATAAATATTTCTATGGGCTTTTTGTCGAAATTTAACTAACTTTTCCATTAAGGTGGTAGACAAGACGTATCTAGCTTCAACTTGGTCATTAGCATAGACAGTAAAATACTGATTAAAGTTAGGATCTTCTAGTTTAACTAATTGTCTAGTAGTTTGGGGTAAAGCGTTGATATTGATGTTGACAAGATTAGGTACAACTATTGTCTTAGATTTTAGAGTTTTAGGAAAATTAGCTTGAAAAAATAAACCTTTAAAAATTAATTTTCTAGTTACTTCGTTATTTAATACTTCTTCTTTAAAACTTTGATAATCTATTTTTTTTCCTCTGATCATTTTGCTGAATACATAAGGAGTGCCTTTCAGAGTTTGAAATATTAAAATAATTATATAGAAAGGCAACATAAGACCAAATATCATTCTCCTGATAAATTTAGGGATGTTAGATAATGCAAGTACTTTCATATGATATGCAAAATCAAAATATCTGGACCAAGTGTGTTGGATTTCAAATTGGGCAGAAATTTCCGAAAAATAGATTGGTATTTCTCCAACTTTCCCAAAAATACAATCATTTTGAGTAATTTTATTAGCTTTTAATAGAGTTTGAAACATTTGGCTATGGGCAAAACCAGACATTACATATCTATCATCCTCTGCTGAAGGTTGCTCATAATAGCTAAGGGACTGATTATAATTAATAAAATCAAAAATCTTTTGAATAATCTTAGATTTAAAACCACTCGCATATGTTTCTGTACATGATGTATAAAAGGCAATCCAACCCCATAAACATCCCAAAAATATGAAAAGAAACAAAAATATTAATTCTAGAGGAATTATTTTATATATAATTATCATGTCCATGATAATATGTAGCAGCAGAAACTTAATATCAGCCAAAAATATTACTGCTACAATGACACCAACAACCACTATAGATATTAATACTTGTTTTCTAACTGACTCTAAATCTTGTAAATCGGTTAATAAGTTCTGTTGACAAAAACTTTTGAATTCTTCTAAGGTTTTCATTTTTATCTCAACAACAGACCCTTGTCTAGATGTTGAGCTAGATTGAGATTGTACTGAGTTAGTTGCTTGAGTAGTTGATTCTTGTGGAATTTCGCTTTCTGGTACTAAATTAACCAGAAATTTTGTTGCCCAAAGATTGGTTGATGCTTGCTGACTTGTGGTAAGCTGTTTGCACAGTGCGATCGCTTCTTCTAGTTGTTCATTCCCTTTGTAGGCTTTTACTAACCACATCTGCGCCTGATTATAGTGTTTTACTTGATCATCAGCACATTGACAAAATTCTTCTAAAGCTTGAACTGCTTCAGCATAATGCTGAAATTTTAGTGCTTTATTCCCATTGTTTAATAATTCCTCTGCTTTCTCTGGCGTTAAAGTTGGTTTTTTAGTTGTTGCTAATAATGTTGATTCAACAGTGCGAGAGTTAGTTTCTGTTGAGGTTTTGCTAGAAGTTTCCACAGGCAAAGATTCTAAAAATTTCCTTGCCCAAGCTATTATTTGGGGATTTTGAATTGTCAGGAGTTTTTGAGCTATAGTACGGGCTGCTTCTGAATTTTTTGTATGATGAAAAGCTTGGACTAAACCCACCTGCGCTTGTAGATATTCCTTAGAATTTGTATTCCCACTGACTTCGCAGATTTGGCAGAAATGTTGTAGTGAATTTATCGCTTCTGGGTAGAGTCCTTGCTTTAAAGAATTTAACCCAGTTTGTAAGATTTTCAACTCATTCGTAGACATAGAATTTATTGCAACAATCTATTGATTAAATAGGTTTCTAACATTTACATTTTGTCTTTCTTGGGATGTAGCCTGAAACTGCACTTTTCGCTGATAGTGCATCCCAGAAGCTAAAATATTAGAAGGAAACATTTCCACTCCATTATTGTATTCTGTGACAGCAGAGTTATAAAAACGTCTAGCGGCAGAAATTTGTTCTTCGATTTCGGTGATTGAGTATTGGAGTTGAAGAAAATTCTCGTTACTTTTTAACTCTGGATAAGCTTCTACAGTTACTAAAATGTTACCCAAAGCTTTAGAAATTTGGTCTTCTAATTGAATTCTCGTGCTTTGATTAACTCGCTCAGAAATTACTTGATTTCTCAGTCTGGCAATCTCTGTTAATGTTGTCTGCTCAAATTCCTTATAATTTTGTGCTACTGCTACCAGGTTGGGAATTAAATCCCATCTTTTTTGCAGTAGTACATCTATAGTTGAAAAAGCATTATCGACTTGATTTTTCTTATAAACTAAGCCGTTGTATAGCTTAGTAAGTAGTACACCTAGTACTAGCGAAATGCTAATCATGATGATGATAACTTTCATAGATTTCAGCGATGATGATTACCCTTGTATTGGAATAACTGTAAGAATATACGGATTCTTCAGTATCTAGTTGATGCCAAGTATGAGTTTATTTACCCCATAACCCTTATAAATTAAGGGTTTCATTCTTTTTTGTGCCAACTTACCCAATAAGTTGACCTAAAATTCTTATATAGCTTTTCCTAATCACATGAGGTATGTCATAGCCCCTCCTCGCTTGCGAGTTGGGGGTGGGGTTGTTATACCTCATTTAACCAATAACTGCTATATAATAGGGTTTTTATACCTTAGCATAGTCAGTGCGGAAGAACCAGGGAAATAAGCTAATGAGATTAAAGTATTAAGTTTTAATAATCAAGTGCTTAATACCAAGTTTAAAAAACTTAGGACTTACGCAAAACAGAACGAAAGTAGCGGTAATTCATGAATTACCGCTAGGTAATAATCAGGTTTTCAGCCACATTTTGCGTAAGTCCTAAAACTGATTAAGTTGACAGAATAACAAAGTGATGAATTTCTAAATATTAGATTATCTACTTTTTAGGTATTGAACTTTAATATAAATTCTGTGCAAAAATAAACAGATTACCTAAAAACTAGGATCAATCATGACAAAAACTGAAAAATAAAATTTAGCTTAATTGCTTCTGAAGAATGATTTGGTAATCGGTAATTATCTTGTTTCTGACTCCTATTCTTAACATGAATACAACTATTAGCCGTCCTATTTGGTCAACTGACTTAGAACTAGAAATATTTGATAAAATCATTAATCAACACGCACCCCATATACCAAAAAAGCGTTTATATGAAACCAAACCCCCAGAAACAGCAGCAGAAATTGAAAAATTCTACCGTTTTCGGGTAGCAGGTGCGGCTCATGATTTGTTTATTGTTCAAGTTTGCGCTCAGATAATTGGTCAAATTCCTGACCCAGAACTCCAGCTATTTTTAAGCCGCCAAATTGGTGATGATGGCGCACACGCTAATAATACCCGTCAACGAGCGCAAGTTATATCTGGACGTGATCCCATTCAAGATATACAACAACAAGTACAAAAACATTGGGATTATATGGGAGACTTACCAATTCGTAATTGGCAAGGTTTTTTGGCTTTTGAATTACATTATGAAATGCACATTGTGGCATCTTTATTAGTCAGTAGCCGCACCAGTAAAATTAGTGATCCAGAATCAGCTAAATTTTCAGCGACCAAAATTCAACCAGAAGAAGCTTTTCACCGTTTAGGAGTAGTAAATTGGTGGCAACGCAAGTATGACCAAGCCTCACCAGGGGAAAAAGCAGATTTAGTTGCACAGGTGTTAGAAGTTGATGAAGAAGGGCAAAAAAGACGAAATCCCTACTTAAAAGAGCATTGGCAACTAACTCATGAAGCTATTGGTACAGATATTGATGATTTACCAAAAATTTATGATGCTTGGCGGCGAGAAGTACTCGCTTATTTCTTAAATATTCCTGTATTTCAACTTCCTCAACTTGTGAGTGTTGATGATTGATAATATAGCAGTTATCGGTTGAGAGAGATACAAGAACCCCACCCCCAACCCCCTCATCGCTTGCGGGGAGGGGGCTATGATATACCTCATGTGATGAGGAAACGCTATAAAATAAACTTTCACTATTTAAATAACTTAACTAAAAACGAGCATGATTATTAAATAATGTATTTGCAAATACAAATCTATCTAAAGTCAGATTTATAATTGTCGAATGTAAGAATATGTTTATTAAAAACAGCAAACTAATGAAAGCTAAATTTTCTGCTACCTTAACAATTATAGCTGCTTTTTTTGGCATAAATAGCGCCGTGTATGCTCAATCAATTACACAGCCTCAATCTGGAAACTGGACTTTAAGTGGCGATTCTTTAGTTAATATTAATAATCGCAGTGCCGAAAATGATTTTGGCAAGTTTTTTGATCAAATCTCCCAGAATCAAGCTCAAGAAAACACAATTTCTGAAGAATTACCTCTGAGTGAGTCAATAACAATTCCTTCTACTCCTATATTTTTACAACCCGCATATCAAAATCTGAATGAAAATGACGGGTTACAGTTGCAGTTAGATTTGAGTGATGGTCAATAACTTAGGACTAAAGCTGCGTGTCACACCAAACATCTATTTTATGGTGTGGTTCGACAAGCTCACCAACCAATTCAGATATCAAATATCCGTTTATTTGCAGGATTTATGAAGTCTGATGCACCCTACGAAGCAAGCCAGTTGCGTAAGTCCTGTAACTTTCTCGAATTGGGTAGATAAAAACTAATCATCTTGTTATTAGCTTACCCTGATTATTAGCTGCTGCGATCGCTCTAGGATTAGCAGTAAAGACCTGAATACCTGGTACTGTAACAAAATCACCATCATCGGTGATAATTTTATCAATTGATTCCTGACGCATAGATTCCAGGATAAACAGGTCATAGCCATCTAAACACTGATTACTAAACTGGGTGAGAGCAGCATTTAAAGTTGCTTGGTTTAATGTTAAGTTCATTAGAACTGCATAGGTATTTTGTACCTGATTCCAAGCCTTTTGTACTTGAGAAACTACTCTAGACCTTTCGGAAGGGTAATTATGACGGTATTCCTTCTTGTTTATAGACCGATAGGTTGACAGTTTCTGCTCTTCCCTTTCAATAATATGAGATAACTCAGCCAGAGATAAGCTAGAACAGCACAGAGTACCACCGACAGCATCAGTATCTGTAACGTAGTTTGAATAATTTAGCCGATAGTTTAACTGATCTGTTGGAATTGCAGGTGAACTGGCCGGAGGATATGTCAACCAATACCAAACATTGGTATCCACTAAAAAAATATCCCCTTTTTGGGGGGAATCGACCGTGATGTCAATGACATCTGCTTTTACAATGTAGTTAACTGCCATTACGATAGAGAGTATTCCAGAATCATTTCATCTACCGCTTGGCGATAGCTATCATTTGAGTAATATTGCTTCGCATGATCAATTACATTATCATAGGTCTGCTGACCAAAAGAATTGAGACCATTAACAATCAGCAATTTTTCAAACTCTTCAACTTTCATGTCACGTAGCAGTTGACCAATAGCAAGGTTGAAAAACACAGACAAAAACTTCCTTACACCAGTAAAGTCTAACTCTACTGAGTCACCTGCTTGGAGTTGGGGATGAATTAAATTATATAACTGCTGTCCAGACCGCTGGCTCATGCAGTTTTCACCGATAATTTCATAGACTTTATATTTCATGGCCCTAACCTCTCTTTGTGTATTAGAACCTTTGTACTATCATTGTAACTCATATCCGGTAAAATTTAGTAGTAGTTCGCATCACATTTAATTGTGATGTTGATCAAGGTTCCTTCAAAAAAAGTGGGTGCGCTTTGATAGAGTTCCTGGCTGGAGTCAATTAAAGCATAACCATCGCGGCTATAGATTTCTATCTTACCCTGTTTAGCCTTTACAAAATTCTTCAATAAATCAAGACCTGCGCCTCCAGGAACTCTACCATGTCGTGTTGTTGTGCCAGGTTGAAATGCCCAACGTAAAGCTCCTTCAGCCAAGATGCTAGTTTTTCCGAGAAATTGGCGCACGTTTGCAGGAATGCCAACACCAAAATCAATCACGGTGAGATTTAGAGAATTCAGAGTAGGATAATGTTGTCCACAAGTAAATACGCCAATATCGGATAGCCCGTGTTCAAAAGCATTACTATAGATTTCTAAAACGGTAGATATAACTTCATCTTTGATGGCTTGACTAACTGTTACCCAGCCACGACCAAGCCACATATAATCCAGGTAATTCATAATACCATCAATATCTTCATCAACATCTTCTCTGTAGTGTATAGAATTACCCATCCACCCTTGTTGATCCTCCCCAAATAGATATAGAAAGTTGTTTTGGCGTAAGTTGCCTTTAATATCATCTTTCAAGGTATCGCAAGCAAAAATAACTTGACCACCACGAAATTGAATGAGGCGAGCTAAACCACCTAAAAAGGCTACTGCATTTTGGCGAAGAAACCTACATCCTGAAAAATCAAAGATAACTTCTGGTATGTGGGTTTCTCTGAATCTGTTGCCAAAGTCTAAACATACGAATGAAGTCGCCTTTATCGTCGTTGAGGGTTGGGACTTTGAGCGTGATAGTTAGTGGAGTTTGAGCAACTAAGGACACTGGATAATCCTAAATCTCACTATATTAGATTAAGGATACACGAATGCTTTAATTCTCGCTTAAACTTCTTACTAAACCGCGCTGTAACTTCCATCAGCTTCACGCTGTTTTGCAAACTAGTCCATAGCCATTCCCTAACAGCAACGGAGTATCAACAAAACAACATGATTCTTAACTCCAACGCTCAACCAATCTAAACGATTATTCTGCCAACGTTTTGCAGTAAAATTAGTCCTTTAGAGAGAAGAGGTTTTTTAATGACTCGTGTCATCATTGTGCGTCATGGTCAAAGTACATATAACATTGAGAGACGTATTCAAGGACGCACTGATGCGTCAACTTTAACGGATCAAGGTCGGATTGATGCTGGTAAAACTGGTGAAGCCCTGAGTAATATAGCATTTACAGCAATATACAGCAGTCCCCTTAACCGAGCGAAGACAACAGCGGAAATTATTCACGGTCATTTGCGTGAAAAGTCTGCTGTAATTCAGATTTCTGAAAATCTGGTAGAAGTGGATTTACCTTTGTGGGCAGGAATGCTGAGTAGTGATGTTAAAGATAAGTTTGCTGATGACTATAGCATCTGGAAAAAACGCCCCCACGAATTGCGGATGATTGTTAATGATGGACAGGGGACACGAGAACTTTTTCCGGTTCTGGCTTTATATGAACAAGCAAAGCAGTTTTGGCAAGAAATTTTATCCCGTCATCAAGGGGAAACTATTCTCATTGTTGGACATAATGGTATTAACCGCGCTCTGATTAGTACGGCTTTGGGTATTCCTCCCAGTGGTTATCACGGACTACAACAATCTAATTGCGGGATTAGCGTTTTAAATTTTGCCGGTGGTTTGGGTGAATCGGTGCAATTAGAATCAATGAATCAGACGCAACATTTGGGTGAGGCTTTACCCACTTTGAGGCCGAGTCATCAAGGATTTCGATTGTTATTAGTACGTCATGGTGAAACAGAATGGAATCGTCAAGGCAAGTTTCAAGGTCAAATTGATGTTCCTCTCAATGATAATGGTAGAAACCAGGCGGGAAAAGCTGGGGAATTTCTCAAAGATGTAGCAATTGATTTTGCTTTTAGCAGCACCATGGCGCGTCCAAAAGAGACAGCAGAAATTATTCTCAACCAGCATCCTCATATCAAGTTGGAATTACTGGATGGTTTGAGGGAAATTAGTCATGGAACTTGGGAAGGCAAGTTTGAGGCAGAAATAGAACAGGAGTTTCCTGGAGAGTTGGAACGCTGGCGCAATGTACCGGCTGAAGTGCAAATGCCGGCAGGAGAAAATTTACAACAGGTACGGGAACGTAGTGTAGTGGCTTGGCAGTCAATATTACAAGCTGCTGAGGTAAACCAATTCCAAATCGGTTTAGTGGTGGCTCATGATGCGACTAATAAAACCTTGCTCTGTCATATCCTGGGTTTATCATCAGAAAATTTCTGGAATTTCCGTCAAGGAAATGGCGCAGTTAGTGTGATTGATTATCCTTCAGGTGCAAATGGTTTACCAATATTGCAAGCAATGAATATCACTAGTCATTTAAGTGGTGGTGTGTTAGATAAAACGGCAGCGGGGGCATTGTAGGGATAAGGTGCAGGCTTGCTCTGAGCGTAGTCGAAGGGGTGCAGGAAGAAAAAAATAAATATATGTTTGGTTTGCTCTCTGTTATGGATTTTAAAGCCGTTATTATTTATGACAGGGGTAAAAAATCTGAAGCACTTTCAGCACTGAATAGGTAATAGCTAATAGCTCATGGCAACTGAACTTCTGCAACAAGTAAGGGTAATCGATCCGGTTTCGGAAACTGATCAAGTAAGTGATGTTTTGATTGTTGATGGTGATATCCAAGCTATATCACTGCAAATTTCTGATGTTAGTTCTGATACTTCTATTAGAGATTGTCGTGGCTTAGTTCTTGGTACTGGATTGGTGGATTTATATAGCCATTCTGGTGAACCAGGGTTTGAAGAACGGGAGACTCTGGTTTCGTTTTTGGCTGCTGCTGCGGCTGGTGGTTTTACTAGAGTGGCTGTTTTACCAGATACATCTCCGGTTATTGATAATCCTGCTCTAGTTGCACAGTTGCAGAAGCCGATCAAGCTAGAGCAGAATTTAGATTTTCCCTCTCCTCTGCTCCCCTGCTCCCCTGCTCCCCTGCTGCAAATTTGGGGGGCGATGACTCTCGATTTAGCTGGTAAGCAGTTGGCAGAATTTGCTGATTTAGCTACTGCTGGGGTTGTGGGTTTTACTGATGCTAAACCTTGGGAAAATTTGGGAATAGTGCAGCGGATGTTGGAATATCTGCAACCTTTTGGTAAACCTGTGGCGTTTTGTCCATGCGATCGCTCTTTATCATTAAATGGCATGATGCGAGAGGGTGCAGAGGCTTTGCGTGTGGGTTTACCTCCTGTTCCAGCCAGTGCCGAAACTAGTGCGATCGCATCTTTGTTGGAATTAGTCGCCGCTATTGGCACACCTGTACATATTATGAGGGTTTCTACAGCCCGGAGTGTGGAATTAATCGCCACTGCTAAATTTCAAGGTTTACCAGTTACAGCCAGCACGACTTGGATGCACTTGTTACTTGATACGAGAGATGTTAAGAGTTATCACACATCCTTGCATTTAGAGCCGCCGTTAGGGAATCCCAGTGATGTAACTGCCTTGCGTAATGGTTTGCGTGGGGGAGTAATAGATGCGATCGCTATTGATCATGCACCATACACCTATGAAGAAAAAGTCCAAGCATTTGCAGAATCACCTCCAGGCGCAATAGGTTTAGAATTAGCATTACCTCTACTGTGGCAAAATCTGGTGGCAACAGAGGAATTTACCCCTTTGGAATTATGGCGAGTTTTGAGTAATCAACCAGCAGCTTGTTTGCAGCAAAAAATTAACCCGATTAAACCCGGTGAAAAAGCCGAATTAACATTATTTGATCCTCTACAATCCTGGAAAATAAATAGAGCAAATCTGCATACACTCTCTAATAACACACCTTGGTTTGGACAAGAAATTCAAGGGCGCGTTTTACAAACTTGGTGCTAAGGTAATTCGTAATTCGTAATTCGTAATTGGGGAATAGATAAAAAGTTATTATCCCCTGTTCCTTGCCCTAAGT
Organism: Anabaena sp. PCC 7938; assembly: GCF_049315035.1. Lineage (NCBI taxonomy): Bacteria > Bacillati > Cyanobacteriota > Cyanophyceae > Nostocales > Nostocaceae > Anabaena > Anabaena sp. PCC 7938. The sequence goes on along the minus strand of NZ_CP186034.1, from coordinate 2,056,584 downwards.
TAGTTCTAACCAACCTTGATAACCGGTGACAATGCGATCGCCATCTTTGAGAATATGCACTTCTATTTGGTCACTGGCCCAGCTAATTTGGTCTTGTAATTCTGGGTTAAACACATGAACCCGTTGGTTTTTAGAAGAAACGGGGGACATAGGAGAATTAACTGCTTGAGACTGGACAAAAGGCCCGTCAATTAAGATATCTAATTGTGATAATAATTCTTGTGAACCAGGAGGTGCAGATTCAGATTGAAGTTGCTTGAGAGTAAACCCAGTAAAGGACATCACATTTAATCCAGCGGCTTTAAGCTGACGTGCTAAATTAGCTAATGCAGATGCTTGCCAAAATGGTTCACCACCAGAGAAAGTTACACCTGTGTTATGGGGATTTTTAAGAATATCTGCGGCGAGAGTATCAATAGCAACTAGTTGGTTAATTTCAAATGTCCACGAGTCAGGATTAAAACAGCCATCACACTCACGAGGACAACCTTGCACCCAAACGACAGCACGACAACCAGGGCCGTTAACTTCTGATTTATCAACATAACCCATAATATTGAGATAGCCAGCGGGGATTTCCTGGAGTGCTAATAATGGTTCTGTTGACTTTGTTTCCATCTCTTTAACTCCTTAAATAATTATTGCCTCTGCTTCCTGCCTTGTGCAGCCAGTCTTCTGGAAGAGTAACGTACAGGAATTTGAGTGACATTTTGGATTGTATCAGCCATCGAACAGAGTTCTTTAGTGCTGATACAGTTAAAATTTTCACAGGTATAAGCGCGAGATTCGACAATCTCATTACTTCTAGATTCTAACTGATGAACCAGGACGCGGGTATGGGTAGGAATGTTAAGTTGAATTTCATCAGGTTGGAGGCGCTTCATCAAGTTTATGTAATTTGCTAGAGTTTCCGCTGTCCAAGAAGATAAAATCATGGTTTGTATTGCCATGTATCCCCGATATTCTTGTCTAAATTTTTCAATTCCCTTGAGAAGATCTGGTAAATTAATTGTCTCTAATGGTTGATTAATCTGCCGTAGTTGATTTGACGAAACAGCATCTAGTTTAACGGCGACAATATCGGCTACTGTTAAAGCATTACGAACTGATTTATCACTTAGCAGTGTGCCATTGGTTAATACCACTAATGGTTTGTTGATGATGTATGTCGTAGCTTGCAAAATTTCCTCTAAATTCAATGCGAGGGTAGGTTCACCACTACCACTAATGGTAACTACATCTATTGGTATTTCCTTTTGTATAAATGCTTGCAAGTCAGAGATGACTTGGGTTGTGGGTACAAAAATTTGCCGTTGAGTTGTTTGGTGCCGGATATTACCCAACTGACAATAGACGCAGTTAAAAGAGCAAGTAGGGCTGATACCAATAGGATCGACACCAAGCGATCGCCCATATCGTAAAGAATTTACCAGTCCATAAACTGAAGAATACTCTATTTTTTCTGCGTATGATGGGGATAAACTCATAATTACCTACCTCTTTTAGCCTATTCTGCAATCTAGATAAATGGAAATCCTGTAACTGGATTTTCACTTACAATTTAGAACTAGTTTGTGAAAAACTTGTGGAGAGAGGTAGGGTTATATCGGATATAATCTCGCAAGAATATACTAAAGGTAACAGTGGCCCTAGTTGTTCTTGTCCATTCACAGCTAAGTCACTGTGACATAAGTAAAGTTTTTCGGATACACGAGCGAGTAAATCAGCTAGGATTCTTTTTAGTCTTTGTTCTTCTGCTAATTGCTCATCTGCTGCTGTCCAAGGTTCGCCTAATCTATCTTGTAGGAATAAGGTAGCACCAAATAAAGTGGCTGCACCGCCTTTTGCCCACAGGGGTGAACCTGCATCTAGCCAAAAATGCCAACGGTGAAATCTGCGACTAGCACGATATTGGAAGATTGTCGCTAAAGTAACGGCTTTTCTGGCGCTACCAAGGGAATGAATAGGGTAGGGGTTAGCGGTAATTGTTCCCCGTCGCAGTAGTTGAATAAATTCTGCAATGCTGCTATGGAGGCTTTGTTGATTATGCAGTGAGAGTAAGTTGGAATCGGTTTGTCTTAATCTTGTATCAACTTCCCAATAGTGTTGAGCAGTTTCTAGCAATTCCCGTAATGCGGCTAGTTGCTCATAGGAGAGATTTTGATCTTTACACAAAAAGTCTTGAATTGCTTTGTATAACAGTAAATTTGGTGTGGGTAGAAAATTAGAATTTTGCTGTGATAGCGTTCGTGTAGCGTCTTGTAGAGAAGTGCGACCTAGGAATCGCTTTTGTTCTTCTATCCACTGTAATATTTCCCCATAAGCTCTACTACCTTCATAGCCGATTCTATCCCAACGTTCAAAGGCTGTCACTGGTAGCAAATGTGGGTGATCTGGATGGGGTACAAAACAGGAATCTGCTATTAACCCTGCTCGGACTGGATCAATTCTGGGTTGATGAGATTCTTGTGTTTCCCCGTCATAGGTGCGACTCTGACTTAAAATTACCAACATCTCTGCAACGGCATCCCTGTCTACTAAACGCCCTAAGCCAGGATAAACTAGAGCTAATAAGGTGAGTAATGCTCTAACAAAAGGTGAACTAACTAAAGGACGTTGATCATTGAGAGATTCTACGGGGATATTCTGTTTAGTTAAGATTTCTGTGAGAGTATAACGTGCGATCGCATCTAAACCCGGTGCAATAATCGCTATTTCTTCCGGTTTTACCTTTCCCGTCTCAATTCCATCAATGATCACCTCTGCTGTTTGACGCAATAGTTGAGCGCGAGAAGCGGTTTGGATTGGTTGTACAGATGCTGGTAAACGGAAAATCGCCATTGGCTCTGTGACTATTTTCACTATCGGTTGAGCCAGTTGAGCCGCTAAACTATCTAAAGCTGGGCCTTTTAATGTTTCTATCTGACAACGCTGTGCTAACCTCGCTAAATATTGGGGATCTGCACCCAGTCCCCAGCGAATTGCACCATCAGGATTATAGCTAAAAGCCCCTACTGCACCGTTATCTAAGAGGAACTCAAACAAATTATGAGCGATCGCTGGATAATCATCCACATCATCTGCTAATATCGCCTGATACCGACCGACTAAACGCTGCTGATAATCAATATTTTTTAACAAATGTTGGCTATATAATTCCGTAATCAGTGCATAAGTTAGCATTCCCCTCTCTAAACACCAATTACGCCAATCTAGCAGCAAAGATGCCAAAAAATTAGGTTCTAAATTATTAACACTTTCCTGAAAACCGCTTTGCAAAATCTCAGTAATATCTTCGCAAGGCGTACCACTATAAGCAGCTAATTGCCATATATCTAATATACGCCTGACTAAGCGATATTCATTTACTCCTGCACTTCTCAATGTCTCTACATCTAACTGAGAACGCCAAAGTTTTGTCGCTAACTCCTGCTCAGTTTCTGGACGCAATTTTACAGGAAATTGTGCTTTAATCTGCAACGATTCAATTAATAACGGCCAAAATAAAATAACTTCATCCTGGAGAAACCCCAAAGTGGTTTTAGCACGAATTGGGTATTTTCCTAAAGTTAAGGATACAATTTTATCACTTAATAAACGGCGATTCTCATCATTAGAGGCTAAAACTAAAACCCCAGGTTCTATTGGTAAAATATTTGACGTTTGTATTGTGCTTTTAGCTTTTTTATTGTTTTGATTTTTCGTATAAAATAATTCTGGATATTGATGCTCAATTTGTATCCAATGACAAAACTGCTCGGCTATGCGAGTAGTCTTACCGCTGCGACTAGTACCAACAATCCAAACAGAATCAGAAACCACAAATATACTCCTTATAGATTCGTTAGTATACCTCGTGCGTTAACTTAAGGTTAATAATCACCAAATTATGTTAGACAATCATCTACGATGAGAAACTCTGTCTTTAGTCAAAAAATATACGGTTTTTTGCTGGCTGCTTACAGATGGTACTTACTGACACCAGAACGATCTTTGGAGGAAGCTTACCAAACAGCCTTAAAAATCAAGGAAATCGAAGATCAGCATTTTCAGGGTAAAAAAATATCTGCTGATTCTGCTATGTACAGTAGTACTGTCATGGATTATTTTGAGGCAGATTTAAAGAAATTATTAAAAAATGCCCGAATGCGACTGACAGAGTTTAAAGCTAGTCGTTGGTTTTCAAACGAATCTAAACAACAAGCAGCTATTAAAACAGGTATAGAATATCCCTCTCTAGCTTTAGTTTTAGAAAAACTAGGTTTTATTGATCAAGTCATTGCTAAATACACAAATGATCAATCAGAAAAAACTCCAGCAAATTTAACTGCTCTATCTACAATTGTAGCAGATAATATAGTTATTTCCCAACCAAACAAACCAAAAATATCAGTTCCAAACAATGGAATTAAACCAAAAAGAAAAGCTGATGCTACAGGAGTTTTACCCCGTTCAATTTTAAGCACTATCACTCGGTTACAAGCAGAATTAGACCCAGAATCTGAACAAGATGTAGTGCAGAACTTTCGCCAAACGCAAAAAACAACAATTATATCTATTCGATTTATTTTACTCTTAATTATAATACCACTGCTCACCCATCAAATAGCTAAGGCTGTAGTAGTAGGTCCTTTAGTAGATCATTTTAGAGGTTCCCAAACAGAGCAAATCTTCCTGAATACAGAAATGGAAGAAGAAGCACTTAGAGAACTACAAAGATTTGAGGAAAGAATCAAGTTTGAAAACATGATTAGTAATGCGGCACCCATATCATCAGAAGATATAGAAATCAAGATGCAAGAGAAAGCGCAGGAAGTAGCTGAACAATTTCAGAGTGAAAGTGCTAATGCCATTAAAAATGTATTTGCAGATATTTGTTCGGTAATTGCTTTTATTTGGCTGTTAATTATCAGCAAATCTTCTATCTCAGTTCTCAAAGATTTCTTTGATCATGTAGTATATGGATTGAGTGATAGCGCCAAAGCATTTATTATTATCTTGTTTACAGATGTATTTGTCGGTTTCCACTCTCCCCATGGTTGGGAAGTGATTTTAGAAGGTATATCACGACACTGGGGATTACCAGCAAATCGTGATTTTATCTTTTTATTCATTGCCACATTTCCCGTAATTTTAGATACGATTTTCAAATATTGGATTTTCCGGTACTTGAATCGCATCTCTCCTTCCGCTGTTGCTACATACCATAATATGAATGAATAAATCCTCTCGTTCCCATACTCTGTGTGGGAATGAATTCTAGAAGGCTCTGCCTTCCATGAAAGTAGAGGCAGAGCCTCTGTCTAGCATTCCCAGTCAGAGACTGGGAACGAGATAATTCATTGCCACATTTCCCGTAATTTTAGATACGATTTTCAAATACTGGATTTTCCGGTACTTAAATCGCATCTCCCCTTCCGCTGTTGCTACGTACCATAATATGAATGAATAAATCCTCTCGTTCCCATACTCTGTATGGGAATGAATTCTAGAAGGCTCTGCCTTCCATGAAAGTAGAGGCAGAGCCTCTGTCTAGCATTCCCAGTCAGAGACTGGGAACGAGATAATAATTATCAAAATTGTCATTTGTTATCTTTCACTTATTACCTTAGATTAATTCCATGCAAAGGATATTGAAAACAACTCTCAGCTTACCTGTGTTTTTAACTATTTTTTTGTTAGAAATGCCAGCAATAAAAAATAAAGATGTAGTTTCTCCAGAATGTCAAGTAACCAAGTGGGATTTACCGGTTGCTTTAAAAACTGAAAATACCAAAAATTTACCTGTACTTGTGCAAAGAGTTCCAGTTACTTGTTGTGAAAATGATGCTTCTTGTTTAGATGAAAGGATTTATGGTGGTGAAAATAATAAAATAGCAGATAAAAAGGCGTTGTTAGCATCTATTGATCAAAGTTTAAAATATTTTAAATCTGGTCGTGCTACCAATGCTTATCAAAGATATAAAATTCCAGGAATTACCCAAGATAGAGTTTATAAAAGCTTGCAAAGATTCCGGCAAATCTTGATTTCAACTAATTCGGCGAAAGAATTACACGCAGCGATTGAAAAAGAATTTGTATTTTATCAATCAGTGGGTAAAGATAATCAGGGTGCGGTTTTATTTACCGCTTATTATGAACCTTTGTATTTAGCTAGTCGCACTCCTACAAAAGAATTTAAATATCCTGCTTATCGCTATCCTGCTGATTTACAATCTTGGACTAAACCTCACCCTACCCGATTAGAATTGGAAGGTGCAGATGGGTTACAAGGTGGAAAAGGTAAATTAAAAGGTTTAGAATTATTTTGGTTTAGAGATAGATTAGAACCATATATAATTCAAATTCAAGGTTCAGCACGTCTTAAACTAACTGACGGCAAACAAACAACAATTGGTTATGCTGGTAATACAGCTTATAATTATAAAAGTTTGGGAAGGTTATTAGTAGATGATGGCAAATTACCTTTAGAAGGTTTAACTATGCCAATTATCCTCGACTATTTTCAAAAGCATCCCCAAGATTTAGATATTTATATTCCACGCGATCGCAGTTTTGTGTTTTTCCAAGAAACGAACGGTAGACCAGCACAAGGTTCTATTAGTGTACAACTCACACCAGAACGTTCCATAGCCACCGATAAATCTTTAATGCCTCCTGGTGCTTTAGCTTTAATTCGCGCACCTTTCCCCTTTGTCAATCCCCAAGGTGAATTAGAACATCGTACAGTTAGCCGTTATGTATTAGATCAAGATACAGGTGGTGCGATTAAAGGTGCTGGTAGAGTGGATTACTTCTTAGGAACTGGTAAAATAGCAGGCGATCGCGCTGGGGTAACAGTTAGCGATGGACAGTTGTTTTATTTATTACTTAAAGCTAATAAGTAGAAGTCAGGAGTTCGGAGTTCGGAGTCAGGAGTCAGGAGTCAGGATTCAGAATATCAAGACAACCTGCACAGCACTCAATACTCGTTACTCTTCCATCAACATCAACCGTAAGGGATCTAAATGTACATACCAAGGAAAAGGTTTGTCTTTAATTGTCACCCACTTTTCCTTATAAACTTCAGCTTGCAAGTGATAATCATGGGGATTATTAGCAGGAGAATGTAACTTTAAAAATAACGTCATCCGGTGAGGTGTTTCGCTGGTTCTGACTAACCAACAGGGAAAAGTATTTGATTGATTAGGGTTATTCGTAAAACTAATTTGATGGGCGCGGATACCAATATGAGATAATTGATTTGGGATTGATTCAACAACTTCGAGATGACAACCCCAATCAGTTGCTTCTACCTGTTGGGATGATACAAAAACAGCACGAGAAAAGTTTTTACAACCAGTTATTTTGGCAACATTCACAGTTGCAGGATGTTGAAAAATCTCATATTTAGAACCATGATGAGCTTCTTTCCCTTGTTCTAATACTAACAAATTCGGACAAAGACGATAAGCTTCTTCCATGTTATGAGTGACAAATAAAGTCACACCAGGATAATCAGCTAGAGTTTCTGTCATTTGTTGTTCTAACTGACTCCGCAGATGTGTATCCAGGGCAGAAAATGGCTCATCTAAAAGTAATGCTTCTGGTTGACTGGCTAACGCCCTAGCTAAAGCTACTCGTTGCTGTTGCCCTCCTGAAAGTTGGTGTGGATAGCGATCGCCCAAACCTTGTAATTGCATCGCTAATAATTGCTGTTCTACCTCCAACCGCATATTTCCCTTTGGTAAGCCAAAAGCGATATTTTGTGCCACAGTCATGTGTGGAAAGAGCGCGTAATTCTGGAATAAAAAACCAATATGGCGATCGCGTATCGGCACGTTAATTCCTTTCTCAGAGTCAAACAACACCTTACCATTCAAAACTATCCGCCCTTTTGTGGGTGTTTCTATCCCCGCAAGACAACGCAGAATCATACTTTTTCCTGCACCAGAACTTCCCAGCAATCCCAAGGGTTGATTATCGGTGTTAAAAGCTACTTGGAGATGAAAACTAGCAAGTCGTTTTTCAATATCCAGAAACAAGCCAGATGTGGGGGATTTGGTGGGTGCAGAAACAGCGTGATTTTCTACTTCTTTTTGTCCCTTTTTATCATTGTGTCTGCGTCGCTGCTTGAGTTCTAGCCAGAAGTTAGTCAGAATAATTCCTGACAGAGAAATTACCATAATAGCGATCGCCCAAAACCAAGCTTCATTCATATCCCCAGCTTCCACAGCAAAATATATCGCCATTGGTATATTCTGCGTTTGTCCAGGAATATTACCTGCTAACATCAACGTTGCACCAAACTCACCCAAAGCACGGGCAAAAGCTAAAGTTGCACCTGCAAAAATGCCAGGAAACGCCAAAGGCAAACTAACCCGCCAAAATATTGTTAATTCCTTAGCGCCTAAAGTTCTCCCTACCCGCAACAGATTCCCATCAATTTGTTCAAAAGCACCTAATGCAGTTTTATACATGAGTGGAAATGAAACCACCGTTGCCGCTACAGCCGCACCATACCAAGTAAACACAATTGTCAAATCAAACGGTTCCAAGAGTTTACCAACCGGGCCATTCTTCCCAAAAAATAGCAGCAACAAAAACCCCACAACCGTCGGTGGTAAAATCAACGGTGCAACAAAAATACCCTCAATTATAGATTTGCCTTTACCCTTATATCCCAACATCCAATAAGCAGCACCGATACCCAAAAAGAAAGTGATAAAGGTCGCTAAAAATGAAGTTTTCAGCGATATCCAGAGGGGTGATAAATCCTGTGGCATAGTTTATGTGTTTCCAACTTAGTTGGTATCGTAACATAAACTAGACCCAGATCCCTGACTTTTTAGAGATATCAGGAATCTATAATTTTTAATTATGTTGCTCTACTTAACTAAATTTAGTTAACTATAGCGGTATGCATTTGAATGAAATACATCATAGCCCCCTAGGGGGTTGGTGCTGGGGTTCTTGTATGTCACTCAACCGAGAACCGCCATAAAAGAAATCACAAATTACCGCTTTCCTAGAGTATTTTTAAATGCGGGTCTTGCTGCTATTCTCTCAAGATATGCAACAACACTAGGATATTGACGATAATCGAGCGATAAAAGCACCTTTGCATAATGCAAGTACGAAGCAACTGCTATATCTCCAACGCTCAGTTTTTCACCTAATAAAAATTGTTTTTGTTGCAAAATTTTATTAAGTGGCGTTAGTAAAATTGGCATTTCCTTTTCGCGTTTATCTGCTGAAAATAAAGCTGGTGCAAGGGTAGCATTAGCAAAAATTACCCACTGTTCAATTTTGGCACGCTCTGCTAATGAATTAGGCATTTGCTGATATTTTTCCGCTAAATATAGTAGAATTGCCCCAGATTCCCATAGTTTTAAATCACCATCTACTATTGCCGGCACTTTACCCATAGGATTAATAGCCAAAAATTCAGGTTGACGCTGTTCATTAGCCCCGATATTTAAAGAAATATAGTCATAAGAAACCCCTAATTCTTCTAAATACCATTGGATAATAGGGGTTCGTGTTTGAGGTCCACCATAGAGTTGTAACTTAGTTGGTTTTGTAGGTTTTTGACTAGATTCAGAAAGTTGTGTAAAATCACTTTGTAGCAGTGGTAAAGCTTGAAGCGGTTGGATTGGCAGAAAAGTGAAAATAACTGCACTAGTAGGCAGAAAAAATTTTCTCAACAAAATTTGACACATTTTTAATATCTCTTGACAATTGTTTACTTTACTTAGGGACTCCCAAGAAATAAATTACCCAAACAAACGCACCACAGAGGCACAGAGAACTCGAAGAAATGGGAGTTTGAGAGATTTTTTTGTTAGGTGGTTGAGTATTTTTTTATTTGGTGATCCCTTACGAGTAATTAACTACTCTAAATTTCCAAGATACACTATATAATATAGGACTCCTATTTGATTTTTGATAGCTTGCGTGGCGTAGCCATACAGGATTAGGTACACACTGAAAAGTTGACTCAAAAAGCCTTTATTTTCCTGACTTGGAGTATTTTCTAGCCTGAATACTTACCATTAATCATCGCATCATCATAAAAGTTTAGAAATACTAAACTCTCAATTAAAAGTTGAGATGTATCAAAAACCGTCATATCCCCTCGCAACCCTTTGACAAAGTAGTTTTTAACACAATATTAAATATCCAATGAAATTTAGATATGCCTCTTCCAAAACCATTGTAGAACCGAGAAATCCTACGGAATATATTCTACATCGCTATAATAATTTACACAAGTTTTTCACATTCTGTTTCTATATTTTGAATATATTTCTCAAAAAAGTGTAAGATGTGGCCATTTCAAAATTTCTTCTTGAAATTCCCCTCCCATGAATCTTTCAACTACTTGAGAAAGGATCTACAAAAGTGGACACCCTTGCTTTATAAATCAGCAAATTTCTCTAGGAGATATCTATCATGCATGACTTAAAACAATTTACTTTAAGAGATATGTCAGAATGTGGTTTAGCTCTGCGTCATTTAGGCAGCAAAGCTAACAGCATGGAAGAGGCAAGTAATTCTATTATCCAATATCTTTATGATCATTTAATTGATAAACAGTCTGGAGAAAGATCCTGTGCGCTTATCCGTTTTTTTAAAACTCAATCCTACGGAGAACTCACACCAGAATTACAAGAATATACACATGAAATATTAGATGATCATTTACCAGAAGATAATCTCAAATGTTTAATATTATTGGCAACTATTGGGCAACTACCAGAATGGAACTCACGACATCAATCTGAGAAACATAAAGTAATTCCCCTCTTCAGCGAAGAGATGATTGCTCGCATACCTATGATTTTTCAACTTATCCAACAACTAGGACTAAATCTTGGCACTGTAATCCGACCAGATCCAAATTTATTAACTGATTTAGAACAGCGAATGTATAACGTCTTTTATGTTCCTGATGCTTTGGATAGTCCTTATATTCCTTCACAAACATCATTTGTAATTCCGTATAATATCAAATCTGTAGTTGGCTTTGGAGGATTATTACCTTCAGGCAACATATTTGTAATTCTCATGTTTTTGAAAGTTGAAGTTCCTCGGATAAGTATCGATTTTTTGCGTCCGTTAGCACTAAATGTCAAAATGGCAATATTACCTTTTGAGAATAACAGAATTTTCATGGGTTATGAGCAATCTCGTGTTAATGAGAAACCGGTCACGACAACAGATAATAAAGCCTTTGAATATCTCAATTCACAAATAGCGACACTAACTCAGTTATTAGATGTATCAGAACAATCTACGATTAGTCAATCAGATCGTCTTGAACAAACAAACACCTACCTTCAGGAAACTTTACAACAACTTCAATCAACTCAAATTCAAATAGTCCATAACGAAAAAATGTCTAGCTTAGGACAACTAGTTGCTGGTATTGCCCATGAAATTAATAACCCTGTTAATTTTCTTCATGGTAATCTTCAATATGCTATGGACTATACTCATTTAATAGTACAAATTATTCAAAAATATCAAGATTATTATCCAGATCCTCCCAAGGAAATTCAAAAATTAATTCAAGATAATGAATTAGACTTTCTGACTAAAGATCTAGCTAAACTTTTAAATTCCATGATGCTAGGAACAAAACGAATTGCTGAGATAGTTAAATCGCTGCGAAATTTCTCTCGTTTGGATGAAGCAGAAATAAAAGAAGTCCATATTCATGAAGGTATTGATAGTACTTTAATGATTTTAGAACATCGCTTACGAGCTAGAGATCATAGATATCCCCAAATTCAAATTATTAAAGAATATAATAAATTACCTTTAATAGAGTGCTGTCCTGGTCGAATTAATCAAGTTTTTATGAATATCATTACTAATGCCATTGATGCATTACAAGATGGTAGTAAATCATGGTTTATAGATAATAATCAACTAGAACAACCCAATCATCTATTACCGGCTATTCGCATTCGCACTGAAGTAATTGATCAAGAATGGGTGGCAATCAGTATTGCTGATAATGGTTGTGGGATGAATGAAAAAGTATGTGCAAGATTATTTGAACCTTTTTTTACTACTAAACCAGTGGGTAAAGGCACAGGCTTAGGTTTATCAATCAGTTATCAAATTATAGTCGAAAAACATAGTGGGCAAATTAGCTGTATTTCTGAACCAGGGGAAGGAACAGAATTTTTGATTAAGATTCCTGTAAAGTCTAAAAAACCCTGAGATTTGATGTCGATAAAAAGTATCAAAACTTAATCTCATGATTTTCTGATTCACGGAATTAACTCAACCTCACATAAAGACAGAATAGTATTGATAAATGCCTTTAATTCAGGACACTGATTAACAGAAACGATCAAATCTTGGTTTTTCAAAATTCTGGCAGCATCACGAATTTTATTATAACTGCATTGACATTTACCTGTTTCAAATATTTCTTTAATTCGATATGATGGTGGATTTCCATGATTTACTTGTTCAGGTAAACCCCCAGGTGCTGACTTATTAGATTTTGCTAAATCCTTAATTCTTGACCAATAAGGTAATAACCAAGCTTCAAAATCATGCTGCGCTACATGGGGATAAAAATTAGGGTGATTCCCTACCCAATCTTTCATTTTAGCTTTAGCATCTGCTGCATCTTGAAAATCATTTGTTCCTGTATAAACATCGGTTAAAGCAATAACAGCATCATAATCATCTTGATTTAGTAAACTTTCAACGACTCTTTTAAGTTTTTCTCCTTTAGGAATACGACCATTGTGAGGCAGAAACTTAAGCTTAGGCATTCGTTGTTGCAAGCGAGATATAAGGAAATTTTGTAAAATTGGCTTAAAAGCTTTTTCTGTTTCACCTTCAACTAAAATAGCTATCTTCATGGACGACCACCGATTAAATTCATTGCCCAAATTTGATCTAAACTATAATCTTCTAACCAATGTTCTAAATTAAAAGTATCACCCCAATTCATAGTAGTTAAGCCATCTTCTGCATCACAAACAAGCACTTCTTTAGGTTCTAAAAATCGGATTAATCTATCTGAATGGGTAGCAATAATTAGCTGAGTTCTCTGGGTAGCTTCTCGCATTAAATGAGCTAGTAGTTGCAATAATTCTGGGTGTAAACTAACTTCTGGTTCATCAATAAGAGTGACGGCAGTTAAATCTGGACTTTGTAACAATGTCACTAACCAAATAAACCGCAAAGTTCCTTCAGAAAGTTGGTGCATATAAAGAGGCTTAGAAAAATTTTTATCTTTCCAAGTCATTGTGATAGTTCCTGCTGCTACTGGAGGAAATGCTAAACGCTCAAAATCTGGAAAAGCAGCAGCAAGGGTATCCTCAATAATCTCAAATAGTTCTGAGTCCGTCTCTCGTAAATAATAAAGACAAGAAACTAAATCTTCTCCATTAGCACCAGGTAATGTTGCGGGACGCATTGATTGTGGTAAACGAACTGGACTTTTAGGCGCAACATTCAATGCACCGTAAAATGTACAGGAAGCTAATCGTTTACGTAGGTTTTCAGGATCTTGATACATTTTAGGAACTTGAGCGAGAGAAGTTTCCAAGGGATTATGATCCCAATTTGGACGTAATAGCTTTTCATCCTCTGTATTAAAATACTTAACATCTGATCCACGCGAATCAATGTGCTTGAAGGGATGAGAAGCGCCCTTATGATTTTGTTGCGTTAGTGTTTCTATAGCAATTTCATATGTTAAACCTTTTAGAGCAACTTCCAAGTGGTAATCAAGTGGTGCATATCCTGGTACACTCATGGACAAAGAAATAGCTATACTATTGCTTTTATCACGAGTAATAATATCAGTTAGTCCACCTAATTCTGAAATTTTGTTTGCTAATTGAGCATTAGCAGATGCTGCTAAAAGTGAAAAAATTTCTAACAAAGAAGTTTTACCTACACCATTAGCACCAATCATGGCTGTCAGAGGACGATCATGCATATCGACTTGTACATTAAACAAGCGACGATAACCTTGAATAGTTATATGCTCAAATGAGTTCATAATCTAACTCTTGCCAATCGTTATTAATAAATACTATTTTATCATTTGACTAGGTTTTCTGCTTTTTCAATGTAATAATCAAATCATTATCTAAATACCTCTATTCAAAATAATTCTGAATTTTTAATAAATCTTTTCAAACTTATCTTTTTGTCACTACTTAGCTGGTTCAAATTACTTACCGAAAAAATGCCCATTATCGCTAAAACCCAACGCCGCATCTTCTCCTTAATCTCCCTTGGTGCTATCCTCACCTGCCAATTTGCATCTGCTACTATCACCGTACCTCTACGCAGCAAAAAAGGGATGGTAGTTTCTGCTAACCCTTTAGCGAGTGAAGCGGGACTTTTAATGTTAAAAAAAGGCGGAAATGCGATTGATGCAGCAGTAGCTACAACTTTTGCTATTTCGGTAGTTGAGCCTTTTTCTGCGGGGATTGGTGGGGGTGGATTTTTACTTTTGCATTCTGAAAAAACAGGGGAAATTAAAGCTTTAGATTTTCGGGAACGCGCACCTATCAAAGCTACAAGAAATATGTATTTAGATGCAAATGGTAAAGTGCGTCCTGGTGCGAGTACAGATGGTTATTTAGCGGTAGCAACACCGGGAACTGTGGCGGGAATGTATGAAGTGCATCGTCGTTATGGTAAGTTACCTTGGCTAGAAGTTGTTAAACCTGCGATCGCACTCGCTCAAAATGGTTTTATCATCAGTGATAGGCTTTCTTGGCGTTCTCTCTCCAATTTGCAGAACCGTAAACAAACAATTCTCGACAACTCAGCAGCAAGTAAAATCTTCACTCGCAACGGTGAATATTACCAACCAGGGGAAAAATTAATCCAGAGTGACTTAGCCAAGACATTAGTAGCCATTTCTCAAAATCCCCAAAGTTTTTACACCGGGAAAATTGCCCAAACCATCGCTGCTGATATGGCGAAAAATGGCGGTTTAATCACCCCCGCAGACTTAAAAGCCTATAAAGCAATTTGGCGAACTCCTGTATGTGGGAACTTTCGCCAAGCTAAAATTTGTTCTATGCCACCACCATCATCAGGAGGTGTGCATCTATTGCAAATGTTGAACATTATCGGTGACACAGACTTAAAATCTTTAGGATGGCATCATCCCGACGTTATACATTTAATTGTAGAGGCAATGAAGATTGCTTACAGCGATCGCTCAAAATATTTAGGAGATCCCGATTTTGTCAAAGTTCCTGTCCAACAACTAATCAGTCCCGCATACGCCCAAAAGCGCCGCCAGGAGATTAACATGGACGTGGCCAAACCCTCAACAGAAGTCAACCCAGGACTCAAAAAATCGAAATCCAAAGAATCAACAGAAACCAGTCATCTTAACGTTGTGGACGCAGACAGAAACGCCGTTAGTTTAACCTTCACCATCAACTTAGGCTTTGGTGCTGGGATTGTCACACCAGGGACAGGAATAGTTTTGAACAACGAAATGGATGATTTTGCAGCCGCACCAGGAGTACCAAACGCCTTTGGTTTAGTGGGTAACGAAGCTAATAGCATTGCACCCCGCAAAACTCCCCTTTCTAGTATGGTAGTGGTAAATATGTAGTGATAATAAAATTAGGCGCTACAACAAGAATTATAATGATGAATAAAATACCAGATAGCACCAATATGATTATCTAACTTTTTAGAGAAGGATAAAGTCTTTCTAACCAAACGAGAAATTCTTTGACGCATTGTATTATTAAAGCGTTCAATATGGTTAGTCTTGCCACTTTCTTTCCCTACTGCCTGATGACGTTTGCTAGGAATAACTTGTGCGTAAGCTGCCCAAAAATCTGTATAGCAAACAGCACATTGACGATAAACTGGTGGTAGAGAATTCCATAATCCCCTAGCGCCATCTTCACTGCGGTCGCCTATGTAAACTCCAACTATTTCTCTAGTTTTTTTATCCAAAGCTAACCAAATCCATTGCTTATTACCCTTATGACCTACAAATGACCAAGCCTCATCACACTCAATAGTCAATTTACCTCTTGGTTTGGCTGAAACATTTACCTGAGTCGGAATCTGGGCATATTTATTATTCACATATTTTTGCAACCAAGTCTCTGAAACACGAGCAGCACGAGCAATACCTGCGAGAGGTATTTTCTCAAGTAAAAGTCTATCAATCAGTTCTATAGTATCTTTGCTAATAACTTTATTAGTGGGATTTTCTATAAACTGTCTTTTGCAGTTTTGACACTGGTATTTTGGTTTTTGATTATGAATCTTCCCATTTTTGACAATGTGTTGAGAACCACAATTGGGGCAAGTAGGTCTGGAGATTGACATCAATACTGAAATAGTTGAATTTAAAAACACTGATACTATACTACATATAACACTTAACACGTTCTCGCTAAATCATATATTTAGAAACTTTATACTTTAGAGGAGTTTCAATTAGTTGGTTAAATGTAATTCAAATTGCAACGGCTACAAATGAATAATTTGAGTTAGAAAATATAAGATTTCACTACATATTTACCACTACCTCTAGTATGACACCCACCATCGTCACCGAAAACAATCGTTTGCGTTTAGCAGTGGGAAGCCCTGGAGGTAGCACCATCATCACCCAAGTATTGCAAATTATCCTGAATGTATTGGCATACAAAATGGATGTGGGTGCAGCCGTTTCTGTGCCACGCATACATCACCAGTGGCTACCAGATGAGTTACGCGTCGAGTCTTGGGGTTTGGATGCTTTAACCTGGCAAGACTTACGCCGTCGCGGACACAAGATTAGAGAAACTGCACCTTGGGGAAATGCCAATGCCATTACAGTTACAGAAGATGGTACTCTCGAAGGAGCAGCTGATCCCCGTGGTGATGGCTACCCTAGAGGATATTAATTTTCCACTGTTGACTCTGTATAGGTGCTGCTGAACTCGTTAGCCCGTGCGCTGTGAATTAAAGTCCAACCTGCTTTTAACAGTTTTTGATAAGTTGCCCAACCTTTAGAACCACCTGGTATTTGATAATCTGGTACTGCAAATTGAGGAAAAGCTGTGTAAGGCCGCCAAGGTTGTCCCAGTGAAGTCTGCAAATGCAATATTTTTTCTCCATCACTACCAGACTTAGATAACCAGCACATTTGTCGATGCATGGTAAACTCCTTTGCGTTTAACTTGTTTCGCATGATGGCAGGTTTTTGGTAATACCTGCCTCAATCGTGTGAGGTAACTTAATGCTTTAAAAGATGAGATTATTCGACTATGTAGTTTTACTACTTACTATTGGTTGCAGAAAAATTACTGTTGAAGATAGACTCCTCTATGCGGTGATCCGCAAGATATGAAGATTAACATTGAACAAAAAGGGTTGTCCTAAATGTTTTCTTCTAGTGCGATATTTTTCTAATGTTAACTACGGTTTATACGATTGTATGTAGCATTAACTACGATTTCTGTAAATAACGATAAATTCAGGTATTTATTTATCTAATCAGTCTGAAAACAACGGCAAATGAATGGATTCTGAAGACATATGACTAACGCTAATACCTTTCAATATCAGCGAACGGACAATAAGAAGGGTTCTAGGGCTAAAGTTTTTGTTGCTTCAGTCAGGAGAATGCGATCGCACAGATCGAACAGTTCTACCTCAGTCTGCACCCGTCTCATCAGCCGCAGGAAATGACCTTCAGCGTCAACACTCAGCGCAATGTAGTTGAGGAACATTTTCAGGTAGCCTACCCGCGCCCGTTCTGGTATGGTTGACACTATGGGAGTTTGCCATAAACGATCAATATATTTGCGTACCTCTACTAAAAGAACAGGTGTGATCTCCTCTCCTCGCAAAGCCTGGCGAATTTGATTAAAAAGCCAAGGATTCCCAATCGCCCAGCGTCCCACCATCACACCCGCCGCACCCGTTTGAGAAAGCACTTCCAAAGCAGTTTTTGCCGAGTTGATATTGCCATTAGCCAACACTGGACAATCAACCCGTCTCACCGCTTCCGCAATCAAATCATATTTAACTTCCCCGTGGTACATATCTTTGACCGTGCGACCATGCAAACTCAACAAATCAATGCTGTGGCGATTGATTATATCTAGAATTTCATAAAAGTTATCTGTATTCTCAAAGCCCACACGCATCTTCACAGTTAAAGGTTTATCATTCACAGCAGCACGCAGTTCTCCCAAAATCTGATCTACTTTTTCCGGTTCTCGCAGCAATCCACCCCCAACATTTTTGCGATAGATTCTCGGCGCTGGACAGCCCATGTTTAAATCTACTCCTGCGATATTATATTTGCAGAGTTCCTTTGCTGTTCTCACTAAATCAGGAATACTTTCACCAATCATTTGAGCAAAAACGGGGCGACCGGTATCGTTTTCGGTGATTGCTGCCAGAATGTTACGATTGAGTCGTGAGGTATCATTGACGCGGAAATACTCGGTAAAGAAGTAGTCAGGACTGCCGTAATGGGCAATGACCTTCATGAACCACAGGTTTGTCACATCCTGCATAGGCGCAAGAGCGGTGAATGGTAGGTCTGACTGAAGCAATGGGGGGAGCGATACCTGGGACATAGAAAAGTTGATAAAAAAATCAGTAATTCATAGGAGTTATGGACAATTCACGGAGTAATTAACCGCAGAGGCGCAGAGAACACAGAGAAATTAGAGTTTGAGAGATATTTTGCGTAAGTGTTGAATAATTTTGTCTTTTGATTTTAATCTAATTCATAATGATAACGAGCCTGTAAAAAATAAACTTTATTCTCTGTGACTTTATAAACTAAACGATGTTCTAAATCTATCCGTCGTGACCAAGTATCAGGAGCAATATATTTAAGAGGTTCAGGTTTACCTAAGCCTGTAAACGGTTGACCATCAAGAATATCCGCTACTAAATCTAGTATTTTATCCCCTTTTTTCTTATCATGATTATACCACCAAGCTAAATCTGCTTTAAAATCAGGACTGAAAACAGGAAAATAACCAGATAATTCTTTTTCTTCATTATGAGTATCTGGCTTTTTTTTCTTACTACTCAATTCCTAATTCCTCTTTTAATTCAGCCACTGTTTGAGGAGTTTCTATTGCTGTTTCACTCCATTCTAAAGCTCGAAATAAACGTTTAGCATTTTCAGGTGATCTTAATAAATAGACACACTCTAATAAGCTGGAAAGTTCATCTTCGGCAATTAACGCCACATTTTTTTCGTTACGACGTTTAATTACTACAATTTCCCGTTGATCACACACCTGATCTAAGATAGTTGCTAAATTCAACCTTGCTTGAGAGTAAGTGGTTTCTTTATTTAACATTCTCTTTTTACAGAAGTTGTACAACTATATTGTACAATATAGTGTAAATATCTGCACCCAAATTCATTTTAAAAGCCTTGTATTAGCAAAATGTTATAAAAATTTAGGTTTTAACTCAGGTTAGACACTAATTTTATTAGTGCTAGAATAGTTAAGCAAAGTTTTAATTTACTGATTTATTAACCTGTTGTATTTGTATATCTTCTAATGTGCTTATGACTTTAGACAGGTTTGTTTCAATAAGTTCTTTAAGTTGATAGCCACTTAGTTTACCTTGTCTTTTATCAACTTCTTTAAGCAGGAGGTCTTGAACCATTTTTAACCACTCTATTTCTTCTATTAATTCTGGATAAGAATGAAGATAAATTGGTTTATATCTTTCTTCTAATGCCCAAAAAACATATTTTTTCTTGTCATATTCCATATATAAAATTGTTTCTATAAAATCCTGGCATCGTATGTATTTTAATACAGGTATTTCATTATATTTGTGTCTGATTTTTTTATTTGCAAAGGATTGAGTACAAATTATACTATCAAATTCTTTAACATCATTTTTCATGATTTCTAGTAGTTCCTGAGCTAAATTGCCCATATATTGAGGATTAGACAATTTTTCATTGAGAACTTCATGAATATAATTATAAAAATCTTTAAATTCTTGGCTATCTTGACTATAAAACATTAGTCTAGAATCATTATTAGATACAGGACTAACGGAACTATCTTGCTTATTTTCATTAATCAATTCTAAAACATCTAATTGATTATTACTATTTAAATTATTAATTAAATCATCAATATAAATTTTTGCATCTTTCAGAATTTCCTCTTTAGTTTTGACATATAATCCATTATTAGAGAAATATAAAAAACATCCAACAATATGTTTTATAATTGATATATCTTTGTATTCTCTGTTACTAAATTCCGATTCTACAATTTTAAGATATTTATCAAATTCATCATCATTAAGTCTATTCCGGTAAACTAATCTTAACCAATTAGGTGTGTTATCATCAGGATAGTATTTATTTGCAATTGCTTCATTTAATTCGTTACTATTAACAATACCTTTATCAAAAAATTCTTCCCACCATATCGCACTAGGAAATGGGGAATATATTTGTAAATAGTAGTATTTATCACTTATTTCCTGAAGATTATTTTTATCTTCTTGTACATCTGAGCTTTTTTCAGACAAAGAACCATTTCTTCTATTTATATTTCTCCTAGCTTGTGCATCTAATAATTTGGTAATA
This sequence comes from Anabaena sp. PCC 7938, assembly GCF_049315035.1. Classification (NCBI taxonomy): domain Bacteria; kingdom Bacillati; phylum Cyanobacteriota; class Cyanophyceae; order Nostocales; family Nostocaceae; genus Anabaena; species Anabaena sp. PCC 7938. The sequence continues at coordinate 2,035,994 of NZ_CP186034.1, read as the reverse complement.
TCTTTTGGTTGCAAATTTGCCATTTTAATTTCAATAGAAAAAATTGTTAGCATTTGAAGAATCTCTTGTAGAACTTCCTGCTTATTTTTTCCTTTGTCTAATAATTTTTCATAAATTCGCTCAAAATCAAGAATGATTTGTTTGAGTATTCTTAAATTTGTACATTTTGCTTGTTCGTATAATGTTTTTATAAATTCAGTATTTTTTATAAGAAATTTCTGAATATCTGAATCTTCAATATTTTGAATAAAACCGTTTAATGCACTATCAATGTCAGGAGCAATATTAAATGTTTTACCTATTAATTTTTCTTTGGTGTCTTTGTAGTTGTCAAATATTATATCTTCATTAGCAATAATAATTACTTTCGATCCTTGCTGTTCTACAAAGTAGTTCATATATCCCATGATATTACTAATATCTATTTGACAACGTTCTAGGTCATCAAATATTAAAATTTTCTTGTTATTGACAATATATTTAGAAAAATCTATTTTTAATTTCTCTAAATCAATTTTCTGGCTATTTAAAATAAGTTTAATAAAATTAAATCCCAGCTTAGACCACTTTGAGGATGCTAAAGTAGGGATTGATTGCTCTAAAAATATATATGCTATATCATCTATATTCTTTACTCCATAAAGAGTAATATAAATAATTTGATATTCATCTTTTTTTATTTCTGCTTCTAATTTCTCCCGATATTTATTAATAAACCATGTTTTTCCAGAACCCCATTCCCCTTTGAGTAAAACTGCAAATCCTGGCGAATTTTCTAAACCGCAGTAATAATCTAAATAATCTGTAACATATTGATTAACGTCTGTCATAGTATAAATATTCTTGGTATTTTTTTGATTAAACAAGTATTGGTTAATTATTTTACTACAAGTTCTCAAAATCTTTACTCTAAAATTCATAATCTTTCTCACCTTGTAAATGTCAATTTTGTAACACCCTCAAAGATGGTGCTAGAGCTAAAGTTTTTGTCATATCACTAAGCAGAAAGCGATCGCACAAGAGATCTGAAAGTTAGGTTTTTAAGAAGTGATTAGGGGAGCGAGATCTGGGACATAGAGATAGATGAAGAGTGTTAAATTTTTGGCGTTGGTGAATGAAAGTATGAATTTGTCTCACGCAGAGGCGCAGAGGCGCAAAGAGTAAGAATTTGAGAAATGGAATTTTTGATTTTCATACCTCAAATTCAGAAACGCTCAATTTTCAAGTAAACATGATCCGACATTCAACTTTGCTAAAATCCCGATTTCTTAAATCAGCATCTTCAATAAAAAAGTAAAAGTATTCGCCATTACACGATGTTTGCCCAAGTTCTAGCAACAATCGACCCTTTATGCCTTCCGTGGCTGCTCCAACGTCAAAACAAGACGTGTCTGCAAATCCTCCTAGCTTATCGCCAGAGCAATCTTCGTCACACTCTAGACTAAATTCTTCATAAAGGTCTGTCAGTGCTTCAGGCGGCTGAATCTCCTCATGGCGAGGATACCAAAACAATTCCTGTGCAACTGAAAACTCTAATGCATAAATTTCTGAATAGTCGCGGAGAGTATCTTCATTGTCGATAAAGCTGAAGTCGGTAACTAATTCACTGTCAACTTCCAAAACTTCTGGAAAATAAAGGACACGACATACTTCTGGGCTGAGTTCAGACATTGCCGCATCATAACCCAGGTAAAATTGCAAAATTCCTTGCTGGGGAAAATCAAAGCCAGCAATTTGGGGTACATCTGCACAATTGACTTGCATCAGCAACGGCATAATGTCCCCGGTGATGCGATCGCACGGATGTTCATAGTCTTTCGGCAGATAGGGATTTCCACCAATTTTGCTGTGCCAAAGTTTTAACGGATCTCCGCTGGAATCCTCCTTTAGCTGGCCAACCTCATGGCTACTGATTTTGATATAAGGCAACAACTGTGACTCTATAAACGGCCGCAGTTCCTCAAATTCAGGGGGAAAATCGCGCCAAATTTGGGGAATATGGACTATATTTTCTGCATTCATCATTGTTTTTTGCGATCGCTCTAAAATTTATAAACTCATCTGCATGAACTTTATTTGACTATTCTCTGTCGCGCTTATTTTCATCACTACTCATAGACAGAACCAAAAAGGTAAAGTTTTGTGTTTTTTACAAAAAATATCCAAAAAGCTCTAGACTCTCTAGCCAGCTAGAGGGTTTAGGATGAAGATACAAAGAACTTTGAGCCGAAAATTTTAGTAAGAGGAAAACACAAATTACTAATTTTTGGAAGAAATGCCCTAAACATTTCTGAGCAGATGATAACCGAGAAAGCTTCTGAAAATGCTACTCAGTCACAAATTCGTGACTTATCTCAAGCTATCATCAAAACGCCAATTGACCAAATTGAAAAATTACAGCAATTGTCTTCAGCTAAATCTTAATTTTTTCACTCATTTAAACCTATGACAATCAAACTTACAGTTCCCGGAATGGCTTGTTCCACTTGTGCAACAAATATTACCAATGCAGTTAAAGCTATTGATGCAAATGCCACTGTTGATGCTGATCCAAAAACCAAGCTTGTCAATGTAGATACCCAAGCATCAGAAACAGCAATTAAGGAAGCTTTAGTTACTGCTGGTTATCCTCCTGCTTAAACAGAATACAGGAGTTCGGAGTTCGGAGTTCGGAGTCAGGAGTCAGGAGTCAGGAGTCAGGAGTCAGGAGTCAGGATTAAGAATGTAGAAAGAATTATATGCGATTGACGGATGTAGAAGTGGGTTTAATACCCCCATTAATTAATTCCGACGTAAGGATTCAGGATACAGAATGTTTGATATAGCAGGGAAGAGAGAACCAGGAACAGAAGAGAAAAATATTCTTATCATTCTTTCTTTCTAACTCCTGAATCCTGAATCCTGACTACTGACTCCTTTTCCTTAAGAATTATTTAAAGGTAGTAATATGGATAATCTCACACTTAAACTGCGGGGCATGAGTTGTGCTTCCTGTGCTAACAACGTTGAACAAGCAATTCTTTCTGTTGCTGGTGTTATTGATTGCAATGTTAACTTTGGAGCCGAACAAGCAACTATTAATTACGATTCTAACCGTACTAATTTAGCAGAAGTTCAAGCTGCAATAGCAGATGCTGGTTATTCGTCTTTTTCACTGCAAGAAGAACAAGATGAAGATGATACCCAACAGGCGATTCAGTTAGCAGAACAACGAGAACTGAAGCTGAAACTATGGATAGGAGGTATAGTTAGTATTTTTCTATTTGTGGGTTCTTTACCCATGATGACCGGGTTGAAAATGCCTTTTATTCCCGGTTTTCTCCATCATCCTTGGTTACAATTAGTTTTAACTACACCTGTAGAATTTTGGTGTGGTGGATCTTTTTTCCGTAATGGTTGGAAGTCTCTAAAACACCACACAGCAACGATGGATACATTAATTGCTTTGGGAACAGGTACAGCTTATTTATATTCTTTATTTGTGACGCTTTTTCCTGGCTTTTTTATCGCCCAAGGTTTGCAACCTCATGTTTATTATGAAGTAGCAGCAATGGTGATCACTTTAATTCTTTTGGGACGATTTTTGGAACATCGCGCTAGGGGACAAACTTCGGAAGCTATCCGCAAATTGATGGGACTACAAGCAAGAACTGCCAAAGTTATTCGAGATGGGGTAGAAATGGATGTTCCTATTGGTGAGGTGAGAATTAATGATGAGATTTTAGTGCGTCCTGGAGAAAAGATTCCTGTAGATGGGGAAGTGATTGATGGTGCTTCAACAGTAGATGAGGCAATGGTGACAGGTGAAAGTGTAGCTGTGAAAAAGCAACCAGGTGATGAAGTAATTGGGGCGACGATTAATAAAACTGGTAGTTTTAAGTTTAGAGCTACTAGGGTAGGTAAGGATACTTTTTTGGCGCAAATTGTCAAATTAGTGCAAGAAGCACAAGGTTCAAAAGCGCCTATTCAGCGGTTAGCAGACCAGGTAACAGGGTGGTTTGTGCCGGCTGTAATTGCGATCGCTATTTTTACTTTTGTCATCTGGTTTAATTTTATGGGTAACTTTACCCTGTCTGTGATCACAATGGTGGGTGTGTTAATTATCGCTTGTCCTTGTGCTTTGGGTTTAGCTACTCCCACTTCTGTCATGGTAGGAACTGGTAAAGGTGCAGAAAATGGCATCTTAATTAAAGGTGCTGACAGTTTAGAATTAGCACACAAAATTCAAACTATTGTTCTTGATAAAACGGGAACTTTAACTCAAGGTAAACCCACAGTTACAGATTTTGTCACTGTTAAAGGTACAGCTAATCATCATGAATTGGAATTATTACAGTTAGTCGCAACTGTAGAAAGAAATTCTGAACATCCCCTAGCTGAAGCAGTAGTACAATATGCCAAATCCCAAGAAGTGAACTTAGTAAATGTTCAGGATTTTGCAGCTATAGCTGGTTGTGGAGTCCAGGGAATTGTTAATGATCATCTGGTGCAAATTGGGACAGAACGGTGGTTAACAGAATTGGGGATTAATACAGTTTCTTTACAACAGTATCAAGTTGGTTGGGAATCTGGAGCTAAAACGGTAATTTTAATTGCTGTAGATGGGGAATTACAAGGAATAATGGGTATTGCTGATGCCCTTAAACCTTCTTCAGCCGCTGCTGTGCAAGCATTACAGAAATTAGGCTTAAAAGTGGTAATGTTAACTGGAGACAATCGCTTAACTGCCGAAGCGATCGCACGTCAAGTTGGTATTACCCAAGTTTTTGCCCAAGTTCGTCCAGATCAAAAAGTGGCGATTGTGAAATCATTGCAAAACCGGGGACTGGGGAATAAAAGCCCAAACCCCAAGTCTAAAATCGTGGCTATGGTAGGAGATGGGATTAATGATGCACCAGCGTTAGCCCAAGCAGATGTAGGAATTGCCATTGGGACAGGGACAGATATTGCGATCGCTGCTAGTGATATTACTTTAATTTCTGGAGACCTACAAGGCATTGTCACTGCAATTCAACTCAGTCGTGCCACTATCAACAATATCAAGCAAAATCTCTTTTTTGCTTTTATTTACAATATCATTGGTATTCCTGTTGCCGCCGGAATTCTTTACCCTATTTTTGGTTGGTTACTTAATCCTATTATCGCTGGTGCCGCAATGGCTCTTTCTTCCGTTTCTGTAGTCACAAATGCTTTAAGATTGCGTAACTTTCAACCAGGAATTAAGTAAATGTTGGACAAAAAAACGCTTTGGATCAGTCTTATTTGTTTAGTATTATTGACATCAAGCCCAGCATCAGCAGAAATGGCAAATTCTCACTCAGTGCAAATTAATCAATTTCATCAAATTGAACAACCTTTAAGCGTGAAAGTTGCTGTTACAATTGTAGGTTTAGCTTTAATTAGCATAGAGTTATGGTGGTTTATCTTCAGTAAATCAAAATCACCATCAAATTAAACTAATTAGTAATAAAATTTTTCCTGCCCTCCATTATATTCCTATAGCCGTATTTAGTGAAAATTGAAACTCAAAAAAGGCTAAACCTAGAACTAAAATCAAGAATATCTAATTTGTAGCAATAGCCGATTAGATATTTTGGGTGGTTTAACTTTGTGAATACAGGAGGGATCTTGAACAAAACCAAATCCACTTTTGCCTGTAATCACTAACTCACTTTCTTTACCATAATAACCATACACCTCTTCATCAGATTGGCGATTAGGAGCCAATAACATCCTTAATGGCTTCTGCTTCTGAGAATTCTTAATCATGATATGTGGTCCAGAATCTGCATCTACATCTGTAATGTAGAAATAGATAGTCATAAAGTTATAACCGGCAACATCATAATGAAAATTTGTGGGGGGATAAATTTTTTTAATCTCTGCCACTGGTAACTCTGAAGCAAAACTCCAAGTTAGATGTTGCGTAATCAGCGTTGGCCAATATTTGAGATATTGCCTGACTATATTTAACAGTACAGGATCATGAACAATTTGCTTAATGGCATCACAATTCATCACATTACTTACCAAACCCCGCATCACATACCGTCCATTTTTTAAGCAACCATTTTTTATATCACATTCTAAAAACTCATCATCATGTTTTGGTTCAGTACAAAGTGTATTTGTAGCAAATTTATAAATTTCTTCAACCATATATCGAGGTAGTTGCAATCCCAAAAAAACAGACTGCTTCTCCATATCTGCCACAATTTCATTAACTGAAATATTCTGAAAGATGGAATTTTCTAGTATTTCTAGACGTTTTTTGTACCCATTAGGGTAAAAATTTTGTATTTGGTTTTGAAAAAACTATACACTTTACGAAAACTATAAAATCTTCCCAGACGTTGCCAATAACTTATTCCTACTCTTTTATGAAAGTCATTTGACAAATGAGTATTGGTTACTGCACGTTGTCTTGATAATCCATTGAATAGTTTTGTCATATTCATCAAATGCCAAACTAAGATTGATTAATCTTTTTCTATTCCATGAGATGGCTGTAACTTAATAAATTAGAACACTATATATAGAAGGGAGCATCCCAAATATGTAAGTTTAGTATCACGCTGAACAGAGTGCAGCGCAGAATGACAATTTTCGATGTTTTTGCTTTCATTGGGATGCTCCTGATATAAAAAGGGTAGGTATACAACTTACAAAACTTCATAAATGCCTACACATTTCTTTTGATTTCTATTTCTTATATAAATTAGGACTTACGCTTTGACAAAAATAATGAAAGATGATCTGAATATTTTCTGATACCACGGTTTAATTTTTCCATAATTAGCAATGGATTGCTATCTATCTCAGGGTAGTTGTCAAAAGTTAGAAATGATAAGTAGGTGGACTTGAAATAACCAAAATGTGTAACGATATGTAAATTAATTTTGATCCGTTATTGTGGTTGAGTTTTAGTCATTTCACAAAATGAAATATATTTTAATTTTTCTCCACCCACCTACTTATATTTTCGCATTTACTACCCATATAACTGAATAAAGCGCATCTTTATAAAAGAACAAAACTACGCTCAAAATCTTGCTTTAAGATGATTCAATGCAAGCTAATCCTAAGATTTTTCAAAATTTAAATTGGATTTCTGTAATTATTTTGAATAATAGGACAAATCGTTTCCTGGGGTTGGCTTTCCATACTTTGCCAACCCGAAAGTAACCCAGTTATCTCTGACCGCAAAGTTAGCAATTGTTCAATCTGATGATCAATTTGTAATAGCTTTTCTTGCAACTTATCTTGAATTTCAACACAAGGGGGTTGTCCGTGGTCATAAACTTCTAGAATATCTCGAATTTCTTCCAAACTTAAACCTAGATGTTGCGCTCTTTTAATAAAAGCTAACCGAGTTAGCACATCTGCTGAAAACTGACGAAAGCCCCCTTCAGTACGTCCTGATGGTTTAATTAAACCCACGCTTTCATAATAGCGAATTGTACGAATTGAAATACCACTTAGTTCTGTTACCTGACCAATTAAAAGTTGTTTTTTATCCTGAGTTAACATAACAGATTTCCAAATTATTATTGTTATTATTATTACATAAATAAAAAAATCTGCCTGGAGATTAAACTTTAAAAAATTATTTGCTTCAATGATTCTCCTAGTACTGAAAATAACTGTTTTGATCAGCTTGACATGATATCTCTAAATTAACCGCTTCACCGCAAGTGAAACCCTAAAATGAATGTCAACACTGAGAATGTGAGCTACCCCCGGAAATTTAAAACTTTCAATAACCCAGAGCGTTTTATTGAAGGATGGTATTGGGTAATACCTTCTCGAAAGTTACGGGTTGGTGAAGTAAAACCTGTAACAATTTTGGGGAGAGAACTAGTTATTTATCGTGGTCAAGATAGACGAGCAGTTATATTTGATGCTTACTGTCCACACATGGGCGCTCATCTGGCTGAAGGTAAAGTTGAAGGTAATGAACTACGATGTTTTTTCCATCATTGGCAATATGACTCAGAAGGCTTCTGTGTTCATATTCCCTGTTTAGATGAGCCACTTCCTGTTAAGGCAAAAGCTTGGCCTACCGCCGAAAAATATGGAATGATTTGGGTGTGGACTGGAGAAACACCACAACAACCTTTACCATTTATTCCAGAGTTAGAAATTGATGATTGTGAAAGCACTTTTGGGGCGCGTTTTATAACAAAATGTCACCCTAATGTAGTGATGATTAATGCTATTGATGCTCAACACTTCAATACAGTCCATAAGATGCTATCAGAATTTAATTTTGAAAAACAGGAACTGAATGAAAATGCTATTACCTTCAGTAACACTACACAGGATAGTCCCGATTCTTTTTTGATTAAACTGATCCGTCCCTTCTATAAAAATCCTGTTACTTACAGTCTATGTTATTGGTACGGTTCTACTGGGATGGTAACAGTAGGACCTGAATTCCTTCATTTTTACATTATGTTTACTTTGCGTCTCATTGAAGGTGGAAAAGCTGAAGGACAGGCAATTTTTATTACTAAAAAAAGGCCCAGTATTTTTGGTAGGATATATAATCGCTTTTTGCTGTGGCTGACAAAAATTTTAGCTCAGTACTTCATCAAGAATGACAGCAAAATTTTCGATACAATTCAGTTTAATCTAAAAACCCCTATCCAGGCTGATCAATCAATCACGCAATTTATCAACCACCTGGAAAGACAGAAACCTCTAAAGTGGGGAACTTGGAATTTAGAGCGATACCCCCGCTCAGATGAGTTATCCCGTGATGGTGAGACACGAGATATAGACAAACGGGAAACCCGCGACAAATGGCATGATGAGCTAGTCAATGATTGAAAGATCAACTTTTTGGCAATAAAAATGAAGTGGCTTGGCCACTTCATCAATTCCCAGGTAGAACCTTTGGAATGAGTATAACGACTGTCCAAATTTAAAATTGTATAATTTAACACTAAATCTCTGGTAATATGATACAAGCTAGAAAAATTCCATAAATTAAACCTCGTCCAAGTTGAGAACTGGAGTTTTTCAAAAGGGTACAGGCAACAGTATAGGATTTTAGGAACAAAACCCGATTAAGAAAAAACTATGGGTTTCAAAGTAGACATAATTTAGTTGAACATATCCCAGAAAAAGTTAAATTAATGATGAGGTTTTAAATACCTGTACAAAATTAATTTTGTATTTTTCAACCTGCATTGTTGATTAAATAAAGTAAAAATACAAACAAGATGTGAAAGTAATTTTTATTTACTAAGGACGAGCATAACTTAACCTTAACCTAAAATATACTGAATCCTAAATTTTATGAGATAAAATTGTCTAAGTTCAATAAAACCAAGAAAGCTCTAAAGGTGGCACAATTACGAAAAGTATCAACAGCACCATTAAGTATTCTGGGGCTTTTGTAAAGCTAATAATCATGGTTTAATGCTCATATAGAGATATTATATGTAACTTTTCTGAAATAGTGCCAAAAACAAAAAAAATCTTCGTGCAAACTAAAAAATAGGAGTTATAAATTATGTCTGTAGAACCAACTATCACTGACCTAATCACTCTTAAGCAAGAAATTCAAGGACTGACTTATTGGCTAACTGAAGATTTTTTTCCATATAATCAAGATTTGGAAGTTAGTCTTGGTGAAACTACTTTTATTCTAAACTATGTAGATTATAAAAATAAATTTGAAATTGCTAAAATCATTATTAAAGCTGCGAAGAAGGTAGAAATTACACCCCAAGAGTATTTACAACAATTGAATAATTATGGAAATATTCTCTCTAAACCCTTCTGTTTGTGGAAACAAGATAAATCAGGCAAGTGGCAATATAAACTTACCAATACGTTAACTGAATTTGAAACTTTCATACCTTTTTCTTTAGCGTATAGATAAATTCATATATTCATTTGTCCAAGATTATGCAATTTATTTTACAACTTATTAAGTAGGTGGGCAGAATAAAACCAAACTGTGTACAGCCAACCTACTTACAGCAAATTGCAGATTAATGAGATACAGAATCAAAATTGAAACCTAGACACCAAGCCAGTTGTACTCCTGAATTCTGCTGTAATTATTCCGTTCCTTCATTTACAGGAAACCTATCAATTAGCTGCATAGCCCGTTGAGCGTTGCGCCGTAAAGAGTCTTGTACATAGGGAACATGAGGAATTTGGGATAATAAATCCAATGTGCGGCGTAACAGCCTTACTACATCACCTTCATCCAAAGTGGTGTTTGCACATAGTTCTACCCATTCTTTTCCTAATGCCCATTGTTCGACAATGGCAATTAATTCAAACTCTAACCAAATAGGTAGGGCAACATTATAGCGTCGTTGTATTTGGAATAATTGGCGACGAATTCCGCGCAATTTTGCTAAAGCATCTGCGACTTCATTACTGAGGTCAAAGCGGACTTTGCTATCTGGGCGTGGGGTTTCTGTGACTAAAGCCGCAGCAGCAGCAGCTAAATGATGGGGATCTAAATTATCTAGTTCGCCACTAGCGATGACTAAACCTAACCATAATTCATTTTCTCCCCGAATAGCGGCTGCCATTTGTCCCAATTGTGTGGGTATTAAGTTCTCTAACCCGCCAAACTGCTGCAAGATGTGAATTAAATTGAGAAATTCTTCCCAATGTCTTTGGGACTGTTGTTCTACTTGCCCTTGTACCTCTTCTAATTCTGCTTCTAATTCCACACAACGCGCTCTGCGTTTAAAGATAGTGGCAACATTGCCTGATTGATGTAGGGGGTGATTTTCTAATTGTGCTTGAACGGCGTTAACGCGGCTGAGTTGTTCAGCTACTTCTGGAGGCATATACATAAATTCGCCGGGATCGGGTATGCTTTGGGCGATCGCTAATGTTTCTTCGCTACCACTAACACACTGTCCCCGTTTTATAGCCAATTCTGACGGTGGTAAGATATCCGGCGACACCTCGACCTTTGGTAATTCAGCATATAAATCAACTACATCGGCAGTTGTGGCCACATACCAGCGGTTATCTTTCCCTAAACAAACGAAATAAGAAGTTTGACCAGGACTGGTTGCTTTCCCCACTAATATCGCTGTTATGGGTAAAGTTGCTGTCATGTTTTTGTCATTAAGACTCAACATTGTCCCAGATATAGCAAAATCCAACATCATCGACAGTTGTTCTTGTCTGTCTGCCTGTGCTTGTTCTTGCAGGGTTTTGAATATATGGCGTTCTACTTTCAGGCGTTGCCGTAATTTTTCATATAGTGCCAATTCATTTTCATCAATGTCCGCTAATTCTGCTTGGAGTTTAGCTAACTCTGCCTCTATTTCCCCAATTTCGTCGTACTCAGGTCTTAAATGCAAAGTCGCCATGTACTGTCCAAAACTGCGTTCTATCAGTTCTCTGGCTCGTTCTAAGGTGTGGGTTTGCAGTAGATTCAGCACCATCCCATAGCTAGGTGTGAACTGACTGACGAGGGGATCTGCTGGTGATGTAGCCAAATAGGCTGCTTCTTTTGCCCCTTCAAAGGGTGTTTGTACTGTCACCACATAACCTTGTAAATCCATGCCCCGGCGACCAGCCCGGCCAGACATTTGCAGAAATTCGGAAGCTTTCAACAGGCGGTGTCCGTTATCGGTACGCTTAGAAAGGGTGGAAATAACTGTTGTCCGGGCGGGCATATTAATTCCCGCTGCGAGGGTTTCGGTAGCAAAGACGACTTTAATTAATCCCTGTTGAAATAGTTCTTCGACTAACCCTTTCCATGCTGGTAAAATTCCGGCATGGTGGGCAGCAACACCCCGGTACAGGGGAGCAATTTGTCCAGAACGTCCAGCGTCAGGGTTGCGGTTGAGAAAATCGTCAATTTGCCGTCGTAATATTTGGGATTCGTCATTATTTACTAGCCATAAATCACCTACTTCAGCTACGGCTTTATCACATCCCCGACGGCTGAAGATGAAATAAATAGCTGGCAGCATATCCCGCTGCTCTAGTTGACTGAGGGTATATATGATACTTGGAGCTTCTGGTCTACCACCTCGTCCCTTTTCTGGTTTGCCTTTTTTACCACGTTTAATGAGGCGGGGGTTAATTTTTGTATTGCTGTCATTGAGTAGGGGAAACAGCCCTTTGGGATTGCAATAGTGAAATTCTAAGGGGACTGGGCGAAAATCGGAGTAAATGAGGTCTGTAGGGCCATGAACACGATTTAGCCAGTCGGTAAGTTGGTCACTGTTGGCAACTGTGGCAGAAAGGGCGACTAGTTGCACTTCACGGGGACAGTAGATAATGGATTCTTCCCAAACTGTACCTCGTTGGCGATCGTTCATGTAGTGGCACTCATCTAGCACTACTGCCTCAACATCTACTAAGGAAATACCGATTTGCCCAATGGGTGTGCCATAGAGCATATTGCGAAAAATTTCGGTGGTCATGACCAAAATAGGTGCATCCCTGTTGATGGAAGCATCACCTGTTAACAGTCCGACCTGTTCAAACCCGAATTTTTCTCGAAAGTCACGTAATTTTTGATTCGATAACGCTTTGAGGGGGGTGGTGTAAAACACACGTTTCCCCCGCGCTAGGGCGCGATAAATGGCGTATTCCCCAATTAATGTTTTACCTGAACCCGTGGGCGCACAGACGACTACGGAGCGTCCAGCATTCAAGGAGGCGATCGCATCTAGCTGGAATTGATCCAGTTCAAAGGGAAATATTGACCCTAAGTCAATTTCTGAAGATGGGACAGGATAGTTCACTCAATCATCATTAGCAACCAGACTATCTACTATCATAACCTGATTAGTGATTTGCTACGTTGACAGCTAAAGCACAAGTTCTGGGGGCGGAGCTATCGGTTTTTCGATCAGAACATCTACAATAGAATAATTTCACCGATCTCATTCAATGGCCGTCAATTTACCTAGAACTCTATTATGACCATTGCTGAACAGATTTATGCGATCGTCAAAACCCTTCCCCAAGATCAGGCTGATGAGATTCTAACTTTTGCTGAGTTGATCCGTGCCAAACATCTCAATGCTAACCAAACTGTCAACCAATCTGCAAACCAGCTTTCTTGGGTAGAACTCGTTTATTCACTTGCTGGAACTTGGAAAGAGGACTTTCCTACTTTAGAAGAGATACGCGCTGAATCAGAACAAGACATCTTGCGGGAGAGCCTATAGATGTACGTTTTGGATACCAACACCTTGATTTACTATTTCAAAGGTCAAGGACAGGTTGCTCAAAACCTTGCCAATGTCTCTGCTGAGGAAATTAGTATTCCTACGATTGTTCTCTTTGAATTACAAGTCGGCATTGCTAAGTCCACTTCACCTGCAAAACGCACTCAACAACTTCAGCAACTTCTGAGCCGAGTTAACGTGATTCCGTTTTATAGAAATGCTGCTCTTACTGCTGCTACAATTCGCGCTGAGTTGGAGCAAAAAGGAACTCCCATCGGTCAAATAGATGTTTTGATTGCCGGGACAGCCATAGCACTTCAAGCAACTCTGGTTACTCACAATGTCAATGAGTTTTCCAAGGTTTCGGGACTGGCAATTGTTGACTGGTATTGATTACCAATCAATAACTTTCAAAATTCCCCAGAGGGTTATACTTGCTCCGTAGCGATCGCATTCAGTGGGAATTGAATTCAAATCAATGTTTCTGCAATTTTACGCAGGACTTGACACGCAGACTCTAATTCGCTTTGGGTAGAGAGGGGGGCAAATACTCGTGATATGGCGTAGTGTTGATTTTCTAGCTTGACAAAGACAATATCGTCACCATTGGTGAGCATTCCAAAATTAGGCACGTCAACATTTGGACTAGCCATCAAGTAAGCAAGTGTTTGTGGCAATGCTGACCAAACTGATAGCATGGTTTTTTTGGACTCTAAAACAATTATCCAAAAGCGATCTCTTAATACCAGCACATCTATTCGACCCTGTAGAGTTTCTTCGCTATCAGCTACTGTTATTTGTACAGATTCTTCAGCTTTGATGCGAAAAGGTGGATCGTATAAACCAGCAACGGTCAGTAATGGAGAAACGAGTAATAGCATCACCGTACTTTCCAATAAATGTCCACCAGAACGGTGATAAATATAACGCTTCCATAAAATTTCTAGGTTGGTGCGCTCATTAGGATTAATCTCAGGTAATTGATCATGCCATTCTGTAAAAAAATCATGAGCTTGACTGCGACTCAAGCCAAATCTTTTTTCTGCTTCTGCGATCGTGGTGATAGTTTCAGTAACAGCTATTCCTTGCATGATGGATTCCTGTATTAAACTCAATATTCCCGCCAAGACGTTTCTTGCAGAATTTGATCTATTTCTTGAGAAAAAGGACAATCATCAGGAAAAGGAAAAGATTGATAATCGGGGTTTTCTCTAAGAGTTACTAGTGCCTCAACATAACATTCTGGAAAGATTTCATGCCAATATTGTTTTAAGCTCGGAGAGTCTTGTAACAATCCCTTTAATTCCCGCTGACTGCGCCTAATTGTTTCAGTCCAACCACGATAATCTTGAAAGTAGTCTGAATAGCAAAGTTTGAGACAATGCTCTAGCATCGTGATGAGCCTGTTTCGCAATTCTCGCTTTTGACTCCTGCCCAAACTTTCAATCTCCTCAATCAAGTTTTCCCAGTCAACATTATGATAATTTTTTTCTTTCAATAGATTAACTGTCTGTTCAATCCAAAGAGCATAATCTGTTTGGGTAAACATAGTATTATTTCCCTTTTTTTTAATTTTACACTCTACCTGACTCAAGTTGGAACTATATTATGGTTATTGCCGAACAGATTGACGCACTTGTCAAAACCCTTTCCCAAAATCAAGCTGATGAGATTCTGTCAACAATATTGACCAGTTTCCTTGTGAAGAATTAGTTTATTCACTTGCTGGAACTGGGAAAGATGACTTTCCTAATTTAGAAGACATTCGCGCTAAATCGAGACAAGATATATTGGAAACGCACCATAGCACTTTAAATAACTCTTCCTTACTGAGAATATTAATGAGTTTTCTAGTGTTTCGGGACTGGCGATCACCGACTGGTATTAACTACCAAGGCTTTATCAGCTTATTTAGGATGGCAAGTTTTGTGATAATAATGAAGGGTGAAACTATGATAAATATGCTGAATTTAGAGATTACTTGGTGTATATAATGGTATTATACTGGCTTAAGAATGTGAAACCGCAACACGGGCAAGGATGGGCTTATGACAACCGTGATGAGATGGCAATCCCAGAAGCTCAAATTTTTCGCTTGCACTGGCGAACAAGAGGCGATGAAGATAATGCTCAACGACCTCTTAAGTACGAGCAAATAGTACTGGTTCAATCAGCAAGAGTCACTCACATAGTTGAGTTGTTAGATGATGTAGTTTATGAAAATCCTGAAAGAGAGTGGAGCATATATCGCATCGTCAAAGCTGTTTGGATGCCTCCTGAACGGTTACTCGATTGGTCTAATCTACCACATCAAGAAGATGTTTTCGGTATCAAAACTCTTCCTGCTGATGGACTTGTACATGATTTGCGAACTAATGGAATGAAAAAATTCAATGAGTATTGGAATAATAGGGAAGGTTTACAGGGTTTTCAGCGACATTTGGAGACAATTATTAGCCAAATTTCATAATGTGATTGAAATCTTTTAGAGTCTATTAATTTAAGTGGCATAAAAAAACTTGCTATATGCAAGTTAAGCAAAATCAAGCAACCCCTAAAACCGATTTGTAAAGATTCAGGTGTTTGAAACCGATTCACAGAACCAGTTTCAAAATTGAATTTGGGTTATTAACATACCTTTGGTCGCAATAAGGAACGAAAATATAGGTGTTACGTAATTCTTATTGAGAATAAAAAATGTGGTTAATTCCCGTAAACCTTTGTTAGGGAACGATTGTAGCGATTTTGGTATGACCTGAATCCTTACACTGATTTCACAAACTAGAGAAACGTCAGACAGCAATTTCAGCCAGAATAGAATAGTGTATTTGAAGTAAGCAGCATTCCTTTAAATAAAGACATGGATACTTTAACCAAAAACCGAGAGCAAATTATTGAGTCAATTAAGACATTGCCAGAGGATTCCCTCGCTGAACTCATCAATTTTGTTGATTATCTACGCTATAAAGCAACTGAAAAAGAATCCCAAAAAACCAGTAGAAATTTTTTGCTTTCAGTTGCAGCCTTGGGAAATTCAGTGGAAAAAAGCGATAATGGGAAAGATTAATGCAGCCATTTCTGGTTTCCCAATCTAATCAGCCATGCAAAATCTTACTAGAATTACCCGCAACCCAGAAGTAATGGGAGGAAAACCCTGTATCCGGGGAATGCGTGTCACCGTTGGTACTATCGTTGGCTTAATGGCATCCGGACACAGTGCAAATGATATCCTCAAGGCTTACCCCTACCTTGAAGAAGCAGATATTTACGAGGCACTTGCCTATGCTGCATGGCGGGCTGAAGAAATTGAAGTTCTGCTGATAAGAGCATGAAAATGTGGATTGTTCTGAACCTTTGCGACTTTGCTCCTTTGCGTCTACTCTGCGAGATCGCCTAACGGCGATTGCGCGAAACTTTTCTCAACTTGAATTTTAAATTGATTTGTCACCCTTTTCCCAATTCCTGAGAACGAACTGTTGCAGCTTTGACAGCTTCAATTAAAGCGGAACGAAATCCAGCCTTTTCTAATTGACTAACTCCGGCTATTGTCGTCCCACCAGGACTGGTAACTCTGTCTTTGAGTTCTGCGGGGTGTAATTTAGTTTCTTCTAAAAGTTTGGCTGTTCCTAATACGGTGTGTAAAGCCAGTTGTTTAGCTACTACCCTCGGTAAACCCGCTGCAACTCCCCCATCTGATAACGCTTCTATCATCAACGCCACATAAGCCGGGCCACTACCAGATAAGCCTGTCACCGCATCCATGAGGGTTTCTGGAACTTCTACAACTTCCCCTACTGCTGAAAAAATCTGTTGTGCTGTTTGCTGGTGGGTGGGGTGAGTATAAGCACCTAGACAAATTGCCGTTATGCCTGCGCCCACTGTAGCGGGAGTATTGGGCATAGCACGAATAACTGGCATTTGCGGAAAGGCGGCTTCTAGCTGCTTTAAAGGCACACCTGCCAAGATAGAAATGATGAGGGGATAATGTTCTATAGGTAATATATCTGCTAATTCTTGAGCGATCGCACTAAATATTTGGGGCTTGATTGCCAACATTACCGCTTCTTGAGCCTCAGCCAACACCAAGCAATTATCCGTCGTTACAGCTACATCATATTGCTGCTGTAAAAAACTCTGCCGAGAAACTTGGGGTTCACTAACTAGGATTTCTGCACCTTGATAAATCCCCAATGCAATAAGGCGGGATAACAAAGCTTCTCCCATCACCCCGCCACCAATTAAGCCAAATTTAATAGTCATTCGTTAATAGTCATTGGTCATTAGTCATTGGTCATTAGTCATCCAGATCACGACAAATAACATAAATGCCGGAAAGGCAACTTGCCTAATGGTATAACAAAGGGCAAAAGACTAATGACTAATTTAACTTCTTTATTGTGCCATCCGGTTAACTTCATTGCCCCAAGCTGGAGTTGTGCTTGCAGGACGAGAGGGACGGGCAACTGGTTGTGGTACTTCATGTAAAAAACCACCTTGAGTGCTGACTTGCACACAACTGGGCGTAAACAAAAATATACTTTCTCCAATCCGCTCTTGATGTCCATCTAGAGCATAAGTACCACCGGCAACAAAATCAACCGCCCGTTGAGCTTGATCCGGGTCCATAATTGTCAAATTTAAGACTACCGATTTACGCTCACGTAATGCTTGAATTGCCTGGGGCATTTCTTCAAAAGTACGTGGTTCAAGTACTAAAACTTCGGAAATTCCATTAATTGCGCCTGGCATACCAATTACGTTACTCATAGGCTTTGACCCTGCTGCGGCTACTTCATCCCCCATTGTAGGCACAGGTTCGCGCCAACGTCGATTAGGGGTAGTGGTGGTTTCTTGTGGTTCTGGTTGGGGATTTTCTTGCTGATACAGATTTTGGTAGCCATCGGTATCTGGCTCTTCTTCGTAGTACTCGTATTCTACTTGCTCATTCAACCCCACAAAATCCCTGAGTTTGGAAAATATATTGTTCATTGTGTGCGCTCCCAGTGGAAATTACCTTAATTGATCTGGCTGTAAATTTTGGTAGCCAGTATAGTGGCTGCTGCTTTCAGCAATTCTATTGCTGGTTGTAGCCTCTAGTACAGGGTTTCATGAAGAAAACACTGTTCTAAAAAGGACTATACCTTATGTGGACATTTAATGAGTTCAAATTATATCCTAAGGTAGAAGCAACTGAAAGTTATTTCAATCTCATTCTGTCTTACTAATTACATTTGTCAATACCCTGGTCATTAGACACGTATTCAAACGGAAGTTACTGAATATGTTTAGATATGATTTGTCCATTGTTTTTGATACCCAACTCAAAGCCAGACGCAAACAATGTCAACCTCGTTTCCCAAACAATACGGTTCCTAATCTTACCATCGTTGTACCCGTTTGCATGGCTAATTCGTAATCCCCTGACATACCCATTGATAGATGTTGCATGGTTATATTCGACCAGTTCTGAGATGCAATTTCTTGGGCTAGTTGATGAGTACGCTCAAAAACTTTCAAAATTGCCTCATGATCCAAGCCACGGGGCGGAATTGTCATCAAACCTTGAATTTTTAAGTTCTGGCATTGGTTAAGTGCTTCCAAGTCAGGTAATAATTCTGGTATCATCCAACCAGACTTACTCGGATCGGGGAGAATTTTGACTTGTAGGCAAACCAATGGACTCATTCCTAATTGTTGCGCCAGAGTATCTAAACGCTGGGCTATTTGTAGATTATCAACGGAGTGAATCCAATCAAATAATTCCAAAGCTTTTTTAGCTTTATTGCTTTGTAAATTGCCAATAAAGTGCCAAGTAATATCCGGCAAATCTTGTAACTCGGTTTGTTTACTGGCAGCTTCTTGGACACGACTTTCACCAAAATCACGAATTCCGGCAGCATAGGCATCCCGCATCAGTTCGGTTGGTACTAACTTACTTACAGCAATTAACCGCACTGAGGGAGGAAGTGAGGCGCGAATGTTAGCAATATGTTCACGAAGAGAACTATTCATTGGAAGGTGCGTTGGAAAACACTCTGAAGCTGATCGTACTCCTGGGACTTGCCATTGCGACGCAAAGTACGTAAGCGATTTTCCAGCATCATTCTTGCTTCAGTCCGGCCAAGAGACTGAAATTTAATACCTTTAACGTCATTTGTTACCAAAAAAAATAAGCGTTGGGCATAAAGTGTAGTGAATAGATCTTGGTTTTCATCAACCATACAGATCTTATATAGCAAACCCCACGTTGGATGATTTATGTAAGTTTCTGAGTTATCTGGATTCATTTAATAGTCAAGGTTGGAGTATATATTCTTTTTTCGCAGCCAAACACAAGCATTCCGACGATAATAAATATTCTTTCGTCAAGAATTTTGCTGACAATACGAAACTAACGACATTTTGCCAGGTTATGGCTTTGATGAAGACCTTGATCTAGTTTTTCATTGGCAGGTGAAGCAGTACCGAGGGAAAAACACAATCAAGAATATGTTTCTCCGTCCTGGATCATGCACAATTCATAGATAGTGCCGGACTAGGAACAGAGAGTGATTCCTTTGTTTGTTTACAGTTTACCAGGAGGAAAGCGATCGCTGAAGTTCCTCAAAGTTAAAACCAGCTTTCGGGCTTCTCATTGCATAAGCTTCTCTCCATCGTGCCATAATTCTTGCTTTATGGCGCAAATAGTAGTTAATTTCACAGCTTGATAGAATTGAGTACTAATGCTTCTGTACCCAACACATAAATAAATCAGTGCGTTCAGTTCATAATACAGCTTTGTCCGGATGCGTTGTTTTTGCAAACTATGCAAATTATAATTTAACAAATAACAACAATAATAGTTTTGCTACGTATTATCGCACTTTAGCTTGAAAGCGGACAAAACCATAGGCTCCCACAGAGTTAGTGATGACACCAGGCAAAGTGCCTAAATTAACAACAATAGCCCCTTCTATATTCGGATCTGTACCACAGACTGAAGGTAGTGTTTCTCCGGGAGCATAGAATCTAGCATCATCACCATCGTCAACATTTGTATAAGATAGTGGGGTGTTATTTTTTTGTACTAAGATGCCCCGATCTGCACCAGGTAATCCATTTGTAGCTTGATTGACATTATTGTATTTGCTGGGCAAGTAAGTTTGATTTAAAGGAATGCGATCGCACAAACTGACATTAACTGCATCCTGTAGTCCCATCGATAAAAAGTAGATCGTATATTCAACTTCATCACCAGGTTTTACCATACCTCCATTGACTTCTCCCGCTAGAGATGTACTCAGAGGTGTTGGCCATTGATCAGTATCTGGTTGCAAATTAGGGTCAATCACAGTAATGAGATTATCATCATAGGGACTGGCAGTATCAATATAAGCACCAAGATTATTGCCATCGTTCATGGTTGAACCATTAACCCCAGTAATCCGTTTAACTAATAGCAGCGTCCCTTGGGGAGTACTTGTAACTGTAACTGTCAACAAGGTAGGGTCATCGTCTGCGCTAACAGCAGGATTGTTACCTACATTTATACCATCGTCAGTAACTTGTAAAAAATAATTATTCACAGCAGGTGGATTAGTAGTAGCGGTAGCAGAGTCCGCATCTGTCAACACAGTACCAACTGAGGCTAAGGGATTATCCGGTGTATTGAAATCAGCACTTGCCTGGTTACTAATAGGATTACCACCATTAGAACTATTAATTGTGGCAGTAATTGTAATCGTGATTGTATCATTTACACGTAAAGTACCAGAATTAGTAACATTACCAGAGCCATTGTAACTAGGATTAATTATAATATTATTCCCTGGAGTAACAGCAGTCATCACTGCACTAACAAAAGTTAATTGTGGGGGTAATGCATCTTTAATAACAAAATTAATAGCATCGCTGTTACCAGGATTTAGGTTGGAATAAGTAATAGTATATTCGACGGTATCGCCCACAGTGACTGTGCCACTATTATCAGTATCCCCTAGAAAGCGCACTGATTTAGTACCTTTAACATTAGCTTGCTGGCTTGCAGTAATAACCAAAGGAGTAAGTACTCCCTGACTCGAAAAATATGCCCAAGTATCAATACCTTTAAAATCACCATAGCTACCACTAAATTCATGCTCTCCAGCCGCACTATTAATTCCTAAAGCAGCATTACGAGGATTAGTAGCTACTTGTCCTCCTGTGGGATTTAAACTAACAGATACTCCATTGGCAGTAGTATAGCTATTGTCATTGTAGTAAACAGTAGTTGGGCCAATCGGCTGTCCATTCACATCGAGGAAATTACTAAATGGACCAGGGGGATTTTGCATCGTGATTTTAAACCCCGATGGATTGTTCTCAGCATCTAACATAGGAAAGTGATATTCCCCGGCCCTAGCTGTGATTCTGGCATTATATGCTGCATTTCCTGGGAGGGGTGATAGGTCAACTCCACTAGCATTTTTTCCATCCCATAACACTACATTAGAACCTACAAATGATGGGTTTTGCAAAACGCGATCAATACTGGGATCAAAAATGCCGTCGTTGTTAGTATCAATAATAATTTGATAACTTCCAGATGTACTAGAATTGAAACTAAAATTACCTCCTACCCCAACTGGTGCTTGGTTGCCACTTCCTCCATTTCCTCCAGTAAATAGAAAAGAAGTTGGTTCTACGGGTAAAACTGCTGTTATGGGAATCCCCAATCCTATCAATGCTGAAGGATCTGGTTGATTAAAAAAAACTAAGTGGGTAATATCTGTGATTGTATCTGGCAGACTTGGGTCTTGAACTGCCACATTACCAGGGAAGATCAGACTATTATTAGTAGCACCACCAGCAGAATGGTAAAGAGTTGAGTTATTAGTTTTGTCAATATATCCCCGACTATTGGCAAAAAAGATAAACCCAAAGGGATCGACTCCATTCATATCAGTTTCATATCTATACCCATCTTTAGTTTGAATATAAAGATTGGAATTGAGTCCTATCCCATTTGAACCCATATTCATGGCAATATAGTTGGTAAAAACACGCCCTTTTTGGGCAGTACCACCTGTATTTCTAACTGTAATATCCCAAGCCGCGACTCCTCCTCGTTGAGTATTATCTATAGGAAATGGATTCGTGACTGTAACAACAGTCGGATCACCACTTAGACTGGGTGAACGAAATTCAACTTCGTAAATACCAGTTTCTGTGGCTACAAAGCTACAAGGAGTGTAACCACCGATATTGGGTAAAGGCCCTGCTGTTTCTTTGGCAACGGTGTCAATTAAACCAAAACCAGTAAGTAGAACATCGCAAGCACCATTTTGACCTCCAAAAGGACTTCTATAAACAATATCTTGAGTCCCATTACTACTTGTAGGCACACTAGAGCCAAGATTAACGGTTTCCCCTGCTTGTACGTAAACCTTGAGGGTTGTTTTCCGAGGAATCCCCGCAGTGAATTGATTAGTCCATTCTAGATAAGGTCTGTATCCACCATTAGAGACTAACTCTTTGCTGCCCTCAGCCCAGCTAGGTTGTATCCCTTGTCCCCAAATACATAAAATAAAAGCCAGACTACTAATTAATTTCTCTGAGTAGCTACTTAGTAATGACAGTTTCATATTAATTTTCATATTTTTAACTTTTCTCTTGCTGGAGACGGTGTAGGTTTTTGCAGGCCAAAACCATCAAACAATTCGTTGAGTTTGACAGTCAGACCTAAATAAAGACCGCCGGCAGAACGAGTACCAGAAAAATCAGGATCATCAACTTTGCCAAAAACATAGCCAGCAGAAAGGCGCAAATTAGAAGTTAAATAATAGCCAGCTTCAACTACAAAACCTGTTTCTGAATAATTAGATTGACCTATCCAACGAGTTTCTCCCACCAGATCCATACTATATCCTAAGCGATAAGTAGCCCGGAATTGAGCTAAATTCACTGTACTTGTACCAGCCAAATCATTAGCTAAATAAGAAGTGCTATTTCGTAGTGCATATTTCCCATAAAATTCCCATTGCCAGTTAGGAGCATAAATAGTTTCCATGGCAAAGGTATGATCTTGAGAACCTGTCCCACTGCCTAACAAAATTGTATCAGGAATTGTTGCGGGATTTTGGCGATATTCATACCGTAATAAAGCGTTAAATTTATCATTTTTAGGATCACGGTAAGCCAAACCCATTTTTAAATTAATGGTGTCACCTAATCCTGATAGTTTTTGGTTAGCAGCATTAGCTTGTTGATAGCGTACCAAAGCAGTAAGAGAGGGAGAAATTTTCCCTGTAGCACCCGCAGAAATGACTGTATTCTTACCACTAGAAGAAGTGCGATGTTCATAACGAGCGCTGGCTTGAAACTGAGGATTATTGCTATATTCCAGCCCCACACTATAGCTATCACCACCATTAAAACCAATAGCAGAAGCAGATTGACCAGAAGCGAATGGTTGAGCAAATTTTTGACCTGTGCCAGTATTACCAAAAAAACTACCAAATACGTGTTCGTAAGCTAGATTTAACCGCAAACCAGGAGCAACAGTCCAGCGATTATTTAAACCAATTGCTCCTTGAGTTGTGATTTCATTCGCCCCACCTAAAATGGTATAACGACCTGTTAAAGTAGTATCTGAACCAAGTTTATGTTCGCCATTTACACTTAAACTAGTGATAGATTTACCATTATCTTGACCGCTACTATAAAACTGTTGAGCTAAACTGACATTGACTCCAGGAATAGCTCGCCAATTTAGTCCTAAAATAGTCCGATCAGGGTAAACATTATCAGCACTAGCAGAAAGGGTAAGTTCATTTTGTGCCTGGAAGGTGAGACTATTAGTAATGGGAAGAGACAAGCGCGATCGCAACTGATCAGAATTACTTGTCAAACCACTACTGTTATCAATACGATCTTTTCGATTCCGATGAATCCAATCTACATCAAAAGTAGCTTTACCTAAACGTTGTTGTATACCTGCTGTAATGGTTGTTAACGAGTTATCAACGTTGCTCCCTGGGATAGCTTGAGAACGAGGTGAAAATAATTCTTCAAAAGTGTCTAAAGGTAAGGGTGCAATACCGAAATTATCTTCATGATCATATTGAACCCGCAAGTTAGTGGTATTGGTCAGTTTACCTGTTAGTTGCGCCCCATAACGAGTTTGCCCAGGAACAAAACTAACTGTGGCATTATTGGCAAACCCTGTATCAGCAAAACGATAATAAGCGCGACCTTGAAGACCATTAAAAATCTTTCCTTCAGCTTCCAAGCGATAAGCCTGACTGCTGACACTACCCATCAAATCAGAACTATTACTAGAATGGGCATATTCGCCTATTATTTTACCACTATTACCTAAAGAAATTTGGGTATCTGCACCATAGAGTTCAAAGTTATACAAACCTTGATTTTCTTTTAAATAAGTTGCTGCTACCCAAGTTTCTTGGTTAAGAGTGCGATCCAAATTATATTGAACACGACCTGCATAAATACTACTATTAGAATCTTGTGAATCATATTGATAAGTAGTAACAATCCGCCGTACTAATACCTGTCCAAATTCATCAATATCAGTCCGAAGGATAGGTTCACGGAATAATAAAGTCCCGCGATCATAATCAATTTCATAATCTGCACCCCGGCTTAACTGTTGACGTTTAAGAACAGTACCTGGGCGATTTAATTCTTCTAATTCAATGAAGACATTTTCACTACCAGGAAGTAATATTCGCCGAGAAAGAAAATAATAACCACTAGTACCATCAGGAGCTATAGTATCTCGTTGAAAACTTTCAACATTATTACCATAAAAACCTGTAATTTGTAGATTTCCCCAATTATAGTTAGCTTTAAAACCATGAAGTTGACGGGTCGTAGCGGTATATTGTTGGGAGGGGCGAGAAAATTCTTCTGTGTTGTAGTCACCCCACATAAAATAATCTGGGCTAACACCAGGAATCCCTGTGGAACGCTCTAGACGTGCATAGACACTATCAATAGAAGGTGCAGTAACATCAAGTTTGGAACTATCACCATAAACAGGATAGTTTTGTTCATTGGCTTGATAAGTTTTAAATAAACGATTTTCGCAGTTACAATCTTCATTTAAAGGACGGGAACTGTTATATGCTCCAGTAAATAACCATTCTCCAATATTTCCGGTGGCAAATATTTCTGAATGAAAATTTAATTGAGTATTATTATTTTTATCCGGGGGTATAAAATCACGCAATTTACCATAGTAATCAGTTCCTCTAGCGCCTAAACGAATATCTATAACCCCGGTCACTAAACTGGGACGTAAAGCTGTTGCAAATTCTAGTTGAGTAAAGGTTTCTAAATTATTAATTGAAGCGCGAAGCCGCACGGTTTGGGCTTTCAAGTTTGAACGTAATTGAGCAGTAAATTCTCCTGTTTTTGCTTCTACCTGAAACCCTGGTTGATCAGGTTTAAAATCTGTACTAATAAATTCTCCAGCGCTGGTTTCTAGAGTCACTACACCATCTTGGTTGGAGCGATTACCATTTTCATCAATCAGTTGACCCTTGATGGTTGCAGTAGAACGTCCATCAGCAGGAATATTCGCTTCTAGAGTTTCTATGGTTAATTGCTTGAGTGTTCCTCGCACTGATATCTCTACGGTGTCTGGGGGTGTAGTTGCTCCTACTATTTGTGCCGACAAGGTATTTTTTCCTGGCTGGAGAGAGACACCATACCATGTCTGCGTTATCAAATTGGTCTCTGCATCAGTTTCTGTCCGTCCTACTAAAGAAGGGTCTACTAATGTATCATTGACCCGTAATTCCACTTGACTACCTACAGGAAATTGCAATATTACTGTAGTAGCTGGAACATCAAAAATCCTATTTTCTGTTGGTGTGAGGATTTTAATTGCTGTTGATATTGGGGCTACTTGTTCAGGTATTTGAGTTGTAGTTGTTGGCAAAACTTCTAAATTTGTAGTAGTGTTTGATTTAATTTCTACAAATTTATCTTGTGGAATTTCGGTTGTGGTTGTTGCTGGAAATTCTGAGTTGGTGGTGGTAGTTGATTCAATTTCTACAAATTCATCTTGTGCTATTTGGGTTGTAGTTGTTGGCGAAAATTCCGAGTTTGTAGTAATGGGTGATTCAATTTTTGCCACAACATCTTTTGGTAACTGATATTCAGTAGCTTTGGGTGGTAGGGCAATTTCTTGATCAGTTATTTGCTCATTAATATTTGTAGGATTATCTAAAGGTTTATGGGTCTGGGGATTGTCCTTAGCGGTTTCTCCCTTGACTGCATGAGGATAAAATAGATAGCTACAAGCACCAGCTATTACCCCTATAGCTTTCAGGTTCTTGATATGGTGCAGTGGTAGTTTCATTTCTTTACTTGCTCCTGAAAGATGGGGGTGACAGCAAAATTCATTCTCACCAAACCACCTGGTTCTAAACGCACTAACCGAGATTGGCTATTACGTTCACGGAATTTGTGATTGGGAGCGAGGGCATAACCAGGAACACTACTCAGATCAAGAACTCCGGTGTGACTTCCAGGTAAGACATTGGCCACGGAAAATAAACCATTAGGATCTGTGGTGATCCGATTACCATCTTGCAGAAAAATTACTGCGTTAGGTATTCCTGGTTCATCATTTTGTTGTTCACCATCAAAGTTTTTATCTAGGAATACGCGACCAATTAAAGTACCACAATCACTGACTATTCCTGGTCTAATTTTTAGTTGGTGAGTTGCTGGCCCATCTTTGACACTAAAGCCGTTATCAATTCTTTGTGCATTGACAATGGCACTATTTCGACCTGTACCTCTTTGAGCATCATTTGTGAGTTGAACAGCGTAAGCAATGTTGATAACTTTTGAACTTAAAAGAGTAATATTTGTGCGGAATGTGATGGTATTACCGTTAATTTCGCTGGTAACACTAACTGGGTTTCCTTCTAATTCTCCCCGGACAGATTTGGGTAAAAATTGAAAGCCTAAAGGTAAGTTATCGGTGACTATGATATTATTCAAATCCGCATCTGATTGATTTTTGAGTGATACGCGATAGATGGCTGTGTCTCCGGGTTCAGCGGTTGCGCGATCACCTGTTTTGATGATCTGTATTTGACTGGGTTGACACAAGTTTGTTGTTAGTTCAAAAGCTAATAAGTTTAGTCCTTGGAGTTCGGCATTATTAACTAAAACAGTTGTGGCTTCTACTGTTGTTCCACCCGTTAAACTGATGGGTTGTCCATCTAAAGAAGTAGCAAGATAACGAATAACTTTGTTAGCTGTTCCTGCGACATCAATGCTATCTAAAATAACAATTTTAATTCGGCGTTGTTTATAGATAGAATTAGCTGGGGTATTAATCACAAAAATATAAGTTTTTCCTGGTTGGGTTTGACCTTTGTTAGGATCAAGAAGAAAATTATAAACACCTGCGGGATTATTGGTAATAAAATAGGGATTACTATTTTCAATATTTGGTGCTTTTCCTCCAGGAATATTATTAGGAGTATCTGGTAGTTCTGTCCGTGTCAAGGAAACTAAATTTCCTAACTCAGATCCTGTGGGATCGTTAGAGTTAGCTTCATACACACCAACAGAGAAACCTGTATAGTCTGGTAAGAGTGTACCAGCACAACCTAAAATTTGCCCTAGAGGGTCAACTAATGAACTGAAATTGAAGTCCAGTTTACTAGAACTTGCTTTAAACTCACCTTCATCATTTGCAGGATCTGTATAGGTATAATCAGCCTGATTCGTGATAATTGTTGTACTTTGGGCTATTACCCTATTTATGTTAGCTATGGGAGTTTGCAAAATACATCCTAAAATCATTGCTGTTATCAGTCTTGGCAATAGTTTTTTAATAAAATAATTTTTTCTAGATTTACGTTTATTAATCATGTCCAATTTTTTCCACAATGTTATTAGTTATTTAATAACTAAAAAATCTTAATTTTTGCTATTCCATAAAACAGATTTTTTAAACTAGTTAGTAATGGGTAATTTTAAAAAAGTGTTTACCCATTACTAATTTTTTATGATTAGCGCACTTGAGTTTGATAAGTGGCTTTAAATGTGGTTTTAGCTGCAATTGTTGGTACTTGTAAGCGGATATTAGTATAAGCAGTTGCTGGTGCTGGTTTAGTTTCTACTGTTCCGTTAGGAAGGGTAACTTTAATAGTGGGATTTTTGACAAAAGTGCGTCCACCATCAATGCTGTAGGTGATAGTGGTATTGCTACTAGTATTAATACTTTTCAAGACATAGGACATTTGTTTGGGTATGGGTTGATTTAAAGTGAGGTTTTTGAGTTGGCGATCGCTCTTATTTTCCCCCTTTAATGTATATAGCAATACATCCCCTGGTTTGACTACGGCTTGATTTTTCAAAGCTTCCCATTTCTTGATTTTATTACCTTGTTGATCCTGCGTTTCTACTTGCTTTTCTGCTACCAACTGCAACTGTAGTTGTGATTGATTCTTAGTATTTTGAGCAGTTGCACTTTCTAACTGAAAGAGAGAAGTTACACCAGGAATTTGACCTATTAATGGTGCTGCCATCATCAAGGAAATTGCACCAATACTGGCAATATAAACTTGTTTCATTGTTATTACCTGCTTTGATTAATTTGCTGATCGGGTTTTTCTATTTTGAGAGGATGTTGAAAAAGTTGTGGCTGATGTATTCACAAATTTTAATCTTCCTAAATCCTCCTTTTTAAGGATGACTTTGAGAAGATTATTTTACCCTTAAAAAAGGATTTTCTTGATACAAATGTAGACTTTGCTAACATTTTCTAAAGCGTTGCTGATAATATCAACAACGCTGGATATAAGTTTCACCAAGTCTGGCTAATTACTGATCATCAGTTTGGTGTAGTTGGTAGTTGCTTTTCTCAATTACCCATTACCAGACCAAACAGATATGATCAGTATTCAGACAGACACAAGATTAATTCATCTTACGTTGGAAAATGAATGTTCTTTGGACACCTGGTGCAACTATTCCTGTGACTTGATTGATATATTTGGTGACATCAGTATTGACTGTAGTACCGGTTTGATCAATACTACCAGTTGTAGCTGGATTACCACTAAAGAAGTTGATCGTAGAAGCACCTGAATCTTGGGCTGAACCAACAATATTGCTAGTATCACTTTGACCATTAGTGTCATTATCTAAAGCCCAATTGTTAGTGCCTGTAGTACCATCTTCAGTAATCACAATTTTGTCAGCGTTCAAAATCACATTACCCGTACCAGCTTGGGCATCTGAAATATTTGTGTACCGAATTAGATACTCAATAATATTGCCTGGTGCTGGAGTTCTGGGTACATCAGTAACAGTGGAATTAGGATCAATACCATTGACGGCAGGTGTAGATTCAAAATTATCTTGACCTGTACCAACTGCTGGACCAGTTCCTTGTAAAATTCGTGAGAGTTTCACCAGTTTCAAGTAACCAGTGTATACCCGGTCAATGGTGATATTTGTTGTCGTAGTACCTGCTACATCAATTGTGGCAGTGATGCGGACTGGGAAGCCAAATTCTGTATCGCCTGCATAATCGGCGATAGTATCAGTTGATAATGGAGTATTCGCTGGTAAATTAACTTCTACACCATAATTAATAGTCGCACCAGGAGCAACATTTGGGATTGTAATTGGTGTACCAGTAGTAGTGAAAGTTCCGGCTCCTTGATCGTAGGTATAGATAACAGATTGGGCATCATAGGTAAGAGTTACCAGTGTTCCATCACGCAAGTCTAATGGATTTACTGGTGCGGTTGGCTCTAGTGTGATATCACCTGGGTCTGTACCACTGTTCTGAAGAGTATTAGTGAAACCAACTGACTGCGGATCAAGTGTAGAACCCGGTGCAGTACCAGCAGGAACAAGGGCTGATTTATTGGTGAAGTCATCATTATTATCAGTTGGACCAATAGCATTTGGTACACCCTGTGGCCCGTTCAGAACTGACGCTGCTCCAACTACTACTACATCGAAGACGTTGGCTTCACCAGCTTCACCAGTACCAGTATTATTGTTGCTTGTATCTGTTCCCGTTGCGGCTAGTTCTGTGTCTGTTACTAAGCCATCAGTAATGGTACTAGTTAAATCATCGGGAAGACCATCAGCATTCGTATCTGTACCAACTGGTGGTGTAGAACCATCGAAGTTACTGGGATTTTGGTCACCGGATTCATCGTAAACTGGGAGATCATTACCTGGTGTTTGACCAAATAATTGGGCGATGTTGATGACTTTTAATGGTGAAGTCGCAGTTGGCATCGCTAACTGAATCGAAAAACCATTGACTGTTGTACCAGGAGCAATGGAAGTTATGGTATTGGTTTTGTTGATAAAACCAACGCGGGTGATACCTGCCAAGGTATCAGCACCTTGTAAGGGGAAACGTTTCCATACTGCTGTATTGGCGTTAAACGTCGCTGGATCAGATGTGGTATAGACTGCGTCCCAACCAGTAGGCGGAGTGGGTGCTGCTGCTAGTTGTGTACCTGCGGGAATGGCATCAGAAACGAGGATATAAGAACCATTAACAGTATCAACATTGATGGTTGTCCCGGCTAAAGGTGCTGGGGTGATGCCACTGCCAGTGACATCATTGCTTTCTACGCGCAAACCTAAATCATAGGTTAGTGTGTCATCTGTAATATTATTTACAGTTGCATTATTGTCGTATTCACTACGCACTTTGAGAATGGTAGCTAATGCATAAGTTTTTGCTGTGACACCAACTTGAATATCCTGAACTGCGCTGGCTTCCCGTGTCCCGTTGATGGGTGGGCCATCTGCTTCATTAGCAGCAGCATCCGGGTTATCTACTGTGTATACGTCACCACCATTTGGGATGCGAAGTTGGTTTTGAGCATTACCAGGGGTGTTACCTAAGGTAACTGCAATAGTTTCCCCTGTTTGAGCGCCTACTTGTACAGTTATTGGCACACGAACCAAGACAGTGCCATTAGGAGCAACTGAGGGTGTGATTTCTTCAGTATTAGTAATTTCTATCCAAGTTGTGCCGCCGTCAGTGCTGTATTGGAGATTATTCGCTGTAGTAGCGCCGGGTAAGGTTCCTGATACTATACCTGGACCAGTGGTGGTGGCTAAGTTAGGAATGCGGAATGTGGTCGGGTCGTTACCAACGTTGGTGATTGTGTAGGTGTAGATTAATAGGTCTCCAACTCCTACAGTTCCACCGTTGTTATCTACTATTCCTGCGGCTGAAACGGTTATACCTGCGACTTCTGCAACGGTGATAGTGACGGTGTTGGAGGTAGTATTTAAGGTTGTTCCTGGGCTATTGGGGTCTTCGTAAGTTGCGGTTGCGGTGTTGCTAATAGTTTCACCTGCGGTAGTTCCTTCTGCCATTGCAGGTGCTAGTAATTGGAAAGAACCATTGGCTAATAATGCGATCGCAACTAAAGAACGGTAAAACTTGGATTTTTGATACTTCACTGTTTCTTTCGGGATGTATTGAATATTTATTGTTGTTTCTGTTGGCTACTGACTGGAAGCGCGTTTGATTCGATGACTCAAGGCCATTCAATGTCAACAAGTTCCGAAGTAATCAGAGATTAAGTCACTAGTCGCGTAACTGAATCAGTTACTTGAATAAAACTGCTAATACTGACATTGCTTCTTTAATGCACATACGAAGAAGACATCAATAGCCTCTAGATAATATTTGTACCCACATAGTAATGGAAAAATATCATTAATTGAGCTATTCACATCTCAAGTATCTAAATATAAATACTTGGAGGTTGTGCTGTTGTCAAAGTTGCTTTTTTCACCTGAGAACCTAGGAAGATTTAGGTGGTTTTGCTACTGCTGTATGACATCATATCAATAATAAAACAGCGATGTATAAATGTAAAATATTTTTTATGTAAAAATTTCAAACCTGCCTAAGCTTGACGGAATTTTAGATAAAAGAAAGGTATAGTGCAGCACTATTTATATAGTATTACTTAACTCTTGTAATTTTACTAAGAGGGGACAAACAACATCAAAATTGCTTGACACTAAAGACATAAGTGCCATCTGAATAAGGGTTTTAAGGATTTAATCCAAACTTTATAATTGTCACTTTATAACCTATAATTAACCGAGGAAGATGCAAAGTTTTGTACTAAAAAACACACTTGTTTGCTGATTAAATCTTCAAACCAACAGGTTTTTAGATATTATTTTTACTTATATTAAGATGTGATTTAATGTTGTCTACGCACAAGTACTAACAATAGTAAATATACGGTCGTATTCAAGCTGAATTCTTGCGTTTTACACCGTAGCATACTAATGTTACATACATAGGACTATTTGTAGTTAGATAGCGATTGCTACACTCGCCGTAGCGATCGCCAAAAGCTTAAAAAATACCTATATTTTTTGGAAAAATACAAAAGATATCCGCTTAAAAAATGTAAGACCGAGTAAACCGTCCCTCTTGGCTTAATTAATCGAGGTGTGTTGGAGTTTGACGCTTTTCAACAACTGGATTTTTGATTGCTTGGGCTGCAACCATGAATTCAGGAACATTAATAACGCCTCGAAAGCAAAAATCGCGCAGGAGTTGCCATCCTCTAAGAGTTAAAAATTGTTCACGCATATTTGGCCTAGCAGCTGGATAGAGTTGTCTCCAGAGCAGAAGATCCCTACGAGTCAGACACCAATCATCACAACGGTACTGTTCTACCAAAAAACCTGCTTTTTCAAGCAGTGCAAACACATCCTCCTGACTAAATGCATGAAGATGATAGGGGTCTATATGCCGAGTTTCACCGAGAGGGACTGACAGTAACAACTTACCTTCTGGAAGCAGGAGATAGCGGAGACGATCTAGAAATTTGTCAGGATGGATGACGTGTTCTATCGTCTCAAAAGAAACAATAACATCAAAATGCTCCTTCCACTCGAAATCAAGAGCATCAGCACAAACAAATTCTACATTATTTTCTTGATAGTGCTTTCTGGCATATTGTACCGTTTCTGGACATATATCTACACCTACCACAGCGATCGCACCAGCAAGACGAAGCATCTGACTACCGTATCCAGTCCCGCAGGCAATATCCAGAACCCTTTTTCCTTTTACAAAGCGTGTTGCGGTTTCATAACGCCGGAGATGGATCTCAAAAAGCTTTTGACTGGCTGGATCATTTGGTATCTGTTTAGGGATGAGGCGTTCCCAGGTAAAAGGAAGACTTTCTGAATCTGTAATCGGCTCAATAGGAACATTGTGTTTATAGTTCATCGTTCCACCTACTTATCTAAAACATTCAAGTCCACTGTTTGTAGCCATTCCTGAGTGCGTCGCATTCCCTCTTCCAAATCAATTTTTGGTTTATAGTTTAATAATTTCTCTGCTTTAACAACCGAATAAGCATAGGGGCGAGTGATAAAATCTAAAGTTTCCGGCACAATATCAACTTTCTGACCCAAAAGCTTCTGTCCCTGATAGCGCAACTGAATTAGCAGTTTGAGCTCATTTTTAGGCAGAGAAGAAGGTGCCGACAACCCAGCAATATCAGCTAAACGCGTAAAATATTCTTGCCAAGAAGTCTCTTCTCCGTCAGTAATATTAAGAACTTCTCCATAGGCTTCTTTTTCCATAGCCAGAAAGATGGCATCTATGAGATTGTCCACATAGAGATGATTCATCACTCCCTGTCCATTGTTTGCCAACAGAAATATTTTTTGGCGCATCATTGCGAGTGGTCGGACTACCCAGGGGTAGCTCCCAGGCCCGTAAACATCTCCTGGTCTGAGGATAATAATATTAAAATCAGGTGGCGAATTGAGTCGTAAAAGTTCTTTTTCGCTTTCTATTTTGGTCTGACAATAGGGATGATTCTCCGCAAAAATTGGCCCGGATTCAGTGACGTAATTGGGATAGTTATAACCATAGACTATAACACTGGAGAGATGAACAAAGGTTTTAACACCTGCATTCTTAGCCGCTTTAGCCATGTTAATTGTGCCACCAACATTGACATCACGAAATTCCTTGAGTGATCCATGTTCTTTGACAATAGCAGCCGTATGTAGAACTATATCCACATCTTGGCAAGCCTTGCGGACAGCAGCAGGATCAGTGACACTACCAACAATTACCTCAGCACCTAGTTGTTGAGCTTTTTGAGCCTGGAGTTGAGAATGTTGTAGCCCCCGGACTTTCATTCCTTTTGTGAGAGCGATCGCAGTGGCACGCAAACCGATAAACCCACTGATTCCAGAAATAAGAAGCGTTTTTTCAGAAAGGTTCATAGAACTTACTCATCAAACTTTAGATTGATATGAACTGATGTAAGCTCTGGGAGATCGCTTACCTTTTGCATTCTGCTGAAGTTCATCATTACTCATTTTTTCTACTATTTCTTCCGAGCTAAGAAAGTAGACAATGTAGATCCAGCAGGGCCCCCTCCGATAACAACGACATCATAATGGCTGTTATTCATAAAATTGACCTGCTTTAATTCCATATTAAGTACTGGCGCGATTTTAT
This sequence comes from Anabaena sp. PCC 7938, assembly GCF_049315035.1. Classification (NCBI taxonomy): domain Bacteria; kingdom Bacillati; phylum Cyanobacteriota; class Cyanophyceae; order Nostocales; family Nostocaceae; genus Anabaena; species Anabaena sp. PCC 7938. Next base: position 2,001,308 of record NZ_CP186034.1, on the reverse strand, counting down.
TTTTTGTGCGATCGCAATTACCTTGGTCTAAATCAACCAAAACATTCAGGTAGCAGACCGAGAGAACTGCTCAAAACCCTGAATGTTATCTTGGATAGCCTTGCTAATTGATCCTCCTGAAGCCATAACGCGCATTTCACGATTAACCGGCCACAGATAGTCAACATCTTGAAAAAACCGCCGCAATTCGGACAAGAGACGTTGATGAGACTTAAGTACAGCATGAAAACCTTCGTGTTCATGACATAAGGATTTTTCTATCCAAGATAGAGCTTCTTGAGCAGACATATCAAACAGAGGTGTTCTGAGTACTTTGTATATCAAGGGCATAATCAAAAGTTTATCTGGATAAAAGCTCCCAACTGCGGCCCCAGACAGAGTATTGAGGACAGTTACTTGCATCATGTAAATTGACAAATTAGCCATGAATTTTTCATAGGCTGTTGGCTTGGGGAAGTCCTTATACAAATCGTGAGCAATCAGTTGGGAAGTAGTAGTATGGAAAGATTCATCTAAGAAATGGTAATGAGAAACAGCTAGAGGAATAGGAATAAACGCGCCTTTCTTCTCTAACTTCTTAAAATACTGGGAGCGACTATATTCTGTAAGTTTGAGAATCATATTAGCGATGAAGCGTAAGGTATAGTACTGGGATGCTAAAAAAGGTGTACTACCCCAATTGAAACTGAATAAATGTCGCATGATTCCAGGTGATAAACGCCCAATCATTCCTCCTTGCATTAGCTGAGATTCTTTTCCTGAGAAAGGATTGCCAATGATGATATCACCTAGTAAACCTATCTCCGTCTGATTAGCAATAGTACGAAAAGCCTGAATATGGTAGCGTTCTTGAGAAGTTTCAATATCCAATTCATGGCAGAGAGTTTCGTAGCCACCTAGACTATAAAAAACGCTACTTGTAATTTGATTGTAAAGTGCGGTATTAGTTTCACTTGCAGCAGTTAGGTTGTAACCTCCAACCCAAAAAAGATGATTAAGAGCGATCCTTTGGGTAGGGGAAGCCGCTTCGTAAAGTGGAGTACCGTATAAAATTGAAAGCTCAGGTTCACTCCAATAATAATCTCTGTTGCTGCTGTAGTTGAAGTTATTTTTTAGCTCAGTTATTTTCTCTGTGTAATCTGATTCAGTATTATTTTTATAGTTGATTTCATTAAGTTTCAAATGTTTTTTAACTTTGTTCTCAGAAACAGCAGAGGATGTTTCATTTGTTTCAAGTTGTTGGATCATCTCTGTCATAAATACTCCAAAAAAGTTATCGAAAATAAATATTTGATGTCTAAAGTTTGGTAGATATAGCCTTTCCCACTCTAGTTAGATACAAAATTACCTCTCCCCAACCCTCCCCTTGGTAAGGGGAGGGTGCGCGACAGCGCGGGTGGGGTGTATTTCATGAGCTTGGGAATTGCTATAACATGACATCAAAATCAGATACTATTGATTTTCCCGACGCGGATAAAGCCGAACTTCCCTCTAGACCCCCATTGAGGATATTCTTCTGAAAATTGTTACCTAAAAGGCCACTACTACCACCACAACTAGATATTTCATTTTGAATTTCAGGCTTTGAAATCTTGCTCAAATCTTGTAACTTTCCTGATTCTAAACTTTTGCCTAAAACAGCATTGATAATTTTATCGGTAAAACTGCTGCTCAATATTTCATTTTGGATTTCATGTTTTAGAATCTCACCAAAGTCTTTGATCTTTCCTAAATCAGAACTTTTTCCTAGAAAATCATTGAGGATGTCATTCTTCAAATCGTGGCTAAATATTTCATTTTGAATTTCAGGCTTTGGAGTTTTATTGAAATCTTTTAGCATTCCAGAAGCCAAACTTTGACCTAGATCATTATTGAAAATGTGATTTTGAGAATTCCTATCGAAGACACCAAAACTGCTATCACAACTTGAAATTTCATGTTGAGTCTCATACTTTGAAGTTCCACTAAAGTCTTCTAGCTTTCCTGAATTGGAATCGAGCTTGGCTACCCAACTATCCACAGATCCAGCATTGATACCCCCTAAAGATCCCTCAGTAGTTCCTATCACGAATACATTACCAGTCTTGTCAATGGTAAGACTAGTGGCAACATCAGACTTAGAAGTTCCAAATTGTTGAATCCATAACTGTTTACCGTTACTGTTAAACTTAGCTGCCCAGGCATCATTAGAACCGAGATTCTTGCCTCCCAAATTGTTGTCAGTATATCCAACTAAAAAGATATTGCCATTTAAATCAATCTTCATATCCAAGGCAGCATCATTACCATTAGTACCGAACTGTCGAGTCCATAGAGAATTACCATTGCTGTCATATTTGGTAATCCAAGCATCCTCAGACCCAGCATTCTTACCCCCCAAATTACCTAAAGTCCATCCTGTGATATAGACATTGCCCTGACTATCTGAATCAATTCCCTTAGGAAATTCATAATCTTTTGTGCCGAACTGTCGAATCCATTCCGACTGACCATTTTTGTCATTCTTGGCCACCCAGACATCATATAAACCAGAATTTTTTGCTCCCAAATCACCCATTGTCCAACCTGTAGAGTAGATGCTGCCATCATTACTGACAGCAAGACTGTAAGCTTCATCAAAAGCGGAACTGCCAAACTGTTGAAACCATTGCTGGTTGCCATTACTGTCATATTTGGTTATCCAAACATCATCGGCAAAGACATCAGGTTCAAAAAACAGCCCTTTCTGCTGTTGTTCAATGGAGAATCCTGTCAGGTAGACATTGCCATCCTGATCGACTTTCATATCAAAGGAGGCATCAATTAGCCCATTTCCAAACTGTTGAAACCATTGCTGCTTGCCACTACCGTCATACTTGGCTATCCAGATATCATAATTTCCTTCTCCTTGGTTAAATTCCCCCAAATTGCCTTTTGTCATTCCCCCCAGGTAGAAGTTGCCTTTATTATCAGTGGCGACGCTAGTGGCAAAGTCAGATTTGTCAGTCCCAAACTGTTTAATCCATTTTTGATTGCCATTGCTGTCGTACTTGGCCACCAAAACATCATTAGATCCAGCATTAGCTGCTGCTAAAGAACCACCTGTAACTCCTGCCACAAATAGATTACCATTAGGATCTGTGGCTGAACTGATGAGGGAATCAAAACTGCTAGATCCTATTTGTTGAATTTTCTCTAGTACAGGCCCTGGGGGCGGGGTGTCGCCTTCATACTGAAAATAGTTTTCCTCAAGATGCAAATGATAATTCCCAGGCAAAAAGGCAATAAGGTCAGGTACAGTTCCTTGTTTCCAAAATATCGCCGTCCCCAGAGGAGATTTTACTAGTTGGTAATCTTCTGGGCAGCCGTGAAGTTGAATAGTATCTTGTTTGGGGTTGAAGTCTAAAATTGAAGCGAATTGTTTGAAACCGAAGTTGAGTTCTTGAGCATCAGCATAATAGGGTTGTTTCCAATCACCTAGAACGAATCTGTCGTTTCCGTTAAACTGACTACCTTTCTGTAGCGCCATTAAATCGCCATCACCTAGCATAATATCAATTTGCAATTGATCAGGATTATTATCGCCAGGTTTCAAACCAATAAAGGTATCATTTCCAGTGCGACCCCACATGAATTCACTATCTTCGTTCTTCAAAAGCAAGTCGCTACCAGGTGTGCTTACATTTAAAAGGTTTAAAATTGTGGCATTGATTTCACTTTCCAAGAGGGTCAATATATTTTTCATGTATTCCAAGCTGGAGTAGTACTTAAATTTTTGAGTGAGCCTCTTGGGAAAAAGGTTGTCATTTTTCAAGCTCACTCGATTGTGATTGTCAATTTAGTAAAATAATAGCGGTGGAGGAAAAATCAAACTGCTGTCATGTGCATATAAGCGTATGAAAACCTAGCACTTTCGGGAACTAAGCAAAAGATTTTATCGCCGCGTTCAATTTTTCCTGAGTACATCAATTCCTCTAGCATCACGAAGATAGAAGCCGAACCTGTATTTCCTTTTGTGGTTAGATTAGTAAACCATTTATCATAAGTAATATGCACTCCAATTTCTGCCATTTTTGCATAAAGTTCTTCTTTAAAATATTCCGATGAGTAGTGAGGCAGAAACCAATTTATTTCTTCTGTTTTTAGGTTGTATTTATCCCTAATCTGTGCTAATCCTTTTTGACCATAGTTAATGATATTTTCCCCTAAAAGTTTGGCATCTTGCTTGATGGCTAAATAATTCTGTTTCCATACTTCCTCTGGCTGGTCTACATCCCTCCAGCCTTGTACAGAACCATCTGCTCTTTTCACACATCCTCCATACATACAAGTTTCTAGAGAATTTGCAAAAGAGATATAATCAATCCAGTCAATCCGCAGAGAAATACGATCTTGACTCGGTGTATCTGCGATTAAAACGGCTGTGGCTGCATCAGAAAGCATCCACCTTAAAAAATCTTTTTCAAAACCTATAACTGGTTTGTTTTCTAACTCTTGAATTTTTGACTCTATTTCTGATTGAAAGTATGCTGCTCTTAAGGCATTAGATACGACTTCGGAGCCAGTTGTGACAGCATTTTTAGTTAAACCAGATAACACATTCATATATCCATACTTTAATGCAGTTACTCCTGAGCAACAGACACCACTGGTAGATACTACTTCACAGGGAGGAGATTTAAGTTCTCCATGCACCATCAGAGCATGATTAGGAATAAGTTGATCTGGCCCCGATGTGCCACAAACTAAACACTCAATTTCTTCAAGGGGAAAATTAGAATTTCTGCAAAGGGCGCGCACTGCCTCGGCAGTTAATTGTGCATTAGTGTGAGTTTGTTTGCCAGTTTTTGGATCTATGGCATAGTGTCGAGATTTTATACCGTTGTTTGTGAGGATGCGATTTTTACAGCGAGAGGGTTTGTTATTGATCAATCCCAGAACATTTTCAATTTCTTCATTACTGACGGGTTTATTAGGTAGAAAAACTCCTAAGCCTGTAATGTATGCTGAAGGCATAATTTTCTCCAAATAAGTTGATTGAATATCAAATGATCAAAGGTAAATTTTGGTAGGTAGGGGATGCTGAATAAATGTAAAACCTAGATAAATCAAGGGATACAGGGAGATAAGATACAATAAAGTGCAAGGAAAAAAGGGTGATGGCATCAAAAACTGACCACTTTTCCAGGCTCGATATTATTCTTACTTTCTTCCAACTCCTCCTGATAGCGTAGCGTGGCGTTAGCCATACTTCTGAACTCCTGAACTTCTGAACTCCTAGCCCTCACAGATAACTTTTTCAGCAAGCCCTAGGTAATTATTATTTGTTTCTAAACCACAGCCGAAGATGGGGATTTTAGAAGTTGAACATAAGACTTTATTTGTTTGTTGATCAGTGGAGCAAATAAAAATTGAATGATGGTGGAAACTAGAAGGACGATGGGAATAGCGAAGATAAGTTGAATGGCAAAGATGTAAATGATTGGTCGTCTGCGCCAACTTCCTTGTTTGCCAAATAGACGAATGATTTTAGCCCAGGGACGATAAGCTATCCGGCCGATTAGTTCGGGAATGATATAACGTGGATTGACCTCAACGGCATCTAGACCTTTGAGTAGGGGTTTTTGAGAGCCGCCGTAGGTATCGCTACAGCCATCGCTCAAGGCGGGGAGATTGTTGGCTATTTGCTGGCCGAATCGTGATAAGTCATCAATTGTGCGATCGCGTACTCCTCCTGGAGGTAATACCCCCCAAAGCCCATTTGTTTTCCCGGTCAATAGTAATCTGGGTGTACTAATAAATGTGGCTAAAGGTTTACCCTGGTGAGTAACAACCACATTATCAACATGAATACCCCCCACATCAGCAATCATTTTCTTCATGGTTTCTGAGGCTGAGTGCCACATATTTCTAGACACCACTAAAGTAATAACTTTCGTGTTCTGCAAAACTTGGGCGTATTTAGATTTAAAAAATCCCTGAATGGGTAAAGATGGCGATAAAAACCAAACTTGATAGGCAAGAATCACTAAATCAAATTTATCATCTTCACTAAAATTCGGTGGATATATTTCCGGTGCTTCGTTATTAATACATTCTGGAAAAACATCAAAAAATTTATATAAACTCCAAGGATAAGGATAATCAATCTTTGGTTTAATACACTCTCTATGAATTTCAAATTCTGAAATATTAAGACATTTAGTAAAAGAATTTACTGCCCGATCTACATCTCCCGAATGTGAATAATACACTATCAGTAAACGTTTCATAACTGTTAATATTATTAACTAAAAAAACAAATTAGCGTTTCCCACTAAGCGTGATATACAAAATTACCCCTCTCCAACCATCCCCTTGGTAAGGGGATGGTGCGCGATAGCGCGGGTGGGGTGTATTTCATGAGCTTGAGAATTGCCATAGTTGTTTAACAAATTTCTGATAATCAGCTAAATTAATCTGCATTGAGTTTATTTCCTGTAGCGATTTCTGTTGTACTTGTAAATAATCATGGTGAACTTTAGTCATCATTGAAGTGTTTTCACTGTGCATTTGATAAAGAAGATTACTTAAATTGGATTGTTTATTTTGAACCTGGGTAAGTTTTTCCATTAATTAAATCCCCATTCCGATTACTTTAATTCAGAAGTCATACAAATGTCATATTAGTAGGGTGTGACAGACTCGATTATTCAGCAACAATCAACAGATTTTCAACTTTAATGCACCCTATAAAAAATATTGAGTGTGTCATTTTTATAAGTCCTATTATTTAGATTATTTTTTCAAAACATAGCAAAGATATTCTTGGTCTCCTTTCATAAATGCTTCATACATTGGAGTTCCTTGGCACCCAGCAAACCAGTTTGCTACTATGTGTAAATATTTAGGAAGATACTGGTTAATTATTGCCAACTTGCGTTCATTTTCCAAATCCATAGCTTTAATGACATTGGCAGTAATATTTTTTAGTTTTAAAATCTTAAAACCAGATTCTTTTAAAAGTTGTGTGGTCTTATCAATTTCATCTTTTGGTCTAAAATCAGCAAATAAAAAGTAACCATTTGTACGAATTACTCTAAAAGCTTCAGCAAAAAAGCGTTTTCTCGAACCGTAACAATGTGATGATTCCACATTAATAAGAACATCAAAAGAATAGTCATTAAATTGCAAAAATTCGGCATCTCCTAATTGAAAGTTTAGTTGAGGAATAGAATGTTTGTTTTGACAAAATGTAATATTACTTTCTGAAAAATCAACTCCCGTCATTGTTTTTGGATGTAAATAACGCATCATATATGAAGATCCTCCTCCACGCCCACATCCTACTTCAAGAACATCTAAGCCTGCTAAGGAGATAGCATTTGCTACATGATGATAGAGTTGAATACAATAACGTTCCTCTTCTTCATATCCACTCAATTCTAACTGTTTAGCATTCTCTTCTAAATCAGCATAACCATAGTTAATAAAAGTAATGTTTATCTTGCTAAAATTAGATGCAAAAAGGTTATACCACACCTTCCAAAACAATCTTCTTAAAGGATAGTAATTGGGGCGAGCTATGAAATTATTTAAAATATGTTCTGGTGTGTAAATGAAATTATGAAACATTTGCTTAACTCCAATGGGTGAGGGATAAAAAATTATCGGCTAACAACTAAATGTTTGCAAAAGTATAGAATGTTGAAAAAATCTTGTTTTGAAAAATAAACAAAGATGAAATTATGAAGTTATCAATCGCCTAGATTTGCTTTGAGAGAAGCAAAATGTTTGCCACCTAATTCTATTTTTTCTGCTAAACAACCATTTTTAAGTCTATCAATTAGATATTCCATATCGCGTGCAATGAAATTTGTCCCATGATCTGGCTCTATTAAACTAATTAAGTTGATATTTTGTTTGGCCTGATTAGCTAAATTAGAAAGACCTAAAAAATTCAGCACTCCTGATTCATATGTTCCACAGGGTACAGAAGGATGATTAACTCCCACACAGTATTCATCCTTTTGAAACCAATCAAATGCAGGATAGCCATGAAAATGAACGATTGGCGCACCATTTTGAATTAATTCTGGTGTATATAAAGCAGCAGCCATACTAATTGCCAACATGACATAGATATCATAAGAAGGTTTAATATCTAATTTTTGAGATTGATTGCCTAAAGGTAATTGCAATTGTAAATTATCTTTTAAACCGATACGGATAATATCTTGCTCAATCTTTAGGTCTGTTTTATTTGAACCTGAACGAGAGCTTACCAACCAGATGTCAGGAATTTGCTTAAATACATATTCTCCAGCAATAATGATTTTAATATAACGTCTACCTGCTTGATTTTTACGAATTTCATTACTACTAAATCCGGGGACAGGCAATAAATTTTCCCATTCGTTAGTATTAATTTCTGGTTTTCCCACATAACAGGGAGGTTCGGCATAAGCTACAAAACCATAGGAAACTCCTGTTCTGCCATTGACAATCACATTAACAATATCTCTGTGGGATTTTCTCTTAATAACTTCAGCCAGCTTAAAACCTGCTGGAAATAGTCCAGTTGAGGCTAATTCTTGACCTAATTTCACTAATTTATGAGCATAATTAGATACACAAGGATTATATTTTTCTATTTCAAATCTACTCATTAATAGTGGAGCAATGGGTACAAATATTTTAGGAATCAGTGATTTAGAAACGAAATTATTTATTTCATGCTTAGGAAAAATGGAATCAGAAAGATTCATATTGAGAATAGAAATATACTCAGTAGATACGCCAATTACAATTTCAGAAAAAGTTTTAATGAGTGTATTAATACCAATGCTAATTTTTTCTTGATACTGGGTTGATGGATTGATAAATTTACGATCTATTTCGTTAAGAATGATTACTTGAGTATTTGCTGGATCTTCAACATATTTAGCTGCATGATCTTCAGCCCAAGTACTTAATTTAGCAATTTGGATAACGGACATTCTTTGCTGATTTACTAGCCAAGGATAAGATAAAACATAAAAACTTTCAGCTATAAATATTCCTAATTTTCTCAACCAAGAATTAGGTCTTGTCACATCTATTACAGCGTTAATTTCAGATCTTACTCCCCTAATTTTTAAAGATTTATTCCAGTTTAATAGTGGAATTTTAATTTTATATAAAAAATCTGTTGTAGCTTCCTGCCAAGGAATAACAGCAACGCCAAATTGTTTTAGTTTAATTGCTAATTCCTGACGGAATTTAATAATAGTGTGATGATGATAACCATGAGGTAAAGGTCTAAATGTGACACTGAGATTTTGAGCCATCAATTTTGGATCAATGATTGGTGGCTGATATTCCATAGGCGATTCACCAGAAAAACCACCAATTAATCTGCCGATTGTTTGCAGGCTAATTCCCTGAATTAGAGGTTCAGATGAAGATTTAGTAGTGATATTCATTTCTTGTAACAATGCTAAAATATCTCCTTTATGTGTGGCTATTTCTGCTTGTATTTCTGGTGTAATTACTTCCTTAGGAGAACGAATATTTAATTTGTTATTTTCCACCCAAAATTGTACACCTTGTTGAGTAAGTTTAGCTAAAAGTTCGGATGCATTCATGACTAAATCTCCCAAGTTTGAACAAGCTATAAATCCTAAAGAAAAAGAAGACACTCCGCTGAACCATGTTGTCTCTATTCTGGCGAAGTGTCAGTCTTAGAGGAGGAAAAACTTAAAAACTTTATTGCTTACATTTGTAAGATTTCTGATTGGGAATTTTCCAATTCTTCAGCTAATCTCTGAGAAAGTTCCTCAATTGTAGGATAATTCCAAAGATGTATAAGAGGCAATTTTAAACCCAAATATTTCTCTGCTTTACTAGCAAGCAGCATGGCTTGTGCTGAATCTAATCCATAGCTATCTAAAGGTTCACGGATATCTATTTCCTCTGGATTAACTCCCATCATATAGGCAACATTAGAAACAAACCATGCTTCAATATCCGCTACTGAATAAGGCTTTTTAGGTTGAGAATTGCTTATATTTTGACTCATCGTTCTTTTGATAATGGAGTAAGTGAATTTTAGTAATCAACTAGCTACTCGAATGCAAATATCATCTTTAACTACACATTGACAAGCTACCCGAATCAGTGGATTTTTTGGAGCTAAAATATCTAGTAAAATTTGCTCTTTTTCCATTATAGGAGAGAGATTTTCTATCCCACTCACAACTTCAATTAGGCAGGTTCCACAGACACCACTACGACAACCAAACAGAATTGAGTTGGGATACTGATCACATATCTGAGTTAAGCATTGGTTGGCGACAGTTTTAATGGTTTTTTGATCATCTTCAAAATGAATAGAAACTATCATTTCTATCTCCATTATTCATATTTCACAAAGCCTAAATTATGCAGGTTAATTAATAGAGATGTTAATTGTTATGCTACTTCTATGAATCTTTTAAGTTCTTCTGTTTCTAAACAGTCTTGATAACGTTGATAGTGATTACCCAGTTTATTTTTATTTAAATCAAGTTCTAGTTGTTGAATAAGACGATGAATTTGCTGAGACTTGTAACGCCAAGTTTTTTGTTCTATAGTTCCAATAACTTTTCGCCAATATTGGCTAATATTTTGCCAGGAGTGAATGAGTTCATTGATATTTACTTGCTTATCAGATAATTCGGGATGATGTAGAGTCATGCGTAGTGCATTTAGCCCAATTCTGACATCAGTAAATACGAATCCTTGTTGACTTTTATCTAACTTTTCCAAATAAGTTGCAAAGGCAGCTTGAATGTAGTCTTCTACAACTTTCTGTAAACAATATCGGATAAAAAATTGAGCTTCAGGAGGTGCTTTTCTATAGAGTTCCATTCCTAAGTCAAAAGATGTTGTATAGTGACGTGCTTCATCTGTTAAGTGTGCTTGATTCATTTCCATAGCCAAAGGCTCGTATTCAAAACTTTCGGGACTATCAAATAAATAAGCTTCAGCTTGTTTTAATTCCACATTAGCAACATATCTATATAAAAGCCATAAACTTCCCAGTCCATTTTCTTGAACTTTATCAGCAGGTAGCATTCTGACAGCATCTCCAACTATGAACTGTAAAGTTCGATATATTGAATTACTATCTTGATTTTGTAATTTCTCTACTATTTTTTTTAAGTGGTTTTTACCTTTTAATAGTAAAGATAAAGTTTCAGAACGATCATTATCAAAGCTAAAACAAGTATTTAAACTTTGCCAATCTGATTGAGGAATAGCTCTAAAATTGCCAAAAAAGAAGCCAGGTTCATCAAATAAATCAGGACATCCTGTTTCTCGGCAAACCATGCTATGTAAGGTTCTAAAAGACCATATATGATCTAACTCTTCACTGGTTTCTTGATGAAGAATCATATACTCATCTGAATAGGGAACAAAAATTTTTTCAGCGACACTCACATTTGATATTAGCGTTTGGGATTCACTATTGGCAACAAATTTATAGAAATTAGCTAAGAATGCAGCAGACAAAATTGATTTCTGATGAGCATTGAAGGAAAGTAAATATTCACATCCTTGTGTTGGTAAGGTAATAATTTCTGGATGAGAATATAGTTTTTCTCCTTTAATTCCCTGCTTATTCATGGCTATAGCGAGGAATTTTAATTCTAAAGGCTGAGTATGTGCCTGTTCAAAAAGCTTATTTTGAATCAGAGTAATTCGGTCACTAATTTGGACAGTATTCATCTGCATATCCTTATTTATGAGTGAAGTCTATGTATATCTAAACCCTGAAGACGTACTAAAAATATTTCATGAGCAATGCTGATCAAACTTGAAACTACGCTATTGTATAGAACTGATTTTTGTTTTTCAATTCGCTAGAAAAAATGTGCTGCCATTATTTGAATTACAAATATCATAAATACAAGACATGACATTTTCTATTAAATAATCTATTGATTTTCTACTAATTGAAGGCTGAGAAAATCCAAAATTTAACAGCATTTTTTCTTGAAAACTAGCGGCATGAATTACAAACATACCTGCATATAAAGCATGAGAACCAGCAAAACTAATCTCTTCTAGTTCTAATTCACCATAAATGTTGGGAATATTTATCTTACCAACATTAGAAACTGAAACTGTAGCGGCTACCTGTTTGGGAAAGAAAAAACAAAAGTTTATGAGTTGCTTGGCAATTAATGGCATATAGAAAATATCACCACGCTTGATACTAGTTTCTAAGTTAGATTTTACTGTCCGCGCTAATTCCCAGAAATATGTATGCTGTTTTATGGTGTAAAATTGCATCATAGAGGTAGCCAGAACGCCTAGATCTGCTTCACTAATTGGAGGTTGTAAAAGCCTACGTAAATCAAGATATGATAAGCAATTTACGTTCACACTTTTTTGATTAGGTTTGATAATCTTTCTGGCTACTGTGAACATGAGTATGGCGCATAAAGCACTATATACTGTGACATTTTCTTGGCGACATTTATTAACAAATTTTCGGGTTAAATCCGGCTCAATTTGTTTATGGATAATTTGAGAAGTTCGTTGGGGAATAGATACATATTTTTCAAATCCTAATGTTTTTGGTTGGTATAAAAGTTTTTGAATACCAAGCTTTAACGACAATAAATTACTGTATATACACCCTCTATAATCTTGTGTATATTTGGTGATTATGCTTTCAATAGGTGGTAATGGCTCCAATTTAATAATTGGTTGAATTGTGTCGCCAGAGGCGAGTCTTTGATAATAATTTAAGATTTGTGAGTGAAGTTGAATGCTTGATAATCCGTCTGCAATTGCATGGTGCAATGTTGTAATAAGATAACTGATTTTTTTCTCCCCCAGGATAGGAGCTAATACAACTCGCATGAGGCATTTGCTACTGTCAATTACCTGATTCATCTCTTCATTAACAACTTCTTGCCATTGTTCCTCATTTAAAGGATTAAGAACTCGCAAATCAATTTTTTGTGTACCCGCAGTCTTAAAGTAAAGACAATTTTCAAAATCTATAATTCGGGAATTTAAACGAGGATGACGATATTGGAGAATGTCTAGAGATTGTCTGAGAAATGCTTCTTGGAGATTACCTTTGATACGACTAATAGTAACTAAATTCCATGTTTTAGCTCGTTTGTTAAGGATTTCCATCGTTTCTTCCAGACTTCCCAATTTTCTGCTGTCTGGCATATTTATAACCCTTCTGGACGATACTGACTGTATTCATCTGGAATTAGCAGTCCTTGAATTTTTAAATTTTGAATGCGATATAAAAATGTTGCTCCTTTCATAATATGATCAGCAAGTTCTACGACTTTGCGATTTTTTGGTTCAGATAGATAGGAGCCTCGAACCCAATCATTAAAGCTACCCATTGCTGGACCACACCAAATTTGATAATCAATTTCTCGACCTTTTTCACCAGTGTTAGACCAACGAGAAGATAGTCCTAAATACCAGCGGAAAATCAGTGCCATTTTTAGTTTAGGATTATTTGCTGCTTTGGTTAATTTATCAGGGTTACGTTGGGATAAATAAGTGACGGTTTCTTGCCAAACTTCTTGTACAGTTTTTTTCAAAATCTGCTTTTCTAATTTTTCTTTTTCTGCTGGAGGAATTTCTTCAATTGAATTATAGTTTTTGTAGAATTCTAAAAGTTTTTGAGCGCGGAGGGGAAAGAGGGTTCCTCGTTTGAGAACTTGCAGTTTTACTCCCATTTCAAACATATCAGCAGCGGGGGCCATCATGACATCAGTCATTTCTGCTTGTGCTAGTAATGCTTTGGTATATTGAGAAGTTTCTGCTTCAATACAGGATTGATTAATGGAGCCTGTGACTACATAAGCAGCACCCATCATAAAGGCAGCTAAGGCTGATTGCGGTGTGGAAATTCCACCGGCTACGCCGATTCTGACGGGGTTTTTATATTTATATTTATTTTGAATTTCATCTCGCAATTCTAAGATGGAAGGTAATAAACAAATGAGAGGACGATTATCTGTGTGACCGCCAGAATCTGCTTCTACGGTGATATCATCAGCCATGGGAATTTTAGAGGCAAGATTGGCTTGTAATTCGCTAATAAGACCTTGTTGAACTAATTGGTTGATAATTTTTGTGGGAGCAGGTTGAAGAAATTTGCTCGCTACTTCTCGCCGGGAAACTTTGGCAATGACTTTATTTTTGATTTCAATTTGATTAGCTGAATTTAAACTTAGTCCAGCAACTCGATAGTAAACAATGTTGTCGGTTAAATCTAAAAATGCAGAGGCTTCAATGATTCTGATTTGGTATTTGAGATATAAATCAATGCTACGCCGTTCAATTGCTGGTTCGCTGGGACTATGGAGTAAGTTAAAAGCGAAAGGTTTTTGATCTAAGGCTGGCTGAATGCGATTAATTGCCGCTTCGACACGGGAAGGAGATAAACCTCCTGCACCAAATGAACTGAGGATATTTTGTTTTCCTAGAGAAATTACCATTTCTTCAGAAGCAATTCCCTGCGCCATTGCACCTGTAGCATAGGCATATTTTACACCGTAAAAGTCTAGAAAAGTTGGATCACCTAATTGTTGAATTGTTAAGGGAGGAACAGCCATGAGCATTTCTATTTGGGCTGTTTTACCATTATTGGCATGAGATAAATTACCTTCGTTGGTAATGCCAATTTGTCCTTCATATCTAACTATATAACAAGGTTTATTTAAATTCTTCAGTTTAATTTTAATTTCTTCGGCATTAAATGAAACAGTATTTAAATTACCTTGCCAAATTTGAGGATTATTGATGAATAAGTGGGATAATCTGAGATGATTATATTGATTCAGGTTTTTTTCTGTATTAAACACGTTAATAAACCTCTAGTTTTAGGAAGTTCCGCGTAATCTAAGAGACAATTTTAGATTTTGGATTGACCCCACGTATAAATCCGGGGAGCTTTTCACATCAAGGAATCATTCAGCAAGATACTAATATCTTGATTTAGTTTTGTGAGATTCATTTATTTTGGTTCTTGCTCAAGTATTTTTTTGTAAAATTCAATTTGCTGTTGAATTAAGGAGTTTATTTGCTGTAGTGATTCCTGGCGTGATTTGATTAAAAAGGTATGATTTTTAGTCATGAGTGCATTATTAGTACTCAATTTCCTGTAGTGCCAATTAGATGGTTTGCCAGAAATGGATTTGAAGGTTTTTTCTGGTTTTTTAATAGTAGAATTTTCTAGGTTAATTAAAGGTTGATTTGGTTCTGAAGAAAGAGAATACAAGGGTGATAAATCTAATTCGACACGATGGCTGAGAAGTTTACCTAATGCTCTGATAATTGAAGTATGATCATCTAAACCTTTACGATTAATAGATACGGCTATATGTTCTCTTTCTTGGAGATTTGAGCTAATCCATCTTGAACAACTGCTACCAACACCTACTTCAATAAATATTCTGATATTGTCGTTGTAAACCCGGTTAATGAGGCGAGGAAAATCAAGTTGCTGACATAGACATTTAGCAATGTTGTGTCCTATAGTATGGCTATTGAGTTTGATTGGTTCATATTCTGCGGAGGAATAAAAAATAGATTCTGATACGTTTCCGAGAGGTAAGGTGTTAATTTTTACTAGTTCATTGTACTCGGAGTGCATTGGCTCACAATGAATTACATGATTGATGGAAGTTGGAAAAGCATCACAATTTAGTTGTTGAATTATTCTTTGACAGGCTTTTGTTTCACCAGCAATAACAATTTCTTCTGGTGCATTAATTAAAGGTATGTAGACACGAGGTTCGTTTTTTATTGCTTCCTGAACACGGGATAATGGACACATCAGGATGTAGTTGCTCCAAAAATCTGGGTTTTGATCTTCTCCTGGTATTTTCCAATGTTGACGAACTGCATTTTTGGGGCCGGATAATTGAGTTTTAAAGAGGGGCGATGAATTCAAATAATCACTTGTTTCTTTAAAGCTTGTCCAAATACCTTGGGCTAACATCATGCTGGTTTCACCAAGGCTATAACCAAAGACACATTGTGATTGTATTTGGAAATAATTTCTGAGTATTGCAGTCATGAGTCCAGCAAAGCCAACTTCAGATTCCAGCATTGCTACTGGGTCATTGATTAATTGCTGTTCTAAGGCTTCTATTTCTCTTTTTGATAATTTTTTTAAGCTGCGGGGATAGAGAATTTTTTCAATGTTGGCGGTGCGATTATAAACGCTATTGATGATAGGATCATCATAAATTTTGGGAAACAGACGTAAGAGATTTCGCCCTACTCCGATGTAAGAAGTGAAGGAACCGGGGTAAACAAAAGCGACTTTACCTTTTTTGCCCTGTGGTTTGGCAGTAAAATAGCTACCAAGGGGGGTTTGCCAGTCTTTTCCGGTATCAAAGGCAAGATTAACACCGGGGATGGCACGGTCTAATTCTCGTGTGAGTTCTTCTTGATTTCGTGCCAGAATTGCGATCGCATAATTTGCATAATTTGACTGTTGATGTTTTTGAAATTCTCTAAAGGTTTGGCTGGCCAGTTGAGAGAGAACAGGGGTATCTTTGAGGGTTTGCTTAAGTGCGGTAATTTGGTTTAATAGGGAGGTGCGATTTTCTGCTGCGATCGCATATAAATAATAAGGAATCTGCTCTAAATATCTGCTCTTGCGTTCTATCTGGCTGACTTCCTCTGATAAAATCAAGTGTGCATAACTGCCATTTGCCTCCATACTGTTAACAGCAGCTATTCTTTTAGTCGTACCTGGTTCTATAAACCAAGGTTTAGATTCTGTAGCCACATAAAAGGGACTTCCACTCCACATATCCGGTTGTTTGGGACATGACCAATTGGGAACTGCGGGAATGTAGCGGTGATATAAACACAATGCTGTTTTAATTAAACTGATAATTCCCGATGCACTGTGAGTATGACCAATATTAGCTTTGATGCTACCCACTGCACAACTTAAGTTTGATTCCCCAGTTGTATAAGCTGTAACTAAACCTTGAATTTCTGCTTCATCTTGTTGGGTATTTCCACCAGCATAAACTTCCAAATAGCCAATATCTTGAGCTTGAATATCTGCAATCTGAAAAGCAGTCTGGCAAGCTTCTGTAACTGCTTGCGGTTGATGTGGGGAATTCTGCACCACACTCAAAGCATCAATTACTGCATATATACAATTATTATTTTCTTTGGCTGTTTGATGAAGTTGCAATACTACAGCGGCTGCACCCTCTCCTACTAAAGTAGCATCGGCATTTTGATCGTAACTGAGAGTTTGCAAACCTATAATCTGATTTTTCTCTTCAGCAAAATCCATTGCTGCAACTAATACAGCATCTACTTGTTTATTTATTAATAGTTTTTGTGCTAAATTCAAGGCTGAAAAGCCTGAGTTTTCTTCAGCAAATGCAGGACTAGTTGCATCCCACAGCCGAGAAATATAACTTGCTAGTTTGTTTTGGTAGTGACTTTGAGATTCAGTCACCATCACAACTGCAATTTTCGTCTCTGGATTTAATTGAGCATTTTTAAGCGCATTATTAGCTACCTGCAACATTAATTGTTGTTGGGAGGAAAGTTGATTAATTTCTGCTAATGGAATTGTTAATGATGGGGTATCGCTATAATTTAGGGGTGTAAAATGTTGTTTGCCTTGGTAAATACTGCTTTCAAAAGCATCTAATCCTTGGCAATTACTAATGAAGCAGTCCATTCCTATAATTGCAATTTTAGGAATTTTATTTTTCGGAAATTCTTTCATGCTTATTCTCCAATTTTGAATTAAAAGAATATGGATTAAATGAACCGCGAAGGCGCAAAGAGCGCGAAGAAAAAAGGAAGAAGATAGGTGTTATAGCCTTTCCCACTCTAGTTAGATACAAAATTACCCCTCCCCAACCCTCCCCTTGGTAAGCGGATGTATTTTGTGAGCTTGGGAATTGCCATATATAGCAGTTGTCAGTTGAATAATATCTAAATGTAAGTTACAAATGACCGCTGCTATATTGGGAAGGAGGTCTTGATATGTCTATCCTATTTGCTTGGGTAAAATAGTTCCTTTTGCACCAATCATCTGGTTATAAATTTGTCCTTCTTTGTTATGGGTAATGATGTTAGCCACTACATTTGATTCTGTCTTGGATTGGATTTCACAGGTAACATAAAATGTTTCACCAAAAGGTATTTGTACAAATTGTTCAAAGTTTTGAATTTCTGAGGGTAAGCACCCTATTTGATGAAAATGCTGTGTCCAAATCCAGAGTGAATGTATCTGTACATCTGCAATATATGGATTGAATGTTTGGACTGGAAATTGTCCCTGTTGTTGTGCTGTGGGTTGTGGTAAATTACATTTGATGGTGAGTTTACCAGGGCTGGCGTTTAATACAGATTTTACGCCTTGAAAGATAGTTCCATGAAATAAGCTAGATGTGCCGTTTTGATAAAGTAATTGATTGGTAGAGAGAAATTGCTCATCTTGGTTTAAGTTTAGCAATTCATAGTTAGGAGTAATGGGAATCTCGCGCTTCAAAATCAGATTAGTACTGAAGTGATACCTGATTTTACCTTCTGGAGTGATACTGCTAATTTTAGCAGAAATTTCTATCTCTTTATTTTCTATCTTAGCAACTTCTTGCAGTTCTAGAGTATATTCATCGACGAAATTTTCATCAAAAACAATTCCCTTTAAAACTTTGAAATTAAGGCAACTAAAAGCCTTGAAACCTGGATAAATTTGTTCGCAGGTGTTAGCCATCCATAGTAGTCCACAAGTGGCAGGAAGAACTGGACGACCTAGAATTACATGATCCTGCAAAAATGGATTAGCGGCTAAGGTTAATTGGCGATGAATGCGATAGGTTTTTAATTCGCTGGATAAGGAAGATGGGATATAAACTAGGGGGCTACCAATTACCAATTGTACTGTTTCTGGACTTGCATTTGTTAGTTCATCTACTAACATCTGTGTGCCGATTTCTACAGGTATGGTTTCAATTCCCCGTTCTGTAAAGACTTGCTTTAATTCTGGTGATACCATGCCGCTATCCCAAGGACCCCAGTTAATCGCGGCTACATGGCAGTCAGGATGGTTGCGTTTGACGAGATGGGCTGATTTGTTGAGGATCTCGTTAGCGATCGCATAATCCGATTGTCCTACATTACCATAAAAACCAACTACCGAGGAAAACAAAACTAAATATTGCAGTTGTTTTGGTGGTACACAACGAAGTAAGTTTTCTAAACCCTTGACTTTGGAAGAGTAAACTGTTTCAAAATCATGAATTGATTTTTTTTCAATGCGCTTATCAGCTAAATTTCCAGCACCATGAATAATTCCAGTTATCTCCCCTACACATTCAACTATGGATGCTAGTTTCTGTTCTAACAAGATGCCGTCAGTAACATCTACACTCAAATATACTGCTTCCCCTCCTGCTTTCTCAATTGCTTTCAATGTATTTTGAATTTCTCGTTGTGAGGAAATTGCTTGATATTTTTTTTGCACCATTCTTGGTGTTGGCTTTTCTCCCCTGGCTTGAAAATCCTCCATAATTTGCTGTTTTAATTGGGCTTCATTCTCATAGCCCTCTGCCCAAACTGGTTCTGCTTCTGTACTCGAACGACCTAAAAGAATGAATTTACATTGATATTGTTGGGCTAGTTTAATGACACATTGGGCAGTTATACCTTTTGCACCACCACTAACTAGAAATACTTGATCTTTGGTAATTGGTAATGGGGAATTGCTAATGCTTAATGAAGCGGGTTCTGCAATTAAGGTTACTCTACCTTTGTGGCTATATCCTACCTCTGTAACTAAAAGATTAGGATCTTGAAGTTCGGCAAGAATATATTTGACAGAAGTGTCTACATCTAAATCAGGACTCAAATCAAGAGAACGACAAAATACAGCTTCCCATTCTTGATTTAAACTCTTAGTTAGTCCAAATATTCCTGCACCAATTACACCAAAATTAATTGTGTGTCCCAGTCCAAACTCACCATCTAAACGGGCAACATTGATAAAACAACTGCGTCCTTTTGTAGCTGCATTAGTTAGTGATTCTTTGAGATATTTAGCAACCAGAAATACATGACGTAAGACAGTATGTTCTGTTTCTAAATAACGCACACTATGACTTGCTTGATCATGAGTTGCAGAATGTAAGTGAATAAATGTACCAACAGCACCATAATCACAAGAGATATCTTCTAACTGTTGTTTTAAACCTTCTTCACTCCAATCATTTAAAACTACATGATTAATTCCTTCTACTAAAGTTGACTGGACAGAAGGGAAACTTAAAACTACAGTTTTCCAACCTTTTTCCATTAAGGCGGTTGCTAATTTTCCTGTAGTGGAAGAACCATTATCAGTAATTAAAGCAATATGATTTTCAGGAATATTGAACTCTAAAACATCAGGTTGGGGAAGTTGCTGTAATTTCACAGGACTGCGAAGAATTTTATGATTCAATTCCGTTACTTTCAGATCCTGCTTTTTTTCAGTTAGTAACTTAGTTATACCTTTAGCCAGATCTTGCATATATTCAGCAATTTGACCTAAGGTACGTAATTGACCCAACTCTTCTGGATTCGGTCTGGGTAAGTTCGGGTAAAGTTCTAACAACCCTCCTAAAATTTCTACCCGTTTGATAGAATCAATTCCTAAATCCGCCTCAATATCCATTGACAGTTCTAACATCTCTGTTGGATAACCTGTTTTGTCACTAACAATGGTGAGAAGAATATTACTCAAATCTGTGGGTATGATAATTTGTTTATCTATATCGTTTGCAGCAATTTCTTCTAATTTATCTTCACTTGTAGAAAGAAGTTGGATGGGAGTTAGAGAAACTTCTAATTCAGGAAAATTAGTTTGGGCTTCTGGGATTTGTGGCTGATTTTCTTCAGTATCGTGAGGAACTTTTACTAATGTTTGTGCTGGAACAATAGTAGCTTCAGAAACCTCTACTTTTTGATTAAGTAAATCTGGAATTAGAGTTTTTATGTACTCTGCAATTTGTCCCAAGGTACGCAATTGACCTAATTCTTCTGGGTTCGGTTTGGGTAAGTCGGGGTAAAGTTCTAACAACCCTCCTAAAATTTCTACCCGTTTGATAGAATCAATTCCTAAATCCGCCTCAATATCCATTGACAAATCTAACATCTCTGTTGGATAACCTGTTTTATCACTAACAATGGTGAGAAGAGTTTGTCCGAGTGTGGAAATATTAATATCAATTGGATTTGTCGGTACTACTGTGATAGTGTTTGAACTTTCCTGTAACCCTTCTTGCAGGGCAGAAGAATTATTCACCCCATTCTTGTTAATCAAATTTTTTTCATTTTCTTCTCCTTCTCGCACTTCTTTAGGGAGATATCGAGAAGGATTTTGGGGTTGAGGTCTATCATTAGGAACTAGCAAAAAATTATAATGTTGTTGCAGCAATTGGAAGTAATTATGAGTATATTCCTGCTGATAGCTGAGATATTGTTTATGAATGTGGATAGTGTCAGTTTGATGATCATGAAGCCGCA
Organism: Anabaena sp. PCC 7938; assembly: GCF_049315035.1. Taxonomy (NCBI): domain Bacteria; kingdom Bacillati; phylum Cyanobacteriota; class Cyanophyceae; order Nostocales; family Nostocaceae; genus Anabaena; species Anabaena sp. PCC 7938. Next base: position 1,979,789 of record NZ_CP186034.1, on the reverse strand, counting down.
TTATGCTACGTTCAGAACTAGAAATTGCTAGTTGTTGTGTTTGTGCTTGATATTCACTAACTTGATTATTCGCTAATAAGGAATGCTGCTGTTGCATTAACTGGTAAAAGGTTTTTGTATACTCTGTTTGATTATGTAAAGATTGTTCATGAGCCTGTGTAATATCACGTTGATTGCGAGTAAACTCTGCTAATGACTGTTCTAAGCCATCAATAACTTTTTCATAATTTGCAATGGGAATTTCCACTTTATCTAATTTGCTATTATCTTCATTATGTGTGGATTTACCATTACCGTTAATTAATTCATTATGGGCAGGAAGAAGAGATTCTATCTCTACTATTTGGTAATGTTCGTTACTTACTTCTGTGAAGGAAGATACCGTACTAGTTTGATTTTTATTCATTAATTCTGCATGAGGAGATACCGTACTAATTTGATATCCATCTTCCATAGCTTGTGCAAATGCTTGTTTTGCTTTGTCAGTGATATTGGTACTGTTTAACCGCACGTTTAAAACCTTCTTTTGATCAACTTGAGTAATTTTTGTTTCAATTTGGTAGGGGTCGAGTTTTTGTAGAGGTAAACCAACAACCCGCAATTGTATTATTGCTTCTCGTAAAACTAAGTCGCTATTCTTAGCATGATTCCCATTTAAAGCTACGGCTATATGTGGTTTATCATTCAGAATATCTTTGACTAAGTTGGTCAGAACATTTTTGGGGCCAAACTCAATAAAGCAATAGCCTCCATCTGCATATATATTTTCAATTTCCTGTTGAAATAGAACTTGATTTAGCAGATGTTTCTTGAGAATTTTTTGAATGCTTGAGGAATCACTAGGGTAACGTTCACCTGTAACATTGGTATAAATCGGAATTTTAGCATCGTTGAAATTTACTTTCTCAATTGCTTGCAAAAAAGGTTCCTGAGCATGGGCTACTAATGGTGTATGAAAAGCTGCGGAAACTCCTAATAAAAATGTCAAAAATCCCTTTTCTTTTAAAACATTCTGCACTTGGGCAAGTTCTACTTTTTTGCCAGCTAATACCACTTGATTTGGAGAATTCCAATTAGCAATAGCAACTTGGGGGAAATTTTTAATTAGTTCCTGCAACTGACCAACATCACCTTTAACTGCTAACATTCCCCCTGGATCAGATTCTGGGGATGTAGCCATTGCTTTCCCTCTGGCCGTCACTAGGAAGAAATAATCTTCTTCACTCAACACTCCCCCAGCCCACAAAGCTGTTAATTCTCCAAAACTATGACCGGCCACAAAATCAGCTTTAAACCCGGCTTGTTTTAATATGTTGTATAAAGCTGCGCTGAAAGCACCAATTGCAGGTTGTGCATATTCGGTTTTTTGTAGTATTTCTAGCTGATGTTTCTTTTGTTCTGCATCGAAAACTGGGTGTGGAAAAACTACTTCAGATAGAGGGTTTAGCCCATCTTTACATAACAATTTATCCATGTGAGCATAGGTTTGACGTAGGTTAGGAAAGTTAACTGCTACTTCCTTGCCCATGTCTAAATATTGGGAACCTTGTCCAGAAAATAAGGCAACTATCTTACCTTTAGTTTCTATGCCCGTTTGGCGATAGTAAATTCCTTTGGGATGTTCCCATGATTCGGCTTTGGGCTGTTTTTTTAACTGGTCAATACTAAGTTGTAAAAATTCTTCTGCTTGTGTACAATTATTTACTAAAAAGCCAATTCTGTTATAGTTGATGGGGATTTCTAAGGTTTCAGATTCTGTGATTATTTGTTGGTAACGTAGTTGTTTTTGATCTGATTTTAGTTGTTGATAAATTTCTTGACAACGAGACAATAATTCTGGAGTTGTGGGTGCGGATAATAGGATTGATTTGGGAGTATTGTGTAGCCGATAAGATTGATCATGTTCGTTTTCATATTCTTCTAAAACAACGTGATAATTTGTGCCTCCAAAACCAAATGCACTCACCCCAGCCCGTCTAGGTTGGCTACTAATCCAAGGACGAGTTTCTGTATTTAAATAAAATGGGGAATTCTCAATATTTAGTTTTGGGTGTGGTTTAGTAACGTTAATTGTGGGTGGTAGTACTTTGTGATGTAATGCCAAAGCTGTTTTAATGAGACTTGCTGCACCGGCTGCGGCTTTGGTATGTCCAATTTGTGATTTAACAGTTCCTAAAGCTATATGTTGGGTTTTGGAATTGTTTTCACCAAAAAACTGTTTGATAGATGTAAATTCTGTAGGATCTCCTACCATTGTTCCCGTTCCATGTGCTTCAATTAAACTCACACTAGCGGGGGAAATTCCTGCTTCTTGGTAAGCACGTTGCAAGGCTTTGATTTGTCCTTCGGAACGTGGTGCATAGATACTTTTATACTTACCATCGCTAGAAGAACCAATTCCTTTAATAACTGCATAGATGCGATCGCTATCTCGGACTGCATCTTCTAACCGCTTAAGTACTAACATTCCTACCCCTTCACCCAACATCATGCCATCAGATTCAGCATCGAAGGGTTTGACTTTCTCTCCAGGGGAAATAGCTGGAGTTTTACTAAAACACATATAGGCGAAAATCGAGTTATCGGTGTCAACTCCGCCAGTCAGCATCATGTCGGCGCGATGTTCAACTAATTCGCTAATCGCCATTCTCAACGCACCTAAGGAACTGGCACAAGCTGCATCAACTACGCAGTTCATCCCTCCCAAGTCGAGACGGTTGGCGATACGCCCAGAAATGACGTTAGCTAACATTCCGGGGAAGGCGTTTTCTTCCCATTGCACATATGCACTTTTGATTTTTTGAATGATTTTTTCGGTGTCTTGGTCTGATAAACCGCTGTTTTTCAGGACTTTTTCCCAAATTGGGTATTGCAACCTTGCACCTAAAGGTACTGCTAACTGCCGACCAATGGCTACTCCTAATACTACCCCAGTGCGATCGTAGATCTCACTGTTAATCTGGCTAGATTCACCATATCCAGCATCTTTCATCGCCGCTTTTGCAACTACCAAACCGAGTAATTGGGAAATATCTGTCACCTCTAGGATATTGGGAGGTAAGCCAAATTCCATCGGATTAAAATCAATGTCTGGAAGAAATCCTCCCCGTTTGGAGTAAGTTTTATCAACTGCATGAGGATTAGGATCATAGTAATCTTCTATACTCCAACGTGATGTAGGAACATCCGTAATACAATCAATTTTCTGAATAATTGTTTCCCAATATTCCTGTAAGTTTTTTGATTGGGGAAATATAGAAGCCATCCCAATAATTGCCACATTAGTTTGCTGCAATTGTGTATTAATTTTACTAAGTAAATTTGTGTTTTCTGACATATTAATTTTCCTCTTGATAAGCTTGAGCAAAGCCTTTTCACAATTGCTGATTTCATCTTGCAATTGTGACAATACAGCTTCAATTTTGGAAGCAGCCATAACTATATATTCACTATTTTGCTCGTGAAATTTAGAGGTGCTAAGAAAGCTGTAGTGTGAATCTAGATCATTAAAATTAAATAACTAGAGACAACAAACTTCCCTTTGCTAAAAATTATTGATTGCTAGTCTAAATTTGGTAAAATGCATGACTTTGCGGCTCAATCTGGGATAGTTTTATCCAGAAAACTTCATTTTTTCCCCTGTACTTTCATTAAATTGCCGCTTGGGTTTATCTTAAACTGGTGACAAATCTTTTGCAACTCATATGCAACTTAAATGCAACTAAATAAATTTATATCGACTGCAAAGTTGCTAGAGCGATCTCACTGCGAGATTTTATTATCCAATTATTTCCTATTATTAACTCATGCAAATAAGACTGTTCATAAAATTGCATATAAATTGCATGGATTTGACAAAGTATTATCTATATCTTTATATATTTTACCCATCAGATTTTTTTTTCTCTAGCAATTAATCTGTAAATGGATACAAAGAATATTTTTTCCCCTGATTTAAATCACGTCAAAATTTGCTATATAATAATTTTTTAGACATTATAATAAAACTCTAACTATAGGAAGGTGTTGTAATTAATAAAAATATAAGTTAGTCCTACCATTTAATGCTTTTATTTGTAATTCATATATCAGTAAAGGGTGTTATTTTTTACACTTGAAACAATAGAGTATGTTAAGCGATTATCTCCACTATCTAAAGATAGATTAGCTTAAGTACCGTAATCAAAAATCAAGTCTGCTGTAAATTTTAAACCAATTAAATTTATCTTTAAGCATCTATCTTAAAGTAGATTTTTCTGACTAGTGCCAACATTTTTGATAGGATATTTAATCGCTATAAAAATTATTTCTTCTAGCTTAACCATCTTTTATATTGTAACTTTTACAACTTGTAACTATGCCTTAAGTAGTAATACATTGGTATTTTCAGTAATACATTAGCTTGTTTTTAGTTAATGAATAACATCGGCGAAAATTTTATTGATAAGTTTAAAGTCTACCAAAATTAATCAATTATTTAATTTAGACATATTTGTTGCATAGGGCTTGAAATTGGTAATAAATCAGTTTATTGTGTGTGATTGAATGATGTAAATGTAAAGGTAAATCCATGCTGTTCGTTTACCATAGTGAGTAGATACAGAGTTAGTTAGAGTAAATGTAAAAATACACCTTATTAATTCATCGCTCTATCCACTTTCAAACGTACAGTCTTGCAGCGCAAATTTATGCAATATAAACTTATTGTGTCTAGCATTCTGCAAAATTGGAATTACACAAAAATATAAGGGCTTGCTGGCATGAGACTATCTGAACTAGATCCACTCATCCCGCTAAATGAGTTGAGAGAAGAACTTCTCAAATTACCAAAAGGCTACTCTTTTTACGAAGATGAATTGGTAGATTTCTTATCAAGACGAAGATGGCCTGAAAGCGATCGCCGGATTGATAGAACAACTTTCTGGCGGTGGCGTAACGACAACGGAATTGAGCATCAAAAAGTATTTAGTCGCTTGGATATCCTGAAACTCTGTCAAATTTGTGATCATTATCGGGTGGACGGTACTCGTAACGAATACTTAGCAATTATGAAAAAGAAAAAAGAAGTGATGCTCAACAAATAACTATGCAACTTTACTGATGCAGAAAATACTCAATAGCTCTACTCACAGCAGATATGTAAGGAGTCATGAGGAAGAAAGAAGAAGAATATTTTTCTCTTCTGTTAAGAGTCCTGTGCTATATCAAATATTCTGTATCCTGAATCCTTACGCAGATATAGCTAACACCAAGTTGGGATTTTGAATTTTGGGTAGATTAACAGTTTTCAGCAAGAAGCTGTGATCAGAATCTAAAACAATACTAACTATCCAAATTTGGGATCAGGAATAGATGGATATTTTCACAATATATCCATCTTCCTAGCTTTATCTTTGCCAAACATTGAAAAATACATCGAACCGACGTTATCAGGGAATGCTATCAAGTGTACTGCTCTATCTCTTTTGTAGAGATAGAAGCTTCTGTCAACCCCTGTGGGGGAATAAAGCGACGTGCTAATTGCTAATTTAAAAGGCATAATTATGGTACACAAAGAAAAGCAGTCATTGACAAACCCTGTAGGTTGGTTGTCGATAACTTTGGCAATTACTACAGCTGTAGCTACTGGTGCAGTATCTCTCTACAGTCTTTCACGTTTCCATTTAAGATCTAAAACAAATGCTCCAGTTCCTATCAGCAGTCCAACTCCAGCAGTGACTGCTATTGCTGCTTTAGGACGTTTGGAACCTCAGGGAGAAATTATTCGTTTGTCTGCTCCCGATTCACTAGGTGGGGGTGTAAGACTAACCAAACTTTTGATCAATAAAGGTGATAAAATCCGTCAAGGACAAGTGATAGCTGTTCTTGACAGTTACGATTCTAATTTTGCAGCCTTAGAAAAAGCCAAGAGGCAAGTACAAGTGTCCCAAGCGAGCCTTAAGCAAGTACAAGCAGGGGCAAAACAAGGTGATATCTATGCTCAAGAAGCGACAATTGCACGTCTAGAAGCTGAGTTGCGTGGAGAAACTTTTACCCAAAAAGCAACAATTGCTCGCCTAGAAGCTGAATTAAATAATGCAGAAACAGAGCATCAAAGATATCAAAAATTGTATCAAGATGGTGCTATTTCTGCTTCTGATGCAGACACAAAACGTCTAAGAATGGATACTGTACAACAGCAACTCAATGCAGCTAAGGCTTCCTTAAATCGAACTGTAGAAACGCTTCAAAAACAGTTAACTGAAGCCAAAGCTAGATTGAATAGTATTGCCGAAATTCGTCCTACTGATGTGCAAGCTGCACAAGCTGATGTTGAAAGTGCAAAAGCATCAGTTAAACAAGCTCAAGCACAACTAGAATTAAGTTCTGTCCGTTCACCTATAGATGGTCAAGTGTTAAAAATTAATGCTTGGCCAGGAGAAATAATTGCTGGTAACGGTATAGCTGAAATAGGTCGCACTCAACAGATGTATGTAGTAGCAGAAGTTTACGAAACCGATATTAAAAAAGTGCGTTTAGGACAATCAGCAGCAATCACTGCTGATGCTTTTGCAGGAAAAGTACAGGGAACAGTTACAGATATCGGATTGCAAGTAGGTAAACAAAATATTTTCAATAACAATCCTGGTGCAAATACAGATAACAAAATAGTTGATGTCAAAATTCGTGTTGATAAATTAACAGATAATCAACGAATTGCAGGTTTAACTAATTTGCAAGTACAAGTAATCATCAAGATCTAGGCATAGAGGTACAGAATCTAAGTCAAAGCCATACACCAAGCCAGTTTTACTCCTGACTCCTGACTCCTGAATTCTGCTGTAATTCAATAAATGTAATCTGACTCCCAGAGGTTTTCAACATGATTCTTAATATACCTCTAGCTTGGCTACAACTAGCTAAACAAAAAGTTCGCTTTTTTGTAGCTTTAGCAGGAATTGCTTTTGTTGCAGTTTTGATGTTTATGCAAATAGGCTTTCAAGATGCGCTCTATGCGAGTGCTACACAGGTACACAAACATCTTCAGGGAGATTTGTTTTTAATTAGCGCACAATATCAATCTTTGACTTCTAATCAAAGCTTTTCGCGCAATCGTTTATACCAGGCATTGGGTTTGGCTGATGTTGAATCAGCCGATCCTTTATATGTGCAGTTCGCTAAATTAAAAAATCCGATTAATGGGCGCAAATATCCTATATATATACTTGGATTTGACCCAGTAAAATCAATTTTAAAATTGCCAGAGTTACAGGAAGATTTTAAGTTACTAGAAATACCTAATCAAGTATTTTTTGACCGTGCTTCGCGCCCAGAGTTTGGGCCAATTGCTGAATCTTTTCAGCAAAATAAATCTCCAAGTATGGAAATATTTAGTTATCTGGGTACAGTTGGTTACAAAGTTAATGTCATCGGCTTATTTAGTCTCGGTCCTTCCTTTGGAGTTGATGGTAATTTAGTTGTTAGTTCTTCAACTTTCATGCGAATATTCCGAGAGCGTGCAGCAGAAAATATAGATATGGGGTTGCTTCATCTCAGACCTGATGCTGATCCAAAAAAAGTTATAGCGAATTTATCAGCTAGGTTACCTAAAGATGTCATGGTGATGACTCGGAAAGAATTTATGGAATTTGAAAAAAGTTACTGGACTTTGAGAACACCTATTGGTTTTGTGTTTAATTTGATGGTAATTATGGGCTTTGTGGTTGGTATCATTGTTGTTTATCAAATTCTTTATAGCAATATATCTACCCATTTTGTTGAATTTGCCACCTTAAAAGCAATGGGTTTCAAAAATAAGTATCTTCTACGAGTTGTTTTTCAACAAGCTTTAATTTTAGCTTTTTTGGGATATATTCCTGGTTTTGCTATATCATTAGGACTTTATGATTTAGCAAAAAATGCTACAAAATTACCAGTTATTATGGATATGGAGAAAGCATTAATAGTATTAATCTCTGCAATTTTAATGTGTTTGATTTCGGGATTTTTCTCTACAAATAAATTACGCAAGTTAGATCCAGCAGAAATTTTTTAGTTCTATTTACTATGATGCCATCAAAATTTATTCTGGAAATTACAAACCTAAATCAGTATTTTGGTACAGCCAAAATACGTGACCAGATATTATTTGACATTAATTTGACAATTAATTCCGGAGAAATTGTCATTATGACAGGACCATCGGGTTCAGGAAAAACTACTTTATTGACTTTAATTGGTGGTTTACGTTCTGTTCAGGAGGGAAGTCTCAAATTTATTGGACAAGAATTATCTGGAGCTAGTAATGATCAATTAGTGGAAGTACGCCGGAAAATTGGCTATATTTTTCAATCTCATAATTTGTTGGATTTTTTAACAGCTAGACAAAATGTACAAATGTCGCTGGAATTACAAAAAGATGTTTCTGAATGGGAAGCACGTATGCAATCAGAAGCAATACTTAATGCTGTTAAATTAGATCATCGTATTAATTATTATCCTTCTGATCTATCAGGAGGACAAAAACAACGGGTTGCTATTGCTCGTGCTTTAGTTAGTCATCCCAAAATGGTGTTAGCTGATGAACCAACCGCAGCTTTAGATAGTAAATCAGGTAGAGATGTTGTGAATCTGATGCACCAATTAGCAAAGAAGCAAAATTGCTCTATTATAATAGTGACTCATGATAACCGAATTTTAGATATTGCTGACCGGATAATTCATATGGAAGATGGTCGCTTAATCAAACAGGTTTCGTAATTATTTCAGTGTAAATTGGATGCTTAAATTAAAGTATTTCTTCAGGAGGAGATTATAGCAATTCCCAAGCTCATGAAATACACCCCACCCGCGCTATCACGTACCCTCCCCTTAGCAAGGGGAGGGTTGGGGAGGGACAATTTTGTATATCACGCTTAGAGGATGTTTGAAAAATATCAAAATTGATTGAGATCCCCCCAACACCCCTTTTTAAGGGGGGCTAAATTCTTCAAAATCCCCCTTAGAAAGGGGGATCTACAAGTGTTAGATACCACACGACAAAGTTTTCAAACATCCTCTTAGTGGAAAACGCTATATACCTGCTGAAAGTATGAGGTGAAGATTTCTCTATATAGGTAAAATGTGAAGACTGTCTAGTTAGATTGAATCTGATGTTGGTTGAGGTTGTGCTGAATTATGGTGCAAGATTTGATTATTTGCCTACAAGAAGCAACTTTATATTTTATACTTAAAAAGTCTTGGGTTCCTAAATATCGTGATCAATGTTTGGTCAATTTTCCTTGTGGCTGTCTAAATCCTGGGAAAGAAATCAAATGTGAAGATTGTCCATATTTGGAGGCTTGTTTGTCTACTTGGAAGCTCCAACATGATCATGTTAAGCCAAGGGCAAAATGTAGCAATTTAAGAGAGTAATTGAGCGGAATTTGTATCTAAAAATAAGGTTGCTTGGGGTTGTTTACGCAAAATTGAAGCTGGACGATTTGTGGTAATGGGACTTTGTAATATTTCTTTGACTATTTTGGCTTTGCGGATGTCTGGTGCTAGGCAGATAATTTTTTTGGCTGCACAAATTATGGGGATAGTGAGGGTAAAAGCATATTGAGGAACGGTTTCTAGGTTAGAAAAATAGCCTGTATTTACTTGTTGTTGACGGTTAACTTGATCTAGTTTTACTAGTTTGACACTAGCGGGGTCTTGAAAATCTGCTACTGCGGGGTCGTTAAAAGCTAAATGACCATTTTCACCTATACCAAGAAAACAGAGGTCAATGGGTTGAGCTTTGAGGAGTTTGGTATAGCGATCGCACTCGGCTACAGGTTCTAATGTATCCCCTTCTATATAGTAAAATCGTTGTGGAGATACCCGCTGTTCTACACGCTCCCGTAAATAATGCCGAAAACTAGCAGGATGATCAGCAGTGATTCCCAAATATTCATCCAGATGGAATAAGGCTATCCGTGACCAGTCTAGACCACCTAAAGCTATTAAAGCATCAAGAAATTTAAGTTGGGAGTTTCCTGTGGCTAATAATAAAGCAACTTGATCTTGTTGCTGGAGCAGATTATATAAATACTCTTGTGCGATTTTGGCAGCATTTTCTGCCATTTCCGCTTCAGTGTTGTAAATCTGCACTAAGAGATCATCGACACGAAAAGATTTTGTAGCGGCTGACATTGGCTTTGAAAATCACGATTTATTACGGTTGTCGGTTTTGTTGGTTACCCCTCCTCTCATCATTTATTTATGGGTGTTTTGCTTTCCCATTCGTGTTCAAATTCCGCTTCAGAAATTTCAAATTCTGTGATATTTCCATCATCTAATCTTTTATCGCATAACATTCCGTAATTATCGGCGAAATGCTTACTATCATAGAATAAAACATTGCCATTTTCATAAACTTCTATTTGTCTGCGGGCATACAAATCTCCACCCAGTTCCATAAAGTAGGTGCTAGTACCCCAAGCGTCATATTCACCACCCAGAGATACTTCCCAAAACCATTTGTAATATTTCTTGACTTTTTGTAATGTAGACATAGTATTTTTACTCCTAATACTGCGGTTACTACTTTAAATTTTATGACTTACTCAATTACCTCTAAATAATATCTATTATCCACATTAGCTGTAGTAGATATTATTAATATTATACTGTAAAGTTAGCAATGTTTCTAGTTTGGGTATTTAGTTAATTTGTATTGTTTCCCGTACTTCCATTAAAATGATGCCCAGCATATTTTTTCCACTGCCATCAGATCCGCAGCCCCAATAATAGTCTATAGGCGAATTTTCAACTAGTTCTTCATTGCCTGTATCTAGGAGAATATCTCTAATGTCTGCATGGGTAGAAAACTTACATAGTAAAGCTTTCCGCATAATATCATCTTTTACTTGTTCCCAATCGGAACGCAAGGGACGAGTTCTTTCTCTACCCATTTTTGCAGCGTCTTTTGGAGTTTTAACGAGACGAATTTGTTGTAAATGAGGTGTACCAATAAACTTTTGTGCTTGAAAGTAATGTTCGCTGGTAAACCAATATAAATCATCTAAGATAAAACCATGAGATGAGAAATTAGAAAAACAACCATATTGATCACGAGTATTATAAAAATAAATTGTCATCTAATCCTTACCTTAAATATCAATAAATATCAATTTACGAGTTAGGTTGGTGTAGCTTGCAGTCGGCATTATTACGAATTACGAATTACGAATTACGAATTACGAATTATTTTAACTTTGTTTTTCACTATCAGTTAATTTTCTCGGTTCATAGTGACGACAGTCCTGGCAAGGGCCGCTAGGATTGACAGCACAACGGACGTAACCAGAACGAGCATTAAATTGACAACTAATATCACCTATCAAATAGCCTATACCTTCTAGATAATAGCGATTCCTACAGTGTGCTTCGCTATCAATCTCAACGCCCTCAATGGGTCTGATATATTGCCTAATCTGCATTCTGGAAGAGTTTATAGCAGCTTGTCTAATGCGTGCGCGTGTCTGCTGCTGGGTTTTGCGAATCACCCACAAAGATAATAGGGATGGTAAGAATCCAACGGTGATCAGCAAAAGTGTTTTTAACACCTTCTCTTTACCTCGTTTGTGCGCTAATTGATACTTTTCCCAGTTTAGCTAAATTCTGGGAGTTTAAATCTGGGTTACAAAAATTAATTAGGGCAAGGAGTTAGAAGTCAGAATTATTTCAAAAAATCTGCAAAAGTGGTTGATTTTTAATGGTATCTACGAATTATCCGTTAATTGTTTGACTTGAGCAGGAAATCTAGCGTTTTTTAATGATTGTACAGTTGAGAAAGAATCTTGTACCCAAAATTGTTTACCAAAACGCACAAGTTGACGAGAGCTACCTGACTGAATAATGCCAATTACTGGAACTTTCGCTTTATCTTTATCTCCTGATTGCTCTTTTAAAATTGATCTGAGGCGGTGCTGAACTTCAATAGTACCAGCTTCTTGGGGATTTAATTCCACCATTACCATTTGGACTTTTTCCACTGGTTCTGCATCTTCGACAATAAATTGATTTTGATCATCTCGTTTGTCTACTTTACCCCAAATGATTAATCTGGCATCAACTTGTAGTAGTGAAGCAACTCGTTCATAGTTTTTGGGAAAGACAATTGCTTCTGATGATGCAGTTAAGTCTTCTATTTGTAAAATTGCCATTGGATCACCTTTTTTTGTCACCACTTTTTTGACATTATTTAGCATGACAACTGCACAAAGCATGGTGTTATCTTTTTGTTCTCCTAACTGAGATAGGTTAATTGGTGCCAGAAGTGATGATGATTGTTTGATATCTTTGAGTGGGTGAGCCGACACATAAAAACCTAATAATTCTTTTTCCATCCGCAATTTTTCTTGGGGAGGAAAATCTGAAGTTGGTTCAGCTTTGGGGGCAGATTCAAAGGCGTTATTTGATTTTTGTGGATTATTATTACTGGCAAAACCGCCACCCATTAAATCAAATAGGTTTCCCTGTCCACTGGCTCGATCTTTAGCACGAGATTGGGCCCAATCGTATACTAATTCTAAGTCGCGGCTTAATTGCTGACGATTGGATTCTATTTTGTCAAAGGCTCCACATTGGATTAGTGATTCGAGAGTACGACGGTTAACTGTACGTAAGTCGATGCGATCGCAAAAATCGCCCAAGGATTTAAACTCCCCTCCCTCGGCTCTAGCTTCCAGAATACCTGCGATCGCATTTTGTCCCACATTCCGCACTGCGGAAAACCCAAATAAAATCTTCTCTTCCGCCGGCGTAAAGTCCAAACCAGAGCGATTAATATCCGGTGGATCTATGGCAATACCCATACTCATACAGTTATTCAAATATTTCTGCACTTTGTCGGTATCTCCACTGTTAGCTGTCAACAGTGCAGCCATATATTCCAAAGGATAATTAGCTTTTAAATATGCCGTTTGATAAGTTACATACGCATAAGCAGTAGAGTGAGATTTGTTGAAGCAATTAGAAGCAATGAAACCATTTTTGATGGCGAAATTATGATCTTCTTCAACGCCAATATCATAAACATCGGCTTGACCTAGGTATTGACGGGAAATGATTTTAACCATATTACTTAGCTTTTAAAAATTTCTTTATAGAAATATTCGGTGAACGTAAAACTCAGTGGCTTTAGCCCTGAGAGATAAGTGACACGAGCGGTTTTAACCGCCGTGATCTTTCCTAGTCTAGTTTATATTCTCTGATTAGTCTTTGTGTAGCTGAAGACTGGGAGACTCCCCAATTTGCGGCAATTTTTTCTAGCTTTGTTTAAAGTCAAAAAATCAATGGGAGTACAGCAAATTTTGTTGTCCCCCAATGATGAAACAAAAGCAATTTTAGAATATCTCTGTCTGCATAATCTCAGCGGCTTTAGCTCTTAGAGTGTCAATATTGAGTCATTACTCAACGGTAAAATAAGGGCTTCAGCTTCTAAAAATGTTTGGCTTACTCATGTAATATCTCTTAACCCAGTTTTCTGCGCGAATGCTACTCATACCCCAGTGTATATAAGTAGAGTAGCCACTCTAGGTGCAACTTTATCGTTAAGTTACAGGCTTTTCATACAAGCGTAGGAGACTACTATTCACCATAGATGCTGCGTCAGAAGCAAGCCAAGCTGTAAATTCGCCAATGTCATCAGCAGTAATCCAGGTAGGTTGACTGCGCTCTTCACTGCTGCGAGTTGCCACCCAGCTATGAACAATGACTTCATTAATTCGGATACTACTACCTTTATTTTCTTGCATCAATACCTGAGCTAACATCAACTGTCCAGCAGCAGAAATGCTCACAGGGCTGACATTGGGAATCGGTACTTCGGCTGCGGCTCCTCCAATCAAGGTATAGCTAGCACCTTTGCGTTCTTGAAGAATAGGTAGAAAGGTACGGGCAGCGATGAAGTGACTCGTTAAATTACTATCTAAATATTGTTGCCATTCTGCGATTAAGACTTCAGTCAAAGGTCTGTTACCAAACCACCAGCCGCCAAGGGAAGCAACCACAGCATCAAGCCTTCCAAATTGTTTAAGCAGTTGGTCACGAATACTTTCGGCACTATCAATTTGACCAATTTCTCCCACAATGGGAATAAAGCGATCGCCTTGTGCAAGTTCACCTAAATAAGTGCGTAGTTCTTCTAGTTTTTCGACTTTACGGGACGGCACAACTACTATGGCACCTGCTTTGAGAAATGCTCTTACAATGCCTTCTCCTACATTGCCTGCACCACCAAGAATTAATGCAACTTTGTTCTCTAGTTGACTCATGATTGCTCCTGCATCTATTGTTTTTACGAAAACCCACATTCAGCGAGTAAAGCAGTGATCACGCCGCCAGTAATCCGCCATCAACAACCAGGGTATGTCCATTAACAAAATTGGTAGCATCCGAAGACAACCAGATCACAGCATTAGCAATGTCATCGGGTTTACCCAAACGTCCGGCGGGAACAAAATTCTCAAAAGCTTTGGTATTACCGCCAGTTGCCTGACTGAGCATTTCCGTTTCAATTGGCCCTGGTGCGATCGCATTTATCCGAATTTTTTGTGAGGCATATTCTAGGGCTGCGGCTTTTGTCAGCATCACCACAGCTGTTTTAGATGCATCATAAATCGATAAGCCAGGAGCTAAAGGACGAAAACCATTGATGGAGGATGTATTGACAATTGCTCCACCATTACCTTGAGCCAACATCTGGGTAATTTCATGCTTCATACACAGAAAAACTCCCTTGACATTCACTCCAAAAACCCGGTCATAAGTTTGCTCTGTTTGCTCTGCCAGCAAGGCATTTTCACCCAGTAACCCCGCATTATTAAAGGCGATATCAAGCCTACCGAACTTATCGACAACAGCAGCAATGGTTGCTTTTATATCTGCTTCTTGAGAGACATCAGCTTTCACAAATAAACCCTCACTTCCTGCCTGATGAATCAAGTTGACGGTTTCACTGCCTTCTTCCTCTCGTCGTCCGACTACAACAACTTTGGCACCTGCATGAGCAAAAGCGATCGCAGTAGTCCGTCCAATTCCAGAAGTACCACCAGTAACAAGGGCCACTTTGTTTTCTAACGGTTTCATCCAAATCTCTCCATTTTCGCTAACTAAAGCAGTGTGCCTTATTTGGATTCTTCTTTACAAGAAGGAACTTTCTGGTGATATAGTTACCTCATGGTTCCCAACAATGAGCAAATAATCTTAGGCGCAGACTGTCCTATGCGACAGATGCTGGATTTGCTAGGAGATAAATGGACCCCGCCAGTACTTTATCTTCTATCTTCTGGTACTAAGCGATATACCGATTTTCAACGTCAAATTCCTGGAATATCAAAAAAAATGCTGACACAAACCTTAAGAAGGTTGGAGTCCGCTGGTGTTGTTAATCGAACTGTGTATCCAATTGTGCCGCCCAAAGTGGAATATAACCTGACTCCCTTTGGTGAAAAGTTGATTGAACCGATTGCAGGTTTGGCAGAGTGGGCTTGGCAACACCAAGAAGAATTGAAATTGGTTTCCGAACGTCAACAGATGTCTTTGAGTAGTCAGAAATTGAAACTTTGAAGTTTTTCAAAACGGATTCAGGAGTTAAGGCATCAGACCCTATAAATTGCCGTCTCTATAATTAACCAGAAGAGACATAGGTTTACTTTATTAAACTGCTCTCAAACCTCTCTCCGCGCCTCCGCGTCTCTGCGTGCAATAATTCCACCAACCAAGAAAACACCATCCCCAGTCCTGTAAATGCTAAAATCAATGACTTGATTAATAAAGAGAAAAATTATGGCATCCATCCGCGAGTTGCACGCACAGCTAGTAAACAAAGAACGTTCTGCTGTTGAAATCACCCAAGAAGCTTTAGATCGCATTCAAGCCTTAGAGCCGAAATTGCACAGTTTCTTAATTGTAACGGCACAACAAGCTCTAGAACAGGCTCGTGCTGTGGATGCAAAAATCGCTGCTGGGGAAGAAATTGGCATCTTAGCAGGGATTCCCATTGGTATCAAAGACAATATGTGTACCAAGGGTATTCGCACCACTTGCGGCTCTAAAATTTTAGAAAATTTTATCCCACCTTACGAATCAACGGTAACGCAAAAACTGGCAACTGCTGGGGCTGTGATGGTTGGGAAAACCAATTTAGATGAGTTTGCAATGGGGAGTTCCACTGAAAACTCGGCTTATCAAGTTACGGCTAATCCTTGGGATATTTCGCGGGTTCCTGGTGGTTCTTCTGGTGGTTCGGCTGCGGCTGTAGCGGCTGAGGAATGCGTTGTATCTCTGGGTTCGGATACGGGGGGTTCGATTCGTCAACCGGCTTCTTTTTGCGGTGTGGTGGGGATGAAACCGACTTATGGGTTAGTTTCCCGTTATGGGTTGGTGGCTTATGCTTCATCTTTGGATCAAATTGGCCCCTTTGCTCGTACTGTTGAAGATGCGGCTATATTGTTGAGTGCGATCGCAGGATATGATGCCCAAGATGCAACCAGCTTAAATGTAGAAATTCCCGATTACGCAGCCAGCTTAACTCCCGATTTACCAGCTGGAAAAAAACTGAAAATCGGTGTAATTAAGGAAACTTTTGGGGAAGGTTTAGATTCTGAAGTAGAATCAGCAGTAAAAGGCGCGATCGCACAACTAGAAGCTTTAGGTGCAGAAATTCACTACATTTCCTGTCCCCGCTTCCGTTATGGTGTACCCAGTTACTACATAATCGCTCCCTCCGAAGCATCAGCCAATCTAGCTCGTTACGACGGCGTTAAATACGGCTTGCGTTCTCCAGATGCAGACAACCTGCTTTCCATGTACACCCGTACACGCTCCACCGGATTTGGTACAGAAGTCAAACGTCGGATTATGATTGGTACTTATGCTCTTAGCGCCGGTTATTACGACGCATATTATCTACAAGCGCAAAAAGTCCGCACACTGATTAAAGAAGACTTTGAAAAAGCCTTTCAGCAAGTTGATGTTTTAGTCTCTCCCACTGCTCCCACTACAGCATTTCAAGCCGGCGAAAAAATTACCGATCCCTTGAGTATGTATTTAAATGACTTAATGACTATTCCCGTCAATCTTGCAGGTTTACCAGGTATCAGTGTACCTTGTGGTTTTGACAGCAAAGGTCTACCAATTGGATTACAGTTAATTGGTAAAGTGCTGCGAGAAGATCAACTTTTACAAATAGCTTATGCCTATGAGCAATCAACTAATTGGCATCTTAAAACAGCGAAAATAGCTTGATAATTCGTAATTGATAATTCGTAATTCGTAATTAATTCATAAAGGTGAATCAGGTGCAAGGAATAAGCGTTGAAACTACCAAAAACTCAGATTCAAGACTATTCTTCTAATTCTTCCTCCTGACTCCTAGTCCTAACCAAAAGACTTTTATAGCTTACGCTACGCTATCAGCGACTCCTAATTACAAATTACAAATTACGAATTACAAATTACAAATTACGAATTACAAATTACGAATTACGAATTACGAATTACGAATTACGAATTACGAATTACGAATTACGAATTATTAATTAGTATATGTAACCTCCTTAACTTGACCCTCATTTCCTAATGGTTTAGGTTGTTCTTCATTGACAGATACCAAAACCGCACCTGCATTACCAGAGCGTATAGTCAAAGATTTTTTAGCTGTCCAAGTTTTGCTCTCCCCCTTACTTAAAGTTCCCTCAAATGCAGTTTTGCCATCAGCTTTTACTTGCAACCACGATAGTCCTTTCAGTTCCAAAGTAATAGCCACATTTGTAGAAGGGTTAGACTGACTAGTTAAAGGTGTTGTTGCGTAAGGAGTAGACTTAATAATCGGAGATGGTTGAGGTGCAGAAATACTTTGACCTGGAGATGGTAGTATTTCCTGTTGAACGCTAAGTATGGGGTCTTGCGTTTTAGCTAATGATGTACCTGAAAGTTTAGGTTTGAGTAAATAAAATAGTCCAACAGAAGCAGCTATTAATAAAAAAATATAAGGAACAAAAAGTGGTATATATAATTTTGATTTTGTAGTTGAATGATTAAATTCTAGAGGTACAACATCAATAGGAAAACTATTTGCGATCACAGTCCCATCTAGTCCTAAATTATCCGCATAGCGACGAATAAATCCTTGTACAAAAATAGGCTCCGGTAACTCCTCAAATTTCCATTCTTCTAAAGCTCGTAAAAAAAATAGTCGAATATGGGTTTGAGCAGCAATTTCTTCTAATCGGATAGATTTTTCTTGTCTAATGTGTCGTAAATTGGCAGTTATTTCTTTTAGCCGTTCTTGTTGTGCCTCATTTAAAACAGTCACTGTCATCACCTCTGGAGTAAATACGTAAACTATTTGTATATAAATTCAATGTATAGTTTAAATTCATTAACAATCATTTTGGTACTCAAAGTAAATTCTCAACCCAAAATATCGAACCCACACAGTTAAAAAGTATAACTGTATTTATCCTTACTCTGATAATTGAAAAATAAATATACAGAATATATATTGTAACTAAAAAAATTACTTATTACCTCTATTGCAAGGATTATTTATCTGCCGCTACCAGTAGAAATAGTTACATTGTTCTTTTCATATGATTGGTCTATTTGTGCTTGTTAAGAAGATATTGCTAGTAATAATTATGAGTCTTGGCTAAAAATAATCAAAAATGATACTCAGGACTCCGGATGTCGCAATTAATTACAGAAGAAATTACTCAGGTCAAACCACTGTTTCCCCTAGCACCCGGAGGGACTTAGATCATGACTATGGCATCTGCGTATTTCTTCAGCATTCCTGGTAGTTCTACCGTTCAAATTAGTAAAGACGAATTGCGATCGCTACTCAGAGAGATAGAATCTGAACTACATCGTGGTAAAGTATATCGCCTTGCTGTCGCTAATGTACAGAAATTGCTTGGTTCATCCGATGAACAAGCAACAAATTTATTCAAGGCTGTCGGTAGAGAAGCAATTAGTTTAGCATTCAAGCAGTTCGCAAAAAAACATGAGATGGTTATAGATACCCATCCCAAAATAGATAACACTGAGTTACCAAATGTAGATTTAGAACCATCTAGTAATTCACCGCAAAATTCAAAAATTATTACATCCAGTTTGGTTGAGAATACTCCCAGTAATTTATCATCTACAACTAAATCTCAACCTGATGTAGTAGCAAATAAGACCATAGAAGACAAAACCAAAACACCAAACAGATGGTTTCGGCAACATCAAAAACTTTCCAAAAGTGAACTAGCCGCACAACTAGCCGCAGAACAGCGGTTAGAAAATCTGCGTCAAATCGGGCAACAACTTAAGCAAGCACGCGAGTTTCAAGGTCTGACTCTGCAAAAACTTAATATTTACACTCATATATCAGTTCATCAGATGCAAGCAGTCGAGAATGCTGATTTAGAGTCATTACCGGAAGATGTTTTGATTCGTGGTTTTATCCGCGTTATGGGCAATGCATTAGGTTTAAATGGCACAATGTTAGCTAATACTTTACCTATACCCAATCAGACAAAATCAGTTTTGCCCTCTTGGTATCAGTCCCAAAATTACTCTGGAAAATTAAATGTAGAAATCCGTCCCATACATCTATATGTAGGCTACGCAGCCCTTGTGGCAAGCGCTTTGGGGGGATTATCTTTAGTTTCTCAGCAAACAAACAATGACACTGTGCAAAATTCTCAAGTGATTGTTCCTACATCTTCATCACTATGCCAATCAACTCAAAAGACTGAAGCGAATTTTAAACCAGGTCTTAAGTCTAGTACTAATGGGGTTTGTGTTGTCTCGGATATTTCTCCACCAGAAGCATTGTAATTTAGGAGTTCGGAGTTAGGAGTTCGGAGTCAGGAGTTAGAAGTTCGGAGTTAGAAAAAAGGAAGGATGAAGAATATTTTTCTCTTCTGTTAAGAGTTAAGACCTGCTTGCTATATCAAACATTCTGGATTCTGAATCCTTAACAACAATTACTTGATACAATGGAATTCAAACAAATTGCTTTATTCAACAAACGTCTACTTTAAAGAAATATCCTAGCGAAAACCTCTATTTTCATGAGCAGCGACACCCAACTGAGTCTCTTTAATGAATCAAGCTTTAACCAAAAAGATTTGATTCCCACAGACGCGAAAATTCCGATTCCGTCCGGTACTTATGCCAGTATGACGGACTTAGCACAGCACTGTAACAATTGCAGTCGTTGTGGGTTGGGTGAAAATCGCACTCATGCTGTGGTAGGACGTGGTAATCTCCAAGCCAAAATTATGATTATTGGAGAAGCACCAGGGCAAAGCGAAGACGAAACCGGTTTACCATTTGTGGGTAAATCAGGTCAATTATTAGAGAAAATCCTGGCATCTGTAGAATTGAGTACAGAGAATGATGTATATATTTGTAATATAAACAAATGCCGCCCACCAGAAAATCGAGTTCCTACCCCTGATGAAATGGCAGCTTGTAAACCTTATTTATTAGAACAAATTCGTTTAGTTGACCCGCAAATTATCTTATTAACTGGTGCAACTGCTGTCAAAGGCATTACAGGAAGTAAGCAGGGAATTACGAAAATTCGCGGTCAATGGTTGGAATGGGAAGGGCGTTTATGTATGCCAATTTTCCACCCCGCTTATTTGTTGCGTAACTCTTCTAAAGAAAAAGGTTCACCTAAATGGTTGATGTGGCAGGATATACAAGCTGTAAAAGCTAGGTATGATGAGATACGGAATGATGGCTAATAGGAATTTATTCCCTAGCTTGAAGGGACTAGAATCTAATTTGTCAGAATTAGGATTTACAGGATTTAAGGATATTATTTTAAAGTATCATATTTGGTTCTTCGGTAGTTGTTATGCCAAACTATTAGCTACACTCACTAAATAATATTAAAAAATGTATCAATAAATGACTAAAGGTATTGTAGGGGTTGACATACAAAGAGCATTTATTATTAACTATAAATGCAATCCAAATTATTTTTAGATAAACTTAAAGTTATGACTGGCAAAAAAGGTATTAAAATTCTAACAGAAATTCTGGATTTAAGCGGTGTAAAAGTTGTATCACATCGCCTTCATACCGGAATTGGAATGATTTTACAAATTGAACAAGAAAATTCATTTGCTACCTGCCCATATTGTGGCACAACCAGCCATAAATTACATCAAAATCATAGACATATTATTAAAGACCTCCCTTTTGGAGAAAAAGAAATATTTTTAGAAATTAATCGCCGACAGTTTAAATGTGAACAATGTAAAAAACCATTTAGTGAAGATTTAGATTTTGTTAAAAAGAAAAGAACTTTTACAAATCGCCTTGCAAATAAGACAATACAAGAAGTTTTAGAAAACGACATTCATAGTGTAGCAGCAAAAGGTATAGTAACAAAAGACGAAATAGAAAGAATGTTAAAAGACGCATCATCAGAATTACCAGATTTAAAACCTATAAATCTAAAAAGACTGGGAATTGATGAAATAGCTTTGAAGAAAGGACATGGGAATTACTGTGCAGTATTAGTAGATTTAGATCAGAGCAAACTAATTGCGATTTTAAGCGGACGAACACAAGAAATAATCAGGAAAACCCTTATGGGATGGGGGACAGAGATTCTAGAAAATATAGAAGAAGTCAGTATAGATTTGTGGAGTGGCTATAAAACTTTAGTAACAGAATTAATGCCAAATGCTCAAGTAGTAGCTGATAGATTTCATGTAATGACACAGATTAACAAAGAATTAGATACACAAAGAAAAAGGGAAAAACGGAAAGTTGAAGATTTAATCAAGAAAGCAAATACAACAGAAAAATCTAAATATGAAGAAATATTAGCTGGATTGAAGAATAGTAAATATCCCTTACTTAAAAATGAAGATAAGTTAACCCAAGAGCAATTAGAGAAACTGATTCAAGTTAAAAATGTCTCGCCTATTTTGAAGGAAATGCACGAATTTAAAGAAAAGATTAGGCAAATTTTAATACTACACAAGATTGGTATACGGGAGTTTTCAAATTAGGTATGTGGTTATCGAGAGCTAAAAATACTTCCCAAATAGCAACAATACTATTATTCGTTGGTATCAGGAAATTATAGCCTACTTTGATAATAGGACAACCAGTGGTACTGTGGAAGGAATTAATAACAAGCTTAAACTAATAAAACGTTCGGGATATGGATTTAAAAACTTTGAAAATTTCCGAATTAGATGCTTATTAAGTTGGCATTATGTTTAATAGTTTAGCATAAAAAGTACCGAAGAGCCTCATATTTTAAATATTGATTTGATGATTAATTGTGAAATTTAAGATAGAATTACCTGATAATCATAATTTACAGAATGTTCAAAAATGCTTGATTTTAAGAGATTAAAGCTCAAACAAAAATCCTGTAAATCCTTAAATCCTGGATATCCTGATTCTGACAAAGAATATCTTGGTTTTCACTTCATACCCTTCAGGAAGCAAGCTACCCTATTTTACTAACGAAAATCTAGCTTGCTGAAAATGATGATCAAAACTTAAAGTATGAGTAATATTTTTATTTTTCATAATTACAAAAGAAATGCAGTCAACTAAACCCCATTCTTTATCTTGAAAATTTTTGTACAAATCAAATCCTTGATGAAATAACTCTGGAGTAACATGGATAATTTCTACTGTTTCTGCATTTAACAAATATTCTATTAATTGAGTTGCTTCTTGTTTATAATTACGACTTAAACCATTAGCTATTTCTAATATAATTGCATCAGAAGTGACTAAAAATGAATCATCATAATAATTTGCTAAATCATTAGCTGTTTGATGATATTGATCTCTTTCATTAATTATGGCAATAATAAATGAGGTATCTAAAAAATAACGATTATTGCTCATCTAATTCTTGCTGGTATAAATATTTATCAAAATTCACGGAAAAGTCTCTAGGCCCTTGAATTTTTATCTGTTTTAATTGAGATAAAATTCCCTTTTTGGTGCTATTTTTTTTATCTGTAAAATCTTTAATTAGTTGATAAACTTCATTAAGTTCTTGTTCTGGGATTTTGTCAATTTCTGCTTGGATAAGTTCTTTCATGGTCATAACTTTTACTCCTGCTGGTAATTTACTATATTATATATGAATCAGGATATCCAGGTTTTACTGTCAGGGCTAAGTATGATGAGATATGGGGTTGAGGAGTTTTTTCACGCAGAGGCGCAGAGGCGCAAAGAGGAGGAAGATAAGAGGAGGTTGAGATTTTATATCGGTTGTGATGATATTTCGATATTATTGCCAATTTCTATGGTTTTTCCAACTTCTGATTTAGCTACTTTTGTATTGACACTCAATCTATAAAAATGATTAAATCTTGATACCGCTACCCAAGCGGGTATAGTTTCTTGGCGTTTCTGCACAAATATTTTTTGAAAGTTTGGGTAAGCTTCACCTAAAGAAGAATCTCTTGTAGGAACTATGCAACGTTGACAGGGGTTAATTCCTAAAAACTGCACGTCTCCTATTATAAAAGATACGGTTTCACCACTGGCAGTATACAGCTTATCTTCCCAAAATGCGGGGACACCATCAATTTCAATATTGGCACGCATCCGACGACGCATTTCGTCTACACTCATACCAGGAAACCAAGAAGCTGTTTCTGTTAATGTTGCTGTACTAATTACTGTTGCACCAGGTGAGTCTGTATCATCAGGAAATCCCATGTTGGTGTTTTGGGTTAATTTGACAGCAAACCCGAAGTAATTACTTAATGTTGCTTGTAGTTCTGGCTGTTCTCTATCAAGATGAAAAGTTTGTGGTGAGTCGCTATCAGGAAATTTGAGGTGGATAATTCTCTCTTTTAAAGAAAATTCTGAACGCAATAAATGTATTTTGGCATGGCGTTTACCATTGACAAATTTACCCTGTACGTCAACAATAGCAAATTCGCGGTCATTCTGAAGTGCGCCACTGGGTAAAATCGTCGCTTTTTCTACTTCAATACCATCCAATGATTTAATTGGATATAGCAAAATTCTAGCTAGATACGGCATTTAAATTAAATATTTATAAAAATTATACAGCGATTTTCGGTTGAGTGAAATGCAAGAACCCCACCCCCAACCCCCTCCCCGCAAGCGAGGAGGGGACTATGATGTATCTCATTCCAGTTCATACCGCTATATTTCTAACTATCGCCTTCGCACACTTCCTGCTTGACAATCCCGTAACCAAAGTTTAACACCTTGTGCGATCGCACCACTACTACTATCTTTCGCTGGTGCAACAGGTGGTTTAACTGGATATTCACCAGTACGACTAAACATCATGACTACATTCCAACCATTTTTAGTTTTTGTCAAAAACAACCAGTGAAATTGTTGTAATTCTACAGCTTTTTTATTTAAATACTGTCTTTCAAAGGTAGTAAAGAAAACTTGTTCTACTCCCTCTGATTCATATTTATTTGCGGTATCAATGCCAGGATTTAAAGGTAAAGCTTGAAACTCCGGTTTACCAGCTACCAATACATAAGGGAAAATATCAACACTGCGACTCAGACGACGAGAGCGTTGGGCGACACGGTTGGCGTAGCTAGGTAAATCTAACAGTAATTGTGTAGTTAAAGTTTCTAAACTTTGCTCTGAACAAGAATTACCTATTTCTGGGTTGGCAGTTTTGGGAGTGAGAGTTTTGGAAAATGCAGGAGAAACGAATAGCAAATAACTACAGGCTACTAACCACCAGCTACAAAAGGTGACAGGTGACAGGTGACAGGTGACAGAGTTGAAAATCTCTTTGTGTCTAAATTTTATCATTAGTTGATTTCCTAATCACCTTAGTAGTGACTATACACAGCACATTGTAGATATAATAAGAATGGCTTTATTACTACTCATTTGTGTGAGGTTAAGCTAGAAATATTTTATCCGTTGGCTTCCACACCCGCCCAGAAATGAATTTCCGGGCTAATAACTAAAGTTTACTAAAGTAAACTGGGGATTTTTTCGCATTTTTAGTCATCTTTTAGATGACTTTTGCTATGAGACTGGGAATTCATTCCCAGTCGGGTTATAGGTTTCATTTAGTTCTTCGGTAATCTTCTGCCAAGCTAACTCCGGCTGAGGTGCAGCAGTAATTGGACGACCAATGACTAGATAATCTGCACCGGCTTTGATAGCTTGAGAGGGTGTGAGCGATCGCTTTTGGTCTCCTTTTTCAGCCCAGGTTGGCCGCACACCAGGACAAACCAGCAAAAAGTCATTTCCACAACTTTCCCGTAATTGTCCCACTTCTTGGGGTGAACACACAGCCCCATCTAAACCCGATTCTTGAGCTAAAAGTGCCATTTGTAAAGCAAATTCTGGCAATTCTATGGGTATTTTTAATTCAAACGCCAATTGTCGGGTTGAAATGCTGGTTAACAAAGTAATAGCAATTAATTTGGGCGGTTTTGTACCCGCTTTTTCTGCTCCTACTTGTACCGCTTCGGTGGCAGCTTTCAGGGCATCCTTACCATTAGTTGAGTGAATTGTCAATAAATCCACTCCATAACTAGCCGCAGCACGACAAGCACCCGCAACAGTGTTGGGGATATCGTGAAATTTCAAATCTAGGAAAATGCGTTTTTGGCGAGATTTGAGAATTTCGAGAATTGTGGGACCCGTGCTGGTAAACAGTTCTAAACCGACTTTCCAGAAAGTGACTTGAGGAAGTTTATCCACAAGAGCGATCGCACTTCCTAAATCTGGTACATCTAAAGGAACGATAATTTGGTGATTGGTCATTAGAAGAAGGAGTTCAGGAGTTCAGAAGTTTATCTCGTTCCCAGTCTCTGACTGGGAATGCCATCATTGAGGCTCTGCCTCTGTTATCATTGATAGCCCAGCGTAAGCTATACTATAAGTCTGATAAACTTATTTTTACCAACTTGTAAAACTCTACCGTGTAATTCGCTAGGTTGTTGGTAAGAGGTATCTGCATCAGTAATTTTTACACCATCTAAACGCACTCCACCCTCTTGAATTTTGCGCCTACCTTCCGCGTTACTCTTACACAAACCACTAGAACCGAGAATAACAGATAATTTAGCCGGAAATTGAGGTACAACAGCCAGAGAGAACTCAGGAACAGCACCTTCCTTACCGCCGCTTTTTGCTGCTTCCTTGGCTTCATTAGCCGATTGTTCACCGTGATACTGTCTGACAATTTCCCAGGCTAAAAATTCCTGGCGATCGCGCGGGTTCTCTGGCAAACTATCTAAAGGTGAATCTGTCAGCAACTCAAAATATTGTGACAGTAAATTATCTGGCACACCTTGGAGCTTCTGATACTTTTGAGAAGGGTGTTCTCCCAAGCCCACATAATTACCCAAAGACTTAGACATTTTTTGTACACCATCGGTACCAATTAAAATTGGCAACAGTAGCCCAAATTGAGGTTTTAGATTAAAATGGCGTTGCAAATCTCTACCTACTGCAATGTTAAACTTTTGATCAGTACCGCCTAACTCCACATCAGCCTCAACTGCCACAGAATCAAAACCCTGCATTAATGGATACAGGAACTCATGAAGGAAAATAGGATTCTCTTTTTTATAACGTTCTGCAAAACCTTCCTTAGCTAACATCTGTCCCACAGTCATAGTAGAAAGTAACTCCAGAGTTTTCCCCAAATCAAGATGGGAAAGCCACTCTGAGTTATAACGTACCTCCAATCTGCCCGGTGTGTCAAAATCTAAAATAGGGCGAACTTGGTCAAGATAAGTTTGGGCATTTTGAGCCACATCTGCCTCTGTCAGTTGACGACGCACATCAGACTTACCAGTAGGATCACCAATACGAGCCGTAAAATCGCCAATAATCAGAACAGCCGTATGACCAGCATCTTGAAAAGCTCGCAGTTTTCTGACAGGTATGCTATGACCAAGATGAATATCTGCACCAGTAGGATCAATACCCAGCTTGACTCTTAAAGGACTATTCGCATTTGCTAAACGGGTTTCTAGACTTTCAGCGTCACTATCATTATCAGGTTGAGGAAAAATATCTGCCACACCACGATGTAACCAAGAGAAATTTTGCGTCATAATATGAAATTCGCTATTAACTACACTTTGTACTTTAGAAATTAGGTTAGTTATGTTCACTGGCAAATTATCTGTTTTTTGCTCTGCCAGACTACTATAATTGCAAAAAATTAACCGACTTTTTCCATTCCATCAATTACATTTATATTTACTAGTGAGGAAGTGAGAACGCCGTGTCGTCTAGGACTTTTGAAGACAAACAGCCACAAGAGCAGGCTTCATCTGGATTTGAGTTTTTTAAAGGAGTAGGTCAAGTAACCGGCGCTACTCTGCTATCTATCACGCTGTTAACAAGCTCTATTGTAGCCGGGGGACTGGTTGGACTAGCCACTAGTTTCCGCAATTTGCCAGACGTGAGACAATTACGTAACTTTTCTCCTTCAGAAACTACATACATATATGACATTAAAGGTAAACTTTTAACAAGATTTCATGGTGAAGCTAACCGGGAAGTCGTACCCTTAGATAGAATTTCCCCAAATCTGAAACGGGCAGTATTAGCCAGTGAAGATAGTCACTTTTACACACACCACGGTATTAACCCTACTGGTGTTGGCCGGGCTGTAGTCGTCAACTTAGTAGCAGGTGGTGTCAAAGAAGGTGGTTCTACCATCACCATGCAGTTAGTCAAAAACCTGTTTTTGTCTCAAAAACGTGCTTTTACTCGCAAATTAGCAGAAGCTGTACTAGCAATTCGGTTAGAACAAATTCTCAACAAAGACCAAATTTTAGAAATGTACCTCAATCAAGTTTATTGGGGTCATAACAATTACGGCGTACAAACAGCAGCACGGAGTTATTTTAACAAATCAGCAGAATTTTTAACTTTGGGTGAGTCAGCAATGATGGCTGGTTTAATCCAAGCCCCTGAGGAATTCAGCCCTTTCGCTAGTATGAAGCTGGCAAAACTGAAGCAAAAAGAAGTCCTGGGGCGGATGTTGGAATTGACTTGGATTACCCAGAAAGAATATGACGATGCTCTCAAGCAAGAAATTAAACTCGGTAGAATCAGGTCATTTCAAGGTAGTGCTTCACCTTACATAACCAATGCCGTAGCCCAAGAATTAGCGAAAAAGTTCGGGCGTGACGCATTGCTAAAAGGCGGAATGCGGGTGCAGACGACTGTCGATGCTAAATTTCAAGAAATGGCAGAAGGAACAGTCGCCAAGTGGCATAAAACTCTACTGGGACAAGGTTTATACAAAAATCAAATTGCCCTTGTGGCAGTTGACCCCCGGACTCATTTTGTTAAAGCCCTAGTGGGTGGTGTAGATTCTAAAGCCAGTGAGTTCAACCGCGCCACCCAAGCTCAACGTCAGCCTGGTTCAGCTTTTAAACCCTTTGTTTACTATGCTGCCTTTGCCACGGGTAAATATACTCCAGATAGTACAGTGGTAGATTCTCCAGTTAGTTACCGAGATGGTAATGGTTGGTACTTTCCGAGAAACTATGATGGCGGCTTTAGCGGTGCAATGTCAATTCGGACTGCGTTAGCTCAGTCTCGGAATATCCCTGTGATTAAGCTTGGTAAAACCGTAGGGATGAATAGAGTGATTGAAATTTGCCGCACCTTGGGCATTATGAGTCCGATGGAACCTGTTACTTCTTTACCTTTGGGTGCGATCGGTGTTACTCCTCTAGAAATGGCTAGTGCCTATGCTACCTTTGCTAATTATGGCTGGCAGTCACCACCAACAGTGATTGTACGGGTAACAGATAGCAGTGGAAATGTGTTACTTGACAACACACCTAAACCGCAGCGAGTCCTTGATCCCTGGGCATCAGCAGCGATTATTGATGTCATGCAATCTGTTGTTACAAGTGGTACAGGTAAAGGTGCTGCTATAGATAGGCCAGTTGCAGGCAAGACGGGGACAACTTCTTCAGAAAAAGATATTTGGTTTGTGGGTACTGTACCACAACTCACAACTGCTGTCTGGATCGGGAGAGACGATAACCGCCAATTATCTAGCGGTGCGACCGGTGGTGGTATGGTTGCTCCTATCTGGCGTGATTTTATGATTAAAGCTCTTAAGGATGTACCTGTAGAGAAATTCAAGTCACCTTCTCAGTTTTCTCGTCCTAAATCAAATTAGGGAACAGGGAGCAGGGAGCAGAAGGCTATTCTCCCCTGTCCCCAGTTTCCTGTCTCCCTTCAAGGAGTTTTTTCCAGTTCGGCTTTCATCCTGTTGAGGGTGACGTTCATTTGCTCAAACATTTGTTGCGGGGTAACGCCAAACTGACCTAGCTGAGTTTTTAGTTGCTCTATGGTCATTTGCGCCATGAAGTCTTCTGATAGCTCAAAACGCTTCATAAAGATGCGATATCGATCCATCATTGCTTCCATTTGCTCAATAAACAGCTTTTTACCCTCGCGGTCAAATTTGCCGTAGTCGTTGCCAAGCTTAATCAGCGATTGATAATCTTCAAAAAGCTGCTTGGCTTCATGTTGAACTATCTCAGAATCAAAAAATCCCATTTTGCTTCTATTTAACTGAGTGCTATTACTCAGTAATTTCAAATTTTGTCTCTAGTCTTATTTTAGCTTGAACTGACAGAAGCCCCACGTCTGACAAGAAGTGGTCAAATACTGAGGGTTAATTAACAGTTAAGGTGCAAAACAAGAAGTCTTAGATATAATAAGACCGTGGGGTAGAACATTTGCTGATTGAGCAATTAAGCTAACTTGACCTTTGGCATCAACAACCCATCCTTGCGCTTCTACAATCTCTGTTGATATACGGTCACTAACTCCTACAGGTTGAATATCTGGGCCATTCTGTTGACTAGGCACTAACTCTACCAAATCTACTAATGCTCTTGTCCCCGTAAATAAATCATCAGGACTAGATGGTAATCCACCACGGCCAATAATAGTAAATTTATTTTCTCGACTGGTAAATTTGCTACCAGCTGCACATTCTTGAGAAACCTGATTATCAGTATCAACCACACTAGTGGAGAGATCTATTAAACCTTGGCTGGGATCGGTAGATAACTGATTGATCTGGACTATACCACTAAACTCTGGACTTGCCCCAGTGGCAGTAATATCACTTTTTGGAGTTAGTTGATCTCGAAACTGTGTCCCGAAGATACCTTGGGCAGTAATTATCACCTTACCACCACGAAAATCAGTCGAATTGGCACTAATGTCACTATTTTCTGCTGCTGCTAAAACATCAGTCACAATAGTGATATTGCCACCAATAACATTGTTGCCAGTCGCATTAGTAGTGATTTTGCTTCCATTACGCATAATCAAATTTTGAGAATGTAAATTAAGATTAGCTTGTTCTTGATTAGTAGCAGTACTATTAATGAGACTGTTGCCACTAATAGTACTAAATTGATCCATCAAAATCGAGTTAGCCTTCAAGCTAAGATTGCCTGCATTTCCTGAGCCTAAAGCCTCTACAGTGATTGTAGCCCTATCGAGAATTTGCAAATTATTAGTATTAACTTTTATATCTCCTGCTGCCCCTGTTGCACTTAACCCAGAACTGGCAAAAAAACCACTGGATAACCCATTAATATCAGTACCAACTAGTTGGATATCAGCAGCATTGACTGTTAAGGTTCCGGCTTTACCTGCATTAACAGTGGAAACGCTGATTTCTGCCCCCTCCTGAATTTGCACTTTATTAACATTAATAAGCAAGTTTCCTCCATTTCCGACACCAACAGCACCAGCGCTAATTTTGCCATCCTGCATTTGCAAAGTGTTAGCATTAATATTTAAATTACCTCCGTTACCCGTTGCCCCAATTTCTGATGCAGTACCTAAAGCATTAATAAAGCTTTCAGATCCTTTACCAATTAAGTGAATATCAGAGGCATTAATTGTTAAATTACCACCATTTCCAGAGCCAAAAGTGGCAGCCGATATAGCAGTATTTTTTCTTAAAATTAATTGCTTAGTGCTAATTTCTATATTTCCAGAATCAGCAATGCCCACGGTAGAAGAGTTGATATTTGTATTAACATTTATATCATCAAATACTTGGTAAAAAGATTCACTTGGCGTTAATTGAATTGATTCAGAAGCATTAATGTTAATATTACCTGCTTTACCTGTAGCCAAAGAACTACTAGCAATAGATCCTCGATTTTGAAGGAGCAAATTTTTTGTTTTAATATTGATGTTACCAGCGTCTCCACTACTTTGGAGTCTATTTCCTGTTGCTAATAAAGATTCAATTACTTCTACTGACTCAGAGGCGTTAATGTTGAGATTACCACCATTACCCTGATTAACAACAGAAACTAATAAAATAGCTCCATCCTTAAGTATCAATTTATTTGTATTAATTTCAAAATTTCCGGTACTTCCAGAACCAGTGCTAAGGATAAAAAAACCATCCCGTCCTTCTGAAACATCAGCGCTGGGATCGAGAATGTTTGCTGCTTTTTTCTCAAATTCACCAGTACCAATTATTTCTATGGTATCAGTGGCGTTAATGGTTATATTACCTCCTGGTAATGATCCCAAGGTTAAAGATGCGATGCGCGATCCTTCACTCATTTGCAGATTACCAGTTTGTATTTGCATCTCTCCCCCACCGATGCCACTGGTATCAAACATTAGCTTCAGCAGTTAGTTGAATGTTGCCAAATTTTTGTATGCCTTCATAATTGAAGGAAAATCCTTGGTTGGTGGAGGTGAGTTTAACTAAACCTTCTCCAGCAACACTACCTAATTCTAATCTTCCTCCATTTGTCTTTAGTGTTGCAGCATCTAAGCTGATATCTCCGCCTACTAAAGCTAAGGTTTGATTTGCTTGTATCTGCAATCCAGTAGCTTTACTATTTACCTGAATTAAACGGGGATGCGCTGCAAATTGCAATCCTATAGGCATACTGATAGTCAATAATGGTGTGCTTTGAGAAACTTGACGACTAAACTGCGTACCATCTACAAATTTGATGCTGTTCGCTGTACTCGCTATCAAAGAACCACCAATGTTTAAATTGGCATTTTCACCAAATATAATCCCGTTAGGATTGATGAAAAACAGGTTTGCATTACCATGAGTACGAATCATTCCATCAATATGGGAGATGGTGTTACCTGTTACCCTGGTAAGGATGTTTTGTATTGCCGAACTATTATTAAATAAGGCTTCACCACCTGTAGGTACAGAAAATTCTTTAAAGCTGTGAAATAAATTTACACCTCTGATTGTTCCGCCATTGATTTCACAAATACTGCATCCTGATTGTACCTGAGAGTTAACTGGGAGGGTATTGTCAGGAACAATTTGGGCTATAGCTTTTTTGGCTGTGAAGGAGGAAATGAGCAATGCTAACAGATACAAGCTTAAGGGTAAAATAGCAGATTTTTTTGCACCTTGGCTTTGTTTGAAAGGATCGATTTCCTGTTTGCTCATTTTGGGTTATTTATTTGTCTATGTTGTTATTTTTGTTCGCTAGTTGTTAATTATACAATATGGGCGTGCAATCCGCCCATACAAGAAAATTTTGAGCAATACAGACAACGGCTAAAAATCTGATCCCCTTAATTTATCAAGGATTTTACCGATTTACCAACTTACCAGCACTATGGGTTTTAATCAGCCGATTTGATAGGATAATCGCATTTTCTTCCCAGTAATTTTCCTGTGCTTGCTCTAAGCAAACCTGCAATTTTTCTGCTAAAATCTGCACGTTGGGTTCATCTAACATACCTAAATGTGTACCTGGTACATGATAGATATCTAAACCATCCTGAGCCAGATGTTTCCAACCTCTATCGGTTTCATTGCGACACCATCTCAACACTTCCTTAGTAGTAAATAAAGTTACTCGGCCAGGATAAGTCTGCGGAACATAATCTTTCATTGTTACCCGTTTTATAGTTTCTATAAACTCCATGTTGTAAGGGTTGCTATCTTCTGATAAAGTGTGATTATTCCAGAGGTCATACTTGCTATGAGGATTCCCTGTAAAAAGTAACCGCAACCAGTCCATCTTCGCTAGAAAATAGTAGCGTTTAGCTTGTGGCGATAGCTCTAACAAGGTACGCCCATAAGCATACATGGTATGAATGAAGGAGGGATTCTCAATATACAGCCTGGGGTTATAGGTATCAAACATTGCTAATAGAGCCACCTGCTCACCTTGGGCTATTAATTGCTGACCCATCTCAAAAGCAACTATACCACCACTAGAGAAACCAGCTAATAGATAGGGTCCATGAGGTTGGACGGTGCGAATTTCTTGAATGTAATGAGCAGCCATGTCTTCAACCCTGGTGTGAGGAGGTTGTTTACCATCTAGTCCTTGTGCTTGTAGTCCATAAATCGGTTGTTCTGAACCTAAGTAACGAACTAGGCTTTGGTAGCCAATGATATTTCCACCAAGAGCATGAACCAGGAATAAAGGACGTTTACTATTCTTAATCGGCTGAATAGGTACTAGAGACGACCAAGAAACGGGATCGTTTTCTTGACTGAGAATGTTCGCTAACTCTTCTATTGTTGGTGAATGGAATAAGGTAGCGAGAGGCAGTTTTTTACTAAGTTTATGTTCGATTTGGGTGAACAATTTCACAGCCAATAGGGAATGTCCCCCCAATTCAAAGAAGTTATCTTTAACTCCAATTGAGTTAATACCTAATACCTGTTTCCAAATCTCAGTTAATTGTAATTCTATTGTGTTGCTAGGAGGAATAAAGGCTTTTTCTAAATTGGGTCGTGTTTGGTCAGGTATGGGTAAAGCCGAACGGTTTATCTTACCATTAGCTGTTAATGGAATATAGTTAATGGGTATCAAGGTACAAGGAATCATATACTCTGGTAATTTCTTTTGTAGAAACTGCCGTAATTCATTCATATTTTTGGGTGCATATTGTTGATTTAGCACCATATAAGCCACCAGTCGCTTACATCCTGGTTCGTCTTCCCTAGCGATAACTACTGTTTCTTCTACTCCGGGGTGTTGTGCGAGTACACCTTCAATTTCTCCCAACTCAATGCGGAAACCACGAATTTTTACTTGATGGTCAATTCGTCCCAAGAATTCAATATTACCATCTGGGAAATAGCGAGCTAAATCTCCAGTTTTATAAAGTCGTGATTCGGGATTTTTACTAAAGGGATTAGGAATAAATTTTTGTGCTGTCAGTTCCGGTTGATTTAAATAACCAGAAGCTAAACAAACTCCACCAATATACAAATCCCCCGCTACACCAATGGGACAAGGATTAAGGTAAGAATCCAGAATATAATATTGTGCATTTTGGATAGGTTTACCATAGGGAATACTCTTCCAATGTGCTTCTACTTTGCCAATGGGATAATAATTAGACCAAACTGTGGCTTCGGTTGCTCCTCCTAAACTAATTACTTCCACTTCTGGAAATGTAGTTTTTAGTAAGTCTGGTAATGTGACTGGTATCCAATCACCACTCATAAATACCAACCGCAACAAGGGATGACAATTACTAGATTTAACTGTGGGGAACAAGGAAGCTAACTGTTGTAATGCTGGGGGTGCTGAGTCCCAAAAAGTAATTGGTTCATGGCAAATAATGTTTAATAAAGCTTCTGGATCTCTAACATCTTGATTAGACACAACCCGAATAGAACCACCTACGGCTAAAAGTCCGAATATGTCATAAACTGATAGATCAAAACACAAAGATGTGATAAATAAAATTCGGTCAGAGGAATTAACATTAAATGTTTTGTTAACCCAGGAAATGAGATTGATCACAGGTTGATGACGAACAACTACACCTTTTGGTGTTCCTGTAGAGCCTGATGTAAAAATTATGTAGGCAATATCATCAGAACTAACAGAGGTGTTTAAGTTTTTTTGAGGTAATTGATCTAGATAGGAACGATTCCATATTTGCTGATTTCCCGATTGTTTAGCGGCACATTTATCTAAACAAATTAAGTGTTGTAGTGCGGGAAGCTGTGTTTCTAGTTCCTGAATTTTAGGTAATAACTTAGTTTGGGTAACTAGACAATTAATTTGCAGTGAAGACAGGAGTAATTGAATACGTTCTTGGGGAAAACTGGGTTCTAAGGGTACATAAGCACCGCCAGCTTTTAAAATTCCCAAAACTGCGGAAATTATCTCTAAGGAACGTTCTAGGTAAACGGCAACCAAGACTCCTGGTTTGACTCCTAGTTCTTTGAGTTGATGTGCTAATTGATTTGCTTGAAAATTAAGTTCTTGGTAGGTTAATTGCTCATTTCCGAAGACAACAGCAACAGATGTAGGTGTTTTTTCTACCTGTGATTCAAATAGTTGATGAATACAAATTTGTTGATTAAAATCTGCTGCTGTGTGATTCCATTCTATTAACATTTGATGTTGTTCATCTGTTGTTAATAGGGGTAATTCTCCTAGATTTTGGTGGGGATTTGTGGCTATGCTGGATAATAAGGTTTGCAGATGTCCCAGCATTCGCAGAATTTTATCATCGTTAAAACTGCGTTGGTCATATTTTATTTTTAGTAAAAGTTCTGTTCCCGCATAACCAACTAATGTCAGCGGAAAATTTGTTTGTTCTTCTAGCTGCACTTCCAAGTTTTGCCATCTTTCATCATGAGAATGCAAAGCCTGATTTAATTCGTAATTTTCAAAGACGACAAGACTATTAAATAATGAACTTCCACCAGGAACATTACTCCAACTCTGAATTTTTACTAGGGGTGTATGTTCGTATTCTCGCAAAGTTACCCACTGCGATCGCAATTCTTTTAACCAAGGAAGTATAGGTGTTTCTCCTGTTATTTTTACCCGGACTGGTAGGGTATTGGTTAATTGTCCTACCATTGATTCTGAACCAGGGACAGATGAATAACGGCAAGCTCTAGTTGCACCAAAAACAACGTCATTTTCACCGCTATAACGACTCAATAATATAGCCCAAGCTGCCTGTATTAAGGTATTGAGAGTGAGTTGATTTTGTTGTGCTAAATCTTCTAATATCTGAGTATTTTTTGCTGATAATCTAATTTTTTGCTCTCCAAAACCGCTTTTATTATGGGGATTTTGGTCTAATAACAAAGGAGTTGGTGCGGTAAAATCTTTAAGTAATTGCTGCCAAAAACTTGCATTTTTTGACCAGTCTTGTTGCTGTAACCATTGAATATGATTTTTATAAGGATGGGGTTGTAGGATTTCTAAATCCTCTCTTTGAGAAAAAGCCTGATAAAAGGTAAGAACTTCTTTGAAAATGATGAGTAAAGACCGACCGTCTAACAAAGCATGGTGAAAAGTCCAAACAAATTGGTACGCAGATTCACTTACCTGAAATAATGCTAAACGCATTAATGGTGGTGTATGTAGCTGAAAACCTAGTGTGCGATCGCTTTGAAGATAAGTTCGTAATTTCTGCTTTTGTTCTGTGTCAGATAAGCTACTCCAATTTTGTTCTTCCAGAGAAAGAATTACTTGTTTATGTACTAGTTGTAGTGCTTCATTTTCGTTTGACCAATCAAAGCTACTTCTTAAAGCTGCGTGTCTTTCTACAACTTTAATCCATGCTTGTTGAAATATTTTCACATCAATTTTTTCTGGCACTAAACAAATAACCTGCTCAATATCAACTCCAGACTGTTGAGCAATTAGGCTATTAAACAACATTCCTTCCTGTAGAGGTGAAAGTTGGTATGAATCTTCTAGATTTAGTAATTTCATATTGAGTTGATTAATAAATACGGGTAACAAAAATTTGATTTGATTAGCGGTTGCTCGATAATACAAGTTTTTTTGTCATGATTAACGCCAAATTCATTAATACATTACTAAAAAAAATCTGCTTGCCACCTATAAATCTAAGTTATTTTTTTGTATTTTTTGTATTTTTTTTATATATTTTTGATTAATTATTTTAGTTAGCATAAATGTTATAAAATTTTCATTAGAATAATTTGTTTAATTTGTAACATTTATTCTGTCAATAGGAATACATTTCTGAAAAATAAAGTATAAATAAAGATTTGATGAAAGATCATAGGCACTATTAGCAATTTTTTCTAACAGGCTGTACTATCTGTTATTGGGCATGGCTATGCTTAGAACGATAGGGTAACGCACCAAGCCTTTGATCATGGTGCGTTACGGATTTCATCTTGTTTTCTGCGTTCCTAAATATTCGATTAGTAAAACTAGGTGGTGAAGCTACCTTAAGTAGAAGTGCATTGGGGTTATTATGTTATCGCTTCACTGGCTTTATGGGCTGTTACAAAGAAAAATGTGACATCATTCCAATAGCCTTCTTTAGTTGCAGCTTTATTTATTTCTGTAAAGTATTCTTGCTGACAACGCTCTAATTCTTCCTCTGATATTTTCACATCCTGAAGCCCAAATGCACTCTTAGCATTACCATTCCACGCAATCTCAGCATCTTGCAAGTAGAAGCCTAATTGCTCAGTTGTAATTTCGATCTCTTCAAAGCCAATTGTTTCCAGTATTTGGTAACACTTCTGATGTGTTCCGAGTAATTCATTAGGATTTGGGATAGTGATACCGTATTTTTGAACTACTGCCCGAAACAAAACAGATGCGGTTGGAGAGGTTTCTGCAAGGCAGGAAAATGCGACAATTCCGCCTGGTTTTAGAGCATTATGCCATCGACAAAGTGATGTGGGAATATCTGTGAAGTAGGCGATCGCAGATGAACACATAATAGCATCAAATTGCCTCTCCTCAAATTCTTGCTCATCTGCATCCACTGTATCAAACATGATATTAGTCAATCCTAAAGCTGCAACTTTTTGCTGGGCTTGCTGCAACATTCCCAAAGCAAAGTCAGTTCCCAAAACATGACCCGTAGAACCAACAATTTGAGCCGCAGCAATAGCCGCTAGACCTGTGCCAGTAGCGACATCTAAAACTTTCTGACCTGGTTGTAATTTTGCTAATTCTACTAATCGAGAGGCAGCTCGTCTATGAAACTCATTCTCGTAGTTTAGGCGGTTGTTGAAATCGTTAAGAATCTTCTGTTTATAAGCATTTAGCGATGAGTAATTCATACACAGTTATTGATTTAGTCTCTTACATGAAATAATTAAAGTCCTTCACGCAAACCCATTGCAATTTTACTGTGTTTTTCTATTTGTCCCATTACTTGTTTTGCCCGCTTTATTACCACTGCTGGTAAGCCGGCTAATCTTCCGGCTTCGATACCATAGGATTTATCAGCACCACCTGGTTGAACTTGATGCAAAAAGATAATTTGGTCAGGTAATTCTTTAACTGTAACTTGATAATTAGCCACATTAGGAACAATACTAGCTAGTTCATTTAACTCATGATAATGGGTAGCAAAAATAGTCCTTGATTGAATTTCTACTGCTAAATATTCTGCCACAGCCCAAGCTATTGATAAACCGTCAAAAGTTGCAGTTCCGCGACCAATTTCATCTAACAAAACCAACGATTTAGCAGTTGCATGATTGAGGATATTTGCAGTTTCATTCATCTCCACCATAAAGGTAGATTGACCAGTTGCTAAATCATCCACAGCACCGACACGGGTAAAAATGCGATCGCACACTCCCAGCCTAGCAGACCGAGCCGGCACAAAACTCCCCACCTGCGCCATCAACTGAATTAACCCCACCTGTCTTAAATAACAACTCTTCCCACTAGCATTTGGCCCCGTCAAAATCACTAAATCAGGCTTCTCCCCCTCCGTGTCCTCTGCGCCTTCGCGGTTCGTTTCTCCACCCAACCCCGTAGAATTAGGCACAAAAAACCCAGCAGGTAAAGACTGTTCCACCACTGGGTGACGACCATCAACAACCTCAATCTCTCGCCCTGCAAGCATTTCAGGACGACAGTAACCTTGATGTACAGCCAATTCTGCCAAACCACACAACACATCCACAGCCGCTACCGCACGGGAAATATTCCGAATTATTTCCGCATGACTACCCACCTCTTCCCGCAAAGCTGCAAAAATCTCATATTCCAACTGATTTAAATCATCCCTAGCTGTGAGAATTCGCGCTTCTCGTTCCTTCAAATCAGGAGTGATGTAACGTTCCTCATTTGTCAGAGTTTGCTTACGGATGTAATTATCTGGAACTTGGTCAGATTTAGAACGCGAAATACTAATGTAATAACCAAAAGTTTTATTAAATCCCACCTTCAAATTTGGAATTCCCGTTCTCACCCTTTCATCAACTTCTAAATTTGCAATCCATTGTTGATCACCTTCCACAGTCGCTTTTCTTTCATCCAACTGTGGATTTATCCCCGGACGAATTAAACCACCTTCTTTGAGATAAATAGGTGGTGATTCTACGATATGAAGTTGTAATTTTTTAGCTAATTCTTCCAGTACAGCGGGTACTTTTTGCAAAGCTTTGAGAAATGGGGATTGCGCCTCTGATGCTAGATATGATAATTCTGGTAACCGGGAGAGAGAATCAGCTAAAGCGACTAAATCCCGTGCATTGGCTCTCCCTGAACCTGCGCGACCTGTTAAACGTTCTAAATCGTAGATTTGCCGTAATAACTGCCGTAAATCTTGACGGAGAGGGGTATTTGTAACTAATTCTTGAATAGTATCTTGGCGTGATTTAATCCCTTTAATATCAAGTAGCGGTTGTAACAACCATCTTCTTAAAGCCCGTCCACCCATTGCAGTACTAGTTCTGTTTAAAGCCCATAATAAAGAACCGTGAAATGTGCCATCGCGGACGGTTTGGGTAATTTCTAGGTTGCGTCGGGTTTGGTGGTCAACGATGAGATAATCGGTCAGGGTATAGGTGTGTAATAGTTGCAGAAAAACGGTATTTTCTTTTTGAGTATCTTCGATATATTCCAATAGTCCACCAGCAGCGCGAACAGCGAGGGGGAGATGTTCACATCCTAAACCTTCAAGCGATCGCACTTTGAATTTCTGCAATAATTTACTTCTAGCTTCTGCTTGGGAAAAGGGAAGTTGCGATCGCAAACTATAGCAAAATGTGGGTGGTAAACATTGGGGAAGGGATGGGGAAGTTTCCCCAGGACGCAGTAAAGTACCTAAATCTGGGGCGTTGGTGGGAAATAGTACCTCGGAAGGTTGCAAGCGCATTAGTTCTTGAGTAAGATTTTCTAAATCGCTACCTTGACAGGTGAGAAATTCCCCAGTTGATATATCTGCGTAAGCTAAACCCCAATGATTAGCCGCAATTACCACAGCAGCAAGGTAATTATTACGACTTGCTTTGAGCATCCCTTCTTCTAGCAAAGTCCCTGGTGTGAGGATGCGGGTTACTTCGCGTTTTACCAAACCAATAGCATCAGCAGAGTCTTCCACTTGGTCACAAATCACCACAGCGTAACCTTTTTCTACCAGCAGGGTTGTGTAGCGTTCCCAAGCGTGGTGGGGTACACCGGTCATAGCGACGCGACCAAGTTCACCACCGTGTTTACTGGTTAAAACTAATTCTAGTTCTCTGGAGACTGTGACAGCATCTTGGAAAAAAGTTTCAAAAAAATCACCGACGCGATATAGCAGCAACGCATGAGGATATTTATCCTTCATTTCTACATAATGCTGATACATCTTACTCAGCTTGCTGCGGTCTTCTACCAGATTTGTATCGCTAAGAGGTGTATTAGGTTGATTGGGTTCTGGTGTCGGAGTCGTCATGGTAGATGCTGAGAGTTTAGGCACAGATTATGGCACAATACCCGATGATAACGTGATGTGGGAGATGGGAGTGCGATCGCTTAAAGTTTATTTATTTTTTGGTGTTGTGGAATTATGGATGTCTCACGCAGAGGCGCAGAGGCGCAAAGAGGAAGAAAGAGATTATGATTTTCTGCGACTACTGCGAAAGGTAGGGCTATATATCAGCAAGCTTCCAGCATTTCGTCAACTGTTAAATTGATGTCACTCGCAATCTTCCGTAGCAAAGTTGGTGAAATGGAACAGTTGTTCCTCTAGCGTCTTCATGACGAAACTGTTTATGAGAACCTGTCTGACGTACTTCTACAAATCCAAGATTTTCAGACTAATTGATTGGGTTTCTTTTGAAACCAGCGCTTCCACCAGTGGTAAACCAGTATTCCCAAGTTCCTCCAGCAGCAGTTGACCAATTGTTGAGGTCAAATTGTCCGCTTCCTGCTGGTGTGCCTGCAATTTTATAAGCTTTAACAGCTTTTCCGTTATTATTCCAAACTAAGGGTAAATTATGTTTCATCTGTTCTGGGACTATACCGTTAGTTTTCAGAAAATAGGCATCTTCTCCTTTACCTGAACCATTGCCAAATACCTTAGCAATTCCTTTTTCATCAATGGCAACAAATGCACCTTCTTCTAAACCAATAGCAAAAACTGAAAGTTGATTGCTATCATGAACAACTCTAGCCAGTAATCCAAAAAGTCTCCCATATCTTGTTTCCGAATGATTTTTATTAAGTCGGTCTAAATGCGTGTCAGTAATTACATTTTTAAGAAATGGGACTTTAATAAAGTCATTGCGATAAATATCCTTTGTGTTGTGGTGAAAAGGATCATTTAAAATTTCTGAACTCTGTACTCCTCGATGGGAAGGTGCATAATAATAATCTCCCAAAATCGCCATACCGGCACTGGTTCCAGCAACAGGAACTTTTTTTTCATTAATCAAAAAATTAATTGCATCTTCTACGGCTGTACCTTCCCAATAATCTTCATAGGCATTCTGATCACCACCAGCTATAAATAGAGCATCAGCTTCGCGGATGTATTCGATAACTTTCGGATCATTGGCTGCTTCCCGACTATCAATAGAAAGTTCAGCAGATGAAGTAATCAAATCTCTATAATGATCACAAATCCAATCAGCTTGTCTGCCAATTCCACCGGAACGAAGAACTAAATAGTTACCTCGATCTGCTTTGTTAAGAAACCATTCAGTGGCTGCCTCTTCTCCAGATCTTCCTCCTTCTGCTCCACCAATTAATAGAATACTAAATACTGGTTTGGCAGAGGTACTATTGACTTTCCCACATTCTCTAATATAGTCAAATTCTCGTCTTACCATAAAAATCACCTTTGGTACTTACTGAGAATGACAAATTTTGAGCAGATTTTATGTTCAAAAAATACAGTTTTCTGAATTATTAATAATAATTCAAGTTGCGGCATGAGTTTATTTTATATGGTTAATATTTTTACGCTAAATTGCTTAGTAAGTCTCTTGCTTTTGGTAGTCTTGAACGTGATACAAAAATACACATAACAGGTTATATACCGTTGCAATTAAATCCAGATTTGTTGATTAGTTCTATTCCTGGTAACACCAAAGGATATACGGCTTT
Organism: Anabaena sp. PCC 7938; assembly: GCF_049315035.1. Lineage (NCBI taxonomy): Bacteria > Bacillati > Cyanobacteriota > Cyanophyceae > Nostocales > Nostocaceae > Anabaena > Anabaena sp. PCC 7938. The sequence goes on along the minus strand of NZ_CP186034.1, from coordinate 1,937,439 downwards.
ACTCTACAAAAATAAATTTCTCTTCACCGGTGGTCATCTTGCTTGGTCAGAAGACTTGCACCAGTTAGCGGCCTTTCATGAATTTTGCTGGTATTCCTGGTCAGAACAAATTCAATCAATGCGTAAATTGGCTAATTACTCCTTTGAGTGGGTGCTATCAAGTCATGGACGATGCTTTCATACTGATGTTGAGACTATGCAACAGCAGATGCACGGGTGTATTGATTTTATGGAAACTTTTAACGCTAAATCGCTAGTTACAAGCCAATAGCTGATGTAACTGATCACTGATGACGAATCATAGAGGTAGAATAGAGAGATTGTGAAAATAAATATGGCAAATGTTTTGGGCTGATAAAATCGCTGCTGATGCACAAGGCTACCAGGTAGTTAATGATTCCAAGACTCCTTCAGGTAGAGTACACGTAGGGTCTTTGCGGGGTGTGGTTATCCATGACGTTATTTACCGTGCCTTGAAACACGCAGGTAAGCCCGTGAAATTCTTGTACGGTGTGGATGATTATGACGCATTGGATACTGTTCCTAAATATTTAGACCAAGAAAAGTTTGCGCCTTATCTTGGTTTTCCGTTGTGTAATGTTCCATCTCCAGAAGATACAGCTAGTGATTACGCTAAGTATTTCATTGGCGAATTTTTTGAGGTTTTTGAGTATTTAGGAATTAAACCAGAGACTTATTTTTTACGGGATTTATATCGCACTGGAAAACTAAATTCCTATATCGACACTTTCTTGAAAAATGCTCACCTCGTCAGAGAAGCATATAAAGAGGTAAGTAAAGCAGACCGTCCCAATAATTGGTATCCTTTTCAAGTTGTTTGTGAAAATTGCGGCAAAATTGCCACAACTGTAACTACAGATTACAACGGTTCAGAAGTTTTTTACACTTGTAAACCAGACGCAACTGATTATGTAAAAGGTTGTGGTCATTCGGGTTGGGTTTCTCCTTTTGATGGTAATGGTAAATTACCTTGGAAAGTTGAATGGGTTGCTAAGTGGGATGTATTGGGTGTAACTATCGAAATGGCAGGTAAAGACCACTCTCAAAAAGGTGGTTCTAGAGATGTGGCAAATGCTATTTCTCGTAAGGTTTTACAAAAGCAACCTCCTTTCCATTCTCCCTATGAATTTATTCTTGTGAATGGCACAAAAATGAGTTCTTCTAAAGGAGTTGGTTCTAGTGCAAAGGAAATTGCGGCTTTACTTCCTCCTGAGTTATTGCGCTTTTTGATGTTGCGGACTCAACCAAGGTCAGTCATCAATTTTGCACCTAATTATGAAACAGTTACTCGTTTATTCAGAGACTATGATACTTTAATAAATAAGTATCCCAATGCTGCTGAATTAACTGAGGAATTAATGCCGTTATTTTACGCGCAATTAGGAGACGAAGTTAAAACTTTCCAACCTTTCGATTTTAGTACGCTGATTTCTTTGTTGCAAGTTCCTCGTTTGAATATTCAAGAAGAGGTTAAACAACGTAGTCAAAAGCCTTTAAATGAGTATGATCAGCAGATTGTTAATCAAAGAATTGCTGCTGCTCAATTGTGGTTACAAGACTATGCAGATGAGGAAGAAAAGTTAGTTCTCTATTTGGAACAAGTACCAGATAAAGCCAATGAGTTAAATGAGGAACAGGTTGCTTATTTGCAAAGATTGGTAGAGAATTTGCAGAATATTTCTAACTGGGAAGCTGAGGAATTACAAACTTTGATTTTCTCAACTACTAAGGAGTTGCAGATTCAACAAGCTAATGCTTTTAAGGCTTTGTATCTATCGTTTTTAAATAAAGAACGGGGTCCAAAAGCCGGAGGTTTGTTGTCTTATTTAGAGAAGTCTTTTGTGATTTCGAGGTTGCAAGATGTTGTAACTTTGAATACAGGTAAAGAAAAAACTGAAGCTTCTTAATTTCTTGTTCCCTGTCTCTGACAGGGAATACAGTTTATAAAGAAAATAGTTAGCGATGAATTTTGGGCAATAATATCCAGGCTATTATACTGACAATCACTCCGGTTACAACGCTGATGTAAAAAGGTGGGGTGATGATAAATGGGGTTTCTGGTGGTGGTGGAAATTGAGAAACCAAGACAGAGGAAGCGATTTGGCTGGTTGCTAGTCCGATACCTGCGATCGCTATGGTAGTATTGAGTGTGCGATCGCTTTTCGTTTGTTCTAAGTCTATAATCCCTTGGATAGTGCTATTGAGATTTTGCAGTAAAGTTAATCCAGGGCTAAGATTAGCTAAATCTGCTTCTACTTGACGTTGATATTTTTCGGCATAGACTTCACCTTCACTAAATTTTCTGAGAAATTCTAAATCGCTACCTGGATATTTTTTCTCAATATCAGTCAACCGAAATTTATAGTTTTCTAAATTTAAATGAATAGTGCGATTTTGATTTTCTAAATAGTTTAAAGCAATCGTATAATCAGATAAATTAATTAAATTGTTTGTCAGAGTTGTTTGTAAATCACTTAACTTTAAATTATTATTTTTTAGCAGCCTAGTTAACTGACTTGCTTGTTGAATAGAAGGTTGAACATCAATATATTCTTTTTTGAGAATTTTTTTCTGATAACGACTTTGATAATATGACCAAACTATCTTATGTCGGTATTCCCATAATCGCAGAAAATCTTGATAAACACTTTGCGCTTGTTTCCTCATCTCATCTGGGGTAGTGGTTTCAGGAAACAACCAAATCAAAACATGATGGTTTAATTGGCTAAATTTATCCCAAAATTCCTTACCTTCCACACCTAAATTTTGAGGACAATACCATAATTCAAATATTGTTCCTTCCCCTAATTTACCCTTACCGATAAAATCGCGCTGCCAGTTGTAATCGCTGACAACTTGTGTATAACATTTTTGGGCAATATCCTCAATTTCTACTTCTGTTTTGGCACTAGTTAATTTTCCCCATAGTAACCAAGTTTGCCCAATTGTTCCCGTTTGTTGTGAAAGAAGTTGATTAATTTCTTGTTTTAATTTAGCGAATGGTTGATCATCAAAATTTTGTTCAATATCATTAATTTTACCATTAGCATCCAATTTACCAGAATAGTCAACTTGCAGGGCATAAGTATCACTAATTTGTAAAGGATAGTAATAACCATCCAAAGGAGAATTAAACTTTCTAGTTCTAGTTTCTAATAATTCAACAACTTCAGTATCAAAACTTTTATATTTCAATAACTGGTTGAATCTTTGTTGAAATTCCTTTGCATCAACATCACTATATATTTTACGACAAAAATCTTGACAATTTTGATTAATTTGGGTTTCAGTTTCACCTAAACCATCTTTCAAATCATATAGGAATAAATCAATACTAGGATAAATAATTTGTTCAGCCATTTGTTTTTTTACCAGTAATAAATGCTCTTACTTGTTCCAAGAGATTGGAATTAACAGCTTGCTTCACAGCTTCTACAGAATTAGGATGATTAAAACTATTAATTGCAGCATTTGTCAATTCCTTGGTAGGTTCGGTAGGTAAAGTATCCGGTTCTAATCCCTTATTGCGTTGACTAATATTACTATCAATTACAGCTAATTCAGCTTGATAGATTTTATCTAAAGTTGGATAGCTTTCGGCTATAGCATCCAAATTATAGATATTATTTGTATCTGCGGCAATGGCTTTACCAACATCATTTAGCTGCATTTGGATATCTTCTGGTAAAGGTTCATTTAGCTTTGCAAGAGCAGTTAAAAAGGCTGTAAGATGAATTATATCGTTAGGTTTCATGGTAAATTTAGCTAGTCAGTCCAGTAGAAATGGTTACTCAAGACTAAACTTTATTTTACACCTTTTGAGTCTAATTAATCAAAATTTGCTATAATTATGCCAGCAAGAGATTTATTTCATGATACGGTTAAACGAGCCTTAGTAGCTGATGGATGGATAATCACTCATGATCCACTTCCTGTGAGTTTTGAGTTGGGAGATATGTATATTGATTTGGGTGCAGAAAAGATTTTTGCAGCAGAAAGAGGTGAAGAAAAAATTGCGGTTGAAGTTAAAAGCTTTGTGCGAACATCAGCAATTTCTGAATTTCATACAGCATTAGGACAGTTTATTAATTATCGCTTGGCTTTATCGGAACAAGAGCCGGAACGTATACTATATTTAGCTGTACCTATTGATGCTTACAGTTCATTTTTTACGATTCGACTGGTACAAAATATCATCCATATTCATCAACTTAAATTAATAGTTTATCATACAAAAACAGAGGAAATTGTGCAATGGATAAATTAATAAAATATCGAGAAATTGTACAAAAACTGTTGCGTGAGTATGCTGAAATAGGGAATTCTAATCAAGATGTTGAAACTCAGATAGTATTTGATACTGAACATAACCATTATCAATTGATGAATGTGGGTTGGAAAAATGACCGTCGTATTTATGGCTGTTTTTTACATATTGATATTAAAGATGGTAAAGTTTGGTTACAACATAACGGTACAGAATATGAAATTGGAGAAGAATTAGCAAATTTAGGAATTCCTAAACAAGATATTGTGATTGGATTCCATTCACCTTTTAAGCGTCAATTTACTGATTATGCAGTTGGTTAGATAATGTAATTTTCCTATAGTTTTAGAACTTATGCAAGTCTCAGATTTAAGATCTCTTGTAGGGTGTGTCAGACCGATAAATTAATTATTCTCAACAGATTTTTGACATCTAACGCACCTGATTAATAGACGAGTTGCATAAGTCCTAAATTTTTCTATTTACAACTCTTGTGAGGTGAGCATCTTAACCATCCTTGATATACAAATTAAATGTACAATAAATTTAAAACCCAGTAATTATAAACCCAGCCCAATAATAAGGATGTATATAAGGCTTTTTCTGCTTTTCTATATCTTCCATGATACTGATTTGATATAACTTCCTTCTAATAAAAGGACGGATAGTTTGATCATTTTCTGGTAAATTGGATAAGATGACGCGATAAATTTTTTCTAGTCTTAAAAAAGTTAAATTACGCAACCAATTTTGAGCTTTTTTGAGTGCAATGGTAGGAGATTTACCTTTTTTCAGTTGCCAGTAAAAATAAATCATCAAAAAGCTACTAGAATCATCAGTGACAGTCCATAATGTACTGACTACATTAGCAACACCTTGAAAAAGAAAGCCGCTAACTAAACCTACATATTCAGCCGTAATAGTTTGATTGCTTGCAATTGCAGTTTCACACGATGACAGGGTGACTAATTGATAATAACCAAAATTTTCAATGTTACAAATTTCTTCTAGAGTTAATAAATCTTCACCGCTTAATGCTAAGGCTGATTGTTTGGGATGGTGGAAATTATAAAAACTATGTCCTGTAAAGTGAAATATCCCAGAATTGTTAATTAAGGCTGTTTGAATTGCTTGTTTTGTGGCTTCTGCTTCTCCTATTCGTCGTTCTGTAGGTACTTGGAATATTTTAGCAATTGCCGCGACTTCAATTTCTGCATGGGATAAGATACCAAAATCTTTACTATCAGGATGTTCTACACTCAGTAGGGGCAATTTATGAATTGCCCCTACATTGATTTCACGAATTTTTTCTAAATTTGTTGATTTTAATGTTTTTAAACTAATGCCAGTTTTCGCACTTGGTAAATAGATGATAGTGAAATTATTAGGAAACAGTGCATGGATAGGGAAACAGTGTAAATCACGGTGGGGAATTAAAATCAGATTTTGAATTGACCTCTCCCCTAACCCCTCTACTGCAAGAAGAGGGGAACAAGAATCATCTTTAAAACTAATAAAATCTCCTTCTATATTCTCCCCATTCCCTTGTAGGGAAGGGGGTTGGGGGGTTAGGTCATTAATAACATTGACAATATACCCAATATCTAAAATTTCGCCCAATTGCTGCAACATTGAGGGTAAATTATCTCGCCAAGTCGTGATTTTTTCACCTTCATTATCTTTACCTTTACGATAATTACTGTATTCTTCATTCCAGGTTTTTGCCCATTTTTCAAAATCCTGTAAGCGTTGCGCTGGAGATTGGGAAGAAGTAAGAATAATGGGTTGGTTATTGTGAGTAAGAATGAAAGTGTGGAGGGCGTAGGGGCTGAGATGCCAGTAAACTATAGCAGTCTTGGTATTTAGTAATTGTTGAATTTCTGCTAATTTGGGTGACTCATCACTCCAACCATCTAAAAGCCAACTTAAACAAGCATTTTTCCCTGCTTCTGCTAACTCTAACGCTGCACACCAGTTACCAGACTGCACAGCTAAATCAACTGTAAATTGTTGAAAACCTGCAAATTTTAAAGCCAGTTGTTTTTTCTTCCCTGGACTTTGACATTCATTCAGCAAACATCTTAAAACATCAGTTCCTTGTCGTTGGAGTTCTTCAATTTTGGCGATTTCACCCACATGCAACCGGACATTAATCAAGTCGTGTAAAACCTTTAAATGAAATTCAGGAAAATCTGATGCTGTCAGGGTTTTTAGTGCCTGATTATAACTTTTAACTGCTTTGAACCAATAGGTGCGAGGGCGGAAATCTTTCTGTCCTTGGACATAATTAGCAATACCAATTGCTTGATGTAACAAACCCCAACCTTCGGGGTGTGTATCTTGGTGGCAATATTTGAACCCTTCCTCATAGCTTGCCAATACTCCATGATAACCACGCTTATCAAGGTCAGGATTGTTTCTGGCAATAGTGCTTGATAGACTTAGGAAAGGGTCACAACTCACTGAATTTCCAGATGCAATTCCTCTATTTATCCAAACTTCGTGGAGGTCAGGTTTAATTTCTAAAGCTTTGTCGTAGGATGCAACAGCTTGTTCATATTCCCCTAAATCACACAGCACTACACCCCGGTTGCACCAAGCTTCGTATTTGTCAGGTTTGAATTCTAAAGCTTTGTCGTAGGAAGTAACTGCTTGTTCATATTCCCCTAAATGATCTAGCGCCACACCCCGGTTGCACCAAGCGTCGTAGTAGTCAGGTTTGATTTCTAAGGCTTTATCGTAGGATGCAACTGCTTGTTCATATTCTCCTAAATTATTCAGTGCATTACCCCGGCTGTTCCAAACTTCGTGGTAGTCAGGTTTAAATTCTAAAGCTTTGTTGTAGGATGCAACGGCTTGTTCATTTTCCCCTAAATGATCCAGTGTCACACCCCGTCCGTACCAAGCTTTGTGGTAGTCAGGTTTAAATTTTAAAGCTTTATCGTAGGATGCAACGGCTTGTTCATATTCCCCTAAATGATCCAGTGTCACACCCCGCTTGCACCAAGTTTCGTGGTCGTCAGGTTTGATTTCTAAAGCTTTGTCGTAGGAAGCAACTGCTTGTTCATATTCCCCTAAATGATCCAGCGCCACACCTCGGTTGCACCAAGCGTCGTAGTAGTCAGGTTTGATTTCTAAGGCTTTATTAAAAGATGCAACAGCTTGTTCATATCTTCCTAAATTATCACAAAGCAAAATTCCCCGGTTGTACCAAGCATCATAGTAGTCAGGTTTGAATTCTAATACTTTGTCGTAGGAAGCAACAGCTTGTTCATATTCTCCTAAATAACCCAGCGTCACACCCCGGTTGAAGCAAGCTTGGTAGTCATCAGGTTTGATTTTTAAAGCTTTGTCGTAGGATGCAACTGCTTGTTCATACTCCCCTAAATTACCCAGCGCCACACCCCGGTTGTTCCAAGCTTCGTATTTGTCAGGTTTGATTTGTAAGGCTTTGTCGTAGGATGCAACTGCTTGTTCATATTGCCTGAAATGATCACACAGCACTACACCCCGATTGCACCAAGCATCGTAGTCGTTAGGTTTGATTTCTAGGGCTTTATCGAAGGATGCAACTGCTTTTTGATATTCCCTAAATGAACCAGCGTCACACCCCGCTTGCACCAAGCTTCGTGGTCGTCAGGTTTGATTTCTAGGGCTTTATCGAAGGATGCAACTGCTTTTTGATATTCTCCTAAATTACCCAGCGTCACACCCCAGTTGCTCAAAGCTTGGTGGTATTCAGGTTTGATTTCTAAAGCTTTGTTGTAGGATGCAACTGCTTGTTCATATTCCCCTAAATAACCCAGTGCTACACCCCGGTAATGCCAAGCATCGTAGTCATTAGGTTTGATTTCTAGGGCTTTATCGAAGGATGCAACTGCTTTTTGATATTCTCCTAAATGAACCAACAACAGACCCCGATTGTTCCCAACTTCGTGGTAGTCAGGTTTGATTTCTAAAGCTTTGTCGTAGGAAGCAACTGCTTGTTCATATTCCCCTAAATTAGCTAGTGCCACACCCCGCTTGCATCCAAGCTTCGTGGTAGTCAGGTTTGATTTCTAAAGCTTTGTCGTAGGAAGCAACTGCTTGTTCATATTCCCCTAAATAATCCAGCGCCCCACCCCTTATCAACCAAACTTCGTGGTAGTCAGGTTTAAATTCTAAAGCTTTGTCGAAGAATGCAACAGCTTGTTCATATTCCCCTAAATGATACAGCGTCACACCCCTTATCAACCACACTTCGTAGTAGTCAGGTTTGAATTCTAAAGCTTTATCAAAAGATGCGATCGCACCTGCAAAATCCCCAGCGTTGTATTGCTCATAACCTTTATTAAACCAAACTTTTGCCTTATCTGTAGCAGATTCATCTTCCTCTGTGTCCTCTGCGTCTCTGCGGTTCGTTACTCCCCTCTCCAACAACCGCACCCCAATCTCATAACCCACATCACCCAACTCCCCCATACCCTGCAACCTCACCAACCGCCTTGCTAACTCCTCATTCTCTGCCGATGAAGCCAACAACCTCTCCCCAAAACCCCGCAACCATGCCAAAAAATCCGCTTCCTTGATGTTTTTTGCTAATAAAAAACCTTTGACATCGCCTCTATTCCAACCTCCATCTAACCCCGCTAAAAGTTGGAAAAACAAAGATTCATAATCTATCGGCTGTTTAGGTAGTTCTAAGCGCCTCTGTTCCCCTGCTGGTTGAGGATTTGCTTTCCTACCAAACAACCTCTGAAAAATCTTTTTGAGCCAATGCCAAAACCGCTTGAGCATCTGGTGTTAACTCGTATCGCTTTTAGCTGTTATTTTAGCAAATACCGTGAAAATGCTGTATTTATTTACGTTAATTAATACTTTGTATTTTCAACTTTCTCTAAAACTCTTCTCACTGCTGTCAAAATAACTTCCGGCTCGTCTATCCATACAAAATGACTACTTCTTTCTGTCAATAATTGTTCACAGTCAGTCGAAAGTAAAAGCAAATTAGATTGTATAGCATCTCGCAGTTTATCGGCTGGTGAAATTGAAAAATAAAACCTTCCCAACCCAAGCTTCAGAAATGTAATAGCTTTGATATTAACAATTGGCATATTTCCAAAATAATCAGCTTTTTGCAATTGATGACCGCTGGTATTTAAACTACACATTTCTCGAAACATGGTCAACCAATGTCGTGAAGAATAAAAAGAACGCTTCACGATTTTTAATTTAGTCGCTGGAAACTGACGAAGTTCTTTTTTGATAACTTCAAAAGCGCCTATTATCCCTAAAAACCTAACAATTCCTAATGCTGCACCCAAGGAAGCAATAAAAAAAGAACCTGTAAAAAATAGCTTCAATAATTGCATACTAAATGGCATCGCTAACATCTGTTTTTCATGCAAACCATCTGTTAAAATCATCCCCACCACTTCTTCCGGGAAATAATGAGCATAAAGACGCATATTATAACTACCAAAAGAATTACCAACTAATATATAAGGTGGTTCAATTTCTGCCTTCTGCAACAAGATATGTAATTCTTTAACTATTTGTTCACTTGTCCGAGGTTTATTACTTGATTGACTAGAACCATAACCGGCTCGATCATAAATACAAACTCGTGAAATTTTCGCTAATTCTTCTACTAAAAAATAGCCATCTATTCCCCCCAGACTATGATCTAAAATTATTGTGATCTTTCCTTCTCCAGCAGCATAAAGATGTAATTTATGTCCACCGACATCAATTAATTTTCCTATGGGTGGTATTTTTGATTTTTCTTGAATGTTGGCAAGTTGATGATATGCAGTGATTCCTAATAGTATCAATGATTGCCAGTTAAATAAATTTGATAGCAAAATTTTAATTTTCCTATATTTTAGATTCAAATTTTATACAAATCACCATCTCGATGTGTAAAAATCCATCCTCCATTATCACTAGATTTAGCAATCAAATCATCATCTGGATAATATACTAAATCTCCTGGGGTTCTATCTCCAACTTCCAAATAAATTGCTATTTCTTGAGATTTATTCACAAGTTGATGTCCATCTGCTTCTTTTGCGGGGAAAGCTGCCATCATTCCCGGTATGAGGATTTGCTCACCTGCATTAGTAACTAAAGTTATTTCACCTTGAATAATATAAATAAACTCATCTTGTTGAGTATGCCAGTGTCTTAATGCTGAACAACTTCCAGGTGCTAGAGTGACTAAGTTCACACCAAAATTTTTCAATCCGGCTGAATTTCCTAAAGCCTGTTTGACTCGTCCTGCAATTCGAGATTTGAATACATCTGGATAAACCGAAGTTGTTCGACAAGGTACATTATCCGGATTAATAATCATTTTTATGTTCCTTAAAATCTGGGTTATGACGGCGCATTAATTTTATGTCATCAACATCTTTTTGGAAACCCCAACGCTCATAAAAAGGTATCATTTCTGTTAAACAGAAAAGAGCAATATTTTCAACTTCTTTCAACTGTGGATGATTAATTACTTCATCTAATAATTTAACACCAAATCCCATTTTTCTATAGTTAGGTTTAATAATTACATCATAAAGAGTTGCTCGATAAATAAAATCAGTCAGGACGCGACAAAAGCCAATTAAATCTTTGTCATCATTTACCAAAGCAATGATGATATCTGATGCCTCTAGCATCTTAACAACACGCTGGTATGTTCTGTCTTTGCTCCAGAATTCATTTTTGTATAATTCCACAAGTTCGTAAATTTGCTTTTCATTTAACTGGTTAACGATTTGATAATTCATGGTTAATTTCAATACCTTGGTCAAATTACGAGGGTTCAACGGCTGTAGAAGCATTGTGAATACCTCACATCTTGCACCTGACCGAAAACCTCAGTATTAACCGAAAATAAGAGAACAAAAGAAACATCTAAAAATCATACCTACAATTTATATACTGAAATAATAAACTACATTTACTCCCAGTATATTTACAAATGACATATATGAAAAGAGAAATAATGTCATCTGCACAGAAACACTTGTATTTTTTTATGAAAAATGAGAGAAAAGGGCGTAGAAAACATTAATCAGCAAGAAATATGGAAATCATTCTTGCCCACGCCCATAACCTAATGTACACCATTCTAGCATTGATGCCTACTCGTTATCAAAGAGATAATTTGGAAGCAATGCTAGGATTATTTCTAGCCGCAGATGGAAAACCTTTACCACATTACAGTAAAGCCAAATCCGAAAGTGCATTAAGTCGATTTTTGAATATTAGTAATTGGTCTACTCGTAAACTCATTTATCATCTCCGCCAGCAGGCGCTTGAACAAATTAATAGTCACTGTCCATTAGGGCGAAAAGCATTTTTACAAGTGATTATTGACCTCACAACTTTAGAAAAATGTGGTAAATTCAAAGGTTTAAATAACTTAATAAGTGTCTACAATGGTAGGCGAGGTTTCCATATAGTAATCTTATATTTGGTAGTTGGAAAATGGCGTATACCCTGGAATTTTCGCGTCTGGAGAGGTAAAGGTACAGCCAGTCCTGCTCAGATGGCACTACGAATGGTACGTAATTTACCAAAAGATTTTACCAAAAAATTCGAGGTGAAAATTCTAGCTGATACAGCCTTTGGCACTAAAGATTTTTCAACGGTATTCGTAAACTTAAATATCATGCTGTCCTTGGTATTGGTTGTAATCGTAAATTAATTAATGGCACTCCTGTTAAACTTTTACATCGTCGAGGAAGACAAGTTCAACTCGTTGGATTAGATTTTCCTGTTACCCTTTCTTGGTATTATTTTAAACGCGAGAATGGTCAGTTTGTCAAAAGATATGTTATCTCTACAAAACCCATTAAAGCTAGCACTATTTCTTGGTGGGGTAAACGCCGTTGGCTTTCTTGAGGTTGGTTCAAAACTGCTAAACATCGCTTTGGTTTAGACAAGTTTGGACAAGGCACTCTTTTAGGGGTTTATCGTTGGTTAATCTTGTCTATGACTGCCTATTTATTAGCATATTGGGCATATATTTCATCTTCCTTATCTGATTCTTTGGACTGGGGTAAAGCTGCTTTTCTTGCACTCTCTACTTTTCTTCCTCATTTAGTCCTGTCTTTGTTATTACTTGACATTGAACGACTTCGACCCTTAGCACTTAGTCATGGAATTGACATTACTATTTTAAGGTGCAAGATATGAGATACGACCAAGAGAGGTAAGCTTGGCAAAAATCTGGGCTAATAAAATAGGCTCTGGTTGTTCGGGAAGCATTTTTAACATTTCCCGAACATAGCGAAAACCACGACAATAAGCCTTAAGATCAACAATGCCGGCACCGGGATTATCTTCACGAAACTGAGCTAGAAGATGGTGAGATAAATTGACCATAAAAAAAGAAAGGTTAGCCGCATTAGTCACAGATGTTTGACCCTGGGTCATAAAATCTTCCAATCCCCAAAACTGCTTGGCATCTCGAAAATTAAATTCGATTTGGAAGCGCAGTTTATAGTAGTCGATTATTTTCTCATATGATAAAGTTAGGTCGCTAGAGAATAGGATTACGTGACTACGAGCATTAGTTTTGAGATTAGTTTTCACCAAAATAACTACATTCAGGGACTGAGGAAATTCTTTATGCAGTAAAGTAGCCTGATAAGTATCAGTTTGGATATCTTCTTCAATACCAGTTTGGCGCAGATATTCCTGGGAAATATTACGCCAGTCTAACTTATCTCCGTATTTACGACGAGAACAATGATTGGGGTCAGGATGTTGATAAGGTATATATAATGCTGAATCGTGGCGTAACTTGGAAATTATGTGCAAATTCAGTTGTCGAGCCATTTGCAAGGCATTATTGTTTCCAAAATGACCATCCATCACCAAGTAAGTAAGAGGAATAAAGTTGGCTATTAATTTGACTAATTCATTAATCATTTTCTTAATTCGTAGTAATTCCGATGTAAAAATCACCTCTTTTTTATTTTTGTTCTTACTTCCTTTAGGTCGTCCTCGTCCACGTTTTTCTTGAGGTTTTACTTCTGGGATTAGTGATCCATTATTTTTTTCTATATCGCTTTTTATTACCTGTTCTATCTGAATCGGAAATGAGTGTCTTTTTTGAACACTTACTAATGATAATGTAAAGAAAGATAGTCCCGATATCGGCTTGCTTAACAGACTTGAAAAGAACCTATCTAATCCATGTGTTTTTTTGCCAGCTTTAGTTATTACTACCTCGTCTCCTGCAAGCAGATAAACATCATTTGGACAAAACAAATGCCGCCGAAAAAACACCCAGAATACTGTCGCCCAGGGTATGACTGTATGAAAAAATCTCCTCACTGTCCGATAACTACCACCAGTTCCAGCCCAACGTGATATTCCCAACATCGTTACTCGTCCGCTCATCGCTAACATGGCCATGATGATCTGGCTCAACTGCCGCATAGTCGTCACTTTTATTTCTGGTAGCAGGCATTGCAACAGTGTTAGGATATCGAACATGGGCTGTTTGTGGCTTTCGAGTTGTTGTTTTGGAAGACTATAACTCTACTACATCAGCCCTCTCTTCATACTCTTTTTGACCAAGGTATTATAATTTATAATTAATTTAATTATCAGCAATAATTTTAATAGCAAAATAGTTATTAATGTGATTTAATTTCAAATTATTATATAATTTAGATTAATCTAACAATTCTATTGATAATGACAATATGCCGCAACTAACCTTGGTAATTGGTAATAAAAATTATTCATCTTGGTCATTACGTCCTTGGTTGGTGATGAAGCAATTTGGATTAAAATTTGAGGAAATTCGGATTCCTCTCTACAGTTCAGACTCTTTATCAGAACTTCAGCAATATTCTTCCTCTGGAAAAGTACCTGTATTACTTCACAATAATATAACTGTGTGGGACTCTTTAGCTATTTGCGAGTATCTAGCAGAAACATTTCCTCATTTACCCTGCTGGCCAGAAAATACAAATGCCAGGGCATTAGCACGTTCTATTAGTGCTGAAATGCATTCAGGATTTCAAATGTTACGCCAAAATATGCCGATGAATTGCCGCAATAAATATCCTGGAAAAGGTTGGGATTTGGGTGTACAAAAAGATATTAATCGCATAACTAGTATTTGGCAAGAATGTCTACAAAGCTTTGGTGCAAATGGCAAGTTTTTATTTGGTAATTTTACCATTGCCGATGCTATGTTTGCCCCAGTTGTATTGCGATTTTTAACGTACGATGTACAGATAGATTCTATTTCTAGGAATTATGTAGAGGCAATTTTGGAATTACCTGCAATACAAGATTGGATCACAGCAGCAAAAGGTGAATTTGAAGTAATATCCAAATTCGAGTTTTAGCTATTTACATTTCTATAAAATCTAATTTCATCTTTAAAGATATAGAACCTACTCGGTTAATCATATAAATAATAAAAATCTATTTTATCTTTATTCTCTCTGCGTTCTCTGCGCCTCTGCGTGAGACAAAAGAATTTTTACAAATCAGGTTAGGAACACTATATTTAATGAACTTGAATAATCATGATTTACTAATCAATAAACTTCTGATTATGAACTTGACACAAGGGAGTTAATAAGCCATCAATGCTAACAAAATTTTTCTGCTGGTGATATTCTTTAATTCCCGCTGCTCCTTTTTTATCAGCCCAATTAACTAAAGTTTCTCTTTGTCCTTGATATTCATAAAGTGGAACACCAAGCCCACAAGAAGTTTGTACACGTTCAATATCTGCAACTATTATTTGTCGAGAGCCTGAGATGGGAGAAAATAGGGAATATAGGGAATTCCATGCTGGGGAATCTGGTAAAATCGTTTGTCCTTGTCCGTAAAGACGCAAAATACAAGGTGGTTCTTGAAAAGCGCAAAACATAAATGTAATTCTGCCATTTTCTAGCAAATGGGCTGAGGTTTCATTCCCACTACCTGTGACATCTAAGTAACCCACTCGGTTCGGTGAAAGGATGCGAAAGCTTTCTAAACCTTTGGGAGAAAGGTTAACATGACCTGTTGAACTTAGAGGTGCAGAACCTACAAAAAATAGGTGTTGGGCTGCAATAAATTTTTGCAGTTCTTCAGTGATATAGTCAAATACTTTAGCCATATACTGTTTTATTAAGTGTGGCAATTTCCCATATTCCAGCTTATTTCTTAGTTGGTAATTTAGCAAGGCTGAATATTCTGAATGTCTTCAATCTTTCTTTCTCCACCTATACAGCAAATTAATAGTCAAATAGCCGATAATGCTGGTGTAGAATTATACGTATTACGACTGGATATGATGCACCCACAGGTTAATGGTAATAAGTGGTTCAAACTGAAATATAACCTTTTGGAGGCAAAAGCAAAAAATCTATCAACTCTGCTCACTTTTGGAGGCGCTTATTCTAACCATATTTTTGCTACAGCAGCAGCAGGTAATTTGTTTGGCTTTCGGACTATTGGGGTAATTCGTGGTGAAGAAACTTTACCTCTAAATCCCACGCTGAGTTTTGCGGTAGAAAAGGGTATGCATCTGGTTTATGTAAATCGCCAAACATACCGTCAACGCGACACAAATCAATTACAGGAAGAGTTAAAACAACGCTTTGGTGAAGTGTTTATTATTCCTGAAGGTGGTTGTAACCTTAATGGTGTACATGGATGCAGAGAAATACTTAAAACAACAACGGGATTTGATACTATTTGTTTAGCCTGTGGAACTGCGACAACTCTCGCTGGTATTGTCCTATCATCTAATTTAGAACAGAGAGTAATTGGCTTTCCTGTATTGAAAGGTGGCGATTTTTTGACGAGGGAAATCCACAGTTTATTACAAAATTATCTTGTTTCTGATTTATCTATACCTGTTGATTTTACTGCATCTTGGGAATTGGTATGCGATTATCATTTTGGAGGTTATGCAAAAGTAAATGAGGAATTAATTAGGTTTTGTCAAAGTTTCAATAAAGAACACGGCATACTTCTAGATTATGTATATACGGGAAAAATGTTTTATGGGGTGATAGATTTACTTCAACAAGGATATTTTCAACCAGGACGCATCCTGTTAATACATACTGGTGGCTTACAGGGAAATATGGGGATTAAAATAATTCGTAATTCGTAATTCGTAATTCGTAATAATAGAAAATCTAGCTTGATAACAAGCATTGCTGAACAAAAAAATGTAGGCTGGATTTCGCAACAGTTAACTGATGTTAGCTTTTTTGATGTTATTCCAACCTACATAAATATTGATTTTGGTTCTTTAACTGAATGGTAGTTATTTATAAAACTACATCATGTTTTTTAGCAATTTCTGTGAGTTGCTCATACTGATGTTGTGATGCTTTAGCTAATATCCCTTCTGCTTCCTCTGGATCAGTACCGTCTTTAGGAATTAAATATTTAACGTAAAGTGAAACGAAATCAACTATGGCTGCTAAACCTGACAAGTTATGTTTATCAGATTCTTTGCCAGCAATTACTGCTACTAAACCCGCTCTAATGGGGTCTGGTTTGACTTTCATGAATTGGTCAATTAGTTGTTTTAAATAGTCTGTTGGTGCTAAGTTTTTTAACTTAGTTTGATCAGGTTTAAATTCTAATCTTGCGGCTTTTGATTGCTCTAAAACACACCATTCTGTAAATTCTTGTAGTGCTGCTTCAGGAAGACGGGGGAGATATTTGTATAGTGCTAAATCAGACACAGGCTTACACCAATTTGGGATTTTAGATTGCGAACTCTCATAGTGGGGTTATTTTGTTTATTAGAAACAATACAACCTATAAACTATGTTTAATGCAGTTGATTAAAGTGCATCAAATCCAGCCTAACGCACTGTTTTAGAGAGTTTTGTAGTGCAACTGACAATCTGATATGGATTAAGAATTTGTTTGATAGCGGTTCTCTGTTGGATGTAATAAAATCGAGGGCAGGGAAACCCAGCCCCTACAGGTTGAAATGTAAAAAACTGTACTTCACTGATATCAAAATCGCTATATTTCTGAATACAAATTAGAAGAATTGCTTTTTGCAATGACTGCTGGTGGGTTCAATTGGCTAATAGGAGCAGGTTTCATGTCTCGGTAGTCAAGGATTTGGACAATGATTAAATAGGCGATCGCTAGTAATATAGAAATCGCACCTGTAATAACGGCAACTATTTTTGAACGGTTCATTAGTATTCCTCCGAATGGATTTTATGCAGTGTAACCCCTGTGTTGAGTAGCGAGCGAGCTAAAGACTCAGATAAGGGTGGGGATTACTCAGAGATCTGAGATTTACTGATCATCAATTCTGTAGCCTGTTGAACAGAAAGAGGTCGATGGAATAGAAATCCTTGTACATCATCACACTTAATTGACTTCAAAAACTCTAATTCCTCGGACTTTTCTACTCCTTCAGCAATCAGTCTTAAACCTAAACTACGTCCTAAGGCAACGATCGCTTTGATGATGTGGGCTACTTTGTTATTTGTATTATCTTTTGTCAATTCTTTGATGAATGATCTATCAATTTTTAAATTATGGAGTGGTAAAACCTGTAAGCGGGAAAGGGAAGAATAACCTGTACCAAAGTCATCAATGGAAAGGAGTACACCCATTTGCTGTAATTTTCCTAACACGATTTGCGTGAAGTTGAGATCCTCTATTGCTGTTGTTTCGGTGATTTCTAATTCTAAAAATTGCGATTCAAGTCCTGTTGCTGCTAAAATTTCAGCTACTGTTTCCACCAGATTGGGTTGACGAAACTGCTTGGGAGAAAGATTAACTGCAATAGTCATGGGTAAGAAGCCAGCATCTTGCCAGGCTTTATTTTGAGTACAAGCTTTCCGTAATACCCATTCACCGATGGGGATAATTAATCCGCTTGCTTCAGCTATGGGAATGAAGATATTGGGGGCGACTATTCCCATTTCTGGGTGATTCCAACGCAATAAAGCTTCCATCCCAGTAATTTTTCTGGTGATGATGTTTACCTTAGGTTGGTAATAGACAATGAATTCTTCTCGTTCTAGAGCATAGCGCAGACTTTTTTCTAAACTTAAGAGTTCGGGAGTTCTGGCACTCAGGGATTCTCTGTAGAATTGGTAGTTATTTCTGCCTTCGTCTTTGGCATAATATAAGGCGACATCTGCGTGCTGGATTAAGGTTTCGGCATCAGGACTATGTTTATTTAAAAGTGAAATGCCAAGGCTGGAACTTATATACAGCTCATGTCCATGTAGATGAAAGGGTTTTTCTATGGCTTGTAAAATTTTGGCAGCTAGTTGGGTTATTTGTTGATCATTACTAATTTGGGGCAGCAGGATGGTGAATTCGTCACCTCCCCAGCGAGCAATAGTGTCTCCTGGTCTCAGGGAATGTGCCAGTCTTTTAGCTACATTTTGTAATAGTTCGTCTCCTAGTGTGTGTCCCAAAGTATCATTAATCATTTTGAAGCGATCTAGATCGAGGAACATTACAGCTAGACTTTTTTGCTCTTCGTCTGCTTTATTTATAGTTTGAGCTAGTATATCGTTAAACTGCAAACGATTGGGCAATCCGGTAAGTAGGTCATGTAGGGCTTGATAGCGAATTTTAGCTTCTACTTGCTGTCGCTGACGAGCGCCACTGATAATTGCAGCCATGGTCAATAAGCTAGATTTTTCATGGGTTGACCAAATACGCTCTAAGGTACAATCTACTAACCCAAGATAGCCCCAAAAATCATCTTCTAATCGCAGAGGTACAAGCAAGAGGGATTTAATTTGATCTTGGCGCAGGATTTCTTGTTCTGCAATGGGAAACCCTTGGGTAAGTCCACTAATGGGCTTTCCTATAGAGAGAGTACTGTACCATCGTCTTAGTCCGGAAGTTTGGTAAGACTTATTTTGCCAATGGTGTTGGGATGGTGCTACACCTGTTTTTGTCCATTCAAATTGTAAACTCATGGCCATTTCCCCTGTGGTGAGATGGGGATGGTTTTGGAAGAGGTAAATGCGATCGCCATTGGCCGCTGCCCCAAATGTAGCAAGTGCTTTTTCTATCGCTATTTCATAGTTCATTTCTGCCAATAAATAATTGGCAGCTTCAGCAACAGCTTGAAGCAAGCGATCGCGTTGTTGCAATTCTGCTTCAGCTTTCTTTTGCTCCGTAATTTCTCGAACAATAAAAGTTCTAATTAAATCGCTCTCTGGCAAGTAATGAACGGATTGTTCAAAAATTTCTCCGTTGACTTCTACCTCTCTGACAAAAGAGTTATTTTTACCTTCTTGATTTTCAACTTCACTCACCAGTCCTGCCAAAATTGGGTGTTTCTTGGCAATTTCCCTAAGTCTAGGAAACTTCAGCGCTGCTGCTGGATTCAGATAGGTGACTGTTCCCTCTAAATCCATTTCGATAATTGGATTAGGAATGAGTTCTGGAAAGGAAGCAAGTCGAGTTAACAGAGAATCACCAGATACTTCACCGTTGTCTTCATAAACAATCAGAGTATCAAAAGGATTGACAGGATCTCCTTGTGCGGCTAAAAATCCAGACAAGTCAGATGCTTTACAAGATTGTTTAAATTCTTCCTCTGATAGGTTAGAAATAGCATAATATTGAGCTTGCGCTTGGGGATTACCAAAGGCAATAATGTCTCCATGTTGGAGGTTATGAGAAAAAGATTTACTGCCATTAATAATTAAGCCGTTAGTACTTCTTTTGCCATTGAAGTTACCATCAATAATCCGAAATCCATATTTTTCTGTGTTAGGAATAGTGACACGCAATAGAATTGCGTGTTGTCTCGATACGGATCTAGATCTCAGAACAATGGCGTTTCTGATATCCCGACCTAGAGAGTAAGTAGTCTCTAATAGAGGTATAGTTCGTTGTCCTTCTGGATCACTCACAACCAGTAAGTGCCGAATTTTCTCCCGTTCATTTTCTGCCATAGCTATTCCTTAAATTTTCATATTTGTTGATCTGTCATGAAAAATGTGGATATAAAGGGATATAATTTTTCACTTTCATATCCTGGAATTTCAACCAGGTAATCCATTATTTTTTTATTTTCTGGACTAAATACTGGCAACAAAAACTAACCCCAAATAAAAAATATGCTGTTGTTATGGGTTTGGGTAGTGGAATTAATAACCATGCTGATTAATAACCTAATTTGATAAAAATCAAATGCTTCTGATGTATTTTTATTATTTGTCTCTCATAACTAAATTGAGTGGTAAATCATACACTGCAAAAAAAAACTATGTTGATAATAAAAATATAATCTGATTTTTGCAAATTTCTTTTAGGTGATTCACAAGATATTACAGTTAATTCAGAACATATTACACCAAATTTCTCATTTCAGACCAGTGGCAGATCTTTTGATGTTCTGTACTAATCCCAATTGATCACACCGCTAAGGTATAGAAGTGACAATTTTCTCTACCCAAGCTATTCCCATTTCAATAATAGGCAAAGTATCAAATATGACTTATCAGTTTAATAGTAAGATAACATATCCATCAGCTTATCATAATATTATACGAATTAGTATTGTGTATTTTAAGTGAAAATACTAGGGTTTTTGAAAAAAGTAATAATATATATAACACGTACTATTTTTATGGAAACTGCGATCGCACAACTTTGAAGAAGACTCCCAGTCAGCAGGAGATAACCTACTCAGAGGACAAGTTTTTCTCCAGCCAAACAGACTCTCCCATCTTTCCTGATTAAAATTAAGTAGTCGGACAAAATTAAATTCACTCGTTGAGGGAGGGAACAGGTAACAGAAAAATCAGTTGTGTAATTAATTCTGTCCCATCACTTAATAAGTTTGATTTCAAGTTTAAACGCGTACTTCGCCAACTTACTGCAAAAATACGCGTCTAATAACTTTATTTCTTGTTAACAAAGATCATGAAATAAAAACACTCGTACAAATCAACTAGAAACACGAGTACCTAAATAATCACGCAGATGAAGTCTCACTAAACGCAACCAGCGCATCCAAATTTTAGCAGGTTGGTCAAAAAATGTGAAAATATCACCGAATCCCAAATTAGTTTTTTGATGGTGTAACCAATGCTGTTCAGGAGTAGTGATAAATAACAATTGACACAGGAAAGTCACCGGCTGAGGAGTTTGCCAACCTAAAGCGGTGATATGTCTCCACCACACATGAAACTGACCAAACAGTAGTCCACAAATAACCCCAACTGGAGATAAAGACCAGAGCAATACTGCTACAAGTAGATAAGGAAAAGCTCCTAATACACCATCTAAAAGCACCTGAAAATTGAATGTTAAAATAGCATAGTGTCGGAAATCCTTTTTCGATGAGTGGTGTGTTGTCAGGTGGAGGCTACCAAAAATATGCTCAGGTATGTGGTAAAAAAAAGTTGAAAGGAAATCGCCTAAAAACAGTAACAACCAAGAAACAGCGATAGCCTCAAGCATTTATACTCCTTAAGTTTGATAGAAAAACTGCACAGCGAAAATAAATCAAAAATTATGCGAGACCTGGTTATGTCATAGTTCAGTGCTTATTAACTACAACACCCAAGCTGCTTTACATTTCTTAATCACAGTTACCGTTTGATTGCTGCTGAGGAGGTAAAGTAAACTATACATCTACAACTACATAGATATACTGGGTTTTATTATTTGCTGCTTACAATCTTCTTACTAAGGCATACAGCACGAGCAAAGATTGAGTTAACATCGGTACAAATTTAGGTTAAGCTTTACTCAATTTTGTTTTCTCAACTAGTATTATTTAAAAATTGGTTATTATTACCTACGCAGAAGCATTTAGCTATTTCTAAACACAAATCAAATTGCTATATTCTAAAACCAGTCTAATATGATTTAGTAATCTTTAATTGAGTGGTAAATCTGCAACTAGTGCCGCAGTGTATCCTCAATTAATTGATTCTGATTCCTAAATCCTTCTTCAACTTACGCGACTACTAAAGGTGGTATTTAAAATGCCTAAATGGAAATTATTAACAGAATTCACATTTGATAGCGCCCACTACATCAAAGACTATAAAGGCCCCTGTGGAAGAATGCACGGCCATACTTATAAAGTAAAGATTGAAGCAAAATCATCACAATTACATTCTTCAGAATACTGTCCTCACCCAGTCATGGTTGCTGATTTTAGAAGCTTACGTTGGGCTAAAAAAGATGTAACCCAAGGAGGATTAGATCACTGTGTTCTTAATGAAGTTTTACCTCCTGAATATGAAACAACTGCGGAGATGATTGCTAAATATATTTATGATGAAACCAAAAAGCGATTACCAGCGGATGTAAAACTCAAAGTAGCAGTATCAGAAACGCCTAATTCTTGGGCAGAGTATGAGGATGATTAATAATTTGTAACTCGTACCGGAGAAAGCTCGAATTTGACCATTTTTTTGCAGTTCCGTGTTTCAATTATTGAGGTAATAATTAACAGCTATGGATATGCTACAGAAAGCTGTTGCTCATCGCTAGATATTCAAGTAAGTGAATAACCGAAGATATAGCGGTTATCGGTTGAGTGAGGTACAAAAACCCCAACCCCCTCATTGCTCGTGGGGAGGGGGCTATAATGTACCTCATGTTATAAGGAAACGCTATATTTAATTTTTTGATTTTAAATTAACTGGATTCATCCATTTTTCTAACTGACTAATGGCTTGAGAAGAAATCAATGTTAAACATAAATAAATCAAAGCTACGGCAGCATAAATTTCAAAGGCACGATAATTTCCTGCCACTATTAGCTGTCCTTTACGAAACAATTCTTCAAAACCAATTACTGCAACTAAACTAGTATCTTTTAATAAACTAATAAATTCATTACCTAAAGGTGGAATCATCCGCCGGAAAGCTTGGGGAAAGATGACATAACGCATTGTTTGTAAAGAATTTAAACCTAGTGAACTGGCAGCTTCTGCTTGCCCAATTTCGATTGATTGAATCCCAGCCCGAACAATTTCGGCAATGTAGGCAGAACTATTTAAACTTAAAGCAATTACTCCAGCTAAAAGGCGATTTAATGAAAATGTAAAACCCAATTCTTGAAAAAATGCCGGTAAACCAAAGTAAATCATAAATATCTGCACGAGTAAGGGAGTGCCTCGAAAAAAATCTACATAAGCCCTCGCCAACCAATGTACAGGTTTAATTGCAGAAATACGAAAAATACCAATTAATGAACCAAAAATCAAACCAAATATGATTGATATTAATGCTAATTGCAATGTTACTAACACACCGATTAATAAGGTGGGTAAAGATTGCAAGATTAAACTGAGAGAATTTAATCTATCTGTATTTTGATTGGCAAATAGTGATATTTCTGGTAAGATTGGAGGTGTGGATTTAAACCATTTTTGGTAAATTTGTTGATAAGTTCCGTTTTCTAATATCTTTGTTAAACCTTGATTAATCAAAGATAAATAAGGGGAATTTTGAGCGGTAGCAATTCCGTAAAATTCTTCTGTTAGCAATTGTTCTATGACTTTGATTCCTTGCAGATTATTTGTATTAATGGCGTATAACGTCACGGGTGCGTCATTAATAACTGCATCGACATTGCCATTGATTAGTTCTTGCAGTGCTAGAGGTGCAGAATCAAAACTGCTAACTTGCGCCCCAATAACACTTTTAGCTTTTTCTGCACCTGTTGTGCCAATTTGGACGGCGATTTTTTTATTTTGCAGATTTTGAAAACTAGTAATATTTGAGTCGCCTGCACGAATAGCTATCGCTAATCCAGCTTTAAAATAAGGACGGGAAAAAGCTACAGTCTTTGCCCTCTCTGGGGTGATGGTAATTGAACTAATCGCCGCATCTATGGTTTTTGCTTGTAGTGCGGGGATGATGCCATCAAACGGTAAACTCTGAAAATCTATCTGAAAATTAGCAGCAGTCGCAACTGCCTTCATCAAATCAATTGAAAAACCTTCTAACTCACCACTTTTTCCCTGCAACTCAAAAGGAGGAAAGGCGGGTTCAGTCGCTACTCGCAAAGTTTTCCCATCAACAGAATTGACACTACAGCCAGTTAATAACCAACAACTGAACCCAAGCGCCAAAAACCAATGCAAACAACGCTCAAAGGTACATTTCACCATTTTTATTGATTAATTCAATCTTTGTCTTAACCATAAAGCCAATAAAGGTAAAGTTAACCGATAACCCTGTTCAGCATTATAAATTAAACCTTTATTTTGTAACCCAGTTAAACCACCTTGTAGACTACCACCTCTAGAAAGTCCATGTTTTTGGATATATTCTTTACTTTGCGGTTTGTCTGTAGGATCAATCGCTAAACATTCTAAAAGATGTATCTGACTTGCAGGCAGTAACATTAATAAAGATTCATAAGTTATAGATAGATCTTTGAGCATTCCTTCAATGACTTGCTGTATTTCTTGTTCAGTAATTAATCCTTGATGATGCTGCAAAGTTAACAATCGACGAATTAATGTCATCGCATCACCGACGTTTCCCTGGACTGCATCTAAGAATATTTGCAATGCTTTGGAATGAGGATCAAATTTAAGATTTTCTGTGTGTAAAATTTTTCTTGCCCACAATGCTAAAACATCTTTGGCTAAAGGAGCTAATTGGATTGTTTCTATTGAATAGCTATTCTCATCTGTATGATTGCTTGTTTCGCCAATTGTAGCGAGTAAAACATAACTAACGTGAGGATGATCTTTAACTTCTTGTCTAAATTTTGATTCCCATAAACTATGACGATCCCAAGAGCGAATATGTGGGAAACTCTGCAAAATTAAAACTACTCTCTGATCTAAATCATTAGCCATAGTTTGCAATAGTTCAACCAAGATGATAAATGCTTGCCATAGCTGTTTTTGATTCAGGGAACGTAATAATTTTAGTTTACTTTCAGTATTAAAAATAAAAAACTCACTCGCACTCTGATTAACCCATTTTTCTATTTTTTTTGCTTCCCAGCTTTGGTTAATCGCTTCTGCTAGTAAGTGCAGAAATCTTTCCCCATCTGTAGCGCGGATACAGTCTATATCCAAAACAACTGCACTCACTTCCTGGGCTGCAATCCTGACTAGAGTCCGTCTTCCACTTCCAGGTACTCCGGTAATCAGCAAGTCACCATCCTGGGTCAGTATTTCTACAATGCGCTGAAATTCTAGGGAACGCCCAATTAATTGTAAAGAAGTAGATAAATCCAAGTTCACGGGTTTCTCGTCTCTATTTGTGGTTGGCGCTATTAAAGAAAACATAAATCATTTGCTGTAACTATGATTACTATTTAAACAATTTAGTGTTTGCTGTGTTTTGGCACTAATAATTCGTGCTATTAATAATCTAACACTTTGATACAACTGAAAAACAACGTAATATCCAAATCCCCACTCAAGAAAGTCGGGGATACATCCCTGATCCTTTATTAAAATAGGTAATTCTTGTGTTAGAAGCGTGCGTACTGGCAACAATACTGTGCGGATTTTTCGGCATCATCCTGAAAAAAAACCTGGTAATGAAGATTGTCTCAATGGATGTAATGAGTACGGGGGTGATTGCCTTTTACGTGCTAATTGCATCACGAGAAGGTTTATTTACTCCCATCATTTCTGAGGTAAAAAAAGCTGCTTATGCTGATCCTGTTCCCCAAGCGGTTATTTTAACAGCGATTGTCATCGGTTTTTCGATTCAGGCTTTGATGCTAGTTGGTGTCATGAAGTTGGCACGGGATAATCCGACATTGGAAAGCAACGAGATTGAGAACAATAACACGCCATGAATACTATTACCATTGCTTGGGTTGCAATCCCATTTTTTTTAGGGTTCATTATTTTTCTAGTCCCCAAACTTAACCGACATCTGACGCTGTGGGGAGCGATCGCATCTGCGGCTTATGCAGTGCAACTATTTCTAAAACCATCACCTATAAATCTGAATTTACTGGATAGTTTTGGTATCACCTTAGTAGCTGATCAGTTAAGCGCCTATTTTATCTTAACTAATGCTCTGGTAACGGCTGCTGTAGTCCTCTACTGTTGGGGTAGTGATAAAACGGCTTTTTTCTATGCCCAGATGATTATTGTGCATGGGAGCTTGAATGCTGCCTTTATTTGTGCAGATTTCATTAGTTTATATGTGGCTTTAGAAGTCAGCGGTATTGCTGCTTTTTTGTTGATTGCATATCCTCGGAGCGATCGCTCAATTTGGGTAGGTTTACGCTATCTCTTTGTCAGCAACACAGCCATGTTATTTTATCTGGTTGGTGCAGTGCTGGTTTATCAAACACATCATTCCTTTAGTTTTGCAGGTTTAAAAGGTTCACCACCAGAAGCACTAGCATTAATTTTTCTAGGACTATTAATCAAAGCTGGGATTTTTGTTTCAGGATTATGGCTACCTTTAACTCATTCAGAATCAGAAACGCCAGTTTCCGCCTTGCTTTCAGGTATCGTCGTTAAAGCCAGTGTTTTACCCTTGTTGCGTTGCGCTGGCATTTCTGATGAAATTGATACCATAATCAGGATTTTGGGTGTGGCTACGGCTTTGATGGGTGTATCCTACGCCATCTTTGAAAAGGATACCAAGCGCCTGTTAGCATTTAGCACCATTTCTCAGTTAGGCTGGATACTCGCTGCACCTGAAGTAGGAGGCTTTTATGCCCTCACACATGGACTGGTAAAATCATCTTTATTTCTGACTACGGGTTCTTTACCCAGTCGCAATTTTAAGGAACTGCAAAATAAACCCATTAATACTAACATTTGGATTGTCTTAGTTATCGCTAGTTTGTCAATTTCTGGTTTTCCTTTATTGTCAGGTTTTGCAGCCAAGGTGTTAACTATAAAAAATCTAGAATCTTGGCAATTTATAGCCATGAATATTGCCGCAGTCGGAACAGCAATAGCCTTTGCTAAATTCATCTTTCTACCCCCTAAAAAAGACGATGAACAAAAAGCAAAACCCGGTTTTTGGGTAGCAGTAATATTCTTGCTCACTGGTTTAGTTGCAGCAAATGTTATCTATTTACAAGCTTATAATATTGCTGATATTACCAAAGCGATTGCAATTATCGCCGTTGGTTGGTTAGCATATCATCTGATTTTCAAACGGTTAGTAATATATCTACCCCGTGTATTTGAAGAGTTTGAGCATTTAGTTGGTGTGATGAGTCTAACTTTAATCCTGCTATTTTGGATGGCATTAGCATGATCGGACATTTAATATTAAGGCTAACCATTTGGTTTTTACTCACCTCAGATGTGAGTTTAATAAATATTATCATCGGCGTAACTATTGCCATTGTCTTACCGCGTGGTTACACATCACGGGAAAAATTAACAGAATGGATCAAAGTTATTGGTCAAATCTTGGTTGCAATTTTAGTGGCTTATAAGGAGGCATTTGAAATAATATTGCGTCCCCATAAGCAAGAAGAAATCATCATGGAAACAGTGAAGTTGAAGCGTTCTCCTCTTCTAGTTTTCATAGATATATTTCTCATTACGTTTACGCCTAAAACCATAGTTGTGAAACACCACGAAGAAGAAGGCTCTTATGAAGTCCACTATATTAAACCCAAAGGTAAATAATCATGAATTTGGAAATAGTCTTAATCGCCATGATTGCAGCTTTACTTATCCCCATTTATGAAGCTTGGAAAACGGATGATACTTGGCAGCTAATGTTAGCTTTTGGCAGTACTTCTAGTAAAGCAGCAATCATGATTTTAGTCATTTCCGTTTCCAGAGATGATTGGATGATTGGTGTGGTAGCGGTGATAATTTTGAGTGTGGGAAATGCCGGCTTTATGCTATTAGCACATATTTTAAGAAGGTTAAATGAAGCATGATCACTATCATTAGTTACACCTTGATAGGTATAGGCTTATTTTTCTGGTTTTGGGGTACTTCTCATTTAGTCAGCAACAGATCAGTATTATTCAAATTACATGGTCTTTCTGTTGCTGATACTTTGGGTTCAATGCTGATTATTATTGGACTTTTAATGAAAATACCCAGCGAATGGCCATTACTGATTTTAGGACTTATTTCCTTAGCAATTTGGAATACCATGCTCGGTTATGTCATAGCATACTGTTCAACTCAAGAGACAAAAAATGAATGATTCTTATCTGTATATAATTATTGCTTTGTTACCCTTAACTGCGGGAATGTTAGTAACTCAAGTTAACCCCTATCATGCCTTAGTTTTGCGTGGGGTATTAGGTGCAGTAGCAGCAATGGTAGATGCAGTTTTAGGGGCGGCTGATGTAGCTTTAACAGAAGCATTAATGGGAACAATGTTATCTATCACTCTGTATGCGATCGCAGTTCGTTCATCCTTGGTTTTGCGTTTGGGTGTGATGGAAAATCAATTAACACAAGAAAATCAAGATAGAAATTTTCAAGAACTTATCAACGACTTTCGCAACATTTTCAAAAAACATTATATGCGTTTAGAACTCGTACCTTATGCGAACAACAAAACTTTGCAACAGGCGTTAATAGAAAAAGAAGTTCATGCTACTTGTGCGCCATTAGTAGACACTGAACCAGAACAAGAAACCTATCAAACTGAAATTCGAGTACAGCGCATCTATAACATTATAGAAAACGAACTTTCATCATCAAACACAAGTTTAAACTATGTCAATATTTTAGATTCAGAGGAGAAGCATTCATGAAACTCGTTTACATTTTATCCGGAATAGCTTTGTTTGTAAAAATGCTAATCATGCCTGATTCAGCACCTAACTTAGCAGATATTTCTATTACGGAAACAGTAGTTCAAGAAAGTGGTGTTATCAATGCAGTATCAGGTATTATTTTCCGCAATCGTTTATATGATACTATCTTTGAAGTGATTGTATTTACGATTGCCATTCTTGGTTCTAATTTTTTACTTGCTAATGAAAATCTTTCCTGTACTATCTATCAATTCAAGGATCAACCATCTATTATTTTAGCTCGTTTGGGGGCGACAATTGCAGCTTTAGTAGGAATTGAATTAGCGATTAGAGGACATTTAAGTCCTGGGGGTGGTTTTGCTGCTGGTGTAGCTGGTGGAACAGCGATAGGATTAATAGCAATTACTTCATCATATCAATGGATGCAGGATATTTACCAACGTTATCATGCAGCTATTTGGGAGAAGGTTTCGGTGTTGGTTTTTATTGTTTTATCAGTGATAACTTTGTCGGGATTAGAGTTACCACACGGGGAGTTAGGAACTCTTTTTAGTGGTGGTATTTTGCCGATATTAAATATTATCGTTGCTGTTAAGGTGGCGTTAGGTTCTTGGGCGGTGGTTTTGATTTTTATTCGTTATCGGGGTTTGTTGTGATTGAATTAGATTTATTATAGCCTTTCTCACTTTAGTTAGATACAAAATTACCCCTCCCCAACCCTCCCCTTGGTAAGGGGAGGGTGCGCGACAGTGCGGGTGGGGTGTATTTCATGAGATGGGGAATTGCTATATGTGATTCACTACAAAGCTGCTTTGAAATTGTTAGTATATAAAACTCTTACAGCACTTCCTGGTGTTATGAAGTACACTTAATTAATCCTCTATATTTAAGCAATTAGTTTGTTAATTTCTGCTACTGTACCTCATAAAAGTGGAAAATTCTGTATTTATCTGTAGTTTATTTTTCCATTACCTGCAGTCCTGATAATATTAACATCGCTTTAACTGTGATAATAAAACTACAATTTCGTCCATTGCTTTCCTCACAACACTTGCAGGTTGTTCAGATTGATTTACCATTATACTGAAAACTAAAGGTTCATAATTAGGTGCATTTATATATCCTGATAGGGAAACGACACCCATCATTGTACCAGTTTTTGCTTGAACAATTCTCTCTGCAGATGTGTTAAGAAAGCGATTTTTTAAAGTCCCACTCATACTAGCAATGGGTAAGGAGGTACGAAATACTTCGGATTGGGGAGATTTACCCATAATTTGTAGAAGTTCTACTAAAGCTTCTGGAGTAATTAAGTTTTTGCGAGACAATCCAGAACCATCTACTAAAATGTAACTTGTTGGTGCGATTCCCAATTCAGTGAAAGTAGTTTTTAAAACTTGCAAACCTAAATCAGCAGTAGTTTGATTTTTTGCTAATGGTTGTTTATTAGCTAAAGTTCTGAGTAAAGATTCCGCATATAAATTATTACTATTTACGTTTGTTTCTACCAATAATTCAGACAAAGGTGGAGATTCAATAGCTGCGATTTCTTGTTCATTTTTACTAAGATTGTTGCTAGAAGATGTTTGTTTAACAGCAATTCCTTCTGATGCTAAACTCTGACGAAAATGTCTTAAAAAATTGTCGATGGGATTAAAAACAGCCAAAGCTGTGATATCAGGTTTTGAATTGACAGCTAACTGTCCATTAATTCGTAATATTTGCCCTTTTAAATCACGGGTAACTTCAACATAACCTGGTTCATCTTTTTGAGTAGTTACAGAATTATTTTCAACTTGCCACCAATATCCTTCTATTGGTTCAGACCAATTAATTTTTAGAGGTTGTCCAATATTTTGAGGTAATAATGTTAATACAGAAGCGTTTTCATTTAAAATCAAGCTGTTGACTGGTGCGCCATAATAAGCCTGTACATCTTCCCATTGCCAACTAGGATGAACAAGTTCACCTTGAAAATAACTATCATCAGCAATTAATTGATTTACTTCACGAATACCTTGTTGATATAGTTGTTTTGCCAACATTGTCAATTGGGTATTTTTTAAACTTGGATCTCCTCTACCCACAACACGTAAAACACCATCATGATCTTGATAAATGGAGGTACGAATGCGAAAATCTGCTCCCAATTTTTGTAATGCAGCAGCGGTGGTAAATAACTTGGTATTAGAAGCAGGAATAAAATATTTATTTGCATCTAAACTGTAAAGAGTTTTTGTAGATACCAGAGGTTTGACTAAAATTCCCCAACGCATTCGACTAAATTGAGAACGATTGACAACAGCATCTATATATGATTGTAATTGATAGGGACAGGTGTATTTTTTATTAGTTATTGATACAGTTGGAGTTTGTGATTGAGCTATTTGCTGGTTAACACCAATTTGGATACCAAGAAATAGCAGCGTCAAGCTAATAGAAATTTTTTTGTAAATCATTTTTGTAGATAATTTTAAGTTCGGATAACTACGTATATAGCCTTTCCCACTCTAGTTAGATACAAAATTACCCCTCCCCAACCCTCCCCTTGGTAAGGCTACGGTGTACACACAAGTCCTAAAAACCTAGCTTGATAAGACTTTCCTCGTTCCCAGTCTCCGACTGGGAATGCATTCTTTGAGTCTCTGACTCAATGCCAGATTGGAGGCAGAGCCTCAATGAGCAGCATTCCCATGCAGAGCATGGGAACGAGATAAAATTCTTCAAAGTCCCCCTTAAAAAGGGGGATTTAGGGGGATCGGATCACGTTTAGCATCCTGTCTAGAGATGTGTACACCGTAGCCTTGGTAAGGGGAGGGTGCGCGACAGCGCGGGTGGGGTGTATTTCATGAGCTTGGGAATTGCTATACTAAATCTAGCAGTCTGTCAAGTCAAAAATGACGGATTCAGTTATCAGGTGCGCCAGATGTCAATCAATTTTGGATTGACTGCACACTAAAAAGTATGTAGCTTGAAGATTTTGGATTATAATCTGCCCTGAAGGGACGGGGCTTGTACTGAAAATTCCCAATCCAAAATCTAAAATTTTTCGGTCAAGCGCATTATTTGGATTTAACTGCTACCTGTTTGCACATAGATTATGTCAAATAGCGGCATCAGTATATCTCTCTGTAATGCATCTGTAAAAAGTCTATAGGTTGTTTAGAAAATGTTACTTGTCATGAGTTCATATTTAAAGGCTGTGCTATACTCGCGGATACAAGGATTATTTTCGGTTGAGTTAGTCGTTTTGATTTCTTTTAAATGAGTCTCTCCGACATCTAACTCTCTACGATCGCTGGTTTGGTTTGGGAGACTACCCATTTATGTCGATTGAGGTTGGCAATTCGTCCTATCATGTTATGGAAGAGGGACTGAAAGCCGCTGTTTCTGATCAAGGAAAAATTAGCCGTGTGCAGTTTGTTTACCCACTGATACAGAAACAGGTCAACCGCGTGGCTTTGGTTTCGTGGAAATGGAATCTGAAGGCCAAGGAACAACAGCCACATAATCGCTTGATGGTTCTGATTGGATGGGGCGAGATTTCAAAGTGAACAAAGCTAAAACCAGTGAAGAAAAAATTTCTCCTCGTGGTTGCAGTTGGGGTAATAACAATCGTGACAATCGCTGTTAATAATCCTGGTTTCTGAAAAATTTTCAAATCTAGAGTCTTTAGCAGATAACCCCAAAAGTTCGACCCTGCTGAGACATTTTTTTGATTCTAGTATAGTATATATTCACCCACAATTCAGGAGTAATGAAAATGACGCAAGTGGTTTTAGGAGAAAATGAAGGTATTGAATCGGCTTTGCGGAGATTTAAGCGAGAAGTTTCCAAAGCTGGAATTTTCCAAGATATGCGTAAAAATCGCCATTTTGAAACACCTTTAGAAAAAGAGAAGCGCAAAGCAATAGCTAGACATAAGCAACGTCGTCAACAACGTTCTCGCTTCAAGTAATAAATCAGGGTAATGTTCACTGCGACTGGAAATCCGGTCAGAGTCTCTTCATTATTCCGCATGACTTCTGTTGTGTGTGGCAATGTATTTTAACAGCCGCAACTAACTAGCAGAAATTAATAAAAAAAACCTGTTTGTAGTAGCGCTGTATAAGCATTCGGCGCTACTACAAGTTGTATTAAGCCTAGAAAGTGTCTAAATTTCCGCCACGGCTCTTTCGATCAAACGTCGGGCTAAAGTCTGTGTTCCGGTGTGTTCATAGTAATTTGTAGCCACATCCAGGAACGCTGCCATATAGTCTAATTTGTCATCAGCAAGTTCCATAAAACCTTGTAAATTACCAACAACCTTTTGTGGCGTTAAATTATTGGCTGTCACAATACCATTCATCCAACCTTTAACTGAATCAAAGCTTTCACCAATAAAGTTGAGTTTACCAGCATCATTGCTGCCCGGAATTGAATCTTTGATATTTTGGAAAGTCGAGTTTTGTGCTAACTCCTGTGGGTTTGTCTGACTAGTTAGAGATAAAGCTTTGTTGATGAAGTCAGGCCCCAGGGGTATTAAACCATCAACACAAATTAAGGCTACCATGCGAATGAGTGACTCACCGCTATACTCACCTAAAGCGCCGACGAAATCGCCAATGCTGTCTCCGGGAATACCGTTAATTTGGCAAAAGGCTACTAATTCAGTGACTACTTTTAAAGTTAAGTCAATGGTTTGGGCTTTGTCTGGTTTGGGGGTGATGGAGTTTAAAAAGCCCAACATGGGGATTGTTTCACCGACTTTGTTAGCCAAAGCTGCTGCACCAAGAGCCTTGTCAGTACCGTCAACGGTTTGATAAAGCCACATGGCTCTTTGATATCCTTGGGATTTATCGTTATATAGATAAATTGCTCGTTCACCAATTTGCTGAATTAGCTCTTCATCATCTTCACCAGTGACTCTTTTAATCGTATTGACAAAGCCAATGGTATTTTGCCACTCACCGGGAGCGACAAAATCTAAAGCGTTTAACATGGAAACCGTCAAGTTGCTGCTTGGTAGCTGATCAACTAATTCAAAGATAGATTTACTCACAAAAAAATCTCCTGATTTTAGGTTTAGCGTAATTTAGACATTTAAATTAGTGCTGAGTGCAATTATGACTATAATTACTCAGCACTTAGGAATATTGTGATAATTCAACTCATTTTAATTCAGCCAAGTCGTCGAGATTAAATTTTTCTATCCATTCAGAGCGATCGCTTGCAGTAAATAATGGATCTTTAGAAATCACCTTCACCTGGTACTTACCAACCAAAACAGAAGTTTGGGTTTTGCCCTGTTCCACAGCGGGATAGCCGTCAATTTTCTTAGTGCTATTAGCATATTTTGACGCTGTTGCTGGTGTGCTGCTAGTGTCAGAAATCGCTAATTGAGCAACAACTTTACCGTCTTTTTTCAAGTTCGCTTCCGAAAAGCCTTTTTTCTCTTGGGTATAAACTCGGTCATAGCCATCTTCCCCTGTTGGGAAAAATTTATTTAATTTACTACCTTGAGTTGCATCCTTGACAACAGCCTGTCCGCTTTTTTGCCTAGTACTTTCTTGTTGTACTTGATCAAAGCGATTAGGTGCTGCTGTAGAACAAGCTGTAGTTAGTAGTAACACAGACAGCAATAAACTGACTAAAATCCTGCGTCCACGGAATAAACTCACCTTTGTTCTCCTTAAAAATGCTTGAGAGTTGAAGCAATTATCTGCTCTGTGATAGTCTTTCCAGCAGAAAATTTACTTTTTGATCATTATTCGTATTGAAGATTACTAATTTTCTGGCAACTTTGTAGAGGCGAAGCATTCGGGCTATAACCTGTCGTCCAAGCCGTTGATTTTCTGTCCGAATGCTTCGCCCAGTCTATTCTGCTTCACGGCGAGAAGCTATCACCGCATAGAATGGATCTCCTCCAGCTACACCCAACCACTGTAAAAAATTTGGTGCTGTTGATTGATTAACAATCACTTCAGGAGTAGTAAATCCCGGTACAGAAAAAAAGTAACGCTTCACTAATTCAACTCTAGACGCTTCAGAAGCATCTCGCCAGGCTTGAATAGCCTTTTGAGCAAACATCCGGTTAGAAAAGCTGATAATTGCCACACCACCAGGTTTGAGGATGCGGTGAATTTCTGAAAATATCGCCTCTGGATATTGTACATACTGCACAGAAACACAGTTAATAACAGCATCAAAATCTTGATCTGGAAACGGTAACTCAGGCTTTTGATTGAGGTTCTGCACCAGATAATGGTTCAAGCGAGGATTACGCGCCAGTTCCTCAGCATTGAGTCCATGTCCTTCAACATGATCAAACTCTATTTCTTCTGGTAGATGAGACACCCAGCTGCTCATCATATCAAATATCCGTGTATTGGGCTTAAGTCGCTGACGATATAAATCTGTCAACTGTTGAATAAAGCCTTCATCCACATGAGTAACAAAACGCGGATAGTCATAAAATAACTTGTCATCACTATCATCTAACTTAAGGCGTTGATTTGGTCGCAATATCATACAAATTTGTTTGGAAAAATTTTTTTGCCTGATTTGGATCAATTTAGTTAGTATTTTGATTTTAAATTGTGTATACTAACCGAAATAATTTTAGAATAAAACCGTCACCCTATTTAAAAAATTAGCTTTTTATCAGCATTAATTAAATGTTTTATAAATTACCTTTATTTACCTTTATTTGGAATCAAATTCGTTTATTATTAAAATCTCATTTTACTAACTTATTAATTTGGCTATTACCTTTATTACTATTTAGCTCTGGTGAAAATAGCCTCATGGCACACGATGAAGCGCTCTATGCTAGGCGAGCGCGGCTAATGTTTGAATCTGATGATTGGATAGCTCCTTGGGGTAATGCCCATCATAAAACACCTGGTTTTTATTGGTTAATTGCTATTTTTTATAAATTATTTGGTGTCAGTGATATTAGTGCGCGAATACCTAGCATGATTGCTGGAATATTGAGTATATTCTTAATATATGAAATAACTAAAATAGTCCTTCATCAAAAATTAGCATACCTAACATCAGCTATTTTAAGTGTAACATTTCTCTGGCTGCAATATTGTCGCCTAGCCACACCTGATATACCCATGATTTTATTAGTACTAATAGCTATTTATTCTTTACTACAAGCTGAATTATATCCCAAATTTCGACCCGTTTACGGTTTTATTGTCGGTGCAAGTCTTGCTTTATGCTTCTTGATGAGAAGCTTTATGATTGTATTACCAATAATAGCATTATTACCTTATTTAATTTGGGAAAATCCCCGCCATCGTCATCTTACCAACCCAATGTTGTTTGTAGGGGCTTTAGTCGGATTAATTCCTACTATAGTTTGGTTGTGGTTTAACTGGCTACGTTATAGTGGTGATAGTTGGGGACAGCTATTAGGGTTTGTAGTACAACTGGGTAGCCGCGAACAAAATGGCAACAACATACTTTTCTATTTCTGGAATTTGCCTTTAAAATCTTTTCCTTGGTCTGGTTTCGCTATTTTAGGGTTAATTTTGGTAATTCGTAACCCAATTCCCCACTACCAATTGCTATTAATAGGTTTTCCCTTAATTCTATTTACAGAAATTAGTCTATTTTCCACTCGTTTGTCTCACTATAGTCTTTGTCTTTATCCCTTTATCGCCATATTTGCTGCTGTGGGTTTAGACTGGTTAACAGAGATTTACCAACCCAGAAAATCGACCAAAATAAAAGCACTTCTTCGTCGTCATATTAGTTATGCCATTGGCATTTTAGGAGTGATCTGTGCTTTAGCTGGTGTAGCGGTTTTAGTTGCAGGTATTGTTGATATTCAAAAGTACGCAATTCTCGCTTTAATTTCGGGTTTAGGTTGTTTAATCATACCTTTAATCTGGATTGGAAATTACAATTTTCATTACAAATATCTTACTGCTAGTCACTGGGTAAATAGTTGGTTAATTGCAAGTTGGCTATCTATAGCTACCGCTGGTAGTTTAGGCTTGCTAGGAGATTTTAACCCTGCATTTAGAATTTTCTTTCAGCAAAAACCTATCGCTGCAATTCTGCAAAATCATCCTGTCTCTTTTGTTAAATCAGATGATAAAAATTCTGTGTTAATTAATTTCTATACTCCTATTCATGGTCAGCAAGTAGACTCAATTTCTCAATTGTCAGCTTTGAGTTATGCTTGGATTTATACACCTGAAGCTGTTGATATATCTAAAAAATATCGTGTTATTGGTACTGTTAAAAATTATCAGTTAATTCAAGTTTTATCTTTTTAAGCAACCGCAGAGGCACAGAGAACACAGAGACAGGAAAAAATAGGAATTAGATAATTTTGTGCTTAGAAAGAAGTAGTTTGTAGTTCTAAGCTGGTGATAATAAAAAAGAACTACAAACTAACTAGAAAAATGCAAAATTTACTTAACATTAGTCTCTTCTTTACTGGCTTCTTTGTCTTTAAATAAGTCAGCAGTTGTTAATAGCAAATCTCTTAAAGTTTGCTTTAATTGACGTTCTTTTTTTGCTATTGATGCACCTGCTTCACCCAACTTATTATCTAACTGAGAATGCTTTTCTCCTACCTGTGTAATCACAGACTCAGCTTGGGGACGTGCTTGATCATACCAGGTTTTTGCTTCGTCTAAATAGTCTTTGACTTCCCCAGAACGTCCGCCATAACGTGCTGCTAAATTGGCGCGAATAATTGCTAATTGTGCTTGGAGTTGTGCGTAACGTTTCTTTAACAGTCCGACTTCTTCACTATCTTGGATAGCATGAATAGCTGATGCGATCGCACTTTTAGTATTAGCAGATGTTTCTTGACCAGTTTCTACTATCTCTGCTAACATTCCATCCACTTCATGCTGGAGTTGTTCTTCTTCATTATCTAATCTAGCCTGTAGCGTCTTCAGTTCAGTTTGGGTTTGTGCGATCGCTTCATGTCTTTTGCTATTCACACCTTCTAATGCACCTTCAATAGAAGCTGTCACCTCTTCCTTGATTTCACTACCTTTATCTTGTAAATTTTCAATTACTGCTGAAACCGCATCTTTAACTAAAGTGCGTAACTCGCTAGAACCTTCTTTCAATTCAGCAGCTACCTGAGAAACTGCGGATTTGACAATTTCTCGAATGTTTTCTGTTCTTAACTGTCCAGTAGCTTTAGCTTCCTGTAAATCTGCTTGGATTTTTTCTTTGATGTTGTTAGTCATGTTTACCCTTGGAAATTTAGCTAATTTGCATAGCAATCGGACATGATGCTACATCTCCATTATGGTGTGGTATTTTTTATCCATACACCTCCTTTAGATAGAAAAACACAGAATCAAATAGATGATTTTTACTGCGTTACCTCTTTGTGAGATGATTAATAGGTACTGGTAATAACCGCAAATTAATTATGTGGAAAGTAAATATCACCTGTGATGAAGAAGCTTGGAAGCTTTATGGCGTTGAGTTTAAAGCACTAGCAGGTAAATATAATGGCGACTTGATTGGTTCTAAAAAAATGCCAAATGGTATACGTATCATGGGTTATAAAATCGAGGATGTCAGCGAAGCTGAAGCTTTTCAAGAGGAATGTGCAAAATTTGCAGGATTTACATCTGAT
Source organism: Anabaena sp. PCC 7938 (assembly GCF_049315035.1). Classification (NCBI taxonomy): domain Bacteria; kingdom Bacillati; phylum Cyanobacteriota; class Cyanophyceae; order Nostocales; family Nostocaceae; genus Anabaena; species Anabaena sp. PCC 7938. The sequence continues at coordinate 1,898,877 of NZ_CP186034.1, read as the reverse complement.
TTTGAATCTCTGTGAATTTTTTTTCGCTACTTATTGCTGTCAAAATTCAGAACAAAATTAGGAGAGGTGGGGTGATAAGACTACTAACATTAATATTAGTTACTATGTCATTGTGGACAAGTATTTTAATTTTACCTGCTAGTGCAGTAGATACCACAAATGGCACGGGAATATTTAGCGTGCATTGTGCAGGTTGTCATATTAATGGTGGTAACATTATTAGAAGGGGAAAAAACCTCAAAAAGAATGCACTTAAGAAATATGGTATGGATTCCCTAGAGGCGATTACAAACATCGTCACTAATGGGAAAAATAATATGTCAGCTTATCAAGACCGTTTGACAACCGAAGAAATTCAAACCGTTGCAGCTTATGTTTTGGAACAAGCAGAAAAAGATTGGAAATAATACAAAAAATATGGCTTTACCGCAAGAAAGCTATCTTCAATTTACCCCTGACTTAAAGATTTGCCGGATTTTAAATGGAATGTGGCAAGTTTCTGGTGGACATGGACGCATTAACCATAAAACTGCTGTTGAGTCGATGTTCCAATATGTCGATGCTGGTTTTACAACTTGGGACTTAGCAGACCACTATGGCCCAGCAGAAGATTTAATTGGTGAATTTTGTCGTCAATTAATTGCGACTCGTGGTGAAGAAGCTGTAAATAATATTCAAGCTTTCACAAAATGGGTTCCTCGTCCTGGAAAAATGACGAAAGAGATTGTCGAGAAAAATATTGATATATCTCTGGGTCGAATGGATGTGGAATCCTTAGATTTAATGCAGTTCCATTGGTGGGAATATCGAGATTCTGGCTATTTAGATGCTCTCAAATATATGGCAGAATTGCAAACTGAGGGCAAAATTAAGAATTTAGCTTTAACTAATTTTGATACGGAACATTTGCAAATTATTACCGAAGTCGGAATCAAAATTGTTTCTAATCAAGTGCAATTTTCATTAGTTGACAGAAGACCACAGGTAAATATGGTTAAATTCTGCCAAGAGAATGACATTAAAATATTTACTTATGGTAGTGTTTGCGGTGGTTTGTTATCAGAAAAATACTTGGGTAAACCAGAACCAAAAGGGTTTGATCTCAACACCACTAGCTTGAAAAAATACAAAACCATGATTGATAACTGGGGTGGTTGGGTATTATTTCAAGAATTACTTTCTACCATGAAACAAATAGCTGACAAGCATCAGGTGAGTATTGCTAATGTGGCTGTGAATTACATTTTAAATCAGCCAGCAGTGGGGGGTGTAATTGTCGGTGCTAGGCTTGGTATTGCGGAACATTTAGAAGATAATGCTAAGGTGTTTGGTTTTAGTTTAGATGCTGAGGATATAGGGAAAATAGATGCAGTTTCTCAACAATCAAAAGATTTATATAAATTAATTGGTGATTGTGGGGATGAGTATCGGCGTTAAATGTAGGGTGGGTTAGCGACAGTGTAACCCACCATTCTGACCAATTGCTGTTTTTAGCTTTTCAATTACTTGCTCAATATTACTCTAATTGGGTATCGTCTATTTTTTCAGATTTGTCAGAGTAATTGAACATAAAGACAAACTTGCTTTTAGGCAAAATTAATGTTGGCAGGTAGAACGGTAGACCTTCCCAATAATCTTCCTTTCTACCTTCTTCCAAAATGACAATAAGTGTTGGAACATCTGGATAGTCTTTTTTTGCCTTATTTACCCAATCAGGACTAGTAAAACCAGAAGTTCCTCGCCATGTACCTAACCCATCTTTTGCTGGTCTATTAACTAATCTAAGTCCCTTGCCTTTTGTTTCTTTTCCTCGACGAACATTTAACCGTCCCCGCTGAATACCTGCCATATTCTTCATTGCTTTAAGTACTTCTTGAACTCGTTTATCTTCCCAGGGATAATTACCAGCAGGACGACTGGGCATATGTGAAAGGATTTGTATTAGAAGGTCAATATCTACTTCATGCAGCGTATCATCATCAGTATAAGGCTCTAAAAACTTGTTTAAAACTTCTGTATGCTCCTTAATTTCCGAAGCTTTCCAGAGTGGGTCAGGGGGAAAAATAGCTTTCCCAGGAGTAAAAGCGTTAATTGCTGCTGGATTCAGAACATTAGAACGAGTTGCTTCTAGTTTAGATCCTACCCAAACAGGTTGAATGTTAATATTGTTAGGGTCGTCACCTATGGCTTGACGCATACCCTCATCGGCTTCATGAATTGCTCGAAAATCTTCTAAAATATGTTGAGGAATGAAAAGACGGGTAACATCTAATAATTCTTGGCGATAACCAAACATTCGTGCGTGCTGATGTACTGTATCCATCGTTTTTTGCTTCGCATCACGAAGATAGTAAGTCACCATCAATCCCTCAATAGTTACACCACGTCCAAGCCTATTACCCCCTACAAGAATGTTCATTCCTGGGCTATACTTTAGTTCTTTGTCTGGGTTATTAGCATTAATAATTTTTGGTCTTACACTTTGTAATTCAGGTTTTAAATCTTCAATAAGTTGATTGAGAGATGGTAGATTGAGTGCTGTTTTACTTAATTCTTTATAGGCTTGCTCAAGATATTTGAATGCCTCTTTCTGTTTCGTGATAGAAGATTCTCCGCAAATAGCTTGATCAACATCTAAAATAAAACTACTAATAATCTCTTCTAAATTTTTGTGATTGTCTTTCTTGTAACATATATGAGCTAGAAAAGAATATTTATCATTTTCACTTCCTGATTGCATCTTGTAAATTGATCCTAAAAAGAAGCAGCACAAAGCTAACTTAAGTCCACTAGGAATATCCCAGTTATTACTAGGATTCTCTCCTTCTTGTTTTTTTAAGCGATCTAATTCTTCAGCTTGAACCGTGCAGGAATATTGGCTATTTTCTTCAAAGAATAAGTCCCCTCCTATATAGCTATTACCTGGTTGAGGGAGAGCAGCACAGAAAACTGGTTTGCAGGGATGATCAAGATTTTGCAGCAGAAGGCTTTGAGGAGTTGCAGTAATTTGTATATATATATGATTAGCTACCTCTCTCCGAATGTCACCAATTTTGACAAAAATTGAGCTATCTGGAACTGTAGCTTTACCTTTCTTACTCTGTTTTACTTCGTTTGTATTCAAACTAGCATTGTCAGCTTCATCATCAAATATGAGAGTGGGTACACTACTGGCTTTAGCAAACTTGAGAACCTGAAGAAGGTTATCTAAGTGACGCACATTCTTTGTAGATACTAGGACAACCCCTCTTGTTTTGATATAGGGAAGCAATTTACTTTCAGCAAAGTCTTTTGGTCTGTCATTTCTCCATTCTTCCCAATTAAAAACAACAGGTCCACCTTTAAGTTGATTGACAAAACGATCAGCAGTTTGTTTGCCAAGCCAAGTATTATCTGAAGTCAACACAATAAAACAACGGAAATGATTAGCATGAGCAAGTGCTAATGTAGCAATGGTAGTATTAGTTTTACCGCTTTGAACTTTGCCGTAGATTAGTCCAGTAGTACCATCAGCTATTTGTCCTCTATGAGACTTGGTAACAATATTTATACCTGTAGCACCAACATCACCAAAACCGAAAGTGTTGGAGTAGACATCAACACAATTCTGGACTACTTCAACAGCAGTTTGTTTTAATTGTTCTCCTGCTATATCGCCAATTTTATTTTTAACTCTCTCAATAAACTTATCTATACAATATCCATCGGTTGTAATATCTGTCTTACTCATTGCTGTTATCCTATTTGGAAAAAAGTACACGAGGCCAGTCATTTTGAGGTACTGTTTGATCCATCTTCTGTCTACCGGGTCCACTGACATGATAACTACCATGTGGCTTGCGAGACACAGATATATGCTGACCAGCAAGACCCATATCTGTGTCTAATACACTCCAAAGACGTATTTGGGGTATGCAGCAGATACCATCTTTATGACAGATGAGGGCGAAAAAAAGTGAAATCTCATCATATTTATTAGGTAGAATATTTAATGCTGATTCTTCTTGGCTGCTTAGGGTGAAAGACCATGCAGATTTCGGTTTCTTAGAAACTTTAAAAAGAATTGCTGACTTACTGCTTTCAGTATCAACCAAATAAATTGATGGATGTATCCAGGATGCGTGAGTGATTGTTATCTTTTCTCCATGATCAATAAGCCGTAAAAATGCAGCACCATGAAGGAATTCCTGATCATTGATCATTATCAAATCTAGTCATAGTAAAAAATTTCCCCCTCTAGTGTCATATTAACGCAAAAATACTGAGATTTAGACATTTGCTGGCGTTACAGTATATTAAAAAATACTCAATAATCAAAAATGATTGCTAACAATACTATTCCCACAGGATATTTACGCAAAGTTCATCATATCGCTTTAAATGTCCGTGATATGCAAGCTTCCCGCCATTTTTATGGTCATATTTTGGGTTTACACGAACTCACAGGAGAAGAAGTACCCGCAACTTTAATAGAACTTGTCGCATCTGGAAAAGTGGCTAATTTTATCACTCCTGACGGGACGATTATTGATTTATTTGGAGAACCAGAATTATCACCACCAGATTCTGACCCAGAAAAGGCTTTTACTAGAGCATATCATTTGGCGTTTGATATAAATCCAGAATTATTTGATCAAGCTGTGGCCGTTATCAGGGAAAATAATTTAGTTATTGCACATGGCCCAGTTATTCGTCCTACCGGTAGAGGTGTGTACTTTTATGACCCTGATGGGTTTATGATTGAAATTCGTTGTGATCCTCTTTAAATGCAAAAATGGAAAAAATATTAAAAGTCATTGAAGACGTAATTACTAACCCACCAATTCCCCACGAACCCTATAAGCAATCATTGAAAAATTGGGCTATGTATTGCTTACGTGATAGAGGTTTTATTGTAGTTTACGCCCAAAAAGCTGATTTTGCGGTGGAATTTAAAAGCGGAGAAAAGTTTTATTTTAAGGTTTCAAATACTGCTGATGATTTAGATAATAAATTTAATTGGATTGTTTGGGATGGTATTGCTAAAAAAGTTAGTTTGATTAAGCAAGTTGTTGAGGCTGGTAATTAGTAATTGGGACGCAAAATTATCACATGGACTAGTAGGATATAGAGGGTGGGGAAACCCCGCCCCTACAGGTTTGGTCATGATAAATTATTGGTAACATCTCCGTTGGATTTTCGGAATTTTTTTGCTTAAACCTGTTTTTGATGAAGAGTAGTAAATTTAATACTTCTGCGATTAAAAAGTCCGGTGCTTGAGCAATTTCTTTAATGAGTTCTTCTTTTGTTGTCATGATTTCACATCATTTACTTCTTGATTTATATCATCTTTAGCTGCACGCTTTTGTGTAATTTGTTTTAGAGCATCACGTACATGATAACGTTCACGTCGTGATATTACATAATTAGTTGTTTGATTCTCGTACCATTGATTCACTAAAGAAACAATATCATTTATTGCTTCGTTTGTTAATTTTCTAAATTCTGGACTTCCATTAGATTTTAATTTGTTACTATTTTCGTTATCAAGAATTGGTTCGTTAATCCATTTATAGTAGCCATTATCATTATCGAGGGTAAAGAAAAATAGACATATTGGGAAATTACACTTTATGAATCGTGATTGCAGAACATTTATATCTGCTCCTTCTATATTGAAAATATGATTATTCTGAATGATCTTAGGGCTAGATTTTATTGCTTTTACCTCAACGCCAAAAATCCTATTAATATTTTTACCATTTTGCCTAATTGAAACTAAAATATCTAAATCATGCTCTTTTTTTTCGGTATCAACAATCAAGTCATCACGACGAGTTAAGTACACAACTGTCAAAGCTTTTGAACGTAAACCAATATACCAAGCTTGCTCTGTTTGCATAGTTTTATCTCCATTGTTGATCAGAAAATTGTGAAGCTAAATTCTTATTCTTATATTGACTCCAAAAATTATTGACTTCATCCCAAAGGATTTGTCTATTTTCTTTATTAATAGGAAATTTAGTAGATAGACTTGAGAGAGATTTTAAATTTTCTCCATTAGCAGAAACTAAATAACCAACTTCTTGAATTTCATCAATTCCAACTATATAAGTTGGTGCTGGATAGGATGCTATACCAATTACAGATTCTTCTTCTACTTTCACCTTGAGGCGATTCTCTTTTTTAGTATAACCTTGCCTCGTAGTTTTGACTTGAACAAAGAAATAGGGAATATAAGAATCAGCACCTACTAATTCAACAATAAAATCAAGATACTGCCATTTATCTCCTAAAAACTGCGGCTTAAAAATGGGACTACCACCCAAGGGAAACGGTGTCATTAAAAGGTGAAATAGCGATTCTCCTCTCGCTCCCAATGCATCTCTCATTTTCTTACATATACTCCTATTATAATTCAAGTTATAATTTTCTTCCCACAATAAAGGGTAGGCAATTTTGCCCACCCCATACAGATTTTACACAGTTGTGAAAAACTAGCCTAAATTAATTCCCTTCTCGTAACTTATCTAAAACACTGCGATCTTCTAAAGTTGAAGTGTCTCCCGATACTTCCTCACCCGCAGCCAGATTCCGCAGCAAACGCCGCATAATTTTACCCGATCGCGTTTTTGGTAAAGCGTCTGTAAACCTGATTTCACCTGGACGTGCGATCGCACCAATTTCACTGACAACGTGCTTCTTCAGTTCCTTACTCAACTCTTCACTGGCTTGATAAGTCCCCTCTAAAGTCACAAAAGCCACTACTTCCTCACCCTTCAAATCATCCGGTTTACCCACCACCGCAGCTTCCGCAACCGCAGGATGAGACACCAATGCAGACTCTACTTCCATCGTTCCCAGGCGGTGTCCTGACACATTCAGCACATCATCGACACGCCCCATGACCCAGAAATAACCGTCCTCATCTTTTCTGGCACCATCACCAGCAAAATACGTATAATTACCATCTTTGGGGGGAATATGTTCCCAATAAGTCCGACGGAAACGGTCTGGATCACCGTAAACATTCCGCATCATTCCCGGCCACGGATGCCGAACAGCTAAATAACCACCTTCATTTTCAGGGACAGTATTACCTTCTAAATCGACAACATCGGCAACAATTCCAGGGAAAGGACGAGTTGCAGAACCGGGTTTAGTGGGAATTGCACCAGGTAAGGGTGTAATCATAATCCCACCTGTTTCCGTTTGCCACCAAGTATCAACGATGGGACAACGTTCACCACCAATGATTTTGTGATACCACATCCAAGCTTCTGGGTTAATTGGTTCACCGACGGTTCCCAGTAAACGCAAAGAAGACAGATTCCGCGTATTGGGTAAATGTTCACCCATTTTAATAAATGCCCGAATCGCTGTCGGTGCTGTATAAAATGTAGTTACGCCGTATTTTTCAATGACATCCCAGAAGCAACCAGGATTAGAAGCACGGGGCGCACCTTCATACATGACAGTGGTTGCACCGTTGGAAAGCGGGCCATAGACAATATAGCTATGTCCAGTAATCCAACCTACATCAGCGGTACACCAATATACATCTGTTTCTTGGAGGTCAAAAATCCATTTGGTGGTGATATGGGTGTATAAGTTATATCCTCCTGTGGTATGCACAACCCCTTTCGGTTTGCCAGTACTTCCAGAAGTGTAGAGGACAAACAGCATATCTTCGCTGTCCATTGGTTCAGCAGGACAATCAGCGGAAACACCTTTTTGTAAATCATGCCACCAATGGTCGCGCCCTAATTCCATGTGTGTTTTTTGACCTGTGCGTTTTACCACTAACACATCTGTCACGCTGGGAACAAGACCATGATCTAAGGCTTTGTCTACTTGTTCTTTGAGGGGAACGATCGCATCTTTACGCCAACCACCATCGGCTGTAATCACTAGTTTAGCCTCAGCATCGTTCAAGCGATCGCGCAAAGCCTCGGCACTAAAACCCCCAAAAACCACGCTGTGGGGTGCGCCAATTCTGGCACAGGCTAACATGGCTATAGCCGCTTCTGGTATCATGGGCATATAAATCCCAATGCGATCGCCTTTTTTCACCCCTAACTGCTTCAAGACATTGGCAAATTGACAAACTTCCCGATGTAATTGAGCATAAGTAAGAGTGCGGGAATCTCCCGGTTCTCCTTCCCAAATCAACGCCGCTTTATTTTTCCGCCAAGTAGTGAGATGTCTGTCAAGACAGTTGTAAGAAATATTAATCTTACCGTCAACAAACCACTTCGCAAACGGAGGTTGCCAGTCTAGTACTTTGTTCCATTTTTGGAACCAATGCAACTCGGTTTCTGCCAATTCCGCCCAAAATTGTTGAGGATCAGCTTTAGCTTTATCATATAGACGTTCATAATCTTCTAAACTTTTGATATTCGCTTGTTGCGAAAAAACACTTGGAGGATGAAACAGACGCTTCTCTTGTAAAATGGACTCTATAGTCGGTTGAGACATAATGATGTATGCAAAGAATATTGTGACTAAAAACTATGGTAGTAGTAAATTATGTAGTGATAATAAAATTATGCGGTACAACAAGGGAGCATCCCAAATATGTAAGTTTAGTGTCATGCTGAATGAAGCGAAGCGCAATGAAGCATCTCGCTAGATTCTTTCCTTCAGAACGCTACGCGAATGCTTCACTCCGTTCCGCTCAGAATGACAATTTGCAATGTTTTTGCAAAATTGGGATGCTCCCTACAACAAGAATTTTAATGATGAATAAAATGCCAAGTAGCACAAATTATGATTATCTAGCCTTTTAGAAAAGGATAAAGTATATTTAACAGTGCGTTACACTTCGTTAACTCACGCTACAAAATCAGCGATTCCTACGGATCGCACTATGGAATACCGCAGAGCTAAGGTAGAAGGAGGGACTTTCTTTTTTACTCAAGTCACCTACAATCGTCTTCAATTTTTGTGTGAGCAAGAAAATATTTTCCTGTTACGCAAAGTGTTTAGAGAAGTTATCCAGAAGCATTTATTTACTGTAGATGCGATTGTTGTTTTACCAAACCATTTACATTGTATTTGGACATTGCCACCAGGAGATGATGATTTTTCTCGGCGGTGGCGGTTAATTAAGAGCAATTTTACTCGTCTTTGTCATCCACAATATAAGGGGAAAACCTCTGCATCACGTCAACTCAAAAAAGAGCAAGCTGTTTGGCAACGCCGTTTTTGGGAACATCAAATTCGTGATGAGTTTGATTTTCAGCAACACGTTGATTACATTCATTATAATCCAGTGCGACATGGTTATGTAATGGCACCCAAGGATTGGCAATATTCGAGTTTTCATCGTTATGTTACCCAGGGTATATATACAATTGATTGGGGTGCTGGTATGAAGTTAGAATTTCCAGATGATGTAGGAAGTGAGTGAACAATATCAAAATATTGTGTTGGTTTAAAGCAATATCTTGTCCATTTTTCGTATGTTGGGTTAAGCGACAGCGCAACCCAACAAATGCGTTAGGTTTTATTTTATTGCTCCGCAACGCTAACGCGAACAAACCAACCTATAAATTAAGACTTTTTTCGATCTGGACAAGGTATTGTTTTAAAGTGAATATATATGATGTAGAAATATTTGTACAGTTCATTTATAGTTATTAATTCTTTTAGATTAGATTAGATTAGATATCATTAATGTTGGGTTTCGTTCCTCAACCCAACCTACGAGGAATTGCGATTCCACTCACTTCCGGTACAAATCCTATAAGTGCATTTTTACTAGCAGATTCTGAAGAATCTGAGTCAGTCAGTGCGGATACTACCATCAGGCAAAATAGTGTTTTGATGGATATTACCCTCGAACCAACTACCTTCAATGTCAGCCCCAGTCAAATTGGCATTGGTCAAGTTGCAGTTAACAATATCAGCATATCCCAAACTAGCATCGGTTATATTGGCTCCAGTCATGTCAACTCTATACAAACTAGCTCTAACCAAGATAGCCCTACTCAAGTTAGCCCCACTCAAATTAGCTCCATCCAAACAAACAGAATTGAGAATAGTTCCACTCAAATTAGCTCCACTCAAGTTAATATTTTCCATGTAGGAGTCGGACAAATCCAACCCACTGAGATTTACCCCGCTCAAATTAGCTCCGATAATTCCGTCACTAATGTACAAGTTAAACATAGTGAAATCTCTAACACCAGTAGTGTAGAGTTCGAGAATTTCCCTATTCTTGAGCAATAGTTTGCTTTTACTCATAATGCCTTTTCTGTTGAAATTTCCGACATCCAAGCTAGTATATCGAGTCTCTTAGGTTTATATACCCAAACTCTTTTTAACCTCTACATCACTGTAACCGACCTCCCCACAGGACAACTCGCCGAAGCTGTTATCACCAACTACGACTCCCTTGGTCGCCCCAACAGAGGCACAATCCTCATCGACGAGGACGCTAACGGAATCGGTTGGTTCATAGACCCCACCCCCAACGACAACAGCGAATACACCACCACCCTTACCGACACAGCCTACCGCGCTACCACAGGCGAAGCATTCGGTAAATACGACCTGCTAACCACCATCCTCCACGAAATGGGACACCTAGCAGGCATCATCAACGGCTACAGCGAATTTGACCGCCACATCCAAACCATCGACGGTACCAAACACCTCATCACCAACAACATCAACGCCACCATCACCAACGACAGTAGCCACCTAGACCCCAAAGCACACCCCTACGACCTCATGAACACCACCCTCACCCCAGGTGTCCGTAAACTCCCCTCCCTCATAGTTGGTTTAAAGCAATATCTTGTCCATTTTTCGTAGGTTGGGTTAAGCGATCGCGATCGCATTGCGTCCCGGAGGGAACTAGCGCTCCGCAGGAATCGCGCAACCAAACAACAGCTTTAATAACCAACCCACTCAAAAAAATCATTGACAAACACTACCAATCACAAATAACATTGAATTAGATGCTAATTAAACTTGCAGCCATGATAAACCTTACTAAAGATATACATTCCCTCACCGAATTTAAGCGTAACACCACTGAATTTCTACAACAGATTAAAAAAACAAAACACCCCTTAGTTCTCACTGTCAACGGAAAAGCCGAGTTAGTTGTTCAAGATGCAGAATCTTATCAAGAACTATTAGATGCTGCTGAGTTAGTAGAAACTTTAAAAGGCATTAAACTAGGCTTAGAACAAATGCAGCAGGGTGAAGGAAAAAAAGCCGAAGATTTCTTTAATGAACTATTTAATAAATTAGATAGTTCCAATGAATGATAAATATCAAATCATCATCCAACCAGAAGCGCAGAAAGCAATAGAAGATGCTTATTTCTGGTTTAGTAATATTTCTCACTAAAAGGCTAGAACATGGTTAGACGGATTATATAAATCTATTTTATCACTAGAAATAATGCCTTCTCGTTGTTCTCTAGCATTTGAAAATGAATTTTTTGATCAAGAAATACGACAATTTATATATGGAAAAGGAAGAAACGCCTATCGAATTATTTTTACAATTGTTGACGATAATGTTCAAATTATTTTTGTGCGACACACGGCTCAAAAACCAATGAGAGAGGAAGAATCAGAATAACTAATGTAGGTTGAGTTAAGCGACAGATCAACCCAAAAAATGCGTTGGGTTTCATTCCTCTACCTACAAATTAAGACTTTTTTCTATTTGGACAAGGTATTGTTAAAGTGAATATATATTATGTGGGAATATTTGTACAGTTAATTTATATTTATCAATTCTTTTAGATATCGTTAATTTTGGGTTTCGTTCCTCAACCCAACCTACAAGATCAGCGATCGCACTACAGCCACTCAAGCTGTTATCGAAGCCAATAAAGACAAGCGTGAACCTACAGATATGCCTGATGGTGTTCCTCTTCTTGCAGACGAATTTTTGGGTTCCCAAAAGAATGAAATATATACTAACAGCAATATTGTATCGTCTTCAATACCCAATACTGTCGTACCAAATACTTCCATCAGGCATGATGGTATTACAGAAAATAGCCTTACGAATGTTATAGAAGCCCTCGACCGAACGCAAATCGGCATTGGTGAAGTTAGCACCATCGAAAGAGGAGTGGTTCACGAAAGCATCCCTGAGAATAGCATGGCTGAAATTAGCGCCATTAAAACCGCATTGGTACATTTCGGCTCCGCTCAGATTGGTGTTGACAAAGGAAGCATTTATGAAGTTGGCTTGACCACCTCTGGCCCCACTCAAATTAGCTCCATTAAGGATGGCGTCATTCAACTCAGTTCCTTCCATATAAGCTCCCCTGAGATTAGCCCCACTGAGATTGGTATTGTCCAGGTTAGCAGCTTCCAAAAAGGCTCCTTCCAAGTTGATCCCACTCAGGTCAGCCCCACTCAGGTCAGCCCCTATCATGAACAAACCAGTTCTGCTGCAATTAACACTCCAAGCAAAGTTTCTTTCTCCCGCTTCATACCTATCCAACATTTCTTCAATATCCATAACTCAAACCCTGCAACAACCAACACGTATAAAGATAACCTACAAAATCTCTGGAACACTCTCTTTGACCCCACCAACCCCTTCAACTTAAACTTACAAATCACCGACCTCCCCGTCGGACAACTAGCCGAAGCCCAAATCACCAACTACGACTCCTTTGGTCGCCCCAACGGAGGCACAATCCTCATCGACGACGACGCTAACGGAATCGGCTGGTTCATAGACCCCACCCCCAACAACAACAGCGAATACACCACCACCCTCACCGACACAGCCTTCCGCGCCACCACAGGCGACGCTTATGGCAAATACGACCTCCTCACCACCATCCTCCACGAAACAGGACACTTATTAGGCATCATCAACGGCTACAGCGAATTTGACCGCCACATCCAAACCATCAACGGCACAAAAACCTTCATCACCAACAACATCACCGCCACCCTCACCCCAGACGGTAGTCACCTAGACTCCAAAGCACACCCCTACGACCTGATAAACAACTCCCTCGCCCCTGGTGTACGTAAACTACCATCATGGCTCAACCTGCAAATGCTCAACGCCATCCGTACTACCACGGTAGCACCAAGCAGTACAACACAACTAACAGCACCACTAACAGCAATACTACTAGCAGACATCACCAACGGCAACTTCAACGAAACCGACCCAACAAAACCCGAATTTGGTTGGACAACCCGTGGAGCAACCACCATCCTCAACTCCCACGCCGTCCTCACAGAAGACTCCCCCCTCCTCAGCAACCTCACCCAAACCTTCATCATCCCCGACAACGCCAAATACCTACAATTCACCATCCTAGACACCCAACTAGGAACCAACACCTTCGCCCCCAACGATGCCTTTGAAGTCGCCCTCCTAGACACTCAAACCCTCACCCCCCTAATCGGCACAGCCACCGGACTCACCCACACCGACTCCCTCCTCAACCTCCAACAAACCGGCAACACCTACTTCAGTAACAACGTCAAAATCGCAGGAGCAAACACCTCCGGCGACAAAATAGCCCTGAACACACCCCGCACCGTCAACATCGACATCAGCAACATCGCCCCTGGAACCGCCGCCACCTTATACTTCGACCTCCTCGGCTTCGGTGCCAAAGATGCTCAAGTCATCATTGATAACGTCATCCTCCTCAACGACGACCTCATCACCCCCATAGCCAACAACGACACCGCCACCACCGACCAAGGACAACCCATACTTATCAACGTCCTAACCAACGACAGCACCCCCAACGGCACAGTCCAACTGGGTACAGCAGCAAATGGCAACATCATCATCAACTCCGACAACAGCCTCACCTACACACCCAACAACAACTTCGTTGGTACAGACACCTTCACCTACATCATTCTAGACAACAACGCCATCTCCAACGAAGCCACAGTAACAGTAACAGTCACCGTCAACAACATCGCCCCCACGATCAACAACGTTTCGGTAGAATCAAACATTCAAGAAGGAATAACCAGCACCTTCAGCGCCACAGCCACTGACCCTGGTAATGACCTCACCTACAGTTGGAACTTTGGCGATGGCACAGATGCAGTAATTGGAGAAAACGTCAATCACATCTTTGCTGATAACGGCATCTACACTGTTACCCTCACAGTCAGCGATACAAACGGTGCAAACACATCCCAAACAATCACCACCAACGTCAGTAACATTGCTCCAGTTGTGCAAGCAGGTGTAGACATCACCACAGATGAAGGCACAGCCATTACCTTCAACGGCAACTTTAACGACCCCGGTATATTAGATACCCATACAATTACATGGGACTTTGGCGACAACAGCACAGCTACAGGCATCCTTAACCCCATTCACACTTACACTTTACATAGTCGGTCTTTACTCAAAACCCTCCAGAATTTGGTTAAACCTAAAGGAATTGTTAAGTGTGATTTAGGAAAATACAAATTACACCTCTTGTCCCTTCTTAAAGGGTAAAATAACAATACATCCATAAATTAATAGGTATATTGCACCCATTAGCCTGAGAAAAGCCTGTGTTGTTACATACTCAAAAGATTGTTAATTAAAATACTTTAGAACAATGAGCTTTCTAGAGAATCTTCTTTTAAAACCAGATTTTAACACTAAACCATGTTTTGGACACTGCTTTGGCAATGTATAAAATTTCAACAAAATTATTAGTCACTGAAGAGTAGGACGTAGTTTGCAAGCAAAAGAGATTAAGGAGAAACTAAAGTCACTGATCGATAAAGCCTCAACGATAGATCCTCAGTTAGCAAAAAGGCTAAATGAGATTAATCGCTGGGTGAGACTTATTCGACCTGGTTCTCTGACTGCTAAACCATTTGTACTTGCCTTCCTCCTAGAGGTAATTACGGACTCTACAATTTGGCTGATCATTCAATCATTACCTTCTGAAGCAGCACGAGAAGCAAAATTTGCTCAAATGACACCAAATGAGAGATATTGGTATAGTTATCTCTTTCCCCGATGGATAAACTCAACAGATGCCAAATTTTATATTTGGAAGAAAAAAATAATGGCAGGAGAGTTTAATCATTTGGATGGTGATATTATTAAATTAATAGCTCAAGATGTTGTCCGTCGTGAAGGTAGTTTTTGGCAGCGCTATATTGCCGACCTTTCTATGGCAACAGATTTAATTATTAGTAATCATCAACAAAAACCACTTTGTATTCAAGTTACCAGTGTTAGTGAAGAGTTTCATGGACGAAAGTATGAGAAGTGGCAAAATGCACTGCAATTGTGGGAAATAGAAAGAGGATTGTTCTTAAGTTACAATCCCGGTTCAAGTGATTTTATCAATCAGTTAGTCAATGTGGCACTGTATAACAGTGATCATCTTGCTGAAGGGAAGTATGTCAATTTTTCCTGATGTCAATTTTTTGATGTCGAATATCTGAGTCCTAGCCCTACATTGTTACCTGCTTACAACAGCATTTATGGTTAACCAACAAGAAATGAACAGCATTACTCAAGTAGATGAATTTGCTGAAATTTTAGCAGCAGCCCGCAGGATGCAGCAAGACTGGCTAGAAAACGGGCTAAATTTTGTTCATCTTTATGTTGAAGATGTAGATGGAGACTGGCTAGAAACTTGGGGAGATGATGAAGTCTCTAATTCTTTATTTGATGCTATTAAGGAATTTCTAGTTAGTGATGATGATGTCGCTGTGAAAATTAGGTATTATTTGAGAAATGAATCACTGTTTGATTTAGCCGTAAATTTGGAAGAATCTTTGCGGATTTATAGAGGAGATGAAAAATTATTTGCTGTGCGGGATATTTTAATTGGTAATGGTGATATTTGTCATCAAGAATTATTAGAGTTAGCAAATAATCTAGTTGATAGGTTTTCTAGGTTTTCATAAATCGAGAAATTAAATCTTTAGTGCAATTTATTTGCTAAAAAATAAGCATTACTTAGCAATACCTCTTCCAAATCGAAAAAAGCCTTGATTTGTGGGTTGGGTTGAGGGACGTTCACGTAGTGTGCCGGAGGCATAACCCAACAAATGCGTCGGGTTGCGCTATCGCTTAACCCAACCTACAAAAAATGGACAAGGTATTGACTTAGATTAGGTAATGCTTAAATCTTTCTTGATCTAGTCATAAGCAATTTTGTGAAATTACCCTCTCCCATGGCCGTGCCAGAAGGTTAGGTACTTGCGAATAAAAAAATAAATGTACAAAAATTCCTTGTTGTGCGGGACGAAAAGCCCGCTAATCAATAAAGGACGGGCAGGATGCCCATCCCACAAGATTGGATAAATTTTCCACAGTATGACATTTTAGACTTTGAAAACAACCACTAAGGAACAAGAACTGTTCTTAGTTCTTGTACGTGTTGTTTATAGACAAACCAGGTGGGATTATTGTCCGTATCCTGCTGACATGGGAGTGGTTGTTCAAATGTAACTTCCCAATAATCACTCAATTTTTCGGTGTTACCTTGAGGGCGTGCTGGTGCATTCTGAATTTGTCTTCTGATGGCAGAAACAAAAAATTTCGTACCTTGTCTCACTGAGCATTTTTCTTCATTACTGGTTATATCTTTCGATTGTTTATACCAGTTTTCTCGCCGCTTAAAAGTAGTACTTAAATTAGGTCTAACCCTTAAAATGCGGTCTCCAGAAGTAGTTTGAGAAGATACAGTTTCAGTATTTATTATACCCAAAATACCACATACCACCGTCAGAGATAAGAGTAATTGCTGAGGACGTAATCTAATGTTACTAATTTTCATCTTGTAGTGTTTAGTTTTACCTTAGATGTTAATAACGCCATTTTTGCATAAATTCTGTTTGTAGTTAAGTACCCACGCAATATTAATTTCATACTAACGAATATTAATAAATCCTATCGTGTATAAAAGTGTAAGTTAATGACCATAAGTACTTGTATCTCTGCCATCTTTTTAGGATTGTTGACCTCGTAAATATACTGCTATGATAAAATTTTTTGGGGTTTATTTCTCAAGAAGGTCGTCATTAAAGGCGCTAACTACACGTTAAACTGGACTAAAGTAGCAATTTCTTGCACTCTTGATCATAAAAAATATCTAAATCCTCTTAATTGAGATTTTCACTGTCTGAGAAATTGGAATGCTAGACCAAATTTTTAATTCCTTAAACTTTCATTTCAGCATAGAAGCCTTTATAGTTCTCTCAATCTTAGTGTTTTTAGAGGCTGTGCTATCGGCGGATAATGCGATCGCACTGGCTGCGATCGCACAAGGACTAGAAGACAAAAAGCTGGAAAATCAAGCGCTAAACATAGGTTTAGTCTTTGCCTATGTGCTACGAATTACCCTACTACTTACTGCCACTTGGGTACAAAAATTCTGGCAATTTGAACTGTTGGGTGCTGCTTACCTGCTATGGCTAGTATTCCAACACTTTACCTCACAGGAAGATGAGGACAATCACCATCACGGGCCACGTTTTACATCTTTGTGGCAAGCTATACCCGTGATTGCTTTTACCGATTTGGCATTTTCCTTGGATAGTGTGACAACAGCGATCGCAGTTTCTCAAGAAAAATGGTTGGTAATTACAGGAACCACAATCGGGATTATCACACTTCGATTCATGGCTGGGTTATTTATTCGCTGGTTAGATGAATATGAAAATTTAGAAGATGCCGGCTATATCACCGTAGCATTTGTGGGTTTACGCCTGCTATTGAGAGTCATCAATGATGATTTAGTACCACCCCAATGGATCATGATTAGTGCGATCGCCATCATCTTAGCCTGGGGATTTTCCAAACGCACCATCATTGAATTAGTCCCAGAAGAACCAGAAAAAAGCGAAGTATCGAAATGAGGCAGGGAGCAGGGAGCAGGGAGCAGGGGTAGAATTATCTATAACCTCTTCCCAATCACCAGTCCCCAATCCCCAGTACCTAATTACTCATGTAACCAAGGTGTTGAGTGTGGTTGCCAAGTTACTAATTCTTCATCCTTAAACCAGAGTGCAATTTCCTTTTGTGCAGTTTCTGGAGCATCAGAACCGTGGATCAGATTACGGCCAACATTAATGCCAAAATCGCCGCGAATCGTTCCTGGTTCTGAGTTTAAGGGATTAGTTGCACCAATAATTTTTCTGGCAGAAGCGATAACGCCATCACCTTCCCAGACCATCGCTACAACAGGACCGGAAGTGATAAATTCGACTAAACCGGGAAAAAATGGTCTTTCCCGGTGGACATCATAGTGTTGTTCAGCTAATTCCCGGCTGACTTTCTGGAACTTCAAGCCAACGAGAGTAAAGCCTTTAGTTTCAAAGCGACGGATAATTTCACCCACTAGTCCGCGCTGGACTCCATCAGGCTTAATTGCTAAAAATGTGCGTTCCAAAGCTATCTCCCAAAACTTAATAAAGCTTTTATGCGTTAATTGTCAGTCGTCTTTGATTTTTTGTCCAGTAGTCCCAGAATATTCTCTGAGAAACCCTTGTAGAGACGTTCCACCGGAACGTCTCTACTACAATCATTTTCACTCCTATGTCTTTTGTATTAGCTTCTGATTCCTAACTCCTGACTCCTGACTACTGACTCCTGACTACTGACTACTGACTCCTGACTCCTGACTCCTGACTCCTGACTTCTGACTACTGACTCCTGACTTCTGAACTCCTGACTCCTGAACTCCTGACTCCTGACTCCTGACTCCTGACTCCTGACTCCTGACTCCTGACTCCTGACTCCTGACTCCTGAACTCCTGAACTCCTGACTTCTGAACTCCTGACTCCTGAACTCCTGACTCCTGACTCCTGACTCCTGACTTCTGACTACTGACTCCTGACTCCTGACTCCTGACTCCTGAACTCCTGAACTCCTGACTTCTGAACTCCTGACTCCTCCCTCCTCCCTTTTACCAATCAAAAATTCTTGCTGGGTGCATATCGCTTCCCTGTCTAATTTGTTAAATTGTTATCTCGTGGGCGAAAAATAGAGGTCAGAAATCAATGGGTGTCGAGTCAACCGCTGATGAGATTGTCAAAATGCCTGCCAACGGGCATAAATCTGAATTGAAAAACCACAAGCACAAGAAGCTACTACCACCTATTACCACGACAAGCGATTTACCTCGTACATGGAAAATTGAGGATAGCGAAGACCTTTATCGAATTGAAGGTTGGGGAAAGCCTTATTTTTCCATTAATGCGGCTGGACACGTTACAGTTTCCCCCAAGGGCGATCGCGGTGGTTCGCTAGATTTGTTTGAATTAGTTAATTCATTAAAGCAACGTAATTTGGGGCTGCCCATGTTAATTCGCTTTTCCGATATTTTGGAAGATCGAATTGAACGATTAAACGCTTGTTTTGCTAAAGCGATCGCTCGTTATAACTATCCCGGTGTTTATCGTGGTGTGTTTCCCGTCAAATGCAACCAGGAAAGGCACTTGATTGAAGACTTGGTACGTTTTGGCAAACCCCATCAATTCGGGCTAGAAGCGGGTTCTAAGCCAGAATTAATGATTGCACTGGCTGTACTGAATACACCAGGCGCATTGTTAGTTTGCAATGGCTACAAAGACCGAGAATATATTGAAACAGCAATGTTATCCCAAAGGCTGGGACAAACACCAATTATCGTCATAGAACAGATTGAAGAAGTTGATTTGGTGATTGCTGCTAACAAGCAATTGGGAATTAAGCCAATTTTGGGAGTACGGGCTAAGTTAAGCACCCAAGGCATGGGACGTTGGGGAACATCCACAGGCGATCGCGCTAAATTTGGATTAACCATTCCCGAAATTATGGAAGCAGTAGATAAGTTACGGGAAGCTAATCTACTCGATTCTTTGCAGTTGTTACACTTTCATATCGGTTCACAAATCTCCGCCATCAATGTCATTAAAGATGCCATCCAAGAAGCCAGTCGCATTTATGTAGAATTGGCGATGTTAGGCGCAGATATGAAATATTTGGATGTTGGTGGTGGTTTGGGTGTCGATTACGATGGCTCTCAAACCAACTTCTACGCTTCCAAAAACTACAATATGCAAAATTATGCAAATGATATTGTAGCCGAATTAAAAGATACCTGTTCGGAAAGTCAAATACCCGTACCTACACTGATTAGTGAAAGTGGAAGAGCGATCGCTTCCCATCAATCAGTTCTCATCTTTGACGTTCTCAGCACCAGCGATGTCCCCCTTGAACTTCCAGATCCCCCACAAGAGGGAGAATCACCAATTATTAATTACCTTTGGGAAACCTACCAATCCATCAACCAAGAGAACTATCAGGAGTTTTACCACGACGCTGCTCAATTCAAAGAAGAAGCCATCAGCCGCTTTAACTTAGGAATTTTGCGCCTAAAAGAACGTGCAAAAGCCGAGCGTCTCTACTGGGCTTGTTGTCAAAAAATTCTGGAAATTACCAGACAGCAAGAATACGTACCTGATGAATTGGAAGACCTAGAGAAAATCATGGCTTCCATTTACTACATCAATCTTTCCGTATTTCAATCAGCACCGGATTGTTGGGCAATTGATCAACTATTTCCCATCATGCCCATACATCAGCTAGATCAAGAACCCACACAACGAGGAATTTTAGCAGACCTCACCTGTGATAGTGACGGTAAAATTGACCGTTTTATTGACCTGCGCGATGTCAAATCAGTTTTAGAATTGCATAAATTCAAACCTGAACAACCCTATTATTTGGGAATGTTCCTGAATGGAGCATACCAAGAAATTATGGGCAACTTACATAATCTTTTTGGGGACACTAACGCTGTTCATATCCAATTAACACCCAAAGGCTACCAAATTGAACACGTTGTCAAGGGTGATACCATGAGTGAAGTAGTTAGCTACGTGCAGTACGACTCTGAGGATATGGTGGAAAACATCCGCCAGCGTTGTGAAAAAGCCTTAGAAGAAAATCGCATTACCCTAGCTGAATCTCAGCGACTGCTACAAACCTATGAGCAAAGTCTCAGAAGATACACTTACTTGAATAGTTAGGACTGGGGACTGGGGGATTGGGGACTGGGAAGAAGTTATAGATAATTCCCCCTGCTCCCTGCTCCCTGCTCCCTGCTCCCTGCTCCCTGCCCCTAATTAATATTTGTTCCCAACAATTCTGCGATCGCTTGGTGTTCCAAAGGAGTTTCCGCAGGTGGGGTTTGACGAGCATCCGTAATCAGCCAGTCTAAAGCAGCCGCTTGCACATCAATCGCTGCCCCAGTCTTATCTACGCAATAACGTCCAAACACCAGCTTATCTACCAAACGCACTCCTGGAGCTAAACGCGACCATTCAAAAATTACGCTGTTGTCTACAGTTGCACCGCTACAAATCCAACAATTAGGGCCAATCATCGCTGGACCAACAATCTTCGCTCCATCTTCAATTCTGGTCATACCACCAATGTAAACTGGCCCTGTAATATCGACCTTATCCCAATTTACCGCTACATTTAAGCCAGTGTATATACCCGGTGCTACTTCATGACCAGGAATTTGCACATTTTTAATTTCTCCTAACAACACACCACGAATAGCCCGCCAATAATCTGGAACTTTCCCAATATCTACCCATTCAAAATCCATCGGTATAGCATAAAAAGGCGCATTAATTTCCACCAATTTGGGAAACAACTCGCCACCAATGTCATATTCCACACCAGACGGAATATAGTTAAATACTTCTGGTTCAAAAATGTAAATACCTGTATTGATATTAGTGCTAAGAGCTTCTTCAGTAGAAGGTTTTTCTTGGAAAGCTTTGACGCGATTGTCCTCGTCCGTAACCACTACCCCATAACTAGAAACCTCTTCCTGTGGAACAGATTTAGTAATGATAGTTGCAATCGCCCCCTTAGATTTATGCCATTTCACCGCCGCAGTTAAATCTAAGTCAATTAAAGCATCACCGCACAATACCACAAAAGTATCATCAAAAAATGGCGAAAAGTCTTGGATACGGCGCATCCCCCCAGCAGAACCAATTGCTTCCCCTACTAATTTACCGTCATCATCAATTTTGCCTTCAAAGGAATAGGCAATCTGCACCCCAAACCGTTGACCATCACGGAAATAATTTTCTATTTCCTCAGCCAAATGGCTGACATTAACCATAATCTCGTCAAATCCGTGCTGACGCAGCAGTTCTAGCAAAAATTCCATCACTGGCTTTTGCAGAATAGGAATCATCGGCTTGGGAATAGTATAAGTTATCGGACGGACACGAGTACCCTTACCCGCTGCGAGAATCATTGCTTTCATAAAATTTTATTCCTCCACCACGAGCCAGTTTACTTTCATCGAGAGCTTCTTAATCATCAGTTTTTATTCTGTTCTCAGCTAAAGGTATAACTAGATGATCATTAGTCAGTTATCTTTTCAATTTACTAGGATTCTGGGTTTTGCTGAAGCAAAAATTTAGTTGATCGAGTTGGAACTGTTGGCTAAACTAGGCAAGCGGATTTTTATCTCCTGGTAAAATTCTTCTTGAAATAGCTCTACCTTAGATTGAGCAGACAGCAGTAGTAAGGCCCAAAAAACACTGACTAAGTTACCATGTTCCGACTCATGGGAATCCCGATTTTTATCTGCTTGCTTTGTTTGTGTCCACAACTGTACTAGTTGTTCTAAATTCAAACATTGTCCCTCTAAATTTAGATCTTTGGCCGAAAGATGCAATACCTGTTCTAGTTCTAAAGCTACTTCTGTCAGATTTTCTTGGTGAGCTAATTCTAGTGCTTCCCGCATCGTTTGCATACTAGGCTGACGCTTAGGACGGTGAGGCTTGCTGGCCTTATCTACCCGTTTTAGCTGGTTAGCCATAACTTGCAATTGCTCAATTAGCTCTTGCAAAGTCACGCGACGTTTTGCTGGGGGCATTGCGGCTGGACGGCGACGCAACTGGCGCTCTAATTGCAACCGCTGAATGGGATACAACTCACCATCTTCACCATCCAAAAGTGAATCATCTGACACATTTTCTATATTATTATCTACTGTTGACAATTGTACCAAGGTATTAGCTTTGAATAATACAAGCATTGATGCTGATAAAAAAGCTTGCCCAGATTGAGACAAGTCAGCCTCATAGCCTCTTGCTGTTGACTCTGGTGCCATTAACTCCAAGTAGCGGTCTATTACCTCAATTACCTGCACATCCCAAGGATCAATTTCCCCCTGTTCAGCTTGGTGGATTAAATGTGTAATTGTTTCTAATAGCTCGGCAGCGTCCATCAATTTTAGATTTTAGATGTATTTACACAACTTAAAGTTACGAATTATTTTAACGTTGGTCTGTATCCGACTGAGAATCATAGTTTATTGTAAAATTTGATGCAAAATTACTATGTTTACTGTTTTTGATAGCATCGAAAGTGCCTTTGATAGTACCAGCTATTGGCACTGCAACCAGTGTTCCCAACAAACCAGCAATTTCAAATCCCATCAAAATAGATACAAAAATCCAGATGGGATTGAGTCCAATAAATTCGCCCATCAACTTAGGAGCTAAGAGATTATCTTTAATTTGCTGCAAGATTGTTGCTACCATTGCCACTGGAAATGCTAACCACGAATTTTGCAATAAAACTAACAATGTTACTAAGCCTATACCTAAAGCTGCCCCCACAAAGGGTATAAGTTCAGAAATACCAATAATGATCGCAAATAGCAGAGCAAATGGTACTTTCATAAATAAGAAAATTGGTGTTAGCGCTATTACCATAAACAGTCCCAGTAGTAATTGGCTCAGGAAAAAGTTCTGGAAATTTAGTTGTAAGGATTTTGTTAAAGGGACTGCAATATTAGATGGTAAGAGATTAACCAGACCAGACCAGACGCGATCGCCATATAACAGCATATAAAACGCCAGTACAACCACTAACACTATGTTCAATAATCCTGATAATAGCGTCCCAGCGAATCCCACCGCCCCAGAAGCTATCTGTTGTACCAAATTTTGAATATTAGCATTGATTTGATTGGTCACTAAGCTCAAATCAATATTTATACGTCGCTGACGCGCCAATAACTGTAATTTACTTAGGTTATCTTGACTAGAGGCCAACCAATCAGGAAGCTTATTTAAAAGTTGGATTGCTTGGTCAACTACCATTGGTACAAGCGTAACACCCAAAATAATTAACAAAGTTAAAGTCAAGAGTAAAACTATAATCACCGATTGAGTATGAGTGATTTTAGCCTTCTCAAATAATTTCACCGGATAATTGAGTAAAAATGCCAAAATAGCCGCAATACTCAAGATCGTAATTGGGTGCTGGAAATAGCGAAACAGTACCGACAGTAGCCAAACATTGAGAGCAATAATCGGGCCACTCAAACCGTAAATTAGTAGACTTTGAAGGGAGGTTGAACGGCGCATCTTGAGCAAACTAAAGAAATTTTATCAACTAAACCCGACATGAGTCCCCCACAATAAACTTTCTCTTGATAGTGTAGGTAGTTGACTCTGTGTTGCTACTGATTCCTATGATAGATATTTTTCTTCAACAATCCCACAATCGTATCAGCGTAGCTGATGATAAGGAAGCAAAAACCTATGGATAAAAACATAGCAGACCTACGCAAAGACTACACTTTGCAAGATTTGAATGAAAATCAAATTGACCCTAATCCTTTTATACAATTTAAAACTTGGTTTGATCAGGCAACAACAGCACAATTACCCGAACCCAATGCAATGACGCTGGCTACCTGCACACCAGATGGTAAACCCTCAGCGAGAATGGTACTACTCAAAGATTTTGACGAGCGAGGTTTTGTTTTATTCACTAACTACAATAGTCACAAAGGACAAGAACTAACAGCAAATCCCCATGCGGCTTTGGTTTTCTGGTGGGCTGAACTAGAACGCCAAGTCAGAATTGTGGGGACTGTAGAAAAGATTTCCAAAGAGCAGTCTGATGGGTATTTTGAGATGCGTTCAGCGAATAGCCGCTTAGGTGCTTGGGCTTCTAATCAAAGTGAAGTAATTGCTGGCAGAGAAGTTTTGGAGCGACAATTACAAGAATTCCAACGCAAATATGAAAATCAAGAAGTTCCCAGACCACCTCATTGGGGAGGATTTCGGGTAATTCCCCAAGAAATTGAATTTTGGCAAGGACGTTCTAGCCGTTTACACGATCGCTTGCTTTATACTCACTTAGATCATGGCAGTTGGAAAATAGAGCGTTTATCACCTTAATTTTTTGTAGCGGGCTAAGATGCCCGCATCACAAATTTACAACAATTCCGGATCAACACCTAGCTCACGTAACTTAGCGGCTAATAAATCAGCCCGTTGCCGTTCTTGTTCAGCCCGTTGCCGTTCCTGTTCAGCCCGTTGATGTTCCTGTTCAGCTTGTTCACTACTCCACAGCAGCAAATTTCCTTCCCTATCCCACCACCGCAACCAGTTTATGGTTTGACATAATCTTTCACCAGGCCAAATTCCTAAAAATAGCTCTAACTCAGGAATCCAAAAACGCCCATTAGTATCTGCTTGTTGTTTGGTGTATTCTCCATTTTGCAAACAGCGTACTTCTAAACTGGGTTCGTAGGGGTCGTAGGTGACGTAAGTGGGTACTTTGAGTATGTGTTCGTAAAAATACAGCTTTCCATAAGGTGGTGTGGAACGCACAGACAATTCTCCACCTT
The DNA here is from genome assembly GCF_049315035.1 of Anabaena sp. PCC 7938. Classification (NCBI taxonomy): domain Bacteria; kingdom Bacillati; phylum Cyanobacteriota; class Cyanophyceae; order Nostocales; family Nostocaceae; genus Anabaena; species Anabaena sp. PCC 7938. The sequence continues at coordinate 1,873,234 of NZ_CP186034.1, read as the reverse complement.
CTGTATCTGAGAGAAATTCCATCACCACAGCTACAGGTTCCCCTTCTAGATTGGGGGTATAACTGCGACGTACCACATCAACTGCTACGGGATGCACCACAGATACATAAAACCAGTCGGGGGCTTTGACGATAATTTTTTTGTTTAAGGTGGCTACAAGCCCAAAATTAGAGCCAATCAGCATCTGTGGTAGAATACGCCCTGTTGCACCTAAAGCATCAGTTAATGCAGCAGCCAGAGGAGGTTGTTGAATGTTTTCCACTGGGTCATCAGGTAAAATAAAATCTGCTGGGAGTGCTTCCCAGGTGACAGTCGGTGTTTTTTGAATTGGGTAAGTTTGTAGAATCATAGATTTATTTATAGATTGTCAGAATCAGGATGTCCAGGATTTATCTGGTTCCCAGTCTCTGAGTGGGAATACCATCATAGAGTCTCTGACTCTAATATAAAGGAAGGCAGAACCTTCAATAATTCATTCCCATACAGAGTATGGGAACGAGAAATCCTGCGTCAGACAATAAAAATCTCCTAATTCTGTAAATTCTTTAATCCTGTAAATTCTGGCATGGCTACACTATAGCGGTATGCACTTGAATGAAATACATCATAGCCCCCTCATCGCTTGCGGTGAACCAGTGCTGTAGGCGGGTTTCCCACCGTAGGCGACTGGTGAATCCGAAGGAGGAGGGGGTTGGGGGTGGGGTTCTTGTATCTCACTCAACCGAGAACCGCTATATCAGCCAATAATGTATATCTGAGATAAAAACCACCCCAAACAAATAGGATAATTATCAAAGTCCCGATACCCAACATATTGGGAAGCCAAAAAACTACTTCTATATGGTTTAATTCACCGGGTTTGAGTTTCCATATCAGTTGTTGACCATTTTTTTCTGGTTGGATTTCATCTTCAGTTTGCTGAATATTTTTAACTCCCCAAGGTGTCTGTAAGCTAAAGTCTAAGTTGATAATTGAAGCTGTACCAGTTAAAGCATTTCCTTTACTGGTTAGAACTGAAAGAGAACGCAAATCTAAATCATAAATCAAACGATTTCTAGATAATAGTAAAAAATTGTTATTTTGGACGAGTAAGTTGGAGGTAATATTCGGCAATTCTGAATCACTGGAAACGGTTTCAGGCTTTTGGGAAGTGCTATAGTTGAAGAATCCGCTAAATTTTTCTTGTAATTCTCTTCCATTACTAAAGGGAATTTTGAGAAGAATTTCTTCTGGAGAAATTCGCCTTGCTGATCCTTCTAATTTTCGGGCGCGACGCTCTAGACTATTTAACCATTCGGAAATATAATCACTGCTAAAACTGGTTAGTTGGTCAGATAATTGAATGTGCTGTATTATTTCACCGTTATTGGCATTATTAAAGTTTATGCCTAAATCATATTGAACACAACCAGACAATATAAAAGAGGCGCATATTAACAACCACAAAATAGGTTTTATTCGGAAATTAGATATATTCATAAAAATTAGACATCTCCACAAAGTTGAAATTTTGATTCCCTGTTTACATACTTAACCAAACTAAATAAGAAATGGTGATACCAACAGCAATAAAGGCTACCCAGATAAAACGATTATCTTTTGTATTAACTGTACTGAGATCAACATATTCTGGCTCTGCTGACTTCTGTTTTGGGGTAGATTTGGTGGGCTTGACGGTGACGAGCCTTTTGGTGTCGTTGTCAGAAATTGCACCTAAATCGGGAATTTCGCTCATCCACTCTTTTGGTCTTGTGAGTTTGGGAGCTTGTAAAATATAAATTAGTTGTCGTGCTTGTTTTTTGGTTTCGGCGTGGGGATGGCGACGAAGTTGTTGACAAAGTGCGATCGCATCCTCAGTTCTTTCAGCCGCTTCATAAGCTGTCACTAACCATATATCAACTTCACCAGCAAAGCGTGTATTCCGGGCTAATAAAGCACTGGCTTTTTCTAAATTTTCTACAGCCTCTCGATATTGTCCATTTTCAAAGGCAATTTTTCCCGTTTCGTAACGAGATTTAGCAATTTCTAAACTTTCTGTCATTAGTCATTGGTTATTAGTCAGTTGTCATTGGTGGTGATTTGTAATAGGGAATAAGAAGAGCAGACAGATTACAGTTTTTCCAATCACCAATCACCAATCACCAGTCCCCAAATTATTTAAACTGAGAACCGAGAATCATTGTTCCAATCCCGACATCTGTAAAGATTTCTAACAGGAGGGCGTGGGGAATGCGTCCATCAATGATGTGTGAAGCTTTGACTCCTTGGGCGAGCGATCGCACACAACAAGTTACTTTAGGTATCATACCCCCACTGACAACACCATCGTTAATCAGTTGGCGAGCTTCCCGAATATCTACTTTAGGAATCAAGGTAGATGGGTCTTTGTAATCTGTTAAAATACCCCGCGTATCGGTCAACAAAATCAGCTTTTCCGCCCCTAAAGCAGCAGCTATTTCCCCCGCTACAGTATCAGCATTAATATTGTAAGCTTGTCCGCTATCATCAGCAGCGACGCTAGACACCACGGGAATATATCCATTCTTAGATAGGGTATCTAAAATCTTAATATTCACATTACTTACTTCCCCAACAAAACCAATACCTTCATCACCTTGAGGACGCGCCGTAATTAAGTTACCATCTTTACCACAAAGTCCCACCGCCATACCGCCAGCTTGGTTAATCAGAGAGACAATTTCTTTATTGACTCTACCCACTAACACCATTTCCACCACATCCATTGTCGCCGCATCGGTGACGCGCAAACCATTTTTAAATTGAGCCTCAATTCCCAGTTTATCTAACCAACTGTTAATTTCTGGTCCACCACCATGTACTAAAATTGGTCGCAACCCGACACAGGATAAAAATACAATATCGCGGATAACTTTATCTTTGAGGACGCTGTCTTTCATAGCCGCACCTCCGTATTTGACAACAACGGTGCGACCTGCAAATTTTTGAATGTAAGGTAATGCTTCGCTGAGAATTTCAACGCGATTAGCTTCAGTCTGCCTGATATACTCTGTATCGTTTACCATTCTGAGGATCTTCCAATTTTGGATTTTAGATTTTGGATTTTAGATTGTACAGGATACAAGAAAAGACAATGGCGAATCTGCTTCACCCTTCTCAGAGATCCTCTTAGCAACTTAGTATCACAAAATTTCCTCAGATCAATTTTGCTGTTGAAAATCTTGATTTTTGAGAACGCTAGGAATTGCGTCTAGGACACAGGTGACAATTTGTTCTGGTGTTTGCGTTGCAGCGATGGTAATATGTAAATCTGCTTGGGAGTAAAGTGATTGACGTTGTTCGAGAAGCGATCTTAATTTACCTTCAGGGTCAGAATCCTGTAAAAGCGGTCTTGTATCATCTTCTGCTAACCGATTTAATAATATTTCCACTGGTGCATCAAGCCATACAATCAACCCATGACGCAGATAACCCCAGTTTTCCCGCCGCAACACAATACCCCCACCGGTAGCTATAGTTAATTTGGTATAAGCACAAACTTGAGCCAAAACATCACTTTCTAACTGACGAAACTCTGCTTCACCCTCATCAACAAATATCTCATTGATAGATTTCCCAGCCGCTTTAACGATTACATCATCAGTATCTAAAAATCCATAGCCCAGTTCTTTTGCTAGTAAGCGCCCTACAGTTGTCTTACCAACGCCCATCATCCCAATTAAATACAGATTGACTCCTCTTAATAAGTTACTCACAAATACCCTTAACTCCAGTTAAAAATTCTGATTTTTCTTATTTTTACTCAGAACTCAGGCCAATATTGAAAATCTTTTTCCATTAACCGCTCAATTAGATAATTCCTCCACACTGTGCTGAGGGATAAATTGGCTGCTTCTATATCCAGTAAAGATCTCCGTCGGAGCAATTCTATAGTTTCCAGGATTAATCTTTGTCCTAATCGCACCGGCCATCCCGGTATCATATTGGTTTTTAAAGTCATCACAGAAGTACAATCTGGATTGAGTACCAGATAATACATCATATACTTCTCTAACTCAGACAAGCGGTTAAACTGCTGCTCTAGACTTCTGCGAATTTCACCAAAAACTAGAGTACCCTGTTCCAAAATACTGATAAACACTACCGCCAAATAAATCTTGAATAGTAGTAGCAACTAATTTCAAAAATAACGGATTACCAGCATACCAGTCAATCAATACAGTGCATTCTGTATATTCTAATTCGGCTAACCCTTTAGTTTTGAGAATAGCCAGGCCTTCTGTTTTGCTCAAACCAGTCAAGTTTAAAGACCGCACAGGTAGCTTTTCTCCTTCAATCGCAGCAATTTCTGGTGGTTTTTCCCGACTAGTTAATAACAAACAGCTTTGATGTTGAGAATCTCCTATCCTTCTAATTAATTCACCGTAACCTTCATAACCAGGACGATATTGGATTTGTGAACCTAGATCAAGTTTACTAGCTTCTACGGAAGATTGAGCTTGTGTCTCATCTCTATCATTGCTAGATAAAATTGAGTCAACGTTATCCAAGACCAAAAGACAACGCACCTTACGTAAACAACTAATCAATTGGGAAATTTTAGTATTCAAAGTTGCAGTCTGGTCTATCTCGATAGTTGGTAATAATATCTGCACAATATTATTTAACATCGCATCTATCGAAGGACATAGATGTAGCGATCGCCAAATCACATATTCAAACTGCTCTTGAATCTCCTCAGTTAACTTAATCGAAAAAGCCGTTTTACCAATTCCACCCATCCCTAACAGTACAACTAACCGACAGTGATTTTGTAAAATCCATTTTGAAGCGGTGGTTAGTTCTTTTATCCTTCCAGAGAAGCTACTAATATCAATTGCTTCACCCCAATCTTGAATATTTGAGGATTTAATTTTCAGTAACTCAATTTCTTGCTCTCTAGTATTTTTAATAAAAGTAGTTATTGGTTTAACTTGGAACCAATTTTTTTTATACCCAGCTTTTTCTAATAGATGAGTCACATGACTCCAATTTTTTACCTTCACTGAGTAACCTAATTGATTACCCAGCATATCTTCTATGTATTTATATAACCCATTTGATAGATAAACTCTTACAGTACTGCTACTGCGACTTTGATACAGTTTATTCGCTATTTCCGCAGGGCTACAACCACAAAGCAAACCCCTCAAAAGCTTCTTTTCGACAGGTGTCAAGGCTTTTCTTTTGACAGAAGCTAAATCTATATATAATTTTTCTAACTCCCAATTTTTTTGAGCTTCTATAAATTCTTCTTCTGTAACTTGGGAATTGACTACCACCATTGTTATTAGTGTATTTACAGTTACGTTAGATATATACTAACGTTTATACCGTAAAATCCGAGTGAAGTAACAGTAAATTTATAACGAATTTCATAACAAGTGTTAGGTGCATTTTCATTTATTACTTAGGTATGCTTATGCTTAATGGAAATTTCACATAACTTGTTTGAAACTTTAAGGAAATAAACTCTGTCAACATAAAAAGGCGAAATTAGTTGTAAGTAACAATGATGTTGTTGACAACACAGTACTATGCTGCTCAAATTTACTGTTAAATCAAATGCCTATTGTTTACTAAGTGCTAAAAACAACCAGAATTTCTGTCTTTTACAAAAAAGCTTCTCTCCTTTGAGTAAGCTCTCATCAAATAATGTGGTATGCATGGGGTGTCAGCTATGACTCGAATTAGAGACGTTGTGCAAACGGCTTTAGCAACTGGATATTTAACGTTGCAAGCAGAAAACCAACTCAGAGAACTTTTAACTAGTCAGTATGACTTTGAAGATTTGAATGCCTTTATGGCTTTACAGGAAGCTGCGATGACGGGTCAAATCAAGCAAGAGTCACGAGAATCAAGAAAACAGTGTGTCATAAAATAAACTCAAGTTACTGACGGGGGGGTTTATTTTCATCATCTAAATCCTCGTCTTCAAAAAAATCCCAATCATCATCATCTGTTTGATTAGTAGTTGATGGTTGATAAGGAGGGATAATTACCCGGTAATCAGCGTCGTAAATAGATTCAGTTTTTCCCACACCAGTGTTTTTAGGTTCTTGGGAACTGTAGGAGTAAACCGAGTCAGATGGGGAAGCATTTTTAGGTACTTGTTGATTTTCGTAGGTTTTCGGGCTTGAAGTGCGTCGTGATTCTTGATAATCCCAATCATCACCTTGATTAGGGTCTGTCTCCCAATCATCAAAGTCGTTACTGGTAGTGTACTCGGTTGGATTCACTGGCATCTTTGGACTGCTAGTAGGCTGTGTAGTTTTCTTACTAGTAGTTGTCTTCACACGGGGTGGTGCTGCATTTGATGTAAATGAAGTTTTTGGTGCCTGTTGAGCCGATACATAATTAGCAATTTTAAACAAGGCAGCAATTAACAAAGATGTAAAAGCACCAGCGGCTATACTCAATAAAACCCATAAAGCCAGTGGTAATGGTTGAGTCCGCATACCTAAAAATACTAGCGGGAGGGTAGGAGACAAGTTTTGAACTAACAACAGTGTTAGTCCTCCCAGCACCACCACCAACAAAATTAAGCGAATTACAGCCATTTTAATTCAGTTATTAATTATCAGTTATCAGTGGTTATACTTATCATCTCCCATCTCCTCAGTCCTCAGTCTCCTAATTTAAAGATGACCTTGCCAACGCTGAATGGGAATGCAGTCGATATCTAGTTGATCTAAGGCACGAGCTACGACAAAATCAACTAAGTCTTCAATGGTTTGAGGGTTGTGATACCAAGCTGGAATAGCGGGAACAACTCTAACTCCTGTTTCTGCTAAGGTTGTTAAGTTCCGTAGATGAATCAGGCTAAAGGGAGTTTCCCTGGGGACAATAACCAACTTACGTCCTTCTTTAATTTGCACATCCGCTGCCCGTTCGAGTAGGTCTGAACTCAGACCTACTGCTAGTTTAGCTACTGTACTCATGCTACATGGCATGATGAGCATTCCCAGAGTTTTAAAGGAACCACTAGCGATACCAGCACCAACATCACTCCAAGGATGACAACGGAGTTGGCCAGATAGGGGATTTCCGGCTTGCTTTCGCCAGAATTGCTCTTGTGCTTCAGGGTCTGCCGGCATTCGGATATCTTGCTCTGCTTGCCAAACCATGTAAGTTGATTTTGAAGCAACTAGTTCAATTTTATACTCTGCTTCCAGAAGAAATTTAAGAGCGCGAACGGCGTAAATCAGGCCGGATGCGCCTGATACGCCTAAAATAAGTGGTTTTATGTTATTGGACACGAATTTATACGGGGAATTTACTCATCCTCACTATAGGGATCTAAGTCAAAAGATTCCATGTTGTTTGGTGAGTAAATATCTGATGTATCTTCATTGCTGATTCCCAAGCCTTTGACTACACCATCGGGGCCAACGGTGACTAAATCAATTTGCTGGCGGTAGTAATCAACACTTTTAACTTGTACGGCTACACGATCGCCTAATCTATAGGAAGCGCGATTTTTGCGGCCAAATAGAGCTTGTTGTCTAGCTCGGTATTCATACCAATCATCTTTGAGTGAACTGACGTGTACTAGTCCTTCTACTCGTAAGGGTGTACTTAGCTGGGAGCCGATTTCTGACTCTGTAGCGGGAACTTCGATTTCGACAAAGAAGCCGTAGGATTGCACCCCAGTAATTACACCGGGAAATACTTGACCAATGCGCTGTTTCATCAGTTGGGCTTTTTGTAGTCCTGCTAAATCAGCTTCGGCTTCTTGGACTTCTTTTTCTCTGTCGTTAATCTGGACGAGTACTCTAGTTAAGTCGCTTTGGAGTTCTTGTTGTAACTCTGGGGGGAGAACGTTCCAGTTAATTTCTTCATGGGAGGAAGAATGGCGCAGGTTGACACGCTCTTTGACACGGGTGTTGCGGCGATCGCGCCCGTATTCTAATAAGGCATGATATACCCGTTGCATCAGTAAATCTGGGTAACGCCGTAGGGGGGCGCTAAAGTGGACGTACTGTGGTAGAGCCAAACCAAAGTGTAATCCTCTAGTTGTGTTGTATACAGATGGCTTGAGGGTATCCTGTAACAGGTAGGTGAGAACTTGCTCAGATGGTGACTCAGCGAAAGCTCTAGTTAAATGTTGATAATCGAGGGGTTGAATGTCTAACTCTGGATCAAGTGTTAATTCCACACCCAAATTCATCGCTAGTTTGAGCATTTCCTGAACATCTTCAGGATCAGGTGTGCCTTGGACTCGCCAAATGGCAGGAACTCCCAAAGCGTTGAGATGTTCTGCTATTAGTTCATTCACCAACAGTACTAACTCTGAGAGGAGCGATCGCACGGGTACTTCATTAACTACCACAGCGCCCATTAAGCCTTCATCATAGTAAGGATTTTGGCTTGGTGGCAGATTTAATTGCAAGCTCCCGCGAGATAATCGAGCTTGTTTAGCTGCTTTGGCTAGGGTTGCTAGGTCATGTAACATCTGGATAGTCTCAGCAGACATTTTGGGTGCATCACCGCTGAGTATTGCTTCTGCTTGTTGTTTGCTTACAGATGTGTCTACTTTGATTACGCTGGGTTGAATTTCCCACTCCAGCACTTTTCCCGATTGGGGATCAATTGTGATCACAAAAGAGAGAGCTAGGCGATCGCTACCCGATACCAAAGAACAGCGTTCAGCCACTGCTTCTGGCAACATCGGCAAAATTAATTCTCCCAGATAAACTGACCGTCCCCGCTTGAGTGCCTCCCTATCTAGGGCTTCATCAGCTTGAATGTAGTGAGATAAATCAGTTATATGAACCATCAATCGCCAAGGTTCGCTTGGGGTTTTTTCCAAGCTAAAGGCATTTTCTACTACTTTATCGTCACCATTTACCCCCGCAATCGTGATGGTGAACAAACTACGTAAATCTACGCGGTTTTTTAAATCTGCTTTCAGTAACTTTTTGGGCAACTTAGCTGCTGCATCCAGGATATTATCCGAGAAAGTACGTGATAAATCATGCTTACAAGTTACCAAATCTATATCAGCAGCAGCTTCCGCATCACTACCAAGGATTTGTACAACCCGACCCAAAGGTGGATACTGAGCCAGAGGATAACGCAAGACTTCTACATGGGCTAGGTGGTCTATAGCTTCAGCCAATTTCAAGCCGTTTGTAAGCAGTTTCAATTCAAACAGCAAGCGATCGTCTAAAGGAACAGCACGGAACCCCCCTTCTACTTGTTTAATCCGTGCTAGTAAAGTGTGATTGGAACGCTCCAGAATCAGCTTTACCTCACCTTCAGGAGAACGTCGGCGACTACCTTCCTTGAGAACTCTGACCAAAACGCGATCGCCATTCCAGGCATTACTCAGATAGCTTTCACGGATATAAATATCCTCAGAGCCTTCCACATCTTGAATAGCAAAGCAAAAGCCTTTACTAGAGCAACGGAGTTTAGCTTCAATTAGCCCCTCTTCCGATACACGACGATACTTACCCCGTTCCTTGACCAACAACCCAATTTTTTCTAGCACCTCCAAAGCAATGTGAAGTTTTTCTAAACTGTCTTCATCCTCACAACCCAGTTTCTTTTCCAAAACCTTACGAGCTACCAATTTATCATCCGTGAAATTGGCAAGAAGTGTAGCGATTGAAAATTCCATGCAGTGAACCGACCTTTGGTCAAAACATCATTTTTTGAGGACACCTGCGTGCAGGGGTTCCCCCCCGTTCAGGAACCAGCACTATGGGAGAGTTTCCCAACTTGAGGAGCCGCTACATTTCAGGAGTTTCCCCCCGTTGTAGCAACTGTCCTGTGATTGGCGTTAAAGTGTCCGGTGTTTAATCTGGTTCTTCCCTGTATACCCTCACGGCTTACAGACACTTGCTACAAACGAATTGCCCGTACTCCTGCAAAGAAGTAAGCTAAGGCTGCCAAAGTTCCTGTCAGAGTAAGACTCTGCTCGGACTTCTCACTGCACGATACTCTCAGAATTCACCTGGGTGAAACTTTCTTCAACTAACCAATCTTAACAAGGCACTCCTGATATTCGACTTGGCCTCACCAGGTAAATTACACCATGGGTTGTTGAGAGGTTTGATTTACACAACTCTCGATGTTACCCAAAAGCAGGTATCCAGGGAAGGCACAGGTGTTTGATTGTCTAGATTAAAGGTAATTTCACGCCATGATCATCTGAAATTTAACTGAGAGAAACTGCCTATTAACCCAACTTTACCATCTGTAGAATCGGTAACAATCAGGTAAGCAGTTGTGAATTGCAATGAGGGCGAACCTTATCTTTATTATTGTAGATTTAGAGCGCACTTCCACAAAATACTTCTAGATATCGAATTGGGTAATTAGTATAGCATTGAAAGGAAGAACACCCTGATTTAGTCAACAGTAGCTAAAAATTTTTGCAAAAAACAGCTACTGCTACAATCGTGACAAACGATCATAGCGTGAAAAGTACCTGGAAATCTTACAAGTACAACTAAAGTTAAACATATTTAGATGGGTGGCATGATTATGTTGGCTCAATTTCAGAGCTTGTATCCCAATGGCAGCATTATTTCGGAATTAGTACAAATTTTCCAAGGAAAATATATCGTCCGAGTTAGCCTACAAATTGAAGGCGTTACCCGCGCCACTGGAATGGCAGCAGCAGAAACCGTAGAAGCCGCTGAAGACCAGGCCAGAAATAGGGCATTCATGGTTTTAGGAATCACAAATGAGACAGAGGGAGAGGGAAGAGTAGCGTTTTCCCCAAAACCTATTTCCCCAATTCCAGTCAAAACAACTGTAAATACTACAAATACCACAACTGCTTTACGTGAGTCTGTCCCCACCTCCCAGGAGGTTGCCAGTAATCAATGGCCAATGACTAAAAATACAGAAATATCTTCACCTCCTGCGATCGAATACAACAACACAAGTGATATTTACGACCAACTCTTAACTCAAGAAACTTCGGGAAGTGTCACCAAAGGAGAACAACTGGATACCGCAGCAGAAAAACTGGAGATGTCATTTAGTCCAGAACCTGAATATCAATCTTTACCAAAAATCACTGCTAGTAACGTCACACCCTTTACACCACGCAATTATTCTTCCCCAGAAGATATTGGTTTTCCATCAGGGATAGGAACCAGGAAGAAGAAAAATGAACCAGTTAATTTATCTGATGTTATTGCTCAAACAGATGTACAAATAGAACGATTAGCCTGGACGAAAGAACAAGGGCGAGAATATCTCAAAAAAACCTACGGTAAGTTAGGACGTTCTTTACTCAGTGAAGAAGAGTTACTAGATTTTCTCAACTACCTTAAATCTCAGCCAGATCCTATTGCGGGGTTTTAAAAGGAGTCAGGAGTCAGGAGTCAGGAGTTCAGGAGTTCAGGATTTCAGGATTTCAGGATTTCAGGAGTTCAGGAGTCAGAAGTCAGGAGTCAGAAGTCAGAAGTCAGAAGAAGAGTTTTCCCCCTTGCTACCTACTCCCTTTCCTCCTCACTGTCACCTGTCACCTGTCCCCTGTCACCTGTCACCTGTCACCTGTCCCCTGTCACCTGTCACCTGTCACCTGTCACCTGTCACCTGTCACCTGTCACCTGTCACCTGTTACCTGTCACCTGTCACCTACACCACAGCCATTGGACGAATACCGACGGCGTGACGGTCAATCACTTGGTCAATTAAACCGTATTCCTGGGCTTCCTCTGGAGACATGAAAAAGTCACGTTCAGTATCCTCAGCAATGCGTTCAATCGGCTGACCTGTGTGTTCAGCTAAATAATCATTCAACCGTTTTTTGTGGTATAAAATTTCCCGCGCCTGAATTTCAATATCAGTCGCTTGTCCTTGAGCGCCACCTAGAGGTTGATGAATCATAATTCGTGAATGGGGTAAACTCATCCGTTTACCCTTAGCACCAGCACTGAGAAGAAAAGCACCCATACTTGCGGCAAGTCCGGTACAAATAGTACAAACATCAGGGCGGATGTGCTTCATGGTGTCAAAAATCCCCATCCCTGCCGTTACCGAACCACCGGGAGAATTTATGTACATATAAATGTCTTTCTCCGGGTCTTCAGAATCTAAGAACAACAATTGGGCAACAATCAAGTTAGCAAGACTGCTATCAACCTGTTGACCTAAAAAGATAATGCGCTCACGTAACAGCCGTGAGTAGATATCAAAGGCGCGTTCGCCGCGACCCGATTGTTCAATAACGATTGGAATCATTGAGCGTATTTGTAGCTATTTGTCATTTATTCTATCGACGACAAAGGCTATTTGTGTTGATACGGCTAAATTAACCTTTGGCAAAATCTTCATAAATCAAAAATTTTTACTTCCTAATCGGTTCTCAGCAAGCGGATTCGGCTGAAAGGTCAGTCTACAATCAGATATCTCAAATCAAAAATTTCTCAGGCACTTTTTGATGGTGATAGGTGTCTAAGTGGGTATGGTGAGTTGAAAAGAAGCCAGATGAAAGGAAAATTAGGTCCTGTTCTGCCCTTTGTACACTGCACCTTAACTATGTAACTTATTCCACTGCTTTGTTTTCATTTGGCGATCGCAGATTAGTTGAAATTATTTTTCAGGTGTTAGTAACTTTTTTCACATTTTTTCACATTTTTTTTGGTTAATTATCCGGACATATTTAGCAAATCCGGTAAACCGGGAGTAAGAGGTGTATTTAGAATAACCAATCTTACTTGAAATGCTATTCATCAAGAGAGAGAGAAGTACTATGCTAGAAAGATTTATACAAGCTGCTTTAATCACCTTTTTACTGCATCTGATTGCTGGACTAAACGCTAGTACTCAAATTCCTCGAAAGACTATATCACCTGTCACAGAAATACCACCGGCTGTTATCGGTTCAACGATTCACTTTTTCAAGTAAAGAGCTAGGACGGAGGCAGGGCGCAGAAGAAACATAAATGCAGTCTCTCCAATCTCCAATCCCCAGTCCCCAATCACCAGTCCCTAGGCTAGACTGGTGATAAAAGTGCAGATGCTTTGATCATGACTAATCGCCTTGCTGAAGAGAAAAGCCTTTATCTCCGCAAACACGCCGAAAACCCGATTGATTGGTGGCCTTGGTGTGATGAAGCACTGGAAACTGCAAGGGTGCAAAATAAACCGATTTTTCTCTCCATTGGTTATTCTAGTTGCCACTGGTGTACTGTGATGGAAGGGGAAGCGTTTTCTGATTTAGAAATTGCTCAATATATGAATACCAACTTTCTACCTATCAAAGTAGATAGGGAAGAAAGACCTGACCTTGATAGTATCTATATGCAGACGTTGCAATTCATGAGTGGTCAGGGGGGTTGGCCGTTAAATGTTTTTCTGGCGGCAGATGATTTAGTCCCGTTTTACGCTGGAACTTACTTTCCTGTAGATCCCCGTTATGGTCGTCCTGGATTTTTACAGGTTTTGGAAGCTCTGCGCCGTTACTACGATACAGAAAAAGAAGAGTTACGCCAACGCAAAGCGTTAATTGTTGAGGCTTTGCTGACATCTGCGGTAATGCAAAAGGTTACTAATCAGGAAGTTGCAGATAATCAATTATTGCAGAAAGGTTGGGAAACTTGCACGGGGATCATCACTTCTAAGCAGGTTGGTAATAGTTTTCCAATGATCCCCTATGCTGAATTTGCATTGCGCGGAACTCGGTTTAATTATCAATTTCAATATGATGGACAGCAAGTTTGTACTCAGCGGGGACTAGATTTAGCTTTGGGTGGTATTTATGATCATGTGGGTGGTGGTTTTCATCGTTACACTGTTGACCCCACTTGGACTGTCCCCCATTTTGAAAAGATGCTCTATGATAATGGTCAAATTATCGAATATCTAGCGAATTTGTGGAGTGGAGGAATACAGGAACCGGCTTTTGAGAGGGCTGTGGCTGGAACTGTAAAATGGTTACAACGGGAAATGACTGCACAGGGTGGGTACTTTTATGCGGCTCAAGATGCTGATAGCTTCATTAATTCCACAGCTATAGAACCGGAAGAAGGTGCTTTTTATGTCTGGAGTTACAGGGAATTGCAACAACTGTTAACGACTGAAGAGCTAAACGAATTACAACAACAGTTTGCTGTTACTGCTAACGGGAATTTTGAAGGACAGATTGTTTTACAAAGGTCACACCCAGGGGAATTAAGCCAAACGCTGGAAATTGCTTTGAGTAAGTTGTTTACGGCTCGTTATGGTGCTACACCTGAGTCACTGTCAAATTTTCCGCCGGCACGAGATAATCAGGAAGCGAAAAAGACTAACTGGCCTGGTCGGATTCCGGCGGTGACTGATACTAAGATGATTGTAGCCTGGAATAGCTTGATGATTTCTGGTTTGGCTAGGGCTGCTGAGGTTTTCCAACAACCAAATTATCTGGAATTAGCGGCACAAGCTGCTAGGTTTATCTTAGATCATCAGTTTGTCGATGGACGTTTTCACCGACTCAATTATGAAGGTGAAGCGACGGTTTTGGCTCAATCTGAAGATTATGCTTTTTTTATTAAGGCATTGCTGGATTTACACCAAGCTACTTTGGGACAACTTGATCATGTTTCCAGTCAGAACTCTGATTGGTTGGAAAAAGCTGTTTCTCTCCAAGATGAATTTGACGAATTTTTGTGGAGTATTGAACTAGGTGGTTACTTCAACACATCTAGTGATAATAGTCAAGATTTAATTGTCCGAGAGCGTAGTTATATAGATAATGCTACACCTTCAGCCAATGGGATTGCGATCGCTAATTTAGTGCGTCTAGCTTTATTGACTGATAATTTGCATTATCTCGATTTAGCTGAACAAGGTTTAACAGCCTTTAAGGGTGTAATGAGTAATTCTCCTCAAGCTTGTCCTAGTTTATTTACTGCTTTAGATTGGTATCATAACTCAACCTTAATTCGGACGAGTACTGAACAAATAACATCATTAATCAACAAATATCTACCAACTGTTGCTTTTGCCATGGTATCAGATTTACCAGAGAGAAGTGTTGGTTTAGTCTGTCAAGGTTTAAAATGTCTTCCCGCACCAGCGAATGTTGAGCAGTTGTTAGAACAAGTGCAGCGCAGTCAAAATAGAGGTTAGTGGTAGTATATACTACACATGGTGGGCAATGCCCACCCTACAAAATATAGAAAGTATTCACCTTTTCCCTGCTTTCCAATCTTCACCACCTGGTAGCTGAGTTAATGTTTCTGCTACAATTGTCGGTAATTCTTTAGCTGAATAGGAATAAGTTAACGCCAAAAACTTCAAAGCTGTTGCAATTAGCTGTGTTCTATTGATGAGATCAGCAAGTTGAAATTGGCTATAGATACCATTCATTACTTCCAAACTGGCATCAGCTATGGCATCTTCAATTACTTCCTCTTCTATGAAATTTTCCCATTCATCTTGATTGATATAGTAAGATTTTTTATTATCGCTAATATTTACTTTTTTAATTTCTCTAATTGAATTACGAATAGAAGCGGACCAAGAATTTGTTAATCTCTGTTCTATTTGATTAAAAATCAAATGAATCAGTAAAATCTTTAAGTAAGATTGGATGTTACCCAGAATTGCTTGTTTACTCATTCCTTCTAATTCATCCACAATTGCTAAAGCATCTGCATAATGTCCTTGCAAAATGCTATTTCTAAGATCAATTAATTCCTGTGTCATTTGTATTAACCTCAATCCATAAATAAGTTAATTTCAATTCAACTGGTAGAACACGGATATCTTGCTATATCATAATTATATATGACCCTAAATTATAATCTATCCATGACTGATTTAAGCGTCATAATATTAGCCGGTGGTAAAAGTTCACGTATGGGTGAGGATAAAGCCTTGATTCCCATTCAGAGAATAGCCTTATTAGAAAGGGTTTATAAAGTTGCTAAAAGTTGCACTGATACCATATATATAGTCACACCTTGGCCAGAACGTTATCAAAGCTTGCACTTACCTGAATGTAAATTCATTCCAGAAATCTCCACAGAAACACAAGGACCCCTAGTAGGTTTTGTTCAAGGACTAGAAAAAGTAAAAACAGAATGGGTATTATTATTAGCCTGTGACTTACCAAACTTGCAAATTGAGGTCTTGCAAAATTGGGTAAAAATAGTTGATACTGTAGAATCAGAAAATATTGCTATTTTAGTAAAAAATCCTAAAGGTTGGGAACCTCTATGCGGCTTTTATCGCTGTAACTGTTTACCCCTACTTCAGGATTTTATTAACCAAGGAGGACGCTCATTTCAAGAATGGCTAAAACCATATCCAGTAGCGGTTTTACCATTATCATCACCAGAGATGCTATTTAACTGTAACACCCCAGAAGATGTACAAAAATTTTTATTGAATTGAGCCATAATAAAAATCTAAACATCTATATCTTCTTAACCTCAAAAAACTCTGTGTTCCTCTGCGCTAACTCCACGTACCTCTGCGTTAAAAAACAATAATCATGCGTTGGAAATCATCTGCAATAGCACTCATATTAACTCTATTTCTATTCTCCTGTACCACAGCAACAACTCAAACTCAATCTAACGTCGTACCAGTACAACAACTACCAAAAACTTCAGCTAAAAGAGTTGTAGCACTTTCCTCTCTTTCTGCTGATATTATTTCTCAACTTGACCAAACTAAACTTGTAGGAATAACTGGTAGTACCTTATTTAAAAATAACCCTAAACTGCAAGATATTCCCCGTGTTAGCGAAGGTCGGAGTGTCCCAAATTTAGAAAAAATTGTTTCTTTAAAACCAGATTTAGTTATTGGTGCAGCAGGATTTTCTGATGTAACTATTCAGAAAATTAAACAGCTAGGAATAGCTACTTTATCAACTAAAGTAAATAATTGGCAATCTCTAGAAGAACTAACTAAATCACTTGCTGAATCAATTGATGTAGATCCCCAGCCTTTATTAAATCGCTACAAAACCTTTTTACCTGCCAACGCAACTCAAAATATTTCTGCTTTAGTATTGGTTAGTCGTCAACCAATCTTAACACCTAATAAAAATAGTTGGGCAGGTGATTTAATTTCTAGATTTGGCGCGAAAAATATAGCCGCAGAATTACAAGGTAATAGTCCCATAGGTGGATATGTGACACTCTCGGCTGAAAAAGTTTTGGAAGCTAACCCAGAAGTTTTAATTGTAGTTAATGCTGAACCAACGCTGTTAGATTCATTAAAAAAAGAACCGTTTTGGCAGCAGTTACAAGCGACTAAAAACAATCGAGTTTATGTTTTTGATTATTACGGACTTGTCAATCCAGGTAGTCTAGAAACAATTGAAAAAGCTTCTCTGGAGTTAAAGAAAATCTTTGTAGCAAAAGAAATATAGCACATTTCATCTGATTGAGGTACACAAGGCCGGGCAAGATGCCCACCCCACAAGAATAGGAAAATTAGATGTGTTGTAGCATATTACAAATTATTTTAATCTTTTCAAGGACTAATTGATTTTTGGTCATCAACTCTAATATTCTTTTTTGCTTGAGAAGAACTACCTGTAATGCTGCGTAAATACAAACCGCCAATGCTGAGTAGAAACACAAAATAGCCTACGGCTTGAACGATATAGATTTTATCTCTGTAGCCAAACAAAGATTTAAAAATAATACCGGGAAAATTGTCATCAGGTAAAATGTTGGCAGTATTCCAAACCATTGGCCCTAAAATACAAGAATGGACTTTGGTAAAGCGTTCGTAATAGAAACAAAGATTTTCGGAAGCGCGACTGCTGAGTGCAAGACTAGACATTGCAGTATCAAAATGTTGTAAAGCTGAAACTACTAATCCAGCCACAATCAAAACTAATAAAATGCCCATTACCTGGAAAAACTGGCGAATATTAATTTTGACACCCCATTTAAATAACAGTATACCAATTACTGATGCTGCTGCTAAACCACTAAGTGCGCCTAAAGTTGGTATTAATCCCTGTTGAAAATTTGCGGCTACAAAGAGAACAGTTTCAAAACCTTCACGAACAACAGCGACTAAAATTAAACTAAAAACTCCCCAACCTGCATTTGAATTTTGTGTTAGTGCTTCTGTAACTGCGCCCTCAACTTGTGCTTTCATAAATCTGGCTTGTTTTGTCATCCAGATAAGCATCCAACTAAGCATGACTATTGCTAATACACTAAATACACCTTCTAACATCGGTTCAATGACAGGGGTATATTGAGGGTTAATTGCTCCTAATATTTTAATCAGCCAACTAAATAAAACGCCTATTAATGCACTAACAACAAGCCCGACGGCAACACCTGCATATACCCAAGGGTTGAGTCGAGATTGTTTTGCTTTTTTTAATAAAGCCAGGACAATACCCACCACTAGGGCAGCTTCTACGCCTTCTCGGAGGGTAATTACAAAGGTAGGTATAGCAGTACTAAAATTCATAGTTATTTAGTTATGAGTTATTGAGTCATTAGTCCAATAAGTTTTGGACTAATGAGTATTAATTATTAGCTGAAATCGCGTAACATTTTTTTCAATTCGAGATTATGCATCTCTTCTTGTCCAATCATGCCACGAGCGAATTCTTCTAAATAGATGCTGGCATTAGTTACAGTTTCTAGGAGATTTTTGTACAAATCTAGTGCTGTTTTTTCGTGAGTTAAGCTTTCTGCCAAAATATCCTTGACGTTGTGCTTATAAGTCTCCTCCATCTGGGCGATTTTTAGGGAGGGATGCCCATCTAAACCTGTGAGAATTTCGCCTACTTGTTGAGCGTGGAGTAGAGATTCAGCGGCTTGGGCTTTGAAAAAAGCTACAATGGGAATGCGGTTTGGCCCTGTCACCATTAAGGAATAATGGGTGTAGCGGACTACCCCAGCTAGTTCAAATTCCATGATGGCATTTAGTAGGTCTATGGCCTTTTTTTGATCAAGTTCTTGCATCAGTTGTTAAGATAAGCAAAATTACCGTTGGAGAATATTTAGTTAGAAGTTGTGAGTTAGAAGTTATGCTTTTTTCAGGTGTTGAAAAACCAAACTATCCTCTCTCTTCACTGCTAACTCTTTTTTCTCTTCTTATTCATTTTAAACTTGTTATTCTGTACTTCCAATGGTATGGAAATACTAACTTTGTGCTTTAGTGTTAGTTTTTTCTAATACTTTTTGGGTGTTTTCCTCTATGGTTTTCACTAGTTTGGTAACATCTTCAGGAGTTTTGATAGCTTGAGTTGGTGGGATAGCAGTCGGCCAAACTTTCACCAGTTCAGCCAAAGCTGTATCTATTGCTTTATGTGCTTCAGGATTGCTTTGTGCTATTTGGCTAGAAATGCCTTGATATAGTTCATTAGAGTAGACTACAAAGCCACGGGAGTCTTGATATTCGATTGGGGCGCTAATTTTACCATTTGCGATGGCAGCACCGTATTCTGAGTTAGCTGCATCTAGCAACCCGTTGATGACTTGGAGGACAAATTGTGGTTGATTGCGTTGATCTACTGGTAAGGCTGCGATCGCACCATCTACTGATTGTACTGAAGCCACAAAGTCTGTTTTGAGTTTGGTATTTTTGGGGTTAGATTTGACTAAATCTTGCAAACTTACCAAGGTTGTTTTGAATTCTTTAACTTTGCGTTCATTTAGCTGTTCTTCTACATCCACATAAATCTCCTCAACTGGATGTCCAATATGAGGTTCAGCTTGTTTTGGCTGATTTTGGTCTAGGAGTTCTTTTGCTACTAAAAGATGTCCTTTCATCAATCCCAACTTGGTCATGTAGTCAACATCTTTAGCCTCACCTGTCAGCACCACTTCCTGAACAGTCACCATCTCTTTAATTTGGTTAAACTGATCTTGAGTAATTACTTTTTTGCTGACTAAATCTTCTGGAGAACCATAGGGACGGCTGGCTTGAATTTTGTTCGACAATGCCGGCACGCCTAGTTTAGCCTCAAACTTATCTAACTCGGACAAGATAGCAGTATTAATATTAATTTGCGCTTTACCACCGTGACCGCTGTGACTGTTTGTTTCCGTAACTGGGTTAGTACTTGGGTTGGATGGACTTTCAGCTATTGGTGCGTTGTTAGTGCAAGAACTTAGAGAAATTATGGCACAAGTAGCGATCGACAAAAATATGTAGCGAGATTTGATCATTTTTGTTCCTGATTAAGTAAATTTATTATTTATAACGTTAGATAAGTATCTAGCATAAATGAGATTTATTATCAACTATTTTAGAAAAATATAGTTTGTATTATTTACTACCAAAATCAGCATAATAATACGCATATTGTAAATTACGTTGATACTCAAGAATCTTTTTTTGAGCGATCGCATAATCCATACTAGAAATTCCAAATTCTGATAGTTGCATCTGCACTCCCACTTACCAGAGTATGAGTATTAGGGATAAAAGCTAAAGACAAAACAGGTTTAGTATGACCGATAAAAGTATTAATTAATATACCATTTTCCACATTCCACAGTTTAACTGTTTTATCATAACTCCCACTAGCTAAAGTTTTGCTGTCAGAACCAAACACTACAGAATAAACTGCTTTATTATGTCCTTTTAAAACAGCCAATAATTCTCCATTTTCAATATTCCATAATTTAATAGTATGGTCAGAACTAGCGCTGGCTATATAGTTACCATCTGGACTAAAAGCTATAGACTAAATTGGTTTTCTATGTGCAGCTAATGAGGTTTTTAATTTCCCTGTTGTTAGATACCAAAGCATTATTTTTCCACCTTCTCCACCACCAGCTAAAATTTTACCATCTGGACTAAAAGCAACGGTTCTCACTCCGTCGGATTGTGGTAGATTGATGAGAGTATCTCCAGTTTTTAGACTCCAAATTTTAATAGTTTTATCCCAACTACCACTAGCAATAATTTGATTATTTGGGCTAATGGCAACTGCTTTCACATCATCTGTATGTCCAGATAATGTCTGAATTAATTTGCCAGTTTTTAGACTCCAAATTTTAATAGTTTTATCCCAACTACCACTAGCAATAATTTGATTATTTGGGCTAATAGCGACAGAATTAACGGAATTTTTATGTCCGCATAGTTGATGAATAATTTTACCAGTTTGTAAATTCCAGACATCAATATCTTTATTGAGATTACCATTAACTATGGTTTTTCCATCTGGACTAATAGCTAAAGAATAAACGTACAACCCTTTACTATTAATAGTTTTATTATTGAAATTTATACTATAAATACTTTTATTGAAATTGAACTTTATCAATACCAAAATAAGCAAAGTGAAGAAAATACATCCTTCTGTACTCAGAATTATTTTATAAATATGCGATATTTTTAGCATAATTATTTATCCTCTCAAAAATTCCCAGTTTACAATCCAAGTTCAATATTTTAACTTATTTGTTTTTGATTATATTCCTTTGTATATTCTAACCATCTTCGTCTACAAAATAAACCAATAGTTACTGTTATTAGAATCAGTTCTATAGGGGTGAGAATATTCCATTGCCCAGACATTTTTTCTTGAATGTGCCACAATAATAAAAACATGGCTATATAAGTTAATTTATGTAATCTTCGCCAGTTTTGTTTCATCTTTTTTACACTCCAGTCATTAGATGTAAATGCTAAAAGTACAAAAATAATTAATGTCAATGTTCCTTCTAAAGAAATTTCATAAGTTTGGATATCAAATAGATCTAAATTCCTTTTATTCACTATTAATACTGTATGAACTAGTGCAAATACAAAAGTAACAACACCTAATTGGCGACGATATTTCCATAAACAAATGGTAATTTTTGCTTTTTTAATTTGTGGAAAAACTGCTCTGATAGAACTAGGTAATAAGGTTAATATATAACTTAATAATGAAATAAAGCCTAGTAGATTAGCTGAAGAAATTGAAGCATTTATCAACATAATATTTGAGCTTTTTTATCTAAAAAATGACTTAGGCTTTAAATTCAGGACTTACGCAAAATCATGAAGAAACGTGCGCGAAGCGCATACCACAGAGGACGCAGAGGACACGGAGAAATAAGAGCTTCAGAGAGTTATTGCGTAAGTCCTAAAATTGAAATTAGAGGATAAAAACTTACATTTTGCTTATTTATAAAAATATAAAATCTTCTGAAAAGTGACATATGACTAAACTGAAAAACTAGGTCAGGTATTCTTTTCAGGCGTTTTAACGTCCTTTGCAGCTATGACTTCAAATTGACCCATACATCCATTTTCAGCCACAACATCTTGATGAGGATGAAACATATACTTACCGGGATAACGAAACGCAAATTCTAAGATATGCCTTTCCGCAACACCCATCGTTAAAACATCGGTTTTTTCACTGGGAATCATCGTCATCCCTGAACGATAAACATTAAAAAAATTGGCGTGGAGATGAAAAGTCACAGCCGGGTCAAATTCAATAATATTCAGCACATAGATTCTGATTAACTGATTTTGATAAATTGGAATTGGATGGTGCATATAGTGATGTGGTACACCATTAAATGCATAATATTCATTGCGGTTATCATCATTCACATCATACCCAGACATGATTAACACAATTTCATCAGCCGGGGGACGGGGTTGAGGAGGATCAATAATAAACATCCCATACAAACCCTTAGCAATGTGACGAGTTACTGGTGCTACATGACAGTGATACAAGTGAACGCCATAGGGTTCAGCATCAAATTCGTATATTGTCGCCTTATTATTACTTATTGGGCGCACACCATCCATTTCTGAGGGATGAACACCATGAAAATGGAGAGAATGGGAATGTCCGGCTTGATTAAGAAACAATACCCGCACCCGTTCCCCTTGTTTAGCCCGTAAGGTTGGCCCTGGAATGCGACCATTTAAATCCCAAATATTGTATGAGACAGCACTATTAAGCTGAATTGTGGAAGTACCTGCTGTTAATTGAAATTCTCGGATTGTGCGACCATTTTCTTGTTTAAGTGTCCCATAATCGAAATTACGTAGTACCTGCATGGGATTGGTAGCGCCTTTAGATGCCTCCATTTCCATTGGTGGTATTCTGACATTGGCATAATTGCTTCTATTTAGCATTTGCCAAATTGTAGCTGCACCAGTCACACCAGCACCTGCTAAACCTAGTTTTAGCAGTTGACGGCGACTCCAAAGTTTATCTTTACTCAAAGTAAAGTTGTCAAACATGGGATTAATTAGGGTAAGCACAGGAATTAAATTGCAAATAATTTGCAATTACTACTGCGTATGATAGAGGGCTTAGAAATCATTGTCAATAATTTTCCAAGTCAACTCAAGTAAGGGACTGTAAATAAAAAATCTCCAATTTGTAGGGTATGTTAGTACGGTAATTCGTAACCGACTATTAACTTAAGCGATAATAGTGGCGTGCTTTTTGCCCTTACCCACCATATAATTCTTGGGTAATTTATTTTTTGGAAATCCCTAAACTCAAACTAATTTATGCGAGGTCAAAAATGACTACTTTTTCTTTTACTTCCGTATTGCAAAAAACCGCAGGTGCTACCCTATCCAAGCCTGTACAGGTAACACTTTATATGATGTTATCTTCTTTGATCATCTGGACTGTGCTTTTCTCCAACTATCCTCCGGCACATAATACTGCACACTCACTGCGTCACCATGCATTAGGTGTGTCTTGTCACTAAATAATCATAATTCCCAGATTTTCTGACAATAACGCTGTTTTCGCGTCTAAGTTGTTACTTGGAAGTTATCTGAGAGGATGTAAAGATAGAAACAGGACTTACGCCGCTCACATATTAATAAGGTGCGTCAGATGCCAAAAATCTGTTGACTGTTGCTGAATTATGAAGTCTGACGCACCCTACAATTGATTGTGCATCAAGTATGAAAAGTGGCTTTAGTTCTAAGAAAATTAAGTATCTTTGCATCCTCCTTACTATAGCGGTTCTCGGTTGAGTGAGATACAAGAACCCAACCCCCAACCCCCTCCCCCTTCGGGTGATGCCTCCGGCTCCCGTAAGGGATACACCAGTCGCCTACGGTGGGAAACCCGCCTACAGCGCTGGTTCACCGCAAGCGATGAAGGGGCTATGATGTATTTCCTCCAAATGCATACCGCTATAAGTTGAAAGTTGACATTTGATTTATTACTGTTTTATTGCCTGTGTAATTCATGTTTTTTATTTACTATAAAGTTTGATGAAAAAATATCGCCTGTTTGGATTTATCAGTGCTGTTTGCATTACCTTGTCTATTCTTTATTCTGTTGTCGGAGTTTCCCAAACGACTAAGCCCCATGTGCAACTTTCTACTAATCCTTCTTTGGAAAGAATCTTACCTTTTGAAGCGGGAACAGAAAAAGAACAATCTCCTGTTAAAATGACATTTCAAGCGATGGATGCTGCTAGTAAACCGATAGGAAATGCTTTAATTAATTTACAAATTCTGACACCACAACGTAATCCTTTATTAACAACAGACTTCCCTATTGTTGAAGGTACAAAATTGTTGGAAATTGAAGCAGAAGTACCTGATGGTAAATTGGAATTTCAGCAAATTTTCCCGATTCGTGGTCATTATCAATTAAAGGTAAATGTTTCCCCTTTAGTTGCAAATGCTTTTGTTCCCTATCAGGAAAATTTAGATTTAAATGTGAGGGAAAATCCAGTTAAATATAAATATTTTGCTGTGACTGTAGCTATTTTATTATCACTGGGATTGCTAGGTGGTTGGGTGATTGGTGGACAACAAGAACTGCAAGAAGGAGAAATTGCACCGCAGTCAGTGCGTTTGTTGTTAAGTGCGTTGACTGTGGTGGCTATAGTTACTTTATTGTTTATTAATATAACTGCGGAAGTGGCTGAAGCTCATGGTAGCGGACATTCTCATAATAAGGAGACTATTGCACCTTCAGTTGAAAAATCTCAGGGTATGGAAGTTAGTCTGGAGGGAGATAAAACCGCGACTGTGGGAAAACTGGCTAATTTAGGAGTACAGGTGAAGGATAGCACCACAGGAAAACCTATCCAGGATGCCAGATTGCTAGTTAAAGCGATCGCTCTCGAAGATAATTTAACAGTTTTTGCCTACAATGGCGTTACCAACAAAGAAGGTAAATTAAGATGGATGTCACAACTTTTTGATGGCGCACCTCATAAAATTGAGGTAGAAGTAATGCCTTCAGCAGACTCTCAACAACAGTCTCCACCGATAAAAGTAGCGCAGGAAGTCGAAGTGGAAGCGATCGCACCACCAATATACATCCGATTGATTGGTTTATTCTACTTTACGGCTATTGTGGGGATTGGAATGGCGATTGGGTTGTTAATACAGCAACGTAAAGGATTGCAAGTTAGGGAAAATTAAGTAGATGAAAAAGATTTGAATTTCCAGCAATATCTAGCTATAAATTCAAATCTTTTTCACGAACGATATGGACTCTATAGAGTTAGAATAAGAAGTAAAAGTTTCATTTTGTAAAAATGTCCGAAACTGTTACCCTCAAACTACCGGAAAGGCTGGTGCAAAAAGCTAAAGAAATCGCTGCTTTTAGCCATCGTCACCTTGAAGACGTATTACTAGAATGGATTGACCGCGCCAGCAATGAATTACCTGTAGAATCACTACCAGATGAGCAGATTTTGTCATTATGCGATTTGCAAATGGAAACTCAACAACAAGAAGTTTTTAGTGACCTTTTAGCACGTCAGCAAGAAGGACAACTAACTGATATAGAAAATAGCCAACTAGACGAACTTATGCAAGTTTACAGACATGGTTTAGTACGTAAAGCTAAAGCTTTAAAAGTGGCTGTTGAACGTGGTTTAATAGCTACAATTACTTAACAGTCATGGCTCGTTTTTACATTCCTGTTGAAATAGAACGTCGTGTTCGTAAAGATGCTCAAAACCGTTGTGGCTATTGTTTGAGTCCTCAACGTTTAGTAATGGCACGTTTGGAAATTGAACATATTATTCCTATAGCCAAAAGTGGTAGTCATCATGAATCAAATTTATGGTTAGTTTGTCCTATTTGTAATAGATATAAAAGTGATAAAGTTATAGGTATTGATCCAGAAACAGGTGAGATAGTTAAATTATTTAACCCACGTACTCAAGTTTGGTGTGAGCATTTTTTCTGGACAGAAGATGGATTACAAATTGTGGGTAAAACACCAACTGGTAGAGCCACTGTTAAAGCTTTACATTTAAGTGATGATGCAGATGCTTTGGAAGTCCGTAGTTATTGGGTACTTGCTGGTTAGCATCCTCCACAAGAATAGATAGAATTATAATAAAATAAGTATTGCTAACTTGATTCAAAGTTTTAAAAAAATCTTGGAATTAATTAAAGATATCCAAAGAGAACCTTTTTCTGGAATAGGTAACCCAGCACAACTAAAATATGAATTGCAAGGTTACTGGTCAAGACGAATTACAAATGAACAATAGATTAGTCTACAAGATAGAAGAAGATTTATTAATTATTCTATCTTGTAACTATCATTATGATTCATAAAATCAGGCTTTAATTACCAAAAACTGAGATTCTTAATTTATTTAGGACTTACGCAAGATTGAACTCAAAACCTGATTCTTGCGTAGGGGTAATTCATGAATTACCCCTACTTCCATTCTGTTTTGTGTAAGTCCTGTTATTGAAGCAGTTAGAAATCTGAGATTATGTCATAAAGATTTATGAATGTTAACGATTCAAAAAACAAATATATTACAAATATATTATCTATAGTATTATTTTTAATATAAATCCACCCTCCGTAATACCAAAATATCCCCCAATAGGGCATTGTAAAAGAAGGAAAAATATTGTTCTCTTATTAAATTGATACCGTAGTTATATTGCTTAAGTTAGTGTAAAGAAAACACGAAAACAGGGATTTTCATGCATATACCAGATGGATTTATTTCAGTTCCAGTAGCAGGGGCTACCAGTTTAGCAAGTGCGGCAGCTTTATTTGTGGCCTTTGGGCGATCGGAAGAAGCTTATGGAATTCGTCGCGCTCCCATACTAGGGTTAACCACAGCCTTTATTTTTGCAGCCCAAATGATTAATTTCCCCGTAGCGGGAGGAACCAGTGGACACTTGTGCGGAGGTGCTTTAGCGGCGATTATTTTGGGTAGTCCCTGGGCGGGAATGTTATGTATAGCAACAGTTTTAATTATTCAAGCAGTGCTATTCGCTGATGGCGGTATTACTGCCTTGGGTGCAAATATTTTTAACCTCGGAGTAATAGGTGTTTGGGTAGCTTGGGGATTAACTCAAACCTTACAACGACTACTTGGTGGTTCTAAAGGACGTTTACCCCTAGCAGCTGGGATTGCCGCTGGTGTGAGTGTAGTGGTTTCGGCGATCGCTTGTGCCATTCAATTAGCCCTTTCTGGAACAGCATCAGCCAACGTAGTTTTACCCACCATGACGGGTGTACATATTTTGATTGGTATTGGTGAAGGATTGATTACAGGAGGTGTGCTGACTTATCTAGCCACTGCCAGACCAGATTTATTACCAGGGGAGGAAGAAAAATTTAAAGGCTGGTTAGTACCCGTTGTCAGCATTATTCTGGTTGCAGGCGTGCTGTCGCTGTTTGCTTCAGCTTGGCCGGATGGTTTAGAAAGTGTAGCGGAAAATTTAGGCTTTATTAATTTAGCAGAGGAAGTCAGAGTAGAAGTACCAACACCCTTTGCTGATTATGGTATTGCAGGTTTGGAGCAAATCGGGACTAGTATTGCAGGTTTGATAGGTGCTGCGGTTTGCTTTGCGGTAGCCTTTGGAATTGCCAAAGTTATGAAACCGAAGAATGCTTAAACTTTCTTTGCCTTTACGGTTACAACTATCTCTAGTAATAGTGATTGGGGCAGCTTTATTAAAGTATCATGCTTGGTCTAATTTACTTGTGTATGGTGCGATCGCTCTTTTGTGGATGTGGCTACTACGTGTCCCCATACGCAAATTAGGCGGTTTACTGGGTACAGAATTAATCTTTCTGTCATTGATGGCTTTACCCCTGGGATGGGAACGAGCTAGTTTTCTACTCATGCGATCGCTAATTTGTCTAATTACCATGAATAGCTTTTTACTCACCCTACCACCCCACAGCTTTGGCATCGCCCTCAAAGGCTTACCCATACCAGCGCCATTAAAGGAAAACTTACTTTTATCTGGGCAATATTTAGAAATATTGCTCTCAGAAGTAGGGAGAATGCAACGTAGCGCCCAATTACGAGGACTAAATGGTGCAGCCGGATGGTTACGTTATGCTAGTACTGCTATGATTGGAGCTTTATATCTCCGTACCCTCGACAGAGCAGAGCGAGTTTACGCCGCAATGGTTACTCGTGGTTATAATGGGCAACTACCCATAGATTCCACCCTCAGACCAAAAGAACGTCTTACAATATTAACAGCTGGAGCGATCGCTAGTTGTATAACTCTCAGTTCTTATTTTCAGAGTTTTGCTCATAATTAAAATATGAGTAAAAGAGCAGTTGTGAATCTTGAATTGTGAATTTTGACATCTTTAACATCTCATCCCCAAACTTCTATCTCTCATCCTCATACCGCTGTAGTTGAGGTGAAAAACCTGGTCTATGCCTATTCCCACCAGCAGCCAGTATTACGAGAAATTTCCTTTAAACTAAATTCAAGCGATCGCGTCGCCTTAATGGGTGCAACCGGCTCAGGCAAAAGCACCCTCCTAGAAAACCTCATCGGCTTAAAACATCCTCAAAGTGGCTCAATTTTCATCAACGGCATTCCCGTAGAACCGAAAACCCTACCCCAAATCAGGAAGCAAATCGGCTTTACCTTCCAAGATGCCAACGACCAACTATTTATGCCCACCATCTTAGAAGATGTCACCTTTGGCCCACGCAACTACGGTGTCTCACCAGCAACAGCAATTGATAAAGCACTGCAATTATTAGCTGACTTTGGACTCGAAGAATACGCCCACCGTTCAGCCCATGAACTATCAGGAGGACAAAGACGTTTAGCAGCCCTAGCATCAATATTAGCCCTAGACCCAGCAATTCTCATTCTAGATGAGCCAACCACCGGACTTGATCCCTCATGGCGACGGCATTTAGCCCAAGTATTATTAAAATTGCCAGTTCAGGTCATGTTAATTGCCTCCCATGACCTACATTGGTTAGGAAAAGTAACCCAACGTGCTTTAGTCCTCTCTGCTGGTCAAATTCAAATAGACAGCCATATTCAGCCACTTTTGCAAGATGGAAAAACCTTAGATCAGTTAGGTTTACCAGTAGATTGGTAATTCGTAATTAGTAAAATAAGTAGTCGGACAAAATCAAATTAATTGGTGAACAGTATAATCTCGTTCCTAGTCTCTGACTAGGAATGTTACCACAGAGGCTCTGCCTCTACTATCATTGATAGCACTTCGTTGTAAGTACCATTATCTCGTTCCTAGTCTCTGACCAGGAATGCTACCACAGAGGCTCTGCCTCTAATCTCATTGATAGCGCAGCAAGCAGAGCCTTCTAGAATTTCCAAATAAAACCCAGTTGTTACAAGGCTTTTACATTAAGTTAACACCAATGGGTTTTCCCTCCCTCGATTGTATTGCATCCGACCAAAAACTCTTCTTTACTGAAATTACGAATTGATGATTTAATTGCACCAAAACTACTAAATTATTCGGTACTATTAATAAGATTTTATTGCCGTTGGATATTAATGTTTTTTGTGCGTAAAAATACCGTTATCACTTCCCTGAGTCTGAGTATTGCTTTATTTCTAACTAGTTGTAACGAAACTAAAGTTTCCCAGTGTCAACGATTGATTAAAGTCGTTAATCAAGGAACATCTCTAATTGATAACAATAAAGGAAAACAGGTAACAACCAGCTTGCAACTATCCAGAGATTTGCAAACCGTTACCAAGTCGATTCAAGAACTAAAATTAGCAGACCCCAAACTCCAGGAATTTCAAAGCAATTTTGCCAAAGTTTTTGATAATCTCAGTCAAGGATTTTCCACAGCAGCTAAGGCTCTGAGTACCGCTAAGACATCAGAAGCCTCCTCAGATGGTAGACAAAAAATCCAAAAAGCCCGAACTGATATTGACTCCACACTCACAGTAGCAGCCACAACCGCTGGTAAACAATCAGATACCTTCGGGAATCAACTCAATGAGTACTGTAGTCAATAGAAATAGACATCACTGATAAAGTAGAGATATTCCATAGAATGTCTCTACAAAGATGCCAAAACAAGCATATTTAACTTTTGGAGATGTCTAAAAAAAGCACAGATTAACCGATTATAGATTAATCAAACTTATTGCGTATGAAATCAGAATTAATTGAATTAATAGCCATTGTAATCCAAGTATTACAAAGCAATATGCGTTGGATGACTTGGAACTTATTTCTGGCTTTTATCCCCTTGGCTTTGAGTATTTGGTTGTTTCGCACTAAAATTGGACGCTCTTGGGTTTGGTGGCTAGGATTTCTAGCTTTTTATGCTTTTTTACCAAATGCGCCTTATTTATTGACTGATGTGATTCACTTAATAGATGATATCCGTCGGATTCCATCAGTGTGGATAATTACATTAATATTAATACCCGTTTATCTAGTAGTAATTCTCGGTGGATTTGAAGCTTATGTAATTTCCCTCATCAACTTAGGTCACTATTTGCACCGCATTGGTAAAAGTAAATGGATATTTGGTGTTGAATTAATTACTCATGCTTTGTCTGCTATTGGTATTTATTGGGGCAGATTTTTGCGTTTTAACAGTTGGGATTTTATTACTCAACCAGATGCCATACTCACCAAAGGTGTGGAAGAACTCTTTGGTAAACAGCCCTTGGTGATTATTACTGTTACCTTTGTCATTCTTTTCGGGCTGTATTGGATTATGAAACGAGTAACTTTGGGTTTGGTGAATAAAGATGTCAACTCACCACCAGCTAATCCTCACATCTCCAAAGCAGGATAATTAACAGGTTGACTGACAACTCATGCCAATTCTATCTAAAGAAAGGAATAAGAAAATGTAATTTCTCGTCAAAAGAAAGATGCAGCGATACCACGATAGAGGTTGAATAAATTTAGATTATTCAAATTTATCGACGTGGAATAAATCATAATATGACACTATTGTCTATTGATGAACTCAAAACTTTAGTTGCAAATCCTGAAACCCCATGTGTATCTCTGTATATGCCTATGCAAAAAGCCGGGCCAGAGATTCGACAAAACCCCATTCGCTTCAAAAATTTAATTAGAGAAGCCGAGGAACGTTTAGATACTGGGATACGCCACACAGAAGCATTAAATCTGCTCAAACCAGCTATGGAACTGGATAGAGTTGATTTCTGGGAACACCAAGATCAGGGATTGGTAATTTTGATTTCCCCAAATTTATTTCGGTACTATTGTTTACCAATTGAGTTTCCTGAATTAGTAGTTGTTGGTGAGCAATTTCACCTCAAGCCCTTGCTGCATTTAATTAACAATGATGGTAGTTTCTACGTCTTGGCTTTGAGTCAAAAAGACGTGAAATTATTTGCAGGAACAGCCCATAGTTTCCATGAAGTTCAAATAAACACTATACCACATCGTTTAGCAGAAACTCTTCTGGAAGACGAGTTACAAAAAGGGGTACAGCACGGAATTGGTACACCAAGAGGGGCAACTGCTTCTGCTCAACATCCCGGTTCAGTTCATGGACAAGGTAGCTCTGATAGAGAAAAGCACGAAGAAGATATTCTCCAATTTTTTTATGCTATTGATACGGCATTGCATGAGAAATTAAGAGAAGAAAAAGCGCCTTTAGTATTAGCAGGTGTAGAGTATCTATTCCCAATTTATCAAGAAGCAAATACCTATCCTCATTTAGTAGAAGAAAGTATTAATGGTAATCCAGAAGTTATCAATTTAGAACAATTACATGATGAAGCTTGGCGAATTGTCGCACCTTCTTTTCAAGAAGAAAAAAAAGCAGCAATAGAACTTTATCAACAATTTGCTGGTGAAGATAATGGCAAGGCAACTAGTGATATCAAAGAAATTATCCCAGCAGCTTACTATCAAAGAGTTGATTCTTTGTTTGTCTCGGTAGATGATCAGACATGGGGAAAATTTGATTCAGAAACATCAACTGTAGATTTACACGCAGAACCAGAACCAGATGATGAAGATATGTTAGATTGTGCTGCCGTTCACACGCTGTTAAATGGTGGCAGAGTTTATACTCTTGAATCTGGAGAAATGCCACATGGGGCAACGGCAGCGGCAATTTTTAGATATTGATTGTTAATGGTGTGTTGCTCCCCTGGGACAACGCACCTGTTTCTAATTTAATTTGCGATCGCTTGTTCAATTAATTGAGTCATTGCTGTAAAGCTGCTGTAAATAAGGCTTATTAACTATTGTACTAATTTTCTATTCTATATAATGCTTTGTTACTTTAATAAAGTGTCAAAACTCCTAAATCCGAATTTTTAGCAAAGGCTTGGATATCCGCTAAATGTACTCGCAAAATTTCTTCAATCTGGTTGGTTGAACAATTACCACGTCTAACCCAAATAACTTTTGGCGGATATCCTCGCAGGATGCTTAATTCATTAAAATCTGCATCTCTAGTGACAACTATAAATTCATTTTGTTTTGCATACTCCCACAAAATTCGATCATCTGCTTGATCTAAACCTAAGAGAAAAACGTGCTGAGAGTTGGGGTAAATAGCAGCGAGTTTATCTACTAAACGAGGTGAGAGGTTATGGTCAAATAGTAACTTCATGCTTGCACCATCAGCATTTGTCTTTCTCTATCGGCTGCATAGCTAAGACAAGCTAAGATATCTTCTTGTGTTAAATAAGGAAAATCATTAAGTATTTCCTCGTAAGTCATGCCGGAAGCAAGATATGATAAAACATCATATACGGTAATTCGCATCCCACGAATACAAGGTTTACCTCCTCGTTTTCCTGGTTCGATGGTAATTATATTTTGATATTGCATAGTGTTTAAAAATTAAAGGTAGGTTTTGTTCTCTATTTTAATGGTATCGAATTTTTACGGCAGGAATCGCTTTTTTTGTTTTAGAGAAAGTTGCAAAGGTACAAAGACGAAAAATCAATAATCAGTGACTCATTTCATTTAAAGCTATATTAATTATTTCTTCACTAACTCCATGATGTTTTAAATTTTCAATAAAGTTATAAATTCCTTGATTACGACTTTCTAAATAATATAATATTGCTGCAATTGGGGATGGAGTATCAATAGGATAATTTTGTTGTTCATAGACTTCTACTAAAGTCGTTAAAATATCTAATTTTTCATATTCTGGTGTATGAGGTTCAGCATCAAAAATTTGTTCGATTTCTTTTAATGCCTGTTGATAATCTGATTCTGTTCTAATTGGTTTTAAGTTCATAACATCAAACCTCCTTAAACAATTGTAGCATCTATTTTATCATATTCTTGATGAGTACCAATAAAGCGAATAAAAATAATGCCAATTTCATAACGAATATGGATAATTAAACGATAATTATTACCTTTAATATTAAAAACTACTCGATTATTAGCAATAATACTGGCATTAGCATAAACTTCTTTAATATCTGATGGACTTTGCCAACTTGCACGGGAAGCATCATCAAACCATGCTTTTAAAGGCTGTTCTGTATCAGGATGTTTTTGCCAATATTCTCTGAGGGTACTCCGAGCAATAATTCTCATTATAATAGGTTTTATTAAAAGGATATTTTTTGAGCAGTAGATTTATTAATTTTAAATAAAGGTTCAATTCCGAGGCAGTCCGCTTTATCACTTTTTTATGTCCTCACTCTCTGGAAATATCGAAGCCGCATATTGTAAAGAAAAAGATTTCTAAATTAGAATAATATGATATCTTCGATTTTTCAATAGGAGTAAATTGTATGTCAAATCATAGCGGAAGTTATATGTTAAATGAAGTTATTACCATCTTGAGACGTGAAAATTGTTTTGATCATTTGGATCAAGAAAAGAAGCAAAATTTAATTGAAGAAATTGTCAGATTAGCTCGTTATGAAGATGATTGTAATTCCGGAGAAATTTTAGAAGGACACACAGACTATTTTCAGATATGTTATTGTTGTTTAGCGAAAACTAATGATCTAGAATCAGGTCTTTGTGTAAAATGTAGATGATGAGTTATGGTCAAATAATAACCACTCATCTTGATTTACAGGGTTGGCTTTAACATTCGTTCCTCTATTTCTTGCCACCAAGGAGGGGAAGCTTCGTCGATTGCTGCTCTTTTACAATCAATTATGAGTTTATTAACATAGAGATATTTATGGTTTAGTGTTTCGAGTTCTGCCATAAATGAATAAATCATTTCTCTTGGCAGATTGAAAGCATTTAACAAAGTTGTTGGGAGTTCTTCTGCAAATTTATTAAATTTTTCCTGTTGTTTTTCATCATTGGGGATTTCAGATTTAAGTTTCTCTAGGTTTACGGCTAGTTTAGTAAATTCTTCATTATTAAATATTTTTAATTTTTCAATTTCATACATGGTCTCAATATCTTTATTGATGGTGTTGACATTAGGGCTATAGTAAGCAATTCCGATGGCGTTGGTATAAGCATAAATAGGGATATTGGTAATTCCAATAGCGTTGGCAATTCCAATGGCGTTAGCTGCGTGAGCGATGATGTTAGCTTCAGCGTAACCAATTGCAACTGCGATCGCAATTGCAATTGCACGTTTACCTACAGGCTTAATATTTCCTGCTGTTCCTGATGTTATCTCATCTGCCCAGTGTAATAAATTTTGCAATTTAGGCGTATTAATATACTTTTGGGATTCTGCTTGCATCAACGATAAGAAATTACCTGCATTATCACCCATCAATTCTGCTGTTAATAAAAACACTTCTCGCCAGCGAGTATCTGTCAAATGTTCTTTAACTAATTGCTCAATTTGGTTATTTTCAACAATGTACTTAGCTGTAAAATATTCTTGAAAAGTCAGATGAGAAAACGAGTAAATACCCTCAGAGTCAATATCCTGCGCTCGTTGAATTAATAAGCCATGTTGAGCCTCAATAGTTTTTACAACTGATTGAATATCGTTATTTGAAATATCTTTGAGATATTCAGAAATATATTTTTGAATTTCACTTTCTTTAAATAAAGCATATTGTTCTTGATTAAACTTAAGATAAGCTATATAACTCAGAAGTTTTTGTTTATCTCCTAGCGATAAATTACGGTAACGTTCACTCCCTAAATCTCGCTGAATATCTCTTTTCTTATCCCATTCTTTTAAAAGTAGATTTATTCCTCTTTGATATAATTGCGAACGCTTAGGAGGTAAATCTTTAGACTCACCAAAAATCCAGCAAGTCAAACTTAGCAGGATAGGAGTTACAGCTAATTCAGCGATTTGCTTATTTTCTGGCAATCTGAGTTTTTCTAAGAATTTTGCTGTAATTTCTTCACCTTCCTGATGTGTGTTAGCTAACGTTGTAAACCAATTTCTAGAAAATTTTTCAACCTGCGCTGGGTGAAAATCAGCAACTTCAACATAATCGAAATTTTGTAAAGTATATTCTGTCGTTTGTGTCCGACAAGTGATGATCAAATGGTTTTTGTAATAAAGCGAGTTTCGAGAAAATTCATCAATCTGTTTTTGAACATCTCGCCGTGATTCAGTAGAAACTTCATCCAGTCCATCTAAAAAAATCAAGACTTTACCTTGCTTAAGAATTTGCTTTGTTTGTTCCTGATTTGTTAAATCAAATTCTTTATGTATTTCGTCAAATAGATTGAAATGACTAGCATTTGTGATGGATCTAAGTTCAATAAAAACTGGAATATTCTCAGATTTAAACTCACCCTGACAACAAGCAACAGCTAAGTGTCTTAAAAATGTAGTTTTACCTGAACCTGGTTTACCCAAAATCATTAATTTGCTGCGTTTCTTTGCTACTTCAAATCCATCAATTCTACCTCGGCGCTGACCCAATCCAAAGCGGTCAAAGTCATCTTGCAAATTTGAGTTTTTAACTAGACCATCAATTGTTGCCAAAGTCTCGCTAGAAATCTTTTTCAATAAGTAGACATCTACATAAAGTTGGTCAACATCAATACTCTGAAGATTCAATAATTTTATTTTGCTATATAGATGTTGAATTTTATCACAACACTTATTTCTTACTTCCTCAACTAAACAATCAATAGAAATAATAGAATTTAAGGAAGTAATATTTTTCTTTTCCTTGCGAAGAATGTCTTTCTCGTGATCATCAGCTTCATATATCTCCTCTCCATCTTTACGTCTAATAAGAACTGTATTTGGTGAATATCCTTTTTTGGGTGTTTGTAAATATTTTGTCAGGGTGTACAAATATGGAGTTGGTGGAATAGAAATAATAAATAACCTTTTACCATCTAGTGATACTACGTCACATTTGATTTCTGGAAGACGTGGTTCACAGGCTGATTTAAGTTTATCAAGAATTTGTTTTTCCTGAATTGTTACTACACCAACATCCTTTAAATCTCTTGTTCCGTCAAGCTTTAATTTATCTCCAGCACCAATAATGAGATATCCTGTCTCTGTGGCTGTTCCAATATTTCCATTAGCAATTGATATGATATCTTTGAGAAATTCATCCCATTCTTTATCATCTTTAATACCATTTATTACTTTTGACTCGATTTTAAAATCAAGTTTTGCATCTTCTTTTCTTGCAATCAAGCCACGCAGTTCTTCACTATCCATAATTTAAATTAATTGTAAAGAGAAAGATGTAATATCAAGTTTATCTTCTTCCGTCCAAGTATCACTTTCATCAATAATAGATAAATTTTCCTCAACTAAATTAGTTTCTAATGCTTTGAGGATGAGTCTAGCAATTATATCTTGTTCAGTTTCAGGAAGTTGCTTTATTTGTGCGATCGCTTGTTCAAGTAACTTAGTCATAAGTGTTCACCATAAATCGTTATCTATTTTACTGGATCTAATATGTTCAATCATAATTTTTACAGGTGATTTAGGCATTCGTAACTGTGCCTTTTCAAAAAACTCATCTGACAAAGGAGGAATATCTGAAGTATCAATTTCCTCATCACTCATAGCATCAATTCTAGCCCAATCGGTTTTTGAGGTATTGTTCATAGCGTTTTCGTTCGTGAGAGAATGCCTTTCTTAATGAAATAATTCTACACACCAACTTCTAATTCTCTCCTCCTCTCTGTGCCTCTGCGCCTCTGCGTGAGAAAACTCCTAAAAATCCTCATCATCAATAAAAAACTCCGCTTCCTCATCAACCCTAGATTTCGACGCACCTAACCCCCAAAGAGGCTGCAAAACCGCCACACCTAATAAACCCACAGCCACAGAAAAAGCCAACACCAACCCAAAAGGAATTTGTATTGATTGAAAAACCAAAAACCGTAAAGAGACAGGTGTAGCATTCTGCACCGAAATAAGTGCGATCGCAATTACCCAAACAGCTATAACTACAGATATAAATAAATTCGCCAAGATTTTGAAAATCATAACTTCAAATATAATTTCCTAAGCAATTGTAGAGACGTTTCATGAAACGTCTCTACATAATCATCAGGTAATGGATTAACCTAACTTAGCAATTTCACTCTCCATAAATTGAGCAATCTGACTAAGTTTTTCTGGTGAGTTAGTTTCCATATACACCCTCACCAAAGGTTCTGTACCAGAAGGACGCAGCAACACCCAGCTACCCTCTTCTAAATACAATTTAATCCCATCCTTCCTCCCGACTTCCTTCACCTTAATTCCTGCCACTACTGAAGGCGGATTTTTGGTGTAAGCATCAATCACAGCATTTTTGTGAGACTCGGTCAGGTGTAAATCCAAGCGATTATTATACAAAGGTCCATCAGCTTCTGCGATCGCTTCCTGAACCAATTGACTTAGAGGCTTACCCTCATAAGCGATCGCCTCAGCCACCAGCATATCGGCAAGAACGCCATCCTTTTCAGGAATATGGCCAATGATACTCAAACCACCCGACTCTTCCCCACCAATCAAAACAGCGGTTTCCCGCATTTTCTCACCGATGTATTTAAAACCCACAGCAGTTTCATAAATTTGCAGACCATACTTAGCCGCAAAATTATCTAACAAGTGGGTAGTTGCCACAGTCCGCACAATCGCGCCGCTTTTACCCTTGTTTTTTATTAAATGCCGTGCTAGAACTAACAGCACTGTATTGGGAGTGAGGACATTACCTTGTTCATCGACAATACCAAAGCGATCGCTATCGCCATCTGTCGCCAGACCTAAATCCGCGTTATCAGCGCGGACAGCATCCACCAATTCAACTAATTGTTCCCCTTTTGGTTCCGGCATCCCGCCACCAAAGAGTACATCCCGCCAATCGTGGAAACTTTCTAACTGGCAACCACATTGTTGCAAAACTTCATCTAAATAACCGCGAGAGGTAGAATAAAGGGCATCATATTTGACCTTTAAATTCGCGCTTTTGATTTTTTCTACATCCAGTAAAGTGTAGATAAAATTCAAATAATCGGGCTTCGGATCAAAAGTAGAAATTGAACCTGATGGATTGCTTCCGGGCAACTCATCAGATGCACTCTCTATATTTGCCACAATAGTATCAGTAATTTCTGGTGTGGCAGGCCCCGCATAATCGGGTATATATTTAATCCCACAATAAGGTGCAGGATTATGACTAGCAGTAAACATCAAAGCCCCTGCGGAATTCAAATGACGGGCGTTGTAGGCAATTACAGGAGTCGGACAATCCCGATCTGTAATTTTCACATTCCACCCTAAATCAGCCAGAACTGCGGCAGATGTCCGGGCAAACTCGTCAGCTAAAAACCGCGTATCGTAGGCGATCAGGACTGGTCTGTCTTTACTGTAGGCAGTTTCCAGGTAACTAGCTATTGCTCTGGTTACTTTCCGCACATTGGGAAAAGTAAAATCATCAGCAATAATGCCGCGCCAACCATCAGTACCAAATTTTATCTTGCTGGAATTGCTACTGTTGCTCATTTTGCCACTCTCTCCCCTGCATCATTATCACTATTAGGAAGCTTCCCGCAAAGCGTGCGTAGCCGCAAGTATCCCACCGTATTTTCTCTCACTCTACCTGAGCAATGTCAACCCCCGATAGACCTTTTGCCAGTTATCACCTTTGGTCTTTAGTTGCCCCAGCCACAGGGCAAGAACGTTTGCATTGCCAAATGAGGCGAGGATTTATTAAGGCACGACAACATGAACCACAAGTAAAAGCTTTGTTAGCCCAAGCCACACCACCCCAGCGGATTGGCATACTTGCCCAAAAAGGTGTTTATGAGTTTCATCATCATCACCATTTGTTAAATCAGTCTGATGGCGTAGAAAAAGTTGCCCAGTTGCTGAAATTAAGTAACTTCACTTGTCAAGTTAAGCAAAGGGTACTACAAATTTTACGAAAATATCACAAATCGCCTTTGTTGTTGGGTAAACGGATTATCCAATTAACCCCAGGTGATGAAGGATTTCCCAAACCAATTGTGATTGAACAAGAAAACTATTGTTTTCGTTTGTATGCAGCGATGGATTGTGTATTTATCGAGTCTGATAGCACCTTACATATTTTAGATTTTAAAACTGGCAAATCTGCCTTTGATAAACGACAAGCTTTAGTTTATTTATTAGCAGCCCGCTATCTTTATCCTGGCAAAACCGCTGTCGCCTCATTTTATAATTTGGAAATTTGTCAAAAGTCTGATTTAATTACTATTAATAATCATGAATTAGCAACCCTGGAATTTGAGTTATCTAATATAGCGAAACAACATCAACTAGATTTACAAAAATATCAATCAAGAAGCAGTAATTTTAGTAAAATATTTCCACCAAATCCCGGCTATCATTGTCGGTTTTGCCCATTTAACTCAATTTGCGAATTTGCTGATTTTAAAACTGGTGAATCTCAATCAATGCCAATTACTAAGAATCGCGGCTAATCTTGGCAAAACTCGATTTTATTTTTAACAAAACTGCTTAAAAAATGATAAGTCAATTTCCCCAAAATTAATACTCATAGCAATATTTAATTGTTCTAATGTTTTCACTAACCAAATAATGCTCTCAGTCGTAGCCGATTCATAGTGGTTAAACAGAATTGCAAATCTTTTTTCTAAATATGGTTTGACTTTATGACAAATTAATACAACTTTTAACAACAACCCAATGGTTGTTAATGAACCTTGGTTACTAATCAAATCCAAAAATGTTGAGTGTTGAGGTGACGCTTGGCTGTTGACAACTAAGAAGTTTAGTAGCTGGCTGCAAGTTCTCACCAGCAAGAAATCATTGGGTTTCTGGTAATCCGCTTGGGGTAATGTATTTTGTAAATGAGTGTATAGGCGCTGACTAAATTGATTTTTGACATATTGTCCATCAACAGATGATATCAAATATTCATATAAATCATCTTTGAAATCATGAAATTTGACAGTTTGACTGCTGTATTTTAAGAACTTTTGCGCTCCTTCTTGATAGGTATGGCCATTTTCGGCATTACCAATAAATTGTTTGAGAGTGCTGTAAAGATCGCGATCGCTTAATAAAGTAGGATTATTAACATGGCGCAACATCCGATTTGCCTCAGATGGAGAAACTTTGCTTAAAATCTGAACTCGACGGACTTTATAAGTTACGTATTGTGATAGATCGATTTCAAATTTTCTCTGCACCTTTGTTTGAAAGTGTCTAACTGTTTCCTGTTGTTCAAAAGTAGAGTCTTCACTAATTAAACAATGTTCATATAAATAAGGATAGCGACTAATCAAATTGATCAAAGGTTGATTATCTTGACTTTGATTTAATTTAGAAGTTTGACTAACTATTTGACTAAATCGTCGCAAGATCAAATACTGCTCACTGTCAGAGAAAATCTGCACTAGCTCACGCAAGCGTCTAATTTCTCTTACACGGAAGCTATTTATGCCTAATCTATTAGATGGAGTTTCAAATAAGTTGATTAACTCAGCAATAGCATGATGCAACC
Organism: Anabaena sp. PCC 7938; assembly: GCF_049315035.1. Classification (NCBI taxonomy): domain Bacteria; kingdom Bacillati; phylum Cyanobacteriota; class Cyanophyceae; order Nostocales; family Nostocaceae; genus Anabaena; species Anabaena sp. PCC 7938. The sequence continues at coordinate 1,832,212 of NZ_CP186034.1, read as the reverse complement.
CCAATTGCATATACCAGCGGTTAATTAAAATGTGGCAACAACGGTTTAGAAAGAATTTAAAATCTTCTGTTGCGTTCTTGCATGATGTAATTTTATCTAAAATCGTGATAATTTCAGGCTCAGGATAATTAGCCCGTTCAATAAATAAACACCGAAAACGCTCAATCATTTGGCCAGGGGATTCCATTTGCACCAAATGCAGAAAATGTTGATATATCAACTGTTCTTCTTGAAAACAGTGATGATAATTGTGTAGGTATTCTAGCCTACCACTGGCTATCTTGGCGGAGGGTGTTTGTTCCACAGTTTTTTCAGATTCAGAACTAATGCAATTATTCACCTGTTATTACCGTTTACAAACTTACTTATATGTTATTTCTCATATTTAAAGTTGGGTATGTCAACCGCAGAAATTCGGGTTTTCAAATATTTTGACTATTTTTAACTCCATATTTCTATTGAATATTGACATATTAACAGCTTACTACCGATTCCGAAAAATTACTGAGTTTTTTATTAAAGGGAACATAAATTTTCGCTGTACAAGGGTAAACTTTTGATTAAGTAAGGCAAGAAACTTGCAGCAAAGGGCAAATTTCGGGTAAATGCACTAAAAAATGCTTCTACCTAATACCCCATTGCTAACTACAAGTTCCCAGTTGCTAATTTCCGAATTAGAAAGGCGGCAATTCTTTAAGAATTGTAAACCGAATATGGTTAATAGCCAAATCGCCAATGGATGTCTCTTCTTTAGTTAACCGCTGACCGTTACTGATCAAAGTTTCAAAAGTAACACCTTTGCCAATTTCAATATGATACCAGCATAATCCCATAAAAAAGCGTGTAGGATAAGGCCCACCTTCGCCTGTATCATCAGGATTGGATTCCATTGGCACCCAACCAAAATTAGGGATGTAGAATTCTAGCCAGACATGATTAAAATCAGGTTGCAGTGGAACTCCCTGTTGTTCACCATAAGGGGGGCATTTATATCTACCTACAGTTCGGCAGGGAACGCCATTCAAACGGCACAAAGCTAATAGCACACCTACATATTCGCCACAGGAGCCAATACCCCGTTCTAAAACTATATCTGGCGTGTCGATGTGTGGTTTAATGCCATAAGATAACTCATCATATACATAATTACGGATATTGTACATTTTCCGTAACACATTGGTTTCTGAACCGACTGCTTCACGGGCTGCACGGCGAACAATAGCCGTATCCATTGCTAAATCATCATCATCAACCAAATAGCGACTTTGTAATTCTGATGTCAATTCAGACACTTCTTCTACATCTTTTGGTGTGATGCGATATTTAATTCCTCGAACTTCCAAAAGTGCTTTCCAGCCAAATATGTGACGTTCACCAGGGGTAAGGGAATCAAACTTAAAGACTGCGACCCGTTGACCATCAATAATTTCTTCTGTGAAGGGTAAACCAACTGCTTCAACTTGTTTGACTTTTTGACGTTCAGTTTCTGATGGTAGGGCAATACGCCATTCTACATTGGGTAAATAAACTTCATCTAGGGGAGAAATTTCTTCCACGTAGGACATTTCTATGAGATAACCATTGGAAAGGGCGTAACGCTGATTGGGTTCGTAATGATAATGGAGGGGGTGAATGAAGGTAACATCCCGATAGGTTAGCTCGTGATTGGGTTCGGCGTTGGGGTTATCTCGAATATAAGGCTCTTCATTGGCATAAGCGATGTAAATCTTTTCCTGATTTGTATCGGAATTTTTATGAACTGCTATGCCTGTAGGAGATGCAAAGGGAGTGAGAACACTGAATTGAATTTCTCCAGTTGCCCTGTCTATGAAGTAAACTGTTTGTTCTGTGCGATCGCAAACCCAAAGCGTTTCCTGGGTAACTGCCAAATTTTCTATACCAACACCAGGGGCATAAAATCTGGTAATTTCTTTGCGTGTATCGAGGTCAAAAACCAGAATATAGCCAAGTCGATGACAGCTGACATAAACTGTTGATTCCCACACAGCAACACCGTCAGCAGAATAAGGTAAAGTAACAAAATGCTCCAAACCTAAAGAAGAGAGTTTACATAAATAAACACTATTACCACGGCTGACCCATAGCGTATCTTCCCACACTGCTAAACCAGTGACTTCGTTAAATTCTTTGACTTGGTGGGGATTAATAATGGTGCTGTTATCGGAGTTAAGGTCAATCTCCAGTAGATGCCCTTTGATGGTGTCGATAGCGATAAGTCTATCTTTGATGAAAGCAATACCACATAGGCTGGCAGCAGTAAGCGGTCGGATTGTTCTTTGCCCAAACATCTGGCTAACAGTAAAACTAGGGAGTGCAGAACTCATATTATTTTATTGGTAATTGGTAATTGGTAATTGGCAATTAGTAATTAGTAATTGGGTTGTTAACCTCCCCAGTCCCCATCTCCCAGTCCCCAGTTCCCAGTCCCTAGTTTCCAAACCCCAGTCCCAAAGTAACTTGAGTTGATGGTTTTCCTGCCACCACTCAATTATGATCGAATTTTGTAACCATTTCCTGTGACTTACACGATGTCTGCTCATTCTTTACCTGAAGGTGCCGTAGTTTGGCATAGTTTGGAGGTTGATAAAGCTTTAGACCTGCTTGATAGTAACGCAGACCGTGGCTTAACACCTCAAGAAGTTGAACAACGTTTGCAAAAATACGGAACCAATGAACTAGAAGAACATGGTGGCCGTAGCCCTTGGCAGATTCTACTAGATCAGTTTACAAACATCATGTTGTTAATGCTGATTGGTGTAGCTCTCATTTCTGGTTTTTTAGATTTCTGGGCGTTGCGACAAGGGACATTAAAAGTTGGTGAGGTGCCATTCAAAGACACAATTGCGATTATGGCGATTGTTGTCCTCAATGGTATTTTGGGTTATGTGCAAGAAAGCCGTGCTGAAAAAGCCTTAGCAGCCCTGAAAAAACTGTCCTCTCCCTCAGTCCGCATTATCCGTAACGGTAAGCTGGCTGATGTAGCAGGGAAAGAATTAGTACCTGGGGATGTGATGTTGCTAGAAGCTGGTGTGCAAATATCCGCTGATGGACGCTTAATAGAACAGTCAAACTTACAAGTGCGGGAGTCGGCACTGACGGGTGAAGCTGAAGCTGTAAATAAGCAGGCAGTTCTCACATTACCAGAAGATGCGGCTTTAGGCGATCGCATTAATTTAGTTTTTCAAGGAACCGAAGTAGTCCAAGGACGGGCTAAAGTTCTTGTTACCAACACTGGCATGACAACGGAACTGGGCAAAATTGCCACTATGTTGCAGTCGGTGGACAGTGAACCCACGCCCCTACAGCAGCGCATGACTCAATTGGGTAATGTGCTGGTATCAGGTTCTTTGATCCTCGTAGCAATTGTCGTAGTCGGTGGTATTATCCAAGCCAGAGGTTTTAGCAACTTACAAGATTTGCTAGAAGTTTCCCTGAGTATGGCTGTGGCTGTAGTTCCTGAAGGTTTACCTGCCGTAATTACCGTTACCTTAGCCCTGGGAACTCAGCGCATGGTACGCCACCATGCCTTGATTCGCAAACTCCCAGCGGTAGAAACATTAGGTTCTGTCACTACCATTTGTTCCGATAAAACCGGGACTTTGACTCAAAACAAAATGGTGGTGCAGTCAGTTTATACCAATCAAAAAGCTTTCCGGGTAACGGGAGAAGGTTATACTCCTGAAGGAGATTTTCAGTTAGATGGACAAAAAATTGATCTAGATGAAAATCCAGAAATATCGGCTTTGCTTGTTGCTTGTGCTGTGTGTAATGACTCGGTGCTGCAAAAAGAAGCCGGCGTATGGGCTATTTTGGGCGACCCCACAGAAGGCGCTTTGGTAACATTGGCAGGAAAAGCTGGCATTGAAAAAGACCAGTGGCAAAGTAAATTACCCCGTGTATCTGAGTTTCCCTTTTCTTCAGAACGGAAACGTATGAGTGTAATTTGTCAAGCAGAAGCAGTTGCCACAGGCGAACCGGCGATGAATGGGGTTGACCCAGTAATTGCTGGATTCTTAGAATCTGAACAATATTTAATGTTTACTAAGGGTTCCCCAGAATTAACCTTGGCACGTTGTACGGAAATTTATGTGGGCGATACCTCAACTCCCATTAACGAAGAACAACGCACTCAAATTTTGGCAGCAAATGACCAAATGGCGAGTCAAGGTTTAAGAGTATTAGGTTTTGCCTACAAACCTCTGTCAGAAGTGCCTCCAGAAGCCTCAGAGGACACATCTGAAAACGGTTTGGTATGGTTGGGCTTAGTGGGAATGTTAGACGCGCCACGCCCGGAAGTAAGGGCATCTGTGGCAGAGTGTCGCCAAGCGGGGATTCGCCCCATTATGATTACCGGCGACCACCAATTAACAGCACGAGCGATCGCTTTAGATTTAGGAATAGCTGATGCCGATGCTAGAGTTCTCACCGGTCAAGAATTGCAACGCATGACTGACCAAGAACTAGAAGAACAAGTTGATTTAGTCAGTATTTACGCCAGAGTTTCTCCAGAACACAAACTGAGAATCGTCCAAGCACTGCAACGGCGTGGTCGATTTGTGGCTATGACAGGAGATGGTGTCAACGATGCCCCCGCCCTCAAACAAGCCGATATCGGCATCGCCATGGGTATTACAGGTACAGATGTCAGCAAAGAAGCCAGTGATATGGTATTACTAGATGACAACTTTGCCACCATAGTTGCCGCTACCAAAGAAGGTAGAGTTGTTTACACCAACATTCGCCGTTTTATTAAATACATTTTGGGTAGTAATATTGGCGAAGTTCTCACCATTGCGGCTGCACCTCTAATGGGCTTAGGAGGTGTTCCTCTCACACCGTTGCAAATTCTCTGGATGAACTTGGTAACGGATGGTTTACCTGCTTTGGCATTAGCTGTAGAACCCCCAGAACCAGATGTCATGCAGCGCCCACCTTTTAGTCCCCGCGAAAGTATTTTCGCTAGAGGGTTAGGTGCTTATATGGTTCGGATTGGGATTGTATTTGCGATCATTTCTATTGCTTTGATGTCGTGGGCTTATAATTACACCCATGCAGCAGGGTATCCGGGTAATCCTGATACTTGGAAGACAATGGTATTTACTACTCTGTGTATTGCCCAAATGGGTCATGCGATCGCAATTCGTTCTAACAACCAACTCACAATTGAAATGAATCCCTTTTCTAATCTCTTTGTACTGGGATCTGTAATTGTGACAACGATTTTGCAATTGATGTTAATTTACGTTCCACCCCTGCGAGCTTTCTTTGGTACTCATGAATTAAGTCTCTCGGAATTAGGAATTTGTATCGGTTTCAGTGCCTTAATGTTTGTCTGGATTGAAGGAGAAAAAATATTTTTCCGCTTGATAGGTAAAAAGACTGTTTGATGAAGTGTTCAGGAGTTGGGGAAGACAAAGATTTATATTTCCCCTACCCCCTGCCCTCCGCACCCTGCACCCTGCCTCCAATTCCATGTACCTCAAAACCCTACACCTCCGACAGTTTCGCAATTATCAAGACCAAAAAGTTGAGTTTAATGCTGCCAAAACAATTTTGGTGGGTAATAATGCTCAGGGAAAATCGAATTTGTTGGAGGCAGTGGAGTTGTTAGCCACATTGCGATCGCATCGGATGGCACGCGATCGTGATTTAATTAGGGATGGGGAAGCTGTAGCCCAAATCAACGCCACCCTAGAACGAGCCGCAGGTATCAGTGAATTAACCCTCACCCTCCGCCGTCATGCTCGTCGCAGTGTCGCTATTAATGGCGAAATATTCCGCCGACAAATGGACTTTCTTGGTGTTATCAATGCAGTTGAGTTTTCCAGCTTAGATTTAGAACTAGTACGCGGTAGCCCCGAAAGTCGCCGTAATTGGTTAGATACACTCTTAATTCAACTCGAACCAGTTTATGCTCACATTTTGCAGCAATATAATCAGGTCTTACGTCAACGCAATGCTTTTTTAAAACGTCAGATAGACAAACCTGTTAAATCGCTACAATCAGAATTAGCAATTTGGGATGCACAGTTAGTTACCACAGGAACAAGGGTAATTATCAGAAGGGAAAGAGCTATCCAAAAATTAGCACCCATCGCGGCTGCATGGCACACTAGTATTAGCGGAAGCACAGAATTTTTGCAAATCAACTATGCGCCTAATGTCCCTCTCGAAAACAATCATGCCGAAGCAGTCCAACAAGCTTTTTTAGCCAAAATTCAACAGCGTTCTGTGGTTGAATTGCACCGAGGTACTACTTTAGTCGGACCGCACCGTGATGAAGTAGAATTAATTATTAACCAAACACCTGCTCGCCAATATGGCTCCCAAGGTCAGCAACGAACACTGGTTCTGGCTTTAAAATTAGCAGAATTACAATTAATTGAAGAAGTCGTCCAAGAGCCTCCTTTACTTTTACTAGATGATGTCTTAGCAGAATTAGACCCATCACGCCAAAATCAATTGCTTGATGCCATTCAAGACCGTTTTCAAACATTAATTACTACTACTCATTTGGGTTCTTTTGACTCTCAGTGGTTAAAATATTCGCAAATTCTCTTCGTGCAAGCAGGAGAGATAAGTGAGTCGGCGTAAATATTTATGTAAGAATTTAGGAGTTCGGAGTTCGGAGTCAGGAGTCAGGAGTCAGGAGTCAGGAGTCAGAAAGAATATTTTTCTCTTCTGTTCCCTATTACCTATTCCTTGCCATATCAAACATTCCGTATCCTGAATCCTTACATATTTATAGTAATTAATACTCATCCATTAGTAAAACCATTTGATAGAAGATATTTATCATTTATTGATGTCTTCACTACCCTGTTCGTTGCTATAAATAAAGAATTTAAGGTTTCTCTCTCTCAACTTTTGGTAATTGTATTCTTGAATTATCCGGTAACTAATTTAGAAATGAATCACAGAAATTATAATGTAGATAAAAACGAAATTGCATCATTAGGTGCATCATTGAGAGCTATTGAACCAAAGCTACTGAAACCATGTCAACAAGAAAATACAGTAAAAATTTGGTTACAAGGAGGAGAACCTTATTTTGATATTTTTTTGGAGTTAAAAAATGAGCAAATTATCTGGTTTCAATTTACATTACGTGGTAAATCGCTTTCCTGGCATATTGATAATACTAAATTACAAACAGGTATTACCAATGAATTATCTGTTGATGATGTTAATTTCTATGCGGCTAGTAAAACTATAAACAACGATGATGTATCTGATATTGAATTTATTAATATAGTAAAATCAATTCTTCAGACAAGAGCAGATGAAGAAATTTTTGCCAAGGCACTGACATTGTTTACTTTTACAAATAACCAATAGTTCATTAATTATCTAATCTTCCATATTTATCTTTTGGATCGATTCAAAACCTAAAATTGTTTTACTGTCAGTATTCAGGATAGAAAATACAAAAGTCAGGAGAATAAAGCTTTTTTAGTCAACTTTGATGATTTTGATAAAATCTCACTTCTCTCGATTCTTCATGTCATAAGCATTCTGAACCGCAGGTCTGCGTAGCGTCTCCTGACTCCTGAATTATTACATTTGACTAATGAGATTTTTCTACTTTTTTAACAAGATTGAGAACCACAACTGTCAACACAGTACCAATTAATCCTAGCTGCCATAAACCACACCCAGAAGCAATGCCTAAAGATGCTGAAACCCATATAGCTGCCGCAGAAGTAAGTCCATGAATTTCTGCTAATTTAGGTTGTTGAGAAGATGAACGCAAAATTTCTCCCGTACCGAGAAAGCCCACTCCAGCTGCAATACCTTGAATAACACGACTGAGAGCATCAGGATTTATTTCTTTTCCACCTATTTGGATAGCAATAATAGTAAATATAGCTGAACCCAAAGTCACTAACATATGAGTTCGTAAACCGGCTGGTTTGTCTCTCCGTTGACGTTCCAAGCCAATCATTCCACCCATCAACAATGCAAAACATAGCCGAAAGGAGATATTTACCCAATCATTGCTGGCAATGTAGTAAGAGGTTGTCAATAATGTCTGTTGTATAAATAATACCATAACTACTTTAAACTAAATTGAGTACTTGACAACGTAATTAAAGGAGTAAGAAATTTTTGCGATCGCTTATTTGGTGGGTGAAACGGCTACTCATCGGTGGATAATAATAATTGCAACTCCACAACTGATACCTAAATAATTGAGTGGAACAACTCTACTGGCTTGACCAAATTAAATTACAAGACCGCGCCAAAGTTGGTGATAAAGCGTTTTATTTGAGCAGAATTATGCAACGGGGCTATCCAGTAATGCCTGGTTTTGTGGTTTCGGCAGATGTTTGGCGGCAATTTCTAGAAACCCTCAATAGTTCAGAGTCTTTAGTGGCTGATTTGCCCTATTCTTCCCTGCATTTGGATGTAGCTAATTGGCAACAACTTCAACAGGTGGCTGGCCGCTTGCGGGAGGAAATTATTTCGGCTCATGTGCCACAGCATTGGGTGAGTAAGATTTTTGAGGCTGCGAGAATGTGGGAAAAAAAATGTTTAATTTTGCGTCCAACATTAGCAGTATCATCTGTTACCCAAACGGTGGGCAATATTTCTGGCTTGCTGGATTCGGTGTTTTGTTTATGTGATGAAGAAGCGATCGCTCAAGCATTAAAGGCTGTGTGGAGTCAGTTGTTTCGTGCCAGAAGCCTACTATATTGGCAGAGTGTAGGTATTAATTTACAAAAAATTAATTTAGCGGTGTTGGTACAACCAGTTGAAAATGCGATCGCTTCCGGTTTATTCAACGCTAACGCCTTAAGCTCAGAAATTGAGGCCACTTGTGGATTAGGAGTAGCAATTACCAATGGTGAAGTATTACCAGATGTTCACTATATCCACGAAAAAACAGGAGTTGTCAAAGAACAACAATTGGGAAATAAAATTCTCGCTTATCATCTTCATGATCCTACATCTGTAACTACTGAGGAATCCCTATCTAGATCGACATCAATAACAGATAACAATTGTTTGCTTGTCTCCCTACTGAGTGAGTATCAACAAAAACAGTATGCTTTATCAGAAAATCACTTACAACAAGTAATTATTTTAGGCAATCAACTAGTGAGTGAACTAGGTGCAAAGTTAACAATGAAGTGGACAATTACCGACGCAACTTCAGACCCCAAACTCTACATCACTCAAGTTAGTAACCCTCCATCTGTAATTCCCAGCTTACACTTCCTCAAAGGCATAGGGGCTGCGAGGGGACGTGTGAAGGCTAATGCTTATGTGATTGTGAGTTCCCAACCCAAACCAGCACAAATCCCCAAGGGCGTGATTGTAATTGCACCAGCAATCACTCCTGATTGGTTGCCTTTATTACATGAAGTGGTGGGAATTATTACAGAAAGAGGGGGATTAACCAGTCATGGGGCGATTTTGTCTAGAGAATTGGGTATTCCGGCTGTAGTTAACGCCACCAATGCTACCAACCTGATTCAAACTGGTGAACTAATATTACTTGATGGTGAGAGAGGAGAGGTTTATCGTAGCAGAGCAGAAGGTGATAAAGTTTTTGATGGTGAGGTGGGGATATGGGGAGATGGCGAGAAAATTTCATTATACAAAAACACCACCGCACCACAGAATGATAAGTCAGAACAGTCTCAGTACGGATTTAGCAATGCTAAACACTTACCCATGATTGCTACCCAACTATTAGTTAATCTCAGTCAGCCTAGCCTGATTGAAAAAGTCCAAAATTTACCTGTAGATGGTGTGGGATTGTTACGTTCAGAATTGATGGTGTTGAATATTTTGGAGGGGCAAAATCCTCATGCTTGGCTTTTGGGTGGCAGACAAACAGAATTATTAGAAACTTTATCTGAGCAGATTAAAAAATTTGCGCGGGCTTTTGCACCACGTCCGATTTTATATCGGTCTTTGGATTGGAGAACCCAAGATTTACCTTCATTAAGTGATAATAAACAATCTTCATCACAATCAATGTTGGGTGAACATGGGACTTTAAGTTATGTACGCAATCCCGCAATTTTTGAATTAGAATTAAAGGCTTTGACGGCTGTACAAAAAAGTGGTTATAGTAATATAAATTTGATGTTGCCTTTTGTGCGGACTGTGGAAGAATTTGTATTTTGTCGGCATAAAGTTGAGCAAGCTGGGTTAACGCAGAATTCCTCTTTTCAATTATGGATAATGGCAGAAGTACCAAGTGTGCTGTTTTTATTGCCAGAATATATTAAAGCGGGTGCGGCAGGTATTTCTATTGGCACAAATGACCTCACGCAATTAATTTTAGGGGTGGATAGAGAGCAAGGAGAACTAGCAAACATATTCGATGAGCGTCATCCTGCTGTTATGGGTGCGATCGCTCAATTAATTAAAACAGCCAAAGCTGGGGGGATTCCTTGTTCAATCTGCGGACAAGCACCAGCACTGTATCCAGAGATTATTGATAAGTTGGTGGAATGGGGAATTACTTCTATTTCAGTGGAACCAGAAGCGGTGGAAAGGACATATAATGCGATCGCTCGTGCAGAACATCGGTTAATTTTAGCAGCAGCACGCAGGCAACTGGGCAATTAAACATTATAGGACAGACTTATTCAAATTTGGTTACTGAAATATAGCTACTCATTCAAGATATAATTGATTTTATGCCTTTAACTAATCTTTCTATCCCTACTTTTGCTGTTTCTTGTCGCAATGCACCATAAGCAACGCGTAAATAACAACCGTCTTTCATGCCAAATGTAGTACCAGGGATAACTGCTACTTGATGTTCTTGAATCAATCTTTTAACTAATTCAAAAGCATCCATTTGGGTATGCACTTTCAAGAAAAAGTAGAAAGCACCGTCTGCGGGGGTAACAGTACATAAACCTTGGAGTTGCCTGAGTGTGTTTAGAACTAATTGTCTAACTTGTGCGATCGCACTGATATTATCTCTTAAGTAGTCATCCTTTGCCTGTAACGCCCCTACAGCAGCATATTGGGAAACCACAGGGGGACAAATCAAAATCGTATCTTGCACTTTTTTGACTGCATTTAGCAGGTGTTGGGGAATCACCATATAGCCAATACGCCAACTAGCGAAACCATAAGCTTTGGAAAGACTATACAGCGAAATTGTATATTCACTGCTTCCCGGAAATGCACCAGGGGAAAGATGCTTTACTCCGTCATAAGTAAAATATTCATAAGCTTCATCACTAATGTGGTAAATACCTCGTTCCCGACAAATTTCATTAACTTGATATAATAATTTTTTTGGATAAACTATCCCCGTGGGATTATTTGGCGAAATTGTAACGACAGCACGGGTTTTAGATGTAATTGCTTGGGCTATTCCTTCAGGAACTAATTGATAATTTTCATCCGTTTCTACTAATACCGGATGACAACCAGCCATTTTAATCGCCATTTCATGATTGAAATAGTATGGTGTATTTAATATAATTTCGTCACCTGGGGAAGTAATTGCTAAAACGGCATTCATAAAACCCATATTGCTGCCGGCTGTGACAACAATACAATTTTCTCCGTTAATATCAATGCCGTTAAACTTTGATAATTTGGCTGTTAATACTGTTAATAATTCGGGGATACCTACAACAGCTTTATAAAGGTGATTTTTCGGTTCAGCTAAGAATTTTGGTAATAGTTCTATTGCTTCCGGTGGTGGGCTATAGTGAACTACACCTTGTCCGAGAGAAATTGTACCAGGAGAGTTTTTGATAAGTTCTCCAACAACGGGAATAATTGGCGATTGGATCGCATTCATACGAGAAAATGGGGAATTCATAAATTTTAATTACTCAGGGATGAGGGAAAACGAATATCGGCATTAAATTGGGCAATATTTGCACTTTGATGAATTGGCAAAACATATTCTAAATTTTCATGAGGACGAGGAATAATGTGATGAGAAAGTATTTCACCACCATTAACTTTTAAAACAGATTCTAGTCCCTGATTTACTGCCATATTTACTTCACCGATATCACCGCGAATTAAAATCGTAATTCTTCCTAAATCTGTATTTTCATAACCAACAAAAGTGATACGGGCAGCTTTACACATTGCGTCTGCTGCTTCCACTGCTGTGGGAACACCGTATACTTCTATCATGCCCAATGCTAATGTCAATTTCGTTTTGCTCCAATTCAAATCTATTGATAATTTTCTGGAATACCTGCGGGGGATAAACCTGAAATAGCTCTCAAGTTTTGACAACGAATTAATTCGTTAAAATCTAAACCAGAACGCCCTTCTATCTTGGCTACCGTCTCGATGGCGGTTAACAAATGCTGTGCGGCTTCTGTTTCTGAATAATTGCGTCTTTGGGCAATGCGAAGGGCGGTTATATCGGCGGTTATTTCTGACTCTTGTGATTGATTCATGCGCCATATCCGCACACCAGCAAAAGCACTTAATCCCCCAGCGATAACCACACCAACCACATCAGATTGAGCAACTTCTACTACTCCACCTAATAACCCCGCTAAAACCACACCCTGATAAATATCTGGTTTTATCCACTTCACCCCAGTCAACCAGCTAACCTGATGTAGGAGTAGCAAATCTCGTTGCGGCTTAGTTAAACGTCGCCACAAATCAAAATTAATATATATAGGACGTTCTCGATTCCAGGGTAAGGGAAAAGCCGCATATATGACCTTTTTTTGCTCTGGTTTACTGACGATTTTGGTCATCATGCGTCCAGAAGCCGGCATCACATCTAATAAACGGCGAATTTCAATATTTGGCTCCATCGTGTCCATTATTAGGCATAATAATATTCGTATATTAAATTACTACCAAGACTTCACTGCAAAGATTTTAATTATATGGATGCTTTTGCTCCCACTCCACCAGAATGGACAGATCAGGCTATTCACGCTTATGAATTTTTCTGTCCCAAATGTCACTCCAGCAGTCGAGAAGCGGTAGAAGTTTGGCTAAATAGGCGATCGCCTGTCAGCACCGCAGATCATCGTCGTAAGTGGCAAGAATTCTACCATTGTCATTGTGGTCATGTTTGGTGGGCTTGGAGTAATGACAGGCCACCGATAGATTTAAAGTAGGTGGTTATTGAAATTCGTGCAAGTGGGTTTGGACTGGGTGGCTCAGACCCCAAAAACAGGGAGGAAATAACGTACAACAACAGTAAAATCGGGATGACTGGATTCGAACCAGCGGCCCCTTCGTCCCGAACGAAGTGCGCTACCAAGCTGCGCCACATCCCGTCATAAAAATTCCAATTATTAGGCCATGATATCACAAAAATCCCTAAAATAATAAAAATAACTTGCTTCCCACAAAACGAAATCTATCTCTGCTTATGGTTTCTGTCCATAAAGATAGGTTTGTGCTAGTTTCATAATCTGCTCAAAGGCAAAGTTTTGGGTGAGTTGGTCTAAACTGAGAGCCAGAGATGAGTGTTCGGGGGGAATTTGCGTAATCAACTGCTCGACTGCTGTTTGTTCACAAGATACCGAAGCTTGACGGAGTTCAACTACCCAAGCTTGAGGCATAACCGCCAAATCCTCAGCAGTCAATGCTTGCTTGAGGGCTAATGAGGGTGGCGCTGGGTTGTCGTAGGTGTAGCATATATCCAAATGTTCAGCCATTTTGCTAAACAAGGTTTCGGCTCGAAAGGGTTTACTGATATAGTCATTACAGCCTGCTTCTATAGCAAGGCGGCGATGGCTTCGCTCTTCGCTATCATCGTTAGAAGCTTGAGCCGTAAGGGCAATAATGATAGTAGATTGATCTGGTTGCTCAATAGAGCGAATTTGTTTTGTCACTTCATACCCATCTAATCCTGGCATCCGAATATCCATGTAGATAAGGTGGGGTTGCCATTTTTGCCATAGGGAAATAGCTTCTTCTCCATTTACGGCTTCTCGTACCTCCAATTTCAATTTACCGAGCAGTTTTACCAGAAATAGCCGATTTAAAGCCTGGTCATCCACGACTAAAATCCGATAATTAGGTTGGTTGGTGGCTAGTCCGGTAACTCTTTGAGTCGGTTTTTTAGGTTTTATATGGGTTCCTGTGACCACCACAACTGGAATTGTAAACTGAAATGTACTACCTTTTCCGAAAGTACTGTTGAGTATAATTTCTCCACCCATTAACTGCACTAACCGACGACTAATGGCGAGTCCAAGTCCTGTCCCTTCATGGAGGCTGTGCTGACCGGCTGGCGCTTGGGTAAAGGCATCAAAAATTATATCTAAATCTTGAGGAGCGATGCCGATTCCGGTGTCAATAACCTGGAATTGTATATAAGAGAGGTTATTAAATTCAGAACTGGATTTTGTGGGCTGATTTACTAAGGAAACAGATAGATAAATGCTGCCTTTTTGAGTAAATTTAATGGCGTTACCAACTAAATTAATCAATATCTGTTGCAACTTTTGAGCATCAACAATGATGTATTGAGGAACTTGGGGCAAAATTTCCTGGTGTAACTGCAATCTCTTTTTTCTTATTTGCTGACTAAACATACTGTTTAATGAGTTAAGTAGTTCAAATAAATCAATCTCTTGCTTATCCAAAGTCATGATTCCAGCTTCAATTTTGGATAGTTCAAGAATTTCATTGATCAGCTTAAGTAAATGCTCTCCACTGCTATAAATGAGTTTGATCTGTTCTTGATGTTCTGGGAGTAGTTTAGAGTCCCAATTCATGAGTTGAGCGAACCCCAGAATAGCGTTGAGGGGAGTCCGAAGTTCGTGGCTCATATTTGCCAGAAAAGCGCTTTTAGCTTGGTTTGCAGCTTCTGCGGCTTCTTTTGCTTGTTGGAGTTCTAATTCAGCTTGAACGCGATCACTCACATCTTGGACGAAAGATAGAATAGAAATCAGATTACCAAATTCGTCTAGAAGAGTTGAGTTGAACCATTGACAGTGAATTACAGAACCGTTTTTTCGATAATTGCGATTATTACAAATACTACTTTCTTTACTTATTAATCTTTCTGCTTCAGATTTTACTTGCTCTAAATCTTCCTCAAAAATAAATTGCCAATCGAACATATTTTTATTCAATACTTCTGCTACGCTCCAGCCAAATATTTTTTCAGCTTGTTTTGACCACTCTTGAACTTGAAATTGATCATTCCAGATAATAGTGGCTAATGGAGTATTTTCAATATGAAAGGTAATCTGATTGTGGGCTTGTTGTAGAGCGGCTTCTATCTGTTTACGTTGGGTGATATCACGACAAATACAGAACTGTATTATTTCGTTATCCCAATTTACGCTGTTGGCACTAATTTCTACATCGTAGATCAAACCGTCTTGACGACGATAGCGAGTTTCAAATAAGACTCTTTTTTTGAGATTAACTTCCTCAATTAACTTTTGAATTTCTGCTTTTGTCCATTTAGCATCCCAATCAGAAACATACAAAGTTTTGACTTCTTCTAAGGTATAACCGAGCATCTTTGCAAAGCTCAAATTAGAGTCTAATACTTTACCTTTACTGTCTAAAATAACAATGCCATCAAAGGAAGTATTGAAAAGTATTCTAGTGCGAATTAATTCTTTTTCTAGAGCAGCTTCAACTTGTTTGCTTTCACTGATATCTTGGGCAGTACCGAGGATTTTGATGACTTGATGATTTTCATCTCTAGCAAAAACTACATCACGCGATCGCAACCAACACCAAGAACCATTCTTATGCCGCATCCGATATTCAGTAGTTAAAATTTCACCATCGCGGGCAATTTTCCAGTGAGCTATATTTCGGGACAGCAAAGGTAAATCTTCAGGATGCAAGATGTCTAAGAAAAACTGAGAACCCCCTTGCAAAAACTCTTCAGGTGTATATCCTAAAATCTCTATGGACTGACGATTAACATATAGATTAGCCCAAGTATTTGGGTTTAAAATATATAAAATTTGCGGTGAATAATCTGCAACTTGTTGGATAAAGTGATTGCTTTCGCGTAACTCTGCTTCAGCTTTTTGGCGTAAACGAAGCTCATTGTAAACATTGCTAATGTCTTTAAAAACTGAAAGCACAAATATATCATCCTCTAGCTCGATCAATTCTGAAGAGAGCAATCCAGTTTTGATTTCTCCTGATTTGCTGCGCCACTCCATTTCATAATTGTGAATTGTCTGCTGAGTTTGTAACTGATGGTAAATTTCTTGTGCTTGTTGGGCATGAACTAACAAATTTAATTCATCCATTGTATGACCGATTACTTCCTCATTGGTATAGCCTGTGAGGGTAAGAAATTCGTCATTTACAGCCAGATAACTTCCATCTGTAAGATTGATAAGAGTAATGGGATCGGGGCTAGCACAAAGTACTTTGGCAAATTTTTCTTCTGATTTTTGAATAGCTTTTTGGAGTTGCTCACCCATGCGATTAAAGGATGCTGCTAAAATTTGCAACTCTGCGATCGCTGCATTTTCTGGTAAAGGCTGCTGCCATTCTCCCGCTGCTAATGCCTGACTAGCTCGACTTAGCTGAATAATTGGTCGAGTAATCCAACCTGCTGTAAGTATTCCCATGCTGGTGACGATAAATAATGTCAGCCCACATAACAAAATCGTGGAATTGGTATTTGCCTGAATTTCTCCCATAAAGTCAGACGCAGGAATAACTGTCACCACCAACCAATCGAGACCGTATTCATCTCCGTAAGGATCAACGTGAGCAAACAGTATTTCTTCTCTCAACGCTACTTTAAAAGTATGACTAGCTCGAATTTGCTGGAAATCACCATATTGCTGCTGCATTTGGGTCGCAACTGCCTTTGTTCGGGCATCTTGACTATGAATCGCTGGCAACCGTATCGGTGGTTTCTTGTCGTGCTTGATAAAGGGTATTTCTAAGGTTGATGTGGCAACCAAATCACCAGAACGCTCTAGGATAAACGTTTGTCCTGAAGGTGAGAATTTCAGTTGGCTCAAAAATGTACTGATATCTGACAACACAGTACCAGAACCAAAAATACCTTGAAATTTTCCATTAGCATCATAGACAGGAGCCACAGCATAGAGACCCAATGTGGAAAAAGCTCGGTAAACAAAAATTGGAGCCCAAGTTTGTTTCTTGGCTGCTTTGGCATGAAGATACCAGGACATTTTGCTGTTATCCATTGTTAGGGTATGCAGCATTTTTCTGGATTTACCCTGTTCATTTACCAAATAATAGTTTCGGTTTTTTGGCTGTGCTGTCCTGATTTGGCTTGAGTAAAGCGTACCAATCTTTAACTTTTCCCCGGTTAGCTTTTTGCCTTGTGCGATCGCTTCCTGACTAACCAAACGTCCGTAGCCTATTTCATCTCCCGCTTCGGTGACAAAATAGGTATATATCAATGAAGGAAATGAATTAATTTGCTGCCACAAATGATTTTGTACTTGCTCAATGTTATTGATGTTGAGCAAACCTTGCCGGGTATTGCGGTGATTGACTGCAACTGCTTGTTGTTGAGTTTGCAGGGAGGTGTTGAGGCGATCACTAATCCGTTTCGCTGTTTGATCCATCAACTTATCTGCCAAGTTTTCTACTGCCACCTTTCCGCTGCGGTAGGACAAATAACCTACTAAGGCAACAACTCCCACCGTTTGCAGTACAAATGGCACAATCAACAAGGTTTGTAGCGACACCTTGCCGAATCTCTTGGCAATCCAGTTGACAGAGAGATAATTCATCTTTCCCAAGTAAATATGCTGAACTTTAACATTATTTTTAGACTTTAAACATAGATTAACTCATCAGGGCGCAGTGGGGTCGAATACCCATGTTTCGCTCCGCTTCACGGCAGAAGGAAGAAGTCATTTCCCCCTGCACAAAAGTCTCTTTTTCACACCCTGGTCTTTGCTTGCTACCATTATATTTGTATAACTTCAGTGGTAAAAGTGGATTGTGACTGTAAAACCAGACTGGTTGCGGGTAAAAGCGCCTCAGTGGGAGCGCGTTGGTAACGTTAAAGAAATTTTGCGGGATTTATCGCTCAATACGGTTTGCGAAGAAGCGTCCTGTCCCAATATTGGCGAGTGTTTCAATGCTGGCACTGCCACATTCTTGATTATGGGGCCGGCTTGCACCAGGGCTTGTCCTTATTGCGATATTGATTTTGAAAAAAAACCTCAACCTCTAGATCCGAGCGAACCTGCACGACTAGCAGAAGCTGTCCGACGGATGCAACTTAATCATGTTGTGATTACTTCTGTGAATCGAGATGATTTACCAGATGGTGGTGCATCTCAGTTTATACAGTGTATTAACGCAGTTCGTACCATATCACCTAACACGACAATTGAGGTATTAATTCCTGATTTATGCGGTAATTGGAATGCCCTGGAAATCATTCT
Organism: Anabaena sp. PCC 7938; assembly: GCF_049315035.1. Lineage (NCBI taxonomy): Bacteria > Bacillati > Cyanobacteriota > Cyanophyceae > Nostocales > Nostocaceae > Anabaena > Anabaena sp. PCC 7938. The sequence continues at coordinate 1,813,847 of NZ_CP186034.1, read as the reverse complement.
TCAAGCTGCTCCAGAGGTTCTGAACCATAATACAGAAACGATATCACGCTTATATCGTCGAGTACGTCCCCAAGGTAATTATGAGCGGACGATGGAATTATTACAACGATCGCGCCAAATTTCTCCCAGCACATACACCAAATCCGGCGTTATGGTGGGCTTAGGTGAAACTGATGCTGAAGTTCGCCAAGTCATGGAAGATTTACGAGCGGTGGATTGTGATATCTTGACAATTGGGCAATACCTCCAACCCAGTCAAAAACACTTGCAGGTAGCTGATTTTATTACTCCAGAACAATTTGCAGCGTGGAAAGTTTATGGAGAAGAACTAGGTTTCCTTCAGATTGTTGCTTCTCCATTGACAAGAAGTTCATACCATGCAGAGCAAGTTAGGGAGTTAATGAAACTCTACCCGCGATAGAAGGCAGGGGAAGAAATTTCTTGACCAATCACCAATGACCAATGACCAATCACCATATGCCTAACGGCAGGCTACCGCCAACACCAATTCCAATTCCAATTCCAAAATCTGTTGTTATTCTGGGTGCTGGTGCTTGGGGTACAGCCTTAGCAAATTTGGCGCGGGCGAAGGGTCATCAAGTGCGTTTGTGGTCGCGTCAAAGCTCGCAAACATTGGCAGCAGTTTTACAAGGTGCTGATATAGCCCTGTCTGCTATTTCCATGAAAGGGGTGAGAGATGTAGCTTCTGTAGTAAAATCTTGCCCCTTATCTCCACAGACAATTTTTATCACCGCGACAAAAGGTTTAGATCCGCAAACCACACTCACACCGTCGCAAATTTGGCAATCAGAATTTCCTGATCATGCAGTAGTGGTTTTATCGGGGCCTAATTTATCAAAAGAAATTGAACAGGAATTACCAGCTGCAACGGTAGTAGCCAGCAAAAATTCTGCTGCTGCTGAAATGGTGCAACTGGTATTTTCTTCTAGTCGTTTTCGTGTTTATACCAATCCTGACCCGGTGGGTGTTGAATTGGGTGGTACACTCAAAAACGTAATAGCGATCGCAGCCGGTGTCTGTGATGGTTTACATCTAGGAACTAATGCCAAAGCGGCTTTAGTCACTCGCGGCTTGACAGAAATGGTTCGCATTGGTAAAGTCTTGGGTGCAAAGACGGAAACATTTTACGGTTTAGCTGGTCTAGGGGATTTGTTAGCAACCTGCAACAGCCCCTTAAGTCGCAATTACCAAGTGGGTTATCAGTTGGCTAATGGTAAAACGCTGACAGAAATTCTTACCAATTTACCAGGAACGGCTGAAGGAGTGAACACTTGTCGAGTTTTGATGCAAATATCCCAGCAACAACATATTACTATCCCTATTACAGAGCAAGTTTATCGGTTACTGGAGACTGAGGTTACACCTGAACAGGCACTAGATGAACTAATGTTAAGGGAGATCAAGCCAGAGTATAACCAATAAGTTATGGCTTATGCCACATGGTGCTATCAGCATTATTTCGTAATTCACAGCAACTAATTACCAAATAATCACTAAAAAAATTATTAAATCGTCAGGAAATTACCACCATAGTCATGTAAATATAACTATGTGGTTTATCAACAGCAAAATTACTAGGAATATCTTTATACCCTGTTATAAAAATAACGGTTAATGTTCCTAAAAAATGCCATATTAACTAGTGCGGCATGGCGAAAATAACTATCCAGTTAAAAAAGGTCAAAAAGCTGATAAAACTTGCTTTATTCTCTCCTGCTTTCTGCCTTCCGCCTTCTACTTTTTTGCACTCGTACAACTTTTTGCAAAGAATTGTACTATAAATCTCAATTTTGTTAGTTCATCGTGAATTACGGGAACAATAGCAACAGTTGATTAGCTGACCGTAATTTTAGCTGACCGTAATTTATTTTTACCTGGAGTAATTAAGACTTTATGCCAGCAACATCCTTTTATACAGATGCAGCCTACGATTCCCAAAAATCTAGACCAACTTTAGACTCTGATCTAAACGTCAATGACGGCGATTTGTCGCTAGACGATTTGCAAGATTTGGAAATAGCTGCTGTTGATCCTCATAATTTAGCTGCTAACAACAACCGACGCAGTACAGATTTAGTACGTCTATACCTGCAAGAAATTGGTCGGGTGCGGTTGTTAGGAAGAGATGAAGAAGTTTCCGAAGCTCAAAAAGTACAGCGATATTTGCGGTTGCGGATAGTACTGGCTAACGCCGCCAAGCAAGGTGACGAGGTGATTGTACCTTATCAGCGATTAATTGAAGTTCAAGAGCGTTTATCCTCTGAATTAGGACATCGTCCATCTTTGGAAAGATGGGCTACTACTGCGGGTATTGAATTATCGAATCTCAAGCCTACTTTGTCAGAAGGTAAACGTCGCTGGGCGGAAATTGCCGAATTGACAGTGCTAGAACTAGAGAAAATTCAGTCACAAGGACTACAAGCTAAAGAACACATGATTAAAGCGAATCTTCGCTTAGTGGTTTCTGTAGCTAAAAAATATCAAAATCGTGGTTTGGAATTGTTAGATTTAGTCCAAGAAGGGACTCTTGGCTTAGAGCGAGCCGTGGAGAAATTTGACCCCACAAAGGGTTATCGCTTTAGTACTTATGCGTATTGGTGGATTCGTCAGGGAATTACCAGAGCGATCGCTACTTCTAGTCGCACAATTCGCCTCCCTGTACATATTACAGAAAAACTCAACAAAATTAAAAAGGCACAACCGTAAAATTGCCCAAGAAAAAGGTCGCACTCCCACCCTAGAAGACCTAGCAATTGAATTAGATATGACACCTACTCAAGTCAGGGAAGTGTTGTTAAGAGTACCTCGTTCTGTTTCTTTGGAAACAAAGGTAGGTAAGGATAAAGATACAGAATTAGGGGAATTGCTAGAAACTGATAGCGTCACCCCAGAAGAAATGTTAATGCGAGAATCTTTACAAAAAGATTTGCATAATCTTCTCGACGATTTAACTAGCCGTGAGCGTGATGTTATCCTGATGCGGTTTGGTTTGTCAGATGGTCATGCTTACTCATTAGCCGAAATTGGCCGCGCCCTTGATTTATCACGGGAACGAGTAAGACAAATTGAATCTAAAGCTTTGCAAAAACTACGTCAACCCAAGCGCCGTAATCTTATCAGAGACTATTTGGAGTCTTTAACTTAGTAAAGGGAATAGGGAATAGGGAATATGGGAATAGGGTGCAGGGAGCAGGGAGCAGGGGAAGATGATTTTTCCCAATCACCAATCACCAATTACCAATTACCAATTACCAATTACCAATTACCAATTACCAATTACCAATTACCAATTACCAATTACCAATTACCAATTACCAAATATTCTCAATAAGATATGGTTGTTGCAAATCGGGGTAAAAATTTGTTATATTCTCAATTAACGGGCTTTGTTGAGAAAATTTAGTATGACTGTCTACACAACTGGTTCACTCAAGGCAGAACTAAACGACCGAGGCTGGCGTTTAACTCCCCAGCGTGAAATAATCCTACACATTTTTCAGGAACTTCCGCAAGGTGAACATTTAAGCGCTGAGGATCTTTATCATCGGTTAGAAACTGACGGTGAAGGCATCAGTCTATCAACTATCTATCGGACTTTGAAGTTGATGGCGAGAATGGGCATTTTGCGGGAACTAGAATTGGGTGAAGGACATAAACATTATGAACTTAACCAACCTTATCCCCATCACCACCATCACCTAATTTGTGTGAAGTGCAACACCACGATTGAGTTCAAGAACGAATCCATTTTGAAAATTGGCGCTAAAACAGCCCAAAAAGAAGGTTTTCACCTCCTTGACTGTCAACTGACAATTCATGCTGTCTGTCCCAAGTGCCAAAGGGCGCTCATGCCGCTTTAACACCTGGGTAGAATACAAGGCAAGAAACTCAAATTCACCCTACAATAATTTACTGTGAGCGGATGGTATCAATTGGTGAGGGGATCTGGCTACAAAATCTCAGCGGATGGTTTAAAAGCCTCCGCTTTTGATATCCCTGAAACTGATACCGTAAAATTCCTGCGCTCGCTTGATTGCTTTTTTGGTGTCATCTGCCATCATGCCGTTGAGTTGACCTTTATAGAAACCTCGTTCTTGGAGTCGCATTTGGATTTCTAAGATACTAAAATCACTCTTGGGTGAAGTTTTAGCCAGGCTATGTAACTTCATGCGGGTAGTTGTGTCGGCAATACTGTTTATATTGAGACGATGCGCTTTCTGAAAGCGGTTGATAGCATCTGCTGTGTATGAACCATAGTAACCATTGGGGGGACCCTGTAAATATCCAGCTTTGATGAGATGTTCTTGGAGAATTCTGACAGCTTCACCGCGATCGCCTAAACTGAGTTGATGATTAACTGTTTTCTTGGGAGTCGCTTCACTAGCTGTATCAATGGTTGGTAATTTGGCAAGTGTCGCTGCACCAACAACACCATCAGCACTTAATTTATAAGCCTGTTGAAATCTTTTTACACCTTCTTCGGTAATTGGCCCAAATATGCCAGTAGCATTCCCATAATAAAAGCCAGCGATTCGCAAGCGTTCTTGCAAAATTCTGACATCTTCACCTTCATCCCCTTTAGTAAGTAAATGAGGATTTTGGCGTTTGTGAGTTACCGGGTAAATGATAGGGATTTTGGTATTTGTTGCCGTTGCAGTAGTGACTGAGTTACTTGCAGGTGATTTTTTACCAGTTTCTACGTTTTGTGAAGTGTCAATTTCGATAATGTCATTGACTGTGACATTAGCCACATTTTGAAACTGCCAGTCAGTGTTTTCTGTGGGAACTGCATATATTTGTGTGATTTTAGTTTGGTGAAAATCTGCTGTTGTCAACTGTTGTTTGAGATTCCTCACAGAACCATCTTGATCACCTTTTTGTAACGCAAAGACGCTGCTGACAGAACTGAGGATAGACAGCATTAACACGAGGGGAAGCATATACTTCCAAGCCTTACCAGAAAGCCTTTTCCAGTTTGGTGCGGCGGCTTTGTTGAATACAAAAGGAACTAGTTGAATAGATTCGCTATCTTCGTAGGCAAAAGCCAAGTGTAAATACGCAAGATTTTCCATAATATATGTTTCCTACACCAGTTATTTTTCTTCGATAGCTGCTTCCGCTTGATGTACTAAATTTCGTAAATTATCTAAAGTCTGTATATTTGCATCCTGCCATAAACCGCGCTGATGGGCTTCTAGTAGTCTTTCGGAAATATCACGCAACGCCCACGGGTTCTTGTCTTGAATGAATTCACAGACAATAGGATCTTCTAAGTATGCCTGCACAACACCCTGATACATATAATCTTCGACACATTGGGCTGTAGCATCGTAGGCGAATAAAAAATCTACTGTCGCGGCCATTTCAAATGCACCTTTATAGCCGTGACGCATCACTCCTGCAATCCATTTGGGATTAACGACACGAGAACGATAAACTCGCGCAATTTCTGTTTTGAGTTGGCGAACTTTTGGCTGGCTGGGAATAGAATTATCACCAAAATAGGTTTCGGGATTTTTACCCTGAAGAGAACGCACCGCTGCTGTTAAACCACCCTGAAATTGATAATAATCATCGGAATCGAGTAAATCGTGTTCACGGTTATCTTGATTGTGCAACACAATTTGCATTTGCTTCAAGCGTTGCTCAAAAGCTTCGGAATTGGGGACTGGTGATTGGGGACTGGGGACTGGGGACTGGTGATTGGTATTTTCTCCTCTGCTCCCCTGCTCCCTTGCTCCCCTGCTCCCTGTTCCCTGTTCCCCAGAATAAGCGTAAGAACTCCAGTTCATGTAAGCGCGGGCTAAGTCTTGATCATTTTGCCAGTTTTGGGATGCGATTAAGCCTTGAAGTCCTGCACCATAAGCACCTGGTTGAGAACCAAAGACACGGTAGAGCGATCGCTCTTGTGCTGCTTCTAAACTTAAACCTTCTCTAGTCCATAAGTCCGTATCTTCACAAACTGCAACGGCTAGGGGGTTTTCTGCGGCTGGTTCATCTAATTTAGCGACTGCGGCAACTGCTTGGGAAAATAAATCGATTAAATTAGGGAAAGCATCGCGGAAAAATCCCGAAATCCTTAAGGTGACATCAACACGAGGACGACCCAAAATAGATAAAGGCAAGATTTCAAAATCTACTACTCTCCTAGCTGCACCATCCCAAACAGGTTGAACACCGAGTAAAGCTAACGCTTCAGCCATATCATCACCTCCAGTCCGCATGGTGGCAGTTCCCCATAATGATAGACCAAGGGTTTTGGGATATTCACCATGTTCTTGAGTGTAGGTTTCAATTAGGGTTTCAGCGGCTTTTCTGCCGATATCCCAGGCGGTTTCTGTGGGTATGGCGCGAATATCAACGGCGTAAAAGTTTTTACCTGTGGGGAGGACTTCTGGGCGGCCGCGTGTGGGTGCGCCGGAAGCTGCACTGGGAATATATTTTCCATCTAGTCCGCGTAAGAAGTTGGTGATTTCTTCGTTGGTTTTTTGTAGGGCGGGGAGGAGTTTGAATTTTATCCAGTCAAGGGTTTGGGTAATTGGTAATTCGTAATTGGTAATTTTATTCTTTCTTCCTTCTCCTGACTCCTGACTCCTGACTTCTGACTCCTCAACTGCAATAATTTCTTCAACTAAAAAAGCGGCTTCTTCTTCTAGGAGTTCTACTACGTCGCCGATGATGTGGGAAGAATTAAGTCTCACGCAAAGGCGCAAAGGCGCAAAGTGGGTTGTGGGTGGGGTAAAGGACGTGCTGAAGTGGTCGGTGAGGGGGTCTATGTCTAAGCCCCATTCTTGGGCTATGGCACGGGTAATGCCGATAGAATGGCGGTTGGGGAGACGAGCGATCGCTATTATTAAGTCTCGCAGTTGTGTACCTTGGGGACATTGACCAAAAATGTGCAAGCCATCGCGGATTTGGGCTTCTTTTAGTTCACACAAGTAGCCATCTAGGGAATTTAAGATTAAGGTTTCAAAATTTTCTATGTCTTTTTCGTCGGTAATTCCTAAGTCTTTGTAGAGATTTTCTTTGATGACTAGTTCTTGAATGCGATCGCGTATTGTTGGTAAACGGGTAGGATCTAAACTTTCGGCTTCGTAATATTCATCTATTAAATTTTCTACTTGTTGCAAGGGTCCATATAATTCAGCGCGAGTCATCGGCGGTGTGAGATGGTCAATAATTACCGCTTGGGCGCGTCGTTTGGCTTGGGAACCTTCACCAGGATCATTGACAATAAAGGGGTACAGGTGAGGCATTGCCCCAAATGCAACTTCAGGATAACAAGTATTAGATAAAGCGATACTTTTACCAGGTAGCCATTCTAAGTTTCCATGTTTGCCGACATGAGCGATTGCATCAGCCCCAAAACAACTGGAATTTTTTTCACGCACCCAATAATAAAAAGCTAAATAAGCATGAGTTGGTTCTAAATCCGGCGCATGATAATTCAAACTAGGGTCAAGATCATAACCCCGTGAAGGCTGAACACCTACAAATACATTGCCAAATTGAATACCGGGAATAGGAAAGGCAGGAGTGCAGGAGTGCAGGGGTGCAGGGGAGAAAGAATTATCTATCTGTTTATCTGTATTTTCATCAGTGTGTGCGCCCCAACGTGCAATCATTTCTTGCTGCACAGATTCTGGTAAAGTTGCAAAATATTTTTGATATTCTTCGGCTGAAAGACTTTGTTGTACAGGTTTCCAGTCTTTTCCTTCTGGATCATTAGTAACGCCAGATGTGAGAAGTTGAATTAATTCATCTCCAGTATCGGGAATATTTCCAACTTCATAACCAGCTAACTGTAAAGCTTTGAGAATTTCCACACAACTAGCGGGAGTGTCAAGTCCTACGCCATTAGCGAGGCGACCATTGGTGTTGGGGTAATTTGCCAAAATTAGAGCTATGCGGCGTTCTTGGGGTAGTTTTTGGCGTAATCGTACCCAATTAGCTGCCAGCTGCACAACAAACTCAATGCGATCGCTCTTAGGTTCATAAACTACCACATCTGTTTCTAAATCATGATTGCGAGTTTGCAGAGTTTTAAAAGACACAGCCCGACTAATAATCCTGCCGTCAACCTCTGGTAATGCCACATTCATAGCAATATCACGAGGAGTCAAACCTTGTAACTGTGACTCCCATTGTTCAACTGAACTAGCACAAAGAATTACCTGCAAAACAGGTACATCTAATTTTTCCCAAAGTTCAATTTGCGGCGTTTCTGTTTCCAATCGCGCTAGAGAAAAACTGGTAGTATTCAGTAACAGGTCAATATGTTCAGAATCTTGTGGCTGGAAAAGCTCTTTTAACTGTTCACTTACACCAGGTTCACGTAAAGAAGAAACAAAAACTGGTACAGGTTGTAAATTTTTCTTTACCAAAGCCGCACATAAAGCATCAATAACCTGAGTATTTCCCGCCAAATAATGAGCGCGGTAAAACAAAATACCTACTTTGGGTAATGGGTAATTGGTAATGGGTAATTGGTTATTATTCTCCCCTGCTACCCTGCTACCCTGCTCCCCTGCTCCCCTGCCTCCATACACTCCCACACGTGGAACAGACTGCGGTGGTGGGGGATTAAAGCCTGTGGAGAGAGACGTATCAGCGATAAATTGGAGGGCATTAACGAAGTTTTCTACCCCACCTTCTTTAAAATACTGCCATATTTGGTTAACAATTTCCAAGGAAACGGTAGAGTGAGAAAGTAGGTCAGGATCAAGAGCGTCGTCTCCTGGCATTACAATTAAAGTTGTACCTTGACGTTGTGCGATCTCCTGCACCACTTCTAGGCCGTAAGCCCAATAGGAACGCCCTCCTAGTAGACGCAAAACAATTACTTGAGCAAGTTCTAATACTTGTTCTCCATAAGTATCTATACTTATTTGTTGCTGTAATTGTAAGAGGCTGGCGACTCTGAAGGCTGGAAATTGTGCAGGTAAATTTGGAACTGCTGCGGCTAGGGTTTGAATGTCGGTATCAGCCGCAGTAATCAACACTAAAGGAGCCGGAGTTTGTTCTAGAAAAATTAAACCTTCTGACTGATTCCATCCACCTGATGTGGCACTTATACGATGCATAATCCTGTTTTACCGCTTTAAAATGTTGGTTAGTAAATAATCACAAAAACTAGGGAACAGGATTTTAAATTACCTTTGCTCATTACCTATTAGCCCATCTCACTAGATTTTTGAAAATGCTTAGTTCTCCCGATTTGAGCTTTTCTCGCACCTTGCCTTTGAGTTTATTTAATCGGCTTGGGGAATTATTGCAGCAGATGGTTCAATCTGTAGAAAGTACTGCTTTGATACTAACAGAAGCTGTGCTGGCTCGATTTCGCATACCAGTGGAATGGCAAGAACAACGGTTTACACTGCTGATTTCTGAGGAATTTAGTGCGCTGTTGCTGGGGAACATAGAGGATAGAGATGAGGGAAGTAAAGGAGCAGAAAAACCAAGCGTTAACTTAATACTAAATGCTAGTTTGACATTTAATTCCGAAGTAATCACTTCATTTGTCTCGAAATTAAGAAATTTGCTGGAGCGTGATTCTGATACATATCAAAGGCTCGAAGGTTATCAGCAAATAATTGTCCCTAATAATGTTACACTTCAAAGTAAATTCACGCTATTGTTATTAGACTATCTTGTTGAGCAGCAAAAAGTAGAAGTCACAAAACCACAAAATGCTACTCAACATTATATTTGTCAGGCGGTAGAAGATGCTCTCACAAAACAAATTGCCCAGGAACGGCTGTTAAATCAGGTAACAACCCAAATTCGTAAAAGCCTAGATTTACAAGTAATTATGACAACGGTAATTACACAAGTACGTGATTTTCTGGAGTTAGACAGATTAGTAATTTATAAATTTGAACCTACTAAAGTTAAGAATCAACCAACATTATTCAATGTTCAAGATTCACTTAGCTTTCAATCTGTACAAGAAGCAAATAGTCAATATTGTCAGGGTTCTGTTGTTCATGAAACTCTGGGGAAAAATACTATTTCTTCGTTATTAAATTATCAGGAAGAAAGATGTATAAAGCAAAATTCTCAATGTTGGGAAAAGTATCGTCAAGGATTTACTTTAGCTGTTGATGATGTGGAAAAGACTTATGTTCTAGAAGAGTGTTTGTTGAAATTTTTAAAGAAAAGTCAAATTCGGGCGAAATTTGTAGCTCCGATTATGTTTGAAGATCAACTTTGGGGACTGTTGATTGCTCATCAATGTTATGCTCCCCATGAGTGGACTCAAAGCGAAAAAAAATTGCTAACATCAATTGCAGAGCAATTAGCGATCGCAATTCATCAAACAGAGTTAATGCGATGTCTCACTAAAGAAAAGCAAACACTGGAACAACGAGTAATTGAACGCACAATGGCACTACGGGAGGCATTACTAGCTGCTGAAGCTGCAAGTCGCCTCAGAAGCGAATTTCTGGCTACAATCAGCCATGAACTACTTACGCCTTTAACCTATGTGATTGGGATGTCTTCTACACTATTGCGCTGGCCTTTGGGTGAATTGAGCCAACGACAACGGAATTATTTACAAACTATCCATGATAGTGGTGAACATTTATTAGCAATGATTAAGGACATCCTCGATTTATCACAAATTGAGGCTGGTAAAACCGTATTAAATATTGCTGAATTTTCTTTGGTAAAGACAGCGCAAAATACCCTAGAATCCCTGCAAGAAAAGGCTACTAGCGAAAAAATTAATCTGAAATTAGACTTGCAAATAAACCCTTTGCGCGATCGCTTTACAGCCGATTCTAGTAGAATAGAACAAATTCTCTGGAATCTATTAACTAATGCCATCAAATTCACCCCAGAAGGTGGTAGCGTCACCTTGCGTCTGTGGGTAGAAGAAAACACAGCCATCTTTCAAGTAGAAGATACTGGTATCGGCATCCCAGAAGAAAAATTACCACTACTATTTGAAAAATTTCAACAACTTGATACACCCTATCGTCGTCACTACGAAGGTACTGGCGTTGGTTTAGCTCTAACTAAACAAATTGTAGAACTCCATCGTGGTCGAATTGAAGTAGAATCTACTGTAGGTATGGGTTCAATTTTCACAGTCTGGATACCAGTCCATGCAAATGCCAATTAATACCATATACATTTGTATACTTATCAAATTGTTTACCAATAACATTGAGTGAGGTATATCATAATCATAGCCCCCTCCTCGCTTGCGGTGAACCAGCGCTGTAGGCGGGTTTCCCACCGTAGGCGACTGGTGAATCCGAAGGAGGAGGGGGTTGGGGGTGGGGTTATTCTACTATTTGGCTTGGTAATTGGTAATTAGTAAAATTATCCAAACTTAATATCAAATAACTAATGAATAATTTAATTGCAAGCCTCAATAAAAGCTTAATTGTCTCCTGTCAAGCACCTACAGATTCACCATTACATGATGCTTATATAATAGCCGCAATGGCTCAAGCGGCAGTTAATAATGGTGCTATTGGCGTGAGAATTGATACGCCAAATCATATCAAATCTGTTAGAGAAAAAGTACAAGTACCAATAATTGGACTTTGGAAACAAATAATAACTGGTTCGGATGTTTACATCACACCACAGTTTCATCATGCTGTTGCTGTCGCCCAAGCAGGTGCAGATATTATTGCGATAGATGCAACTACTAGAAATCGTCCCGGTGATGAAAAATTAATTGATATTATTAAACGTATTCATCAAGAATTGGGTAAACCAGTTATGGCAGATGTGGATACATTTGCGGCAGCCAAATTAGCTGTTGATGCTGGTGCTGATATAGTAGGAACTACTCTTTTCGGTTACACAGCGGAAACAAAAACTTTGGCACCTCCTGGTTGGGAATTACTCACACAAATAGTAGAAAACTTAGATACATTCATAATTTGTGAAGGTGGTATTTCTTCACCAGAAATGGCAAAAAAAGCTTTAAATTTAGGTGCTAATGCTGTAGTAGTTGGTGGTGCAATCACTGGCATTGATTTATTAGTGAAAGCCTATAAATCAGCATTATAGACTATTCCTATAAAAGAGAATAAAACCCATATTTGACATGAGAATAACTAAAAAATTAGATTAAGCTGACCTATTTCATCTCTATTTCATCTAGGCTTGGCATCTTTGGAGATGAACAGTATTTGGCTATTTAACTATGGTTATTTACTCTCCAGAACTAAGGCAGAGAAGCTACTTACCAACATCACCCCTATTTGAAACGGTGACAGAAGCGTTAGGTAAAGTTCCAATTGTTCGGTTAAATAAAATTCACCCAAGTTGTCAACATCATCATTTCTATTTAAAACTAGAATCTTGTAATCCTGGTGGCAGTATTAAAGAAAAAAATGCCGCTTATCTGGTGAATGAAGCCGAAAAACAAGGTTTATTGCTGCCGGGAGGTACAATTGTTGAGTCTAGTTCTGGTAACTTTGGCATTGGTTTAGCAATTGTCGGCGCAACTAAGGGTTACAGGGTGATGATTGTCATTGATGCTAAAACCCCTGTAACCATGCGAAGAATGCTCAATGCCTATGGCGCAGAACTTGTTGAAGTGCCTTTAAGTGCTGCTGACGCTCAAGGTTCGATGCAGGTAGCAAGAATGGCAAAAGCTCAGGAATTAGCTACAAATATTGCTGGTGCATGGTATCCTTGTCAACATAAAAATCCTAGTAATACTGATGCCCATGAACTTTGGACGGCGCGGGAAATTGAAGCTGCTTTTGGTGGTGCGCCAGATGCGATCGCTATTGGAGTCAGTACAGCCGGACAATTAGGCGGTATCAGTCGCTATTTTAAAAGGTATTATCCCCAAACTAGAATTATTGGTGTTGATGTAGCTGGATCAGCAATTTTTGGTACACCCAGACACCCCTATAAGATGACTGGGCTGGGTTTATCTTTCGTTCCCCCCAATTTTGACCCGCAAGTGTTAAATGCGGCTTATAGCGTGGATGATGGTTTGGCATTTTCTGTTTGTCATGCTTTGGCTAAACAGGAAGGTATGCTTTTAGGTGCTTCCACTGGTGCAATTGTGGCCGCAGCTTTAGCGGATGCTCGAAGATTTACTCAACCTCAAACTATGTTACTACTTAATCCTGATCGGGGCGATCGCTATTTAGAAACAGTTTACAATGCCGATTGGCTAACAGAGCAAGAAATTAACATCCTCCAAAATACCAATTTGACGACAGCAATTGCGAATCTTCTACCTGTAGCATTGGATATTGTCGGTAGGAGTCAAGAGTGAAATTACAAGAACCTCAATCTCTACCAGTTAGTTTAGGGACTTTATGGCGGGAGTTTTTGCCTTTATCCCTCAGTGATGTGACTATGGCTTGCGGTGATCCGATGATGACTACTACTTTAGCTCATCTTCCTGATGCTCAAACTAACCTAGCGGCTGTAGGTATTGCTAAATCTTTGGCGATATTTTTTGAAAGTCCGATTATTATGATTCTGCACGCTGCTAACGCTTTGGCTGGTTCTCAAGATTCACGCAAAGCATTGTGGCGGTTTACATTATTAGTAGGTGGTGGACTAACTTTTTTATTAAGTTTATTGGGACTACCGATCATTTTTAATTTTGTGGGTGTGAGTCTGTTGGGGATTCCATCAGCAATGTTAGTTACAGTTAGTCAAGTATTATTAATAATGGGTGGTTGGCCGTTTGCGATCGCTTGGCGGCGTTATTTTCAGGGATTATTAATTTATCATGGTCAGTCTCACGCTGTTGCTAAAGCCAGTATTTTCAGGTTATTTACATTAGCATTAGTCCTCACAGTGGGGTTTTTACTGCAAATATCTGGGGGTATACTTGCCGGATTTGCCTTGATTAGTGGGGTGATAGTGGAAGCCATTGCTGTAACAATTTTTGCTCGTCGTAGTGGGGCAACTTTACCACCACAAATAGAACAACCCAATTTACCCCGCAATTTAGCACAGGTGTGGAAATTCTATTTACCCCTAGCTAATTCTATGATGGTTGTTTGGGGTGGAAGGGCGATACTTATTAGCATTCTTGCCCGCTCTAAAGATGCTACAATTGCCATTGCTGCTTGGTCTGCGGCTTGGGGGTTAGTTCTGGTAATTGCCAATTCTACCCGTATGGTACAGCAAATGGTGATTAAATATCGTCATCAAGTGAGCGATCGCCAACTGCTGACTTTTGCTATCAGTGTTGGTGGTGCTTGTTCTAGCTTACTATTACTGATGAGTTTAACACCGATAGGCGATCGCATTGTTCAAAGTTTTATCGGTAATGATCTCACCCTTGCTAACAGCATTAAACCTGTACTTTTAATCTGTACAATTGTGCCATTATTGGTATCTTTACAAAATGCAACTCAGGGTTTTTTAGTCAGCGAAAATCGCACAGGACAAGTCAATATATCTACTTGGTTAGGAACAGGAACTTTATTAATAATTGCCAGTTTTGCTATTAATAAAGGTCTAAATGGTGCAACAGCCGCCGCTATTGCCATGATTACATCTATGTTAGTTGAAGTTACCTGTTTACTTTGGAAACGAGTGGCAAAATCACGGTAAATGTACTCCCATTATCTACATGACTTTCTACTTCTAATTTACCTTGGTGAGTTTGGACAATAGCCAAAGCGATCGCTAAACCTAGTCCCGAACCACCAGTATTTCGAGAACGATCTGCATTGACTCGATAAAAGCGATCAAAAATGTAGGGAATATCAGCAGCAGGAATACCAATACCTGTATCTTTAATGGTAATTAAACTTTGATTATCATTGGCTATGAGATAAATTTTTACTTCCTTCCCAACTGGGGTATATTTAATAGCATTACTCACTAAATTTAGTAACATTCGATAAATCTGAGTTTCAATACCTTGAATATAAAAATAAACTTCATCAGGGATATCACTAGATAATAAAACTTCTGCATTCATAGCCATTGGCATTAACTCTTCTTCTACATCTGCCACTAAATCATTTAAACAAATTTGTTGCCATTTGGCTTCGTTTAGTCCACTTTCTAATCTAGATAGTAGTAATAAATCCTGTGTTAATGTTACTAATCTTTTAATTTGTCTCTCAAGTGCTTTTTGAGTTTCTTGGTTAATTGAATTTGTTTCGACAATTGTTTTTAAAGATGTAATTGGAGTTCTTAATTCATGGGCTGCATCAGCAGTAAATTTTTGTAATTGTTGATATGATGTTTGAATTGGCCGCATAGCTAAACCTGCTAACCACCAACCCGCACCACCAATAATCATCATAGAAGAGGGAATACCCAATCCTAATAACCAATGTAAACTATTCATATAATCATTTAATCGCTGTACAGATCGCCCAACTTGTAAATATCCCCATAATTGATTATTATTGATTTTTAAAGGCATTAAATGTAAATGATATAGTTCACCATGACGATTTTTGATATCATAAGAATGATTGAGGTTAATATTAGGAGGAAATTCATCAGAATTATTATCAATAGCAGCAATTGCTTCTCCTTTTAATGTTAACAACCTCACATAATAGCTTTCTGATAATAGATTCATTACCTCTGATTCTGATTTTATTGGTAAACAAGTTTGTTGTTTAAAACAAATCCCTGGCAAGGATTTTTGAGTGGTAATAGATAATTCTCCAGGAATTTTTAGCTCCTTCTTTAATTTGTCCTCAAATACCTTTCCCAAAATTTGTAATTCTCGATCAACTGTACGAGTAAAAGCTTGTATCATCACAATGTGAGCAACATAGCCACATAATAGTAAAGTTGATCCCATGACACCAGCATAGGTAATGGCTAATTTAAACCGAAAATTATTGAAGATTGAATGATTATTCATTATCTGCAAAAACGATAACCAAAGCCTCGTATAGTTTCAATAGCTTTAGGAAAACCACATTCTGATAATTTGCGTCGGAGTAATCTTACCTGTGCAGCAACAACATTACTTACTGTATCACTTTCAAAATCCCAAAGTCTGGCGCGAATTTGCTCATGAGTTAGTATTTGTTCAGGATGCTGCATGAAATATTCTAGTAATTGAAATTCTTTGGCTGTAAGGATAATTGGTGGAGAATTTTCATCTTCAAAATTCACAACTGAAAAATTGCCGTAGTCTAACATTAAAGAACCTATTTGTAATTGCGGTGGCTGGAAATTTGGTAATCTTCTTTGTAATGCTCTTACCCGTGCCAATAATTCTTCCATACCAAAGGGTTTAACAAGATAATCATCTGCCCCCGCATCTAAACCAGTTACACGATCACTCATGCTATCTCTAGCTGTTAATAGCATTATTGGTAATTGATTTTTCTGCGCTCTTAATCGTTGACACAATTCCAATCCTGACAACTTCGGTAACATCCAATCTAAAATTGCAATTTCATATCTTGGCGGTACTTTATTCAAATAATCCCAAGCTGTTTCTCCGTCTTCTATCCAATCTACTATATAATGAAGGAGTTTAAGAGAATTATAAATACTAATACCTAAGTCTTTTTCATCTTCTACTAATAACAACCGCATAATTAAAAATTGTTTGTTTGATATAGTCCGTAGTTTACAAGTTATTAATTTATCAAAGTTTGGCGTTTAAAAATCACCATTTCATTACCAACAACTGGACTACGCGCTACTAGCCTATCTTGCAAATCAATAATTTCTAAATGACTGAAATCTAGTTCTTGAGAACGCTGGAAGATATCCGCTGCTAATTGATTCTGTTGAGATGCTTCTAATGTATACCAATCATCACTAATTTTGATAGTCAAATCACTAGTACGGAAATTAGCTTGAATAGACTTTATCAGTTGAGAAGAAACTATTTCAGATTGAGTACTTTTTATAGGAATACTAATTTCTGCTAATTGATTTTCAATAGCCACAATTAAAGTTTGTTCCGGTGTTAATTCTATAACTGGTGTCGGTTCAGGTTCTATAACTGGTATCAGTTCAGGTTTTTTAATTGGTTGCGCTTCAGGTTCTATAACTGGTGTTGGTGTCGGTTCAACTTCTTGTATTGGTTCTGGAATTGTTTCAGGTTTCTGTGTTGGAGTTGGTGACGGTTCTGGTTCAATTACAGTTGACGTGGGTGTGGCAACTTCCTCAACCGGAGGAAGTGTTGCTATTTCAGCAGGTTTAGAACTAAAAATAGTTACAGAAGTTGTCAAAACTATCACCACAGTTATTACCGCAAAAATTCCCGTCAGAACTGTATCTGATACATTGTTAGAAACATTTGATGGTAAAAACAAGCGGAATGTTCTTAAAAATCCATCCCAACTCGACAAAACCCGTTGTAAGATATTAGGCTTTATCTCAGTACTAGAAGGCTGTTGTGTCTCCAGTTTGACTAATGTATTTTCTAAAATCCCAATTGTTCCTCTCAGAAATTGGATAATTGTCACCTTCCAAATTGGCTGGTTTTTCTGATAAGGTTTTTGAGAAGGTTGAATTTCTTGCTCACCTCTTGGTTTTGGTTGCTTATCTTGTGACATGGAACTTTCACCCAGATTAAAGAATCAAAGATACAGAAAATAGATTCTGACTATTTCTGTCTATTGTGCCATTTATTGAATTTAGTGATTTATGCAACTCAAACGTCGTCAATTTTTATTTTTAGGCAGTTTTAGTGCTATTGGGACAGGATTTCTAGGTTGGAAATTATTTGGTCAAAATGTAGGAAATTCTCTTTTAGAGCCAGCAATAGCCGCTAACCCAGCCAAAAAAGACTTGTTATTGCGTTTTGTGTCTGTAGCTGACACAGGTACTGGTGCTAGAGGTCAGTATTCTGTAGCTAAAGCAATGAATTTTTATCACCAGAAAAATCCATATAATGTAGTAGTTTTAGCTGGTGATAACATTTATAATAACGGCGAAATTGAGAAAATAAACGCAGTTTTTGAGCGTCCTTATCAGCCTTTGCTGAAAAAAGGTGTGAAGTTTCATGCTTGTTTAGGTAATCACGATATCCGTACTGATAATGGTGTCCCCCAAGTCAAATATGCTGGCTTTAATATGAAGGGACGTTATTATACATTTGGTCAAGATAAAATTCAGTTTTTTGCGTTAGATACTAATGGTAATGCAGATTGGAAAAATCAGCTAGTTTGGTTAGAGAAAGAATTAAGTTTAAGTAAAGCTGACTGGAAAGTTGTTTTTGGTCATCATCCGATTTATTCTTCTGGTCACTATGGGAGTAATTCAAAGTTTATTAAAACTTTTACTCCTTTGTTTCAAAAATACAATGTTCAACTTTATATCAATGGTCATGAACATAATTATGAACGCACTCGTTCTATTAATGGGACGAGTTATTTAACTTGTGGTGCTGGTGCGGGTAATCGTCCTGTTGGTCGTTCTGAGTGGACTGAATATTCGACTAGTAATTTGAGTTTTGCAACTCATGATGTGTATGCAGATAGAATTGAGGTAAATGGTATTGGTGTTGATAATCGTGTTTTTGATCAGGGTGTGATTAAGTTGAGGAGTGTTTAAACGCAGAGGTACGCGGAGGTTAGCGCGGAGGGACACAGAGGGTTTTTCTGTTTGTTTACTGCGCTATGAGAGGTCATTTTTTTTCACGCAGAGGCGCAGAGACGCGGAGAGTAATAAGAGTTTGGAAAGAGGAATGATTGAGAAGTGTTTAGTAAATTAATTGGGTTAAAGTTATGAGAGTTAAGCAGCTTAAAATGCAGTCTTTTCGCGGTATTGGCGATTTGACTTTGGATTTTGATGAAAAAGAGCCGACGGTGCTTGTTGGGATTAATGGAGTGGGTAAATCTAGTATTCTTGATTGTCTTGCTATTTTGTTGTCACAGATGATGATGCGGATTATTAGTCCTGAAATAGGGGGATTCGGTATCCCTTTCCCTTTTATCCCTTCTACACATATAGGACCCAGAGAAAATGCACGAGCTATTCCTGGAAACCCTGATATTAAACTTCGTTCTTTTGGCGAACAGGATATTAAGAATGGAAGTAATGAGACATACCAAGAGATTGGAATTTTATTGGAATCAAAATTATTAAACTGGTCTATTAAAAAAAATAAAATTAGTGGTAGTGAAGATAGTAAATATAAGCAATTAAATACTTTTACAGAAAATCTTTATCTAAAATGGGTAGAAAATCCTCGATTCAACTTACCTCTAGCAGTTTATTATTCGGTCAAACGTTCTGTTGTTGATATTGATTTAGAAATCATTGATATTAGTTCATTTAAACAAATAGATGCTTATGATCAAGCACTAAATGGTATCAAAATAAGTTTTGAGAGATTTTTTCAATGGTTTAGGTCTATCGAGGATTTAGAAAGCGAAATGTTGAGAGATAATCGTGACTATAAAGACAAGCAATTAGAAGCTGTTAAAAGAGCTATATCTTTATTAATTCCCGAATTTTATAATTTGCGTGTGCGTCGTTATCCAACTCTCAGAATGACTTTACAGAAAAATGGTGAAGAACTAATTATTAATCAGCTATCTGATGGTGAAAAATGCTTATTAGCAATGGTGGGAGATTTAGCCAGACGTTTAGCAATTGCTAATCCAGGTTTAGAAGATCCACTTCAAGGTTATGGTGTTGTTTTAATTGATGAAATCGAATTGCATTTACACCCAAAATGGCAAAGAATGATTATTCCTTCTTTAACAAGAACATTTCCAAATTGTCAATTTATTGTTACCACCCATTCACCCCAGGTAATTAGTGAAGTAAAACCTGAAGGAATTTATGTTTTAAAAAAAACAGATAATGGTATTATTGCTGTGCATCCTCAAAGTTCTTATGGTAGAGATAGTAATCAAATTCTAGAAGACGTAATGGATGATTTCAAACGTCAAAAAGAACTTCAAGATAGTCTACATTATTTATTTCAATTAATTGAAAAAGGAAATCTGGATGGTGCTAGGCAATTATCTCAACAAATTGCTGATATCATCGGAGAAGATGAGCCAGAATTAGTAAAAGCGCGTGTATCTATTAAAAGAAAAGAGATTTTAAAACGGTGAAATATATCAATAAAAATGAGGAACCAAAAAGTTTTACTGCTTGGAAAAAACTAGAAAACGACGACTGGAAACCAACCTGGGGTAACTTCAGTAAACCACAGAAAACTGATGTACATAATTCCTTATTACAAGAACAAGGTCATATTTGCTGTTACTGTGGAAGGTTGATTAATATTGACAATAGTCATATTGAACATTTACAACCAAGAGGAGGCTATGGTCAATTATCTTTAGATTACACAAATTTACTTGCATCATGCCAAAAAGATACTGTACCCAAAGAACCTTTACATTGTGGTAAGAAAAAAGATAAATGGTATGATAAAAAGTTAATGGTTTCACCATTAGATATTAACTGTGCTGAGTTTTTTAGATATACAGAAGATGGACAAATTTTATCAACAGAAAACCCAGATAAAGCACTTGCTGCTCAAACAACTATTAATAAACTTGACCTCAATATTGATAAGCTTAAAAAAATGCGTGTTGGTGCAATAGAAGCAATTTTAGAAGGTTTAGAAGATTTGACAGATGATGAGAGAGAAATACTACTTCAACGCTTTAGTCAATCTGATGGAAATGGTCAAAATCAAGAGTTTTGTGCTGCAATAGTATATATCCTTAAACAATATATTTAATTATTAACTGATAATTTTATGATTCTTGAAGCTGTAATGCTTAATGTTAAATCGGGAATGGAGTCTGATTTTGAATCTACTTTCAAAAAGGCTGCCGCTATTATCTCATCAATGAATGGATATTTATCCCATGAACTTCATAAATGTATAGAAGTCAAAGGCAAATATTTATTACTCGTTAAATGGGAAAATTTAGAAGCTCATACTGTGGGATTTAGAGGTTCTGTTGAGTATCAAGAATGGAAGAGACTTCTCCATCATTTTTATGAACCATTTCCCAATGTTGAACATTTTGAGAAAATTTAGACTAAATATAATGATCAGTTTGATGATATTATTCTAGTTATAAAAATAATCTATCTATTGAGATTGAATATTTTAAACGTAAAGTACGGTAATATATAGGATACAAAAATAAAGTACTGACCGTTCAATTAGGTCATTGGAATTTCGAGGATATCTTGCTCAACAAAACATATCTAGAGGTGCAATTAAATGGCTGTAGAACATATTAATAGAAAAGGTAAGAAATATTATCTCCATCAAGGTACTACTAAAACAGGGAAACCAAAATATTTCTTTTCTATGAAAAATGAAGGTACTCTGGTTACAAGCATACCAGATGGCTTTGAAATATATGAAAATCCTAATGCTCAGGTTTTTTTACAAAGAATCCAACCCAAACTTATTACCGATGATGAAGTAGCCACTGTAGAGTCAGGAATGAAGAAATTCTCCAGTTTACAGTATTATCAAATAAACGTAAAGAAAAACACGATTTATGTTTATACTCCCGACCAGAATGTAACTAATCTAACAAGACTATTCTCGTCTCATCCATTAGCAGAAGCTAAATATATACAGAATAGTATTGCTCAATCAATATCTTATTCATCAATGCTGCGATTTGTTCTCTGTGATGAAAATAAGCGAATATTTCAAACTGAAAGATTTTGTTTTTTAGGTTCAATTGATGACTGGATAGACATAGGATCTCCAGATACTCTTCAGAAACTTATCGAGAAATATGTGAAGCATTTAGACAAAGAATCTTTTTATGAATTACATTAAATGATCTATTTTCGTTGATCGTAAATGTAAGGATAAAAAATCTGTATCAGATTCTTGGATGTTTTAAATTTGCAATTCTTCGGATTCTCAAATTGTTTTATACTGAACAATACAAGCGGTTTTATGAGGATGTAATGCTAAGTATAAATATTAGCGAACTTGTAATTCGCAATAACGCAAACGCCAAGTCATTTCAACGAGGTGAGGCTTGCTATCAGATGGATTCGGTGCTGTCTGTCACCCAACGCGGAGACGAAATACAAGGCGAAGTGCAAGGAAGTGAAGAACAACCTTACCGTGTAACGATCGCATCTCATAGTAATGAAGTAACTGCTATTTGTACCTGTCCCTACAATTATGATGGATGGTGTAAACACATTGTCGCCGTCGCTTTGACTTGCGATCGCCAACCCAATATAATAGAAAATCGTCCTTCACTGGCACAACTATTAGATAAACTTAACCATATCCAAACCCAATATTTGGTACAAGAACTAGTAGAAGAACATCCTGAATTGATTGATGAAATTGATGGTTATGTAACTGCTATTGCATCACCAGCACCCACAGCAAAAACGACTAAATCACCACGTAAACAAACTGTTAATACTGCACAAATTAAAGCCAAGGTACACCAAACTTTTCGGGATGCTGTTAATTCTTGGGAAAGCGGTTACGATTATGCAGATGAAACCGTCAATGAAGAATTGCAAAGTCTGATTGCAGATGCGGTTGAATGTTGTGAACAAGATGATGGAAACAATGCCTTAGCAATTCTAGAAGCAATTACCGATGCTTGCGTTTCCGATTGGAATTATGTCGATGACTACGGTATGGATAAAGATGAAATTCTCCCAGCATTAAATGCGGCTTGGTGTGAAGCAATTCTGAGTACCGAACTGACTCCAGAGGAATGCACTGATATGCAGATTAATTTGGAAACTTGGCAAGATGAATGGAGTGCAGACTTTAGTTTAGCGATCGCTTCACTACAACAGGGTTGGGATTACCCACCATTGTTACAAATACTTGCTGGTAATACTACTCAATCTGGAATGTGGGAAAACCAAGAAATTCCTTACTATGCTGATGATTTAGCCTTAATTCGTTTGAAACTTCTCGAACGCCAAGAACGTTATCAAGAATACCTATATTTAGCCTCATCTGAAGGACAAACTAAGCAATATTTAACCATGTTAGGGCATTTAGGGCGAGTGGAAGAAGCTGTTGCAACTGCTCAAACCCAAATGTCAACTATGGAAGAAGCCTTTGCCTTAGCACAAACTTTACAGCAACAAAAGGCATTACAACAAGCTTTAAATATTGCCCTACAAGGCTTAAGTTTACCTGGAAAATGTCAGCATCAGTTGGGAATTTGGGCTGCTGAATTGGCTGAAAATTTAGATGATATCAATGCAGCTATAATTGCTAGAAAAATTGCATTTCAAGGAAATCCAACTTATGATGATTACCGAATTATTGAAAATTTAGCTAAAGAGAATTGGGTAAATATAAAATCCGATTTACTACAAATACTGCGGACTGTGACGATGTATGGAATCACTGAAGCAAAAGTCAATATTTTCCTCCATGAAGGATTAATTATAGATGCAATTTCTTGTGTCAACGAACTTCACTCCTACAATTCTGAATTAATTTATCGCGTTATGGATGCAGCAATTTCTGTCAATCCTGAATGGGTAATTGAAAATTCTCGTCGTCGTGCTGAAAAAATTATGGATGCAGGAAAATCAGAATATTATCGTGATGCAGTTGAGTGGTTGAAAAAAGCTCGTGCTGCCTATTTAGCATCGAATCAGCAAGCTGAATGGAAAAGATATTATCACCAGTTGATGGAAATCCACGGTCGTAAGCGTAAATTGATGGAATTGTTGAGGCAAAAAGTTATGGGGTAAAATGATGCAGTTTCACAACAAAGACACCAGTAATTATCCTATAATTCAGATAAACAAATTTTCACTGCATTGTTATACAAGTGCGAACAATATTCCCCTATTTTCAGTCTTTGTTAGAAATAAACCTACAAGCAAAATTCAGGGTTTGCAATTAAGATAATGAATGTTTTACTTATATATCCTCTGTTTCCAAAAAGTTTTTGGTCTTTTGAAAAAACACTGGCTCTGCTAGACCGTAAGGCAATGTTACCACCTTTGGGCTTGGTGACAGTAGCTGCGATTTTACCCCAAGAATGGAATTTTAAGCTGGTAGACCGGAATATTCGCCAAATCACGGAAGCAGAATGGGCTTGGGCTGATTTGGTGATTTTGTCGGCGATGATTGTCCAAAAAGAGGATTTGCTGGCACAGATTCAGGAAGCGAAGCGTCGAGGTAAGCGTGTGGCTGTGGGTGGCCCTTATCCGACAGCGTTACCCAACGAAGTCACAGATGTGGGTGCAGATTATATGATTTTGGATGAGGGCGAAATTACCTTACCATTATTTGTAGATGCGATCGCACGCGGTGAGTCTTCAGGGATGTTTCGTTCTGGTGGTGAAAAGCCAGATGTCAGCACTACTCCCATTCCTCGCTTTGACTTACTGGAATTTGATGCTTATGCGGAAATGTCGGTGCAGTTTTCCCGTGGTTGTCCCTTCCAGTGTGAATTCTGTGATATTATCGTTCTCTACGGTCGCAAACCCCGTACCAAAACACCAGCCCAACTCCTCGCAGAACTTGATTATCTCTATGAATTGGGTTGGCGACGCAGTATTTTTATGGTAGATGATAACTTCATCGGCAATAAGCGCAACGTCAAATTATTCTTAAAAGAATTAGAACCTTGGATGGTTGCACATCACTATCCTTTCTCCTTTGCGACAGAGGCTTCCGTCGATTTAGCCCAAGATCAAGAATTGATGGATGCAATGGTAAGGTGTAATTTCGGTTCTGTGTTCCTCGGTATTGAAACCCCCGACGAAGAAAGCCTCGCTTTTACTCAAAAATTCCAAAATACGCGAGATTCCCTCAGCGAAGCGGTACACAAAATTACACGCTCTGGGTTACGAGTCATGGCAGGTTTTATTATCGGATTTGATGGCGAAAAAACAGGTGCTGGGGGCAGAATCGTTAAATTTGTCGAACAGACATCAATCCCCACAGCTTTATTTAGTATGCTCCAAGCCCTGCCTGATACAGCATTGTGGCATAGATTAGCAAAGGAAAACCGACTCCGCAGTAAATCTGCAAATATCAATCAAACCACATTGATGAATTTTGTCCCCACCCGGCCTTTACCAGAAATCGCCAGCGAATATGTAGAGGCATTCTGGGAACTATACGAACCATCTCGGTTTTTAGATCGTGCTTATCGACACTTCCGCATTTTGGGAGAAGCAACATACCCGAAAAAAGGCAAAGGTGCTAAAAAGCCATTGAATTGGAAAGTATTACGGGCGCTGTTGACTATTTGCTGGCGACAAGGTGCTTTACGTAATACCCGTTGGCAATTCTGGCGCAATCTGTGGAATATGTACAAACATAATCCTGGTGGTATCAGTAGTTATTTAGCCGTTTGCGCTCAAATTGAGCATTTCCTGGAATATCGTCAGATTGTCCGCGATGAAATTGAGGCTCAAGTAGCTGAGTTTCTGAAAGCAGAAGCTGAGGTCAAGCTGGAAGAGGAAAAAGCAGAAGTTTTAGTTTAGTTTCAATTACAAAACTCCACACACTCGCTTTGAGGTGTGGAGTTATAGTCAGAAATTAAACAGTAAAGTAATTATTGGATGTTAATGTTTCAGTAGTCACGGTATCCAGTTTTCCTAACAGCTGAATTACAAGGTCACTATTAGCATTAAAACCTGTTAAACCATCATTCACCGACAAATAAGTAAGCTGATTCCAGCCTAAGAATACTGCTTGATTGACACCTAATGCTTGATTTCCCACAGTATTGGGGTCAACATCAGTATAAGCCGCATTGATGGCTGCACCCAAGGTAGAATAATTACGTTTAGACAAAATGCCAGCATTGAATACGGCTGTGGGTAGATTATTTAGGAGAAAGCGATCGCCTTCTTCCGGGTTAAAATCAAGAATTAGGTCAGTTTTTCCTAAAGTTGAATCGCTAAAGTCCTGATAGATAAAGAAATCTGCACCATGACCACCCGTGAGAATATCTTTCCCTTGACCACCATTGATGCGATCGCTACCATTGAGTCCCAAAATAATATCATTACCATTAAGTCCTGAAATCCTATCATCATCATTTCGACCGATGAGAATATCAAAACGATTAGAACCAATGATAGTTAAACCTGAAGGCGTATCATCAACATCGTTAATGCTAACAGTCAATTCCTGTTCGTAACTCAAATTACTTTGGTCAGTAGTCCGCACGCGAATACTGTAACTAGACTGAGACTCAAAATCTGGAGAAACATTGAGCAAAAGTTGGTTATTGCTAATCGTAAATGCACCATTATCAGTGCTTCCGTTTCCAGTCACTAAACTGTAAATATGGGAATCATTCAAATTAGGATCAATAGTTGTGAAAGTCCCTACTAAAGTACCAACAGGAACATTTTCACTGACACTACTTTCACTGAGGTTAATGTTAGTGGGATTTTGAGCAGTGTAGAGATTCAATCCTACAATAACCGGGTCATGGTCAGAAGCACGGAATTGATCAGGATTATATAAACTGGTTTGTTGTCCTACGGATTTAAACTCAGCGTTATAGTCTAAAACATTAGGTTCATCGGCGTTAATATGCCATTTTTCTGCCCCTGTCACCTGTGCTGCTAAACTGCCATTAGCTAAAGCATGATCCAAAGAACCCCACTGTCCATCAAAAACGTAAGAATAAGAAGTATCAGCAAGCAGATTGGTATATCCTGCATTTGCCAGAGTTGTAATCGGATCTTCCTGAGCATAAGCATTGAGATCACCTAAAATCAAGTAATCAGAGTCAGATGTACCTGTGGGATTTGTCGCCAACCATGCAGCTAAATCTTCAGATGCACGGGTACGAGTACCATTAGATAAACCTTGACCATCTCCTGCGTCAGCATCTCCCAAACCTCCAGCACTTGAACCTTTAGACTTGAAGTGATTAACAACGGCTGTAAATTGTTCACCAGTGGAGTTTTGTTGGAAAGTCTGCGCTAGGGGTTTGCGATTATTATTATCAAATGCACCTTGTCCGAAACCATTAGCTACTGTCACTGCTGAACCAATGGGAGTAACTTGTCCAGGTTTGTAAATCATCCCCACCGCAATTTCATCAGTTCCCAATTGGGAAATACCCGGATTGATAAAAGCATAAGTTCCCGCACCAGCAATGTCATTTAGTCCATTAACTAAATCTTGAATTGCACTGGTAGAACCATAACCATCATTTTCTATTTCCATTAATCCGAGAACATCAGTCCCAGAGTTGATAATAGCTTGGATAATTTTGTCCCGTTGACGTATAAATTCTGTGGAAGTATCTGCACCCCGTGAAGTGGGGAAACCACCACCAGTACCATTCCCATTGAAGAAATTGAGAACGTTGAAACTCGCAACTTTCAGTGTACCACCTACATCCGGTGCTGTTTCTGGACGAGAATTAGCTGGTGTAAAGTTAACACCTGTGGAAGTTTGAATGCGATAACCTTCAAAACGCTGGTCTAAAACTCCAGTGATGCTAGATACTGTGTCACCACCACGCAATGTATTGGTAGCACTGAGAGGATTTCCACCACGACCGAATAAAATCGGGTCAGGGTTTTGTATAGAACGACCATCATCAAGGATAATGCGACGGTTAGCAATCTCTTCTAAATAAGCAGCATATCCACTGACACTAGGGGCATTAAATTGAGTATATTGTTCAAGTCTGCCATCAGTACCAGCTTGGTTACTAGCACCTGTTGCAGAGAGAACAACTTGACCAAAACGACTTAGTTGGAAATGTTCGGTAACAGTTAAATCACCATTTCCCGCACTGACATTAACTAACATCCCTTCATAACGTTCTAAATCTGCAACGCTAGTGACAGGAAACTGAATGTTAGTAATTGCAGGTAAGTTGTCAGCACCTAAATTAACAACGTTTGTCAAACTAGACAGTTGAGTTAAGCTGCTGCTAATACCGCTGCTGGTGCTGGTGAATTCTCCTACTGTTCCAGTAATACGGACTTTATCACCAACGTTACCAGAAAATAAGCCTGTAGGATCATAAACAAAGATTGCTTCTGAGGTTGTAGAGTCACCATCAGCATCAGCATCTTCTTCTTGGACATAAAAGCCGTTGAGTTGAGAAGCACCAAGGAAAGCACTAACAACAATACCTTCTATGATTTGATTTCCACCAAAAGCAGCATTGAAAGTTGCACCATTACCTTGAATATTATGGATTTTGGTAATAGCAAATTCATCATCTGTAACTGTAACATCAGCAGTAACATTAATAAAACCAGTTGCCGTTGCTGTAATGGTCACATTTTGAGAACCATCTACTAAAGCATCATCTATAGCATTTACCGCAAAGGTGGCGTTATGTTGTCCAGCAGCGATAATTACTGTGGTCGGAACTGTTGCTTCTGTGGTGTCGTTACTATTTAAAGTGACAGTCAAGGCGTTATTTGTATCACCTGTGCGAGTTACTGTAGCAATGGCTGCATTAACTCCGGCACTTTCTGAGAAATTATTAGGAGTAACGGTTAAAGTCAGGGTTGGTGTAGATTGTCCACCCCCTTCAATACTGTGGCTACCCAATCCATCAAAGGTATTTTGAGCAAAGCCATCCCATTCTATGGCAGGATCAAAAGCATCATTAGAAATAATATCCCCAGCAATAACAGTTGATTTGCGGCGTATTGTATTATCTGCTGTGCTGGTTAATCCGCTTCCCCATTCACTACCGGGATCAAATCCAACTTGACCAATTACATCAACTAAAGCACCGTTTTTCCGCAATACAACTGCATCGTCACCATTGAAATTTATTACTGCGCCATTGGTAATATCAGACACTGCTAAAATAGCTGCATTGGCACTAGGATGGGCTAGAACAAATACATCTCCGTTGGCAATAAGTCCATTCAGAGTAAGTGTATTACTGGCTGTAGAACTGCCATTGGAGTAAAGTTCAAGAGTATAACCACCTGCTGCTAAATCTATCGCTGCACCTGTACCATTGAAAATTTCTATGGCCTTGTTAAAACTGCTACCTTCAACATATTCGGAAATGAAAAGATCCGTTGCAACTGGGTTAATTACACCACTAGAAACGCTAATACTATCAGTTGGCAAAACAGTTTCAGAATTATTAAAAGTCCAATTTGCAGAATTATTAATTGCAGCTATCCATTCCTCTTTTGTTCCACTGCTTAAAGTGTTGAGATTAAAAGCAGCGTAAGTGGCAGAACTATTGAATAAAACTGCGGTGTTACTATCTTGAGATAATCCTGTAATCACACTCCCGCTTGTGGAACTGGTCGCATCTTCAAAAGTACCAGTGTTATCAATTTGATAGATAGCAGTGATTCCCAAATTCATCGGGTTAGATGTATTGGTAGATTGAAATGCGGCTATTTGTTCACCAGATTGACTAAAAGACAGGTCATTATAGCTACCTGCGGTAGTAGTACCGATTTGCCCTGTTTTTGTCCAAGTAAAATCAGCAGAAATATTAATGCTACTAATAACTGTACCAGCAGCAATATCACTGTTAGCCGTAAATTTAATTAGATTTTCATTACCATCACCATCCGTTGCAGATGAACCTCTAAAACCTGTACCAGTCCAACCGTTATCAGTGAAATAAATTACTGTATCTGCACTAATGGGTACGAGGTTCACGAATGAAAATACATCAGGAATGCCATTAGTGATGTAACCAATAATCGCAATATCACCGGGATTAAGAATTGTCGGAGCCATGAATATCCTTAAATATTGTGTTTTATGTACAGCAATTTTAGTGCGCGCTAAAAAAACAACCGCATTTATACTTATTTGCTGTAAATTTTTGTATCAATAACCAAGTTATCTCAGCAATATTAAGAAATAGCTAGGAAATAGTTAAAATAATGGTTAATATCAATACCTTAGCCAAATTACGAGGGTTCAACGGCTTTCGTCCTGATAGCTCATTTTTTTTGAAGTGCTGCCATTCCAAATCAATTAGATTCATTTCCGAGCAATATTAGGACTTACGCACAACACAAAGAAAGTAGCGGTAATACCCTTCGGGAAGCAAGCTACATGAATTACCGCTATAGAAGAATCAGGTTTTCGATCACATTTTGCGTAAGTCCTGAATAT
This sequence comes from Anabaena sp. PCC 7938, assembly GCF_049315035.1. Taxonomy (NCBI): domain Bacteria; kingdom Bacillati; phylum Cyanobacteriota; class Cyanophyceae; order Nostocales; family Nostocaceae; genus Anabaena; species Anabaena sp. PCC 7938. The sequence goes on along the minus strand of NZ_CP186034.1, from coordinate 1,783,837 downwards.
TTTGGACAAAATGAAGATATATAGTGATCCGATTTGATTCATGAATTTTTCGTTGAGGCAGGGAACAGGGAATAGGGAATAGGAAAGAAGGCTTTCAGTATGTACTGATTTCTGTATGGCTACGCCACGCAAGCTATCAAAAATCAAATAGGAGTCCTATATAACCCACATTCCGCAGATATTAAAGCAGATTAAAAAATTATAAATTATAAGAAAATAATAAACTTAATATCAAAATTACCGTTTAATTTGCTTAGGAAAATCGGGAACTAATAGAGATTGGGGCAATTCACCATGTTGTTCATTATAAAACTTTATTTCACCTTGTTCATTACATAACCATACTTCGATAGCTTGAGCTTCAAAATATAATTTTTTCTTGAATTCCATTTGATCTACAGTGTTACCAATAGATTTAACTTCTATACAAATTTCTGGTGCAATTGAAGCTGATACTTCATCTTGAATAATATCAAATCGTTCTTCAGAACACCAAACAACATCGGCAACCTTGACTCCATCTGATGTGTTAATTGCACATTCTGGCATTACTTCTCCAGTATCCAATAAAGATTCTAATAGACGTTGAATTCTTCCTTGATAAAAAGAATGTTTAATCTTTACTGGACTCATTACGATTTGTCCCCATTTATTTAATTCAATTTTGAATGGTAAATCCTGCAAATGTCTATTTTCGCAAACTTCTTGCCATTTCATAGTCAATTACCAAGAACGATTAATATAATTTTAATTCATTTATCAATTTGATCGCAGATAGGGGCAATATAATCGCCCCTGACGATTTGATTACTTACTTAAAACTAATATTTAGTTAATTATCCTGACTTACACCACCCACAACTGGCTTAATGTCTCCTCCAGAAAATGGATCAGTACCACCTGTCCAGTTAAAGTCACTAATGCGAATACTAAAGCCACCTAACTCTAGCACTGAGTTGTAACGCAATGTGATGCCATAGGTGCGGCGGCTATATTCCATGATGTAATCTGTGCTACTTGCCTCACCTGTATCCAGATTAACTGATGTTTGTAAACCTAAGCGAAATGGGCCGTATATTTGCTGAGAAATGCCCGCACTTAAGACTCGGTTATCAACTGAACGGTCAAACAAAAATGGTGATAAGCCGCTATTGAAACCTTGAGAATAACTAACATTAAAAGCAGTGTAGTCTAAAAATGGTCGAGAAAAATGACCAATTTGCCCGACTAAACCGATTGTTCCAATTAAGGTGCTTTGATTATCGCCACTGGTGTAATAACTTGTAGTGCCTGTTACACCTGCGATCGCTTGTAAGTAAGGGACAACAGGATTCGCTGTATATTTCAATCCTTCTGTAGCAGTCGGTGGTAATGGTTTTCCTTGCCACAGTAAGAAACCCTTATTGAGAGATGCGCTACCTTGTAAACGACCTAGAGAAATACGGTCATTTTTGCGTTGTGGTTCTAGTAAGTCTTGGCGGTCAGTGTTAGCATTAATATACTGAGCACCTCCTTGATAACTAAGATTAACCCCACTTTTTCCTAAAGGAATATTCGGGGAAATAATCACTCCACCCAAGCTACTCTGCACGGTTTGGAAACCGAGTGTACCATTGTAAAGGCGATCGCGGTAGCTATATTCTAGATTCAATGTATGTGGATTTACATCACCTAATATCTGACGTAACCGCAAACTACCCCGCAAATTATCTTCTACTTGATTGAGATCAAGACTGGTTAATTCTCCCTTGCCTTCAACTATCGTTCTGGGGCTTAAAACACTATTCAGCTTAGTTTTTACACCAAATAAATCGGCAATATTACTACTGTCCTCAAAAGTCTTTTGGACAAAAAACTGTGGCGTAATACTCCAGCGTGTCTGATCATTATTAATAACTGAAAAATTGCGCTCAACAAACAAACCACCCCGTTTACCACCATCAAAGCCTGGAGAGACGATAAATGGATTCACATCCCTTTCCCGACGGTCAATTGTTTGGTTATCAATGGGGATAGGTAATGTCACTTTTTGGTCAAATACCAAACGTTGCTTCTGAGTAGTAACACGGTCTACTAAAGGTGTCTCTCGCGTCAACGTCACCTTAGAAGCTCGTAATTCTAATTCTGGTGGTGAAAAAGGATCATTAGTAATCCGCACATCCTCAGCTTGCCAACCGCGCGGATAGAAATCAATGCGTTGGGCTTCAAATCGCAACCGTTTAACAACACCACCTGTTTTTGGAGGGGGAATATTTCTGGCATCTGCTTGACCACCAACAGTAACATCAATGCCTCCAGGACTACTGATCCCAGAAACTGGCTGATTAGCGCGAATGCGATCGCTCAATGGGCGAGCAGGTACACCACCGGCTGTAATATCTGTAGTAGCAGGCGAAAAAGCCAAATCTGTTTGAGTTGTAGGGACATAAATTTCTCCCCTACCATTTTCCAAATCCCCACTGTCTTGGATAAAGTTATAAGTAAAGCGTTGCCCCCGCAATACCTGATTACCCCTAGTTAAAGCAACATTACCTTCCCCCACCGCGATTAAATTATCCAAATTAACCTGCAAGCGATCGGCATCTACAACCGCCCCATCAAATCTCACCACCACATTTCCTTCAGCCGTAACAATTCGCCTTTGCTCATCATATTCTTGACGGTCGGCAATCACCTCCACCACTCTTTGTCTCACTTGTGGAGTATTCCCAGCAGGTTGATCTGGTGGTGAAACAGATTCTGGAGGAGGTGAAAATTCTACCGTAGTAGAAGTTGAAGGTTGGTTATTGGGATTACGTGGTTTAAACTCAATAATATTTTGAACCGGGAGAGAACTTGGTATATTCTGTGCTGTAGATGTTCCCGAAATATTAATCTTACCTTCTGATTCTTGTAAAGTAACAGCATTTGGCTGTTGTGGTAGGACTAATTTTTTGATCACAACTGGAGAATCAGACAACCATAAACTATTTTTCTTACCAACTTCATCAACAAATTGTGGAGATGTAGTGGCTGGTTTGTCGTCACCATCAGAACTTTCGATCTTGGGATCACCAACTCCCAAGGATGTTCCTAAATCCGAAGCCTTCCCAGAAGCATCACCAGGGGAAAGTTCAGGAGGTAAAATTTCTGGCTGAGGGGATGAAGATAACTTATTAGCAACTACTAAGTCATCTTGATTTGCCTGCTCAGGAGTTGGCAGATCATGAGAAATCTCAATGTTTCCTGGAGTTGCCAGTTGCTGCACATCAGTCTTAGCCTCTACAACTAAAGCTGAAGAGACAGAATTGGCCGGCCGTAAATATTCGATAATGGGAGGTGAATCAGGTGGCAAAACTGGATGAAGCATATCTCAGGACAATCAGGCTAACAAAAAGGCAGATATTTAAGCCGGAAGGATTCAGTACACATTATGCCTTCCGACTTTCGCCTTCTGCTGACTTGCAGTAAGCCGTCAATGAGGATGACACAGTATCATTTTTCCAGACTTTTCGCCAGGTTTCGGGCGTTCAGTGTCTTCCACCTTCCAGCAGTTGCGGATAATTGATTGCGTTTTTACTCTGAATCCCGACGACCGGGGTTACGAGCAGGATCATTCGACAAAAACCCAAACACAAAAATTCCGACGAAGAAGGCTACAACAATATAAACAGCGATTTTTAAAGTCACCATAAAAATATCTCCCAGGGGTATGACAAAAAAGTTCTCAGCAATCTACTACGCTGAAAATATAGCTCCTCTATCTTACCCATAATCTGGTTCCTTTTTGGAGGTATCTCTTGACCTTGCCAATTTTGGATTTTGGATTTTGAATTGAGGTTGTTGGCTAATCCAACTAATACTGACGTTCCTTGATACTAAAGGTTTCCCGACCGAACATTTTGACACTCTACTCCCCCCACCATTCTGTCAATGCTCAGAAGATTTTACTAATTCCTTGGCGATTCGACTTTTGATAACTCGTGCAGGAATACCCACAGCAACGGAATAAAGCATTAGCAAAATTATGATTGTTGGCATATATGCCAGAATCAGATGCTATCATACAATGCTTGCCAATCTTGATATCTCCTGCCCCAGCAATACAAACATTAGACGCAATGAAAGTATCCTCATTAATGTGTATGTAAGTTTCTTCCAGACAGCCCATTTCTACATTACGCTCAATTGCTACTCAATTTCCTAGATGAATTCTATTATTTTGGTGTCCTTGAGCGTCTAAACGGACATTTTTAAATATGTGTACCTCTTCACGAGGTTTGTCAGGCAACGAATTTATCAAGTATGCTGCTTGCGTTATGTTGCACACAAATGTAAGGGCTAAAGAAATCGCGCTTTTAAGGAAATTAGCGACTTTGAATAACAATTAACAATAACATACTTTATTTTTAATAGACTATTTTTAATCAAAAATACGTTAATTTTCTATGGTTTGCATCTGTAACAATTGGGATATGGCATATTTTATTACAGCCATAATTTATCATATATTTTTTAGCATTTGGGCTAAAATATTTAATCATAGATCTGGGAAAGTATTCGATTTATCATACAGTTTATTTCATTGTTAAAATAATACCCAAATTTATACTTGCAAAGTATTTATTTTGACAGACTAGTTTGATCCTTACATTTTGGGTGCAACCTGATAAAAAATCTTATAACCTCTTACAAATAGTTATTTGGCACTATTTTCAAAATCTGTTAATGCAGAACCAAACTCACTAAAAGCTGTTTTGAGAATTATCTCTTTCATCCCCCTCTCAATTGCAGAATTACGGATAATATCTGCTAATTCTATAAACAGTAAAGAAAACATAAATCGATCTTGGCGGTCAACCTGTTTCACGCAACACAATATAAATTCATAAAGCTCGGTTTTTCTAGGTTTAGTTTGTTCCTCCCAGAGTTGGAATCCCAGTCGGAAGGTTTTCAAACGAATTTCATGAATGTTGTATGCAGAATCTTTGTAACGAATTGATATACGTTGCGGCATTTCCATGAGTTTTGACATGAAGATTGAAGATAGCAATATAATTTTCTCTTCAGTTATGTTCTGATTTATCCGGATTAAACGGGATTAAAATTTCCTCTACTCTAGAAAGTATGGAATGATAGAGATTCAAAAACAGTAACGATATTTTTACCACTCTTTCTTGAAAATCTTATTTCTCAAGCTTAATTCTATGATATTATTAGAATTAACCGCAATTATTTTTATTTCAAAAAATATTAGAAAATCATTTAAATAAAGCAATGAAGCTACCTAACTTAGATTCTGCCACTATAGATCGGATCATAGAAATGGCATGGGAGGATAGAACAACTTTTGATGCTATTGAAGCTCAGTTTGGTCTTCTTGAAAAACAGGTAATTGCTTTAATGAAACGGGAAATGAAGCAATCTAGTTTCCGGATGTGGAGAGAGAGAGTTAGCAAACGTCAGACAAAGCATTTACACAAGCGAAAGTTTATTGCAGGTAGATTTAAGTCTCAGAATCAAAAAACGTAAGGATTCAGGCCTAGTGGTGCAGAAGAGTCCTGAACGATTGAAATATATACGGTGTACACATAAGTAGGAGTTGCTAAAAAAGTCTTTCCGTTAGGGTTAGGAGTCAGGAGTCAGGAGTCAGAAAGAAGAATTAGAAGGAGATCAGAATATTCTCAAATCTGGGTAAATGAACTATTTTTGATGCTTTCATCGCTTATTTCTTGCACCTTCTCCAACTTTTTCAGCCTGAGACTGTTGATATATCTATGTTTTTGGTTTATTAAGCAAACCCTAAGTACTATCTGCAAGGGTTTCAGGCATGATAGACCCCTTAAATTGTCATTACGAGCGGAGCGAAGTAATCACATAATGCGATCGCACCACCTCAAGCTAGATGATGAAACCAAGTACTAGTAGGAATTTTAAGACTTGTGTGTACACCGTAGATTATTGAGTAGGGGCATCTAACGATAACGAATAATGATAAATACCGTAGTGCAATATTATGCTACAGGAAACTTAATCAGTGTTTACATAATTTGTGTACATTAACTAATTATTTGACAATTTAACAAAATATTGTCAAAAATCATAAAAATACCTTAAAACCTTCTACAGCAAAGATTGTAGGAGGTTTTTATTTATCTAATTTGTGAACATCCTCCAGACATATATTTAACAAATTAAGTGTCAAAAGCCAGATAATTATCAATTTATTTGTCAATTTGCCAAATACAGGTAAATTACTATATTTCTGAAAATTTCACACATTAAATGTCACTTTTACTCTATACTATACAAATATGTTGTAATTAAACATTAATGTATATGAGGAATGAAACACCTCTAACTCCGGGCAATTTGGGAGATGAAAGTAGCATCGGCAAAGAAACTCAAGTTCTTGTGTCGGAACTTTCTGGCGAGGCAAAACTAAAAATGGAGGTTATTCAAAGTCTGTTAGAAGCAGGCGATCGCACTACTTATGCTCAAAGACTCAAGGAAGCAGCGGTAAAACTGGGTAAATCAGTGCGAACAGTAAGACGACTGATTGATAAATGGGAAGAGGAAGGCTTAGTTGGTCTAACGCAAACTGAACGGGTTGATAAGGGTAAGCACCGAGTTGATGAAAATTGGCAGGAGTTTATTCTTAAGACTTACAAAGAAGGAAATAAGGGCGGCAAACGCATGAGTCGCCAACAAGTAGCAGTCAGAGTCAAAGTTAGAGCAGATGATCTAGGTGTTAAACCTCCTTCACACATGACTGTTTACCGTATTCTCGAACCTGTGATTGAAAAGCAAGAAAAGGCAAAAAGCATTCGCAGTCCTGGTTGGCGAGGTTCACGTTTATCAGTAAAAACCCGTGATGGAAAAGATTTACAAGTAGAATACAGCAACCAAGTTTGGCAGTGTGATCATACTCGTGCGGATGTGTTGCTGGTAGATAAACATGGCGAAATTCTTGGTCGTCCTTGGCTAACAACAGTTATTGATAGCTATTCTCGCTGCATTGTAGGTATTAATCTTGGTTACGATGCTCCCAGTTCTCAGGTAGTGGCTTTAGCTTTGCGCCATGCAATCTTGCCAAAGCAATATGGACAAGAATATGAGCTTTATGAAGAATGGGGAACTTACGGCAAACCAGAGCATTTTTATACTGATGGGGGTAAAGACTTTCGTTCCAACCATTTGCAGCAAATAGGTGTGCAGTTGGGATTTGCTTGCCATTTACGCGATCGCCCCAGTGAAGGCGGCATTGTTGAGCGTCCTTTCAAGACATTTAACACCCAGTTATTTTCAACTCTCCAAGGCTACACAGGATCAAATGTACAAGAGCGACCAGAAGAAGCGGAAAAAGAAGCTTGTTTGACTTTGCGAGAGCTAGAGCAGCGTTTGGTAGCCTACATCGTCAATACCTATAACCAACGAGAAGATGCTCGGATGGGTGATCAAACTAGATTTCAGCGTTGGGACTCTGGATTGATAGTAGCCCCTGAAGTAATTTCAGAAAGAGATCTGGATATCTGTTTAATGAAGCAATCACGCAGAATGATTCAAAGGGGAGGCTACTTACAATTTGAAAACTTGATGTATAAAGGTGAACATTTAGCAGGTTACGCAGGTGAAAGCGTGGTACTGCGATATGACCCTAGAGATATTACTACTATTTTGGTTTATAGCCACAAGGGTCATAAAGAGGAGTTTTTAGCTCGTGCCTATGCCCAAGATTTGGAAACTGAGGAACTGTCTCTAGATGAAGCAAAAGCTATGATTCGTAGGATTCGAGAGGCAGGTAAGACTATTAGCAATCGTTCTATGTTGGCAGAGGTAAGAGACAGAGAAACTTTCGTTAAGCAAAAGAAAACGAAAAAGGAACGGCAAAAAGAAGAACAAGCTGTAGTTCAAAAGACTAAAAAACCTGTGCCTGTTGAACCGGTAGAAGAAATAGAAGTGGCATTTGTCGAAAGCTCCCAAGAAACAGATATGCCAGAAGTTTTTGATTATGAACAAATGCGCGAAGATTACGGGTGGTAAATCATGACTTCACAACAAGCCCAAAGTGTTGCTCAAGAATTAGGTGATATTCCTCAAAATGATGAGAAATTACAAGCAGAAATTCAACGATTGAATAGCAAGAATTTTATTGCTTTGGAACAGGTGAAAATGCTCCATGATTGGTTAGATGGCAAGCGACAATCACGGCAGTCTGGGAGGGTGCTAGGAGAGTCAAGAACGGGTAAAACTATGGGTTGTGATCCTACAGACTCAGGCATAAACCCAAACAAGAGCCGGGAAAACCGCCAACTGTGCCTGTTGCTTATATCCAAATACCTCAAGAATGTAGTGCTAAGGAGTTATTTGCAGCAATTATTGAGCATTTGAAATATCAAATGACTAAGGGAACGGTTGCAGAGATTAGAGATAGAACGCTGCGGGTTCTCAAAGGTTGTGGGGTGGAAATGCTGATTATTGATGAGGCTGATCGTTTTAAACCCAAGACTTTTGCAGAAGTGCGGGATATTTTTGATAAGTTGGAAATTGCGGTGATTTTGGTGGGTACTGACAGATTAGACGCTGTAATCAAGCGAGATGAGCAGGTTTATAACCGTTTTCGTGCCTGTCATCGGTTTGGTAAGTTTTCTGGGGAAGATTTTAACCCACATTCCGCAGATGTTAAAGCAAATTTAGGAATTAAAAATTTAGAGAAAGAAAAGCCTGAAAAGATTGTCTAGCAAGGATTTCAGGCTTTTATTTGTTAAAATAAAAAGCGTCAAATAGAGAAGGGAAAAACCGTGAAAGAGTCTCAAGTTGCCATACAAACCCTAGATATAGACCATTTAGGAATAGTAGCAGGAATAATAGACGAGATGGAATTGGTAGAAGAAGTGAATAAAATAGTGGGAATAAAAACAAAAGAAACCCTAACACCAGGACAAGTAGTAAAAGCGATGATATTGAATGGATTAGGGTTTTTAAGCGCCCCATTATATCTATTTGGGGAATTTTTTTTGTAGGAAAAGCAACAGAACATTTAATAGGAGAAGGAGTATTACCAGAGCATTTAAATGACGACAAACTAGGAAGAGAACTAGACAAATATCATCAAATAGGAACAACCAAGATATTTACAGCAGTAGCCATAAAAGCAGCCCATAAATTCCAAGTAGAAATGGATAGTATTCATTTAGATGGGACATCAATGAGTGTAGAAGGAGAGTACAAAAAGAAATCAAAGAAATAGACGAAATAAAGCAAGAAACAGAAGAGAATAAATTAGAAATAGAACCGGAGATGAAAGCAATAGAAATAGTCCACGGATATTCAAGAGATAAAAGACCAGACTTGAAACAATTTATCATAGACATGATAGTAACAGGAGATGGAGACATCCCATTATATTTAAAAGTAGACTCAGGAAACGTAGATGATAAAAGTGTATTTGTAGAAAGATTAAAAGAATTTAAAAACAATGGACATTTGAGGGCATAAGTGTAGCAGACAGTGCCTTATATACAGCAGAAAACTTAGCAGCAATGAGAGAACTGAAATGGATAACAAGAGTACCACTAAGTATCAAAGAAGCAAAAAATAAAATTGTAGATATAAAAGAAGCAGAATGGAAAGATAGTCAAATATCAGGCTATAAAATAGCAGCCAAAGAATCAGAATATGCAGGCATAAAACAAAGATGGATAATCGTAGAAAGTGAAATCAGAAAAAAATCAAGTATCCAACAAGTAGAAAAACAAGTCAAAAAACAGGAAGCAAAAGCAAAAGCCGCACTCAGCAAACTATCCAGACAAGAGTTCGCCTGTCAGCCAGATGCAAAAATAGTAATAGAAAAGCTATCAAAATCCTGGAAATATCACCAAATAAAAGAAATTGAATACATAGAGAAACTAGAATATAAAACAGCAGGTAGACCAAGTAAATTGACCGAACCAAGTCAAATAAAATATCAAATAAAAGGTCAAATAGAAACAAGAGAAGAAGTAATAGAAACTGAAAAAATTAACGCAGGGAGATTTATATTAGCAACGAATGTATTAGATAGAAATGAATTGAGTGATGAGAAAGTATTAGAAGAATACAAAGCTCAACAATCTAACGAAAGAGGATTTAGATTTTTAAAAGACCCATTGTTTTTTACATCAAGCGTATTTGTCAAAACCCCGGAAAGAGTAGAAGCAATAGCAATGATAATGGGATTGTGTTTGTTAGTCTATAACCTTGCCCAAAGAAAATTAAGGCAAGAATTAGCTAAATTTGATGATGGGATTAGAAATCAAGTTAAGAAAATCACAAATAAACCGACAATGAGGTGGGTATTTCAGATGTTTCAGGCTGTACATTTGGTAATCATAAATGGACAGAAACAAATGAGCAATTTAACGGAGGAACGTGAAAAGATTGTCAGATATTTAGGAAAGAGTTGTAGTAAATATTATCTAATTACTTGATGTGGTTTATTTGACCTAAAAGATGTAGAAAGTTCAAGGGTAAAAGTAGTAAATAGAAGTTTTTAGCGAAGACGGAAATATTCTTGGCTTTAATTGTCATGTTTATTTTACCGAAAATGACTACTTTAATTGAGAGAGAGAATCTATTTTAAAAACTTGTGAAATTAACTTACTTAATAAGCTCTATCTTTTGGCAAATAAAGTTAAATTCAGCCAGAAAAATTAGGTAGATAAAATTTTCCTGGCTGGAATTTTTCAAAAATATCAATAATCTGAGTCACATCTGCGGAATGTGGGTTTTAAGCGCACTGTGGAGATTTGGGAAAAACAGGTTTTAAAACTGCCTGTTGCTTCTAATCTTTCTAGTAAGGCAATGCTGAAGACTTTGGGTGAGGCAACTGGGGGTTATATTGGGTTGCTGGATATGATTCTCAGGGAGTCGGCTATTCGGGCTTTAAAGAAGGGATTAGCAAAGATTGATTTGGAAACTCTGAAGGAAGTAACGGCGGAGTATAAGTAATGGAAGTTGGGGAAATTAATCCTTGGTTGTTTCAGGTAGAACCATATCTTGGGGAAAGTCTGAGTCACTTTTTGGGGCGGTTTCGACGGGCAAATGATTTAACAACTACTGGTTTGGGTAAAGCTGCTGGGGTTGGGGGTGCGATATCCAGATGGGAAAAGTTTCGTTTTAATCCCCCTCCTTCTCGGCAACAGTTGGAGGCTTTGGCTAAGGTTGTAGGGGTTGATGCTGATAGGTTAGAGCAGATGTTACCACCTGCTGGGGTGGGAATGAATCTTGAACCTATTCGACTTTGTGCTGCTTGTTATGTGGAGTCACCTTGTCATCGGATTGAGTGGCAGTTTAAGGTGACTCAGGGGTGTCAGCATCATCATTTAAGTTTGTTGTCTGAATGTCCTAATTGTGGGGCTAGGTTTAAAGTTCCGGCTTTATGGGTTGATGGTTGGTGTCAAAGGTGTTTTTTGCCGTTTGGGGAGATGATAGAACATCAGAAGAGAATTTAAGATATCTACTAACTGTGAGGTAGAAATTTATCCATCCAAAGATGTGATCGCTAACTTGGTAACTTATTTACTAACCTCTAAGCTCATGGGAATAGCCGGCTTACCTTCATCTAGGGATGCGTAGACGCGAAGCCGCTTGTCTTCAGATATCGCTACCCTGGTAACTTATTTTATCTTTCATAATACGAAGCGACTACCATTTTCAGCTAACCACTGCTTCCTGAATTCAAAATCCGGCAAAACACGCTCTATATACTTCCAGAACTGTTCATTGTGGTGCGATTCGTGCAGATGCACTAATTCATGAACGATTATATATTCTATAATTCGGGGTGCTAGGAGGACTGTTAGCCAGTGGAAATAAAGATTTCCGCTACTACCACATGACCCCCAACGAAAACCCAAATCTCGGATTTTTATGATGCTGGGAGCTACACCTAGCCTGGGTGAGAATAAATTTACCCAACGTTGTAACCAAAGTTCTGCGTGTTGTGTATACTCATATCTTGCACCTTAAAATAGTAATGTCAATTCCATGACTAAGTGCTAAGGGTCGAAGTCGTTCAATGTCAAGTAATAACAAAGACAGGACTAAATGAGGAAGAAAAGTAGAGAGTGCAAGAAAAGCAGCTTTACCCCAGTCCAAAGAATCAGATAAGGAAGATGAAATATATGCCCAATATGCTAATAAATAGGCAGTCATAGACAAGATTAACCAACGATAAACCCCTAAAAGAGTGCCTTGTCCAAACTTGTCTAAACCAAAGCGATGTTTAGCAGTTTTGAACCAACCTCAAGAAAGCCAACGGCGTTTACCCCACCAAGAAATAGTGCTAGCTTTAATGGGTTTTGTAGAGATAACATATCTTTTGACAAACTGACCATTCTCGCGTTTAAAATAATACCAAGAAAGGGTAACAGGAAAATCTAATCCAACGAGTTGAACTTGTCTTCCTCGACGATGTAAAAGTTTAACAGGAGTGCCATTAATTAATTTACGATTACAACCAATACCAAGGACAGCATGATATTTAAGTTTACGAATACCGTTGATAAAATCTTTAGTGCCAAAGGCTGTATCAGCTAGAATTTTCACCTCGAATTTTTGGTAAAATCTTTTGGTAAATTACGTACCATTCGTAGTGCCATCTGAGCAGGACTGGCTGTACCTTTACCTCTCCAGACGCGAAAATTCCAGGGTATACGCCATTTTCCAACTACCAAATATAAGATTACTATATGGAAACCTCGCCTACCATTGTAGACACTTATTAAGTTATTTAAACCTTTGAATTTACCACATTTTTAAAGTTGTGAGGTCAATAATCACTTGTAAAAATGCTTTTCGCCCTAATGGACAGTGACTATTAATTTGTTCAAGCGCCTGCTGGCGGAGATGATAAATGAGTTTACGAGTAGACCAATTACTAATATTCAAAAATCGACTTAATGCACTTTCGGATTTGGCTTTACTGTAATGTGGTAAAGGTTTTCCATCTGCGGCTAGAAATAATCCTAGCATTGCTTCCAAATTATCTCTTTGATAACGAGTAGGCATCAATGCTAGAATGGTGTACATTAGGTTATGGGCGTGGGCAAGAATGATTTCCATATTTCTTGCTGATTAATGTTTTCTACGCCCTTTTCTCTCATTTTTCATAAAAAAATACAAGTGTTTCTGTGCAGATGACATTATTTCTCTTTTCATATATGTCATTTGTAAATATACTGGGAGTAAATGTAGTTTATTATTTCAGTATATAAATTGTAGGTATGATTTTTAGATGTTTCTTTTGTTCTCTTATTTTCGGTTAATACTGAGGTTTTCGGTCAGGTGCAAGATGTGAGTATACCAATGAATGAAATGCTCTCTAGCATGGCTCTGTTCATTAGACCTAAGCATAAATCTACCTTGGTAAAGGCGTAGAGGAGTGGGGGATTTTGCTGATACTAATAACAGGCGATAGCTGCGACCTAGATAATAAAATCCTTCACCGTTGATAAATTCTTTCTCTGAGTGATTTTGGGAAAGTAATTCTTTTTCTGCTAATTTCGTGTAAATCCAAAACCGTTTCTCTAAGGCAATTTGCTCAATTATTTCCAAAGGACAATCATAAGGAGCATTGACGATTAATTCTCCACCTCGGTCAATGGTAATACCTACTGTTTTTCGTTTGTTACTCCGATTTAATATAAAGTACAAATCATCAATTACCAGGGATTCACTCATATTATGGTTAATTTCCCATGAAGGTGTTTGGCTAATTCTAGGATGCGATCGCTCACTGCCTGTTGTCGAGAAAAGGGTATCACATCTTCGTCATCTAAGAATCGGACAATCCACCCCCGCAATAGGTTTTGAGCATGGGCATTTCTCCAGAAATCAACTATTCTAATCTCTTGACGGATGTGTTCTATCATTTCTATTGTGATCGCTGCCAGTTTGTTAAGTTCTATATCTAGTAATTCCTGTCCTGGATGGATTTCTTCTACCAAAATGCCTAAAAATGGCGCTTGGGTTCTGGGGTCAAGGCCAGTTTCATCTGCGGGACGACCTTGGCGCAAATCTTCAGTAAATTGGCGTAATGCTTCTACTAATTCTGCCCATTTATCCTGAAACCTTTCTAAAATTTCTTCTAGTCTTTCGCTTAATTTTTTGTAATAAGCTGGGTCTTCCTGAAAGTTCTTGCTGATATGGTAACGGGCAGCGTGTTCCATCTCCGATGCTTTGGCACGATCTGAGGTTCGAGAGTTGACAGCACTCTCAAAATCGGCATCCATAATCGAGATTGGGGGGACTTGAGGATCTATGCCACTAGCTATGATGTATTCGTCTATGAGTTGCCGGACTTTATTTCCTGCACCATAAATATTCAGTTGGAAGTCCCGGTAAAGATTGGCAGCAGCCTTATTGATATAGCCGAGGATTTTGGCATCTTTTATGTAAGGTAATGCTTCTGGGCGGGGCATGACAATATCTAAACTTTCCAAAAATTGCTTTAACTTGACTACAAATTCAGCCCGGATTTTGATATCTCGTAGTAAGTCAATGCAACTATTAACATCGGTAATGTCGGGAATACTCCGACTTTGAAAAACTGCAAGTACACGCTGATAGCGATCGCTCAATTTGGGTAACTCGTCTGTCAGGCTAATTAAAGCCCCTTGGATATCTTCAGCACTATAAACTGCCAAAGCTGTTTTCAAATGCCGAGCCACGCCATAGTAGTCTACAACCAAGCCACAGGATTTACGGGAATAGGTGCGGTTCACACGAGCGATCGCTTGCAGTAATTCATGTCCCTGCATTGAGCGATCTAAATACAATACTTGCTCAATAGGGGCATCAAAACCAGTCAGCAACATACTTTTGACGATGATGAAAGCCAAACCATCTTGTTTGTTGAGATCAGGATGCACCAGTGGTTTTTTAAATCGGTTGATGTAGTCTTCTACTTTGGATTTATCACTCCACTGCTTCCAAGCTGGATCGTCATTGTTGCCACTGGAAATTACCGATGCAAACTCTAAACCTTTGATTTGCGCTAATTGCGGATAAATCCGGGTTAAAAACTCAGTTTCGGGATTTGAAGATGGTTGAGAAGGGTCAAAACTTTCCAACTGGGCTACTAATTTTTCATGAGCAGCAACAAAAGCCTGTTGATAGCGTACTGCTGCGAGGCGACTACTAGCCACAACTTGGGCTTTAAAGCCATTGGGTAGAACTGTTTCTACATAATGGCGCAGCATATCCTCTGCCTTAGCTGCTATGAGTTTTGGAGCTTCCAAGACATTGCCTTCTGTGGCGTATTTAGCGCGAATTGCGGCTAATTCTTCAGGAGTGCGATCGCAAAACATATCCTCGAAAAGTTGATCTAGCGATCGCCCATCTGCTACTTCTGCCTCAGCAGTACGTCCTTCATAGAGAATTGGTACAGTTGCCCCATCTGCCTCTGATTCTTTAATGGTGTAGCGATCAATAAACTCCCCAAAAATTTCGTAGGTACGCTTGCGTTTTCCCTCCAAAATCGGAGTCCCTGTAAAACCAATCCTGGCACAATTGGGTAAGGCTGCCATCAAGTTAGCGTGTAATTGACTAGCTTGGGTGCGGTGGGCTTCATCTACTAAAACTAGGATATCTTCTGAATCATTCAAAATCGGAAATTCCTCAGTTTCCGTCACCAGACGAACCACTTTTGGATTGAGGTTATAGCTAGAGGATTTTTCTGCTGCTTTGCGAACTGTAGTATTTCCCTGACTAGATGGGTATTTCAAGATGCCGCTAGTGTCTTCTGTAATATCCTCATCTCGCTGTTGATATTTCTGAATTGTGGCAAAGATTAAATCTGGACTAGATTGACGCAACAGTGTTTTGAGTTCTTCGGTATTTGTTGCTTTCAGGACTGTTTCGTTAGTGAGACTGGCAGTATTGCTAAGTTGTTTTTGTAAATCTACTCTGTCTGTCACCACAACAACTTTAAAACGCCGTAATTTTGGTAAAGTTCTCAGCTTTCGCACTAAGAAAACCATTGTTAAACTTTTACCAGATCCTTGAGTATGCCAAATAATTCCACCTCTTTGATCACTTTCGCCATGCTGACTACGAGTTTTACCATTCTGCAAGCGGCGCACTGCTTCCTGTACGGCTCTAAACTGTTGGTAACGAGCCACTATTTTGATATTCTTGCCACCTGATTGTTGAAATAGAGTGAAATTTCTAACTATATCCATTAGGAGGGCTGGACGCAGCATTCCCGCTACTAAAATTTGCTGACTGCTGAGTTGTGTTTCTCCTAATTCTGCTGCTACTTCAGCCATTGAGACGGGACTGGTATCTTTCCATTCTAGATAATGTTGATATGATGCGCCAATTGTGCCTACTCTGGCTACATGGAAAAAGGTAGAAATCAAAAATTGATTGTAATGAAATAGTTTTTCTACACCTTCATCGTCTGCGATTTCTTCTCGTTGATTTGAATAACGTCGTAACTGGGTAATGCCTTCTGCCATTGGTTCTGTGCTAGAAGGACTTTTGCATTCTATTACTACTAAAGGAATGCCATTTATAAATAAAACAATATCAGGAATTATATAATTTTTACCACCAGGAATATCAACACGAAATTGATTAATAATTAGGAAATCATTGCGTTCAGGATGGTCAAAATCAATGAAGCGAACTGTCTGATCTCTGCCTCCATCCCTTTGTGGATCACCTTCGGCTACAGTTCCTTGAAGTAACAAATCAGTGGCTATTTGATTCGCTTCCATGAGTTTGGCAGTTCCCAACCTTTCTAAAACACCAATGGCAGTATTGATGCGACTATCATCTAGCCAAGGTAGTCCGTTGTCATCAAGGTTAATTCTGCCGATGGCTTTGTGAAGTCTTGCCGTCAGCAGAATTTCCCGGAAGTTTTGTCTTTCAGTTAGGTAAGGAACATCAATATCACCCTCGATATATTGCCAACCCATGAGTTTAAGTTGGTTAATTAGAGGGAGTTCAACCTGGCTATACTCGTTGAACATGAGAGGTGAATCCGAGGTATATTTTATTCCATCATATTAGTTGAATTCATGGTTAGCCAGTTTTGTTCACCTAGACGCTGCCAAGCTTTGCGAATATGTTCTGGTTTGAATAGCTTGCGTTTTCTCTCGCTCCATTCATGTACCAGATTTATTGCTTCTTCACTATCTTTCGCTGGGTTAGGGTGTTTGGTAGCTACCCAGTGAACTGTCGCTAATAATTCCATGCCGTAGGGCGTTTCAAAGCCATAAATAAGTTTGCTAACTTGCTCTAAACGCTCTTGGGCTTCTAATTCAGTTGCTAAAAAAGTCTCTGCTGCTTCTCTACCTTGTGGTAATACAGAAATACTTGCTCTCCCAGTCCCATCACCATAACCACGAATATAATGCCCTTCTATATGTTTTAGAACTTGGTTCAGGTTATCTGCGTAGGGACCATATAAACTCTTTTGATAGGGTAACTTGAGAAATTCCCCTGCTTCTTGGAGAAAATAAGCCAGTTTTTGGATTTCTAGCTTGGTTAACTCATAGCCAGGAATACCGTAAGCTTCCAGTAGGCGAATGATTAAGGCACGTCCACGGGTCATGTTAGGCTTTTTGGTGGCTACCTGCATTTTTTCGGCTGCTGGTGCGCCCGATGGCTCAAATATAATTACTTGCACATTTGGCAGTTGGGCAAAGCTTGATTCTATTAGAGGCTTAACTTCTCGCCAATTTAAGCCACCGTTGCCGCATCCTAATGGGGGAATGGCAATTGAGGTAATTCCTAATTTTTGCACCTCTGCAACTAAAGCCACCAATCCACTTTTAATATCTTCTATTTTGGATTTGCTTTTCCAGTGGCGTTTGGTGGGGAAGTTAATGATGTATCTGGGATTAAATAGGCTACCTGTGGAGACGGTAAACATCTGACCTGGTTGCACTTCTCCAGCACGACAGGCTTTTTCATATTGGCGGAAGTTTTCAGGGTAAGCTTGCTTAAATTGCAAGGCAATACCTTTACCCATGACACCGACATTATTCACGGTGTTAACTAGGGCTTCGGCATTTTCTTCTAGTAGGTTGCCTTGCTTAAATTCCATCATCTCCCTTAACTGGCTATATATATCTAGTATAATTGTGAGTTTATCTCAAAACTCTTAATAGTACCATTTAGAGTAAACCCTAACAGGGGTCTGAACGTTAATTTTTTGTAATATTTCTTTAACTTGTGTTTGAATTGTGGTGTTAAAGACACCAATTTCTTCAATGAGTCGCCAGGGAAAAAACTGATGCACTAAAAACTCGGCTTGTCGTCGGCGTTTTCTGTCCCCGTCTTCTTCTGTATCAGCCCAGTAGTTAGTTTCCATAATTTCCCAGTCAATCACGCCATCTGCATACAAATATTCAATTTCATCAAAAAAAGCTGTATATTCCATAGCTGCGTGTCCGTCTGCACCTACAAAGGATAGTCCCGCAGTTTCAACCGCTTCTGCACTGGAAACTAAATGAAGAATTGGTGTTTGTCCATTGCTATATTGACCTACATTTTTTCTATGAATGGCGTAGAGCATGGGAGAACGTGGAGCAAAATAGAATGGTACATAATTATGTAAAGTTCCACCAGCACCACAAGGAACACGAGTTATTGATCGTCTATCTTGGATGTGTCCATGAGCAATATCAAGATATTTAATTGTTTCTTGCCTTAGCCTACTGTTTGCCATCAATCCACCTGATTTGAGAATGGAGGGTAAGTTGTTGATGTGGGTGATGTGGTAGATAGGGATGGGCATTAGATTATGCTGTTGTAGGTATGGCTATATTATTTTTAACCTGATTGATTCGGACTTTTCCAGTTAATAAGTCGTGCATTAGTCCTTTTTTCTGGAGTTTGAGTTTTTCCAGGTATGCTTCTTCTGTGCGGATGCGGGTATCTTGAGTTTCGATAATCTCTGATATTTTTTTCTGTTCTTCTAATTTTGGTTTTGCAACAATGTTTCTAGTAATTCGATCAGGTGAGGTATGCCGTACTGTTGTACCTGTTGCATTACTAATAATATTTTGCCTAACTCTATCGCTATTCATAACAAGGATCAAAAACTGCTTATCCCATCTATTAGTAGATTTGACAACTATTTTGCCAATTCGTTGATTATGTAAAAGTTTAAATGGTAGATCCAGTAATACTACTCTACCTAAAATAAGTGTTTTTGGAGAAAGGTCAGTCATTACAGTTAACAAATCACCATTTTGTAAAATAGTGCTTTCTGGAATTTCCCCTTGATAATACTTAATATTGTTTTTCTCAAAATAAAGTCCACCTTCTCTATGAAAGTTTCCCGGAACTAAAAGCACTTCTCCTGGAGGATCATCAGAAAAATACTCACCTTTAAAAGCATAGCCATGACGTATATCAATTTCTTGAGCAAGAACAGTAACTTCCCAATCTTTCGGAATTTTCCCCAGTGGTGAATCTTTGAACTCTTGAGGATGTGCGATCGCATCCCGTAATTCTCCATTCTCATCAAGTCCGCGAGTCAGTAAGTCGTGAAGCAGTCCGGCTTTGATTTGCTTGAGTTTGGCGATAATAGAAGATGTGTGTGCGATCGCTTCTTCTATGGTGTCGAGTATTTCAGCAATACATTGTTGTTCAGACTTCGACGGGAAAGGTATGGTTAGTTCTACCATGTCCCGCTGAAAGATATGAGGGATTGAGCTACCTGAAACTTTATCTGTAAACGAGCTTCTGAAAGCTGTCACCAGTTAAATAGTGATACACATATCGTGGTACTAAAGGTGAGCGTACCCGAATAAGCATCATTGTAGAGTTAATAGTTGCCAAGCCAGGTAAATTATCAATAATGGCAACACGACCAATAGTTCCATCTTTAGTAAGAATAATATCGCCTTCTTCAAGAGCAATTTCCCTAGACTCAAGGTAGCGAGGCATTGAGACATGATCGCAAGCAGACCATTTGACTTGTCCTGCTGCAATGTGATGACCAGCAATCAAGTATGGTCCATCTTCAGTATATTCAGATGCTTTCAGACCTCGCCAACCAATACGGCCTTTTATATACGCATATTTACCCAATTTTTCCTCGTACCAAATTGGTTTATTCAACATACCCCAACCCCCTCAAAAAACCATCTAACCGCTTCGCTGCATTATCTCTTTTTGCCTCAATATCGCGCAAAGTTACCCGATATTTATCCCACCAATTCTCAAGACTAGAAATCACCTGCTGACGATGAGCATTAACATAACGATTTAATTGATTTTCTAAATCATCCTTAGCAATATCTAACACTAATCGCTGACATTGTTCCATCATCAACTGCTTTCTGGCATTATCCAACTGCTTAATTAAATCTTCCTTCAAGTTAGTCAAAATCTTCTTAACCTGTAACAATTCCTGCTTGAGTTTCTTAATTTCAGCCTCACTCAATTGCTCCTCATCTTCTAATTCCCCTTCCTCGCTTTCCTCATCACTCTTTTTAGTGGCTGCTAATTGACTTTCTAAATCTGCTTTTTTAGCTTCATAATCTGCCAACTGTTGTAAATATTTTGGCAATAAACGCACTACCAATTTATGACTTAACGGGTCAGAACCATTACCATTTTTATTATCACTATCCAAATCCGCCCGAATTGTTTCTACCCAACCTTCTATCAAACCATCAAAATTTTGAGCAGCAACAGTTTTCAAATCATACTGAATTTCATTCCACCAACTAGCAATTACCCCATTTACCTGAAATTCATCTAAAAACAGCAGCATTTGTTCTTGAATTGCTTGTTTTCTTAAACTCTCAGCTTTCGCTTCTATTTCATTTTCTACCAACCCTTTAAAATTTTGATTAATAGCAGAAGCCAAAGTATTTTCATTATTCTCTAACCATTGAGTCATTGTTCCCGCTACTTGGTAAGGTTCGAGAATTTTAATCGGACGCATTGCTTCAGTAAAAGATGTCAGAAAATCAGCACGAACTTTCATTAAATCCTTAGTTTCTGGTAACTGCAACAATTGGTTTTCGTGAATTTCCCACCAATTCAAAAAAGCATCTTTTAGCCTTTTTTCCTGCTGCGCTATACCTGGATATGATTCTACAAAATCTTTAATTTGACTACGTTCTGTGAGAATTGGTAAAAAATCGAAATAATCTTGACTTCTTTCCACAAAGAAAGCACTGGGTTCAAAACCATGAGCAATAAAAGGTTCTTGTTTAGCTGCCACTTCCGCTTTAGGCACACCTCCTAAAAGATGCGCTCTCACATCATGGGGTTCTGGATGTGGTGCATTATCAGCATAACGGCGAATATTGCAGTTGTAATCATTATCAGATAACTGTTGTTTAGTAACTACTGCTGCATAACCAGGAACATCTACAAAAGCCTCAAAAGAAGAAACAATTTTTTCAATATTCTCAGGTTTCAGGAAATTTTGCGCTCTACCAGATTGAAATTCGGCATCAGCATTAATAAATAAAACCTTACCTTGACGTTCTTGAGGTTTCGCTGCTTTTGAACCTCTGATTACCAAAATACAAGCAGGAATACCAGTTCCATAAAATAAATTTGGTGGTAAACCAATCACAGCTTCTAACAAATCATCTTCAATAAATTTCTGGCGGATTTCCTTTTCTACACCACCCCGAAACAACACACCATGAGGCATTACCGTTGCCATCATTCCCGTACTTCGCAACACCGCTACCATGTGCTGCACAAACATCAAATCTGCCTTTTTACCATTTTCTGGACAGAAGCCATAACGCTCAAAACGCCACGGAAATTGTAACCCTGTTCGAGAATAATTTTGACTAAATGGGGGATTACTAATTACCCGATCAAAACGCATTAGTTCCCCACCTTATATATGCAGTGGGTTAGCAATAGTATCATCATTTTGAATAGCTTTCTCATCAGTAACTATGCCATGCAAAATCATATTCATTTTGCAAATTGCCCAAACTCCACCATTAGCTTCTTGTCCATAAAGACTAAGATTTTTGGCATTTCCTTGATGTTCTTCTACATATTCCTTAGAGAGAATCAGCATACCTCCTGAACCTACACAGGGGTCATAAATCCGCATTCCCTGCTGTGGTTTGAGTAATCGCACCATTAACCGCGCTACATCACGGGGGGTATAAAATTCGCCGCCTTTTTTACCTGCGGAATCAGCAAAATGTTTAATCAAATACTCATAAGCTGCACCCAGCAAATCAGGAAATTCAAAATCCTCATTGCGGAGACGATTTTTACTAAAATGCCGAATTAAGTCCCGCAATTTTTGGTCAGGAACTCTGGTTTTACCTACAGTCTTATTAAAATCAATGTGGCTAACAACGCCCTCTAAAATCGGGTTTTCATTTTCCAACGCACCCAAAGCTTTATTTAAGCCGTTACCAACATCACTATGTAATTCTTTTTCGATATAACTCCAACGCGCTCTTTCTGGAACAAAGAAAGTCTTGTCATAGTAAACAGATGATTCAGCACGTTGTTTTGCTTCTGCTTCAGTTCTACCTTTAAGTGTATTCGCTGCCATAATCTGCTCGTACTGCTCCTCAAAGACATCAGAACAGCGTTTTAAAAAGAGCATTCCAAAGATATACTCCTTATACTCAGAAGCATCCATCTTGCCACGCAGAATGTCAGCAGCAGCAAATAGGTGACGTTCTAACTGAGATAGGGTAATTTTTCTCATAAAGGCAATAGCCTGGATACTTATAAAAATAAACAAAACTTTTGTGCAATTAACAGATTAGCGTAGATGGGAAGCCTTTTGTCATTGACCGGGACTCTATTGAGCTAACCTACTTGCTAACTTCTGATAAATAATATCCAACCACACAGGAATAACAGCCTTACCTTCATCCAGGGATGCGATCGCACTCTTCCTGTCAAATTCTACTAGAGAAAGCGACTCATTCTGTGCTGATAACAACAACATAAACCGCTTACCCTTACCTGAAATAAACAACTCCGGCTCTTGTGCCTTCAGCCTTTTCAGGGTTTCACAGGCAATATCAAAACTTATCCCCGTAGACAGCCAATATACCAAAGCTGCCAGTTCTACCAAATTAGACCTAGAGTAATAAATACTGCGTCCCGTTCCCGTATCACTAATGATAGGTACAACAATCCCCTTCTCTCGCCAATACTGAATCTGGCGGAGAGTACAACCTGTCAATTGAGCCGCTTCCTTACTTGTGAAAAATGTTTCTTGCATAAAAACATTTTACAGAAAGCAGTTATAATACAAATATGTTAGTATTAGACAAATATGTTTATTAGGTATGAGCCAAATCACTATTCAGTGTCGTTTAGTAGCCAGTGAAACTACCCGTCAACAGCTATGGCAGTTGATGGCAGAGAAAAACACGCCACTGATTAACGAACTACTGAGTCAAATTGGTAAACACCCAGAATTTGAAACATGGCGACAAAAAGGTAAACACCCCACAGGTATAGTCAAAGAACTGTGTGAACCTTTGAAAACTGATCCGCGCTTTATAGGACAACCTGCAAGGTTTTACACCAGTGCCACAGCATCAGTGAACTATATTTATGAATCCTGGTTTGCGCTGATGAAGCGTTATCAGTCCCAACTAGACGGCAAACTTCGCTGGCTGGAAATGTTCAACAGTGATGCTGAATTGGTAGAACACAGTGGAGTTTCATTAGATACTCTTCGTGCTACATCTGCGGAAATATTGGCTCAATTTGCACCACAAGATACCAACAGAGATACATCCAACAAGGGTAAAAAGTCTAAAATGGGTAAAAAATCCCAAAAATCAGATAGCGAAGGTAATTTATCAAAAAAATTATTTGATGCTTACAGCAGCGCAGAAGATAATTTAACTCGTTGTGCTATTAGTCATTTACTTAAAAACGGTTGTAAGGTTAGCAATAAAGAAGAAAATTCCGAAAAGTTCACTCAACGTCGCCGTAAATTAGAAATCCAAATTCAACGCCTCACAGAAAAACTAGCCGCTAGAATCCCCAAAGGGCGGGATTTAACCGATACTCAATGGTTAGAAACTCTTTTCACTGCTACTTATAACGTTCCTGAAGACGAAACAGAGGCGAAATTATGGCAAAACAGTCTTTTAAGAAAATTTAGCTCTCTGCCTTTTCCGGTGGCTTACGAAACCAACGAAGATTTAGTTTGGTCTAAAAATCGGTTTGGACGCATCTGTTTAACATTTCCTACGTTAAGAGAGCATATCTTTCAAATTTATTGTGATTCTCGCCAACTCCACTGGTTTCAACGTTTTCTGGAAGACCAGGAAATTAAGAAAAATAGCAAAAATCAACACTCTAGTGCCTTGTTTACCCTGCGTAGTGGTCGTATTGCTTGGCAAGAAGGAGAAGGTAAAGGAGAACCTTGGGATATTCACCATTTAACCCTTTATTGTTGTGTAGATACTCGTCTATGGACAGAAGAAGGAACAAATTTAGTCAAAGAAGAAAAAGCTGAAGAAATTGCCAAAACCATCACCCAGACAAAAGCCAAAGGTGATCTAAATGATAAACAACAGGCGCATCTCAAACGCAAAAATTCCTCTCTAGCCAGAATTAATAACCCCTTCCCTCGTCCCAGCCAACCTTTATATAAAGGACAATCTCATATTCTACTGGGTGTGAGTTTAGGTTTAGAAAAACCTGCCACTGTTGCCGTTGTAGATGGTACTACAGGGAAGGTTTTAACGTATCGCAATATTAAACAATTACTAGGTGATAATTACAAACTGCTTAACAGACAAAGACAACAAAAACATCTGTTATCCCACCAACGGCATATTGCTCAAAGGATTGCTGCACCAAACAACTTTGGCGATTCGGAGTTAGGAGAGTATATAGACAGATTACTGGCAAAAGAAATTATTGCGATCGCACAAACCTATCAAGCTGGCAGTATCGTCCTACCAAACTTAGGCGATATGCGAGAACAAATTCAGAGTGAGATTAAAGCCAAAGCTGAACAAAAATCAGATTTAGTAGAAGTCCAAAAAAAGTATGCCAAGCAATATCCAAATAGTGTTCATCAATGGAGTTATGGCAGATTGATTACAAATATTCAAAGTCAGTCCAAGAAAGCAGGAATTGTGATTGAAGAAGGAAAACAACAGATTAGAGCGAGTCCACTGGAAAAAGCCAAAGAATTAGCCATAAACGCCTATCAATCTCGAAAAGCCTGATTGACAAAACACTGAACCTTGAGTAATAGAATAGTAATTAACAATAGCGCCGCAGTTCATGTTGTTGATCAACCTCTGAACTGAGATAAATGTGGGTTAGTTTGACTGTTGTGAGACAGTCTTGCTTTCTGACCCTGGTAGCTGCCCACCTTGATGCTGCTGTTTCTTGTAAACAGGAATAAGGTGCGCCCCCAGTAATAGAGGTGCGGGTTTACCGCAGTGGTGGCTACCGAATCACCTCCGAGCAAGGAGGAATCCACCTTAATTATTTATTTTTGGCGAACCATAAGCGAGGTCAATTTCCCTGGGGTTCTGCCAAAAGTCCAAATCCCTTGTCTAGTCTGTTTTTCAGATGTTGAGATGCTTTGAAAATGTTCCCTTTAAAGGGAAATTAAGAGCAAATTTAGGACATCCGCCAAAATTGCTTTTGGAAGTGTCACTAAATAAGGGTTTGGTCGGGCGGAGTTTCAACACCCCTCCCGGAGTGGGGCGGGTTGAAAGCAAAGTACTACTTTGATTTTGCTTTAAAAGTTGGTTTCAACACCCCTCCCGGAGTGGGGCGGGTTGAAAGAGAAACAAGAAAGCCTTTTTATTAACATAAACAGCCGGTTTCAACACCCCTCCCGGAGTGGGGCGGGTTGAAAGTCAAGTCTTGGTTTTGCTGCATCCCAAATAGCACTGTTTCAACACCCCTCCCGGAGTGGGGCGGGTTGAAAGTTCCCATGCGTACAATTGCCTGAAACTCTTACACAGTTTCAACACCCCTCCCGGAGTGGGGCGGGTTGAAAGGTTAAAGACTTAACTTTTGACCCAGAAGCTAACGGTTTCAACACCCCTCCCGGAGTGGGGCGGGTTGAAAGTTGAGCTTTGTAAAATGCAGCGTGTTCTAGCAGTTTGTTTCAACACCCCTCCCGGAGTGGGGCGGGTTGAAAGGTGAATACGATCTGATATGTCTAACAATTCAATGTTAGTTTCAACACCCCTCCCGGAGTGGGGCGGGTTGAAAGCTGGGAATTAGATTAGCTTGGAATCAAGAATTTACGTTTCAACACCCCTCCCGGAGTGGGGCGGGTTGAAAGATTGTAGCAACCAATTCTTGCATGACGTTACACACCTGTGCTGCTGGGTTTCAACACCCCTCCCGGAGTGGGGCGGGTTGAAAGGCTTCTCTCCTTCCAAAAACATTCTTGTCAAAGCTTGGTTTCAACACCCCTCCCGGAGTGGGGCGGGTTGAAAGTTTAGCTTCTACCCACCCTTGATACCTAGTTTTAAGTTTCAACACCCCTCCCGGAGTGGGGCGGGTTGAAAGACATTAATGCAAGTAGAATAAAAAATATCTAGGTGGGTTGAAAGATCAGTAGGTCGTGGGTTTAACTCTGAAAACACTTGAAAACACTATATAAATACAGTGTTGCTTGTGACATTTAGGGACAATTAATTTGTTAACAGTGACACGAATTAGTTAAAAATGACATTAATTTGTTAACAGTGACAAATAAATTGTTAATGTACAGACATATAGTGTGCGAATGTACACCAAAGCCGATGATGGGATTTGAACCCACGACCTACTGATTACGAATCAGTTGCTCTACCCCTGAGCCACATCGGCATACACAGTTTGATATCATAGCATTATTTACCTATGATAGACCCAAATTCCCAAAATCGTCTTAACTCTAAACAATATGCCCACCTGAAAGCTGAAATAGCAGCCCCTTATCGTGGTTTGCGGCAATTTATCTATATAGGTGTTGGTGCTTCTGGTTTTATCGGCGCATTCACCTTCTTTTTTCAACTGCTTGCTGGGAAGAATATCGACAGCACTTTACCCAATTTCGCGCTGCAAGTGGGAATAGTTGCCTTGATGATATTTCTTTGGAAATGGGAACAAAGTCGGCAAAAACGTCTTTAAGAGCTAAAAATCAAAAAACATCAAGCGCCAGATGAAAATTATATTCATAGTCTGACGCTTTCAGTTTCCCAACTTAGCTTACTGTGCTGTCACCAAATAGGGAGAGGGAATTGGTTGCGCCCTGCCAATAGTCACAAGTGACTGATAAACAAAAGCAGCAATTTCTGCTCTAGTTGCCTCACGATTAGGATCAAGTTGTTGCACCATAGGATAATTAATCACTAATTGCCGTACAGTTGCAGCCGCAACAGGCCCAAGTGCATAATTGGGAATTTGAACCGCATCAGTATAAAAACTGAGAATATTGTTATTATTGGCAGTGAAATTCAAACCATTAGCTAGAGCAACTAAGGCCTGTACTCTGGGAATTTGTTGCTGTGGTTTAAAAGTACCATCAGGATACCCAGCTACAAATTGACTCTGGTAAGCCGACTGAATTGCTCCATAAGCCCAAAAATTGCTGTTCACATCCCTAAACTGAATAGCTGTACGTTTAGCTGGGGGTGTTAAAGCTTTGGTGATAATGGTAGCAAATTGAGCGCGAGTTACAGGCTCATTGGGTCTAAAAGTACCATCAGGGAAACCTGCAATTATATTTTGGGCAGCTAAAGCTTCAATATAGGTTTTTGCCCAATAACCTGTAGGCACGTCCCGAAAAACTACAGGCCCACCAGGTTGATTAACAGTTGCAGCCACAAAATCGACTGCACCAAAAATGCGCTTTTGATCGATATCATTACCAATAGCAACTATCCTGTTAACCTTCGTCGAATTATTCAAGTCATAACGGGCATTATCACGGATGAGATTACCACCAGGATTGTCATTAGTACCGAGGTTGGGAAGAGCATCAATAGTAGCGACTATACCATCCCGTTTATTATTCTGAATGACATTGTTACGCAGTACAGGTTGAGCGGATTCTGAAATAAACATACCGTCGTTGTTACCAACGATGTTGTTACCTGCTACTAGAGTTGTGGCTGCACCACCAATAGCCAAACCAAAACCTGTATCCTGAAATAAGTTATTACGAATCTCCCCTTGAGCAGATTTAGTTACTGAAACCCCATTGCCTTGATTTTTCACAAAGACGTTATTTTCAATTTTGGGATTTCCTGTACCTGTAATGAAAACACCATCTCTAGCACTGTTTGTAAAAGTACTGTTTTTGATAGTGGGATTACTTGACTCTACCCATATCCCAGTACCCCGTGAATTGGGGTTAGTAACAGTGACACCTGTAATAGTGGTGTTATTCTCAGCCAAGATTGTAATGTCTTGTCTCGCAAAGGTGCGACTGGTGTAATAACCACCACCTATAATTGCTGTCCCTTGACCTTTGATAGCTTCATTACCCAGAAGTATTACTCCTGGTTTGAGCAACAAGGGAAAAGTTTCTCCAGTATCTTTGGTATAGCTACCAGGCGCTAGTTGAATAACTGTATTTGATTGGGCCCGCGAAATCGCGAAGGTAATAGTTTTGTATGGTGCTTCTGGGGTAGTACCAAAACTGTTAC
This sequence comes from Anabaena sp. PCC 7938, assembly GCF_049315035.1. Classification (NCBI taxonomy): domain Bacteria; kingdom Bacillati; phylum Cyanobacteriota; class Cyanophyceae; order Nostocales; family Nostocaceae; genus Anabaena; species Anabaena sp. PCC 7938. The sequence goes on along the minus strand of NZ_CP186034.1, from coordinate 1,755,212 downwards.
GATCATTACCAGTAACAGGATTAACATAAATCACTGTTGCACTGGCTGGAATTTGTGCAGTTAAAGTTGGTCTGGAACTAGCATTGACCGTACTGGACAGTAGCATAGAAGCGCCAGTAATAACTAACAAAGCTGTTAGGCTGGTTCCTAAGGTTAAGGTGGAGATATGAAGACCTCTATATTTCATTTTTATTTTTCTGATGTACTTGATGACGCGACTTTCAACATAGTCTAAGGTAACAGGGTTTGACTGTAAAACCCATGCGAAACTATACTGGATGATTAACGCTTGTTCAGTGAAAATTATTATTAAAAAACAATACGGCTCAGTTAACCTTAACCACAGTGTTTAGCATGGGGGGTTAATTGAACCGTATGAGATTAAAAAAGGTAATTTTTTTGCTATTGTGAAATTTTGTCATGGAGTTGGCGGTTAAAGCTCTGGGAAATTTTTCCCATACACTCCGCTAGTTGTCAACAGGTCTCAAAAGATTTACTGTTTTTTTTAATAAGCTAAAGTTTCTAAGGTTTCTCGTAAATACTTTTGGACTTGCTGTTCTAGGCGCAGACCTTGTAATTGAGCAGTACATTCTAGTTGCCAGCGCTGGAAACCGGAACTAGTAGAAATTGCATTCTTAAGGTTGTGCCAAAATTGAGCATCACGAGAGAATTGGCCAGTGCTAGAAGCTGAAATTTGAGCCATAGTTCCTCATTCCTCATAAAATCTCGCGGTGAGCGGGAAACTCAGCGGTTTTGGCCCTGAGTTATTGACTTTTGACTTCCAGAGTTGGACTATTTTAGATTTTTGACTTCGGATTGACGATTTGTTTTGTCCACAAGGGGGAAGATATGAACGAAGTCAAACCTAAAATATGTAAACAGGGTCAAGATGTGATTTACCTGTACCCCTCAAATTCTGAAATTTTACTTAAATCTTTTCTAAAGATAACGTTTATGTAGCAACAAGTTCTGTGTTATTGGTCACTAAAATTGGCACTACACTCAAATTTTTGTGTAAAAACAAGTTGTTTTTAATTAAAAAGAGATTTTTTTAAGTAATGAGACTCAGACTAGTGGCAGTTAGCGCTAGCAACAAATGAAACAAAATCTTTTTTCCTTTTGCTTTCTGCTTTCTGCTTTCTGCCTTTGGCTGCGCTCCCCTGCTTCCTGTTTTGTTTTTTGAAAGTGTAAGAGTGCTGAGGTTTCAGGTTTGAATGTTGAACTAAAAGCTACGCCAACCCAACATTCATAAATTAACTCAGCACTCCCTACTCAACATTACTTAGTGAGGGTGAGGGTACGGCGTTTGGTTACCATCTGATAGGCTTCAATGATGTCACCTTCAACCCAGTCATGGAACTTATCAATGTTGATACCGCACTCATAACCGGAGTTGACTTCACGGGCATCTTCTTTCATCCGTTTGAGGGAATCCAGTACGCCTTCATAGACCACCTTACTACCGCGACGCACTCGTACTTTGCAATTGCGAAGTAGTTTGCCTGATTGAACATAACAACCGGCAACCGCACCACGACCAACTGGGAAGACGGCACGGACTTCTGTTTGTCCCAAGGGTTCTTCCACCAATTCTGGTTCGAGAAGACCTTCTAAGGCTCCTTGAATATCTTCCAGAAGTTTGTAGATGATGTTGTATTCCCGCACGTCTACACCTGCTTCATCAGCAGCTTGTCTTGCACCACTGGCAAAAGTGGTATTAAAACCAATGATGACGGCGTTACTAGCAGCAGCCAAGTCGATATCTGTTTCTGTAATTTCTCCAGCAGTAGCCAACAGCATCCGAATTTGGACTTCGTTTTGGGGAATTTGCTTGAGAGATCCGATAATGGCTTCTACTGAACCTTGAACATCTCCTTTGAGGATCAAGTTGAGTTCTTTCAACTCGCCTTCTTGGGCTTGAGCAGAAAGGGTTGTGAGGGTTACACGTCCTTGTAATAGACGGGATAGACGTTGTTTGTCGGCGCGATCGCTTGCTAGAGTTCGTGCTACTTTTTCGTTCTCGAACACCTCGAAGTCATCACCGGCTGCGGGTACATCACTTAAACCCAGTACCTCAACAGCGCAGGAAGGACTAGCAACATCTACTCGTTTGCCTCTGTCATCAACCATTGCCCGGACTTTACCAAAGGCAGAACCAGCTACCAGCATATCTCCGACATGGAGAGTACCGTTTTGAATCAGCAGGGTAGCAACTGCACCCTTAGCTTTATCCAAATGAGCTTCAATTACTGTTCCCTTAGCCACACGATTTGGGTTAGCAGATAGTTCTCCTACCTCAGCTACTAGCAAGATCATTTCTAGTAACGTATCTAGGTTCTCGCCCTTAATAGCGCTGACAGGAACCATGATTGTTTCACCACCCCAATCTTCTGCTGTCAGTCCATAATTGGTTAATTCTTGTTTAACCCGTTCTGGCTGTGCGCCTTCTTTATCAATCTTGTTAATAGCAACAACGATTGGTACACCTGCTGCTTGAGCATGGCTAATAGCTTCTATGGTTTGGGGACGGACACCATCATCGGCAGCTACTACCAAAATAGCAATGTCTGTTACCCGCGCTCCCCTTGCCCGCATAGCTGTAAAAGCTTCGTGACCAGGAGTATCTAGGAAGACAATTTGTTGTTTTTTGCCATCATGTTCCAGATCCACATGGTATGCGCCGATATGCTGGGTAATACCGCCAGCTTCACCAGCAGCCACCTTAGTTTTGCGAATCGAGTCGAGTAGAGTGGTTTTACCGTGGTCTACGTGGCCCATAATCGTCACAACTGGTGGACGACGAATCAGGTGTTCCAAGTCGGTCACGTCGATCATTTCCGTGACTTTCCGGGCTTCTGCTTCTGGTTCAGTGATTTCGACTTCTACTTCTAGCTCTTTGGCTACCAGGGTAATGGTCGGAATATCCAGATTTTGGGTGATACTTACCGCCATGCCTTTCATAAACAGGATTTTCACAATCTCTGTATCGGCAACAGCCAAGCCTTCAGCCAACTCTTGGACTGTCAGCGGACCCGTGACAACCAGTTTTTCTGGACGTTCCTGTTTGACCTCTGCTTCTTGTTGACGACGATTGTTGTCACGGTAAGAAGAACCAGACTTTTTATTATTTCTGGTAGTTGGAGCAGCAGCAACTAATGTTGGTTGTTGTGCAGGTCGAGTCGATTTGGGCTTAGGAGGACGAGCGATAGAAAGACTTACCTGGACGGTTGCTGGAATTTCCAGACCCTCTTCATCCAGCAAATCGTCTTCTTCAAAATCATCATCTAGGATGGGTTTGACTCGTTTGCCTTTCGGGCCAATCTTCGCCTTCTCTTTGATTTCGTCAATTATCTCCTCTTCTTGCCATTTTTTTCCACCCTTGGCTAGACGAGGAGGTGTTGGGCGTTTCAAATCCAGGAGATCAGGTGCGATCGGGGTATTATCATCTAATCCCTCTTTTTTCGCCCCTGCTCCTACCGTATGCCTTGGTGGAGTCGCAGTTGGTGTAGCTGGCGATTCACCAGGACGCGCTGGTCTAGGACGTTGTACATCCGTTGTTCCAGGCGCAGATGGTCTACTCGCTCTGTGTTCAGGTTTGAGCGGTGATGGAGTTGAACGTGCCTTCTGATCTGTGTTTGGTTTGCTTCTGGGCTTGGCCTGGTCGCGTTCGTCTTCACCCCGCGTCGGTCGTTCCCGTTTGAGGACAGGTTTGATTGCCGGAACAAGCTGCTCAGTGGCAGATTCGGTTTCCTCTGGCGGTCTTGAGGGCGGAGAGACTAACTGCGGTTTTTGAGCTTTTTCGGGTTTTGCTCTTGGGGAAACAACTTTTTCAGGTTTTTCCCCTACTGGATTGGCGTTATTAGTTGGCTGATCCGGTTCCGCAATATTAGGTTTCTGCGGAGTCTCCGATTGATTCCGGGGTACAGGTCGAGTTGGTGCCGTCGGCTTCATGGGCGAGACTGGTGTAGCGAAAGGCCGTGGGGGTGAAGGAGAATTAGCCATGGCTGATGCCTCCTGCGCGCTATCGCGAATGTCACTCAGGCTATCAGACGAAGCGACTTGGTTATTAATATCAATTGACGCCTCTGGGGCGTTGGAGGTAGTGTTTCTCAATATTTTGGGTTTGCGAATTTCCAAAATTTGCTGTTTGTGGGATGCAGCAGGTCGGTTACGTCCGCCAGTTTGAGGTGAATTTGGTTTATGGTTATTTGTACCTAATTCCTTTTTGGGCGAGACACTCGTAGCTGCGAGCTTTTCCGCAGCCATACGAATTTGTTCAGCCTCAGATTCTGAGATTGTGCTGCTATGACTTTTGACCGCGATGTTGAGCTGGTCGCAAATTGCTAATAGCTCTTTGTTATCCAAATTCAATTCCTTTGATAATTCGTAGATTCTAACTTTGCCGTTGTTCATCCACTCTTTCCCCTTTAATTTACAGTTTTAGCGGATGGTTGCCTGGTTTGTGACATCTCCATCCTTTGATCACTGTTTTTTAGGTTGCCCTTGGTGATGTTGCCGGTGCCTCCAATTAGGAAAGAGAGATGTTTCGGTTTAATTCTGGCATCCCCATCTGGAATGATGGTTGACTGACTTCCACAAAAATTTTTGATTTAAAAAATTTTTATGGGCAGCCTTGAAGCCGAACTGCGCTAAAGCGCTACCAGGTTGCCATACTTGAGTTTTTTGTTTTGCTGATTCTGAGTCTTCCACAACACAATCGAGTAAAACTTGTTGGGAGTATTGCTTAGTCATTTCTCTCAATAAAAGGAGACAGACTTGCTTTCTACCACCCATTTACTATTTTGGCACTAACCCCAACGATACCAGAGGGAGTGATGAGAGTGCCAATTGTTTGGCTTTCATCACAATTGCTCTAGAGATTACCGTCTTTAAGTTGTTCCAATTAAATGTGATTTTTCTGGGTATTGCTTTGGGCTAGACGCTGATTCAGTTCCTGATAAACTGCTTCAGGCACTGTTCCATGTAGCGATCGCCCTAATCTATTTTTTTTCTGAGCTACTTGTAAGCAGCTAGTTTGTGGACAAATATAGGCAGAACGCCCCATGCCCTGATCTAATTGTACCTTTCCAGATGGAAAGACGCGGACAATCCGCCAAAACTCTTCTTTGAGTTCTATGCGGCGACAACTAATACAACGCCGATAGTTCGGTTTCATCAGTCAGTTTAGAAGTTTATAATCCCCTAAAATTAATTCTGATTTGCCCATTTTGACAGTTAGTAGACAGTTCCCAACCGCAGTTGAGGATTAATCTTCTTCCCCAGTGTCAAAATTATCATGATCTAATTCTAATTCTTCTTGATTTTCATCTTCTAGTTCCTCCATCTCATTTTCATCATCCTCCGGTTGATATTTTGCTCTTACAGCCACAAATTTAGCATCCTCTGCGGCATAGTCATATTTAGCTTTATCTTTAATGTCAATTTTCCAACCGGTCAATCGGGCTGCTAATCGGACATTTTGTCCTTCTTTCCCAATAGCTAAACTTAGTTGATCTTCAGCTACGAGAACGTGGGTTTGCCGAGTTTCCGGGTCCATCAGACGGACTTCATCTACCCGTGCTGGACTCAAGGCGTTAGCGATGTAGGTTGCGGGGTCTGGAGACCAGCGAATTACATCAATTTTTTCACCTCTTAACTCATTAACTACCACTTGAATTCGAGATCCTCTAGCCCCAATACAAGCCCCGACTGGGTCTACATCGCGATCTAGGGTATCTACTGCTATTTTAGTCCGGGGACCTACGTAACGGGAAGGGGGATTGGCTTCTCTGGCTACAGCTACAATTCGCACCACTTCATCTTCAATTTCTGGGACTTCGTTGGCGAATAAATAAACTACTAATCCCGCATCAGCACGAGAAACGAGCAACTGAGGGCCTCGTTGCTGACCTTGAGATACTTTTTTGAGATATACCTTAAAGGTGGCATTAGCTCGATAATTATCGTTGGGTAACTGTTCCCGTTTTGGTAATTCAGCTTCTACTTCTGGTTGACCAAAACCACTGCTAACTGCCAAAATTACAGATTGACGCTCAAACCTTAAAACTCTAGCTTGCAAAACAGTTCCTTCTAAATCTTGGAACTCTTCTTGCACCATCTGCCGTTGTTGATCCCGCAGTTTTTGTGCTAATACTTGCTTGGTTTGCATTGCCGCCATGCGACCAAATTCCCCTTGATCTGGGGTAACATCTAGTACTACTGAGTCCCCTGATTGGGCTTCAGGCGCTACTTGTTGTACTTCTTCTAAGGAAATTTGATGGTCGGTATTACTAACTTCATCAACAATAGTTTTTGTAGAAAGAACGCGAAATCCTTCTCCTTCAATATCAAGTTCTACTTCAAAATTATCAAAATATTCTTCATCAAATTGTCTACGCTCTAAATTTTGGGCGCGACGATAACGTTCGTAACCTTTAAGTAGTGCTTCTCTAATAGATGATTGAACTGCTAAACGAGGTAAATTTCGCTCGCGGCTGATACTTTCAATTAACTCTTTTAATCCAGGTAAAGTAACCATTGACATAAGCAATCTCCTTAAATTTTATGTCAGCATCCAGTAAAATTTTGGATTTTAAACTTTGGGTTTTAGATTTTTATCTAAAACCCCCAATCTAAAATCTAAAATCTAAGATTTAAAATCGATTAGTGGCGCTCATCCAGCTGCACCCTGGTAACTAGGGAACGGGGAATTTCAACTACACGACCTTTCTGATTTAGGTAAACTGTTGTTTCATCCCGGCGAATCAAGTGACCAATCCATTCTTGCTGTCCGTCGTAGGGTGGAGAAGTGGAGATAGTTACAGGAAACCCCTTAAAAGAAATAAATTCCCTGTCGGTAACAAGTTGTCGCGAAATACCAGGACTGGATACTTCCAATACATAAGCATCTGGAATTATCTCTGCCGCATCTAAGGAGGCTTCTAAAGCACGGCTCATCCGTTCACAATCATTCAGGCCAGTGTCCTGTTGGAGATTACGGATGTCCACCCGCAAAACTGGTGGCCGCTGGTTGGTGTGAAAAACTATACCAACAACTTCCAATCCCAGTTCTTCTGCTACTGGTGTGGCTAATTCAATAATTTGTGGGACTAAGGGATGAGTCATGCGAGAATTCAATAAAAAAAGTGGGCATTTACCCACTTCCTGCGATAGGGATATCTTCCAAGAAGTCTTGTGACGAACCGTCGTTGGTTCGCCCCTAACATGAGTGTAGCGTATTTTTTTCGTTAGTCATTAGTCATTACTAAGTTGACAGGGAATAGGGAATTAGTTATTCTCCCCATCTCCTTTACCTATCGCGGATTTCTGGGAGAACGCCTTTATGTACTACTGTCTGAACAGATGCTTTATTTCTCATCTGCCTGGTTTGCTCAATAATTTGGTCAATATCTTCTTGGGATAAACGTTGGACGTAGTTAATTTTGACTTCTTCGAGAAAGTCGTTGAGTAAACTTTGAATTTCTGTAATTACGTGTTTTTCCTGGATTTGGGAACCTAAAACTTTGCTGAACTTTTCGATTAATTCGTTAGTAAGTTTTGCTGCCACTGGATCTTCAATGGCACTAACCAATGCACTATATAGGTTAGTGGTAATTTGGTTGACTAGTTGTTCACTGACTTGGTTTTGTGCTTGTCCCACACCTGGAAGCATCTGTAGATGACGATAGACTGGTATTTGCTGGAAAGCAGTTTCGATGTTGTAGCTCAAAATGGCATTAATTTCTGGCTGGATTTTGGGTAGTACCTGATTAACAATGGTTTGTAATAACAGTCCAGCGATCGCTTCCACTTCATTTATATTATTAATATCTATGTAGGCACGCTCTTTTTCTGGCTGCAAAAGCCACCGAGTAAGATCACCCCGCTGAATTGAACCCTGGACTTGATTTATAACTCGCACCACCACTATTTCTGTGATTTCTTCGGCAAAATTGGCCACTATCCCTTGATGGATTTGTCGCCTCACTAAATGTAGATCAATTAACTGGGCTTGATCTAGACGAATTATTACTGGTAAAACTCGCAACCAGCGCCAAACAGGAATTAGTAAAAATAAATCGTACCAACGCCACAAAATCGCTTCTAACAGGCTTAAATGCGGGTTTTGACGTTTGATATAAAAAGTACGTCCTAGCAATTCCAAGCCAAATATTACTACAAACGGTAAATCAATTAACCAAAAAGCATCTGAAAACTCCCCATTCTCCTCAATTTTGCGGTGATAATTAATAGCCATTGAAGGGCGAATTTGCTGGTTGAAAAAACTAATTTCTTGAATCCAACCATTTTTAGATAAATACCCCGGACTCCAAAAGGTAGCAAAGGCGCGTTTTGCGGATTCTTGGCCAATATGTTCCCGCATCCGGTTTTTAATTTTTTCCAAAGATCCACTCTTACCCGCACCCGCAAAAGGGTTACTATCAATCATTTCACTGCTAAGACGGTTAATTTCTTTTAACTTGGCCATGACCACAGGTGAGTTTAACCCTGTTTGACTCACCTGTTCTTCTAATGCAGCTACTGTTTCCAGATATTTATTCGTGTCTCGATGTGTTTCAATACCTTTAATTGGGTCATATATTTGGGTGATCTGAGGAACTCTTCGGAAGTAGAAATCCCGCCAAGGTACATAACTCAAATCAAACAAAACTAACCCTAAATTAACAGTGGCAGTAATGGCCATTAACCTTTCAAACCATAGGTTGTGTTGCTTGCGGGATTTTATTTTCATCATTACTAGTTATGGAATATACCGAATTTTGATATTTCTTACTCTTAGTGTAAGGTACGGACGGGTGATGACTACTGCTAATAAAAACTAGACCATTGTATAGATATCAATGCTCAACTTATTTATATTAGTTAATAATCCTGAGGATTCCAAATTAATCAAAATTAATGAATAATTAGCAAAAAATAACTTAAAGAAACTTAAGATGCATCTGTTAGCATTTGTATTTTGCTGATTTCATCTCAAGGAGTTTTAATAATGTGGTGTAATTTAGGAAAATTAGGGACGAATATAGCTTTGGTCTGTGTAGTGACAGTTGGTGCAGTAATTTCAGATACTGCTTTTGCAGTCCGTCAGCGTAATTATAACCCAGAAGAATTCCGTGCTGTTTTACGAGGTTTAGGCTATAACGTCAAAGTGACAAAAATTCCACTAACAGATGAAGAAACTAAAAAAGCAATTACTGAGTTTCAAAAAGGCTATAAGTTAAGTGTTGATGGTAAAGTAGGCCCAAAAACTCAAGCTTTTGCTGCCAACATTGTACAAATTCTGCAAGGGAATTTGAATGCTGTACTCAAGCCAAATCCTGTCTTGCCTCGTGATCAATTTTACAGTCCCCGCGTTGAAGAATTAGTGAAGGAGTATCAGAAAAAAAATCAACTTCAGGAAACTGGAATTGCTGATTTGGTACTTCGTCAAAAGTTGAATGAAGAGGCCAAGAAAATAATTAGTCAACCAGTAACAAAGCCGTCACCAACAACTACACCGACAACCAAACCAACGCCAACAACAAAGCCGTCACCAACAGCTACACCCACAACCAAACCAACATCCTAGAGTTGTAATTCATTTACAGTATTTTTCAGGTACATGAATTAGATGCTTAGGGGCGAACGGCCGTTCGCCCTACTATAATTTTGGCTCTTGAGTAAATAATATGCAAAATCTGAACAAAGAAATCTCATAAGGCTTGCTGTGTAAAAGAGATAAGTCATATTTTTGAATATTATGGTAAAAATTTTTCTCTTTGCCCTGTTAAGAATTCCCTCTTATAGCAATTCCCAAGCTCATGAAATACACCCCACCCGCGCTGTCGCGCACCCTCCCCTTACCAAGGGGAGGGTTGGGGAGGGGTAATTTTGTATCTAACTAGAGTGGGAAAGGCTATATCGACTGGTAATTTAGCATAACAAGTACTGTAGAGCCGTAAAAAATAAATTAGGACGAAATAGGTTATATGTCAAACTTTAAAAAAGATGATATGCCTACTTTATTAGTAACAGGTGGAGCGGGCTTTATTGGAGCTAACTTTGTTATCAAAGCTAGAAAAGAAAGATGGGCTAATATCATTAATTTAGATAAACTGACCTATGCAAGTAATTTACAAAATTTAGCAGATGTACAAAATGATCCCTGCCATTGTTTTATCCAAGGAGATATTAATAACTTTGAGTTAGTAAGTTATTTACTCAATCAATACCAGCCAGATGGAGTAATCAATTTTGCTGCTGAGACTCATGTTGATCGTTCAATTATTAGTCCTCAAAATTTTATTCAAACAAATGTAGTAGGCACATTTCAATTATTAGAATCTAGTAAGGTTTATTGGCAAAAATTAACATCGTCAAAACAAGAAAAATTCCGCTTTTTACATATATCTACAGATGAAGTATATGGTTCATTAAACCTCACAGATCCAGCCTTCAGTGAAGATACGCCTTATGCACCGAATAGCCCATATGCAGCTTCTAAGGCGGGTGCAGACCATCTCGTTCGTTCCTACTATCACACATACGGTTTACCTACTTTAACAACCAATTGCTCGAACAATTACGGACCTTGGCAATTTCCTGAAAAACTGATTCCTTTGACCATTCTGAATGCTTTGAATGGTAAACCTTTACCTATATATGGTGATGGACAAAATATTAGAGATTGGCTATATGTAAGTGATCACTGTGAGGCTATTTATCTTGTTCTCCGAGAGGGAAGTATTGGTGAAACGTATAATATTGGGGGTATAAATGAACGAACTAATTTGGTAGTTGTAGAAAAAATTTGTGCGATTCTTGATAAATTAGCACCTAAAGAGTATTTTCAATATTCTTCTCTCATGACCTTTATTAAAGACCGTCCTGGTCATGACCGCCGCTATGCAATTGATTGTAGTAAGATTAACAAAGATTTAGGCTGGCAACCAAAAGAAAATTTCGATAGTGGTCTATTAAAAACAGTTCAATGGTATCTCAATAACTCTGCTTGGGTGGACTCTGTATGTACAGGTACATACCAAAACTGGATTAAACAAAATTATGAGACTCGTTGAATAAAAATTCAGGAATTAGGAATATCATCTCATTTTGTCCAAGACAATCATTCTCGTTCTATCAAAAATGTTTTGCGTGGTTTGCATCATCAGATTAATCAACCGCAAGGAAAACTTGTCAGATTTCTTGTAAATGAAGTTGTTGATATGGCTGTTGATTTGCGAAAAAGCTCTACAACTTTTGGAAAATGAGTTGGGTTTTATTTGACAGATAAAAATAAACATCTGATAAAAACGGTGGATTATATAGCAATTCCCAAGCTCATGAAATACACCCCACCCGCGCTATCGCGCACCCTCCCCTTACCAACTACGGTGTACACACAAGTCTTGAAATCATACCTAACGCTTGGTTTTGCCACTCTAAATCCCAATTTTATAGAGAGATGGAGGTTTGAGTTTCGCAAAATATCAGGCATTTCAGGGGTGGAAACTCTCTCTGGGTCAGGATGTGTGTACACCGTAGCTTTTTAAGGGGGGCTAAATTCCTCAAAGTCCTCTCAGTTTATCAATCATCTTCGTCTTCTGCGTCAGGTTCTAAATCTCCTTCTGTTAGTTCTTGGTGGGGAATGGCGGCGATAATTGCATCTATTACCTTAGATACTGGTAAAATCTCGATATTCAAATCGGGGAATTTTGTCCCTTTGGGAACGATCGCTCTTTTAAAGCCTAATTTCGCTGCTTCTTTTAACCGCAATTCCATTTGGGACACTGATCTCACTTGTCCACCTAAGCCTACTTCCCCAATTAAAACAGTACCGGGATCAACTATTCTGTCACGGAAACTGGCAACAATTGCGATCGCTATTCCTAAATCTACCGCAGGTTCTTCTACACTCAAACCCCCAGCAGATGCAACATAGGAATCTAGTTTTGACATGGGTATGCCTACTCGCTTTTCTAATACTGCGAGAATCTGCACTAAACGGTTATAATCTATCCCAGTTCCTGCCCGTCGGGGTGAAGGGTAACTGGTAGGACTAACTAAAGCTTGTAATTCTACAACTATTGGCCTTGTTCCTTCGCAAGCTACGACAATAGCTGTACCCGGTGCGGGATCATCTCGATTGCCTAAAAACAATTCTGAGGGGTTGTCAACTTCCCGTAATCCTTGGGCTACCATTTCAAATATACCAATTTCGTGTGTTGCTCCGAAACGGTTTTTTACTGTTCTTAATAATCGGTGAGAGGCAAAGCGATCGCCCTCAAAATACAATACTGTATCAACTAAATGTTCTAAAACTTTTGGCCCGGCGATCGCGCCTTCTTTGGTGACGTGGCCGACAATCAACATGGTAATATCTTCGTGTTTTGCTACCTTCATTAAGGCTGCTGTACATTCACGAACTTGGGCTACTGAACCGGGTGCAGATGTCAAAGCTGGAAAAAAGACAGTTTGTATACTATCAATCACTGCCACATTTGGTTTCAGGGAATCTATTTCTCGTAATATTTCTTCTAAATCTGTTTCTGGTAAAACATATAAATCTGCGCCGATACTATCGGGATCTATTTCTATTTCAGTAATTTCTTGTAAATCCTTAGTCTCTTTTATTTCTGATTCATCGGTTGCTTTCTCCTCAGTAATCACAGTTAAGGGTTTTGACATTCCCAAACGAGAGGCGCGTAATTTTACCTGCTGTCCTGATTCTTCCCCAGTGACGTAGAGAATGCGGTATTTTTGCGCCAATTGATTGGATACTTGTAAGAGTAAAGTAGATTTACCAATTCCTGGATCACCGCCAATTAGTACCATTGAACCAGGGACAACTCCACCACCAAGTACCCGATCTAGTTCACCATAACCAGATTCCCAACGAGCAATTTGGCGATCGCTAATTTGATCAAATGTCAGAGAAGCTCTGGCTTTAGCCGGTTTAGTTAATTTAGCACTAGATTTATTGTGAGTTTGAGCAGCGTGCCAATTACCAACTCCCCCCCGACTAGGTACATCCACTCCAAAAGGGCTGGGATTCTGTTCTATCAAAGAATCATAAGTGTCGCAATTTGAACACTTTCCAAACCATTGGGAGAACTCTGCTGCACAATTACTGCAAATGAATATAGTTTTTGGCTTTGCCATGCTTAATATTTATTAAAGAATCTTAATTCTTTCTTAAGTTTTAGAAAAAACAGAAATCTAATCAGAGTAGTATTTACAGGTTTTTTCTAATCAGTTGATGGAATGATATCTTAATATTATGGTATTAAAATTCATCATGTAAAATTTTAGTTAGGGAGCTTAGGGAAACTTGGAAAGTCATAAAGAAAAAATCCTGGTAGTAGACGACGAAGCCAGCATTCGCCGGATTTTGGAAACACGCCTTTCCATGATTGGCTACGATGTAGTAACTGCTGGCGACGGAGAAGAAGCCTTAGAAATTTTTCGCAAAGCTGAACCGGACTTGGTAGTTTTAGACGTAATGATGCCAAAGCTAGATGGCTATGGTGTTTGTCAAGAATTACGTAAAGAATCCGATGTTCCTATTATCATGTTAACAGCCTTAGGGGATGTAGCTGATCGCATCACCGGACTAGAATTAGGTGCTGATGACTATGTAGTTAAACCATTCTCCCCCAAAGAATTAGAAGCTCGCATTCGCTCAGTATTACGAAGAGTAGATAAAACAGGTGCGACTGGTATTCCCAGTTCTGGGGTAATTCATGTCGGGAATATCAAAATTGATACGAATAAGCGCCAAGTCTACAAAGGTGACGAGCGTATTCGCTTAACAGGTATGGAATTCAGCTTATTAGAGTTGTTAGTAAGTCGGTCTGGAGAAGCTTTTTCCCGTTCAGAAATTTTACAAGAAGTTTGGGGATACACACCAGAACGCCACGTAGATACTCGCGTGGTAGATGTGCATATCTCCCGTTTACGGGCAAAATTAGAAGATGATCCTAGTAACCCAGAACTGATTCTCACAGCTAGAGGTACTGGTTATCTTTTTCAACGCATACTGGAAGCGGGAGAGGAATGAAGCAGGGGAGTAGGGGGGCAGGGAGCAGGGGAGAAAAATTTATGATCTCTTGGCTTTTGCATTTGGCCTTTTTCCACTGACAACTGATAACTGAGTCTAATGACTAAATCTGATCCTAATATAGTTTTGCGGCGTTTGCCTTTGGTAGTCGGGGGTTTGGGTGCTTTACTTTTACTGGTTAATCGCTTGTTGACACCGGAACTCACCAATTCTCAAGCACGAGGGGATGTGTTGGGAGTAGTTTTGAGTGCGGTGTTAATTTTAACAGGTTTAATTTGGCAGCAGGTACAACCGCGATCGCCTGATACAGTAGAACTAATTGGGGAAGAAGGTTTTTTCTTAGCGCCAGATTTACCAGAAACCGTGAAAACAGAACTAGCTTGGGCATCTCGTTTATTATTAACTAATACAGTGACGCGATCGCTCGTAGTTTACTATCAAGGCCAAGTTTTGTTACGTCGCGGTATTCTGGCTCCTAAATCTGAAGTCATCCCCGGAACAATCTTAAAACGAGTCTTGGAAACACAAAAACCAATCTATCTAGTTGCTTTATATGTGTATCCAGGCAAAATAGAATTTGATTATTTACCAGAAAATACACAAGGTGTAATTTGTCAACCTATAGGTAAAGAAGGCGTTCTAATTTTAGGAGCAAATGCTCCTCGTAGTTACACCAAACAAGATGAAACATGGATTGAGGGAATCGCTGATAAATTAGCGGTGACAATGGGTAATGGGTAATATTTAAATGACTCCTGAATTATTAGCAATCAATTATGCAAATTATTTACTGGTTATTAATAGCTGTCATGCTCGTGGGTGTAATTGGTTCCGTAGTTCCAGCCATTCCAGGAAGCAGCTTAATTTTAATTGCAATTATTATTTGGGGAATCGTCAGTAGTTCCTTTGCAGCGATTAAAATTCCCCTGATTGTTACAGTTATCGTCCTGCTTCTGAGCATGGGAGTTGATTTCCTAGCTGGCTACTTGGGTGCTAAACAAGCCGGTGCTAGTAAATGGGGACAAATTGGTGCGTTTGTGGGTTTGTTTTTAGGATTCTTTGGCTTATTGCCAGCTTTACCATTTGGTGGCCCACTCTTGGGAATGTTAATCGGTCCACTTTTAGGTGCAATTGTCGGTGAATATCTTTATCAAAAAGATTTAGGAAAGGCAGTTAAAGCTGGTATAGGAATTACTGTAGGAACGTTGGTAGGTAATTTGCTTCAGGGTTTATTAGCAGTTGGTGCAGTCATAATTTTTCTGTGGACAACTTGGCCTCAGGTATATGGAGGTTATTAAGCTTCCCCAGTCTGTTGCTTGCCACCGAAGGCTAGACGCGGGGATTTCTGAAGAGTTCATAACAGAACTTGCGTAGGCTGATTTAAATAACCTCTACCTAAGGCTTGTTGAAAAAGTCTTTCCTTGTTCGCGCAGCGTGACGTAAGTCATGGGTTAGGAAGTCAGGAGGGGAAAAAGAGAACTTTTGAGAATCCTTCAAAACCTGAAAACCTGACAAACTGTTTGACTTTTGCTGGTATCATCCCTTATTCCTTACACCTGATTCAACATAGTCATCAAAGTTGAAAAATCTGCTCAACAGTTAAATTCAATTCTGGAAATGTTGGCGATTTTAAGGTTTCATTTCCCCGGACTTGAGTAACTTGATATTCTCCTTCTACTAATTCATAAATAGAAATAGTCGGTTGTTTAGGATTACCAATGAAATTTCTGCCACCCAAGGCTAAATAATCAAAAATCCAATATTCGGGAATTTCTAACTCTTCATATTCTCCCAGTTTTTTGAAATAATCATCACGCCAATTGGTACTGACAACTTCAATGATTAATTTGACTGAATTTCCTTGTGTGATGATTGATTCTGCTTCCCATCTTGGCTCGTTGACAATGGCTGCTTCATCTAAAACTATCACATCTGGCTCATATCCAGATTTCCCGTCTCTAGATTTGATGATACATTCTCTAGGTATAAAGAAGGGTAATTGCGATCGCTGAATTTCGACAAATAGCTTACCAGAGATAAATCCTGCGAGTTTAGAATGCTTACCTTTTGGTTTCGGTATTTCCACAATTACTCCATCATGCAATTCATAACGGTGATCTGTGTTTTCTGGATACCAGGAAATAAATTCGTCTAATGTGACTTTTTCTGTAGAGTCTGAGTCATTGTTGCTGTTTCTCCCCAGATTGACAATGTTTGCAATGATGCTTGGTGACAGACCTTACTTACTTAAAATAACATTTCTATGCCATTACCCCTTAATTTTATGGTATGTTACGCTGCGCTAACCAGCCCTACAAATTATTTTGATTGCTTTCTCTTCAAACCATAAAATAGTGAAAAAAGAAGTCATCATATTGTAAATTTTTGTAAAATTGATGTCTTTAAGACTAGAAACCTGCTCTTTGAATCGCTAAACTAACAAAGAAGTGCATCTGTACTGTTAATTATTAAAATTTTAGATATGGCGATATAGCCTGAATGATCCCAGTACAACTTATCCTCAAAAATTTTCTTAGTTACCGTGATGCAACTTTAGATTTTGGCGGTTTGCATACGGCTTGTATTTGTGGTTCTAATGGTGCGGGGAAATCTTCTCTACTCGAAGCAATCACTTGGGTGATTTGGGGTGAAAGCCGTGCCACTGTTGAAGATGATGTGATTTATTCTGGTGCCAAAGAAGTTAGAGTTGATTTTACTTTTCACAATAACCAACAAACTTATCGAGTGATTCGTACCCGCGTTAGGGGTGCAACTAGTATACTCGAATTTCAAATTGAAACTCCTGCTGGTTTTCGTCCTCTCACTGGTAAAGGGGTACGAGCAACCCAGGATGTGATTCTACAACATATCAAGCTCGATTACGATACTTTTATTAATTCGGCTTACTTACGTCAAGGTAGAGCAGATGAATTCATGCTCAAGCGTCCCACAGAACGTAAGGAAATTTTAGCGGAGTTATTAAAACTCAATCAATATGATCAATTAGAAGAACGAGCTAAGGACTTTTCTAAACAGTATAAAGGCAGATTGGAAGAGTTAGAGCGTTCTTTGGAAGGAATTAAAACTCAACTTCAACAACGGGAGACGACACAAGCGCAAAAAGTTGAGTTGGAAGTTCAACTGGATAAACTGCAACAGCAGCAAGCTTTTGATAATATTCAATTACAAAGTTTGCAAGTTGTCCAACACCAACGCCAAAGCTGGGAACAGCAATTGAGTTTTGTAAGGCAACAATACCAAAATCTGAGCCAAGATTGCGATCGCTTGCACAAAGAACAATTAACGGTACAATCTCAGTTAGCAGATTTAGAAACTACTCTCAATCAGGAATTAGAAATTACATCTGGATATGCTGAATATCAAAGTCTGCAATCTCAAGAGGAAGCTTTTGCTACAAAATTTGCTCAACATACTCAAGCTACTGGCTTACGACAACAACAGCAACAACAACTGAATAAACAAATTCAAACCCTTGAACGTCAACTACAACAATCTCAAGCTCAATTAGAAGCTTTAGAGCAACAAGAGCGAGAAATTCAACAAACTCTCACCAAATCCCCAGAAGTAGAAACAGCTTTAGCTCAATTAGCTACCGCACGCAATCATTTATCTCATTTAGATCAATTGCAAATGCAAGTGAATCCTTTGTTACAACAAAGAGCCACTTTACAAACTCAATTAGATCGTACTCATGCTGGATTAATAGCACGACTAGAACAACTACAAAATACAGAAAACCAACTCCAAAGCCAAAATCGCCGTCAACCGCAACTACAGCAAGCTGTGATGGATGTAGGTGTGCAAATTGAAGAACTGGAGAAAAAGCGGGTTTATTTGCAACGGGTACAGGAAAAAGGACAGGAACGCAGACACTTTATCGAACGGTTACAAACTACACAGAAAGACTACGAGAAAGTACTGGCAGAACTAGAGCAGAAATTGCAAATGCTCCAAAATCCAGATGCGTTATGTCCTTTGTGCGAACGTCCTCTAGATGAACATCACTGGAGTCGAGTTATCCAAAAAACTCAACTTGAATATGAAGATACTCAAGGGCAATTTTGGGTAGTGCGGGAACAAATGGCGGTTTCAGATAAAGAAATTCAAATACTCAGGCAAGAATATCGGGAAATATCGCAACAATTAGCGGTTTATGATACTTTACGGGAAAAAAGAGGACAATTAGCAGCACAGTTACAAGCAACTACGGATATTCAAGAACAGTTACGACAACTTGGTTTAGAACGAGAACATTTAGAGCGTTCTTTGCAAGGTAATTATGCTCCTGATAAACAAGCTGAACTTCAGCAGTTAGATGAATATTTGCAGCAACTCAGTTATAGTGAACAAGACCACGCCTTAGCAAGAAGTGAAGTAGAGCGTTGGCGTTGGGCAGAAATTAAACAAGGGCAAATTAAGGAAGCAAATAAGCGTCAAACTCAATTAGCAGCGAGAAAGCCAGAATTGCAAGCTACTATTGAGCAGTTGAAGGTGAGAATTCAGTTTGAACAAACAGATTCTGATATTGCTAAACAAATAGAAGCTTTAACTGTACAACTTGCGGAACTTAATTATAGTTCTGAACAGCACAATCATCTCCGTCAAGCTGTGCGTGAGTCTCAATCTTGGCAGTTGCGTTATCAACAATTTTTGTCTGCACAGCAACAGTATCCTCAATTACAAACCAGATTGCAAGATTTGACAAGTTCTCAAAATACTAGATTAGCAGATCAGCAAAATCTAGCTAGTCAAATTGATAGTATTGTTGAGCAGTTAAAATTAACAGCTAATCCTGTTGATCAAATTAATGCTTTAGAACGGCAAATAGCAATTCGCAGACGAGAACTTGATGAAAAAATCGCTAATTTAGGGCGTTTGGAACAATTAATACATCAATTGGAAACGCTGCAAATTCAGTATGAGCAGGAACAGGAACAATTGCAATCTTGCAAGCAGCAGCAGCGAGTTTATCAGGAATTAGCGCAAGCTTTTGGTAAAAATGGTATCCAAGCTTTGATGATTGAAAATGTGTTACCGCAATTAGAAGCTGAGACGAATCAATTGCTTTCACGGTTGAGTGCGAATCAATTACACGTACAGTTTGTGACGCAGAAGGTGGGAAGGAGTGGGAAGTCAAGTAAGAAAAATGCCAAATTGATAGATACTTTAGATATTTTAATTGCTGATGCCAGGGGGACGCGAGCTTATGAAACTTATTCCGGGGGGGAAGCGTTTAGAATCAATTTTGCAATTCGATTAGCTTTAGCGAAGTTATTAGCGCAACGTGCAGGTGCGGCTCTGCAATTACTGATTATAGATGAAGGGTTTGGTACTCAGGATGCGGAAGGATGCGATCGCTTGATTGCCTCTATTAATGCGATCGCTGCTGATTTCGCCTGTATCCTCACCGTAACTCATATGCCCCACCTCAAAGAAGCCTTTCAAGCCCGGATCGAAGTTAATAAAACTCAGCAAGGATCACAGTTATCTTTATTAATTTAGCACTTTAATATTTTCCCTAAAATTAATATCTAAGTAATCAATACTTACACAGCATATATATATTGCTTATTGATAGCATCAAAAATAAGTGTTTTCGGCTAATTATCTTGACATTTTAGTTATCTGTTAGTAATAATACGTATGCTAGTGTCAAGAGATAGGAGGTAAGAAAGCAAGATTTATTGATCAGCTTTTTAAACTTTTTTTCACTGGATATTTATTTCTACCAAGCGATACTAGGGTATAAATAAAAGAGATTAACTATGCAACATCAAAAATATAAAAATCATAAAATCAGAAGCACTCTACTAGAGAAAAGGCTAATATAATGACTTTGATGTTTGGGGTAATCACTTATATAGGAATTCAATTTGTTGCTTTATTAGTTTCAAAATTTCTAGTTTCAAAATTCATTAATCAACAAGAAAAAAAATATCGGACTCACAATATACATATAACAAAATCCTCTTTGGCGGAAAAATTACAAAGAGAAATTTATGAAACCCAAAATATACAAATTGCATTAAAAGAATCACTAGCTTTACAAAAAGTAACTCTAGAATCTACGACCGATGGTATTTTAATTTTAGATAATCTAAATAAAATTGTCAGCTTTAATCAAAATTTTCTGCGGATGTGGTACATTCCTGAGTTATTAATTAAATCAGGTAATCATAGACAAATATTGAGATTTGCACTCAAACAGCTAGAAAATCCTAGATATTATCTAACAATAATCAGAGAATTAAATATTCATCCAGATCAACAAATTCATAATCTCCTTTTTTTTAAGGATGGAAGAGTATTTAATCCTCATTTTCAACTACATCATCTCGGTGAAAAAAATATTGGGAGAGTTTGGAGTTTTCGTGATATCACGGCTGAGAAATTAGCATCAGCAACAATTAACTATCAAGCTTTACATGATATTTTGACTAATTTACCGAACAGAGTATTATTTAATGATTTACTCATTGCAGCTTTGGAAAAAGTTAATCACAATCATCACCTAGCAGTGTGTCTTTTGAATTTAGATCGCTTCAAAAAAGTTAATGATAGTCTAGGTCACGAAATTGGTGATAAATTATTACAACTGGTTGCTCAACGATTAAAACAATGTCTGCGTGCAGATGATATCATCAGTCGTTGGGGTGGTGATGAGTTCATTATTTTGTTACAAAAAATCAGCGACATTAACGATATTGAAGCCATCCAAAAGCGGATCTTTGCTGCTTTCAAACAAGGATTCAAAATAGAGAATTACCATTTAAATATTAGTCCCAGTATTGGAGTTTCGCTCTATCCCCAACACGGAGAAGATGCAAATACCCTAATTAAAAATGCTGATGCAGCTTTATCTCGTGTAAAATCCCAGGGACGTAATCACTACAAATTATATCATGCAGCTATCAATTCCCAAGCCCCAGAATTATTCATTTTAGAAAATAGCCTACACTATGCTTTAGAGCGAGAAGAATTTAAATTGTTCTACCAACCGCAGGTAAATAGCTCTACGGGTGAAATCACTAAAATGGAAGCTCTCTTACGTTGGCAACATCCCAACTTAGGTTTAATTCCCCCAGCAACTTTTATCCCTATTGCTGAAGAAAATGGATTGATTTTACCAATTTCTGAATGGGTTTTAAGAACTGCTTGTTTACAAAACAAAGCTTGGCAAGAGAATATTAATTTACCACATTTATCAATAGCTGTCAACCTCTCAGCTAGACAGTTTCAGCAACCGAACTTAGTTAACATGATTGAACAGGTACTATCGGCAACAAAATTAGAACACAAGTATTTAGAATTAGAGATTACTGAAACTGTGGCTATGCAAGATGTAAAATTGACTCAAAATATTCTCAGGGAATTAGATAATATAGGAGTCTTTATATCTATAGATGATTTTGGTACGGGATATAGCTCTCTCAGTTATTTAAAGGACTTTCCTGTCCATTCTTTAAAAATTGATCAGTCCTTTGTGCGTGATTTGGCCAATGGTGATAATCAAACAGCAATTACAACAGCCATAATTGCCTTAGCACATAGACTGAATTTATCAGTAGTTGCAGAAGGAGTAGAAACTCAAGAACAATTGAGCATATTGAGACTTCTTGAATGTGAAGTTATGCAAGGGTATCTGTTTAGTCATCCTTTATCAGCTGATGACGCGACAATCATGCTGACAAAATATCAACAACAACGGGTGAGTAACTCTTATGTAGTTGCATCTAATTATGTCAATTAATAAACCCTTGCATGGTGAGTATGCTGCCCTTTTGCTATTCTACCTTTTTAGTGTTACCTGCTTTTACCCAACCTTCTTGATCACTACCTTCAACACGAATTTTTTGCCAGTTTTTATCCTGGCTTTCTTCTAAAATGATCACTTTTTGATTAGCGGAAACTCCACCCACACTCTTTGCATCCATAGTGGGTTGTTCTCGCATACTCAAGCCTTGAGGCCAAGTTACTAAACCTTGGTAAGCTCCTGGTGGTAATGACTTGGGTGATTCTGTGGGAGTAGGGGTAGGAGTAGGAGTGGATTCAGGGCTAGATTTAGGATTAGCTTTGACCTGAATTGCTTTTGGTTTATCCGGTTTCGGCTTGGGATTATCATTAGCAAATTTGGGTCTTTCTGGCGGTATGGCGGTACGATTGACAAAATAAAGGGCCACTGTCAGTCCACTACCTAATAAAACAGCGATCGCTAATAAAAAACCAAGTATATATTTAAATACACCAACAATCATAGTGAGAACCTCAAAACCACTAAATCAATAGTCCATATTAATTCATGATGTCAGGATGAACTATTGATTAAGTATTATCGACTAAATTATTATCTGGTTAGCACAGTTTACCAAAGGTATCGCTCAATGGATTCTGCTTGGAAGCTAGACGCGCTCTCCCAGAAGCAGCCCATTCTTGCAATTTTTGAATCTGCTCTACCGCAGTTCGGGCCAAAGGTATGATTTGACTGGCTGATTCTAAAACATCATCGGTGGTAAAGTCACGATTTTGACTAAATCCGATGTGCATCGCTTCAATTAAGGTTTGCTCAATCTCTGCGCCCGAAAAATCAGGAGTTTCGTAGGCTAACCTATCAATGTCATAGGCTTTCAAGTTATAGGAACGCAATCGGGATAAATGGACATTAAAAATTGCTTTTCTCTCCTCTTGGCTGGGTAAACCGACAAAGAAAATTTCATCAAATCGCCCTTTCCGTAACATTTCTGGGGGTAAGGCTTGGATATCGTTAGCCGTACAGACGACAAACACGGGGGATGTTTTTTCTGCTAACCAACTGATAAATGTTCCAAATACGCGGCTAGTTGTTCCTGCATCACCTTTACTACCTAAACCAGAAAAGGCTTTATCAATTTCATCAATCCATAAAATACAAGGTGCGAGGGCTTCTGCGACTTGAATCATTTGGCGAGTGCGGGATTCTGATTCACCGACTAAACCGCCAAATAAACGCCCTACATCTAAGCGTAACAGGGGTAAATGCCAATTATGTGCGATCGCTTTAGCTGTTAATGATTTTCCAGTTCCTTGAATCCCCACCAACATTAACCCACGGGGGTGTGGTAATCCGTACTGTCGTGCTTTTTCTGTAAATGCGCCACCACGACGAATTAACCAGTCTTTAAGGTTATCAAGTCCTCCTATATCAGAAATCTGCTCAGTGGCTGGGTAAAAGTCCAGGATTTGGGTTTGGCGGATAGTTTGGCGTTTTTCCTCCAAAACTAAATCAACGTCTTCTGGTTGTAATTGTCCGTGGGATGCTACAGCCCTAGCTAAAACTCGGCGTATCCGTTCCATAGATAAACCTTGACAAGAACGCACCAAGTCATCAAGAAATTTACCAGAAGGTGAGTTACCAGTGGCTTGTAATAACCGTTCTACCTCGGCTTTAATTTCTGGTGCTGCGGGTAAGGGAAATTCAACCACCGTCAACACTTCCATTAAATCGTCAGGAATAGCAATACGTGGGGATAATAAAACAATATTTTTCGGTTGGGATTTGAGGAGTCGGGCTAAGTTGCGGAGTTTGCGAGAAATAGCCACATCATCTAAAAAGCGGTGATAATCCCGGAGAATTAAGACTGCTGGGGCGGAAGCTGGTAATTTTTCAATAAATTCTAAAGCTTGTAACGGGTTGCGTTTTCCAAACCCGACATCATTGGGGTTTCCTTGATAACCATCGACAAAATCCCATGTATAAACGGGGCGATTTCCTTGGTTTGTGGCTTCTTCGCGGATAGCGGCTTCTACCCGTTCTTCTTCGTAGGTGGGTATATAAATCAGCGGGTAGCGGGCGCGGAGGAGGAGTTTAAATTCGTCTCGGAAGTTCATAAGGTATTTGTTTGGTGATTTGTTATTCTCCTATTGTTAAGGCTTGTATCGTGTCTAACAACTAGACAGTCATTTTATATTGATATAGGAATCCGGTTTGATTATTGAAAATATACAAGGGTGTGGTTCGGCAAACTCACCAACCACATCAGACTGCATAAATCTACTAAATAAACAGATTTTTGATATCTGAGACACCTTATCAATGTACCAGATGCGTAAGTCCTGATTTAATTGTTCCCAGCTGCTTATCTCCGTTCTTTCATTTTTAATTTTTAATCCAGTCCGAAATCAGGAAAGTGCAAAGTGTAGGTACTAACACGGTGCAAAAAATTAAAAAAAAATTATGCCTAACCCAATTTTTACTGACATTTTTGATGGCAACCTGGCCGACAATAATACTACTACTGGGACTAATTTAGACGATCTTATCCTTGGTGATAATGGGAATGATATTCTTATAGGTTTGTTGGGAAACGATCTCCTATTCGGCAATAACGGCAACGACACGATTAACGGTGGAGACGGTAACGACACCATTGACGGTGGAGATGGCAACGACACGATTAACGGTGGATTTGGCTTAGATGTGATGGATGGGGGTGCAGGTATAGACACCCTTGATGTTACTTTCTTTGCAGGTGCTTACGTACTGAATATGACTACCGGAGTCACCAACTTTGTGGGTGAGACGGCAATTAATTTTGAAAACGTGAATACAGGTGCAGGAAACGACAGCATCATTGGTACTGCGGGTAATAACGTTATCAACACTGGTGCTGGTAACGACTCGATCAAGGGTGGAGATGGCAACGACACAATTGATGGTGGTGCTGGCAACGACACAATTGATGGTGGATTTGGCGTAGATGTGATGAATGGGGGTGCAGGTATAGACACCCTTGATGTTACTTTCTTTGCAGGTGCTTACGTACTGAATATGACTACCGGAGTCACCAACTTTGTGGGTGAGACGGCAATTAATTTTGAAAACGTGAACACAGGTGCAGGAAACGACAGCATTATCGGCACTGCGGGTAATAACATCATCAATACTGGTGCTGGTAACGATACAATTAACGGTGGTGCTGGCAACGACACGATTAACGGTGGTTTAGGCAACGACATAATTGACGGTGGATCTGGATTGGATGTGATGGATGGGGGTGCAGGTATAGACACCCTTGATGTTACTTTCTTTGCAGGTGCTTACGTACTGAATATGACTACCGGAGTCACCAACTTTGTGGGTGAGACGGCGATCAATTTCGAGAATGTGAATACAGGTGCAGGTAACGACAGCATCATTGGTACTGTGGGTAATAACATCATCAACACTGGTGCTGGTAACGACATCATTAACGGTGGTGCAGGCAACGATACGATTAATGGTGGTTTGGGTAACGACACGGTTGACGGTGGACTTGGACTGGATGTAATGGATGGAGGTGCAGGTATAGACACCCTTGATGTCACTTTCTTTGCAGGTACTTACGTACTGAATATGACTACCGGAGTCACCAACTTTGTGGGTGAGACGGCGATCAATTTCGAGAATGTGAATACAGGTGCAGGAAACGACAGCATCATTGGTACTGTGGGTAATAACGTTATCAACACTGGTGCAGGTAACGACACCATTAATGGTGGAGATGGCAACGACACAATAAACGGTGGTGCAGGTAACGACACTCTCATAGGTGGCTTGGGTACTGACACCATAACTGACGGCACAGGCAACGACATCTATAAGTATTTTGCTACAGCTGAAAGTCAGGTAGGTGTGACGCGAGATATTTTCACAGATTTTACATCAGGGGTTGACAAAATTGATTTTTCGTCCATAGATGCCGATATCTTACTTGCTGGTAATCAAGCCTTCACATTTATCGGTAGTGCAGCATTTAATGGAAGTGGGCCTCAAGTACGCTTCTCTACTAGTGGTGGGAACCTATTCTTACAGGCAGAAATCAATGGTGACGGTAACTTCACTGCGGATATGGAAATTCAACTTACTGGATTGACAACAATTTTAGCGTCTGACATTATCCTGTAAGTGACTTCCGAAAAATAAATTACTAGGACTAGCCCTTTCAAGGTGGTGAAATTTGGAACGAAGATTGGTTGTTTCAACCTTCAAAAACCCAAAATTTGATAGGAAGATTTAAAATTGAATCAATGAAACAACGTATATTCGTTAGTCACCTTGAAAGTGCTACTTTTTCCCACTGCTCTTCATCATCTTTTGTCAGGTAGCGCACTAAAATATTTGTATCAACTCCAATCACTTGATTCTTCTCTAATTGCTGCTTCCATTTCCTCTAAAGTCGAGGGAGTCATACCCGGATGATGTAAAATACCGGATAAGCTTTGAACAGTAACATTCAAAGGAATAAGTTTGACTATCCTATTTTCATCAATGACAAAATCAACCTTGCTACCTGCGTCAAGGTTGAGATAATCTCTAATTTCTTTTGGGATAGTTACTTGTCCTTGAGTCGTGATAGTTTCACCAGCTATAACTCAAATTCCTTACTTGAGTTGATTGTACTATTCTGGAAGTTGCTTTTTCAAGCTTTGCAAAGAAGCCCAACGGCTATCAACAATCTCCTCAGAACTAGCAACAGTATCTAAAATACATGAACAATTACAATTGCACAACTTTATATTGAAATACTTACATAACTATTCTTCAATCAACCAACCGCGCTGTATCCCATATTCAATTCCTCCAGTCCAGTCCATTGTTAAATGCTTCCGTACTTTATGGAATAAATGTTGAACTACAGTTGGATTAATTGGATTTTTAATATATTTTTCTTCATACCTAAATTCTCTATCAGTGTTTTTCTGCTGACGTAGTACATAAATCTGATCAACCTTATACTTGCGAAGATTGACATCACTTGTCAACTTTATCCACTCCATTAGTACAATATACAAACTATTTGGATTTCTTGCTTTTAAGTCCTCTGCGGCTCGTGATGAACCTTCCAGCATAGTTTTATCAAGATAAGTTTTACATTCAATGACAATAACTGGAATATCAAAAATATGAGTTTCTGTATTACCTGTAACTGTAACTTCTGAGTAGTTTTCAGGTTCTTCTTTAACAATTGTCAGCATTTCACC
Organism: Anabaena sp. PCC 7938; assembly: GCF_049315035.1. Classification (NCBI taxonomy): domain Bacteria; kingdom Bacillati; phylum Cyanobacteriota; class Cyanophyceae; order Nostocales; family Nostocaceae; genus Anabaena; species Anabaena sp. PCC 7938. The sequence continues at coordinate 1,728,136 of NZ_CP186034.1, read as the reverse complement.
AGGATTTTCTTCTTCTTCTGGTGGTGTAACTGCTTCAAATGATGCTTCAATAGTTGCACCAATCACAAAATCATGGTCTTTTTTTTCAATACGTGCATAGGGACGTTTCAACATCTCAGCATATTTTGGAGGAACAAAGAAAATATCTTTGAAAGTATGAGATTTTCCAATGAGAGCATTTTCTCCAAAATCTTTTGCTAAATCTCGAAATAAATAATAAAGAAATTCTTCCAACACACTAGAGTGAAGATTGGAGCGAGAGTCAAACTTCTCAGCATAATGTTGTTGATCTAAAAAATCCTTATATGTTGATAAAAGTTCTAACCTTTTAGAAATAATTGCATCATCATTATCAGATGGTGTTGATGTCGGACCCACTAATTTAACATTAGCTAAGTGCCATTTATCATACTCCATTCTAATCTCTCGGAGATATTTTTTACTATCAGCATCCCTGTATTTTGTGCGGTGTTTCTCCTTTTGTTCCAGATTTGAACCATGAACTAAAGGGTTTCTATCAGTTGTGGGCATAGTTTTAATGTTTCTTGAAGATGAAGTGCAATTGCTTTAGCAAGAAGAGGTGGTACAGCATTACCTACTTGATTGTACTGACAAAGAAACTTTTCATTAAATCTATTTTCCCGTTGTAGTAACTTATGAGATACAACTGTTTTTTTTCCTAGAAAACGATAAGTATCAGGGAAAGATTGAACACGCGCACCTTCACGGGCTGTCAAATTACGATGCTGGAAAGGATGGATAAAATTTGCATAAAAGGAAGCAGCTATGGTATGTGCTGGTTTAGAGGGATTTAAACGTCGGTTATTTTGATCATAAGTTTTATTAGATAATTCACCATTTCCACTACGACGTTTAGCGCCATATTCTTTTGGGACATCTGAACTACATTCACCCCATTTGATTTGTTTAAAACGTTCTACTAACCTCTGAGAATGTTCCATAGCTACATGATTATAGAGTATTTTGCCCCTATTTCTGATCCAGTTCTGATAGTGATTTTGAGATTCTAATATATAAGATTGTTCTTCTTTACCTTCACGCGCCTTAAGTGGTGGTAAATCTGATATTGCATCCCATAAGTTAATAGCAGGGATTAAATTTATTTCCTCAAACGATAATTGATAACTATTAATATTTAATAAATTAAGGGAATGTGTTTTTTTCGGTATACCTAATTTCTGACCTAGTTTGTTTCCGACAATAAAAACACGCTCTCTAATTTGTGGTACACCATATTCAGCAGAATTGAGTAACCATACTTCTACAAAATAGCCGAGTTCTTCAAAAGTTTTCTTAATGATATCTATTACCTTGACACCTTCAGCATTTTTACGTGATAGTAAACCTTTCACATTCTCCATAACAAATGCTTTAGGTTCCAGAAAACTTATCCACTTAGCAAAATTAATGAATAAAGTATTTCTAGGATCATGCGGGTCTTTTTCGGCTGGACCAGCAATACTAAAACCTTGACATGGAGGACCACCAATAATAATATCTGGCTTGTAGAGACAGATATCTTTAACACTATTTAGGGTGTTAAAATTACGAATATCATTTTGAATAACTGTCATTTCAGGCTGGTTATAACGCAGTGTATCACAAGCCCAAGCATCAATTTCAACAGAGATAGGAATAGAAAAACCTGCCATCTTAAAACCTAAACCAAAGCCTCCAGCACCCGCAAATAAATCAATAGCAACAGGTTGGTTTTTTATCATAGTTCAGTTACTGTAGTTGTTTATCGCATTTAACCTCTGAATAACTTATCATAGTACAAGAGCAAGGAGATAAAATTATGTCAGAAACAGGGCTTATAGAAATAGAAATGCTAAATATTATATGCTCAATAAAAACAAACACTCTACCAAATTATCACAACCTCATCCACCTCATCGTCAAGGCTCAGGTAAATCAATTCTACGCCATGCTGGAAAGTGGGTTGGTGCTGATCTTAAAGAATGTTTAAAAATAGTACAATCTTACCGTGGGTTGGCTGAATTTTAATGGTGCTAAAATACAGAAAAACAAGGATCTAACACAATGATATCAGGACATTTAGCAATTGTTAAAAATGGGAAAATAGAATTAGTAGATCCCATATCTATTCCAGAAGGAACAAAAGTATTTATTATTCCTATTGTTTTAGAACCCGATACAGAAGAAAGAGAAGATTGGGAAAATTTTTCTTTAAATAACTTAAATCAATGTTATGCAGACAATGAACCAGAATATACTCTAGAATCAATAAAAGAATATAACCCTAATTATGAAAGAAGGTAATATTATACTAACTCCTATTCCACAAGCAAATGGAGAAATAAAAAACCGTCCTGCGCTGATTTTGAAAGAAATGCCAAAATATCAAGCCTTTTTGGTTTGTGGAATCAGTACCCAATTAAAACAATATATTTCTAATTTTGATGAAATAGTTTCACCTAATAATGATGATTTTGAATCCAGTGGGTTAGTTAGTCAATCTGTGATTAGATTAAGTTTTTTAACTGTCATCACTCGTAACAGTATAATTGGCTCAATTGGCGCAATTTCAACAGAAAGGCATCAAAGATTATTAAATAATCTAAGTCAATATTTAGTTCAATCAAGAAAATAATCTGTAAAAAAAACTGAATATATAATTTGTCACCCTGAAGAATTGATAGAGAGGTAAGATTTATGTGGGAAGATCCGATTATACAAGAAATCTATCAATTTAGAGAAGCCCATTCTAGTCGATTCAACAATGACTTACAGGCAATTTATCAAGATTTAAAAGAACAAGAAAAAAGGAGCAATAGAAAATTTGTTTCCTATGCTCCAAAGTTATTAAAGGATGTTTATTCGCCAGATACAATTTAGTGAGAGCGCTCTAATTTCTTTAGGGACAGTTGTCCTTGAGTCGTAATAGTTTCACTGGCTATAACTCAAATGCCTTACTTGAGTTTATTTTCCTATTCAGGAAGTTGTTTTTTCAAGCTTTGTAAAGAAGCCCAACGGCTATCGACAATCTCCTCAGAACTAGCAACAGTCTCTAAAATACCTGGACAATTGCGATCGCACAACTGACGCTGCGGAATCGCTAAACACATCTGCTCATACAACCATTCACTAGGATAAAAATAACCATTAGGTGATACTGTTTCCACTAAATCTTCTACAGCCACTTCCATTTCTAAAGGCAAGTGTTCCGCTTGATTAGCATTTTCCTCTAACCAAATAATTTCTTTAGTATTAACAGCCAACCGTTGATTATATTGCTGCAAGCAGCGATTACAGGTACAAGTGATAATTGTTTCTGCCTTACTGGATACCTCTAAATAAGTACCCTGATGCTGTACGTGGATAGTTCCACGCACCGGGGTTAGAGTTTCCAGACCAGGCAGAGATTCATTAACTTGAATTTCCTCTGTTCGCTCCGGGGCTTTAGTTAGCTGCGGAATAAAAATAGCGTCCATAGGATTTGTGAGAAATCCTCACGAAAAATTACAGTTGATCACCAGCAAAATTGCTGACACTACATCTCTTATTTTAGCTCTCATAACCAGGATCTGTTGGTGGTTCAGTCGCAGGACGAACGACCAAATGGCGATGAGGTTCCTTGCCACGGCTGAAGGTTTCCAAATCAGGAAAATCCTTCAAAAAGTTGTGAATTTGTCGTCTTTCAGCCGAACTGAGAGATTTAATTTCCACCTCTCGACCAGAAAAGCGGACTTCTTGAACAGCTATTTCCGCCAAGTTGTTAATTTCTGCTTGTCGTCTGACACGGTAGCCATTTAATTCAATGGTATAAGATGCTTGCTCATCCTCTGGTTCGTTCAAATTCAGCACCGAATTTGCTAAATACTGCATCGCATCTAGCACAGAACCACCAGCACCTATTAACATCCTTATTTGTTCCGGCATCAAATTGGTTTGCTCAATTGTCAACCAGTGGCTATCCGGTTCATGAGCATCTGCTCCGATAGCTGGAGCAGACCCTAAATTACCTTTAACATTAGTAGAAACACCAATGAGTTGCAGCAGTTGCTTTAACCATTCTTCACCACGCTGCATAGAAATATCACTCATAATCAGCCTGTAGCCTTTTTCTTAGAACTTTTTGGCTCAAAGGGCAATGTCTTTTGATCTCCGCTTGCAGCTTCTTTTTCTTTTTCCTTCTCCTGAACTGCTACCATCTTTTGCAATTCCTCAGATAGAGGTTCGCGGGAAAGAATGTAAGTTTGCAGGGTTTGGAAAACGTTACCAATTACCATGTACATCAGTACACCAGCTGGCAGAGGGAAAAACAGAAACATCCCCGAAAAGATAACAGGGGTAATTTTGTTAACTGTGTCCTGCTGGGGATTACCACCACTGGAATTTTGCCCAGAAAGCAATTGGCTAACATAAAGACTGATACCAAAGAAGACAATCATCGCCACAATATCCCAGTGGATTGTACCATCTGGATCTTGTGCGCCTACCCTACCTAGAGCATCAATAAACAGAAATCCTTTATCTGCTGCTAGTCCGGGAATTGTACCTTGGATGGTAACATCTCCTGGCTGTAAGGCTTCTATATTGCCATCAGCATCAATTTTGACCCTTTCTTCCCCTTTGGTAATTTTCCATTCTGGGGTTAACTTGGTTTCTGGATGTTCTGCTAAGAGCGAATTAAAGGGTTTACCTTCTACTGTCTGATATTGAATTTTAGTTTTTTCTCCCACAGCCAACTTGTTACCACTGGGAAGAATAGCAGTGATTTTTGTGTGATCTCCATCAGCAATATAAATATTTTGCGGGGGAGTAGCAAAAGCTTGGGGTTGAATTTGTTCGATTTGTTCGGCAGGAAAGACTTGCAAGTTAACGGAGTAACTAACTCCCGCAAATGGTGAACCTCGCAAAGTGGCAAACAGTGCTAGTAATACTGGCATCTGTAACAGCAGCGGCAAACATCCGGCTAATGGGTTGCCAAATTCTTTTTGGACATTTACCATTTCCTCTTGCTGCTTTTGAGCATCATCTTTATAACGCTCTTTGACTTCTGCCATCCGCTTTTGCATCAAGGGCTGCACAATCCGCATTCGTCGCATACTACGAATGGAGCCAGCACTCAGGGGATAGAGCGCAAAGCGGATTATCAATGTCAAGGCAACTATAGCCAATCCATAGCTAGGCACAATACCATAGAAAAAATCTATGATTGGCAGCATCACGTTGTTCGAGAGGAACCCGATACCAAAATCCATTATTCTGAATCCAACCTGAGGTACTGTTAACTGAACTTAATCTAATTTATCTAAATCGTGATTTGTTAGCGACTACCCTGGGCTACGGATAGCCGCACATGATATGAAAAGAGAATGCTAAATGTGGTAGTGGAGTTAGTAAATCATCAAGTGAAAATGAAAAAGGATCTAACTCGGAACTGTGACTATTTAGAACTGCTATATTCGGGGTTTTTAGCAGCAATTCTGGCATTAATGTAGTCATAAACTTCTAGGAAGTTGGGAACAGCCCGCATTTCTAAACGAGTACCGTTTTTGAGAGTTAGTACCATATCTCCCCAGATGCCAATGCCACGAGGGACTTTGACGATTTTGACTATTTCTGAGTAAATCACGTCAGTGCGATCGCGTCCTAGCCAACCACCCGTTACACCAACTCTTCGATCAGTAATGCGGAAACGTAGCCATAACGCTCTCACAATTGCCCCAACAGTTAATGGTAAACCAATCACAGTTAGCCCAATCAGCAAATTGAGAATTAAATCCCCGATATGGGGGCCACCCTCATAATAAATTTCTTCACGAATGCCCATTTATTACCTCAGCTTTTGCCAACAACTGCTCTAATTCTTGCAGAAATTGTTGGCTTACGCACTCAGATTCTGCTGACTTTGGCTTCACAATCACTACTAATCGCCATCCTGGGGATAACCTAGGCAATAGTTGATACAAAGCACCTGTAATTTGGCGTTTGATTCGGTTGCGAACTACTGCCCTTTTACTGACTTTGGTACTAATGGAAATGCCAATTTGCGTACTGGCTAAATTTTCATTGCCATTTGCTTGTGTTGTTGCAGGGGCAGTATCCAAAGAAGGTTCTTTTGAACGCGACGGCTTTAAAGCTCTCAAAGTGAAATGAGAGCTATGACACCGAATTCCTTCTCGGAAAACTGCCTGAAAATCCCTGCGGGATTTTAGTCTATATGCTTTGGGCAAAGCCACAGTTGCTCTATTGACCGAATGTACCCCTAAACGCTCAGACGATGACGACCTTTTCTTCTTCTGGCGCTAATCACGTTTCTGCCATCTGGTGTCCGCATTCTAGCGCGAAAACCAGAGGTTCTTTTTCTCTTACGGCAAGTACCGCCCAACGTTCTTTGCATACCGTTCTCCTCTTAGACGATTTTTATAAAAAGTCACAATCTGCTATCATACCACTTTACAGGCAATCTCAACATATTTCTGGATAGAGTCGCAGGGGAATGGATTGAGTATTCATCTTCCTCCTGCCTGTTAAGAGTTAAGAATTCCCTGGTTAGGAAATACTAATAATCCAAGAGCCAAGATAACGTAGTAGTGGCACATCTCCAGGGGAGAGAACCTGACAGTTAAAATAGTAAATCCCCCCAAAGGTTGGATTCTGCACGTTATTTAAAACTAACTCAACGTTACTACCTGCTGGTACTGGTTCTACAGGAAATATTTCCAGCACCCGTCCTTCTTTGTCCCATTTCACTTCAGATAGGGGAAGGCTTTTTCCTTTGACTATGACTTCAACTTTTTTGGTGTCAAAGCTACCTTTGTAATATTTGGGGTAAGTGATAGCAAATTGAGCCACAGCCAACTTCATTTTTTCGGCAGGAAGTCTGAGTATGTATCTATCCCAGGCATTAGTTTGACCGCCAAAATCTAACCGGAAGGGCAACTGATTTTCTCTTTTGACACCGCTAAATAGCGTTAAACCAGGTAGGCTCTGCGCCCAAGTCATAGCCGGAAGACTCGTCAATAAACAGCCAGTCACAGCCAAGGCAGAAAGTACACGTCGCATAGTTACGCTTCCTCTAGGAAATGGTAAATTATAATCTTAAGTAACAGGGAGTTAGTATTCTTAACTAAACTTTACTACTGTATTCATCACAATAGACGATAAATAAAAGTCAAAGTGCCTTTTTAGGTAAAAAATTCATCCTACTTAGATATACGCAGTTACTTATTTAACAATCTTAATTCGGTTAATAAATTTCATAGCATTTCATGATCATTAACTTCGTAGCAAATTCTCTCCGTACCTCTGCGCTTACCTCTGCGCCACGTTGCGTTTAAACTTCTCCCCTCAATTCGCCATAATGTAAATTGTCAGTTTTTGTGGACTTTGTAAAGTTTTCAACAACAGCAACGAAAGTTTAAATAATTAAGAATTAATTGGAAAAATATCAATCCGACGAAATTTGATGAATACTTCAAGATGCCAACTAGAAAGACCGTACATTATCAATCCCGAAAATAATCTGAAGACATAGATATAACATCAGAAAATCACCATAAGATGTCCAATAAGTAAATTAGTTTGCGTGCAAATATCTGGAATTGTGACTTATGTAAGCGGCAGAGTGAAGCTTTGCTTGGAGAAAATAAGAGTGGGAAAGACAAAGTTAAAGGTGAAATCTACTAGAAAAACTCAGGACTGAGATTACTCACCTATGCTTTATAAGTGCGACAAATCCTTCATCAACAGAGAAATTCCATAGTTAGTAGTATTTATCTTCAGGAGATTGCATGAGAATAGCAGTTGCTAAAGAAATTGAAGTTTGTGAACGTCGTGTAGCATTAATTCCCGACACCGTGTCCAGATTAGTCAAACAAGGCTTAGAGGTTTTTGTAGAAACAGGTGCGGGAGAAAAAGCATTTTTCAGTGATTCTGACTATGAAGCAGCAGGAGCGACAGTTGTAGCTGATACTGCTAAATTATGGGGAGAAGCGGATATTTTGCTCAAAGTCAGCCCTCCACAGGAAAGAGAAGATGGACGATCAGAAATTGAATTACTCAAGTCAGGATCTGTATTAATTAGCTTCCTCAATCCCTTGGGTAATCCCGTAATAGCGCAACAATTGGCAAATCGGCAAATTACAGCTTTGAGTATGGAATTAATTCCTCGTACTACAAGGGCGCAAAGCATGGATGCTTTATCTTCCCAAGCTTCACTAGCGGGTTATAAAGCCGTATTAATTGCTGCTGCGGCCTTACCGAAATATTTTCCAATGTTGACGACTGCGGCAGGTACGATCGCACCAGCTAAAGTATTTATTATGGGAGCAGGTGTAGCCGGATTGCAAGCGATCGCCACAGCCAGAAGACTAGGCGCAGTAGTAGAAGCCTTTGACATTCGCCCAGCAGTTAAAGAAGAAGTACAAAGCTTAGGTGCGAAATTCGTCGAAGTCAAACTAGAAGAAGAAACCGTAGCCGCAGGTGGTTACGCCAAAGAAATCTCCGAAGATAGCAAAAAACGCACCCAGGAACTAGTAGCCGAACACGTCAAAAACTCTGATGTTGTCATTACCACAGCCCAAGTACCAGGAAGAAAAGCACCACAACTTGTTACCCAAGAAATGGTAGCTCAGATGAAACCAGGTTCAGTCATAGTAGACTTAGCCGCAGAACAGGGTGGTAACTGCGCTTGTACAGAAGCAGGTAAAGACATTGTTTGGAACGGTGTCACAATCATTGGCCCCATCAATTTACCCTCATCAATGCCAGTACACGCCAGCCAACTGTATGCAAAGAACGTCACCTCATTAATGCAACTGCTAATTAAAGACAAAGCTTTGCAAATCAACTTTAGTGACGACATCGTTGACGCAGCTTGCGTTACCCACGCTGGAGAAATCAGAAACCAACGAGTAAAAGATGCTTTGCAAGCTGTAGCAGTTTAACCTTCTTACCTTTCTTTGCGCCTTTGCGTGAGACATAATTCCTCAACCTAAAATTCATCATGACAGAAGCATTACTTGCTGCCTTATTTGTACTGGTGTTGGCATCTTTCATTGGCTTTGAAGTTATTAACAAAGTGCCACCAACCTTACACACCCCCTTAATGTCCGGTTCCAACGCCATTTCCGGTATTTCTGTAATTGGCGCAATCCTCGCTGCTGGGGAGAGAAACACCAATTTATCAGTAATTCTCGGTTTAATCGCCGTGATATTGGCAATGGTTAACGTTGTCGGTGGTTTCCTCGTCACAGACAGAATGCTGCAAATGTTCAAGAAAAAGGAAGTTAAAGCATGAGCGACTTTTTACCAACTGGGATTCAGCTGACGTACTTAGTCGCTGCATCATTATTTATCCTCGGTTTGAAAAAACTAGGTTCTCCAGCTACAGCAAGAAACGGTAATCTTGTGGCTGCGGTGGGAATGCTGTTAGCAGTTGTCGCCACAATGCTAGATCAGCAAGTCTTAAATTACGAGATGATATTGATAGGCTTGGCGATTGGTTCTGTTATTGGTGCGATCGCAGCTTACAAAGTGCAAATGACCGAAATGCCCCAAATGGTGGGCTTACTCAACGGTTTGGGTGGTGCATCTTCCGCACTTATCGCTGTGGCTGAATTTTGGCGGTTATTAGGAAGTTCTCAACCTATCCCCCTCGATGTCAACATTTCCATGCTATTGGATGTGTTAATCGGTGGTGTCACCTTAACAGGTAGTTTTCTGGCTTTTGCTAAATTGCAAGGTTTAGTAAGTGGTACACCAATTACCTTCCCCTTACAGCAACCATTTAACCTCTTGCTGTTGGGTTCATATCTAGCCGGAAGTGCATATTTAATCATCTCACCGGATAGCCTCCCCATCTTTTTAGCAGTGGTAGCTGTTTCCTTGGTGTTGGGTGTAATGTTTGTACTGCCTATTGGTGGCGGTGATATGCCCGTGGTCATCTCCCTGTTGAACTCCCTCTCAGGTGTAGCTGCGGCTGCGGCTGGGTTTGTGGTGATGAACAATATGTTGATCATCGCCGGTGCTTTGGTGGGCGCTTCTGGTTTAATCCTTACCGAAATTATGTGTAAGGCGATGAACCGTTCTTTATTCAGCGTCTTATTTAGTGCCTTTGGTTCAGTTTCTACTGCTACTGGTGGTGCTGCTGCTGGTGCAAGTAATCAAACTGTTCGCAGTATCGATCCTGAAGAAGGGGCGATGATGTTGGGATATGCCCGTTCTGTGGTGATTGTCCCAGGATACGGTATGGCGGTTGCTCAAGCACAGCATAGCGTCCGCGAGTTGGCTGATCAACTAGAACGCATGGGTGTAGATGTGAAATATGCGATTCACCCTGTTGCGGGTAGAATGCCAGGACATATGAACGTATTATTGGCAGAAGCTAATGTGGCTTATACCCAGTTGTACGATATGGAGGATATTAATCCCCAGTTTGAACAGGCTGATGTGGCGTTAGTGATTGGTGCTAATGATGTGGTCAATCCAGCAGCGCGTAGTGATGTGAATAGTCCTATTTATGGGATGCCGATTTTAGAAGTTGATCGGGCAAAGCAGACTATTGTGATTAAGCGCGGTATGAGTGCCGGTTTTGCCGGTGTGGATAATGAGTTGTTTTATAAGGATAAGACAACAATGTTGTTTGGTAGTGCTAAGGATATGGTGGCTAAGTTGGTGAGTGAGGTGAAGCAACTTTAGGTTAATTTTAGGGGTGTAGTTTTTGACTATGCCCTTTTTTTTCACGCAGAGACGCAGAGGCACGGAGAGTTTCGCGCAAAGGCGCTAATGAGCAAAGAAGAAGTAAGATTAAATTCTTTGAAACCATTTATTTAAAGCATGATAAAGAAAAGTATCTAAACTCTGATTTTTAGAATTTTGTTTTGCAAATTCAATATCAGTTGCAGTTATTTTACCTAGTCCTTTAGAGGCTGGTCTAACTATAGCTGCATTATTCCAATCTGTCCAAATTCTGAATCTGTAAATATTGTCTTGTGTACCCCATAGAAAATTACGAGGTAGCCACAAAAATAACACAAGCTCTTTTTTACTGTTTAATCTTAACTCTGCACAATGTTTAGTTTTACCGTTACCATAATAAATACCTCCATCTTGAGCTATTTCTTGCATACGAGCATCAAATTGTAAAATTGTTTCTCGAAATGTTAGTAGTTTAAACCGTTGTTGAGGTGTACATTTTTCCATTAATTGATAAAATCTTTTATGAGGAGTAGGAATATCTTTTTTAATATGATTTTCTAGGGAATAATCAAAATCAAATTTCCAGTTGAGCGTGGTATCTACATTAATAAGATTTAGACTAAATTTTTGTTCTTGATAAATAATTTTAAACTGCAAAAAATTAAATTTTAGCTGATGATATTTTCGATCAGTATAGTTATCTCTATGAAAATTAGGAGTAACAGCAATTAAAATTATAGGAACTTGGAAATTTATATATTCAGGAAAAGGTTTTTCATCTAAAAGAGCATCATAATAACGAGTAAGTTGTTGTACAATATATCTATCTTCAGAATTTTTTAATTCTATAATTACAAGTTCCTTGTTTTTACCAAAAGCTAAAATATCACAATATTGTCCACTGACTTGATACTGTTGCTTTAAAGGTTTATATCCAAACAGCTTTTCTAAATTGTTCCAAACTAAATCTTCTAAATCTTTTTCACTTTCAAATTCCCATCCGCTTGCCACTTGTCTTAATTTCATTGGGATAAACCTGTAATAATCCTACTGTAAAAATTTTCATATATTTGATTCATTAGAAAATTTGTACTAAAATTAGTGCTACTTGTCAAGTAGTATTATTTCAGCATAATCACATAATTATGGACAGTCAGCAATTTTTCAATGATGAGCTTTTAGAAAAAAGAATTGAGACATTTTATGGATATGGTAATTATGAAGGAAAATATTGGTTTATTGGTATGGAAGAAGCAGGAGGAAAAGATTTTGAAGACATTAATTGTAGAATCAATATATGGGAAAAAAGAGGTAAAAATGAAATAGATGATGTTGCAGAATATCATCAAGATATGGGATGGTGGGATGAGAAAATACAGAATACATGGAAGGGATTAATTCGTATTACATTAAGTGCTAACGGAAAAGATAATATTGATGTAGAAGATATTCGTAAATATCAATTAGACGAATTAGGTAGGAGAGATAAGGAAACTTGTTTATTAGAATTATTGCCTTTACCTTCACCGTCTATTGATGATTGGATATATGCTAGACATTCTAAACTCCCTTTTTTATCTGATAGAGAAACTTATAAAAATTATTGTATTGAGAAACGAATTAATCATATTAGTCAAAGAATCAAAGAACATAAACCTAAAGCCGTTGTTTTCTACGGTATGGGATATGAATGTTATTGGCGAAAAATAGCAGACATTGAGTTTACAAAAATTGAAGTTGCAAAAACAGAAGATTCAAAAAAACACTATTTCTTTATTGGTAAAAATAATCAAACTGTATTTGTGATGGTTAAACATTCTGTAGCTTTTGGTGTAACCAGTGACTACTTTCATGATATTGGTAAATCAATTACTGCTAAACTAGCGGAATAATATTTTTAGATCTTCTCTTCTTTCTTACCTTCGCGCTCTTCGCGTCTTCGTGGTTCGTTAAAAAAGGATGTCGGGAAGTTGAGGGGGTGCGATCTCTAACTTCTTCCTTTGCGTCTTTGCGGCTTTGCGTGAGGTAAAAAAAGATGTTTTGGAGTTGAGGGAGTGCGATACTTGGGGGTAGGTGTGCGATAGCGCAAGCGCTGACTTGTCAGTTCGCTATTTGGGAATTTGAAGGGATGCGATCACTGTTTGGGAGTTGAGGGGATGCGATCTCTCTTCTCTTCTTTCTTACCTTCGCGTTCTTCGCGTCTTCGTGGTTCGTTAAAAAGAGATGTTTGGGAAGTTGAGTAGGTGCGATCTCAATTTGACAGAGAAAGACTTAACACCACAGCTAATGCTTGAGAAATAAGCTGCATTTCTGATTCAGAAAGTTGACCTAACTTTCTAACTAATCGTGTTTCTGAAACAGAACGTATTTGAAAAGTATCAACACCAGAAACTTTTGCTAAACTATTCTCTGTAGTTGGTTCTAATTTTACCATCCAAGGTCTAATAGAATAACGTTCTTTCCAATCTGTAACTGGAACAATTACCTTCAAAGGTAAAATACCAATAGAATTATCATTAACTATAATACAAGGACGTTTTTTACTAATTTCCGTGCCTACAGTTGGATCTAAATTAACTAACCAGACTTCACCTCTATACATAAGTTTTACAAGTTATGTTAATCTTCATCTGGATAGTCATAAAAATCTTCTGAGTCTAAATCAGAGAAAACAGTTAATTCACCATTAGGTGTATAATCTGCAATAGCTGTAATTGCTGATAATGCTAATTGGTACTTTTGCTGTTCTTTTGTTAAAAATTCTTGTTGTTCATTAACTAATTGTAAAGCAAATTCAGCTATTTTTAAGCGTTCATTTATACTGAGTTTTGGCAAAGATTCAAGAATTGCTTGCGTTTCCATATTAACTCAACCTCTCAATTTATTAAGTATATCACAATTTAAGTAAGATATGTGTTCGCGTAACTCATCTATCGCTTTTCTATTTGAGAAGTTGGAGGGAGTGTGATAGCAAAGCGCGACCTAGGAATCGCTATTTGGGAAGTTGAGGAAGTGCGATCGCTATTTATATGTATTTATTAAATTTCCCAATCTTCCAATTTTAAATTATCAACCCTACTAAATTCTCTAGTATTGTGAGTAATTAAAGTTAAATTATTAGCCATTGCAATAGCAGCAATATGTAAATCATTATTACCTATAGGAGTACCTTTAGCAGCCAATTTACTACGAATTTCGCCATAAATCAAAGCACATTTATCATCAAAATGCAAAGAAACAAATCTGTCTAAAAATTCCTGCTGCTTTTGCAGAGTTTTCGCAGGATTATTAGTTCTCATCGCACCATAAAATAATTCAGCTTTCACTATTGAACAAACTACTATATTTATATCGGATAAATCTTGAAGACGCTGAATAATATTTTCTGATCTTTGATTAAGATATTGAATACAAACATTACTATCTAATAAATATTTCATCAGTTTGTATTCCTAACAATTAATCATTTCTTCTAAACTATCATCTAATCTATCATCAATACCTAAATCATCCAGAATAATTGGATCGTCAGCACAACTTCCCGCTGTTTGATTAATAAATTCTTGCCAGTCTAATTTATGTTTTTCTATAGTTATCAAAGTTGCTGTTTTTTTGCTCAAATTTTGACGAAATAAACGGACAATTTCCAATATTTCTGGTATATATTCTTCTGGAGTTTGGGCAATTTCTAATAATAAATCATTCCAGGGTGTAGTTGAGGATATTTCTGTAATAGATTGATGATTGTTCATAGTTGCATTGTTACTAAATTTCAGTATGTTGATTTAGCTTTGTTGATGCTATGTTCTATACTACCAGAGATTGATGAAATATCGCTCTCTCTTCTCTTCTTCCTTCTAATTTCATAATCTATAATTTCTGGTAAAATTACTTCATAACCTCTTTCAAAAAGACTATAAAACCATTCTTGACATTGCACAGCTAAAGGATTCGCTTTAGGATTAGTAATTAATCCCACAGGTGCAGAATCTAAAACAATAACCTTACTCATTTTATTTTAAATTGAAATACCATTCATAGATTCAATAATTTCTAAAGTTTCTTGTTGTTCATCTGATTCATTCCATGATTCAAACAATCTTTTAATATTAGTTTTTCTATGTTCTTTTTTAATTGCATCAATTTCATTAATGGCATTTTCCCAGTTTTTCAAAGATGTCTGTTTCATCGTCACACTTTGACGAAATAACCGGACAATTTGTAGTAATTCGGGTATATATTCTTCTGGAGTATGTTCAATCTCTAGTAATAAATCATTGCGGGGTTTTGCTGATGATTTAGCTGTAATGTATTGGTGATTATTAATCATAAAATCCTAGATTTGATTATTTTGGTATATTATCAGTATATCAAAATTTGGGAAGTGCGATCGCTCAAAAACTTAAATTTTGTACAATTTGCTAAAAACATACAAATAATCTATAATCTTATGTAACCCTATAAATTTTATGAGGCGCTATGTCTGTCATCAGTGCAAGTGAAGCGCGTGCTAACTTTCCAGATATTATGAACCGTGCAGAATATGGTGGAGAAAGAATATTAATTCAGCGTCATGGTAAACCTGCTGTAGCGATGATTAGTATTGAAGATTTAAAACTACTAGAAGCAATAGAAGATGCAATAGATTCTGCTAAATTGCGACGTGCAATAGAAGAAAACACAGGATTTACCACCATAGAAGAAATAATAGCAAAACGCCCCAATGAGTGAACGATATACATTGAGGATTGCGAAAACTGCGGAAAAAGACTTATTAGATTTACAACCAAAACAATATAAACAAGTTGTTTCTAAAATACTATCACTTCAGGGTAATCCTCGCCCTCAAGACTATGCAGCTTTAAAAGGTTATCAAGGCGGTTATCGTATTGATCAAGGTGAATACAGAATTTTGTACACCATTGATGATGATACTAAATTAGTCGATGTTTTTCGAGTTGGTAAACGCAATGATGATGAAGTTTATAAAAATTTGTAACTTGATCGCTGTTTGGGAAGTTGAGGGGATGCGATCACTGTTTGGGGAGTTGAGGGGGTGCGATAGCGAAGCTGACCGAAGGTATCGCTGTTTTGGAAGTTGGAAGGTGTGCGATCGCTCGACTAACGCTCAAAAACTTAAATTTTGTACAATTTGCTAAAAACAGACAAATAATCTATAATCTTATGTAACCCTATAAATTTTGTGAGGCGCTATGTCTGTCATCAGTGCAAGTGAAGCGCGGGCTAACTTTCCAGATATGTTGAGGGAGTGCGATCTCTAACTTCTTCCTTTGCGTCTTTGCATGAGGTAAAAAAAAGATCGTGGGGAAATTGAGGGAGTGCGATAGTATAGGTTATTTTAGGCGATCGCTTTTTTATATAGGTAATCTTCTAACTCTAAAAGTTTCATTATTTACAGAAATAATGGCTCCCGCTTCTAAATCTTCCTGACATTGACTCAAAATTACGGTTAAACATTGATTAATGAGATGATAATTTTCATTACCCAACCGAAATAAAATCACACTTGGTAAACTATCCCCACTCACAGCTAAAAGTTGAGCAAAATCTAAATCTATAGTTAATATAATTCGCTCTTCTGCACAAGCTTTAATTAAAATCTCATGATCTGGTAATTTTTGCAAACCTTGTTCACTCAAATGCGCCACATCATAACCAACACTACGCAACCAAGATACAGTACGTAGTGAAATTCCCATATCAGCTAAAAACTTCATTTTAATTATGATTATTTATTATTTAATTGTTAAGCAGTTTTAATAGAATAAATCTTGTCTTGAGTCAACCAAGCTGCATAAAGTAAAGATTGACGAATATCCTCAGCTTCTAAATCAGGATATTCTTCTAAAATTTCCTCTATAGGTTTGCCATTAGCTACTAAATTTACCACTAAAGAAACAGGTATTCGCATTCCTCGAATACAAGCCTGTCCTGCCATAATTTGTCTATCAAATGTAATTCTTTCTAAATTTAACATGACTTTATTTTTTTACTGAAAATTTTATTTATTATATCATAAGTTGAGTCATAGAAGTTGTATCAAAAATTCTCTCCCTTCAGGGTAATCCTCGTCCTCAAGACTATGCAGCTTTGAAAGGTTATCAAGGAGGTTGTCGTATTGATCAGGGTGAATACAGAATTTTATACACCATTGATGACGATAATAAATTAGTTGATGTTTTTCGAGTTGGTAAACGTAATTTGGATCATCAGCACAACTTCCCGCCGTTTGATTAATAAATGCTTGCCAGTCTAATTTATGTTTTTATGTAATTATCAAAGTTGCTGTTTCTTGCTCAAATTTTGACGAAATAAACGGACAATTTGTAGTAATTCGGGTATATATTCTTCTGGAGTTTGGGCAATTTCTAATAATAAATCATTCCAGGGTGTTGTTGAGGATGTTTTTGTAATGGATTGATGATTGTTCATAGTTTCATTTTTATTAAATTTTAGTATATTGATGCTATGTTCTATAGTATCAGAAACTGATGGAATATCGCTGTTCTCTGTGTTATCTGCGTGAGGTAAAAAGCGATACTTGGGGGAAAGTGCAATCCTCCTCCGCCTTTAAATTTAACTTCTCTGCCAAATTTTAATCGTCTTATCTAAACTCCCACTGACCAACATTTCTCCAGAAGCTGTGAAAGTTAAAGCTGTAACTGTATTAGCGTGACCAGTAAAAGTGCCTAATAATTCACCCGTTTCTAAATGCCACAATTTGATAGTTTTATCAGAACTACCACTAGCTATAATTTGTTCATTGGGACTGAGGGCTACAGCATACACTCCATCTCTATGACTTTTGAGAGTGTGAATTAATTTCCCTGTCTCCAAATTCCAGACTTTGATAGTTTTATCGCGGCTACCACTCACCAAAAATTTAGCATCAGCACTAATTGCTAAAGAACTAACAATGTGAGAATGACCCATCAGAATATGTAGAGGTTGGGTATCCTCAACATTTTTATTACTAACTGTAGAAGATGTATGCCAAATTTTAATCTTACGGTAACTACCTGTAACCAAAATTTGTCCATCTTGACTTAACACCATTGAATGAGCAGCTGTATCATCTAAAGATAGGGATTTTTTAACTTGGCGATGGCACAAATCCCAAAACAAGATTCTTCTGTCATCACCACCAGTTGCTATCATATTGCCATCAGGAGTAAAAGCAACACAACGCACACTCCCATTATGTTTATGCAAAATATCAATTAAATCTAGTGCGCCAGTATGCCAAATTTTAATAGTAGAATCTGCACCTACACTAACTAAATTTTGTCCATCTGCACTAAAAGTCAAGGAATTTATTTCATCTACTAACCCCGATATTACCCAAGGATATTCTGACAAAGTTTCTATTAATTCACCCTTGGTTAGATCCCATAATTTCGTTTCTCCCCGACTACCACTAGCTAATATAGGCACAGTTTTACCATACTGATATCCAGAACTTTCTATTGGCACGGTTTTAACAGTGTAGGCTAAACAGTTAATACCTCTAGTGTGTCCTTTCAAAGTCTGCCAAAATTCCCATTCACCAATAATACTCTTTTGCGGATGGTCTGATGGTAAAGTTTGAATAGTCTCTGTGATGATGATTTCATCTTCTATGGGCAGATCATTTTTTTTGCCATTTAGGGATTCTAAATACCAATTTAATCCTCCTGCATACAATAAATTACTAGGATTTAGAGACAATTTTGGTTCAGTAAATTGAAGTTGATGTGTTGGTAAAAAACCAGCCATGACTGTTTGCTTTTCGTAGCCTAATTTAGTCGTTGCTGGATACAACAAGCAAAGAAAAATTAAAACTTGGTAATTTTTTACATCTTCTTGAGTAACTGACCAGCGAATTTTATCTTTTTTAATTCCGTTGAAACTTTCTCCATCTGCTACATAAACTTGAATACTAATTTTTGGATTACTAGTTAACCAATAAGTAAATTTACTTTCACCACGTAAATTTCCTTCATCATCTAAGACCATATTTTTCAAAGTGTCTTGCGGCACTTTTTTAACCAATTTACCTAACCTTTCTGTCATCAATTGATCGACAATTTGTTCTCGAACCAGATAATCCTCTGCTTGCAGTTGAAAATATTTAGGAAAGGGAATTATCCAGTCAGGTGGTTCAGGATATTCTGGTGGTATTGGTGGCGGATTTTTAGCGAGAATTTCTGCTTGTTGGCGCGAACATTCTACTATTTTGGCCAATGGCTCACCGCAAAATGCTACAATTTCACTATGACAACCTTTTACTTGCCCTTCTAGAAGAGAAAGATCAGCAGTTTTAGGTTTTTTCACACGTTGTAGAAAGTCAGTTTGTTGAGCTTTGAGTAAGCTAATCCAATCCATCTGCATGATAGCGGCACAGTATTGCATACTTAAGGTAAATTATACCAGGAAAACTAGTTGGTTTCATAACTTTTACTTAAATAAACATCCAGTAATTATCTCGGTTTTATAGAACACAAATATAGGTTTGTGTTAATGGTAAAGAGACATCTGAATATTCATCATATATTTCTAAAATTTTCCTAGGGATATTTAGATGGTTTCCATAGATTCTAACTAACTTAGAAAACAAGTTACTGTTTCTAGAGAAACAGTTATGGCAACAATACAGGTGTATGTCAGTAAATTCAAATTTTTGATTAGATAATTTTAAAATTTCAAAAATTATGCAAAGCAATATATATCAATTATTTGTGTAACTAACACATCTATCTGGAAAAATATTTATGTTAAACACGTCATACATTAGGAGTCTTAAACCCTTACAGTTAGCAAAAAGTCCTTGATTCCGTGAAATCCTTAAATCTGTTAAATCAGTGATAAAAAAGGGCAGGTATTAAACCCACCCTCAATATCAATCGTAGTTGTAATTACGAATTAATTACCAATTATTGGCGCATTAAAAGAAACCGTTTCTACTGTTTTTTCTGCCGTCAAAGTTGGCACAGAATCACGCAATCTTGCTGTCAATTGTACAGTTGTAGCGTCGTACATTTGTGTTAGCAATTTGGGATAAAAACCAATGCCGATAATTGGTATCAACAAACAAGCGATGATAAATACTTCACGGGGTTCGGCATCTATCAAAGCTTGGTGAGAAACTAATTCTTCGTTTTCTTGACCATAGAAAATCTCTCGCAACATTGATAACAGATAAATTGGCGTTAAAATTACACCAACTGCCATCAAGAAAATAACGATAACTTTGAATGTCGGGTTATAAGCATCGCTAGTAGCAAAACCAACGAATATCATTAATTCTGCTACAAAGCCACTCATTCCTGGCAATGCTAAAGATGCCATTGAACAAGTTGTAAACATGGCGAAAATCTTCCGCATTCTTTTACCAACACCACCCATTTCATCTAGCATTAGGGTGTGTGTGCGGTCGTAAGTTGCACCGACTAAGAAGAACAAACTTGCCCCAATTAGTCCGTGAGAAACCATTTGTAAAACTGCCCCACTTAAACCTAAATCGGTGAAGGAGGCAATACCAATGAGAACAAATCCCATATGGGAAATTGAAGAATAGGCAATTTTTCGCTTGAGGTTACGCTGGGCAAAGGATGTTAAGGCAGCGTAGATGATATTTACTACCCCCAAAACCACTAACACTGGTGCAACGTAAGCGTGGGCATCGGGGAGCATTTGGGCATTCATGCGAATTAAGGCATAACCACCCATTTTGAGCAAAATACCTGCTAGTAACATATGCACGGGTGCTGTAGCTTCACCGTGGGCATCTGGTAGCCAGGTATGGAGGGGTATGATAGGCAACTTGACAGCGTAGGCAATCAGGAAGCCAGCGTAGAGTAAAAGTTGTAAATTGAGGCCGTAGTCTTTGAGGGCGAGCGATCGCATATCGAAGGTCACTGTATCGCCATAAAATCCCATTGTCAAGGAAGACAGCAGAATAAATAGCGACCCACCAGCAGTGTATAAAATAAACTTGGTCGCTGCATATTGGCGCTTTTTACCTCCCCAAATCGACAGCAGGAAGTATATCGGTACAAGTTCCAATTCCCACACCAGGAAAAATAACAGCATATCCTGGACAGCGAATACAGCAATTTGACCGCCATACATAGCCAGAATCAAGAAGAAAAATAATTTCGGCTTGAAGGTGACAGGCCAGGCTGCTAAAACTGCCAAGGTGGTAATGAATCCAGTCAAGAGAACTAGGGGCATAGACAAGCCATCTACCCCTACTGACCAGTTCAAACCTAGCTGTGGAACCCAGGGGTAACTCTCCACCAGTTGCAAATCGGGATTGGAGAAATCGTACCCAGTACAAAAAACGTAAACAATCAGTGCGAAATCTATCAACCCGACAACCAGGGAATACCAGCGCACTGTTTTGCCGTCTTTATCTGGGATGATAGGAAGTAGTAGTGACGCGGCGATTGGGAACAAAATAATCGTCGTCAGCCACGGAAAATTAGCTATATTCATCACAATCAGTCTACAATTAAAATCTTGTTTGGCAAAAAGTCACTAGTTATTAACTAACAGCTTTTTGGCAATTTTCTCTTCATTGTTAGGTTGATTTAATTAAATTGGCAATCCCCAATTTTTCTGCGGAGGAGTCTTTTTTGACATATGAGGGTGCAGAATGTAGGTTGGAATACTCCCAGTCCAGTCAAAAATTTACCCAAAAAAAGCCGCTAAACTGGCATTTACGCACAGGATAAGTTCGCGTTACACCTGCCAACGTCGTCTAAATACTCTGACTCAATGCGATCGCCAAATTAAAGCCAAATTCAAATTGCCTAATATTTTTTAGCTTCTTGACTCAGGGAACGAGTGTAAAGCTTGGCAGTAAATCCGTCAAGGGTCATCGTACCTAATAGATTTTGAGTATTTTTTAACTGAAATTGAGATGACAAAACTTGTTGAATTTTTTGTTGTTCCCTTTCTACTTCCGCTGGTGTTTTTAAACGTGACCATAAAGGATTAGCACTGTCTAACCAAATGATCCGAGAATATTTCGTTGGTTCTTCCCTCAGCACTTTTTCTAAAGAAGTAGCTAGTTCTGACGGCTTTTGAGAAAGAAACATGACAGGATACTCGGTGGGAACATAATAAGCCACACGCATAACATGACCCCAAGCTTTAGAATTCATAGCAATTAATGTCGGCTGATTTGCGTCTTGGGCAATTAATTCGGCAACTGGACGAAAAACGGAACGATGTCGCAAACTCAAGTCACCAACGCTAATAGTCAGATACACTAACAACACACCAGCAGCTACCAAGGCACGCCATTGTTTAGCAACTGCTTTTTCTACCCACAAAGCTATTAATAATAAACAGCCTGGGACAATAATGATCATTGTCCTGCCAAACCCAAAACCCAAGGTAAACTTTTTCGTAGTGATATCTACTAACAAAGCTAGTAATAACGGCAAAATTCCTAATATTAAAACTGTACCTAAGTTTTTCTGTTCACCTTTTCGCCAGAGATGAATACTAAAGGCTAAAAATAGCAAGATTACCAAACTACCAGCTACAGTAATAATCATAGGATCTAAACTACTTGCCCAATCTCCTATAAGTACGTCAGTACCCAAGGTGTTAGTAAAATCCTGTAAGTGTCTTAACAAGGGAGGTAATGTAGACTTGGCTTTACCAAAACGATCTAAATCAGCATTACGAAGTTGCTTGATTGTACCCCACAACACCCAAGGCATGGTTAATAAAACTCCAGAACCTAAGCGCAAACCGTGCTGTAACCAATGTCTTCTATCTAAATAGAGTACCAATACTCCTAAAACTATTAGCCAATAGGCATATAAATAGAAAGTCATCAAACCAGCAGCACTAGAGATAATTAAAAGTCCATTCCAGAAGATTTGACTACGACGACTTTGGGGATTTTGAGAATTTTGTTGTTCAATAAGATGCAGTAGTGACCATGCACTTAATACTGCCCACAATACCAGGGGGGCATACATCCTGAAATTGAGAGAATGAAATAAGTAAAAAGGACTAATTCCTAACAGTGCTGCCAAAAACAATCCGCCCCGATGTCCTAAAATAAACTTTCCTAAACCATAAGCACCACCCATAGCGGCAATGCTAATTAAGGTGTTTAAACTCCTCATTGCTGCTTCACTGTTGCCAAAAAGACGCAGCCAAAAATGCTGACTTAAAAAGAATATTGGTGGATGAGGTTCTCCTCCTAATAGATTTTTAATTAAATCCCTGATAGTTAAAAAAAAGTCACGGACCCCGGACTCAACAGGTAAACGTAATAAGGATGTATATTCTGCCAATACTACTGGTGCATCTCCAGGCATTTTGTAGGCATTGTTTTTACTAGTAGAAAGCAATAATGATAAAACCTCGTCATACCAAAATTCTCTAGTTCCCAGATTGATAATTCGCAGCAAAACTGCTAAAGCAATAACAATCAGAGATATCTTTTCTACAGATAAAAGATTTTTTAGGTGATTAACTGGTGAGTTTGTTTTCATTTTTTTAATTTACTTATTTTCATAAATCAGGCTTTTTGTTGATTTTCAATAATTGCGGCTTCTTCTATTCTGTATCTGTTATTTTGGATGATCTTTTTGAGTTGAATAGTTAAATTTTTATTGTTTGCAGACAGTTCTAATTTATCAGGTATTTGTGGGGAAGAAAAACATTTATCATAAACAGGACATATATAAATAAATTTTTCATAGCTTTGTTCATGCAATGCCAAACCTAATTTACTCACATCATCAGGTTGTTTAGTCAGAAAAAAGGTTTTTTGCTTGAAAGTGGTTTCAAAACTTTGACCAACATACTGGTTAGCAACAGCTACAATTTTATTACTATCTTTCCGTAAAAAATTAAGTACAGCCAGATTTTCCATTTTGCCTTTCTGGTAACAATTTATAGTACCTTGAATTGTATTGAGGTGAAATCCAAGTATAAATAAAGTTACAAAAATACCACTGCTAATATATCTTATTCCAAATTTTTTAATCTTCCATGTTCTATCCAAACAAGATATAGCGATGAAATTAAGTAATGGGATGAGGATTAATAAAAATCTCGATCCCCATTGTTTACCTCCGTCACTAGGAATGAGTACAGGTACTAAACAAAGGAATAAAATGGATATTAATAATATTTGTTTAATTGCTGGAGTAAAATTGATATTTTTCCTAAATAAAGAAATCACCAAGACTGGAATGGCAAAATATATAATAGGGAAATATGCGGGCAAATCGTTTTTAAGTTCATTAAAAAATTTCACAGATTTTAATAGTCTTGCTTGCAATGAAAAATTTTCTACTACTTGGAAAGCATGAGCGCCTAATGGATGGTTATAAATAAGCTTATTTAAAGCAAAGAAACACAATACAGTTAATATTAGACTAGTAAGAAATATTATTTGTTTGCTTTTGATAATAGTTATTAAATCGAGTTGAATTATATATAGCGATCCTAAATAAGATGTAAACACCCCTTTTTTATCTTCCTCTGCGTCTCTGCGGTTCGGTTTCAAAATTCCGTTCATCAATCCAATAGAATTGCCATATGATGTAATAACTAACATAATTACAATAGCCACTAATGCCAGAAATTCGGGTCTAAACCAGACTGATAAACCAATTAATATGCCACTGAAGACTGAATTTTTTGTAGAAAAATCTTTTGCACCTTTAGTTAACATAATCTGCAACCCATTGAAAGCTAAACATACTGCGAGTGTATGTTCCCAATACATGGCGCTATACATAGTTAGTGGAGAAGCGAAGATTAGAGTGAGTAATCCTATGGCTGTTATTAGTTGATCTAGTTTATAAAATTGGCAAAGTCGATAAAAACTCAACCAGATGAACCATGTAGAAATGAGAGGAATTATATAAAAACCTCTAAAACCGAAAAGGGCATAAAATGGTGCGGTGACGAGGGGAAATGTAAACGGAAATGTTATATAGTAAAGATTAGAAATTTTATAACTAAATGGTGCTTCAAAAGGATATAGTCCATGATTCCAGAGATCATGTACCCATTGCGGTGCAGGCAGATCTAAATTAAATTGCAGCTTACCAGAACTAATTTGTTTAGCTAATAATGCTTTGAGTCCACCATCACCGCTATAGTAAATTTCATCTGGGATTTGAGATAGCAAGTATAGAGAAAAAATCACACCGGATAAGATTATTAATAATGGTGCATTTACTTTTAATTTATACATACGCTAATAAAAGGATGATTATTGTCAATATCAAGTGAATTCAATCATTTTCAGTCTTGATTACAAAGATCTAAATTTATACACAAAAAGCCAAAGAGGCAGATAAATTGCTGCTGATATGTCAAGATAGTAAAGTTATTGGATTATGATTAGACTTAGAATAGTCAATTTTGTACAAGACTTAGCATAATCAAAAGGTTAGTGTCTAATATAACATTACAAGTTGAATTTTTTAATTTATTGCAAAAATTAAATAAGTAGTTTACGCTTGATGAACTGTGCCTACTATAACTATTGATGAAATTCTGAATTTAGCTTTATTGGGGTATAATATATCACCGTCAGATGGTGTTATGCTATTGAAACAAAAAGACCCAGAAGCGATCGCAGCTATTCGAGCTACTGCTGACCAACTTCGTCGCACTCAAGCTGGTGATGCAGTCACTTATGTAATTAATCGCAACATTAATTTTACCAACATCTGTGAACAGCATTGTAGTTTTTGTGCTTTTCGGCGGGATGATGGTGATACTGATGCATACTGGTTAAGTTGGGCGCAAATTCTGGAGAAATCTACAGATGCGGTGCGTCGGGGAGCAACGGAAATTTGTATGCAAGGGGGATTACACCCGCAAGCACAAATCCACGGTAAATCTTTGCCTTATTACCTCAAATTAGTAGAAACCATCAAGCAAGAGTTTCCCCAGCTACATCTACACGCATTTTCTCCCCAAGAAGTCCAATTTATTGCCAGATTAGACGGAATTACCTATGCTGAGGTGATTACAGCTTTGCGTGATGCTGGCGTTGGTTCCATGCCAGGAACAGCCGCTGAGGTGTTGGATGATGAGGTACGCAGGGTGCTATGTCCAGAAAAAATTGACACGGCTACGTGGCTAGAAATCGTTAGTACAGCGCATAAATTAGGTGTACCTACCACTAGCACCATGTTATCTGGGCATATTGAAACCCCCGAACAACAAATTGGACATTTAGAAAAATTGCGATCGCTCCAACAAAATGCGATCGAGCAAGAATACCCAGCCAGAATTACAGAATTTATTGTCTTACCATTTGTGGGACAAGAAGCGCCTAAATCCTTACGTCGTCGTGTGGGACGAGATCAACCAGTTTTAAAGGATGCATTATTACTAACTGCTGTAGCGAGAATTTATTTAGGAAATTGCATCCCTAACCATCAACCGAGTTGGGTAAAATTAGGGCTAGACGGAGCGATAGAAGCATTAACTTGGGGTTGCAACGATATCGGTGGCACATTGATGGAAGAACATATCACCACCATGGCCGGGGCTATAGGTGGCACTTGTATGGAGGTTGAAACCTTACAAAAAGCGATCGCTTCGCTAAAAAAACCTTACCAAGAACGGAATACTTTATATCAGAAAAGTGGTAATAGGTAATGGGTCATTGGTAATTGGTAATTGGTAAAACTCTTCCCCTGCTCCCTGCTCCCTGCTCCCTGCTCCCTGCTCCCTGCTCCCTGCTCCCTGCTCCCTGCCCCTGCTCCCTGCTCCCTGCTCCCTGCTCCCTGCTCCCTGCCCCCTGCTCCCTGCTCCCTTTCTTCTCACCCTATCCCCAGGATACCAATCCGAGATAGGATGGACGTTAATTTACGTATTGTTTTAATTAATGCATATGAAGCGTTATTGGTCGCGTCTACTTGCCCTAGTTTTGGTTCTAAGCATCGGCTTAATGGGTTGTTCAGGTACTCCTGATGGTTTGACTGGGGATTATCGTCAAGATACCTTGACTCTAGTTAATACAATGAGACAGGCTCTAGATGTATCACAAGAATCTCCCAATAAAGCAGAACTTCAAGCAGTCGCACGTCAACAAATTAATGACTTTTCTGCTCGCTACCAACGAGCTAATTCTTCTGTTTCCGCCCTTAGCTCCTTTACAACCATGCGAACAGCCCTCAACGCTTTAGCTGGACACTACAGTTCTTACCCAAATCGTCCCGTCCCAGAAAAGCTCAAAACTCGTCTAGAGAAGGAGTTAAACCTCGTAGAAATAGCACTAAAGCGTGGTAGTTAACGATCACCTATCTTATTGTCAAGAGCTAAAAATTCAAAGTTCCAAGTTTTGACTTTGCATTTTTGACTCTTGGCTACTCCATAACAAATTTAGTTAAACATAGGGTTGAAACTGTATTTTTATCAATAATTTTGGCAACGAAAATAAGAATTTATAAGTCTATAAAAGTTAGCTTTTATCCTGATTACTCAAAGAGAAAGTTTGAGAAATATGGCTCTTAATTCATTATTTAGAGTCGATAATTGTTTCGTCAATTTACTGTTGTATATGTCTGAACGTCCCTTGAAATTTACAAAACCAATATTATTTTGGCGAAGTCTGTTCACTCTCATTTTTAGCAGTAGTTTATTAATCCCCAGCGTGGGGATTCAACCAGCAGGAGCGCAAATAAGCCAATATTGTCAGTTATCTGCCAAAGCAATCCAAGAAAAAGAAAACCTCCGGTTGTCAGCACTTAAAGGCAAGAAAGATCACCAACGCCGCTATCAAAAACTTGTCAAACAACACGCACAAGAATTACAAAATTGCCGCACACGTAATTGGCCGCAAACTCAAGCTATTTGGTTGCGTTTGTATCCCTGTGACACTCAGCCGGGAGCAATTGATCAGATTATGGATCGAATTGTCAGCCGTGGTTATAACCAAGTTTATTTAGAAGCATTTTATGACGGACAGGTGTTATTACCAGCAGCAGCTAATCCGACAGTTTGGCCGGCGGTAATTCGGACTGTTGGTACAGAAAGGATTGATTTGCTAGATGTAGCGATCAAAAAAGGGCAAGAACGCGGTTTGAAGGTTTATGCTTGGATGTTTACCATGAATTTTGGCTATACTTACAGCCAGATTCCTAGTAGACAAGACGCGATCGCTCGCAATGGTAAAGGCCAAAACAGTATAGAGGTTGTAGATAACCGTTCTCAAATATTTATTGACCCCTACAACACCCAAGCAAAAACCGATTATTACCGCATGGTACAAGAAATCCTGCGTCGTCGGCCAGATGGGATGTTATTTGACTATGTGCGCTATCCCCGACAAGCTGGAAGCGATTCCATAGCCACTAAAGTTTCCGATTTATGGTTATTTACTCCAGCAACTCAAGAAGCTTTATTTCGCCGCGCTAAAAATGCTAAAGGATTGGAATTAATTCGTCGCTTTTTAAGTAGGGGATACATCACCGCAGGAGATATAGGTCAAGTCGATAAACTTTATCCTCAAGAAGGTGAACCGCTTTGGGAAGGACGCAATATTCCACCAGCGCAAAAGTCTCTATTATCAGCAACCGACAGACAAAAAATTCTGCAATTGGAGTTGTGGCAATTGGCTGTAGCCCATGCTATGCAAGGAATAATAGATTTTGTCGCTTTAGCTAGTTACCCAGCACAGCAGCAAGGTATTCCTGCCGGGGCAGTGTTTTTCTCTGATGGTAATCAAGCTGTAGGACAAGGTTATGATTCCCGTTTACAACCTTGGGATCGTTTTCCTAGTTCTTTGGAATGGCATCCTATGGCCTATGCAACCTGTGGAGATAATAATGCTAGTTGTATTGCGACACAAGTACAACGGGTTTTAAGTGCAGCACAACCAGGTACAAATGTGATTCCAGCTTTAGCTGGTAAATGGGGAGAATCAATTAGTAATCGTCCATCCTTAGAAGCGCAAATGCAAGCACTACGCCAATTTTCGCCTCAACTGAAGGGAGTGAGTCATTTTGCTTATTCTTGGCAATATCCTGAACATGATGGCGATCGCAAATTCTGCCGCAATCCATAAACTACCAATCACCCAATTGCGTCCCCAAAAAGTAACGGACATGATCAACAAATGTCGGACCCGATTTTCTGTTTCCATGTCCTAAACCCGGCACTACATAACAATCACCATCAGGGAAACATCGAGCGCAAGCTTGAGCATTTTTAACACTCACAATCGGGTCATTAGCACCTACTAAAAATCTCACCCGTCGCGGTGCTTTAACTTGCTCAATATAAGTCATCGGATTGCAGATTTGAGCATATTTATCAGGGTATTTCAAATCTTTAGCTAATTTGAGCATCTGCACCACAGGTTTTAATTGTGGTTGCACTTTTGCCAAAATATTTTCTGCTAATGTTCCCAAACCAGAAGCAGCTAAATCTGGCAAAATCGAATAACCCCAACTACTAGCAAAAGTTTGGAGATTTGCATGGCCAATTGTACCTAATAACCTTTCCCCAATCCCATGAGCAGTAAAAGCATAGGAACTAAATAAAACTCCCATACTCACCCCAAACAAACCCAAACGGCTATTAAGACCATATCTTTCACAGCAAAATTGATGAATTTTGGTAATATCTACGGCTGTCTGTTGAAATATTTTCGATAAAAGTTCTGTATTAAATGGAATCCCTCTGTCAACTAAAGGCTTAATTTCGTTTTCCACCACCGCAGTAGATGTCCGCACCAAACTACGTTCACCTGCAAAGGGTGTATCAAATAAAGCCACAGCTATGCCCATCTGTGTCAGCGTTGGGACAATAAAATTCATTCCAGCTATATGGCGCACACATTCCCTGTAAGCCAATTATTAAGGGTGTATTCTGTACAGGTCGATGGCTAGGAAGAAAAACAGCCACGGGAAACCCACTTAATCGTTCATCAATATCAGCTACACCAGTGTAAGAGTGTGGTTCATGGAACCAGTATCTTTCCCCATTCACACCCTCAACATTAATCGCATCAGCACCGTAAATAGGCATATTTATCTGTATTACTACTAAGTAGCGGATTTTAACGAATATCCTAACAATTCAAGAACTGTTTTATCAAAAAATTAGTCAGGCAATCTAAGCTTGAGAAATCATTGCTCTCAAGTGTAATATTTCAGTGCTACTATAAGCTGTTTGCCCGGATATCTTTATTAGTACAAAAGTCCTATACTAGATTAGGTACATAGGGTATCTAATGCATACTGATTCTAAACTATGGCACGTGGCGAAACCCTCCGAAAGCTCTTCAGAAGCTTCTCCCGCAATGAGAGAGAGGAGTTTTTGGCTGCGGCTATGGAACTTATTGAAGAAGAAAAAAATAAAAACCATATCCTGCTGGCTAGAGATTTGGAAAAACTGCTTCACAATGGGAATGGATACACCAAACCTCTAGCCGCTAACATAACTCCCTGGAATCAGTTTCCTGAACCGCCTAAAGATAAGGATACTGGACTGGCCTTACTTGAGGTAAAGAAGTTCGATCTGACATGGGATCACATTGTCCTCAGTGAGAAAATTTTCGATATTTTGCAAGAAATAGTCCTCGAAAACCGTAAACAGGACATCCTTGCAGCCTATAACCTCAAGCCCAAAAACAAATTGCTCTTTTGTGGACCACCTGGTTGTGGTAAAACCCAAACAGCAAAAATCCTTTCCAGTGCTTTGGGGCTACCACTGGTTTACGTGAATTTAACAGCCGTATTTTCTTCTTACTTGGGTGAAACTGCAACCAATCTTCAGAAAATTTTTACATATATTGAAAAAGGTGAATGGCTAGTTTTGTTTGATGAGTTTGATGCGATCGCTCGTGATCGAGATAACTTAAATGAACATGGTGAAGTCAAACGCTTAGTGAATAGCCTGTTACAACTCATTGATAATGCAACTAATCAAAGTATATTTGTTGCAGCAACTAATCATGAGAAACTATTGGACAGTGCAGTTTGGCGACGATTTGATGAGGTAATTTTCTTCGATAACCCAACGGTTGAACTAAGAACGGCTCTTTTGAGTCGCTATCTGTCTGGTATCCGTTATACTGCTATAGATCTATCTGTCTTTGCTACTCGGCTTGAGAATGCTACTGGTGCAGATATAGAACGTATCTGTTCTGATGCAATTAAATCCGTGATTCTGCGGAGTGAGCGTACCTTAACTGCTGATGATTTAGACGTTGCGATAGGGCGTTTTTTAGAAAGGCAAAGTATAATAGCAAACTCAAAATAATTATTTACGTCGAGTCCTAATGGTAAGTCAATTTGAACACCTAAAATTACCGAGAAGAATTAACATCGAATTACCACGACGACGATCTCGTGGTGGTGGGGGTGGTGAAAAACGCACTGATTTCATTGAACACGGTAAGAATTTATTAGATCAAATTTATAGCCTGACTGAACCTATCAAGCAAAAGAGCAACCCTTTCCGTCTTGACCCAAAATTGATTTTTAAGATCAAAGTTGCTAAAGAAGGATCTTTTTCAGACGATAATTTGACTAAAACAGGACTAAATATTCTAGCACGTGAACCCAACAAAGCGATTGTCGTTTTCTCTTCTGACAGTGAGCTAAAAGAATTTAGGAAACGTTTAGAAAATTACAGTCAAATTACGGCAGGACCTGAATATTCATATTTAGGGGCAATTGATGAGTTAGTTCCCCTCGAACGCGAAGATCGCATTGGTCGTCTGTTAGAAATAAAGCCTGTAGAAGCAGATGAACTTGTTGCTTTAGATTTGGAACTCTGGCACACAGGGGATCGCAAGGAAATGCAAAAGTATTTAGATGATATTGCCGAGGTGCTAGAGAGTTTACCCAGCGATACTGCTCCTATGAGAATGAGTGATAGATACGTTGGTGATTATCTATGTATAGCTCGAATTAAAGTCACTCAGGAAGCTTTAGAGCTTTTGTTAGAAGTAGAAATCGTCAAAGAAATTGATCGTCCTTCTCAACCTGCATTTGAAAGAAATGCTGATTATAATTTACCAATTTCTAGTTTCCCTGAAGTTGTTTCTCCACCTCAAGAGAATTGCGGCATTCTTGTTATAGACTCAGGTGTACAGAGTGGTCATCCATTAATTGCTCCAGTGCTGGGTGAAGCTGATGTATTTCCAGATCCAGGACAGCAATTAATAAAAAGTGGTGCAAATGATGTACATGGACATGGTACAAGTGTTGCTGGCATTGCCATTTATGGAAATATTGAAAGCTGCATTAAACAACTTTCATTTGAGCCAACTGCTTGGTTATTTTCTGCTCGTGTGACAGATGAAAACTGCAAATACTATGAAGATATTCTCTTAGAAAATCAACTGGATCAAGCAATTAAGGCTTTTGTGGATAATTACCATAACTGTAAAGTTATCAATATATCTCTGGGTGATGATGATCAATTTTATATAGATGGAATGAAGCAGTTTCGATTAGCGGCAAAGATAGATGAAATTGCTTATCAATACCAAAACAAAAACATTATTTTTGTAATTTCAGCGGGAAATACTAACCCACCTCATGAAGAAGCAAGATCAGATGAGCAACTACTGACTGACTACCCAAATTATTTACTGAATAAAACTGCTCGAATTATTGATCCAGCAACTTCTGCGATCGCACTAACTGTTCTGTAGTGGTACAAGTTTTGCTGCACCTCGTGTGGCTAACATTGCTGCTCAACTTTTTACAAAATATCCAAATGCCAGTTCTAACCTCATTCGAGCATTGATTGTCAACTCTGCGGTTCTTCCTAAAGAAATACCAGACCAATTTCAATGGAACAGTAAACAATCTCAGGGTGAAAAGACAAAACAAATTGAAAAGCAGTTAGCAATTTATGGCTATGGACAAACTGATTTAGAACGTGCAATGTATTCTGCTGAGAACTACGTTGTTCTATCAGAAGATAATATCTTGATTCCAGTAGGCAAGTTTCATATTTATGAAATTCCCCAATTACCACCTGAATTTTTTGATGTAAAAGGTACTCGCACACTATCAATCACCTTGGCTTTTGACCCTCCAACTCGTCCAACTCGTGGAGACTCATATTTAGGAGTCACAATGGAATTTAATCTTTTCAAAGGAATTGATTATGAAAAAATCGTGAGTGCTTATGTAGATGCTAGTAAAACAAGCTCACCTGATAAGTTTACGGAAATTTCACTGGACAACTTAAAGGAAAAACATGGTTTTGGCATCTTGGTCGATTTATCCCCAGGGTCTACTATTCGTAAGAAAGGAACAGTGCAAAGGGGGCAAGTACAAATATTTCCCAACTCCACAAAATATAAAGACGGAAACATGACTCTAGTGGTGAGTTGTAACCGTAAATGGGCAAATCCAGATGAAATTGAAATGCAACGTTATGCTTTAGTTGCTTGCATTAGCCATTCTGATCCTCAAGTTAATTTATATAATCGCCTTCAACTCCAGATTAACCAGAGAGAGCAAGAGCGACAACGAGGAAGAGTTTAACTGATGATGATTATAGCCCTATTTTCCTTTGGTGTGGCTACAGTTGCCAATCTTCTTTCCTGGTTATTTAGTAATACCAATTCCAGCAAATAATGATATCTTTTTGAGAGGAATTTTACTATGTTTGACAACCTATTTAACAATTTAAAAGATTTTGTTGAATCTAAAGTTAAGGAAGGAGTTGGTGAATTAGAAAAACTTCTTGCTATTCCCGAACCCGCAGCACCTTTTACAACGATTTATAAATTTCCGATTACAGAACCTACAATTACAAAAGGAGGTATTGCTGTAGCAGGAGAAAATTTGCAAATAGAAGCCTATAAAGATGAAAATCAACCTTTTTTCAATACAACAGAAACTCTACGGAATGTGATCTTGTTTGAAGTCCCAGAACCCAATCTTAAAGAATGTGTTCTTGCTTGTCAGTTTTCTGCTAAAGCTGTAAATGCGGCACAATCAATTAATGTAAGTTTAGGGTTCAGCAAAAAAGGAGAGTGGACAACAACAAAAGGCTGGTTTAAAGGCGTTTCAGTGAGTGATGATTTCTGCTTTTATGAAGTACGTGCTTATTTTAAGAAAGAAACAGATCCTATGAACATTCAGATCAGTGTTAAATTTGAAAGTCCAGGGATACTGTTAATTCGAGATATTGAACTATTACAAGCACCTGTAAAGGCAGGGTAAAAATAATTAAATAATTGAAATCACGTTGTTATACAACCTTTTTTCTTGGCACGTTTATGTTTATACATCAGTTCATCAGCCAAAGTAATTAAATGACTTAAAGGAACTGGTTCATTAGGGTTATAATCCACCACCCCTACACTCATTGACAAAACAAACGGCTTATCGCCGGACTGATTATACTTATCAATAGAAGATTGTAGTCGCTGGATCATTACCTCAACATTAAGGTCGTTATTTTGCAGAAGTAGTACAAATTCATCACCCCCTAATCTGCCCAAGGTATCGGAGCTACGAAAAGTTTGGTTGATTAAATTTGCAAATGCCAATATAGCAAAATCACCAAATTCGTGTCCTAATTGATCATTGATTTGTTTGAGTCCATCTAAATCAATGAACATTAAACAAGTAGGAATTTGAGTTCGTTGGGCTAATTTTAACTGTTGTTCCCCTAATACGAAAAATCCTCTCCGATTGTATAATCCTGTCAACTCATCAGTTAGAGATAGATGCAGCACTTCAGCTTGAGCAGCTTTTCGTTCCTCAATTTCTTGTTCTAGAGCAATAGTACGGTCTTTTACTCGCTGTTCTAATTGTGAATAAACTTCTACATTCTCAATCGCTATGGATGTAATATCTGCCAATGCCTGCAACACCTTGATTTCTTCTAAAGTAGGCTGATGGAAAGTTGCCCAATAAGTTCCAATAGCTCCTATTGGTTCTTGAGTGCGGATTGGAACCATAACCATACTTTTGACAAATGTAGGTTGATAGGCAACATAAGGAACACGCTCATCAACACTTACATCTTCAATAATTGCAGGTTGATGGTTCAACATTACCCAACCACCAATACAAATATCCATAGGAAATCGCTGACCTTTCCAGAGTGGTGCGATCGCATTCTCATCAGCATAGTAACAAAAACCATTGTCTCGAAGTACAAAACTAGCTCCATCTGATGCCGTTAATTCTCGTGCAGCTACCCGCACAATTTCCATGATCCTGTCTAAATTACGGGCAAGAGAAAGGTCTTGAACTACTAATAATAAACGTTCCATTGCCTGTAAGTATTGCCTAGTCGCATTACTTTCTGTATCAAACAGTATTGGACTAGACAATGGTGAAAAAACATTGGTTTTTTTCATGTACACCTCGTTTATGTTGTCCCAAAAGTCTGCAATAACCAATTATCTTGGATTCATAATCATGTCTAATTTCTATAGTCTTTTGTAGGGTGTGGTTCGGCAAGCTCGCCAACCACGTCAGACTCGATAATTTGGCACAATTAACGGATTTTCTCAATCTGACGCACCCTGTTAATATGGTGTCCCCAAAGCCTGCAATAATCAATTATCTTTGATTCATAATTATGTCCAATTTCTATAGTGCATAAGTCCTAGACACATTAACAAACAGCTTTTATTGCTACTAGCTCACCTCATACCCATTAGGCTAGTTTAAAGTAAATTTTTTAAAATGGTATAAAAAATGTGTAATCTTCTGTGTAATATTTATGTAGTTTTTCTGCTATCATAAAATTCATCTCAAAGATACGATTAATGAATATGCTCTAGCGCCGCTACATATTTATTTTTGCTTATACAATGTAACTACGCGATTGTATTACTTTGTTTCCATCCAGTTATCACCTGCATGCACATCAACTACCAAAGGCACACTTAAAGAAACAGCATTTTCCATCAGCGATTTAATTTGTGGTTGCAATTCTTCCCACTCTTGTGGAGGAACTTCAAACACTAATTCATCGTGAACTTGTAACAACAACCGTGCTTGATATTGTTTTAAAACTTTATGTAATTGTGCCATGGCAATTTTGATAATATCAGCACTAGAACCTTGAATTGGTGCATTAGCAGCAGAGCGTAATAACCCCGCATCATAAGCGCCTAAATTCTTTAATTTACTCAAATCAATATCTTCTATATTCCTATTTTTCAACTCACGTAAACTATTACTAGTAAAATCAAAATAACGCCGTCTCCCCAAAATTGTTTCTACATAACCTTGAGAAATAGCTTGTTTTTTAACTTGCTCTAAATATGCAAACACCTTAGGATATCTTTCATTAAATCGCTTAATAAATTCATTGGCAACATTCTTATCTACACCTGTTGAACGTGCAAATTTTAGAGAACCCATTCCATAAATTACACCGAAATTAATTGTTTTAGCAAAACGCCGTTCTTCTGATGTTATTTCTTCTTTTTCAAAAACTAATTTTGCTGTGACAGTGTGAATATCTTCATTTTGTTGATATGCTTTTACTAAAATTTCTTCTTGACTCAAATGAGCCAAAATTCTTAATTCAATTTGTGAATAATCAGCAGCTACCATCAACCAACCTGATTCAGGTAAAAACGCCTTGCGAATTTGACGACTAAAAGCGGTACGAATAGGAATATTTTGCAAATTTGGATTAGAAGAAGATAACCTACCCGTTGAAGTTGCAGCTTGGTTAAAATCTGTATGTAAGCGTTGACTCTTGGGATGAACTAATACTGGTAAAGCATCCACATAGGTAGATTTTAATTTTGATAAAGTCCGATATTCCTGAATCGCATCCACAAAACCAGTTTCATCAACTTCTTGGAGTTTTTCTAAAGTCGCTGCGTCTGTAGAATAACCTGTTTGAATCTTGCGGGAATATTTGGTACTTAATCCCAATTTTTCAAATAAAATGTGGCTCATTTGTTTGGGAGAACCTAAATTAAATTTTTCTCCGGCAATTTCAGTTGCTGTTATTTCTAATTTTGCTAATTCTGTTTCTAACTGCTGAGAAAGTTCTTGCAGATAATCTGAATTAATTTTCACTCCTGTATATTCCATTTCCGCTAAAACTTCTTCTAGCGGTTGTTCTACTTCTTGCAATAGTTTATTTAAAGCCGGAGTTTTTTCTAATTCTTCTCGCAGTTTTGGTACTAACCCAAATGTTCCATAAACATCCATTCCGCAATAATCAGCAACAGCCGGAATATCTATATCAGCAATTGTTTTACCTTTGGGAACTAAATCTGAATAACTTGTTGCAGTTAATCCTAAATATCGTTGTGATAAGTCAGTTAAATTATGACTACTATCTGGATTGATCAAATAACTAGCCAGCATGGTATCAAACACCACTCCTGCTAAATTAATTCCCTGACACCGCAGAATTAAACGGTCAAATTTAGCATTTTGTAAAGATTTAGGATAATCAGCACTTTCCAAAATTGGACGCAATGTGTCTAATACCAAATCTTGATTTAAATTATTACCAATTTTATGATTTAAAGGAATATAAGCTACTGCATCAGGTTCTGTTGCCCAACAACAACCAATTCCCACTAAATCTGCGTCTCTTGGTTCTAATGCAGTGGTTTCTGTATCCCAACTGACGGGTATTTCTGGATTAGTGAATGTTTTTAATAGGTTTACTAATTCAATTAATTTAGCTTCTGTATTAATGATTTGTGGTTGAATTGGCGAAGCAGATTGTTTTTTAGCCTCTGCTGTTTCCGCAGCACTGAAGAAAGACAAATCATCATCTTCATTATTAATTGATTCAGATGTCTTTTTTTCTACAACTTTACCACCAAATTTAAGTTGCAATTCGTTGATTTTATCTAAAAAATTATTAAATTCTAATTTTTCTAAAATAGGGGTGATGATGCTGCTATCAAATCCTGTTAATTTACAATCTTCTAAGTCAACTTCTATGGGGACATCAACAACTATTTGCGCTAAAAATCGTGATTTTTCTGCATTCTCTTTTCCTGCAATTAATTTTTGTTTAATTGTACCTTGAAGTTGTTCTAATGCTGCATAAACATTATCAAGGGAATTATAAGTATTTAGAAGTTTTACCGCAGTTTTTTCGCCAATTCCTTTGACCCCAGGAATATTATCTGATGGATCACCGCAAAGTGCTTTGTAATCAACAATTTGTGTGGGTAATATGCCTAATTTTTCTTTAACTTGTTCTGCTCTAAATTCAGTGATGCTATTTGCAGAACGTTTTAATGCATCTGGACTAAAATTTAAAACTGTAATCCCTTTGTCAGCATCAATCAGTTGAAATAAATCCTTATCACCCGAAAGAATTTGCACCCGATATCCAGCCACAGCAGCTTTTTGTGCTAAGGTTCCCAAAACGTCATCTGCTTCGTAACCGGGGGCAGTTAAAACTGGTAAATTTAAGCTATTTAGCAATTCTTTTAGGTTTGCTAAGTCAGGAATAAAGTCTTCTGGTGTTTCTGCACGTCCGGCTTTATAAGTTTCGTCAGCTTCATGGCGGAAGGTTGGTAAACTTAAGTCAAAAGCTACGGCCATTGCTTGTGGCTGTTGTGTTGTCATTACTTCCAGCAAGCATTTAAGAAAGCCAAAACAAATGCTGGTAGGAATTCCCGCTTTTGTGCGTAGTCCTCCATTTTTACCTTTAGCAAAAGCGAAATAGGAACGATAAGCTAATGAATGTCCATCTACGAGGATGATGGTGGGACTGGTTGGGGAATCTGAAATCAACTGATTAACCGAATGTTGGGACATACCTATTTTAACTAGTGCGATCGCCTGTTAATCTCTAACTGGAAGTTCAATGCTGGGGAATTTATGCATAAAGCATCTACTACTGATTTATCATCAACTAGCAATCTAGCTCAAGTTGGAAAAGATATTAAACTACTGGTATTAGATATAGATGGTACGATCGCAGGTCACGATAACCAGGTGAGTGAAACTGTCAAGGATGCGATCGCAAAAGTACAAGCAAAAGGTATTCATGTAGCCATAGCCACTGGTAGGATGTACTGTTCAGCTTTGCGGTTTCATCAAGACATTAAATCTACTTTACCGCTTGTAGCGTATCAAGGAGCTTGGATTCAAGACCCAAAGAACAAAAAAATTCATCGTCATTTAGCTGTTCCCAGAGAAATTACCCAGCAATTACTAGACTACTTTGAACAGCCGCAATTACGCTCACTTCTTTCTGTCCATTTTTATATCAATGACCAACTCTATGTGAGGGAAATGACTACAGAGACTGAACTTTATGCGGAACGTTGCGGTGTCAATCCTATTCCTGTAGGTGATTTGCGTCAAGTTTTGAGTGATGAACCTACCAAAGTTTTAGCTTTGTGTGACGACGAAAATTTAATTCAAGAACTTTTGGGTAATTTACGTCTTCAATACACACCCGCAGAACTATATATGACTACATCTGTGGCTACTTTCTTAGAAGCAGCTAATCCATTTGTGAATAAAGGAACAGCTGTCCGTTACCTCGCAGAAGAACTGCTAGGACTAGAAAGAGACAATGTGATGACGATTGGGGATAATTTTAATGATGTGGAAATGCTTGAATATGCAGGTATTGGTGTAGCTATGGGTAGCGCTCCAGATCCAGTGCAAGCGATCGCTAATTGGGTAGCACCAAGCGTAGAAAATCACGGAAGTGCGATCGCTATAGAAAAGTTTTTGCTTTCCTAGCAAAATTTGCTCCATCACTACTCATAAACATCAGAAAAGACACCGACGACTGGCCGTGTTTCGTCTCGGTGTCTTTGCTGGTTCGCTCCTCACACACCTGATAATATAGCGGAGGAGAAGCATTGAGTCAATAGCTGTAACTAAAATTTATGAAGTAGAAAAGGCAAAATCATAACTCTAGAGGTGCAAAAACCCTCAATTTTGTTTCTAACACAGACCTTAAAACCAACTGAGTAGCTATCAACAATCCCAGTCTAGCTTGAGCTAACTCCAAGGAATTAATTTTCACATCACCCCAAATCCGACAATTACACCAGAAATTTTCAAAAGCTTGGCTCAATTTTAGTGCTGCTTTTTCCCAGTTAACAGAACTTTGAGAATCAGGGAATACCAAATCGTCTACTACTTTTATCAAATTATGAATAAGATAAACCTCATCTGGTTGATGAAGACATAGTTTTTGATCAGAATTTAACCAGGGTATAGCCTGTGCAGACAAGACACCCCCAACATCAACCCGATTATCTACAAGTTGAATCAATCCTTCTCGGTGAGCTAATCGTAATAACGAACAACACCGTGCATGAGCATATTGAATTGGAAATAATAGTTTACTTCTATTTCCCAGAAGGGAGGAGGCAGAAGAAGCAGAGAGGCAGAGTGCGGGGTGCAGGGGAGAGGTATTTTCACCCTTGCTCCCTGCTCCCTGCTCCCTTTCCTCTTCCCAGTCCCCAGTCGTCAGACTATGTAACCAAGCAGCTAAAGTAGGATAAGTTAGTTCTATATGAATTAAACCAGGGGGAATGATTTTAACGCTAAAAATTTTACTGCAATTTGCCGACAAATAACTAGCAAGTTGCTGGGCAATAAGCATCGCTTTTAAATTATCAGATAGAGAAAATTTTATAGCTACGCTAGAAATATATAAAAATTTTTCACTATCTCCACCTTGATATAGAGGAAATTTTCCCTTTCCTCTGCCTAGAATTTCTTCATGCTTAGTATAAACACTTAGAAATTTCACTAAATGGATATATACTAAATGTTTAATTGAGGTATACTTCTTAAAAAGTAGCCAATGATGCACGTAGTTGTTTGGGGAACTTTTTCAGTTATCACCATTTTATCCTGTTCCATCCACCTTTAGATAGAAGTTTAGTCTAGGTAAAGAAAAATGAGAATAGGATAAAATTTGATGAATAATTGATGAATGATTAGTAAACTTTACTACCCTCATTGTACAGTAAGAAGTATAACAAAAGAGTAGAGAGTAAATTGACTTTCTACACTTTGGATAGCTGACGCTGTTAGGCGTTAAGCCTACCCTGTTAACACAAAGACACTCCTTGCACCTTTTTATTTAGTCTTTGTCTTCAGCCGAACGCTCTTTGTTACCTATGCAATCTCAATCCTCCTTTTCCGAGGCATCACGGCCTTTCTTAACTTGGCAACGAATTCTTGATTGGGCTCAAGAACACTACCGCTGCCGCACTTTCAGCAAAGATGAGCGCATTCCAGCCAGACCCGGATTGCTATATTTAGTCCAGAGAGGTGCGATCCGAATGGTAGGAACCGCCCAAGTTAGTGCCACTGCCAGTCAGCTAACATCACGACGCATCAATAGAACTCCAGAAGAAGCTTTTTTGGGTTTTGTGGGAGCAGGGCAACCTTTTGAAATTGTTGCTCAGTCACCATTCACACTCCAGTCTTACGCCCACGTTGACCAAACTGCGGTGCTATGGATGTACTGGCATGATTTAGATAACTGGCCTCATTTCCGTCGTGAAGTCATGGATGCCTTTAGGTATCAACACCAGCGTAAGCTTTTGTGGTTAAGTGCCTTGGGACAAAGGCGCACAATTGACCGGCTTCTAGGATTTCTCACCTTGTTAATTGAGGAATATGGAGAACCGGCGATGAGCGAAACCGATCCCGATGTAATTCGCGGTTATTGCCTACCTTTCCCACTCACCCATGCTCAAATTGGCAGCGCTATTGGTTCAACGCGCGTCACTGTCACCCGCTTAATGGGTAAATTGCGTCAACGCGGACTAATCCTCACCCAAGGGGATAATTTGATTTGCCTACCAGCAGAGTCGATTAACAGAACCAACTAAGGCGCACTTAGAAGCCACTTTGGAAGCGTGTAAGTTTGGTATTTGCCATTGTTGAAGCCATCAAAAGCAGGAGTCAGCGGATTTTAACAAACCCAGCTTGGGTAATTAGTTCCTGTCCCTGCTCTGTTAGCAGTAAGTTAGCATAAGCAACACCTGCTTGCTCCTCAGTTTGACCAGTCTGTTTGACCACCACAAACAGATTTCGGGTAATCGGGTATTTTCCTGATTGAAAAGCCTTGATGTTCAATTGGTTCCGTTTATCAGGACACTCATTAGGGAGAACAAATGGTTCTTGATAGGGAGCAATATATTGCCCTGGCATTAGCCCCAAAGGCAAGGGTTTAATGGAACATTGAGGAACAACCTCTGGGGCAGAAGCGTAATAGATGCCACCAGGACTATCAGCCACCTTTTTTAGGGCTTGGGTGGTCGTAGAGATAAACTCTACTTGGGGACTGAAAGCTTGACCACCCAAAATGTCTTGGACAAAAAGTTCAACTGTACCGCCATCACTGATACGACGAGAATACGGCTTGATTGACAAATTGGGACCACCGACCTGGTTCCAATTATTGATCTTGCCTGTGTAGATAGATTTAAGTTGGTCTATAGTCAATCCTGAGATATTCAGATTAGGGTTCACGGCTACAGCTAACCCATCAATAGCTACAGGAATTTGACTGAGTTTGAATCCACGCTGCTGGGCGCGATTTAACTCTTGGTCTAAAATCGGTCGTGAGGACTGAGCAAAAGTTAGTTGACCATCAATTAATGACTGTATCCCTGTACCAGAACCTGGGGTCGCGTTACTGGGTTGTACATAACGTAGCCGGAACTCTGGTCTTGCTGCTTGAAGTACTGGATCTATTGCCAGTCGAATTGGGGCCCAAGAAGTACTACCACCGTAGTTGAATAATCCTGTAGGGACATTCTGGACGGCAGTAAATGTTGCACCTTGAGAGTCTTCTGATGTATTCTGGGTTTGATTTTGATTACTAGAGCTAGAATTGCTTGACTGAGAGCTAATAATTTGATCTAGATCAACATTTGACTTTCTGGTAAACCACCAAAAACCGCCACCTATGAGCGATATTGTCGTTAACAGAGATAAGGCGAGAATAAGCGTTTCATTTTTTTGAGTCATACAAAGCCAGATTCATTAAAAGTATTAATTTATCTTTCAACATTCTCATAAAACTTTGTTCAGATTGGTAGATCCAATCTGAATTCTATCTAGAACATAGGTTTTAATTTTTACCCCAAGTATTTGTGAATACAAATTCCTGTTGGGGTTTGCGTTGTCGCGGAGCAAATTCACGCTGTTGGTATTGTTCAGGTAAAGTTTGGGGATCGCCTGGATAACCAATTGCGATCGCACTTACTGCTTCATATCCCTCTGGAATGCTATATAAATCCTGCGCTTTAGATGCATCAAATCCTGCCATCTGGTGAACAAACAAGCCTAAGGAAGTTGCTTGAATAACAAGACTGCAAACTGCTCCTCCTAGATCATAAAAAGCATGACGGTTCGGTTGTCCATTCTTCTCAAAATTAAGTTTGGCTACCGAGATCATGAGAACAGGAACATTCTTTGCCCATACTTGATTTGGTTCTACTAGACAACTCAGCAGCTTGCTAAATTCTTCTGGATTTTCCTGAGTGGCAACAATAAAATACCAAGGTTGCTCATTATAGGAAGAAGCAGACCAACGCGCCGCTTCTAACAAACTATAAAGTGTTTCTGCTTCTATCTGTTTTTCTGCAAAGGCTAAGGGACTCCAGCGTTGTTGCAGCAACTGATGAATTGGATATTGGGGATTAGCTAGTTTTTCCATGATTTTTTCTCTTGAACAACAGTTTGGTGATTTAATTCCCAGTAACTTATGTGTCAAAGTATCAAGCCCCAACACATAACTTAATTACAAATTATGAATTACAAATTACGAATTATTTTAAATTGTCTCGTATAGGCTCAAAATCATACCCAGTGCGGGAACGATTACCGGGAACAATTTTCACAAGTTGGACAGGGGCATTGCGATCGCCTGATTGCAAAAAGCGAATTGCGCCAGAAGCACCCGTAGCAGAAAAATCTGACGAAAGTAAAGCTTGTTGAATTCCAGACCGAGTAGGATTAATTTCTAGTGCTGCAATAAAGGCTTTTGTAGCATCATATGCTAGGGCAGTACGCCAACTCACATCACCACCCCATAACTGCCGGGATTTTTGGGGAAAATCTGACTTAGAATCACCATCA
Source organism: Anabaena sp. PCC 7938 (assembly GCF_049315035.1). Taxonomy (NCBI): domain Bacteria; kingdom Bacillati; phylum Cyanobacteriota; class Cyanophyceae; order Nostocales; family Nostocaceae; genus Anabaena; species Anabaena sp. PCC 7938. The sequence continues at coordinate 1,684,382 of NZ_CP186034.1, read as the reverse complement.
ATATGCCAGGGAACTGCTACTACCATTCCTGTTGCTTGTTCTCTACCAACTTCTAAAGTTATCACAGTATAAACATCATCACCTCCCAGAACACTCAGACGTTTCTGATTCACCTGAACTACTTGCAGTGCTTTGTCTAAAGTGTCGGTATTAGTGGCTAACATTAACACTTTTACCCCTTCCTGAATTGTCAGAATTTTTGACTAAAGTGGCTGCAATTTGTTTGGATATTTCTGGATTATCTTCATCGTTGGCGATTCCTATTTTTAAAGGTATTCCTTTAATTCCTCCAGCAGTATTAATTTCACTTTGGGATTGAGCCATACCCCGTAAAATCTCTAATGCCGCATTGGGGTTATTACCAATCGGTAAAGATGTAACTATAGTATAGTTTTTGCCGTTGCCAATGCGGGCATTATTCTGATATATCAGTGCTTCTGGGTCGTTACGATTGTTTTTTAGCGAGGCTGTGAAATCTGCAATTGCTTTTTCATAGTTTTTATTAGCTATTGCTTGTATCCCATCTTTTTTCGCTGGAAAAATATTGCCAATAGTTAAACTTTTTTCTCCAAAGCTAATCCGTTCATTAATTGGTTGGTTGTTATTTGTTTGATTAGGAGTATTGGCATTGTCAAATTTAACTCCAGCTTTATTCACAAAAAACCAAATACCACCACCCAGTATACCAATTGTTAATAGCAGAGATATAACTAAAACTTTAGTTTCATTTTTTTGGGACATAACCGATTTGTAGTGGATTAAATTTGCTATTTAGCTATTCTGATAAATATGGCTATCACTTATAATATAATAGCTTAATCGAGATTATTTAATTCTGATAAATCCAGCTTTTTCAATTAGTTCTTGACCTTGAGGTGTTACTAACCAATTGGCATAAGCTTCTCCCGCTTGTTGATCAGTTTGGTTATTCTGTTTTACAATTACAAATAAATTCCGAGTTATTGGGTAAGCTCCACTACGGAAATCCTGAATATTTAACTGATTACGCTTACCAGGACATTGAGAACTGGGTATATATGGTTGTTGATATGGCGGTATTAATTGGCTAATTGTACGACCCATTGGTAGGGTTTTAATGGTACATTGGGGGACAACTTCAGGAGCAGAAGCGTAGTAAATTCCGCCTGGAATAGAGGCTATTTTCCTGATAGCTTCTGTGGTTGTAGGACTGTAAATCACGTTTGTACCAAAGTTTTCTTTATTGAGAACATTGTCAACGAAAAATTCTACAGTTCCACCGGCCTCCTTGGTGCGAGATACGGGTTGAATTAGCAAATTTGGTCCACCAACATTTTTCCAGTTAGTAATTTTGCCTGTATAAATGTCTTTAAGTTGAGCAACGGTTAAGCCAGAAACATTAAGTTGGGGATTAACTGCGATTGCAATTCCATCCAGTGCAATAGGAATTTCTTTGAGACTAAATCCTTTTTTCTGAGCTTCTGTATTTTCTTCTGCTTTAATTGAACGAGAAGATTGAGAAAAAGCCAGTTGATTATCTATTAACATTTTAATTCCTGTACCTGAACCCGGTTTTTCATTAGTGGGTTGGGTGTAGCGCAAGGTAAATTGAGGACAAATGCTTAACAAGACAGAATCTACATCTCTACGGATGGGAGCCCAGGTTGTACTTCCACCGTAATTAAATATTCCTTGTGGTGAGTTGGATAAGGTACAATTAGTTGGTACATTATTAGGGGTAATTAAGTTATAACTGGAATTACTAGAAGTAGAAGTGTTATTATTCTGAACTGGGTTTATTTTTGCCCAACGTTCCATTAAAAACCACATTCCTCCAAAAATTAGAGTAATAGTAGTAATTAGCGATAATACAATTACCTGAGTTTCTTTTTTTTGAGACATGAGTTAATTTCTTAATGTTGTTAAATAATCTTCATTTAAAGTATTGAAGATAATAATTTATAAATTAGTCGAAATATGGCTGTCATCGCAATGCTTATTAAAGCAGCAGCAACCGCTAAAATAACTACTTGTTGAAGGACAATACCTCCCCGTAAATAAGGGAAGAAAAATATAATTGCAAAACTTATGCCCGCAATAATTAACAAGTCATATTTTTCTAGCCAGCGTTTAGTTTGGCTAAAAATGAGGATGCCCAAAACCACAAAAGCAATAGCTAAAGTGATGATTGGATTTTTGACTAAACTCAAAAGTGCGATCGCTATTAATGCCCCTTCAAAACCGCTAAAAGCCGCTCCTGCCAATAATTCCCAGATAGCAAAGGCTGGTTGAACTGGTACTGGTTTTTGTGGTGGCTGTGGTATTAATGGGGGTGGTTGTATTTGTGGTGGTGCAGTTGGGGGAACGGAGGGAGGAGAAAGGGCTTCTAGTACTTCCTGGGCTGACTGAAAGCGTTGACTAGCAGCAGGTAGCAGCATTTTGTCTAAAATATCAGCAAGTCTGGGGTTGACTTTAATTTGAGAACGCCATTTCCATTGGTTGCTGTAGGCATCAAAAAGTTTATTTGCTTCTTGACCAGTCATTAAAGTGATGAGGGTAACAGCTAAAGCATATAAATCTGTAGATGGAAATACTTGACTTCCTGACATTTGTTCTGGTGGTGCAAACCCCATAGAATAAATTCCTGTGGAACCAGCAGCACCAGAAGGAGCATTAGCGACTAACTTAACTGCACCAAAATCTAGTAAAAATAGTGTGCCATCTCGACGACGCATAATATTAGAGGGTTTAATGTCTCTGTGGATAATGCCTCTATCGTGGATAAATGTCAGCACTGGGAGAATTTCTCTGAGTATTTCTAGTACTTGGACTTCAGAAAAATTGCCATTTTGAGCCAATTCTTCTTCTAAGTTTTGCCCATCAATATATTCTTGGACTAAATAAAAAAACTGGTCTTGAGTTCCTGGTTGTAAACCCTGAATTACTACAGGAAAGAAAGCAAATAAGTCAGGAATTTGTTTGTGTTCATTACCTATTTGTGCTAAAACTTCTGCTTCTCTTTCAAATAAATTTTGTGCTAATTGTAGTTGATCTGATGTTAAATTACCTGCCGGTTGGAATTGTTTAACTACACATAAACGCATTCCTGGAATTCGACGATCACTTGCTAAAAAGGCGGCTCCAAAGCCTCCTCTGCCTAGTAAACTAGTTGGAACATAGCGACCATCTAACAAAAGTGGCATACCACAGCTAGTACAATATTTCTGCTGTGTTGTTTTTAGGGTTGTCAGATTATCTAAATCGGCAAAGTAGTTTTTTGGGCGCGGGCAGCGTGGACGAGTGCAGTAAACTTCCATGTTAGTTTTTATTCATTGGCCATTAGTCATTAGTCATTAGTCATTAGCCACAGCAATGGACAGGGTGATTAGGATATCAATGAATGATGAAACTCATGCTAAGACAGGTTTGATCCTGAATTCTGACTCCTGCTATATTTACTTTTGACTACTGACTATTGACTTTTGACAAAATGTTTATTCTGCGTCGGATGAGTTGGGTGTTAGTGTATCTAATGTAGCTAATGCTAAATCCTTGTGTGATAATTTTAACGTATCTCCATCCCATCCAGGAGTAGCAAATTGGGGTAAGATTTCCTGACTAAAGGCTTCTGCGGCTTTAGAACGATAGCGATTGGGATTAACGATCAACCACAAAGTGCGTTTGACGATAACTCCTTCAATAGGAACACGATGCAGCACACCCATTTGTAATTCTTTAGCGATCGCAGCAGTAGAGACAAAAGCTGCCCCCAATCCAGATTGCACAGCGTTTTTAATAGCTTCAATGGAATTTAGTTCCATTTCAAATTTAAAACGTCTGGTATCAATTTCACAGCGTGCTAATACCTGATCAATGACTTTGCGGATAGTGGATTGGGAGTCTAGAGCAATGAATTGTAGTTTATATAGGTCTTCTCTTTGAATGGTTTCGAGTTTAGCAAAGGGATGGGATGTAGGTAAAATCAGCGCCAGTTCATCTTCAGCGTAAGGAACGATTTCCAAAGATTCTGCCAGTTCACCGGGAATCTCGCCACCAATGATCGCTAAATCAACTTGTCCATTAGCCACACTCCAAGCCGTGCGACGGGTAGAGTGGACGTGTAATTGTACAGCCACATCTGGATATTTTTGTCGAAACATTCCAATCATGCGCGGTAAAAGATAAGTGCCGGTAGTTTGAGAAGCTCCGACAATTAAAGTACCGCCTTGGAGATTTTGTAAATCCTCAATAGCGCGACAAGTTTCTTGACACAGACTGAGGATTTTTTCACCGTAGCTCAGGAGTAGATGCCCTGCTTCGGTTAATTGGGCGCGTCGTCCTCCCCGATCAAATAAGGGGACATCCAGTTGGCGTTCCAGGTTTTGTACTTGCAAACTGACTGCTGGTTGGGAGACGTAAAGACTGTCAGCGGCGCGTTTGAAGCTCCCTTCTGCGGCGATCGCTTTGAGAATGCGTAACTGATCTAAAGTGAAAGGAAGGTCAGACATAAGGCTCAACCCACAAACTTTGAAAGGAGCGGATTTGGCAATAAATCAAATTTCACAGCTATAAGCTGGGTATAATTTATTGCATTTTCGAGGTAGAGGCTTTATTCAAACAAGACATTATCACAACATCTTGAATAAAGTTCTTTTTTAAACACTAAGTGGTATTAGTTGTATTGCACTTTCAACTTCGAGGTTTGACACCAAGAAGACGTTACCACAACATCTTGACTCTTGACTAAAGTCTCCTTGTGCATACTTTGTGGTATTGGTGGTACTGAATTTAGTTTTCTTTAAGATTACTTCACTTGTGTCTATGATGCCGAATCCTTGGTTCACCTCCAGTTATTTTGTCATGCTGGGGCTACAATTAGCTTTTGCGATCGCTCACAGCGGAGGCGCAGCCCTTCGTCCTTGGGCAGAAAAATACATCGGACCAAGACTGTATCGCATTTTATTTGCATTAGTTAGCTTACCCTTAGCAGGAATATTAATTGTTTACTTTTTTAACCACCGTTATGATGGCTTGCAGCTGTGGCAAGTGCAAGGTATACCGGGAGTGAAAGCAGTAGTTTGGGTGCTATCAGCGATTTCGTTTTTATTTTTATACCCTGCCACCTTCAATTTACTAGAAATTGCGGCTATTCAAAAGCCAGAAGTTCGTCTCTACGAAACAGGAATTATGCGGATTACTCGCCATCCGCAAATGATAGGACAAGTGATTTGGTGCGTTGCCCATACCCTGTGGTTAGGGACTACTTTTACCCTAGTCACATCACTAGGTTTAGTGCTACATCACCTCTTTGGGGTTTGGCATGGAGATCGTCGTTTGCGCGATCGCTATGGAGAAGCTTTTGAAGTGGTTAAACAGCGAACTTCAATTATTCCCTTTCAAGCAATTTTTGATGGTCGTCAATCTCTCAAATGGGAAGAATTTCTGCGTCCTGCTTACTTGGGAGTTGCCATTTTTGTCGCTTTGCTTTGGTGGTCACACCCCTTGTTAGTCGTAGCAACTAGTAGGATAGCGTGGTAGTTTCTAGTGATCCCCAAGATCACAATAAACACTAATCTAATAAAAATTCCCGGTTATCAAATACCACCAAATCAATGTAGGATAAATTCAAATAGCTTTCAGTGGGATTTTCCTCCGTTAGTTTGAGATTTTATATTTGGTAGTTGCTGATCAAGTTAATTTCCTGGGGAGGAAACGGCAATCAGGAGTTAAACATCAACAAAAGCCAGCGCGACATTGACGGTGGCTTTTTTGTCAGCACAACCATAAAAGCGCTGAATTATTACATATTCATACTGTAATTATAAGCGCTACTATTCCTAAAGACTGACTTGCCAATCCCTGCTAATGCTAGTTACTTTGATATAAAAACCCTATAAATCAAGAGGCGTCATGGTGTTGTCGGTCAGTGAGCGGACATTTACTCAAGAAGTTTTAGAATCTCCAATTCCAGTGTTAGTTAATTTTGAGGCTCCTTGGTGTGGCTTGTGTCGCATCATCCACCCTTTGTTACTACAATTTCAAGCTCAATGCGACGGCGAAATCAAACTTGTGGGGGTTAACGCCGACCAAAATTTCAAGCTATCTACCACTTATAGACTTAAATCACTACCAACTTTACTGTTGATTGAAAAAGGTATAGTCCGCCAGCGCTTAGAAGGTTTTCGCAGTAGAGACGATTTACGTCTGGCCTTAGAAGAAATAAAACTCAGTTACATTACTAACAATAAAACATACAGTACGTCTAAAACAGCGGACTTAGAATGCCGCACAGTTTGATTGGAGGTAGAAGAAGCAGGGTGGCAAAGCTGATTTTCTCAATCACCAGTTACCTAGTAAAAAGTCCCCAATCCCTAGCAAAAAGTCCCCAAATCTAAAACCATGCTTAACACCCCACCAAGAGCTTCATAGGTGGGGTATTTTATCCTCTAGGGTGTGTGTCACAATTATTAACAGTTCCGACCTGGACAGTTGCCTGCAAAGGAAACTTCCGCAGCACTATCCTAACTTAGTCAAGAATTATAAAAGTAGGCGTCAGTGATGGAAGTAATCTATCAGTATGCCTGGCTGATTCCAGCATTACCTCTTTTAGGAGCAATGCTGGTCGGTCTAGGGTTAATCTCGTTAAATCAGGTGACAAATCGCCTGCGGCAGCTTAACGCTGTGGTAATCATCTCCCTGATGGGAGCAGCTATGGGGCTGTCGCTGGCCTTGCTGTGGAGTCAATTTCAAGGACATGAGCCTTATCTCCGTACCTTTGAGTGGGCAGCAGCAGGTAGTTTTCACCTGACAATGGGCTACACTATTGACCACCTGACAGCCTTAATGCTGGTGATTGTGACAACAGTAGCCTTCTTAGTCATGATTTACACTGATGGCTACATGGCGCATGACCCAGGTTACGTGCGGTTTTATGCCTATCTCAGCTTATTTGGTTCCTCAATGTTGGGTCTGGTGGTCAGCCCCAACCTGGTACAAGTTTATATTTTCTGGGAATTGGTAGGGATGTGTTCCTACCTCCTAGTCGGGTTTTGGTACGATCGCAAAGCAGCAGCAGATGCTTGTCAAAAGGCATTTGTCACTAACCGGGTGGGTGACTTCGGTCTACTCCTGGGAATTCTGGGGCTGTTTTGGGCAACAGGCAGCTTTGATTTCATGATTATGGGCGATCGCTTATCTGAACTAGTAGAAACCGGTTCTGTGAGCAATTTCCTCGCCATCGTGTTAGCAATTCTCGTCTTTCTCGGCCCAGTTGCTAAATCTGCTCAATTTCCCCTCCACGTCTGGCTACCAGATGCGATGGAAGGCCCCACCCCCATTTCTGCCCTCATCCATGCGGCAACAATGGTGGCAGCGGGTGTGTTTCTGATTGCCCGGATGTACCCAGTATTTGAAAACGTTCCCGCAGCTATGAACGTGATTGCCTTCACTGGGGCATTTACCGCGTTTTTAGGTGCGACTATCGCTATTACCCAAAACGACATCAAAAAGGGACTGGCTTATTCCACCATTTCCCAACTCGGTTACATGGTAATGGCGATGGGATTAGGCGCTTACTCTGCTGGATTATTTCACCTGATGACCCACGCCTATTTCAAGGCGATGCTATTCCTGGGTTCAGGTTCGGTAATTCATGGCATGGAAGGCGTTGTTGGTCATGATGCCGTTTTGGCGCAGGATATGCGCTTAATGGGCGGACTACGGAAGTATATGCCCGCAACTAGTATCACTTTCTTTATTGGTTGCGTGGCAATTTCCGGGCTTCCTCCTTTTGCTGGTTTTTGGTCAAAAGATGAAATTCTTGGTGCGGCTTTTGCTGCTAACCCCTTCTTGTGGTTGATTGGTTGGCTAACTGCCGGGATTACCGCTTTTTATATGTTCAGAATGTATTTCTCGACATTTGAAGGGCAATTCCGGGGTAATGACGAAAAAATCAAAACCCAACTCAAAAATGCTGCGGCTGCGGCTGCTGGAAAATTAGGTGTAGCAGAATTAGCGCCTAACTTTGGCCCAGGGGCAATGAAAAAAGGAGAATTGGCTGCACATGACTCCCACGGACACCACAGCACCTCTCCCCATGAGTCCCCTTGGACAATGACTTTACCGTTGTTGGTGTTGGCAATTCCTTCGATGTTGATTGGTTTGGTGGGTACTCCCTACGCCAATTATTTTGAGCAGTTCATCTATTCTCCTAACGAAAGTTTGGCTGAGGTGATGGAAAAAGCGGCTGAATTTGACCCCCATGAGTTTTACATCATGGCGGGTAGTTCAATTGCTATTTCTGTAGTGGGTATTACTTTGGCGGTGCTGATGTATTTAGCCCGGAAAATTGACCCCGCTGCGATCGCATCTAAAATCAAGCCTCTTTACGAACTATCCTTGAACAAGTGGTACTTTGATGACATTTATCATCGTGTCTTTGTCCTTGGTTTACGTCGTGTTGCTAGACAAGTGATGGAAGTTGATTTCCGCGTTGTTGACGGTGCTGTTAACTTGACAGGCTTCTTTACTCTTGTCAGTGGAGAAGGGTTGAAATACCTGGAAAGCGGTCGGGTTCAATTCTATGCCTTGATTGTATTTGGGGCTGTTTTGGGCTTGGTAATTGTTTTTGGTGTTACCTGATTTTTATAGGGGTGGGCGTTTGTCCGCCCCTAGATTATTTTTTGCACGCAGAGTCGCAGAGAGGCTATTTGGGTATTTCATATTAATCTAAGCAGTTTTACTAAATTTTTTCTTCAGGTGCGACAGCTTACCATCTTTGTAAACAGTATCTAATTTATATGTTTTCTCTAGTTCAGCTTGAAATTCCGGTGAGGGACTATATAAAAATATGTCACTAAACCCATTAGGAATCTCAGGCACAACAGGTTTTGAATTTAATACTAGTTGTATTTGCACTTTTTCATTTAGTAAATGACTCAGGGACATCAAGTTACCAATATTTAGGGAATAGGTACTGCTGATTAAAAGTGGATTTGCTGATTGATTGATAATACGAGCTATTTCCGAATGAGTATTTCTACCTTTAGTCCACCATCCATCTGCCTGAGAACTAACTGCACAGGATAAAATACCAACAGAAATTAAAACAACTAATACTGATTTCCAAAATTTGCGAACTATGTCTTTAGAAGTAATTATTTGAGTTGCCAACAAATAAGCAACAGATAATTGAATACCTATATAAGAGGGAATTACGTATCTAGGACGAATGCTTAACTTACCTCCAATTATCACATCAGGTAAGATGAGAGCTAAGGCAAATACACCACTCAAAATTAAAACAAATAACCATACTTGTAGTGAGGTTCGACGGCAAAGAAATATGAATGAATATATGGTTAAAATTAAAAATAGAGGAACTAAAAATCTCCCCAATCGCAAAATTGGTAAATCTAAATCTGGAATAAATTGTTCATATATCCAAAAGTCACCAAACAAATAGCTGATATTTCTAATACAGGTAGAAACTAAAACTGATAAAGATTGTCTTATTTGTGCAGTAGCTGTAGAACTTTCAATTACAGTTAGGTTATTAATAATATTTAAAATCCAAGGCAGAAAAGAGATGAAAGCAATAATAGCTGCGACTAGATAGGCTCTAAATTGTTTGGTAAACCTAAATTTTTCTATGAATAATAGATAAATGCCGTGGGAAATTACTACCAGTCCAGAAAACAAAAATGTATACAATCCTAATGCTACTGTTAAGGCATAAAATCCCCAATTCTTTTTACTACCAATCCTGATCGCTCGCAAGAAAACTGCACTACTTAATAATGTGGTTAAAATCCATAAAGCAAACTGTCGTGCTTCTTGGGCATATAAAACATGAAAGGGTGATACTGTTATCAGGGCAACGCTTATCCATGCAGTTATCGGTGATTTAAATAATTCTAAACATAACCAATAAATGCAAGGTAAAGACAATAAACTAATGAGAATTGATAGGCTTCTAGCGCTGGTAATTGAATTACCAAAAATTTGCATCCATAATCTCAACATCCCATAATAAAGTGGGGGATGTTGAGCATCATCTACAGCTAAAGAGTTAATTGTATCTGTTAATCCAGTTTCAGAATTTAGGCGCTGAAATTTTTTTAATGCTTCAATAGGTAAAACTTTTCCATTAAATACTTCATTGATTAATTCTGATTTAGTATATCCAGAAATTCTTAGTGATGTGTATGCTTCATCATGCCAGTAAACTTTTCTATCAACATTAACACAACGAAAAAATATGGCTAGTATTAATAATACGCTCATTAAAGCTCCTAGCCAATTAGGAGGAAGAATTCTAGAGATTTTGTTCATGCTTTCTAGAATCAAATATAGGTTTTTAAGATGAATTTATTAGCGGTTGTTGTTAACTGCGAATGATTTAATGTGCTGGGAATGAATGCTTAATAAGTATTATTACATAAATAGCAGTATTTAAATATAAAGTTACGATAAACTAAATGAAAATACTGAAGCAAAAAACTTTTCCAATACTTCACATTAGAACTGCACAATTGCTAAGAGGATAAAAAAGATGTATAAAAAAGTATAGTGTATCCAATGGGGAAAGACTGTTTCAGTTAAAAGTAGATTTTTACACTTACACTTAAGTATCAAAGTTTTAATTTATGAATACCAACTCGTCGAACTCTCTGTTAGCAGTTCCCACTGGCGTATTAAAGATTTCTGAATATCCACCCGTTGATGTGGCTGTAGATCATCCAATTTTTCTATCTCTAGTTATTCCTACGTATAAAGAGCGTGACAATATCGAAAATGTAGTCAATATTTTAAGTCACTTACTGGATGAGGCTATCCCTGGTAATTATGAACTGATTGTCGTGGATGATGATAGCCCAGATCGGACTTGGGAAGTAGCACAATCACTGATACCAGATTACCCCCAATTGCGGGTGATGCGACGAGAAGAGGAACGGGGACTGTCTTCGGCAGTAATTCGTGGGTGGCAAGCCGCTACAGGGCGTGTTTTAGGTGTAATTGATGGGGATTTACAGCATCCACCAGAGGTGTTGACGCAACTTTTAGGGAAGATAGAAGATGGAGCAGATTTAGCTTTAGCCAGTCGTCACGTAGATGGTGGTGGTGTGAGTAGTTGGAGTGTGATTAGGCGCTTTTTGTCTCGTGGGGCGCAAGTGTTGGGATTGATTATATTACCAGGGGTGCTGGGAAGAGTGTCTGATCCGATGAGTGGTTATTTTATGGTTAGGCGGAGTGCGATCGCTAATGCCACACTTAATCCTGTAGGTTATAAAATTCTTCTAGAGGTGATCGGCCGGGGAAAAGTGGGTGAAATTGCTGAAGCTGGTTATGTCTTCCGCGAACGGACAGAAGGCGAAAGCAAGGTGACATGGAAGCAATATTTAGAGTATATCCATCACCTAGTCCGGTTACGGGTATCTACTGGACGCATAGGAAAAATTAGGAGAAAAGTTAATTTCCCTGTGGGTCGATTTCTCCGCTTTGGTGCAGTGGGGCTAAGTGGGGTATTTGTAGATATGGTGATGCTTTACTTATTAAGTGATCCAACCACCCTCGCTTTACCCTTAACACGCAGTAAAATTATTGCTGGTGAAATTGCTATTTTCAATAATTTCTTATGGAATGATGCTTGGACGTTTGCGGATGTCTCCATGCTACAAAAAGGTTGGAAGCCAAGATTGAAGCGGTTTTTGAAGTTTAATGTGATTTGCTTGGCCGGATTGTTTTTAAACGTGATGGTATTGAATATAGTGTTTAATTTCCTCATTCCTAATCGCTATATTGCTAACTTGATAGCGATCGCAGTTGCCACAATCTGGAATTTCTGGGTAAACCTCAAACTAAGCTGGCGGGTAACTGATGTGAAATAATCAATTTAACTTATTTTTGTAGTTTGCATATATCTGTAAATAGCCGCAATATTACGGGCATCATCAATTCCTCTATGATGTGTACCTTGTAATTCCATGCCTAAATGCTTAAGGGCTTGCGCCATACCAAACTTATGAGATACACCCAAATATTCAGAAAATTCATTTTTGATATTTCTGTGTTCAGAACCGAAAGGATAGGAAATATTATGAAACTTACAATCTTGGAGAAATTGCGTTTTGTCATAATTTCCCCAAGAGCAGAATATATTATTAGGAAATGAATCAATCCATTCTTTAAACTGGGGAATCACCTCTGTAAATAGAGGTGCTGACTCAACTTGTTGCTGAGTAATACTTGTTAACTCAGTACAGAAAGCTGTAAGTTGGGGATGTCGAACAGGTTGGATAAATTGTTGAAACTCAGAATCAATCTCCCAGGTTTTTCTATTCAGCATTACCGCACCAATTTCGATAATCTCCATTTCGTGACGCGGTATAGTCCGTTGATTACAACAAGTAGCTTCAAGATCGACTATCAGAAAATAATTATTACTCATAAGTTATGAAAAGGGTTTGAGCCAACCTAGTAAAATAGCTGTGTCGAGAATAATAGCGGCAAAGGTAAACCATAATATACTTTCCCCTGCAAATATCAAAAAAGGCAAAATGGTATCAGTATAATTCCAGCCCACTTCTATTTGAGTTAATCCTCGCACCAAACCAAAAGCCCAAATTCCACCAGTTTTCAAGTGGGGATTTGTATCGGTACGGATGATATAGCGGTAGGTGACACCAAATAGAAATCCAGAAAACCCTGCAATCGCACCACTAGCTAATACCTCTAAATTAAATTCCTTAGTAACAAGTATCGGAAGATACTCAGTTAGCACAAACCCATTGAAAAGACTAGTGATCAGGAAAGCTGAACCCAGAGATATACTGCCCATGATTCCCGCTTTTACCGATTCTAAGCGTTCTGCCATTAGTTCCATAATTTTGCCAAATCTGCTATCAAGTCCATTAACGAATCAACTGCCTTTTCCCGGTATGATAAATATTAGAGCCGTTTTGTAATTATTTGAAAAGTGGAACTATGATTTTGACACTGGGTTGGGTATCACTTTTGGTTGTGTTCACTTGGTCGATTTCAATGGTAGTTTGGGGACGCAACGGACTATAGAGGAATCGTGGAAAGTCCATTTTTGAGTATTTTAGCTTTGGTTGCCGTAGTGCTGTTAGTGTCAGTTACAGGCGGTGTCGTTTATTTGACATTAGCAGATTGGCGCGATCGCCGTCGTCGAGAAGACGAAGCCCGCGAACTTAGACGCAGCACTGTCAAGCGGCGATGATCCTATTTCAGCACATATAGTGCTGTTTTCTGCGGTAATAAATCTTGTTGTAGGGATACGATCAGAATCGTGTCCCTACAATATTTATATGTATATACCCCACATATACTCATATTTATTGTTACCTTAGAGAAGACTGAGCAATAATTCCTTAGAAGTTGTTTTGAACGTGGTTAACTGTAACTTTAGACACATACTGACTTTCTGGAGAAGGAAACAGGAATTAAAGTCCCTCTTGGAAAGGGGATGTAGGGGTATCCTATCCATAGCAGGAGTAGAAGGAAAGAAGGTTTTAAAGAGATTTTGCGTCATTCCTGTCTAAAATCTAAAATTGTTTGATGATATAGAAATTTCTTTAGGGGATAGAAAAATATTTGATCATGAAACTGACACCACGAAAGTCCAAAAAAAAATATCAGTTAGATATGGCATTTTCTCATAATGTGGGTGGAAAACAAAAAGCTCTGTCTAGAGTCATTGCCCACATTCGTGAGTCTTTAGACATAAACACTATCTTCAAAATTACAGTTACAGAAGTTCGTCAGTTGCTTAACACAGATAGGGTTGGGGTGTTTCGCTTTTATCCTGATCCTGAGTTGGAATGGGAAGGCGAATTTATCTATGAAGATGTAGGAGCAGAATCAGCTTCCATCTTAGCCACTAAAATGCATGACCACTGCTTTGTACAGGAGTTTACAAAACTTTATCGGGAAGGGAGAATTACGGCAATATCGGATATTTATCAAGATGTTGCTAGTGATTGCCATGTGAAAATGTTAGAAAAATTCCAAGTCCGTGCCAATATAGCTGTCCCCCTGATGAAATGTCAGGATTTATGGGGTTTGCTGTGTATTCATCAGTGTAGTGGACCTCGGCAATGGGAAGCATCAGAAATTGAATTTGTGCAATTAATTGCTGAACATCTGGGAGTTGCCTTACAGCAAGCAGATTACATAGAACAAATGAAACTGCAATCTGCACAACTCGCACAAGCTAAAGCCAGAGAAAAAGCAGCAGAATGGCAAAAAACCATAGCTAGAACCATCGAAAAAATTCGCCAGTCTCTGGACTTAGAAAACATTTTCCGCACCACTACCGAAGAACTCAGAAAGTTACTGAATAGCGATCGCGTTGCTATTTATCGTTTCAATCCAGATTGGAGTGGTGAATTCGTATTCGAGGCTGTCACTGAGGGTTGGGTTACTCTCATGGAAGAACAGTTACAACGACCAGAATTAGGAGACAACATCAGCGAATGCAAATTAAAAGATTTAATTGAACCTTCTACTGATACATACCTACAAGATACAGGAGGTGGTCGGTTTGCTAAAGGTGAAGTATATCGTGTTTGTAATGATATTTATCAAGCCGGATTTAGTGACTGTTACATCAAGGTTTTAGAAAGCTATCAAGCGAAGGCTTATGTAATTATTGCTATCCTTTATAAGCACAAAATTTGGGGCTTATTAGCAGTTTATCAAAACACAGAAACCCGCGATTGGCAAGAAGATGAAGTCTACCTACTCACCCAAGTTAGTTCTCAATTGGGTGTAGCTTTACAGCAAGCAGAATTGTTGAAACACACACAACATCAAAAAGAAGAAATTACCAAAACTCTGAAAGAATTACAGGCAACTCAAAGCCAGTTAATTCAAAGTGAAAAAATGGCTGGTTTAGGACAGTTAGTAGCTGGGGTAGCTCATGAAATTAATAACCCAATTAGTTTTATTTATGGTAATATACCTTATGTTAATAATTATGCTCAAGATTTACTAAAATTCATACGTGTTTACCAAGAAAGCTATCCTCAACTAACAGCAGAATTTAAACAGCAAGTAGCATCTCTAGATTTAGATTTTATTGCTGATGATTTACCAAAAATGCTCAATTCTATGATGAGTGGGGCTACCCGTATTCGTGAACTGGTTCTTTCATTAAGGATTTTTGCTCGCCTTGATCAAGCAGAAAAGAAGCCTATTAATTTACATGAAGGCATCGACAGTACACTTTTAATTCTTCAAAATCGACTACTGCAAACAGAGACGAATTTTTCGGACATTCAAGTCATTAAAGAATATAGTAATTTACCGAACATCTTCTGCTATGCAGCCCAGATAAATCAGGTGTTTCTGAATATTATCAATAACGCAATTTGGGCATTAGAAAAATCAATGGCAGATGGCAAATTAACTGACCAACCGAAAATTTGGATTAGGACAAAACTTACAGGAAATAATTCTGTTTTGATTTGTATTGCTGATAATGGTTGTGGTATTGATGAAGGGATGGAATCACGGATTTTTGAACCTTTCTTTACTACTAAAGAACCAGGAGAAGGTACTGGGCTGGGTTTATCTGTGAGCTATCAAATTATTGTAGAAAAACATGGTGGTCAAATTAAGTGTGTTTCTGAAGCTGGTAAAGGTTGTGAGTTTTTGATTGAAATTCCCCTAAAAATTTCAAGTTAATAATATTGGTGTCATATCGAAAATTTAAAACAGTCTAGTTTGATATTCTCATTAAAGACAATATACGCAAATAACTCAATATAACTGCATAGATACTAATTTTAACATCAAAGAGGAGTTGTCATTTAGCTAAACCCTTGGGCATACTGGTGAGATAGTTATTTATTAGACAATAGCGTTAAAATTAAATGTGCGTTTCCTAGAACCGTTGTAAAGACGTTCCATGGAACGTCTCTACTTTTTCACTTTTTGTCTATTAATTGCGATAGTGCCGTCTGTGAGGTAATTTAGACATGAAACGATGTATGCCTTTGATACTCATTGGCTTTCTACTATTTGTGGCGGGAGGAGATCAGGTGTTACCTGGTGCTTTAGGAAAAGCCAGTACTCAGACTCGTACAGCCATGAACAACTTTGCTCTTAACCTGTTTCCCTCTTGGCGACCAAAAACAAAACCCTACGAACGGACAGAGAAAGAAATACAGAAATTAGAAAAAAAATAGAACTAAGAGTTAAAGAAGTTTTTAGCTCGTTGAGTTTTGATGAGAAAAGAAACACAGAAGAAAATCTCCGCAAACTTTGCGCTACTTCTGTGTTACTCTGCGTTTAAAAAAACTCTAAACCAACAGTGTTTGCAGCAAAGGTTTATCACTATCTAATTTACCAGTCCGCAACCATTCATCCATGTCAGCAGGTGCTTTCGCTTGGGTGATTCGTTCCCGTAGATAGACACCTTCCAGGATTTCTTTTTGCAATAATTCCTGGGCAATCTCTTCTAGTAAGTCACGGTTACATCGGAGAATACTGAGGGCAATATGATGGGCATTATCCAATATTTGCTTAACTTCTCGGTCAATTTCTTCTGTCATTTGGGGACTAATTGAACGTCGAGGATTGCCGTAACCTTCAATAAATTGCTGTTGAACTTTTTCAAAGGCAACTGGTCCGAGTTTATCGCTCATTCCATAAATTGTAATCACTCGCTCTGCTAAATCAGTGGCTTTTTGAATATCGTCAGCAGCACCAGTAGAGACTTTACCAAAGACAATTTCTTCGGAAGAACGTCCACCTAATAATGTGGCAATGCGTCCGCGAATTTCGTCTTCTATCATTAAAAAACGGTCTTCTTCTGGCATTTGAATTGTATAACCTAAAGCACCGACACCACGAGGAACAACAGAAATTTTCTCAACTTTACCAGCACCGGGCATTAATGCACCAACAATCGCATGACCAACTTCGTGATAAGCGACAGTTTTTTTCTCGATTTCATTCAAGACACGAGAACGTTTTTCTAAACCTGCAACTAAACGTTCAATGGCTTCGTTGAAATCTGCCATGAGTACTGCTTGACGATTATTTCTCGCTGCTAATAATGCAGCTTCATTAACTAAGTTGGCTAAATCTGCACCAGCAAAACCAGGTGTGCGAGTGGCAATAATCCCTAAATCCACATCTTCTGCCAGTTTGACATTTCTAGCGTGGACTTTGAGGATTGCTTCTCGACCAATTTTATCAGGTCTATCTACCACAATTTGACGGTCAAAACGACCAGGACGACGTAAAGCGGGGTCAAGTACTTCGGGACGGTTGGTAGCAGCGATGATAATTACACCGGTGTTAGCGTCAAAACCATCCATTTCGGTGAGTAATTGGTTGAGGGTTTGTTCTCGTTCATCGTTACCACCGACAAAACCACCAGGGCCACCGCGAGATTTACCTAAAGCGTCTAATTCATCGATAAAGACGATACAGGGGGCTTGTTGTTTGGCTTGTTCAAATAAATCGCGGACTCGCGCAGCACCGACACCAACGAATAATTCGATAAATTCAGAACCGGAGATGCTGAAGAAGGGAACACTGGCTTCACCTGCGATCGCTTTTGCTAGTAATGTTTTACCAGTACCAGGGGGTCCGACTAACAATACACCCTTGGGAATTTTTGCCCCTAAGTTGGTGTATTTGGTCGCATTTTTGAGAAAATCAACGATTTCTTCGAGTTCAGCTTTAGCTTCATCTACACCCGCTACATCCAGGAATTTTACCCCAGTACTACCTTCAGAATAAATGCGGGCTTTGCTTTTACCTACTGTCAACGCTGCGGGTCCCCCAGCTTGACGATTCATTAAAAAAGCCCAAATCCCAAAGAAAATTAATGGGGGAGCCACCCAACTCAATACCGTGCCAATCCAGGCGTTTTCGGCTGGTGGTGATGCGGCAAATTCGACCTTATTCTCCCGGAGAATTTTCGGTAAATCTAAATCAATGGCTACAGGTGTGGTTGTGAATACCTTTTCAGCGATTTTACCTTCAGGGGTTGGGGTTTTGATAGAATATTCGATGCGATCGCTCCCCACAACCGCCTTATCTACCTTACCAGCTTCTACTTGAGCAATAAAATCACTATAAGGAACTTGTTGCCATCGAGTTCCAAACAAACTCGGAACTATCAAATTCAGCAACAACAACAGAGTCAATAAAATTAGAAAGCTACCACCAACCTGCCGGATTTTCGGCGTTTTCATCTGCTTATTATTAGTCTCAACAGGCATAATGTCACCTCAATGAAATTTGTTTATTTGTCATTAATCATTACAAATGACCAATAACTAATGACTAATGACTAATTTTTCAACTTAATAACAAAGCAAATAATCCACATAAAGCAATACCATCAAATACACCAGCACCACCAATACTCAACACACCAGAACTCATAGTTTGAATGTCTTTTAGATGCAACAAATCAGCACCAATGAGCGTACCCAGAACACCACCAGCAAAAGCTACAGGTGCAGCATGAGGTGAGGCTATTAGCATGGCAGACACAGCCGCACTCAAAGGAGCAAGCAATGGATTCATTTGAATGCCAATTCCCGGTACTACCTGGGCTGCAAAGTAGCTGATAACAGTGACAATGGCTGTAACTATCAGAATTGCCAGAGTATTTCCCTGATAAAATTGGTATAATGCCAACGCTACAGGTATTAATCCACCGCCCACATTTAGAGCTACCACCGTAGAACTTTGTATTTTCCTTAATGGAATGCCCCAAAATTCCCTTAACCACAGTGCAGCAAATTCATCCGCTACTTGAAAGGGAGATTCTAAGCGATAGATGGGAATATTGATTGTACTGGTAACAATTACTAACAGCAATAATAAAAAGGCAACATTAGGAGAAAAACCCAACTTGGCTACTGCAATTTCTACTACGTCTATTGCTACAGCAAACCAGATAAATGGCAGCAACAGCAACAAAGCGATAAATAACAGTAATGAAACTGGTAGATAAATCATAGGTGTGAGAAAATAGAATTAATTTGGAAGTTACAGCATCCAATCCAGCCTTTTGGCAATTTACCAGCAACTAGAGATTGTGATTATTCCCATATTTTCGAGAATTTAATTTTGGTAAGGATTCAGGATACAGAATGTTTGATATAGCAGGGAACAGAAAAGAAAAATATTCTTCTTCCTTCCTCCTGACTCCTTCCTCCTGACTCCTTCCTCCTGACTCCTTAGTAATTTTGTTGTGTATGTTTACAGCTACAAAAACAAGATAAGTAAATTTTTGTATCTGATACCTATTGTAGAAACTGAATCGTGCAGTTTAAATTCGTGTATACCCCACCAAAAAAATGTGTATTGCCGTACTTGGATGAAAAATCAACTAGGTTTCTTGCTAAAACTACTTCTACTCTCAACTGTAATATCGTTGGCGATTAAGTATGTCGGTCCGATGTTTTTGATTCCACAAACATCAACAAACGCGCTAATTCTAATTTTATTGCCTACTATAACTATGATAACTATCCTACTTTGGCGAATTCCAGCACAAAAGCAAAATTAACTGCAATTTTCTAGGGGGAAACCCTTAGAGGATGTTTGAAAAGTATTCTGTTGTATCAAGATCCCCCCTAACCCCCCTTAAAAAGGGGGGAATAACCTAATCAAAGTCCTCCTTAAAAAGGAGGATTTAGGAGGATCTGAGTTTTGGATACCTCAGCCACCACTTTTCAAACACTCTCTTAAAATCAGCTAACCTAGCTACATAGCTAGAAAATTTTATCAAAGTAAGTTTTGGGAGTTAGTGTGTGAAACTTGGTCAATGGATTGGTTTAATTGCCTTAGTAATATCGTTATATATATTGTGGCAACTACGAGAAGTACTGTTACTGATATTTGCTGCCGTTGTTTTAGCAACTGCCTTAAATAGGTTAGCTCAACGTTTGGAAAGCTTAGGGATGAAACGTGTCCTTGCTGTTGTTCTATCAGTAGCTCTCTTTTTCGCTGGTGTAATTGGGTTTTTCTGGCTGATTGTCCCACCCTTTGCCCAGCAATTTCAAGAACTCACTTTACGAGTTCCTCAAGGGTTTGAACGCATTAATGATTGGATTGACGAACAGAGAACTCACATTCCTGATCAATTAGTACCTTATATCCCCGATCTTAACGGATTAATTTCCGAAGCACAGCCCTTATTTAATCGAGTATTGGGAAACTCTTTTGCCTTTGTTTCTGGTTCTTTGGTAATTGTCCTAAATATTCTCTTAGTGCTAGTTTTAACAGGAATGTTTTTAGCCGATCCTAATGCTTATCGAAAAGTATTCATACGGCTGTTTCCTTCATTTTATCGGCGACGAGTTGAGGGAATTTTAGCTAAGTGTGAAACTTCATTAGAAGGATGGGTGACAGGGGCTTTTATTGCTATATTTGTGGTGGGATTGATGAGCTTGGTGGGTTTATCAGTTTTGAGTGTAAAGGCAGCTTTAGCACTAGCAGTTTTAGCGGGATTTATGAATTTAATTCCTAATTTGGGGCCAACTATGAGCGTTGTTCCAGCAATGGCGATCGCTCTTTTGGATTCTCCTTGGAAACCTGTTGCTGTCTTAATTCTCTACTTTTTTATTCAACAAGCTGAGAGTAATTTTATCACCCCTGTAGTCATGGCACATCAGGTATCTTTGTTGCCAGCAGTAACCTTAATTTCTCAGTTATTTTTTGTTACTTTCTTTGGCTTTTTAGGATTATTGTTAGCACTGCCTTTAACTGTTGTCGCTAAAATTTGGATACAAGAAGTATTAGTTAAAGATGTTTTGGATGAATGGCGGCATAATCATCAGCTAGATAATGAATTAGTGATGGTTTCTGAATCTGCTGATATCAACAATATTCAGGAAGTGGAAGTTACAGGAAATGATCAAGAGTAATTAGGGCTTGCTGTAAAGCCCTGCGGGCATAGCTTCGCTTACCGCGTAGCGTGCCGTTAGGCATAAAAGTCTTTCTGTTAGGGCTAGGAGTCAGGAGTCAGGAGTCAGGAGTCAGGAGTCAGGAGGAAGAATTAAAAGGAGATCAGAATATTCTCAAATCTGGGTAAATGAACGGTTTTTGATGATTTCATCGCTTATTTCTTGCACCTTCTCCTACTTTTTTCAGCCTAAAACTGTTGATATATCTAGGTTTTTAGTTTATTCAGCAAGCCCTAGATATAGGAGTGAAAAGGATTGTAGATAATTAGCGGGCTTTTCAGCCCGCACCACAAGCAATATTTGTATATTTTTGATGTGGAAATCCCGGAGGCAATAATAATTTCGCTTTTACGCAGTCACCGCGACTACACCATCCCTAACTAGATGACCATCTTCCATATAAACAATGCGATCTGCTATATCTAAAATGCGGTTATCGTGGGTAACGAGCAAAATTGTACAACCATTCTCTTTTGCTAATTTCTGCATTAATTCTACCACATCCCGTCCAGATTGCTTATCCAGTGCGGCTGTCGGTTCATCTGCTAAAACAATTTTAGGTTGACTGACTAATGCTCGTGCGATCGCAACTCGTTGTTTTTGTCCACCGGATAAACTATCTGGGTAGTAATCAATTCTCTTTCCTAATCCTACCTC
Organism: Anabaena sp. PCC 7938; assembly: GCF_049315035.1. Classification (NCBI taxonomy): domain Bacteria; kingdom Bacillati; phylum Cyanobacteriota; class Cyanophyceae; order Nostocales; family Nostocaceae; genus Anabaena; species Anabaena sp. PCC 7938. The sequence goes on along the minus strand of NZ_CP186034.1, from coordinate 1,662,786 downwards.
CTCTAACATTGCTTTTGAACGATTGAGCATTTCTTGAGTTGATATTTTTGGTTGTAATTCTAAACCCATCCGCACGTTTTGCAGTGCTGTTAAACTACCATGTAAGTTATGAGCTTGGAAGATATAACCGTTATTGCGTCGCGCTTGGGTGAGTTGTTTGGGATTAGCTTTGCATAATTCTTCACCTAATATTTTCAAGCTTCCTGATTGAGCAGAACGTAACCCACCAGCTAAGGTCAATAATGTGGTTTTTCCTGAACCTGACGGCCCTGTCATGATGACTATTTCACCTGCATTAATGGTAAGGTTGATATTAAACAGAACTTGTTTTTTGAGTTGTCCAGTTCCGAAGTAATGATCAAGGTTTTGGACATTAATTACTGGTTTGGAAGAGTTAATGATTTCCATATTTAATGTTTTTTCTCACACAAAGACGCAAAGTAAGTAATGTAGGTTAGATTTTATTTTTTTCTGTCACCTGTCACCTGTTCCCTGTTCCCTAATTTAAAACATATCCGCCGGGTCTGCTGATTGTAATTTCCTCGTAGCTATTGTGCCAGAGATTGCACACATGATAATTGTTAGGGATAGAACTATTAAGGCTCTAGCTAATGTCATATATAAGGGTAGATTTGTGGCGTTTCTGGCTAGTTTATATATTCCTAAAGGGACTATAAATCCAGGAATGAATCCTAAGACCGCTAAAATTATTGCTTCTTCAAAAATAACTCCTAATAAATACGAGTTTTGATATCCCATGGCTTTAAATGTAGCATATTCTTTAATATGGGCATTAACATCTGTGGAAAGAACTTGATAAACAATAATGATACCCACAATAAATCCCATGGATACACCCAAGCCAAAAATAAAACCGATAGGGCTTTCTTTTCTCCAATGATCTTCTTCAAATTGGATATATTCTGCATGAGTCAGAACTTTCACATCTTCATTATTTTTAAGGTGTGATTTTAATGCGGCTGCTACCTGTTCTACGTCATATCCTGGTTGAATAGAAATTAAACCGAGATTGATACTTCCTACTTGTCTTCTGGGAAAGATACGTAAAAAGTTTTCATCACTAGAAATTAACGTCCCATCTGCGCCAAATGATGCTCCTAATTTAAATAATCCACTAATGTTAATTGTCCGTTTTTCTATTTCTGTGCTGACAGTTTTACCACCATCTATTTGACTAAAAACTTGATCGTAATCTCCTCTTGCACCGCGATCAAAAAGAAAATTATCGGGTAATTTAATTTTATCTAATTGAGTATTGACTTCTGGAATATTTAATGCTGGTTGTTCAGGATTAAACCCAATTGCTTGCACTGATGTCTTGCGGCGTGTTTGGGGATTTTTCCAGGTTACTAAACCGATATACATGGCTTCGGCTGATTTAACACCGGGTACATCAGCGGCTTGAAACAGTCGTCTTCGGGAAAAAGTGGACATATTTTGCATATTTCGGCTTTGCGGACTGATTAAAATGATGTCTGCAACCACAGCGCGGTTTAAGGTGGTATTGCTGTCATACAAGGCGTTCTGAAAGCCAAGCTGCATAAAAATTAGCACATCTGCAAAAGCAATACCTGATATCGCAACTAACAACCGACTTCTATGATGGCTGAGTTGCAACCATCCCAAAGGTGTACGTCTTTGCAGTTCTTGAATAAATCCTATCATAATGAAATTACCGCCTGTACTTGTAAATTAGTAAATTTTGCTGCTTTATCACTTGATTCCTGATCTAGCTGGACATGAACTTCAACAACTCTAGAATCAATATTTTCACTGGGGTCAGAATTAATCACATTTTGCCGCTGTACCTTCCAACCTAACCAATCTACTGTTCCCTGTAGTTCTCCTGACAAGGAATTACTAGATATTCTTACTTTTTGTTGGGGTCGGATTTTACTAATATCACTTTGGTAAACTTCTACCACTGCATACATCTGCTTAGTTTGTCCAATTTCCACTATCCCGTCATTAGACACTACTTCACCGGCACGGGTATGAACATCAAAGATTACACCGTTTTCTGGGGACTTCACATAGGTTTGATCTAAATTTGCCTTTGCTTGTTGCGCTGCGGCTATGGTACGGTTAACTTCGGCTTTGGCTGCTGTGACATCGACTGGACGCACTTCGGCTATTTGGTTTAATGTGGCTTGGGCAGAAATGACTTGTTCGCTACCTGTGGCATTAATTCTACTGAGAGCAGTTTTAGCTTCGCTAATTTGCTTTCTTCCCGTGCTATCAATACGATTGAGGTTGGCTCTAGCTTCACTCAATTGTTGGGTAATGGTATCAAAGCTTAGGCGTTTACTGTCGAATAATGACTGAGAAATTGCCCCATCTTGGTAAAGTTGCTGATATCTTTGCAGTTCTACTTCGGCGTTTTTCAGTTCTGCTTGTAGTTTGTTGATGGTTGCGCGTTGTGCTGTTGTTTCGCCTTGCCATTGTGCTTCTAATCTCCCTACTGTTTCTCTCTGTCCTGTTTCATCTCCTAGCTTTTGGGCTTGTATTCTGGCAATTTCAGCTTTTTGGGCTTTTATTTCTCCTATTTTTGCCCCTGCTTGGACTTTTTCTAAGTTTACCTGAGCAATTTTCACTGCTGCTTGTGCTTCTTGGTAAGCTGCTTGGAGTTGAGAACGGTTATCTAAAATGGCTATGACTTGTCCAGCTTTAACTTGATCGCCTTCTTTGACCAAAAGTTGCTCTACTCGGCTGCTTTGACCAGATGTAGGTGCAGAAAGTGTAATTACTGTACCTTTGGGTTCGAGTCTCCCTAATGCTGTCACAGTCTTAATTTGAGGTATGCTAACTTGAGAAACTTGAGTTATCTGGGCTGTTTTAGATGAATTTTGTAAAATTCTGTACCCTTGTAAGCCTCCAATGCCGACAATTATCGCTGTTCCCAGCATAATTATTGGTCGCTGACTGGGTTTAAATGCTAGTTCACGCATCATATAGTTTCCTTCTCACATTGAAGATGCTAACTAAACTAATTAGTTTAGTGATATAAATAAACTAAACTGTCCATTACAATAAGTCAAGAGTTATCACCGAAATTATTCATTTGGGTTGCTTATATGCGAAAAAAGAGTAAAGAAGTAGAAAAAAGTACTGGAGAGCGATCGCTCTCAGCAGATAAAGTAGATGCGATCCTGGCTGGTGCTTTGCAGGAATTTTTGGCAAATGGTTATGCTGCGACAACAATGGATAAAGTGACAGCAGCCGCAGGGGTGTCGAAAACAACGGTATACAGCTATTTTCAGGATAAGGAAGGATTATTCACTGCATTGATTGAAGGATTAACACAGCAAAAATATTTGGCTGTTTTTAACCCTGAACCCGGATTTCTGCAAGGTGAACCGGAGATTGTGCTGCGTCGCTTGGCAAAAAATATTTTAGATAGTAGCAATTCTTCGCAGGAGTTACGGGATCTTGTGAGGCTGATTATTGCCGAATCTGGACGATTTCCCTCACTAGCGCAAGTATTTGTCCGCAATGCAGATAAACCTGCGTTGGAGGTGATTACCCAATATTTTCAAGCCCATCCAGAACTACAATTACCTGATCTAGAGGTAGCTGCACGGATTTTTATGAGTACATTAATCCATTTCACAATTCTTCAGAATATGCTGCATGGTAAAGATATTTTACCAATGGAGAGCGATCGCTTGATTGATAATCTAGTGAATTTAATAACCAGCAATAAAATAGATATACATGGCGACAAGTATTCAGGAACAAGGCATAAATCACCCAGACGCAAGCGCACACTAGGAGGTAAATTTCAGGCTGATTATGGTTCTGAGACTAAAAAGTTGCGGTCTATCAGGCTTACAGATACTGCTTGGGCAAAGCTAGACGAATTAGCCGCAGCAAATAATTTGACCCGCAGCGAGATGATTGAAATCTTTGCTCGTCAAGGATTTGGAGATAATCAGGAATCAAGAGAGTCATTCTTGTATATACATGGATAGAGCTACAGGAATTGAACTAAAGCACCATAACGCAGTCTACAGAGCAACTTCATCTAAATCTAAATTTATTTGTTATATAGCAATGGACAGGGTGATTAAGACATCAATTAATCATAAAACTCATGCTACACAAGGGTTTTAATACTGAATTCTGACTCCTGCTATATTAGAATAATAGGAGGTTAAAAATATATGAAAGCACCCCAAACAAAAGTAACTGCAAACGCTAATCTTTACGACCAAGATTTTTATCTGTGGATAGACACAACAGCTAAACAATTAAAAGCAGGAAAATTTGCAGAAATTGATTTAGAAAATCTGATTGAAGAAATCGAAAGCATGGGTAGAAGTGAAAAACGGGAGTTAAAAAGCCGTTTAATTGTGTTATTAATGCACTTGCTAAAATGGCAATATCAACCAGAAAAACGCAGTGAAAGTTGGCGCAGTACCATTACAGAACAACGTATTTGTATTGAAACACTATTAGAAGATAGTCCCAGTTTGCAACCTCTACTTGCAGAAATCTTTACAGATTGTTACGAAAAGGCACGTCTTAAAGCCTCTAATGAAACAGGAATTAAGTTAAATCTATTTCCTAATAAATCTCCTTTTACTTTAGAAGAAAGTCTGAATAATTGTCTTCTCAATTATTGAATTTTTATTATATAAACAGCAAAGCTACATTGTAAGAATTCAGGAGTCAGGAGTCAGGAGTCAGGAGAAAGAAGGAAGAAGGAAGAAGGAAGAAGGAAGAAGGAAGAAGGAAGAAGAATATTTTTCTCTTCTGTTAAGAGTTCCCTGCCATATCAAACATTCTGAATCCTTACGCTACATTGTTACAAATACAATTATCAATTATTGAGCAATTAAAAGCAGAGTTAGACGCGGTTTCTGTAGAAATTGCTGAGGAGAGATAAAATATAAGAATTGAACAAAGGTATCAATATGCGATTACTACACACAATGCTGCGAGTCGGCAACCTAGAAGAGTCATTAAAATTTTACTGTGAACTACTAGGAATGAAATTACTGCGACGCAAAGATTATCCAGGTGGAGAATTTACCCTCGCTTTTGTTGGCTATGGTGAAGAAAGCGACCATACCGTACTAGAATTAACTTATAACTGGGGCGTGGAAAAGTACGAATTGGGTAATGCTTACGGTCATATTGCCTTGGGAGTAGATGATATTTACGCTACCTGTGAGGGAATTAAAAATCGTGGTGGTAAGGTAGTCCGGGAACCAGGGCCTATGAAACATGGTTCTACTGTCATTGCTTTTGTGGAAGATCCAGATGGGTATAAAGTCGAGTTGATTCAATTGGCTACTCACGGAACAACTGAAAAAGCAGAATCAGAAAACCAGATGGTGAAACAGTAGTTTGTTCATCAAAAAATTTAGGTAAAGCACAAAAAGGCCAATTCACTCAGGCTTCAGCTAAATTAGGGAAGAGGGGATTACTAAATTACCAATCTCAAATTGCCACCGAAGATATAAGCGGATATACGCTAATTATGTTTGGATCGTTATTTGGGCGGAGTGGGATACTAGGAAAAAACTGGATATGTAGTATGAAGCAACACTATGTTTTCTGCTGTTTCCCTGTTTGTAGGCACAGCGAAAGGTCTTGCTAGTCTATATACTTAAAATCTCCCCATTCCCCAATTTCTAAACTAAAATCCAAAATTCTACAGATGCAGCCTACAGATCCTAATAAATTTACTGATACGGCCTGGGAAGCGATTACTAAATCTCAGGATATAGTCCGTGCTTATCAACAACAGCAATTAGAAGTCGAACATTTAATTATTGCTCTTTTAGAAGAACCTACAAGTTTAGCTACAGGTATTTTAGCCCGTGGGGATGTTGATTCTAACCGTTTAAAACAGCAGTTAGAAGCTTATACCCAACGTCAGCCGAAAGTTGGTAAAAGTGATCAGCTTTACTTAGGACGCAATTTAGATTTGCTACTTGATCGCGCTGAAGTAATTCGAGCGAGAATGAGAGAAGAGGAAATTGGGGAGGGACATATACTCCTGGCTTTAGCTGAAGACGATCGCATTGGCAGAAAAATATTTAAAGGCTTAAATGTAGATATAGTTAAGTTAGAAGCTGCTGTTAAAACTGTTCGCACTACCCAAAAGGTGACTCAAAAGGTGGGAGAACCAGAATCTACAGATGCACCTTACGAAGCATTAAAACGATTTGGAATAGATTTGACAGAACGGGCAAAAGCCGGAAAATTAGATCCTGTGATTGGCCGAGATGATGAAATTCGCCGAGTAATTCAGGTTTTATCGCGTCGTAGTAAAAATAACCCTGTTTTGATTGGTGAACCTGGCGTTGGTAAAACTGCGATCGCAGAAGCTTTAGCTCAAAGAATGGTCAACGGCGACGTTCCCGAATCTTTGAAGAATCGTCAATTGATATCTTTAGACATCGGTAGTTTAATCGCTGGCGCAAAATACCGAGGTGAGTTTGAAGACCGTTTAAAAAATGTCCTCCGTGAAGTTATTGAATCTAACGGGCAAATTGTTCTCTTCATTGACGAACTTCATACCGTAGTTGGTGCTGGTGCTAACCAACAAGGCTCAATGGATGCTGGTAATTTGCTAAAACCCATGTTAGCGCGGGGTGAGTTGCGGTGTATTGGTGCGACAACTTTAGATGAATATCGCAAACACATAGAAAAAGATGCTGCACTTGAACGCCGTTTTCAACAAGTATATGTAGACCAACCAAGCGTAGAAAATACAATTTCGATTTTGCGGGGTTTAAAAGAACGTTATGAAGTGCATCACAATGTGAAAATTTCTGACTCTGCTTTAGTCGCAGCCGCAACTTTATCAGCGCGTTACATTGCTGACAGGTTTCTCCCCGATAAAGCCATTGACTTAGTAGACGAAGCCGCAGCGAAGTTGAAAATGGAGATTACCTCCAAACCAGCCGAATTGGAAACCATTGACAGACGTTTAATGCAGCTGAAAATGGAAAAAGTTTCATTAACTAGAGAAGAAAATGGTACTGCTCAAACAAAAGAGCGTTTAGACCGGATTGAAGAAGAAATTAGCACATTAACGGTTAAACAGCAAAAATTTAATGAGCAATGGCAAGGAGAAAAGCAGCTATTAGAAGCTATTAGTGCTTTAAAAAAAGAAGAAGAAGTTTTAAGAGTACAAATTGAACAAGCAGAACGCGCCTATGACCACGAAAAAACTGCCATACTGAGGTACGGTAAATTGGAGGGAGTACAGCATGATCTTGAAACCAAAGAAGCGGAACTTTCAGCAATTAAAAATCAAGGTTCAACCCTACTCCGGGAACAAGTCACAGAAGCAGATATTGCCGAAATCGTTGCCAAATGGACAGGAATACCCGTAAATCGGCTTTTGGAATCAGAACGGCAAAAATTACTCCAACTAGAAAGCCATTTACATGAACGGGTCATCGGTCAAGAAGAAGCCGTTTCCGCCGTCTCTGCGGCTATTCGTCGCGCCCGTGCAGGGATGAAAGACCCCTCGCGCCCCATTGGTTCATTTCTGTTTATGGGGCCAACTGGCGTGGGTAAAACCGAACTCGCCCGCGCTTTAGCTCAATTTCTCTTTGATTCTGATGATGCTTTAGTCCGGTTAGATATGTCCGAGTATATGGAAAAACACTCGGTTTCTCGCCTCGTGGGTGCGCCTCCTGGTTACATCGGCTACGAAGAAGGTGGACAACTTTCCGAATCAATTCGCCGTCATCCTTATTCTGTAGTGCTTTTAGATGAAGTAGAAAAAGCCCATCCCGATGTATTTAATATTTTGCTGCAAGTATTAGATGATGGTAGAGTTACTGATTCCCAAGGACGGGCTGTAGATTTTCGCAATACCGTCATAGTCATGACTAGCAACATCGGTAGTGAACATATTCTCGATGTCGCTGGTGATGATAGCAAGTATGATATGATGCGAAACCGAGTTATGGAAGGTTTAAGAAGTCACTTCCGTCCCGAATTCCTGAACCGCGTTGATGACTTGATTCTCTTCCACACCCTCAACCGTTCAGAAATGCGGCATATTATCCGTATTCAACTCAAACGGGTGGAAAATCTCTTAAAAGAGCAAAAAATATCCTTTGAAATCTCCCAAGCTGCCTGTGACCATCTTGTAGAAGCAGGTTATGATCCAGTTTATGGCGCACGTCCGTTAAAAAGGTCAATTCAGCGCGAAGTTGAAAACCCCCTTGCTACCAAGTTATTAGAAAATACTTTTATTTCTGGTGACACAATTATGATTGATAAAGGTGAACATGGTCTGACATTCTCAAAAAAACAATCAGTTACAGTATCAGTGGAGAAAAAGACGGTGAAATTAATAGAAGCATCTTCTGAAGTGTAAGTTTATATATCTTGTGGGGCGGATAATTACCCCCACGAGATTATATTGCATGATCTAATATATTTACCCAGGGTATTTTTTATGATTGCAAATCCCAATTATCAATATATTTCCACCACCGAATATCTCCAAGGGGAAGAAACCAGCCCTATCAAACATGAATATAGACAGGGAGAAGTTTACGCAATGGCTGGTGCTAGTAATACTCATGTAGTTATTAGTGGCAATATGTTTGCTATGTTAAGAAATCATCTGCGCGGAAGTGGATGTCAAGCTTATATTTCCGACACAAAAGCGCATATTGAAACAATGGATATCTATTATTATCCTGATGTAATTGTTAGTTGTGATCAAAGAGATAAAGCCTTTAATAACTTTTTACGTTATCCCTGTTTAATTATCGAAGTTTTATCACCAACTACAGAAGCTTTTGATAGAGGTGATAAATTTGCTGACTATCGTAATTTAGAATCACTTCAGGAATATGTTTTAGTCAGTCAAAATAAAATCAATGTAGAAGTTTTCCGTCGTAATTCAGAAGGTCAATGGTTATTTTATAGTTATGGAAAGGGGGAAAATTTACATTTAGCAAGTGTAGATTTTCACTGTCCTATAAATGATGTTTATGAAGATGTAAGTTTTGAATCTCCCTCTTAATTTGGCAAAACTTCTAATTGTCTGAATCAGGATATTTGTGTCGAATAGTGCTTTCATTGTGATGTAATATCGTTGATTCTTTCTTCACGGACAAAAGAAACCCAATCAATATCCGGTAAAGAACCTTGTGCTTTAATCACCATGAAGCCGTTAATGCAATTCAAAAGGCTTTCATCTGTCTCAGTGACTGAGGATGATAGTTGTGGTTGAAATTGGAGAAGATGTAAAAAATCAAGTAATTGTGAAACTATATTTTCTGGTGCTTGTTCAATTTCATGAATCAATTGCTCTTTTATAGTCATATACTTTCCTCCTGTTATTTTCAGATTAACATTTTTTATAAACAATAAGCTGATTAGAAATTAAACAGCTTTTATGTATTGTTGTCGGATATTTCAAGAATAATTGTCTGATATGGCTAACGCCACGCTACGCGAACAGGATGTCCAGGATTTAAGGATTTACAGGATGAGATGTATAAGAGTCATTATTGTGGATGATTCATAGGCTTAACTTTGATTATTGCGTCATTTTCTATCTAAGCAGTTTTCTATCTATGGTTTTGGTAGTTGTTCTCAATGGTTTTTGGTAAGTTAATTATAAATTACGGGAATCCGAATTAGTTTTGTGAGAGTTTCCCACAAAATCGCACTATATTTAGTTAACTCAAACATGATTCTATTCAGGATTTGAGTAATTTATCAAGTATTTTGACACTTGTAATCCTGTAAATCCTATAATCCTGGACATCCTGATTCAGACAGTTATTTTTGTGAGAATTTACCACAAAATCGCACTATATTTATTTGACTCAAACATGATATTATTCAGAATTTGAGTAATTTATCAAGTATTTTGGAACTTATAATCCTGTAAATCCTATAATCCCGGATATCCTGATTCAGACAATTAGTTTTATGATAATTTACCACAAAATCGCACTATATTTAGTTAACTCAAACATGACTTATTCAGAATTTGAGTAATTTATCAAGTAATTTGACACTCATAATCCTGTAAATCCTATAATCCTGAACATCCTGATTCAGACAGTTATTTTAGTGAGAATTTATCACAAAATCGCACTATATTTATTTGACTCAAACATGATATTATTCAGAATTTGAGTAATTTATCAAGTAATTTGACACTCATAATCCTGTAAATCCTATAATCCTAGACATCCTGATTCAGACAGTTATTTTTGTGAGAATTTATCACAAAATCGCACTATATTTATTTGACTCAAACATGATATTATTCAGAATTTGAGTAATTTATCAAGTAATTTGACACTCATAATCCTGTAAATCCTATAATCCTAGACATCCTGATTCAGACAGTTATTTTTGTGAGAATTTACCACAAAATCGCACTATATTTATTTGACTCAAACATGATATTATTCAGAATTTGAGTAATTTATCAAGTAATTTGACACTCATAATCCTGTAAATCCTATAATCCTGGACATCCTGATTCAGACAATTTTATTATTACGTATCGCTATCAGATGCTTCTGTTTGCTGTTGCAAATACTCTCGAATAGATGACAAGTGTTCAGGATTGCTTTCTATCATTTCTAGTAAGGTTAAGGCTGTTTCTGTATTAAGTGCGGGAAAGTTTGCTTGTTGTGCAAGTGCTTGGAGAATACTAATCAATGTTTCTTTATTGCAATGTAAAAGTCCCATTACATACAATAACTTTACTGTAACTGCTGCGTTTTGCGTATTAGGATGTTGATTACCTAATCTGTTTTGATATATTGCCAATGCTTGTTGAGCTAAATCTTCAGCTTCTGAGTATTTACCTTGTGATTCATACAATAATGCCAAATTATTCAGACTGGTAGCTACAGAGGGATGGTCAGCACCTAATTGGCGTTTTCTGATTTCTAAAGATTGTAAATAAAGAGGTTCAGCATCGTTATAACGTCCTTGTGAATGGTAAAGTAATGCCAGATTATTAAGACTTTGCGCGACATCAGGATGGTCAGTACCTAATTGACGTTTCCAGATTTCTAAAGATTGTAAATATAGAGTTTCAGCATCGTTGTAACGTCCTTGATTTCTATATAATTCTGCTAAATTATTGAGACTGTCAGCAACATCAGGATGTTCAGCACCTAATTGGCGTTTTCTGATATCTAAAGATTGCAAAAAAAGAGGTTCAGCTTCGTTGTAGCGTCCTTGCACTTCATATAACACTGCTAAATTATTGAGACCGGTAGCAACATTGGGATGCTCAGCATCTAATTGGCGTTTCCAGATTTCTAAAGATTGTAAATAAAGAGGTTCAGCTTCGTTGTAATTTCCTTGTAAATAATAAAGTAATGCCAAATTATTGAGACTTTGTGCAATATCGGGATGATCAGCACCTAATTGGCATTTTCTGATTTCTGAAGATTGCAAATAAAGAGGTTCAGCATCGTTGTAGCGTCCTTGTAACCTGTACAGTTCTGCCAAATTATTGAGACTGGTAGCAACATTGGGATGGTCATTACCTAATTGATGTTTACTGATATCTAAAGATTGTAAATAAAGAGGTTCAGCTTCGTTGTAATTTCCTTGTAAAGTGTAGAGTTCTGCTAAATTATTGAGACTTTGTGCAACATCTGAATAATCAGCAACAAATTGGCGTTTTCTGATATCTAAAGATTGCAAAAAAAGAGATTCAGCATCGTTGTAACGTCCTTGTAACTTATATAGTAATGCCAAATTATTGAGACTGGTAGCAATATCGGGATGATCATTATCTAATTGGCATTTTCTGATATCTAAAGATTGCAAATAAAGAAGTTCAGCATCATTGTACCGTCCTTGTGATTCATATATTCCTGCCAAATTGTTGAGACTGGAAGCCACAAGGGGATGGTCAGCACCTCGTTGGCGTTTGCTGATATCCAAAGATTGCAAATAAAGAAGTTCAGCATCATTGTACCGTCCCTGTGATTCATACAGTAGTGCTAATTGATTTAAACTGTAAGCAAGTTGAGTATTTTCATTACTTTTACGCCAAGCAATCATCTTTTTGAGATGTGGTTCAATTAAATTGAATGTTTCTAAATTGCTTGATTGTTCAACATCACCAGCAATATCAACAAACACATTACAATATACTTGTTTAATTTGGCTGTAATCAGAGTGCTGTTTAAACTGTTGACTAAAATAGTCGTGAATAAGCAAATGTAAATTATAAATATTTTCTTCAACAGTTATCACCAAATGCAGTTTTCTTAAAGATTTTAACCAACGGTCTTTTAAATTATCCTCATTAAATGATTCACCTTGCAACTGTTGATAAATTCTTGTCACAAAACCCCAATAAACAGGAGAAGCTGCAAAAGCACCTAACACACAAGCGAGATGTTTAGCTTCCGGTTTTAATTCATCCCAACTCAAATCAAATGCAGCTTGTAAACCTCTTTGTGCTTGCATTCCTCCCGGTACTTGTTCCGGTGACAGTGAAGGATGTTTAACTTTTTCTTGCAACTTACCACGCATTGCTAACAGTGATAAATCTTGATAGTCTTCATCATCTAAATAATATGCCACCAATTCTAAAGCTAAAGGCAAATATCCCAACTCATAACAAAGTAGTTTAGCCTGTTCTGGTTCTTGATCAACTCGTGATTGTCCAATTATTGAAGCTAATAAATCTACTGCTGCTGCTTCTGACAATACCTGTAATTCTAATTTTTCCGCAATGCGTTTATCTGGTGTTTCCCGCGAAGTCATCAACAACCGCATGGAAACTAAATCTGTTGGTGGTAAATAGGTTTTGATATTCTCCGCTAACCCAGATACATCATCAAGAATCAATAATACATTTTCTGTTTGCCCTTTCCATGCTTGCCAACAAGCCTTTACCATTTGTTGAGTAGATAAATCTGCTGGTAACTCGGCTTTAAATCTCCATTTAGTCAAAGCGATAATTTCCGCAGCCATATTTTGCCTATCTCTGGCATCAATATAATAGACTCCACCAGTAAAAAATGATGTGCATTCTGTTAAATTGGCATATTCTCGCACGAGTCCAGTTTTACCAACTCCTCCCATACCGGAGACAACGCAGACGTTTTTACCACTTTGCAATAATTGATGTAGTTTTTCTAATTCCTCTTCGCGTCCAAACAGTCCACCTTTACGGGGTTGGGGTGGTGTGAAAGGGTTTGTTTGTAGTTGTGGTGGAAGAGAGGGAAAGTTATTAATTTGGGTATTACCTTCGCCGGCTTGTGTGATAATTATTTGTTTGTCAATGTTGTTAAAGTTCATAGGAAAATTGTAGTTAAAAAGTGTTTATCTCGTTCCCAGTCTCAGACTGGGAATGCTATCATCGAGGCTCTGCCTCTGCTATTATTGAAGTCAGAGACTTCTAGAATTCATTCCCATACAGAGTATGGGAACGAGAAACATAGTATAAGAACGAGAAAATTATTGTTGTCTATATGACATTTTCTAAGATTAAAGCAATAGCCTGTTGTAATATCATTTCTTTATCTACCATTGCTGCTAATTCTTCAGTTTCATATCTACCTTCAAATGCTTCTTTGGCTGCACAATTTAATGACAAATCATAGGCATCTTCTAAAGTTTCTCGCAATTCTTCAGTTGTAAAGTATATTCCCCCAGATTTACGACGTTTGTTTGTGCGTTGGATTTCTTTCACTGCATTAGCAATAGACAAATTCCATGATCTAGTTGTCCGTTTTTCCGCAGCTTGCTGAATTAGATGCAGAAGAATAATTTTGCCAAAACTAAAAATTTTATTCAGTTTGTCATCTTTGCTCATTTCGGTCATTTCTTCAACTAGCAGCAATGCACCAGAAATATTGCCATTAATCAGTAATTGTTGAAGTTCTAGTAATTCTTCCATAACTCAAACCTCCTGAATTAAATTTCTCACTTCAAAACTTCTACCCCAATATGTGTGAGATAAAATTCCTCACCCTCTGATTCGCGCAACGCATCCAAATAAGCATCAATACCACGAGGTTGAGGAATTGATTCGTTATCTTGAAGATGGAAAACTAGGGCTGAACGCATATTTTCTAAAGTTGTTTCCAGTGTCTCACCTGTAGCAACACAACCCCACACATCAGGGGAGTATGCGGAAAATCCTGTTTCGGTTTTTTCCAGAACGATCAGATACTTATCCATCATTTGAGTCCTGCTTGTCTGAGAATGCTTCCTAACGTTCCTTTTCTGACATCATCACTCATTTTGCCCGATACAGTTACTTTACCTGGCTTTGTTGGATGTTTAAACTGACGATGACTACCTTCTGTTGTTACCAAATACCAGCCATCTGATTCAAGCAAGTTGATGACTTCTCGTACTTTCATCATAGATTCAGAAATTACTGAAGTTGTTTGTTTGAGTACCACCTGTACCAGCTTGTGAAATGTTAATCTGTTTACCAATAATGTTAATTGTGCCACCTGATTTCAGGGCTTGATATTTGTCCGCAAATGTGGCATTTTCTTCTACATCAGCAGTAGTCACCAACTCGGCAAAAATCGGATCATCAGGAATTTGGTTAAGGACTTCTGGATTGAGATTTAATGCTTCTGGATTACCTGCTACTAATGCTGTGGCTGTTTCTGGGGAATGGTTGCGGATTTTAGCCAGTGCTTCACCAACCTTTTTTGTTAAACTCTCGCTAAATGTCTCACCAGATTTTTCTAAGGCTTTGGTTAGAAATATAGTAGCAATAGCGATCGCTAAAGTTGTAGGTTCCATAGAGTTATTACTAATCGAATATCCTTATTTCAACATAACTACTTAAAACCAGCAACTAAATTTGCTACAACTTGTCACTTAAAATTCTCTTTCCAGTCCCCAGTCGCTATTCCCGGTGATGGTAGTGTAATCCGAATCATTATTAAGAGGTATTCCTTACCTCCAAAAAGACATATATCGTCGAAAATTAGTATTCAGAATGATATCTGCAAGTAAAACAGACGGATAACTATGCTAGAACAAGGCACTATCAGTATACATACTGAGAATATTTTCCCAATTATCAAGAAGTCTCTATATTCAGATCATCAAATCTTCTTGCGGGAACTCGTATCCAACGCAGTAGATGCTATCCAAAAATTAAAAATGGTAGCCCGCGCTGGAGAGTATAGTGGAGATATCGGCGAAGACGAAATTGCGATCGCTATTGACAAAGATAACAAAACTCTCTCCATCAGCGATACTGGTATCGGTATGACGGCTGAGGAAGTAAAAAAATACATTAACCAAGTTGCTTTCTCTAGTGCGGAAGAATTTATCCACAAGTATGAAGGTAAATCAGACCAACCAATTATCGGTCACTTTGGTTTAGGTTTTTATTCTTCCTTCATGGTGGCAAAAAAAGTAGAAATTGATACTCTCTCTTACAAAGAAGGTTCTCAAGCGGTTCATTGGACTTGTGACGGTTCTCCAGCCTTTACTTTATCAGAGTCAAACCGCACCACTCGCGGGACTACGATTACCCTCACTCTCGAAGGTGAAGAAGAGGAATTTTTAGAAGCAGCCAGAATTAGAAATCTGGTGAAAACTTACTGCGACTTCATGCCAGTTCCCATTAAATTGGAAGGTGAAGTATTAAATAAACAAAAAGCAGCTTGGCGAGAATCTCCCAGTAATCTCACGGATGAAGATTATTTAGAATTTTACCGCTATCTCTATCCTTTCCAAGAAGAACCTCTGTTATGGGTGCATTTGAATACTGATTATCCGTTTATGATGAACGGGATTATGTATTTCCCAAAAATGCGTCCTGATGTGGATGTGACAAAGGGACAAATCAAGTTATTCTGCAATCAGGTGTTTGTTAGTGATAATTGTGAAGAGATTATTCCCCAGTTTTTAATGCCGATGCGGGGTGTAATTGATAGCACTGACATACCTTTGAACGTTTCTCGTAGTGCTTTGCAGGGCGATCGCACTGTGAAGAGAATTGGTGACTACATAGCCAAGAAAGTAGGCGATCGTCTCAAAGAATTATACCGCGATAACAGAGAACAATATATCAGTGCCTGGAAAGATTTAGGAACCTTCGTTAAATTTGGCGTTCTCAACGACGATAAATTTAAAAAACAAGTCGAAGACATCCTCATCTTCCGCAGCACCGCCACATTAGCAACCAAAACTGCCGAAACTCCCACAGTTGAAGTACAATCTTCAGATAGTGATGTGTGGCAAGATATCAACCCATCTCACACTAACAGCAGCACACCTTACACCACCATCAAGGAATATCTAGAACGCAACAAAGAACGCAACGAAAACCGCGTTTTTTACAGCACAGATGAAGCGAGTCAAGCTACATACATCGCACTACACAAAAATCAAGGTTTAGAAGTCCTATTTATGGACTCCTTCATTGATACCCATTTTATTAACTTCCTAGAAAGAGAATATCAAGATGTCAAATTTACACGGGTAGATTCTGACTTAGACAATACTTTGTTGGATGATAAATCAGGGGAAATAGTTGATCCCACCACTAACAAAACTAAGAGTGAGTCAATCAAAGAATTATTTGAGAAAGCACTCAATAAACCCAAACTTAATATCCGCACCGAAGCTTTAAAATCAGATAATCCTCAAGGAACACCACCCGCAATGGTGTTGTTACCAGAGATTCTCCGTCGTATGCGGGAAATGACCGCAATGATGCAACAGCAAAATGCTGATTTTCCTGAAGATCATATTTTGTTAGTAAATACTGCACATCCCTTGATTCAAAACCTGACACATCTCAGCCAAGGTAGTATTATTCAAGGTGATGGTGAGTCACCTACAGATCAATTGGTGAAAATGATTTGTCAACACGTTTATGATTTAGCGTTGATGTCTCAAAAAGGCTTTGATGCTGAAGGAATGAAATCCTTTGTTGAACGTTCAAATGACGTACTCACCAAACTAACCGAACAAGCTAGTAAGTAGAAAATATCCCAATTTAGTAGAGACGTTCTCTGGAATGTCTCTATTGATGGCGTGGTGAAAAAGTTTTTTAGTTAGAGACTTCCAAATAAAAAATTCTCTAATTTGTAGGCTGGGTAATCCGTAACCCACAACATAAACTGAAGGAATAATGGTGGGTTACGCTACGCTAACCCACCCTACAATTTTTCACTACTTTATTTTTTATCGTAAAAAAGCTCGGATATTAGCCTTATAACCTGTACTGTCTAAGCCATAATTTCCATTGCTAGGTCGGCTATTAATTTGATTTTGGAGAGCCTTAACGCGATCGCTTGCTCCAGGGTGTGTACTCAAAAATGTGGGAACCGAACTTCTTCCCTGTAGCTTTTTCATAAACGAAACCATCGCTAACTGAGAATAACCAGCCCGCGTTAAACTTGCTAGTCCTCTTTTATCAGCATCATATTCATCTTGACGACTACGAGGACGATTGAGAGCTAAATCCACACCTATACCTACTGCTTGACTGCGACTTAAGCCGGCGGCTGTAGCCACACCACTAGCGATCGCTCTTTGTCGCATCTGCTTAACTAGGTGTTGACCTTCAATATGACCCATCTCATGACCGATAACACTCGCTAGTTCTGCTTCATTGTCCGCAGCTTCTAGCAACCCTGTATTCACATAAACGAAACCACCCACAGTGGCAAAAGCATTTACTGCTTTATCCTCAACCACTTGAAAAGTATAAGGGATATTAGGGCGATCGCTATTAGCGGCTAAACGTCTACCAATCTGGTCTACATAGCTATTAAGCTGTTGATTACGAGAAATTATGACTTCTTGGCGCAATTGATCATTCATCTGCTTACCAAGCTCAACTTCCTGACGAGCAGACATATTCGACAACTGAAATACCTGTACACCTTGCAATAACAGCGGTAAAAAATCGAAAGCTTTACTTGGTAGAGGTGTACTCAAGCACAGGCTCAAAGCCACACTTAAGGAAATCAACGGGTAAAACCAAGGTCGTCTGCCTAAACGGTATTTTACCAAAAATCCATTCCAGTTAATCATAATCCTGTGAAAATAGAGTTGTGTGAGAACTTACAAATAGAGGACGTATTTACAGATAGCTAAGTTGCATTCTCAACTCAATATCCCTAATCTAAACAACCGCATAGACATCAGCATAGCAAGCCGGAAAACTCTCAAAGTCTAAGCTATGATTAAGAATCAGAAATTCTCAAGTGCTTTCTTAGTCAGCTTTCTACTCCCACTGCTCGGAACTGTCTCAGTCATGATAGACTGTCGCATAACTCCACCTTGCGGACGCTTTGATTTATTACTTCACTTTAATTTCAGAAAACTTGTTATGCCTATTTTAGATTCCAAAGGTCGCTTATTCGGCAAAATCAACTTACTTGATTTAGGTGCTGGGCTGGTAATATTACTAGTTATAATTGGCATCTTTATATATCCCGGAACTTCCGGTTCCGTTGCTCAAGTCGGTACAAAAACACTACCTATTGAAGTAGATTTAGTAGTCCGTGGTTTAAATGTCCGTGATCCTGAGCAGTTATTTAAACAAGGATTTAACAAGGGTGGTAAAACCAATGTAATTATTCGTAATCAACCCCACGGTGAAATTGGCATTAAATCCATTCAAGAACTACCAAGAACAATCACTGTTCCCCAACCAGATGGTTCTGTTAAAGAATTACCAGATCCAAGAGCCAATAATTTTAGTAGAGATTTTCTTTTGACCTTAGAAGGTAAAGCTCAAGTTACCAATGGTGGTCCAGTTTTAGGTAATAGTAAAGTTAAAATTGGGATGCCTTTTGAATTAGAAGGTTTTAACTACAACTTTAACGCTTCCGTTATTGATATTCGCTTAAATAATAAATAGCATTTTGGTGATGGGTAATGGGTAATGGGTAATGGGTAAATAAATTTCTTCCTCTGCTTCCTAATCTCCCCAGTCCCCAGTCCCCAGTCCCCAGTCCCCAGTCCCCAGTCCCCAATCCCCAATCCCCAATCCCCAATCCCCAATCCCCATTCACCCATTCAGCAAAGTTAAAAATTTACGAATTAATCCTATCGTCACCGCAGGTAATTCTAATTGCGGTGTTAACCCTACATTTTCTAAAGCTTGAAAATATTGGATAGCTTGGGGATTCATTTCTGCAAAGCGACGACCAATTTCTGGACCGGTAAATTGTGATTTTTGTCCCCAAATAATAGCAGTGGGAGTTTTTAGCTGTTGAATATAAAGAGACAAATCAAAGCACAAGTCTCCACGCACAAAAGATAGTGCTGCATATTCAGCATTTGGTTGTTGTGCAGATTGTAAATAAGCATCTACAATCTCTTGATAAACTCGATTACTTTCGGCAAATTGTCTTTGCTCTAAAAAGCTGCGAATACCTGCATCTGTGGCAATTCCAGTGCTATACAGCAAACGGTCAACTAAAGGAACGCTGGCTAATTGGGCAAAAAAGCTGCGGGAGTAATCTTGGCCAAAATCCGAAATTCCAGAGGGTGTGACCAAAATCAACGACTTAAATAGATCAGGATATGCGATGCCTGCGGCGTTCGCGGAGCGTCTCGAAGAGAGCGAAGCTATCGCTACTCGAATTATAAACGCTGCCGTCAAAGAAGATGCGATCGCTGTGACTGGAGTGGTACAAGTCTGTTCAATAAACTCTCGAATCGTCGTCAAATAATCCTCAATTTTGTAACTGCGTTGCGGATGTTCAGACCGACCCCAACCGATTAAATCCGGTGCAATCACCCGATATTCAGACGCAAAAGCCGGAAACACCTTCGACCACTCATAAGCAGAAGACCCACCACCAAAGCCATGCAGAAATAACAAAGTTTCCTTGTCAGATTTTTCACTTTTATCCTGCCAAGGTGATCCAGTTGCTGTATAGTACACCATCCTACCTAGTGAGGTATTTATGGAGTATTGTTCAAAACCTAGTGGTTCTAACATAAGTATTAAGTGTTTATTGTTGTATCTAATGAACATTCACAGCACTAAGATAACTCCAAAGTGCTAACTAATTTCGGCAAACTCCCCACTCCTCTTTATTATCAGCCAACTCTGAACACCATAACTTCTGACTATCGTTAGATTAAGCAAATGTAAAATCCGACAATGGCTTATAAAGATTTAGTATTGTTTTTTTGATAATTTTACAAAAAATTATGCTAAAACCACTATGCAATAACGCTTTTCGATGGCATTTAGCATGACGACTAAATCAATACCTACGTGAATTTCCATGGTAATCTATCGGATAAATCACAAATAGTTGCAAAACTCAACTACATCACTTTCAGTAGTACTGAGTACTGAGTAACCTCATATCACGAAACAGGGGGATGGTTACTAATCTGGTCGCAGTTATTGAAATATTGACTTTGGTTGTGTATGTAGAAATAATAACTTTTTTATTGACGTGATTAATTTCTAGGCAATGTTAAAGCGGGGTGTCATGTTAAACCAAGCTACTTTTCAATCAGATCAAATACAAACAATTGAAAACACACAATTTCAACCTAGTCGATACGGTATAAAAAATGAAATTGTAACTTTAGTTTGGCAGGATATAGTTGAAGAAGAGCAAGATGAATATATCTATTCTGAAAAGGTAACTCTACCTAAATGTATACGTTTGGATTTGGATGAGTTAAATTTTTTTGAAATAATAGATAATCAATTTAAGCAACACGGACTCATTTTTCATAATTCCTTAGCCGTACATCCGTCGAATCCAGCCTTTCCCAGCCAATCAGGCTTGAAAGTTTTAATGGGATCTCCCAAAAGCGGATTTTTAGAAGTTAATTTCTTAAATCCTGTAACCTGGGTTAGTGCCTTAGTTACTAGCTCACAAAGATTAGTTCTTGAAGCATATGACCAGAATGATCAATTGCTCACCAAATCAGTTCTGCCCACAGCTAATCTGATCAATTCCGGCTCGGAGATACCCCCAAACACTATGCTATCTGTAACAGCAACCGATATAAAGACAGTTAAATTTTGCTCCTTTGATGGTCACTTCACCCTGGATGAATTTAGGTTTTGTTTTGCAACCTGACTCAGGGGCTACTCATTTTTTAAATGTCTCTTGCTTGGGAACGCTATCAGAAAGTACAGCAATACTTGGACTGAAGAATGGTAAATTAATAACTATCGTTCTTAGACACTCTATAAATTGGGGATAATTTATTTTTTGTATTCCCTTAATTCAGGTAAAAAGAGATAACTTCTAATTTGCACACATTAATCAAATATAATTTTTGTGGGGGTTTTGTCTAGGACGTAAATTACCCAAATTAAGTAATTTTATAATCAACAAGGTAAAAACTGTGGCACAGGCTTCGTCTTTTTGGCGGCAATTCATAAATCAGCTTCCAGAAATCAAGACAGGAAGCCAAAAGCAACGAAATTTAAAACGTTTCTCTGAACCTGGAAGCATACTGGGGTTCTTGACAATCATCGTTGCTATGCTGTTTTGGAACTGGAAATTACTGTTAGCACTTGTATCTGGTATTGCGGTAATGAGTTTGGTTTACTCAATACCGAAATGGAACTGGCAACTAAGTTGGTTAGAAATACGCAGGTTTTTGAACACTGCCAACAGTCGGTTAGCTTTAGCAGTCGCTAGTGGTGGTATTGCTACTGTCATTACTTACATGACTGCGGTAATCTGGGTTGATTCTCCAAGTCATTGGATAGCTGCTAGTGTTATTGTTCAAGGTTTTGGGACACTACTAACTCTAATTTTGTTAGTGTGGCAAATCTTCAGCCTTCAAGGAAATCAGGAGAAAGAATATCTTGATCAATTGTTGAATAACTTAACAGAGCCTAATCCATTGAAGCGGTTAATTGCCGTGCATCAACTAACTAAATTCATCAATCGTAAACAAGTTGATGCTTCTATCAAGCAAAATGTTATCCAATGTTTACGACTTTTATTGAGTAAGGAAGAAGAAGCAGGAATTCAAGAAGCTGCTTTGAATAGTTTACAAACTATAGATGGGTTACAAGTTCTACTACCTAGTAGTGCTAAACCTCTTGCACCTGTATCTGTAAAAATTAAACAAGAGGTAATTCATAATTAGGGTTTGCTGATAGCGTGGCTTATTACTTCTAGTAAGCGGGTAAAGCTTTTGGAAGATTTTTCGGTCTACTTGTGCAAAGGCGGCACTGTTTTTTTCAAGCGCCGCCCGCAATCTGTCAGCTACGATTGATTCCTTAACATCTAAATGTCGATAGTGCTGTTATTGTCCTTTGTAGGGAGATTTTGACCGTTTTGATCTTGAGATCCAGTATCTTGAGTGGGCGCACCTGAAGATATAACTGGGAACTTGAGACTGCTATCAGTCTTCGATGACACTTGAAAAGCTAGGATGTATGCTGATGCAGAGACTGGAACGTTAGGATATATTCCAGTGACGTAAAGGTCAATGTTAATTGTTCCATTGGTTTCGCTCGATTGGCTTAACTCGTTAAACGCTTGTGTTAACTCTTCCTTGTGGTAGGAAGCATTTGTCCCAAGACCAATCCAACTCCAGAAACTGCTGATACCAGCAGAAAAACCATAGGATGTTTTCATCTCTTGATAGGTTCTCGACGTTTCAAGTGTTCTAGTCGAGAATTTCATTGATCCAGTGACACGTGCATATGCACCAAGCCCGGATACACTTGCGCCAACGCCCTGAATTCTACCCCTTGCTTCCTGGACACTCCATGACGTTCCTTCTGGTGCTGCTGTTAGTAGTTCTGCTCCAGGAACTCTTTCAAGGTATAGCGTTGGAGCAAAAATGAGAGTTGTTAGCTCTAACTGCCTTGCGGTTTCATGCCTAAGTTGTGTTGTCATAAAATTCATCCAAATGTTTCCAATTGTTGCTAGTCTTAGGGGCTGTAGTTTTTTCTGTCCACAGCTTTATTTGGGGGCCAGCGGAGATACATGGATTTTGGGACTTTTTATTAAGTTATATTACACAAATTTCCCAAACCCTTGATACGAGGTTATTTGAGCCTCAAACATAATTATCCACTTTAGTTGAGGACGTTGCCAAAAATGGCCATTTTTGGGCAAGTTAGTAAATCAATAAAGTAGGTATCGCAATATTTGTTTAGACACATATTTCCTGATGAATAATTGGTTGAAATCTGTAATAATTTTTGCCAATTATTTGAATGTATATCTAAACAATAGAGCTAACATAACCATAGCCACTTTACTTAAAAACTTTATTGGAACAAAATTTATTTTAAGTAAACAGCTTTAATTATTGTTAGCAAAAAAGCAGATTAGCAAAAAAATGTTTTCAATCTGACTCCTCTTCAATAAGAAAGTTATTGAACTTTATTGAGCCAATATATTGAGCCAATAAATTTATCTTTATTGAAAAAAATTATTCTGCTAAATCCACCTCTCTTACGAAAGAGAGTTTATCTAAAAACATACCTCTTAGGAGTGAGATGGTAATCTGGGATTTTTGCATAAACCCTCAACGGAGGGACTAGGAGTTTTATGACTGACAAGCAGCAGATTTTTTAAAATTATGTCTTAATTATTCTTTAGACTATTAAAAACCTACATATGTAAAATAGTGACTTTAACCTAAACATACGACTGTTTAATCTATCCCTCTTCTGTCACTTTCCCTAAATGAAACGATGTAACCCTTTTCATACAAGAGTTTTAGTCTAAAGCAATGATGACATCTATCTAATTAGAAAACAAAGCCACAAACCTAGTCCTAGTAAGAATTTGAAAAGTTACCTTTGATGTTTGTTTTCGGAGAGTGACAAAAGCGGGCTATTGTATCAACCTTTGAGGACGCAACAAATAATTCGTTCTGGTATTGTTTTTGTCATGTGTGGGGATAAATAAATCGATTGTCGGGTAAGGAGGCACACGTCGCCGTGTCCCCCTCCCCAAAGAACGGCTCGTGATAGTTTCCCCTCAAGCCGCTCAAGCATCCAGTTATTCAGAGAGTTTTTCGATGATGCAGATGACGGTGGCAAGATGTATGTAGATGAACAAGATTATCTACGGTATCCGTACCTCCCTCTGCAACACTCAGAAGATGATGTGTATTCAGTGTTTCTCCATTGAACAGGTGTTCGTGGCAGACTGGACAACGCCAATTTTGGTTCACTGCTACTTTGTAGAGCTTAGATCCCTTTTCCCAATAGGTCTTGCCATACCGGGTTTGACGTTGTTCCCAGTAGTGTTTTAACTCTGGGTCATCAGGAGATGCAGCGCCTTTGACCTTAACGTGCCGTTCAATATTGATACCCGGCAGATATACTAGAGAAATGGTAGTCCATTCTCCCCGTCGGTCTTTACCGTTGCTGCAAAGTTCCATTTTCTACCATTGATAGTTTTGAAGTATCGATTGGCGACCCATCGCTTACCTTTATTCGGATGTCTACGCAGTGACCACTTCAGAGAGCTTTCCAGATTTCGTGGTCTACGTAACTGAATACTTGTGTACTGACACTATGTTTGTAGTAGTTGCCCCAGCCTCTAAGAATAGGGTTGAGGTGGTAGATAACCATTTCAGGAGTGGCTTGCTTATTGGCTTTTAGCCAATCCCGTATGCCTTTGAGAAAGTCTTTGACTTTTTCTTTCTGTGGCATAATGTAGCAACTGCCGTGGAACTTTCGGACATGGAAACCCAAAATAATTAAACCCTTGTTCCACAGGAACAATGTTGGTTTTGTCAGAATTTAGTTCCAAGCCTCTAACATGAAGGAAATCTACAACCTTGGGAACAATTGCTTCAATATCTTCCTTAGTTTCAGCCGTAATTAGGAAATCATCGGCGTAGCGTATATAACCATAACGCTGAGATTTATATGTACCGCTTTTATATGGCTTTGTTTTGCGATATCCTGCCAATAATTCTTCTAGACCATCTAAAGCTATATTGGCAAGTACGGGGCTAATAATTCCCCCCTGCGGTACTCCTTGCTGACTAGGATGAAATATCTCTGCTTCTACATATCCTGCTTTCAACCACTGTTTAATTAGTTCTCGACCAGGGACTAATCCGATGGTGTTGAGAATATAATCGTGACTGATATTATCAAATGCCCCTTTGATATCGGCATCTAAAACCCAGCTATCTCGTCCGGCTCTGAGTCTTAGCCATGTCTGCTCTATAGCATCATGACAACCTCTACCACAGCGAAAGCCATAGGAATTTGACTCAAAGCGGGCTTCCCAACTTGGTTCTAAGGCATTTTTGATAACTGCTTGTGCCACTCGGTCTACCAGACAGGGAATTCCTAATGGTCTAAGTTTTCCCCCTGACTTGGGAATGTAAACCCGTTTAACCGGGTGTGTTTGCCATATTCTGTATTCTTGCATCTGGTTGACCAGTGCTACCCTAGCTTCTGAGGTGAGGGCTATCTGACCATCTATGCCAGCAGTCCGTTTGCCGTCATTTTCTTGGGTAACTCGTCGCACCGCTAGTAGCAGGTTTGAATAGCTCCTTAACATCAGTTTCATCAGGCTTCTGACCCGATTCCATTGGCATCTCTGAGTAGCCCGATAAATCCTTTGTCTCAGGTTTGTTACCCGTCGTTTGATTTGTCGCCAATTAATGGTTGACCAATCTAACAACGTTTCCGAAGTTCCGATGTCATTGCTGACTCTATCTTTCACCTTGGTTTATTCCGTTACTTTGGTTTATCGGTGGATACCTGTTGGAAGTCTGCTGCCTTTCGGCATAGAGTAATCTTGACTCTTATCTCCCGCATTACCAGGAGCATTTGCTTTCTCCAACTTCCTTTACCCTCTGGATATTGATGTCTTCCTCGCGGTTGACCTACTCAGGTTATCGACTCCCCTGAGAATCCATAGGGCTTACCGTGTTCTGTGTATTTGACATTCGACCGTTTTGGGTTCTATCTATGACTCCGATGAGCGTTTGTTCCTTCGTTGCTGTCTAGGACACTCCAGCAACCTGCTCATTTACCTTTTGGTTGAAGTGTATCAGCCTGATTTCACTTCTCTGTCATCACGAAGTTTAAGATAGTTCACTAGCGTTAACCCTTGACGGTCTTCCCCTTGCTTGCTTTACCAATTTAGGCTCTCAGTAAGTAAGCTTTCATACCTTGCATTCCACTGATTTCATTACTTACTATCAGTGTAGGTGGGGTCAATGACCCTTTTACGTGGGGACAGAGAGAAGGACTTCTCTGGAGAGGACAGCCTCTCGGTCTTATAGCGCGGATGCGCCTAATACACAACTTTCACGTCGCACGCCCCTAGTGACAACTTCGCTAGATACCCCCAATTACAGGCGATTTTAGCCGAAAAATTTGTTGAAGTCCCACTAATATCTAAATATCGATAGTGCTGTTATTGTCCTTTGTCGGGAGATTCTGACCGTTTTGATCTTGAGACCCAGTATCTTGAGTGGGCGCACCTGAAGATATAACTGGGAACTTGAGACTGCTATCAGTCTTCGATGACACCTCTAAAGCTAGAATGTATGGTGAGGCAGATACTGTAACGTTAGGATACAATCCAGTGACGTAAAGGTCAATGTTAATTGTTCCATTGGTTTTGGTCGATTGGCTTAACTCGTTAAACACTTGCGTTAACTCTTCCTTGTGGTAGGAGGCATTTGCCCCAAGACCAATCCAACTCCAGAAACCGCTGATACCAGCAGAAAAACCATAGGATGTTTTCATCTCTTGATAGGTTCTCGACGTTTCAAGTGTTCTAGTCGAGAAGGTCATTAATCCAGTGACACGTGCATATGCACCAAGCCCGGATACACTTGCGCCAACGCCCTGAATTTTACCCTTTGCTTCCCGGACACTCCATGACGTTCCTCCTGCTTGAAGGTCTAGTACTGGAACTACACCGAAGGTGGACAGGTCGCTGCTTTGGGAAGTATTGATTCGGTCAACATCAATGCTCAAGCTCAGGTCACGAGAATCGTTAACATTATTAATGCTCAAGTGTAGGTCAAAGAAACTGCTAACATCGAGTCTCCAGATAGCAATAGCCATTGTTATTTATTGTTTTGCTAAAAACAACTTTCTCGAAATTAATTTGAACTGTCTGACAAAAAACGAACGCAGATAGAGCAACACATTGAGTTCTCCAGTGTCACTGTCTTCTCAACTTGAGACTTCGGAAAGTTTTCTGCACCACTAAGCTTCTGACTCCTGATTACTTTCTAAACAGTCTGCCATTTTTGACCTGTACCACTGGATGATTACACCGTCTAACCAGTTGTTCATCATGGGTAGTCACAATTACTGTTGCCCCAAAGGTATTTAACTTCTGAAGAATCTTGATAACTTGCCAGGAATTATCAGGATCAAGGTTTCCCGTTGGTTCATCTGCCAGCAACAGTGGTGGAGTAGCAATAATGGCCCGCGCAATACTCACTCGCTGCTGTTCTCCTCCAGAAAGTTGGTCAGGAAAGCGGTCAGCTTTGGACAATAAACCTACTAATTTTAAAGTAGGTTCTAAACGCCGTTGAATTTCTTTACGAGTATAGCCTTGAGCTTGCAGCACAAAAGTTATATTCTCTGAAACTGTGCGCTGAGGAATTAATTTGTAGTCTTGAAAGACAATTCCAATCCGACGACGGAAGAATGATAAGCGATCGCCCCGCAAGTTTGCTACATTCAAATCATCAACGATTACCTCTCCCTGCGTGGGTAATTCTTGACCATAAAGCAATTTCAAAAAAGTCGATTTACCAGAACCACTAGGCCCTGTAACAAACAAAAATTCCCCCTTTTTAATATTTATACTCACATCCAGCAGGGCATGATAGCCGTTTGTATAAGTCTTGGAAACAGAGCGCAATTCCACCATTGTCTCAGCTTGACTACCCTGCGATTGCCCCTCTTTACCTTCCCTGTCAACAGACGCATCCGTTTTTTCTGGAGTTCTTAATATTGACATCCCTCACTCTTCCTCACACAGTTATCAGTTATCAGCCTCATAGAGATAGAGTGGATTACTAATTGTCTAAAATTAGCTCTACTCCAATCACCAATTAACACTCAGCACCATTGATACTCCTGACCGTCAAACGATAAACACAGGCTTTCAGCGCAAACTCAGGTAAAGCCAACATTCGTCGCCAACGCCAAGGCTCTTGATACAATCGGTACAGCCATTCTAAATTGTTATTTGCCAACCAACGGGGAGCGCGGGTTTTTGTTCCTGCCCAGATATCAAAACTACCACCCACTCCTATCCAAATTGCTTGGGGACACCAATGACGATTTTTAGCAATCCATAATTCTTGACGTGGTACTCCCAAACCAACAAAAATAACTTGTGGTTCTAATTGAGTTAAAGTGTGTTGTAATATTTCTTCTTCTTCTGGTGAATGATAGCCAGAGTGAGTCCCTGCTATATTCAAGCCTGGAACTTGCTGCTGCCAAAACTCTGCTGCTGTGGCCGCTACCCCTGGCGCTCCTCCATAGAAAAACACCTTAGGGGCTGTTTCTAGCTGACCCAGTTCTTGTAACAGGTTTTCTGATAATTCAATTCCTGGACAGCGTTGTACTTCTTGCCTTAAGAAACACTGTAAATAGAGAACAACTCCTGCTCCATCTGGAATAACTAGATCAGCATTTTGAATTACCCCTGCTAGGGATGAATTCCGCTCTGCCTGCATAGTCATTTCTGCATTGAGCGTTACCACATGAGTCCCTTTGCCTTGTTCTAGGCATTCTAGCAACCAGTTGGGATAATTGTTCATTACATGAACTGGTAAACCCAATACTGAAAATTTTAGAGGCGATTTATACATAGTCTATTCTTAATTAGACTCAAATAAAATTATGTTGAAGCTTAGTCTAGCAAATTTTTTCCCAGGCGGATTATAGATATCAGCTTACTTTTGCCCCCATCTCTGGGTTAATTATTGAGGGGAATGAGAAAATCTATTTTACATCTACGCTACTGATACTATATTTTACAGTTATCTTGATGTCGTCTCTAAATCAATAAGAACTAATCACCAATTTTGACGGCATATTCTTGTAATTCTTCTATTCTAAAGCTCTGACATGGGTGGCTACTATGACTACAGATTGTGCTGCAACGCCCGCTGCTAGGTCTTCTTGCCAACTTGCAGGACATAAGCACTTGCGATCGCCTCCCTTCAATCCTGGAAAGTTAAAATAAGGAATAAATGTATTTAAGTTCCTATGATTTTTAGTTGGGCGCAAACAACCGACATCCCAAAATCCTGACTTCCTCTACTACTACAACCCTCCCGATCATGGGGTGAAAATTCTCCCAAACCATCTTTAAACAAGACTATGCTCCAAATCACCAACAAAACCACCATCCCTCTCAGCGAAATCAGCATTAGTGCAATTCGTTCTCAAGGTGCAGGTGGTCAAAATGTAAATAAAGTAGCTACAGCGATTCATCTGCGCTTTGACATTAACGCGTCCTCCCTATCACCACTTTACAAAGAACGGTTACTCAACTTGGGAGATCAGCGCATCACCAAAGATGGAATCATCATCATTAAAGCCCAGCAACATCGTACTCAAGAACAGAATAAAGAAGACGCACTCAAACGCCTCCAAACCTTAATCAAAAGCGTCACCGTCATCGCCCCAAAACGCAAGCCCACGAAACCCTCACGCAGCGCTAAAAATAAACGCATTGATAACAAAACTAAGCGTGGTGAAATTAAAGCTTTACGAGGCAATATTACAGAATGAGCAATACAACTCATACATCCAAGTTTTAAAAGTGCTGAGTACAAATTAGTGCTGCTTTTTTACTCAGCACCGTCCGGGTGAAGTAATAGATTCGTAAGAATTCAGGAGTCAGGAGCCAGAATTCAAAATGCTTATGAAATCAAGAATAAAAAGAAGCAAGATTTTATCGAAATCATCCAATTTGACTGACTCTTCCGTAAGTCCTAAATTCCTAACTCAAAATTCAGAATTTCGGTTTATTTACAAACTTGCTGTTTTACCTGTTTCTGCCTGCGTCGCAATCGGCTTGACATCGCTATAACCCATCTGACCAGCAATTGTCCGCAAAACAGAAATTTGCGCTTCAAACTCTATTTCTTCAATTTGAGCAAGTAAATCATGAATTGTCTCATCTGACTCATAATTGTCTGGCATTCCCACCACTGTATCTCCCATAGCTTCTGCCCAAACATACCAAACGAACAATTGATTATTTTCTTTTAATGCCCCATAAGCACGAGAATAGACTGTATCTGTACAGTTAATTATATCCCGCATGATTTCTAGTTGTTCTTCATCTGATAACTGCAAATAGTCTCCTACCAACATGGGAGCTAATTCTGGTTCTGCGGCTGAAGGAGCGGCTGGAGTAATGGTTTCACCCATTTTTTCATAAACAAAATATAGCCAAGCTAATTTAGCATCGGTATCTAAGGCGTTAAACCTTTCCACTAAATTTTGAGTTTTCTGGCTCTGAGCTTGATGAGAAATCGTTTGATTGTAACTCGCAGTCATAATTGATGTCCAGCATAATTTAACAGTTAAGACCTATAGAATTATCAAATTTGTGTACTTATAATCTACTTCCAAAAGTAGGGTATTTAGTAATCAGCTAATTCGGTTTTATCTACCTTTTTATAGAGGGTATTATCTCTCTTAAGTAACAAGATTTTATTGGATTATTTCGATAACATAGCTCCAGCAATGCAAATATTAATTAAGGTTTGATTTATGTCTGATAAAGTGCAGCCTAATCCCGACCAAGCTCCCACTCATGATGCACAATTAGCAGCTGAACAAATAGCTAATGGTGAAGAAAAAGCACCGAAGGTAGATTTTGAAGCTGATTACGCGGCTGCACAGCAATTCAGCGTCAGTGAAATTGACCGCACAGGTGAAGGAAAAATTGCTGCTGAAGCTGCCACTGCGCCTAAATATGAAGTTTCTGAATCAGAAGAAACAAAAACTGAAGCACAGCCAACAGGTAATCCTGATGATTATGTGGAAATGGCTAAGGAAATTGGTGCTTCTAGGACTGAGGCAGTTACTAGTGTTAGTGATGACTTAATACAACAAGCTTTCAAAAAAGGTGAAGCCGCTAGAAAGTAATTCCATTAACATCAAAAACTTATTTTTTGCTAATGCTCAATCTTTATTAGGTTGAGTTATTAGTTAATTCTGAGAGTTTAATTCCTCTGTTCCTAAGAGGTTGCTTGAACAATACCTTGTCCATTTTTTGTAGGTTGGGTTAAGCGACAGCGTAACCCGACGCATTTGTTGGGTTATGCCTCCGGCACACTACGTGTTCACGCAGTGTCCCGCAGGGATACGTTCCATTGATCCGCAACGCTGATGCGAACAACCCAACCTATAAATCAAGACTTTTTTCGATTTGGACTATTAAGCTACTTTAATTAAATATACAAATTATGTAAAGCCCTTGCGGTATAGCTGGAAGGCGGCTCTATTAAGCATTATTTTTGATCACCTGTAATAATTCACTGGGATGATCAATTAAATAATTTGGATGTTCTTTGGCTAATGCTTCTGCGGAATTAAAACCCCATGTGACTGCAATCACTTTGATATTCGCTTTTTTTGAAGCTTCGATATCTCTAGTTTCATCACCGACGTAAATAACTGATTGTGTTTTAATTTGCCTCTGTCTTAAAACATTATTAATTATTGTGGTTTTCCCAAAAATTGTTACTCCTGAATGGATAAAATCAAACAAATAATCTAAATCATTATATTTGAGAAACTCAGTTACATTTTCTTGAGAATTAGAAGTAATAACTCCAAGTTGATATCCTTCATTTTTGAGTTCTATTAAGGCTTCTGGAATTCCGGGTATAGGATGAAATTCTTTGATTTTGGTTTTTAATTCTCCTTTGACTTTTTTGAGTAGAAAAGGAATTTTGAATACGGAAATACCTGAGTAGCTAATAATTTCTCTAGAAGTTAAATTTCTCAATAGAGCTAGTTCATCGGGGGTTATTTGTATATAACCAAACTCTAAAGCTAAACGATTGGCAATAGTTACAAGAGCATCTACTGTATCCGCAATCGTTCCATCAAAGTCAAATATTATTACTTTCTGGGTCATTCTTTAGCCTAAATGCGTCAAGATTAGCACGAGCGTTCCGTCGTAACATTTCTGGTTTAATCCGTCGTAAGGCTGATGCTGGAAATTGTTTATCCCACTCCTCTTCTGAGATTTGCGCTAATTCTACCAGCTTGGGTGCTAAATTCCCAGGATAAGGTTGAAAATCTGTTACATCTGTTTCCTGAGCAAAACGCTGATTCCAAGGACATACATCTTGACAAATATCGCAACCGGCAACCCAGCCATGTAAGTGAGGTGTAAGTGTTTCTGGCAAGTTATCGGCGCGGTTTTCAATGGTATGATAGGCTATGCAACGATTGGCATCTACTATAAATGGCTCAGTAATTGCCCCGGTGGGACAAGCCTGTAAACAACGGGTACAAGTTCCACAATGTTCTGTAGCTGGGCGATCGCTCTCAAGTTCTAGATTAGTTAAGATTTCTCCCAAAAAAACCCAAGATCCATAGTCTCGCGTGATCACGTTCCCATTCTTGGCAATCCAACCAATACCCGCTTTTTGCGCCCAAACTTTATCTTGCACTGGGCCTGTATCTGCGTAATATCTGGCTTTTACACCTTCACTCCATGATTCTAATCCGGTCGCTAGTTGTTTGAGCTTTTTGTGCAGAATTTTATGATAGTCCCGTCCCCAGCCATAACGGGAAATTTTTCCATATTCTTCACCTTCTGGGCGTTGATCTGGTGTGTAATAATTTAGCGCCACACAAACAAGCGATCGCACTTCTGGCATCACTAAACGAATATCCTCCCGCTTAGGATTAGCCATCCATTGCATATCAGCGTGATAACCCAATTCCATCCATGCCTGCAACCGCTGCGTCACTATGGCATCTAGCCCATCTACCGATGAAATCCCAACTTTATGAAAACCCAACTCCCTGGCTTTCTCTTTTACCATGCTGCTGGTGAGTAGAGGCTGATTCATTTTTCTGATTAGAAATTTTGCCAGTTGGTTGCATGGCGATTATACACTATTTCGTACATATGTTCATTTGATCTTACTATCCATACTATTTGTAAACATTGTTGTCACATTATTAAGAAATAATGCAGAATAGTTAGCAAGAGGTCAAGCAACTCAGAGTGATGCAAACCTTCTACCGATTAACAAAATCACTTGAAGAAGTCCTTAATAAAAAATACCAAATCCATTTTTCAAACATTATCGGTGTACGCAGTTCACGAACACTACTTAGTTAGGAGACTGGCTTTCGATATCTTTTCAACCTCAATGTTTTTTTATTGTTGTTCCCAGGTAATTGCTTGGGACAACTTTTTTTTAGACAGTGATTTATACAACACTTCCCGGTGTTATGAGTTACAAGAAACCCACACCTAACCCCCTCCCTGTAAGCGATGAGGGGGCTAAGATGTACCTTATATCATGGGAAACAGTGTAACAATTTGCCAATCACCAAATGAGATAAATTTATGACAGCTAGTGAATTTATAAGAGAAATTCAGATTTCGGGAATTACAGAACCGACTATCTTGCTTTATTTTACAACTTTAAACGCTGGAGAGTTTACAGCGACGGCTGGGTTATTTGCGGAAGATGGTGTAATGCACCCACCATTAGAGTCTGCTATTGTGGGAAGAGATGCGATCGCTACCTACCTGCATCAAGAAGCGCAAAACATTAAAGCCGAACCCTATCAAGGAATTACTGAAAATTTGGTAACTAATCAAATCCAAATCCAAATTCAAGTCACAGGAAAAGTACAAACATCTTGGTGTAGTGTTAACGCTCTCTGGCTATTTATCCTTAATCACCAAAAACAAATTGTCGATGCCAGAATCAAACTTTTAGCCTCTAGGCAAGAGTTAATTGCTTTGCGTCCACCAGAGAATTAACAAAAAAATCATTTTATTCAGACTTTCATCCAATCTGACTTTGGTTAGCTACACTTCTTTCTAGAGAATGCAGTAACGATCTTCTACCTAGCTCAATATCCGAGGGAGAACAACTAAATAAATCAAATAAATTTAGCAAAAGTTATAGCTTAATTAATATCTCTTAACTAATTGCTTCAATCTTTGGGCAGAGTAGCTTCTAGCTTGAGACAGTTAGCACCATTAATCTGCAACTGATACTCTACCTTGTCCATGAGACGATTCATAATCAGCCACCCATAACCACCTTCTTTTTTTTCCGTCGGATCAGGAGGAAAATAGGTAGACATATCAAAGCCTTGGCCGTAATCCCAAATTTCCAGCAACAATTTGTGATCTTTTAGTTCCAAACGTAGCAAAATTGGCAGATGAGGCTGATTTTTGTGAGCATGACGGACAGTGTTAGTATACGCTTCCACCAACGCCAAGCGTAAACGACTGGATTGGGCTGACCAATCCACAGATTCTCCCATCTGGATTTTTAAGCATCCTAGCAACCAAGCTTCAACGATATTTACAAAAATTAAGTCACTTGGTACGTGAAGCTCACTTTTCATTACTTACATAACCTCCAGAGAGAGGATTGTTTGGTCATCTTCTTGCACATGGTTATCTGCTTGAATACGAGCGATTAAATGTTTGAGAGACAGTGATTGAGGTTGCTCTTGGATCAGTTGCCAAAGACCTTCCTGATTTAGCATGGTAGGCTGAATAGATCGACTACTACCATCAGTATTTTTGAGTGACTTTGAATATAGTGATACTTTAGCTTCCGTAATACCATCACTAGCTAACAGTAATGTGTCTCCAGAAGTAAGTTTCAATCGCTCAGACTGTGATTGCCACTTTGGTAGGATACCCAAGGGGACACTGCGGATTTTGAGGTAATTTGGTTGAGTCACCACATTTTCCGACTGTGACCACAATAGTGGATAAATATGGCCGGCGTTAGCATAGACAAGTTCCTGAGTAGCCGGGGTGTAAGATGCAATGACAAGGGTAATAAAGTAATTATTGCTGATTAAGTCATCAGATAAAGCAAAGTTAAGATTCTGCATAACAACATTCGGCTCGGCTGGTGATTCTTGGGATAATTCCCGACGTAATAAAGAAATAGCACTAGCCATAAATAGAGCCGCTGGGACACCTTTACCAGAAACATCACCGACTGCTAACCACAATTCACCTTTAGGATGAACAAACACTTCAAAAAAATCACCTCCTACTTCCCGTGCTGGATAACAGCAGGCTTGTACTTTGAGACCGTCAAGATCAGGTAAAGTTTGACGGAGCAGATTATTTTGAATTTGGCGAGCAACTTCCAATTCCAGGTGGATTTGCTGTTGTTTTTCTTGCAGGCTTTGGTAGAGTTTGGCTTGGGAGAGAGCTAAAGCTGCTTGTTCTGCTACACCTGTAAGGAGTTGAATGTCTTCCTCTGGCCAAGGATGCTCACTGCCCCATTGATAGAGAGTCATCACAGCTAGTAAGTGCTGTTGGTAGGTAAATGGGACAACTAAGCAGTGATAAGGATTGTCATGATGTATATCTTGAATTATTTGATAGTGTTGAGTTTGGAGAACTTCTTCAATTAAGGGGATAGGGTTGAAGGGTAAACTGAACTCTGGGTCTTTGGAATCTTGATAGGAAAACTGGGTTTGTATTAGGCGATCTTCTTCTACTAGTCTGAGTACACAACTAGTTGCAGCAAAGGTTTTGCCAATAGTACAGACAATTTTTTGTAAGATGCTGTCATAGTCAAAGGATTGTCGAATTGCGGTGGTGACGGCGTTAAATAAAGATTCTCGTCTTAGGGCATGACGTAATTCTTTTGTACGCTTTTTTACTAATTTATATGTATCACAGCCTTGCTCGACTAATGCTTTTAGTTGTTCAGGCTTCCAAGGTTTAGTGATGTATTTAAATACTTGACCAGAGTTAATTGCATCGACTAAATCTTCGACATCAGTAAAACCGGTCAACAAAATCCGAATTGTATCGGGAAAGCGTTCCACGGTGCGACTGAACAATTCCGTGCCGTTCATATCTGGCATTCTTTGATCAGAGATAATCACAGCCATCTCTCCTACTTGATCTAAAATTGCCAAAGCATCATGGGCATTATTTGCTTTATATACTTTAAAATTTCGCCAAAAAGTACGGTAGAGTAAGTCCAAGTTATCTGGTTCATCATCTACCACCATTAGCTTGAGTTTTTCTTGATCTTTCTCGGTCATTTTATCCAACAAGCTATCCTTCCTCCACCAAGACTGCCTTCTTGCACTATTAGCCCACGATTCCAGAACGCAAGGCACGTACTGCTGCTTGGGTACGGTCATCAGCACATAGTTTGTTAAGAATATTGCGGACGTGAGTTTTTACAGTTCCAATTGTGATGTAAAGTCTCTCCGCAATTATCGCATTACTACAGCCTTCGACTATTAATTGTAATACTTCTAATTCCCTTTCTGTGAGGGAGTAGTCTTCAATAGACTGCTGAGTTTCTAATGATTCTGAAGAATTGACAGAAATTTTGGGATCTGAGGAGATGGATGTCAGTCTCTGTGGACTTTGTTGTGCTTGTTGCAATACTATTCGAGCGATCGCTGGATCAATCCAAGCATTGCCATTGTAAGTTACTCGTACTGCTTCCAGTAAATTATCGAACTTGATATCTTTCATGCAGTAGGAGTCTGCACCAGCCGCAAAAGCTGCCAATACCGCCTCTTTATTATCCCGTAGGGTCAAAATTAGCACTTTGGTGTCCAACTCTTCACCTTCAGCGACGGCTTTTAACTCTTTTGTTAGCTCAATACCATCCTTATCTGGTAAACCAATATCGACAATGGCAATATCTGGTTGTAGTTTTTTTAACATTTTTAGTCCCTCATCCGCATTGCCAGCTTCCCCTACAATTTCAATCTCTTCCTTTTGCATTAGTGCTGTCCGAATACCCACACGGGTGAGATCATGATCTTCAATTAGCGCAATCCGAATTTTACTCATATTCAACTTCTGTCTGTTAACACTCAGTTTTACACTTAATCATGTCCAAAAGGCATGAGAATCTTAATTTATGATTATTTCCAAAATTTGCTTAACCTCTCTTTCCGTAGTGTAACGGTAATTTTCGTTATCATGAACACGAGATTACAGGTCTTTATTTATCGAGATGATCCCAAATGTGTAAATTCAGCAGAATTTGTAACTGTATTTTGACAGTAATTTATCAAGCTAGTGTAAAAGACTGAAATTTTGCGCTTTCTCTAGATTCAGAGACTTTAAAAAAGACTATGGACATATTTGTCTCAACTTTATCGCTGCAATTTCAATAAATTTATCTTATAATCAATAATCTATAGGTATAGGCAGGAATCAGGTAAACAGAATACAATTTATGTTGTACTATAGTGATCGGATTTGAATTTTGAAAATATCCTGTGACTGAAATCTATATCCAATCAGGGTTTGCAGATAAAACCCGTTCAAAAATCAGAAATCCCAGATCTTATTCTAAGAAGAATTACATAGGGATCTTAACTATTACAAAAATCTAACTTTTTATAGATTTTTTTTTGATTGATGCGACATAAGTTGTCACCAATCGAACCAGGTTGCCATAGCAATCCTAAATCATTTATCAACGATGATACCCCAAATTTTTGCAGAAATTGAAGATCTGACTTTTATAGTTTCAAAATTAAATAAGATTGCTACACATACAACATATTGCAGATAAATGATGTAAAGAATCCAAATTGAAAGTCAAAAACCAAGCTAGTTCTATTCATAACTCCGTTCGGACGTTCGGCAAAACCTCAGTCGAGTCCCCAACGCGGTAGTTAAGCAGTTAGACCCTTCAGCAAGCTCAAAGCATCGCAAGATCACTGTAAGACTTGTCACAACTCACGACGAAGCCTTATTCCTGCTGTCTTTAGTAATTAATCGCAATCAAATAAAATATATTTATTAGAAACAATGCCAGAATTATGGAATATTTTTTTTAATTCAGATCAGTTCATACCACATGGACATTGCTATCTTTGGAAAACTGATTTAGTTTCCCTACATTTAGTATCTGATGGACTGATTGCCCTTGCTTATTACTCAATTCCTATTACATTATTTTACTTTGTTAATAAGCGTAAAGATCTACCATTTTCTTGGATATTTCTGTTATTTAGCGCCTTTATTATTGCTTGTGGCACTACTCACTTACTAGCAATTTGGACTCTTTGGTATCCAATTTACTGGTTGTCAGGTTTGATTAAAGCTGTAACCGCTCTCGTATCCGTAATTACAGCAGTGGAACTTGTGCCTTTAATTCCACAAGCAATAGCTCTTCCCAGCCCGATGCAACTACAACAAATAAATCAAGAATTGCAAACAGAAATATCTGATAGGTTACGTATAGATAAGGAACTCAGAAAATATCAAAATCATTTAGAAGATTTGGTCACTCTCCGCACTCAAGAGATTACTAATACCAACGAACAATTAAAACAGGAAATAGCTGAACGTCAACGTATTCTCGAAGTTTTAAGACAAAGTGAGGAACGCTACCGTTATTTAGTAGAAGCAATACCGCAACTGGTATGGACAAGTAATGCCAAAGGAGAGTGCGATTATTTTAATCAAAATTGGAGCGAATACACAGGATTAACATTTGAGGAATCATTGGATGATGGTTGGTTGGCAGCATTACATCCAGATGATATGGAAAGTTCTTATACAGTTTGGTTAAATGCTATTGAAAGTGGTACTAAATACGAGAATGAATATCGCTTTAAACGTGCTGATGGTTGTTATCGTTGGCAATTAGCACGAGGATTACCACTTAAAGATGAGCAAGGTTGTATTGTTAAGTGGTTTGGTACTTGTACAGATATCCATGAAAACAAAGAAATTCAACAAGAACGCGCCCATTTACTAGAGTTAGAACAAGCAGCACGCACACAAGCTGAAACAGCTAATCGAATTAAAGATGAATTTTTAGCTGTACTCTCACATGAGTTACGCACACCTCTAAATTCAATTTTAGGGTGGTCACAGTTGCTGCAAACCCATAAATTAGATGACATCAAAATATCTCAAGCCTTAGCAACTATTGAGCGCAATGCCAAATTACAGGTTCAACTGATTGAAGATTTACTTGATGTTTCTAGAATTTTACAGGGTAAACTGGTGCTAAATACGGCAGAAGTTAACCTAGAATCAACAATTTTGTCAACTATAGAGACAATCCGGTTAGCCGCAAACACTAAATCTATTCAGATAAAGACAGTATTGCCAGAGAATCTTGGCAAAGTGTTAGGTGATCCTACTCGCTTGCAACAGGTTATTTGGAATTTGCTTTCTAATGCTGTTAAATTTACGCCCAGGGGAGGAATGGTAGAAGTGCAATTAGGGCAGGTTGATGACTATGCTCAAATTACTGTTAGTGATACGGGTAAGGGAATTAGTGATGAGTTTTTGCCCTATGTATTTGATTACTTCCGGCAAGCAGATAGCAGTTCTACTAGAAAATTTGGTGGATTAGGTTTAGGTCTGGCAATTGTGCGGAATATAGTGGAAATGCATGGTGGGATTGTTTCGGCAGAAAGCCCGGGTATAGGTCAGGGGGCAAGGTTTACTGTCAGATTACCGTTGATTAAAGATGATAGTTCTAGGGTCATGGATGAAGAGTGTAATTCTTCAATTATAACTTTAAATTATTTGTCGCTAAATGGTGTAAAGGTTTTAGTTGTTGATGATGATGTTGATTCTCTCGATTTTGTGGCGTTTGTTTTAGAAGAGGATGGGGCTGAAGTGATGGCGGTATCTTCAGGATTGCAAGCAATAGAAGTGCTATCACAATCACAGGTAGATGTGTTAATCAGTGATATTAGTATGCCGGAAATAGATGGTTATATGCTGATACGTGAAGTGAGAAGTTGGAGGTCCAAACAAGGCGAAAAAACTCCAATAGCAAGCGAACTTGTGCCAAAGGCGATCGCATTGACGGCTTATGCTGGAGAATATGACCAACGCCAAGCTTTAGCCGCAGGATTTCAGTTGCATCTGTCAAAGCCGATAATTCGAGAAGATTTAGTGCGTGCGATCGCTCAAGTCATGAATTTATCGCCGAGTTAACAGTTGTTTTTTTGACTTATGAAGACATATTTTTATGGCAGAAGGGCAAAATAGGAACAACCTGGAAATTTTGCCGTTATCCAGATACTACAAGCTGATTCACTTCTGCTGGCGTAATGTGAGAATGGACAACTTCACCATCACGAAACCAAACAATACGCTTGGTTTGACGCGCAACTTCAGGTTCATGTGTCACCATGACAACTGTAATTCCACTGCTATTTAATTCACCAAAAATATCTAAAACTTCTTGAGTGGTGCGGGAATCAAGTGCGCCGGTGGGTTCGTCAGCAAGGAGAACAACGGGACGGTTGACAATAGCGCGGGCGATCGCTACTCTTTGTTGTTGTCCTCCTGATAATTGGGTAGGTTTATTATTGAGACGTTTTTCTAAACCTACTTTGATCAATGCTTCAATTGCCCGTTCTTTTCTTTCCCCAGGCTTAACATCAGCATACACCATTGGCAGCATGACATTTTCCATTGCTGTCAATTGGTTTAATAAATGGAATTGTTGAAATACAAATCCTAGCTTTTTATTCCGAATATGAGCCAATGGTGTATCACCAATTTGGGCTACATCAAGATTGTCTAAATAATAATGTCCAGAACTGGGACGATCTAAACAGCCGATAATATTCATGGCTGTAGATTTACCCGAACCAGAAGGCCCCATAATTGCACAATATTCACCTTCTTCTATAATTAAGTTGATATCATTTAGTGCTTTTACTTCTGTTTCCCCACTACCATATATTTTAAAAATATTTTCTAAACGAATAATTCCGGATTTTGGTGCAGGATTAGGAGAAATAGAATCAGTTATAGTAAGAGTATTTGCCACTGAATTTGATTCCTTTTTTAAAATTACGAATTACGAATTACGAATTACGAATTATGAATTATTTACGCACTTCTCAACGCCACAATTGGGTCAAGTTGGGCAGCACGACGGGCAGGAACTACGCCAAAGAATAAACCAATGCCACCAGAAATACCAACTGCCATTGTAATAGAAACGATGGAAATACTTGCTTCTAAAGGAGTTAATACTGATACTAAAATTATGCCACCAACTCCAACTGTAGTTCCTATTAAACCGCCAATTACAGAAACAATTACTGCTTCAATAATGAACTGAAGTAAAATGTCTTGCTCGGTAGCACCAATTGCTTTTCTTAAGCCAATTTCTTGGGTGCGTTCGGTGACAGAAACGAGCATAATATTCATAATACCAATGCCACCGACAAATAAAGAAATTCCAGCGATCGCAGCCAGCATGGTTGTCAAAGCACTGGAAATTTGACCTACTGTTTGCAAAGCATCCTTTTGGGTACGGATAGTAAAGTCATCTTCACCGACGAGTTTATGTCGTTGTCGGAGTAAATTAGTAATTTGAAACTCTGCTGCATCCACGCTATCGGCATCTTTTGCAGAAGTGACAATGTAGGTTACTTCTAGTCCATAGGGAGAAGTTCTTCCCACTAGCCGGTTTGCTGATGTGAGAATCGGAACTAATGCTGACTCATCATAATCGACACCCAAA
Source organism: Anabaena sp. PCC 7938 (assembly GCF_049315035.1). Taxonomy (NCBI): domain Bacteria; kingdom Bacillati; phylum Cyanobacteriota; class Cyanophyceae; order Nostocales; family Nostocaceae; genus Anabaena; species Anabaena sp. PCC 7938. Next base: position 1,621,131 of record NZ_CP186034.1, on the reverse strand, counting down.
TTTGAACCTTTGTCAGTTAGCACTCCAATTACTTGAAAGCTGGCATTTTTAATTCTGATCTGCTGACTAACAGGGTTATTATTACCAAAAAGTTTTGCTTTCAACTTTGCACCTAGCACCACAACTTGGTTGCTGCGCTTCATGTCTATGTCGGTGAAAAACCTGCCTGTGGCTACTTCAAAATCCCGCACTTTTAAAAAGCTGGGAGTTGTCCCAATAATATTGACATCGGTATTTCTGTTTTTATATGTCACCACCTGTCTACTATTCAATTCCGCTGTGGTAGCTGCTACTGTAGGTACTTGAGTTGCGATCGCATTTGCATCTTCTAAAACCAGAGTTCTGGTAACATCTCTAGCCACCCGTTGAGTTTCCTCGTTACCGGGAATCACAAACAAAACGTTTGGCCCCAAGGAATTTAATTGATTAGCTACAAACTTTTGTCCCCCTTCCCCAATCCCAATCATCGCAATTACTGAACCATTACCAATCACAATACCCAACATAGTCAGGGCGCTACGCAACTTATTAGAGAGTAAGGTTTTACCCGCCATTTGAACGCTTTCTAGGAAGTTCATGAATTGTTCTTTTCTTTAGATTTTTCAATTTTGTAGTCTTTGGGTGGGTTCACAAATATCAAATCACCCTTGTTTACTCCCTCCACAACCTGAGTTTCGTCTTTGATTTGCGCTCCAATTGTAATTTCTCGAAACTGGGGTTTATTATTCGTATCTGGTATCAGTACGCCAGTTTTGCCATTTTCGGTGAGAATTGCTACAGTTGGTAGGGTTAAAGCATCGTTAATGCGATCGCCCAAAAACGTCACATCCACATTCAAGCCAGAACGCAATTTATCTGCACCACTATCAATCACCACCCGCACCTGAAAAGAAGTCACACCTTGCTCTATCACCGCTTCAGGAGCAATCAAACGTACACGGCCTTTAAATACTTGATCTGGATAAGCATCAGCGATAATTTCTACCTGTTGTCCCTGCTTAATCCTACCAATATCAGCTTCGGGAACCTGAGCTAAAACTTCCAAACCCGTCGCTAAAGCCACAATTGAACTAGAAGTTGCGGAAGTACTTGTAGAAGCCGAAGTTGTTGGTGTCACAAAAGCGCCTATATTGGCGTATTTTTGAGTCACAATCCCCGCAAAAGGAGCGCGAATAATGGTATCTTCTAACTGCACTTGCTGCTGTTTTAACTGAGCTACAGCCGACGCTACAGAGGCTTTAAGTCGGGCAATTTCTTCGGGACGGTTGCCATTTTCCAGCTTTCGCAGTGCTTCCCGTTCTTGAGCAACTACAGCTTCCTGACTTTTAATATCTTCATCACGGTTCCCCACTTTTTGTAGTGATAATCGGCGTTGAGCTTCTTCTAAACTGGCTTTTGCTCTTTTATCTTCACTGATATATTGGTCTAGAGAATCCTGAGCAATTGCTCCTTCTTTTGCTAAACCCTGATAACGTCTTACCCTCGATTGGGTTAGTTCTACCTGCGCTCTAGCTGAGTCTACAGCGGCTCTAGCTTGATCAATTTCCTGAGAACGATTCCCCGCCCGAATAATAGCTAACTGGGATACTGCTTGAGCTACACGCGCTTTAGCTTGGGCAATTTCTTCAGGACGACTCCCCGCTTGACTCTCCGCTAATTGTGCTTTGGCTTGCTCTAAGTTGGCTTGAAATTGAAGGATACGCATTTTAATTTCGGAGTTATCCATACGAGCAATAATTTGCCCTTTCTGGACTGTTTCCCCCTGTTCAATATCTAAATCGGTGATAATTCCCGGATTTTTGGGACTAATATTCACGCTTTGAACTGGTTGCACTTTTCCACTAGCAGTAATCCGCACTGTGACACTTTTTGCGGCAACTGGAACAGTGAGTTTAGTAATGTCTTCTTTACTATTTGCTTGATTTGTTACTTTTAAGGCTGTGGTTGTACCAACTATCAAAATACCAGATGCCATCAACCCCATTAACCAGCGAAATGGGTACTTAATTTTTTTGCCTATTAGCGGAATTTCGATGTGAGTTGTCATATGATTTTGCGGTAATTACCAAAATTTAAAGTTGTGATTTTTTTGAACTAAATACTAAAGAATACTGTTGATGGAAAGCATCAATAAAATCAATACATTGTTGATTTGTAGTTTCCATCTGATACTAGCAATTAAATATAGAGTAATCACATGATTTTGTGACTTTTGCTAGTCAGCTGAAATTTAATGGAATCAGACCTAGTTTACCTTGAGTTTTTTGAATTAAAAACATACTCACTACAATCATGGGTAGCACTAAATTTATTTCAGTGACTTGTTGAGCAATAAAACTTTCTGATAAAACTTTACCTCCCAGTCTAACTGAATCATTTGATAAACCGTGCATGACAATAGCTATTATGGTAGTCTGCCCAACCTGATTAAAAAAATAAGTCATGATTATGGAAATCAAGATAAATTTGCAGGTAAGAATGAAAAACATAGATAAAAAATTTATTATTCCATAATCGAATAATAAATTTATTTTCACGGGTATATGCCACATAGACCATAAAAATCCTAGTATTATCGAAGCTTGTAGAGGTAGAAAGCGTTTTTGTAATAAAGGTAGAGCAAACCCTCGCCAGCCATTTTCTTCAAATAAACCTCCAGCATCTAGAAACATGGCAATAATCAAGCCACTCCAAAAATTAATAGATAAAAAGTTGATATCCCAGATGAAATATTTTTCAGGAAGTAGCCACTTATTTAATCCAGCAGAAGCCAGATTCATCAAAATAAAAACTAATATACAAATTCCCCAAATTCTCAAGGCATACTGCCAGTCCATGCCTTGTTGCCAAAAACAAAATCGGTTTTTTAGTTCTAATAAACCTTTTTTTCCGTATGCAATACTAGCAACTATAAATGCTGCAATATCTGGTGCGGCTACTTGTAATATTGCTAAGAAAACTCCAAAAAATGCTTCTGGTTCTGCTGATACTACCCGAAATGCAGTTACTAAATCAGTATTAAATTGAATACCAGTTTTTTGGAGTGCTTGGTCTACGGCAACATCAGCACCAGTTAATAAAAAAACTGGAATAATCAGAATTACAATTAAAACTGAAATGATGTAGTACCATGTTAGTGGATACTTTTTTACATAAGCTGTAAACTGTCTTAGCATAGTTATCAATATTCCAAGATTGTAAACGCTGTCATACTTAAGTATTTTTTCTACTGACAGGACAATGTTAAGTAGAATTTCTCAGATAAGCTCCTAATAAGTAAAAATAAAATGTAAGTAATCACTTATTAATTTCCTAAAAAAAGTTTTACTTAAATTATGCAATTAATCTTGAATGGGAGCAATTCCTTGCCAGACAATATCCACGAGATTTTCAACGAATATTTTTTCATCTGTTTTTATAACTTCTCCAGGGTGCATTTGTTCTAAGAAAACATAGTTCATTAGTGATCCTAGCAATATCATAGCAATAGTCTGAGGATCGCTCGGACGCAGCCGTCCCTGTTCTATTTCTTCCGCTAGAAATTTAGTAAATACTTTGACCTCACGGATAGGTTTCGACTTAATTATATGTGCCGTTTCTGGAAGTAGATTACCACGCGATCGCAACATCATTAATCGTGGCATTACTTGACGATGAAATTCTAAAGTTTGCAGACACAGATGAATGAGGTTTTGTTTGAGATTTCCTTTCCCAGATAAAGAATCCAATTCTTGCACCCAAGGGGGTCTTTCAGGAATTCCCATTGACGCAAAGAAAAGTTCTTCTTTGGTTGAGAAGCGTTTAAAAATCGACGCTTCAGAAATTCCTGCTTTTTGAGCAATTTCTAAAGTTGAAGCCCCAAATCCTTGTTGAAGAAAGATTTCACGGGCTGCATCTAAAATTTGCTCATTAGTTATTTTGGGTGTGCGTGCCATAAATAAGTGTGTAGTCACTTATTAATTTACTCGTTATTAAATGCGATGTCAAGAACAGGGAAATTTCTCGTTCCCATACAGAGTATGGGAATGAATTATAGAAGGCTCTGCCTTCCTTGTAGAGAGAAGAGTCAGAGCCTCTATAGCATTCCCAGTCTCCGACTGGGAACGAGATATATTGAACTGTAGTTTCAGATTTATGGAAACAAGCCTAGACGAATCCATAATTGCCTTGCTATTACTTGTGATTGACTATTTAGTTCTAAAGTCTTTACAGTTACTCGTCCAATAGGCGTTATGCCCAGCGATCGCTAGAACTCGGTACTCAATACTCATTTCTGATTACTAGATCTTTGCAAATTAGCTAAAGCGCGATTGTAATTTAAAATAGCTGTGATTCGATTACCTTCAGCTATGGTGAGGTCATTTTCGGCAGAAATCACTTCAGTTTGAGTACCAACACCAGCTTGAAACCTAAGTCTAGCTATACTTAAAGCCTCTTTAGCTTGATTTATAGCCACGCTAGAAGTTTGCACATTATCCAAATTGGACTGTAACTGCAAATAATATTGTTCAACATCAAAGCGGATTTGGTTGCGCTGGCTAGAAAATTGAGTTTCTGCGATCGCAATATTAGCTTTTGACTGAGCCGCACGCGCTCTTGCTGCACCCCCATCAAACAAATTTAGACTTGCTTGCAGTCCCAAGGAATAGCCGTCACTAACGCTAACACTGTCGTTATAACGATCTAATAAATTGTAGCTGGCATTTAAACTAATTTGTGGCCCTAGTTGTGAAAGTGCCTGTCGTCGCTGTTGCTCACTAATATTGCGTTGTGCCAAAACTTGTTGTAATTCTGGACGGTTTTGAAAAGCTTGGATAATGCTTTCTTCTATTGGTTGTTGCCAAAGACCAGCTAATTCTACAGGATCTGCCGCACTGATATTAATTGACTGTGGCAAACTCAATCGAGTTGCTAATCGACGACGAGCAATTTGTTGTTGTGAAAGAGAATTAGTAAGATTTTGGAGAGAATTTGCTAAATTAACTTGAGTTTGTAAAACATCAAATCTTGTACCTACTCCAGCCTGTTGTCGAGCTTCAGCATCTCGCAAACTAGCTTGGGAATTTTCCACAGATGAGCGATTAATTCTGACTTGTTCATCTGCTTGTTGCAAATCATAATATTCAGTTGTGACATTTAACCGAATTTCTAATAATCGGTTTTCCAAATCTAATTCATCTATTCTTAATTGTTCCTCAGCCGCTCGAATACTAGCTTCCCGATTGCCGGAGGTATAAAGATTATAATTTAGTTGTGCTTGACTATTGAAAGACGTACTAGGTGAAGATGAATTGTTAAGAAAACCATCACCATTATTAGTTACACTTCCATTAACACCAAGGTTAGGAAACAAGGCTGATTGAGCTTCTCGTAATGCAGAACGGCTGCGTTCTAATTCTAATTTTACTACCTGCAAGTCGTTATTATTCCGTTGTGCTAATTCCAAGGCTTGTGTTAAGGTAATTGGCACATTTTCCTGAATTTTAACTTCTTCTGGACGGGTAGGAAATAGTAAAGGATTGGGATTAGAGTTAGGGATGGGGAGCGTTTCTGCACTTGCAAAATTTGGGATGAGGGCTATAAATATTCCAATCCAGGTAGAATGCACTTTAAATAACATAATATTCCAGTATTAATTAACTATTAAACCATCTTGAACTCGGATGATTCTTTGCGTTTGAGCAGCGATATCTGGTTCGTGAGTAACAATCACAATTGTGATTCCTTGCTGATTAAGTTCTGTGAGTAAATTCATCACTTCGTAGGAAGTCTCAGTATCTAAAGCTCCTGTGGGTTCATCTGCTAGAACTAAAGCAGGTTTGTTGACTAAAGCCCGTGCGATCGCAACTCGTTGTTGTTGACCTCCTGAGAGTTGACTAGGACGGTTTGCAATGCGATCGCCTAATCCCACCTTTTCTAGGGCGGCCAATGCCCTTTGGCGGCGTTTTTGCTTGGGTAAATTGGCATAAACCATCGGTAACATGACATTTTCTAAAGCTGTTGAACGTGCCAAAAGGTTAAACTGTTGGAAAACAAAACCTATTCTTTGGTTGCGAATGTATGCCAATTCATCATCATCAAAAGTAGTTAGATTTCTACCTTCAAAGATATAATTTCCTCCAGTGGGACGATCTAAACATCCTAAAATGTTCATGAGCGTTGATTTACCTGAACCGGATGCACCCATAATTGAGACATATTCCCCTTCTTCAATAGATAGTTCAATTCCTTTAAGTATGGGAACATCAACCTCCCCTAAATGGTAGGTTTTGGTAATGGATTCTAGCCAAATCATGGTTGTCATAATAGTAGTAATTAAAAATTATATCTCTCAAAATCTTCCTCTCTGAGCCTCTGCGTCTCTGCGTGAAATAAATATTTTCACTTAGCAACGCCGAATCTTTATTTAATCGCTTCTTAGGGCATTGATTGGATCTAATTTGGCAGCGTTTCTCGCGGGAATTACACCAGCAATTAAGCCAACGCTCAGTGAGAGTGCAAACCCGACTATGATTGATAAGAAAGAAATGACAAATGGAAATTTAAAAGTAGTTGCTGCTACAAAAGCAATGATAATTCCACTGCCAATACCTATGCTTCCACCAGCGATAGAAATGACAATGGCTTCGGCTAAAAATTGATTGAGGATGGCTGAATTAGTCGCTCCTACGGCTTTTCTAATGCCAATTTCTCGCGTTCGTTCGACAACGGAAACCAGCATAATATTAGCAATACCAATTCCACCCACAACTAAAGAAATCCCTGCGATCGCTACTATCATGACTGTAAATAACCCCACAACACTAGTGAAGGTGTTAACGATATCAGCTTGGTTAGTTAGTCGGAAATCATCGGCTTGCGGTGGATAAATATTATGACGCAGACGTAAAAGATTAGTAACTTGAAATTGTGCAGCTTCTAACTGTTCTTGATTAGCAGATTTGACTAAAATTCCATTGACAGAAACGCCTACTAAAGCATTATTACCAACTAGTCTTTTTGACATACTAGTTAGAGGAATGAAAATTTGGTCATCTCGGTCTGTTGGCCCTTGAGAACCTTTAGCTTCCATCACCCCAATCACTTCATAAGCCTCTCCCTGAATCCGAATCCTTTCACCAATGACATTACTACTTTGAGTAAATAGTGTTCTTTGGACTGTCGGACCAATAATGGCAAACTGTGCAGCAGTATCTAGTTCTTCTTGAGTAAAATATCTGCCCTGTTGGGGACGGGTATTTCTGACTTCTGGATAGTTCAAATCTGTTCCTATAACTGTTGTTGAGGTATTCTGTCCCTCATAAACAACCTGTATATTCCGCTGTAGATAAGCAGACACAAGTTGGGCTGATGGTGCTTGGGTAGCGATCGCTTTGGCATCTTCCCAAGTCAATGTGCTGCTAGAACCTACTCCTTGGCGAATATTACCACTTCTAGCCGCACCAGCTAAGATTTGTAGCACATCCGTACCCAAGGCTTGAATCTGTTGCTCGACTCCCTTTTGCACCCCCTGACCAACAGAGGTAATGGCAATAACTGAAGAAATCCCAATAATTACCCCCAGCATTGTTAATCCTGTGCGTAATTTGTTACTCCACAGCGTCTCTACCGCCATTAACAATATTTCTAGTAATGGCACTGTGCGGGTGTTCTTAGCTTTGTTTGCATAATAAGCTTTGGCCATAACCAAGTACTGAGTAGTGAGTATTGAGTTGAAAAACCATCCAACAGGAGTGGGTTTGTTTAGAGATTAACCGCTAATTGCTACTGAGAACCACCACGACGACCGCCACCACCACGGCCACCACCTCCACCGCCTTCACCACTTAGACCAGGAAATACTCCTCCTCGTGGTGTTGATTGTGGTCGTGACCCTGGTGGGAAACTGAGCAGTACTCTCTCGTCTCCTGTCAATCCAGACTTGACTTCAGTAAAGTTATTCACAGTCACACCAGTCTCAATGCGAGTAAAAACAGGTTTACCATCTCTCCCTGCTACATACACACCTGTTGCACGTTCTTGGCGCACTACCGAAGCTGTTGGTACTACTAAGACATCTTCCAATTTACCGACTTGAAAATCAGCAGCCACATTCATCCCCGAACGCAGCAGCCTTTCAGGATCTGAAAGTGCTACTCTGACCTCAAAACTGGTAACATTTTGCTCAACTATGGCCTGGGCTGCAATTTGACTTACTTTACCTATAAAGGTTTTTCCTGGGTAAGCATCTGCTTTAATTGTGACTTCTTGGCCAATGCGGATTTTAGAAATATTCGTTTCAGCTAAATTGGAGACAACTTCATTCGTAGAAGCTAGAGACAAGATAGAAGAAGAAGTAGCAGAAGATACGGCACTACTGGCAGTTGTGGGAGTCACGAAAGCGCCAGGATCAGCATACTTTTTCGTTACCACGCCATCAAAGGGAGCGCGAATTATTGTGTCATTGATTTGGGCCTGAACGTTTTGCAGGGAGCCACGGGCAGACATCATCTGAGCTTGTGCTTGGTCAATATCTTCCGGGCGCGTTCCCGCTTTGAGAAGTGATAAAGATTGCTGTCTCTGTTGGACTACAGCCCGTGCTTGTTGAATATCTTCTGGACGTGATCCTGCTTTTTGTAATGCTAGTGCTTGTTGAGCTTCATTTACCTGAGCCTGAGCGCTATCACGATCTGCTAATTTTTGATTAACAGTTTGCAGGGAAATTCCTCCTGAATTGAAAAGTTGCTGATTCCGTCGGAAATCATCTTCTGCTTTGCTGAAATTAGCTTGGGCGCTTTTTAAACGTGCCTCAGCTTGGGCAATATCTTGGGAACGATTACCTGCTTCTACCTTTCGCAAATTTGCCAAGGACTCTTCCAGTTGTGCCTGTGATTGAGCAATATCTTGGGGACGATTACCTGCAATCAATTTTTGTAGATTAGCCTCAGCTTGTGCTATTTGTCCTTTAGCAGAGGTGAGTTGCCCTTGCAGGTTGGAATCATCCATGTAAGCCACAATCTGTCCTGTTTCGACCAAATCTCCTTCTTTTACTAACAGTTTTTTCAGGATGCCTGAATTTTTAGGGCTGAGGTTGATTGATCTTTCGGGCTTTACTGTTCCATTTGCGGCAACTGTGATTGATAAGCTCTGCCTTTGTACAGGCCGGGTGACTACACGACGTTGTGCTTGTTGACCGGGAATAACCATAAACTGGAAATAAGCTAGGTAGCTAACTCCACCCATCAGTCCAAGGAGTAAGACCCAAGGCAGCCAATGATTTCTACCTTTTTTCTTCTGCTTGACTTCGGGTACTGATAAAGATGAATCTACAGAGTTTGATGTATCAATTGCCATTTTGACTTTATGTATAAAAGAAACGGCTACTGAGCTGGTTCTTAATGGCTGGAACTCTAGCCTGGTAGCACTTTACTGAGAAAGTATCCACTTCATTTTCAGATTGCTATTTTTTTATGAATTTTTGCTCTGTGCTACGCCAGTAGCGCAACTTTTACTGTTTAACAAACTTATCTTATGTGAGTAATTATCGAACAAGTAGTCCATATCTCCTATATGACCAAAGTCACTAGTAAGGGTAAAGTTATGGATGACTAAAGTCACCAAAACAGTAACGAGTACTAAGTACTGAGTATTGAGTAATTGGATAATTACCTTTGGTCCGCATTTTCGCATTTTTCCAACCACTGAAATCTCAAAATTGAGAGCATAATCACTCGGTACTCGGTACTCAATACTGTTTTGATAAAATTTTCCTTTTTTCTAGAGCAGATATCGTTTAAGCTATTTGAGAGATTCTTTGATTTGTGGTTTAGAGGCGGTAGTGTGCCAAAACACATTCGTTTGATTTTTCTTTTGTTTGTCTGTAGTTTGTGGAGTATGCCAAAAGCAGTTCACGCACAGGCACTAATACCTCATACAGTACAACTTGATACAACTAAGTTGGAAAATCAGGGGTTGAGCTTGGCTCAAGAAGCAGCTCAATTAGCACAGTTTCAGCAGATTGATTTGGCTTTGCCACGAGCGCGGTTGGCTACTCAATTGGCTCCTGGAAATGATAAAGTATGGTTGCTTTTAGGTGGTTTGCATTTGCAAGCTAAAGAGTTTGATACGGCGATCGCGGCGTTACAAAAAGCGCAAACGCTTAATCCCAAAAATGCGGATATTCTCTTTGCTTTGGGTTCAGCTAATTTTCAGAACCAAAATTATCAGGCATCTGTAGCCCATTACCAAAAAGGTTTGCAGTTAAAGCCCAATGACCCAGAAGGTTTATTCGATTTGGGTAATGCTTACTATATGTTAGGTCGCTTACCCGATGCGATCGCTCAATTCAATCAAGCTGTCTCTCAAGATAAAAAATTCTGGCCGGCAATTAACAACATCGGCTTAATCAAATACGAACAAGGTGATGTTCAAGGGGCAATTAAACAATGGCAGGCAGCTGTTGCTATTGATAAGCAAGCCGCAGAACCTTTATTAGCTTTAGCTGTAGCATTTTATAATAAAGGTGATACTCAGCAAGGATTATCTATGGGTGAAGCAGCAATTCGCATAGATCAACGATATGCTGATTTAGATTTTCTCAAGCAAAATCTCTGGGGTACACGTCTGCTGCTAGATACGCAAAAGTTCTTGGAATTGCCTCGGATGCAATCAGCCCTAGAACCCCAAGAAACGCCAGAAACCGAACAACAGCCTAGACAGTAGGAGATAGGAGGATAGGGAGCAGGGAGAGGAAAAAGTCGTTTTGATTCAGTGAAATTGGGTAATTTATTTTGTGAAGTTATACTCAAAACGACTAGAAATTTGACTTTTTAACAATATAAAAAACAAGTTCAAAGCCTCTCCCCGTGAACGGAGAGGTTTGGAGAGGGGTTCCATATTTAGTTAAACTATGAACCGTTTGCAGTATATCTAAATACTCTCTCCATCTCCCCATTTCCCGCCTTCCTTCAAACACAATAAGTAATAATTCAGGTTAATAGTTGCTGACCTTTACCATTTATAGTACATATATTCTATATAAGTGCGGCAGTTGCCAGGTAGCAATAAACATAAAACCAATGCCTTCTGGGGCGATACCAAACAGGCATAGTCTAGGGGCAGGACTGACGGTGATAGCTGCGATCCTTCTGGGGAGGCTTCGCCAACGGCGAGTACAGCTATCACAACACACGGAGACTAACAGACTTTCACGCCTGTTAAGATTTCCCTGTCCCTTGCTCACTGTTTCCTGCTATGTGAAAGTAGCCCAAAATCAAGTTATTTAATTTATGGGTGAACCTTGCTGACATCAGCCATCAATTCTCAAAGTTCTGTTTTGGGTAGAAGTGCCATGATCTGATCAACAAACTGTTGATGGTCAACAACTGGTTTAGAGATGTAGCCGTCAGCACCGCTTTGTTTGAGAAAGTTTTCGCGATCGCCTTCCATGGCGTGTGCTGTCACTAAAATTACAGGTAAATTAGTTGTTTTTGGATCAGCTTTTAACATTTGCGTAATTTTGATACCATCAACAGACTTACCTTGATACATACTACGTGATAGAGAAACATCCATTAAAATCAAATCAGCTTCTCCAGCTTGGGCAATTTTCATTACTTCTTCCACATCTTCCGTGTGTTTTACACCCAAACCACCGCGTTTGGTCAAAATCTTGGAAAAAACTCGAGCATTTATCAGATCATCTTCGACAATTAATACAGTTTTCATGAGAATTTAACTTATAAGGGCGAGAGGTTTGACCAACTGATCAAAACAGTGGTCTACCACCTTTTTAATAATCAATGTGTATCTCCAACATCAAGGATAATACTACTGCTTTTTATCCTATGAGGATCAAGCAAGTGTTAAAAATCCTATTTCATCCGTTATGCTGTGGTTTCTACAGTGTTAAGTTTCAGTGACTTTTGTGTAGTTAAAATTCAGGGAAAAGAGCTTCATGGCAAAACAGTTAAACCTGCTCTCAACAGGACAGGTCATCACAACAGCCCTGCACACCGAGATGCAACGGTCTTACCTAGAATATGCCATGAGTGTGATAGTCGGGCGAGCGTTACCGGATGTGCGTGATGGCTTAAAGCCAGTGCATCGGCGAATTTTGTATGCGATGCACGAACTCGGTTTAACACCAGATAGACCTTACCGGAAATGCGCCCGTGTAGTTGGAGATGTACTAGGTAAGTACCATCCCCACGGTGATCAAGCGGTTTATGATGCCTTAGTGAGGTTAGTGCAGGATTTTTCCAGCCGCTATCCCTTACTGGGAGGACATGGTAATTTTGGTAGTGTCGATAATGACCCCCCCGCAGCGATGCGTTATACAGAAACGCGTCTGGCACCCATTGGTCATGAGGGAATGCTGACGGAAATTGGCGAGGAAACTGTAGAATTTATTGGCAACTTTGATAATTCTCAGCAAGAACCCACTGTATTACCTGCTCAGTTACCGTTTTTGTTGCTCAATGGTTGTTCAGGTATTGCGGTGGGAATGGCGACGAATATTCCACCACACAACTTGGGGGAAATAGTTGATGGGTTGATTGCTTTAATTGACAACCCAGATTTGACAGATGAAAAGTTATTTGACATCATTCCCGGCCCAGATTTTCCTACTGGTGGAGAAATTGTTGGTAATTCAGGAATTAGAGAAGCATACACCGCAGGTAAAGGTGGGATTTTGCTGCGCGGTGTGGCCACATTAGAGGAAATTCCGGCTACTAGGGGCAGTAAGCGGCGGACGGCAATTATCATTACAGAGTTGCCTTATCAGGTAAATAAGGCTGGCTGGATCGAGAAAGTAGCAGATTTGGTCAATCAAGGACGCTTACACGGAATTTCTGATTTGCGGGATGAGAGCGATCGCGAAGGTATGCGAGTTGTCATTGAACTCAAACGCGATACCAACCCCCAAGAAGTTCTTCAGCATTTGTATCACCAAACCGCCTTACAAACCACCTTTGGGGCGATTCTGTTAGCGATCGTGGATGGGCAACCACGCCAGTTAAGCTTGCGCCAAATGTTGCAGGAATTTTTGAGTTTCCGAGAACATACCCTTAATCGTCGCTACAGTTATGAGTTAAGCAAAGCCGAAAACCGGATCAATCTGGTTGCAGGTTTACGTAAAGCTCTGTCTAATTTAGATGAGGTGATTGCCATTTTACGGCAAGCTGCTGATGGTAGTACAGCCAAAATGAACCTTTGTAGCCGTCTGGATTTGAGCGAAGTCCAAGCGGATGCCATTCTAGCCATGCCATTACGCCGTCTCACCAGTTTAGAACAGCAAAATTTGCAACAGGAATTTGACCAACTCAACGAGCAAATTACCTCATTGCGAAAATTACTTGACGATAGACGGGAATTGCTGAAAGTCCTGAAAAAAGATTTGCGAAGTCTCAAACGTAAATACAGCGATTCCCGACGAACTAAGTTAATATTTACCAGCGAAATAGCCGTTAAAGCAGATAAAGACATTAGCCAACAATTAACCACAGATGAGGAAAATCCAAAATCCAAAATCCAAAATCCAAAATCGGAACAGCCAGCAGAACCAGCAATTCTAGAATTTACCCAGCGGGGTTACGTGCGTCGTCTTTCCTCAACAGGCAAAAAACCGAAAGCAGAAAACGGTTTGCATGAACACGATTTTATTATTCAAACCGAGTCAACTGATACTGAGAAAGATTTATTGATTCTTAATACTGGGGGCAAAGTCTACCCGGTGAAGGTGGGAGAAATTCCTGCCACAACTGGACGTTCTTCACGGGGAACTCCATTAATCACTATGCTCACTAGTACTGCCCAGGGCAATCTAGAAGGTGTTGTTAGCCGCTTTGTATTACCCGAAACACCCGACACTACTCAAATCGTTCTTCTGACTAAACAAGGGCGAATTAAGCGTCTGTCTATGGAAGAATTCACCAATCTAGGTCGGCGCGGAATTACGATTTTGAAACTCAAAGATGATGATGAATTGTCTTTTACCCAATTCACTACTACAGGCCAACATCTGATTTTAGCTAGTTCAGGTGGTCGCCTGTTACGATTTATCGTTAATGATGAACAATTACCTGTAATGGGTCGTGCAGCTATGGGATTACAAGCATTTCGCCTGGTAAAAAATCAGCAAATGGTTGGTTGTGTCACTGTTAGCAAAGATGACCATTTATTCCTGGTTACTGAAGAAGGGTACGCCAAGCGAATGCCTGCAAGTAACTTAAGGGCTGCTAATCGTGGCGATTTAGGCATCCAAATGCTGAAATTCCACAACAAAACAGACAACCTAGCTGGTATGGTACGTGCTACCCCAGGTGTGGAAGTAGCGCTAGTTACCAATAGAGAGCGAGTAGTGCGAATTTCTATAGACACAGTACCAATTTTAGATAGAGATGCTAAAGGTGAGAGTATCTTGCAACTTAATCGTGATGAGAAAATTATTACTCTTGTGGGAGTAGGGCTGTAAATAATTAAAACGCATCTAAATTTGCAGATTGTAATTTCATCAAACCCTTGTGGGGTAGGTATTCTGCCTGCCCAATTTGAAGTTTCATTTACTTAGCTAATTTATGGGATTTGTCAATGGATGTTAATAAATCTCTACAAAAATCCAAATTAACCTTGCATTATTGAAAATATTTGTTATATTAGTTTACATAAGGCAATAAAGCTTAGTAAACCCAGCTTGGAGTGCGAACCATGACTAACGCAACAAAAACTATTACTTCTATACCTGAAGACCGCAATGGCTGGCGTTGGGGATTTACCCCACAAGCAGAAATTTGGAATGGTCGCTTGGCGATGATCGGCTTTTTATCAGCCGCTTTAATTGAAATTTTCTCTGGTCAAGGTTTCCTGCATTTCTGGGGTATCCTGTAAGCCTCGAGATTCAAAATTATTTGTAAAATCAAAAAACCTGGTAGTTTTAATTAACTACCAGGCTATTTATTTTTTGCGTTCTTGGTTATTTGTCTCCAGTTAAAAAGCCAGTGACCAATGACTACCGAATATATTCCTTGAGAACGCTGTTACGGTTGGGGTGACGTAACTTGCGGAGTGCCTTCGCTTCAATCTGGCGAATTCGTTCGCGGGTAACGTTGAAAATCTGGCCGATTTCTTCCAGGGTTTTCATCCGTCCGTCATCCAAGCCGTAACGTAGTCTCAAAACATCGCGTTCACGGGGGCTGAGACTATCGAGGACTTTTTCTAAGTCTTCACGAAGAAGATTTTTAGAAACTTGATCTTCTGGTGTTTCTCCGTCAGATTCAATAAAATCCCCCAAACGAGAGTCTTCTTCTTTCCCAATAGGTGTTTCTAAAGAAATCGGTAACTGGGCTGATTTGGCGATAAACCGCAGTTTCTCGATGGTCATTTCCATGCGAGTTGCAATTTCTTCTTCGGTGGGTTTGCGACCCATTTCTTGAGATAGTAGCTTGGTTGTTTTCTTGATCCGTGATATGGTTTCATAGAGATGAACCGGTAGACGGATAGTGCGAGATTGATCAGCGATCGCTCTAGTAATTGCCTGACGAATCCACCATGTAGCGTAGGTAGAAAACTTATAACCTTTTTCGTGGTCGAACTTTTCTGCTGCGCGAATCAAACCAAGACTACCTTCCTGAATCAAGTCTTGGAAAGACAAGCCACGATTCATGTATTTTTTGGCGATTGAGACGACAAGGCGCAAGTTTGATTGCACCATTTTATCTTTAGCCCTACGACCAACGTGTAGTCGATAACGGAAAGTTGGTAGAGGTAATTCTACGGCTTCAGCCCATTCTTTAAATTGCGGTTCACGCTCTAGCTGATCTTGCAGGCGATCGCGCACTCTTTCCAATTCTAGGAGATCCGCGATTTTCCGTGCTAGTTCAATTTCTTCGTCTGCCCGTAATAGACGAATACGACCGATCTCTTGCAGGTAAAGGCGAATCGAATCTTCGGTGTAATGCTTTTTCTTAGCTGTTGGTGTCCGACGACGCGATTTAGCGGCTTTTCCAGACTTTGCGTCGTCCTCATCAGACTGAGGCTCTAAAAAATCATCAATTTCGCCGTCATCGGTAATGAGTAAGTCCTCTTCTTCATCCTCTATCAATAAGAGTTCCTCTTCGATCTCAGGCGGATTTATCATTTCTAGGTCAGGCCGATATATGCTATCGAGTACGTTGTTAGCCTGGTTCATGCCGCGTTCCTCATGCTCCTTGCAGAATCAATTACTCAAGATGTGGTTACTGCTCTTTTGATCGAGCTAATTGCTTACCAAAAATAGGTTTTTGAGTGATTTCCCTATATTTCGGGTATTATTGCCTCTTTGGGAGGCAGGCTTCTTACTTTCAGTAGCAACTATCACTTTTAGGCGATTGGCTTTTTTGAAAGTAAAATTTATCGCTGTCGCCGTTGTACACAACTTCTGGTTGACTGGTCTAAAACCAGAGGCACCTTAATCAAGAAATTCACCACTTCAGACATACTATAGATATGACTGCTGGCAGATCCACCTGTCAAGACTGTTCCGATTGTAGCCTGTTTCACAGAAATTGCACTCTTTTTGTGTATTAATCATGAACTCATTGAGCAAGGGGAAGCCACTTTTATCAAAAAGACATTAAAAACGGTAGTCACACCATTAAATCTTGTCTAAAACTTTTTGGTTTTGCAGTGGCATTCTCATTAGATTAAAAGGTAGGCACTCTTGCTCCTGGAAGATTCTAGATTTTAAGCACAACAATAGTTTTATAGCAACAGGACATTGCGTATGAACTCAAATTAGTAGTATTAATGCACCCATGTTGACAAGTCATTCATAAATTACTTATTTGAGAAAGCGAAGCTGGACTGATCTAGTATTCGTGAAGTGGTTGTGCTTGCTTCCAAACACTGAACCTTGTATATGCTATGCCAATAACCTGGACTAAGGAGTTAGGTTTGTAGCAGAATAAGCCGATTGAGAGATGAATTTAGATTTTACTCATTTCGGTCTTATTAACACATTAGCGCAATGCTGAGATTTCAGCCCTATGCAACTTGACAAACTGTTCTTATTGTATCCAAGGATATTTTAATCAGTCGAGAAATAATTTGTCATCGAAAATACTAAATCGTCTTTCTGACTTGAAAATGGGCTATGGCCTAAACCATGCGGCCATATCAGGAGTACTACTTCGTGATGGCTTTATGCCTAGAGTAGTGCCTTCTGGGGAGGATGGTCGCTTATATTAAGAAAGGGAATAGGAAATTTGCTGTTATTCCTGCAACTCCTAAATAAATCCTTTTTTCAGGCGCTATTGGTGTATGCAGTTAATGATCGATCACGTATGAAAAAGTGCATCAAAAACAGGTAAGACATTATTTTTTACCATAACCTTAATATGACGATATTGGCAAATAAATATGCATTTGGCTCGTAGTTGTCCAATTTTGCGAAGAATTAAGTGGGAATTATAGAGAGAATTTTCGGCTCGACCTCTGTTGTAAAAAAGTCATGGGTAATAGGTTTGCACCTAATTACCCATGATAAATGTTCAACTGATCTCGATTGTCTGTTAGATATCTAAATCGGTGAGGTTAAGTTTAGAACCATAGGTTTCAATGAATTCCCGACGTGGTGCGACTCTATCGCCCATTAAAATGGTGAAGATCCGATCAGCTTCGGCTGCGTCTTCAATTTCAACTTGCTTGAGGGTGCGACTTTCTGGGTTCATAGTGGTTTCCCATAGTTGTTGGGGCATCATTTCTCCCAAACCTTTGAACCGTTGGATGTTATAGTTGGCGTTGGCTGGGAAAGTGGCGATATGCTGTTGTAATTCGCGATCGCTATAACAATATCTTGGCTCACTACGTCCCCGTTCTAATTTATACAGTGGGGGACAGGCAATGTAGATGAAACCATTTTCAATCAGCGCCCGTTGATAACGATAGAAAAAAGTCAACAGCAATGTGCGGATGTGCGCTCCATCTACATCAGCATCAGTATTGTGGGCGCATAAGCCACCAGTGCCACAGACAAAGTTTTCGTCATCCTCAACAGAGAAATCATAAACATAGTCGCCGACTAATTCTATCTCCTCTGCACGAATCACCCGCAACCCCATTAAATCATCACTGATCTGTATGTAATCTTGGGCTTTGCGAATTGGACTTGCTAATAATGCTTCCAGTTTATGAGCATTACCATGACGCTGCCAAATTTGGCGACATTGAGATATTTGCTCTTTGCCACATATCCTAATGCTGTAATAGGGGTGGCGTGTTTGAATTGAGGCATCAGGATGAGTTGAGGGCTGATGTTCGCTACTAGCAGCAATCAAACCCATTTGTCCTAACAGGTATAGTAATCCGTCTTTTAACTCTGGTGAGTTAGTTGTAAATGACAAATGACTACCACCTGTTGTCCCATCACCGAGGAAATAACCCTCAACAAAAGCCATTTGCAGGTGTTCAGGGAGACTGAAGAGTAGATCAGGCAGTTGTTTCTGATGTGCTAATTTAGCTAAACCATAAGCTTGTAGCAATCTAGCAGCAGCAACACTGTGGAAGTAGAGTTTAATGCCATCACTCTCAGGATCATGATATTGGCGTGGTGTTTCGCCAAAAACTGACTCGATAGCTGCTATCAGTTCTGGGATAAAACGCTGATCTTTTGTGCCTAAATTGAGGCTAACTTGATGCTGACTCAGTGTGCCTTCGGCAACATACCAACCCAAGAACCACATTAACTCACGGGTAATTGGCAGATAACGTCCAAAAGCCTTATTACTATGTGCTTGGGGAACAAGTTGGACATCATCACCTAATTGGGCAATTTCTAGGGATGTAAACTCATCCAAAGGCTTGTAGTTGCTAATTTCCCGCCATTTAGCATTTTTACTGCTGTCGTCTTGAGTCAGCAATTCATCTATTTTGGATGGTAACTGCTCATAGGTAATGTTGTCATTCCAGCCAATAGCTTCAACGTAACTGAGGAATTGGGACAAAATTGGGCGATTAATTCCTCTCTCCCAATGACTGATAGTAATAGGTTGTTTTACCCCACAGACGCTGGCTACCTTTTTCTGGCTAACTCCGGCTGTTTGTCGGGCTTTGATCAGTTGTTTCCATGCTTGTGAGTCAAGCAAAATCCGGGGTTCACTCAATAAGTCTGGACGTTCTACTTTGGCTAACAAACGCTGACTAGCAACCCGACGCACATCTTCACCTTGGAGGTAAAGTGACTTCGTTAACTCAGCATTATAGAAAGTCTCTAGTAAGTCTATGCGTGTGGGGCTGGTAGAGGGACGAGGAAGACGACGACTAGCGACTAATGTATCTCCTGGTTTGACTTCGTTACCTTTTTTGAGAATCACCTGTCCGTTTTCCCAAACAAAGACACTGTGAGAAGATGTGACTTTGACAGAGCGATTGTAACGGGTGGTTAGCTTGTACATCGCTTCCTCATGTCCGTGACGAATGACGGCTTTGAGGGGACGGAAGCGGGTGGCGTGGGTTTTTTGGTCAAAACAGATGACTTGGTATTCTTTGACGTTACGTCGCCCTTCTGCACAGTCATCAATAAACCGCCCAATGTGGACAAATTCTGTTTTTCCCGAATTGTCCATGACTAAAGTTGGTTCATCACCAGCAACACTCATGATCACGATGCGGTGATAACGCAGTTGGGAAGCGTCGAATTCATCACCTTTAACGCCTAAACCCAAGGCGGTAATCAGTGCTTGAATTTCGTTGTTTTTATAAATTTTGGCATCGTCAGTTTTTTCAATGTTAAGAATTTTACCACGTAGAGGCAGGATTGCTTGGGTACGGCGATCGCGTCCTTGTTTGGCGCTTCCACCCGCTGAATCGCCTTCTACGATGTAAATTTCCGATTCTGAAGGGTCACGACTACTGCAATCTGCTAATTTACCAGGTAGTGGTGAAGATTCTAGCACCGATTTCCGCCGCACCAACTCCCGCGCATGACGGGCTGCTTCTGCGGCTTTAAATGCTTGAATAGCTTTATCTAAAATAGAATCGGCAATAGCGGGGTGAAATTCTAGATACTCTGTCAGGACTTCTCCCACAAAAGAA
Source organism: Anabaena sp. PCC 7938 (assembly GCF_049315035.1). Lineage (NCBI taxonomy): Bacteria > Bacillati > Cyanobacteriota > Cyanophyceae > Nostocales > Nostocaceae > Anabaena > Anabaena sp. PCC 7938. Next base: position 1,601,082 of record NZ_CP186034.1, on the reverse strand, counting down.
TCGACGATACCGCGAACTTCGGTGTTACCAAGTTTAGTTTTAGTTTGTCCTTCAAATTCGGGATCTGGGACTTTAACAGAAATGACTGCGGTCAAACCTTCGCGGACGTGTTCACCACTAAGATTAGATTCATGTTCTTTAATTTTATTCCGCTTGCGAGCGATCGCATTTAAAGTCCGAGTTAGAACTGCTTTTAAACCTTCTAGGTGCGTACCACCATCAATAGTGCGAATATTATTAGCAAAACCTAGAACATTATCTGTGTAAGCATCAGTACACCATTGTAATGAAACTTCTACTTGAACATTATTCCGTTCCCCTTGTACATAGATAATTTCTTCATGTAAGGGCTGCTTTTCCCGGTTCATGTAGGCGATATACTCTTTAATACCACCTTTGTATTCGTAAACCTCTATCTTTGGTGTATCGCTTTTGAGGAGTTCGAGACGATGATCGGTGAAAATAATTTTGACACCAGCATTCAAATACGCCAACTCGCGCAAGCGACCTGATAAAGTAATGTAATCAAATTCAATGCTAGTAGTAAAGATTTGTGTATCTGGCTTGAAAGTGATCGAAGTTCCAGTTCTGGCTTCTTTGTAAGGCTTTACTTGCAGTTCAGTAACCGGAAAACTCCGTTCATATCGCTGAAGATGCTCCTTATTATCTCGCCAAACCGTAACTTCCACAAATTCAGACAGGGCGTTAACAACCGAAATACCAACCCCGTGTAAACCTCCAGAAACCTTGTAGCCACCACCGCCAAACTTACCTCCAGCGTGGAGTACAGTTAATACTGTTTCTAAAGCCGATTTCCCGGTTTTTGGGTGAATATCGACGGGAATACCCCGACCATCATCTGTTACAGTCACGGAACCATCAGCGTTGATATCTACCTCAACATGGGTACAGTGACCTGCTAAAGCTTCGTCAACAGAGTTGTCCACCACCTCGTAAACTAGATGATGGAGTCCTCGCGGCCCTGTAGTACCGATGTACATCCCTGGTCGTTTGCGGACGGCTTCCAGACCTTCCAGAACTTGAATCTGATCGGCACTGTAACTGCTCGTCATGAAAATTCTCCTGATACTTGGGGTTGAACTTAGCCTTTAGGCCAAAAAAGTCAAATCACCCCAAAATTATAACACAAAAGCCTTGCTGCCGTCTGTAGCGCAATTTAATGAGAAGTTTATATAAGGATAGCAACCCTTTATCAATTAAAAATTTAAAAATAAAAATAATCACTGCATAATGACTAAATTAATTGTAATTTGTGGCGCTACAGCAACGGGTAAATCTGGTTTGGCTTTAAGTTTAGCTCGGCGGTTGGGTTCAGTAATTGTGAGCGCCGATTCCCGTCAAGTATACCGCGAGTTTGACATTGGTACAGCTAAACCGACTGTAGAGGAACAGAAGTTAGTACCACATTATCTGGTTGATATCTGTGAGCCAACTGAAATTATGACATTAGCAGATTATCAGGAACAAGTACAAAATTTAATTGCTAATTTGGGTGTTTCCCCATTGTTGTTGGTTGGTGGAACTGGTTTGTACATACGTTCTATTGTCCAGGGGATGAAAATTCCCAGGGTATCACCACAACCAGAATTGCGATCGCAATTAGAATCACTTGGACAATATCAACTTTACCCGATGTTGCAACAAGTTGATGCGATTGCCGCCCAAAAAATTCACGCTAACGACTTGGTGAGGACTTTGAGAGCATTGGAAGTATATTATGTTACTGGGATTCCCATTTCAGAACAGCAGGGGAAAAACCCACCCAAATATCCGATTTTGCAAATTTGTTTAGATTGTGATGCGGAACGTTTAGATTTAAGAATTAGTAGACGTACTGAACAAATGATCGTAGATGGTTTAGTTTCTGAAGTTGAATATTTATCTCAAAAATATGGTGCTGATTTACCTTTGTTGAATACTTTGGGATATCAAGAAATCAAGCAATATTTAGCTGGGGAAGTTACTTTAGATGAAGCTACAGAATTAATTGCTTTACATACAAGACAATTCGCAAAGCGTCAACGAACTTGGTTTAGACAATCTTCTAATTTGGAATATTTTGATATGGATAATCCTGATTTATTAGAACTGGTTTGGGAGAGAATCAAGGAGTTTGTCTGAATCAGGATATCCTGATTCAGACAAATGATATTTTGGGATGATTGAATAATCAATCATTAGAAATCCTGAAAATCCTGAAAAATCAAGTTCAAATAAACAAACTAGGAGAAACCTTAAAATATTCTCCCAATGCTTTAGCTTGCGCTTTACTAATAGAACGTTTACCATTTACAACTTCAGAAACCACACCGCTACTAGAACCAAGAATACGTACTAAGTCAGCTTGACGAATTCCGCTGGATTCCATGAGATGTTGTAATATTTCATGAGGTGTAGATTCATCCATTGGATAATTTTCTTCCTCATAATCTTCAATTAGTTTGACAAGCAATTTGTCCAAAGCTCGCTCCTCTGGAGTAAGATTCTTTTTAAAAGTTAGAAATTCTGCAACTTTTAAAAGACGTTCATACTCTTCCTCTGTTTCAATTACTTGAGGAGCGATTTCTGCTAGTAATTGACTATAACTTTTATTATCAAAAGTAATCGTCATTTTTCCATTTCTCTTTATTGTATTCCGCGTGAGTTAGCAAGTATTTGTAATAAACCTTTTTAGTTTCATAATTAATCCCAACAATTAAACGGTAATCATTACCTTTGATATTAAAAACAGTAAAATTACCAACAGCTTCAGCATCTCGGTAAATTTTACGCACATCCTCTAAATTTTGCCATTCTGCCTTTTTAACAATTTCATACCAGCTATCAATTTGTTTTTTGATATTGGGATACTTAGCTGTTTCTTCGCGGAGGTTGCGAATGGAAATAAGGTGCATAGATTTTGGGGATACTTTTTGGCTGACATCTTGCACCTTCTCAAGAAGCAGGTGGTGGGTAATGCCCACCCTACGAAATCATAAGGGTTTCGGTCTTCAATTTTTGCAATAAGAGCGTGGTGCAAGATATAAGTTGCGTGATTTATTGACATACCAGTTTTTGCCGTTTGTTTTGATTACTTTATTCTCTCAAAATGAGAGTAAAATGTCAAGAGTGAATTTAGGACTTATGCAAAATCTCTCTAAACCCTCTTACCTTCGCGCCCTTCGCGTCTTCGCGGTTCAATTCTCTTTTATTTCTTGACAACCAACCGATATCAAGGTATAATCCATATCGAATAGAAGGGGAGTAGCTGCTGGCAAAAAAGCTAGTACATCTGAGTCAACATACTGGCGATGAGCCTGGTTCGGATGGCGAATAATAAAATATTTGAAAGCGAGACCTTCACTGAGTTCACAACAAACAGTTGTGTGAGCTTCAGTGAGGTCATTAAACACTCATTAGAAGCTCCACACAGGTAAAAAATCCTTCAGGAGCATGAGAGAGTGTTAACAGCATTTACGGCAGGTTTAGTTTTAATTACCATTTCCGAATTAGGTGATAAAACATTTTTTATAGCTGTGATTTTATCAATGCAGCACTCACGACGATTGGTGTTCGTTGGTGTGACAGCAGCTTTAGCAGCCATGACTGTTTTATCAGTGATATTTGGACAATTGCTGTCTGCTTTAACACAAGGCTCAAAAATTTATGTTCATTATGCGGGAATAGTTTTATTTATTGCCTTTGGCTTAAAACTGCTTTACGATGCTTGGAAAATGCCTGCTAAAGCTGAAGAAGAAGTCATAGAAGAAGCAAAAGAAGCAGTAGAAAATGCACATTTAGACGTTCAGCAAAAAAGCATTTGGACAATTTTATTGAAGTCGTTCGTATTGACATTTATAGCAGAGTGGGGCGATCGCACACAATTTGCCACAATTGCCCTAGCTGCTAGTAACAACGCCATTGGTGTGACAGCGGGAGCAATATTAGGACACGCCATTTGTGCAGTGATCGCAGTTATCGGTGGTAAATTAATTGCAGGTAAAATTTCCGAACGACAAATAACCTTCATAGGCGGCTTTCTGTTTATTATCTTCGGTATCGTCGCCGCCATAGAAGGAAGTTGAAGTGATAGGAGTCAGGAGTCAGGAGTCAGAAGTCAGAAGTCAGGAGTCAGGAGTCAGGAGTCAGGAGTTAGAAGAAAGATAAATACTTTCTTTCATCTTCTCCACCTCCTTTATGGACTGGGTGTGGTTTCTGGTGATGGTGTAGTTTCTGGTGATGGTGTAGGAGAAACGGCCGGAGTCGGAGTAGGTATTGCAGCTGCCTTATTGATTTCATCTTTATACTCAGCAGGTGCTAAAGCAGTGGCATTTTCAAACAAAGGTTTGGCCTCATCAACCTTACCCTGATCCTTTAGCAACATAGCCTTAGCCAACACAGGACGAAAATCCTTGGGATCTTTTTTGATTGCTTGATCGTATACAGAAATAGCTTGAGATTCATTTTTCTGGAAAGCATACACACTACCCAAAAGCACCTGTACAGCAACCACATCAACACTTTCCGGCTGAATTGTATTTGCTTGGGCAGCATTAGATAGAGTTTCTTGTAGCAAGCCAATAGCTGCTTCAGGACGTTTCTCACTAATTTGCAAATTTACCATTCCTTGCAAAGCTTTGAGATCACCTGGTTTTGTTGCTAAGATTGAGCGATAACTTTGGGCGGCTCCTTCCTTATCACCGATTTGTTGCTTTGCTTGCGCCAGCAATACCCCGTACTCTGACTGTTGTGGATTCAATTTAGCCAACTTCTCTAAAGGGTCAATTACCGCTTGAATATCAGCTGGTTTAACCTCACCTTTACCTTTTTGACTGAGCAATTGTAGCCTTGCTTCTACAAGCCCTTTCAGTGCAGTTTGATTTTCTGGTTCCTTTTGCAAAACTAGTTCATAACCCCGAACTGCATCTGCTAATTGTGACTTTTGGTCAGATAAAGGAGAACTGGTGGGGTTGCTAGTAGTATTTTGGCCTGTCTGCTGGGGATCATTCAAGGCTCCAATTATGGGTAAGAGGGAAACCCCAACAAAAGCTACAACTGCTATAACTAAAACAACCTGAACTATCCACCGATTACGTGGTTGAGACACAATATTTTCCTTCTGGTGAATTTTAACGACATTAACATTTACACAAATCGCAAAGTTAAATTTTTCCAAAACTTTGCGGAATACGGTCATTTGACTGTGAATTTTATAACAAATAACTATCTACACTGCTAAAGTAAGTGATGACTTTAGGAGGAGCATTCAGAATTGTAGCTATGCTATGCTTCCGAAACTAGTGTAAAGGCGCTAAATTACACATTTAGTCTCTAAATGCCAAATTTCGCGCCTTTCTGTTCGCACAGGGCGCTCTAGAATGGCTAGATTAAAAGGAAATATACTTTATATCAGCCATACAAACGCTCTTTCCAGCTACTTTTGTAAAATCCCATAATTGGGATGTGTCTCCGCCGCAAGGAGTTTTTATGAATTCCGACCTGATGCCGTCTCCTGAATCTTCCAATTCTACCGCCTCCAAAGAGGCTCCGACTAAAATTGACGCAACTGCTAATGTTCAAACAACAGAAGCTAATGCGTCAAAACCTGATCATGGGCCCGTTAACTCTAGTGAAACTGATGGAAATGGGCATTTAGCCAATCGGCTACAACCAATTCCACCTCCTAGTGAGCCAATGCAGTATCGAGCAATTGGCTTAGTCCGAGGTCGTTACCATGCCAGTAGTGAACAATTTACTCAAGGAACATTGCTAACTGCTGATGGTGTAGAACTCAATGCCGTCCTCTTAGGTCGGATTATGAGTTTAGTCAAAAATCACTTAGACCTAGAAAAAGAGCATTTGTGGGTAGTTTATCCCCGCACTAGACAAGAAAACGACTCTCTGCACATCCAAATTGTGGGGGTTTGGGAGCCAGAAAATCTGGCTAAAAATTCCTCAGACGAGGATGGGCAAGATTTGAGTTCGCACGTCTTAGAGAGGCCAGAAAATGGTTTAGGAAAGAAATCTGCCCGCCCTACTTCTGGTAAAGGAGAAATTTCTGAACCACCAAAAGCCTCATCAGAACTTCCTGATGGTGATTTTTCCGTGCGTGGTGAGGTAGTTTTCCAATCTTTTGACGATAGGAGTTTGGTCGTCAAGATTAAGCAGGCTCCACGGAAACCAACTGACAAAGCTAAGTATTTTAAGTTGAAATTACGGGGTGTGCTGACTACCAAAGCTGTGGGTAAGTTTTGGGATTTCAAAGTCAAACGAGAAGCTGATGTATTAGTAATTGACAATGCGGAAGCGATCGCTGATTTACCCAAAAAACGTAAACCACCATTTAGAGGAGGCCCTCGTGGTAGTGGTGGCCCTGGTAGAAGACCATTCCCTCCCAGACGTAATGGAGAAACTCCACGTCCTATCAAGAAAACAGGCGGTGATCCCGCAGCTGTATCTAAACCTGTACCAAAACCCCCTGCTCCTAAGCCAGTCAAAAAGGCTAAACCAACTGAGGATAATTCGTAATTCGTAATTCGTAATTCGTAATTAAAAATTCAATTACGAATTACGAATTAGTAATTATTTAAAAGTCAGTCCAACGGTCTTGGGGTAAAAAAGCTCGATCCATTGGTATGGGGGAAACTGGCTCTGTGAGGGTAAATGTGCCGGCTTCTATCCACTGTTTCAACTCTAGAGCAACTTGTCGTGAGAGAAACATACTGGCTAGAGGTGCAACTCGCACCGCTTTACCCTCAATGGTGATTTTTCCCGATTTGAGTTGAGCGTAACTGACTAAACCAAAAGTGGGACGGACGCGACGGGGAATAGAAAAATCTACTATTGGTGCTACTAAATCTTTATCTCTGACAGCGCAGTGTTCAATTACTGTTTCGTTCAAAACTGGAAGTGGTACACCTACTCCCAACATTAAAGAAGGCCCGTAACTTTTGAAGTAACAGCCCCGCACCCAACGCGCATCCATTTGTTTAGCATCACCAATTAAGGCTAAGGTTGCCGATGGGCCAATGGGTGTGTGATTGGCTAAACGTTTTTGCAAAGGGAAGTGTTGTGTACCTTCCCAAGCCACATAACCAATACCACCACCTAAGAATATTCTTGTCCCAATCCCCACCAGTTGTAAATCGGGATCATTGAGTAGGGGGGAAATTGCACCAGGGTTTGAGTACACCGCATTCCCTAAACGTGGTTGGAGGGGACCCAAATAAGTGTGAAGTGGGCGATCGCCTCCATTGACTCCCACGATAAAATTTTGATAAAGATTGCGCGGATTAAATAAATAAAACTGATTGATAGTGTCACGGGTAACACTGGTTTCAAATGTTGCTCTAGGGTAACAATCAGTAACTTGACCTAATGCTCTTACTTGTACGGGTTTACCTGCTATTAAGTCTTCGATTACATGACCACCACCACGTTCTCGAAGTTCTTCCCCGTCAATGGTTTCCACACCACAACTAGCACCCAAGTATAAATCTACTGCGCCAAAACCAGAATATGCTGGTACTCCATCTAACCAGCAACGCCGAATTTTGATTGGTGGATCAGTGTGTCCCAGGTTAATAATTGCACCGCTTGACTCCATTGGTTCAAAGGTGCCGGTGGTAATTACATCAACTTCTTTAGCAGCTTTGGTGACACCGATTTCTGCTACTCGTGTTTTTAATTCTTCAACCGTCCACACTACGGCGCATTTCCGGTTGATTTTTTCGTTAATTTCCGCAATCGTTCGCATTTTTAATCAAGCGGATTGACATTTTAATTATCGGCTGATATTGCAGTATATGTTCTTCTGGGATTCCTTGGAGAGCGATCGCATCGCAACCACCGTTATTCCTCTGAATGCGTAAGTTCGGATCTCGTACGTATTCAGGATAGAGAATACAAAAGTCAGGAGAATAAAGCTTTTTTAATCAACATTGATGATTTTGAGAAAATCTCACTTCTATCTATTCTTCATTTCATGAGCATTCTGACTCCTGACTCCTGACTCCTTACCGGATCTCTAAAATTATGGCTGATTCCAAACAAGCAGAACTTTGATTAAATACTGTGTCAAAGTAAAAGCATCAACACCTAATTCTGTCCTTTCTGCTGCTGCTAAAATTCCCGCTTGAGAATGCCACCAAGCCGCAGTTGCAACAACATCTTCAATAGTAGTTTGTTGATTTGCGATTTGTGCCAATAGTCCACCCATTAACCCAGTCAAGACATCACCGCTACCACCACGGGCTAAAGCTGGTGTACTTTCAGAATTGATCCAAACGACACCTTGGGGATTAGATATAGCTGTTCTTGCCCCTTTTAATAGTATTACAGCCCCAGTTTGCTCGGCTGATGTCTGCACTGCATTCACTCTGTTGGTGTAGGGAAGATCGGGAAATAAGCGATGAAATTCACCTGTATGGGGTGTGAGTACGGTTGCGGCTTGACGTTGTTGTAAAGTGGGGATGGTTCCTAATTGTGCCAAGATGTTTAAAGCATCAGCATCGAGAATTAAAGGAACTGGACTAGCAATTACTTGTTGTACTATCGGCATGGCATCTTTAGTTAAGCCAGGGCCGCAAGCGATCGCACTAAATGAACTCAAATCAGTATTGTCTGGTAATTGTAACTGAGCGATCGCACCCGTTTCCGTTTCTGGACAACCGATGATTAAAGCTTCGGGCAAATGGGAAACCAACAAAGGTTTAATAGATTCAGGTACAGCAATAGATAACATCCCTACACCAGAAGCACGCGCACCCAAACCAGTTAAAATTGCTCCCCCCGCGTACCGTCTTGAACCACAAATTAATAATAAATGTCCTTCTTTATATTTGTGTGTAACTGGGGGACGGGGTAAAGGTAAAGTTGCAAGTGCCGTTTTTGCAGTAATGCGTTTTACTTTAATTACATCTCCCAAAACAGCATGGATATCGGCTAGGGGAATATCAAAATCTATTAATTCAGCTTTGCCAATATGTGCTAATGCTTGGTCTTGCAACAAACCTTGTTTCCATAAACCCAAGCAAAAGGTATGATTTGCCCGAATTGCAGTTCCTAAAATTTCACCTGTATCTGTATGTAAACCTGAAGGTAAATCAATACTAAAAATCGGCTGATTCCATTCATTAAAATGATTAATTGCCGAAGCGATGGGTTCGGTAATTTCTCTTTCTAAACCAAAACCAAATAACCCATCAATTAAAAAATCACAACTTGGTAATTCTTCAAGTTTTTGATAACAAGGAATTCCCAAACTTTGAGCATATTGAAAATGTTGAGAAGTTAATTCTTTGAGTTTAGTAAAAGGCTGATAAATCCAAACTTGATCACCACGGAAATGTAATTCACGAGCTACAACTAAAGCATCACAACCATTATGACCAGGCCCGACTAAAATTCCTACACGCTGTCCTTGGGGAATCATAGCCTGTAAGCGATCGCTAATCAATCTCGCTACTTTTTCCATTAAAGCTGCCACAGGCATACCAGCGGCAAATATCCGCCCTTCAATATCCCGCATTTGGGCAGCAGTAACGATAACTTGTTCTTTAGTCATTGGAACAGGGAATAGGGAATAGAGAACAGGAAAAGCCCTGATTTTTAATTACGAATTACGAATTATTTTCCATAGTAAACTCTGGTATTACCGTAACCTAAATTTCGCAGATAATTATTCCATTGTTCTGCTTCTGAACGTTCTGCAAAAGGACCAACAGCTATATGCGCTCCTCGTGGCTGAGTTCTCATGAAAACACTGCTGTTTTTACCTATTCTCTGCTGAATTTGGTCTTTAAGGTAGCGCAGATTATTATAGCTGCTGGGAACGATCGCATAATAAAAATTAGACTGTCGCCGATTAACACTAGAACTAGTAGTGTTAGAATCGTTTACTGTAGAAGAATAGGGAACTTCGCTGCCAGAATAGTAGGAAACGGCCTCCGTGTTTGAGAAGTTAACAATACGAGCGCCATTTATACCGTTTACTTCTAGTTCTCTGACTCGTTGTTGAGCATTCAACGGTTTGCTAAAAACACCTGCTTGGATAATATTACGCCCATTATACTGTCGAATATAAGCGCTATTCTCAATCTGACGAACTCGTTGCAATGTTTGGGAGTTGTCACCATCAACATAAACAAAATACCGCTCAAAATTTTCACTATATTGACTAATTTGTGTATTTGAAGAAGGCTGAAATTTTGGGTTTTTTTGATAAAACTCCACCGGTTCAGTCGGTTGTAACTGCGGTAATGATGTCTGACTAGTGAGAATTTCGGCAGAAGGCGATGCTGTCTGTGCTATTGAAAAACCATTGTTGGGGATTTTGGCCTGTGCTGGGCTATATTGGTAAGTTAGCACTAAGCATCCACCCACAAATAAGGAAAGTATGGGTACAGAAGTAAATTGACTTGTTTTTAAAGTAGGCATATTTTTTAACTAGCGATCGCAAAATAAAAATTTCTACCAGCCATTTTAATCAAGCAATTGCCGATTCTGGAAATTTAAATGTCATCAAAACCGAAGTGCTTTCCTATCAGGGCTTTTCAGGGATGTGTGCTACAATTGAACAGTCTTACTACTCCAGTGTTGTCCTGGTCAGAAAAACCTCTAGCAGTACCAGGAGTCAACTTTTGAAAAAATGTAATTTACCATGGGGCTGCAAACTTAGCAGTTACTGAACCTAAAAAGATTTTAGGATTATGAAAAAAGTCGTCGTTGGTCTTTCAGGTGGCGTTGATAGTTCTGTCGCTGCTGCTATTTTACACAATCAGGGCTATGATGTAATCGGTTTGACTCTTTGGCTCATGAAAGGCAAAGGGCAATGTTGCTCTGAAGGAATGATCGACGCGGCTCAAATTTGTGAACAATTGGGCGTTCCCCATGAAGTTGTCGATATTCGGGATGTCTTTCAAACAGAAATTGTTGATTTTCTTGTCACTGGTTACAGTGTAGGAATTACGCCGTTGCCTTGTTCCCAATGTAACAAGACGGTGAAATTTGGGCCAATGGTAAAATATGCCCGTGAACAATTGGAATGTGATAGCATTGCTACCGGTCATTATGCCCAAATTCGCTACGATGATATTACCGGGCGTTACCAATTGTTACGCGCAGTTGACCGCAATAAAGACCAATCTTACTTTCTTTATGATTTGTCTCAAGATTTACTAAGTTGTTCTATCTTTCCTTTGGGTGAACTGAACAAAACCGACACCCGACGCATGGCGGCCGAATACAATTTAAAAACCGCCGATAAACCAGAAAGTCAAGATTTATGCTTAGTGGAAAGCAATGGTTCCATGCGGGCATTTTTAGATAAATATCTAGCGCCTAAACCAGGAAATATTGTCGATACTACTGGTAAAATTTTAGGACAGCATGATGGAGTGCATCATTACACAATCGGACAGCGTAAGGGTTTGGGGATTGCTGCACCGGAAGCGTTGTATGTAATCGAACTAGATGCTGTAAATAATCGTGTTGTTGTAGGCGATCGCTCTAAAGGAACTGAGGCAGAATGTACAGTAAACCGAGTAAATTGGGTTTCCATTGCTAAACCAGCAACCCCCATTCGTGCAGAAGTGCAAATTCGTTATCGTTCCGCACCTGTCCCCGTGACAGTGATTCCTTTAGAATGCGATCGTGTGCGTTTGGTATTTGATGAACCGCAATTCAGTATTACCCCTGGACAAGCTGCGGTTTGGTATGAAGGAGATAAAGTTTTAGGTGGGGGAATAATTGAACAGTTTTAGTTACAGCGGTTTTCAGGTAAATAAACTACTTTTTTAAATCTCACGCAAAGGCGCAAAGGCGCAAAGGAAGAGAAAAGAAGAGTGTGGTAAAAATACATGAAAACTGATGTAATTCCCAAGATTGAGCTAATAGTGAGGAAAAATCATAATGGTACAATCAGCCGTAAAACTGATCACAGTTAATGAATTTATTACTCAGTACGGTGATCATGATAATTATGAACTCATTGATGGGGAATTAATCGAGATGGAACCGACAGGACCCCATGAGCAAGTATCATCTTTGATTGGGCGAAAACTGAATGTAGAAATTGATCGTCAAGACTTACCATATTTTATTCCCCATCGTTGCTTAATCAAACTATTAGGAACAGACACAGCCTTTCGTCCCGATGTGATTGTGTTAGACCAAACACAACTAATTAATGAACCATTATGGCAACAAGAACCTGTAATTACATCAGGAAAATCAATTAAACTAATTGCAGAAGTTGTAAGTACAAATTGGCAAAACGACTATGCCCGTAAAGTTGAAGATTATGCTTTATTAGGTGTACATGAATATTGGATTGTAGATTATTTAGGCATTGGTGGTAGAGAATATATTGGTAAACCCAAGCAGCCAACTATTACAATTTGTACTTTGATAGAGGATGAATATCAAAAGCGATTATTTCAAAATAATTATCAACTCGTTTCCTCAATCTTTCCTAACTTGCAATTAACAGCAAAACAAGTTTTTATAGTGTAAATAACAGTAAATATGAAGTAGGGTGTGTTACGGCTGTGAAAAGATTAGGGAGTTTGAGATAGTAAGGATTAGCCGTAACGCACCAAATTTTTAGAGGCGTGAGTAATTTCTATAACGCATTTGCGGGGAAGGATTTTTTATTTATCACATTTTTGTAAAAAAGTTTGATAATGCTGTTCCAACGCAATTAAATTAGGTTTAAATCTGTCTTTGTCAGGAAGTAGTAATTTTTTTCCACTAAGTCCTTGATAATCAGTACCGTGTAAGCTAGGAGAGATAACCACTTCATAACTTTTTGGATCAATAGATAGTAGGTGTTGATCAAAAATTATATGTATATCTACCCGAAGTAAAATTCCATTAGAAGGATGATTTGTTTCATAACCAAGATAGGGAATAATATGAGCAGCTTGTAAAACCCTTTTTGTATCAAATCCTGTAATTGCACACTTTCCTTGATAGGCTTTTAGTAGATCACTACGAAACTTAGCTTGTCCTTTGCGTTGAACAACTACAGATATAACTCGCTCTCTATCATCTGTAATATTCTGCGGCTCAAATTCATTTTCAAGAGCATGAAGTAATTCTCTAGAAAGGTCGTCTTTTGGCTCTCCTCCAGCCATCAGTTGCATCAACTTTAAGTAAATATCATCCTCTTCGTTTGAATTTAAATCCCGTTGCTTTAAACATTTCTGATAAACAAAAGCTAATTTTATAAAATCTATTTTATCCCAAGGATTAATATTTTTTAATCTTTGGTTAGTACCTTCTTCTACTACTAAATTTGTATCCTGAGAACGTTTTTCTAGTATTTCCTTTTCTAGGTTTTCCTGAAATACAAATAACTCTTTTGATAACTTATCCTTTGGTCTTTCCCCGGATGAAAGAATAATAAGCTTCAGTAGAACATCTTTTTTCTGCTTAAAGTTTAATGTATGCTGCTCTACATATTTTACAAAAACAAAAGTGATGGTTTCCCAAACTTTAATTTCTGTTTCTGGAAAAACATCTAGTGTAAAACATTTTAACCAGTTTTCAAAACTGTCAGTTACAAAAACACCTACAAATGAATAAATTCTTTTAATTCGATCAAGCTGTTCGGATGTAAGTTGGCTAACTGGTCGATTACGAGGAATAAGTTTTTCCAAAGACTGGCTTTTAACTGTAACTTTTCCAGTTTTACGGTTTAAAATTCTTGTTTTTAATTTCAAATTTTCGTTATTTGACATTTTTACCTTATTAATACTATTCACTATCGCTTTCTCCCAAATTTTCATTCAAGATTGCTTCAATATCCCGTCCACCATAAATGACTCTGAGAATATCTACACCTGAATCTGAAGAAATATAAAAAACAAGATATTTTTTAAATCCTTTTATTGCTTGCTGTCGAATACCTACTAAATTAGGATGAGAAAATTGACATAGTTTTCCCATTTTACTGCCATGATACTATCAATTAACCACCATATTCACAAGCTGAGTCTTAAAGTGTTTCGTGAGAGCTTGATGACTGATAATTATATTATCTTGACGTGCATCTTGCCAAGGTTCTTCTTCATGAATTAAGCTTAATAATTTCCATGCAGAAAACTGACCATAAACAGAATACACTTCATCTAGTAGTTCACGAGTTTGCTGATCATATTTTGAAAAATCAATATCTTCAGGAATAGGAATAGCATTAGAACCATAGTCTTTATATATATGATAAGCTTCCGGTACTACAGGCCCATGTGTCCAAGCTTCAATAGATTCTGAAAATAAAGGTTGCTCATACAATGCTAAATGAAAACCTTGAGCATAATAAAGTAACTTTTGCAGCTTGAGATTAGACATTAAATCCCCAGCATCTTCATCTATCTGTGACAGAAAGTACTTAGCAACATCATGACAATTAAGCATACCTAATTCCTTTTTAGCAAGATTTTAACAAAATCACGATTTTTAAGTATAAATACTATATTAAATAATTAATACGCAATGATATTTTAAATACAAGCACCTGTATAAAGTACAATCAAATTGAAATGTATGCTAAAATATTCTCAAGCATTAGTATTCGTTACATCTTTAATAGCAATACCCGCAATTAACTTAGTTATACATCCATCGGCATCAGCTTCTATTGTCTGTGAACCAGGAACTGTGAGTAATTATAGTAATGGTTCGTTAGCAAGTTGCATTTTAGGGCAGGATACAACTTTGCAAATTTCTACTAATATGGGAGGATTATTAAATCTTCCCTGTAAAGCTAAGAATTATATTAGCTTTGACGATAAAGGGCAGTTTACAAGCTGTAGACTATCAGAAGAAATCCAAATCAGAAAAGGTGACTCTGTTCAAATATGCCTTCAAGATTACTTAGTACAAGTTTCATCATCAAAAGGTAGTGGCATATCTATTACTTGTAGACCTCAATATTAACCTATTTAATTCCTTATAATACTTCTATCTTGCTCGCTAAAACAATACCAGCTTCATTATTTCAGCAATTCCTCTCATTCCGACCGGCAATTGACAAAAAGTTTTAAGAATTTGTACTATATGTACCAACAATTTGATAACTTAGTACATAGTTCGCAACACATAGGAAAAAATTACGTTGAGTTACCATCTAGATGCCATTGCCCCCCACGGTGGAGAGTTGGTTAACCGGGTTGCTACACCCGCACAAAAGGAAACATTCCTTTCCAAGGCTGACTTCTTGCCACGAGTGACACTTGATGAGCGAGCCGTTTCTGATTTAGAAATGATTGCGATCGGTGGTTTTAGTCCGCTTACAGGTTTTATGAACCAAGAAGACTACGATCGCACAGTAGCAGAAATGCGCCTTGCTAACGGTGTTGTCTGGTCAATCCCAATTACACTATCTGTTACAGAAGAAGTTGCTGCACCTTTGCAAGTAGGTGGTGTAGTGCGTCTGGATAACCCTAACGGTGAGTTTATTGGGGTTTTGGAACTAAGCGAAAAGTATACCTACGACAAAAAACGCGAAGCTATCAATGTTTATCGCACCGATGATGCCAAACATCCAGGTGTGCAGGTAGTCTATAACCAAGGTTCTGTGAATCTGGCTGGCGATATCTGGTTATTACAACGTGATTCCCATCCCCATTTTCCTAGCTACCAAATTGATCCTGCTGCTTCACGGCAAATGTTTAGAGATAAGGGTTGGAAAACTATTGTTGGTTTCCAAACTCGTAACCCTATCCACCGCGCCCATGAATATATTCAAAAGTGCGCTTTAGAAACTGTGGATGGTTTATTTTTACACCCATTGGTAGGGGCAACCAAAGAAGACGATATCGCCGCAGATGTGCGAATGCGTTGCTATGAAATATTGATGGAACACTATTACCCTATAGATAGAGTAATATTAGCTATTAATCCAGCGGCGATGCGTTATGCTGGGCCAAGAGAAGCCATTTTCCATGCTTTAGTTCGCAAGAATTACGGCTGTACACATTTTATAGTTGGCCGAGATCATGCCGGTGTGGGTGACTACTACGGTACTTATGATGCTCAGTATATATTTGATGAGTTTGCGCCTGGTGAATTGGGCATTGTGCCAATGATGTTTGAACACGCTTTCTACTGCAAACGTACCAAACAAATGGCAACAACCAAAACCAGTCCTAGTAAACCAGAGGAACGGGTTCACCTATCGGGGACAAAAGTCCGGGAAATGCTACGTCGAGGTGAGTTACCCCCACCAGAATTCTCTCGTCCAGAAGTGGCAGCAGAATTAGCACGGGCAATGAGTATCCCCACAGTATTAGCTTAGAATTAATGGGAAACTAACAAAAAAGTATAGTCAGAAACTTTACTCTACAGACTTCAGCCCTTTAAGCTGTTAACTAATGGGCTGAGGGCTAACTGCTAATTATGAAACGGCGTGCGTTTTTAGAACGGATTGGCTCAATATTGGCGGTGTTGGGGCTGACTGAAGCTGAGTGGTTGACTTTGGGTAATCGCTATTACCAAGCTTTAGCAGCACCTAATCCCCGGAAGTTGGCTTTATTAATAGGCATTAATCAATATCCACAAAGTCCTGCACTTGGTGGTTGTCTGACTGATGTGGAATTGCAAAGGGAAGTCTTAATTCACCGCTGTGGCTTTGCTGCTGCGGATATTCTGACTTTAACTGAGGAACAAGCCAGCCGGGAATTCATTGAGGCGGCTTTTGTCGATCATTTGGGTAAGCAAGCCCAGGCTGGGGATGTGGTTGTCTTCCACTTTAGTGGTTATGGCAGTCGTGTCAAATTGGGGACTTTTCCAGAAACTGTGCAGAATGCTCTGATTCCGGTTGACGAAAAGGAACCACAGGATAGAAGATTCGTCAATTATTTATTAGAAGAAACTCTATTACTGTTATTGCGATCGCTTCCCACCGACCGAGTAACCGCAGTTTTAGATACAAGTTACTATACTCCAACTACATTACAACCATCAGGCCTGCAAATTCGCGCCCGTCCAGAATTACCAGCAACACAGTTAGCGCTTCCAGAACTGGAGTTTCTTAAACAACTGCAAACCCAGAAATCCGCTATTAATCAAGCAATGGTGTTGAAAGCCACCTCAGACCCAAATCAGCAAGCAGGAGAATTACTATTTTCTGGTTGGAGTGCGGGGTTATTTACCTATGCTTTAACCCAATATCTATGGGAAGCTACACCAGCAACAACAATTCAAATTCTCTTTTCTCATCTCAGTAGTTCTATGCACAGACTGGGAAGTGAACAGCAGCCAGAGTTAATGAGTGGGCTAAAAAATACTCAAAGTAGTTCCATTGTTGATAGTTTTCCTCTCGACGATATTGGCGCTGAAGGAGTAGTCAACGCTATTGATGAAGACGGCAAGACAGTTGAGGTATGGTTAGGAGGATTACTTCCCCAAGTTCTAGAATACTACGGTGTTGGCTCTAGATTCACTCTACCGACTGGAGAACAGCTAATATTGCGATCATCCCTCAAAACAGGTGTTACACCTTCACGGACTGGGCTAATTGCAAAAGCAGAAATTTCTAACCCAAAAACTAGCAACCCACCCCAAGTTGGGCAACTAGTACAAGAAGAGGTGCGTGTATTACCCCCAAATATTAATTTAACAGTTGCCTTAGATTCTGGGTTAGAAAGAATTGAGCGAGTAGATGCAACTAGTGCTTTTGCCTCAATTACCCGTATGGTTAACATCGCGTTAGCAGAACAAAGCGCTGATTATGTTTTTGGTAAATTACCACAGATTCCTAGCCGTTATGGTCTTTTTTCTCTTGGTGGTGAGCAAATTCTCAATACTGCTGGGGAAATGGGGGAAGCGGTGAAAGTAGCTGTGCAGAGATTAACACCAAAATTTTCTACCCTTTTAGCAGCAAAACTATGGCGATTGACAGAAAATGAAGGTTCTTCTCGCTTGGCTGTGAAAGGAACTTTAGAAATTATTAGTACAATATCACCCCGGACAATTATACAAAAGCAAACATGGCGCAGTCAGGTTCAGGAATCTGGGAAGGATAAAGCAATCATTAATTCAGGAACAACAGTTCCTAGCATTCCCGTTGGTAGTCGGATGCAATACAAAGTCAAAAATTTGAGCGATCGCCCGATATATTTAATCTTATTGGGTTTAAATAATGCTAGAAGTGCCTTTGGCTATGGTTCACCGGAAGCGATCGCATTATACCCCTGGCAAGTTAGCCCAGAAACAGATAGTTCTGACACAAAACCCCACCTGCGAGAAATAGTCATTCCCCCAAGAGAAACCCTGAAGCTACCACAAAGTGATGCTACCACTGGCTGGATGTTACCCATGCGAGCTTTCTTTTGTGAACACCAACTAATTATCAGTACTTCTCCCTTCACACAAACTCAGAAAGCATTAGAAACCCCTAAATATGCCACCGCAGATCAACAATCAATCAGCCCCTTAGTTAACCCCTTAGAAGTTGCCCAAGCCTTACTGCAAGATTTGCATAACGCTAACGAAACTGAAATGAATGGAACTGCGACAGACTCATACATTTTGGATGTGAATAATTGGGCAAGTCTTAATTTTAGTTTTCAGGTAGTTTGACTTTTCCACAGCTTTAAACGCTGGAATTTTTGTTTGAGATTAAAACCCACCTAGGTGGGTTTTGCTTATATAGCCTTAATTTCCAATTGCTTTAACGTCAGTTCGATGGGTAGCATATCAACGCCTGTCTGACACGAAGAGAGGTAGAAATACACTTAGTTTCCACGTAAAAATTAGGCTTTCAAAGCCTCTCCTCGTGAACGGGGAGAGGTGTGGAGAGGGGTTTTCAATTTATCGAACTCACGTTGCTTTACAAATATTTTTGCAACAACAATCCTAACTTCTCCTTAGTTGCTGCTGGTGCATTTGCCAAATTTGTCAGAATCGCATACTTCAAAGCCGAATGGGCTTCACTAGCAGGGGGATTTTCACTTAACCGCTTTACAGTTTCTTGAATTACCTTTTGGGCGTTTACCGCATTTCGTTGTAAATTACCAATCACCATCTCTACTGTCACACTATCGTGATCTGGATGCCAACAATCATAATCTGTCACTAGTGCTAAAGTTGCGTAGGCGATTTCCGCTTCTCTAGCTAACTTGGCTTCTGGTAAATTTGTCATCCCAATGACTGTAGCCCCCCAACTACGGTAAAGATTTGATTCGGACTTAGTAGAAAATGCAGGGCCTTCCATACAGATGTAAGTACCACCACGGTGTAGATTGACATCAGGTAAATTCAAGGAAGCTATCGCATCAGCCAAAACCCCAGCCAAGTTTTTACAAATAGGCTCACCAAAGGCAATATGTGCTACAATTCCCTCACCAAAAAACGTGGAAATGCGATTTTTTGTTCTGTCAATAAACTGATCTGGAACCACCATATCTAGTGGTTTTGCCTCTGCTTTTAAAGAACCCACCGCACTTGCGGAAATTAAGTATTTCACACCTAATTGCTTCATCGCATAAATATTTGCCCGAAATGGTAATTCACTAGGCAATAGTGTATGATTACGACCATGACGTGCTAAAAAAGCAACTCTAGTACCTGCTAGTGTTCCTAGAATGACAGCATCAGATGGTGAGCCAAAAGGTGTCTGTACCTCTAATTCCTCAATATCTGTCAGGGCTTCCATTTTGTATAAACCACTGCCGCCAATAATTCCAATTTGCGCTACTGCCATAATTTTAAACTTGTTATTTTTTCAACACTAAGTTATTTTACCGAAAATATTATTAGTCCAAAGCTACACAGCAGTAATTAGTCTGGCTGTTCTAGTTTCCGTAAAGCTACTATTGGAAATTTGATCAAATTTTGTTATTTTGAAATCAGGTGAAATTAGCTAGTATCACTTCTCCAGGCAGGGGTACGAATTCTTAATAGAGCCTACTAATCCCGCTATGGATACATAATAATGCCTCCGGCAGCCTATGCTAATGTAATTATCCTTCAGTAAATATTTTAGGCTTTTCAAATAGGTGGCTTATTTACGCGGTATTGTACTAGTATAAAAACTACATAAATAAGTGAAAAAAATATGCAAGTCACTGTAAATTCTCATCCAAATAATTTAGAAGAAATTTTGCAACGCATATTTAGTAATCGCAGAATTACACGTCAAGATCAACACATAATGATGTCCAGCCTTCTCTCGGCAGAAGGTTTAAGTGAGCAAAATATGCAGGAAATTAATAAAGTATTTGATGCTTTAAAAAAAGGATTGATTAAAGTCGTAGATTAGAAACATAAAGAAGAGATTTTAATTACTAATTCAAAATTGAGCAATTATTATTTGATGCTAAAAACCCCCAGATTTATCCAGGGGGTTAATCTAAAATATAAAATTGTCTAACGACAAATAACAAAAATTGAGTAGATTTTCAGATATAGCATATTTAATCAACAAGTTGCTGCTTCTGATTCTACTCAATTCCATTTATGCTCATTTTATTTTCGGCGCTCAAATAATCTTAAGCTACTGATGAAGCTTTCTTGCTTTTGCGTAAACCAAATGCACCAGCCATACCTAAAGCACCTAAGCCTAGAATTGTTGTAGGTTCAGGTACAGGTACAGTTTCTATTTCCAGACGAGCGCCATCGCCAGTGGTAGGGAATTTTGTACCACCGATTAAACCCAATTTAATGTCGAATGATTTGACGTTTTTTAATATTACTGACTGGATGTTGCTATTAGCACCTGGAACAATTGCTATGCTGGCTGGGTTAACACCACCAACTATATTGTCAATTAAAGTGCCTATGTCTTCTACGTCAAAGATATTGAGCTTTATTGTTTTACCGATCGCACCGAAGTTAAAGTTAAATTTACCAACTTCCAATTGACCTTTTTCAAGGGGAGTACCGTCACCTGCGACAGCTACGGGACGGAACCAGAAACCATCGGGGTTAGTTCCTCCATCGGTCTTCTTAAAATTAATAGGACCGGGATATGTATCGACGGTTAATCTATTATCTATAAACAAACGGCTTGCTAGGTTGCCACCTGCCCCGTCATAGTCGATGCTTGTTATTGTGTAACCAAAGGAATTTGGAACACCAAAAGTAACTTCTTCTTCGGACTGTGGAACCAATGAAGCAGCTTGAGCTTCTGATAAACCACCCAATAAGCTTAAGCCCAGGGTTGATACTGCAACTGTTGTTACTAAGGATTTGAATGATTTCATTTGTTTAATTGCTGGTTGAAGTGTGATATTTGAGGCCATTGTTATTTGCCTCGTTTGATTACTATTACAGTATCACTGAGATACCTACTTAAGTAAATATAACTCATCTGTAGTTTACACAATCTTTAAGAAAAGGATGCTTCTCTTTATACTAAATTTATACGCTAAGTATGCTGATACCAAAAAAAACGCACATTTTTAAACCTCTCAAATCCTTGTCCTGTAAGGAATTAAAGATAAAATATGTAGCTCTACTCAGATAAACAAAAGTGGGTGAATTTAGTAGTTATTGTTTGAGGGTAAGATAAAAAAGAGATACAGCTAGGCCGTATCCCTATAGTATACACTGTCATTTAGCTACTTTCCTGAAAACTAATATGAACAAGCAATTTGTACTAGTTAGTATTGTTTTTGCTGGGCATTTTCAGTAAACACCGAACGGAAGTAAGTACCATAAAGACAAGTCGAACAGATGATCTGTGATATCAATTAAGCTAACTGCAAAGCTTTTTTCGCTTCATTAGCGATCGCTTCCACTTCATCATTCACCAGAGTTGCTAAAATTGATTTGGCTTCCGCACCACCTAAATTACCTAAAGCTTGCACCACTCTATAACGCACTTGCCAATCTGGATTAGTTGTATAGGGAACCAAAAGAGGAACTGCTTCTACATCTCCCAACTCACCCAGGGAACTAATCGCAGCAGTTTGAATCAAGCCATTATTTGAAGAAAGTGCTTGTTTGAGCAGTTCCAAACCTCTTGGATCACCCAACTCTCCCAATGTAGCGATGATGCTAAACTGCACCAGCCATTCCGGGGTGGTATGATAAAGCTGTTGCAAATCTTCAAAGGCCGCGTGTAGTTTCAACGCACCTAAACAATCTGCGGCGGCTGCTTGCACATCAGCTTCAGGATCATTAAGTAAATCCCGCAAGAGACGCAAAGATAACTCTAAATCCTGCTCTCCCAGTGTATCCATCTGACTCACAGCAGAGTAACGGACACGGGAATTACCATCACCAATCGCAATTTGTAGTAATTCCAAACCAACTTTCGGTTCTAGTTCTCGGATTTGATTTACAGCACGTAAGCGATCGCCTAAATTCTCAGAATTCAGTAATTCTTTCACAGACTCAGCAGAAACACTCATTGAATTATCCTAAATTGTCAAATTGGTAATTGGTTTATTAATTTCCCCATCTTTCCCCCATCCTTCCCAGTTCCTACTCTGTAGCCATAGTGCGAATAATATCCCCACGAGTGAGAATACCAATAACTTGACCTGCATTGTCAAGCACAGGTAGACGATGAACTTTATGTTCTTGGATAATTTTTGCAGCTTCTTTGAGAGATTTATCAGGAGTAATAGTTAAAGGATTTTTACTCATGACTTCACCTACTGTTTGCCCCAAAGCCTTATGTAAATCCCGGTCATAAGTAGCAGGATTTTGTAAATAAATTACACTATCCAAAAACATAATGTATGCAGGAGGAGTGACACCAGTTTCTTGCCACATCAAATCTGTTTCTGAAATAATTCCCACCAATTTACCCGCATTGTTAATTACAGGTAAACCGCTAATTCGCTTTTCTGCCAAAATTTGGATAGCTTCTTTTAAAGGAGTTTCAAGACTAACCACAATAGGGTTAATAGTCATCACGTCAGCAACGGTTTTAGACATTTTTTTACTTACGCCTTTTAGAAAAGTCTTTTTAATTATTGTAGAAAATTATAGGGAATAAAAAAATACTGTTAATAGATTGTTACTTTTAAAAATAATCTATTCTTGTTTGGAACAGCTTTATAAAATAATCCAATTTTAACATAAAATATCTAACCATTTAGGAGATGATCAACAAAATACCCCACATGATATCAAACGTAATCAATACGAAAACCAGCCTAGATTTGATTTTTTACGGGTTATTTTGAATGAGCAAAAGTCCTATACTAAGATTGAAACTTATTTTTTAGATATTTTCGATGCAATTAGGTTATGGTATAAATCACCCCAAAACCTTGCACAATAAGAACTGTAGAGATTTTGGTTAATATTCTACCCCCCCTGAACGGTTACTCCTAAGCCAATACTTGTCAGTTAAGGTTAAAAAACGGAAATATGTAGGTTGAGTTGTTCGCATTAGCGTTGCGAAGCAATGGAACGTTCACGTAGTGTGCCGGAGGTATAACCAAACATTTACAGGCATTTGTTGGGTTTCACTTTGTTCAACCCAACCTACAAAAATTCTTAACCGAGCAGTATTGACTCCTAAGCCTTCTATTATATTTGGGCTAATAACAACAGTTTTAATTTTTAGGTTTAATTTTGAAAACGAGTGAATTTGGTAAAATTCCTAAATTTGAATTGAGCAAATAAATTCCTTCATTAAACCTCGTCCAAGTTGAGAAATGGAGTTTTTCAAAAGAGAACTCTTAACAGGGAAGAGTATAGGATTTAGGAACAAAACCCGATTAAGAAAAAACTATTGGTTTCAAAATAGAAATGGTTTAATTGGTGGATTATGCTGTTTCTAACCCACCCTACTTTTAGTCTTCAGGATTTATACCTAATAGTCGTAATTGTGCAGCTAATTTTTCGGCTCTTTGTCTTTCTTTTTCGGTTTGTTGTCTTTCTTGTTCTACTAATTCTAAACCCCACAATAACAGGTTTTTCTGTTCATCCCACCACCTTAACCACTTTCCTGCGCGGTTTTCTCTGAAACCTTCCCACACACTGAGATAAAGATTCATTTCCTCTATCCAATAAAATTGGTTTTCGTGAGGATCTTGCAAAGCATACAAACCTGTATTTGTATTCAAGCGATAGACTTCTAAATTACCAGTATCAGGTTCAAAAATAATGTAATTTGGCACTTTCAGAATACGTTCATAAAAAAACCATTTACCAGGAGGATAAGTTGGTTTAGTAGAGTACTCTGTTCCTTCTGTGTCAGAAATAAATTCCATGACTATACAAGGAATATCACCCTGTAGTTGAGGAGTGTAACTACGAATAACTTCTTCCCTATCTACTTTGATTTTAGGAATATAAGCCCAATCAGGTGCTTTAATCACAATTTTGCCATTCAAAGTAGCACAGATACCGTAATTTGTTGATGATAAGGCATTGCTTGGCAATTTTCCCGCTAACTCTAGAATTTCTGTAAGTGCTGCGGCCAGGCTTGGTTGATTGATATTGTCCACTGGTTCATCTGGAAGAATATAATCTTTGGGTAGTTTTTCCCAAGTGATTTTATAGTCTTGGGTAGTGGTGATCATGGTGAGTTTTCCTATATTCAGGTGAATCAATTTTTACCTGTTGGGAATATATTTATTTTAAGCCCTAGATTAGTAAATACATGACTTACGCAAACTTTTTGTTGTCATCTTGAAAGAAACGTAGTGTAGTGAAGTATATTGGAGATTCTTCACTTTGCTGAAGCTGTTTATCTTCAGGAATTTTGCTACAGAATGACATAATGACGTTGGTTTTACGTAAGTTCTGAAATATTCTCAAATTATAACTTTGGCGATGATTATTTTTTACTATTTTGCAAAGCTGTAATAATTTCTATATTGGCTTCAGGAAAAGTAAATTGATCTAACTCATTCAAATCCACCCAACGGATTTCAGCACATTCTATTGCTTGGGGAATACCTTGTACATGATGACAATGATGCACCGTCAACGTAACCTGCAAGTGTGTGTAAGTATGGTTAATGGTAATCAGATGTTCTCCTACTACAATTTCTATTCCTAGTTCTTCATGAATTTCTCTTTTAATACATTCTTGGATAGTTTCATCATGCTCAATTTTGCCCCCAGGAAATTCCCATAAACCACCCATTGTCCCTTGGGGAAGACGACGGTCAATTAAAATTTGTTTTTGGTGATTCCAAATAACGGCAACACCAATAATTTTATGGGGTACGGGACTAGTTACACTCATAGTTTAGGGTAGATGGATAAATTCAGTATTAATTCATAATAAAACTCGACAGGCTAATTTGATGCCTGCCGAGTTAAGGTTTATTTTCAAATCTTCTAATTATCAAGTTTTTACCCAAAATCTGTTAACCATTAGGCTGGCAAATAATACTGGATTTTGCAGAGGGGTGTTTTGTCCAGCCATGCTATGATTGTGACAAAAATTTCGTACTACTATTCAATATCGTGATTAGCTTCGTTTCCTTGCAAAACCATGTCAAAGTCCATTCTCTGTTCGGCGTTACGTAAGAAATAACCACTAATCATAGCGGAGGCCAGTAGCCTGCCTAAACTTTCTCGGCTGGTAGTAATGGTAACGCCAAAATGTTCTGGAGGCAGATTTCCCAAAAGTCCAAAGATATTACGTTCCATGACTTGAAATACTTCAGCAGAGCTAGGTTTAGATAGCTGGGTGACTGTTTCTGGACTTAAGGATTTAACGTATTGCCATAGTAAATTGCTAGTTTCAGATTCACTATCAAAAAATTCTGAGACTCGATTGGATTGGTTGCTCACTTTTTATCTCCTTTACTACAACTACTGACTGAGGTAATTGTGACTGAAATAATCAATAACCTATTATGTATTGGATGTAGCTGACACTTGTATATTCATATCAACTAATGTAACAGGTTATCTTTTTCCAGGGAGTCGTTTTAACCGTACCAAAATCAGGGTAGTTTTGCGAAAGCAGGGTGAAAAGGAGAACTATTTTTCCCCTTGCTCCCTGCTCCCTTTCCTCTTCTCAGTACCCAATCCCCTAACTAGCAAGATACTCATTGATGTTGGTTTTGGATTTGCGGAGTTTTGTTAAGGCTTCTCTCTCAATTTGTCGGACTCTTTCCCGACTGATATTGAGGATTTCACCGATTTTAGCAAGGGTTAAAGATTGCCCGTCTAATAAACCAAATCGCAGCTTAATTACTTCTTTTTGTTGTGGGGTGAGTTCTGCCATCATCCGCTCAAGGTCGTAAGATAATGAGGATTGCATCACGAAATCTTCTGGTGATGCACCTGTATCTTCCAAGAGTTCTCCTAGTTCAGTGTCGTAGTTATCTCCTAACCGTAAATCGAGAGATAAGGGCAGACGAGCTTTTTCTAGGCACTCTTGTACTTGTTTGGGTGTTAATTCTAACTCTTGAGCTAATTCTGTGGCTGTGGGCGCACGTCCTAACTTTTGGGATAGTTGGCGTTGTGCTTTTTTTATTTTGTTTAGTTTTTCTGTAATATGAATAGGTAGGCGAATTGTGCGAGCTTTTTCGGCGATCGCACGAGTGATGGCTTGACGTATCCACCAGTAGGCATATGTAGAAAATCTATAACCTTTGGTAGGGTCAAATTTTTCTACCCCTCGCTGCATTCCAATGCTGCCTTCTTGGATCAAGTCGAGTAAATCGACGTTACGCTTAATATACTTTTTAGCGACAGAAACCACTAACCGCAGGTTGGCTTCTACCATTTTGCGTTTAGCTGTTTCACCTTCTGCGATCGCTTCGTTCAATTCTACTAGTTCTATCTGTGCTGCTGCTGCCCATTCTTCTAAATTAGGTTGACGATCTAATTGGGTAGCAAGATTTTCCCTCACTTCATATAAGGCGGTACATCTTTGTACCTGTTTTCCATAACGAATCTCTTCTTCGTGGGTGAGGAGTGGCACACGGCCAATCTCACGCAGGTAAGTCCGCACGAGGTCGGTGGCTGTCTGAGCGGTCTTCATGGCGCTACTCTTTGGTGATGATGGGTTTGCTGGTAGTGTCATTAGCTAATAAGTGCCTTGTAAGGGTGCTACCCAGGTGAGATATGAAACCATGCTAAGGTTTGCAACTTACACGCCCGATAAACTCGGTTACTCATATTTAGTCAATTTATGCTTCTTAACTGCTAGACGTTACAGTGACTTTTTGATAATCACAAGTACCTAGAGTTAGATATAAGGTAATAAGTCGAACATTTTCGGTTGTATTTAGATTATTAATAATTGTAACATTTATGAGAATAATTTGACTACCGAGAAACCCGAAAATTCGTGGTCGCTTGGGGCCATCTAATGCCGTAATTTTACTCAGAAACCTATACCTGAACCTGTTCACGCAAATTCTTTTAAGGAAAAAAGACGTTCCTCATATTTGTTAAAATATCTCAATGTTAACCATAATGTTTCTTCTATAATGATTGCTTAACCTTTTTGGAATAGGGGCTGGGGACTGGGGACTGGGGACTGGGGACTGGGGACTGGGAAGAGGTTATAGATAATTCTCCCCTGCACCCTGCCCCTGCCCCTGCTTCCGACTAACTTATCGGGCAGTAATCTTGAATGGTTTTGACATCCAAGGTGGTGTTTTGCAGAGAACGGATAGCGGCCACTGTGGCTTTAGCTCCGGCAATGGTGGTAATAATGGGTATTTTGTAAGCTAAGGCTGTGCGACGGATTAACCTGGCATCAGTATGGGCTTCTTCTCCAGAAGGTGTGTTGATAATTAGTTGAATTTGTTGGTTTTTGATGGCATCGAGGACGTGGGGACGACCTTCATGAAGTTTGAGTATTGGCTCAATTTTTAACCCTTTTTCCTGAAGGACTTGACGTGTACCTTGGGTAGCTATGACGTTAAAGCCTAAGGCAATAAATTCTTTGACTACATCTACTGCAAGTGCTTTATCGCGATCGCTCATAGAAACAAATACACTACCCTTAAGAGGTAGCATTTCCCCAGCACCTAACTCAGCTTTAGCAAAAGCACGGCCAAAATCGCTATCAATTCCCATCACTTCCCCTGTTGAGCGCATTTCTGGACCCAATATGGTATCCGTACCGGGGAACTTACTAAAAGGTAATACTGCTTCTTTGACAGCAATATGAGAAGGAATAACTTCTTGAGTAAAGTTCAATTCCTCCAAAGTTTTACCCGACATAATTAAAGATGCGAGTTTTGCCAGTTGTATCCCTGTAGCTTTAGAAACAAAAGGTACTGTACGAGATGCTCTGGGGTTAGCTTCCAAAATGTAAACTTGGGGAGAATAACTATTTGCCCCGACTACGGCAAATTGAATATTCATCAAACCGACAACAGATAAAGCTTGCGCTAGTTGGACTGTCCAAGTGCGAATTTGATTTAAAACGGCTGGAGATAGGGAAATGGAAGGTAAAGAACAAGCCGAATCTCCTGAGTGAATACCCGCTTGTTCGATGTGTTCCATAATGCCGCCAATTACGACTCTACCAGTATGGTCAGCGATCGCATCGACATCAACTTCAATGGCATTTTCTAAGAACTTATCAATTAAAATCGGGTGGTCTGGTTCTACCAACACGGCAAAAGTCATGTAGCGTTCTAACTCTGCATCAGAATAGACGATTTCCATCGCCCTTCCCCCCAACACATAGCTAGGACGCACAACCACGGGATAACCAATGCGTTTAGCAACTATTAAAGCATCTTCATAACTTCTGGCCATGCCATTAGGCGGTTGGGCAATATTCAATTTATTGAGAATCTTTTCAAATCGCTCCCGGTTTTCTGCCATGTCGATAGAATCGGGCGATGTACCCCAAATTTTGGGAATGGGGAAATCAGGATGAGGAACAGGACATTGGTAAATATCACCACTCTCTAGTTGTTCTAAATATTGCTGTAAGGGAACTGCTAATTTTAACGGTGTTTGTCCGCCAAACTGGACAATTATGCCCACAGGGTTCTCCGTGTCGATGATGTTGAGAACATCTTCTTTGGTTAACGGCTCAAAATACAAGCGATCGCTCGTATCATAATCTGTAGAAACTGTCTCAGGATTAGAATTGACCATAATTGTTTCATACCCTGCACCATGTAAAGCATAGGCAGCGTGACAACAACAATAATCAAACTCAATTCCCTGTCCAATGCGGTTTGGCCCCCCGCCCAAAATCATTACCTTGGGTTTGGTGGTGGGTAAAACTTCCGTTTCTTCTTCGTAGGTAGAATAGTAATAAGGAGTCAGAGCTTCAAACTCAGCCGCGCAAGTATCTACAGTTTTGTAAACTGGAATCACTCCTAAACTCTTGCGGTAAGCCCTAACTTCATCTTCATTGGTTTTAGTAGCATAGGCGATTTGGCGATCGCTATAACCATCCCTTTTCACCGCGTACATTTGCTCTTTTGTCAACTGCTTTAAGGGTGTGCGTTTCAGGAATTTCTCCACTTCTAGCAGTTGTTGTAATTTATCTAAAAACCATGGGTCAATAGCCGTCAGTTCATAGATTTCATCATTACTCATCCCTAATTGCATTGCATGACGCACAGAAAAGATTCGTTCTGGGTTTGGTGTCCGCAATTGAGCGCGAATTTGTTCCCCACTGGGTAATTTTTCGGCTTTGTCACAACCCCAACCAGCGCGGCCAGTTTCTAAAGAACGCAATGCTTTTTGGAAAGATTCGTTAAATGTTCTGCCAATAGCCATTGCTTCCCCGACAGACTTCATTTGTGTAGTGAGAACCGGTTCAGAACCAGGGAATTTTTCAAAAGCGAAGCGGGGGATTTTGGTGACAACATAATCAATTGTCGGTTCAAAGGAAGCGGGGGTTTTCTTGGTGATGTCGTTTTGCAGTTCATTCAAGGTGTAACCCACAGCTAACTTAGCCGCTATTTTGGCAATGGGGAATCCTGTGGCTTTGGAAGATAAGGCAGAACTGCGGGATACACGGGGGTTCATTTCAATCACCACCACATCCCCATTTTCAGGATTGACGGCAAACTGGATATTAGAACCGCCTGTTTCTACACCTATTTCGCGGATAATTTTAATTGCCATATCCCGCAACCGTTGATATTCTTTATCAGTGAGGGTTTGGGCAGGGGCGACGGTGATAGAATCGCCTGTATGAATACCCATGGGGTCGAGGTTTTCGATGGAACAGATAATGACTACGTTATCTGCTAAGTCACGCATGACTTCTAGTTCATATTCTTTCCAACCTAGTAAAGATTGGTCTATGAGAATTTGCGACACGGGACTGGCATCAATTCCTACTTGTGCCATTTCTTCAAATTCTTCTTTGTTGTAGGCAATACCTCCGCCTGTACCTCCCATTGTAAAGGCTGGACGGATAATTAGGGGATATGTACCAATTTGGCGTGCGATCGCTTTTGACTCTTCCAAAGTCGAGGCTGTACCACTGGGACACACCGCCACCCCAATTTTAGCCATTGCTTCATTAAACAGTTTTCTGTCTTCGGCCTTTTCAATCGCTGGTAACTTCGCACCAATTAACTCGACGTTGTATTTTTCCAAAACACCATTTTTCGCCAAAGCCACAGCCAAGTTAAGGGCGGTTTGTCCTCCCATTGTTGGTAATAGAGCATCTGGACGTTCTTTTGCAATAACTTTTTCTACTATTTCCGGTGTCAGCGGTTCAATATAGGTGCGGTCTGCTGTTTCCGGGTCAGTCATAATCGTAGCTGGGTTAGAATTGACCAACACCACCTCATAGCCTTCTTCACGCAAGGCTTTACAGGCTTGAGTTCCAGAGTAGTCAAACTCACAGGCTTGGCCAATCACAATCGGACCAGAACCTAACAGTAGAATTTTGCGGAGGTCTTCACGACGCGGCATAGCTTTGTTACCTTGAAGTATAAAAATACAAATCTTGATTATTGTAAGGGTCTTTACCCCTCCTCATGCTATTTATTATCCAGTTTTCCGGTTTCTGTTGAGCCAGAGCCGAAAAAGAATAGGATGTTGGGCAAAAAATGCCTTTGTTTTCTTACAGTTACTTTTCAATTTTTATAGCTTAGATGGCAAAGATATTGATAAAAACTTTTATTTATGTATTTAATTCTAATAAAATTAATTGTCAATAAATTTAGAAATATCTGCTGTGGTTTTTATTTAAACAACAGTGCATATTAAATACGAACAGCAATTATTTTATATTCTGGTTAAAGAAAAATTTATTACCCAAATTTTTTGTTAAAAATAGCAGAGAGGGACAATGTCACCTTTCTGCTCAAAAATATTATTTTTTAATAGCTTGTACAACTAATTTACACTATTGCTAGATGAGATTAATTGCCATGATGTGAAGTCTAGTTTGCCGCAGGTTGAACATAACCTAATGTTAAACTATCCTTAGCCAAGAAGTGAGCTAAATGATAGGCTCTTTCTTCTGTTTTTAACAAGATTTTTTCATACAGATAGCGTGTGGCTCTATCTCCTAAACTCTCAGCCTGAGAAGCTTGACGACGAATTACGCTAATCATAGCTTGTTCTGCTACCAGGTCATTTTCGACCATCTTGCGGGCAGCATATGCGCCATCACTTTCCGGTTCAAAGCAGCATAATTCAGCTAATTTACTAAAGCTTGCCGCAGGTACACCACCCAAACCATTTAATCTTTCGCCAATTTCATGGATATGATCTTGGACTTCGGTGTAGCTGTCGTTAAAGAATTCATGCAGAGAATAAAATTCTGCACCTTCAACTACAAAATGGTGTTTTTGGTACTGCAAGTACAAAGCTTGGAAACTCGCTAAGACTACATTAAATCCTTCAACTACTGGAGTAGTTACACTGCGATCTAGCAAGACATGATTGTCGTATACTTGACCAAAATTTTGCAACAAAGTTTGTGTGTCAGACATAGTTCTCCTCGCTGTTTAGCAGTTTTATTTTTTTACTGCTTAGTTTTTATATATTAACATTGAAAAAACTGAAAGCAAGTCTATCAAATATTACAGAATTTTTAATTTTAACTGCTAGGAGAATTAAATTAATTCCCAAGCTAGATACTCAAAGTTGAATTTTTATGTAAATATCTAGATACTATACTTAGCGTTACAACAAATCGTGATTAAGCTCGAATAATAATTTATAAATATAAAAATGCAAAAAGTTTGCAAAATTAATGACAATATTTTGCACTTACGCTATTCTAATTAAAGAGGCTTAACTCTAACCAACTCCCTGTTTTGGGGAGTATATATCTTGTGTTTACTGCAAGTTTGTTGCACTTTGAGGGCAATTCGCTTGAAATCTTTTAGCTCAGAAACAGGAATAAAGCACGTTGTTGAGGTGAATTGGGCAGACCGTTGGCAAGTCTATCAGCGTTTAAGAGAGTTAGAAATTCCTTCTCGCTGCGAGACTAACCAACCATTACAAGTGCAAATTACCAGTCCCCAGGTAGTTGTTCAACTTTGGAGTGTGGTGCGACAATTCACCGCATCTCGTCAAGAGTTAATTTGTACTCTTGAACAATGTTGGCATAGTCGCTACCAAAAGTCTTAGTTGATTGACAGCTTATCTTCGTTGAAAAGAGGTGACAAAAATGAGTGTATCTCCCAGTGTAGAAGTAGCAGAATTTTGCCTTGAAGGAAGATTTTTAGAGTTTGTGATTAAAGACGGTTACAAGCTCAAAGGCTTATTGTTAGCAACTGTTGAAGGTCAATGCTATGTGAAGTTAGCGAAACATTTACGGGTAGCCTTTGATTTACGTCTACCTAAAGGTACTTGGCTGCAAGTTGTGGGGACAAAAAAGTACGACTCTAAAAAGGGACAAGAAACCCTCAAAGCAGAACGGGTAATGGCTGCAAGTTCGGAAATGGGAAGATTTACAGATCAAATTAGTCACACTATGAAGCAGTTAGAAGAAACTTCTGCGAAAAATTGCACCAAACAAAAATCGACTCAGACTAAAGCAACAATTTTGGTCTGCCAAAAGTCTGATTGTATGAAACGTGGTGGTAAGGCTTTGTGTCAGGCTTTAGAAAGAGAGTTGGAAAATAATGGTTTAGATAATGTAATTATTAAAGGCACTGGCTGTATGAAGAACTGTAAAGCAGGGCCAAATTTAGTCATGCCAGACAAAACTCGTTATAGTCGCATACAAGCTACACAAGTGCCAATGTTGATAGATAAGCATATTAATGGGGAAAGTCGGGAAGAAGCAAGAGATGTGGTGGTGAATATACCCAGTTATGCTGGAGTTTATTGAAAAGATTTTAAACCAATCAAAATACTTGTTGATACTCCATCAAAATTCAAAAGCCACGAGTAAAAGGCGCTTGATATTTGATAGCCCAGTGTGGCGTATGCCTGCGGTAGCTACGTCATATAAGCTATCAGAGTTCGGCGTTCGTGTAGCGTCCCGTTCCGCATGGAAGGCTCGCGGAAGCCTCATTCATTCATCAATCTGCTGTAATTAAATTTTTACTTACATCGAGTCAAGGTGACGGCGCAATTTACTACTAAAAATATCAATCACAGTCACTACTACCAATAACACCAACATCATAGTTGTGGCTTTGTTATATTCAAACCCGTCAATATAACTTTTCAACTGAAAACCTATCCCACCCGCACCAACTACACCCAACACAGAAGCAGCGCGGATGTTATATTCAAACATCCACAATGTATAGCCTAATCCCAAGGGTAATACTTGCGGTAGAATTCCATAGTGGGCCATTTGCATTCTTGATGCACCGATAACTTGTAATGATTCAAGAGAACGGGAATCTACGGATTCTATTGCTTGTTGGTAAAACTTGGCAAGATAGCCAATTGTATAGATTGATAAGGCTAATGTGCCAGCGGGTGCGCCTAAACCGGTTGCGGCAACAAATATCAAGCCCAGAATAATTGAGGGAACTGAACGAACGGAGTTTTGTAGTAAATTTGCTAACCAGCGCAACCATAAAGGTGCAACATTATTAGAACTAGCAACAGCTATTGGTAGAGAAAGAATAGCACCGATAGAAGTTCCCCAAAGGGACATCTGTATAGTTTCAATTAATGCCTTAATCGCTATATCTACAACCTTCCAATCTGGGGGGAATAACCTGACAATGAAATCGGTAATGTAAGGCCAGCTATTTTGTAATAGTTCAAAATCTACTTTTAAACCTTGTAAAGCCCAAGTATAAACCCCCAGCATTATTAAGATAATAAGCAGGGGCATTACCCAAGGGTGACGGTGTAGGAATGGGGAATTAAAAGATTTACTCATAAAATTTTTATGTATATTCCTACAAACTCAAAACTTGGGAAAATTGGGCTTGTAAGTTGTCACATTCTCCGTCATAAACTATGCGTCCTGCATCTAACACTATCGCTCTTTGGGCGTATTCTGCGGCTATGCCCAAATCATGTAACACTGTAACAATGGTTAAGCCGTGCTGGGCGTTGAGTTCTGATAAAATCTGCATCACTTGTTGGGATGCAACAACATCCAAGCCTGTGATAGGTTCATCAGCTAAGAGTATTTGGGGTGATTGTATTAAAGCACGAGCGATCGCAACTCGTTGTTGTTGTCCGCCACTAAGCTGACTAGTTTTTTGATATATTTGCTCTTTTAAACCCAGTTGCTCTAATAATTCTATGGCTAAAGTGCGATCGTGTTTGGGAAAACCAAATAAAGTTTGTCTTGTTTTTCTCACACCCAAACGACCACATAAAACATTGTCAATGGCTGATAATTGGCGAATTAGTCCACCACCTTGAAATAACATCCCAATTTCACGGCGGATTTTCGGCAATGATTGGGGAGTCATTTCCAGACCATTAATGTGAATTTCTCCCTTTACCAATGGGACTAATCCTACCAGCGATCGCAATAATGTAGACTTACCCGCACCATTGAGTCCTAACAAAGCAACAAACTCACCCTCATTAATATGACAATTAATGCCGTTGAGGATGGGACGATTCAGTGATGCCGCATAAGCCGTCTCTAGATTATGACATTCAATCAGTTTCACGCTGGTAATCAATAAATTAGTAATTGGTCATTCGACGTGGGGAGTAATTATTGTAGGGGTTGAGGATTGCCCTTTCCCCCTACTTTATTATGGTTCCATGCCAACGTTTTTTAATGCTTCCCGGACAGGTTTAAGATGACGATTGTGATCAACTCTGACCAATTCTGTAGAGTTATATAAACTTTTGAAAAGTGCGTTATTTTCAGGCTTGTTTAACTTCAGTAGAGCATTAATAATTTTTTCCCGCATTAGTACTGGAACATCATTATCTATGGCGATACCATGAGCAGGAACACCAGAAATTTTATGTAGCACCCGTAACTTGCTTTTGTCTTCAGCGGAGATATATGGGGGGAAAAGAGCATATTCTGATACTACCGCCACATCTGCTTGACCGCGCACTACTGCTTCTAAAGCTTTACCGTAACTACCACCATAGGCAATTTGACCGAAGAAACCATCCAAGCGGTCTTTATCAGGGACAAATCCCTGTTTAACTAACTCACTCACAGGGAAAATAAATCCAGAACCCGATGTAGGGGAAGTAAAGGCCATTTTTTTACCCCGCAGTTGT
The DNA here is from genome assembly GCF_049315035.1 of Anabaena sp. PCC 7938. Classification (NCBI taxonomy): domain Bacteria; kingdom Bacillati; phylum Cyanobacteriota; class Cyanophyceae; order Nostocales; family Nostocaceae; genus Anabaena; species Anabaena sp. PCC 7938. Next base: position 1,565,580 of record NZ_CP186034.1, on the reverse strand, counting down.
TCTAAAGTTGCTTTTGGAGTACTTTTGCTTTTCAGTTGGCTATTTGCGGGGACAACAAATATGGAGTTATAAGTAAATCTCCCCGAATAATTGGCGCGAACTTCAGCTAAGTACAAACGAGCATTTGCCAATTGTTCAGCCTTCAATGCGGGACGACTACTTAAAAAAGCCACATCAGCGCGATTTGCCCTCAATGCTTCCACTGCTGCTGTATCATCACCGATTTGCGCTTTTACGGGGATTCCCAATTCTTTGGATAAAAAGCTACCTACAGCGTTGGCTTTAGTTTGCAAATCTGTAGAATCAGAACGACTAGGAAAAACTATTGTTAGAGTTTTTAGTTTTTGAGCAAGTAAGCGTGGTACTGGCTGATTGAGATTGGGATTAGCCACTGTTGCTTGCATTCCCGCTAAGGTGCTGACAACTAACCCAGTTAGGGCGGCAAATGCCCCACTAGCAACCAATAAGCCCTTTTTGCTCACACCAACTTTATTAATATTCATTAGCAACAATTCTCAGTATTTTTGCAAATAAGTTTCAACTAGTTCGATAAATGAATTTAGAGCTTATAGGAACAAAAGTCAATAAGCAACTGTAAAAACTCGTGTATAAAATATATTAAATTAAATCAAATCAAGGACTGATATAGTCTTTCCTCAAACTTAGGCACTGTAAAAATTTACCGTGAAGCGGACGGAACGAAATTAGGTTATTTCGGGCTTTGTGAGGATGAAATTCACATCAATAGCACTCTCTAAAAAATTGTCAAAAACCCAGGTTTAAATCCTTGAAATCCTTACCCCTCTTCATCTCACAACCTATCCATTACCCGAATCTTTCTTAACATTTGCGAGAGCGATCTTAAATCCCCAACCCTTGATCCTCCGTTGTTGATTCTCAATAAAATGAGGTTTTTATCGAGAATAACAAGGTAAATTCTGTCAAGAGTGGTGTAATTTTTAAACATCAAAACCTTTATATTATAAGGGTTTCAAGAATGTTAAGAAAGATGTGGGTAAGGCATATATCTCACAACTAAGCAGTGAAATACTTCGCAGCAGGGTGATAAGTAATAATCGCCGTTGTAGACTGTTCAGGATACAATTGCTCACTTTCATCCATGTGCATCTTCATCCTGTCAACCCCCAACAACTCCAACTGCTTATACTGATCCTGAATATTCGGACAAGCAGGATAGCCGAAACTATACCGAGAACCTTGATAACGCTGCGCCAAAATATCCCGAATATTATCAGGTTCAGAATCACCAAAACCCAACTCCCGACGAATCCTAGCATGAGTCCATTCCGCTAAAGCTTCTGCCACCTGTACCGCCATACCATGAAAATACAGATAATCAGTGTATTGATGATTGGCAAATAACTTTTGTCCAAACTCCGTTGCAACTTCCCCCACGGTCACCGCTTGCATGGGGAAAACATCAATCAGTCCTGACTCCTTCGGTGCAAAGAAATCGGCAATACATAACCTGTTGAAAGATTTCTGACGAGGAAATTCAAAACTCGTAATTTGTTTTGATTGATTTTCTACATCATATATATGTAGAGAATTACCATCAGACTGACAAGGAAAATACCCATAAATTACATGAGGATGTAACAAATTTTCTTCAATAATTCTCTGTTTCCAACTTTCTAAAACTGGATAAACCTTCTCAGCCAAAAACGCTTGATATTCTTCCTTAGATTGTTCTTTTGGTTTACGGAATTGCCATTGTCCAGCCACCAAAGCTTGCAAATCTAAATACCAGAAGATCTCCTCCAAAGAAATATCATCAGGTTGTAAAAACTGAGTTCCCCAAAAAGGTGGTTTCGGACGTTCAATATCTATTATTACAACTTCCGAACGCCGAGTATCCACATCTTTTATAACACCAACATCTTCTCTTGTGGGATGGGTATCTTGCCCGTCATTTTCTGCAAAAGAGTGATGTCTATTTTCCTCAAATTCATCCAAAAAGCCCTGTGAATCATCCCAATTGCCCCCCACTTTTGCAGGCATTAATTTATCCATAAAATGCAAATCAGAAAATGCATCTTTGCCATAAACTACTTTACCTTTGTAGGTATTTTGGCAATCTTGATACACAAACTTAGGCGTTAACGCTGCACCACCTAAAATTACAGGTACCGTAATACCATTTTCGTTGAAAGTTTGCAAATTCTCTTTCATAAAAGCGGTAGATTTCACCAGCAAACCACTCATGGCAATACAATCAGGTTTATGCTGTTGATAAGCCTGAATAATATTTTCCACTGATTGCTTAATTCCCAGGTTTATCACTTTGTAACCGTTGTTAGATAAAATGATATCTACCAGGTTTTTGCCAATGTCATGAACATCACCTTTGACAGTTGCAATTACAAAAGTTCCCTTGGAATTATTCCCAGATTCCGACTTTTCCATGAACGGTTCTAAATACGCAACTGCCGATTTCATCGTTTCCGCAGATTGCAAAACAAAAGGCAATTGCATTTGTCCTGAACCGAACAACTCACCCACAACTTTCATCCCATCTAACAAAAATGTATTGATAATTTCTAATGGAGGAAATTGTTCTAAAGCCTTTGTCAATTGCGCTTCTAAACCAATGCGTTCACCGTCAATAATATGACGTTTCAAACGTTCTTGAATGGGGAGATTTTCATCAATTCCCGTGTTACGTTTTGTTTTAACCCCTGCAAAAATTGTTGTTAGTTCTCCTAAAGGATCATAAATGCAGACATCACCATCAAATTTCCGTTCATCGTAAATTAACTGACGACAAACTTCTTGATGCTGAGGTTCAATTTTAGCTAGTGGTAAAATTTTACTCGCGCTGACAATTGCTGCATCCATTCCCGCATTCATTGCTTCATGCAAAAACATCGAATTCAGAACCATCCGCGATGCGGGATTTAAACCAAAGGAAATATTAGAAACACCCAAAATTACATGACTTCCGGGCAATTCTCGGCGAATACGGCGAATTGACTCAATGGTGGCTTTACCATTTTCTCTATCTTCCTCAATTCCCGTAGAAATAGGTAAAGCTAAAGTATCAAAAAATATTTCTGTGGGGGCAAGCCCATATTCTACAGCTTGACGGTAAGCACGTTGGGCAATTTGAAACTTTTTCTCTGCTGTCCGCGCCATGCCATCTTCGTCGATTGTACCAATGACGACACCTGCACCGTACTTTTTGGCTAACTCCAACACTTTCAAAAATCGTGGTTCGCCGTCTTCATAGTTAGTGGAATTGAGCAAACACTTACCACCAGCTACCTTTAGCCCTGCTTCCATTTTTTCCCATTCGGTGGAATCGAGCATTAAGGGTAAAGTAACATTATTAACAATGCGAGAAACTAGCTCGTGCATATCACGCACGCCGTCACGTCCTACATAATCAACGTTAATATCTAGGATGTGTGCGCCTTCTTTAACTTGACTCCTCGCCATTGACACCAAACCATCCCAATCTTCCGCATTTAGTAAGTCACGGCATTTCTTAGAACCGCTGGCGTTGAGACGTTCACCAATAATCAAGAAAGAGTTATCTTGCTCATAAGGCTGAGTAGAATAAATTGACGCTGCTGCTGGTTCTAAACTCGGTTTTCTAACTTTCGGTTTTAACTCCTTGGCAATTTCTGCCAATTGTTGAATGTGTGCTGGACGTGTCCCACAGCAACCCCCAATCACTTGGACACCCAAATCTTCGATAAAGTGCATTAAAGACATTCTTAATTCAACAGGCGTTAGTCTGTAATGCGCTTGACCACCAACGTTTTCCGGTAAACCCGCGTTAGGAATACAGGAAACTACGAAAGGCGAATGTTCTGATAAATACTTGATGTGTGGTTTCATCAAGTCTGGGCCAGTGGCACAGTTTAAACCGAGAATATCTATGGGGTAAGGTTCTAGAATTGTCAGTACGGCGCTGATTTCTGTACCTACCAGCATTGTACCCATGCTTTCCATAGTTACAGACACCATTAGGGGTCTTCTTTCGCCTTTTTTAGCAAAAACTTCCTCAATTCCATTTAATGCGGCTTTAATTTGCAGTACATCTTGGCAAGTTTCGACGAGAAATAAATCGACACCACCATCAAACAAGGCTTCTGCTTGTTCAGCGAAGGAGGCTTTCATGGTGTCAAAATCAATATGTCCCAAGGTGGGGAGTTTGGTTGTCGGACCAATTGAACCGGCTACAAACCGGGGTTTTTCTGGTGTAGAAAATTCCGCAGCGACACTTTTGGCAAGTTCTGCGGCAGTTTTGGTGAGATAGTAAGCTTGGTCGGCTAAGTCATATTCTGCTAAAACTATGGACATAGCGCCGAAGGTGTCGGTTTCAATGACATCAGCACCAGCAGCGAGAAAGTCACGGTGAACTTTGGCGACGGCTTCGGGTTTGGTGTGGACTAGGTATTCATTACAACCTTCATACTGTGTGCCTCCAAAATCTTCCGCTGTGAGGTTTTGGGTTTGCAGGTTAGTTCCCATTGCGCCGTCAAAGACGATAACAGGACGTTTTGGACTATGCAGGTGTTCTAAGAAAGGATGTTTCATATTCTCTGAAATCAAGTTTGGTTAGTTTTGTGATTCTAGACTTAGTTTATTATTTTCCAAAATTTAGGCGTATTTTTTAGACAACAAGTATTTTAAATCTATGGATTGTTTATGATACTGATGATATATTTACGTTTAAACAAGATATAAAGCTTTTTATAATGAAAAAATAATGTACAATGAAGCTCAAACCCTTTCCCCACCTTCTTTTTGCCTTATCTGATCATAAATATTTACGCCCACCTACTCAGTAAAGTTAGACTTATAGACAGATGAATAAGTAAAAAATTTTATTTACCTTATATTTTAGTATAATAGATGTCTTTATTTTGCGAAATCAAGGTATTAATATTAACGTTAGCAATATTACCAGTATTAGATATATGAGATTTAGAGACTGGGCAACTAGAGTAATGCTAATCTTTTTTATGTTCGCTGCTCTGGTTTTAGCATTGTTTGTGGGTGGTTCCAGACAGACACAAAGTAATAAAATTACTTCAACTCCAGAAACTACAGCGTGGAGTCAATATCCACAGGCACAATTACAGTCGGTAATAACGACAGAAAATAAGGAGCCAAATTTACCTAAATCTCCAGTAAATACGAATAATATTCCTAAACTTAGTAAAGTTAATACTAGATATGCTACTACTGCGGCTTTTGCTAAATATAAACCTAATTTTGCTAAGGCTGATGTGCATCCTAGTAATTATGGAGAACGATATACCAGAGATGCTAATGGTGTACTTATAAATAATCAGGCAATTATTGTACTTCACGAAACTAGTAATTCTGCTTCTAGTGCGATTAATTTTTTTCAAACACCCCATGATGATGAAAATGTACAAGCTAGTTATCACGCTTTAGTTACTTTAAATGGGACAGTAGTTTATCTTGTTCCACCAGATAAACGGGCTTTTGGTGCGGGTAATTCTGTGTTTGAGGATGTTAATGGCCTGGAAACTGTGCAAACTAATCAAACTTTACCTCCATCTGTAAATAATTTTGCTTATCATGTGTCTTTAGAAACGCCTTCAGATGCTTGGGGTAAGAACAATCTTCAAGGTCATAGTGGTTACACAGATGCTCAGTACAATTCCTTGGCTTGGTTAATTGCTCAAAGCCAAGTTCCAGATGATAGAATTACCACTCATCGAGCTGTAGACCGTTCTGGACAAAGAGCAGATCCTAAAAGTTTTGATTTTGAGAAGTTTTTTAATGTACTTCATAGCTATCGGCAGCTAAGAACGTTTAATACTGCTAATAAGTAATATATGCACTTATAGCAATTACCATTCAAGTTAGGTACAAGCAGTAATAATTAAACGCAGATAATTTTGTACTTCATTAGACTAGGAAATGCTACATCATATTTGTTTGGGCTGGGAATAGGTAATTGGGAAGAGCAATTATCACATTAATTATCATTTCAGGCAATGTAAGTGTCAGCAAATTTTCTGAGTTTCATACATCAAAATAAGCTTTCACTCCAATAGTTTGTTAATTAAGTCAGTAAAAATAAGGTAGTAGAAATACAGAGATGAAATTAACTTAAACGATAAATATTTTACAAAAAAATTATCGTATCTTTTTCTGTTGTTAATTTAATAAACAGTAAATTGGTATTGTAGCTATCTAAAATCATAATCTTAATGTTTAAAAGATTTAAAACGACATTTGCATTGGTTCCTCTATCCTTGGCAGCAGTTGCCATAACAGGTTTAATAAAACCAGCTATGGCTGTTAATTTAGGAATCGCGCAAAACTATAATGTTTTTGTCTTTGGAGATATGAATCAAAGCTCAGATTCTGAAGGTCGTGTAGCTGTTGGTGGTAATGCAACATTGACTAATTTTGGAATTGCTGACCGTCTCAGTAATTCTAATGGCACAGATACTCGACTGGTAGTAGGTGGCAATTTAACCTACAATAATGGTCAGGTTTTTGGTGGTAATGCTGTTGTTGGTGGTACTGTTAACACCCCTGTATATTTTAACTGCTCTCCTAATTGTGGTGTTAGTTCAGGTAAGCCGATTGATTTTAATGCTGCACGCTCAGAGTTAACCAATCTTTCTAATTACTTGGGTGGATTAGTTTCTACAAATACTACAGAGTATAAATGGGGCGGAATTTACCTTCAGGGAAGCAATAGTGATTTGAATGTTTTTACGATTGATGGTTCCAAATTTTCTAGCAGCAGTTACTTCAATTTGCAAGGCGTAGGTAGTAATTCTACTGTAGTGCTGAATATTTTAGGAAACAGCGTTGATATCAAGGGTTTTGGCGATTTGACAGGTGTTAATAAGGAAAATGTTTTGTTCAACTTTGTGGACGCAACTCAAGTAACAACAACTGGGTTCTCATTCCAAGGTAGTGTACTTGCTACCAAAGCTAACGTTAATTTTTCTAATGGTAATGTGGAAGGTACTTTAGTTGCTTCTTCATTGTCTGGTAGCGGCGAATTTCACAATGTACCATTTACAGGAATTCTTCCTAATTTACCAGATCCAGAACCTCCTCACTATTGGAATCCTCCTGCGGAAGAACCTGTTGTTAACAAAGTTCCAGAACCAGGTAACACTTTAGGGCTATTGATTTTAGGAACTTTATTCATATTTTTGCGCCGTTCTCAAATTTTTTCCAAGTTGGCAAGTATGGTTAATTATTAGACATCTTTGAGAGTTAAATGTGCATGAATTAAAACCCTTGTACAGATGTTCCATGGAACGTCTTTACAATCTTTTTCACCAGATTTCTAATAGGAATGAATTGTAGAAAGCTCTGCTATCTTTCACTAAAGGAAGGCAGAGCCTTTTAATAGCATTCCCAGTCGGAGAATGGGAACGAGATAAACAGTTAATACTGCTAATAAATAACTGCTAAATAACTGCTTATTCAAAGTTTTTTTGTTTTTGCAGTTTATCAACTAGAATATGTACTTTTGTAGATGGGTTTGTACATCCATCTTCATTAGGATGTTTTTGTTCTAGTTGAATAGCATGATCAATTGCTTTTTCTTGATTTAGTTTGAGCTTTTGATATAAAAATTTATCACTTTTATTATAAGTTTCTCCTTTTTTAAGGATAGCTGCTTTTCTCATTTCAGTTTCTAGCTTTGGAGATAATTCTTTGTAACTACTAAATGGACTGGTAGTGTAACAATAATGTAGTAAAAACCAAAATTCAAAACAGGGTATTGATGTTATAGATGTAAAATTATATTCTTTTGCAGCCTTGAGAGCCTTTTTATATTTCTCTGGTTTATTATCATCATCAAATACACAAAAAACTTGATCAAATTTGATAGTATTACCTGTTTTGCTTTTTTCCTGGTTTTCTTGATATAATTTATAGGCTTCAGTGACTATCACAAGAGGATCACCACCAGAAGCTGGAGCTATTTTAATTGTAGTTGTTGGTGGTAATTTTAATTCTTCTTTCAGAGACTTAAAATAGTTATATTCTGTTTCTTGACCTTCAACTACAATCAAAAAATAGCTTCTAGATTCTTGATTTTTTGAACTTCGTCTTAAATTATTAGTAGACTTTCCCCTTTGCATAGATTTAGATACTTAACCCATTAATAAAAGGAATAGCACCATAGCGACCTAGTAGATAACCTTTTTGTAAAGATTCATCTTCACGAGGTCGAAAATCTAGTAATGGATATAGTTTAGTCATACTTTTATCTTTTTCTATAAACCAGACTTGATCAGGTCTAAATATTTCGTCATTCAAAAGCGTAGTATCGTGAGTTGTAAATATTAATTGAGCATTGTTTTTATTTATTTCTGGATCATTAAACATTTTTATTAATGCTTTAGAAAGCATTGAATGAAGACTTGTTTCTAGTTCATCTATTATTAATATTTCTCCATTTTGCAATACATATAACCAATATACTGCTATTTCAAATAAGCGTTGTGTTCCTGTAGATTCGTCTGCTATGTCAAATTCTATTTCTTGATCAGAATCATTCATTCTGTGAATTGTTACAATATCAGATTGTTCAAGAGTATCAATGGTTTCTTCAGCCATATATTGGAGATCAGCTTTTCGGCTAATAAATTGAAGATGAGCAGGATGCATTTTACTTAAGTCTTCGGATGTCAATCTAGGATCAATCTGAATCTTGACATCTGAAATACCAGTATCTGCCTCTGTTATTAATTTAGCAACTTTCTCCTTTAAAAAACTATCTTTATTTAAAATGCCAAGGGAAAAACCTATATCGGTATATCTAGGTTTAAGAATATTTATTTTTTCACTAAAATATTTAAATATTTCTCTTAATTGAGGATGATTATTTTGTGCAGCATGAGATAAAAATAAAGAATTAGATCGGACAAATCTTCTAATAATTTTTTTCTCTCCCTTCAGCCCTCTACCAAAAGACCATTCATAACCTTCATCTGATTGTAATTCTAGATTGTCTGGCAGATATTTTCGAGAAAACCAATTTTGTTGTCGTTCATTTGGATATGCAATTAACCATTCTTCATAAATTCTTTCTTGATTTAAAGAAATTCCATATTCATAACGCATACCTTTATGAATAAAAATTACTTCAAATGTGGTAAGTTGTTTGGCAGATTCACTGTTGAGTATAAATGGTTCAACAGGTAATGGTTCACCAGTTTGCATCTTACTAGCTGAGTTGACAATCAAATTTATTAGCGTTTGTATGGCGAGTAATAAATTACTTTTACCTGAAGCGTTAGCACCATAAATTACAGCACTCTTAACTAAGCGTAAATCCTCATTATTCGGCATAGGAAAAGTGTGACTATCCAAGAGGTGTTCATCTTCAGAAGCTACCATACTCAATGTTTGCTTTTCCTGTATTGAACGATAATTTTCTACGCTGAATTCTACAATCATGACTCTATTCTTAGTTGATTATTTATACATAACCCGCAAATTCTTATAAATAGTAAAAACTGTACTAGTTTTTGACTTGCTAATGTTTAGCTTATGGTAATTTAGCTTAACAATAAACTTCTATTTGCGGTATTACCAAGCTTACAGAAGTAGTAATTACATAACTCTGTTTGCCTAAAATACAATGGAGGGCGGGGTTTCCCCGCCCCTACAGGCTTGATAAATGTGTTGAAATTAAGGAAGTATTATTTACTGAAGCTGTAAATTTGCTGTGTTTCCAAGCGATCGCTCAACGATGATGGTGGTGTATCATGGGAGAAATGCTGCCGATCTAGTTGTACTTGCAAATTACTCAAGGGATCACTACCGGCAGAAATGAGAAATTCTAGCTTGTGGATGTAGGGTAAGTTGACTAGTTCATCGAGTATTTGGCAGATTGCTTGCAGGTAAGGATGACCATTTTGCTGATACCAATTTGATTCAGCCACATTGGCTTGGTCAAAACCCAAGTGTACAGTTAAAGATGGTTTATCAAATAGTGCGATCGCTAATGGACGAGCTTCTTCCTGTAATAATAAATCATTCGTTTTCGCTAAATGGCGCAGTTTTTCTAACCTTTCATAGCGTTTGATCACTAATTGCGGGTCATCTTCCCAATGCAAAGCTACTGTCACCAGATAACTTTGTAACAACATATGCCCCAATTTTTTTGCTTTCGTCGCTAGGTAATAGGAATTGTAATCATTAGCCTCAATTAACAAAGGTAAACGATCCACCACTTCCAAACCATAACCCTTGACACCAGCAATTTTACGGGGGTTATTTGTGATTAGGCGAATTTTTTTAATGCCTAAATCCATCAGCATTTGCGCTCCCATACCGTAGTCCCGCAAGTCAGCTGGAAAGCCCAAACGCTCATTTGCTTCGACTGTATCCAGTCCCATATCTTGTAAAGAGTAGGCTTTGAGTTTATTAACTAAACCAATACCCCGCCCTTCTTGTCGCAGGTAGACAACAACACCTTGACCGGCAGATTCAATCATTTTCAATGCTGCTTGCAATTGCATTCGACAATCGCAACGCAGAGAACCCAAAGCATCACCTGTTAGACATTCTGAGTGCATTCGCACCATGACGGCATCATCGTGGAAAGTTGCAGGATCTCCTTTGACAATTGCGACGTGTTCCGTATTATCTAGGGTGTGACGATAGCCGTAAATATCAAATTGACCAAATTGACTCGGTAGCTTGGTAACAATTTCTCGATATACCAAGCGATCGTTTTGGAGACGATAACTGATTAAATCGGCAATGCTAATAATTTTTAGCTTATGATTTTGGGCATATTGTACTAACTGCGTTAACCGCGCCATTGAACCATCAGGGTTTTGAATTTCACAAATGACCCCGGCGGGATACAATCCAGCTAATCGAGCTAAATCCACTGCTGCTTCCGTATGTCCTGCCCGTTTCAGGACACCTCCTGCCCTAGCTCGCAGTGGGAAAATATGACCAGGACGGCGTAACTCTTCCGGTTTTGTGGCTGGGTTAAGAGTCACTTGAATAGTACGGGCGCGGTCTTCCGCTGAAATGCCGGTGGAGACACCTAAATGGGGGCCAGCGTCAATGCTGACCGTGAAGGCAGTTTGGTTAGTATCTGTCAGAGTACTTACCATTAATGGTAAGTCTAGTTCATCCAAGCGATCGCCTGTCATGGCTAGACAAATTAGCCCTCTAGCTTCCACTGCCATAAAATTGATCATGTCAGGTGTGGCAAATTGGGCGGCACAAATTAAATCGCCTTCATTTTCTCTATTTTCGTCATCTACTACCACAATGACACGACCTGCTTTGAGGTCGGCCAAAGCGGCATCTATCGAATCAAATTCAAAAGCTTGGCTAGTCTTAGGCTGTGACACAGAAAATTTCCAGCTACCAACGTAAATTTTTTTTACAATTTCTTATTATAAATTGTAGCCTCTTTATTGGACACGGAACTAGACGAGCAACTATTCAATAAAAATGACGAAGATTTTTAATGCTGAAAATGGGGATTGGGAAAATGGGAGAATATTTATTTTGATGGTGATAGGGTGGCGTAAGCCATACTCCTAAACTCCTGATATTGTGGATAGCTAAGAACGATTTAACATTCATCGGATAAGGATTTCAGATCATGGGTAATTTAAGACGCGTACCAGTTGGGATTGTTGGCGCGTCAGGTTATGGCGGAGTCCAACTAGTCCGACTCCTGATGGATCATCCAGAAGTTGAACTGGTTTATTTAGGTGGTGAAAGCAGCGCCGGCAAATCATTTGCTGACCTTTACCCCCATTTCGGTAATATAGTTGACTTAAAAATTGAAGCAGTAGACCCAGAAATAATTGCTAGTCGTTGTGAAGTCGTGTTTCTTTCCTTACCCAACGGACTAGCTTGCGAAATTGCTCCTCAACTGATAGAAAAAGGATGCAAAGTACTGGATCTAAGTGCAGATTATAGATTCAGTGACTTGACAACTTATACAAATTGGTATGGAACTCAAAGGAGCGATCGCACTGTTGCCGCTACAGCAGTTTATGGTTTACCAGAATTGTACCGCGATCGCATCGCCGAAGCTCAACTTATAGGTTGTCCCGGTTGCTATCCCACAGCCAGCTTACTGGCACTTTCACCACTGCTCAAACAAGGCTTAATAGTCCCGGAAACAGCGATTATTGACGCTAAATCAGGCACATCTGGCGGTGGACGACAAGCTAAAGTTAACCTCTTATTAGCCGAAGCAGATAACTCTCTCGGCGCTTATAACGTCGGCAGACATCGCCACACACCAGAAATTGAGCAAATTTGCAGCGATTTAGCCGGACACGAAGTAACAGTCCAATTTACACCCCATTTAATTCCTATGGTGCGGGGAATTTTGGCAACTGTATATGCCTCACTGCGCGATCCTGGATTAGTCCGTGATGACTTGATTACAATTTACACAGCCTTTTACCGTAATTCCCCTTGGGTGAAAATTTGTAATAGCGGCACTTACCCCCAAACAAAATGGGCGTGCGGTAGTAACGTTTGCTATATAGGCATAGAAGTTGACCCCCGCACAGGTCGCGTTATCGTCATGTCAGCCATCGACAACCTGATTAAAGGTCAAGCAGGACAAGCAATTCAATGTATGAACCTGATGCTAGGCTGGGATGAAACCTTGGGGTTGCCAAAAGTCGGATTTTATCCTTAACAGGGAACAGGGAACAGGGAACAGGGAACAGGGGGAAGACTATTTATCTTCCTTCTACCTTCTGCCTCTTTCTGTCACCTGTCACCTGTCACCTGTCACCTACTTCGGTCCTAAACCCACAGTACCAGCATAGATAGCGCGATCGCCCAATTCATGCTCAATTCGGAGTAAGCGGTTGTATTTTGCTACCCGTTCACTACGACATAGAGAACCGGTTTTAATTTGACCGGCACGAGTAGCCACAGCCAAATCAGCGATCGTGGTATCTTCAGTTTCACCAGAACGATGGCTAATAACTGACCGGAAACCGTTGCGATTTCCCAAATCAATGGTTTCCAAAGTTTCAGTCAGTGAACCAATTTGATTCAACTTAATCAAAATCGAGTTAGCTGCTTTTTGCTCAATGCCCTTTTGTAAGCGAGTAGCATTAGTTACAAATAAATCATCACCAACCAACTGCACTTTTGAGCCTAACTTCTGAGTTAGTAATTGCCAATTTTGCCAATCTTCCTCATGTAACCCATCTTCAATAGACACAATTGGATATTCATCCACCAATTGTCCTAAATAATCAACAAACTCACTTGGTGCATGGGGTTTGCCATCATAGACATACTGGCCATTTTTGTAAAACTCACTTGCAGCCACATCCAAAGCCAAAGCCACCTCTTCCCCAGGCTTATAACCAGCTTTTTTAATCGCCGCTACCAGCAATTCTAAAGCAACTTGATTAGATTCCAAATTAGGCGCAAAACCACCTTCATCACCTACACCAGTCAGCAAACCTTTTTCATCCAATACCTTGCTGAGAGTTGCAAACACTTCCGCACCCCAGCGCAAAGCTTCTTTGAAAGAAGGAGCGCCAATAGGTACAATCATAAACTCTTGAAAATCAACGTTATTAGAAGCGTGCGCTCCACCGTTGATCACATTCATCAAAGGGACAGGTAGCAAATTTGATAAAGGACTGCCCAAATAGCGATATAAGGGAACATTCAAAGACTCAGCACTAGCTTTTGCAGCAGCCAGAGAAACCGCCAAAATTGCATTTGCACCCAAATTCGCTTTGTTAGGTGAACCATCCAAAGCAATCATCGTTCTATCTAAGGCTTCTTGATTGAGAGCATCCAAACCCAACAATTTTGGTGCTAACACCTCATTGACGTTCTGTACCGCCTTGAGTACCCCTTTACCTCCATAACGGCTTTTATCATCATCCCGCAGTTCGTGGGCTTCAAATGTGCCTGTAGAAGCACCACTGGGAACCTGTGCTAGTCCGACAACACCATTAGCCAAATGTACTTCCGCTTCCACTGTTGGTTTACCCCGTGAGTCGAGGATTTCGCGGGATACAATTGCTTCAATAGCGGTATCTAGAAATGCAGTCATTCGTGTTTTGTCCTTCGTTTCTATGGTGTTTAAGGGATAAGACTTTACAGTTTAGTCCTAACCCAATCGTTAGCATAGGCGTTTCCGAGGCAAAATCGCCTGACATTAAAGAAGATTTCCAATAGCGAAGGCTTGGAGTTGCTTTACTGGGTAAGAAACAAAACACAGATTACTACTACATCTACAATCACAGCTAATTACGTTACGATTTGCTTAAAATTTCAGAGATTATTTATGGATACAGTAGAAATTCGTCAACAAATTTGTCTGAATCAGGATTTACAAGATTAAAGGATGTACAGGATAATTTATTGATAATTCACTTATCTTGAATACATCAATGGCTATTTTTAATATTTATATATAAAATCTTGAAAATCCTCAAATCCTGAAAATCCTGATTCAGACTAATGTTTGTTATTATTGCACATCGAAGTAGAGTTTATGATTAGGAAATTTCAGTGCATAAGAAATGCCATTCCTAGGTCGCGCTTCGCTATCGCTCTTGTGAAGTTAACGTGACTAGAGAGCGATCGCATCATAAAAAAGGGAATAATATAAATAACTCCATCATAAAAGTCCTGTTATGACCGATACACCTGGCAAAATCCAAGAATTCATCAATTTTGCTCGTTCCCTCAAAGGCTATGAAAAAGGTGAAGGACAGGAATTTTGCGTTAAACTTTTCCAAGCATTTGGACACCGGGGTTGTATTGAAGCAGGTGCAAAACTAGAGTATCGAATTAAGCCAGACGGACAACATACAAAATTCGCAGATTTGGTATGGCGACCACGACTACTATTAGAAATGAAAAGCCGTGGTGAAAAGCTAGAAAAACATCATCAACAGGTTTTTGAATATTGGAATGAATTAAAACCAAAACCTCGATATGTTATTCTCTGCAATTTTGATGAATTTTGGATTTATGACACCCAGTTTCAAATTGAAGAACCTGTAAACTTTGTCAAACTGGAAGAACTACCAAAGCGATATGAGGCTTTAAATTTTCTGTTTTCTGGAAACCAGGGATTTAATACTAATAGTGCAGAAATTTTAGCTTATGAAAATATTCCTCCTAACGGGGTTTTACAATTTGTTGGACGTGAAGACGAAGTTAAAAAGCTGGATGAACTTTTACAGCAACAACATGGACGCAAAATTGCTGTAATTGTGGGAATTGGTGGAGTAGGTAAAACAGAATTTGCTAAACAATACGCATTAAGACATTTACAAAATTGTCGAGAGAATAAATCAAATATCTCTACAGGTGGTGTTTGTTGGTTAGATAGTAGAGAGGGAGATATAGCCAGACCAATAGTTAGTTTTGCCCGAAGTTTTTTAAATTTGAATCCGCCAGAAGATTGGGATATACCAACACAGTTAAATTACTGTTGGCGAAATTGGCAAACTGGTGAATGGCTGATAGTAATAGATGATGTCACCGACTATGGAAAAATTAAACCTTATCTACCACCAGAATCATCACAATTTACAATACTTCTTACCAGACGACAAAAGTTAGGAAGTTCATTTGCAGATTTGCAACTTGAAACACTCCAACCACAGCCAGCACTAGATTTATTAAAGTCGTTGGTTGGTGCTGAACGCATTGAACAAGAATTAGAAATTGCTGAAAAAATATGTAGTTGGTTGGGTTATTTACCTTTGGGTTTAGAATTAGTTGGACGTTATTTAGATCGTGATCCAGATTTGTCATTAAAGACAATGTTCTCTTTACTAGAGAAAAAGCGGCTGAGGCACAAATCAATTACTGAAGCCGACGCTACAATGACAGCAAAACTAGGGCTAAATGATGCCATTGAGTTAAGTTGGGAACGTTTAGATGAAAACGCCCAAGAATTAGGCTGTATGTTGAGTTTATTTGCGTTGGCTGATATTCCTTGGGAGTTGGTAAAACAGGCTTATCAAAATTTACCAGTTTCAGAAAATGAAGAAATTGATTTAGATATTGTGGAAGAAGCTAGAGGAGATTTATTAGATTTTAATTTATTGGAACGTACAGGTCAAGGAAGTTATAGAGTACATCCATTAATTCGGGAATTTTTGCGGGATAAACTTGAATATTTAGAGAAAGTAGATGATTTTAAACAAGGATTTGTGCATACGATTGTTGATATAGCAAAACAGTTTAATAAATTACTGACTATTCAGCAAGTTAATAAATTTTCTCCTATTATACCTCATATAGCTGAAGTAGAGAATCATCAATATTGTAAAAAATTTGATGATAATTTATCGTTTAGGACTTTGAGAGGATTAGCTAAATTTTATATATCTCAAGGATTATATAAACAGGCTGAATTATATTATCACAAGTGCTTATTTTTAACAAAACAATACTATGGTTTAGATCATCCATCTCTATCAATTAGTATTCACGATTTAGCAGAAACATCATGTAAACAGGGACGATACAGCGAAGCAGAAGATTTATGCAAAGAAGCGTTAAAAATAATTAAATATCCGCAAGAACAACAAATAAATAGTTTCTATGTATCTGAGTTTATTAGAACATTAGCAGTAATTTATTACTATTTAGGTAAATATAGTGAAGCTGAAATGGTATGTAAAGAGTCTTTAGCATTGCTTGTACAATATTCTCAGGAAAGGAAAAAAGACGAATTCACTACTATTTTAAGTAGCTTAGAGGATTTGTGGAGTAAATTAGCACTTATTTATGAAGCACAGAATCGCTATAGTGAAGCAGAAGATTTATATATCAAAGCTATCAAAATATTAGAAGGCTTTCGAGCAGAAGGAGAAAATGAAGTAGCAATTAAAATGATATATATAATGGGCAATCTAGGCTTACTATACAAAAGTCAAAGTCGCTACAGTGAGGCTGAATGTATATATTTACAAGTCATTGATTCTCATAAATATTTTCAAGGAGAAAACCACCCAGACTTAGCATCTTATTTGAATAATTTAGCAGAGCTTTATCATCAACAAGGTAGATATAAAGAATCTGAAAAGCTACATAAAGAGGCGTTAGACATCAGGCAAAAATTATTAGGTGATGAACATCCATTGTTTGCTCAATCACTAAATAATTTAGCATTACTATATCATTCTATTAACCGCCATAAAAAAGCTGAAACTTTATGTGAGAGAGCATTAAAAATTTACAAAGCTTCATTAGGGAAAGAACATCCTGATGTTGCACTTACTATCAACAATTTAGCAATGATATATGAAGCACAAGGCAGATATGATGAGGCTGAAAAATTTTATTATGAATCTTTGGAAATGAACATAAAATTGCTAGGTGAACATCATCGAGATGTAGCTACCAATATCAATAATTTAGGAGGAATTTATTTAACAACTGGACGTTATAATGATGCTGAAAGACTCTTTATGCAAGCCTTAGAAATAGATAAGAGAATTCTGGGAGATAAACATCATGAAATAGGCATTGATTTAAATAATTTAGCTATGCTTTATTTTATGCAGCAAGACTTCAAGAAGGCAGAAAATTTTTTAAAGCAGTCTCTAGATATTTATCAGGAACAGTTAGGTTCAAAACATACAACTACTATTGAGTCTATAAAAAAGTTAGAAATGATTCGCACTTATCTGAAATCTGCCAAAAGCGAATTACCCAATTTTAAACACAAATCTAAAAAAGGCAATTCTCAAAACAAACCTAAAGGCTTTGGCAAAAAATAACCCTCTCTTCCTTTGCGTCTTTGCTCCTTTGCACCTTTGCGCGAAACAAAACCTAAATCTTCTTATGATATGAATAGAAGATTGGAAAGTACCCACAGGAAATAAATAAAAAATTGCTATAATTATACAAATATCCCGAATACCTGCTTTATCCGCATTATGAGGAATAAATAACTATGTCTCAACCAAATTTAATCAATAAACCTGAAGTCACTAATACCACCAAAGAAAATTATTTGACAGAAATTTTACACGAAATTCAAACCACACCTAAAGAATATTGGCCGAACTTACTACAGATAATGCGAGTATTTCGAGAAAGCGTTACTTTTAAAACAGATTTATTAAACCATAATCAACAAGAAATAGATGCAAAACAGCAACAACTCTTAAATCAACAACATCAAGCACTTAAACAATTAACAAAAGAATGGCTAGAAGAAGGAGAACAACAAGAACAAACAGAAACTTGGGAATATTTGCGTCAATAAATTGATGAAAATCCCTTTTAGACTTGCTCTAAATTACCATGAATAAATTAGTTGCTACTACTAATGTTAAACATCTATCCTTATTTATAGATGCTCGTGAATGGCAAATGATTAATTAATCATCAAGAGTTTAAACAATTATATGACAACACATCAACCAACAGTAACTACAAACGCTAATCTTTACGAACAAGATTTTTACCTGTGGATAGAAACAACAGCCAAACAATTAAAAGCAGGGAAATTGGCAGAAGTTGATTTAGAAAATCTGATTGAAGAAATCGAAAGCATGGGAAGAAGTGAAA
Source organism: Anabaena sp. PCC 7938 (assembly GCF_049315035.1). Taxonomy (NCBI): domain Bacteria; kingdom Bacillati; phylum Cyanobacteriota; class Cyanophyceae; order Nostocales; family Nostocaceae; genus Anabaena; species Anabaena sp. PCC 7938. The sequence goes on along the minus strand of NZ_CP186034.1, from coordinate 1,547,019 downwards.
AAAGAGCATTAGAAAGTAATTTAGTAGTGCTTTTAATGCACCTGCTGAAATATAAATATCAGCCAGAAAAACGTACTAATAGTTGGCTTTCTACTATCTTGGAACATCGACGGAGATTAAATAAAAATTTACAAGATAGTCCTAGTTTGAAAAAATATTTTTTAGAAACATTCTCTGAATGCTATCAAGATGCACGTCAACAAGCAGCTATAGAAACAGGTTTGTTAATTGATAACTTTCCAGTAGAGTCTCCTTTTAGTGCAGATGAATGTTTAAATAAAGATTTTTTACCTGATTAAATGTATTCTAATACCAATTTTATGTGAGGTTGCACATAATTCTGAAATCCATTGATTTATCTGTCTTTATCCGCGTTTAATTATTTTATGCAGCTTCATATTAATCTGGTAATAACCTAGAAAGATCAAATCCCCCTAAATTACCAGAGTCACCACTAGATGATCTTCGTACACAACTAAATATTGATTAATTACCAAATAATATTAATGGTGCGTTAGCGACAGCATAACGCACCCTACATGAGAGAATATTCTTAATGACTTGATAGCGTTTAGTGGGTGAGGAGGGAATCGAACCCGCAACCAATTGATTAAGAGTCAACTGCTCTACCGTTGAGCTACTCACCCACACTAGGACTCATGATATCAGACTTTTGACGCTGGCGCTAGTGTTGCAGTTAAAAAACTGGTTACAGCGGGAATCTAATTGTGAAAGTGATTTGCATATTACTGCTTTCAACATGAATTGAGCCGTTTAAACGTTTGATCATTGCTTTCACTAAAGCCAGTTCTAATCCCGTGTTGGTGGATTTCCAGGGAGAATTGTTAGGAAAGCGGTAAAATGGCTGAAAAACCTGTGTGAGTTCATGACTGGGAATCTCTACACCAGAATGAGTGACTTTTAATTCAACTGTGTCTGCATTCAAGTCAGCGGAGACTTTGATTGATTCACCTGCGGGGGTGCATTTACAAGCATAATTGAGCAATTCTGTGATAATGCGCTCAAAATCGGTGATGTCGGTTTCTAAAAGCGGAAGTTTGTCCTCAATACTCAGGTTTAAGTTTTGTTTCTGACAATCGGTAACATCCCGAAAAGACTCGACAATGGGAGTTAGCCAGGTTTGTAAGTCAATGGCGATTAATGTCGGGGGTTCGGGTTCAATTTTGAGATAGGTGAGGGTGAGCAAATCGTTAATTAATTTGCTTTCGCGTCCACATTCGTTATGTAAAATCTGCAACAGTTGCGGGACTAATTCTAGATCGATAATACCGTTTGGGGTAAGCAGACTTTCTAAAGTTTGAGCAGCGAGGCTAATACTGGTAACAGGTGTGCGGAGTTCTTGAGAAAGGGTTTTGAGAAATTCGTTTTTGTGACGTTCGCGGTTTTCTAGTTCTTTTACCTGTGCTTTGTTTTTTTCTTGCAGTTGAGATTGACGAATTGCGATCGCACATTCATTAGCAACTTCCTGTACTAAGGATATCTCTAATTCCTCAAATATCGCCTCTGTTGGCTTAATTAACCAAATATTGCCCAAAATTCCCTGAGCATCAAAAATGGGACAAGCTAATTGGGAAACAACCTGTACTTGGAGATAGTTTCCCGGTAGAATTTCCACAGTTTGCAATGGTTGTTTTTGCAATAATGGCTGATATACTTCAGGAAAGTCTGCAATCTTCCTCATTAATCCCTGACAATGGGGTGAACTAGAACTATATTCACAAATAACTGTAGCTGAAGTTTGGCAAGGGTTATACAGTTCGATTTGACATCGTTCTAGTTGCAATAATTGCGCTAATTCCTGGGTTGCAGTTTGTAGCACTTGATTAACATCTACACTATCGCGGATTTGCTCAGTAATCCGTCGTAGCAGTGCTTGAAAACTCTGCACCTGATGAAACTTAAATGCGTGCTGTTGCTTTTGTAATTCTAGTTGCTCTTGCAGATTTTTTACCTGTTGTTGCAGTTCTGCTTGTTGAGCCGCAATACCAAGTTGAACGGCTATTTGTTTGAATAAATCAATTTCTCCCTGTTGCCATTGTCGCTTTTCTCGGCAATGTTGAGCAATCAAAAGTCCCCACAACTTTTGTTGGAATAAAATTGGTACAACTAAATTAGATTGTACCTGCATGGCAGCCAAGAAATCCCGTTGACAAGGATGCAAACCGGTGGCATAAATATCTTCAACCACATGAATACAACCGCGTCTGTAACGTTCTCGATGTTTGGTATCAAAACAGGGATCTTTGATTTTTTTGCCTAGTAGGGGATCACCAGCCGTAATTGTTGATTCAGCAATAATCACACCACCATTATCCGGCTCAAAGTGATAAATTAAAATGCGATCGCTCTCTAATAAATGGCGTAGTTCTTTAACTGTCTGCTGGAGAATCGTTTCTAAATCTTGAAATTGGCGAATTCTCAGGGTAATAGCTTCTAGCAAACGTTCCCTTTCAGCTTGTTTTATTCCTGTTTGTTCTGCTAGTTTGGAGGGGGTAATATTGCTACTAGTGCCAATCAGTCTATAAATCCTAGAGTCTGCATCTCGCAACGGTGTTAAAGTTGTACTCCACCAAGTATCTATACCCTGAAATTGCAAACATTGCTCATAGGAAATTGTTTTGCCAAAGCGCACACAATCACTATAACGCTGACGGACTCTAGCCGCATCAATGGCAGAGAGAATATCCTCCGGTTTTTTACCCCGCAGTTCCTCTGAGCGAATTCCTAGCCACCTTTCATGGGTAGGATTAAGTGCTAGATAGCGAAAATCCCCATCTTCTAGAACATCGACGATAAATATAGATGTCTGCACAGAATCGTACATACTGAGTAGAAATTGCTCGCTACTACTTTTTTTATCTATTTCTGTACCGAAAAAAACCTGCTGAAGTACTGAGTTTGTCAAATTGGAAATTGATTCAACTGGATTTATTTTCATGCGAGAGTCCATATTAGGTGTTGCTGACTCTTCTAGGCGCTTCTTTGGTATTAATTTTGGTGACAAATAATCCCTAGCGCCTAAAGCTAAAGTATTTTTCAGATTTTATTCATGGATTTTTATATCTTTCTCTAGTTATGAATCGAAAATATCAGCCAGTTAATAGGAGTAGACTTCACCAATATTCCTAGTAACAGCCTAAAATACGTCTATAATGCTGTTAATGGGCTGATACTGAAGTTATTGTTAATAATGTTCTAAGATTCTTGCATATACTTAATTATAAACTAGTATGATCCTTCATATTTGTTACAATTCTTCATATTTTTATAAATTCATCCCCACTCTATGAATACATTGAGACAGGACTCACGCACTGAAACGAAAAACTGTCATTCTGAGCGCAGCGAAGAATCTCTTCAGAAGTTGAAACGCCTATTCTACCGTTCTCAACTTGGCTGAGTGCGTAAGTCCTATGAGAGTTAGGACTTAGGTGTGATTTTAAACAATTTGTAGGCGCTGATTCCTGTCAAAATTCCCACTACCAGCCAGGTAAGAACTAAACCGACAACTTCCCCGAAAAACAAGCGTGTGAAGCGGCGCAAAGATAGCCCTAAAATTGAACCAAGAGGTACAGCCACTGCCCAACTTGCCGAACTTACGAACATCCAACACCATGTCCAGGGAACTGATTGGGGGATCGCTAACCACCATTGTGTCAGTCCAATGACAAAACCGCCAGTACCTCCCGAAATAATTCCTAAGAAGATTCTCATAGGTAACAATTCTGTTGACGGTACACACCAACCCACAGCACCTATACCAATAGCGACAATTAGCGCCCAACCTAAGAGGGTGGATAAGATCCAGCCTAAAGGAAAAATCTTCTGTTTGAGTATATAGCTTTGTGGGAGTGCGATCGCTAATCCACCTATCGTAGCCTCCATCACACCAATATATTCTTTTTCCCCAATCTCAATCAAAAATAAACTTAACAAAAAACCAATCAAAGTCGCAAAAGTCCACAGGAAGGTAAATGAAAAAAAACTATATTTAGTATGTTTAAATGCTAATTGCATCACGGTTTTTTTATATTTAAAGGTTTAAAAGCTTTAGTAGGAAACATCTCAGAAAAAACCTTACGCCGTCTTTGAGGTGATTCGGGTGTCATGTAACTCCATAAACTTTCCCAATAAAAAAAAGAAAAGCCAAAGAAATTATGATCACGGACAATTTGCACCTTTTCTTTAATGCTATCAATATCCACAGGACTTGCTAAAGTTCCCGTTGATATACCAATACTCACAGGAATCTTAGACAGAGCTAATTTTATAGCAGGTTTTTCTATTTCAGCAATAAATGATTTTTTGTCATTTCGATATACCTGTAAAATCAACTCATCTACTAAATCTTTTTTGACCCAATTTTCCCAATCCTGCAAATAATATTTATATGCAAAATACTGGGAATTAGGAGAAAGAGATATTTTAGCATAAGGCTTAATTGCCTTTACCTCCTGATTAATTTTGGTCATAAAATTAGTAATTTTATCTGCCCTCCAGCGCATCCACTTAGCATCAAAAGGATCACTCGGTGGACTTTTACCTAAATGTTCTTTTTGATAAAGTTCAATGGTAAAATCATCGTAACCAAATTGTACTGGCATTCCAAAATGATCATCAATTTGAATACCATCTACATTGTAGTTTTGCACAACTTCCAAAATTAAACTTTTGAGAAATTCCTGTACTTGCGGGTGCAAAGGATTTAGCCAAGCTTGGCGATTAAACACACCATTATCAATTTCTTCCGGTAGATTTTCATCAACAGAGTTTAACCCTTCCTGTCCAATTGTCAACCATTCTGGATATAACTTTGCTAATGCAGAATCAGGTGGAGTCATTAAACCATATTCAAACCAAGGAATAACACTTAAATTTTTATTTTTTGCCAGTTTTACCAACTTTGCTAAAACATCTTCATTTCCATGTAATAAATTCATCAAAGGTTGAACTTTTTCTCCTGTAATATTTTTAGCAATATCACTTTTGTAGAAAGTGTAACCTCTATTCCAGACTACCGGATAAATTGTATTAAAATTGAGTGCTGCTAATTGATTTATTGCTCGTTCAACACCCCAAGGAACAAAAAGCACACCACTAGCAACATTAGTCAGCCAAACACCTCGAATTTCTGTAGTTACCAAACTACTTTTTTGAGAAGAAATCAAACTTGAATAAATTGGCAATCCTGTTAAACTGAATACAAATCCTAAACACAAAAATAACAAAAAACAACGGCGTAACACCCTATTCATTTGGCAACTAGACTTAATTTGATCATATAAATATAACTACAAAATTAAATTATATTTATCAGGATTATGTAATGATATCAATATTTTTTCATAAACAATAAAAACTGTAGGTTGGGTTGACGCAAGGAAACCCAACACCCAACTTTATCAAAACTTTTGTTGGGTTGCGCTGTCGCTTAACCCAACCTACGTAAATATTGATTTTGGTTTTTCACATAAACTGTATGAGCGTATACTTTATTAATTAAAATCTCTCCACTCCTGGAAACTGCTGAATTGAAGCCTTTGCTGCTTCTCCACAAGTGCGCGGAGTAGGGAAAATCTTACCAGGATTTGCTAAACCTTGAGGATTAAAAACCTGTCTTACCCATTGCATAGTTTCTAAATCAGCTTCACTAAACATATCTGGCATATAACATTTTTTATCAGCACCAATTCCATGTTCACCAGAAATGCTACCACCGACTTTCACACACAGTCTCAGAATTTCTCCACCTAATTCTTCAACTTTTTCTAATGCCCCATGCACGGAATTATCAAATAAAATTAAAGGATGTAAATTACCATCTCCAGCATGAAATACATTAGCAATTGGATAACCATATTTTTGACTTAAAGCCTCAATTTCATTTAATACATAAGGTAATTGAGTCCGAGGAATTACACCATCTTGCACATAATAATCAGGGCTTAAATGTCCAGCAGCGGCAAAAGCTGCTTTTCGTCCTTTCCACAATTTTAATCTCGTTTCGGGATCATTCGCAGTCGTGATATTTCGCGCCCCATTTTTTTGACAAATTTCAGCTACTCGCTTTTTATTAACCGCAACTTCTACTTCTAAACCATCAATTTCTACTAATAAAATTGCCGTTGCATCACGAGGATAACAATTAGTAGCGACAACATCTTCAACGGCGTTAATACTAATATTATCCATCATTTCCATCCCACCGGGAATAATTCCGGCGCTGATGATATCGGAAACAGTTGCTGCTGCATCTTCAACACTGGTAAAATCTGCTAAAAGCACACAAATAGATTCTGCACTTTTGAGAATTCGCAAAGTGATTTCTGTCGCAATTCCTAAAGTTCCTTCTGAACCGACAAATACACCTGTTAAATCATAACCTGGCATTTCAGGAATTTGTCCCCCGACATCAACAATTGAACCGTCAGGAAGCACAAGTTTTAAACCCAAAACATGGTTAGTAGTGACACCATATTTTAAACAATGTACTCCACCTGAATTTTCCGCGATATTCCCACCAATTGAGCAGATTATTTGACTAGAAGGATCTGGTGCATAGTAAAAACCAGCACCACTAACGGCTTGTGTCACCCAGCTATTTATGACTCCAGGTTGAACAACTGCAAGCTGATTTTCTAAATCAATTTTGATGATTTGCCGCATTAAAGATGTGACAATTAAAACCGAATCTTCTGATGGTAAAGCGCCACCAGATAAACCGGTTCCAGAACCCCTGGCAATGAAGGGGACGGAGTATTGATTACAAATTTTGACAACTTCAGCTACTTGTTCTGTGGTGCGCGGTAAAACTGCAACTGGGGGAGTTTGGCGATAGCTGGTTAAGCCGTCGCATTCATAAGTGAGGAGTTCTTCCCGGCGTTTTACTACTCCTTTTTCTCCAAGAACTGCAATAAATTTTTTGATGATGGGTTTCCAGTCGATTTGTTTTTTATCTTGGGTAAGCATAGTCAATAGTAGATGTTTATTTTTACTTTAAGGCTATTTGTGTGGTTATGGAAGTTGGTTTTTTATCACGCAGAGACGCGGAGGCGCGGAGAGGAACAGGAGTGTTTTTGATACGTGATCAATCACTTTTAAAACATTTTCTAAGCAACTCCATAATCTGTATACGGACGTTTATAAGGAGGATGTAATCCCAGGATGATATCTTCTCTGGGAACACCCATTTTTACTAAATCTTCTGCGGGATTTTCTTCTGTTAAGTTCTGTTGTAACCAAATTTTGCCGTTTTTAATATCGAAGTGAATCACAGTCATATAAACGCGATTTAAATCTTCCCAACCAACATTTATCCACTGGTAATGGTCACGTGTTGTATCAAAGATGAGTTCCACATCTACTTCGTCGGTGGAAATATCATCTTTGGCGTAATTTGTGAGTAGGGTTTGAATGTATTCTCGATATTTATAGCGGTATGCACTTGAATGAAATACATCATAGCCCCCTCATCGCTTGCGGGGAGGGGGTTGGGGGTGGGGTTCTTGTATCTCACTCAACCGAGAACCGCTATAGCAATGAACCATCAAATTGATATTTTTTATTATATCGCTTACTAAAACCTTTTCCACTCATGCGTTTAGTCATGAATTATTCCTCTCTCTATAGTGGAATGATGTAATTTTGGCTTGACATTATCACCCAAAATCAAGCTACTGCAAAATCTGTATACTGCCTAATTTTAGGCTCATGAAACGCTAAAACTATATCTTCTTTAGGAACACCAGCCTCGACTAAATCTGTCGCAATACCATTTTCTGTCCAATCTTCCTCAATCCAGAATTTACCATCTCGCAAGCGAACATATACAGTCATTCCTGTAATTCTTTCACCATTTTGCCAACCAAGATTCATCCAGATGTAATTACGTTTTTCTTCATCTACAATCAAGAATGTTTCAATATCTTTTTGGGGATGTCGCTGACACAATTCTACATATTCAGTTAAAATTCTCTTGATTAATTGGGAATACTCAGTTAATTTATCCATTGTCTAATCTCCTCTACTTCTGTATCTACAACAATTAGCGGAAGTTGATGTTTACTGAGGATGAGTTGAATCACATCTTGAGTGAAGAAAGTTGTATAGGCTATCGCACTAACAGCAATATATAATTTACGCTCAGGTGCAGTTTCTTCTAAAAGGTATCTATATATCATACTGACCTAGAGCTTCTTTTAAATCTTGGATTTTTGAAGCACCAATGAAGCTTTTCACTTCAATAACTAGCTTTTGTCCTGAACGTTCTACCGCTATCGGGCGTTCAGCACCAAGATCCGCGTAAAGCGTTGTTCTCCGATACTGAATAAGGTAAGGATCATCTGTAATTATCCACCCATCTTTTATAATTGCATTTTTGACAGCGTTGTGAATGATGTCTAACTTGGGCATAATCTAAGTATAAATCAAAATTGAGCAGGATAAAGGGAAGAGGTAATTATAAAACTTCAGTATTTAGACCACACTCTTGATTCCTCTCTGTGCCTCTGTGTCTCTGCGTGAGACAAAGAAATGTAGTTCACTTACCTGAAAATAGTTGTAATACCACTTCCCATTATCTAATACTTCCTCTCCTTCGGCTCAAACATATCAATCATTACCGGACGATATTGAATATCAATTCCCGCAGGTGAATAATAAGCCATTGTGTGTTGCAGAAATTGACTATCATCTCTATTGGGAAAATCTTCGCGGAAATGTGCGCCGCGACTTTCTTGACGATTTAAGGCTGATGCTAAAATTGTCTGTCCTACTACCATTAAACTCTGCAATTCTAAAGCTTCTACTAATTCCGTATTCCAACAACTGCCTTTATCATCTAAATAAATCTGTGGATATTGTTGTTGTAATTTTTCAAGTTTCTCCAAACCTTCTTGCATTAATTCTTCTGTTCTGAACACTCCACAATATTGCGTCATTGTGTCTTGAAATTCTTGGCGAATTTGGTTAATGCGATATTTTCCAGGTTGTTCTAGTAAAGATTGAATTTGTTGTTTTGCTTCGGTAATATAAGGTTGCTCATTTACATTTGGAAATTTGCGGTTCTGCACATATCTGGCTATACTTGCCCCTGTCCGCTTGCCATAAACTACACATTCTAATAGGGAATTACTACCGAGACGATTTGCACCATGAACGGAAACACAAGAGGTTTCCCCAGCAGCATAGAAGCCATCAACTAAGCTGTCTCCACTGCTGCGGACTTGTCCATCGGTGTTAACTGGTATACCACCCATGCAATAATGGATTGTGGGACGGACTGGCATCGGTTGAGTGACAGCATCAACACCTACTAAACGGTGTGCTTCTTCCCAACAGAAGGGAACGCGACTCATGATTTTTTCTTTACCCATGTGGCGCAAATCTAGGTAAACAAAGGGGCCTCCTGGGCTACCATCAAGATTGACACCACGACCGGCACGAATTTCATATGTAATGGCTCTTGAGGTAATATCACGAGGAGCTAATTCCATCCTACTAGGCGCATAATTGGCCATAAAGCGATCGCCCTCAGCATTAATCAAATACGCCCCTTCCCCCCGCACAGCCTCAGAAATCAGCACTCCTACAGGATATAAACCGGTGGGATGAAACTGCACAAATTCCATATCTTCTAAAGGCAAACCTGCGATCGCAGTCATTGCCAAACCATCACCCGTCGAAGCATAATCGTTAGAAGTAGTGTTATAAACGCGACCATAACCCCCCGTCGCAAACATCACCGCCTTAGCCCGCACCACCTCAATTTGCCCATCCAACAGGTGAAACATCACCAAACCTTTAGCCTGACCATCTTCTAAAATCAGGCGCATTACATACCATTCTTCGTAAATCTGCACACCATAACGCCGTAAATTATTCACCAACTCGTGCAGAATTGCATGGCCAGTTTTATCAGCAGCGTAACAAGTGCGGTTGTGGGAATGTCCACCAAAAGCCCGTTGAGCAATCCTACCATCAGCAAGACGGGAGAACAAAACCCCCATGTGTTCTAAATCAATGACCACATTTGGCGCTTCTTGGGTGAGAATAGCCACAGCGTCCTGATCTGCCAAATAATCAGAACCCTTAACAGTATCAAAAGCGTGTGCTTCCCAACTATCCTCATCATCAACATTTTTCAGAGATGCTGCCATACCACCTTGAGCAGCAACAGAGTGAGAACGAATCGGATGGGTTTTGGCAACTACCGCCACATTTAAACTAGGGTCAGTGCGGGCGATTTCTAGCGCAGCCCGACATCCTGCCAAACCACCACCAACAATAATAACATCATGCTCTAACATAGATTTAACTCACATTGCAAAAAAAATACCCCGCCTCTAGACAGGGATGTTATCTTAAGTTCTTAGTTTATTGCCATTACCAATTAATCATTTATCAACTACTTGTCTGTACAGGTTGTTGCTGAGAAATGTTACCAGGTATAGGTTCAGTCTTTGTCCCTGGTTCTATAGCAGTTAATTCAATATGATTTAACAATGTCGTCACAAAAGCAAACAGCAAGAAAGGCAGTGTGAGAAAAACGACTAGTCCCACCGTGGCTAAAGCGTATACTGGTCTTTTCGCACCCATTAACGCCAAAGCTGATGCCAAACTAATGGTAATTGTGATTAACCAAACAATGATTTGACCGTAGATATCACCAAATGCCAAGGTGCAGACAAACCGATAGTTTTGAATATTATTCTTATTCATCTTATTACCTCAATTTTATCCTATAGGTTCTACCTTAGAGCCATGTTTGGCTGACGGGTATTTTCTCAATATTTTTCCAAAGTTCGTAATATCACTTAACAATTTAGTTGTTAATGATCCAAAAAAGCCAGAAAATTATTATTTGAGGCTGTTTCTACTCTCTTCTTACTTTTTATCCCTTAGTTTTAACTATGGGCTAATACTCAGTACTCGGTACTCGGTACTACTTAACCCGCGCTTGCTTCACCATTGCAATTAAAGTTTGATGAGCATCTTCCGCATCTGTAAGAACATGATCAAACTGAATGCGAACTGGCACTGTTTCTCCGTTCACCTGTGCAGTTAAATCCATGCCTTCGGCATCTATTGAGAGCATTTGGGCTGTTGTGGCATTTTTGGCACTACCAAAAGCCTGGGCGTAGATAACAACAGCGTTGGCATGATCTTCGTTCATGTGTTTGCAGATGCGATCGCTAATTTCTGGAGAAAACTGATCAGACATTGTGCGGTTTCCACTGAGATAAACAACTATTGTCTATATTTTAAGCTATAATCCCACTCTGAAAAACTTACCCAAAACAAGGTTTCAATTAAATTTTTATAAAACTTGGCTAATTTTCACACAAGTTATGTTATATCTGATAGAATTTAAACTAAAGTCACTTAATATTTTTGTTAAAAATAAATCATGTAATTAATCAAGTATTTAGTGATCCTTCCATACGGTAATCAAAAAATAAAACCGTAATAAAACTTGCTAGTAAATTTATTCAGAGCTAGAGCCGATGAACGAAATTAGTCCACGCAGAATTGTTATCGGGGATGTACATGGTTACTACCAAGGTTTAATGATCCTGTTGGAGAAAATTGCACCTACATCAGCAGAAAAAGTCTATTTTTTGGGAGATTTGATAGATCGTGGACCTCAAAGCGCACAAGTAGTAGATTTTGTCAAACGAAATAACTATGATTGTTTGCTAGGTAATCATGAGCAGATGTTATTAAATGCGATTAATAACAACAAATTTAATTCTAATCAAACAATACAAGCATGGCTATATAGTGGTGGACAAGCAACTATCACCAGTTATCAAACAGCCCAAATTCCCCAAGAGCATCTAGATTGGTTTGAGAATTTACCCACCTATATGGACTTGGGAGATGTGTGGTTAACCCATGCAGGTGTAGACCCCAATAAATCAGTTTCAGAACAAACCGCTGAGGAACTTTGCTGGATACGTGAAGAGTTTCATAGCATGGAACAGCCATATTTTAGCGATAAGTTAATTATCGTCGGTCATACCATCACCTTTACTCTACCTGGCGTTGCTCCTGGTCAATTGGCACAAGGACAAGGGTGGTTAGACATTGATACAGGTGCTTATCATCTGCGTAGCGGTTGGTTAACAGGATTAGACATTACCAATAACTTGGTTTATCAAGTCAATGTTTTTAACAACTCTGTTCGGACTTTACCTTTAGAAGATGCAGTTACTATAGTTGAGCCAAAGGAAATTAAAAATAGTCGTCGTCATAGACAAAGAGTCTAATTGAGAAGGTGTTTGAGTTTTAATGAAATTAAGGCTAATTTATAGAACTAGCCCTTTCAATATCATTTGAAAAATCTTTTTCTCTCTCTGTGTCTCTACGGTTTAAAAATAATCTATAGCCTTTCCCACTCTAGTTAGATACAAAATTACCCCTCCCCAACCCTCCCCTTGGTAAGGGCAGGATGCGTGACAGCGGAGGTAGGGTGTATTTCATAAGCTTGAGAATTGCTATATCTAACTACAGAGGCATAGAAAACACAAAGGAAAGAGGTTGATTAACCACCAATTACAGCAATACACTCAATTTCTACCAATACATTTTTAGGTAAACGCGACACCTCCACACAAGCGCGTGCGGGGGCTGTATCTTCAGGAAAATATTTTGCATAAACCGCATTCACAGCGGCAAAATCATTCATATCCGCTAAAAATACACCCGTTTTAACTACATCTTTAAAAGTTGCACCGGCTTCTGTCAGAATAGCTTCAAGATTCCTCATTACCTGTTCAGTTTGCTTGACTACATCTTCGGTGTAGACAACATCACCCAAACGAGGATCAATAGCGATTTGTCCAGCAACAAACAACATTTGTCCAGAAGCGAGAATTGCTTGATTATAAGGGCCAACTGGTGCAGGTGCTTTATCAGTACGGATAACTTTACGAGTCATAATATAAATCTCTTTTGGATCTTTTGGTAATGGTGCATCTGGTTTATCGAAGTCTAAATCAACAGATGTCGTATAAACTTCTCCATCTGGCATTATCGCACCTGTGAGGTCAGCATTTTTAAAGGTTGCACCATAAATATTCGCACCGGTTAAATCTGCTTTTTTGAGATTTGCATTGTCCAGATTTGCTCTCATCAAGTTTACTTTTTGCAGTTCGGCTTTCCCTAAATTTATACCTTTCAGAGAAGCTTTTTGGAAATTTACACCATTGAGGTTTGCCGCACCCAAATCAGCTTCAGCAAAATTCATACCTGATAAATCTTTCTGTGATAAATTAACACCTCGAATTTTAGCTCTTTGGAAATTGGTATTTTTGAGTGTGATCTTAGTGAGATTTATTGCTTGACTCAAATCGCAATCTGTCAAGTTAGCTTCACTAAAATTAGCAGAATTGAGGTTAGTTCTAGCCAAGTTTGCATCTATCAAAGAGGCTTCAGTGAAATTTGTATATTGTAGAGTAGCATCTCTCAAGTTGGCATTATCCAGGTGAGCGTTACTAAAATTAGTACTATCTAAGTTTGCTTTGCTCAAATTGGCATTATCCAAGTTAGCATTACTAAAATTGGCACTACTTATATTTGCTTCCCTCAAATTGGCACCACTCAGGTCTGCCCAAGTCAGATTTATACTCGAACTATTCACCAACTCACTCAAATTAGCATTTGTCAGAGATGCCCTAGTGAGATTTGTACTGTTAAGATTTGCTTTACTCAAATTTGCATCATTCAAATCTACCCCTGTTAAATCTGCACTTGTGAAGTCTATTCCACTTAGATTTGCACCTGTAAGATTCACCCCTCTCAGATTTACAGAATGAAACTTCAGTTCCCCAGCAGCATATTTTTCTAAAAGTTCCTCAGCGTCCATAAAGCACCATTAAATACCCTGACCTAAGTATAACCGCCAAAATTTGTATCAATACTCTTCCCTTCTTTCTCCCTTCTCCCCTCTTCCTTCGCGCTCTTCGCACCTTCGCGGTTCATTACTCTTATCCTAATCTTGGACGAATCCCATAATTTCTATACCGCCAATAATCGCGCAAAATCCGGTCATGATCAAAACACAAATTACCAGGAATAGACCAAGGCTCAAAAATCCCCACACCCTTAGCATCATCACCCGCTAAAGGCTTACCCGTCGCAGTAGCCAAAAACACAATGCTGATTGTATGCTGACGAGGATCACGACTGGGGTCAGAATATACCAATAACTGCTCGACCAACTCCACCTTTAATCCTATTTCTTCCTCAGCCTCGCGCCGCGCTGCTACCTCCACCGGCTCACCATAATCGACAAAGCCACCTGGTAAAGCCCATCCTAAAGGCTGATTATGTCGCTCAATTAATACAATCGGTCGATGCGGTCTATCAATTAATTCGATAATAATATCAACTGTTGGCGCAGGATTTTTGTAACTCATATTTGTGAATCGTTATTTTTACTAATCTTGCCATTTCTTTACTGTTGTTCCTATTTCTTCATGAACAACAACTGTTAACGCTGATCATGCCATGATAAATTCGATGCGTGTTTTACAGATCCCTATATTTCAGGTTAATTATGCCTTTTCCTAGATCAAGCGGTATTTTGTTACATCCAAGTTCCTTTCCCAGCCGTTTTGGTATTGGGGATTTAGGTTTAGAAGCTTATCGTTTTATTGATTTTCTCAAAAATAGTTATCAGCAATATTGGCAAGTTTTACCTCTTGGCCCCACTGGGTACGGTAATTCTCCTTATATGTGCTACTCAGCAATGGCAGGAAATTACTTTTTGATTAGTCTAGAAAAACTGGTAGATGAGGGTTTTTTAGCTGAAGCTGATTTTGCTAATTTACCAGAATTTCCGACAGATAAGGTAGATTTTGAGCAAGCTATCCCTATTAAAGTTAATCTGCTCAAAAAAGCTTGCGAGAATTTTAAAACTCAAGCAACTGCTATCCAACGCAAAGCATTTCATCATTTCTGTAACACCAAAGGCTATTGGCTCGATAATTATGCCTTATTTATGGCGCTTAAAGATGCCCGAAATGGTGCAAGTTGGCATACTTGGGAACCACAACTGGCAAGAAGAGAACCAGCAGCATTATCCCAAATAGAACGAGAACTCACAGATGAAATATTTTATTACAAATTCGTTGAATATGAGTTTTTCCGTCAGTGGTCAGAATTGAAGAATTATGCCAATCAAAATGGCATAGATATTATTGGTGATATCCCCATTTATGTAGCTCATGATA
This sequence comes from Anabaena sp. PCC 7938, assembly GCF_049315035.1. Classification (NCBI taxonomy): domain Bacteria; kingdom Bacillati; phylum Cyanobacteriota; class Cyanophyceae; order Nostocales; family Nostocaceae; genus Anabaena; species Anabaena sp. PCC 7938. The sequence continues at coordinate 1,531,762 of NZ_CP186034.1, read as the reverse complement.
GTGCTGATGTGTGGGCAAATCCCGATAATTTTGCTCTAGATGAAGAAACAGGTGAAGCGGCTTTAATGGCGGGTGTACCACCTGATTATTTTAGCGCTACGGGTCAATTATGGGGCAACCCGGTTTACAACTGGGAGGAGTTGCAAAAGCAAGACTTTAAGTGGTGGGTGCAACGCTTTGAAGCAATGCTAGATTATGTAGATATAATTCGCATTGACCATTTCCGGGGTTTTGAGGCTTATTGGGCTGTACCTCAAGGGGAAGAAACTGCTGTTAATGGTGAATGGATTGAAGCTCCTGGAGTTGCTTTTTTTGAAGTTATTAAACAGAAGTTGGGTAAGTTGCCCATTTTGGCAGAAGATTTGGGGATTATTACACCGGAAGTGGAAGCACTGCGAGATCAGTTTGAGTTTCCTGGGATGAAGGTGTTACATTTTGCTTTTGGTTCTGACCCTGGTAATCCGTTTTTACCTTTTAATTACCCCAGAAATGCTGTAGTTTATACTGGTACTCATGATAATGATACGACTGTAGGCTGGTTTAATAGTGCCAATGATTACGAAAAGCAAAATTTGTTGCTTTATTTGGGATCTATTAGTCCTGATGGGATAAACTGGGATTTAATTCGATTAGCTCTGAGTTCCATCGCTAATCAAGCGATTATTCCTTTACAGGATGTTTTAGGACTAGGGACTCAAGCCAGAATGAATTATCCTAGTACTGCTGAGGGTAATTGGGGTTGGCGCTATCAGGCTGGGGTTTTGAGTGGGGAATTGTGCGATCGCTTGCAAAATCTTACCAAACTCTATGGCCGCGCTCCGAGTAATTCCTAATCATTTAATCATAATTGCCTACTCTAAATAAGAGTAACCTTTCATTTCTCAAAATTCATTACTTGTGTCAGGGGCTGGCTTAACTTAATTGGTAATCAACAGTCAAAATCATTATTCGTAATCACAATCAGTATTAGCTCGCTCACGGATTACTACACTGATTACAATCATCTTAATTCGTGATTATGGTAATTGCTTGTACCCTATTCTAATTACGAATTACGAATTACGAATTATTACTTAAACCAGCCCTTTTACTAAATTCAGCACTTTTTACGACCTGAGTTTAGCCGCAATCCTGATTTCTTCCACTTTCCCTGTTTTTCCCATTTGTTTGGGTTTTTGCTGATTAACACTCATCAAAACACCACCAGCATTATTAGTTTTCACTGTAAGTTCCTCAGAGGCTTTCCAATTGCGGTGAGATCCTTCCGGTAAAACTCCCTCAAACTCGGTTTTACCATCAGCGACAACACGAAGCCAAGATGATGACTTCAACGTCACACCAATCTCTACTGCTTTATCTTCTGAAGTACTGCTACTAAATTGGGTTTTCTGCAACTCATTGGCTTGGAGTATTTCTGGTGTTGCATCAGATTTACTTTCTGTCTTTTGTTGATTTTGGTTATTTGCTTGCAAAGCGGCCTTGTTCAATAATTGAGATAAGCCGTTAACAGAGCAGATAATCAGAAAAATGTAAAGTAAGTAAAGATGAAGAGGACGTAATTGAGCAACAGGTTTAGGTTTCCAGCTGCTTTGTAAACTCATCTGTTGAGAACCAAGGGGAAAATTGCTAGCTAACTCTGCTCCCTTTAGCCCTAGTGCATCAGCAAATTGCCTAATTAACCCCTGTATATAAACTGGTTCTGGCAAATCGTTTAAATCACCTGTTTCAATTGCGTGCAGCAGTCTTCGAGGAATTCTGGTCATTGCCACAATTTCGTCTAGGGATAAACCCTGTTCTTGACGCAATGATCCCAGTTTATTGCCCAATTGGGTCAATTTTTCTACTTGTAATTGCTCTATTGACGGTTTGCTCGAATTTTCATCTTTCCTTCTCAGCCATTTCATGATTTCCCTACACTCCTTAACTCAACTTAATTGTTAATAGGTATCCGCTTTATCTGCTTGTTTAAAAAAATAATCTCTTCTGGTGTGAGATGCCGATAGTCACCTAAACCGAGAAAACCGCTTTTTGATGTTCGTAATTGAATTGAACCTATGGCGGTTCGATGTAGTTGGATAACAGGATATCCTAATTGTTCAGCCACACGACGAATCTGGCGATTTCTTCCCTCCTGTAAAATAATTTCTAATTTGCTTTGGTTAGCCAAACTTTCAATTAAGCGTACTTTAGCAGGTCGTGTTTTTCTATTTTCCAGAATTACACCTTTACGCCATATCCCTAGAACTGTTTCTGGGGGATTTCCGTTCACCACAACATGATATGTCTTAGAAATATTATGACTAGGATGAGTTAGCGCAAATGTCAAGTCCCCATCATTTGTTAATATTAATGCTCCTGTAGAGTCTGCATCTAAACGCCCAACCGGGTGAATACCTAAACCTTTTTGTAATTTTGGCGGTAATAGCTCCAAAACAGTAGGTCTTCCTTGGGGATCATCGCAAGTAGAAACCACACCAGCTGGTTTGTGTATCAACAAATAAATTAAAGACGGACGCTGGCTTTCAGAGACGGGTTTACCATCAATGCAGATTGTGTCTCGTTGGGGATCGACTTTTTGACCTAAATGTGCCAAAATCCCATTTATCTGCACTCGTGATTGTTTAATCATTTCTTCGGCCTCCCGACGTGAGGCTATCCCCAATTGAGAAATAATTTTTTGTACCCGTGCCTCCATGTGAAAATTGCTTCTTCCTTTAATACTTAAACTTAAATATTGGCATTTTGTAGTTAATAGTCATAAGTGCTACAGTTAAGAACTGTTTAAGGTTTGTGAATTTTTAAGCAAATACAGGCAATAAAGTTGTCAAATGACAGATAAAAGTTTCCCCGTTACAAATGGGAAGAAAATACGATTCATCACTCAAGTTCTGACTACAGCGATCAAGCTATGGCTGAGAACCCAATTAACTCAAGTATCTCAGATTGAGGTCGAGATTGGATCAAGCGATCGCCAACTCCTTTCTGGCTGTATCCCCTCGGTATCTATTTTTGCAACTAATGCAGTTTATCAAGGCGTTCATGTGACAAGGGTTCGACTTGGAGCAGAGAATATACGATTAAATATTGGAGCAATACTTAAAGGTAAGCCACTAAAGTTGTTGGAAGTAGTACCAGTAGTCGCTGAACTACTGGTGGAAGAACAGGATCTTAATAACTCCCTCCCATCTGAATTATTATCGACTGCTTTAAATGATGTACTGGTTAAATTATTACCAGAAGAATGCCAAAAATCCAAGCCTATTACTTGGCAGGAAATTACCATTGACAATCAGCGCTTGATACTCTGTGGTGTTTTATTACTTGAGAGTGAACCTACTGTCATAGAGATTTCTGTGGGTTTAGAACTACTTAATGGGCAAGAGCTACAATTATCACCAATTCAAATTAAATCAAATCAGGAAATTGTCGGTGACAGTAATTCTAAGTACCATTTAGATTTAGGATCAGATGTCGATATCAAAGAAATAACTTTGACATCTAGTCAATTAATATGTCATGGACGAATTAACGTCAACCCTTAAATTACGGAACTCTTAACAGGGAACAGAGGGAGATGGGGAGTTTCTTCTTGTTTTATCTACTAATCTCCTAATTCCTAATTCCTAATTCCTAATTCCTAATTCCTAACTCCTAACTCCTAACTCCTAATTCCTAATTCCTAACTCCGAACTCCGAACTCCGAACTCCTAACTCCTCAACAGCAGCGTTACGAAATAGTAAACTAAAGGAGCTGTAAAAATATAACTATCAGTGCGGTCTAATATCCCACCGTGACCGGGAATCAATTGTCCTGAATCTTTGACTCCGGCATCTCGCTTCAACATAGATTCGGTCAAATCACCTAAAAGACTAGCAATACCAATCAATAAACCCAATGCTGAACCAGTAATCAGGCAGTGAGGTAAATTGAGAAAATAAGCTCCTACTAGGGCTACTATAACGCTGCCTGTGATTCCAAATACGGCTCCCTCTACAGTTTTTTTAGGGCTGATATCCGACAAACGGGTTTTACCGAAAAATTTGCCAATCACGTAAGCACCGATATCAGCTGCCCAAATACATAAGAAAGTCAGAATTGTAAACGTTAAACCTTGTGGTAGAGCGGTTAAATTTCCCTGGGTTAAAACATCGTTCCAGTTGCTGGGCCAGTAACCACCAAAGGGGAGATTGCTAATAGATAGACTATCAAGATTTCGCAACCTGACCCAGTAACTAGGTAAATAACCTACATAAAACAGCCCCATAATAGAAGCGGAAATATCAGCTATGGTGGCTAATTGGGGCTGAAACAGTAGGTAAAAACAAATGAGTGTACCTGCTATTGGCATGACAGCGTCAGCTAAACTGCTATCGAGAGTGCAAATTGCTAATAAAATTTGGCTGACAAATATTGTGGTTTTAGCAGCAGGAGCTATACCTCTAGCGCGGACTAAATTAAAATATTCTTGTTGACCTAAAAAGACAACGATCGCTATTGCCACCGTAAAATACCAACCACCTAATAGGGTTGCAGACAAAGCAAGAGCGATCGCAATAATTCCACTAATAATTCGAGACCAAGGCATAATATTATTTTGGATTTGAGATTTTGGATTTTGGATTTAGTCCAAACACCGACCCTGGGAGGGAATATCAGACCCATAGAACTACGAAGTTCTAGCGGCTATTCCCGATGAATTGGGAAGCCCCATCCTATACGGTGGGGTAGTTCACTCTAGTTTCTCACCACTGAGAATAAAAATGGGATCAGCCGCTACAAAGGTTTGAGAATAGCCCCGTGTTTCTAAGCGGTTAACAGCCGACTGCACAACTTCGATATTTCTGGCTCTTAACTGAGAAAAGCTTTGGGAAATAGCATACAGACTTTCTAGATTAGCAGCTGTAGCCACGACTCGACCGGATGAAGGTAAATAACGCCACACAGCTTGTAAAATATCCTGAATAGTGCGCCCTCCTTCAATGCAGACGCGGTGAGGAGCGAGCTTGATATCATGTAAACATTCAGGGGCGCTACCTTCAATTACCTCTACATTTTTGACCTCAAAGCGATCGCAGTTGCGTTTAATTAAATTAGCCACTTCTTCATCTCTTTCCACCGCAATTACCCGTCCCTGTGGACACAGCAACCCCACCTCAACAGGAATCGTACCCGTACCCGCACCAATATCCCATAACACCGAATCTGGTTTTAGTCGCAGTTGGGAAATCAACAGCAATCTTAATTCTCGTTGACTGAGAGGAATACCTGGTAAATTCTCAAATAATTCATCAGGAATACCTGGACTAATGTAAGGCCAAAGTTGGGAAGGCATAAAAGATTCAAAATAATAAAAGGAGTCAGGAGTAGGGGCGAAGCATTCGGGCGATCAATTATCAGTTTTTGGCAAAGACTATTTTCCGAATGCTTCGCCCGTACAGGAATCAGAAGTCAGGAATCAGAAGTCAGGAGTCAGGAATCAGAAGTCAGGAGTCAGGATTCAGGAGTCGGGAGTCAGGAAAGAGAAAAAAGCTAAAATATTCCCCATTACCCATTACCCATTACCCATTCCCTATTTCTTCGCTTAAACCAAATCAATTTATTTTGCAAAACTACTTATAAACAATCATGATGAATAGCGAAATATTGGGAAATCGCTACGAGATTCAACAGCAGTTAGGCAAAAAAGCCGGACGACGGACTTTATTAGCCCGTGATTTCACAACTGATGAATTAGTAATTATCAAATTACTCTCTTTCAGTAGCGACTTTGAATGGGATGATCTCAAGCTGTTTGAGCGAGAAGCAGAAACCTTAAAATCTTTATCACATCCCTGCATACCTTGCTATCTCGACTATTTTGAGGTAAATTCACCCACTTATAAAGGATTTGCTCTCATCCAGACGTATATTTCAGCCTCAACTCTAGAGCAATACTTACAAACCGGGCGGACTTTTACAGAAATTGAAGTCAAAGCGATCGCTTCATCAGTTTTAGAGATTCTCATTTATCTACATGGGTTATATCCGCCTGTTATCCACCGTGATATTAAGCCTAGCAATATTCTGTTAGGAGAGCGATCGGGCAATAGTGTCGGTCAAGTTTATTTAGTGGATTTTGGTTCAGTCCAAACCGTTTTAGCCACAGAAGGCTCAACCTGCACAGTCGTTGGTACTTACGGCTATATGCCACAAGAGCAATTTGGTGGGCGGACTGTTCCAGCTTCTGACCTTTATAGTTTAGGCGCAACTCTCATTTATTTAGCAACAGGTACTCAGCCAGCAGATTTACCCCAAAAAGATTTTCGCATTCAATTTCAGCAACTTACTAACCTCAGTCCCACCTTAACTAACTGGTTAAAGCAAATAACAGAACCAACTTTAGAAAAGCGTTTTGCGTCTGCAACTGAAGCACTCACAGCTTTAGAACAACCACAAATTCATAACACCACCGCTTTAACCATTGGCAAACCAGCGGGTAGTAAAATTCAATTAATTAAAAATGAAGAATTTCTAGAAATTACCATTCCCGCAGTTGGCTTTCAATCATCAATGATGTTCTTAGGTTTCTTTGCAGTAGCCTGGAATTCATTTATCTTAATTTGGACTATTGGCGCTCTTTCTGCACCCTTTCCTGCCAACATTCCCTTTGCTTTGTTCTCCCTACCTTTTTGGGGCGTAGGCTTTTCTATGATCTACGGTATATTGTACGGCTTATTTGGCAGTATCAAACTACGTATAGATCACCAACAAATATTTCTTAATCATCAGTTGGGAAAATGGAAAATCCCTCGTCGTCGTTCAGCTTCTAGAGAAAGTATTAACAAACTGGTTTATACACCAAAATATTTTACTAAAGACTCTGACGGCGATAAAACTCAAATACCTGCAAAATTCGTACTTTGGGCAGGAGTAGAAAAATTTGAGCTTGATGTTAATAACGCCACTATCAAATCTGAAGCAGAATTAGAATGGTTAGCCCATGAATTGAGCAATTGGTTAAATATAGAAATCACCACTTAGACAAAAATATGATACTTCTTAGACATTTTTTAAACAGACTACTTGGCTTTTACCAGTTCTTTAAGCCATGATTGATTTGTGACAACAACAGGGGTGTAAACTCATGGAAAATATCTTAGTCAATCGCTACCAAGTTCAACAGCAGTTAGGCAAAAAAGCTGGACGACAGACCTTGTTAGCAAAAGACTTGAATACTGAACAACTAGTAATTGTCAAGTTACTTTCTTTTAGCAGTGATTTTCAATGGGATGATTTGAAATTATTTGAACGAGAAGCAGAAACCTTAAAATCTTTATCTCATCCCTGCATACCCCGCTATTTAGATTATTTTGAAATCAACTCACCCGAATTTAAAGGATTTGCCCTCATCCAAACTTATATCCCAGCCAAAACCCTAGAACAATACTTACAAATTGGACGCAAATTTACAGAATCAGAAGTTAAACAAATTGCTAAAGATATACTCAATATTCTCGTTTATTTACATAGCTTAAATCCGCCAGTAATTCATCGTGATATTAAGCCGAGTAATATTTTATTAGGAGACAGAACTGGTAATAATTTTGGTGAAGTTTATTTAATAGATTTTGGCTCAGTGCAAACAGTTTTAGCTACAGAAGGAACAGGAACAAGAACTATTGTCGGTACTTATGGTTATATGCCACAAGAACAATTTGGAGGTAGAACAGTTCCCGCTTCCGATCTTTATAGTTTAGGTGCAACATTAATTTATTTAGTGACTGGTTCCCATCCCGCAGATTTACCAGAAAAAGATTTTCGTATCCAATTTGAAGAAATCACTAATCTCAGTCCAAATTTTACTAACTGGTTAAAATTAATGATTGAACCCAGTTTAGGAAAACGGTTACGTTTTGCAAATGAAGCAATCATAGCTTTGGATCAACCAAAGTCTTTAACACCAAGCAATACTCATTTAACTTTCAAGAAACCAACTGATAGTAAAATTCAATTGACAAAAAATCAGGATTTAATAGAAATTATTATTCCACCAGTTGGTTTAAAGGTATCTACATTAACATGGTTTTCAAGTAGCATTATCCTAGCTTTTATTAATTGGGCATATCTTGCTTTATGGATTCAATATTCAGTAATTAATCCATTTATTTTAACAATATTATTGATATTTTTAACGGCGGGATTTATATCAATATATAAGTTACTTTTTCGCTTATTTGGCAGGATAAAATTAGTGATTAATCAACATCAAATTACATTAATTCGTGAATTATTTGGCACAAAAATAAAAGTTCCTAAACCAGCAACAAAAGAGGATATTTGTCTAATACAAAGAATTAGGAAACCTGTTTATAAAGATCTTCGTGTTAGTACATTAGAAATTAAAGCCCAAATTATAATTTGGGCAGGTAAAAGGAAAAAATTTATTATTGGTAATGATAATGATTTAATATCTGAGCCGGAACTTGATTGGTTGGTACATGAACTTAGTGAGTGGTTAGATATACCAATTAGGACAGAATAAATCTTATAGTTAGTTACAGTGGCTTAAAAGGAAACTTATATGTTTGGACTAGGATGGCCAGAAGTAGCGATTATTACCATAGTTGCAATTTTGATTTTTGGACCCAAGAAAATTCCCGAACTTGGTAGCGTATTGGGGAAAAGCCTCCGGGGTTTTAAGGAAGAAATGAAAAATTCCGATGACGAAACAAAACTGGAACAAGAGGACAAATAATCACAAGTAGAGACGGGTTAATTCGCGTCTCTACTGTGGACTACAGTAGCGTATTTACTACAGAAGAAGGTGCTACTCCATTTTGGGAATCGTTAATTGTTGTTGAGTTTTGTGGTTGTATTTCTTCCTGTACACCCCGCACCTTAATTAACTTAATCGCCCGGTTAACACTTTCTGGTAATATGACCACCAGACTACCATCAGGAGCCATATCTAAGGCTTTGTTAATAGCTTGGGTTTCATCGAGAATTGATTCAAAGCGGTAATTAGGCTTGGCTTGAGTAATGCCTTGAGTAATCAAATCAGCGGCTGAACCGCGCAACCTACCTCTGGTGTCATCATCCTCTTTGATAATGATGTAATCAAAGATATTTGCTGATAATTTACCCAGAGTCACAAAATCTTCGTCACGGCGATCGCCAGGACCACCAACGACACCAATCCTCTGTCCAGTCGTCCAATTACGCACAAATGATCCCAAAGCTTCATAACTAGCAGGATTATGGGCATAGTCTACCAAAGCGTGGTACTTACCCAAATTGAACAAATTCATCCGTCCTGGTGTTTGACTAACTGAAGCGCGGAAAGTCTTTAAGCCAGCTCGAATTTGCTCTATAGTCACATTTTGTACAAATGCTGCCAAACCTGCGGCTAAAGCATTGGCAATCATAAATGGCGCTTTCCCGCCCATTGTCAAGGGGATATTTTCGGCTCTTTCTATACGGTGTGTCCAATCTCCTTTGGCAATTGACAGATAGCCATTTTCATATACTGCTGCTACTCCTCCCTTTTGGATATGCTTTCGCACCAATTCCGAGTCTGGGTTCATAGTGAAGTAAGCAATATTGGCTTTAGTTTTTTCTGCCATAGCGGCAACGCGGAGATCATCAGCATTGAGAACTGCATAGCCATCAGGGTATACAGCTTCTGCAACTACGCTTTTCAGGTTAGCTAACTGCTCAATGGTATCAATATCACCAATACCTAAATGATCCGCAGCTACGTTCAACACCACACCCACATTAGCAGACTCAAAACCCAAGCCAGAGCGAAGAATACCGCCACGAGCCGATTCTAGTACCGCTACCTCAACAGTTGGGTCTTGGAGGATCACATGGGCGCTTTGGGGTCCAGTATTATCTCCAGCTTCTACTAAATAATCACCGATATATGTACCATCAGTGGTTGTGTAACCTACTACTTTGCCTGTCTGCTTATAAATATGTGCTAGTAGGCGGGTTGTGGTAGTTTTGCCATTAGTGCCTGTGATGCTGAGGATGGGAATTCGGCTGGGTTTTTCGTTGGGGAACAGCATATCCATGACTGCACCAGCAACGTTACGGGGAGTGCCTTGACTGGGAGCGACGTGCATTCGGAAGCCAGGTGCAGCGTTAACTTCCACAATTACAGCATCTACTTCCCTGAGCGGGCGGCTAATATCCGAGGTAACAATATCCAAGCCTGCAATATCTAAACCGATAATTCTCACTACCCGTTGGGCTAACCAAACATTTTCCGGGTGGATTTCGTCAGTGCGGTCTACAGCACTACCACCTGTACTGAGGTTAGCAGTTGCCCGTAGATAACAAATTGTTCCTTTGGGTGGCACACTGTTGAGGGTGTAGCCTTGCCTTTCTAATAATTGGTAACTGGTACGGTCTAGCTCAATTTTGGTGAGGACGTTATCGTGACCTTCTCCGCGATTGGGATCTTGGTTAGTTTCTTCAATCAAATCACTAATGGAAGATCGGCCATTGCCAATTACGTGAGCGGGTACCCGTTCAGCTACGGCGACAACTTTGCCATTTACTACTAGTACCCTGTGGTCGCGTCCGACATAATATCGCTCAACAATAATGGAACGGGAAACTTGTCTGGCTGCTTCATAGGCTGCTTCAGCTTCATCCCAACTGCGAATATCAATGGTGATACCGCGTCCGTGATTGCCGTCTAGAGGCTTGATCACAATGGGATAACCGCCAACATAATCGATAGATTCTTCCAAGTCGTCTAGGAAGTTGATGACTGTACCTCTGGGAACAGGTACGCCGTTAGCAGCAAGAATGCGTTTAGTGGCTTCTTTATCACAGGCTAGTTCTACACCGAGAATGCCTGTATTATCGGTCATTGTTGCCTGCATTCGCTTCTGGTTGACACCGTAGCCCAACTGAATTAGAAAGCGTGCGGCTAAGGGCATCCAAGGAATACCTCTTTTTTCTGCTTCTTTGACAATGGCTTCTGTAGAGGGGCCTAAAGAAGCTTCACGCAAGAAGTCTTTCAGGTCTTGGATATCCTGATCTAGTTCTGCCTTGGGATAACGACCCCGATCAATAATGCTTTGACATAGCCGTACTGCTGCACGTCCGGCATAACGTCCCGCTTCCTCATTTATGTACTCAATCACTACCTGATAAACTCCAGGTGTGGCAGTCTCACGGGTGCGGCCAAAACCTACGTGCATTCCAGCTAATTCTTGGAGTTCTAAAGCTACGTGTTCTACGATATGACCCATCATTGTGCCTTCTCGTACCCGCATCAGAAAACCACCACGACAGCCAGGAGAGCAATAATGACCCTCTAGACTTGGCAGCGCCTCAACTAATCCTTCATAAAAGCCGGAGATTTCATTTGAGGGCATCTCAGCCAGGTTTTCGAGATCTAGGCGCATGACGATCAGTTTATGGCGTCGAATGCTCCAGTAGTTTGGGCCGCGTAAGGTCTGGATCTTGAGGATTCTCATGGGAATAGGTAGATGGAGATTCGGAACCAAAATTCTAGTTTCTTACTGGAATTGACCGCTAAACTGTTCATTACAAACAGTTTTTTCTCTTCAGATAGTAATTGTTCAAATCTGGTGGGAGTAAGAAATAAAGACGCGGTCAAGTCAGTGTAACCTCAGATACTCTATACCGTCAGCTGGAGATCCGATGCACAGCAGGTAAAACAGTCCGTTGGTAAAGATGGAAACGATCTCCGTAACTGAGGATATGTAAGCGTAAATTGTGAACGGTTAAGGGTTCATTGGCACTGACATGAGGTTCGTTGGTATGGGTAAGTTCCGTGGGATCAACAATTGTGACGCTGCCTTTGCCCATGACTTGCAACCAACCGTCACGTTCAAATACAGCACAAGTGTCTTCATCAATGCCAATGCCTAGACGATCGGGGTGTGCTGCGATCGCACTAATTAAACGTCCCATACGATTTCGGTTGTGAAAGTGCTGATCAACAACAACTTCAGGAATGAATCCCAAACCTGTTGCCATATCAACTAGGGAACGATTGGGTGCTTCACCACTCCCACCACCAGCAATCATGTGATGTCCCATCACTGCTGCTCCTGCACTTGTACCGGCTAAAGTCAATTGTCCAGCCCTTACCCGCTGCCGGATAATTTCCATAGCTGGTGTGTCTGACAGGACACCACAGAGACGTAATTGATCTCCCCCTGTTAAAAACACCCCTGTACAGGCTTCTAAGGATGCTTTAATCTGTGGGTTTTCGCATTGTTCCCGTTCTCGAATGTCTAAAATCTCAACTTTTTCAGCACCCATTTCTTCAAATATGCGAATATACCGACCACCGATAATGGCCGGTTCACGGGAGGCTGATGGAATAATTGTAATATACGCCTTGCTAGCACCGGCACGAGCAACAAAAGTCCGCAGGATTTCGCGTCCGTGAACTTTGTCTTCTGCGCCTCCGATAACTAGAACAGCGGTTTTAGTTGCTTGGGGTGTCCTCATTTCCAGCGATTTAGCTTTTAATTGCTGCATTGTGTTTCTCCGGTCAACAACTTCAGAAGCCATCGCCTTGGATGGGTTTCCAAGGCACTCCGTTGGGTGGGCAATGCCCGACTTGATGGAAGTGCCGCCGGCTTGTGGCGAATGGCGGGTGAATTTAACAAGGTTTACTAGCCTGTTGATTTTCGCCCTTTGCTTCTTTGAGAGGACACTTTTGATAAGTGTGGAGTGGCTAAAGCCTTTTCGATACTTTTCTCCTATTGGAGATTCTACCAAGTGGCTTGCTTCCCTGGAAGGGTGCGGGTAAGGCTGTCACCTGAAACGGGCTAACCGTACTTTAGTGCTTTCTCACCTTCTCTCCAACTTCTCACTTAACGCACACGATGCCTCAGTTTTCATGTGTCCGTTGCTGTTCCTCATCGCCAGAACCTTGTTTTTTGCCTATCCACTTGTTCCAGATTGGCAAAATAGTACTAGGGGCTAGATTTATCCTCTGGATTTGGGGCAAGCAGGTCTTGACACTCTTATTTCTGAGGCTGGCTCGATGCATCCTGGAAGTTGTTAACTTTGGTTGGATTATTAATTTAAATTTAGTTGTGACAATATTTAAACATAAATTAAGTAATTAGAAAAACTTTTGATCGCACCAAAAAATATATAGTTCTGGTACTTTTAGATACTATTGATTAAGTTTCTCTATGGTCTTACCTCTCTTTGGCTGCTTTTGTTGGCTAGATATTTAAATCTTAGTTTAGTGTCCTTGAATACGAATTACTGTGCGTTTTGATATAGTTACGCTTTTTCCTGACTGTTTTAGCTCGGTTCTGAGTTCCGGTCTTTTGAGTAAAGCCCTCACCAAACAGATTGCCCAAGTGCATTTGGTTAATCCTAGGGATTTTACAACTGATAAGCATCGGAAGGTCGATGATGAACCCTACGGTGGGGGTGTAGGGATGCTGATGAAGCCTGATCCCATTTTTGCGGCTGTGGAGTCACTGCCGACTTTACCCCGCCGAGAAGTGATTTTAATGAGTCCTCAAGGTCAAACCATAAATCAACCTCTGTTGCGCGAATTGGCGACCAATTACGACCAATTGATAGTGATTTGTGGACATTATGAAGGGGTGGACGACAGGGTACTAAATTTAGTCACTCGTGAGGTGTCTTTGGGTGATTTTATTCTGACTGGTGGAGAAATTCCGGCTATGGCTTTGATTAATGGGGTGGTGCGTCTGCTACCGGGAACGGTTGGTAAGGTGGAATCTCTCAAAGCCGAAAGTTTTGAGGAGGGGTTGTTAGATTTTCCCCAGTACACTCGTCCAGCCAATTTTCGGGGTTGGAAAGTCCCAGATGTGCTGTTGAGTGGAAATCATGCGGAAATTGCTAAGTGGCGTTTCCAACAACAAATTCAACGTACCGCTTCCCGTCGTCCCGATTTGCTGGAACAATGGCAACAGGAGAAGCAAGGGAGCAGGGAGCAGGGAGCAGGGGAGCAGGGTGAACATTAATTCTTTATCCTGATAGTGGTGCGTGGGTAAGCCATACTCCTGAACTCCTGAACTTCTGAACTCCTGAACTTCTGAACTCTTATTCCCTATGAACATCAGAATTGGTAACGGGTACGATATTCACAGATTGGTGAGCGATCGCAATTTAATTTTAGGCGGTATTCACATTCCCCACGAACTCGGTTTGTTAGGACACAGTGACGCTGATGTGCTAACTCATGCCATCATGGACGCAATGCTAGGCGCTTTATCTTTGGGGGATATTGGTCATTATTTCCCCCCCACAGATCCTCAATGGGCTGGGGCTGATAGTCTTGTACTATTAACCCAAGTACACCAGCTAATTCGTGACCAAGGTTGGAAAATCGGCAATATTGATTCTGTCATTGTTGCAGAACGTCCTAAATTAAAACCCCATATTTCTAAAATGCGGGATAAGTTAGCAGCAGTTTTAGAAGTAGAACCAAATCAAATCGGTGTGAAAGCTACCACTAATGAAAAATTGGGACCAACAGGCAGAGAAGAAGGTATTTGTGCTTATGCTGTGGTTTTGTTGGTAGCGGGTGATTAAATTTTAGGTATTTATCAAACAAAACCATTCACTAATCACTTTCATTAAAATCAATACTTGAATGCTAAAGATATATACTTAGTTAATTGAGGAGAAAATCATTCTATGCTAAATCAAAACTTAGGAGATGTAGATATTCCCGATTTAATCGCTTTAGATAAACATGGAAACAGTATTCTGGTTGGTAAAATTAGAGGTTTTCCTTTTAAGTACCCACATAACCATATAGGAAATGATCTTTGGCGAATGATTGAGAACTGGCAACCGTCAGTCAGAGAAAGAGTTAAATTTGCTATGTTTGTTGATTTAGAAGATATTCTCATCTTTAAATGGAATGGTCATGAATTTTCAGAACCTATCAATTTTAAGACAAATGAGGTTTTTAATCATTACGATTCAAGCTTCAGTGAGAAAAGAATATTTAGTCTGTATCTTACAGGACTTACGGAAGGTTGGATTCGTGATTTAGCTTATCATTGGAAATCAGAAATACCACCGAAATTTAAAGAAATTGATGAAATTGGTTTGTTGCAACTTTTAGAAGATGGAGATACTACAACCCTTAGTAAAGGGATGCTTTCAATTTAATTCAGAATATTGCAGAAACAACTATTTTTCAACCAGAAGCATGGTTAATTAAAAATGATATCATGGATAATTTAATATTAGAATGTATCCTAGATCATGCCCAATTACATCCTCAAGAAGATAAAGCATTTATTAGTAATAATAGTAAGGACCTTGGTAAACCTGAAGTACAAATTTCTTTACGCAATGCTGGAATTAAATATTTTACAATCACGCAGGATTTTCTCAATTGGTTTAATTCTCGTTCATCAAGCTAAATAATTAATTATTAAAAATATGTCAACTACTAAAAAAATATCCAATTCCATAAAACGCTTTTTTTTACTCATAACTATCCTGTCATTTACAGCAATTTCAATTACTGCTTGCAACCCAACTAAACTGAAAAGTGACGCTGCTCAAGTTCCCCAATTAGTAACTAGCATTCTCAGTGACCCAAAAACATTTAACTATGCTCTTAATTCAGATGCTAACAATATTTTCGGATACACTTACGAGGGATTAATTAGCCAAAATCCACTCACGGGTAAACTTGAACCAAATTTAGCAGAATCCTGGCAGGTTTCTGAGGACAAATTAAAGATTACTTTTACGCTGCGCGATAATTTAAAATGGTCTGATGGACAACCACTCACCGCTGATGACGTTGTATTTTCTTATAACGACATTTATTTGAATGAAGCCATACCAACAAATGTTAGAGATATTTTGAGAATTGGTAAAGATGGCAAATTTCCCACTATTAAAAAAATTGATAAAAGACGGGTTGAATTTAGCATACCAGAACCTTTTAGACCTTTTCTGCAAAACTCTGGTGTACCTATTTTACCTGCTCATGCCTTACGAGAATCTATACAAACTAAAGACCAAGACGGAAAACCTAAATTTCTCACAAAATGGGGTGTTGATACTCCTCCAGAAGAATTAATTGTTAATGGCCCTTATAAACTGGAGCGCTACGATACAAGTCAACGTGTAATTTTCCGACGTAATCCTTATTATTGGCGTAAAGATGCTCAAGGTAATCCCCAACCTTATATTCAACGTATTATCTGGCAAATTGTCGAATCAACAGATACTTCATTACTGCAATTTCGTTCTGGAGGATTAGATGCTGTAGGGGTGACACCTGATTACTTTTCTTTACTAAAAGTCCAAGAAAAACAAGGTAATTTCTCCATTGAAAATGGTGGTCCATCTACTAGTACTAGTTTTGTGCTTTTTAATTTGAACAAAGGTAAAAGAGCAGGTAAGCCACTTATCGACCCTATAAAGTCACGTTGGTTTAATAGTGTAGAATTTCGGCAAGCTATAGCCTATGCTATTGACCGAAAAACCATGATCAATAATACGTTTCGTGGTTTGGGTAAAACACAAGATTCTCCAATCTCTGTCCAAAGTCCCTATTATCTTTCTCCAGAAAAAGGGCTAAAAGTTTACAATTACAATCTAGAAAAAGCGAAGCAATTATTACTTAAAGCCGGCTTTAAATATAATGCTCAAAATCAACTGGAAGATGCTGAAGGAAACCGTGTGAGGTTTGCTTTGCTTACTAATGCAGGTAACAAAATTAGGGAAGCAATGGGTTCGCAAATTAAACAAGACTTGAGCAAAATAGGTATCCAAGTTGATTTTACACCTTTGGCATGGAATACTTTTGTAGATAAACTTTCTAATACTTTAGATTGGGAAGCATCTTTGCTAGGTTTGACTGGAGGTTTAGAACCAAATGATGGTGCTAATGTTTGGTCTCCTGAAGGTGGATTACATATGTTTAATCAGAAACCACAACCAGGACAAAAACCGATAGAAGGTTGGGAAGTTTCACCTTGGGAAGAAAAAATTCATGCACTTTATATTCAAGGCGCACAGGAGTTTGATGAAGCCAAAGTTAAAGAAATTTATGCCGAAAGTCAACGATTAACACAGGAGAATTTACCATTTATTTACTTAGTGAATTCCTATTCTATGACAGCTATCAGGAATCGCTTTGAAGGTTTACAATATTCTGCGCTTGGTGGTGCATTCTGGAACATTCATGAGATTAAAATTACTGAATAGGTGACAGGTGACAGGTGACAGGTGACAGTTAAGAGGGTTAAGAGTTTTAAGAGTAAATAGCGAACAGCAAGTGAGAATTTTACCAATCACCAATCACCAATCACCAATTACCAATCACCAATTACCAATTACCAAAAATTGCTGTGACTCAACCTGAAGCTTTGCGATCGCTCTTAGCAGCCGTCGCCAATGGTAAAATCAGCCCAGATAGGGCATTCGACTCACTTAAGGACTTACACTATGAATCCGTAGGTGACTTTGCCAAAATTGACCACCACCGTCAATTAAGAACCGGATTTCCAGAAGTGATTTGGGGACAGGGTAAAACACCTGATCAAATTGCTCAAATTATGGAAGTCATGCGTCAACGCGGTTCTGTAGTCATGGCAACCCGAATTGAACCAGCCATTTATGCCACGCTGCAACAGCAAGTAAAAGAACTGCAATACTATGAGATGGCGAGAATTTGTGCCATTAGTCCTGCCAATATTGAACCAAAATTCACCGGCACAATTACTATACTTTCAGCGGGTACAGCCGATTTACCCGTAGCCGAAGAAGCCGCAGTTACAGCCGAACTTTCGGGTTTCCGTGTCCAGCGTCTCTGGGATGTCGGTGTAGCCGGAATTCACCGTTTATTAAATAACCGTCACGTAATTGATTCCGCATCAGTATTAATTGTGGTAGCAGGAATGGAAGGGGCTTTACCTAGTGTGGTTGCAGGTTTGGCTGATTGTCCCGTAATTGCTGTTCCCACCAGTATCGGTTATGGTGCAAGTTTTTCGGGTTTAGCACCTCTACTAACAATGCTCAACTCTTGTGCAGCTGGTATAGGTGTAGTTAACATTGATAATGGCTTTGGTGCAGCAGTTCTCGCAGGGCAAATCCTCCGAACTGCTGAAAAATTGAGCTTGGCATCACAGAAATGTGAAAGTTGACAAAATCAAATAGGAACCGAGAGTCAATAATGCGTAATGTCGCTTAAACTTTAGATGTCATCGGCTACTGTAAATTGTCACAACCAGACCATAGAAAATATGAACTACTTAAGTGTAAGTGATTCAATCTCTCAGTTACTTTGGCATTTGCCTGTAGATATCACTTTCCTAGCGCAACAAGTTCGTGATGCTGATCTTATGGGTCAGGTACAACGAAATTGGAACCACTTTGTCCAGACAGGACAAATTTGGGCTTTATTGATTGGGTTGGTTATTGGCTATATGCTCAAAAGTCTGACAAGTTACGGTTAAGGTAATTTTAGATTTTAGATTTTAGATTTTGGATTGATACTGATTCAAAGTCTAAAATCGCCAATTGTTATTTCCTCTCCCTTCTAATTTATGACAGAAAAACAAACTTGGAGCCAGCGGTTTGAATCCGCGCTACATCCGGCAATCGCTCGTTTTAATGCCAGTATAAGTTTTGATATTCAACTTATAGAATATGACATCACTGGTTCCCAAGCTCATGCTAAAATGCTGGCTCATACAGGGATTATTTCTCCAGAAGAAGGAGAAGAATTAGTTACAGGTTTAGAACAAGTCCGCCAAGAATACCAACAAGGCAAATTTCAGCCGGGTATTGATGCTGAAGATGTGCATTTTGCCGTAGAAAAACGACTGACTGAAATTGTTGGCGATGTTGGTAAAAAGCTACATACTGCCCGTTCTCGTAATGACCAAGTAGGTACTGATACCAGACTCTACCTCCGCGACCAAATTACCCAAATTCGTCAGTATTTACGGGAATTTCAAACTGTATTACTGGAAATAGCCGAAAAAAATGTTGAAACTCTGATTCCTGGCTATACTCACCTGCAACGCGCTCAACCAGTGAGTTTAGCCCACCATCTGTTGGCGTACTTTCAAATGGCACAACGTGATGGGGAACGCTTGGGAGACGTTTATAAACGAGTGAATATCTCTCCTTTGGGTTGCGGTGCTTTAGCGGGAACTACTTTTCCCATTGACAGACACTACACAGCAAAACTATTAGATTTTGATAGTGTTTATGCTAACAGTTTGGATGGAGTGAGCGATCGCGATTTTGCGATCGAATTTCTTTGTGCAGCAAGTTTGATCATGGTTCACCTCAGCCGTCTCTCAGAAGAAGTGATCCTCTGGTCATCAGAAGAATTTCGCTTTGTCACCCTCAAAGATAGCTGTGCCACAGGTTCCAGCATCATGCCCCAAAAGAAAAATCCCGACGTTCCCGAATTAGTGCGCGGGAAAACAGGACGTGTATTTGGTCATCTCCAAGCCATGTTGGTGATTATGAAAGGGCTACCCCTGGCATATAATAAAGACCTACAAGAAGACAAAGAAGGCATATTTGACAGCGTTAACACAGTTAAAGCCTGTTTAGAAGCCATGACAATTTTACTGCGGGAAGGTTTAGAATTTCGCACCCAACGCCTTGCACAAGCAGTCACAGAAGACTTTTCTAATGCCACCGATGTTGCAGATTATTTAGCTGCAAGGGGAGTACCTTTCCGGGAGGCGTACAACATGGTGGGCAAAGTTGTGAAAACCAGTATCGCCGCAGGTAAATTACTCAAAGACTTGACATTGGCAGAATGGCAACAAATACACCCAGCATTTGCAGCCGATATTTATGATGCAATATCCCCTCGTCAAGTAGTTGCAGCCCGCAACAGCTACGGTGGTACTGGTTTTGCCCAAGTCAAGCAAGCTATCATCGCAGCCCGTACTCAAGTCAATACTTAGTGAGTACCGAGTGGTGAGTGCTGAGTTGTATTCATTTTCTGCCTTCTGCCTCCTGACTCCTAGCCCTAACGAAAAGACTTATATGGCTTACGCCACGCTATCAGCAACCCCTAAATAAGTAAGGGCGTACAAATAAAATAAATGTACGCCCGAAGATAAAAAATTAATTCAAGAGTAGTTATTTAAACAGTTAATTCATTTCAGCTCCATCAACTGCTGCTGCTCCTGTTCCTTCTTCTTCTTCACTCTTAGGTGGTCTTTGTTGGAACCTTCTTTGCATTCTTCCTGTAGTCGTCCGTTTACGAAACTTTCTGGCATACGCCTGGTTCCGTAGCGCCTTTTCTTTTTTCGGATTACGGCGCTTGGCCATATTCACCTCATGAATAAACAACAAAAAAATCGGCATCTAGGCAATATCAGCTACCGATGTTATTGATATACTTTTAGCCTAGTGCAGAAAATCAATATACTTGAAACAGTATACTAGTCTACCGTATTACAGGAGTCTATGTCAAGCTAAATTTAGAATTATTTCTGCAAAAGTGAAAATTTAGATGTAATTCATCTATCCGTGAGATTACAAGTAGTTCCTTGATTTCCACAACAATATAGATGCAATACAAACATCAGTTTAGTTAGAGAATTAGTCAATAATTCAAACCAGCAATACATTTGAGAAATTCAGATTTTTAGGCAAATTTTCCTGAATTTATTTTGCTAACATATAGCAATCCTAAATCATAAACCCTAGTTATTCCACTGCAACGACATCGGTCTATATTCAGTACTAGGAAACTAGAAAGTACAAAAATTTGCAGTTTAAACATCCTTGCTATTTTTACACCAGTGATCCAGTCAACACGTTCTTTATGGCACTTTGGACAAACAGTATTGGGTATTATATTTCGACATCCCATTACTGGTACTAGTGTTATCCCGATTTTACCTGATGGTCGAATTGTGCTAATTCGACGGCGAGATGATGGTTGCTGGTCTTTACCTGGTGGTATGGTGGATTGGGGAGAGGATATTCCTAACGCAGTCCGTCGGGAGTTAATGGAGGAAACCGGACTTGAGTTGTTGAAAATTCGGCGTTTGGTTGGTGTTTACTCTGCACCAGATCGAGATCCTAGAATTCATTCAATTTGTATTGCAGTTGAAGCAGAAGTACAAGGAGAAATGAAGGTTAATGACTCCTTAGAAGTATTGCAAATTCAAGCTTTTTCTCCTAGTTCCCTACCTCAACCACAGATGTCTCATGACCATGCTCGCCAGTTACAAGACTATTTAAATGGTTTAACAACATTGGCATAATAAAAGTTAGAGATTTTAGATTTTGAATTTTAGATTTAATCGGGACTCTATCATTTAAAATCTAGAATCTGTTAATAGTTGGTGCATAAGTTAATATGGATATACTATTTCGTAACTCCCGGAGAAAACTTTCTCAAGGGCTATTGTTCTGGCTCGAAGTTGGTGAAGGAACTCCAGTAATTTTTTTGCATGGTGCTTGGAATGATAGTAATCAATGGGTAACAGTCATGCGATTACTTTCTCAAGATATCCATTGCTTAACACCTGATTTATTAGGTTTTGGTGAATCAGAAAATCCTAATATTCACCATTCAATAGATTTACAAGTAGATTGTTTAGCTGAATTACTCCAAGCTGTGAAATTAGAAAAAGTCTATTTAGTAGGAGATTCCATTGGGGCTTGGATTGCAGCTAGTTATGCTTTAAAATATCCAGAACAAGTATCTGGTTTGGTACTGTTAGAACCAGAGGGTGTAGGGGTAGCAGGACAAGAACAGCATTGGCAAAAAATGCAGCAATTGTTTAATTGTTCACCAATGGTAGTTAAAATTTTACGCTTACTAAAGCCTTTAATTAAATTAATTGGTTGGGAACAAAAAATTACTGAAGACTTACAACTAAGACAAAAATTGTTGCAATATCCTACAGCTTGTCAGTTATTATTTAACCGAAAGCAAGTAGAAATTGAGGCAGAATTATTACAAAATCGTTTGTACTCTCTAGAAGTACCTTGTTTAATTTTGCAAGGTGGTCAAGATACAGCAAATGCTTTAGCTAAAAGTAATACTTATGGGCGACTAATTTCTAAAGCTGAGTTAAAGATAATTGCCCATGCAGAAAATAATTTACCTGAATCTTGTGCTGGGGTTGTGGCTGGATATATTCGGGATTTTGTCAAGGAAAACTTGTAATTGCTAATTTATATAGTGGCTCGTTAAAACAAGGCTCAAATTAAACAACATTATCTAAAGTTTGCTGCCAATCTTCGACAGATATTCCTTCGCTTGCAAATCGTGATATGTGTTTTAAATTTGTTGTCACAACAATGACTTCATCAAAACTCTTTAGTTGCATAATTGCCTGAGCAGCAAGAATAACATCACCGTCTAAACTGTCATTACTTGCTGTGGGTTTTCCCTGGTTTCTTACCCATGCCCATAACTCTGCTGCTTTTCGCATTGTTTCAGGAGTTATGGGAATAAGAAAAGTTTGGCTGAGTGCATCAAGACGATCTAAACTCTTTTTCTTATCTTCTCTGATTAGTTCACGTCGAAGCTCGTAGTCAGCTATTTCTGGCACACGTATTACAGTTTTATTATCTCCTAAAGATTTCAACCACTGCTGTACTTTTGGATCTATTTTAGGATGGGTTACTTTGCTCAGTGGATGAGTATCTAACAAGATAACTCTACTCTTTGGTTCTGTAATTTCACTCATTCATTTTTGCTGCTAAAATACAAGCCGATTTTGGTTTAAAGCAGCTTCGATTTGAGGATAGGTTTTTTGGTCATAATCGGATTCATCAGCCATCCATTCATCTACCAGTTCTATGAATTTTTCTAAAGAATTAAAAGAATTATCTGTATGGATTGTATTGACTTCTAATTCAACCACTGGGGCGAAACTTTCTCGAATTTTGAGGATCAGCCATTTATCTGGACATTCGTTACTAGTCACTAATTTTGACACCTCTAATAAGAGAGCAGATCTTTCGAGTGCTTCATTAAAATGGCTTTTAGCATTCTCAATATTTGCTAACCGAGATGATTTAACTGGAATCAAAGCATTGACTTTGGCTCTCACTTCTAGTAGCTCCTCTACAGAAAGAGCGTCTAACTGCTGCATAATAACATCAATCATTAATGTTTTAGGCATAATTTCATGAGGTGTAAACTGCTATCTCTATTCTATGTCATCTGTAACTTGTTATGTTTACTTACGTTAAAAATTCATATTTCTCTTAACTATTCCCAAATAAGATTTTTGCCATTCCTAAAAAAATCAAATTTGTCTCGGCAATTAACCTTGCTGCTATGTCTGGAAATCTGGCTTTTAAATAGGTTGTTAACAAATTACTATCTCCTCCGGTAATTACGATTTTGCTGTCAGGAAATAAAGACAACCAAGATTCAACAAAATCTTTAATTCCTGCTAATAATGTGTAAATTACTCCACTTTGAATTGCTTCTGGTGTGTTCATGGCAAACCGTGGTGGTAATTCTATGATTTCACTGGTTTTTAATAATGGTAATTGTCCGGTTTTTTGACCGAGTGTTGTTAATTGTAAACCTAAACCTGGCAAAATCGCGCCTCCAATTAAACGCTGATTAGCATCTGCACCTGTAAAAGTCAGTGCTGTGCCGGCATCAATCACTAATATGGGAAAACCCCATTTTTTGCCGGCTCCATATAAAGCCAGGGCGCGGTCAATTCCTAGAGTGGGATACATACCCTGGAGGGGGATGTTGTTTAAGCTAATTAAACGGACATTGGGGTAAGTTTGCCAAAGTTGTGTTTGACTAGGAACTACGGAGGCTAAAACGAGAGTGATGGTGAGATGGGGAGAGAGGAAGATGGGGATAGAAGAAGATGGTGAGAGAGGAAAAGTATTTGTTTGAGCTAACTGTTGTATATCAGACTCTGATATATGAGGTGTATGCCAGGTTGAGTGGAGAGTTTGGTTGATAAATAAAGCCCAATGCAAGCGGGAATTACCAATCATCAATGCTAACCAACGGTTTTCGTTCACAGTTTTAAGTTTCTTAAGTCAGCCATAGGTTTTTTAAGAAAAACTAATATTCAACCCGTGTCACAATAAAGCAAGAGGAATAAATACTCATTTTGTCAAGGAGGGGAGTTATGGTGTTACTCACCGATAAACATGAAGGGCAGGGAAATCCAGCCCCAGAAAAACGTCTCACCATACAGACTGTTGAAATTGCTGAAGATACGACGGCGATTAGGTCTTTGGATTGGGATCGCGATCGCTTTGATATTGAGTTTGGTCTACAAAACGGTACAACATACAACTCTTTTCTGATTCGTGGTGAGCAAATTGCTTTAGTCGATACGTCTCACGAAAAGTTTCGTCAGCTCTATTTTGATACACTCACGGGTTTAATCAATCCTGAAGACATAAATTTTTTAATAATCAGCCATACAGAACCAGACCACAGCGGCTTGGTTAAAGATTTGCTGCAAATGGCTCCTGATATTACTGTAGTCGGTTCTAAGGTGGCGATTCAGTTTTTAGAAGATTTGGTACATCGACCTTTTAAACGGCGAATTGTCAAAAATGGAGATCGCTTGGATTTAGGAAATGGTCATGAATTTGAATTCGTCATTGCCCCTAATTTACACTGGCCTGACACCATTTTCAGCTTTGACCACAAAACCCAAACTCTCTTCACTTGCGATGCTTTTGGCTTGCATTACTGCACAGAAAGCACCTTTGATGATGACTTGGCTGCAATTGAAGAAGATTTTAAATATTACTACGATTGCTTGATGGGGCCAAATTCCCGTTCCGTGTTGTCGGCGATGAAGCGGATGGCAGAATTGAAAACTATCAAGATGATTGCTACTGGACACGGGCCGTTACTCTACCACAATGTCGAGGAACTAACGGGACGTTATCGCAGTTGGAGTCAAGGGCAAACCAAGGCCGAAACACCAGTAGGGATATTTTACGTTTCCGAGTATGGCTATAGCGATCGCTTGGCGCAATCAATCGCCAATGGTATCACTAAAACTGGCGTAGCGGTGGAAATGATAGATTTGGGTGGAGCAGTTGATTTACAAGAGTTGCGGGAACTGGTAGGACGCTGTACAGGTATAGTTGTGGGAATGCCCCCAGCCACTGAAAACCCTACAATTCAAGCTGCACTAAGCACCGTTTTAGGTTCTGCCAAAGAAAAACAAGCGATCGGTATTTTTGAAACCGGTGGTGGAAATGATGAACCCACTTACCCAATTTTAAATAAATTCCGATCTGCGGGTTTAAATGTTGCTTTCCCCGTAATTGAAATTCGGGAAACACCAACAGAAAACACTTTCAAAAAATGCGAAGAAGCCGGAACCGACTTAGGACAGTGGGTAACAAGAGATAAAAGCATCAAAGCCATGAAATCTCTTGGTGCTGACTTAGATAAAGCCTTGGGGAGAATTAGCGGCGGTTTATATATCATCACAGCCAAAAAAGGCGATGTATCTAGCGCCATGTTAGCTTCTTGGGTAAGTCAAGCCAGCTTTAAACCATTAGGGTTTTCCATCGCTGTAGCCAAAGACCGAGCAATTGAATCACTTATGCAAGTAGGCGATCGCTTCGTTCTCAACGTATTAGAAGAAGGTAACTATCAACCATTAATGAAACACTTCTTAAAACGATTCGCCCCCGGTGCAGATCGTTTTGAAGGAGTCAAAACCCAACCAGCAGAAAACGGTGCGCCCATTTTAGGTGATGCCCTAGCATACATGGAATGTGAAGTAGTCAGCAGAATGGACTGCGGCGATCATTGGGCAGTATTCAGCACAGTTTACGCTGGAAGAGTATCAAATCCTGACGCACTTACAGCAGTACACCATCGCAAAGTCGGAAACCACTATTAATTCGTAATTTGTAATTCGTAATTCGTAATTGAAGAGAACTTAAAAATTGCGAATTATGAATTATTAATTACCTTGTGGGGTGGGCAATGTTCACCATTGCTATAATTATGACCACGAAAAAATAGATTCTTGACAAATCATTGAAGATAGCTAGAAAAATTACAAATTATCAATCACATATCAGCAAATTATGGAAAATACTAAACCCCGTGATGTACAAATTCTGCCAATTGGGACAGATACAACAATATTAAGATCGCGCAGTTGGACAAGGTTACGATTTGAAATAGAATACGCTCTAGCTAAAGGCACAACAGCGAATTCTTTTTTAATTCAAGGTGATAAAATTGCCTTAATTGACCCACCAGGGGAAACTTTCACCGAAATTTATCTCCAAGCTTTACAACAACGGATTGATATTAAAGCCGTTGACTATGTAATTCTTGGTCACGTCAATCCTAACCGGGCTGCGACATTAAAAACGTTACGAGAAATTGCCCCACAAATTACTTTTGTTTGTTCAAATCCCGGAGCTATAAATTTAAAAGCAGCATTGGAAAATCAGGATTTACCAATTCTAGTAATGCGGGGAGACGAAACCCTAGATTTAGGTAAAGGACATGATCTGCAATTTATTCCTACACCTAATCCCCGTTATGCAGATGAACTTTGTACTTATGATCCCCAAACAGAAATATTATTTTCTGATAAGTTATTTGGGGCGCATATTTGCGGCGACCAAGTATTTGATGAAGGTTGGGAAGTCTTTAACGAAGATAGGCGTTATTATTTCGATTGTCTCATGGCTCCCCACGCCAGACAAGTAGAAACAGCTTTAGATAAATTGGCAGATTTACCAATTAGATTATACGCCACTGGTCATGGACCTTTGGTAAGATATGCCTTACAAGGATTAACCCACTCTTATCGGGAATGGACTCAACAGCAAACCAACGCTGATATGAGGGTGGCTTTGATTTATGCTTCTGCTTATGGGAATACTGCAACTGTAGCTCAAGCGATCGCACGTGGTATAACCAAAGCAGGTGTTAGTGTCGAGTCAATTAACTGCGAATTTACCGAACCCGAAGAAATCAAAGCCGCAGTTGAAAAGTGCGCCGGTTTTGTCATTGGTTCTCCCACATTAGGTGGACACGCACCTACACCAGTCCAAACAGCTTTAGGAATTGTTCTTTCTACCGCTACAAATAATAAATTAGCTGGGGTTTTTGGTTCTTTTGGTTGGAGTGGAGAAGCCGTTGATTTAATTGAAGGAAAACTCAAAGACGCAGGTTACAGATTTGGTTTTGACACCATTCGCGTCAAGTTCAAACCCAACGAAGTCACCCTACAAACCTGTGAAGAAGCCGGAACCGATTTCGCCCAAGCACTAAAACGCGCCGCGAAAAGAGCAGTTGTGGCTAAACAACCCGCTACTAATGTAGAACAAGCAGTTGGACGGATAGTTGGTTCTCTGTGTGTTGTCACCGCAACTCAAGGAGAAGTGAAAACAGGAATGTTAGCATCTTGGGTAACACAAGCCAGCTTTAACCCTCCTGGTTTAACCATTGCGGTAGCTAAAGAACGGGCTATGGAAACTCTAACCTACACTGGTAATCAATTTGTCGTCAATATCTTAGCTGAAGGCAGGGAAATACGCAAGCAGTTCATGAAGGTTTACGCCCCCGGACAAGATAGATTTGCGGGTTTGGAAACAGAAGAAGCTAGTAATGGTGGTATTATTCTCAACGGTGCTTTAGCTTACCTCGAATGTTCTGTCCAAAGTCGTATGGAAGCCGGTGATCATTGGTTGGTTTATGCAACTGTTAATGATGGGAAAGTGTTAAATCAAGATGCTGTGACTGCTGTACATCATCGCAAATCGGCGAGTTATTATTAAATAATACTCCTGATCTCGTTCCCAGGTAAAATCTAGGAACGAGCAAATTCCCTAAATCTGAATTACAGATAAAATATGCTGCACACCTTTACATTCCCACAGGAGATGATTGACAGCATTCAGGAAAGGATACAAGTCCTGAACAGATGCTTAAATAATGCTAACCCGCAAGATGAAGCAATTGCGGAAATGATCGAGTTGGCTAATAGTCGGCAAATATCTCTTAGTCAGCTTAAAGAGGAATTAGAAAAGTTACTTGAAAAGTTGATTAAGAGAAAAAAACTATATCAGGTAATTTATGAAAAAGAAATCCAGGGTGAATTACCTCTGTTACTATATGTAAAACATTATTTTATAATGAAAGAAATTATAGATATGGAATTTATAGACTTTGATTTATACTTAATTACAAAAAATCAAGAAATATTAAAAAAAATGACTATAAGTTTTGTGGAACTATTTAATAAAAATCAATCTAAAATAGAAATTGTACCTATTGTAGATAAAAATTTTTATAAATTATACATTCTTACAGAATCTTTCAAGCACTTTCTACAATCACTTATCAAAGCTTCTTTAAAGGCAAATGCCTTTACGGAAGAAGAGATTAGTGCTTTTAACTTAGGAGATATTACACCCAAAGAATCAGAAGCTATGTTGATTTCTTTAGCATCTACAGAAAAATGGGATTATGTGTATAGAAAACTTGCATAATCCTAAATTTATTGAAGAAGAAGATGTTTTAAATATACATAATAAACAGATTAACCTATATGGTGGCTTATTAGGTATCCGAGATAAAGATTTATTAAGTTCCGCAATTTGCGTCCCTCAAGCAAGTTTTGCAGGAAAGTTTTTACATCCTACAATTGTTGAACAAGCAGCAGCATATTTGTTTCATATTATTAAAAACCATGCTTTTATAGATGGAAATAAACGAACTGCTTTTGATGTCATGATAACATTTTTAAATTTAAATGATTATGACCTAAACATGACACCAAAGGAAGCAGAGCAATTAACAATACAGGTTGCTGATAATAAAGTCAGTAAAGAAGAATTGATTGAAATATTGAGAGATTGTGTTATGGAACTATTTTAAACTTTGTCAATGTTTAGAGTAAATCATGTTTTTATGAGACTGGCTTGACGAGCCTCTCTTTATAGACAAAATTTTAGCGATATCTACGATGATCTAGGCTAAAGCTCTCATTTTCCCATTTTTTCTAATTCTTCTCGCAATACTCTTCTTAAAGTTGCTTCTAAGGGTTCACGGCGTTGTTGAATATACTCAAGCAAGGCATCATTAATCAATGTTTGGTAATTCCCCCCCACCCGCTTGGTGTACTTGCTCACGAAACCATATCAGTATTTCATCATCTAGGCGAATTGTAATCCGAGTTTTTCCCGGTGGTGTGGGTTCAATCGCACCCCGTTTACCTTGACTAAAATTATACTCAGTTTCCATAATTTATTCATCCTCATCTTATATGCACATTCGTACATCCTATCAAAGGAGAAATGCTAAGTTAATAAAATAGTAGGTTGGGTAGAACGAAGTGAAACCCAACAAATTCAAGGAAATGTTGGGTTTCGTTCCTCAGCCCAACCTACGTAGAATAAAAAATGATAGTACATTTTTGAAGTTTACCATCCACAAGCGATCGCTTTCCTCCCCCCAAGCATCACATTTTTGGAGTTTTGACAAAGGTGATGTAAATGCAATATGCAGGAAAATAAAAAATATATTCCTCGTTCCCAGACTCCGGCTGGGAATGCCTACCAGGAGGCTCTGCCTCCAATCCCAGAATACAGCCATTTTACCCGATTTTGTGCTGGTAATTGAGGCAGAGCCTCATCAACTGCATTCCTAGTCAGAGACTAGGAACGAGAAAAATAAAATCATTAAACCGTGTATAATCCCTCGTTCCCAGACTCCGGCTGGGAATGCCTATCAAGAGGCTCTGCCTCCAATCCCAGAATACAAGCCATTTTACCAGCTTTTGTAGTAGTGGTTGAGGCAGAGCCTCATCAACTGCATTCCTAGTCAGAGACTAGGAACGAGAAAAATTTCTCTTAATCCCTATTAATCCCTATTAGGGATTGAAACATATAATATTTTTATAGGTCTGTTGATTCTGAAAATTTTAACACAGAACAATTGCACTAATAACCTGAAATGAATACTGTCACCTTAAACCTAGATACAGTTATTCGCCTGACAGATGATCAGTTTTACCAACTCTGCATGGCCAATAAAGATGTAAGCTTAGAACTCAATGCACAAGGAGAATTAATTATTGTGCCACCAGTAGGAGGAGAAAGCGGACGTAGTGAATCTGATTTAAATTTTAAAGTCAGTCTTTGGAATCACCAAACCAAATTAGGAATTGTATTTAGTTCCTCAACCATCTTCCGACTTCCCAATGGTGCGAAACGTTCACCTGATGTTGCTTGGATAAAACTAGAACGTTGGGAAGCATTAACAGCAGAAGAACGGGAAAAATTTCCCCCACTCACACCAGATTTTATTATTGAACTGAGATCAAAATCAGACAGACTCAAAACCCTGCAAGAAAAAATGCAGGAATATATAGATAATGGTTTGCGTTTGGGTTGGTTAATTAATCCCCAAGACAAACAAACAGAAATTTACCGACTAGGAAAACTTGTAGAAATCGTTCAACTTCCTGCTGTACTTTTTGGAGAAGATGTTTTACCAGGATTTGAATTACAGCTTTAAAATTAAATTGAAAATTAAAAACCAAAAAAGTAACCCACCCCGCAGCCGGAATGGGTCACTTTTATCTAACAAAACTTAATGGTTTAGCAGATTGAACGTCGTAGTTGCTACTTAGTAGCGACCACCGCCGCCACCGCCGCCACGGCCACCGCCGCCGCCACCGTATCCACCGCGACCACCGCCGCCGCCACCGCCGAAGGAACCACCACGGTCTTCTTTGGGCTTGGCTTTATTAACTTTTAAGTCACGACCCATCCATTCAGCACCATCAAGTGCTTCGATAGCCGCTGTTTCTTCTGCTTCTGTACCCATCTCTACGAAAGCAAAACCGCGTACACGGCCTGTTTCACGGTCAGTGGGGATCTGAACACGCTTTACAGAACCATATTCTGCAAAGACCTGTGTTAAAGCATCCTGTGTAACTTCGTAAGAAAGATTACCTACGTAAACCGACATATTATGTCTCCAAAATCACGGGTTTGTAGAGATTTAGATTTCGGAGAGCAGTCTGTAAATACCACAAGTGGAAAGCCTGTCAATACTAACAACAAAACACTAATCGCCGAATTAATTCTCTCCACAATCATTACATATAAATCGGCTTTTTGGGTAAAAATTTCACAAAATTTTTATAAACTTTTTTATCAGTCCTTGCAAACTGCTTATTGGCTGGTATCTCAACCCACTTGATGGGTGGTGAAGACAAGCCTAGCCAGGATAGATAAGTGGAACTTTTCTGCTCAATTATCCATTGATTCTCCCATATGTTCCAATTTTAGCGGAGGCCAAGGATTTTATGCTTGGTTGCAGAATGAGGTTATTGAATTGCCACCACTTGGCTAGAACTGACAATACCTAACTGCTAATCCGCTTTTCCAAGTATTGACCAATCATTAACTGTTCACCAGCACGGGAAATTATACTCTGTCTGGTGCGGTATTTATTACCAATGAGTTTGATTTCTTCTTCAAAGACTGAGTTGTTGTACTCGGTTCGCAAACACATGGTTTGGGGATTGGGGAAATAAAATTGGGCGGTGACTGGTTTAGTTGTAGCAAAACCGCGATCGCGGTACAAAATCTTTCCCAGCACACCAAACACTGTCATACCAGTCGATTCTTTTCTAGCTTTGTGTATATCAGTGCTTTCCCAAGTGACTTTAGCACCACAAGTCAAAATCTCTAAATTTGGCAAATCATGTAATTGAGCCAGTTTTTGCAATTCATCTTCCCCCTGTTCTAAAAACTGGATGGTAATCATACTGACCATCTCTTGAGTTTCTCCTTGGGGTAGGGTGTAATAGCGCCGTTCAGATCGCCAATCACCTACTGATGCTAGGAAAAACTCTGCAATCTCCTGTTGATCAGCAGTTTGGATAATTTTAAGCGGTGATGTCACTTATTACCTTCCTCATCTAAACAGTGAATAAGTTGCTGCCGTGTCTGTATTTTTATGCTCAGTAAGTCCATCGCCTTGTCATCAATCTGGACTTATACTATGATGGCGACTAAAGCAATAATTGTTTACTATTCGTAATACTTACACAAAAAAGTCAAAAATACTAGTCCTTGAGATACATTTCCGATCAGGAGCTAGAAATGGTAAAACCGCTGACCAATTAAGTAGAAAGAACTGCGTAAGCCTTACTGCTGTCAGCACAGGGTGGCAAAAACGATGGTTTGATATTCTTGTTTGTTGATTTCACCTACTCAAACCATGACTAATTACCTATTACATTTTGCTGACAAAATCTTTATACTTATTTTATAGTTTCTGGGATCATTAGAAATTATATACATCTATATCCTCTGGATATAGTAAAAATTCTGTCAGTTTTATTTAGTAAAAAAAGTAATTGGGGATACATAAATAGCATGAAAAAGCTAAATTTTTATCGCTATTTTTGTCATTTGTATCTATTGAAAATTACTTGCTAATAAACTGCGATTTGAGTGCAAAGACTCCCTCAATTGGAGAAATATTCATGATTTTGGACGGAAATAAGTCAGAAAAACAGGTTAAAAACCCCACTTCTCTAGTTGCCAACCCAGTCATGAATGGCTATAGTTTATTCACATTCTGTTTACTGGGATTATTGACAGCAAGTTGTGGTTCATTGCCAAAAGAATCAGCTGAAGCGCAGTCTAGGCAACCGGGTGGTAGAGAAAGAGGTAATAATGAAACTGCTGTAGATATAGCGATCGCACAGACCAACTTATTAAGCCCCTCAGCAGAATATATAGGTAACACCACAGCATTTCGGATAGTTTCAGTGCGATCGCAAGTAGAAGGGCGACTACTAGCATTAAATCTAGACGTTGGAGATACAGTCCAGCGAGGACAAATCATCAGCCAATTAGATGATGTTCTCCTCAAAACAGGATTACAGCAGGCAGAGGCAGAACTAGCAGCCCGTCAATCAGAAGTAGCCAGGGCCATGACCCAGGTAAGTAATGCAAACGCCGAAGTAGAAAAAGCCCGGTTAGAAGTAGTACAAGCCAAAGCAGATTCTCAAAGACAACAAAAATTATTGAAAGAGGGCGCAATTTCCGAACAAGTCGCCCAACAAGCTCAAACCAAAGCTCAAACAGCAGCCCAAGCCCTTCAAGCCACAATTGCACAAGTCAGAACCGAAAAGCAAGCCGTCGCTGCTGCCCAAGGTATAGTATTTGCCCAACAAGCAGCAGTTTCTGCGGCCAAAGAACGCCGTTCATACTCCCGCTTAATCTCCCCCATTACTGGCATCGTCACAGAAAAAGTCACAGAACCAGGTAATCTCCTCCAACCAGGTAACGAAGTCTTAAAAATAGGTGACTTCAGTCGGATTAAAGTCGTAGTCCAAGTATCTGAATTAGAACTAGGAAAAATTCAGGTTGGACAATCGGTAAAAGTGCGACTAGATGCTTTCCCGGAGACAAATATCATGGGTAGAGTTACTCGCATTTCTCCAACTGCTGATAGTACAGCCCGTTTAGTACCGGTAGAAGTAGTGATTCCTAATAGCGGTGGAAAAATTGGTAGTGGACTACTAGCGCGAGTCAATTTTACTTCTGGGACACCACAGCGAGTCGTAGTGTCACAAACAGCAATTACTGATTCCCAAAGACAAACACGACAAGAAGAAAACAATGGCAAATTATTTGTCTTGGATGAAAAAGACGGTCAACCCAAGGTCAAAGAAAGAACGGTAACTTTAGGGAAAACAGCAAACGGTAAAGTAGAAATTCTTTCTGGCTTACAACCAGGAGAAAGTTATGTTGTTCGCAGTAGTCAGCCATTAAAAGATGGTGCAGTTGTGAAATTATCAATTTTGTCAGAAAAATAACAACAAGCTGGAAAAATGCAGACAACAAACACTAACAACGGATTTAGTATCAGTGCTATTTCTATCCGCCAGCATATTGGTACACTCATGCTCACCTTGGCTGTGATTGTCATGGGCGTATTTTTCATTATTCGTTTACCTGTAGATTTACTTCCATCTATTACCTATCCCCGGATTGGGGTGCGGATAGAAGCCCCAGGAATTTCTCCAGAGGTAGCAGTTGATGAAGTCACAAAACGTTTAGAAGAAGCCTTTTCCGCGACTGAAGGTGTAATTCAGGTTTTTTCCCAAACCCGTGAAGGTCAAATTAGTTTAGATTTATACTTTCGACCGGGAGGAAATATTGACCAAGCCCTCAATGATGCCACAGCATCCTTTAACCGGTCTAGAAACCAATTACCAGATAATATTCAAGAAGCACGGGTATTTAAAATTGATCCTTCCCAATTACCTGTTTATGAATTTGCGATCACTTCACCTTCTCTTAAAGGTGTTGATTTACGAGTTTTTGCCGAAGAAGAATTAGCCCGTGAATTGGGCGTAGTAGAAGGAGTTGCTGGGGTCAGTGTATCGGGAGGAGTGAAGGAAGAAGTCAGGGTAAATATTGATTTAGAACGTCTCCAAGCCGTTGGTGTGGGTTTGACAGATGTACTCAATGAACTCCAAAACCGCAACCAAGATATTTCCGGTGGTCGGATTTTAGGAACAAATTCAGAAGCTTTAACCCGGACTGTGGGACGCTTCCAAAGTGCCGATGAACTTAATAATCTTTCCTTTGAAGTATCCGCGCCAAATTCTGCTATCAAAAACCGTGTTTACTTGCGAGACTTTGCTGAAGTTATTGATGGATCAGAAAAACAGCGAGTCTATGTTTTTCTCAATGGCGAAGAAGCAGTAAAAGTCAGCGTTCAAAAACAGCCAGATGCTAACACCATCAATGTTGTCGATGGCGTGAAAAAACGTCTAGCAGAATTGCAAAAAGGGGGTGTGATTCCTCAAGAAGCAACTCTCACAGCTACCTTAGATGAATCAAAATTTATCCGTGATTCCATAGCGAATGTGACTACTTCTGGGTTAATTGGCTCAGGTTTAGCTGCGATCGCAGTTTTACTCTTTTTGGGTTCTCTACGCCAAACCTTTATTATTGTCGTTTCCATTCCCCTAGCATCTTTAACAGCGATTATCTTAATGGGTTTATTTGGCTTGTCACTTAACGTTTTTAGCTTAGGTGGTTTAGCATTAGGCGTGGGAATTGTGGTTGATAATTCCATCGTCATGTTAGAAAACATAGCTGAGGGAATTAGTCAAGTAAAAATTCGCAATCAAGAATCAAAATTATCAGTTTCGTCAATTATTCAACAATCTGAAGATAGCAGCCGAGAAGTAGAATCAGCTTTAGTTGCTTCCACTAGTACTAATTTAGTTGCAGTATTGCCATTTTTATTAATTGGTGGTTTTATCTCATTACTCTTCAACGAGTTAATTCTCACCATCAGTTTTTCTGTAGCGGCTTCAATTTTAATTGCCGTTACCGTTGTTCCCATGCTGACATCGCGTTTATTAAGTTTACCTGTTTCTAGTTCCCTCAATAATTTTTGGCCATTGCGGGTATTTAATAGCCGTTTTGAGGCAGCAACAAGAGCTTATAGTAGCTTTTTAGGTGGTATATTGCGCTGGAGATTATTGACAATTGCGCTCACAATTATCTTATTAGGTGGTGGCAGCTTGTGGATAGCTCCTCAAATTCCCCAAGAAATTCTCCCTCGCATCAATACCGGACAAGTTAACTTAATTGCTCAGTTTCCCCCCGGTATACCCTTAGAAACTAACCAAAAAGTCATGAAAGCTGTAGATGGCATTCTCCGTCAACAGCCAGAAACAGAATATGTATTTTCTACAGTTGGCGGTTTTCTCTTTGGTAACAACAGCACTGCTAACCCTCTGCGAAGTTCCAGCACTATTACCCTTAAACCAGGCTCAAACGTAGAGACTTATGTTGAACGTGTCACCAAAGAATTTAGCAAGCTTAACTTAGTAGATATTCGTCTCCGTCTCACCCCTGGTCAAGTGCGGGGTTTAATTCTCAACAACTCCCCTGTTCGCAACGCTGATGTTGACATCATTCTCCAAGGAAATGACTCCGACACTTTGGAACAAGCCGGTCGGGAATTATTAGCAAATTTAGAACAAAAAGCCACCGCAGTCAGATTCCGTCCTGAGGCAGATGCGCGTCAACCAGAAATTCAGATATTACCCGACTGGGAACGAGTTGCAAAAGTTGGTTTAAATACCAAAGATATCGGAGACACAATCCAGACCGCAATTGAAGGTAGTATACCCACCCAACTGCAACGGGATAACCGTTTAGTTGATGTCCGGGTACAGTTAGACGAAACTTCTGTACAATCAACTTCTCAGTTAGAGAGATTACCTCTATTTGTGGAAGGTAATCAACAAATCCGCTTGAGTGATGTAGCAAAAATTGCCGAAGCGCAAGCACCAGGAGAAATTCAACGGATTAATCAGCGTCAAGTCTTCCTCATAGCGGGTAATTTGGCAGAAGGAGCAAGTCTAACTCAAGCGCTAGAACAGGTAGATCAAGTCCTCAACAATGCAAATTTCCCCCAAGGGGTGAGTCTTTTACCCAGTGCGACAGCGGAATCTAATAAAGAACTACAAAACTCGCTGCAAGTGTTAGGAGGATTAGCCATCTTCTTAGTCTTTGTCGTCATGGCTGTACAATATAATTCCCTCGTAGACCCTTTTGTAATTTTGTTTACTATTCCTCTAGCATTAGCTGGGGGTATTTTTGGGCTTTATATTACTGAAACTGCCATTGGCGCAACAGTAGTTGTCGGTGCGGTCTTGTTAGTAGGTATCGTGGTTAACAACGCCATTATTATGGTGGAACTAGCTAATCAACTTCGGGAACGAGAACACATTGACCGCAAAACCGCAATTTTAAAAGCCGCACCCCAACGTTTACGCCCTATTTTGATGACAACCATTACGACTGTTTTAGGTATGTTCCCTCTCGCGTTGGGAATTGGAGATGGTTCAGAATTTCTCCAACCATTGGGTGTAGTCGTATTTTCTGGTTTGTCTTTAGCAACAGTGCTAACGCTGTTTATTATTCCCTGTTTTTATACTTTGTTACACGATTTAATTGGTGGACGTTGGGCTAAACCTATATTTATCAGGTTGCGGATTTGGAAAAGGAAGTATCAGTAAGATATAGGGTGTATTGCAATACGCCCCTACACCAATTCCCTATAAACTGCCAATGTTTCCTGATTTACACGAGCAATACTGAGCGATTCTAAATTTTCCTGTGACCGATGTTTCCAATCTTGGAGGATATCTGGGTTACTTAATAGCTTAACTAAGGCTTCAGCTAAAGCTTGACTATTTTTAGCTGGTACTAAAACGCCAGCTTGACCATGATCTAAGGCTTCGGGTATGCCATCTACCTCTGTAGCAATAATGGCAACCCCAGCTTCCCTGGCTTCTGAAAGTACAAGGGGGCATGGGTCACGGTGAGAAGCAAGAACAAAAATATCGCAAGAAAGTAAGTAGCCTTGTGGTTCTGATTGGAACCCTTCAAAATGGATACGACTGCTGACAGAGGTTGCTTGTGCTTGGGTTTCAAATATTTCTCTATCGGGCCCATTTCCCACTAGATAAAGATGCGCTGTGGGGAAATCCTGGGCAATTTGCTCAAAAGCAGCAATTAATTCAGTGATACCTTTACGTTTATACATTCCCGCTACAGTTGCGATCGCAGGATGTTGTAAATTTAAAGGTTGATAATCCGATATTTGTCGAGTACGAGGACTACCTAAAGTCCCATTGCGAACTACCCTCAACTTATTTTCTGGTACACCACGTTGCACCATCGAAATTTGTACAGAATTACTGACAGCAATTACTCTTTCAGCTAAACCCATCAGTAAACTAGCACGCTGGAATTCATTATGTACTGTAGAAACTAAAGCATACTTGTTTTTGAATTTCAAAAAATGTGCTAAAACTAAGCCCGTCATCATATGGGCATGCACAATATCCGGCTTAAATTCTTGTACAATTGCTCGATAAGCCACCGCTGCTTTTATTATATTTACAGGCTGGCGATTTTGGTCTATTTGGTAGTGTCTAACACCAAATCTATGCAATAGTTTTTCATACTCTCCCCCACCTGAGATTATTGCTACTTCATTACCATGTTTTGCCTGCAAACACGCAAGATCAACAGCTACATTAACAATACCATTACCTATTTCTTGAATATGATTCAATATATGTATGATTCGCATAACCTTGAAAAGGCTTATTTTAATTGTGAAGTTATTTAAATAAAATAGAAGGAAATTAAAACTTCTTCTCGGAGGATATTTGAGAAGTTTATTCCCAGGATTTTTTGTCATTTTGACGCTTTGTAAAATGAAAGCAAAAATCTCAATCTTTTCGGTCGAACGCTCACAGAAGCCTCATTGATCTGCAATCCTCTGTATCTACCTAAACTAAAGGAAGTAACCTAAAGCATGATATTTTACACTTCTCAGATATCCTCTAAGTTTCCTTATATCTTATTCCTCATAAGTTTTATGTTATTGTAGTTCCTATTTCTGCTCTATCATATACAAGATTATTGTATTGTCTCTATTCCTATATGGATATTTTTTGTGAGCTTTAATTGTCACCTGTAAATAAAGAAAACTTTTATTGACGGCATCAGTAATCAGCAATCAAATTAAAAGAAGTATGTTTTGATCCACAGTATATTAAACTCAAAAAAAATACATCAATAATTGAATTACCAAAATTATTAACTAAATCAAAGGTATTCGGCGAACTGGAGAATTTCGCAATTTAAAGCGACGTATAAACCTAACTGATAGCAAAATTCTCCAAGCCTGAAAAGACAAGATGCTTAAATCTAGTATTGGTAATAAACTTCTAAACTTTCTTTGCTTGATTGCTACCAAAATCCAATGCAATTTTAAGTATTTCTGTATATCTTGAAAATCAGGTATTTTAGAGCGATGCTGTGCATCCACTAAGGTGTAAATCTTCTTCTTCATCAAAATATTTGTAGCTAATCGTTGAGATAAAGAAATTTTTTGATTATAAGCACCATTCCAAATAGTACGATAGGCAAGGCATTGATTTAGGAAAATAGCATCGCCAAACTGGGCAATATGAATCCATGAATCAATATCATCACAATTAGTATTAAGTGTAGAGTCCCAACCTTCCGTTTTCATAAAAGCATCACGACGGCAAGCTACCTGGGCAGGTGTACCAAAAGGTACAAGTTCTAAGAGCATACCGTAGTGAAGATCTGCTTGCGGAATATAGCAAGCTAAACCATTTCCAGACGGTCGAGTGCGACTGAGTTCTACTTCTTTGCTATCCACTTGAGCCGCAATACAAGAACAGATGACAGCATGGGGATGGATAGAAATAGCCTTTTCCATTTCTTCTAGACAATTCGGTGCTAAGTAGTCGTCATCATCCAAAAACTTAACCCATTCGCCGTTAGCTTTTGCCATACCAGTATTTACAGATGCAGCATGACCTTGATTAACTGGGTTACGATGATAAACTATGCTATCTCCCAAGCTTTTAACAAAAATATCTGTGTTATCAGATGAGCAGTCGTCCACAACAACTATCTCACAATCAATCGTCTGGTTCAGCGCTGAGTAAATTGCTCTTTTCAGCAGATATAACCGATTGTAAGTGCTGATGAGAATGGTAAATTTCATAAATAATTCTAAACTGAATGCAAAAATACAACAGATATTGTGATGTCAATAGGATAAATTAGCCCGGCCTTATATTTTAGTGTTCCCAATTAAAAAGCTAAAATTGACCTTTATTTTCTAAAATTTAGCTACCACAGCAGATTGTAGATTAATGAGACTTTGCCCTCAACTTCAGCCATACGGTACAGAATCAAAATTGAAACCTAGACACCAAGATAGTTTTACTCCTGACTCCTGCTGTAAGTCCTGTTTAATACAAAAAATCAACAATCTCAAATATCTGGACTGTCAGGCGGTTATAGATTTATGATTGATGATTGTGGGTTTTTTTCAGAAATATAGATAAATTATGAACGCTCAAGAGATTATCCGCTCTATTGAAGCGGAACACCTAAAATCAGATATCCCCATTATTTATGTGGGTGATACAGTTCGGGTGGGAGTCAAAATTAAAGAAGGCGATAAATATCGCGTCCAACCCTATGAAGGAGTGGTAATTGGGAAACGTAACGGTGGCATCAACGAAACAATCACCGTCCGTCGAGTTTTTCAAGGTGTGGGAGTTGAACGCGTATTTTTGCTGCATTCTCCCAGAATTGACAACATCAAAGTCCTACGCCGTGGTAGAGTACGACGCGCTAAACTGTATTACCTGCGCGATCGCGTCGGTAAAGCAACCCGAATTAAGCAACGGTTTGACCGCGCCTTGTGATCTATTCTCATCGAACTTAGGAGCGCAATCGCAAGCCACAAGCGGCATCCGCCGCTAATTTGCATTTTCAACAAAAACAAGTTATAATCAGAGTCGAAATTGCGTTAAACTAAAAAAGTTCAGCGCAATGACTGAAACAAAGACAGCTTGTGCGCTCTTAGTTCAGTTGGTAGAACGCAGGTCTCCAAAACCTGATGTCGGGGGTTCAAGTCCTCCAGGGCGCGCTCAAAAGCAAAAAATATTGCCCGAAGCAAAAACGCATCTGTTGAACAAACAGCAAGCGTTGATTATTTCGGGTATAATTATTTTTTACTTGCAGCTTTCTTGTTTCCATATCAAATGGGGTCAAAGCTGTAAACCTTGATGAAAAATAGCAAGGTGTAGCTATGTAAGAAACGGGGGGGATAACGACCATGGCCAAAAAAAATGAAGCAGAAATGCCAGAAACCGGAAATGGGTTTAGCTTAAACAAGTTCTTCCAAGGAACAAAAGAAGAACTTGAGAAAGTAGTTTGGCCTAGTCGGAAGCAGTTGGTGAGCGAATCAGCAGCTGTGTTGTTAATGGTGACACTCTCCGCATCTTTGATATATTTGGTCGATGGATTGTTTGCTTGGGCAGCAAAACAGGTATTCTGATGACTTCTGCAACAGATGAACCACGCAACAGTTTGCAGTCGGAGGAAGCGCTAGAAACAGCGCATAAGGAAGCACGCTGGTATGCAGTGCAAGTAGCCTCAGGCTGTGAAAAGCGCGTGAAGACAAACTTAGAACAGCGCATCCAAACTTTTGATGTAGCTGATAAAATCATCCAAGTGGAGATTCCTCACACGCCAACGGTGAAAATCCGTAAGGATGGTAAACGCCAGCCAGCAGAGGAAAAAGTATTCCCTGGTTATGTGTTGGTGCGGATGTTGATGAATGATGATACTTGGCAGGTGGTACGTAACACCTCCCACGTAATTAATTTCGTGGGAGCAGAACAAAAACGTGGCACAGGTAAAGGTCGCGGTCACGTCAAACCATTACCCCTGAGTCATTTAGAAGTTGAACGCATCTTCAAACAAACCAGTGAACAAGAACCGATAGTCAAAATTGATATGGCTACAGGTGATAAGATAATGGTTCTTTCTGGTCCATTTAAGGACTTTGAAGGAGAGGTGATTGAAGTTTCGCCAGAACGGAGTAAGCTAAAAGCTTTACTCTCGATTTTCGGAAGGGATACACCAGTAGAATTGGAATTTAATCAGGTAGAAAAACAGAGCTAAATCCAAATGGCGAAGAAAGTAGTAGCGGTCATTAAACTGGCCCTGAATGCTGGAAAAGCCAACCCAGCACCGCCAGTAGGCCCAGCATTGGGTCAACATGGCGTTAACATCATGATGTTTTGCAAAGAGTACAATGCCAAAACAGCAGACCAAGCTGGAATGGTAATACCTGTAGAAATTTCGGTTTTTGAAGACCGGAGCTTTACATTTGTACTCAAAACACCACCAGCATCAGTATTGATTCGCAAGGCAGCGAAAATAGAAAGAGGGTCTAATGAACCCAACAAAAAGAAAGTTGGGAGCATCACTAGAGTGCAATTGCGGGAAATTGCTCAAACCAAACTTCCTGACCTCAATGCCAATGATATTGATGCGGCAATGAATATTGTGGAAGGAACAGCCAAAAACATGGGTGTTACCATCACAGACTAAAAACTTAATAAATTTTGAGTTTTGAACACTGGGTTAAAAATTAGACTCAATCCAAAATCCAAAATTTAAAATCCAAAAGTGTATCGGGGGAGAGGCTAAAAACTTCGGAATTACCCCAGGAGAAAAAAATGGGAAAGAAATTATCACGGCGCTTGCAGGCTTTGCAAGAAAAAGTTGAAGATAGAGACTACACACCAGTAGAAGCGTTAGCTCTGTTGAAAGAAACAGCAACAGCTAAATTCGCAGAAGCCGTAGAAGCTCATATCAGACTAGGAATTGACCCGAAGTATACAGATCAACAGTTGCGGACAACTGTGGCACTGCCTAAAGGAACAGGACAAATTGTCCGAGTGGCAGTTATTGCTAGAGGTGAAAAAGTTACAGAAGCAACCAACGCTGGTGCTGACATAGCTGGTTCAGAAGAACTGATTGAAGATATTCAAAAAGGGATGATGGACTTCGACAAGCTAATTGCTACACCCGATGTAATGCCAATGGTGGCAAAACTGGGTAAGTTGCTGGGTCCTCGCGGTTTAATGCCATCACCTAAAGGTGGAACAGTCACATTTGACGTAGCAAGTGCGATCGCTGAATTCAAAGCTGGTAAATTAGAATTCCGTGCTGATCGGACTGGAATTGTCCATGTTATGTTTGGTAAGGCATCCTTCGCACCTGAAGATTTGTTAGTCAATCTCAAAGCTCTGCAAGAGACTATTGACCGTAACCGTCCTTCAGGGGCCAAAGGTCGTTACTGGCGTACATTGTATGTGTCCGCTACCATGGGTCCATCCATTAAAATAGATATCAGCGCCCTACGAGATTTAAAACTGACTGACGCTGCATAATTTGGTAATGGGTAATTGGTAATAACCAAGAACCACAATTTAATAAGCAAAGCCGGAGACAGCAGGTGCTAATAACTTAATATCCTGCCGAGGTTACTACTTTCATGGCCTAAAGTTTGACAAAAACAGTTTAACAACTGTGCCATTAAAAGTAATAATGTGAAACCCCGGCAAATGTAGCTGGGGTTTGTTGTTTTCGGCTGGTCAGGATAGAAAGTTACAGATTACAGGTGACAGTGAAAAGTGAACAGCAATAAGTAACTAAATCACCAGTCACTAATAAGATTTTGCCCTTGGAGGTGAAACGAGTATGGGTAGAACGTTAGAAAACAAAAAAGAGATTGTAGCTGACCTCAAAGTTTCTTTGAGTGAGTCAACTTTAGCACTGGTAATTGATTATCAGGGTTTAACAGTTGCCGAAATCACTGACTTAAGAAGGCGGTTACGTCCTAGTGGCACTGTTTGTAAGGTGACAAAAAACACCTTTATGGGCATTGCCATTCAAGACGAAGAAAAATGGCAGCCTTTGTCAGAATTGCTCAATGGCGCTTCTGCCTTTTTGCTAGTCAAAGAAGATTTTTCATCAGCAATTAAGAGTTATCAAGAGTTCCAAAAAGTTACCAAGAAGACAGCACTTCGCGGTGGCGTTATGGACGGTCGCTTGCTGAAAGAAACAGATGTCAAGGCTTTAGGAGACTTGCCATCTAAAGAACAACTTATGGCACAAATTGCCGGCGCTATCAACGCCTTGGCTACTAAAGTTGCTGTGGGTATCAACGAAGTTCCCAGTTCTTTGGCTCGCGCTTTACAGGCTGTTGCTGAGAAAGAAGAAGGTAGTAGCGCTGAAAGTTCTGAAAGCGCTGAAAGTGCTGAAAGTGCTAGTGAGTAATCGGTAATAGGTAATAGTTTTTTCCAATTACAAATTACCAATCATCAACAAAAAATTCAAAATTATTTAGGAGTCATATCCATGTCTGCTGCAACCGAACAAATTTTAGAACAATTGAAAACCTTGACTTTGCTGGAAGCTTCTGAACTAGTTAAGCAAATTGAAGAAGCTTTTGGTGTGAGTGCTGCTCCAGCCGCTGGTGGCATGATGATGATGGCTGCTCCTGGTGCTGCTGCTGCTGAAGTAGTAGAAGAAAAAACCGAATTTGATGCAGTTCTGGAATCAGTTCCAGCTGATAAGAAGATTGCTGTCCTGAAGATTGTCCGTGAAATCACAGGTTTAGGTCTGAAAGAAGCTAAGGACTTAGTAGAAGCTGCTCCTAAGGCAATTAAGGAAGCTGTAGCTAAGGAAGCTGCTGAGGATATCAAGAAGCGTGTCGAAGAAGCTGGCGGTAAGGTAGTAATCAAGTAATTTGTAATTCGTAATTCGTAATTCGTAATTGAATTATGAGTTAGTAATTATAAATTACGTTGCCTTTTTATATGATGAGCCTCTATGAGGCTCTTTTTTTATGAAA
The DNA here is from genome assembly GCF_049315035.1 of Anabaena sp. PCC 7938. Taxonomy (NCBI): domain Bacteria; kingdom Bacillati; phylum Cyanobacteriota; class Cyanophyceae; order Nostocales; family Nostocaceae; genus Anabaena; species Anabaena sp. PCC 7938. Next base: position 1,487,453 of record NZ_CP186034.1, on the reverse strand, counting down.
ATTGCAGTTGTTAACACTGTTTAGCTGATGAGGGATTGACAAAATCGTGTAAGTCTTGATCCCAAATACTAATGTAAATAAAATCGCAGTTTTGCCGCACTATTTGACCCTTAACAGAACCTTGAGTAAACTGAAAATTATCTTTTTGGCGCTGTTGTATTTGTTGTAGTCCTTGCTGAATTTCTCCCGTCGCTTGTCCGCCTAGCATTCCATTCAATGTGGTTTGCATGACTTGAGGGTCTACAGATTGGGCAAAAGCTGCCTCCGTTTGGCGCAGTTTGCCAGAATTACGGTCAAATAAGTAGCCGAGATCAATTTGGTTAGGTACTACCTTATAAGTTACAGCACGGGTATTAGGCCACAAGCCTCTTACATCTTTATTCTTACCAAGAGTTGCTTCTACGGTGCTTCTTGATGTGCCTGTAGGAAAAGCTGGTACATTTTGCCCGATATTAGTAGTACTTAATTGCTCGCGTGACTTCTGTTTTTTCTGATCTGGCTGTTTCTGAGAATCTGTGAATACTTCCGCTGTGGAAACTATATCCGGTTGCTGCTGTTGATTTTCTATTTCTACTTGTGGTGTTGATGGGATTGGGGGTGCTGGAGTGTTTTCAATAATAGGCTCTTGATCTGGTGGTGGTGTAAATGCTGTAGAAGGATTGGCTTCTGGTAAAGGCTGAGAAGTGATTCGTTGCTCAGTTGAGGGAGTGGGTGTCAGCGGAGTTGGGGAAATTGACTCTACAACGGGGGAGTTTGTTGGTAAGGTATTGGGAGTTTGTGTTTCTGTAGCAACAGTAGTTGTGGGTGGCTGCTGACGGTTAATGTTAGAAATTGCTACTGCACCAATTAAACTTCCTACTAGCACACTACCAAAAATCACAGCAGGTTTCTGCCAGTTTGTGGGATTGTTAGTTTCTCTGATAAAGGGAGTTTTTGCAGGTGAAGATATTGACTGGGTTGGTTTAAGAGTAGTAGGGGGTGGACTCAGGCTAATTGTGGCGCTGGTAGCGGGAGATGGACGAGAAATATTCTGGGCTGAGTTTAAAGCATAGAGCATTTTATTAGCTGTGGTGAAGCGATCGCTCGTTCGTGGTTCAATTGCTTGTGTAAGTGCGATCGCTAATTCTGAAGACATCCCAGCAGCGTATTGCTGCCAGAGTATTTGCCCCGTCTGCGGGTGAGTTTCTAATTCTTGGGGTTGTTTGCCAGTCAGCAAATAAATCGCCGTCAAGCCTAAACTATAGATATCTGTGGCGTAAACTGGACGGCCGATAGCTTGTTCACTCGGCATATATCCAGGTGTGCCTATAACGATTGATTGTATGGGATTTCCCGAAGGATTGATGACAGTACGGATAGTTTCTTTAACAGCACCAAAATCAATTAAAACTGGTTTGTTATCTTGAGCGCGAAGAATAATATTATCTGGTTTTATATCTCGGTGAATAATGCCTTTGCTGTGGACATAATCCAATACTGACAGCAAACTTAACAGAATTTCCCGAACAATAGTTTCAGCTATATATCCTTTAGCTTCCACCATCTGGCTGAGAGTTTGTCCATGAATCCATTCTTGAACGAGGTAAAACTGCCCATTTTCAGAAAAATAAGCGTAAAGTTTAGGAATTTGATCACTACTTTCACCCAGATATTCTAAGGTAGCTGCTTCTCTTTCAAACCGTTGTTGAATAATTTGATAGGTTTGTGGATCATTACTAATCGGTTTGAGTTGCTTGATTACACAGCGACGACGAGAAGGCATATGGGTATCTTCTGCGAGAAAAGTTTCCCCAAACCCACCAGCACCAAGTATCTGGATAACTTGATAGCGATTGTTTAGCAGTATTTGTTTCATGAAAGGATTAGATGCGATAGCCTTCCCAAATGTATATCAGATACTTTGACGATGTAGCGATGGGATGTTTCCCACTTTTGGCGCTAAGATGTTGACTTCCGTTTCTTCGTTGTAGGCTGACTAGCTCTTGATTCTAAGGTAAATATGGGAATTTCCTCCAGTTCAGCCTCACTTAAATTATACTGTTCACAAACCAAACTTAAGCGATTTCCCGGTGTTTTGACTGCATTAACAGAATGGGTTAAATCGCCTTGAAAGTAAACTAGGGTATTAGTTTGGGGTTTGACTTTCCCAACTTGGCGTTTAGTTGATTTCAGCACCAATTCTCCTCCCTCCATGTTTTCTGGTACTCGCACATAGAGAACACTAACAATGTTAGGTGGTTCAATAGTTTTGCAATAGGAACGCAAAGAACGATCTATGTGTGGATCAACACGAGAACCTTCTTTTAGCAATAAGGGATTGAGGTAAAAAGCATTACAATTTGACTGAAGAGCTAAATCCAAATAAGGCTTAAAAAAGGGAAATTTCTGTTCAACTGTTTTTATTCCCCCACGCTGAAACACTACAGAAAATCCTTTAGTATTGATAAAATCCCGGTTGAGATTGTTGATAGAAAAGTAAGGACTAGCTTGAATTTCTCCCCACAAGTCATTAAGGTAATTATTAGGTAAAACGTTGGTTTGTAGTTGATAGTATTTCACATTCCGTAAATCACAAATTTATCTATAGAATTACTATTTGATTTTTGTTGGCGTAGCCTGCGCTTGCGCTTACAGGATTAAGTATTGTAGGGTGCGTTACGGATGTCACGAGCATTCTGACTCCTGATTCCTGACTCCTGACTCCTGACTCCTGACTCCTGACTTCTTACATTTTTTAACTTCATAAACTCCGCAAAATTCGCTCAATCATCTGATTTGCTTGAGAAGCATAACCACCACCAAATAAATTAAAATGATTTAAAACGTGATAGAGATTATAAAGTGTTTTCCGTTTTTCATAACCTTCATCTAAAGGAAACACTTCCTCATATCCTTGATAAAATGCCGCCGGAAAACCGCCAAAAAGCTCTGTCATGGCAATATCAACTTCTCTATCGCCGAAATAAGTGGCTGGATCAAAAATCACGGGTTCACCGTCAATAGTACACCCCGCATTTCCTCCCCATAAATCACCATGTACTAAAGAGGGTTGGATGTGATGATCTGCTAATAATTCTGGAATGGCAGCTAATAATTTATCTTCTAGGGGAAAACTCCCACCTCGTCGTCTTGCTAACTGAAATTGATAACTTAAACGATGCTGAGTATAAAATTCTGCCCAATTATCTATCCAAGTATTGATTTGCAGTGTAGAACCAATAGTATTATTGATGTCCCAACCGAAACCCTTTTGACTGGTAAATTTGTGCATTGCTGCTAATTTGCGTCCTGTTTCTTGCCATGATTTGCTATTAGCACCTGTCATTTCTAACCATTCCAGCACAATGTAACTAGAATTACCAGATATGCCCCAGCATACAGGTTGAGGAACACGGATAGTTTTTGTGTTATGCATCTGCTGTAAACCCAGCATTTCAGCTTCAAACATCGCCACTTGGGATGCTTGGTTAATTTTGACGAAATAGGTGAGTTTACTATCACTAACTGCATAACCTTGGTTAATACAGCCGCCACTTACAGATAAATGTTGTGAAGTGTGAAATTTTTGGCCAGTTACTTGGCTAATATGAGTATCAATTTCTTGCCAAATCATAGTTTTTTATGGGGGCGAATTGTGATTCGCCCTTATTTTTCAGTTGTTAAGAAGAGATTACTAATAGATGATCAAGGGCGGGGTTTACCTTTCCCTACGCTGGTTTGATGACAACTACACCATAAGCATCTGGGGAAAGAAAGTCTGTTGCGGCTTGCATCAAGTCTGTTGCATTCTGGGCTTGTATATAATCTGGATAATTAAATGCTGGTTCTAAATCGCCAATTAAAGATTGATAATAACCATATAATCCTGCACGATCGCTTGGAGTTTCATTTCCAAACACAAATCTATTCGCCACACGTCGCCGTACACGGTCAATTTCCGACTCTTTCACCAATTCTGTTTGTAATTTTCGCAGATGTTGTGCGATCGCATCTTCTACTGCTGCTAAATCTTCAACTTCACACTTAGCCGAAACCGAAAACGCACCTTGTAACAAATGGCTCATATTGCTCACAGAAATTGTACTCACCAATCCCCGTTCTTCCCGTAAATCATAAACCAACCTTGATGTCCGTCCATGTCCTAAAATTCCCGCTAAAACATCCAGCGCATAAGTTTGATTTAGTTCCATTAACCCAGGAACTCGCCAAATCATCACCAACCTTGCTTGCTGGAGAGTTTCATCAATAAATTCTTGTCTGACAATTTTTGTAAATGCTGGTTCAGGAATAACTTTTGACTGCTGACTGTTAACTGTTGACTGCGGGTTATTTTTGATGAAGCCTTCAGCCACAATTTCTACTAATTCCTCCACAGGTAAATTACCCACAGCTACAGCAGTAACTGACTGTGGTTGATACCAATGAGCATGAAAGTCCCGCATTTGCTGTGGTTTCAGTTGAGAAATCACATCTTCTGGCCCCAGTACCGGACGACGGTAAGGTAAAGAATCAAAAGCAGTTTCCATAATCCGACGAAAAATCCGCCGCCGGGGATTATCCTCCGAACGTCTAATTTCTTCCAGAACTACCAAACGTTCCCTCTCAAAGGCATCATCAGGAATACTGGCATTAAAAACAACATCCATTTGCAGTGGTGCTAATTCTGCAAAGTCTTGAGGCGCACTATTTATATAGTAATGAGTATAGTCTTGACTTGTGGCTGCATTCGTCACCGCGCCCCGTTCTTCAATTCGTCTTTCAAACTCGCCACTTACCAATTGCTCTGTTCCCTTAAAAATCATATGCTCTAAAAAATGAGCCATACCGTTAATAGGATCTGATTCTACAGCAGAACCAATTTTTACCCATAAGCTGAGATTAACGGCTTCCACCGGCATTTGTTCGGCGATGATTGTTAAACCATTAGGTAAATGGTGTAGCTTTGGCGCATTCAGGCGAGGAAATTTCAGCAAAGTTGATGTCATTGGTAGTGGCAAGTGAAAGGCTAGGTTACTTCTTATATCTTACAACCCTCTTAATGGTGTAAACCTTGTAAAAACAATCCAATTTCAATTACCGACTGCTTTAATATCCATTGGATGGCAATACTAAATATTCACACCTGCCTAATTCTTTTGCACAAGTTTTCCACAGTTTGGCTCTATATATTTAAATATGCTACCCAACAAACTGTAAACTATGGCTATTTCAGGATTACTTTCTGAACTTCCCCTCCCAGAAATCTTTCGACTACTTCAGCAAGGAAATAAAACAGGACGACTAGCAATTAAAGCACAAGCACCTAATTCGTCTCAGCCAGAGCAAAATTTTTACATTTGGTTTCAGCAGGGATTGATTATTGCCGCTGCTAATAGGTTAGATGGGAAGGGATTGTTATCCATTATCCAACAAAAGGGTTGGATGAATGCGCGTTCGGTGACTCGAATTACAGATGTCTGTGCAATTAATCAACCCACAGGTTTGTGTCTCAAATCCCAAGGAATATTGGAACCAGAACAATTAAAAATGTTATTTAATTATCAAGTTTTAAAACAAATTTGTAAACTATTTGAATTACAAAATGGTTCATTTGAGTTTGAGACTAAAACGCCTGTACCTCATATGGAAATGACTGGTTTGACTGCTATACCCAAAGAAGTTATACTCAAAGGCTTAAGGGTTTTGCGTAACTGGAAAACCCTTGAAGATAAATTACCAGAGCCAACTTATGCTTTAGTTAGCAAAATCAATGATAAGCCTCAATTGGGATTAAATCAACTGGAATGGCAAATTTGGGAATTCACCAAAGGAACAGTTTCAATTATAGCGATTGCAGAACAGTTAGGGTTGCCTTTAGAAACAATCCAACAAGCCGCATTTCGACTTATAGTTGTAGGTTTAGTAGAAGAAGTACCTGTGTTTTTAGAAGCGCCACCTCAGCAACTACATGAACTAGAATCCGCAATGATTGAAGTAGAATTGGACGAGCAAAGTAAACAAGAAGGTACAGTTAGTCAGTCTTTTCTTAAAAGCCTAGTTGGTTTTCTCAAAAACAGGCTTTAAGTTAGCTTTAAATCAAAAAGATCTTGGCTCTAACCCTGAGTTTAAACTATTAAGACTCAGATTAAATTTTTGTAAAATTTTCCTGTGCTTTGCCCTTATGAATTATATATATATCTACTTTTTTATCCCAATTTAACTTTATTTACACAAGTTTTGCATAATCATCATGTATTTTTGATAATAACAACATTATGATTACGTCAATATAACTGTCCATCATCTTCTACCTGGAAATTGAAATTATGTCAGTTTTACGAAAAGAATTAGGCAATTTTAACAGTATTATCTGCTTTAAAGCAGCTATTACAGGCATGGAAGAAGCTCTAGGAGAAAAGGCTACAGCTATTGCACTCACCACAGCTGGTCGTGCTAGGGGCAAAAAGTTAGCAGAGGAATTAGGTTTAGCAGGATCTTCACTTTCATTAGATGATGTAACAGATAAATTAAGCCAGGCGTTAGGTAAAGAAGGAACTCGTTTGTGCATAATTGAAAAAATTGTTGCTGAAGGTGAAATCATTAAAGTTTATACTTCTGAAACCTTCTGCTCTGCTGGTGAACCAATCAATTCACCTCGTAAATGTACTTTTACTATGGGCGCAGTTTGGGGTGCTATTGAACAACTAATTGGTAAGCGTTTGAGAGGAGTACATACTGAATCAATACTCCGAGGTGGCACTCATGATGTGTTTGAATTCACGCCTTTAGGATAACAGGTATATCGTAACTGAATTCAGGTTTAAAATTCAGGATTTTATTCAAATCTTCAACGGTATTTTGATGGGTTTTGGTGAAGATGCCGTTCTACAAATTTTAGCTAGTGAAACCGCTAAACAAGGAATTTTAATATTTAGAAATTAAGCGTGTCATCAATGAAGTACAGTTGGTTTTAAGCTGTTAAGCACCTAAATTTGATAATCCTAAAATGTTTAAATCTTGTGGGGTGGGCATCTTGCCCGCCAGACTTATACAAATTAAATGCACAACAGCTTACTCTAATTGATAGCCGAGTTAATTTAAACATCAAATGCTCATAAAAAATTCCCGATCTAGCATCTTGCCATCATTTATAGAAAAATATTTTTCTATTCTCTGCGTTGGCAATTACATTTCTCAATCAAATGTAATTGCTTAAAGATAATGCGAGTTGAGGGGGAATTTTTTCGGTAAGTATCTTAACTTTATATCAACTAATTTTGAGAAAAATATATGGAGATTATGCGCTTGGTTGTTACGGGAACAGTAGCTGCGGGAAAATCTACTTTCATACGTTCTGTCAGTGAAATTGAAGTTGTAGATACAGATACCCGTGCAACTGACGAAACAGCATTACTGAAACAAAGAACCACTGTTGCATTTGATTTTGGTCGGTTGCAATTTGGTCAGGAAATGGCATTGCATCTTTATGGAACACCAGGTCAATCGCGCTTTGACTTTATGTGGGATATTTTAATTCGCAAGGCTCATGCTTATATTTTATTGGTAGCAGCCCACCGTCCTGGTGAATTTCGTCAAGCACGTAAAATTATTACTTTTATGACTCAGCGGATGCAGATTCCTATGATTATTGGTCTTACCCATACTGACTGCCCAGGTGCTTGGAGTCAGGAAGATGTTTTCTTTGCTCTTGGGTATATGGATGATAAAAATCGCCCTCCTATAGTAAATGTAAATGCCACTCAAACAGCATCTGTAGCTGAAGCTGTTATTGCTCTAGTAGAACAATTAATGCAAAAAAATTATTGTATGTAATTTAGCAACCTACAGCAGTTTGCGTAGTTAAGAGGTATAAAATCTAAATTGTAACCTATACATGAAGCCAGTTTTACTCCTGACTCCTGACTCCTGAATTCTGCTGTAAAACAAAACCTAATGAATCTCTTTCCCTTTCCCTGTTTCCTATTTCCACTAATAAATTGAATTGAATTTTATTCAACTACTTGCTATTGATATGGGGCAGGCAAGACTTGGACAAACTCAGTCAAAGGATGCCCACCCTACAAGAATTACAAATCTACATTTTTATCAACTTTTTGCCATTGGTGGAAAAACAGAAATACTTCTTGGTGTTTCAGATGAGGGTAGAAATTTCTCGGTCAATAATTGTTGGAAAGTTTTTAGTGAATCTTGCCAATTCTGAATTATATTTTGCAAGTCTTGCAGTTTTTCTGTGGGAATATCTCCTAACAAGGGATAATTAAAGTTACCTGAAAATAAAATCGCTGACGCTTGTTTATCAGGAAATTGAACATTTACCTGATTGATGCCTAAGTTTAGTGTTCCCCGTTTCAAAGGATAAGTTAACTGTAAGGCAGCATTTACTTTTCCTCCTCCAAACTCTTGCCATGAGCCGGGTGATAAAAGTTTACTGCATATGTATTCATAGGCATCGGCATCTGAGTTAAAGGTGACAAATCCTCTGGGGTTAATTCCTACTCGCTGATACTCTACTTGGGATAGTTTTTCTATTAAGTTTAAAGTAATTTTTGGTACTTGTATTTCTGCGATTGGTTTTGTGATTATGCTCTCTAATATGCTCACACTATTGGGCTGGGCAACGATTCCTAAACCACTGTTAAAAAAAAGCTGAACTACACCATTTGCATAAACTGGTTGTTTGGCTAACTCCCAATCTGCGGGGATAATCCCTGTGTATTTCAAGAAGTCGGGGGTGAGAACGGTGGGATTAAGATTTTTGGCGGTAATAGCGATCGCAAATTCTTGAATTTCAAAATCTTTGCTCATAAACCTAGGTATTTTTTGACAGTGCCAATACTGTATAACAAAACATAAGTACAAATATAGCGTTTCCTAAAATTGATTTTCCTCACTTCCCCCTTTTCCACGCCCAATTTAATTTAAAATTATGAGTAGTAATATTAAGAATTGTAAAATTAAGTATCAATGCCTAGTCTTTCCCTTAACAAAAATAAATCCCGCGTCATCGTTATCGGTGCGGGTATAGGTGGACTTACAGCCGGTGCATTATTAGCACATAGAGGTTACAACGTCTTAATTCTCGACCAGGCTTTAGTTCCCGGTGGTTGTGCTTCTACTTTTAAACGTCAAGGCTTTACCTTTGATGTCGGTGCAACTCAAGTTGCAGGGTTAGAACCAGGGGGAATTCATCACCGTATTTTCTCAGAATTGGGAATTGAGTTACCAGAAGCAACGCCTTGTGACCCTGCTTGTGCGGTTTATCTCCCTGGGGAGTCTACACCGATTAATGTCTGGCGTGATTCTCAAAAATGGCAGGAAGAACGCCAAAAACAGTTTCCTGGTAGTGAACCTTTTTGGCAATTATTAGCAACTTTATTTCATGCTAGTTGGGAATTTCAAGGACGTGATCCGGTTTTACCACCGCGTAATTTATGGGATTTAGGACAATTAATCCAAGCGGTGCGTCCGAGTACTTTTATAACTGCACCTTTTACTTTGTTTACTGTGGGGGATGCTTTACGGTTATGTGGTTTGGGGAATGATTACCGACTGAGGACGTTTTTGGATTTGCAACTCAAGTTGTATTCTCAGGTTAGCGCGGAAGAAACTGCTTTGCTTTATGCAGCAACAGCGTTGAGTGTTTCCCAACTACCGCAGGGATTGTTTCATCTCCAGGGTAGTATGCAAGTTTTGAGCGATCGCTTACTATTTGCCTTAGAACGAGACGGTGGTAAGTTATTAATGCGCCACACCATCGAAACAATCAACGTTGAAAATGGCAAAGCTAACGCTGTAGTTATCAGAAACCAGAAAACCGGGGAAACTTGGACAGAAACCGCAGATCATGTAGTTGCTAACGTTACAGTCCAGAATTTAGTAGAGTTATTGGCAGAAAATGCCCCATCTGGATATAAACAAAGAGTAGAAAAACTCCCCCCAGCTTCCGGTGCATTTGTGGTGTATTTAGGTGTAGAGAAGAGTGCAATTCCTGCTGATTGTCCACCTCATTTACAATTTTTATATGATGCTAATAAACCGATTGGCGAAAATAATTCTTTATTTGTATCTGTGAGTCATGAAGGAGATGGCCGCGCACCAGAGGGAAAAGCCACAATTATTGCTTCTTCTTTTGTTGATTTTACTCCTTGGTGGGAAACTCAAAATTATGAAGAGTTAAAACAAAAATTTACCCAAGATGCAATTTCCAAACTTTCCCAATATTTCTATCTAAAACCTGAAACTATAATTCATATAGAAGCTGCCACACCCCGCACCTTTGCTCATTATACCGGCAGAGAAAGCGGTATTGTTGGTGGAATTGGTCAAAGAATTCCTACTTTTGGCCCCTTTGGTTTTGCCAATCGTACTCCTATTAATAATTTATGGTTAGTTGGTGATTCAACTCATCCAGGTGAAGGAACTGCGGGGGTGAGTTATTCAGCTTTGACAGTAGTTAGGCAAATTCAAGCTCAAAATTGATGATTAAGTAAATTGTATAACATCGTTTATTTAATATTACTTGATCTTAGCCATTCAAAGAATGAAGCACAATTGATTTCGAGATTATCAGATTTATTTTTTTGAATATAAGACTGAAGAGATTGATTTCCACATGACTCTAAAAGCGCAGTTTGCATCCATTTGTAATATTCATCTTTACTACCTATTCTCAAATAAGAATTTGCAATTTCAAAAATTACACATAGTTCTAGAATAAAAGGTAAATTAAGTGCATTTTCGGTAAACTTCCTTTTAATATATTTGTTGGAATATTGAAAAACACAATCATGAATATCCCAATTCCATTGCTTCCCACATAGAATATTAACTAGCATCGTTTCAATGCAACATTCATTTAATATATCTATATGTTTTTTAATAAAAGTAACATGATTTTTCATTTGTAGTTCAGGAATAAGTGATTGATTATAAATAAGGTACATTGACAACATCGCTATTTTTTGTTGCCTTTTAGCATTAGCAATTGAAGTTTCATATAACTCTAATAATTCATGCAAATCAATCAAATCTGTATTTTTGCTATCTAGTATAGCTTCTATAAAATGTGATAAAAAGCCAGAAAATCTATCAAAAACTTGATCAGGAGAGAATCCTAAAGAATTCCATATCCAATACTGAGCAGCCATCTTCATTTGTACGATTGCCGTAGGAACAATGTTGTGAATATCACCATTCCAGTCATATTCTTCTGTTTCCAGATATGGCTGTTTCTGCACAAAATTATTAATAACATGGTAAGCAAGACGAGTTAATCCGTTAAAGGTAAGGTAAGGACTATTCTGCCAAGGAAATACGTCTCCTTCTGCAAGTTGAGGCGATTTCAATTGATTCAGTATTGGTATTAACTGATGAGCGTACTTAGAACGCATACTATAAGCATTTTTGAGAGCAATTTCAATTTCTGATGGTCTTATTGGTCTTGTTGTTGTTATTGTAGTATCTAGAGCTTCATCAAGATAATAAGTATCAGAAATATTATTAGTAATAAATTTAATAAATCGTTGTTGTAGTTTCAGATGACTAGATTTCAATAATATTTCACGTATTTCAGTCGCTACATCCTGGTCTATTATTAATAATTGTTTATCTAAATTATTTTTTATTTTCTGATCATAATCATCCCAAGTTGCTTCAAAATCATCAAAATTTTGACTAAGTGATTCTAATGAATAAACAAGCATAGAGTATGCTAGGTCTAGATTATAATTTAATATCTGTAATGCATCTGAGAAGTTGCCGAGGAATCTAATAACAGCAGTATATTCCTTCCTTGGTAAACCAATGACTTTATCTACAAATTGAACAAATGTACTTATATCAATTTCATTGCCACGTATGCTAGTGTCAAAGAAACGCTTGACAAATTTAGATGGTAAATAGTAATCTCCAGAATTTTTGCGTCTTTCTCTGCAATTTATTTCAACATTTCGCTTATCAGTATGGAAAAAAGCCCTCAAGCCAAAAATGCAAAGTAATTGAAACTGCTGAACGATTTCAGGATCACCAATTCGACTGATTACTCCAGGTCTTATTTCATCATATTCAATTTGATTAGTATAATTTATTATGTAAGGCACGGCTGATTCATGGAATATATCTGCGGGTTCTAGAGTTGCAATACACGTTTTTATTGGTTGAGAGTAGGAAAAATTTGAGTAGGTAACTGCTTTTGCATCATGAGTAAACCGATTAGGTTTTGTGAAAAACTTACCAGATATAACTTGTAGCATTTGATTACTCTTTTTTTATAGATTGTCTACACAGTAAATTTTTTAACAGTATTAGTGCTTGTAATAATTTTGATGTATTATACTTGTATTTGTCAAGTAAAAAAGCTTAATTTGTCATTATTGCTGTTTTAAAAGTTTTGTGAAAATTTATCTTTGTACATCTTCTACTAACATCCGACATATAAAAATTTTAGGAATAAATAAACTATGGTAACGACAGCAACACCGGCAGAAAACAGAGTTTTACTTGAAAACATCACTTGGCAAACATTTAAAACCATGCTGGCTGAGATGGGTTCAAACCGCACAAACAGAATGACTTATGATCATGGAAAGATAGAAATAATGACTCCACAAAAACCTCATGAAAGCTCAAATCGTCTAATTGAGGTTTTTGTTGGTGTATTATGTGAAGAATTGGGATTAGAAGTTAACCGAGTTGGTTCACTAACATTAACAAGAGATGATTTAGAATATGGTGCAGAACCAGATAGCAGTTATTACATCCAAAATGAGTTATTAGTTAGAGAAAAAGAGAATATTGATTTAGCATTTGATCCACCACCAGACTTAGTATTAGAAGTAGAATATTCCCGACCAAAAATAGACAAATTAAAACTTTACGCTGCAATGGGAATTCCCGAATTTTGGCGTTTTAATGGAACTACATTAAAAATCTACATCCTTGCAAACAAGCAATATTTAGAAACTCAAATTAGCCCCACTTTTACACCTATACCAATTAAAGAAATTCCCCGATTTATCGAAGAAAGTAAAAAGATTGGACAAATTGCCGCAACTCGTGCTTTCCGCACTTGGGTTAAAGTGGCACTCAATAACTAATTTTAAATAAAAAAGGGGCTGATTTCACACAGTCCCCCAATTACCAATTACCAATTACCAATTACCAATTACCAATTACCAATTACCGATTACAACCCATCACTAATCGGTGATGGCAGTGACTCTTCAGATCCAGGCAATAAAGGATCAGGTGATGGCTGAGGTGATGACTTAGGAAGAATAAATTGTCGCCAAGTCCTAATTTGTTGTTGGGCATCTCTGTAAGCAGAACTACCCTGTGGAATCAACCTGGCTGTCTCAATACTTCTAGCAACATCAAACTCGCTTTGAGAACGCGCCATTTGTAATAACTGTTGACTCCATTGATCAATAGCCAGGTTCGCGTCCATACGTAAGACGTTACGATTTGATACCCGATTAGCTAACTTGATCGCCTCGGCTAAAGCTTCTGGTGTGCCAGTAATAGCGACTTCTCTGGCTTTCTTCCAGTTTTCTTTGGCACGGATTTGCTCTTGCCAACTATCAACAGCTGTTTGTGCTTCTCCTGCCAGCGCTCGTCCTGATGAGGCAATTTTTTGAGCTTCCCTGACAGCAGTAGTTAAATCACCACTATCAGCAATGATGCGTGCTTGATCTAGATAAGGTTGATCTTGAATTCGCTGAATTTTAGCTGTCCAAGTGCTGATTTTTTTTCGTGCGTCTGGATATAAGGAACGACCAGATCGAATTTGACCTGCCTCTGCGATCGCAGCTTGTAATGAGTTAATATCCTCCAATAGAGCTATCTGTTCAGCGCGATCTAAATAAGGTTGGTCTTCAATAGACTCTACTTTGCTGCGCCACCGTCCCATTTCTTGCCGCGCTTCTTGAGAACGGGGGTTATTATCGGGAATCAGCTGTACTTCGGAGATTGCTGCCGTTAAATCGTTAATTGTGCCTTGACTAGCTAAATTTCGCGCTTTTTCCAAACGAGCAACATCTTCAATCTCTAATTGCCATCGAGCAATCAGTTGTTGGGCTTTACCATATACTTCCCTAGAAGCATCAATTTGTTGGGCTTGGTAAATAGCTGCCTCTAAACCAGCAACAGTACCCACCCAAGCATTCCTTTGTGCTTCACCCAAAACCACAAAATCATCTATTTCTGTCTGTAATGAGGAAATTGGCGGAATTTGTCTGACAATTTCTAATGCTGTATCGGCATCCCGTCTGTCCATTCTTGCTTGTGCCAATTCCAACATCTTGCGCCCAAATTCAGGAATCAACTCTTGAGCTTTTTGATACAAATAGCTGTCTGACTGAATCGACTCAGCCAGCTTAATAGCCTCAAGTAGTTGATCGACTGAGCGACGTTTTGCTATGCTTTCAGCTTTATAAAGCTTGTCGCCATCTTCTCTCGCTGTTACAATGATGCGATTTAATTGGTCATATTTGGTAGTAGACCAATATTTATTGTTGACGCGTAGGAGCTTAGATGACAGCATAAAAGCTGATTGCCAATTCCTTTGTCGCAGTTCCTTTTCCGATTCTTGGTAAATTTCTTCTGCCCTTGACCAGATAGACTGCCATTTACCAATTTGTTCTTCTACTAGTTTCCGTACTTCTAAGTCTTCAGGAATTTGGCGAGCAGTTGCGATCGCTTCTTCTAAATTTCCAGCTTGAAAACTTTGATCTGCTAACTGTAAAATATCCCGTGACCACTCCTCTAGCAAACCATTAATTTGCCCTCTGAGGGGGTGATTTTTTGGCAGTTCCTTTACCAGTGCGATCGCTTGCAATAAATCATTTATAGTCTGCTTAGAAGCTGCCAACTGAGCGCAGTGCAACCTTACCGAAGCACTAGCCAAAGGCCAAAAAATTTCTGGGCAATTCGGTGCTGATGGTAATTTAAGCAGCATCGACATTGATATAAATCCTATAGTGCTGGGAATCAACGTTAATAATATTGACCACAGCACCCAATTTTTCATCCAGCGTGGTATTCTCTCAGTAATATAACCGAGCTTAAAATTTCGCTCTGAATGATTATCTATAGGTAATCCTTCTGTATTGTTCTCTTGTTGCTGCTTCACTGATTTATAGTTAGAACCAGTAGCTGGGACACCAGATACTTGAGTAGTCCCGACTTCTGTAGTTCGGGATAATCTTGTTGTTTGATCTGGTTTTTCTGCTCTGGCTGGAGACCAACTGTCTGAAATATCCCGTTCTGTCATCTCTCACACCAAAGTAATTGAACAGCAGTCTAAGTCAGACTGATAATTCCATTTTGGCCATAGTAACTTTCTTTCTCATCATTAAAAAGCTATTTTTTTCCTGTTCTATCTCCACAGATACCATTTACAATTATTGAGATTAGTATCTTTTTATACTCATTCTGAAATAGAAGCTTCCGTCTGCAAATCAACAATTAGTTTCGCCAGATTATCACTACTAGCTTGATAAACTCTGCCACAAAAATCACAAGTTGCTTCCGCACCATTATCTTTAATAATCATATCTTGCAATTCTGCCTCTCCAAGCATTTTTAATGCTCCTAGCACCCGATCAAAGGAACAACGACAATGGAAGCGCAACATCTGACTTTCAGGAAAAATTGTCAGCCCCATATCTCCTAGCAAATCATCAAAAATTTCAGTCAGCGTCTTTCCTGCTTGCAATAATGGCGTAAACCCTGATAATGCAGATACTCTTGATTCCAAAGTAGAAACCAAGGCTTCATCTCTGGCAGCTTTAGGCAACACTTGTAATAGTATCCCTCCAGAGGCTGTAACGCCACCTGAACCCACAAATACACCTAAAACCAAAGCCGAAGGTGTTTGTTCAGAATTTACTAGGTAATGGGCGACATCATCACCAATTTCACCAGAAACAAGTTCAACCGTACTAGAGTATGGATAACCATAGCCAATATCCCGCACAACATACAAGTAGCCACTACCTACTGCGCCACCAACATCTAGCTTACCTTTAGAATTAGGAGGCAATTCCACCGATGGGTTCTGCACATAGCCCCGTACCGTGCCATCCAAGCCCGCATCTACCAATATACCACCTAAAGGCCCATCGCCCTTGACTCGCACATTGACCCTAGACCCAACACGCTTCATACTAGAAGCCATTAACAAGCCTGCTGACATAGTTCTTCCTAGTGCGGCTGTAGCTACGTAAGAAAGTTTATGACGCACTCGTGCTTCCTCAGTTAAGCGTGTGGTAATCACACCAACCGCCCGAATACCCCCATCGGCCGCTGTAGCCCTAATTAATTGATCCGCCATGAAAACCCTTACAATTCTTAACAAAATTACTTTTCTATTGTAAGTTCTCTGGGGACTGGGGACTAGTGACTGGCAACTAGGAAAAATAGAGGAATATTTATCTTTCTCCTACCACCAATCACCAATCACCAATCACCAATCACCAATCACCAATCACCAATCACCAATCACCATGCTAGGAACTTTTCAACAAAGCCAACTGCGAATTGAAATCGAAGCATCAGCTACTGCCATTCACGATAGTCTATTGCGTCCAGCACAGCTAGAAAAATGGCTATTAGGACAAAGTTTTTCACCCGGAATGCCAGAAGAACTAAAAACCGGATTTCAGTTTACTACTTCCACAGGGCCAGTCCAAATACATCATCAAGTCGATGTCGTCAAATCCAATTGTCTGCGCTTGCTACTCAGTAATGGTATTGATGGCTTTCACGAATGGTATTGGGGAGAAGGTTGGGTACAGTCCCGCTTGGAAGGTATATCAATTTTACCTGTTAAGTTGGCTCAAACTCTAAGCTTGTTGAGTTTACGTCAGTTTTTGGTAACTCAGAAAGTGTAAATCTATAAATATTCCACCCAATAAGGGACTTCCAAATAAAAAAATATATAAATATTTTCTGGAAGTCCCTAATAGGAATTTAGTTTTCTCATTCTCATACAGAGTACGTGAATGAATTCTAAAAGGCTCTGCCTAGATGTGACAATATACAAATTACGAATTATTTACCCGGTTTTACCACCAAGACTGAACAATTAGCTTCTTCCATGACTTGAGTGCTAACAGAACCCTGGACAATTCTCTTCATCCCCGTTAATCCACGACTACCAATAACCACTAAGTCAGCGTTGTAAATATTGGCTAGTCGCACAATTTCTTCAGCAGGATCACCAGTTACCAGTTCTAATTCACTTTCAGATGACAATTTTTCTTGATAGAATTGCATCTGCTTTTCAATCTGGAAATAAGAAAACTTGGGTGACTCAGGGTGAGGACGATCAGCGGGTAATTCTATTTCTGACTCCGGTGTAGGAAATACATGACAAAGAATTACTTTGGTGTTTGATGACAAGACCAAATCACCTAAAGCTTGAATTACTCGTTCGGCAGTTTCCGAGCCATCCAGAGCTACTAAAATAGTTTTTAACACCGCTTTTGTTTCCTCAAAGGTAGACCCCTTAAATCGTCACATAGGGATCTTTATTGGTGTTAACACCAATAATTTCCCAAATGTAAGCTTTAGTTTATTAAAATCACAAACTTACTATCTTTAACTAAGGAGTAGCTTGTGTCAACCGTATTCAGTAAAGGTTATGCATTACTAAATTACTCATTTTCCTCAACTCGCCGTCGTACTGAATCAGCGTGGGAAGGTAAACCTTCAGCGTTTGCTAGTGCGTCAATTGCACCAGCTACTTTGTGTAGTGCAGTTGGTGAGTATTGAATAATACTAGAGTGTTTGAGAAAAGTTTCTACACCTAAGGCAGAAGCATAACGGGCTGCACCGGAGGTTGGTAAGGTATGGTTTGGCCCCGCTAAATAGTCACCTACAGCTTCTGGTGTTGAATAACCCAGGAAAATAGCCCCAGCATGGCGAATCTGAGAAATCAAAGCCCAGGGATCTTTAATTTCTAATTCCAGGTGTTCAGGAGCAAATTCATTTGAGAGTTCTGCTGCTGCGGTGAGAGATTCGACAACGACAATTAAGCCGTAATGAGCGATCGCTTTTTCTGTGTCTATCCGTCGTGGGTGATCTATTAATTGTCGTTCTACAGCTACTTGGACTTTTTTTGCTAAACCAGCATCTGTTGTTAACAGAATTGCCGCCGCCATTGGATCATGTTCCGCTTGGGCTAACATATCCGCCGCAACGTGTGCAGGATTAGCTGTTTCATCAGCAATAATCAGCACTTCGCTGGGGCCTGCTAATGAATCAATACCCACTGTTCCATAAACTAATTTTTTGGCTAAGGTGACATAGATGTTGCCTGGTCCAGTAATCACATTCACTTTCGGAATCGTTTCTGTACCGTAAGCTAAAGCTGCGATCGCTTGAGCGCCCCCAATGCGATAAATTTCTTGTACCCCCGCCTCTTGTGCAGCTACTAAAACTGCGGAACTAATCGTTTTTTCTCCTCGTGTTGGTGTTACCATCACTACACGGGGGACACCTGCCACTTTGGCTGGAATAGCATTCATCAGCACCGTACTGGGATAGGAGGCGCGACCACCTGGAACGTATAAACCTGCCCGATCTACAGGGGTATAGCGTTTACCAAGTACTATTTCATCCTCGCCAAAGTGTACCCAGCTTTTTGGTACTCGCTGTCGGTGAAACTCTTCAATTTGGCGACAAGCCAGTTGAATAGCTGCCAACAAATCCTTTGATACCTGTTGGTAAGCTGCATCCAGTTCTGAACCTGTCACCCTTAGTTCTTCTGGCTGCAAGGTTTGGTGGTCAAATTCTGAAGTATAATGCAATACAGCTTTATCGCCTTGGCGCTTGACTGCTTGCAAAATTTCCCTCACTGTTGCTTCTTTGTGAAGCAATTGTTCATCCTGGGTGCGTTCGCCTTCGGCGCGTTGGAGACGTTCGCAGATACGTTGTAGTTCGGCTCTAACGTCTGCCTGCTGAGTAATAATTCGCAGCATGGAATAAGGACAATGCCAAAATTAGAATGTTCCCGCTTGAGAATTAGTTTTGCTCTTACTCACTAGGAGATCAAGCTTTCCCTAACTCTCTTCTCTAGCTTAACCTGGATTTTTTTGATACTCCCAGGATTGCCGTTTCCTTTTTTCCCAGGGGTTATTAATTTTAGTACTCTATCTTAACCTATTTCCCCATGTGAAAACATATCCTGAGCATAGGGATTTCCCCATATCACAGGGGGTAATAGCAGATGACTGGGTAGTAATTATTTTTTTCCTGTTGCCTATTACCTTCTGTAACTTATTTTTTGCAGAAATTATAACATTGGCAATTTGGATGCTATATTAGTAAGTCTAGTAGTGTGTGTACATATTAATTAATAGTTTTTTTGGAATTGACTGTGGCGAATACAAAATCTGCTCTCAAGCGTGCCCAAATTGGAGAACGCAACCGACTGCGTAACAAAGCATATAAATCGGCTGTAAAAACGCTGATGAAGAAGTACATTAGTGCTGTTGAAGCCTATAAAGCTGCTCCTACTCCAGAATTGAAACAAGCAGTAGATACTCAGATGTCAGAGGTTTACAGCAAAATTGATAAAGCCGTGAAGCGTGGGGTGTTGCATCCCAACAACGGAGCTAGGAAAAAATCAAGATTAGCGCATAAACTCAAACCGCTGACTCAAACTGCACAGTAGTCATTAGTCATTAGTCATTAGTTTTCAAGCTAATAGATTAATGACCTAATAAATTCCCATCAATGACTCCTGAGCAACCCATGCAGCTAATAGATACTCATGTCCATCTCAACTTTGACCTATTTCAGCCAGATTTAGCAACAGTACGATCGCACTGGCGAAAATCAGGAGTAGTGCGTTTGGTACATTCCTGCGTTCACCCAGAGGAATTTGCCAGCATTCAAGCCCTAGCCCAGGAAATTACTGAACTCAGTTTTGCAGTGGGCTTACACCCCCTAGATGCTGCCAAATGGAATCACGAAACAGCCGAGAAAATAAAAACTCTAGCCAGTTCTGATGCCAAGGTAGTAGCGATTGGGGAAATGGGGTTGGATTTTTATAAAGCCCAAGACTATGACCACCAGCACATAGTATTTGAGTCTCAGTTAGCGATCGCATCTGAACTGAATCTACCAGTGATTATCCACTGTCGAGATGCTGCCCCACAGGTAAGAACAGTCTTGCAAAGGTGGCAAGAAAGTCA
This sequence comes from Anabaena sp. PCC 7938, assembly GCF_049315035.1. NCBI lineage: Bacteria > Bacillati > Cyanobacteriota > Cyanophyceae > Nostocales > Nostocaceae > Anabaena > Anabaena sp. PCC 7938. Next base: position 1,467,255 of record NZ_CP186034.1, on the reverse strand, counting down.
AGGAGAAAAAGCACGGGGTGTCATGCATTGTTGGGGTGGAACACCAGAAGAAACCCAATGGTTTTTGGATTTAGGTTTCTACATTAGTTTTAGTGGGACAGTCACCTTTAAAAACGCGCAAACTATACAAGCATCAGCTGCTATAGTAAATAGCGATCGCCTACTAATTGAAACAGATTGCCCCTTCCTAGCCCCCGTACCCAAACGAGGAGAAAAACGCAACGAACCTGCCTACGTCTTTTATGTAGCAGAAAAATTAGCCCAGTTGCGCGGGGAAACTATAGAAGCCATAGCCCATCAAACCACCCAAAATGCTTGTAAATTATTTGGACTGGCATTATAAAAAGCGAACCATAAAGGTGAATTACCATGATCTGGCTAACCATCAAAGTAAAGCACTTTTTTGTACCTGCTTTTATGAGCATTTCCTTGATCAATCGGATTAATTTAAAAAAATAAGACTCTAGGAGGACAAAAGTGTGCTAATATTATTCCCTCCAAAACATTTTACTTGCGCCATAATAATGATAAGGGAAAGGATTTATAACTGCTGAAAGCCACTTAATTGCAGGCGGGTATAAAACCTGCACCGGGCTGATTAGGGATTTGTAAATATAAAAACCAAAATTTCACGGACATCTAAAACTATCTCTACAAGCAGATGCTCTCAATAGATAACAAATCCTGGCAGACTAGGTTGACATGGACTTTTGCACAACAGCGGATCTGGTGTGAATTGAACCTATAGAAAATTGTTAAACATAAAGTGCCTTGTGACTAAAATTCAGCAACATAAATCCATCCTGATTCAGAGCCGGCTCTCGCGGATTCTTCAATTTTGGGATCTCACTGTGAGTATAGATAAATTCTTTTAAAGATACAACAGTGTGGATGTGCATAGATTAATGAAGGCACTGTTCTGGAGGCGACGTGAGGAAAAATAAACCTCAGCAAGATATCAACAATCTGTTCTGGTTGATTAAATCCCCTAAATGGATTTTAGCAAACCTTGCTTCTCCACAAGGGAGATTACCCCCTTGTCAAAAGCCCCCATTCCAGATTTAATTGCTGCGGACAGCTTTTTTACCTGTTAACAGCAGGTAATTTAAGAAGGAGTTTCCCAGCAGCTTGCATACAAGGGTGCTTGAGTCGGGAAGATAATCACAGCAGCGTTCAAGGGAAAGTTTAACCAGGTTGACAAAGGTAGAGGCATGACGAACGAAACATATATGGAACCCGCCTTTCTGTTACCCGACTTAATTGAAATCCAGCGTTCAAGCTTTCGCTGGTTTTTAGAAGAAGGGCTAATAGAAGAGTTGAACTCCTTTAGTCCAATTACAGACTACACCGGGAAACTAGAACTGCACTTTTTAGGTAATAACTACAAACTTAAAGAACCTAAGTACAGCGTCGAAGAATCTAAACGGCGGGATAGCACTTATGCAGTACAAATGTACGTACCCACACGTCTTTTAAATAAAGAAACAGGGGATATTAAAGAACAAGAAGTATTTATAGGTGATCTGCCGTTGATGACGGATCGCGGTACGTTTATTATTAACGGAGCCGAACGGGTCATCGTCAACCAAATAGTGCGATCGCCTGGAGTTTACTACAAATCAGAAATTGATAAAAACGGAAGAAGGACTTATTCTGCCAGCTTAATCCCTAACCGGGGGGCATGGCTAAAATTTGAAACAGACCGTAACGACTTAGTGTGGGTACGCATCGACAAGACCCGCAAACTGTCAGCCCAGGTACTTCTCAAAGCATTAGGATTATCAGACAACGAAATCTTTGATGCCCTACGCCACCCAGAGTACTTCCAAAAAACTATCGAAAAAGAAGGGCAATTTTCCGAAGAAGAAGCCCTAATGGAGTTATACCGCAAACTACGTCCAGGTGAACCACCCACAGTTTTAGGCGGACAACAACTTTTAGACTCCCGCTTCTTCGACCCCAAACGTTATGATTTGGGTCGTGTAGGACGTTATAAACTCAACAAAAAATTACGCCTCTCAGTCCCCGACACCATGCGTGTCCTCACTCCAGGAGACATCCTCGCCGCAGTAGATTACCTCATCAATCTAGAATATGATATCGGCAGCATTGATGACATCGACCACCTCGGAAATCGCCGAGTTAGAAGTGTGGGTGAATTACTGCAAAACCAAGTCAGAGTCGGATTAAATCGCCTAGAGCGAATCATTCGGGAACGGATGACCGTATCCGATGCCGAAGTTTTGACACCAGCATCCTTGGTTAACCCCAAACCACTAGTAGCAGCAATCAAAGAATTCTTTGGTTCCAGCCAACTTAGTCAGTTCATGGATCAAACCAATCCCCTGGCCGAACTGACCCATAAACGCCGTCTGAGCGCCTTAGGTCCAGGTGGTCTGACAAGAGAACGGGCAGGATTCGCCGTGCGAGATATCCACCCCAGCCACTACGGACGGATCTGCCCCATCGAAACCCCAGAAGGCCCCAACGCTGGGTTAATTGGCTCTTTAGCTACCCATGCCCGTGTTAACTTATACGGCTTTTTAGAAACCCCCTTTAGACCAGTAGAAAATGGCAAAGTGCGGTTTGATGTCCAACCAGTGTACATGACCGCCGATGAAGAAGACGATTTGCGGACGGCAACCGGTGACATTCCCGTAGACGAAAATGGCTACATCAAAGGACCACAAGTTCCAGTCCGCTATCGCCAAGACTGGGCAACCACCACACCGGAACAAGTGGACTATGTAGCAGTATCACCAGTGCAGATTGTCTCTGTAGCTACAAGCATGATTCCCTTCTTGGAACATGACGACGCGAACCGGGCGCTGATGGGTTCCAATATGCAACGCCAAGCAGTCCCCCTCCTCAAGCCAGAACGTCCCCTAGTTGGCACAGGCTTAGAAGCTCAAGGCGCTAGAGACTCCGGGATGGTGATTGTTTCTCGGACTGATGGGGATGTTGTGTATGTAGATGCGGCAGAAATTCGCGTCAGAGTCAGAGAACAAACAACAGACAAAAACCTAACCCAGTTACCAGCTTCTCTCAAAGAGTCGCCAACGGGCAAACCCCCAGAAGTTACATATTATCTTTCCAAATATCAACGCTCTAACCAAGATACCTGTCTCAACCAAAAGCCCCTAGTCCGCATTGGGGAAAAAGTTGTAGCTGGACAAGTGTTAGCAGATGGTTCTTCCACCGAAGGGGGAGAGTTAGCACTAGGACAAAACATCGTCGTCGCTTATATGCCTTGGGAAGGCTACAACTATGAAGACGCGATTTTGATTTCTGAGCGGTTGGTACAGGATGATGTCTACACCTCAATTCACATTGAAAAATATGAAATTGAAGCCAGACAAACCAAACTCGGACCAGAAGAAATCACCAGAGAAATTCCCAACGTGGGGGAAGATGCCCTCAGACAACTAGATGAACAGGGCATTATCCGCATTGGGGCTTGGGTAGAAGCTGGGGATATATTGGTGGGTAAAGTTACGCCCAAGGGAGAATCTGACCAACCCCCAGAAGAAAAACTGCTGCGGGCGATTTTCGGGGAAAAAGCGCGAGATGTGCGCGATAACTCCCTGAGAGTTCCCAACGGTGAAAAAGGGCGCGTGGTTGATGTGCGGCTGTTCACCAGAGAACAAGGTGACGAACTGCCACCAGGGGCAAACATGGTGGTGCGGGTGTATGTAGCCCAAAAACGCAAAATCCAAGTCGGCGACAAAATGGCAGGTAGACACGGCAACAAAGGGATTATTTCCCGGATTTTGCCAGCTGAAGATATGCCCTATTTACCTGATGGATCTCCAGTCGATATCGTTCTCAACCCCTTGGGTGTACCCAGCCGGATGAATGTCGGTCAGGTGTTTGAGTGTTTGTTAGGTTGGGCAGGTCAAAACTTAGGAGTGAGATTCAAAATTACTCCCTTTGACGAAATGTATGGCGAAGAATCTTCCCGCCGCATTGTTCATGGCAAACTCCAAGAAGCCAGAGACGAAACCGGGAAAAACTGGGTCTATAACCCCGATGATCCTGGCAAAATTATGGTCTATGACGGACGCACAGGGGAACCCTTTGACCGCCCAATTACCATTGGTGTGGCTTATATGTTGAAACTGGTGCATTTAGTCGATGACAAAATTCACGCCCGTTCGACTGGACCTTATTCTTTGGTGACTCAGCAACCTCTGGGTGGTAAAGCTCAACAAGGTGGTCAAAGATTCGGAGAAATGGAAGTGTGGGCGCTGGAGGCATTTGGGGCTGCTTACACCTTGCAGGAATTGTTAACAGTCAAATCCGACGATATGCAAGGTAGAAATGAAGCCCTGAATGCGATCGTTAAAGGCAAAGCCATTCCTCGTCCGGGAACTCCAGAATCCTTTAAGGTATTGATGCGCGAGTTGCAATCTTTGGGATTAGATATTGCTGTCCACAAAGTAGAAACCCAAGCAGACGGCAGCTCCTTAGATGTAGAAGTCGATTTAATGGCAGACCAAGCCACCCGTCGCACGCCACCACGACCCACCTATGAGTCCCTTTCTCGTGAGTCGTTGGAAGAAGAATAGTAATTAGTAATTGATAATTCGTAATTCGTAATTGAATGAAAGTTACGAATTGCGAATTACAAACTACAAATTACTAATTGTTAAGTAATCAAACAAAATTAATTACACAAAAATTTGGGCTGAAATCCCTGACTGGCAAAGAATTGGTAAATCACCAATATGTAATTAATTCTGTCGAGGTACTTAATTACGAATTACGAATTACGAATTACGAATTACGAATTAATTATGAGACCTGCCCAGACTAATCAGTTTGACTACGTAAAAATCGGACTCGCTTCTCCTGAACGTATTCGTCAGTGGGGAGAGCGGACTTTGCCTAATGGCCAGGTAGTTGGTGAAGTCACCAAGCCGGAGACTATCAACTACCGGACTCTGAAGCCTGAGATGGATGGTTTATTTTGCGAACGCATTTTTGGCCCAGCTAAGGACTGGGAATGCCATTGTGGCAAATATAAAAGAGTGCGTCATAGAGGCATTGTCTGCGAACGCTGCGGTGTGGAGGTAACAGAGTCACGGGTGCGACGACACCGCATGGGCTTTATTAAGTTAGCTGCCCCTGTTGCCCACGTTTGGTATCTTAAGGGCATCCCCAGCTATATTGCTATTTTGTTAGATATGCCGCTGCGGGATGTAGAACAAATTGTTTATTTCAACTCTTATGTTGTTTTAGCTCCTGGTAATGCCGACACCCTCACCTACAAACAACTGTTGAGTGAAGACCAGTGGCTAGAAATTGAAGACGCTATCTATAGCGAAGATTCCCAACTGGTGGGGGTAGAGGTAGGTATTGGGGCAGAGGCGCTCCTACGGTTGCTCGCAGATATTAATTTAGAGCAAGAAGCGGAAAATCTCCGGGAAGAAATCGGCAACGCTAAGGGACAAAAACGAGCCAAGCTGATTAAACGGCTGCGGGTGATTGATAACTTTATTGCCACTGGTTCTAAACCAGAATGGATGGTGATGGCTGTGATTCCGGTCATTCCTCCAGATTTGCGCCCTATGGTACAGCTAGATGGGGGTAGATTTGCTACCAGCGATTTAAACGATTTATACCGTCGGGTCATTAATCGCAATAACCGTTTAGCCAGACTCCAAGAAATATTAGCACCAGAAATTATTGTCCGTAACGAAAAACGGATGCTGCAAGAAGCAGTGGATGCTTTGATTGATAATGGTCGCCGAGGACGGACTGTGGTAGGGGCTAATAACCGCCCGCTCAAGTCTTTGTCAGACATTATTGAAGGTAAGCAAGGACGCTTCCGTCAAAACCTGTTAGGTAAACGGGTTGACTATTCAGGACGTTCGGTAATTGTGGTGGGGCCAAAGCTGAAAATTCACCAGTGCGGTTTGCCTAGAGAAATGGCAATTGAGTTGTTTCAACCTTTTGTGATTAACCGCTTGATTCGTTCCGGTATGGTGAATAACATCAAGGCAGCGAAAAAGCTGATTTCTCGCAATGACCCCAGTGTGTGGGATGTGTTGGAAGAAGTGATTGAAGGGCATCCGGTGATGTTAAACCGCGCTCCCACATTGCACCGCTTGGGGATTCAGGCTTTTGAACCTATTTTAGTAGAAGGTAGGGCAATTCAACTCCATCCTCTGGTATGTCCGGCTTTTAACGCTGACTTTGACGGCGACCAAATGGCGGTACACGTACCTCTATCCTTAGAAAGTCAAGCAGAAGCACGGCTGTTGATGTTGGCTTCTAACAACATTCTTTCACCAGCAACAGGTAAACCAATTGTTACCCCTAGCCAAGACATGGTATTAGGGGCGTATTACCTAACAGCAGAAAATCCTAATGCAACCAAAGGGGCTGGTGGATTTTTTGCCTCCCTCGATGATGTGATTATGGCTTATCAGCAAGATCAGGTTGACCTGCATTCCTATATTTATGTGCGGTTTGACGGAGAAATGGAAACAAGCGTTCCAGACACCGAGCCATTAGAAATCGTAGTCAACGAAGATGGGACTCGGACATTGCTGTATAAATACCGTCGTGTCCGCCAAGATGCCGAAGGAAATTTACTTTCTCAGTATATCTACACCACCGCTGGTCGGGTGATTTATAACAACGCAATTCAGGAAGCTTTAGCAAGCTAATTAAAGAAGGAGTCAGGAGTCAGGAGTCAGGAGTCAGGAGTCAGGAGTCAGGAGTCAGGAGTCAGGAGTCAGTAGTTATTCTGCTCCTCTGCCCCTCTGCTCCCCTGCCCCTCTGCTCCCCTGCCCCTCTGCTCCCCTGCCCCTCTGCTCCCCTGCCCCTCTGCCCCCTGCCCCTGCCCCCTGCCCCTCTGCCCCCTACCTCCTGAACTTGCCGAAGTCCAAAATCCAAAATGGAGAGACTAATGACTGAAAAAATGATTTTTCGCAACGTTGTCGTTAACAAAGGCCAACTGAGAAACTTGATATCTTGGGCATTTACCCACCATGGGACAGCGCGGACAGCGGTAATGGCGGATAAATTAAAAGAGCTAGGATTCCGCTATGCCACCAAAGCCGGGGTATCTATTAGCGTTGATGATTTGATGGTTCCACCTTCCAAGCGATCGCTCTTAGAAGCAGCAGAAGAAGAAATTCTCAGCACCGAAGCCCGATTCAAACGGGGAGAAATCACTGAAGTGGAACGGTTCCAAAAGGTAATTGATACCTGGAACAGCACCAGCGAAAGCCTCAAAGACGAAGTGGTGACACACTTCAAAAAAACCAACCCCCTCAACTCCGTCTATATGATGGCCTTTTCGGGAGCGCGGGGCAACATCTCCCAAGTCCGGCAGCTAGTAGGTATGCGGGGACTAATGGCAGATCCCCAAGGGGAAATTATTGACTTGCCCATCAAAACCAACTTCCGAGAAGGGCTAACAGTTACAGAATATATTATTTCTTCTTATGGAGCCAGAAAAGGGTTAGTAGATACAGCCCTCCGCACCGCCGACTCTGGTTATCTCACCCGACGATTAGTAGATGTATCTCAAGATGTAATTATTCGGGAATTTGACTGCGGCACTACCAGGGGTGTCCCTGTCCGGGATATGACCGAAGGCGCTAAAATTCTAATTCCCATCGGCAACCGATTAATGGGCAGGGTAGTAGGAGAAGACGTAATTCACCCCACCACAGGAGAAATTATTGCTACCCGCAACACCCCCATCTCCGATGACTTAGCCATAGCAATTCAAAAAGCTGATGTCAAAGAAGTGATAGTGCGATCGCCCCTCACCTGCGAAGCCGCCCGTTCCGTGTGTCAACATTGTTATGGCTGGAGTTTAGCCCATGCCAAAATGGTAGACCTGGGAGAAGCCGTGGGGATTATTGCCGCCCAGAGTATCGGTGAACCAGGAACCCAGTTGACCATGCGGACTTTCCACACCGGGGGTGTATTCACCGGGGAAGTAGCCCAACAGGTGAGATCCAAAATTGACGGCACAGTCAAAATATCCCGCAAGCTCAAAACCCGTCCCTATCGCACCCGTCACGGTGAAGACGCACTCTATGCCGAAACCAACGGCACTTTAACCTTAGAAGCCAAGGGTGAAGCCGAAAACCAAGAAATTCAGATCACCCAAGGTTCAACTCTGTATATTGTGCCTGGTCAACAGGTTAAAGCTGCCCAACTGTTGGCAGAAGTAGCCCTGGGAGGCAGAACCACCCGTACCAATACAGAAAAAGCCGTTAAAGATGTAGCCTCTGACCTAGCCGGAGAGGTGCAGTTTGCCGATGTTGTTTCTGAACAAAAAACCGATAGACAAGGCAACACCACCACCACAGCATCAAGAGGGGGATTAATTTGGATTCTTTCTGGTGAAGTTTATAACTTGCCACCAGGAGCAGAACTAGTAGTTAACAACGGTGATGCGATCGCTTCCAATGGTGTATTAGCAGAAACCAAATTAACCTCCGTGCATGGTGGGGTAGTGCGGTTGCCAGAAGCAATTCCCGGCAAAGCCACCAGAGAAATCGAAATCATCACTGCCTCTGTGGTATTAGACCAAGCCACGGTGACAGTCCAGAGTTTCCAAGGACGCAACAACTACCTAGTGCATACCGGAAAAGAGTCAGGAGTCAGGAGTCAGGAGTCAGGAGGAGAAGAGGATAATTCTCCCCTGCTCCCTGCTTCCCGCCCCCCTGCCTCTTCTGCTCAAGTCTTTAACCTCCGAGCTACACCAGGCACAAAAGTCCAAAATGGGCAAGTAGTTGCTGAGTTAATAGATGATCGTTATCGCACCACCACCGGAGGCTTTTTGAAGTTTGCTGGTGTGGAAGTGCAGAAAAAAGGCAAAGCCAAATTAGGTTATGAAGTAGTCACCGGTGGCACACTGCTGTGGATTCCTGAAGAAACCCACGAAGTCAACAAAGATATATCCTTGTTGTTAGTCGAAGATGGGCAATTTGTCGAAGCCGGCACCGAAGTCGTCAAAGACATCTTTTGTCAAACCAGCGGTGTCATCGAAGTCACCCAGAAAAACGACATCTTGCGCGAAGTGGTGATTAAACCAGGTGAACTGCTGATGGTCGATGACCCCGAAGCAGTATTAGGGCGAGATAACACCCTAATTCAACCAGGTGAAGAGTTCCAAGGCACTGTAGCCACAGAACTGCGCTACATTCAGTATGTAGAGTCACCAGAAGGCCCGGCTCTTTTGAGTCGTCCGGTAGTAGAGTTTGCCGTTCCTAGCAACCCAGACCTGCCTTCTACCACCTCAGTTAGTCAGCAAACAAGCCGCTCAATTCAGCTGCGAGCGGTACAAAGACTGCCCTATAAAGATTCCGAGCGAGTCAAATCTGTAGAAGGGGTAGAACTACTACGGACTCAACTAGTGTTAGAAATTGAGCAAGAGGGTGAACAAGACCACACAGCCTCACCTCTGGCAGCAGACATTGAATTAGTCACTGATGTAGAAAACCCAGAAATTCAGCGATTGCAATTGGTAATTCTGGAATCCTTGGTAATTCGCCGTGATATTGCTGCTGATGCCACTCAAGGCAGCACTCAAACCACTTTGGAAGTAGAAGATGGTTTAAGTATTGCTCCTGGTGCTGTGGTCGCACGAACACAGATTTTGTGTAAAGAAGGCGGTATAGTCCGTGGCGTGAGAAAAGGCACAGAAGCTGTGCGTCGCTGCTTGGTCTTGCGCGACAGTGACATGATCACCATGACTACCAAAACTGCCCCCAAAGTCAAGAAAGGTACTTTGTTGGTTGAAGGTACAGAAATTGCGTCTGGTGTGTTTGCAGCCGAATCTGGACAAGTGGTAGAGGTAAAAGCAGGTGACAAGGAACTCTTAACAGGTGACAGAGACTCTTCTTCATTATCACCATCTGCTTATACTCTTACCCTGCGGGTTGGTCGTCCCTATCGCGTCAGTCCTGGTGCGGTGTTGCAAATAGAGGATGGGGATTTAGTGCAACGGGGTGACAACTTGGTGTTATTGGTGTTTGAAAGAGCCAAAACTGGAGACATTATCCAAGGTTTGCCCAGAATTGAAGAACTGCTAGAAGCTCGCAAACCCAAAGAAGCCTGTATTTTGTGCCGTCGTCCGGGAGAAGTGAAGGTGGTCTATGGAGATGGGGATGAAAGCATAACCACATCTCGTGAAGCTTACGCTATCAAGGTTGTTGAATCTAATGGCGTTATTACCGACTATCCCCTGGGGCCTGGGCAAAACTTAATGGTTTCTGATGGTGTTCAGGTATTAGCAGGTCAACCCCTGACTGATGGCCCTTCTAATCCCCATGAGATTTTAGAAATTTTCTTTAGTCTTGGTTCTGATGATGGTATCTATGCCTGTGCTAGTCATGCACTGCAAAAAGTACAGAGCTTTTTGGTTAACGAAGTGCAGATGGTGTACCAGTCTCAAGGCATTGAGATTGCTGACAAACACATTGAGGTGATTGTCCGCCAAATGACTAATAAGGTGCGGATTGATGATGGTGGGGATACTACTATGTTGCCTGGTGAGTTGGTCGAGTTGCGCCAAGTTGAGCAGGTAAATGAAGCTATGTCAATTACAGGTGGTGCAAAGGCGCAATATACCCCCGTGTTGTTAGGTATCACCAAGGCATCTCTTAACACTGATAGCTTTATTTCTGCTGCTTCTTTCCAAGAAACAACCAGAGTCTTAACTGAAGCTGCTATTGAAGGTAAGTCTGATTGGCTGCGGGGATTGAAGGAAAACGTTATTATCGGGCGATTGATACCTGCTGGTACTGGTTACAACACCTATGAAGAAACTACCATCGTTGAAGACTATGGAACTGATTTGGGTAACAGCGTCTTAGATGAAGTCGATGACCCGTTGGATATGGTGTTAGATGACCGCACGGCCAAGCTCTATAGTTTAGATACTCCTGCTTTGGGAGATGGTAGCTATGGGGGAAGAAAGGCAGAAAAGTCAATTTTGGATGATGATGATGATCTGATTGCTGATGAAGTCAGCGACCTTGTAGAAGAGGAAGAAGAAGACGACGACTACGAGGAAGAAGAGGATGATGATTACGATGAAGACTAAAACTGTTTACTTACGTTAGTAACGTTCGTAGCGTACCAAAAGTAAAAGGTAATAGTTGGAAAGGGCAAAAGATTAATTTCTTTTGCCTTTTTGCATGATTTTTAATTATAAGGATCTAATCAAAAGTTAGTAACGGTAACACTTAAACCAGAATCAAGCTTGGGAACCTTTAAATACTCGATTGGCTCATAACTTTGACGATTTGCGTTATTTGTTGCGGAGCATGGTTGAAAGAAAGTCTCTGGATTGTTGATATACTCCAGTGGGTTCATTTTTTTGCATTCTGGGTCGCTTACTCTCAAGCTGCCATCAGTATTATGAGTCTGATCGCTCACAATATTATTCCATTTACTAGTAATTGTGGCTGCTTCCGTTACCAAATTAGCTGACTGATCACGTTTACCTGTAATATCAGAAGTTTGTTTTGGGTTAGCATAAGCACTAGGAGTGATAGCTACTGCACTAATAGAAACGGCTAAAGTTAAAAGATATAATTTCATAATTAACGGAATTAAGATTTAGAACTAGTGAAAAAATTACCATCAACTCAGGACAAACACTAGATACTGTAGAACTAGTTATAAAGTACATTTCCTGTTTATTCTAGAACTAGTAGGTGTTTTCGCTGTTTTTCTTCTTAAAAGTCTGTCAAACTTCAAAATTCTTAATTTTAATATCGTCTTCCGATGGCTGACATAAGCCCCAAAATCCCATAGGCTAATTTAAAGTGTGCAGTTCACAGGTTCACACAAAAGTCATCCACAATGTATACTTAACCTTGTTGTAGGTGTTACCAACCTTTTTCAAGTAGCGGTAAAAATGCCTCTCAATCTGCAAAATCTTGCTATCCTCAATCATTACTCATTTGTCAATCACAATTTGTAACCAAAATGTCTTTAAAAATTGTTCAGAATTTTGATAGTAGTTTTACACTCGCACCAGAAGCTCAAGAAACTCTGTTTAAATTATTGACGAGTGAATCATTTTTAAGCCAAATTTGTCAAAATTGGCAATGTGAAAAAATTGAATTTACCGAAATGCTTTTTCAACCAGTTCCCTACAGTCCAGCGACTCCCAAAGGGATGCCAGCAGAATTTGAACAATATCATAAATCTGAAGATTACACCATCATTAACGTACCGCCAAATTTCATGTTTAATGCTAAAATTTTCAGACCTAGTCGCCTTTGTGCAATTTACAGGAAAAAGCTTTAAGCAGTAGTGAAGAAAATATGTTTTGCTGCCATTACAAACTATCCGAGCAAATAGTAAATTATTAATTTATAAAGTTCTATCATGACTACTGAAACTAATATTCCTTCTTTAGCTAATCTAGAATATATTGCTTACATTGATGATAATGGTGAATTCCCAGAACAATTTCAAGGTAAAATAGGAGTTTATGCTATTTTTAATCAAGAAAAAATTCTCCAATTTGTGGGTTATTCCCGCGATATTTATCTCAGTCTTAAACAGCATTTAGTTCGTCAACCTGAACAATGTTATTGGGTGAAAGCACAAACTATTGAACGACCTAACCGCACGATTTTAGAAAATATTGAAAATGCTTGGATAACTGAAAATGGCAGTCTTGATTTAGGTAATTTGGAAAATAAGCAAAAATGGACTAATCCTATTGATGCTAAGGCACTCATGACAGATGAAGAAAAGGCTAAATATCAAAATCCATTAATTGATGATTTAGTAAAAATGAAACTTATTAAAAATGTAGCGCGGCGAGTCGAAGAAGAAATTTTAGCAGTATTATTAGCACGAGGGTTACAAACTCAAATTCGCTTTAATCCTAAATTAAAAGAAGATGGATTACTGGATTTAAAATAAGAGGATGTTTGAAAACTTTTTCCTGTGGTATTTGACACCTGTAAATCCTCCTTACAAAGAAGGACTTTGAAAAGGTTATTCCCCCTTTTTTTTAAGCGGCTTAGGGAGGATATGGATACGACGCTAGACTTGTCCATTCATCCTCTAAGAATAAATTCCAATTTGGGTTACAAGCACAAGTCAGGTAATAAATTAATTTAGGTGGGCATAGGCATCGTTCTTTTGGTAGAGTTGCATTAAGTTCTTGGAGAAGATTGCTATATCCTGGGAAAATAATTAGCCATCATCCAGCACTCAACACTTTTCCAAGTCAGTTGCTTGTAACCTGTTATGACATTACAACTACTAAACGATCGCTATCAAGTTCTCCAAGTCCTTGGCGCTGGCGGGTTTGGGGAAACATTTCTAGCAGAAGATACTTATTTACCATCAAAGCGTCGCTGTGTAGTCAAACAGCTACGACCAATACAAAATAATCCCCAGATTTACCAACTGGTACAAGAGAGATTTCAACGGGAAGCAGTCATGTTAGAAGCACTTGGTGGTGCAACTGAGCAAATTCCTGGCTTGTATGCTTACTTCTCCTCTGAGGGACAATTTTACTTGGTACAAGAGTGGGTTGAAGGGGATACTTTAACAGCAAAAATCCAACAACAAGGATTATTTACTGAAAGCGGTATTCAAGAATTATTAGTAAATTTATTACCCGTTCTTGATTATATTCACTCGCAACATATTGTTCACCGCGATATCAAACCAGATAATATTATTTTGCGTCATCGTGATGGTAAACCTGTGCTGATTGACTTTGGTGCCGTGAGAGAATCAATGGGGACGGTGTTGAATTCTCAGGGAAATCCTACTAGTTCAATTGTAATTGGTACGCCGGGATTTATGCCCAGCGAACAAGCAGCAGGTAGACCAGTTTATTCAAGTGATTTGTATAGTTTAGGGTTGACAGCAATTTATTTGCTCACTGGTAGACAACCACAACAATTAGAGACAGATTCTCAAACAGGTGAGATTGTATGGCGAGAGTATGCTGGTCATCTTAGTACAATGATGGCAGAGATTCTTGATAAAGCGATCGCCTATCATCCACGCGATCGCTATTCTACAGCTAAAGCAATGTTAGATGCTTTGCAAAGCCTAGTCAAACCTATTCCGGCTACGCTACCACCAACCATTCTCACGCCTATAGTACCGATATCACCAACTATTCCCGCTCACCCCCAACTAGTTGCTAAAACTAATAATCAGAATGGTATCCTCATTGGTAGTTTAATTGCAGGTGGGTTAATCGGTGCATCTGTAATTATTGGTCAGGTGTTAACAAAATCTCTCGAATCTGGCACAGATACGGAGGTGTCAGTTTCCACAAAGAGATCAAATACAACACCCCAAGTGCAGGATACTCCCAGTATTTTACCAACTTCAGAAACTGCACCAAATCCTACACCCCAAGTTATTGCAACTCCTGAAATTACGACCACTGTTATAGACAAAAGGCTAAAAATAGAAAGCACTAATAAAAATATTGATAATTATGCTTGGCTTTCAGAAAGACAAGTTACAAATACAGATTTAGAAGGTAAAAATGGCTTTGAACTAGATATAATGAGGAATACAATTTTTGCTGTTCATGGTCGCCGTTTTGATACTCCTGGTTTACAAGATTACTTTGATCAACAGCCTTGGTATAATCCCCAATATTCACCCAAGGAGTTTCCGGTTAAATTATTATCAAAATTAGAGCAAAGCAATGTAGATTATATTGCTAAATATCAAGACAGTTATAATATCAGATACTTTAAAAAATGAATAATTTCAGTGAGATTTAAATTTTGATAAGTGTCTTTTCTTCTATCCCCAATGTCAGCAAGAGCAAATATTTAGAGAAACTACGGTAAGCTGGATGCATGAACTACGAAATAGCCCGCAAATTACTCATAGACCAAACAATAAACGACGAAAATCCAGATACTTTCTTAAATCGTCTCAAACAAGGAAAACCTCCAGTACCAGGTCAAATAACTTCAGTTTTGTTAGCCTTGAAGGTAGTATTTGAAGCCTTGAAAGAAACCACTAATGTAGATAAAGAACTGGCTTATGCTTTATATAAATTAGGTATTAGAGCCTTGCAGTTATTTGCTACAGGACGCAAAGCGGGTATTGACTGGCCACCGCTGTTGAAAGAAGATTTGCAACGCATTTCCCTCGCAGCAGAAAGTATATTTTCTGGTACATGGCAAACTCTAAGCATTGGAGGCTATCTGAAGGACGAAAGCTTGAAGTAGCCAGACAAAATTTTACTGCAAACAGGTAAAATTATGATATAAGTCCAGATTTTACCCGTTCACAGTATAACAATGAAGGTAAATAGCGCAAATATTATTGCTCAACTCAAAATAGCTACTGAAAATTTAAACTACTCATGTGCAGGAGACTCTTCAGTGGGAACTCGTATTTGGGAGTTAACTGCCAAGGGTGAATTAAGTCTAGAAAATATGTTTAAATTGTTACCAATAGACGTAGATTGGATGGAGGGGATATATACAAGATGTGAGTATTTAGTGAAAGCAGAATCAAATTATCAAACTGTTATATTAGATGAAGAAATTTGTATTTCAGGATTATATCAAATTTATCTACAATTTTTCGAGTCTTTATTATCTAATTTGTCAGATTTACAGATATATGAAATAACGATTGATAAAACTCTTCTTCATTATGACTATAATCATACCGAAGGGAGCTATCGCCGTGCTGGAGGGTGCTATATAGGAAGAACAACGGACGGGTATTGGATTGGTATAGCTAACAAGTATCCTTGTGATTTTCTATCAAGTAGCGATGAAGAGTTTTTACCAAAAAGCAACAATTTATTTAGAGAAACAACACACAAGTTTTTGCAAGAGATACCAAGTTTCATGGAAATACTATATCAATCATCCCGTTCTCATTACCTTGCCTCTATACAAGGTCAGGAATCAGGTCATCCTAATCCCTTTTACATATTCAATTACTATTTTTGCGAAGTTGCAGAGACCAAAGACTTGCTCTTTAAAAAATTGCTATATTCCATAGGTATTATTGCTACTCGAAGATTTTGCGGTACTAGCTTTCCGTCGGTTGATGAAATTCTACGACTACATTTAAGAAATTTGAGAGAATATATTTTTTTAGGTACAAATTACTGCTGGATAGGTGAAGCTCAAGAAGGTGATTGGATTGGTGTGACAGCATACTGCTACCCTTAAGGCTAGGGGTAAATGTATTCAAAAGAAGCAGTGTAGAAGCTTTTTGGAACCTCGTAAACTGAAAGTCAGTCAGAGTAAGACTGTCAATCTATCTTGTCCCTGATAAGTTCCTCAACGTTTAAATTCTATAATTAGGGCGGGCAAGATGCCCACCCCACAAGAATTTCATCAAATTTAGATATGCAAAAATTAAGTATGTAGGTGTGTTTGAGCTTACTTTTAACGTGTTCTCAGTTCTGCCTCTAATTTGTCGAGATCGGCTTTAAGTAAAACTGTTATTTGACCGACCAAAGCATTACCCTGTCTGGGTTGAGCGATTTCTACCCAATATGCATAGCGATCGCCTAACCGCAATTCTCCCTTCAATGCTTCCCGAATTGGAGTTTTTGCCAAACGTGCCTGATTAATTGCACTCTCGTTAGGATAATCGTAAACTACCTGAGCGCGATTATAGTCTTGGTAGATATCCAACCCATAAATTACCCGTAAAGACTCCTCAAGACGCTGAACTGTAACGCCATTCACACCATCATACATAGTCATCCGCTCAGTACGAATTGTACTGCGGTCTTTAGTAAAAGTTACCTTACCTGGAGGCAATACTGACGCTTGAAAGGTGAATCTTTGGGCAGCTGTATCACTCTTACTCACAAACAATCGCTCCCCACTTCTAGGTTTAAGCGTTGGATGGGCTTTAATCCATGTGGTTACTTCCTCAGTGCTTTCTCCTGGTAAGGCCTGGGCTGGAGAATTCAGTATAATTTCCCCAGATAAACAAGGTATAAGGGAACAAGACAAAATTAAAAAATTACGCAGAGATTTTTTTAGCATTTTTCTATTGAGATCGCAATTACCCCTAAAAAGGGAACAAAAAGGATAAGTATTCAGCTATCAGTGGTCAGCTTTTTAACGGTTAGGACTTACGCACGAGTTACAGAATAAACGAACCACAGAGGCACAGAGTTCACAGAGAAATGAGGTTGTGAGAGATATTTTGCGTAAGTCCTGACGGTTACAGAAAAGCTCACTATCCGATCATCTACCGATTTATCAAACATTCTGACTCCTGACTCCTGACTCCTGAATTGTTACAAAAAAGGGATGAACATAGTTTTCCCAATTTTTCCATAGCAATGAGCTTTATCCCCAGATTGATCTATTATTCAGTACTGCAAAGCTAAAATAATTACTATTAACACGGTAACATTGCCACTTTAATTACCTTCCGCGCTTTCATGTCAGCAAACACCTGTTCTAAATCTTTTAATGGGCGATGTTCACTAATTAGCAATTCAAAAGGGATTTTTCTACTAGCTATCAGTGATAACGCTGATCGTACATATTCGGGTGTATTATGAAACACGCCTTTGAGAGTCAATTCACTATAATGTAGCTGTTCTGTATTCACAGTAATTGTCGTATCTTTAGGACAACCACCAAATAGATTTACAGTTGCACCAGGACGGGCGCAAGCGATCGCTTTTTCCCAAACACTCGGAACACCAGTAGCCTCTATAACTACATCTGCACCCCAGCCCGCCGTCAATTCCTTCACTACACTAGGAATATCAGCAACTTGATGATAATTAAAAATCTTTGCTGCCCCTAATTTTTTGCCAATTTCTAACCGTTGGTCATTTCCTCCCCATAACAACACCTCAGCTTTTGTTTGTGCCGCTAAAACCCCCACAAACATCAACCCAATTGCCCCATCTCCCAGCACAACTACCCGGTCTTGAGGTTTGACATGAGAACGCCCCACCCCATGTAAAACACAGGCTAAAGGTTCAGTCATTGCTGCCAATTCAAAGGGTAACTCATCGGGAATCCGCAACATATTCTGCTGGACAATCGCTGCGGGAATTTTTAGATATTCCGCAAAAGTACCATTATTCCATATCAAATTTGGACAGAGGGAATATTCTTGAAGTTGACAAAAAAAGCATTTCATGCAGGGTGCAGAATTATTAGCGACAATGCGATTTCCCACCTGCCAATTATGCACACCAGCACCCACAGCGACAATTGTTCCCGCCGCTTCATGACCAAACAGTGTGGGGAGAGTCAACATTTTTGCATGGCTACCACGCCGCCAAACCTTCAAATCCGTACCGCAAGTAGTTGCAGCCCCCACCTTAATCACCACTTCCCCATCTGCTGGAGTGGGTTCAGGGACTGTTTCTAGGCGTAAATCTTCCTGTCCATAAAGTAACGCTGCTAACAAAGCTTTTCACCTAAGAATGAAGCTGCTAAATGATTTTACAGGATATAGTGGAAACTCTGAGAAATCAATTAAGCCTAAATCAGGATTTACAGGATTTGAGGATTTTCAAGATGAAACTCATATTCAAACTTTGTAGTTGTTTCAGGGAGTTTAAGGTTGTTAGTAACGTTAAAATTGAACCCAGCAAAAATGCCTTGGTTGAAAAATCTGCCTGATTAAGTGAATATTAATCTAAACTTTGTCTTACTCTTTTGAGTCTTTGGATTCCCTTGGGAGGAATTCCTGTAAATCGAATCAAGAAATGATGATCAATAGCAGATTTTTTTATAACCTTGGCATATATATCTGGTTCTTCTGTAAACAATGCTGTTTCTGTTAATAACTTGAGTTTGATATTAGTTAATTTTTCTAAATCATATTCACACCGAATTTGTGCGCCATTTTGTGAAAGTCCAATTAATGACCCTGGCAAAAATTTTCCATCTACGTGTTTACCATGTAAAACAATAAATTCAATCGGTAACTCTTCACTTAACATTTCTACATTTTCGTCAATAGGAGGCAAAAATAGATTATATTTGCCACCGATACCACCAATTTCGTAAAGAGTAACGAGATGTTTTATCCCTTTTGGTTCTACCTGTAATTGACTATCAATTCTCAAATCAATCTTGGCATCTTCCCAAGTATGTTCAGAAATAAAAATTTGTCCTCCTACAGAATAAGATTCAATTCGTGCAGCTAAATTTACATGACTACCAATGACTGTATATTCGGCACGTTTTTGAGAACCAATATTGCCAGCGATAACTTCACCTGTATTGATACCAATTCCCATTTCTAAAATTGGTAAATTCATTTCCTGATTTTTGGCATTTACCTGTTGCATAGCTAACTGCATTGCCACAGCACAAGCGATCGCTCTTTGAGAGTCATCATCTCGATGAATAGGCGCACCAAACATCACCAAAATGCCATCACCCATAAAATCATTAATCGTACCTTTGTACTGATTAATTACATCTGTCATCACTTCCAGATAAAGATTGAGAATTTCTACCACAGTTTCCGGGGGATATTCTTCAGAAATAGCCGAAAAACCCCTCACATCAGATACTAGAACTGTGACCTTTCTCCTTTCTCCTCCTAGCTTTAAACCAGTAGGTGTTTCTATTAAACTAGTCACAACTTCATCTGTTAGATAACGTCCAAAAGTTTTTTGCATATTGGCCGCACTACGAGCCATATACTGGGTAATAGCGATAGTTGATCCTGCTAATGCCAACATTGGCGGCACGACAGGAATCCACCAGCCAGCTAAGAATGCTAGAAAAGAACAGACAATCAAAGCGCTGCCAGCCAGCAAAATATTAACAGTAATTAAAGATATATTATGACGTTGCTGCCAACACAATAGGGCGCTAATAGTTGACCATAGCAAAATCCACAGCCATTCTATAGTGTCACTCCAAGACTGAATTAAGGGACGACCATCTAAAGCTGAACTCAAAATTTGACTAGTTAAATTAGCATGAATTGTTACACCGGCCATCCTTTCTGGGGCAGCGAAAACTTGACTGGTGTAAGGTGTCAAAAAGCTATCTCTCAAACTCTCAGCAGTTGAACCAATTAGTACCACCTTTCCTTGCATTAAATTTGGTGAAATTTGGTTTTTTAAAACTGCTGTCAGAGAAACTGTGGTAAATTGCCGTTGACGACCCCGGTAATTTAATAATATTTGGTAGCTTCCAGCTTTTGCTCTCACATAAGCACCATCATTAGCCTGAAATCTAGGAAAAACACTCCCACCTAATTGGAGATAATTGGGATTATTGGTTGCTGCTTTTTCAGTAATCCCTTCAAGTTGCAAGTACAATAAAGCCAGTTTGAGACTAAAACTTTCTAAAATATCACCATTACTTAAATAAAGATACAACATTCCTCGGCGAATTTTACCATCCCCATCTGGAGGTAAATCATTTCCTCCCACTTGTTGACGTTGCTTCAATATGGGTGATGGCTCAACCAAAGAACTATCTACACTTTCAAAACCTTTTTGGATGCCAATTAAATTGGGGGTAGACTCAAATAATTTAACCAGGTCTTCATAACCAGGATTTACTGCTAAGTTACGATAAATATCTAAACCGATAGCTCTAGGTTGTTGCTGCTTAATCTTCTCTAATAAATCAGTCAACACTGCATCAGAAATAGGCCAACTTCCCTGATTACTGATATCTTTTTCATTAATTTCAACTATAACTATGCGATTATCAATTGGTTCTTGTGGGCGAAGAATAAAAAATTGATCCAAAGCTGTTAATTCTAAAGATTGAAGCCATCCAGTCAAACGTAGTGCTATGACAATAAATGTGACATTGGGAACGGCAATTAAAACACCCCGCCATTCCCAAATTACTTTTTTCAGCTTTTCCCACATAAGAATTATTGTTTAATTCTTGGTTGTGCAAGCATCAATTAATGGCTCAGATGCGATGTTAATCAATTCTACTGAGTCCAAAAATTTGCGCCAATTGCGCTTGACTGTTAAATCATTTGGCTGAGTGCAACGTAATTGAACTAAAGAAGTCAGTGCTTCATGCCAAATTCCAGCTTCTGCATAGATTGTTGGTATCTGGTGTAAGTCTGATTTGGCTAGAGAATTTGATAAAGTTAAATCTGGTTGGGTACGTTTTACAAAACCTTCTACATAAGGATTGTTGCTAGATTCTTCAGCATCGCAAATCAGGGTTAGATACCAGCGGTAAGTAGTATTTATTTGCAGTGCAGGAGCATTTGTTGGCAGAGTAAAACTGGTAATTCCTGGTTGGTCGGGAAGGGTTAAAGTTGTTTTATAAATTATTTGTTCGTCTCCAGGAGCCAAAATTGTGAACTCAGCAGTTTTAACTGGAGTTGGAGGCACAGACCAATAAAACGTAGGATGTTGATTGAAAGTCAACCCTAATTGATTGGTAGGGAGTAAGGGCGTTATTACTCGTTTGTCCTTGATACATGAGGAGGTACGAGTTGCAGCACCAATGGTGGGAGGATTAGGTTGATTATCTACTGGAGGTTTAAATTTTTGACTTATTTGCCAAGTTCTTTGTGTTGGGTATGACTGAGCTAGTACGGATGATGCTTGAGAATATACGGTGAAAGAAAATGCTAAAAAACATAGAGATGCCTGGAGCCATTTCATGGTTCAATAATCTCCTTGATTAATTATTTTATACTTTACTACGGTATTTTTATTTGATTTTTGTTGGCGTGTGCGCTTTGCAATTAAAAACTGAGTACAGCTTTAATTCCTCTCTTTCCTGCCAGGAGTTGCCTTTGACAATGACTTGAATGAGTGAATATTATGTAATACAAGGCGTTGATCGCTATTTACGAACTGCCTTTATGAATTGATATTTTTTATACAGGGATTAAAGTATTTATGGACGTAATATTCAACAGCAGTGTTCCCACTATCAGGGTTAAATATAGCACTCTATAAATATAAATTTTAATGACTTAAAGCGATCGCTGCATTTTGTCCACCAAAACCAAAACTCAAACAGAGTATCCGCTGGATTTCACTATCTCTGGCTGCTGTGATGAAATTTAAATCAAATTCTGGTTGCTGCAATCCCACACAAGGGGGTAATTTTCTATGTTTTAAAGCCATGAGCGAAAAAGCCACACCCAAGGCTCCTGAGGCTCCTAGTGTATGACCTGAACTGCCTTTAGTGGAGCTAATTGCTACTTTTGCAGGAAATAAATGCTGGATAATTTTGCCTTCGATACGGTCATTGAGGAGCGTGGCTGTACCATGAGCATGGATGTAGTCTATATCGGCAGGGGTGAGGTAACTACGTTGTAAACATTGCTTGATGGCTGCGATCGCACTTTTTCCTTCATGTTCTGGTTGATTGCTATGAAATGCGTCTGCTGTCAAACCAAAACCCAGAATTTCACCATAAATATTTGCTTGACGTTGGTTTGCTAATTCTGCTGATTCCAGAACAAACACAGCACCACCTTCTCCCAAAACTAAACCTTCACGGTGTATATCAAAGGGATAAGCGCCTGTTTTTGCTAAAGCCCCCATTTGCTGAAAACCACAGATAGTTAAAGGGGTAATTGGTGCTTCCACTGCACCTGCGATCGCTCTTTGACATTGCCCTGTTTGAATTAACATAGCAGCTTGGGAAATTGCCCAAAGCCCTGTAGCACAGGCCGCCATTGGTGCTAAAACAGTACCTGATGCGCCGATTTTTCGAGCTACAGCGATCGCATTCATGTGTGGTAAAGTATCCAACCAATTTTCTAAATTTAAGGCTGCTAGAAGGCAATTTTGCCCATATATTTTCTGTGCTAATTTCTCCCAATCTGCTTGATAACCACGACTAGAACCAACTACCACTGCACAATCTGGTAGAGGTGTTAATAATTCAGCATCTTGCAGAGCAGAATTAACAACCATCTGAGTTAGGGTCGTTAAATCAGATGGTTGTTCAGCAATTAAACCTAGAGGAATTTTTAAAAGTTCTGGAAATGGCTGATGTAATTTAATACCCGTTTTACTTAGCAGCAAATTTTGCCAGCTATCCTCTAAGCTTTTACCTAAAGCAGAAACTAAACCAATACCAGTGACAACAACTTTCACATAATTCGTAATTCGTAATTTGTAGGGGCGTATTGCAATACGCCCTTACTGACTACTAAGGGGTTTTCAGATTTTCAGCACCTTGAGTGACTTTCGCAGAATTAATGCGATCGCCTTGCTGAATTTTATTAACTACATCAAAGCCATCTGTGACATAGCCAAACACAGCATAATTACCATCCAAGAAGCCCAAATCTGCCAATGCAAAGTAAAACTGAGAAGAAGCAGAATCAGGTGGTTCCGATCGCGCCATTGCTACTGCACCTAATTTGTGTGTCAACGCAGGCTTATTAGTAATCGTTTTACTATAAACAGGCTGTTCTGCACCTTCTGGCTTAATTTCTAGTGGTATACGGCGTTCAGTCCCGATTTTTGGGTCTATATAGCCGCCAGTTCCCCACCTTTCTGGTGAACTCTTGGGATCTTTACTTTGGGGATCACCACCTTGAACCACAAACGGCTGAGGTTCCCGCACAACCCGATGGAAAACTAAACCGTCATAAATACCTTTTTGAACTAAATCAACGAAGTTGCCAGCAGTAATAGGAGCATTAGTACCATCTACTTCGATGGTAATTGGTGCGCCATTAACTGTCATCACAACAGTAGCCTTACCTTCGAGGCGTGGTAAATTTTTGATTCCCGGAATACTCTCGCGACTAATTTCTGAGATCGTTGTCGCTTCAGTATTTGACTTGGAGCTTTCCTCAGTTGCATTTGAGGTCGCTGTGGAAGTGGGAGATGTATTAGAAGTTACTTTTTCTGTTGAACATCCTCCCAACATCAAACCACCAATCATCAACAGAGAAACTAAAAAGTGTGAAAATTTTAACCGCATTGCCAGTTACTGACTCAACCAGAGTATCTTAGCCTCTCTTCGCAATTTTAGATTTTAGATTTTAGATTGAGAATTTTCGTAGTCAGGCGATTGCATAGGGTTAAACCAATAGATACTATCGGGATTTTGTAATCTGAGACAGTGGATTTTTGATTTACCACCAATTCAAAATCCAAAATCCAAAATCCAAAATTCTTAGAGTCCTTCTAAAGGCACTGCCAAAAAGCGGGCTAAATTAGCACCTTGAGTTTCTAAATCAGCTAAAGATAACGGTTGACCTATCCTTGTCAAAGGAATATCCCGTCGTCCTTTAACCCTTAGATAAAGTGCGCGTTGGGGATTCAGACCTTCCTTAATAGAGATGCGTACAGATTGTACGTCTTGGATGCGGTTTTCAATCTCAATTTGGCGGTTTTTTCCAGGAAAACCCCATCTAAAGATTTTGAATTTACCAGTTTCCTGATTGAATTCGTTATAGCCACCACCAACATCCCATAAAATAACTAGCCATAGGTATAAAGCTAAGAGCAACCCAGCTAGTCCATACAAGCCCATAACCAACCCTTGGGGTACAAATATCAGTTGAGTTGGATCGGTGACAATGAGTAAATTAACTTTGAGATAGCTAGAGATACCAGCCAATAAAAAGCCAGATGCTCCCAAGCTAACGATAGTTGCCCACCAGTAGTTACTAAACCGACGAGAACCGAGGACATTTTGATGCAAAAGGCCATCGCCTTTATTAATTGTTGTTGATGCCGTCATGGAACTACCTTGGCCTGTGAGATATTCTGCTATATAAAACCTAGACGAATCTAGAAACTTACTTCTTACTTCAACGGGAGTATGGGAGCGGTGATTCCACCCTTCGAGAAGCAAGCTACAGTAAGCTTACACGCTTTAGCCAAACGCGAAAAATTAATTGCTCTCTAGACGTAAGTGTGCCACTTGAGCAGTCAGTATTGCAAGTTTTGACCACATAAAGATAGAGGGAGGGTAGGAAGGAGAAGGTTTTATCCCAAAAAAAATTTGTAAGATTTATGAGAAAATGTATGTCAGATTGTTAAAATTTTGGTATTCATAATTAATATCAAACCCAAACAAGACAAGAATCCTTAACTACAATTACCACAGATAAGTTGTAGCACGCCAAATACCCCATTGATTTGCGTGTCTCCACCGCAAACCCTGATTAATGTGATAAGTTAAGAATCATTAAGTTACCACAATCTAGAGATTTAGTTAGTGGTACGCATAATGGCATAATTCTGAGAAATGCCTAGCTAGTAAAGCATTAGGTTCTCAGAATTTCAGCCACTTAGCAGTGGCGAAAAGTCTCAAAAAAACGTTTAATTCCTCGCGGTAGTAGCCCCAACTCAGTAAATCTGACCAAGGTAAAAACCTAAAAACGTGGCAATTTTAGTAAAAAAGAGGATTTTAGTTCAATGACCATCGCAGTTGGACGCGCCCCGAGTAGAGGGTGGTTTGACGTATTAGACGACTGGTTAAAGCGCGATCGCTTCGTATTCGTAGGTTGGTCAGGAATATTATTATTTCCCTGCGCCTTCCTCGCACTAGGCGGTTGGCTGACTTAAGTACAACCTTCGTCACCTCCTGGTACACCCACGGATTAGCATCCTCCTATTTAGAAGGAGCTAACTTCCTCACAGTAGCAGTATCCACACCAGCCAACAGCATGGGACATTCCCTGTTGTTACTCTGGGGACCTGAAGCTCAAGGAGACCTAACCCGTTGGTTTCAACTAGGTGGCCTATGGCCATTCGTAGCATTACACGGAGCCTTTGGTCTAATTGGCTTCATGTTGCGTCAATTTGAAATCGCCAGACTAGTAGGAATTCGTCCTTACAACGCACTAGCATTCTCAGGACCAATTGCCGTTTTCGTCAGCGTCTTCTTGATGTACCCCTTGGGACAATCAAGCTGGTTCTTTGCACCCAGCTTTGGTGTAGCAGCAATCTTCCGGTTCTTACTATTCCTGCAAGGGTTCCACAACTGGACACTCAACCCCTTTCACATGATGGGTGTAGCGGGAATCTTAGGTGGAGCATTACTGTCGGCGATTCACGGAGCCACAGTAGAAAACACCCTGTTTGATGACGGCGAAGGTTCCAACACCTTCCCTGCATTCAACCCCACCCAAGCTGAAGAAACCTACTCAATGGTGACAGCAAACCGTTTCTGGTCACAGATTTTCGGTATTGCTTTCTCTAACAAACGTTGGTTGCACTTCTTCATGTTGTTCGTACCAGTCACAGGCTTATGGATGGCATCTGTAGGCATCGTTGGCTTGGCACTCAACCTGCGGGCTTATGACTTCGTTTCCCAAGAATTACGGGCAGCAGAAGACCCAGAGTTTGAAACTTTCTATACCAAAAATATTTTGCTGAACGAGGGTATCCGCGCTTGGATGGCTCCTCAAGATCAACCCCACGAACAATTTGTATTCCCTGAGGAGGTATTACCTCGTGGTAACGCTCTCTAATAGATCATCAGTTATTGGCGGTGGCCGGGACCTAGAATCAAGCGGTTTTGCTTGGTGGTCTGGTAACGCTCGTTTAATTAACCTATCTGGTAAACTGCTTGGCGCTCACGTAGCCCATGCTGGTTTAATCGTCTTCTGGGCTGGAGCAATGACTTTATTTGAAGTTGCTCACTTTATCCCAGAAAAGCCCATGTACGAACAGGGCTTGATTCTTCTACCTCACATCGCCACTTTAGGTTGGGGCGTTGCCGCAGGTGGTGAAGTTATCGACACCTTTCCCTACTTTGTTGCTGGTGTACTGCACTTAATTTCCTCTGCCGTACTGGGTTTCGGCGGTATCTATCATGCCGTTCGGGGCCCAGAAACCTTAGAAGAGTACTCCTCTTTCTTTGGTTACGACTGGAAAGACAAGAACAAGATGACCAACATCATCGGCTTCCACCTGATCATCTTGGGATGTGGTGCGCTGCTGTTAGTGCTGAAGGCTATGTTCTTCGGTGGTGTATACGACACTTGGGCTCCCGGTGGTGGTGATGTTCGTGTCATTACCAACCCTACACTCAACCCAGCGGTGATATTTGGTTATTTAATCAAATCTCCCTTCGGTGGAGAAGGCTGGATTGTTAGCGTCGATAACATGGAAGATGTTATCGGTGGTCACATCTGGATTGCCTTAATTTGTATTTCTGGCGGTATTTGGCACATCTTTACCAAGCCTTTCGCTTGGGCGCGTCGTGCTTTTATCTGGTCTGGTGAAGCTTACCTGTCTTATAGCTTAGGCGCTTTATCCTTGATGGGATTTATTGCCTCAACTATGGTTTGGTACAACAACACCGTTTACCCTAGTGAATTCTTTGGTCCTACTGGTCCTGAAGCTTCTCAAGCTCAAGCTTTAACCTTCTTGATTCGTGACCAACGCTTAGGTGCTAACGTCGGTTCTGCTCAAGGCCCCACAGGTCTAGGTAAATACCTAATGCGCTCACCTACCGGTGAAATTATCTTCGGTGGTGAAACCATGCGCTTCTGGGATTTCCGTGGCCCTTGGTTAGAGCCTCTGCGTGGTCCTAACGGTCTTGATCTAGAAAAAGTCAAGAACGATATTCAGCCTTGGCAAGCTCGTCGTGCTGCTGAATACATGACTCATGCTCCTCTGGGTTCTTTGAACTCTGTAGGTGGTGTGGCTACTGAAATCAACTCTTTTAACTATGTATCTCCCCGTGCGTGGTTAGCTACCTCTCACTTTGTGTTAGGTTTCTTTTTCCTCATCGGTCACTTGTGGCACGCAGGACGCGCTCGTGCGGCTGCTGGTGGTTTTGAAAAAGGTATTGACCGCGAGACTGAGCCAGTTATGTTTATGAATGACCTTGACTAACGACTAAGTTGTGATCAGGTTTTTTCATCACTGATAATTAATTTTTCTGCTCTTGCTCATAGCAAGAGCTTTTTTTATCACTGATTTAAAAGATTTAAGGATTTCACGGAATGAACGCTTTTTTGATAGCTGCTATCAAAAACTAAGCCTGCTCATGCAGGCTGAAATCTTATATTCTCAATAAGGGGAATTGAAAAATTTTCCCCAATTGTCAAACTTAATCTAGAATCCAAAAAACAACCTAACAATACCCAAAATAGTACCGAAAGGACCAGCTACAGTATTGACTGTATCACTGGTTTTAGCAATACCAGAACGGCTGACTACAACAACATCATTATTGCGAAGTATGGGATTGGTTTCCTCATTAATTTCTTTTGAGAAATCTATTTTGACTATGCGTTTGGATACAGTCCCATTAGGATTGAGGCGAATTAAATCTACCGCAGCACTACTAGCTCTAGCATCATTAAACCCACCAGCGGCAAGTAATGCCTGATTTAAAGAGCTATTGGGTTGTAAATCTGTTAATCCAGGTTTTTTAACTTCTCCTACTACCCCAACTTGAATTTTTGCCGGTGACAAAGTAGTGGTAGCTAATTGAGTGGCTTCGGCTGTGTTGATATCTGTGGCCGTGGGAACAACGATTGTGTCTCCATCTTGCAATACTACATCTTGATTCAGATCCCCGGTCTGCAATAACTCCCAGAGATTAACATTTAAGCTTTGTTCTGAGCCAATTCTTGTAGGACGACGGATTTTAATACTACGAACATCTGCTTGTGATGTAATTCCCCCAGCTAGTTGAATTGCTCGCATGACAGTCGGTAAACCAGTTCCCGGCGCTCCACCATCATTACCACCAGTAGTTCCTGAAGTGACAAGATAGGAACCGGGACGGTAAACTTGACCTGTAATGGCTACAGTGCGGGGTGAGCTTTGACTAGCTGCATAGTTAGTGGCGAATAAATTGCGGGCTTCAGCAACATTGAAATCCGTAGCAGTGGGGACAACGATAGTGTCTCCATCTCGTAGGGTAATATCTTGCGATATCCTGCCCGTTTGAGTGAGTTCTTTCAAGTTAAAACTGACAACTTGCTCACCGGAACGTCCTATTTTACGGCGTAATTGTACTTTGGTTACATCTGCTGCTAGTGTTACCCCTTGGGCTGTAGTCAGGGCAGCTAATACCGTCGGATATTGTACACCTGGACTGTCTCCCCCACTTCCTTCTAAGCTGAGAGTGTAAGATCCTGGTCTTGTTACTTCTCCGGCTACAAAAACATTGATGGGACGAGATGATAACAAATTCACAGATATCAGGGGACGTTTAAGAAAACGAGCATATCTTCTGGCTATTTCGTCAGATGCCTGTTCTGTTGTTAATCCCAGAACGGAGATGCTGCCAATTAAGGGCATATTAATCGCACCACCTGGGGGAACTTGGTATTCACCTGTATATTCTGGTACTTCAAATACATTGACGCGAATGCGATCGCCACCCCCTAATAAGTAATCTGTAGATATACTCGAAGATGATACTGGTTGTTGCTGCGCTAGACTAACAGATGGTAAAGCGATATTGACAGTCGTTAATAAAACTACAGCCGTAGTTGAATGGGTGAAAATTTTCCACAAATGTATATTAAGCATATTTACCTGAGACTCAGAGACTACGATCTGTAAAGTATTGTCTAGACATTTTAACGTTGACTATACTTATTTATTGAAGTTCCTCAACACTGCTATTTTCCTAAGTAATCTTGATTTTCCGGATATAATTTAACGGGGAATTCTGAATTTTTAGTTAAGTTAATTTAAAGCAGAACTCAGTGAGCAAAATTTAATTGATAACGATTAGAGCAATTTTTATGCAAATAGTCAATAGTCAAGAATCAAAATTTATATTTGAAGTTGAAATACTTTGGTAATTTATGCAAACAGTAAATAATCACCTGTGTTCGGTGTTCGGAGTTTCTCCTATGCCTACGGTACGGCTTCGCCGAACGGAGACGCTACGCGAACGGTGTTCGGAGTTATGATTTTTAAGGGCGAGATAATAAGGGTTTGAGACTCCTAGCGGGGGCGAGTTTTCCACAAATTATCTTATGTCGAACTCAGGTATAATCAAATTAATTAAGGGTCATTAACACTACATTTTCAATTATTTTTTTAACTTAGATGTAGTCGCTAAAATAACTATTGGAATTTATCAGTCAGTTTCACAATAGCAGTATTCGACGCAATAGAATTCTTACTTAAGCTGTTTTACTACCTCTAAAAGAAAATTCATTATACATTTTGGCAATATTTATTGAGGCGATCAGTAGGTGGGCATGAATATTTATCGTTAGGGCAAGCCAGAAGACAGGAAGGAAGGGGGTTTGGAGCAACTTTACTTTTAGTTACATACTTAAAATTCTGCTTACGCCTAAAAAGAAGCAAGGTACACGTAGCTTCTCGTATAAAAGCAGTACTAGCGGGGTTAATGATTTTGTTTTTGGATCTGCTGGATAAAGAATTCCTCTAGAGATTGACGAGATAAGTTCATGGTAATGATTTCGCCTCCCATTAACCGGAGACTGGCCAGAAAATCATAGTAATCATCTTGTAATATGCCGTGCCAAGAACCATCAGGCTTAAATTCTAGATCGGGTATCCTTTTTTTGAGAGTTGCTCCATCGCCCCCTAGACCTTTAACATGATATGAGTTTTCTGTGCCTAAGAGTTCATTGAGAGAACCAGAGCAAATTAATTCTCCTTGATTTAGGATAGCTACGCGATCGCATATTTGTTCCACTTCACTCAAAACATGACTGTTGAAAAATATTGTTTTTCCAGCAGCTTTCAAAGAAAGAATAATTTCTCGCATTTGGTAACGTCCTAAAGGATCAAGTCCAGACATGGGTTCATCCAGAAATACCAAATCGGGATCATTAATTAATGCCTGAGCCATGCCAACACGCTGAAGCATACCCTTAGAATAACGGCGCATCAGCTTTTTACGAGCATCAACTTGAGATAAACCAACTAATTCCAGCAGTTGGGGAATGCGTTGACGTTGTAACTGACGGGGAATTTGGAATAACCCCGCTGCTAACTGCAAAAATTCCCACCCAGTCAGATAGTCGTATAAATAGGGATTCTCTGGCAAATAACCAATCTTTTGCTTCACAGAGCGATCGCCAATTGGCTTACCTAATAATAAACCCCTCCCAGAAGAAGGACGGATAATTCCCAGCAACAGTTTTAACAGCGTAGTTTTACCAGCACCATTAGGGCCTAGTAAACCAAAGGTTTGCCCTGGATAAACTTGTAAAGAACAACTTTTGAGGGATACAACTTTTTGATTCAGCCAAAACCCAGTACGATAGACTTTTCGCAACTCAGAAGTTAGGACTACTGGTGGTTGTTCTAAAGGATTAAGTTGAGGTTCAGGGGTGTCGGCAACAGAATTCATTGCGGTTAAATGATCAATTCCCGGCTAGATGTGATTAATTACAGAATATCTGGTAGGACGATAATAAATAGCACTCATTATTTTAATGTGTCATTTATCGCCAACCAATGAGCTTCATAACACTTTTTCTAGCAACTTATAAAACACCTTTAGAACTAGGAATAGTCTCCGCACGTCGGGGATCTATTTCTACTGCCATTCGCATGGCTCTAGCAAAAGCTTTAAAAGTTGCTTCAATAATATGATGTGAATTTATACCATCTAACTGGCGAATATGCAAGGTCATTTGGCTATGATTTACCAATGCCACAAAAAACTCACGTACCAATTGAGTATCATAAGTTCCTACCCGTTGAGTAGGAATTTCTAAACTATAGCTAAGATGAGGTCTTCCAGAAAAGTCTAAAGCCACCTGAATTAAAGCTTCATCTAAGGGTGCAAGAAAATTACCAAAGCGGACAATACCTTTTTTGTTACCTAGTGCTTGATATAAAGCTTGACCTAAAGTAATACCCACATCTTCATTAGTGTGGTGATCATCAATTTCCCAGTCACCTTGAGCTTGAATATCTAAATCAAACAGCCCATGAGAAGCTATTTGATGCAACATATGATCCAAAAAAGGAATACCCGTAGCAGCCTTACAGATGCCTGTACCATCAAGATTGATAGTAACTTGAATATCTGTTTCCCCAGTAGTGCGGTGAACTGTAGCAATGCGGTTGTTAGTCATTAGTCATTGGTCATTGGTCATTGGTCATTGGTCATTGGTCATTAGAAATAGGGAGATGAGGCAGAGAGTATTGAGCTTTCTTCCCCCTGCTCCCTGCTCCCTGCCCCCCCTGCTTCTTCTGCTTCCTATCACATTCCCATAATTTCATATCCTGCATCTACATACAGGATTTGTCCAGTAATGCCGCTTGCCAAATCACTACATAAAAAAGCTGCTGTATTACCCACTTCTAGCTGAGTAACAGTCCGACGTAAAGGAGCAACTTCTTCAACGTGATGAATCATATCCAAAATACCACCCACAGCTGAAGATGCCAAAGTGCGGATAGGGCCTGCGGAAATACCATTAACGCGAATATTTTGGGGGCCTAATTCAGCTGCCAAGTAACGTACACTTGCTTCTAATCCAGCTTTAGCTACACCCATGATGTTATAGTTAGGGATTGCCCGGACTGCGCCCAAGTATGTAAGAGTAACAATACTGCCACCATCTGTCATCAGAGGTTTAGCAGCACCACTTAACTGCACTAGTGAATAAGTGCTAACTTCCAAAGCTTTATTAAAACCAGATCGAGAAGTCTGGCTAAAATCTCCAGTTAAATCGTCTCTATTTGCAAAAGCTAGGCAATGAATGAGGATGTCTATCTTGCCCCATTGCTGGCGGACTGTTTCAAAAGTAGATTGAATTTGCTCTTCATTTTCTACGTTACAGGGAAGGAACAAGCTGGGATTGAGGGGTTCTACTAATTCTGATATTTTTTTCTCGAATTTGCCTTTTTCATCGGGCAAATAGGTAATACCCAAGTTAGCACCTGCTTTGTGGAGTTGTTGGGCAATACCCCAGGCAATGGAGCGATTATTGGCAATACCTGTTACTAGGGCGTTTTTTCCGGACAGATTCAGCATAGAAATTGTTAATTTGATCAATCAATAGGAGCATACTAGAATCTGAGCCTATTTTGACTTTGTTGGCGACGTGATTTTCAATAGATCTAATTAATTAGGGTGTTGAGTGCAACAAAATTTTTGCTGATTGTTTAAGAAGTTATAAAGATATCGGAAATTTTTATAGAAAAAAACCTTTTAACTTGAGGTTTTGAAACTACTTATCAACAATTGATGGCTAAAAATCACAAGAATTATGTATCATGATAAACAAATGGCTATAAAGCAGCAAATTTGAGTATAGGAAAAAACAAAAAGGTTGACGGTGCTTTCTTGATTTTTCAGGTGTATTCTTAGGTAATCAGTTTTTGTTTTTCCGGCATTGGGTAGGGGAAGGGAGATGATCGTGACACAAGATAAAGCCCTAGCAAATGTTTTTCGTCAGATGGCGACCGGAGCGTTTCCTCCGGTTGTGGAAACGTTTGAACGCAACAAAACGATCTTTTTTCCCGGCGATCCTGCCGAACGAGTTTATTTTCTTCTCAAGGGTGCTGTAAAACTTTCCAGGGTATATGAGGCAGGAGAAGAAATAACGGTAGCGCTGCTGCGGGAAAATAGCGTTTTCGGTGTGTTGTCGTTGCTAACGGGCAATAAATCAGATAGATTTTACCATGCGGTGGCATTTACCGCTGTAGAATTGCTTTCGGCACCAATTGAACAAGTGGAGCAAGCGCTCAAGGAAAATCCAGAATTATCTATGTTAATGCTGCGGGGTCTTTCTTCGCGGATTCTTCAGACAGAGATGATGATTGAAACGCTTGCTCACCGAGATATGGGTTCTAGATTGGTGAGTTTTTTATTAATTCTTTGTCGAGATTTTGGTGTACCTTGCGCTGATGGCATCACAATTGATTTGAAGTTATCTCATCAAGCGATCGCTGAAGCAATTGGTTCTACTCGCGTTACTGTCACCAGGTTACTGGGAGATTTACGTGAGAAAAAAATGATTTCGATCCACAAAAAGAAGATTACTGTGCATAAACCTGTAACTTTAAGTAGGCAATTTACATAAAGTTAGGGGAAAGGAGGCAGGGAGCAGGGAGCAGGGAGCAGGGAGCAGGGGAAATTTATTTATAATCTCTTTTCCAATCCTCAATCCCCAGTCCCCAGTCCCCGATCCCCATTCCCCAAAAAATTAGAGGTAAATCTAAAAATTGAGTAATTCATGCTTTTGTCAATCTTCTTTTCCCCACAGACTATGGTTGAAAGTAGTAGGCTGTATCTGGAAAGATTATGCCTCCGGCACGCTCCGTGAACGGTAGTTAAAGATGGCCACTGGGTACATCCTCATTGCAGCAATTCTAATTTTGGGAGGCGTAATTGCCACCGTGGGCGATCGCATCGGCACACGAGTTGGCAAAGCACGTCTCTCACTTTTCAACCTACGTCCCAAAAAAACGGCGGTACTAGTCACTATTTTTACTGGTGGTTTGATTTCTGCATCAACTCTAGCGGTTTTATTTGCTGCTGATGAAGGATTGCGGAAGGGAGTATTTGAATTAGAGGACATTCAAAATGACCTCAGAAATAAGCGAGAACAACTCAAAACCGCAGAAACGGAAAAAAGTCAGGTAGAAGACAAGCTCAATCAAGCCAGGAAAGCACAAACCCAGGCACAACAAGATTTACAGAAAATTAATCAGTCCTTGCAAGCAGCAAATGCCAAACAACAGATAACACAAGCTCAACTTAACCGCACCATTAGTCAACAAGCTAAAACACAAGCTCAACTCCAAGGTACTCAAAGCCAACTGGGGGAAGTGGTGAGTCAGTACCAAAAAGCCACAGGGGAATTAGAAACCCTTTATAATCAGCGTAAGACATTACAGGCAGCAGTTGAACAATTAAAGACAGAACGCCAGCGATTATATGTGGAAGCGAAAAAAGCCATTGACGAAGCGAAGACAGCTATTGAAAAACGCGATCGCGAACTTGCTAATCGTCAAGAAGCGATTGAAAAGCGTGATCAGAAAATTACTCAGTTAGATAAACTTATTCAAAATCGCAATCTAGAAATTAAAAATCGAGAGCAAGTCATTGCTACTAGAGAATCTCGTCTCAAAGAATTAGAAAAACAGCAAAAATATTTAGAGCAGGAAGTAGCACGGCTAGAAAAATATTACCAGTCATACCGTGACTTGCGTCTGGGTAAATTGGCTATAGTGCGCGGTCAAGTTCTAGCAGCTGGGGTGGTGCGTGTAGCTCAACCTACTGCGGCTCGTCAGGTGGTAATACAAATTTTGCGGGAAGCCAATCGCAATGCCAACCTAGAATTAAGTGAACCTGGCACAAATCCGGCAAATGCAGAGTTATTGCGTGTTACTCAAGATAGGGTTGATCAACTGATCAAACAAATTAATGATGGTCGAGAATATGTAGTGCGAATTTTCTCAGCGGGTAATTACGTTAGGGGAGAAAATCAGATAGAATTCTTTGCTGATGCCACGCGGAATCAATTAGTGTTTTCCACAGGTGAGATACTGGCGACAACTTCTGGCGATATGAAAAATATGACATCATATCAACTAAGGCAACGCCTAGATTTATTAATTTCTGCTTCCCAATTCCGCGCTCGAAATGCGGGAATTATTGAAACTGTGCAGATAGATGGTACATTCCTCCGCTTTTTTGCCCAATTGCAACAGTCTGACCAACCTCTGGAAATTAAAGCTATAGCCGCTGAGGATACTTATACAGCAGGTCCCTTGAGAGTCAAGTTGGTTGCTCTGCTCAACGGACAAATTTTATTTAGTACTTAGAGCGATGGGAGGATGAGGAGGAATAATATTTATCTTTCTGCCTCCTGTTCCCTGTTCCCTGTTAAGAGTTCCCTGTTTCTAATGACTAATACACAACCTGCAATTTTAGGCTTTGATCCCGGTCGAGATAAATGTGGTGTAGCTGTGATGGGACTAGATCGGCAATTGTATTATCATCAAGTTGTTCCTGCTGGTGATGCGATCGCTCACATTGAGACACTACGACAAAGATTTCCTATTTCCTTAATTGTGATGGGCGACCAAACAACGGCGAAAAAGTGGAAACTGCGGCTAAATCAGGAATTAACAGATTCACTGAATATTATTTTAATAGATGAGCGATATAGCACCTTAGAAGCACGCGATCGCTATTGGCAAATGTTTCCACCCAGAGGACTCACCAAACTCTTACCAAAGGGAATGCGTCAACCTCCACGACCAATAGATGACATTGTGGCCATTCTCTTAATTGAAAGATACTTAAATCGTCTGACTGCTAGTATTTCCAATGCCAATCACAGCTGATGACTGTAGCGATCGCATAACCTACAACTCAGCCCGAATAGTAAAAGCATAATCGCCTCCTGGTTCTAACTGGTAATCTTGTGTTTCCAGAAAGCGGCCGAGAGGTTCTTTGATTAAAGCCCGACCTTGAGAAGGCTTGACAGACAGTTCTCCCCGACGGAAATGCCACTGAAAATGCCATTCAAAATCACCGGCGCTGACTTCACCTTCAAGAAAGCCATGTTGCCAAGATTGACGGGTAATTCTGACATTGGCGGTTGTTTCTGGTAGACGTTTAGCACTCACTATGCTTGATGTCAAGTATGGGATAAAAGTAAACCATGTAGGCTACTTAA
This sequence comes from Anabaena sp. PCC 7938, assembly GCF_049315035.1. Taxonomy (NCBI): domain Bacteria; kingdom Bacillati; phylum Cyanobacteriota; class Cyanophyceae; order Nostocales; family Nostocaceae; genus Anabaena; species Anabaena sp. PCC 7938. The sequence goes on along the minus strand of NZ_CP186034.1, from coordinate 1,430,733 downwards.
TCTTTATGTACCAAAAATACCTGAAATTGACAAATTGGCAAAGAACCTGAAACTCTCGTTTTTCAGGATGTCGCTAATGATTTACACTAGTGTTTGATTAGACCAAGCATTATATAACGATCGCTGTATAATTCAGAAATTGGGCTGCATTTTAGCTAGGGTTGTAGTATGAGTGGCTATCTGATTTACCATCCACGCCGTGCTGTAGCAAAATTTGATGCTACTACCGTTTATCACGACCATACCAGTGGAAATCAAGATCCATACGTTTGGAACAAGCAATTTTTACATACGTATTGCCACATTACGCAAATGTCACCCGCTGTCGGAGATGTCAATTTTTGGGTTAGTGGCGATACCTTCCCAAATTTTTCTCACCTTTATTGCGACCTAGTGTTTGTAGTTGCAGAGAAATTGTATTGGAAAAATGCTAATACTATTGATTACAATGATACCATTGTTGATAGTGATGAAGCATATATTGATCACTACCGTTGGGTTGAAGAGCATCATTTTAAACGTCGCCGTAGGTACACTCTCAAAGCAAATCCAGAACGCAGTTTCCAACCACAAGATATTGAGCAGAAATTAATTGATATTCTACCTTTTGTGATTAATCAGGGACTAACTATTGATGAAGTACGTCAAGGTCTACGTTCAGGTTTTAACTCTAAGCCGTTGCGATTAGATTCTCCAATGCTGCTTTACGATTGCCTTAAAAAATATGCAACAGTTAAATTGGATGGAATACAGTTACAAAATCTTCGCAAAAATAACCCACATCTTGCGAGTTTGTGAGTGTAACACACCTCCTCATCAGACATTAATTTTATCCAAGAAATTCTGAACTGTTAAAATATCAATCTGTCGAAAGGGATGGAGGACAAGCAAATCTTCATCACCTGTAATAATGCATTCAGCTTTTCCACTTAGAGCTAATTCCAAGTATTTATTATCTTTGGGATCTCGACATTCATTCACCTGTTCAGTGATGTTAATGAACTCAGCGGTTTCTACTAAAATTTCTAGAAATTCCTTACGTTTTGCCAAAGTGATGTAACGATCAAATTTGGGGCGTTATAATACTTCTTGTAACTCTGTCAAAACAGAATCAGTTAACAAAATAATGCCTATATCTTGAGATTTGTCTAGTGCCTGTCTTGGCTTACTTTGACTAAACAAAAATGCACTCACCAACACATTTGCGTCAAAAACAAATCGCCGCTCATTCATCGTCTTGCAAAATTGATTCCAAAATCTCAGGCGTTAAACCTTTTGCTTGGGCTTCTTTACTAACTTCATCCATAGTATTCCTAAGTTTTTGAATCGCTTCTTTTCTAGAGTTGAAAAAGTTTAACTGCATAATTGATGCAAACTTTAACTGAATTTGTTCCTGTTCTTCCTTTGTCGCTCTGCGATAGGCTTCTGCAATATCTGAAGGTACTTTGATGGTGATTTCTTCTATAGTAGCCATATTTTGCTAATCTTTAATACTTCTATTTTATGATCATATCTAAATTTTTGAATTATGTGTAATGTAATTTGGAGGTTTGATTGTGACTTGGATTAGCACTGATGATCTGTTGGCTCGATACAACGCTGGAGAGCGTAACTTTGCTGGAATTTTTTTGGAGGGTAGTGAAATGGCTAGGGTTGATTTGAGTGAAATCGATCTGAGTGATTCTGACTTGGGGGAAATTTATATGGAAGATGTTAACTTCACTGGAGCTAATTTCCGTAGCAGTCGCATTGGTCAAGCTGGTTTGATCCGGTGCATCTTCAGAGATGCTAACTTGAGTAGGGCTAATATGGGTTTTGCTCATTTATCCAGAACTGATTTGGCTAATGCCAAGCTTGTTGATGCCTATCTCTCCGGTGCTGACATGGTTGAGACTAACTTGACCGGATCTGACTTGACTAGAGCTGACTTGGAAGGTGCCAACATAAAGCGGAGTATCTATTACAATACCATTATGCCAGACGGCAGCATCCGCACAACTAATACCTAAATCAGGAGTCCGATAGCGCAAGCTCTGACTTGTCAGTTCGCTGATCTTGTAGGTTGAGTTGAGGAACGATACCCAACATTAATCAACTATCATTAAACTTATAAATATTTTGAGATTGCTAACGCACTATTGAAAGCCAAAAACCAAGCCAGCTTTACTCCTGACTTCTGCGGTATATTCAAAAATAATTTAAAGATCGTACAGCGATGCCTACTGTACAGGCATCGCGGATTTTAGATTTGCGATTCATCCCTAATCCAAAATCTAAAATCCTCAATCAATTTAATGATTTACTGCCGCAGCTTCCCGCGCCGCAGCTGCTTGATCTGGGTGGATACCCAAGCGTGTCAGGTTAATTCTACCTTTATTGTCAATTTCGCGCACTTTGACAATCACTTCATCACCAACTGCTACTTCATCTTCAACTTTGCCAACACGATAGTCAGCTAATTGAGAAATGTGAATCATGCCTTCTTTTCCTGGCAAAAATTCCACAAACGCACCAATGGGTATAATCCGTGTTACACGTCCTACGTAAACATCTCCCTCATGCAACTTGCGAGTCATGCCTTGGACAATGTTACGCGCTCTTTTCGCCTTGCTTTCATCAACTGCGGAAATGGTAACTGTGCCATCGTCTTCGATGTCAATTTTTGCACCAGTTTCTTCAGTGATACCTTTAATCGTTTTCCCACCGGGTCCAATGACTAGACCAATCATGTCGGGATCAATCTTGATGGTCAACAAACGTGGGGCATAAGCTGAAGTTTCCGCCCGTGGGGTGTCGATAGTCTGGAGCATTTTATCCAGAATATGCAACCGAGCAGATTTGGCTTGATGAACAGCTTGAGCAATAACTTCCAAAGACAAACCAGATATTTTCATATCCATTTGCAAAGCTGTGATACCAGTATCTGTACCAGCAACCTTAAAGTCCATGTCACCCAAAAAGTCTTCAATCCCCTGAATATCGGTGAGGATTCGCACGTCGTCCCCTTCCTTAATCAGACCCATTGCTGCACCGCTAACGGGTTTAAGAATGGGTACACCAGCATCCATAAGAGAAAGGGTGGAACCACAAACTGAACCCATTGAGGTGGAACCGTTGGAAGAAAGTACTTCCGAAACTATGCGGATCACATATGGGAATTGTTCTTTTGTCGGTAGCACAGGTAAAATTGCTCTTTCTGCTAATGCACCGTGACCGATTTCTCTTCTTCCTGGCGCACGCATCGGTTTGGTTTCCCCAACCGAGAAGGGGGGGAAGTTGTAATGATGCAGGTAACGCTTGTGTTGGTCTGCTTGCAAGTCATCATTGAGGTTTTGAGCATCTCCTGGTGTGCCGAGAGTGCAACAGCTTAAGACTTGGGTTAGACCCCGGTTAAATAAACCGCTACCGTGAACCCGTTTGGGTAAAACGTCAACTTGGCAAGATATAGGCCGGACTTCATCTAGTTTGCGACCATCAACGCGAACGTTGTCTTCAACGATTTGACGGCGCATAAAGTATTTGGTAATGTCCTTGAAGGTATTCCCAAGGGCTTTACTATTTGCAGATGCGGCAGTGCGAATGGGATCTTCTTCTGGAAGAGCTTGAATTTCGGCTTTTATGCCATCTTTGACAACATCTAAAGCGGCATCACGTTGTGGTTTAGTTAACTCAAATTGCGCCAAGATTTTTTTAATTTCAGCACTTGCGCGATCGCGGATATAGTTTTCTAGTGTTTGGTCTACTTCCGGTGGTTCTTCCTTGACTACTTTTAAACCTAGTTCATCCAACAAATCTAACTGTGCTTGGATTAAATCCCGCACTGCTTCGTAACCAAAATCAATTGCCTCGATAATATCTTGTTCTGGTAACTGATTGGCTCCCGCTTCCACCATGATCACACCATCTGGTGAACCGGCAACAATTAGATCCAAATCGCTGGCTTCAATTTCTGCGTAGGTGGGGTTAATAATGAAATCATCACCCACTAAACCTACACGCACTGCTGCCATTGGCCCATTAAAGGGAATTTGGGCAATTAGGGTAGCAATTGAAGCACCAGTTACAGCTAATACATCAGGGGGTACTTGCTCATCCATTGACAAGGTGAAAGCAATAACTTGCAAATCATCCCGCAACCATGAAGGGAACAAGGGACGTAAAGGACGGTCGATGAGACGGCTGGTAAGAATCGTTCTTTCTGGTGGACGACCTTCTCGGCGCATGATCCCACCGGGAATTCTTCCCGCTGCATACAATCTTTCTTCGTAATCTACAGTCAGGGGAAGAAAATCAATGCCTTCTCTGGCTTGCGATCGCGTAGCTGTCACCAAAACAGCGGTATCTCCCGATTGTATCAACACCGACCCGCCAGCTTGGGGGGCTAATAGTCCAACCTTCAGCCGAATATCCCGTCCATCAAAGGATATTGACTTATCAACTTCTGCCATTCAGTTTTTTTTCCTTCTATGCACGCTATTCTCTTTCTGTGGCAATCCTAACATTTATGCACTATAGACGGCTTCTGTAACAAACAAACATAAAACAAAATTCTCTGCTCTTGGATAAGTTCTTCCTAGCTTGTCATCACACTCTTACTTATTGCCTTTTACCTACATTGTTTTTCTGTCGCCTATCCCCTGACTAATTACTTAAAATTTCGGCGGCTCGTCAAGACAATAAATTGAGAGGCGATCGCTCTATAAACTCTACAATACGGTAGTTAAAATATTAACTAAGTCCGTTTAGCTTCACCCTGTGCAATGTTAAAATTGTTATTGGTAGTGGCTTCATAACATCTTGTGTATGTCTAACAACTCTTTACAGCCTGATTCAGATGCGCTACACCAGTCTGCTATTGATGTGATTACCCACGTCAGTAATGTGATGTCAGAAGGTTGTGCAATATTGAGAGATCATGATCGGTTGCTGGCGGAAAATCAGGGTGGGAATCGGTTGGGGGCTGAGATTAAGGCTATTGAAGAAGATATCAGCCACGTCAATGAGAAGTTAGAAAGGGTGAAGCGTAAAGAATTGACGATGACGATTGTTGCACCAACCAGTGCGGGTAAGTCTACTATTATTAATGCGATCGCAGGACAAGAAATGATACTTACAATCCAGGGATTTTTGTATTTTTCCTGCTTTTATAATTTTCTTACCAATACCGCTTGTCCAAAAGACTGGGGATGCAATTTTAAACAACATTGTTAAGTCAGTGTCAGACAACTTTTCTGAGAAAATTTCCCGTAATTTTATCGAATTTCTAAAAGTATAATTCAACACCCAAATAGTTTTTATCAAAAATGCATACAAGCTAAAATATGTCTAGAAGAGATGATTTACATTTTCCCTTACGCCGTACCCTTGAAAAAGATGGATAATTACCAGCGATCCGTTGATCTTGGTACTTGGAGAGACACTTTTAAAAGCTGATTTAGGAGCAGAAAAGCTTTTCACCGCCGAAAAAGAAGGGCATAAAATAGCCGTTGAGATCAAAGATTTTGATGCTTCTTCGGTAATCAGTGAACTGGAGAAAACAATGGGTCAACTTCAACTTTACCAATGGGCATTAGAAGAACAATAACCAGAGCGTCAATTGTTTTTAGCTATAAGTCAATCTGTGTATATTTCACAATTTCAAAGACCAATTTTTCAGATTGCTATCCAGCGCAATAAAATAAATTTATTAAGAGAACTCCATAAAAAAGATGATCCAATCTTGTGGAATGGGCATCCTGCCCGTCCTTGTATTATTAGCAGGCTTTTCGGCCTGCACCACAAGAAATTTTGGGATATTTTTTTATTTGGAAGTCTCTAATCTATTCCCCAGATCAGGAGGTAATTGTCAAATGGATAACTCACTAAAGTATGTAGACATCCTCAAAAAAACAGTACAAGATGCCACAATTGATCAACCTAGTCTGCAAGCAATCAAACTTTATCCAGTTTGTGATGCTGAGTCTGGACATTTTGTAGTTCTTGCCACAGGTCGGGATAAACATCGTTGGATGGATAATGTCATATTTCATGCGCGACTCATCGAAGAAGATAACGGCAATTCTCAAATCATCATTGAAGAAGACAACTTTGAAGAAGGATTAGTTGATACACTCATCGAAGCAGGAATCAAAAAAGAAGATATCGTCACCAGTTGGCAACAAGCGATCGCAGGATCTCTAAAGTAGTGTAAATCTTCTCCAAGATAGAACGCAACAACTTACTAATAATAGCGAACTGCTTGCAGCAGTGCTTACGCGATCGCCTATAATACCAACTAGATAGACAACTAAATAGCTAGAATACTTTCGAGGTTATTAGGAATAGGTTAAAAATGGCAAAGCGTGGGGAAGTACTTGTAGCAATTATGCCAGCAAAATCGGACATGAAAATTGCCTGTGAGCAAAACTGGTATCGGATTCCTGCTGATCAAGTAGAACGTCTTAAACAACGTAATGTTTGGGAACCAAAATGGTTAGCCTTTTATCAGCCAAAAGTTTTTCGTGATGAGGCATTTGCCGTTAATTACTATGCTTCTATAAAGTCTATTAGTCAGACTTTCAGACATGAGCTTTTTCCTGATGAATCACCAAACTCTAAAAGTCAGAAACGTTATTACAAAATAAACATACACCCTATGGAAAAACTACCGCAGCCAATTTATAGCCGTAGGCTCAGACGTATATTGTTCATTCCTACAACTTGGGAAAAGCTAATAAATGCAGCCGAAATTAACGATCTATGGGACGAAAGCCCATTAGAAGATAAGCTTTGGGCTGAATTCAAGCGTTATTCTATAGATGCCGAGCGTCAACAGGAAGAAAAAATTAAAGATAAAACTTATCTCCTTGACTTTGCCATTTACTGTGAAAAAGGAAAAATAGATGCAGAGACAGATGGCGATACTTGGCATTCAGCCAAAGACCGTATTGCTGAGGATAATCTCAGGGATAACGATCTTGAGACTGTTGGTTGGCGAACTATTCGTTTCAATTCTAAAAAGATCCGAGAAGAAATGACTGAATATTGCATTCCTACAATTCTAGAAAACATCAAAAACCTAGGCGGATTGAAAGATGACCAAAAAAGGATGCCTCGCAAAATTGGCTTAGATGGTTCAGAACAGTTGACTCTATTTTAGAAGCATATATTATTTTCATAATATTGCTATAGATATGCGAAATCCTATCAGAACTAATTGCATTTCATTATTGATTATTGAATTGGCTGTCCCCACCATAGGCAATGCGATCGCTTCCAATCTGGGACAATCCGCCGAATATATCCATGTCCAATCAGCCAAAACCGATGAAGAAATTTATCAAACACTACTCGCCAGTGCTGCTATTCCTTTAGCCTTTAAGTCCCGTAAGGTTGATGGAAAGGATGATGTTGATGGTTGGCTGGGTGATAATGTCCCCCTCCAAGCCCTAGCAAATCGCGGCTGTACCCATGCGATCGTCATTCATTTAGGCAATGGTGAAGTTTGGAATCGTCATGATTTCCCTAACCAAACAATAATTGAAATTCGTCCAACAGAAGATATCGGTGGTAATCTGAGAGAATTACTAGATTTCAGCCCCCAACGGATTCAACTCTTGCAAAAACGGGGCTATCAAGATGCCAAACCCATTATCGATCCAATTTTACAAACACTCATGATCGAGCGATCGCGCCAAGAAAGTTTCGCGCGGCTTCAGGAAACATCACAGAGATTAAGAGACGATCCACCAATCTATTAGTTAAAACTGAATGATAAAATATTAGTACGAACCCATCATTGCTACATAGCAATTTATACAATGAATAGTTAGTGTATTAAAAAATGGCAATTTTACACGGAAATTGGGTAATAAATAATCAAAATAGCTATTTCTTTATTTGGGGAGAAATTTGGCGTTCTTCACAGGTGCAGACTGAAGTATCTGCCGAAATTCCTTTACATCCATTGGCGATGACATCCGACGAATTAAATGAATGTTTAGAACTATCTAATTTATCAATTGCTAATTTAATTCAGCCATCTCCCAATACTAAACAAAAACTTAAGAGTCAAGCAATAGCAAAAACAAAATCACCAAGTTATTCACAAATAGTTTCTTTACCAACTGATTTTTTAGCAACCAATAAATCAAAACTTACAGCAATTTCTCCGATCTATTCTGTTGGTGTGGGCATAGATTTTTTGTCTTCACAACATTTACAACCTTGGCAAATTAATGGTTTCTGTCTCAATTCTACTACAGCAATTAAATTCCTCACCTCCCTACCCTTAAGTTCCAGCGATGACAAATATGCCTTTTTGGGCGGAGATTTACGTTTTTGGGTACAAATAGCTCGTTGGAGTTTAGATTTAATCTCGCGCTGTAAGTTTTTACCCACTATTCAAAAACAATCAGATGGTTCTTTAATTGCTAAATGGCAAGTACTTTTAGATAGTGCTGTAGATGCAACTCGGTTAGAAAAATTTGCCGCTAAAATGCCCTTAGCTTGTCGCACATATCAACAAGAAGCAAGAGATATTAACTCTCACTTAGCTGTTGATATACCTATAGAACCACAAACATTAATTCTGGGATTTCTCAACAGTATAATAGATGCCCAAATCCGCGATATGGTTGGTTCTCAATCTCCCGTTGAAAATAGAGTCATGATATCTTTACCATCTGCGGTACAGCAGTGGCTACAAGCTTTAAACGGTACATCTAACATCATTAATGCTGATGCAATAGGACTAGAAAGGCTAGAATCTGCCCTGAAAGCTTGGACTCTGCCATTGCAATATCAATTAACAGGAAAAGCTTTATTTCATACTTGTTTTCAACTACTTCCCCCAGAGACAGGAGAAACAGATTGGATCTTGGCTTATTTTCTGCAAGCAGCCGACGATTCTGAATTTTTAGTCAATGCAGCAACTATCTGGGCTAACCCAATTGAGAAATTAGTTGATCAAAATCGCACAATTGAACAACCCCAAGAAACATTTCTGCGGGGTTTAGGTTTAGCTTCTCGATTATATCCAGTTATAGCCCCTAGTTTAGAAACCGAATCTCCTCAATTTTGCCACCTCACACCCATGCAAGCTTATGAGTTTATCAAATCTGTAGCTTGGAGATTAGAAGATAGCGGTTTAGGAGTAATTTTACCACCAAGTTTAGCCAACCGTGAAGGATGGGCTAACCGTTTAGGTTTAAAAATTAATGCCGAAACACCAAAACAAAAACAAGGACGTTTAGGTTTACAAAGTCTGCTAAATTTTCAGTGGCAATTAGCAATTGGTGGACAGACAATTTCTAAAGCTGAATTTGATAAATTAGTAGCCCTAAAAAGTCCTTTAGTAGAAATTAATGGTGAATGGGTGGAATTGCGTCCCCAAGATATTAAAACAGCCCAAACCTTTTTCGCTTCTCGCAAAGACCAAATGGCACTTTCTTTAGAAGATGCTTTACGGATTAGTAATGGAGATACTCAAGTAATTGAAAAATTACCTGTTGTGAGTTTTGAAGCTTCTGGTGCATTACATGAATTGATTGGGGCATTAACCAATAATCAAGAGATAGAACCTTTACCCACACCTGCAAATTTCCGGGGACAATTACGCCCTTATCAAGAAAGAGGTGCAGCTTGGTTAGCCTTTCTGGAACGTTGGGGTTTAGGTGCTTGTTTAGCAGACGATATGGGACTGGGTAAATGCGTAGTCCCAGATACATTGGTAAATATCAATGGTCAATTGTTGACAGCAGAAAAAATTTGGAATTCTTTTGCTGGCAACACAGTTTTTGACGGTGATGGTTTTTGGTCAGAACCCAATCAAAAATTACTAGTCAATTGCATTCATGAAAAAACAGGTAAGATTATTCAAGCCTCAATCAATAAATTATATCGGCAACAAGTTCGAGAGAAATTAAAAAAAATTACATTAGAAGATGGTAGTAGTATCACTATTACTTGTCAGCATAAGTTATTGACTAATCAAGGTTGGAATAATCTTTTAAATGTGGGTGATTATGTATGTGTACCTAGTAAAATAATTTGGAATGCTAAAGAAGAGAAATATCAAAATCATAATTTAGCAATATTTATAGCTTGGCAAATTGCTGAGGGTTATGAAAATAAAAATTTGGGTAGGGTGACAATCACACAAAAAGATCCAATATTATTAGAATATTTACAAGAAATTTTTCAAGATATTGGTAGACAATTTAATTTAAAAATTAACAACCCAGCAATTTCTCAACATCGGGCAGTTTATGTCCTCAGAATTGATAGTCAAGCATATAGAAAATTTTTAGAGTCTTACGGATATAACTGGGGTAAATTATCTGCTAAAAAATCTATTCCAGATTTTATCATGCAAGCAGATTTAAAGACGGTGAGGATATTTTTACAAAATTATTTTGATGCTGAGTCTGCTGTTATTGATATTACGCGGAGTATTGAAATATCTACAGCATCATCTTTATTAATTCAGCAAATTTCTACTCTGCTGCGAAGGTTTGGAATTTGGTTAAGGATATCGTCTAAACAAAAATGTGCTACTAATGGTACTCGTATTCTACGAACCTATTTTAATGGTGTTATTGGTGGTAATTCTGCGCGTAGATTTTGGGAAGAAATTGGTTTTGGTAATTCTCAAAAACAACATAAATTAGATGTAATTTGTCAAAAAGTTAGTAATACAAATATAGAAAGTATTCCTGCCTCTGAAATTGTAGCGCAAGTTTTGAAAACAAGTGGTTTACCATTACGTCATTTGGGAATGCACAATACTGTTTATGTTAATGGTTCACAGCAATTTTCTAGAGAGAGTTTATCCCAAGTTTTAATGAGTATAAACCGGATAATTAGCAGTGAAACTCAACAACAATACCAATTATTAAAACCTTCTAAATGGACAACTAAAACTCTAGAAGCATATAGAAGCCTAGATATAGAACAACTAAAGCTAACACAGCAATACTTACAAAGATTACTTGACCAAGAAGTATATTATTGTCCAATCAAGAGTATAGAAGATGTGGAGTATGAAGGCTGGGTTTATGACTTTGAAGTGAGTGAACATCATAATTTTGTTGCTAATAATATTATCTGTCATAATACTGTCCAATTCATCGCTTTTTTACTTCACCTCAAAGAAGAAGATGCACTAGAAAATCCCACGTTGTTAGTTTGTCCCACCTCTGTTTTAGGTAATTGGGAAAAAGAAGTAAACAAATTTGCCCCCACACTTAAAGTTTTGCAATATCATGGTGATAAACGCCCCAAAGGTAAGGCATTTACAGAAATAACTAAAAAACATGATTTAGTGATTACCAGTTACGCACTTATTCAACGAGATATTAAGCAATTTCAGAGCGTTTCTTGGCAGATAATTGTTTTAGATGAAGCCCAAAATGTTAAAAATTCAGATTCCAAGCAATCCCAAGCAGTACGGCAATTAGAAACTACATTTCGTGTCGCTTTAACAGGAACACCAGTTGAAAATAGATTGCAAGAGTTATGGTCTATTTTAGATTTTCTCAATCCTGGGTATTTAGGTAATAAACAATTTTTTCAACGACGGTTTGCCATGCCAATTGAAAAGTATGGTGATACATCATCTTTAATGCAATTACGTTCATTAGTACAACCGTTTATTTTACGACGATTGAAAACTGATAAAGATATAATTCAAGACTTACCAGAAAAACAAGAAATGACGGTGTTTTGTGGACTCAGTGCTGAACAAGCGCAATTATATCAAAAATTGGTAGATGAATCGTTAGTAGAAATTGAATCTGCTGAAGGAGTACAGCGACGAGGGATGATTTTAGCTTTGTTAGTTAAACTCAAACAAATTTGTAATCATCCATCGCAATATTTGAAATTAGCAACTTTAGCAGAACATCATTCGGTTAAATTACAACGTTTGGAGGAAATGTTAGAAGAGGTTTTAGCAGAAGGAAATCGGGCATTAATTTTTACTCAATTTGCCGAATGGGGAAAATTACTAAAACCCTACTTAGAAAAACAGCTAGGTCGAGAAATATTTTTTTTATATGGTAGTACAAGTAAAAAGCAGCGGGAGGAAATGATTGACCGTTTCCAACACGATCCCCAAGGTCCACCAATTATGATTCTTTCCTTGAAAGCCGGTGGTGTGGGCTTGAATTTAACGAGAGCAAATCATGTATTTCACTTTGACAGATGGTGGAATCCAGCTGTAGAAAACCAAGCCACAGATAGAGTATTTAGAATTGGACAAACTCGGAATGTACAGGTACATAAATTTGTGTGTACTGGCACATTAGAAGAAAAAATAAATGACATGATTGAAAGTAAAAAACAACTAGCAGAACAAGTTGTTGGTGCGGGTGAAGAATGGTTAACAGAGATGGATACAGACCAACTCCGCAATTTATTGTTACTTGACCGTAATGCAGTAATTGATGAGGATGAATAATAAAGAACAATAGGGTAGTGAAAATTACTAGAATTAGATAAAAATATGAGAGAAAATATAGACCATGACCGATTGTTCAAAGAACTAATATCAACCTTTTTTATAGAATTTATAGAATTGTTCTTTCCTAAGGTTCTGGAATATATAGACCACGGATCAATTACATTCTTAGACAAAGAAATATTTACTGATGTCACCGCAGGAGACAAATATGAAACTGATCTGATAGCCAAAGTTAAATTTCTAGGTCAACCTTCTTATTTTGTGATTCACATTGAAGCCGAATCAGGTGCAAGAGCAAAATTTAATCAAAGAATGTTTCGTTATTTTGCGAGATTAGATGAAAAATTGGACTTGCCAATATATCCGATAGTTATATTTTCCTACGACTCACCCAAAACCGTAGCTGTGAATAATTATCAAATTAAATTTCCTGATTTTGAAGTGCTAAAATTTAATTATCGAGTAGTGCAACTCAATCAACTCAACTGGCGAGATTTTTTAATTCGTTCAAACCCAGTTGCATCGGCTTTGATGTCAAAAATGAAGATAGCACCAGAAGATAGGCCAAAAGTCAAAGCAGAATGTTTAAGGTTATTAGTCACTTTAAAATTAAATCCAGCCAAAATGCAGTTGATATCTGGGTTCATTGACACATATTTGAGATTGAATAAAATAGAAGAAGAAAAATTTAAAGCAGAAATAGGTACATTAATCAAAGAAGAGAAGGAGGAAGTTATGCAAATTGTCACCAGTTGGATGGAAGAAGGAATTGAAAGGGGAATTGAAAGAGGAATTGAAAGAGGAATTGAAAGAGGAATTGAAAGAGAGAAAAAATTAATTATTCGTTTAATTAATAGGAAGCTTGGACAAATTGATCTAGAGTTAGAAACCAAAATTAGAAGTTTAAATATAGAAATCATTGAAGCTTTGGGAGAAGCAATATTTGATTTAGATAATTTAGAAGATTTGCAAAATTGGTTAGACAACGTTTGATACAGGAATCTTAAATAATATGTGATACGTAGAAAATTGTAACTAGGGTGGGTATTGCCCGGAATAATACTTTTTTATAAGCCAAAATCATGATATTTGTGCATTAGTTATGACTAACGATACCCTACAAGCAAGTAGAGAATGGTGGTCACAAAGGTGGCTTGATTTACTAGATTCCTATCGCTTTAAAAAGCGTTTAGAACGGGCGAGAAACTATTCTAGACAAGGCAATGTTTTAAGTATTGAGTTTAAAGGAGCAAAGGTATTAGCCAAAGTACAAGGTAGTGAAATTGAACCTTATAAAGTTTCTCTTTCTCTTGACTCTTTCACTGATGAAGAATGGGGTTATGTGATTGAAACTATGTCCCAAAAAGCTAGTTATGCGGCTAAGTTACTAGCGGGAGAAATGCCACAAAATATAGAAGATGTGTTTACCGGTAATGGGCTGTCATTATTTCCTTTTACTCTAGGAGACGTTCATGGTAAATGTTCTTGTCCTGATAAAGCAGTACCTTGCAAACATATAGGTGCTGTATATTATCAGTTGGGCGATCGCTTTAGTGAAGATCCTTTTGTTTTATTTCAGCTACGAGGACGTACTAAAGAACAAATTATTAGCGATTTACGACAGTTACGGAGTAAGAAATCTGGACTCAAATTGGAGGAAGCATCGTTAAAACAGGAAAAATCTACATCTAAACAGGCAAATATTAATTCTCAATCTTCCATCAATCTAGATAGTTGTTGGCAATATAATGAACCATTAGAATCTTCTTTAGTAGTCATTGTGCCTTCAGTTAATGAGACAATATTAGATGTTTTAGGTACAATTCCCCTAGCTAAAAATGAGGAAGGTTTAGTAAATTCATCAGCCGGTGATGTCGCTATGAATTATTTGCAAACAGTTTACAAAGATGTTAGTCAGAAGGCTGTTTTAGTAGCGATGAATGTAGGTGGGTGAATTACCGCAGCAGTTAGCAGTCAGGAGGTCAGTATTGCAATACGCCAATACACCAGCAAAAACCTACTGGTGAATGTATTGTTCACGGTTATTTTTTACCTCATTTAGCTGCAATAAGCTAAGTAGAGTAATGTAAATAATTAAAGGTTTGTAGTGAGGTCTTTAGACCTCAACGTAGAGCTGTAGCCCTCACTAAGAGTGAATTTCAAACCTTGTTACTTTACTTAACATAGTTTGATTTATTTTTGTCTACCTACTTGTATTTCAACGTTGCTAAGTGCAAAGTGTCCATCGCGTTGATTTACTGAGAATAAGAGTTTGAAAGCTGATAATTCACAATGGAGTTTTTTTTGGTAAAGTTAATAACAAGATTACTACTTGCCAGCCTGTAATCAAGGTGCTTTAATAGCTAGGCGCTGCGTAGGAATAGCATCCCGCTAAAGTTTCCAATCTGTACAATATTTATAAAATATACTTTATAAAATTTACAGTTACTCATGTTCATAAAGTTACAAACTCAAAACATTTAGACTGACAGGTAAGAAAAGCCATTACCATACTCCTGACACTAAGATTATATCAACCGCTGAAGAGGAATATATATGGAACCAATCATTGCTATAGTTTTAGCGCTTATAGGTTACGCCTTAGGATCTGCAAAAATAATTAATGAAGGGAATGAAGCCCTTGTAGAACGGATGGGGCGGTATCATCGGAAACTTACACCTGGACTTAACTTCATAGTTCCCTTCCTTGACCAAATTGTCATGGAGGATACAACACGGGAACAGGTTTTAGATATTAAACCTCAAAATGTGATCACCAGAGATAACATTTACTTAGAAATTGATGCAGTTGTTTACTGGCGCATTACTGAGATAGAAAAAAGCTTTTATGAAATTGATGATCTCCAACAGGCACTGTCAAACTTGACTACAACTACGCTGAGAGAAATCATTGCCCAGAATAGCTTAGATGCAGCCAATATGTCTAGAGCTGATATGGACAGAAGCATATTAGATCTATTGAACCCAATTACAAAAGATTGGGGAGTTAATATTATTCGTTTAGACATTCAAAGAATTACGCCGCCAGAAAGTGTAAGAAAGTCAATGGAAGATGAACGGGCTGCGGAAATAAAAAAACGGGCGGTGATTACCGAAGCGGAAGGGGAACGACAAGCAGCGGTTAAAAAAGCAGAAGGAACTAAGACTTCGATTGAGATCATTTCTGAAGTTTTACGTTCCCATCCTGAAAGCAGGGATATTTTACGGTATCTTGTAGCTCAAGATTATGTACAAGCCAGCCAAAAACTTAGTGAAAGCAATAACGCTAAAATTGTTTTTGTAGATCCAGCTAACTCCACAGATATGTTTCAGGAATTGATTGCTGAATCAGTTACTAAAGAAGAACCGAAAACAACTTCCGGTAACGGTAATGGTGCTGGTTAATATAGCGGATTTCGCTGTTAGGAAATACATATCGTGCGGGCAAGATGCCCGCACCACAAGAGTTTTACTGTTTTTTGACTGAGCTTTAAACTCAGAACTAAAGTTTCTTATCTGTTCCCTTTTTTGTAACTTATGCTGACTGTCGATAGATAGCATCAGCAACTAGGGAGACATCGCGCATTTCTGAAACATCATGAATGCGGAGGATGTCAGCACCATTAAAAATAGCGGCACAACAAGCTGCTGCTGTTCCCCAAACTCTGGCTTTTGGATCTGCTTGGTTTAAAATGTTGCCTATAAAACTTTTACGGGAAGCTCCTACCAGTATTGGACAATTCAGCATTTTTAATGATGGTAAACGGCGAAAAATTTCTAAATTTTGTTCATAGTTTTTAGCAAAGCCAATACCAGGATCAATAATGATTTTATTTTCTTTAATCCCCGCAGCCATTGCGGCTTTTTTTTGCTGAGATAAAAAACTATAAATATCCTGTATTAAATTCTGATAATTAGTTTGTTGTTGCATTGTTTGAGGAGTTCCCTGGATGTGCATTAAGATTATTGGCACATCTAAATTAGATGCTGTTTCTAGCATTTCTGGGTCAAATGTACCGCCAGAAATATCATTGACGAT
Source organism: Anabaena sp. PCC 7938 (assembly GCF_049315035.1). Taxonomy (NCBI): domain Bacteria; kingdom Bacillati; phylum Cyanobacteriota; class Cyanophyceae; order Nostocales; family Nostocaceae; genus Anabaena; species Anabaena sp. PCC 7938. Next base: position 1,414,252 of record NZ_CP186034.1, on the reverse strand, counting down.
ATCAGCCCCGGCTTTTACAGCAGCTTTAGCTACTTCGGATCTAGTTGTATCTACAGAAATTGGAATTGGAATTTCTGGTCGGATGACTTGTAAAACTGATAATACCCGGTCAAGTTCTTCTGTGAGGGTGATTTGTTCTGCACCTGGACGAGTTGATTGACCGCCGATATCAATCATATCAGCGCCAGCAGTTACCATTGCTTGGGCTTGGGTTAAAGCGGCTGAAGTTGTGTTAAATAGACCACCATCACTAAAGCTATCAGGGGTGACATTTAAAATTCCCATTAAATAAGTGCGCTGTCCCCAGGTGAAACAGCGTTCTCGAATAGTTAATTGCTTTGACATAAGTTCCATACCGCCCCGGAATGAATTCCGAGGCTAATAGCAAAAATCCGTTTTAGAGGACTCAATTGATTTGTCAACAAGTTGTAAATGGCGTTCTACTGATAATTAACAATCCTGGCAAAACTATCAGCTTCTAGACTCGCACCTCCGACGAGAGCGCCGTCAATTTCTGGTTGAGCCATGATCTCATCAATATTATTGGGCTTCACTGAGCCACCATATTGAATTGAGACGTTGGGATTAGTTAATTGAGAGCGAATTAAGCCAATTACCCGATTCGCTTCTTTGGTTTCACAGGTGTCACCGGTTCCTATCGCCCAAATTGGTTCATAAGCAATAACCAAATTATTTTGGTCAACATTGACTAAGTCTTTTTCTAGCTGGGAGATAATCAGGTTTTCGGTTTCTCCTGCATCTCGTTGTTGTTTGGTTTCACCAACACAGAGAATGGGGATGAGTCCATGCTTTTGGGCTGTTTGGAGACGGAGGTTAACGGTTGCGTCTGTTTCGCCAAAATATTGCCGTCTTTCGCTATGACCAACGATGACATAGCGGACACCAATTTCTGTGAGCATGGGAGCAGCAATTTCACCTGTGTAGGCTCCATTTTCTTCCCAATGGACGTTTTGTGCGCCCAGTTGGATCAGGCTACCGTGCAAATATTTGGACATGACGCTTAGGTCAGTGAAGGGAGGACACAGTACTACTTCTCGTTCTGAGGGTGTTTCCTCCAGGTGGGGCAGAAATCCGCGTAAAAATTCTTCGGACTCTGACCGGGTTTTGAACATTTTCCAGTTACCGGCTATGACGATTTTTCGCACAGGTGATTTTGTCAAGATGCTAACGCTACTAGATGCATTTTTCACTGTACTACTTTTTCGGACATTCCTTGCTTACAGGGAGGGGAAAGTGCTGTGGTTTGGCGATCGCTTAACCTTAAAAATGCGTTAATGCTTGACCTACTGGAGGTGATTGCGCTTCTTGGCCTTAATTCTCAACGTGATCGCATAAGTCCTGTCTAAAATTAGCTAAGTTATATTGTGGAACAAATTGATTTCGCTTAAGATCAACAAAATAAGGTGGGGTACATTTCATTAACCCACCCTACAGGATCTGATTTTTTAGAAAAATTGGGGATCTAATAGCGAGCAACCTCACCTAAACCTTGCTCATTACCTGAAAAGCCGAAATATATGTGATCTCAATACTTTCCCCATAAAGCTCATTCATCTTTTCTCGTAAACCAGTAAATAAAGCATCCCGAATTGTAGCTTCTAACTTTAAATATGGTGAAAGAGTACCTAACAGCAGTAAATAATCATCAACACTATAAGTTACTTGACAGATAAAATGATCAGATACTAAATCTTTAAATTTACCGGAAGCTAGGGCTTTTTCTCCGAAAGATTTAACTATTTTTTCTTGCGTTGTTATATCTTCATATCTTGCTGAAGATGGAGCATGAATTTTATAAACTTGATACAAAGTTTGGTATACTTCATAATTAGGTTGAGGTGTCATATTCCACAACAAAATTAAAGCACCGTCATCTTCTAAGGCATCGGCAGTTTTTGTATAAGCTGTTTCAGGGTTCATCCAATGAAAAGAAGTTCCTGCTAAAACAGCATTAAATTTCTTTGGTGCTAATTTCCATTCTTCAAAAGTTGTCTGCTGAATCTCTATATTTGGATATTCTGCACAATTTTTTCTAGCAAACTGACAAGCTGCTGGGCTTGGTTCTAAACAAACCATTGGAAATCCTAGTTGAGCAAAAGATATAGTTGCATTCCCCGGACCACATCCTAGCTCAAGAATCTTGCTATCAGAAGTAAGTTTAGCAATTTCAACAGCACTTTTAATGATTGCTTGGGGATAGCGTGGTCTGACTTTATTATATGCTTCTGCGACAGGAGAATACCAGTTTTTTCTCAGTTCTAAGTCTTGGGAATATAACTTTTTAAGTTGATCTAATTTTTGCATAAATACTTAAGTAGTACTACTACAGAAGAAATTATCTATTTGAGGGAAGAAACTCTTAGAGGTGAACTATGGGAGAATAAAGGGATTTCACACACATTAAAGAATAGCTAAATATTTTGCCATGGGCGCTGATGATATGATAAGGTTTATTCTCTTTTATAGTAGTAAAATATGTATTTAGGACAATTAAACTTACACAGCACGCAGAAATAAAGATTTCTGGTTTTATAGGTTTATAAGAACGCTCCGTCTTGACTTAATTCAGCTATAAGATGCTGTATATATTCTATAGTCATTATATTGAACTCAATTGTAAGAGTAATTATCCAAAAAGCAATAAACATACCTATCTAAACAATGTTTGTACCTGCAAAAGCACACACTCAAGCTGAACTCAGATTAGCTATAGTTCGTGACCCGCTATTAGTAACGCCAGAAACAACGGTAGTGGAAGCGATCGCTCAAATGAGTGGTGTCAGATCAGTGTGTTCAGTTTCCCAAAACACTGACAGCAAACAAGAAAGCTTACTAGCAGAGGCACGTTCAAGCTGTGTTGTGGTTGTAGAAAATAATCAACCGATAGGGATTTTTACAGAAAGAGATGTGGTGCGACTCAGCGCCCAAAGACGAAAATTAAACAACCTAGCCATCCGCGATGTTATGGCTTATCCTCTTGTCACCTTGTACGAGTCGGAGTTTACTGACCTCTTTTTTGCCATTAATCTGCTTCAACACCATAAAATTCGTCATTTACCAGTGATTGATGAGCAAAATCAACTGGTGGGACTGCTAACTCATGAAAGTTTGCGGCAAAAATCACGGCCTGTGGACTTGTTGCGGCTGCGTCTTGTTAGTGAAGTGATGACAACAAAGGTGATTTGTGCTGCTCCTCATATTTCCATACTAATGATCGCTCGCTTAATGGCAGAAAACCGCATCAGTTCTGTCGTCATCGTACAAACACAGGCATCCCTAATTATTCCTATCGGTATTGTCACTGAGCGTGATATTGTCCAGTTTCAAGCCTTAGACCTGAATTTTGAAACTTGTCTCGCAGAGGCTGTCATGAGTACGCCGATTTTCTGTGTCAATGCCGATGAATCTCTGTGGAACGTACAGCAGATCATGGAGCAGCGATTGATTCAGCGTTTAGCGGTGACAGGAACAAACGGAGAATTGTTAGGCATCGTTACCCAAAGCAGTATATTACAAGTTCTTAATCCCTTAGAGTTATATAAATTAACAGAACTTTTAGAAAAAAAAGTATCGCAATTAGAAGCCGAGAAAATAGAACTGCTAGAAAATCGCACCGTTGAACTAGAAGAGGAAGTAGGTGAGCGCACCATTGCACTCAGAAAAAAAATAGTGCGCGAACAGTTAATTACTAAAATTGCTGCTCAAATTCGGTCATCTTTAAATTTACAAGATATTCTCAATACCACAGTTGCAGAAATGCGATCGCTCTTGCAATGCGATCGCGTCATTATTTACCAGTTCCGTCCTGACTTTAGCGGTACAGTTATCGCCGAATCCATAGTTGCAAATGGAGTGTCTATCCTCCATGATGAGCCTCAAGATCCCTGTATTACCCCAGAATGGCTTGAACCTTACCGTCAAGGTCAGATTCGGGTTATTAATGATATCCATTCCGAATCCATGAGTGATTGCTATCAGGATATGCTCATTGAGTTGGATATTCGGGCCAAATTAATGGTTCCTATCGTCATAGCAGAACAGCTTTGGGGATTGATATTAACAAGTTACCGCGATCAGTCCCACAATTGGGAACTTGAGGAAATCGAACTGGTGCGGCAACTGTCGATTCAACTTTCAGTTGCCATTCAACAGGCACAGACCCACCAACAGTTATATCAACTCAATCAAGAATTAGAAAATCAAATTCAAGAGCGTACTAAAGCTTTACAAGCCAGTGAAGCCAAATACCGCAATTTGGTAGAAGCAGCTACTCATGTGACTTGGTTATGCAACACAAAGGGAGAATTGATCTACCTTTCACCGCAATTTCAAGAGCTATTTGGCTGGGAAGTAGAAAAATTTTATGGACAATCGTTCATATCATTAATCCATCCAGATGACCGCCCATACATGATTAGCACTTCTGAAGAGTTGGGCAAATCTGATAAGAATTTAGTAAGTGCAGAATTCCGTCATCTCCATCAAAATGGTAGCTATATTTGGGTGGAATCCAAAGCTTCAAACCTCAAAGATGCAAGTGGTGTAATCATAGGATGTCAAGGCGTACTTCTTGATATTAGCGATCGCAAGCAAGCAGAAAAAATAATTAAGCAGCAAGCAGAAAGAGAACATTTGCTCTACCAGACTACCCAACGCATTCGTCAATCCCTGGATTTGGCTACTATTTTTAATACTGCGACTCAAGAAATCCGACAATTCATGAATGCAGATCGGGTAGTAATTTTTCAATTAGATCCTGTCAGCAATTTTAATGATAGTAAATTTGTCTCTGAATCTGTAGTTGAAGGCTTTACATCTGCTCTAGCGACTAAAATTAATAACAAATGTTTTGGTGAGCAATATGCTGCTCACTATCAGCAAGGACGAATTCAAGTAGTAGACGATCTTGACAATGCTGGACTAACAGATTGTCATCGAGATGTTTTGGCACAATTTCAGGTTCGAGCTAACTTAGTTGTGCCATTGCTACAGGGAGAAAATTTGTGGGGTTTGTTGTGTATTCATCAATGTTCTGTCCCCCGTCACTGGCAAGAGTTTGAAGTTGAGCTTGTCCAACAAATAGCGCATCAATTAGCGATCGCCATTCAACAGTCTATTTTATATGAGCAAGTACAATCTGAACTGATTATTAGAAAGCAAGCTGAAGATGCGATATCACTGCAACTACAACGGCAGAAAATTATTCAAGATATCACCCAACAAATTCGTTCTACGCTAAATGTAAACCATATTCTCGCCACCGTTACCCAACAAGTTAAAGAATTAATGCAGGTAGAACGGGTGATTATCTTCCGTCTGTTTCCTAATGGCAGAAGTCAAATTGTGGAAGAAGTCGTTTCTAGCGAGTATGCAGCCCTCAAAAATTATCATTGGGAAGATGAAAAATGGTCACAAGAGATTTTAGACTGCTACTGGCAGGGAAAACCCCGGATTGTTCCTGATGTGATCAACGATATCTGGACATCTTGCTTGGTAGAATACACCACTCAAGGAAATATCCAGTCTAAAATTGTCGCTCCCATTTTGCAGGAACTTGGAGAAAACGAAACCGGACGTTGGGTAAGTTCTGAGCATAAACAGAAATTGTGGGGTGTGTTGGTTGTCCATGCTTGTAGCACAAAACGTGTTTGGGAAGAAGATGAAGCCCAATTGTTGCAACAAATAGCCAACCAATTAGCGATCGCAATTCAACAAGCGGCTCTCTTCGAGCAATTGCAACTGTCTCTAGTGCAAGAAAAAGAAGTCAGCAAAATGCGATCGCGCTTCATTACTATGGCATCCCATGAATTTCGCACACCCTTAGCCATTATTGCCTCATCTACAGGCATTTTACAAAAATTTAGAGAGCGTCTGAGCGCAGAAAAACAACAAGAACATCTGGGAACCATCCAAAAAACCATTAAGCATATCATCCAACTTCTTGACGATGTTCTCATGATTAATCGTACTGAAGCCGAGAAGATGGAATTCAAACCAGAAGCATCAGATATCATTGCTTTTTGTCATCAGATCACGCAGCAAATAGAAGCCACTAGTAACAAACACGTAATAGAATTTTCATTTACAGCCAGCAAGCCAATATTAGATAATTCTTTTATAGTACAGTTGGACAAAAAAATCCTCCAACAAATTCTCGCAAATATATTGACAAATGCTATTAAATATTCTCCTCAAACAAGTTTAATTAAATTTGATTTGACCATAGAAGATGACAAATTAATCTTTAAAATCAAAGATTCTGGTATCGGTATTCCAGAAGAATACAAAATTAATTTATTTGCACCTTTTCATCGAGCTTCTAACGTTGGCACTATTTCTGGTACAGGCTTAGGATTGTCCATAGTTAAAAAGTGTGTTGATCTGCACAAAGGGGAAATTTCCTTTGATAGTAAACTAGGACAAGGAACAACATTTACAATCATTATTCCTTACAGCAGAATTCAGGAGTCGGGAGTCAGGAGTCAGGAGTAAAACTGTCTTGGTGTCTGGCTTTTACTTTAGGTTCTGTACCTCATTGATCTGCAATCCGCTGTATTTACAGCAATGAAAAAGCTTAGTTTTATTTCTATTTTATTTTTTAAACAATAAAAATTTTTTCAATTCTTCTATTGATAAAGGGGGACTAAAAAAATATCCTTGAATTACATCACAATTATTTTGCATTAGCCAATCCAACTCATTTTTTGTTTCTACACCTTCCGCGACAATATTAAGATTAAGATTATTAGCTGTCTGAATTATACTCTTCACAAGAGCTTGTTTATTTTTAAATTGGTCAATATTAGTAATAAAATAACGATCTATTTTCAGGCTATGAAAAGAAAAATCTTGCAGATATTTAAATGATGAGTAACCTGTACCAAAATCATCAATGGAGATTTTTAGACCCTGATTGCTTAAATTATCTAACTTCTGTTTTACTAATTCAGCATTTTGAATAAATACCGATTCAGTCAGTTCTAACTCGATAGATTCAGGAGCAATTCCTATTTTTTTGATAATGCCAATGATTTTTTCACTAAAATTTTCTGTTCTGAACTGACAAGCTGATATATTGATAGCCATATTAAAATTATTAAATAATTCAGATTGCAAAATTTTAAATTCTCTACAAGCTCTTTCAATTACCCATTCTCCCAAGGGAATAATAAAACCAGATTTCTCAGCAATGGGAATAAATTCTGCTGGAGAAATTGTTCCATATTCTGGATGTTGCCAACGAATTAGTGCTTCTACACCAACAACTTCCCCTGTGGTAATATTTATTTGAGGTTGATAATAAAGCTGAAATTCATTTCTTTCTAGAGCAGGTATTAAATCAGCTTCTAAAATAACTTTTTGGCGGAAGTTATCTAGTATCTCTCGGCTATAAAAATGATATAAATTTGTGTCTTGAGGTTGATAATATTCAAGAGCAAATTCTGCATGAGTTAATAATTCACTGAGTTGTAGTCCATCATTTGGATAACAAGAAATGCCAATTTTTGCTTGAAGAAATACTTTCTGATTACTAATAAATAATGGTTCTAATAGATTATCTAAAAATTGTTGAGCGATATCAGTGATAGTCTTAATTTCTTGAATTGGTTTTAATAAAATTACTAGTTGATTGGTTTTTAACTGAGCTATTAAGTCAATCAAGTTATTCTGCAAATTTAAATCTTTTAATCTTCCAGACAATATTTTTATGAGAAAATATTGCATACTGGATTCAAAAAATAATTTATGAGGATAAATAATATCGATATCAATAAGTAGAAACGGCAGCATTTGTTGCTGGCTATAAACTTGTAAACGGTTTTTATTAAATTTATCTTCCAAACAAAGTTGATTAGGCAAACCTGTTAAGCTATCATGACGAGCTAAATATACTAGTTCAGTTTCCATCTGCTGAACCTGATTTATATAGTGTTGGGTAACAGCTTGACGTTTTTTGAGTTGCGTCTTAATTGCTTGAAGAAGTTCAGAGGCTTCAAATGGCTTGGTTAAGTAATCATCAGCACCAAGTTCCATGGCTTGACGCAGATCACATCGCTCGGCTTTAGCCGTCAAAAATATTAAAGGAATTGTGGAATTAACTGGATTTTGGCGCAATGTTTGAATTAAAGAATAGCCATCTAATTTAGGCATCATCACATCACAAATAATCAGATCAGGCTGATGCTGTTCAACCATCTGTAAACCTAGCCATCCATCCTCTGCGGTGATAGTAGAGAATCCTTCCAGGTCGAGAATTTGCTGAATAAGCTCTCGCATGAGGGGATCATCTTCAACGATCAAAATCTTGTTCATTTGCTAAAGTTTAATTAAAAGTGTCAATTTTGATTGTTTATTTAATGTTGATGATTGTTTCCTTAATAAAAAATTCTCTTTTCTATATTCGGTGAAAATGGAGAGATAGTCAACTGCTGTAATGCAGGAATTACACAGAATTATTTTTATTAAGTTTAATGAAAATTCAGTAAAATTGCAGATAAAAGGAAAAATAGAGATTATCAGTGATTAGCTAAGAATTATAGGAGTTATGCAATCAATACTCTTGTAAGGTGCGTCAGGCTTGATAATTCGGTAAAAATCTACATATTATCAACATCTGATGTACCCTACTAATAAGTCAGTTACGTAAATTATGGATTATAGTAATTTTCTCTGTTCTATGTTCTCAAACTTTTGCTAAAAGTTACTAAAATCAGAAGCGAGGTCAATCTAAAATTCATAAATTAACATGACATCAACATTACCAGAACCCCCTGCGAACGAATTACCCAACTGGGAAGAAGAATTGGACAGTGCCATTTTTACCTTTGAAGATATTCAGTCTGAACTCAACTATAAACAAGCGAAAACGGCACTGAGAAATTTAGTTAATAATCTCGACCTCACTGTCCAAGAAAAATCTGGATTGGAGGCAGAAATTGCCGACCTAGAAACCATGCTTGTAAAATTAGAAAGTATGGTGGTGCAAATTGCTGCTTTTGGGATGGTGGGACGTGGTAAGTCTTCTTTGCTTAATGCTTTAGTTGGTGAATCAGTTTTTGAAACTGGCCCTTTGCATGGTGTTACCCGTACCGAACAAAAGGTGAATTGGAGGATTACAGAAGAAACAATTGGTAAAAAGGAAAAAGCTTTGCGAGTGACTTTAGGTACTAGTAGTCAGTCCCAAGTTGAATTAATTGATACTCCTGGATTAGATGAAGTTGATGGGGAAACCCGTGCGGTTTTGGCTGAACAGATAGCAAAACAAGCAGATTTAATTTTGTTTGTGATTACTGCTGATATCACAAAAATGGAACATGAGGCACTTTCTCAATTGCGGGAAGCTGGTAAACCGATTATTTTGGTGTTTAATAAAGTTGACCAATACCCAGAAGCTGACCGGATGGCAATTTACCACAAAATCCGGGATGAGAGGGTGCGTGAATTGGTTTCACCGGATGAGATTGTGATGTCTGCGGCTTCACCTTTGGTAAAAACAGCGGTGCGTCGTGCTGATGGGACTAGGGGTGTACAGTTGCGTTCAGGTGATGCTCAAGTTGATGAATTAAAGCTGAAAATTTTAGAGATTTTACAACGTGAGGGTAAAGCTTTAGTGGCTTTAAATTCGATGCTTTATGCTGATACGGTGAATGAGCAGCTTGTGCAGCGGAAATTGATGATTCGGGAAGAGAATGCGAATCAGTTGATTTGGAAAGCGGTGATGACTAAGGCTGTTGCGATCGCTCTCAATCCTGTGACTGTAGTTGATATACTTAGTGGTGTAGTCATTGATATTGCTTTAATTCTCGGTTTATCTCAACTCTACGGCATCCCCATGACAGAAAGCGGTGCTGTACAGTTGCTACAAAAAATTGCCCTGAGTATGGGCGGTATCGGTGCCAGTGAACTACTAGCAAATTTAGGTTTGAGTGGTCTAAAAAGTTTACTGGGTATCTCTACATCAGCTACAGCCGGAATTGCCCTAGCCCCCTATATATCCGTAGCCATAACTCAAGGAGGAGTAGCTGGAGTGTCTTCCTATGGCATTGGACAAGTTACTAAAGCTTATTTAGCTAACGGGGCAACTTGGGGGGCAGAGGGACCCAAAGCAGTTGTTAGTAAAATTTTGGCAACGCTGGATGAAACTTCAATTCTCAACCGCATTAAAGATGAGTTGTTGACAAAGGTGAAAGTTAGGAGAAGCTAGATAACCCGCATTGTATTAGATTTGGAGATGCGATCGCTTCAATTAATTATGGCGTTGAAGAACTTTTTGGCTGAGTCGTTCACTTTTCATCCAAAAGATTTCTGGAAAGCTTCTGGTTTAACACGAGGCGATTCTTGTATTTCGTATAAGCAAAGTAACTAGCAATAATCATCAAAAATCCTGGAGCCGCAAGCCATAACCAGAAACCAGGAAGTAGCTTAGTTAATAGAAGATGACTATCGGGATTACTACCATTGGGTAACGCCAGCCAGTATGCTGATATTGTATTTTCCATTGAATCACTCTTTTTTTTAGCGTTTATACAAGCACCGAGATGACGAGCGAACTTAGCCAAGTGAAGAAAATATGAATTTTAGAACTCACTTTATAATGCGGTCATTGTCTTAATCAATTCTTTAGATAAATCTGCTTTCAATCTGTGGCGCTTTTTAAAAAGAATACCTGCAAGAACATAGATATTTGAAGAATAGAAAGCTTTGCGATACTTTCTTAATTCGGCTATTCTCTGTTTTACCTTGGGTTCGGAACTATAGTATCCAAAATTCATGGGTGAAGTAATAAAGTCATCAACTTGATAACCTTGAGTGATCGCATACTCAATTGTTCCGACTGGGTCAGAATAGGCGGAAATCATTAACATTGCGCTTTGGTAATTCATGGATAGGAGTCGCTTGGTTATAGATGATCCATCTGTTCCACCATGCAAAGAAGGCATATACAAATCATTACTAATCGCTGGCAAATAAGGAGGGTTAGCGATTAAAAAGTTTTCCTGGGGTTGCCAATTTCTATTAAAAAAGCAAGAGTTATGGACAATGTATTTATGCCTAAGATCATAGCTTTCAATTCGTAAATTTGCAATTTCGCAAGCGTGAACATTTAACTCATAGCCATTAATTAAGCCATTAAATTGAGTCTTTAGTAAGCTATTGATAACCGGACTACCATCCCCGGCTCCAAATTCCATAATGGAATTGAAATCATCACAGCCGTTCAAAACCATTCTCTCTAGACATTGAGAATAAAACAGTGATTCTTCAGGACAAACAAATATTTCTTTGGGTATAGAATCTGCTGGATAGGTGTTAACTACTTTTTGAGAATGTAATAAAGACTTATTCATCTAAACCTCGGTTATTACTGTTTAGTAAATGTCCATTCCAGAATCGCGACCTTTCAAAATGACGGAGATCGTAACGCTGCTGATCAATACAGTGGGTAATCTGGTACAGGAATCAAACCGGATTCCTATAGATTGCTTTATGTTTAAATTTGGATTGATTTGGCATTTTGAATGAAACCCATGACCGCAGATGCAGCGCGATCGCTAATCAGTTTCTCTTGGTCATAACCAAGTATTAATTCCCAAGCATCATAGGGGTACTTGTCTGCTAAAGGTAGAGCAACATCAGTTAACATCCACTGGCCATGTCGTTCATCTTCACGAATGTGTAACTCCCAATAACCCATAGCTGCATCGGAAAGTTGCAATCGTTTCGCTGCTTGCATATAATCTGCATAAGTTGCGGGTCCAGCTATTTCAAAATAGGTCAGCCCGCCGTTATAGCGGAGAAAATGTCGTTTTCGCTCTGTTAGTAAAAAGTTGTGATTGATACTTGCTAAAACTTGCCAAGGTACAATATCAAAATAAGCTTCTGGTTCAGTCTTTAGTCCCAATTCAGCCATCATTTGGGCAAAAAAAGTAGAGTGTTTTCGTGATAGACGACCGTTGCCATATTCTTCTAAAAGTACCCGAATTAAGGTAGCCTGAATTTCGTTACTTGCGCCTCCCAAAATACGAGAAAGACGACTAGCTTCTACTAATCCATCCAAGGAGGCAATCGCTAATAATAACCGATAGCCCTCTAAGTTCATGTCTTCTTGTAGATAACGTTTTGCTGCTGACAAGGGAGGATTTAAGTCTACATTTGCTCGTTCCTGCAAAGATTGCTTAATGTTTAAGGATTGTATTTTTTCAACATCTAATTGGGTTAATTCCCATGCTTGCCAGACTGACTCAATGCGATCGCGCACTTCTTCTACATAACTAGAACGCTCATTTGTGTACGACTGCAAATCATCATACCAAAATAATTTGAGGCGATTGATTTGATAAAGTAAGCGTTGTAAAAACCCATTTGCTAATTCAGCTTTCGAGTTTTCTGTGTATGCCTGTGTTAAGGCTAAAGAGAAAAAGTCTTCAAAATTTTTAATTAGATCAGGTTGTCTTTTCACCTGTTCGTCTAAGTTTTCTAGCATCAGCAGCCGATTAAAATGTTGCTCTGCCTCTTCATAGCTACATATTTTAACAATTGGCAATAGCATATTTACTCTGGTCTTAATTAGCATTTTTGATGGTCTCCAAGTCCTTTACAGCAGTCCCCTGAATCACTTTGCCGAAACTTTTATTTCTTAATCAGGAGCCTTTTTTCAAGGTTTTTCAGTCTTTACTTTTCATGTTAGAATAAAAAAAATACATATCATCTATAGATGGAAACAGTCTTGATTAAAATATTATCTATAATTGGACATATATTAGACATCGACCGAATTTAAATATGCTTATCCTAGAACCTTTGTAGTAGAGAATTTCCATAGAACTTCTCTACAATGTTTTCTGGAAATGTCTATTTAATTTATTTTGTAATTGCGTCAGTCCTAATCATTATTTTTTAGGAGATATTTTATTTTTTGGAAGTGGCAAAGGATCGTGAATTAAATAACCTGTAGGGAGATAGTATTGCTATGTCCCTAAGAAAAAAAATTGCACTTTAATAAATTATCTCGTTCCCAGTCAGAGACTGGGAATACCATTACAGAGGCTCTGCCTCTGCTTTAATAGAAGGCAGAGCCTTCTACAATTCATTCCCATACTCTGTATGGGAACGAGAAGGCGAGAAAAGTGAAATCCTTTTTTTACAAGTCTTTCACGTTAAGTTGACACCAATGAGTATTGCTATGTCCCTAAGAAAGAAAATTGTACTTTAATAAATTCATGATCCTAAGTAGATGAACAGAAAAATTTAAAGGTACGTGAAGAAAAGTAAAATCGCCCAAAACTCTCTTCCTGTTCCCTTGCCTCAACGACAATTTTTAACGCCCATCTACTTAAGTGAGTATGTTGCCTATTCCTTATTTCCTGTTTCCTTGAAAGAGGTTAACCATTCTCTCATTTGTTCTTGGGCTACATCACGGCCACCTAAACCAAATGCTAAGGCAATAGCGACTGCGATCGCACCAAATAACAACCCAAAGGCTAAATTCACGATATCAGGAGCAACCCCAATCTGTTGCAGTGCCATTGCGGAAACTAAGGCAATGATAGAAATCCGCGCTACTTGAGCCAAAACTCTGGCTTGGGAATTTCCAGAACTGCTAATAATGCTAAAAGCCAGATTTGCCAAAAATAACCCAATCGCAAATACTATCAATCCCGCTAAAATTCGTCCCAAGATAATGACAATACCTGTCACTAATGATGTTAATGCGGGAATATTTAAAATATTCACTGCTGCCACAGTTGCAAACAGCATGATCCCAACTAAAACGATAATCCCAGCTACTTCTGATGGAGTGCGGGTTGGTGCTGTAGGTTGTTCGGAATAAACTGCTTGCTGGTTGAGTGATGGTAAACCCAAAACTGTGAAAATGTTGTTAAAGCCTAAGCTGGTGAGGATAGTTGTCACTAATTCTGAGACAAACCTACCCAGAAAATAGGAAACAATTAAAATTCCTGCTGCGGTAAAAATGCTGGGTAAAGTATTGAGAACCTGTTGCAGCATCACAATTGCTGGTGCAGAAATCGCCTCAATTTTTAGAGCATTGAGTGATGCGATCGCTACAGGAATCAAAATCAAAATATAGACAATCGTGCCGATAATCTTTGATAAAGATTGCACCCCCGCCGCTGGAGATAGTCCAAACCGACTGCCTACATGATCAATTCCCGTTGTATGTAGCAAGTTTGTGACAATCCGCTGCACGATATTGGCGATAAACCAACCAACTGTACCAATGAGAATTGCCGCTAAAATATTGGGTACAACAGAAAGAATCTCCGTGGTTAAAGCTTGTACTGGTAGTAATGCCTCCTGAAGTCCCAAAGTCTCCAGAAGTAGCCCCAGAAACAATAAAAAGATGAACCAATACAAAGCATTGCCAATAGTCTCACTGAGAGACAATTGATTCGTGCTGGGTGTACCATCTTGGTTTTCTTGACTTAGACGCTCATCAAATCGTAACGTCCGTAATGTCCGAACAGTCAATAGCCTGACGATAGTGGCTAAGAACCAAGCCACACCCAAAATTATGCCCGCACCAACCACCTGGGGCAAAAAGCCAATCAGTTGATTGAGAAAATTATTCAGTGGTCGAGAGGCTACTTCTAGACCCAGGTTCTGTAAAACAGCCACTACTGTCAACAGAAATATACTCCAAAAGACTAGCCCAGAGATTAGTTTCTCAATCTGGGGAGCATCTTGACTACCAGTGATTCCAGCAGCAATTCGGTTATCTATGTTTGTGCGATTGAGGATTTTTTCTATAGCCTTGGATGCGATCGCTGCAATCAGCCAACCAACTAACAAAATCACAGCCGATCCCAGTAACCGGGGAGTAAACAGAATTAGTTGTTCGACAACTCCTTGAACATCCGCAACTCCTCTACTGATTGGTGATGTCTCAGTTTGCAAGCTTGACGATTGTGCTAAAAATTGCTGCACCTGATTCGACAAACCAACACCTGTCAACTGGGTTAATCCTTGCCAAGTTGTATTCATGGTTTTTCGATATTTTCGATATTTTAGGTCTTCGTCGCATACACTGGAAACGCTTACAGAAGCGATAAGCTGTTAAGCACCTAAATTTGATAATCCTAAAATGTTTAAATCTTGTGGGGTGGGCATCTTGCCCGCCAGACTTATACAAATTAAATGCACAACAGCTTATCTAATCGCAATCGTAAACTTCCATAAGTTCATTAGTGTTTACCTACTTCATTTACCAGTAAGCGCATACATTGGAAATTATATCAAGTGTATTTGCTGAGTTTCGTTTAAATTAGTATCTGAATTTGGTCAAGATATTGATTGTAAAAAATGAATCATCCTTGTGAATTACACAGTAAATATTCTGAACCTATGAAACCATACAAGAACCAGGGTCTAAAACGAAACTTCTGAAAGATAGATTTATTTCCTCCAGGTATTCCTGGCAAATGTGATAATAAATGCACATTTAAGCTAAAAAATCATGAAATTCGTCGGCATTGATTTTGGCTGGAAATCCCAACCCAGTGGACTATGCTGCTTAGAACTGATAGATGAAAAACTGCAACTACTAAATTTAGATCGCCAAGAAGCGATTGCAGACATCCTCACTTGGATAGATAAAAATGTACAAGCAGATGAAAATGCAATTATCGCTGTAGATGCACCCACCCTGATCCCCAATTTTACAGGGAGTCGTTTACCAGATAAACTTAGTCATAAATACTTTGGCAAATATCACGCCGGTTGTTATCCCGCCAACCAAAACTTACCATTTGCCGAACGAACAATCAACTTTGGCTTAGAATTAGAAACCCGTGGTTTTGCACACGCACCAAGCATCGAACCGCAAAAACCCAACAGATATCAAATCGAAGTTTTCCCCCACCCAGCCATAGTAAATCTATTTAAATTAGAACGCATCCTCAAATACAAAAAAGGACGAATTAGCGATCGCCGTTCAGAACTAATCAAACTATATAATTACATCATAGAAATACTTCCCAGCATCCCACCTTATCTGTGTTCATCTGCGTTCATCTGCGGTTCGTTTCCTTCCGAAATCCCCCATACAGGTGCAGCACTCAAAGCCACAGAAGATAAACTAGATAGCCTAATTTGTGCTTATGTAGCTGCTTACTGGTGGTATTGGGGAGAAGAACGCAACCTAGTTTTAGGAGATTTAACCACAGGTTATATTGTTATACCAGAGAGAATTGGTAACTAAATTTTTTAGATATTCAAAATATTAATAGTGTCAGCTGCTAGTTAGGGAATTTGTCTGAATCAGGATATCCAGGATTTAAGGATGAACAGGATGAAGTCTGGGATTTTATCACCAATTACTAATTACCCATTACCAACAGGACTTACTCAAAATATCTCTCAAACCCTCTTTCCTTCGTGTCCTTTGCTTCGCAACGCAACCGCGAACGTTCCTTCGTGGTTCATTCTTCCGTAAGAGGTTGTTTGAAAAGTTTTAGGTTGTGATTTTAGGCATTTACAGATCCCCCCTAACCCCCCTTAGCAAGGGGGGATCTAAAAATATTTGATACACCATGAGGGACTTTTCAAACACTCTCTAACTTGTGCGTAAGTCCTAAACAATTATCAGCCTTAACTAGATAACTAACAACTTGGGTTATTAAATAAAATAATGCCAAAACAGAATGACAAAATGAGTTTTTAATTCAAAGTAACGCCACAATTCATGTTATTTACGTTTGGTAATTAACCAGCCGACAATGATAAATAAGCAGGTGGCAATGATACTTAAAAATAAGGATGCGTAAAAAGGATGAGGTGGATTATGGGGAGAGATAAAAGCAATGGGACGGTTAATTTTTTCAATATTTGAAGTAACTACACCAGAAACTATTCCACCACCACCGAAGCCGATTCCTAATATTTGAATGGTTTTTTCTAAAGAGCGATCGCTCTCAGTTTGCTCTGTTTCTACAATACCACGAATTGTATCAATAAATTGCCCAAATAATTCTTGACCTGGTGTAAGATAGTTAATATCTGTTTGAATTTGTTCTTGCCATTTTTGACAATCTTTATCTACAAAATCTTGCCAAAATTGAGGACTTATTTGATTATTGATTATTGTAATTTTATTTAAACAAATTTGGTAATTTCTAATATTTGTCTGAATTGCTGTATTATGAGTTTGTAAATCTTGTAAACATCGGGTATAATCAAATCCTTTTTGCGGAATTTCTGATAATAGTTTCTTCAAATCAGATATCTGTGTTTTGGGTTTAGATATCAAAGTTTGAAATTCTTGAATTTTATTCTCTAAATAACTATAAATTGTTCTTGCGTTGCTGTAACTTTGGCTTGCTTGGTAGTTAAGAAACAAGATTTTATGGTAACAACATAATAAATTTAGTAACCACTCATAAGCATCTACAATAAGTTGTACAGTATTAGATTGTTGATTATTTAAAAGTATCAAAATCTGACATTGTTTAACAGGATTATTTGGTTCATTTGGCTCATTTGCTTGGTAGATAAGTAATTCACTATCAAATAATTTTCCTGAGTGAATAAAAACAGGATTTAAGTTTGTATTAGCAACTAAAGCATTAGCTAATTTATTCGCTAAATCTTGACAATTTTCATTTGCTTCAACTTCTCCATAAATCCATAAAGTTTGTCCTAGAGATGCTTGAATTTGGGAAGGTAAAAAACAACTAGGTTTAAAATGTTGGATTTGCGGTACATTAATATCAATATTTGCTGATTCTGGAATCAGAGTTAAATCAACTGCATAGGTATCATTAAGTAAAAATGGTTGTAAATTGCCATTAATTTTAAATCCGTCTGTAGTTGGGAAACTTCCTAAATCTAAATCTCTGGAATGAGTTAACCATTCGTTTTTTCTTCCTACTTCTTGTTGAGGTTCGTATTCACCATTTTTATAACAAATTAATTGAGATTTTAAATCTTTTAAACCGGTGGCAGGAAATGAAGATACACCTAACTTAGAGAGATTATCCCACAAAATAAAGGCATTTTCTAAAACTTGATCAGGTGTATGTGCGAGAGTATGTCGCAAATGAAAAGCATATAGGGTAAGACTAAAATTCTTCACGGTTTTGGTTGGGATTTTTTATCATCAGATAAAGGTGAATTTTCTTTGATAGCGTTTTGAATCAGTTCTTTAGAAGATTCGCTAGGTTGGTTTGGTGGTGTAGGAGATTTAGCACCACCTGGACCTATATCACCATCTTCTGTGAGAGATAAATCCATTGATTGTAAATTTTGTTTGTATGTTTGCAAAAGTAATGGATAAGATTGTAACCAATTTTCTATTTTTTCTACTATGTCTTCATCATCTTCTGGCAATTGATCACTTAATTGATCTAAGTCTTGTCGAATTTGATCAGTAATCAAATCAGATTGATTTTCAATTACTTCAATAAAAGCGATAGCAGCTTTTTTATTAACTGACATGATTAATTAAACTCCTTTACCAATACAACAAAATGCAGACCAATAAACAGGTAATGAAAAAGGTTGATAATTTTCACCATTTTTCTGTTCGATTATATCAAAATATTTGCTTATTTCTGATTGATAAGCAAAAGTTAATGATGATTTCTGTAACCATTGTTTAAAATCTGTAATACTTGTATCTCTTAACCATTTTTGGGCGGTTTGTAAAGCCAAGACAATATTATTTTGATGTTTTAATTCCTCATAAAATTTCACCATTAATAAAGCCGTAGCTGTCGCACTCACAGTCCATAAACTGCTAACCACATTGGTGCTACCAGCCAACAAAAAACCACTAGGTAAACCAATATATTCATCACTAATATTGTCACCATCTATCATGCCAGTTTCACAAGCAGCGAGGGTGACTAAACGACAATTTTCTAGTTTAATGTGAGCGATGATATCAGCTAAAGTTAAAACTTCATCAGCTAATTGTAAACCCGATTCCAGGGGAGAATTAGCATTAAAACCACCATGACAGAAGAAAAACAGGTTGTTAGCTTGAATCAGGTTTTCAGTAACTGGAATAATTGCTGATTCTTTTGCTTTGTCTTTTTTCAAAACATAACTTTGATTAAATTGTCTTTTAATCGCTGCAACTGCACCTAAATCTTTTTCATATAAATCTTCTGTGGGTGTTTGCATAGCAAATAAAGATTGGAAATCATTATATTGACGCAGTTGTAACTGTTGTAATAATTGACAACTGGGAACATAACCCACACCTTGAGGAAATAAATCCATTAAATAAGAATTTTTTACAGGTAACGCATGGAGAGGGAAAAGGTGTAAGAAAAGATGGGGAATTAAAATCAGTTTTTCACATTCTGATGGAACTAGATTTAATATTTCTTCAAGATGTAATATTTCCGCTAGATTCTGTAAATTTTGATCTAACTGATCTTTCCATGCTGCTTTTTTTTGTTTATAATCATTTACATATTTATTATCCCAATCAAATAGGGCATCAAAATCTGCTGATGAAGATCGCCAAATTCTCATTTCTTTACCTCCTGGTTGAATCACAAAAGCAAAAATTTTATTAGTTGCAATATACCATTCAATAATTGTCGTCTCCTGATCAACTATTTTCTCTAATGATGTAAATTTAAAACTAGAACCAATCGGTAAATATTCATCTTGAAATTTTTGGCGTTGTTGTCGTAATTTCTGGAGATGTTGCGCTAAAGATATAGCATTTTCAGCTTTACCGGTTTGCAATAAATTCTGTCCACTCGCTATTTCATCTCGCAGTTGTTCTAGTTGGATGACAACATTTGAAGGAAAAATAGTTTTTAAGTCACGGTTGAAAATTTGTTCTACTAAATTGCGGGTTTTACTGCGTTCAATATAGGTGATGGCTTCTGTTTCTCTACCCAGTGCTAAACAAACTTCCACCATGCGTCTAAAAAGTTTATTCCATTTCTCTGCTTGTTTGCGTTTACTTTCTTCCCCAGAAATAATTTCCCCGCGTAAATCTTCAATTGTGGCAATGGCAGATTTAAAAGTATCGTAAGCTAAATTGAACTGTTGTGATTCTTGATAAAGCCTACCCAAATTTAATAAAATTTCGGCATTATTCTGCGGAAAATCGGTGCGGGTTCTCACTTCTAAAGCTTGAGTATAAGCAGCGATCGCATTTTCCAGATTCTCCGCTTTGTCTCCCCTGATTCTGTCCCAGTAGGCAATCCCCAGATTATTTTGCGTATCTGCCCAATCTACAGGAAAATCGCTGCGGGTTCTTACTTCTAAAGCCTTTTTATAAGCATTAATCGCATTTTCCAGATTTTCGGCTTTATCTCCCCTGATTCTGTCAGCGTAGGCAGCCCCCAGATTATTTTGCGTATCTGCCCAATCTACAGGAAAATCGCTGCGGGTTCTCACTTCTAAAGCCTTTTTATAAGCATTAATCGCATTTTCCAGATTTTTGGCTTTATCTCCTCTGATTCTGTCAGCGTAGGCAGCCCCCAGATTATTTTGCGTCATTGCCCATTTTTTAGGAAAATCGCTGCGTGTTCTCACTTCTAAAGCCTTTTTATAAGCATTAATCGCATTTTCCAGATTTTCGGCTTTATCTCCCTTGATTCTTTCAGAGTAGGCATTCCCCAGATTATTTTGCGTCATTGCCCATTTTTCAGGAAAATCGCTACGGGTTCTCACTTCTAAAGCCTTTTTATAAGCATTAATCGCATTTTCCAGATTTTCAGCTTTATCTCCCCTGATTCTATTAAAGTAGGCATTCCCCAGATGATTTTGCGTCATTGCCCAATCTACAGGAAAATCGGTGCGGGTTCTCACTTCTAAAGCTTGAGTAAAAGCAGCGATCGCATTTTCCAGATTTTCGGCTTTATCTCCCTTAATTCTGTCAAAGTAGGCAATCCCCAGATTATTTTGTGTATCTGCCCAATCTACAGGAAAATCGTTGCGGGTTCTCACTTCTAAAGCCTTTTTATAAGCATTAATCGCATTTTCCAGATTTTCGGCTTTATCTCCCCTGATTCTGTATAAGTAGGCAGTCCCCAGATTATTTTGCGTCATTGCCCAATCTACAGGAACATCGGTGCGGGTTCTCACTTCTAAAGCTTGAGTAAAAGCAGCGATCGCATTTTCCAGATTTTCGGCTTTATCTCCCCTGATTCTGTATAAGTAGGCAATCCCCAGATTATTTTGCGTAATTGCCCAATTTTTTGCGGAAGTTTGACGGGTATAAATAGTTAAAGCTATTTCATGGCCAGTAATACCAATTTCCATATTATTGGCTTTGTTACCCAAAGGAAATTGCTGAATTAAACTACTAAATCGAAAAATTATTTCAGCAATATTTTCTGCCATGTCTGGTTTTTCTTCTAGTGCTTTTGTTGCCCAGGCACGCAATAATTGAGCAAAAGTCAGATTGAGTTTATCTGTATTCGCTGCCAGTAAGGAGTAAACTACCTGCGGATTACCTTGACTTTCTGCGGTTGCTTGTAATACTTCTAATAAACATTGTGAATGAGTTTCTATTTCTGCTTCTGGGGTATTTGTATCTAGGGGTATATTTAACGCTTGACTCAGTTGAGATGCTAAAGCAATAAACCAATTAGCCGTATTTTCCTTTCCTTGTTGGGTAAACATCCCTGCTACCCCTACCACCACCTGTAAAAAGCCAGCATCGAGTAATTCGGTGTTAGCTGCTAATATTATTTCCGCTTCTTCCTGACTAGGGCAACTAAGCAGTTGTTGAATTAGCTGTTGATATGCCTGGAGACGCTTTTCATCCATGAGTTAGGGGTGGTATGGGGTAGCATTTAGATGATGCTTCAATAGTATTTTCCCCCATTTCTGACAATTTTGTACTTCGACTTCGCTCAGTAACCTTATATCCTGATTCAGACAAAAAATCATCAGTCGGTGCGTCAGATGTCAAATTTCTGTTATTTTGATAAATTATCGAATCTGACACACCCTACAAAATCTGTAAATCCTTATCCTGTAAATCCTTAAATCCTGGACATCCTGATTCAGACAAAAGGAGAATCATAAATTATGCAAAGTATGTATTTGTGATATTGTCAAATTTGAGCTTTATTATGGTGCATATAATTGTCATTTTGAGTGTAACAGAGTGGAAAGTTCGCGTAGCGTTCCGAAGGAAAGAATCTAGGGTTTCAGGCACATACCGAGATGCTTCACTTCGTTCAGCATGACATTAAAAGACCCTTTTAAAATATCCTCTTAAACCCTTTCATTTACTGTCGTATCCTTCATGCCGTGAAATCCTCAAATCAGTTAAATCAGTGATCAAAAAAGCGTTGCCAATTTCCATCAGCAACGCCTAATTTTCAAGATTTAAAAAATTGAAAAACTATTCAGCCCAAGCGATTAGCCTGGGTTCATAAGGACTAGAAAGGTATGGATTTTGTGGTAATACACGCAAAGATAAGCCTTGTAAACCAGATGTGGTGTAGGTGATATCTACTGTGTAAATACTCAACCCTTGATTATCTTCTCCTTGATAATCCATTACCACTGGTACAGCGTTAACAATATCGCCGTTTGCATCAATGGAACCTTGGTATAATTCCACACGCACGTCATCTTTTTTCAAAGTTGCTAAATTCAACTTTGGCTTTAACAGCAACGGTTTGATTAACTTCAATATCCGATGCTGCGGATACATCAATATCTTTGATTTTGATGTTAAACCACTGTTGACCTAGTTTTGCTTTCCAGGCTGCTAATTCTTTCGCTGGGGCGTAGTTATCAACGGTGAGGGTGTGATAGCGATCGCTTGCTGGAAAATAAGCTCGTTGTGCATACTCCCGCACCATGCGGGCTGTATTAAAGAAAGGACAATTCAAACGAATTGCATCTTTCATTTTAGCTACCCAAGGACGGGGTAAACCATCTTCATCACGATGGTCATAGAATAGAGGTACAACTTCTTTCTCTAATAACTCATAGAGAGCGTTGGCTTCTACCTCATCCTGATAATTAGGATCTTCGTAATTTTCACCATGTCCAATTGCCCAACCGGTGCGGACATAATCAGCCTCATCCCACCAGCCATCGAGTACGCTTAAATTTGGCAAGCCATTCATAGCTGCCTTCATGCCGCTAGTACCAGAAGCTTCACGGGGACGACGGGGGGTATTTAACCAGATATCACAACCTGCAACCATCAAGCGGGCAATGTGAATATCGTAGTTAGGAACAAACACCACCTGTTTTTCTAAGTTTTGTTCGTGGATGAAGTGATTGATATCCCGAATCAATTCTTTACCGGGGATATCTTTGGGGTGTGCTTTCCCAGCAATCACAAACTGCACTTTCCGGTGTTTGTTACTCAACAAAATCCGTTTGATTCTGTCCAAATCACGCATCCATAAAGTAGCGCGTTTGTAGGTAGCAAAGCGACGGGCAAAGCCAATAGTTAAAACGTTAGGATCAAGTACTTCTTGAGCTTGGGCGATTTCTGAAGCTGAAGCACCGCGATCGCGTAAATGCTTCACCAAATGCTCCCGCACATAGAGAACCATGTCCAAACGGCAGCGTTCGTGATTGCGCCATAACTCCTCATCGGGAATAGAATCCATCCGTTCCCACAACTGATTATCTGGTGGTGCCGATGACCAATTTGGGCCAAGATAGCGATCGTACAACTCCTGAGTAGACTTCGCAACACAACTGCGAGCATGAACCCCATTAGTTATTGCTGCGATCGGCACTTCCTCCACAGGAACTTTTTTCCACAAACCTTGGAACATTTGCCGCGATACCACACCATGTAGCTGTGCCACACCATTAGAAAATGTTGCCATCTTCAGTGCCAACACCGCCATACTGAAAGGCCCAGATAAATCTCCAGTATTTTCCCTTCCCAATCCTAAAAATTGCTCTTTAGGTAAACCAAAGATATCTGCGTAGTAACCCAAATAATACAAAACTTTGTCGGGCGCAAATAAATCAATGCCCGCTGGTACAGGAGTGTGGGTAGTAAAAATATTACTAGAAGACACCACTTGTTTAGCTTGAGCATAACTTAAGCCTTCTTCTTGAATCAAAACGCGAATACGTTCTAAGGCAGAAAAAGCTGCATGACCTTCATTCATGTGGTAAGCGGTGACATCATAGCCCAAAGCTTTCAACATTTGCACACCACCAATCCCCAGCATAATTTCCTGGTGGATACGCATATCTATATCACCACCATACAGCTGATCTGTAATGTCGTGGTCATAGGCCTTGTTCGGTTCAATATTGGTATCCAGCATATACAGTGGCACTGTTCCCACTTGTACACGCCACACCCTAGCGTATACCTTGCGTCCTGGATAATCTACCTCAATCCGTAGCTCTGAGCCATCAGGATTACGTTCCAAATGCAAAGGCATATTATAAAAATCATTGATGGGGTAGCGTTCTTGCTGCCAACCATCAGCATTGAGATACTGGGCAAAGTAACCTTGTTGGTAGAGTAAACCCACACCAACGAGAGGTAATCCCAAATCACTAGCAGACTTGAGGTGATCTCCTGCCAGTACACCCAAACCGCCAGAATAGACGGGTAGACAATCTACTAGTCCAAACTCAGCCGAAAAATAAGCGTAGCATTCTTTTGGGTTCTGACCGCGCTGTTTGTGATACCAAGTCCGTTCTTGCAAATAATCTTCTAATTGACGCGCAGCCCGATCCATTTGCGCTAAGAAGCCTTCATCTTCTACGACTTCTAATAGCCGTGCTTGGCTAATAGTACCCAGCATCAACACTGGGTTATGCCGACTTGATTCCCACAAGTCAGTATCTAAGCGACGAAATAAGTCTTTACTCTCAACATTCCAATCAAAGTGCAGATTGTATGCCAGTTTCCGCAAGGGTTCTAGTCGCTGCGGTAGTGAAGGTGAAACGTTAAACGTGCGAATTGGCTGCATAATTTAGCAAAATTTTAAATTTCAGATATGGTTATTGTTGACCGTCTTTACGCAATGTTGCCAATTCTTTATACTATGTTTGTGGATTTTTGATGACTTTGTTAAGTATTGAGAATAATTCTCTCATACTTGGTTAGACTCTACAGTAAAACAAGTTTGCGGTCTATAGACTTATTTTGTATGTTACCTGAGATTAGTAAAATTTAATTATTTACTAAGTACTTGTATACAAAATGTCTTTCCACAAACTTATATGTACCATTGAATCTATCAATAATCTAGTCTAGGAGGGTGTTTGAAAAGTTTTGAGGGGTCAAAATTTATGCCAGTTGCCGCACCATGATCCGGATCATGGCAAGGTAAATAAACGTCTCTGACTTTCCGGCAGAAGTTCATAGTCTCTGACCATATGACTCCTACGTCGTCACGCTTCGCTATCGCACCCCCCCAATCACCCCAGCCCTTTCAAATTACCAAGAAAGTTGACAAGTTCTGTTTCAATTCAGGTATTTTCCCATGCAAGACCGTAACTTTTTGCGGAAATTGGCGTAAATCCTTGCGTTGTATTACAGAGATAGTAAGAAAACCCCAGTACCGCTATAATTTATCTCTATCGGATACCCATAACTTTTACCAACCAGAGATTCACCAATGCAGACTCTATTTAGCCTTGACAAAGTAGCTAAAAATTTAGAACAACACGAAAATTCAAAACGGATTAAAAAATTAATCTTTTGTGCTTGTAAAAATGTTTGGGAGAATGATCAAGACACTCTAGATCAGTTTAAATTACAAGAATTAATCGAAGAATTATGCAGCTTGAATCCCACCATAGAACAGTGGAATTACACTTTGGCGGAAGTTGTTAAAACTTTGAATAAAAAATCCGAATATATTCTTGTCGCTAGTGTAATTTTAAATGAAATAGAGAAAATATATATAGTACCAGAAGAAGTAACAGGAATAGTATTAAAACAACCTAATCAAAATGAAATATCATCCAAAAACTTCCCAGAAAAATCTCCCAGCAAGGCAAGTAAATCTCAATATAACCAATTTGATTTACGGCAAAATCTTATGAAATATACTAACCCGCTTAGGGCTAAAATAGTTTTATTTTCTGCACTTGATAATAAATTCACTTTCAAGGAAGAAGACTGGTTAAAATTGAAGACAAAAGAACTTGATGTTTTGTTGCGAAAATTATTTGATTCTTGTGCAACTATCAAAGAGCTTGAATCTAAACTAAACAATACTATTATACATCTAGGTAACTCGGATGAAAATACTCAAGCATCCAGTGCAATCATCCGCGCTATGCAAGATTTTTATGGCGATATTGTATCTACACAACAAGAAAAAGAGTTGAATAACTATTCAATTCCAGAAGTTAAAACTATAGTCAGTACCAATTATCAACCTACGCCAATTGATGAATATGAATATGATGAAAACGAGGAAAAAGATGAATATGAAGAAGATAATAACACTTGTCAAATTGTCATGTCACCTCTAACAAATACACCCGACAAAAAAGAATAATAGCAATTTTCGACTATTTTAAATCTTGTAAAAATTGAAAACTTGTAATAACTGAAACTGAAAAATATGAATGCTAATGAACTTCTTAAGCAATATGCAAATGGAGAAACAAAATTTATCGAGGCTGACTTAAATGGGGTCAATTTATTTGGAGCAGACTTGATTGGTATACGTTTAAGTCGGGCAGATTTATGTAATACCATCCTAATTTTTAGCTATCTCAATAGGGCAATTCTAGATAGGGCAAATCTCATTTGTGCAAAACTAAGTGGTGCGAACCTAAATCAGGCAAGTTTAATCAGTACGAACTTACATGATGCGGATTTGCATGGTGCAAGTTTACAGGGTGCTGATTTGCGTAATGCGAATTTAACTTTAGCGGATTTGCGGGATGTTAACTTAATGGATGCAGATCTGCGTGGTGCAGATCTAAGTGGTGCTAACCTAAAAGGTGCTTGTTTACGTGGTGCGAACTTGCGAGAAGAAAAAAGAACTTACAGCGCTATTCTTCGAGGTGCTAACCTCAGTAAAGCTGATCTGCGAGGAACCAATTTAACTGGTGCAGACTTAGCTAAAGTTGATCTTAGTGGTGCGAACTTGAGTGAGGCAATGCTGCGTAATGCCGATTTGAGTGATGCTAACTTGAGTGAAGCTATTTTGAATCAGACAGGTTTGAGTGATACTAACCTGGAGCGTGCTAATTTGAAAGGTGCCAACATGATCAATGCCAGATTGGAACGGTCAAACCTGAATGAAGCCGAACTTACAGGTGTTAATTTGTATGGTGCAATTATGCCAGATGCTAAACTAACTAGAGCCAAGTTGAGTCGAGCAAATTTGAGTTTTGCCAGGTTGAGTAGAGTTGATTTAAGTCGAGCTATCCTGCGTGAGGCTAACCTAACGGAAACTGACTTAGTTGATGCCTATCTTGCTAAAACAGACTTAACAGGTGCTAATTTAAGTCAAGCGAATTTGATCAGAGCAGAAATTAGCAGTACAAATTTGACCGGTGCCGATTTAACTGGCGCAGTAATGCCTGATGGTAAAATTAATTACTAAATATTGGATTTTAGCTTTTGTAAATACAGCGTATTTATAGAAAACTCGATAAGAGGGTGTTTGAAAAGTTGCGGGTGGTGATTTTAGACACTCTATAATCCCCCCTAACTCCCCTTAACAAGGCTACGGTATACACACAAGTGGTTACCTCATAAGTTTCAGGTTTTTTAGCCCATGAAGTACCCGATATTTTGCGAAACTTAAACCTCCATCTCTCTATTAAATTGGGATTTGGAGTAGCAAAACCAAGTGTTAAATATGATTTCAAGACTTCTGTGTACACTGTAGCCTTAACAAGGGGGGAACTAGAGTCAAAATCCTCCTTAAAAAGGAGGATTTAGGAGGATCTAAAGTTTTTAATACATCAGCAACCACTTTTCAAACATCCTCTAAGTTTAAAACTCAGCCTCTTTCAGGTTGAGATATAAGCGATTCGTTGAGTTTGGTAGGCTCAGGACTTACGCAAAACATCACGAAAGTAGGGGTAATTCATGAATTACCCCTACGAAAGAATCAGATTTTTGATTACTTCGTGCGTAAGTCATAAGGCTCTCTTGATGGTATGAAAATTACATTTCAGAAAAAATTAATAATATGATCCAAATACCAACTTTTAATTCTGTTGTAGAACAACGGCTATATCTTCAGCAGCGCCTAGCTGCTGGATTTCGCTTATTTTCTCGGTTTGGTTTTGATGAGGGTGTTGCTGGTCATATTACCGCGCGCGACCCCGAAAATCCTCAAAATTTTTGGGTTAATCCCTTTGGAATGCACTTTGGTTTAATTCGAGTGAGCGACCTCATTTTAGTTAATCATCAAGGTGAGGTAATTTATGGTAATAGTCCAGTAAATCAGGCAGCTTTCGCTATTCATTCCCAAGTTCATGCAGCCCGTCCTGATGTCATTGCAGCGGCTCATGCCCATTCTATCTACGGTAAAAGCTGGTCAAGTCTTGGCCGTCTGCTTGACCCCATTACCCAAGATGCTTGCGCTTTTTACCAAGACCATAGCCTGTTTGATGACTACACAGGTGTTGTTCTCGACCCTAAAGAAGGTCAACGTATTGCTCAAACTCTAGGTCAAAATAAAGCTCTCATTCTCAAAAATCATGGACTACTGACGGTTGGTCACACAGTTGATGAGGCTGTTTGGTGGTTCATCACAATGGAGCGTTCTTGCCAAGCTCAATTATTAGCGGAAGCGGCTGGGAAACCTAGCTTTATCAAACCAGAGTATGCTAGTTTGACTCAGAGCCAGGTTGGTTCCCATGAATTAGGCTGGTTTAGCTTTCAATCGTTGTACGAGATGATTGTCCGGCAAGAACCCGATTTATTGAATTAAGCGCCTTTTGTTTGCGCTTCATAACTCCTGTCGCACCCAAAGCCCCCAGTGCCAACATTCCCAAAGTTGCTGAAGGTTCAGGAATCTCTTTCAGTGATTCTTCCGCTCCTCTTGCTACTATGCTGTGCATATAGGTTGTAGGATGCAATTGATCCCAAAATAAATACTCGTCTGGGTTGTTACAAAGTGTTTTAGCATCGCTGTTAAAACAAGCGTCAGTCACATTTTGTAAACCAAATTCTCCTGGTAATGCGATAGCACTATTTACTAAAGAATTAACATCAAAAAGAGTGATATTCAGGCTTGGTTGCTGCTGATTCAAACCATTGAGAGCCTCGCTTAAAGTCGAATTATGCAATCCAGTTAAAAAGTTGAGTCCATCAGAATTAGCACTCCCATTAGTCAAAGGAACATCACCCAAATTAGGTAAATTAGCTACTAAGAAATTTTTAGCACCAATAGAAGCAAGTGAAGTAATAGCACTCGTCAAATTATTAACTATTTGAGTAAAATCTGTGTTTCCTTCACCAAGATAATCATTAGCACCTGCCGATATTATGTATAAGGCGTTTTTATCAGCTTGCGAATTAGTTCCCTTAAAAGCCTCAATTTGTTGTGTCAAACCTGGTAAATTTAAGGGATTCTCAATAACTGGGGTTAAAGGATTATCAAACTGGGTGTTAATGGTGTTAACAGTACTAGTAGTAGCGCCACCAAATGCATAGTTAGTTTCTGTTAAACCTAGATTCCCTGCCAGGTATTCTACCCAGACTGGCCCATTAGAAAAACGCCCTTGAAAGTAGGGCAACGGGGGTATTCCAAATCCTATAGCTGCTTCGGTGAATTTGAATGTATTGCCATTATCAACAGTGCTGTCTCCAAAAGCAATAATTTGACTAAAAGATGCTGCTGAAGCTTTCAGTGGCAACATGAAAGAGAAAATAACAAACCCGGCCGCTACAACTTGTTTTTTCATTTTTATTAGATTGTTGGTATTTTTTGTGAATCTTGCACATCAATAAATCTGTAGGGATTAGTAAACCTACGGTTATTTATGGAGTTGGTAAAAAATGGAAAAATTATGATGCTTGTAATCTAAGTATTTTTACAAAATTTTAGATCTGTTTTTTCTGCCAGCTTGACTCAGCGCAAACTGCTGTAAGTTAATTTACGTAAGTATATTTAGTTTATGTCAAGATATAGGATCTTCTTTCAATAAAAACCCTGAGATTTACTCTAACTTTATAATTAATGGCGTATTATAAAGAACTTATTAAGTTATAGATGTTAAAAACCCATAACCCAAATCTTGTGTCCGGCGATAGGAAGTTATAGCTACAAAGCTAAAAACGCCTATTCTAGTTTTTAAACTAGTTCCGTGGGGTTAAGTCCCCCGGTTCTATAATCGGCAAGTTTTGTGTTGGGGTTAAATCCCCATTACAAAACTTAATTACGAATTACGAATTATTTTAACCCTTTAACTTCAAAGCCTCAGTTGCTGTCATTCCCTCGGTCTGAATACCGAAATACCACAAAGCTGCACCAGCTTCAGCACGAGTGACGGCTTTCTTGGGTTGAAACAGCGTCGTATAGCCAAACACTCGCCGAATATTTGATTGTTCAGCATTTTGGAAATCTGCCAAAACTGCTTTTAATGCTTTAGGCTCAATTTTTTCTGTATCTTGGAAACCCCAGGTTTGCTTGACTGCTTCTAAATTGGCGGATGGTAAAGCTTGACGAGTATCTAAAGGTACTTTCCACAATAGTAATTGTTCTCGTGTTAGAGGTGCATCAGGACGAAACAAAACTGCTGTAGCATCTCCAGATAAAGAACTGGGAATTAAACCAGCTTCGGCTAAACCCTGAATTGACGGAAAATATGGATCTTTAGCTAAAACATCTCTAAAAGCGGGTTGATTGCTTTCTGATGCCAAACGCACCTTTTTTGCTGGATTATTACTATACATGGCATTATTAGCAGCCACTAACCAACGAGCATATTCTCTGCGGGTAATGATTTTATTGGGTTCAAAAAGCTTAGTTTGAGTTGTAGAGTTGCTTTTTGTTGTTTTTGGGTCTATGGACAATACACCCAAGGTTGCTAAATCTTGAATGTGTTGTCGCCATTCTGGTGGGACTTTATTTAAATCGGTGAACTCTTGAGATTCAGTTGTTTCAGATTGGTTTGTTGGCAGTTTGACTACATTTGTAGTTGGGGGAACTGTAGCGGGTGAAACAGGGCCAATAAATGTTGGATCACTTGACTGGGGAACTTCGCTAGAATTGGTATTTGGTTGAGCTTGGGTAGTTGTATTATTAGTTACGTATTCAATTAGTAATTCAGTTGCTGTTTGGGGTTGATTGGGTGCAGCGTTGGTAACTGATTTTGGTTGAATTGTTACGTTTAACAGTAAATTATTCCGTTTTACCTCAAAAGCACCTTCGACATCATCTTTTGGCTGTTGCAAAATTTGCCAGTTGTTCTCTTGGAACTGACTACTGTAAAAACTGGCAATTAAATTGCTGGGGTCAGAACTTTGCCAACGAGTACTTGTTTTATTTTCTAATTTATTTTCTGAACTACTCCCAGGTGTAACTTTTTCAAGTTTGGCATTGGGATATATGGGTATATCTGTGGGAAAGTCAGGGGGTAACTGTACTGTAGATGCGGTTGCTACTTCCTTACTCTTAGTTTCGTCAAAAACCGCAGGATTACTTTGCAGCCTGGGGTCTGCCGCCAAAGACTGCTCCAAATTTTTAGCGGCTGGGCCATTAGTGCAGGCTGTTAAGGAACAAAGTAAAACAGCCAAACCGAGAAAGATAATTGGACGTTTATAGAGCAGCACAGGAAATTACAAATCGAGTTTCCGTTTCTAGCCTAGCATTTTCAACGAAACTGGTAATTGGTAATTGGGAAAAACTCTTCTCTCCCTGTCACCTGTCACCTGTCACCTATTCACATAATTCTCTACATCTTCAATTTCCGGTGTGGGTAAATGTTTGAGAACTCGCCAGAGAATGGTGTAACTGCCATCAAGGCGGCGGCGCACGGCGCGGAAGGCGATAATAGTATCACTACTAGGTATTTGTCCTATTTGCTGGGTAATGCGGCTATTTTGGGGGGAAATTGGTTGACGACTTAAGATAATTTCTGGAAGTTGGAATTGGAGCGATCGCACTAAATAAGTATGATTTAATTTGGCTGTAGCACCAGATAAAAAGATTTGCTGCTTCTGCCAGTTCTGATCTTTACCTGTTAAAAACCTCCGTCTGTCTATTTGTAAGGCTTCCAACTGCTTTGGAGGCTGGTAATTAAGCAAAAATTCACCCGTAGAGGCAGAAACAGCTTGTAGTTTTTCATCCAATTTTGCTAATGGCACATCACCCACATCTATGATGAAGCCATAATCTATTCCTTGATGGACTAACTGAAAGTTATCACCCCTCATCTTCAGTGCTAAACTAGGATTAAAATCTCCCTTCACCTCACCCACCGAGGGAAAAGGATAACGCTCACTAACACTCGCTTGCAATCTATTCTGGAGAAGATTCAGCGGACGACGGTAAGCTGAATCAGGTAAAACTCGGAAAATGCCCGTGTTAGGCAGTTTCAAAAACTGAGCGTAGGTTTGTTTTTCTTGGGAATCAATGTCGTAAGCAAAACGGTCAAGTGTCGCCACATCTTCCTGAGGATTTATAAATTTAATATTTGCGGGAAATGCTTTTTGAACTGCTGTCAAAATTTGATTAGCAGTTTTAAGAGTACTCACAGCTTCCTCTGGTACAGAAATAGCAGGTTGCATGGGCGCTACATAGTTAGCTAGTGCTGTTTTCGCAGTGCTGCCAACTACAGGTAATGGGGATGAAGTTAAATTTGGTTCCCTACTAGCAAAAGGTGTGGCTGGTTTGCCAAGATCAGGACGCTGCACTGGTGCAATGGTAAGTACCGGATCTGATTGTCGTTCTCCGGAAACTAAAGGTAGCGGTTTAACTAAAGCTAACTCTCCCCGTCGGGATAATAACCGATCTATAACTGGGTACAACTTCCACAATTCTTGGTTAGAAGCGTACAAAGAGCAGTAAATTTGTGATTGGGACTCAGTTAACTGGACAGGTAAAGAAGACTGTGGGGAAAATTCTCCTCGTGAGTTACACAATGTTTTCGGACTTGGGTATTGACGGGTAAGAAAACTTTCCACAACATAAGTACGAACAGTTAATTGTCCCCGCACGGATCTCATTTTATTGGGGTCTGGATCAATAAATGCTTGCTCAAGACGGGCTACTAAATAAATTTGCTGCTGTACTAGTTGCACTGCTGTAGTATAAAATTTTTCAGTAGCTTCTTCTGAGGCCAGATTTTGACTCAGGTCAAATCTCGCTTTATTTTGACTCAGGTCAAATCCCGCTTTATATTCCATAGCTAAGGTGAAGCTGGGAGTAGAAACTAGTGAAAAAGGAAGCAAAAGTCCCAAAAAGATTTTACTCATGTCAAAAATGTAGATTCAGATAAGAGTATGAAAAATCTAAAATAGATATTAAATTGGAAGAAAACAACGACCATCAACAACCGTCAATCTAGTTTACTTTCTGTAAAGCGTCGCCAGGTTGTTACCAGTGCTGAAACACGATTACATGCAAGTTTCCCAGGATCAGCCTATCTATTCTGAGGCTCCACTCCAGCTGTTGCTGTTTGTCGATGGGCGACCAAAGTCCCGACAACAGGTACAGCGAATACGCGCCTATTTAAAAGAACTAGAAGCTGAGTATAGTTTTGAACTTCAAATCATTGATGTCGGGCAACAACCCTATTTGGCGGAACACTTCAAATTGGTAGCTACGCCTGCCTTAATCAAAATCCACCCTGAACCCCAGCAGAGTCTGGCTGGCAGTAATATCATAGCCGAATTGAAAAACTGGTGGCCCCGCTGGCAATCTGCTGTAGACGCATTTTTAAAGTTACAGGAAGATCTACATGAATGTATGGATGAGAATGTCTTGGTAATTTCACCTAAATCTACAATCCGTTCTGTGGCTGTTTCTGCTGAGTTAATCAAGCTTTCAGATGAAATTTTTCACTTGAAGCAAGAAAAGGAAAAGCTGCAAGAACAGCTACAGTTTAAAGATCGAGTGATGGCGATGTTGGCACATGACCTCCGCAATCCTTTAACTGCGGCTGCTATAGCTATAGAAACTCTTCAATCTAACTACAATGCTGATAAGGGAGAATTCCAACGTCTAAAACCGGGCATGATTGTCCATTTATTAAAACAAGCCCGCAGTCAAACGCGAATAATTGATCGGATGATAGCTGATTTGTTAGAAGTTGGCCGTGGTAATGATACAGAATTTCCGATTATACCGCAAAAGCTGGAATTGGGTAAACTTAGTTTAGATGTTTTGGAGGAATTGCGCGATCGCTATATTGCCAAATCTCAGAAAATAGAAACAGATATCCCCAGCGATTTACCCCGTGTATATGCAGATCCAGAACGTATCCGCCAAGTGCTGGTTAACCTTTTGGATAATGCCATTAAATACACACCTGAAGGCGGGATTATTAGTGTCGCTGGACTGCACCGCACCACCCAAAAAGTCCAATTCAGTATTGGTGATACTGGCCCTGGTATTCCTCTAGAAAACCGCGATCGCATTTTTGAAAATCATTTCCGTCTGCAACGTGATGAAGGTAAAGATGGTTATGGAATTGGTCTTTCTTTATGCCAACGCATTATCCAGGCGCACTATGGTCAAATTTGGGTAGATTCATCAGCCAATGGGGGTGCATGGTTCCACTTTACTTTACCAGTTTATCCATCTTAGACATTGGTCATTAAAGCTCTGACAGTTGACAAATTTTAATAAGCAATTTAATAAATGCCAAATCCATTAATGTATCAACAGGATAATTTTGTTGTTCTGGAAACCAACCAACCAGAACAATTTTTGACGACATCAGAGTTATTAGAAAAGTTGGCAAATACTTTGCAGCAACTTCCATTTGATGACTTACCTCCTGATGTGCAGAAATTTAAGCTGGTATCAGATCAAGCACAATACTTAATAGATACCAGTTGTGAATTAGATATTGGCCCTGGAAAATATTTACAGTGGTATGCAGTGCGACTAGAAAAGTAAATATTTGGTAATTCGTAATTCGTAATTCGTAATTCGTAATTCGTAATTAATGATTCTTCTCTGGTTACCAATTATCAATTACCCATTACCAGCAATTATTGTTGAGTGCTAATTAACTCCAATTCAATTTTATCTTCACTAGGTTGTGTAATTTTCACTTCAACATTAGGAGCAAAATATTTGGTCATTTTTTCGTGTTTTTCTTGCCAAATATCCAGCGGAATTAGGGGTGAATCAAATTCTAAAATAATACAATAAGCCCCATTAACTTCTGTTTCTCGCAAACCAGTAACTATTGGTCGTTCTTCGTTGCTAGGACTCAAACCCAGGTAAGTCAGCGCCCTATCAAAATGACCTTCTTGACCATAGCAAAATCGGGTGATGTCAGTACGAACTCTGTTTTGAGTCACAGTTGCTTGCTGTTTTCTTAGCTCTAACACAGACGGTGTGGTAGATTGACTAAAAGGGATGGGCTTGAGTTCATTGGCTTTGAGTGCTAAACCTCCCAAGAAGAGAGGAAACCCATAGAAAAATCCTACAAGATTAAGAGAAGCATTATCAGCAGCGTAGGCGACAAAGCCAACTATGATTAATATGCTACCCACGGTTAAACCGAGTGTTCCCAAAGAAATGTTGCCTAGCATGATTTGAGGTTAATATAATTACGTCACATCTTAGTTTCATAATCATAAAACCTCGCGGTAGTTTGGCAACATGATTAAAAATACGTTAGGAATATAAGCAGAAGCTTTCATCCTATTTTGCGTTAAGTTAAAAACTGAGAATACTTATTAAGACTGGAAGAAAACAATGGATTTGCAAACTGTTAAAGAACGAATTGCTGTAGTACAGAATAAACGTGACTACCTGCTGAGTCTACTAGAACAACCCAATCTAGGAACTTTGAGAGTTGATGTCAATCAAGCTTTAGAAGAATTAGATGACCTAATTGATGAATTTCGCCGCACCGTTCCAGAAGCAGGAACTAATTAAGCTGGACTGGAGCTTAAGATAGAATAGAACGTCGGTAAACCGTAAATTTACGGTTAAACCGACACTTATAAACTTAAAAATAATTTTTTCTGAACCAGAATTTAGATAATTCAGCCTCTAATTGAATTTTGGATAGCACGCTCGCCCATCTGTCTAACCAAAGCAATGAGCTGAGTTGTAGGTGCATCTTTGTTGCAAACTTCATCGAAGTTAGGCATTGCCTTTGTCTGCTGCAAATGTGCATCGTCAATTGACGAGTAAGCCAGAATTTGAGTATTTGGAGATATGGATTTAATATAACCAGATGCTCGCCAGCCATCCATGATTGGCATATGTAAATCTAAAACAATCACATCAGGTTGAGAAAGTTTGACCATTTCTATAGCTTCATTACCATTACTGGCTAAACCTACTACCAGCATATTTTCTTGGCAAGAAAAAGCTAATTGTAGGCTTAAACGAGTCAATTCATGATCATCAACCAATAAGACACGCAAAACAGAAGACTTACAGGACAACATTAACATTTCCGACCACAGACAACTACATACAAGAGTCTCTTATAGTTTATGGGAACTAGTGACATTCTTGACTCTATCTTATGGTGGAATAAATGGGGTTTATATATGAAGTAATCATGAAGTCATAATTAGAGTTTTAAGAAAAATTTATTTTTTCTTAAAACTCCTAAATTAGTACACCTTTTAAGATATTATTATGTACCTTTTTTAAGGTGTTAGATTTTTAAGTCATGCCTACAGAGCGTAATGCCATAGACATGAGATTTTTTTGAGAATTAGTTTCTGTGCAATCATCACCGGGAACTCTTTGGATATAACTACCATCAGGTTGTAATTCCCAAGCTTGACGATTATCTGCTAACATAATTCCCAATATTTCTTGCAAATCTTTAGCAATATCTTGGTCTCTAATTGGAGTAATTACTTCTACTCGACGGTCTAGATTGCGACGCATCCAGTCAGCACTGCCAATATATATTTCTTCTTGGCTATTGTTGTAAAAGTAGAAAATGCGAGAATGTTCTAAAAATCTGCCGACGATGCTGATGATGCGGATATTGTCGCTGATTTCTTTGAGTCCTGGACGTAAACAGCAAATACCCCTGATAATTAAGTCAATTTGGACTCCAGCACGGGAGGCTTCGTATAAAGCTGCGATGATTTTGGGATCAACGAGGGCATTCATTTTAGCGACGATGCGGCCAGAAAATCCATTTTGGACATTTTCGATTTCTCGCTGAATAAGTTCAAAAAAGCGATCGCGCATATTCACTGGTGCAACTAATATTTCTCGATAAGATTTCTGGAGAGAATAACCGGTTAAAAAGTTAAACACATCTGCTAAATCAGCACCCAATTCTTCACGACAACTAAACAACCCTAAATCTGTATATAGTCGTGCTGTTTTCGGGTTATAATTTCCGGTTCCAATATGCACATAACGACGCATCCGGTCTTTTTCCCGCCGCACCACCATGACGATTTTGCTATGGGTTTTTAGACCTACCAAACCATAAACAACGTGGACACCAACTCTTTCTAAACGTCTAGCCCAGTAAATATTATTTTCTTCATCAAATCTGGCTTTTAATTCCACCAACACAGAAACTTGTTTACCATTTTCCGCAGCAGCAATTAAAGCATTAACTATGGGTGAGTCTCCAGAGGTGCGGTAAAGTGTCATTTTGATTGCTAACACATTCGGGTCATGGGCTGCCTGGGTAATAAAGCGTTCCACTGTCCCAGAAAAAGATTGATAGGGATGATGCACTAGCAAATCTTTTTCTCGAATAATGGCAAAGAAGTCTTTTCCTTCTTCTAGTTCTAATAAATCTGGATTGACACTTGGTTCTCTAAGACGTTGTAAGCGGGAAGGGACGACTGATTGACGGGGAGG
Organism: Anabaena sp. PCC 7938; assembly: GCF_049315035.1. NCBI lineage: Bacteria > Bacillati > Cyanobacteriota > Cyanophyceae > Nostocales > Nostocaceae > Anabaena > Anabaena sp. PCC 7938. Next base: position 1,376,333 of record NZ_CP186034.1, on the reverse strand, counting down.
TTCTTTTAGTTCTGGTAATGGTAAAGCCATAAAATACATTAAATCTCGCAGTCCCAGCAAACCATCTACCTCATAGATATCGTTGTCGGTTAATTCCAAATCTTGCAATAACCTGCAACGTACTGATTCTGGAGTTTGAGATTTAATTTCTAAGCGGACTGGAGTTCCACCCATGCGGCGTTTGCGAAGTTCCTGTTCAATGGCTAATAACAGGTCATCGGCTTCGTCTTCTTCTAGTTCTAGGTCAGCATCACGAGTAATGCGGAAAGGGTGATATTCCTGAATATTCATCCCTGGAAACAAGTCTTGGAGATTATGAGCGATCGCTTGTTCTAAAGGTACACCTGACCAATAAACAGGTTTTCCCTGATTTTGAATTGCTAAATCTGCGGGTAAAGGTAAAAAACGCGGTAAAACTTTAGGAACTTTGACTCGTGCAAAAAATTCTTCTTCCGTATCTGGGTTTTTTACCACCACAGCCAAATTTAAGCTGAGATTGGAAATATAAGGAAAAGGATGACTAGGATCAACAGCTAAAGGAGTCAGAACGGGAAAAATTTGTTCTTTAAAATAATTATCCAGATAATTCCGCTGTTTTTGATTTAGTTCTATGTAGTCAAGGATGTAAATTCCCTGATTTACCAACAGGGGTTGTAAAATCTGCTCAAACTGCTCATTTTGTTTTTTGATTTGGGGACTGAGTTTTGAGCGAATATCATCTAGTTGTTGTTGTGGTGTCCGTCCATCGGGAGTTAATAAGTTAACTTTGGCTTCTACCTGTTGCTTTAGTGCTGCAACTCGCACCATAAAAAATTCATCTAAATTAGAACTAAAAATAGCTAAAAATTTGAGGCGTTCTAGTAGTGGTGTACGCTCATCACAAGCTTCATGCAACACTCTACTATTAAACTCCAACCAGCTTAACTCGCGGTTTATATAGTATTGTGATTCATTCAGATTAATGGTAGGGTTAATTTTTTTTGGTTTTGCCATGATTACTTAGGAGTGAGTAGCTGTCTCGCAGCCGACGTGAGAAGTCTTAATCAATATAGTCAGTTTTGGTTAAGTAAAATTTAACAACATCAAAATAAGTAAATAAAAGGAAATCTTAACAGTAAAACAATCTGTGTAATTTATGCTATTGGGGTATATAAATGTTTCAAGCTACTCGTCGCCGTCTTGCCCTTTGGTACACTGCTGTTACTGCTATTTTACTACTCTTATTTGCAACTGGTGTGTATTTATATGTTCGCAGTACGCTAGTTGAACGAGTTGATGATACTTTGAATCATGTAGTAGAAGTAGTAGAGCGATCGCTCGTCATTGAACCAGTTAACTTCCAAACTAATCAAATTCGCGTCAATATAGAAGCCAGCTTTCGCAACAATGCTGATAACGCAGAAGATGATCACATTGATCTAGAATGGTTTAGCCCCACCGGAAAATTACTTTGGTCAACATTCTCCGAACCTTTAGATATTCCCATTCATAACAATCCCACTGGGGAAACTGTGCGCGTAGTCGGGATGGGGCGATGGGGTGATAGTGATCCTCACTCAGAACTCAGTAAGGACTCAGCACTTTTATTAAGACAAGTCACACAAAGAGTAGAAATGGGAAGACAGGTATTAGGATACCTACGCGTGAGTCATCCCTGGTTTGAAGTTACTAAACCCAGTCGTCAGTTGATATTTGATTTAGCTTTGGGTACTGGGTTAATGGTAATTTCTGTAGCAGCTAGTGGTTGGTTTCTTTCTGGTAAAGCAATGGAACCAGTAAGGGAATCTTACCAACGTCTAAAACAATTTACTGCTGATGCTTCCCATGAACTGAGAAGTCCCATAGCTTTAATTCAAACCAATGTCCAAGTAGCCCTTGCTGATTTAGAGTTAGGAGAAGTAAAAGCGAATAATGTTGTACAGTATCGACAGCAATTAAAAATTGTAGAACGCCTAACCCAGCGTTTAGGTAAATTAGTCAATGATTTACTGTTTCTCGCACGACAGGATAGTGGTATTAGTACAGAGGTTTTTTCATCTTGTCCTCTTGATGCTTTATTAATAGAAGTTGTGGAAGAACAGCAACTTTTAGCTACAGAAAGAGAAATTACTCTGATTCTCAATTTAATTGATCCGCCGTCAGAACTCAATCCCGAATTGCTAGAAAATTGGTTTACTTTAATGGGGAATTGGGATCAAATAGTGCGGTTATGTACAAATTTGATTAGTAATGCTTTGCAATATACTCCAATTAAAGGAGAAGTGAAAATCGAATTAGCGAGATTAGAGGGAATAAATCGGGTTTCGGGAATGCGTTACACCAGTTCCCAGTTACAACTAAAAGTTAGTGATACCGGAGTTGGGATTCCTCCAGAGGCTATACCACGCTTATTTGACCGATTTTATCGAGTTGATCCAGCGCGTACTCATCAGACACCAAAGATAGCTAATACTACAGGTTCAGGATTAGGATTAGCGATCGCACAAGCTATAGTCGAACATCATCAAGGTCAAATTCAAATTGATAGTATTGTTGGTGAAGGTACTACTTTCACTGTTATTTTACCAATTACTGTAGGGGTTTAGAGAGAAAAAAAGTGCGATCGCTCTACAGATAACGGTTTTATTAAGCTTTCCCGCTATAATTGCCCCAGCAGCTTGTCATACTCGGCGTGTGAACCAACCCAAAACCAGATTATAGTGTCTCCATCTAACTGACCAACGGCTCGATAGTTTTTGCTAATTCGGGCAGAATAAATTGGTAAATCTGGATGCACCTTCTTGAAACGCAGGCTTGGATGGGTTGGATCTTTCGTAAACTGACGATATGCACTACGTGTCTGCTCTTGAACTTGTTCAGGTAAATCAGCAAATAATTTACGAAACTGGATTGTAGTGCGTGAATTCACAATGTTTCTGGATCAAGTTCTTGGGTTTTATCGGCGTGATATTCAGCCATTGCTGTAGCAGCAAGTTTAGCAAGAGTATCTGGAGAACGTGAGAATGCTTCATCCCAGCGTAGATCGTCTTCAAGTTCTTCCAGAATCATCGCAGCGATCGCATCTTGCTCATTTGTAGTCAAGGTTTTCAATTTAGCGATCGCACGTTCAAGTAACTCAGTCATAGCTACCACACTCTTACAGTAAAAATTTCATCTTATCCATTATCGCTTCTTGCAGGCAAGTTAAGTTCAGTCTGAAGGCACCGCTCAAGCGATTGTCGAACGTCATCAAGGTCAAATTCAAGTTGATAGTATCGTTGGTCAAGGTACTACTTTCACCGTTACTTTAGCAATCACTGTAGGGGTATAGGGAGAAAAAAGTGCGATCTTTTATTGGTATGATATTCAGCCATTGCTGTAGCAGCAAGTTTAGCAAGAGTATCTGGAGAACTTGAGAATGCTTCATCCCAGCGTAGATCGTCTTCAAGTTCTTCCAGAATCTGCATCTTGCTCATTTGTAGACAAGGTTTTCAATTTAGCGATCGCATAGATCCTCACAGAATAGTAAGTCCTCTTTGTATTTTAGCAAAATCTAGAGGTACTACCTCCATTGTCACAGTACCAATCTTTCTTGAGAATTAACTCTTTATGTAAGATTTATTTCGTGTGATAGATGAAAACAAATGTAATAGTAGATTAATCTAAAGCGAGTGATTAAAACTGAAGAATATCAAGTCCAGCGGAATTAAAAGTTTAAAAATCAGACTATACAAGCTTTTAATTAATTTTAAATTATTAGTTAACTCACGCCGTTGTGTACTATTCATCTAGTTTTGGCAGGGAAAAAGATAACTCGTAAAATTCTTAATTAAATTCTGTTTTTTTTATCTCTGTCAACTGTCACTTTTGTTCTACATTTTGCTGCCAATAAACAATATTTTTACAGGAGTAAAAACAATGGATATTTACAAGTACGCTCAATCAATTGGGACTGTCTGTAGTGGACTACTGATTAGTTTACCAATCATTTCCCACACGGTAATGGCACAAGAAATTACTCCTAATGTTAACCCATGCCCCAAAATTTTCTACGAAGAACCACATAACAATCGGGTATTAGTTCCCCAAGGGTGTCCGCCTAATACTTTAACATCAAGATTCATGGAACAAGGACTAATGCCTGCTACTCCACCAAATGAAAGAAGCTTAGGTGTTGGTGGTGAATCACCCTCAGTACTTAATCCCAATCCTAGTATTTTTAATGAAAGTCCTTCTCGACGCAGCGTTCAGCCAGGAAGTACACTACCCGAACAACCAGCAGTACAGACCCCTCCCCCTGACAGCCGATTACAACCACCAGCAGCAGAACAAAGACAAGAACCCAGTGCGAGAATTGCGCTGGTGAATGATAAAGCAAATATCGTGTTGATTAATGATACAGGAGCAAACGTTACTTATCAGGTAATTGGCGATACAGAACCACGTAGATTAGCAGGTAAATCAAGGACGAATTTGAGAGGTTTAAGCACACCGATAACGGTAACATTTCAACGAGAAGATAGAGGACTACTAATGGTGACTCCTAAAACTACTCAGGAAACAGGAACCTTAGAAGTGACATTGAAAGAAACAACTGATGTCAACCAAGATAAAAGCGCAATGAGAATTCAAGCCAATGGTTCAGTTTTCTTGAATTAGCTTTTTATTCAGTTTGAATAGTTCCTAACTAATTTATGACTTACGTAAGATGTGGCTGAAAACCTTATGATTACGCAGCGGTAATTCATGTAGCTTGCTTGCCCGTTGCGGTATTACCGCTACCGTCGTTCTGTTTTGCGTAAGTCCTATAATTTATCAATCACAAAGAAAATTAACGTTTTGGCAAATTATTAAAACTATCAAGCAACTTTGCTTCTTGTTTGACATCTTCTAATTTTCGCGCTAGTGAAATTGCCTGCTGGTAAAAATTACGTGCTTTAGCATAATTCCCTAATTTTTCATTAATTTGTCCAGAAGATGTTAAATATTTCAATTCTTCGGCGGGATTTTGTAGGAATTTAACAACCTCAAACCGTTGTTCTAGTAAATCTAAAGCCCGTTCATAGCGACCAACAGCAGAATGAGCCGTAACTAAACCATCAATTGCTCGTAATTGGTTAGGACGATTAAAATTGATTTTAGCTAACCGCATTGCTGCCCCATAAGTACCTATGGTATTTTGATAGTCTCCGGCTTTGAGGTAGGCATCACCTAAATTATTGAGAGTGTTTATTTCACCAATAACATTACCAGTTTGCCGGCGGAATATTAAAGCAGTTTCAGCTAATTTAATTGCTTGGTTATAATCACCCAATCTTGTATATACCAGACTCAAGTTACTAAGAGAAAGTCCTTGTCCTGCTATATTTTCCAAATTGCGAGACATTACTAGCGCATCTTGAATAGTTGCTCCTGCGGCTTTTGGTTCGCCTTTTTGCAGCAAGAGTGTACCAAGATTATTGAGGGCAAAAATCTGATTTTCAAAGTCTTGATTATCACGGGAAATCCCTACCCGACGACGAAGAGCATCTTCTGCATCTTTGAGATTACCTAATTGAATATAGGCACTGGCTAGTAAATCATAAGTTAAACCTTGTGCTTTCATCTCACCAAGAGAGTGATAAATCTCCAGTGCTTTTAATCCTGATTCAATCGTTTTAGCAATAGATCCTGATGTATATTGTTGCTGACCTAAACGTAGTAATCTATCAGCTTCTTCTCTTTGTGGTCTAATATTTAATTGTCTGCCAATAGGATGATTTAAAGGATTATGGATTTGTTTGGTAATATCAATAGCATTTGCGGCTGTGGGACTCAGAAAACAAGCAGCTATTACAATGTGAAAAATACCAACTTTGAATTTTTCAACATCTAAATTTAAAATCGTCTGCCTTGGAAATAAATGACCCTGTTTCATAATGCTTACCGGTGAAATTATAGTAGAAGGTCTAAGAAAAAGGTTTAATTTTTAATACTAGAAGAACTACTGTCGCATTTATACCTAAATTAGAATTGACTTATTTCTTCGCCTAAGTAAATAGCGCGAATATCAGGAGGTAATTTGTCTTCTAGTATACGATAACCTTCTTCCAAAAAATTGGCTACTTCCATCGGAGAAAAATTTTCTCCTTCAGCTTGAAGATAGGCCGCGATTCTAGTTTCACTCCAGTGGAAAGTTTGCGCCATCAAAACAATCAAACGAATTACTGGTGGTATTTGGTCTAATGCTTGTGCTACATAGCACCATAATGGTGGAGAGGTGTCTTTGAGTGAATAATGAATAGCCTCCGTTGGGGGTAGTTTAATTTCATTAATGCAGACAGCGGTGATGTTGATTAACCAGTTTTGCAGGGTTAACGTTTCCTGGCCTGTTTGCTGGCTAGTTAAATCGAGTCCACCGAGTTCATAATAGATATATCGCCAGGTGAGAGCAAAGAGATAATCAGCTTGAACAGGCGATCGCGCCGAATGTTGAATCAAGGTGTAGACTATAGGACTATAGCGGCAAAAAATCACCGTAAAGTACTTGCCATAATCTGGATAACGCTGAAACAGACTCAGCAATTCTTGGTCACTGTGATGAAACAGCGACTTCACCAGGGGATGATTAGATTCGGGAAAGTGAGGAATTTGCACAAGCCTTTAAATAGTAGTGGTTAAAATATACAGGTTAATTGGTAATGGGTGATTGGTAATGGGTAATTGGTAAACTTCTTCCTGTTCCCTATTCCCTACTCCCTGTCTCAAAGTATGAGATAAACTAGAAAAAGAGGACTTATTGTTAGTCTTAATCGACATTACTAAAAGCGGCTCCCTCATATAATATTCGTTTGTTCATGGTTATAGCAGCTAGTTTGATACCATTCTTGGTTAGTCATTTTACTGTAGGCTCTTTTTTACCTTCTTTGCCCTTGGATAGCCTCTTCTCTACCCAAGGGATTATGATCATGCTGCTGGCGGCCTATGCTGGCGCAATGTGGATGTTCCTGACCAGCGCCCCCAAGGTACATACTGTGATGGTGTCGGATTTGGAAATTGCCCGACAGTTGTATGAAGGGTTACTAGATTTGCCAGCAGCAGAAGTACCTTTGCACTATTACTACAACTACGAACAAACCATTGGTGCAACAGGGATAGACCCGCTTTATATGTCCGCAAGTCCCAGTTGGTCAAATAAAATGATGAATAATGCCAATGATGGGTTGTGGTATCAATTAAAGAAAAATACCCAACTACACATCATTACTGGTGCAAGTTTGGGACTTAAAAATCAGCAACGTCACGTTTGTTTTGACCGCGACTGCTTGGAATTGATTTTAATGCGTGTGGAAACACGGGGTTTGAAGTTTAAGATTCGCAATCAAAAGCCTTTGAATTTTTTGGTGAAAGATTACGAAGGGCGTGTAATTGAATTGGCTGAAGTCGCAGCGTAGGGGTCTCCCCGCCCTCATAAATCAATTACCATAAGGGTGTGTTGGGTTTTTCCCTGATACACCCTTAAATTTTGGCTGCTTGCTTCAGGATATAAAAAGCTCACGCAAAGGCGCAAAGACGCAAAGGTAGAAAGGAGAAGTTTTGTTATTATCGTAATCCGTGACAAATGAAAGCAGCCCAGTAGCGAGGATGTGAAAAGGGAAATTCTGGCTCAGATATTTGAAGTTTTTGTTTGATAAGTCTATTTATTTTGGCATGAGTATTATATTGATCTTCCCATTTTGAATATTCAACTGAATTACGATTATATTGTTGTCTATTTCCTATTAGTTCTTTTTCTTTTTCTTTTTCGTTTATTTGATTTGATATTTCTGCTAAATCTGCTTTTCTTAGTTCCCGTAGTTTAATTTGCGCTTGTTTTAAAGATTCTGGTCGATTTTTACCCTGTTGTCGCTGTTGATAGTAAAAAATGGAAAACAGCGATGTTGCTAAATCATCAACTGACCATAAAGAACTAACTACACTTCTAGCACCAGCACATAAAAAGCCTGTGGAAAGTGTGAGAATATCATCAGTTAACGGAGTTGTACCTAAATTGGTTTCACAGCAAGAGAGAAACACATCTACAAGATTAGGTAAACGCCAACCTGGTGACATTAATTGCCCTAAAGTAATAGTACCATCAGCTAATTTTAATTGTGATTCTAAAGGATTATATAAACAAGATTCTGCGTGATGACACGAGTGGAGAATTTGCACTTGTTCAGCTAATTGTCGGTAATTCTCACGAGTGGCTTGACTACTACCTATTAATCTTTTTTCTACTGGAATATTATACATTTTGGCGATTTGCTCACCTTCCCATCTAGCACAATATAAATCATCTGTTGCGTCTTCTACAGTCCCATATTCTAAAGATTGAATATCTATATTTGGGCGTTGGTGACAAAAATCTAAAATCTGACAACTGGGAGTATAACGAATCAGAAATTTATCTACTAAAGATTCCTGATATTCTCCTGTAGGTAAAGCTGCAAAAGGAATTTGATGTAGTAATAAATGAGGTTCTATAATTAATTCCTCTATTCCTTTAAGATGTTGGTTAATTATTTCTGATAATTGCAATCTTTGAGAAATTTCATGCAAAATAGTTTCGATTTGACTTTCCCATTTTTTAGACTTTTTTTCTATATATTCTTTATAAGGTAATAACCAATTATGAACAATCCAATTTTGGAACGTCTCTAAACCTTCTCCGGTGCAAGTATGAAGAGTTATTCTGTCTTTTCTGACTATAAAAATATGGGTGTCAGTGTTCGTAGTATAGAAACCGAGAATTGCTGTATTTGGATGATCAATTAGTTGCTGAATCTCTGACAAGCTAAGGGGGTTAACTTGAATTTCACCAGCTAATACAGGATCTTCTCGTCTAAGGTTTTCCCAAATTTGTTGTTTATCAACTTCTAGAGAGGCTATTTTTTCGTTGTATGCTTGCCAAACAGCGCGTGTTTCACTGCGATTATTTTCTGATTTATGATTTTGTCTTTCTGCGTCAATTAATTGTTGTAATTCTTCGTATTGTTGTAATAACTCTTGGACTTTTGGCGGTATATTCGCACTTTGAGAGAAGTTATTACTTGCCATTAAGTCTACCAGACGTTTGGAACGGGAGCGTTCAGAGTATTCAAAGGCTTTATCTATTTGTCCAATATTAATACAGGCTTGTACTATGTTTTGGTAAATATCAATTGATTCTTCTATAATCTCTTGACGACGTGATTCTGATTTTATCCAACTGCGGCTAGTTTCTAATGCTTCGATAGCAATACTATAACCTTCTATGGCCTCTGTCCAACGCTTCAGTTTAAATGCAGTCTTACCAAGGTTATCTCCTATTTTCAAACACCCTAAGTAGTCGTTTGATATCTTTTTAATTTTTATTGCATTTTGAAATACTTTTATGGACTCTGGAAATCTATCTAGATTATAGTAAACTAAACCCAAATTATTTTGAGTTTCTGCCCATTGTTTTTGACAAGCTTCCATAGTAAGTACTTCTAAAGCTTTATCAAAGTAATTAATAGCTAATTGAAGATCATCTTTTTGCCTTTCTTGTGAACGATACAAGTAAGCCAATCCCAAATTATTTTGAGTTTCAGCCCAATCTTGCTCGTTAGATTCGTACTTATCAATTTGCAGAGCTATTTTTAATGAATTAATTGCCGCTTCTATGTTTTTTGATTCTATATAGGCAGCGCCTAAATTATGATGAATTGATGCCTCTATGTTAGTTTTATCTATGTCTATATAGGCAATATCTAGATTATTTAAAGTAGAAACACTGCCTTTTATATACATTTCAGAACTAAATATTTCCAATGCTTTTTCTAATGACTTAATTGCTAAATTTATGCTTCTTAGTTTTATATAGGCAACGCCTAAATTATTATGAATAGCTGCACATAACTCTGGAGAACATTCACTTTTTAATACTGCCAATGCCGATTTATAGCGATTAACTGCTTGTTCTAAATTCTCTTTGCAATCTCCTATTATTTTATTCCGGTATATTTCACCAATATTATTTTGGATGCTTGCCCATTTTTCTGGAAAATCGTCATGATTCAATACTAAAAGTGCAACTTCATAACCAACGGTAGCAATTTCAATATATATGGCATTTTTGATTGGATTTATTTCTGGAATATCATGTATTTTTTTGCTAAAATTACTAATATCTATAGCTCTTTTATAAGCTTTATCTGTTTCTAGATTAGACAGGGTTTCAGTTGCCCAATCTCTGAGTATAGATGGAAAATTGTGATCAAGTTTGTCTAAATTATCCTCTAGAATTTTCCTTGTTATATCAGGTTTATTCTCTCTTATTGCCCATAATATCTTCCGCAAAAAATCTAGATAATCTCTACGTTTTAATTCGCTCTTTTTTTGTTTATTACCAAATCCCTTAGCCATATATATTTCTGCACCCCTCAATAATACTTACCCCAAAATCTCCCTCAACTTATTCAACAACTCTTCCGCCAAATCTAACATTTCAATCTCATCAATTCCTTCATCTCTAGAACCACGATTACTTCCTACAACTGCAACACCACCAACTAACAAATCCTTCGCAGCAAAAATTCTCTCAATCTCTGTTAATTGACTCAAACAATATTCCAAACCTTCAATAATTTCTGAAACAGATTTATTCTGTAACTTTTCCCTTACCTTCACCGCAACTGCATCATCACTTTCTAAAAAAGTTGTCAATAACTCTATATAAGTTGGTTCATCCTCATCATCCCCCCAAGTTTCTAACCAATCACCATCAACATCATCACAATACAAATAGGCTGCATTTAGCCCATATTTCATGATATCATCTTGCAATTGTTGGGCAGCTTCTACGGATTCTAAAAAGTTTTCCAATCTCTGTTGACGGTCAGTTATTTTTTGATTAACCATAATTACTCACCCCGTTGACAAATATTCTTATACAAAACCTATCAATCCAACTTATTCAAAACTATAAATTCAATTTGCGATAAATACCTATATTCAGATTATCGCTATTATCTAGGGCTGTATTGACTATCTGATTTATAAAATCATTTGCACCGGGATTATAACTTAATAACAATCCTCTCTCTATTTCCCAAAACAACAGAGTATTTTCCCAATTATTAAATTTATCTTGTAAAAACTCTTCAGATATGCTAGTGATTTGAACACAAAGCGGTTTATTCTGACTACTACTAACAATTATATCAGTTGCCATTGACAAGTCGGCAATATAGCGTTGGACAACGGTACTACCTCCTAGCTTAATAACATCAGCAATAGATTCAATTAGTTTTCCATCTTCCTGACTGAACTCACCTGCCATTAGTTTTTGTCTCCAAATATAAAATTTGGAGTCATTTTTACTCAACCACTTAGGAAATAAATAACCATACCAATACTTCAATGTGGGTGGTAGTGCATCCAAAGCTAACTGTTGTTCTTCCTCAGAAACCTGAGTTCGATGTAAAAAAAATCAGCTAAAAATGAGTATTCAAAAGGGTTAGAGGCTTTTCTGGAGAGATCCCATATTCTCAATAAACCTTAATTATTGAGAATTAATAGGAAACCAGCCTAGATTTAAGTAAATTTTCATAACAAAATCTAAATTTATATTACGAATACTATTTGAATACAAACTCAAAGTACCTCAAATTAGGGACAATAGAATAGGTTTAATTAAAGAACATTAATGATTATAACTCATGGAATTAGAAACTATTTTCTGTGAAATTGATGATTTTTGTACCTATTTTGAGCCAATATTTCAAGCTCAACTTATCCCATCCCAAATAAAAAAAAGAATTAGACCCAGCCGATTATGTCTAAGTGAAATTATGGCAATAATTGTGTATTTTCATCGCTCTAGTTACCGCAATTTTAAAGATTATTACCTGAAGCATATCTTCAAATATTGCCAAGGTGAATTTCCCAATTTAGTGAGTTATCAAAGATTTGTTGAATTAATGCCAAATGCTTTAATTCCGTTGATGTATTATCTGAATACACGAAAAGGACTCAATACAGGTATAAGTTTTATTGATAGTACCTCTATTCCCATTTGTCATTCTAAAAGAGCCAAGACAAATAAGGTCTTTAAAGATTTAGCTGGCTGGGGGAAAAGTTCTATTTGTTGGTATTTTGGGTTTAAACTTCATTTGATTATTAATGATCAAGGAGAGTTACTTGCGTTTCAAATTACTCCTGGAAATACAGATGACCGAAAACCTGTTCCCACTTTGACTAAGAACTTATTTGGGAAAATATTTGGAGACAAAGGATATATTTCTCAAAAACTCTGGATTGAACTTTGGTCTAATGGACTCAAACTAATCACTCCTTTTAAGAAAAATATGCGGAATAAGCTATTGTCCCTTGAGGAGAAATTAATGCTCCGAAAACGCTCTTTAATTGAAACTGTTAATGACCAACTCAAGAATATTTCACAACTTGCTCATTCTCGACATCGAAGTGTTACTAATTTCATGGTTAATGTTGTTGCTGCTTTAATTGCTTATACTTGGCAACCCAAAAACCTTCTTTAAGATTTGATGAAAATGAAATTGAAAACTTACCAGTTTTATTAGCTTAATTACCAATTAAATATCAATATTACCTAATAGTAAATACATTTCAAAAAATTAATTTTTTGAGAACTTTTTGGCGTAACCTTTAATTCTCAATAGCCAATATTTATTGACAGAACCATTGCTGTTACCCACTTTTAGACTTTTTATTTACATCGAACTCAGGTCAGAAGATAGGGATTTGAGTTTCAGCCAAGCGTCAGCATCCCTGATTATTTGTTGCAAAAATAACATTACAAATGGTTTAGCCATCAGTGAACCAGGTTTTACACCTTTAATCCATAAGTTTATCTGGTTTAATCTGATTGCTAAATTGGGATCTATGGTAAATGCTTTCTCAATGAGTAACTTGAGTATTTCCTTAATCTCTTGTGGCTGCAAAAAATTTACACCTAAAAAATCGAGTTGATTTTATATAGATTACTAGTATTTAATAGTTTTTTCAAGTAAAAAGATGTAAAATTGCAATATTTCACTCTTCTATATAGTCTTTTCTGACTCTATAGAAATCTTTTCATTATCATCCTCCCAAGTTTCTAACCAATCACCATCTATATTTTCAAAATATAAATTAGCTGCATCCAAACCATATTTAATAAAATCATCTTGTAGTTGACGACCTTCTTCTAAATGTTGTAAAAAATTTTCTAATCTTTGTTGACGATTAATTGATTTTTGGTTAACCATAATTACTGATGTTACTAAATAACAATTTCTAGAAATATAGGACTTATGCAAGTGTCACACCAAACATCTATTTTATGGTGCGTCAGATATCAAATATCTGTTTATTTACAGAATTTATGAAGTCTGACGCACCCTACAAAACAAGCCAGTTAAATATGTCCTGAAATAATCTTGCTGTTATTATTGCCAGTTGTACTGAATGCACGAACTCCTACAACTGGCATAATTTATCATTTCCAATGGCTGACTTTATTTATGACCATCAAGTAACGCATGGCGAGAAAAAATTCCCTTCAGTTTCAAATTAGTAAATTCAATAACAGAATTGATTAATTCCTGTTGTTCTGAGTTTAAATCTAGTGTTTCTAAAGCTTGATTAAGGTTACTACCAATATGTAATTCATGAGCAAGTTGTGTCCGTTGTAAAGAATCTAAAACTGCCAGAATTTCTTTATTTCTTCGTTGACGTACAGCTTGAAGTTTTTGGCGTTCCTGGGGAGTCAAATCATCTACAGAAAATGCAATAATGTCGCTCGTATCTTCACCGAATGAGGTAAATATTACTTGAGGGGAAGTAAAAAAATTATTTGCTGATGCCACAGTAATCCCAGGTGATAAGAAATTACAAGCAACCACAAGCAATAACACAAACAACCGTTTTGTCAATTTAATCATCATGTTGAGATAAACCTAAATCAGATTCAAGGCTGGGGTATAGTTAAACCCTTATCATTTTCCTACTTATTAGGTAATACCATTTTTCTAAAAAATTGATACATATCATTTCTTTCAGCCCTTCTATTTCAGGGCTTTGGGTGGCTCTTATATGTTTCAAATTTAAAGTAAATAGGTATAAACCAATCAGTGGCTGAACAAATTTTACCAGTGACCAATGGCCAGCCCTCAGACTGTCTCTATATTGGAGGTGTGGTGAAGGAGATAATGTTTTCTCTATGACTAAACTCAGGAATTGATAATAAAGAAAAATATATAAGACACATTAATATTATGTTCTTTTATATTTCCCGACTCAACGCTATCATCAATGTCATTGCCAGAGGTGATAGTCATGAGTGAACAGATTTTGGAAACAGCAACAGTTACTACAGTTACCCAAAATGGCGAAATTGATTTAGAGGCGGCTTTTCAAGAATCTCACATCCAAGACATTCTGGATAAGTTAGACGAGGAGTTAGTCGGTTTAAAGTCTGTCAAGAACAAAATTAAGGAAATGGCAGCTTTGTTGCTGGTTGACCGTATCCGTAAAAGTCTGGGTTTAACTGCCGGTGCGCCTAGTTTACACATGACTTTTTTAGGCAACCCAGGCATGGGTAAAACTACTGTAGCAATGCGAATGGCAGAAATTCTCTATCGCTTAGAATATATCCGCAAAGAAAATGTCATGTTGGTAACGAGAGATGATTTAGTTGGGCAGGGAATGGGGCAAACAGGACCGAAAACTAGAGAAGTTTTAAACAATGCCATGGGCGGAGTTTTATTAGTTGATGAAGCTTATACTTTATACCGCCCAGATCATCCAGGGGATTTTGGTTTAGAAGCAATTGAAATTCTCATGCAGGTAATGGAAAATCAGCGAGATGATTTAGTTGTCATTCTGGCTGGTTATAAAGACCACATGGAGAGATTTTTTCACAGTAATCCGGGGATGAATTCTCGCATTGGTATACACATTGAATTTAATGATTATGGTGTTGATAGTTTAATGATTATTGCCCAATCAATAGTCAAATCACAGAATTATTGTTTTAGCCTAGATGCAGAAAAGGCTTTCCGTGAATATTTAATTAAACGGAAGACCATGCCTCATTTTGCAAATGCTCGCAGTGTCCGCAATGCTATAGATAGAGCGCGGTTACGTCAAGCTAATCGTTTATTGAGTAGTGGTAAAAAATTAAATAAGCAAGATTTAATTACTATCGAAGCGGTAGATATTCTTGCTAGTCGAGTATTTAGAGAAGGGGTTCCTGATTGCGAACCAGAAAGTTGATTAAGAATCAGATCTCCGACTTATTGAAGAAGTCGGGGATCTTGGAGTTTACTCTTATCTTTTCATTCGGTCAATTTCTTTTTGCAATTCTTCAATTTGTTTCCGCAGTTTTTCAGCCTCATTTTTTGGGGTTTCAACTTTGACGTTGACTGCTCCGGTAGCAGGTGTTTGTTGATAGTTACCACGCTTGATTTCTTGATATTCTGCTGATACTGCCCAAGACCGTAAATAATGCAGGCGTTCAACTGGGAAAGGGTGAGTCAGCATGGTTCCTTGAGCGCCATTGTACATCAGAAATTTATATACTTGATTCAACCCGTCATCATCTAGCGCCTGATACTTTTCAGACTGGGCGATAAATTCTTGTAAACTACATTCGTTGGCATATTTGTTACTACCTCCAGAGATTTTCATCATTGAAGACATGACTGTATTGAGGTCATCTGTTACCAACAAGGCTGCGCGATCTGCGGTTAGTTCGGCTTTGCGTCGCCATTCAAAAAAGGCATAAATCAAGGCTTGACTAACGAAATTTCCTAAACCGAAGGTTAATTCACCAATGACGGAAGCGGCACTCATCGCCCACATGGCCATTTGAATTAAAATAGTATGACCACATTTAATATGCCCCAGTTCATGGGCTAACACTGCCCGAATCTCGGCTTCATTCAGTAAGTCTAGTATGCCTGTGTTGACTACTATGTAAGGATTTTCTTGTCCGAGAGCATGGCTATTAGCTTGAGGATTTTGTGAAATAAACAGTGCAGGTTCGGGGTAAATGTCCAAATCCCGTACACATTCCCGAAATATCTGGTAAATAGTGGAATATTGGCGCGGGCCGACTTGGATGGCGTTACCCATTAGATAGACTAACTGAGGGCGTTCATAAATAAATTCTACAAATTTACGAGCGATTAAATCAAATCCCGGTAGGCTTCGTAAGGCTTGCTCTGCTTGGCTATCCAGTGGATGTCTGAAGGCTTCGCTGGAAATTCCTTTGTAAGTTGGCATAATTTAGGGGATAGGGGACAAGGTGACAGGGAAGATTGGTAGAAGAGGCAGGGAGCAGGGAAAAATTTTTCCCAATTACCCATTACCAATCACCACTGACTAATGACAACATAATAGAAATGAGGCAGTTCGGAAAAAGTCACTTGTTATGGGATGAAAAGCGTGTGATTGAGGCAGAAGTTCATATATCACTACATAACTTCCTGCGATCGCAGGCGGGGTTCCCTTCCTGGCCCCATCACTTAACGATGGCCAGATTGGTGGCACGGGCTTTACGCTTAGGGCGTAGTGCCTTAATTCAAGTAGGGGCAGTTTGTGGTTATCAAGGGCGATATCGCACTAGTTTTATCGCTTCTGCCTTGATGTGGCCCGGCCCTGTAATTATTGTCGCCCCGGAAACTGTGCAGCAACGTTTGCTGAAAATAGAAATTCCCCGGTTACAGCAATGGTTGTCGGCTAATAAACCAATTAGAACAGGTGATACTTGGCCTGGTTCTGATTTCCAAGGTTTGTTATTAACATCACCGGAGGCTTGGTTAAAAGCGCAGTTGGCCAGCACTAATCAATTTCCCCCCAATATTCCCACAATTATTGATGGAGTTGATGATTTAGAAGATTGGGTGCGTGATCAGCTAACTCACAATATTCAATCCCATGATTGGGATCAACTCATGCTGGCTTGTCCCCACCATGTGGAAGTAATTCGGGAAGCGAGGGTACAACTGACACATGAACTGTTTCAGCATCCAGAAAATCCCTATGAATGTTATCTAATTTCCCAGCCTGAAAGGGAAATTTTACAAGGTCTATTTTTGGCCTTAGATAAAAAAGATAGTCTCCCAGTTGTTTGGAAAATTTTCTGGCAGCAATTCCAAAACCTTGAGGATAATTCTTCCTATCCTGCTCTCTTTTGGTCTACTATTAACCGTCGTCAAGGGTTATTTTCTTTACACTATGCACCAATTGAATTAGACAAAATCCTTTTTCCTATTTGGCAACGCCAACCTGTTGTATTAGTTGGTAGCGCCTTAGAACCAGATACTGAGGCTCCCCTATTCCGTCAGCGTTTGGGGTTGGATGATGTAACTTGTTTGAAGTTTTCTGCGGATAGTCAAGGGGATGCAATTCAACTTTATGTACCCTATAAGTTGCCTCTACCGAATACACCGGAATTTCAAGCAGCTTTTATTCATAAAGTCCGTACTTTGGTTTGTTTGAGTGCTACTGCACCAGGGATGACGGTGGTGTTGGTGGGTGATGTGCCACTCAAAGCAAGAGTGGGAGCAATTTTGGCTTCGGAGTTTGGTTCACGGGTACAGGTGGAAAAAACTTGTTTGGATGAAAATGGGATTTTGGTGACAGGTTGGGAATATTGGCGATCGCATCAAGGTGTTTTACCCGCACCGAGATTATTAATTATTGCCACTTTACCTTTGCCATCTTTAGAAAATCCTTTGGTAGCTGGTAGAGTAGCTCATTACAAGCGATCACACCAAGATTGGTTTCGGTTATACTTATTGCCCACTGCTTTGAATGAATTGCAAAGAGCGATCGCACCCGTGCGCGAAAATCAAGGTATCGTGGCTTTACTAGATAGTCGTGTCGTTAACCGCAGTTACGGATCTCAAATCCTCACCGCCCTCAGCCCTCTAGCACGCTTGAATTATCTTGATCCCAGCTTGTTTTCCGCACCTGATCAAGAAAATTCTGCTTAGGGAAAAATAAATTTTTCACATCAGATTTAGGATTGCTATATCATCAATTTATGTTGAGATGTAAAACCTCATCTCTCCACAAAGTCCATGATTCCTGCGAATATATACTAAGAATCTAAGTTGAATTTAGAATTACTATTATGGGTGAAGCAAAACGTCGTAAAACTACACTGGGAGAACAATACGGTCAAGATACTCGCATTCTACCGTGGGTTCCCATCACTAAATCTCAAGCAGAACAATTTGTAAGTTTGACTACTCGCGGTGCGTGGATAGGCATTTTTCTGATGGTTGCAGCCTGGATCACCATCCGCTTTATCGGACCAGCTTTTGGTTGGTGGCAAGTAGAATTTTAGTCAGGAGTCAGGAGTCAGAATGCTTATAAAATGAAGAATAGAGAGAGGTGAGATTTTACCAAAATCATCAATGTAGACTAAAAAGCCTTTATTCTCCTGACTTGGAGTATTCTCTATCCTGAATACTTACAAAAAAACAGTGTCATTATTTCAAACTCATGTTTTTAGACATGAGTTTTTCCTGTTAAGAGTTCCCTCTGAAGAATTTTAAGCCAGTTCAGAGAAACAGAAAAAATGGGAATAATGGATAGATTACCCCCCTTTTTATCTAGTCTCTGAACTTGGATATCTATAACTCTTGCCAGAGTCGCCAAGTCGTATGAGCTAATATGATTAGTGTAAGTAGGCTTTTCTGATCTTAAGACATTCGGTAGATTGGGTATGTTTACCACCCTAAAGCCTACACTGAAGCTTATGTTAAGATATTTTAACAAACCCGTGAGAGCGATGCACCCAAGCACAATTTACACTTATCACAGCCCTAAATCTGGATAAGATCCATAATAAACTCATTAAAATAGAAAAGACCATAAAAAGACGAGAAGTAGCGATAGAGTAAATAAATACCCCTAATTCGGCTATATAGTGTTAATAAAAGTGTAATTTACGACTTTTCGCTAGTTGACTAGCACCAGATTTGAGTTAGGCTGAAAGCTGACTCATTAAAACGCAAAGTCAAGTTGAGCTAAACATCTAAAGACAATGCTAATTTTAGTAGTCATATCTGAGATATATATCTTGCAAATTGAATAGTTTGATACGACATACAAAATCGTTATCTACTACCCTAAGCAAGGTAGCCAATTACCGAATTAACTATTTTTGAGGAATTGTAATGAATAGCTTACAATACCAAAGGATAGAAAAATCTAAAGAAAATATAAAAGTGACACAAATTACCGTGGTGTCTGGAGGAAAAAAGTGTTTTTGAGACTGGCACATCAACATAGACAATTTGTCCAAGACTTGGTAATGAACCTACAAGCCTTGGCAACAGTACTAGAAAGAAGCGGCTATCCTGCTTCCTGCTATACCTGTGGCGACCAAATGAACAGCGCGTCGTTTATGGTTAGCTTAGGGGACAACCACCTGATTCGCTTTCTAGTATCAGATTACGGAATTACTTGGACTGAAATGCGAGATGACCGCGAATTAATGAAATTAGAAGGCGCTGAAGCAATTAGCCAATTGCAGGAATTAGCTAATCTGATCAAGCAATCTATCCCCACTTCTACAGGTCATAAAACCCTTGCCAAGAAAAGCTAAATCGCCCAAGATGATCCCAAATATGACCTTGCTTTTCGGTAACTGGGAAAACGGTAATAGCGAGTTAGTCTTTTGTGAACGCCTATTACCTATTCACCATTACCGTCAATAGACCTTCTTTTTAACGTTTTATCAAGTGTTTTTCAGCGTCTGTTAAAATCTGATGGGTAAGACTTAAAACCTTTACTCAAAAGATTCTAAGATGACTGAAGAAAAACCAACCCAACCACAACTGCCACCAACTAGCGCCATTGACAGGCTGACGAAAGCAGAATTTGATAATTGGTTTGAATATCCTGTCAGAGTGCAACCTCACCACACCGATTATGCAGGCATAGTTTGGCATGGTAATTACTTAACTTGGATGGAAGAAGCGCGAGTAGAATGTTTGCGCTCCATAGGTATCGAATTCGCTGATTTAGTAGCTCTGGGTTGTGACTTGCCAGTTGTAGAATTGTCAATTCGCTATCATCGATCACTTCAATTAGGGATGATGGCGCTGATCAAAACCCGTATGGCTGAAGTAACTGGTGTCCGCATGAATTGGGATTATAGAATTGTTTCCACTGATGAGCAGCAACTATATATTACTGCCCAAGTGACGCTAGTTGCACTAGATCGTCAAAAAGGTAAAATTATGCGTCAGCTACCTCCTGCGTTCCAAGATGCTTTAGCTAAAATTTCCACATCCTATAAGTAATCAATTAAAAATCCATTCTTCTAAACAGGTCTTAGAGGATGTTCAATAATTCTATGAAAGGTATAATTTGTCAAGTTATAAGATGCTTCATTTTGCGAAGGTATAAGTTGTCATTCTGACCGGAACACAGTGGAGGGAAGAATCTCTTTCATCAAGCTATAAAATGCTTCATGCGGGAAGCAAGCCACAACATGACATTTTATACTTTTTGAACATCCTCTCAATTACGTACAGAGGTTTGGGAAATATTTTGCATAAAATCAGATATTTTAGACAAAATATCTTGGGGTGTAATTCCAAAACCAAAGTATAATAAAACCACTATCGCTGCAAAAGTAACAGCAGTTTTGATAGTGGTTTTTACTAACTTCCAAAGTATAACAAATACTATCCAAGCAACTAATAAAGTAATGATCATAATATTACATCCTTGAAAATCAATACTGTTAAATTAAGCTATTTATTATAGGCGAAAATGTCGAAATAATGTAGTTGATTCATAAAAATTTCATTAAAATTATATTTTAAGTTAAACACAAAAATCAAAACTTTTGAAAAGCATGAAAATTATTTCACTGAGACTCAAGAATAACTTTTTAGGCTGGGATTTTGATGAAGTTGATTTTGCATCAAATTTAACTCTTTTAGTAGGTGTTTCTGGTGCAGGTAAAACCCAAATCCTGCGTGCAATTCTGGATTTAAAACGTATTGCAAATGGAAAAGCTATCAATGGTTTGGAATGGAAAATAAAATTTTCTACTGTAAATAGCAATGAATTTATTTGGGAAGGTAGTTTTGATAATAGTGAAACAAAAGAATTTATTTTAGATTACCCTGACTATCCAGAGGGAAATAAAAAACAATTATTACTGTATGAAAAGTTGACTTTTAAAAATGATATTTTAGTTGAACGTAATCAAGAAAAAATAAAGTTTAAAACTCAAGAAATGCCTAAACTTTCTTCACATCAATCAATTATATATATATTGAAAGAAGACAGCATTATCAAAGAAATTTATGATGCTTTAAATAAAATAGAATATCATGATCACACAAGAAATAGTTTAAATAATATTAGATTATTAAATCAACCTTTACAGTCTCTTGCCAGTAAATACACAACATTAGATACTATAGTAAATAGTGATGAAAATATTAGGACTAAACTATATCTAATTTATGAAAATAAATTAGATATTTTCAATAAAATTAAATTAAGCTTTATTGATGTTTTTCAACAAATTGAAGATATAAAACTTGAACCTCTCGGATCAGATGAATTGCCCACCTTAATTGCTAAAGATGCTCCTGCTTTTATATTTATAAAAGAAAAATATGTATCAAAATGGATTAGAGAGGATAGGATATCTTCAGGTATGTTGCGAACACTTATTCATATTAGTGAAATTTACCTTTCAAACCCAGGAACTGTAATATTAATTGATGAATTTGAAAATGGGTTAGGAATCAATTGTATTGATATATTGACTGATGACTTGATTCATGAAAATAAGACTTTACAATTTATTGCTACCAGTCATCACCCTTATATTATCAATAATATTCCCTATGAATATTGGAAAATAGTTACTCGGAAAGGTGGACACATTAGCATTCGTAATGCGTCAGATTACAACTTAGGTAAATCTAAACAAGAAGCATTTCTTCAATTAACCAAAATTCTCGAAAAACAATCGTAATATGAATTTCTATTTTGTATTTGAAGGAAAAACAGAAGCGATTGTTTATAAAAAGTGGTTATCTGTACTTCTCCCACATTTAACAGAAGTGGATAGTTTTGATGCTGTAAGTCAGAATAACTATTATTACGAAAGTGATATGGGTGTTCCTGATTGTTATAGAGTTGCTGCTAATGCTATTCAAGAAATTAACGAAGTCCCAAAATATGATTATTTGGTACTATTCACAGACGCAGATAGATTGACGATTTCTGAGAAAAAAGCGGAAGCATTCGATAAAATTAAACTCAATTTACAAAATAAACCTTTTCAAACTTTACCCGAAAATTGTAAACTAGAAATTATTATCCAAAAAGTTTGTATTGAAACTTGGTTTTTAGGAAATAGAAATTTCTTTGTCAGAAATCCACAAAATAATGAACTCTTGAAGCAATACATCAAATATTTTGATGTCAGTCAAAGTGATCCTGAAGATTTAGCTAGTGAGTTTGAGCAAGACGAAGAAAACAAAAAAGAAATTTTTGGATATAAAACCAAAGCTTTATTTCATGAAGGTTATCTAAGAGAAATTTTCAAAGAACGTAATTTATCTTATAGTAAATCTAGACCAAAAGAAGTACAAGAAAAATTTTATCTTGACCAATTATTAGCCAGAACTAAGGCAAATTTAGATCACTTGCATAGCTTTCAAGAATTCATTGAATTTTGTACAAAAATCAACATCCAAGATAATACATGAAATTTACAAATTCACCAGATCCCCGATTTCTTCAAGAAGTCGGGGATATATTTTTACCCTACAGAAATTATCTGGGGTTGAGTTGCTAACTTTTCCGTTGCTGTGAAAACTTCTTGTCTAGCCCATTTATCGGCTGCTAAAATATCATCTAAAGAGGGATTTTGTTTGTTATCATGTTGATGGCGATCGCACACAAATTCAATACACTTAGGAATATCTAGAAATTGAATTTTCTCTTCTAAAAATAACGCCACAACTTGCTCATTAGCCGCATTTAATACCGCAGGCATAGAACCACCAGCCCTGCCAGCAGCATAAGCCAACTGCATACAAGGATACTTTTGATGATCTGGTTCACGGAAAGTTAAATCACCAGATTTTACTAAATTCAATCTTTCCCAATTCGTGTAAATTCGCTCAGGCCAAGATAAAGCATAAAGCAGAGGTAAACGCATATCTGGCCAACCAAGTTGAGCTAAAACCGAAGTATCTTGTAACTCAATCAAAGAGTGAATAATACTTTGAGGATGAATGACAATTTCGATGTTGTCATAATCTACTCCAAACAAATAATGAGCCTCAATTACCTCCAAACCCTTATTCATCAAAGTTGCCGAGTCTACAGTGATTTTTCTCCCCATAGACCAGTTAGGATGTTTAAGAGCATCAGCAACTTTTACCTCTGCTAACTTTTCCACAGGCCAATCTCGAAAAGCACCACCAGAAGCAGTGAGCAATATCTTTCTTAAACCATCTTTAGGAACACCTTGCAGACATTGAAAAATAGCAGAATGCTCAGAATCCGCCGGTAATAGTTTCACACCGTGTTTTTTCACCAAAGGTAAAACCACAGGAGCGCCAGCAATGAGTGTTTCTTTGTTCGCTAGAGCAATATCCTTACCCGCTTCAATAGCCGCAATAGTCGGTAATAATCCAGCACAACCAACAATACCAGTAACCACCGTTTGGGCATCACCATAGCGAGCAACTTCTATCACTCCCGCTTCCCCAGCAAGTAAAATGGGTTGGGGATTTAAGTCTTTGATAGCTTCTTTGAGTTCCGGTAATTTCTCAGCAGCGGAAATTGCAGCGATTTGGGGGCGAAATTGGCGAATTTGCGCCGCGAATAAGTCCACATTCCGCCCAGCAGCCAGTCCAACTATGCGAAATTTATCTGGGTGTTCAGAGACGATATCTAAGGTTTGAGTACCAATGGAACCAGTAGAACCGAGGAGAGTAATAGCTTTCACAATTTTTTAAGAATTAACAGATAATTTTAAATATAAATTGCTTAGGCTACTAATTGCCCGATTTTTTCAGAACATAATTGATATCACGATCTATAATCTGGCGACAAGAACCTGGCCGCTTATAAACACAAGTTCCTTGCCAACATTTCTGCAAAGTATAGTTTTGATATTGAGATGGTACAGAAATATTGGCAACAATGTAATTAAAACCAGGTTTTAGCTTTTCAAAATCTGCTGCTTTATCAACTGGATATATAGGAACATCCCGATGAAAATAGGTATACCCTCCTGATAAAGCCCAATGAATACCCCAAAGACCAAGACCACACACAGTATTTTCTGTACTTAAGCTTTGTAAGGCTAGTAAATTATTAGTTGTAGCAAACAAGTGTGTATTTTCTAAATTAGTACCAAAAGTAGAAAATTTCAAAGGACTATAAATATTAAATCGGCTGAGGAGAGCGATAGAAATAGAAGTCCAAAGCAAAAGACAGAGTAATATTGCGATTAATGTTTTTTTATGTGAAACCCATCTGCGGGACAAATTTAAAACTAATTCACCTGTTCCTATTCCTGCTAATATCATTACCATTGGCAATACTGGATAAATAAAGCGATATTCTTTATGAGCCAACAAACTATGAGACAAGATAATAATTAATACTAACCACACCAAAATAGGACTATGGCGTGAACCTATAAGAGCAAGAATAATAATGGGTAGGGATAACCAAGACCAACTTTTAAGTAAGAAAATCAAATATTCATACCAAGGAGAAACTCCATAAAGTTTACTTCTACCTTCGACGATATTTACCCAAATATTTAACCAAAAAGATTGAAAAGGATAAGACCAAGTAAAAGCATCTATAGTTCCAAAAATGAGTATGGGAGCGATGATACCTAACATTATCGGCAACCATTTTTCTCTCCAATCTTTTCTACAAATGTAGACTACAGCAAATACTATAGCTGGAATAAAATGAATTCTGAATGCTAGAGATATTCCTAATAAACATCCAGATAAAAATAAGCTATTTCTAGTCGGAGATATTTGTTTTTCAACTCCTAAATAAACGCCAGGTAATAGAAAATGAGTAGCTACAACTTCCGTAAAAGCTTTAGGTGAAAAGTAGATAAGTTCAAACCAGATAGTACAAATAGCAGCACAAATAAAAGCTGTAATTGTTCCTCCTATTTTTTTCCCCCATAAATATGCGATTAAGATATTACTCAGCGAAAGTAGAGACAAAAAGATATTAATTCCTATTAGGTATCCAGTAGAACCTTTTCCCATCCACGCAGTCAAACGCATAATACCGGCTAAAATCCCTGGTAGTACCCATGAACGAATACCGTCTCTGAATTCCCAAGTGACAATACCATTACCGAAAGCTAATCTGTGTGCAGGTTCTAGGGATTGGAAAATTTCATCCGCCCAAAAAATATTGGGGAATTTTAAAGCCATACCAACGCGCAGTATTAATGCAAATATAATTAGAATAATTAATAATGAGTGATCTAGTTTAAATCGGTGATTCATCTGTTATTCTAATAGGATTATATTAATAATAATCTGACGAGATTTAACTATTGTTTTTTGCTTCAGATTCTACAACTTCAAATTTTACTTTTTACTCATGGGATGAAAATAACAGCTACAGCATTTTTTTGGATTGCGACACCTCTAGTATTTGGGGTATTTCAAAAAGCTTTTGAAAATCAGTATTTGGCATTAATAATTATTATTGCTTCCACTTTAATCTAAAGCCATTAGATTCACCTATAACTTTACTTTGATTTAAATTTATTTTTTCTAAAGTCTCATTATCCATCAGCAAATAAAATTTATTAGCCCACATTTCCCGTAACACGGAGTTAGGAACAGCAATTACTTTACAATCACAATAAAAATCTAAACTGGGACGATTATAAGCAAAAGAAGTATAAATAGTTGTTCCCGCTGGAATATGTTGACGAATTAATGCAGCTACTGGTTTAACTGGGAACGCTTCGTTTAACTCCCAAATCCATGAATGGGAACTCATTAAAAGCAATAAAACTAAATACATTCCCGAAAATAAAACTGGAATAAAATTACGATTTTGCTTAATAACTAACCATGCAACAATTCCCATACTGATTGCTAAAATAATACTCATAATAATTAATACAGGTTGTGGGTCAGCAAAACTAAAATAAACACAACCTCCCAAACCTGCAACACTTATAAAAGTAAAAAATCCTCCCAAAAATTTGACATTAAACTTCCCTTTCTGCCAAATTTCGCTCAAATTAATACCAATAGCTAAAGCTAAAAATGGATATATAGGTATTACATACCATGGCAGTTTTGTACTCATAACCGAGATAGTTCCAAAATAAATCACTGTGCTAAGAATAATCAAACAACCCCAAGCACTATCACGGTTTTTCCAAGCTAAATATAACCCACCCGGCAAAAATAACACCCAGGGAAACCCATATTTAAGTATTTCTATTAAATAGAACCAAACAGGCCCACTATGACCTTCTACAGATTCCACTAGTCGCGCGAAAGTTTGTGATTGAAAATTTATTTGTAAAAAATTCTCACCATAATGTCGCCATTGGGCAATATACCAAGCAATAGGTAAAGCATTACCGAATAATATTCCTATCCATAAATATAAACTTTTAAATAAATAAAACTGTTTATTCGCAAGGATAAATAAACCTGCAATTCCCCCCAATAGCAAAACTATCATGCCTTTAGTAAGAGTAATTAATCCTAAACTCAAGCCAATTCCTAAAGCATAAATTCGCTGCTGACGTGATTTTAAAATACAAAATAATAACAATAAAAAAAATGTTACAATCGCACCGTCCAACATTGCTAATCTGCCATGACGTACTACAGGTAACATGGTCATATAAACTAAAGCAGTAAATAATGCTGGTAAACTTTGGTTAAAAACTAAATTTCCTACTGAGTAAAGTAAAGGCACACCCAACGCAGTTAATATCGCACTTGGTAAGCGAGTTGTCCATTCATTTACACCTCCTAAAGAATAAGAAATAGCAATTAACCAGTGTATTAAAGGCGGTTTATTATGATATGGTTCACCTCCTAAAGTTGGATACAGCCAAACCATTTTATCCACGGGGTTACGCCAAATTTCACGGGCAACTTGGGCTATAGTACCTTCATCCCAATCTCTTAAAGGTGAGTTTCCTAAAAATATTAGCCACAGACATAAAGATGTAAATAATAAACCTAACAACCAGCGGTTATTCCTCATATTTAAAAATTGATTAATGGTAAAAATTTCATGATATTAGTGACGGTTTTTAATGTTTTTAATTCAGGTATATCTGGTTTAATTTTTTCGGCTATAGTTAATGGTTTTTCAGCTAGTCTTGGTTGAAAGCTATATAAATGAACAACGGCTAAATAAGTCCATAGGTAAGGATTTTGAGCATCATATTTAGTTAACTCTGTTAAGTTCTGGATTAATTCTGGTGCTTTGCGCTGTAAAAGTTGTGATAAAGCTAGAGTGTAACGCCAATTAAGGTTATTTGGTTGATTTGGCAGGTAATAATTAGCTATAAATTCAGTTTGTTTTAAATAATCGTGGGTGGGATCATATTGATTAAAATTATCTATCTGTTTAAATATATTTTCTAATTTACCATTTTGTAATTCTGGTGCTAATTGTGAGAGGCGAGAAACTAAATCTAAAGGTGGAGATTTTTCAATGTTTCCTTTATCTATCACAGTTACCGTTATATCTTGAATATTTAAAGGAGTGACTTGGCTATTTCTTCTATCTAAATATAAAGCAGAAAGTTGATATTGACCTACAGGTAGTGTTTTGGGGATAAATGTAGATAAATTCTCAATTACTCGAAATTCTCCTTGGGGATGACACTTCAAACCACAGTATAAATGTCCCAAACCGATGGCATGATCATGATACCATGACCCTTGCTGATTTTGCCATTTTAAAAGTAACAAACCATTTTGTAATTTATCCCATTCGCCTTTAACTTGATAGGTTACAGGGTTATTTTTTTCTTTAATTAATTGATCAGAAATTTTAACTTGTTCTAGAGTAACTGGTTCAGAACTGGAATTTAACTTTTCAATGACTACAACTGGATTTTTACGATGGTATAATCGTAATTTATCATTATTTGGTAATTCCCAATCAGCCTGTAATTTTAAATCAGGAGAAGATTCAACTAAAGATGTTAATTTGCGTTTAACTTGTCCTTTTTCATCTGCTGAATATGGTTCATTTTCTCTGGTAATATACCAAGAAAAATACTGTAAATCTTGGTTGACATCAACTAATTTGGTAGTTAATTTTCTCCCATGTACACGAAAGTCTGCTAATTTACCAAAATAATCTAAGGTAAACTCGTTTATTTGCGATGATGAAACTGGAATTATTCCTAAAGTTGAGCGTAAATAAGGAGTTGTTTGGTTAATTTCATTTATTAGTTGGGAAAGGGGATATTTTTTAGCATCATCATTGGGTAAATGCTTTCCTCCCCATGCTTGTATTAGGGGTAAAGGAAACAAGTTGTTCAGTAAAACTATGAGGCTTAATCCTAAGGTTACTAACCTCAGTTTATCAAACCTGCTATTTTCTATCAGATGGAAGAAGTGAGCTAAAATTAAACTAATAATAGGAAAACAGGGGAGAATAAATCTAATATCTTTATTTGTACCCAGGGAACAAAGTATATAACTGCTGACTAGGAAAATTAATAACCAATTTAAGCCAGAATTTCCTAAGCTATTTTTAATCGCATTTTGAGAAAATTTACTTTTAATTAGATAAACTAATAAAATCCCTAAACTCACACATAATATTGGTAAACCAACAGTTTCGGGTAAAAGTTGGGGATAAAATAACCATCCAGCAATAGTGTTAGCAGCAGGATCACCTTCCCTTTTTCCTACACTGTTAGCGTGTAAGGCAGAAGTGATAATTGTTAACCAATTTACACTATACCAAGAACCACAAATTAGCCACGCAAAAATTAGAGATAAGGCTGATTGAAATATTTTAATAAATTTGCGATTTTTAATGAAGATAATTAATGTCCATATACCAGGGAGGAAGATAAAAAGAAATCCTGTGGGTTTTGCTAACATGATTAACCCTATTCCTAATCCTAAGCTAATAGTTAATAACCATGAGCAAAACCCAGTATAAGTATCTTTCCAAATGGTTAAAATGGTAAATGTGAAGATGACAACTGCTGTTAAACCATAATCTAATAAATAATCTGTTCTCACAATTCCCAAAATCGGAAATAGTAAACAAAAGATGCTGGCAGTGATTCCAATTTGGTAATTATTAAATAAATATTTCCCTAGATGATATACTGACAGAATAATTATAGCTGTATATAATAAGTTCACTGAACTAGATTGGTCGTATCCCTTGCCAAAGAGAAACAAAAAGGGTACTGTGCAAATATATACAAATGGAGCGCGATAACTAGGAGTTAATTTCCATAGAGATAACCACCAATCACCTGAGAAGAGATTAAAATTTTCAAAGATGCGATAATGACTTAATGCTCCTGTTAAATGTGCGCTTTGGTCGTGGGCAGGAATAGAATTATCTAAGAAAAACCAAGCTCTATCTATAACTAATGCTAATAACCAAATTATGAATAGGATTAAATAATGTTTTTTTAATTTAAAGTCATGAAAATAATTCATATTTATAAAAACGATAAATTTGCCGAATTTCAATTATTTGCTGAAAATAATTTATTCTTTAATAACAAAGTATTTACTTGATACAGAAGTTTGGTTAATTAGGAGATACGAAATCTAAATTGAAACCTATACACAAAGCCAGTTTTACTCCTGACTCCTGACTCCTGAATTCTGCTGTATCTTTGTTGTGAATTCAAGATTAACAAGTTTATACCAAATAATCAATAACTGTGAATCAACCTGTCTATTCTTTAATTATCCCCATTTACAACGAAGAAGAAAATATCACAGAAATGTATAACCGTCTAATTAATGTCATGGCACAGTTAGATGGTGAAGCTGAACTGATTTTAATTGATGATGGTAGCTGCGATCGCTCTTTGAGTATGATCCGCGAACTTCACCACCATAATAGTCGAGTGCGTTACCTGAGTCTAGCTAGGAATTTTGGTCATCAAATTGCCGTCACAGCAGGGTTAACACTTTGTCCAGGGCAAAAGCATTATTGTCATGGATGCTGACTTACAAGATCCACCAGAGTTAATCATCACGATGATTGATAAATGGCATCAAGGATACCAAGTAGTTTATGCCCAGCGCATATCACGTCAAAAAGAAAGCTGGCTAAAACGCTTAATGGCGTATCTGTTTTATCGCCTTCTCAAGCGCTTGGCTAAAGTTGACATTCCTGTGGATACAGGCGACTTTTGTTTAATGGATAGACAGGTAGTAGATATCCTCAATGCAATGCCAGAACGTCACCGCTATATTCGTGGTTTACGCGCTTGGGTAGGTTTCCGACAAACATCCGTACTTTTTGAAAGAAGCCCCCGTTATGCTGGAGATGTAAAATATACTTTTGGTAAGTCTTTATCCTTGGCAGTTGATGGTATTATCTCATTTTCCATAGTTCCCCTGAGACTTGCCACCTATTTAGGGCTGTTATCTGCTGCTATTGCGTTAATTATGATATTTCTCGTGCTTTATTGGCGGATATTTGCACCAGTATCTCCCTTGATAGGCTACACATTAATTACAATTGCCATGTTTTTCTTAGGGTCAGTTCAGTTAATTTGTATTGGCATTTTAGGTGAATATATTGGCCGAATTTACGAAGAAGTCAAAGGTCGTCCTCTTTATACACTTAAAGAAATCGGAGGTTTGACAAAAACTTGATCTGCTTATACAGAACTTCCCGATATTCTGAGGTACAAGAACCCCAACCCCTTCGGGTGATGCCTCCGGCACGCTACGCGGTAAGCGCAGCCATTGCCCACAGGACTTTACACCAGTCGTCTACGTTGGGAAACCTGCCTACAGCGATGGTTCACCGCAAGCGATGAGGGGGCTAAGATGTGCCTCATATAATTGGAAACCGCTTTATATTCGGACTTCTCTCAGCAGTCACTGTTCTTGTTGTTTATCTAAAAAATCAGAATTACAGAGATTTAGGTAAAATTTGTGTCTTCACCAGAATTTAGTTTATTACTAGTATCAGTTCTTATCAGCGTTGCTGGGCAATTTTTATTAAAAATGGGGGCAATCAAATTAGGTAAGGTTGATGCTGGGAACATTTTTAGCCTGATTGTCAACATGATCACCATACCAGAACTTTTATTAGGACTAAGCTGTTATGGTATTGGTGCGATCGCTTACATTTTACTACTAACAAGAGTAAATCTTAGTGTTGCTGCTCCTGCGGTATCAGTTGGTTATATATTTTCGGTATTATTAGGGTTCTTTTTTTTAAAAGAACCTATACCTTTCATCCGTATTGTGGGATTAAGTTTAATAGTCACAGGAGTAATATTAGTGGTTTGGAAAAAATAATACAGCAACAGTTACTAATAAAATCCTCTTAGTGCATAAGCTTCTTCACTCTTGGGAATATCCAGAATTTTGACTGCTCAAAAAATTTGGGTATTTACATTTTGAAAGTTTTATCGAACAGAATTCTTCTTCAAGATTCATGATTGTTACCCAGTAAGCAGTATTCTGACTAACACTCGGAATAATTATTTCCTAATTTTTTATTAAGAAAATACTTTTTTTTGTATGTTTGAAGAGTATCTATGTTAACAAATAACTCAGCCTTGATTATGGGAAACTAGCATCAGTTCTTTTCGTTTATCTATTTCATAGCTTCTCAAAAAAACTTAATGCCGTAAAAATTGAATTTTTTCTTTCAATACAAGGTAGAAACTTGAGCAGTAAAATATACATTTACAGTAATGTTACTGATAGTTTGTGCCGTTATTTAATGGTAGATCGTTTATTCCTAAAGTCTGGATTATATGGAATAATTATTGATTTATGATCCGGCGATATTGACAAATATCTAGACAAAGTGTGTTATAACCTACCGTCAGAAGCATGACTGATGGTTCAACTTTTGAAGGAGCTATGCGGTGGAAAACAATAAGTCATTTTTTTGGACTCAGGGAATATTAATTGCGTTGGTTGGTTTAGCTGGTACGTTGGGTATTGGCTTTATGATGCTTGTTAGACCTAATACATCTGAGGCTCAAATTAGCCAAGATACTAGTATTAATTATATCCATACTAAAGTAGGAACTCAGGAGCGTATTGAAGAATTTAAGGAGACAATGCTCTCCAGTTGGCAGCAAGAAGCGCAAGCGAAAGGGATTACTACCGATGTACCATTAAGGTTTCAAGGGGAAACTATTAAGGAAGTTAAGCTCTCTCCAGAACAAAAAGTTATTGCTCTAACGTTTGATGATGGGCCTTGGCCTAATAGTACAATCCAAGTATTGGATATTCTCAAGAAGAATAAGATCAAAGGAACATTTTTTGTTGTTGGGCAAAATGTCAAGAATTATCCCGACTTAACCAAGCGGGTAGTTACCGATGGTCACACCATTGCTAATCATACCTGGCATCATTGGTATCACCACATGAACCCGCAAATGGCAGCCTATGAAGTTGCTAATACTACAGATATTATTTATAAAACTACAGGTGTAAAAACTAGTTTGTTTCGTCCACCTGGAGGCAATATGAAGAATGGAGTAGTAGCTTATGCTAAAAGCAACAAGTATGCAACTATTATGTGGTCTACAGATTCAATAGATTATTCTCGTCCTGGCGTACCAAGGTTGATTAACAATGTATTCAGGGGAGCAAAACCTGGTGGGATTGTGTTAATGCATGATGGTGGTGGCGATCGCACTCACACCGTCAAAGCTTTACCAGAAATTATCAGTAGATTCCGCAAGCAGGGTTATGACTTTGTTACTATTCCAGAACTTTTAGAAATGCAAGATAAAAACCTAGAGTTAATGGCTAAGAAGAAGTAACTAGGGAAACCTTGAAGGGCGGGTTCTCCCCGCCCCTAGAATTAAACAGAACTTAGCTGTTTTTGTTCTGAAGTTGCTTCAGGATTGGCTTCAGGACTGTCAGATTCAGAAGGTGGAACTAACTGCCAAAACTTGGGTAGAAATTCTTCCCAGTTTTGTAAAATTAGTTGTGCTTTGGGTGAATTGGTGCGATCACTATGAGCTTTAATTAATTCATAAAGTTGTTTCGCACCAGTTTCTGTAACTACGCGCTGAGTTTTAACAATAGCTTTGTTAACTAACTCAGGGAAAGCACCATCTTCATCTAAGAAGTATCCCAGTCCTCCAGTCATCCCCGCACCTACGTTGCGGCCGACTTTACCCAAAACCACAATCACACCACCAGTCATATACTCACAGCAGTGATCACCAGCCCCTTCAATTACTGCTGTACCTTTAGAATTACGCACAGCAAACCGTTCTCCGGCTAAACCGTTGGCAAATAATACGCCACCAGTCGCACCATAAAGACAGGTATTGCCAACAATCACGTTTTGTGACGGGTCATAGTTAGCATTTGCTGGGGGTTTGATGATAATCTCCCCACCGTGCATCCCCTTACCTACATAGTCGTTAGCTTCCCCTGTCAAAGTCAGAGTTAAGCCAGGTAGGTTAAATGCGCCAAAGCTTTGCCCGATGCTACCTTGAAAATTGAGGTTAATTTGCCCTTCAAAGCCGCTATCACCATACTGGGATGCGATCGCTCCTGCTAATCTTGATCCTACGGTTCTATCGGTGTTGACAACGTTAAAAGTCTTACTGATTGTCGATTGATTGCTAATTGCGGCTTGAATATCCGTATCAGCTAAAATTTGGTCATCTAAAACAGATCCATTGCTGTGGACTTTTTCATGCTCCAACCAGCTACGGTTTTGTTTTGCATCTGGTAGCTTAGTTAAGCAGTCTAGGTTTAGGGCTTGAGTTTTATTCAATTTCACATCAGAACGGACAGTGAACAAATCCGCCCTACCAGTCAATTCTGTCAAGGAACGATAACCCAGTTTAGCTAATAGACTGCGTACTTCTTCAGCGACAAAATAGAAGAAATTAACCACGTTTTCGGGGATACCTGTAAAGCGTTGGCGTAATTCTTCTTTTTGAGTAGCCACGCCTTTGGGACAGGTATTTAAATGACATACCCGCGCCATAATACAACCTTCAGCAATCATGGCGATAGAGCCGAAACCGAACTCTTCAGCGCCCATTAAAGCCCCAACGAGGACATCCCAACCACTCTTAAGACCACCATCAACTCTTAAGGTGACGCGATCGCGCAATCCATTTTCCATCAACACCCGATGCACTTCACTTAATCCGAGTTCCCACGGACTACCAGCGTGTTTAATAGAACTCAAAGGAGATGCGCCAGTACCACCATCATGACCGGAAATTTGGATAATATCGGCGTTGGCTTTGGCTACACCAGCCGCAATTGTGCCAATCCCGATTTCAGCCACTAATTTTACTGAAACCTGTGCTTTTGGGTTAATTTGATGCAGGTCAAAAATCAACTGCGCTAGGTCTTCAATTGAGTAAATATCATGGTGGGGTGGTGGCGAAATCAGAGTTACACCAGGTTTAGAACGGCGCAACATAGCGATATAGGGGCTGACTTTTGGCCCCGGTAGTTGTCCACCTTCACCTGGTTTTGCGCCCTGGGCGATTTTGATTTCAATTTGTTTGGCACTGGCTAGGTATCCTGGGGTGACACCAAAACGACCGGAAGCAACTTGTTTGATGGCGCTAGAAGCTGTGTCACCATTTCTCAAACCATTCAAATGGGGGAGAGTGGGTGAATGTCCCGTTGCGTCAACATCATTTAATACTTTGTAACGAACTGGATCTTCGCCACCTTCACCAGAATTAGATTTACCACCAATGCGATTCATAGCGATCGCTAAAGTTTCATGGGCTTCCCGTGACAGCGCACCTAAAGACATTCCTCCAGTACAGAAGCGTTGAGCAATCTCACTGACTGATTCTACTTCTTCGATGGGGATAGATGAGCGGTCGCTTGTAAAATCTAATAAATCTCGCAAAGCCGTTGCTGGTCTACTTTGCAAATGCTGTTTATAAACTTCGTAATGGTCATAATTCTTCCCATCTACAGCCTTATGCAGCGCCTTCACCAGTTCCGGGCTATTGCTATGATATTCACCACCGGGACGATACTGGACAAACCCCAGATTTTCTAACTTCTTGGCTGACAGTTCTGGGAAACCCTTGCTGTGGAAAGAAAGCACCTCTTGAGCTAGTTCCGAACAACTCAGCCCACCAATACGGGAAGTTGTCCCCCAGAAACCCAAAGCTAACAAATCTCCACCAATACCAATAGCTTCAAAGATTTGTGCTGCTTGATAGCTAGAAAGCAGAGAAATTCCCATTTTGGAGAGAATTTTCAACAAACCTGATTCTACAGCTTGGCGATAATTTGCGATCGCTTGTTCCAGAGTCAGATTATTAATTTTCCCCCTTTGCATAAACTGTTGCGTTTTCGGGTCAGACCACCAATCACGCACAGTATCCAAAGCCATATATGGGCAAACCGCGCCAGCACCGTATCCCAAAAGACAAGCAAAGTGATGGGTACTCCAACATTGGGCAGTATGAACAACCAAAGATGTTTTCATCCGCACACCTTCGCGGATTAAGTAATGGTGAACCGCACCCACAGCCAACAAAGGTGGAATATAAGTATATTCGGCACTTATCCCCTCTTTTTCACCCTGATTAAGAGTGGGGTGAATCTTATCACTCAATATCAAAATCTTCGCACCAGCCCGCACTGATTCCGCCGCTTGTTGTTGTAAAGCTTCCACAGCGGCTTTTAAACTATTTGGGCCAGCAGCAATAGAGAACAAAGTTGACAACTCAGCAGTCGCAAAACCAGACAGCTTAATTGCGGTTAACTCACTTTCCGTCAGCACAGGTGATTCTAGCTTCAGTCTGCGGGCGTGTTCTGGTTGAGGATCTAATAAATTACCTCTTTCTCCCAATTCCACAGTCAAGGACATCACCAGCTTTTCCCGTAATGGGTCAATAGGTGGGTTTGTCACCTGAGCAAAACGCTGTTTGAAATAGTCATACAGCAAGTGTGGTTTTTCTGACAGCACCGCTAAAGGAATATCATCCCCCATGCAGAAAGTCGGTTCTGCACCAGTGTTAGCCATAGGCTGAATCACCATTTCTACATCTTCTGTGGTGTAGCCAAAAGCAATTTGCTGTTGCAGTAAAGTTTGTTTATCCAGTTTCTCAGCAGTTAGATGTCCATCGTCAGTTGGATGATGACCGTTACCATTACCATTAGCAACTGATGGTTTTACCAACTGTTTCAACTCTTGACGGTGTTGTTGCAACCAATCGCCATAGGGATGTAAGTTAGCAATACGCTGTTTAATTTCCCAGTTCTTCAAAATCTCATTGCTGCTTAAATCCACAGCAATCATTTGTCCTGGTCCCAATCTGCCTTTTTCCAAAATGTCAGCTTCTGGGAATTCAATCACACCAGCTTCGGAAGCAACCACAATATAGTCATCTTTAGTAATCACATAGCGAGCCGGTCTTAAACCATTGCGGTCTAAAGTAGCACCAACTCTTTTCCCATCACTAAATACCAAAAGTGCAGGGCCGTCCCAGGCTTCTTGCAAACCGCTGTAATATTCATAGAAATCAACAATTTCTGGATAATTTTGTAAAGAAGGTTGATTTTTATAAGCCTCTGGAACCATCATCATTAAGGCTTCCAAGGGGCTGCGGCCAGAACGGACGAGCAACTCCAGCACGTTGTCAAGGGTGGCTGAATCGCTGCTGTCAATATTTACCAGTGGCTTAAATTCATCTTCTCGACCATTCCATACAGGGTGATCTAAGGTGGCTTCCCGTGCCATCATCCAGTTAATGTTGCCCAACAGTGTATTGATTTCACCATTGTGACCCAATAGCCGCATTGGTTGTGCCAAAGGCCATTTCGGCATCGTGTTGGTACTAAAGCGGCGATGATAAACAGCAAAAGCGATTTTAAAAGCTGGATTTTTTAAATCTTCGTAAAATTCTCCCAATACAGATGAACGCACCATCCCTTTGTAGACGATTGTGCGGACAGATAAGGAGCAAACATAAAATTCTTCTGAGATATTTTTGGCAGCTTTGACAATGCGACGGCGGGTAATATACAATTCCCGTTCTAATTCGTCACCGCTTTTATCAGCCGAAGCTAAAAAAACTTGTTCTATTTGGGGTTGATTTTCTTTTGCTTGCAACCCTAAGACATCTGAACGCACAGGGACTACTCGCCAGCCCAGTACAGTGAATTTTTCTTCAGCCGCTACTTGCTCAAATACAGCTTTTGCTTGTTGGGCTGCTTTCTGGTCTTGGGGTAAGAATATCATTCCTACTGCCATTTTGCCAGTGTTGGCAACATCAATTCCTTCTTGTTGAAACAATTCCCAAGGAATCGCTGTCAAGATGCCTGCACCATCACCAGAATCTTGGTCAGCACTACAACCGCCTCTGTGTTCTAGGCAAGTAAGGGCAGTTAAAGCTTTTGCCAAAATTTCATGGCTGGAACTATTTTGACGATGGGCAATAAAGCCCACACCACAGGCATCTCTTTCTTCTACTAACCACTTTTGCCCTTGGAAGGTATCTTTATTTTCCATCTCCGACAATGTGTTTTTGTGACCCTGATTTAACTGTTGATGATTCATACTCTATTCCTGAAATGTTGAGTTACAGATTTTGCCACTGTTGCTACTGCTGGGAAAAAATTTCTAAGATTGAGCGTTGGAGAAATAAATAGTCACGAAAATTTAGGGAAAAAAAATTTTAACTTCGAGTTAACTTTTTAGCTCACTCGTGTTAAAATCACCGCGTTATTTTTTTATTTGCTTATGCACTGCTGGAAAAACTAACTTTGCGCGAATAATTTGGTTTCCCTGACATTACTTCTATTTAGTGTGGTAAAGCTAAGTATTTTTCAATCCTTTTTGACCAGATAAAGGATAACTGTCAGATATTACCTATCTCGGCATACCTGAAATCAAATTTCAACTGAACAGTCTAATGTCCTGAAAGCCGCAATTATCCTGATGCAGCAACGAAGTCAGCGTATTACACTATATGCCCATTTGACAATTCCTAAAATAGCTTCTGTTGTCGTCTATATTTTTACTGCTTACTTATTGCCACTTGTCTTGTCATCAACTAGACCTCACTTAAAGTCGCAACAGTGGCAGCTATCGGTGAGCAGGGAATTTTTTCATCTAGGTTTGAATATCAAGACTACTATTATAGCTTGTTTAAGGATGGTGTCCTTAAGAACATTGTGCGTTGGTAATTTTGGCGTAAAATTTGCTTGCCAGTTTTTACAAGATAGAAAAATCCAACCTACATAATATCACGATTGTTGAAAAGCAAAAACATATTTTTTTAATATTTCCCCATACTAGCTTAAGCTGGTAACGTTCAAAAATACTTAGGTCAGGATGGTCAAAATGCCGAATCGTTACCAACAAGCACAGCTAAATACCCTTGTCCTCATTAGCAATAGCAGATTTTTCCGCTACTCTGTGTCCTCAATTCTTTCGACTGTACTGTGCTTAACTGCTGGTGCGACTAAAGCCCAAGAGTCGGCTGCAAATACTCAATCTTTACCAACCTATATTTCCCAATTACCAACACCTGCTTCATCACAAGTGATACCATCCGGTAATCAAATTTCTCTCAATGGTCGCACAGTGCAAGGAGCCTGGTTACAGCAACGGGAAAGTAATGGTACGGTGACAATTCATCTTAGTGATGGGGCGCTGAGGCAATTGATGGGGGTAGATTTATTAAGTAGCAGCAATCCTGAACAACAACCAGTGGAGTGGTTTTCGTCAGGTATACCAGCACTTAAGGCTAAGTTGTGGGGAGGATATCGCTATTTAGATATTTCGAGTTTTGCTCAAACAGCAGGCTGGCAAATGCAAGCCAATGGTAATATTTTGTTAATTTCTACCCCGCCAGCACAAGTTAACAATATTCGTCAAGGTAAACAAACTTGGGGTGACAGACTTGTTGTTGATTTAGATCGTCCCACTCCGTGGAAAGTTGTACAAGGACAACCTATAAAAAGACCTGTTAATGCCAACGCGCCAACTAACAAACCAGCTACACCATTGAATAGGGAGTGGATAGTTACCCTGGATAGTAAGGCTGATAACGCCTTAATTCAACGTTATGCACCCCAACCGACAACACCGCCAGACCAGTTAAAACAATTACCGATTTCTGAACCACTGATTCAAAAAGTGGAGATGGTTAGTAACCAAACAAATATTCATCTTAGCGTTCCCTTTGGATTATCTCCGCGAATTAGTGCTGTTACTAACCCCAATCGTTTAGTGATTGATATTCGACCTGATGCTTTGGTAGCAAGGGATATCACCTGGGCTAAGGGATTACGCTGGCAACAAAGGTTTATTAATTTAGGTACAGCAAGCTTTCCCGTGGTTTGGTTAGAAGTTAATCCCCGTGAAGTTGGTATCACACTAAAACCAATATGGGCAAGTTCTGATATCTTAGCGGGTACTGCCCCTTTGATTCAAATTGCACAACGTTATTTAGCTGTAGCAGGGATTAATGGGGGTTATTTTAACCGCAATAATAGATTTCCTTTGGGGGCAATTCGTCAGAATAATCAGTGGATATCAGGGCCAATTTTAAACCGAGGAGCGATCGCTTGGAATGATTCAGGACAATTTTATTTTGGTCGTCTCACTTTAAATGAAACTTTAATCAGTACCAATAACCAGCCTTTCCCAATTCTTTTTCTTAACAGCGGCTACGTACAAAGCGGCATTGCCCGTTACACCTCAGCCTGGGGAGCTAGTTATACACCCATCATTGATAATGAAATTCTTCTATTCGTCCAAAATAACCAAATTACCAATCAGTTATCTGGTGGAAAAGCTGGAACAACTAATATTCCTATTCCCCAAAACGGCTATATACTAACTCTACGCGGCACTGCTACCAGTAACGCCTCTCAATTACCTATTGGCACAAAAGTCAGTCTTAACAGCACCACTACACCCAATGAGTTTAGCAATTACCCTTACATTATCGGTGCAGGCCCATTATTATTACAGAATCGGCAAATTGTTCTCGATGCCAAAGCCGAAAAATTCAGCACCGCCTTCATAGCCGAAAAAGCTATTCGTAGCGGTATTTGTACCACCACAACAGGTAATCTGCTCATTACTGCCGTACATACTCGCGCTGGCGGACATGGCCCCACCTTAGCCGAACACGCCCAATTAATGCAAGTTATGGGCTGTGTGAATGCCCTCAACTTGGACGGTGGTAGTTCTACGAGTTTATACCTGGGAGGGCAACTACTAGACCGTTCCCCCAATACAGCCGCCCGTGTCCATAATGGTATCGGTATTTTTCTGAAACCACAGCCATAAACCTACTCAAAACTAAATAAAACTTACACAAAAAACCGCTGAAACTCTTATTTCTCCGTGTCCTCTGCGTCCTCTGTGGTTCGTTTTTCCTAACTTGTCCGTAACTTCTGCTAAAAATGTCAAACTATCAAAGACAGGTTCTAATTTTGCATCTAAGATTTTCCCCAAATGTTTATTCTGCAATACTTTTTTAAAGCTGCCAACAAGCTGGGTTTTGTATTGATGAAGAATTAGTGTAGACCCAAGACTTTCACTAGGAATAGGTTACGCCATAACATCTGATTTTGCTATGGTTATCAAAGTGAAATTAATTTGCTAATTCTCGCACTGGCAATATCAGCCACAATTCTCTCCTCAATTATTAAGAATCATAAAATTTTTGTATGTCTCCAAATGAGGTAACTATGGCTCAATTGACAGAAACCACACCAGCTAACACTCTACCCTTTAGCGCAGCAGTAAATTCTAAAAGTATTGCTGCAAGTGAACTACGTCCTTGGGGTTCTTTTACAGTTTTAGAAGAAGGGCGCGGATATAAAATTAAACGCATTGAAGTTAAGCCTGGACATCGCCTCAGTCTACAAATGCACCACCACCGCAGCGAACATTGGATTGTTGTCTCAGGTACAGC
Source organism: Anabaena sp. PCC 7938 (assembly GCF_049315035.1). NCBI lineage: Bacteria > Bacillati > Cyanobacteriota > Cyanophyceae > Nostocales > Nostocaceae > Anabaena > Anabaena sp. PCC 7938. The sequence continues at coordinate 1,335,178 of NZ_CP186034.1, read as the reverse complement.
TAAGGTAGTTTGTGGTGAGAAAGAAATTTTACTGAGTAATAATCAGTCAACCTATGTACCTCAATGTACCGTTCATCGTTTAGAGAATCCTGGTGTGATTCCCTTAATTTTGATTGAAGTGCAGAATGGTGAATACTTGGGCGAAGATGATATTATTCGCTACCAAGATGACTATGCTCGCAGTGAAAGATAGAGATGGAACTGGGAAGATGGACAAAGCCAATTTTCCAGGCTCGATACTATTCTTACCTGCTTCCAACTCCTCCTGATAGCGTGGCGTTAGCCATACTCCTGAACTAGAGATAACCTTTATGCCTAACGGCACGCTACGCGGTAAGCGAAGCTATGCCCGCAGGGCTTTACAGCAAACCCTACTTAATAGTGCAGGGTGGACTATGAGACTCCTGCGTCGTCGTGCAAGCTATAGCCATACTCCTGCTAATATTGAATATGGAGTTTCGGATCGCTATAAAAATTCCATGATTCAATTGAGTCTCGCGGCTGTTAATGAGATCGAGCGATTAAAATCCAAACAACAGCCAAACATATTTTTTCGCTTACAAGTCAAGCCCGGTGGCTGTTCTGGCTTGTTTTATGATATTGCTTTCGATGCAGTCGTTAAGGTCGAAGATCAGGTTTTTTACTTGGATAATATTCAAGTCATCATAGATACTCAAACCCTTAATTACATCAAAGGGTTGAAATTAGATTATTCAGAGGATCTTATGGGTGGAGGTTTTCAGTTCCATAACCCATTAGCAATCTCTACCTGTAGCTGTGGTAATTCTTTCTCTATTATTCAGTAAGTGATGAGGAATGCACAACTGAATAATTAACAAAATAATAATTGACATAAAAACACAAAAAACGCTATAATCAGGATTTGTTAAAATAGAACATAAGCAGCTTTACGCGCTGTAACTCATGCCAACAATACAGCAGCTAATACGCACAGAACGCGAACAAGCGCGTCAGAAAACCAAGTCCCCTGCTCTGAAACAATGCCCTCAACGCCGAGGCGTTTGTACCAGAGTATACACAACTACCCCTAAAAAACCTAACTCAGCTCTCCGCAAAGTAGCAAGAGTCAGACTAACTTCTGGATTTGAAGTCACTGCTTACATTCCAGGCATTGGTCATAACTTGCAAGAACACTCTGTTGTGATGATTCGTGGTGGTCGGGTAAAGGACTTACCGGGCGTGAGATACCACATTATTCGTGGCACGTTAGATACAGCCGGAGTTAAAGACCGTAAGCAAGGACGTTCCAAATATGGAACTAAGCGCCCTAAAGAAGCTAAAAAATAGGAACTAGGCGATTAATCACCTCAAAAATGATTAATCGCCTCACCTCAAGCCCCATAAAACACAAAATATAGCGGTGTCTTCTTGTTTAAGAAATCAAGCTGTAACTTGCACTAAGCGAGCAAGTGTAAGGGTTTTAAAGCCGAATACTGTAATGCGATCGCAGCACTTTAATGTAAATATTAAAGTTGATGATGTAGTCGCCTTGTGTGTCTGGTAGAGGGTTAGGAAAAAATCAGTTTAGCCTGGTTGTGACTAAAGCTAAAACTCAAGGAAATTTGAGCAGCTACTTACACATCTTTTAGGCTCCTATGTTCTGATAGCATATAATTTCGTTGCCAAATTCCGAATTTAAGGATGAAGTATGTCTCGTCGTGGTGTTAGTCAAAGGCGCCCAGTTCCGTCTGACTCAGTGTACAACAGTCGCCTTGTGAGCATGATTATCAGGCGGATCATGCGTCATGGCAAGAAATCACTTGCCGCCAGAATTGTGTATGATGCCTTAAAAACTATTGAAGAACGCACTGGTGCCGGTGCTTTGGAAACATTTGAAAGAGCAGTGCGAAACGCAACGCCCTTAGTGGAAGTAAAAGCTCGGCGAGTAGGTGGAGCGACTTATCAAGTACCAATGGAAGTGCGTTCAGATCGGGGTACTACCCTGGCATTGCGTTGGTTAGTGCAGTTCTCTAGGTCTAGACCTGGACGTACCATGGCCAGTAGACTAGCAAATGAGTTAATGGACGCTGCTAACGAAACAGGAAGCTCCATTCGCAAGCGGGAAGAAACGCACCGGATGGCTGAAGCGAATAAAGCATTTGCACATTATCGCTACTAATTAGAGAAACGATATATCGCCTCAAAACGGTATATCTTCAAATTTCTCGAACAGACGGTTTTCCGTAAAAGTATAGAATCTTAACAAAGAGTAATATACAAGATATCATGAGGCGAAAACTATAGGAGGTAATTGTGGCACGTACACACCCGCTAGAGAAAGTACGCAATATCGGTATTGCGGCGCATATAGATGCGGGAAAAACAACGACAACAGAGAGAATATTATTTTACTCTGGGATAATTCATAAAATTGGTGAAGTTCACGAAGGAACTGCCGTAACAGACTGGATGGAGCAGGAGCGGGAACGGGGAATTACCATTACTGCCGCTGCTATCAGCACCAGCTGGAAAGATCATCAAATTAACATTATCGATACTCCTGGCCACGTTGACTTCACCATTGAAGTGGAACGTTCCATGCGCGTGTTAGATGGTGTAATCGCCGTCTTTTGTTCCGTCGGTGGTGTCCAACCACAATCTGAGACAGTGTGGCGGCAAGCAGACCGTTATAGCGTGCCTCGGATTGCTTTTATTAACAAAATGGATCGCACGGGTGCGAACTTTTATAGAGTTCATGAGCAAATGCGCGATCGCTTGCGGGCAAATGCGATCGCCATTCAGCTACCCATCGGTAGTGAAAATGACTTTAAGGGCATCATTGACTTGGTACGGATGTGTGCTTACATATACAACAATGACCAAGGAACTGATATTGAAGAAGCAGCAATTCCAGCAGAATTGCTAGAACAAGCGAACGAATACCGCACCAAGCTAGTTGAAGCAGTATCAGAAACGGATGATGCTCTGATGAATAAGTACTTCGAGGGCGAAGAACTGACAGAAGCAGAAATCCGTTTAGCCCTACGTAAAGGCACAACTGCGGGAACTATTGTGCCAGTACTTTGCGGTTCAGCCTTCAAAAACAAAGGCGTGCAGTTGATGTTAGATGCAGTCGTAGATTATCTACCTGCACCAACAGAAGTGCCACCAATTCAAGGCTTATTACCCAATGGTGAGACTGTCGAGCGTCGGGCAGATGACAACGAACCCCTAGCCGCCCTGGCATTCAAAATCATGGCTGACCCCTACGGTCGCCTTACCTTCGTTCGTGTTTATTCTGGTGTGTTGAAAAAAGGTAGCTACGTCCTCAACGCCAGCAAAGACAAGAAAGAACGGATTTCCCGCCTAGTACTGATGAAAGCGGATGACCGACAAGACGTGGAAGAACTGCGAGCAGGTGATTTAGGCGCAGCATTAGGATTAAAAGACACCTTAACAGGTGACACTTTATGCGATGAAGGATCACCAGTCATTCTGGAATCCCTATTCATTCCTGAGCCTGTCATCTCGGTAGCGGTTGAACCCAAAACCAAGAATGACATGGACAAATTGTCCAAGGCCTTGCAATCCCTGTCAGAAGAAGATCCCACCTTCCGTGTCCGCGTCGATCCAGAAACCAACCAAACTGTAATTGCGGGGATGGGTGAACTGCACCTAGAAATTTTGGTAGACCGGATGTTACGAGAATTTAAAGTGGAAGCAAATGTGGGTGCGCCACAGGTAGCTTACCGCGAAACAATTCGTAAAGCCGTTAACAAAATTGAAGGTAAATTCATCCGTCAAAGTGGTGGTAAAGGACAGTACGGTCACGTTGTCATCAATTTAGAGCCAGGAGAACCAGGCACAGGTTTTGAGTTCGTCTCCAAGATTGTTGGTGGTACTGTACCCAAAGAGTACGTTAGCCCGGCAGAACAGGGAATGAAAGAATGTTGTGAATCCGGCGTTGTCGCTGGATATCCACTCATTGATGTCAAAGCTACTTTGATAGATGGTTCTTACCACGATGTAGACTCTTCGGAAATGGCTTTCAAAATTGCCGGCTCAATGGCAATGAAAGAGGCAGTATCAAAAGCTTCTCCAGTGCTGTTAGAGCCTATGATGAAAGTTGAAGTGGAAGTTCCCGAAGACTTTATCGGCAACGTTATTGGCGACCTCATCGCCCGTCGGGGACAGATTGAAAGCCAAAGCACTGAACAAGGACTCGCTAAGGTGACATCCAAAGTTCCACTAGCGACTATGTTTGGCTACGCTACAGATATTCGGTCTAAGACCCAAGGCCGGGGTATCTTTACAATGGAGTTCAGCCACTATGAAGAGGTGCCTCGCAGCGTGGCTGAAACTATCATTGCAAAAAGCAAAGGGAACGCTTAATTAAAAAAGGAAACGAGCATTCATGGCACGCGCAAAGTTTGAAAGGAATAAACCCCACGTTAATATCGGTACTGTTGGCCACGTTGACCACGGCAAAACGACCTTAACAGCAGCTATTACAATGACCTTGGCAGCTATGGGTCAGGCTGTAGGTAAGGGATATGATCAAATTGATAATGCACCCGAAGAAAAAGCACGGGGTATTACCATCAATACCGCTCACGTTGAGTATGAAACTGGCGATCGCCACTATGCTCACGTAGACTGTCCTGGACACGCTGATTATGTCAAAAACATGATCACTGGCGCAGCCCAAATGGATGGCGGGATCTTAGTAGTTTCTGCGGCAGATGGCCCTATGCCCCAAACTCGTGAACACATCCTCCTCGCCAAGCAGGTAGGTGTACCCAGTCTAGTTGTCTTCTTAAACAAAGAAGATATGGTGGACGACGCGGAATTACTGGAGTTGGTAGAACTGGAAGTTAGAGAACTGCTATCCAGTTATGATTTCCCCGGTGATGACATCCCCATTGTCACAGGTTCTGGTCTGCAAGCTCTCGAAGTAATGACCAAGAATCCTAAGACCCAACGTGGTGAAAATGAGTGGGTAGATAAAATCTACAAGCTGATGGATGCGGTAGATTCCTATATCCCGACTCCAGAACGGGCTGTTGACTTGCCCTTCCTCATGGCTGTAGAAGACGTATTCTCCATCACAGGTCGTGGTACTGTAGCTACTGGTCGGATTGAACGCGGTATCGTCAAAGTCGGCGATAACGTCGAGTTAGTAGGTATCAGAGATACTCGCGCCACCACCGTAACTGGAATCGAGATGTTCAAGAAGAGTCTTGATCAAGGTATGGCTGGAGATAACGCAGGTGTACTACTCCGTGGTATTCAAAAGGCTGATATTGAACGGGGTATGGTAATTGCCAAGCCAGGTTCAATTAAACCTCACACTCAATTTGAAGGTGAAGTTTACGTTCTTACAGAAAAAGAAGGTGGTCGGAAAACACCATTCTTCGCTGGTTATCGTCCTCAATTCTATGTACGGACAACTGATGTAACTGGCACGATTACAGGCTACACATCAGATGAAGGTAAAGAAGTAGAAATGGTGATGCCCGGAGATCGCATCAAAATGAGCGTAGAACTAATCAACCCGATTGCGATTGAGCAAGGTATGCGCTTCGCTATTCGCGAAGGTGGTCGCACTATTGGTGCTGGTGTAGTTTCTAAAATCATCAAATAGTACCTTTTTGTTTTGGTAAATATTGGAGCAGAGATGCTAAAGTTCGTCTCTGCTCCTTTCTATTCCTTCTATATAAGGATTGGCTATTGGGAATAATCTAGTCCTCAGTAACCAGTTTTTAGTCACTTAATTAATCAGAACCTGGAAAACTCAAGATGGCAACTTTACAGCAGCAAAAGATTAGAATTCGCTTACAGGCTTTTGACCGACGTTTATTGGATACATCTTGCGAGAAGATTGTAGACACTGCTAATCGTACTAACGCTACAGCTATAGGTCCAATTCCTTTACCAACAAAACGTAGGATATATTGCGTATTGCGATCGCCTCACGTCGATAAGGATTCCCGCGAACATTTTGAAACCCGCACCCATCGTCGCATTATTGACATTTATCAACCTTCTTCTAAAACTATTGATGCGCTGATGAAGTTGGATTTACCATCTGGTGTAGATATTGAAGTAAAACTGTAACTAGTTATTGGTCATTAGCACTAGGAACAATGACCAATCACAAATGCTTAGAGACTCAATTAGTATTAATTATAACTTAGCCCTGAAGAAATTTATCTCAGGGCTTTTTATTTAGCTGTAAAACAAATGATAAAATATAAAAAAGCACGGGAAAAATAGGGAAAAATAAATTTTTTAAGCATGAAATTTATACTTTACTAACAATGACATCCTCTTCTAAAATTGCAGTTCGTGAATTACCTCTGTTCCCTTTACCCGAAGTGGTTCTATTCCCAACTAGACCATTACCCCTACATATCTTTGAATTTCGCTACAGAATCATGATGAACACGATTTTGGAGAGCGATCGCAGGTTTGGAGTATTGATGGTCGATCCAGTCAAAGGTACAATTGCCAATGTCGGCTGCTGCGCGGAAATTATTCATTACCAACGAATGCCTGATGACCGCATGGAAATGTTAACTTTGGGGCAGCAACGGTTTCGTGTTTTAGAGTATGTACGTGAAAAGCCCTATCGTGTCGGTTTGGTAGAATGGATTGAAGACCATCCGCCATCTAAGGATTTGCGACCTTTAGCTACTGAAGTAGAACAGCTACTTGCAGATGTTGTTCGTCTTTCAGCCAAGTTAACCGAAAAAGATATCGAATTGCCCGAAGATTTGCCAGATTTACCAACAGAGCTATCTTACTGGGTGGCAAGTAACCTTTATGGTGTAGCTCCAGAACAGCAAGCATTATTAGAAATACAGGACACCGTTGCCCGCTTAGAACGGGAAGCAGAAATTTTGACTTCTACTCGTAATCATCTAGCAGCCCGTTCTGTACTGAAAGACACTTTTAATAATTCGTAATTAACAGATTTGGGCGGGCAGGGATGCCCACCCCACAGTATTTAGAGACTTCTAAATAAAAAGTATCCCATTATTTGGAACGCAGGGAGCAGGGAGAGTAAAAAGTCGTTTTGACTCAGTGAAATTGGATAATCTACAGCAGAATTCAGGAGTCAGGAGTAAAACTGGCTTTGTGTATAGGTTTTAATTTGGATTGTGTACCTCCTAACTACGCAAACTGCTGTATTTTGTGGAGTTCTCTTGGACTGATTTGAGTCATACATTTTCAGTGTTAAGGGCTAATTGCTAAGACATCATAACTGCCAAAAATCTTTAAAATTTCTGTATAATTCCTTAATTCAGCCAAAGCAACTTGCATTAATGCGATATCGGCATTTGCTTCTATATCAATGAAAAATAAGTATTCTCCTAAAGAACGTTTTGTGGGACGTGACTCAATTCGACTGAGATTAATATCTAGTTGAGCAAATATCTGCAAAGCTTTAACTAGAGCGCCTGGTCTATTAGCCGGTACGCTGAAAGCTAGGGATGTATGACTTTTTTTGGTAGAGAATGTCTGGTAATCAGCATCGCTTTGAGCCTTACTTACCACCCAAAAGCGGGTACTGTTATCTGCGTAGTCGTTAATACCACTGGCTAGAATGGGCAGATTGTAAAGTTGTGCTGCTCTACTAGATGATATTGTTGCAGTTGTGATATCCTGTTTGATTCGCTCCAATGCATCAGTTGTGGAGTTAGTAGGAATTAAATTCACATTTGGTAGGCACTGCGCTAACCATCCTTGACATTGCGCTAAAGCTTGAGGATGAGAATAAACAGTTTGAACGCTTTCTAAGCTGGTTGCACAGGAGATTAAAGTATGGGAGATAGGCAGAATTAAAGCCAATTGAATTTTTAAACTTTCCAATTGCCACAGTTGATCTAATGTCATACTCACACTACCTTCAATGGAATTCTCCACAGGGACAACAGCTAATTGAGATGCTCCTGTAGCAACGGCTTGTAGCGATTGGGCAATAGTAGCATAAGGGGATAAGTTGGCTTCAATTCCCTGATTTTTTTGCAGCCAGTTAAGATAAAAAAAAGCGGCTTGTTCGGAATAAGTTCCAGGAGGCCCCAAATGTGCGATCATCGCTAAATTCATACTTTTAGCCTTTAGTTACAAATTTGATTGATAATTAAACAAGGTTATAGTTTTTTTTAAACAAATTAAGTTTATTAAAAAATATTAAAATTAGAAAACAATGCTTTAATTTGCTTATGGCAACCAAGTTTACTGCCTCCCAATCGGTCGAAATTGCTGTCCCTAAGCAGCCTATTCCTATTCAGCATTACTTGCGTCAGCCTCAACGTCTTGTCAACAGCTTGGCTGACAATACCAGGATTCAGCAGATTTCCGAGGAAGTATTTCGCTTAAAAATGCGTCCTCTAGCTTTTATGTCATTGAGTATTCAACCTACTGTAGATATGAGAGTTTGGGCTGATTCCCAAGGAACGATTTATTTGCGATCGCTCGGTTGTGAAATCCTGGGTTTTGAGTATGTTAACCAACGCTTTGCACTTAATTTAAAAGGTTATTTATCACCTTACCAGCTAAGTGGTGAGACTCGTCTGCAAGGGAAAGCTGACCTAGAAGTACTAGTGGATATTCCTCAACCATTTTCCCTAACTCCAAAGCCAATTTTAGAGACTACAGGTAATGGATTACTCAAAAGTGTATTGTTGACAATTAAGCAAAGATTATTACACCATCTTTTAGCTGATTATCGTAATTGGGTAATATCACAAACAGAAATAACTAAAATTAGCGGTGATAATCCTGAGCTATCAATCCTGAATTTCGATTAACTTTCTATTCACTCATTACTCATTACTTAATTTGGCAAGGACGGAAAGATAGACGATGTAGGGGTGATGGTCCGTATTGTTGCAGAGCCAGCAAATGTCGCTGGCTACCATAACCTTTGTTATGCTCTAAGTCATACATGGGATACTTAGATGCTAAACGTAGCACCAAATCATCACGCCAAACCTTGGCCATGATACTAGCAGCTGCAATGTTAAGCGATCGCTCATCTCCCTTAACGATAGTTTGTTGTGGTATCAATAAATCCTTTACCAACTGATTGCCATCAACCAAGCAAATTGTAGGCTGTACTTTTAGCTTCAGTACAGCCCGTTTCATTGCTAACAGCGTTGCTTGCAAAATATTTAGCTTGTCAATTTCTGCTGTGGAAGCGTAACCAATTTTCCAGTCTAAAGTCAGCACACCAATTTGCTGCGCCAGCTGCGTTCTTCGGGAAGCAGACAACTTTTTGCTGTCTTTAATTTTAGCTGCCATTAGTTTTGGCAAAGCATTAGCGGGTAATATCACTGTTGCCGCTACTACAGGCCCAAATAACGCGCCTCGTCCCACTTCATCTACACCTGCAACCAACCCATGAGCATCTAAGTAGGTGGAGAACTCCAGCCAGCTTGATTCGTCTAAGGGTGCGGTTGAGTCAAAAGATGGAGATGTTGGCGCAGATGTTGGCTCTGTGTCTAACATAAAAGCCGTTAACTTTCCTCCTGGCTAGAAATACCTCCATCTAATGCTGAAGAACGACGGCGACGACGGCGATTGGAAATAGAAGCATTATTTATTTCTTCTTCTGTGAAAGACTCAAATCCCGTTTCTTTATAATCTTCCAGCAGTGGTTCAATTGTTGGTTTAGGAAAATATGGTTCTTCTAGCTCAATTTTTGGTGTAGGCATTTTGACTTTAGTAACTTCAGAATTCGTTCTTTCAGAAAAGGTTGATTCTGATGTTGATTCAGTCGATTCAGTTGTTGGTATTGGTGTTTGTCCAGGTTGAATAATGTTAAAAATCACAGATTTGGGATTCCTAACCTCTTGCTCTAACTTCACACCAGGAGAAATTCCCATCAAAGCAAACATATCTTGTTCCTGGAGGGTCATTTCTACAGAAACAATCTGTGGAGGTTCTACCACAGGTTTAACTGGATCTATTTTAACTTTGGTGCGTTCTGTTCTTTCATTCCAACCAGATTTGCCCAGAGTGGGTGTTCGTAGTCCATCTCGTGCATCTTTAAGAGGAGCTTCGCTAACGCGTCGTGTCTCGGATAGAAGAGATGGCATTTCTGGTGTGTGGGTTAGTTCACCCTCAGTATCCAAGTCTAAATCTGCCTCATTGACAAAAGCCAATGGAGTGCCTAACCGGGATTCATCTTTGCCGTTAATCCCATTCATCCCAATTCGACTACGACGGGTGCGGGTACGACGTTTATTATCACCCATTTCTTGATAACTGGGGTGGTTAATCAGATGGGTAGGACTCAATTCAGAGTCACCTTCAAATCCTTCCCCAAATCCATCATAGCTTTCCCGTGGTTCTTGTATCCGGGCAGATGGCATACGTGGTTCTCTTTGAGGCAGGGGTGCAAATCGGTCTTGTATGTCTGCTGCTGGAATTGGTAATCGGTTTTCTATTTCTCCTGGTAAGCGGAGGGTATGTCCTAAACCGCCACAGGTGGGACAAGTTTCTCCAAACAATTCATAAATATTTTGACCTTGGCGTTTGCGGGTTAGTTCTACTAAGCCTAGTTCGGTCAATTGGGCAATCTGCGGACGGGCTTTATCAGCTTTGAGGGCTTTGTTAAAGTGTTCCAAGACTTGTAGTTGATCGCGCCGTGATTCCATATCAATGAAGTCAACAACGATGACACCTGCAATATTCCGCAACCGTAACTGACGAGCAATTTCTGTTGCTGCTTCGCAGTTTGTCCACAAAACGGTTTCTCTAGCTGTTGCTGATCGTGTGAAGGAACCTGAGTTAACATCTATTACTGTTAATGCCTCTGTCGGCTCAATAATGATATAGCCTCCAGAGGGTAAGTCTACTCTAGGTTTGAGTGCTTCACGAATGGCAGCGCTGATGCGGAAGTATTCTAAGATGGGAGAGCGATCTCGATGGTGATCAATTAGCACACCTTGTGGTGTTTGACCTCCACTCCAGTTTTGTAAATATTGCTTGACTCGTCGCAATCCAGTACTGGAATCAACGACAATTCGATTCACATCAGCGCCATACATATCCCGCAATACGCGCTGGATAAAGTCATCATCTCGATTCAATAATGCTGGAGGACGGGTAGATTGTGCTTCTTGCTGGATTACTTCCCATTGCCTTTGTAGCAATTCTAAGTCTTCAATAATTGCTTCTTCTGGCTTGCCTTCGGCTTCTGTTCGTACCAGTACACCCATACCAGCAGGTTTGATTAAAATTGCCAGGGCGCGGAGGCGGTTACGCTCACTTTCACTCTTAATTCGCCGAGATAAATTTACACCTCTACCATAGGGCATTAGGACTACGTAACGTCCAGGTAGGGTAATGTTACCTGTGAGCCTTGGGCCTTTTGTTCCCGTTGGCTCTTTCATCACTTGCACTAAAACTTTTTGCTGTGGTGTGAGCAGTTCGGTAATGGCTGCGGCACTACGCTTGAGTTTTAGTGGGCCTAAATCGGTGACGTGAATAAAACCGTTGCGTTCTGGATCACCAATATTTACAAAAGCTGCGTCTATCCCCGGTAACACATTTTCTACTACGCCTAAGTAGATATCACCAATTTGATGATGACCAGTGGCAACAACAAGTTCTTGGATTTGATCTTCTGAAAATACGGCAGCAATTTGATGCTGCTCTGCGATAATAATTTGTTTTGGCATTCAAGTTCCTCAAAAATTGGCAGCACCAAGGTGGGGATGAGAAGGAGGCTCTCTGTTATACCTCTAGCCCCTACTGGCAGCCCTACAAGGTGCTACTGGTGATAAAAATTCCGTTCTCTGAGAGAGCTTCCCATAATTGGAAGCTATTAACAATGTAATTGCGTTTACACGCCTGATTATTCCAGAACGAGTGCATATGTTTTAAGTAATTAAATCAACCGTCCGTGGTTGATTTCTGATGCAATACCTTTACCATCTAGGGTATTAGTATTCAGCAGGTGTTGTAAAAAGCATAGAGTTAGAGATCAGGCACAGGGGTATTGTTAGTAACTGATTCACTTTCTTAGCTATAGAGAGTGTTCTTTAATCTGCCTTGGTTTGTCTGGGATACGATCCTAGAATTGGCACTCTACTAATATCTTGGCTTTCGCTCCCTGGGTATTAGGGTAGTGAATCAGGTCATTCAATAATGCAGCGCCGGAAAATTTCTCTTCACTTGATTTTAACGCAACCTTGGTGACATACTCCACAAACTAACTTTTAGTTTAGTGTGGGCTTCTCAGCGACTCTTCTTTGAAGACATTGACTGAGCTTTAAGGCCGTGTGTCTCACGGTTCTTTCATTGATCAAAGTAAGTGCTATTTAATTTCAAACGAGCATTTACGGCTTTGTCTGAAGTTATTTGCTAGTATACGCTGATTTGTACCGCAGCGGGTAAGCAACCTAAGTTTCCTCCATGCTGTCTTCTCTCGCCTATGGCGTTGGTTAGAGGGCTATCATATTGCTAAAACTAGACGATTGCGGTGGATATGCAGGAGGTGAAATTCTGCACCAGCCACTGTCTCTAGTATAGTCAAGATTTGCTCAGGACGCAAGATGACACCATCAGGGCGACAGCTACCCAAATAACGTAATACAGCTTTTGACTCAGATTCTGAGTTGTGGGCTGATACTAACTCTATCTCAAATAAGCGATCGCGCAGATTTATGATTTGATGTTTGCCTGATTTGGTTGTGTGGTCTGACAAAATCTCGTCTTGGGCTTGAATTGCCGAAATCCATTTTTGCCATTGCGTTGCGGTTACTTCCCCTACAGTAGACACAGTCAGCAAATATTCTGCTGATTCTAGCACTTGGTTAGCTGCTGGAGATTTTAAATCTATCTCTTCCACATTATATATGGGTATGTCTGTGGGCAGTTGCTGTACCAGTTGCTCACGAAAACTTTCCACGTCCATTGGTTCAGTTAATTCAAAATCTACAATTTCACCGCTGCTGGTAGCCCCCAATGCTAAGGCACTTGTCAGGGAAATGCGGGGGCCTGGATGAAAACCACCGGTAAAAGCCACGGGTAAACCTGCTCTTCGCATCACTCTATCAAACAAACGCATTAAATCGAGGTGACTGACTAAAGCCATATCACCTTGTTTACCAAACCAAGCCCGCAGACGTTGTGCTTTTGTGGTATTTGGGACAAACTCTCCAGCAAATGCCGGCATTTCCGGGGGGTTAATAACGATATTGTGACCGAAATCAGTGCCGCAGACACCACAATGAGAACAACCTTCAAAAGAACAATCAGGAACAATTACCGCTTCTAGAGCGCGTTGTAAGTCTTCTTGCAGCCACTTTTTATCAATCCCTGTATCAATATGATCCCAAGGTAAAGGAGTATTGAGTACCGAGTATCGAGTACCGAGTGGAGAGTCCTGAGTGAGGATTTTTTCTCTTACTCCCTGCTCCCTGCTCCCTGCTTCCTCGTTCCCTACAGCAAACAGATTCCATTCGCCATTTTCAACTAGGCGGTATTTCCAGTCTAGGCCAGCTTCAGCAATCGCATTTTCCCAAGCTTTAAAAGCCTGTTCTACGTTCTCATACCAAGAATCCATCCCTGCACCCAATTCCCAAGCCCGACGCAATACTTTAGCTAAAGAGCGATCGCCCCGACCTATAAAATCTTCCATTGCAGAAAGGCGGAAATCAGTGAAATTCACTTTCACTCCCCGCATTCGTCGGAATTCTTGTCGCAGTAAACTTTGTTTGCGTTTAAACTCAGAGGTAGAAACCGAATGCCATTGAAATGGGGTGTGCGGCTTGGGAGTAAAATTAGAAATCGTCAAATTAAAATTAATTGATCTTCTGCCTTTAGCCCAACATTCTTGCTGTAACCATCTGACCGTTTCGGCAATACCCAAAACATCAGTATCTGTTTCGCCGGGTAAACCAATCATAAAATACAACTTGATTTTATCCCAGCCTTGCTCCCAAGCTGTTTTTATTCCTCGTAATAATTCTTCATTTGTCAAGCCCTTATTCACGATGTCCCGCATCCGTTGGGTTCCGGCTTCAGGAGCAAAAGTCAAGCTGCCTTGTCGCGTACCTCCAAGAATATTAGCAATATTCTCATCAAATCTGTCTACTCTCTGACTGGGTAATGTCAGGGAAATATTTTCATTTTTTAATCTATTTTTGATTTCCATCCCCACTGCTGGGAGGGCTAAATAATCGGAACAACTGAGGGAAAGCAGGGAAAATTCATTGTAACCTGTCGCCCGCATTCCTGCTTCAATTGCTTCTACAACCTGATCTGGTTCTACATCTCGTGCAGGACGAGTCAACATTCCTGGTTGACAAAAGCGACAGCCACGAGTACAACCGCGTCGAATTTCTATTGTCAATCGATCATGTACTGTCTCAACATAGGGAACTAAACCAATAGAATAAGCAGGTATCGGCGTAGCTACTCTGCGGAGAATACGTTTTGGTACATCTGGACGCAGCGGATATACTGCACCACCCTCTCCCATTTCATAAAACCGAGGCACATACACACCAGGAATTTGCGCTAAGTCTAGCAACAGTTCTTCTCGACTCAAAAGAGCCTTTTTCCCTTCTGCTAATACCAAGCCAATTTCTGGTAACAGTTCCTCACCATCCCCCAAAGCAATAAAGTCAAAGAAATCAGCGTAAGGTTCCGGGTTAGATGTTGCCGTTTGTCCACCAGCGAAAATTAGGGGAAATGAGAATTGGTGATGGGTGATGGGTGATTGGTGATTGGGAAGAATTTCTTCCCCTGCTCCCTGCTCCCTGCTCCCTGCCTCTTCCCTCTCTTTCCAAGTTAAAGGAATTCCTGCTAAGTCCAACATTTCTAGGATGTTGGTTGCACCTAATTCATAACTGAGGCTAAAGCCTAAAACGTCAAATTCCGTCAGCCAGCGTTTTGACTCTACCGCAAACAAAGGTGTTTGGGTGGTACGAAGTTTTACAGCTAAATCTGGACCTGGTAAATAAGCGCGATCGCACAACTGATTTGGTTGGGCATTCAAAATATTATAAAGAATGATATGCCCCAAATTAGAAGCACCGACCTCATATACTTCTGGGTAAGTTAACACCCAGCGTATAGTTGCCGTATCCCAAGGCTTGTGTACTGCTAAACGCTCATTACCAAGGTAACGGGCAGGTTTTAAAATATCCGATGTTATTAATTGCTCAACTAAAACAGCCACTTTGCTATCTTCTAGCTACCTTAAACTACAGCTAACCACCCCTAACTTAGCATTGATTTCGTCTTTCAACGTAATTTATCATCGCGACTGAGAACTGTTTCACTATCACCTGTGTTTTTCAGGACAGAGTTTTATTGGAACATAAACTGTTTTCGCTCAATTGACTATATGCTTGGAGTCTCTTTGCTGAATCTTTATTGGTTAACTCTTTTTGTTTAAAGATTGTCATATCTACACTATAATTTGTATTTATATATACATTTTTTTTGTTTGAGTTAAAAAACAATCAACATAGACAGCCAAAAAACAGATTAACTATCTGTAGTTATGATGATAGATCTTGCTATAGCTATAAATTACAGGATTCAAGCAAAAATACACTCAACTGTTCTCCTCAATCTTGATCTTCACTAACGGCAAAAATCAGGGTAAAAAAACTGTGTATCTAAAACTTTCCAGTGATCTAAATCACTCAGCCCTGGATGTTTGGATCACTTTTTATACCAAGCTTTATCTTAGATAATAGATAACAATTACAGTTGGTTTATTCTTTATGAGCACACAATACGCAATTCGTCAATTAGTAGAGAGAGCGTTGCACATAAAAAAATTAACGCCCGAAATAGAAAATGAGATCAACTCAGAACTTACGCAACTGGGTTACATCTCTGACGTTGATTATGAAGCCCTAGAATTATTAATGGCAGAGATGGATGCTGGTCGAGTTCAGTTAGTCCCCCATTGGGGATAATCAATCTGGATAAATTCATAATTCTTTATCATTATGGGAGGCTTGCCAAAGTTGGTAAATAAAATGATTGAGTTGCTGTTGAGCAACTGTATTAACGTCAGCTTTTGCTTCCTTGGGTAAAAGTTGACTCAATAGACCAATGACTTCTGTATCCATTGCCGCCTGAAATAACTTGATAGGCCACAATAAGTCAGATGCATCTCGCAAATCGGTGATTAGTGGTGTTTCGTGGCTAAAGTTAGCCAAAAGCAAAGGACGCACCCAGCACAAATTACGAGAAATTATAACTTGAACGACTTCAGCATAAAGATTTCTGTCGCTATAATTTAAACGAACAATCTGTCCCGGTTGAAAGTTAGGGCTAATATCCATTTTCTTAATTTTAAAAGTAATACTAGTGTAGTATTATGATAAAGCTTGAATTTGTATAGTTTTTAGCGTCAGCAACAGCCAGACAGCAAAATTTTTTGCCTGGAATTAAAACAGAAATGTTATAAGATTAAGTAAACAACTGTTAAGCAGAAGCTCAACAGAGACCGTATTGCAGTAAATCAAGTATAAAAGAGCAAAGAGTAGTGTCAGTCGAAACCATTGAGAAGCGTTCCACATCCCGCAAGCTCGCGCCTCAGTATCGCGTTTTGCTCCATAACGACGACTACAACTCCATGGAGTATGTGGTTCAAGTACTAATGACAACTGTGCCGAGCATTACCCAACCTCAAGCTGTGAGCATCATGATGGAAGCTCATAGTAATGGGTTAGCCTTAGTTATTACTTGCGCTCAAGAACCAGCAGAGTTCTATTGCGAAACATTAAAAAGTCATGGATTGAGCAGCACCATTGAACCTGATGAATAGTAATTGATCATTGGTCATTAGCAGTATAGTGTTGACTGATGATAATTGACTAATCTTCCATGATGAAAATTAATTTAGAACAACTAGCCCAGTACCCCGTCCTTGTCAGACTGGGTTGTTTTATACTGGCTTTGTTGTTATTATGGCTACCTTTTGCAGCACCGATATATTTACTCGTGGAAGATACTAATTTAGAAAGTATCTTGACAATGGTACTACTTTATGTACAGTTTATTTTTTTGGTCAAGCTATGGGGTAAGCGAGTCTATCAACAGCCTCAGATATTAACTCACTATGGTTTAGAGTTTTCACGGCAAAACGGCGTAAATTTTGTTCAAGGTTTGGCTATTGGATTAATTAATATTTTAATTGTATTTGGTGTACAGGGCTTATTCGGTTGGTTGGTATGGCAACAACCCAAAGTTTTTTTATTGAAAATAGTTGTAGAAGGTTTACTAGTTGGGTTTGGTGTTGGTTTTGCTGAGGAATTATTATTTCGCGGTTGGTTATTCGATGAGCTAAAAAGAGACTATAGTCTAATTTTAGCAACTTGGACAGATGCTATTTTATTTGCTGTCGCCCATTTTATTAAACCCTTAGAAGCTATTATTCATACTTTGCCACAATTTCCCGCTTTGGTATTATTAGGGTTAACGCAGGTATGGGCAAAAAGTTGGTGTCGAGGGCGTTTGGGTTTACCTATTGGTTTACATAGTGGTTTAGTTTGGGGTTATTACATTATTAATGTGGGAGAATTAACAAAGCATTCGGGGGTAGTTCCTGACTGGGTGACAGGTGTGAATAATAATCCTTTACAGGGAGTAATGGGGGTGTTATTTATGGGTGTAATGGCTTGGTGGATGCGAGGGAGAAGTATTAAATTTCATGATGATTAGATATCTTGATTATTTTATTCAATACCTTGACCATTTTTTGTAGGTTAGGTTAAGCAACAGCGCAACCCGACGCATTTGTTGGGTTATGTCTCCGGCACACTACGTGTTCACGCAGTGTCCCGCAGGGATACGTTCCATTGCTCCGCAACGCTGACGCGAACAACCCAACCTACAAATCAAAACTTAAAAAAGGTGGCGAAGATAAGTTACAATCATCGTTTTTTTAGTGAAATGGTATCACCAGATTTTTCTATTTATTGGGTGTTGCAAAAACACGCCAAATAATAAATACAGTAATCCCTATATATGAGAATACAGTCAGCCATTCTTGCCAACGTGATATATCATCCATAAGCAAAAAGAAGGATCAAGAAACAGCTTCCAGAATTGTACCTACCAAACACGCCCGATCTAAATTAACTCCGTTCAAATTTGCAGCTTCTAACTCTGCACAAAGTAAGTTAGCCCCTGTTAAATTCGCCCCGGCTAGGTTTGCACCCCGCAAGTCTGCTTCTTCGAGGTTAGCTTCACTCAATAATGCTCCTTGTAAATCAGCCCGGCTTAAATCTGCACCTTTAAGATTTGCCCCTGTGAGGTTTGCACCGCGTAATTCAGCACTTCGTAAGTCAACACCTTGCAAGTTGACACTCATTAAATTAGCACCACTTAAGAAAGCACCAGCCAAAGTAACATCGCTGAGTGTTGCACCCATCAAGTTAGCACCCCGCAAATTACTACCCCGCATATCAGCATTGCTTAAGTCTGCTTGCATCAAATTTGCTCCCATGAGGTTAGCCCGCAAGTCAGTTTCTTGGAGGTTAGCGCCCATTAAATTCGCACCTTCAAAATGTGCGCCTTCGAGTTTAGAACCATTAAAGTTAGTGCCAACTAGGGTTGCACCGGCTAAGTTGACGCGGCTTAAATCTATTTGGGATAGTTCCTCGTCTTCTAAATCTGCTCCTGGGAGTTGTTTGATTTTTCCTAATCTAATGGCTTCAATATTCATTTGCTGTAATTACTTATCTGCTCACTACTTTTGCTATGGCTGTCCCATCGTGAATCAAGTAACCACATACCACTACTGACTTTAGCTATCATTAGGGGTAAGTCGAGTCCCTGTTGTAAACCCATGACTAATAAAGTTAGGGTATCTACAAGTTTAGGGTCGAAGCGGGTAGATTGTTGCAGTCTGCACTCATCTAAAGCTTGAGCAAATATATCTTCTCCGCTTTTATCTGAGTATTTTTGCTGATTGACTCGCAACTGAAAATCTGATGCTAACGCTAAGATTCTCGATTCTAGGGGAATTTCATCTCCAACTAAACCGGCTGGTTCTCCTGTGCCGTTCCACCACTCAGTTTGGTGAGTGATAATTTGGGCAACTGCTCGTAATCGTGGCATTGTCCGTAATACTTGTACTCCTGGGATTAAGGGACAGGTGAGGGGACAACTGGGGGCATTTTCTTGGTAGCTGGTGGATGTGCTGCGAACGAGAATGCTTTCAGCATTTTGTAGTGGATCTATGCGGTGTAATAACCCTGCTAGACGCAATCTCTTAATTTGCCATGCTGGTAAGTCTAACAACTGACCGATTGTTTCTGAAAGTGCCACGACTTCTGCTGCGGCTTGGGGGTTGCTGATATTTGCTAAATCCATTAGTTGCGCCATCCGCAAAAATGCCTGGATTTCGTTAGAAACCAAGTTGCGATCTAGGGCTTTTTGTTGTAGGGCTGCGGGGAGGGTTAATTTTTCTTGTCCTGCTTGTAGGTAATCGACGACGCGGGAAACAACTGCACTTAGATCTTTTGGTGGGGTGATAGAAGCTTGAATTGCTTGTTTATGGGTGCTGAGTTTGGTTGCTAATTCTGGGTTGTATTTTTGAATGTGAGCGATCGCTATTTCTGCTGTCTCACTCACTAACTCTGGTTCAAATGTCCACAAACCATAAAATTTACGTTCTAAATCTGATCCTGGTAAACCACCAATTCCATAATCAGCCTCAGATAATTCTTGACAAATTACCATTGCTGTGTATTCAGGTGATAAAATAATTAAATGCCATTCCTGCTCTACAGGATCACCTGCGGCGATAGCTACTAAATCAACATTGGGTAACTGACTAGTAGTGTGTTCTGCGAAGCCTGCATCAGCAGATGCCATAATCGCAATTCCACGGCTACGCTTGGCAATATCTGCGTATCTATTAGCTTCCTGCAAATACCATTTACCCTTTTGAAATGCTGTTATTACTAAAGGCGCACCATCATCAGTTAAAATATGGTCTTCCAGGGCATGACACAGCGAGACGAGGGTATTTTTGTAGTACACACCAAAATGAACCGGTCTGTTACTATGACGATGCGCTACTTCTAGTTTTTGGAGAATTGAACCTTCTAGCATGAATTTTGGTGAAAATAATCGCAGAGGATGGGAGAGGGACAATTAAAAGTTCAAAATGTCTCCATACTCCCTGGTTTTCTATGATACGCCTGCCAGATGTTTCTCTTTGGTTTCAATGGGCGCAGAAAGTGCTGTTTCTAACTCAGCACACCCTAATTTTTCTTCTAAGATGTTCATAACTTCGCGTCCGAAGTCGTTGGGGTTACGTTGCCAAGCTTGTAAACAGACTTCTCCGAAAAATGAACCTAGTGGTTCAGGGTTCCACAGAAGTTTTTTAGCTGTCCAGGGCATCAAACTCATTGGATCATACCCTGGTTTGAGGATACCTTCTTTAAAGGCATATTCTTCTAAATGGGTATGAGGTTGTAGTCCAATAAAGAAAATGGCAGGTTCTACTTTATCAGCACCGAAAATCCGTTCTAATTCTCGGTGATAAGCGATCGTTTGGCGAATGGTTTCGTGACGTTCATCAATGACATTAAAAGAGTAATTGACGGAAACCAAGTCATTGAAACCTGCGGCTTTTAAATCACGACAGTTTTGTAAAACAGTTCGCAGATTATACCCCATCCGCATTTTTCGCACCAATTCTTGAGAACCGCTAGTAATACCGATTTCAAAGTAGTTCATCCCTGTTTTTGCCATCAAGTCACACAACTCTGGAGTTAAGTTGTCTGCTCTGATGTATGCTGCCCAGTTTATATCTGTCATGCCAGAATCGACAATCTTTTGTAATAGTTCTATAGCATCGTCGATATATTTGCGTGCAGGAATAAATTGAGCATCAGTAAACCAGAAGTTGCGAATGCCGCGATTATATAATTGGCGCATCTCAGCCACAACTTCATCGGCTGGGTTGATGCGTACCTGTTTACCTTCAACAACAGTATAAACGCAATAACAGCAGTTATGAGGACAACCACGCTTGGTTTGAACACCAACATAGAAATCTTGATCTTGCAGGTAATAATTAAATTCCGGCCAGATATTTTCTATGTAGTCATAGTTACAAGCCGTTTTTTCTAAGGGTGTGGGTTGTTCGTGGATCAAACGTTCTCGTGGTTGATTTTCTCCCACTACATAACAACGTTCATCTCGAAACTCTTGTCCACCTAAGAATTTTGTTAGTAAGGTTTCTCCTTCACCGACAGAGATGATTGTCCCTGGCGGTAAGCTTTTGCCCAACTGTTGATAAAATACGCTGACTGCACCACCACCCAAAACTACACGTGCTTGAGAGTGATATTTTTGGGCGCGAGCTAAACCACGTTTAACTAAGCCCAAATTGCGCCACAACTCTACATAATAGGCAATGAAGATGCGTAAACCGCCTAATGCTCCACGCAATTTGATGAGTGGGTTTTTGGCATAGTAAAATTCAAAGGCGTTTTGCAGAGGGTTTCCACCGCGTCCACCGACTGGAGCATATATTTGAATATCGCGCCAAGAAAAGACTAGGAGTGTGGGTTTAAATTCATCAATACAGGTATCTAGGGCAGTAGCATAATCTAAAGGTGGTACTGTGCCTAAATCAAAAATCCGCTGTTCAATATTGGGAAACAGCTTGTGGACGTGATCAGAAAGATAAACAACCCCAATGGGAAAGATAGGGTTACAGGGAAGGCGAACGTAAAGAATGCGGTTTTCCGTCATAATGTTTTAACTTCCATCTTGCCGATTTTTGAGGTGGAACCTACGGAAAAATCTGTTTTAAACTGTGGTTTTTTTAGTTTACTGAAATTACCCATATTTTGCTTGACATTTAAGCAAATTCTTGGTATCGAAACATTTGATGTTAGTAAAATTGCAAAAGTCTAAATCTACTGTGCATAAAATTATGAAAAATTATACATAGAGATAGACTATATGAGGAAAAATTTCATATAGCTTTACCATAACATTGAGTTTATTTATTAAGCGATTTTTTTCGTTTGTAATTCTCTGAGATAGATGATATGGGAGGGAACAGGAAGTAAGGGTTAGGGAGTAGTGAGCAGGTTGGCAAGTCCTGGGATGATAAATTTGAAAAAAATGGGATATGGTCAGGAAATTTTTATAAATAAAGACATAACTTTAGATAGAAATAATGCAGAAAATTTCAGTTGGTAGTCGGAGTTACAGCAACTGGGGATCGGGCGATGTTAGTTTTGCCTATGTAATGTAGAATTGTGGCGTAAAAGCTCCTCAGCAGTTATGGCTCAAATATTAGATCCTCTACCACCGGAGCAATCGGGGAAGTTTCTCTGCTGCTACGTCAATGCCACGAGTAAAATGCAGGTGGCTCGCATCTCCAATATTCCTAACTGGTACTTTGAAAGGGTTGTGTTTCCTGGACAACGGCTAGTTTTTGAAGCCCCGAAAGAAGCTCAGATGGAGATTCATACGGGAATGATGGCAAGTTCAATTTTATCGGATACAATACCGTGTGATCGCCTGGCTATCAGTGAACTTACTAGCGATGGATGTGATGATACAGATTCTTTAGAAGAAAAAAAACCGATAAATACCACTTCTATGGGTTCTTCCATAAATACAAAAATTGGAGATACTACAAAACCCCTACAAATCATAGGATTAGCATCGGTTGATTGAAAAAAATTTTTCTCAATTTTTAGGGTTGCTGAGTTCAGCAGCCTTTTTTATTTAGAGTAGTCCAAATACAGCAGAATTCAGGAGTCAGGAGTCATGAGTAAAACTGGCTTTATGTATAGGTTTCAATTTAGATTTTGTACCTCCTAACTACGCAAGCTGCTGTAAAAAAATGCCCAATTGTCATTGCGTAGGCGTAGCCTTCCCGTAGGGTAATTACAAGTTATGGATCTGCAATTAAAGATTTAGCAATTCCTCACCAAGCCTCGGAAGTCAGCAATACAGTTACAATTAGCCAGGGCATTACTACCCAAATACCTACCTCTGACACATTATCAGCCAACTTGGTCGAACAAGCAGATCAAGCACTCTACCGCGCCAAGTAAATGGGGCGTAATCAGTCTATAATTTTTTCCCTTTAAAGGAAAGTATTCCTTTATTAAACTCTGTTATGAATCTACCTTCTTTTCTCTGGTTGTGGAAAATAGCCGCATGGTCTATGGGACTGTCACTATTAGCATATCTATTTTTAGCAATTACTGGTATTTGGATGTTTAGAGTGAGAAACACAGGACAATCTCCTTTCAGCATCCCGGTGATAGATGGAAGTAGCAGTATCAGATTACTACACTACATCATTGGCATCACAATGGTTAGTCTAGTGCTGCTACTTCTAGCCGTTGGTATTGTCGGCACTTTAGGTCATTTCGGTTCTTTGGGACACTCATCACACTTAATCGCTGGATTAATAGTCGTAGGATTGGTGTTAATATCAGCTTTTAGTGCCACCCAAATTAGCACGACAAAGCCTTGGGCTAGACCTTTACATATTGGTTTAAATATCTTGTTATTTATAGGTTTTGCTTGGGTTTCTTTAACTGGTTGGACTGTAGTCCAAAAATATTTACCATAGTTGGGTAATTGGTAATTAGTAATTGTTTAGAATAAAAAAGAAAAACTATGAAAATCGAGCCGTGACAGCAAACTTAACCGATACTTCAACTTCTGTTTTTCGTCTGTCTCCCTTGATTAGAATCACTCTGTTGAGTTTATATCTGGTACTCACAGTTCCCTTACCTTTTTTAGCTCAAGCGACAGATGCACCCACACCACCAGCATTATTGTGGTTAGGAATTATCATCGGTTTTGTAGGACTATATGCGGTCTTAACTGAAAGAGTGATAGTAGACGATCAGGAAATTCAAGTAACTTATCCCATTTGGGTTCCGCGCTTCTTTCGCAAAGGTTGGTCTTTACCTTGGTCAGATATTAAAAGTTTAAAACCCCGCACCACTGGTCAAGGGGGTATAATTTATTATTTTCTCAGCCAAGATGGAAAAGCTTATCTGCTGCCAATGCGTGTGGCTGGATTTGCCCGTTTAGTCAAAATTGTACAAACTAAAACAGGCATTGATACCACAGATGTTCGTCCTCTAGCACAACCTTGGATGTATCTCATTTTATTTGGTTGTACTCTACTGCTGTTATTCGTAGATGTTTGGACTATCAATACAGCAATTCTTGGTAATTCGTAATTCGTAATTCGTAATTCGTAATTCGTAATTCGTAATTCGTAATTCGTAATTCGTAATTCGTAATTCGTAATTCGTAATTCGTAATTCGTAATTCGTAATTCGTAATTCGTAATTTTCTCCTCTGCCCCTCTGCCCCCTATTCCCCTTGGATAATTTGACTGCAAAAACCGTACTCAGACTTGAGCAAGTTAATTTATCTGCAAACCTCAAAAGTCAGACTCAGAGAAATTTACCGGGATATTCCATTTTACAGGATATTTCATTTGAGGTCTTTGCAGGCGATCGCATTGCCATTGTCGGTACTGCTGGTGCTGGTAAAACTTCCTTATTGCGTCTTCTCAACCGTCTCACTGAACCCACTAGCGGTAAAATTCACCTTGAAAATCAGGAATATCGGCAAATTCCCATTATTCAAATCCGTCAACAGGTAACACTTGTACAGCAAGAAATTAAGTTGTTGGGGATGACAGTTAGGGAAGCCTTGGCTTATCCTTTAGTTTTGCGTGGTTTGTCTAAGCAGAAAATTCAGGAACAAGTCGGTTATTGGCAAGAACAACTGCAAATTCCTGAAGAATGGTTAGGACGCACTGAAGTACAACTTTCAGCCGGACAGAGACAATTAGTAGCGATCGCTCGTGCCTTAGTCATCCAACCTAAAATCTTACTACTAGACGAGCCTACCAGCGCCTTAGATACTGGCAAAGCTTCCCTTTTGATGGACATCCTCACCCAACTAACTCAAACCCCTACAACTTCAATTTTGATGGTAAATCACCAGCTTGACCTAGCCCAAGAATTTTGCACCCGTTTATTACATCTCCAGCAAGGTCAACTATTGGCAAACCAATCAACCTCTGAGCTAGACTGGGAGAACTTAAAAGCCCGTTTAATAGAAGCTGAAAATCAAGCATCTCAGGAATGGATTTGAATCGAAAAAAGGAGATAGGGTAATGGGCATAAAATCACCAATCACCGATTACCCAGGACCAATTACCCATTTAAGAGATTTGAGTCGCAAGTGTTGAACGTGGATTACTGAATCTCTCTTTAGCTAACTTTGTTTGTGATTGCGGAACATTAGCATTCAAAGTTTCCATGTTAAATCGGTATCCCACATTGCGGATAGTTTGGATTAAGCTGGGTTGTCTCGGATCAAGTTCCACTTTTTTCCGCAGTGATAAAACGTGAGTATCAATGGTACGCGGATTATCAATAGCGTCAGGCCAAGCACGACGCAGTAATTCCGACCTACTCAAAGGTACTCCCCCAGCTTGCGCCAAAACATACAGCAAACTAAATTCTTGGGGTGTTAAGTCGATAAACTCCCCTTGAAAACGGACTCGGCGCTGTACCAAATCTATTTGCAAAGTGCCATAATCCAAGTAAGCTGGTGCAGTGGGTGTGCGGTTACGTCGAATCAACGCCTCTACCCTAGCCAAAAACTCTTGCATTCCAAAAGGTTTGCTCAAGTAATCATCTGCTCCTGCCTTTAAGCCAGCGACAATATCAGCTTCATTGTTTCGGGCAGATAGCATGAGAATTAGAGGCTGTTGCTGACGATTCAACCAATGGCAAAATTCAATACCGTCGCCATCAGGCAAATCCGCATCTAGAATCACTAGCGTCGGTTGATGGCTTAGAAACACTTCCCTTGCTTGATAAATGCTGGCGGCTTGATGTACTCGGTATTCCAGTTGTTGCAAGTGCCAACCAAGCAACGACCTCAGATGGGGATTCCCCTCAACGATTTCAATACAAACCGAACCCACAGTGGCAAGACCCCTTAGCGTCGATGACTCTCAAATTAACAATCTCAAGCCTAAGGTTTTGTAGCCTTTGTTACTTCAACTGATATAATCTTCACATTCATCCATACAAAACCTTGCAATAAATTTAATTTTCCCTTTATCTACCGCCAAATTAGCAATATTCTTAATTTTTATGTGAAACTTATCAAAGTTTTTTTAATGGTAAGTTTGGAAAACTATTTTTAGGCTAGTCAAAAGCTATCTGAAATGTCTATCAGCCGCAGGGTACAGATTATACTTTGTACTGATTATAAACTTTAATCACAAGCATAAATCAAGCTATTAACAACCAAAATCATAAAAATAAGTTACCAACTAATCATATTTTAGCTTTTTTGGCATAGGATGTAATTAAGTTTTTAGCAAATGAGGGGTCAGACCCAACGTTAAAATCTTAACTTTGGGTTAATACTTAAGGAGGAAGTCATACTTCATTTTCGAGCGTGAATCATTTACAATTCTCATTCCCACGAGATTAATACAGCAGTTATGCTCCAAGACACACAAACCATCCGCTATTACCAAAGACTTACCGACGCCTTCGTCGAGTTATGGAATCGCGGTTATCGTATGGATGATATGCGGATGTATTTGGATGGGTATCTAGCCGCACTAAGACAGGGTAACGCTATAGATGCCTACTTGATTCATCGCTTAGAGGAGGAAGCAAGCCGCTACCTGTACGATGCTTCAAACTTTGCCATGACCCAACCAGAGCCAGAACGACAACATGGATACTACTGAACAAAGGTAGATTGATCGGTAACAATCCTGTATTGCCGCAGATGATCATAGCATATTTTTTGTATTGGTCAACTGTATCCAGAGGTATGGAATTTTGTAAATACTGTAGTTTATAAAGAACATCCCCTCAGTTTCATAACTATAGAGGGGATTTTTGATGGTTTTCAGGTTGGGGACTTCAGTTATCACATGAGATAATTGGCACAAAGTTCTTGCATTCCACAGATTAAATGGTGAAAATTCTAGACTCTACGTTGAGAGAAGGAGAACAAACTCCTGGAATTTATTTTTCTCCAGATGAAAAATTACTAATAGCCCAGTTTTTAGATCAGATAGGAATTGATATTATAGAAGTAGGAAATCCAGTTGTAGATGGCGAAATCACGTTAGCCATAACTAAAATTGCTAAAGCTGGACTCAATGCCAAAATAGGCGCTCATTCACTTTGTCGCATAGATAATGTGCAGAAAGCAATAGACTGTGGTGTAGATTTTTTAGGTGTATTTTTTAGTGTTTCACCACAAAGATTGTATCGTGACTATAACATCAGTTTAGAAAAAGCTATAGATAGAATTGTTGAAGTCATAACTTATGCTAGAAAACAAAAAAATGATTTATTAATTCGATATACACCAGAAGATACAGTGCGCTCACCTATAGAAAATGTGATTTCAGCAGCGAGTGAAGCAGTAAAAGCAGGAGCTAATATCATCAGCATAGCTGATACAACTGGATACACAAATCCATTTCATCCTCAACGAAATATTTATAATTATGTGAAAACTTTGAAAGACGAGCTAGAAAAACGCGATTTATATCCACAAATAGCAGTACATTGTCACAATGATAAAGGTTTAGCTTTGGCAAATGCACTAGATGCCTATAGAGCAGGTGCTGACATTATTGATGTTTCTGTAATGGGTTTAGGCGAAAGAGCAGGAATTGTTGATTTAGCAGAATTATTAATAAATTTGATAGATATGAATGACGAAGTAAATAGTTGGCAACTCAACTATTTAAAGGATTTATATGATTTTGTGAGTGAACATTCTCATATTTCAATTCCTCCTCATCAAGCAATAACAGGTAAAAATGCCTTTACCCACTATGCAGGTGTTCATGTTAAAGCTGTAGCCAAAGATGAGCGTTTATATCAAAGTTTAAGTCCAGATATTCTGGGGATAAAAAGTAGCTTGGCATTAGGGATGCAATCAGGAATTACTGCTGTGGAACTCGCTATTAAGCAGATAGGTAGAGAAGACTTGGCTAAAAATAAAGATTTGGTGGCTAAAATTCTCCAAGAAATTAAAGTAATTTCTAAAAGAGGTACACCTATTGATATTGATAAAGAACTGCCAGAAATTATAGAACGCTGTACTATTAAGCCAATGATGACTTCAAGTTAATGAGCGTAAATTTAATATTTTAATTAGAAAAATTCGATAATAATGCAGGTAATTTGGTTAACTAGATGACATGATAGTAATTTCAAAACCCAAGGAAGAACAATCTCAAGACATAGGAAAAGAAATAAAAAAATCTGGAAAATGGTGGGCAATAGTAGGTATTGGAATTGGTGTATTTATCTTTGCTTTAGATGTTTACATAATTAATCTAGCCCTACCGATTATGGTAGAGTCGCTCCACACTAGCTTTGCAACTATTCAATGGGTGGTTTTGAGTTATCTACTAGCGATCGCAATTTTTGTCCTCAGCGCCGCAAAATTAGGGGATATGTGGAGCAAAAAACAACTCTACATTATGGGATTAATCGTATTTACCCTCAGTTCTCTATTATGTGGAATTGCACCAAATGTAAGCTTTTTAATAGCCTTTCGCGCCCTTCAAGGAATAGGTGCTGCTTTTATTTCAGGACTGGGAACAGCAATGATTGTAGAAGTGTTTCCACCTGAGGAGAGAGGACTGGCTTTAGGTATTAGAGCCGGAATTTTCGGACTGGGAATTATGTTAGGGCCTACAGTCGGAGGAATACTAATTAATTTATGTGGTTGGCCTTTAATCTTTTTAATCAATGTGCCAATTGGGATTATCGCCTGTTTAATAGTAGCCTATCTTGTACCTCCTTCTGTTGTCGGTGCAATTAAACAAAGCTTTGATGTCATTGGCACATTAATTCTTACCCTAACTTTAACTAGTTTTACACTTGCTATCACCTTATTACAAAATGAAGGATTTGGCTCTAATACAGCTTTTAATTTGCTGGTTTTATCTGCTATTAGTTTTACCTGTTTTTTATTGACAGAAGCCAATTTACCAGAACCAATGCTAGATTTGAATATTTTTAAATCTCTAGATTTTAGTCTTGGCTTAGGGCTGCGTTTTCTGGGTAATTTCGTGATGGCAGGAGTTATCTTTCTGCTACCTTTTTTTCTGAAATTGGTTAAGCAATATCCCACTGAGCAAGCAGGTTTACTATTAGCAGTACCGCCGATTATTATTGTATTGACAGCACCAATTGCGGGGATTTTATCAGACAATTATGGCTCTCGAATAATTAGCTTAATTGGATTAGTCTTAATGGCGATAGGATGCTTGATCATCAGCACATTTGATACTGAATTAACTATACTTAACTACATTATTGAGATTATTCCCTATGGATTAGGAGTGGGAATGTTTCAATCTCCTAACAACAGCGCCATTATGGGGGCTGCACCACAAGAACGGTTAGGCATTGCTTCGGGTTTGTTATCCTTATCACGGATATTGGGACAGACAGCAGGTGTGCCATTAGTAGGGGCTGTCTTCTCTTTTGTGATTATTACCAATGCTAAACTGACATCAAATATAGATATTACTAATGCACCTATTGACTCATTAGTATTTGCCACCCAAATTACCTTTCGGGTTGTGGCTGCTCTGTTGTTGATTTCGACAATATTTGCAGTTTTGTTATGGTGGCTAGAAAAAAAGAATTGGATATTTTCATACCCTAACCCACGAAAAAGCCCCTGAAAAAGGGAAAATTCCTAATTTTCAAGGGCAGTAAAAGTGAATGAATTGAAAAAAATATTAGGAAGCTAATGCAACTTCCACCATTTGCTGTAATTCACCTTTTTGATATATTTCAATCAAAATATCAGAACCGCCAATAAATTGACCATTAATATATACTTGGGGAATTGTGGGCCAGTTGGAATATTCTTTAATACCTTGACGAATATCTTGGTCTGAAAGAACATCAATTGTCTCAAAGGGAACGCCTAATGTATTCAGAATCTGCACCACATTATTGGAAAAACCACATTGAGGCATTAACTTATTTCCCTTCATGAAAACCATAATCTTGTTTTCTTGTAACAAGTTATCAATTCTCTCTTTAACTTCTGGGGTCATGGTTTTTTGTTTCCTTTGTTGTTGCGGTTCTCAAATCAAAAATCAATGGCATTTAGCCGTCAGCTATTAGCTGAATGATTAACTAAAATCAGTCTATTAGTAGTTAAGCTTGGGGAGTAGATGTCTTGAGAGCCAAGGCATGAATCGCTTCGGTTGACATAGCTTGCTGCAATGCACCATAAACTAACTGGTGTTGTTGCACCAGTCCCTTACCTGCAAACTGCGATGAAACTACTGTCACCTGGTAGTGGTCTCCACCACCAGTCAAGTCCTGCACCTCAACCTGGGCATCTGGCAGTCCTGCCTTGATCATTGCCTCAACCTGCTGCGGAGTAATCATCGCCATTCCTGAAAAAACTTACTTCTCTATTATGAACAGATATGGAGCAAATGACTGGGGATTGGGGATTGGGGATTGGGTATAGTATTTATTTTTACTTCTGTCACCTGTCACCCTGCCCCCCTGCCTCATGGAATTATTTTGCGCCTTGTCGGGGGTAAGCTGTATCAACAAAACCCAATTCAAACAACTGTTGATAAGCTTTTTTACCTAGTTCTCGTGTGGGGTTTTGACTTTTAATAATTTGAACTAACAAAGGTACTGCTAATTCTGGCTGATTTAAAGCCCGATGTACCAAGGCCAAACGATAGGTAGCATCATCTCGAAGTTGGGCGCTTTCTAAGGCTTTCTTGCGCTGGGAATCGGATACTCTAATATCTATGCCCGAAAAGCTGGAGTTGAGATCCTGATAAAAATTAGATAGCTGATTAAAAACTTGACGTGCTTCCTGAAGTTTTTTAGCAGCAACGTCATATCTTTGAGCAGAAACAGCATCATCTGACTCTTTGAGAAGTCGCTGGCCTCCTTCTATACTCAATACGCTGTTACTTTGACTGGTAGGACGGAGAGTGTTAGATTCGTTGGCATCAATAGGTTGTGCTTGATTATTGGAGCCGGGTAACTGTATGACCTGAGCTTGAACAGGCGATAGTAGACTCAGGAAGGTGATGAATGATAAAGAAGTGAAGGGAATTAAGAAAGCAGCAGCAAGGTTCATGGGATTAATTTAGTGCAACAAGTCTATAAAAAATTTATGGAAACTTCGGGTATCTTAACTCTGATTGTGTCTCAGATACAGGAAAACTATAGAACAAGTTTCTCTGATTTAGACTGGAAATTGGTTGAAGAGAGTTCCCTGCCCCCTGTATATCCACGAAAATATTCTTTATGAGCGATACCTACGGTAGGCTACCCCAACGCATCAGTTCTTCTGATTCTCAACCCACAGGTGTACCCGCCAGCAGTCTGGGTGTGGTTTTACAACGCGGTGGTGAAGAGTTAATTCTAGAAAAAGTTCTATCTCGCTTCACCATTCGTCCAAATGCGGACTTTCTTCCTGAGCAATTATCTCAGTTTTCTTGGGGTGTTTGGCGGCACACTATTCCTAGAGCAAAACTGGAATTATTTGCTGTTGAACCTGGTCAGCTAGAGGTGGCCATGTCTCAAGCACGGGCTGATGAAAATGTTGCTTTTGCCAGTCATGTTTATAAATTTAAAGATAATCCAGGCACTTACGTTTATCTAAGTGACCAAATTACAATTCAATTTGCTACTTGGGTAGACTTTGCCAAGATTAATACTATAGCTAATACTTTCAGTTTAATTGAATATCAACAAGTATTAGGATTACCTAACGCGTTTGTATTTCTCATTAGCAAACAAGCTACAGAAAATCCGATCAAGATTACTAACCAGTTGCAAGCACTCCCAGAAGTTTTAGCAGCGGAACCGAATATTTTCATCCAGCAAGAACCAAATTATAAACCCGATGATTCTCTCTATTCTCAACAGTGGTATCTCAATCACAATAGTGGTAATCAGTTGGGTGTGGGTTCTCATATTTCTGTAGAACAAGCTTGGGATATTACGCGTGGTGTGCGTTCTGTGGTTGTGGCGGTGGTGGATGATTCTTTTGATTTGAATCACCCAGATTTTCAAGGAATGGGTAAAGTTATTGCTCCTAAAGATTTGAAAGAAAATGACTTTATACCTTTACCGGATGATCAGGAAACTAGTCACGGTACTGCTTGTGCAGGAATAGCTGTGGCTGAAGAAAATGGTACGGGAATTGTGGGGGTTGCGCCTGGTTGTGCATTAATGCCAATTCGCACGACTGGGTTTTTGGATGATGAATCAATTGAGGATATATTTAATTGGGCAATTGATCAGGGTGCGAGTGTAATTTCTTGTAGCTGGGGAGCTTCTGCTGTTTATTTCCCTTTGTCTTTGCGCCAAAAGGCGGCTATCACACGCGCTGCGACTAAGGGACGTAATGGTAAAGGATGTGTAATTTTGTTTGCGGCGGGTAATGCTAACCGCCCAATTAGTGGGACTGTAAATGAGCAGAATTGGCCGAAAAATATACTAGCTGGTAAGACGAATTGGTTGAGTGGTTTTGCTATTCATCCCGATGTAATTGCTGTATCGGCTTCTACGAGTTTGAATAAAAAAGCTGCTTATAGTAATTGGGGCGCTAATATTTCTGTATGTGCGCCTAGTAATAATGCGCCACCGGGGATGTGGTTTCAGGAAACGGGCTTTGTCTATACACAACCGACAATCACTTCTTCTCTTTCGGGGTTGGGAATTTTCACAACTGATCAGTTGGGAAGTGCTGGCTATAACCAAGGTAACTTTACCAATAATTTTGGTGGTACTTCTAGTGCGACTCCGGTAGTGGCTGGGGTTACGGCGTTGATTTTGTCAGCTAATGCTGATTTGACAGCTCAACAAGTCCACCGCATTTTGCAAGAAACTACTGATAAGATTGTTGATCCTGAGGCTGACCCGCAATTGGGTTTGCGTGGGGGTACTTATGACAGTAATGGTCATTGTCTATGGTTTGGTTATGGGAAGGTGAATGCCGCTAAGGCTGTACGGGTAGCACAGCAGTTGCGTACAGTGGTATTAAGTCCGAGTAAAGAAGTCCGGGTGGAGAATAAAAGCCAAGTTTGGATTCCTGATGATGATAAACGAGGAGTTAGGAGTGCGATCGCTGTGTTCGCCGAAGGCATCGCTTTGAATGAAAATGTTACTGTTGCAGATATTCAGGTGAAGGTGAATATCACTCACGATTTTTTAGGGGATTTAGAAGTTTATTTAATTGCACCCAATAATCAGCAAGTTTTGTTACAAAATCGGACTTTGGGTAGACAGACTCTGTTGAATAGGACTTATGCAGTGCGATCGCATCCCGTTCTTAAACAATTACTTTCTCTACCAGCTAAAGGAAGTTGGCAATTGCAAGTTATTGACTATTCACCTCAAGATGTTGGTAAGCTCAATAGTTGGGAATTAGTGATCGGATATGGGGGTTGATGTCGCTAATTTTACAATAGCAATCAGCAGTAAAATCCTATTCTTGTAAGGCTTTTTCACTAAATTCTGTACTTCGTTTACCTACTTACACTGTCAGCTTTCTTCCAGATCCCTCTTAAAAAAGGGGGTTGAAGGGAGCTAATATCGTCAAGCCAAAGGCTGACCTGAAAAACAGAATTCAATATTACAAAACATAAATTTAGTATTGACAGAAAAACAACTTAATATTTTCAAGCAATTATCAATATCTATGGCTTAGGGTTGGTAAAAAATCGCTATATTCTTATTAACAGCATATTGACAATACACTAGTAGGCTGCAATATTACTTAGATATAACCCTTGTAAGAGTAACAAGATTAACTTATGCCAATTGAAAAAGTAGTCGGAACTTCTTTAGAATACTATCTCATTTGCATTGATGAAAAAGGTAAAGAAAGTTCTGAAGATGGGGAGTTGCTGAGTCAGAAACTCTTAGATGTCTTAGGTAAAGAGCCGATTACAGATGTATTTGTGATGAGTCACGGATGGCAGGGTGATGTTCCGGCTGCGAAAAAACAATACCAACACTGGATTGCAGCCATGGCTGCTGCCACAGATGATATTCAAAACCTAAAACAAAAAAGACATGGTTTCCTTCCTTTACTGATTGGGTTGCATTGGCCGAGTAAACCCTGGGGTAACGAAAACCTAGATGCTCCACCGGCTTTTGACACAGAGGATGATTCATTAAATCAGTTAATTGAAGAGTATGCTCATCAAGTTTCAGATACCGAAGCGACAAGAGAAGCATTACGAGTTATTTTTGCTGCTGGCTTTGAATACGATACACCTCCAGAACAGTTGCCGCCTGAAGTTAGGGCTGCCTATCAAGTGTTGATCCACGAAGCATCTTCTAGCAATGTAGGTGAAGAAAATAGCGAATGGGAAGAGAGCGAACCTTTAAATATAGACCCTGACAGCGTATATGAAGCGAGTTTGACCGAAGTCGAAGAAAGTTCGGAAATCAGCTTTGGGATTGGTGATAGCATTGCCAAAGGGTGGGATAAGTTCTTGAACGTACCCAGATTGTTATCTTTCTGGAAGATGAAAGACCTCGCACGTCAAATAGGACAAACGAGCGGGTTTGACTTATTGACCAAAATGCAACAAGTGGCAGATAGTAATGTGCGGTTTCATCTGATGGGGCATAGTTTTGGAACTATCGTTGTTTCTGCGATTATTGCCGGTACGAACGAAAATAACCAGTTAGTGAGGCCTATAGATTCTCTGGCATTAATACAAGGGGCTGTATCACTGTGGTCTTATAGCGCCAAAGTTCCCTTCAGAAATAATTTGCAAGGTTATTTTTATCCAATTGTGCGCGATCGCAAAGTCAAAGGTCCAATTATTACCACCCAATCCAGCGAAGATACAGCCGTCAAAAACGCCTATCCAGCGGCAGGAACTCTGGGAATGGCAGGGGGACAAGATATAGACTTTGACGTAACTACCCCGAAATATCCAGGCGTTGGGGGCATTGGTGTCTATGGCATCCAAGGCGAAGGATTAGATATCACCAACATAGATATGTTGAGCAAAACAGAAGTTTACGATTTTCAACCAGGTAAAATCTACAACCTAGAAAGCAGCAAATATATTACTGTACCTAACCCAGACCTATTTACTGGCGCACATAACGCCATTGATAAATCAGAAGTTGCCCATGCTGTCTGGTCAGCAGCCTTAGTTAGCTGAGTCCAGTCCGGGGATTTGGGATTTTAGATTTTGAATATGGAATTTACCGCAAAGATACATCCGAGGGCTTGTACCATTGAGGATTTATTGGTAAATTCCTTAACCCTAATGATCATGATTGAAGCACAAGAATAAGGAGCAGAAATGAGTCTAGAAGAACTGACTAAAGAAATGTATTTCAATGGCATTGATGGCGCTTCAGGAGATTATTTACTACCGCCACTAACACCAGAACAAATAGCAAAAATTGCTCAAGGTGAAGAGTTCGATCCGACAGAAATCAGCGAACTCAGAAAAAAAGATATGCACGTCAAGGGTCTAGAACCTGACTTTGCACCGATAGAAGGAGTAGACCCCAAAAACCTAGCCGAAACCGGTTGGGGTGTGATCTTTGCCTATAATGCCGATCCTGCGATCATAGATGCACTCAAAGAATTATTAGAACACCGTAAAGAGCAAGCAACAAAAAATCAAGAAAATTACTATCAGGAATACACAGGACCCAGAGGTTATCGTCCCGGCGAGTCCAAAAACCAATTTTTATCCCGTCATGGAGTCGGACCAGGGCCTGCCGACCCAGACAAAATGCCCTATTATTTGTTGATTGTTGGTGATCCGCAAACCATTCCTTATCGCTTTCAGTTCCAAATAGATGTGCAGTATGCGGTAGGTCGAATTTACTTCGACACCGTAGAAGAATATGCCCAATATGCTCGCAGTGTAGTCAAAGCGGAAACAGAAGGTTTTTCTTTACCTCGTAGCGCCAGCTTTTTTGGAGTCCAAACCAATGCTGATCAAGCAACTCAACTCAGTGCTAAACACTTGATTCAGCCTCTGGCAGAATGGATGGCTAAAGACCAAAAAGATTGGAATGTACAAACCGTACTCGCAGAAGAAGCCACTAAAGCCAGACTTGGAAAATTGTTGGGAGGAGAAGAAACACCCGCCCTCCTCTTCACTGGTAGCCACGGTATGGGCTTTCCCAATGGCGATAAACGACAATTAAGACATCAAGGCGCACTCCTGTGTCAAGACTGGCCAGGTCCCCTACAGTGGCGTAGTAAGCCTATCCCAGAAGACTTTTACTTTTCGGCGGATGATGTAGGAGCAGATGCTCGTTTGTTAGGGTTAATAGCCTTTCATTTTGCCTGTTACGGTGCTGGTACACCCCAATTTGATGAATTTGCCCACAGCAAAGATAAAAATCAAAGGGACGCAATTGCTCCCTATGCGTTTATTGCACCTTTACCCCGACGGCTATTGAGTCATCCTAACGGTGGCGCTTTGGCTGTAATTGGTCACGTTGAACGCGCTTGGGGTTGTTCTTTCGTATGGGAGAAAACTGGTAGGCAGTTGGCAGTGTTTGAAAGTACTCTCAAACGCCTATTAGAAGGTCATCCCGTCGGATCTGCGGTTGAATATTTCAATGAACGCTATGCAGAGTTATCTTCTGATTTAAGTGTTCAATTAGAAGATATTAAATACGGTGCAACAGCCGATCCTATAGCTTTATCCACTATGTGGACTGCAAATAACGACGCTCGCAGTTATGCCATTATCGGTGATCCAGCAGTGAAGTTAGTTGTCAGTGATGTTAATGGTGCTTCTGCGCGACCAACTATAGAAAAAGTAAATTTGCCCACAGCCCCAACAACATCAGATACCTCTACATCTGGTGATGCTTCGACCATCAAACAAGCCCAGACAAACTTAAACCAAGTACTAGATGAGTTTGTCCAGACTGTGGAGAAAGCTTCTAATAACCGGACTGAAAAACTTGAGGCGGCAATTTCAGCCGTTATCAATCTATTAGAAACTTTGAAAAAACTGAATTAGTGGATTGGGTAAATTAACCTTCTACTTCTTGCCTCTTCCCACTGACAACTAACAACTGACAAATAAAATGAACATCTTTGAGATTACCATCCAACGCAAATCTGGGGATAACTGGCCGATTGTAGTAGAACACAGCCGACCAGGGGAACTGTTACCATTACGCTCGGAAGGTAGTCTCAAACTAACCTCTGAAAATTTGCAGCAGCTAACGAGTCTGTTAGGACAAACCCAGGACTACGGTACATTGTTGGGAAAAGCTCTATTTAAAGATGAAATACGTGATGCTTTTGTGGGCGCAGTCCGGGAGTCTCAGGAAGCACTGAGAATGTTACTTTTTATTGAAGCATCAGATAAAGAATTAAGAAACTTGCGCTGGGAAAAGCTGTGCGCCCCTATAGATGGTGACTGGCAATTATTAGCACTAAACCAGAGAGTACCATTTTCATTCTACATCCCCGCCATTACTGACCGCCGCTTTCCCCCCATTGGCAGGCGAGACTTGAAGGCGTTGGTGTTAGTAGCCAGTCCCAGTGATTCTAAAAAGTATAAATTAGCCGATTTCGATGTAGTAGCCAACGTCAATAGCGTCAAGACAGCTTTAGGGGAAATACCTTGTGACGTACTTGCAACCGTTGATGGAGCCATTGGTCTACCAACCTTAGATGAACTGTGTTCTCAACTAACTGATCGTACAAAACAATACACATTGCTGCATTTTGTCAGTCACGGTAGAGTTATGGATGATGGTGAAACCTTGCTCTACTGGTCAAAAGCTGATAATACAGTGGAGGTAGTAACAGCGACACGGTTAGTTGAAAGGTTGAAACCGTTACGAGGAGCTAAAGGGCTACCACATTTTACCTTTCTATGTACTTGCGAGAGTGCCAGCCCCGATGCCGAAGGGGCGTTAGGAGGATTAGGACAGCGATTAGTGCGGGATTTAGGGATGCCTGCGGTAATAGCAATGACAGAGAAAGTCACCGTTAAAACTGCCCAAGCTTTCATAGAAAAGTTTTATTTTCAACTCAGAGCATCTGGAGAGGTAGATTCAGCATTACATGAAGCTACAGCCGCTTTAGCAGAACGGGGTGATGTGACTGTACCGGCATTGTTTAGCCGTTTAGGAGGTAGACCCCTATTTAGTGACCAACTGGACAGAAAACTGACAAATGCGGAAATTGCAGATGGTTTAGAACGGTTGCAAAAGTTATTACCAGAAAGAGCGCCAACACGACAAAAAATATTAGAGACAGCAGCCCAGAAGCTAGGAAACAGCTTAGGCGCAGATATTACAGCCTTGAGTAAACAAGCTCTGGAAGAACGAGAACAAGCATTAGCAGAAGTAAATAACCTTTGTGAGCAAGTAATTGACCTGAGTTTCAATGCTTTGGCATTAAGTCAGCAACCACCTACTTATGATTCTCGTTGTCCGTTCTTGGGTTTGTATCCGTTTCGGGAAAAAAACCGCGAATTTTTCTTTGGGCGTGAGCAACTAATTGCTCAATTACAAGAAAAGCTGACTGAGCATAACTTTTTAGCCGTTTTAGGAGCATCTGGCAGTGGTAAATCATCGGTAGTATTGGCAGGTTTGATCCCCTTACTTCAGGAAAAACAGCCTGGTTTAGTCATGGCATACATGACACCAAGTAATCAGCCCACTGAAAAACTGCAAATCACTCTTTCTCAGGTAAAAGATCAATCTTCAATATTGGTGATAGACCAGTTTGAAGAACTATTTACCCTCTGCACTGATGAAAGTGTGAGGGTTGCATTCATTCAGCAGTTGTTAAAGCTGACTCAGCAACAGAAAGTTGTCATGACCATGCGGGCTGACTTTTGGGGCGAATGTGCGCCTTACCGTCAACTCAAAGAACTGATGGAAACTAGGCAGAAGTTAATTGGCCCTATGGATACATCAGAACTGCGGAAAGCAATGGAAATGCAAGCGGCTCAGGTAGGGTTACGATTTGAGGCTGGCTTGAGTAATACCATTCTCGATGATGTCCAAGGTGAACCGGGTGCAATGCCACTGCTACAACACGCAATGCTGGAAATGTGGAAGCGGCGACATGGTAGATGGTTGCGGGCTGAGGAATATGCAGCCATTGGTGGTGTAAATATGGCGATCGCACAAACTGCGGATGATGTTTATCATACTTTGTCGCTTCCCGAACAAGACCAAGTTAAGAATATATTTATCCGTTTAACTCGCTTAGATGAAAATGCTCTCCAGGGAGAGAACCGTCGGGATACACGCAGACGGGTTTGGTTAGATGAACTAGTTCCTGCTGGTGGGGACTTGATACTGATTAAAGAATTGGTGAATCGGTTAGCAGGTGAAGGGGCGCGATTGGTAGTTACCAGTGTAGACGGTTCTAGCAATCGAGAAGAGGTAGAGGTAGCCCATGAAGCATTAATTCGCCACTGGCCAAGATTACTAAATTGGTTAGATGAAAATCGTATCAGTTTACAGCTACGAGAAACTATCCGTCAGGCAGCTTTGGAATGGGAACAGGAGCAAAAGGATGAGAATTATTTGGTGCATCGGGGGGGAAGATTGGAAGATGCCCAGGTGTTATCAAAGCACGCAGGTTTTCTGAATCAACTTGAGGCTGACTATGTAAACGCTTGTGTAGAATTGCGCCAGCGTCAAGAACAAGAAAAAGAAGCACATCGCCGCCGGGAAGTGAGAACTGCTTGGGGAGTAGCTGGTGGCGCAGTGGTGGCTTTGATTGTTAGTGCTGGCTTGGGGTTGTGGGCTTTGAGAGAAAAACAAACAGCGAAAATCTCTCAAGCTGAGGTCAACAGTCAATATTCCTTATCACTGCTAGAGGATAATCAAGATTTAGATGCACTTGTCGAAGTAATTAAGGCAGGAAATATCTTAAAAGCAAACAACCAAACCCAGCCGGTAGTAATGAAAGCGTTGCAGAAGGTAGTTTATGGGGTCAGAGAACGCAACGTTTTTAAACATGAAGGTGCTATCAAGAGCGTAATTTTTAGTCCTGATGGTAAAACCCTGGTGAGTGCTGGTGATGACAAAACCTTTAAACTCTGGGATTTAAAGGGCAATGTCCTGCAAACCTTCAGTGGCCACGAGGATGCGGTAACAAGTGTGGTTTTTAGTCCTCAAGGTAATACTTTGGCTAGTGTTGGTAATGACAAAACCGTCAAACTCTGGGATTTAAAGGGTAATTTACTGCTAACCTTAAGTGAAGATAAACATCAGATAGAAACTGTTGTATTTAGTCCTGATGGTGAAATCCTGGCTACTGTAAGTGATCACAAAATCGTCAAACTCTGGGATTTAAAAGGTAAGTTACTAGAAACCTTGAGTTGGCCTGATGATCCGGTAAAAATGGTCGTTTTCAGTCCCAAAGCTGATACTTTGGCTACTGTGAGTAATCAAAATATAGTTAAATTTTGGGATTTAAAGCGTAACTTACTGCAAACCTTCAAAGACAGTGACGAGCAGGTAACAAATGTCGTCTTTAGTCCTGACGGTCAGACCTTAGCTACTGCTAGTGAAGGCAAAACTGTCAAACTCTGGGATTTAAACGGTAAAAAACTACGAACTTTTAAAGGACATGAAGATCAGGTAACAACTATCGTCTTCAGTCCCGATGGTCAAACTTTGGCTACTGGTAGTGAAGACACAACTATCAAACTTTGGAATGTCAAAACTGCCAAAAAACTGCAAAGTTTTAACAGGCATCAGGCGCTGATTAAAAACGTGATTTTCAGTCCTGATGGTAAAACTCTGGCTTCTGTCAGTGATGATAAAACTGTTAAACTCTGGGATTTACAGGGTAATGAACTGCAAACTTTGAAAGATCAGGAGTTTGGTTTTAGTAGTGTTGTCTTCAGCCCCGATGGGCATTATCTCGCTACTGGTAGTTATGACAAAACTGTCAAACTCTGGGATTTAAAGGGTAAACAACTACAAACCTTGAAAGGACATCAGCAAGGGGTAAGAAGTGCGGTCTTTAGTCCTGATGGTCAATCTCTAGCTACTGCTAGTGATGACAAAACTATTAAACTCTGGGATGTCAATAATGGTAAGTTACGGCAAACTCTCAAGGGACATCAGAATAAGGTAACAAGTGTCGTTTTCAGCCCTGACGGGCAGCGTTTGGCTAGTGCTAGTGATGACAAAACAGTTAAACTCTGGGATTTAAAAAACGGCAAGGAACCGCAAATTTTCAAAGGGCATAAGAATAGGGTAACAAGTGTCGTCTTCAGCCCCAATGGTAAAACCCTAGCCACTGCTAGTAATGACAAAACCGTCATACTCTGGGATTTAAAAAACGGCAAGGAACCGCAAATTTTCAAAGGGCATACGAATAAGGTAACAAGTGTCGTTTTCAGTCCCAATGGTGAAACCCTAGCCACTGCTAGTAATGACAAAACCGCCATACTCTGGGATTTAAAAAACGGCAAGGAACCGCAAATTTTCAAAGGGCATACGAATAAGGTAACAAGTGTCGTTTTCAGTCCCAATGGTGAAACCCTAGCTTCTGCAAGTGATGACAAAACCGTCATACTCTGGGATTTAAAAAACGGCAAGGAACCGCAAATTTTCAAAGGGCATAAGAAACAGGTTATAAGTGTTGTCTTTAGCCCCGATGGCCAGCACCTAGCTAGTGCTAGTTATGATCAAACTGTTAAAATCTGGGATTTAAATGGCAATGAGATCCAAACCTTGAGTGGGCATCGGGAAAGCCTAACAAGTGTCATCTTCAGCCCGAATGGCAAAATCATCGCTTCTGCTAGTTATGACAACACTGTGATTCTGTGGAAATTAGACGAGTTAACTCTTGATTCACTGCTCACAAGTGCTTGCGGTTGGACGCGGGATTATTTCAACAATAGCGTGGTTGTAGACAACTCTGATAAGCATCTGTGCGATCGCATTGTTAATTCCCGTTAATTAACTACTTTAATAAACGACAAAATCAATTATTTTCAGCTTCTCTCCCACCTTCAAGTCTCCCTAAAAAGTGGAGAAGTTTAATTAAGAATTGGTCATTTCTGCAAAAGCGTGAGAAGTTATTTCTGATTCTTGATGGCTGAATTGTTGTAATTTATTTGCTAAATCTGCTGTGAGACGTTTAGCATTTCGTTTTGAACAACCATTGATATAATCTGCAACTTTTATGGCTTCCCCAATGTGAATGTTCACATCTGTACCCCAGTTGGGATAAGGTTGGCTGTAATTAATGCCAACGGGGAGAATTTTTACTTCTAAGCCTGGGTGATTAGATTCAGCAGTCAAAGCTAAACGCGCAATTCCCGGTTTTAATGTGTGAACTTTGCCATCACGGTAAATTCCACCTTCGGGATAAATTACTAACATTTCTCTGTGTGCCATTAACTCTACTGCATGACGCAAAGTAGCGATCGCAGGACGTTGGGTATCGACAGGAAAACCTCCCATACGGCGGACAAACCAGCCTTGCATTCCTTGACACTCACTACTTGTGACCATAAACCGCAAATCTCGCCCAGTGACACTACGACCAACCGCGTAGGGTAATAGTATTGAATCCCAACGAGAACGGTGGGTAGGGGCAAAAATTACTGGAGAATTTGCGGGGATATTTTCTTGTCCAGTGATATTAATGTTACCAAAAAACAAGGGTAAAACAAAGTTGCGTCCCAAAAAATACGCCAGGGGAGTTAACCAAGGCGAAATCCTGGAGGTACTAGAAGCCACCTGAGGATTTACGGGTTGATTTGTTAATTGAGATTGAGAGTTAGTAGAAGCAGAGTGAAGTTCCATGATGACGGTGGCTGCTAGTTAGCGGGTAAAATGTGATGCAAATTTGATTATGTCCACCGTAGATTTTCTTGGTAACTTGTGGATTGTGATCTGGACAGTTTTACCTCTGTCTGTTAATTTTGGGTTTGTCGCTTAGTAGCAAACCAAGTCTGCAATTGCTGACGACAAGCTGATTCTAGAATGCCTCCAACTACTTGTAGGCGGTGATTAGAAGCTGGGCTGTCGGGTATGTTGATAACAGTACGAATTGCGCCAGTTTTGGTATCGTCTACTCCATAGACAAGTGTCGCTAAACGTGCATGAGCGATCGCACCAGCACACATGGGACACGGTTCTAGAGTTACATAAAGAGTACATTGAAGCAAGCGCCAACTTTGCAAGTTTTTTGCAGCTGCGCGAATAGCAATAATTTCTGCGTGTGCTGTGGGGTCTTGGTCGCGTTCTTTCCTATTTTCTCCTTCGGCTATTAATTTGCCTTCTGGGTCAATAATTACCGCACCTACGGGAACTTCACCAGCATCACCTGCCACCTGTGCTAATGCTAGGGCGTGATTCATCCATTTTTGATGTTTTAGATATTCTGGATGTTCAGGAAACATGAATTTATATCACGCAGAGGCGCAGAGTCTCAGAGAGTATGTCAAGTAGCGGCTTGATTTAGCAATGGGTCAAGTTGACCTTTTGTATCCATTGCATACAGGTCATCACAACCGCCTATGTGTTGGTTATTAATGAAAATCTGGGGGACGCTGCGGCGACTGTTGGCGCGTTCTGCCATGTTTGCTCTTGCTGTTTCGTCACCGTCAATTTTGTATTCGGTGAATTTAACGCCTTTCCACCATAACAGCAGCTTGGCGCGGATGCAGTAAGGGCAGGTTTGCCAGGTATATATTTCCACGTTGGCTTGAACACGTTCTGGATGGCGACCAAGGAAGGAATTGAGGAAGTCGAGCATATTCTGAATCTTAGAAATATTTGTTAATTATCTCTAGCCTAGAACATTCTCACGGAAATACAAAATTACGCATATTGTCTTTCAT
The DNA here is from genome assembly GCF_049315035.1 of Anabaena sp. PCC 7938. Lineage (NCBI taxonomy): Bacteria > Bacillati > Cyanobacteriota > Cyanophyceae > Nostocales > Nostocaceae > Anabaena > Anabaena sp. PCC 7938. Next base: position 1,291,305 of record NZ_CP186034.1, on the reverse strand, counting down.
CTTGGACACATTCGAGATTAATAGCAGTAAAACTTAACTTTTTTCTATATGTATCCGCACTTTGGTAGACTTGAAAACTGAAATAGCCGATAAAACGACGCTAAAACAAGCAATTGAAAGGGTAGACTTTGTGGAAAATACACTTGGGCTAGAGATTATTGAAGTAGTTGAGCAAGCAGCGATCGCTTCCTCGAAGTGGATGGGTAAGGGCGAAAAGAACACTGCTGATGAAGTAGCTGTGGAAGCCATGCGCGAACGGATGAACAAAATCCATATGCGCGGACGCATTGTTATCGGTGAAGGCGAACGTGACGAAGCTCCTATGCTCTACATTGGGGAAGAAGTTGGTATCTGTACTCAACCAGATGCTAAAAATTTCTGTAACCCTGATGAACTAGTTGAAATTGACATTGCTGTTGACCCTTGCGAAGGTACTAACCTCGTTGCTTACGGTCAAAATGGCTCAATGGCAGTTTTGGCAATTTCCGAAAAAGGCGGTTTGTTTGCAGCGCCTGATTTCTATATGCGTAAACTCGCAGCACCAGCAGCGGCTAAAGGTCATGTTGATATCAACAAATCTGCTACAGAAAACCTGAAAATCCTTTCTGAGTGCTTAAACCGCGCTGTTGAGGAATTGGTCGTAGTAGTGATGGATCGTCCCCGTCACAAAGAACTTATTCAAGAAATTCGCACCGCTGGTGCCAGAGTTAGACTCATCAGTGATGGTGACGTTTCTGCTGCTATCTCTTGTGCTTTCGCTGGTACTAATATTCATGCTTTGATGGGTATCGGTGCAGCACCTGAAGGTGTAATTTCCGCCGCTGCTTTACGTTGCTTGGGTGGACACTTCCAAGGACAACTGATTTATGATCCAGAAGTAGTGCAAACAGGTTTAATTGGCGAAAGCAGAGAAGGTAATCTGGCTCGTTTGAAGGAAATGGGTATTACTGATGGAGACCGTGTTTATGATGCCCATGAATTAGCTTCTGGTAATACAGTGCTATTTGCAGCTTGCGGTATCACACCCGGAACTCTGATGGATGGTGTCCGTTTCTTCCACGGTGGTGCTAGAACCCAAAGCTTGGTTATTTCTAGCCAATCTAAAACCGCTCGATTTGTGGATACAGTTCACTTGTTTGAAGAACCCAAGGTTATTCAACTGCGGTAGTAACTTTCACTGGTGATTGGTGATTGGTGATTGGTGATTGGGAATAATGTCTTACCCATCACCTGTTACCCATTACCCATCACCCATTACAAATTACCCATTACCAATTACCAATTTAAGAAATGAATATTGCAGTGGTAGGGTTAAGCCATAAAACAGCCCCAGTAGAAGTTAGAGAAAAGCTAAGTATTCCTGAACCTCAAACCGAAAGTGCGATCGCTCATCTTCTCAGCTATCCTCATATTGATGAAGTCGCCATCCTTAGCACCTGTAACCGCCTAGAAATTTACATTGTTAGCAGTGAAATCACCCAAGGTCTTCAGGAAGTTACTCAGTTTCTTTCTGAGCATAGCAAGTTACCTGTTGTGTCTCTGCGACAACACCTGTTTATGTTGCTGCATAACGACGCTGTAATGCATATAATGCGGGTATCCGCTGGTTTAGATAGTCTCGTCCTTGGTGAAGGTCAAATTCTGGCTCAGGTGAAAAATACTCACAAACTGGGACAGCAATACAATGGTATAAAAACAATTTTAAATCGCCTATTTAAACAAGCTTTAACAGCGGGTAAACGGGTTCGCACTGAAACTAGTATCGGTACTGGTGCAGTCTCCATTAGTTCGGCGGCTGTGGAATTAGCCCAGATGAAATTAGAAAATTTATCTCCCTACCGTGTAGCAATTTTGGGCGCTGGTAAGATGTCCCGGTTGCTCGTTCAACACCTAATTTCTAAAGGTGCAACTCAGATTAGTATTGTTAATCGTTCCCGTGAACGGGCTGAAGAATTAGCGAAGTTGTTTCCAGAACAACCAATCCAAATCCATCTGCTTCCAGAAATGATGGCAGTAATTGCCGCAAGTGATATTGTATTTACAAGTACTTCAGCAACAGAACCAATTCTTGATCGTGCTAAGTTGGAAATGGTTTTAGAACCAAACCATTCACTGATGTTATTTGATATTTCTGTACCTCGTAACGTTGATGCAGATGTGAACGACTTGGCAAATGTGCAAGCCTTTAACGTGGACGATTTAAAGGCGGTTGTAGCGCAAAATTACGAAAGCCGTCGGAAAATGGCACAGGAAGCCGAAAAACTTTTAGATGAAGAAGTAGAAGCTTTTGATGTGTGGTGGCGTAGTTTGGAAACTGTATCTACAATTAGTTCTCTGCGGAATAAAGTTGAAACTATCCGCGAACAGGAACTAGAAAAGGCTTTATCTCGCTTAGGTTCAGAATTTGGGGAAAAACACCAAGAAGTGATTGAGGCTTTAACAAGAGGTATTGTTAATAAAATATTACATGATCCAATGGTGCAATTACGAGCGCAACAAGATGTTGAAGCTAGGCGTAACTGTATGCAAACTCTGCAAATGTTATTTAACCTAGACGCAGGGAAGCAGTTTAGCTGAAATCAAGAGGAGGCAGGGGGCAGGAGTTCGGAGTTCGGAGGGCAAGAGTCAGAAGAAAAAGAGAATAAAAAAACTACCTATTCCCTTCTTCTCTTACTGTCACCTGTAACCTGTAACCTGTCACCTATTCCCTATTCCCTATTCCCTTACATTTTGAACTGTTCTAGCTGCTTGGTTTGTTCTTCGAGTCTCACGGCCAAGCGATCGCATACTAAATCACATAATTGGAATAAAATTGGATCAGCTATTTCATAAATTACGCTAACTCCCTCCGGCGTTCTTTTGACAATCCCCGCTTGAGTTAAAATTTTTAGATGCTTTGACACGTTTGCTTGTCCTAATCCAGTCTGTGTAATAATCTCGGTTACACTCTTCTCTCCAGTTTTCAAACAACATAACACCTGTAACCGGCTGACTTCAGACAGGACTTTGAAATAATCTGCAACTTGACTCAGGGCTTTTGGAAATATATCTGACATAAAAAACTAAAAATATTTGATGACATCTATTTACTATACTACTATATGGTAATATAATAAGAAGGTAAGCAAGAGACGATTACAAAAAATGTTATTCCGCCAACTTTTTGACAACGAATCTAGCACATATACTTACCTAATCGCTGACGAGACAACAGCAGCAGCGATTTTAGTAGATCCAGTTTTAGAACAGGTAGAACGGGATTTACAACTAATTGAGGAATTAGGTTTGACGTTGCGATACTGCTTAGAAACTCATATTCATGCAGATCATATTACTGGTACTGGTAAATTACGTCAATTAACCGGATGTTTGGGAATTGTTCCAGCAAACGCCCCTGTTACCTGTGCTGATAGACAGATTAGGGACCAAGAAATTATACAACTAGATGGAATAACCATTCAAGCGATCGCAACACCAGGACATACAGACAGTCATGCAGCTTATTTAGTCAATGGAGAAAAATTATTAACTGGAGATTCCTTATTAATTCGTGGTTGCGGAAGAACAGATTTTCAAAGCGGAAATGCAGGAACTTTATTTGATGTCATCACTCAAAAATTATTTACACTTCCCGACGAAACCTTAATTTATCCAGGACATGATTACAAAGGTTTTACAGTTTCCACAATTGGAGAAGAAAAGAAATATAATCTCCGATTTCAAGGACATAACCGGGACACTTATATTAACCTTATGTCCAATTTAAACTTACCAAATCCGCAAAAAATCATGGCAGCAGTACCAGCAAATCAACATTGCGGTAGTGCAGTTTGAATTAACAATTAATTTCAGCAATTACATCAAAATTAAAACAATGACAACATCCATCAATTCTCAATTGCAATTAGTTGATGCTGCTACTGTTCAAAAATTGATTGAACAACAAAAAATCCAACTAATAGATGTACGCGAACCTTCAGAATATGCAGCAGAACATATTCCCAACGCTCAACTTTTACCACTTTCTAAATTTCAGATAGAACAAGTATCTTTAACTCAAGGTAAAGAAATTGTAATTTACTGCTTATCAGGAAATCGCTCAAATCAAGCAGCAAAAAAACTCCTCAATGCTGGATTTACAGAATTTAAGCAATTAGAGGGAGGAATCACAGCTTGGAAACAGTCAGGATATCCAACCCAACTCAATAAAAATGCTCCCATTAGTTTAATGCGTCAAATGCAAATTGTCGCTGGAACCTTAGTATTTACAGGAACGGTATTAGGTGCATTTATTTCTCCTTGGTTTTTAATTCTGAGTGGTTTTGTAGGAACAGGTTTAGTATTTGCAGGAGTCACTAATACCTGTGCAATGGGAATGCTATTAGCAAAATTGCCTTACAACCAGCAGGGATAGAATTTTAGAGACATTCAAATTATACAATCTTGTCAGATGGACATTGAAAACTGGACGGACTAGAAGTCCATCCCACAAGAATTCATTGGATATTTTTTGATTTGTAAATCCCTTAATAGACGTTTTATATATCCTAAACTTCCCGCATTGTAAGGTATTCAAGACTTACGCAACTGGCTTGCTTTGTAGGGTGCATCAGACCTATAAATTGATTATTATCAACAGATTTACGATATCTGACGCACCTGCAAAAGATATTAAATGTGACACTTATGTAAGTCCTAGTATCTACATTTAACGAATAGATTTCAATTACGAATTACGAATTATGATGACATGGATATTAGGGCATATTTTAGCATCTGGTATTGGTATTAGTTTAGGATTAATAGGTGGAGGTGGTTCTGTTTTAGCATTACCAATTTTAGTTTATGTAATGGGAGTACCAACTAAATCTGCCATTGCCATGACTTTAGTAATTGTCGGAACAGTGAGTTTTATTGGTGTGATTCCTCACTGGAGAAAAGGAAATATCAATTATCAAAAAGCATACATTTTTGGTTCTGCTACCATGTTGGGTGCTTTTATGGGTGCAAAAATTGCAGCTTTGCCATTTATTACTGGCAGTTTACAAATGTTGCTATTTGCAATTATGATGTTGTTGGCAGCAGGTTTAATGATTCAGAAAGGTTCCAAAAAAGCTGCTAATAAATCTCCAGAAGAACCTGATTTAGAACTTTATCCCCCACCAATTTGTAAGTACTGCTGGTTATGGTTATTAACTGAAGGGTTAGGAGTAGGAATTCTAACAGGATTAGTAGGAGTTGGGGGAGGTTTTGCGATTGTTCCGGCTTTAGTGATTTTAGGTAAAATGCCGATGAAAGAAGCAATTGGGACTTCTTTATTGATTTTAGTTGCTAATTCTGTAGCTGGATTTTTAGGGTATTTGGGACAAGTTGAATTAGATTGGAAATTAATAGTAACGTTTATTGTTGCTGCCAGTTTAGGCAGCTTTTTAGGTGCTTATTTATCTCAGTTTATTGATGGTAAAAAGTTGCAAAAATATTTTGGTTATTTTTTAATAGCTGTAGCCACTTTTGTTTTATTTCAAAATCAAAGTGCATTCCAGAGAAAGAGATCGTCAGTCAGTTGGCAACATAGAAGTTATACAGTAGGAATAATAGAAAGTAAAAATATTAAATTATAGCAAATTGTATTTCTGTCTTTGTTAGAAGGATATTTTAAAATGTTGGGTTTCCTAACGTCAACCCAACCTACAGAAATATAAACAATTAAGCACAAATATGAAAAATATAACGAATTAAGCTGCTTTTAATGACTTTCCTACAGTTTCCGGTTCTGGTAAAGGTTGTCCATCTTCCAAATAAGATGAAATCAGCATTTCTAACACTTCCTGAGCATTCTTTAAAGCCTCCTCATAAGTGTCTCCATGAGTACATGGCTGCATCACATCTGTAAAATCTGGTAATGAAGCTACATAACATTCATCTTCATTTGACCATTGAATAATTATTGTATATTTCATTCCTCTAATTCCTCCTTTTCCTCTGCTTCTATTTTATTTAATTCTGCTATTGCTTCATTAAATTGCTTCTCTAAATATTGTTTAGCATCACTACTATCTTTACCTGCAATTATAATAGCTTTAGATAATTTTGGATGTATCCATTTGCTATGACTTCCCTTTGCAGGTTTATATGTAAACCCTGATTGGAGTAATAAACTTTTCAGTTCTCTAATTTTCTTGGGCATATCTAATATAACTTTATTGTCCCAAATATGCTTCTAAAACCTTGGGATCTTTTTGGATTTCTGCGGGAGTACCGACGGCTAAATTTTGTCCTTCTGCTAATACCCACACGCGATCGCACAAAGACATAATGACATCCATATTATGCTCAATAATTAAAAACGTTAGACCGTCTTCACGGTTCCAGGTGAGAATGCGATCGCAAATATCGTCAATCAATCGCGGATTCACTCCCGCTGCTGGCTCATCTAATAAGATTAACTTAGGATTAGTCATCAATGCCCTTCCCATTTCCAGGAGTTTGCGCTGTCCCCCAGACAAACCACCAGCGTAATCATCGGCTTTTTTTTCCAACCCCACAGACTCTAACAAAAACATCGCTTGTTCTTTTAGCTGCTTTTCTTCTTTAGCGACAATATGCGCTTGAAATTGGGTTTGCCAGAAATTCTCACCAGTTTGTTTTTGCGCTGCTAACAGCATATTTTCTAATACCGACAACCGCGAAAGAGTTCGCGCTACTTGAAACGTGCGGATTAGTCCTTGCTGGGCAATTTGGTATGGTTGCAAATTGTGAATGGGTTCACCATCAAAAATCACTCTACCTTGATCGGGATGGATGAAATTGGAGAGTAAATTAAATAAAGTAGTTTTACCAGCACCATTGGGGCCTATTAAGCCGGTAATGCTGCCCTTTGTAACTTCGATATTGGCATCTTTGACAGCTTGGATACCACCAAAACTTTTACAAAGTCCACTAGCTGCTAAGAGGGGAAGTTGGTTATTTACCATAATAAATTCATTTTCAATTTTTGCGTTTTTCCTTAACCAATTAAAAATTACCAATTACTTACCAAGAGTGAGTTCTTCCTTTTTCCCTAAGATACCTTGAGGCCGCCAAATCATCAGTACCATAAGAATTAGACCAATGAACATAACCCGAAAAGCACCGATACGTTCTACATCTAAAGGGACGATTTTTGGTAAAAATTCCCGTGTTAGGGCATCGTAAGCAAAATAAATCACTGCGCCTAAGATTGTGCCAATATTATTCCCAGAACCGCCTAAAATCACCATAATCCAAGCATCAAAAGTGAGTTGGGGTTGAAAATTATCAGGATAAATGGCGCTAAGTTGCCAAGCGAAGAAAGCACCAGCAATACCTGCGATCGCACCGCCTAGCATTAATGATTGTAATTTATACCAAAAAACGTTTTTACCTAAAGCTTTGGGAATTTCTTCATCTTCGCGGATAGCTTTGAGAATTCTACCCCAGGGCGATCGCACTAAAAATTCTAAACGCCAAAATACAAACGCCAATACCGACAACGCTAACAACATCAAACCCGCTTTGGGGTTGTAGTTATATAGTCCAATTACACCAGCAACATAAATCGCTAATGTCAACAGTCCTAATATCGTACCCACTCCCAAACGCGAAGCAAATTCTTGTTTACTGCTATTATTTTTAGCTACATTATTAGTCCGCGATATTCTGGCAGATTTTACCCAACGCCACAACGAAAAGAAAGTCACAATTGCCAAGAAAGTCAGCACACCAATCATGAGTAATCGCAAAAATAAATTTGGCGTTGCATCCAATGGTATAGTATAAGTTTGTACACCAAAGGCCCCAGATACCCAGGCATCACCCACCGGTAACTCCTGGTTATTTACCACCAAACGAATCAACTCCCCCGTGCCAATAGTGACAATAGACAAATAATCAGCCCGTAACCGCAAAGTTGCAAAACCAATTACCAAACCCAACAAAGCGGCAACAATCGCCCCCGCTATAGCTGAAAATAGTAGAGGGACACCCTTTAAACTTAACAAAACGGTGGTGTATGCTCCCAAGGTCATAAAAGCAATATGACCAAAGTTAATTAACCCCGTAAAGCCCCACTGTAAATTCAATCCCAGTGCAAACAGTGCAAAGGTAGCCGTAGAAATAGCTAGAAAAATCAGATATTCAATCATAATGGGTCATTGGTCGTTGGTTGTTGGTCGTTATTTCGCCCCACCTTCCCATTCCCCGATGCAGGTGGAATAGATTGTAGTGTACCTTGGGTATTGTCAAGATTAACTTGAAATATTTCTATTTTCGTTAGGGTGTATTTGAGCAATTCAGATTATGAACTTACTACGGATTAGAATGCATCATCTGATTGAGCAATTAGCAGATGAAGACCTGCAAAATTCTTGGGAGTTTCTCCAAGCCTTGCATTTTGATTGTTATATGCTTAAATCCATAGAACAAGTTAAGCCATCACAGCATCCGTGGGACATACTAACCCATGACGAGGCCATGCGGCTATTGATGTTCCTCTAAGAGGATGTTTGAAAAGTGGTTGCTGATGTATTAAAAACTTTAGATCCTCCTAAATCCACGCCACTTGCTACAAGTCGGGAAACCCGCCCAAAGCAGTGGCTCTCCTTAAAAAGGAGGACTTTGACTCTAGTTCCCCCCTTGTTAAGGGGGGTTAGGGGGGATCATTGAGTGTCTAAAATCACCATCCGAAACTTTTCAAACACCCTCTAAGTCAGATATGAAGAAAGAGTCAATACAATCTGCCGGTTGCATAAAATTCCTTCTGTAGCTTGCTTTCCTGAAAGGGTATTCTGACTCCTGACTTCCGTATTCTGTTTGATAAAAGTTAGCAAACAAAAATTTGGTGAGCAAGTGAATCTGGAAGTGCGCTATGCTAGGTCTTTTTTAATAGACCTCAAAAGTTTAGAACCTGTAGCTTATGTACGGGTTTATGATTTTGTCTTTGTTGAGTGTGCTGGCCAAAAATGGCAATTGCATGGACTCCCAGAATTGAGAAAGCTTGATGATGATGGGGTTTTTTATCGCTTCACTATAGATAATTATCTTATAGGCATAGAAATTAGGGGTGAAATAGTCAAATTTTTGCGTGTCATTCCTATGCCAGATGTGTAAGGAAGAGTTCGGAGTTCGGAAGTTTAGGAGTAAAACCTTTTTATAGCGAAATTTTTATCATTTTATGAATTAAAAATTAACAGGCTATCTAAAGTTATACGAATTACGAATTATTTTAATTTTCTTAGTAACTTACGTAAGCTGAAAAAGCTATCTGATTTTAGTAGGAATTTGAATTATAAACTGCGTTCCCTTTCCTTCGGCAGAAAAGCACTCTAGCAAGCCATTATGTTTTTCTGTGATGATTTGATAGCTAATCGAAAGCCCTAGACCAGTTCCTTTACCCACAGATTTAGTTGTGTAGAAAGGGTCAAAGATACGGTGTTTGAGGGATTTTGGTATTCCCATTCCATTATCAGCAATAATAATTTTAATTATGTTTTGATTAATCAGTTTTGTAGAAATTGTAATGCAATTGGGTTCGTTGACAACTTGTTGATTATGGCAATTAATATTTTTTTGTTCTATAGCATCAATAGCATTACTAATGATATTCATAAACACCTGATTCAATTGCCCTGCATAACATTCTACTAAAGGTAAATCACCATAATTTTTAATCAGTTGAATTTTTGCACGTTCCGGGGTGGCTTTCATGCGGTTATGTAAAATGGTAATGGTACTATCAATTCCTTCATGCAGATTTACATTCTTAACTTCGGATTCATCTAAGCGTGAGAAGTTGCGTAAAGAAAGAACAATTTCCCGAATCCTTTTAGTACCTATTAGCATAGATTGGAGGACTTTTTTAATATCTTCAGTCAGAAATTCTAGATCAATGGCTGCGATTTCTTCCTGAATTTCTAGTGATGGTTCGGGATAGTTTTGCTGATATAGATTTAGCAGACGTAATAAATCTTGAGTATATTCCTCAATATGACTGAGATTACCGTGAATAAAGTTAACGGGATTATTAATTTCGTGAGCTACACCTGCTACCATTTGCCCCAAACTAGACATTTTTTCACTCTGAATCATTTGGAGTTGGGTTTGTTGTAGTTCTATTAAAGCTTGCTCTAGTTGATTTGTCTTTTGTTTTAATGCTGCATCTGCTTGTTTGCGGTCAGTGATATCCCGCGAGATACCTACGGTTTGAGTTACAGAGCCTTCGGTATCAAAAATGGCGTTTTTGATGGTGCTGAAAGTATGAACTACTCCATCATAACGAGTGATTTTTTCTTCTATGATCAGGGTTTTGCCTGTATTGAAAACATAAGCATCATCTTGAATATATTGCTGTGTATAATCGGGATTATTAAATGGAGCATCTATAATTGTCTGGAGTTGTTCCAGGGTCATGCCGTAATAATCACGAAAGGCTTTGTTAGCATAAACAATGCGTGATTCTGCACCTTTACAAAGGACAAAATCTGGCATGGAATCGAGGATTTGTTGATAGAGATTTTTGGTTTCTAGTAATTCTTTCTCTGCGTGCTTACGGTCTGTTATTTCCAGGTTAGTGCCAATAATCCGATAAATTTTACCTTGGGTATTTTTCAAAGGAGAAAGTGTTGTAAAAAACCATTGTGTTTCTTGGCCAAAGTGGACTGATTCTTCGTAGGAGATGGAAGTTCCTGCTTTGATACACCGCCGATAGTTCTGTTCAAAGCTGACACTGACGACTTCTCCAAATGCTTCAACTAGAGTTTTTCCCTGAATTTGTTCAGTGGTCAGGCCGATCATTTGTTCAATTAATGGATTGAAACCAACGAGGCGAAATTCGTCAGTTTCTGTGACATCTACTACAAAAATACCCAGTTCTACTGTTGCATAAATGGTTTGCAGGAAGTCTTCTCGTTGACGCAACTTTTCTTCTACCTGTTTGCGTTCTGTGACGTTGCGGCAAACAACGACACCTCCTTTAATTTCGCCATTGTCATCTTTGATGGGTCTGCCACTAATATTTGTCCAGATTCCCTCTGGTGCTTGCTGGTGTCGGCTAAACAATTCAACATTTTCAAAAGTTTCGCCTTTTAAGCTGCGTACTAGGGGAATTTCTGCTGCTGGAAGTGGGGTAATCTGATCTGGGAGAAAGAGTCCATAATGCTGTGACCATTCCTCTGGTTGGATATCTGTAGAACCGCTACCATACATTTGTACAGCAGCTGAGTTAAAGAGAAATTTTCCGTTTATATCGGTGACGACCACTGCATCGCTCATACTATTGAGAATGAGTTCTAGGAGATTGGTTTTTTCGGGGAGTTCTGTTTCAACAAGTTGATCGCTTTTTCGATCTGTGTCTTGATATTGGCTGGCTGGGCTGTGATTTGACTCAGAGTTTCGTAAATGTGCTAACTCCTGTTCTAATTGAGCGACCCGTTGCTGTAAGGTGCTTATTTCTTGTTTGAGGGCATTGACTTCATTTGTGGGCATTTCAGGAGTTTCAGAAAACTGAGTCATATCAAATCCAATAGCGTTTGCATGATGGAACAATCACTTTAGACACTGAGACGAATAATAGAAATTATAAGTCAGAGATAAATTAAAGACGGCAAAATTCCAGTTATGCTGAAAAACTCCGTCTTTCCCTTGCCGATTAGAAACTGTATAAGACAAAGCAGGGATCGCCAGAACCATACATTAAACTGGAGTTTGACAACAATATATTTGAGATTTCCCTCTTATGGATGCTAAGGCACTTTGGCAACGATACCAAGATTGGTTATATTTCCACGAGGGATTAGGACTGTATCTAGATATTAGCCGGATGCGGTTCGATGATGCCTTTGTGAAATCGTTGCAGCCGAGGTTTGATAAAGCGTTTGCCGATATGGTAGAACTGGAAAAAGGTGCGATCGCAAATCCAGATGAAAACCGCATGGTAGGACATTACTGGTTGCGGAATCCAGATTTAGCACCGACACCAGAACTGACTCAAGAAATAGTCCAAACCTTAGAACAAATCGAAGCTTTTGCAGATCAGGTACACACTGGTGCGATTCATCCCCCCAAGGAAAGCCGCTTCACAGATATTATTTCCATCGGTATTGGTGGTTCAGCTTTGGGTCCCCAATTTGTAGCAGAAGCCCTTTCCCCTGATTATTCCCCCACTAAATATTCACTTTATCGACAATTCCGATCCTGCCGGAATCGATCGCACTCTCACTCAACTCAAAGATCGCCTTGCCAGCACTCTGGTATTGGTAATTTCCAAATCTGGGGGAACTCCTGAACCCCGTAACGGCATGATTGAGGTGAAAAAAGCCTATACTGCCCAAAATTTAGATTTTTCTAAATATGCGATCGCTATTACCGGCGTAGATAGCAACTTAGATAAAGTCGCAAAATCAGAAAATTGGTTAGCCCGGTTCACCATGTATGACTGGGTAGGTGGACGTACCTCAGAAATGTCTGCTGTAGGGCTAGTACCTGCCGCATTACAGGGCATTGATGTCCGTGCCATGCTAGATGGTGCCAAAGAAATGGATGATGCCACCCGCGTCCCTAATCTCAAGAATAACCCAGCCGCTTTATTAGCGATCGCTTGGTATTTCTCTGGAAATGGCAAAGGTGAAAAGGATATGGTTGTCCTCCCTTACAAAGACAGCTTGTTGCTATTTAGTCGCTATTTGCAACAACTGGTAATGGAATCTTTGGGTAAAGAAAAAGACTTAGACGGTAAAACCGTTTATCAAGGTATCGCCGTTTATGGTAACAAAGGTTCAACCGACCAACACGCTTATGTACAGCAATTGCGGGAAGGTGTACCCAATTTCTTTGCAACCTTGATTGAAGTCTTAGAAGATCGTCAAGGAAAATCCACAGAAGTTGATCCTGGTGTCACTTCTGGTGATTATCTCTCTGGTTTTCTGTTAGGAACACGTCAAGCACTGTATGAGAATAACCGCGATTCCATTACAGTCAGCATTCCTCAAGTTAATGCTCGCACAGTTGGCGCGTTAATTGCATTGTATGAACGGGCTGTAGGTTTATATGCCAGTTTAGTTAATGTCAACGCTTATCACCAACCAGGAGTAGAAGCTGGTAAAAAAGCTGCCGCTGTCATTCTCGATTTACAAAAACGAGTTTTGGAAGTTTTGGCAAAAGAAAAGAAAGCACTTTCTATTACTGAAGTTGCTGATAAAGCCGGCGTTGCTAATGAAGTTGAAGCAATTTACAAAATTCTCCGTCATTTACACGCTAATAATCGCGGTGTGGTGTTAACTGGTGATTTAGCTAAACCAGGAAGTTTAACTGTTTCTCTCGGTTAATAATATTCTCTTCGTTAATTAATTAGATCCTCGATTTCTTTAGGAAGTCGGGGATTTCGTTTTTGGATAATTTTGATATTGAGATGATTATAGTCTTTCCCCAACCCTCCCCTTGGTAAGGGGAGGGTGCGCGACAGCGCGGGTGGGGTGTATTTCATGAGCTTGGGAATTGCTATATACTAAAACCGGGTTAAAAGTGTCATTCTGATAGCGCAGCGTGGCGTTAGCCATACGAAGTGTATAGGCTCTAGAATCTCCGAGATACTTCTCTACGAGACGTTACGCTCAGTATGAAATCAGTTCAGGTTTTACCCTTTTGCAGTATATTTGTTACTATTAACATAGTTGTAAAAAGCAAGGTTACAAATATGTTAACGTCAGAACCACAAAGAAGAAGAGGAAGAATTTTTCCTGAACTGACTTTATCACCAGAAGAATTAGCTAGACGTAAAGCAGAAGATGAAGTATTCTACCAACGTTGCTGGGCAATTTTTGAGCGTTTGCGTCCTGAGTTGATCAAAGAACATTACGGTTGGTATATTGCTATAGAGCCAGAGAGTGGTGATTATTTCGTTGATCAGAATAAGGAAGTTGCTAGTAAACAAGCACGGGATAAACACCCTAATATGATACATTTTTTATTTGGCATCAATGAAACTGGAGTAACTGGCAGAATATGATACAGGGTTATTTTGGTGATGGGGGACGGTTATATTTTGAAGTTGAATTAATTACTGCTGATGCTTTAAATCTGCCTGTGGATGCTTTATTTGATACAGGCTTTACAGGCTTTATGGCTATTAACAAACAAGATTTAGACGGGTTAAATTGGTCATTTATATCCAAGGAAAAGTTACGCACTGCACAGGGAGAATCACGATTTGATCTTTATTAAGGTAAGGTAATATTGAATAATCAAGAGTATGAAATTCCTGTTTATGCTGGAGATGAATTGACGGAGATTTTATTGGGTTCTCAGTGGTTGGAGTTTTTGCCTTTGGTGGTGAATTTTCAAGCTGGTGTTTTGACTTTGGGATGACTAAGTTTATGATTAGTAATAGGATATATATATTATGAATATTCAAATTCAACCAGAATTAGAGCAAATTATCCAAGCGCAAATTGCTACAGGTAGATATGCAAATCCTGAAGAGGTTATTAGTAAAGCTTTAAAGTTGCTTTTGGAGTGGGAAAAAGTTATCAGCTTTGGGTTGAAGAAACACGAGAAAAGGTTGAGATTGCTATTGAACAATTAGACAGAGGGGAAGGTATTGACGGGGAAGTTGTGATTGAAAAGTTGCGGGATAAGTTGCGTAAAGCCAGAGAAATGCAAGGATGAAATAGCATATTATTTCTCCAGAATCAATTTGGGATTTATCAGAAATTATTGATTATTTTGTGAGTAGGAATATTGATGCTGGAGATCGTTTTGTTGATGAGTTTGACAAGAAATGTATACTAAAAACGGGTTAAAAGTGTCATTCTGAACGAAGTGAAGAATCTCCGAGATACTTCTCTACGAGACGCTCCGCGAACGCTGCACTACGTTACGCTCAGTATGACATAAGTCCAGATTTCACCCGTTTACAGTATAAATATTTAGCTAATTTTCCCAATATGGGACGTAGCTATGCAAATGTTAAAGCTGATTTGCGAGGTGTTCTTTTAGATAGTTATATTATTTTTTATCGAGTTATTGACAATGGAATTGAAATTGTCCGTGTAGTTAGTGGTTATCGAAATTTAGAATCTTTATTTGCGGAATTGGATGAGTAAAAAATAAAGTTTAATTAATTGGTAAGTCGCGTAAGTAGTAAAATTTATCGGTTTTCCGATCATTTGATTTAATTCTTCCTAAATATCCCGTTAGGGGTGATGATAGTTCTATCAGTAAATCATGAGCTATTTCATCTGTTAGTTTTGGGTTATGAGTCACGTTGTAATGAACACGAATTTCTGTAACTGTAACCTGTTGATGTACTGATGATGAAATTTCAGTTTCTTGCTTAGAGAGTTCTCGAACGGTTTTGATAATATTTGAACGCAATTTAATACCTTGCCAGATATTATCAATATAACGATTTACTTTATCATCGGCTGCTTCTCCAAAAGGTTCGTTTTCTAAGTGTGGTTTTAAATTTAATAAATCTATTGAACCTGGGTGTTTTGCTTTTAATTCAACTAATTTTTGTAAAGTTTCTGGACGAATCACGTTCATTTGATTTCCTTTTGCAGTTAATTCAGCAGGTTTTGTTAATTCACCAGCAGCCATAATAATTTTGATGCAACTATTATATTCTTGTTGTAAATGCTTATATCCCAGTTTTACAAGTTGTGCTGCTGTACCATCAGGTACTCTTTCTGTTTTAGTAGCTTTACATTCTCCTACGACTCTATAAGGATACTCACAATAAAAATCTAACCCACCAGCACCACCTAATTTATCAGGATCTAGGTTAGCTTGAGAATTGGTATTAGAACAAGAAAAGCCTAATTTGACGAAGCTTTTGCGGACTAGTTTTTCAAACTCATTACCATCACTAGAATTGCCAACTTTAGCGATTGTTTTTATCCAAGATAAGTCTTTCTCAGTGGATTTAATCAGCGTGTCAGTACTCCAACCTAAAAATACTTGAATGTCATTTTCTAATTGCTGTGCTGCTTGGTTGATGTTAGCTATTTGTGATAATTCACTTTGTAATTCTTCTAATTCACGATTTTGAAAAGGTTTTAGATTTTCTAATTGACGTTTACGTTTAGAAAATATTTGATCACTTAATACAGGTTTATCTTCAGAACCAGAAATGTTAGGTAAAGCCACAAATCTACCTAGTTTATCTTGAAGATTTGGATTAACTGGAACTTCAGCAAACTGAGGTAAATGATAAACGCGCAAATAAGCCAGAAAAATATTTTCATGTTTCTGTATTATTACCTCAAATGCTTCTGGTGTCCAGATTGTTAATTGAGATAAAACATCTAAAGGTTTAGTTTTATCTAGAATTTGGCAAAGTTCGCATCTAACCCAAGCTTTAATTAAGACTTTATCAGAATTAATTTGCTTGATAGCAGTTTGAGCAGTGGGTAAAAAATTTGTACGGTAGTATTGCTGAATTGAGAGGGGAATTGTTGAAGTATCAACAGGATAAAGAGAAAATCTCTGCCCAGGACGAAGAAACATTCTGGGTAAAGCTGCAATTGTTCGTCCCTCTATTAAAGCTTTAATATCAGGAACAGGTAAACACAATGCTGTTGGAAGTGAAAACGACTGATTCATTTTTATTTAGCGTTTATGTTTATATTCTCAGTATTTCCAGCACTTTGAGGAATACTAATAGGTAATCCATCATCTGTTAAGTTAGTGGGTTCTTGTCCAGAAGGATCACTCAAAATTTCTCGAATTAGAGGATTTTTGATAGCAATTTGTTTCTGTTTGATAAATTCAAAAATCTGCTCCTCTGTTAATTCGTAGCTGTCACGATTTTCCCAAACATAAAATATAGCCAAAAGAGGTTTAATGTCGTGACTTTGCAAACTTACCCACTCTCCACCTTGTTCTTGCAAAAGTTTTCTCAAGTTTTCTCTAGCTGCTGATGCATTAGTACCAATTTTCTTAGAACGCACTAAGCAACCACGAGTTAAATCAAATCTTTTGTAGTCAATTAGTTTACCCAAAGCTGCTGTAACACCAACACCTCCTGATGTTTGTAAAACATCTACTCCAATTTTGATTTTTTGTTGATTTCCAACAATTTTAAAATCAAGATGACCGTCATAGGGTATATCTTCAATTTTTTCAATTGTTACTCCTTCTACGGTTTCTCCTATCAATCTTTCAAAAGAAAATTTAAGAGCTTTAGAAATTTCTAATTCATCATCTAGCAGCAAATTTATAGAATTTTTCAAATGTACTAATTCACTCTGAAAGTACGGTTTAACAGGATTGGAATCTATTGGAGTAACTGGATCTGGATCAATAATCGTCTCATTAGGCTTAGGAACAAAATTATCTGCACACCATTTCAAAACTGCTCTGATAGTAGGTTTTCCTTTGCCAAGTGCTTTAAGTTTAATTTCGTCAAATGGGTAAAGAGGATGAGGTGGTGTTTGTTTATGTTTATGATAAAAATCTTGTAACCATGTTTGAACTAGAGCTAAAATATCATCAGAATTGAGATATTTTAACGCTATTGGTTGTCTATCAGTTTGTTCACTAACTAATCTATCAATTACTGCTTCTGCTTGTGGTAATGTCCTGATTTGTTGATTCCATGTATCAGGATACATTGCCAGTAGTAAAACACTTTTTTGAAGGTTGTTATATAAATCCTTCGTTAAATTAGCGATAACTTGTGCCGCTGTAAATCCATTATCAGCAATGTCAGCAATATCTAATTCATCAAAGCAAATAACTGGAATTCTATAATCGCTAATGATATCTAGAATTTGACGAACATTACTTAATGCTTCAGATTCTCTATCTTCATATTTAGGATTTGGTAGTCCCATTACTTGAGCGTGTTCTTCTGGTAATTTTTGTCCTGATAGCCAGTAGTTGGCATAATTAACATAGGGTTTAGAAAGTGTCCATAATATTGCTTGAATCATATAAGGGTTACTAATGTTAGGTTTTTTTTGCTCAATAGTTATTCGCAATTTATCAACGGCTTTAGGTGAATGTTGTTTTAACCAATTTGGAAATACACTACTAATATATTGTTCTGGAGTATAGTTTTTTTGTGCAACTTCATTAATTAATGCTGCTGCTATTTCTTGCCACTGCATTACATCAGGTCTAGCAAATGCTCTCAGACTAGATGTAACACTTTGCAAAAATTGATTTTGAATTTGATTCAGGTTATCATATCTACTCATGTAGATAAATAGGCTGTCTTGTCTTGTTTGTAATTGATGACGAATTCTACTAATAATGTGACTTTTTCCTAGTCCTTTTTCGGCTACAATCGTTATACTAGTTGTTTGAAGATGACCTTGATTTACTTTAGCAATTGCATCAAATACAGCATTAGAAGCATGAGCATTAATTGAAGGAACATCAGGAAAACTTTTACCCCATATTTGCTGAGGTCTAACTACAATATGTCCTGCAAATGGGTTTTGAGTTTTAATTAATTCATCAATGCTAGATGTGTCAGAAGTCATAATAGTATGAGGTTAGTGTGTGAAAAGTCAAATGATATTTAAGCTTTCAAAAGTTTGGCGTAACAACGTAATCCATCTAGTTCTGTAGTGACAGAATCTTCTATTTTGTCAGGTGCGCTATCTTCTACACTCCCTCCTTGAAGTTGGAAAATATCATCAGCTTGCATTTCTAGCAAAAAATCATTAAATTCTGTACGATTAACTCGTTCTCCTATTACTCTTCTAATACGATAAATAGGTACTAAATTATTAAAGTTGTGTTCATAATTTAATTTGTCATAAACATCCAACGCTACAGACTTAAACTCCTCATAAGAACCAATTAACCCAGCTTTAACCCCATTACCTGACGCAACCGACTTGCTTACCACAACATCAATTTGAGCTATCCACCGCAACAACGCATTAGCAGCCCAAGTACCAATAATATTCCCCTCAAACTTAAAATCACCACTACGCAAACCCTCACCCAGCACTTCTAAACCGGTTGGTGATGTGAGAGTATAAGTAGCTGAAGATCCTTTTTTGGAGATAGCGATCGCACTCTGTGCTTCCAAATCCTCTAAAATACCCTGATAGTCGGTCATCTTTTGACCCTTAGACACTATCCGCTTGCTTAATTGACCCCTAGCCACTTTCTGCTGATTTGCTCCCAAATCCCACAACGCAAGTAGCAAGCGTGTTTGAGCGTAACCTGCCTGTAAATCCTTTGTCTTTGGACTCATGATAGTGTGTGTTAAATAACTAACATTATTATAATAATGATTGTATTTTTTATTGCGTCAAAGTAAAAACATTGTTTATTTTCTAGATATTGCTCACAAATAGCTGAATTTATCAACCTAAAAAGCAACCGAGAATTTACGTGATTTATAAATCAACCCATCACATAATACAGAAAAAAGTGTGATATTAGTTATTTAATTAAGATGTTTTTAAAGTCTAGTTTTGTATCAAGATTCACCTTAATTATCCGGTGGATAACTTGATCAAAGTCCTCCTTAAAAAGGAGGATCTCAAGTTTGTTATCCCTCAGCCATAACTTTTAAAACATCCTCTTATAAAAGCAAAAATCTAAACTCAATTCATAATGAAGATAACAACCCAATAAAAATAATATAGCGGTATGCATTTGAATGAAATACATCATAGCCCCCTCCTCGCTTGTCTACGGTGTACACACAAGTCAAAAAAAGTTTGATTTTTCATTGTTCTCTCGTTTATCTCGTTCCCATGCTCTGCATGGGAATGCTGCTCATTGAGGCTCTGCCTCCAATCTGGCATTGAGTCTCTGACTCAAAGAATGCATTCCCAGTCGGAGACTGGGAACGAGGAAATCGTGTTGAATTTCATAATTACTAATGAATAGTTCTTTGCCCTTAGCAGCACCACTTTGTTTATAATTATTCATCCCATACTGTAATTCCCATTCGTGAATATTTGCCCATTGAAAATTATCTCGAATTTGTGGTGAATCATCGTAAGTAATCAACCAACTGTGAGGACATGATTTTAAATCATCAGCAAATCTTTCATGATTAAATCCAGTATGTAAACTTCCTTTTTTTCCATATAACTTAGATTTTTCAGCTTTGAAATATGGCGGATCTAAAAATATGAAAATATCTTTGCCTTCTATATTTAAGATTTGACTATAATCTAAATTAGTAATTTTTATATCTGCTGTTAAAATATCTGCTAATTTCTCTAAACGATCTATAGACGAATCAGTAAACCTGGTATGAAAAGCTTCCATAGAAAAACCACCAGATTCTACAGTCCCTGAAAAGGTAATTCTATTAAGAACAAAGAAACGTACTGCTCTTTCTAAATCTGATAAACTCTCAACATCTACTGTAGTTAAATCTGAAAACAATAATTTTCCATCTTGATATTTTTCTTTGATATAACGAATTTCTGCAACTAATTTAGATAAATCAGATTGAGCTAAATGCCAAAAAAGAAATAATTCTTCGTTTAAATCATTAATCCAAATCTTTAATTGAGGATATTTTTGTTTTAAGTAAATAAAAACAGAACCACCCCCAACAAAAGGTTCTCTAAATTCTGAAAAGCTTTCTGGTAAATATTCAGATATTTGTTTAATTGCTCTTGATTTACCACCAGGATAACGGAGAGGACTTTTAATCATCACGAAATAATATTATATAATTTTTAGATTTTGATAAATTCTGTAAAATGTATAACTTCAACAGTTAATGTAAAATCTTTTGAAGTAATGTCTAAGAGGATGTTTGAAAAGTATCAGAATTGATTTAGATCCCCTCTACCCCCTTTCCAAGGCAGGCTAAATTTCTTAAAGTCCTCCTTAAAAAGGGGGATTTAGGGGGATCTACAGGTGTTAGATACCACGCGACAAAGTTTTTAAACATCGTCTAAAATATTATATATTTTTAATGGCATATCTACAGTAAAATTAGCCCATTAAAAAATTTACCTGCATTAGCTTATGACTCGTTCAACACCTTATCAACCTTTATTATTGCGAATTCTGCATGGTGTCAGTGGAATTTTAGCAATTGCGGCAATAATTAGCGGATTCTTAGTTTACAACGCCTTCGACAAACGGTTTGGTAAAATTCCTATTCCCAAAATTGATCCAATACAGGATATCCATGGAACTGTAGGGTTATTTTTTTTAATTTTATTACCAGCTTTCGCACTCTATAGTTTTCATGCTGGACAAAAACGCCTGATACAACCAGACTCTATCCAAAAACTCACTCAAGTTGGTAAACCAATTTGGTGGGTAAGTCTGCAACGGATTGTTAATACTCTAATGCTGATAGCTTCGGTTTTAGCGGTGACATCTGGCAGAATGATGAAAGAAGAATGGCTACCAATAGGTGAACTTGATCATATTTGGTATTCTTTTCACCTCATAGCTTGGGTGATTATGGTTTGCTGTTTAGCAATTCATATTTTGATGTCTACTAAAGTTGGTGGTGCGCCATTATTACTGTCAATGATGTCATGGAAGTTCCGCCCAGAAGAAAGTCCTAAAAATTGGTATAGTCGTTTCCGTATTTGGTTGGGTAATTTTCCCAATAATTTTCGTGTTGAAAATAATTTATCTCTGAGAATTATTGAAGCGATTGTGTTCCTTGGCATCATAGCTGCATTTGTGTCACCGTTATTTTTTTACGGTAAATCATAAATTTCAACATCATGTAAATGCAAATATAATTTTTGGCATCTTACTAAAACAACAAATTTAGACAAATATCTAAATACATTTTTATCCCTAAAGTGACACAAGTAAGGACACCTATAGCGAGATATCTGGAGTTTAAAAATTTATCAAAATAGGATGACATAAGTCTTGATTGTGACAAGGATAAAAATATGAAACGTTTAGCATCAGTAACTCTATTAGCATTTTTGGGAACTGCGGCTGTAGCGGCAATACCCAAACATTCTCAAGCCCTGAAAACACAAGAAAATTTATTTGCTCAACAAAGACCTACTACACCTTCACCTAGACCTACTACTACACCCTCCCCTAGACCTACTACTACACCTTCACCTAGACCTACTACTACACCTTCCACACCTAATTAATAGATTGTTCACATTTAGTAGGTAAAAGTAATTAAATTCAAGATGCCTGCTGAGGAACTTCCAATTAAAAAAATACCCAAAAATTTCTTGTGGTGCGGGCATCTTGCCCGCTAATTATCAAGGACGGGCAGGATGTCAATACCACAAAATTGGGGAATTTATTTTTTGGTGATCCTTGAACATAGGACTGAAAAAGTAGGGATGTTCCATGGAATGTCTCTACACAGTTTCTGGTTCATGAATATTAAAATTTGTTCGATGTTTTCTAAGAGACTTTTAAATAAAAAAATATCCCAAAATTTCTTGTGGTGTAGGCATCCTCACCTGCTAAGAATAGAAGGACGGGCAGGATGCCCATCCCACAAGATAGGATCATCTATTTTGTGGAGTTCTCTAAGTTAAATTGTTTATTTAGCGTAAAGATCGAAATAGAACTCGTCCTGGATTCTCTTCTTGATTAATTCGCGTATACAACCGCAGACAAGTTAAAACTTCTCCTGGTGTACCTCCACAGTCTAGTTGTAGATCATCTTTAGAATAAGCACAAACATCTGCATACAGCCCTGATAATTGCTTAATTCGCACGTCATGTCCTGCTTTGATGGCTTTATTAGCAACCTTTTTGAGGATACGCCGTGATTCTTGTTGTAGCTTTCCCCACCATGAATAACGCTCGGCTGGGGGGACAAATACTAAGGAATGTATAGCTTCATCCATGTCAATCCAAGCACGTAGATTGTGGATTAAGTCAGTATTTTCCCCAGTTTTTTGGATACGTTGCAAGCGATCGCTCAAAGCCTCAATATATAGATGGTGATGTTCTGGCTTTTCATGTAAAGAAACAACATCAAAGCTAAATACACTCTTTAAAGCATGATGTAAGTCAGGTTCTATCTCAATCAACTTCATATACAGAAGTACAAACCCTGCTAGTAAATGCAAATCTTCAGAATTATATATTTGGGCAAGTTCTGACTTTAAAAATACTTTTTTTGACAAACATAAGCCTCTAGCTTTAACAGCGCCATTTAACCCTGGATAGATGATTTCATCACGAATAAAAGGCAAATGGTAAAGATTGACATAATCTTCAGAAGCACCTAGTTTTTGAGCAATTTCTAAAGCCCGATGTCGCCAAGTAGTAGCTAAATCTTCTGGAACTCGCAATAAATAGCGGTGCATTTCATTCCATAAATCAGCGTCATTTTGACTTTGTAGGGGAGAATTTCCTAGATAGAAATTAATTTCCAAATCAGAATTAAAAATCTCACGTAAGTAAATTAATTTGAATTCACTACTAACCTCAATCTCCGCAACAGGTGCAGGTTCTAAAAGGTTGTTAAGTTCTTGCAATATTTGCTCACATACCTTATTTCCTGGGTCTTGTGGGTATTCTATCTGCGCTTTATTTAAAGCTGCTTCTAGTCCAAACAAACTAAACCGTAATATTTGGGCTAATTGTGAGTTTTCTGTTGCTAATAGTTGATATAAATGCTGCATGATGGCATTAAGAGGGAGGGTAAAACGCAGAGGTACGAGGAGGTTAGCGCAGAGGAACACAGAGTTAGAGAGATTTTCAGGCAAATGAACCACATTCTTTCCTCACGCTGAGGTACTAAGAATCAAGAATGTGGTTTAAATACATTAAAACTGCTGTAATTACGAATTACGAATTACAAATTATTTTAATGTATTCCGCAAAAAGGATCGCGTTCTTTATCAACTTCGTTGGGTTGTAATTCTAGTTCTGCACTATAAACACATCCTGCTTGCTGGAGACATTCTTGATGGTGTGATGTCCAATAAGGTACAACGCCTGCGTGCATTCTTAATATACCTTGATTATCAAGTGTCACATGATATTGACAAGGGTAGTCTGTGGTGATATCTGGTTTGCTAAGTGAACCAATGCGTATCCATTTTTTACTGTTGGTTTCACTATCTGTTTGATAAATATAGAAAGTGTGTTGTCCACTTTGAGGGAAGGGAGGTAAAGGATTACTAATTACGCCACTTCCTAGTTCATTTACACCATCTTGCAAATAGTGAAATGTTTGCAGAGATTTACTTTCATTTCCATCAACAGCAAATACTAAATGATAGGCATCTGGTTGATCAACTGTTGCTGATTCTAAAACGTTGATGGCAATATCACCATCATTTAAGTCTTTATAGGGATGTTCAATGGCGATATTCCATTTCAATTTACTATCAGTAAATGGGTCTGATGATTCAGAATCATCAGATATTGCTGACTTGATGTCAATACCATTAACATCTATTAAATAATGGGGATTGCCTTGACAGAGTAAAACATTAAATTGCAGGGTTTGATCTATTTCAAATTGAACTTTAATTTTTTTGAGAAACTCTGGTTCTACCATTGCTAATTTCTCCATTAAAGTTTTACCATCAAAGCTGCCCCACAGGCGTAAATCTCCATCTTCATAGTCTTGTCGATAGATGATATTTGTTAATTGGATGCCTTGCCAATGGGTACGAACTTTAGCGATACTTTCCCAAGCTGAAAGTTGATAAAGTTCTTGTCCAGCATTGAATATGGGTAAGAGTTCGTTACTTTGGGTTTTGCGTCTGAAGTTGCAAGGTAGATAATAAAATAGGTTTTTAACATCTATTTCTAGCTGGTTTGCACCTTTTCGCAACAGACTTTTAGATTCTTCAGGATCAAATCTTAATCGACGCAGTTTTTCAGCATAACAAGCACCGGCAGATGTAGCAAGTTTGGTAAATTCCAAAACAAAAGTAATTCTTTCGGGATTCCAAACAAAATAGGGAGATTTGCTAAATTCTAGGTAAATTTGTTGTTGTACTAAATCGAGATTGCAAGTTTTACCAGAAAGAATTAACCAATCTACTTTTTGATTAGCTTGAGTATTTAAGCGACTTTCCATCAGTCCTTTAGCAATACCAATGGCTTCTTTAATTGCCGAAATTGCAGTGCGGTCAAATTGCTGACTGTCTAGGGTGAGAGAAATCGCATCAGGAATGATAATTTGGCATTTAACTGCACTTTGGGTTAGTAATTCACTAATTTGTTGTTCGGAAAGCGTGAAGGTTAATAAAGAACCATCTCCTGGTGATTTTTGACCCAATTTCAATTTAGCTGCTTCGGCATGATCCCAAAGAGTGTAAAATGTTTGTAGGCGTTGTGGTGCTTGTTGCCAACGTGTAGGTAATACTTTTTCTGCTGTATCTAAGGCATCTTTAAAAGCGACATCACCTTCGGGGTTTTCTTTATCTAGACATTTCAATAAACTACCACTTTTAAATTTTCCATCTTCTAAAAAGCGTTCATTTAATTCTGAGTTAATTAAATCTTCTAATTTGTCGCTTTCAATGTCACCTGTGGTTATGCCTGTGAGTAGAAAATCGGCAATTGCTACTTTTAATAACCGGAATATTCTCAATGTAATTAACTCACCGCCTAATTGTAAATGACCAGAAGAACCTAATAATTTAGGGGTGAGTTTATAGTAACGTCCACCTAAACCTCTATCTTCATTATCAGCAAAAAATGGTGTTTTATCTTCTAATGTCAGTTCAATTAAAGCTAAGTCGGTAGTTCCACCACCAATATCTAAAACTAAAACATTTTGTGACCATTTATTTCTGTCTTGGCGACAACGAGTTTTAAAAGATTCAATTCCTAAATTGAGATTTCCACCAAATTCTCGCCATAAAAAGAATATAGCTACAGATACCGCTTCATCATAAGCAGTTTGGACATCATCAATTCCCAATTCTTGAACTAGTGCTTTTACTTCTTTACGCACTACTGGAGGTGCTACTGTGGGATAGGTGACAACTGCTGTTAATAAATCACCTTCAGAAAATCTCCTTTTAGACCGTTGGCGATAATCTTCAGTTAAGTCGATTAAATGCGCCCAAGCTGCTTGAATTAATTGGTTAACTTGGATATTTTGTTCTTCGCCATTTAAGATCACTGGGAAAGTTCGATTTTGACCAAAGTAGCGTTTGGGTGAGTGGTGAAATCTACTAATAATGTCTTTAACGGAACTAATTGTACCTTGGGCTATGGCTTTTTTTCTATTGTCCCTAGCTTCCCTACCCATTTGCAATTTCAAGGGTTCTATTTGCGATATTTCCATTTCGCTGGGAATTTCTGTATCTCTTCTATCTATATCTAAGATTACAGGAATCAAATTTTGTGATTCTAATGTTGGGACGCGAAAAACTTCGTGATATATCTGATAAAGTTTTTTGCTAACAGCACGGCGGAATCTATCGCTATTTCCTAAACATAATTCAATTTGGCGAATAGCTTCTAAAAAGAGTTCCTTATTATCACTTTCAAAAATTTCGCTTAATTGTTCTGGTTCAATTTCTAAGTTTTTGCTAATATTAGCAATGAATTTTTCCCACTCACTCGCACCGATATCAGGTAAAGCAGAAGCAGCGGGAGAATTTAACCATTCTGCTAAACGTTGGCGTAGTCTTAATTCTTGTTCTCTGGGTAAAATTTCTGCAATTGGTACTTCAATAGGGTCAAATAGTGTGACTGTGGAGTTAGAAGTACCAAAGTCTAAAGCGAACCAGCCGGGAAATCTCTTTTGTGATTTTTCATTGAGTTTTTCACTTAATTGTTGACTCAATTTATTTAAATATGTGTCTAATTCAAAAGGGTTCATGGGTTTATCTGTTACTGTTGTTTCAAAATCTGGAGAAAACCAAAGATCACAGGAAGCACCTATATTTTTGCGTATAGATAATATGGGGTTTCCTGTAGCATCAGAATCAAAATATTCAACGATAACCTGTAAGGTACAGTTTACTGTTTGGTTTAAAGGTTTCTCTAACTGATAAGAACATTGACCTAGTTGACATAAGTTAGAGATTTTTTGTGGTGTGGCAGAATCAAAGTGTTTGTAGGTGTTTTGGATTTCTGCTGCTAGTTCTGGGGGACTTCCTCTAACGGTACAAGTAATGCGAGAAATATGAGGAATGTTGCTGTTGGTAGCGACTATTTGAATGGCAGGTAAGTCCAGATTTTGGTTTTCTTTAATTCGTAGTTGAAAACGAGGTGGAAGGTTAATTTCCACGGGCATAATTAATTGGTGATTGGTAGTTGGTAATTGATACTTATTTTCTAGTAGAAGAATATGGATTAAATGAACCGCGAAGGCGCGAAGGACGCGAAGGGAAGAGGGAAGAAGGAAGAAGGAAGAAGAAGAAGGAGAAAGGAGGAAGAAGAAGATAGGTGATTGATGATTAATCGGTTGTCACACAGTTTTACAGATATTCATAAGCAACATTTTCATTAATTGTGGCAATATCAGCGAGAATCTGTAACCAGGTGGGAATTGCTAATTCTGGGGGTGAGTCTCCGGCGGCTATATATCTGAGTAGTTCTTCTTTTTTAGATAGGTTTTGTAAACTAGGAATAATTTGGTCTAAGATGCCATCTAATTCGGAATTAACTTGTTGATTAACTTCGCTGACATACTGGACAAGATGAAGACTGGCACTAGCGGTAATTTCATCTCGCAGACGCAAGACAAAAAGTTGATGATTAGCAGAACGAGATGGGTTTTGGTTTTTCTCTGGAGACCAATCAAAGATTTGTCCAATGTTGTGTTTTTCATCTCGTCGCGCTAGGGGAAATATATTTTCTGGAGATATGGCTTTATCTTGGTTACTGATTTCTACGATAATTGCTTCTTTCCATTGATTAGGGTCACATCCTAAGAGGAGTTTGTAAAATAAATCGGCTGCTTCTAATCCAAATTTTTCTTCAATTATTTGTTCCATTTCTGGGTTGATAATTGATTGTAATTTTTCTCTTTCTAGGACTAATTGATGAGCTAATTTATTCAACAGGTCTACTACTGCTTGACGGATTCTTTCGCGGGCAAAGTTTTCTAGTTCTTTAACTGTTTTTTCAAATTCTGGATAAAAGTCATCACTCTTGGTAGGTAAGGAATTATTAACTTTATTTCCTCGGTCAAATAATTTTCCGGCTGCACCTTTAGTTTCTGCTAAGGCAATTGTGCCATGATGAGCTTTATTAAATAATAAAGTCCATTGACTCCAATTCAAGATTCTAAAAGTTAGTTCGTCTTTGATGACATCACTAACAACAACTCCCCGTCGATCTTTGAGTGGTTCTTTTCCTAAATCTTTTTGAAAGCTTCTGTAGGTTTTATCTAAGCTTTCAATTCCTAAACGCAATTCAACTAAGGCGGGACTATCGGCTGTGGGTATGCCTTGTTCGTGAATTTCGGCAATGATATCTTTGAGTTGTTCTTGTTGTTGACGGACAACATCAGCAGCCCTGCGAGTATCTTCATATAATTGCTTTAAACCATGAGTGGTTACATGATTTTGAATCAATTCCCGCAGTTTACTAATACCTCCATCTTGGGCGAAATAATTTAACTGTCTACCTAGCGGATTACGGGGTTCTGTTGTTAATAACCGTTCGCTTAATTTACCCCATTTTTGTTGTAGTCGTTTAGAACGATCTAAGTAGTCGGGATAATCTAAATTAGCGAGAAATTCTTCTGAACCTGCTTTAACTGTGGTTGAACGTTTTGCTAATTCGGCTAAACCTAATAGTGGTGATAATAAAATGATGCGGTCTTTTTGGGTGGTAAATGCATCTGCACCATCAATGATGGTTTGTAAAACTTTCAGTTTTTGGAATACTATATCTGTGTGTAAAGGTTGAGAATTGGGGTGATCTTCGATTAAAAAATCGAGTATTCTTTCGCCACCTTCACTGTCTAATGGTAATTGGTCAAAGCGGCCGACACCGACGAGAATTAAGTCTTTTAAGTCTTGCCCTGGTCGTTGCTGCTGCATCATGGTAAAAATTTTGTTGGCGCGATCGCTTCCAGGTGATTTACCATTGAGCAATACCAGGATTGTCTGCACTTGCGCCAATTCTCGCAGAGATAAAAAGGTATCCCTAGCCCCAGAGTTGGCTGCACCTAAACCGGGAAAATCTAACAGTACAAACTCTTCCGCCCCACTGACATCCCAAATTTCCCGCGATATTTTCACTTCAATATCAACACGCCGAATTAAGGGAAAGCTATTTTGCAGTAGTTGGGTTTGTAGTCTTTGGGGCGCACTGGGTAAGCGAACGTGTGCCGGTGGTATATCCTCAAATTTGAGAGTTTGTATAGCCATTGGCATTTCTGTGAGTTGTAACCCTTCATGGGCTGTTGCTGCATCAATGTGATAATGGCTACCACATAAAGCCTCACCATAAGCTTGATAAGCCCGCAAAAATAATACTAACTCCCGCAATAGATAGCGTAATTCTAAATTATTTGAACTTTTCCAAGCTTCTTCACACCAACTAGAAATATCTTTTCCTGTCTTGATTTTAGATACTTGTAACGGTGGGAGTCCGGCTGCTGTAGCGCGTCTATTTGCCTCACTTAACATGAAGTGTAAGCACTCATTTACCCCTTCATTAGACAAATATTCTACAGTATATTCACTAACTTGAGTTGTCGCAAAACCATCTTGAGGCTTAATATGAATAGCAGTGACGTTTCCAGTTGTCGGGTTTTCGCTGACTGGTAAAGCATCTGCATAACCGATTAAACTACCCAGTAGCAAACTTTTACCGCTACTGAATTCACCCATTACGCCGATTTTTACTGGTGAAGCGGCCAGTTCGACAGTCTTCTGTGCAGCCTCTCGCAAGCCCATGAGACAATCATCAAGGCTAGTAGGAATCCAATCTTCTTGTTGGGAAGGACGTTGGGGTACAGAGTCGATTTTACGGAGGATAAATTCACCGTACTCTTTAAACCTGGCCAGTTTATCTGGTTCCATAGAGTCGTTGCTGCCTGAATTCATTTTCTGTGAGCGTTATAACACAAAAAATGCCAATAACTACTCTTGATGCAACCGGGAAGGAATTAAAAATTAAGCTAGGAGTCAGAAGTCAGGAGTCAGAATGTTTGATAAATCGTTAAATTATCAAATAACGTAAGTTGCTAGTTAGGGAAACTGTCTGAATCAGGATGTCCAGGATTAAAGGATTTACAGGATTAAAACAGAAAATTACTCACCAATGACCAATTACCCATTACCAGCCTCAACACCAACAACACCAAGCTATTTATTTGACAGTCCCTTTAAAATGAGAGCGATCGCACTTTCAGTATGTTTCTCTACCATTTCTGGACTGAGGCGATCTATATCTGGTGTCAAATGTTTCCAGTTTTCCTGCACTGTAAAGTAGAAAATACACACACTAATAATGTGAGTTAAGGTTAAAAATGGATCTACAGGACGGAAATACTCTTCCTTGATCCCTCGTTCTAAAACTTGCAGCAGCGGTGCGTATAAACTTCCAGGGTTAACTTGCTTAAAATATAAACCTTGATTTTGACTCGCTTCTTGAAACCACAACATTTGACGATGGGGATAAGCGGCTTCGTAAGCGATCGCACTGCGGATAATTTGTTCTAATGCTACTTCTGGATGTAAATGGTCAAGGTTCATTTGACCAACCATTGACTCTAACTCACTAATCGGACGCTGCAAAACTGCCTTATACAAACCTTCTTTATTCTCAAAGTAATAATGAATCATCGCTGTTGTAATTTTCGCACGATTAGCGATCGCACTCAACCTCGCCCCCTTTAACCCATCCCTAGCAAACTCTATCTCCGCTGCATCCAAAATTTGCTGCTGTGTCACCTCCGCATCACGCACCGATTTAGCACCTCCCTGATTCCTAACAGACTTAACCACAGTATCTCTAGACAGACTTTGCTTGTTCAGTCTAACAAGAGTTGACAGCCATCTTACTCACTCGTTAAACTAATTAAAAAATTAGTTAATTAAATAAGAGGTTTATTATGACAATGTTACAAGGCGCACCTTGGTTATTAGCTCATCGCTCCATACTCAAGCCAAATCAGCCTTTCAAAGTCTCCCTTTACGGGCAAGATTACGTACTTTGGCAAGATAAAACAGGTAAAATTAGCTGCTTACCTAACGCCTGTCCCCATTTAGGTGCAATGCTTTCCGAAGGTTGGTGTATGACACAAGCAGATGGTAGCAGCACCATGGTTTGTCCATTTCACGCTTTAGAATTTGATAGCCACGGTTGTACAGTTTTACCCAATAGCAATAAACAAACAAAACCCTTACTCCAACCATTAGACTTAATTATTCAAGGTGATTTTATTTGGACTTATGGTGGGTATGAACCAAAAATTACTATCCCCACAATTTTAAAAGATTTTGCTACCGAGTATGAATTTATCGGACACACAAAAAACTTCAGCGTCAAAACCGAATTGCTGACTATGCTATTAAATATGCATGACTATGATCACCAAAATGGCACACATCGACCATTATTTGAAATCGAAAAAGTAGACTTCAAAGAATTTATTGATCATGGATATCACTCCCATGCTTACTTTGATTTAATCAGAAAGCAGCCTAAATTAAATGACATATTCAAAAATCTGGGACTGTTAGCCATTCCCAAAACAATTAACGCCCATTTAGAAAATTTCTTTCCCTGTTTTATAGTTGTACATGGTGAAAGTCCTGTTGCTAGTGCTAAACAAATTCATTTCTTTGTTCCCGAATCAGAAACATATACACGCACCTATGTTTTAATTTACGGCAAAGCTAAACATCCTCTTGCTAATTTAATTAAGAAAAATTTTGTCCGTCTAGCAGAAATAATTATTGAGCAAGATATTGATATTTTGGGTAAGCTATATCCTAATGTTCCTCAGCATATAAGATTAAATAACGAAATTGGGATGGATTGGGTAAAACGGAATTTTGAAAACTTTTCTCTCGCAGAGACTCAGAGACTCAGAGAGTAAGAGTTTTTGCTCAACTTGCATATATTTTACCTAATCTTAATCCCTTGTTTTTCAAAAATTAACTTTTTAGCTGTTCACTTGTATTGATATCACTTTTTGCTGCAACATTGGAGACCCCCAACTGACCTTGAATATAAAGGAATTGGGGGATTCTTTATGCTAAAATTTAGCTGCAATATAATAGAGGAATGCTACCATACACCCCCAGAAGCCACACTGCATATCCTATTCCCGCGTTATCCACCTGAGTCATTTGATTGACATAGGTATACCGCAATGGCCTGGTGATCCGGTTGTAAAATTTACCACCGTTGCAGAACTCCAAGATGATGGTTATTATTTACGGCGTTTTTCTTTAGGGGAACACAGTGCTACTCATATCAATGCCCCTAGTAGTTTTCACGGTCACGGTATAGGCGTTGACGAATATTCTGCCCAGTCGTTGGTAGTACCTGCGGTGGTGATAGATATTTGTAAACAAGCCACAATTAATCCTGACTATCTCCTCACTGTTGCAGATATCCTGACTTGGGAAGCGGAATTTGGGACTATTGGTGCTGATAATATCGTGCTACTTTATACGGGCTGGCAAGCTAAATGGCTGGATAAAAACGCGTTTTTGAATCAAGATGCAGCAGGAAATATGCACTTTCCAGGGTTTGGAAGTGATACAACGGAGTTCTTAATTACTGAAAGGCAAATTGCTGGAGTCGGAATTGATACACATGGTGTAGATTCAGGGCAAGATACTAATTTTACTATTAATCGTCTGGTCTTAGCAAAATCACGTATTGTTTTGGAAAATCTCACGAATTTAGATCAACTGCCACCCCAAGGTACTACTTTGATAATTGGTATTCTTCAACTGCGGGGTGGTTCCGGTTCACCCGCTGCGGTAATGGCGTTATTTTAAAAAGACGGTATTAACGTAAGTTGCTAGTTACAAATATTCAGGTTTATTTTCCGACTAGATCCCCCTTTTTAAAGGTGGCTAAATTCTTTAAAGTCCCCCTTTTTAAGGGGATTTAGGGGGATCGGATAACTTTTAGCATCCTGTCTAGAGATGTGTGTACACCGTAGCCTTATACTCAAAACGGTTTAACAATGTCATTCTAAATAAAGTGTTCGCGTAGCGTGCCGTAGACTCTAGAATCTCCGAGATACTTCTCTACGAGACGCTGCATTACGTTACGCTCAGTATGACATAAGTTCAGATTTTACCCTTTTACAGTATAATCGCCATCTTGACTAGCAAACTTTGTTAAGGTTTGTTCTGCTTTCTGGCACAGAATTTCATGATGTTGAGAATTGCTGGCCAGTAAACCACCCCATTGATTAATATCACCAGTGTTATACTCTAACGGCTGACCATTAAAGTGCGTAAATTTACCTCCAGCTTCTGTAAGAATTAATTCAGGTGCAGCCATATCCCAATCTTTGGGTGCTGATTTACCAGAAAGGGAAATGTAAATATCTGCCTGTTGTTCGACAATAGCTGTAATTTTACAACCTACGCTACCAATGGCTTTTTGATTTTGACAAGGTAGATTTTGCAGTAAATATTCTAACGCTTCATTGCGATGAGAACGACTGACTACCAAAGTTAAATCTTCAATAGGTTTATTAGCTGTGACTTTTAAGGGATAAGAACCATTCACGCTTTCCACAAAAGTACCACCGCCCTTGGTAGCATAATATAATTTTTTTGTCTCTGGTATAACCACCACTGCTAAAACTGGACGCGTTCCTTGAACTAAGGCAATATGAATGGCATATTCCCCAGTTTTAGTAATAAAGTCGCGTGTCCCGTCTAAAGGATCAATTATCCATACCCATTCATGGGAATTTTGCCCATGTTGAGATTTATAGGTTTCTTCGCTGATATAGCCAAATTCTTCATTACCTAAAGCTGCTTGTAATTTAGTCAAGATATATTGACTAACAGCCAAATCTGCAAGGGTAACGGGTTCATTGTCCTTATACTTGATATCTAAATTTGGTTCTTCGGCAGTACCGTGATAATAAGAACTGAGTAGACTAGCAGCACCCCAACCAACTTCCCGTGCAATTGTTAATATTTCTGATAAGTCTTTCATAAATTCATCTGAAAATAAATTTGAGTGGATAGGAAAATATTCAACAGTCAGTATATCTTTGCATAGCATAAAAATCACGATTCAGATTAAATGCTATAGATTTGGGACAGAATTTGATACCTAGATAGAGAGATCATATAGGACTCCTATTTGATTTTTGATAGCTTCCGTGGCGTAGCCATACAGGACTCGGTACACACTGAAATCCTTCTTCCTTGTTCCCTAACTCAACGGAAAATTCATACATCATTTAGGATTACTATATTACTGATTTTTTGATGGCTGCGGTGAGTTCTCCTGGCAGAATCGGCTTAGTAATAAAGTCATTCATCCCTGCATTGAAGCAAGCATTACGGTCTTCCTCTAAGGCGTTGGCAGTGATGGCAATAATCCAAGGTTGAGGTTTTGAAGATTGGCGAATTATCCGAGTTGCAGTAATGCCATCCATTTCTGGCATCTGCATATCCATTAAAATCACATCATAGAATTGTTTTTCTAATATTTCTAATACCTCTATACCATTATTAGCAATATCAGCGTTATAACCAATTTTTTTGAGATACAACAGTGCTACTCTTTGGTTAACTTTGTTATCTTCTGCCAAGAGAATTTTTATGTGATCTTTTGTAGTGATTAAGGTTGCGGATTGAGCTAAAGACTCTTCTTGTATAAAGTCATTAGCTAAGATTTCTTTAGCAATAAATGTAAAATAAAAGATTGAACCTTGAGAATACTCATTTTGAATTTTTGCCGTCCAATTTAAAGGAGGATCTCCACCGATATGTCCGCAACTTTCTACCCAAATTTTACCTCCCATTAAAGCTACCAAACTCTTACTAATTGCCAAGCCTAAACCTGTACCACCATATCTGCGACTAATAGAAGCATCAGCTTGGGTAAAGGGTTGAAATAGTTTATTTAAGCGATCGCTATCAATGCCAATTCCTGTATCTTCAATGGAAAAAATTAATTCTAATACTTCATTCTCCCGCTTTTTATTCTCGACAACTGAAAGCAAAATATGTCCTTGATGGGTAAATTTAATGGCATTCCCTATAAGATTGAGCAAAATTTGACGGAGGCGAGAAGCATCTCCTACAATATTAGTAGGAATATCAGCTTGAATGGAATATTCAAGATTAATATTTTTGTTTAAAGCTTGTTCAGAGAGAAGAATACACACGGATTTGATGAGATCACGTAATACGAAATAACGTTCTTCTAATTCCAAATTTCGTGACTCAATTTTCGAGAAGTCTAGAATATCATTAATTATGGCTAAAAGGGCATTACCGCTATCTCTAATTGTATGAACTAAGTCCTGTTGTTCCTCTGAAAGATTTGTCATAGAAAGCAGTTGAGTCATACCAATCACGCCATTCATAGGTGTGCGAATTTCGTGACTCATATTTGCTAAAAATTCACTTTTAGCTTGAGTTGCGGTTTCTGCTGCTTCTTTAGCTTGAGATAATGCAAGCTGTTTTTCTAAAGCTTTATTGTAATCAATAAGAACTTTTTCTGTTTGTTTGCGTTCGGCATCTTTTTGTTGATCAAGTTCTTGTAATTTCAGATTTTGCTTTATTAACTTATTATTAGCTATACATAAATCACTTTTAACTTGATTATTTTCATTTAAAACGCCATTCAACATTAAAGTTGTCATACCGATGCAAGCAATAAAAGATTGTAATAATAGTAGAGAAATTGGGATGGAAGTGTGAGTAAATGAACTATGACCTTGAACTGTAATAGTGGCCATAATAACAGCAATAATAACCATTAGAATGGTTGCACCTAGCTCTTTAAATCTAAAAGCTGTCCACACCAATAAAGGAACTAGTAAATATTCTGCGTTGTAACCTCTAGAAATGATATTGCTAACAACTAAAGTTAAAAATAAAATGATATTAGCTTCTAGCCAACTACGCTTGAGCAAGCGAGCAAATGAGATAATATTTTTGTGCCAAGCAACAATTAAGGAAGCAAAAATTAGAATTCCAAAAGCATCACTTAGCCACCAGGTAATGGCAACATCGAAATAAAGTTTCCAGGGTACTTTACCAAATATACATAATAGTAATGGACATAAAATGCCTACAGGTAGATGACTGATAAAACAGCCATAGATCATAAATTGAAGCGTATCTTTGGCTCGGTTTAAAAAGTAGTGATTGCCGATTAAATATTCAATCAAATAAGTAGCAAAAACTTTGCCTACCGTAGCAACAAATACAATACAAAGGGTTAAAATGAGAGTGGAAAGATTAGACCATGCCTTATAAATGACAAACTCCGCGCTTAATATACCTATTAAAACCCCCAACCATAGGGGATAGCCCCAAATAGCGATTAACCCCACAGCAATACCCCCTGGAATCCAAATAGGGGTCGATCCTGTTTCAGGGTAGGTAGTGAAGCTATGGGATAGTTGGGCTGTGATATAGTAAGCGATCGCAGCTATTACCTGTTTCCACCAAGCAACCCGACGAAAGTTAAATAGATCTAGTTGAAGATGAGCATAAATTGACATGATCGATCATTACTAAGTTAGGTTGTGAATTTTGTATTACTGCTAGGTTTAGCAATTTAGGCTGAATTTGCTATCAGTTAATTTGGAAATTCTCATAATTTTAATCAATACAAACATTCATGATTTTCTGTTGAATTCATCCAATGGCGTGTACCAAAATGCTGACAAGCTACAGCTGCAATTTTACTTGCCAGTGCTAATGCTTCTGTAAAACTTGTTTGCAAAATATAATGGCAGAAAGCACCGTGAAATATATCTCCTGCGCCTAGTGTATCAACGGGCTGTATTTGTGGTACATTGATAACACCATTATTATAACCGCTTAAGTATTGAATAGGTTTTTCCCCTTGAGTAATGGCGATGTGAGGAATGTTAAATTTCTGAAGATAGGTAAAAACATCTTCTTGATTTTGGCAATTTGGGGGGTAAAAATTTGCAGAACAAATGGCATAGTCAACAAAAGGTAAAATTTCTTCAAAGCCTGGTTTCCAGCTACCTCCATCAATCACAACTGGGATATTGTGGATTTTAGCAGTTTGGGCAATAATTTTACTAACTGCCATTTGATGCCCGTCTATAAGTACAATATCAATATTTTCTAAAATATTTGCTGGCATAGAGGTGCTATTTGCTTGGGTTTTGACAGCATTAATGGAGATTACTGCCCTTTCACCAGTATTTTGGGTGATAATAATTGAGGAAACTGGTGGTGATGTACTTTTATTAGTGTCTAAGTCGAGAATTGCAACTTGGTGATTGATCAAATCTGTTTGAATTAGCTGTGTCATGGGGTGAGAACCCAGCACACTTAAGAGTTTAGCTTGATTACCTAAATAGCTGAAAGTGACAGCCGCATTTGTTGCCGGGCCACCTGCTGCCACTGTATAGTCAATAGCAACTAGCTTTTGATTATTTTGTGGAGATGAGTCTGCAAGGTAAATTAAATCTAGGGTAATTAAACCTACAAATAAGGCAGAATTGGTCATTGGTAAATTTGCAATTTTATCAATTATTAAGTGAATTATAGGAGAATCTATGAATTCAACCACCCATGATCATGATTTTTATGCTTGGACACAAGAACAAGCACATTTGCTGCGAACTGGACAATTTAATCAAATTGATTTTCATCATATCGCTGAAGAAATTGAAGATATGGGACGTTCTGAAAAACGGGAATTAGAAAGTCGATTAGAGGTATTACTTATGCACTTACTCAAATGGCAATTTCAGCCTAATTTGCGTTCTCGGAGTTGGCAATTAACCATAAAAGAGCAACGCTTACGCTTAGAAAAACTCCTCGCAGAAAACCCAAGTCTTAAATCATTTTTAGCCGATTCTCTGGATAAAGCTTATCAACTTGCTACTATTAGCGCTGAAAGAGAAACTGGATTGTCTTTATTTCCTGATAGTTGTCCTTACAGCTTAACAGAAATTTTTACAATTGAATTTTTACCCACTGATATATAATAAGTATTATAAAAGCATAAGTCGTTTTCTTACTGGAGAGTTATAAATTATGTTCAAAAATATGGCGATGGATGCACTAGGTTTGAGTGATATTGGTGCTGTGATCAAACCGGAAGATTATAACAAGGTTGATAGTGATGACTATGTGATTCATGAAGAAGGTGAAAAAATTTATTTTCTGATTAAATCAAAAACAGATGAATACTGTTTTACTAATCTAGCTTTGATTCATCTGGATGGATCTTCTGCGGTAAGTAAAAAACGTTTACTCAAGCGTTTTAATTATAGTCAACACATTATTAAAGATGTGAAGTTAGAAACCGCAGGAACAATAGATATGGATATCGAAATCAAGTTAACAATGGGTGATCAATCCTATTCTATTGATGTTGCTAAAGTTTATATTGCACCCTTAAAAGATTTGTACAAAGCTTTACTGAAAATTGCATCAATTCAACGTGAAAATGCTCTTTATCATCAATATGCTCAAACTAGTTTAAATACAGCAGCGACCACAGTTAGTCGTTCTACAAGTGCATCTACTTCTGAAGAGCAATTTAAGGCAATTAACTGGTATGCCTTTAATTGGTTAAAGTATGCCCATGAGACCTATGTGCGTAAGGATTTTGGTGAGATTTTTGAGAAGTTTATTAACAATTAATTTCTAATTGTATATACTCAAAATGGCTTAATCATTTGATTCTATAGGTAGGGGTAAAGCAGAAGCTCATTGGTGTCAACTTAACGTGAAAGCCTTGTAAAATATCAGTTTCACCCTTTTTCGTTCCCATACTCTGTATGGGAATGAATTCTAGAAGGCTCTGCCTTCTATGAAAACAGAGGCAGAGCCTCTGTAATAGCATTCCCAGTCAGAGACTGGGAACGAGATATCATCAGGATTTGAGCTTAAGTTGACACCATTAAGCTTTTGCTTTATTCCTACACATCTGAGTTTTTCGTGATTTTGCAAAAGTCCATTTCCCAACCGTGTTTAGTTGAGGATGTAATACATAGAGGGCAGGGTTTTTCTGCCCCTATAAGATTGGCTATAAAAGCTAATTTTATTGAGGAGTTGTTGAATATTCTTCAGATCAACTCAATTTATAAATTAGAATTTTTGTTTTTTTTATCATGTAAAATATTTTATGCAAACTGACCCAAAACCATCAACACTCTATATTGTCGGTACGCCCATTGGCAATTTAGAAGATATAACTTTTCGGGCGGTGCGAATTTTGCAAACAGTGGATTTAATTGCGGCAGAAGATACACGCCACACGGGGAAATTACTGCAACATTTTCAGGTAAAAACTCCCCAGATGAGTTACCATGAGCATAATCAGAATAGTCGGATTCCTGAGTTATTAGAGCATTTGACTAATGGTAAAGCGATCGCACTAGTTAGTGATGCAGGAATGCCGGGAATATCTGATCCTGGTTATGAATTGGTAAAAGCTTGTATTGACGCAGGAATCACAGTTGTACCTATTCCCGGTGCTAGTGCGGCAATTACGGCTTTAAGTGCAGCAGGATTACCCACAGACAGGTTTATTTTTGAAGGCTTTTTACCAGCTAAAAGTCAGCAACGACGACAACAGTTAGAATATTTGCAAGCTGAACCCCGGACTTTGATTTTCTACGAGTCACCTCACCGCTTACGGGATAGTTTACAAGATTTAGCTACAGTTTTGGGGATCGATCGCACTATTGTTATAGCACGAGAGCTAACTAAATTATACGAAGAATTTTGGCGGGGGACAATTGCCGATGCGATCGCACATTACACCCAAAAAGAACCCCAAGGTGAATATACCCTGTTAGTTGCCGGCACGCCACCGAGTCAACCCCAACTCACAGAAGCAGAACTCAAAGCCGAATTATTACAGATTATGAAACAAGGCGTATCGCGATCGCAAGCCAGCCGACAATTAGCCAAAGATACAGCAGTATCCCGTCGTCAACTCTATCAACTAGCCTTGGCTATAGACATCACTTCTGAATTGGAAACAACCATTGAATAAGTCCTCTCTAGACTAGATGGTTTTGCTAAGTTTGAGGCTAATATTACAATGGAAAATATTGAAAAATTGAGGATAGACTGAGAATGACCCAGGTGGTTTTAGGAGAAAACGAAGGAATAGATTCAGCCCTCCGTCGGTTTAAACGCCAAGTCTCCAAAGCTGGTATATTAGCCGACGTAAAGTATCATAAGCACTTTGAAACTCCCCAAGAAAAACGCAAACGTAAGGCAGTCTCAGCTAGACGCAAACGTCGTTTTTAAACATTCATTTATTTGGCTTGGTAATGGTGTGATAGCAGGTGACAGGTGACAGAGAAAAAGCAGGGAGCAGGGAGCAGGGAGCAGGGGGAAAGATAAATATTCTTCCCCAATTACCTATTACCCATTACCCATTACCCATTACCCATTACCCATTACCCATTACCCATTACCAGCCTAAACTAGATAACTAGCCACCTGGGTTAATCTCAACAGTTCGGCTATTACAACGATTCATAGCCTTTTCGACACCTTGTTTAAAGCTGAGTTCTACACACTCAACCACAAAATCCAGCACCAGAGACATCAATTTATTTTCCGCAGCCGAAAACCGCCCCAACACATGAGAGACAGTCTCAGAATTATCATCATCACCCACACCCTTGGGTTTACCAATACCAATTCGTAACCTGGGAAAATTTTGGCTACTTAAATGTGAAATAGTACTTTTCATCCCGTTGTGTCCACCAGCAGAACCAGACAAACGCAGACGAGTTTTTCCCAAAGGTAAATCCATATCATCATAAATTATTAGAACCGACTCAGGCGGTAATTTATACCAACTTGTTACCGCTTGAATAGACTGTCCTGAACGATTCATATAAGTTAGAGGTTTCAGGAGACGAACTTTACCACCACCAGGTGCAATACCTTCGCCAAAACTTCCCTGAAACTTGCGATTTTCCGCCAGTGGAATTTGCCAAGCACGCGCCAAAGCATCCACAGCCGCAAAGCCAATATTATGGCGAGTTTGGTCATATTTAGGTTCTGGATTCCCCAAACCGACAATTAGCTGGGGAATTACCAAAGCAGGTTGCTTCTCAACTTCTGTCATTTTTGCTATGCAGTATTTTCCTAGCTGCTGGGAGAGGAACCAGCATTTTCTGGCTGTGGTGTAGCAGCTTCAATGTGTTTGGTTTCCAATTCAGCAGTTGTTTTCACAACTTGTTCTAACTGTTCAGCTTCCCGTTTGAACTCATTTTGAAATTCATTAGAAGCTTCTTGGAAACTACGAATTGTTTTACCCACACTCCGACCGATTTCTGGTAGCTTCTTGGGGCCAAAGATTAACAGCGCCACTACCATAATTAGAGCCATTTCTGGTAGACCAATACCAAATATATTCATTTCAACCTGCCACAAAACCTGACATTACATCTGTAGTTTAATCAATAGTTAGGATTAATTGAGCAGTCAAGTCTGAACAAATAACCACCCCAGAAATATAAGACACCCGGACAAGCCGGGTGGACGCAAACTTGTTATCCAAGTCTGAGGGCTGTATAGCAGTTAACCGCCTAAACTCCGCCAATCAACAAGTACATCCTGAATCAACAGTGACTTATTGTAAACTTGCAGGATAATTAGCAGAAATACGAAAAATAAACCCATAAAAACAGCCATTAAAGGTGTCGTACCCCAACCTGGAGCCACCTTACCATACTCAGCATTTAAGGGTCTGAGGATATCTCCCAACCTAGTCCGTTGTGCCATAGTTCACCTAAGATCAGTTGCCAAAGCTTTATTAATTTTCTTATTGCTGCCCATTGTAAAGTGCTGCAATATTTCAGCAGGATTTTCACCTTACAAACTGGGGCTATTCTGACTATGACGATAATACCACTATGAGGGTAGGGTCGTTTACCTGAGTTCGGTGAATAGTTTAATGGTATTTGCATTAATTTTTGTAATATTCTATAACATAGTTCTCATAATATATGCCTAACCTTATGGACTTAGAACCTGGTTTAGTTATTGGTATTTCTGTCGGTGTAGCACTACTGGTAATTACTGGTATGGCAATTTACACCTCATTTGGGCCTCCTAGCACTCAGTTAGATGATCCTTTTGATGACCACGAAGATTAGTTTATGGTGGGCATTGCCCATCCTCATGGTTAAAATTTTACTTGTCTGAATCAGGATTTACAGGATTTGAGGATTTACAGGATGTTATACCATTTCTTTATGAGGATGCGCTTTATTTGCGGATGTAGAGCCGAGAATCCCTACCCATGGAACGTCTCTACGGTATTTATTTGGCGCAACTTTATACAGAATTGGTATTAGTTGACAGTATGATTTTTTGAATCCTGATTCAGACAGCAACTCAGCCTATGTTTTTGGTATAACTACAAAAGTAGCAATTTTCCAAGGTGCAATTTTATCAACTTCTTGATTTATCGGCTTTTCTAATAAATCAACGGCTTCATCTAATGTGAATAAATCACTTTCTAGAGATAAATTCCCTGTTTTTCCGTGACATTCATAAAAGCGCATAATAAATTTGTGCAGATTATCTTCACTGGGTTTCAAAGCGATTAAAATTAAATTCTCACCTGATAAATTGAGAAAACTTTGGTTTTGAGAAAAGTTCAAGGCAGATTGTATATTTTCTGGATTTACTAACACCTGTAATGGGATATTTAACTCATAACCGTGTTTGACAGTATCTGCTTCTTCCCAACTTTCAAGATGAGGGTATAAAGAGTAAGTAAATTCATGTGTTCCTCTATCAGCTTGAGAGTCTGGCCAGTTAGAACTTCTGAGAAGTGTGAGACGGAGTTGACTGGTTTTGGTATCGTATCCATATTTACAATCATTCAATAAACTCACACCGTATTTATCTGTAGATGAACTTGTGGTTAAATCTGCCCAACGTAAAGCCGGAACTTCCCATTTTGCTTTTTCTGCGGGGGTTTGGGGATTTGTAGAACGACGAATTGCACCGCAGGGGATTTCATAAGTGGCAAAATCGGCTTCGAGGTTGAGAGGAAAAGCTGTTTTAACTAACACTTGATTTTCTTGCCAATTTACAGTATTGGAAATTTTCAGCAGTGGTGAAGCGACTTGGAGAATGTAATCTTGACAAAATTCCGATTTTCCGAGTTGACGAACTACACGCAGACGTTGTTGTATTTCTCCATTTTCTAACCATTGAATAGATTTGAGTTGAGTTGGAGGTAAGGGATGTTCTCTATAATTGGGGTCAATGTTCCAAGCGTCCCAATATTGGCCACCGTCTTGAAAGGCTTGGAGTTGATTTCCCGCACCGCTGAGAAATTCACGGTTTTGGATTTTGTTAAATACGCTTGCTAAATCTCCTGTTTCCGGGTTTACTTCAACGCGCAGATATTGATTTTCTAATATCCATTCGGGGTTATGGGGTGGTGAAGTGGGAAAATGGGAAGAGGGAGAAAGCCAATAGATGTTATAACCTACAGATGGGACAGTAGCG
Organism: Anabaena sp. PCC 7938; assembly: GCF_049315035.1. Classification (NCBI taxonomy): domain Bacteria; kingdom Bacillati; phylum Cyanobacteriota; class Cyanophyceae; order Nostocales; family Nostocaceae; genus Anabaena; species Anabaena sp. PCC 7938. Next base: position 1,247,758 of record NZ_CP186034.1, on the reverse strand, counting down.
AGAAACAACAAAGAGTTTTCACTTTCTTGGGAAGCAAGTTGGTTTCCGTCAATGTCATAAATTTTCCATGTTTGGTCAGCTGCTATGGTAGGTAAGGTAACGCTGACGACCTCGGAACGTTGCCAATTGAGAGAGTTAAAAATTATGATGGGTATGCTATTCGGTTGTGGTGGTTGTGATAAATTGATGTGAGATGCGATCGCTCTCAAAGATTGATCTAATATTTTTTTTCCCACCTGTTCCACCTGTTGCCATTCCGGTAAAGCATCCTCATAAACCTGAGTAATAGAAGAACCGGGTAAAATATCGTGAAACTGATTAAATAAAACTTGCTTCCAAGCAGTTTCTATATCGGATTTCGGATATGTCACCCCACAGACAACATTTGCTAAAGTTGCAAATAACTCAGCTTCATATAAAAGATTTTCAGATTTGCGATTCCAGCGCTTTTGGTCTGCATGGGTAGTATAACATCCGCGATGAAATTCCAAATAAAGCTCATCTTCCCAAACAGGTAAATTTTGACTTTGGGATTTTATTAATTGCAGATAGTTTTCCGCGCTTGTAAATTCTAATTGCGGGAAAACAGGGGAATATTGCCAACGTCGGGCTATTTCCAACATATCACGAGTCGGCCCACCACCATGATCACCCACACCAGGAAGCCACAGAGAATCATGTAAACCCGTTTGAGATTCCCATTCACAGGCGTATTGAGCCATTTTAACAGGGTCGATGGTTTCGCCTATCGGTGCAGACATAAAACTAAATATTTGACTACCATCAAGCGATCGCCACCAGAAAGCGCCATAATCAAACTTAGTAGTATCATTCCAGCGTAACTTCTGAGTCACAAAAAACTCAACTCCCGCATTGGCGAAAAACTGAGGTAAAGTTGCACAGAAACCAAAAGTATCAGGAACCCAAACCACAGGGGAAACCTTCCCGAACTTTTCCTGAAAATAACGCTGTCCATATAACAACTGACGGACAATAGACTCACCAGAAATCAAATTCAATTCCGGTTCCACCCAAAACCCACCTAAAACTTCCCACTTCCCCGCTTTAACCTGAACTTGAATCTTCGCAAACAAATCAGGACGATGTTCCTCAACCCAAGCATATAAAGCCGGAGTCGAATGACAAAAAACCAACTCAGGAAAATCAGCCTGTAAACTTAAAGCCGACTCAAAAGTACTTACCGCAGCATTCCAAGTTTCCGAAACAGGCCATAACCATGCTAAATCTAAATGAGCATGACCCAACAAATGAATTTTAGATTTTAGACTTTGGATTTTAGATTTAATAAGCTGCTGACGCAAAGACAAAAGAACCCTTTCCCATTCTTCCTTCTTCTCTTCTTCCTTCGCGTCCTTCGCGTCTTCGTGGTTCAATACCTCTTCAACCGCTTCAACCAAAACAGATAACCTATCAGGTGCGAACCCTTCCAGAAAAACTTCAACAACAGCCAACTCATCAGCCAGAAAACCCGGATCTAGCCTATCATAATTGATAGACTCATAAACGAAAAGCGATCGCACCAAAGCCCCATCACAATGTCCCGGACTCACCAACCGCAAAGCAATAAAAAACTCATCCCCAACCTTTACCCCTTGACTTAAAAGCACTCTAGGTGAACAATCAAACAAATCACCCGCCAATACCAACTTACCATTAACATAAATCTCCGCCGCATCAGCCCACCAAACCAAAGCCAACCGCAAAGACAAACCCGCTAAATCATAACCCTGTAAATCTTGGGGAACAACCAACTTTTGCACCAGCCACAGCACCTGCTTCCCCCCTGTCCAAGCAACATAGGCCTTATCATTTAGCTTAACAGGTTGCCAAACAGACCAATCTGAATTCATAACCTCGTCAATTCCCCAGTCAACCTGCTGATAAAACCAACAGGACTGGATATTAACTTGACAGCAAGCGCGTAACTTCTCAATCGCTTCTGATATAGATTTAGTATCGAATGGATAAACAGGAAGAGTCATATTTCGCTAAGATGATGGCACTGACTGACGATAACTAACAGTTTTGTGGGAGTCTCAAAACTTAATCACACTCACACTAACAAATCTCTACCATGTCCTCTAGTTCCTCAGGTCGTTATCAAAGTAAACTATTTAACTTTTTCAACCAGCAATCTCAGCGGTTGACACAGCAGTGGGAAAACTCCTTCCGACATTTGCAAGTTGCTACCAAATGGAGTGTCGAAGCCTTACTTTACCCACTTTACCAACTGTTTCAACCAGATGAACTAGCAGGAAAAAGGCTACAATCACAAACTCCTCCACCTGTTGATGCACCCATTCAGCACGTACTAGAGTTAGTTCAAAATCTACCATCTGCCGCAGCTTCTGATACACAAAACTTACAAAAAGTCAACCCATTGGCCTTCTTAGGTGATACCCTGCGGGAAGCAGCCACCCGTTTAGGATGGTGGAAAACTGTCAAAAATCAGCCTGAATCTAATATTACTAAATCTCTATCACCAGAAAATACACTCCAGAAGCATATACCCAAAGTGCTAGGAATTGCAGTACATTTAGAAAATCGTAATTTGGTACTTGTTACCAACGATAACAAAATTCTCGATGTTTTGACAATTCAACAACAGACAAAAATAGCAGATAAAATCAATAGTGAAATCGCTGAATATAGTTATTCTTTAAAGTTAACTGAGTCTAAAAAAGGACAGGAATTATTACCAGAAATTGACCGCTTATTAACAAAATTAACTGGTCAAAATAACTCAGATATCACGAATTTATCTGAAAACAACATTATCGTAAATCTTCCATCTTATCCTGGAAAAATTCTAGCATTACTAGATAACGTTATTGCCAACTTAGAAATTACATCTTTATCACCTGTAAAACAACGTAGTCAAGAAATTATTCAAAGTGCTAAAAATCAACTTGACATATTTATATATGGTAGAGAACAGATAGAAGCCAGAGAAAAAAATTCATTTAATGCCAATAATTTAGAAAATCAAACTCCGACTATTCCAGCCTTAATTGAAGCTGCAATAAATTATTTTTTTGGTGGTAGAAATATTCACCAACTTGATAATCAATCAAATTCAGAAAAACCACCAATTAAACCTGCAAAACAGGTTAACCAAAATCATCAATTGCCGCAATCTGACTTAATCACAGATACTTGGTTGAATTATGGTGATTTGTTTGGTGATGTAGAAATAAAAGCTGATGATGTAAATTCTGATTTAACTGCTAATTCATTTACACAAGATACTCAGCCAGACTTTTTACCAAAATCAAAAAAAGGTGTATTTAGAAATAACAAACCATCAAAAGTATGTGCTAATCCCCAAGTTGAGACTGAGAAAAAAAATCAACGTCAAATACAACCAGATTGGATAGAAACCACAGCCACATTTTTAGGATATGAAATCCATCCATTAGAGCAAATTTTAGCATGGTTAGATCATGTCATGTTGTGGCTAGAAATGATATTTATGAATATGATTTATTTCTTTAAAGGGTTATTACAGGTAAGGTGAAACGTCAGAATCAGGATTTACAGGATTAGCAGGATTAAAGATGAGGATTCTTATTTGATGTTTGGATTTTTAAAAAACCGTTAATATCTCGACCTTATGAGGATAACAAAATTCAAAGGAAAAACTTCAATAAAAACTCTGCGTTACTTTGCGTTTACCTCAGCGAACCTCTGCGTTTAAAAGTAAAACTTCCAATCGTTTTTAACATATATCCTCTTACCTTCTGATCAAGCAACACAAATTCCATATTGGGGTAGCAAATCGTGAATAACGTAAAATTGATGTGCTTGTAAAGCATCGTGAAATAATTTCCAATTGCTGACTAGGAAACTGGGATGATAGGGAAAAATCTCATTATCTTTGTCAACAGGGCTTTCAGTTCCCAAAGCGAGGTATTTCCAGGAACTTTGACCCTTGGCAATATAGTTGATAATTGCTGGGCCAAAACTAAATTTACCTTGTGCGATCGCATCTAGCCATTTTTGATGGCGAACATGACCTTTGATATCCTGAATATTCTCAAACATGAAAGCAATTAAACTTTTATCAGCTTCTGGTAATCCTGGGACAATAGCATCTGGATCACCTTTTAAATAACGCTGCATAGCCTTACACATATGATCAGCCGCTTCCAGAAAATCTTCAGGATTGTTACGCCTAATTTTTTCACCCCTACCGTTGATATAACCCCAACGTAAAAACGGCTTATCAGGATGACTCAAAACCGCACCATGCCCTAAAGGTAAAGCCTCACTGACAAAATAATTCTTCAACCTATCCATCAAATTACGATCTGGTTGGTCATTTTCATCAAGTAATTTTTTCGCCTCATTGACTCGATGATTAACACCAGCAAAACCTTGATGCGCCCAGGTATCAACATAAACGTGCATAGTAATACCTAGACGATGTAAACCATAAGCACTTTCACGACGTTGGATACATTCCCTCACCATTTGCTGCGCGACATCACTATTAGGACGACAAATCAACTTTTCAATAAACTTCCCTTCAGGATCTTCACCTGCTGGTTTTCCGCCATTTCCAGGTAAAAAATGAAAAGGAATCCAAACATGATGAATTGCTAACGCCTTAAAATTGCGATAATCTAACATCTTGTGTGCAGAACTGATGCGGGTAAACATCGCCCCATTATCGAATCGAATTAAACCGCTATTAATAGCATCATCTACATATTGGGCGCAGTAAGCGACAATACCAGCATCTTCATGCTCAAAACCCGCTAGTCGCGCTACAACGTAGGTGACACCATGGTGAAAGTCTATTTGCATCTTGAGTCATTTATGAGGGAATTTACGTATAGACTATAACGATTTGGGCGCTATTGCCTAACTTTTTACCTGATAGCAGTTCTCAAACTGTGACATCTGTTCCTCTTATTTCCTCTCCGTGCCTCTGCGCCTCTGCGTGAGAAAAAATCTTGTTACTTCCTTTCACCACAACATCCGATTTAGAAAATGCCGTAACAACTTTATCCCCGTTGGTTCTTGATAATTTGTAGGTAACAAAGCCTGAATCGCCTTTTCCAACGCTTCCAAAGCTGCATCTATTTCTTGACGCTTCGGCCTTGTAGTTGGGGGAAAATATAAAGGTTCACCCACCCGAATCATTAACTCTTTTCTCAAAAACAAATCATGAGTACCAATTAATGCAATTGGTATAATTGGTAATCCAGCCCGCAAAGCATAAATTACCGTCCCGCGTTTGAAAGGATGCAAATGACCCTCAGCAGTTCCCAATCTCCCTTCAGGAAAGAGAATCAACCCATCTCCACGATTAAAAATTGCCGCAACAATCCGATCTATGCGGCGTAACGTTTGGATATCTCCACCGGGATTGACATTTTCTTGAATAGCTGTAGCTAATTCCTTCACCTCCTCCTGTCCAGCTTTCGCCGCAGCCATGACAGCGAGTTCTTCACCCCAAATTCGCTCTAAGGGAATTACACCACCTGCAAAACCTAAAATAAAGCGTTTCCAGCATTTGTTGTAGAGAGTGCGGGCATCACCGAGAATGTAATAGTGGGGTTGGGTGGGAATTTCTGCGAGTAATACTAATGGGTCGATGTGGTGAAGATGGTTAGCAGCTAAGATAGCTGGTGTGGGCGGGATATTTTCAATGTTTTCGACGTGGATAGAAAAAAGAGCATGAATGAGCGATCGCACTACCCAACGTCTGATATTAGCATTAACTCGTGGTTCCGTATATTCCTGACTAATCGCAGATAACTGATTGAGAGTAGTTTCTATAGTATGACGAATAGAGCGATCGCTTGCCGCAGCCACGCCTTCCCTTACCCGTTTGATAGTTGCATCAGTCAAAAGCGGTAGGGTTTCTGATTCTGGCTGATGATTTGATCTCAATTCCCCATCAGCTTGAACTTCAGGAGAAGATTCGCTCGAAGAACTATTCATGAACCAATCATAATGCGTGATGGTCTACATTAAAACATCCCCCTGCAAGAAGTCTATACAATCCATTTGGGATCTTGGTCAAAGAGTATAGGAGCAAAAGCCCAAATTACTCAGTATATAAAACAATCACTCAATTTTTAAATTCCCAAATTTAGGACTCCACCATCCCTTAGCTGTATGAAAATAAGCCACATCCTTATGTTTCTTATCCTTCCAAGACTCCTGACCAGAACACCGCAGCATAGTTTTACTCTGTCCATCTTTAATATAGCTGTATTCCTCCAAAGGTTTTTTACATACTGGACAGGGATATGAAGTCAGCTTTGCTAAAGACTTGGGAGCATTTTCATCTGGAGATGTTTTAGTTTTGGGTGCTTCCCAAGCTTTGTTAAAATCACTCCAAAACAAAACAATATTTTCACACCCACTCACACATTTGAGAAAGTATTTCTTTTTAACTTTGCTGCTAGGAATTTTAGCTAAACAATTCTTACACTCAGGACAACGAGTTTTAGAAGTTTCATATTTGCGCTCAACTAAATTATTTGTTTTAACTGTAGATGATGAATTAACAACCACAGTTTTAGCCTTAGAAAGCGCAGGTACAAAATAATTTTTATTCCAACTAGTCAGATAATGTTGCCAGGAGTTTTTTCCCTCAGAAATTGCATCTAGGGCATCTTCCATCTTGGCAGTGAATTCTGCTTCTAATAAATCCGGTAAAGCCTTTTGCAAAAACTCATCAACTTCTAGCCCCAAAGCTGTAGGTTGAAGATTGTCTTTTTTCAACTCCACATAATTGCGTTTCTTTAAAGTCGCAACTGTGGGAGCATAGGTACTAGGACGACCGATTCCTTTGCGTTCCATTAGTTGTACTAGTTTTGGTTCGCTGTAACGTGGTGGTGGTTGGGTCTGTTTTTGGTCATGTCCGGCATTTTCTAAAGTCAGTATTTGTCCCTGTTGCAATACAGGTAAAACTGCATCTTTGCTAAGATTCGGCCAATATTTTGCATAACCGTAGAATTCTATTACTTGCCCTCTAGCTTGCCATAAAATATTACCTGATTTCGTAATTATCAAAGTTTTGCGAACTTGTGCAGGACGACATTGAGAAGCGATCGCTCTTTTCCAAATCATCACATATAAGTTAAACTCATCTTCAGGTAATTCTGCCCGCAATTGCACTGAAGGACGAAAGACATCTGTGGGACGAATAGCTTCATGTGCTTCCTGCGCTGTTTTACTACTGCGATGCTTGGCTACCTGCTGGGGGACATTTTGGGGATCATTTTGTTCCAACCACTGACGCGCACTGGCACAGAAATCAGGACTCAACATGACTGAATCTGTTCGCATATATGTAATTAACCCTGCCTCATATAGCTTTTGGGCAACCTGCATGGTTTTGTCAGGGGCAAATTTCAACTTTGAACCGGCTGCTTGTTGGAGGGTGGAGGTGGTAAATGGTGGAGGGGGTTGACGATTAACAAGTTTCCCTTCAACTTGAATAATTTGATGTGAGTGACGCTTTGCATCCTCAACTAATCTTGTGGCTTCTGCTTCTGAGAGAACGCGCTTAGATTCAGGTTTTTCTGGGTTATTACTAGCTGCATCATCGTGAGTTTCAGTCTCTTGTTCTGGTATTTCTGTGGGAGTATTGGCTGTACTTTTGTAAAAAGCCCGAAATCCTTCTTTGTAATCTACCCAGACACTCCAGTAATCTTGGGGGACAAAAACTTGAATTTCTCTTTCTCGCTGACAAATGAGGTGTAATGTGGCGCTTTGGACTCTACCTACGCTTTTCGCGCCATTATTTAATGCCCAAACTAGAGGACTGCCTTTATAACCTACTAGCTTGTCAAGGCAATCTCGACATAATCCTGCACCTATTAAGTTGGTGTCAAGTTTTCTTGGATGTGCGATCGCTGTTTGTACAGCTGATGCTGTAATCTCTGTATAAATTACTCTTTTTGGTTCTCTCAAACCTAACGTTTCTTTGAGATGCCAAGCAATGGTTTCTCCTTCTCGGTCTGGGTCTGTTGCTAAAACCACTTCATCAACTTGTCTGACAGCGGCTTTTAGTTGTTGAATTGTTTCCTTTGCCCGTTGGTCACGAGGGATATAATTGCAGTTGACACTATTGCCTTCCATTGTAAATCCTAGTGAATCATCCCCCTCATTGCTGAGTTCGCGGATATGTCCACAACTTGCGCGAACAATCCAATCTGAACCGAGAATTTGACTCAGCTTTTTGACTTTACCAGGGGATTCGACGACTAGGAGGCGTTTGGGCATAGCACCTATTTTCTAAATGCTCTATGTTGAGTGATTTGTAACAGTAAGCAATTTTATAATGCATTTTAGTAAAAATATACTATGATTGTACTTTTATTTAGAGTTCTCCAATTAAAAAAATATCCCAAAATTTCTTGTGGTGCGGGCCGAAAAGCCCGCTAATAATACAAGGACGGGCAAGATGCCCATCCCACAAGATTGGATCATCTTTTTTGTGGAGTTCTCTTATTACTTTAAAAATACAACTTTGTGACGACTGCACTTGGCATCAATTGAGCGCATAATGTCCACTGTACCAAACCCTGCTCCCAAAAAAACGCTCCAAAATTTTGGTTAAGAACTTTGAACGAACCCTAGTTCGTGCCGCTGCCAAACTCAATCTCTGCTTCATGAGGCTAATGATTAAGAGACTAGCACCACCTTCTTAGATGTCAAATGGGTTCTATATATTATATTTCTCTTTTGTCAAATCCAAGACATGACAATATTTAAACAAATTTGTCACAAAAACCCAAAATTTCTGTAATTCCTCCTACAGTTAGAAGCTATTTTCCCTACAATGTACGTTGATAGGCTAATAGCTTGCTGGGAAAGAACGTAAAAAATTAACCCTATGATTTACCACAGCGTAGGCACATTTAAAGGTGTTGGGGGACTTGACCTGTATTACCAAAGCTGGAATCCAGGGGATAAGGTACAGGCAATATTAGTACTGGTACATGGACTCGGAGGACACAGCGGACTTTACAAAAATGTAATTGAGCATTTGCTACCCCAGCAATATGCCATCTATGGCTTAGATTTACGTGGACATGGGCGCTCACCAGGTCAAAGAGGTTACATAAATACTTGGGCTGAGTTTCGTGATGACGTGCGAGCCTTCTTGCAAATGATTCAGCAGCAGCAGCCAGGATGCCCACTTTTTCTATTTGGTCATAGCATGGGCGGAATGATAGTTTTAGACTACACTCTGCACTATCCTCAAGATAAATCTGCATTGCAAGGTGTAATTGCCTTTGCACCAAGCATTGGAGAAGTCGGAGTATCACCTATTCGCATACTGTTAGGAAAAATGCTCTCCCAGGTGTGGCCGCGTTTTTCCTTAAATACGGGACTAGACACAACTGCTGGTTCACGAAATGAGAAAATTATAACTAGCTACAATCAAGACAATTTGCGGCATACCCGCGCCACAGCCCGTTTCTCTACAGAATTCTTCGCTACAATTGCCTGGATTCATGCCCATGCTGCCGAATGGCAAGTACCTCTATTAATTTTACATGGTGGTGCTGACAGAGTTGCGTTACCTAAAGGCAGTGAACTTTTCTACCAGCAAGTCACTTACCCAGATAAACTACGCATAGAGTATCCAGAAGCCTATCATGATTTACATTGTGACATTAATTATCCTCAAGTAATGGCAGATTTGAGTAGTTGGATGAATCAACACTTACCGAAAGAATTAGGGCAGTTAGAGCCAGTGATGAGTAATGAGTGATTGGTAACAATTAGTGATCAATTGTTTAGACACCTCCGCAAAAAAAGTAGCGCCGTTCCCGGAAAAATCATTTTTATCAATGAGTTCAGAAAACTAAACTTCCTACCCACACAGGGAAGTTTAGTTTAAGAAAGCTAGGGGTAGCTCCAATACCCTCGGTTGTGCTAATAGTCATAATTTTACCGTAACTTTACGGGTCTAAGTGTAACTTTATCGAAGCTTTAAAGATTGCTACAGTTATATAATTTACTCTAAATTTAAGTAAAAAATTTGAACACTTCAAAAACAAATAGCTTTATCCTAGAGCCGAGGTGAATCCTTATTTGAATTTGATAGCAGTCAGATTGATTAGTTTACCGAGTGTAAAAAAATATGTCGCAACCTCAAGTAAAAATCACAGTTACCCCTGCCGGCGGACCACTAAATACACCTAGCTATAAGGATATAGTATCAGTGACTGGTGCTGGCACTGATAATACTTATACTTATTTCAACCAACTGGGTGTTATTGATGCTTGGTGTCTTGACAGTTCTACTCCGATTGACGCTAATGCCACCTATACAGCTAATGTCTATTCCAGCTATGAACTAGCTCCATTGGCAACATTGGGAACGCCTGCGAGGATAGGCAACCTGTATAATTTAGATTTGGTTAACTGGATCATTAACCAAAACTTTACGGCTAATCCTCAATATAACTATGGTGAAATTCAGGCAGCCATTTGGACATTACTGGGGGACACCTATAATGCCAGCGGTTCAGATTTAACAAAAAACGGGACTGTAGTTGCTAGTGATGTTAATTCCATCGTCAATCTGGCTAAGGCAAACGGCGAAAACTTTGTTCCCGACACCAATCAATTTATTGGAGTCATTTTTGACCCCTTTGTAGTTAATAGTAATGGCTCGGTGACACCCAGACAGCCACTGATAGCTCAAATAAAAGCAGCAAAACTGGGCGACTTAGTATGGAATGACCTCAACGCCAATGGCATCCAAGATACCGGGGAATCAGGAATTGCAGGAGTCACGGTCAATTTGGCACGGGACAGCAATAGCAATGGAATCATCGAAAGTAGTGAAATTTTAGCAACCACCACTACTGATGTAAGTGGTTTTTATGAATTCAAAGGCTTGACCCCAGGCTTAAGCTATCAGGTACAATTCGCTACTCCAACTGGCTTTGATGCGGTAAGTCCTCGGCAAGAGGGAGGCAATCAGACAACGGATTCCGACGGTTTAGTGTCCAATGTGGTCATTTTAAACCCTGGAGAATTCAACCAAACCATTGATGCTGGTTTCTATAAGTATGCCTCATTAGGAGACTTCGTATTCAACGATGGCAACAACAACGGCATTCAAGATGCAGGTGAAGCAGGAATTGGTGGAGTCACAGTTGAATTAATCAACCCCGCAAATGGTAATGTCATCGCTACAACCACAACAGATGGGGCTGGTGCTTACACCTTCATAGGCTTAACCCTGGAGACTACCAAGTTAAATTCACATCACCAACAGGTTATGTCTTCAGCACAGCAAACCAAGGTGGAGACGATACTGTAGATTCTGATGCCAACACCAGCACAGGCTTGACTCAAACAGTCACCCTGACATCAGGTGAATTCAACGGCACATTAGACGCAGGTTTAGTCCAACTAGCCAGCTTGGGAGACAAAGTTTTCCATGATCTAGATGCAGATGGCATTCAAGATGCAGGGGAACAAGGCATTGCTAACGCTAGTGTCAACCTGTTAGATACAGCAGGTAATGTCATTGCTACCACTACTACAGATGGTAACGGACTCTATTCATTCACAAACCTGCAACCAGGAGACTACAAAGTCCAGTTTGTTCAGCCCACCGGCTTTAACGCTGTAAGTCTCGCTAATGTTGGTGGTGATGATAGTGTTGATAGCGATGGACTCATCTCCGATGTCGTCAACTTGTCTCCTGGAGAAAATGACACCACAGTTGATTCAGGCTTCTACAAGACAGCCTCATTAGGAGACTTCGTATTCAACGATGGCAACAACAACGGCATTCAAGATGCAGGTGAAGCAGGAATTGGTGGAGTCACAGTTGAATTAATCAACCCCGCAAATGGTAATGTCATCGCTACAACCACAACAGATGGGGCTGGTGCTTACACCTTCATAGGCTTAACCCCTGGAGACTACCAAGTTAAATTCACATCACCAACAGGTTATGTCTTCAGCACAGCAAACCAAGGTGGAGACGATACTGTAGATTCTGATGCCAACACCAGCACAGGCTTGACTCAAACAGTCACCCTGACATCAGGTGAATTCAACGGCACATTAGACGCAGGTTTAGTCCAACTAGCCAGCTTGGGAGACAAAGTTTTCCATGATCTAGATGCAGATGGCATTCAAGATGCAGGGAACAAGGCATTGCTAACGCTAGTGTCAACCTGTTAGATACAGCAGGTAATGTCATTGCTACCACTACTACAGATGGTAACGGACTCTATTCATTCACAAACCTGCAACCAGGAGACTACAAAGTCCAGTTTGTTCAGCCCACCGGCTTATAACGCTGTAAGTCTCGCTAATGTTGGTGGTGATGATAGTGTTGATAGCGATGGACTCATCTCCGATGTCGTCAACTTGTCTCCTGGAGAAAATGACACCACAGTTGATTCAGGCTTCTACAAGACAGCCTCATTAGGAGACTTCGTATTTAACGATGGCAACAACAACGGCATTCAAGATACAGGTGAAGCAGGAATTGGTGGAGTCACAGTTGAGTTAATCAACCCCGCAAATGGCAGTGTCATTGGTACAACCACAACAGATGGGGCTGGTGCTTACACCTTCATAGGCTTAACCCCTGGAGGCTACCAAGTTAAATTCACATCACCAACAGGTTATGTCTTCAGCACAGCAAACCAAGGTGGAGACGATACTGTAGATTCTGATGCCAACACCAGCACAGGCTTGACTCAAACAGTCACCCTGACATCAGGTGAATTCAACGGCACATTAGACGCAGGTTTAGTCCAACTAGCCAGCTTGGGAGACAAAGTTTTCCATGATCTAGATGCAGATGGCATTCAAGATGGGGAACAAGGCATTGCTAACGCTAGTGTCAACCTGTTAGATACAGCAGGTAATGTCATTGCTACCACTACTACAGATGGTAACGGACTCTATTCATTCACAAACCTGCAACCAGGAGACTACAAAGTCCAGTTTGTTCAGCCCACCGGCTTTAACGCTGTAAGTCTCGCTAATGTTGGTGGTGATGATAGTGTTGATAGCGATGGACTCATCTCCGATGTCGTCAACTTGTCTCCTGGAGAAAATGACACCACAGTTGATTCAGGCTTCTACAAGACAGCCTCATTAGGAGACTTCGTATTTAACGATGGCAACAACAACGGCATTCAAGATACAGGTGAAGCAGGAATTGGTGGAGTCACAGTTGAGTTAATCAACCCCACAAATGGTAATGTCATCGCTACAACCACAACAGATGGGGCTGGTGCTTACACCTTCATAGGCTTAACCCCTGGAGACTACCAAGTTAAATTCACATCACCAACAGGTTATGTCTTCAGCACAGCAAACCAAGGTGGAGACGATACTGTAGATTCTGATGCCAACACCAGCACAGGCTTGACTCAAACAGTCACCCTGACATCAGGTGAATTCAACGGCACATTAGACGCAGGTTTAGTCCAACTAGCCAGCTTGGGAGACAAAGTTTTCCATGATCTAGATGCAGATGGCATTCAAGATGCAGGGGAACAAGGCATTGCTAACGCTAGTGTCAACCTGTTAGATACAGCAGGTAATGTCATTGCTACCACTACTACAGATGGTGACGGACTCTATTCATTCACAAACCTGCAACCAGGAGACTACAAAGTCCAGTTTGTTCAGCCCACCGGCTTTAACGCTGTAAGTCTCGCTAATGTTGGTGGTGATGATAGTGTTGATAGCGATGGACTCATCTCCGATGTCGTCAACTTGTCTCCTGGAGAAAATGACACCACAGTTGATTCAGGCTTCTACAAGACAGCCTCATTAGGAGACTTCGTATTTAACGATGGCAACAACAACGGCATTCAAGATGCAGGTGAAGCGGGAGTAGCAGGTGTAACCGTTACCCTGACTGGTGGGGGAGCAGATGGACTGATTAGTACCACTGCGGACAACACTACTATCACCACAACTACCAATGCTAGTGGCAATTACAACTTCGCTGAACTAACACCTGGTCAAGAATATCAAGTTGGATTCTCTAATTTGCCTGCGGGATATCAGTTTACTCAAGCTGATGCAGGTACTGATGATGCTTTAGATTCCGATGCTAATACCAGCACTGGCAAAACCCAGATTGTCACTCTCGCTTCTGGCGAAAACAACACCACTTTGGATGCAGGGATTTATCAAAATGCCGGTGATTTGTCGATTACCAAAACCAACGGTTTGACGACAGTAAGCCCCGGACAGCAGATAACCTACACCATTGTGGCTCAAAACAATGGTCTGATAACTGCTACCAATGCTCTGGTGAGCGATATCATACCCAGCAATCTGACCAATGTCACTTGGACAAGCGTCGCATCTGGGGGAGCTACTGATAATCAAACCAGTGGCACAGGCAACATTAACGATTTTGTCACCCTGACAGCAGGTAGCAGCATCACTTATACAGTGACAGGTACGGTAGCTACTAATGCTTTGACTCCGGTCTACAACACACCTACCACCATCAACTTGACTAGTAACTCTAGTAGTTCACTCAATGGTACTCCTGGCAACATCCGTAACTTCTCTGCTAATGGTATTTCCGTCAATGCCAGTGCTTTTAGTAGCACCAGTACAGGAACTTGGAATACAGCCTATTTAGGTCTTTACGGTAGCTACGGTTTAGGGATAACAGATGGCAGTGAAAATGGTAGTAATGGCACCCACCACATTGATAATGATGGTCGCAACAACTACGTTCTGCTGGAATTCTCTGAATCAGTGGTGATTGACAAGGCGGCATTATCTTATGTGGTTGGAGATAGTGATATCTCTGTATGGATTGGCAACTTCAACAATCCTTATACCAATCACCTGACGTTAAATAGTTCGGTTCTGAGTAGCTTCGGTTTTACTGAAATCAACTTAGGTGGTAGTAGCGATCGCACTGCGGATATCAATGCAAGTAACTTTGTGGGTAACGCTGTGGTCATCGCTGCTAAAGTTGGCGATACGAACGATGAGTTTAAGCTCAAGTCTCTTAATATTCTCAAAGCAACGACTCCAACCAGTGGCTCTATTGTTAACACTGCAACGATCGCAGGTTCAACTGGTTTTACCGATACCAACCCCAACAACAACAGTGCTACCGATACTGACACGATTGTCGCTGCTTCTACTGTGAAAATAGGCGATCGCGTTTGGTACGATACTAATGCCAATGGTATCCAAGAGACGGGTGAAGCTGGTGTTGCAGGTGTAGCTGTTAATCTCTTTAACCAAGCAGGTACTCAAGTCGGGACAACAACCACCAATAACGATGGTTTCTATCAATTCACAGCTAACGCCAATAGTAACTACAGCGTTCAATTCGTCCAACCCACTGGCTTCAATGGATTCACCACCGCCAATGTAGGTAATGATGGGGCTGATAGTGATGTTGTTAATGCCAATGGCACAACGGCTCAATTCGCTGTCGGCACAACTGATAACCTCACCATTGATGCTGGACTAATCAAAAATATCGGCGACTTGTCGATTACCAAAACCAACGGTTTGACGACGGTAACTGCCGGACAGCAGCTAACCTACACCATCGTTGTCAGCAACACTGGTTTCATCACCGCTACCAACGCCCTAGTTACCGATGTCATCCCCTCTCTGCTGACAAACGTCACTTGGACTAGCGTCGCCAGCGGAGGAGCTACAGGCAACGAAACCAGTGGTACAGGCAGCATCAACGATTATGTAAACCTGACAGGCGGTAGTAGCATCACTTACACAGTTAACGGTACAGTAGCTGCCAACGCTGTGTCCTCTAGCTCCACTTATACAGACACCACGTTTGACTTCAATGGCAATAGTTCGTCCGATGGCACAGATGGAAATACTCGAACCTTTACGAAGGATGGCATTACCGTTACAGCAAGTGCCTTTAGCCGTGTAGATGGCACAAATGGAGCTTGGAGTAAGGCTTATCTGGGTAGCTACACTGGTGGCTTAGGCGTTACCGATAGTAGCGAAAGCAGTAGTTATCATCGTGTTGATAACGGCGGTGGCAGAGATAACTACGTCCTATTCCAATTCTCTGAAGCGGTTGTTGTTGATAGCGCTTACCTACAATATGTCGTTAATGACAGTGATACATCTGTCTGGATTGGTAACTTTAACAATACCATCACGACTTTAAGCGACTCTGTTCTTAACAGCTTTGGGTTCACTGAAGTTAACTTAGGTAGTGGCAGCGATCGCTGGGCAGATATCAATGCCAATAAAATCCTGGGTAACACTCTAGTTATCGCCGCTAAAACAGATGATACAAGCGATCAATTCAAGATTCGCTATTTAGATATTCAAAAACCCGTTGCACCAGCAACCGTTTCTCTGACTAACACTGCCACAGTAACGGCTCCTAATGGTTTCACCGACACCAACACCAGCAATAACAGCGCTACCGATACCGACACTGTAACCGCTGCACCATCTGTCCCATCAGCCCCTGGTGTGCGTACTCCCGGATTCTGGGCAAATAGTAACTGGGATAATTTCTGGGATGGTATCCAAGGCAACGAACCATCACAAAAAACACAATCCAATTTCGCCGACAGCGATCTTCTATTCGCACCTTATACCAACTCCGCACAAGCTGGAAAAGTTCTTGATCCAGTGAGCGGACAGTATGACATAGGGTTACTCATCGGTGACTACAACCGGAATGGCAAGACAGATGCAGGTGAAGATACTCTCTTCTACACCCGCGCCCAAGCACTCGAAATTGTTGATTCCTCGGAACACCCCAACTCAGATAAGCGCTACGATCTTGGTCGCTCTCTAGTTGCTGGTTGGTTGAATTATCTCGCTGGCAATCCTATTGACACTGCCAATGCGACTGATAAGGATGCTCGATACTACATCAACGAAGGCATTAATTGGCTGCAAGCCATAACTCCAGACGAAAATGGCGATAAGAAAGGTGATGGTGCAATTTATCAAATGACTGGCAGCAGTGTCAGTAGCCCATCAGCTAATACTTACTGGAATCTGGGTATTTCCAGTGCCTCCAGTTTACCAAATCCCTACAACACCAACACCAACGTTCTCTATCCATTAGAGGCTGGTAGTGTAATTAATACCAACCTGGATAATTACAACAATGGTTGGGGTCTTGCAGACAATGTTTACTACGGAGGAAACGCATAAATCACTAGCAATAGCAATTTCGGTGATAGTGCTTTCTGCTTAAACTAAAGATTCCCCCGTTAAACCCGGAGTTTAGCGGGGGAATCAACTACTTTTCAGACAATAAACTACATCTTGATAGAAATTTTGTATCAAGATCAATCAGGACTGATGGTAATTCCCATTCAAGTGAGGTACAAGCAGTAATAATTAAACGCAGATGGACGCAGATATAGCTTGCTTCCCGCAGGGTACGCAGATAATTTTGTACTTCTTTAGACTAGGAAATGCTATAAGTTAGACAATTTAGTTAAAATGATTTAGAAAAAAATTGAGATTGATTATGAAAAATATAGAAGATACTTCTCTAAATTACGGCTCAAATATTGAAAGATTCTGGCGTGATTTTTTTCGGGGTTTTACAGCCCCTGTTATATTACCTTCGTTAACTTCTTCGGACTCCTTACATCTATCTCGTCAAACTCAAGAAATTCGCCTGTCAAACAGTAAAACTTCAGATTTGACTAAGTTTTTAAAGAACAATAAATTAAGCCTTTATACTCTCATTCAAGGTGTGATGGCTTTACTTTTGAGTCACTATACCAGAGAAACAGATATTCTGTTTGGTTCAACTACCGAAAAACCTGATTTTAATATTGTACCTGTGCGAGTTTCCGTTGACCCTGATGCTTCAGTTTTATCATGGTTGAGAGAACTACAAAGACAATGGTCTACTTTGACAGAGTGTGAGTTTACTCCTCTAGAACAAATCCAACAATGGAGTGAAATTCCTCTAGAATTACCATTATTTGAGATGCTGGTAATATTGGGAAATTATGAAAAATTAGAATGTTTTGAATATCCTTTGATATTATCTGTTGATGCAGAATCAGATTTATTACTAAAAATTGACTATAAACAAACTAAGTTTGCCGATGATACCATAGCTCGAATGTTAGGACATCTAGAAACTCTATTAACAAATATAATTAATCTTCCTGAACAAACTCTCGCTGATATACCTCTACTTACAGAAACAGAAAGACATCAATTATTGGTTGAATGGAATCAAACTGAGGTAGATTATCTCCAGGATAAATGCATACATTTGTTATTTGAGGAACAGGTAGAGAACACACCAGATGCTATTGCAGTAGTGTTTGAAAATCAACAAATTACTTATCAAGAACTCAATGAAAGTGCTAATCAATTAGCAAATTATCTGCAAAAATTAGGAGTCAATGCCGATAAATTAGTAGGATTGTGTTTAGAAACATCCTTAGCTAGAATTGTTGGGTTATTAGGAATCCTCAAAGCTGGGGGTGTCTATTTACCGCTAGATCCGGTTTATCCTCAAGAACGCCTCAGATTTATGATCGAGGATTCGCAGGTTTCCATTCTTGTAACTCAAGCATCTTTAGCTGCTAAGTTATCAGAAAATTCGCTGCAAGTTGTGAGCTTAGATGCAGATTGGGAGAAGATTGCCACAGAATCTACAAATAATCTACAAAGTTGTGTAACTGGGGAAAATCTGGCTTATGTTATTTATACATCTGGTTCAACAGGAACACCAAAAGGGGTTTTAATTTCTCATCAAGCGATCGCACATCATTCTCAGAATATCATTGAACATTATCAACTCAATTCGAGCGATGGTGGAACATCCACCTCCGGTGATCGCATTTTACAATTTGCATCTCTGAGTTTCGATGTTTCTTTAGAGCAAATTTTACCAACTTTAGCAGTTGGAGCAACCTTAATATTAATTGATACAAAATTATTAACTCTTGGGGAATTTCATCAAAAATTAATTGATTATGGTTTAACAGTTGTTAATATCCCTCCAGCCTATTTCACTCAATGGTTACTATTTTTAACAGAAAATGCTTTTACTAATGTTCCCAATCAACTCAGATTAGTTATTTGCGGTGGTGAAGCATTACCAGTAGAAAGTTTGAAAATCTGGCAAAATAGTCCACTCAAAAGAATACGTTTAATCAATGCTTATGGACCAACTGAAACAACCATAACAGCAATCACTTTTACAATTAATCAAGAAAATACATCAATAGAATCTTACACAAATATTCCCATTGGCCGTCCATTACCGAACCGCAAGGTATATATTCTGAATCAACAAAAAAATCTCGTTCCTATCGGTATAGCTGGAGAGTTACATATTGGTGGCGAAGGTTTAGCACAGGGTTATTTAAACCAACCGAAATTAACAGAAGATAAATTCATTTTCGACCCTTTTGATAATACATTTTGCTCCCTTTGGGAGAGCTTCGCTAACAGAGGAACTTCGCTAACAAGATTGTATAAAACTGGGGATTTAGCTCGCTATTTACCTAATGGTGATATTGAATATCTAGGTCGTATTGACAACCAAGTAAAAATTCGCGGATTTAGAATAGAATTAGGAGAAATCGAAGCAGTATTAAACCAACATTCTATTGTGAGGGAAGCTAAAGCTATTACTAGAGAAGATATTCCTGGTGATCAAAGATTAGTTGCTTATATTATTTCTAAATCAAACCAAAACTCTCCATTAGAAATATCTCATAAACTACGTGAATACCTCAAACAGAAGTTACCAGATTATATGATTCCTTCTGCCTTTGTGGTGTTAGAGTCTTTCCCCTTAACTACTAATGGTAAAATTGACTATCGTTCTCTTACTGCGCCTGATTTTTCATCTGCTGCAAAGAATTATGTTGCACCTCGCACACCCACAGAAGAAATTATCACTAATATTTGGAGTCAGGTACTCAAGGTAGCAGAAATCGGCATTGATGATAACTTCTTTGAATTAGGTGGACATTCATTACTAGCGACCCAAATCATCTCTCGTATTAGACAAACCTTAAATGGAGAAATACCACTTAGGATATTATTTGAATTTCCCACAATATCCCAATTATCCTCACAAATCAGCACAACCAATAACCTATCTATAACAGCAATAGAACCGAGAAAACAACAAAAGAATATACCACTTTCCTTTGCCCAACAACGACTTTGGTTTCTAGATCAATTAGAACCAAATAGCACTGCCTATAATATTCCTTATCGATTACAAATTCAGGGTTTGCTGAACATCAGCATCCTAGAAAAAAGCATTAGTAAAATCATTCAACGTCATGAAATACTCCACACGAATTTTATTTCTATAGACGGACAACCAAAACAGGTAATTACTGCTAAAAATACCTTCAGTTTACCCCTCATTGATTTACAATCCTTGACTGAGGATCAACAAAAACTAGAAGTAGAAAAAATAGCTAAACAAGAAGCAAAGCAGCCTTTTAATTTAGTTACAGATGATCTATTTCACATTAAAATATTGCAATTGAATGCCGAATCGCATATATTGTTAATTAATCTTCACCACATTATATTTGATGGTTGGTCATTTGGAGTCTTATTTGATGAATTAAAAGCAATTTACACAGCTTATTATGAGGGTGTAAATTTTCCATTACCACAACTACCTATTCAGTATGCAGACTTTACATTGTGGCAGAGACAGTGGCTTTCTGGAGAAGTTTTAGAATCACAGTTAAATTACTGGGAAAAACAATTAGGGGGGGCTTTACCCATATTAGAATTACCAACAGACCGTCCTCGTCCCAGAATAAAAACCTACGCAGGAGCCACAAAAACCTTCATTTTATCACCAGAATTAACAGCCAATATCAAATCACTTTCACAAAAAGAGGGCATGACTTTATTCATGACCCTAGTAACAGCATTTAAAGTATTACTTTGTCGCTACAGTGGTCAAGAAGATGTGATAGTAGGAACTCCCATTGCGGGACGTAACCGTAGAGAAATTGAGGGGTTGATAGGCTTTTTTGTGAATACTTTGGCTTTACGGACTAATGTAAGTCATAATCCTATCTTTCGAGAATTACTAAATCAAGTTAAACAAGTATGTTTAGAAGCCTACACTAATCAAGATGTCCCCTTTGAGCAGTTAGTTGAGGTACTGCAACCAGAAAGAAATTTAAGTCATACTCCGATATTTCAGGTGATGTTTGTTTTACAAAATGCACCACTAGAAGAATTAGAATTACCAAATTTGCATTTAACAGCTTTAGAGCCACCAAAACAAACTGCTAAATTTGATCTCACTCTGTCAATGGCAGAAAAAAATGGACAATTAATAGGTGAATGGGAATATAATACAGATTTATTTGATAGTTCAACGATAGAAAGAATGATAGAGCATTTCCAGGTGTTATTATCTGGGATATTGGCTACACCTGAGCAAAATATTTGGCAATTACCTTTACTAACAGAAAGAGAAAGACATCAGTTATTAGTTGAATGGAATCAAACAGAGTTAGATTATCCCCAAGATAAATGTATTCATCAGTTGTTTGAAGAACAGGTAAAGAGAACACCTGATGCTGTTGCAGTGATGTTTGAAAATGAACAACTGACTTATCGAGAACTTAATCAACGGGCAAATCAATTAGCACACTACTTGAAGTCTTTGGGTGTAGGTGCAAATGTGCTGGTGGGCTTGTGTATGGAGCGAGACTCTATAGAAGAAGTTTCCTTAACGCTGGACATAATTGTGGGAATACTGGGCATTCTCAAGGCAGGTGGTGCTTATTTACCCCTTGACCCACGGTATCCAACTGAACGTTTGCTATTGATGCTCCAAGATGGGCAAGTTCCAGTGTTGCTGACCCAAAAACATCTAAGTGCAAGGCTTCCACAACACCAAGTAGAACTGATTTGCTTAGATACTGACTGGCTTTTGATCTCTCAATCAATAGAATCAAATCCTGTCTGTGAAATTCAACCTAAAAACTTGGCTTATGCAATCTACACTTCAGGTTCAACGGGAGAGCCAAAAGGAGTAATGATTCAGCATTCCTCCGTTGTGAATCTTGCCAATGGCCTACATCAAGCCATCTATTCTGATCACCAGAATTTCCCCTTGCGAGTCAGTTTGAATGGGTCTTTAACTTTTGATACTTCCGTTAAACAGATTATTCAACTTATATATGGTCATAGTCTGAACATAGTGCCAGAAAAGGTACGATTTGATGGAAATGCGATGTTGTCCTACTTGCAGCAGCAAAAAATAGATGTGTTGGACTGCACTCCATCGCATCTGAGACTGTTGATTGCAGCAGGATTACTGGAAAGTGATGCTGCTCCTCAATATGTACTCGTAGGGGGAGAACCGATTGATGAATCTATGTGGACAACTTTAGCACAGGCTCAAAATATTAAGTTTTATAATGTCTACGGTCCAACAGAATGCACTGTAGATACCACACTGTGTTTGATACAAATAGCTAACATCAAGCCAGTTATTGGTCGTCCCATAGCTAACGTCAAAACCTACATCTTAGACGAATATCTGCAACCAGTTCCCATCAATATACCAGGGGAATTGCACATTGGGGGTGCGGGATTGGCAAGAGGTTATGTCAATGCCAAAGAGTTAACACAAAAGAAATTCATCTCTAATCCGTTTGATCAGGCAGCAGAGAGTAGATTGTATAAAACTGGTGATTTAGCTCGCTATTTACCTAATGGTGAGATTGAGTATCTAGGAAGAATTGATAATCAAGTAAAAATTCGCGGATTTAGAATAGAATTAGGAGAAATCGAAGCAGTATTAAATCAACATCCAAATCTGAAAGCAGCGAAAGTTATCACGAGAGAAGATATTCCTGGTGATAAAAGATTAGTTGCTTATATTATTTCTAAATCAAACCAAAACTCTCCATCAGAAATATCTCATCAACTACGTGAATACCTCAAACAGAAGTTACCAGATTACATGATTCCTTCTGCATTTGTGGTGTTAGAGTCTTTCCCCTTAACTACTAATGGTAAGATTGACTGTCGTTCTCTTCCTGCGCCTAATTTTGCAGATTCTGGAAGTAATTATGTTGCACCACGCACACCTACAGAAGAAATTATCGCTCATATTTGGAGTCAGGTACTCAAAATAGAAACCATAGGCATAGATGATAACTTCTTTGAATTAGGAGGACACTCATTACTAGCCACCCAGGTTATATCCCGCATCAGACAAAGCTTTAACTTAGAAATCCCGCTATATTTATTATTTGAATTTCCTACTATTGCTCAAATTTCTGAGCAGATTGGCATTACAAAACAAACCGATGATGTATTAGTAGCGGCAATTACACCCAGACAGCAGCAAGAAAATCTGCCACTTTCTTTTGCTCAACAGCGTCTCTGGTTTTTAGACAAATTAAAACCAAATAGTAGTGCATATAATATCGCCTATAGGTTAAAAATTCTGGGTTCACTTAACATCAATATACTGGAACAAAGCTTATACGAAATTATACAGCGGCATGAAATATTGCAAACGAATTTTGTGGTTGTAAACGGACAACCAACTCAGGTAATTACTCATAATTTTGACTTCAATTTACCTATCATCGACTTACAATCACTACCTGATTTTCAACGGGAAACAGAAGCAGAAAAAATAGCTAAACAAGAAGCAGAAAAATCTTTAAATCTAGCTGAAGATACTCTATTTCGTATCCAATTATTGCGATTGAGTCCAGAAGATAATCTCCTATTAATCAACATTCACCACATTATTTTTGATGGCTGGTCTTTTCGGGTGTTGTTTGAGGAATTAAAAGCACTTTACACGGCTTATTGCCAGGATTTAACTTCTCCGTTACGACAACTACCTATTCAATATGCAGACTTTACACTTTGGCAAAGGCAGTGGCTGACTGGGGAAGTTTTAGAATCTCAATTGAATTATTGGAAACGGCAATTAGGTGGGACTTTACCAGTATTAGAATTGCCCACAGATCGTCCCCGTCCCCAAGTGCAAACTTATGCTGGGGCAACAAAATTCTTCATCTTCTCAAAAGAATTAACTGCAAGTCTCAAATCTCTGTGCCAAGAAGAGGGAGTGACTTTATTCATGACTTTACTGACAGCGTTTAAAATATTACTTTGCCGTTACAGTGGTCAAAAAGATGTGATTGTCGGAACTCCCATTGCGGGACGTAACCGCAGAGAAATTGAGGTATTAATCGGCTTTTTTGTAAATACTTTAGCTTTAAGAACTGATTTAGGTGAGCATCGCAGTTTTAGAGAATTACTCAGTCGAGTCCGAAGGGTATGTTTAGAAGCATACACTCATCAGGATGTACCATTTGAGCAGTTAGTGGAGGTGTTGCAACCAGAAAGAAATTTAAGTCATACTCCTATATTTCAGGTGATGTTTGCTTTGCAGAATGCACTGATGGGAGAATTACAATTACCAAATTTGACTGTTACAGCTTTAGAAGCATTAGTACAAACTGCAAAATTTGACCTCACTTTATCAATGTCAGAACGAAATGGACAATTAATAGGTGAGTGGGAATATAATACGGATCTGTTTGATGGTTCTACAATAGAGCGAATGATACAACATTTCCAGATGTTATTGTCTGGGATATTGGCTGCTCCCCATCAATGTATTTGGGAATTGCCTCTGATTACAGAAAAAGAAAAACATCAGTTATTAATTGAATGGAATCAAACTCAGACAGATTATCACCAAGATCAATGTATCCATCAATTATTTGAAGAACAAGTAGAAAGAACACCAGATGCAGTGGCAGTGGTGTTTGAGCAGGTACAACTTACTTATCGGGAACTCAATAAACGTGCTAATCAATTAGCAAATTATCTGCAAACATTGGGAGTGAAAGCAGAGGTTTTAGTTGGTATTTGCACAGAACGTTCACTTGAAATGATTGTCGGCATATTAGGCATTCTCAAAGCCGGAGGAGCTTACGTACCTTTAGATATTGTCTATCCCCAAGAGCGATTAGCATTCATGTTATCAGATTCCCAAGTATCAATACTATTAACACAACAGCATCTAGTAGAAAAACTGCCAGAACATCAAGCCACAGTTATTTGTTTAGATACTGATAGCAAAGCCATTGAATTAGAAAACCAGGAAAAAGTGAGCAATGGTGCAAACCCGGAAAACCTAGCCTATGTCATGTACACATCAGGTTCTACAGGACAACCGAAAGGAGTTTGTGTTCTCCATCTTGGTGTAGTGCGATTAGTCAAAGAAACTAATTATGCGAATTTGAGCAGCGAAGAAGTATTTTTGCAACTTGCACCGCTAGCTTTTGACGCTTCGACATTTGAGATTTGGGGTAGTTTACTCAATGGGGGAAGGTTAGTTATTTTTCCTGCACCCATTCCGACTCTGGAAGATTTAGCTGCATCTATCCACCGTTACAAGATTACAACTTTATGGCTGACAGCGGGACTATTTCATCTCATGGTAGACCAAAGACTAGAGGATTTAAAACCTTTGCGTCAGTTGTTAGCCGGTGGGGATGTGTTATCACTTGCGACTGTGCAACGAGTTGTGGAAGCTCTAGACAATTGTCAGGTAATCAATGGTTATGGACCTACGGAAAACACGACTTTTACTTGCTACTATTCGATGATGCGGGGAATGCAGTTTGGTAGTTCTGTTCCCATTGGAAGACCTATTGCTAATACGCAAGTTTATATTTTAGATCAATTTTTGCAACCAGTACCTATTAGTGTGACTGGGGAAATATATGTAGGAGGAGCAGGTTTAGCACGAGGTTATTTAAATCGACCAGAATTAACTGCTGAAAGGTTTATTTCTCATCCTTTTAATAATCAAGCAAAAGCGCGTCTTTATAAAACAGGAGATTTAGGAAGGTATTTACCTAATGGTGAGATTGAGTATCTAGGAAGAATTGATAATCAAGTAAAAATTCGCGGATTTAGAATAGAATTAGGAGAAATCGAAGCAGTATTAAATCAACATCCAAATCTGAAAGCAGCGAAAGTTATCACGAGAGAAGATATTCCTGGTGATAAAAGATTAGTTGCTTATATTATTTCTAAATCAAACCAAAACTCTCCATCAGAAATATCTCATCAACTACGTGAATACCTCAAACAGAAGTTACCAGATTACATGATTCCTTCTGCATTTGTGGCGTTAGAGTCTTTCCCCTTAACTACTAACGGCAAAATTGACCATCGCGCTCTTCCTACTGTTGATTTTATCAATTTTGAATCAAAAAAAAATATACAACCATCCGATAATTTAGAACTGCAACTCATAAAGATTTGGGAGAATGTTTTACGCATTCAACCCATAGGATTAAGTGATAACTTTTTCGATTTGGGAGGTTATTCATTACTAGCTTTACGCCTATTTGCTCAAATTAACGAGATATTTGGCAAAAATATTCCTCTTGCTTATCTTTTCCAATCTCCCACAATTAAGCAACTAGCTCATGTGCTTCGGCAAGAAGGATGCTCAACTTCGTGGTTCTCATTAGTTCCTATTCAAACCAAAGGTTCAAAACCACCTTTTTACTATATTCATACCGCATCAGGAGGTTTGATACACAGCCTGAATTTGTTATCTAAACTGGATGCTGATCAACCAGTTTATGGTTTACAAGCACAAGGCTTAGATGGGAAAAAGTCTCCTCATACTTGTATTGAAGATATGGCTTCTCACTATATTAAAGAAATTCAAACTGTTCAACCTCATGGACCATATTTACTGGGAGGATGGTGTGCAGGAGGTGTGATAGCCTATGAAATGGCACAACAACTTTATGCCCAGGGAGAAACTGTTGAATTATTAACTATTTTCGATGCTTTTCCTCCGAAAATGATACTTCCATCTTCTGAAGGGGTGAATTTTTTATCTCTAGTGAAAACAAAGTCTCGTGTCACTAAATATACATTGTATTTAATGGATATGATTCAGCGCAATCGTCGCAATTTTAATAATTTGACATTTCAACAGCAGATGATCGCAATTTGGGAAAAAATTAATCGGCGAATTCAAGATAGAATCACGGAAACTGTGTATCAATTCTATGTGAAGAGAAATCTGCCTTTACCCCACACACTCCGCCACTTAGCTGTTAGAGATGCCATCGTTCATGCTTACAAAAATTATTGTCCTACGGTTTATCCAGGTCAAGTAATCTTTTTTAGAGCAGTTGATCAATCTCAAGAATACGCTCGTTATCTCAAGAGATGGGAAGAATTAGCTGCTGGTGGCTTAGAAATTCATGATGTTCCTGGTAATCACGATAGTATTATGGCTGAACCTCATGTTTCAGTTTTGGCTGAAAAATTAAGATGCTTTTTACAGACTTCAGCAGCGAACTGGTAGAGTAAAAACATAGCAAAATATAAACTCGCCAGATTTCACCGCAAAACATGGGCAGTATTTGGGAACTCGATTTTTACTCCCGTCCGATTTTGGACGAAAATCAAAAAAAAGTTTGGGAAGTCTTAGTTTGCGAAAGTCCTTCGGATGTTCGCACGAAAACAGACTCTTTATTTCGCTATGCTCAATATTGCCCTAGTACCCAGGTAAATTCGGGTTGGTTGCGGACTGCGTTACAGGAAGCTATTGAGAAAGCGGGGGAAGCTCCAATCAAAATTCGCTTTTTCCGCCGCCAAATGAATAATATGATTACTAAAGCTTGTGAAGGTGTGGGTATTCCCGCTATATCTAGCCGCCGCACTTTGTTTCTTAATCAGTGGCTACAGCAGCGCATGGAGGAAGTTTATCCCCAGGAACCAGGGTACCAAGGGATCGCAAATCCATCAGTACGTTTAGATAAACCTTTACCCCAACGTTTACCTGATGCTTTGGAAGGAAAACAGTGGGCATTTGTGACTTTAGATGCGGGGGATTTTGCAGAAATGCCAGAGTGGGAAATTGGCTTTGGTGAAGCTTTCCCCCTAGAATTGGCAAAATTGTCACCAGAAGCGCGGATTCCAGGAATTTTGATTTTTTCACCAAGAGCTTTACCTTTAGCTGGTTGGATGTCTGGTTTGGAAATGGCTTACTTGCACTTTGACACCAAGCAAGGAGATAGATTGATTTTGGAAACCGGTGCAACTGAAAGCTGGATTGTTGCAAATATTAAAACTCCTCAACTTCTAGCTGAGGCTCAAGGTTTTGCACAAGCGAAGGAAAAAGCTAATGGAGTTCATTTTATTGGTGTGCAGTCAGATCCCCAAGCTCAATCTTTTGCTGGGTTTTGGCTGTTACAAGAGGTAAATTTGCCTTAAACGCTGGGAATTGGGAACTGGGGAGAATTACCAAGTACCAATTCTAATTACAACGGTTCCGACACGCTGATGGGATAATAAACTGCGTCTATCTGGGGTTTACAATCCAAAGTCCACAATTAATCAAGGGAAATGGCTTCTGCAAATTTGTCACAAGATACACTAGCGGAACATCTGCTAGAACTTGCCTTAAAATCTGGCGCAGAGGCTGCGGAGGTGTATCAGTCGCGATCGCTTTCTCGTCCTGTGTTTTTTGAGGCTAACCGCCTGAAACAACTAGAAACCAGTCAATCGGAAGGGACAGCACTGCGGCTATGGCTCAATGGTCGTCCCGGACTAACGGTGGCTTATGGTTCTGTAGATCCACAAGTCATGGTAGAGCGATCGCTGGCTTTGAGCCAACTCAATCAACCGGAATTATTGGAATTAGTGGGTAAATCTCCTACGTCCTACCCTGATGTTGGGGAAGCTGTACCAGTAGAAAAGTTGATTAAATGGGGCAAGGAAGCGATCGCTCTGATTCGTGATGTTTATCCAGATGTTCTCTGTCATAGTGACTGGGAATGTGATGTTGAAAACACTAGATTAATCAATAGCAAAGGTTTAGATTGTCACTATACTGACACCACTCTTAGCTGTTATATTTCAGCAGAATGGGTAAGAGGTGATGATTTTTTGAGTGTTGCGGATGGACAAACCCAACGGGGTGAACTCAACCCTGATAAAGTCGCTTACCAAATTTTACAGCGATTAGCTTGGTCAGAAGAGAATAATGTTACTACCCCTAGCGGTCGGGTTCCGGTTTTGTTCACTTCCAAAGCTGCGGATATGTTATGGGGAACTGTTCAGGCGGCTTTAAATGGAAAACGCATCCTAGAAAAATCTTCCCCTTGGGGAGAAAAATTAGGTAAATCCATTGTTTCACCGAGTTTAACCCTTTATCAAGACCCAGAAGCAGGGCCTTATAGTTGTCCTTTTGATGATGAAGGTCAGCCTACACAGTCTTTGATATTTATTGAAAACGGCATTTTACAAAATTTTTATAGCGATCGCACAACTGGACGACAATTAAATATTGGTAGTACCGGCAATGGTTTTCGTCCTGGTTTGGGTAGCTATCCCACCCCCGGTTTATTTAACTTCCTCATTGAACCCGGTACGGCATCCCTACAACAATTGATTCAAGACATGGATGAGGGTTTAATCGTAGACCAAATACTAGGAGGAGGAGACGGTATTTCTGGTGATTTTTCTATCAATATTGATTTGGGATATTGGGTGAAAAAAGGCCAGGTAATTGGCCGCGTTAAAGATACGATGGTCGCTGGTAACGTCTACACAGCCCTCAAACAATTAGTTAAAATCGGTGGTGATGCTGATTGGAATGGTGCTTGTTACACGCCTTCACTGATAGTAGAAGGACTCTCAATCACTGGGAGAAATCGTTAAAATAATTTGGAATCCAGAATTGTGTTTACTATTTCAAGCGATCGCAGAAAGTCAGGAGTTAGGAGGAAGAAGGAAGAAGAATATTTTTCTCTTCTGTTCCCTGCTATATCAAACATTCTGTATCCTGAATCCTTATCAAGGGACTTCCAAATAAAAAAATCCGCAATTTGTAGGGTGGGTTACGCTGCGCTAACCCACCATTATCCTCATCTTAATCCTGAAAATCCTTAAATCCTGAAAATCCTGATTCTGACAATTAATCATGTTAAAATGTTGATAAATATAAGTGCAAATATAGTTTACCAATCCTAAACCTCTACCAACTAAATAACATCTGACCACTGCTGTAAATTAAATTGAAGAGTTACCACCATGACCTCAATTGAAACTACTACAAATCAACTACCCACAAACTCACTGTACGAACAAGATTTTTATATCTGGATAGAAACTACGATCAAAATTTTACGCGATCGCCAATTTAACCAATTAGATATTGATAACTTGATTGAAGAAATAGAAACGATGGGTAGGAGTGAAAAACGGGAATTAATCAATCGTCTAAGAGTATTGATAGAACATCTATTAAAACTAATATATTGGGAACAAGTAAGAGTAGAAAATCAACGCGGTTGGTTAGATACAATTGTAGAACAACGACGACAAATTCAGGAATTATTAAAAGATAGTCCGAGCTTAAAACCTTTATTATCAGAAATATTCACAGAATGTTATACAAATGCCAGGAAGGATGTTTTGATAAAAACAAATTTTCCTAGTAATAAAATTCCTACTGACTTATCATTTACCCTTGAGCAAACCTTAGACATTAATTATCTACCTTAGAGGATAATATTAGAGGCTCTGCCTCTATAATGGCATTCCCAGGCGGAGACTGGGAACGAGATCATCATCTTGCAAATATCATTTAGGATTGCTATATCAATTCAATATTAAAAATTAAAATTTATGATGTTGCTTCAGATGCTGACTCAACGCTTTCGCCTTTTGTGGCAGCCGAGAAGAGGTTTAGCAATAGCAGAAGCTTGTATTATTGGTATTGTTGCTGCTTTATCTGCTGTATTACTCAAACAGGGTTCGGGATGGTTAGGAACATGGCGAGTTCATAGTACCCAGGTGTTACCAGCTTGGCTGACTTTGCCAATCATAGGTATGGTTTTCGGGTTTTTGGCTGGTTGGTTAGTGCAACGGTTAGCACCAGAAGCCGCTGGTAGTGGTATTCCTCAAGTCAAGGCTACCCTGGCAAATATACCCATGAAGCTATCCTGGCGGGTAGCATTGATTAAGTTACTCAGCACAATCATTTCCTTGGGTTCAGGTATCACTTTAGGAAGACAAGGCCCCACTGTTCAAATCGGTGCGGGTTTAGCTGCGGGAATGAGTCGTTGGGTTCCCACCTCCCCAGAACATCGGCGACAAATGATTGCAGCGGGGGCGGGGGCTGGGTTAGCGGCGGCTTTTAACGCACCCATTGCCGGGGTATTATTTATTATTGAAGAGTTACTACAAGATTTATCAGGACTAACTTTAGGAACTGCGATTATCGCCTCTTTTATCGGTGGGGTAATTTCCCGATTATTAGGCGGTGGAAGTCTGCAACTTAACTTGCAATTAATGGAGTATTCTAGCAGTTTCTCTTTACTAGAAATTCCGGTTTTCTTAATTTTGGGTGTTTTGGCTGGGTTGCTAGGGGCGTTATTTAATCAGGGATTAGTTTTTAGTATTAAAGTCTACCGCAGACTACACGTCAGCTTACCGCTACGAGTAGCTTTGGCTGGCTTTGTTTCTGGTTTAATCGTGGCTTTATTGCCTGAGTCTTATCGAGATAATACTGGGTTAAGGGAGTATATGATTACGAGTGAAGCTAATCTTCCCTTTGCTGCGATCGCTTTCATTGCTCAATTTATTTTAACCTTAATTGCTTTTGGTTCCGGCGCACCAGGGGGTTTATTTGCGCCCAGCCTCATTTTAGGTTCTTGTTTAGGACATTTAGTTGGGGTATGTGAGTTTCATCTTTGGGGGTTAGGTTCTCTGACTACCTATGCTTTAGCGGGTATGGGGGGATTTTTTAGTGCTGTTTCCAAAGTCCCCATGACAGCAATTGTAATTGTGTTTGAGATGACGACAGATTTTAATTTGGTTTTACCGTTAATGATTGTCTCTGTCACGTCTTATTTAGTAGCAGATAAGGTAGTACCTGGTTCACTGTATGACAAACTTTTACTATTAAAAGGCATCACTATTCAAAAAGATGCACCCATAGAAGGAATATTAACTCAGTTAACAGCCAAAAACGTGATGCAACAACGGGTGGAAACTCTAGAAACAGATATGGCTGTAGAAGAAGTTATCCAGGCTTTTTCTCGTTCTCATCATCGGGGTTTTCCGGTGGTAGAAAATTGTAAATTGGTAGGAATTGTTACTCAATCAGATTTACAGAATCGCTATTTATCTCATGGTATTTCTTTGAGAGAAATCATGACACCCCAACCTGTCACAGTTAAACCCACGCAAACACTGAGTGATGTACTCTATTTATTAGACCGCTATCAAATCAGTCGTTTACCAGTGGTAGAACGACAAAAACTAATTGGGATTATTACTCGTGCGGATATTATCCGGGCGGAAGCAGACCATATCAATGGGGAAAATAGAGTTAATGGACCCCAACCAGAACCATCTTATGTAGTTTACCAGACGCGATCGCCTAGTATTGGGAGAGGGAGATTATTAGTAACTCTGGCTAACCCAGACACAGCAGAGACTTTATTACAAATGGCAGCAACTATTGCCCGCGATCGCCATTATGAATTAGAGTGTTTACAAATTATCCTCGTCTCCCGTCACAGTTCCCCCTCTGAAACACAAGTCAGTACTACAAAAAGTCGTCGCTTACTCAGACAAGCAGAAGCTTTAGCCAAAAAATGGCACATTCCCATACATACTCAAATTCGAGTCGCCCATGATGTCGCCCAAGCAGTTTTAGAGACAATTAAGGAACGACATATCGACCTGATTTTTATGGGTTGGAAAGGTAACACTTCAACCCCCGGCCGTATTTTTGGTACTGTTGTTGATACTGTAATTCGCCAAGCTTCCTGTGATGTTGTCTTGGTAAAATTAGGCAATATTTCCGACTGTTCTCATTTCAATCGTTGGCTAGTACCAATGGCTGGAGGCCCAAATGCACGGGCTGCAATTAAATTATTACCGGCTTTGGTGACATTAGGAAATGATGCTCAAATTCGTCTCATGCAAGTGTTTAAACCATCAGAATTAAAGCCAGACATGATAGTTTTAGAAGAATCAACTCGTCAACTAATGCGTCACCGCAATTTACACAGTACTGTTGTGGCTTCACCAATACAAGCAGATTCCGTGGCCGAAGGGGTAATTGATTTAGTGAAAACGGAAAGTTACGATGTTGTAGTTTTGGGCGCTTCTCGTGAGGGATTATTACAACAAGCAATTCAAGGTAATATTCCTGAAACTATTGCTTCCGGTGTAGAAAGCACAGTAATTTTGGTGAGAGGGGCAAATAATTCGTAATTCGTAATTCGTAATTCGTAATTCGTAATTCGTAATTCGTAATTCGTAATTCGTAATTCGTAATTCGTAATTCGTAATTCGTAATTCGTAATTCGTAATTCGTAATTCGTAATTCGTAATTCGTAATTCGTAATTATTATCCAGTTCCCAATTCCCAGTGACGTATTGCAATACGCCTTTTATCGAAGCCGTTGTTATTAATAAATTTTTTGTAAAAGTTTTTTACTAACAAAAAGGACAATCATTAACAAACCAAGCTGAATTTGCCAAGGTGCTAGAATAAGACTCAAAATCAAACTCACAGCTGTAAACACACCAGCTATGTAAGCAATTTCATCTTTTTGGTTTAAAAAATAGCCAGTTACTAAACCAGTACAAATTGGAATTAGAAAAAACAAGGGCATTTTACTAAAATCCTACAATGACAACAGACATAGTGGTTGATCTTCATAGATTCAACCTACTATTTGCGAACAACTTCTGATTATACACTTAAGTATGCTTTATTTACAATATTTTACAAAAACTGGGAATCTGAATTTTAATCAAAATTATATAATCATCCAGTAGATTATTAACAGTTTTTCCTATTTTCTGTTCCTCGTTCCCTGTTCCCTCTTTAAAAGTAATATTTTCCACTTAAACACCCAAATGTTAAACATTCCGCAACTACTAGCAACTGAACTAGAACTTAACCCCAATCAGGTGCAAAATGCACTGGAACTTTTAGCCGAGGGTGCGACAATTCCTTTTATTGCGCGTTACCGCAAAGAACGCACGAATGAGATGAATGAAGTGCAATTGCGGGATTTATTTGATAGGTATACATACTTAACAGAATTGGCAGAAAGGAAAAAAGTGATTTTAAATGCGATCGCGGAACAAGGTAAACTCAGCGATGAACTTAAAGCTAAAATCACTACCTGTTTACAAAAAACAGAACTTGAGGATTTATACCTACCATATAAACCAAAACGCCGCACTCGCGCCACCATCGCCAGAGAGAAAGGACTAGAAACCCTGGCTGCGTATATCAAATCTCTCAATGTAAAAAATTGTGTAGCAGCCCCATTAGAAGAAGAAGCTGCGAAATATATTTCTGAAACTCTAGGAGTGAAAACCGCAGGAGAAGCATTAAAAGGTGCTGCTGATATTCTCGCCGAAGAAGTTGCTGAAAAAGCCGAGTTACGGTCATATGTGCGTGATTATCTCTTAGAAACCGGGGTATTTATCTCTCGGATTAAAAACGATCATCCTGAAGGTACAACCAAATTTGAAATGTACCGTAACTACCAAATCAAAGTTAAAAATATTGCCCCCCATAATATGCTGGCTTTGTGTCGGGGAGAAGCAGAAAAAATATTAAGCTTTGAAATTGCTTTTGACGAAGATTTTGTACTTTCTTATTTAGAATCACAAGAAATTAAAGCCAAAATTCGCGCAATCAGAGACTTTTATCAAACGATGTTAAAAGATGCATTTAACAGATTGATGAAAACCTCTCTCATTGGCGAAGTAATTTCCGAAAAGAAAACCTATTCTGATGTTGAATCAATCAAAACCTTTGAAGCAAATTTACGAGAATTGCTATTATCTGCACCAGCAGGAATGAAACCAACCTTAGCAATAGATCCAGGTTTTAGAACAGGATGTAAAGTTGCAGTACTCGAACAAACCGGCAAATTCTTAGAATATCAAGCCGTGTTTCCTCACCAAGCGGCCGAACAACGTAAAAAAGCCGCGCAAACCATCAAAAGCTTAATTGAAAAATACAAAATTGAATTAATCGCCATTGGAAACGGCACAGCTTCCCGTGAAACTGATGAATTTGTTTCCGAAGTCCTAGAAATCTGCGAACGCAAACCAGTTAAAGTCATGGTGAACGAATCTGGTGCATCTATATATTCTGCCAGCAAAGTTGCACTAGAAGAATTTCCTGATTTAGATATTACCGTGCGCGGTGCAATTAGTATAGGACGAAGATTACAAGATCCCTTAGCGGAATTAGTCAAAATTGATCCCAAATCAATTGGTGTCGGACAATATCAACACGACGTTGACCAAAAATTACTGAAAAAAAAATTAGATGAAACCGTCGAAAGTTGCGTTAACTACGTTGGAGTTGACTTAAATACCGCTTCCAAAGAACTTCTCACCTTTGTTTCTGGAATTACACCAGCAGTAGCTAACAATATTATCGCCTATCGCAACCAAAACGGAGCCTTTAAAAATCGTCGTCAACTATTAAAAGTAGCCAAACTAGGGCCAAAAGCCTTTGAACAAGCAGCCGGTTTTTTGAGAATTCGCAGTGGAGAAAACCCCTTAGATAGCACAGCAGTACATCCAGAAAGTTACTCACTGATAGAATCCATAGCCAAAGATTTAAACGTATCATTAAATCAAGTCACAGAAATAGCTGAAAAACTCAAAAAAACCAACATCAAAAAATATGTCACCGACACCATTGGTGAACCAACACTGCGCGACATTCTCAGCGAATTAGAAAAACCAGGAAGAGATCCTCGTGCAGAATTCAAATATGCCACCTTCAAAGCCGGAATTAAAGAAATTAGAGATTTACAAGTAGGAATGGAACTAGAAGGAATAATTACCAACGTTGCTAACTTCGGTGCATTTGTGGATATCGGTGTACACCAAGACGGATTAGTGCATATTTCCCAACTGGCTGATAGATTCGTAGATGATCCGCAAAAAATAGTCAAAGTTGGACAAGTTGTCAAAGTCCAAATCTTAGAAGTCAACGAAAAATTAAAACGCATTGGCTTATCAATGAAAGCAGTCAAACAATAGAAGCGTAAGAATTCAGGAGTCAGGAGTCAGAAAGAAGGAGAAGGATAAGAATATTTTTCTCTTCTGTTCCCTCTTCCCTTCTATATCAAACATTCTGTATCCTGAATCCTTACATAAAATCTCACGCTAAAAAAACTCTCTCTGTGCCTCTGCGTCTCTGCGTGCAAAAAAATCATATCTTCACCTAACAACACCAAAATTGATATGACTATCTATCAAGTGAGATTAATCAACGAAAAGCTAGGATTAGATCGCACAATTCAAGTACCCGAAGATCAATATATAATTGACATAGCAGAAGAAAAAGGTATTCGTATACCATCTGGCTGTAAACAAGGAGAATGTTCAGCTTGTATAGCTAAACTAATTAGCGGTGAAATTGATCAAAGCGAGCAAAAATTTCTCCGTCCCCAGGAAATCCAAGCTGGTTATGTCATCACCTGCGTCACATATCCCCTATCTGATTGCGTATTAGAAACACACCAAGAACAAACCTTATATAAATCTTCCCTCTACTACAAACCAGAATAATTGAAAAACCCTCTGCGTTAAAAAAATCCTCCTTTCGGTATAACCCAATCTATCTAAAACAGGATGTAAAAACTTGAATTTTACGCCAAAATAGATTCAATTGTCTGTCAAAGAGGTAAAAATCAATGTGGGGAATATTCATAACCACACTCGCTACAGCGTTAAGTTTGTTAATTGTCGATATCATTTTCCCAGGAGTGGATATTGCTAATTTTCCCGCAGCTTTAATTGCAGGTTTAGTCATTGGTTTGATTAATGGTTCAGTGAAACCAATTCTCACAACACTATCTTTACCATTGACATTCTTAACTTTAGGTGGATTTTCCTTAGTCGTAAATGGAATCTGCTTTTGGTTGGCATCAGTTTTAGTTCCTGGGTTTAGAGTTCAAGGACTAATTGCTTTTATTCTTGCGCCAGTAATCCTATCTTTGGCTAATACATTCCTCAGTAAATATTTTGCGGAAAGGAATGTGGAATTACAAAGCAAAACTACTGAATCTTAATCTAGAAATAAGCTGGAGATAAATCTCTCAATAGAGTTTATTGTTAGATTCTGTCTCCGCAATAAATGTCAATAAAGTTAAAAAATAGCAGAAATCCCATGAAATTAACTCGTTTGCTTCTTGGTTTATTCTTACCTCCAGTAGGTGTATTCATGACAGTTGGTGTTAGTCCAACGTTGGGAATTAACATTTTACTCACTCTTCTCGGTTGGCTTCCTGGTAGTATTCATGCACTTTGGGTAATTACCAAGCATGATGAAAGACTCAATAGAGAGGAAGGTACTTTCTAAATCTAATACAGCATAATTCAGGAGGCGTATCGCAATACGCCCCTACAATAATAATATTCAAGCC
Organism: Anabaena sp. PCC 7938; assembly: GCF_049315035.1. NCBI lineage: Bacteria > Bacillati > Cyanobacteriota > Cyanophyceae > Nostocales > Nostocaceae > Anabaena > Anabaena sp. PCC 7938. Next base: position 1,210,250 of record NZ_CP186034.1, on the reverse strand, counting down.
TGTTTTTCAAATACCATGAAATGCTGCTGTTGGGGGGTTGGAGAAAGTTAGTAAGATTCCCCAACTGAGAAAAATGATGATGATTAGATTATAAATGGTTCTAAAGAGCGATCGCACCATTCTCCCTCAATCCGTTCCGTCACTAGTGGTGTAACAACAAACTTAGCAGGAAACCCCGCTTTTACATCCACCCGCACGCAGGAATAAGGTTTTCTCCTTTCGGAACCGTAACCACTCCGTCCCACATAAAGTAACGAATCTGCAACTTTACGAGTCGAAACACCAGCAGCATCATTAAAAGTTTCCATCAATTGAGTGCCTTCTTGACGTTGACGACGGGGACGACGGCCACTCCCACCACAAACAATATAGTTAATGTGAGAATCAGCATATCCTGTATTCCCAGTCCGCAGATGTTCCAAACAGTGCGCGTGACCGTTGAAAATCACATCCACAACAGGTCTACCTTGAGTCATCTTATCCAAAGTTGCCCCTACTTGCTCAAATACTCCACGCAAACGATGACGTACAGCTAAAGTTTGTCCTTGCTGCCACTTGGTCGCTTCTGTAACATAAGGTGGATGATGAAAAAATATTACCCGTCCCCGCACATTTGAACTATGCCAAGATTCAATCAACCGACTTCGCAACCAATCAAGTTGTTCAAAATCCACATCAGCACTCGTGTGAGGTTCTAATTGCTTATCAATATCAATTTTGACCTCGTTAAGTTGGTCTACCTTCGCAACCAAATCTGCCAGTTGTTCAGCTTCTACAGTATTTTCAGAATTAAGTTTGTCGCACTCAGCCAAAATTTGCAACTCTTCTCGTTCTAATTCTTGACGACGTTGTAGCAACTCTCGACGGAAAACATCTCCCGCTTCATTTCCCGGTAAAGGTGCTGGTGTATTAAAAGTATTAGAATCAAGAGCAAAAAAATCAATTCCCCCATAACGAAACGTATAATACCGATTAGGTAACCGGGTAAAATTTCCCGGTTGATAACGCAAACAACGTCCTGTATCAGTTTTTGCCGTATAATATTCATCCAAATGAAGTTTTAAATCATTTGGAGACATCCTTGCCAAATAATCAATAAATGCTCTTGTATAAGCATCACCTTGATTTGAACCATGCCAACCAACCTCAATATCTTTGTAACGCAACATCCGACGCAGAGATAAGGTAGAACCAGTTACTAATCTATATAACAAAGGCACATCATAGTAATCATGATTACCCAAAACTGGCAAAATGGGTAATTTAAATACCATTTGGTCATAAGCAATACTTTTGGGATTTTCACCACCTACAATAAATTCGCGGTAAGGTTCAATAAAATTAGCCGGATAATATTCACGAGAACCTACCAAATAAACTACATCACCAGTATGTAAAACAAAACGACAATCATCGTTATTACTCAGCAGCATTTCCATAACTTGACGTTGTGGATGTTGTCCATAATCGGATTTCGTACCACTATCACCAATTACCATAAACGAAAAATCTGGACTTTCCTCCTTGCCATCATCTAGTATCAGGGAGGTTTGGTCAATTCCCCGTTCTTTAATACTAGGATGCATCCATCGCACCCTTTGCTTCATCTTTTGAATTTTGACAGGAACCGATGGTTCAGAAATCAATTTCATAGCTGAAATTAGCTAACATCTAAGCTGATTCTAACGAGTTAATCAATTTTTGATAATCACACATCCTATGTGATGTCGCTTAGTAGCGTAACATAAACTAGAGTCTAATACTAATTCTACTTATATCTTAAGGATGATATAGCCTTTCCCACTCTAGTTAGATACAAAATTACCCCTCCCCAACCCTCCCCTTGGTAAGGGGAGGGTGCGCGACAGCGCGGGTGGGGTGTATTTCATGAGCTTGGGAATTGCTATATTCAAGTATTTAAATACTTTTCTTAATAAATATATCCAGTTTCCTCTCATCCGTTTGGTACAGTCCCCACATATATAGAAACTACGAGAAAGTTTTTCAGCTTTATCAACTGGGAATACTTACTTATTCCCGAAATCTTGTAGCCGCAACTCCTTTAACCAAAAGTTATAAGGACAATTTAACTTTGTAAATACCTTAGTTAACCAACTGAATTACACCCCATTGTCCATTTGTCAACCAATTAGGGTCAACTATTGCTAATTCTTCCATAACATCTGACTTCAAACCTGCTGCTACTTCTGACTTGAGAGTACGTAAAGCTACCATTGGTGCAGGTAAATAAGAAACTATCTCTGCAAAATTTGTAGTAAAATCCCAGTTTAAATCTCCTAACAAGCGTCGATAATTAGTATCACCTTTGACAATCATTAAATTAGACTTTCCTAACTCATCTTTGAGTGATTTTGGTATTTCCCAAAATGCTAACGGTGAAGTCCAAAAATAATCTTCAGTTAAAACCAATCTACCTGAAGCCAGATTTTTTGTTAATCTCTGTCCCAAAGATTTAACTTGAATATTGCTACTTTGGATCAAAAAATTCTTAGTATAATGCACATCCTTGATCATTGCATCAGATACAAAAGTTGGATGCGGTTTTAAATGCAGATAAACCTGACTAGCAAAACCACTACCCAATAAAAAATCAACCAAACATAAATCACAAATTAACTCAAAGCCAGCATTATCAACAACCAAATCAATACAGTTATTCTCCGATTTTGTTAATAACTTAGTAATAGCAAATGTATCATCTACTAAGATATTACTTAATTGCGTCTGAATATTGAAACGACTCCTATCATCTTCAAAAGCTGACCATAAACTTAAGTCAACACGATTTCCCCACAATGCAAAATACAACAAAGCAATGAGAGAAGATTTACTAGGTTTGTCTTCTTGCTGTGATGCATTCAACCATTCTTGCGTTTGAGTACACAGAGAAATAATGGAATCAATTGATGTTTCTAAACCTTGAATTTTTTGTAACCCAAATGGGTCAACACTTTGCCATTCTCCTGGTTGAAAGTAATTAGTTATATTGAGAATAAGACGATAAAAATAAGTTTCTGCAACAAACCAAGGTATATCTACCCAACGTTGACCTTTATATGGTTCTATATATTTATTCCAATCGTTAAAATCTACACCAGTGTCATCTATTAAAGATTGTAAATAACCGCTTGGTAATTCCGCTGCTAGTTTTTCCAAGCCTTGATTTATTTCCGTAGGGAATTTATTTTCTATAATCACACGGCGAGCAATATCCGGCATCCGTTGAGTAACTGTATACTCAGTAAAAGATCCAGCATCTGCACCTATAAGTGACGCTGGTAGTGGTAAATTGGGAATTTGAGGTTTATTCACTAAAAACTACTATCTCCCATTAATTTTTAGTTATTCTAACCTGATTTTATTACTTATGCTAAGTTGTTAGTTAGAAGATGTTTGAAAACTAGAAGATGAATATAATTTGTCATGCTGACCGGAACGCAGTGGAGGGAAGAAGCTCAATTTTTTTTCAAGTTATGAGATCCTAGATCCTCCGGTGCGCTAACGCTCTGCAAACAGCATGACAAAACAGGATAATGTATTTTGTGGCTTACTTTTAGAGAAATTATTTGAACCATATTTTCCAGGATTAAGATTAGGATTTTATCACCTATTACTAGTCTAAACTACATAACTAACAACGTGGAATCATCATTCCTCAATGCTTTGGGTAAAATTAACTTGTTCATATAAGTCAGTAAAAGCAATCTGAAAATCAACTGTTTGCAGTTTTAAAATATCTGATTCAGATTCATATTCTGTGAATATCCATTTACCATCATCTGTTTTTACATACTGCATAACATGATGTTGATATTGATTAATTAAGATATATTCTTTAAATTCTGGTATTGAGCGATAATAAAGAAACTTATCACTTTGGTCATAATTGCTAGTTGATTTAGATGAAACTTCAGCAATTAATAATGGATTCATCACTGTAGTTGTATTTGATCCCGTGTAAATAGGTTCTCCTTGAATTACCATCACATCCGGGTAAGTATGCTGACGATAACGCGGTATCCACAACCGCACATCACCAATATAAACATCATAATTTTTCTTTTTTAAAGCAAATTTCAGATAAGCATAAAAATTACCTGCAATTTTATTATGATTTGTTGTTCCTCCAGTCATGGGTATAATTTCTCCGTCGCGGTATTCACTTTTATATTCTGCTTTCTCTTCTAGTTCTAGATATTCTTCTGGGGTATAGTGCCGGGTTTGTGTTTGCATAATATCAACAGGGAGTTAATTATTGTGATATTAGTAATATTGTATCATATTTAAATGTTATGGTTATGTAAAGTCAATTTAGTTTCCGATTTGCAGCACAATAATAAGTGATTTACAAAGCAAGTAATTTAGAAATTAAAAAGCAAGGATATCAACACTATGAACACTGCCAAACTCAGCACTGACGGCATTCACTAAGTCGTAATTTTACCAGAAGGCTTTCAACTCACAGGTACTGAAGTTTATATCAAAAAGATTGGTAATGCTATTGTTCTCATTGCCAAAGATAACCCCTGGCAATCTCTAATTGATAGTTTAGATAACTTCTCTGATGACTTTCAAGAAGTTATAAGCTGCTTGTTAAATAATAACACTGTAAAATCATGAACAAGGTACACCAAAACTCAGTTTTAGTGCGACGCTGCTTAGGAATCGCTCATCTTCTAGCTTAGGTTAAGGAACGCAACCCAACATAATAAAAATATCTGATTCATATTTTTTGTCTGAATCTGAATGTCCAGGATTTGAGGATTTACAAGATTGTGATTTGTAAGTTGTTGGTGGGATGCGGAAATTTTAATTGTCTGAATCAGGATGTCCAGGATTTGAGGATTTACAGGATTATGATTGATTAATTTTCTGTGAATATTGAAAGATAAAAATGATAATTACAATCACAGTATATTATCTATCATCCAAAAATCGCCCTTTTTCCTAAACAATAAAAAATCACATCCTGTACATCCTCTAATCCTGGGTATCCTGATTCAGACAAGATTGTGGTATTTATCGCCTTGAATAAATTATAATAAAAATAAACATCGCCAAAGGTGTATATAATTATGAATACGTTAGAAAAATTAGAATTGCTGAGTGAAAACTGTACCGATAACACAGAATTAGAGCGAATTATTGGGCAACTTCTAAATGTGATTTTGACTCGTCATCGTCAAAAACTCGCTATCTATAACTTGGATATAGATAAATTTGAGAAAAAATATAATCTTACTTCTGAACAATTTGAGCAACAATTTAATTCGGGAAATTTAGGAGATGAAATGGATTTTTTTGAGTGGTTTAGCTTGTGTGAACTACGCAAAGATATTTTACAAAAAATCAAGAAATTAAAACAAGCTTTATGAAAAATGCCGATGACTATTTGGCATGGGTAAAATCTGTGATTGCACTTTGTCCAGAAGTAGTGATTTTAAAGATTATTCGAGAAGAATCACAACTGGATAAAGGATTATGGCGTTATCGTCTGACATTAAAAGATGGTAGCTTTTTAGAAATGTTTGAATTTTTTAAAAGAGCATCAGGACAAATAGAAATAATTAAATATAGTTTCCATTGGCAAACTGAGAATGGACAACTAATAAAACGTTGGGACAACGCACCCCATCATCCTGAAATTTCAACCTATCCTCATCATATACATGATGGTTCTGAAGACTCTGTTTTTCCCTATTTACCTGTTGATATTGAAGAGATTGTAAAAAAAGTTTCTGAACAAATCAAATCTGAATCAAGTTAGATTTTGAAACTTATTGCTGAAAACGATCTAAAATTTGACTAACAAATGTTTCTGCATGAATATGTGGTGTATGTTCAGAAATAGAAATTGATGCTGCAATTTCTTCTCGCGCTTCCTTAACCCATCAAAGGTTTATAGATATTATTTTAGCTCACAAGTTGTATTGTCTCGCTACCTACCTCTTCAAAAATTTCTGCCGCATCTTCACCACAAAACTATTCACTTCCGGTATTCTCAACCAAGCAGCAACAACCGCAAATACCCCAATTCCCACCAAACCAGAAATAGACAACTCAACTAACAAAATAACTAAACCCTTATTTCCCAAAACCTGCTGACAAGCAACCAAAGTTCCATAACTTGCAACTCCAGCAACCATACTACCCGCTGTTAAACCCAGAATTGGTAAACTCCATTCCCGCAAAGGTAAACCGTTTAATTTACGATTTAACAACCACAACAACATTAATATTGAACTGCAATTTACACTAACTGTAGCTAATACCAAACCAGGCGCACCAAAAGGTTTAACCAAAACAAAATCTAAACCAGCATTGAGTAAAATATTAAAAATGCTAATTTTAAAAGGTGTTTGTCCATCACCTAAAGCATAAAATACTCTAACTAAAACATCACGCGCTAAATAGACAAACATCCCAATACCATAGGCAACTAATAGAGAAGAAACTAACTCTGTAGCTTCTTGTTTAAATGCTCCTCGTTGATAAATTACCTGCACAATTGGCTCGGATAAAGCTATCATTAAAGCACCCAAAGGTAGCATAGTGACAGCAGTTAATAAAAGTCCTTGACGAATGCGTAATTTTAAATCTGACCAGTTTTCTGGTTCTGCTAATTTTGCAAATATGGGTAATAATGGCAGTAAAATAATATTAGAAATAATCCCCAAGGGGGTTTGTACTAATAAATTAGCATAGTTAAAACCTGCTGCTGCACCTTTAATTGGACTGGCAAAATATAAATCTGTGGCGACATTAATCGGCATCATTCCTGAAGAAATTGTTGCCGGAGTCATGATTTTAATTACTTCTTGAACTGCGGGAGATTTAAAATCAAATCTCAGTTTTAATGTTCCTAAACCTAACCGCCACTGCACAATTAATTGTACTATCCATTGGAGAATTGCTCCGGCTAAGGTTCCCCAAGCTAGAACCATACCACCGATTAAAGCGAATTCTGGCTTGATGATATCTTTGCCATATTGCAAAGTTAAAATACCAATGCCTGCAATTACGGTAATGCTCGATAATAAAGGACTTATGGAAAGTAACCAATATTGATTTGCGGCGTTGAGAGTACCAAACCCAATCCCTATTAAACCGGAAAATAAGGCCATGGGAGCCATTATTTGCAGTTGACGAATTGCGATCGCTCTTGTGGTAGGCTCTAACCCATACCCAACTATATCAATGATTGGTTCTGCCAAGAAAATCTGAGCAACTGTCACCACCAACAACAACCCACCAACTATGGTTGTGACTGTTTCTACTAGAGGTGCAGCTTCTTCTCGTTTGCGCTTGGCTAAAACGCTAACAATGGCACTATGCAGGGGACCATTGACACCACCTAGTAAAATTAATAAAAAACCGGGGATAATGTAGGCATAACTGTAAGCAGTAGCAGCAGCACCAACACCAAAAGCAGCAGCTATGGCTTGTTGTCTTACTAAACCAAAGATTTTACTAATTAACGTCGCTGCGGCAACAATACCAGCAATGCCAGCGAAAGAACGAGCAGGTTTTTGTTCTGATTGTGTCACTAATAATACCCGAAAACTCTTGCAGAGTGTATATCTAAGAATATTTAACCTGAAATCCTAACATCTGTCAGGTAAATTTTGATAAGTTAAGTTAGTAATTTAGCATCTGATGAGCAATGCTGACTACTGCGGCTGTCCTATTTTGGTTATAGGGAAAACAGCTACTATTTTTGACTTAGAAAAGTTTTGACAATATTAACTATTTGTTGTTTCTCTTCAAACCCAGAACTATAGACATGACTTAAAGGTACAATTTCTCCTGACTCTAAAATTAAAATCACTCGATAAGTAAATCCACCTTCATCAGAATCACGACTTTCAACTTTAATATTAACAATTTCATTTAATGAGTACTGAGAAAACCCCTTGCCAAATATTCCAAACCATCGGTAGCGGCTCAGAATTAGGCTATTTGCTTCTTTATTGAAATTGCAGCTAATAAATAAACCTGCTCCTATTATTATTAGAGGCAATAAACTAAAAAATATTGTTATTGCAACTAAAATTGATCTATCATCTTCCTGAACTAGTAATTTTTTTTCTAATGGCTGCGCCAAAAAATTATTAATTTGTGATATTATTGACTCTAACTCTTCATGAATAAATCTACTAGCTCTGTATGCTTGTCTAAAAGGAAAACTTTCTGTATTGGTGATTAACTGAATTCGATATTTATAGTAAATTTTTTTTCCATCGCTATCAGTCTCACTTTGTTTTTCCAAACTAGCTCCAATTAATTCAGAAATATGTTTCTGGCTTTTTTCATGACTAAACCAATCTAATTCTACCAATTTACATATCACTAGTGATGTCTTCTGCTCAGTGCTTTTAGCAATAATTGAACTATCTATATTTTGTGGAACACGGTTACAATTAAGCTGTGTGATAGGTGTAGCTATCAAGGTAGAATATAAGCAAATTATTGCTATTTGTCCAATAAACAAACCAATAAACCGAAGTAACTTGGGTTGAATAGTAAAGTCCAATTTAGCTTGTGTTTGCTCATCAACTTTTATCGTCTTACCCTTTATAAAATACCAAAATAACCACAAATTGGTAATCAATAATACAGCTTGTAAGAGAGGATCTTTACTATCCATAATTATATTTTCAATGTTGCACCGCCAGCTACTTATTCACAAATTGACGCTTAACACTACTTTGAGTAAATTATAGTGTTAGTATCCACTACCGACACCCCAAACTATCTCGTGTCGAAATACCAGTTACAGAGTTAACACCATTTGCCCGTTCACATAATAGGGATACTTGATAACGGTCAATCAAAGCATCTGTAAAATCAGCACCAGTAATATCAGCATCATAAAAACGACTACGGGTTAAGGTCGCTTCTGTGAAAATGGCATTTTTTAGATTAGCACTATCTAAGGTCACTCTATCAACCAAAGCACCTGTTAAATTTGCATCTTCCAAATTTGCTTTTAACAAAACACCTTTAGTTAAAATTGCGTTGCTTAAATTTGCCCCTTGAAAATTTGCCCCTCGCATTTCGGCTGCTACAAAAGTCCCACCTACTAAATCAGTGTGAGAAAAGTCACTATTTTCTAAAGAGGCATTGTTATAGTTAATTGTGTTGACTTGAGCAAAAGCTGGTTTAGGATTGATAATTACCCAGAAGAAAGCCAACATCAAAATCAATAGTAAAGTTAAAAATCTCAACAAAATCTTTTTCATATACTTAATTGATTGTCACTCTTGATTAATCAATGGTCAATAGTCAGTTGTTTTTTTCACTAATGACCAATGACCAATGACTAATTACTATTTCCAATCTTTCCCAATCCGAATGGTGAGGTCAGATTCTAAATCTCCATTTGCAGAAACCTCGATTTGACCCAAGCCTAAAACTTCTTGTAGGTCAACTCCTGGTTGTGGATTTCCTTTCTGGACAATTATCTGTGTTTGGCGTTGGGTATCAGGCCAATCAGGAACTGCGTAAATATTTGTAAAACCTTTTGATTTGAGATAGGTAATAACTTTTTCAGTTAATTGAGGTTGATTGGAAGCATTTTGAATAGCAATTTTGAGGCGAGAAACTGGGCGATCATCAGATTTTAGACCAGGTACATTCACCCCAACATAATCATTCATTAAGCTTTGTTGCCCAGTCATATTCAACCAATAACTATTGGGGTCTTTGCTGAATTTGCTGAACGTACCAGGCAACATGGCCATTTGAAAATTATCCCGTTCTACATTCACGGAAAAATTCGCCAATGCCATCATTTCTTCCATTTTTAAGTTGGTGTCGAAATACTTTCGCATTATGCGAGTTAGTTGGGGCAACCTGGGTAAAACTGTGGGACTATTGAGGCGTTGTAGCAAAGCTGTGATCAGTGCTTGTTGCCGCTGTACTCTTGGTATATCCCCGACATTTGAGTCACGGAAACGAGCAAACTGTTCTGCTTGTTCACCATTGAGACTTTGCCAACCACTAGCTAAATTCACTGATAGACCACCAGATTTATCTTGATAATTCATCGCTTGGGGTACAAATACATCTACCCCACCCAGCTGTTCAACTAATTGCCGCAAGCCACTGGTAGAAATGCGAATATAGCGATCTATGGGGGCATTGCTTAAAGTCCGACTTACCACCCTTGCGGCTAGTACTGGCCCACCTTTGGCATTAGCTTCAGATACTTTAGTTAATCCCTGTTCGGGGATTGAGATCATCGTCCCTCTCGGAATCGAAAGTATACGAATAGATTTATCGCTGGGATTGAGTCGAATCAGCAACATGGTATCGCTGCTACCAGCAAAACTTTCTGGTGAACCATCAACAGTACCCTTAACTGGTTCAATTCCCATCACTAAAATATTCATGGGTTTTGATAGCTGGTACTGGGAAAGTTTTCTCCATAAATCCCCAGGTACTTTTACCTGATCTTTATTGGTAGTAGATCCAAAATCATCATCTTTGGCTTGATCTAAATTACTCCACAGAGGAGTCCACAGTGCCAATGTTGATACTAGTAATCCAGATAAGATGATGCCAACAACAAAAGTTAGTATCCACAATAGCCAGCGTGGCATTGTCAACCCTAAGCGATCATAGAGTTCATGAGGGATAGCGCCCACTGAATCGACGACGTTAAGGGGATTAACTGGCTGTTTTGCTCTGACTTCTTGCCCGGTGCTGCCGGGTATTGGGTCAGGTCTCTGAGGTTCAGTTCTTTGAAATTGTTGCGGTCTTACCTCTTGACCTGAAGCTGGTACTTGCTGAGGTATGACTTGATTATCTGACCATTGAACTTGTTTAATCACAATTCTCTCCCCACTCAACCACTCCCTAAAGGTATGTTAATGCAAGTTGCAAATCTTGCCAGAGTAGAAGCTCACTGTACACTTGTATTGTTCTGCAATAGGTGTATATGACCCTATGAATAATTCACTGATTCCTGTAATTCTTGCTGGCGGTAAAGGTGAGCGTTTTTGGCCTCTCAGTCGCCAAGACAGACCCAAGCAATTTTTAAGTCTCGATGGTAGTTCTAGAAGCCTACTGCAAGCAACTGCTGATAGATTGCTAACTCTCGCAGGTGGTTGGAATAACCTGTGGGTGATAACTTCTAGTCAAATAGCTGAAGGAGTACGACAACAATTACCCGATCTGCCTAAGCAAAATTTGCTGATCGAATTAGAAGGAAGAGACACCGCCGCCGCAGTTGCTTGGACAAGTTTGGAAATTAAAAAGCGTTACGGTGAAGACGCTGTAATTGGCTTTTTCCCGGCAGACCACTGGATTGCTGATCAAGAGGCGTTTGCACACACCTTAAATGCTGCAATCCAACTGGCGACTAGCACAGCAGCGATTGTCACTTTGGGGATCAAGCCTACTTTCCCGTCAACTGGTTACGGCTACATTGAACAAGGTGAAAAGATTGGTAGCTTTAATGATTTGCCAGCTTATCACGTCAACCGCTTTACTGAAAAGCCCAACCGGGAAACGGCGGAGACTTTTTTATCTACGGGACAGTTTAGCTGGAATAGCGGTATGTTCGTGTTTCGGGCTGGTGTGGTTCTAGAAGAACTGCGTATCCATGCTCCAGAAATTCTCGAACCTTTAGAACAAAAAGGGCCTGATATTTATCCCCAGTTGCCTAAAAAAAGTATAGATTATGCGCTGATGGAAAAAACAAGTCTAGCATATGTTTTACCGGTGGACTTTGGTTGGGATGATTTAGGGGACTGGAATGCGATCGCTCGCTTACATCAAAAAGCAGATAATCCTAATGTGGAATTGGCTACCCATGTTGGGCTAGATACCCAAGGTTCTGTTGTTTATGCCTCCAATCCAGATGATGTAGTTGTTACTATTGGTTTAGAGGATGTGGTGATTGTGCGCGATCGCAATGTTACCCTGATAGTTAAGAAGGAACGCACTCAAGATATCAAGCAGATTCTCAAAACCCTACAAAGCGATCCCCGATTTACTGACCTACTATGATGTAAAAGTTACAACCCTTGGTAGAGGCTCAAAAGTTTTATTTTCAATTATAACTAAACTGTCCATTGTATTCTGTGGCATTTAAGTTAATCAACCATTTTGAGCCTTTATCCAAGGGTATCATCATGAAATTTTTGTTTTATTTAACAAAAAAATATATATAGCAGGAGTTCGGAGTCAGGAGTCAGGAGTCAGGAGTCAGGAGTTCAGGAGTCAGGAGTCAGGAGTCAGGAGTCAGGAGTCAGGAGTCAGGAGTCAGGAGTCAGGAGTTCAGGAGTTAGGAGTTCAGAAGGCAGGAGTCGGGAGTTCAGAAGAAGAAAGAAAGAAAGAAAGAATTAATCACCCATTACCCATTACCCATTACCCATTACCCATTACCAATTACCAATTACCCATTACCAATTACCAATTACCAATTACCAATCACTAAAAAATGTTTTTAACCCAAACAGTACCCCGACAACGAGAAATTATTGAAGTAGTCCTTCGCAACGGCTGGGACTATATGCGAAGCTTGCTGACTGGTGGCAAAACGGATGAGCCCCAACTACCTACACCTGCGGTATTAAAAAATATTTTGGTGGATTTGGGGCCAGTTTATGTCAAACTCGGTCAGCTGCTTTCCACCCGTCCAGATTTACTCAGCGCTGGCTACATCGAAGAACTGTCAACGCTACAAGATGAAGTACCACCAGTTCCTTGGTCTGAAGTAGAAATAGTAATCCGCAAACAACTCAAACGTCCACTAGAAGAAACTTTCCGCATAATTAATCATTTTCCTGTAGCTGCGGGATCAATTGCCCAAACCCATCGCGCTACTTTAGCAGATGGTAAAGAAGTAGCTCTAAAGGTGCAAAGACCTGGGATCGATATCACCATTGCCCAAGATATTGCCTTAATTCAAGGTATCGCGGATTTGGTAGCTCGGACTGATTTTGGGCAAAATTACGATATCAAATCTATTGCGGAAGAATTTACTAAAGCTCTAGAAGCTGAGTTAGATTTTAAACGAGAAGCAGGTTTTACAGATCAACTGCGGCGTAATTTATCTGCAAGTCGTTGGTATGATCCCACACAAATAGTAGTAGCGGAAATTAACTGGCATTTAACTACAGAAAAGTTACTGGTGATGGAATGGCTAGATGGAGTTCCCATACTATCAGCAGATTTAAGTATCAATCACAATGAGCAAGACTTAATTCCTGCACGGAAAGCGATCACTACTTTACTGTTTCGGGTATTTTTTCAACAAATATATATTGATGGTTTCTTTCATGCTGATCCCCATCCAGGCAATTTGTTTTATCTCATAGATGGGCGTGTTGCGCTTTTAGATTGTGGCATGGTGGGCAGACTTGATCCCCGCACTCAGCAGATTTTAACAGAAATGTTGTTAGCAATTGTGGACTTAGATGCTCAGAGATGCGCTCAGTTAACTTTGCAACTATCAGATTCTGCCCAACCGGTAATTTTAGCAAAGTTAGAAAATGACTATGACCGGATGTTGCGGAAGTATTACAATGCCAGCTTGACTGATATAAATTTCAGTCGGGTGATTTATGAAATTTTGCAAATTGCCCGCAATAATAAAATTCGCTTACCCAGCAATATGGGTTTGTATGCCAAAACCTTAGCTAATTTAGAAGGGGTAGCGCGTACCTTCAACCCAGAGGTAAATTTATTTGATGAAATCAAGCCATTAATCACAGACTTGTTTAGTCGTCAGTTATTAGGAGAGAGTCCAGTGCGATCGCTTTTACGCACCGCTTTAGACATCAAAAGTCTCTCTCTGCAATCTCCCAGACAAATTGAACTCTTATTAGATCGTGTCACATCAGAAACCCTACAGTGGAACTTATCACTACAAGGGCTAGACGGTGTACGGCGGACAATGGACGACGCAGCTAACCGTCTTTCTTTTAGCATTTTAGTCGGTTCTCTCATCATGGGTGCAGCCATGATTTCTAGCCGAGCCACAACATCTCAGTTATCTTACGTCAGTAGCATCCTATTTGCTGCCGCCAGTCTATTAGGACTGTGGTTAATTATCAGTATTTTACGCTCAGGCCGTTTAAGGTAACTTAATTAACTTCACTACAGTGAGCAGTACAGATGGCAAATGTTAACTTTTATATATAATTTCCACAAGGGACTTATGTAAGCTCAGATTACTTACATAATTATACTTAAAGCATTATTTCGAGTTAATATACATAACATTACATTAGTTTAAGTTGAAAAATAAAAATTCATGTTAAATCAAAAAGGTATGTTCTAGATGGAGGAAAATATCCTTTTACCTGGTGATCCTCTGCCATTCAATTCCCGATTTTATATTGAACGTCCGCCAATTGAAAGAGATGCTTATACAGAATTGACCAAACCAGGAGCATTACTACGCATTAGAGCATCTTACAATATGGGTAAAAGCTCCTTGATGTTGCGGTTAATTCACCAAGCCATGAATCAAGGATACATAATAGCGAGCATAGATTTTCAACAGGCAGATAGCCAAATTTTTACTAGTCTTAACAAATTTTTACGCTGGTTTTGTATGAATATTGCTCGTCAGTTGTCCCTAACACCAAATCTAAATGATTATTGGGATGAGGACATCGGCAGTAAAGTTAGTGCTTCAATTTATTTTGAGGGCTATTTATTAAAACAAATTCAAAGTCCATTAGTTTTAGTTCTGAATGAAGTCAATTATATTTTTGAACATCTGCACATTGCCAAGGATTTTTTGCCTTTGTTAAGAAGTTGGCATGAAAAAGCTAAACAAACCAAAATTTGGCAAAAATTGCGTCTAGTAGTAATTCACGCTACAGAAGTTTATATTCCATTAAATGTAAATCAATCTCCATTTAATGTGGGGTTATGCTTAAAAATACCAGAATTTAATGCAGAGCAAGTAACAGAATTCGCTAGACGACATGACCTGAATTGGTTTGATACTAGTGCTGTAAAACAATTAATGGATCTTATTGGTGGACATCCTTATTTAATTCATCTAGCTTTCTATCATATCCAGCAACAAAAAATTTCTTTTCCCGAACTACTAGCAACGGCTATCAGCCACAACGGAATTTATAGTCATCATTTAAGGTATTTATTGACTATATTACAAAGTAATGAAGAACTATCCGTAGCTTTTTATAAAATCATAAATTCTCAAAAACCTACCCGTATATCTGCAAATTTAATTTATAAATTAGATAGTTTAGGACTTATTAAACAATTAGGAAGTGATAATTTTCAACCTGCTTGTGAAATGTATCGTTTATTTTTTCAAAAAGAAACATTAATAGCAGAAAATAATACCTCTATTCGTTTAGAAAAACTAGAAGAAGAAAATGAAAAATTAAAATTTTTATTGAATATTGATAAACTGACTCAAATTGCTAACCGGAGATATTTTGATAATCGCTTCCAATTAGAATGGGAAAGGATGAAACGTACCCAAGAACCCATAGCTTTAATAT
Source organism: Anabaena sp. PCC 7938 (assembly GCF_049315035.1). Taxonomy (NCBI): domain Bacteria; kingdom Bacillati; phylum Cyanobacteriota; class Cyanophyceae; order Nostocales; family Nostocaceae; genus Anabaena; species Anabaena sp. PCC 7938. Next base: position 1,194,732 of record NZ_CP186034.1, on the reverse strand, counting down.
TAGCAGATATAGATAAATTTAAACTTTTTAATGATACCTATGGACATCAAGCTGGAGATGATTGTTTAAGTCAAGTTGCTCAAGCAATTAATTCAGTAATCAAACGAGCAGATGATTTAGTTGCTCGTTATGGTGGTGAAGAATTTGTCGTAATCTTACCACAGACTGACTCTAAAGGAGCGATAATAATTGCAGAAGAAATTAGAAAAAAAGTAAAATTATGGGAAATTAAAATTCCTAACTTCACTCAATATAGTCAAGAAACAAATGTAACTAAAGTAACAATTAGTTTAGGAGTTGCCTGTATTATCCCACAAGCCTCTCTGGGTTTAAAGGAATTATTTGAAGCAGCTGATCAAGCACTATATCAAGCCAAGCAAGTGGGGCGCGATCGCACCATTTTGAGTTCACAATTTTGTTATTGCAACTTAAGTTATAAATGATACTTCTATATTACTTTCTCTTACTAATGGCGATACCCCAGCCTCCTTCATAAGTCATTAATTAAATTATGCTTATTAGGTGAGGAATTATTTACAGTATAATCAGAAATTAGTAAAAAAGGATTCCCTTAGAGTGAAGCTTACTGAACACCATCTGTGCAATCCTTAGCAGAAGGCACAAAAGTAAAAGGAAATAATTTTTTATGTCAATCATCATAGCAGAAAATCTAAGTAAATACTACCCAGTAGCTATTAAAGAGCCTGGTATTCGCGGAACCCTTACCCATTTTTTTCGGCGGACTTATCGTTCAATCAAAGCCGTTCAAGATGTTTCTTTTGAAATCGCTTCCGGTGAAGTGGTTGGTTTTTTAGGCCCCAACGGTGCGGGCAAAACTACCACTTTGAAAATGCTCACCGGCTTAATTCATCCTTCTAGCGGTACAGTCAGAGTTGCCGGACATATTCCTTTTCGTCGTCAAGAAGCATTTTTGCAAAAAATCACCCTAGTAATGGGGCAGAAACAACAATTAATTTGGGACTTACCAGCATTAGATTCCTTAAGAATTAACGCCGCAGTTTATAACATTTCTGACAGAGAATTTCAGCATCGAGTTGGTGAATTAACAGAAATGCTTTCTTTAGAAGGTAAACTGAACCAACCAGTCCGCAAGCTATCACTCGGTGAACGCATGAAAGCCGAACTGTTAGCCGCACTTTTACACCGTCCCCAAGTTTTATTTTTAGATGAACCAACTTTAGGACTAGATGTAAATGCTCAAGTGAGTGTACGTGACTTTTTAAGAGATTACAATCAGCTTTATCAAGCAACAGTATTATTGACAAGTCATTACATGGCAGATATCACAGCTTTATGCAAACGTGTACTATTAATTCACCAAGGAAAACTGATGTATGACGGTAGCTTAGATGGGTTATTAGAAAACTTTGCACCTTACCGAGAAATTTATGTTGAATTAGCCCACCCTCTACCAGCTGAAAAACTTATGTCTTATGGAGATATCCAACTTTTAGAAGGAAGAGCCGTGCGTTTTATCGTCCAGAGAGCCGCACTTACCAGCACCGTATCACAAATTTTAGCTGATTTGGAAGTTATTGATTTAACAGTAACAGAACCACCTGTAGAAGAAGTAATTGGAAGAGTTTTTCAGAATGGTTTTGTCTAGTTTTGAGTAAAAAATGTAGTAGAGGCATAGCTGTAAATAACAAATTATGAAACATCCTCTTAAAAAAGCCCTAACTTTGCTTTCAGTCTACTATGCCTATATGCTTGAGTATCGGTCAGAATTAGTATTATGGATTTTATCTGGTTCTTTACCAATTATTCTCATGGGTGTATGGATAAAAGCGGCTCAAGGAGGGCAGTTTAGTCTCACCTCTATAGATTTTGCCCGTTACTTTTTTGCTGTTTTTTTAGTCAGACAAATGACAGTTGTTTGGGTAATTTTTGACTTTGAAAGAGAGGTAATAGAAGGTAAACTTTCTCCACGATTATTACAACCTATAGATCCAGGATTTCATCATCTTGCTAACCATGTTTCTGAAAGATTTGCTAGAATGCCTTTTGTATTTCTATTAATAGGATTCTTTTTTTTATTATATCCTCAAGCTTTTTGGTTGCCGAGTTTACCTAATTTATTCCTGTTTAGTTTAGCTTCGCTACTAGCTTTTGCCCTACGATTTTTAATTCAGTATACTTTTGCTATGTTCTCTTTTTGGACAGAAAGAGCTACAGCTTTAGAAAGTTTCTGGTTTTTATTTTTTCTGTTTTTATCAGGTATGATTGCACCTTTAGAAGTTTTTCCTGAAGCTGTGCGAAACGTAGTCATGTTTACACCTTTTCCCTATTTGATTCATTTTCCTGCAAGTATTCTCGTAGGTTTACCTGTTGACTTAACAAGAGGATTTTTGTCAATTTTGGGTTGGTTGCTAGTATTTATGGGTGCAAATCGCTTGTTATGGCGTGCAGGATTAAAGAGGTATTCAGGAATGGGAGCGTGAATAATTCCTAAGTTATGAATTGTCAGGTTAAATCATTTCATTTGGTATCTGAATACTTTGAAGAATTTCGTGTAACTCATCTAAAGTATTTACCTCCAGAACACCTTTCTGAATATTTCTTAATAGGTCTAAATCAGAAATTTGTGATATTTCTGGCATTAGTTCTAAACCTTCAGCACCGAATTTAACATCTAAAGCTAACTCAATACCTGACAGCCTCTCTTTTAGCCGTCCTTCTTCTCTACCTTTATGCAGAATTTCTTGATAGAAGAAAGATTTTTCTAACATCGTTATCCTCCACCTCAATAATTTATCTAAATCTAACTTGAGTAAGTTCAAATTTCATCCATAAATTACCGAATTTAATCGAAAGTATTTATAGTTAGGATACCCCTTTTAAGGCTCTACATTTTGATAAAAATAAAATTTCTTGATTCCCGAAAAAGTTGGGAATCTCACCATTTCCATTTTCACAAATCAAATAGGATACATAAATTGCAGAAGTTTAATTTCTCTGTATAAATTCCCGCAATTCATCGAGAGTATTTATAGTCATAATGCCCCTTTGAATAGTTTTTAATTGTTCTAAAGCGGCAATTTGGCAGATTATAGGCATTAGTTGTAAACCTTCAGTACCAAATTTTACTTCTAAACTTAGTTCAATTGCTGACACTATACCCCGTTTTTCACCTCTTTGTTCACCTTCTTTCAAAATCTGCTGATACCAAGGAGACTCGCGTAATACTGTCATATCCCACCTCATAATTTGCTGTACTAAGTCACTATCTAATACGAAGGTAGCAAAAAAAGCCATGACTGTTTCTAATTGGCTTAATTGCTCATCTGCACGCAGCATTTTTAATGCTTGTCTAACCGTCGATTCTTCTGCACCACCTTTGAGAATTGGTACAAAGGGAAGCAATGAAGGAATGGGTTGACTCAAAGCGATTTCCACATCAACTTCCCAAAGATTGATTACCCGGTAGTCTTGACGCGCTTGCAAACCAGCAAATTCTGATTCGTAGCGGGTAGGAATTTCTGTTTCGCTTTCTTTGAGAATGTTGATTAATACTGGGTAGGTGGGAAGATTATATTTTTCCTCCGCTAGTGCCGCATAAGCCCGCACCCGCTTGGGCATTTCTGGCTTATATCGTAATTGTAACTCGTTAAGTACGAGAAATTCACCGTATTGGGGACTGGTGGCTTTAACTAAGACATCGCTTTCCCGGCTTATCCATTGGAATTCTGAATTGAGAATTTCTCCTGTGGTAATATCGACGATTTGTGTCACCCATTTTACCCAGTTTTCGGGTGCGAGGCTGATTAGTTTTTTGGTGCTAATGTCTGCTTTTTTGACCATAAGGAGGATAAGATTTATTTCACGCAGAGGAGGATACTTGTGTGGGCGGGTTTCCCGACTTGTGCAAAGTGTCCGTCACGCAGAGAACGCGGAGGAGGAGAGATGTTACAAGTTACTGGGTATGGTTTGAAATTTCTCAACTGAACCTAATGAGTAATCTTCTAATTTAAAATCAGCAAATGGTTTTTTATCTAATCTGTTTCTTAAGGCTTCATCTAAAATTACTCCTTCGGCTTGTTTTTTAACGCCAATAATGATTATGCTACGTTGATAAGCTGTTGAATCTTGATTTGCTTGACAATCTTTTCTTTGAAATTGTCCCAGGTTTAATAAGCGATAACCTTTAACGCTAGGTGTGTTACTAAATAGCTTTTTCCCTAACAGTTGGATTTGTTTAGCACGTTCTAATGCCCGACTTTGTTCTACTGTGACATCACCCTCACAGGAAGCTGTACCTACGGAAATAATTTCGCTAGGGTTTTCCATTATTTTTTGTATACCTTCTTGTTCTAAATTCATTTTTAGAAGTTCAAGGCTAATAACTTGATCATTATATTTAATTTGGAAATTGCTGCCTAATAACCATTTATATTCAACAGATAGGACTGCAATATTAAATTCAGCTATTCTGCCTTGACTATCTTTTCCTTCTTCGTAGGGAAAATAATCTACTTTGCCTTTTTTCTCTGGGGCTTGTCCATAATTAGCTGTTATAACCAATTTGGATGAACGTGTTGCTAAAGCTACTATGCCAAGTAAGCCTAATGATAATAGCATAGCTAATAATAGTGCTAATAAAGGCAATTTTTCTGGCTGATTTGGTTGGGAAATTATATTTTGATGAGGAGTATTTTTGGGTATTTGGGCGGTTTTTAGACCACCTACGACATTAACGGTTGCAAGATTACTTCCTGTGATTTGATTTTCATGTTCTACTAAACGCTGTAAAATTTCTTGAGCATTTCTAGGACGTTTATCTAATTCTGGGGATATTAACCAATCAATAAAATTTAATAATAGAGGTGAAACGTGAGTGGCATGATTTCGCCATTGCAATGTATTTAGGTGAGGATCATAAAAGTTTAAAGGATGAGATCCAGTCAGTAAAAATACAAATGTGCGTCCTAATGCAAAAAAATCTGATTGCGGTATGGCTTGACCATTCATTTGTTCTGGAGGGCTATAACCAGATGATGTAATTGCTGTGATTCCTCCACCATTAGTCAAATAGGTTTTGGTAAGTTCTCTGGCTGTACCAAAGTCAATTAATACTAATTGTCCATCAGGACGAATCATGATATTAGCTGGTTTAATATCTCGATGAAGATATTGTTTGTCATGAACTAATGATAAGATTTCGGCTAATTGTTTTAACCAAGCTATTGCTTGTGCTTCAGAAATAGGGCGGTTTTGTTGTTGCTTGAGCCATTGTTCTAAGTTGAGACTATCAATTTTTTCCATAACCATGCAATGCAAAGTTAAACCAACTCTGGTCTGATATTGAAAGTAACCTTCGGCTTGGGGAATACCAGGATGATTTAACTGTGCTAAAACATTTACTTCTTGTTGAAATAGTGATATTGCTTTGGTATCCTTGGCTAATTCTTCTTTGAGGATTTTGAGGATTTTTGGGATGTTTTTTTCATAAGCTTCATAGACTTTGCTAAACCCAGTTTTGTCACTTATTAAGCGCATAACTCGATAACTTCCTAATAGTTCTAATTGGGAACCACAGGTTTGACAAAAGCGGTTTTCGTCGTTGTCGGGGTGGTTGGGTTGAGGACAAACTGGGTTGATACAAAGGCTCATAATTTGGGGAGGTTTAAAATGCAGAGGGACGCTGAGGTTAACGCTGAGTAACGCGGAGTTTTAGTTTTGTTGGGCTAAGAATGTGGCTACTGTTTGGTTAAATTCTTCTGGTTGGGTTAAAAATGGCCAATGATTGCCAGGAACTTTTTTTAGGGTGAGATTTTTGAGGTTGTCTTTATAGGGTTTAATTTGCCAATTTTGGCGGTTTACACCTTTTTCTGGTTGTATAAAGAGGGCAGGAGTATCTACTGGGTTGATAAAACCTGGTATTTCCATGACTGCTGCAAAAATTCCGTCACGGGCAGCGATTGTAAATTTGCTACCCCAAGTTCCATCAGGTTTTTGTTCTATTCCAGCTTGGAAGATTTGCTGTTGTATGGAAGTCCAGTTTTGATATTGGCTGAGTTGTTTGATTTTTTGTTCGGCTTCTTCATAACTGGCGAAGGGTCCCATGCTTTTTAGGAAAGGTAAAACGCTGTACAAGAGAGGAAAAGTTAATTTGAGGAAACTGGGCATTTTCCAAATGAAAATTGGATCTATGAGGGTGATACTCCGTAGGCGTTCTGGGTTTTGTCTAGCCCAAATAGCGGCTAATTTACCTGTCCAGGAGTGACTGACGATATGGGCAGCAGACCATCCCAGTTTATCCATTAATGTTTCCAAATCAGCGATCGCACTCTCAAAACTATAATCCTTCTCTGGCTTGCTACTCTCACCATGACCACGCATATCCGGTGCAACTATATGGTAATCATCTGCTAAATAATCTCCTAAGCTAGACCACACCAAGGCATTATCCGCCATACCATGTAATAACAGTAATGGTTTTTCACCTTGGTTCCATTCCAGGTAAGACAGTTGAATATCGCTCTTTGACAAAGTTTGACGTACAGGTATCATTTGATAATTCGTAATTGGTCATTGGGTTATTAACCTCCCGATCTTTCCAGTCCTTCAATCTTCAAAAGATTGTACTCATTAACACGAAATAATGAGGCTGATGAATGTCAAGATCAAGAAACAGAACTCCCCTCTAGGGTATTAAAATTAATATGCCAGAAATACACCAATCAATTGCCCAGCACTACCATGAGCGAACTAAATACGACCCGGAAACGCTTGCTTCTAAAGGTCAGACTTTAGACTGGTCTAAGCAGCCAGTACCGTTTAAAGAATACAAAATTGGCTCAGATTTTGACCTTAAACCCTATTTGCAAGAAGAACCAGAGACTTTTGCCCATAACCCAGATGCTAAATGGTGGCGGCGACTTTCGCAACTGCTATTTCACAGCTACGGACTAACGGCAAAAATGCCTTCTATGGGTAGTGCGGTATATTTACGCTCTGCTCCCAGTGCTGGGGGTTTATATCCAGCAGAAGTATATTTGGTGTCTCGTGGTACACCGTTGCTACCACCTGGACTGTACAACTATCAATGCCGGACTCATTCTTTGATGCAATATTGGGAAAATGATGTTTGGCAATCATTACAAACAGCTTGTTTATGGCATCCCACTCTAGAACATACTCAACTAGCTATTATCACGACTGCGGTTTTTTATCGTTCAGCTTGGCGTTATGAAGATAGGGCTTACCGTCGGATTTTCCTGGATACAGGACATCTTTTAAGCAATATTGAATTGGCTTGTGGAATTAGTGATTATCGTCCTCATTTAATCGGCGGTTTTATAGATGAAGCTGTTAATGATCTCCTTTATATTGATCCTCAACAAGAAGGTGCAACTGCTGTCATTGCCTTGGCAGATTTGTTAGATGTCCAACAAAATTTACCTTTGGGAAAAACGGCTTTACCTTCAAGTACCGAAATCAATTATCCTGTAATTCCTGATGGTGAACTATTGAAATATTTTCATCTCAGTACCCAAATTCAATCTAATACAACTGGCAAGATGAATTTACCAACGGTACAATCAGAAAGGTCATTAGAGGATAAATATAATTTTCCTTTTTGTGAAAAAGTTTCTACTGTCACCACACCAATTAACTGGGGAGAAAATCTGTCAGAATTAGAAAATACTATCTATAAGCGACGTTCTACTCGTGCTTATAGTGGAGATAATTTAAATTTTGATGAACTCAAAGCTTTACTCGATTTTACCTACCAGGCGCAAAATTATCTTGACCAAGGTTTAGATACTGCTCCCGATTACTTTGATTTAAATTTAATTGAAACATTTATTGCAGTTTCAGGAGTAACAGGATTAGATTCTGGCTGTTATTATTATGCACCCAAAGCGCAGGAATTAAGGCAAATTCGCTTTAAAAATTTTCGGCGTGAGTTACATTTTCTGTGTTTAGGACAGGAATTAGGACGGGATGCGGCAGCGGTGTTATTTCATACTGCTGATTTGAAATCAGCGATCGCTCAATATGGCGACCGCGTTTACCGTTATTTACATATGGATGCCGGGCATTTGGGACAAAAGCTCAATTTAGCAGCAATTCGCCTTAATCTAGGTGTCAGCGGTATTGGTGGCTTTTTTGATGAACAAGTTAATGATGTTCTAGGTATTCCTAGTGATGAAGCTGTTCTATATATCACAACCCTGGGAAAAACAAGATAAAAAAATCTCTCCAGGTGCAGATATTTTCTGTGCTTGGAGTGGTGAGTAGTAAGATAGATATTAGACTTGATCAGGCTTCTGGTTCAATACCGAGCGATCGCAATTGGGCAATTAAGCGATCGTTCTTCTGACGTTCCTGTTCAGCCCTTTGGTGTTCCTGTTCAGCTCTTTGGTATTCCTGTTCAGCCCGTTCTTCTCCACTCAACAACAAATTACCTTCTAAATCCCACCAACGCAACCAAGGTAATTCTACATTCTGATACTCACCTTGCCAAATTCCTAACTCAACTCCCAATGCTGTAACAGGATAATGTCCCCGTTCATTTGCTGGTAATAATTGATATTGCCCTTCAATTAAATGATAAAATTCCACACTGGCTTTATTCACTTCATAAATACCGTAGAAAGCTGGATGAATCACCTGTTCATATATCCAAAATTTTCCTTTCCAAGGAGTTTTATCTCGTTCTTGTGAACCGTCTCCAGAAACAAATTCTAAAACAATTAATGGAGAGATATACTCTTGCCAAAGCACATAAGACCGTCTCATTTGCCCATTTAGACTTGGTGGGACGTTGGCAACGTAAAACCAGTCGGGAGCTTCTGCACCGCGCTCTGGAGGGTCGGTAGCACGCCAGTAAATACCACTATCTTGACCTATACAATATTGTCCGTCAGGATGAAGTTTCTGCAATACAGGTTTAATGGAATCAGTTAGTAGAATGCTTTGCGGATGTTCCTGAAAATTTTTTACAAAAGTTCCGTCCGATTCTGGAAGCTGAGTATGGTCTGGAAGAGTGATTCCAGAAGTGGTAAAGTCTTTAGTGGAGGTCATAATACCCTCGCGCTTGTGGTTTTTTTAAGTATAGCAATAGAAGATACAGCAGAATTCAGGAGTCAGGATTAAAACTGGCTTGGTGTCTAGCTTTGAATTTAGATTCTGTCCCTCATTGATCTGCAATCTGCTGTAAGCTTGTATCCAGAAAATAAATTACCTTAACATCTCGGACGCTTTGCTAAACCTCTGGAGGCAAATCTAAACTATAAATTTTTTGACCTTCCAAATTATGCAAACTAACAGTTAAAACTTCAGTTTTGCCATCAATTTTTACAGCTCCAAAAAATTGCAAACCTGAACTTGGTGCTTGATTAAGCTTAATATCTGGAGATGCAGTTTGAAATTTCACTTCTGGTCCAAATGTATTATCTAATTCAGCCGGGCCAAAATTTCCAGCATTGAGAGGTCCAGCGACAAACTCCCAAAAAGGTTTAAAGTCGGTAAATTGAGCTTTATTAGGATCATAATAGTGGGCTGCGGCATAATGTACATCAGCAGTTAACCAAATAATATTTTGGATATTGCTGTTTTTTATGAAACTTAATAAATCAGCTAATTCTAACTCTCTTCCTAATGCTTTTCCATCTCCATTTGCAGCATTTTCAAAGTCAGTTTTACCATCACGAACTATTAACCCAATAGGCATATCACTGGCAATTACTTTCCAAGTTGCTTTTGAGTTCTTTAACTGATTCTTTAACCAGCGTATTTGATTACTACCCAAAAATGCTGTTTCTGTACTTGCTACTGTTTGGTTATTAGGAGAATTTTTACCTCTATAACTACGTTTATCTAGCATAAAAACATCTAGTGATTGTCCATAATTAAAAGAGCGATAAATGCGTTTTGGATCTTGAGGATTAAACCGGATAGGAGTATATTCTAAAAATGCTTGTTTTGCCCTTGAGGCTAATAAAGAAATATCCTTAACTTTGTATCTCCCATCATCTAATATTTGCCCTGGATACCAGTTATTTCTCACTTCATGATCGTCCCATTGTACAAGTTGCGAAACTTGAGCGTTAAAACGACGCACATTTTCATCTAACAAGTTATAAATATAGTTGCCGCGAAATTCCTTTAAGGTTTCGGCAACTTTTGATTTTTCTTCAGTAGTGATATTTTTCCAAATGCTGCCGTCGTCTAAGCTTACTTCCGATTTAATCGGATTATCAGCGTAAATATAATCACCTGAATGGATAAAAAAATCAGGGTTGAGTTTCCGAATAGATTCGTAAATTTTCATCCCACCCCACTCGGAATTAATTCCCCAGCCTTGACCTGCGGTGTCTCCAGACCAAGCAAAAAATATATCTTTTCCTCTTCCTTGGGGAGCAGTTTTCAAATGTCCAATTACTGGAGCGCTGTAAATGTTAGTATCTTTTAAATCTTGAAAAGTGACGCGGTAAAATATATCTTGTCCTGGTGGTAGATTCCCCAAATAAGTCCGGGTGGTAAAGTCAGTATTAGCCGCAGCTACTTGTCCCCATATCCGACGACTATTGCGGAAGTTCTCATCGGCAGCATACTCTATAATCATTCGTGCAGTGCAATCGCACCGACTCCAAATGACAGCACTATTGCCGTTAATATCCCCACTAGCAACACCATAGGGTATAGACGGGCGATTTTTATCTAATGTGATGAATGCAGGTGTCTGTGCTAAACCTGATTTTGACCCCAGGTTTGTCGCTACAATGCTACTGCTGGTCATTGCAGCTTGTAATAAAAATTGCCGACGTTTCAGTTTTTGCGAAATATTTAAGTTCATGGATTTACTAGTGATACCAAATTGATATGAAGTTGCATAGAGTTAAGATATCAAGAATAATTGACCGCACATAAACGCACATAATTCAATTGATGTGATTATTTTGTGCAGCCTCCTATAAAATTGGTATTATTTATCTATACATATTTCTACTCCACTCTTTGCAATTTTGCGACTCTGGGGTCAATAATTTTCTGTCCTAAACTAGCGAATTTAATCGCTACAGTCACTTTATTTCCTTCCCCAAAAATGTGGGTTATTTCCCCAATTCCAAAAGATTTGTGTAGTACTTTTTCTCCTACCTGCCAGCTTTCGATGGTTTCTTGTTGACCAGTTTTTGCAGGTGTGGTTTTAGTAAAAGAGCGACTAACTTTATTTCTGGTAGTTAATAATTCTGTGGGTAATTCGTCTAGAAATTGCGATCGCATTGCGGGTTCTCTAGAACCATACAAACGGCGTTCTCTCGCATGGGATAAAAACAAACGTTCTTGAGCGCGAGTAATACCCACATAACACAGACGGCGTTCTTCTTCCAAGGCTGAGGGGTCATTTAAGGAACGGTAACCAGGAAAAAGCCCCTGTTCTAACCCTACTAAAAATACTACCGGAAATTCTAACCCTTTAGAAGCGTGTAATGTCATTAAAGAAACTGCTGTTTGTCCTTCTTTTAAGTTATCTAAATCTGAACTAAGTGCAGCACTTTGTAAAAATGCTTGTAAGGAAATATCTTCACCTTCGTTTTCTTCTTGAAATTGTAAAATGGCATTATACAATTCATTAACGTTGCTGATTCTGTTATCCGCTTCATCTGTACCTTGATTTTGCAAATCTTCAATATAACCAGAGTCTTCTAAAATTCCTTGCAAAATTTCTGAACCAGGCACTTTTGTAATTTGTTCTTGACCTTTTTTAATCATCGCTGCAAAGCTATTCACAGCTTTTGCAGAACGTCCAGCTAAGGTGTGAACTGATGTTTCATCACTTAATATTTCCCACAAAGTTGTACTTAATTGCTGGGAAGCATTCACTAAAGCGTCAATAGTAGCTTTGCCAATTCCCCGACGAGGTGTGTTAATAACTCTTAATAAACTAACTGTATCGGCTGGATTATTAATTGCTCTTAAATAAGCTACAGAATCTTTAATTTCTTTACGGTCATAAAATTTCATTCCTCCTACAACTGTATAAGGAATTTGATATTTAACTAATAATTCTTCAAAAGGTCGAGATTGAGCATTAGTCCGATAAAGAATGGCAAAATTACCCCAGTTTAATTCCGGGTTTTGATGTTCTAAAGTGCGAATTTGATTAATAACAAAAGCTGCTTCATCCATTTCGTCATCAGCTTTATGACAATAAATTTCTTCACCTGGATCTCGTGTAGCTTTGAGAATTTTATCAATGCGTTGGGTGTTATTTTCAATTAATTCATTAGCAGCTTGGAGAATATTTTCACAAGAGCGATAGTTTTCTTCTAACTTCACCATTGAGCGAGTATCATCATCGGGTAAACCATCACCAAAGTTTTCCTGAAATTCTAACAAAATGGTGAAATCTGCCATTCTAAAGCTGTAAATTGACTGGTCAGCATCACCGACTACAAAGACTGAGCGATTTTCCCAGTTCCATTCATGTTTGCGTTCTTCACCGTTTGTCACCAAAAGCTGAATTAAATCATACTGGGTGCGGTTTGTATCTTGATATTCATCAACGAGAACATGACAAAATTTGCGATGCCAATAAGCTAATACTTGCTCATTTTGCTGAAATAATCTAGTGGGAACGAGGATTAAGTCATCAAAATCAAGGGCGTTATTTTGTGATAATTTATCTTGATAACGATTGTAAACGTCCGCTATTACCCGGCCGCGATAATTAGGTTGTTCACGCTCAAATTCTTGAGGTGAAAAGCCTTGGTTTTTGGCGTTGCTAATGGCGTAACGAACTGATTTAGGTTCAAATTTTTTATTATCTAGATTTAAATCTTTAGTAACTATTTCTTTGATTAAACTCTGGACATCAGATTCATCAAAAATAGAAAAGTTTTTATTCCAAGTTCGTCTTTTTTCATCTTGATATTTTTCAATATCAAAGCGCAGAATCCGAGAAAATAAACTGTGGAAAGTGCCACACCACATATCTTTGATGATGGTGCGGTAAACTTTTGATTTTAATTGGGTTTGTTCATATTCTGGTAATAAATCCAATTTTTTACCATGCTGAGTAATTGCCAGATTTTCAGCAAATAGTCTTTGAATTCTATCCTTCATCTCCCGTGCAGCTTTATTAGTGAATGTCACTGCGAGGATATTTTCAGGATTGACACGATGTTTAAGAATCAAGTTTGCAATCCGGTAGGTAAGCGCACGGGTTTTACCGGAACCAGCACCAGCAACGACTAGCAACGGGCCGCAGTAATGTTCTACGGCTTGACGTTGGCTAGGGTTAAGGTGGCTAAGGAAATCAATGTTTGTCGTCATGGATATGGGAGGAAGATGCGTTAACATCTATAAATTGTAGCTATTGGTTCAGAGTACAATAGGTAGGTTGGCGTTAAAAATTGTCGTTGGGATAAGACAGCCCTATGGCTAAGGCGACGCTAAGAGTTTCAATGTTGCACGGTTAATGGTAAACTTACCTTAAAAGTAGAGCCAACGCCAAGCTGACTACTGACCATAATCTCTCCTCCCATCATCTGGCAAAAATGACGGCTAATGGCTAATCCCAAGCCTGTACCACCATATTTCTTGGTAGTTGAAGCATCACCTTGTGTAAAGGGTTTAAATAACTGCTGCTGCTGACTGGGTGACATTCCAATACCTGTATCAATCACAGTAAAAGTAATCACACCTAAAGGAGCTTCTTTTAATAGGTTTGTGTTCTCATTCTTGATAACCAGCGTTACTTTGCCGTTTGTGGTAAATTTGGCTGCATTGCTGAGTATATTTAATAATACTTGTCGCATTCTAGTTTGGTCTGCATACATTGTTCCCAATGGAACATCACAATCTAAAACTAATATATTGCCATTTTTTTCAATTGCTGGTTTAACAGTGAGAACTACATTATTAATCAAATTTATAATTTCAAATGTCTCTGGGTAGAGAGTCATTTTTCCAGCTTCGATTTTTGACAAGTCGAGGATGTCGTTAATCAGTTCTAGCAAATGTCTACCGGCAGAATTGATAGTTTCTAAATCAGCGATAAAATCTGGGGTGACACCGACATCTATCGCATCATCTTGTAATAGTTGACTTAAACCAATTACTGCATTTAACGGTGTGCGTAACTCGTGGCTAACGTTTGCCAAAAATTGGCTTTTAGCTTTACTGGCTGCTTCCGCTAATTCTTTAGCTTGTTGTAGCTGTTTCGTTCGCTCAGATACTCGCTCAATTAAGCGATTTAAAGATTTAGCAAGTAAGCCGATTTCATCATCGGTGGTGACAGGAGCGCGTAAATCAAAATTAGATTTTCTGGCTACCTGTTCAGCTACTTGAGTTACAGTAATGACTGGTTCTGCGATCGCTCGACTAGTCCGCCATGCCATAATAGCAGCGATCGCTACAGATAAGAGCATACTGGCCATAACAATAAATCTCTCAACAAATCTAGCTTGCTCTACATCTCCCCGTCTCTCCCGCTCTTGTGATTGAGCAGTTTGTAAAATCTTCGTCAATTGATCTGATAAACTATTCAAATCATCGACTGTTTGACTATCCATAACAGCCAGCAGCCTCTCTCGCGCTATGTCCAATTGTTGTGGCTGTGCGCTTTGAAGATCAAGTTGCAGTAAAATATCCTCTATTTGCCGAATATAGTCTTCTAAATAATTTGAATAATTGAATAATAAAGTCTGTAAAGTAGTTCTATTTGCCGCTAATATCTGAGGATTACTATCTATATATAGAGAGATGTTTTTCTCTATCTTCTGTGCTTGAGCAACAGACTCAATAAATTCACCTTTTTTATTGTTGAGCTTTCGTGCATCTCCCAATACAGCCACTAAGTTAGAACTATGTAATTGTGCTTCAATTACTGCATCTTTATAATTGTTTAATAACTGTTCTTGTTGATAAGCCTGGTTAAATTGCCTAACCTCTCTTCCCCGGTAATAGTTAGCCAGCACCAGTCCAGTTAGGGAACCAAAAAAGCCAATTGCAATAGCCAAAAAGTAACCATAACCGATTTTCTGATGGATACGCCAAGAACTAGCCTTAAGCTTACCACGGGAGGGAAATTCTATAGTTGGGAGTTCTTCTATTTTTGGCTCTTCAGTTGACACTTTTTTGATTTGTAAATTTTTGCCAACAAGGGTTGGGTTTTCATCTGGCATCCCTACAATTTTTTTACCCTCTCACCAATATTACCAACCCAGTCTAGCTTTTATAATCAGTGGGAATATGATTAACATTAACATTATCCTCTGTAATAATAGGAATAAATCATTTTTTACAAAATACATAGCTTAGAGTTATAGTAAGACTGATAATTCATGCTTATCCTCTTATCGGGATAAATGCATATCATAAAATGCCTTTAATGTCTAGTCTATCTGAACAGACCAAATAATTGTTACATATTAATATCAATCTGAATAAGTTAATTGACGAACGCGGCTGAAGATAGCTTTAATATTCAGATAAAATCAGCGTTTAAACTTGTATGCTTCAGAGGTAGACTAATTTTTGCATGATTTGTACTTCAATGAGTACGATGATGAGTAACTGACATGGCCTGGGATCATCACAACCTGAGAATTACAGTTAATTTACAAGACAGAACTCAGAAAGTTGATTTTAATATATCCTGTCACCTTTTGACTTCTATCTCCCCACTGATTTTCTACCTTGTAGTTGATGCAGTATCTGTAACAGGAAAATTATGGTTATTGAGGACACTAAAAATCTTTTGTAATCTCAATCCCATCTTGCTGATCCAGGAGTCCTTTGTCTACTCAACATCCTTGTGGTTGAAATTGTGCGGATTAAGAAAACTTGACTATCAAAACTATAGGAGTGAAAATGCAAGAACCAGAATATACAACAGAAACCAAGTTAAAAGAGACAACAATTCCAGATATTAACAACCAAACAGGAAGCATTACCAAACTCCAGCCTCCTGTACAGTCTCAAGAACAATGGATGAAATATGGGCAACAAATTTCTGGCTTTCTAGGTACATTGCCTGACTATCTAGGTAACTTCTTTAATCAATACAAGCAGCCTATAGTTAGCTTGGGATTAGTGATTACAACAATTGTTGCCGTTAAGGTATTATTGGCTGTACTAGATTCTCTCAATGATATTCCTTTGGTAGCACCTACCTTTGAGTTAATTGGGATCGGTTATTCTGCCTGGTTTGTTTATCGTTATTTACTCAAAGCTTCAACTCGGCAAGAGTTAACTGGTGAAATTACCACCCTCAAGTCGCAAGTTATTGGCAAAGACACTTCAGAATCTTAAGTATTAAGGAGTTCAGGAGTAGGGGCGTATTGCAATATGCCCCTACTTACGCCACGCTATCAGGAGAAAGAATTAATTTTTCTCCCCACCCTGCACCCTGCTCCTTTTCTCCTCAAAGCACTCGCAAGATGCTAGGAATACTGTCTATTGCTTCTAGGGTTTGGATTTCGGCTAAAGCTTGTCTAAAGTCTCCTTCTCGGACATCGTGGGTGACAACGACAATCTCTGCGAGTTTTTCCTGAAAGCCTGTTTGTACTACTGACTCTAAGCTCACGCCATATTTACCAAAGCAAGTACCCAATTTGCCAATTACACCTGGTTGGTCTTTTGTTAAAAAACGGGCATAAAATCGGGTTACTAATTGGGAAATTGGGGAAATTTGACAGTAATCTTGATGTCTACAAGCGAGTAAGGGATTGGTTTTGGGCGTATTAGTTTTGAGAGTAGCGACAAGATTCAAGATATCAGAACAGACAGCACTAGCAGTAGCACCCGCACCCGCACCTGGACCAAAAAACATCACCTGGCCAATGGGTTCTCCTTCGACAAGAATGGCGTTATAAACACCGTTAATACTAGCTAAAGGATGAGTTTGGGGAACTAGGGTAGGATGAACTCTAACTGATAATTGAGAGTTATCACTAGTTTGAACTTTGGCTATGGCTAATAATTTAATCACAAATCCCAACTTGGCAGCGTAGGCAATATCTGTCTTTGTAACTTGACGAATGCCTTCACAATAGACATCTGGTAAATTAATCCTGCCACCAAAGCCTAATGAAGCCAAGATGGCAATTTTATCTGCTGCATCTAAGCCATCGACATCAGCAGTTGGGTCAGCTTCCGCATAGCCTAGTTGTTGGGCATCAGCTAAGACATCATTGAAATCGCTACCTTCTGTTTGCATCCTTGTGAGGATGTAGTTGGTTGTACCATTTACAATCCCAGTGACGGCACGAATTCGGTTGACACTTAAAGACTGTTTGAGGGGTTGAATGACAGGGATACCACCGCCAACGGTAGCTTCTAGCATCACATATACCCCTGATTCATTGGCAGCAGTGAATATTTCTGCACCAAATCGGGAGATTGCGGCTTTGTTTGCGGTGACTACGTGTTTACCATTTTTAATAGCAGTGAGGATGAGTGTTCTGGCTGGTTCTAATCCTCCCATTACTTCAACAATTATATCTATCTCTGGATCATTGACGATCGCTTCTAAATCCGTAGTCACTATCCCTGTAGATAATTCTACTTGACGCGGTTTGGAGAGCGATCGCACTCCCACCCGATATAATTCTATCTCTTTTAATAGTGGGTGACGACCTGCCGTATCTTGCAACAGTTGTACAGTACCCGTTCCCACAGTCCCTAAACCTAATATTCCTAGTTTTACACCCACAGATTTTGCATCCAATTCATTTTTAAGTGCTTCAGCTTAGAGTGCTGAGTGCTGAACAGTCAAAAGTATCTAAGTACTTTACCCCCCAGAACTGAGACCTCTTTCCTCAGCCATCTATATAAAACAATTGTAGGGTAGGCACTGCCCACCCTACTCACTTATAACTCAGCACTCGGTACTCAGCACTTAGTATGTTTCTACGTGCCAACGATGTGCTTTCTTAAGATCCTTCTGGTAACTACTCCAAGTCACACCTTCCTTAGCAGCAGCAGCAGTCAAAGCTGCATCAATACCATCTTCCATACCGCGTAACCCGCAAATGTAAGTGTGGGTTTTTTCCTTTTTAATCAATTGCCACAGTTCATCAGCGTGTTCTGCCACACGATCTTGGATGTACATTCTGCCACCTTCGGGGTTTTTCTGTTCCCGGCTGATAGCATAGGTAAGGCGGAAGTTATCTGGATACTTTTGTTGCATTTCTTCCAGTTCTTCCTTGTAAAGAACGTTAGGAGTTGTGGGTACTCCAAACAACAACCAAGAGAATCCCTTAAATTGGTATTCTGGATTAGCTGCTCTTTCATTATCCTTAAACATCCGCCACAGATAAGCCCGCATAGGAGCGATACCTGTTCCTGTTGCTAACATGATGACATTAGCTTCAGGATCTTCAGGTAACAACATTTCTTTACCTACAGGCCCTGTGATTTTGACATCATCACCTGGTTTTAGCTGAGTCAAATAAGTAGAGCAAACACCGTAGATTGTCTCGCCACTTTCTGGGTGTTTGTACTCTAATTGGCGAACACATAATGAGATTGTCTTATCATCTACATCATCGCCGTGACGAGTTGAAGCAATCGAGTACAGTCTGAGCTTTTCAGGCTTACCGTTTTTGTCAACACCTGGAGGAATAATACCAATACTTTGACCTTCGATATACTTCAAATTGCCAGTAGAAAGGTCAAACTTTAAGTGCTGAACAATACCAATACCGCCTTCCTTAACTAACGGTTCATTCGAGATACACTTACCAATAAACGGAGCGTTAGGACGGTAAGTGTTTACAGGAACATCAGCGTGTTTAGCTTTCCCTTGAGTCATGGTGTTGCCTTTTTTATCCTTAGCAGGTGATTTAGCGAAGCCTTTGACTTCACTATTAGCATTCACAGGTGTGGCTTTACCATTTTCCTCACTGTCAGCATTCACTGGTGTAACTAACTCGCTGACTTCACTGTTAGAGAACTCCACAGCAGCTTTACCATTGACTGGTTCTAGAACTGTTATAGGGTGAATACTAACAATTTTGCCGCCTAGCCGAGTGATCCGTCGCATTTCTTGATTCATGCGGTTGTAAGGCACTCTGATGAACACACTGCCACTTTTACGAATTGGGTAGTCCGTTTGATCAGTTTCCTCGCTCTGACGCAAACCAACCACTTCGTAAACGAAGACGCGGCTACCTGATTCTATATTGGCAGCACCCTCAACAGCACCTTGATTGTACATTCTTTCTACCACTCCGATATTTACTTAACCGTTTATCAAAAAAACATTCCCATCCTATGCCAGCTTTAGTTTACCGGATTTTAGTTGCACAAAACTGGCCGTCTGGGAAAACGGCATCATTAAATGATGCCTTGCTAAGTACACTCGGCCAAGACATATGGGTATGGTAAAAAACACACCTGTTCACCTTCTAAAGTAGAGGATAAGTCTTGGACAGAATGTTAATAGTGAATCAATTTAATCTTTTTTTCGTGAACTATCTTTTCTAGAGGAATATCCAGCCAATCAGCTTTATCCGCTTCTAGCCATAATCTATTGGGAAGTTAGTTCACAGTAATACATAGATTTTATACCCCATTAATATAACAGGTTTTACCACAAAATTATGCCCCGCCAGACCTAGGACTATGTCCAAAGCGATACCTAGTATTTATTGCCCTACAAACTTGTCTTTTTACGCGCTTAACATAATACTGTACAGTATTATTACTTATTGACAAAAATTGCACAATCTTAATCAGTTAAAAATAGAACCAGAAAAAATTATTCATTTTGAATTGGTACACCAATAGATTATTTTTAACAGCAAATCTTGTTACAGAATGCATCTTTCTGTTAAAATCTAATATATCACTAGGATTAAATACTTACCAGCCAAGAGTCAGGATAGTTCTAATAAGTAACAAATATAACCTTATTGCCAACTAGCCTAATATACTAATTTCGTGCTGGATAGCAAGAACACAGGAAATTATCATTGAGGTAAACACCTGGCTTCAAAAATCTGCCGTGTGAAAAAAAATATTGATTGACATTTAGTATTTAGAGGAGATTTATGACTAAGCCGGAACGCGTGGTACTAATTGGAGTAGCTGGAGACTCTGGATGCGGTAAATCTACATTTTTGCGTCGATTGATAGATTTGTTTGGTGAAGATCTGATGACAGTCATCTGCTTGGATGATTATCATTGCTTAGACCGCAAACAACGCAAAGAAACAGGGATAACTGCACTCGACCCCAGGGCTAACAATTTTGACCTCATGTATGAGCAAATTAAAGCACTAAAAGAAGGTCAAGCAATTGATAAGCCGATTTACAACCACGAAACCGGCCTACTCGATCCAGCAGAACGGATTGAGCCTAACCACATTATAGTAGTTGAGGGGCTGCATCCTTTATATGATGAACGAGTTAGAGCCTTAATTGATTTCAGTGTTTACTTTGATATCAGCGATGAAGTCAAAATCGCCTGGAAAATTCAGCGAGATATGGCAGAACGAGGACATCGTTACGAAGATGTCTTAGCACAAATCAATTCTCGTAAACCCGATTTTGAAAAGTTTATCGAACCACAAAGAGAATTTGCAGATGTAGTTCTACAAGTATTACCCACAAACTTAATCAAAAACGACACAGAGCGCAAAGTTTTACGGGTACGTATGCTGCAACGGGAAGGGAAAGAAGGCTTTGAGCCAACCTACCTCTTTGATGAGGGTTCAACTATTCAATGGACTCCCTGCGGACGTAAGCTCACTTGTTCCTACCCTGGAATGCAACTATACTACGGTTCCGATGTTTACTACGGTCGTTACGTCTCTGTATTAGAAGTAGACGGTCAATTTGATAACTTGGAAGAAGTAATTTACATCGAAACTCATTTGAGCAATACATCTACCACGTATCAAGGTGAGATGACACACTTATTGCTTCAACACCGTGAGTATCCAGGTTCCAACAATGGTACTGGTTTATTCCAAGTGCTGACAGGGTTGAAAATGCGTGCTGCTTATGAGCGATTGACAGCTAAAGAAGCAAAGTTAGCAGTTCAAGTCTAAAGCGAGCAATGTTTGTGAACACAAAAGGGGGACATCTATGGGTGTACCCCCTTTTTTTGTATATGTAAAATTAATCTCTTGCTTGGCAGCTTTCTACTAACCCATTTTTTTTTGTAAATGTGTAAATCTTGTTATGATTTCATAAATTAGTATGAGTAGCTGAACTAAATACTCTTTTTTTTAGTCAGTGATCAAAATTCTTCAAGGAGGAATTTCCATTGTCTCGTCGCTATTTATTTACCTCTGAGTCCGTTACTGAAGGTCATCCAGATAAAATCTGTGATCAAATTTCAGATACCATTCTGGATGCTCTACTGACACAAGACCCTGCTAGCCGAGTTGCAGCTGAAGTAGTAGTTAATACGGGATTAGTATTAATTACTGGTGAAATTACCACCAAAGCCAATGTGAATTTTGTCAATTTGGCACGGAAGAAAATTGCTGAAATTGGCTATACTGATTCAATTAACGGCTTTTCTGCTGATAGTGCCAGCGTCTTGGTAGCTTTGGATGAACAATCACCTGATATTGCTCAAGGTGTCAATACTGCCCAAGAAACTCGCGCTGAGGATAGTGAAGAACTATTCGATCAAATTGGTGCTGGTGATCAAGGTATCATGTTCGGTTTTGCTTGCAACGAAACACCAGAACTGATGCCTTTGCCTATTAGTTTAGCTCACCGTATTGCCCGGAGACTGGCAGCAGTCAGGAAAACAGGTGATTTAGCTTACCTGCGTCCTGATGGAAAAACCCAAGTCACCGTCGTCTATGAGGATGGAAAACCAGTAGGTATTGATACGATTTTAATTTCCACCCAGCATACACCTAATATTGGGGATATTACTGATGATGCTGCGGTGCAAGCTAAGATTAAAGAAGACTTGTGGGATGCAGTGGTAGTACCTGTTTTTGGCGATATTGAGATTAAGCCAAATCAGGATACACGCTTTTTAGTTAATCCTACTGGTAAGTTTGTTATTGGTGGACCTCAAGGCGACTCTGGTTTAACTGGACGGAAAATCATTGTTGATACCTACGGTGGTTATTCACGACATGGTGGTGGTGCTTTTTCCGGTAAAGATCCCACTAAAGTAGATCGTTCTGCTGCTTATGCTGCCCGTTATGCAGCAAAGAATATTGTGGCAGCTGGGTTAGCGGAAAAATGTGAAGTCCAGTTAAGTTATGCCATTGGTGTAGCCCGACCGGTGAGCATTTTTGTGGATACCTTTGGGACTGCTAAAGTAGATGATGAAATTTTACTGGAATTAGTCAAAGACAACTTTGAACTACGTCCAGCAGGAATTATCCACGCTTTCAATTTACGCAACCTACCTAGTGAACGAGGCGGACGTTTTTATCAGGACATCGCGGCTTACGGTCATTTGGGACGTAGTGATTTAGATTTACCTTGGGAACGTACTGACAAGGTAGATGTGTTGAAAAAAGCTGCTAACAAGTCTCTTTCAGAAGTTGTTGCTCACGTATTAAATTAAAATTTGGTGATTTTAGATCTTCACTAAAACCAGAAAACCTCTGCTTAATAGTTACAAAAGCAGAGGTTTTCTAATTTGATTATTGCTTTTTTAAGTAGTAGTCATTCCTAAAATATTCAGGAGTTCAAGCCAAACTTAATCCCAATCAGGTATTTCTGCGTCTTCACCACCAATACCGATACCAGTGTTATATATTTCTGCATCAGTAATAGTTAAGTCATTCATTGATGCTTGATACACGTTGGAATCGTTAATAGTTGCGCTGGTAAGGTTTGCACCATTGAGATTGGCTTGTTTCAAATTCACGTTGGTGACAAAAGCTGATGTTAAATTAGCACCTGCTAAATTTGCTCCAGTTAGGTCAGCACCTTCAAGGTTAGCATCTTTGAGGTTAGCTCCTTGGAGATTTGCTCCTCGTAAGTCTGCACCAATTAAATGAGTACCACTGAGGTTAGCTCCTGATAGCTGACAATTTCTACATTCCCCAGTTGACAATAGCTTTTGTAGGTCTTGTGTATTCCCAGCTTGAACTGAGTTAGCTAAAAATAGGGGAGTGACTAAGGCTATAACTGCTAATAGCTGACGTTTCATAAAATTTCCCCCTTAATAATGGAGTAGCGTCCGTTCTTTCCCTCACGATTTCATTATCTCACTAAATGGCTAAAAAAAGTTGATTTATCTCACAAGCTAGATGTGATGTTTTAGCAATTGGCTAGTCAGGCTATAACTATTACTAGGGTTAGATTTGAACTATGTCTGGGTACTGAAATTAGGTAAATTAATGCTGTTAAATTTAGTGTTAAATATTCTTAAGTTGCAACATACAGCATAGTTTAGCTTGAGTAGTAAATGAGTATTTTATCCTAGTGAAAAGCTTGTAGATTTAAGAGTTGTTGCTATTGTTTTGGCAGAAGAAATTCTTGCATATACTCTGTAACTAATTCTGGCTGTTCTTGCTGGACCCAATGACCAGAATTAGGAATATATTTGATTTGTAAATTCCTGACATATTCTTGAGTGCCATAGGTAAGTTCTTTACCCAGTGCGGTGTCTTGTTCTCCCCAAATCATCAAGGTGGGAACTTCGAGAATACTCCAATTTTTGTCGAGGATGCGCTGTTGAAAAATATTGCGATAATAGTTCAACATGGCTGTGAGTGCGCCCCGTTTAGCGGCAGCATTTTTATAAGCTTCAAGGTCTGCTGTGGTAAAGGCGTTTTTATTGAAGGCTGTACCTTGAATAACTTTGGCTATGGCTTCATAGTCTGAGGCTTGGAGGAATAGTTCGGGAATCAAAGGGAATTGAAATAAGAAAATGTAGTAGCTGCGTAGGAGTTGCTGGGGAGTGGTTAAGCCTTGGGAAAATTTGGCGGGATGGGGGAGGTTGAGTATAATTAGTTTTTCTACCATATCTGGGTGAGCATAGGCAAAATTCCAAGCGATCGCACCACCCCAATCATGACCAACTAAAATACAACTCTCATATCCTAATCCCCGCACTACCCCTTCAACATCTTTGACAAATTCATCCATAACATAAGCCGATTGTGCTTGGGGTTTATCGCTATCGTTATAACCACGTAAATCAACAGCAACGACCTTAAAATTTTGAGCAAATTCAGGAATTTGATATCGCCAAGAATACCAAAATTCAGGAAAACCATGCAGCATTAACATTAAAGGGCCTTCCCCTTGGGTGACATAGTGCAGTTTAATATCATTGGTGGTTATATAAGCGTGTGTCCAAGAATTTTCCATAATAGACATAGAATTAAATTGGGTTAAAATTACTAAAATTGTTACCAATGGCGATTATACAAAGTATTTTTTAGGAAAACATCTATTAAAAGTTAGGGTGTAAATGAGTAAAGTAGAAATACGAGGTATCTGGTTAACCACAACTGATAGCCGGGTTCTCCAGTCCAGACAAAGCATTGCTGAAGCCATGGAATTCCTAGCTGAAACGGGATTTAATGTTGTGTTTCCCGTCGTTTGGAACAAAGGTGTCACCCTTTATCCTAGTGCCACGATGTGGAAGATGTTTGGTATAGAAATTAACTCAAATTTCCTGGGACGTGATCCTTTAGCAGAATTAGTAGCAGAAGCACAACGAGTAGGTTTAAAAGTTATACCCTGGTTTGAATATGGTTTTGCCAGTTCTTACAATTCAAATGGCGGGATGTTATTAAAGCAAAAACCAGAATGGGGAGCCTACGATTACAAGGGTAATTTATTAAAAAAAAATGGCTTTGAATGGTTGAACGCTTTTGATTTTCATGTACAAGAATTTTTGTTAAATTTAGTATTAGAAGTAGTCAGAAATTATGATATTGATGGTATTCAAGGAGATGATCGTTTTCCGGCGTTACCATCTGAAGGTGGTTATGATCAAGGAAC
The DNA here is from genome assembly GCF_049315035.1 of Anabaena sp. PCC 7938. NCBI lineage: Bacteria > Bacillati > Cyanobacteriota > Cyanophyceae > Nostocales > Nostocaceae > Anabaena > Anabaena sp. PCC 7938. Next base: position 1,169,811 of record NZ_CP186034.1, on the reverse strand, counting down.
TATGAACCGCTACCACCAAGAATTTCAAAAATATCCACCACAGAACTACAAGGATAAACATTGGCTACAGTGGCGGGCAAATATTTTAACCGATGTTTTGGCACTGCTTTATCAAGAAGTGAAAGCGATAAATCCTGATTTATTAGTTTCAATATCTCCTAATATTTATGATTGGGGATTGCAGGAATATTTGCAAGACTCACCAACTTGGTTAAAGCGAGGAATTGTTGATATTATCCACCCTCAAATTTATCGTCGTGATTTTCTCAGTTATAAATGTATTCTTAATAGGTTGGTAAATGAGCAGTTTACAGATGCTATGTTACCAAAACTAGCACCAGGAATTTTAATTAAATTGGGAAAATATAGAATTACTCCAGATTATTTTTTACAAGTGATTGAATATCATCGTCAATTGGGAATTAATGGAGAAGTATGCTTTTTTTATGAAGGTTTGCGGGAAAATAATGATCAGTTAGCGAAGGTTTTAAAAAATGGACCTTATGCTCAGTGGGCTGCGTTTCCTAAATTGGCAGATTTACAGGAGGTTGGTGTGAGTTATCACAGGTCTACTTCTATTTTACAGAGATTAGAAAAGCGGTTGAGAAAAATTTTTAAGGGATAAAATCAATGAAATTCCAAATGGAACAGATTATTGAAACTCTCAAACAGGATTTACCGACATTATTTGAGAAAGATATTTCTTATGATATCTATACCCAGGATATATTTTTTCGTGACCCGGTGAGTAAATTTAAGGGTAAGTTTAATTATCGGATTATTTTTTGGACTCTGCGTTTTCATGCTCAATTATTTTTTACAGAAATTGCTTTTGATTTACATGATGTATCTGAGTCAGGGGAAAAGACAATTTTAGCGAAGTGGACTGTGCGGGGTATTTTGCGTGTTCCTTGGAAAGCGCAGTTATTTTTTAATGGTTATTCGACTTATCAGCTGAATGATCAGGGTTTGATTTATGAGCATATTGATACTTGGGATAGGGAACCTGGGGCGATTTTAAAACAGTTTTGGCAGAAGGGGAAGTGATTTCGCGCATGGACGATAAGGTGCAAATATTGCAAAATTGATGAATAACGATGAGGATAAAACCAATGAATACACTTTACGATTCTGATTTTTATGGGTGGACAAAAGAACAAGCACAATTACTGCGAGAGGAAAAATGGGAAACAGTAGATAAGCTTAATTTAATTGAGGAGATTGAAACTTTGGGAAGACAAGAACGAAGGGAGTTAGTAAACCGTTTAGGATTATTGTTAGCGCATTTACTTAAATGGCAGTATCAACCAGACAAACGCAGTAATAGTTGGTTAGCAACTATCCGAGAACAACGCAGTCAAGTAATGCGACTATTAGCAGAAAGTCCAAGTTTAAAATCTTATTTAGAAGAAGCTTTTCAATTAAGTTATAAAGATGGGATTAACTTAGCTGTTAAAGAGACTAATTTACCTTATGAAACCTTTCCAGAAAGTTGTATTTATTCAATTACACAAACATTAGATGCTGAGTTTTTACCAGAATGAGTGCGACGATGATTTATGGTGAGGTAGAAGTGACAAGAGAATAATAAGGGTTTGATTTATGAGCATATTGATACTTGGGATAGGGAACCTGGGGAGATTTTAAGGCAGTTTTGGCAGAAGGGGGAGTGATTTCGCGTTGGTGTTGGGAGGTGAGTGGTGATTGAACCACTTTCGCGCAGCATCTCGAAGAGGAGACACGAAGAACACGAAAGAAGAAGTCAATTTAGGGTTGGTTTTGGGGATGGGTAAGGTTTGAACTGCCTTCTCTACAAGAGGTTCCACCAACGCTGTGTGTTGCAGATTTGATGAGAATAGGAATTTGAATTATTTAATTTTTCAAATTCATATCTAAATTTAGCAATACCAGATATTCAATATGTAAAGTTTTATTACGCTATTCAACATTTCTGCTAATGACACAACTGGTTTTCTCTCTCAAGGAATGAATTTAATTTTGTTCGACTACTTACCAACTCTTTTTTATGCTATATAGGAAATATTAGATAAAGGTTTCTAAACACATAGTTATTCAGCGAATATTTCATTAAAATTATCGTGAAGGAGTAGTTATGGCTGCAAAATACTTTAATCCTTATACAGATTTCGGTTTTAAGAAACTGTTCGGTGAGGAAGGCAGTAAAGACTTACTCATTGATTTTCTCAACCAACTTCTACCAATACATCATCAAATTCAACAATTAACTTTTAAAAATCCTGAAAATCTAGCTGATACCATAGCAGAACGTAAAGCCATATTTGATATTTACTGCGAAAGTAAAATTGGTGATAAGTTTATTGTGGAAATGCAAAAAGCAAAAATCAAGTATTTCAAAGATAGAGCCTTATTTTATTCCACATTCCCCATTCGTGAACAATCGGAGAGAGGCGATTGGAATTTCTTTTTACTACCTGTCTATTTTATAGCCATTTTAGATTTTGAGTATGACGAAAATACAACATCTAAATTTAGGCGTGATGTATGTCTAAAAGATCAAGATGGTGATATTTTCTTTGATAAGTTAAACTTTAAGTTTCTACAAATGCCGTTATTCAATAAACAGGAGAATGAATTAATAACGCATTTTGATAAATGGTTGTATTTTTTGAAGAATCTAGAAAGTTTTAATCATATACCCGCAATACTAAATGAACCAATATTTCAGAAAGGGTTTGAAATAGCGGAAATATCTCACTTAAATGTGGAGCAGTATGAACAATATAAGAAGAGTTTAGTACAGTATTTAGAAGTAAAAAATGTATTTGATACAGCCTTTGAAGAAGGTGAGAAGGTCGGGATTGAAAAGGGGATTGAGCAGGGCATCGAGAAGGGTATTGAGAAGGTTGCTAAAGCGTTGAAAGAGCAAAATATAGCTATAGAAATTATTGCAGAATCGACTGGCTTATCACAGGAAGCTATTAAAAGAATTTGAGCGAATAATGCCAATTGATAGACTTCTCAAACACAACGTTAAGACCTTTAAGCCGATTTACTTGACCAAAAGGACTACCAGGATTTTGAATTTCAATCCTGATATTTTATTTCTAAAATCAAATTCATCGCTTCCCAAATCACCTCATTTCGATTTATTAAATTTCCCAACTCATTTGCTGCATACCTCCCTTCAAAAGCCTCCAACGCTGCCTTTCTTAAAGCTGACTCATAAGCATCTTGCAAAGTTTCCAATAACTCATCTTCCGTTAAATAATAACCCTTACCCTTGGGGCGTTGATTAGTGCGTTGAATTTGCTTAACAGAATTAAAAATAGAAGTTTCCCAAGACCTAGTAGAGCGTTTTTCTGCTGCTTGTTTAATCAAATGCAACAACACAATCATCCCATAACTAAAAATCTTATTTAACTTATCCGACTTACTCATTTCCTCCAACTCTTCCACCAATTCCAAAGCTTCTGAAATTTTACCCTCATGCAATAATTCCTTTAAAATTAATAATTCTTCCATAGTTTTTTATGACTCCTGTTTCTACGCAAAAACTAGTACATCAATATTTATAAATTCCCACTCTTTTACCGGACATTAATATTATAAACTAACTTCTTATTTGCTTTCTTTCTTCCTTTGCGTCTTCCCTGCGGGACGCTACGCGAATGCGCCTTTGCGTGAGACGTAAAAATCTGCAACATTATCTGAAATTTACTCGTTCCCATGCTCTGCGTGGGAATGCATATTTAGAGGTAGAACCTCTAAGACGGCATTCCCAGTCTGGAGACTGGGAACGAGATCAAATTCTGAAAATTTTGATTTAGGCAACTACAGGGTATTGCTTCAACACCTGCTGTAAATACTGCCCAGTATAAGAACGGTCATTTTTCGCCACATCTTCCGGCGTTCCGGCAGCAATAATTTCTCCTCCCTTATCTCCTCCTTCTGGACCCAAATCTATTACCCAGTCAGAACAACGAATCACATCTAAATTATGCTCAATTACTAAAATTGAATTTCCCTTATCGACTAATCTTTGTAAAACATCTAACAATTTGTGGACATCATAAAAAGATAAACCTGTAGTTGGTTCATCTATTAAATAAAGAGTCTTCCCTGTGGCACGTCGAGATAATTCTGTGGCTAACTTAACTCGTTGTGCTTCCCCACCGGATAAAGTTGTGGCTGGTTGTCCTAACTGCACATAACCCAAACCGACATCTACTAAAGTTTGTAATCTGGTCACAGCTTTGGGAATATTTTGACAGAAATCTAATGCTTCCTCAACTGTCATGTTGAGAACATCAGAAATTGATTTATCCTTATATTTAACTTGTAATGTTTCCCGGTTATATCTCGCACCTTTGCAAATTTCACATTGGACATAAACGTCAGGAAGAAAATTCATTTCAATCACGTTTACACCCTGTCCACTACAAGCTTCACAACGTCCACCTTTGACGTTGAAAGAAAATTGTCCGGGTTTATAACCTCTGGTTTTGGCTTCGATGGTTTGGGAAAAGACATCACGAATAATGTCGAAGACTCCTGTGTATGTTGCGGGGTTAGAACGGGGAGTCCTGCCAATAGGTGATTGGTCGATAACGATCGCTTTATCAACGGAATTTAATCCCTTGATTTCATCTATATCCTTTGGTAAAGGCGCTTTTTTGAGTAAATGGTGTTGTAATGCTGGATAAAGTAATTCGTTAATTAGGGTAGATTTTCCAGAACCTGAGACACCAGTGACTGAGACGAGTTTTCCTAAGGGAATTTCGACATCAATATTTTGTAAGTTGTTACGACTAGCATTTTTAATGGTTAAACTGCGTCCATTACCTTCTCTTCTTTTGGCTGGGGTGTTAATTACCCTTCTGCCTGATAAATAAGCACCGGTTAAGGAATCTTCTGCTGTTAATAATGCCTCTAAATCGCCTTGGGCAACTATATGACCACCGTGAATTCCTGCACCGGGACCAATATCAACTATATAGTTAGCGGCACGAATGGTTTCTTCGTCATGTTCAACGACAATTAAGGTGTTTCCTAAATCGCGTAATTTGGTTAAGGTTTTGAGTAATCTGCCGTTATCTCTTTGATGTAAACCAATGCTGGGTTCGTCTAAAACGTAAAGAACTCCTGTTAGTCCTGAACCGATTTGCGTAGCTAACCGAATGCGTTGGGCTTCACCACCTGATAAAGTCATGGCAGGACGATCTAAGGTGAGATAATCTAAACCAACATCTAATAAAAATTGCAATCTGGCTTTAATTTCTCTGAGAACTAAATCACCAATTTGGGTTTGTCTGTCGCTCAATTTTAAATTTTCTATTCTTTCCCGACAATCCCGAATTGATACGCCCGTTAAATCTAAAATTCCAAATTGTCCCAACTTCACTGCTAAAGCTTCTGGTTTTAATCGCTTGCCACCACAAACTTCACAAGGTTGATCAATTAAATATTCTTCCAATTTTTGCTTAACTAGTTCGGAACCGCCTTCATATTGGCGTTGCAAAATCGGAATTACGCCTTTAAAATTTGGTGCTTTTTGCTTCTCTGCGGTAGCCTCTGGTGAACTGTTGGCACGTTTAGGTTTTTCTTCCCCATACAAAACTATCTGTTGTTGTTCTGGGGTTAACTTACTCCACTGGGTCTGCAATTCAAATCCATAGGTCTGTCCCAGACTATAAAGTAACTCTAAATAATAGGAATTTTCTTTTTCTGACCAGGGGGCAATTGCCGCATACATGGGCGAATCTGGGTTCGGTATCACTAAGTCGGAGGAAAATCTTTTTAGAGTTCCGATACCGTGACAATGGGGACAAGCACCATAGGGTGAATTAAAAGAAAACAAACGTGGTGATAATTCTTCCATTACTGCACCATGTTCTGGACAAGCAAAGTTTTCTGAAAACACCATTTCTAGTGATGATTCTTGTGCGGAAATATCTTGATTTTCTCCTGGGGTTGCTATATACTTACTATCAGGTCGCTCCAGCGCTACCTTATTAGATGTGTCATCTAATACCTCAATTATAGCAATTCCGTTAGATTGCTTAAGGCAAGTAGAAAGAGAATCTACTAAACGCTCTTGAATACCGTCTTTTTTAACTAAGCGGTCGATAACCAGTTCTATAGTATGTGTAATATTTTTATCTAATTCGATGAAATCTGATAGCTCTCGCACCTCTCCATTTACCCTCACGCGTACAAATCCTTGCGCGGCTAAACCAGATAAAAGTTTGCGGTGAGTTCCCTTTTTACCCCGGACGACAGGTGCAAGAATTTGGAAACGGGTACGATCGCTCAATTCCATAATCCGATCGCACATCTGGTCAATAGTTTGGGGAGCAATACAGCGATCGCAGATGGGACAATGGGGTTCACCAGCGCGACCATATAACAAGCGCAGATAATCATAAATTTCCGTCACCGTCCCCACCGTCGAACGGGGATTATGGGAAGTTGATTTTTGGTCAATAGAAATTGCTGGACTTAAACCTTCAATTGCTTCCACATCCGGTTTATCCAACTGACCCAAAAATTGCCGTGCATAGGCGCTGAGAGATTCCACATAACGCCGCTGCCCTTCGGCGAAAATGGTATCAAAAGCCAAAGACGATTTACCCGAACCAGAAACACCAGTAAAGACAATCAAGCGATCGCGCGGCAAGACCAAATCAATATTTTTCAGATTATGCTGCCTAGCACCGCGAATGCGAATAGTATTCTGGCTGTTATGGTGGTACGGAAGACTACCGTTTAAAGATGCTGCTAGGTTTTCTGACATATTGACAGCCTGAAAGAATGTTGCATAGTGAAACAGTTCTTCATAATACTATCTTTACTCAGGATATGCTAGAACTATACGTCTCACATATTTTCTGAATTTGCTAGACAACATCAGTAGAACGACTTGAAAAACCGAGGTATGTAACCAGGACTTACGCAAAACATACCCAAAGTAGCTGCCATTATTGAAGAAGGAGTCAGTAGCAAGACGCTCGTTCCTCGCTAACGCTGCGCTATCAGTCGAGGATACCCTCCACTGATTACATTCCGACAGATGTATTCTTCTTCAATTACATTACTTTTTATATAAATTTAACCAGCCCAGGGGAAGACGTTATTTAAATAACATTTTTTTAAAATCTAGGCATTTGTAAAAAAGTTACGAGGATATTTGCCTAATGATGGAAATCAAGAGATTATTTTATCAAATGCATCGTCAACTTGCTCTCATTATCTTAGCTAGTTTCATCTGGTTGAGTGGCTTACCGATGCTTTCAGCGCAAGCTGCTGGTTATTTCTCGGAAAAAACCCACAAAGTAGAAATAACTCATCCATATTATTCCAATCAAGACCGTAAAGTAGCTGTCAATGAGCCTTTTCGACCTTTTTATTCAAATCAAAATCGGAGGAAAGAAAAAGTTTATACAACACCAGAAATTGGTGATGATTATATCGAAAGTGGGAAACGAGCAGGTGAAGTAATTCCTAAAGATTTGGGAACAGGAAGTAGACAAAAAAATCCTCTAAGTATGCTCAAACGTGCGGGAGAAGAATTGGGTAATGAACCCCAAAAACGGACTTTTGGTGCTAGGGATTATGAACGTAGTGAAATTGAAAAAGAACTGATGCGGAATAAATCAGCAAGAGGCGATTTTGATTGATGATATAGCATTTCCCAAGCTCATGAAATACACCCCACCCGCGCTGTCGCGCACCCTCCCCTTGCTAAGGGGAGGGTTGGGGAGGGTTAATTTTGTATCTAACTAGAGTGGGAAAGGCTATATAGCATTTCCCAGTCTAATGAAGTACAAAAATATCTGCGTTTAATTATTACTGCTTGTACCTCACTTGAATGGGAATTACTATAAACCAGTGTCAATAGATACTAAAGCTTCACCAGCTAGAGGTACGCCAAAATGTGCTTCTAGCATTTATTGATAAATTCTGTGATGACGAAAATCTCAAAAGGCAAATCGTGGATGGGATTCTGGGATATCCTTAGATAGGATAGAGATTTGTCGAATAAAGTAGAATGAAGCTGGCAGCAAGAGTAAGTCAGGTGACACCTTCCATAACCTTAGCCATCGCAGCTAAAGCTAAGGCTATGAAAGCAGAGGGTATAGATGTTTGTAGTTTTAGTGCCGGAGAACCGGATTTTGACACCCCAGTGCATATCAAAGCCGCAGCAGCGAAAGCTTTGGATGAAGGGAAAACCAAATATGGCCCCGCAGCTGGAGAACCAAAATTAAGGGAAGCGATCGCCCAAAATCTCAAAAATCATCACGGTTTTGATTATAAATCAGAAAATGTCATCGTCACTAATGGCGGTAAACATTCTCTGTATAACTTGATGATGGCGCTAATTGAAACTGGTGATGAGGTGATTATCCCTGCACCTTATTGGCTGAGTTATCCCGAAATGGTAATTTTGGCAGGAGGTAAACCTGTAATTGTACATACAGATGCTTCCACAGAGTACAAAATTACCCCAGAACAACTCAAAAACGCCATTACCCCAAAAACTAAGTTATTTATCCTCAACTCCCCATCTAACCCCACCGGGATGGTGTACACGCCAGCAGAAATTAAAGCTTTGGCGCAAGTAATAGTTGATGCAGACATCTTAGTTGTTTCTGATGAGATTTACGAAAAGATTCTCTACGACGGTGCAGAACATATCAGCATCGGTTCTCTAGGAAAAGAAATTTTTGCTCGCACCTTAATTAGTAACGGGTTTGCGAAAGCTTACTCAATGACTGGGTGGAGACTAGGATATTTAGCCGGTCCGGTGGAAATTATTAAAGCTGCAAGTAGTATTCAAGGGCATAGTACATCAAATGTGTGTACCTTTGCTCAATATGGTGCGATCGCAGCTTTGGAAGGTTCTCAAGACTGTGTAGAAGAAATGCGTCAAGCTTTCGCTAAACGCCGTCAGGTGATGCTAGATAGACTTAACGCCATTCCCGGCTTGAGTACTGCTAAACCAGATGGTGCTTTTTACCTATTCCCAGATATCAGTAAAACCGGTTTAAAGTCCCTGGAATTTTGCAACGCTTTATTAGAAGCACATCAAGTTGCAGTTATTCCCGGTGTAGCTTTCGGTGCTGATGACAACATTCGTCTTTCTTACGCTACTGATATGGCGACTATAGAAAAGGGAATGGATAGATTAGAGAAATTTGTGCGTTCTCGAATTTAATCATCAATTTGTCTCATCATGGACAAATAAGATCCCCCTAACACATCTGATTACAGAGAGTTAGGAGGATCAACGATTTTCAAGGAACTACCTGAGTTCGGAGTTCGGAGACGCTACGCGAACGGAGTTATGATTTTTCAACGAGAGAATAAGGGTTTGAAACTCCTACTGGGGGCGAGTTTTCCACAAATTATCTTATGTCGAACTCAGGTTAACTGGGTGTATACTTAAAACTCAGCATGGGGTAAATGCACCAACCTTCTGGCTATGATTATCTCCACACATAGCGACCAGGAACCCGAAATCTCCGTCCATTTTGTTGCGTCCAATAAGGAGCAACCCAGACTCTACGTCTTGTTTGAACTTGTACAGGTCTACGGTTAACAACTCGACGTTGAATAACTTTTACAGGTCCACGATTAACAACTCGACGTTGAACAACCTGTACTTGTCTATATTGTGCTGATGCTGATTCTGGTAGAATAGTCATGCCTAAAGGTATAGCAAGCATGACACCAGTGATAGCAGTAATAATTTTTTTCATCGAAATTTTCCTGTCAACAACTTATTTCAGGTTGTAAATCAAACCTTGTTATTGTTTGACTTGTCACACCAGTTATCCTATAAGTTTAATTTTGAATTTACTAGTTACTAAAGTCACTAATGCAACCATGACTTTAGTCCGTATTAAAATATGACAGAAGTCATGAGGTAAAGGGGAACAGGGAAAATAGGAGATAATTACGAATTACGAATTACGAATTACGAATTAATCCCATTTGTTGTAATCCTTGACACAGACGTTGTGCTTCTTGGGGATTGTGTTGCTCATGGAGAGCGATCGCATATTCAAAAGCCGCTAAACTATTTTCAACATCGCCGACTTTCAACAGCACTACCCCTAAATTTTGATAAGCTTCTGCATAATCAGGATTTAATTGTATAGCTTGGTCATAACAATCAATAGCCTCAGCAAATAAATTCATAGCTTTACATACCATCCCTAAATTGTAATAACCAGTTATAAAACTAGAGTCAATTTTTATAGCCGTTTCATAAGCAATTTTTGCTCCTGGCAAATCTCCCGTAGCTTTGAGTAAATTTCCTAAATTGTTATATCCTCCCAACTTCAACAGAGGATAAATCGGCAATTTCACAGCAGCTTGATAATGGGAAATTGCTTGAGGTACATTCTTTAAATGTGTATGAGCAATTCCTAAATGATAATTTAACTCATACAAAATATCATAATTAGTTTCATTTATATCTTGATTAATAGCATTTTCGACTTTATTTAATTGAGAATCTTTCAGCCAGTGCAAGGGTGTTTTTTTTGTAGAACTGCGTTTTCCCATTGCCTGATTTAAACCATAATTTAATAATTCCATTCCCTCATTAATTTTACCCATTTCCACATACAAAGCTCCCAACTTACTACAAACATAAGCATCATGGGGATTAGCTGCAAAAAATTCCTCCATAGCGGCTGCGGCTTTCGCATATTTATTTTGTTGATTAATTACAGCTTTTTGATAGCCAGCATGGAGAATAGCCACCTCTGGTAAATAGCCAATTTGCCAATAGGTTTCCTTAGTTAAAATTGACGTAATACTATCATCAACTAGCGCATGATAAGGGCGTTCAAAGCGAATATCTGGATGATTGCGAAAGAGTCGAGAAACCAAAGAATAAGGTGATTGAGTCGCACCAACTTCTTGACGGACAAGATTAATTAATAAATAATCTTCTATATTAATTGCTGCTTGCAAATAAGGCGCTATTTCTGGTGTCAGACTTTCATCAGCATCTAATACTAAAATCCAGTCTCCCGTCACATATTTTAAAGCTTCATTACGAGCAGCACTAAAGTCATTACACCATTGAAAATAATGTACTTTTGCGCCAAACTGTGCAGCAATTTGGGGAGTTTTATCAGTTGAACCTGTATCGAGAACTACAATTTCGTCTGCCACATTTTTGACACTTTGCAAACATTTTGGTAGGTTAATTTCCTCATTTTTGACAATCATGCACAAGCTGAGTTTCATAAATTAATCGTTTTTTCTTTAGTAATAACTTATGTACACTTTCTTGGCAAGCCGGTCTAAAAAAACATCAACATCAAATAGACATCTGGTGGTAATTAAATGTGCGTGGCTTGAAACCCTTGTAGAGACGTTCCACCGGAACGTCTCTAAAATCATTTTCACTCCTATGTCTAATCCGTTTATAGAGTCCGAATTAAATCCGCAAAACCATAAATACTGATACCCAGTAACAGCAATGCTGTTAATTGCGTAATAAATCTTTGAGGCGAGGGTGGGTTAGCGTGGGCTATTGTAGATATCCATTCCCGCACTAAAATAGAAATAGATGCACCGACGACGAAACTCAAGCCCAGCACTAGATAAGCCAGATCTGGGACTATGGTTGTAATTCCCAGCATTGCGATCGCTAGAGAAAGCATCAATAATTCAATAAATCGCGGGGGATTATATTGACTAGATAAAATAACAGTGTTGATACACATATTTAAAAATCTCATAATATTATATAAAGTAATTGTGCAGAATCAATTATGTAGTTGTGGGAGGGAATAGGGAATAGGGAATAGGTAAAATTAGTTTTATCAATTACCCATCACCAATCACCCATCACCCATCACCCATTACCTAACCCCAGTTTTCATACCTGTGCCGTTTTTCTGTGCTGAGTCTTCTGGTAATTCCACACCAAAAACGCGACAAAACACTTTTTCAACTTTATAGCCAGTATCAATGGATTCCAAGGGGTCTTTCCGCAAACGGTGACGCAGACATAATGTAATTACCCGTCGAATATCATCAACTGTAACTTCTGTCCGTCCTTCAAATGAGGTTAAAGCCTTAGCAGCGCGGTTGGTAACAATGTCACCCCGCAAACCGTCTACATCTAATTCTGAACAAACTTCCGAAATTTTTACCCTCAAGTCATAGTCAAGGTTAACTTTTGGTAATAATTCCTGAGCATTGACAATTTGCTGTTGTAATGCTTCCTGGGGAGTTTTATGTTGTTCTAAATATACGGCAGGATTTTGGTCAAATTCTCCCCGTTCTTCCACAATTTGCACCCGCAAAGCCGGCTCTTTCACCGTGTGAATTTCTGCGTGCATTCCAAAACGGTCGAGTAACTGGGGACGCAATTCCCCTTCTTCTGGATTTCCCGAACCAACCAGAACAAACCGCGCTGGGTGACGGATAGAAATACCTTCCCGTTCCACAGTGTTCCAACCACTAGCAGCAGAATCGAGAAGTACATCTACTAAGTGGTCATCTAATAAGTTGACTTCATCAACATAAAGAATCCCTCTGTTAGCTTTGGCTAGTAGCCCTGGTTCAAAAGCTTTCACACCTTCAGATAAAGCTTTTTCAATGTCGATAGTACCGCAAACCCGGTCTTCAGTTGCGCCTAATGGTAAATCTACCATTTGCACCTTTTTATGATCTATGGGAATTTCTCCCCCTTCTGCTAGTAATTGACGGACTTCATCACTCATCAAATCCGGGTCATTGGGGTCACTATTGAAGGGGTCGTTAGCGACTACGGGGATTTCTGGCAGCAGGTCTGCCAAAGCACGGATGGTTGTAGATTTGCCGGTGCCGCGATCGCCCATAATCATTACACCACCAATTTTGGGATCAATCACATTTAACAACAATGCCAGTTTCATTTCTTCCTGGCCGACAATTGCTGTAAATGGAAAGACCGCGCGACGCGCACTTACTTTAGTTTGAGCAGTTGAAGTCACTAAATTACCTTAACAATACTTTTGTGATTACAATTCTTTATTTTGCCACATCTGGGGAGGCTAAGGGGCAGGGAAGCAGAGCAGCAAAATAATTAATCAGTACCTTCAACCTCAGATTCTATTTTGCTCATGTAGCTTTTATCGTAAACTCATATATTGCATATAGAGAACATTTACCCTCATGACTGGAGAGCGAAACCTTGGGCATAGAACTACGCAGTTTTGTATTTCTAGACAATCTGCAACCTCAACACGCCGCATATATGGGAACAGTAGCCCAAGGATTCTTACCATTACCAGGGGATACATCCCTGTGGATTGAAATTTCACCAGGTATCGAAATTAATAAAATTACAGATGTTGCCCTTAAGTCGGCTTCTGTCCGTCCAGGAGTACAGGTAGTAGAAAGATTGTATGGACTCTTAGAAATTCATTCTGGTTCTCAAGGGGAAACACGAGCCGCAGGCCAAGCTATTTTAGCAATGCTGGGAGTCAAAAAAGAAGACTGTCTCAAACCCCGTGTAGTTTCTAGCCAGATTATTCGCAATATTGATGCTTACCAAACCCAACTGATTAACCGCACACGCAGAGGACAACTGCTACTCGCAGGACAAACACTGTATGTATTAGAAGTTGAACCAGCTGCTTACGCTGCCCTAGCTGCCAATGAAGCCGAGAAAGCAGCCGCAATTAACATTTTAGAAGTACAAGCCGTAGGTAGCTTTGGCCGGCTTTATTTAGGTGGACATGAAAGAGATATTTTAGCCGGTGCAGCAGGAGCTTTAACAGCAATTGAAAATGTACCTGGTCGTACACCCCAGAGTCAGCGTCAGGAATAAAGGAGCAAAAATGGTAAATCAAAAGCATTTAGCCTTACTTCAAGCAGGTGCAGTTACATGGATAGAGTGGAGAAAGCAAAATCCCCAAATTGAAATAGACCTCAGCACCGCTAATTTGCAAGGGGAAAACCTCCGGGGTGCAAATCTCCAAGGAGTTAATTTCACCAAAGTAGATTTAAGTCACGCTTTACTAGTACGCACAAATTTGATGTTTGCGAATTTAACCAATGCTAACCTTTCTCAAGCCAAGCTAATTGAAGCTAACCTGAGTCAAGCTAACTTGAGTATTGCTAATTTCAGCGGTGCAGACTTGACACAGGCCGATTTAAGCCAGGTAAATTTAATCGGTGCTAATTTGAGTGATGCCAATCTCAGAAATGCTGTGATCACAGATGCTAATTTGATTGGTACTGATTTTAGCAACGCTATATTAAATGATGCAGATTTAGCAGCGGCCAAGCTCATCCGCAGTAATCTGAGTTTTGCTAACTTAATTGGTGCTAATTTAATTGCTGCTGACCTGAGTGAAGCTAATTTATATGACGCAGAAGTAATGACAGCTTACCTTTACAAAGCGAATTTGTCTAAAGCTAATTTAACTAGAGTGCATTTGGGGAGTTCATACTTATTCAAAGCTAATTTGAGTGAGGCTAATTTGACGAATGCTGATTTAAGTTGGAGTAATTTAAGATATGCAAATTTAGCAGGTGCAAATCTTCAGCGTGCTAACCTCAGAGGTGCAAATCTTCAAGGTGCTAACCTCAAGGGTGCAAATTTGCAAGATACAATTATGCCTGATTCATCAAGAAACCACTGCTAGAAAAATAAATAAAGTCGGAAAAGTTTAATAACTCCTATGGGAGAATATCTAAAAAGTCCCAAATTATACTAGAAAATCCTTTCCGTAGATAAGCACATCCCCATACAGGGTTGTTCCTCTTTGATTCTGGGTAAGCATAAAATTCAGCGGTTTTAGCCCTAAGATTGGCAAAATCTAAATTTTCTCAAGAATAGTAGAACAGAACTCATCACAGCTAACGCCCAACTCGTACAATAGAAGATAGATTGTTGAGAATTGTATAGTTAGGGATTATAGCTGTCATGGCTCCCGCCGTTTTAATTGAAAATCTACAAAAATGCTACGGTACTGTTGAGGCTGTCAAAGATGTCTCCTTTCAGGTACAACCTGGGGAAATCTTTGGCTTACTCGGGCCCAATGGTGCAGGGAAAACTACCACTCTCCGGGCTTTGTGTACGCTGACAACCCCTGATGCTGGCAAAATCGAGGTTTCGGGAATTTCGGCGTTAGCTAATCCCAAACTAGCACGGCAAAAGCTGGGTTATGTGGCTCAAGAAGTGGCTTTAGATAAGATGCTGACGGGTAAGGAGTTGCTGCAATTGCAAGCGGCACTTTATCATCTTCCTCGTGCAGTTATCAAACAGCGGATTAACAATGTATTAGATTTACTGGGTTTACAAGAATACGCTGATAAAAAAACCGGCACCTATTCTGGTGGTTTACGCAAACGCTTAGATTTGGCTGCTGGTTTACTTCATTCTCCAGATGTGTTGGTGTTGGATGAACCAACGGTAGGGCTTGACATTGAAAGCCGTTTCGTAGTATGGGAATTTCTGCGGAAGTTACGCGCTGCGGGAACAACGGTTGTGATTACCAGCCATTATTTAGAAGAAGTTGATGCTTTAGCTGATAGGGTAGCAATCATAGATCGCGGTCTAGTTATTGCTAATGGTACACCTTCGCAGTTAAAAGACCAAGTTGGGGGCGATCGCATTACTCTCCGTATCCGCGAATTTTCACCCAGCGACGAGGCAGACAAAGCTAAAAATCTGTTGGAGGCGTTACCTTTTGTTCACGAAATCATCATCAATAACGCCCAAGGTAACTCCTTAAATTTGGTAGTCACACCCCAAAATGATGCTTTAATTACTATTCAGCAAGCCTTAAATAATGTCGGTTTACCGATTTTTGGTATTGCTCAATCTCGTCCTAGTTTAGATGATGTTTATCTGGCTGCAACTGGAAAAACTTTGATGGATGCGGAATTAGCTGCTGTTGCTAACCGTGATCCTAAAGCGGAGAAAAAGCAAAATATGAGATAGTTTAATTGGGAATTAGGAATTGAGAGATGGAAAGAAGATTTTTTTCTCCTAATTCCTAAATCCTCGCAATTTTAGTGCAATCAACTTCCAAACCTAGCTAATAATTCCTCACGCGAAATATTCGACAAATTGAGTAGTAAGTCAGTCCTTTCCGGTAGAGAAAGCTCCATGATAGGAGTAATAATTGCAGATAATTTCTCATCTATAGCGCCAAAACGACCTGTTAGTAAACTCACTACCATCAAACGCTGTCCGTCTAAACTACCTTCCTGTCTACCTTCTTGTCGTCCTGCTTGCAGTCCTTCTTGTCGCCATTCTTCCCGTTGTTTGAGATACGCTGGTGATAAGTTCATAATTAATTCTCTCTCTTCATCATTTACATTATCTGTCACTTCTATATTTTTGCGCCAAGACGCTAAAATCTCTAGTAGGTGATCCCATTTTTCAGTATCTTCTGATAGTTTAACCAATTCTTCTACAGCTTGTTTTTGGGTTTTTCCTTTTCCCAACACTCTTAACCATAGAGTATCTGGACTAGTCGGTAACTGATTAATAGCAACAATAGCTGTTTTTAAGAATTCTGGCAAAAAATAAACCCCTTCACCCCAACTAGGTGAGTTTTGCAGTTGTGCGCTAAATCCGTTCAGCATTCTCACAGAACATGAAGGGGTTAAAATCCATAAATATGGTAATTGTCCTTCAGATATAGACCGTTTTTCTCGTTTAGCTTGTCGCAATAAATCGCTATGAACGGTATATAATTTTAGCAAACAACTCCTAATCTCTATTTCACTTGGAGCATTACGAAACGGTTCAAATAGACAGCTTGTGACTGCCATTTTTGCTAATAATTCTAATTCCAACTTATCAGACGGATTTGAATTATTGGGAACAAACCAAACATCTATTTCCCGAACTTCGCTTTTAACATCTTTGCCGGTTTCTGCATTACCTAAAGAAGTTAATAACTCCTGTAAATATTCTTTTGCAAATTGATCATGTGGCTGTCGAGTCATAAAACTTTAACTGTTGATTACTCTAATCAGAGAGTTTATCGAAACACAAAAAACACTAATTGACTTACAGCGGATTTCGCGGTTATAAGGTACATATCTAGCGGGCAAGATGCCCGCACCACAAAAGTTTCATTGTTCAAGTTTGTATCTCATTTAAATGAAATCCGCTGTAGGTGATTAATTTGTGAATAGTCTATCAATGATTTTTTGTTATAATATGGTGTTAAGAATTATAAATATTCTTTGCTTATTAAAAATTGCAGAATATTTATAATCTTTACTGATTAATTTTATCACTGTGTATTTGAACTTTGGACAAAATCGCTATGAAGACTGATATGAATTGGCAACAATTAGCCGCACCTACGGTTGTTACTGAAACCACTCCCAGTTTCTTTGGTGAATTAGTTCAAGAAACTCTGGCTTTAACTCGTCGTCTATTTATCCAATTACAACGCCGTCCTTCTAGTCTGGTAGCAGGAATTATTCAACCGGTGATGTGGTTGGTTTTATTTGGTGCATTATTTCAAAATGCCCCTAAAGGTTTATTTGGAAGTACGACAAATTACGGTCAATTTTTGGCAGCTGGTGTAATTGTTTTTACCGCTTTTGCTGGGGCTTTGAATGCCGGTTTACCTGTGATGTTCGACAGGGAATTTGGTTTTTTAAATCGGTTACTGGTTGCACCTTTAGCTTCTCGCTTCTCGATTGTCTTTGCCTCTGCTATCTTTATTATTAGCCAAAGTTTACTGCAAGCGGCTGTAATTGTGGCAGCAGCGGCGTTTTTAGGGGCTGGTTTACCGGATGCGGCTGGGTTAAGTGCGATCGCTCTCATTGTCTTACTTCTGGCTTTGGGTGTCACCGCTATTTCTCTCGGTTTGGCTTTTGCTTTACCCGGTCACATTGAACTGATCGCAGTAATTTTTGTTACTAACCTGCCTTTACTCTTCGCCAGCACAGCTTTAGCACCATTATCCTTTATGCCTAGTTGGTTGCAGGTCATCGCTACCCTCAATCCTCTTAGCTATGCAATTGAACCAATTCGCTATTTATACCTTCATAGCACTTGGGGATTAAATGATATCGTCATGCACGCTTTTTGGGGTGATGTTACCTTTGGGGGAGCATTGTTAGTCTTAGTAGGTTTTGCGTTGGTGGCTTTACTCGCCATTCAACCCCAATTACGCAAAACTCTTGCTTAAGATAGAAGCATCATTAACTCAGTCAAATACGAGGGGAAATTTCATGAAAAGACCATTTTTACCAGTTCACAAAATTTTAGTTGCGACTTTTGCGGGAATTAGCTTTGCTTCCCTGCTAGTAGCACAACCTAGTTTAGCTGATCTTAATCAACCTCTTGGTGGTTTGGAGAGCGAACGCAATACCAATTTCTCCGGTAATGGTTCAGATTTCAATATGTTTAACCTGATTCATCAGGCCAATTTTGGAACACTCAACTGGAATCCTGATCAACAGAATCAAAAGTTGGATGACGCAGCAGCAGCATTTAAAGCTAGACAAGAAAAACTAATTCAAGGTCAGCAACGGCAAAATCCATCTTCAACCTTGACTACATCTGGAGAAAATACACCATCGAGGCTATTATTACCGTCAGATAAATGAAAACTCAAAACCTCAACTCCTAACCTTGATTTGGTGGGAGTTGAGGTCAAACAATCTTGGATTTTGGATTTGTTTAGATTGAAAATCTAAAATTCGGTCAGTTAGCTGAGTGCTGTTATGAAAAACTACAAGCCCAGTACTGCTAAAACATCACTAGCGTGGGTACTAGTGTTCACAGCACTGTCAACATGAATGATTTTACCATTGGGGTCAATTACGAAAGTGACGCGCTTGGCATAACCGCCACCATCAACATCAAAAGCGCTGATGAGGGCTTTGTCGGTGTCAACTAGTAAGGGAAAATTCAGATTATATTTAGCGGTGAATGCTTGATGGGCAGCCTCATCATCAGCACTAACTCCCAATACCACAACATTTTTACCTTGATATTCAGGTTGGGCATCCCGGAAACTACAAGCTTGTTTGGTGCAGCCTGGCGTATCATCTTTGGGGTAGAAATACACAACTACCGTCTTACCAGCAAAATCAGATAATGAAACTGTGTTGCCGTTTGTATCTTTAGCGGTAAATGCAGGCGCATCTGTACCAACTGCTAGTGGCATAATTAACCTTTCCTGTTTCAGATTGTTGATGCACTTGAAATTTTACAGTAATTTACAATATTTATAGAAATTGTTATGGGAATCTGCTTTGATTCCTGATACAGCAGGTGACTGGGAACAGACAACAGAAAATAACCTTTTCTAGCTCTTACCTCTTCCTTTCACCTGTCACCTGTCACCTGTCACCTGTTACCTATGCCTACTATTGATTTTTCCAACCCTAAACCCTTTGTTTATACCCCAAAAACACTCTTAAGAGCCGAGCGATCGCTCATTTGTTCACCCTTTGATCTCAGTTTATTTACAGCCATGCGGACTCAGAGTGTTTCCGTGAGTGCGATCGCTATGGAAAAAGGTGTTAAACAAGGTTACACCAAACGCCCTTTATCAGAATTGAACTGTGATAACGCTTTCGATTGGTTGATTGAAGTCGGAGTCCTACGGCGAGAAGTCGATGGACAAGGCATTACAGACGGTTTTCGCCTCACTCCCCTTGGTCATCAGTTGCTAGAAAAAATTACCGAACATAATTGGCGTACACCGTCATGGTGCGATCGCTTAGATGATGCCCTAACTCGTTGGTTTCGACTACCATTCTAGATTAAAAATTAACCGGTTAAGATAAGCAAGGAAAAGTAAAAACTGGGGTAAAGAAGTAGCAAACTTAACCCTATGTATTGATCTGCTCTTTTTAAAGTTTGATCAGCAAATTGCTATAACAGGGTTCAATCCTCCAATTGCCGCACCATCGCCAAAAATACTAATAGTCAAATTATGAAAGCAATTATGGTAGTGGGGACAACATCCCACGCAGGGAAATCACTGTTAACTACAGCTATTTGCCGCATTTTATCCCGTCGTGGCTGGCGAGTAGCTCCCTTTAAAGGTCAAAATATGGCTTTAAATGCTTATGTTACTCCCACCGGAGGAGAAATAGGCTACGCTCAAGCGGTGCAAGCTTGGGCTGCGGGAGTCATTCCTTCAGTAGAAATGAACCCAATTTTACTTAAACCCCAAGGAGATATGACATCTCAAGTCATCCTCAAGGGCAGACCTATAGGTAAAGTTAGTGCTACAGATTATTACGAGCAATATTTTGACCTGGGTTGGCGGACAATTGAAGAATGTCTACAACACCTAGCCACAGAATTTGATATGTTAGTTTGTGAAGGTGCAGGTAGTCCAGCAGAAATTAACCTCAAGCACCGCGACTTAACTAATATGCGGGTAGCAAAACATTTAAATGCACCCACACTTTTAGTAGTTGATATTGACCGAGGAGGCGCTTTTGCTCATGTAGTCGGAACTCTAGAATTACTTGACCCCGACGAACGCGCTTTAATTAAAGGCGTAGTTATTAACAAATTCCGAGGACAACGTTCAATTCTCGAACCGGGAATCAAATGGTTAGAAGAGCGCACTGGTATTCCTGTAGTTGGCGTTATCCCCTATTTAGAAGAAGTTTTTCCTGCTGAAGACTCCCTAGATTTATTGGAACGCAAACCTTATAAAGCCCAAGCTGAACTGAATATAGCCGTTATTCGTTTACCGAGAATAGCCAATTTTACCGACTTTGATCCACTGGAATCAGAATCTTCAGTCTCAGTAAAATACTTGAGTCCCAAGCAAGATTTAGGGCATCCTGACGCAGTAATTCTACCAGGAACAAAAACTACAATTGCCGACTTGATAGTTTTGCAAAAAAGCGGCATGGCGGAAGCCATTCAACATTATGCTGCTTCTGGGGGAACAGTTTTAGGTATCTGTGGCGGTTATCAAATGCTAGGTCAGATGATAGCAGATCCAGAAGGAGTAGAGGGACAAGCTGGTAGGTTTCAAGGGTTAAATTTATTACCCATCAAAACAGTAATGACAGGACAAAAAATTGCTCGTCAGCGTCAAGTTACTTCCAATTATCCGCAAATGGGCTTACCTGTAAATGGATTTGAAATTCATCAAGGGCGATCGCGCATAGAACAGCCAGAAATAGATTCTAAAGCCTACCAACCCCTATTTGATGATATTAATTTAGGACTAGTGGATAGTTGTCAATCTGTTTGGGGCAGTTATTTACACGGTTTGTTTGATAATGGCCCTTGGCGACGTGCTTGGCTTAACCGTCTCCGTCAACAGCGCGGCTTGAAATCTTTACCCACAGGAGTTGCTAATTATCGAGAACAGCGAGAGCAAATTTTGGACTCTTTAGCCACTCAAATTGAAAGCCATTTAAACCTAACTCCATTTTTGTCTTAGATAAACACTTATCTCATGAGTATTAGCATCCACTTCTTACCAGATGATGTCACCGTTAATGCTGAAGTAGGAGAATCCCTGTTAGATGTAGCAGATCGGGCAGGAGTCTCCATTCCCACTGGTTGTCTAATGGGGACTTGTCATGCTTGCACAGTCGAACTAGATGATGGGGAAGTCATTCGTGCTTGCATTACTCCAGTTCCACCAGAAAAGGAGAAATTGACCATTAATTTGTTTAGCGATCCAACTTGGTAATTAATGGCTAGTACAGCACAGCGTAAATAAACCAACAGTTCGCAATCGCTAAAAAGCTTACTCCATATTATTTTTGATAGGACTTACGCACCAGTCACGGAAAATCGTATCGCTAAAGCGAAGCGTGTCGAAGACATACCGCAGAGGACGCAGAGAAATAAGAGTTTGAGAGGTTTTATTGCGTAAGTTCTATTTGACTCCTGACTCCTAGCCCTAAATGTTGATACTTTGCGGAATTCTGGAAGGCAATAAATACTTGTAAGCTATCATCCTTTCACTATTTCGTTGATTAATTCTCTGCTCAATTTCTTGTAAATCTTGATGAAAATCCTGCAAAGCAACTTTCAATTTTTGGTTGCCTTGAGAAATTGATGTGGGATACTCACCCAGCTTAGTGTAGTATAAAGAACCGAGCAAATAGAGGATATTTATCTGTTCTTGTGCTTTTTCTAGCGATGGTAGACCATTGATAAAATCTTCCGATTCTTGGGAATTTGTTGGTGCTGGAGTATAGCGAGCGAAAGGAAATGCTGGCGTATATATCATCATTCCACGTTGCGGAAAATTCACAGCAGCGTGTTGAGCGCTGGCTGTAAAAATAATCGTCGAGATTGTTTTAACTAAATAATCTAGTGTTTTAATTTTTCCTTCTGCATCCTCACCAAAATTTTTCAACCGTCCCCCTTTGGGACTAGCTAATTTACCAGACCAACGCTGTAAATTTTTATCAGCAAAAATTAACCCATCATTCGTATAAAAATAACTTAAATAGGCATAAACCCATTTATAAATAGCATTCCAAATTAATGTTCCGTCATCTCGGTAAGGATAAATTGGTAGCTGGTCAGCATTATTAACGCCCCGACTATTTAAAGTATCAGGAAATGCTACCTCATGAAAATTAAACAAATAACTTTGTGCTGCTTTAATTGCTAATTTTTGTTCAGATTCAATAGTACCAACTAAGAGTGAATCTATAATCCCTTTTGGTGCTATTAAAGATTTATGAGCGCCATAATTTATGAGGACAGTACCCTGAAGATGAGGTTTCAGGAGTTGTTTGATTAAGTGATTATTGGGTAAATGATTAGTTGCAACAATAAAAGGCTCAATAACTAAATGTGTCCGGCCTAGATGACTTACCAACTCGTGATAGTTGCTATCAGCCATCTGCACAATGTTCTTAGCAGTCATCCAAGTTCCTGTTTCCAGGGGTGTAAATATAGACTGCTGACAACTAATTGCTATAGGTAATAGATAACGAGATGAACTACTCAGCGGCGGTACAGCAAATAGCGCAATGGGAGCAGCAACATATTTTTGTGCTTGAGGAAAACTACCATCTACTAAGTTATTTAATAAATCATAGTCTGCTAAATAAAGCCGACCTTCTTGTATTGCTGCTTCCAGAGAATCGGCAATACCTGCGATTTGGGTAATAATTTCTTGGTATTTTTCGTCAGTAATTGGTAAGCGCGGATCTATTTGTTTGATTTGCTTGAGCATGACTGGGTTAGGTCCAGCTACCTGCATATAAGCAAAAACTAAATCTTCTTGGAATTTATTAGCAATTTCTGGTTTAGATATCACTCTAAATTGTTTGTCGAAATCCTCAAGACCATTTTCAGAGTTTTTAGATATTTCTACAGAAGTTTCTGCAATTGGAGTTTGATGTTCAGCTAATTCTAATAATTTGGCATTGTATTTGATAATTTCTTTAAAAAATGCTTTGGTAGATTCTTTATTCGATTTGGCTACTACTGGTTGAGGATTTTTATTTAATAAATCTGTAAATTGTTTTTCTACTTTTACTACTTTTATATCTTTATTGGCTTGTTCAAAAAGTCTTTGCTGGAGATACGGATGAATTTGCTCATCAAGGTTTAAATTATCATCAATTTGTTTTAATGTTAATAATAAATCTGAAATATAGCTGTTTAAATAATCATCAGAATCTTCTTGATCTCTAATCGTACTGATGTTGTTGTTGATGTTTTTTAAAGAACTAAGCTTGTTATCTAAAAATGATTGATCAGTTTGGCTGTCACTATTAGGAATATTTTTTGCATTGCCATGAGTAGATTTAGAGGTATTGTTGAGATTAAGAATGGTGATGACAGTTAATAATAAACCCAGCCATTGAGCGCTGGGAAGTTCATCTTTAGGTAATAAAGGAAAATTGATTATTGGTAATTCAGGAATATCCGTCATAGCCAAAGGCTCTAGATAATTGTAGTTATATTGATATCTGTTACATTGTGTAGGGATAAAACGATTTAAGATTTTATAGAGAAATACAAGTGTATTCTTAAAAGTAAACATATTGACTCCTTTTCTCAAGTGATAATCATTATTTTTTAGACAATCACCTAATTTATCAAGAGTTTCTTAATTTTTGTAAATCAGGACTAGATTGCCTGTCAGTATGTTTAGCATATATAATTTTAATTACCATTTTATTTATGATGTTTTAATAATTACAAAAAAGGGAACAGGGAATAGGGGACAGATAAGAAACTTTAGTTCTGAGTTTAAAGCTCAGTCAAAAAAAACAGTGTCATTATTTCAATCTCATGTTTCTAAACATGAGTTTTTTCTGTTCCCTCTGAACCCCTACGGTAGATCACGACTTTCACCACCTTTTTGGGTAAGTCCTAGAGAAAATATATTTGTCTCAGACTTTATTCAAAGCGTATTCCTTAAACCGCTCCAAATCTGCTTGAATAGTGGACTCTACCACCTTTCCCAAAAACAAATTATCCATGAGTTTGCCCAAAAATCCAGGAATAGCGTAGGAAACAGTCATTTTGACAACGCTGCTAGTATGGCGATCATAAAAGCGAATTGCACCCTGATTTGGTAAACCATCAACTGATTCCCATTGGATAATTTGATTAGGAATAATTTTGAGCATGCGAGATTTCCAGGTAAAATCCCAACCACCAGTACTCAATTTCCACAGGGATATCTCTGGATCATCTGGTAAAATTTTCACCGAATCAATCCACTTCATCCAACGAGGCATTTGCTCTAAATCAGACCAGAGGCTCCATACTAATTCTATAGGAACCTCAACTTCTACCTGCACACTATGCTCTAACCATTCAGCCATTAGATTTTAGATTGATAATTGATAATTGGTAATTGGTGATTGATAATTGGTAATTGGTGATTGGTAATTAAATCCCTATTCCCTATTCCCCATTCCCTATTTCTTCACATTTTCCAGAATCACCTTAGCTGCACGTCCTCCAGAAATAGTTGCGCCTTCCATGCTGTCAATATAATCTTGCTGAGTATAACTACCTGCTAGAAAAAAATTAGGTATAGGTGTTTTTTGGTCTGGACGGTAAGCGTCCATTCCTGGTGCTTCCCGATAGAGAGACTGAGCCAGTTTTACTACACTGTACCAAGTCATGTTTAAATCTCTGGATGAAGGGAACAGTTCATGGACTTGTTTAAGGACGTGTTGTGCGATCGCATCATTACTTTGTTTAATAAAGGGATCTCCCGGTGTCAATACCAGTTGCAACAACGAACCTTCTCCAGGACGATAATAATCTGCGGGGCTAGTCAAAGCTAAATCAGCAAAACAGGAAAAATCTGCATCTGCGGTATATAACAAATTATCTATACCAGCCGCATGATTTAATTGTTTCCGCTTTTGGTCATCTTCTAGTTCCGTCACCCAACCATCAAAGCGTAGCTGTACTGTAGCGACTGGGACAGCATCAAGTTTATAAATATTATCAAATTCTGACCATTTGCGCCATGCTTGGGGTAAAACGCGCTGAATTCCCGGTACATCGCAAGCACAGAGATAAGCATCAGCGGTGATAACTTCTTCTGTATCACCTTGGGCAACTAATATACCTGTAACGTGGGTTTCTTCTCCCCCAAGAACATTAGATTCGGCAAACTGAATTTCCCGCACTTGACGACGGGTATATATTTTAGTGCCTCTAGCTTCTAAGTATTCAACAATCGGTTTATGTAAATATTCCTGTGGTGAACCTTCCAGCATCCGCAGAATTGAAGCCTCAGTTCTGACTGCGAAAAACTGGAAAATTGTCAACATACAACGGGCAGAAATATTATCACAATCTATAAAACCAAGGGCGTAAGCGATGGGGTTCCATAGACGTTTGATGCTGCCTTTACTACCCCCATGACTATAAAACCAGTCTGAAAAGCTGATTTTATCTAATTTGCGGATAGTTTTCATTGCCCCATCAAAGTCTATTAAACCTTGGACGATGGGGCTAGTTCCGAGTGCGATCGCATTTTGGAATTTATCCTGGAGTGAAAGTTGGGAAGTTGTAAAAAACGCCTTTAACCCATTAAAGGGCGCACCTGTGATAAAACGGAAATCTAAAGCCCCTGTGCGCCCACCTTTATTGATAAAAGTATGACTATGTTCTTTTAGGCGTAAATTATCACCAGATCCCACCTTCTCCATTAACCTAAATAGATTGTAGTAGCAGCCAAAAAATACGTGTAACCCCATTTCAACATGGTTGCCATCACCATCTACCCAACTGCCAACTTTTCCACCTATAAACGGGCGAGATTCAAAAATTTGCACCTCACAACCCGCATCAGCTAAATCTACCGCAGCTGCCAGTCCAGCTAGTCCTGCACCTACAATTGCAACACGCATTCCCTTATTCCTTTATGGCTTACGCCACACGGCGCTATCAGTTTCTTTACAAATTGTAACTGCCTTGGTGTCGGAATTTCCTATTTAGCTGGAAACAAGAGGCAGGAGGCAGGAGGCAGAAGACAGGAGACAGGAGAATTTTAGATTTTGGATTGAACAATCTAAAATTAAAATAGTCGCTACCCTGCGTCCGCTTCGCTAATCAAAACCCGAAATCAAACGGGCAGGAGCCAGAAGAAAGATCAATACCTTCTCCATTTTCTCCATTTTCTCCATCTTCCCTATCTACCCATCTCTCCTATTTCCTCAGCTTTTCTCCTTAGAGTCTTCAGAAAGAGGTAAACTTCTAATCAGTTCTCGAATGATATCAGTAGCTGGTCTACCTGTTTGTTGACAATATTTTTCTAGCTTTTCTGCTTCCTGTGTTGCTAGGTTAACAGTTATACGTTTAACGGCCCATTTTTTATTTGTCATTATCATGCAGGTTGCTGTTTATTAATGGATGGATAAAGAATTCGATTGCAAAAGTAAAAAACGATAGTATCAGAATTTGCTTCCAGGAAATAGCAAAGTTCCTAATATCATTAAGAATTTTCGATAAAGAATTTTCGCTTCTTCAAGGTATAGATAATGCACTACTAATTATTTTCAACTCTCCATTAATTATGCAGCAATAAACATCTTCGGTAATTGTAGATAACCACAGATTAAACCTGGACTCGTGAACTCAGTGCTAATGAGGTATTTACCTGTGGTAACTACATCAAGTATTATTCAAATTCCAGTTCCGGCATCAGTTGGAGAGTACCGATCCCCAAATCTTCGGGACGGAGCGATCGCGCTTCAAATAGAGCCATCATATCTTTTAACTGAGGATTCCCACGGGAAGCGCCTGTCAGTCCTTTAGAAATAATCAAACCGCAATAGCCTTGAGTATTTTTGCAGCGTTGATTCCATTTTTTCCTGGCTTCAACATGAATGGGATCGTTATCTAAAAATTCGCCAAATAGGAATAATTCTTGATTATTGGTTTGTAACAAACCCAAATCATAGCGATCGCCATCAAAAGGATCAGCTCCTGGATTAAAGCAAATAGCTTTCAGTCCCTCAGATGCCTCAATCTTTTCAATCACGGTTTTTGCCTTAGGACGAGAAGTTTGAATCAAAATCACGGGTAATCCATCCCCAACTTGATTGATTACATCTGCTGGATGATAATCTACTTCCCGACGCAAGGACTCTAAAACCTCCCAAGAAATCACACCCAAACTGAGGAAAGAGTCTTCTGGAATTAAATCATCTCGCAAGGAATGGAAGGCTGTGGAATCAATATCATCTTCATCTGAGATATCAAAACCGGCCATTTCCTCTAACTCTGCTGCCAACTCTGGCATGGTAGAGACAGTGACAGAAACTGATTTAGTATCTTCATCTGAATGAGGCAAAGAAATGCGATAACGCCGATTAAGAGGAGGGAAGTCATCTTCATATAACTGATGACGGTAATCACGAATAAAACGGAGTAAGCTTTCTAGAGCCACAAAAACTACAAGTGCTTCATCGTCGTATAAAACAGATCGTAATCCTTCTAAAGGATGAATATTACCAAAAGTGGGTTCAATTTCCGATAGGGGTAATTCTGCTAAATCTTCGTCCTCATCTTCATCTTCGTCGGTTTGCTCAAAGGTGAGAAACAAACAATCTTGCTTCAGAAAAGCTTCTTCTAAACCTTGTCCAGACTCTTCATCTCTTAAAACATCTGCACGAAACCGTTTGAGAGAATCTTCTGAGCGATAAAACAAAATTCCATATTCCATCCCCAGCATTCCCATCACTGAGGCATAAACTTTTCCTACATCCCATTTATTAATCTCTATGGATAAGATTTGTTGTTCTTCTATAAATTCCCAAGGTGCTGCTTCCCAAGTTGCAAAAGCCTTCTTTCTCAATATTTGTGCATACTGGGGAGGTAAATCGGGGATTTGGCTATCGAGAATATCCGCAAAGGAGCGAAATAGTTCATCAATTAAAGGCAATTCTGGTGTGTAGTCAATGGCAATATCCAAATCTTGCAATACCCCACGCAGATAAAATTGAATTTCCCGATCTTTCACCACAATTCTTTGCGGTCTAGCGGGTTTAGCTGGACTGTGTGGATGTTCCATCGCTCGCATTAAGGTACGAACTATAGCTTCTGGGCCTAGTTCTGGAGATACCACATCCATACCTCTAACAATACCTTGAGAGCCATCTACCCAGAGAATGCATTCTCCCTTAGATTCGTTTGCTTCACTGGGTTGGGTTTGTGATGACGATAACGGACGGCGATCGCCCTCCCATATAGAAGGAATTTGGGTTAATTTCTTCAACCGACGACTGGTAGAGCGATTAAAACTTGTCATAGAGTAAAGTTAATCAAAAAAGCTATTTAAGAAGAAGTAAATTGTGGGTAGTGGTGAGTAAATAAATGCTGAGTAACGAGTACTGAGTAACGAGTCACTCCATAGTTAAAACTAAGGGAATAATTTTTTCTTTTTCCATACCTGAAGGTAGGGACTTCACAGCCAGAGGATGAGGACAATTAATTTTCCTTTTTTACTCAGGACTCAGCACTCCTGAAAAGTGGTTGTTACTCAGACGGCTCCAAAACTGAAAAGATAAAAATACTCCAAATACACCGAATCTCTCAATTCTAGAATAAAAACCTTTATCTGCTGTTGACGAAGTGTTGAGAATTTAACGTCTGTACTTGTTAATGCAGTTAGAATGGAATAATACTTGCAAGAGCAACCCAGGGGCTATTAACAGCATATACCTGGTAATCGTTATAATAATTAAGGAGTGACAATAGCAAATGACACAAGCAACTGATATTCAACAACGCGGCATTCTGTTGAGCGAGTCAGCATTGCGCCAGGTAAAATCGCTCCAAGGTAAGCAGGGGCAGGATTTATGTTTACGGGTAGGAGTCCGTCAAGGTGGTTGCTCTGGGATGTCTTACATGATGGATTTTGAAGACACTAGTAAGATCACTGCCCAGGATGATGTTTTTGATTATGATGGCTTCAAGATTGTGTGCGATCGCAAAAGCCTATTATATCTTTACGGGTTAATGCTCGATTATAGTGATGCCATGATTGGCGGTGGCTTCCAATTCACTAACCCCAACGCTTCCCAAACCTGTGGTTGCGGGAAATCTTTCGGGGTGTAATATAGTCAATGGTCAGGTGTTAGAGGACAAAGGCAATAGGCAATAGGTAGAAACTTTTGAATGTTGTGCAAGTGGGTTTCATTCGGCACTATTTTGAATTAATTTTTCCCTGTTCCCTGTTCCCTGTTCCCTGTCCCCATGACCAATAACCAATGACCAATGACCAATGACTATCAAAATTGAAGAACTGTTTGATACAGGTTTAGAACGTTATAAAGCAGGAGAATCGGTAGAATCGCTCATCCCTGTATTTAAAGAGGTGTGCGATCGCTCTCCCAAAGCTAGTTCCGCTTGGATTTGTCTTTCCTGGCTATACCTACTCGATAACAAAGCCAACTTAGCTTACAAAGCTGCAAATAAAGCAGTAAAATTAAATCCCCAAGACCCACAAGCCAGAATTAATCTCGCTTTAGCCATGCTGGAAACAGGACAAAAAGGTCTGCGCGAACACATTGACTTTGCACAACAGTTGATTTTTGTCAATGAAGAATGGCAAACGGAAGTTAAAAATAGCATTGAAGATGGCTTAACTAGAAAACCAGATTGGCAGAGTTTGGTAAAAGTCAAAAAATGGCTATTTGAATAATTCGTAATTCGTAATTCGTAATTCGTAATTCGTAATTAAATAGGAATTGCGAATTATAATAATTAATTCTCGAAGCTTATAGAAAATGAAAGACAAACTCTTAAATTGGCTCAACTTAGTTTTAGTTGCAGATGTATTCCTGGTGATTTTAGGTTTTATCTGGTTTGCTGTGGCAGTTGTTGGTAATGCATCTGGAATCAACCTCGGTTTAGATTTATGGCATAAACTGTGGATACCACTATTTAACCCCGCTATTGGCATCCTTATGGGTGGTGCAATTCTCAGCGGAATTACCAGTTGGGTTTCTAAGAAATTCATGAAAAATGAGTCATAGCAGGGAATAGGGAATAGGGAATAGGGAATAGGGAATAGGGAATAGGGAATATGATTTAATTACCAATCACCAATCACCAATCACCAATCACCAATCACCAATTACCCATTACCAATCTAAAATTCAAAATCCAAAATTGAATTACGAATTATTTAAGGATTTGCGTTAATGCTGATGGCAAATCTTGATATTGATACTCAAAACCGGCTGCTTGAGTGCGTCTAGGCAAGACTTTTTGACCCTCTAAAACCACAATTGCCCCATCTCCCAACATCGCTTCTAAAGCAAAAGAAGGAACAGGCAACCATGAGGGACGATTCATCACCTGTCCCATAGTTGCACTTAAATCTGTCATCCGCACAGGATTGGGAGCGGTTGCATTATATACACCATCTATATTTGGCTTAGTTAAAGCTTGCAGAATTAAGTTAACTATATCGTCTATGTGAATCCATGAAAACCACTGCCGACCACTACCAATAGGGCCACCTGCAAAGAGTTTGAAGGGAGTAATCATTTTCCCCAAAGCACCACCATGACCTAAAACAATACCAAAACGCAAAATTACCAAGCGCACATCAGTATCTGTTACCTTTTGTGCTTCTGCTTCCCACTCTTGGCAGACTTGTGCTAGAAAATCTTGACCTGAAGGGCTGTTTTCGTCAAAAGTAGTGGTTTCACTAGTGCCATAGTAGCCAATAGCCGAAGCATTCACTAACACACTTGGTTTGGGGTTAGCCTTAGCTATAGCTTCAACAATTTTTTGTGTACCCAGTTTGCGGCTGTTGAGGATTTCCTGCTTACGTTGTGGTGTCCAACGTTCCTCAGCAATGGGTTCTCCTGCCAGATTAACCACACCATCACAACCAGCAATAGCATCTTGCCAAGCACCAGATACACCTGGTGTATAGCCCATAATTTCGAGATTTGGGAAAGCCTGAGAAGGAAAAACTTTGTGGGCAGAGTTAGTATTCCGACTTAACACTAGTATTCTATGACCTTCATTATGCAGTCGTTCTACTAAACGACTACCGACAAATCCTGTTGCACCAGTAATTGCTACTTTCATGTTTGACTTAAGCTAAAGCACTATTGTACAGTCTTGACTTTTACCTCAATTTAACGCTTTCTCTGCCTGTACTGTCTTCTGTTAAGTTAACCACTTAAATTTTACTCTTCCCTGTCACCTGTCACCTGTCAACTGTCACCTATTACCTGTATTTTGAGAATTAACTCGCGTGTTCCCAGTCGCTGAGTAATTCACGATTTTGCTTTTTCACCGCATTGCTTTTGCGAACTGGCACTTTAGGAGTGCCAATATCAACAGCAGGAAAAGACTGTTTTGTCTTTTTGGCAGATTTATTCTCTTGTGTGTTAGTCATAGCTAGATACAGTTGATAAAAACTTCAGTTCTAATTTATTAGATCAATTTTCACAAACAATTTCCGGAAAAACATTGTGT
Organism: Anabaena sp. PCC 7938; assembly: GCF_049315035.1. Taxonomy (NCBI): domain Bacteria; kingdom Bacillati; phylum Cyanobacteriota; class Cyanophyceae; order Nostocales; family Nostocaceae; genus Anabaena; species Anabaena sp. PCC 7938. The sequence continues at coordinate 1,137,905 of NZ_CP186034.1, read as the reverse complement.
TTTTGATGAAAAATTAATCAATCTCTAGAATGTGGAAAAACTGTAGGATTGATTACAGAAAAACCTTGACGATTGGGTTTTGTATTTGCCAACTCAACTTGAAAATTTATCCTATCACTCATCTCCCCACTTCTGGCTTCTAGAGTCCAATTGCCGGGTTGTAAATGCCAAAATAACGCATTAGTTGATTGTGTAGATAACTGCCTACCATTTAGCCACCACTCTATAGGCAGATTAGATTTATTAACCAGTTTAAATTCTAGTTTTTGCTGACCTTTCTCATCAGGATAAACCACAAACAAATCCCCATTATGAGGAGATAAAATCCTAAACTTATCAGCATGATAATTTGATTGTGGTTGTCTTGCTAACCATTCATCATACTCAGGTGATAAATGGAAATCAGCAGGATTTTCGTAGGCAATTTTATCTGCTGGCGAGAAATATTCCTGTACTATCGAAGTACAGTCAGGTTTAGGTTTTAACCCAGAATTAGCACAAACAGGCAATTGGATTAACCCATCTGGAGGTGGAAAATCTGTCGGTGTTTGATATTGGTGCAGATGTAACATAATTCTGTTCCACAAAGGTGCAGCACCTGTCACACCTGAAACTTGACGCATCGGTTCGCCGTTGAAATTACCTACCCAAGTAGCAACAGTATAATCAGTGGTAAAGCCAACTGTCCAGGTATCACGATAATTTGATGAAGTGCCAGTTTTCACAGCCGCAGGGAAAGGCAAATTTAACACCGAGTCTACACCAAAAGCTGTAGCACGAGCATAGCGATCGCTCAACATATCAATAATTAACTGCCAATTTGCGGAATTGAGGACTGGGGACTGGGGACTGGGGACTGGGAAATTATTTAAAATAGTCACTAAAGGCGTACTTTTGCCCATTCTGGCCATAGTCACATAAGCCCTAGCGAGTTCCCACAAACTCACTTCTGCACTGCCCAAAGTCAAACCCAAACCGTAATATTCAGCACTTTGATTTAGATGTGCAAACCCCAACTCATGCAACCGATTTAAGAAAGTTTCCACACCAACCTTTTCCAACACCTTTACCGCAGGTACATTTAAAGAATTTGCTAAAGCAACACGTACCCGCACCGGGCCAAGAAAACTGTTAGTATAATCTGTAGGGCTATATAATTTCGCCCCCGGAATTGCGTAATGAGAAGGCACATCTGCCAAAATAGAATTAGGTTTAATGACACCTTTTTCCAAAGCTAATTCATACACAAACGGTTTGAGAGTTGAACCAGGTTGACGCAACGCTTGTACTCCATCATTTCGTCCTAATTTCACATCATTAAAATAATCAGGCGAACCGACGTAAGCTAAAACCTCCCCAGAGTAGTTGTCAATTATCAACGCAGCTGCATCATGGACATTATTAGCAGCAAGGGAATCAATAACCTGTTGTACCTGTGCTTCCACAAACTGCTGCAAAGGACGATTTATCGTAGTTTGAATAGGAGAAGATTCCAGTCTCTCTCCCTCCAGTCCCCCTCCTCGCTTGCGAGAAAATAATTCCATTTCCTTTTCCAGTCCCCCTCCTCGCTTGCGGGGAGGGGTTAGGGGTGGGGTTATTTCCGTTGCTAACCAAAACAAAAAATGCGGTGCTGCAATAATTCCCTGTTCACGAGATTGAAAAACAACCTTTTCCGTATATATGCGTTCAGCTACCTCTTCAGTAATATATTTATTCTGCACCATTTGATTTAAAACATATTTCTGCCTTTTCTTTAAACGTTCCCAATGTTCATAAGGATTAAAATAAGTAGGATTATTAGGAATTGCCGCTAAAAGAGAAGCTTGGGCTAAATTTAAATCACTTGCAGAAATAGAAAAATAAGTCCGTGCTGCTGCTTCCACACCATAAATATTTCCCCCCATAGGTAGACGATTAATATAAGCAGAAAGAATTTCATCTTTATTCATTCCTGCAACTAACCGCCAAGATAGCCAAATTTCAGATAATTTACTTGATAAAGTTCGGGGAGAATTATCCAACATTCGCGCTAATTGCATGGTAATTGTGGAAGCACCGGAAACAATTTTTTTCGCTTGAACAGCTTCCTTGATAGCGCGGATAATTGCTTTCATATCCAACGCCCCATGTTGATAAAAGCTACCATCTTCAGCAGCTAAAATGGCATTGATAAATTGGGGTGAAACATGAGTTAATGGTATAACTGCTGTATGTTCTTGATCATGAGTGAGTAATGTTCCTAAGGGTAAACCATTACGATCTGTAAACTGCATAGCTAATTGCTTTTGGGCAATATCTATACTATGAATTGGCGCAAAATAAGGTAGTAAACGTACTACCAAACACATTAGTATTACAGCTAAAATGATTTTAACAGTTTTATATTTACGCTTTAGCTTTAATTTATATCTATTGAGATCACGAAAATAGGATTTTGTCTCACGCAGAGACGCAGAGACGCAGAGAGTGAGAGTTTTGAGGATACGAGTTTTGAATTTCATAATTTGAGGTTTCAAGTTATGTAAAAGAGATTTCGCAAAAAAATCAATATTTCTTAATCGTTAAGAATTGTATTAATTTTGGGAACTAATAACACTGGACTAGTTATCTATATAAGTAGCGCGGGCATTGTCCACCATTTATATTTCAATATGCTTAGTATTAAGGAAATCGTAGGTTGGGTTAAGCGATAGCGCAACCCAACAAAATTTATTTACAACTATTTCCAAAATGTTGGGTTTCCTTACGTCAACCCAACCTACAAATTTAAAGTTTTTCAAGTTTTTCAAAAATATGATCAGAAATTTACTACAGTTTTTATTTATCATTACCTTTATATTAGGTATAGCTGGCTGTAATTTTGTGGGTATCACACCAGGTCAGGAGAAACTACCAACGGTTGCGTCACTTACACCGCCAAAATTACCCGATTGGATAGAACAAATTAGTCCTTTAGGAGATGCAAATACTCTTAGTCAAATCCGTATTCGTTTCAAAGATGCTTTAATTCCCGTTGAGAGTCTTGATAGTCCAGAACAAGAAAATTTATTAACTAAATTTGCCATTTGGCCTCCTTTACCGGGGAAGTTTCGCTTTTTAACACCGCGCATGGTAGGGTTTCAAGCTGATAAAGCATTACCCAAGGCTATAAGAGTAAAAGTTACTCTCAAAGCAGGTTTAGCAGATTTAAAAAATCATCGTTTAAATCAAGATTTAGCCTGGACTTTCAATACTGAATCAATTAAACTCACCAATTTACCAGGTGTTAACCCCATTGAAAAAGCAGAAATTGAACCAATTGAGTTAAAACCTAAATTACAATTTACATCAAATCTAGAACTAGATTTAGATTCTGTTCAAAAGCATTTACAATTAATTCCTAACGGTAAAACTCAAGGGATAGGGTTAAAGGTAGAATTAGCTAAAGCAGAAAAACCAGAAAATTTAGATCCTTTAGAAAAATTTGACCCTTCAGCTAAAAATTGGGTTTATGATATTACTCCCCAGGGAAATTTAGAAAAAGCCACATCTTACCTTTTAACATTTTCTCTTGGTATTCTTCCAGCTTATGGAAATATTCCCAGTGATAAAGAGTTTGTCAGTAAGTTAGCGACTTATTCACAATTAGCATTTCAGGGAATTAAACCTTACGGACTACCGGACTCAGGAGGAACCTATGGTAGATTTGTTAAAGGTAGTCCTCAGCTAGAATTTAATAATGTTTTATTAGGAGATTCTGCAAAAGAGAATATCAAAATCAATCCAGCACCTAAAGACATTGATAGAGTTTTGCAAATCTATGATGAAGATAGAATTGTTAGTGTTAATCCTTATGCTTTAGAACCAAATACTAATTATACAATTACTATTAATAAAAATGTCAAAGATAAATTTGGGCAAACTTTAGGTAAACCTGTTTCTATTAAATATGATTCTGGTGATTTAGCTGGAGATATTTGGGTTCCCTCCGATTTACATATTTTCCCTAAAGATAAAGATTTACAGTTAAATATTAATACCGTAAATCTTCCAGAATCGAAATATCAAGCAAATTATCGTGTAATTAAACCAACAGATTTAGTTTATACGAATAATGCCAATGATTTATTACCCAAACCTGAAAAATGGGAAAGCTTCAAGGTTTCAGGTAGAAAAAATCAATCGGTTAATGTAACTGTTCCCCTGAAAGCAAGATTAGGTGATAATCAGGGAATGTTAGCTTATGGAGTGCAAGCACGAACTAATAAATATCAAGAAAATAATAAGCAATTATGGAGAGAAGCAACGACTTATGGAATGGTGCAATTAACTAATTTAGGTGTATTTTCTCAATGGTTTCCAGAGTCGGGTTTAATTCGGGTTCATTATCTTAGTAATGGTTCACCAGTTAAAGCTGCAAATATTGAAATTTATCAATCAAAATTATATGAAAAATCTAGTTCTCAACCTGTACCTTGTGCAACAGGTGAAACTGATGATAAGGGAACTTTTAAAGTTGATAATGATGAATTAAAAAATTGTTATTCTCAGGAGGAAAAATTACCGAAATTATTAGTAATTGCCCGTGAAAATAAAGATTGGGCTTTTTCAAGAACTCAGGAGTATAGTGGTAGTTATGGCTATGGTATTGATGCTGGTTGGGAAAATGGTAAACCGACATCACGAGGGGTAATTTTTTCGGATAGACAGTTATATCAACCTGGAGAAAAAGCTGCATTTACTGCTTTTGCAGATTATTTAGAAACAGGCAAAATTCAGCAAGATAAAAATGCTGAGTACAAATTAACTTTGGTAAGTCCCAATGGACAAAAATCAGATTTAGGTACACAAAATACAAATAAATTTGGTACGTTTTCTCTAGAGTTACCTCTCGAAAAAAATAAACCTCTAGGTTATTATAAAATCGAAGCTAAGGGGAAAAATGGACGAGAAATATCTGGTGAATTTCAAGTAGCGGAGTTTAAACCACCTAATTTCAAAGTTGATTTGCAGCTAAATAAAAAATTTGCCCTTATTAATGAAAAAATAGAAGCGAAGGTAGCCAGTAATTATTTGTTTGGTTCACCTGTAGAAGGGGGAGAAGCAAAATATTTTATTACTCGTCAGCAGACTAATTTTATTCCCCAAAGTTGGGAGGAATTTAGTTTTGGGAGACAGTGGTTTTGGCCAGAAGAAAGTCCGACTCTCTCCAGTGATGTTTTACAAACTAATACTCAGTTAGATGCTAATGGTAAAAGTAGTCAAACGATAACTGTGGAGAAAGATTTACCTTACCCAACGACTTACCGGGTAGATGTTCAAATTGCTGATGTTTCTAATTTATCAGTTGCTAATTCCCAAACTTTTACAGCTTTACCTAGTAACAGACTGATTGGTTTAAAAAGTAATTTCGTGGCTGACGCTGGTAAGGCTTTTCCGGTAGAATTTATCGTTACTGACGCGACAGGAAAACCATTAGAAAATGAACGGTTAAGTTTGGAGTTACAACAAATAAAATATAGTAGTGTTACTCAAGTAGTTGAAGGTAGTAGAACTCCGAAAAATCAAGTTGAATATAAAACAGTTTCCAAAACAGAAATTAAATCTGCTAATATTCCACAAGCAGTAAATTTACAACCAACAGAATCAGGTTCATACCGCATTCGGGCTAATTTTAGCGACAGTCGAGATGAAATAACAGCTACAGATTTACAAATTTGGGTGACTGGTGTAAATCCTGTGTTCTGGGGTGAAAGAGAAAAAGATAAATTGGAAGTTAAATTAAATAAGCAAGAGTTTAAAGTTGGGGAAACTGCTACTGCTTTAATTCAATCTCCCTACCCAGAAGGGGAATTATATTTTGCAGTAATTAAAGATAAACCTCTCTATCAGCAAGTTACTAAAATTAAAGGAAGTGCGCCACAAATTCAGTTTACAATTACACCAGAAATGTTACCTAATGCTGCTGTAGAAGCGGTGTTAGTCAGACAAGGTAAACCACTTAATCAGGTGGAACCGGAAAATTTAGAAAATTTAGCTAAAATTGGTTTTGCACCTTTTAAAGTGAACTTGGAAGATAAATATTTAAAAGTAGCAGTTAAGCCAAATCAAACTTCTTTAGAACCTGGAAATGAAGAAACTTTAGAACTGGAATTAAAAGATCATCAAGGAAACGCTACCCAAGGACAATTTACTGTCATGGTGGTGAATGAAGCGGTTTTACAACTTAGTGCTTATCGTCCACCAAATTTGGTAGATACTGTTTATGCAGAACAACCAATTTCTACCCGGTTTAGTGATAATCGTCCAGATGTTGTTTTACAAAATCAAACTTTAGATAAACCTAAAGGTTGGGGTTATGGTGGTGGGTTATCAAGTGCTTTAGCAAATACTCGCATTCGCCAAGATTTTCAAGCTTTAGCTTATTACAATGGTTCTGTAATTACTGATGTTAATGGTACTGCGAAAATCACTTTTAAATTACCAGATGATTTAACTACATGGCGGGTTATGGTTGTGGCTACGGACGGAAATCTGCGTTTTGGTAATGGTGAGGCGACATTGATCACCACAAAGCCATTAATAACTAATGCTATTCTGCCACAATTTGCCCGGTCAGGCGATCGCATTTTTGGAGGTTTATCCGTCACCAATACCACCGGAAACACTGGAAACATCAGCATAAATGGCGAACTTGGCGGTTCTCTCCAATTTGCAGAAAATAACCCTAAAACCAAAACCCTGCAAACACCAGTTGAGTCAGCAACCCAAGCATATCGTTTTCCAATGGTTGCGGGTAGTGTGGGTGATGGGAACGTTACATTTAGAACACAGTTAAATAATCTCACAGATGCTTTTTCAGTTCCTTTGGAGATTAAACCGTTAGAAATTACAGAACAAGTAGTCGAAACTGGTGTTAGTGAAAAACAGGTAAAAATTCCTTTAAATATTGATAAAAATACCCTCTCGGAAACAGGAGGTTTAGATATTCAATTAGCTAGTACCTTAATTCCCGAAATTAAAGCCCCTGCAAAACAGGTTTTAGGTGATAATGATTTACCATTTGCAGAACCCGCAGCGAGTCAGTTATTAATTGCTGCAAATCTGCAAACTCTTACACAACAATATAATCAAATATTTGCAGAATTTAATCCCCAAAAACAAGCCAACCTAGCTATTGAACAACTGCAAAAACTACAAATTGCTGATGGTGGTTTTGCTGCTTTCCCCGGACAAGAAAAATCTGATCCTTGGGTTTCTGCTTATGCTGCGGAATCTCTGACAAAAGCTAATCAAGCTTACCCTGGGTTAGTCGATTCTAAAATCATCTCTCAATTAAAAACTTATTTACAGAAAGTTCTCGTTAACCCTGGACAATATGAGTTTTGTAAACAAAAACTTTGTAAATCTCAACTACAACTTAACTCATTAATTGCTCTATCACAATTAGGAGACAAACGCAATAGTTTCTTGTCAGATATTTATCAACAACGTGATGCTTTTGATGTTGTCACTCAAATCAAATTAGCGCGATATCTATTTCAATTTCCTGAATGGGAAGACGAAGCCCAAATCATCCGAGTTCAGTTACAAAAAAATATCTATGAAACTGGACGTAGTGCAGTTGTGAATTTACCTCCTAGCTGGAGTTGGATGAATTCACAAACTACAACACAAGCCCAAGCTTTACGCTTATTTATTGACCAAAAAGCCAATGTAGAAATCATTGATAAATTATTTCAAAGTCTGCTGAATCTTCGTAGAGAAGGAACATGGCAAACAACTTATAACAATGCCCAAGCCTTAACCGCTTTAGTAGAATATAGCCAGCTACAATCAACACCACCTAACTTTGTCACTACAGTAAAATTAGCAGGTAAAAAATTAGGAGAAACCAGATTTAATGGTTATCAAAATCCTAGCTTACAAGTAAATTTAGCAATGGATACATTACCTCGTGGTCGCCATGATTTACTTTTGCAAAAATCTGGAAAAGGCAAATTACATTATTTAGTCGCTTACAGTTATCGCTTACAAGGAAATCAACCAGGAAGATTTAACGGTTTACGAGTAACGAGAGAAATTAGCAAAGTCAATGAAGAAAAAGTTATTCAAAAAACAGGAATGTATGCTATTGATAAACCCTTGACTTTAAAACCAGGAGAAGTATTTGATATCGGTTTAGAAATAATTACAGATCATCCTGTAGATCATCTAGTCATTAAAGATCCATTACCCGCAGGTTTTGAAGCAGTAGACGAGAGTTTTCAAACTGCGACACCAGCATTACAAGCAAAAGCCGATAATTGGCAATTAGAATATAAAACCATCTATAAAGATAGAATTATTTCCTATGCAGATCATCTCGAAGCAGGAGTTTACAGTTTACATTATTTAGTCCGTTCTGTTACCCCTGGAACATTCATTTGGCCAGGTGCAGAAGCACAACTTCAATATGCACCAGAAGAGTTTGGACGTAGTGCAGATTCGATTTTGATGTTAATGGAGTAGCACAAAAAAATGGTTTTATTCAAACAGAAGTTATTAAAATTTCATACAGGCATAAAATGTCTAATTTCCTTAGAGGGTTGTATAGTCAATCAAATCACATTCATTCCCAACGTGGAACGAGAATATTGTGTAACTGATGATTTGAATGACCAAACGGAAGCTGAGAACTTATACTTGGCAATTCTTCGTAACTATGAACCTACTTGTGTTTCCTCTACAGAGGAAATTTCTCCAATTCCTCCCATAACAGAAGCACTATTAACACAGAAAGTATATTTGGAATTGTCTGACAGTAAATCTCACAAGTTTTATGAAGTCGTCGTCAAGCAAACAGAAGTAGTCATTAACTATGGTCGAATTGGCACAGCAGGACAGTCTTTAACTAGCACTTATCCTACTGTAGAAAAAGCACGGTTAGCAGCATCTAAAAAAATTCATGAGAAACTAAAAAAAGGATATTTGCAAACATCAAAGAATAAACGAAATCTTGCTGAAAATAAAGATTTAGATATATCTCAATTCATACGTCCAGCTTGGAAACCTCTAGTCAAGTCAGGAGATGATTCTCTACTATCCTCTAAATTCGGAGGTCGTCCTTGGTTAGCTGAAAATGAATCTTGGCCGACTTGCCCTTGTTGTGGTCAATCATCATCTATGCAACTTTTACTTCAATTAAACTTGAGTGAATTGCCAGAACCAGTAACAAGGGAATATGGTAATGGATTAATACAAATGTTTCAGTGTACATCTATTGGCTGTCAAGGAATTGTCACCAATGCTCAAGTGTACTATGGTAGAGCCGCCGATCTTGTCTCCAATGTGCTGATTCGGATGATTTCACCAAATTCAGAAGCAGCTATTCCACCTTTGCCACAAGTTTATGACGAATATGAAGATTTTTTTCCCGCTACAACTATTATAGGTTGGCAAGAAGTTGAAGATTATCCTGAGTTGGAAGACCTTGTAGCCTTGATTTATGGTTGGGATCAAGTGGGAAATGAGACACTGGAAGATGAAGTGGTAGAACGATTAGGTTTTGAGGATCGGTATGATTTCCTCGATTCTGTCACGGCTGTAGTTGGATATAAACTAGGGGGTTATCCAGGTTGGGCGCAGAGAATGGAATATCCTGGTTGCCCCATTTGTCAGAAGCCTATGCGTCAGGTTTTTCAACTAGCTACTGAGGATGACTCTAGTATACCTAATGAGTTTGGAGAGGGAGTTGGACATATTCTTCAGTGTGAGTCACACAAGCATGAGCTTGTCTTTGTTTGGGCTTGCTGAATAAAGCTAAAAGCATCACAGGGAGAAGATTTTAGCCTTTTTTATCCTCAAAAAGTGCCAAGTTTTTTGGGGTAAGAACTTCAAAACCGTGCATTTTTTCTCGTTCCTATACTCTGTATGGGAATGACTTTTAGAAGGCTCTGCCTTCTATTAAAGCAGAGGCAGAGCCTCTATAATTGTATTCCCAGTCAGAGACTGGGAACAAGATAATAGTATATTTTTACTATCTTACGAAAAATCTACTGATAAATAAAAATTAATCACACACAAAAATCACAATACAAAATTATTACTTCCACAAGACAACAGGGAAAAAAAGCACTTTCTGTATTAACCGAGGTATTTCTGATAACTATGTAATAAAAGTATCATACAAAAATCACAAAATCTTATATAAAAAATCAGCAGATGCGTGTTAAGGTTTTAGTCTCGTTGTCTTCCCTTAGTGCCTCTCACCATGCATTTGCATTATTTACACCCCCAACATCTTGAAGAATTAGTCAAGAGCAGTAGTATAGATTTACACTTAGCGCGATTAAATTTTAAATCGCTTCAAGGTGTCAATGCTTATGATTACTTACTAATTTCAGAACAACTCCCCCGCACCAATACTGGCATGATAAAAAGCGGCTGGTTACAGCGTTACAACCATATTACAGAAGGTGGTTGGTGGTGTTCTGGACGAGATCCTCTGAACAATTGGCAAATGATGGAATGGGGATGTTTTAAACCCAGTCAACCCCGACAAAATCAAAATGGTAAGTCTATTAAATATGAACATCCCCCCAGTACACCAACGCGGGTGTTTTGTCTGCGGGTAACTTTGCAAATTTGGCAGCAAGTTTCCCAACGTTACAATTTAGCGATGCCCAACAATATCACCATTGCTGCTGATGGTGAAGCGGAAGGTTTTTGGCAATGGGTAATGGAATGTAATATATCTATAATTATTTGTGAAGGTGTGAAAAAAGCAGCAGCTTTGTTAACACAAGGTTATGCAGCTATGGCTATTCCTGGTATTACTAGCGGTTATCGAGTTGTTAAAGATGAATTTGGCAAAGTTACCCGTCGTCAATTAATACCTGACTTAGCAATTTTCGCAACAACAAAACGCAGTTTTTATATATGCTTTGATTTTGAAACACAAGCTAAAAAAATTGCGGCTGTCAATAATGCTATTACCCAACTTGGCGGTTTATTTCAACAACAAGACTGTCCTGTAAAAGTTGTAGAACTGCCAGGTAGGGAAAAAGGTGTGGATGAATTTATTGTTGCGAAAGGTGCAACTAATTTTGAAAAAATTTATCGTCAAAGCGTAGATTTAGAAGTTTATCTTGCTCAAACTAAACCCCACACTGACTTAACCATTCCCGCTGCACTTACTGTCAACCTTCCTTATTTAGGAGAACTACCTTTTCCTACTTCTGGTTTGGTGGGAATAAAATCAGCAAAAGGAACTGGTAAAACGACAGGACTCCAAGCTGTTGTTAATCAAGCTAAAAATCGTAATCAATCTGTTTTATTAATTACACACCGCATTCTTTTAGGGCGGTTTTTATGTGAAAAAATTGGGATTCAATGGGGAATTAGTCATGAAGCATGGAATTTAGAAGAAGAACCAAAATTACCAATTATAAATTATCCTTTACCAGTAAATAAATCTTTTGGCTTATGCGTTGATTCTATTTGGAAACTTAACCCAGATGATTGGCATGGTGCAATAGTAATTTTAGATGAGGTTGAGCAATCTTTATGGCATTTGCTAAATAGTAATACTTGTAAACAAAAACGGGTTAAGATTCTTAGAATATTTCAACAATTAATTTCTACAGTTCTCACAACTGGGGGGTTAGTAATTGCCCAAGATGCAGATTTATCAGATGTTTCTCTAGAATATTTACAAGTTTTATCAGGAACTAAAATCATACCTTGGGTAGTTGTTAATCAGTGGAAACCCCAGAAAGGTTGGGATGTGACTTTTTATGATTCACCGAACCCTACACCCTTAATTCATCAATTGGAATTAGATTTAATTGCTGGACGCAAATGTTATGTAACGACTGATAGCCGCACTGGCCGTTATAGTTGTGAAACGATTGAAAGTTATCTAAAACAGCGATTACAGAAATTAAGAAAGCAATTTCCTGAGACTTTGGTAGTTAGTAGTCATACGACTAATACACCTGGTCATGCAGCAGTCGATTTTATTGGTGCTATTAATAAAAAAATTACTGATTATGGAACTGTTTTTGTTACTCCTAGTCTAGGAACAGGAATTAGTATTGATGTTCAACATTTTGACCGTGTTTATGGGATTTTTCAGGGGGTGATTCCTGACTCGGAAGCACGTCAAGCATTAGCCAGAGTGCGTGATGATGTTCCCCGTGTTGTCTGGTGTGCTAAACGTGGGATTGGTTTAATTGGTAGTGGGAGTACAAATTATCGGTTGCTATCTAATTGGTATCAGGAAAATCAAAAAGAAAATTTAGCTTTGCTGAGTCCTTTACATAAAATTGATGTAGATTTACCTTTGGTTTATGACCCAATTCATTTACGAACTTGGGCTAAGTTATCTGCAAGGGTAAATGCATCTATTCGTCTCTATCGTCAATCTATGCAAGAAGGTTTGATTGATGATGGACATAAGATTATGATGCGGAGTAATGCAGTTCAAAATAATATTCTGCGGGATTTGCGTTTAGCTTTCTTTGCAACTGATTCTAGTGATGTGGAGAATCGGAAGAGATTAATTGTAGAAATTGTGAAGGTGCAGAAAGATTGGTCAAATAGTCGTCAAAAGGCTAAAGATATTAAACGCAAAATTAAGGAAATTAAGCAGCAAAATCAATTATTAGCCGCAAATGCTGTAGCTACAGCGAGGGATATTGATTATGTGGAATATGAGCAGCTATTAACTAAACATTCTCTTAGTAATGAGGAACGACACCAAATCAATAAATATATTCTTAGACATAGATATGGAATTGAAGTGACTTCTTTGTTGAAGTTGCAGGATGATAAAGGGTATTATGGACAGTTGTTAACGCACTATTATTTGACTCATGAAAGTGAATATTTTCATGTGAGAGATGAGCAAGAATGGCATCAACAATTATTTTGGGGTGAGGGAAAGGTTTTTTTACCAGATTTAAGGACTTATACTCTCAAAGTTGAAGCAATGCGTGCTTTAGGTATGCTTCAGTTTCTGGAGGCCGAAAGAGTTTTTGATGAAAATGATGCTGATATTATTTGGTTAAAGACTGTAGCTGTTCAGAATAGTAAACATATTAAGAGGGCGTTGGGTATTGATTTATCAAGTAATCAAAAAATGGTTTCAGGTATCAAAATAATTGGTAAGCTTTTAGGTTTGTTGGGTTTGAAGTTGCAGCAGGTAAAGGATGTTTATAAAATTGATTTAGAAACTCTGAATGATGGGAGGGAAAGAATTTTTGCAGTTTGGCAACAACGAGATGAATTGATGTTAAATCATGTGAAAGGGGTTGATTGTGTTTTAGAATCTAAAGCGTTGGCTTTACAAATATAGCTTTTCTAGCTTGTATGTAATATACTTTTACGTCCTTTAATGTGAAAGCTTTGTAATGACGTTATAGCCTTTCCCACTCTAGTTAGATACAAAATTACCCCTCCCCTTGGTAAGGGGAAGGTGCGCGTCAGCGCGGGTGGGGTGTACTTCATGCGCTTGGGAATTGCCATATATCAAACTTGTTCAATTACCAATCAATTCCAAGGAACCCCACCCCTAACCCCTCCCCGCAAGCGAGGAGAGGGATTGGATTTACGTTTAAATCTTGATTTTTAAGGAGGAATTAGTTAGAGATTATAATGTCTATAAATCGTAAAAAAAAAATAAATAACAAAAAAAATATATGAATGTTGAAGAGTTGATAACAGAGGGAGTAAAGAAAAATTTATCCGGGGATTATCGAGGTGCAATTACATTCTTTAACCAAGCAATACAGCTAAATCCCCACCTGGAGATAGTTTACCATTATCGGGGTCATGCCTATTTGGGGTTAGAAGAGTTTGATTTAGCGATCGCAGATTATCAACAAGCAAGACATAATAGTACTGGGTTAGAAAATCTCAATTTTGATATTGCGAAAGCTTACCATAACCGGGGTTTAGCTCGTTTTCAGCGGGGAGATAATCAAGCTGCTATCGTAGATATCAAGCAAGCTTTAGATTACTATCCTGATTTTGTGGCCGCTTATAGTAATCGGGGTAATATTTTTTATATTCTCGGTCAATACACAGAAGCAATTGCTGATTACAATCAAGCCATACAGCTAAATCCTAACTTGTCCGCAGCTTATCATAACCGAGGTAATAGCCGCTATGCTCTCAAAGACTATCAAGGTGCAATCGCAGATTATAATCAGGCATTAGCAATTAATCCCCAGTTTGGCGAAGCTTACTATAACCGAGGTTTGATTATGTCTCACCTCCAAGACTATCAAAGTGCGATCGCTGATTTCAATCAAGCTATCCAACTCAATCCAGGTGATGACCAAGCGTACCATCAACGCGGTTTAGTCTATAGCAACCTAGAAGACTATGAAAACGCCATTCAAGACTATAACCAAGCACTGCAAGTTAATCCCACATTGCCCATAGTTTACGGCTTGCGGGCTAATGCACTCCACCACCTGGGAGATTACCAAAGCGCAATTGCCGATAGCACTAGATTACTACAACTAAATCCCACTTTAGTAGAAGGATATTGCGATCGCGCTAATTTTCATCGCTTGTTAGGAAACTATCAAGGAGCTATTGAAGACTATAATCGAGCCTTACAACTCCAACCTAATTATGCAACAGCTTACTTCCTGCGGGCAAATATCCATCTACACTTAGGAAATAATCAAGCAGCTATTGACGATTTCCAAAAATCTGCTAATTTCTTTTACCAACAAGGAAACACCACATACTACCAAAACATCATTAATCTGATTACAGTTTTACCCCTGAATCCTGACTCCTGAATTCTTACTTTAATTGTAACGTTTTCCTAAAACCATGTATTAATCAAATACAGTACACTACCTTAGAAAAGTAATAAACTTAACTTTAATATCATGAATCGACAGAAATATATTCAGTATCTAAGAAAACTTGCAATCGGAATTTCTTCAGCCTTGTTAACTGCACATATCTTTCCTTCACAGTTGCTGGCACAACCATCACCAATCAAAATCAGTCTAGAATTTCCATCAGGAGATTCCAGAGGCAAGCCAGAATCAACAATTGGCGGAGGAAGAAGAGGATTTTCCTGTATCCATCTTGAAAAAGGAAAACCCACTCTCACGGCCTTAACACCTAGACGAGATAATCAGATCAAAACAAGCTTAAATAATCCCACACTATATTTTTATGTTCCTAAAACTACCGCAACTACTGGTGAATTTGTACTGAGGTCAGAAGAAGATAATGATATTTATCAGACAAATTTTAAACTACCCAGTACTTCTGGAATAGTCCAACTCAACATTCCCTCCACAGCAGGCATCAAAACAGGCAAAAAATATAAATGGTACTTCACCCTCATTTGCAATTCTGAAGACAGAAGTGGAGATGAATATACCGAAGGGGATATCGAACAAACAACTATCAGTTCATCATTGAATAAAGACCTCCAGCAAGCAACACCTTTAATACAGGCAGAGATTTATGCCAAAAATGATTTGTGGCCAGAAACCTTAAACAATATTGCTCAATTACGCACTCAAACGCCAGATGAATGGCAAGAACTTTTAAAATCAGTAGGTCTAGAGGTTATAGCCGAAGAACCTCTCCTTAAATGTTGTCAACAAAACCCGGAACCTTAGTAAAGATGGATCTGGACAAACTTAAACATCTTCTATGGCAAGGACGCGGTTTGTGGATTACTACCCCTGTAATCGCCATGTTTATTATTCTGATCCGCTTTGCAGGGTTATTACAGTCCTGGGAGTGGGGAGTTTTTGACCAATATATGCGTTGGCGACCTCAAGAAGCCCAGGATCAGCGCATTGTCATAGTTGGTATTGATGAAACAGACTTGGATAATCTCAAACAAGCAACCATTTCTGATCGCATTTTAGCCCAATTACTCAACAAACTCAAAACCAGACAACCAAGGGCGATTGGGCTTGATGTTTACCGAAATTTACCTTTACCACCTGGGACTTCAGAATTAGAACAGGTATTTAGATCTACACCTAATCTGGTAGGTATTCAAAAAGTAGTTGGAAACAGGAAAAACGAAACAGTAGACCCACCCCCAGTACTCAAATCCTTGGGTCAAGTAGGTGCAAATGACCTGATTATTGATGCCGATAACAAAGTACGACGCGGCTTAATGTATGTGAATACCGAAACTGGGGAAACAGTCTACAGTTTCAGCTTGCATTTAGCTTTGCATTATTTAGCAAAGGAAGGAATCACCGCCAGCAAAGATTTCCGACTAGGGAAAACCAAATTTATTCCTTTTGAAAGTTATGATGGTGGCTATATACGTGCTGATGCTCGTGGTTATCAGATATTAATCAACTATCGAGGAAAAAGCGATTTCTTTGAAACCGTTTCCATGACGGATATTCTAAAAGACAAATTACCAGCAAATTGGGGGCGCGATCGCATTATTTTCATTGGTTACATCGGGGAGAGTTTTCGAGATTCATTTTTTAGCCCCCACAGCAGCGGACTTCTCAGCCTGCCAAAACCAATGAGTGGAGTAGAAATTCATGCCAATCTCACCAGTCAAATCATCAGTGCAGCCATCGAAGAGCGATCGCTATTTAGAACTTGGTCAGAACCAGTAGAATGGCTATGGATTTTACTCTGGAGTGGAGTTGGCGCTACCCTAACCTGGAAATTGCGATTACAAAACCTATTCACATTACAGAGGATAATCAGCGTTGTTGTAGCAGGAGGGGCTTTGCTAGGTAGTACATATCTAGCATTTCTTTCCGGCTTGTGGCTTCCTGTCGTCCCCGCATTCTTAGCATTAACAGGATCTGTAATTGCCATCACAGCTTACGTCGCTCGCACCGCTGGAGACATCCGCAAAGTATTTGGGCGTTACCTCACAGATGAAGTCGTAGCCAATTTATTAGAAAGTCCAGAAGGATTGAAACTCGGTGGTGAACGACGAAAAATTACCATCTTCACATCCGATTTAAGAGGATTCACTGCCACATCCGAACGCTTACAACCAGAAGAAGTAGTTAAAATCCTCAACTTCTATCTGGAATGTATGGCAGATGAAATCACCAAATATCAGGGAACCATTGATGAATTCATGGGTGATGGTATTTTAGTACTCTTTGGCGCTCCCACAGCTAGAGAAGACGACGCTAACAGGGCTGTAGCCTGCGGTGTCGCCATGCAGTTGGCAATGGTCAAAGTTAACGCCCAAATGAAAGAATGGGGCTTACCACCTCTAGAAATGGGCATCGGCATTAATACAGGCGTTGTAGTAGTGGGAAATATTGGTTCTGAAAAACGCACTAAATACGGTATCGTCGGTAGTCAAGTCAATTTAACCTACCGTATTGAAGGCTATACAACCGGCGGCGAAATCATTATTTCTGAATCCACTTTTCACGAAGTAGAGTCAGTAGTCATCATCGCTAGTCAAACTCAGGTAACACCAAAAGGTGTTAAAGAACCAATTAACGTTTATAAAATAGCTGGTATCGTCGGCGAATACAATCTTTTTCTCTCTGAACATCAAGAAGAATTATGCACTCTTCCTGAACCTATTCCCATTAAATACGTATTGGTAGATGGGAAAGATATTGGAAATTCATCTTACCAAGGATTTTTAGTCAGACTTTCAATTCATGAAGCAGAAATTTCTTTAGCAAATAAAGAAATTCAATCTCTACCATCTTGCCTTTGTAATATAAAACTTAATTTATTAACACCAAATAACTCAGGAGAAACCGAAGATATGTACGCCAAAGTTTTAGAAAAACCTGCAAAAATAGGTAATTTTTGCATTCGTTTTACAGCCAAACCCCCAGCGATTATCACAAAATTTCACAATCTAGTTGAGCAAATAAATTCGCGGAATATTCCATAATTTATAGTAGATTGCAAGTAGATAGATTAGGTATACAGTTGCAAAATAAAGCTATATACCAACATTTTATCATCACTCCTTTTCCTACGTTATAACATCCAACATCCAATTACTGAAATACTGGCAAAATGACAAGGTTGATATTTTTAGGCTCAGGTTCAGCTTTTACAATCGGTGCTAATAACTTTCAGTCTAATATTCTTTTAGTTACTGAAAAAAATCATAAACTCTTAATTGATTGCGGAACAGATATTAGGTTCTCTCTCCATGCGGCTGGTTTTTCATATCTTGACATCACCGATATTTATATTAGTCATCTCCATTCTGATCACGTTGGAGGACTTGAATATATAGCTTTTAGTAGCTTATTTGACCCCAGATGCAAAAAGCCACACCTTTATTTAAGCAAAGACGTATCCAGCAATCTGTGGGATAGAACTTTATCCGGTGGACTCAGATCTCTTGATGGAGATATCGCCAATCTAGAAACATTTTTTGAAGAACATAAAGTAGACCGACAAGGTTATTTTATGTGGCAAAATATTAGGTTTAATCTAGTCAGAGTTATTCATGTTAATAATGGCTTTTATCTCATGCCCAGCTATGGGTTATTTTTTACCTTAGAAGGGGTAAAAATATTTTTATCCACAGATACTCAATTATGTTTTGACAGAAATGGAGATATATATGAACAGGCTGATATAATTTTTCATGATTGTGAAACCTCACTTTATCAGACTCCTGTTCATGCGAATTATGAGCAATTAGCACAATTGCCAGAAAAAATTAAAAATAAAATGTGGCTCTATGGTTATCAACCGGGATTGCTTCCTGATGCCAAAAAAGATGGATTTTGCGGGTTTGTGAAGTGCGGACAGATTTTTGAATTTTCATCCTTACATAGTCAAGAATTAAAAGTGAGGTTTGGAGAGTAGGATCTCCCTATTAACCAACTAAATTTCGCAGCAGGCATTCACTTCTGAATCGAAATTATGTTGTATTTAAGAACTGACAGAAAACTGACTTTTGGTTAGTAAATCCAGCGCCACTGTCACCATACAACTGCAAGCAACAAGGGCAATTAAAACCACAGGAGACAATTTACTCCCCGCGACTGCTAAGAATAAAACAAAACTTCCTGCTCCCAGACGATAAGCACTCAAAATTCTCCCTTTTTGCATTTTGTCCAAAATACAAGTTGTGAAATTAATGATCGACAATACCATTAAGCAGAGCGCTACCCCACCACAAAAAAGCCAACGTTCATTTCCTGGTAGGATATTAACTCCACTTTTGTCAATTATATGCTCAACTCCTACCCCAATTGCCGCTAAACTTATAGCCAAGAGCAGGTGAGAATAAAGCCAAGTCAGAAAGATTTTGATTTTACCGACCTTCATAGTTTCTAATGGTGAAGTATCTACGCTATCAAAATAAAGCCACCAGAAGCTAAAAGCTATGCTCACACCGGAAATAGCAGTTAATACTGATGAGGTATCCCATTGCTTTTCTGCTACTCCTCTGACTACTGCGGCGACTGATTCACCTAAAACAATGATTGTAAATAGTCCCATTCGTTCGGGAACATGAGACATATTTGGTGGGATTTGAACTGCTAATTGACCTGTACCTAACGGAGTCAGAAATTCGACAATCAAACCTAATGTCCAGAATCCAAAACGCCAGGGAATTGGCAATAACAGCGAAACCAACCAAAATACAGCACCAATGCTACAGCCTTTAACATACCAATTGGTTAAGGGACGGGCTTTTGGTACGTGATGTCCAGCAATCAGATATTGAATAATGAGAATACAGCGAGCAGCTATGTATGAAATTGCAAACCCGTGAGAAGATGTACTCAGCCCATGATGCAAATTTACCGTCAAAGCGATGATAATCGACATTTGTAGCAGAGTCAGCAAGCGATCGCCCAAATCATCAGTATCAAAAAGAGTGGCATAAAAAGTAGCCCCTATCCAGCACCACCAAATTGGTATAAATAGGGCAACAAAGCCAACAAACCCGGCCAGAGAAACATCCTTACTCAAATTGTGAGATAATTCAGCGATCGCAACTACAAACACTAAGTCATAGAAAAGTTCCAGCCAAGTTGCACGTCTTTCTTCATGCTCCTCACCAATGCGTAATCTAGGCGGTTGCCACAAACCTTTTTTCATCCATTTAGGTACTAAAAACTACTAACCGAACACCATTTTAGAGGTTTTAGGAACTGTTTTCACAAAAAATTTATCCTTCATCACTAGGGCTGCTTCTTGCAAAAAGAGTCAGTTCAAAAACATCATAGACTCATCCAGAGATGGTCTCTGCATTACTTCATCTTGTTACCGTAAATCATATTGTTACATTAGTTTAATGTTAAAAAAATGACACACATTTTTACATCAATTGCTGTATCATATTCAAGAGAACCGATATAAGCTACATAAAAAATCAAAAGTTAAATGAATTATACTCA
The DNA here is from genome assembly GCF_049315035.1 of Anabaena sp. PCC 7938. Classification (NCBI taxonomy): domain Bacteria; kingdom Bacillati; phylum Cyanobacteriota; class Cyanophyceae; order Nostocales; family Nostocaceae; genus Anabaena; species Anabaena sp. PCC 7938. Next base: position 1,117,566 of record NZ_CP186034.1, on the reverse strand, counting down.
TAAACTTCAAAAAATGTTGGCTTAATTTTATAAGGTTCCATCTAAACACATGATATCTAATATCGCTTGATCATGAAAAGATTTTACACGCAAAGTTTGAAACAGTCTTCTCGTATTGATGCGATTGTGAATTGTGATTCAAGCCTCTTATTCAAAAAAATGAGGGGCTGTACAACCAATATCTAGCAGCAAAATAAGTCAGTACAGAAGATTACAGTATGTTTACCTGTAATATAGCGGTATGCATTTGAATGAAATACATCATAGCCCCCTCCCCGCAAGCGATGAGGGGGTTGGGGGTGGGTTTCTTGTATCTCACTCAACCAAGAACCGCTATAGTAGACCAATTCATGGAAACTTTTTTTAAAACAAATGGAGATGCAACCAGTATGACTACGAATGCCCCTTATATTTATGTAAGCAAAAATCTTAAACGACATTATTGATGCTGATTTTCTCCGCAATCCCTTTATCCTAGCTGATGTAGAATCTGGCTCTGATAAACTAAATCCCAATAGTCTTCAGATAGAAACTCCAAGTTTTTTGGCCACAGGGTTTAGTCAAAATGGAGAAGTTTTATTCCAAGAGAAAACCACAGCCACATTTCAACCATCTCAAGGCTTATATTTTGATGTTGTCACAGCAGAGCAAACAAATAATAAGCTTGATGTCTTTGAGTTTTTAATTCCTCCCGAAGCAACTACAGTTTTCCATTCTCACCGCCAAGGTGTTGAATTCTTCTATGTTTTGGGAGGAGACCCAGACAATGATGATAACCCCAATGTTGAAGATAATGATCAGGTTGAATTTGAGCTAAATGCTGATCTTGATGGCGTTTTCACTGCCGATCCTAACAATCCCTTTAGCATACAAAAAGACGATGAGATTGAAGTCAATGGCATCAAATTGACTACGGGATCATTTGTCGGTTTAGCAACTGGGAAAATTCATACCTGGTCAAATACGGGCAAAATTCCAGCTAGAATTATTGCATTATTAACACCTTCAGGAATTGGGGAAGGATTTGCTAGAGTTGGTGCCCCCGCAGGATTATATGATACCTCCCCTGAGCCTCACCCTATTTTGGCCGCTAATGGCACTAATAATCTGGTTCCAACCGGAGTAACCCTGACACAGGTAGAAGGATTAGTTCCTAATGACCCACAATTTTATGACTTTTTTAAGCAAGTAGAAGTCCAGCCCGAAGTCCTTGATTATCTGGGTTTTAATGCTTATCCTATGACCATTGAAGGAGTGGGTTCCCACACTTTATATGGAGTTAAAGCCGATGGTAGTGGTGCTTTTCAACTCAGTCCTCCGGATGAAGGTCCAACGGGTCTAGTGCTTGGAGAAACAGCTGGATCAGCAGTAGTAGGAGATAATTCCCCGACTCTTGATGATATTGTTTCTGCACCCCTAGATCCCTTCTTAGGAACTTCCTATACAAAACCTTTTTCCTTAATGCGGTTTGGACAAAATGATGGTTCTTTTAATCCCACTCCGATGGCAGTAAACTTATTTACTGTCTCTGCTGGGCAAGGAAAATATAGTGATGTTACTGACAATTACGAAGTCTTTGGGGTTTTAAGTGGTCAATTAGTGTTTGAGTTTGGAGAAAATGGTAATTCTCACCGTCAGGAGGTTGCTGAGGGAGATTATATCTACATTGAACCGAACAACCCTTTCGATTTTTGGGCATCGGATCAGTTGTCATCCAGCAGTGCTAATTTAATCCGATTCTCTGGACTGAATCCTACTGATCCCCGTTTAGTGGTAAGCACAACAGAAGATGATGTTTTTAGACTTAGAGGTGGTGATAGTAGTGGCAAAGTCAATTTAAAAGTCACTCTTGCAGAATACAGTTCCAGTTTCGTCAATGAAATAGGTGCATTTGCTGTTGATGGTGATGATGGCAATATTGACGGTATAGCTCCGGGGGAATCTGGTTACACTGAAGCAGCTTTAGCACGAGCTAAAGTCCTGTTCTCAGCTATTTCCAATTCCCCTCAAGGCTTTAATCAAACTGATGTGTCCAGCCTATTAGAATTTAACTCTGGACAGAGAGTGAGATTCTTCTTGATTAACAACAGCACTTTAGACGCTGTATCATCTGGATTTACCTCTAAATCAGAAGTACTGTTTTCCGAAACATACCAAGATATTGAAGCTTTAACTGGCGACGAATTTTCCTTAAAGTGGAACGATAAATCTGGTAACAGTAACTATAAAGTCAAAATCAACGCCACCAATGAAAGTTCATTTCAGGGTACAACTTTGCAAGGTAGCTCGGCAGGAGAAGTCCTTGATTTTACATCTGCTACCACCGATGTCACGGCTGAGTTTAGTATCTACAGAGAAGCAGCATTTAACAACTTTGTCGGTTTTTATCCCATCTTAGATGCAGAGGGTAAAATTGATACTAACAATGATGGTCAGGCCGATTTTTCCCCAGGCGATGCCGGTTATCTCCAAGCCGCTGTTAACTTATACCTGCGAGATATACGCCTTACTGTCAGCAACCAAGGAGAAGCAACCTACCAAGGAAACTTCACCAAAGGCTCAATCTTTGCACCATTTATTATTGCTAATGGCACACCAGAAGCAGTGTTAGGAAATTCTACTAACATTCCCGCAGTTTACTTCCCATTCTTAGGCGCTAACCCCGGTCAAGCGGATCATATTCGTCTACTCGGTAATAACGTCTTCGGCTTTGAAGATTTACCAAATGGTGAAAGTGACAACGATTACAATGACGTGATTGTGACTGTTAATATCTCAGTCAATGTCTAGTTTGTTTAACAGCTTTTTTTAATTTAGTTGGGGCGAACAGGAGGCTCACCCCAACTGATTTCTCAATTTGGGTAGGTATGGCAATTACAGCAGAATTCAGGCTTCGCCGTGAGTTTCGACTTCGCTCCACTACCGCGAAGCCTCATTGATCTGCAATCATCTGTAAGAGATAGAAAGTTTTGATATCTTCGTTGTTTTGAGTACGTGGTGTGAGATTAAGAAAATGTTGGCTTTAATAAAATTACTCGCTAGTCCAATGGTAATAGTGGGGGCGATCGCAACTTCCACATTTATCGGTAATATTGCATCTGCTCAGGTAGTATTAACAGATCATTCATCTCTATCCGAATCAGAGTCCACTACCCCATCAAATTCAGCTGATCATTTCCTGGATAGTTCCTCTATTGTCAACTCTGATCCAGCGCAAATTGACAGCACTGTCGATGAAAGTATGGCTCAGATTAATAGTGTGGCTCAGTTTTCTGATATCCAACCCACAGACTGGGCTTTTCAAGCTTTACAATCTCTAGTTGAACGCTATGGCTGTATAGCAGGTTATCCCAATGGGACATTTCGGGGTAATCGTGCTATGACTCGTTATGAATTTGCCGCAGGTTTAAATGCTTGTTTAGAAAGGATTAACGAACTAATCACCACAGCTACTACTGATTTAGTAAAACAAGAAGACCTGTCTACATTACAGCGATTACAAACAGAATTTACTGGTGAACTGACATCCCTGCGCGATCGCGTAGACACATTAGAAGCACGCGCTACCCAGCTAGAAACAAATCAGTTTTCCACTACTACCAAATTATTAGGGGATATCCGAGTTCAAACCAATGCTTATTTCTCCGGAGATGACAGGACTCAAACCAGCTCTCAATATTTAGCTTTTCTCGGTTTACTGACTAGCTTTACAGGTCGAGATTTATTAGTCACAGGTTTAGCTACAACAAATACTACTTTTCCAGAAATTATCAACACCAACAATGGTAACAATGTGGGTGGAACTAGAGAAGGTGCTAGTGAAGCTTCCTCTGCTGGCGATCTCTTCGGTGATCTCCGCATCATCACCTTGGGCTATCAATTTCCCGTTGGCGAAAAATTAAACGTAGATATCATCGCTATCAACCGTTATCGTTTTAGTCCGGTTTTTCTAACTCAATTTGCTCCTTACTATGTCAGAGGACTTGGCCCTGTCGGTAGCTTTGCGATCGCTCCCCCTATGTATCTCATCGGTGCCGGTTCGGGTATGTCCCTGAGCTATAAATTATTTGATTCGACAGTACTCAAAATGAGCTACTTAGCCAACTTCGCTAACGACTCAAATTTAGGAGGTTTGTTGAATGGTGACTATGTAGCCGCCGGAGAGATCAACTATAATCCCAATCCTCGATTGTTCCTACAATTTGCCTATCAACACGGTTACTTTAGTCCTGGCAACTTTGGCTTTAATAACGGTCAAGGTTTTAGAGGTAATGGTTTTGTTGGTACTGCTTTAGCAAACCGTTTTGATGATGCAGGTGTTTTATTTTCAGACGCATCCGCAGTCACCACCAATGGTTATCTCTTAGGTGGTTACTTTGCACTTAGCCCTAAAGTCGCAATAGGTGGTTGGGCTAACCTGATCAAAGCTCGACTACTAGATAAGGGAGACGCTGATATTTGGAATTACTCATTTCAACTTGCTTTTCCCGATTTGTTTAAAAGTGGCAATCATGGCGGTTTAGTTGTAGGTATGGAACCTACCCTCACAGGTTTAGAAAGTGATGTTCCATATGCACAATTTAAAAATGATACGTCATTACATCTTGAAGCATATTATGTACATCGGATTTCCGACAGAATTTCCATCACACCCTCTCTCACATGGATTACAGCACCAAATCAAGATGCGAACAACAACGATATTGTCATTGGTGGTTTAAGGACTACATTTAGTTTTTAGCATCTTTCAGTACTGAGAAACCAGAAATAGTTATCTCAATTTTATATAAAGCTGCACAAAATGATAACATCAATTGAATTATCCGTCTTTATATGTATTTATTTGCGGTCAATTATTCTTGATATTTTAGTTCTATGCAACTTTATATAAAGCTGGTATTAAAACATTTCTAAATATTAATAGGGCTAAAGTTACGTGTCGCAACAAAAATTGTCTTTGGGATCAGGCAGGGGGCTTTCTAGCAGGAAAAAAAGTCGTAGGGTGCGTCAGACTACATAAATCTAGTAAATAAACAGATTTATCGCATCTGATGCACCTTACCAATGTAGCAGTTGGGTCAGCCCTAATTAAACATCTTTAAAAGCCTTGTTTATTCAAGAAAAGTTTCAGATTTTGCTCTGCCGAAAGTGATTAAAAAAAGCTATACAGGGTTCATTGTGGTAAACCATTCTTCATCTTGGGTAAAGATAATATCCAAGGTAACATTAGGAAATTCTTGTTTCACTATGTCTGTAATCTTGCCGCGCATTTCATCTACTGCTTCCAAACTAGTTAGGGCTTGCTGACTAGGTAATAGCCAGTAAAGATGAAGATATAAAGCCTCTCCTACCTCAGTGATTCTTAAATAATGTTTAGCACAGGGGAATTGATTGGTTGCAACATCAATGATGCCATTGATGCGTTTTTGTAAATCAGCCGCAGGAGCGCCTAAAAGGAGTTGATTGAGACTTTCTAATACTACTTTAACGGGAATTGGAGAGGCAAGCAGCACTAAGACGACAACAATAGTGGGATCGGCGTAATCCACAAACCAATTGAAAGGAGTGTTTTTAATTAATGTAATGACAGTGAAAACAATTCCCACAGAAAGACTAATTCCTCCATTAATAATCCAATTTTTTGCGTCTACACGCACCAATGGAGAGCCTGTTTTATTGGCAATACTATTATGGACTAAGGCAATGCTTAGGCAAGTAAAGGCTGCGATTGCTGTATAAATTACAGCTACACTAGCCTCAACCTTTCTACCACCATGCAACAATGCAGCGATCGCAGAAATAAAAGCAAACATGGATAGTCCCATAATCATTAGTCCCTTACACAGGTTGAGCAAGGGAGCAAAACCTTTATAACCAAATTGGAACTTTCGACCCTCTGGACGTTTCAAAATTCGAGAAATCCACAAGGTAGCTAATGCCATGATCAGACTAATGATGTTAAAAAAACCATCCAGCATCACTGCTGCCGATTCAATCGCTAATCCGAAGGAGATACCTAAAATCGACAGAAACAAAGTACCACCGATAGATAAGTAGATACTGGTCTGTTCAAGACGCTCAAGACGTGAATTATTCATAGAAAATGTACAAGTAAAACATTATGTGTACAATATAGTCGGATTATTCCAGGTTTTTGATAACTGCGTTTATATGAGCGCCCATGGCTCGCTTGCATTCAAAAAAATAAACGTTAACACCTAAGAATTTTTGTCCCATATCTGACTATTCCAGAACTTATGCAAATCTTACTGTATTGAGATCAAGCATTCAAACTTGATTTTTTGAATATGTAAAAAGTTATTAAAATCCCCCTCAGAGGAAATAGGTTCATGCGATTGTATGGTAGAAAATATACATATTTGAGGAAATGCAATTATAATATTCCGGGTTTGTGATGTATATTGGCCAGAGGTTAGTTATACCTGAGTTAAAAATAGAATTAGAAATCCAGAAGTAGAAATTTTGATAGGGGGTTAACAAATCTTGATTTCTGACTACGGAAGACTAATTTTAACTCTCCATCGTTACATAGTTAATAGCTACTAAGTTAATGAGTGAAAAAGACCAGCTATGAAGTATGAAAATGCCGTTTTAGATGATTTAGAACTTCAAGAGAGTTTAAAACAGATAAATCCCAAATTTGGTGATTTTGTCACACGAGTAGCAGGTGAAGCTTGGGGACTACCGTTAATTGACCAAAAAACCAAAGCCCTGATCACAATTGCTGTTGATGTAGTCAACCAAGGGCAGACAGGACCAGGAAGCCCCTTTGGCGCTCACGTAAGTATGGCTCTTAAACAGGGCGCAACTCCTGAAGAAATTGAAGAACTGTTGTTATTCCTTTGTGCTTACGCAGGATTCAATAAAGTCGCAGGTTGTTTTGGCGCTTTAAATGAAATAATGGAAAAATAATCTCAAGCGCGATTCCGGAATCTATCAAGCTCGATTTGTAGTTGAAAGGAGTGAAATTACTGAGGTACAGAGATACAGGTATTTTAGGAAAAATCAACTTCTGTTTTGCCATAAAGATACGTTGTCTGCAACCGTAGGAGTTAATATAGCAATCACAAATATTGACCTCAATAAACAGACACACTAAACTTATTGTAAGTTTGAGACAATTGTATTAAATAAGTTGAACTTTGACGCTGAATAATCTTTTTCAAAACTTCTACATCTATTCAGATAGTAGAAAATAAATTTGTGAAAAGATAGGCGATCTCTTGATTTAAAAACTTTGATTGTCCTCAACTTTGAGCCTTTATTTTCATCAAAGTGACATCAACCCAAAATTTCAGTAGTGGTGGAAAAAGGACAGCAGTAATGCTTTCAGTAATTAATAACGCAACCAAAACCGATTATTCAGCACGGGATCAGAAAGGAAAAGTAGCCTTTTATGTACTCCTGTGGAAAAGACAAGGCATCTCTCTAGAGCTTTTTGATGACTATTGGAGAGACGTACATGGACCAGTTTGTGCCAGATTACCAGGACAGTATCAATACTGGCAATTCCATGTAGCTCATAACGAAGGTGGCCTCTGTCCACAGATTCCCGGTTTAGATTACACTTGGGACTCAGAAGATAACTTCGATGGCATTGCAGAGTTAACATTTGCAAGTGTTGCCGACCGTCAGACATGGTTTACAGCATCTGCCATCCTCATGGATGACGAACATAACTTATTCCGCAAAGCGATCGGTTACAACAGCAACCCCGGCAATTCTATTACATACATAGATAGAATCCCCAACGGCGATCCCAACGGTGAAGTTAGCGCCATCAAATTTCACGTCATGGTGAAAAAAGCTAATGGGGCTAGTACAGAAGCTTTTCGTCGTTATCTAACAGAAACATTTGCCCCCAAAGTGAGCAGTAGTGATTCTGTCCTCAAATTCCGACTGCATCTGTTTGAAGAAGTAGACAACTCCCGTCCAGATGCAGCCGGAGTTAGCCATTATGAACCAGCAGAAAAGCAATATCATGCCGCTTATGAAATTGCCTTTGCTAATCATCTAGAACGGGAGAAGTTTTTCGCATCTTCCGAGTATTTAACAGCAATCAAAGACGCAGCCAAATACATTAAACAAATCCAACCATTTCCAGAAAGAACCGCTTACACCTTCGTTTACGATGGTCAGATGACTCTCGCCGGTCAACGGAGTTCCTCTGTCGCAGAACTGATCACAGAAATTGGTGCAGTGAATCAACTTCAAGAAGACATAGAATCGCTCATGCTAAATCAAAATTCCTACAGTCTACAAACAAACGGCTCGTCTTCTTCCCAAGCCAGCCAAAGCCAGCCAAAAGCAACGAAAAAGCGAACCAATTATTATACTGGCTTATCTGCCGATTATTCTCGCCCCGGTTTAGTTACTCCTTACGTAGCCAAAAAACTGATTGAGGATGCAGAAAGAATTGTCGCCATGAAAGAACCAAAGCTACCAGAAATTGGTCCTTATTATACCCTTGCACAGATAGAGCAAGAAAACAGAGATTGGTGGCCTACACATTGTGAAGCATTAAGACAAGGAAGAGGCGATATCTTAACTGGAGAATATCGCGACGATCTAGTCTATTTTTGTCAGGATGGACCATACCAAGGGTTAGAACAACAAAAAGAAAGAGAAAAACATTGGTGGGCATTAATTGCTCAACCAGGAGTGACAATGTGCTGGCCTATTGTCATGTTTTTTGGTGAACATACTTACTTTGAATGGAAGTGTGTAGATGATGAAACCAACGAAACTCTAGCCAAAGGTAATGTAACTTGGGTGCGTCGTGGTCATAGAGGTGCTTGTTACTTGAAAACTGAACAACTAACTTTTTATCGTGATGTTTTTGCAGATCAGGAATTATTGACCTTGATTACCACCGCTTAAATAATGGAACAGGAGCGAGTGTACAAAAACGCGGTTTTGGATGACCCTGAACTGCAACAGGGTTTAAAACAAATTAATCCTAAGTTTGGTGATTTTGTCATTCGGGTAGCAGGTGAAGCTTGGGGTTTGCCGTTAATTAACCAAAAAGCTAAGGCTCTGATTGCGATCGCTATTGATGTTGTCAATCAGGATCATAGAGGTCCTGGCAACCCTTTCACTGCTCATGTAAAGATGGCTCTACAGCAAGGCTCAACCCGCGCAGAAATTGAAGAACTACTCTTGTTTCTCTGTGTTTATGCGGGGTTCAATAAAGTAGCAGCTTGCTTTGCTACCCTGAATTGGATTTTTGATCATGCCAATAGCACAACACCAAGGATAGCAGAAATGCTTGCAACGAGTAAACAGGCAGCCACAGACGATTATTCAGCACGGGATCAGAAAGGAAAAGTAGCCTTTTATGTACTCCTGTGGAAAAGACAAGGCATCTCTCTAGAGCTTTTTGATGACTATTGGAGAGACGTACATGGACCAGTTTGTGCCAGATTACCAGGACAGTATCAATACTGGCAATTCCATGTAGCTCATAACGAAGGTGGCCTCTGTCCACAGATTCCCGGTTTAGATTACACTTGGGACTCAGAAGATAACTTCGATGGCATTGCAGAGTTAACATTTGCAAGTGTTGCCGACCGTCAGACATGGTTTACAGCATCTGCCATCCTCATGGATGACGAACATAACTTATTCCGCAAAGCGATCGGTTACAACAGCAACCCCGGCAATTCTATTACATACATAGATAGAATCCCCAACGGCGATCCCAACGGTGAAGTTAGCGCCATCAAATTTCACGTCATGGTGAAAAAAGCTAATGGGGCTAGTACAGAAGCTTTTCGTCATTATCTAACAGAAACATTTGCCCCCAAAGTGAGCAGTAGTGATTCTGTCCTCAAATTCCGACTGCATCTGTTTGAAGAAGTAGACAACTCCCGTCCAGATGCAGCCGGAGTTAGCCATTATGAACCAGCAGAAAAGCAATATCATGCCGCTTATGAAATTGCCTTTGCTAATCATCTAGAACGGGAGAAGTTTTTCGCATCTTCCGAGTATTTAACAGCAATCAAAGACGCAGCCAAATACATTAAACAAATCCAACCATTTCCAGAAAGAACAGCTTACACCTTTGTTTACGATGGTCAGATGACTCTCGCCGGTCAGCGTAGTGCCAAAGTAGCATCTCTTATCCAAAGGGTAGGAGCAAATAATCAACTTCAAGAAGGCATAGTATCTCTTATGTCTAATTATGCAAGTGAAAAAACGGGTAGTTTAGGTCATTACCTGCAAGGACTACAACACGTTGGCATAACTGTCAGTGATATGACAAAAGCCCTAGAATTTTACATTGAAGTCTTGGGTGGAAAACTAGCAATAGGGGGAGATGGATTTATTGGTGATGAGTTGCACAATCTCCTTTTCCAGAAAGAAGACTTAGAAGCATGGAAGCAAGGTATTAACCCTAAATCATTAGGTGTACCTGATATTAGAGATGGCTCCCAAGAAGCATTGGATGTAAGATTTATTTCCTTTGGTAATACTTGCGTAGAACTTATCCATTTTCGAGATGCTCAGTTAACACCTAAAGCACCTGGTATTTTTGACAAAATTCCTTCTGGCATTGGTCATGTCAACGCGCCACACCTTTCTTTTCATGTAAAAGATGATGTGGATCTTGATCAGTTTGCCAAGATGTTAGAAGATGAATGTAAAAAGCGAGGAATTGATAACGTTGTTGCTAACCGAATTATTCATATTGATTCGGAAAGTGCCAGAAAGAACGCACCATTGAAATATGCCAAATTGGATTTGATTGGTGATTTTGATGGTTGGTTATTATTCTACTGTAAAGGGCCTAATGGGGAACAGTTAGAATTTAACCAAGTTAAAAGAAGAGCCAAAGAAATGTTTGGCAAAGCCCAAAAAGAATATAACTTAAGCAACGGCACAAATTACTGGTTTTATGATAACGTTGCACCTGTAGAAAATAACAACGGCAAAAATCGAATTTTTAACACATTTAGTGCTAATGTTAATGCCCCAGTTGAAAAGATTTGGGAAGCATGGCTAAATCAAGCTTACAGCGATAAATTTCCCATTTTGGAACATTATCACAATGGTGTTTTACGGGAAGCCAAAATGCCCGGAATGGATATGAAACAAAAGGTGAGCCTTGATAAAGAAGCCGGAACTTTGACAATTGAAATTCTAGATCACCCTTTATTTACCGGACGGTTTATTAACCACTTGCATCCATCTTCTGGAGAACCTGGTTCTTTACCAATAGTCACATATACCTTAGATTTACAAGCTAAAAGTGATCTTGCTTTCACACACCAAGATGGTAAGGGATTTTTGGAAGCAGCCAAACTAGAAAATGTAAAACAGGCTGTGTATCAGTTAAAAGGAATTGTTGAAGCTTCGACAACAAATGAGGAAAAAACTATGACTCAATCATTAGTACGTTCTAGCTCTAAGTCTGACATCGTGAGACGGATGTTTGAAGCAGGGGAGTCAATGAATGTAGAAAATTTTGTCAAATTCTACACTGAAGATGCTCACTACCAATTTAGTAACTTCCCAGTGGCTTATGGACCTCAAGGTATTAAAGATACTTCTGTTGGATTCCTGCAAACAGTAGCTAAAGTCTACCACCACATTACTAATATCTGGGAGCAGGGAGACACAGTTATCTGTGAAATGGAAGTTACCTACATCCGTCATGATGGTAAAGTATTTAAGCTTCCTTGCTGTGACACAATTGTCTTCAAAGGCGATAAAGTTCAAGAACTGAGAATTTACATGGACATCAGTCCTGTATTTGAAACAGAAGCAGTCAAACCTCAAGCATCAGTTTCTAGCGATTTCCTCTTACAAAGAATCGGTAAAATGTATGAGGCTTTACACGCTGAAAATTGGGAAGAATTTAAGACATTCTTTACCCCTGACTTACTCTACAAAGTTGGTGCTAACGAGCCTGTAATTGGTCCAGATGCTTGTTGTAACTTGTTGCAGCATATCTATAAAGTATTAAAACTAACAACCCACAATTCTAGAGGTACTTGGGTTGTAGATAATACTGTAATTTTGGAAATGGATGCTAACTATGTCAACAAAATGGACAAGCGGTTTGTGCAGGTTCCCTGTACAGATATATATCGGTTTGACGGCGATCGCATTTATGAATGGCGTGTATATCCCGATCCTTCTCAGCTAAATATCCAACTTTAACTGAACTGGCAAATCACATCTAAATTAAGCAGAGCCGAGTTTAAACTAGCTAATTGATTATTAACTCACTCTGCTTTGATTACAAAAGTCAACACCATTGACAAAAACAATAATGTCATCGTAGTTATTTTTGTATTGACCATAGAACCATCAAAACAGCAGGAATTGCTGGTTAAATAATATTTAGGCTTAAGGATTCGAGACAATATGGCAACTGAGTCAAAAGGCAAAATAGGTGTACTCATTGAAGAACATTTTGACGGCACAGAATTCCGTCGGTTCAATGAGTATTTCCCTGAACAAGGCTATGAAGTAGAGTACATTTCTCACCTTTGGGGTAATAAAGAACTACACTTTGGCTCTAATCCCGAAAATGATCAAGTAGAATATCATGTCACTGTAAGTACAGAAGTAAAAGATATTGATCCTGCTGATTATAAAGGTATTATTTGCATTGGAGCTTATGCAATGGATAGGCTTAGATATGAAGTCAATGTGAAAAAGGGTCAAAAAAATCAAGCTCCCGCAGTTGTTTTTCTCCGAAAAGCAGCAAATACAGATAATGTAAAATTAGGTACTATTTGTCATAGTTTGTGGTTGTTTTGTGCAGACCCAGACTTAATAAAAGGCAAAAAAGTAACCTGCGCTCATAACATTATCTGTGATGTAGAAAATGCCGGAGCAGACGTTATCTATGAAGGCGATGTAACTACAGATTTAGTCATTGATGGTAATCTAATTACAGGTAAACATCCCGGTATGGTAGACCAATTTATGGAAACTTTTGTCAAAGAAATAGAGAAAAATTAGTAATTTCCATACATCTTTAGCTCAGGGAATCTGAATTAATCAATTCTTAACAAAACGAGGAAATATTTATGACGACAAAGGTAGATTTTACCTTTTCAGACCTAATCGCTGGCTATGTGACCGAATATGACGGTAACAGCGACACCTTTGGATTGAAAACTTCTGATGGTAGAGAGTTCCAAGTTAAGATTAGTCCGATGGCCTTTGCCAAACTAATTCAGAACTTTGACGAAGGCTATCCTGATGCTACTGGTAACATGAGATCCATGCTGTTACCCGGACGGTATTTATTTACTTATGGGGTATTTTATCCAGATAGCAATCTATTCGATGCTAAACAGATAGTTTTTGCTGGTCGGCAAAAAAATGATTACGTTTTCGAGAAACAAGATTGGTGGGTGAAGCAAATTAATGCTTTGGGGAAATTTTATCTCAAAGCCCAATTTGGAGAAGGTGAATACGACTATCGCAACTATCGCACCACCCTCAATCTGAGTGGTATACAATCAACTACCAATTTCCGTCAAGAAACTGATACTATTTCCCGTCTAGTATATGGTTTCGCCACAGCTTTTCTCATGACAGGTAATGATAGTTTTCTCAAAGCCGCTGAAAGAGGTACTGAGTATCTACGGGAACATATGCGGTTTGTAGACCTAGATGAAGGCATAGTCTATTGGTATCACGGTATTGACGTTAAGGGAGAAAAGGAAGATAAAATATTTGCTTCCGAATTTGGGGATGATTATTACGCCATTCCTGCCTACGAGCAAATTTACGCCTTAGCAGGTCCCATCCAAACCTATCGTTGTACTGGTGATCCACGGATTATGGATGACACCGAGAAAACCATTAAGCTATTTAACGAGTTTTTGCTCGATAAAAGCGAAGATGGGGGATATTTCTCTCACCTCGATCCCTTGACATTAGATCCCTTGAGCGACACCTTGGGACAAAATAAAGGAACAAAGAACTGGAATTCTGTCGGTGATCATGCCCCAGCTTACTTGATTAACCTCTGGTTGGCTACAGGTAAACAAGAATATGCGGATATGTTGGAGTATACCTTCGACACCATTGAAAAGCGTTTTCCTGACTACGAAAATAGCCCATTTGTACAAGAACGCTTTTTCCAAGATTGGTCTAAAGATACAACTTGGGGGTGGCAACAAAACCGCGCTGTGGTTGGTCACAACCTCAAAATTGCATGGAATCTAATGCGGATGCAAAGCCTTAAAGCTAAGGATGGCTATCTCAATCTAGCCAAAAAAATTGCTGACATAATGCCAGATGTGGGTAGTGATCAGCAACGTGGCGGTTGGTACGACGTTGTAGAACGAACCCTAGCGGCAGGAGAAGAGCATTACCGCTTTGTTTGGCACGATCGCAAAGCTTGGTGGCAACAAGAACAAGCAATCCTAGCGTACCAGATTCTTGCAGGCATTCTCGACAACAAAGAATATCATCGTTTAGCTCGTGAATCCGCAGCATTTTATAATGCTTGGTTCCTAGATTTAGAAGAAGGTGGCGTTTACTTTAACGTTCTCGCTAATGGTATCCCCTACCTAGCCGGAGGTAACGAACGGGGTAAAGGTTCCCACTCCATGAGCGGTTATCACTCCTTTGAACTATGCTATTTAGCAGCAGTTTATACCAACCTGCTCCTTACCAAACAGCCAATGGACTTTTACTTTAAGCCCATCCCCGGAGGATTCCCCGACAATATTCTGAGAGTATCGCCAGATATTCTGCCCCCTGGAAGTATCAAAATTGGCAAGTGTGAAATCGACGGAGAGCCTTATACTAACTTCGATGCAGAGGCTTTAACTGTTACCTTACCCAAAACCACTGAGCGGGTCAAAGTTAAGGTGCAGATTGTGCCTGTATAACTTATAGATCGAACAATGCGGTGAGGGGTATTTTCCCCTCATCCCCAATTACGAATTCAATCAAACTTACCAATAAATATGGAAATTAGCATCACGACAATTAAAGACGTAAAGGTAGCAGGACTTGTGGGCGATATAGATGCCAACACAGCATCATCTGTCACCAAAGAAGTTTTGCCTTTAGCAGAACCAGGTAGTAAAATTATCCTCGACATGACTAAAGTCCCTTATATGTCCAGTGCTGGCTTGCGAATGCTGCTGTCTTTGTATCGGCAAACAATGGCCAAAGAAGGGCAGTTATTATTGGTCGGTTTAACTGAAGAAATTATAGACACCATGACTGTGACTGGATTCCTAGACTTTTTTGCAACTAGTGCCACTCTTGAAAAAGGCATAGAAGCACTGGCTTCTAAGTAACGAATAACGAGTATCAACTCAATTGCTTGAAGGTTTGAGCAATATACTTGTCCTCACCTATGTAACTATAGCTATAACCGGGAAATAAGGACTAGTAACAATGGAAAGAATTGATATTCATCCAACGCATACTTACGAAGGTTTTAAATTACGCAACGGAAAACCATTTCCCTTCGGTGCAACTCTAGTACCAGGGGGGGTTAACTTCTCTATTTTTTCGAGTCAAGCCAAATCCTGTACTTTGGTCTTGTTTAAGAAACACGCCAAGGAACCTTTAGTAGAAATTCCTGTTCCTGAAGAGTTTCGGATTGGTAATGTTTATTGCATAACCGTCTTTGACCTTGATTATGAAAATCTAGAATATGGCTATCGCATGGATGGGCCAAATAATTTCCAGGAAGGCCATTGGTTTGATACCAGTAAAATCTTGATGGACCCCTATGCCAAAATTATTGGTGGTCGGGATGTTTGGGGTGTCACCCCAGACTGGAATGATATCTATCACCATCGGGCCAGAATAGGTTTTGATGATTTTGACTGGGAAAATGACCGTCCTTTGGAAATTCCTCCAGAGGATCAGATCATCTATGAAATGCACGTCCGCAGTTTTACCCGTCATCCATCCTCTGGTGTTAAAGAAAGACATCAGGGGACATTTGCAGGTATCAGGGATAAAATTCCTTACCTGAAAGAGTTGGGTGTCAATGCTGTGGAGTTGATGCCCATTTATGAATTTGATGAATTTGAAAACAGTCGCCCTAACCCGCAAACTGGGGAAACCCTTTATAATTACTGGGGTTACAGCACCGTTGGCTTCTTTGCTCCCAAAGCTGGCTATGCAGCTACAGGCAAATTTGGGATGCAGGTTGATGAATTGAAGACGCTGGTGAAAGAATTACATAAAAACGGAATTGAGGTAATTCTAGATGTAGTTTTCAATCACACAGCGGAAGGTAATGAACATGGCCCAACAATTTCCTTCCGAGGCATTGACAATAAGACATACTATATGCTGACCCCGGAAGGGTATTATTACAACTTTAGCGGTACTGGTAATACTCTCAATTGCAATAACCCAGTTGTGCGGGGGATAGTGCTAGATTGTCTGCGTTACTGGGCATCAGAATATCATATTGATGGGTTTCGGTTTGACTTGGCGGCAATTTTAGGACGAGATCCTTGGGGCGCACCTTTAGCAAATCCACCGTTGCTAGAATCTTTGGCCTTTGACCCAATTCTGGCTAAGTGTAAACTGATTGCTGAAGCTTGGGATGCAGGTGGTTTATACCAAGTGGGTTCTTTCCCTGCCTATGGACGTTGGGCAGAATGGAATGGTAAGTACCGTGATGGCATTCGTAAATTCTTGAAGGGAGATGGTACTGTTGGGGATGCTGCCCAACGTTTGCAAGGTTCTCCTGATCTCTATGCTTGGTCTGGTCGTGCGCCGGCAACATCAATTAATTTCATTACTGCCCACGATGGTTTCACCATGATGGATTTGGTTTCCTATGATGGGAAACATAATGAAGCTAATGGCGAAAATAATAATGATGGCACTAATGATAATGATAGCTGGAACTGTGGCTGGGAAGGGCCAACAGATGATCCAGGCATTAATGCTTTGCGCCGTCGTCAGATTAAAAATGCTTTGGCAATGCTGATGGTGAGTCAGGGCGTGCCGATGATTCTCATGGGTGATGAGTTGGGACGGACTCAATATGGTAATAATAATACTTATTGCCACGATAATGATTTGAACTGGTTAGACTGGAATTTGTTAAAAACTAATGCAGATTTGTTTAAGTTTGTTAGACATTGCATTGTTTTCCGCAACGTTCATCCAGTTTTGAGAAATCAATGGCACTTCCAAAATCGTGATTATGTTGGCAGTGGCTATGCAGATATTACATGGCATGGCACACAGGCATGGAATGCTGATTGGTCGGATTCCTGTCGGACTCTGGCTTTTATGCTCTGCGGCAAACACGCAAAGCAAGGAACCGTTGAAGATAATTATATCTATGTGGCGATGAATATGCACTGGCAAGCTCAGTGGTTTGAGATTCCCAGTTTGCCAGTAGGAATGAATTGGCATATCTTTGCTAATACTGGTGCTATGTCACCGCATGATAGCTGGGAACCTGGTACAGAACCTAGACTAGAAGATCAATCAGGATTGCTCATGGGCGATCGCTCTGTGGCAATCTTAGTAGGTAAATAAATTCTAATTTGGCTTGCTGATAATTTGCTTCCTAGCAATTGTCAACTTTAAAATTGTTACTCACAATTCAACTACTCACAGGAAATTATGGCTTTCAACGCAACTCTAGAAACAAGTGATGACATCGCTAAAATTACCTTATCTGGGGAATTAGATGCGAGTACAGCATCAGAGTTAAAGGCAAAGGTGGAAGAGGCTGCTGCCCAAAATCCCAAAAGTTTGGTTTTGATGATGGCAGACCTGGAATATATGGCCAGTGCTGGACTACGGGTGCTGATCTTCGCTAAACAAAAGATGGGTGCAGTGGATATTTACATAGTAGGCGCTCAAAAAGATACAGTTTTGGAGACAATTATCAAAACTGGCTTCCACCACAGTGTCATTTTGCTAGACGAGTATGACGAGAACAAAATAGGAAAGGCGTAGAAATTTCAATAGACATCTGGTGAAAAAGTAGAGACGTTGTATGCAACGTCTCTAGAAAGGTTGTAGAAAACGATATTTAAATTCGGTCGATGTCTATATAGATCCCAATCTGCGTTTTTGAGCCGAGCGCAGAGATTCAATCTCAATTATCCCAAGATACCAACACCACCTTATGTTATGGAAACTTTAACCGTATCGGGAACACTAGACTCTTTGGGAGCGATCGCTAAATATGTGATGACAGCAGCCGAGTCAGCTGGCTTGGATAAAAAAGCCACCTATAAACTGCGTCTGGCAGTTGATGAAATTGCCACCAATATCATTATGCATGGCTATGAAGAAGCAGGATTGACTGGTAAATTAGATATATCTAGCGATCGCCAAGAATCAACCTTAACTATCTGCATAGAAGATACTGGTGCTAGATACGACCCTTACGAAATGGTGACTGTCGAATCTGAAGAATTAAATAAACGCTTGGAAGAACGCCGAATGGGTGGACTAGGAGTATATTTGGCAATTCAGGGTGTAGATCAATATTTTTATGAACGAGTGGGAGAAAAGAATCGTAATATCTTTGTAGTCAATTGCTAATAGTCAAGTTATGGATGTTTGTTTAAGCTATGATATTGAGGTAATTCAGCCCCCATTAATCTAAGTTAACGCCGGTTAAGCAATTGAAAAATACGCACACATACAGGTTTTCAGCATCTATCTTTTCAGAAAAGTCACTTTAAATTGACAGCTTGAATCATTTGCTTAGGGGAATATGAATTCTAACCATCAATCTCAACAACAAGTAGATTACCAAGAACTAGAAGCACTACGTCGAGAAGTAGCAGAACTCAGAAATGAAGAAGCCGCTTTTAATGCCCAAAGTAAGTTGCTAGAAAAATTAGTATCAATGGCACGCTCCTCCACAGAAGGAGAGGTATTAAAAGCAGCATTACAAACTACATTAGATGTTGCTACCGATCAAACCAAATCTGAAAAAGGTAGTCTATTTTTACTTGAACCTTCTGGAAAGGTAGCTGATGCAATCCTCTCACGCACAGAAGTAACAGCAGAAAAGCGAAAAAACTTGATTGGTAGTGTCTTAGATCAGGGACTTGCTGGTTGGGTGATCCGTAACCGTCAAATCGGATTAATTGCAGATACTGAGCATGATGACCGCTGGTTCACATTTTCCGATCAGCCCTACATTGTCCGTTCTGCCCTAGCTGTTCCCATTATCAGAGGTGAAGAGTTACTAGGAATTATCACACTATTGCACTCTCAGCCAGGACATTTTAGCCAAGAAACAGCCAATCTCATGCTACTCACAGCTGACCAAATGGCTTTAGTCTTGGAAAATGCTCGTCTCTATTCAAAACTTGATAAATATTCCAAAGCTCTTGACGCTGAATTAGAAAAGGGACGGCAAATTCAAATTGATTTTCTCCCCTATGAACTGGTTAAACTTCCCAATTGGGAAATTGCATCCTGCTTTCACCCAGCCCGTCAGGTAGCTGGAGACTTCTACGACACTTTTGAACTTCCTAATAACCAGGTAGGATTGGTAATTGCGGATGTATGTGATAAAGGGGTGGGAGCCGCATTATTTATGGCTCTGATGCGAAGCTTAATCCGGGTTTTTTCTTCAGAAACTCAATTGCGCGGCATTGCCAATCAAGTTCTGCAAGAAAATCAGCCTAGTGGTGGTTGGATTGGGAAGTCTATTGCTACAAACTTAGCTCATGTCAAGGCGCTGCAAGCAGTTTCTAGAACTAATGAATATGTTGCTAAAAATCATTGGCAAATGAGTATGTTTGCTACCATGTTTTTTGGGATTCTCGAAGCAGAAACAGGTATATTGACTTATATTAATGGTGGACATGAATCGCTGTTTGTTATTGATGAATCCGGCATTAAAAACACTCTAAAATCTACCGGCCCGGCAGTGGGAATGATGCCGGGAATGAAATTTAAAATCGAGCAAATTCAGCTTGAACCTAATGATATATTGATTGGCTATACTGATGGAGTAACTGAAGGTAAAAACCCTGAAGGTAAGTTATTCACTGACAAGCGACTGCGAGATATTCTAGAGCAACCATCCGCTTCTGCTATTGATTTGCTGAATGCGATTAAAACTGATTTATTTAATTTTATTGCTGATGCACCACAGTTTGATGATATTACAATGCTCTGTGTCCGAAGGAAATGATTAAGAAGGTTGTGGAGTATGGAGTTTAGGGTATAGGCTATAAGGGTATCATACAGAAATATAACCTGAAATTTTGGATGAAAGTAGCAGTTTTCAGTACAAAAACTTACGATAGGCAGTTTTTAGAAGCTGCAAATTCTCCGATTCAACATGAGTTGGTATTTTTTGAACC
The DNA here is from genome assembly GCF_049315035.1 of Anabaena sp. PCC 7938. Lineage (NCBI taxonomy): Bacteria > Bacillati > Cyanobacteriota > Cyanophyceae > Nostocales > Nostocaceae > Anabaena > Anabaena sp. PCC 7938. The sequence goes on along the minus strand of NZ_CP186034.1, from coordinate 1,097,239 downwards.
ACTTCTGAATCGAGATACCGCCATCTTAGCCGCAGGATTTCCCTGTATTTGTGTATTTGTTCATGATCAGGTTGATGCTGCCACTTTAGAAATTCTCGCGGCTGGGGGAACTCATTTAATTGCTCTACGTTGTGCAGGGTTCAATAATGTAGATTTAGCAACCGCAGCCAAGTTAGGAATTACTGTTGTCCGTGTACCAGCTTATTCACCCTATGGGGTAGCTGAACACGCGGTAGGCTTAATTTTAAGCCTAAATCGCAAAATTCACCGTGCTTATAACCGTGTGCGGGAAGGTAATTTTTCTTTGAATGGGTTGTTAGGATTTAACTTGAATGAGCGCACAGTGGGAATTATTGGTACAGGTAAAATCGGTCTGATTTTGGGACAAATTATGAAAGGGTTTGGTTGTCATCTACTAGCTTATGATGTTTATCACAACCCAGAATTAGAGGAATTAGGTGGGAAGTATGTAGAGTTGTCAGAAATCTTCGCCAATTCTGATATTATCTCTTTGCATTGTCCCCTGATGCCGGAAACTCACCACTTGATTAATAGTGAAGCGATCGCTCAAATGAAACCGGGTATGATGATTATTAACACTAGTCGCGGTGCGTTGATTGATACCCAAGCAGTAATTGAGGGGTTGAAATCAGGTCAAATTGGTTATCTCGGTGTGGATGTTTACGAACAAGAATCGGAATTATTTTTTGAAGATTTATCTGGAGAAATCATTCAAGATGATGTTTTCCAACATTTGACGACGTTTCCCAATGTCTTGATTACAGGACATCAAGCTTTCTTCACAGCAGAGGCTTTGCGGAATATTGCCGATACCACTTTTGCTAATATAGCTGACGTTGAACAAGGGCGTTCTTGTGCTAATGAAATCCGTCATCAACAGTAAAAAGCTTTTATATTCTGCTTTTGTTCATCATCAGGTAACTCTTCTAGTTCATTAGAAATTAGCTCCTGAAAATCATCATCACAATGAGTATGCAGATGAACTACACTTACTAGCATTTCTGCTATAATGTCACCTTTTTGATCAGAGGTTAAACCCGGTAACTGTAGCTGATTAATTAGCGTTTGTACCTTCTGGCATTCTTCACCCAATTCAGTAATTAAGGTACTGAGAGTAGAATTAGTGATGGGAAGATTTTGTTCAGTAATCTGCATATTCATTGTCCTAATCTTTTCAGCTTTTTCTGAATGTTCTCTTCAAAAGTCCTAACCTCTTTTTCCCAATGCTTAATTAAACCCAAATCAGGAAAATCCTTTTCTAGTTCCAGTTTAATCTTTTCTTGATGTTTGGCAATTTGCTTTAAGAAAGATTCTATAGCCTTGTTATGATTTTTATTACCCATTATTGCGAACGATAGGCAACCTGTAAACTGCGGACTAAAATCACCAAAGAAGCTACAGCCATTAACCCACCCCAAAACCAATACGGTAACAACAAATACCTCTGCATTTGTGCTGTATCGGAAAGACCCAAGGGGCCAGCAGTATAACTAAATAGATAATTTAATTGATGGTATGTACTTACACAAGCTTGCACACCCAAAAACTGAATTGTAAAACCCTGTACCCAGGGAGGAGTTTTTAAACCTACTCCCAAAATAATTAAACCTAATACAGGAATTGCTATTAACCCAAACCACGAACGTACCCAAACTAATGTAGAAAATAATAAGAATCCTCCTAAAATCTTTAAACTCAAAGAAGCTGTTTTAAAATGGCGGGAAGCGAGAATTAACGCTGCACCAGCGATAGGTGGCCCCATTGGCCCTGCGGCTGCAACCAAACCAGGGCCAATTGGCCCCAATGCTGAACTGATAGAGTAACTTGCTACACCAGAACCATTGCTGAAAATTTGTAATTTCTGAAAATTACCCCCCAACATTAGAGCCATCAAGCCATGACCCATTTCGTGAAACCATGTTGCGAGGATGGTGAAGGGGTATAAAATATAATCCCCTCCAGGAAATTGCCATAAAATAGCAGTAGCGATCGCAGCCCCCACAAGCCAAGTTAACCCCATCCGTTCTATTTCTGAAGGAGCTTCTTGACTCAGGAAAGGCGGAAAGTCTTTTGGTTGTCGCATAAATTATCAATTTGTATTCGTAATTCGTAATTTGTAACTACGTATTATAGCAATTTCCCAGCTCATGAAATACACCCCACCCGCGCTGTCGCGCACCCTCCCCTTGGTAAGGGGAGGGGTAATTTTGTATCTAACTAGAGTGGGAAAGGCTATATTCATTACAAATTACGAATTATCAATTACCCATGATGCTGCTAAGAGAACTCTACAAAAAAGATGATCCAATCTTGTGGGATGGGCATCCTGCCCGTCCTTGTATTATTAGCGGGCTTTTCGGCCTGCACCACAAGAAATTTTGGGATATTTTTTTATTTGGAAGTCTCTAAGAGAGTTGAAATAAGAAAGTCACCAAATCTCCCTTACCCAAGCTGATGCGATCACCTGGACGTAAACGGTGTCTATTCCCTGGTAACAGCGGCAAATTGTTAATATAAGTGCCGTTGGAACTACCCACATCTTCTATATAATGAGCATCTCCCTCAACACGGATATCTGCATGAATCCGGGAGACAATTTCTGAATTAGAAAATCCAGCAACATCAATATCTGGAGGAATCCGGTCATTAGGCTTACCGATATGAACCACAGATAGATTTTGTGGTAATTCAATTTCTTGATTACTTTGAACGTGGAATAGCCGGGCTATCACCTGCTGTAATTGGGTTCTAGAGGCATTTGGCGCGGGTGCTGGTTCCGGTTCTGGCTCAGGTTGAACAACTGGGGCAGGTTCTGGTGCGGGTTCCGGTGCAGGTGGTGCGATTGCTTCTGGTGGTGGAACTGGTGCGGGTGCTTGTATAGGTTCTGGTGCAGGTAGTGCGATAGCTTCCGGTGGTGGAACTGGCGCGGGTGCTTGTACGGGTTCTGGTGCTACTGCGACTACCGTTGGTGGTAGGTTAGAAAGGGCAGGAGGTTGAGCAGGAACATTGAGTCCTAGAGCATCTGGTTGTAAAAGTTCTAACATTGGGTCAGGTGACACCAATGGTGGTAATTCCACAGGCATATCAGGGGCTATAGTTGATCCTACTATTGTTGGCTCCGGTACAGCAGTATTGGAGTGCAGGTTATAGCCACACTGACCGCAAAAAGCAGCATCTGCCTGTACAGTTGCCCCACAACTGGGACAGTTAGTAGTTGCTGGTAAAGGAGTGTAGCAAGCTTCACACTGAACAGCGCCGTCTGGGTTGGGATGATTGCAATTCGGGCAGACGATCATGAATTTAAGCCTTTGTCAAGGTCATAGTAAAATATAGTACTGGCAAGCAGTTATTAGTTGTCAGTGGAAGAAGGCAATAGGCAATAAGGTTATCGAACAGAATTCAGGAGTCAGGAGTCAGAATTCAGAATGAATTTTGTCCGACTGGCGGATGAATAATCCCGGCCACTGATTGCATTCTGACGGATGTATTCTTCTTCAATTTTCCTCGTTTCCCTGTTCCCTGTTGCCTGTCATCTACTAAATTTAAGGTTTGATTTCCAAACCTGCTGCTGCATCTAGCAGCCATAATAATTCCCCTTGGGGTTTAATTAAGCGAGATGGATAGGCAAAATCATCGGCTACAGGAGCAAAAATTTGGGCTAAAGCTGGTCGTTTATTAGCACCAGCCACCGCAAAAAGCACGCACCGAGCCGCGTTGATAAATGGGTATGTGAAGGTGATCCGGGGATTACCGTCTTTGTTGCCCACAGTAATCAAGCGATCGCTGACATTCAGAGCTTCTGTATGTGGAAACAAAGATGCAGTGTGAGCATCATCACCCATTCCTAATAAAACTACATCCAATGCGGGAAAATTTCCTGGCGCAGAATTAAAAAATTCTTGCAGGTGCTTTTCATACTTAGCCGCATCCACCGCTGGATCAGCCGATAGGGTTGGCATAGCGTGAATATTAGCTGCTGGGATAGCAACCTGATTTAACCAGGCACGACGTGCCATCAATTCATTGCTATCAGAGTGATCTGGTGGTACATAACGCTCATCTCCCCAGAATACATGAATTTTATCCCAAGGTAGGTTTTGCTTACTTATTGCTTCGTACAATGGCTTAGGTGTACTACCACCAGATAAGGCAATAGTAAATTGCCCCCGTTCCTTAATGGCAGCTTCCAGTTTGGACAAGATTAAATCTAGCGCCCGTGCTACCAGCGCTGGCAGATCCGGTAAAACTTCAACCGTTTTGTTCATGGCTTTATCATTACATAGCCGGCTTCCAGCAATACAATACCTAACTTATGACAGTTTCCCATTTTAACTTTTGAAACTTTTAACATCATCAAGTCAGGTCAGAAATAATTAACCTAGAGGTTCTTTATCACTATTTATGATAATTTATCAGTAGTCAGTGGTACTAACCATCAATTAGCTTCCGCTCTGAAAAACGTGGAAGGTCTGACTTACAGATTACCGAGAATTTTTTAAAATGTTGGCTTCTCAAACAGTAGCAACGCCAAAACAAAATCCATCATAAAAATTGCTACCCAAGTAGTCACAACTGCCGTTGTCGCCGATTCTCCTACTTCTTTAGCGCCTCCTTTGGTAGTCAGTCCCCAACTACAGCCATTGACTGCAACTATCAGCCCGAAAATAAACCCCTTGAGCAAAACAATCAACATATCAGAAGGTTCTAAAAAATCTCGCACTGATTCTAAAAATGTCTCTGGCTCAACGCGATAAAACTGGAATGCAGCAAAAGTTCCCCCGCTAATACCCATCACTAAAGCAAAAATCATCATTAAAGGCATCATCAAACAGCAAGCAATGACTCTCGGTATGACGAGATAATCAATGGGGTCAGTTTTGAGCATATACAAGGCATCAATCTGTTCTGTGACTCGCATTGCCCCTATTTCTGCTGCAAATGCTGAACCTACTTGTCCGGCAATAATACTAGCAGTTAAAATTGGCGCTAATTCTCTGCAAAAGGCTAAAGCAAAAGCACCTCCCACAGACTCAACAGCACCAAATCTGACTAATTCTCTGGCTGTTTGAATGGTGAAAATCATGCCAGCAAATCCACTGACTAGCAGAACTGGTGCGAGGGCAGCAGGCCCGGCAGTCACCATATGCTCCAAAATTTTCCGGTGGTAAGTTTTTCCTTGAATTATATGTAACGAGATTTGACCAAAAAGCAGCACTGTAGCAAAACAGCGGATAACCCACCATTGCTTTTGATTTCTTGTTGGTTGCAACTTTACCGCCATAAGTATTAACTTTTAATATTAGTCAGTATTCACCAAAACTGACCATTGACGGGAAATATTGCATCTCAATTTCCTATAAACAGCGTGTTCCAGTCAGGTATTGCATTCCGTTGGGCAATTAATAATTCCTGAATTCCTTTTTCTGAAACATCCAGCAACTGGTTTAACTGCTGACGGTTAAAGCTGCCTTCCTCTGCTGTTCCCTGGATTTCAATAATTTCCAGGTTTTGATTCATGACTACATTAAAATCTACAGATGCGGCTACGTCTTCAATATAATTAAGATCCAAAAACGCTTCTTTCTCCAATAAGCCGACAGAAACAGCTGCTATTTGTCCGCAAAAAGGCGATCGCTCTAACACCCCCTGCTGCAATAATTGAGAAATGGCATGAGCTAAAGCTATAAAACCCCCTGTAATCGCTGTTGTCCTTGTCCCCGCATCTGCTTGTAACACATCAGCATCTACAGTCAGCGTCCGTTCTCCCAACACCTCAAAATCTAAAGCAGCCCTTAAACTCCTGCCAATTAAACGTTGTATTTCTTGTGTCCGTCCGGATAATTTCAACAATTCCCTTTCATGTCGTTGCTGTGTAGCAGATGGCAACATCCGGTACTCAGCCGTTAACCAACCTTTACCAGTCCCATTTAAAAATCTAGGCACGCCCTCAGCAACGCTAACAGTACAAAGTACCTGAGTATCACCGCATTTTGCCAGAACCGAACCAGCAGCAAAGCGGGTAAAATTAGGATAAAAACTCAGTGGGCGGAGTTCGTAGGGATTTCGAGCATCTGGACGCTGCCAAGTCATTCAAGTTGCCTCAAAAATTTTCCATTCTGCCTTTTACATTACCGCAGAATCACGGGTGATTGGTGATTGGTGATTGGTGATTGGTGATTGGTGATTGGTGAGATAAGAAAGTATTTATCTTCTGCCCCTGCTCCCCTTGCTCCCTGCCTCCCTGCCCCCTGCTCCCCTGCCCCTGCTCCCTGCTCCCCTGCCCCCTGCCCCCTGCCCCTGCTCCCTGCCCCTGCTCCCCTGCTCCCCTGCTCCCTGCCCCTGCTCCCTGCTCCCCTGCTCCCCTGCTCCCTGCCTCCTCCTATCATCCTAGTAAAGTTAGAATATTATGCTGTACCTGTTCTGGGGAATCGTCACCATTAATAGTTAATAAACGACGACGACGGTCATAATATTCTAAGATAGGAATTGTGCGATCGTAGAATAGCTCTACACGCCGCTGTACAATCTCTGGTTGATCATCTGGGAGCGATCGCCCTAATGAACGGCTAACCATCACCACCTGTGGTACTTGCAGATATATTGCCCAATTTAGCTTTTCTCCCAAATTGTCCAATAAAAAATCCAATTCTTCCGCTTGAAAAGCCGTGCGAGGATAGCCCTCTAATACCCAACCACAATTAGCATCCTGTTGACTCAGACGCACCTTGATAAATTCAATCATCATTTCATCTGGGACTAATTCCCCTCTGATCACGTAAGGCTGGGCATTACGTCCTAAATCATTAAGTTCACCATAGCCATTGCCTGTTGTATCACCAGAGATAGCGTCTCGTAAAATCTCACCTGTAGAAATCAGCGGAACACCAAAGTATTTGCACAGCCTTTGTGCTTGAGTACTTTTTCCAGATCCCGAACCTCCTAAAATCACCAATCTCACAATCATTCACTCCTCATCATCTTAAATTCACTGCCACCTAACTCTGTTTTGCCCAAATAAAATGATAAATCTACTTTTTTAATGATTTTCAGCCCCTAGCCCAGAGTTTTAATTGATAAATACTGCCAATTATTTGTTTTTATTTTTACAACTACCTTCAGGCAAGAAAAACAAAAATGTAAATCAAAATAGCTCTTGACTTCAGAATAAATCTAGTGTTTGACTAAAATAATGGCAATCATGAAATACACTAGACCTGTACAAAACAGATTGATTATACAGCTTAGGTTTACGATTACTACTCTCCACAAAAACTATTTAATTTATTGTGACTTTCTAAACTTAAAATTATGGTTGCACAACTAGAAACCCCAAGTATCAATTCGACTCTCAGCTTACCATATTCAGTTGAGGGACTATTACAAGTTTTCACTAGTCCCCATCGTAACTTTTTCACAAGCGTTATGGCACAAGCGCTGAGAATAGCAGGTCAAGGTACACCAGTATTAATAGTGCAGTTTCTCAAAGGTGGTATTCGTCAAGGACATGATAAGCCTATTCAAATGGTTCAAAATTTAGATTGGATTCGCTGTGACTTACCCCGTTGTATTGATACCCCTCACTTGGACGAAACGGAATGCCAAGCTTTACAACATTTGTGGCAGTATACACAAAAAGTCGTATCTGAAGGCAAGTATTCTCTCTTTGTTTTAGATGAGTTAAGTTTAGCTATCAACTTCGGCTTAATTTCAGAAGTAGAGGTTTTAGAGTTTCTCGCCAAACGCCCTCCTCATGTTGATATCATTCTCACTGGGACAGAAATATCGAAATCTCTACTAGATGTAGCAGATCAAATTACAGAAATTCGCCGTAGTCATCAGCCATAAAAAATGTATGACTTAGGAAATACAAAAAATAAATTACAGCGGATTTGTAGGGTGTGTTAGGACGATAAGCTTTTGAGTTCAATCTTGCGTAAGTCCTAATTTAAACTAACAGAATAACTTCAAACGCATATTTCAGCCCTCGGTCTTGTCTTTTTAGTCCAATGTAGACCTTGATGTAGACTTCTAACCCTTATTTCGTTCCATCCAGTTAAGTCTTTACGAATACAAGTAACCAAGTACCTGAAACTCAAAACAGAGGCATTACAGGTCAATATGGCGTGAGTAGTTAGCTGATATACGTGATGAAGTTACAAAACGACAGTTAATTTATAAGACGATTTTATAGATAAGCTTATTTTAATAAGTAATCCAGTTATACAAGTTCTATGCAAGTTACCATCAGTAATGAGATACTGGTAGATTACAGCCAACTTATGCAACTGGCTAAGACCCTTAATACTTCGTAGCTTACCAAAAGCCCGTGACGAGGATTGAACTCGTGACCTCACCCTTACCAAGGGTGTGCTCTACCACTGAGCCACACGGGCAAAAAAAACTGAAACTTGACTTAAATTGCGAGTTACAAGTTACAAAGCTGAGAAGTTTACTCGACACTCAGCTATTGTAACTCACATCTCTAAAAGTGGTGGGCCGAGCTGGATTTGAACCAGCGTAGGCGTAAACCAACGGATTTACAGTCCGTCTCCATTAACCACTCGGACATCGACCCGTTATGTCCCACGATTAACAACAATAGCACCAGTTTTTAAATCTGGCAAGGGGTTGGAGAAAAGATTTTTCTATAAACCCCAAATTGCTCGCTCCAAAAGGGTTTTAGGAAATTAATCAATAAAGTCTCCTGTTTCTTGCAGGGAGTGTAAGCGGTGGTAAATGCCCTCTTGAAGCAATAGTTCAGCGTGGCTACCGATTTCGGCAATTTTTCCCTGATCAAGAACTACGATTTTATCGGCTTCCCTGACTGTACTGAGGCGGTGGGCGATAATAATTGTGGTGCGAGTTCCCTGAATTGAGCGCATAGCGAGTTGAATTGAACGCTCAGATTCATAATCTAGGCTAGAGGTCGCCTCGTCAAAAATTAAAACGTCTGGTTCCACCAACAACGCCCTAGCAATTCCTAACCGCTGTCTTTGTCCCCCCGATAACCGTACCCCTCTTTCCCCCACAAGGGTGTAATAACCCTGGGGTAGGTATTGAACGACTTCATCAAGTCTGGCGATTCTACAGGCTTCCTGCACCTGCTCAAAGGTCGCTTCTGGTCTACCATATTTGAGGTTATCCAAAATTGTACCGTTGAAAATGTCTACTTCTTGGTGGACGATCGCTAATCTGCGTCTATACTTACCTACATTTAAGCTGCGAATATCTTCACCATCAATCAAAATTTGCCCTGTTTGTGGTTCAAAATAGCGCAATAGCAATTTGATTAAAGTAGACTTACCAGAACCTGACTTTCCCACTAATGCCACTGTTTGATATGGCTCAATTAACAAGTTAATTTCTTGCAAAACTTGATGATTGCTATCATATCCAAAACTGATTTGAGTAAATTCAACTTTGCCAGTAAATTTATATGGCGCATTTATCTGATTTACCTCTGTTAAAAGTCCATCTGAATCTATTCCTGATGGTGTTTGCAGAAATTCGTGAAATCGAACCATAGCAGAATAGCGACGTGCGAAAGATTCTGCTAAGTTGCTAATAGGTTCTAACTCAGAATAAGCCATACTAGAAAGAGTCAAAGTCATAATAAAATGACCTAGAGAAATTTTACCATTTACCGTGGCTGCTAGAGTCAAACCAAGAATCATAAATATGCAAAACTGGATAACAGTTCTTTGCCAAGTGCCGAGTTTAACATAACCTTTATGGAGTCGATAATCGACTGATATGAGTTCTCGATGCAACCGCTGTTTTTGTCTTTCTAGTTCCTGCGATTCTGTGGCAAAAGCTTTTACGGTTTTGATGTTGGTGATAATTTCAGAAGTGCGGCTTTCGGTATTCTCCATATATTTATCTAAATTTGATTCATACCGAACTAGCCTCTTTAATTGTTTTAAAGTAAAGCTAAGAATGACAACAAAGGAAATTACAAATAAACCAGCAATTTGCCAATCAATAAAAGCGATAAATACAAATATTCCCATCACACGGAAAAGTTTAGGAATCAATTGTCCTGCAATTTCAGGATAACCCCAAGTGTGGTTAAAAATTCCTCTAGATACTCTTCCAGCAATGCGTCCAGGATTATTTTCATCATAAAATTCCAGTGGAAGTGCCAGAATTTTGCTGATAGCTGTTTGGCTTTTATCTCGACGTGATCTTAAAGCTATATCCCAATGAAACCAACTAGTTAACCAAGGTTGCGTAGGCGCTCTGACTACGGTAACAATAAATATTAGTCCCAGTAATACAGTCAATGATAAAGTCTGACTAACTGGATAATTCGTGATATCTGAAAAACTAGTTATCGCGCTTTGTATTGGTTTATCCAAAGGTTGATTAGACAAAACATTTAAAATTTGTCCAATTGCATAAGGTACAATTAAATCAATAATTTCGTAAAGACTAGATGCAGTAATGCTGAAAATACTCAGCTTCCAATAGGGAGAAAAATAATTAATAATGTCTCGAAAGTTCGCCATAATACACACTATCCCAAGGCATGAGTTCTAGCTGGGAATACTCATGCTACATTTGTAATACAAATCTGTCAATAGTGAAACAATGAAATCATTCTTGAGAAGTATTTGGTTGTACTAAGGGGAAAAAGTCGAGATGATAACGATAAAGTGCTACTGGTCGAGAACCTGCGGTAAAATAATCAGGATCTTGGGGAGAAAGGTAAACAGCAGTAACTTGATCTGCTTCAATTGCTGGGTTAGATGTCGAAAGTTGACGGTAAGCGGTTGTAGATTCTACGATATTGAAATAGGGACGAGAACTACCTTTAAATAATTGTTGAAATACTTCCGTGGTAATAAATTTATGATCAGGTGTATTTTCGGTGGCGCGGGCGGTAACAATAGAAACTAATTGACGTTTACCACGTAAAAATGTAATTTGACGATTAGGAGATTCTGGATCTATTCTAATTGATAAAATTGCATCATTTCCTAAATAAGCTCTGGATAAATTCAAGCTGTTAAATACTCTATCAGCTACTAATATTTGTGATTGATTATCTACTTTGGGGATAAGTTTTAAACCTGAGATTTGCGGTTTAATTTTTACAAATCTGACTAAAAAAGTAATAGGTTGATTTAGTTGACGAAGATTTCCTTCAAAACCTGGTGTAATGATATCTGGTGCTAAAGGTGCGGCTAAATCTACTAAGGTACTGGTAACTTGCCAAGTTCCAGACATCCAATTAGGATATACTAAATCACCTTTGGCTGTTTTGACTGATGTTAATTTTTCCCATTGCGGAAAGTTTGCTAATCGGGTTGCTAATTCGCCAGCTTGTGCTTCCCCATTTCCTAGTAAAAGAAAAAGTGTTAAGCAAAAACTCCAAAGCACTCTGATAAAAAACATAAAATTACTTTTTTAATCTGTCCACAAAACAAATTGTGACAAATAGTCTTATTGTACAGCAGGAAATTTGGTAAACTGACGTAAGCGATCGCTCACTTGGTTAGCCCTAATTTTTGCATAACTGGTGTTAGTTGCATCTAAGTCTTCACTAATAAACTCGGAAACGGGTAATCTTTTTCCATTAATTGTAACTAAGTTGACTCGATAACGGCAGATATTATTGGCATTCTTGCCTTCTTCCAGAGTTTCTATTTCCACCCCAGCAATATCTTTAAACGTGTATTCTGCAAAGCATTTACCTAACTTATGGGTGGTGATTTTACCGTTTGATTCAAACTTCCAAATGCTAGGCTTGGGCTTTGATGCTGGTTGGGTATACGATTGGCTTTGAATGGGAATTCCCAAAAATTCTTGCTTTTTTTTACACTGGAGTGAACTTATGCCTACAGGTTGGCAAAAAAGCGTTGCAGGTAAAATTGGTATCCCCAACCAAATTGGCACTAAACCAGGAAGCACCAGAAGCAAGGGAGCTATCCAACTTCCTTTGATGCGTGAATCTTCCTGAGTGACAATTTTGCCAGGCAGAGATTCAATAATTTTCCATTCATTCATAAAGAACCTGTTTAGTTATGTACTGAGTACTTTACTTAACTTAAGTTACCACAGGTCACTGTCTAATCACCAGTACTAAATTTCTTTAGAAGTAAAAGAAAAAATTGAAACTTACGTTTTTGAACATATATTATTTGGTTAAGGGAGGTGGAGCCTCTAATGAGCATTCCCAGTCAGAGACTGGGAACGAGGGGATTTAGATATTAAATTACAAGGTTTCGATGGGTAAAGGTTGCCAAACTTCTCCATATTTCTCTCGTAAAGTTTGCCAATTTTCTACTTGACCTGGTTCATATTCTCCGGGTTTACCCCATTGTAGGAATATGCTTAATGCAGGTTCTTGTTTTTCATCTAAAAGCCGAATTGCGTAAGTTGTAAAGTTGCCTCTTTTTGCTTCACCTGTTTCAAATTTCACTTGAGTAATTTTGTCCATGTTCAAGTGAAATTCAAAGTCATCAGTGTGCATATTTGCATATTTGCCTTTGAGCAATTCAGCATAAAATAGTTTTTCTATTTTACATCTTGCTTCTAAGACAGTGGCGCTGCTGGTGACAATGAGCCTAACATTTCCTAAGTTTTGACAAGCTTCTATAAATTCTCTCAAGGTTGTACTCATAAGCTGGTTTTTTATTTCTAATAACTGATGACTAATTGACTATTTTTCATGTTGTTCGTAAGCGGCAACAATACGCTGTACTAGAGGATGACGAACTACATCTTTTTGGGTAAATTCACAAAAGGCGATGCCTTCAACGTGTTTCAGAATTTGTAAAGCTATGGTTAATCCTGATTGTTGGTGAATTGGCAAATCTGTTTGTGTAATATCGCCTGTAATTACCATGCGTGAACCAAAACCCAAGCGGGTTAAAACCATTTTCATTTGTGCGGGTGTGGTATTTTGAGCTTCATCGACAATTACAAAGGCGTTGTTTAATGTACGTCCCCGCATATAGGCAAGTGGTGCTACTTCAATTACACCACGTTCTATTAAGTTGGGGACTTTTTCGGGGTCGATGAATTCGTGAATAGCATCATAAAGAGGACGGAGATAGGGATCTACTTTTTGTTGTAAGTCCCCAGGTAAAAATCCTAGTCTTTCACCGGCTTCTACTGCGGGACGAGTTAAGATTATGCGTTCAAATTGATTGGCGAGGAGTTCTTGAACGGCTACAACAACGGCGAGATAAGTTTTACCAGTTCCCGCAGGGCCAATGCCAAAGGTGAGGTCACGCTTGCGGATGGATTCGATGTATTGTCTTTGACGAAAGGTTTTGGCGCGGATTTCTTGACCACGGCGAGTTTTGGAGAGGATGTCTCGCTGTAGGTCTTGGAGTTCACCTTGCCGATCGCTCTCTAGGGCTTGACGGGCTGTTAAAATATCCGCAGTTGAGATATTATTGCCTTTACTCCACAGACTTTCGAGCGATCGCACTAATTGCGCCGTGAGTTCAACTTGTTTGTCTGTTCCAGTAATCAGCAGTTCCTGTCCCCGTAAAACTAAACTAGCTCCTGTTTGTTGAGAGAGGAATTTGAGATTTGCTTCCCCATATCCCGCGAGAGCGATCGCACTGGGAATGTTAGGCAGTTGAATTGTTAAAGCACCTGCCATAGTTTTTTTACAATTAGTTGAGGAGCAGTTCTTGACAAATGACGATATTTCTCTGAAGAAAGCAACAAAATAATTTTTTTAAATCTTTACAAGAATTCATACTATCTTAACTTAAAATATGCTTAAAAAATCAGTCACGTTAAAACAGTTCTGGCAAAGTGCTAAGTGCTGAGTGTAAACCCAGTCGTTTCGGCAATTTCTAATTTCTAATTACGAATTACGAATTATTCTGAGAGTAGGCTGGCAACAGATGTCTATACTTTACTAACAACTCCGTCATAGCAACGAGAGATTCCGAAAATATTTGACAATCTTGTTGCCACCTGTCTACATTTTTCCCAGAATTGATCACTGATTGACTCTGTGTAAAATTCCCCGTTTAAACCTAGCGAAACCGAGGTTTAGCAACAGGCATGGGAACATTTCCACTTCTTTCTCTCGATTTTGGTGGCGGTATCCTTTGCTTCCTGCTCTTCATCAAAAGACATACCCTCCCGACTTTGGGAGTTACTGCCGTAAATATCCAGGTGTACTGATTGCCCCGCCAATTCTGCTGCTGCTGCAATTACCGTGCGAATCGCCTGAATATTGCGTCCACCCCGACCAAAGACTTTTCCTTTGTCTGTGGCTTCAAAGGCGATGCGAATCCAAGCCCTTTTGAGGGTGGGAGAAATTTCACAATCGACGCTTAAAGACTCTGGAGATTCTAAAAACGGTTGCACAAGAAACTGAACCAGTCCCACATAGTCAGGACTGGCTATTGGTGATTTCATTTCAAGCTTATGATGCGGCTGTTGCACGGACCTGTTCAAAAACATTAGCTTTTACGAGGATGCGACGAACGGTGTCGGTGGGTTGGGCCCCTTGTTGTAGTCGCTTGACAATACCGGGAACGTCTAGTCGTACTTCATCTGTTCTGGGGTTATAAAAACCTAGTTCTTCTAGGGGACGACCATCACGGCGAGAAAGGTCGTTAATAGCAATAATGCGGTAACTTGCTTCCCGCTTTTTACCGAATCGCTTCAAGCGCAGTTTGATCATGTTGAGAAATTTTTCTCCTGTTTATAGTTATTTTGTGACTGGTTAAGGAAGAAGTGACTAGCCTAGACGGCCTCTATTCAAAACTTCTGATGCTGAAATGACAATTTTAGCACTTGCTAGGCATTAATGGGGAAGGGAATAGGGAACAGGGAATAGGGAATAGGCAGAAGAAAGATAAATACTCTCCCAATCACCAATTACCCATTACCCATTACCCATCACCTATTTTCACAGAGTGCCAAAGCCTTTTTTCTTTTTCTCTTTCTTTTTCTTTTTCGCGGGTGCTGCGCCGCCGGGATAACCGCGCCAGCCTGCACCGGGACTATTACCGGCCGCTAAGGGGTTGCCACCGCCAAACATTCCTGGCATACCGGGGAAGTTACCTTGACCCATTTGTTGCATGAGCGATCGCATTTTTTGGAAATCTGCCACCAATTTACTGACATCTGCCTCTCTATAACCAGCACCAGAAGCAATGCGCCGCCGCCGACTAGGAGAACTAGACAACAAATCTGGGTCAAGGCGTTCTTGGCGTGTCATAGAATTAATCATCGCCTCACACCGTTTTAGCTGGGTTTCGCCCTGCTTCAATTGGTCATCGGAAAGCTTGTTCATACCCGGAATCATCTTCATGATCCCACCCAGAGAACCCATATTTTTCAGCAACCGCATCTGCTTGAGAAAGTCGGTAAAATCGAACTTCGCCGACAAAATTTTCGCTTGCATTTGCTCGGCATCTGCCAAGTCAATTTCTTCTTGGGCTTTTTCTACCAAGGTCAGAACATCGCCCATACCCAGAATCCGCGAAGCCATCCGTTCTGGATAAAAAGGTTGTAGCGCCTCTACCTTTTCACCCACACCAACAAACTTAATCGGCGCACCGGAAATTTGCCGTACTGACAGCGCCGCACCACCACGGCTATCACCGTCTAATTTGGTCAGAATTGCCCCAGTAATGCCGATTTGATCGTGAAAGGTACGAGTCAGATTTGCAGCTTCTTGACCAGTCATCGAGTCCACAACTAACAGAGTTTCGTCAGGTTCGATAGTTGACTTAATGCGGGCTAATTCCGCCATCATCTCTTGGTCGATTTGTAAGCGTCCAGCCGTATCCACAATAACTGTATTAATGCCTTCTGCTCTGGCGCGTTCCACACCTTGACGGGCAATTTCCACAGGATCAGCATCGCTGCCTAATTCAAACACAGGTACGTCAATTTGCTTACCCAGTGTCAACAGCTGATCAATAGCTGCGGGACGATATACATCTGTTGCTACTAATAAACAACTACGATTTAATTTCCGTAAATGTAAGGCTAACTTAGCTGTAGCAGTGGTTTTACCAGTACCCTGTAACCCAGCCATGAGAACGACTGTAGTTTTACCCTCAACTTCTGCTAGGGGAACATTTTCTTCCCCCATTACCTGTACCAGTTCATCGTAGACAATTTTGATAAACTGTTGGTCAGGACGCACACCGGAAATTACTTCAGATCCCTGTGCTTTGGTTTCGACTTCAGCAATAAAATCTTTGACTACTTGGAGGTTCACATCTGCTTCTAACAAGGCGCGGCGCACTTCCCGCAAAGCGTCTTGAATGTTAGATTGGGATATTTTATCTTGTCCCCGCAGTTTTTTCCAGGCAGACTCTAAACGGTCAGATAGTGCATCAAACATAATGTATTTACAACGTAGTTAGACAGAGAAAAAATCTGAACCGCTGGTCTTGCGCTTCAGGTTTTTCGGGAAAGTTTTAATTTGCTGTATTACCAGCTTAGTAGTTTTTGCTCCAACTGTCGCAATAGGTGAGTAATTGCTACGCGGAAGTCAAAAGTATAAAATGGTGTTGGGGATCTGCATCAATAAGTTTATTTTCTCTGCATTCTTGATCCTGAGATTTGCATCTAAGTCAAAGCTAGATATATCCTATGTTTGAAGAGAGTGTTAATATTTTTCTTTGTTTATGTCAGGACATAGTAAATGGGCAACTATTAAGCGCCAGAAAGCAGTAGTAGATGCTAAAAGGGGAAATATCTTTACTCAGCTATCGCGGGCGATTATTGTGGCTGCTAGAAATGGTGTACCAGATCCGGCAGGTAACTTTCAACTGCGGACGGCGATTGATAAAGCTAAGGCGGCGGGGATTCCCAATGATAATATCGAAAGAGCGATCGCTAAAGGTGCAGGTACTCTTGGCGGCGATAACTCCAGTTTAGAAGATATTCGCTATGAAGGTTACGGCCCCGGTGGTGTAGCGATTTTAATTGAAGCTTTAACAGATAATCGCAATCGTACCGCTGCTGATTTACGGGTAGCTTTTAGTAAAAACGGTGGAAATCTGGGAGAAATAGGTTGTGTTAGTTGGATGTTTTCCCAAAAAGGGGTTTGTGTAGTTGAAGGAATTGAGGATGAAGAACAGCTTTTAGAAGCTTCTTTTGAAGGTGATGCTGAATCTTATGAGATGATTGCAGATGAAACGGCTGAGGTGTTGACCGAGATAGGAAACTTAGAGAAACTTAGTCAAACACTCAAAGAAAAAGGCTTTAAAGTTACAGATGTAGAGTTGCGTTGGATTCCGGGAAATCAGGTAGAAGTCACAGATTCTGATCAGGCTAAATCTCTTCTTAAATTAATTGATATTCTAGAAGGGTTAGACGATGTGCAGAATGTCACAGCTAACTTTGAAATGGCTGAGAATCTTATGGCTTTAAGCTTTTAAGCAAATGTAATTTTTCACTCTGTACCCAGTCACCTGTCACCTTCATCTGTATCTTGAGAAATGCTACTCGCTAAAATACCGAGAATTTTATTCACATCTTTGAGATAATACTCGCTCAAATCAATGCTTAATATTTGTTTTTCTAGTTTGAGGAATTGCCAAATGCTACCTGTTGTTACTGCACCATAAATTGTTTTAATATCAGTTTTAGCTTGCTCATTAAAAACTTGGGCTGCTACCATTTCGGCTGCACACTGACCCAAACCGACATTGATATTCTCTTTTTTAGCTTCTACAACTATAATTACTGGGGCTGTAATAATGAGAATTTCTGGGGATTTAGTAATAATAAAATCACAAGTACCATTTAATCCTTTGCTATCGTCAACAGTAAAATCTACCCCAGAGAATAAACTGACTTGCTCTTGTAATTGCCGGCGTAAGTCAACTAAAATTGGAGAAATAATTAATTCCGAGCGGGCTTTTTCACTATTATTACCTAAAGCAATTGTGAGATTATAGTTGAGAATTTCTGTTAGTAAGTTACTAGCTGCTAATTCGGGAACAGCAGCGAAAATATCGCGTTTTTCTAAAGTAGTCAGTCCGAACTCTTGTTTGGCTTTAGCTAAACTAAACTCACTGTAAGACATAAACTCATTTTTAGGGGAATTTTGCTACTGAACTTGCTCTCTGAGGGGACTTGCGTAAAAATAATAGGTAAAATGCTGTCATCTATCTTAACAATGCCACTTACCCAACTTTCTCAAACCCTTGCTCCTCCCCACACTCCCGCAGATAATCGTGGATATGATTACGATTTGGTGATTGTCGGTGGTGGGATTGTTGGCTTAACCACCGCTGCTGCTTTAAAAGACTCTGGCTTAAGTGTACTGCTAATTGAGGCTAAGGTGACATCAGCCGCAGTTGCTAAAGGCCAGGCTTATGCTGTACATATGCTTTCGGCACAAATTTTCCAAGGAATTGGCATTTGGGAGAAAATTCTGCCTAATATCGCCAGATACAGCCAGGTGCGTTTGTCTGACGCTGACTATCCTGATGTAGTGAAGTTCCAAACTTCTGATTTAGGGACACCAGAATTAGGTTATGTGGCTGAACATTATGCACTTTTACAACCGTTACAGGAATTTGTGCAAGGTTGTGCAAATGTAACTTATTTGTGTCCAGCAGAAGTGGTAAATACGCAAAATGAGCAAGATATAGTTACTATTAATCTTAAAGTTGATGGTGAGAATCGGACAATTTGTACTCGGTTGCTAGTAGCAGCAGATGGTTCTCGTTCACCAATTCGTCAAGCTGCGGGAATTAAAACTAAGGGTTGGAAATATTGGCAATCATGTATTGTGGCTTTTGTCAAGCCGGAAAAATGCCATAACTATACAGCTTATGAGAAATTTTGGTCTAGTGGCCCTTTTGCAATTTTACCTTTACCTGGGAACCGTTGTCGGATTGTTTGGACTGCACCTCATGAAGAAGCAAAGGCTTTGTGTGCTTTAAATGATGAGGAATTTTTGGCTGAACTGACCAAGCGGTATGGTGATCAGATGGGTAAATTGGAATTATTAGGCGATCGCTTTATTTTTCAGGTACAGTTGATGCAGAGCGATCGCTATGTTCTCCCCCGTTTGGCTTTAGTCGGTGACGCAGCACACAACTGTCACCCCGTCGGTGGACAAGGTTTAAACTTAGGTATTCGTGACGCAGCAGCTTTAGCCGAAGTCATTCAAACAGCACACCAAGCAGGTGAAGATATTGGGAATATCCAAATTCTTAAAAAATATGAACGTTGGAGAAAAAACGAAAATCTCGCAATTTTAGGTTTCACTGATTTATTAGATCGAGTATTTTCTAATAACTTCTTACCAGTGGTAATCATCCGACGTTTCGGTTTATGGTTAATGCAGCGAGTCCCCATGCTGAGAATATTTGCACTCAAATTAATGATTGGATTAAAAGGGAAAACTCCAGAATTAGCAAAACGGTGAATATTACTAAATATAGCGAATTGCAGATCAATGAGGCTTCCGTGAGCGCTCAGTCGAAAGCTTGCGTGGCGTAGCCATACGGTACATAATCTAAATTCAAAGCCATATACCAAGGCAGTTTTACTCCTGACTTCTGATTTCTGCTGTAAATAGCATTGGCATTCCATACAATGAATCATTAAGTCTTATGAAATCCCGATTCTTACCTTACTCTCTTGCAGCATTTGTTTTATTCAGTGGATACACAATCACACAAACTGTATTAGCTAATGAGCCGTTAATAATAGCTCAGTCCATATGGAAGATATTTTCTTCCCCAGAAGGTAACTTTAGTATTTTAATGCCTGGTAAACCCACAGAAACTAAACAAAAAATCAATACTAAAAATGGCATAGTGGAAGTAAATGTATTTACTGTAGAGCGTCCACAAGACGATGTTAAATATACAGTTGCTTATATTGACTATCCAGATGATTATATCGAACTATTGAAGCGGAATAATCTTGTAGAAGAAGCTATAAATACGGGCAAAAAGACAGCCTTACAGAATTCAAAAAGTACCTTAATCAGTGAAGAAAAAATTAGTTTGGGTAGATATTCAGGCAGAGAAGTTAACTATACTAAACCTGGTGATTTGATAGTTAAACAAAGAATATTTTTAGTTGATAAGAGATTATATCAAGTCAGTGTAGAAACTAGCAAAAACAAGCAAAAATATTTAGTTAAGAGTATTAGCGGTTTTTGTGATTCGTTTAATTTATTACCAAAGTAAAAAATATCTTAGCTTCTGGTTATTATTGCGTATAATTACAATTTAAAATCATTTTCTGCATTTTTTGATGTTGTATATAGTCTTGACATCTTTTGAATTTGGAATTAATTATATTTGATAACACAAGATATTTTTGGCATAGTACTAGATAGCTTTGCTGGATATCAAGCATATTATTTGATAACTTACAAATTATTGCTGTTAATGTATAGCTTAACAACCTAAAATACCTGCTAATTAACCAAACTAAAACAAATTGTCATCTCTCTATGGACAAACTTATTCCTCCTTCACAAATTTGGATAGATTTATCAGTCAAAAAAATGCTAGGTTGTATCAGCAAAGAACGTGTAAAAATAGGAGGTAGGCTGATACACATACATGATGATTTACTTTGTTACCATGATTTATATCATCTTGAAGTTTCCTGTTTACCAAGAATTAAAATGGGACAACATCATGTAAGTGGAATTCATGGTATTAATTCACCAATGTTCCATGATACAGAAATCATAGGAGAGTATGATGCTTTTTTAGATGAGGCTCGTGTTGCATTTCACGAATGGTTGACTCGCACATCATTTTTCAATACTCTAAAACTGATTGGTTGGTCAATTTGGTTAATGAATCGGGGGATAAACCCTATAGAAGTGTTAATTAGTCATCTACGAGTTTTGAACCGTGATATTATTTTTTATCCTGCCCGCAGCCAAAGCAAGAAAGCTATATTCAATATAGATATTTTCAGTACCAATTGTTAAATTAAGAATGAATTAATTCTTGATTTGATAATTATCCTGATTTCTAACTCCTGAACCGATAGCGTAGCGTCTTCTGAGGTTTTCTCTCAAAAAAGCTCAAATTTGTAACTCAAAAGTGATAACATTTCGCGCTAGTAGTGTTAAAGTTGCAGAAAATTGATCGGAAACTTTCTCTTTGAGACGCTACGAACAGCGGGTATCCATGCTGAAAAAACTACAAAACAAGCAAATTTATCTGATTGCTGGTGCAGGATTATGTGCCTTTTTAGTCGGGGGTATGGTATCAGCCCCACAAGCTGGAAAAACCCTGAGTCAATGGTTGAAATTAAGTCAGAGTCAGCCTGAGAAACTATTTGAGGGTAATCAAGCTAAGTCACAAGTATTTAGCTTGGTGTCTCAATTGTTGCCAGAACGGGCGGTTAAACTAGAGGAAATTGCTCAAACGGGAAGTTCACCAGATAGGGAACGGGCCCGTTATCTTTTGGCAAGTGATTACATTGAAACTGACCAAGGGAAAAAAGCTCTAAGTTTACTGACAGGGCTGGAAAAAGAATATCCTGCTTTAGCACCCTATATTTTGCTCAAACAAGCCCAGGCACAGGATATGCTGGGGGAGAAAGGCAAGGCTTCGGATCTGCGACAAAAAGTGCTGAAAGATTATCCCCAAGAAGCAGCCGCAGTTAAAGCTATCTATTTAATTGGACTGCCAAAACTCCATGATACAGCGATCGCACAATTTCCTTCCCATCCCCTCACCTGGGAAATTATCCGCAAACGCTTACAAGATAATCCCAATCAGCCTAAATTCAGATTAATCTTAGCCAAATATGCCTCTGACAAACCGGGAATTGTCGGTATTTTAGATCCGCTACTTAAACAGTCTCAACTTACACCCACAGATTGGGAACTAATTGGTTCAGTCTACTGGGAGAATAATCAATTTACCAAAGCATCTACCGCTTATACTAAAGCACCCAAAACAGCCCGTAACCTCTATCGCATCGCCAGAGGTGTACAGTTAAATAAAGAACGAGACAAAGCTGTTTCTCTCTATAAACAACAGGTACAACAATTTCCCACAGCTACAGAAACAGGAACCGCTCTACTCAGACTAGCAGAAATAGCCCCAGGGAAAGCCGCAATACCCTATTTTGATCAAATCATTAATAAATTTCCTGAACAAGCACCGACAGCACTGGTACAAAAAGCTAAATTACAGGAAACTCTCAAAGATAACCAATCAGCTAATGCAACTTGGAAATTACTATTAGGTAAATACAGCACTTCTAACGAAGCAGCAGAATATCGCTGGAAAATCGCCTTAAGTAAAGCTAAAGCTCAGGATTATACAGGTGCATGGCAATGGGCGCAACCAATTACCACTGAAAATCCTACCAGTATTTTGGCTCCTAGGGCCGGTTTTTGGGTAGGCAAATGGGCAACTATACTAGGAAAACAGCAAGAAGCTCGCGCTGCATATGAGTATGTACTCAGTCAATTTCCTCAATCTTATTATGCATGGCGTTCTGCAAGCATTTTGGGTTTGGATGTAGGTGATTTTAATAACCTGCGACTAATGAAACCAGAAATTATCCCACCACAGCGTCCTGTACCCCCAGCAGGTTCGGAAACCTTCAAAGAATTGTATTTACTCGGTCAAGATCGTGATGCTTGGTTGCAGTGGGAGACAGAATTTCTGAATAAATCTGAACCTAGCATAGCCGAACAATTTACTGAAGGGTTAATGCGGTTGGCAGAGGGAGAAAATCTGATTGGTATTGCCAAAATTTCTAAATTAGAGGACTGGAAAACACCAGCCCAAAAAGCCGAATATGAGGCTTTAAGCCAGCAGAAAATATACTGGCAAGCTCGTTATCCTTTTCCCTATTTCCAGGAAATTGAAAAATGGTCAAATACACGGCAACTTAATCCTCTGCTAGTTACGGCTTTAATGCGGCAAGAGTCGATGTTTCAGCCGAAAATTAAGTCTGTAGTGGGTGCGACTGGTTTAATGCAGGTAATGCCCAGTACAGCGGCATGGATAGCACCACAAATCAATATGGATATGAAAACGATTGATTTGGAAAACCCAAATGATAACGTGATGTTGGGTACGTGGTATTTAGATCATACTCATCAGCAATATGGTAATAACTCCATGTTAGCGATCGCTAGTTACAATGCTGGCCCCGGTAATGTGGCTAAATGGCTGCGAACTATACCCAAACAAGATCCAGATGAATTTGTCGAAGAAATTCCTTTTGACGAAACCAAAAATTACGTCCGCCAAGTATTTGGTAATTACTGGAATTATCTACGACTGTATAACCCCTCTATTTCTGCTTTAGTTTCTAAATATTCAGCCACACATCCGAAATTACCAACTCAGTAAGGGCAGGGGAGCAGGGGGCAGGGGGCAGGGGGCAGGGGGCAGTTTTTCCTAACTACCAATTACCCATTACCCTAATGCAACAACTCCTCCACTTGATGCTGACTCCACAATTTTTGGTATAGCCCTGGTTGTTCTAAAAGTTCCATGTGATTACCTACTTGGACAATTTTGCCCTTGTCCATGACTAAAATTCTGTCAGATGTAGCAGCGGCTGAAAGTTGATGGGTAATGAAAATTACTGTTTTTTGTTGAGTACCGCTAGATAGATTTTTGAGAATTTGTGTAGCAGTTTGATTATCAACGCTGGAAAGGGCATCATCTAATATCAAGACTGGGGCATCAATCAACATGGCTCTAGCTAGGGCTGTACGTTGCCGCTGACCGCCTGAAAGAGTGATTCCTCTTTCACCGACGATTGTTTCATATTGCTGGGGAAAATTGCTAATTTCTGCCTCGATTTGAGCAAGATTTGCTACTGTTTCCACATCTTTATATTCACTGAGGGGGTCGCCATAGCGGATATTATTTTGAATGGTGGTGCTGAACAAAAAACTATCTTGAGGTACATAAGCGATCGCACCCCGTAAATCATTTAAAGTTATTTTAGTAATATCCAAACCATCCAAAAACAACTGCCCCGCTTCAATATCTAACAACCGAGGCAAAGCATTAGCCAAAGTTGTTTTCCCAGAGCCAATTGCACCGACAATGGCCACAATTTCCCCAGGAGCAATAGTGAAGTTGAGATGATCTAAAGCTGGGATTTTAGCACCTGGGTAGGTATAAGTGAGATTTTTGGCTGTCACTTCCCCTTTAACTTGACTTGCTGAAAGATTTACAGCATCTGGTGGATCTTGAATTTTTGGTGTCACACTCAGAATCGACTCCAGTCGGTCAATACTCACCTCACCTCGTTGGTAGGTTGTAAGTGTAAATCCTAGTAAAGCGGTGGGGAAAACCAGACGTTCTACATAAATTAATAGCGCCAAAAAATCACCCACAGCCAGAGTTCCAGCAGATATCCGCATCGTTCCCAACCAAATGATGATGAGGGAACTGATATTAGCCAACCCACCAATGAGAGGAAAAAGAGTATTTCTGGTTTTTGCCAATGTGAGGTTAGCAGTCAATAGCGCCTGATTTTTCCTTTGGAAAGCACGACGCTCGTTTTCTTCTTGAGCGTAGATTTTAATCAAAGAAATGCCGCTAATATCTTCTTGGATTAACTCACTAATTTCTGAAAGTTGCTCCTGTACAGCCGCTTGTTGTTTGCGTAAGCGATCGCTAAACAGATGCACTAAGAAGAACATAAACGGGTAAACTGCCAGAGAAGCTAATGTCAGATCCACGCTAATTGACAGCATCACTGGCAGCGTTAGAGTATAAGCAAAAAAAGTATTTGCTAAACTCAATACTGCAAAACCCAACAACCGCCTGATATTGTCCACATCACTCGTAGCTCGATTAATTAAATCACCAGGAGTATTAATGGCAAAATAAGCCGGTTCGAGTTTGAGCAAATGTTCAAAAATTCGCTGTTTCAGTTCAAATTCTACCTGACGACCCACACCAAAAATCCAGATGCGGGAAGCCATACGCATCAGCCACATTGCTGAACTAAGCAAGATGATTATAACTACATAACGTAGTATTTGATCCAAGCTAAAGGTTGTTGAAAGTTGGTCAACCCCAGAGCGAATCAGCAAAGGGATATAAACACCCAGCCCATTCACAGACAATAAAGCAATAATACCTAATGTAGTGTCCTGCCAATGGGGACGTAGGTAAGTAGCGAGTTTAGCAAGCCGTCGAGATTTTGACATTCAAGCAATTTTGCAACTTTATAAAGAATATGCCAAAAACCTTTGAGGGAAAGCAATGTAGTTCCGTATCTCGGACTTTACTCGTTGAACGAAGAATCTTCCTAGCTTTAGCCCGGAGAATATCAAAGGAATCTTAACTACTAGCTTAAGTTGCAAGTTATCTAGTTTAGGCTGGTAATTGGTAATTGGTAAGAATCTTACCTGTTTCCTGTTCATCATTTTCCGTTCAGAGTCACTATTGATAAACCTCGCTGACTTTTTAATGAGGACTTTTGGATTAAAGGAAATCTGGAGATAGTTCCAGCCAAAACCCAAAATCCAAAATTTTTCTCCCACCTGCTTAAGAACGACCACGTAAGAAAATGTATACCTGATTCAGATAACTTTCCCAAACTTGAGTTGTGAGTTGCAAGGTTTCCGCCTGGGGTACAAAATCTTCTACGAGCAACCCCCGTCTTTCGATAGCAGCTGGATTTTGTAGTAGATAGGCAGGGATTTTCATATTTCCCACAGGTATAATGCCATTTCCCATCACATCGGAGATGTTATTGGCAACATTAGCTGCTGGCCCCATAGCTACTAATGCGCTAGGAGGAGCCATGGCCGCAATTGGAGACCGCAATAAAAAGTAAGCAATAGCTGGTGTACTAGATAACAGCAAAATTGTCAGCGCCCAACCCACCAAGAGTCCTCCTGGTTTGTCTATGCCACCACCTTTGATTTTTTGGGCAGCGAAAATCAACATTAACACCGAAGCTCCCAGAGGCTTGAGTGGAAAAGATATAAAGCGCCACAAGGAAGCTACAGGCCCTGATTCATTGGGATTTAAAAATGCCACAATTAAAACCACCACTACAACCAATAAAACAAATCGTCCAAAATAGTCTACTGTTGGGTAAAATTTTTGGAACAAAGAAAAGACAACAGCGGCAATGAGCATCCATAGCAAGACCCGGCTTAGTAATTGAAACATAGATTAACTCTCTAATTTTCTGGTGCGGCAGGTCTAGGGGACGCGGGAAGTAGGTTGATTTTATCGTCAAACTGTAATTACTAAGTGACTGAAAAATAACTTAACCCTCACACACACAAACTGCCGTCGTAGTGATTTTAGTGCAATTTTTCGACACTGAGTGTATTATTTAGAATTTTTCGTAAGAGTAAGGTAGCACCAGTAAACTAAATTGATTGGGTAGTCGTTGTCAACTCGTTGAAAGGAAAAATTATGCCGCCGGGAAAACCTACCATTTTGGTGACGGGGGGAGCAGGTTATATTGGTTCTCATGCAGTGCTGGCTCTGGTGCAAGCTGGCTATCAAGTAGTCATTCTTGATAATCTGGTGTATGGGCATCGGGATTTAGTAGAAAAGGTTTTACAGGTAAAACTGATTGAAGGTGATACAGAAGATCGCCCTCTGTTAGATAACCTTTTTAAAACTCATGATATTGAAGCAGTGATGCATTTTTCTGCCTATACTTATGTGGGCGAATCAGTGACAAATCCTGTTAAATACTACCGAAATAATGTTTTAGGTACTTTGACACTCTTAGAGGCGATGCTGGCAGCCTCTGTTAAAAAATTTGTCTTTTCCTCCACCTGTGCTACCTACGGTGTACCAACATTTATCCCCCTTACTGAGGATCATCCTCAAAATCCCATTAATCCCTATGGAACTACCAAGTTGATGGTGGAGCAGATTCTTTCTGATTTTGATGTGGCTTATGGGCTAAAATCGGTGCGTTTCCGCTACTTTAATGCAGCTGGTGCTGACCCTAATGGATTATTAGGTGAGGATCATAATCCAGAATCTCATTTGATTCCCTTGGTGCTGTTGACAGCATTAGGACACAGAGAATCAGTTTCGATTTTTGGAACTGATTACGCTACCCCTGATGGTACTGCGGTTCGAGATTATATTCATGTTACCGATTTAGCCAATGCCCATATTTTAGGTTTGGAATATCTACTCCAAAGTGGAGATAGTGAAGTTTTCAATTTGGGTAATGGTAATGGCTTCTCAGTTAGAGAGGTAATTGCTGCTGCTAAGAATGTTACAGGAAAGGTTATACCTGTGCAAGAATGCGATCGCCGTCCAGGTGATTCTCCTGTTCTGATTGGCACAAGCGAGAAAGCCAAAAACATCTTAGGCTGGCAACCCCAGTATCCTGATATTAAAGATATTGTCACTCATGCCTGGAATTGGCATCAAAAAAGGCATAAGTAGGGGACTGGGGATTGGGGATTGGGGACTGGGGATTGGGGACTGGGGATTGGGGATTGGGGATTGGGGATTGGGGATTGGGGATTGGGGATTGGGGATTGGGGATTGGGGATTGGGGACTGGGGACTGGGGATTGGGGATTGGATAGTAATTGATAATTACGAATTACGAATTACGAATTACGAATTACTGTCTTCTTAATGCTTTAACTAAGAAAATTACAATACCTAAAGATAGCAGCGTAATTGCCAAGATAATTATAGGCTGTATGAATCCTATCGCCGTACTTTGCTGTTGATTAGTCTCAGTGATATTTTGTACAGATTCTGGTGCTGCTACAGCCTTACCTGCGGCCACGGTGACTTGAAACTTTAACTCAAAAGGTCGAAAATTCCCTTCTGTGATTGGTTTACCTTGCAGTTGCAATTCATAAACCCCCGGTTTGGGAAAAGTAATTTCTGCTCCTGGTATGCCTTGATATCGTTCAGCTTGTATAGGTATCAAATCAGGTTCAAGCAGTGCAGGTTCTCCTGGTGTATGGGGTTCGGCATAAATAGCCAACTGACAATTACACTCTTTCAGCGGAAGCACTTTACCACCTTTGCGGGTGAGAGCAAACCATGTTTGAGCCGGTTCACCAGCACGGGGGTTATCATTGGGTTCAATGTGGATAGTACCACCAACATCACCTGCTATTTTTACCGTATGGGCAGCAGCAATGGGCAGAAATAATAATTCGTAATTCGTAATTCGTAATTCGTAATTCATAATTCATAATTCATAATTGGGAAAAACTATTACCCTGTCACCTGTCACCTATATTCTTTGGGGGGACATATAACTTTTCTATACTGGACTTTGACCAAAAATAATGCGATCGCACTAACAACACACAAAGAGTAATAATTCCTAGTAGCAAAGCCGCTAATTTATTCTCCCAAGTCAATCTTAAAGCACCCAGGTAATGAGAACCAATCAATACTGCATGAATGGCACTTAATAACAAAGCGGGAACGCTCAAAAGATGAATTTGTCGCCAATGCTTACCTAACGACTTTTGCAGAAAATCAAAACTTGTACAAGCCGCAGGCATCATTAATACCAACGCCACCGCACCTGCACCCATTCCCCATTGAAATTCTGGCGGCAAAAACCAGAAAGCTGCAAAATTCCATTCTAGGGAGTGTTCTATCATGTGGATGGTATGTACTCCCGACAACACAAACGCCCCCACTCCTAAAGCACGACGATAGCGCATAGGCGATGTCCAAAGGTTGCTGATAGGACGAGCAATTAGCGCCAGAATTAAACATATCAGGGCGGCGTGTCCACTGTAGTCTACCATTGTGTCACCAGTTCGCAATAAGGTAATTGCACCGATGATTAATGTCACCCAACCGCCCAAACGGAACAACTGACTACGGCGATCTTTACTCATTAAAGAAGTGGAAACACCTACTCCTAACATTGTCGGTAGAGTTCCTAAGCCAAAAGCTAACATGGTAATTGCACCATGCCATAAATTACCCGTTGCAGCAGCTTTAATTTGAGCAGCGTATAAAAAACCGCAAGGCATTAAACCCCATGTCATCCCTAGTAATGCTGGTGTCCACCATTTTGTGTGTAAAGATAGCTTCACCATACCTGCACTCAAACGGTTATGTAAACTACCTTTTAATAGAGGGTGTAATAAGGGAATACTCGGTAATAAGTCTGGCTTGACTTGTCCTAAACCAAACCAAATCAACATTACACCTGTAATAATTGCTATCCAGCGGCGGAAATCGCTACCAATACCTACTAATTGTCCACCTTCGACTAATACAGAACCTAATGCGCCAATACCCGCACCTACTAGAGCATAACTCAACATTCGTCCTAAGTTGAGCAAGGTATGAAATTTTAATTGCTGTTGCCAACCCTGAGTTTCTTCTTGATGGGAAAGGGAAAATGCAACTGCTAAGGGGCCACACATCCCAAAGCAATGTCCAAAACTCCCCAGGAATCCCAAGATTGTGATCAACAGCAAATCTAACATAAATAAAGTCCTGAGTTCTAAGCTCTGAAAAATCAGAACTTTTCTAGAGTGGGAATATAGATTAAATTTTTGATTTTGTCAAAAGACACGCTGTCAAATTAGGTGTTGCGTTATCTTAGTTTGGAAGACAGGAAAAATTATCATGAAAAAATGGCTTTGGCTACTTTTGGTGATATCGGGTGCAATAGTTGTGATGGGCATTAGTGGTTTTTTCCAGCAACCTGAGACTTTACCTGTCGTTGAAAATACACCTATAGAAAAGCCCCAAGCACAGCCAGAACAACAAAATAATACTTCTATTCCATTGGTGTCTGCTGATCAACTTTTGGCACATATTCAGAAATTAAATTTTCAGCGTTTTACTCCAAAAGAGCGATCGCACTCCCGCACTTATATTACAACTCAATTGCGAAAATTTGGCTGGAAACCCCAAATAGAAAAATTTCCCACTGGTGTAAATATTTTTGCCCAAAAACAAGGAACTGACAAAGCCGCTGGTGCAATTCTTATCGCTGCTCATTATGATACAGTTGAATTTTCTCCCGGTGCAGATGATAATTCCACTGGTGTAGCTGTAGTATTAGAAGTTGCTAGACTTTTTGCTACCCATCCCACATCTAGAACATTGCAGTTAGCTTTTTTTGACAAAGAAGAAACAGGACTTTTAGGTAGTCAGGCTTTTGTGAAAAAAGCAGCACGGTTAAAAAATATCCAAGGTGTAATTGTTATGGATATGGTAGGTTATGCTTGTTACACTTCTGGGTGTCAGCAATATCCGACTGGATTACCTGTAACTCCACCTAGTGATAAAGGTGATTTTTTAGCCGTAGTCGGTGATATGGAACATTTACCTTTATTAAATGCTTTTAACAGCACTAATCAAAATCTACCCGCAGTGCTAACATTACCCATACCCTTTAAAGGCTTATTAACACCAGATACCCTTCGCAGTGATCATGCACCCTTTTGGTATCAAGGTGTAGGTGCTGTTTTAGTGACAGATACTGCTAATTTGCGTAGTCCTAATTACCACCAGCCAAGTGATTTACCAAAAAATATTGATCGCGCTTTCTTCACAGGTTCAGCACAAATTATAGTCAATGCTACTAATACTTTATTAGAAAAATCCGGTGTTTTAACAACTCAACCTGCAACTTAATTAACCTTGTTTTTAGGAAATGTCAAAGTCCAATTTTGAGGATTATTAAGCTCAGAATACAAACCTTGAAAAATCATTTTGACAGCAGTGCGAGTTCTAATATAGTGCCTAATTAAATGGGTTCCTGGTTCTGCAAAAACATCATCATAATTTTGGCTATGTCCAAAAGGTTTAGAACAATATTGACGATTGCCTGGAACAGTTAGCAAAAATTTGCTTTCTTTGTACTTATCAGGAACCTTAAATATTGCGTATATATGATGTTTACCTAGCCAAGGTTTAACAACAACCTGAGTCGCTTGAACTTGAAAATTTGCTTTTTTAAATTTCAGCATATCGACAAGGCTACAAGGAGAATCATTTATAGGCCACCAAATAACAATAATTAAGCAAGAAAGCAGAAAAATAGAACCATATATAAAGGGACTACGCATAAATTTAAATTAGTTTTGGCAACGAAAGTTGTGTTGAAATAAATCAGAATAATGGCATAGTATATCAATCCTAAATGATTTATGAACGCTTTCTTTTCCCTGCTCCCTATTCCCTATTCCCTGCCCCCACCAATCAGTTCTGAACTCAAATAGGATCGCTATATATCAATTATTTTATTCCATGTTTTTCACAAGTACAGTAGTCAAACACACTAAAACCAGCTACAATCCTCTAAGTAGAAGTGCAGTTTAAAAATGTTGACAGGAAACAGTTGGAAAAATAGCAAGCTAGTTGCAAGTGTATTTAGCGCGATACCTGCGGTAGCGATCGCATTCATGCCATTATTAGGAGCAAACACTTCAGCGCAAGCAGCAGATACAGTTGTTGTCCGGTATGGAGCATTAGAAGAATCTGCTTCTTTAGCTGACTTAAAAAAATCGGTAGAAATTGGAGAATTACCCGCTAGTTTAGGAACTTATACCAAAAGGCTATCAGAACAACAACGCCGCTTTTTGGTAGGAGGATTGAGAGCAAGAATACCGCTAAATGTCGTCACCCTGACTAGATTACTTAATACTCAAATTGCTAGCACCGTTCTCAATGACATTTCTGCTGGTATCAGCCGCAAAGATAAAGCTGGTGTTCAAGCACTAAGATCAGGATTAATTTTAGGTGCTAATTCGCCTCAAGGTTTATCTGTACTCAGTTTTATTGCTGCTTATCCCAGTAAAAGCCTAGAAATTGATGTACCTAAGGCTTTAAATGTGGCAAAAAGCTTAAATATGGCTTTTTTGCGGACTCAAATGTTTATGCTGGCTATGGCTCCCCCAAATGCCCCCAGTAATCTAAAATCATCTTATCCCCTTGACCCTCAACAAACTGGAAATAGCCAAGTTCAAGTTCTTAATTTAAATTTAAATGACGAAAAGCGCAATCGTAATATTACCGTAGATACTTACTGGTCAAATTCCGCAAATACCGATAAACCTGTAATTGTCTTTTCTCACGGTTTTGGCTCAAACCGCGCTGATTTGCGTTATTTAGCACAACACCTCGCATCCCACGGTTATGTAGTCGCAGCCTTAGAACATCCAGGTAGTAATCAAACTAGCAGTGAATTAGCAACTAAAAATAAAACCCAGTTGCTAAAACCTCAAGAATTTTTAGACAGACCTCGCGATATTAGTTTTGTTGTTGATGAATTAGAAAAAATCAACAAAACTGCCAATAACCCACTCCAAGGAAAACTTGCAACTGATAAAGTCATGGTTGTTGGTTATTCTTTTGGTGGAACTACAGCTTTAGCACTAGCTGGTGGTGAATTCCAAATTGAAAGCCTCAAACAAAGCTGTGAAGAGAAATCGGCTAAATTGAGTATAGTGGAAGGCTTTCTGTGTGTAGCTAAAGAATTACCAGAGAAAAGCTATCAATTGCAAGATCCCAGAATTAAACAAATAGTTGCACTTAATCCTGCTACTTCTTTGTTATTTGGTGAAACTGGTTTAACAAAAGTACAAATTCCCACCCTCGTTTTAGCAAGTTCCGCAGATAGAATTACTCCACCTTTAACCGAACAGGTAATAGGCTTTGCTAAAATTCAGACTCCTAAATGGTTTGCTGGTGCTGTTGGTGCTACACATTTGAGTGTTATTGATCCTGATACCAATTCAAATCAGCCAGTAGATCCAAATACACCATTTTCTAGTCGAGAAATCAAGGGTGAGCAAGCAACTGATGTGCGGAAATTTGTGAAAATTGTAACTCTAGCAATGGCAGCACAGTTAACACCAGAAGCTAGTAAATATGCGGCTTTTTTGACTCCAGAATATGCTCAAATTTCCTCAACTAATCTGTTTCCATTTAGTATAGTCAGACAAATTCCTATGGAAGCAATGGGGTTGATGAAAAGATAGTTAGAAAAATAAAAAGGCTTGGAAGGGAAACCAAGCCAAGACTTCACTCAGGGTAAAATATATCCTAGTTTATAAAGTCTCAGTAATTTAAGCATCCTCCTTAAGGAGTACAATCAAGGCTAATTTTGAACGAAAGCACTGCTAAATTTACTTTATGGTGTGATATAGTAAAAGTATAAAAAAAGGCTTGGTGTTGCGCCAAACCTTAATCACAGAAGTGAAAGACTCTGGCAAATTTAATCATTTATAAGATGGATAATTCATCTATCTTTCTATATAGCTGTGGGATTTAAAAGGGAATGGGGAATAAACTCGGTAATTAATTTTCTCTGATTACTTAGAATAGTGTTGATAGTTCTACTAAGAGAACAGCAAAAAATAAATTCCCTAAAAATTGTAGGGTGAGTTATGCTACGCTAACCCACCACTATTCCTTCAATTTATAGCGGGTTACAAACTACCGTCCTAACCCTTCCGTCAGGCAATACTTGTCGGTTAAGCTAAAAACATTAAATTAGGTAGGTTGGGTTGTTCGCGTTAGCGTTGCGAAGCAATGGAACGTTCACGAAGTGTGCCGGAGGCATAACCCAACATTTACACGCATTTGTTGGGTTTCACTATCGTTCAACCCAACCTACAAAAATTCTTAACCGAACAGTATTGTCCAGTCAGGGATACAGTATGACATACAGCACTTCCCGATATTATTCTGAATTCTGACTCCTGACTCCTGAATTCTGTTCCATAAGACACAATTGCCGAAAATGATCGCCGCGTATTTCAAAATTTGGATATTGGTCAAAACTTGCACAAGCGGGAGATAACAAGACGACAGATGCTTGATGGAGTTTAGCTAATTCTGCTGACTTGGGTACAGCTTTTTCCATTGTTTCCACAATTTCAAAGTTAGTATATTCTACCTCTTGCAGACGTTCAGCAAATGCTGGTGCAGCATTACCAATGAGTAAAACAGCAGCCGCTTTATCCTGGATTTTGGCTAACCAACCAGTATCATCACCTGCTTTAGCTTCACCACCAGCAATTAAAATTGCGGGAGTTTTTACAGATGATAAACCAACTTCTGCGGCATCATAATTAGTCGCTTTGCTATCATTAATAAAATCAATACCTTCCCAGGTACAGATATGTTCTAAACGATGGGGAACACCGGGAAATTCACGCACAGCATGGGAAATCGCATCAATATTAATTCCTGCTAACCGCGCTGCTGCTACTGACATAAGGAGATTTTGTTGGTTATGTTCTCCTACCATTCGCAAAGCCGAAACTTCTATAATTGGTGTGGGTGTAGAGGTTGCAGATAATTTTTCTATTACCCAACCATTTTCTATATAAAAGCCTTTTTCAGCAATTAAAAAATCCTTACCTTTAACACTTGTCCAATAAGCATTTGGCCAATCACTTAATCCTCTTTTACTTAAATAGGCATCATCCCCGTTGAATATTTGCAACTGAGAATTATTTAATAGCTTGGCTTTAATATTGTAGTAATTTTCTAGAGTTTTATGACGCGCTAAATGATCTGGTGTGAAGGTTGTCCAGATACCAATGCGGGGAGAAAGAGTTACGGAAGACTCAATTTGATAACTGCTAAGTTCACCAATTATCCAATCTGGTTTTTCTACAGCTAAAGCTACTTCGCAAGCAGCCAAACCGATGTTACCACAGGCAGGAGCGTTAAATCCAGCAGCTTGAAAAATGGCAGCAGTTAAGGCTGTGGTGGTAGTTTTACCGTTTGTACCAGTAATTCCCACCCAAGGAATATTTTGTAAATTTCGCCAAGCTAATTCCATTTCCCCAATGGTTTCAATCCCTAAGTCTCGTGCTTTGACTAAGATAGGAATATCCCAAGGGACACCGGGACTAACGACTATTAATTTGGGTAAATGAGTATTATTTAGATCTGGAATGTGACCTAATTTAACGGGAATTTTTTCAGTGGCAAGTTCTTGTTGTTGTTTGAGGAGGGTCGGGGAGGTGCTACTATCATTTAACTCCACCTCCCAGCCTTCCTGTTTCAACAATCTTGCCGCAGCAACGCCGGACTTTCCCAATCCAATAACTATAGCTTCTGGCATAGACTGTGTAGCATCCCTGGTTAAGCTACCCTATGGTAGCGTTAATTAGCAAAAATTACACCTGTTTTTGTTGACTTTTGCTACAGATTTTTCACGATCGCACCAAAGTCAGCTATAACACGAGCATGATTGCGAAGTAATCCCAGTAAATTTAACCGATTTCGCTTAATATCGAGATTGGAGTCCATGACTAATACGCTATCTTCACCATCAAAGAATTTACTCACGGTGGGAGCAATTTTTTCTAGTGCGGCTACTAATCGTAGGTAATCACGGTTTTGTTGCGCTGCTTGGGTTTCGGGTACTAACTCAATCAAGGCGTTGTAGAATGCAGATTCAGAGGATTTTTGGAATAATTCGGGGTTAATTAAAGATTGCGGTTCTAGCTGCTGGAAGTCTAAATCGCCTTGTGCTGCTAGACGGGTGGAACGGTTGACGGTTTCGTAGATTTTATCTAAAGTACCGTCTTTGCGGATTTGTTGCAAGTAGAGAGCGCGATCGCGTACATCTAATAAATCCTGTAATGCTCTTTCTGTATATTCTGGGTCATTTTCTCCCAAAACAGCATTTACCAAATCATAATCAATCTGCTTTTCTTCTTGTAGTAAGGTGCGAATCCGTTGCAGGAAAAATTCTTGCAAAGTTTTAATTAATGATTTCGCATCTTTGTTAAAAGCAGTTGCAAAATCTGTGGCTATTTGTTCTAATAGCTTTTCTAAATTAATCTGTAGATTCGCAAACCATGTAATATTAACTATGGCATTGGCAGCGCGACGCAGTGCAAAAGGATCGGATGAACCTGTGGGAATTAAACCTAAGCCAAAGATACTGATTAAGGTATCTAATCTATCAGCTAAACCAACAATTTGACCTGTGAGAGTTTGGGGTAAAATATCATCAGCATTTTTGGGTAAATAATGCTCAATTATTGCTGTGGCAACTTCTGCATCTTCCCCACTAGCTAAAGCATATTTTTCTCCCATAATTCCCTGTAATTCTGGGAATTCATACACCATTTGTGAGACTAAATCAGCTTTACACAATAATGCTGCTCTTTTAATTTTCTTGCTTTCACTTTCTCCTAATCGCAATTGTTGAGAAATGAGATTAGCAATATTAACAACTCTGTCAATTTTCGCCCGAACTGAACCTAAATCTTCTTGGAAAGTGACTTTTTCCAATTGAGGTAAAAAGCTTTCTAATGGTTTAGCTAAATCAGCTTCATAGAAAAATCTACCATCAGCTAAACGCGCTCGAATTACCCTTTCGTTACCTACAGCAATAATATCTGATTTGGCAGGATCACCGTTAGAAGTAGTGATGAAATTGGGTAATAACTCTTTGCTATCAGCAGTTTTAAAAATAGGGAAATAACGCTGATGATTTACCATGACTGTAGTAATTACTTCAGTTGGTAATTGGAGAAATTCATCTTCAAATTTACCGATAACTGCGCTAGGAGATTCAACAAGATTGATGACTTCTGCTAATAAATCTGGGTAAATTGGTGTATATCCGCCTAACTTTTGTGCTGCTGTTGTCACTTGTTCTTTGATCATGTTTTCCCGTTCTTCTGGGACAACATTCACAAAACCAGAACGCAGGGTATTTACATATTCTGTAGCGTGGGGAATACTTACAGGTTCTGGATGTAAAACGCGATGTGCTTGAGATATTCTATTACTCTTGACAGTTTTACCGCCATTTTCCAATTCTAACGGCAAAACATCCCCATCTAATAAAGTCACCAACCAGCGAATCGGACGGGAAAATTTAGCATCTCCATGTCCCCAACGCATTAACCGCTTTCCTTCTAAATTCCAAATCCATTGGGGAACAAGTTCTGTCAAAATTTCCGCAACTGGACGGCCGGGAGTCTTTTTTTGGATAAAGATGAAATCACCTTTTTCAGTGGGACGAATTTCAAAAGCTGCGACTTCCACACCTTGTTTTTTAGCAAAACCGACTGCTGCGGGTGTGGGTTGACCATCTTTAAAAGCTGCTTGCGCGGGTGGCCCTTTGATTTCTTCTTCTTTATCTGGTTGTTGAGATGGTAAACCGGTGATTAAAACTGCTAATCTGCGAGGAGTTCCATAAACTTCAAAAGCTTGATATGTAAGGCTGTGAGCTTCCAGAGTTTGGGGAATGCGCGATCGCCATTGTACAATAGCATTACTAAGAAAGCTTGCAGGTAATTCTTCTGTTCCAACTTCTAATAAAAACGCAGGCATAGGTCACTCTTAACTTTATCAGTCAATTCCAACAGTGTACCTTGCCATCAGGCTGAAGTATCCAATGTACAACTGATTCGGCAGAATTTTCTTTTTTCCAATGTAGAGACGTGACCTGGTTAGGGATTCTCCGCTCTACATTGTTTTTCACACCTATGTCTAAATATCTTCTAACATTTAGTGGCATTGGGATCTTCAAATTCACCAGGCTGACGGATCAGAAGTTCATTTAAAATCATCTGACCGGCAGGATTTATTACCTGTAATCGTACCAAATCGGATTGGACAGTTTGCCAGGCAACTTGATATTTAAATTTGCCATTAGTCCAGGTGAAGACAGGACGAGCTTTAGTACCAGATGCTCTAGCACCAACTAAACAAAGTTTTTTGCCTGTTTTCAGGTTTAAATTTTTGTAGTAATAATTACCTTTTTCTTCCCAAAGAGTTAAATGCCAAGTGTGTGATTGACCCTTCTCTGCAAAAAATTCTCCATCTGGAAAAGCGAGACCAGCCACAGCTTGATTATGGACAGCAATATCTGTGGCTATGGGCAAAGAAAGACCCAGAACTAAAGCAATGCTTATTCCTTTAATTTGCATAATTGATTACCAGTCTAGAAGTAGTATAACTTTAGATACATTATTATATAGCAATTCCCAAGCTCATGAAATACACCCCACCCGCGCTGTCGCGCACCCTCCCCTTACCAAGGGGAGGGTTGGGGAGGGGTAATTTTGTATCTAACTAGAGTGGGAAAGGCTATATAATCATTTTTCGCTCATCTTGTCAGACATAACTAAAGTCATTACGTCTGCCACCCTTCATCTTATTTTCCGCTGATTCAAACATTTTAGCCTCCTACCAAATGCAATAAAATTATACTGACCAATTTTGCCTAAAAATTAATTGCTAAATTCAGAATATTGCTAGACATAATTAATCTATTTATGTCCAGATAATTGAAGTAAAACCCTTGATTTAATATGGTTTTTTTGAAACCATGATAAATAAGATTAGTTGCAATCAAGTCTAATCTATAAATTGCAGAAAACTTACATTGAGATAAAGGAGAAATTCTCATGGCTAATATCCATATTTCCAAACTACTTCCTACTGGTTATGAACTATTCAATGATTCCGCCAGCTTTCTCAACGAACTAGCTACTCAGGAAACTCTATTTGTTGCAGGCGGTGGTCATTCTTGTCATGGTAAATACCACGGACACAACCATTCTTACAAAGACTACTCCTACAAAGACCACTCTTACAGAAACAACTCTGGCTACTCTGGCGGCTGGTGGTAATTAACTAAATCAATCCAGAGTATTAGCTATTAGTAAAAAGCTAATTAAATAATACGGGAGAGTAATATGATTACCCTCCCACTTTATTGATATATATTTAATCTGGTTAATGTGGCAAATTGATATGAACCAATCTTTTGAACTTATTCAGATTGTCTATTATACTTCCAGTGAGCGAGCAATGGTAGCGCATTAAACCGCCAGAGAACAGCAGCTAAATTAGTTAGTAAACAAGTCATTGCTAGACCCAATAAAATATAAGTTGGTAGCATCACCACACCGATCATTAACCAAGTATAAACGTGTAGCATCATCACACAAGCGAAAACACTAGCAAAACCAGCAGATTGCCATACTTGAATTGTGGGGCGGTTTAGTGCTGTGAGGGCAATTGTTAACAATGTGGACAGAATGTTTGCTGGTATGAGAAATGCACAAATACCTGCACAGTTGGCACGAGATAATTCAGCTAAAGTGTTGAAATCGAGCATTAAATTATGGTAATTAAGAATTGACTTATTATAAGGTTAACATTTATTTATTTACCTACACTCATGATAGCATGAGAGTGAGTACTCGTGTAGATTATTTTACATTGTTTAAAGAATTAAGCCAACCAAAATCCTTAACCTAGATATTGAGATATGGTGGAAAATGGCCGCCATTACCAACAGGACTTATTCAACTGGAATATTTAGTAGAGTGCATCAGACCCGAAAATCTGTGATTGTTGCCAAATTATGGAGTCTGACGCAACCCACAAGAAATATTGGTTGTGAAATTCAGCTTTAGCCCTAACTAAATTAACCCATTAAAATCACAGTATCAATAACATGAATTACACCATTATCTGCATCAATATCTGCTGCTAAAACCTGGGCATTTTTCACTTCAAAACCATCTTCACAATTAATTTTTATAGGGGAACCTTCCACAGAAATCACCGTACCCAGTTTACTTAAATCAGCTTGAGTCAGTTTTCCGGGAACAACATGATATGTTAAAATTCGTGCTAACTGGGGAATATTTTGTAATAAAGTTGTAATTGTACCTGGGGGTAACTTAGCAAACGCCTCATCAGTTGGTGCAAAAACTGTGAATGGCCCGGGACTTTTCAACGTTTCCACTAAACCAGCCGCTTGCACAGCTGCTACCAAAGTTTGAAACGAATCATTACCAACTGCAATATCAACAATATCAGCCATTTATGTCACCTTATCTCTGCCAAAAGTTCTAAAGAATAGTAAATCATATTTAAATTTTATTAACTCACATCTTGCTACAATATCCTTCTATGATTTTCCTAAGATTTCTCTATAGATGAAATGGGTAAACGCACATACGCAATTATCGGGACTGGTGCATTAGGCGGTTTTTATGGCGCTAAACTACAAAAAGCTGGCAATAATGTCCACTTTTTACTCAAAAGTGATTATCTACAAGTCAAGCAACATGGTTTATTGATTGAATCTAAAGACGGCGATTTTATCCTCCCCCAAGTCAACGCCTACAACGACGCAGAGAAAATGCCTCGGTGTGATGTGGTGGTAGTAGCGCTAAAAACTACCCAAAACCACTTGCTACCGCAAATATTACCATCTGTCGTCAAACATGATGGGGTAGTCTTAGTATTACAAAATGGAATTGGCATAGAAGCAGAAATTTCCCAAATTGTCAGCAACACTTATATTTTAGGTGGTTTATGTTTTCTTTGTTCCAACAAAGTAAGTCCTGGACATATTCATCATTTAGACTATGGACAAATCGCCCTTGGTGAATATGCTTCTAACTATCTCCCCACTGGAATTACAGACAGAATGAGGGAAATTGCAGGAGACTTTCAAAATGCGGGGATATCAATAGAACTAGCAGAAGATTTACTATTAGGACGTTGGAAAAAATTGGTCTGGAATATTCCTTACAACGGATTATCTGTGATTCTCAATGCTACAACTGATGAATTAATGGCAGATATTCACACCTGTCAGTTAGTTAAACAATTAATGTTTGAAGTAGCCGCAGGTGCAAAAAGTACAGGAAGAATTATTCCCGATAGTTTTATTCAAACAATGCTTGATTATACAGTAAAAATGACACCATACCGCACCAGCATGAAAATTGATTTTGATGAATGTCGTCCTTTGGAAGTAGAAGCAATTTTTGGCAACTCATTAAATAAAGCAGAATCAGCAGGTGTAAATTTACCGCAGATTCGTTGTTTATATCAACAGTTGCAGTTCTTAAATGCCAGAATACAAAATTCTGTCTTAACTTAAACTAATTCTACTTAAAAATTGTTGATATCGCATTCATAATATCTAGATAAAAGTTACCTTTTACCGCCCGAAATAACTCAAATTTAGTACCTGGCGCACCAAAAAAGGGACGAAGAAACCATCCTAATTGGATACCCACAAAACCATACAGCAATAACCATGATTTTAAAATTGTAGTCCGAGTTTTTTGTCCAACTTCATCTTGTTGAGAAAGTAACTGCATTCCTTCATAAAGAAACTTCACACCAAAAACACCTGTGATTGCAAAAATCAAGACATTTAATAGTTTGAAAAACTGATATGAATCAGGTGCTGTAATCATAAAGAACAGCGTCACTGGTGCTAAACTAAATAACAGTACACTAATTACTGATACTGCTGTGAGTAAGATGACAAAATGCTGTTTAAAGCTACTGCGAGAACCAAATAAAACATTAAAAAAGAACAATGTCGGGAAACAGATAATCAGTGTTAATAAATAGAAAACTGGAAGTTTAATTGCACCGGATAATGATTGCGCCCAACTGTGAGATGCACCGATAATTGCCCCATAAATTGCGAAAAATATAGAACTGGTAACAAACAAAGAACTGATTTTATGTGGTAATCTGATTTCTTGGCTAATTTCTTCTAAAAAACCTTGGCGATTTCTTAATAAACTTAGTAAAACACCAAAGTGTTTTTTTACATAAGCTTGTTGTTCTATCATTTTAATTTCCCCTGAGTAATTAACGAATTCCTAAAATATGACCGAGAGATTGCAGCACACTCAAATAAAAGTTGCCTTCTCTTTCACGGAACAATTGAAATATAGAATCTGGTGTACCAAAAAAAGGTCTGAGAGTCCATCCTAACTGACTACCTACAAAAGCATAAAGAAATAACCAACCTTGGATAATCTTTTTGCGTGTTTGACTACCTTCATCTTCTTGTTCTAAGACTACATTAGTAGCATTATATAAAGAAGAAATACCAATAAATCCTGTTAGGGAAAAAATAATGACATTTAACAAAATCAAAAATTGATAATTATTGGTAGTCATTAAAAAAAACAAGGCAATTGGTGCAAAACTAAATAGTAGAACACTAGTAACTGCAACCGCTGTTAACACCAAGGCAAAATATTGACCAAAGGTACGCTTTGAACCAAAAATAATATTAGAAAAAAACAAAGTTGGCAGACAAATCAACAGAGTTATTAAGTAGAGTGCTGGTAATTTTACTGCTGAAGATAAAGCTTGCATCCAGCTATGATATGCACCAATAATTCCACCATACATTGCTATAAATAGGGAACTACAAACCAAGAGAGAAATAATTTTACTTGGTAATCTTACACCTTGACGAATTTCTTCAAGAAATACTTGACGTTCTCGCAGTAATTGAATTAAGACTGCAAAGTATTTTACTCTAATAGATTTACGTTCAATCATCTTATCCTCAGATATTATTCAGAATAATCACCACCGGAACCAAATTTCCAAGCATCAACCAAACGATGCCAATAATATTGTTGTTTTTCTGGCAACATATTAACTAATGATTCTAAGAGGGGATTTATAGAAAACAAGCCAGTATACACACCTAAATTAATATAATGTAACATCCAATCTAGTAAACTATATAAGCCAACTTGCGGAATTATTTTAGCAACTAATACAGGATGGGATAAACCAGTTTTTAATAAAGTTTGTGTTAATGCCCCATACTGGACTATATCTTGTAAAAATGGTTTTAAAACGGGTGTACCTAGCTGTTGCATTTCTTGAAAAACGGCAGCGAGTAATTGATTAATTTGATTGGGGGCAATTTTTTGATTTATACCCACACTCATTGCTTTTTGAAACAACCAAGTGACACTCAAACTAGGTTGATATGGTTGCAGAAGTGATAAAGATAGGGCAGATAATTGATCAGTTTTTAGTGCTTCATCAATACCATAAGTTAATCTTTGTAAATGCCGCACCATAGCGCCAAAACCACCAAAACTTAAAGGTGATTGATTTCCGCTACTATCTCCCACTGGTAAAATGCGATGCCAAGGAGTTTTGAGAGGACTTTGACGATAACTAGGAAAAAAACCAAACAACGCTCTTTTAAAGTTGAGTTGACTAATTTCTACACCTTGATATTCTGGTAAAAGACGGAGATATTCATCAAACAAAGTTTCTAAATTCAAACGTTGGGGATTTGCATCCATATAGGTAAATAAATAGGTTGTTCTCCCATCTTTAGCGGGAAATGCTTCCCAAAAGTATTGGCATTGATTTTGCAAAGCCGTGAAAGATAACAACAAATCACCTGCATCATTTTCCGGAAATCCTTCAGCACAACTTCCCACAACTAAACATAGTGCATCTGGTTTTTTCCCTTGACGCGCTTGTTGACATATTGGTGAAAGATTTCCCATTGCGTCAAGTAATAATCTGGCTGTGAATTTATTGTTTACAGTTATTCCGTTGGGGTGAACTACCGCTGCGGTGAAGGGTGTATTTTCAAATAACTGACCTCCGGCAGCGAGAAAGCGGGTTTTTAAGGTTTCTAATAAATAAACAGGATCTACACCGATGTTGAGGACATCTTCTACCCAAACCTCTGTGCCACCTTGAAAGCTAACTCGTGCTGGGTTATATTGAGTTGCGATCGCTCTTTCTAATTCCACCTCTGTCAGCAAGTCCAATTCTCGAAACACTTCCAACTCTTTGCGGGAAATATTCCATTCCTGTTCCCTCCCTCGCAAAAAACCTCTTTCTAGCAATGCTACACGCACACCCCGCACTGCTAAAGTGCAACCAATCAAAATTCCCAAAGTACCACCGCAAATAATTACATCCCAGTCTACAGAGTCTAAAGGCTGCTGGTTTTCTTTAACTACATTTGGGATAGTTGCATTGTCTGCTCTTAGGGATGTTAATATGCGGTCAGTACGACGTAAACCACCTAAAACATCACCAGGTAGTGGGGAAAGAATCTCTTCAGTTAAAGACATACAATTTAATTCCAGTCAATTGCATATTATTGATCCTATCGTTTCCCTAAGTAGAAAATTTCACAAAGTTGTCACATTTTACCAAAGTTGACCCAAAAATTAGCTTTGTCTACCTATTAGTCAACTAATCTTTCACCCTTAGTAAGATTTGAATGGCATAACTTTTTGACTATCATCAGTAACGACTAACGAGTAAGGCGTGAATATAATATCTTAATCCATCTTAAATATCGACCAGGTAATTTTATTATCAAGGGTCATCAATTGGCAATGTTTTATCCTGGTGAGAAAGTAAATCATAAACTCATAAAAAAAATTAAACAGGTTTTTATTCTAGGGAAAAACCGGACTGAACAACAAGATATAGAATTTCCCATTTTGCAATTAGTTGAAATTGCTTTGCGTGCTATTTCTCCATCTGTGAACGATCCATTTACAGCCATTTATTCTATTGATAGACTTTGTGCGGGACTGTGCCAGTTAGTGCAGAGAGAAATTCCCTCAGCTTACCGCTACGATGAGGATCATAAATTGCGAGTCATTGCCAAACCTGTAACTTTTGAGGAGGTGATTAATGATGCTTTTGACCAAATTCGTCAAAATTCCCGTTCTGAAAAAGCGGTGACGATGCATTTACTAGAAGCGATCGCTATTATTGCCAATTTTACCCAAAATCCCCAATACCATGCAGTTCTGCGTCATCATGCTGATATGATTGAGCGTGGCAGCCTAGAAACCTTGCCAGAACTAAAAGATCGTCAAGACGTGCAGGAAGTTTACCATCAGGTGATACAGGATTTAAGCAAAAATTTGTGATTGTGGCGTACATCCAGTATCATGCAAGCTGTTTAACCTATAGATAGAGTTGCTTCCATACAGGGGAAAAAAAGATGAGGGTTTGGCTTGCCTGTTTTTTTGTATTATTTGCCTTAGCAGAATTTTTTGACTGGGTGAAAGAATTATCGCTACCCTTACCGATATATATTTTAGGAGGAGCATTTTTAGCGGTTGCTTCCAACTACG
The DNA here is from genome assembly GCF_049315035.1 of Anabaena sp. PCC 7938. Classification (NCBI taxonomy): domain Bacteria; kingdom Bacillati; phylum Cyanobacteriota; class Cyanophyceae; order Nostocales; family Nostocaceae; genus Anabaena; species Anabaena sp. PCC 7938. The sequence continues at coordinate 1,052,401 of NZ_CP186034.1, read as the reverse complement.
ATAAGATTGTCGGTTCCTATTTCAGTAATGTTATGGCTGAATTATTACCTGAACCACCTAAATTAGATTCATCAACACCAATTTCTTTATCAATGCTAAATTCCATTGAAGAGGTTCAAAAAACCCAACAGGAATAAAAAGCAGTTACAGCACAATTCTAAAATCAAGAGTCAAACTGGCTTTGTGTTTGGCTGGAAATTTAGATTCTGTATTTCATGTATCTGCAATCTGCTGTATATTGCAAATATTATCATCTACCACATCCAGGCTACTGCCGCAATACAGTGATTAATGGAATTTTAGCAAGGTTTCGTGCAGTTTTCGTCACAGATCAGGTTTCACGTCCAGTTTTTACTTCCTATAATTGGCTATCAATTATTCTCCTGACTAGCGTGGGAGTGACGGTTTCAGTTTGGGGAATGCGGGGGCTGAAATGGTTACAAGCTGGGGAGTTAAGCATTTATGATCAGATGCTGCGAGATACTTCACAATCGCAAAAATCTCCTCTTCCAGAACCACTTGAGAGGCGAATTTTATTAGTTACAATTACGCAAGAAGATCTGACACGAGAAAAATGGCCTTTGTCAGATCAAACTATCAACAAATTATTAGAAAAGTTAGAATCTTATCAACCCCGTGTAATTGGATTAAATATTTACCGCAACGAACAAACAAATTTAGGCACTGATCTCCAAAAGCAAGATAACATTATTGGTACTTGTTTATTAAGTAATCTTGGTAGATCGGAAATACCACCACCACCTCACTTTCCTATTGAAAATATTGGCTTTGACGATGTAGTCACTGACAACTTTAACGACCAAGTTATTCGACGCAGTTTATTATTTACTGAATCTACAAATACAGATTATAAATGTCAAACGCAGTTTTCTTTTCCGGCTCTATTAGCGATTAAATACCTGGAAAAAGAAGGAATTACATATAATTTTAATAAAAATAAAGAACTGCAAATAGGTAAAACTTTATTTCCGCGTTTAGATCAAAATGCCGGCAGTTATCAGCATACAGATGCAGATGGCTATCAAATTTTATTGAATTATCGTCATCCAAATAATCTTGTTCAACAAGTTACTCTCACACAAGTTCTTGCAAATCAAATCAACCCTAATTGGGTAAAAGATCGTTTGGTAATTATTGGGACTACTGCTGCTAGTGTGCATCCTGGTTACTATACGCCTTATAGCGGTTTACCAGACCAACCCGCGAGAATGCCTCGTGTTTTTATTCATGCTCAAGTAGCTAGTCAAATTCTCAGTACAGTTTTAGATGGAAGACCTCTAATTTATTATTGGACTGATTGGGCTGAATTTTTGTGGATTTGGGTTTGTGCCTTGGTGGGTGCTGTTTTGGCATGGCAATGGCGACATCCTTTGTTGTTATTATTAGTAGCAAGTTTTATTCTTTTCAGTTTGTTGGGAATTGCTGCTGGTCTTTATCTGCAAGGAATATGGATACCATTATTTGCACCTTCCTTAGCGGTGGTTATAAGTAGTATTACTATGATGCTTTACACGAGTTACCGAACTCAGCAGGAAAATCAGGCGATTTTGTTGCAAGTAGAAAAACAACAAGAAGCGATCGCACAATTAAGCTTATTATTTGATCAAGATACAGCATTCCCATCCCAGTTTAATTACCTGACTATCTCGGATATATCCATACCTAGAAACGAAGCTGCACTTTTGGCTGGACGCTACAAAATCTCTAGATCTCTCGGTTCTGGTGGTTTCGGTCGCACTTATTTAGCAGCAGATACCCAACGACAGGGTAATCCTATTTGTGTGGTTAAGCAGTTAATGCCTGCCCGTCAGGATACCAGATTTTTACAGGTTGCCCGGAGATTATTTAATACTGAAGCTGAAATTTTAGCTGTTTTGGGTAAACATCCTCAGATTCCTGAATTATTTGCTTATTTTGAAGATAATCAAGAGTTTTATTTGGTGCAAGAATATATTTCCGGTCAAACTTTGAGTGAAGAATTAATACCCGAAAAAGGTGTTAAAAGTGAAGTTTTTGTGGTTGATATGCTCAAAGAAATTTTAGAAATTTTAGTATTTATACATCAATATCATGTCATTCATCGGGATATTAAACCAACAAATATTATGAGATGTGCTGAAAATAATAAACTGGTGTTGATAGATTTTGGTGCGGTTAAATTAATCCAACCCAGAATAAGTGGAGAAACGGAATTAGCCACAATAGCTATTGGGACAAGAGGCTATTCACCACCAGAACAATTTGCAGGTCATCCCCGCTTATCTAGTGATATTTACGCTTTGGGTATGATTGCTATTCAAGCTATCACTGGCATTTCACCGCAGGAATTACAACCAAATCCAGAGACTGGTAACATCATGTGGCAACACACAACTACCGTCAGCACTGAGTTAGCGGCAATTTTAGAGAAGATGGTTTGCTACCATTTTAGCGATCGCTATCAATCAGCTAGTGCTGTTCTTCAAGATTTAAAATCATTCGTAATTCGTAATTCGTAATTCGTAATTAAAAATTACTTCTTTGCCATGATTATGTAATTTATGAAAATAAATTATGCGAATTTTGCATAAATAAATAGTAAGTTATGCCATTAGCAGTTAGAATCAGGATTATTTTTTTGTTAAGGTTTTCCGCAAACTTAAAGTTGAGTAACTTTAAAGACAGAAATAGTATCAAGGACTACGGAAACTACTTAAATAACGTCAAGCAATTGGTGCATAGGAACAAAAACAAGTGCTGAAGAAATTTTTCATGATTGGGGTTTTTACCCTTTTGCTGTTGGGAGTTCCACCGATGGGTAATGCTTTGGCCCAAGCAGCAACTCCACCACCTGATACTGGAGATACGGCATTTATGCTGATTTCCTCAGCGTTGGTATTGTTGATGACACCAGGGTTAGCTTTTTTTTATGGTGGATTTGTGCGATCGCGCAATATCCTCAACACCTTAATGATGAGTTTCGTGTTGATGGCGATTGTGGGAGTCACCTGGATTCTGTGGGGTTATAGTCTATCTTTTGCCCCTGGTTTACCCTTCATCGGTGGCTTACAGTGGTTAGGGTTGAATGGTGTCGGTTTAGAAACAACCGATTATCTGGTAGGTTCAGCCCCTGAAGATGTTGTTTCCTATGCAGGGACAATTCCGCACCAAGCATTCATGATCTACCAAGCCATGTTTGCAATTATCACCCCAGCTTTAATTTCTGGTGCGATCGCCGAACGGATGAGTTTCCGCGCTTATTGCCTATTTGTGCTGCTGTGGTCAACCTTTATCTACACACCCTTAGCGCACATGGTTTGGGCAAAAGGTGGATTTTTGGGTTTATACGGTGGTATAGGCGCTCTTGACTTTGCTGGAGGTACAGTAGTACATATTAGTTCTGGGGTTTCTGCCCTGGTAGCAGCGATCGTCCTTGGTCCCCGGAAAAACCATCCAGATCGCCTCAGTCCTCCCCACAATGTACCCTTCATATTGCTAGGTGCAGGTTTACTCTGGTTCGGCTGGTTCGGTTTTAATGCTGGTAGCGCCTTATCTGCTGGCAGCGTTGCTACAGTAGCATTCGTAGCTACTAATACCTCAGCCGCCGCAGGTGCTTTAATGTGGCTAATTCTAGAAGCACGTTTACGGGGCAAACCTACTGCCGTCGGTGCGGCTACAGGTGCAGTAGCTGGTTTGGTAGGTATCACCCCAGCAGCAGGATTTGTCACTCCCTTAGCGGCGATTTTCATTGGTTTTATCACCGCAGTTGTTTGCTTCTATGCTGTGAGTTTCAAGCACAAGCTTAATGTTGATGATGCCTTAGATACCTATCCAGTACATGGTGTAGGAGGAACATTAGGGGCAATTTTAACCGCCATATTTGCCACTACAGAAGTCAACTCAGGTGGGAAAGATGGGGTATTGCGTGGTAATTTCGGGGAATTATTCATAGAACTAGCCGCGATCGCAATAGCTTATATCATTGCCGCTGCTGGTACATGGCTGATCCTCAAATTTATTGATGCCACAATCGGACTACGGGTGAAAGAGGAAACCGAAAACCAAGGTTTGGATATCAACGAACACGGAGAAGAAGGTTATAACTCCGAATTTGGCGATCGCATTAACGTTTCCTAAAAGCATCTGATTCTTTCCACTTCCCTACTCTTAACTCGATACTCAGTACTCGGTACTCGTTACTACAACCCAAGCAACAGCGGAACAGCTTTCACTCCCGCTGTTTTTTTTATATTGCTAAAATTTGTGGGACTGATGTACATTTAATTTACTCGCCATGAGATTAACTATAAAATTCATTTAAATTTTTAATGTAGGACTTTTAATTTTTTAGTTGTGTCCACTCCAACCAAAACATTTCCAATCTGGGGATTTTTCTTGCTTGTCACCAACGGTATCCTGATGTTAGCCGTCATCCTGCTGATTTGGCGACAGCAGAAACTGACTACCGCATTTGCCACCACAACTCCCCCAGAACAAGTTAACCTCGTCCCACAAACCCAATCTTTAGCACCAGATTTAGGCCCTCGCCATAAACTTAGTTACCGACAATGGGTAGACGTCCTCAAACAAGAAGCCGAAGCATCAGCAGAACAACAACCCCAGAAATTAACTGTCCTCGTCGGAGATTCTCTGAGTTTGTGGTTTCCACCTGATTTATTACCCGAAGACAGAAATTGGCTGAATCAGGGAATATCTGGGGAAACTAGCGATGGATTATTGAAAAGATTAGATTTATTTGACCGTACCCAGCCAGAAATAATTTTTGTGATGATTGGGATTAATGATCTCATTCGTGGGGTCAGTGATGAAGAAATTTTAGCCAATCAACGCCAAATTATCCGTTATTTACGTAGAAAGCACCCCCAAGCAAAAATTGTAGCGCAATCAATTTTACCTCACGGGGGAGAGGAAGCAACTTGGGAAGGACGGGAGAAACTGCTGGCTATTCCCAATAGTCGCATTCGCAATTTGAATGATGAACTACAAGGGATAGCCACTCAACAAGGTATCAGATACCTCAACTTACATCCCCTGTTTACCGACAAACAAGGTAATCTCCGCCGAGAATTTACTACCGATGGTTTACATCTCAATCCTCAAGGCTACATAATTTGGCGGACTGCATTGCAGATTTATAGCAACAGAGAATTAGCAGCCCAGTTTCAGGAAAGGCAAAACAAACCAAGTCTAGATCGGATTTAATTAAAGTTAGCCATCGAAATCGTGTCTTCACACGAGAAAATGATCAATAGTGATTTTAGCCGCAAAACCAAAATGGATACGAAAGCATTTAAACGCAGCCTCCAACATTCAGAAAACTACAACCGTAAAGGGTTTGGACATAAAGCAGAAGTCGCTACCCAGTTGCAGTCTGAGTATCAGAGTAACTTAATTCAACAAATACGCGATCGCAATTACACCCTCCAAAGAGGCAATGTTACCATCCGACTAGCACAAGCGTTTGGTTTTTGCTGGGGTGTAGAACGTGCAGTAGCCATGGCCTACGAAACCCGTCAGCACTTCCCCACAGAACGCATCTGGATTACCAACGAAATTATTCACAATCCCTCTGTGAATCAACGAATGCAAGACATGGAAGTCAAATTTATTCCTGTAGAAGCGAATAAAAAAGACTTCTCTATTGTTGATACCGGAGATGTAGTCATCCTACCTGCCTTTGGTGCCAGCATCCAAGAAATGCAGATTTTAAATGATAAAGGCTGCCAAATTGTTGATACAACTTGTCCTTGGGTTTCTAAAGTCTGGAACACAGTTGAAAAACACAAAAAAGGCGAATACACCTCCATAATTCACGGTAAATATAAACACGAAGAAACCGTCGCCACCAGTTCCTTTGCAGGTAAATATTTGATTGTCTTAAATTTACAAGAAGCAGAATATGTAACAGACTACATCCTCAATGGTGGCAACCGTGAAGAATTTTTAGCGAAGTTTGCTAAAGCTTGTTCCGCTGGATTTGACCCTGACAAAGATTTAGAACGAGTAGGTATCGCTAACCAAACAACCATGCTCAAAGATGACACCGAGAAAATTGGTAAAATGTTTGAGCGAACTATGATGCAAAAATATAGTCCCACAGAATTAAATCAGCATTTCCAAAACTTCAATACCATCTGTGATGCTACTCAAGAACGTCAAGATGCTATGTTAGAATTAGTAGAACAAAATCTAGATTTAATGGTAGTAATAGGTGGTTTTAATTCATCAAATACTACCCAACTACAACAAATAGCATTTGACCGTACTATTCCTTCTTATCACATAGATTGTGTTGAGCGTATTCAATCTACTAATGCCATTGAACACAGGCAACTAACAGGAGATTTGGTAATTACCGAAAACTGGTTACCAGCAGGAGAAATTGTTGTAGGCATCACCTCCGGTGCTTCTACCCCCGATAAAGTAGTAGAAGATATCATTGAGAAAATTTTTGCATTAAAAGCAACTGCATAATTGTTCGCTCAACTTGATGCAGATTAGGCTTTTCTGTGCGTGTGCTAAGACGAGGGTTAAATAGATATTTGGCATTTTGGCACTCGTTTACAATAGCGGCTTGATATATTGCAGGGATTACCAAGATGTTTTTACTAATTATACCGCAGACGGGTTGAACCCCGTCTTTTTTGTTATTTACCATTTGGCATTTTGGCAGAAAATGAAAAAATATCTATGTTAGATTATTATCAATGGCAGGAATTAATAATGATGAAAATAAATAGCATGGGCTGAATTCCCATTCTTATTGTTTTTTTCATTTGCAATCCTGAAAACCTATTGAATTTTATTTGTACTATTTTTTTTCATATTCCAAGGTGTATTGCCACTTTCAAGCTATTAGTGTGGACGGAATAACCCCCCGTCCTTTATTTTTGGTATGGTGTTTAAATAATCATTTAATTAACAACTAGTACAATAGCGCAATCGCCGATTTGTCAACCGATGATTTATCTCCCCCACTTCTGTTATTAAAAATAATATCCTCTCTTATCAGTTTTTAGCCTATTTGCATACATCCTCTAGGAAGATGCCTTAACAAAACATGACAGGCTAAATTGATTTGGGATGTTGTTATGCACTGGATTTATAGCAAGGTTTGGCTAATCACCAAACCTTTTTTATATTTATATTTATATTTAAATATTTATTTTATATTTATATCTTAATTCATATAGCGTAGTTTACCACCGCAGGCATCACACTAGTTCTAAAAGAGGAAAAATGCCAATGCTAGAAAAACCAGGACTGTTCACGCCAGTTAGACTAGGTTCGCTTGACCTTCCCAACCGCATCATCATGTCTCCAATGACACGTCTGAGGGCTACCACTGACTGTGTACCAACCCCCCTAATGGTCGAATACTACACCCAGCGAGCTTCGGCGGGACTCATCATTAGTGAAGGAACACATCCTTCTCCGATGGGACGGGGTTACACAACCTGTCCTGGGCTGCACAACGAGGAGCAGGTTAGAGGCTGGCGGAAAGTAACAGATGCAGTTCATGCTGCTGGAGGTCGGATATTTGTGCAACTGATGCACGCAGGACGGGTGTCGCACTCCTCCCTATTACCTAATCATGCCCGACCGATCGCACCTTCGGCTGTCCCAGTGGTGTCCGAAGAAGTTCACGTTTGGGACAGCAAAGTCCCTTTCGAGACACCCCGTCCGTTAGAGTTGGACGAAATACCTGAAATAGTAGAGGAGTACCGCTCCTCAGCGGAACTCTCTATAGAAGCAGGTTTCGATGGTGTAGAACTTCATGCAGCAACTGGATACCTACCCAACCAGTTCCAAGTCAGCAGTTCCAATCAACGCACGGATGCCTATGGTGGCACATTGGAGAATCGAACCCGCTTCACGCTCGAAGTAGTCAATGCTCTCTGTAGCGTCCGGGGCGCGGGGCGGATAGGGGTCAAGATCGCCCCCGGCTTCACAGTCAACGACACATTCGATGACGATCCTGCCGCAACTTATACTTATGTCGCCAAAGCACTCAATCCACTGGGTTTGGCATACTTGCACGTCGGGTATGACCGAGGTTACGCCAGAGGGACTGCACCGAACTTCAACCCCATTGATCTCCTACGTCCCGTTTACCAAGGAACACTGCTGGCAGTGGGTGGGTTTGATCGACAACGAGGTGATGAAGCAATTACAAGCGGGCGGGCTGATGCCATAGTTTTCGGGCGACTGTTCATCTCTAATCCTGACTTAGTGGCTCGGCTACGGCTCAATGCCTCCCTGAGCGAAGCTGATGTGAGGGCGTTCTATGGTGGTAGTGAACATGGCTACACAGACTATCAAACCCTGTCGCCACTCAATTGAGCATTCATACAGATAGCTTTCATCTGTATGGATGCTACTCAAACGCCTTAAACTACATGATTTTTGATGCGATAATACCCATAAATACCGCAAGACCTAGCGATCTGCGAAAATAATTAACGCCTTGAAATAATTCCATCCATGCCCAAGTAAACAATGAGCCATTTGCCAGTACGCCTAACACTGTATTGATTTTGCCATTTGTAAAAATTAGAGCTAGTAAACTAGCTACTGCCCAAACAATAAGCGGTAGGTTTGGCATCTGAGCTAAAACAATTTTGCCATTGCTGTCACGGAAGGTTTTATCTAAAAATGTATTTTCCATCATTTATAATTGCAATTCTTTAATATATTGAAACATTCAAGTAAATCTCTTTCCAAGCACCTAATTGCTGAGATTAGAGATTTTAAGGTATATATAATGCCGAATCGTGGCGTAACTTGGAAATTATATGCAACTTTACCTGCCGAGCCATTTGTAAAGCATTATTGTTTCCCAAATAACCATCCAAAACTAAGTAATCGAGGGGAATAAAGTTAGATAGTAACTTGAAATTGCTTCCTGACCGTCGTTATGACGAAAATACGTTAATCTAGCGTAAGTCCTCATAAATTATGGGCAATTACCCAAAGCACGAGTATTAAAGTAAAAATACTCAGCCTGAAAAGACTCTCCGCATTGACTGAAAACTAAAATGGCACACAACAGGCGTAAGCTGAAGCCAAAGGCTGCTCAAACTAATCAGCACCGTGCAGATGATACATTGGAAAAGATGAATCAAACATCTCATAAACAGCCTCGATGGCGCAGTTGGCTAATGTCAACTTTAGCGCTGACTATCTTGTTAAGCAGTACTGGTATGATTGTGGGTGTTGGCTGGATTAGCATTCTCTACATACTGAATCCAGAACAGATTAGCTGGCTAAATGAAGTTTTACCAAAATGGGCGCAAATCCCTTTGGGTAAGAAAGATGTCTCCTACACACTTCCAGAAATTCAACTCACCTTAAGTAAACAAAAGCGTATAGCTGGGGAAAGTCTATCTTTAGATAATCAGCAAAAAAAGTTATTTCTACTACCAGTCTTTCAAAAACGGAACAATTGTCAGTCTGATTGTCAAGAAATTGTGGAACTGAGGGTTTATGCGCTATCGAAAGACTTGGAGTTTCAATTTCAACAACAAAAATACTACCATCTAGTCACGCAACTTTCTGTGACTGGGCTGACGAAGACTTTTGTGGAGTCTGCGTTGGGTGAAAATGTTTCAGAGTCAGAAACTCAGGAGGGAAGTATTAACTTGCCTTTAACTGAGATCAAAGCTTTAGAAAATTCGACATCACCAGGTTTCTGGTTTTATTTGCGGGGCGATATCACACAAGACAATGATAATAAAACTGCTTATGGTCGAATTGTTCACTACAATCCACAAAATCGTAGTTTACAGCAAATCATATCGTGGAAAAACCCTAATGGAAAACTACCTAAATGGCAGGAAGTGACTGGTGGTGGTGCTAAAGAGTTAGTGATAGATCAGACAGTAGGTTTAGAACCGCATTTGCAAGTTTATCAAGTTAAACCTAGCAAATTAGTGAGTAATTCCTTGTTACTGGAAGCAATTAACCTCAAAAAACCAGAAAGTGAAGATTTTGGTTATAAAAACTCTCTGTTACTAGCCCGCAATGGACTGTGGACTCCTGCTGATGCTTGGTTGACATCTTTGGTAAAAGAGCGCAAAAAGCTTTATCCAGAAGCTGCACAGGCGCAGATAGATTTCATTCGCCTGCATTCTCAATTTACCAAAATTCAAGCTGATCAAAGTTGGGCTAGCCCTAGTCAACAAGTGTTGACATATTTACTTGATGGTCGCTGGGAGCAAGCTTTACAGATATTGATAGAATCGCCTGAAAAAGGTAGAGAAATTTATACCCTACTTAAAACAGATAAGGGTAAGTTATGGCATCGGACAACGGTGGCGTTGCGGCTCAATCCTACTAGACGTGCTGTGTTAGCTTGGGCATATCTGATCTTCGCTGTGCAAAGGGGAGAAGATCGTGCTGATTCGTGGATAGAAGGACAAGCAAATATTTCTCAGGAAACTCTACCCTATCTTCAAGGTCTGTTCGCTAAACTCGACGAGCAGGTAAATAATCCTCATGTTAGTCAGATTATTGGTGGGGTAAAAAAAATCACCCAGGTTAATAATGCTGATTGGCGATCAATAGATCCTCAAGCCGATTTTAAAATTACGGATAACCAAGTATGGTATCAGGTGGAAGTGAGCGCATTTCATAATGGTACAAGTTGGTTAAGTTACCCGTTTTCTGATTTGCGATTACCAAAAACTCAGACTAGCCAATTTTGGACGAGAGTTTTAGGAATGAGGACTGATAATTCTATTCAGATAGTTGTTTGGGGGAGCAATGGAGAACAACAAATCAACACGGCTACTATTAAAGCCGTACAAATGCGGGGCGGGGTGTTGCGACTTTTAGCGGTTGGTGATTCTATTACCCAAAATGAAAATAGTTCTATTCAACCCAAACCTCTAGCTTTGACTTCGGCAGCATTAGAATGGGTGCAACCTGCGCCGATCGCTATTCAAGAACTGAATCGACAGAATCCTCAAGGTGTTCAAGCCATTTTACCGAATGTATGGCGTACTTTACAGCAGTCTGGGGATATTCCTTCTGGTCAGGTTCCTAGCTTGGAGAAGATGAAAGCACAAATGGGTAGTTGGCCTGTGCAGATGGTTGATGTCACTAATGACGGTAATCTTGATGTGGTGTTGACTATTTCTGGTTCTGCGATCGCTTCTTTGACTCAGCCAAAAAATGAAAACTTGGGGAATGAGGATGATAAAATTCGTCCCCGGACTCTGATTTTTAGAGCTAATGGCAAGATCATATATAACGATTTTATCTTCAAGTCAGAACAAAATCTGACTGCAATCGCTAAACTGTCTAGTGATCAATCTCTAGCTTTATTGGTGGAAAGTGCTAATACATATAACTTAAAGCGCTGGTCAGAAACTAATCAGCGCTTTGAGTAGTAAGCAAATTTTGGGGTTTATTATTCGTGGCTGGAAGATTCTGTCTTTTGGCTCTTCAGGTTCTGTAACTGTTCGAGCAGGGAATCTACTTCGGCTTGCAAATCCATAAATTTCTCTTGCTGATCGTCTCTATAGTAAGCTTTGGTAAGCTTTTTGACTAGTTCGCTATGGGATTCGCAACTGGCAACACTGGATGACAAAGTGGACATAGTTATACTCATTTGCAAACTTAACTCACACCATTGGATATATTATAATAATGTCATCTTAATCTTTCTTAAAACATTGTATACTTTCCATCACATAGTCTGATAGGTTTACCCTTTAGTCATAAGAGACTACGATGATAGCGATTTTAGCAGGAGTCAGAAGTGAAAGCTTTGTAGTGCTGGTATTGTGATTTAAACCTGTACTTCATTTACCTGCAATATGCTGTAACATCGCTCTTAGCGTGGTAAAGTTGTTGACACCATAAACAGAATCCCAATTTTCCGATCCCAAATCCTTAGTTAAGAAGTTTAGAATCCTGTGACTTTGAGCTTGTCTGTTGCTAAATCTCATTGCCAACCTTGGCCCGGACTGATAGAAGCCTATCGTGAATATTTGCCTGTCAGTGAAAGCACGCCAGTTGTTACTCTATTGGAAGGTAACACACCTTTAATCCCAGTGCCAGCGATCGCAGAACGCATTGGAAAACAGGTCAAGGTATTTGTTAAATATGATGGTCTTAACCCCACCGGCAGCTTCAAAGACCGGGGGATGACAATGGCAATTTCTAAAGCCAAGGAAGCAGGGGCTAAGGCGGTAATTTGTGCTAGTACAGGTAACACCTCCGCTGCGGCGGCTGCTTATGCCCGACGTGGGGGAATGAAACCCTTTGTGTTGATTCCTGATGGTTATGTGGCTTTAGGTAAGTTAGCCCAAGCCTTACTTTATGGCGCAGAGGTATTAGCTATTAAAGGGAATTTTGACCGAGCGCTAGAAATTGTCCGGGAAATGGCAGATAGTTATCCCATCACTTTGGTGAATTCTGTCAACCCCTACCGTTTGGAAGGTCAGAAAACAGGAGCTTTTGAAGTTGTCGATGCCTTGGGTAATGCTCCCGATTGGTTATGTATTCCGGTGGGGAATGCGGGAAATATCACGGCATATTGGATGGGTTTTTGTCAATATCATCAAGATGGGAAGTGCGATCGCTTACCGAAAATGATGGGTTTCCAAGCTGCTGGTGCTGCACCTTTGGTAAATGGTAAACCTGTAGCGAATCCTGAAACCCTAGCCACAGCAATTAGAATTGGTAATCCTGCTAGTTGGGATAAAGCGATCGCTGCTCAATCTGCCAGTCAAGGTAGCTTCAACGCCGTCACAGATGAGGAAATCCTCGACGCTTATCGACTTTTAGCATCATCTGAAGGGATTTTCTGTGAACCTGCTAGTGCGGCTTCTGTCGCCGGGTTGTTAAAGGTAAAAGACCAAGTTCCCACAGGTGCAACAGTGGTTTGTGTCCTCACTGGTAATGGCTTGAAAGACCCAGATACAGCAATTAAACACAGTCATGCTCAATTTAAACAGGGTATTCCCGCAGACATTAAAGCTGTTGCTGAGGCAATGGGATTTGAATAAAATTTAGGGTTTTAATGGCTGGGATAAGCGATCGCTGACTCTATTTTAAGAAATCAAGGGCGATCGCTCAATTCAAATCCTGTGCGAACATATTGTATTTGATTAGGATTGATACCCATTGGCTTTAATGCCAAAAACTAAATTATTACGCGATCACTAAACCATAATATTCTTCTCGTTCCCATACTCTGTATGGGAATGAATTGTAGAAGGCTCTGCCTTCTATTAAAGCAGAGGCAGAGCCTCTGTAATGGCATTCCCAGTCAGAGACTGGGAACGAGATAACGAGATAAACGATATAAAAACTCTGTATACCTTGATTCATTCTTCTCTGTTCCCTGTTCCCTACCTCTACGAGTAAATTCAGAAACCAAACCTAATTCCTATATTTTTAATTGCTATCTATTGAACGAGAATATCACTTACCTTAATCTCAATTTCTGGAAATACTTCACTTTTAATCAAATCATCACCTGTATAGATAAATTCTTCATAAAAACCTTCTACTAAAGATAAAACCGTAATTTTGTTCTGCAAAGGATCGACAATCCAATATTCAGCAATTCCCCTGGCTGCATACTCAGAACGCTTGAAACGATAGTCTCTGACTTCATTTTCAGTACCAGGTGATACCACCTCTATGGCTATTAATGGTGGTGGCATCTCATGGGTAATTGTTCCTCTTTCCGTAGTTTCTAAAGCAGAGCGACATTCTTCACCTAAGATTAATAAATCAGGTATTCTTACCTTAGCTCTACGTCCACTTACCTCAATCATAATTTCTTTATATCGTAATAAATGAAGAGGAATTATTTTACCTAATTCCAACAATAATCTCATTGATATATCAGAGTTAAAAATTGATTCTGGTGGCATTAAAACTAATTCTCCATCCACTAATTCATAGCGATTTCCAGTGCCATCATCATAGGCATAGTAATCTTCAAAGGAAAAATAATTGACTGGTGCTTGAGGAGTTTGAACCATAAATATAATTCCATTCGCTTAGTACATATTACTACAAAATTTGAGACATTTATATTAATAAATGTTTGCTGAGTTTCATCTCTTTGACTACGTAAATCGCCTATTAATTTTTGATTTGTTGAAAAATTTTATAATCTTTGCACACAACCTCTAAACTAATATCGCCTTGTAAATGAAAATAAATAAGTGATTGTAAATTGGTGTTAACTGGTTCATTTTGATCGATAAATGGATTGGATTTTAAGGACTTACGAAAAATATTTCTAACAATCTCTTTAAACGGTTTTTTCTTCCGTGAATTGTGAGTAAGTCCTAATTTAGATAAAAATCCATGAATATCGTCTTCAATTTTTTTGAGTTCAACTTCTCCTACCCAAAAACAAATATCTTCATCATCTGGATTTAGAGACTGGGAAAAAACAAAGTGAATAATTTGGTAAAGTTCAATAGCGACATCATCAGCCTCAGGACCAAAGGTAAAGTCTAGACGTAATCCCAGGTTGTGAGGATTTAAAGAAATACCAACTAAATCAGCACTTTTTAAATCTTCGAGAAAAGTAGTGAGGTTTGGTGTAATTGTTGTTGTCATAAATTTAGAATTTCTCCAGTGTTATGGGTATTAGCTCCAGAAACAAATTCTATTTGATTCCCATATTGATTGTAGCGACGACGGTAAGGTCTGCCATCCACTGCTTTAATTTTAGGACCTGTGCGGACAATTTCTCCATTGGGTCTAATATGAATTTGGCTACCATCTGGATGCTGAAATGTTTCATATCCTCCTTGGGTTTGCGTTTTAAATTCAAATCTTCGGTTGACAAGAATTATTAAGGCTTCTGAGCGAGTTTTTCCTGTTAAGTTAGGTAGTTCGCTGTATTCATTTATTAGAGATTGTTCATTATTTGCATTTCGCTCTCTATTTTGTAGAGTGAGTCAGCAAAAGCTAAACGACTGTTGCTGTAACTAATAACCGTTCACTGATTTACTACCCCTGCTCCTCTCAGCTTTGTCAAACTGTCAATAGCATCACCCAAGGCTGTGGTGAGGCTGTTGCGTGTTTGAGCGTGGTTGTCTTGCTCAATTTTCAAAGCTTGAATTAAGCGATCGCGCTCTTTAGTAATAGCGATGAATTTGGCTTGTAATTCCTCTACAGATTTTGGTTCTGCCAATTCTGACTCAATCGTCGTTGTCGCACTTTCAGCCATGGTATCGGCGTTTATACCTTGCAATTTCTGAAGTTCAGCTTTGACAGATGTTATGGCTTGTTGGTGCATTTTGGCATCTGCACGACGCTGTTCTGACTCAGTATTATATAGTTGTCGCCATTTTTGTGAACTCTCCCAAGCTTCATCACGTTTTTGTTGAAGTTCAGCCATTTGCTGTTTCAGGGCTTGAATTTCCGCTAACCATTTTTGTGTTAAATCTTGAGTCATAGAAGGTTTTTGTAGTAATTGTATTTAATCTTTTTAATACAACCAATAGTAAGAATTTAGGAGTCAGGAGTCAGGAGTCAGGAGTCAGGAGTCAGGAGTTTGGAGTCAGGAGTTCGGAGTCAGGAGTCAGAAGAATATTTTTCTCTTCTGTTCCCTGTTCCTTGTTAAGAGTTCCGTGCTATATCAAATATTCTGTATCCTGAATCCTTACAACCAATAGATTAGTAGACTAGAGAAAAAATTGCTACTGCTATTACAGCACATTGTAGGTAAATGAGATCCAAAGTTGAAATCAAAATATCGCATACGCCATGCTGAACTATCATGCATCAAGCAGCTTTCATTCCTGTGGGGTAAAACGCATTGCTAAACCCCTACTCCTGACTTCTGCTGTATATTGTTATTGTTACTGATACTCAAATCTAGTTAGCAGTTAAATTATGTTTAGACAGTGGTTTGCTGATAACTTGGGAATTAATCAAGCTCGGAAGGAACAAGTATACCTGGATCTATGTAGATCAGTAACTCTGGAAGATGTTAGCTATTGGATTCAGGTTTTATTTGCTGCGGGCATTGCTACACTAGGATTGGTCTTAAACAGCGCCGCCGTAATTATTGGTGCAATGCTAATTTCTCCATTGATGGGGAGTATTCTCGCTAATGGATTAGCATTGGCTGCGGGTGATGTCATCCTCGCTATGCGATCGCTTTCTAATCTTATCCTCAGTTGTATAGTTGCCATTTCCTTTGCTGTCTTCCTGGTGTCAGTATTACCATTTAAGGAAATGACTACTGAGATTGCAGCTAGAATTCGCCCGAATATCTTAGATTTAGTAGTCGCTTTATTTTCCGGTGCAGTTGGTTCAGTGGCAATTTGCAAAGAAGCAAAAGGAGTAGCAACTTCTGTTCCTGGTGTGGCTATTGCAGTGGCCTTAATGCCCCCCTTATGCGTTGTTGGTTATGGTATTGGTGTCGCAATTAGCGTGGATTCTGTCAAAGGGCTACAGGTAGCTAGTGGTGGGGGATTACTATTTTTGACCAACTTAGTAGCAATTACGTTCAGCGCCATGCTGGTTTTTTTAAGTTTACATATTGATAGTTATCAGGTAAAAGAAACAGTAAAAGTATGGCGGTCAACTGATAAAGAAAGTTTGTGGATGCAAAGTATTTTAGAAAAATTACCTGCATACAATAAACTCAAAAAAGTTGGAGGTCTTCCTGGCAGATTTTTGTTGATTTTTAGTACCATTGGCATCATTAGTTTCCCACTCAATCAATCTCTGAGCCAACTCAGACGCGAAATTTCTTTGCAGCAACAGGAAAATAAAATTCGGAGAACAGCGACGGAAGTATGGCAACAGGAATTTGAAAATTTTCCTAATGGTGAAACACGTTCTTATATTAGTAATATTTCAACTTCAGAAAAAAATAAGCGACTAACAATTCAACTTCAGGTATTTAGTAGTAAAGAATACACAAATGCAGAAAAAAATAATTATATCCAAATCTTGGCTTCTCGTTTGCAGAAATCACCAGAATTATTAGCATTGCAACTGGTTGAAATTCCGACAGCATCAAATGAACTTGTCCGCCAATTACCTGTAGAAAAACCTGCTGAACAAGTTGTTAATATTACTCAGTTGCAAGCTAACTTTTTTCAAGAAGTGCAATCTTCCTTAAGTGGTATACAACTTCCCCAGCCAGCAAAATTAATTAATTACGAACTAATCAGTAGTCCTCTGCAACCGTTAAGTATCCGCTTAATTTATCTGAGTGAAAGAGATATTGATAGAGATGCTCAAATGCTTATGGCAGATAATATTAGAAGTAAGCTTAATTACCAGTCTGCAAAAGTGACAATGCAGAGAATAGGAACTAATTTAGGAATTATTTCTTTTGAAAAAGATCAATCGGTAGTGACACCAGCTAATGCTAAGTTGTTAGATCGTGCTGGTGAAATTTTACAGCAACAGCCTAATTTAAGCTTAGAGGTGATAGTTAACCAGGAACTAACCGAACCACAAGATATCATTCAAGCGCGATCGCAAGCCATTCTAGAATACCTACAATTAAAATGGCAAATCAGTGACTACAGGATAGATACGCAAATAGGTACAGAACCTAAACCAAATGCCAAACTGCAAATTACAGTAGAATCACAGAAGAAGCCACCATTGGAGACTCTGCCAGAACCGCGCTAATATGCTTAACCCTCGTTTTATCAGATTTTTTCGCCACCTCAATGGCCGAACACTGAAGAAAACCTTTGCCAAGACTATGGAAAGAAGGCTTTTAGGACTAGCTTCAGAAATTGCCTTTAACGCCATGTTATCGCTATTTCCGGCTGTTCTTGCCGTGATCACAGCTATTGGATTAGTAGCAGAATCCTTGCAAAACACCTTTATTCAACTAACAGCGCAACTAAGTCAGATTGTACCCGAAGACGCGTGGATTTTAATTAGCGACTTTGCGACTACAGAGATTGCTGATTCTAAAAATAGGGGTTTGTTTTCTGCCAGTTTTGCGATCGCTATTTGGACAGCTTCTGGTGCCGTTAGTACCGCTATGACTGCTTTTGATCAAATTGAGCAAATTTCCCCAGAAGATATACGCCCTTTTTGGAAAGCTAAACTCATTTCTCTGGGATTAACAATTGGTACAATATTACTTTTAATTTTGGCTTCTTTTTTAGTATTTATTAGTGATTTCCTTTTAGGAATAGTGGTAAATAGCAATTCTTATTTAGCATTCTTATTACTTCTTTGGAAACTGTTCCAGTGGCCTTTAGCCTTAGTTATTGTTTCTGCCACTTTTAGTTTAGTCTATCGTTATGGACCGAGCGTGTGGAAACCAGGCATACCATTAATGCCAGGAGCAGTTTTAGCCGCTATATTTTGGGCGCTAGTTTCTGCACTATTCCGGCTTTATGTTAGCAATTTCGGAAATTATAATAAAGTTTATGGTACAGTAGGAACTTTTATAGTATTAATGTTGTGGTTGTGGATGAGTGCCTTTGTTCTCCTGGTCGGCAACCAATTAAATGTAACTGTTGGTGAATTTATACAGACAAAAAGGGAGCAATTTGACAAAACAAATAATATAAATCAGTCAATATAAGTATTAGGAGTTCGGAGTTCGGAGTTCGGAGTTCGGAGTTAGGTGCGTCAGATATTAAATGTCTATTGATTGTTGGTAAATTATCAAGTCTGACGCACCCTACAAAGCTGAAAAAGTGTTTACCAAGTACCAATTACCAATTACCAATTACCAATTACCAATTACCAATTACCAATTACCAATTACCAATTACCAATTACCAATTACCAATTACCAATTACCAAAAAATGTCTAATCCTCCTAATCGCTTTTCCATTGAACCTGATGGATATGCACCTAGATTAAAGCGTATACGTCAAATTAGTAGACTCTTAGATAATGCTATTACAATTCCTGGAACTCAGGTTGGTATTGGGTTAGATCCAATTCTCGGATTAATACCTGTTGGTGGTGATGTTTTGTCATTGATAGTTTCTATCTACATTATCATTGAATCAGCACAAATGGGTGTGCCTAGAGCTACATTGATCCGAATGGTTGCAAATATCATCATTGATGGTTTAGTAGGTGCTATCCCCATGTTGGGAGACTTATTTGATTTTGCCTGGAAAGCAAATATTTATAACATCAAGTTATTAGAAGATTACTTACAATCTCCTGGTGAAAAAAAGAAAGTTGACCAGCTATTTATTATTACCCTTTTTGCTGGGTTGTTTTTGCTTGCCATTGTCTTAATAGCATTACCCGTGATATTAATAAGAATGCTATGGAATGCCTTAACTGGCGGTTAAATTATTAATTAATTACACAATGCAAGACTGGTGGCAAGTTAACTTTCCCAAAGGGCAACAAAGTCTGATTATTCACGATGCTAATGGATATACCGCACAAATCGCTTATGGCGAAAAAGGTACAGGTAAGCCGCTAATTTTATTACATGGTCTGGGCAGTTGGAGTTATAATTGGCGGCATAGTATTAAACCATTATCTAAAGATTTTCGGGTAATTTGTTTTGATGCTAAAGGCTATGGTTTTTCTGAAAAAAATCTGTTTCGCCGAGAAGAAACTGGTCATCAAGTAATTGAATTAGAAAGAATTATTCAGGCTTTATGCGATGAACCACCTGTCATCGTCGCAGAATCTTTAGGTGGACTAGTTGCTTTAGCGTTAGCTGCAAAAAATTCCCTATTAATTGGGCGTTTAGTAGTCATTAACGCGCCTATCTTTGTTGAACATTTACCCCATTGGGCTATGGGATTACTTGCCCAAACACCGCTGGAAGTTATACATACAATCGACTTTTTACGTCTAGCATATTGGTTTGCACCTATAATTAGAGAAGTTATGGGTATAGAAAGACGCAAAGTGTTATTCGATCCTTCTATTCTCACAGAAGAAGATGTTTATTGGATAACTTATCCGTTTATTGAAATTCCGGGAACTTTGGTAAAGGTGGCTGAAGAATTGCAAATAGCAGTACGAGAAATTGAAAATTTCCAAGCTAAAAAGCCAAATATGCTCAGTCAGATTCAAAGTAATCTTAGCAATATTGAATGTCCTACACTAATTTTATGGGGTGATCAAGATAGTTGGTTTCCTCTTAGTCATGGAGAGAAATTACATCAACATATCCCTAATTCGCGCTTTAAAATTCTGCATAACTGCTATCATGATGCCTCAACTGGTGCTTCTCAGGTAGTGAATTCAGAGATTATTAAATTTTTGCATGATACAGATTTTTGTTAGAGGATGTTTGAAAACTTTTTTGTGTGGGATCTAATACTTGTATATCCCCCTAAATCCCCATTTTTAAAAGGGACTTTGAGGGATTTCAATTAATTCTGATACTTTTAAAATATCCTTTTATCCCTACTCTGACAGAAGAGGGATAACTCCGAACTCAGGTGATCCCAATTATCCATAAAAGAAGAGTGGGAGAAGGCATACCAATCGCCTTTAATCTCCCACTCTGCATTTGCTGCTGGAGCGTTCAGGAATATGTATAGACGCTGCCCGTTATTTAGGGGGGCTAAATTGTACGTCAACGACAGCGCCTGTATGCTGTGAATATTCCTTTGCAGCAAATGTTAAACTTGATTATTATTTTTTTGCTGAACTCATAGCCCAGAAAATTGTAAGTAGATTGCTTTTTCTCCCTAAGAAAGACTTTTTTAAAAAGCCTTTATAAGACTGATTTATTAATAGTAGTTGCCCCTGATAACAACACCCTTTAAGTCGTTTATCTTTTATTTAATTTAACTGGGTTCTTTACAGATTGGTTGCCAAGTTGGCACTTTTATCGGTTATCAATTTGAGGGGATGTTGTTTAAGTATTCTGATTATTCTCAAAACCTTACACCCTATACTTTTCTGCAAACCCGTTATGGAAGTTTAAGTAAGCGGAAGATTACCCAGCAACCAGTAGCACAAGTCAGAGCGATCGCTATTATTAACCATGAAGGTGTAGCATTACTAGTATCAGCGAATCTTGTGATTAGTTCCGCACTGACTAATTTTAAGGGGTTTTCTGCTTCCTTTTTTGGCACATCCCCAATATAACTTAGTTGATAATAACCAAAAATTGAGACTCCTACAGAAATCCCGAACAACCCTACAAACAAAAGCCAAGAATGCTTTACCAACAGGTTTTTAGCTGAGGGTGTATTTTTTGATGCTTCTAGACTAGTTTCTGTTGATTGGTTTGGCTTTTGCTTTACACCGTCACTATTGTCCATAATTAAGATCACGCTTGTATGCTCTAGTAGATTATTGTACTAGAAGACACAAGTATTATGGCAGAAGTCAGATTTACTCAGCACTTAATACTCTTTAGTTGTCCGTTGCCATTATTTTAGTTCGTAATTCAGTTTTGTATTGGCAAAAATAGTTTTTACCCAAACTTGACAGAAATAGGACTTACGCAAAACAGAACAAAAGTAGCGATAATACCGCAACGGGCAAGCAAGCTACATGAATTACCGCTACGTAATAATAAGGTTTTCAGCCATATCTTGCATAAGTCCTAAGAAAATTGAATATCATACTAATTTTTGCCAAATATCTTGCAGGAGTGCGATTATTGCTTTTTTACTCAGCACTCTTTAAATGTCTTTCAATAGCTAATTGAATTAATTCGTCTACTAATTTGGGAAAAGAAATACCAGTATTTGCCCAAAGTTGAGGATACATACTTGTGGCTGTGAACCCTGGTAAAGTATTAATTTCGTTAATTAAAATTTCTCCGGTAGCTTCGATATAGAAAAAGTCTACCCGTGCTAAACCAGCAGCGTCAACAGTTAAAAAGGCTTTTAATGCCATTTCTTGAATTTGCTGAACTACTGAATCTGTTAGATGTGCGGGAATAAATAAATCGGCTTTACCTTGGGTATATTTAGTTTCGTAATCGTAAAAATCACTATCAAACGTAATCTCACCAATAACAGATGCTTTGGGATTATCGTTACCTAAAACGGCACATTCTACTTCTCTAGCGACAACTCCGGCTTCGACAATAATGCGTCTATCATAGGTTGCGGCATTATCTAAAGCTAATTCTAACTCTTGGCGCGATCGCACTTTCGCAATTCCTACCGACGAACCCAAATTAGCCGGTTTAACGAAACAGGGATAGCCTAAAGTTAGTTCAATTTCATCACATAATTTCGGAAAAATACAAGGATTTGACCAAACTTGCGCCCTAGTTATCGCTTTATATTTTACCTGGGGTAGTCCAGCTTGAGCAAAAGCGGTTTTCATACCGATTTTATCCATTCCCGTAGCCGAACCTAACACCCCAGAACCCACATAAGGGACTTGCATTAAAGTGAGTAAACCTTGAATCGTACCATCTTCACCATTGGGGCCGTGGAGAATAGGAAACCACAAATCAATTTCTGCTGTTTGTGGTGGAAACTCCCATAAATTAGGGGTTACGGCTAGATTTTCTCTAGCCACACCAGATGATAAAACTTGCTGTGCAACTTCCCCAGCTTGCCAAAAACCATCCTTTTGGATGTAGAAAGGCACTATTTCGTACTTGTGACTATTTTCCTCTGCATTTAAAGCATTAGCGATCGCTCGTGCAGAAATTATTGAAACTTCATGTTCTCCAGAACGTCCACCAAACAGCAATCCCACCCGCAGCTTAGACATCTTCTGTACCTCGACACTATCTAAAGCAGATAGCGTACCACAGGGAATGCAATCTTAACCGATTAGATTTTCAAGAAATATACAGTAGGAGTTAGGAGTTTGGAGTTAGGAGTTAGGAGTTAGGCTTCAGGAGTACAACTGGCCAAAAATCTTACAGCTTAACGGGCTGCTTCTGTTCTTTAGTGGGGGAATGACTGCTATTGTTAACAGGAGGTGTTGCTGCTAGAAAAGCCTCTTTGCCTGTAATCAATCTAGAGCGTCGATTACGAGTAATATAATTCCATGCCCACTGAAATACTACTACCAATTTAGTGTCAAACTCAATTAAGAAGTAGATGTGAATTATTAGCCAAAATACCCAAGCTAGGAAACCGGTGAGTTTGATGAAACCTAAATCTACAACAGCTAAATTTTGCCCAATCATTGCCAAACTACCTACATCGGTGTAATGAAATTGTGGCAAAGTATGACCATGAAGCCGTAGTTGAATCAGTCCACCGACATATTCTCCTTGTTGTTTAGCTACGGGGGCAACACCAGGTAAGGGTTTACCATTTTGATGGGAGAAATTGGCTAAATCTCCAATTACGAAAATATTTTTATAACCCTTGATAGTCAAATCTGGTTCGACAATTACTCTGCCAGAGAAATCGCATTCTACATCTGTTCGTTCTGCGAGGACTTTGCCCAATGCCGAACCTTGAACACCTGCTGCCCACAATATAGTTTTTGAGGCAATATCTGTCAATTCATCGTTTTGCTTGAAAGTAACTATGTCATTTTCAATATTTGTCACCCTAGTGAGAGTGTGAATAACCACTCCCAATTTTTGCAGAGATTCTGCTGCTACTTTGGATAATTCTGGCGCAATGTGTGGGAGAATGCGATCGCCCCCTTGCAAGAGCAAAATTTTCGCTTCTGAGGTGTTGATGTTGCGGAAATCTTCTTTGAGAGTTTTGTATGCCAACTCTGCGATCGCACCTGCCAATTCTACACCGGTAGGACCACCCCCCACAATCACAAAAGTCAAAAAAGCACGACGTTTTACAGGATCAGTTTCTTGTTCTGCCGCTTCAAATGCCGAAAATATCCGCCGACGCATTTCTATGGCATCTTCCACAGTTTTCAAGCCAGGAGCAGTTTCTTTCCAGCTATCTTTACCGAAATAGGAATGGTTAGCACCTGTGGCAACAATTAATGTATCATAAGGTACTATTTGATCACCCAAAATAACTTGTTGCGCTTTTGGATCAATAACACTTACTTCTCCTAGCAATACTTTTGTATTCTTGCTTTTGCTGAATACAGATCGCAATGGTGCAGAAATATCAGCAGGTGATAACGTACCTGTCGCAACTTGATATAAAAGCGGCTGAAATAGGTGAAAATTCCGTTTATCAATGAGAGTAACATCTACATTTGCGTTAGCAAGAGTCTTTGCTGTATACAGTCCACCAAAGCCACCACCAACAATGACAACTTGATGTAATGGCTTTTTCTCAAGTGCTACCATAAGAAATATTTCCTTTTGTTAAGATTCCTGTAACCTTTCTTAACAAGAATGTAACAAAATCATAATATATTTTGCCGTTTATTTAGAACACTTGAAAAAATAATGAAAGTAGTCAAAGTTACTAATAAATCATTATTAAAAGAGAACTTATAAGCCAGTTCTAGGATACCTCTAAGATACTATTTTTCTCCGCACTTCAAACTTTAGCGATCGCACCCGCAGACATTATTGAAACTTCATGTTCTCCAGAACCTCCACCAAACAGCAACCCTACCCGCAGCTTAAACATCTTCTGTACCTCGACACTATCTAAAGCAGCGTACCCCAGGGAATGCAATCTTAGGGAATGGAAAATAGGGAAACGCTCAATTCAACCTACAGACGGGTTAAAATAAGAACTAAAGACTCAAGCAACCCAGCTTAAATATTAGTATGAATCTACAAGAGAAAACCATTGCTCAAATTCAGCAAATGCCACCTTCTTTATTTCAGGAAGTCAGTGATTTTATAGACTTTCTATTTATCAAACATAGCAGTAATAAGGGAATATTAAATGATTTTCCAGAGTTGACAGAGGAAGATATCAAGGCTTGTGAGGAATTATGGCTTCAGTTTAGCGAATCTCTAGATATAGCTGAATCGGATTTTTCTGACTATTTATCTAATTTAGGAGATTATGAAAAATGCTTGGCGCGTGGAGATATTCAGTGGTAGATATCAACCAAATTGAGTTAGGATAAAGAGAAAAGAGGTATATTATGATTTACCTATCTGCATCGGAAGCAAAACAAAATTTTACAGAATTTTTAGATAAAGCCCAAAAAGAACCAATAACCATTCAACGCCAGGATAAAGATTCAGTTGTAGTTCTGTCAGTCTTAGAGTATCAAAGATTGACTACATTGTTAAAAGAGGAGTTTCAGCAATTTTGTGATCAAGTTGGTAAAAATGCTGAAGCTAAAGGCATGACAGAAGAAAAACTCAAAGAAATTCTTGACAGTGATGATTAAGCAAAGAATCGTCATTGATACTAATTGTTTTGTGAGTCGTTTACTAACTCCCAAATCTATTACTTCTCAAGCCGTTCGTTACGCTTTTGATCACCATCATATTCTTGTCTCCTCTGAAACACTAACAGAATTAGAAAGGGTTCTTTCCAGGAAAAAGTTTGATAATTATGTCAGTTTGGAAAATAGACAAAAATTGATTTTGTATTTAAAAAGTATCGCTGAGATGGTTGATGTTTTAAATCCTGTACAAGTCTGTCGAGATGCAAAAGATGATAAATTTATCTCACTTGCTATTGATGGCAGTGCTAATTTGATTATTACAGGAGATGAGGATTTGTTAGTCCTGAACTCCTATCAAAATATCCATATTGTATCACCAAATAATTTTTTAGCACAGATAAAACTTGAACAATAACTCACTCCTGTTTTACTCTCTGCGACTCTGTGCCTCTGCGTGAGACTCATTCCACCACATCAAACCAAACAGGCGATAAATCATCAACTTGCCCATTATAATTAACAGTAATTTCCTCACCTGCTCGAATATCTTTATGAGCAATAATTTCAATTACATTTTTAGAAAAATTCTTAACATAAAGCGCATTGGGATGATAAGAATGATTAAAAAGTGAAGCAAAGCCCAAAGCTATAGCGCCACTTTCCCCATGCCAACCAAAATAATAATTTAATAAAACCGTTTTGACAATTAATTTAACTTGTTGCTTAGGGATAACAATCACTGCTGCTTTTTCAATTACCTCTCCTTTAGCAAAACTCTTCTGAGCAAATATACCTCTACCTTTAGAGTCTGTATCACGAAATACTAGCATATACAATTCTGTCTGATGGGTGAGAAATATTGTGTAGGACTAATCACGCCAAACGCAGAGAGAATAAAGATTTTAGTGCATGACTTACGGCTGCTATAGCCACTATAAAGTTAATAATCAAAGATATAGTCAAAATTTCCGTAAATATTAATTTTTCCCCGCCGATATAATAAAAATCATGTTATTATAAATATCCCATGCTAACAATCATTGGATGTGGAAATCTCAATCGTAATGACGATGCTGTAGGCGTAATCATCGCCCAACGTTTACAGCAATATCTCGCCCAAAACCCTCACCCCAACATCCGCGTTTTTGATTGTGGTACTGCGGGAATGGAAGTGATGTTTCAAGCGAGAGGAAGTGAAAAATTAATTATTTTGGATGCCAGTTGCACAGGTTCCGAACCAGGTGCTATATTTAAAGTCCCAGGCAAAGAACTAGAAGCACTGCCAGAACCTAGTTACAACCTCCATGATTTTCGTTGGGATCATGCTTTAGCAGCCGGGAGAAAAATCTTTGCAGATGATTTTCCTCAACAGGTGACAGTTTATTTAATTGAAGCAGCTAACCTTGATTTAGGCTTAGAATTAAGTCCAGTTGTCCAACATTCAGCCGATTTAGTTTTTGCAGAACTAATCACAATTTTCAGCCAGAATGTTATGGCTTAATTAATAGTCCAAAATCCCGAATTTAGCTTATGCCCAATCACGATAAACTGATAGTTCATCTACCCTCATTTCAAATGGTATGCCATTAGTTTGTGGGGGACATACGCGAATTTTAGCACTGCTGACAATGCTGTAGAGTAAACTTCCCATTGGCACGATTTTTTGCAAGACTCGCCAGTTAGTAACTTGATCAGTGCATTCGATTACCAATGTTAAAGCACTAGCATGGGTTGTCACATACCAACGACAATCGGATAATAGACCTTGAATAGTGCGATCGCACCCATCATAAAAGTACCTACTAATAGAATACTCTAATTGTTGCCGCAAAATAATATCAGCTGATGTTGGCTGCATAGGGTGCTTATCATCAGCATGAGAATCAAATTGTCTTCTAGCCATTTCTCTTGATTTTCCTATTTTATTTACCAATTGCCATTACATAAAGCACATCCTTATTGGTTCCTAGAAACTCTTGGGCTTCGTCATCATAAAAAGCACCAATCCCGCTACAATCTATGCCCCAATAATTGCTAAATAGATACACTCTTTGTCCGATAAAACCAGCTAATTGCATCGCAGTTTGATAGCTGAGATAATCGGACACAAAAAACAAAGTTACAGCGCAGTCTTTAGCCAGCGCCTGATTAATGCACAAGTAACCTGTTTTTTCGCTAAAATCACCCGAATTTATGAGATTCCTACCGTTATATAAACCGGGTGTCATTCCCTCGACACGATGCACCACCGAGTAAATTTCTATTTCCTCAAAATTCTCACTTGGTATTGGTTGTTGAACATCTTGCAAAATTTGCCAATAGGTTTGTTGGGAAATAGACTGCTTTTGAAAACGTCGAATAGAACGCCTGTTCAAAACGTTCTCAAAAAACCTTTCTCGGTGAAAATTAAATTGAGGATGTTCTAGATGTTGCTGGTGACTAAGTTGCCATGATGTTGCTTGATAGGCATCTTCAATGAATTCATTAGCTTGAAAATAATCAGTACCACAAACAAAAGGAACTGGTAGTCTTAAGCGTCTGACTGACTTTTCTTGCGTTTCTCCCGATATCACACAACTAGTAATAAACTCCTTATTCTCAAATCCTAAATCAGCATTGAGAGAGAGTTTATCAAAGTCAAAGATTAATTGGATGTTTTTTTCGTGAAGATATGCTGAAGATGCGATCGCACCTAAATGGTGTCCGCTATCCAAAAAGCAATACCTCATGCTCCTGTCTTGATATTTCCAGCTAGACCTATAATAAACACAACTAACTAAAAAAATGAATCCATTGATACGGTTATTTGGTATAACATAACTCTCCAACCCATCATCAATTAATTCATAGATCAGTGTTAGACAATGATTCTCAATTTCCAGATGATAGATAGCATCTATAAATCCCTCAACACCACGTATTTGAACATAAACCTCCGTCGGGTATAACGCGCCTGCTGAGGGATTTACCCGGAGTTTATAAGGGCCATCCTTATAAATCTTTTCAAAAGTAATGGCGCTTGTTAACCTGATAAAAGCATGAATTGGATTATCGAGATTTAATCTCACTCGCCGATAAAATTTTGGATAAACTTTAAAGGTGCGAGGTTGAGTTGATGCATCCACATAATTGGGATTCATCTGCACTGATAAGTAAGAATGCTTGGTAGACTCGTGACAGGCTTCTTTAGAAAGCTTACTGTGTGGCATTTTTCAGTAACCTTAAAACTTCTACATTGCTGGCAAAGTCAATTGCTTTATAGTCGTCCAAATTTTGTAAATTCATGTTAGGATTATGTTGTAATAGCAACCTCACTACTTCTGTCTTTCCAGCCGATGCACCATACATCAGGACAGTTGCGCCATTATCATTTTGATTGTTAATATCAATGTTGACTGACAGCAACAAATTCATTAAATCGTAGTGATTGCCAAAACAAGCGAACCATAAAGCATTATTGCGATCATTGTTTCTAGCGTTGATATCTGCACCCGCATCTATCAGTTCTTTGACAACTGGGTAGACTCCCTCTCTAGTAGCTTTCATTAAAGCTGTATCACCATTTTCACCACGCTGATTTAAATCTTCAGCATTGTAGCTATTTGCTATTAGCCAATAGCTAGTTTGTGTACTTAATTTGGGCTGATTTTTTTGACTCATAATTATGACTATGAACACAACTAAAAACGTAATGATGAGCATTACTCACCATATTTAAAAACACTATTTCAATTTTCACAAACTATTAGTAGCTGACGAACAATTTATAAATCAGCATAAAATAATTTGTCAAAAATAATTTATTGAGAATGACTATTTACGTAGTTTATCTATATTTTTATCTAACAAATTTTGACTTAGAAGCCGATGTTTACGCAAAAAATCCTCAAAATAGGGACTTAATAATTGACTGCCATAGGCAGAAAGGTGATTGTCATCACTAAAAATTAATTGGCTATCTAAGTAATGAGAACATTTTTCAATTGGACATAATTGCTCAATGGTATCCCAAACAAACAAATTTGAAGATACTTTGGCGGCATTATTCATGGCATTTATCGTATTTTTTCTATACTCTAGAACTGTTTGTTTGTCGGTTAAACATTCTGGATTTGAAAATTGACATTGAGCGGGATGCAATTGATGTTCTGGTATTGGTGCAAGTAAAAGTATAGATATATTTTTGGACTTCAATCGGTTACTTAATTGAATAAAGTCTTTTTCTAACTGTAAAGCGGCTTCTTTGATAGACAATAATTTATGCCCTTGGGTTAAAAAAAGTTGAAAGATGCCATTTTTATAATTTTCTGATAAAGTATTGCCGATAACAAAATTGGCAAAAAACGGACTGTATCTAGAATGAATAATCAGTAGACTATTATTATTAGCCTTCTGTTCAATATATTTAAGTATCTTATCAGTATTTAGACGACAAAGATTTGAAGATATACTACGAGTCATGTTTATGTTTATTGGGCAAAATTGATTGCCAAAGAAGAAAAGATCATGATTAATTAATGTATTATTTACTTCTAACATAGGTAATAGAGAGTGGGCATGACTATCACCTATTAAAAAAATTTGTGGTGATGATGAAATGGATTTTATGCCTCTTCGACGACAATGTTCAAAATCAATATTTGGATGATTTTCATTTGCTAAACAATTACTAAAAATTGCTTTTAAATTTAAATTTTTATTCACTTTATCAGCAACAAGATATCTTTCGAGCGATGTTGTCTTTATGTATGACTCTCTTTTTAGATAAAAATTATCATGAAACACTTCTTGAAGAGAACCTACAGTGATTATTACTGAAACTATCGCAATTAAAACGGAACCAAAAATAACTTTAGATTGGTTGATTTTAGATTTTCGGATTGGTTGTTCTAGGCAATAGTAAGAAATTAGTGAGAATAATATTGTCAGAGAAGTCGCCGCAAAATATGTTAAGATTGAATTCAAACCAACTGTCCAATTAAATAAAACAAAAATTGGCCAATGCCACAAGTATAAAGAATAAGAAGTCTTGCCAACGTAAGTAAGATATGATTTGCCAATAGCTTTATTTATGTTGGCATACATAGAACTGCCACAAGTTATAAATAACAATGTTCCGACAATAACAGGAATAGCCAAAGGAAAAGGGAATAAACTATTATTTGGAGTAACAAAGAAAGTAACTATAATAAGAAAGATAGAAAATAATTGTATAATTATATTTGTTTTTTTATTATGTGTAATAATTTTTAAGTGATTATTTGACTGCAAAATAAATAGAATAGAACCGATTTCCATCTCCCAAATTCGGCTTCCTAAAGAATAGTAATTCCATTCTGGTTTATAGGCAGTAATTAATCCGGCAATTATTATGAATAATGCAAAAGATAAGAATAATATAATTGTTCTTTTTTTATTTGTAATTTGTTTTTCTTTGCCGTAAATTGCAAATAATAAAAATGGGAAAATCAAGTAGAATTGTTCTTCAACTCCTAAAGACCAAGTGTGAGTAAAAGGGTTTAAGCTAGAATCAATATCGAAGTATCCTTTCGTAATATCCATTAAATAAATATTGGATAAACCCACTAATGCATGAAGACCTGTCAGATAAAATTTTCCTGTCTCTATCGGCCAAACTAACAAAGAAATAAATAATGAAGTGATGAGGATACAAGCTACTAAAGCAGGAAAAAGTCTTTTAATTCGCCTTTTATAAAATTCAAAAGTATCTCTTATTAATCCCTTAGATTCTCTTCGTAAAATAGAAGCAGACACTACATAACCAGATATTGCAAAAAATATATCTACACCGACAAAACCTCCAGGTAACCAATCGTTATTTAAGTGATAGATTAGTACTGCAATAACAGCAAGACCTCTAAGAGCATCTATATCTGGACGATATGAAAATAAATTAGTATTTGCTTCTGATTTTTGAAGTTGCATAGAAAGCTTTGTATAGATTAATCCGCATCATATCATAATAGAACCGTAAAATAATTACAAGAAGATAATAACCTGGATTTGTCAAAAATCTTACAATAGCTGCACTTTCTACGAGACGCTGCGCGATCTCCCAAGGCATCACATCCTTCATAATTGCCAGCCAACTAAGTAGATTTGTGTTAAAAATAGTCATTGAGACAAGGCAGAGCAGAAACCATTTTCCGCCCTATTTACTTTTGTTCACACATTTTTGTTATCTCATGTCCACCTACTTAGATATTTTCAATATTTCAGTAATTCTGTTGGGTTAATTATCTCTTATATAAACTTGTTAAAAAAATCTAAAAATTTACCATTAATATATAAAATTTGTTAGTTTATTCAGTATAAATAACTAAAAGGAAAATAAAAATAATGGAAATCAGCGCCAGAAATACCTTTAAAGCAACTGTGAAAAAAGTTACCCCTGGTTCAATTAATACAGAGGTAACTTTAGAATTAGCACCTGGTGTAGAAGTAGTATCTGTCATCACTAAATCATCAGCAGAAAAGCTAGGTTTAGTTGAAGGTAAAGAGGCTTATGCTGTGATTAAATCATCAGATGTACTTATTGCTGTTGACTAAAAATTCAGCAATTTTTAAAGTCTAGGACGGGTAATGCGATCGCGTAGTTCACCGCAGGTATTGCTTTTCCTGTATATAGTTTTTGGAGAGCGATACCTTTAGTAAGCTACATGATCGCATGGCGCGAAATTTTCATCAAGATGTAGATAACTTGATTTTATCCTTGTTGCTATAATCAAAACAAACTTGCAAAAATTTGGATATGATAGCTATTCCCCAACAACCGCCAAAAATGACCATTGAGGAATATCTCACTTGGGAACTTAACCAAGATATTCGTTATGAATACATCAATGGCGAAGTTTTCGCTATGACAGGTGGTACAATTCCCCACAATGATATTGCTCTAAATCTTTACAGACCTCTATATTCTCATCTCCGTTCTAGAGCTTGTCGAGTCAATGTCTCAGATGTGAAAGTGCAGGTTAGTCCTCAAAGCCCATACTTTTATCCTGATCTTATCGTTAGTTGCGACCCTCAAGACCTCAATGCCCTTAAATTCATTCAAAATCCCAAATTGATTGTTGAAGTTCTTTCTCCTGGGACAAGTAGTAAAGATAGAGGAGAGAAATTCAGATATTATTTAACAATTCCCAGTTTACAAGAATACATATTAATTGATTCGGAAAAAATCTCCGTTGAACGTTACTGTCGAGGAGAAGGAAGAATGTGGCTTTACTATCCTTACACTACTGGAGATATCATCACTTTATCAAGTATTGAATTTGAATTTCCGATTGAAATGCTTTATGAAGGCGTTGGATTTGAAACTGAAGAATAAAAACACATTTCACAAATTAGGATATCTATAAATGAGCAATAAAAAGAATAATATGGATGAGGAAAACTTAAGCCCAGAACAATCCATTATAAAAACAATATCTGAAGCTGGTATGAGAGATACTGGTTTTGATATAGCTGAAGTGTTCTTAGATGATAAGCTACTAGAAAATCTTCAAGATGAAACCTTGAGTAACATTCCAATTATTAAATCAATTTATTCTCTAGTAAAGTCTGGTATTGCAGTACGTGATTACCTATTTCTGAAAAAAATACTATATTTTATATCGGGTTTTAAGGAAGTTGATGACGAATTCAGAAAATCTCTAGAAGATAAATATACAGATCCAAAATATAGGCAAAATATGGGACAGGAACTATTTAATGCTCTGTCTAGGTTCGACCAACTTCGCAAAGCCGATGCCCTATTTAAAGTTTTTGCAGCTTATATAAGAGATGAAATCAATTATCAGCAATTTAGCCAATATTCCTATATATTGCAAAATATTGATTTGAATAACTTAAGAATTTTAACAGACTTTTATTATTCAGAAAAATATTTGATGATTTATTTTATCAACCATCAACCACACGGACATAAATAGCGCGGGCTGTTTGCCGATCTATCGTCATAGAAATATTATTAAATTTAACGATTAAAGAGGGAAATTGCTGTTCTAAAATTATACTATTTCCGGTTGTTATTCCCATAGAAATGAGTTTTTTACGAATGCTTTCATCCTGAGTTTTACAGGAAATTATAATTCCTTTTTCTCCTGGCTTGAGCAATTCTAAAGAGCAACCTGTAAAACTAAAAGGAGTAAACATTGCGGAATAAAAATGAAAGGTTAAAATTAAAAGAATGAAGGATGATTAACATCCTTCATCTTTGTACAAGCTAAGACATTAAAATTTTAGACTAGATAAGGCTCTTGATGGGTTTTAATTGTGCAGTTAGAGCGAGGGTATGTAACGCACAATAGAGCGAAGCCTTTGGCCATTTGATCATCATCTAAGAAGATTTGATCATCTTGGTTGATTTCACCTTCTACAACCTTACCTACACAGCTAGAGCAAGAACCGGAATGACAAGAGAAGGGCAATTCAATACCGGCTTCTTCTGCTGCATCTAGAATTGTAGTTTCTTCGTCACATTCAATTGTGGTGTCAAGGTTGTCTTTTTTGTTCAACAATCTTACTTGATAAGCCATTTTGCGTTCTCCTCAAACATTAATAAGGTTAGCTTTTCTGAAGTGCTTCAGACTCTCTGGTGCAATTCAAAATTCAAAATAAAGAATCGAATTTTTGAACTTTGAATTTCTTAGCTGCAAGGTACACCTTCAGGTGAACAATCACCTGCTTTAAAAGACTTTCCACAACCGCAGGTATCAGTTGCATTGGGATTGGTGAACTTGAAACCGCTGTCCATTACTCCCTCAACAAAATCAATTACTACACCTTCTAATAAGGGCGCACTTTTAGCGTCCACGTAAAGCAACACATTTCCTTGTTGGGTTACGATATCATCTGGTTGAGGCTGACTTGTAATGTCGATTCCATATTCATAGCCACTACAACCACCATCTTTGACAGAGATGCGGACACCTTTTGTGGCTTTATTAGATTCGTCGGTTGCGGAACCTCTTAAAAATGCCCACAGACGAAATTCTGCTTTTTCTGTTAAAGTAACAGCCATTTTATTTCCTGTTCTGTAGCGATTATTCTGATTTTGAGATGTGGGAAATTGCTTTTTTGGCGGAACGGAATTTTACACCGTTAACGGTTGAGATTGGGAGTATCTCCAAGGTGCAGTATTGCCGCAGACGGGACAATTGCGATCGCGGTGAGAACGACGTTTAGCAAATTCCATTCTGTTTAAGTCAATCGTCAGCAGTTCTGACAATAGCGGTTGACTAAAACCAGTAATTAGCTTTACGGCTTCTAAGGCTGTTAAACAAGCCAAAGTCCCAGACACAGCCCCTAGAACGGAAAAACCGCGCCGATCCCAATCAGGCTTTTCTGGAAACAGACAGGATAAACAAGGGGTGACACCAGGAATAATCGTGGTGAGGTAAGCCTCCATCCCGTCCATAGCTGCCTCTACCATTGGCTTACGCGATCGCACACAGGCTTCATTTAACAAGTTGCGTTCGGTGAAATTGTGAGCGCAATCCAAAGCCATATCCGCCGATTGCACCAATGAGTCCACATTTTCTGCGGTGATGTAATCGTGAACTACGTCTACTTCCACATCAGGATTGATGGCTTTTAGTGTTTCTTGGGCTTTGAATACTCTAGGTTTACCCACCCAGTCGTCAGTCATTAAAATCTGACGATTCATATCATCCAGCCGCAAATCACCACCCCGGACTAAGATTAGCCGCCCAACGCCTGCTACTGCTAAGTAAAGCGCCGCCGTACCGCCTAATCCCCCCACACCCGACACCAGAACAGTCGCTGATTTGAGGCGCTTTTGAGCCGCTTCGCCAAAGTTCGGAAGCATCATTTGGCGACTATAGCGTTCTAATTCGGTAGGCGTTAGGTTGATCAATTTATACCTCCTAATCAGAAGTGATTTCTGTCAGCGTGACTACATTCTTTGGCTTATCGTTAAACACTTTGAACAGCTTTTGTTCATGGGGTGTTGATTCAATAAAAACTTCATAAGCTTTTTGCAAAGCTAAGGAATATTGAGTTAATTTTTCTGTATCACTCAAGTTAGGAGAAGTATTATCAATCTCTTGCATATATTGAGAGAATTTTTTCAATATATGGAGACGATTTATGTTTACAAATTGTTGGTCGTAGGGCAGTTGAAAGAAGATAAAATATTCTTCTGCATCTGCGAGTTTATTGAATTCTTGAATAGTTCCAGTCATTTTGCACTCTCCAGTTGTTTGAGTTGCTGCTTGAGTTCATCTAATTGTCGGTAGATTTCATAGGTTTCGGCGGCAACATCCATCAGTGTTTTGTAATCTGCTGGTAGTCCTTCTGCTAAATCGTGCAGATCCATTTTCATTTGACCTGCTTTGCTATTTAGCTTTCTAATCTTTGTTGTGAGTTCCTCGATGGTCATTGGGAATTGGATTTTATTGAACCGCAAAGGCGCGAAGGACGCGAAGACAAGAAGGAAGAAGGTAGGATAATTCGTAAGAATTCAGGATATAGAATGTTTGATATAGCAGGGAACTCTTAACAGAAGAGAAAAATATTCTTCTTTCTTCTCCTGACTCCTGACTCCTGACTCCTGACTCCTGAATTCTTACCAATTTGTTAAATATTTCCTACTTCGGGGAAACGTTTGGCTAAATCAATGCCTTTGTTGACGAATGATGCTCCTTCTTCTTCCAGTTTTTCTAGGGAATCAAAGCCGTAGCGATGGGCATCACGTAAGGTTTTTACAGTTAACAATAAACGACCTGAAAAGACTAATGCCCAACCGAATCCTTCATGACCTAAATCAACTACAACATGAGAAATTAATCCGGTTTCTTTCTCGATGCTGGAGGCTACAGCCCTGAAGAAGGCGTTAATTCGTGATATTGTTGCTAGGTCAACTTCACCTTCGATGGAAATTTCTCGTTTCTTTTGTTTGGTGACAACAAAAGGTTTTAAGATTAATTCGTCAGCCCAATTCCGGTAAGTTCCATAAGTATCTTGTGCCCGGATTTGTTGAACTAATGCTTTGAGAAATGGTGAAGTTATTGGTGTGCTTGTAGCGGTTCCGTTGACACTGTTATTTTCACTCATACGGCTGCTTCGTTTTCTACTTCTTCTGCAAAGTTTGTATTGGTTTTGTTCAAGGCTTTACGCAACCAAGGTGGGGGGTTGCCTTTGAGTGTTGTGACTAATTTGTTCAGAATTTCTTCGATTTTTTCTTCTTCTGATTTAGCCTTAACTGGTGTTACACCTTTTTTGATTAAACGAGCGGCGGCGCTACCACCTATGGCGACTACATAAACGATTGTACAATCATTTAATGCCTCAAGTTTAGGTGTGATTTTATCTTCGTTACCGTCTTCTTTGAGGTCGCCTTCAAATTTCAGAGTTTCGAGGAATTCATATCCATTGTCTGAAATTTCATAAACATCTATTTCTTTAGCCCAACCGAAGTGAGCATTAACATGAATTCTGTCTGTTGTGGTGAAGGCAATTTTCACGTTCATTTGTCCTTTGTCGGTAAAAAGAGGGAATGGGGAATGAGGAATGGGGAATAGGGAATAGGTAAGAGTTGATTAATTTATTTCTGTCACCTGTCACCTGTTCCCTGTCACCTATTCCCTATTAATTACTGATGACCAATGATTTATCATTAATGTCTCTTCGTGTTCTAAAAAGAGGTTTCCCATCCCAAATAAAACTTCCATTGTGCCGCGATAGCCTACTTTGGTAAATAAGCCATTTCCTAATCGGTCGTAGATGGGAATTCCGAGACGGTAGAAGGGGATTTTGAGACGTTTGGCGATTGCATTCACGTTGGAGTTACCAATCAGCAAATCCGAACCTACAGCCAATTCTTCTAAATCTTCTAAGTCGCCGATAGTAACGCTTTTGACGGGAAGATGTTCTAATAAATGCGATCGCGTGGTTGTCACAGCAGCATGAATAGATGCCCCCATTGACTGCAAAAAATGCACCATAGACCAAAGTAAATCTGGTTCTAGCGCTAAAGATACCCGTTTTGCACCGAAGTAAAAGTGAGTATCCAACATTGCATCTTGCAACTGACGACGTTGACGGCGATATTTTTCGGGTACGGGATTACCGCTCAAAACCGCTAACGCTTGCAGGAACTCATCCACAGGTTCTAAACCTGTCAAATCCTTAAATACTTCGTAATCTGTGCCAAAACGCTCTTGCAGAATCTTGGCAGCACCCCGCATACTTTCACCCAAAGCCAAAGTGAAAGCCGAACTACCCAAGGAACGCAATTGTTTAAGAGTTGTCCCGCTAACCGTCACCGCACTATATTCATCCTCCAGATGTCCATCTAGAGAAGCACCCAAATCGGGTACAAAAATTGCTTCAAATCCAAAAGCGGTGACAATTTCCCGAACTTCCTGCACATCTCCGGGAGTGAAAGCAGAACCAGCCAAAATGGTGATTTGTTCCGGTTTAATTCCGCCGGTTTTGGGAATCTCTCTAACAATGCTTTCTACAGCTGCTGCAAAACCATCTTGTAACGCACCTTTAAAATCAGGAGTCGGGGCAAATGCGATCGCTAAATAGTCAAGTTCAGGATGACGTTTGCGGATTTCCTTCAAAAAACCCTCAATATCATCCCCCCTAGTTTCCGTTAACCCAGTTGTACACAAACCGATAATTTCCGGTTTCGCCTTTTCCACCAAAGTCAAAATAGCTTGCTCAACATTTTCCTCACCACCCAAAATAGTAGTGACTTCCGTCATAGCTGTAGTAGCAAGAGGAATTGCCTCCCGAAAATGCCGCACCAAAACCACCTTAGCAAAAGCAGTACAACCTTGAGAACCGTGAAACAAAGGCATAGCACCCTTCAACCCCAAAAAAGCCAAAGATGCACCCAAAGCCTGACTTTGTTTCAGCGGATTAACCGTAAGAGACTTGTTTGGAGTATTAACAATTGCCATAAATTAATCTTTCATAAATTTTAAACTTTGTAGGGGCGAAGCATTCGGGCGATAACCTATCGTTGAAACCATTGATTTTCTGTCCGAATGCTTCGCCCTTCCCCTCCTACTTTGAAAGCACTTCCTCTTCATCCCAAGGAGCCGGCTTACGTATTTGTTCCCAGACAGGACTGTATAAAGCCTCATACAACTCCCGCGCCATTTCCACCATCCCCACATAACCCGCATAAGGATGGTGACGTTCTTGGTTAATATCCAGAAAAGGAATCCGCGCCTTCAAAGCCGTATATTGATTCCGTCCCCCAGCAATAAGCATATCTGCGTTAGTATCTCGCACCAACTTCAATAATTCTTGGGCATTCCCCTTCTCCAACATAATGCCATCATTGCCCAACAACTTCTTAATTTTGGCCTTATCTTCCTCTGTACTTTTGCGAGTACTAGTTGCAACAACTTCAATTCCTAAATCATTAGCTGCCGAAATAATTGACCAACTTTTCACACCGCCAGTATATAAAACCACCCGCTTACCTTTCAGGCGTTCTCTATAGGGAGCAAGTGCAATATCTAAAGCCGCAGTTTCATCAGCAATTAACTTTTCAGTCCGTGCCATTAAATCAGCATCACCTAATTTTTTAGCAACAGTTCGCAGACAACGGTTAATATCATCAATACCATAAAAAGACTCTTCAATGAAAGGAATGTTATAACGTTCCTCCATTTTTCGTGCCATATTTAACAGCGCCCGTGAGCAAATCATTACATTTAATTTAGCCCGGTGAGCATAACGAATCTCTTCATAACGAGCATCACCAGTAATTTTCGATAAAACGCGAATACCTAGCTTTTCAAATAAAGGCAAAACGCCCCACATTTCTCCAGCAATATTGTACTCACCAATTAAATTAATATCATAAGGCGTGGTATATTCTGGTTCAGCAGTTCCCACTACATATTCTAGTAAAGCTTCACCACCAAAGCGATTACCCAGATTTTTA
This sequence comes from Anabaena sp. PCC 7938, assembly GCF_049315035.1. Taxonomy (NCBI): domain Bacteria; kingdom Bacillati; phylum Cyanobacteriota; class Cyanophyceae; order Nostocales; family Nostocaceae; genus Anabaena; species Anabaena sp. PCC 7938. Next base: position 1,013,258 of record NZ_CP186034.1, on the reverse strand, counting down.
CTACCAATAAAACCCGGAGCAATAACAGGAATTACAGGAATACCAATCTTCTCAGCCGCAACCTTACAAACTGCATCAACATCATCACCAATCAGAGCAGTTACGCAAGTAGCATAAACAAATATCGCTGCTGGTGTATAGCGTTCCTTTAATTCCAAAATTGCTTTATAGAGCTTTTTCTCACCACCAAAAATGACATCATTTTCACCAATATCAGTGGTAAAACCAGTCTTATAAAGCATAGGGCCAGAAGAGAGACTACCACGACTACCCCAAGAATTACCAGCACAAGCGATCGGCCCGTGAACCAAATGAGCAGCATCAGTAATAGGTACTAAAGCAATCATCGCCCCATCAAAAGCACAACCCCCTTGAGCCGCACCTGGTTGAGCTTGTTGTGTACAAGACTTGTTTTTCTTTTCTCCTTGTTTCTTTTGATTATGTTCGCATCCTGACTCACTAAGTAACTCGTTAATTTTGCCTTGGGTAATTTTCATCTCTCGTCTCGCGTTGGATGGAAGTTGTTAATTGAAATGTGAGCAAACCTGAATAGACTTCCCGCAAAATTCCTCTTCACACAATATTTACACAGATAAAGTTTCAGAAAAGATATCTATTTAGCTGTCGCTGAATTTTTCTGGCATTGAATATTGCCAATAAACATATAAACTTAAATTCACAAGAAATCATGAAGTACAATTTCCTATATCATTATTGGCATTGCTGAACTTACAGCATTTCATGTATTTAAACTACACTCTAAATTAATTTATTTCTGCCTTGGTGCGAAATATTCATTAAGATGTGGCGCATTTTCATGAAAATTGCTGTAAGTACAAAAACTCCATATTTCTCTTTGCACCTCTGCGCCTCTGCGTGAAGTTTCTCTTAGATGAAATAAGTAACCAGTACTAGCAAATGTACCTTGTGACATCTTCCCCACAAACATCAGCAAGGTAAGATAAAGCCCGAAATCTTAAATAAACAAACTCATCATATAACGGATTGAGTTTGCACAATGGCGGAATATGTAAAATCCACCCAAATAAATTAACATCTCGCTCAAAAGGACAACAGCAGGGAATTACCTGACAAAATACATGAGCAAGACGAACATTTTTTACTTCAATTCCATCCACCCATCTTCGCAAGGGCTTGAGAATATCAAAAGAACCAGAATCTTTAGAATTAGGTGGATGGTAATTAGGCTGAGGATGTGGATGAGTGTGAGAGTGAGTTGTTTCCATAATACATAATGAAGGTAAATGCAATGAAAAAAAGAAAAGGGAAAAGGAAAAGTTGGAATTAATTCAATTTGCAAAACTCATAACTTTGAATTTTGATATTTGAATTTATTTGTCTTTTCCTGACCCTTAATTGACAAGTGAGTAATACTACAATTCTTTGCAGGGGTGGGGGAAACCTCATCCCCAAGGACATTTCTAACGAATCAAGTCGTAGGAAATATCTGTCTTAGAAGGAATATTGGTATGTTGGTCGATATCTTCAAAGATTGTGTTAACAATCCAGTTGAGGAGGTTGATAATACCTTTATAACCAACAGTAGCGTAACGGTGGTAGTGGTGACGATCCATAATAGGATAACCAATTCTTACCAAGGGAACCTTACAATCACGCCACAGGTACTTACCGTAGGAATTACCAATTAACAAATCTACGGGTTCTGTGAACAAGAGTGATCTCATGTGCCACAAGTCCTTACCACCCCAGATTTTAGCACCCTTACCGAAGACGCTAGAATCTAACAATGCTTGCAGTTCTTTCTCAAATACTTCGTTGGTGTTGTGAACCAAGATATGTACAGGTTCAGCACCCATTTCCAACATGAAACCAACTACGCTGTAAACTAAGTCAGGATCACCGTAGATAGCGAAGCGCTTACCATGCAACCAAGAGTGGGAATCGGTCATTGCGTCAACAGCACGACCACGTTCAATTTCCAACTCTTCAGGAATAGCCTTGCCAGTCAATTCGCTGAGTTTCATCAAGAACTCATCAGTTCCCTTGATACCCCAAGGACGAGAAACACAAACGTCTTGCTTCCATTCCTTAGCAATGTACTCACGGGTTTTAGTGGTAGAGTAAGCCTGCAGAGCAACAGTAGCCTTGGCGTTGATAGAATCTGCTGCATCTTCCAGCTTAGTACCACCTGGGTACATATCGAATTCACCAGTGTTGGGTGAATCAACATAGTCACTGTTATCAGATAAAACAGTGTAGTCAATACCCATCAAGTTAGCCATCCGCTTGATTTCGCGGTTGTTTTCTACGTAGGTGTCAAAACCTGGGATAAAGTTGATTTTACCATTGCTCTTGGCTTTCTTCTTACCTTCGGTCAAGGTAGAAAGAATTCCCTTCATCATGTTGTCGTAACCAGTGATGTGGGAACCAACGAAACTAGGTGTGTGAGCAAAAGGTACTGGGAAATCTTGAGGAACTGAACCAGCTTCCTTCGCGTTACCAATGAATGACTGTAAGTCATCACCGATAACTTCTGCCATACAGGTGGTGCAGACAGCAATCATTTTGGGCTTGTAAAGGCTGTATGAGTTAGCCAAGCCGTCAATCATGTTTTGCAGACCACCGAACACAGCAGCGTCTTCTGTCATGGAAGAAGAAACGCCGGAGAATGGTTCTTTGTAGTGACGGGTTAAGTGGGTACGGAAGTAAGCTACGCAACCTTGAGAACCTTGAACGAAGGGAAGAGTACCTTCAAAACCTACAGCAGCAAACATTGCTCCTAAAGGTTGACAACCCTTCGCTGGGTTAACTGTTAAAGCTGTACGTTCAAAGTTCTTTTCACGATATTCCCAGCTTTTTGTCCATTCTGCAACTCGTGTTACTTCTGCGGGGTCGTGACCGTTTTCAAACTGTCTCTTGTTTTCAAACAGTTGTTGGTATTCTGGCTGGTGGAATAACTCAACGTGATCCTTAATATTTTCTGGATTCTGAGGCATTTTGTGTATCTCCAAGCTTGCTGTGTGTTGTTTTTGCTTTTGGGGCGGGGTTTCTCCACCTTTGGGGGAAGTCGGGAATGTGGCTCAAAATTCAGAATGCAAAATCCAAAATCCGAAACTTTGAATTTTTAATTTTGAATTTTGAATTTCCAACTCCCCCCTGGGGTGTTCACCCCAGGCTATCCCTGTACGGGCAGGGTTGCCCCTACTCTCTGGTGTTTCTAGACGGAAGCTTTAGCCTTAGCTTTAGCTTGAGCTTTCTTGTTCCAGGGAGCGCCGATTAATCCCCAGGTTGGGCTGTTTAGCGCCAAATCCATGTCACGAGCAAAGATTGCGAATCCGTCGTAACCGTGATAAGGACCGGAGTAGTTCTTCTAATGGTTTAATAGCTTTTGACTTCGCTATGTTTGCAGTGAGCAATGTCAGCGATAAACAATGTATGCAGATAACACATTTATTTTTAGTCTAAATATAGGCTAATACCAACCTCTCGTTCCCAAACTCTGATTGGATTGGGAACGAGAAAATTCTCAACTCTTACTCTCTGTGACTCTGCGTCTCTGCGTGCAATAAATCTATATTCTTAATCTGCAACACCAAGGATGATGAAAGAAAAAATTCTACTGGAATTAGAACAAGTAAATCTGCGTTTGAAGTCTGCGAAGACGAGAGTAACAATTCGAGAATCAAATGGATCTCTGCAATTACGGGCAACGTTACCAATTAAACCGGGAGATCAGGACACAAGGAAAACGGGAAGAAAACAATACAATATCACTCTGAATATTCCCGCAAACTTGGATGGACTAAAAACAGCAGAAGAGGAAGCTTATGAATTAGGAAAATTAATTGCTAGAAAAACATTTACCTGGACTGATAAATATTTAGGAAATGAGTCCATTAAAAAGGATTTAACAACTATAGGAGAATTACTCGAACAGTTTGAAGAGGAATATTTTAAAACCCATCAACGCACTACTAAAAGCGAGCATACTTTTTTCTATTATTTTTCCCGAACAAAACGCTACACTAATCCTCAATATTTAGCAACTGCGGAAAATTTGATTGCTTCACTTGAAAAACTAGATAAAGAATGGGCAAAATATAATGCCGCTAGAGCTATTTCTGCTTTTTGTCAGACCTTTAAAATTGAAATTGATTTATCTAAGTATTCCAAAATGCCTGAGAGTAATTCTCGGAATGTTCCCACAGATCAGGAAATAGTTACAGGATTCTACAAGTTTGATGAATATCTAAATAACAGAGGTAAGCAAGTTAATCAAGATGTGAAAGATAGCTGGCAATTATGGCGCTGGATTTATGGAATGTTAGCGGTTTTTGGTTTACGTCCCCGTGAGCTTTTTATTAATCCTCATATTGCTTGGTGGTTAAGTGATGAAAATATAGATTTAACATGGAAAGTTGATAAAGATTGTAAAACTGGTGAAAGAGAAGCTTTGCCTTTATATAAAGAATGGATTGATGAATTTGATTTAAGAAATCCGAAGTATTTAGAAATGTTGGCAATAGCAATTAGTAAAAAAGATAAAAATAATCATGCAGAAATCACGGCTTTAATTCAAAGAGTGAGTTGGTGGTTTAGAAAAATAGGTTTAGATTTTAAACCTTATGATTTACGTCATGGTTGGGCAATTCGAGCGCATATTTTGGGGATTCCTATTAAAGCTGCGGCGGATAATTTGGGTCATAGTGTGCAGATTCATACGAAAACATATCAACGTTGGTTCTCTTTAGATATGCGGAAGTTGGCAATTAATCAGGCTTTGAGTAAACGGAATGAGGTGGAGTTGATTAAGGATGAAAATACAGGGTTGAAAATGGAGAATGAACGGTTGAAGATTGAGATGGAGAAGTTGAGAATGGAAGTGGTTTATAAAAGGAGTTAATTTTTGTTAATCAATAATATCATTTGTGTAAAAGGTGATATACTTCATTTGTTTAAAGTTGACAGATATCTGCATTCCACAACTTATGCTCCCACATTTTATGAAAGAAAATATTATGGAAAATTTGTTGATTGGTTTTATGTTCCTTATTATTTGGCTTAATTGGAGGCAGGGCTATATTAAAGATATTATTGCTCATACTGAAAAAAATGAGAATTTGAAGTTATCAATTATAAGTCTATCTCTTATTTCTTTACCGCTTGGAATAAATTACCTACATGATTTAGATCATCTTGTATATTTACTGCCTCCGGCAACTTTAATATCTTTAATTGTTAAAGAATCAGTTGATTTGTTCAAAGAAAAAAACAAGGAGTATGAAATTAAATCGGCAATTTGGGGAGAACTTTATAGCAACTATGATTCTCTAGTGTCTTTTGTTAAAACTTATAGAATACTGAAATCAATGACTGAGAAAGAATTTAACTCAAAATTCTATAAAAGTATTGCTTCAAAATGGAGTAATGATGTCTATAAAAGCAATAAATACAAGATTTTTTCTTGGAATCTCTATAACATAGATGTTATTAACGATATCAAAGAAATACATGAAAGAATGGAAGTTACAATTTCTGGCTCTTCGGTACTTTTTATGCTAAACTATTAAACATAATGCCAACTTAATAAGCATCTAATTCGGAAATTTTCAAAGTTTTTAAATCCATATCCCGAACGTTTTATTAGTTTAAGCTTGTTATTAATTCCTTCCACAGTACCACTGGTTGTCCTATTATCAAAGTAGGCTATAATTTCCTGATACCAACGAATAATAGTATTGTTGCTATTTGGGAAGTATTTTTTAGCTCTCGATAACCACATACCTAATTTGAAAACTCCCGTATACCAATCTTGTGTAGTATTAAAAATTTGCCTAATCTTTTCTTTAAATTCGTGCATTTCCTTCAAAATAGGCGAGACATTTTTAACTTGAATCAGTTTCTCTAATTGCTCTTGGGTTAACTTATCTTCATTTTTAAGTAAGGGATATTTACTATTCTTCAATCCAGCTAATATTTCTTCATATTTAGATTTTTCTGTTGTATTTGCTTTCTTGATTAAATCTTCAACTTTCCGTTTTTCCCTTTTTCTTTGTGTATCTAATTCTTTGTTAATCTGTGTCATTACATGAAATCTATCAGCTACTACTTGAGCATTTGGCATTAATTCTGTTACTAAAGTTTTATAGCCACTCCACAAATCTATACTGACTTCTTCTATATTTTCTAGAATCTCTGTCCCCCATCCCATAAGGGTTTTCCTGATTATTTCTTGTGTTCGTCCGCTTAAAATCGCAATTAGTTTGCTCTGATCTAAATCTACTAATACTGCACAGTAATTCCCATGTCCTTTCTTCAAAGCTATTTCATCAATTCCCAGTCTTTTTAGATTTATAGGTTTTAAATCTGGTAATTCTGATGATGCGTCTTTTAACATTCTTTCTATTTCGTCTTTTGTTACTATACCTTTTGCTGCTACACTATGAATGTCGTTTTCTAAAACTTCTTGTATTGTCTTATTTGCAAGGCGATTTGTAAAAGTTCTTTTCTTTTTAACAAAATCTAAATCTTCACTAAATGGTTTTTTACATTGTTCACATTTAAACTGTCGGCGATTAATTTCTAAAAATATTTCTTTTTCTCCAAAAGGGAGGTCTTTAATAATATGTCTATGATTTTGATGTAATTTATGGCTGGTTGTGCCACAATATGGGCAGGTAGCAAATGAATTTTCTTGTTCAATTTGTAAAATCATTCCAATTCCGGTATGAAGGCGATGTGATACAACTTTTACACCGCTTAAATCCAGAATTTCTGTTAGAATTTTAATACCTTTTTTGCCAGTCATAACTTTAAGTTTATCTAAAAATAATTTGGATTGCATTTATAGTTAATAATAAATGCTCTTTGTATGTCAACCCCTACAATACCTTTAGTCATTTATTGATACATTTTTTAATATTATTTAGTGAGTGTAGCTAATAGTTTGGCATAACAACTACCGAAGAACCCAATTTCTCAAGCTGAGGATGAAATTGAACCATTTAATGATGATAGCTTTGTTATTCCTTTCATAGAAAATGCCTTACATGATTTAAGACACTTATTGCTACAAATGGATGAGCAAAAAGCTAAAATCATGTTTCTAAATAATGCTTCCTATGTAAAAGATTAGTCTATTCTAGATAACATCACTATGTACTTTGTGTTCATCTAAAAAATTATGTAAATTGGAGTTTAAAATTATGTCACCAAATCAAGGTAAATCAGAACAAAGTGAAGTTGATATTTTTATTGCTAATCGGATTTTTCCTGATGCAACCTCATTATTCGCTAATGTACTCAAGCCAGTTGAAGATATCAAAGATAATGCAATTATTGTCCTCGATACAAATACTTTACTTGTTCCATATACGACAGGCACAAATAGCCTTAATCAGATTCAAAAGATATACAGAGAGTTAGTACAAAATAATCGTCTAATAATACCAGCGCAAGCTGCTAGAGAATTTGTTAAGAATAGACCTACTAAGATAGCAGAAGTTTACCAACAATTAACTCGAAAGAATTCATCACAACATAAATTTGATATAGGAAAGTACCCACTTCTTGAGTCATTAGAAGCATATAAAGAAACTCTTGAGATTGAAAAAGAAATTAATGAACTTATTAAAAAATACACGAAAGCTATTAGCTCTGTAATAGATCATATTAGTGGGTGGACTTGGAATGATCCAGTTAGTTTAATTTACGCTGAAATTTTTAATAAAAGTGTAATTATAGAGCCAGAAATTGATCAAAATAAAGTCAAAGAAGATTTGAAAAACCTCATATTGCATAAAAATCCACCGGGTTATAAGGATGGAGGTAAGCCAGACTTAGGAATTGGTGATCTTCTAATCTGGCTGACGATATTAGAAATTGGAAAATCGAATAAAAGCCACGTTATCTTTGTTTCAGGCGAAGAGAAGCATGATTGGTTTTATAGATCCGAGAAAAAAGCTTTATATCCGAGATATGAACTTGTAGATGAATTTAGGCGAGAAACAGAGGGATGTTCATTTCATATTATATCCTTCTCGCGCTTACTAGATTTATATGGTGCAGATGAAGATGTAGTAGAAGAAATTCGTATGGAGGAAAATAGGCTTTTCAATTCTGCAACTCATCATCCTCAAGAACGAGACTATTGGTATGAGGAAATTGAACTTGAAACTATTGATGGTCAAAAAGTCACTCAAGAAACATATCTTCTCCGTGTCTATCCCGAAAAATTTAATGGCTATGATGCCTATATGGACATACCTATGTCCTGTAATCTTCATATTATAAAAGTATTCTCACCTCGTTTAAACAAAACATGGAAAGTTGTGTTTGGACCCGTCGAATCTCCCATCACAGGTATCTTTAGAGGTGACTATACCAGTAATAACCCACCTGCCTGGATATTTGGACTAAGTTTGCTTACTGAGTAAACTGTCATTTAGGGTGCATTATCGCAAATTGCGATCGCACCTTTTCAAATCCCAAAGAGCGATCGCACAATCATGAAACTTGTGGAAAAATAGAAATATGAAATTCCCTCTACTATGACAATTATGAACGCCATAGAACTATTTCCTACCCTGCGAAATCTAAATCGTGCAGACAAACTAAAAGTAATGCAGTTTCTAGTCTCCGAATTATCTAGGGATGAAGAACCATCATTAGAACAGGGAGCAACCTATTCTATTTTATCCCCGCTTAATTCCCATGCAGCCGCACATCAACTTGCTCAACTACTAGAAGCGGACGATCAAAAGCACAATGGCTAAAACTCAAAGATTTGCCTTTACAGAGGGATATGATACCTTTGGTGTTCCTGATGCTCTACCAAAGTTACCATTAACACTTACTTATCGTAACTCATCGGTAGATGTTTCCGGTTTATTGGATACTGGCGCAAGTGTTAACGTTCTCCCATACACTGTAGGTATTCAGCTAGGTGCAATTTGGGAAGAACAGACTACTTCTGTGATATTAGCTGGCAATTTAGCACCAGTAGAGGCAAGAGGTTTACTGGTATCTGCCCAGATTGGATCATTTGAGCCTGTTCGCTTAGTTTTTGCGTGGTGCTTATCTGATGATGTACCTTTATTATTAGGGCGTATGAACTTCTTTTTAGAGTTTGATGTGTGTTTTTACCGTGCAGATTTGGCTTTTGAGGTACATTCAAAAAAAGAATAATGCAAAGTTTAAACATCAATCAAACTATCACCGCTTGGTCATCTATTGCCAAAAATGTTTTTGTTCCTCACACAGAAGAGGAATATGAATACTTGGTTAATATACTTGATTCTCTTATTGATCGAGTTGGTGAAGATGAAACTCATCCTCTCGCATCTCTTATGGAAGTAATTGGTGCATTAATTGAAAACTATGAAAATAAATATATTCCTGAATTATTGTGATTTATAAAAAATATGCTAGAAAAACTAATACTTCATAATTTCAAAAGCCATAAATCTACAGAACTCAATTTCGATAACTCCCGATTACATGGAATTGTAGGAAAAAACAGTGCTGGTAAAACAACGGTTTTACAAGCTTTGTATAGTTTAAGTATGCTTACTTATTCATCCTCTACACAAATATTTAAACATGAAAATCTACATCAATTTATTACAACAATGGGTGAAAAAAGGATGTCTATAACTGCGAGTGGTTATTGGCAAGATAATATTAAGAGAAAGTGGAAATTTTTCTACAGTATTGAAGAAGAGAAAATTTATAATCACAATTCCATCATAATATTAAGTATAGATGGACATCAATATGATTGGGATCAAGATCCACGTTTTAGAGATATATCCAAAATTCCTCAATCTTTAAAAAACACTATTTATTTAAAATTAATAGCTTCCAATCTCGCTAAACCAGCTTACAGTGAAGAAATTACGCCAAGAGTTGAATTTGACGGTTCAGGATTAGCACCTACTTTAGATTCTCTTCGTGACGAAGCTCCAGATAAATTTCAATTCATAGAAGAAAAGCTGAGTCGATGCAAAAAAACAACTAAAATATAAGGAACCCAGATATTTAGGTCATTATAGTAAGGGTGTATCTTTAGAAGCTGATGGTGCAGCATCTATTAAAGTTCTTAATTTGGTACGTTTTTTACAAAAAAGACGACATATTAAAGCTGTTATTTTTATCCGTGATTTAGATAATCAACCGGAACGTAAAGAAGGAATTGAGCAAGCACGTTTAAAACATATTAATGGAATACCTAAATTAGAAATTGTCATTGGTGCGGCTGATCCAAAACGTGAAGCATGGGTTTTAAATGGGTTTATTGCATCTAATCAAGAAGAGGAACAAATTCTTGAAGAAATCAAAAATAAATTGAGTTTTCATCCTTGCATAGAGTCGCACAGATTACGTGCTACTTCTGAGAAAGAACCTGAACGAATGAGAAATGTAAAAGTAGTAGTTGAACAGCTAACAGGAAACGATATGGAACGGGAAAAGCAGTGTTGGGAAGATACAAATTTAAAACATCTACGAGAAAGAGGAGTTGATACAGGTTTAACAGATTATATTCAAGAAGTTGAGGAACGATTAGCTACAATTATTTTATCTGAATGAGGAATATTATAGAGTTGAGTGCGATCGCTTCGGTAAGCATTCATTGTAGCCGCACTTCCCAAACTAACCTTTATTCCCAGCCCAAAGAATAGCAGTATCTTGATACTCTTTAAGCATTGAATCCGCAGTCACAAGCGTCATACTTTCCATCTGTGCTTGTGCAATGAGCATTCTGTCGAAAGGATCTCGATGATGCAACGGTAAAGCCACCGTTCTGAGTGCATGAGAAGCTGTAATTTCCAAAGATTTCGCCCCCAATTTCATCATGCGGCTAGAAATGTAACTATCCAGTGGTTCTGGTAATGGTAACTTACCAATTGCAACTTTTATCCCCATTTCCCACACACTAGCTACAGAAAGCCATAGTTCATTGCTTTCATCAGCAATATGTGCGATCGCTTCTTCATGCAAACGCTCAGGTTCAGCAAACCACCATAAAAAACACTGTGTATCCAGTAAAAGTTTCACTCCTCATTAGCCTCAAACGCTGCCAAAATGTCCTCTGGTAAAGGTGCATTAAAGTCTTCTGGAATTACAAATTTTCCTCGATCTTGTCCTAAACTATCTCTGCGGTGAGACGAAACACTAAACGGAACTAACTTAGCGACGGGAACACCCCGGTTAGAAATAATAATCTCTTCCCCATGTTCTACACGGGATAATAGACGTGAGAGATTCGTTTTAGCTTGATGGATATTTACAGTTTCCATAGGTTTTTAGCTAAGTCTACAAACTTAGTTTAGTTTAACCCTCAGATTCTGGCAAGAATTAAAAAAAAATTCATAGCAAATTACAATATGCTACATTTGAAGTGGGATAGCAGTAAAGTTACAAAGCTATAGTTTAGGTTCTGTATACCTAACTGGTGCGCCAAACTCTAGTATGAGCGTATACCGCTGAGTCCTCCAACCTATTCTATCGTTTGATTAGCTCAGTTGGTAGAGCAGTTGACTTATAATCAACCCGTCGCAGGTTCAAATCCTGTATCAAACCCCCGGAAGTTAGCTCATTTGGTAGAGCAATCGACTTTTAATCGATCTGTAACAGGTTCAAATCCTGTACTTTCAACCAACCCTGTCCGGGTTAAAGGACACTACTTTTGGGAAGTAGCAAGTGGTAAAGGAGAAATCCTACGGTTCAAATCCGTGTTATCTTCATTAACTCTGCGGTGCAAGTGTTCTGCTGTTGGTTATTACTCGCAAGGGTGATGCTTAATGGCTACAGTTAATGAGTAAGCGCAACTGCTTTTCTCCCTAACTTGAGTTTGTCCCTTCGGTTTCCATAAGGACAATCGAACGGCATATTTGCAGGATGTTTTCTTGCTCTGGGTTGCTACGGAGCAGCTAGGAAAAAGTTACATTCTTCTTAATCCAGTTTTGGCGAAGTTTTTGCCCACACATAAACTGTGAACACTTGTATTGACAGAGTAAAAAATGTTATGTAGCATGTAATTACAAGTAAATACAATAAATCATTTATCGCCCAAATATGCAAATTACTATGTGGAAAACATTTTACATCAAACCTAATGAAATTGGCATTTTATATCACCGCAGCGACTTTAAGAAAGTTTTGCAGCCTGGTACATATACTTATTTTGGTCGTCATTGGCAAATTAGAACTCATGACCTCAACGAACCAGAAGCAGAAATCGAAAACCTAGAATTATTATTGCGAAATCATGGTACAGAACTGCAAAAATATCTCTTGATTGTGAGAACCGCATTCAACGAAGCTGCTTTAGTTCGTCTGGGTCAGAATTGGATAAGTGTTGCCCCTAATCAATTACGAGCTTTTTGGCGTGGTTTCATAGAAGTAGAATCTCATCTTTTTAACTTAGAAGAAAATTGGGAATTACCTAATTACTTTGTCCAACAATTACGCTCATTTTCGCTAAATGGACTGAAGAAATTCCAAATCTTTGAATCTGAGATTGGTTTACTATATCTTCAAAATAATTTTGTCCGACCTTTAGAACCAGGAGAATATGCTTTTTGGTCAATAGATAAGACTGTAGCAGTGCGGAATATCAGCCGGATCGTCCCTAACCCAGATTTTCCCCTGGAAGATATCCTCATTGAAAAACATCCAAATTTTGTTGCTGCTTACTGTGAAATCGTGGAATTATTGCCTTCACAAGTCGCAATTGTCCGATATAGGGGGAAAGTAATTTCTATTTTACCACCCACAAGCCGTAAATTATTTTGGCAAGGTGTGGAAGTAGAAATTATTGATATTAGCAATAATGCCAAATTACCACCTGCATTAATTTCTGAATTGGTCGAAGGAACAGCAGAAGTAAAAACACTGAGTCGGAACTATTTACATATTTGTCAAGTTCCTCCTCAACATATTGGACTATTATATATTAATCAGGAATTTCAAACACAATTACAACCAGGATTAAATGCTTGGTGGTCATTTGGACGTTCTTGGCAAACGGAAACCATTGACCTACGATTGCAAAACATGGAAATTTCTGGTCAAGAAATCCTCTCTAAAGATAAAGTACCTCTGCGGTTAAATTTGACTGCTGGTTTCCGCATTCAAGACATATTAAAAGCCAAAAATGCGTTATCAGATATTACTGGATTTTTGTACAAAGAATTGCAATTTGCCTTGCGTGGTGCAGTTGGTGAACGAACTTTAGATACTTTATTGGAAGATAAAGGAGCAATTGATAGAAGTATCTCTGAATATATTCGCCAAAAAGCCGCAGCTTATGGAATTGAAGTAGATTCTGTAGGGGTAAAAGATATTATTTTACCTGGGGAAATTAAGGCGATTTTGAGTAAGGTTGTGGAAGCTGAAAAAGCTGCACAAGCTAATGTTGTCAGACGCAGAGAAGAAACTGCTGCTACTCGGAGTATGTTGAATACTGCCAAAGTAATGGAAGATAATCCTGTTGCATTGCGTTTGAAAGAATTGGAGGTTTTAGAACGTATTGCTGAGAAGATTGATCGGATTCAAGTTAATGGTAGTTTGGATAGTATTTTGACGGATTTAATTCGCATGAATCCGCAGCAGGGTTAGCGCATCTCAAACCCTATTGACAGGGGAATTACAGTAGAGGAGACCAGAGTCTCTAATAGTGCTGGAATTGCCGTGATTTCATTTGATTTACAACTGACCTTTGTTTGTCCTAGAATCAACCTATTTTCACTCTTCCCATGCGCTGACTGTATGTAAGGCTTTTAGTTTCGATTCTCGGTCATATGAGCCTCGATGAGTTTTACCATCTATAGCAACTACTTCTACACCTAATTTCTCCACTAATGATTGCACCCAATTCCGAAAACATTGCTCAAATTCTTTGGGGTTTATTCTCTCAAATACTCTTCTGAATGTATCTGGACTGGGTATTCCTTCTGGTAGTTTTAAAAATGTCTCTAACCAGTCTTTTTTACTTAGTCCATATTCCTCAATATCTTCCCAACCCTCTGCGCCTGCTATGACTGCCAACAAGGAAATAGTGATAATATCGGTGAGTAGATGCAGTCGAGTCCTTTCTGCTCTAGGGTCTTTTATTTCCGTAAAGTGTTGGAGAAAGTTACTGGTAATCTCTTTACTGTCTACACTGGGTTTAACAGATGTTCTGGTTTTGCACTTCTTCTTAAATCCTGTTGACATTGCTTAGATACATTGACTAGATGGGTTATGTATTAACTTACCTTGAGTTGTTTCACTTGAACATCCTCCCACATATCAAATAAATCCCCTTGTCAATAGGGTTTGAGATGCGCTAACCCTGACTGTCGAGGAGAAGAAAGAATGTGGCTTTACTATCCCTAAACTACTGGAGACATCATCACTTTTTCAAATATTGAATTTGAATTTCCGATTGAACTACTATATGAAGGTGTTAGATTTGAAACTGAAGAATAAAAGCAAATTTTGCAAATTCTGTAATTTATCACCAATAGTTGGAACTGTAAACTAAAATTTAGGAGCTTATTTTAATTATGGGCAAGCGTAAGAAAAGCAATCTCCAATGGATTAAAGAAACCCTAGACTTAAAACCGGATCATCACTGGGAAGGGCCTGATGGTTATAAGATTTTTGTAGCCGGGAGGGGAGCAGTTCGCTTCAATGTTCCTCAAAATTGGGTGTTTGAGCCACAGGAAAAATCATTCAAGTTCATGGATAAAAAACCACCCAAGGATGATTGTTGTTTAGAATTATCCTACAATCACCTACCACCGAATGACTGGACTCTATTTCCCCTCAAATCAACTTTGAAGAAAATCATGGAAGATGATAGCCGTGATGTGATTGAAAGAGGAGAAGTGATTACCGTTAAGCGACAAACTGCTAGAATTATGTGGTGTGAAATTAAATTTATTGATACTCAAGCCGAACCAAGGGAAGCTTTTTCTCGGACTTGTGTTGGTTTAGGTTCTAATATTCAATGTTTAATTACTTTTGATTATTGGGCAGATCAAGCAGAGCAATTAATACCTGTGTGGGATGAAGTGATGCGGAGTTTGACACTGGGATTATATATTAGAGATCCGAGTACCGGTTTAGCTTTCCCTGATTGAAATGCCGAGAAAATAACCTAATCTTGAGTTTCTTTATCACAAGTAGAAATTATTAGTTTGAAAAGTTGTGGATTTTAGTTAACATTATGTTCAAGATTTTGGGTAAACTAGAAGCGACAAAATAACCCATTGCACAGATTAGTAATTTAATATTCATGACAAATCCCACCGCAACCCTTGAAACGTCCCTTGGTACTATTACTCTTGAGCTATTCACCGATGTTATGCCCATAACGGCTGGAAATTTCATCAAATTGGCTAAAAGTGGCTTTTATGATGGTCTGCATTTCCACCGGGTGATTAATAACTTCATGGTGCAGTTTGGTTGTCCTCACAGTAAAGATCCTAGCTCTCCTCGTGCGGGAACAGGTAATGGTCCTGATGGTTGCATTCAAGATGAGCATCCTGAAGATGGGAAAATTTCCAACGAACCAGGAACTCTATCTATGGCTAATACAGGAGCCCCTAATAGTGGCAGTTGCCAGTTTTTCATCAACACTGGCCACAACTCCTATTTAGATTGGTTTACACCCGGTCAATCCAAGCATCCTGTTTTTGGTCGAGTTACTGAAGGGATGGATGTATTAAAAGCGATTGAAACCACTCCAACGGGACAAGGCGATCGCCCCAAAACTCCAGTTAAAATGATCAAAGTTACTATCCACGAATAAAATTAAGGATTAGTGCGGAGAAACCTCCGCACACCGTTATCTTCAGGACAAATTCCCTATTTCTCATGAAAGAACTCCACAAAAAAACTAATCCAATCAAACAAACTAACCTTGAGTTTCTTCTTCAGTAAAAATAGGAGGCCACAATTCAGAAACAGCTAATTCCCAACCGGGAAAAAGTTCAGGTAAAGTTAAAATATCACCATTATTTAAAATAGTTGGTTCACCTTGATGACGATAAACTGTAACAGTTTCCTCATCAGGATCAATTAAAATTCCAATCACAGCACCTAATGTGATAAAGTTGAGAATTTTAGTAACTAAAGGTTTAATTCTATCACTTTGAGATTTAATTTCTACTACTAAATCTGGTACAAGTTCCCCAAAATAACGGGGACTTTGACGCAGACGTGCAGCCCGAACAAAAGAAACATCTGGTGCGGTGAGATTGCTATCAGGTAAAATAAAACCACCAGCAGAATCAAATACTCTTCCTAAACGACGCGGGTTTACCCAAGCGAAGAGGAAAGCAATTAAACGACTACTAATTTCACTAGATACAATATCCGAAGGACCCACAATAGAAATTCTCCCGTTTGTTAATTCAACATCGTAATCTAAACCTGCTTCACTAAAAGCGGTTTGAACTTGTTCTACATCTTTAATGGTCATTATTGACATAAAATATTCTCCTAATATATAAAGTTGGGGTAATTAAACCAAACAAAATTTGACGTTAGATTTCGTTAAATTGTATCTGGATCAATATTTAACTCTCTCAATTTTGCGGCTAACCTTTGAGATTTTTCGTTTGATATTTTCGCTCTTTCTGCTTCCATTGCTGCTCTTGTTGCTTCCATCTCTGCGCTTTCTTCCGGTGTAGGAACTAAAACTCCTGATGATGTAAAATATCTTAATAAACCCTCATGAATCCCTAAATATAAACCCAATTCTTCACTCCATAAATGTCCTTTTTCGTTAGGTTTTAAGGGTTGATATTTGCCACTGATTAAATTAAATCCTGCAAATTCTAATGTATAAGGATCAAACCAAAAATAATCAGGTGTACGGAAAGTATCTTGATAAAGTAGTTTTTTGGTTTCTCTATCAGTTTTAGCTGTAGTTGGTGAAAGAATTTCCACAATGACATGAGGATATTTGCCATTTTCTTCCCACACTACCCAACTTTTTCTAGTTTTTCGTTCTGTTCCTAAAACTACGAAAAAATATGGACCTCTAACATCTTCTGATTTCTTTTGATGAGGACTATAGTAGATACTTAGGTTTCCTACAGCATAAAAATCTGTTCTCTCCTTCCATAGCCATTTGAGTGATTTTATTAAGAGCATTATCTGTTCGAGATGCAGTTCTGTTTCCACGGGAGGTTCATCACTATATAGGTCACTAGGTGGAAAAATGATATCTGCTGATATATCTTCTAAGGTGTTAGTTTGTAATTCCAGTGCTTGAGTAATCATCATGATATGATACCAAGTAATTATTAATTTATTGTAGCATTAATTGTCTGAATCAGGATATCCAGGATTTTAGGATTTACAGGATGTAATTGATTATTTTTTCAAATTATGTTGGGTTGTGCGGTTGCTTAACCCCACCGACAGACTTTAGACTTCTTTTCGCAAGTTATAGTTATGACTAAAAATCCTTTAAAATCTCACTTTCAGTCAGTAATTGTTTTTTAAGATCATTAAGTTGAATGATATCAAAATCTTGAACTCTTGAAATATGAAAAACTCGCTGAATTGACATCACTCCTTGTGCATGATAATAGCTCATACCTTTAGCCATAAGTTCATCGCGTCTTGCTATTTTACTTTCTAGGTCTTCTAGTATTACTAAAGTATATTTTGGATCTATGTCATTTAATAGAATGGGATAACAGATTCCTTTACCCATATGAGTAAAAATAAGTCCAGACTTTAGCAACCATTCATCGTTAAAAAACATCTGAATCGTTATTATAATCTCCTGATTATCAGATTCCCAGTCTATCCAACGACAAGATATAGCTTGTACTTGACAGTCGTTGATAAGAATACCTTTATGTCCACATAGAGCATCTAATATTGGTTTAATAATATTATCTACATCAGCTGACGAATCTGATTCATAACGATTCTGCTCATGAATATGCCATTTTATATCTATCTGAACATCACCAACTAATATAAAATTGTAAGCACTGGTAATACGATGAATTTGAGAAGTAACTACTTCTTTCTTTATTTCTTCGACTTGCTTGTAAGGAAACTGGCTCAATTGGTAGGTATAAATTTATCAAACCTGATGCAAGAAAATTTCTATTTTTCTCCCATTCCAACGAAGACATAAAGAATAGACCTCTCGGAAAGCAAAATTATTTCTATCTTATCAAAAAAATAGATAATCACCAAGAAAATTGTGTTTTTTTACATTGATTAAAACTATATTTTATATAGTTAATCATGTTGTCATAAGAATTAGTAACCTTTTTTTGCCTAAACGTAGTCTAGTTTAGTCTAAAAAACAAACCCACAAAAAGTTATCCTACATAACCAAATCAGAAACTATCAAAAATTAACAACTCCCTCAAACCCTGAAAAATCAGACTTTTACTACTTGCAGCTACCAACAAACAATGTTATTATAGAACATAATTAAATACATTTAGTCTAAAAATCAAATTCTCTTAATTACCCAACCAAAAAACATCAAATTAACGCACCTTTCCACCAACATAATCAGGTTCGGAGTAATCCCAAGAGTGCATTTGACGGAAAGGAAGACCCATTTTTTGGAATACATACTTCTCTTTCACACCAGAAGCAACTAAGTCTGGCTTCAATGCTTTGATGAATTCTTCAAATTCGTAAGCGGTAACGTCGTCATAAACGATAGTTCCGTTTTCGATGTAGTTGGTAGTACGTTTATAGTCGTCGTTGTGAGCGAACTCATAACCAGTACCAATCATCTTCATTCCTAAATCTTGGAAAGCGGGAACAACGTGACGAGGACGTAGACCACCAACCATCATTGCAACTGTCTTACCTTCCAAACGGGGGCGATATTTAGAAACGATCGCATCCATGGTAGGTTGGTACTTAGCAATTACCTTCTCAGCATTTGCTTGGATTTTCGCGTCAAACTTAGAAGCAATTTCGCGTAAAGATGCAGCAATCTTGGTAGGACCGAAGAAATTATACTCCAACCAGGGTATATAAATCTCTTGTTGCTCAAAGGCTTACCAGACAAGGCTCTTGGGTGCAAAATTAAGGCGTGTCTTATTTTTGGCTTAAATCAGGTTTCTTGCCTGCTAAAAAAGCTGTTTTTATCAATGCTTCACTTTAATCAGCGTGGCTTATTTTTGCTTTTATCCTTAGTGTTTTGTAGCAATAAGCTACAAATTATTTCTATGAGTATATATACATATGTACCTACTCCCTGAAAGTGCGATCGCTCAAACTGCATGACTTAGCAGTTATATGACAATATAATTTATATAGTCATATAAAGATACATCAAATACTAATGCCTCAACCCACCTTTTCGGATTTGTTCGATAACAATACGACTTTGATTAGTAGTGCGGATTTTGATGCTCCAACTAAAACACTGACAGTCGTTTTTTCTGATGCAGTTACGGCCACACAGGCATTTGGGGCGATAGTGCAAAGTGGACAAGAATGGCTGGTACAGAACACAGATCAATCGGTGAACCTTGCTAGTAGCGCCCCTACTAGAAACACATCGTCAAGGAATGGAGTGGCGAAGGATCAAATTAATTTATCCTTCCAGGTCTACGCGCCTGCAAGCGATATCACTTACGATCCATTGCAACTTTAATGGCTTCTTATTGTAATGCGGGTGATATCGCCCGCATAACACTACCGGATAATTCAACAGAAGAATTCACTGACACCCCAATTAATGTAACCACCGAACCCGACACTAGTCCGTGTGGAAGTTTCACCGCTATTTTTAACGCTAGTTACATTCAATCAGGCGTAAACTTCCCAAACAAAACTTTATCTTTTATTGGTAAGTATCCCTACAACGGGTGGAGATTCACCGGATCATCGTTAGAAATAAACAGTGCTTTGTATCATTGCCCGCCGGGAACAATTACCCAGTGGGACGATATCAGCGGTGGAATAAATAGAGTTGTCTATGAAGGGAGCTTAGTTGGCATAACTCCAGCGAATTACAAAATAATTGTCACTGGGGCTAGTGCTGAAATCTTGTACGAAGGACTATTCTCTACAAACAGCTATTCTATTGAGTGTATAGAAGGGTGTCCTGAAGGAAGTTTGGACTGTGGTGATTGTTGTTTGGACTGTGATTCTGTCTCCAGCGGCCTATCAAATATTAGAAATGCAATCATAAATTTATGACATCGACATCTTGTAGCGAAATTGCAGGACAATTATCCGGCATACAATCTGCACTTAATGGACTGGGTGGGACCTTTGCTACTAAAGCAGAATTGCAGGCGATGCGGGAAGATTTAGTAAATAGAATCGCGGCAGTATCTAGCAGCGTATCCGTACTTGATGGCAGGGTTTCTTCGTTAGAATCAAGGGTCACAGCATTAGAATCAAGAGCCGATCAAAATATAGATGAAGAACGAATTATTAATAAAGCCGTTGAACGTGCGGTACAAAGATTAGATCCTCGGTTGGATTTTCTTACTAATTGGAACTTCGATCAAGACAGAAAAATTGGTGCAAACGAGACAGAAATTGAATGGACTAAAGCTAAACTAATTGCACTTACCGCAGGGCTTGCTGGATTAGTTGCCATTGTAGCCGCTCCAATTATCGCATCTGCATTATCAGCAGTATGGGCTGCTATTAGCTCTGCGGCTGCGGCTGCTGCAAGTGCTTTGGGAATTGCCACTAGTGCAGCTTCTGCTGTCGTTGTCATGCAAGCTCAACTAGTTACGGTTGGGGCAACGGCTGGTAGTGCTTTGACTCTGGCAGGTACTGCTCAAGGTACTGCTGGTAGTGCTTTGGTTCTAGCAGGTACTGCTCAAGGTACTGCCGGTAGTGCTTTGGTTCTAGCAGGTACTGCTCAAGGTACTGCCGGTAGTGCTTTGGTTCTAGCAGGTACTGCTCAAGGTACTGCCTTAGCCGCTGGTGCAGCGGCTGGAGTAGCTTTAGCAACAGCTAAAGGTGCAGAACAATCGGCTGGAGCATCCAAAGAAATAGCAGAGTTAGCAAGGCGAATTGCTCAAGGGGCTGAAGCTGAAGCGGGGCTGGCAACAAGTAGAGCCAATACAGCCCTTTCTGAAGTACAACCATTGCGACCACTTCCCCAACGTGTGCAACAGGTTCAAGGTGAAATAGATTTTCTAGAGCCACAAGTAATAGAAATAAAAGGGACTGCAAAAAGAGCGCTAGATATCGGGACAGTGGCACAAGGGGAAGCAGCTTTGGCACAACAGACCGCGAAACGTGCGTTCGATGTTGGAACAGTAGCGCAGGGGGAAGCAGCTTTGGCAAAACGAACTGCTGATTTAGCTTTAAATAAAGCAAGTATTCCAGGCCCTCAAGGTATTCCCGGTACACCTGGTGCGCCTGGTTTGAATGGCGCTCCAGGCCCTCAAGGTATTCCCGGTACACCTGGTACGCCTGGGTTAAATGGCGCTCCAGGCCCTCAAGGTATTCCCGGTACACCTGGTACGCCTGGGTTAAATGGCGCTCCAGGCCCTCAAGGTATTCCCGGTACACCTGGTGCGCCTGGTTTGAATGGCGCTCCAGGCCCTCAAGGTATTCCCGGTACACCTGGTGCGCCTGGTTTGAATGGCGCTCCAGGCCCTCAAGGTATTCCCGGTACACCTGGTACGCCTGGGTTAAATGGCGCTCCAGCCCTCAAGGTATTCCCGGTACACCTGGTACGCCTGGGTTAAATGGCGCTCCAGGCCCTCAAGGTATTCCCGGTACACCTGGTGCGCCTGGTTTGAATGGCGCTCCAGGCCCTCAAGGTATTCCCGGTACACCTGGTACGCCTGGGTTAAATGGCGCTCCAGGCCCTCAAGGTATTCCCGGTACGCCTGGACAAACAACAATCTTGCAAACAACAATCGTTGAAACAGTGGATCAAACTTCTTTAAATACTGCTGTGGGAATTGCGATCGCAGCCAACCTCGCACCTATCTCTGGAACATTGACGGCGCATAATTGTGCGGCTGGTGTAGATGTCCCACTGCCTTACGCTGGAATTGGGCTTTATGGTATCCAAGCTCAAGTACAACAACTTTCATCTCAAATAGAGATTCTTGGTAAAACTTGCTGTAGAACTTATCGTATTTTGGGTGGTAATGATTGGTTTGAGACAGAGAAAGAAAATTACAAATTCAACCCAGAAACATCAATTAAATCAAAAATCAAACAAGCTTATAAAGAATCAACTTCGCTACAAGACACTCAACCACTAACAATCCAGGTAGCAAATTTACCACAGATGTTATTTGGCTTAGACGCTGCCACCTGGAGACGGGCTGGGTTACACAAACTGCCTGTTATCGCTCCTCCTTCGATAATGCCTAAGATTGTCAGAAACCCCGCGTCTGGAGAGATATTATCGACATCGGATTGGGGCAAACATGAATATCAAAACATAACTGATAATGTATCATTTCAGGCTTATCAGTATGCCCAATTTAAATCTGTTGTGGGTGAATTCCCATTAAATATATCTGTTGAGGTTGAAGAGGGTAATAAGATAGTTGAGAAGAATTTACGTATTGACAATATCAGTGATGGTATTTCTGAGTTGATGGGCTTGTCTCTGGTGATTCAGGATGATTTACAACTCAATACTCAATTAGGAATGAAATCCTTAGTAGAAACTGCTGCTACTAAAAATGCAACCATAATCACCCAAGATTTAGCTTTAAGTAATGCCCAATACTTGGGATATCAAATGACTAGAACTCCTAAAGAAATTAAGACTTTATTTACTCCAGGGACTCAAAATATCAAAGAATTTATCAAGGATTCAAAACAGCAAATTATTAGCTATGCTCACAAATCTGGACATCTAGAACACAAATTAAACACCCTGCTAATTTCAGCGGGAATCACTAAAGCTGCACTCACAACGCAATACAAACCAGGCGATACCGTAATGGGAGGAATTATCGCCAAAGATGCTCTAGCTAAGTTAAAAGCAGATGAGGATGATTGGAAATTATTCTTAAAGCTACTACGTGAACCTGTGGGGGACATGAAAATTGATGGTGTCCCACTCATGGAAGTGGAGGACTTGACTGATAAGTTAAAACAATTTTTGAAGGGATTAAAATAAATGAAAATAAACCCTGATGGAACTATTGATCTAGAACCCGGTAAAGATGTAATTAATATTGGTCAACAGACTAATTTTAAAGGTGCTAATCGTTGGCATCGTGTAAGGAAATTCTCTAGCCAATTAGCTGACGCTGCAAATAGTGATGGTAAAGGTATCTTTGGTAAAATCCTTGGAGGGTTGAAGCGGTTAGGGGGTTTTGCTTTATCAGTAGCTAATGCCCTTGGTATTCAAATTAGCTGGTCATCGCTTTGGCAGTTTATGCAAATCGCTAGTTATACGGTTTACAACTTCGATTGGAACCAATCTGACATAGATATAAAAAAACAGATTGAATCAACTAATAATCTGATTTCTAATATGGCTGGGTATATCTTGGGAGATGCCAGTATTAGAGTCGTAACCGTAGCTGTTATCAACGGCATCCCTATCAAATACCCTGTTGTTCCCGCAGGCTTGGCTGTTGATATTGCGCGGGAACGAATAGCTACTTTTCGAGGGAATATATCATCCGAATCAAAAACAAATATTGAAAATCAATTCAAGTTTGGAATTGCATTAATAGGTCAGATGGGATTGCAAAATCTTTTCTATTCATCAATCCTCAGTCTCAGAAGTTTGAGAATGTTTGGGTTATCTCCAGTCACTAAAGAAGGTGAATCATGGTCGTTCGCAAAAGCTGTAGATAAAAAAATCGAGCAAATCAAACCAGAAATATTGAGAGAATTTGTAAAAGGGTATCTTGGAGGCGTGGAAAATGCTTTTTGGGACACTGGCTATATCGTGTCGATGGGCTTAGACGATATCTGGAGAATGGATGATCTTAGAAATGAAATAGAATTAGGAGAGAATAAAGCCGTTCGGATTAATCCTGAACCATAGTATGTCTAAAATTGTTAAATCTTCCCAAGATATTGTTCTGTTTGGCAGACAGAAAGATTTAAAGTTGGCAATACTTCAGTCTGTTGTTACAACGAGGACAGTTTGGAATAAAGATGTTGGGCAAATTCTTGGATTACCATCTGCGGATGTTCAGCGTCCACGGAAGCAAGAAAGAATTTTAAAAATAATTTTCAAATCAAAAGAAAAGCCACCTTGGAAGGAAAATGGCAAAAACCCCACGGTGGCAGACTATACAATTCCTAATTGTAAGAAGGGACTGACCTGGCAACAAATCAAAAAAGCTGCACAGCCTTTTACTTGGGGAGAGTATAGAGCTACTGCCACTATGAGCAGCGGAAGACAAATGGCAGTTTATGGATCGAGTAAAGAAGAAGCTGTAAAAGTTGTTCGCTCATTAGCAACACTATCGGTCGATACGATCGTGAAACTTAGAGTTAGTGATGATGTCCAAGTCGATCCAGATAAAGTGAAATTACCAACCAGGTATTACCCGTGCTATGCAACTTTAATATCAGAACCCACCGACATAGCAGGAAAACCAAAGCAAGGAAATAAGGCTTACAAAAAGACCCGAAGACGGCTTGACTTGTACCGCGAACCCGATGATAAAACCCCATTAGGGTAAGTTAATAATATTTAATATTTTTATTTTTTTGTGTGCTTTAAATAAATCCAAAAAATCAGAACCCTATAGGGTTGCTACTTTTTGCATACACCCTGTAATGCTTTGCCAGTAGGCGATTACAGCCACTACACAATACCCCGCAGCCGTGCCATACTGTGAGCATCACTGTATGACTGCATAACTATATGACTGCTAAAACTGATTTGACTTGGCAAGAAATTCAAACTGAATTAACCGCTATGAACGCAAACTACGCGGGTGCAATTTCAGTCGTTGGTGGACAGGTTGTGATAGATGTAGAAACTATTACTGGCGAAACTTCCACAGCTATGACAGCAGAGGGGGTTGTTGAATTTATTTATAAATTAAGGGACGCAGCGGGACGGGCGCAATTGACTGTTAACGAAAATCAAGCCGTAGGCGAACAGCTAGATTCATTCCCAGCGTTTAGCTACAGCGCTCCTACTGCCGATGGATTTGTCAACGTTACCCAGGTATCTGCATTTACAATTCCCCTGAACACAGACATTATCAAGGGCCCTAACGTTTAGGTTTGATTCTTGATTTTTTTTTACCAAAAAGGGATGAATTATGCCAAGACGTAGAGGTAATAAAGTTGCAGCTTATGTTGTTTTCTCTGGATTGAAATACGGATTCCAGATCAACAAAGCATTTCACGAGCAATACAAAGCGGTTCTCGGTCAGACAACCTTCTCTGGAGCGGCGGGAGTTTTTTTTGGAGCTAACAGCCCAAAACCAAATCGAGCAACATTGGAGATAGAAGGTGGCAGCAAGGTTAGTAGCTTCTGTTCGTCCGCGAAAATCAACGATTTACAAAAAAGTAATTGGATCGTGACCAGTAATGGCAGTGGGATTAGAGGAGTAAAAACCAGCGGTCCAACCAGAACCGTTTACGTTGATATGCCCGGCGACTACAAATACGCATGGAATTTAACCGCAGCAGAAGTAGACAACGCCGCTATTTTGGGAATCGAACAAGCGACCGGTAGTACAGATAATATGGTTTGGGGTTCAACACCCAAGCCCCCCAGAGCATCTAAACGGGTGGGAGGATCAACGGTATCCACATTCATTAAGCCACAACAGTCCGTGATTGAAGCTGCTGTTACCGCAGGCTGGAGCGTGAGAGGTGTAAGTTATGATCTCCTCCCTAACGCATAAGCCTCAATACCCCCATGATGGGAGAGTCATTATTCTCCCTGGTGATCCGGGTTTTGACTTTACGTTGGCTTCACCTCCTCCCGATTGGAGAAAAGCAGCAGCTAAAGACCCAGACGGGTATGCTTTTGTTGTCGAACCTGGTAGTGGAATTGTAAGGGTGGCTACCGCTGATGATCTGGAAGATTATCTGTACGGTGGAGAGTATGACGATCGCTTGGATGAAATTGGTGAATGTGAGGAAGATTGGTAATGGGATGGGTAAATATTGCTGCTATTCCTATCTCTGACAAGTGGCAGTTCACATCATCAATTGATGAGTCTGTTGAATGGATTAGGGTCAGACATACTTTAAACTCTGACCCTCTTTTTATTAATTACGGGTACATTACCCAAGTAGATAGTTATCAGGATTTTGCTAATTTTCAACGCATCTATCCAACAGAAAATAATACTGTTTTGGAAATGAAACCCCCTCCATCATTTACCAATCGACGGATAGGGGTGAAAAAAATAAACCGGGTAAAAAGCCAGTTTCTATGGATAGTTAATATTGATGCGTGGGGTTAAACTATGTTGGAAATTATTAGTCTGTGCTTGGGGCTAGTTGGAACTTTACTAGCTATAGGATCGGGTATTCTCTGGATTATCAATCAAAAATCCACTGCGGAAACTAAAAAGTATGCAGCGGAGAGAGAATTTGGGCATATCAAGAGGAATCAAGATCAGCTTTCCACTAATTTGGCTAATCACTTTCAAGATATCGAGAACAAATTAGACACAATTAAGGATTCACTACAAGAAATAAAATTTTATCAAATGAATAAGGACTGGAATCAATCCGGTGGTGGGAGGGGGTCTAGTGACAGATAAAAATATAAAATCAACAGAGAGAGACGAGAGAGAACGACCGGATCGAATAATCTTTTCTCTAGCTGCATCCTCTGCTGCTAAAAAAAAATATGTGTGATTACCTTTAAGAATAATGAGATGAACTCTAACCCTTTTTCTTACAATGAAATCCTAGCTATTGTTGATCTAGTTGTCGGAATACTAAAGCATACAAGACTAGAGCCTGATGCTGAACACATCAGGCTCTTAGGGATAAATCAAGTCGCTAGAATTTTGGAGATGACTTATCCCGAAAAAATTTCACTTATTAAGGAAGTAGTTGAATTTTTATAAGTCTGGTTGACAGCCTTTGTTTAATGGTATCCCATCACCTACTATCCCAGGTTTACCGCATTCCTTTCCATTCCTAAATATTTTTATGTCTTGTACATTTCCGGCCGCAGCTACAACAGATTGTTTTGGTAGTTGAATTTTAACTATGTGTGGAGACTTGGGAATATTTACAATTTCCATCGGTGCATCTGGTTTCATAATTGTGTAGTTGCCTCCCCAATACTGATTTTTGGGTTTCCCATACCAACGGATTTCATATTTATCGGTTCCTCCTCTACCTGCCTGTTTAGCCGAAAATATTGTTTCTGTGGTGCTAGGTTTAGGCATGAAATAGTAAGTAGCACTACTCCCTACACCAGCACCAATAATTAGTGAGATGATCGTATTTATTATTTTCATTGAGTTGTACAAAGCTACAGGGTAATTTTACCCACAGAGCGATCGCATCCCCAAAAAAATGCGATCGCCTTTTTGTCTGTCTAAGTCTGTCCGATTCTGTCTAAAGTCTGTCTGCTGTCTGTCCATTGATATGCAAGGGTTCTGTCTGATTCTGTCCGTTCTGTCTGTCTGTCTAATTTTCGGACAATTTGATGGTTTGAGCGTCTGTCCAATTGGACAGACAATTCTCAACAATCAGTTAAAAGTACCTTCAGCCAACCTAATTCGTCAGTTTATCTTTGAGCCAAAGGTCAATCTCTTCTTTGAAGTAGCCAGCCAAATAACTACGTAGAGCGTAATCACCTGCGGCACGAAGTAGAAGTTGCTCCCATACGCTGGGATACTTTTCTTTAAGAAAATCGGATAGGGTATCACCGTACTCTTCATGGTTTTTCGGTAGATTTAGGTGAAGAGTTACTGGGGTAAATTGCTTGATTGGAAGCCCTAACCACTTGCTGTAAATAGATATTTCAGATTGAGTTAGTGAATGGCTTGGCACATAATCCCAATCAATACCTTCAATGAAACTGTACGGTTTTTCTGACATAGGTTAAGCTCTTTATGAGAAAAAAGGAAGTAATTTTTAGCCGTCAGTTTTGGTAACTCGACAAATTTTATTTATCTGGTGTTACCCTATCTTCAAATTTTCAGAATTCTCTATTATTTTGTTGATTGCTTTTTCGACACCCTCGTCATCCCAAGATTTGACAATGGATTTGGCTTCCCTTATTGCCCATTCTTTAACCTCTTTTTCGTCACATTTTAACTCTTCAGATAAACGCCATATCAAAATATCTGAAATCACGTTCAAAGAAAGAAATCTCCGATGTTCGACCAACGAATACCCCTTCTTGTTTGACCTCATTATTGGGGTATCTTTTGATTGTTTTCTAGTCATTGAACTTACCTCTTCATAAAATATTTTGACTTGTTATCGCCTATCTCCTACTCATCAGGATTGGCAAGGTGGTTAATTATTTCATTAGCTTGTTCCTCAATCTTATTATCATCTTGTTGGTCAATAAATTCCCAAGATGTCTCCCGTGCTTTATAAATTAACTTTTTTTTATCACCCTTCCACTCTTCAGATAAAAGGTGTGCCAAGTAATCTATTGTCATGTGCAAAGAAAGCATTTCTTTGTTATCAATCAAGGAATATCCTTTCTTACCAGATTTCATTACTGGGGTGTCTTTAGATTGTTTCTTTCTAGTCATTGAACTTACCTCAAAAATGGTGGAACTACTCGCAGTTAAATATATCTGCGTTATAAAAACATAATGCAGATATACTGAAACTATTGTTAATCGGTCAAGCCGATTGTTTAATTACATTATCTTATTCCATTTTGTAGATGGTTAACTTGCTGGTTAATTTCTAGAGACTGGCTTGTAATCGCTCCAGTGTTCCTGAAATATCCTCTAGAGAGCTATCTGAAATCATTAAATAAAGGTCTAGCAAGAGAGTTATGCGATTATCTGTGTTACATTCTTCCAACGCCATTCTTATAAGTTCCTGATGTCTAATCAAATCATTTAATGTGTCCATTGCCCTTAGTAACTCAGAAACTCTTTGCTCTCGTTTTTTGGATGGTGCTGAAACAATATTCTCAACGTTTTCCCTTAAGATATCAGTGGATAACATAATACAAATCCATCCTGTAGTTTTTTTTGAACTGGTTGAACTTACCTCTGAACCGCTGAACCAATGAACTGATAATAGTTTTGGGTAAAAAACTCTCGGTTCATACGGTTCAGCTTTCTCTAAATTGTCTAGAAAATGTCTATTTTTGATGTATTAACCTCCTGAACCGGACTAAATCATGGTCAAAGCATTGTGGTGTAATCGGTTCAGCGTTTATTTCTCGGTTCAGGATTCTTGCCTCCATAAAAATGAAATTTCCTGAAATGAAATAAGGTCTTTTCTGAAACGCTGAAACGGTATAGATAGAAAGACTTGTAGCCTCTAAAAATTGTTCATTTCGCCATTTCAAATGTTTCAAAACCACTCATTTCGGAACTAAATTTAGTGCGAAATGTGAAACGACTAAAAATAGTCAAAGCTGTGTGGTGCAATGTTTTCAGGCTTTAAGTTTATTTCGATACGTTTCCCTCCTAAGTAATTTGTCAATTGTCAATTGTCAATTGTCAGTTGTTTTAAAACCCCATCCCTCTCGCTGGTTTTGATGGGTGGCAGTGCCATCGCTGTGATTGCTCCGTAGTTACTGGTGTGTCCTGCAAGGTGGCAGGAGGGAGCGCGTCAACATTGCTACTTTTGGTAACTTGTGACATTATTATCATATAGAGGATATTGCAATATGTCAATATTCTCTATATGATATTGTATAGAACTATTTGGTATCGTATAGAGGAAAGTAATGAAGGTGATAAATGAAAAAAGCCAAGCACAGAGAGAACGGGGAACTCAAAAAGAGTGTGGGTATCGTCCTGACAGAGACTGCGTTGGCGGGGTTAGACTCTCTAGCAGCAACAGCGAATGTCAGCCGATCACATCTAATAGAGATGATCGGACGGGGGGAACTTCCGGTGGCGATGCTATCACCGCAATCACTGGGGGAATCCTAGAGCAACTGATTCTAGAGTCAAAGGAAGAACTGACTAACTCTGAAGCTAGAGTTAACCAGTTGCACGACCGAATTAAATTACTTGAGTCCTTGAAAGCTTCCTTGGATATATAACCATCGTCATTAATTTGGCGGTGGGTTTTTATTTGGGAAAAGATATATCCAAAATATATTTTCCCTACGACTGTAAAAGATAGGCTCAACCCACCATCATCCACCATAACCTTACACAGCAAGGGTTTCATCTACCATACAATCCACCATACAATCCACCATGCAATCCACCATCACTCACCACCTTTGATATCTATGTCTAAAATTCAAACCTTTTTTGGCATCCCTTGTTAGCTCCAAACACACCACTCAACTCAGGTAAAGGTATAATATGACTACACGCAAAAAAAATGGGGAAGCGACAACTTCACCCACAACAAAAAATATAAAATCTACTACTATTGTAGCAGAAAAAGATGCGAAAAGCCTTACTGACAGCCAAATAGACACTTCCAAAACTGTCAATTTACAGAACAAATTTACCAGTTTTGAAGAATTTAAATCATTTGCCAAGGATTTATTTATTAACGGTAGTGGCATAGACCCAGAACTATTTGCTGATATTGAGTTTCATGAATCCATTGAGTGGACAGACGGCATGGACGCTGAAGCTCCCATTCATGACGAATTGGGATGGTACTTCACCCGGTTCGGATACCAAGTTAAAGAACCTATCTATGCTGCATTCCTCAGAAATGAGGATGGTAGTTTGTGGCAGGTAATGGTTAGCCTTTGGGATGAAGACCGTCAACGCCCCTACAGATATTTAGCCCCAAAGGGAAATGGCGATCGCGCATTCACGCCACCTGTCCCCGAACCAATTAGAAAGAAAGTTGCTTCTAGATCCGGTATGAATGTGCCGATGGAAGGTAGTTTTTGGGACTGGGTGAGAGAAGCTAAAATCCCTAGAATCATTACAGAAGGTGGCAAGAAGGCACTAGCCGCACTTTCTCAGGGTTACGTTACCATCGGACTCTATGGTTGTCGGTGCGGTGCGGGTAAATCCAAAGATGAAGATGGAATTAACTTAGAGCCAAGCCTTACCCCTGACTTAGAACGGTTGGCAGTAGAAAACTCAATTTGGCTACTGGCCATGGACAGAGACGACTCGCACAAAGCCAAAATATCAGTCACCAAGGGTAAGAAACGTTTGACCCTAGCATTGAAAGCTGCTAACCCATCTTATGTAGAGGATATTTTCTGGAGAACTGAACAAGGTAAAGGAATTGATGACTTAATAGTAAATTCAGGAACAGGAGCATTTGACCGGGCTTACTCTGATGCCATTGCCCGACTGGAGAAAACCTTTAAATCAGGAACACCTCAAAACGACGAACCAGAGAAGCATAAGAATCCACCACCGGATCAAATGGCCAAAGAAATCGCTGAAGATTATCGCCACATGATCGCCTTCAACGATGAAACTAAATCATGGATGAGATATGAAGCTGATGCCAATGGTGTATGGTCCCCAGAATCTAATGAGTATATGGAGGCTGTAATTTACAAAATCTTGGGAGAGAAAGGTGCGTACAATTTTGGGGCTGATTATGTTAGCAACATTTTAAAATTACTTCGCCATGAATTAATTGAACGTCGGTGGAATGAAGTTGATTCCCGTGAATTTTTACCATTTGAGAATGGGGTACTCGAAATCGCCAATGGGAAGTTACATAAACACGCCCCAGGGTTTAGACTTACTTGGAGTTTACCAAGGTCTTATTCTGAGATTGCTGGTAGTTGGAATAATATTAATAATTTCCTGGAACACCTATCAGACGGTAATCGTGATGTCAAAGAATTATTAATTTGTTACTGCAATGCCGTCATCAAAGGTCGTTATGATTTACAGAAATTCATGCACTTGATTGGACTTGGTGGAACAGGTAAAGGAACATTTACCCGACTTGTAACTGAATTAATCGGTGAACAAAATACCCTGGTAACTAATTTGCCAATTTGGTGTACAAACCAGTTTGAAGGTGCTAACGCCTTCGGTAAACGTTTGGTGATCTTCCCAGAAGAAGATCCGTTTAAAGGTTCAATTGGTAGATTTTTAAGTCTGACAGGTGGTGACAAAGTTAGGGCTGAAGAAAAACGTAAAAAATCTTTCAACTTTGACTACAAGGGCATGACCTTGGTTTGCTCCAACTTCCCAATTTTTAGCGGTGGCAGTAGCAGCCGTGCCAAACGTCGGACAATTACAGTTCCCTGTAACAAACGAGTTGTAGAAACCCAACGCCGTGAATTATCTAAGGTATTTGAACCTGAGCTATCAGCATTCACTAATTACCTGCTCTCTATCCCAGATACTCATGTAACCGCAGTTCTCAGAGGTGATAAAGAGATTGTCACCTGTACCTTGGAGTTCTGGGATAACCAGATGAAAGGCGATTCAGTCAGCAGTTGGATTAACGACTGCATCATCTATGACCCTACAGCCTTAACTCCAATAGGTAATGACAGAAACGAAGGTAACAACGGCACACCATACACTTTGTTTGGTTCTTACATTCGTCATTGTCAGAACTCCGGTGGTTCACCAAAATCTAGTAGAACCTTCTCCCCCGATCTAATTGAAACTTGTCAGACAATTTTAAACTGGCCTGTTCAGAAAGAAATAAATATGAGAGGTAGTTTTATCAGGGGTTTGCGGCTTCGTGTCGTCGGAGTTGACCAGGACATTCCGACCTATGATCACTGGCTCAATCAGAGAATATCAGCAGGTGATATTCAAGATGATATTCAAGTGGTGGTAGATAATGGTGGATTGCATGGTGGGTTGCATGGTGGGTTGCATGGTGGGTCAAAACCCTTGCCAGACAAGGAAGATGGTGGAAGTGGTGGGTCAACCCTATCCTTTACGGCTGGGGAAAAAGATATTTTAGATATATATGTCGAACCACCAGTCGTACCAATATCAGAAATACCAGCAAGTAGTACAGAAGTAGTACCCCACGCTAATCTCCCAATTGATCAACAATTCCCCCTTGGTGCTTGGGTGGGAGCGATGGATGTAGCTGGGGTTGTCGTTGACCACGTTGAACCGGACTCTGTGGAATTGGCTGATCGTGCCGGCAACATCATCGGGCTTTACCATCGCTCAGTCTGTGAGATGAGGAAGCCAGTAATAGATTCCATCCCGAAACCAGTAATAGAAATAGTTGCTGGATGCCCACACTTTCAAGAAGGCGGGGTTTACTACAGTGCCAAGGTTGGGGAAAAATTCAAAATCAAAAAAATCCTGACGACCAAAGATGAGTTGGTTGGTATTCTGCCTGGTGTTGACAAACGAGAAATATCGATCGAAATGCTTCATGTAGTTTGCTTGAAAGAATCACCAAAGACGACTTTTAATGTTGGCGATACCGTTGAAATCCTAAATTCTAAGACAAAAAGTACTGGAGTCGTAGAGAGAATTGACGGGTACGTGTGGGTGAGGCAACCTAAAAAGAATGTTGCTTGTAGCCACTATTCTCACCGCTTAAGAAAGGTGGGTTAGTGAGCAGTAAAACTTACTTCTGGGCATCAGATTAGAAAGATATGATCAGCCCAACACCTCAATCACCTGCTTTCTAGCCAGTGCCTGTTTCAACAACTCAACCTCAGCCCTTAACCGCGCATTCTCTTCCCTCAAAGCATCAATATCATCTTGCCTATCAACAGCCATGCCGATAACTTTCTTCCGATTCTCCAAACTAAACCACTTCTGATAAACTTCAGTGTGAATTTCTACCGAATGCCCCAAATTATCAGCAGCCGCTTTGATAGGAACTCCCATAATATGCGCTCTAATTGCCCAAGCATGGCGTAAATCGTAGGGAGTAAAGGGAATATTTACCCGTCTAAACCATGAGGAACAATTAACTCTAATAGTATTGATGTCAATAAAACTGGTTTTACCATCTACCTGGCTGTTTAAGAGTTTCAAAAACTCAGGATTCTTTAAATCAAATAGTTGAACCCAATCAGGATGCAGGGGTAAAGCTTCCCTGTATCCCGTCTTTGTATCTGGATGTACCTTCCAGGTGTTGTCTTTGTTTTCAGGACTTAGCCACCAATCAATATTTGGGCTTACAAACAATTCTCTTGGTCGTAAACCATAGGTAGCAAGCATTCCATAAACCCACTGCCACATCTTCCAACTTTCTAGGCAACTTCGCTTGATGGTTCCCTTCCTAGAAACTGAATAGTTATAAAAATGCTGAAAAAACTTAACCACATCCTCATCACTGGGAATATCCCTAGATTGAGGCTGTGGTTTTTTAATTTTGATATTATCTAAACTAAATGTAGTTAAATTTAGAGTATTTTTCAGAACCTTCAAAGTTTTAATAGCATTCTGTTTGGCATATTCATTCTGCAAATTCGCTATTACTAAATCTACAGAATCCTGGTTTAGCAGAAGCTCTAGCCCTACATAACGCTTCAAATACCCCAGGTAATAAGAGAAAGTATGTTGACTCTTTTCTGTTGACTTATGAGTTTTAAAATATTCAGTTTCAAAAGTCTCCAGAACTTCTCCAACAGTTTTTACCCCATCTTTAACTCTGGTTAATTTCCCTAAATATTTATCAGTCCATTCAAATTGTTTTCGAGCAATTAACTTACCTAATTCCTGTGCCTCCTCCTCAGCCGTCTTGACCCCATCCAAACTAGCGGGGATACCAAGAGAAATTTTGTACTGTTTGTAACCCGTTCCGTTACGGTCAATATCTCCGGGCTTGGTTGGAAGGGATGCTTGCAGTTGGATAGAGTCCTTTGCGACTACCAAACCCACCTTCACCTTCCCTGCCTTGAGTCGAGCCTTAGCATCCGCTAGAGCCTTCTGAAATTTCTTATCTAAATGTTGTTGAGTTGCTGCCATCTGCCTTTGGATACCTAAATAACTACCATCGGTAGATGCAGGTGGCGTAAAACCATCAAAAATACCCTGATCAGAGATTTCCATCGTGTCTTAAATTTGGCTTAAAATTTAATCCATTTTCCGTTCTCTGAGAACACTGTTCAAGTTGAGCAAAGTTCGGAGGGGACTAAATCGTGGGTT
The DNA here is from genome assembly GCF_049315035.1 of Anabaena sp. PCC 7938. NCBI lineage: Bacteria > Bacillati > Cyanobacteriota > Cyanophyceae > Nostocales > Nostocaceae > Anabaena > Anabaena sp. PCC 7938. Next base: position 978,156 of record NZ_CP186034.1, on the reverse strand, counting down.
ACGCCTTATTTATCTCATATTTTAGACAGGGTATACCATAAGCTTCTTCCATGTGACGGCTGATGTAGTTCATCGAGCGGTAACAGTGGATGAGGTTCATCTTCACGTTGGGGGTCATCAACATTTCGTTGATTGTACCATCACCAGACCATTGAGCAACAACGCGCAAACCGATTTCTTCTAATAAGATGCGGCTCGCCCAAGCATCACCACCGATGTTGTAGTCACCAATGACGGCTACATCATAAGGAGTGCCTTCAAACTTCAATGTACCGTCTTTCTTACCTTGATCTGCTCTGGGGAATACCCAGTCACGAATCATGTCGTTAGCAATGTGGTGTCCTAAAGACTGAGACACACCACGGAAACCTTCGCAACGTACAGGAATAACTGGCTTACCGATAGTTTTGGATGTCTTCTTAGCTACTGCTTCGATGTCATCCCCAATTAGACCGATAGGACATTCAGATTGAATAGAAACACCACGGTTAAGTGGGAATAATACGTCTAATTCTTCAATTAACTTGGTGAGTTTCTTGTCTCCACCGAACACGATGTCGCGTTCTTGGAAGTCAGAGGTGAAGTGCATGGTACCAAAGGTGTCAATACCTGTTGTACCAATGTAGTAGTTACGACGACCAGACCAAGACCAGTAACCGCAACCTACGGGACCGTGGCTGATGTGGATCATGTCCTTAATAGGACCCCAAACCACACCTTTAGAACCTGCGTAAGCACAACCACGAGCAGTCATTACACCAGGAAGGGATTTGATGTTAGATTTAACACCACAATCAGCCTTACCTTCTTCAAATACGTTTAAGTGCTTTTCGCGCTTTTTAGCAGCTTTTTCGGGGTAAGCTTTCAGAACTTCTTTAACTAGTTCTTTTCTTTGTTCAACGATCTTCTTGTCATCTGGAGGAGTCATATTCTGTCTCTCTTGCTCCTAAGGAACGGGGGATAGGGTTGGGGACTTAATGTCCCCGGTGGGGAATGGAGGGAAAGGAAGGTAAAAAGGAAATTATGTAGTGTTTTCCTTTTTCCTGTTCCTAAATTATCAATTACTACTTGGTAGCACCTGCGGGCTTACCAATGATTTCAGCGTGCTTGGTGTCATCATCAAGAATACCGAATTCAATCAACAATGCTTCCAATTCATCCATTTCAATTGGTGTGGGGATGGTGAGGTTCTTGTTGTTGATGATCTTCTTAGCCAATGCACGGTATTCATTACCCTGATCGCTATCAGGTGCGTACTCGTTAACAGTCATCCGACGCAATTCTGCGTGTTGAACGATGTTGTCGCGGGGTACGAAGTGAATCATTTGAGTGTTCAAACGTTCAGCCAAGGTTTCGATCAATTCGATTTCACGGTCAACCTTACGGCTGTTACAGATCAAACCACCTAAACGTACACCACCGGAGTGAGCATATTTAAGAACACCACGAGCGATGTTGTTTGCAGCGTACATCGCCATCATTTCACCTGATGTAACGATGTAGATTTCTTGTGCTTTACCTTCACGGGGAAGAGTAATAATATAATGTCAAAAGCCGGAAAATGTTTATTTTCTACAATGTTTGCCGTAATCATTGTTTTGAGTAAACAGTTTTTTTATTAGGGTAAATCTAGGGTATGGACAGAACACAGGAAGCATTTGCCGATTTTCACCAAACAGCTATTACCGATGGGGGATATTTAGGCAGAATGCAAGCAGTAGAAAATCAAGAAAATCATCTAACGGCAAAACTGACAACAGAATTAAAAGCAATTAATGCTAGACTAAGAGCCGCAAGGGTGAGTGTTTCTGTCAGAAAATCTGGTAATTCATTACAGTTGAGAACTACCTTACCTATTAAACCAGGTGATATTGATAAAAACGGTATCGGCACAAAGCAATATGATATTTCTTTGGGGATACCATTTAGTTTTGATGGGTTAAATACTGCGGAAGAGGAAGCGAATGAGTTAGGAAAATTGATTGCCAGAAAACAATTTATCTGGACTGACAAATATTTAGGTAAAACTAGATTTAAAGCTAAATTCATCACAATTGGAGAGTTGATTTCTGAGTTTGAACAAAACTATTTCCAAACTAGAAAACGCACTCTTAAAAGTAACAATACATTTAATAGTTATTTCTATATTGCTAAAACACATTTGCCAAAAGATAAATTAGCCATCAATGCCAATTTTATTGATGCTGTAAAATTTTGTTCATCATCGGATAGTGTGAAAAATGAATTAATTAAGGTGATTAGGGTTTTGTGTAAATGTTCTGGTTTGGAAGTTCCAGAATTGAGTAATTTAAAAATCAAGGCTATTTCTCAACGCAAACGTGATATACCGACTGATGCAGAGATAGAACAAGAATATCTGAAGTTTGAAAATTATGCTATTAATCGTTCTAGTAAGTTGATAACGAGAGAAGATAGAAATAATTGGAAACTTTGGCGTTGGGTATATGGGATGTTGGCAACTTATGGATTAAGACCAATTGAAATTTTTGTCAATCCTGATTTAAATTGGTGGTTATCATCAGAAAATGTGATGAATACATGGCGGGTAAATGAAGAGTGTAAAACTGGACAAAGGGAAGCTTTACCCTTGTATCCGCGTTGGGTAGAAACTTTTAATTTAACAACAGATACAGAAGCAATTGAATTATTAAAGGCAAAAATTAAAGATAAAGTTACGAGTAGAGAAATTAACTCTGCGCGACATGGTACAGATAGATGGTTTAGATTTGTGGGGATTCCTTTTCAACCCTATGATTTACGTCATGGTTGGGCAATTAGAGCGCATTTAATGGGGATTCCTATTAAAGCTGCTGCTGATAATTTAGGTCATTCTGTGAATATGCACACATCTATTTATCAAAAGTGGTTTAGTTTAGAAAATCGCAAGGTTGCAATTGAGGAAGCGATTAAGAAAAAATCGAAGGTGGAAGATTTACAGGATATGGTGATTAGATTAGAACAGGAAAATGAGAGGTTGAGAATTGAGAATGAAAGATTGAGGTTACAGATAGGAAATCAAGAATTAATGAGAATGATTAATTAAATAACTGTTGTAGTTGTTGAAAAACTAATTCACCTTCAACTACTTCTCCTTGACGAAGTTGCTCTGTTCCTTCAGCAATTTTTCGCCTTAATTCAATTAGTTGCTTTTCTTTCTCTTCATGTTGCTCTAAAAGTTGAAAAGCCACAGATAATAACTCATGAATGCTTTTATATTTACCTTCTTGTAGTTTTTTAAGAAGGTATTTTTCTTGATCTGGCTTGACTGGAATTTGCATCTTTATCTCCTTATCTTTGAATTGATAAAAATTCTCGAAATTATCTCCTCAACGTTAATTTTAGCATTAAATCACCTACTTTGACCCACTAAATACAATCGCACTAACAACCCACAACATCGGAAATGCGATCAGATCGCTTTATTATTTATTTTCTTCTTGGATGTACCTCAAAAGCTAAATCTGCACGATAAAAACACACATCAAACTCTGCAAAAAAATGTCATGTGTCCAAGTATTACGGGTGCTTCTCTAGATTCTGTCCAAGCAAATGCAAGCAAAACAGGCGAAAATTCAGCAATGGTAGCTGATAAAATTAATCCCCGTGCGTGGAAATGAGCTAAATTCCCGGCTAACTGAATTGGAACTTTTTGCTGTTCCCAAATTGCTCCCAATTGCAGACCTATTTCATAGGGTAATACATTAACGCTTGCACCTGTATCTAGCAAAGCCATAACTTCAATAGAACGGTTTTTGTGAGTCAATGTTAATGGTAAATAAGGCATATTGCTAGAAACACCAGAAGTATTACTTCGCTCAATAAAGGGAAATTTTCTACTCTCAAGCATAGCCTTCTTCCTTTGCTGCTGTTAGCATATCAGATAATGTTTGAGCCGCTTCATGGGCATCATAAGGAGACCAGACAACGGCTTCAGTAGATGCTAATTGTTCCAGCAGCAAGTTTTCTTGTTCTTGATTATCAGTTGATTCTAAATTACATCCTTCTTCTTTTGCTACGGCTAATAATAGAAAATGAATGAGACGCAATTTGTCTTGGTGAGATAGCTGACTAACAGTGGGTAGTAATTCATTTAGAGGCATATCGCAAGTTATGGCAAAATTGGATAATAATCCTAAGATAACAGCATTCTCATCCCTCCCCATAACCTACAATACCGGAAATGCGATTCCTACGGAGCGCTTGCGCTATCGCATCCCCACAACGCACATATCCCAAATGCGATTCCTACGGAGCGCTTCGCTATCGCAAACCTCACCGCAGGTATCACACCTCCACAAACTACAACACCAAAAGAATAACGATTAAATGAACCGCGAAGACGCGAAGGACGCGAAGAAAGAAGATTAGTATTCTTTGACTGGGAAGGGAGTATCAATGACATAGCCAAAATGCGATCGCTCTCATAACCCACAACATCGGAAATGCGATCGCTCTTAATAACCCACATGGAAATCTGGATCTCACTCTGTGAAAAAATTTATACTTTAAATTAAAGGTTCTATTTTTACAACCTGAACCAAATATTCTAATGGGTTATTAAATATTAATATATGTTCCAAATCTTCTGCCGATATTGAAATTTTGTGCTTTGCTTTTCCTTCGATATCGTCATAAATAATATGAATATCTTTTATTAAAAATAAATATTTCTCTAGCGCCTTTCAAAACAGATAAACGACGCATTATTTCAATCGTAGCTTTCAACAACTCATCACGTGTGAGTTTTAATTGATTATTCCCATATTGACAAATAATCCATTCATTCTCTACCTTTGTGCTATGGTGTTGAGCGAAGTTTCTCCATTGATTGAGTTTAAGTTCCCAGGGTTGAGGAACAATAAGATTATGCGTACCGATTTCTTTTTCAATATTCAAGATCACATTTCCCAAAGTCATCTTCCTAACATCTCTTAATGCTTTCTGTCCTTTTATATTTTGTAAAATACATAAAAACTCTCTAAGAAAAGGCTGTATTGTTGCTTCAATTAATGAGCCTATATTTCTAAAGCATTCAAATTGAAATTCATCAAGGTTAAGGTCTTGTGGCTCTTGCGTCTCTTTTATGGAGAATTAATACTAAAGTGCCAGTTTAATAAACTACGTAATCTGAAATTGCTAAAGTTACGAAATCCATATCCAAGTCTTTTGATTAATTTGAGTTTATTATTAATTCCTTCTACAGTACCACTAGTAGTTCTGCCGTCAAAATAACCTACAACTTCACCAAACCACCTAATCATTGTTCCTATACTTTTGGGAAAATAAGAAAGTCCATCGTGCATCCAATCTAATAAATTCATTATGCTTTCGCCCCAAGACTTAGTGGATTCAAATATGTCTCGAAATTCTTCTTTTAGGGCGTGCATTTTTGCCAGAATAGGGGAAACTTTTTGAACATTATTTAATCTTTCTTTTTGTTGTTCATTTAAAGAATCTTCATTTTTATTAAGCTATATTTGCTTTTATTTAATCCTGCTAATATTCGGTCTCGCTCTGATTTATTATCTAAAGACATGGCGGCTCTCTTTTCAGATTTACGCATAGCATCTAATTCATCATTTACTTGTTTCATTACATGAAATCTATCAGCAGTTATATTCGCATTTGGCATTAATTCTTCTACTAAACTTTTATAAGGAGACCAAAGATCCATACTCACTTCAACTATTTGTTCAAGTACCTGAGATCCCCATTTGACAATAACTTCACGTATTTCTTCTATTCTTCTTGACTTCACCAACTCAATGGGTTTACGAGTATCTAAATCTACTAATACTGCTAAATAACTTCCTTGACCTTTCACCAAAGCAATCTCATCTATGCCTAACCTTTTCACCTGATTTAAATTAATGTTTAATATTTGTGATACTTGTGCCTTTAACATTGATTCAACTTCTTCATCGCTTAAGTCATTTCTTTCGGCAACACTATGAATATTACTGTCTAATACTTGTGCAACTATATCTATGGCTAGTCTTTTAGTATATCCTTTACTTTTATCTACAAAATTTAGCTTTTCACTGAAGACCTTTTTGCACTTGTTACATTTGAATTGACGGCGATTTATTCTTAACAATACTGGTTTTTCACTCCAAGATAAATCGTGAATTAGCCGCCAATGATTTTGATGTATACTATAGGTGGTTTTTTCACAGTCTGGACAAGTAGAATAGTTGACAGCTTTCTCTATTGTTATAATTATTCCTGCCCCAACAAGTTCTTGAAAATCTAACACTTTCATCTCTGGGAGATTGAGGATTTGATCTACGCTAAATTTCATAACTATCCCTAAAACTTTTGTATTTGATAATTATGATTGTAATCCTATGCTTATTCCCATATATCAAAAAGTTTGCAAACCTTTACAGGGATAGAGTTTTCAACTTTAATAATTTAAATTTATCGGCATTAAATTTTAATACTTTTAGTTTTCTCCATAAAAGAGATGCAAGAGCCGGTCTTGTTTACCAACCTCAAGTTTAACTTGATTTGAGTAATTAGATTGTCCTACTGTTATATCATAATTCCAGTAAGCAATAACTGCAAATGTATTATGCTTATCAATCTCTCTGGCTTTGTTATAACTAGCTAAGACAAAATTAAAAATATCTTTCCATTCAGATTGGGAAGAAATTATATTAATATTGATAGCTTCAAGTGCTAACGCAGTCATAGCATATTGCTCTAGTTTTTCCCTGCTTTCAATATAAGGAGATAATAAATTAATTATTGACTTCTTTATTTGCTCAGAGCTATATCCCATTGCATATAACTTTTTGTAAATATCGAATTGACTTGTCTGAGCAATATATTTCTTCCTCATAGTTTTTCAGTATGCTATTAGTATCCTAATCATCATTTATACTGTATTAAAGCATTTACATTGGTTGTCAGCCCTAATACAGAAGATGAATACATTATATCATTTCAAATTTGGTGACATAAATAACCATTATATTCTAAATTTTGGATAATCACTTCAAAAAGTTAAGCAAAATCACAATTATCAATTAATTATAAACCATCAATCAGTAACCCATTTATCAAAAATCATGTATCTCTCTTGACAGCAGGTACAAAATAGGGTAAACAAAAGAATAAACCCTAACAAAAACCCCATTTATCTAAAATTTCCCAGGGCAAAAATAGGGCATAAAAAATCAAAATTCTCAAACAATAGTATTAACAAAAACCCTAGATAAAACAGCTTACTCTTCACGGATAGGCATAGCAAAACCACCACATACAACGTCACCTAATACGTCGTAAGATACGAAATCTAAGTCTGTGTAAGCACCGTTTTCTTCTAGGAAGTTAATAGCGGTGATAATACCACGACCAGCACAACCTACACCGGGTTCTGGACCACCAGATTCAACGCACTTAACACCACGGAAACCGGTCAACATGACTTCGTGGAGTTCTAAATCTTCAACTGCACCTCTTTCAGCAGCCAAGGAAAGAACGGTGGTTTGAGCCTTGGAGTGAAGCATCAAACGGGTAGAGTCAGCTTTAGGGTCGCAACCTACGATCATGATGCGTTGACCCATTTCAGCCATTGCTGCGAGGGTGTTTTGAGAGGTGGTAGATTTACCGATACCGCCCTTGCCGTAGAAAGCTATTTGTCTAATATTTGCGTCGGTACTCATTGTTCGTTTTTTCCTAGAATTTGTTGGTTGATTGGGGTGTTTGTCTTTCGTCTTTTGGTTCTCACGCCTATTTATCTACGGCAGTGAGCGTGTGTAGAACGTCGCTATGGTGGCGATCGCTCTACAGAAAATTTGGTTGTGTACATGGTGTTTATTGGGTTGTAAGAATTACTGGTTTTTTCATGGGCGCGGAGAACCTGCCCCTACACTGCTTCGACTATGATTTCTTTGTTGATGCGATCGCGTAATCTCGCTTCAATCGCAACTTTCAAAGTGGCTGTGCTGCTGGAACATGAACCGCAAGCACCTTTGAGAATAACTTGTACTTTATTGCCTTCTATATCGTAGAGTTCTACATCTCCACCGTCGGCAATTAATACGGGTCTGACTTCTTCATCTAATACTTTTTGAATCAGGGCAATTCTTTGAACATTAGTTAATGGTCTTTGTTGCCCCTCATTAAACATTGAACTAGCAATTTCTGTAGTAGCTTTCACGCCGTTGGTGTTGAGAGTTTGTTTGGCGGTTTCCTGCTTTACTTCTCTTATTATATCATCAATTTTCGTTAAACAGGAACCGCATCCGCCACCAGCTTTTACATAATTTGTTACTTGCTCTGCACTGAGGAGATTATTTTGTGCAATAGCCTTTCTAATCTTAGTATCAGTGATACCAAAACAGCTACAAATTAGTACTCCTTCGTCATCATCATCATGGGCAGCTAAAGGAATGCCTCGATAATTATAGATAGCAGCTTCTAGAGCTTCTTGTCCCATAACTGAGCAGTGCATTTTCGCTTCTGGTAAACCGCCCAGGTAATCGGCTATATCTTTATTAGATACCTTTAGGGCTTCATCTAATGTCAAACCCTTTACCATTTCGGTTAAAGCACTGGAAGATGCGATCGCACTGGTACAACCAAAGGTTTGAAACCGAGCATCGAGAATCTTATCAGATGCAACTTCAACTTTTAAATGCAATCTCAAAGCATCACCGCAAGCAATACTACCTATCTCTCCAGTTGCAACTTTAACTCCAGCTTCACCTGTTTCTTCAATTGCACCCTGGTTTTTAGGATCGTAAAACAATTCTAATACTTTATCTGTGTAGTCCCACATAGTTGATTTTGGATTTTGGATTTTAGATTTTGGATTATAAGAAATAATTGAGCGTTGGGTAGGGGTTTAGCAATGCTAAACCCTGACAAGATTTAGGAGACTTTTACACTAATGTACGGGCGAAGCATTCGGGCGATCAATTATCCGTTTTTCCGAAAGGCTATTTTCCGAATGCTTCGCCCCTACGGATTGTTGTTGTAACCAACCCGCATTATCATTTTTGAAGGGAGATAAAGCGCGGAGACGTTCAACAATTTCTGGCATGACTGCGATAACTTGATCAATTTCAGCTTCGGTAGTGTAGCGGCAAAGACTGAAACGAATCGAACCATGTAAAGTGGTGTAGGGTAAACCCATCGCTCTTAAAACATGGGAAGGTTCTAGAGAACCAGAAGTACAAGCAGAACCAGAAGAAGCACAAATACCGTATTTATTTAAGGAGAGCAAAATTGCTTCACCTTCAATATATTTGAAACCAATATTTGTGGTGTTTGGTAATCTATGACTAGGATCACCGTTGACTTCACAGTCGGGAATTTTAGCAAGGAGGGCTTTTTCCAATCTATCGCGCAATCGGCTTTCTCTCTTGGTTGCCTCTTCTAAATTTAGCATTTCCAGTTCCGCAGCTTTGCCCAGAGCAATAATTCCGGGAACGTTCTCTGTCCCTGCTCTGCGTCCCCGTTCTTGGTGTCCACCAAGGAGAAAAGGACGGAACCGAACTCCACGACGCACATATAGAACACCGATGCCTTTGGGTGCGTGGATTTTGTGACCAGATATAGTTAACATATCTATGGTGCTGGTCTTCATGTTCAAGGGTATTTTACCTACCGCTTGAACTGCATCGACATGGAAGATAGCGCCGTATTCCTTAACTCTAGCACCAATCTCTTCAATTGGAAAGATAGTGCCGGTTTCATTATTGGCATACATCACGCTCACCAAAGCGGTGTTACCTGTCAGGGAAGCTTCCAGTTCATCTAAATCTAACTGTCCCTTCGCATTTACTGACAAATAGGTAACAGTATAACCTTGGGTTTCTAACTGTTTGCAGACATTCAAAACTGCGGGATGTTCTACCTGAGTTGTGATAATGTGGCGTTTTTCTGGTTGAGCTAATAATGCACCACGAATAGCAGCATTATCTCCCTCAGTTCCACAACTGGTAAAGATGATTTCTGATTCTTCTGCTCCTAATAAAGCTGCAATTTGTTCTCTGGCTATTTTGACACCTTTACCAAGTTGTCCACCAAAACTGTGCATACTAGAAGGATTGCCGTAATAATCCGTCAGATAAGGCAGCATCGCCTCTAAAACTGCTGGATCTACTTTGGTGGTAGCATTGTTATCGAGATAGATGCAATTCTTTTGCATTTTAGTCATTAAGTTATTAGTTATTACTTATTGGGAATAGGTAATGGGTAATTGGTAATTGGTAAAAACTTACTTCTTTTCTGTCACCCTTCGGGTTCGCCAGTCGCTCATGGGGGAAACCCCCAAGACTGCGCTGGCTCACCTGTCACCTATTACCCGTCACCTAAACCACTACTTGATGCTTTTGCAACTGTTCGGAGAACTTTTGGGAATAAGTATTCCGCCAACGTTCCCAGTAATCTTGTTTATTTGTCAACTTTGCTAAAACGCGATTGTAATTAGCAAACCAACCTTCCCAATAATCGCTTGGTTGTTTAACGCAACCATGAGCAGTGGGACAACCAGCTTTACATTGAGGTACGGTGTAAATACTGTCAATACAGTTTGTGCAAAGTTCAGAGTCAATCCAGTGAATACCGTCAACTACTTTAATTGCACCGGTGGGACAAACAGACAAACAAAGCTTGCAGGAAATACACTGGCTAGTAATTTTGTAAGCCATAATTATTTGCCTTTGTGTGAATTGGTGATTAGTGATTGGGTACTGGGTACTGGGTATTGGGAAAAGTTTCTTTCCTAGTCCCCAGTCCCTAGTCCCCAGTCCCTATTCCCCAGTCGCTACATATTGCTCGTAAAACTCTAGAGCAACTTTTTCAATTACGTCGTAAGCTTCAACAGTTTGTATCCCGGCTGCTTCTAGTTTTTCTTTAGGACAGTTGCCGATTTTGGATACCAAGACCGCTTTACAATCTGCGATCGCTTTCATTATATTGTCTGCGGTAGCTTCTTCGCTGTATCCACCTTGACAATATTGGTCAATCTTGCGATGACTGACAAAGCGCACTTCGTTACCATCAACTTCATACACTTGAAATTCTTTAGCGTGTCCGAAGTGTTGGTTAACTAATCCACCACCTTTTGTTGCTACTGCAACTAAGATTTTGGGTTTGTTTTGTAGAGATTTGCCATTGTTACTCTCTACAGCAGTTGCTTTTGCTTTATCTTTAGCTGCTTTAATTTCTTCTCTAAATTTCTCAATACCTTCGTGAACTTCTTGGCGTGTTTCCAAGTTATATTCTGGGGCCATTTCCAAGAATTTATCTTTGGTGAATTCTTGGCTGCGGTCTTCTCCTAATAATCCTACCGCATCTGCTCGGCACTGACGACAGTGACGCATCATTTTCATGTTACCAGAACAGTTGTCTTGGACTTCCTTCAGTTCTTTACCTGTGGGTCCCCGTTGACCTGTTAAACCAAAGTGTGTACCATGTTCCGGTGCAGAAATCAGCGGCATGATGTTGTGTAAGAATGCACCTCTCTCACGAATAGCTTTGTTAACTTCTACTAAATGTTTGTCATTAACTCCAGGAATCATCACGGAATTAACTTTGCACAAGATATCAGCTTCTTTGAGAGCTTGCAAACCTTCCAACTGCTTTTCTAGGAGAATTTTTGCTCCTTCCACGCCTCTATAACGCTTACGTTTGTAATGAACCCAAGAATAGATTTGTGCGCCTATTTCTGGGTCGATAGTGTTAAGGGTGATAGTAACGTGATCTATATTTAATTGTTTGATGCGATCAACATATTCTGTTAACATCAAACCGTTCGTAGATAAGCACAGTTTAATATCTGGTGCTTTATCTGCAATTAATTCAAAAGTACGGAAAGTTTTTTCTGGATTAGCCAAAGGATCACCAGGCCCCGCAACTCCCAAAACTGTCATTTGGGGAATTTTACCCGCAATTACCAACACTTTATGTGCGGCTTCTTCAGGTGTGAGCAACTCACTTACCACTCCAGGGCGACTTTCGTTAGCACAGTCATACTTGCGGTTACAATAGTTGCATTGAATATTACAAGCTGGTGCAACTGCAACGTGCATCCGGGCATAGTGATGATGAGCTTCTTCACTATAGCAAGGATGTTTGGCTATGCGTTCTATAAGTTTTTCGTCCATTTCTGGAGTTGTGGTGCTGTCGCAACCGCAACCAGCAGATTTAGCTGGGGTGATAATGGATTCCTGATTGGAGGAGGTGAGAATGTTTGTAGCAGGTAGTGTCATTGAATTTCGCAAGTTCGGTGGACTAGAGAGCCACTGTGGGAGATGCTTTTACTACTGCCAATGCCTATGAACCGAAGTCGCGTCTTACTCACTTGCCCACAGGTGTTAACCTGGTATTGATACCAATTTTAGATAAGTAGGATGATTTATATTTCTGGAAATAGCCTATTAATCAAGGCTTTTTATCCAAAATCGTTCGACTGAGCGCAGTCGAAGTCCAAATTCCTAATCTAAAATTGATACAAGGGTGGGCAGACAATGCTTGGGGTTCGGCTGGTGTGTGTCAACGTTTGGGTCTGGGGTAGACTTTGTGTGTACAGCCGCGACTTCCATTCACTCTAGGCATGGTGCTATCTCATCCCTCCACTCACTTTTGGCTTCTAACTTTGTTAAGGAGCGTTAAGTGATTGGCGATAAATGATTTATAGCAGCCGTTTCTAGATAGGTGCTGGGGCTGTCTAGGATAGGATTTATTGGATATATTATGTTTGTACTCAGATCTAGAAACCCCAATCTTTGCTAGGGTTACAAAAATTAAATAAAATTTTTTCGGGTACAGGTTCTAGTGTTTTTCAGTTGGGGTACGAGTATTTTTCGAGTGGGGTTCAGGATTTCTTTGTACTCAGTCAAAACCCAATACCTGCAAGGGATTGAGTAATAATTTAGTTTAATTTGGGCTACATTACCCATGTACTCAAACTATCCTCAAATCCTGCTAAAAGCGTTAGTTTGCAAGGGATTTGAAGTGTAAATCTGGAGTAGAAACCGTTGTCATAGTCCAGATATTTGCCAATCTATATTCTGTATCCAACATATCATTTTTTTGGAGATAAAAATGCAGTTCATATTCTTTTAATTTTTCAATGATCAATGATGTTAATTGCACTTCTAACCTATGTTGAATGAGCATTTTAGCTTCAATACAATAATAACTCTTAATGCAGATTATTTGCAATAAATTTAGTTTTTTAAGCCAGTTTTCCTTGGTTTCACGTTCTTAAAGCTATTCGGGAATGATAAATAATCTCAAATCAAAGAATAGGGAATAGGAAAAAAATTAATCGTTCTGAACTTTTGGCATCGCTACACTATATATATGGCGAACAAGTCAAACAGGGGGAAATGTCATGAAAGCTGTTGTTATCCGTCGCTATGGTTCTGCTGAAGTGTTGCAGTATGAAGAGGTGGAACAGCCGAAAATAAAACCTGAGCAGTTACTGGTAAAGGTTCATGCTAGTAGTGTTAATCCCATTGATTGGAAAATCCGCCAGGGAATGTTGAGTTTATTGACGGGAAACAATTTCCCAATGATTCTGGGGTTTGATGTGGCTGGGGAAGTGGTAGAAGTTGGTTCACAAGTGACGCGCTTCCAAGTAGGAGATGCTATTTATGGCAGTACTAGTTTTCCTGGAGGTGCTTATGCAGAATTTGCAGCTATCCCGGAAAATTTTGCGGCTCCCAAACCCACAAATATGAGTTATGAGGAAGCAGCTACTGTACCTTTAGCGGCGCTAACGGCTCTACAAGCCCTGCAAGACTTGGGAAATATCAAATTAGGTCAAACGGTATTGATTAATGGGGCTTCGGGCGGTGTGGGCATTTTTGCGGTGCAAATTGCTAAGACGTTGGGGGCTGAGGTGACAGGTGTTTGCAGTACCAGAAATTTGGATTTGGTGAAATCTTTGAATGCAGATTTAGTGATTGACTATACGCAACAGGATTTTACAGAAGGTAATGTGCAGTACGATATTATTTTTGATGCAGTTGCCAAACGAGCATTTTCTAATTGCAGAAAAGTTTTAAAGCCAAATGGGGTTTTTATTTCCACGTTACCTAACCCGGAAATGATTTTGCAGAGTTTTTTAACAATGTTTATGCCGGGACAAAAGGTAAAATTTGTGTTGGAAAGACCGAATAGCAAGGATTTGGTTTATTTAAAAGATTTGATTGAAGGGGGTAAAATGCGGACTTTGATTGATAGCACCTATCCTTTACAAGATTTAGCAAAAGCTCATCGGTATAGTGAAGGAGGGCGTGCGGTGGGAAAAATTGCGATTCTTACGGAGCGCATTGCGATCGCAACGCTTACTTGAGGCATCGGTGTGAGAACTTCCACATCAACACCAGATCATGTTTAAATCTGTGACAAAATAATCTCATTGTCCTAGAAGCAATACTATTTACCACTTTCAATTATTTTGAAAGTTTTTTTTGCAATGTAAGGAATCAAAACTGAAGACAACATCTTGTATATCTAAAGCTGTGATTAGCTCTTGCACAACGAGTATTTCACTTTTATGCTGATTTTCAAATTTTTCCATTCCGACAATTAGCCCTTTTTTGCCAGCAAATACTTGTTGCGGCTTGCAAACATAGCAATAAAGTATGAATTTACCAGCAATTTTATTTACTACGTCAAAGTTAGGGAATTACCTTATGTACATTTTTAAGCTGAAACAGCAAGAAGCCTTCCCCGTCATTCTCTTTGTTTGGAAAAAGTATTGATAATGTTCTAATAATTTTTACTTTTTGTTCTCTTAACCAAACTGAGTAAGCCTACTAGATAGGATACTCACCAATTATTTTGATGTGATTTCTTAAAATCGCAGGGAAAATTTGAATTATGGCACTTACAGCAGGAAATATCGCTTTTGTTGGGTTTAACGCGGATGGTAATGACAATATTGCTTTTGTGGCGTTAGTTGATATTAATCCTAACGAAGTAATTATTTTTGAGGATAACGAGTGGAACGGTACTGCTTGGGTTGATACAAACGAAGGTGCTTTTAGCTGGACATCTAACGTTTTAATCCCCGCAGGAACAATCGTCCGCATTGATAACATTGGTTCTGGAGATATCGCTGCCAGCACAGGAACAGTTACCCAACCCGTAGCAGAACGAGGCACTAATAGAGGACTCAGCGCCAGTAGCGAAGTGCTTTATGCCTATCAGGGAGATGCAGCTTCACCCACATTTATGACTGCGATTGCCAATAGCGGATTTAGTACTACAAATGGTCTACTAACGAATACAGGCTTAACAGCCGGGGTAAATGCTTTAGATTTATCATCACTAGCTGCTGGTGGCGCGGATGTTGCAGTTTTCAATGGCGCTCGCACAAACCAAGCTAACTTCGCAGCTTATTTACCGATTATCAATAATCCTAGCAATTGGATTGCTCAAGATGGTGCCGGTGATCAGAGCATTGATACCATTGCCCCAGATGTACCTTTTAGTGATACAGCATTTACATTAGGTGCTGCATCAATTGTAGGGATTACGCTTTCCCAATCTGGTGGCACGACCAATGTCACAGAAGGTGGCGCAACTGACAGCTATACGATTGTCTTAAATAGCCAACCAACAGCAGATGTGATCATCACCCTGAATGGTGATTCACAAGTGACAACTAGCTCCAATTCCCTCACTTTTACGACTGCTAATTGGAATGTCGGGCAGACAGTGACAGTTTCGGCAGTTGATGATGCAATTCTAGAAGATTCTCATCTGGGGACAATCTCCCATAGCGTGACGAGTGTCGATGCTAACTACAATGGATTAGCGATCGCTAACGTTACTGCCAACATCACCGATAATGACTCAACTGGTGCTTCAGGTATCACCATTCAAATCACCGAGTATCTTTACTCTGGGGGCAATGGTGAATTTGTTGAATTGACAAATCTGAGCGACAGTCCCGTAGATTTAACAGGTTGGAGTTACTCTGACAGCAATCGTACCCCTGGTACATTCTCTCTCAGTGGCTTCGGTACGGTAGAAGCTGGTGAATCAGTCATCTTTACTGAAACTGCTGACACTGCTGCATTCCGCACAGCCTGGGGTTTAGATGCAACAGTTAAAGTGATTGGAGATTCTTCACCAGGACTAGGACGCGGTGATGAAATCAATATCTATGACAATAATAACCAACTTGTAGATCGCCTCACCTATGACGATCAAGCGATTGGAGGGGTGCGAACCCAAAACGTGAGCGGCTGGACAGAAATAGATAATCTAGGTATCAATGACGCAACAAAATGGAAACTCTCCACCATTGCTGATGCTCAAAGTTCCGTGTTATCCACTGCTAATGATATTGGTAATCCTGGGCGTTATGTAATTGGAGTTGTACCGACTGTCATCCTCACTCAAACTGGAAGCAACACATCTGTAGCAGAAAACGGTGTAACTGATACTTATACTCTCGCTTTAACTACTACTCCCACAGCCGCAGTCAATATCAATATTACCGTCTCCGATCAACAGACTCTGCTCAGTACAGATGGGATTAACTTCTTTTCTACCCTTGTCCTTAACCTGACTGATACTACACCCCAGACAATTACCGTCCAGGCAGTAGATGATGGCATTTTTGAAACTAAACCCCATAATGGTGCGATCGCTCATAGTATTTCCAGTGCTGATCCTATTTACAACAGTCTGACGATTCCCTCCCTCGCAGTCAGCATCACCGACAACGATACTGCACCAAATTCACCTGCAATCAGAATTACAGAATATCAAGACGGTGGGAATGGCAGTGAATTTTTTGAAATTACCAACATTGGCGATACTGCTATTGATCTAAATGGTTGGAGTTACGACGATGATTCCCGCATTGCTGGTACAGTTTCTTTAAGTGCTTTTGGCATGGTTGGTGCTGGTGAATCGGTAATTGTCACTGAAAATAATGCTGACAATTTCCGCAATGATTGGGGTCTATCGTCATCTGTAAAAGTGATTGGAGAACTCACGGTTAACTTAGGCCGGGAAGATGAAATCAATATTTTTGATAACACCAACCAACTGATTGATAGCCTTTCCTATGGAGATAGTACCAAATTTCCAGGAACATCACGAGCTAATGGTGTCAGTGCTTGGACTGCGGCGGCTAATCTCGGTACAAATGATATCACCACATGGACACTTTCAACGGTGGGAGATAATTTAAATTCCTTTAATTCTCTAAGTGGTGGTATTGGCAACCCTGGAAGTTATAGCAGTGCCGCAGTTCCAAGTCCCGCAGTTTTGCTGAGTCAGTCTGGTGGTAGCACGGCGGTAACAGAAGGAGGAGCAACTGATACTTATACAGTCGTATTGAGAAGTCAGCCAACAGCGGATGTAGCGATCGCAATTAATGCAGATTCACAACTGCTGGTGAGTAGCAGTACTCTGACTTTCACCTCTGCGAATTGGAATATTGCCCAAACCGTTACCGTTACGGCGGTTGATGATGCGTTATTTGAAGGCAGTCACACAGGAGCAATTTCCCATACTGCGATTAGTGCAGATATTAATTACAACGGCATTACAGTTCCCAGTATCGCCACAGTCAATATTACTGATAACGATACGGCGGTAGGTGCAGTCCCAACAATTACAGAAAATACTGCTTCACCTTTTATTAATCTCGCCGCTACAGGATCAGGATTTTTGAGTGGTGCAATTAACGATCCTACCGATCCAGCCAGGATACTGGGTATTGACTTAGCGATCGCTGATGCTGATACACCAGTGGAAAATCTCACAGTCACCGTTAGCAGCAGCAACCAATCAGTTGTAGCGAATGCCAATTTAAACTTGACAGGCAGCGGCGGCACACGCAATTTGAAAATTAATCCGACTGACGTTGGATTTGCAGACATCACCATATCAGTGACGGATGGCAACAATCTTGTTGAATACATCATCAACTATGCCGCTTCTGCTGCCTCAGTTGTCCCTACCAGCACCCGCTTTCACTATGGTACAAGTGACGCTTCCACAGCGATCGCTATTGATGCTCAATATATGCTGGTGGCTGACGATGAAGACCAAGTAATTCGCTTATATGATCGCACTCAATCAGGATCACCAATCACCAGTTTTGACTTCTCCAGTTCCCCTGGCCTTGGTTCGGAAGTAGACCTAGAAGGTTCAGTACAGATTGGTAATACCATTTACTGGATTGGTTCTCATGGTAACAACTCTAGCAACAATGACGCTCCTAATCGCGAACGGATTTTTGCCACTACAGTTGCTGGAACAGGTATTAATACAACTCTCGATTTTGCCGGATCTTACAGATTTCTCGAAGATGATTTAATTGCTTGGGACAATGCTAATGGTCATGGACTCGGTGCGGGTTTCCTGGGTTTAGAGGCAAGTGCAGCAGGAGGTGTTTCTGTCAGTTCTAGCAATGGTTTTAATATTGAAGGTTTAACCGCTAGTCCTGATGGGAACAGTGTTTATATTGCTTTCCGCACACCACTAGAACCCACCAGCGATCGCACCCAAGCCTTAATTGTACCAGTTACTAATTTCTCCTCAATTCTTGATAATACAGGCGGTACAGCAGGTTCAGCCACCTTTGGCGCACCCATACAACTAGATTTAGGTGGTCGTGGTATTCGCAGCATCGAACGCAACACTACAGGGGAGTATGTGATTATCGCCGGAGCGGTGGGAGCAGCAACCGACAGCGCCCCCAATGATTTCCGTCTCTATACATGGACTGGCAATGTTGCAGATGCACCAGTATTGAGAACAGCAGATTTAACTTCTCTGAATACCAATGGTAGCTTTGAAGGAATTGTCACTGTTCCTGACAACCTCACAGGCAGTACCAAGATTCAACTTCTAGTAGATAATGGTGATACTTTCTGGTACAACAACAGTGTTGCATCTAAAGACTTAGATCAAGACAATTTCCAGAAGTTCCGCACTGAAGAAGTTACCCTTGATGCCATCAAAATTCATACTATTCAAGGAGCAGGTCATATATCGTCTTTGGTTGGGCAAGTTGTCACAGATATACCGGGTATTGTTACCGCAGTTGACTCCAATGGGTTCTATCTCCAAGATCCCAATCCTGATAACGATATTGCCACTTCGGAAGGTATTTTCGTCTTTACTGGTAGCACTCCTACAGTCAGCGTTGGCGATGCCATCACTGTTACAGGTACAGTCAGCGAATTTACCCCCGGTGGAGCTAGTACGGGCAATCTTTCCACTACCCAAATTGGTGGCAACCCCACAATCACCATCCTATCTAGTGATAATGTTCTGCCTAGTGCCGTGATCATTGGTGCGGGCGGACGAGTGCCTCCATCTCAAGTTATTGACGACGATGGACTCACATCTTTTGACCCTATCACTGATGGTATTGATTTTTACGAGTCTCTCGAAGGAATGCGGGTAACAGCCAAAAATCTACTTGCTGTTAGTCCTACCAACAGTTTTGGGGAAATCTACACTGTTGTTGATAATGGCACAGGTGCAACTGGTTTGAGTCAGCGTGGCACAATCAACATTGCACCTAATGACTTTAACCCCGAACGCATCCAGATTGATGAAGATAATGGTGTGTTTGACTTTGCCTTCCCGAATGTCAATGTCGGCGATAGGTTGGGTGATGTTACTGGTGTTGTCGGTTATAACTTTGGCAACTTTGAGGTAATTCCCACGGAAGATTTTGTTAGTAATATTCAATTTGCTAATCTGCAACCTGAAGTTA
Organism: Anabaena sp. PCC 7938; assembly: GCF_049315035.1. Classification (NCBI taxonomy): domain Bacteria; kingdom Bacillati; phylum Cyanobacteriota; class Cyanophyceae; order Nostocales; family Nostocaceae; genus Anabaena; species Anabaena sp. PCC 7938. Next base: position 958,412 of record NZ_CP186034.1, on the reverse strand, counting down.
CCACTCTTAATCAGGGTAGTGATACCCTAGCGATCGCTACCTACAATGTTCTCAATCTCGATCCCAATGATGCTGATGGTGATCTGGATATTGCTGATGGTCGCTTTAATGCGATCGCTAGTCAAATTGTCAATAATCTCAAAAGTCCTGACATCATTGGTTTACAAGAGATTCAAGATAATAGTGGCAGTACCAATGATGGTGTAACTAGTGCCAGCCTCACCTTACAAACTTTAATTGATGCGATCGCTGCCGCAGGTGGTCCCACTTACAAATTCATTGACAACACCTTCATTACCAATAATAACAGTGGTGGACAGCCCGGTGCAAACATCCGTAACGCTTTCCTCTACAATGACAGCCGCGTTGATTTAGTAGATGGTTCTGTTCAAACTGTTCCCTCTTCTTCCTTTGCTGCTTTCACTGACACTCGACTGCCTCTAATTGCCAACTTCGCTTTTAATGGTGAAGAGATAACCGTTATTAACAATCACTTTTCATCTAAAGGTGGTAGCAGTCCACTTTTTGGTAGGAATCAGCCCTCCGTTGGTGGTGAATCTGGTGGAAATGGACAAGAAAATAACGCCATTAATGGTTCTTTAGACCAGCGTCGCGCCCAAGCTGAAGCGGTAAATAATTTTGTAGATGGGATTTTGGCAACTAATCCTAATTCTAATGTTGTTGTGGTCGGTGATTTGAACGAATTTGAGTTTATCTCACCTTTGAATATTCTCGCAGGTGGGAATAGCTCTGTCCTTACCAACCTCACCAATACTTTGCCAGAAAATGAACGGTATACCTACAACTTTGATGGTAATTCTCAATCTCTTGACCATATTTTGGTGAGTAATAATTTGGGTGCAACTGCCCAAGTTGACATTGTTCATGTTAATAGTGAGTTTGTGGACAATGCTCAACGGGCAAGTGACCATGATCCAATTTTAGTAACGCTAACAATAACTCAGAACATTTCCACATTACCTGCCGTTGGTACACCTGGTAATGATGATATCTTCCCGGTTCAAAGTAGCAGCTTTGATGGTGTACAAGATATTCTATTTACCGGAGCAGGAAATGATACCGTAGACCTCCAACTTGGCACGTTAGCTAATGCAGGAAATAACCGCATTAATCTAGGCAGTGCCGATGATATTATCTACGTCAATCGCCAAGATAGAGCTTTCGGTAGCGATGGTAATGATGAATTTGATGCTACTGATGCTAAAGGTGGAAATCGGATGTCTGGTGGTGAGGGAAATGATATTTTCTATCTGGGTAGCAATGACCGCGCTTTAGGTGGTAACGGTGATGATAGCTTCTTTGTTCAAGAAGGTGGTGGTAACTTGCTTTCTGGTGGCGCTGGTGCTGACCAATTCTGGATTGTTAATGCTCAACTACCACAAGTTGCTAATACCATTGTTGACTTCCAAGTTGGTGTTGATGTTATTGGTATTGGTGGTGCTGTTAGCTTAGGTATTACTACATCGACACTTCAGTTAAATCAAGTAAATGCTGACACCCACATTAACTTTAACAATCAAACTCTCGCTGTTCTCACTGGCATTCAATCTGTGAGCTTGAATTTGACTGACTCTAACCAGTTCGTATTGGTGTAAGGCGTTAAAAATTGTCGTTATGACAAGGCAAGAGGGAAGATGTTTTTGGACAACGGTACTTTTCTTTGCATAATGCAAGTTTTTTTACGCCTTTCTGCTTAATTCAAGAGTTACTGGAAATAATTGGTAGTTTCGTTTCTGGAACTATCAATTATCCATAATTCCTGAAACGAATTATCAACAACTAGTCTAAACTCCAGTTAGTATAACAGAATAGATAAATTGTTCCCCCAAACAGGCAAAAATATGCATTTATTCTCATATTTGGAGAGTTATGGTAATTGATATTTTTGTGCTATACGATATATCATTTTTGAATATCGGCTCAATAAGTAGGGGCAAGAGAAGTAAGGATAAAAATAAGATTGAACGAATTGATAAATTACGGTATTTTGGCTTAAGTGACGAGCAAATTGCAGAGGTGTTAGAGTTACCTTTGGAGATTGTTAAAAAAGTGGAATCGGACGTTATTTAATAAATCATCGTTGCTGAGTCATTGCCATCACGGTTGCAACAGTCAATTCTGAGATATTGCCAAGGGTGGGGAGTGTATCATTATTGGCATAAACGAGTGGTAACTCTTTATTTTCCCAAACCCAGATTTGCTTTCGCTGAATATCAATGAGCCAAGCAATCTGTGTCCCGTTACTCAAGCAGTGCAGGATTTTGTGTTGTATATCTAAGGTGCTTTGGTCGGGGGAGCGAATTTCAATTAACCAGTCCGGTGAACCTTGTAGCGGTCCATCTTCATCAGAAAAACGATTGCTCTTAACAACCGCAATATCAGGTACGGGAGACATGGGAGGTACGATACACCGGAGTTCTTGGATAGCTTCATAGGCTGTAGTTTGGCTGTTGATGGCGTTAACAAGGTTACGTTGGAGGCGGGAATGAAACAGTGTTGGCATGGGTTTTTGCTGGGCTTGTCCCTGTATAAACTCCCAGGCAGGAGAGGCTTCAATATTGGGTTGCCCAAGAAAATTGTCTAATGGGTTGATGAGGGTAGGAGATTGCATAGTTGCCTCAGCATTACGAAAAAAGACGTTATCTATAAATACCTTCGACTGTTTTTAGCATAAGTCTTGTGGTCTTAACCATTTTTTCAATTATACCTGTATTTGGATTATTGATACCCTGGAGTGGTTTAACTCTACCCCTGTTAAGGTGTACTTTCAGTTGCATGGTTAGCAGTACCAGGACTTACGTAAAACAAAACGGGAGTAGGGGTAATTCATGAATTACCCTTACGCAAGAATTAGGTTTTGAGTTCAATCTTGCGTAAGTCCTAAGCACGTCATTGATATGGTTGGGATAATAACCGATATCTTCCCACTTATAATTCAGAAATATAACTCTTTTCTATGAAATCTATGTCAAATCCAACCGTGAGATGGAAATTTTGGTGGCGTTGGGTATTAGCTACCACTATTGGCATTTTTCTTGGCTTTTTATTAGGCTTTTTTTCTAGCTTGCTGGGGATAAACTCTCCTTTATCTGGAATTTCAGGTTTTTGGGGTGGTGCATTGGGTGGTTTGTGTGTGGGTATTGCCCAAAAGTTAGTTTTACGCAAGAAAGTTTCTGCTAAATGGATATTAGCTACAATGTTCGGTTTCAGCATGGGCTGTGGGATAGGAGGGTTAATACTTGTGACTACTTCTAATGCCATTATGAGTCCAATTTTGGGTATAGTCAGTGGCATTATTTCCCTTAGTTTTGCCCAAGCGCTAGTTATGAAATGGCCGAGAGAAAAGACTCTTAACTGGCTTATTGCCACTACTATAGGTGTCATAGTAGGCGCAGTTATAGGTGCATTGGCCTGTATTCTGGCGGCTGTTACTGCTGAGAAGATATTTAAAGGCGGTTTAGAGACACTGATTCCAATTTTATTTTCGGCTACAGTGGCAGGTAGCATGGTGAGTGGATTCATCTACGGTGGCATTAGTGGTTTATTTTTGATTAAATTATTACCAAATCCTCAAACATGAAAACAGCTAAAATGATGATTACCACCGTTGAGCGTCGTTATAGTTTAGATGAATATCGCGCTATTGAAGAAAAAGCAGAAGGACGTAGCGAATATGGTGATGGAAAAATTGTACCCATGCCAGGAGGAACACTCAATTTGAGCTAATTAACAGCGATTTGCGGTTATGAATTCCTGAACATAAACGAGGGGTATATCCTGATGTGATGGTTTTTAATGGTGAACCGCAACTAAATGATAATCGTAAGGATGAGGTTTTAAATCCTATCTTAATAGTAGAAGTATTATCTCCTTCCACAGCAGATTATGACCGCCAAAATAAATTTAGGATGTATCGTTCAATTCCTAGTTTTTGTGAATATTTATTAGTAGAGCAAGATGAAGTTTTTATAGAGAAATATAGTAAGCAAGATCAAGGTTGGTTGTTGAGTGATTTTAATGATTTGGAAAAATCTATTTTTTTAGAGTCTGTGGGTGTGGAATTACCAATCAAGGAAATTTATCGCGGTGTTAGTTTTGGGTAAACAGTTTTGGAAAAATGGGTAGAACTTATGTTAATTTTAAAAAAAGTTTAATCAAGATAGCGCAGTAAATTTACTGTACATATAAATCTAGTGGTGTTAAAATCTAGATTTTCTAAGTTCACGATGATGAAATCAAAAATTTATATTGAAACCAGTATTCCTAGCTTCTACCATGAGATTCGCACTGAACCCGATATGATAGCGCGTCGAGAATGGACTCGTTTTTGGTGGAATAACGTAAGGCAACAATATGATGTTTTTACAAGTATTGCAGTTTTAGATGAACTGAATAAAGGCAATTTTCCTAATAAAGAAGAAGTCATTGAACTTATAAATGATATTCCTTTGATAGATATTGAACCAGAAATTGCTGAAATTGTGCAAACCTACATTCAAAATCAGGTTATGCCTAGTGATCCTTTAGGCGATGCCCTCCATCTTGCCATAGCATCCTATCATAAATGTGATTTTCTGTTAACTTGGAATTGTCGTCACTTAGCTAATGCTAACAAATTTGGGCATATTAGACGAGTTAATGTTATGCTAGGCTTATATGTTCCTGCACTAGTAACACCTTTAGAATTAATGAATCATGATTACTCTTGATGATTCGGTACTTCAAAAAATTCGAGAAATTCGTCATCAAATATCTCAAAATAATCAGCATGACCCACAGAAATTAATTAAGTATTATCTAGAATTACAAGAACAATATAAACAAAAAAAAGAGAATTTAACCAGTCAATAAATTAGTGATTGTTTAATAATCATCGATGCAGGATTACGTTCCCGATACCAGCGATAGGTTTGCGAAGTCTGGTTTTCAGCAATTGGATTAATCTCAACTTGAAATGTCCTATTTCTGTTGCATTTCTTGGATAAAATCCGCAATAGGACGAGTTTGACCACTGTTGAGTTCTTCAAAACCCTGCTGAATACCAGCAATAGTTTCTAAATGCTCAATTAATTGGCGTATCTTGGTAGGATCGATTTTACCGGAATCGAGAAAAGTGATGAGAACCTGGGTGCTATTGTTCACATCTTTGGGGGGTTCAGTAAATTCAATTTGCCCGTTTCGATAAATACCTTCGACTGTTTTTAGCATAAGTCTTGTGGTGTTAATCATTTTTTCAATTATATCACTGTATATTTAGGGAATAGGATGTCTGAGTTCTGCTTCTTGGAAATGAGTGAGATAAATAATTCAGAATTATTTAAAATTGAGTATCTCATCTATCAAATATTCAGCATATAAAGATGAGGAAATTATTTTTCAGCAAGCATTTTAAGAGTATCCAATTTCTATCATGTGGAAAAATTCCCACACTACTTCATCAGCAATGAACATTAAATAATTACTTGTTAAAATTTTTGGAAATAGCCAGTAATTCTTTTCCTTGCACTTCTATCGTAGAAGAACCTTTTCTGATAAATGCTCTATTTCCAACAAAAGATACTTCATTTTGTCTAGGAACGGTAATCCTAACAACAGAATACTGTTTTTTATATAATACTATATCGAAGTTTGCTAAGACTTGAGTTTTAAGTGGTTCTGTAAGTTCTGAATTCAAGACTGCATTTGTTAATACTTTTACATAATCCTCTAGAGATTGATTGAATATTCTAGCCTCTCTATCAATCCCTACAATATATCATTCTATTAAGTTCAATAGCTTTTATGTTATCTAAATTCTCAATTCTATTAACATCACTTTCTTTGTCAGCTACACCTATAAAAATATACCCTTCTGAGTCAGAACCTAAATTAGCAATTCCACAAATTGTGTCAATCAATCTCTGAAGTAAGTCCTTGTTTAATTTCCTATTTTCTGATAAGTCCAATAATCCTTGTTTACATTCATATTTTGTTGTTTCAATGTAAGAACGTCGTATAGAATTTTCTAACTCTACTGTTAGTTCAACACCATGTCCAAGAGTTGACCTATCTGGTTTAACAAAATAGTCTCTAATTCTACCTTTTGTGCTATCTATATTAGTTTTTCTATCTCTTGTTGTTGCATAGCGTTTACTCAAATTTAGATTTCTTTGAAGATTCATCAGAGATTTTATAATTGATGTTGTATCACTAGGTAAAAGTTCTTGATTTATTGTTAAATCAAAAAAAGCCATAAATATAGTATAAAATGCTTGAGGGATTGGATTATTGCTACCAGGATTAACAATATTTAATAAACATTTAGTTTCTGAACTATACGATTCAATCGTTTCTCTGATAATAGAAAAGTTTTTGATGATATTGTCTTGTAATTTTTCGGCTGTATAGAGTGCTAACGAATTTTCTATAGTTTCAAAATATCTACTTTCTCTATCATAAAGATTATCTAAATTTTCACGACTTCTTGCTAGAGGTTCACTTAATAAAATAGATGCAGCAATATCCGCAATCATATCTTCATCTTCACTATCCCGCAATTTAGATATTGTTAGGATGCCTTGCTTACACCATAAAGTATCTTCAGCTTTAATTCCATAACCTTGATATGATGGACGAGAATCAATACTAATTTCTGGCATTTCATAGAGATTAAGTATTTTTTGTGAATCATCCCCTCTTAATTTCATAGCGATTGTACGAACTACTTCTGCAAATGCTGTAGTAATACCCGCTTGTCGCTTTTCTTGATTACTTAAATGTTTTCCGTTGGAGTTAATTCTCCCAAAAACTTCTGTAATATCTTCTTCTTCCATTGCGGTATAAATAGTAACTGCGAGTTGATAATCTAAAATATTGGAACACTCTCTTGGGGAAAGAAGGTTATTATTATCATTTACTGTTTCAAAACTAGAATGATCAGCTAATTGCTTTGCAAAAGAAAATTCTTTTACATCAAAATATTTTTCTTCAAAACTAAATGAATTCTCAATAAAACTACATATTGCATTAAGCCTTTGTATTCCATCTATAACTTCATATTTACCACTTCCATGTATTTTGGGTCTTTCCGCAAGTAAAATGAGAGGAATAGGATATCCTTTAAGAATGCTTCCTATTAATCTACTCTTCTCTTCAACTGTCCAAACTAACTTTCGTTGATATTTACGATTTACTAATAAATTGCCTGAGCGATAAGAACGATAAGCTTCAGTTATGCTCATTCCACGTGGTACGATACTCAAGTTAATCTCCTCTCAAAAATTTATACAGCTTAATTGTAACCAGGATTAATACTCTGCGCGAACAGTAAACTGATCGCTTCCAAAGCTATTATCATACAGCAAATAACTACGATAATATAGACTTGTTTGTGTATTAATTTAATTAGCTTACATTAGATTTATTCTGTAGGGTTGCTATAGTTTTTCCGTATATTTAAGAGATGTTAAGAAAATGCTCCTACATAGTACATAGTAATCTCAGCAATTTTTTACTAGGCAAAAATTAATATCGCTGTTTTGGAAATAAGAGGAGAGCTATCACTCTTTGCCTGTTACTATGTATGAAATAAAAAAGGGGTAATTCCAGAAAATCCAGAATTACCCCAATTTAAAATCTTAAATTCCCACTACTAGCTATTAAGCAAAAGCAGCAGTTCTAACATCGTTATTTGTCAGAATTTCTTGCAATTCATCAGCGTCTACGGTTTCTTTATCAACCAGCATTTGCGCGATTTGATCTAAAATGTGGCGATTATTCACCAACACTTCTTTAGCGCGAATATAAGCTGTATCGACTAATTTGCGGACTTCTTCATCAATTGCGGCTGCGGTTTCTTCTGAGAAGTCACGTTCAGACATGATATCTCGACCGAGGAACATATTGCCTTGTTGACGACCTAAAGCAACAGGACCCAAGCGATCGCTCATCCCAAATCGAGTTATCATCTGTTTAGCAACTCTGGCTACCTGTTGCAAGTCGTTGGAAGCACCTGTGGTAACTTCATCTTCACCAAAGATAATCTCTTCAGCTAAACGACCACCTAAAGCCACAGCCATCTGATTTTCCAGATAAGCACGGCTATATAAACCTGTATCCATGCGGTCTTCGCTAGGAGTAAACCAAGTCAAACCACCAGCACGACCACGGGGAATGATGCTAATCTTCTGTACAGGGTCATAGTCAGGCATCAACGCACCAACTAAAGCATGACCAGCTTCGTGATATGCAACCAAGGTTTTACGCTTTTCGCTCATTACCCGGTCTTTCTTCTCTGGCCCAGCTAATACGCGGTCGATGGCATCATTGATTTCATCCATCGAAATTTCGGTTAAGTTGCGACGTGCTGCTAAAATTGCGGCTTCGTTCAACAAGTTAGATAAATCTGCACCAGTGAAACCAGGGGTACGACGAGCGATTTTATCCAAGTCCACATCTTTAGATAAGGTTTTACCCCGTGCGTGAACCTTGAGAATTTCGCTGCGTCCAGCGTAGTCAGGACGGTCTACGACCACTTGACGGTCAAAACGACCGGGACGCAATAAAGCTGCATCTAGTACGTCAGGACGGTTGGTAGCAGCAATGATGATGATGCCTGTGTTACCTTCAAAACCATCCATTTCAGTGAGCAACTGGTTCAGGGTTTGTTCCCGTTCGTCGTTACCACCACCTAAACCAGCACCCCGTTGACGACCTACTGCGTCAATTTCATCAATGAAGACGATACAGGGAGCGTTGGTTTTAGCTTGTTCAAATAAATCGCGGACGCGGGAAGCACCCACACCAACGAACATTTCCACAAATTCGGAACCGGAGATTGAGAAGAAGGGTACACCAGCTTCCCCAGCTACAGCACGAGCGAGGAGGGTTTTACCTGTACCAGGAGGGCCAACTAAAAGTACACCTTTAGGAATTTTTGCACCAACTGCGGTAAAGCGATCGGCATTTTTCAAAAAGTCTACAACTTCGTTTAATTCCAACTTGGCTTGGTCAATACCCGCTACATCACCAAATGTAACTTGGGTTTGGGGTTCCATTTGCACTCTGGCTTTAGATTTACCAAAGTTCATTGCTTGGCTACCTGGTCCACTTTGAGCGCGACGGAGTAAGAAAAATAAACCAACCAGAAGTAATACAGGGAAAAATAAGCTGCTTAGTGCTTTAAACCAAAATCCTTCGTCGGTTTGAGGTAATACAGCAATATCAACGCCTTTAGCTGTCAGAGTATTAATTAAATCTGGGTCGTTAACTAAAGTGACGCGCTTTTTATTAAGGTCGTATTTAGGTGTAACCATTGCTGTAGAACGGTCTGAACTGAGACTGACCTTTTCTACTCTGCCTTTGTCAACTTCTTGAATAAATTCACTGTAGCGCCATGTTTCTACTTGAGGGGGTTGGTTGTCAAAAAACGCAGTCCCTAAAGCAATTACAACAATAAAAAGCAGTGCATACAGCCCCGCATTTCTCCATCTTTTATTCACAGAGGTCTATTCTCCTGTATATTTTGTCTGTTTCGTTTTTAGCAGGCGTTCTGCGCGATAGCATCACGGCCCTAAAATCAGAGAGAGCTTTATTAGAATTATGTTAACTTATCTTAACGTATACCAAAAAGGTGTTCGTGTCATGATACAAATAATCCTTTAAGTTCCAAGAAGCATTTATGGTGGGGATTATATTGTAGCGAGCCTGTAGACTGTTGTACGGTATGGATGGGAATTATCTCAACAACGCTATTAGTGTAAGCGATCGCTTCTAATTTTTTGACTAGCTCCGGTGTCCAAGGTGTTTGCTGGACGGTGATTTGGCGATTTTTTAGCTGAGTGATGATGTGCGATCGCTCTATTCCTGACAAAATTCCCACTTCTAAAGGCGGTGTCCACCAACAGCCATCACACCACCCCCAAAGATTGCCAGTACTGGTTTCTAGCCAATTTCCCAAAGCATCTGTTAAAATCGCTTCTTCGGCTTGTAAAGATTGCACACTATTTTTTGCTAACCAAGCACTCAAATAATTTCCGGTTTTATGCTTGGGGAGAGAACGAGCAAATTCCGGTTCAGCAAGAGCAGATAATATACCATTATTTTGCTTTTCTGTCAACTCAGGTGGTAATAATCTACCAATTATCCATTCTCTTCCATCAGGAAAGATAGTAATTCTAAGAACAGGAAAATCTTTCAAGAGGATTTCTGCACCTTGACGCACAAAATTCCAATCAGGTTCTTTCCAACCAAAACTGTGTAAACTCAATCTCAGTCGGGAACAATGTGCTTCCCAGTTAGTTAAACTATGATCAAGGGAATTATCATACACTCGCAAAGTTGTAAAAACCGTCGCCCCATAAAGTAACCCCGGATCATTAATATCCAATTCCAGCGTTTGCGATTCGATTAATTTACCACAATACCAATACATAAAGAGGGAATAGGAAGCAGGAAGCAGGAAGCAGGGGAAGAAGACTTTACTACTTATCACCAGTTCCCAATTAAGAATTACGAATTACAAATTATTTTAATCTTTAGCAGGGAGAGTAACAGCAGGTACTCCATCATCATTAATTGTTACCTTGCCTCCCAATTTTTCTATTTCTTGAATTGCTCTATTGCGAGTTTTTTCATCAACATTATTTTGTAAAACCATTGTCCATGTAGCAATTCTAGCAAACTTACTGTCAGGATTATTTTGGAGAAATTCAGCAGTTTTTCCCGAAATAAAAGCTGCATTTTTACTTTCATCATCAGTAAAATTACTAGCCCAACTAGCAGCTTTTGAAAAAGATTCTTTTGCAGCTTGAGAGTCACCTAAAAATAATAACTCATCAGTTCCTTTATAGCGCCAGACATAATAAGATTTCTGAGGTATTTGAGGAGATAGAGATTTTAAACCTTTCTCCATTAAGGTAATAGACCTTTCTGGCATACCAGCATATAAAGAAGTACTGACAGAAAGACCTAGATAAGCGGCTAAAAATCTTGGGTCACGTTTGAGAATAACTTCAAAATATTCTGGACTTAAACTATAACCAATTTTATCTCTAGCTTCATTGTCTCCAAAGTATTGCAAAAAATCTATATATGCCCAATCAGCAATAACGTTGTCGTAACTAAAGCTGGGCATTTGTTTGAGTAAATTCAGACGCAGATTTTCTTTTTGCTGGTCTTTTTCTAGGGTTTCTATAGATGCAGTTTGTTTACTAATTAAGAGTTTTTGGAGTCTAGGAAATTGACTCAAGCTAATTCCTAAAATACACAAACAGGCTACCAAAGGCGTAGTAATAGCTTCACGAGATAAAAGCATATTCAGACATTTAAAATCACAATTGTTATTTTTGCAGTATTTGCCAACATTGTTGAGCGATCGCCCAATTTTCTTGAGTGTGTATCACTAATACTCGTACAGTTGAATCAGAAGCAGCAATATCTATATCAATTGGCTGTTGTTGGTTTTTTTCAAGATCTATTTTCAGTCCCAAAAATTCCCAAGCATCACAAGCTGCTTGACGAATTTCCGAAGAGTTTTCACCAACTCCAGCGGTAAACACCAAAGCATCTAATCCCCCTAGACTAGCCAGCATAGCACCGATACCAGCCCGCAAATGATGTATATAGATATCCCATGCTAATTGAGCGCGATCATTACCTTGAGCGATCGCTTCCATGACTTGAGGTAAATCACTGGAAACACCCGAAATCCCCCTTAAACCAGAAGCTTTATTTAAAACATAATCTAATCTTTCTACTGAGTAATCAGATTGCCGTAGCAGATAAATCAAAATCCCTGGATCAATTGAACCACAACGGCTACCCATCATCAAGCCATCAAGAGGCGTAAACCCCATAGTTGTATCAATACTACGCCCGTTTTTAATTGCGGCCAAAGAGCAACCATTACCTAAATGGCAGGTAATTAACCGCAGTGACGTTAAATCTCGTCCCAGAATTTGCGCTGCACGACTAGCACAATACTGATGACTAATACCATGAAAACCATAGCGACGGATACCTTGTTCCACCCATTCATAGGGGCCAGGATAAATTGCAGCAGCATCAGGTAAAGTGCTATGGAATCCAGTATCAAATACTGCCACTTGGGTAACATTTCCCAAACTCTCCTCAATGGCTTCTATACCATCCAAAGCGGCTGGATTATGTGCTGGAGCAAGGGTATAAAGACAACCTATCTCTTTTTTGACATCTTCAGTAATTACCACACTATCACGGTAACTCTGTCCACCATGAACCACCCGATGTCCTACCACATCAATTTCCGACAAATTACCAACTACCTTAGTAGCACCGTGACTGAGAGTATACAACATATAAGCAACGTGCGCCTGTCGTGAGTCTCCATAAATAGATTCACGCAATACCTCACCCGTCCCTGTTTTCACCTCAATTTCTGCCACTCCCTGGTCTTCAGTCCAGTTCACTTTTCCTTCCCACAGGGGTTGGAGTGCTTGGTTAGGTAGAGTTTCATCGGGGATATCATACACATAACCTTTTTGGCTGCTAGAACCGGCATTGAGTACTAGTATTTTCATAGAGTAATAAGAAACTTCACCTAGTCTAATGATTTCATGATCCTACAATCACTAATAAAAGTTTTCCACTGGGTAGGAAAAATTTATCTTCAAAAACTTTACATTACCATGATAATTTATAAAAATTAGCCCCCTTTTACTGAGTTAAGGGGGTTGATAGGTGAAATTCTAAATCTCCAACTTCACACCCTGAATTGAATAATCTAACAACTCCATTGGGTGCATTACCGAAATTTTCTGATCTGGTAAATATTTACTAATTTGCAATGTACAACCAGGATTTGCAGAAGCAATTAACTCAGCACCTGTATTTAATAAATTTTGTACTTTTTGCTTACCTAGTTCTTCAGCAACTTCCGGTTGCAGCATATTATAAACCCCGGCACTACCACAACATAAAGCCGCGTCTATTGGTTCTCTTAAAGTCACACCCGGAATTTTTCTTAATAACTGACGGGGTTGAACACTAATCTTTTGTCCATGTAATAAATGACAAGCATCTTGATAAACCAAAGTTAAATTCTTATCAGTTAGAGGTGAAAGTTTAGCAGTTAAACCCACATTAATTAAAAATTCTTGTGCATCTTTAACTTTTGCTGCAAATGCTTTTGCTTTTTCTGCATACTCTGGATCATCAGCTAAAATGTGACCATATTCTTTTAAAGTATGACCACAACCAGCAGCATTGATAATGATAAAATCCACATGAGTATCAGCAAAACTATCAATCATTTGTCTTGCTAAAACCTTCGCTTGTTCAGTTTGTCCTTGGTGTTCAGGAAGCGCAGCACAACAACCTTGAGATTTAGGAATAATTACTTCACAACCATTTGCAGTTAAAACCCTCACCGTTGCTTCATTGACAGGAGAGAAAAACAGACGTTGCACACATCCCAAAATTACCCCAACGCGATATCTTTTTTCACCTTGAGCCGGAATCACATCCGGTAAATTATCCTGAAAAGATTTGAGACTAATTTGTGGTAAAATAGATTCCATTGCTGCTAACCGAGGAGATATAGCTTTAATTAACCCAGTAGCTTGCAATAACTTAGAAATTCCCAACTTTTGATAAACCAATAAGGGAAAAAGTAAAATTCTTAAAAGATCAGGATTGGGAAACAGAGAAAAAATCAATTGACGCACTAACTTATCAGGTAAACTGCGGTTATAATTCCTCTCAACCTGATGCCGAGTTGCCGAAATCAACTTATCATACTGCACACCAGAGGGACAAGTTGACACACAAGCCAGACAACCCAAACAAGAATCAAAATGTTCCACAGTTGCGGTATTTAAAGCAATTTCACCTTCATTAATAGCATCCATTAAATAAATGCGTCCCCTTGGTGAATCCATCTCCTTACCTAAAATCCGATAACTAGGACAAGTAGAGAGACAAAACCCACAATGAACACAACTATCAATCAACTTTGGATCAGGAGGATGAATTTCATCAAACCCCTTTAAATTCTTAATACTAGCAACATTATTAACAGCACCATCTGAAACTTGCATTTCTTTTTCCCCTCTTAACTTCGCGTTCTTCGCGTCTTCGTGGTTCATTCTCTTAAATCTTAAATCCCACCAACAAACCTACCAGGACTTAAAATATAATTACCATCAAACTGTTCCTTAATACCTCGCATCAATTGTAAAGCATTCCCAGTGTAACCCCACACATCTAACCTTTCTTTTATTGCCACAGGTGCAGCTAAAACACTTGAAAAGCCATAATTAGATTGACATAACTGACGCAATGACAAAACTTGATTTTGACTTTCCAACCTTACCAAACCCAAACCACTACTAAGGTGAATCAAACCTATTTCTATTTGATTAACAACCTCAACTGCTTTAGTTGGTAATATTCCTATTTTGCAACTAATTAGAGAATTTGTAACATCAGCATGGATTTGTTCTGGTAATCGTTGCCATAGATCAGCTTCATTTTCTGTTGAATAAATTGATCCATCTAAACCCAATTTTTGCCCGATTGCTAAAAGTCGATTTGACTGTTCTTTCACACTTTCGCTAATACTTTGAAAACGGGTAATTAACCCTAATCCTGTACCTAAACCTAAATTAGAAACTAACTTATTTGATAGTAAGTCTGCTTGAGTTGGTGTTAACTCAGAACCTTGCAGAATTGTCGCAGCTTGGGATATAGCTTCAGCTTTACCAGTTAATATCACTGTTGCCGATGTTTCCGGTAGTGGATAAACTCGAAAAGTGACTTGGCTGATAATTCCTAAAGTACCGTAAGCACCGGTGAACAATTTCATCAAGTCGTAACCGGCAACATTTTTTACTACCCTTCCCCCAGCTTTGGCAATTTGTCCATCTGCACGGATAAAAGTTATACCTAAGAGTTGGTCACGCACACCTCCATAACGTTGACGCAGAGAACCTGTATCAGCAGTTGCGACGATACCGCCAATGGTAGCTGATGTGGGTGTGGCAGGGTCTAGGGCTAAGGTTTGGCGAGATTTTGCTAAAATTTCCTGAAGATGGGCAAATTTCATCCCTGCTTCGACGGTGACAGTTAAATCACCAACAGCGTGTTCTATAAGTTGGTTTATGTGTTTCGTACTAACGACAATATCAATATTTTTAGCCAAACCACCCCAGTTGATTTTACTCGCACTACCACAGGGAAGAACACGCCATTTATTACGGTTAGCAGTGGCTATGACAGCGGCTAATTCTGCTTGGGTGTGGGGATAAACGATACAACTGGGATGGCTTTTAGAGTCTATCGCTTGCTGGATGCGTTGTTGCTGAATGGGTTCGAGATTTTCCCAAGGTAAGACAGCGTTTTCTGTGTTGATAATAGATGCTAGGGTAGATGCGTAGACACTTTGTGTCTTTTCGTTAGACATCGCATTCATCAGTTTATTTTTTATATCCTTACTTATTAATGTAATGGTTATAGCGGTTCTCGGTTGAGTGAGATACAAGAACCCCACCCCCAACCCCCTCCCCGCAAGCGATGAGGGGGCTATGATGTATTGCATTCAAATGCATACCGCTATATTTTGACTCAAAATGCACAAGCTGACTTTTCTCATTTCTCATTTCCTCGTTCCTAGTCTCTGACTAGGAATGCTATCATAGAGGCTCCGCCTCATCCCTCACAAATCAACTCAATCTGCAATAAACTGGGTAATTCCATATAATTTCGATAAGAGAACTCCACAAAAAAGATGATCCAATCTTGTGGGATGGGCATCTTGCCCGTCCTTGTATTATTAGCGGGCTTTTCGGCCCGCACCACAAGAAATTTTGGGATATTTTTTTAATTGGAGAACTCTAACTAGAATAACGGCAATGAGATGGTTCATCTTTCTTTAGATAAGTTTGCAGCATCAGCGATAAGATGAAGATGATTCTCTACGAAGATTTTGATTTATATTGGTATTTAGGTGGAGGCAGAGCCTCTAAATTGCATTCCCAGTCAGAGACTGGGAACGAGAGGATGGGAGGGGTGCATCTAATCTAAATCTGGTTCTACACCAAGCGATCGCAGTTGGGCTATTAATCTTTCTGTTTTTTGTCTTTCTTGTTCTAATTTTTGTCTTTCTTCTTCTGCCTTTAGCCTTTCTTGTTCTGCTGGAGTTAACACCCAATTACCATCTTTATCATACCAACGTAACCAAGGCATATTTACATTTTTATAACTGCCTTGCCAGACTCCTAAACCTAATTCTATTTCGGGAATCCAAAAACGGAAATCTGATAAATTTACTTCAGCATAACGAGCGCCGGTTAACTGAAACATTCTAAATTCAGATTGATAACGGTCAAAGATGGCGTAATAGGGTACTCTTAAAATTTGTTCGTAAACTTCCCATTTACCAGGAGGTTTTTCTACATCTCGCAATGTTTGACCTAAATCTTCTTTTTCTGTTCCTGGTGAGAGTAATTCAACTACAATATAAGGATTAACTGCTTCTTGCCAAACTACATAACTTAACCGCAAATCTCTGTTGTCATAAAGAGAGGGAACACCTAAAACGGCAAACCAATCAGGGCGTTTATACCAAAGTGGGTGACGAGAATCATAATAAAGATTCATATCACTGACTGTAAATATTTGGTCGCTAGGATAGTTAGGCGGACGGAATGTTTCTGCTAATAATTGTGGTTGCAATAAATGAAATTGATCTGGCAAACCAGGTTCCTCCGGGTCTTCGCTAGGAAGATCATACATTGTCGGTAATGTTTCTTTAGGGGAAAGTGGCGGATCTGTTTGATACATTCTTGACAATCCTAAAGATATAATTTCTATTTCTATTATGTAGTAATATGATTCGGTTTAGAAAATGGTAGCAACTGTCTTGAATATTCGGTTTTGTGGGGAGGAAGATTTGTTTATTGAAAATTTACAAGAATCAAATCTTCCTAATCGTGAATTGACCCATCAGGCATTGTAGCTCCTTTGAGATTGGCTCCTCTGAGGATAGCTCTTGTAAGGATGGCTCCTCTGAGGATGGCTCCTCTGAGGATGACTTCTTCGAGGATGGCTTCTTCGAGGATGGCTTTTATAAGGTAAGCTCTTGTAAGGTTTGCTCCTGTGAGGTCGGCTTCTGTGAGGTCGGCTCTTGTAAGGTTAGTTCCTGTGAGGTTGGCTCCTGTGAGGTCGGCTCTTATTAGGTAAGCTTTTTCAAAGTTGGCTCCAGTGAGGATGGCTTCTGAGAGGATTGCTCCTGTGAAGTTGGCTCCTGTGAAGTTGGCTTTTGCTTTTGTGAGGTCGGCTCCTGCAAGTATGGCTTCTTCAAAGTTAGCTCCTATGAGGATGGCTTCTGTGAGAATTGCTCTTGTGAAGTTGGCTTCTGCGAGATCGGCTCTTGTGAAGATGGCTCCTTCAAAGTTAGCTCCTATAAGGATGGCTCTTTTGAGGTTGGCTTCTGCAAGTATGGCTCTTTTGAAGTTAGCCTCTGTAAGGTTAGCTTTGCTGATATTAATATTACTTAAATCAAGTCTCTTATTTTCTGGATCTTTGTGTTCGCGTCGTCCAATTACAGTAAGGCATTCTTGAATATCAAGACAAAGTTTTGGTAATTTTTCTATGTCTTCTTGATCCTGTAACTGATCTTCTTTTTTAACAGGTGCATTCTCACGTATAAAAGCTGTAAGAACTTCCATTACTGTCCGATGGTCTTTTTCTGAATCTTTAGCAATTCTTTCTAATGTATAAATCCCTCCTAAACGAACTTCAATTTTTTCGCTTGCAAGCTGTTCTATAGCTTTAGAAAAACGTTCTGTAATTTGCTTATCTTCTGCTATTTTTAAGTTTTTAAGTGCAATTTCAGCATTTTTATTGGCAGCTTTAGCACTTTCATTAGCAGCTTTAGCACTTTCTTCCATAGCATACGCTCGCTTGGCTGCAAAGAAAATATTGATAAGTCCTACAATGCCACCAAAAATTAATCCAGCAGTTGTTAAGACTTTAATCACATATTCATATTTTTTTTCTAATAACTGTGTCCATTCCCCAGTAGTTAAAATAATGGATATTACATAAATGACAATTGCAATAAATATAAACCCAATAAATAAAGCCCAAAATATGATTCGATTGTTTTGAATGTTTATATCATCGTTAGACATAGTATTAATTTTATTCCCTAAATACACAATTTCTCGTTCCCAGTCTCCGACTGGGAATGCTATGATGAGGCTCTGCCTCAATATCTCACAAATCAATCAAATCCACTTCTAATAAACTCGGTAATCCCATATAATTCCGATAACTAGAATAACGCCAATGAGCCGGATCATCAACATAACCACGTCGCACCGGATTATTGTGCATATACTCTAATTTTTGCCTCAACATTTCCTCATCTAAAATCGCTTGGGGATGAAAACCTTCTTGCCACAGTTGATACTCTTGTTTGATCTTATGTTTTATTTTATAAAACTCCAGTTGACCAAGTATATATTCAGCTTTATTTTTATGAAGTAAATCAATAATAGAACGAGCTGTAAATGATTTAAAATTACCTATTTCTTTAGATAAATTTGTAGCCGCAGCGATAAGATGAAGATGATTTTCCATGATGACGTAACCATACAATGTCATACGCTGCTGTCGTTGCAGAAATTTGAGGGAATCTATGATAATTTGCACAAGTTCAGTTTGTCCAAATAATGGCATCCAATTGACTATTGTGCTGGTTATGAAATGTGGTTGAGTTCCTAATACATGATAGCGGCTGCGTCCCATTAGATGATTTGGTTTGGTAGATGTGGTGTTTTGATTTTAATATGGGAGGCAGACGTTATACATCGTATCATCAACGATAATTAGTAAATATGAGATACATGAATTGATTTCGAGTTTTTGAGAGGCAGAGCCTCTTGATGGCATTCCCAGTCTCCGACTGGGAACGAGGGATAACTAAACACTTAGGGGTTGTCTAGTTTTGACAGGTTGATAATTTCCATTACTGTCAATTGCGACAGATGAAATATTTTCTTTTCCTGTAATCAATCTCGCGCCACGATTGCGGGTAAAATAATTCCAAATCCATTGAATCATGACTACTAATTTGTTATCAAATTCAATCAGGAAGTAGATATGAACGAATAACCAGAAAAACCACGCGAAGAAACCTTTAAGTTTGATGAAACCTAAGTCAACAACTGCGGCGTGTTGCCCAATCATTGCTAAACTTCCTCTATCCACATAGTTAAATTGTGGTAATGTTTCACCTTTAAGGCGTTTCTGAATTAGTTTAGCTACATATTCGCCTTCTTGCATGGCGACTGGTGCAACACCAGGTAAGGGTTTATTATTTTGATGGGCAAAATTCGCTAAGTCACCAACTACGAAGATGTTGGGATGTCCTTTAATACTCAGGTCTGGTTCAACGATAACACGCCCGGCGCGATCGCTCTCCGCCCCAGTTCGTTCTGTCAAAACTTTCCCCATAGCCGAGGCTTTCACACCCGCAGCCCATAATACTGTTTTTGCAGCTATCTCTTTAACATCTTCACCTTGTTTGATAGTCACAATATCATCAGCAATATTTGTCACCAGGGTTTTTGTCTGGACATTTACACCTAATTGTGTTAAGGAAGTTTCCGCTTCTTGGGATAATTCTGGGGCAAAAGGTGGGAGAATGCGATCCATACCTTCTAAAAGAAGGATTCGCGCTTCTGAAGTGTCAATGTTGCGGAAATCTTCTTTCAGAGTTTTGGTTGCCAATTCTGCGATCGCACCAGCTAATTCTACACCGGTTGGGCCACCACCTACAATCACAAAAGTCAACCAGGCCTGACGCTGTACCGGATCACTTTCCTTTTCTGCGGCTTCAAACGCCATAAAAATCCTGTGACGCATTGCAATAGCATCTTCCACCGTTTTCAAACCGGGTGCAAATTCTTCCCAGTCATCTTTCCCAAAATAAGAATGCTTCGCACCTGTAGCCACAATTAAAGTATCATAGCGTACTGCTTCACCACTAACAATTACCTGTTTTGCATCAGGATTAATATCATCAACTTCACCCAACAGCACTTTTGTATTTTTACTCTTGCTGAGAACAGAACGTAACGGTGAAGAAATATCTGCGGGAGACAAAGCACCTGTAGCGACTTGATACAGAAGTGGTTGAAATAGATGAAAATTGCGTTTATCAATCAGCGTCACGTTGACATTTGCTTTTTTCAGTGATTTGGCGGCATAAAGTCCACCAAAACCACCACCAACGATAACTACCTCATGTGGTGGGTTATTTTCATGTGCATCAACCATAAGAAATGTTTCCTTGCGTTAAAACAGGTGCTGTAACTATTTTTAACAAAAATGTAACAAATTTGTCACATTTTTTTCTGTTTATCTTGAACTTATTAAAAAAAAATAAAAGTATTCATGATTTCCACATAAAAGTGGTTTTTTATAATTATTACTGTACCTAAAGATAAGTTGAATTAATACAAGCTCACTTAGAGTAAGATGTCATAAAATATACGTATTATATCTCTTGGACAAGATTCTCGCCGGGAGTATTTATTTTGGTAACACAATTTGGGGTAAAATCAAAAGTCTGCCTATTTTATAACTATGCTTGCGGACAGGAGATGCTTCTATGGCGCGGATGTACTATGATGAAGATGCCAATTTAGACCTTTTGGCTGGAAAAACGATTGCTATTATTGGTTATGGTTCACAAGGTCATGCCCACGCCCTTAATTTAAAAGATAGTGGTGTAAATGTAATTGTAGGATTATATCCCGGTAGTAAGTCAACAGCAAAAGCTGAAGCTGCTGGTTTGACTGTAAAAAATGTGGCTGATGCTGCTAAAGCTGCCGATTTCATCATGATTTTATTACCTGATGAAGTGCAGAAAACAATTTACAAAAACGAGATTGAACCAAATTTAGAAGCAGGAAATGTTTTAGCCTTTGCACATGGCTTTAATATTCACTTTGCACAAGTTGTTCCCCCTGCTGATGTTGATGTAGTCATGGTTGCGCCTAAAGGGCCAGGACACTTAGTGCGTCGGACTTACGAACAAGGACAAGGTGTACCCGCTTTATTTGCAGTATATCAAGATGCTACAGGCAAAGCACGCGATCGCGCAATGGCTTATGCTAGAGGTATTGGTGGTACACGCGCCGGTATCCTAGAAACCACATTCCGCGAAGAAACCGAAACCGATTTGTTTGGTGAACAAGCAGTATTGTGTGGCGGTTTAAGCGCTTTAATCAAAGCCGGTTTTGAAACCCTAGTTGAAGCAGGTTATCAACCAGAACTAGCATATTTTGAATGTCTGCACGAAGTCAAATTAATCGTTGACTTAGTTGTAGAAGGTGGTTTAGCCACCATGCGCGATAGTATTTCTAATACCGCTGAGTATGGCGATTATACCCGTGGGCCAAGAGTCGTTACTGCTGACACCAAAGCAGAAATGAAGAAAATCTTGAGCGAAATTCAATCTGGACAATTTGCGCGGGAATTCGTATTAGAAAACCAAGCAGGTAAACCAGGTTTCACAGCTATGCGTCGTCAAGAAGCAGAACATCCCATTGAGGAAGTTGGTAGAGATTTGCGTGCCATGTTTAGCTGGTTAAAGAAAGCGTAGTCCAATTTTGGATTTTGGATTTGAGAGACGGAAATTTCGTGTCTCTCAAATTTGATTTTTGCAAAAATTAAAATATTGTATCTATAACAGGGAATGCCTACCTTATTGTATTTTTTAAACTGACAAAATCACATCTTCAATAATTATGTAGAAGTTTTTTCGGTTCTTGTATTTGGTTTTTTATATCTGTATAATCAAATTAAGGTCGAAAACGGAAACTAGGAAAAACAAGAATTTTGCACTACTTGAAGAAATTAGTCAAATTTTGTATGGAGGGAATATTATATGTTAACAACCATTGAAGGAATTTATAAAAACGGTAAAATTGAACTGGCTGAAACACCAGATGGAATTAGTGAAAGTCCAGTATTTGTGACTTTCTTAGCTACAAAACCCACCACTTGGCCAGAAATAATTCTGCAATATCAAGGGACAGAAGAAAGTATCATTTTTGAGTCATATCGAGACGAGCTATTACTACCAAAGGAAGTAGAATTTTAATCATGGGATATCTACTTGATACTTGTGTAGTTAGTGATTTTGTTAAGGGAGAAGAAAGCACCCTCAAGAAATTAAAATCTATCTCTCCTGTGGATATTTTCATTTCATCTTTAACAGTTATGGAATTGAAATATGGATTAGCAATTAATCCACAACGCGCCGTTAAAATCCAACCGTTAATTGAAACATTCTTAAATTCAATTACAATTTTAACTTTTGGCTCCAAAGAAGCGGAGCAATCTGCCGAAATCAGAAGTATTTTGAAAATATCAGGCTCGCCTATAGGTGCTTATGATGTACTTATCGCAGCAACAGCAATAACTCATAATCACATTGTCGTTACATCTAATGTGAGAGAATTTCAAAGAGTACCCAATTTGCAAATTGAGAATTGGCGTTCCGTTTCTTGAATTGCAATTATCTTTCCTGGCTCGTTGCTTCTATTCATCATCACCAAAATCAGGTTCAATGCCAAGAGTGCGTAATTGTGCTGCTAATCTTTCTGCGCGTCTTCTTTCTCGCTCTACTTGTTTTCTTTCCCGTTCTTCCGGTGTAAGAACCCAATTACCCGAAGCATCATACCAGCGTAACCATTGTCGTTCAATGCCTTCATAGACACCTGGCCACAGTCCTAAACCTAATTCAATATCATTTAGCCACACACGAAATTGATTTATTTCCAATTCAGAATAACTACTTCCCTGTAATTGAAATGCTCTTAACTGGTCATTGTAGCGATCAAAAACTATATAATAAGGTACTCTTAAAACTCGTTCGTAGACTTCCCACTTAGTTGGAGGTTGACTAGCATCTCGTAACGTTTTCCCTAAATCTTCTTTTTCAGTTCCTGGTGAAATGAATTCTACCACCACAAAGGGATTAACGCCTTCTTGCCAAACCACATAACTCAGACGCAGTTCTTTTTGTGCATACAACCTTGGTACATCAACGACAGCGAACCAGTCAGGACGTTTATACCATAATGGATGATGGACATCGTAGTAAAGATTTAAGTCTGTGGCGATAAATACCTGATTTTCGGGGAAGTTAGGCGGACAAAAAGTTTCCCGTAATAACTGAGGTTGCAAAAGGTGAAATTCATCTGGCAAACCGGGTTCCTCTGGGTTTTCACTAGGTAAATCATACATTGTCGGGAGGAATTCCTTGGCAGAACGCGGCGGGTCTGTTTGATACATAACTATGGCGTAGGTGACAGGGAATAGAGAATAATTATTAGTATTTTATCAAAATTGCCATCAATAAATTCTTACCTGACCAAATATTTGCTTACAAAGATGGAGTTAAACATATTGATTTACTGTTTTTTGATCAAACCGTTTAATTTAGCAGCCGTTTCCTCTGGTTTTCCAGACGCAGGAAAAACTAAAACACTCTTAACTTCTGGGTTATCTAATAATGCTTGTAAACGATGAAATTGTGGCTCACTAATAGCAATACCATGATAATTTTTGACATAATTTAATTCTTCTTGGAAATTAGCATCGTTATAAACCTGAATAAAGACTCTATCCACATTCCATTTTTCCCAATCAGCCGCAAAATATCGTTTAGCCCAATAAGGGTTATGATGACAAATATCAAAACTAACAGACGAATTAGCTTTTTTCATGCCCGTAATCATTTGCTGCACAAAAGTAGTTAACTTAGCAGTACGATCTACTTTCCCTGGCAATTCCGCATGATAACCTAAATAATCATCCCATTGTACAGCATCAATTTTTGGATACCGCTGCACAAATTCTACTAAGATATTTTTAAAGAAATTCGCAACTTCAGGAATTTCTACATCTAACACATAATGTTCTATAGCAGGATAGGTTTTATCTACACCAGGAACAACCCATTTTTTCTCAATTGCTAAATCAAAAATAGGGCTATTTTTATCTATTTTGATACCTTTCTCAAAATAAGCGTGAACTTGCATTCCTTGTTTATGTGCTTCATCAATTAACCAATCTAACCATTGATCTTGAAACAGATTTGGACAACTTTTATAACCAAGATTTTGCTGCATCACCTTACTGTTGTACATCGTACAACCATTACCCCAAACACCATGAATAATCGTATTAAATCCTTGAGAGCGATAGTTACGCACTCTTTCACGAATTGTTTTTTCATCAGCATTATTAGTAATTTGGTAGCGACTTAAATAAATGCCTCTAATTGCTTTTTTCTCCCAAGAGTTTGCAGGTAATGGTGTTGTTTTGGGGATGGTTGTTTTAATAGGAGTTGGTTGATTATTAGGAGTAATTTTAGCAATGCTTGGTACAGCAGGAGAAGGAATTTTTGTAGAATTTGCTTTAGGTATTGGTGCAATAATTGGTGTCGAAGTTGCTGTAATGGTTGGTGTAGAATTGAAGATAGAAGTCGTAATTTGTTGCCCTTGAGAAACAAATTTACTCACATCTATATTGTTTCTTTGAGTAAATAACCAATAACAACCTCCCAAAAAAATTACTATCACAGAAATGGGAATATTGGCACATCCACAGCCACTTGGTTCTTGTTTATTTTTCGACATAATATGATTATTACCTGAGAATCTTAATCTATAGACAATTTTGAATCTATGAGAATAAGATACAACTTGGATTTTGTACTTTACGGTTAATGGTTGCAAAATCTTCACTCAACTTTACATAAAAAGCAACCAATTTATAGCAATTTCCAAGCTCATGAAATACACCCCACCTGCGCTGTCGCGCACCCTCCCCTTGGTAAGGGGAAGGTTGGGGAGGGGTAATTTTGTATCTAACTAGAGTGGGAAAGGCTATATATTATCTACCACCATATTTTCCAAATCAGGTTTATATTTTTTTCTTTCCTCTCTATCAACTCAGAAATCAACATTCAGAAATTGGCGTATTCTCATAACTACATATTGAACACTTCGTTGATCTGTATATTGTGGATTAATCGGAATTTCTTTACCATCTTTGAAAACAATCACAGCCTGATAAATCCTAGAATATTTAACTTGCTTATCTTGAATATAAAACCGGATAATCTCTTCTAGCGGATATTCAGTAGTTGTATTACCACGCAAGCCTTTACGTTCTATGAAAACCTTATTGATACTTTTATAAAAAGTGCAGATGCTTAAAGATGATGTTGCTAAAAAACCACCGATTCCTGTGATTAGCAAAGCAAATAAACTTATATAAAAGAGATATATACGTCGATTTTGTGTGACTATAAAAAAACTTTCCCCAGAGTTGATAAAACTATTAAGTTTAAAAATAAACTCCTCATTGTCTTGATAACTAATATTAGGTAGTAGAGAAAATTCTCCAAACCTACTCACAACAATAGTTTGATAGCTTTTACTTCCCTTGCTACCAAGTATTGTCTTGACGTATGCTTGTTGAGGATCAAATAGCTTGATTATTTTCCTACTTCCCAGCAAAGTAAACCGTTCCAATTCGCAGTTAATTTCTGGAGGTGCGGAACGAGTACAGGAAAGACGGAGGGAAGTAAAATCGAAAAATATCAAATAAATCCAAAAACTCAAACCACCTATAAAAAATAAGCCTCCTAATAACCAGTTGGTAACAGGTCGGTGTTTGATAACTAATCTAGTGTGGGTTTCCTCTACAACTTTCATCAGTGCTTGTGTATAGAATACATAACCTATAAGTAGAGTATTCCCTTTATTCTCCTATCTATACCAGTCCTAAATGATTTGTAAAAAATTAATTTTCCCTCAGCGTAACCCACCATTATTCTTTAAGTTGATAGTGCGTTACAGACTTTAGCCCTAATACACCCTAAAAATTGAAGATTTTTTATTTGTAAGTCCCTTCTTTGAGGTAGCTCAAAGACAGTATGATAAAATTCTGGCAGATTGGGGATAGAACAACTTCAGAGGTCAGACAAATGACCAAGACTATCCTTAATTTCTCAACTGCTTCAGGACACCAAGTTTTAGCAGCAGCAGGTAAAAAATATCTGCGTCCCGGTGGACGTATAGCCACAGAAAAATTATGCCAATGGGCTAATTTTCAGCCAGGTGAGACAGTTTTAGAATTAGCTTCTAGCTTTGGTTATAGTGCTATTTCTCTGGTTCAACGCTACCATGTAAAGGTAGTAGGAATAGAAAAAAACCCCGAAAGTGTAGCTAGTGCGCGTGCTAATATCCGTGCTGCTGGCTTAGAAAATGAAATTGAAATTATTGAAGGTGATATTTTCCACCTGGATAAAATACCAGGAAAGTTTAATTACGTTTTCGCGGAAGCAATTCTAACAATGCAGTCCCCACCGGGGAAAGCCAAGCTGTTAACAGAAATTCACAACAAACTAAAACCGGGAGGTAAATTTCTCTCCCATGAATTATTAGCTAATGACAAAGAAGCAGAAATTCATGCAGAATTAGCGCAGGTAATTAAAGTTAATTCTACACCTCTTTCAACAACTAACTGGATTCAGGTTTTTACTCAAGCAGGGTTACAAGTACGGAAACATGAAATCGGTGCTATGAGTTTACTGAATTTGTGGCAAATGTTGCAAGATGAAGGCATTTTCAAAACTATGCAGATTTTTTGGAATATTTTAACGAAGCCAAATATCAGAAAACGGGTTTTAGAAATGCGCCATGTTTTCCAGAAATATCAGCAAGAACTAGGCTACATAATTCTCTGTGCTGTTGCTGAATAATATTTAGACACTTTGGAAGTTTGGACTTTTTATGATTACTACTGTTACCCAATTACAAGAACAGATTGAATATCCCAGTTCGGGAGTTTTAAGCAAGGTGTTAGTCAAAGATACAGCTTGTCAATATACCCTCTTTTGTTTAGCGGCTAACACTGAAATTTCTGAACATACCTCTACACGCAATGCTACTGTCAATGTTTTGGAAGGTAGAGGGTTACTAACTTTATCAGGGGAAGAAATTAAATTAGAACCCGGAGTTTTTGTTTTTATGCCTGCTAATGCACCTCATGCTTTACAGGCTGCATCTAATCTATCATTTCTGCTGACACTTTCTGAAAAAGCAGCAGATATTAATTAATTATTTTTGGAGATTCGCAAAATGTCATCACTAATTTCAACCTTCACCCAAAATTTAGCTTTTTCTGAACCGGAAATAGAAGTAATACTTTCGACACCGTTAAATGCGGTGCTAAATTCACCGGAATTAAAACAAGAATTAGACAGTTTAGATGTTAACTTGCTTAGAGAAACTTTACCCACCGCAGGACAGGTATTAGCTGAAAATTTACCGCCTTTTTATAATTGGCTAAAAAATGAGTTAGGAGTTAAGCGTGTTCCTGATAGCCCAGATCATACGACAAAATGGGTAATTAACTTTCTCCATAATCAAGAAAGTATCAATCACCTTGTTGAGTTACATCGTCCAGTTCCACACGCTGCTTTAGAACAGGCTGTTCCTCATTTGGTTGGTTTATTTGATGGTGTGGAAGATGTTGAAGTACGTAAGGAATGGGAAAAAGCTGTTGCTGCGCTTTGTTTGGTTTTAGTTGTTGATGCCCGTGAACAAGAAAAACTTGCGAAGGTGTGTTGATTGTTGTGGTGGAAAATGTCCACCCAGCCCTTTTAAGGTGACTCGAAAAATCTTTTTTTTCCTCTCTACGCGATTTGTATCTCTGTGGTTGAAAAGTCATTTATCTAACCGCAGAGGCGCAGAGAACGCAGAGGTATGAGGTGAAAGAGGGATTTTTTCTAACATTTTTAACTACTTTGAAAGGGCTATTAATGCCCATTTTACTCGATGTTTCCATCTGCAATATCGTCTAATTTGTGAATATCAATTATTGTAATTTCTCCACCTCGATGATAGGATATTATGGAGTTGATACTTTTGATTAATCGCACACATTCTTCATAGGTGATGCCAATACTCCGCGCCATGCGATAATAAGATAATTTTTCTTTTAATTTTTCACCTTTTGGTGTTGTTTGGGTTCCTGATGTAGTTGCAAAATATTGAATTAATCTGGCTAGTCGAATAATTGCCCTTTCGGAAACTAAGCCGTGAACTGTTTCATGTAATTGCTGAATGCGATTATTGAAAACGACTAACATTCGCAAAGCAATATCAGGCTTTTGTTGAATTGCTGTTAATAAAGCATTTCGTTCGACGGTGAGAATTTCACAATCAGTTTCAGCGGTTACAGTGGCTGGAGAAATGCCATTACCTAATAATGCTGGTGCGGCGAAAATTTCCCCAGTTCCTAAGTTGCGAAGTATTGTTTCTTTACCTGTGGTTGCTGTTTTGCTAACTTTAATTACTCCACTGGCAACAGCATATAATTTAGTGGGTAAAGAATCGCCTTCATGAAAAATTATCTCGCTTTTTCCATAACTTTGCACCAAGGTATAAGGTTGCAGACTGATTCTATCTGCTATTTCTAAGTCTGCAAGTACTTTAATTTGGGCAATTTGTGCTAAGGAAGCTGGCATTATAGGGCAAATACGGGACGATACTGAATCCAAGGGTTAGCTGTTTCTAATTGCGCTGCGAGACTAATTAGAGTAGATTCAGCGGCAGGTTTACCGATTAATTGTACACTTATGGGTAAGTTATTGCTATCAAAACCGACAGGAATTGCGATCGCAGGTAATCCAGTGGCATTGGCTACAGGACAAGGTGCAACCCAGTTAACAATATTTTCAAATGTCTGTTCTGGGTTCAAATTTGCCCATTCACCTACACGAATCGGTGAGTGCAGATAAACTGGTAAAACCAATATATCTACAGTATCAAAAAACGCGACTATTTGCCGTGAAACTACTTGCATGACGGCAAGTGATTGTAAATATTCACCCACAGAACCGCTTCTAGCTAATAACCAACGATTTACGGGTTGTAAAGCTTCTGCGGGAATTCCTGAAGCCGCTATTCCAGATTGCCAGACTATTTGAAATGGTTGTACTAAACCGCTGAAATCTGGACATTTTTCTTCTATTTGATGTCCAAATTGTTCTAGTAATTGAACTGTTTTCAAAACCCCTTGTTTACAGTTATCATCAGCTTCTCCAAAGGGACGAAGACTGGCACTAAAAGCAATTTTTAAAGTACTGGTTTTTGTTTGAGTTGCAGCGAGAAATGAGGGTTCTGGATCTGGCAACCAATAAGGATCACCGATAAAATAGCCAGATATTACATCTAGCATAGCGGCTGCATCGGCTACTGTGCGGGCTATAGGGCCATTTACGGCTATTCCTCCCAAGCGATCGCCTACAGGTGCTTGTGTCACTCTTCCCCGTGCTGGTTTGATGCCTACTACACCACAACAAGCCGCAGGGCCACGAATTGAACCACCACCATCAGAACCTTGTGCGATCGCACTTAATCCCGCTGCGACTGAAGAAGCTGCACCACCACTAGAACCACCAGGGGTATACTCCAAATTCCAAGGGTTTCTAGCTGCGGGAAATCCCGTAGGTTCACTGTAAGGAAAAGAACCTAATTCTGAGGTTGCAGTTTTACCAAGAATCGTAAACCCAGCTTGTTTAATTTTGATCACTACGCCATCATCGTGGTTAGCGATCTTATTCTTTAAAGCCGGATTTCCGTAACTACAGGGAACACCAACTACAGCATTGAGGTCTTTAATAGAAATCGGTACACCGAAAAATGGCGGTAGTTCTGAGGTGGTTGTGAGTAATTCTGTTTTCGCTTTAGCATCAGCAATAGCTAAATCTGCCGTTACCGTAAAATAACTTCCCAATTGGGGATTTAAGCGAGAAATCCGTTCTAAATATATTTCTACCAACTCCAGGGGTGAAACTTCCCGATGACGGATTAATTGCGCTAAATCTAAAGCCGGTGTAAACGCTAAATCAATTTCATTCATTGTTGTTTTTTAAACTGTAATTTTCATACATCTATCAAAATTTATACATTCTGGCTATTTCAAAATTAGGCATTGCTGAACTGAAGTATGAAATTGAAAAATCAATGATTTCAAACTCTTACTCTCTGCGACTCTGCGCCTCTGCGTGAAACAAAATCATACTCTTAATCAGCAACGCCCAAAATTATAAACATTAAAATTTTAATCGTACTTCTACTTTTTAGCAAGTTATCATTTAGAGATGCTTGTATCTAGAGACACAAACTTGATCCAATATTTATTGAAAATAAAATAAAAATGCGATCGCTACACTAATCATAGGTATCGCATTTTCCATTAATTCAAATTGCCAACATTAAACCAGTGATCTATCTGTCAAAATCTCATAACCACTATCTGTAACTAACACCGTATGCTCAAATTGAGCAGATAGCGCATTATCAACAGTTACAGCCGTCCATCTATCAGATAAAATCCGGGTAAATCTAGAACCAGCATTCAAAATTGGTTCAATAGCCAAAGTCATCCCTGATCGCAATTTCACATTAGGAATATCACGAGTTCTGTAATTAAATACCGCAGGTTCTTCATGTAAATTTCGACCTACACCATGTCCAGTAAACTCTTCCACTACACAAAAGCCATTAGCTTTTACATGGTCTTCAATAGCACCTGCAATTTCAGTTAGATGTACACCAGCTTTTACCTGTTCAATACCTTTAAATAAAGCTTCTTCCGCGACGAGAATTAGTTTAGCAGCGGCTGGAGTCACTTCACCTACAGCAATTGTAATACAGGAATCCCCGTGAAACCCCTGGTAATAAGCACCTGTATCTACTTTTAATACATCTCCAGTGCGAATCACTTTTTTATGACTGGGAATGCCATGCACAACCTCATTGTTAATACTAGAGCAAATTGAAGCCGGAAAGCCGTGATAACCTTTAAAACTAGGAGTTGCACCCATTTCCCGGATGCGTTTTTCCGCATGAGCATCCAAATCAGCCGTAGTCATTCCTGGCTGGACTAGCTCAGAAATTTCTTTGAGTACAGTTGCCACAATTTTAGCTGATTGCCGCATAATTTCAACTTCACGCGGCGATTTAATTTCAATACCTCGGCGTTGTTTTTTTTCGGGTTTTGGCAGGGTTGGTTGAGAAAGCAAGTTACTGAAAATGTTCATGGGAAAATTAATAATTGCTGGTGCTTGACTACCTAAGTGTTAATTAGTTGTCTAGCTTAGTTGAGAAAAATATCTATACCTAACTTAACTTATTTTGCGTCTCTGGATAAGTAGGCGTGATTGAGGATTGAGAAGAAGTTAAAGGTTAATCAACAGATATTGTTTTCATTCCTAGTGAGTTGGATATCACACAGTTGGATTACTCCAAACCAATAAGTTTTTTAAATATGGATTTTATGAAAATTGTGCAGTATGAGTTTTTTGGCAATAACTTACCTGTATTCTCAATATTATTGACAACAATATCAATAATTTGACGAATTTAGGTTTTTTCAGCAATTGATATTGACCTATACATTTTTTCTGGTATTATACCTGTATACTCAAAAAGCATTCCTGTAATAAATTTTTTCAGAAAGGCTGTTTGTCTGCTCAATTCAGAATCAATATTTACAGGATAAACAGGATTTGTAAATCCTAGAAAATCCTGATTTAGACAGTTATTAATTAACCACAATTTCTCCAATCATCCCTGCTTCGGTGTGTCCAGCAATGGTACAGCGTAAACCATATTTTCCCGGTTTGAGAGGAACAAATACCCATTCTGCTTTTGCATCAGGTTTTAGTTCTAATTCGTGGATAGCACCTTTAATTTCTACATTACCAGCTTCGACTTTTTGTGTCCAAATCGCATCAGCAAAGTCTTTACTCGTAAAATAATGCTTCTCAGGGCTAGGATTATTCAAGTAGAGGTTGTAGCGGTTACCAGCCTGTAATTCTAGATGATTTGGCTCAAACTTGAGTTCACCAGCGGCATTACCCAAACTGACTCTAATTTCTGTAGCTGGTTGTTTGAGTATATCACCAGATAAATTTGCTGCTCTTGCTGGAGTTACACCTATGAAGCTAAGACAAACTAGGAATGTCAATAAACAAAAGACTGGATATAGATGTTTGGAAATTTTTGTCAGTAAACTACTCATTTCTCACCTTGTCTATCAGTAACACCTATTACCATTATCCATTATCTGAGCATATTTCTTATCACCAGTCCCCAATCATATCAAGTTCGGAAATTAGTTGTAATAAAACTAGTTTATTTGATAATTGCTTTTCCCAATTACCCATTACCAGTTCAAACAGATATGACAAGTATTCAAATGAACATTATCTATATTTTGCCATTATTGCCGGGCCAGCTGTGACAACGACAATGTTATCAGGATTGAGTAACTCACGCGCTGCTTGATTAACTTCAGTAAGATTGACTTTCTGGATTTTTTGGACAAAAGAACGCAATTCTATCTCATCTAGTCCATAAACCTCATTCATCAAAATTCTATCTGTTAATTCCTCTGGTTTTGCTAGGGAAATATTATAGTTACTAATCAGGGTGCGTTGGGCAGTTTCTACTTCTAGTTTGGTTACACCTTGCTGATGCAGTTGTTTTAATAGTTGACGGGTTCTTGCGATCGCTTTATAAGTATATTCTGGACTGGTTTGCATTTCAATCAAAAACGTACCAATGTTCCTTCCCGCTTGGAAGTTGCTATAAATCCCGTAAGTTAAACCCAAGCGATCGCGCACTTCTGCTCCCAGTCTACTAGATAATGTATCCCCTCCCAAAATTTGGTTTAACACTAAAGCTTGATAAAAGCGAGGATCTTGGCGTTTAATACCTGTATAACCCATATAAGTCACAGCTTGGGATTTACCAGGCAGAACAGAATTAAGATTTACCCCCTTATCTGTCATCACTACTGTAGGATATTTTAATATTGGTGGTTTTCCTTTAACTTGCCAATCACCCATTTGAGTTTCTAAAAGCGATCGCACTTTCTCAAAATCAAAATCACCCACCAATGTTAATACTGTAGTATCTGGACGATAATGTTTTTGCTTAAAAGCAATCACATCACCTCTATTAATATTTTGTATACTTTCTTGTGTCGGAAAATTATGCAAAGGATGATTATACGGATAAATAGATTGAATTAATTTCCTATTAGCAACCTCGTCAGCATCATTCAAATCTGCATTTAAACCATTTAAAGCTTGTTGACGACTTAGCTCTAACTCGTTGACAGGAAAAGTACTATTTTTGACAACATCCGTCATCGTCTCCAGCAAAACAGGCAAATCTTCCCTTAAACTCTTACCCTGAATCCGCACACCCTCACGCTGCGCTGTAAAATTCAAACTCGCACCCCGTACCTCTAAAGTTTTAGCAATAGTCAGTGTATCCTTGGTTGTAGTCCCATTCATCAAATTATCTGCCACCAAAGAAGCTAATCCCGCTTTATCATCTGCATCAAATTCCTTACCAGCTTTGATATAACCACTCAAACTCACTGTTGGACTACTTTGATCAGGTAAGAGTAACACCCGCAAACCATTGGTCAATGTCACCTTTTGTGGTAAATTTCGGTTTGAATTATTAGTAACAGCGATCGTACTTGGTAGATATTTCATCACCTCAGATGCAGCTACAGAAACCCCCGCAGAAAAATTTTCTGAAGTTGCTGTTGAGGATGATTGAGTATCCCTATTCACATCTTTTTGGCTCGGTTCAAAAAAACCAACTACCTGCGCTTCTGGTTTGAGATATTTATTGATTACAGATATAATATCATTCGGCTTTACCTGGCGGACATTTTCTAAATACCGTTCTGTATAGCAATAATCACCACCAACTAGCTGATCATTAGCAAACTGCATAGCTTGGCTATTGATATCACGACCATTCAAAATCACAGAAGCTACTAATTGAGTTTTTGCCCGTTCAACCTGCTCTGATGTTACGCCAGTTTTTACCAGTTTCTCTAGCGAACTCTTTAAAATCGCATTAATTTTTTGTAAATCCTGATTTGGTGCCGCAGTCACTACCAAATCATACCATCCCGACTGCCGCAAACTAGCAACATGAGCCGAAACATCAATAGCTAAACCTGATTTAACTAAAACTTCATATAAATAAGAATTTTTTCCCGATGTTAAAACATAATCCATTACCCCTAAAACTGGCACATCTGGGTGATTTAAATCTGGAAGTGGATAAATTACTTGTAAAAGCTTCTCAACACCTGGTTCTTTTAACCAAATTGGAGAGGCAGAAATTTGGGGAGTCGGAGATTTGGTGATTTGGGGAGATTTTTGACTTTGGGGAATTTTGCCAAAAATACTTTTTACTACTTCTAGGGTTGGTGCAGTTGGGAAATCTCCGACTATTACCAGTATAGCAGTATCAGGATTATAAAATTGCTGATAGTATTCTCGCAGTTGCTCAACCGTTAATTTTTCTACATCAGCTTTAGTCCCACCCGTAGCTAAACCATAAGCATGATTAGGAAACACCGACTTCATGACAGCACGCTTGAGACGGTATTTTGGACTATTTTCATAACCTTGCAACTCAGAAATTACTACCCGCTTTTCACTAATTAGTTGCTGGTTATCAATAAGCAAATTTTGCATCCTGTCTGCTTCCAGTTCTAGCAGCGCTTGGAGTTTATCACTTTCGGCTGTATTGTAATATGCAGTTTGTTCGTAACTGGTAAAAGCATTGGAATCACTACCCAAAGCGCTAAACAACTGTCCAAATTGCAGAGGACGGGTTTTTGTGCCTTTAAACATCATATGCTCTAACTGGTGAGCAATACCATTCATTCCCGGTGCATCATTAACTGAGCCAACTTTATACCACATCTGCACAGTTACAACTGGTGCATTATGTACTTCTTTAGTCAATACCGTTAAACCATTTTCTAGCACAGTCTGCATGACATTTTTTGTCAATGTCAGATTATTTGTTTTTGTGTCTACGAATATTTGCTGAGAATGTTCCCAGGTGGCACTCACTAATTTTTGGCTATCTGAAACAGTATGTTTCAAAGAAAATGTGGCAATTAGCGATAAAATGAACAGTATTAAGGGAATACGATAACGATAAAATCCAGAAATCACAAACATATATTTATTTAGCCATAAGTAAATAAGACTACATTCTTTTTACCTATACATCTTTCGTTTAATCTTTCTGGAAAATTTTCAGAACAAAGATTATGGCGATAGCTTGCGTGACGACATAGGAGTCATAGGACAAGCTGCGCTATCAGGAGTAAGGAAAAATATTCCCATTACCTGTTATCCATTACCAGTTACCCATTACCAGACTAACCAAGTTTGTCCAAAAACCGAATAAACTCTAAAGGTAAGCCATCAGCATCAGCGATGAAAGCGACTTCTAAAATGCGATCGCCTATTTGCTGTTGAGTTGGTTCTAACAGGATTTGCAGGGGTTGCAACTCACTTACCATAGCTATTCGTAATTTTAAACTTTCCAACCAACTGTGTAAATCTGGTGCAATCTCAGTTAGATCAAAGGAAAGATGATAATAGCCCACATAATGCTCATCTGCAAAAGCATCAGGGGCTGGTTTAGGCTGGGGAATTTGGATTAATTCAATACGGCTATCCAATCCTTCCAGCCAACAAGCTAGAGTATAACCTGTAGTGAAGCGATCGCCAACTGTAAATCCTAACTGCTCATAAAAAGCGATCGCTAAATGAATATTCGCAGTCCGAATAGAAGCATGATGCATAATCAGTAATGAGTGCTGAGTAACGAGTAACGAGTAATAGAAATTACTTTATTAGAGTTCTGAACCAAGTAATACTCCTCGTAAACAAGTACATGAAGACCTATGACTAAGAGTAACTAACTACTAATTATTATCATTCAGAACTTCACACTCGGTACTTGGTACTCAGTACTCGGTACTCCACGCTCGATACGCCCTACTCAAACAGTCTAAAATAAGGATAACGCACAGGCACACCAGGCTCCTTATCTAAATCAAAATTAATCACTTCCCAGCAAGGTTCCTTAGCAGGATCGGGGCCAAACTCTACTGGTAAGCCATACAAACGAGCCGGAGTAGCTTCTGGTTGTCCAGAACGCCAAGGACTACTGCGTTCCAAATATCCACTCATTAGCTCCTGATAGCGTTGGGCAATAATCACCCTTGTAGCTCTATATCCTTGAGTATATAGCTTATCTAACGCTTCGTGAATTTCAAAGCGAATCCCATCAGGATGAGTGTGTTGTCGATACCATTCACCATCCCACCTACGCCAATGACGACCAGATTGGAGATGAACCAACTCGCCTGTTTTTGGATTCGCTTCGAACGCACCATGACGCGTACACAGATAGGTATCAGTTAGCGTCAGCGCGGGAATAGACTGGCGACAGTGAGGACACTGTATTTCAGGGCCAAATATCGGGTACTGCAAGCCTGGATTCATCATGAAGTGCATACAATCATAATTTTGTCTTCACCAGCACCAGTGGGTTTGATTTTACAGCTTGGTTCACCACTTTGAGTTACTTGCTCGTCACTGCACACCAAAAGGGTTGCAACCAGAGCATTTCTCAGTAGTAGAACGCCGCAGAAACAAAGCTAAAACTCTCAGTCAAGGATATGAGCTTTTTGATTTTTAACTTTTGATTTCAGCGCCATACTACTAGTGCCTTCCTTCGCGTACAAAGCAAACGGCTGTGATATCCTGGTTGTGCAACCAGCCTCAAAGGTTGGAGTTTTTCCAGTCTTCCTGGGTACCATATCAATATTCTATCGTGTCTACTGTTTCCTACTGGACATCTCCCGATTTTTCTCAAGCTGCCTTTATCGCAACCAACGCCGTTGTTGTCGGCTCAGTCAACATCGCAGCAGGGGTAAGCATTTGGTATGGAGCAGTGGTTAGGGGGGATGTAGAACGCATTGAAATTGGCGAATGCACAAACATTCAGGATGGAGCCATCCTACATGGTGATCCTGGTTGTCCGACAATCTTAGAAGATCATGTTACCGTAGGACATCGTGCTGTGGTACATTCTGCCCACATTGAACGTGGGAGCTTAATTGGCATTGGTGCAATAATTTTAGGTGGAGTCAGAGTTGGTACAGGTAGCATCATTGGTGCTGGTGCAGTAGTCACCAAAGATATACCTCCCTTTTCTCTAGTAGTAGGCATTCCAGCTAAAGTAGCGCGTCAACTCACAGAAACCGAAGCCGCAGACCTCATCGAACACGCCGAAAAATACCACAAATTAGCCCTAGTACACGCCGGTAAAGGCACAGATATTGGTTTTAGATAGGTGAGAGAGAAGGCAGGGAGCAGAGAGCAGGGAGAGAAAATTCTTACTCAGGACTCTGTACTCGGTACTCGGTACTCAGCAACTTAATGATTCTTTACAATTAAGCTTGGAAAAATACCCCACTTCGGCTAAAAATAAAAATTGAGAGCTGTTGATAAAACTTTAATTTCTACTTAACAGAAGGATTCTAGATATGGACATGGATATGCGTGTAGTAATCGTTTTAGCACCAATCGCTATTGCTGCTGGTTGGGCAGTGTTTAACATCGGTGCAGCAGCTTTAAGACAAGTACAAAACTTCTTGAACAAAGAAGCATAATTAGGTAATGGGTAAGGGGTAATGGTTAATGGGTGATAGTTCTTTGCTCATCTCCCAGTTCCCAGTCCCCAATTCCCAATCCCCAGTCCCCGTGAATATAGATTTCTTACTCCAACCCTTTCAACACTTTGGTGTCAATCTGGGACTTTCGCGCATTGTCAAGTTATTAGACAATCTCGGTAATCCTCATCACCAAGTCCCTATAATTCATATTGCTGGCACTAATGGTAAAGGTTCTGTTTGTGCCTATCTTTCCTCTGTACTTACTGAAGCTGGTTATCGGACAGGACGCTACACTTCACCCCATTTAGTAGATTGGACTGAACGCATTTGTATAAATGAACAGCCAATTGATACAGATGATTTTTGTCAATTAATTCTAGAAGTCAAAGCTGCTATTGACTCTGAAGAAGAATCACCAACTCATTTTGAAGTAATTACCGCAGCCGCTTGGTTATATTTTGCACGACAAAAAGTTGATATAGCTGTGATAGAAGTGGGACTAGGAGGGCGTTTGGATGCAACTAACGTCTGTTCTCAGCCTTTGGTGACAATAATTACTTCTATCAGTAGGGAACACTGGCAGCAATTAGGCCCCACTGTTGCTGATATTGCCAGAGAAAAAGCAGGTATCATTAAACCTGGATGTCCTGTAGTGGTTGCTCCATTGCCACCAGATGCTGAAAAAGTGGTGCGAACGCTCGCCATAGAGTTACAATGCCCTGTAATCACGCCTCAACCTGGATTTCCCCTAGCTACAGATTGGGCAGAATATCAAAAAATTCAAACTCCAGAACTAATAAAATATCCCTTACCCCTAAAAGGACAAATTCAATTAACTAATTCAGCTTTGGCTTTAGCCGCTTTGGAAATTTTGCAACAAAAAGGGTGGCAAATTTCGGAAACAGCCATAGTCAACGGAATGGGAAAAACTAAATGGCCAGGCCGAATGCAATGGATAACCTGGAAAAACGATCATCAAAATTATCAACTATTAATTGATGGCGCACATAACCCAGCCGCAGCAGAGGTTTTACGCAATTATGTAGATACTTTTGATGTCAAAAACATAACCTGGGTTATGGGAATGTTAGCGACTAAAGATCATGCTGATATTTTCCAAGAACTACTCAAAAGAGGAGATAAATTATATTTAGTGCCAGTCCCAGATAGTAATTCAGCAAATCTTGACAACTTAACAAATTTAGCTCATGAAATTTGCCCAGAATTAAGTTATTGCAGCACCTATCCAGATGTATTCTCGGCGCTAGATGCTGCTTTTACCTCTACAGATAACTTAGTAGTTCTATGCGGTTCCCTCTATCTCATCGGTCATTTTCTAGGTAATTCATAATTACGAATTACGAATTACCGATTATCCCACTGTTGCGCCGCATCTTCTACAGCTTGATCCACTGTTTTTTCCCCTAACATCGCCGCTTGTAAATTTTCGTAAATAGTTTTTTGCAAAAATTTAAAATCTTTTATTTTCGGAGTTAACACCTCAGCTTTTGCCATCTGTTGAGCGCTGAGAAAACGCCCCTTTTCTACAGTTGAAGCATTAGCAGGAGCATCCTTAAAATAACTGTCACCCAGTGCTTTAACCGTTGATGGTAAGACATTAGCAGCTTTAGCAAATTCTAGTTGATTTTCATCATTAGTCACAAACAAGGCAAATTTAACCGCTGCATCTGGATTTTTTGTAGCGCGGGGAATAACTATATTCATAACAGCTACATTTTTTTTGCCTGTATCTCCTGTAATTTGTGGTGCGATCGCAGAAGCTTGAGCAATTTTTGGTGCATTATTAGATATCGTCTTCAGAAACTCAGGTCCAGAAGCTAACAGTGCTGTTTCTCCAGATTGGTATAAATCAACAGCATGACGATGTCCTTGTGTCAATGACTCTTTAGGTAGTAATCCTTTTTTATATAAATCTACCCAATATTGAAAAGCAGCTTTTCCTTGTGGGGTATTAAAACCTGCTTTACCCTCAGCATTTACTAAAGTGACTCCCATTTGGACAAATGATTCCAACACTTCACCAGAATCTTGGGGTACAAAAGTTGCAAAAAATGCGTATTTACCCGTTTTATCTTTAATTTGTTGCGCCGCTTGCCCTAATTCTGCATAAGTTGCCGGAGCTTTGTTGATACCTGCTTGTTTTAATAAATCAGTGTTATAAATAGTTAACCTTGTGGTGAGATACCAAGGAATCCCAAAACTCTTGCCATTGAGGGTACTAGCTTGCCAAATATTAGGCAAATAGGAGGAACGAACTTCACTTGACACTTTGGCATCCAAATCTAACCAGGCATTTCGTCCTGCAAGTTGGGAAGCAAAATCTGGATTAAGGTTGACAACATCAGGTGGCGTTTTTGCGGAGACAGCTGTTAAAATCTTGTTCTCCATCGCCGACCAAGGTACATCCACCCATTTTACTTTGATACTAGGGTTTTGCGATTCAAAGCTCGAAATTAGGTTTTGAAAGTAGTCTGTAAATTGTGGTTGGAGTTGCATCGTCCAAAACTCAATGGTTGCTGCTTCTGAAGCAACTGGTTTTGTACTTGAGCTAAAGTTACCTGTGCTGCAACTTACAACCCAACTGGTAAGTAAGCCCAGCAGCGCCCAAACAGTCAGTTGTTTGAATTTTCGTGATTGAATCATCGTGGTAATATTTTTACGTTTGAAAGGTGTGCAAAACTTATGCAGAAATGTCGAGATTATAGGCTATATAGATTACTTGGTACTAAGTTTGCTTGGAACCAGATTTAAATTTTTCATTTAGTAGTCTAGTGGGTAAAACTGTGGTGAACGTTTTCAGTAAACTCAGTAATCTCCTTGGTAAATCTAATAAAGGAATTGGCATTGAGCTTGCACCAGAACGAATGAACATAGTTCAGTTACGTAAGCAGCGCCAAGGCTTAAAACTAGAATCCTTGACAACGATACCAGTACCAGAGGGGTTAATTAGCGACGGACAAATTAACGATTCGCCAAGGATGGCAGAACTAATCCAGCAGGCATTGGCTGAAAGCAAAATTAAAGCTTCCCGCGTTGCCACTTGTATCCCAGGAAGAGACGCTATTGTGCGTGTCATTCCCGTGCCGGCAGAGTTGGATGATAAAGAATTGCGGGAAATGGTGCTCAACCATGAAGCCGCATTGTATCTGCCCTATCCACGAGAGGAAGCTGATGTAGATTATCAGAAACTGGGGTACTTTGTAGATGAGGATGGAATTGAAAAAGTACAGGTACTTTTGGTAGCAACTCGCAAGGAAGTGACAAATACCTATATTAATACTTTTGCTGAAGCAGGATTAAAGATTGATGTTTTAGAAATTAACAGCTTTGCTCTCATTCGGACTATTCGTGATCAGTTGAGGCTATTCGGTCCCCAAGAAGCAGCAGTATTAGTTGATATTGAGTTTGATAGCACTGAAATTGCCATCATTATCAATGGCGTACCGCAATTTTCGCGTACCGTACCTATAGGTACATATCAATTGCAAGCGGCTTTATCAAGGGCAATGAATTTACCCACATCACGAGATATGGATATGTTGATGGGTATGACTATTCCCGCTAATCCTATGGATTTGGGCAGAACTGGGACTACAGGTATTAATCCTGGTATGGGTCCGATGTTGAAAGTATTGGGAGAATTATCGGATGAATTGCGCCGATCTATAGATTTTTATATCAATCAGAGTGAAGGTTTAGAAGTAGCGCAAATTCTCCTAGCGGGTACAGGAGGAGGACTCCAACAGCTAGATGAGTTTTTTACTCAACGATTAGGTTTTCCAACTACCCAAATAGATCCAATCAGAGATTTGTCTTTGGAAGTAGAAGCCGAAAAATATCCATTGGTACAACGCCCTGGTTTAGGGATAGTACTTGGTTTAGGAATGCGGGAGGCATAACAACGTGTACAGTTTAGATATTAACTTTCTTAAAGACCGATCGCCTGTTGAAATCAATACGGAAAAACCCGTCAGACAGCCAATTAATTTGGGCGATTTAATGCCCGTATATTTGGGAGTCGGTGTGGGTTTATGTTTCCCAGCTTTGGTATTTGGTGGTTTGTTGTTTTTACAAGCCAAAACAGATGAATTAACCCAGGCAATCCAAAAACTAGATCAGGAAAATAAGGAGTTAGACGGTAGAATAGCCAACATTAAGAAAGTCCAGGATGAAACTACAAATATTAAAGTGCAAACACAAGCTTTAGTGACTGTGTTTGATCAAATTCGTCCTTGGTCTGCCATGTTGCAAGATTTGCGCGATCGCATTCCCGCGAATGTGCAGATTGAAAATATCAAGCAAACTCCCGGTATTATCCAAGCACAGGATAAAACACCTAGCAATCCCGCTGGAAGCCTAGAAATTACCGGTTTTGCTCGCTCTTTTAATGATGTCAACGATTTTGTATTGAGTCTCGGACAATCTAAGTTCTTAGATGCCTCAAACAGCAAAATTAGTACAGCAGAGTTAATTAATGCACCTTCACAAACAGGTGCGATTCAACCTGAAGGTCAAGGTCAGGAGAAAATTAAACCAATTCAAGTGGTGAAGTACACCATTAAAGCTGGTCTAAGTAATGTACCAGCATCTGAATTAATTCGTGAATTAGAGCAAAAAGGCACAGTCGGACTAGTGACTAGGCTTCGTAGCATCCAAAAAACAGGAGCCATTACCAAATGACACTGAGTGATGATTTAAGTTTTTCACAACACGCTAACAATTATGATGATGCCCCATCATCCTATCCCGTTGCTTTTGGTATTACTTTCACACCACCAATTATTGGTGGAGTAGTCGGAGTCATGGGGGTTCTCGCTGCTGGTTATATGATACTGAACATGGTTATGCCTGCATGGGACACCTATCAGCAGAAACAAGCAGAAAGTAACACACTCCAAGGACAAGTTGACCAAAAGAGACTTCAAGCCAAACAAATTGACAATGTATTAGCAGATTTAGCCCAAGCCAAGGAGCAACAAATCCAAGTCTTAGCGTTATTTGCTAATGAAAAAAGTTTAGACACATTGTTGATGGATACCAATCGCTTGGTCGAGTCTAGCAATGGTCAAGGCGCTGGAAATAACGTCAGAGCCAAACTTAAAAAGTTTGTACCATCTGAAGAAAAAGCACAAATAATTACTGATAGCAGTCTTGGAGAAAAAGTCAACAATAAACTCAAAAGCAGCATTATCAAAGTTGATATTGAAGGCACTTTTGAGCAAACGCAATCAATTATGCGTAATATTGAACGTTTACAGCCTTTATTGCTAGTCAAAAACTATAACTCTAAATTAGTGCCACCAGAAGCAGAAACTGTAGATGGAAAACAGAAAATAGTTCAAACTGGCCCAGCTAAACTGGGTACTTCTTTTGAATTGGAGGCATTAATGCCATTAACAGCAGAAGAAGCCGCAGAAGCAACAGCAGAAGCAACAGCAAAAGCGGCCCCACCTAAACCCTAACCATCCAAATTACTGAGTGCTGATTTGTAGAAATGCAAATTTAATGCACGAAAGGTTACTTCCAAATGGTTAGTTAACAAGTAGACATACAGACTGGTTTTTATTTAATGTGAGGAATGAACTGTGAAACAGGTTCATAGTAATGCTTTAATTTCAAGTGTGACTGCTTGTGTAGTCTTAGCAGCGCAGCCAGTTTTGGCTCAGACAACTCAAATTACTGAAGTGCAACTAAATCCTGCTGATGGAGGAATTAGTGTTATTTTAAAGACTTCCTCTGGTGATAAGCCTCAGGTTTTTACCACCAAGAGGGATAAAGCCCTAGTCGCAGATATTATTAATACGCAATTGCGTTTACCTCAAGGTAAAAGTTTCCGACAAGAAAATCCAGCACCGGGAATCGCATCGGTTGAGGTTAATCAGTTAGATGCTAATAGTGTGCGGGTGACAGTAACTGGTAGTAATAATGCCCCCACTGGTAAGCCCTTAGTCCGACAAAATAACGGTTTGACTCTTGGCTTTACACCCAGCACAGACGCAACTGCATCAGCACCCACAACACCAAATACAGAAATATCATCATCAGCGACTCCATCTGAACCTGGTAAAAAGATAGAGGTGCTAGTACCTAACCCAGAAGTATCTATTGACGGACAACCTGCAAAAGCAGCCGGTCCTAATCAACCTTATAACCAAGCTCCTCCTTTCTTACCTAGAGCAGTTGCCCCACCAGTTGGAGATATTACTCAATCTAACACTGATACTTCTCCAACCGTGATTGATTTAGGCACTCAAGAACGAGTTCCGCGTCTAGTGTTGCGAGATGCACCAGTTAGAGAAGTTTTGTCACTTCTGGCTCGTGCGGCTGGTCTTAACCTAGCTTTTGTTGGTAGTGAAGGTGCAGGATCCGCAGGTACTACAGCAAGTAGTAGCCAATCTATTTCCCTAGATATAGAAAATGAACCTGTGCAAGATGTCTTTAACTACGTTCTACGCTTGAGTGGTTTAGAAGCAAACCGCAGTGGCAGAACAATTTTTGTCGGTACTAAACTGCCTAATTCCACCCGTGATATTGTGATGCGGAGTTTGCGACTAAATCAGGTAACTGTAGGAGTCGCGTTGAACTTTTTAGTGAGTATGGGTGCAGAAAGTGCTGTCAGCCGTGAAAGACAAGTTACTAATGTGAGTGCTGTGCCTGTAGGTACTGGAGTAGCACCCATTACCCAAACTCAGACGACTACAGAAACTAAAGTAGAAACTCAACGCATTAATTATACAGACTCAACGCCTTTATTGAGGGGGTTACAAGCACTAGGAGACGAGCGCACAAATGCTGTTACTTTGATTGGTTCTCCTAAACTAGTGGAGATGGCAACAACTCAATTAACTCAACTTGATATCCGCCGTCGTCAAGCAGTGGTTAATGTCAAGATTATTGATGTTAACTTATCAGGCGCTCAAGACTACAACACTAGCTTCTCTTTTGGGATTGGCAATAACTATTTTTCAATTGATGGTGGTGCAGCCAGTTTCAATTTTGGCGGTTCTAGACCAGCTACTAGTACTGAAGTTGCAAACAGTGTGACTAGTACACCAACCATCACTAATCCAATTACAGGAACGCCTT
The DNA here is from genome assembly GCF_049315035.1 of Anabaena sp. PCC 7938. Lineage (NCBI taxonomy): Bacteria > Bacillati > Cyanobacteriota > Cyanophyceae > Nostocales > Nostocaceae > Anabaena > Anabaena sp. PCC 7938. The sequence goes on along the minus strand of NZ_CP186034.1, from coordinate 913,643 downwards.
TTTTAAGCCCCACTGAGTCTACAGAAATAACTAGTGTTACACAAAACACAACCATAATTAACCAATCTGCACAAACACGAATTATACAAGGACAAACAGTTCCTCCAGGTGGCATTATCACCTTAGCTGGATCTGGTTTAACAACACCTCAGGCTATTTCGCCGGCATCGTCAAACGCATTATCAACAGGTATAACAGATATTACCCAACCGACGGATAACATTATCACTATAAACGCAGATGGAACTACAAGTGTATCTCAAGGTACTACGGGTACGGTAACAAATGCGCTCACTTCTCTATACCAGTTCCCCAAGAGACTTCTTGCTAGTTTGCAAGCTCAAGTAACAAGCGGCAATGCCAAGATTTTGACTGATCCAAGCCTGATTGTGCAAGAAGGTTCAACGGCTAACGTTAAACTAACGCAGGAAGTGGTAGGTAATATCACGAACACAACAACTAGTGGTAATAACATATCTACCCAAACGGTGACAGCAGAGAAAACAGACGTAGGTTTAACCCTTGCTGTCAAGATTGATAGAATTGATGACAATGGTTTTGTTTCTCTATCAGTAGCTCCTGTTGTTAAAGCACCTCAATCTTCTGCTGTGATCAATGTTGGGGGTAATAGCCAGACAATCTTCTTGGTATCTGAGCGATCTCTCAATTCTGGCACAATTCGTCTGCGAGATGGTCAAACGCTGATTCTTTCTGGTATTATTCAAGATCAAGACCGGACAAGTATCACCAAGGTTCCTATCTTAGGTGATATTCCCTTCATTGGTTCGCTGTTTAGACAAACAAACAGAACCAATGAACGCAGAGAGGTCATTGTTTTGCTGACACCACAGGTGATGGATGACTCTGAGCGTTCTGCTTATGGTTATAACTACACTCCTAGTCCACAGGTACGTCAAGTTCTGGAACGTCGTGGTTTGCAGGTTCCTGGTAGACCGTAGGCTGTGCAGATACCCGATTTCTTGGGTGAAGTCGGGTATCGCTCTCTAACTAGACCCAATTTTCTAAAGAGAATTCTCTTACCTGACGCATACGCTCAAAATCACTATCACAGGACACAATAATCAGTGAATGACGCAATGCTATAGCAGCTATCCATAAATCATTCTCACTAATACCAATTTCTGTTAGTTTAGTAGTCTGACGTTTACGCTTGTCTTGAGATCCAAATTGTTTAATAATTTCTGACTTGAAATCTCCATAAATTTCAGCCGTTTGGTTATCAATAGAATAGACATCTATAAAGATGATCCAATTTCACCAAATCAAAGCGACTTTTCTTCCCCCTGCTCCCTGTCCCCCTGCCGTCACAACGACGGGATATTTTTTTAGTTGGAAGTCTCTTAACATTTTAAGACCAGGAAAAAATAACTTTTATTCAGAATAGTATAATACGATAACTGTTTACATTCGTATATACAAATGTCATTTTTTTGTTATAATGGAAAGTGTAAATAGCTTTGATTGGGATGAAGGTAACTCGGCAAAATGCTGGAATCGCGTTTCTCAAGAAGAAATTGAGTATTTATTTCATCAAAACGATATTCTGATTACACCAGATATCAGGCATTCTGAAGATGAAGATAGATATCTTGCTATAGGAGTTTCCTGTAAAGGAAGGCACATTTTTGTAGCCTTTACCTTTCGCAATCAGCAAGAACAAAGACTGATTAGACCAATCAGTGCTAGATATATGCACGAAAAAGAGGTACGTTCCTATGAAGAAAACTTTCCCAAGAGTCAAAACGGATGAAGAAATAGAAGCACTCTTAGAAGACGATTTATCAGAGTACCTTCATTCTGGAAATTTTCAGCCTGTAACTTTTGAATTTCAGCCTAAAAACAAAAGTGTCAATGTCAGAATTTCCGAAGAAATGCTAGAAGCGGTTAAGAAGATTTCAAAAAAAGAGGGTATCCCCTATCAACGCTACATTAGACGAGCAATAGAAAGATCATTGGGTGCTGAATAATATTTGCTAATCCCCAGTACCCAGTTCCCACTAAGTATATATTCCTAAAAATGATGTGTTTCCAGGGCAACAATGAGGCAAAAAACACAAAAAATCCTGAAATCTATATAAATTAATGCTTTCATCTGTTCACTTCGGGCTACAACGGCTTAGAATGATTCATTGAAAAGTCGAGCCAATCTGATTTACAGCGGTTTTGAGTGTAAATACTCTTAAGGGACGATTTTTGTAATTCTGCAAACAGAGATTACTGTAAAGATGCGACAAATTACATCTTCCAAAAATCTCAGTAAACATTAAGGAGTTTGATATGAACAAGGGCGAATTAGTTGATGCAGTGGCTGAAAAGGCAAGTGTTACCAAAAAACAAGCGGATGCTGTCTTAAGCGCCGCTTTGGAAACAATTATTGAGGCTGTTTCCTCCGGTGATAAGGTAACTTTAGTAGGATTTGGTTCTTTTGAATCACGGGAACGCAAAGCTCGTGAAGGTCGTAACCCCAAAACCAATGAGAAAATGGAAATTCCTGCTACCAAGGTTCCTGCTTTCTCTGCTGGGAAGATGTTTAGAGAAAGAGTAGCACCCCCAAAAGAGTAGGTTCTGTTCTAGGAAATCTTTTTTTGATGCCACAACAAGCACACGGGGGGAATTTAGCTTGGGCAGCAGCACTGGCTGGCTGTCCCCCTGATGCTATTGTGGATTTTTCTGCCAGTATTAGCCCGTTGGGACCACCAGACAGCGTTATTGCTGCGATTGTGTCCCAACTTGGTAATCTGAGGCATTATCCAGACCCAGAATATAGTGAATTGAGACTAGCTCTGGGTCATTTCCATCAAGTTCCTTCTGAGTGGATTCTGCCTGGTAACGGTTCTGCGGAATTACTTACGTTAATAGGTAGGGAACTAGCGCAATTGGCGGCAACGATGTTAATTACTCCAGCATTTGGCGATTATTACCGCACTCTGACGGCTTATAACGCTAAAGTGCTGGAGTTTCCTGTTGATTTGAAAATAGGGAACAGGAGGGAAAAGGTAGAATCAAGAATGTTATTCTCCCCATCTCCCAATTGCGGTTTATTGCTGAATAACCCCCATAATCCAACAGGAAAGCTATTTTCACGGGCTTCTATTTTGCCTTACCTGGAAGAGTTTGCTTTGGTGGTGGTGGATGAGGCATTTATGGATTTTCTGCCTCCTGATGAAGAACAAAGCCTGATTGGGTTGGTGCAGGAATATGAAAATTTGGTGATTTTACGATCGCTCACAAAATTTTATAGTTTGCCTGGACTCAGGTTAGGATATGCGATCGCTCACCCCCACCGTCTTGCTAAATGGCAATCATGGCGAGATCCCTGGCCTGTCAATACTTTAGCCGCATCTGCTGCGATCGCCGCACTCCAAGATACGGAATTTCAACAACACACCTGGAAATGGCTACCACAGGCACGAAATCAACTCTTTCAAGGTCTAGCCTCAATGACCGGATTACAACCCTTAGAAGGTGCTGTTAACTACTTATTGGTGGAGTCTCAACAATCTACCTCCCAGTTACAAAAAAAATTACTCCAGCAGTACCAGATTTTAATTCGTGATTGTCTTAGTTTTAAAGAATTAGGCGATCGCTATTTCCGCATATCCATCCGTTCTGAAGCTGATAACCAACGCTTACTAACAGCCCTTGAATCAGTAATTCGTAATTCGTAATTCGTAATTCGTAATTAAAAATCAGGGCTTTTCCTATTTCCTATTCCCTATTCCCTATTCCCTATTCCCTATTCCCTATGAATATTGATTATGATCTCGTAATTATTGGCGGTACTATTGCCGGATACAAAGCTGCTTTAGCTGCAACTCAACTACACGCTAAAGTTGCCTTGATACAGCCTCAAATCAACTATGAGTTAAATTATCATTACGCACTGAGCGAATTGGGTAAAGCGGCGAATCTTAGCATTCTTGATTCACAGGTGAATACAACACCAGATATTTACTCAGACGGCACTAACGGTACTGCAGTACTAGCCAGAAAATTACAGCTAGGAATGCCTCAGGCCAACCACACACAAGCTTATAAAGAAACAATATTATATGCCCATGCGATCGCAGCAAACCTGACACAAATTAATTCTCTGACCAATTTAGCCGCCCAAGGAGTTGATGTCATCCTTGGTAATGGTCAATTTCAATCTTCTCCCCAACTAAGTTTTGCGATTAATGAGCGACTATTACGCGCTCGTACCTATTTACTCGCTTGTGGCTCACATCCCAAAATTCCCAACATTGAAGGATTACAAACCACAGGTTATTTAACCTTAGCTAATATTTGGCAATCATTAGAAAAACCAAACCCACCAAAAAATTGGGTAATTCTTGGTGGTTTACCCCAAAGCATTGAAATTGCCCAAACTTTAAAAAGGTTAGGTTGCCGCACGACACTGATACTAAATCATCCCTATATTTTTTCTCTTCTCGACCCTGAAATAGCCCAATTATTGATAGCAAAATTAGAAAGTGATGGAGTACGCGTCCTCACCGAAACAGTAGTAACTCAAATTCGGCAAATTGAAGATAAAAAATGGATTCAAGCAGGAGATAAAGCCATTGAAACTGATGAAATTTTAGTCGCAACTGGACAACAGCCAAATTTAGAATTTCTTAATTTAGCAGCAGTAGGTGTGAAATGGAATCAACATCGTTTAATAGTCAGTCAAAAACTACAAACTACAAACCCACGCATTTTCGCTTGTGGTGATGTTATCGGTGGTTATGATATTGCCAATATTGCCAATTATGAAGCTAATATTGCTCTGAAGAATGCTCTATTTTTTCCTAGAAACTCAGTTAATTATCGTTGTATTCCTTGGGTAATATCTTCGCAACCAATGGTGGCACAAATAGGTTTAACACAAGTGCAAGCTCAACGCCAATATGGTCAAAATCAGGTTTTAGTTTTCAAGCAATATTTTAAAACATTAACAGCCGCCCAATTCAGGGGAGAAATTACAGGTATTTGTAAATTAATTGTCCGCGAAAATGGGGAAATTTTAGGTGCTTCTATATTGGGAGAAGAAGCAGGAGAATTAATTAATTTAATTGCTTTGGCAATGTCACAAAATATCAAAGTTAAGCATTTGGCAAATTTAGCTCCTTTTTATCCCAGTTTCTCAGAAATTTTGATAGAAACGGCACAGCAATGGAGTAAGCAACGGTTAAATAAAAACCATGCTTTAGAAGAATTTTTGCAAAGTTTCTTTCATTTTCGTCGTGATTGGAATTTTTAACGTGTAAATTCAAAATAATTTGTAAACAGTGCGAGAAGCAGCAGAAAGTTACCAGAAATTAAATATGCGTTATCCAGAAACTTTGTAGAGACATTACATGGGTAGGCATTATCATCTCTACATTCTTTTTTAGAGATGTCTAATGAGTGAATTTCAAATCATGTCTTGATTCTTGGGAAGTCACCAACCCAACATTACCGGGAGGAGGGACAAGCCCTTTCTTAATGGCTTTTAGTTAAATAATTTACTATATCAAACCTAAACATCTGCTAGTTCTGCGAAGTTCGCTTGGAAGATTTTGCTTTTGGAATAAAGTAAAACCATGACGTATATAAAATCTGAATGATTCAGGAGTAGGAAATACATAAATTGGTCTAACTCCTCTGCGTGCAAGGTTTTGCACTAAACAAGACCCCAACCCAAGGCGGCGATAATCCGGCTTAACATATAAAGAAATCAACAACGAATAACTACCTTTGTTAGACTGTATAGCATAAGCTACTAAACGATTACTATGTTCTATTAGCAAAATTATTGAGCTATCTTGTCTATTAAAAATACTTGCTATTTGTAAAAAGGAAATTATTAATACTGAACCGCTTACTATAAGTGGTATTAATACTAGGGTTATCCAAAAGTCTTGAAAACTAATAGAACAATTTCCGATAATAATACACATAGCAGAAAAAATTAAAAAAATACCTGTTGTCATAAATAGAGTAAAAATAATTAGAATTTTAAAATCATTAAACCTCAAGAGAATAATTTGATATATTGCAGTAAGGTCGATATTACGGGCTTGGCGAATAGTATAATCTGGTGGTAAGAATGAAGCTCTAGTCATTTTTATAGTCTCTACTTGTCATTATGCCAACCTCTGAGCTAATTTCAATACGTTGCATAGTTTACACCTGCATCACACCCTATACAAGCCCCGCTGCTACTAAAGGCACGCTCAAGTTATCAGTACCACTAGGAGAAATTCCTTCTACTAAAGTGGCACAAGCACCACTAAGAACAGACGCTAAAATTGCCTTATTTATACTCACCAGAGTTGCTAAAGGGCTAAATAATGAACCAGGAAGTAGCCACAGCACCAAAAATATTACAGTTGTACTCACCAAAAACATGACTGCTGAACCTTCCCAAGAACGGATAGAATTTCCTACTTGGTACTGATGTTTTCCAAAACGCCTACCAATTAACGCTGCTAGTGCATCTCCCCAAGTCATAGACATCGCCCCAACTACAGCAATGGGAACGTTATCAATGAGGCCATTTGGTCGCCATAGTAAGGTAATAGAAATGGCAAAATATACAGTACCTGGTGAACTATCTTCTCTATCCATTGCACTAATGAATCGGTAACGGTACAAAAGATAATTGATACCAATAAAGGTAGCAAAGGGAATTATTCCTATTTGCCAGTTTTTGAATAAAAGTAAAATAGCAAAAACCCACATTCCTCCACCCACATGAATGATTTTGCGGGTGATATTCTGTTTGATACTAAAAAATCTATGTAATCCTTCACCAAAGAGAAGCAGACTAATGGCGTAGATATAGGAAGTAAATAATCCTATTAAGTCTTGGTTTGTGATAAATTCAAAGTTCATTATTAGAATTTTGAGTTGTTATTTTGTTTTTCACTATTGCGCTTTATACCTTTTTCTGTTAAGGAAACGCTACCCACACCTTGGAGAATACCACGTCCAATCAAACCTAAACCACGACCAACTATTTTGGTGAGTACAAAAACAATACCACTACCTGCAAAGCTGACTAGAGATTGTATTCGAGGTGTGATCGCATCACGAAATTCTAGCAACAATGTCATGACTAAGGGAATACCAGAAAGCTTTTCTAATTCTTGGTTACGAGGTGCATAAGTTGATATTTTAGCAATGCCACGAGGTGCAAATATAAATAGTTCATAACGACTTTCAAATATTGCTTGCGGCTCATTTACATAATTATTTAATCTGTATTTCCAAGATAAATTGTTTCTAAAGCGTTCAATTTCTCTTGTAGAAATCAATTGACGATCATAAAAATTTTGTTTAATTGTTTCTACATCAGCTAAAAAATTTAGCAATGGTTGGACTACACCATTAGCAATCTGAATTAACAAATTCTCTAAAATGATAGATGCTTGGGAATTTGCTGGTTCACTACCTGCTGTATAAGATGTGTTATCGACATACAAATCAGTTTGCCATAGTAGATAAGAAAACAACTCTTCAACCAAGGGAATTTTATTAAGAATTTCAGTTTCTACACCTGCTGCATTATTCAATAAAAAACTAACTATCTCTATATTTGTATCGCCTACACGTATTTGTGAATATTTACCATAAAAATCGGTAACTGCTGATTGCCATAAATTATTTAATATCTTATTTTTTAAATCAGGGAATTGCTTAATTTTGATTTGCGAATTATTTAGCTCATCTAACTGTTGCGACACTTTTTGTAAGATAAGATAAAGTAATTCTCTTTTTTTATCTTCCCGAAAAATATCAATTTCTAAAGGTGTATCTGTGATATTTTGTAAAGAAAACTGAAGTTTATGAATACAAGATGCAAATAATGTAGATTGTAGTGCTTTTGAACTCAGCAAAGGTGGTACAAAAGTTTGCATTTGTTGTGATTCTGGTTTACTAATAGCACTGCTCAGAAATGGAATCGGTGAGGGTTGAGGTGCTTGTATTGGTTGCCTTTCTTGCGGTGCAGATAATAAGTTATTAACCAGCCAGCGAGCAGCTAAAAGTTCTCGGCGATGTCCAGCGAGAATAGCTTGATCTAATATTGGTAGTCCGGGTATTTTTAGTTGTGCTGTGACTGCGGTAAGAGTTGTGTTAATGTGGCTAATCCCTGATAAACGGACATTATTCCGCAGCCTAGCAAAAGGTAAATGAGGTGATGAGGAATTTATTATTTTTGTTTTTTCTAACCAATAGTAACCATCATTTACTATTTCTTGGATGATGGGAACTAATTCAGAAATGGATATACCTTTGTGGCAATAGCCGTTTATACCTGTATTTTTTGCGGCTAACAGCAGTTCTGATGTAGAAATAGAACTCAGCAGCAAAATAGGTATATGGGGATATAAAGCTTTGAGTTGTCTACAGAATTGTAAGCCTATCTGCTGAGATTTGGGAGAAATTCCATTTCCTAACTCTAGGACTATGAAGTTTACTAGGCTGGCATCGGTCGCAGTAATTTCTGCTAAAACCTGCAAGGCTGCGGTATCTGTGGAAACATCAGCTACTATTTGGAGGTGGGAAATTGTTTCTAGAGCTACCCTTAATCCTAGACGAAATATGGGATCTGGGTCAATTAACAACAATCTTAAAGGGCGATCGCTCATAATCGAGTCAAATACACATAGACTTTCCAGCCATTATTTGTCAGTTGCAAAGGCAGGAGGCAGAAGACAAGAATTTTTGCTGTTAGCGTAGCGTGACTTAAGCCATACTCCTTTGATCATTAATCATTTAATTTTCAATTTATTTCTCCCCTTCTTATCTATCATTTATCATCCATCACCTGTGTTTCTTCTGGGTTGCGGTGGCCAAAAAAATTAATAGTGTAGCTAGTAATCTTCACTCCTGTTCGTAGCTCAACTTGGTTGATCAACTCTGCTGGTAGTTCTATATACACATCGAGAATTTGATTTGTATCTATACAGTTGACGTGACTGTGGACATCACTAATATTACCGTATAAACGCCCGTCGCAATGTTCAATACACTCGATAATACCCTGACTGGATAACGCTTCTAAATTTTGATAAACAGAAGTGTGTCCGATCTCTTTACCTTGTTGGTTCAAGCGATCGTAAATCTCTCTAGCAGAAAGATGTTCATTAGCTTGCCATAAAAGCTCTAGGATAAAACGTCGCTGACGGCTGACACGCATACCTAGCAATTGACACCGATCTATAGCATCTTCTAATGAACGAATTGGTTGTGTAGAAATAGCTTGTTTTTGCATATTTCAGTTTTAACTATCGGGATAGTTTTCCTTTTCAATAACGATTGTTGATTTTTTCTGCCAGGATAGGAAACACAACATTGTTTGCTTATGCCTGTGTTTTTGCTGTTAAGAGCCTAAGTAAACATAGGTTTAAGCAAGTTTTAGCTGTTAATTGACAGTTGCTATGTCAAATCCTAAGTCTAAAACAAAGTCATTACAACTTTAGCTTACAAATGCCGTAAATGTCCAGGTGAGGGCAGGTGTATTTTTTGTACTGGTAAATCAAATGATCAATTGTTTATGAGTAACAATTAGTAGATCAAAAAGTTATGATGGTGCAAGAATATCTTTGACGGCAACTTTAGTTGCGGCCGACTTATCCGCATATCTAAAACTAGGGAGCTTGCGTCTCTTTTTCCGGTCAAGTGCTAAAAACTGGTACAGTGGATTCTCGATTCCACTGTTGAACAATAAAGTAAGCAGCAATCAGTCAATGACAATCACAATCGCCCTTAATAACGACTTCATTAATAATCTGGATTTGTCACCTGCATTAACGGTAATTGAACCACTGCTGCAAGAGGAGTCCATTACATCTCACGAACAGCAGTTATGTTTTGAGATTAACTATACACGGGATGCCAATGATCCAAGGGAGCTTTCAGAAATACCAGAGGTACGGTTGTGGTTTGTGCGTCTTGATGCCAAGTATCCGTGGCTGCCATTTTTACTGGACTGGAAAGCGGGAGAATTTGTCCGTTACACTGCCATGCTAGTACCCCATCAGTTTAGTTCTAAAGAAGGGATACAGTATAATCCTGAAGCCTTAGAAATCTTTTTGATGCACAAGATCTTTATTTTGAGTGATTGGCTAAAACAGCAAAGTATCCCCACTCAATTCCGGCTCAAGTCTTTAGCGCAAATCCTGGGTTATGAATTAGAAGATACTTTTTTTGACATGATTGAAAAAAGCAGGTTGTAATAGTCCGAAATTTTCTGTAGGAACAATTCATGAATTGTCCCTACGCTTTTTCAACCACCCCAGATTTTTTCTAAAACGATCGCAGGTGGTATATCCCCTGTTTTGCCAGTGGGGGATTTAATCGCTAGGAACTTATCACTTTTTGGTAACAACTTCCCTGGATCTGTTGAGCCAAGTAGGGTGATAGTATAGGTTTGGACAGCTACACTTAGTTGTAGTGGCGCACTTTCAATAGAAAGCATTAAACTTGCACCGCCAATTATGGCAGTTAATTTGCCAATATCATCAGGGGACGTTATTTTGATATCTGGACAAGATTCTTGAAGTGAGCGCACAAATTGCTCATCATTAGCCTCTTTAATCACCATCACTGGTAAATGAGGCTGTTTATTTTGACAATCTTGAATAATTTGTTGCCAACTGGCTACAGGATAACTTGTATCTGAACAATTGCCAGAACCACCGGATATCAGGATGTAACCTGTTTCGTGTACCCCTAAGCGTTTTTGTTCTTGTTGCGCCCATTCCAGATCTGATTTGGGTACATTTACTGCTAAATCTGGGCAAGGTGTGTTGATACCCAAAGGTTGCAATAGGTTATGATACATTGCAGCTACATATTGAGATGTGTTTACAGGTACAGAATTAGTGAGAAAACCTGCACCTTTGCCTTTGTAGCCAATGCGTGTGGGAATTCCCGTCAACCAAAGTAACAAACCCACAAACCAGCTTGGTTCAACAGTAATGGCGATATCATATTCGCGATCGCGCATCATACCTACCAAGTTACCCCAATCTGCTAGACTGTTGCGATCTTTGTAATCAAAGCTTAATACCTCGTGAACTGATTTGCTCACTCGGTAGGCAGCCTTTGACCGGGGTTCGACAATGACATCTATTTGAGCGTGGGGATAGTTACGCTTTAGATCATCTAAGGTGGCAAAAAAGAGAATTTGATCGCCAATTCCACCAGGTACAAGGGCTACTACACGCATAATATTTATTGACGCTTACTCGCTCCTTATTTTAGGCGAATATAGGTAATGGGTAATTGGTAATTCGTAATTCATAATTTGTACTTGTAATTAAATTTTCCCCAATGCCCAATACCTAAGTTAAACATCGAGGAATATTGTGTATTTATTAATTCCTGCCGCAGGTAGTGGCAAAAGAATGGGTGCTGACCAGAATAAACTTTTTCTACAGGTGCGATCGCAATCAATTATTGCCTGGACTTTGCTGGCCGCACAAGCAGCAAGTTCTATTAGTTGGATCGGAATTATTTCCCAACCTCATGACTGGGAAGACTTCAAAGCAATTATGGCTGATTTAAAGTTAACTAAACCAATAGAATTAATTGCTGGTGGCTCGACCCGGCAAGAGTCAGTTTACAATGGCTTGCAGGCATTACCAGCAGATGCTCAACAAGTATTAATTCATGATGGTGCTAGGTGTTTAGCTACACCTGATTTACTGAATGCCTGCGCTGAAGCTATTCGCCATTATCGCGGGTTAATTGCCGCTGTACCTGTGAAAGACACAATTAAAATTGTTGATGAAAGTGGCATAATTCAAAGTACACCAGACCGAAGCCAACTCTGGGCGGCTCAAACTCCCCAAGGTTTTGATGTGGAGTTGTTAAAACAATGTCATGCTGAGGGTGTCCGTCAAGGGTGGGAAGTCACGGATGATGCGGCTTTATTTGAAAAATGTGGTATTGAAGTACATATAGTTCTAGGAGAGGAGACAAATTTAAAAATTACCACTCCCCAAGATTTAGCGATCGCAGAATTTATCCTCACTAATAGGTGATTGATGATTGGAAAGATAGCGGAGAGTATTGTTCTTCCTTCTGACTCCTGAACTCCTGCCTCCTGCCTCCTGCCTCCGAACTCCGAACTCCTGCCTCATAATGTCCAAAAAAAATATACCTATAGCGATCAAAATAGAAGCAATTCTTTATTTAAAGGGTAAACCCTTGTCTTTGAGTGAGATTGCCGAGTATGCCGGGTGCGATCGCGCTACAGCCGAAGAAGGGATAATTGAACTCATGGATGATTATGCCCGTCGAGATAGCGCCTTAGAAGTCGTAGAAAACCCAAATGGTTACAGTTTACAAGTCCGGTCAGATTTTCATGATTTAGTACAAACTTTGATACCTGTAGAATTAGGTGTAGGAGCTTTAAGGACTTTAGCTGCGATCGCTCTCAACAGTCCCATTCTCCAAAGCGACTTGATTGAACTCCGAGGTTCAGGAGTATATCAACACGTTCCTGAACTAGTGGAATTAGGTTTTGTTCGCAAACGCCGAGACAGCGATTCTCGTTCGTATTCATTACAAATCACACCGAAATTTCACCAATATTTTCAAATCGATCAACTCCCCCAAATCTTCCCCACAACCGCAAAAGAACAACAACTAGAACTAGAGTTAGAAGTACTGAATAACGAGTGACGAGTACCGAGTACCGAGTACCGAGTTTCGCTAACTTGATAACTCAATAGGTTTTTCAGCAAACCATAATTGACATACTCCCCTGACTCCGAACTCCGAACTCCTGACTCCTAATCCCTGCGAAAAATGCGTTAGGCTTGTACTATGGTTTAAAGTAGAATTAGCAACTAAGCTAAAAGAAATTGCCAATGGTGTTTGATCCTGACTTTTTGAATGACAACTCTGAGCAACACCCTAATCAGCTTTTGAACGATCACTTCGGGGAAAACCCTAATCAGTTACTCAAGTATTTACAGCATCAATCTCCCGAAGTCTTAGCCCGTGTAGCCCAGTCTGTAAGCCCGGAAATTAAACAAATCATTTCCCAAAACGTCCAAGGACTAGTGGGAATGCTCCCAGCAGAAAGTTTTAATGTCCAAATTACTACAGACCGGGATAACTTAGCGGGGCTGTTAGCATCAGCAATGATGACGGGGTATTTTTTGCGTCAGATGGAACAAAGGATGCAATTAGAGCATTTGTCTAACCAATAGTCAATGGTACAGACGTTATAAAACGCGTTTGTACTACTTACTATTTTTGAGGATAAGTTCCTGATATGACTTTAAAAGTTTGAGTTTTGCCCTTGCGGTTGACTTCAATTTCGAGAACGTCACCGACTGTACTAGAATCAACTATCTTCTGGACTTGGGCTGCAATTTTCACTGGTTTACCGTTGATTCTTTGAATCACATCTCCGGGGAGTAGTCCTCCTTGCTGTGCTGGTGAATTTTCCAGAACTTTCTTAATCGCAATCCCAACATCTGGTTGAATGTTAAGTTTATCTTCCTTATTTAACTGCTGTTTTTTGGTAGGGGAAAGGTCTACCATTTCAATGCCTAAAAAAGGGTGATCTGCTCGTCCTTTGGTAAATAGCTCTTTAGCAATACGAGCAGCAGTTTCAATGGGTATAGCAAAACCGAGTCCTTGGGCATCAGCGCGAATAGCCGTATTAACGCCGATTACCTCACCCTGAGCATTTAAGAGGGGTCCACCGGAATTACCAGGGTTAATGGCTGCATCAGTTTGGATAAAGCTAACGCGTTTATCAGGAACACCAACTTGAGCGCTGGTGCGATCTGTGGCGCTGATAATGCCAATAGTGACAGTATTATCTAAACCTAAAGGATTGCCAATAGCGATCGCCCATTGACCAGGAATTAAGTTTTGTGAATTACCTAACTTAACTATAGGCAACTTATCAGCCGGAATTTTGACCACGGCTACATCTGTCACAGCATCAACTCCCACCACCTTACCCTCAAAAGTCCGACCGTCTTTAAGGGTAACTAGTACTGTATCTGTATCTGCTACTACGTGAGCATTAGTCAATAATTCTCCATTTTCGCTCAAAATAAAACCTGAACCTGTACCACGTTCAATTCGTTCTTGGGGAATTGGTTCTTCATCCTCCCCGAAAAAACGACGAAACAGAGGATTTTTCAAAGCTTCAGAAATCGGATTTGCCACTTTGCGAGTCGCATTAATTCGTACAACCGCAGGCCCTACTTTCTGTACAGCAGCAGCAATAAAATTTACATTATCACCTCCAGCAGAATTCTCTAAGCCTTGAATAGGATAAGGAGTAATAGATTCTGGAGGTGAAGCCACAGTGATATTTTTTAACTCTCGAAAAGAGTGATTGTATCGTAGGAAATATCGACTACCCAAAACACCTGCACCACCGCTAATCACCACCAAACTCAGATAAACGGCCAGTTGCTTCACAGATAACTTCATATTAATTAATTAAGAATAATTAAGCTGACAGAAAAACAGTTACTAATTTCTAAGTGTAGTCAAGCAATTGATAACTGAGAAGATGAATTTAGATCATTTTGACTACACAATTGGGGATCATCTCCAGTCAAGCAAAAAAATTACCCCATCTTTACAATTACCCAACTAAAATCTAGAATTAGCGATCTCTGGATTTGTTGACATGAGTTTTCCCTTTCGTTCCATGTTTCTCTGTAGCTTAGTTAGCACTTTCGGACTAATCTCCACATTCCTACAACCGGAAAGTGCCAATGCAGCCAGTTGTCAAACTCCTGCCCTATCTCGTATCCAACGCCATCAAGTTACTCGTGGCGAAACTGTGGAGAGCATAGCACAGGGTTACAAGCTGATGCCAGCAACAATCATCAATATGAATCCATCAATAAACAACGGTACAGTCACAGCTGGTACTCAACTTCAAATTCCGCCCTTCAATGGAACTGTCGTAGAAGTACCTCGTGAGCAAACTTGGCGACAAGTCGCCGCTAGGTACAAAGTCCGTCCAGATACATTGTTTGAGATTAATGGTTGCCAACAAAACCCTAGAGTTGTTTTTGTGCCAGTTGTTCCTGGAGTAATAGCATCACCTAATCGTATTATTGCTGCTTCTCCTACACAAACTGCACCATCTGCAACAATAGCAGGTTATCCCTTACCGAATGGGACAACTGTAGCCTTAGCTTATGGTTGGCAAATAGAACCGATTTCAGGTAAAGTTTTTTTTCATAGTGGTGTCGATTTAGTAGCACCAGTGGGTACGACCGTGGAAGCGATCGCACCAGGCATTGTAGTATTTGCTAAAGATCAAGGTAGTTATGGCAAGTTAGTAATAATTAACCACATTGGCGGCTATCAAAGCCGTTACGCCCAACTTGAGACAATAAACGTTACTTTGGGTCAAATGATTAAAGCAGGTGAAACAATTGGAACTGTAGGCACTACAGGAACACCAACTTCTAGAGAACCTCATCTACATTTTGAAATTCGTTTTAATGGTTCCCTGGGTTGGGAAGCAAAAGATCCCAAAGCTTATTTCACAAAATGAGGGTAATTCGTAATTCGCAATTCGTAAGAATTTATTACCAATTACCAATTACCAATTGTTCCGTTGATTTAATAATGTGCATTCCCGCTTCAGCAAATCTGGCAAATGTTGCATTAGCTGATTCTGTATAGTCAACTATTCCCGGAACCACAACAGGAGAAGTGCAATCTTCAAGTAGATAAATTTTATTTGTTAGGGTGCTATCTACCCCTTTAATTTCTGTTAATAGATCATCAATTGTCCAAGCAACACAATGACTTTTAGCTTGTCCACCGATAATCACCGCATCAAATTCTAAAAGTTGTTTGATTAAATTTGTATTTTTTTTAGCAATTGGCTTTTCGTCAAAACCTACTAAAACTTCTGGACGTAAAATAGAATAATTTTCAGTTAAAGGATTTTCACCTTTTAACTCAAATTGGGTTTGGCTTTGACGGGCGATACTATGAAAAAATATCGCTTCTTCCACCGATGAAACCAAAGCATGACCAATTCCCCCTAACATGGAATGATAAGGCCAAACTGTTAATGGGTATTTCCCGTTTTGGCTAAGTTGTTTTACATAATGAAAAGCCTGTTTTTTTAATAGTTCATAATCCCCATTAGTGACACTATTAGCAACTGCTGGGTTAACTTGCCAAATTCCTTTTTCTATATCTGCGGGTGTAATGTTAGTTGATGCTGGTGTTGGGTGTTCCCCATCTGCATTTATCCAAAAAATAGGATGAAATATTTGCATCGCTGAGTGAGTATCCAGGGTAGGAACAATTTTTGTAATTACCCCTAAATTGCGATACATAAATTCACACAATCTTTTATTATCATCAACTGCACCAGTTCCAGTTTGTCCACCTACATATAATTCAAAATCAGGAATACAAAATGTATTTTGGACATCTATTAATAATAGACAAATGCGAGTTTTATCTGTAGATGCTGGTGAGATATTTTGTTGTTTTGCAAATGTTTCCGCTTCAGCAGCACGTTGTTGGTAAGGTACACGCCATACTTCGCCGACTTTTGCAGGGTTGAAGTGTGCGGGAATAGGGAGTTGGATTCGGGTAGTCATAAGTGTATTAAAACTTGGTAACAGATAGGTTTTGGTAGTGGAAAACCGCAATAGCCAATGTTAAGAAAAGTAACCTGATACTTGATAATTTTAATTCTGTCAGGTATTCTGATGAGACCTTAGTAAGTATAGTTTAATGCTTTTGCTGTGTTAACGCTACTAATTGACAAGTATGAAAAAGAACTTCAAATTTTAGAAGAATCTACCAAAGTATCACCTAAAGAAATTTTACAAGTTTTTTTGGTGCGCGATCGCATCCAGAAACTATTAAATGACAAAACAGATGTTCCAGCAGACATTCTGTTGAAATTATTTGAATTGGATGAACACTTAAAAAAACAAGCAGATAAAATTAGTCAAACTGCACAATTAGATACATGGCGTAATAGTCTAGAAATACCTATTCATCA
Source organism: Anabaena sp. PCC 7938 (assembly GCF_049315035.1). Taxonomy (NCBI): domain Bacteria; kingdom Bacillati; phylum Cyanobacteriota; class Cyanophyceae; order Nostocales; family Nostocaceae; genus Anabaena; species Anabaena sp. PCC 7938. The sequence goes on along the minus strand of NZ_CP186034.1, from coordinate 896,617 downwards.
TTGGTGGTGGTTTTTAAAATCGGAAATTCATCGTTTTGATAAACTTGATTGGTTATGTAATTCGTTAACAGTTACTTGTTTGACTGTTTCCATGAGTTTAGTAGTTGATATTTCCACACGATTTTTAGGTGGAGGAATAGCGGTTGGTAGTGTGTTTGCCACAATTTTTCCTAGTATTTTAACTCTATTAACTGCGGGTGGAGTTTTAACAGAAACAGGAAAAATAGCGATTGAAAAACTGTTGTTAAAAGTGAAAATTAAACCCTATTTTTGGGCAGAAACAAAACTAGGAATTTCAGGAATACTTTTATTTGGATTAATTGGGTTTAAATTTTATCTACCTATAATAGCGGAAGAACATAATAAAAAAGGTTTGGAAAGCTATAGAAATCATAACTGGGATAACGCAGTTTCTCACTATGAGAAAGCTATTAGTCTTGATTCAGAGAATGCTCAAGCTCACAGAAATTTGGGACTTATTTATGAACAACTACAAGATAAAGAAAAAGCCAAGAGCGAATATAAATTAGCAATCCAGGGTAACTTACCAATGGCATATAGTAGCCTCGCAAGATTATATCTTTTGGAGAAAAAACCCACTGAAGCAGTTTCATTACTTTATATATTTTGGAATTTGCAGCCAAAAGTTAATGGAAACCCTCAAAAAGATGATGATATTTTACGCTACAATCTACATAAAAATTTTGGTTGGGCTAGATTTCAGCAAAACCGATATGAGGAGGCAAAAACATTACTAGAAAAGGCTATTTCTTATCATGAAAAAATTCCTGATGATGATGACAGAAAGGATGGTGCAGCGGATTGCTTAATGGCTCAGGTTTTAGAAAAATTAAAAGAGATGGAAACATCCAAAAAATATTGGGATTCATGTCTAGATGCTAATAATCGTCTACCAGAGGTAGATGGATGGAAAGTGATCGCTCGTGAACGCACAACAAACAAAGGAGAAAACTAATGGCTAAAATTACTGTAATCAATAACACTGTAGAGTTTAAAAATAAAAATAGTAACACTTGGATAAAAATAGCAAAAGGCAGTTCTCAACAAATTGTAAGAGGAGATAGCATTAGAAAAACAACAGCATCTGGTAGTATTTCTGTTGTTTGTAATAATGGAGTATCAGGGCAAGATTTGTTTACAGTTAATCAATCATTTAGATTATCAGATATATGTCCAATTAATCCTCCACAGTCAACACCAAATAATGCTATCCCTGTGATTATTACCCCCCGTAGTACTTTCCTAATCTCTAATCAACCAATTATACGCTGGAATAATGCTATTGGTGCTACCAGCTACACTATTCAATTAATTGACCAAGACGCAAATGAAATATGGAAAAAAGATGTCAATAGTAGTGATGTTTGTCAAGGGGGTATTTGTGAAACTCACTATTCAGGCAATTCTTTAGAAACAAATCAAATTTACAAGTTAATCATTAATACTAATACGGGACGATCTACTCAGGAAATCGCTGTTCCAAATATGGGTTTTCAAGTCATAGATGCTGCTAGAGTATCAGAAATTAATCAGAAAATTGAGGACACTAAAAGTCTAGGATTATCAAATACAGAACAGGCATTAAAAATATCTGAAATCTATGAACAAGATAACTTAATTGCCGAAGCAATTTTAATTTTAGAAAACTTAAGCGACACTGACAAAACTTCTGATATTTACTGTAAATTAGGTCAATTTTATTATTACTACCTTGACTTAACAAGCGAGGGTGAAGAACTATTACAAACTGCGATAGATAAAGCATCAGACGAAAAACAATTAGCTGTAGCACAGTTAGAACTAGCAGAGGTTAAAATTATTTTTGGTCAAAAAGCTGAAGCTAAAACTTTATTAGAACAGTCTTTGAATAACTATACACTATTGGCAGAACAAGATGATATTGATTACGTGAATCAAAAAATTCAACAATTATCGCCATAGATTGATAGGATAATAAAAAATAAAATGCTTCATCTTGCGGATAAATTTCTATAAATTAACAAATTGACGCAAGATGGAGTTTGATAAATCAAAATCTAGTAAATTAAATAAATTAAAGTTTATGGCTAATAAAAACAAAATAAATAATCATATACAACAAGCAAAATATCTAATAGAATTAGCAGAAAAATCAGCATCCCAATCTCAAATATCGACAGCAATTAATTATTATAAACAAGCTATTGATATTGTCGAATCAATAAATTTTATCTTTCAAAAAATAGAAGATGTAGAAACTTTTTATCAAACCTGGGCTATTTATTATGAAAAATTAATCATATTACTTTGGTATAAAAAATGTTACAGAGAAGCATTTAATTTTATTGAAAGAAGAAAAGCTAGAATTTTAATTGATAGACTTGCTAATAATCTTGAAAAAATACAATTTAGTGACCATGTGAGTAGTGATGTTTTCAATCAAGAAGAAGAGTTAAAAAATAAAATATTGGAATTCCGGAAAATTAATAGGAGTGAAGATAAATTTTCTCAATTAGAACAGGAATGTAAAAAACTATTAAATGAACTAGAAAAAAAAGATATAGAAATAGCTTCTTTGTTTCAAGTTAGAACTTTACGCACGATTTGTATTCAACAATATTTAGATCACAATACTACTTTACTAGAATATTTTGTCACTAAAAATTTTACTTTAGCTTTTGTAATCACCCGTTATAAATTTCGAGTATTTAAGTTGAGTATTACTAAAAAAGAAATTGCTAAAAAAATAACCGCTTTTAGAGAGTTTTTAAATACAAATATTCATCATCCTCAAGAACTACAAGAACTTTATAAATGCTTAATTCAACCTATAAAAGACCAACTAGCAACAACTAAACTAATTATTGTTCCCCATAATATTCTCCATCATTTACCATTTGCAGCCTTGACTAATGGTGATGAATATTTAGTTGAAAAATACACTTTAGTCAATCTTCCTAGTGCTAATGTTTTGCGATTTTTACCAAGTAAGCGTGTTCCCAGAGATAAACCTACACTTTTTGCATTAGGAAATCCTAAAAATACCTTATCAAGTAACAATAAAAATTTACCATCTGCAAAGGATGAGGTGGAAAAAATTTCTACATTTTATAAAGAAAGTACCTATTATGTTGAAGAAAATGCTACTGAAAGTAAATTTTGGGAGGAAGCTCCTAAAAAATCAATTTTACACATTTCTGCTCATGGAGAATTTCAACCAAATAAACCTTTAGAAAGTTGTATTTATTTAGCTAAAGATGAAGAATATTCTGAAATTTATAAAGATGGTAAATTACAAGTTTATGAAGTCTATAAATTAGATTTAAGTCATACAGATTTAGTAGTTTTGAGTGCTTGTCAAACTTATATTGGTAATACCTATGAAGTGGGAAATGGAGACGAAGTAATTGGGCTAAATTGGGCGTTTATTTATGCAGGTAGTCCTACAGTCGTTGCAAGTTTATGGAATGTACCTAGTATCAAAACTTCCAAATTAATGGTGACTTTTCATGAAAATTTACATCAAGGAATGACTAAGGCAGAAGCATTCCAGAAAGCTCAAATACAAGTACTGAAGAGCCAAGACCCCAAAAAAAAGTTACACCCTTATTATTGGGCGGGTTTCATTTTAACAGGAGACGGATAAATAAAAACCTTTTTGGAGTGCGATCGCACTCCGAAAAGGTTTAGCTGAGAATTACAATCTTGCTTTATAATTTATATCTCAGTACTGAATTGCGTTATTTAATTAAATTAATACATTATCTAAAATAATATTTATGAAAATACACCATATCCTGTCATTATTGCTTAGTGCTGTAATACTGACAACTTACTCCCTGCCTTCAACTTTAGCTCAAACCCCCAGATCCGATTGTCCCACCTTGGAAGAGTCCACTTTACCATCTCGCCAAGACCAGAAGGTTCGTTCCAAAATTAACAAAAAATTTAATGCCCAAGGGCAGGCAGGAGCTTATAATCTCGTCGTAATTGGTCGCTACGGTATGGCCGCTTGGTTTAATAAATCCAAAAGTACAGCAACACCAATGGCTGTCTTAATTGATGGTAATCAAGTGCAAGCCTATATCCTTAACCCCTATTCAATCAATCGGTTACTGGCATTAGGATATCCTCGCCGAACAGCAGAATGTCTGCAACAGTTATCAGGTGAAGCAGGAATTTGACACTCACCGTAGACGTTGCTAGTTTCCTAATTTTTTCACCAATCCATCACCCAAAACAGCCCCAACTGTGGCAATCTGAGAAGCAGAACCCCTTGCAATCTGATATTTTAGCTACAGAAAATCTACCTGTCTAGATTATGCAAACTCTGCCAACTCTCGAAACTATCAATACTACATCCACTGAACCAGCCTTTGATACAACCATCAAACGCCGCAAAACTCGTCCTGTAAAAGTGGGAGATGTCACCATTGGGGGAGGCTACCCCGTCGTGGTGCAATCCATGATTAATGAAGACACCCTAGATATTGACGGTTCCGTTGCTGGTATTCGTCGTCTCCATGAAATAGGCTGCGAAATTGTCCGCGTCACAGTACCCAGCCTCGGACACGCGAAAGCATTGGCGGAAATTAAACAGAAATTAATTAAAACCTACCGTGATGTACCAATTGTTGCCGATGTGCATCACAACGGTATGAAAATAGCCTTGGAAGTCGCCAAACATATTGAAAAAGTGCGAATTAATCCAGGTTTATATGTATTTGAAAAACCAAATACCAGCCGCACCGAATATACTAAAGCGGAATTTGACGAAATTGGCGAAAAAATCAGTGAAACCTTAGCACCTCTCGTAGTTTCCTTACGAGATCAAGGTAAATCAATGCGAATTGGTGTAAATCACGGTTCTCTAGCTGAAAGAATGCTATTTACCTACGGTGACACCCCCGAAGGCATGGTGGAATCAGCCATAGAATTTATTCGCATTTGTGAATCTTTGGACTTTCACAACTTGGTAATTTCCATGAAAGCCTCACGAGTTCCTGTGATGGTAGCAGCCTATCGGTTAATGGCCAAGCGCATGGATGATTTAGGGATGGATTATCCTTTACACCTGGGCGTAACAGAAGCAGGTGATGGAGAATATGGCAGAATTAAATCTACCGCCGGAATTGCCACCTTATTAGCTGATGGTATCGGTGATACAATTCGCGTCTCCTTAACAGAAGCACCAGAAAAAGAGATTCCCGTTTGTTATAGCATTCTGCAAGCTTTAGGTTTGCGGAAAACAATGGTTGAGTACGTCGCTTGTCCTTCCTGTGGACGGACTTTGTTTAACCTAGAAGAAGTGCTACACACAGTCAGAGAAGCCACCAAACACCTAACAGGCTTAGATATTGCCGTAATGGGTTGTATTGTTAATGGCCCTGGAGAAATGGCAGATGCTGACTATGGCTATGTCGGCAAAACTCCCGGTTACATTTCTTTATATCGCGGCAGAGAAGAAATTAAAAAAGTTCCAGAAGCCCAAGGTGTAGAAGAGTTAATCAACCTCATTAAAGCTGATGGACGTTGGGTAGAACCGTAGTTTGTATAATTTTTACTCCTTTCCCTGTGTTGAATTATTTGATTTTTTTCTAACCGCAAAGTACACAAAGGAAGAAAGTTAGTAATTTTGTGGGGGGAAGGGGTAAATGGATATTTTGCAGGGAAGGTGTCACCAGGTAAACCAGTTTTTTGAATTGCTTGTTTTCTGCTTTTGAAATAGACTGAATCTAAACAGTCAAGAAAAGTAGATAAAGTGTTTTAGACCAAAAAGGAATAAAATTAGTAATCTTTTAGTGGAGATGTCTAATCAGCACTTTTGCAAGAGGTCTGGTGATTTGAGACGATATCCTAGACCGTGCATGGTTTCAATAAAATCTTCTGGTGCGCCGACTGCTTTGAGTTTTTGGCGTACACTTCTAAGATGAACTTTAACGGTATGTTCGTCGGGGGATGTTTCGCTTGTCCACAGATTTTCAATAATCACACTGCGACTGAGAACTCGCCGACCATTTCTTAATAGTAATTCTACAAGACTGTATTCTTTTGGTGTTAAGTGTAGCAAGTTATTTCTATAACTCACTTCGTAGGTGCTAGGGTTAAGTTGTAAATCTCCCCATTGCAATATAGGCGTGGAGTTTGTGTTACCTCGACGTAATAAAGCCCGAATCCGCGCAAATAATTCACCTAAGTCAACAGGTTTAATGATGTAGTCATCTGCTCCAGCATCTAAGCCATTAATCTTATTGCTGATAGTATCACAGGCTGTAATCATCAGAATCGGCATTTGATAACCGTGCGATCGCCACCGATGACACAGAGTAATACCATCTATTTCCGGTAACATCAGATCCAACAGCAGTAAATCATAGTTTAAGGCTTTGGTGCAATCCCAAGCGGCTTCTCCATCTGTGGCAATGTCAACAACATAAAGCTGGTCTGTTAGTGCCTCTGCCAGAGTTTCCGCTAAACGAATATCGTCTTCAACTAAAAGAATTTTCATCAGAGAAGTAGATGAGTAGAAAGCAAATCTTAGTCATAACTTTACAGGAAAAGGTCTGGGTTTATTAACGGGTAAATTGGGGTATTTTAGCTACAAAAGCGGCAAAAAGCTGAATTTTTGCGATAAGAAATACAAAATACTTCTTCTAAATTTGCAATACTTCTTTACACATTCAATTGCGAATTGTAACGATTTTAGTTTTTCTACTAATCTTTCCGATTTATTTACAATTTCCTTACCTATTTATTTACACCAGACCCCTTAATCTTCAATCAAGGTGGGTAAAGGAAATGTCTACTTTCCAAAACCTAAAAATTTAGGAGAAATTGAAGATGCTTGATGCTTTTTCTAGAGTAGTTGAACAAAGCGATCGCCAAGGGGCATATTTGAGCGACGATCAAATTAATGCTCTCTCTGCGATCGTTGCAGATGGCAACAAACGCTTAGATGTTGTTAACCGTTTGACCAGCAACGCTTCCGCAATTACAGCTAATGCTTATCGGGCATTAGTAGCTGAACAACCCAACGTATTTGGTCCTGGCGGCGCTTGTTTCCACCACCGTAACCAAGCAGCTTGTATTCGTGACTTAGGCTTCATTTTACGTTATGTTACCTATTCCATAGCTACTGGAGATTCCAGCATTATGGATGATCGTTGTTTGAACGGTTTGCGAGAAACCTATCAAGCATTGGGAACACCTGGTGCTACCGTTGCTTCTGGCATTGGCAAAATGAAAGATGCAGCGATCGCTATTGCTAACAATAACGATGGTATTACCCGTGGTGATTGCAGCAACTTAATGTCTGAAGTAGCTAGTTACTTTGATCGTGCAGCGGCAGCAGTTGTTTAATTTTGAATTGAATTTTCATTTGATTACTTAATACATTTCCGGGAGAAATTTAACTATGAAGACCCCTCTAACCGAGGCTATTGCTGCTGCTGACTCTCGTGGCGCATACTTAGGCAACACCGAAATGCAAGCTATTTTTGGTCGTATGAGCCGCGCTCAAGCTGGATTGAATGCTGCCAAAGCTTTTAACCAAAACGGTCAAAAATGGTCTGAAGCTGCTGCTAACCACGTTTACCAAAAATTTCCCTACACCACCCAAATGAAGGGTTCTCAATACGCTTCCACCCCAGAAGGTAAATCAAAGTGTGTTCGTGACATCAGCCACTACCTCCGCACCATCAGCTATTGCTGTGTGGTTGGTGGCACAGGACCATTAGATGAGTATGTCGTAGCAGGCGTAAAAGAATTTAATGCTGCTTTGGGCTTATCCCCCAGTTGGTATGTAGCTGCATTAGAATTTGTCCGCGACAACAACGGCTTATCTGGTGACGTAGCTGGAGAAGCAAATATTTACCTCAACTATGCTATCAACGCATTGAGCTAAAAACTTACAAGTTAAACGAGTAAGGGGAAAGGGAAAAAATACTTTCTTTTCCCCTTATTTGATCATAAGGAGTTAAAACCATGACCCTTTCAATGGAACAGAGGTTAGGCATCAGTGCGGTTTTAGACACAAAAATCGAACTGCGTCCTAACTACAGCGAAGACGAATTACAGCAAGTTCTCAAATCTGCTTACGAACATATATTTGGACGCGAACGAGTTTATATTGGTGGAACTTTTGCTAGTGCAGAAGCATTGCTGAGAAATGGACAAATTAGTGTGCGCCAATTTGTGCGGACATTAGCAAAATCCGAATTTTACAAAGAGCGCTTCTTTTATAGCAATTCCCAAATTCGTTTCATTGAACTGAATTATAAGCATTTGTTAGGACGCGCTCCCTACGATCAGTCAGAAATTGCTTATCATGTGGATATCTATGCTGCTGAAGGTTATGATGCAGAAATAGATTCTTATATTGATAGCCAAGAGTATAATAATACCTTTGGTGATTCCACAGTTCCCTACTTCCGGGGATTCAAGTCAATTCCTGGCATGAAACAAGTAGGATTCAACCGCCTATTTACACTGTATCGGGGTGATGGTAACAGCGACAATGCTGGAACAAAAAGCCCCCGCTTACGGCAACAATTGGCAATGAATTTGCCTAATGTCATTGTTCCTCCCAGCACATCTATCAGATTTATATCTGATATTGGTTTTGGACAATTAAAGAGTTCTCCCACACGCGGAGACAACCGGATGTATGTGATGGAAGTTATCGCTGGTGGAGTTGGTACTAAAGTAGCTGTTCGTCGTAGCCGACAGTTGTACAACGTACCTTTTGATCAACTTTCCCAGAAGTATCAACAAATTCACAAACAAGGCGGCAAAATTATCAGCGTCAGACCTGTATAAAAGTAGTTGGTGATTAATTGAATTACCAATTATAAATCTGATACAAAAGAATGTAGAGACGTTCCATGGAACGTCTCTACAAATATTCTGAATAACCCATATTAAAATTTGGAAGTTGTGTATTAGATCAACAGGACAAATCAATCATCTTCACATTCATCCTGTTCATCCTTTAATCCTATAAATCCTGTTCGCATAGCGTGGCGTTAGCCATATCTGACATGATTACTACTTCTCCAACTGAACCAATTCTCTCTCCTGACACTGCGATTTCTTCCCTAGACGCAGAGGATAATCAAATTAGATATTATGCTGCTTGGTGGTTAGGAAAACATCAAATTCAATCAGCTTGTGCAGCCCTTTGTCAACAACTCCAAGATGTGCGTTATCGGACAGTCCAAGGTGGCTATCCCTTACGTCGTCAAGTTGCTCGCGCTTTAGGACAACTCAAAAATATTGAAGCAGTACCAGCCCTCATCAATGCCCTAAACTGTGATGAAGATGAGCAATTTCGGGAAGTTGTCATTGAGGCATTGGGAAAAATTGGTGATACTAGAGCCAATTCTCCCCTCTTACAACTTTTACAATCTGGCACATCTCAATCCTACGAAGCCTTAATAGAAGCCCTGGGAGAATTGCGAGTAATAGAAGCACATCCACTTGTTGAGCCATTTTTAAAACATTCCTCCGAAAGAGTCCAATGTGCTGCGGCACGTTATCTTTATCTCATTACCCAAAAAACAGAATATCTCGAACGAATTATTCAAAATCTTAATCACAAAAATTCCTATTTACGTTGGGCTGCGGCCTTTGATTTAGGAGCAATTGGTCATATAGAAGCAGCAGAAGCAATTGTGCAAGCAAAAATTGGTAATAGCCTCAAACTATTAAACCTAAAACGGATTTTAGAAACAGTATTAGAAAGCGATATATCAGAAATAAAAAAACAACAATCAACGCAAACCCTATTTCAAATCATCGATCAACTATTAATCCAACTTTAATAACTCTTCTTCCTCTCTCTGCGACTCTGCGCCTCTGCGTGAGAAAAAAATTAATTTACCTAAAATCATCAATTATGAACACAAAAGTAGAATCTCTAATTACGGATTATCAAACTTGCACAGACCAGAATGAACAAGCAAAAATTATCAGCATTCTCGCTAATATTGGCGATGATCTCGCTTTAGATTTATTAGTAGATGTAGTAGGTGTAGAAGTTGCCAATCATTGCCAAGGAAATGTACGGCGAGTGGCGGCTAGGGGCTTGGAAAAGATGGTGATTTCCACCACGGATTCTGAAAAAAGACAAAGAGGAATTGATAAGCTGTCCTGGGCTTTATTAAATGCTGAAGATTGGGCGTTGCGTTATGCGGCTGCGGTTTCTTTGGGAGCAGTTGGGACAGTGGAAATAAATACGATCCTTCATCAAGCCATGACACAAGAATCAGACCGAGTTGTTAAGGAACGGATTCGGATGATTTTGAATAATTGTCTGATAGCGTAGCATGGCGTAAGCCATATCAGGATATCCAGAATTAAAGGATTTACAGGATGAAAACAGGAATTTCATCACGAATTATCAATTTTCTACAAATGTTCATTATTATTTACTAAAAAATCTCACCATGACTATTCCTTTAAAAAGCTACGCCCTCTCCAGTCAAAACCAACGAGTTAAAGGATTTGAAATCCCAGGAGACGAACAACCCAAACTTTACACTACTGAAGGAACTCCTTCCACGGTAGAAATGAATGAGTTAATTTGGGCTGCTTATCGTCAGATTTTTAACGAACAACAAATTCTGGTTAGTAACCGTTTATTGACTCTAGAATCTCAGTTAAAACACAAAAGTATTACCGTTAGAGATTTTATTCGCGGATTGGTAATGTCTGAAACATTCCGTTTACGCAACTATGACACAAACAACAATTACCGATTTGTAGAAATGTGTGTACAGCGTCTTCTGGGGCGGAAAGTTTACAATCAACAAGAAACAATTGCTTGGTCTATAATCTTAGGTACTAAAGGGTTACAGGGTTTCATTGATGCGCTGCTCAATAGTGAAGAGTATCAAATCAGTTTTGGTGATAACACTGTTCCCTATCAACGTCGGCGGATTATTTCTCAGCGTCATCTAGGAGATTTACCTTTTAGCCAATTTCCTCGCTATGATCAATACCATCGTCAGCAATTAGAGAAACTGGGCTATTTCAAAGCTAAAGCTCCTTTAGTATATTGGTGGAAATGGCAACGAGATCCCTATCCCAAGGTTTACCAAGCGATTTCATCAGCTACTTGGTTCGCAGGAATTACCCTGATAGCACTTGGGACTGTTGTAGTAATTCTGTCCTATTACGGTCTAATTTCTTTGTAATATCAAGTTAATTTAAGATCAATTCTATTAACAGCCTGAGAATGAATTTTCAGGCTAAATTTATTTTTTATCAAGAAGATCACGCAATAAGATTACATCTTAGTAAATAGTGAAATTCATTAAAGTATTTTACGAGATTTGCGAACTGACAAGTCAGCGCTTGCGCTATCGCACTAAATAGGCTTTACTCATATCTTGCACCTTAAAATAGTAATGTCAATTCCATGACTAAGTGCTAAGGGTCGAAGTCGTTCAATGTCAAGTAATAACAAAGACAGGACTAAATGAGGAAGAAAAGTAGAGAGTGCAAGAAAAGCAGCTTTACCCCAGTCCAAAGAATCAGATAAGGAAGATGAAATATATGCCCAATATGCTAATAAATAGGCAGTCATAGACAAGATTAACCAACGATAAACCCCTAAAAGAGTGCCTTGTCCAAACTTGTCTAAACCAAAGCGATGTTTAGCAGTTTTGAACCAACCTCAAGAAAGCCAACGGCGTTTACCCCACCAAGAAATAGTGCTAGCTTTAATGGGTTTTGTAGAGATAACATATCTTTTGACAAACTGACCATTCTCGCGTTTAAAATAATACCAAGAAAGGGTAACAGGAAAATCTAATCCAACGAGTTGAACTTGTCTTCCTCGACGATGTAAAAGTTTAACAGGAGTGCCATTAATTAATTTACGATTACAACCAATACCAAGGACAGCATGATATTTAAGTTTACGAATACCGTTGATAAAATCTTTAGTGCCAAAGGCTGTATCAGCTAGAATTTTCACCTCGAATTTTTGGTAAAATCTTTTGGTAAATTACGTACCATTCGTAGTGCCATCTGAGCAGGACTGGGTACCTTTACCTCTCCAGACGCGAAAATTCCAGGGTATACGCCATTTTCCAACTACCAAATATAAGATTACTATATGGAAACCTCGCCTACCATTGTAGACACTTATTAAGTTATTTAAACCTTTGAATTTACCACATTTTTCTAAAGTTGTGAGGTCAATAATCACTTGTAAAAATGCTTTTCGCCCTAATGGACAGTGACTATTAATTTGTTCAAGCGCCTGCTGGCGGAGATGATAAATGAGTTTACGAGTAGACCAATTACTAATATTCAAAAATCGACTTAATGCACTTTCGGATTTGGCTTTACTGTAATGTGGTAAAGGTTTTCCATCTGCGGCTAGAAATAATCCTAGCATTGCTTCCAAATTATCTCTTTGATAACGAGTAGGCATCAATGCTAGAATGGTGTACATTAGGTTATGGGCGTGGGCAAGAATGATTTCCATATTTCTTGCTGATTAATGTTTTCTACGCCCTTTTCTCTCATTTTTCATAAAAAATACAAGTGTTTCTGTGCAGATGACATTATTTCTCTTTTCATATATGTCATTTGTAAATATACTGGGAGTAAATGTAGTTTATTATTTCAGTATATAAATTGTAGGTATGATTTTTAGATGTTTCTTTTGTTCTCTTATTTTCGGTTAATACTGAGGTTTTCGGTCAGGTGCAAGATGTGAGTTTAGCTTTATACCATACCATTTAGATTTCCATCCACCTAACTCAATATTTATATAACCGATATCAAAATCCTTCCCTTTTTTTGGCAAATACTCTCGTTTTTTTAGCCATGAAATAGTTTCATCTAGAGATTTTGATGACTCCAGCTTTCTCATTAGATGACCAGATTTAATAATAGGAACTTCTGAGTTTTGTACATCAAAGTGACCAATCCAGTTTTTTGAGACAACGATAGTCATTAATTCATAATCAGGTTCAATATGTAGGACTTGTTCAATGAGTTTTTTATTACAGCTTTTGTAATCATTTGCTATCTTTATGGCTTGCTCAATACCTTTTGAAAGTTCTTTTGATCGATTATCGCATTCTCTAATTTCGGCTGGCTCAATAAACCATTTCAATTCCATAACAAGGCATAGCCTTTTTTGTCTATCAATTATCGCTAAATCAACATCTGTTGTTTCTATTACTCCGTATTTACAATCAAAGCCCAAAGATATAGCGAGCTTAATAAACTCATCTCTAAGAATTGATTCTTTGTTTTTAACAAGCTTTGAGTAGGTTTTCTGCTCTGATTCTATTTGGTTTAAGAGAACGCATAAGTTTCTCTCTGCATCTATGTTTAGCCAAATAAATGGTGAGATGGCGTAATGACCGTTATGCAAGTCTATAAGAGGTTGTGTAGCAATATCGGGATCACGAATTCCTGCATTACCAAAAGTAATTTTATCATAAATATTTTGAACAGTAATTTTAGGCTGTTTGCTATATTTAGTAATATGACTAATTAACTCTTGTTTTCGGACAACCCAAACTGAAGAGCTATAGCCTAAGCTTTGTATCCCTTTGTCAACAGCCATTTCTCTAGCAAGATACCAAGCTAATGAAAGAGCCTGTGTAGTTATAAATATCGACTTGAATTGTGAAATTGTAAAATCTGAAAATTGCCATTCTTCAGGCAGATTATATCTGCTTAAAGTTACTTCTTTCAATAGATACATTAAATCTGAAACTAGCTTGGAACTAAAGTTTACGGTGAATGTTTTAGTATTGAATTTCGTATTGTAAATTATTTCCTGAATGACTTTGTTTAGATCAATCCTCTTGTTTGAATCATTCCCAGTCTTTATCACTAATCTATTGTATGCTTCATACTCCGGTTCTAGGGTAGTCAAATCAGTTGTAAATAATTCACTTCCAATTACATTAATTTGAATCTTTTTCCTGTGTAATAGTGGAAAGATTAAACAAAAATTCCAATATTCTTTAGATTTTTTTATCCACTCTTGAGCAAGATCATAATCTTCATTGATGAGTTGTCTATTTAATTTTGCAGAATTATTACTAGCTTCCCTAAGACAAACTTGTAGAGGGTATGACAACCAGTTAATTAGATTATCAACATAAGCATATAATTGCTCATCAGGAAGTGGTTGTATTTTTCTTATCTTTAAATGATGATCCTCAACTACCGATAGTAAAGTCCATACGGCTTGTGTGTAGCCAATTTCTTTGAGTTTATTAGAGCCAAAGTCAGAATCTATTTCTTGCTCAATTTTTTTTATTAGCTCGTCACGTTCATTCATTTGATTATGTTGGTAGGTAACTATATAATTTTAAAACATCCCCTAACAATTCTCCAGCCAAGTTATCCTATTCCTAAAACCATTCCCCATGTTCAATCCATTAGGTGTTGCAATTGGATTATTTATCATCACCCTGTTCACAACTTACTACCTCCTACAACGACAAATAACTCAACGACAACGAGCAGAAAAGATTATCCGACAACAAACTGATAGAGAACGTTTAGTTAGTCAAATAGCTCATCAGATTCGCAAATCCCTGAATTTAGACGAAGTGCTAGTCACCACAGTAGCAGAGGTAAAACAGTTTCTCCAAACTGACAGAGTATTGATTTATCGAATTTGGGAAGATGGTACTGGTTGTGCAATAACGGAAACTGTATCAGAAAATTATCCTTGCATTCTTGGAGAAACATTTCCAGAGGAAGTATTTCCCAGGGAGTATCATCATGCTTATACTCAAGGAAAAACTCGCGCTGTTACCAATATAGATCAAAGTGATGTAGAATCTTGTTTAGCAGATTTTGTAAAACAGTTTGGTGTAAAAGCTAAATTAGTAGTACCAATATTACAAGAATTGCGAGATATTCCCACTAACTCTCAACCTTATCTTTGGGGTTTGTTGATTGCTCATCAATGTAGTGATATTCGTGAATGGCAACCTTGGGAAATTGAATTAATGGTACAATTAGCCAATCAAGTTGCGATCGCAATTCAACAGTCAGAATTTTATGAACAATTACAAGAACTGAATATTGAACTAGAAAACCGAGTCCAACAACGCACAGAAGAACTAGCTCAAACTAACATTTCCTTACGAGCAGAAATTATTGAACGTCAACGCACTGAAGCCGCACTTCGTCACACAAATCAAACTCTTGAATCTTTGATTGCTGCTTCACCCCGTGCTATTTTTACCGTAGATTTAGATAACAATATTAAAATTTGGAATCCTGCGGCCGCAAGAATGTTTGGTTGGACAGAAACAGAAATTTTAGATCAACCTAACCCAATCATTTCCATAGAATTAGAAGAATATCAAAAAATTAGAGAAAGCATCATTCAAGGTATCACTCTTCCTCGTTTAGAAGTCCGTCAACCCAAAAAAGACGGTACATTGATAGATATTGTTTTTTCTGCTGCTCCTCTCCGCAACAGTAATGGAGTAATTAATGGTATAGTCGCAGTAGTTGCAGATATCACAGAACAAAAACGTCAAGCTGAACAAGTGCGGTTACTTCAATCTGTGGTTGTTAATACTAATGACGCTGTTTTGATTACAGAATTTCAACCCATAGATGAACCTGGACCACGCATTTTATATATCAATCAAGCTTTTACACGCATGACTGGTTATAGTTCCGAAGATGTGTTAGGTAAAACTCCTCGTATCCTCCAAGGTCCAAAAACAGATCGGGTTGCTTTAGATCAAGTGAAAAACGCTCTTTCTCGTTGGGAAACTGTTACAGTTGAAGTCATTAACTATCGCAAAGATGGTTCTGAATTTTGGGTAGAATTTAGTGTAGTTCCTGTGGCAGATAAAACAGGATACTATACTCATTGGATAGCAGTACAAAGAGATATTACAGAACGCAAAAGAATTGAACAAGCATTACAGCGTAGTGAAGAAAGATTCCGTTCATTGATTGAAAATGCTTTAGATGTTATCACTATTTTAGATACAGAAGGGACGATTCAATATATTAGTCCATCTGTAGAAAAAGTTTTAGGCTATCAATCTGCTAATTTGATTGGTCAGAATTTTTTTGCCCTTATTAATCCTGATGATTTTGTCACTACTTGTCATCACATTACCAATGCAATTAAAAATCCTGATGTTGCTTTACCAGTTGAATTTCGCTATTGTCATCAGGATGGATCTTGGCGAACTTTAGAAGCTATTAGTCAGAGATTTGTTGATAATTCAGAACTAACACAAATCTTTGTTAATTGTCGTGATATTACCGAAAGAAAAAGATTAGAAGAGGTGAGAGTAGCATTGGAAAAAGAAAAAGAATTAAGCACTATGAAAACTCGTTTTTTCTCAATGGCCTCCCATGAATTTCGGACACCATTAAGTGTTGCTTTAGCTGCTGCTCAATTATTAGAAAATTCTCCTTATGCTTGGCAAGATGACCAAAAAAGAGTTCGCAATTTACGCCGCATTCAAGATTCTGTCAAAAATATGGTGCAGCTTCTTGATGATATCTTAACCATCAATCGAGCCGAAACTGGTAACTTAGAATTTAATCCCAAATATCTGGATTTAGAACAATTTTGTCGTCAGTTTGTTGAAGAAATACGTCTGAGTGATGCCTCTAGACATATACTAACTTTTATTTGTGAAGGAAGTTCGGAAAAAGCATATTTAGATGAAAAGTTATTGCGTTCAATATTAGGAAATCTCTTGTCAAATGCTATTAAATACTCACCAGAAAATACTCAAGTTGATTCTTATCTCATCTTTGAGGAAAGGGAGGTAATAATTAAAATTTGTGATCAAGGAATTGGCATTCCCACAAATGACCAAAATGAATTATTTGAACCATTTCATCGAGGTAAGAATGTTCGTAATATTCCCGGTACAGGCTTAGGTTTGATGGTCGTAAAAAAATGTATTGATTTACATCAAGGCAGTTTAAGTATTATTAGTGCATCTGGTCATGGTACAACCGTCACCGTTATATTGCCCTTAGTAACGTAAGTTGCTAGTAATTGAAGAGAACAGGGATTGGGGAAGCAGGGGAAGAATTACTAATCGTCAATCCCCAATTCCCAATCCCTGTGTTAGATTGGGCATACTGACTATAAATTTTCCCTCTGACACAGCTGTCATTATGGTGATTACAAAGAGTAGGCTTGTTTTAGGTGCTACGGCAGTGACGCTTTCTACAATTGCGGTTACTGGTCTTGGTATTCATTCTCGTGGTCAGGCTTTATTTAAAGCAAGTCCCAAGGAATTGATAGATGAAGTTTGGCAGATTGTTCATCGCCAATATGTAGATGGCACTTTTAATCAGGTAGATTGGCAGGCTGTTCGTAAGGAATATTTAAGCAAGTCCTACACTAATCAAGAGGAAGCTTATAAGTCCATCCGGGAAATGCTTCAAAAGCTAGAAGACCCTTACACCCGGTTTATGAACCCAGAAGAGTTCAAGAGTATGCAAGTTGATACTTCTGGAGAACTCACAGGTATTGGTATTACTATCAGCCAAGATGAAAAAACTAAGCAATTGGTTGTGATTGCCCCAATTGAAGATACACCTGCTTTCAAAGCAGGAATTCTGGCTAAAGATTTGATTCTGGAAATTGATGGCAAAAGTACTAAAGGAATGGACACTAACCAGGCTGTATCCTTGATTCGTGGTGAACCAGGAAAGCCCGTTAGGCTAACAATTCAGCGTAAGGGCCAGAAAAAACAGTTTAATATCACACGAGCGCGAATTGAAATCCATCCAGTTAAGTTTTCTGAGAAGCAAACACCAGCAGGTAATCTTGGCTACATTCGCCTAAATCAATTTAGTGCCAATGCTGGTAAAGAAATGAGAGAAGCAATTACTAAGTTAGAAGCTAAAAAAGTGTCTGGCTATGTTTTGGATCTGCGTGGAAACCCAGGTGGTTTATTATTCTCCAGTGTAGACATTGCCCGGATGTGGTTAGACAGGGGAATCATTGTTTCTACAATTGACCGTCAAGGTGAGCAAGAACGGGAAATAGCTAGGGGTCGTGCTTTGACAACTAAACCATTGGTGGTTTTAGTGGATAAGGGTTCAGCTAGTGCTAGTGAAATTCTCTCCGGTGCTTTGCAGGATAATAAACGTGCTGTAGTTGTGGGTACGCAAACCTTTGGTAAGGGTTTGGTGCAGTCTGTGCGGCCTTTAGAAGATGGTTCAGGATTAGCGGTAACAATTGCTAAATATCACACCCCTAGCGGTAAAGATATTAACAAGCATGGTATTGATCCAGATGTGGTCATAGATTTAACCGATGCCCAAAAAGAAAATTTATGGTTACGAGAACGGGATAAATTAGCTACTTTAGAAGATCCTCAATTTGCCAAAGCGGTAGAAATTTTGGGTAAAAAAGCTGCTCAAAATCCTACGACAATGAATAATAATTAAATCCAAAATCTAAATTCAGATATAAATTAAACGGGTTGGCATTTTCCAACCCTAATTAATTTTACACCCCTAACCAGAGCTTACCCTTCTGAACTAAAACTCCCCCAATTTTTGATAATTTCTAGGTTATTTTCCTCAAATTGCTGACCGGAGATTATTTTTCATTTTTCAGATTTGTGCTTGACAGTATAGCGGTTATCGGTGAGGTACAAAAACCCCACCCCCAACCCCCTCTCCGCAAGCGATGCTACGGTGTACACACAAGTCTTAAAATTTATACTAGTACTTGGTTTTGTCATCTAGCTTGAGGTGGTGCGATCGCTCTGGATGCCTGTTATTGCGATCTCGTTAGCGTCTCGTAGAGAGGAGGAACGACGAAGCAATCGCAAAAACCACGGGATGATGTGATTACTTCGCTCCGCTCGTAATGACAATTCAAGGTGTCTATAACGCCTAAAACCCTCGCAGATAGTACTTGTGTGTACACCGTAGGCAAGCGATGAGGGGGCTATGATGTAGCTCATGTGATGAGGAAACGCTATATACCAAGTTTGTGTATTTTGTTCAGTCATCTGAAAATTTTGATTTGTAGTTGACTTACTATAAATGCAAGATAATAATGCAATTATTACATTAATCAATTGAATTGGTTACATAAATAACAGATGATAGGAAAGACATTGTTTGTTACTGCTATCACCCACTACAGAACACACAAAGTAGTGGGTTTTATCTTTTCTTCAGGATTTTAATTGATGTCAGACTCCATTCATTCACAACGAATGTCATGTCAGAGTATTTGTAAAGACTGTGCTTTTTTTATGCAGATGGAATGTACTCACCCTGATGAATTTGAGATTAATTGTGTTGCTGTGGTTTTCTGTAATTCCTTTACTCCATCTGTAGAAATTGACAGTCCTTGCGTGACTTTCGGTAATGACGATTAATATTCATTAGGTTTTGCACTCTAAACGCAAAAATCTAAAAAGATTTTACGGTTTTGTTGTTCCTGAATCTGGCTGGATTAAAATAGGCATTCCTCCTTTTTCCGAACCAAGAACTACAATTTTAGAATTATTAGACTGAGCAAGTTTTTCTGTGGCTTCAATTGCGCGTAATTGCAACACTTGATTAGTAAGTCCACCAGAAATAATTTTTTGAGAATCAGCTACACCTTTGGCTTCAATTCGCTTCCTTTCAGCTTCTTGACGCTCTTTTTCTAAGACAAATTTCATTTGCTCATTTTCTTGTTCTGCTTTGAGTTTTTCTTGAATTGCTGTTTGCAAAGTATCCGGCATTTTGATATTTCTCAAAAGTGCTTGGTCAACAATAAAACCTAAAGATGTTATCTGGGGGGTAAGTTTTTGGTCAATTTTTTGAACTATTTCTTGGCGTTGTGTTGAGTAAATTGCACTAGCTGGATAGTTTGCTGTAATAGCACGGACGGTAGAACGAAATCTGGAAATTATTAATTCTTTTTCGTCAATTCCAATTGTTTTATATACTAGCGCTGCTTTCTGGGGGTCAAGTCTGTATTGAAGACTAACATCAAGATTTAAACTCAAACCTTCTTGAGATGTTGTGTCTATGTTTTCCTTGATATCTTTAAGGCGAGTGGAAAAATTCAGGACTTTGGCAAAGGGGTTAACTAAGTGGACACCGGAATCAAGGGTGTTATCAGAAACTTTACCAAAGAAGTTGACAATACCGACATTACCCGGTGGAACAATCACCAAAAGTCTAGAAATTGAAGCTAGTAAGGCAATACTACCAATCAATATGGTAATTCCACGGACTGCAATCTGAGTCTTGGTGCTGGTGATTTTGCTGCTTTGGAGATATATGAGACTTGCTATGAGACTGGTGAGGAGGGAGAATATAAAGCCCATAAGATTATCCTGTGTTGTTAAGATGTTGTATATACTTAACATACAAGTATAATCTTGGGTTTAAGGTTTGGTCATGAATAGGTGATTAATTTAAATTCGGGTTATTTTTGTATTGGTCAACTGGAAAACGGGTTCGTTAAATTATAGATGGGAATTCAAGACTGAGTTTTATGTCTATAATAGTGTATTGTATAAAAAAATAAATAGTAATATAATAATGTACGATCAACTACTTGTATGTTTGGGTGATGGAGATAACATAGGGGATACTATTTTATTAATTTATTTTCCGATACGCGGCAAATAAAGATGAAAGTTTAAATCAAGATTATTTACCAAAACAACATTGATCTTTCTTTGCGTCTTTGCGCCTTTGCGTGAGATAAAAAACGGAAGGTAGAACCTTCCTGATAGCATTCCCAGTCAGAGACTGGGAACGAGGTTGAACTATTTCCGCTATTATTACCATTAGTGAGAATGCGTTGAGCCAGTTTTTCTGGGACTTCTTGGAGATGATCTTCTAATGGAAAGAACCAACGCCTAAAGTGAGCGATCGCAATTCTACAATAAAATTCTGCATTTCCGCTTGGGGTAAATATGCAGCCACATTATCCCAACCCGGACAATCATGTCTACCTTCATAGCTCAAAGTCTTTCCCCGTCTACCACTTAGCAATTGCAACACCTTAGAGGTAAACTCATTGGAAGTAGTCACAATATTTTTTATCTAGTAAATGTAAGGATTTAGGATACAAAATGTTTGATACGGGAGGAACTCTTAACAGTCAGGGGGAGAATTTTTCTTCTTCCTTCTTGGTTCCGTCTGACTCCCGACTCCCAACTTCCTACTAGTAAATTTATGACATTACCATTAAAACAATATCCTTTCATTGGAATTGTCACTTTGCTGGTACTAAATGTAAATATTAGTCCAGTTATTTCAACTTCTCCCTCTGTCAACTCAACTCAATTGAATATAAAACCTCTCTCCTACAAGAATAGAGGCTTTAACCCGGATTTCCCTGCTTGGGGGGTTAGGTCTTTTTTAGCTCAAACTACTCGTCAAGCGGCGTTAGATTGGTTAAATCAAGGCTTACAGGCGATTCAAGGGGGAAATATGCAAGATGCGATTACCGCTTTTCGTCAAGCAATTCAATCAGATTCGACGTTAGCACCAGCGCATTATAATTTGGGTTTAGCGCTGCGACAAGCGGGACAACTGCAACCAGCAGCAGATGCATTTTATCAAGCGACTCAAGCAGATCCTCAATTTGCTCCGGCTTTTGCTAATTTAGGAGGTGCGTTGTTAGAAGGGAATAATTTACAGTTAGCGGCTGATTATTTACAAAGATCGCTACAGATAGACCCGCAACTGGGCTTTGCCCATTATAACTTGGGATTGGTGAAAGAATTGCAAAAAGACTGGGAGAGTGCGATCGCATCTTTTAAAAAAGCTATGACATATAGTCAAAATTCCCCAGAACCAGCCTATCATTTAGGGATGTCTTATTTGCAACAAGGTAAAGTTCAATTAGCAAAGGAAGCCTTTAGCAAAGCAATAGCCATAAATCCCCGATATGCAGAGGCTCATTACAATCTTGGCTCAATTTGGTTTAATCAGGGCAAATTTAACGAAGCATTAGCTGCTTTTAGAAAATCAGCAGAAGTTAACGCCAATTATGCTGATGCTTATTATGGTGCAGGATTAGTTTTTATACAATTAAAGCAATATTCAGAAGCTGTAAAAGTATTCCAATATGCCAGAGATTTATATAAAACTCAGAATAATTCCCAATGGGCAATAAATGCCGAAAAATTGTTAATCCAGACACAAAACTTAAATAACAAACCACGCTGAGGCGTAAACCATTAATTTTACGTAAAAATAAGATAATTGGGTTAACTGGCTGGTGTGGTCTGAATCCCAATAGGAATGAAAATGTATACGCAGAAACGCTTCAAGAGTCGATTTTTATTTTTTGACCGCTGGTTAGATCGTCATGCAATTGTTCGTAACATGGAGGCCTTCCAAGACTTAATTGTCATTTTCCTTTGTTTATCCTTGTTTGCAGTCATGTTAGTGCAATTGTGGGGAATATTTATTTCTCTAGGCCAGTCACTAGACTACAAACAAGTAACCGCTAAAATGTTATTTGTGTTGATTTTAGTTGAGTTATTTCGACTACTCATGGTTTACTTACAAGAGCATAGTATTGCTGTTGGTGTAGCAGTCGAAGTAACAATTGTTTCTGTTCTCCGAGAAGTAGTTGTTCACGGTGCGCTAGAAATTTCTGGAATACAGACAGCAGCAATTTGTGGCTTATTGTTGATTTTGGGTGGACTATTATTAGTGTGTGCGAAAACACCACACATGGATTGCATGAGTGCTAACACAAAATTTTGTCCGATTGTGCATCAAGGACGGAGAGAACAAGAAAATGAACTAGAATTTTCATATTCACGAACCTGTGACGGCAATCAACCTTCTGCATAAATAAGCCGACAGACATCATTCTTTGGCTAGATAAACCAAGCCATAAAAGTAGCAAGTGGGAATTATAAATGCTTGAGGCTGCACTAGCAGCCTTGATACTTTTCCCTCAGCTTTTGGGTAGATGAATGACTCCTTTAAAGTGGGTATAAATTAATCATAAAGTTTAAAAAGGGTAAATCTATGACTACTGGTAACGGGCAATCTCAACTACCAATTAGTAATTTAGAGTACGATTTTATTACCGTACTTCACAATAAGGCTGAAGCGGTACAAGCTTACGAACGTTATATCCAAGATGCACAAGAAGCTAATTCTCAGCCTTGTGTAGAACTGTTTCAAAAATTGCGTCAGTCAGAAATTGAAGAAGCAAAAGAAATTCGTCATCATCTACAACAAGTGATGACACAAGGAAAAATGTAAAATTGAAATTTGTATGGTGCGTTATGCTGTCGCTAATGCACCATTAGCATTTTTGAATATATCTTTTAAGCTAATTGTTCATTCTCTTCTAGAAAACAGGGATTTAGATGGGTATAAATCCTGTATTAGTCTTTGTAAAACCTGTTTCAAAACCATCGCAGTCCAATCAATATCTGCTGCTGTTGTCTGTTTTCCTAAAGTTAATCTAATTCCTCCCAAAGCTGCTGTTTGAGAATAACCCATTGCTAATAAAATCGGACTGGGACTTAATTTTCCACTATGACAAGCAGAACCTGCACTAATCCCAATTCCTGCTAAATTTAACTGACGTACCAATGTTTTACCGCTGAGTTTTTCACCGTCTGCATATTCTAGAGAAAAACTGACATGATGGGGTAAACGGTTAATTTTGTCACCTGTGGGAATTAAACCGGGAACATCTGCTAAATTAGTGAACAAGCGATCGCGCAATTCTATCAATCTTACCCTTTCTGTCTCTAACTCTTTTGCCGCTAATTCCGCAGCCACTCCAAACCCTGCAATAGCTGGTGTTGCTTGTGTCCCTGAACGCAGTCCGTTTTCCTGGCCACCACCACCCACCACAGGTCTGATATTCACACCTGGACGCACATATAAAGCACCTGCACCCAAAGGGCCATATAATTTATGACTAGATAAACTCAATAAATCAACAGGTAAAGTTTCCACATCTAAAGGTAAACGTCCTGCAACTTGCACCGCGTCTGTATGGAACAAAGCACCATGTGTTTTGGCAATTTTCCCCAATTCCTCAATAGGTTGAACAGTTCCCACTTCGCTTTGTCCATAAATCACAGATACCAAAACGGTGTTTCGTCGCAAAGCTGCTTTTAAATCTTCGGGGTTAACTCTTCCTGTGCTATCTACCCCCAAGTGGGTAACTTTCCAACCCCACATTTTTAACATTTGCACCGTTTCCGCAACAGCCGAATGTTCCACGCTAGAAATAATTATATGTTGGGGAACCGCATAATTCCGCACAATACCCATAATTGCTAAGTTGTCTGCTTCTGTTCCCCCAGAAGTGAAAATAATTGATTCGGGGACAGCGTTAATTAAACCTGCAACTTGCATTCTTGCGGTTTCCACAACCAAAGCTGCACGGTTGCCCCATTCGTGTAAACTAGAAGGATTACCCCATTCTTGAGTTAAGACTGCTTGCATTTTAGCGATCGCTTCTGGACGAGTAGGGGTAGTAGCACTGTAATCTAAATATACTTGCATAAAATCAATAGTTGAGTAAGATAACACACTGGTAAAATATTGCCGAAATCGTCAAGTGTGAGTATTTTTATGTATATAGGGAATTTTTGGCTTTTTTGGTGCATTCATGTTTCTACACACAGCAGATTGTAGATCAATCAGTTACAAAATCTCTATTCAAAACCAGACATCAATCCCGACTTCTGAAGTCTTACCTTCGACATACACCTTTTGGGGAATAATAAATACATTAACCCTAAATCTACTTTTAGCAGATTACCGTGTCTATTTTCCCTCACCAAAGATATTTATCTTATATCTTTTTATTACTATTTACCCTCATTGGTTGTCAAAAAGTCCAGTCTTCAAATCAGCTTTTAGCACCATTACCCCAAGATCCCTTAATTCAAGTTTACTTCAACCATTCTCAATCGTCCCAATATCGAGAAACCTATCGACAACAAACCCGCTTAGGTGATGATTTAGAAAAACAGATTGTAGATGTTATATCCCAAGCAAAATCTACAATAGATGTAGCAGTACAAGAATTGCGTTTACCTAAAATTGCCCAAGCACTAGCAGAAAAACAAAAAACTGGGGTGAAAGTGAGGATAATTTTAGAAAATAACTATTCTCGTCCTTGGAGTAGTTTAACCGCAAATGAAATCCAGACACTAGATAAAAGGGAAAAAGAACGATATCACGAATTTCGTAAATTTGTTGATATCAACCAAGATAATCAAATCACATCAGCAGAAATTAATCAACGTGATGCCTTAGCAATTATCCAAAATGCCCAAATTCCTTGGATAGATGATACCGCTGATGGTTCTAAAGGCAGCAGTTTGATGCATCATAAATTTGTAATTGTAGATAATCGCTTTGTTGTGATTACTTCAGCTAATTTTACTTTTAGTGATACTTCTGGGGATTTAACAAATTTTACTAGTTTAGGTAATAATAATAATTTATTAAAAATTGATAGTCCTGAATTAGCAACCTTATTTACCCAAGAGTTTAACATCATGTGGGGTGATGGCGCAGGAGGAAAACCAGATAGTAAATTTGGAGTTAAAAAGCTTGTCCGTTTACCCAAAGAAATCACTTTAACTAATACTAAAATTACCGTACATTTTTCCCCTACATCCTCAAGAGAAATTTGGAGTAACACTAGCAATGGGTTAATTGCTAAAACATTAGATACAGCCACAAAATCTGTTGACATGGCATTATTTGTATTTTCTGATCAAAAACTTGCCAATATATTAGAAAATCGCCATGCAGAAAATGTAGAAATTCGTGCTTTAATTGAACCCCAATTTGCCTATCGTCCCTATAGTGAAGCTTTAGATATGATGGGTTTATCTTTAAGTGATAACTGCAAATATGAACTTGATAACCGTCCTTGGAGAAATTCTATTTCTACAGTTGGAGTGCCAATTTTAGCCAAAGGCGACTTACTACATCATAAATTCTCACTAATAGATAAAAAAACCGTAATCACAGGTTCACATAATTGGTCAGAGGCTGCTAATAGCGGTAATGATGAAACTTTAGTAGTAATTGAAAATCCCACGGTTGCAGAGCATTATCAACGCGAATTTGACCGTCTTTACACCAAAATGAAACCTGGTTTACCACCCAATATTCAAGCCAAAATTGATGCACAAGTAAAAAATTGCCCTCAAATTCAAACTCCTTCATCTCTTGAAAAATTAGGCACTACAACAGTCAATCTCAACACGGCAAACCAGGAAGAATTAGAAACCCTGCCAGGAGTGGGTAAAAAATTAGCCCAAAGGATAATTATTGCCCGTCAAAAACAAAAATTTACATCTTTACAAGATATAGAAAAAATACCCGGCGTTAGTGCTAAAACCTCAGAAAAATGGCAAGGACGTGTAACCTGGTAATCTAAGAGAATGTTTAAAAAGTAGCCATTTTTCGGCACTTTCGGTAATGCTAAATTTGAAACCTTTATTTAACAACTGCTTTAGCGATTTATTAAAATTACACAATGTTCAAATCTTTATCACATAAGAATTTGACAATTAGAAAATTATTTTTGTGATTCCCAGAATGATGGAAGAGGGGTAGAGGGGCTAAATTTCTCAAAGTCCCCCTTAACAAGGGGGATTTAGAGGAATCGGATAACGTTTAGATCATGTCTAGAGATGTGTGTACACCGTAGGCAAGCGATGAGGGGGCTATGATGTATTTCATTCACAATGCATACCGCTATATCTACTTCTAGAATGAGGCAAAATAATCACTAAATTACTAACATAAACCAAACTTAGAAAATTGGAGTTAGGTTTATGCCTTATAGCAAAATAGATGAATTACCTCAAGACATTCAATCACGACTACCAGAACACGCACAACAGATTTTTGTAGCTGCTTTCAATGCTTCTCAAAGTAATGGCATGAGTGAAGACGGTGCTTTAGAAGTAGCTTGGAATAGTGTTAATAATGAATATGAACCAGACAGAGAGGGTAACTGGCATAGAAAACCAGAAGACCCCGCTATACATCATAAAGCTGTTATGTCTGGTGGTAATTAGGGTTACTGATAGCGTAAGCCATAAAAGTCTTCTCGTCGAGGCAGGCAAAAGGCAAGAGTTTGGACTATCAGTATGACACTTTTAACCCGTTTTTAGTATAACTGCTCCCCATCAAAACGCAGAGGTACGTGGAGGTTTCCTTCAGCTATCTATTATAGCCTTTCCCATTCTAGTAAGATACAAAATTACCCCTCCCCAACCCTCCCCTTGGTAAGGGGAGGGTGCGCGACAGCGCGGGTGGGGTGTATTTCATGAGATTGGGAATTGCTATATGTTTGTGTTATTTATTCAGATCAAGGGCTGCTTTCATTGATTCACTCAGAGATGTACTAGGACGGCCTATCAACTGGCTTAGGGTTCGGCTGGCATCAAATAATCCTCCTTTTGCCGCTCCTGTCTCAGATTCTGCTAACATTACAGCAATAGGCTCAGGTAAACCCGCATTTTTTAAGACATAAATATACTGATCTTCAGAGATATTCTGATAAATGATTTGCTTGCCAGACTGCTGACTGAGTTCGGCGGCAAATTCGCTCAAGGTATACGCTACATCACCAGCGAATTCGTAGACTTTACTTGCTTGATCATTGGCTAATAAAACAGTGGCTGCGGCTACGGCATAATCAGCGCGAGTTGCGGAGGCTATTTTGCCTTCTCCAGCACAGCCGATGACTGCACCATATTGTAAAGCGATCGCAATACTATCCGTATAATTTTCGGTATACCAACCGTTGCGTAATATTAGATAAGGCACACCAGATTCTTTCAGGGCAGCTTCGGTCTGTTGATGTTCTGCTGCTAGAGGTAAAGGGCTACTATCTGCGTGTAAAAGACTGGTATAAGCCAGTAATTTAACTCCGGCTTTTTTACAGGCGTTGATGACGTTTGTGTGCTGAGGTACGCGACTACCAATTTCACTGGAGGAGATGAGCAACACTTTTTCTGCGCCAGCGAAAGCCATATCCAAGGTCTGAGGTTGGGTATAATCAATCTGTCGCACCTGCACGCCCAAACTAGCAAAATCTGACACTTTTTCTGGGTTCCGAACCGCAGCGACTAATTCATGGGCAGGAACTGATTTTAATAGTTCTTGCAATACTAATCTGCCTAATTGACCCGATGCCGCAGTGATGACAATCATATTTTTTACCTCGTTAATTTTTTGATGTCGGTAAACCTAATATAATTTCATTACTAACTTTTGGTAAGTACTAACAAAAAAGTAAGTATATGAGTAATAGCAATAATGATTTAAATACTTTGACACAACGCTTTGAAAGGGGGGATCTTTTCGCCCAGCCATGTCCTTCACGAGAAATTTTGAAACACGTTTGCAGTAGATGGGGCGTACTGATTCTGATTGCGCTACGCCAAGGAACCCACAGATTTAGCGAATTGAGACGAAAAATAGGGGGAGTCAGTGAGAAAATGCTGGCTCAAAGTCTACAATCACTGACAGAAGATGGTTTTGTGTTGCGTGTATCCCACAATGTGGTTCCACCTTTTGTTGAGTACAGCCTGACTCCGACAGGAGAAGAAGTTGCTCATCACGTCGCCGCTTTAGCAGACTGGATTGAACTCAATACACTACGGGTGTTGGATGCAAGAAAGTAGAGTTATTCCCTAGTTGACAATTTTCTAGGCAAAACTATACACATATAGGCAGATATGTACAAGATTTTAAAGTGATATTTCCTCATACAGCAGGAGTCAGGAGTAAAACTGGCTTGGTGTCTAGGTTTCAATTTTGATTCTGTATCTCATTAATCTGCAATCTGCTGTATTTTAGTTTAGATAAACATGGATATTGTCGATAAAATTGAAGTAGTTGCTGAATTTAGACCAACATCAAAATAGTTAAAACTTAGGTTAGATTAACTACAAGGTATGCTAATTATCAAAGACGAAATTAAACTTCGTCCCATGGAAGATCAGAAACAAGACTATTTGTTAATGGAAAAATGGCGTTCCGATGAGGAAGTATTGAAATTTTATGGTGGGAGAGATGATTTTTATGATTTCAAAAAAGTTGTACAAACATATAAACCTAGAATTTTGGGAAAAGAACCTTTATTTCCCTGTATTTTTTCTTATCAAAATATAGAAATTGGTTATTTACAATATTATGCTCTCAATCAATTACCATTACATATTAAAGAAATGTATTCTCTAGAAAAAACAGAAGATGTGTATGGAATTGATTTATTTATTGGTGAAACTCAATATTGGAATCAGGGAATTGGGACAAAAGTGCTTTCAGCCGTGATAAATTATATTTTTACTGAACTGCAAGCTGTAAAAATTGTTATTGATGCCAATATCAATAATCTCCGTGCTATTCGCTGCTATGAAAAATGTGGATTTGTGAAAATTAAGCTGTTACCATATCATGAACTTTATGAGGGCAAATATCAGGATTGCTGGCTGATGGCAATAGACTGCAATAAATCATTACACTAATATTATAATGCCTTGCTGAGATTTAGCTTCTTATAAAAACCATGACTGAACCAACTACAAGAATTTGTATACTAGGTGGTGGCTTTGGTGGACTGTACACCGCCCTCCGTTTAAGCCAGTTACCGTGGGAATCTACACCCAAACCTGAGATTATCTTAGTCGATCAGAGCGATCGCTTTCTCTTCTCTCCCTTCCTTTACGAACTCCTCACCGGCGAACTACAAACCTGGGAAATTGCCCCACCATACCAAGAACTACTACAAAACACAGGTGTACGTTTTCACCAAGCAACTGTTTCCGAAATTGACATCGACAAACAAAGGATACAGTTACAAGATAGCCCAGGAATTTCCTATGACCGCTTAGTCCTAGCATTAGGTGGCGAAACCCCCCTAGATCTAGTTCCAGGTGCAGCAACCCACGCTTACCCCTTCCGTACCATCACAGATGCTTATCGCCTAGAAGAACACCTCAGAGTTTTAAAAGAATTAGATACCGACAAAATTCGTGTCGCCATAGTCGGTGCAGGTTACAGTGGCGTAGAATTAGCTTGTAAACTTGCAGATAGAATTGGCGAAAAAGGACGTTTTCGCCTCATTGAAATCAGCGATCAAATTTTGCGAACTTCACCAGAATTTAACCGCGAAGCCGCAAAAAAAGCTCTAGATGCCAGAAGCGTCTTTATAGATTTAGAAACCAAAGTAGTATCAATTGGAGAAAAAACCATCTCCCTAGAATATAAAAATCAAGTAGACGAAATTCCTGTAGATTTGGTAATTTGGACAGTAGGTACAAGAGTAGCCCCAGTGGTAAAAACCCTGCACCTCAAGCAAAACCAGCGTGGACAAATCACCACCACCCCAACCCTACAAGTTCTAGAACATCCAGAAATTTTCGCCTTAGGAGATTTAGCAGACTGTATTGATGCCGAAGGAAAGCAAGTACCGGCTACAGCACAAGTCGCCTTTCAACAAGCTGATTATACCGCTTGGAATATCTGGGCATCTTTAACAAATCGCCCTTTACTTCCCTTCCGCTATCAACAGTTAGGAGAAATGATGGCATTAGGAATAGACAACGCCACCCTCACCGGTTTAGGCATCAAACTAGATGGTTCTCTCGCATACGTAGCCCGTCGTCTAGCTTATCTATATCGTTTACCAACTTTAGATCATCAACTCAAAGTCGGCTTCAACTGGCTAGTACGTCCAATTATCGAAACCCTTTCTCAGTAAAATAGGTGACAGATGACAGATAGACTGAGATTTTGTTATCTGTTTCCTATTCCTCATGCCAAAAATCATCAAAATTCTGGAATCAAATTACCTGACAATGGCAAACTAAAAATAATAACAAATCTGTTTTGAACAAAAATCACACCTCCTCAAAGGTAAAATTCCTGTATGACGCTGGTGTAGGGGAAAAGAGCATTCTTGAATTATGAAAAAACCGAAAGTTATTTTTTTAGATGCTGTAGGTACACTCTTTGGTGTCAAAGGCAGTGTAGGCATAATTTATAGTCAAATAGCCCAAGACTTTGGCGTTGTGGTTTCCCCCGAAACCTTGAATAAACAATTTTTTAAAAGCTTCAAAGCCTCACCACCACCCATATTTCTCGATACAGATATTAAAGATATTCCCCAACGAGAATTTGATTGGTGGCGGGTAATTGCCCTCAATACCTTTGAAGGCGCAGGTGTTCTCCAAGAATTTACCGATTTTTCAGCTTTTTTTAGCGAACTCTATATCCACTTTGGTACTGCTGAACCTTGGTTTGTTTATCCAGATGTGCCTCTAGCTTTGGTAAATTGGCGACGGTTAGGAGTTGAATTGGGTGTGTTGTCTAATTTCGATTCCCGTCTGTACTCTGTATTGCAAAGCTTGGGACTAAAAGACTATTTCCAATCTATTACCATTTCCACCCAAGTCCGTACAGCTAAACCAGACCCGCAAATTTTTGATATCGCCTTGCAAAATCATGACTGTTCACCAGAGGAGGCATGGCACATTGGCGATAGTATTATAGACGACTATCATGGTGCTAGAAGCGCTGGTATGAGGGGTATTTGGATTAACCGCCAGTAGGAGATAAAACAACCTTAAATTCTGGAATCTTTGTCAGATACGAGAAAGTAGGGGTGTATTGCAATAAGCCCCTACTTTTTCCAAACTAAGTTGAAAATTCAAGCTGCAAAATCCCAAATAATACTCTTAAGTTCGGATAATTACTGCTAATCAACAAAGGACGGGCAGGAGGCCCATTCCACAAGATTGGATAATTTATTTTCTGGTGTTCTCTTACCAGCCCAAATAGACATAATTAAGTATAACAAATAAATATCATACTAGTGTATATACTAATATCGTACTATGATCATATATAGTTGGTGTGAATTTTCTTTACTAGATAGGCACAAATTAAAAGTTATAAATGTTACGCTAGGCTCTAAATGATTTAGTAATTGGATAAGCCTAATCAAATGAAAAAACACTTATCACAAATTTGGCATCAGTTTCAGCAATCTTTTTCTGTAGAAAAAAATCTCAATACAACAATAGAAACTGGTCAAGCAGTTATAGAAGCAACAGCAGGGATTCAAAAGCAAGGTGTTAGTTTAGAAACTTTAAAATCTGTACTGCAAAATTCATCTTCATTATTAGATGTTTTTTGTTTACCTTTAGCACAAATTATAGATTCGGAATTTTCTTTCCTGTCTTTGGGTATTGCTTTACTGAAGTTTTACGGTGACATATCTCCAGGAAATCTGACTTTAGAAGACTGTGTATCTATAATCAGTCAAGCAGCTTATTTAGAAAGTACCAAAGAAATTTTATCTTTATATCCGGCAATAACTGAGGATACTAATGCTGATAATTTGCCAGAAGTTAGCAAAAAACTTATAAATATTCATCGTCTTGAATTAGATGATCAAAGTGCTACAGATACAATTTTCTGTTTTCATGAATCCCAATTAGCAACAGCATTCAATCAAATATTATCAGCACGATTAATAGCACCAGATGTTACCAAATACCTAGCTAATCTTTTGACAAAGAGAATTGCTGCTAATACTCAGCGGTACATGATTCAAGCTTTTATTAATTTAGGTGCTGTAATTGAAAATATAATTCACATAGATTTGATATATTGGCAGCAAGCACAAGCAAATATTCACAGTATTGATGAATACTTGGATAAATATATTACTTCTCCAGCTTTAGAAACAGTTTTTCAACAAGGCTACTCTATTCAAGATATTTATATTCCTCTCCAGGCTAAATCTCAAAATCTAAATTCTGACATTTTGGATTTAGAAACATGGACTAAAGGAATGCTTCTCAATCCTAATAAATTATCGCAATTAATTTTAATTCAAGGACAAACAGGAAGAGGCAAAAGCACATTTGCTCGAATATTTGCCAATTGGGTAAAAACACATCTTTATCCTCTTTGGACACCAATCTTGATTGATTTAAAAAATCTTAATACCATTTCCATGGAATTAGAGGATACCTTGAAATCAGCTTTGCCATTTAATTTTAGTCAAGCTGATAATTGGTTACAAAATACAAATTATCGCTTTTTCTTTATTCTAGATGGCTTAGATGAATTAAATTCTGATATAGTCACTCAACTAAATTTATCACAATTCATGCAACAACTTGGCACATTTCAGCAGAAATGTAAAAGTAATGCTTTAATGGGTCATCGGGTGTTAATCACTAGTCATAACAATGCTTTAAAAACTATTTCTAATCTACCGGAAAATTTAGAGCAGGTAGAAATAATTGCTCTGAATGAAACCCTACAAGAAAAATGGTTACAAAAATGGGCAGCATTACCAGTAAATCAAGGTAAAAATACAGATTTTCAGCAATTTTTACAACCCAAAAAACTCCCATCTTCATTACAAATATTAGCCCATGAACCGCTTTTACTGCATTTATTAGCAGCGATGTATAGAGATAGTCAGTTAACTGTTGATCAATTAGAGCGAGCAAAACAAAAAACAGCTAAAACTTTTATTTATCATAAAGCTATTAATTGGTTGATTACTCCATATTTACATCATAATGACTTAAATTCACAAAAAGTAATAGCTTTTAAAGCTATTCTCACAGCAGCGGCAAATTGTGTTGTGCAGTCGGGAGGTAATTTTACCTCAATGTTAATGTTAGAAACATATTTACAAGAGGATCAAAAAACTCAAGATATAATTGCACAACAGGATAGTCAATTCCTAAAAACAAGTTTAGTTGCTTGTGGTGTTTTTGCAAATGATAGTCGGTTTGAATTTTTTCATGGAAGTTTTAGAGATTTTCTGTTTGCGGAAAGGTTCAAAGAGATACTGATAGCTTGGACTCAGAAAATAGAAGATACTCAAGAACCAGTTGTTAGTGAGACCGATATGAATTGGCAAATTTATGATTTGCTGGGTTTTGGTAAAATCACAAGTGAAATTATTGAATTTTTGGTGCAATTGCTGATAGAAGTTCCCAATTTTGATTGGGTGATGCTGTTTCAACGTTTAGAGAATTTTTACAATAACTGGTGTCAAAAACAATTCATCAATGATTCAGAAAATAACTTACCTCAAATCAAACTACAACAATTACAAAAGTATGGAATTCATCACTTAGACCAAACTCAGGTAGATGTCTATACTGGTTTGAATTTGATGATTTTTTTGTTGGAGTTACACCGCTATGCTCAAGGGCATGATGTACTCAAGGAAAATATTATCTTTTATCCATCTGGTCAACCGCAGAGTGATGTTGATACTACCCAATTACGGGATATTATTAACTACAGTAATTGCTTGTCAGGAGAGAATTTTAATCAAATAGTTGGGTCATTTCTGAGTGGTACTAATTTGAGGGGTGCTGACCTTTCTGAGGTTGATTTCGGTGGTGCTAATCTTTCTCATGCAGACCTCAGTCGTGCTAACCTCAATTGTGCTAATTTTAGCCGGACTAACTGTAGTGGTGCATACATGATTAGTGCTAATTTCAGCGAAGCATTGTTTAACCATGCAAATTTGCATGAAGCAAACTTTATTCGTGCTAATTTAACTGGTGCTGACTTGAGTAGTGCTGACCTCAATTACGCAGACTTGAGCCTTGCAGATCTGAGTGGTGCTAATCTCAGCGGTGCTAATCTAGAAGATGCTAATTTCAGTGGTGCTAAGTTGAGCAATGGCTTATTAGGTGATATTTGTTGGGATGAAAAGACAAGTTGGAAAAATGTGGAAGGTTTAGAAATAGCGAAAAATCTGCCAGTAGAGTTAAAGCAGCAATTGAAGATATTTTAGTGCTGATTCCTGATTAATTACTAATTACGAATGGTTCGTAAGCGATCGCATCCTTCCATTTTAGCTTGATAAAGTGCCTGATCTGCTTCTGCAATTATAGCCGCAGGGGAAGATATCTGATCAGGAATGATACAGGCAACGCCCATGCTGAGAGTGATGTAATCGCTGTCAGCAAACTTTGTGTGGGTAATTTTTAATGCTTTTACTTCGGTGCGAATGCGTTCTACTATTTGCACAGCCCCTTGTGCAGAGGTGTTTGGTAGTACAATTACAAATTCTTCACCGCCATAACCAGCGACTACGTCCCGAAGGAGTTTGTCAAATTTAACTTCACTTGTAAATAAACGAATGTTAGTTTATTATAGGAACTATGAGGCACAAAGACGATAAAAAAAATCAAGCCATCTGTGATGCGGCAATCGAACTGATTACTGCCAACGGTTTTGCCGACACTTCGATGTCAAAAATTGCCAAAACCGCGAATGTTTCGCCAGCGACAATATATGTCTATTT
Source organism: Anabaena sp. PCC 7938 (assembly GCF_049315035.1). Taxonomy (NCBI): domain Bacteria; kingdom Bacillati; phylum Cyanobacteriota; class Cyanophyceae; order Nostocales; family Nostocaceae; genus Anabaena; species Anabaena sp. PCC 7938. Next base: position 861,285 of record NZ_CP186034.1, on the reverse strand, counting down.
TGAAAACAAAGAAAACCTTCTCAATAGAATATATTTGTTGGTGAAGCAGGAAATGAGTGCAGAAATGTTGAAAGGTGTCAACCAAAACCTATCGGTGGAGAAAGCCTTTAAAATGATCTGGAATAATTACTATCAATACGCGATTAAAAATCCGGTCAGATTTGCTTTTACGGAGCAGTTTGCTAATTCCCCGATGGTTGATCGCATTTGCAAAGATGAAGGTTTGAGCTATTTTAAGCCACTGATAGATTTGTTCAATCGCGGTAAAGAGGAAAAAGTTTTTAAGGATATTTCTCTGGAAATTTTTACCGCTTTTACCTTTGTGCCTCTAACTGGATTGATAAAAGAGCATTTTAGTGGTGCTTTGATTTTGGACGAAAAAATGTTGGAAACCATCTATAAGATTGGGTGGGATGCAATAACAAATTAATTCTTTTTTTGAGACTTAATTAAACGAATATTCGATTAATCAAGAGGAAATAAAATGAAAACTGAACAATGGAACGCAGAAAATATTCCGAGCCAAAAAGGAAGAGTAGCAATTGTCACTGGTTCGAGCAGCGGTATCGGTTATGAAACAGCGAGGGTCTTAGCTAATAAACAAGCGTCTGTAATTATTGCGGTTCGCAATTTGGACAAAGGCAACAAAGCACTAGCAAAAATTATTCAACAGAATAAAGATGCCGACGTAAAGGTGATGGAACTTGATTTGGCGAATTTAGCATCAGTTAAAAATTTCGCTGAAAACTTTCAGAAAAATTATTGGCATCTGGATTTACTGATTAATAATGCGGGTGTGATGATTCCCCCGTATTCAAAAACGACGGACGGTTTTGAATTGCAGTTCGGCACTAATCATCTCGGACATTTTGCTTTAACGGGACAGCTTCTAGAACTTTTGATTAGCACCGAAGGCTCACGAATCGTTAATGTTTCGAGTGGCGCACATAGTATGGGCAAGATAGATTTCGATGATTTGAATTGGGAGCAGAGAAGTTATGCTAAATGGAAAGCCTACGGCGACAGCAAACTTGCCAATCTCTATTTTACCTACGAACTCGACCGAAAACTCAAAGATAAAGGTATTGACACACTTGTAACCGCCTCGCATCCGGGCTGGACAGCAACCGAATTGCAAAGAACTGCGGGTGGCATTGTGCAATATCTTAACGGTATCCTTGCTCAAGACATCACGATGGGCGCATTACCAACTTTGCGGGCGACAACCGAAGCAGGCTTAAAAGGCGCGGAATATTTCGGTCCCAATGGGTTTATGGAAATGCGCGGCTACCCAATAAAAGTCGAATCAAACGAGTTATCCAAAGACCAAGCGATCGCTAAAATACTATGGGAAGTATCGGAAAAACTAACCGATGTGAAATTTGAATTTAATAAAAAGGTGCAAAGCGCGGGCAAATAAGAAAACCCTGCTAGTAGTGAGCTAGGGTTTTTCTGTATACTGTCTGGAATGTCGCTGGACGGAAAATCCTAGTAGTCTGTCAAGCTAAAAATTGTAAGTTTGAGGGAAATATAGAGAGCTTATTAACTATAAACCTCATCCACAAATAGAAATTTGACAGACCACCAGTAATGAAGGTAGCGTTTGCGAAGCTCTCCGCAGGAATTGCCCTGAATTGATTGTGCTACTACCTCACCACTACCATCTTCGTGAAATTGGTAGATTTTTACACGGTTTATCCTGAGAAATGTGCGAATTTCCGCTGCTGTGGTTGCTAGTATTTCTGGCAACTCTAGAGATTGAGAAATGCGATCGGTGATGTAACTGAGCAGGTTGCCTTGATACACTTGTCGGAAAAAATTATGTCAGAAATTAAAAATACAGCTAAAGCAGCACTGGAAGAAACGGAACGAAGAACAGAGATCGCAGCTTTGGTGCAACTTCTAGAGACATCCCAGGATAATGACACCCTTATGCAGGCGGCTCAAAGCTTAGGGGAGATAGGTATTAGCAATGAAAAAGCGATCGCAGCTTTGGTGCAACTCCTCAAGACATCCCAGGATAATGATACCCGTATGGAGGCAGCTCAAAGCATAGGGAATATAGACCCTGGCAATGAAAAAGCGATCTCCGCTTTGGTGCAACTTCTAGAGACATCCCAGGATAATGATACCCGTATGCAGGTGGCTGAAAGCTTAGGGCATATAGGCGGCACTGGCAATGAAAAAGCGATCTCCGCTTTGGTGCAACTCCTCAAGACATCCCAGAATGAGTACACCCATAGGCGGGCGGCTCAAAGCTTAGGGGAGATAGGTATTGGCAATGAAAAAGCGATCGCAGCTTTGGTGCAACTTCTAGAGACATCCCAGGATAATGACACCCTTATGGAGGCGGCTGATAGCTTAGGGGAGATAGGCACTGGTAATGAAATAGCGATCACAGCTTTGGTGGAATTCCTAAAGACATCCCAGGATAATGACACCCGTTGCCTGGCGGCTCAAAGCTTAGGGAATATAGACCCTGGCAATGAAAAAGCGATCACAGCTTTGGTGGAATTCCTAAAGACATCCCAGGATAATGATACCCGTAGGCAGGCGGCTCAAAGCTTAGAGAAGATAGGCACTGGCAATGAAAAAGCGATCACAGCTTTGGTGGAATTCCTAAAGACAACTCAGGATGAGGGTACCCATTGGCTGGCGGCTCGAAGCTTAGGGGAGATAGGTATTGGCAATGAAAAAGCGATCTTCGCTTTGGTGCAACTCCTAGAGACATCCCAGGATAATGACACCCGTTGCCTGGCGGCTCAAAGCTTAGGGAATATAGACCCTGGCAATGAAAAAGCGATCGCAGTTTTGGTGCAACTTCTAGAGACATCCCAGGATGATGACACCCTTATGGAGGCGGCTTATAGATTAGGGAATATAGGCGCTGGCAATGAAAAAGCGATCACAGCTTTGGTGCAACTCCTCAAGACCGCCCAGGATGAGTACATCCATAGGCGGGCGGCTCAAAGCATAGGGATTATAGACCCTGGCAATGAAAAAGCGATCGCAGTTTTGGTGCAACTTCTAGAGACATCCCAGGATAATGACACCTGTTGCCTGGTGACTGAAAGCTTAGGGCATATAGGCGGCACTGGCAATGAAAAAGCGATCTCCGCTTTGGTGCAACTCCTAGAGACATCCCAGGATAATGTACATCCTTAGCCAGGCGGCTGAAAGCTTAGAGAAGATAGGCACTGGCAATGAAAAAGCGATCTCCGCTTTGGTGCAACTCCTAGAGACATCTCAGGATGAGAGTACCCGTAGGCACGCGGCTCAAAGCATAGGGAATATAGGCACTGGTAATGAAAAAGCGATCTCCGCTTTGGTGGAATTCCTCAAGACATCCCAGGATGTTTGCAACCGTAGGCACGCGGCTGATTGCTTAGGGAATATAAGCACTGGCAATGAAAAAGCGATTGCAGCTTTGGTGGAATTCCTCAAGACAACCCAGGATGAGGGTACCCATTGGCTGGCGGCTCGAAGCTTAGGGAGATAGGTATTGGCAATGAAAAAGCGATCTCCGCTTTGGTGCAACTCCTAGAGACATCCCAGGATAAGGGTACCCGTAGGCAGGCGGCTCGAAGCTTAGGGAATATAGGCACTGGTAATGAAAAAGCGATCTCCGCTTTGGTGCAACTTCTAGAGACATCCCAGGATAATGACACCCGTAGGCAGGCGGCTGAAAGCTTAGGGGAGATAGGTATTGGCAACGAAAAAGCGATCTCCGCTTTGGTGCAACTTCTAGAGACATCCCAGGATAATGACACCCGTAGGCAGGCGGCTGAAAGCTTAGGGAAGATAGGTATTGGCAATGAAAAAGCGATCTCCGCTTTGGTGCAACTCCTAGAGACATTCCCGGATAATGACACCCGTAGGCAGGCGGCTGAAAGCTTAGGGGAGATAGGTATTGGCAATGAAAAAGCGATCTCCGCTTTGGTGCAACTCCTCAAGACATCCCAGGATGATGACACCCTTAGGCAGGCGGCTGAAAGCTTAGGGAAGATAGGTATTGGCAATGAAAATGCTTTGAAACGCTCCACACATTGACCTGAGTACAGGTACAGTGTGTCGCAGTAATGGTTATATAATCCCTCACCATAAGGGAAAAAAACGAGCGCGGAGGGATTTGAACCCCCGACCCACAGGACCGGAACCTGTTGCTCTATCCACTGAGCCACGCGCCCTCATACAATTTCTAGTATAACACATTTTTTGAATTACAAGTAATTTGCTGGGTCAACTGGTGAACCATTGCGGCGAACTTCAAAATGTAAATGAGGCCCTGTCGATAAACCTGTGGAACCAACAGAAGCGATCGCTTGTCCTTGTTGCACAGATTGCCCTTCTGTCACATATAACTCGCTGCTATGTCCGTAAAGTGTGGTGAGACTTTTACCATGATCGATAATCACAGCTTTGCCATATCCACCATACCAACCTGCAAAAATCACTATTCCTGAATCTGCGGCTCTAATGGTACTACCGTAACTAGCAGCAAAATCCAAACCTGCATGAAAGCGTCGATAACCAAGCACCGGGTGAATTCTCCAACCAAAGGCACTGCTAGTGGGTGCGTCACTAGGAAATGCAAAGATACCTGTACCACGAATCCAACTTTTACTATTGGTTTTTGCTTGTGCTGCTTCCCTGGCTATTTGTTCAGCGATCTTTTGTTGAATTAAAACTGTCAAATTTTGGGAATCTTGTTCTAGCTGATTTTGCGCTGCTGCCAAAGCCAAGCGATCGCTATTTAAGCGTTGAATTAATTCCGTTTGTGATTGTGCCTGAGTTTGATAATCGGCTTTTTGACCTAATAATTGTTCTCTAATCAAAGCAATCTGGTTTTTTTGCCCTTCTACTTCGGTTCTTTGGGTAATTAACAGCTTTGCTTGTGCTGCCAGTTTAGCCAAAATTCGCTGATCTGCTCGATAAACTAGTTTCAACTGATAACGACGACTGATAAAATCGGTGATATTTGTACTTTGCAGTAAAACAGCTAATCCTTGAGAAGCTGAAGAACGCTGAAGATACCGCAATCTTGCCACTGTTGCTACTTGTCGTTCTTGATAAACAAGTTCTGCTGTCAGTAAATCAGCTTCTAACTGTTGTAAGAGTTCCGTTGCCGATTTTAACCTGGCTTCGCTCTCTTGAATATAGCTATTAGTAGTTTGCAGATTTTGATTTAAACCAGTTAGGTGTTTTTGCGCTTCGGTTTGCAGATTGGTTAAGCGATCGCTCTCCTTCACTACATTCTCACGTTCCTGCTGAATTTGCTGCTGCTGTTGTTTCAAATTATCAATAGAAGATGTCCCATATACTGGTAGCAATACTAAAAAGCTGAACAAAATACAGCACAATGTCCCAAACCACCACCCAAATCCGATTTTTCCCAAAAATGCCGTGTTCATGCCGTTATATTCAGCCAAAGAGGTGCAAGCACAACAGTATTATGCCCAAATTTTGCGAAAATTTAACACCCATCGGCTCAGATGCTGACTACCAATAAAGTTTTATAGTTTTATGAAGACACGACAAGGAATTCTCTTGCTAACTTTGCTTATACCAGGCTTTCTAGTATTAGCAATATCACTGTATTATTTTGGTACAGATTATGCTGCACTAATCAAAGCTGAAACTTATGTGACACAATTGGCAGAAGCCGAAAATACAAATCAAAGAAAGTTAGATCATGCCTATCATCGAGCTTTAGCTCATCGTATTAACGTTTTTGCAGATGCTACCTGGGGATTATTAGGATGTTTGATTGCATCTGTAGGTATTCATGGTTTAGTCACATTGAAGGAGAAAGATTGAAGAAGGAGTCAGGAGTCAGGAGTCAGAATTAATTAGGGCTTGCTGAACGCGAAGAGCGTGCCGTTAGGCATATAAACCAAAAACCTAGATATATCAACATTTTCAGGCTGATAAAGTTGGATAAGGTGCAATAAATAAGCGATGAAAGCATCAAAAACCGTTCATTTACCCAGATTTGAGAATATTCTGATCTCCTTCTAATTCTTCCTCCTTGCCCTGAGCGAAGCCGAAGGGCTGACTCCTGACTCCTGAATTCTCACATTTAAACGGCTAAATTTTCGGTTTTCCAACTGGCTAAATCTGCCAAAGAGCGATCGCGATAACGTCCATATTTTTCCGGTTTACTCTTGATTCTCACACCCAAATCAGGCACAATGCCAAAATTAGGAGCCATCGGTTGAAAATGCTTAGGTGCAGCGGATCTAATAAACTCAAATAAAGCTCCCATCATCGTTGTGACAGGCAAAATTAAAGGTTCTTTTCCTAAAGCCAACCGTGCCGCATTTGTTCCCGCTAACCAACCTCCCGCAGACGCAGCAGTATAACCTTCTGTACCTATTAATTGTCCCGCTGCTAATAAAGTTGGACGTTCTTTAAATTGCAAACTTGCAGACATCAACTGTGGTGCATTTAAAAAAGTATTACGGTGCATAACTCCTAATCTGACAAACTCGGCTTTTTCCAAACCAGGAATCATTTGAAAAACTCGTTTTTGTTCACCCCAACGCAGATTAGTTTGAAAACCCACCATATTCCAAAGTTGACCGGCTTTATCTTCTTGTCGCAGTTGAATTACCGCATAGTTACGTTCTCCCGTGCGAGGATCTGATAAACCTACAGGTTTTAGGGGGCCATAACGCATGGTATCTTCCCCTCTTCGTGCCATTTCTTCAATTGGTAAACAAGCTTCAAAAAATTTTGCTGTTTCCTTTTCAAAGTCTTTTAATTCAGTTTGTTCCGCTTGACGTAATTCTTCCCAAAAATGTAAATACTGCTCTTTATTCATAGGACAATTCAGATATGCTGCCTCACCTTTGTCATAGCGAGAAGCCATAAAAGCAATATCTTTATTAATAGAATCTCCTAAAATAATCGGACTGGCAGCATCAAAGAAGTTGAGATATTCCATCCCGGTAAACCGCTGTAAATCTGCGGATAAATCAGGACTGGTTAAAGGGCCACTAGCTAAAACTACAATACCTTCGGGAATTGCTGTCACTTCTCCCCGGCGAAAATCAATTAAAGGATGATTTGCTAAGGTTTGGGTCAAATCTTCCCCAAATTGTCCTCTGTCTACTGCTAAAGCCCCACCAGCGGGGACTGCGTGTTCATCTGCCTTGGCAATGACAATAGAACCAAGTTGACGTAATTCTTCGTGTAATAATCCTGCCGCGCGATCGCTTGCCATAGCGCCAAAGGAGTTACTACAGACCAATTCTGCCAAATTTTCCGTATGATGGGCAGGGCTGAACCGTTTAGGGCGCATCTCATGAAGAATCACAGGAACGCCGGCTTGGGCTATTTGCCATGCTGCTTCTGTTCCCGCCAGTCCACCGCCAATTACTTGTATTGGTTGTTTTGTCATAGTGATTTTTTTAATTATTGCTTTGGATATAATAACAATTAATAATAGGTTACAATGATCGATGCTGAATCCTCAAGTTGTGAAATTCATCAATTGTGGTATTTGTGACTATGAATATTAGCCTTTAACCAGAACAGGAACAGTTAATTCAAGCCAAATTGCAAAGTGGTAAATATGAAAATGCCTATCAAGTCATTGTAGCTGCTTTGCAGTTGTTAGACGAAAGAGATAAAAATTATGAACAATGGTTAGAAGAAACCCATCAAAAAGTAGCTGTGGGTATTGAACAAGCTAATAGGGGACAATTGACTGATGGTGAAGTTGCTTTTGCAAGATTGCGAGAAAAACTCGCCCAAAAAGGTGAATCTTTACAATGAGTAATTACAGTTTAACAGATGAAGCAATTCAAGATATCAATGAAATTTGTGATGATTTATCAAATTTCAACTTAGGTTCTGCAACTGAATTTTTAAATTCAATAGAAAATAAATGTCAAACTTTAGCACAATTTCCTAACATAGGTCGTAGTTATGCTGAACTATCACCAGAATTGCGAGGAATATCTGTAAATCCTTATATTATTTTCTATCGGTTGATACAAAGATGATGTAGAAATTATTCGAGTAGTTAATGGATATCGTAATCTTGAATCTTTGTTTTCTTAATCCGGGATTTAATGATTTGGTAAACTATATCCTCGCCAACGAAGTAAAACAGCGGCTTGAGCTTTACGCAACATAAAAAGATCAGCTTCGTGTCTGAGAGATATTAAATTTAATCTTTCTATTTCTGTCAATGTACCACTAGAATTTTTCTCTAGTAATAAAATATTATATTCTTCCATATCTCTTGCTGTTTTCTGACTATGGAAAATTTGACAGAGAGTATTATCATCTAACTTATCTAAAGCCGCCAGTTCGACTTGAAACTCTTCTGGTACATCATCCCATGCTGGTGGACTACCGACTTGTAAAGCATGAAGCATAACTTCCTCTAAAGGACGCTGAGTAGCATGGGCGGTATTGACTAACCGTTGATAGATAATTTCGGGTATTTGCAGTGTAACCGTTTCATCAGCCATACTTAGGGCTTTGCGTCCAGTTTGACACTAATGCTGCCATCCTACTGAAGCTATTCACTTATTTAATTTTTGGTTGAAATACTGAGAAACATACAGCGGCTACTATGTTTGATGCCATGAGTTCACCGTATATTTCTTAACTACTTATCATAAATTGGTTTAGTAGCAAATGTCAATAGCCTTTTTTGAAAATAGCACAATTAACTTAGTTAGCAGCTTCCTTAGAGAAATCGGGGATTTTGTTATTCACGAATTTTTAGTAAGTGTATAAGGATATACACGGTGTGCGAAAAGTTTGATGCCATGAGTTCACCGTGTATTCTTAAAAACTTAAAGTTTTTCCATACTTATCTATGCTAAATACTTTACCAAATCCCGAAAGCCTTGCTATATAAGGATTTTAGGTAAATTCATTGGTTGATTTAACATTATTGGGCATCATAAATAATGAAACCCTCTATTTATAAGGGTTGTGGGATAAATAAACCCATATTTGGCATAACAGGTACTGAAGAACCGAACTTAAGTTTTAAGTGACATGTATACAGTCGGAATAATAGTCAGCAAATTGTAATCAACGATGCCACAGATGGAAATCATCAAAACTAGTGATACACTTCGTTCTGCGATTTACCTTTGTGACGGGTTGGATCGAAAAATGCTGTATGGTTCCCCTTTCAGGTTTCCAATCCGTTTTAAGCCTTATACCATTTTTATATGAAGCTGCACAGAATAATTCTTGCATTGACAAGGTTTTCAGACTCCTAATTATATGGAACTTCATATTATATTGGTATTACTTGTCTCTACAAGTTGGCTTGATATACATACTTTATATACTAAATAGTTAGGTAGCAAATGTCAATACCTGTTTTTTATAATGAAAAAGTTCAGATCCTCAAGTTCTTAGAGAAGTCGGGAATCTGGTTGAATTTGCTAAATCAATTTTTCTAATCCAGCAGCCATAATCTCACCTAAATTATCAGCAAGAATAGATAAACCCGGTTTAAGTTGCCAATCTCTAACTTTTTTAGCTGAAAGAAACCCATGTGCAGAGGCATTTCTGAAAATTCTAGCAAGTTGTACCGCTTCTTCCCAAGAAGAAATAGAATTAGATTGAACAATCCAATGTTTAATGAGTTGTTTATCCTTGGGACTTATTACTCCCAGGAATTCAGCAATTGCATCTTCATCTTTTGCAAGCCATTTATCAAGATTCTCTTTTTTCTTAGGATTTGGTGAAATCAGTGGATTATAGTTTGGGAGATTAGACTGTTTTATAAATGTCATAATAATGTTTGATTTCAACACTCCCTCAAAACTATTCATCAATGCTTTAGTAGTAATTTCAAATCCAATATAAGCGATTACAAGTCGCCATTGGACTCCCCGTAATTTATCATATACTGTAAGTTTTTCACCTCCAATAGAAGGTTCATTCCAATTAATCGCTTCTTCTGTAAGACGTACTCCTCTAATTACACATTTAAGAACTTTATCAATATGCTCTGGAGTATCAGGATGATTAGGGTTAAAATGTAATAATTTTTGATGTATCTCACTACATTTAGGATTATATTTCCAAGAATTGTCAGGTTTTAAAACGTTATCCCATAGAATTTTTGAGATATTTGTCAAATTATCTTGATTATGTGTAGATGTGTCTGTCATTTTTGTTAATTGGCTTGCCAAAGAGAGACTATCTAAATCAAATAAAGATGGAGTTTTAATAAACCAAATTTATATATTGAATACAGGTATTAATAGCTAACAAATAAATCATTCTTCAATATCCCAAACTCTTCGATCACAATCAAATAAATTTTCTCTAACCAAAACTTCTCCTTCCCATTTTCCAGCAGTTTTCTCAAAAAAATCAGCAGCATATCCTAATTCTTCTGGTGTCGGTATTTTTTCTTCAGAAACATCACTAATAATAATTACTAATTCTTGATTAGCTAAATATTGAGGAAGTTGTAACAATAATTTGCCATCTGCATCAACTTTTGATTTGATTTTTAATTTCATAAAATCATCTCCTAAATATCTCTAATCATTATACTCTTATTTTAAATAAGAATCAATTTCACTCTAACAACCAAGCAAACAACTCTCCAACAGTTAATTGTAAATCACTAGCAAAAGATGGCACAAGAATTAACATATCTAATTCATCAAATACTTCTATTTGTTGATTTGGACGATAAACAAAAATAGTCCTTTCACTTGGGTCAATTAACCAACCCATTTGAGTACCATATTTTAAACAATGCAAAATATTTTTAGTTACCTTTGTCTGATTTTGATCAGGTGATAAAATTTCAATTGTCCAATCTGGAGAAATTGCAAATGTGTTAGAAACTTCTCCATTTTCATCACGGGGAATTCTATTCCACACAAACACTGCAATATCAGGTACTATGGAACGTCCACCAAAGGTACAAGGCAATTCAGGAAATGCACGAGCGATTTTTTGAGGTTTTACGACAAAATTAATTGCAGGTACAAGTTCACCTTGAACTATACTATGTTTTCCCTGTGGCATCGGTTTTTGAATAATTTGACCATCAATGTACTCACTAGCAGGTTTAGTTTCTGGTAGTTGCAGAAACTCATCTAATGTGAGAGTTTTTTTTTATTGCTTGTACCATTTTTACTTTTTTCTATAATTGGAAATCTGAGCAAAAAATTGTAATCTTTCTATTTAAATAAATGACCCACAATACAACTAAATCCAGGCAATAAAGGCGATATTAACTCATCATTAGCAAACAGAGTTTCTACTAATACTAAAATTGCCCTTTCTCTTCGATAAACTTCTATTTGTTGTAACTTCCAATTCATTATCCAATATTCCTGCACACCTCTAGAAGCATAAAGCTTTAATTTCACTTCTTTATCTCGGCGTTCATTTTCCACACCAAAAGAAAGAACTTCAATTACTAATTCTGGCGCACCTGTTAAATGTCCATTATCATCTAATAAAGTCGCTAATCTTTCATTACTTGCCCAAACTACATCAGGAATGACATTATCAGCATCAGTAAAAATAATACCTGGAGCAGTTACAGCTTCTCCTAAACCTGTCGATAATGACCAACTATCGAGTAAGTTAGCAATTCTAGTACAAGCTTTCTGATGTTTCCAATGTGGCGCTCTTGTCACAAATAATTCTCCATTAATTATCTCATAACGGTTGCCGTTATCTGGCAAGAGTTCAAGGTCTGAGCTTGTCCAGCGTACTCCCTCATATATCTGGGTCATACGGACTCCTGTAGTGGTGATAATTATATTATAGAATTTGTAGCAATATTGTTGTTATTCCAAGTTGAAAAATTTTAGATATTAAAAATTGCTTTGTTATGGGTAGGTAAAATACCTACCCTACAAATTAAATCTCTAAGCGCAAAGAGCTAAAATCTTCTCAACAACTTGCGGGTTAACATCTTTATTTTCCCCCAAAGCTGTCATTCCATGCTTTTCTAAATTCTCGATCACTGCGGGAATGGTTTCTACTCCCACACCATAGTCAGATAAATGAGTGTGAACACCAACTGATTCAAAGAAATCACGAGTTTTAGTAATTGCTGCATCTATCCGTTCATCTTCTGAACCACCGACAATTTCCCAAACTCTATCTGCATATTGTAAAAGTTTTTGTGATTTGCGATCGCGTCTAATAGTCAACGTACTAGGTAACACAACCGCCAAAGTTTGAGCATGATCCATACCATGCAACGCTGTCAACTCATGACCAATCATGTGAGTTGTCCAATCTTGAGGTACACCAGCAGCAATTAATCCGTTTAACGCCATTGTCGCAGACCAGACTAAATTTGCTCGTGCATCATAATCTGTAGGATTTGCTAAGGTTTTTGGCCCCTCCTTAATCAGGGTTTTTAAGATTGACTCAGCCATGCGGTCTTGTAATGGTGCATTCACCGGATAGGTTAAATACTGTTCCATCACATGAGTAAAAGCATCAACAATACCATTGCTAATTTGCCGAGGAGGGAGAGAAAAAGTTGTTTCTGGGTCAAGAACCGAAAATTTAGGAAACACTAGGGGACTGCTGAAAAATAACTTTTCTTGAGTTTCCCACTTGGTAACAACAGAACTTGTATTCATCTCTGAACCAGTTGCGGGTAAAGTCAAAACTACCCCCATAGGTAAAGCCGCAGTTATCGGTGCGCCTTTTGCTAAAATATCCCAAGGTTCGCCCACAAAAGGAACAGCAGCAGCTATAAATTTAGTCCCGTCAGCAACTGAACCACCACCCACGGCTAACAAAAAATCAATACCTTCTTTGCGTATTAATTCCACTGCTTTCATCAAAGTTTCCAGATGAGGGTTGGGTTCAATACCACCAAACTCAAATACATTCCTTCCAGCTAATGCCGATTTTACTTGGTCATAAACGCCATTGGCTTTAATGCTACCACCGCCATAGGTGATGAGAATTTTAGCATCTGCGGGAATTTCTGAAGCGATATTAGCAATTTGGCCTTTCCCAAATAGGATTTTAACTGGATTGTAAAAAACGAAATTTTCCATGATTAGTCACACAAGGTAATTAAATTTCACCTTGAGTATTCTAATCAGATTAGTAATTTTTCGCCTGTACCTAAAGAATACTATTTCAAAAAACAGATATCCGATTTATTGACTAATAGGGGGATGCGTAGATGGCGTTTTTTATAAATCTAAATAAATAGGGTTTGCTGATAGCGTAGTGTGGCGTAAGTCAGATACCCATTTCTCAATTCAATTGTGAGCATCAATTTGATTCCAAAAAATGGGTACTTTACTCCTGACTCCTGACTTCTGACCCCTGATTCCTGCTATAATTTACCTAACCAACACACTTAGTTGTGTTCAATTCCATCGCATCAGAAATAAAACAAGTCCCACCAAATTTATTTAAAATCTTTTTAATTTGTACCTCCACCAGCGGCAATTTTTCAGGAGCAAAGAAAGCAATAATATAAATGTTATCTAGCAAGGTCATTGCTAAATCATCACTGTCTGTTCCTCCTCTACCTTTACCGGCAACATTCTTAATAACCGTATGTTCAGGAACACCAGCTTTTTCTAAAGCTTCCAAAATCTTGCTGACTTCAACGTAATTAGCAAAAATTTCTAGCCGTTTAACTAACTCCATAATCTCAACTCCAAAAGATATTAATTGCGTATAAATAAAAGGGTATGCCAATGATGATGTTAAAAGGAAATGTCACAGCTAAAGCAGTAGAAACGTATAGACTAGGATTAGCTTCTGGAACGGTTAGCCGCATAGCTGCTGGAACTGCAATGTAAGAAGCACTAGCACACAACACGGAAAATAAGAGAGCATCTCCTTGGGGCATACCGATTAGTTTAGCAATAATTAAACCAATTCCAGCATTAACGATTGGTATGAGTATGGCAAATAAAATTAAGAAAACGCCTGTTTTTTGCAAATCTTTGATTCTTTTTGCCGCTAGAAGTCCCATATCTAATAAGAAAAAGGTGAGGACTCCGTAAAACATATCTTGTGTAAACGGTTTTAATGTCGTCCAACCATGTTCCCCTGTGAGTAAACCCATAATTAGGCTACCAACAAGGAGAAATACGGAACTATTTAGAAATGCTTCTTGCAATACTTCCGACCAATTAAACTCTCTGTCACTTTGATCAGCAGTAAATAATTTTACTAATATCAAACCAACGACTATAGCCGGAGATTCCATCAAAGCCAGGGCTGCAACCATATAACCATCAAAGCTGATACCCAGTTGAGTCAGAAAAGAACTAGCCGTGATAAAGGTTACGGCACTAATTGAACCATAGGTAGCTGCGATCGCAGCAGCGTTGTAAGAGTCCAGTTTTATCTTGAGAATAAAAAAAGTATAAATTGGAACAAGGCAAGCCATTAGAATCGCTGCCAGCATAGTGAAAATCACTTCCTGGCTAATGCCGCTTTTTACCAGTTCCACACCACCCTTAAACCCAATCGCAAATAGCAAATACAGGGAAAACAGCTTAGGAATAGGTGCTGGAATTTCCAAATCTGACTTTAGGAAAACTGCCAACATCCCCATAAAAAAAGCTAACACAGGTGGATTCAAGATGTTGGATACAATCAAGCTCACATCCATTCCCACCACTCCTATAATTTTGTCATTAAGATTCCTTTATAAGTTTGACACGAGAGTGGCAACTAAGTAGGTTGGCGTTAAAAATTATCGTTGGGATCAGGCCGGGGGCAGGGATAAAAAGGGTTTTAGACTTGTTTACTTTTCTTTACACAGTTTGGTTTTATTCTGCTCACCTATTTATAACAGCGTATAAAAAACCAATTTGATTTATAAGCAGTTCGCTTTTAAGCGCAAACCAATTTACCTACAGGCTGCCATAGTACAAGATGTCAACTAAGAAAGTTCATTAACAAATGAAGATATAGTTGCCACAAATGCAGCAGTTGATTCATATGGTAAAACATTGCGTCCGCTAATTTTCATGCCTCGACCTTGAGGTAGACAAGCCAGATAATCTGCCAAACGTTCATCAGGCGTTTCCTTTTTACCTTCCTTACTAATAGCTGATGCTGTATCTCCTAAAACAACTAATGTCGGTTGTCGAAGAGAGGCAATATCACCACTATAATCCCGTTGCCAAAACCTAGCTAAAAAAGAAAATACAGCATAGCGACCACCCATATTTTTAGCATCTGCTATTAAAGTATCTAACCATTCTTCGTCTACAGCTTCGCTAGATGCAAACAATTTCTCAGTTGAGAAAGAAACTAAAAATTTGCGTGTACGTGCATAGCGGAAAAAAGCATTCCCTAGAGGTGAATTAAAGATAATCCAAAGCAGATTTTGTTGCCATTTGGGTGCATTTTTAGTAGTTACACTCCAAGCTGTTGGACCAGAAAGTATAAGTCCTTTAATTAGATTTGGCTCTAATTTAATTAATTCAATAGCTACTGTTGATAAAGCACCTTGTGCTATTATAATCACAGGTTTTTGTACTACTGTATGTAAAAAATGTTGTAATTGTTTTGCCCAATCAATTGGTTTATAAGCCAGAGGAGGCATATCACTTTCACCACATCCCAATAAATCAGGATTATAAATGATATTTTGATGATTGGTTTGATACCATTCATGGCAAAATCGCTGCCAAAATTGCCTTGATAATCCTACCCCAATAGGATGAATTAAAAGTAAAGGAGTACCGTCAGCAGATGAATCTATGGGTTGATGTACTTCATAAGCACAGCGATAATTCTGCCAATCATAAAACTTGGGAGGAGATGCTGTAATCCCCGATGTATTGGCTATGGTAAAAGGTTGCATAATCCTAAATTCAGTATTTCTGGCTAAAAAGTTATTTGAGGATGAATTAACTTGTATCCCGCGTCTTTTATCTTTTGATTAGACACCCACGTATTATAGGGGCGGTTACTCTTGTTTGTTGCATCCCATATTACATTAGGTAAATTATGTTTTGTTAGCACATTATCAATTAGTTCTCGACTGGTGAGATGTGAATCATCTACTAGATTATAAATACCTTGTAAACGCTGGTTACGTGCAAATTCTATAGCACCAACAATATCGTCTCGGTGAATCCAATTTGTGATTTCTTCACCATTACCGGAACGATTTGTACCAGCTACTCGGCCAAATATTTTCACCAATTCTCTACCAGGCCCATAAATCCCTCCCAAACGTAAGATACAAACACGGAGGTTTTCATTCTCTGCTGATAGTAAAACATCTTCGGTTTTGCGAAGAATTTGAGCATTTAGATTAGGTGGTGCTGGTGGTGTTTCTTCATCTACCCAAACACCATTTCTATCTCCGTATACTGAATAACTTCCTGTATATATCAACTGGCGAATATTGGGAGAATGCCGTAGTACAGAAACTAAGGTTTTGGCTGTTTGCAGATAAGTTTCTTCATAGGTATTTCCACTTTTTGCACCTAGACTTAATATGACGATATCTTGATTTTTTAATACTGAGTTTAGAGATTCTAAATCATTCCCTTGGGTGACTATAACTTTTTGGGCTACAGCCTTTAAATCAGATACACGCTCAGGAGTAGTTGTGGTTGCAGTGATGATAAAATTTTTATTTTCCTGCCAATATTGAGAAACTGCATAACCAACATAACCACAACCAATTATTGCTATATTCATGACGATCTAAACAAAAAAATAAATTACTTTCCAGATTACATTTGCAAAAAGCGATATTACAAGAGTTTATAACTAAATGATTGTCGCTATTTTCCAGTTTAAATTTAAAAATTCAAACTTAAGTAGTCTGTTTGGAAAATTTTAGACACCCATAAATTAGCTTCTCTCAGAATATTTTCATATTTCTGTTACGTAGGATACCTTTTTTGGGAAATTTCTGTTCTCAGGAATATTACGAAGTTTCCCATATTGCAGGTACATAAACTTAGTTATTTATGTTCTTGATACAGCAGTTTGTGTAGTTAGGAGGTACAACATCTAAATTCAAACCTATACACAAAGCCAGTTTTACTCCTGACTCCTGACTCCTGACTCCTGAATTCTGCTGTAACTAGGATTGAGATCAAGCATGAATTACGCCATCTGGCATAATAGCCCCAGCTAAGTTAGCACCAATTAGTTTTACCAGTAGACGCTCACCTGAGCGAATTCTAGCACCTGTCAAGTCTGCACCCCGCAAGTCTGCACCGCTGAGATCCGCACCAATCAAATTAGCCGAGCGTAAATTTGCTTCTCTCATATCTGCTAACAACAAGTTAGCTCTAAACAAATTAGCCTCCGATAAATCCGCACCCCTAAGATTAACTTTGTGCATAAAAGTATCACTGAGATTAGAACCGCTTAAATTTGCATAGCTTAGGTTTCTACCAGATAAATCTCTGTTACTTAAATTAGCGCGACTAAAATCTTTTCCACTCAAGTCTGGATTTTGATTGGGTTGTTGATAGTTTGTTTGTGGTTGTTGATAGTAAGTAGAGGATGGTTTTTTTTGTTGGGTTGGTCTAGAATTTGCAGTTTGAGACTTATCGTTTAAAGAACGTAATTTTTCACGAGCTTCATTAAAGGCTTTGAGTTTGTCTTGAGCTTTTTGTTGTAACCGGTGGTTGTCTTTAGGGAGGCGATCAGGATGCCAAACAAACACTAAATCTTTGTAAGCCTGGTTGATCTCTTCTAGTGTTGCTCCAGGTTCTAATTCTAAGATTCTGTAGTATCGCTCCAGTTCGCTCATATGATGTGTTGATGGAAAATCAAATAATAATTAAATTAATTATGAGTGATGTCGCTATATGTTGAGTATAACGATTCATTGAGTTGGCTTCTGCTATACTTTTACTCAAGTAGACAAAGAGCAGATGGTAACATGAAATCCTTGCATTTTTAGCCGATGAAGTGTCAAATGGCAATGACTACGGCTACCAAATGTATCACAATATAGATATGAAAATTTACCTTGTTGCACTATTTCTCAAACGATTGATGGCTCGAAAATATGCCCCAATCGGAATCTGGTAAACTTCAATAAAAATCCAAACTATAATTGATAAATGTAACAAAAATGTGAGTAATGTCCAGATATATGGTAGCCACGAGAGAGGTACATCAGGATTTGGAGGAAAATAATAAGCTGCTAGGCCAATTAAGGTAGTTGGTAAAATGACAAAAGCCATTGCTGCTAACACGTAACCCCAACCTAATTCAACACCTTCTAGTTGGGCTTCTGTCCACTTAAAGCCATTCCAATGCCAAACTAGCGGAGGTTGTCTAGAAGGCATCTTGATTTGCTGTATTTCCAAGTTGACTGTAAAAATTTCTTGGCAAAAGTTACAAGACATTGCTTCCATTAATGGCATGGGAGAAATTCTACCGACTCTACAAACAGGACATGGGTAATCTTCTTGAAAATTTAAAGATGTGGATAAAGTTTTAGAACTAGGCATGATTAAATTACTACTTCTAACAAAATTGATTTTATTCATCATAAATCAACTAAAAATCATAAATTGTCAGATTTTTCACTATTCTTTTGATTGAGTTTTTTATGGAAAACTTCTCGGTGAACTTCAATTACTAGCATTAGGGAATTTAGATACAAGATAAAGAGCTTTCTGTCAGGGTTTTACAAGGTATTTCAATCCAAAATTCTGCACCTTTTCCTTCTTGGGATATATATTTCAATATTCCACCATGTTTATCAACTACAATTTGATAACTAATAGATAATCCCAGACCTTGCCCTCTCCCTACAGGCTTAGTTGTAAAAAATGGATCAAATATTTGTTTACTAATAGATTCAGGTATACCTATTCCATTATCTGCAATTCTGATGATAGCAAAACCTGGTTCAACATACTTGGTCTGAATGTTAATTTTGAGTTCATTCTTTTTTTCAGGTTGCATAACAAATGCCTCCTCTAGAGAATCAATAGCATTACTAAGTAAATGCATAAAAACTTGGTTTAGGTGTGCTGGATAGCATTCTACTAATGGAAGTTCACCGTATTCTTTAATAACTTCTATTTTCGGAAAATGTCCCTTTGCTTCCACTCTATGCTGTAAAAATAATAATGTGCTATCAATACCCGTGGTTATATTTACTGATTTTTTTTCAGATTCGTCTATCCGACAAAAGTTCCGCAGCGACAGCACAATTTCACGAATGCGCTGAGTACCAACTTTCATAGAGTTAAGGATTTTAAATAAATCTTCATTCAAAAAACCAAAATCAATAGCATCGGTTTTATGCTGAATTTGAGAACTGGGATGGGGATAATTTTCTTGATACAGACTTAATAAATCTAATAAATCTCGGACGTTATCATCTACGTGTTTGAGATTGCCATAAATAAAGTTAGCAGGGTTATTAATTTCATGGGCAATACCTGTAATTAAGGGAACTAAACTAGACATTTTTTCAGCATGAATCAGTTGCATTTGAGTTTTTCT
Source organism: Anabaena sp. PCC 7938 (assembly GCF_049315035.1). Lineage (NCBI taxonomy): Bacteria > Bacillati > Cyanobacteriota > Cyanophyceae > Nostocales > Nostocaceae > Anabaena > Anabaena sp. PCC 7938. Next base: position 841,830 of record NZ_CP186034.1, on the reverse strand, counting down.
TAACTTATTTACAGTACTAGAAAGCTCTTGATTACTGATGCGTAGTTCATCTTCAATTATTTGACGCTGGACAATATTTTTTTCTAACTGCATTAAATTGATTCTCAGTTCCATTTGTGTGAGAACTTGACGACCTAATCTTTTTAGTGCTGCAATTTGTTCTGGACTCAGAATGTGCGGTTTTTGGTCAATAGCGCACAAAGTTCCCAAAGCCAAACCATCAGATGTTACTAGAGGTGTACCTGCATAAAACCGAATATTAGGGTCTTCTGTCACTAATGGATTATCATAAAACCGCCCATCTTCTAGGGCATTTGGTACTATTAATATTTCCTCTGGTTGGAGAATAGCATGGGCGCAAAATGATATATTTTTAGGAGTTTCTGTTACTTCTAAACCAATCTTTGATTTAAACCATTGTCGATGCTCATCTATTAAGCTGATCAAGGCAATGGGAGTTTTACAAATATATGCGGCTAAAGCAGTTAAATCATCAAAGCCTTGTTCTTCAGCGGTATCAAGAATTTGGTATTTTTCTAGTGCTTTTAGCCTCTCTGGTTCATTGGATGGTAATGGAGCTACTTTCATTGAGTGAATATAATAATCTTGGTTCTTACAGCAGAATTCAGGTGTCAGGTGTCAGGTGTCAGGAGTAAAACTGATGTAATTACACAATGCTGAGTTAAACTTGCAAGCAAGTTAATGCAAAATATTAATTGGCGGATCTTCGGTTTGGGCATTACTCACAATGGAACACTGGCAATTTCTGATACAGAAACAGGGCGATCGCGCTTGGCAACCCCTAGAATCGCCTACTTTGCAAATTTTAGCAGGTAAATACAGAGTTTTGGCTCGTTCACATCTTTTCAATAAAGATGTAGAAGTGCGGGTAACTCACTCCTCAATCCAGGAAGTTCCACCTAAACGGCGAATTTTTAAACGCTTACGTCGCACTAATGCAGATGGACTGATGGCTGTAATTCCCTTTACTGAACTGAAACCGGGAATTTGGGAGTTACGATGTTCAGCCGACTTAATGACAGATATGCTTGGTAAATCCTGGCAATATAGTCTGTTGATCAAAGTCTCTCCACAAGAAGACAGTAACCAAGCAAATCTAGATAGTGGTGATGAGTTTGACAATGAACTTGAGGTATTACTCACTCAAGAAGATCAAACCGAAGAAGATATAATTATTAATCAGCCTGTCAGCCCAGTTTGGTTCAAAGGTGAGACAGCAGAACAACTTTTACAAAGTTTAATAGATTTAGCTTTACCCAACTCGGAATCCTTGGAGGAAGACCAAACATCTGAGGATTGGCGGCCAATATCCCCACCATCACCACTAAAATTATCTCTGGAAAGGGACACTTATATTACTGCTTGGGGAAAAACTCTGACAGTGAATGGGGATGTGGAACTGGCTCAAACGGGTGATCTGGAAGATGAAATATTATCAATAACTAGTCTTAATCAGCTACAGTTATTGATCGAATTGCGATCGCCCTCAGAATCACAAGTCTTAACTCAAGTCAGACAACCCTTAACAAATAAAATTCTGCCTTTTACATTCAGCACCATCATTAATATTCCCACTGAGTGTGAATCAAAGTTGATTTTGGCAGATATTAGTTTATACGGCGCAGTTACAGATGGTGGAGAAGTCATATTCTTAGCCAACCACGCTTTCACAATTACAGCAGATGTCACAGAATTACTGACAATTTCTTTACCAAAATCAAGTCCACCAGACTTGCCATCTGCAAGCACCGAAATACAAACTCAAGCTGAAACAAAGCCAGAACCACCGGTTAGCGTTGGCTTGGAACTTTTCAATCTCGTCAAAACTCCCAAGTTAGCTCAGTTTCATAGTTTAAAATCATCTGCTAACAAACAGCTGCCACCCAGAATTAAACCAGTAATTGTGTTAGGTGGTTTGTCGCCAGAATTACCGAATTTGCCTCGAATTCACAAAAATTTAATGGCAGAATCCCTCGAATCTGAAGGTACTATCAAGACACCGCCTCAAATATCCCCAATTAATCTGGAAAAGTTGGTGATTAAACAGGTTAAAACTACTTTGCCTTTTTTGAAAAGGTTAAAACCAACTCCAGTTCAGGAAGAAGAACCTCAAGTCCATTCGTCAGATATCTCAGAAACTCAATTATCTGAAGTTGAAAATACACCAGAATTTCGGCTCAATAATGCAGAATATGAGGATGAATCTGCTGAATTTAGAGAAAATACTCTTGCTTTTTCTAGTGAGGAATTAATCACAGCGAACACTCCAGAAACATCTCCCCTGATTCAAAAATGGATGCATAGCCAAGGGTATTTAGCTGAAAGTATCAATTTGGAAGCCGCAGAAGATGATACTAATGAGTTGAATGAGCAGCCACTTTTAATTCTGAATATAGATGCACAGGAAGATGATATTGAGGAAAATCTGGCTATAAATACTAGTGAACCAGAAGAAATAGTGCAGCCAATACAGATTCTGCCTGCTGTGTTGTCCCAAGAAATAGTTTTAGATGATACATATATTAGTTTGAGCCATGAGGATAACAGTCAGTTATCTGCCCAACCAGATCCACCACTAGTAGATTTATCGAGTTCTCTTCCAGAATCTTTACCAACACCCCAACTGTTTTTACCAAATGGTGAATTGCTGGCGGGAACGTCAATCAAAGTGCGTTTAGAATTGTCTGCGGTGTCGTCTGCTGTGGTGGTTAAGTTGTGGGTTGAAGATTATCAAACTCGCGGTTTACTAGACGGGCCTCATCTGCTCAAAGATTTGCGACCTACCCCTTGGGGAAATTGGGAAGCGATAACTCAATTAATTGTGCCTTTCGGCTGTGTAGAAATCCGTGTAGGAGCGATCGCACTCGATCTGAATACTCAACAGGAAAGTGGTAAAGTCACCGTCGTTAAAACAGTTATTCCCCCCGATTTGCCAAATATAGAACTAGATGACTTACTGGGACTGTAAATGGCTGTGTTAAAAATCTTGATAATTTGCAGAAACAGGAGGAATTTTGCAGTAAGCTCCTAAGTGAATTGTAGTGTGACTTCAGAGGACTTTTTACTATGTCAAGTTCATTTTTGCCCTCTATCCTGGCCTATTCTTCATTCTTGCCTTCTATTTTCGTACCTCTGACTGGTCTAGTTTTACCAGCAGTAGTCTTCGCATTTTTCTTTTCATATATTGAAAGTGAAGATATCTCCTAATTAGGAACTGGGGATTGGGGACTGGGGAAATAGGGAAGTCATTTTTCCAATTACCCATTACCAATTACCCATTACTAATTTATACTTGAAAAACCGCCTATCTCAATGAGAAGGGCGGTTTTTTGATGTCGGTTTTTAACCAAAAATTCGGTTAAGGTTCACATTAGAGTGAAGAACCGATTCCGGCGTAGGCTCCATAAAAGAAAATACCTACAACAGTAATGACACCTAAACCTGCGATCGTAGCGACGACCCACAGGGGAATTCTTCCACTTCCTGACACAGTTTTCTCCTCCCTTACAAAAGTCAACAGAATTTAGCAGCCACAGATCCAGTTAGTTAAAGAAGTAACTGGAAAACAGAATTCCTAGAACGAAAATCAATAGCAGTCCTAGATACAGAGAGGTACGGTTTAATTCAACCGGTTGTTGATTAGGATTAGGGGATCTTTCCATAAGTTGCTCCTAGCGTTGAATAAACTGCATTGCGGCGATCGCTCCCAAGAAGAAGACAGTTGGCACACCTAGGGTGTGAACTGCAAGCCATCTGACCGTAAAAATTGGATAGGTAACTGGTTGATTGATGTTATTGCCGCTAGTCATGATTTCAAATTACTTTCCGATAAATGTTTCTACTTGCTTTTTAGCTTCATAACGGTCGCTAACGATTGGCACTTCTTGCCGTACCTGTGTGAAATAATCGTTGGGACGGGGTGTGCCAAACACATCATAAGCCAGTCCAGTGCTGACAAATAACCAACCAGCAACGAATAAAGCTGGAATGGTGATGCTGTGGATTACCCAGTAACGAATGCTGGTGATAATATCCGAAAACGGACGTTCTCCGGTGGTACCTGACATTTAGATCACTACCTTCTCAAAAACTACTATTGAGTTTATTATCCTACAAAGTTTAAAAAGAGTTACAACTTGCAACGTTCTTCTCAGAAATCTCTTCGGACTGAGTGCTGAGTACCGAGTACCGAGTGCTGAGGAATCTGAGAATATTGCCTTTTTTACTCATTACTCGCTACTCAATACTATTTAAGCTGCATTGGGGTTGTATTTGAGCAAAACACCGTGATCACCGATCACAAAGCCTTGTTCAGGATTGAAAAACACAATCTTATACAAGTTACCTGCAACTCCTTCTACTTCGCGGTCTTTTTCCCAGGTTTTGCCACTATCGGTACTGCGTAGTAGATTACCGCTACCACCACCAATCCAAATTTCAGTGGGTGTGCGATATGCCAAATCTAGTAAACCCCAGCTAGTGGTTAACTCTGGATATTGTACATCTAGCCATTCATCTGGTTTAGTCAAATCACTAAATTGAACTTGACCACCTCGTGCTAATAACCATAATTGGCCATTATCAGCAAAGCCCATATTTTCTACTCGTCTAGAACTGAGACGGTTATGGGGTTCCCAAGCTGCTTGTCCTGGTTCCCAGACTGAGTAAAAACTGCCTTTAGCCGAAACAGCAATATACTTACCATCAGGCGATCGCTCTAAGTTACGCACCACACCAACGGCTGCTTCAACTTGAGCTTTCCAGTTTTTACCACCATCTGTAGTTTGATAGATAGCACCGACATCAGTAGCCATTTCTGCTGTATTTTCAGCCAAGGCTGCGATCGTGATTGGGCTACCTGGTAACTTTTCGGTTAAAGGAATACGTGACCAAGACTTGCCTTCATCCGTAGTATGTAGCAACAGCGAAGGCTCTCCGGCAATCCAGCCTTCATTACCACTAAAACTGACTGAGTTAAAGCGATACCTTTCATCATCCAGTTCCAGTTTGAGCGGCTGCCAAGTATCTCCACCATTATTAGTTTCCAATAAAGTGGCACTACTACCGACTAAATAACCATGCTGGGGATTACCAGTAAAGCCAATATCCAACAGTTTCGCTTCTGTTGGCACATTAATAACTTGCCAGGGATTATTGCTGATTGAGGGAACTTTGCTACATCCTATACAGGCGAGGACTACCATGAATGCGGCAAATATTCGTTGCCAACTTCTCACAATTGAATGCATCAGTATTTCTTAGTGTTTTCTAAATTTTTGTAGGATGTCTATAAAAACCGGGTCTTATTGTAAGCCGTAAAGACTAATAAAAAACAAGAATCCAAGCGCCAAAGCACCGAAAATCAAAATGTTCTTTTGGGTTGGTGTCAGTGTATTAACGCCTAAACCGTAACCTAAATTTTCTTTGAAACCAGATGCTGTACCCGCAGGCCCAATGTTAGCGAAAGCTACCTTTTTGGCATTACAAACTGGACAGCGCCAATTTGTAGGTAGTTCTGCAAACAGTATGCCAGCGGTAATATCATTTTTGTCGTCTCCTTTTTCCGGTTCATAAACGTAACCGCAAGAGCGACACTCGTATCTATCTAACACTGGAGTTTCAATAGCTTCTTCAGCTTGTTCGCTCATGGCTATAGCCTCCCAGAGGGAAATCTTAAATATACGTTACAAATTATGACATATTTGTTAGGCTTTTCTCTCGCCTACTAATTTGATATGTCTACTCTCATTCACGATCGCGTTGAAGCAGCACCTAAAGCGATAACAAACAAGATAAAATCACCTTGATCTTCAATGATGAACTGGGGTGGGATGATGGAATTGTTGCGATCGCTCACTATTTCCGATTTAGAACCGTTTATAGCTGAACCGACACAGCTTAATGGTCAATCTATTGCCTTACAACTAGCAGTGGCCAGTTATTCCCCAACCCCACGCCCCTTGCTAGAAGTCTTAGTTAATAGTCCCCATGCGATCGTTTCCGAAGCCGCACAATTGCACATCAACTGGGCAGGAGAAATCAGTGAAGATGGGCAGAATGCCGTTGAGGAAGTCTTAGAATCGCGCTATTTGGGGCAAAATGACAAATTAGCAGTCGAACTACTCAAAATCGCCCCTGTTCCCCCCTGCTTCCTCAGCGAGTGGGTTCCTAACCGATATCTCATTCAAGCCCTCAGCAACCCTTATTTACCGCCACGATATCACTTCAAGTTGCTGGAACGGTTAGCAAAAGAACCTAGCCTAGAACCACGTTTACAAGTCGCAGAAGATCCTCAAACCCCGTTGACGTTATTAGAATCCTTAGCGGGAGATTTGGAGTTAGCTATTCGTCTCTCTGTGTCATATAATCCCAGTTGTCCGCCGGAGTTAGTGCGCTTAGTACAAGAACAGCATGAGATAGCGAGTGATTTCGATACTGATGCAGAACAGTTAGCAAATTTAGCACAAAGTCGTTGGGATTGCATACGTTTAGCGGTAGCAAAAAATCCCTCAACTTCTCAAGAAACCCTGTTGACTTTGGCAGCGGATAAAGTCTTGAAAATTCGGTTGGCTGTGGCGAAAAATTCCGTTACTTCAGCCAAGATTTTGGCAGTATTAGCAGCATCTGATCAGGAGATTCAATCTGTGGTGGCGGCACATGAAAATGTTACTGAAGAGATTTTACATTGTTTGTTTACGACACAACAGGGAATTATTAAAAATCGTGCTAATTTACCAGTAAGTATTTTAGAGCGGGTTTTTAATCAAGTAGAAACAAGCAAGAATCATCGTGATTTATTTTTCCGGCAACCGAATACACCCACTTGGATTTTAGAACGATTTGCAGATGTAGATGTGGAAGCTATGAGACAAGAAAAAGCTGCACGTCGTCCTCATAAACCAGAATTAATAGAGACATGGACGGCAGAGGCTTTAGACTTTCTGGTAGATATTGCGAAGCATCCCCAAGTTTCTGAAGAGATTTTAGAAAAGTTCGCACAGTATCCTAATGAAAATGTGCGGTTGGCTGTGGCTCAAAATACTAAAGCAACTGAAAAACGGAGATTGCAATTATTATTAGTAGATTTAGTTATTAATTCAAGCCGTCGTATTAAAGTTAAGATTGCAGAAGATGCTAACACTCCGATCGCAATTTTGGAACAATTAGCAGCAGGAGTATTATTTTCGTTCCGCCAAAAAATTTTAGAAATCAGTCAACCCATTCCCAATTTTTCTCTTCCTCTTCTTGATACGTTTCTTGATAAATTTATTGAATTTTGCAACCGCTATTACTCGCCAGAGCAAATTCTATATTGGCTCAGAGACGAGGAAGGGAGACGAGTTCCGATCTTACGAGATTGGGATGAATTAATCAATACTCTTGATGAACAACAAAAGCAGCAAGTTACAGCAATTGGTGGCGCAATACTACCTGCAATTGGTTTAAATGGCGATGTTCATTTTCTAGATCGTATATGGCTTAAAGGTAGTCCTTTTGATACAGAAGCAAAAATTTCGCCTAATTATCTGCTTTATGGTTTGCTATTAACCATAGGAATATCAGATAGTAGTGATTGGTCAGAAGCAGTTGTTGTTGCTTTGCTTGGTAATCCTTCTGTACCTAATGATTTGCGCGATCGCATCTGGCAAAAATACAGAAAAGAACCGGATCGTTACAATCGCCATTCTGATGATGCTTCACTGCGATTAGCGCTTGGTTATAATTCAGCGATTTCTGAACTAAAGCGACATGAATACATACAGCAAGCATTTTATTCTGAGCAGGGATACGGGGGAGCTATTGCTAAACATCCCGATACACCAGCAGTGATTTTAGAACAGATTGCTCAAAAAGGAGTCGGCGGATTACAGGAAATTGTTAAAAATCCCAATGCACCTGTTCATCTTCTTGAGCAAGCTGTTGAGAAAATCGAAAATTCTTATGGACTGTCTCACACCTTAATTGATGTTGCTCAAAATCCAAATACACCTATTGTTTTGTTAAAACAACTGGCTTTAACTAAAGGTAACAATGGAGTCGCTGAAGCTGTTCTAAAAAATCTTCATCTTGATCAATTAACTAAATATCAAATTCAACTAGAACTACAAAAAAGAGAAGAAACTTCACAAGCAAACCAACTTCTTGCCAATCGTCCTCACAGTTCCTATGCTTTAGCCCAAGTTCTTGAAACCGGAGATCAAAAAGCTAAAATTATCGCAGCCGGTAGCAAGAAGACTCCAATTACTATCCTTGAACAACTAGCAAAAGATAGTGATGCTACCATTCGTCAAGTTGTCTGTCAAAATCCTAACTTACCGCTTCCTATTCTCTTGAATCTCACTCAAGATGAGAATTTGAATGTGCGCTTGATTTTGGTGCGTAATCGTTCCAGTCAAATAGAAATTTTAAAACGATTAGCTCACGATGAATCAGAATTAGTTAGAGCAGAAATTGCAGGAAATAAAAACACTCCCGTAGAAATATTAACTCAACTCGCTCAAGATTCGAGCAGAAGAGTGTGGGAGAAACTAACTGGAAATCAGAATACACCTGTAGAAGTTCTCGAATTTTTAGGAGTAGAAAAGAAACTTGCTAATGCTTACAATCGTAAAACTCCAGGAAATGCCTTAGCAGCAGTAGTAGAGGACACTTTAAAAAGAGATAGTCGTACACAAGGGAAAGTGTTCGAGTATTTGCTCAGAAATCTGGAAGGCTCTCAAATGCCCGCCAGTACCCTCGAAAAATTATCAACAAACACAACTTCATGGATTAGATCGAACGTTGCCCATCATCGTAATACTCCATTGTCTGCATTAGAAAAAATGATAGATGATACTTATGAACCTGTTCTTTGGGGTATAGCCAGAAATCCTAATAGCTCACCACAATTGCTAGAGAAGTTGCTAAATAAACATGATGAAGAAGTTACTGGTGCAATGGTAGAAAGAAATGAGATCCCTGTTAATTTAATGGCAAGGTTGTTAGAAAATAAGTCCCAATATGTTCGTGAAGTTATAGCATTAAGTCACAATCTCCCTCCAGAATTGATGGCAAAAATAATTGCTACAGAACCAGAAGAACCTGTCTTAATTTCTCTTGCTCGTAACCCAAATCTAACATTAGAACTATTAACTCAATTTATCCAGCATTCTAATGCAAATGTGCGTATTGCTTTAGTCCGCCATCCCAACTTAACCGCAGCACATTGGCAACAATTAGCCCAAGATAGAGCATTACCAATCCGTGAAGCGGTTGCTGCTAGTGGGAATGTGCCGGCTCAGGTTTTAGAGCTTTTATCAACTGATGAAAAAGTAGAAGTGCGGCTGAAAGTAGCAAGAAATTCTCGGACTCCAGAAAGTGCATTAGTAGCTTTAACGCGAGATGAAGATTTAACCGTTCGTACTGCGGTGGCGACTAATCCTAACTTACCATCGCCTCAACTCGAACAACTTGCCCGTGATGAAAAAGTAGAAGTGCGTCGTGCTGTAGCTAAAAATCCTCACACCCCGGCTGCGCTGCGTGCTTCTTTGGAAGATTTAGTCAGTAACCCAACTGTACGCCAAACCCCAACCATTCCCACACTACGCGGTTTGAGCCGCATCTATAACCCCCAAACGGATGATTTAGAGACAGTATTATCGGAGTATGTAGAGTCCGATGTTCCTTTTGTGCGTTTGGTGGCATTGTTGCACCCTTTAACTGCTGCTGAAGTTTTGCAAAAGGGAGCGCAGTCAGTTTCTTGGCTGGAACGTTACGCAGTGGCTGATAATCCCGCGACACCAACAGAAATTAAACAACAGCTTACCGAAGATAGCAATCAAATTGTCAGAGCAGTGGCTAGAGCAAGTTTAAATTAATGATAAAAGGAGAAATAAATGAAACCTGAAACTGAGCAACGACTAGGGACGCTGGAAGTCCTTTTGGAAGAAGAAATACGCTATTCTCTTCCATGTCATGAAGATAGTGCAACTTTACAACCCTATGCTTGGGATGCAACTATAAAAGGTCAATTCACGCCCTTAAATCTAATCAAATCTGAAGGTTGGATCATAGAAACTGACCCAGAAGTTGCTTGTGAAAATTGGTTGTGGACAGAACAGAATGGTTTAGCATCGAGTCTTATTTATGTTTACCATAAAGATCCAGAAAAATTCCTACTAGATGAACCTAGTAAAAATAAAAGATATCAACAATATTTTAAGTTACTACGTTTATTAGCAGAGAGAATTAAGGATTTACAGGCTTTTTCTTTCAGCTATAACTCTCATTATTCCCTATCCGTTGTTGTGGGGAGAGTTCCTGATAGTAAACGCTGGATTTGTCTTTCTTCCACTGTTCCCCAAGAAACACCTAAATTTATTAATGAACTTATTCACTGTTCGCCATACAAAGAAGAAAAACAATTTAATTTAGAATTAGAAAAATTGTCAAAGATTGAGAGGAAAATTAATAACATTATTAAAGAGTTAGGCAATATCAGAATATATGGCTACTATGATGGTGGATATCATCATATTCATCATCATAGTATAGTTTTGGCATCAGGAGATAGTCAAGAAGAAGCAATTAAGAATGCTTTGTTAAAAGCTGGCTTAGTTGAAATTTATAAAGTTAAAAAATTTATGATTCAAGGAAATAGAGGTTGGGGCTTTTCTGTTCATGATAGAGATTTTGATAAAGATAATGTTAACAACTTAATCAAATTCCTACATACTATGTTTCCTAAATTGTTACTTTATCGCTTTTGTTTTTGGGATTACGAACATCTTTATATTTTAGGAGAAACAGACAATTCCCAACAGGATACTTCCGCTTCCTGCGTCGGAGTTGCTATTCACAGTCAGTTTACCTACAATCCTTAACTCTACCTTCTACAAGCAATTTTGATATAAGAGGAAGAATATAAAATGAACCCTGAAACAGAACAGACAATTGGAACTTTAGAGCTTTTAGTAGAACAACTACCCTATATTCGTTTACCAGGACATGAAGATGGCAATTATATTTATCCTTTTGTATGGGAGAGAAATACCCAAGGAGATTTTAATGTCTTGAATCTTTGTTTGTTTAAAAATTGGTTCAAATTGACTGATGCTGATGTGATCATAACAAGGTTGAAAGAGCTAAAGTATGCCAAGTGTTTTAATGATTTTTCTTTGAATCAAGAGCAAATTAAAGCTTGGGAAAATAAGATAGAGTTATTATGGCAAGTTATTTCTAATAATTTAGATAATCTAGAATCTTATCTTTTTACTGTAAGTTATTGGGATGAAGTTGACGTTCCTGTTCCTGGGATTATAGTTGGACAAACAAAAGATAAAAATTGGGTGGCGATCGCACCAACAGTTTATGTAGAAACAAATATTCCCCAAGAGGTGATTTCTCGCTCTTCTATTGATAAAACCTCAGTACCGGAGTTTTCAGAATTTGATAGTTCTAATCTAGAAACACAACTTAAAAAATGTGTTGAAGATTTAGGTTACATTTCTATGAGTGGTGATTTTGGTGGCGGTTACGGTTATTCATATACACATCAAATTGTTTATTCTCTAGCTACAAGTAAGGAGTTAGCGATGGAGCAGATTTTGCAAAAAGCAAGAATGCTAGAGATTGGTAAATTCAACGGTTTTTATAAAGATCGCGGATACTTTAATGAAAGGTTTCACAATTATGATCTTAATGAAGTTCACCAAAAATATAATCAAGTAAATCAAATGAATCAATTTTTTGAACAGAAGTTTGATCAATCTTTTATGTATCGCATTAGTTCTTGGACAGAAGAAAATATTTATATTGTTGGTGAGAGTAATGATGGAGACTATGTAGGACTTTATATCAAGAGTTCCTTTGTGTATAATCCTTGATTACTTCAGGGTATTTTATATTTTAGGAGAGACAGATGATTCCCAATAGGATAGTTCCCATTCACAGTTAATTTACTAGAACAAGCCCTTTCCAAGTGACTAACGGAAATACGTCATTTCATTACTATCATCTTGAATCTGCCGCTCATATTTTGGGTTTTTTGAAGATTGAAACAACCAATCTTCGTTCCAAATTTCAACACCCTAGCCAATATCTGATTCAAGCCCTCAGCAACCCCTATTTACTATTATGGACGGATCATTGCATCAACTAGGTGACGCAATCATTGATGCTACAAAGCAGCCTCCTTGTAATCGTTATCGCATTATTAATATATTGGGTGAAGGAAATAGCGGTATCACCTATGCAGCAGAAGACATAACGCAGCCTGGTGTGATCGTAGCAATAAAAGTTATCTCTTTTCAGCAAACACAAGACTGGAAAGTGTTGGAGTTATTTGAGCGCGAGGCTAAGGTACTAGAAAAACTCCAGCATCGAGGAATACCACGTTATCTCAATTATTTTCAGATCGATACTCAAAGCGATCGCCGATTTTACATTGTGCAAGAATTGGCGAAAGGGCAATCTTTCGCTGCATGGATAGAGCAGGGATGGCGTACTAATGAAATAGGCATCAAGCAAATTGCTCGGCAAATATTAGCGATTCTGGTTTATCTGCAACGGTTAGATCCGCAAGTGATTCATCGTGATATTAAACCGCAAAATATCATTCGTCATGAAGATGGCTCACTGTATTTAGTAGACTTTGGTGCAGTGCGAGATACTTACTACAGTACCTTCATGCGAGGTAGTACAGTTGTTGGGACTTATGGTTACATGGCTCCTGAACAGTTTCTTGGACAAGCAGTAACAGCAACAGACTTGTACGGATTGGGAGCAACACTACTATTTTTATTGACTCATCGATCGCCAGCAGAATTACCCCAGGACGGGTTATCTATAAATTTCCGCGATCATGTTCAAGTTTCCGATGCTTTTGCCGATTGGTTAGAGAAACTTTTAGAACCTGATGCTAAGGATCGCTTTCCTTCAGCTGAAGCAGCTTTATTAGCCTTAAGACAGCCAGCAAAAGTAGTTCAAGAAACAAGCCAACTCTCGTCCCAGACGGCTGTAATCGCCTTAATTATCGGCACATTTGCGGCAATTGGGCTAGGTAATGCTTTTAAATGGAAAGTCTGGAGTAGTTTTGGTCTAGCACCGCGCGATATTTGTGAAAATATCGGTATTGTCCAAAACTATCTTCAGCAAGGCGGAAACCCTAATCTTCGCATCAAGTATCGCCGCCAAGTGTTGAGTTGGCGTGGGGGTAGTCAATGGCCTTTATTATTTTGTGTCTATCCCCTTGCAAGTGCAGAACTACTGCTTCAGTATGGAGCTGATCCCAATACTGTAGAGTCAGGTGAACCAATTTTATATAAAGCAGCATTTGAGAACAACATTGATTTCATGAAATTGCTATTGAAATACGGTGCAAATCCCAATGGCAAACTTTATACAAAAAACACTAATGGACACTTGTACAAGGAAGAACCGATACTGAATCAAGTCATTTTGAACGGTCAACAGGAAGTTGCCGAATTTTTGATTAACAATGGTGCTGATATCAACGCCAAAGACAGCAATGGCAATACAGCATTAGATATAGCAACCATGCGTTATGAAGTCAAAATTGCTCTCATGCTCTTAGAAAAAGGTGCGATCGCTAACCGTGAGTCTGATTCTGAGCGCCTTCGTGATTGGCAGCAAGAACTCAACAACCGAAATAATAAATAGGGAGCAAGTATGAACACGTTACACAATTGCGGTGATGTGATTGCAGGACGCTATCAGATTCGCCATGTTTTAGGACATGGTGGGATGGGTATTACTTATGCGGCTTTTGATTTGCAAACTAATCAACTTGTGGCGATCAAAGTGCTTTCCCTACATCGCATCAAAGATTGGAAAGTGCTGGAATTATTTGAACGAGAAGCGAAAATTCTTGCTAATCTCAACCATCCGGGAATTCCACAATATTTGAATTACTTTGAAATAGAAACAGATGGCGATCGCGCTTTCTATCTGGTGCAAGAACTAGCCGTAGGACAATCTCTGTTTGAGCTAGTTAATCAAGACTGGAAACCAAGCGTTGATCAAGTCCAGGCGATCGCTGCTCAAGTGCTAGAAATTCTCGTGTATTTGCAGCAGTTAACTCCACCCGTAATTCATCGTGATATTAAACCACAAAATCTTATCCGTCAGGAGAATGGGCAGATTTTTCTGGTAGATTTTGGGGCAGTTCAAGATACCTATCACAATACTGTAACTGGTGGCAGTACAGTAGTGGGAACCTTTGGCTATATGGCTCCCGAACAATTTCGCGGACAGGCAGTGTTATCTACTGATTTGTATGGACTGGGAACAACGTTGTTATTTTTGCTCACAGGTAAATCAAGCGCAGATTTACCACACCATCAACTTACCATTGACTTTCATAGTGTTGTCCAATTGCCCAAACGCTTTGCTGCTTGGTTAGAGCGAATGATTGAACCAATCAGTACAGTAAGATTCCCTTCAGCTTCAGAGGCATTAGTTGTTTTGCAAGGAAAGCAACCACTCCCGCCGCGTGCAACTACCTACAAAAAACCCAAACAAAGCAAAATTCAATTAATCACCACAACTGACAAAATGATCGTTGATATTCCTTCCTCACTCCTCAATAGTCCTCAGAGTTTGTGGTTAGGTTTATCACCGATGTTTGGATGTGTCTTTATCTTTTGGATTGTTAATGCTTTTATTGTTGAGGTGCTAGAAACCCAAATATGATTTTTACTTTGGAGGGGAGCTAATATTCCGCCTTGTTGTTTTGATCGGCTTTGTCCCCTTAGCTTTAGGTATTTACCTTAATGCGGCTCAAAGTTTGCTATTTAGCAGTGCCTTTCGTACTCGGATTGAGATTCAGCCTTGCTGGAGGATTCAAAAGATATACTCTTTAGGATTTTTTACTTTGCAACTACTACCAATTAGAAGAAATGCAAAACTCCAGGCCAGCTTGATTCCTATGCAGCACCAGTTTTTTATAGTGAAAAACCTCAACTCGTTTTTTACTTTAGCGATCGCCTCAACAAATATCAAGCTTGGACTGTTTTTGAGTGATCACGAGAAAGCATGGTTAGTGAATGAAATTAACGCTTTTGCAGAGCGCCATAATTATAATTGACAATGACAGTATCAGAGG
Source organism: Anabaena sp. PCC 7938 (assembly GCF_049315035.1). Lineage (NCBI taxonomy): Bacteria > Bacillati > Cyanobacteriota > Cyanophyceae > Nostocales > Nostocaceae > Anabaena > Anabaena sp. PCC 7938. Next base: position 826,706 of record NZ_CP186034.1, on the reverse strand, counting down.
ATGGGGCTAATTATCCCTCTTCTATTAATTTCCAAAAATATTTGTAATTTCTAAATTCCAGAGCTTTTTACTGCGTCGGAATTGCTATTCAAAGTCAATGTACCTACAATCCTTAATACTGATTTCGACTTGCTTCCCATCCCAGAATCATCGTTTTACGTTCTAATCCCCACCGATAACCGCCCATTTCACCAGATTCTCGAATTACCCGATGACAGGGAATTAAGTAAGCAACTGGATTACTCCCTAGTGCGTTACCTACGGCTCTAGCAGCACTTGGACGACCCATTGATGCGGCTAAACCTTGATAGGTGGTAATCCCTCCCCAGGGAAGTCTCAGTAGCGATCGCCAAACTTGAATCTGGAAGTTAGTCCCTTTCACGTTCAGAACTAAAGGAATACTATTTTCTGCAACTGGCTGGAAAATGCGATCGCTAGTTTCTCTTGTTACTTGCTGATCATGAATGATTTCCGCATTTTTCCATTCTGTACGCAGGTTATTTTCAGCAGTTTCTTCATCCCCTGCATTGAGGAAATGAAGATTGCAGATGCCACGCGCTGTTGTAGCAATGAGACAATCACCAAAAGGGGTTTCATGAATTCCATAGCAAATCTTCAACCCAGCACCCCCAGACTTAAATTCACCAGGTGACATGGCTTCTAGCGTCACAAATAGGTCGTGTAAACGTCCTGGACTTGATAACCCCACATCCATCGTCAGATTTAAAAGGCTCTTAGTCTCAGTAATTTTTGATTTTGCGTACTCAACCGTGAGATATTGCCAGAAACGCTTGGGACTGATTCCTGCCCATTTTGTAAATAATCGCTGAAAGTGATACTCGCTCAGATGTACGTGTTGGGCGACAGTTTCCAAGTCAGGCTGGTGCAGATAATTTTTTTGCATAAATGCGATCGCTCTCGCAATGCATTCATAGGTTTCTCTATTGTAACTATTAGTAGCTTCTATCAAGGAATTCATATTGTTAATATATTCTACCCATTCCTCAATTTAGGGACTTACGGCGCTTCAATACCACCCATTTCTTGCTATTCATAGAAACTGTATGAGCATTTTTAGACAAATTGCCAATTACAGCAGATTGCAGATCAATGGGTACAGAATCTAAATTGAAACCTAAGCACCAAGCCAGTTTTACTCCTGACTCCTGACTCCTGACTCCTGAATTCTGCTGTAAATCAACACCCTACCCTCAGTGTGTCTAATTCCACGATTTCAGAAAGCCTGGAAAGATATAATAATGTAAGAGAAAATCATCCATTTCAATTGCACCATCAGCGGTAGATATCCATTGTGTTTGTCCTTAGCGGTTACGAATACCTTCTAGGCTTCTTCCTCCTTTGTAGCCTAGTACCAGCCCTGGCGCTCTCAGCGTCCAAGCTTCTCAGACCTAGTAGTTTCAGCCCAGAACGGCGCACCACTTATGAATCCGGCATGGAACCCATTGGCGGAGCCTGGATTCAATTCAACATTCGCTACTATATGTTTGCGCTGGTTTTTGTAGTTTTTGACGTGGAAACTGTATTTTTGTATCCTTGGGCAGTTGCTTTCCACCGTTTAGGTTTATTGGCGTTTATTGAAGCGTTAGTTTTTATCGCGATTCTCGTAATCGCCTTAGTTTACGCATGGCGTAAAGGAGCTTTGGAATGGTCTTAGATTCTAACATAATCACCCAGGACAAAGAGCGCATCATCAACCCGGTTGAGCGTCCTACAGTTACTCAAGAACTGTCAGAAAACGTGATTTTAACCACGGTTGATGACCTCTACAATTGGGCGCGACTTTCTAGTTTGTGGCCTTTGCTGTTTGGTACAGCTTGCTGCTTCATTGAATTTGCAGCTTTAATTGGCTCTCGATTTGACTTTGACCGTTTTGGTCTAATTCCCCGTTCTAGCCCCCGGCAAGCTGATTTAATTATCACTGCTGGTACAATTACCATGAAGATGGCTCCTCAATTGGTGCGTCTTTATGAACAAATGCCCGAACCCAAGTATGTAATTGCTATGGGTGCTTGTACAATTACTGGCGGAATGTTCAGCGTTGACTCTCCTAGTGCTGTGCGCGGAGTTGATAAGCTGATTCCGGTGGATGTGTATTTACCTGGTTGTCCTCCCCGTCCTGAAGCGATTATTGATGCAATTATTAAGTTGCGGAAAAAAATTGCTAATGATTCCATGCAAGAACGGGGTCAAATTAAACAAACTCACCGTTACTACAGCACGACTCATAACTTGAAACCAGTACCAGAAATTTTAACTGGTAAGTATATGCAGTCAGATACCCGCTTTACTCCACCGAAGGAATTGACGGAAGCAATGGGTATGCCCATACCACCTGCGCTACTGACAACAAAAACAAAGGAGGCGGAAAAGCGTGGCTGAAGAAGAATCTAAATTAGTTCCTGCGGCTGAAGAAGCTATAGTTCCAGCAGGTGAGGTTTCCCAGTGGTTGACAGAAAATGGTTTTGACCATGAATCTTTAGCCCCAGATGTGAATGGGGTGGAGATTATTAAGGTAGCACCTGATTTTTTGCTTCCTACCGCTACAGCTTTGTACGCCTACGGGTTTAATTATCTCCAGTTTCAAGGAGGTATTGACTTGGGGCCAGGACAAGATTTAGTCAGTGTCTATCATTTGGTAAAAGTAAGTGATAATGCTGATAAGCCTACTGAAGTCCGAGTGAAAGTGTTCTTACCTAGAGAAAATCCCTCTGTGCCTTCGGTGTACTGGATTTGGAAGACTGCGGACTGGCAAGAGCGTGAGTCTTACGATATGCTTGGCATTATCTATGAAGGTCATCCTAATTTGAAGCGGATTTTGATGCCGGAAGATTGGGTAGGTTGGCCTTTGCGTAAGGATTACATCTCGCCTGATTTCTATGAGTTGCAAGATGCTTATTAGCTAGTGCTGAGTTTTAATCTGTGATTTACCCCTTTCCGGTGGCGGAGAGGGGTATTGTTTTTAACGCAGAGGAACGCGGAGGTAAGCGCAGAGGTTCGCGGAGGAGTAAATACTGCTTTTGTGGTGAGAGAATCGAAATATTGATCATTAACTTGAGAGACTTTATAAACTATGGCTGAATTACCCAAAACCCTAGAAGATGCGATCGCACAATCCCGTGAAGCTGTAAAATCGGCTTTAGCTGATGGTATGACTCGCATTCAAGTTGATTTTCTGTTTCCCGAACTCAAATTTATGCCCATTGCAGAACAGTTTATACCTCTGTTCGCTGAATATGAATCCCGGCTGAAAATCTTTTTTGCAGATGCTGGTGCAGCTGCTTTAGCCCGTCGAGATTGGGCAGATTCACCATTTAAAGTTGAAGATATCGGTACAGGTAGAACTGCATCTTTAGAAACTAAAATTCAGCCAGAAGATGAAATTTTTCTCTTTATCGCTCCCACTTCTGTAGAAGTGCCACAATTAGAAAAACTCTGTGAAATCATAGGCACACGTCCATTTATTTTATTAAACCCCCGGTTAGAAGATTCCGGTGTGGTAGGTATCGGTTATGCGGCTAGAGAAACTCGCAGACGTTTTATTAGCACCATTGAATCTTGTTATTATTTGCGTCCCGTTGATGATGAATCTGCCCTTTTTCGCTGCTACCCTGGAGATTGGGAAGTATGGCTAGAAACCAACGACGAATATCAAAAAATTGCTGAATTACCTAAACGTCCCTCTGGTGATGAAATAGATGTAATTCTCATGAAAGGACAAACGCAAACTACCACCGACGGAACACCCGCAAAAAAACCCAGTGTATTCAAGAGTTTGCAACGGTTTATTAAGGCGTTGAGTAGTTAAATTCAGTGGAAATAGTAGAGATGTTTCATAAAACGTCTCTACTGCAAAAGGTGTATTTAATGTTATGGGATTTATACTATAAACAGGAGAAATAGGCAGTATGTCTGGCAATGGGTTCTTGTCAATTATTATGCTATTTAATACAAAAATTCAAGACGAAAAACCCAGTTAATGGACAAAACACCAATTACTCTTTATAGACAAGGTAATTCTAATTCCCCCAGAATGGATAATGTTCGCCCTGATAAGGATATTGCTTGCTATGATCAAGATGGTCAAGTGTGGATTAGGACTACTTTAGCAGATGGTAAATCACCAGGAGGAATATCAACATTTGCTAATCCAGGCTATGGTAAAAATTGGTGGCAGTTAGAAGCAGGAACAGAAATACCAGAACAAATAGAATTAGTTAATGACTATGATCATCATTGGCTGTGGAAACCCATTAAGAATATGCCATTGGAGGATTATAAAGCAGCATTGCAAAAGATAGGCACATACTTCTCTAAAGTTAATGAGTAATAGTTACAGTCATCACTGGAAGGAATTACCTATGAATTTATCTTTCAAAGACATGAAATTTATGATCGAAGCTGTTGATAATTTGATTGAAAAATACCAACAAAGAATCAATGAAATTGAAGACTTAGATGAATATGAAGATGAAGTTTCTGATTTAGGAAATGATATCATGTTTTTATCATCACTTCGCAAAAAAATAGATGAAAGTTTAAACAATAGTCTTACTCCGCAAGCAAATACTTCCAGTTTCAGAGAATTGTTCAACAGTAGTTTAAAAAATACAAAAGTCAAAGTAATAACCATTACTTCCACTTTGACAAATTTTTTAGCAGCAGGAGAAAAAAATCCATAAAAATCACCGGAATATCCACCCCAAAAACCCCAGAACCAACAACAAAGGCATCAACCAATCACCCCAACGCACATATAAAGTCTGCGTCTGACGACGATAAATAGTTTCTGCGTGGGTTTCGTAAGTGTTATATCCCGATTTCCACAAAGTTCTGCCATGAGGATCAACAAAAGCCGAATATCCTGTATTTGTTGCCCTGACAGCCCATCTATCGGTTTCTATTGCCCGCATGATATCCTGGGCATGATGTTGGTCTGACATAGCAGACGTGTAATGGGCATCATTAGAAGAACTGAGGATAAATTGCCCACCATTAAAAGCTTGACGACGAAAAATTTCTGGAAAGGCTGATTCATAACAAATCCCTACAATTGCCCTGCCAAAGGGAGTATCAAAAACTTGATTTGGTAAACCATGAACTTGATGTTCATCTAATGGTGATAAACGTTGCACAAGCGCCCCTAAAATTTGTTCAAAAGGAATATATTCTCCCAAAGGAACTAATTTAGATTTATCGTAACGGCTGGTAACTTCTCCATTCCCAACAACGGTAAATAAACTATTTGTATAGCTTTTACCTCGTTTTCCAAAAGCACCTATCCAAGCAACCACACCTTTTTCTCGTATTGCTGCAACCAAAGGTGTATTACTGAAATTGCTTTCATATGTAGGTAACGCACCTTCTGGGGTGAGAACTCCGTCAACACCCTGATTTGCTAATTCTAAATATCCCTCAGTATAACCTGTAATCGCACGATTAAATCCCTCAGGAAGTAATTTAATTTTATTAGGAATATTACCTTGAATAACACCGATTTTTAAATTTGTATCTACAGTTTGAGTGAGAGGTTGAGTATAAAAAATAAAGCCGATCATATGAGAAATTATAAATATTGTAATCGCCAAGATTAAGTAAAAATTAACTCTTCTTTCTTCCTCTGCGCCTCTGCGTGACGGACACTTTGCACAAGTCGGGAGACCCGCCCATGCAAGTGTCCTCCTCTGCGTGCAAAAATAAATCCAAGCTTCCGCAACCAACCCATTAACAGCCACAATCACAGCCGTGACAGTGCTAGTACCAGACAATTGACCCAAATGTAAAATTAGCAGATTGTGTGGTGACTGAGTATAAGCCAGAGAACTCCACCACAAAGGACTTGCACTCCAAAGACTTTCTAAGGCGCACCATAAAGCCGTACCAACCAATACACGCAACCACGGTTTTTGTAGTTCTAACCGCACCATCAAAGCTGCCCAAAGAGAGACTAATATTCCTCCCCAGAGGCTAATAAATGACCAACAAAAAAAAGTGATTGCTAAACCTGGTAAGGGGGGAACACCCAACCAATCCATAGGATAGATGCCGGTGATCCAGGATAGGGCAAATCCATGATATGCGATCGCCCAAATAAAGGCAGGGGGCAGGGGGCAGGGGGCAGGAGGACTTGTGTTTTTAGTATATTTAACAACTATTACCCAGAGGGGTGCAAGGGCAACCCAGGCGAAAACCCAAGCACCGACGGGGGCGACTGTCACCCCCATCAACAGCCCGCTGATCAAGGATAAAGTGTAAAGGTGGAAGGATGAAAACAGCTTTTTTTCCAAGGACTTCATACTTTATCTTTTATCGTTATTCAGCTGCTTCTAACTCATCATTTTCGCCATTTTCGGCAGTTTCGCCAGTTTCGCCAATTTCAGCAGTTTCACCCGTATCTGCTGGAACAATCGCTACTCCGGTAATAGCATCATCTTCGTCTAAGCGCTGCACTCTCACCCCAGTAGCTGAACGTGATTGTACGGAAATGGCATTCACAGCTTGACGAATAATGATGCCGCGATTTGTTACCATCATGATTTCTTCGTCGTTGTTGACAATATGCAAAGTTGCTAATTTGTCTTTGGTTTTGCGGTTTTTGAATTTGGTGGCCATTAAACCTTGACCGGCACGATTTTGGAGTCGGAATTGTCCAACTGGGACGCGCTTTCCATATCCTCCCATCGTAATTACTAACACCCAAGGGCCAGTACTGTTGTTGGGTACTTCTGCGGTTTCTTCGGTTTCAATGATTTCTTCGGTTTCGGTAATTATTTCTTCGGTTTCGATGATTTCCTCGATTTCCGCTTCTGTTTCTGTATTCAAAGTTTCGAGAACTGCGGCCGGAAGAATATCCATTCCCACTAATTCATCGCCTTTTTTGAGTTTCATGGATTTTACGCCACGAGTCGCCCTACCGAGGGGACGCAGTTGTTCTTGGGTGCAGCGGAAGTGAATAGCCATGCCGTTACGGGAACCAATAATGACGCTATCTTCTACTTTTGCCCTCCGTACCCAGCGTAGTTGGTCGCCTTCTTCTAAGGATATGGCAATTAAACCGTTGGCGCGAATGTGACTAAATGCGGCCAATGAGGTTTTTTTGATGTTACCGCCTTTGGTGAGCATGACTAAATATTCATCGTCTCTAAATTCGTCTACAGGAACGATAGAGGTGATTTTTTCTTCTTTGGGGATGGGTAACATCTGGACGATGGGTGTACCGCGACTGGTACGAGAACCAAGGGGGATTTGATAGGTTCTCATTGAGTAGACGACACCGCGATCGCTAAAAAATAGTACGCTATCGTGGTCGCAGCAAGTGAAAAAATGCTCAATGGTGTCATCTTCTTTGACTTTAGCCCCGGCTTTGCCTCTGGTAGCACGGCTTTGGGCTTCAAAGGTACTCACGGGCATCCGTTTGATGTAGCCTTGTTTGGTGATCAGAATCAGGACTTTTTCATTAGCGATGAGGTCAAGATCATCTAGATCACCTTCACCGTGGGTAATGAGTGTGCGTCGGGGTGTAGCGAAGCTAGTTTTGATTTGACTAATTTCGGTTTCAATAATTTCTAACACCCGTTCCCTTCTGTCCAAAATATCCTGCAAGTCGGCAATGACGTTTTGTAATTCTTCGTGTTCCAGACGAATTTTATCGGCTTCTAAGGCTGTTAATCGTCGCAATTGCATTTGCAAAATTGCATCTGCTTGTACTTCTGAAAGTCCATAGGTTGTGATTAACTCCCCTTTGGCTGTGGGTGCATCTGGTGCATGGCGAATTAAGATAATAATTGCATCTAAATGTGATAAGGCAATTAATAAACCTTGTAAAAGATGATCTCGTTCTTCCGCTTTTCGTAGTTGGTAACGAGTACGTCTGTTAATGGTTTCAATGCGGAAATCGAGGAAGACTGTTAAGAAGTCTTTGATGGTGAGGATTTGGGGTTCACCATTCACCAATGCCAACATATTCGCGCCAAAGTTGGCTTGCAGTGGGGTTTGTTTGTAAAGGTTATTTAAAACAACACGGGGATAAGCATCGCGTTTTAATTCTATGACGATTCGCATCCCATCGCGATCGCTCTCATCCCGAATATCAGAAATTCCATCAATGCGCTTATCGTTCACCAACTCGGCAATTTTTTCAATCAATGCCGCTTTGTTGGTTTGGTAAGGCAATTCTGTGATGATAATTGCTTCTTTCTCTGGCCTACCCCGTTGTTCAATAGTTTCAATATTGGCAACGCCGCGCATGGTAATAGAACCGCGCCCAGTGGTGTAAGCTTCTTTAATTGCTGCTGTTCCTAAAACCAGCGCCCCGGTTGGGAAGTCCGGCCCGTGGATGTACTGCATCAACTGAACTGGGGTGATTTCTGGATTGTGAATTAGTGCCACTAATCCATCAATCACTTCTCCTAAGTTGTGAGGAGGAATGTTTGTGGCCATTCCCACCGCAATCCCAGAAGAACCATTGAGTAGTAGTTGGGGGATACGTGAGGGTAAAACTGTCGGTTCTTGTTGGGAACCGTCAAAGTTATCGGCAAAATCTACTGTTTCCGATTCAATATCTTGCAATAATGCCGCGCTGGTTAGACCTTGCAAACGACATTCTGTGTACCGCATTGCCGCCGGCGGGTCATTATCTACCGAACCAAAGTTACCATGTCCGTTGATTAAAGGCGATCGCATCGAAAAATCCTGCGCCATCCGCACCAACGCATCATACACAGCCGTGTCACCGTGGGGGTGAAATTTACCTAAAACTTCCCCCACCACACGGGCGCTTTTCCGAAAAGGGCGATCTGGTAGCAAACCCAACTCGTGCATGGCGTAGAGAATGCGTCGATGCACAGGTTTTAGACCATCCCTAGCATCTGGCAGCGCCCGACCTACAATTACGCTCATGGCGTATTCCAGATAGGATCGCGACATTTCATTTCGCAAATCCGTCGGGATAATCCTCTCCTGTGAGGTTGTCATAAACTACAAAACTCCAAAAAATGCAGGTTTTAGCCTTTGTACTTGACAAAATACAAAATTATGTCAAATTAGTCTTGAATAATTGTCATATCTTGCTATAATTTTAACATATATCTATCCTGCTTTGTGGACAAAGTAGCTCTACAAAAATCTAATCCAATAGAAACTTAAAATTAAAATCTTCTATCAGATGTTCAAGGCAAATTGAGAAGTTAGAATACAAGAGTTTAAATTAATACTTTGATATTTTTTATTGATACATTAACTCGGATTTATTTATTCTGAAAGCTAATATTATTAGCCAAAAATAACCGCCGGAAATTAATAATATTAGGATTTACAGCGCATTGCAGATCAATGAAGTAAAGAATCTAAATTCAAAGCCAGACACCAAGCCAGTTTTACTCCGAACTCCGAACACTGAACTCCTGAATTTTGTGCTAATTTTTACCTATCTAGTAAATGACTATAGGTTCCTGCTTGCGATCGTAATTCTTCATGACTGCCCCGTTGTACCACCTTTCCTCTATCTAACACAATAATTTCATCACAGTCCCTAATCGTGCTAAGACGATGGGCAACAATAATACAAGATACACCGCGACGACGAATATTGCGATCGATAATTAGTTCCGTTTCCGCATCCAAAGAACTTGTAGCTTCATCCATCACCAAAATTACCGGATTCCTGACTAAAGCCCTAGCAATTTCTAAACGTTGGCGTTGTCCTCCACTAATATTCAAACCACCCTCACTTAATTGAGCATTGTATCCCCCTGGTAAAGACATAATCAAACTATGAATTTCCGCATCCTGACAAGCTTTTATAACATCAACATCTGATATAGTTTCATCCCAAAGAGTCAAATTATCTCTAACTGTTCCCTCAAACAAAAAGATATCCTGTTCCACCATTGCCAATGAATTTGCTAATACCAAACGTGGAATTTGTTGACGAGGAATACCATCAAACAAAATTTCCCCCGACCAAGGAACATAAAGCCCTGTAAGCAGTTTGCTAATTGTAGACTTACCAGAACCACTCCCACCCACCAATGCCACTCTTTGTCCTGACTTGACAATCAAGCTAAAATTTTCAACTAAAGGCGCTTCTAAATGATTGTAGCCAAAAGTAAGGTTACGTAACTCAACCTGTCCCTCTAATAAAGAAATATCATCATTTTTAATCACTAACTCTCTAGTAACTTCAGGATCAATAGCATTACTAAAAACATCATCCAGACGTTCCAAATCAGCCTCTAAAAGTTGCAAATTAGCACCAAAATTAACCAGGTTATTAACCGGTTGTAGAAAACTAGTTACCAAACTTTGATAAGCAATTAACATTCCCATACTCATGCTACCTTCCATCACTCGCACACCTCCTACTACTAAAATGATAGTAGTTGCAACATAGCTGAAAATTGTTGGTAACAGATTTAAATATAAACTTTGTAAATCTAGTTTTTGTTGGGCATTATGAAATTTAGTATAATATCCGGCAAACTTAGCAAATAAACTTGATTCTAAGCCAGATGATTTCACCGTTTCTATATTTTGAATCCCACTAGTAGCAAAACCATAAAGTTGATCTCGTTCTTGACTTACCTTTAAGTTTGCATCTACCCGAAATCTTTTCACTATCTGTAAAGTTAAAAGATTAAGTACAGCAAAGCTGATAGTCATAATCGTTAACACTTGATCATAAATGAGCATCATCGCCGCATAAAATACTAACATCAATGTATCAATGATTGTCGTGCTGATATTATTTAAACCATTGACTACATTTTTATTCAAATTCACACGATAACTAATATCACCAGTGAATCGTTGAGCATAAAAATTGATAGGTAAACGCAGAATATGCCAGATAAACTTACCTGTCATCACCATTGATAACTTAATAGTTAATCGCCGCAAATATAGTAATTGCAACTGCCTTATTAATATTTGGAGTATGGCGGTAATTACTATAGCCAACAATAAAGGTTTTAGCCATTCTTCTCGCCCTTGAATGAGAATTTCATCTGTAAAAAATTGTGCAATTGCAGGTAATGCTAACCGAGTTAACGTCAGCATAATTCCCGCTAAAATGGATAACAGTAAAGCATCATAGGAACTTTTTAGCCGGGAGTATAAAGCCAAAAAAGTATTGCGCTTTTCTCCAGCTTTTTTAAAATCTTCTCCTGGTTCTATTACTAGTACAATACCCGTATAAGCTTCATTAAATTCCTGCTTAGATACCTGGCATCTACCACTAGCTGGATCATTAAGATAAACCCAATTGAGGCTAAATCCTTCTACTACTAAAAAATGGTTAAAATTCCAAAATACAATATAAGGAAATTGAACTTTTTCTAAAGATTCTAGACCTTTTTTATAACCTTTTGCTTGCATTCCATAACGTCGGGCAGCTTTGAGGATATTTGCAGCTTTACTACCATCTCTAGATACCCCACATTCTTGACGTAGTTCTGCCAAAGGGACAATGCGCTGATAATAAGCAAGAATAATACCCAGTGCGGCTGCACCACATTCAGTTGCTTCCATTTGCAGCACTGTTGGCGTTTTTACTCTCTTTCTCGAATATTTAATGAGTTGCCGTAAACTCTGTAAGGGATTAATTAATGCCACTCCATTCCCTCAAAAATGGTAAAATAAATGTGATAGGTTGTCTTTGTTCTAAAATAATATTGACTTTAGTAGTTGTTCCCGAAGATAACTTTAAGTTTGTTGGCCCAGTTGAAGAAGACCATTCATAATTGCTAAAATTAGTAAAGTTTGGTTTTAACTCAGCCCAGACTTCTATTTGTGGTTCTTGAGATTTCGTAACTATACTTTCTACTAATTCAGTATTACCAAGAACATTCACCGCACCTTGTTTAGTCACTGGAAAAGGTGAAACAGAGATAACTTTACCAACAATACCCCCAAATTGTTCTCGCTTCACACTAGTAGGGGTAATTTGAATTTCCATTCCAGGTTTAATTTTTTTACCATCTCCCACAGAAAAATATGTGACTCCTACTAATTTTTCAGACGCTGCTGCTTTTATTTCTAGAGAACCAATGCTAGTTCCAGTATTAACTACTTGTCCATTAGTGGTAGTGAGTTCAAGAATACATCCAGTATGAGGACTTTTAATAGTGCTGTTGTTTTTGATTTTTTGTGTCAGGGTGTCAATTTCTTGTTTGTTTTGTAAAATTTGATTTTTTCTGTTAATTACGTCGGTGAGATTTTGTTGTTTTAGAGTTTTTTCTTTTGTGGTTATTTCTTGTAACTTAACTTGTATTTCAGATAGATTATTAACATTATCAATATATTGTTTTTCCGTTGCCGTTATGTCTACATCTAATTGCTTTAACTGTGCTTTAATATTAGATATATTTTGTAGATTTTGTCGATATTGTTGATCAGATTCTAATACTCCATCTTTGGAAATTGCCCCCTTTGTAAATAGTTCTTTCCTTTTCTCTAGTCTCTCCCGAAATACCGGAACTAAAGCTTCTGTATCCTGGAGATTTTGCTGCAAACTTACTTGTCGCTGTTGAATAGCACTATTAGTTTGATTTTTGAGAATAGGACTTATGATTTGATTATCTCGCAGCCGTTGTTGTAAACTTTCCCTTTGTTGTTGTAATGCTAATTTTTCTAGCTGATTTTTTTGCAATTCGAGATTAGTAGCTTCAATATCTTGTTGTTGTAATATCTCTAATTTAGTTTTTTCCTGTTGTAGCTGTTGTTTAAGATCAATCGGGTTAATGAAGGCTATTATTTCTTCTGGTTGTTCAATTTCATTGCTATTATTCTTCTTTAAACAATCACCAACTTTTACATTTAACTGTTTTATTTGTCCAGAAATGGGGGATTGTATGTCTACTATTTGACGAGGATAAATTAATACTCCTTTGCCACTAACTGAGATAGGAATTCTACCTAAAAACATCCAGATAATAATTAGTGAAAATAATGTACATAATACAGATAAATGTAGCCAATCTTGAGGTTTGATAATATGAATTAGTAGATCTAATTGCTCAGGAGAAGATAAATGATCTAGTGCTTGTTTTCGGAATAGATTTTTATCATTAGTCATTTTTTTAGCTATGCAGTTATCATAGATGAGCGTTTATCAGCCAGATTATAAACTGTTATCCTAATAACTATTTCTGACTTGTTTTAATAGCCAATTAAATCTGGTTGCAGCTAATGCTGTATTTTCCAAAGTATCTAAATTTAGTTCATCTTCATCTTCCATATTTTCAGAAACAGCTTGACTTTGAATATATGCTACCTTACGATAACCTCTGCTAATCATTCTTTCCCTTAATCTATCTGTGATCACTACTGTAATTGCCCGATAAAAACGGGAAGCAAATCCCATATCATTATCTAGTTTGCTTCTCAATTTCTGCTGAGGAATTGTCCATAAGAGTGATATTGCTGATGCTTTTACTGTGGCAGAAGCTTTCCCTGTCTCAACAAAAGACATTTCTCCTACTATTTCTCCTTGTGGTAATTGAGCTACTTCTTTAATAATTTTTACTTCATTTTCGATGATCTCTAAAAACACTGATAATTTGCCTTCCAGAAGGATATAAAGTGACTCTACTGTTTCTCCTTGTTGAAGTAATACTGTCCCTGGTGAATATTGCAACAATTTTCCTGTAGCAATTATCCAATCAATATCAATATCATCTAAGATTCCAAATACAAATAAGACTTTTCTCAGAGGAGGATTAGATAATACTTTGCGGCTAACTAAAAGGAATGTAATTTTCCGCATTCTTTCAGCAAGCAAAATGCAAAGACTTTGATAAAAACGGGATGCAAAACCTAAATCATAATTTAGTTTAGATGATAATTGTTGCCAAGATAAAGATAAAACCACTGAATTTTCAAATGACTTGACTGTAGCTGATGTTGGTAGTTTATCTAAAAAAGAAATTTCCCCGACTATCTCTCCTGTTGTTATCCTAGCAATTTCCTGATCAGGATTTTCCCTATCTGCCTCAGACTGCTGGGAGACAAAGACTGACAAAGTTCCATCTAAAATAATAAACAGATTATGGATATAACTTCCTTCTTCAATTAAGATATCACCAATAGCTAGTTCCCTTTTTATGCCTTGATCTAAAATCCATTGAATATCTTGCTCTTGCAAAACACCAAAAGGAGAAAGTTTTGGTTTCATAAGTTGAAATTTTATGGTTGAGAACTAAAGAATGAATAGTATTTAAAATTATCAATAATCTTCAAATTCTAGCATGGTGCCAGAATTGTTTTGATATCAGGATTGAGAACAAGAAATTGCAGGAAGTATAGGACTAATAGACAGAGTATTCACTGCCTTCGCAACCAGATGAACTTGACCCTGATCATCAATCACCCATCCTTGTGCTTCCAAAATCTCTTTTTGAGGAATGATACTAACATCAACAGGTTGAATATCTCTATTATTGCTCTGACTGGGTACTAAATCTACTAAGTCAACTAGTGCTGTTGTACCTGTAAATAAATCGCTGGGACTAGTTGGAAATCCGCCCTTGCCAGTAATAGTAAATTGATTCTTTTGAAGTGCAAATTTTCTACTAGTTACACATCTCTGATCAACCTGATTGGCGGTGTCAAGCACATTAGTAGATAATGTAACTAGTCCTTGGGAGGGATCAATATTTAGGGTATTGATGGTTACTTGACCATTCAAGCCAAACTGAGAACTAGCTGTAATATCGCTAAACTCGGTGTTTTGGAGATTAAAATCTATGCCAAAAATCCCTTGTGTTGTGATGTTAATGTTACCGCCATTGCCTTTGTCAGCGTTGGCAATGATATCACTATTTTCTGAAGATAACGCTACAACAAATCCATCTTTAGCATCAATGGTAATATTCCCACCGTTAGCTAAACCAGAAGCTTGTGCAGAAATTAGACTTTGATTCCGCATCAGCAATAAATTTTGCAGAGATAGGGTAATATTCGCACCTTCTCCACTTTTACTAGCGCTGGTATTGGCTGTTAATTTACCTTGATTCAGAAACAATTTATCTGCTGTTACTGTTAAGTTACCTGCCTGTCCAAAAAGATTACTGACTGTGATAGTTGCTCCATCTATGACGCTTAATTCCTTTGTATTTACATCCAAGTTACCACCAATACCAGGATTATTTTCAGCTACGCTGTTAGCAAACAAGCCAGTAATTTTATTATCACCGATCAGTTCAATTGATTCCTTTGCGGTGATAGATAAATCACCAGCTTTACCTGATGTGCTTGTGTATGTTGTGATTGCTCCTCCTCCTTGAATTATTAATCGTTTTGTATTAATGGTCAAATTTCCACCAATTCCATTCCCGGCACTGGCATTTGAAAAGATACCTGCACCATTTCTGGGATCTGGGTTAGAACCAATCACTTCTATAGACTCTGATGTATTGATAGTTATATCTCCTGCCCTACCATTCCCTGTGGTGGTAGTAGATATTACCCCACCATCTTGAATAATTAGTCTTTGGGTTTCTAGGATGATGTTGCCCGCATTATTGGCAGATACAGTCTGATTGTATAAGCCACTACCTAAATTATTACTGGCTCTAACTCCAATTAGTTTGATGGAGTCAGATGTTTTGACAAATAAATTAGGTGTATTTAGGGGGTTAACATTACGGGCAGAAATAAAAGAACCATCACTAATGGTTAAATTCCTACCCTGAATGACAGCAACATTAACAGTTTGACCGTTAGAAGTTGAGTTCTGATTATACCTAGCCCGGATAGCACTGCCTTGAGTTAAATGAATGTCTTTAAAGTTTTGTACTTCTTGATAACCTAATTCCCAACCTAAAGTCAGTGGGTTAAGACTGACGAAGCTGTTATGACTGACACTTCCTAACTCAATTCTGCCTTCAATATTTGCGGCACTACCTTCAAAGGTGATATCACCACCAACTAAAGCAAATGTATTTCCTGAATTGATTGTAAGACCAGGCTTACTCAGATTGGTGATGCTGCCAGAACTGGTGCCAAATTGTAAGCCTTGAGGAACATTAACACTCAATAAAGGCTTGGCATCAGGATGAGTGGCATTAAACTGGATACCATGATCAAAGTTGATACTATTAGCCGTGCTGCCGACAAAAGAGCCTTTGATATCTAATCTGGCATTTTGACCAAAGATGATGCCGTTGGGATTAATCATAAACAAGTCAGCATTACCTAATACGCCTAAAGTTCCCAAAATTTGAGATGAGTTAGAACCTGTAACTCTTGTGATAATCCTGGCAATACCAGCGGGTTGAGAGAAGTAAACACCTCTTTCTTGCTCAACATTGAATTCTTGGAAACTATGAAAAAGGTTAGTACCACGAGCTGCACCGCCATCAATGCGGTCAATATTCATCCCATTAATATGTAGAGTTGGGGTGATGACTGAGTTTTCAGTCGCCAAGCTGGTGTCAGGGGTAAGTTGTGCTGAAGTTTTTTGTGTTGATAAGCAAGTCAAAGTTAAAAAACATAAAACAGCCGGAACTATCCAACCCTTTTTATTATAAGGTAGGGGGGACTTAGAAGTCAGAATTTTGATAAATTCAAACATCAATAGATTCGCTGTTGTTAACAAAGTTATTACAGGTAATAGATAAAAAATTTATTTTACCAGGGTGTAGTCAGGATTTTTTCTGCTACACCCCAAGGTCAAAAAATCAATGATTGGTGAAAGTTTGTTAGATTTGCCAATAAATATCAGTGAATTAATTAGATTTAATTCATTATTAGGCGATATTTAATTCAATTAGAGACGTTATTTGGGATGATGGGATCGTCCCATTCCCATTGACCACCGGCAATTTTTTCTAACTGCTCATCACTTAATTCCAAGTCTTCTTGCTCTTGTTCTATATCTGTTGCTTCAGATGGTTGAGATATTTCTAAATTAGACTTTGGCTCAATTGTGTTAGACATGATTATTTGCTCTCCCAGTTAATTTTATTGATTTATATTTGTCAACTCTATCTCTAGGTTCATATTTTGCCAGATTATCTCTCTGTCATGAGACACAGTATTTTTGCTTAAGAGCAAAATTTTTATATGTCTGTGTATAGATAGCATACTATGAGGGAATCAGAATTCTCACCCATAAACATAAACCTTCATCATATCTTTAAATACCGGAGCTTTGTAGAATACGTTTATGAGTAGACTAGTCCAACAGCATTAAAACCAGCTTGATCATGCTTTTTTTGAATTTATTACAACCTGCAAGTGGCTGTATATTTAATTAATTGTTCTGGTTTAGTCTAGTTGTCGGGCAACGAGTTTAGTAAATAGTCCTGGTTGTTGCATCAGTTCTGTAAATGAACCAACCTGGACAATTTGACCGGCTTCCATAACGTAGATGCGGTCTGCATGACGAATAGTGCTGAGACGATGGGCAATGACTATTCTGGTGACATTCAATTGATTTAAATTTTTGGTGACGATCGCTTGAGTATGATTATCTAAAAAACTGGTAGCTTCGTCCATGAGGACGATTTTCGGTTGAAAGACGAGAGATCGCGCAATCATTAACCTCTGCAATTGCCCACCGGAAATATTACTACCACCTTCGCTAATTAAAGTATGTATTCCCATCGGCATGGCTTCGATATCTGCGGTTAAACCTGCCATCCTCACTGCTGTCCAAGCTTGTTCCATAGTCACAAATGATCCGGTGGTGATATTGTCAAATATCGACCCTTGCATGACTTTGCTATTTTGCAGCACTACCCCCAATTGTCGCCGGACTGCGGAGAGGTTTAACAGGGCTAAATCTTGATCATCATAGGATATCGTTCCCTTAAAGGGGGTTTCAAATCCTAAAAGTAAGCGCAATAGTGTTGATTTGCCACTTCCTGAAGGGCCAACGATGGCAATAAATTCTCCTGGTTCAGCATTAATAGTGACATCATTCAATATCAACTGTCCATCCTGACGGTAGCGGAAACTCACATTTTTTAATGTTACACGTCCCTGTAAAGGTTCTGGTTCGACTTGATCAGATGCAGATTCTAATTCCCCTTGTAAAATTGATGCTGCCCGTTGCCACAAAGGTATAATGTGGACTATACCCACTAAGGTATTGCTGAGAGAAGTTACCCCGGTGAAAAATGTTCCAAATGCAGCGTTAAAACCTAAAAATGTGCCTAATGTCAAATTCCCTTCACCTATTAAACTGCTTTGCATGGTTGTAAACCCAAACCAATAAAGTAGCAGGTAACTAACTGGTAAAAGTAGGTCATTAAATATGGAAACTATGTGATTGATGCGGATAATTTCATTGCTAAACTGGATCTGCTGATTGTAACTTTTTGCCCAAATAGTAAATGCTCTTGTTTCTGCGGCTGCAACTCGTATTTTAGCAACTCCGTTTAGCATTTGTACCACTAGACCCTGAATGCGACCAATCAATGCTTCTTGTTGGCGTTCTTGGGCTAATAATATTAAGCTAGAGAAGATTGTAAAACTGATACCTACTAGGGCAACTATAACTCCGACTAAAGCTAGTTGGGGGCTATAAATAAACATTAGTCCCAGGTTTAATAGGGCAAATACTCCATTTAAAAGAGTGCGTTGAATTGCACCGCTAATCATGCTGTAGATTTGGCTGACGGACATGATTCGCAATAGCATATCGCCACTACTAAACTGACGAATAAATAAGGGTTTCAATCTCAGTAATCTATCCCAAACTGCTGTTTGTATTTGACTACCAGTTCCTTCTGCTATTCTTTGGGAGATTAAACCTTGGGATAGGTTTAATATAGTTCTACCAAAGCTGACAGCTAATAATCCTACAGTTAGTTGGATGAGGAGAAAGCGATCGCTGTTGGGAATGGCTGTATCAATCAGAATGGCTGTAGCCTGGGGCGTAATCATGCTCAATAATGTCCCCACTATCCCCACGGCTATAAGTACAAAAACGTCTTTTTCAAATCCTTTGATGCCAAATTTCAGCACATCTGTTATTTTTGTGACTACCGATGGTAAAGGTCGGTAAAACATATAAGCCTCTGGTGCTAAAGTTGTGGCTATATGTTCAGAAACCAAGGTGTGAGTATGTAGTTCTGGATCAAATAAGAAGTAGCGATCGCCTTGACTTTTGTCAATTAGCACTGCTACTGGACGATTTTCGGCTTGGGTAAACGCCAATAACGGCCCATTGTCTTTTCGCCACCAGTCTCCTGCTAATATGACTTTACGGGTGCGAATTTGGGTAGCTTGTGCGATCGCTTCTACTATATCTTTGTTTTGACGCTGACTTTTCTCTGATAATTTGGGGGAAACAATCATAATTCCCATCGCTTTACCAACAGCCCCAGCCGCAACTAATAATGGTGTTGCTTTTTTTTCAAATCTATGTCGTGGCTGTGTCAAATTAGAGGCTAAATTAGAAAGTGCTGCCTGAATATTTTCATGATTAAGTTGTTGCTGATTTTGTAAATTCTGCACTTTTAATTCTATCTCTCTCAACGAGACTTGATAAAAATAGTTATGAAGATAATTATAAAAATCAGTTAGCCCAGTCAGTAATTGTTCATAATTTAAATTCCCAGTAATTTTAATTTTAACCTCAATTTGTGTAATGGGTTTTAACCAAGTTCCAGAAGTAATTGGAAACCATTTTTTCTCACCTAAAGAGAAATCTTTTCTACCCATCCATAAAGCATCACCCTCACAAATCTGCACCCAAATCACTGATTGATGTGCAGCTTGTAAAAATTCTCCAGGTGATAAAGAAAGTTGTTTTAAATCTTTTTTGACCGCAACTTTCACATTGGGTTTTGATTCTCCTATCACCAGTTGATTTAAATTACTGAGCCAGTTTTCTATTAACTTCATAAATAGCGGAGTTTCTGCTGTATTCTCCTCTATCCCTGCAATCATATTGCTCAATTCTAATAATTCAAGTTCTGTATCTTCCAAAGCTATGGCTATAATACCGCGTTGAGTATTAGTTTCTGGTTCATACCATAATCTAGATCCAAATACAGCTTCTCCCTGGCTAACACAGAAAAGGTAACGGCGATTTCCTATAGGTTTTTCTGCCTCAACCTTAGTACTAAAAAGTGCCAAAGAACCTGATTTTACTAACCATACTTTTTCAATGGTATCTAGGAGAAGTGCTTTGTTTCCTTTAATTTGATGTATTTTAATCATAAATATTCAACTAAGTCAAAAATTATTTTATGTTACTAAGTCTTTTAGCTGATGAATTTTTAGATCACAATTAAGCCTATAGATAGGTAAATTTAACAATCAGATTGTTTAGGCTAGGTTGGTAAAGTTGTAAAAAAATTCATGAATCAAGAAACAGTTCCCAATCAAGCCGAAAAGCTGAAACCTGAAGAAGAAGTATCACAATTAAGTCCAGAGTTACTGGACAAAATTAAACATCCACCAAAAATGGATGATGTTATCCGAGAACAATCAGCAACCGAAAAACGCGGAAATCCAGCTTTAGTTCCTGATATGGTAGATGAACCCGACAATGACATGACCGGTTTGAGTAAAGATTAGTCAGGTTAGAATTAGATTCAGTGTTTTGACTTTTCTAGTCCATGCTACCAGTCATATATTCTGATGAATTTCTAGAACACCAAACCGGACGCTATCATCCCGAAAAACCGGAACGATTAATAGCTATTGTTAACGCTTTGAAAAGTGCCAGCTTCGCAGAAAAAATAGAATGGCTATCTCCTACCCTCAAATTAGGGTTGATGTCTTGGATAGAAACTGCCCATACTGCAACATACATTAGCAAACTACAAGCGATTGCTTCCAGTGGTGGTGGTTATTTAGATGGAGACACCCCCATTTCTCCCCGTAGCTATGATGTGGCTTTATTAGCGGTTAGCGCTTGGTTAGAAGGGGTAGATGTGGTTTTAGCAAAAGAAAATCCCGCTTTTGTATTAGCGCGTCCACCGGGACATCATGCCGAAAGTGATGCAGGAATGGGATTTTGCTTATTTTCTAATGCGGCTATTGCTGCTTTATATGCTTTACAACAACCTGGAGTTAACCGCGTCGCTATCTTAGACTGGGATGTACATCATGGGAATGGTACTCAAGCAATCGTGGAGACTCACTCACAAATTGCATATTGTTCTCTACATCAATACCCAGCTTATCCCGGTACTGGGAAAGCTTCCGAAAAAGGTTTACATCAAAATGTTCTCAATTTACCTTTACCCCCTGGTAGTGATATTAATGTCTATCAACCCCTGTGGAAAAGTTTGATTTTACCTTTTTTGAATAAGTTTCAGCCAGATTTACTGATTATTAGTGCTGGTTATGATGCCTTGGCAGATGATCCTTTAGCAAGTGTCAATTTGCAACCTGAAGATTTTGGTTTATTCACAGAATATTGTTTAGGTGTAACTCGCAAAATCTTATTTGGGTTGGAAGGTGGCTATGATTTATCATCATTATCAAAATCAGTGGTTGCCACTATTGAACGCTGTTTAGGCTAGTGCTGTATTTTTAGTATAAATATACTTGAGAAGGTAATAAGTTGCGTTTTTACATCTATGATATGCCCTTTAAGCAAAAGCTCAAATTGTGGTCTTGCGAAGTATATCTGCTGATTTGTGGATTCTATACTCAAGTATATTTAAGATTCTGCCACTCAAATTAATATGCTTGTATTTTAGATAAATTTGCCCTCCTAGCTTTTCTACAATCCTGCGGCTGGAAGCATTTTCACTATCTACAGGATATCTCAGATACTTGTAATCTAAGTTATCATCAGCCCATTGTTTCAAGGATCTAATTGCTTCTGTAGCATAGCCTTGATTATGTGCTGATTTTTTTAACCAAATTCCAGTTTGGGGCGATTTACTATTAATTTTATGTATGCCACTACAACCTAAAAATTCTTGAGAATCTTTCTTTAAAATCACAACTATTAAATCCTCTCCTTTTTGCATTTCTAGTAAAGATTCATTAATGAAAAATTCAGTATCTTCAATTTCTCTAGGTGGGGCAGCATATAAATAAGTTGTAATTTCAGGAGTGAATTCTCGAAAAATATCTTCTTTATATTTGAGTGATATCGGCTGTAATAATAGGCGATTGGTGGATATTGCCAAATGTAAATATTCCATGATCTTCCTCTCGGTAGATGTAATCAATGACACGGAATTATAAAAGTGTTTACGGTTCTTAGGAGTGACGCTATTTTTACTTATAGTATTTTTCTGTATTGTCTCTCACCAAATCAGGGCTAAATTTATCAAATCTTTAGCGATAAAAATTTGTCATGATCTCCTGAAAGAGCTAAAGTTTTGTTAAGATGCTATAGCTGGGGATTAATCAGCAAGATCAATCCATCTGGATGCTGAGACATTAATAGTACTAGCGACCGCTTAAAGTTCTGAAGGTGAACAAATGACCACCTATATGTTTTTTGACGATGCCCTCCGAATGTTGGCCAATGCCTATTTGATCTCAGCAATTCTTTTAATTGCAGCTTCGAGTATAGGTTTGGCAGTGATTGAGACGATTGAAAAAACAGGAGAACACTAAGTTCACTTTCTAGGTGTGTTTCAGCGACCAAAAAATTCTCTGTGCGTGTTCCCTTCGTGTTAATCATGGGAACAGCAAGCCCTACAAGTCTCACAGCGTTGCAGGTTTACCTGGAAGTGGTCAACCGCGCAGGTAACTGTACCGCTATCGGGACGGTTATTGATAAGCTGTTAAGCACCTAAATTTGATAATCCTAAAATGTTTAAATCTTGTGGGGTGGGCATCTTGCCCGCCAGACTTATACAAATTAAATGCACAACAGCTTAGTAGGGGGAAGAAAAAACAAGCTTGATTTTTTCTTTATTGATGACGAATCAGGGGTATGACTCTACACAGGAAATTGGCTGACTAAACGCCATTGATGAAGAGCAGGAAAAATATTTTTTACAGTACATAATTACTATTATTCGGAAATATATTTTTTTAATAAAGAAGACCGCTGTATCTTTTCTGTGTTTTCTCGGATAAATATTCCTTAATGAAGTTTTGTAACTGCGATCGCATCCAGACATTTAGGAATGTGTGCTGGTTGGGCTGATAAAACTGTAATTGAAGACAAAAACAATATCTGTTTTGGGTCTCGTAGAGACAGTATCGCCTATTGTTAGGAAGCAGAGAGGTGCGATCGCTATAATAAAAACATAAATCTCAGCGATTAACTGTAATGACTATCAAAGAATTGCTCTTACAAGAAATTGACAACACCCCCAACGAAATCCTAGAAGATCTACTGAGTTTCTTGCAATCACTGAAAACCCCCCCAAAACAGACCCCAAGCACATATCGAGAACTCTTAGAGCGAATTGATTACCTAGAAACAATAGTAGGTATTCGTAAAGGACTGGATGAATTTGAGCAGGGTGAAGGAATTCCTGCCAATCAAGCCTTGGCAACCCTACAACACAAATTTAACATTCCACCTCGCTCATGAATTACCAAGTTATTATTCAACCTACTGCTTTTCAAGAAATCGAAACAGCCTATCGTTGGATGTGTGATAACCTCAGTCCTGAAATAGCAAACAATTGGTATTATGAACTTCAAGATACTATAGAATCACTACAAAAATTTCCTAATCGCTGTACCATAGCACCAGAGGCAAAAGTAATTGGTAGTGAAATTCGACAACTCTGGATTGGAAAACAAAGAAAATATCGAGTTTTGTTTGTAGTCGAAGAAGACGTTGTAGCAATTCTTCATGTGCGTCATAGTCACCAATCTTATTTAGGTAAAGAGTCTGAATAATTTTTGTCAGCGATTTTTGAGGATTAAGGTTTATTTCTTGTATTTTTTACACCTGGAATTACCCTGAAGCTATTGATTTATCAAGCTTTTATGTTTATATGGCTGACTCCACGCTATCAGCAAGTCCTAATTATGAATTACTAATTACTAATTGACCATAAGGATTGTAGGATTTGGTAAGAGACTTCCAAATAAAAAATATCCCAAAATTTCTTGTGGTGCAGGCAAGATGTCTGCTAAATAATACAAGGACGGGCAGGATGCCCATCCCACAAGATTGGATAGCGAAGCGCTGCTGCAAGCAGTTCATCTTTTTTGTGGAGTTCTCTAATTAACTTTTATTGATGATTGAGTATGTCTGTATCGGCCACTTTATCCCAACTGGTTGAAGTTCTTTTAGCAAATCCTGTTAACGTATCTGTATCTGCTTTAGCTCAATTGGGCATTGGTATGCAAACAGATACCAGAATTTTGCAACCTGGTGAAGTATTTATGGCTTTACGAGGGGAAAAATTTGATGGACATGATTTTGTGGAGATTGCGATCGCTAAAGGTGCGATCGCAGCTATTGTAGATTACGACTATAAAAATCCTGGATTCCCGGTTTTGCAGGTGAAAGACACCCTCAAGGCATATCAGCAAATTGCTAGATGGTGGCGTGATTCCTTTGCTATACCGGTGATTGGGGTAACAGGTTCGGTGGGTAAAACCACAACCAAGGAAATAATCGCCGCAGTTTTAGCCACTCAGGGAAGAGTTCACAAAACCTATGGGAATTTCAATAACGAAATTGGTGTCCCAAAAACCTTGTTAGAACTCGGTGCAGAAGATGATTTTGCTGTGATAGAAATGGCAATGCGGGGAAGGGGACAAATTGCCGAACTAACGCAAATCGCTAAACCAACTATTGGAGTAATTACCAATGTGGGAACGGCACATATTGAGTTACTCGGTTCAGAATTAGCCATAGCTGAGGCGAAATGTGAATTATTAGCAGAAATGCCTGGTGATAGTGTGGCGATTCTCAATCATGATAGTCCCTTATTAATGGAGACAGCGGCGAGATTTTGGCAGGGGAAGGTGATTAGTTATGGCTTTTCTGGTGGGGATATTCAAGGGAAGTTAATTGATAACGAAGTGGTAGAAGTGGCAGGAATGCGTTTACCTTTACCGTTGCCTGGTCGTCATAATGCTATTAATTTTTTAGCAGCTTTAGCAGTAGCTAAGGTATTAGAAATAGATTGGAAATCTCTACAAAATGGCGTAGTTGTGAATATGCCTGATGGGCGATCGCAACGATTTACCTTACCTAATGATATTTTGATTTTAGATGAAACCTATAATGCTGCCCCAGAAGCCATGTTAGCGGCGTTGCAGTTATTGGCAGATACCCCTGGAAAGCGGAAAATAGCTGTTTTGGGGGCAATGAAGGAATTAGGGGCAAGATCCCCACAACTGCATCAACAAGTTGGCGAAATGGTGCAGAATTTGCAGTTAGATGGTTTGCTAGTTTTGGTTGATGGAGAAGATGCGGAAAACATCGCTAAAAGTGCTGTTGGTATACCTTCTGAGTGTTTTCTCACCCATACCGATTTGGTAGCGAGATTAAAGAATTATATGCAGGAGGGCGATCGCTTATTATTTAAAGCAGCCCATTCCGTCGGATTAGATCGGGTTGTCAATGAGTTACGGGTAGAATTACTTACTTGAAACGAATTTATGCGCCTTTCAGAATACCAAGTATTTACGCAAAAATGTTTAGCTATTTTAGAATACGATTGCAGAAGGCAAAAGGAGTAAATCATGCATGGGATTCAACCCTTCCTGATTTGAAGCCGCTGAAACTCTTTTTTAGTGGGGGTCTTAAACCCTTGCTCCGTAATGGTTCGCAGCTGCTGACGTTAAGGGTCTGTTTCCCCCTGCCCCCCGTTCCTTCCCCTAACGAAGGGTCGGGCATTTAAATTTGATAAATTGCCTTTCTTTCTTTCTATTTTATTTACTTTGTTGGTGTTTCTTGTTCTTTAAATATATTGCTTTAGTTTTTCAATTGGCACACCGCCACTGGAAATCTAAAATTATCTGCTGTGGCGGTTTTGAATAGGACTCTAAAAATATTTCCACTCTTCTGTTTTTCTATGGATTTTTCTGGGCAATATTCGAGACAATTTAATGCATTTTTTCCGGCTAGAACTGGTGTTTCCTTTCCTGAACTAATTATTTTCCCTAGTTCCAGGACAAACATTGAATCGTGGACTAGTTCATCAAGGATGGCAAAACTATTATTTGTGCTTGGTATATAGCAATTCTCAAGCTCATGAAATACACCCCACCCGCCCTTACCAAGGGGAGGGTTGGGGAGGGGTAATTTTGTATCTAACTAGAGTAGGAAAGGCTATAACAATCCGCTTGTCATTTTAAATCCTCAAGTAAAACTCACCATGAATCTGACTAAAAATATTTACGATTCGCCCTCATTCCTTTCTACAAACTCTAGTAAACCTTCACGTAGCCTGTTAGCTAAGGTAATTGTAGGTGGTACTACTTTATTTGTAGTTTTAGGCGCTTATTTCAGCTATCAGACCGTGCGAAGTATCATGTTAGCCAATCTCAAGAATCAAGTGCTGTCAGAAGTGACGCAGAGCCGAGATGAGATTGATCACTGGTTGGCAATTCTCAAAGTTAAAGTGGAGATGTTGGCAAACACAGATATCGTGCGCTCAGTGGATTGGTCGGTCGCCAGTAAATATTTAATAGCAGAAGACCAGCGAATTGAAGATTTTTCACTCTTTGGTTTAACCACACCAGATGGATGGCGAGAGAGTACAGTCCCCAACAGTAAGCGAGCAAATGTTACAGATCGTCGCTGGTTCCAAAGGTCAATAGCAGGGTATGTCCATGTCGGTGATCCGATGGTTGCTAGAGCAAATGGCATGTCATCAGTACCAATTTCAGTTCCTATCCGCAGAGATGGAAATCCATCAAGTTCGCCCATCGGTGTAGTGCATGGTAGCGTTTCCGTTAATCGCATCAAGTATGTCACAGAGACACTCAAATACGGCAACAATAGCTATGCTTTTACACTCAACTCCGCCGGTCAAGCGATCGTTCATCCCAACCCCGACTTCATGACCACAATTGAAAAGCCGGGGCTGAAATTGGTTGAGTCCGCAGATCGAGGTTTAGCTGCGATCGCTCGAAAGATGGTAAATAAGCAACAGGGGATCGAATTAGTCAACATTGACAAAACCATCAAATATGTGGCCTTTATCCCCCTCAAAGAAGCTAACTGGTCAGTAGCACTGGTCATTCCCCGTGAAAATATTGAATCTCAACTCAAACTCCTAGATATCATCGCTTTAGCAATCTTAGCTTTGGCGGGAACACTAATTGGAGTGTTGGTCTATTTCCAATCTGCGGAACAAACCCAACTCAAAAAATCAAAAGCCTTAGCAGATGCAGCCAAGGAAATTGCTGATAGCGCCAACAATGCCAAGAGTGAATTTCTCGCCAACATGAGTCACGAACTTCGCACACCGTTGAATGGGATTCTCGGCTATGCCCAAATTCTGGGACGATCCAAAGTCTTGCCCGACAAAGAACTTCAGGGAGTCCACATCATCCACCAATGTGGCTATCATCTGCTCACACTGATCAATGATATTTTGGATCTCTCCAAAATCGAAGCCCGTAAACTGGAACTTGTCTCTCAAGCTTTCCACTTGCCGTCTTTCCTGCAAAGCGTTGTGGAAATTTGCCATATTCGGGCGCAGCACAAAGGCATTGAGTTTCACTATGAACCTGAGGACGATTTACCGAACGGTGTCAACGCCGATGAAAAACGGCTGCGCCAAGTATTGATTAACCTTCTCGGTAACGCCATTAAGTTTACCGATCGCGGTAGTGTTACCTTTCGTGTTCAACGAACTGGGTTGGAGTCCAATGGCACTGTGCAACTGTGCATTACCATTGTCGATACTGGTGTAGGGATTGCGCCAGCAGATATCAACAAACTCTTCCAAACATTTGAACAAGTAGGGGAGCAGAAGCGCAAAGTGGAAGGGACAGGGCTAGGATTAGCCATTAGCCAACAGCTTGTACAGTTAATGGGTGGCAAAATTCAGGTCAAAAGTCAGTTTGGAGTGGGTAGCGAATTCTCCTTTGAGATTATCCTGCCCTTAGCAAATGACTGGAGTCAACAGCAGACCGCATCTGTGGGTAATATTATTGGCTACGAAGGCTCACAACGTCATATTTTGATCGTAGATGATCGCTGGGAAAATCGCGCTGTCTTACTGAATCTGCTAGAGCCTCTAGGGTTCATGATCACCGAAGCCGAACATGGACAAGCTGGTTTAGACCAAATCCAGCAACATCTCCCGGATCTAGTGATTACTGACTTAGTTATGCCTGTTATGGATGGGTTTGAGATGCTGCGCCGAATTCGGGAACAGGAAGAACTGCAATCACTCAAAGTGCTTGTATCTTCTGCCTCCGTTGCTCAAATCGATCAACAAATGAGTATTGATGCGGGTGGTGATGATTTCCTTGCTAAACCAGTGCAAGTAAATGATTTATTCGGACTGTTGGAAAAACATCTCCAACTGACTTGGAAAACTGAAGTCATCCCCGATCAATCCCTAGATCAGCCGCAACCACAAGAACTAATTCCACCACCCCTCGCCGACCTCCAGGCTTGGTTAGAACTCGCGCAAGAGGGGCGATTGAAGAAGCTGATCGCCGCAGCAGAACAGCTGGCGCAAGAGAGCGATCGCTACCAACCTTTCACTCAGAAGATTATCCAACTGGCAAAACAATTCCAAAGCCAACAACTAGAAAAATTCATTCAGGAGTATCTCTCCTGACCGAAAAATTGATTAACCATCTGCTGCTGCAATTTTATTCATGTTCACATTTATAAAATGATGTATACACCGCCAATATCTACCATTACAGGTTTAGTTTTAATTGTTGATGATACGCCTAGCAATCTAGAGGTAATTTCGGATACCCTGAGCGATGCAGGCTTTGATGTGGCTATAGCCATTAGTGGCGATCGCGCACTACAACAGGTCGAACGCTACCTCCCCGACTTGATTTTATTAGATGTCATGATGCCTGGCATTGATGGATTTGAAACTTGCCGAAGGTTGAAAGCTAATGACCGTAGCTGCCATATTCCCATCATTTTTATGACTGCCCTTTCTGATAGTGAAAGCAAAGTTAAGGCATTGGAACTAGGCGCGGTAGATTATATAGTCAAACCCTTCTATGAAAAAGAAGTTCTGGCACGAGTTAGTACCCATTTACAACTGTCTCACCTCACCCGAACCCTCTCCGCCCAAGTTGCCCAAAAAGCAGCAGAACTAGAAGCCTCCCAACTGCAACTGATTCAAAAAGAAAAAATGTCAGCCCTCGGTAATCTAGTCGCTGGGGTTGCCCATGAAATCAATAATCCCATCGGTGCAATTGTTGGCAATGTCGATGCGGTGCAGGATTATATTCATGACTTGTTAGGTATTATCGATCTCTACAATCGGAAATTCCCTCAACCCGATGCAGAAATAGAAGATGAACTAAAAGCCGTTGACCTAGATTACATTCGAGAAGATTTACCAAAACTAATTCGTGCCATGAAAGATGGAGGCGATCGCATCATCTCTATCAGCCAAAGTCTGCGGATTTTTTCTCGTGCTGACAATAATACCAAACAATCTTTCAATCTGCATGATGGTATTGATAGTACCGTATTAATTTTACGCCATCGTCTCAAAGCTAATGAACACCGTCCCGCCATCGAAGTCGTCACCGACTATGGCCAAATTCCAGAAATTGTTTGTTTCCCCGGACAGATCAATCAGGTATTTATGAATATTCTAGCAAATGCTATTGATGCCCTAGAGGAGTCCAATTCTGGATGCAGTTTTGCCGAAATTCAAGCTCGTCCCAATCGGATTAATATTGACACGAAAGTAGAGGGAAATTGGGTAAAAATTGCGATCATTGACAATGGACTCGGTATGTCTGAAGGAGTGAAAACATCTATATTCGACCATTTATATACTACCAAAGCCGTTGGTAAAGGTACAGGATTGGGGTTGGCGATTGCTAAACAAATTATTGAACAAACTCACGCTGGCAAGTTGAGTTGCTATTCTGTTGTCGATAAAGGTACTGAGTTTGTGATTCATCTGCCACTATATACAGACAAATTTTGATTTTTAAAATGTTCAGCAAGTGTACTTTTACCAAAGCCAGCCATACCAACAATAGTTAATACTTCTATTTTTTTGCCATACTCTTTTTTGTTAAGAAGAAATTTGGATAAATTTCATGATAAAATTACAATAACTCTTCCTTTACTAAAGTTGCTAATTTAATTGCAGCACCACCTTCACCTCTCACATTGCGTAATTTATCTCGCATAGCCTGCAATTTTTCGGGATTTTCTAAAAAGTCTAAAACCATTTTTCCAACTTCTTGCGGTTTAAGTTTTCCCAAAAGTTCTGGTACTATTTCTTCCTGCGCCCAAATATTTGGCCAGGATAATAAACCTATGCGTTTGAGAAAAAACCAATTAATCAATTTAGCAAAATTTGTACCCACCCCTGGTAAATTAGCCAACAACCCCGGTAAACCATCCCAAGAACGCATAGAATCCATTTGTTGAGTTGGTAATAAAACAATCATTGGCACGCCTAAAGCACCAAGTTCAGCCGTGTTTGCACCAACTGTGGTTAAGCAAATAGAACATTGAGATAATAAATCATAAGCTGGGTTTTCCTGCCACAATTCGACAATTAAACCTGTCTCTGTGTTTAATATTGGCTGACCTTGTTCGGGAATAATTAAAGTTGTACTATTAGTACCAAAAATTTCCATAAAAGGGTTTTTCTGAGGGTTTGCAAAACTAGCTAAAGTTTGTAAATCCAAAGTTGGCGCAACAGGAATCACAAACTTAGTTTCAGGTCTTTTGGTATGAATATATTCAGCAATAGCTAAAGTTAAAGGTACACCTTGGGTTAATTTTGCAGCTTTTGAACCTGGTAAAATCCCAATCATTTCAATTTTAGATTCTTGATTTTGGATTTTGGATTTGAGGTGATCTTGTGCCGCTGCTTCTAACATCAAATCACCGACAACGGTAAATTTATGAGCATATTTGGGGGAAACCTTTTCTGCAACTTTTGCTGTCATTACCCCAAAATGGTCAATTAAATTGTGCCAACGGGCTTCCCATTCAGCGTAAACTACTGTTTTATAACCCAGTTTTTTACCAATGATTATGGGGAAAATTTGATCACCACCGAGAAATACCACTACACCCTTACTTCTCCAGTCCCAATTTTCTGCGGTTTTTCCCCAAAGTAGAAATTGCCAAAAATGTGATGCGGCTTGGACTCTATCAACTTCTGGGTAAGAAAGTGCGATCGCTCTCTCTTTTCCACTAGCATGGGGACAAGGTGATAAAATTACAGAAATTCTGACAACATCACGATCATCACCTAGTTGTTCTCTTAACGCTTTCACTACCGGACGCACCCAGGTTGTTACTTCTCCTGGGCCATTGGAGAGAATAAGTATGTCTATTGGTATGTTCATCTTGATGATAATTATGACCTTTGTGTTGGCTATATAATTGGTTCTTATGTTTATAATAATGCAGGGGTAGAAATTCACCAAACAAGCAAAGGTATGATTGGTGGTGCTACTTATTTATGATTAGTAATTTGTTAGGAGTGAATTAACAACAGAAATGGAATCTGAAAATTTCTAAATATAAGGAGATAGTATGACTAAACAAAAAATCCTTCAAGAAGGACAATCTTACACTTTTCGCTCATATTTTTAACTGCCTTATGACCCAGAAGAAATATTAGCAGAATTAGGTTATTTATTTGCTAAACAATCTCTAAATTTACCTCATACACCCAACCCTTTAGAAAAAATTAGCGCACTCAAACATAAAATTACATCCTTTTTACCATTGGTAAGTTTAAACAATGAAACTGCTAGAAGGGAAACCTTAGTTTCACCTTTATTGTTAGAAGTAATCACTCATTGTCAATGTCAGTTAAAAATTGAATATGCAGTTAATGTAAATAATTGGTTAAAAGGGAATTTAGATTATTTATTGCGTTCTCACCAAAGCTTACTAGTAATTGTAGCCAAGAATGATGATTTAACGAGAGGATTTACTCAACTTGCAGTGGAATTAATTGCTTTATCGGAAATTGAAGAAAATAAAGCTGTATTTTATGGTTCGGTTACTACCGGAGAAATTTGGCGGTTTGGTAAACTAGATCGTCAACAAAAACAAATTACCCAAGATATGACCCTTTTTAGAATACCTAATGATATAGAAGAAATAGATCATATATTAATTGGAATTTTGGAAACTGAATAATTATCAATTTAGTAATTCAAAAGGTTCAAAGTTGGGGTAAAAAATTGGGAGAGAGTAGTAGATACTTTTCAATCATTTTGGAATCTATTAAAGATGTATGAACACATTATCAGGATATCCAGATTAATAACGTTCATGAATTGATTTGCATTCCCAAAACATTCCAGGACCAACGGTCAAAATTTGTTCATTAGGCATCAACAATTCCCAATAAGCAAGCCCAGAATCATCCTCTAAATCCGGTTTTAAAACCAGTTGGTAATTACCTTCAAAGGATAAAATTAGTTTAAAATTCTTATTAGTATCAATTACAAAATCAGTTAGTTTTTTGTTTTCCAATAGAAGACGCAACCTTCTTTTTGTAACAACACCTATAGGATGTTTGAAATATGAATTAAAGAGCATGGGATGTACTTTTCTTAAATAAACAGGTGTTGCTCTGGTGCTAAGTTGCCAAGTTCCTTTGCGTAAATGTCTTAATTTAGGATGATTATAGGGAATCATTTCACCAAAATGTAACCGTAGTTCATCACCATAACTAAATGTAATTTGATGGCAAGTTTCACCAATAATTGGTTGAATAATTTGATTCAGATTTGCTATTGAATTAGCAAGAGATGTCTTAGGAGTCATAATTAATATCCTCTAAAAATTCTTTAGCTTTTTGACGGAGTTCGGGATAAGTAAAATCACCTCTATCGTTTAAAGTTCCACCATAACCATTTCTTTTTTCTTCCTCTATAAATTCACCAAAATCATATCTTAATTCGTCTGACATCCGAAATTCTCTAGCAATTGCATCAACCTGTTTAAGATCATCTTTTTTACCCATAAATATAGAGAAACCCTGATTTTATATTTTAACATCAAAATATCATAATTTGTCAGAATCAGGATTTCTAGGATTTAATGATTTTCAGAATGGGAATATTATATATAGGATATTTATTATTTTTAATCTTCATTCCATTCAGGATCTTGATCATCACAGTTCAAATTATCTTGCTTTGCCTTAATACGGTCGTATATAGAAATAACCGTAGTTTCCGATACTTCTTTTCCAAATAAATCTATAGCTATCCTTTGGGCTATCTCTAGAGTATCATTTACATAAACAGAAGCCTCTACAATATCTGACGGTACATTATCAGAGTGTAAACTTAAAAAATCATCAAATTTATTAGACATTTTATGACTGTTACTGATTTTTTTGACTGAAAATATTGTGAATTTGTCAACAGTTATTTGTTAACTGTTGACAATATATATTACTCAGCACCCTCAATAGGTGCAAAACCTTGACGCTGAATGTTTTCTGTCACCGTTTTTGGTTCTAGGAATTGCAAAAGATAATCAGGCCCTCCAGCTTTAGAACCTACACCAGAAAGCTTAAACCCACCAAAAGGTTGACGGGCGACAATTGCCCCGGTAATATTCCTGTTAATGTATAAATTCCCAACTTCAAAATCTGCTTGCGCTTGTTCAATGTGGGAAGGTGTACGAGAATAAAGTCCACCAGTTAAAGCGTAATTTGTTCCGTTAGCAACTTCCAAAGCTTCTGCAAAATCTTTAACTCGAATTACCGCTAACACAGGGCCGAAGATTTCCTGTTGTGCGATTATCCCATTTGCAGGTACTTCCGAAAAAATCACGGGACCGATAAAATAACCTTGAGTTGGTACGGGTAACTCCAAAGCGACTTTTGCTTCTTCTTTTCCTTTTTGAATGTACTCCAAAATGCGATCGCGTGAATTAGCATCAATCACAGGGCCAACTTGGGTACTTGGTAATTCCGTTTCCCCGATATTCAAAGATTTCGTCGCTTCTACCAACCTTTCGACAAAAGCATCATAAATCGGTTCGAGAACAATTACCCGTGAACAAGCAGAACATTTTTGACCACTATAACCAAAAGCCGATTGCACAACTCCGACAACAGCCTGGTCTAAATCAGCACTTTCATCCACAATAATTGCGTTTTTCCCACCCATCTCCGCAATTACCTTTTTCATGTGCTTTTGACCAGGTTTGAGAATTGCAGCTTCTGCGTAAATTCTACACCCTACTTCTTGAGAACCAGTAAAAGCAATTACATGGGTGTCAGGATGATTGACCAAATAAGCACCGACTTGAGAACCCTTACCGGGGACGTATTGAAAAACACCTTTTGGTATTCCGGCTTCAATTAAAATTTCTGTAAATTTAGCAGTAATTACAGAAGAAGTTTCCGCAGGTTTGAGCAAAGTGCAGTTTCCTGAAACCAAAGCAGCAACAGTCATCCCGCAAGCAATAGCCAAAGGGAAATTCCAGGGAGAAATCACAACAGCTATGCCTTTAGGCTGGTAAATATAACGATTATTTTCTCCCGAAACGTCATAAATTACACCTTTATCAAGCTGTTCCATTTCATCAGCGTAATAAAGACAAAAATCAATCGCTTCCGAAACTTCCGCGTCTGCTTCCTTAACAGGTTTTCCTACTTCTAAAACTATCCAAGCAGAAAGTTCAGCGCGTCTTTCCTCCATTAACTCCCCAGCTTTCCGCAAAATATCAGCACGTTGTTTAACTGGGGTTTTCTTCCAAGCAGGAAAAGCAGCTTTAGCAAATTTCATTGCTTCCTCAGCTTGTTCAACGCTGAGAAGTCCGATTTTTCCCACAACTTGACTGAAATTAGAAGGATTAAGAGAATCAACAAAGGTGGTTGTATTTACATATTCCCCATTAATCAAAGGTAAATAAGTTTTACCAAGTTGCTGACGGACATTTTTAAAAGCTTGATTTGACTTTCTTCTTTTTTCCTCTTCAGCAAAATCCGTATCTGCTACACCGAAGAACCCCTCCTCAGTCCCCCCCGCAAGCGAGGGTGAAGCTGGAATTGGTGCAGCTAGTAGTTCTTCAACGGGACGATTTTCTAAGTTTTGGCGTAAAAAGGAGCTATTTGCGGTATTTTCCAATAATCGCCGGATTAAATAAGCCATTCCGGGGAGAAGTTCACCATAGGGACAATAAACCCGCACACGATAACCTTTATCTACCAAAGCTTTGGCTATTTTATCACCCATGCCGTAAAGCACTTGCATTTCAAACCGACGACGAGGGACTTGGAGAGTTTCTGCTATGGCTATGGCGCGAGATTGCGATCGCACATTATGACTTCCTATGGCAGAATACACATACTCATGATTTTCTAGCAATATCTGCGTAATTGTCTCAAAATTCGCATCTGTAGCCGCTTTATCATTATAAACAGGTTGCGGCCAATGCTTTTGAGCAGCTTTGATAGTTTCCTGATCCCAATAAGCACCTTTAACCAAACGAACAGTTAGAGGATAACCCCGTTGTTTTAACCAAGCAATAATATCTCTAGCATCTTGTTCACTATCGCGCAGATATGCCTGAATAGTCATGCCAATATCAGTACGTTGGCGAAATTCCTCTTCTAGCAAAAGTTTTTTGAGAATATTGAAAGTAATATCCTTATACGCATACTGTTCCATATCAAAATGGACGGCTGCACCCAACTCTTTTGCCCGACGTAGTAAAATACGAATGCGATCGCTCACCCGTTCCTCACTACCTTGAGCATCCAAAGGATCAAACTGAGAATAAAACGCCGTTAACTTCACAGAAACCTGAACTTTCGGAATATTCTCACCCTCAGCTTCATCAATAGCCGGAATTTTCGTCCATTTTTGCGAAGCCTCCACCAATTGCTGCATCAACTCCAAGTATCTTTCTAAATAAGACTGCGCTTCTGTTTCCGTAATTACCGCTTCACCAAGTAAATCAATAGTGAAAGCCATCTTTTCCTTTCGCAGTCTCTCAACAGTTTTAATGACTTGTTTAATATTTTCCCCAGAAATATACTTATGTGCCAGAGTTTCCACAGCAGTTCCCACAGTTGTCGCTGCTACCTGTCCCGGCATAGAATCAGGATTAGCAAAATTGAGCATCCCTTTCAAAGCTGCGGGTAATTCTACAGACTCATCTCCCAAATATTCTTGTAAATGAGACGCAATTTCTGATTTACTATGTAAAGCGGGTAAAGTATCAATAAAGCGAAAAAGCTGCACCCGTAACCCAGGATTACTCATAGCCCAGTCGAGTAATTTATCATCCCAACGCATTTGATCCCGTAAAGCAGCCAAAAAAGAGCGATTTTCTTGGGTAGCTGCAAGAACTTGTTTAGCAATTTCTTGGGTTTTTGCTTCGTAAGTGCTGTTTTGTATTTGTAATACCACTGAAATTGAACTCCTTAATTTAAGATTATCTATGGAAGCCTGTGATAGGGAACAGGGTGCAGGGGGCAAGGGGCAGGGTGCAGGGTGCAGAAGAAAAATATATACTTTCCCAATCACCAATTACCAATCACCAATCACCAATCACCAATCACCAATTACCCATTCCCTATTGTGACGTTTTCATCATTTAGTAGCCACAAAGGTCACATTTTTGTGGAGAATCTCTAATCATCGTGTAAAAATGTATTACAGTGCTGCCCCTAAAGTAGCCAACCCCAGTTTACAAACCTTCTTGAAGTAGTAGTTTTAGATGTGGTTGTATTGAATGTCTGGAAAAACTTGGCCTTAGCATCTTTAGGGATAGCTACAATCTGCTTGGTAGGTTGCACAAAAAAGCCGACAGATCAACAATTGGAAGTATGGCGTAAAGAAGCAGTTACGCGCAATAGGCAAATTCTGGCAGATAACGACAAAAACAATCAGCAGCGTCAGTGGAATTTAGTTATTCAGGGTGAAACAACGACTGGTAAACCTGTAACCCTAAATTGGCAGCAGATACAAGATTTAGCTCAAGCCAATGTCAATACAGTTGATGCAAATAACATCGTTAACCCAAGTCAGGTATTTAATTTTCGTGGCATAGCTATAAACACACTGTTACAAAAGTTTGGTATTCAACCAGGAGTAACTGAAGTAACTTTTGTCTCTTACGACGCTTATCAAGTCACAATCAAAATAGAAGACTTGCTGACTTACCCAATCATTTTAGCACTTACCAGAAATAATCAACAAATTCAGCGTAGTCAAGGAGGCCCGATTTATTTAGTCTTTCCTTATACCCAGCATCAGGAACTCAAACAAAAATATGATGAAGGTATGTGGGCATTTTACGTCACCGATATCATAGTTGGTACAGAAAAAGCCCTAGTGCGAGTGGGTCAGCGTGAATTTAATTTAGCAGATCTTGACAAATTACCTCAAGTTACCCTGACACAAAAAGTTGGTTATCGAGTCTGGTGGCCAAGTAACAAGGTTCAAATACAGGGTGTCAGAGTGCGCGATGTTTTGTCCTTAGCTGGTGTTAACTTAACCCCAAAGGGATCTGTGGTTATAAGTGGTAAACCAGCAGTTTACCGTAAAACAACAGAAGCAATAAATTTAACCGCTGAAGAAGTCCGCAACTGTGATATTCTCTTAGCTACCAGATGGGATAACGACAAAAAACCAATTTCATCGAAAATGGGTGGCCCAGTGACTCTAGCTTTCGGTAATAACTGTCAAGCAGAAACCAAGCAACTCAAATGGGTGACTTTTGTAGAAGAGTTGACTGTAAAGCCATGAAATTTTTCGCCTTACGTTCTTCAATTCGTACCCAGATCATGGCTTCTACCACCCTCCTGATTCTGGCTTTGATTGGTGCGATCGTTACGGTTTGGGCAAAAAGTGAAAGTACTCTTTACCACCAAGAAAAATTAAATGATGCTAAAATTCTATCTAAGGTATTAAGTTCTACCTATGCCAACGAGGTATCGGAGGAAAACTGGAGTCAAATTCGTTTAAATATAGATTTGCTGTTGAGAGAAAATGAAGATTTTCTCTATGCCTTAGTATCTGATTCCAATCAAAAAAATCAGATTGCTGCGTCTTCTCCTGACGAATTTCAAAACAATTATATCCCTGATATTGTATCCCTCAGTGTCACCAATGCTGCCATAAATTCCTCCGAAAAAACTCACGTTGTTGAAACATTTATTCTCCGAGATATTTATTTTGCTGATAAATTACGGGCTAAACGTGGTGAAAAAGTGATGGAGGTATCATCAGATATTCAAACACTATCTGGTAGAAAACTTGGCAAATTAAGAATAGGTATATCCTTACGAAAAGTCAATCTTGCTGTTACCAATGCAGTCAATCAGGCTTTGGTAGTAGGTTTTGCTGGACTAAACATAGGCTGGATATGTGCGTATTTCTTAGCACAGCATTTAAGTGATCCGGTACGCCGTTTACAAATTAGTGTTGCTAAAATCGCAGGTGGAGATTTACAACATCGCGCAGATATTCATTCTCGTGCAGATGAAATTGGCGCTTTGGCAACTTCAGTAAATGAAATGTCTGCTGCATTGCAGATATCATTTAACAAGTTGAAAAAAACTTTAGATTCTTTTGAGAGATTTGTTCCCAATAAGTTTATCTCAGTTATTGCTCCCCAAGGCATAGAAAACATTGAAGTAGGTGCAGCTTCAACAAGGAGAATGACGATTTTATTCTGTGATATTCGCGGTTATACCTCAATGTCTGAAGCAATGGAACCTATAGAAATCTTTAGGTTTTTGAATGACTATTTGGCTTGTATGGGAAAAGCCATAGATGAAGCAGGGGGATTTATTGATAAATATATTGGTGATGCTATTATGGCGCTATTTGACGATGGAAATACAGACTGCGCTTTACACGCCGCAATTTTAATGCAACAAGCTTTAGATAAGTTTAATGATGAGCGAAGTATGCAAACAGGAAAAACTGGTTTACCAAGAATTAGTGTTGGCATTGGTATTCATCGTGGTACAGTAGTTATGGGTACAGTAGGCTTTACTTCCCGCATAGATTCTACTGTTATCGGTGATGCAGTTAATGTTGCCTCCCGAATTGAGGGGCTAACTAAGCAATATGGATGTAATATTCTCATCACCGAGTCAGTAGTGAGAAACTTATCTTGTCCTGAATCTTTTTCTCTGAGACTAATAGATAAATCAGTGAAAGTCAAAGGCAAAGATGAAGCAATATCTATTTATGAAGTAAAAGCATAATTTGGTAAAAATTCGGGAGTCAGGAGTATCATTATTTACATAATTTTAAATTCGTAATTAAACGCACAAGAAACTAAAATTTTATGGATAGTACAAAACTAGCAAAATATCTAGAAGCCACAGGGGGCATTTCTAAACCTTGGTTATTGGTTCAATTAAGGCTACAAAAACTAAAAGAACGGCGAGATACAATATCAACACAGGTTTATGAGCAAGAATTAGCCGATATTCTCCAAGATTTGATGAATTTGGGCGAATGGTGGCTCGGAATTGAAGATCAGGTATTTTAGGGAATAGGTGACAGGTGACAGGTGACAGGGTAAATGATGGAGATGAGGAAGTGAATAACCCAATTACCAATTACCAATAACTCTTAGTCCAAATCGAAAAAAGTCTTGATCTGTAGGTTGAGTTGTTCGCGTCAGCGTTGCGGAGCAATGGGACGTATCCCTGCGGGACACTGCGTGAACACGTAGTGTGCCGGAGGTATAACCCAACAAATGCGTCGGGTTGCGCTGTCGCTTAACCCAACCTACAAAAAATGGACAAGGTATTGAGTAATACTTCCTTTTTTTCTAGTTTCTTATTGCTTTTTCTCCTGAACTCCTGAACTCCTGAACTCCTTCTTCTATTAGTGCCTAAATTGTGTCATGATGATAGTCTATGTGTGTCGCAGATTGAGAACGGTGTAATTAGGCATGGATTATCGGGATGCAGGCGTTGATGTTGAAGCGGGTAGAGCTTTTGTAGATCAAATTCGTAATTTGGTTCATAGCACCTTTAGACCGGAAGTAATTGGGGGATTAGGTGGCTTTGGTGGCTGTTTTCAACTCCCTACAGGTTACAAGGAACCCGTTTTGGTGTCTGGGACAGATGGTGTCGGTACAAAGCTAAAAATAGCCCAAATTCTCAACCGCCATGATACCGTAGGGATTGATTTGGTGGGGATGTGTGTGAATGATGTGCTGACATCGGGAGCCGAACCACTGTTTTTTTTAGATTATGTAGCAACGGGTAAGCTAGACAAAGAGCAGTTAACTCAGGTGGTAGCGGGGATAGCTACTGGTTGTAAATTGGCGGGTTCTGCTTTGTTGGGCGGCGAAACAGCCGAAATGCCAGGTTTTTACCAAGTTGGTGAATATGACTTGGCTGGTTTCTGTGTGGGAATTGTAGAAAAAAGCCGGATGCTAGATGGTTCTCAAGTGCAAGTTGGGGATGTGGCTATAGGTTTAGCTAGTACTGGGGTTCATAGTAATGGTTTGAGTTTGGTCAGAAAAATTGTCAGCAATGGGGGCTTTTCTTGGAATGACAACCCAGATTTATTCAATGGGGAAACTATCGGTGGGACTTTCCTCACACCTACCCGAATTTATGTTAAACCTGTTTTAGCGGCGTTGAAAGCTGGGTTAGAAGTTCACGCTATGGCTCACATCACTGGTGGGGGTTTGCCGGAAAATTTACCTAGATGTCTGGGAACAGGACAAGCAATCAAAATTAATCCCAATAGTTGGACTATTCCCTCTATGTTTCAGTGGTTAGCTGAGGCTGGCTCTGTAAGCGATGAAGCTATGTATAATACATTTAATATGGGGATTGGATTTGTGGTGATACTACCACCTCACCAAGTGGAACAAGCAATTAACCATTTTCAATCGCAGGATATTCCCGCTTATGCAATTGGTGAAGTTGTGACTGGTACAGGGGAATTGGTAATGGGTGATTGGTAATGGGTGATTGGTCATTACCAGCCTAAACAGATATA
Source organism: Anabaena sp. PCC 7938 (assembly GCF_049315035.1). NCBI lineage: Bacteria > Bacillati > Cyanobacteriota > Cyanophyceae > Nostocales > Nostocaceae > Anabaena > Anabaena sp. PCC 7938. The sequence continues at coordinate 785,690 of NZ_CP186034.1, read as the reverse complement.
ACAGGTATCTAAAACGAATAGAATATCAGTATTTATCAAAACTTACGCAAATTTTTAGACTGTCTTTATAGAAGTAATCAAAAATACTCATGACCATGAGCGTTGAGATTTGCTAACGTAGTCTTAACAAATCTCAAAAATTAATTACTGTAGCAGATAAAGTAGCTGCCGACACTAGTGTATATTGATTTTTCATTTATTCAGTGTGGCGTGTTGGTTTCTTAAAAAATTGCATATTGTTGTTCAGAGGGGGTTATGGTTGTAAATTTTGTCCAGACTACTGCTTCCACAGAACTTTTAAGACAAGTATTCCAGAGCATTGATGCCGAAAGTTGTCCTAGTTTATTTAATTTTCATATGCACACGGTCAACTCGGATGGCAGATTGCAGCCAAGTGGATTGATGGAGCAAGCGATCGCAATTGGGCTAAAAGGATTAGCGATTACTGACCATCATACTATTGCTGGCTATCAAGCCGCACAGGCTTGGTTAGAAGATTGGAAGTGGGGTCATCCCGATGCACATACTCCTCATCTGTGGAGTGGTGTAGAAATCAATGCCAATTTGTTGGATATAGAAGTTCACATTTTGGCTTATGCTTTTGATCCAGAAAGCTCTAGTCTCAATCCTTATTTGCAAAAAAAAGCAACTACAGGTAAACAATATCAAGCAGCTAATGTGATATCTGCTATTCATGATGCTGGTGGACTAGCTGTACTTGCTCATCCAGCCAGGTACAAGCGATCGCACTTTGACTTGATTCCCGCTGCTGTGGAAGATGGAATTGACGGTGTTGAAGCTTTCTATGCTTACAACAATCCCACTCCTTGGAAACCCAGTCCTGTTGTATCAGAAGAAGTGCAACTTTTAGCTGAAGAATTTGGGTTATTTAATACCTGTGGTACTGATACTCATGGTTTAAATTTGCTGCAACGTTTGTAAAGCTGAACTAATGTTTTTTATACTCCTGGTTAATTTAGCCAGGGGGTAATTACTACCCATGATTGTGCTAACGCTGATGAAATTCAACTTGTTTTTCTAAGATTTTGACATCATATTTCCCAAAAAAATCATGTCCCAGCAGCCCAATCATCGCTTTGGGTGCGATCGCAACTCTGGCATTATTAACAACAGCACCACTAACAGCAATTGTTGAGATATTACCAGTTTTGAACTCAACTATACTACCATCGGCAATACTCGCTTTTACAGTTCCTGAAGGTTGAATTTTCAGGGCTGTAGCCATTCCTTGAGTAATCAAAATACCACTCGCACCAGTATCAACAACCATTTCAAAGACTTGATTACCGTTAAAATTAACATCTATAATTGGAGTCTGTCCGCTACGACGCTTAATTGGAACTCGAAAAACCTTGGGAGTTGATGGTGGTGATGTCATCCCGCAGAGTTGTCCAAGACTAACAGTTTTACCCGATGATGTCACCATAAAACAACCACCAGGATCATTGGCTTTGGCTACAGATGTTACTGTTAAAAACATCATCCCAGATACAGCAGCAATCCCTATCCTTTGCACAGCTTTCATTATTTGTAGTTGCCCTAAATTGCTCGAAAATCCTCTAAATCTAGAATAATCGAAAATATTGATTATACATACAGCAAAATCTCTTAATTTTAGTAAAAATTCAGAAAATCACCGAGCTATGATTAAGCGTGGCACTGGAATTTTCTCTTAATTCTCAGTCATTAGCATTTTTGCTAACTTCTACAGCTTGCTCTAAAATTTCCGCAGGATCTAAACTGCCTTTAGGTAAGTACACTAATTCTCGTAAAGGTGTCACCATTGGGTCATCTTATTGGCCCTTGGCGTTCCCGAAGGGTAGACCACTAAATCGTAGATTTAGTGGGGGGTTTTAAACCCGGTTATTCATCCGCAGTACGCAATAGTTTTATCCTGATTATCTTGGTGGTTTTATTTGTGGCTGCAATTTACTATGGAATTATTAATCCATAGGAGATTTATGGGGTTTAGATAAACTAGATAGTGAATATTTTTCCGGAAAAATCTCCACAATGGGTTGAATTTAGTTTTTTTTCATTTATCTGAAAATAGCTGTATTTTTCAGATAAATGAAACAATCTGTATCTCAAAATTAAACCGGGTGTATTGAAAAGAATAAGTTTCTTTAACTTTAATTTCATTCCTAAGCGCGATATACAAAATTACCCCTCCCCAATCCTCTTCTTACCAAAGGGAGGATGCGCGATAGCGCGGGTGGGTTATATTTCATGAGCTTGGGAATTGCTATATTAGGAATTCCTCTGACATTTTTGTAATTTTCCTCCTCTAATCACAAGGGAATAGAGGTTTTTTTGCAGGAAAATCATATTTTTTATTTCTTCTTGCTTTGGTAATTTCTGAATTTATTTTTTATGAAGCTGGGGATATATTTATTTATCTTCCTGGGTAGAGGTGGAAATCACAGTCAGTATTTATAATTAGAAACTAATACGGAATCCAAAATTAAGGATTAAGAACCCAATACTCAAGATTATTATTACAGGTTTTGGTTAAATCTGGAAACCAACCATTAATTTTGGAGGTGACTTGTTGATTTTTTTTGGCAACTCACTAGTCCTATTTGTAATACATTGAATTAAAATTTATGCCCAGTGAAAAAGCTCAACGTAAAAAGAACGGTGCTAGTCGTATTGCGTCTTCAAAGCTGAGTGAAACCAAGCAATCTGAGCTAGGTGTATCATCATTGAATTTATCCTCATTAAATAAACATCGTCACACAACAGAAACTATCACAGATACGGCGGATATAGTCTGTTTATCTCACTTGCGATGGCATTTCGTTTATCAAAGACCGCAACATCTTCTCAGTCGCTGTGTTAAGGGAAAGCGGGTATTTTTTATTGAAGAACCAATTTTTAATCAGGAAAATTTGCGGCAATTGGAAATTAGCCAAGATGCCAGCGGAGTTGTGGTTGTTGTTCCCCATTTACCAGAAGGTTTAAGTGAAGAATCTGTCAACGCAAATTTGCAAATTCTAATTGATGGTTTTTTGGCAGAACATAACATCCACAAGTATATTTGTTGGTATTATACACCAATGGCGATCGCATTTACACGGCACTGGCAACCCCAGGCTGTAGTATATGATTGCATGGATGAATTATCTGGATTCCAAGGAGCGCCACCAACTTTAAAAAATTACGAAGCTGAATTATTTCGTCGTGCAGACTTAGTTTTTACGGGGGGACAAAGCCTTTACGAAAATAAAGTTAACCAGCATCCAAATGTCTATGCTTTTCCTAGTAGTGTAGATATAACCCATTTTGGAGAAGCCAGAAACCTGGAGACAGAACCAGCAGATCAAGCGCATATTCCCCATCCCCGTCTGGGCTTCTTTGGTGTAATTGATGAACGGATGGATATTGAACTGCTTCAAGGTATTGCTGATGCGCGTCCTGACTGGCATTTAGTCATGGTTGGCCCGGTTGTAAAAATTGATCCAGCAATGCTGCCACAATCCGAGAATATCCATTATCTCGGTGTTAAAACCTATCAACAGCTACCTGAATATTTAGCAGGATGGGATTTAGCAATGTTGCCATTTGCCCGCAATGAAGCAACACGCTTTATTAGTCCCACTAAAACTCCTGAATATCTTGCAGCCGGCAAACCTGTGGTATCTACCAGTATTCGGGACGTGGTGCGTCCCTATGGAGAATCAAAACTGGTACGCATTGCAGACACAGTTTCTGATTTCATCACCGCTGCTGAAAAAGCAATGCAGGAAGATACTCCAAAATCGGGGTGGTTGAGTCGAGTAGATGCCTTTTTAGAGCAGATTTCTTGGGATCGGACTTGGGCATCAATGATAAAATTGATCGATTCGGCGATCGCTACCAGCACTCCGCGAAGCGCAATCGCTACCCGTGATGCAGAGGAGAAAAATAATCTTGGTGCGATCGCTAAAAAACAAGCACCGAATATCATTACTAGAGACTTTGTTTTTGATTACCTGATTGTTGGTGCAGGCTTTTCTGGTAGCGTCATTGCTGAACGTTTGGCAACTCAGTTAGGAAAGAAAGTGCTGGTTGTCGATAAGCGTAATCACATTGGGGGAAATGCCTACGATCATTACAATGATCATGGTATTCTCGTCCATAAATACGGCCCCCACATTTTTCACACCAATTCCCGCGAAATCTTTGAATACCTCTCACGCTTTACTCAGTGGCGTTCTTATGAACATCGTGTCCTGGCTAGTGTAGATGGTCAATTAGTTCCCATACCTATTAACCTTGACACCATCAACACGCTCTATGGTATGGATCTTAATTCTTTTGAGGTCGAAGATTTTTTCAAAGCACTGGCTGAACCAAAAGAATATATTTACACATCAGAAGATGTAGTGGTCAGCAAAGTCGGACGAGTATTATATGAAAAATTCTTTCGCGGTTACACGCGCAAGCAATGGGGACTTGATCCCTCAGAACTTGATAAATCAGTAATTGCTCGTATTCCCACACGCAACAACCGCGACAATCGTTATTTTACTGATACTTACCAATCGATGCCATTGCATGGCTTTACCCGGTTGTTTGAGAATATGTTAAATCACCCAAATATTAAGGTGATGCTCAATACTGATTACCAGGAAATTGAAAAAGCCATTCCTTGTCGGGAAATGGTTTACACAGGCCCTGTGGACGATTTCTTTGATTACCGCTATGGAAAGTTACCTTATCGTTCTCTTGATTTTCAGCACGAAACCCATAACATCCCAGTATTTCAGCCTGTACCAGTGATCAACTATCCCAATGAACACCTTTATACTCGTGTTACAGAGTTTAAATATCTGACTGGTCAGGAACACGCTAAAACTAGCATCGTTTACGAATTTCCCAAAGCTGAGGGCGACCCTTATTACCCTGTACCACGTCCTGAGAATCAAGAGATTTACAAGAAATACAAGGCGTTAGCAGATGCCACACCGGAGGTATATTTTGTGGGACGGTTGGCAACCTACAAGTATTACAACATGGATCAATGTGTAGGGCAAGCGCTGTCTGTCTACAAGCAAATCGCCGTCAAGGTTTGAGTTGTGAATGACATAATATGACACCAATATATAACGTCTCTGCATTCTCGCGTTTGCCTGTTGTTTCGACAGAAAACATCGTTTTAAGTGGCAAATTATGACTTCTATTTTCAACTCGAAACTCAAAACCCAATTTCCTTTAGAAATTTGGGCTGGTGTGGAGTGTACAGTCAATCGTGTGGGTGAGGAGTATTTTGACCAATTAGAGCGCAACGGTCATGCAGGGCGTTTGGATGATCTAGAGTTATTTGCCCAACTGAGTATCAGGAGAATACGCTACCCCGTGCTGTGGGAAAAAGTAGCACCCAATGGATTAGAAAATGCTGATTGGTCATGGACAGATGAGCGGTTGAGGAGATTACGGGAACTTGGTATTAGTCCGATTGTGGGATTAGTACATCATGGCAGTGGACCGCGTAACACTAGTTTGGTAGATCCAGAATTTCCCCAGAAATTAGCTGAGTTTGCCCGTGCGGTAGCAGAGCGCTATCCTTGGGTAACGCATTACACTCCTATAAATGAACCTTTGACGACTGCACGATTTAGTGGAATGTATGGTCATTGGTATCCTCACGGACGGGATAATTTAACTTTTGCTCGTGCTTTGTTGGGGGAATGTTGTGCGATCGCTCTTTCCATGAAGGCAATTCGAGAAGTTAACCCCAATGCACAACTGGTGCAAACAGAAGATTTGGGTAAAACTTACAGTACAGCAAAGCTAGTATATCAATCAGGACTGGAAAACGAACGTCGGTGGTTGAGCTTTGATTTATTGTGTGGTTACGTTACTCCAACTCATCCCATGTGGGGTTACTTATGCTACTGTGGCATCAGCGCGGCGGAACTGGAAGAAGCTTGCCAAAATACTTGTTGTCCACCTGACATTATCGGCATTAACCATTACCTTACGAGCGATCGCTTTTTGGATGAGCATACAGAAAATTATCCAGCTTGGACACATGGTGGAAATGGTCGGGATAAATATGCAGATGTTGAAGCTGTGAGAGTTTGTGCTGAAGGTGTGACAGATCCATACACACTGCTTAAAGAAACATGGGAACGTTATCGACTGCCTCTTGCTGTGACGGAAGTTCACCTTAGTTGCACCCGTGAGGAGCAATTGCGGTGGTTTTATGAGGTGTGGAATGCTGCACAGAAATTACAAAATGAAAGTGTAGATATTCGTGCTGTCACGGCTTGGGCGCTTTTAGGTAGCTACGATTGGAATAGTTTAGTAACTCGCTCAGTCGGCTACTATGAATCAGGTGTATTTGATTTGCGTTCTCCTCAACCAAGAGAAACTGCGATCGCTAAATTAATTCGTGATTTAGCTACTGGTAATCAACCCAATCATCCATTACTTGATACACCAGGATGGTGGCATCGACCAGAGCGTTTGGTCTACCCAACCGTTAGTTGTGAGCATAGCAGAGGGGCAGAGGGGCGGAGGAGAATTTGATTCTAACGTCTCCCCTGCTTCTCCTCGCCCTCTAGTCATAGTCGGAGCTAGAGGAACATTAGGCAAAGCTTTTGCTCGGTTGTGTGAAGTGCGGGGTATCATATACCGCCTACTGACCCGACAAGAAATGGATATTACCAATTCGGACTCAGTCCATGCTGTGCTGTCCGAGTTGCAGCCCTGGGCAGTTGTTAACGCTGCTGGATATGTGCGAGTAGACGATGCGGAGCGAGAACCCCAGATTTGCCTAAAAATCAACGCTGAAGGGGCAGAGATATTAGCTACTGCTTGCGCTCAACATCAGGCAGCCTTGTTAATGTTTTCTTCTGATTTAGTCTTCAATGGTGCTGTAAATAACCCTTATGTAGAAACTGATACCGTTGCTCCGCTCAATGTCTATGGTTGCAGCAAAGTTTTGGCAGAAAAGCTGGTCTTGACGGCTTATCCGGCATCGCTAGTGATTCGCACCAGTGCATTCTTCGGCCCGTGGGATGACTACAACTTTGTTACGATTGCCTTACGTCAACTCAGTGCTGGAAATACTTTTATTGCTGCTGAGGATACCATAGTTTCACCTACATACATACCCGATCTTGTCCATACTAGTCTCGATTTATTAATTGATGGCGAAAGTGGTTTGTGGCACTTAACTAACAAAAGTGCGTCCGCAGGCATCACCTGGGCTGACTTAGCAAGGGTAGCGGCAAAACAAGCTGGTGTCAGCGTCAGCAATTTGATTACTCTGCCTATGCAAGAAATTGGTTTAGCTGCTCCCCGTCCGACTTATAGCGTTCTTGGTAGCGATCGCGGTGAATTAATGCCTTGTCTTGATAGCGCCATTTCGCGCTATATGGATAATAGAGGCTAGTAAATTCATCTTCATACTCTCTAAATCCCCAGTCCCTAATTATGTCAACAATTTTAGTCACAGGGGGAGCAGGATATATTGGCTCCCATGCAGTATTAGCTCTTAAAAACGCAGGTTATGACGTTATTATTCTAGATAATCTGTCAAATGGGCATCGAGAAATTGTAGAACAGGCTTTGCAAGTAAAACTAATTGTTGGTGATATGAGCGATCGCTCTCTTCTCGACAGCATCTTTTCTACACATAACATAGCGGCAGTAATGCACTTTGCTGCTTACATTGCTGTAGGTGAATCTGTTACTGACCCAGCCAAATATTACCGTAATAATGTTGTCGGTACTTTGACGCTGCTAGAAGCAATGTTGGCTGCATCCATTAATAAATTTATCTTTTCTTCTACCTGCGCTCTTTATGGTGTCCCTCAGTTTATTCCTCTGACCGAAGACCATCCTCAAAACCCCATTAGTCCCTATGCAACTAGCAAGTGGATGGTAGAAAGAATTTTGTCAGATTTTGATACCGCCTATAATCTCAAATCTGTAAGCTTCCGCTATTTTAACGCCGCAGGTGCTGACCCCAATGGATTGCTGGGTGAAGACCACATCCCCGAAACTCACCTCATCCCACTAGTATTACTGACTGCTTTAGGCAAGAGGGAATCCATATTTATTTTCGGCACAGATTATCCTACTCCAGATGGTACTTGTATCCGAGATTATATTCATATCAATGACTTGGCACAAGCTCATATTTTGGGTTTGCAATATTTACTAGATGAGGGAGAAAGTGAGGTATTTAATCTAGGAAATGGCCATGGTTTTTCAGTCAGAGAAGTGATAGAAACTGCCAAGCAAGTAACAGGTAAAGAAATCAAAATTATAGAGCGCGAACGCCGACCAGGCGACCCACCAATTTTAGTTGGTAGTAGTGATAAAGTACGTACAAAATTGGGTTGGCATCCTCAACACCCAAAATTGAATGAAATTATTACCCACGCTTGGCAATGGCATCAACAGCGACATCAGTAAATAGGTAGGCGTTAAAAAATGTCGTTGGTACTACGGTTGTTTCAGTACCAAGATTATTCGCTAGTAATAGTCTGCGTTGTCCAGGTAGGGCCTTGGCAACGTGGCCCTTCTGGTGTCCAGATCAGTTTATCTAAACAAATTTGTCGTTTATCCATATTATTCGTCCAAGCATGGTAGACAATATATTCAGTGTTACTGTCTGGAGCCAGAACTATAGAGTTATGTCCCGGCCCTCTGACAAAATCAGGAACAGACTTTAGCACCCGTGGCCCGGTTTCGTTACCAGCATCAGAATAAAGCCCCATGACATTGTCAGCAACTCCATAATCTACACCATAGTTTTCAGTTTCCCAGCGTCCACCACTATAAAAACAGTAGTATTTACCTTCATGCTTACGAACACAGGGGCCTTCTAACGTATGCCAATCATAGAATTCACCATACATCAACCGATTGGTTAAAAACCGTTGCCAAGGCGATCGCGCACGCAAGACAATTTTCTCAACACCAGCCAGCTTTGTCATGTTTTCGAGTCGGTCTACAGCGATAGCAGTTCCAGCCTGCACACCTCCCTCTGTATCTAGAAAATCGCGGGCATAAAACAAATACCACTGTCCATCCTCATCGCGGAACGGATGAGGATCAATCGCAAAAGAGCAGGTATTCAGATCTGTAAGTGGTTCATCAACATCCTCATAAAGACCCATTGGACTATCACTTTGGGCAACCCGCAATTGATGATTTTTGTCCTCATGTCCCACCGAATAATAGAGGTAAAACTTACCATCACAGTAAGCAACTTCTGGAGCCCAAAAATTATTTCCCAAAGCAGGATCTGGACGCGGTAGTGCGTTACCAACATAATCCCAATTCACAAAATCGGAGGATCGTAACAGAGGAAAAATTCGCTGTTGGTTAGTAGATTCAGATATTCCATCTACTATTCCTGCTGCCTCTGCTGCACCAGTTCCAATTGCATAGTATACCCCCAGGTGTTGCCAAACAAAAGGGTCAGCAAAATAGCCTTTGTAGACTGGATTGATATAAGTTAGCATTTTGATCAAACTCGTAAGTTAAGAGAAATGATTTTTGAAAAATTTTAAGTAATGTAGGTTGGGTTGACGCAAGGAAACCCAACATTATCAATTTTTCTTAGGTTAACTCAGCCTACTTTTTTAACTGAACCTTATTGATTTAAAAACCCTTGAATCTTTAATTGTGTAATCAACTTTTTTGTTGGGTTGCGCTATCGCTTAACCCAACCTACTTTTTTAACTGAACTTTATTGATTTAAAAACCCTTGTTTTCCGTTTTCTTAGTATTTGAAATTTATGTAAGTTTCAACTTTTTCTGTTGGTAGTTGTTCCACGACTTCACACCGCAACATTTGTTGTAACTCTTCCGGTAGGCTTTCATAATAGTCTCGTTGCAGAGTCAAATCTACCTTTGGGGTGTGTACCCAGTGCATAGCATAGCCCATCACTACCATAGGTCTTGGCTCGTTTGTCTGATTTGGTGAACCTCGGTGTAGTGCTAAAGGCGATCGCACAATTACATCACCAGGCTGCATATAGAAAGATTCCATCGGAATTTCACCTGTGGCAATCTTTTTTAGTCCCACCTCACGTGGTAAAACATGAGTGCCACGCGCCATTTGAAATGGTCCATTCTCTGATGTTACTTCCACAAGTGGGAAGTTAACTGCTAGAGCATAGAGTGGGGTTACTATCTCGTCACAGAACAGAGGACGAAAATCTCTATGTATTTCCTGATAATCTGAACCCTGAAACGGCACATCAACACCTAACTGAACCATCACGTATTCTTGGAAAAATACCCGCTTCAGGATACCCATAATCACCGGGTTGGCGAAAACATTTGGATTAGCAAATGGCCTAACCCAAGGCAATGTAAGATAGTAGCGGGAAATTTCACGGGGAGCTAACCCACCTGGTTGATTTTGACGTTCTGCAAATAAATTTTTAAAAGCTTCTGCCCACTCCTTAATCAATTTTTTATCAAAAAGACCGCGAATCATACAAATTCCGTCTCTATTCAATTCTTCTGCCAATTTATCTACATCATTAGCAGTATGGTGAGTTGCTGCGTCTATATTTTGAAGCATATGTTTTGTTTTCTCCAATTACTGATGATTAGAGTTAGATTTATCTCATCTGCCAACAATATATTTTTATCACTGTTAATCGATGCCGATAATATCGCACTATCCCTAAAAATTGCCTGTTAATTTTTGTTTGGCGGCAGTTATCAAATTTTGAATGGTGAATCGGTATGGTGTGAAAGTGAAAATTTAACTCATTTTTTTATAGCTTAAATGGTAAAGATAAAAAAAGTTTTATTATAGCAATTCCCAAGCTCATGAAATACACCCCACCCGCGCTGTCGCGCACCCTCCCCTTACCAAGGGGAGGGGTAATTTTGTATCTTACTAGAGTGGGAAAGGCTATAATGGTATTCATCCCTCAACCGCGTGGCGTTAGCCATCGTATCCCCATCCTGCAAGATTGGATAATATATTTTCTAGCGTTCCTTAATACTTGTTATTTCATCTATCGCTACTACATTATACTTAGTGATAAAAATATTGCATTAACCTAGCCTAAAAGCTAAGTAGAATAGTATTTTACATCCTTATTAATAAAACCTTAATAGCCGGATTTGTGAACACATAATTAATGTTTTCAGGTTAAAAAAGGAGAATCAAATCATTTTTGGCTACTTTACTCAAAATTCCCAGTTGGCAATAACTGTTGCATTAGTTTTTGAGAAAGTTTAATATAATACAATTTTGAAATAAAGGCATATCTAATGACACTTAGTTTTTCGATATACTCTATAGTTAGTAGCCAAAATTCCAACTAAAATTTTCACGGGATTGGATAAATATTTAGTTTATTTGTGCCATAATGTCACGAACCAGGATGTCAATAAATAAAATATTCTCAGACCGCCGACACTAAGAGTGATGGAGGCCATTTCAAATTGCCAGTTAAGGTTAATCTCATGGGAGTAAATAATACTGTATTGAGGCTAGAAAGGATAATTCAGTTCATAATTCCTGTAATTTCTGTAAATAGACTCAATACAGAACATAGAAATAACTACACGATTAGAAACCGACAAACAGTAGATTAGATGAATATTAAGGCCTGCTGACTCCTGCCTTATGCTTTCTAAATTTTAAAACTAGGTTGTTTTCAACCAAAAATAGGAAAATACTTTGTTATTTTGCAGTTAGGGAAGAGATTTTAGATGAAAGCATTAACTATCGGAAATCCTGAAGTTAAATTAACCTCTCAGGTTGATAATAAGCAAATTTTTAGTTTCAGAGAAACAACTCATCCGCGGCCGCAATTACAGCGATGCTCCACAGGCGTAGATACGCTAACTCACTGTCAAAGTCTGGACGGGCAATGGAAGTTCGCATTTGATGATGAAGGAAAATGCGCCCAACCCGGCGACCTTAAGCAATGGACTCATGATATAGAAGTTCCCTTTGCTCCTGAATCTATCAAAAGTGGGATTGGTGATACTGGATTTCATGCCAACTGTTGGTATGAGAGAGAATTTGAGACACCACCGGGAGAAGGAAGATTACTACTGCATTTTGGGGCTGTAGATTATCGGGCGCGGGTTTGGGTAAACGACCAATATCTGGCTGAACATGAAGGCGGACATACCCCTTTCAACATTGATATTACTCACGTTTTGAATGAAAGCGGCACAACCAAGGTAACAGTATGGGCGCAAGATGATCCTCACGACTTAGCAAAACCCCGTGGTAAGCAAGATTGGCAGTTAGAACCCCACAGTATTTGGTATCCACGCACTACTGGTATTTGGCAGACTGTGTGGGTTGAGCGTGTAGGGACAACATATATAGATCACATTTGCTGGACTCCTGACTTTGATCGGTGGGAAATTGGCTGTTTTGCGGCGCTGGCAGGGGATGTACCTGTTTCCGGTATTCAAATGAAGGTGAAATTGAGCGTTGGCGATAGGGTACTTGCAAATGATACCTATGAAGTGTTCGATGGGGAAGTTCGCCGTCGGATTACCCTCGCTGACCCTGGTATTGATGACTACCGCAATGAGTTACTCTGGAGTCCAGAAAGACCAACTTTGATTGATGCAGAAATTCAGTTGGTGTATAACAACCAGGTGTTAGATGCGGTTAAATCCTATACTGCATTGCGGACTGTGAGTATTCAGCGCGATCGCTTTATGCTCAATGGTCGTCCCTATTATTTACGGCTGGTTCTTGACCAAGGTTACTGGCCGGAGTCCCTGATGACCGCCCCCGATGAGGATGCATTACGGCGTGATGTGGAACTAGCTAAAGCTATGGGTTTCAATGGAGTTCGCAAACACCAAAAAATTGAAGATCCACGATTTTTATATTGGGCAGATGTTTTAGGCTTGTTAGTATGGGAAGAGATGCCCAGTGCCTATCGCTTTACCCAAAAAGCCGTAGAACGTATGACCCATGAGTGGACTGAGGTAATCAATCGTGATATTAACCATCCGTGTATTGTGGCATGGGTTCCCTTTAATGAGTCCTGGGGAGTCCCGAATTTAGTTGAAACTGCTGCCCATAGAAACTATGTTTTGGCAATGTATTATCTGACCAAAACCCTTGATCCTTCTCGTCCGGTGATTGGTAACGATGGCTGGGAAAGCATAAATACAGATATTCTGGCTATTCATGACTACGACACTCAACCCCAGCAGTTGATTCATCGCTATGGGCCGGAAGTTAAATTAACAGATTTGTTTGAGCGTAAGCGTCCTGGTGGACGGATTCTCACCCTGGACAACTATCCACACCAAGGACAACCGATCATGCTGACAGAGTTTGGTGGTATTGCTTATGCACCTGCTACCCAGCCTGAAGCAGATAAAGCCTGGGGATATGAGCGTTGCTGGAATATCTCCGAGCTAGAGATGAAGTATGCTGCTCTGCTCGAAACTGTGAATAATATCGAGATATTCAGTGGCCTCTGTTACACCCAATTCACAGATACATTCCAAGAAGCTAACGGTTTATTGTACGGCGATCGCACTCCGAAATTTCCCATTGCAGCGATCCGTGCTGCTACTCTTTCAGGACAAGGACTATGTACTCCCACAGCTTGTTAAAGCCCGATGGACGGCAGATGACTTTGTATAGTCGTTGCCCAATTTCTGAAAAGATTACAGCCACTAGCCCCAGTGATGAGCCAGTGCGGGCAAATCCCCACCTGCGTTGGCATCCCCTCCGGGGTGAATGGGTAGCTTATGCTAGTCATCGTCAAGGGCGGACTTTTTTACCACCACCAGAATATAACCCCCTTGCCCCTAGCCGCAACCCTAATTTCCCCACTGAAATACCTGTTGGTAAGTATGATGTGGCAGTATTTGAGAACCGTTTTCCCTCGATGGTAACGACGGCCAAAAATCCGCCTGATTGCATTGTGGAAACCTTACCTGCAAATGGGGCTTGTGAGGTGGTGGTGTTTACCCAAGATGCCCGTGCTTCCCTGTCGTCCTTGACACTGGAACACTTGGATTTAATTTTGCAAGTTTGGGGCGATCGCACTGAGGTTTTGGGTAAAAATCCCCAAATTCAATATGTACTACCGTTTGAAAATAAAGGTGTGGAAGTTGGTGTGACTTTACACCATCCACATGGACAAATTTACGCTTATCCGTTTATTCCACCTGTGCCAGCACAGATGTTAGAACAACAGCAACGGTATTATCTGGAACATCAACGTGGGTTGTTAGCAGATTTGATTGAGAAAGAAATTGCTGATCATCAACGGATAATTTATGAAGATGAAGATGCGATCGCATTCGTTCCGGTCTGTGCGCGTTACCCTTATGAGGTTTGGGTAGCACCAAAACAACCAGTGGCTACTTTCTCAGATTTAAGCTTAGAACAACGTTGGGGAATTGCTAAAGCCTTAAAAACAGTCACTCTCAAATATGACGGCTTGTGGAATCGTCCTTTCCCTTATTTAATGTCTTGGTTTCAAGCCCCAACGGATGGTTTACCGCATCCTGAAGCACATTTACACGCTCAGTTTTATCCACCATACCGCACGAGCGATCGCTTGAAGTATTTGGCAGGAACCGAACTGGCAGCCGGGATGTTTGCCAACGACGCTTTACCAGAGGAGAAAGCGAAGGAATTGCAAGCAGTGAATGTAAATCTAAGAATGCCAATTTCGGCATAAGAGGAAAATGCAATAGACATCGACCGAAATTAAATATGGGTTTTCCAGAACCCTTGTAGAGACGTTCCATGGAACTTCTCTACAATCCTTAACTGTTGAATTCAATATAGTCCTAACCCCAAGCCTATTAATCAGGAATTTTCATGCGATCGCAAAAACCTAAAAATAAGCTGATTTTTCCCCTTCTCTTGCTAGTCAACAAATAACCAATGGCAGAATACAGAATGTGTCGCCAGCTAGATGGATAATCATGACTTTCAATACACACTAAAAAAAAGCAGGTTAACTCAAAATAAATTCCTGAATTGATAAATTAGCTCCATAAAAAAATTTATCTTGCAATGTTGGATAAGGTTGACAAACTTTGCATAACTGTAATGAAACCCAATCAAAACTTAGAGTCAGGAGATAGATTTGTGATTGTCAACGCGACACAAAATGGTTGGAAAATAATTTATCACCGCGCTCATGCTTTACTAGCGGCTCAACTAGCAGGACAATGGCGACGAAAAGATGTTCCAGTCCGGTTTTATGAAACCCTGGCTGCAATTTCCCATCACGATGACCTAGAAAAAGAGTGGGAAGAGGAAAATCTGACTGAAGCAGGTGCGCCACGGGATTTCACCCTTCATTCAAATGATGATGCAGAGAGCGGTCTCCAGAAAGTAGCTGATCTGGCAAAGAACGCCCTCTATCGGGGAAGGTGGGTAGCTCTATTAATTTCCATGCACATCAGCCGTTTACATGAGCCACGAAGAGGTAAGTCTGCAAAAATAGACAGATTTCTGGATGAGCAACTTCAAAATCAGCAACGTTGGCGAGAGGAACTGGGTATTGAAAAATCGGAAGTTGATGCAGCTTATGCATTTATGCAATGGTGCGATCGCCTTTCTCTCATCCTCTGTCAACAAGAACTACCTGCCGATGAGCGGTTTTTGGAAATTAGCAAGGGTCCTTCAGGTCAGCGATATGACATCATGCAACGCCGTGATCAGTTAGTTACTGTCAAACCTTGGCCCTTTGAAGAAGAACAATTTACAGTCAACATCGAAGCTTGTGAAATATTCCAGGCAAAGTTTGAAACCAATGCCGAACTGAGTCAAGCACTTCAGGAAGCTCCTATCAATATACTGGAGTGGACATTTGTTAAGAGCTAGATGCAAGCAGCTTTATTGCCAGTTCAAAGGGAACTCTTAACAGAAAAACTCATGTTTAAAAACATGACACTGTTTTTTGACTGAGATTTAAACTCAGAACTAAAGTTTCTTATTTGTTCCCTGTTCCCTTTTTTGTAAGAAACACTGGTATTTATGCTGAAGAAAAAAACTTTTTCTATAGTGTTAAATATCTACAGGTATAGTATCAGAAAACCTCAGTTCACAACCTCAGATAGACGCATACAGACATAGAGAAACTTGATAATTATCTCTATCTATCTGTATCTTTTATATGAATGAAGAAGTCTCTGCCAAGCTGGAACTAATGAGGCAAACCCTAGCTGAAACTGGGGTACAGGCTATACGTTTACGTGGTACAGATTGGTTCGCTTGGGCAACTGCGGGCGCTTCTCACACTGTTTTACTAACTGCGGAAACTGGCGTAGCAGAAGTATTAGTAACTTCTGAAGGTGCGTGGATATTAACTGATGAAATTGAAGCGCAACGCCTGAAAGATGAAGAATTACCACCAAATTTTCAAGTATACATCAGTTCTTGGGCTGAGGCTGCTAATCGTGAAACTTTTGTCTGTGAGGTTACAAATGGGGGAAAAGTTCTCAGTGATAAACCTATTCCAGTTATAGAGCAGCCATTACCAGCATCTTTACAAAACCGGAAACGGGTACTGATGCCAAGGGAGTTAGAGCGATATCGCCAAATAGGACTAAAAGCCAGCCAAGCGATGACAGAGGTACTCACAGCCGCAGAACCTACTTGGACAGAATATCAGTTAGCTGGTGCAGGTGCAGAAGCATTATGGGCAAGGGGACTGCATCCAGCAGTAACACTGGTAGCAGGAGAAAGACGTTTACCCTTATACCGTCATGCCACACCCACAGGAGAAGAAATTGGACGGCAAGCAATGCTGGTATTTTGCGCTAGAGGTTATGGTTTGTATGCCAATTTGACGAGATTTGTGAGTTTTGGCAACCTTTCAAATGAGAATGCCGAATTGCATCGTCATGTGCGGGAAATTGAAGCTTTTATTTTAAACTTATCTCAACCCGGAACTGCCCTCGACGCAATTTATCGCTCCCTAGATCAAGCTTATGGAAAACATGGATTTCCCCATGCTATCCGTGAACATCATCAGGGAGGAATTACAGGATATTTAGCTAGAGAAATTGTTGCCACTCCAACTACTACCGATACTTTAGCCGCAGGAATGGCTGTCGCTTGGAACCCAAGTTTAGCCGGGGCAAAGGTGGAAGATACTTTTGTAATTCTTGAGGATGGGAAATTAGAAAATTTGACTTTTGACTCGAATTTTCCCAGTGTAGAAGTAGGAGGGCGATCGCGTCCTGTGCCTTTAGTTAAATAAACATAACCGGGAATTCCCGCAAATTTCAGGTATACACTTAATTCTTCCTTTGCCCCTTTGCGACTTTGCGCGAAACAAAAAGATTATGAATTTTGAAGAAATATTCAATACAATACCCGAAACAGAAGCAAGTGCGCCAGGCAGGGTAAATCTACTTGGTGAACATACCGATTATAACGATGGTTTTGTGCTGCCAACTGCTATTCCTCAAAGCACAACAGTATTACTGGGTATGAGTAGAGATAATGCACACCATTTTTATTCAGAAAATTTAAATGAGCAAGTCACTATATTAGATACGCACCATTCGCCATCTGGATTTGCCAGCTATATTTATGGCTGTATTGAAGTATTAAAAACCGCAGGGTACACAATACCATCTCTGTTAGTATATGTAAAATCATCTGTGCCTATAGGTTCGGGTTTATCTAGCAGTGCGGCTTTAGAAGTGGCAACATTGAGAGCAATACGTCAACTTTTTGATCTTCCTCTCAATGATGTGGAAATTGCTCAACTCGCTCAACAAGCAGAAATTCACTATGCTGGTGTGCAATGCGGCATTATGGATCAAATGGCTGCTAGTTTGGCGGATAGCAAACATATTTTATTTTTAGATACTCGTACCCTAGAACGCTATCTCGTGCCTTTTCCACCTGGAGCAGAGATTATAGTTATAGATAGCGGTGTGCCGCGTACACTTGCCACTAGTGGTTATAATCAGCGTCGTGCGGAATGTGAAGAGGCAGCGCATTTGTTAGGAGTGAAAGCCCTGCGAGATATTACTGACACCAAGACTATAGAAACATTATCTAAACCGTTATGCGATCGCGCCCGTCATGTAGTAACAGAAAATAATCGCGTTTTAGAAGCTTTACAGGCAGTTACACCTGAGCGATTTGGAGAGTTGATGAATGCTTCCCATGCCAGTTTACGGGATGATTACGAAGTTTCTGTACCTGCGCTGGATACTTTGGTAGAAATTTTGCAGAACACAGTAGGAGTATTTGGTGCAAGGCTAACAGGAGCAGGTTTTGGCGGAGCTTGCGTGGCTTTAGTTTCATCAGGTAAAGGAAGAGATATTGCCACAAAAGTAGTTGAAAAATACAAATATACAGGTTACAACGGCAAAATTTTAGTACCTATAATGTTCATGTAGCGATTATATCTGGTTATCCCTGCTGAGGCTGAAATCGACGATGTTTAAACTGAAATTGTTAAAATCTAATTCAGAATGTGCCTGATATCTTAGATGGATGGTACAAAATATGGTACAAGAGATAGACTTGTAAAATTAAGCACTGTGATATTCTCAAATCATGAAAGCATCTGCCCAGTTCGACTTTGAAGACGAAAAATTTAACGCCCCTCCTTCCCAAGTGCTTCCCTGGGGTTTGATGATCAATCCTCGCTATGGTACGGATGGTTTACAAAGCTATGGTTTAGCAATTAGCCGGGATAATGCCCAATCTGTTGGTTTTCAACCTGATGAAAATTGGCAACAGGTAGAGCATGAATTTAGTTCGGGAATGGAAACTGTTTTTATTAGCACTACTCCTAGATTAGTAATTGTGCGTCGCGGGCCATTATCTGTTAAAGACAGAGAAACTGGCATGAAATTGGGTACTTTTAAAGATAATTATGATGCTTTTTTAGCTGATAAAGTTAAATTTAAAACTTTTACTCGCCATCTCATTTTTTTAGTGGGTGAAGATAAAAAGTTTCTACACGAATCACCTCTGCAATTAACTCTTAGTGGTTCAGCAGGAGCTAGTTTTGGTAAAAGTTATTCTGAATATCAACAAGGTAGACCAATCGGTGGTTTTGTCGCAGAATTAGAAAAGGCTTATGCCGCCTTCCAGAAGAAACCTGTAACTCCAAAGGGTCCTTTATTCCATGCCCATGGAATTTTTTGCCCAATTATTGAATGTGAAGAAAGAGGGATTGAGCCAAATACGGCTTTGGTGGCTTCAACTGTGGATTACAAACATCCCACGGTTTCAACTTTAACAGATTATATGATTGCCTCAGATTCTCCTGAGTCGGCAATTATTTGTAAGGCTTTTGAAGAACACAAGGATTTTGGTAAGGAAGTTATTAAACCAGAAGTTTCTAAGGTGGAAATGGCTGGTGTTACCAATTCTTATGTGTATGCAGATGATGATGAATTTGGTTATCCACCATATTAGGGACTCTTAAGAGGAAAAGGAGCGGGGTGCAGGGTGCAGGGGGAATAATATTTATAGTGGTTCTCGATTGGGTGAGATACAAGAACCCCACCCCCAACCCCCTCATCGCTTGCGGGGAGGGGGCTATGATGTATTTCATTCAAATGCATACCGCTATATCTTTTTCCTGACTCCTGACTCCTGACTCCTGAACTCCTACTTCTTATTATTTAAGTAGTAAATAATACAGTGAACCGTTGCCGCCTGTAATGCCGGCGCGATCGCCTGCTAGTTGACCAGTTCCCATGAAATAATCTACTCTTCCTGGCCCTTTAATCGCACTGCCTGTATCTTGATCTAAGACAAAACGACTAACTCTCCGAGGCTGCAATCTTCCTCCACCAGCAGGATAAGGAAATGAGTTGTTAATCAATGCCAGTGCGCCAGGTGGCATGAGAGACTTATCTGTGGCTATGGAACGCTCTGCTGTTACAGGTACACTAATGCTGCCTGTAGCTGCTGCACCGTTAGTTTCTTGAAAGAAAACAAATCTTTCCCAGCGTGGTAAATAATTATTTAACTCCCTGGGATTTTGACGGAAATAACTCAGTAACTTGGGCATGGTTAAGCCGCTAAGTGGCAATTTACCATCTTTAGCTAGTTCTCCCCCGATACTAGTCCAAGGATAATCTGTTCCTCCGGCAAAGCCTACAGAGGTTCTTCTACCATTGGTTAATTTAATTTGGGCAGAACCTTGGATATGGATCATGTATGCATCCATGCGATCGCGGAACCAAAGCATCTCTAAGCCACGTAATTTGCTTTTATTCCCCAATAAACCATCTTTACCTTCCAAATCAACTCGTTTTGGATGAGGTTTAGCCCATTCTTTAAAGTTTGCCGGTGCTTTATACAAGGGATATTTATATGTTGAAGTTCTCACCCGGCTGGCGGTATACTCCGGCTCGTAATAAGCTGTAAATTTAACAGTACCTTTGCCATCGTTGCCTACAGACTGATAGAAAACAAACTCCCGTCGGACAGCGGCTTGTAGTTCGGCTGCTGACTTGGAACTAACAACAAGTTGCCGGAAGCGTAACAAACTCCGACGGACACGATCTAGGGTAATCTCTTTAATTGGATAATTTTGATAAGTAGCGATCGCTTTACTCGTTCCCAAGTAACGCAAACTATGATCAATGGAAGTTAACAGTGCTTGCCTATCTCCTTGTTGACCCCAAAGTTGCTCATCCCAACCCAAGCAACCTTGGGTGTTACAAGCGTTTTCCACGTTCACAGGTTGGAGTGCTGGTAAGACTTCTGGAGTAGTCGGTATTGGTATCGGCAGTGTAGTCGGAACTTGAGCAACAACTGACCAAAGTGGATTTACAAGGGCAATTCCCAGACTCAAAGACAGCAAAGCAAAGGTTTTTCTCATCATCTTTCAATACTAGAGCTAAAAATCGGTTCTACCCGAATGCCAACAATGCGGGATGGACGCACCACCATATATTCGCCTTGAATATTTTTAATCGGTACGCTAATAAAATCATTAGAAGCTGACTTTGGCACAAGCTCCCCACTATACCACTTCTGAAACTCTTGAATCGTAGGAAAACGCACTTCTTCCCGATGTCCGCTATCCAAAAGAAGGAAAACGGCATATTCGTTTGGAGTTCTAGGCATAAATTCACATCATTTTAAATACATCCAACCTATTGTTAACCACGTCGGCCCCCTATGAAAAGGGTAAGCACACGGGAAAAGTATCAGATGTACCAAAATCATCAGAGTTCAGAACTTTTACTTTCGCCTCACGACGCTTACTTCCCCGGAAGTGGTTCCCAAAAAGTTGGAGATTGGGGAAAGGGGGCAGGGGGGCAGAGGAGCAGAGGAGCAGGGGAAAGATAAATAAATACTCTCCCCATTATTTAGTCTCTAAAATAATTTAAACCGTGCTAACTGGGTTTCAATGGCTCCTGTGAGGATTTTATTTAGTTCGGGACTGTCTTGAAATTGTAAAATTTGCTGCACGGGTAAATCAAAGGGAAATTGCCCTTCTAATTCTGGGCGTTGCATTTGTGCTAATAAAATTTGTTCAGCCCGCTTAGTTGCGATCGCATAACCAATTTCTACGCAGACATTGGGACTAGGAATTAGTTGATGAGTTTCTTTGCTATCAATGCTTGTTATGGCTGTGGTGTCGGCAATAAATAATAAACTCTTACGAATTTTCCGCATCATGGTGCGGTTCAGCCGCAGAGGTGCATTGCTAGGACGGGATGATTCTATTAATGTTAAGGGCAAACGCGAGCGCAAGTTTAAAGTTTTCAAGCTTTCTTGCAGTTCTTCTCTAAGCAAATCACTCGCTGCGGCATACTCCGTTTGATAGCAGAAAAAAATCGTTGGTTCTAACTGAGCTAACAACGCTTGTTTTGTAAAATATATTTCATGGCTAATCAAATCAATGTTAGCTACACAATAACCACCGCTACCCTCAATATAAAATTCAGTGTTTTCACCTTCCAAATAGCGCCTAAACCAAGTTGAAGCTTTAACTTCATCACTCTCTTCCAAAAAATCCGCACGTAGTCCAGTTTTGAGTAAGCTTTTTTTACTCAAGCGAATGTCTGGGGGACGTTTTTCCAATTCTGTAATTGGCTCATAATCTTGTAGATACCACGCTCTGAGCGCAATAATTGACATAAGGCGCTATTTTTAAGTGTCTGTTGCTATTCAATTGTAGTACAAACTTACGCCTAACGCTGGGGACTGATACTGTTTCACTTTAAAGTTAATACACATAGGGAGCAGGGGAGCAGGGGAGCAGGGGAGCAGGGGAGTAGGGGAGCAGTGGGGAAAGAATTAAACACCAATGATTTGTATCAGGCTTTTCGTGAAATGGTGTGAGAAGATAGGATTGAAGCTCTCTGGGCTAAAGCCACTTTTTTCTTGCCTATTCTCTGTTACACACAACAACACCCAACATCTATTAACTTGGTGTTTCCCTCTTCTTATTGTTTGATTCTATCTTGGGATGTAGTAAGTTTCATCACTTTAATAAACAATGAAAAGCACATACATTGCCCACTGATTTTAATCTTTTGAGGGAATATCAGCGTTCGCGTTGGGTGTTGTGTTGTTTTGACGAGACAGATAGGAATTTAACAGCGGTTTTGACCTCTTTTTACTTTTCAACTCTAGCTGTTTGATCTGCCAGGGAAGCTAGTTCCTTTTGCTTCTATATTTAGAGTAGCACCTGTAGATAGAGGTGCTAATTTTCTTCATTAAACTTTACTTTTTTAGCAAATATATTATTGATTAAATTAAGATGAACTACCATCTTCTTTCTCCTGACTCCTGACTCCTGACTCCTGACTCCTGACTCCTGACTCCGAACTCCGAACTCCGAATTCCTTGCCCTAATTAACTATTTTTTTCTCTTGTTAATTTCAGGGGAATTTCAATCCAGAATTCTGTACCTTTTCCTGGTGCTGAGATACATTCCATTAGTCCACCATGTTTTTCAACAACAATTTGGTAACTAATTGCTAATCCTAGTCCTGTACCCTTGCCTACAGGCTTTGTTGTAAAAAATGGATCAAATATCCGCTTTTTAACTTCTTCACTCATGCCTGGGCCATTATCTGCAATGCTAATTAACAGATAGGAATTTTGTGCTGAGACTCTGGTAGAAATCCGAATAGCGGGTAAAAGTTTAATATCGGCGGATTTTGAACTTTCCTCTATTTGATCAGTTAAGACATCAATAGCATTGTTAATAACATTCATAAATACCTGATTCATTTGTCCGGCATAGCATTCTACCTTTGGTAAGTCACCATAATCTTTCATGACTTCAATACCAGGAAAATGACTATGTGGTTTGAGCCGATGTTGCAAAATTAGTAAGGTGTTATCAATGCCTTCGTGTAAGTCAACTCGCTTGTTTTCAGCTTCATCAAGACGGGAAAAGTTGCGTAATGATAGGACTATTGAACGGATGCGATCTGAACCTAGTTTCATTGATGACATGATTTTTGGTAGGTCTTGAATCACAAAGTTAAAGTCTATGGTTTGCATAGTTTCACAAATCTCAGCTATAGGGTCAGGATAGTGGGATTGGTAGAGTTGTAAAAGTTTGAGTATGTCTTCTGTGTAATTACTGGCATGACAAAGGTTGCCGTAGATAAAGTTGACAGGGTTGTTGATTTCGTGGGCTATACCTGCAACTAACTGTCCTAAACCGGACATTTTTTCTGTTTGAATTAGTTTAGATTGGGTTTCTTGGAGTTGATGCAATGTATGCTCTAGTTGTGCAGCTTTAGCGATCGCTTCGGCTTCGGCGCTACAGCTTTGTTGGTAGAGTTGGGCTTGCTGAATTGCGATCGCAGCTTGGTCTGCTAACTGTTGTAACAAATCAATTTCTGCATCTTGCCAATTTCGTGGTGATTCACAATGATGGGCAACTAATAAACCCCAAAGTTGGGTTTCCATTTTGATAGGTACAATTAAATTGGCTTGGATTTGCATACTTTCCAAGAATTCTCGATGGCAAGTGCTTAATACATCTGTAAATATATTGTCAATTGCTCTCACTCTGCCCCGTAAGTAAAGACGGGCATACTCTTCAGGAAAGCATTCTGATGGTAGCTTCATGCCCAAAACCGATGGCCAATTACCATTAACTTCTTCGACTATTACCTCACCATTACCTTCATTCAGTAATTGATAAATCAATACTCGGTCAGAATTGAGTAGAGGACGAACTTCTTGGACGATGGTTTGTAGGATTTTATTCAAGTCCAAAGTTCTACGAATTTGGTCTGTAACTTGCTTGAGAGCTTTAGTCAGCAGCAGAGTTTTTTCTATTTCAGCTGTTTGTTCCTGTACTCTCACTTCTAGGTTAGTATTCAGCAACTGTATTTGTTGGTATGTTTGTTGCTGCTGAATTGCCATGGCAAAGTTATGAGACAAAGCTTTTCCCAGGGCTATTTCTTCCGGTTTCCATGCAGGTGCTTGACCTTTTTTTTCTTCTCGCCAAAGTTCAAAGGAAAGACGTGGTAATTCTTGATGCTTATTAGGATCTAATCTTCCTGCCCAGAGAACTTCACTATCTAATTCTGGGCGAAAAATGCTTAATACACCAATGAAATTTTCGCGGTAGTGGAGGGGAATGATCATTAGTCCCCGAATCCGAGTGGACTTAAAGGCTAGAGCTAAAATTCTGAAATCAGGTTGTTTATAAAGGTCAGAAATTGGCCAAATTTGACCGGGTTTGTACTCAGATATCCAGTTTTGCCAAACAGGATGTTGTTCAATGGCAATATTTTCTAGTTCATAAGTTAGTTGTGGTTGTTCACCATAGGTATATATTTCTTGACTCTGTTGAATATAAAGCCTGCCACCAATACCATTAAAGGATGTAATTGTTGCTTCTAGTGCTTCTTGTAGTTGGATTGTGGGTAGTTGATGTAATAGGGTTGTGACTTGATTAATGATGGCTTCTTGCTTCTGCTTGGCTCTAGCTTCGCTGAGGAGGTTACTTTGGGAAATAGCGATCGCAACTTGATCGGCAACTTGGGTGACTACTTTGAGTTCTTGTTTTAAAATCGTTCGCGTTTGACTGTCGTGGGATACTAGCAATCCCCACAGTTTTGGTTGTGTCGATTGTCCTGTGGGGTCGTATTCTAAAATTGGGACTGCAAAGGAAGATTTTACACCCATGGTCTTTAAATATTGAAGATGACATGGGTCTGCTTGTCGATAGTGAATATTTTCTGTAGGTAATGGTTTACCGTTTTTTGCTGACTTTAGCGGTGATAACCCAATTGTTCCCGCAGTTACATCTACTATTGAGCGTTGTCTTGTTAACAAGAACATCTCTTTGGCTGATGCTGGAATGTCATTGGCAGGAAAATGAAGTCCTAATAATGATGGTAGGCAATTGTTATGAATAGATTCAGCAATGACTTCACCGCTACCATCAGTATCAAACCGATATATCTTGACTCGATCTGTTCGCAAGAATAAACGCACTTCTGTAACAGTTGAAGTTAAAATTTCTTGGAGATCCAGCGATCGCCGAATCTGCTTAATCATTTTGTGCAATAAATTTTCTTGCTGTAAACCATCTGGCTGATCTTCACTAAAAGTCATTACTAATATTTGCCTTCTCAAAAATATTTTTTTTAATTTTCCCCTGATG
This sequence comes from Anabaena sp. PCC 7938, assembly GCF_049315035.1. Classification (NCBI taxonomy): domain Bacteria; kingdom Bacillati; phylum Cyanobacteriota; class Cyanophyceae; order Nostocales; family Nostocaceae; genus Anabaena; species Anabaena sp. PCC 7938. The sequence continues at coordinate 760,107 of NZ_CP186034.1, read as the reverse complement.
TCAAGTTATGGCTTTATCTAACAGAATTCAGGAGTCAGAAGTCAGAATGAATTTTGTCCGACTGGCAGATGAATAATCGGGTTTAAGACCCCCACTAAATTGAAAATTTGGTGGTTTACCCTTCGGGAACGCCAAGGGCAAACAATCAGTGGAGGATTTAGACTCGCCACTGGTTGCATTCTGACGGATGTATTCTTCTTCGACTTAATCTATATAGTATAACTAAGAAATTTCAAATCTAAATTTTCCGGAAATTTTCCGTAATATCACTTAAATTATTCAGGCTTTTGAAGTAATTGTTGTAATAAGCTTATAAATATTTAAACAGCAAGGTTAATGCTATTGCTATAAACTGCAACCCCATGACAATTGTAAATCTTTTTACTTATAAATTGGTGATCACTGGCAAAGACAATAATTGACGGATTTCTTCACGTACACTCATGAGAATTATCCCTAGATGATTTTGACCAGTTTTATTTGCACCACAGCCCCAAAAATAATCTGTGGGTGAATTTTCGACCAAAATTTCATCACCTGTTACCAAAAGAACTTTGCGAATTTCTGGATGAGTTGTAAACTTTTTTCGTACAGCTGATCGCATCACCTCAATTTTGACTATTTCCCAGTCTGGACGAAGTTTGCGAGTGCTGCAACGCCCCAAGGCAGCCGCTTCTTCAGGGGTAGCAGATGCATGGATTAATGGTATAATAACCTCATCTGTACTGCCAACAAACTTTTGTGCTTGATAGTAATGCTCAACTGTTGGCCAGTGACTACCCTGCACTTCGATAGGGTGAGGAGAGAAGTTAGAAAAACAGCCGTATGGCTGCCAAACCTTGTAAAAGTAAATGGTCATATTAAAAGCAACCTTAGCAACTGGGAAGCGTCCCAATAGCGATCATCGCACAACTACTGCTATTGCTGATCTATCTATCAGGGTATGAAAGGTTGCTGTTAAATGCCAGAAACGGGTAGATCAGCCCATTCCTAATATATTACTGGTAAATTTGCGTAGCTTTGAGCATATGATAAGTAATAATTAACTGTGTAAGTGCGAGGGGATAACTTTGCAAAGTTTCCCCTGTTGTGCCGGCGATTTTTCCTAGTTCTGGATTAATTTCGCGATCGCATATATTTTTTAAGTAAGGCATATCCGAACACATAATATGCTCTATCTTGGTCACCTGTTCCAAAGTAGCGTGACCATCAACTTCTAATACATCTACCGGTTTACCCATATCTCTGTCTAGTCCCAGACGCACCGCTGATTGAGAATTACCATTACCAGCATCAAGAATCTGGGTAAAATCGGGATGGGGAATAGATGGACGTAGTACCAACCGTACATTTAAATGACCATTGCTTCCATCTTCATTTTCGTTAGCAGGATAAAAACTCACCACAATATCCGACCATTGACGCTGAGGACGGATAAATGCTTCTGAATCGGGTTCCCGTTTTTCTAGTTCTGCTAATACCTGTTCTGCGGTATAACCGCGCTTTTGTGTATCTCGCTTAACTTTCCAATCAGCACGGAGTGATTCAGGCGGAGCAAGGTAAACTTTTACATCATAAGCATCACGAGCAGCACGGGTAGAATAACCCAATAAGCCCTCAATAATTACGAATTTATTCGGTTTGATATATTGTGGTGCTTCAAATGTCCCTGTTTTGTGACTGTAAACTGGTTTGAGAATGGGCTGTCCTGTGCGTAGCAACGATAGATGCTGCTGCATAATATCTAAATAGTTGCAGTCAGGATGGATAGCAGTTATTCCAATTTCTGCCCGTTGTTGGCGATCGTAACGATGGTAGTCATCTGTACAGATGAGGGTAACATTCTCTGGGCCAAGTACCTGAGCAATTCCTCTAGTTAGTGTCGTTTTACCTGCTGCGCTGTCACCAACAATACCAAGAATAATCGGACGGCTCATTATATTCCCCTCTCACAACAGCTAGTTTAGTAATTGAATTTCCACAGATTAGATTTTATTTTAGAAGGGAAGTTGACAATTAATTCATGCTGGGACTATGGCTGAAACATCTCTACACAATCGTAAGGAGTCAGGAGTCAGAATGCTTATGAAATCAAAAATAGAGAAAAGTGATATTTTATCAAAATCATCAAATTTGACTAAAAAAGCCTTTATTCTCATGACTTGAACTATTCTTTATCCTGAATACTTACACACAATCAAAGAAGTATGGTTTATTATGATGTTCGTATACTTAATCTTATTTATTGGGTCTGGTAATTGGTAAGAGTAAAGATCAATTAGAATACTGAAGCGGTTTGAGTTTTCACAGCAGAATTAATCAAGCAGATAAATTATGGTAAAACAAACAATTGGCTTAGGACAACATTTGTATGATTATTTACTATCAGTCTCCGTGCGAGAACCGGAAGTTTTAACTCAACTGCGTCAAGAAACTGCCCAATTGCCAATGGCTATCATGCAGATTTCGCCGGAACAGGGACAGTTGATGGCGTTGTTGGTGAAGATTTTAGGAGCTAAAAAGACTTTAGATATAGGTGTATTTACGGGCTATAGTTCTTTGGTGGTGGCTTTAGCTTTGCCAACAGATGGTAAAATTGTCGCCTGTGATGTGAGTGAAGAATATACAAGCATTGGTCGGCGTTATTGGCAACAAGCAGGAATTGCAGATAAAATTGATTTGCGGATTGCTCCAGCTTTGGAAACTTTAGATCAATTGCTTGCAGCAGGGGAGGGGGAAACCTTCGATTTTGCCTTTATTGATGCTGATAAGGGTAACTATGAGAACTATTATGAGCGATCGCTCCAATTAATTCGACCAGGTGGACTAATTGCTGTTGATAATGTCCTGTGGTCTGGCAAGGTTGCAGATCCCGAAGTGCAGGATAATCAAACTAAGAAGATTCGCGCTTTTAATCAAAAGTTACATCAAGATTCGCGGGTTGATCTTAGTTTAGTACCTATCGCTGATGGTTTGACTTTGGCTAGGAAGATTTAAAATAATTCGTAATTCGTAATTCGTAATTCGTAATTCGTAATTCGTAATTCGTAATTCGTAATTCGTAATTCGTAATTCGTAATTCGTAATTGGGTTATTTTCTCAAGTCACCAATCACTTTCCCAACCTATAGTGTTTCCATTTTTGTTGTTGTCGTCTTCTTTTTTCGTCGGTCATGTTATCAAAACAGTAGGGGCAAGAAATACCTTGTTCGTATTTTGGTGAGGTTTTATCGTCTTCCGCAATGGGATGACCACAACAGAAGCATAATTCATAAGTTCCTTCTTCTAAGCCTTGACGGATTGCAATTCTGTCATCAAAAAGGAAGCATTCTCCTTCCCATAAACTTTGTTCGCTGGGGATTTCTTCTAAATATTTGAGAATGCCGCCTTTAAGGTGATAGACTTCTGCAAAGCCTTGGGAAAGTAAATAAGATGAGGCTTTTTCGCAGCGAATGCCACCAGTACAAAATAAGGCAACTTTTTTGTGTTTGTTGGGGTCAAGTTGTTTACTTACATATTCTGGAAATTCTCGGAATATTTGCGTTTGCGGATTTTCTGCTCTTTTAAATGTACCGATTTTCACTTCATAATCATTGCGGGTATCAATTACTGTTACTTCTGGGTCAGAAATCAAATCATTCCACTGCTGAGGACTGATGTAAGTTCCAACTTTTTCATTGGGGTCAACTTCTGGTAATCCTAAAGTTACAATTTCTCTTTTTAACCGCACTTTCATTTTTTCAAAAGGTGGGGTGTCGGTGTAAGATTCTTTATGTTCTAAATCTTCTAAACGCGGGTCTGTACGGAGAAACGCCAAAACGGCATCAATTGCTTGACGTGAACCAGCAATAGTACCATTAATGCCTTCCTGGGCAAGTAAAATTGTTCCCTTAATGCCTTGTTCCTGACAAAAAGACAGTACAGATGCTTGCATTTCGACAACATCAGGTAAACTCACAAATTTATACAGTGCGGCAACAACTAAAATATTTTTTTCTATCATCCCTTTCGTAAAAAATAATTTTAGGATAATTATGTCAAAAGTTAAAATTTTCTACTTTTTGTATTTTAACAAATTGAAAACCCCTCTCCAAACCTCTCTCTGTTCACGAGGAGAGGCTTTGAAACCCTAATTTTTCTGTGGAAACTAAGTGTATTTCTACCTCTCTCCGTGTCAGACAGACGTTGGTATGAGGTTTATCGAACTGACGTTAAGTTTATAAATCTCTATTTGTGAATTAGAAATTAAAGATCGCATTGACAGTAGACTCAATTTACGAATTACGAATTACGAATTACAAATTACGAATTACGGCGAAAAACTAGTGACAGGTTATTTGCTGGCATTTGGTAAGTTTTGTGCAAGGTCAAATTTTGGGCATTAGCGGCTGCAACAACATCCTCTAAGTTACGCACTCCCCATTCTGGGTTTTGTGCTTGTAATGACTCATCAAAAGCCTCGTTACTAGGTGCTGTATGTTTGCCGTTTTGTTTGTATGGGCCATACAAGTAAAGGATACCACCTGATGGCAGAATCCGCCCAGCACCAGCCATGAGTCCTAAACCGGCTGACCAGGGGGAAATATGAATCATGTTAATGTTGACAATGGCGACAATTGGAGAATTTGGTAATTTTTCTTTTTCCACTGGCCAAATTGGTTGACTAGCATCAAGTTCCAAAGGTGGGTAAAGATTATCACTTTTGAATTCTTCTGCCCAAGCCTTAATACTGTCGCGTAATATGGGGTTAGGGTCAGAAGGTAGCCATTGACGGGGTTTGAGGCTAGGGGCAAAAAAAACAGCGTGTTCTCCTGTGCCACTGGCGATTTCCAAAATAGTGCCACTTGCAGGTAATACTTGTAAAAGCACCTCTAAGATGGCCTCGCGGTTGCGTTGGGTTGCTGGTGCAAATTGTTTTTGGTCTGGTGATGTGTTCATCTAAATTCCTGAAAGGTGTCAAAATCAAGTAAAGTCCTATTCGTCGCCACATCTGCGGGAGAAAAAATTGCCTAAATCAATTCATTCCACCCAACCACCACTCAAATTCATTTCCCCACGTTTTAACCCCTTGATACTCAAGATTACTTCTTGGGTTCTTCCGTTCATTCTCCAGGTGAGAACTAGACCTTGGCTACCAGCTGGTATTGTGAAGATTGAAGCCAAAAATGCTGAAGTATTAGCCAAATTATACCAAGAATTTCAAGCAGGGAAAATTCGTTTTATCATCGCATTTCGTCACCCTGAAGTAGAAGATCCTCTCTCTATGTTTTATCTACTATCACGCATAGTTCCCAAGGTAGGGCGTGAAAAAGGGATTTCTCTACAATACCCAGTACACAGTCATTTTATGTATGAACGGGGAATGACGCTATGGGCAGGAAAATGGTTAGGTTGGTTGTTTTCTGGGCTTGGTGGTGTACCTGTTCGCAGAGGGAGACGAGTAGACAGAAATTCTATTCAAATAGCGCGGGATTTATTGGCTAATGCTAAATTTCCGATTGCGATCGCACCAGAAGGAGGTACAAATGGTCATAGTAGCATTGTTAGCCCTCTAGAACCAGGTGCAGCACAGTTGGGTTTTTGGTGTGTGGAAGATTTACAAAAAGCTAATCGGGAAGAAAAGGTTTTTATTATCCCCATTGGTATTAAATATAGTTACGTTAATCCACCTTGGCAAAAAATAGATTGGCTGTTATCTAAATTAGAAATTGATAGCGGTTTACCAATTCCAGAAATTAATTACACTGGAAATCAACTAGAAGAATTATTATATCAACGTCTTTGTCGTTTGGCTGCATATCTAATCGCGGAAATGGAAGAATTTTATCGCCGTTTCTATCATCGAGATTTACCAGAAATTATACCAGAAGAAACAGCGACTAGCAATGAAATCTTAATTACTAGATTACACCGTTTAATGGATACAGCTTTACAAATTACAGAACAATATTTTAATGTTCAAGCCCAGGGTAACTTATATTGATAGATGTCGTCGTCTAGAAGAAGCGGGTTGGAATTACATTTATCGGGATGATATTGCCGATATTGGAAGTTTACCACCTCTCAAACGTGGTTTAGCTGACTGGGTAGCAGAAGAAGCAGATTTGAGAATGCAACACATGAGAATTGCAGAGAGTTTTGTCGCGGTGACTGCTAATTATATTCTAGAAAAACCGACTGCGGAAAGGTTTGCAGAAACGGCATTATTAATGTTTGATATGTTGTCTCGTATTCAAGAATCTACTTTACCAGGAAGACCACGTTTAGGTTTGAAACAGGCAATGATTATTGTTGGTGAACCAATTTCTATAAGTGAACGGTGGGAGAGTTGCCAGGGAAATAAACAAGCGTTGCGAACAGGTGTTAGTGATTTAACCAAAGATTTACAAATTGAGTTGGAGGAATTAATTAAGGATTGAAAAGTATATCATAGCCCCCTCCACGAAATAGCGGGGTGGGGTTCTTATATCTCACTCATCTGCAAAAAATAACTTATTCCCTGAATTCAAATTAGCACTCTCAGCCTACAAGTGCTAATTTATGAATAAATTTTAAAACCTGTATTTGAGGTTGTAATTCTACATTTTTATAGTTATAGTTGAATGTAGTAGAGCAATATTACCGAAGTAATTTCTTCCTTAAACTCAGATTTCTGTGCCATTAAACAACACGTTTGGAGGTCTGGAATGACATATTCTTTTGACATTGTAGGGGTATCTCCAGTTTTGTACTTTTTCAATCATCAACAGCAGAGTTGGGAAAAAAACCAACCGGAAGGTGTTGAATATTTGGGAACCCAGACTTGTACGCTAGATGCATTTCTAGAGTCTGTGGAATCGGTTCCACCCATTGGGAGTTGGAATTTAGATCAAGTACTAGACACGGTAATTCAATTTTGGGTGAACAATGCAGAAAGTATTCAATATTGGCAAGCAAGGTTAAAAGATGCGGGAAGAGATAATTTACTAGTAGCTAGAGTTGCAGATATCAAAGCTTTACAAGCTGAATTTGAATCTCTGCTAGGTAGAAATTGGTGAATTTATTCCATTTTGGATTTTAGATTTTAGCTGGGGAATTTCTCTGTGTGTCTGAGTTCTGTTGCCATTATTTTTTAAATTGGTGAACTTAGTCATTTTCCAAAGCTTTGAGAACTTTTAAATATACGTCTTCTACTTTTTTGGCTTGTGTTGCACCACTGGCAGCATAATGAGATAATCCAGGAGAGCCATTTACTTCAAGCAGTGTGTAATCTACTATTGGCTGTGTGATGTCGCTAGTAATTATATCCACACCTGCTAATCTTAGTCCCATGTCTTTGGTAATATTGATTGATAATTTTTGAAATTCAGCATGGATAGTTTCAGTATAATCTACTGATTCACCACCACTCGATAAATTAGCATTATCTAAGAGATATACAATAGTATTTTTGGGGATAATACTTTCCAAACTTAAATTCTGTTTTTGTAATTTTTGATGAATTCGGAAATCATTAAAATCAATAATTTTTTTTCTCCCATGCTGGATAAATTTTTCTTGCTTGTGGCGCATAAGTTGGAGAATATTAGATTTACCATTACCTGTGATAGATAAAGGAATTCTTTGATAAGCTGCCATGATTTCATTATCTAATACCACTATTCTATAGTCATTACCGCTATAAAATCTTTCTACAATTAATCCTGAGTTATTTGCAAGAATCTTCTCTGCTACTTCGTAGTATTCTGCTTGATTATCAACTTTGGTTACTAATATTCCTTGACTGAGATTCAGAGGCTTGACAATTAATGGAAATCCCAGTTTATTAGCATAATTAAAACCATCATCAATATTTCTAGGGTTAGATAATTTATTGCATATTTGAGCATTAAAAAATGTTTGTCCCTCTGGAACTCGATATCCAAATTGCCTGAGAAAAAAGTTAGAGTATGCTTTATCTTTAGCTAAATGTGCTGAACCAAAGCCGTTAATATTTAATTTGTTAGAACTAAAACATGATTTTTTTCCATTTTTAAATGTAATATGTCCAACTAATTCATATTCTGGTTCTACTAAGATTACTGCTTCTATTTGAGATGCTACTTTTTGCAGTATTGATGTTAGTAATGCCATTTTCGTTTACCAAATTTATGGGTACGTAGTTATTTTACCCAATTCAGTCTTATTTGCATAAGTCTTGGTAGATAAAATACAAAATTATGGTGACTTATACTGAATAAACTAGGAAGGTATATTTTTTTTAGTTCTAAAAGTTACAAATTTAAATTGATAAAAGCTACTGGTATATTACTGATTTTTTTCTAATCTGCTCTACAAATAATACCAATACTGAGATTTTTTTCACATTTTAATTCAGATTGCCAGAGTCTGTAATCTTTGTTAGTGGAGTTAACTTAGTTTGTGTATCGTGACAACTCTATAAGCTTCATTCCTCTCAGTTTTGTTGCTTAATATGAGTCATGTTGTTGCACTAAGTATTGACAATCCAAGAATTATGTAATAACAAGGTGGCATCATCAATTAAAGGCGCTAGTATTATCCCCCCTAAGAGACACACTAACGCCAGTCACTAAATTTCATACGGATAATATAATCATGCCACAAAACACAGATTACAAAGATACCAAATCAGAAAATCAGGCAATTACTTACAGAAATCGGCTGAATGGTTGGGCTATAGCTCGTATGGTAGCAGATCAGCAACGGGTGATTGTGGCGAGATTCCGTAGCCGTTCAGATGCAGATGGTTATATTCGGCACTTGCGCGAGCTGACACCTACTGCTTCTTTTGAGATTGTTTTTGATTCTCAACGTGACGAAGTTGTAATTTAGACTTTTAGTTATGGATACTGTTGACGAATTCAAAAATGGTTGATGTTTAGAACCTGAAGTCGGATAATAAGGCTTCTAGACTTTTTTGAGATTCGTCAACGGTGTTTCATTAGTAGTAATTTCACTGTGTTAGTAAACGGGAAGCGACTTTCTCCAATACTTTGAGTCCTTGTAAGGAACCGCTAATCAATCGAGTAGCTGCTAAGGGTTGACGGATGAATGCCCAGGTTAGGGGTAACGGTTGGAGAGAACCATCGGCTGCGATCGCTGATGTGAGGTTAGGTATATCATGGAGAGAATCGTCGCTGACGACTCGCAGCATGGCTACTGATACCCCAAGGGGCTGGAAAAACTCTAGTACGGCTAATCCTTCCATATCGACAACATCAACACCAAATTTTTGATGTAAATTACGTTTTTCTTCAGCAGACGAAATCATGCGATCGCTTGTTAGTCCCTTCACAAAATATACTTTACCCTCAATTTGGCGATGTATCTCTCTGGAGTAGGTAAAATCGCACTTTTGTATATTTTCTTGATCAACACAATCTCGATAAAAAACAACATCACCAACTCTGTGACGCTGATTTAAACTCCCACATAAACCCATCAGTAGCACTCGCTGATTTAAATGTTGGCAATTTAAAGCTAAAAATTGACGTAGTGGTTGCACACCCATCGGAATTGCTATCACCTGGGGTTGAGAAGCCTTAACACGACTCAAACCGCGACAAACGGCTTGGTATTCTGCTCCTTGAGGTACTAAAATTGTGTGAATCAGGTGCATATTTTCAATTATCGGGAACAAGGTAAATCTATATCCGATGCTATTTAATTTTTTAAAACCCCCTAAATCTGTTATTTCAGGTGTGGAAATAAAGCCTAGTTGGTGTGTAGGATGGGGCAGGTTAGGAAGTTTAACAGAAGATGTAATTTGGCAAGATGAGCAATTTGCAGTTATTTCTGCACCAGCACACTTGGCAATTAGTCCGACAAAAAGATTTGTGGTAGTTGGGGATGTGTGGCTAAGTAACCGGGGTGAATTACTGCGAAAATTGGGAATAGAGATTAATGATCATTGCACTAATCAACAACTGGTGGCACAACTGTGGGAAAAATACGGTTCTCAGTGCTTAACCCTATTAGTGGGGATGTTTGGGCTAGTAATTTGGGATTGTGAACAACAGATATTGTGGTTAGGGCGCGATCGCATCGGTAGCCAAACACTATATTACACCACCACTGGTTTAACTCGCTGGATAGCCCCAAAATTAATAACTCTAAACCCTTTTCACTCTAATGATTTAGATTTAGTAGCATTGCGAGATTACCTTTGTTGCGCTTTCGTCCCCGGAGAAAGAACACTTTGGCAAAACGTCAGAGAAATGCGTCCCGGAACCTTAATGCAAATGCCAACAGAGCGAATTTATCATTATTGGCAACTACAAGAACAGATTACAGATAGCAATCAACCTTTAGAATGGTATAGTACAAAACTGCGTTCTTTACTTGAGCAAGTTGTACAAGAATATTTACCACAAAATGAACCTATAGGAATATTCTTATCCGGTGGTTTAGATTCAAGTAGCATTACAGCATTAGCCGCAAAACTTCATACTGCACCAGTTCATACTTATTCAATTTATTTTGGTACAGAAACTGCAAATGAATTAGAATTTTCTAATTTAGTTGCTCAACATTGCCAAACTCAACACCACATTTTAGAAATCACCTTCCGGGATATGTGGGAACGTCTACCAGAAACAATGGCTTACTTAGACGATCCTATCGGTGATCCTTTAACAGTCCCAAACCTATTATTAGGAAGAATGGCAAGGGAAAATGTACAAATTACCCTCAATGGAGAAGGTGGAGATCCTTGCTTTGGTGGCCCTAAAAATCAGCCCATGTTAATTAATAGTTTATATGGTTCTGTTAATAAGCAAGATTCTTTGCAAGCATATTTATTTTCTTTCCAAAAATGTGCATTAGATTTATCACAACTTTTAAAACCAAAAATTTGGCAAAGTCTTAAAAATGAACCATCTATATTTTCTGCTGACTTAAATTCCAATGCCAATTATTTGAATAGATTAATGGCATTAAATATTAAATTTAAAGGTGCAGATCAGATTTTAACAAAAGTCAATAACTTAACTCAAGCCGCAGATTTACAAGGATTTTCACCATTATTTGATCAGCGAATAGTAGAATTAAGTATGCAAATTCCCCCTGAATACAAACTTTCAGGAGTAGAAGAAAAAGCCGTACTCAAAAAAGCAGTTAGCGATATTTTACCAGATACCATTATTCATCGTCCTAAAAGTGGCATGATGGTTCCCGTACAACTAGGATTTAAAAAATATTGGCAACGGGAAGCTAGGACATTGTTGTTAAATAGAAATAGTGCGATTTCACCTTATATTAATCGTGATATTTTGAGTAACTGGTTAGATTTCAAAGGAGACGTTTGGGGAAGATATGGTGTTAAACTATGGTTATTGGTAAGTTTAGAAATTTGGTTACAGGTAAATAAATCCGTATTCAAAAAATAGGCAACCATATCACCAGTTTCTTTTCATTAAAGTCATATTTTATAAAATCATCAAAAAAGAAGTAGGGGATCTTAACTACAAGATAAACCAGACCCCTGACTTCTATTAATTAAGTCCTAATTAAAGGTTTACTCTAGCTAAACAAGAAATTAGCACCAAACAAATTGACATTGACATCACTAGCTGTAAAACCAGTAGTAGAATACAAAGTCATTAATAATTGACCTGTAGCAGTACCAGAAATACCATCACTAACACGCATTTCTGTATTAGAACCGATAGTGATCACATCAATATTAGTAATGCCAGTAAATTGTAAGCGATCACCACCCACATCTAAACCACCACGCACAAACTGATAGACTTTATCAACCCCATCACCGAAGCCATAATTAACAATATCTGTAACTCCATCATTTAAACCCAGATTGAGGGTGTCATTACCTTTACCTCCGGTGAATTGGTCTGCACCTGTTAATCCTGTCAACGTATCATTACCTAAATCACCAATGAGAATATTGTCCCCACTATTACCTGTAATGGTATTGTTGAGAGCATTTCCAGTACCATTGATAGCAGTCGTACCCTGTAATGTGAGTTTTTCGACATTACTAACTAAGGTATAGCTGACAGTGCTATAAACAGTATCTGTACCCTCATTCAGTAACTCAGTAACAATATCCCCAGAATCATCAACATAGTAGATATCATTACCTACACCACCAATCAATGCATCTGCACCTGTTCCACCGTTCAAGGTATCGTTTCCAACTCCATCAATGAGAGTATTATCAACACTATTACCTGTAATAGTATTGTTCAGTTCATTTCCGGTTCCATTGATAGCAGTTGTACCCTGTAAGATGAGTTTTTCCACATTACCAGTTAATGTGTAGCTGATAGTGCTGTAAACCGTATCAGTACCTTCATTTAGTAATTCAGTAACAGTATCCCCTGCATTATCAACATAATAGACATCATTACCTAAGCCACCAATCAATGTATCTGCACCTGTTCCACCACTGAGAATATTAGCTGCAATATTACCTATTATGCTATTGTTGAGCGCATTTCCAGTGCCATTAATAGCAGTTGTACCTTGCAAGATGAGGTTTTCGAGATTAGCACCTAATGTATATTTGATAGTGCTATAAACCGTATCTGTTCCCTCATTTACTAATTCAGTAACGATATCTCCGACATTATCAACATAATAGACATCATTACCTAAACTACCAATTGATGTATCTGCACCTGCACCACCGTTAAAGGTATCATTTCCAGATCCACCTTTAATATAATTATTGAGGCTATTTCCGGTAAAATTCACACTACCGACAAAACTATTGAAATCAAAAACTTCAAAGTTTAATACGGTAGTCCCAGTTATATTTAACAATTGATTTGTGAAATTATTTAAATCAATTGTTAGACCATCAGTTACAGATCCTCCACTAACAATTAAGGTATCTGTGCCAGCATTACCATTGATTGTGTCATTTTGTTGTAAGTTATCAAAGGTACTATTAATACTATCATTGCCTCCAACTGCATCAATGATATCTTTTTCATCTGTAGTGTTAAAGCTTTCATTAGCAGATGTACCGTTAATAACGGTATCAAGGTTATTAATAGTAATAGAAAAGCCTTGATCAAAAAATAATCCTTGTGAGTCAGTGGTACGAATGATGAGGTTATAACTGGGTGTGTTTTCGTAGTTCAAAGCACCATTGACTAATAACTGATTCCCGACAATTTGAAACTGGCTGTAAGTAGTTTCTAAGGAGTTATCAGGTAAGACAAATTGATAGGTGTGAGCATCACCTAAATCAGCATCACTAGTACTCAGATTACCAATTAATGTTCCCACTGCTGAATTTTCATCAACATTGCTATTACTAATAGTCAGATTAGTTGGTGCATCGTTAACATTAGTAATACCAATGGTTAATTGTTTTTCTGAGAATAATCCACCTTGATCTGTGGTACGTACCCGAATACTATAACTATTCTGACTTTCATAATCAAAAATAGCATTAGATTTGAGTTGATTACCACTAATAGTAAAGAGAGCATTATCTGTTGATCCTGTACCAGCGACCAAACTGTAAGTAAAGGTATTACTTGCATCGGGATCAGTAGTATTTAAAGCCCCGATAACTGTACCAGTTGCCTGATTTTCCGCAACGTTGCTATTACTAATAGTCAGGTTTGTAGGGGTTTCATTAACATTGCTAATGTTAATTATTAACTGTTTTTCGTAGAATAAACCACCTTGATCCGTGGTACGTACTCGAATACGATAACTATTCTGTCCTTCGTAATTAAAGCCGGCATTAGATTTAAGTTGATTACCACTGATACTAAAAAGCCCGTTATCTACTGAACCTGAACCGCTAACCAAGCTATAGGTAAAAGTATTACCAATATCGGGGTCAGTAGTGGTAAAATAACTGATAATTGTACCAACAGCTTGATTTTCAGCAATTATGCTATAGCTGAGATTAAGGCTGATAGGTGTTTGATTGGTAGTAGAGCTACTACCGCCAAAATAGCGCACTAGGGCAATATCGTCATTAGCACCATTCGAGGTATAGCCCCCAACGACAATATTACCATCTGCCTGTAATGCTAAAGTTTTGCCGTAGTCGAATCCGTTACCATTGATATTAGTAGTAACAATGCCATCGCCGTCAAAGCTCGTATCAATAGTACCATCAATGTTATATCGGATTGCTAGTAGGTCACTGTTAGCAGCAGCGATATTGTAGACAGTACCCGCTAGGATAATCTTGCCACTTGATTGTATTGCTAGGTTAAGTGAAGAGTAAGTATTACTGTAAGCGTAGTTGATATTGGGTTGTGTAGTAACAATCCCATCACCACCACCAAAGCTAGTGTCTAAAGTACCATTAGAATTGTAGCGGACTAGGGCAATTTGCAGACCACTAAAATCTGTCCAACCAGCGACTAAAATTTTTCCATCTGCCTGAACGGCAACACTTCTAGGATTCTCAAAACCACCTAGATTAGTAATGACTTCTCCAAAATTGCCAAAACTATTATCGATAGTGCCATCTTGCTTGATTCGTTTCAGAACAATGTCATTGCTATAGCTGCGACTGACAACCAAAATCTTATTGTCGCTTTGCAGGGCAATATAATTACTGATTTCGGTACTGGGCAAATTAGTGAAGACTCTGCCAGTGCCACCGCCAAAAGTATTATCAATTACTCCAGTGGCAAGATAGCGAGTTAACAACACCTGACCGTTGCTCTCACCTGCTACCAAAATCTTGCCATCTGTTTGTACAATCAAGTTTCTGGCATATTCATTACCGCCAAAATCAAACACTGCTTTGCCAAAATTACCAAAGCTAGAGTCGATACTACCATTGGAGTTGTAGCGTTCCAAACGTATATCTTGGTTGCTACCGTTGCCATTACCGCTCAAGACCAGGATTTTGCCATCAGACTGAACTGTTACTGCACTAACGACGAAGCCGCCTCCAATATAGGGAACTGAGCCATTTCCACCAAAGCTAGTATCAACAGTACCATCAAGATTGTAGCGAATTAAGGTATTACCACTAGAGGTACTTGCCAAGACTACTAACTTACCATCAGATTGTACTGCTAGACTCTCAGCGCGTTCATAAAAGCCAAAATCAGTTGTTACCTTGCCATCGCCACTAAAACTAGAATCTAGTTGTCCAGGTGCGCCACCAGTACTACCACCAGCACCCAAGTAACGCACTATGGCAATATGATCACCAGTACCATTGTTGTTATTAGTGCTGCCAGCTACCACAATATTGTTATCTGCTTGCACTAATAGACTGGTAGCTCTTTCATAAGTGTTATTACCTAAGTTACTAAGAACGATGCCATTACTATTAAAACTGTTATCCAGGCTACCATCTGAGTTATACCGCACTAAGGCAAAATCGGTATTGTTCCCATTGTATGCAGTAGTCCCGATCAGAATTTTGCCACCCGATTGAAATGCCAAACTGACATTGTTGGGGCCAGAAGTCCCGTAGTAGTTATTGAGATTAAGTGGGGTAAGAACGATGCCGTCACCACCACCAAAGGTAGTGTCCAATGCACCATTGGCGTTGTAACGGACTACGCCAATTTGCTGTTGTCCACCGCTGTCAGTCAAAGTGGCGACGACAATTTTGCCATCGGCTTGCACAGCTACGTTGGCTTTGTTATGAAATCCACCGAGATTAGTGTTGACTTTTCCGTAGTTACCAAAATTGGTATCAAGACTACCATCTGCGTTGAGGCGACTGAGAGAAATATCGTAGCTATAAGTGTAACTATTGTAACCGTTACTAACTACGACAATTTTGCCATCGGTTTGCATGGCAATATAATTTGTAACATCACCGTTAGATAGAATACTTGTAACTTTACCAAAGTTACCAAAGGTAGTGTCAATTACTCCACTGCTGAGATAGCGAGTAATTATGACTTGACTGTTACTATCTCCAGCTACAAGAATTTTGCCATCTGACTGTATGATTAAGGTCTTGGCATTTTCGTAACTACCAAAATCTATGCTTGCTTTACCGTAGCTACCAAAATTATTGTCGTAGCTGCCATCAGCGTTGTACCGCGTCAGCACCATATCATAGTTGCTACCGTTGTCATTATTGCTCAAGACGAGAATTTTACCGTCTGACTGTAGCTTCACACTGACGGCATTGCCTAAGCCTGTTCCTGTGTAAACTCTGCCTGTTCCAAAACCAAAGCTATTGTCAATAGTGCCATCTGTATTATAACGGATTAAACTATCACCATAGGTAGATATATGTGCTAATACAACTAGCTTGCCGTCTGACTGCATGGTGATGCTTCTGGCTTCTTCATATCCACCAAAATCTGTAGTAACGATACCATCGCTACTAAAGCTAGTATCTAGCTGTCCGCCGCCATTGATACTACCTGATAAATAACGCACAACAGCAATATTGTCGCCGTTGTAGCTAGAGGTACTACCAACTACGACAATATTACCGTCTGCTTGCAATGCCAAAGCTGTTGCTCTGTCGTAACTATTGTTATTTAAGTCATTGTTAGCAATACCATCGCCATCAAAGCTAGTGTCAAGTGTGCCATCGGGTTTGTAGCGAACTACGACGATATTATCGTTACTGTTGGTATATGTGTTTGTAGCAACTACAATCCTACCGCTTGTATCTACTGCCAAGCTCAGATTGTTCATGCCATAACTGTAAGAATTTATTGGGGTGGTAACTATACCATCACCACCACCGAAAGATGTGTCTAATGTGCCATTTATGTTGTAGCGAACTACCCCAATTTGTGTTTGACCACCCATGTCAGTCAAAGCCGCGACGACAATTTTGCCATCTGCTTGTATAGCTACGTTGACCTTACTTTCATAACCACCCAAATTGGTAATAACTGGTGCGTAGTTGCCAAAGCTATAATCTACAGTGCCATCTGAGTTGAAGCGTGTTAGATAAATATCATTGTTTCCGCTGGAACTATTGTAGCTGTTGCTGACTGCGACGATTTTGCCATCGGCTTGTAGGGCAATATAATTTGTAACTTCACCATTGGGGAAATAAGTATTAAGTTTACCAGCGTTACCGAAGCTAGTGTCAATTACTCCACTGCTGAGATAGCGAGTGATGACGACTTGACCGTTACTATCTCCAGCGACAAGAATTTTGCCATCTGGTTGTACGATTAAGGTCTTAGCATTTTCATAACCACCAAAATCTATAGTTACTTTACCAAAGTTACCAAAGGGGTTTGGGCTACCATCAGTGTTGTAGCGCGTCACCACCATATCTTGGTTGCCACCGTTGTAATTATTGCTCAAGACGAGAATTTTACCGTCTGGCTGTAGCTTCACACTGACGGCATTGCCTAAGCCTGTTACTGTATAAACTTTACCCGTTCCGAAACCAAAAGTATTGTCTATTGTGCCATCTGGGTTGTAGCGGATTAAAATATCTCCTCCAGATGTCTGTGCTAGTACCAATAGCTTACCATCTGACTGAACTGTTACGCTTCTAGCTTGTTCGTAACCGCCAAAATCTGTAGTAACGATGCCATCGCCGCCACCAAAGCTGGGGTCTAGTTGTCCATCTGCTAGTACACCTTGATAATTTGCCATTACCTCTGGCTCAAAAGCTAACTGAATCGCCATTGGTTCAGTGGTTTTTTCTAGTTTCCAGTTTCCTCCTAGTGCTGCATTTCCAGTGCGAGTAGTAGATGCAGCGATTTTTGCGCCTGTGGTTTGGTGTAGTTTGGTGATAAATTCTTCACCAGCATCTCCAGCAGCTACATTACAGCCATAAATGAGGATAGATACTGGTTTCCAAGTTTGCAGTTTTGCAGCGTAGTTATTGAAGTTATCTAAATTGAGTTGACTATTACCTAAATATAAACATCCTGGAGAACCGTGGGAAACAATATGAAGTGTGGTGATTCTCTGGAACTGTTCTAAAATTTCTGTGATTTGCTGAATTCCGTCTTTTTCTGGGTTAAGAGCGATTGCTGTTATTTCCTCTTTAACGCCTGATAACAAAACCGCAGAGTCTTGTAGACCAGAATCAATTATAACTAGAGATTGGCTGTCATCGTTAGCATTGATCAAGGCGATCGCTTGGGAATCAAGTAGATGAGACGGCATCATGGAAGTTCTGTATAGGAAATGACTTTTAATCAGAATTATCTTGCTTATACACAGATAACAACATCAGTACATTTGCTAGTACATACTTGTATGTCCTCCTAAAAGCCTTAGTATTAATACTGAAAATCAAGAAAAGAACACTGATAAAATAGCCTGGATTGTATATAGCAATATATTTTATTCAACCAAAACTTTCCACCATATAAATATCATTTCCTGAATCACCAATTAAAATCATACTACTATCATCACTTTCTAAATTGAGACTTCCAGAAATACCACTTCGCAGCACTTTAATCAACATTTGCGGAGTGAAAGATTCCAACTCTACAAAATTACCGGCATCTAACCAAGCTAACTCTTCTTTAGATAAACTTTGACGAACCTCCAAAGGTAATTCTGTCGATTTTTTAGCTAAATTCTGCACAAACATTCCCCGCTTATTAGCAAGAATCTGACGTGGTAATAATCCCACATCAATAATTTTCACATCGCTGTTCAGAAACCAACTCTCACTAGTGCGGAGACGATGCACTAAACTCACACCTTTAGGACTACAATCATGGAGAGCAAAAACTTGTAAATCAGGGTTACGTCTTAGCATTTCCATTGTCGTGTTAAAAATGCTTTGAGGATAACCATTAATGCTGAGAATGGCACAATTATTTTCAAAGTGGAAGTTATTAGCGATTAATAATTGAGCAATAGTAGCACTATCACAAACAATTAACCTATCAAAACTGTAAACTGTAACATCTGGGTTAATAGCTACAGGTGTAATTTTCTCTTGTGGTACAGGTAAAACTTTATCAAGTGTACCATTAATTTGTTGCCATCTTTCTAACCAACTATCTAAATATGATTGAGTAATTAAAAATTCTTGTGGTAAATTTCCTACTTTCCCTAATTGTCTAGTTCCTAAGAATATTGACAACATTCCTAAAATTACAACAATAAAAAAGACAATAAAAGAATTAAATATAAACAAACTAGACGATATTCCTGCTACTAAAATTAGTATACCTATGAATTGTAATGATCTAGAACTTGCGTTACGACTAGCACTAGTTAATTTACTAGACTTAGTGTTATTAAATAAATAAAAAATTGTACCTGTTTGATAAAGTAAGTTAGCAGCTAGAAAAGAATTTGGTAAAAAAGCACTCGTCATTCCTCCAACAAAGCCAGTTATCCAAATATTTGAAAACAAATACATGGGGATAAATGAACTTGTTTTAAATCCTTTTTTACGGATACGATTATCTAAAAAATATAAAAATTGTTTGGGTGTAAAATATAAAGTGTTATTAGCAGAAATATCAGCTAATATTTTCGCAAACATAGGATCTGTAATTTTCACAGTTCCCATGCTTGTTGGTTCAAAAGCAAAAGGATGATTACATTGTTTACATCTTCCTTGCTTTGCTGTTCTGTCTTTGAGGTTATTATCAGTTCCGCAGTTAATACATTTCATGGTTTTGGTTATGGGGTAATAATTTGATTAGTCAGTAAAATGCTGTAATCTTCCCGCTTTCTAATTAAGCGATGTGTACTATTTTCTAATAAAACCTCCGCAGGTTTAGGACGATGTAAAAAATGTGAAGACATAGCATAACCATAAGCACCGACATCTAAAATAGCGATCATATCTCCAATTTCTAAAGCGGGAAGTTGACAATTTTTTCCTAAATAATCTCGTGAATAAGTTGTATTTCCACAAACATCAGTTATGTAAATTTCGGAAGTTGAATTTTCCCAAGTAACAATTTCCCGATAACCACCATGTACAGAAGGTACAGAAAGATTAGCAATAGTAGAATCAACACCAATAATTTGTTTTTCCCCTTGCCATTTCACAGATACAACCTTAGCTAACATAGTGGCACAACCAGCTATAGCAGCGCGTCCAGGTTCAATAATCAAATTAATATTTTCATCTAAATTGCCAATTCTCCTACTTAACTCATCTCCAAAAATTTCCCAATTAAAAGCCGCACCTTGACGATGATATGGATAACCAAAACCACCACCAAAATCTAAATATTGCCAATCTGGTAATTTTTTCGCAGTTTCTAAAATATTATCAATAACAACCGTAAAAGCATCTGTTGCATTAGTTCCCGTTCCCCGATAAAAATGTAAACCCGAAACTTTTAAACCTGCTGCATTAGTAATAGCAACAGCTTGGGAAAATTCCTCAGTACGCACACCAATACGACTATCTTCCAAAACATTCAAACGTAAACCAATCAGTAACTCCTCTTTCTCTCCGCGTCTCTGCGTCTCTGCGTGAGACAAAAAAACCTCACACAACAAACGTAACTGAGAAATACTATCTAAATTGAGAGTAGTCACACCCCAATCTAAAACCTGGGACATTTCCTCACGGTTTAAATTACTGCCACTATAAACAATATCACGAGGATGAAAACCCGCATTTAAACCCAAATAAATATCTCCTGGGGTATTAGCATGAAGTCCCCAACCAGCATTTTTAAATATCTTCAATAATGCAATATTGCCATTGGTTACACTGGCGAAATGAAACCTAGTGTGGGGATAATTAATAGCTTTAGTAATATGTAAAATAGTTTGACGTAAAATATCGCCATTATAAACATACAAAGGAGAACCGTAAATTTCCAATAACTCCTGAGCAAGGTTGAGTTCTAAATTTGGAATTGCTTGTAATTTTTCCATAACCAGCTAGGTAAGATAAATGGATGATTCCAAGACTTTGTACCTAATTTTTCACCAAAAACGTGATCACGCCAAAGTTGCCACATTACTAGTAACCAAAGACTCTCACCTACACGTCGTCCTTGAATTGCTCCTCCTAATTGTCCTGTAACAATTTGTGATGCAATGTCAGGGTAAAAAATATTTTCTGCCTTTAGTATACCTGGATTTAGCCAATTACCGATGTCATGCCAAAAATCATTTACACACCAGGAAGTTAAGGGAACACCCATACCCCGCTTTTGTCTCCAAACGATTTCCGGTGGTAGCCAATTTTCTACTGCACGTTTCAGGATATATTTTTCACAAGCACCGTGTAAACAGAGTTCACCGGATAGCTGAAAAGTCCATTCTGCTAAAATTAAATCACAAAAGAGCGATCGCACTCCCAACCCATGAGCAAACCCCAACGCAGTCGCACGAGGATGGATATTCTGCGCTCCTTTTAACATCAAACTGGCACGACGGAGGCGATGCAGTAAAGAAGGGCAAAAATGACTATCCAGAGCATCCAAAAGCCATTCCTGAGCATCTAAACCCTGAATCTGTGCATATACATCTGGCTGATAAACCTTCCCTTCATACCCCCAAAAACGGTGAAAAGTGCGGAGATATTGTTGAATAAAACCTTCTGTTTTATTGGGATGTTCCCCTTGATAAATACCCGCAGCAATCAGAGGCTTATTAGTCCAACCAGCAAATAATTGATCACCACCCTCACCATTAAAAATTACCTGAGTTTCCTGACTAGCAACTTGATTGAGGAGATATAAAGGAACAGTCACCCCATCACCAAAAGGTAAATCTAAAGCTTTAATAGTAGGAACAAGAGCATTTTTAATATTCTTGGGACTTGCCTCTACCTTAACTAAAGGAATATTGAGAAATTCTGCAACTTTTTCCGCATAAGGATATTCAGAAATACCAAACTTCCCAAAATCTAAAGTGTAAGCGCGAACCTTCACCCCAGCCTGTACCAACAAAGCCGCGACAACCGCAGAATCTAAACCCCCAGAAAGAAAAACCCCCACAGGTTCATCTGGTAAATCAGCAACTTGCTTTTCTGCCGAACTTTTCAATAAAACTTGTAATTGAGAAACTGCGGTATTTTCATCCTGAATATCCTCCTGTGATTCACACCATTGATAAATATTGCGAAATTGAGGAGAACCCACATCTTCCCAAACTACCTCAGTACCCGCAGCTACAGAAAACACCTCATTAACAGGAGTCAGAGGATTAGGAACATAAGAAAAACAACCATAACCATATAAACCCGAAATACTAACTTCCGGTTTTTCAATAACTTCTAAAAGTAATTGTAACTGAGAAGCAAACCAAATCACCCCACCTTGCCGAGTCCAAAATAAAGAAACCTTTCCAAAAGGTTCCCTACCCAAAATTAACCTATCTTCTTCTAACCTTACCCAAACATCAAGATGATCAAAAACCCCAGCCGCAGAAATACCCGCAATAGCATCTTCCAATAACGAAGCTACAGACTCACACCCAACATAAACAACATCCCAAACAAACTTTCCCTCCTCACCTTCTTTCTTTGCGCCTTTGCGCCTTTGCGTGAGCCTTTCTTGCCCATAACCCCAATACCCAATAAAATGATAGGAAAACATAACTATTGAACCGCAAATGTTTCATCGCTAATCTTCCTACCTTCGAGAAACATTTCCACCTTCCAGTCACCAACAGGTGCAGCAGAATTAATAGTATAACGACAGTAAGTATCCCAAGGAGAAGTTTTAACCTCACGGGTTTGATATTTATTTTGCTTAACAATTAGACCACTGGGGTCAATCCAATTACAAGCAAGAGATAGCTTTTTACCTATAGGTGCATCTTTCAAAGCCACACGATAAAAAACTTCTGGATTAGTTTGCCGAGAGATAGTTTGAAGATTAGCATTATCAGCTAAAGTAATACGGTCTTGTTGTGCAGAAACATTAGTTAATAAAGAAGTTTGCTGTTGATTAAAAAATATTGTTGATGCGATAATTGCTATAACAACCGCAACCACCCCAGAAATAATCAACTTATTTCGACGTTGCTGCACCTCTAAAGCTTGACGACGACGTAATTGAATCAAAGCTTCATCTAATAACTCTGGTGCTAAATTCAAATCTTGTAAAATTTCCCTAACTTGCTGTTGGTCAAGTTCTGCTTCTCGACGTAATTGCAGTCCTTGAACTTCAGCAATGATTTTATTTAATTGTTCTTGAGTAAGTCGCTGGTTCATGGGTGATATCACATTGAAATAAATTACCTATACTAACCCTAGTATGTTTGATAATTGCTCTTACCAATTACCAATTACCATTCAAAAGGTCTAGTTTTCACTTAACATCACACCTGGTCAACAGAAAACCTGCAAACCTGTTGTCATATTAATGTAAAAACCAGACCCAGTAGGAGATGTCACGTAATTAGACTATGAATCTTAGCGTCTACCACGATAAGGAACTGCATTCATGTAATCAATGTCAAATGCAGACAGTTTTTGTGCGTAGTTACCCTTAGCAGATACTGACGCAGCCAAATCTGCAAATTTGCGAGGATCGCCTTCTGCCATGCGCTTTTCTTTCGCCTTGCGGGTGTAGTATTTCTCCACAGTAAAGCGCCAGTCGGTTCTGACTGTACCTGCTGTTTCTTGGAAGTCTACACCATAGCGAGGAGTCACCAAGTTGTAGGGGCGACCTACTCCGCGCTTACGTTGGTAAGGTACAGTATTATCACCAAAGCTGTTGCTGTACTCTTCACTGTCTAGCAAAGCATCAACAAAGCCGCTAAATCCCTTAGTCCCAATCACAATAGACCAAGCAATTTCTTCTTCTTTGTTGTAAGCACAACGACCCAATAAGCGCTTGAGGGTGATGTCTACTAAACGGTAGTTGTTGTTAACAGAAACAACTAAACGATAGAAAGCCTCAGATTGGGCTAAACCCCGAATGAAGTCCCGGACTGAGAGAGAGCCATTTTTCAGTTGAGATTCTAGAGTTCCTTGACGGTTAAACTTGAGAATTTCATGTTCGCTGAAAACTTGGCGATAACTTGCCCAAATGATGCTTTGAATGTCAGTGTAAGAACTAACATCTTCTAAGCGATAGATATATGGAGTATCTTCATTTGTGTCAGCAACGCCGAAGCTGCTAACCCGGTGGTTTTGACTGCTGGGTTTGTATTGAAGTAATGGCAGTGCCATGCTGCGTCTTTCCTCTTGTTAATAAATTCGACTTTGAAAACGGAAACAGGATTGATTACTCAACTTCCTCATTCACGCTTTAACTATTTTCCCGCATTAGGTAACACACCTATTTACCAGATTTAGCGCAGAGGGAAACTGGCACTAGGACTGATAGAAACAGGAATACCTTGGGGTACTGTTTCCCTAGTGGTATCGGGAATTTTAATGTTAGCTGTGCTAACGGGTGTATAGGTAACAGTTCTGATACTAACGGAAGAAGCCATTTTCATGAAGTCACTAATACTACCGGGCTTATACCGTGCCTCTTCCAGTTTGTCACGCCAGTAGTTAGCGTAGCGTGGTGTTACCAAATTAAATGGTCTATCTTTATAACGTCGGCGTTGGTAGGGAACTATATTTTCACCAAAGCTGCTTTGATACTCTTCAGAATCTAGCAAAGCATCAACAAAACCATTACCAACCGACGGTAGCAATTTTGATTGACCAAGCGATTTCTTCATCTTTGTTGTAAGGCGCACGACCTAACAACCGCTTTAGTCCCAGTTCTACTAAGCGATAGTTGGAGTTAGTCTGAATTACCAAACTTTGGAAAGCTTCAGATTTAGCCAAACCTCGGATAAAGTCGCGCACGGTGATAGCTTTGTTCTTCACCTGCGATTCTAAATTAATCTGGCGGTAGAATTTCAGAATCACGTGTTCGCTGAACAACTGCCGATAAGCGGCCCAAATTAATTCTTCGACTTCACCACCCGCAGCAGAGTCTTCTATGCGGTAAATTTTGGGGGTGTCTTCGTTGGGAACTTCGTAACCAGAAACTCGCTGGTTCTGAGAACTGGGTTTATATTCTAGTAAAGGTATTGCCATATTTCAGGATTTTTGTGATTTGTGAGTTGTCAGTTCTAATTCATCTGGTTGCCAGGTATGTAGCGATAAGGCAAGGCAACTGCAACTGGTTTAATAGTTGGTTGTTCTGTACCTATTTCGCGGGTGGTGTTGGGAATCTCCATTGTGGTGATTTGAGAACTAACTGAGGCCATTATGCGCTGATAGTTACGTTCTGTGGTGATAATTTTCCCTGCCATGGCAAAGAAGTTAGCAGGAATTGCCTTCCGAATATCTTCTGTGGTTAGAGTTCCTGATGTACGGGTGCTGTAGAAGGAACGACCAGCCATTCCCCGGATGTTTTGGGTATCACGCCAATATTCATTGTATCGCGGATTAACCAGGTTAAAAGGTCTAGAACCGTAACGGCGACGTTGGAAAGGTACGATGTCATCACCAAAATTTTCCAAGTATTCGCTAGAGTCTAACAAGGCATCAATGAAACCATGTAAACCTTTGGTAGCAATAACAATAGACCAAGCAATTTCTTCGTCTTTGTTGTAAGCAGCCCTTCCTAAAAACCGCTTTAAGGTGATGTCAACTAAGCGATAGTTGGAGTTTGTGTCTGCTACTTGGGTGCGATACACATCTGATTTACCCAAACCCCGGATAAAATCGCGGACGTTAATTGCCCGATTCCGTAGTTGCGATTCTAAAAAGCTTTGACGATAGCTTTCTAAAATTAGGTGTTCGCTAAAAATCTGCCGATATCCTGCCCAGATAATGGCATCAATGTCTGCATCTGAGGTAGCAGTATTTAAGCGATAAATGGTTGGTGTATCTTCGTTGGGTACTTCGTAGCCATCTACCCGCTGATTTTGGGAGGAGGGTGAATATTCTAACAGTGGTATTGACATCTTTACTTTTACCTTTTTTTATGCTATAAAAAGCAACTTATTGACTATAAGCCAACTGAACGCGGGCGCGAACTGCCTTTTCAACATCAGTAGCCAGCATTTCTTGGAGTCTAGTCATGATTGACTGTCGTACTTCGGCAATTTTTGCTAAAGCTTGTAAACCGACAACGGCAGCATAACGAATTGACCAGTCTGTATCTTGGGAAATGAATAGCAGTGTATCTAAGGCGCGGTTGATAGCGGTGAGATTTTCGGGAAAATCTAACTTATGCCAGTGTAAGTTGCCGAGTCCCTTAGCGGCCGCACGGCGCACACTGGGGGAAAAGTCAGTGGCTGCAACTGTGATTAATACGTCTATTGCACGGGGATCTGCGATCGCTGCTAATGTGCGAATCGAATAAGCCCGTGCGCCATAGTTATAATCATCTATTTGATCGAGTAATTGGGGTACTGCTATTTCTCCCAATTCGGTTAATCCATCTGCTGCTACTACTGCGGCTGTTGGGTTGTTGTAACCGAAAACGGCAATTAAGGTGGAAATTGCGGCTGGATCTTTAGCTGCTGCCAAATTTTTAACTGCTGTCACCATTTGGGCTGGTGTTTCTGCCAAAGTGACAGCACGAATTAGTTCCTCAGTCATTGCTCAACCATCAATGATTAATAGTCAATAGTCATTGGTTGTTAATCATTTAAATAATGACTAATAACTAATGACTAATGACTATAAGAGTGAATCCATCAGGTTCATTACCCGGACTGCCTCATTAGAAACAGTCAAAGAATCTAACTTTTCTAGAAGTTGATGCTCTAACAATCCTTTGAGGGCTATGAGTTTGAAGCTATTTTCTGCTTTAG
This sequence comes from Anabaena sp. PCC 7938, assembly GCF_049315035.1. Classification (NCBI taxonomy): domain Bacteria; kingdom Bacillati; phylum Cyanobacteriota; class Cyanophyceae; order Nostocales; family Nostocaceae; genus Anabaena; species Anabaena sp. PCC 7938. Next base: position 733,492 of record NZ_CP186034.1, on the reverse strand, counting down.
CCTGGGCGATCGCTTCTGCTGCTGCTAAATACCCAATTGCCCCTAAGTCACCCAAAACAACGCGACGCAACTTTAAATCACCTTCGTCCAACATTTTCACCAATAGCTCACCATAACTAGTGTCTTGTGTGAGTTGATACATGGCTCTAGCTGCGGAGCATTGTACTCGTGGGACTGAATGCTTTAAAAAAGGCTTAATTAGGTCGATAGCTTCAATTGCACAAAGCTCTCCCAAGGCTTCTAACACCGCTTCATAAGGCTGGGTGAGATGAGGACGACCAGGTACTTGCACGGCTTGGGCAACACCCCCATCTAGTAATTCAATCAGTGTTGGTATTGCTGTTGTGTCGCGCAACATTTCCAGAGATTGGGCTGCTGCTTCACGCACATAAAAATCAGAGCATTCCAAGCATTTAATTAGTGCTGGTACGGCTTTGGAGTTACCCAATTTACCGAGCGCCCTGGCTGCATTGCGTCGTAAGGGATAACCTCCAAGTTCTGTTTTGTCGGCTTCATCCTCTAACGCTGCTATTAGTGCGTCTACAGCTTCTGGCTGACTGACTCGAAACTTACCCAGCCACCAAGCAGCATAATAGCGGAGACTTAAATCTGATGATTGCAGATTAGCGATTGCTAGCTCTGGTGTTAGCTGTGGCCCGTGTTCGGCAGAATATTTTTCTGCACTGGGTTCTATCATTGCCAGGGCGTTTAGTTTTCCTCTGCTGAAGTTAGCGGCTCAATCTTGACGATTCTGCCACCTAGACGGGTAATCCGCTGCATTTCTTCGTTCATGCGTCCGTAGGGTACGGTAATAAATACGCTACCACTACTACGGATGTTAAATTGATTCTTGTCGGTTTCTTGATTTTGTCGCAAGCCTATAACTTCGTAACGAAATACCCGGCTTGCAGATGAAGAAACGCTACCAGCGCCAAGTGTGGTTTGACCGAACATGACTTCTAAATCTCCTCTTGATGAGTTTTGCTGATCAACAGCAATTTACCTTACGTTGATATGACGCTGACGATTTTGCCACCTAGACGGTGAATTTGCTGCATTTTGTCTAGCAGTCTTTCGTAAGGTACAATATATACTGTGCTGCTTCGTCGCACGCTGGGGTAGCCTAGACCGCGAATGCCTGCTACTTCAACTCGGTAAGTGCGATCTGATTGCCCTACTGCATTACCTAAATTTTGCTTAGGAGCATTATCCGCAGATGCACGGAAACTCCAGTTATTGTTGCTGCCAGAAGGACCAACAACTGAGGAAGAGGTATTACTAGCCAATTCCCGCGCTAACCGAGATTTAGAGCCTTCAACTTGAGCAGTATCGCTGTTGGCATAACCACGGTATAAACGGAACATCCGGGTAAAACCAGCAGCACTTTGTCCAGCTTGAAAATCAAACCCGCGATAGTAGGGAACTACATTCTCGCCGAAGCTATTTTGATACTCCTGAGAATCAATGTAGGAGTCAATTTCAGCGTCGTAACCTTGGTTAATATATAAGTCTAGGTGATAAGTCACTTCTGACTCATTGTATGGTGCGCGACCCAACAAATGTTTGTAGTTGAGTTCGATCAACCGGGTTTGAAAACTGTTATAGAAAAATTTTGCTTTGTAGAGTTCTGATTTGGCAACGCTCCGCACGAACTCACGCACTGTAAAATTGCGATCGCGCAATAGTGACTCTGCGCTGACCAGGCGATCTGATGCCAAGATATAGTCGTTTCCTAAGACTTGCCGATAAACAGCTTGGATCACCAATTCGACTTCTTCTCGGCTGGCGTTGGGGCGCAGTTCAACTCGACGTGCCTCGCTAAAAGGCTCTGTTCCCAGCCTAGATGCTGCTGTTGTAATTGCCATTTTTTTTCCCCTATTTATTTACACTACGGTTTTTATCACCGAGTGCTGTCTGAATAAAGCTTGTTATTTATACCTACATAAAACTATGCCCGGGGCGAGATCCAACTGCTAGGTGATCCAGTGCGGTCTTGGGTACTTGCCCACGAACCACTGGCTAACCCCGTAGGGTTGATTCCATCCAGCATTTGCATCCCTCTCCGGGCATGACGCTATCTAGCTTAGAGCGTTGATTGCGTAGTCAATGTAGGTGTTAGCTTCGTTAGCAGCTTGACCGCTCAAGCCATGATTGCCCTTGATGTACTTCAGAGCTTCTACGTACCAGCTGGGAGACAAATCAAACGCGCTGTTGATTTCAGACAAGCCAGCAATCAAGAATTCATCCAAAGGACCTGTACCACCAGCAACTAGGCTATAGGTAATGATGCGTAGGTAGTGACCAACGTCACGAGCGCACTTGGACTTACCACGGCTATCAGATGCAAATTGAGAGCCTGGTGTAGAGGTGGTGTAAGGGAATTTTTGGTATACAGCACTGGTTGCGCCATCAACCAATTTTTGAGCGTTAGCTGTCAAACCACGAGCAGCTTCCATACTAGCAACGGCACGTACAAAACGACCGTTAACAGCTTGTAATTCGGTGTTGCTCAGGAAACGTCCTTGGGTATCAGCAGCTGCGATCGCTTCGGTAATTGGTGTTTTCATGTTTTCTTATCTCCTTAATTGTTTCTTAGCTTTTTTTTACTTGGAGAAAATCTCCAACTTTTAGCCGTATCGGCTATTTGAAGTTATTACGCAACAGCCGCAGCAGCGCGATCAAAATAGCTAGCCAATTCAGAAACTAAAGAGCTGCAATCACCCTTGGTGATACCGTTAGGATCGTTAACGATGGAGATTGCTGCATCTTTCATTTTGCCAACACCCTTAGCTACTGAAGCACCGGGAGTACCCAAAGCTTGGTAGGTTTCGCGCAAACCGTTCAAGCAACGATCATCTAAAACACTAGCGTCACCAGCCAATGCTGCATAGGTAACATAGCGTAAGATGATTTCCATGTCGCGCAAGCAAGCAGCCATGCGACGGTTGGTGTAAGCGTTACCACCAGGAGCGATCAAGTTAGGTTCGTCTTCAAACAAAGAACGAGCTGCGTTGGTAACAATATCTTTAGCGTTGCTGGTGATGCGGTTAACTGTATCCAAACGCTTGCTGCCTGCGTTAACAACTGCGGTTAAAGCATCTAGTTGTTCGGTGCTGAGGAATTCGCCTCTAGCATCAGCTTGAGAAACAACCTTGGAAAATACATCTAATGTCATGGACTCTAAATCTCCTAATTACTTAGTTGAGAGATGTTTTGATTAAAACTGCGGATGTTTTATCAATTTAGAAACGGCTGACAACGAACTGCAATTAAACTGTCTCTCAACTTGGGTTCTCATTTCCTTGGCAATGATGATGAGCCATAAATATGAGAATCAGAGTGAATTTTATGAGAAACACGCAAATCTAATGAACTAGTTGCATCGTTTAACTTTGGTCTGTTGTTTAACCCCTTCAGCTTATGTTTATACAATGCTATAGATCCATTATTTGTTACAAATTATGAATAAATAAGTTGAGGGAATAAGAAAAGCCCCAACTCCTTCACATACAAGGAGTCTGACTGAGAAAAGTCTAATATTTTCGTTACAAAACTTCATAAAACCCGTTAATAATAGAAAATTTTCAGGGGTTAAGAATGTTTTAATAATTCCAAAAATCCATAGCAGAACTAACTTTGACGGATTTTTACAGTTTTCCCGCTTTTAGTAGTTTTTGTTACAGAACGTAAAATTTACATTTCTAAATTTTTTCAAAATTATTTATGAGTCTCTTTAAACTTCCCCCCTGGGGGGATTTAGGAGTTAGGAGTTAGGAGTTCGGAGTTCGGAGTCAGGAGTCAGGAGTCAGGAGTCAGGAGTCAGGAGTCAGGAGTAAATTTAATTGTTTCTCCTGAACTCAATACTCGGTACTCAGTTTCCTAATCCCTAGTCATCTACGGCGCAAAACCTGGAGCAAAGTTGTAAATGTATGGGGAAGATCTGCGGTTACTTGAATGGCAACTCCAGAAATGGGATGTTGTAACTTGAGTTGCCAAGCGTGTAATGCTTGACCGGGCAAATTTACCCCTATGGAACGACCAGAACCATAAACTGAGTCACCGACAATAGGATGACCAAGCTTGGCGCTATGGACACGAATTTGATGAGTACGTCCTGTTTCTAGTTGGAAGTGGATTAACGTGTAGTTGCCGAGGCGTTCTCGGACTTGCCAATGGGTGATTGCTGATCTTCCCCCTTCTTCAATGGGAATAATTGCCATTTTTTTACGGTCTTGGGGATTGCGACCAATGGGTAGGTCAATAATCCCATTTTCCGTTTTTGGGACACCGTAAATCACGCCCAAATACTCTCTCTTGGCAGTTTTTGCTTGCAGTTGTGCCTGTAGGCTTTGATAAGCAATATCTGTTTTAGCGATCGCGATCGCACCCGTAGTATCCTTATCCAGTCTGTGAACAATTCCCGGTCGTTGTACACCACCAATTCCCGGTAAATTGGGACAATGTGCTAATAAAGCATTGACTAAAGTTCCATCAGGATGACCAGGTGCGGGATGAACTACCAAACCTGCGGGTTTATTGAGAATTAGTAACTGGTCGTCTTCGTAGAGAATGTCTAAGGGGATATCTTCTGCTACCAATTTCAAAGGTTGCGCTGCGGGAATTTCTAAGGAAATGCGATCGCCTGCATTGAGATGAATCTTTTTGGAAGTGCAAATCTTGTTATTAACCTGCACATGACCTTGTTCAATTAACTGTTGCACACGAGAACGTGATACATCTGGCAATTCTTCAGACAAATAGCGATCCAGGCGTTCACTTTTTTCTTCGACTAGGAAATTAATGGCGGTCATCCGATTTTGGATTTTGGATTTTGGATTGACCCACGGTTAAATCCGGGGGTTTGTAGCATCAAGAAATTATTGATCACAATTGGTTCATTTTAAACAGTTAGGTGTGAAAATTTAGGAGACAGCAGGCAAAAGATAAATACTCCTCATGCTGCCCCTGGCTGAATTGTGTAATTATTGCATTACCCATAAACATCCTGATAGTTAATTATCAAAGCTGAAAAGAATAAAACAAACACGGGATTAGACCGGAATCGGTTGGTGAGAAAATAGTACGTACTATTTTTACGATACTTTGTACTGTAGTAATTATAGCGTTTCCTAGTCTAATGAGGTACAAATTATCTGCGTTTATCTGTGTTTAATTCTTACTTCTTGCACCTCACTTGAAGGGGAATTGCTATATCTGTGATAGCGTGTAATTCCATTTTGATTTTTGGATTGTGAAATATTTACTTGTCATAAATTTGAGTTTGATAGTTGTCACCATTGTTTTTTAAAATTGGTGTAATCACGAGTAACTTTAATCAGAAACAATCTGATGATGTAAAAAATACTTGGTAACATATATTCATCGGGAAAAAATTATTTTTACTATTGACTTCAATTTTTTATAATTGGTTTAAAATACTTTTTTATTTTTCTGACAAATCTATAGTAACCTGAATTTAGTAAGTAATTATTGAGCATCTACGATTTATCTAAAAATGGCTATTTTTTAGATATTTACCGTCCTCCTCAAACCTAACTGCAAAATAGCCCTAAACCGTAACTCCATAACAATGAAGATAGTTTGTGTCTATGTAACTGTAGCAGTTATTGATGTTGTAGAAAATTTTCTCCCCTAGATCAGCAAGAAAAGCTGTGTGATTTTAAACAACTGCGAGAAAGTAAGAGATTTAAAATCTTAGATGAGCCGGGTTAGCGAAAATACAGAAAGTCAGCCTGATTTTTGGCATACTCTTTTCTGGGTTTTTCAGCCTTTGACATTTAGGAGTGGGGTGTGGGGTGTTGGGTATTGTGTATCTAGAGTAGAGGCTTGCTATACTCACCACAATGTAAACCGCTATCTTGATCTGGCAGTACGTCCAAAAAGACCGGTGTGAATCCCCAACGGGTGATTCACAAATTCTAATTTGCAAATTTTTATTTGATGTTAAAGCCGTGCTAATGAAAACGCTTCCTATAAGTAGATACAGATTTTTCCAAAAGCTTCAGCCCCTATCCCTCTTAAAAAAAATCACCAGTAAGTCTGTTACTGGCTGTCTACAAGTATTTAGCACTTCCGGGGCTTGGTCAATATATGTACAAGAGGGTAAGCTGATTTATGCCTGCTACTCAGAGCAAATGTTTGAGCCGCTATATAGAAACTTACAGAGGTTAAGTCAAAACAATTCCACTCTTCCTAGAGAGATTAACGAGCAGTTGCAGACAATATTTGAAAAGGGTGTTGAAAATCAAACAATACCGAATCCAGATTATTTAGCTATTTGCTGGCTAGTTAATGAGAAATATCTTAGCCCCTTACAAGCGGCAATGCTGATTGAGCAATTGTCTTTAGAGTTTCTAGATTCATTTTTGAAAATAGAAGAAGGAAGTTATGAGTTTATCCCTGAAAGTTTTCTGGATGATTTACCCAAGTTTTGCCATTTGAATTTACGCTTATTAGTCGAAAAGTGTGAAGCAGGTGTAAAAGTATCTCCAGAGCAGTTTTGGCAGTATAATCAGCCAAAAACAAGTTCAACGATTGAAGTACAATTACCTCCAATCGGTAACAGACTAGTAACTGCGGACAGACATAAGCCAAGTTATGCACGACCTACTGGCAAAAAGAATTACACTATTTTTTGTGTAGATGATAACCCTGTAGTTCTAAATACTATTAGAGGTTTTTTAGATGAACAAATATTTTCTGTAATGGGTGTTACAGATTCTTTAAAAGCTTTAGTAGAAATTTTCCGCGTCAAACCAGATATGATTTTGTTGGATGCGTCTATGCCGAATTTAGATGGATATGAAATATGTGGGTTATTGCGGAAACAGGCATCTTTTAGAAATACACCTGTGATTATGGTGACAGAAAAACCTAGCTTAGTAGATAGAGCTAAAGCCAAGCTAGTGAGAGCTTCTGGTTGTATGACTAAGCCTGTTAATCAAGGCGATTTACTGAGAATCATTTTTCAGCACATGGTTTAATATTTGCTCGATTGAGACTACTGTGGACGACACCCAGACAGTATACTGTGCATCTTCACGACCGATCCAATTACTGCTATCGCTGGGGCGCTAAATCCAGTCTCTTCTACTTGCTTGACGATTGTACCTAACTGACCAATTAATTCTTCTTGTTCTGGACGAGTACCCCATCGTACCAAACCAATTGGTGTCTCTCCACTTAATCCAGCCATGCTCAACTGTTCCACGATATAAGGTAGATTGTGGATACCCATATAAATCACGATTGTTTCTGAGCCTTGCGCGATCGCTTGCCAGTTGACTTTCGGTCGATATTTACCCGCAGACTCGTGACCCGTTACAAATGTCACTGATGAACTATACAGACGATGAGTAAGCGGAATACCAGCATAAGCCGCCGCCGCAATTCCGGCTGTGATCCCTGGCACAACCTCCACATCAATTCCCGCTTCTAGCAATTCTGCCATTTCTTCGCCACCACGCCCAAATATAAAGGGATCTCCACCTTTCAAGCGCACGACGATGGCATGATCCTGAGCTTTTTCAATTAATAAATGATTGGTTTCTTCCTGCAATAGTGAATGTCTCCCCATCCGCTTACCTGCGTTAATTTGCTCGGCTTGGGGATTAATCATGGCCAAAACTGCCGGACTGACTAAGGCATCATATATAACTACATCTGCACATTCCAACAGACCTTTGCCTTTGAGGGTCATGAGTCCGGGATCTCCGGGGCCTGCACCTATTAAATAAACTTTACCCAAAAACTTTTTCCCCTTCTGTTGCTAAATCCCAAATTAAATCAGCTAGTTCTGTACTTACTCCTAGAGGCTGTGCCAATTTGAATGCTACTCTAGGGAATTGTAATTTTAACTCTTCTACTGCCAGTGCGATCGCATCTGTTATGCCACCAGTGAATAAAAAGTATGGCAAAATTGCAATTTGCTTATGACCAGCAGCAACTAATTCTTTTACCCTTAATTCTAAACTAGGAGCTACAGCCCAATAAGCAGCTACTGCTCCCAAATTCATGGCTATAGTTTCTACTGGCTGTTGAGAACCAGAACGACGGCTACCATGAGCTAACAAAATCGCTGCTTCTACTTTTATAGTAGCCATTGTTTGAGTGAACAATTTTTCTAAATCCGGGTGATTACCTAAATATGGTTTCAGGTCAATGATGATATCTTGACCAAGTGCTTTTTGAGCCAGTGCCACTTCTGCGGGAATATCTGTCATCACATGAACTCCCGGTACTAGAAACAAGGGGACAATTTTTAGGCATTTACACCCCAAAGCCAAAGCCGTTTTAGCAAAATCTTGAATTTGCTGATGTAACGGTTGGATATTTAACTCCAAAGTCGCTATACCTACCAAATTTTCACCATTTGCTAACTTCTGACTAATCAGCTTTGCCAGTTGCCGCATAGCAATCTCTGGACGTGGGTCACGACTACCGTGAGACAATAAAAGATAGGCAGAAGGCATAGGCTAAGGTACAAACTCAGTATTGTATATTAAGTAAATAACACTTAAGCATCATTTTTTCCAATTCCTCCAAGTAGAGATGCGATCGCTCCTTCAATTCGTTGCCATCCGCTTGGTGAACTGAAATCAATTCCTAAAAATGTGTCGTTAACTTTGCTTCGTAAAACTAAATAAACAATTCCCGCAATCAAAACTGCACTGATAGCAGGGATATCTTGATCTGGGGGGAAGGAATACTTCTGCTTCAGAAATTTTAAACTCTCAATCGCTACCTGATCTCGCACTGTTGCTAACTCATGGGTTAACTCATTACCTTCAAGCAATTCCCAGCGGATAATTTCTTGGGTGATAGGTCGTTCTTGCAAGTCATATAGAAAGCGCGTCAGCAACAAAACCATCGCATCAGCCAGTGATTTATCATCAAAAACAGTTTCATCTGCAATTAATTCTGCAACTGTAATCCAGTAGTTGCCTTCCTTGCCAAAGGTTTGTAGCAGCGAGGGAAGATTTTCAAAATATCTATAAATCAAAACCTTATCAACCCCGGCTTCACGAGCGATCGCATTTACCCCTAGTTGCTCAAAGCCTGATTCTGCCAAAAGTTTACCAACCGCAGCCAGAATTCGTGCTTTCGTCTCTTCTTTATCTCGCGCCATAAATCCTTCTCATTTACTTGTCACCAATTGGTGACTATGATAATATGTCACTGATCGGTGACTTAAAAAACTGAAAATGCAAAAAATTGTCTTTGAGTTAGAGGTGTATTCTTTCCACATTGATTTTATTGGTCATGTTAACAACATTGTTTATATTCAGTGGATGGAAATTGGACGGACAAAACTACTCGAAGCCGTTGAGATGCCAACACAGAAAATCTTTCAGCAAGGGTTTGCTCCGGTTTTAGTTCAAACCAACATCACCTACAAATTACCGCTCTATTTGGGCGAACGTGTACAAGTAGAAATGTGGATTTCTGAACTGAAAAATGCTTCTGCTATTATGCAGTTTTGTTTTTATAACGAACAGAAAATATTAGCCGCAGAGGGATGGCAAAAAGGATTATTTGTGGATAGACAAACAATGCGTCCAAGGCGATTAAGTCCAAACGAACGGTCTTTGTTTTTACCTTATGTGCATTTCCCGGTAGGCGATAATTTAATAGTTGAAATGTTGTAAAAAGATAATTATTATTTCTTTTACTCACTCAAATTCAGCCAACTTAAGCATCATAAAGTTGGTGTGCAGTTAAACCTATTCAATTTAAGAAAACCTGATTATGAATCTTGAACTCAAACATCAGAATTTATTGAAAATTCTGCTAATTGCCAGCGTTATTTCTACAGCTATTCATTTCACTGATAATTATCTATTCATCAAGCAATATCCTCAACCAGCCTGGATTACAGCCTCTTCAATTTATCAATCTTGGCTTATTCTCACAGCCATAGGAATTACTGGGTATTGGTTGTACAAATATCGCAAGTATTGGCTCTCTTATGCTTGTCTGTTGGTCTACTCATTCACAGGTCTAGCAAGCCCAGGACATTATCTTTATGGGACTATGTCGCAATTCTCAGCCAAGATGCATCTGTTTATTTGGACTGATGGGTTGACTAGTTTAGCGATATTAGGATTTATTTTCTGGTCAGCATTAATCCTCAAAAAGTGGCAGCAAGAACCTAGCCCCACTGATAATATCTAATTTTAATACCAATTACCCATTACCTAACAGCTTTGTAGCCAAAGTATTCATATGTTTCCACAATTGAGTACCACCAACCCAATTATGTGAAGGTAAACGTCCTTTAGGTGCTGACGACATAAAAAATAAGTTATGAGTAGGAGAGTTAGATTTCATCAAATTCCAACCCACAGCACTGCAAAACTGGCTGTAATCTCTGCCACAATTTTCATAAATTTGGATCTGCACAGTGAAACCAAAATGACCTTGACTATATTTTGTCCATAATTGGTCAATTATCCGTAAGTCTTCATCAGGTAAGTTTTCTAAATCACTTTTAAATAAATAGCTGTTCACGGGCTTAGATAAAGATTTACACATTACCACCCAAGTCTCTTCATCTGCTTGTTGCCATTGTTTGGCCATTAGTAAGTCACGTAAACGCTTATAATCAACTCCTGTGGCTGAATTTAGGGTATTAACTGGCTGTTGTTTCACTGGTTTTACTTCTACGTTGATTGCAGCTAAAACTTCTGTAGCCGAGTGATAACGTTGGGAAAGGGCATTTTGGAGGAGTTTATCAAGAATTGCGCTCAAACGGTCGGAAATACGATCGCCATTTGGTAGATAATTTTGCCATATCCAGCGATCGCTTGTCACGTCAAACAACTCAAAGGGAGAAACACCAGTTAACAAGTAAATGCAACTCACACCCAAACTGTAAAGATCACTAGCAGGTAAAGCTTTACCCCGCATTTGTTCAGGAGCCATATATTCGGCACTACCCACTGTAGTACCAGTATTTACCAAAGCTGTAGCAGTAATTTGTTTAGCAACTCCAAAGTCAATTAACACTATATTTCCAGGTACAGAGTTGTCGGTGCGATTTGCTGCCTTGATATTACTAGCTGGTAAGATTTTCCTTGGCTGTTGTGGAAGAGACAGAGATTCCAGTCCACCAATAGTCATGGTAGAACCTTTATTTAATAATGCAGCGTTAGTAATTGGTTGAGGATCTTCAAATTCATTCCCAGCTATCGGAATATATCTCCGCATGATATTAGCTGGTTTAATATCCCGATGAATCACCCGTCGAGCATGAATAAATTGCAGTACAGGTAATAAATCTTTAAGCAATTGCCAAATATCAACTTCACCAAATACACCTTGTTCTTGCAATTCCTGCGCTAAAGTCCGCCCCACAATTAATTCCTGCACCAAATACAACTGGCTGTCTTGTTCAAAATGTGCCAATAATCGGGGAATTTGGGGATGTTGCAATTCATCTAAACGCACCGCTTCCTGATGAAATAATTGCACAACCTTTGTAAAAATAGCCCGATTGGGATCTGAAAAATAAAGTTGTTTGATTACACACCTGGGTTTTGAAGGCAAATGATCATCTACAGCCAAAAACGTTCTGCCAAATCCACCACTGCCAATAGGATAAAGCGCACGATAACGTTCTTTGAGTAATAATGGCTTACCACATTTGAGACAAAATCGACTAGTATCTAGATTTTGCGGATACAGACAAGCAGTACAAAAACTCATTACAAGTCATTAGTCATTGGTCATTGGTCATTGGTCATTAGTTACTTTCTTATCTGTCACCTGTCACCTGTCACCTCATTGCTGTTCAGCCTTATAAGTATAAAAGTTGTCCAACGCTCCTACAGTTTCAAATTTATAGTTAGGTAATAAATTATCAAGCTTAAGTTCAGTACTGTAAACACTAAAAACAATATAATTTTGCCTTTTTGTTGTACTGGCAATAATATCTCGCATTTGTGGGTTAACTGACTCAATTAATTTATCGCAATTAAATTGTATGAGATTTTGCAAGAAATTCGGTGTTTTTTTGCAAACATCCGTTTTTAAGTAGGTTGTCAGCCGTTGCACCGCATACTCTTCATACTCAGCCTGTTGAGGATTTGTCTTGGCCATCGTCACTCCCAAGACGGCGATTCCTGCCGCTCCTACAGATGTAATAATAGTCCAGACTTTCATATACTCTCGATTGTGATGTGGTCTTTATACTATTAAAGATTACAAAGAAATCAACTCAATTTCTGGCAAAAAATATTGACCACTTTTGCGAATGCGTGCTATACTCAATTAGTGGATGGCGAGCGTAGCCAAGTGGTTAAGGCAGTGGTTTGTGGTACCACCATTCCGCGGGTTCAAGTCCCGTCGTTCGCCCTTAAATATCTAAAATGCTATACAGCAAATAGATTTATTACTTAAAAATGGAAGCTGATGCACTTAATTAATCAGCTTCCATTTTTGCTGTTATTGAACGCACATTAAGCCTTAGAAAATTCCTAAAAGAAAGATGAAACTTAGCCCACAGAAGATAAGAAACGTGATGATCATCATGTTGCCTATACTGTGGTCAGGAGATGTTAAATTTTGTGTATTGTCAGCCATAAGTTATAGCAATTCCCAAACTCATGAAATACACCCCACCCGCGCTGTCGCGCACCCTCCCCTTACCAAGGGGAGGGGTAATTTTGTATCTAAGAGAACTCCACAAAAAAGATGATCCAATCTTGTGGGATGGGCATCTTGCCCGTCCTTGTATTATTAGCGGGCAAGATGCCCGCACCACAAGAAATTTTGGGGTATTTTTTTAATTGGAGAACTCTAACTAGAGTGGGAAAGGCTATATCGACCAGATATTAATGACTTAATGCTGAAATTATAACCAAGAGAAATTAAAAATTTAGTAGAAAATATCAAAAATTAATTTTAATTTATTTAAGTTAAAAATAGCTATTAGGGAACACCAAAAAATAAATTACCCAAACAAAAACCGTAGGGTGGGTTAGCGACAGCGTAACCCACCATTATCGTTGAATTTATGGTGGGTCAGAAGCTATAAATCATAAGAGGTAGAACTCTGAGTTATATTGTTGAAAATCGCTACCAGACCTCTATCAAAAGTTAGAAAAAAGGTACTTCTGCTATTAGATACCAAAATAGTGTGATATAGATAATTTAGTTCAATTAGGACTTACGCACAATACAACGAAAGTAGTGGTATTTCATGAATTACCGCTACGGAATAATCAGTTTTTCGGTTACATCTTGCGTAAGTTCTGTCAATATCAACACGTTCTATTTATTTACTAAACCTTCAATACTCAGAAAATATCTTGAGACGTGTTGGTCTACTTTGCAAAAAAATATTATTTTGTGTTTGTCATGTCTGAATTACTCCAAACATTACTAGACAATGAAGAAAAAGTTGATTTACGTTCATTCATTAGTGACTTACGCCAGCAAGATAAGAAATACTGGCTCAGGAATGATATAATTAATGTCTATGGTGATTACTGTTCCAAATACTCTAAATCTGAGCAGTTCTGCACTGCCTCAAATTTAGGAAACCTAATTTACTATACACAGGAGATTATTCAAGAAGAATCAAGCTTCTGTTTTATAATTCGGCCGAAGATTGCGAGTCAGGAAGTTTATCGGCTGACGGAAGAATTGGATGTGATCCCAATGACGGTACAGGAATTGTTAGATCTGCGCGATCGCTTCGTCAACCAATTTCATCCCCAAGATGGTGATCTGTTAGAACTTGATTTTGGCCCGTTTTATGACTATTCCCCAGTCATTCGCGACCCAAAGAATATTGGTAAAGGGGTACAATTTCTCAACCGTTATCTATCCAGTAAACTGTTTCAAGACCCGAAACAATGGCTAGAAACCCTATTTAATTTTTTGCGCTTGCACCATTACAACGGTGTGCAGTTATTAATCAACGATCGCATTCAATCACAGCAACAACTTTCTGTACAAATCAAGAAAGCCATAGCTTTAGTGAGGGATCGCCCTAAAAATGAACCCTACGAACAATTCCGGTTTCAATTGCAGATGATTGGTTTTGAACCTGGTTGGGGGAACACAGCCGAACGTGTACATGATACCCTAGATATTCTCGATGAACTAATTGACTCTCCTGATCCTCAAACTCTCGAAGGTTTCATCTCTCGTCTGCCGATTATTTTTAAAATAGTTTTAGTTTCTGCTCATGGTTGGTTTGGACAAGAGGGAGTTTTAGGTCGTCCCGATACTGGAGGACAGGTAGTTTATGTCCTTGATCAAGCTAAAAGTCTAGAAAAGCAGCTGCAAGAAGATGCAATGTTAGCTGGTTTAGAAGGCTTAAATGTCCAACCAAAAGTAATTATTCTCACCCGCTTAATTCCTAATAGCGATGGTACTCTGTGTAACCAAAGGCTAGAAAAAGTACATGGCTCAGAAAATGCCTGGATTTTGCGTGTACCCTTGCGGGAATTTAACCCCAACATGACTCAAAACTGGATTTCCCGATTTGAGTTTTGGCCTTATTTAGAAACCTTTGCTATTGACTCAGAAAGAGAACTATTAGCAGAATTACAAGGTAGACCTGATTTAATTGTTGGTAACTATTCTGATGGTAACTTAGTGGCGTTTTTATTAGCCCGACGGATGAAAGTTACCCAGTGTAATATTGCCCATGCGTTGGAAAAATCTAAATATCTGTTTAGTAACCTATACTGGCAAGATTTGGATGATAAATATCATTTTTCCTTACAATTTACTGCTGACTTAATCGCTATGAACGCGGCTAACTTTGTTGTCAGCAGCACCTATCAAGAAATTGTTGGTACAACGGATAGCATCGGACAGTATGAGTCTTACAAATGTTTCACTATGCCAGATTTATATCATGTTGTTAATGGCATAGAATTATTTAGCCCGAAATTTAATGTTGTACCACCGGGGGTAAATGAGAATTACTATTTCCCCTATACCAGGAATCATGACAGAGTAGAAAGTGATAGGTTAAGGCTAGAAGAAATTCTCTTTATTCTAGAAGATCCGTCCCAAATCTTTGGTAAACTCGACGATCCTAACAAGCGTCCCCTATTTTCAATGGCACGTCTTGACCGAATCAAAAATTTAACTGGTTTAGCAGAATGTTTTGGTAGAAGTCCAGAATTACAAGAGCATTGCAACTTAATTTTAGTCGCAGGTAAATTGCGTGTAGAAGAATCGGGGGATAATGAAGAACGAGACGAAATTATCAGGCTTTATCACATAATTGACGAATATAACCTCCACGGCAAAATACGCTGGCTAGGTGTGCGCTTAACCAAAAGCGATTCTGGGGAAATTTACCGCGTTATTGCTGAACACCAAGGAATATTTGTGCAACCTGCTTTATTTGAAGCATTTGGGTTGACAATTTTGGAAGCAATGATTTCGGGATTACCAACTTTTGCTACCCAATTTGGTGGACCACAGGAAATTATTCAGGATCAGGTGAATGGGTTTTACATTAACCCCACAAATTTAGAAGAAACAGCCGCTAAAATTCTGGAGTTTGTGAGTAAGTGTGATCATAATCCTAATTATTGGTCGGAAATTTCTCAGCACGCAATAGAGCGAGTTTATAGTACCTATACTTGGAAGATTCACACTACCAAGCTGCTATCATTGGCACGGATTTATGGCTTCTGGAATTTTAGCTCCAAGGAGAATCGTGAAGATTTATTGCGCTATCTAGAGGCTTTATTCTATCTAATTTATAAACCCAGGGCGCAGAACTTATTAGAACAGCATAAATATCGCTAAGTTCTTCTGGGACAGGTATCTTGCCCGTCCCAACCCTTAAATTGACAACTCCCACCAAGTTCTTTGACCGACTATACCATCTACTAATAAACTGCGCTGATTCTGAAAGGCTTTGATAGCTGCCTCTGTCAGAGGCCCAAATATGCCATCAATTCGGATACCATAGCCGTTGGATACTAACAACCGCTGCATAATTCTTACAGATATACCTGAGCTACCAAAACGTAAAGTTGGCATAGGTTGCCTATTATATCCTTGATATCGTGCTAATATCTGCTCTTTGGTAGGGAGATCCTGGGCATCGGCTAAGTTTAAAGATATTGATGACAGGTGCTTTTGTCGGATTTGCTTTAATATTTTGTCTCGCTTGATGGCGATCGCGGAAATTTTAGATTTCTCTCTTCCATCTGTTTCTATAAATTCAGGTGGAGTGATTTGAGAAGTTGAAACTAACGGAGATAATTGACTAATGCTTGACTTCTGCACGCCATTTTCGATCCGAAATGGTCGTTGCTCCGGCAAATGGGGCAAATTTGGTTGAGTTGTGCTTAAAACGCCCGTCATTAGCAGGCCAATTTCAGTCATCGTAGTTCATCTCATATCTTGCACCTATAAGGATAAACCAGGAGTAGACAAACAATAAGGTAAAACTATGACTATCAATAAATAAATTCGTAAGAATTCAGGAGTCAGGAGTCAGGAGTCAGAATGCTTATGAAATGAAGATATAGAGAGAAGCAAGATTTTATCAAAATCATTAAATTTGACTCGAAAAGTCTTTATTCTCCTGACTTGGAGTATTCTCTATCCTAAATACTTACAGAAATTCTTTTACGTAAAAATCTGCCTTAAATAAATTACGAGTTATTTTAAGTTTGTTTGTGTCCAAAGCAATAGCAGGCATCGCTCTGGACACTGGATTGATCTAACCCATAGTGTCAACAACCGGATGGAAATAGAAAGCAAAACCCAAAACCGTATAGGCAGCTAAGAGTAAAGTTCCTTCCAACCAATTAGACTTACCATCAGAACTAATGCTGTTAGCAATTAATACCGATACTGCCACTGCCACCAATTCAAAGGGATTGAAATCTAAATCCATCGGCTGACCTAATAACCGCCCAGCAATTACTAAAACAGGGGCTACAAATAGGGCAATCTGCATACTAGATCCTACAGCTACAGATAGAGAAAGATCCATCTTATCTTTCATTGCTACGGTGACGGCTGTAGCGTGTTCTGCGGCATTACCGACAATAGGCAATAAAATCACCCCTGTAAATAGTGATGTTAAACCTAACTTGGATGTGGCTACTTCTAAAGTATCAACTAGCAATTCTGACTCTAGGGCTACTAGCAGGGTACATACTAGTAATACACCAGTCCAAAGCCAAAGATTTGGTTTTTCTTCAACGATTTCCTCTATTGTTGCATCTGTATCTGCTGCTTCTATCTCTATCTCTGCTACACCCACGTCATATAAATAGGCATGGGTTTTCATAGAAAATAGCAGTGTTAAGCCATAAACCAGAATTAAGACGACAGCAACGGCAAGGGAAAGATTCTGCACTGTTCTTTCGTTAATGCCAACAGAAGTATAGTTCATCGCTGTTGGTAATAAAATGGCAATCACTGCCAAATTCATTGATGAAGCATTCACCCGTGCTACAACTGATTGAAATGTTTGCTCTTTGTAGCGTAGTCCACCCAAAAGCATGGAAAAACCCATGACTAAGAGTAAATTACTAATAATCGAGCCTGTGATGCTGGCTTTAACAACATCTATTAGCCCGGCATTGAGGGCAACTAAAGCAATAATCAGTTCTGTAGCGTTACCAAAGGTGGCGTTTAATAACCCTCCTAATGATGGCCCCACAACTACGGCAATTTCTTCTGTGGCTGTACCCATCCAAGCTGCTAAGGGGAGAATTGCTAGTCCAGCGGTAATGAAAACTATTAAGTCTCCCCATTCCAGAAAGTGAGCGGTTAAAGAGATTGGTATAAACAGTAACAAAATTGCAAAAATGATGTTTTTAGCTGACATTTTTGATCTCGAATTTTGGGTATCAGATGCCTATGATACTCTCAACTGTCCGTGAAGCTATTCAGAAATTTCACTGTTTGTCACATGGCAGCAGAGATATAAAATAAGATGGCGATTTAATTAGTAGTTGCAATCTTTTGTTGTAAAACTATGACTTCACGCCAGGATTTCATCACTAAGCATAGGTTTTAATGGATTAAAAGAGTATTAGTTTTCTTGGCTGATTGGCGTTGCTAGTGATAAAATTCACAGTATGTATCTTGATTCTATAATTGATGCTCTTTTGCATTTGGGGACATGACTGCGCGATAATGCAGATTTCCCGTCAGATTAAGACTATTTTGCCGAAATTTCGATTCACCTTGATTTCAATGATGTTGTTTATACCGGATTTTGTGAAAAAATAACCGTAAAAATGTTCCTATAACTATACTTTCGCTACAAATACAATTTTACTTGGGATACAAATATCATGACTTCTGCTGCTGAAACGCCAGTTAGCTCCGGCTCAAAATTGCAATCAAACCAAGATTTTCAACATACCCTAAATAACGATCCCCTGACACAATCTCAGGGTGTATATGTAACTGTACATGGTCATTTTTACCAGCCACCAAGAGAAAATCCTTATTTAGATGCAATCGAACGCCAACCCAGTGCTGCACCTTTTCATGATTGGAATGAACGCATTCATTGGGAATGCTATCGCCCCAATGCCTTTGCCAGAGTGTTAAATGACCGCAACGAATTGGTGGGGATCGTCAATAATTATGAATACATGAGCTTTAATATCGGGCCAACGCTGATGTCGTGGTTGGAACGTTACGATATGGAAGTTTATGAGCGAATTTTGGAGGCTGATGCGAAGAGTAGTCAAAGATTGCATGGTCATGGAAATGCGATCGCTCAAGTATACAATCACATCATCATGCCTCTGGCCAATGAACGAGATAAACATACCCAAATTCGCTGGGGTAAAGAAGATTTCAAATCCAGATTTGGCCGTGATCCCGAAGGTATCTGGTTGGCTGAAACTGCTGTAGATTATGCCACTCTACAAGCTTTAGTAGACGAGGATATTCGCTTTATTGTCCTCGCACCATCCCAAGCCCAACGCTGTCGCCCCCTAGGAACACAAGACGATTCCCAACCTCAATGGCATGAAGTAGGTGGTAGTCAAATTGATCCCACCCGTCCCTATCGTTGTTATTTAAAACCTTCCCTGAGTATTGCCTCTTCTCCTCTGAGTTCAACTAATGTGACTAACTCAGATAAAACAGAAGGTTTACCTTATATTGATATCTTCTTCTACGATGGCCCGATTTCGCGGGATATGGGTTTTAGTGATGTGGTTTATAATTCCCATCACTTTGCAGGTAGGGTTGGTGCAGCAGTACGCGGGGATCATCGTCCAGCCCAGTTAATCTCTGTAGCGACTGATGGAGAAACCTTTGGACATCACAAAAAAGGAACTGAGAAAACCTTAGCTTATGCCTTTATTGACGAGTTTCCTCGTCACGGTTGGACGGTAACAAACTTTGCTCACTATTTGAGTTTAAATCCTCCTAGTTGGGAAGTGGAATTAAAGTCAATTACAGCTTGGAGTTGCGCCCACGGTGTAGACAGATGGCAGGATGATTGTGGTTGTGGTGGAGAAGGGGGTGTATGGCATCAACAATGGCGAAGACCGTTGCGGAATGCTTTAAACTGGCTACGGGATCAGTTAATTGAAGTCTATGAGGAATGTGGCAGCAAATTATTTCGTGATCCCTGGTTAGCGAGGGATGAATATATTCAAGTTTTGCGCGATCGCTCTCCGGCCAATGTTACTCGTTTTCTCTCCCAACATCAAACCCACAAACTGACAGCCACAGAACAAATAGATGCTTTGCGTTTATTGGAAATGCAGCGTCATGCTTTGTTCATGTTCACCAGTTGCGGCTGGTTTTTTGAAGAAATATCCCGCCCTGAAGGAACGCAAATTCTCCGTTATGCCTCCCGTGCTTTAGAATTAGCCGGAGATGTCGCTGGTATACAGTTAGAAAAAGGTTTCCTCAAACATTTGGGTTTAGCCCCTAGTAATGTTGAACAGTTTAAGCATGGTGCAGAAATTTATCGTCAGTTGGTGCTAACTGCCCAAATCGGGTTTAAACAAGTTGCGTCCCATTACGCCATTACTTCCCTATTTAATAATCACAACAATGCACCTGCGGTACAGAATGGGGATGAACACCTCAAAGCTTACCAAAAGCGCGTTTATTGCTATACCGCCCATGAACTAGATTATCAAATGCAGCGTATGGGCGCGTTAAGTATGGCAGTAGGACAATTAAAACTAGTGTCAGAAATTACTTGGGAAAGTGAAAATTTAGTATTTGCGGTTCTGCATTTAGGCGGTTGGGATTTTCATTGCTGCATTCAACCATTTACAGGCAGACGTGATTACACACACTTGAAAGAAAAGTTATTTGCATCTTTACAACGAGCAAGCGCGGCTCACGCTATTTTAGTGATGACGCAACTTTTAGGGGATGAAGCCTTTAGTTTACAAAATTTATTTGCCGAAGAACGCCACCGGATTATGCGGCTGTTAAGTCAGGAAACACTGACAAGACTCGACCAATTGTATACCCAAGCATACCGTGAAAATTACGGTGTGATTATGGCGTTTCATCGGGATGAGTTAGAAGTTCCCCAAGAATTGCAGGTAGCAGCGGAGATTGCTTTAAGTTATCGCTGTATGATGACCTTGAAATCTCTGGATCAAGATATTGCTGAACCGCAATTAAGTTGGAATCACATATTAGAATTAGAAGCGATCGCCACCGAAGCTAAAAATCTGCGTTGTCAGCTAAATATACCGGAAGGTAAGCAGATATTAGAACAGTTAATTGTGCGTTCTCTGGGACAACTTCTGCACGATGCGAATGGTTCTTTTGGTACAGATATCCAGCGTTTAGAAAAACTCATTGATGTAGGATATCAGCTAAATCTAGGGATTTCTTTAGAAAAATCCCAAGAACTCTACTTTAGCTGTTTGCATCATCACATAATCCCCCTGTGTCTTAGCAACTTTAACAATCCAGCAGAAGCTAATCAGTGTAGTCAATTGTTAAAATTAGGGCAAAAATTAGCAGTAGATGTCAGCATGATTTTGAAAAAGTTGGCTTAGGACGTAAAGAGTCACTGAGATGGGAATGATATCAAAACATAAATTCTTCCCATCTCTTTTAACCGTAATTAAATCGACAACAACTAAAATCTCTATCCATTGCACAACCACACGTACAAATGTGCGTCCTTGTTGATAGAGATTTTTTGGCAATTTCACCACAAATATAGCGTTATTGGCTTGTATACTAAAAACGGTTGGGAACTTTACTTTTAAACGCAGAGGTTCGCTGAGGTAAACGCAGAGTTTTTATTGAAGTTTTTCCTTTGAATTTTGTTATCTATAAAGTCGAGATATTAGCCGTTTTTAGTATAAGTTCAGGTTTCACCTGTTTGCAGTATATATTGAAATTAACCGCCTCAGTGGCTTTTTTGAAACTTTTCCCAAGTATTCAAGCCAAACACAAAAATAAATCCCCTTGCACCCTTACCTCTTTCTCAAACTTCCCAGTATTGTTTGTAATTTTTGCAACTACACTCTATTTAGCTGAGACTTACTCAAGTGTCACAATCAATGCAAGATTTCAGGGTGCGTCAAACTTCATAATTTGGTAACAATCAACGGATTTTTGGCATCTGAGACACCCTATTAGTATACTAGTTGCGTAAGTTTTGTAACTGATACAGCACTTTGCAGGTAAGGGTTGAATATTGCCATTTTTTTCTAATTAGGATTTAAATACTTAAGGATAAATACTGTGGCGTTTTTAACCACACAAGAATAAACTGTATTATTTATTGTTACCCGTTTCAGTGAAGAGTTTCTTCCCCTAACTGAATAATTTATTCTGCACAACTACTTATTTATGTTTTCCTTGTTTAAACCTTTACAATCAATTGATCTGAGACTAAAAGTTTTAACATTAATAAGTATTTTAACTATTGTGATAACTTTATTATTTATCAATGCCAGTTTTAATCAAGATTATTCAAAAATTAGTAGTAATAATATAGCCAAAACGACAAATATTAATCAGGTAGATTCTAGAGGAAAATTTAAAGTTGTTTATACTGCTTTACAGCGAAAGCATTCTATAGACAGACAACAGAGATTGCAAAAATATCAGTCATTTGAAAAATTAGCTAAAAAATTGAATGCAGTTTTAATCATTCCTAATGATGTCAAAATTATTTTGGGTGATTGTGGTGCTGTGAATGCCTATTATAAACCTTCTGAACATAGTATTACTATTTGTTATGAATTAATAGACAGGTTCACAGATGTATTTATGAACCACTATCAGTCAAAGAGACTAAATATCAATCTATCCGAAGTAGTTAATAAAGTTAATCGTCGGGTTGCAGGTACGACTATTTTTACTTTTTTTCATGAATTAGGACATACCTTGATCGATGAATTAGATTTACCTGTAACTGGCAAAGAAGAAGATACCGTTGATGAATTTTCTACAATTTTTTTGTCAGAATGGGGACAAGAATATGCAGCTTTGGCATCTGCTATCCAGTTTGGATTATCTGGAAATCGGGAAATAGAAATTGTTAGTAAAGATTTATCTTTTTGGGATGAGCATTCTTTAAATTACCAAAGATTTTATAATATTATCTGTTTGGTATATGGTAAAAATCCACAAGTATATGATGTTTTAGTAAAAAAAATAGGTATCCCTGCTCAAAGACAAACTACGTGCCGAATAGATTACAATAGGAAACTGAAAGCTTGGCGGACTTTACTAAGCCCTCATTTAAGAGCAGGTATGAATTTATTGTAAATTTAATTTAGAGCAGAAAACAGGGTTGAGAATCTCTTGATACAGTGGATTGCAGATCAATGAGGTACAGAATCTAAATTCAAAGCCAGTTGTACTCCTAACTCCTGACTCCTGACTCCTGACTCCTGACTCCGAACTCCGAACTCCGAACTCCGAACTCCGAACTCCGAACTCCTAACTCCTGACTCCTGACTCCGAACTCCGAACTCCGAACTCCGAACTCCTGAATTTTAGAATTACTTCTAATTCGTAATTAATGAGTTAATTACGAATTAGAAATTAATCAAAAATCTAAACTTGTCCAGTCTGGTTGACGATAATAGTGTGTCATGTTGTCAAATTTCCGCAATTCAACTCTATTGATTGAAATTTCTGGGAAATTTAACAACCATTGTTGATTTAACTCAGACAACATAGTACTGAGTTTTGTGCGGTCTAATTCTGTGGGAATTTCCCCAAAATAGCCTAATGTAATATGGGCTGTAAAGTTATAATGCTGCTCAATTCCCAAGCCCATTAATTTACGATTTTGATAAATTAGTCGGCGGAGTTGAATAATCTCCTCATAGCTGCGCTCATCTTTGGGTATTAGACAAACACCGACAGCCCTTGGCATCAGGATCAGTCCCAGCAGTTGCCAAGAAATGGGATTATTTGCCTTTGTCATGGATTCTTGATACTGTTGAAACAAGTCACCTAGACAAGAGTTCAGTTCTTCGGCAAATTGGGGATTTTTTTCAGTGGCATGAATGAAGGCATGATCCCAGATGAGGTCAGCTATGGTCACGTGAAAGCTGGCCGGAGGCACAGGTACAATCAAATCGCAGTTGAGTGGTAATTCTAAAAGCGATCGCTGATAAGACTCTATTTGGCTGTAAAAAGCAGCATTTTCTGTATCTTCTGCCGCAGGTGGAGCAATCAGCGTATAGCCAGGAAAAGGTGCTGGTTCTCTAATTCCAGAATTTAGCTGAAATTTAGAAGATTCCTGGATATGCTGAACTTGCGATTTGTAAGCTTCTGGTAGCGTCATGCGGGCTACCCGATTTAAATAGGTTTGGTAGTTGTCGTCCAATCTTCATTGCCTCGCGATCTCTTGATAGATTGTAGGGAAAATTAGACCATTTTGGGTTTTTGATTTTGGTCGTGTTCGGGGGGGGTTTATTTATGCCTATCTATGTTTACTGGGGTGAGGATGATTTTGCGATGGAAAAAGCGGTGGCTGTTTTGCGCGATCGCATTCTTGATCCCCTCTGGACTAGTTTTAATTATACCGCCTTCCCCCCAGATCAACCCGATGCCATCATTCAGGCTTTAAATCAAGTCA
Source organism: Anabaena sp. PCC 7938 (assembly GCF_049315035.1). NCBI lineage: Bacteria > Bacillati > Cyanobacteriota > Cyanophyceae > Nostocales > Nostocaceae > Anabaena > Anabaena sp. PCC 7938. Next base: position 709,422 of record NZ_CP186034.1, on the reverse strand, counting down.
TGACACCCACTTTTGGCGCAGGTGGGCGCTTAGTTTGGTTAATCAATACCACTCTGTGTCAACAGTGTCCAGAGAATGTGCTAGGGGAATTACAACGCACTTTAGCCGTAATTCCTGAAGATTCGTTTTTATTGCTTACCAGCCGAAACAAGCCTGATGAACGCCTCAAAGCTACAAAATTTTTGAAACAATTCGCTAAGGAGTTTCGGGAATTTCCCCTCATTCCCCCTTGGAAAACGGAATTATTGGTACAAGCTGTCAATCAAGCGGCTCAAACTGTGGGTGTGAAACTCACTTCCCAAACTGCGGAACTGTTAGCGGAATCTATAGGTAATGATACAAGGCTTCTCTACACAGAAATGGAGAAATTGCGGCTTTTCACTGAAGGTAGCAACAAACCTTTAGACGTAAAAACAGTAACTCAGCTAGTCAGAAATACCACTCAAAATACCTTACAATTAGCAGCAGCGATTAGAATCGGAGATACAGCTAAAGCTTTAGGGATTGTTGCTGATTTGATGAATGCCTCTGAACCTGGGTTGCGGATAGTTGCAACTTTAATTGGTCAGTTTCGTACTTGGCTATGGGTAAAGATTATGATGGAAGGTGGAGAGCGAAATCCTCAAGCGATCGCAAAAGCTGCCGAAATTGCTAACCCAAAACGCATCTATTTTTTACAACAAGAAGTTAATTCTCTTTCTGTACAGCAATTAATCTCATCTTTGCCCCTACTACTGGAATTAGAAGTTAGCCTTAAACAAGGAGCCTCAGAAACCTCAATACTCCAAACTAAAGTTATCGAACTTTGTCAAGTATGTCAGAGAAGGTAATTCATAATTCTCTTCCTCCTCCGGTCAAAATCTAGCTAATTTCGAGTTTACTGGAACTTCTTCTTCCTAAAATAATTCAAATCCACTATCATACCTCTAACATATACTCTGTGTCATCTATCGTATGCAGGAAAATTACTTTGTCCTTTTCCGAACAAAAATCAGGCAAGTACTGTCTCAGTCCTTGGTATTTGCAACTCTGACTACTGCTGGTGTAATAATTAGCACTTTTGGCTTAGATGCCAAAGCTGATGCTCAAGCCTTGACAGTTAACAATACAGAAGTCACCAAGTATGCCGAATCTGTATTAGCAATGGAACCAAAACGGCAGCAAGCCTTTGAGGAGATTAAAAAACTAATTGGTGGAAAAGAAATTCCCACAATTGTTTGCAACGAACCCAACAGTATGAACTCCCTACCCAACAAGGCCAAGGATATAGCAGTTAATTATTGCAACGATTCTCAAAAAATTGTTGAAGAAAATGGCTTAAAGATTGACCGCTTCAATAAAATTACTGTAGAACTCCAAACTAACAGTGCTTTAAAACAACAGGTATATAATACTCTACTACGTTTACAGAAGGTTTCTAATCCTAAGTCGGGTGCTTCTGCTCCTTAAAGCAGCATAAATATCCCGATACCATTTATTTATGAGGATGCGCTTTATTCACCGATGTAGAGACGTTATATAGCGTTTACCACTAAGCGTGATATACAAAATTACCCCTCCCCAACCCTCCCCTTACCAAGGGGAAGGTGCGCGATCTCGCGGGTGGGGTGTATTTTATGAGCTTGGGAATTGCCATATAGAACGTCTCTACTGTATTGATTTGGCGCTATCAGAACAAGTCAAACTCAGAACAGAAAGAAGGCAATATCGCTATCGTTAACTACCCTATCTGTTTGGGTCTTTCTTTTCCTTTTTGTCCTTGGCATCTTTTTTAGGCTTTTTAGTTTCTTTATTACTTTTATGTTCTTTTGACATCAGTTTTATCCAATGAGGTTAACTTAAGTATGTGGGTGCAAAAAACATAACTATATTAAGAAGCTAAAAGGTAAGGAGAAAAGAGAAAAACCTTTACTCTTTAACCTTTTCCCTACAAAACTTAAAATAGTTCCGTTTAATGCCACCGATTTACTTAATTGAAGCATAAACAAACTATCATGAAAAATGATTTTGAATGCTCTAAAACCGTTGACCTATGCCAATATGCACTCGGCTATCTCCTTGGTCATTAATTCCATAATCTGCCCGAATTAAGCCCAAAGGTGAGTCAACCCGCACCCCTGCACCATAACCAAAACCATTTCCAGGCTTATTCCGCACACCGGCAGGATCTCCTATAACGGTGTCACCAGAACCTAAATCTGAAGCAAAATCTGCAAAAAGTACACCCCCAGCAATGGGGAAGATGGGAAAGCGATATTCGGCAGAAGCTAACACATAACTGCGCCCACTAGCCACTTTACCAGCATCATAACCACGCACCGAATTAGAACCACCCAAATTGAAGGTTTCATAAGGTGGTAAATCACCGATTACAGTTCCAGCTTGCAGATTTAAAGCAAATACTTGTGGCTTGTTGCTGTTAAACAAGTTAACTGGCATAAACTGGCTGTAATTGCCCCGGAGACGATTCATAGAAATCTGACCTTGACCAACAGGAACAGATTGTTCGGTGGTGAAACTGAGGAGAGAACCTTGAGTTGGCTTATTAGGGTTATCGCGTTCGTCTTTGGTGGCTGTGAAAGATACGGTAGTTAAGTCGTCAATTCCATTACCACTAAAAGATAGTTGGTTGTTATTGGCATCTTTTGGGGTAATATTACCTTCTCGGTCGCGGATAGAAACACGAGTATAATTAAGACCTAAAGAAGCATCCCAACCATCAACTTCTTGCTGAATACTCACTCCACCACCAATCCTGCCTTCCCTTACTTTGTCACCATTTTCTAGCTTGATAGTATCGTCGAAAGTATCGGAAAGTTCCCTTCTACGGAATGTTTTGATGTTGTAGCCAAAGCGATCAGGAGTAGTTGCCCGATAGGGACTGTTAAAATTAGTATTAAACAGTACATCCTGTCTATTAACTTCAATATTTGCGGCTAATGTATCATTGACACCGCCAACATTTTGATCTTTATAGCTAACAATGACTGATATTCCATCATCAGCATTGTAACCACCACCCAAGTTAACCGATCGCGCCCCCACTTCTTGGAGTTCGTAGATTAAATCAGCTTTGCTTGCATCCCCTTCAAAAGCAACATTGACGGTTTTAAATAAGCCCAATTTATATAAACTTTGTACATCTTGCTGGGCTAATTTGTCTTGAAAGACTTGACCTGGTTGCAACTTGAGTTGCTGTCTGAGAAACTCAGTTTGAGTACGTCCCTTGACTGGATTGCCTTTACTATCAACCTTTTCTCCCTCTTCAGTCAAAAAGCGAAATTTAACATCAGCTACCAAACCTTCAGCCACATTAACTGTGAGAACACCTTGGGGGCTGGGTTTAATTGATAGTACTCTACCTAAGGTATAACCATTTTCTGTATACCACTGATTAATTTTTTGGACTATTTGCTGGAGTTGGGCTGGACTAATATCTTTACCAATCTGACTTTGAAAACTTTCTAAGGCTACTTTATAATTAAGAACCTTTGCACCAGATAGTTGTAAGGCTTGTACGACTACTGGCTTGACTTGATACACTACATTCAAGCCAGCGGATGTACTGCTACTGTTGACATTGGCACTTGCAAATAAACCAGTATCTAAAATTGCTGTTACATCTTTTTGGAGTTGGGTTTGACTGGTATTCCCACCTGTTTGGGTTTTAATAACTTTGCGAATTATTTGCTCTAATTCTGGATTAGCACCAACTATCTGGACATTGGTGGCAATAACTACTAAATTGTTATCTGTAGTAAAGTTGTTATTGATATTGTTCGGTACAACCACAGGCTGAGAGCTAAATTCTATGGCATAAGTAGTTTCTGGAGATGCTACCGTTTCTACCTGTGCTGTTTGAGTTTCCACAAATGGGACAACGATAACATCACTTGTTGCGTTTGCTTCCTCCTGATTTGTGGTTTGAGCCGGTACAGCATTTGCTTTTTGTGTGATATTACTAGCAACTAAAGTAGCTAAGGTAAAAATTGCCGCAGAAGAAACTCGCATAATTAATATTGATTAATTTAATTAACTGGTAGTTAGTTGCAGTCAGGGCAAGTACTGGGGATAACGCTAATTTCCAGCTTTTAGCCGATTTGTATCCCTATGCCAGTAAATCAAGAGACTGTTAATTGTAATTTTTTGTTTCTTGTCAATTATTTCTAATACCCAAAACAAATTTAATGAGTATTTATATCTAGACAATCTAGAGATTTTTTTACCAGATGATATTTAGGTTGATTTAGTGCGATCGACAATACTTATTATCAGATTTTATGATCACAAATTGCAATACTCTGCAAATATTACTAATCTAAGGGACTTCCAAATAAAAAAATGTACAAAAATTTCTTGTGGTGCGGGACGAAAAGCCCGCAAATTATCAAGGATGCCCGTTCCACAAGATTGGATAATTTATTTTCTGGTGTTCCCTTAAAATCCAAAATCTAAAATTCTATGAGTGATTTATCCCAATTACCTTTAGTTGCGAATTCGTCAGATACTGCTTCTCGGTTGCAGTTACTAGTTTTAAGCAATGGTCACGGTGAAGATATTATTGCTGTTCGTATTTTACAAGAATTGCAACGGCTATCTTCACCACCAGACATCTTTGCTTTACCGATAGTTGGTGAAGGACGTGCTTACCAACAGTTGAATGTGCCTTGTATTGGTTCAGTGCAGAGTATGCCTTCTGGTGGTTTTATTTACATGGATAGCCGGCAATTGATGCGTGATGTCCGTGGTGGGTTGGTGCAACTGACTTGGACTCAAATACAAGCTATTCGTCGTTGGGTAAGTTCTCAAACTAAATTAGGTCATAAAAAGGCTATTTTAGCGGTGGGAGATATTGTCCCGCTGTTGTTTGCTGCTGTCAGTGGTGCTAATTATGCTTTTGTGGGGACGGCAAAATCTGAATATTATGTGCGGGATGAGGTGGGTTTATTACCCAGGAAGTCTAAGTCGGCTCGTTGGGAAAATTTTTCTGGTTCCATTTACCATCCTTGGGAAAGGTTTTTGATGAGTCGTCGTCGTTGTTGTGCGGTGTTTCCTAGAGATTCGCTGACGACGCAAATATTAAAAAAGTGGTCAATTCCAGCTTTTGATTTGGGAAATCCGATGATGGATAGTTTGGAATCGACTTTGAGAACTCCAAGATTTTATGGTGCTGATGTTGAACAACAAGAAATTATTCGTCCTTTGATGGTGACTTTGCTGCCTGGTTCTCGTGCGACTGAGGCTTATGCTAACTGGGAGATAATCATGATTGCTGTATCTGCTATAATAGCTGGTTGGCAGGAGCGAGATTTGGTATTTTTAGGTGCGATCGCTCCTGGTCTAGATAGCAATATTTTATCTCAAACTTTGCAAATCCACGGCTGGCAAAGATCTACAGTCTCTCCTGTGCAGCTTTCTGACCCTGATTTTATAACCTTTAAACAAAAAAATGCTTATTTAATTCTCACTCAAGCCGCTTATAATGACTGTTTACATTTAGGAGATTTAGCGATCGCCATGGCAGGAACAGCAACAGAACAATTTATTGGTTTAGGTAAACCTGCGATCGCTATTCCGGGTCAAGGCCCTCAATATAACCCTGCTTTTGCTGAAGCGCAGAGTCGTCTTTTAGGAGTATCTTTGACTGTGGTCAAACAACCAGCAGCAGTTCTCCAAGTAGTGCAATCCCTATTCAAAAATCCCGACCTGATCCAAGCAATTGCCGAAAATGGAGTTCAACGCATGGGACAACCTGGTGCAGCGAAACGGATTGCCGAGTGTTTACAAGACCGATTAGGATAAATAATTTTAACCAACCAACCCAGAACGCAAAGCCCGAACAGCAGCTTGGGTACGGTCATCCGCACACAGTTTATTCAAAATATTGCGAACGTGAGTTTTGACTGTTCCCACTGTGATGTAAAGCTTTTCCGCAATTTGCCCATTACTACAACCAGCCACAATCAACTCTAAAATTTCTAATTCCCGTTGAGTTAAAGGGTAGGTTTCCAACACCTGTTCATATTCTGTCGCCAACGCCTCGATTTTTACAGTCTTTGGTTTATCAGAGGCAAGACTCTCTCCAGGTATGCCCAAACGCATCTTCTTGAGTACCACATTAGCGATCGCTGGATCAATCCAAGAATTACCAGCATGAGTCGCTTGTATAGCCTCAGTCAATTTATTAATACTTGTTTCCTTCATATAATAAGAATCTGCCCCTGCTGCAAAAGCCGCTAGAACCGCATCTTCTGTATGATCCATTGTCAAAATCAAAATTTTTGTATTCGTTTGTCCAGTTTCGGCTTGATAACGCTTAAACTTGCGGGTTAGTTCAATCCCGTCCATATCCGGTAAACCAATATCTACCACCGCTACATCTGGTTTAGTCGTTTCCAAAAGTTTTAGACCTTGCGTAGCATTTGCTGCTTCCCCAATAACTCTTAATCCGCTGTGTGACTGCAATGCAGCCCTTAGTCCCATGCGGGTTAAATCATGATCCTCGATTAAAAGAATGCTAATTTCACTCATCTTTACACCTAACTAGAATATCTGACTGCTTATTTAAAGTTAAAACTTTTTGTAAGTATTTGATCTTATTTCTCCAAACCAAACATAGATGATATCTAGTTTCACTTGCATCCCTCAATAGAAATAATAAAGTTGATTTATTTTATGTTGGGTGGAAGTAAAAATCTAGCTACGGATATATAGCTATTATTTTTTAAAACATGAAATATGGAAACTAATGTAAAATTATCTAGCCTTTTTGTCATGACTAAACCATAAATTATCAATTTTTAAGTTCATAATCAAATAATGCAACAACTGATTGAGGGTAACTTAATCTCGCTAAAAACTAGCATAGCACACTAAAGCATAATTATATTTTCTTAAGAAAATCTCAGATTACGCTGCTAGTAGCAAACCATAGTCAAAAAGGAATCAAAGTTATTTAAATAAACTAGGTAAAACTCAAGATGAACATAGAGCTTACTTTTGAGCCAACTTTAAATTTTAGAACTCCGACTCTCAAAATATGCACTGAAAACTAGTTAATATTCAGAGGGAACTCTTAACAGAAAAAACTCATGTTTAAAAACATGACCTTGAAATAATGACACTGTTTTTTTCGCTGCTCGTCATCTTGTAAAAACATCTTTTTTTTGATTGAGCTTTAAACTCAGAACCAAAGTTTCTTATCTGTTCCCTGTTACCTTTTTTGTAAATGAGTCAAACAATTTTGGATTTGAGACTTTGTTGAGACACTTCCCTACGGAAAGCTACGCGAAATGATTTTAGATTTTGAGTTGACACCATAGATAAATCTGGACGCTTTTACCATCAATGAATCATTGGGCAACACTCACTAATCAATACAGAGAAATTTTTTAGTGGGTAAAACTGCTCAAGCTTCTGGTACACAATGTTTATATGCAACTCTCACTAATGGCTGAGGTCGGTGAATCATCTACTCATTTACAATTGTGTTGAGATGGATAAAGTATTTTATTTTACTTTATATCGACCTTGCCTAATTTAGAAGAGAACTATTTTCATCTAGATAATGGAAAAATGGAGGACGATAAATTGAGTTTCATGAACATCAATTAGATAATGTGTAAAATCCCTGAATTACTCTATATCTATATCTGATGATACACAAAAATTTTGAATTCTGTAGTTACATAGTTCTCACATGGAAATGCTGTACATCAATATTCTTGAACAGCGAAAATAAAAACTGATGGAAGAGACGCTGAAAATTTTGGTTGTAGATGATGATGAAGTAGATCGCATGGCAGTTCGGTTAGCCCTGACAAAAGCAGGTGTTTACATGAAATTGTGTGAGGTCAGTGATAGTAATAACGCACTCTCTGCCCTCAAAAATACTAACTTCGACTGCGTGTTTCTAGATGATCGCCTACCAGACCAAGATAGTTTAATTTTAATTAACAAACTACGCTCTTCAGAAATCAAAGTTCCTTTAGTCATCCTCACTGCTCCAGAAGATGAAAAAATTGCTATTGAATTAATGGCAGCAGGTGCTACAGACTATATTCTTAAATCCAAACTATCTTCGGTAAATTTGGCACAGATTTTACGGAGTGCGATCCGATTATACAACGCACAAATCAAAGCAGATTTGGCATATCAGAAGTTAAAAGAAAGTCATGAACAACTAATTAATCAAAACCAAGAATTAGAGAAACAACGACAACAAATTCAGGCACAAAATTTAAAACTTTTAGAAGCATCCCGGCTAAAATCACAATTTTTAGCAACCATATCCCATGAATTACGAACGCCAATGAATGCTATCATTGGTTTTTCCCAAATCCTGTTACGTCCCAAATTTGGTCAACTTACTCATCAGCAAGCGGATATGGTGGAACGTATTCTCAATAATGGTAAGCATTTGTTAATGCTGCTCAATGAAGTATTAGATTTTTCTAAACTGGAATCTGGCAGATTAGAGCTAAAACCCGAAATATTTGACTTCTCAAAAATAGTTAATAATACCGTATTGGAAATACGTTCTTTAGCTGAAGCTAAAAAGTTATCTTTGCTCGTAGAAATACACTTAGAAAATACTTTAGTGTTTAATGATCCAATCCGAGTACATCAGATTTTAATTAACCTACTTTCCAATGCAGTTAAATTTACCGAATATGGAGGTATTTGGATAGAAATCAGAGAAATTAAGGAGAAAAATCAGATCACAATTACTATCCGAGATACAGGAATTGGCATTTCTCCTCAAGATTTTCAACATATTTTTGAAGCATTTCGGCAAATAGATCAAGGTATTAGTCGTAAATATCCTGGTACAGGTTTGGGTCTAGCAATTATTAACTCATTAGTACAAATGATGGGAGGGAAAATATTTCTAGAAAGTCAATTAGGAGTAGGTTCAATATTTAAAATTGAATTACCTCGTCAAATAACATCAACACCTAGTTATCACCCAGGAGATAATTATAGTTTAAGTTTAAGTAGTGGTGATGGTTTTTTTTATTCTGCTCAAAATCCACCCGAATTTCCACCATCTCAATCTAGCAAAGCTGTGATGGGTTATCCTCACTTAACAATGTAGATTAATTGAGATTTGTTTCAAAAAAGTTGATAAATTATGTCTGTTGTCAAGAGTGATAAAGTTAACCGTATCCTCGCCGTTGATGATACTAGAGATAACCTAATTTTAGTGCAAACAATTTTAGAAAGCGAAGGCTATGAAATTGACTTAGTATCAGATGGTGCAACTGCTTTACAAAAAATATTACAATCTCCACCTGATCTGATTCTGCTAGATGTCATGATGCCAGGGATGGATGGTTATGAAGTCACACGTAGAATCCGTCATCATGCCGATCTCAGCTATATTCCCATATTGTTGATTACAGCATTTCACGAATCTAGCGTAGTGGAAGGATTAGATGCTGGTGCTGATGACTTTATTCGTAAACCATTTGATACAGATGAACTACTAGCCAGAGTGCGATCGCTCTTGCGACTTAAACACAGCATTGACGAACAACAAAAAATGACACGTCAGCGAGAAGATTTTGTCTCTCGTCTGACTCATGATTTACGTACACCTCTAGTAGCAGCTGATCGAATGCTGGACTTGTTTCAACAGGAAACTTTTTGTAAGATATCTCCAGAAATGAAACAAGCCATTTCTGTCATGATTCGCAGTAACCAAAATTTAATGCAAATGGTCAACACCTTACTAGAAGTTTATCGCTTTGAGGCAGGTAAAAAAACCTTAAATTTGGAAAAATGCAACTTACAGGAAATAGCTGAAGAAGTAATCAGTGAACTAACTCCCCTTGCTAATGAAAAAAAATTGACTCTCAAATTAGATACTCATCAATTAAACCAGCTAGGTAATTATGCTGGAATTATTATTGGTGATAGACTAGAACTACGACGAGTGTTGAATAACTTAATCGCTAATGCCATCAAGTTTACAGATACAGGTGGTGTCGAAATCCGCATTTTGGAAACCTTATCCACCAAGACCAAGCAAAGTGGAATCTTAATTGAAGTTGCAGACACAGGTTATGGAATTTCCCCTGAAGATCAAGCAACAGTTTTTGAAAGATTTCGTCAAGGTAGAAACAAAAGATCCGGTAGTGGCTTAGGACTGCATCTATCACAACGAATTGTAGAAGCTCACGGTGGCAAAATAGAACTTTCCTCAGAATTAAGTAAAGGTAGTATATTCACAGTGAGACTACCTAAAGAAAATTGATTGCATTATACCTAATTTTCCTGACATACTTCAAACTCCAAATAAGGCTCGATTTTGTCATCCAGCAAACGACAAATGATCGCCTCTAAATCCTCAAGCAGATAGGGTTTGCTAATATAATCATTAAAACCTGCTCTGAGGATACGCTCTTGGTGTTCCCGACCAGCTAAAGCTGTAACTGCAACTACTGGAATATTGCAAGTTAGAGGCTCGCGTTTTAGATATCGAGCAACATCTAGGCCGTTAAGACTAGGTAACAAAATATCTAACAAAATCAAGTCTGGCTGATACTCTTTTGCTACTAATAGTGTAGTAGAACTGTCAGATTGACAAATAAATCTGCATCCCAGTAACTCTAGAGCATAACTAAGTAAAAGTAGACTATCATCATGATCCTCGACGACCAAAATCAAAGGTGGCTGAGAGCTTTGCTTCTTTTCATCACTCATGAATGAATGTGTCAGATACATCTCTTCTCCAGAAAATTAAATTGGGATTTATCATCTTTCTAATAAAAACAATAATCCCGCGAGCCATAAGAGACTAGCTTATTCAGGATTAGCTAGTGTATTGCTGGCGCTCAGTTGATAATATTTCCCTGCATAAAAAAGGAAAAAAACTCAATCTGAATAGCTTTAGCAGACACACCTTGATTATATGCAAGATTGCAGAATATTTTCCTAATAGTTTTACAATAACTTTATATATATAAATTAGATAGTTATTTATATTAGTATTACTAATAACTACTTGGTAAGTAATATTTCAAAAATAACAACTTGTTTTACAGTATACAAATCAGTATGAAAATACACTACCAAATAGATATATCAGAAATTTTACTAGCCTTTTCACAGCAGCCTACAATATCCATTAATATATCTTGATGACTGCAATAAAGCTGTTTACCAATTTTTCCTAAATTTAAAGAAATTGATTAATAAATAGTCCCTTATTAAGGTTTTTAGGTCAGTGAAATACAGTTTTTCATTATCAATTATGTAGGAGTTGTCTCTCTTCACCCCTCATCGTATTGCATCCAACAGCAAACCGCTATAGCAATGAATATACATTAATCAGTTGGTAAAAAATTTAGCTAATCCTCACTGAAACGTAAATATTTTTAGCATAATACTTGACATAGTAGTGTATATGTATTGTATGTAGTATCTAAATGGGTGCTACGCTAATTATTTAACTCTTTTCCTAGTTAATTTGGGTAATTTCCCATCTTAATAGCTTTTAAGTTATGTAAACTTATGTAATATTATTTTTATTTTCCAAAATTGAGAAAAATTATTTAACCTTAGCACTTGTGTCCCCTAACAGTTACAGGTACTAAAAACTTGGAGATTAGCTTAAAAGTAAAATACGTGTAATAATTTACCAGTAGAGTTTATTGGCAGTAATACCAATTTTATATAAAGTTGCGCCAAACAAATCCTGTAGATACGATAAAACTTTTCCATCATCTCCTGCATAATTACCAAATAACTCAACCATCACTAAATTGCATCAAATATGGATTTTGATTATTTCAGAAGTAATGACGACAGTAATTCCAAGAATAACAATCGGCAAAACTTACTCTCTAATGGTTGGCGGCCATTTCAACGTGACTTTGATTGGGGGTATTTCCAGCAAATTATATTTCAGGATACCCATGAATTAACCCAAAAAACTATTAATCTAGCAAGTTATTATGCAGATGCATTAGCAAGAAAAGATTATGCTTGGTGGGCAAATATATTAAATTTAGCTTCAGACTATACTCGTGGTGAATTGCAAAAATATTGGAATTTTATTACACCTGATGCAATAACGCCTGACCATCGCTACAAGGATGTTTTAACTACAGAAACACCCATTGTCCAATTTGTGAGTCGTAATAGTATCCCCATTGATTATGTTTTGAATCTCTTGCAAGAAATTACCGTTTTGAGGGTTTTACGTTTATTAGAAAGTCCTGATATTATTACCCAATATTACTCGGAGAGAGATTTCTATTTTCCCACAGAAAAATTTGTTAATTGGGAACGACTAGATGTAATCAATACTGTTTATGCTTACTGGTCTAAATACGATGTTTGGTTACAGATTGATCCTTATGATCGTGGACGAAGACAATATACTTTAATGTCCCAAAATCTAGCACCTTTAATTAATAAGGCGACTTATGATTTAGCGGTGATGTTGAGTGGATATCAAAGTCGTGTTGGGAAAGTTCATAATCAATTTCCCATTCGTACATTTCCCCAAAAAATTCAAGACTTTAGTGACTCAGTTCAACAAGCAATTATCAATCAGAACCAATTAGCCGTTGTAGTACATGGAGAACCAGGAACAGGCAAAACAGCATGGACACAATCAGTAGCCAAGGAAATTTTAGTACCTTTAGGCTATGTAATTTTTATTTTGGATCATGATGCCATTACTAATTTTGTTCCTCCAAGTTACTTAGAAAGGATTTGTATAATCATCAACGAAGCTGATAATTTAGCTCAAGATAGAGCTTCAGAAGTAGCACAGTATAATAACAAAACTGAGCATATTTTGGCATTGTTAGATGGCACTTTATACCAAAGTGTAATTGATGAATCTGGTGTACAAATTAAGCAGCGGTTGGTTGTATTAATGACTTGTAACACCACAGAAAGATTAGATCCAGCCATGTTGCGTAAAGGACGAGTAGATTTAATGTATGAGTTTACACAGCGGTTTGTTTAAAAGAAATCAATTGAAAAAGAGAGGAAACAAATTCGATCAGTTACCGTCACATTGTTTAGTCAGAATGTAAGTAATGCTACATAAGTTAATGTACATATTCCCAGGAGTTAAAACTGAATGTTGTTAAATCGTATTTCTGTGATGACACTGTTGATGTTGACTTTAGGTAGTTCTGCGGTATTTGCCCAGCCTAATCCCACTCCTACATCAACTCCTATTCCCACACCTACTAAAAAGCCTGCTCCCAATTTGGAGTATCCAGGGGGATTACCCAAAGACTTGAATTTAACGCCTAAGCAACTGGAGCAAGTTAGAGAAATTCGCAGAAACAATCCGGTTAGAGAACGTATACAAAAAAAGAGAGAAGAACTGCGTCAAGCACAACAGGAATTTTTGAAACTCATGGCGGGTAATGCTAGTAAGCAGGATGTAAATACTAAATATCGTCAAATCAATAATCTCAGAGAGCAAATAGCTAATGCAGAGTATCAAGATGATCTAGAGATTAGGGAAATTTTAAACTCAACACAACGTCAGAAATGGGTTGAACATATACAAAAACGTTTTCCTGCTCCTCCAAATCCCTCAACACAACCAAAATAAGGCTATGACCTTAATAAGCAATAAATATTGGGTGTTGTCGCTGTTGCTGTTATTAGGAAGCGTTATTCCTAGTGATGCTGCCGCTAAAACTGTAAATTCCCAAGTGCTACATATCATCAACCGTTTGAGCTTTGGCCCTGCACCTGGCGATATTAAAAAAGTAGAATCTATGGGGGTACAGGGCTACATTCGACAGCAACTCTCACCTGATTCCATTTCTGAACCAGAAAGTTTGACTCGTCAACTTTCACAAATGAAAACCCTGAATCTAAATCCGATGCAACGTTTGCAATATGCTGCAAATATTTCTGCGGTGATAACATCAGGGCAGGAAAAAAAGCCGGCTTCAATGAAGCAATCTGGTCAGATTGTCCAGGAAACAATTCAATCTAGATTGTTAAGGGCTACTAGCAGTAACCGCCAACTTCAAGAAGTGATGGTGGACTTTTGGTATAACCATTTTAATGTGGATGCTGCTAAAGGACGTAATCGCATTTGGGTGGGTGCTTATGAACAAGAAGCAATTCGTCCTCATGTATTAGGAAGGTTTCGGGATTTATTAGGAGCAACAGCACGCCATCCGGCTATGCTACTTTATTTAGATAATGCCAAAAATAAAGTTTCTAATCGTCCAGATGCTAAGGGGAAAATTGGAGGTTTAAATGAAAATTATGCCCGTGAGTTGATGGAATTACACACCTTGGGAGTAGATGGAGGTTATACTCAACAAGATGTGATTGCCTTAGCACGAATTTTGAGTGGTTGGGGGATTGTTAATAATCCTAATCAAGATAATAGTGATGGATTTGAATTTAATTCCAAACATCATGATTTTAGTGACAAAGTTTTTTTAGGTTACAAAATTAAAGGAAGTGGTAAAGCTGAGGGAGAAGAAGCTTTAGATATTTTGGCTCGCAGTCCGGCTACTGCTCGTCATATAAGTTACAAATTAGCTCAGTATTTTGTTAATGATAACCCTCCAGAAACTTTGGTCAAAAAACTAGCACAGCGATATCTTGCGACTGATGGTAATATTCGTGAGGTACTAAATACCTTGTTCCAAAGTTCTGAATTTTGGGATGAGAAAAATTTTAATAGCAAGTTTAAAACACCCTATCAGTACGCAATTTCTGTAGTTAGGGCAACTGGGATGGAGCTAAAAAATACCAGACCAATCCAGGAATTGTTCGGTCAGTTAGCTATGCCTCTTTATCAGTGTCCAACTCCAGACGGCTATAAAAATACTAAAGAAGCTTGGTTAAATCCTGATGCGATGACTCGACGGCTGAGTTTTGCCACTGCGATTGCTAATGATAGTTTACAAATATCCAGCTTACCGCCGCAAAAGAACCCAAATAAGGTAAAAGCACCAAAACCTAGAAAAACTATCCCATCTGTGGGCGATGCTAAGTTATCCATATTTAAACCAAGACGACAAATGAAGCCAGGTAAAGTCAAAGCTTCCCAAGCCAGAAAAGCTACTAAATCTATACCTGTGGACTATGAACAACTGATGAATACATTGGGTAATTCTTTTTCTCCTCAAACTCAAAAAGCGATCGCATCAAGTCCACCAGAAATTCGTAGTGGTTTAATTTTAGGGAGTCCAGAATTTATGCAGCGCTAGTTTAGTACCGAGTACCAAGTACTGAGTAACGAGTAACGAGTACTCAGTAAGAATTTTCTTGATCTCTTGTCTTTCATCTATTTCCTAGCTTATGAACAGACGTGATTTTCTCATCCAAGCCGGGCTATTTTCCACTTCACTTATTACCACTATTGGTAGTAATACTTGGGTTGCTCATTCAGCTACTGCCAACAGCAACGCAAAACGCTTAATTGTCATATTTCTCAGAGGAGGAGTAGATGGTTTAAATATCGTCGTTCCCTATACAGAAACGGCTTATTATCAAGCCAGACCAAAAATTGCCATTCCCCAACCTGGTAAAGAAGGGGGAGTGATAGATTTAGATGGTCGCTTTGGATTACATCCTGTATTATCTCCGTTAATACCTTTTTGGGAAAAAGGCAATTTAGCATTTGTTCATGCTTGCGGTTTAACTAACTCAACTCGTTCTCACTTTGATGCTCAAAAATATATGGAAAGTGGAACTCCTGGTAACAAAGGGACTAGAGATGGTTGGATGAATCGTTTACTGGGAGTGATAGCGAAAAAAACTCCTGTGCAAGCTGTAACGGTGGGTACAAAACACACCTTGGATTTTGTATGGTCAGATGCCCATTGCTAATTTACCATCAGGGGCAAATCCTAAAAAACGGCTGCTGATAGACCGTCCTCAAGTAGCAACAGCATTTGATCAACTCTACAGTGGAAACGATAGCCTCAGTCAAACCTATCGTCAAGGCAGAATGGCGCGTGAAGCGATTATGAAAGACTTGGATCAGGAAATGACCATGGCCAACAATGGAGCGCCCTTACCTGATGGTTTCTCTAGGGATGCGAGCAGATTAGCACAACTAATGGTGAGAGACTCCAGAATTGAATTAGGATTTATGGCTTTAGGTGGTTGGGATACTCATGCTAATCAAGGTAGCACCCAAGGAACATTAGCTCAGAATTTGGGCAAATTGGGAAAAGGTTTAGCCACTTTAGCTCAAGGTTTGGGCAATGTTTATCAAAATACTACTATTGTTGTCATGTCTGAATTTGGTCGCACTGTGCGGCAAAATAATAACGGTGGTACAGATCATGGACATGGTAACGTCGTTTGGGTTTTGGGTGGTAATGTTAAAGGTGGCAAAGTTTATGGAGAATGGCCTGGTTTATCACCATCTCAATGGTATGAGAAAAGAGATTTAGCGATCGCAACCGATTTTCGTGATGTCATTTCTACCCTGTTGCAACATCATCTTCATCTCAACACCAGCCAACTCAATCAAATCTTACCTAATTACACCCCTACTCAAAAAATTGTATTGCTTTAACGCTGCGCGGAAATCCCTATTGTCAATGTAATTGGACGAAAATCTCAGTTTAAGCACTCCCCTGTATTCAATCAAAGGTTTTTGCTAAACTTGTTTACATAAGTTAATATGATTTTCTCTCTTTAGGATAGATATCTAAGCAAAAACCCTATGAAGACAGTTCTAAAATCAGAACAAAAGCAAATTACTAGATTATTTTCTCATCTGGATTTTGATGGCGATAAATTCAATCATCAACCAGGTAGTGTACTAGGAAGTACTGCGCTGATTGCCGGAACCACTGTAGGGGCTGGAATTCTGGCTCTACCTGCCGTAACATTACCATCAGGTGTTTTACCATCTACAACTCTACTAATTGCAGTTTGGCTGTACACACTATTTTCAGGGTTGTTAATTGCAGAAGTTACTTTGAACGTCATGCGGTTAGAGGGTATTCCCAATTTAGGTTTTTTAGCAATTGTAGAAAAGACCCTTGGTAAAGTGGGTGCGAGAGTTGCTGGTACTACATATTTGTTTATGCACTATGCACTTTTAGTGGCATATATCAGCAAAGGTGGAGATATTTTAGCATCAGCATTAACCAAAATAGCCAGGTTAGAACATCTGTTACCCAACTGGGTAGGAACAACAACTTTTACCCTATTATTTGGCAGTATTCTTTATCTAGGAAAAGAAAGGTTTATTCAAAAATTAAATAATGCTTTTGTAGCCATAGTTATTATTTCTTTTGTATGCCTATTGTGGTTAGGAGCAGGACAAGTAAAAAGCACTCAATTCCTATTTCAAAATTGGCATACTCTTGGTAGTGCTATCTCAGTGATGTGTGTAGCCCTGTTTTATCATAATATTGTCCCAGTAGTTGTGACGCAACTAGAAGGAGATATACCCAAAATACGTCAATCAATTATTATTGGTTCGGCAATTCCATTAATGATGTTCTTAGCTTGGAATGCCGTAATTTTAGGAAGTATTAATCCTGATATATTGCAGAATAATGCCGATAATAGCAGTGTTTTTGACCCATTACAAATTCTCAGAACAGGTAACGCAGGAGAATTAATAGGATTATTAATAACTGTTTTTTCAGAATTTGCTATTATTACATCATTTATCGGTTTTGTTTACGGGTTAATAGATTTTTTCCAAGATATTTCTCGAATTAGAAAAACTGAACTTTCTCGATTACCTCTTTACTCAATCGTTCTGTTTCCACCCATGAGTTTAGGAACAGTAAACCCTACTATCTTTTTTGCTGCGCTAGATTATACAGGAATTTTTAGTATTTCAGTTTTAGGTGGAATTATTCCGGCAATTATGAGTTGGCAACAAAGGGAACAACATAAATTAGCAAATGGTATTTACCAATCGCTTATACCTGGTGGTAAAATTACATTAACTGTGATGATTGCTATTGCATTAGCCTTAATCATCAAACAAATTTTATCAATTTAAATAGATGAATACAAAATCTACCTTGCAGTTCACAAAAGGAGCAATTCTGCGTTTAAGCCTTTTGTTTATGGCAATGATCGGGTTTGTTTTGTGGTTACAGCAGTCTGGTTCACTGGAAAATCCACAACTTTTAGAAACTCTTTACCGTCAGGGAAATTACATTGAAGCGGTATTATGGAGTTTATTTTCATTGGGGTTTATGATATATAGTTATAAACGAAATTGCCTCATTGCTAAACATAAAAATCAAATTACATCTGTAATTTTCCTATTGTTTGGGTTATCGGATATCATCGAAGTCCAAACTGGAGGCTGGTGGAAACCTTGGTGGCTGTTGCTCTGGAAATCAAGTTGTGTTATTGGCTTTATAGTTTGTTTTTGGGATTATTTAAAAATTCAGCATTCAAAAAATCATTAAATTATCTTTAATTATTAAAAATGACCAACTCTCGCTTAGTAAAAATTAGCAAATTCCTGAGTAAACAGCTACGCCATACACCAGAAAAAATTGGACTTAAATTAGCTCTTGGTGGTTGGGTTGTTGTTGATGAATTACTAACGGCTTGTACTAAATATAAATTTCCTACTAAATATTTGAATTTCACAGATATAGAACTTACGTATTGACAGAAAAAAGCAGATATTGAGTATGAGTTTCAGTCTCTTGTAGGGTGCGTTAAACTCAATAATTTGGCACAATTAACAGATTTTCTATATTTGACGCACTTTACTAATATACTATTTCAAAAGCCTGCAATCACCATTATCGTTGATTCATATCATGTCTAATTTGTATAGTGCGTAAGTCCTAAGATATTAAAGAACTAATTTTTTATTCTTTTGAAGTCTCCATTTATGAATTCAGCATTATTTTAAGTACCTCTTTTGATAGAAGTAGTTAGTACCTAAAATTAATAATCTATTTACAGGACTTAAACTGATTAAATTATGAACATTATTGCTTGGATAATTCTAGGACTTATTGCTGGAGCGATCGCTAAAGCTATTTATCCTGGTCGTCAAGGTGGAGGAATTTTAGCAACCATGGTTTTAGGGATGGTTGGCGCTTTTATTGGTGGAACTTTAGTAACTCTTTTAGAAACAGGAACATTTCAATTTACAGCGGCAACTTTGAGTATTCCTGGTATAATTGTGGCTATTATTGGCGCAATAGTTGCCATTTTTTTGTGGGGTTTATTTACTGGGCGTACTAGTTATTAGGTGGAATATTGCTAAAGCCAATATGATATAAAATAACCTTTAGTCAGTGATGAAAAGGTAATGAGTTTTACCCCACTACCTGTTACTAATTCTTTAATTGCCAGAAATTAAACTCTAACTTTTTCTTTGGACAAAATACCATTTTCGTCTTCATCAAATTGTAGATGAACCGCATCCCAACCGGCTTGTTCAGATGTAAATTCGTCGCTGGTTTCATTCAGTATGGCATTATATCGCTGAATGAATACTTGCTGCGCTTCTGGTGATAGATGAGCGCGAACTTCAGGAGATAAATCTTCTGGGCTGTTACATGGGCCAGGACAAGCATGAGCCAGAGTTTTATCACTTGTGTGAATTTCTTCAGCACCAGCACTTTCTAATAGCAATTGAAATTCACCTGTGCGATCGCTCGGAATTTCTGCCATTAATAAAAATTCTCCAGCCTGTAAGCGGGTTTGGTAAATTGCTGCTTTCTCTTCTGGCATTCCCATAGCCGTGAAAACTGACACTAAACCAGCACCTGCACTACCTGCGATCGCACCACTCGCAGCCCCCAATAACACAGCACCAATTGGCCCTGCTGCCACAATCGGTCCTACAAAGGGAATAAATAACACACCTACACCCGTCAGCAAGCTCAAGAAGGAACCAAACAAAGAACCAAATACTGCTCCTGTTCTCAAACCCCCTAGAATCACATCCCGCTTAGTAATAAAACCAGAAATTCGCGTTTCTGACTGGAAATTTCTACCCATTACCGAAATAAGATCTTTCGGTATACCTCTATCTAGTAAACGGCGAATTACATCATCAACTTGTTTCTGCTCTTTTAATACAGCCGAGATAGTGCGCTCTGCTTGATATCCTTCTGACACTTGTATTCTCCCTTTAATTGTTGTTGACAATCCTTGATTACACACCAACTGGAATTTTAGTTTTTGCTTCTTCTTGTCTATCTGGTTCTAATGACTCCCCTTGAATAAATGAGCGCAGCATCCAAGCCATCTCCTCATGTTCTTCCATTAATTCAGTCAAAAAATCAGCAGAACCCTGATCATGAAACTCTTCACTACACCGATCTACATGACTTCTTAAATTGCGAATAACCTGCTCATGATCTTCCAATAATCGAGTTACCATCCCTGTTGCTGTGGGAATTTCACCACTATATTCTTTGAGAGTAGCAATCTTGATAAATCCTTCCATTGTGCCAGTTGGATAACCTCCTAACTTACGAATCCTTTCAGCTAATGCATCAATATTTTCAGTCAGTGATTCGTATTGTTCATCCCAAAGCTCATGCAAAGTGCGGAACTGCGGACCAACAACATCCCAGTGATACTTTTTAGTTTTTACTACTAGGACATAAGAATCTGCTAAATCTTGATTCAACAAATTCATCACACCGTAACGTTGTTCTTCCGTTAAGCCAATGTTAATTTTATTCATTAATTTCTTTGTCTATTAGTACTTAAATATAAGTTCTCATAATATCAACATAATCCACATCAATCAATGGGGATATTAATGTTTATTCCCTTCTATTTCTTTAGAAAGACTCTGATTTTTACCTAACTAAATAACTAAAAATATAACCCCAAGAAATAGGGTCAATAATAATGTGTGCATTGACCCTAAACCCTGAATAATATTTACTTATTACCGCCTGTAACTTTTTCCAAAAAACCTTCTACTTCCTGTTCTACTGAAGTTGCATTTTGTGAATTTCCGGGAGTTTTCATTTTGTCAATATCAGCATCTCCCTGAACTTCATTCAGCCCTCTCTTTGTCTTTTCTTGCGTTTCTTTCAGTCCTATCGGTGGAGATTTGGCCGCCTCATCCGTTTGACGTTGAGTTTCCAATAGTTGTGTTGTTCCTTCCGTCGCTTCACTTTGATAACTACTGATAGCTAAAGCAGGAGAAGCACTAAATAAGAATATGAAGGCACAGGCAAAAGCCATGAATATAAATTTGGATGCTAACTGCAATCTAGATATAGCAAAATCAAGAATCTTCATTTGATATTTTCGCGCTTTGTATTTCTATTACAGATTAATAAAAATAACCAGTTATTTCATCAATCTTCAGATATAATTTGCCTTAATCATGAATTAGATAAAATCACTCTTTAGATATAAAAAATGGTGTTTTCTATGTTCCGATTATTTTTATCTTCAAATGACTGGTTCCGATACACTAATTACCGTTTTAATGTTCATTTTAGCGATTAGATGACGGGATTAAGCTTACACACGGTCATCATCAAGCGATCGCACCAAAACGGTAAAAGCCTTGCCAGAAATCATCACCAGACTCAAACAGCAAGGCTACCGATTTGTCACACTTCCCCAATTGCTGGAAATGCAACGATCAAGGTGAAATCAACATTCAGCACTTTTGACAGCCGCATCAGCTTGAGCATCATTCCAAAGTTTGTTTAAAAAAAACTCAGTGCGATCGCTCATTGTCGTCACAAACACACCCACAGCATCATCTTCACCATCTGATAACCAAGAACCCCGCAAAGTGACTTCCAGATACTCAGCATCACAGGTAGACAGCGCGATGATTTCACCATCATTTCGTTGCACCTCAATCTTCAGCCTTTCTACTCCCGGTAAATCAACAGGAAGCAAAAAGGAAGCCGTGCTAGGTTCAAAATGTAGAGGTTGACCAATGCGTAGTGCCAAAATTACTCTTTGCGTCACCCATTCTTCTAGTGACAGAGTAAGACACTCTAAATTAAAGCTCCCTTCAGTGTAAATTAATTTCAGCATTCCTTATGCTCTCCTGTTATTCCAGGTTTGCTTGTATATCTATCCAGAACTGTTCAGCAAAATAAACCGCTGGGTGGACTGGTGCTTTTGGTTTGGTACGCAATTGCATTCCAGTTTCTGCGATCGCTTTATCGCCTTTACGAGAATTACATCTTTCACAGGCTGTAACTACGTTACTCCAAGAATGAGAACCACCTTTAGAACGCGGAATCACATGATCTAACGTCAGACGTTTATTAGTACCGCAATATTGACAACTGTGATGATCTCGTCGTAGTACTTCCCGCCGATTTACTGGAGGAACTTTCCACATCCTCTCAGCCGCAGCGATCTTCAACCGGATGTGCTTTGGTACAGATAACACTAAACTAGGTGAGTGAACTAACCATCCCTCTTCTGAGGAAAAGTCCAGTGGTTCAGCTTTATTCGTTACTAACAACACAATCGCTCGTTTAATATTGACCCGACACAGTGGTAAATAATTTTGAGAAAACACCACCACGGATTGCTCTAAAACTTGTATGGCGCTCGTCACAGCCCGACTCCTTATTAAAAAACCCCCGCTTCTGATCTGGTTGAAGCGGGGGTTAGAAATTGACCTGATATTTTTCTGGTCTTATTGCGGTACAGCATTTGTTCGCTTGTACCTCCCGCTTCTAGTATCTATTTGTGGTTTACTAATCAGCCCATCAAAACTGATATATCTAAAATCATTATTACCCTCTGTGTTCTGCCTTTGATGCTGGCTACCATCGGCCATAAATAGATACTCCACTCCCACAGCAGCAAATTCCCAACTGGCTTGACAATTGGCGAGATATGAGGAGATAGAGATGGGGTAAAAGGATTTCACAGAAAATTTCACCTATTGAACATTTCTTTAAACATACTACACTTGTATTACTATCCTGTCTATACCCATAAGGAGAAAAAATCATGCATACCATCGCACGCACCTCAACCACTGACATGGAAGTTACCAGCATCCGCTTGGAGCGCGAACTTAAAGATAAACTCAAGGAGATAGCTGGTAATCAAGGATATCAAGCCCTCATCCGAGATATCCTCTGGAATTATGTCCAGCAAAAATCAGGTGAATGGAAACCCAGATTTTCCCGTGCTGATATTCGAGCTAGTATATCGGCTACAGCCCAGCAAGAAGAGCGCTGTGTACTCACAGGCTCATTAATTCAAGCTCAACAGCCTATGTTATTAGCCCTAACTAAAAATGGCGATATGGTTCCTCTAAGTGTCGAGAGTCTGGCTGAGTAACGAGTGCGGAGGAAAACTTTCTACTGGTCAATGATTTCTGCCAGCCTACACCAATCCTGATACAGCAGATTGTAGATTAATGAGACTTCCGTGAGCGTCAGGGTTCGACTGACTTGTACTGTGCTTTGCCGTAAGTCCTGCGGACAAGGGAAGTAGCGCTCATGCCAAAATCCGATAGCGTGGCGTTAGCCATAGGGCTGACTCCGTTTGACTGAGGCTCACGGCAAAGCCTGAATTCTGTTGTATTTCAGTAAATGCAGCCTAGTTTTCCTAAAAGTAACTAGGTTGCGTTTTAAATTTGGTTTTGATTTATTTTTTTGGATCTGGCAACAGGTTTAGATAAATCAACTCGATAAACCCAGAATCACCAAAATTGTATTTCGTGGACTGTCACTAACATACCCAGTATTAACTCGGATACCAACTATGATATTTTTTGTGTAATTATAGAGAAATTACGGTTTATGTAAAGTTACAGACACGATATCCTAATCCTGAGGCTCTAAACTGATTCAACCTCAAAATGCTGATATATTAAGTGGCTCTTAGAATATGGGCAAAAAATTGATGCCTAATTATTACTAAAGGTAGAGAAGACTTGCCTTGCAGCCTCTTAGCAGTTTTTCAGTTATGAACCTGAATTCACTGCTTTATCCGCTAAGACCTAGATTGATACGGCTGTTAAAAAGACAGTAACTGAAATATAAATAATAAGATTTAACGGAAAATCTTTATAAATGACTCAGGATTCATCAGATTGTTAGCATTTTTGTATCGGATGATCATCCACTAGTGTACCAGTAATGAAAAAGCGTTTATTGTCATTCCCACAATACGTAAATGATGTAGAAAAACTACAAGAATACCCCGCCAAGCTGATGCAGCAACAGGAAAAAACAGGTCATGCTTTGGTGCAGGATATTAATCATATCATTGCCAATAGCGCAAATCCATCCTTGATGCTGCAAGAAATTGCTCACTTGCTGGGATTAGCATTTAAAGTAGATTGCTGCTGTCTGTTAGCTGTCACAGGTGATGAATCGGCTGAAATATCCACAGCTAATTGGTGTAGCGAAGAATATCTGGAATTATCACACTGCGACGAAATATTATCAATGGAACAGTTGATGATGAGTTCACCAGTTGTACAATGTGCTTCTGAACCATTGACTATTGATGATATTTCCATAAGTCAAAAAAATCTAGTAATTGGGTGTCAATCTTTATCAGTCCCGATTAAATCGGTGTTAGCAATTCCCACGCGATTTAATGAGCAACAGAATGGTATAATTATCCTGATAAAATTCCAACCTTATGATTGGAATGAATCAGAAAAACAATTACTAAAGGTAGTAGCGTTATCTTGTGCGATCGCTTTAGCTCAAATATCACAAATACATCTGCTCTCAACTCAAAAGCAGTATCTGCAAAAGACTAGCCAGCATCAAAGTTTAATTAAGCAATTAACTATACTAAGCCTTAGCAACTTGGAGTTTAATCAAATGCTCCAATTGGTGATTTCATCAACTGCTGAATCTTTAGAAGCAGATCGAGGTTTATTGATTTTATTGAAATACGCAGATCCAATGTTTAGGAATCGTCCAAAAAATCAAATTCCTAAAGCCAAAGCTACGGTAGTTGGCGAATGGAGTAAGACTAATAGCGTTTCTGCCACTGCTGTAGAAAAATTAGAGCAGTCTTTTTGGTTATCAGATTGTAGTTTATGCCAGCGTGTATTTGTAGAATCGGGGAAACCGATTATGATTGATAATTTTACAGAACCAAAAGATGATCGGCAACCAAATCAATTATTTGCCATTGAGGAGTTTCCTACCACACTGTTAATGCCATTGGAAAATCAAGGCAAAGTTTTAGGTTTTGTGGTTTTACAGCAAGAAACTGCTCGCAATTGGCAACCTGCGGAATTGAATTTGGTGGAAATGGTCTGCGCTCAATTGAGTAATGCCATAATTCAGTCGCAGACACTACGACAAGTCCAAAATTTGGTAGATGAACGAACAGAGCAACTGAAGCGGAGTTTGGAAGTACAGGCAAAATTATATGAAAAAACAAAGCAATATGTTGAGCAGTTACAACAATTAAATGAACTCAAAGATGAATTTGTGAGCAACATTAGCGATCGCTTGCGTTATCCCCTGACAAATATGCGAATGTCTATTCGTAACCTACGCTTGCCAGGAATTTCAGCAGATCGTCAATCTCGATATCTAGATATTCTAGAATCCGAATGTACCAAGGAAATTAACTTGATTAATGACCTACTGACACTCCAAAAACTTGAATCTCATAAAGAAGCACCACAATTTGAAAGTATAGATTTAAATACTAAGATTAATGAGTTTGTCACTGGTGTTGAAAAACAACTGACGGAGAAGGAATTAACTATCACCGTAGATTTACCCAAGGAGTCATTAACGCTCCAAACCGAAATTGAGAGTTTTGAGCGCATTTTGCAAGAACTTTTCACTAATGTCAGTAAATATTCAGAACGTGATACTGTTGTCCATTTACAAGTTAGTCACAAAGTCGAGGAAGAAGTTGATCAAGTTATTATTAAAGTGACTAATACAGGGCGTGGCATTTCACAAGAAGAAGCAGCCTACATCTTTGACAAGTTCCGTCGTGGTAAAGGACGTTGGATACCAGGTACAGGCTTGGGATTAGCCCTGGTAAAATCTCTAGTACAGCATTTGCAGGGTGCTATCGCTATTGAGAGTACTCCCATTACAGACTCCCCTCTCAGCGAAATTTGTTTTACCCTCACTCTACCTCAGTTTTCCCCACCAACTTAACCATATTCCCAACGGTAATTACAAAAAAATACAATGGGATTTTGACCGACAATAATGGGACACTTTAGCCAGCTACTTTTTACTCAATTTTTCTATTTTCTCGATAACTGCTAATTTCATTAGGGATTTAACTAATAAATATAGACAAAAACCACATACACAAAAAATAGCAATCGCCCAATTATTATACTTAGCAATCGTCAAAATTAATCCTGTCAACATACTAAATCCTGTTAAACAAGCATAAATTAAGGTTTTGACTGCTAGATAAATTCGTCTTAATATGCGATCGCTTTCAACATTTTTAACTCTTAATTGTAACTCTCCTCTTTCAACTCTTTCTTCTAATTTTTTAACTAAAACTTCAGTTTTATTCGGTTTTGTCAGTTGATATTGAAGAAAATCCCTTGCTTGTCTGCTTAATTGGGCGATAGAATTTCCTTTACCTTTTGTAGTTGCCAGGCTTTTGACAAATGATTGGGATGATGCTGTAGGATTGTATTTAGGATCTAAAGTCCTAGCAATACCATCTAATGTAGTTAAAGCTTTTAAAATAAATGTCATTTGAGCAGGTAGGCGAAATGGCTGCTGTTCAAACATTTCATAAAGTTCACTTTTTAACTCGCCTAATGCCCTAATATCTAAGGGTTTATCGGTGAACTTATCTAATAAAAATGTGATTAATCTTCTCACTGGAGTCATATCTGGGATAGGTTCAAGTAATCCCATACTCATGAGAGTAGTTACTACTTCATCACTATCCTTTTTTAACACAGCAAAAAAGGTTTTAATCATCTGATCTTTATCCAAAGTTCTGATTTCTGCCATCATGCCAAAATCATAGAATATGATACTACCATCTGGATTGACTGCCATATTCCCTGGATGAGGATCAACTTGGAAAAATCCATCTTGTAATAACTGTTTTAAATAACAACAAATACCCGTTTCATTGACCTTATTAATATTAATTCCACAAGCTTCTAAAGCGGCTTTATCATTTATTTTAATTCCTGGTCTATATTCTAAAGTTAATATCTTAGTTGTGGTATACTGCCAATATACTTTAGGCACAATAACACGCGGATATCCATAAAAATTCTCTCTAAATCTATCAGAATTTTTGCCTTCTTGAATATAATCAATTTCTTGAAACAACAAATTAAAAAATTCATCATAAATTGCTTCTAAATTATATTTTTTAACCTGAACAAAATATTTATTGCCAAACTTAATTAACTGTAATAATATCTTAAAATCCAACTTAAATAAAGTCTCTAAACCCGGACGTTGTACTTTGATAACAACCTCTTCGTTAGTGTATAATTTAGCTCTATGCACTTGACCTAAACTAGCAGCAGCCAAAGGATTCAATTCAAATTCTTGATAGATAAATTGTAAAGGTTTACCTAATTCTAACTCAATCATAGCGATCGCTTCTTGACTACTAAAAGCCGGAACTTGATCCTGTAAAGTTCCTAAAGCTTCCACATACTCTAAAGGTAATAAATCAGCACGAGTTGATAAAGTTTGACCAATTTTAATAAAAGTGGGGCCTAAATTAATTAAAGTATTAACCAACCACGTAGCCCGGTTTTTTTTATGTTCTAAAGAATCTTGGGGAAAAATACCATCCCACCAAAGAAATAACATAAATTTCCCCGCAGCCATAAAAATGTCGATTTTTCGAGATAAAGCCGAATATCTAGTTTTTTGCCAACGAAATTTTTGAGCTTTTGCTATCATAAATATCAACAAAAATAGTAAGCATTCAAGGGGTGTCAAGAAAACGAAAAACAACCCCAAAAAATAAATTCATAAAAATAGTGATTGACGCGCTTTATGTTCCATGTCGCTTAATTTATCAGATTTTGAGGGTAATTTTTGGCTCTTTCTTTACTACCCGCCTTAAATGCTTACACTGACAATGCCAATATCCATTATTTAACACTGCTTCACCAAAAATTTACGGCTCCTGCGTTTGTTTTATGGTACAGCATTATACTTCGCAAGGCCACAATTTGAGCTTTTGCTTAAAGGCGATATAGCAATTCCCAAGCTCATGAAATACACCCCACCCGCGCTGTCGCGCACCCTCCCCTTGCCAAGGGGAGGGTTGGGGAGAGGTAATTTTGTATCTAACTAGAGTGGGAAAGGCGATATAATGGATGTAAGAATGCAATCTATTACCTTCTCAAGTACAAAATCAAAGGTCTATAAGAAATCTCAAAACTCCAAAACCTATGATTGCTAAGGATTATAGCCTATAATCGAGTTTGATTTGTGATTAAACTCCATAAAATCAGGACTTACGCAAGATGTTACCGAAAACCTGATTCTTTCGTTGTGTTATGCGTAAGCCCTAAAAATGTAAGCAAGAACTAAACTTACTCTTATGGCGATTAGTCAACGTGCAAACGAATTAAGCATTGTGTATATCTATAGTTTAGAAAAAATTAGTTGTTAGGCAAAAAAGAAATCAACTAAACCCCTTCTACCTTTCTAATCTATACATACATTTAAAGTACCCCCAGGGGAATTCGAATCCCCGTTACCTCCGTGAAAGGGAGGTGTCCTAGGCCTCTAGACGATGGGGGCATTGGACTCAGACTTTTTATAAAGTAACGGATTTTTCAGAGATTGTCAACAAATTTGGCAAAAAATTTTGGACAGCATCTAAATCAGTAATAAATTGAAGGAGTCAGGAGGCTATCTTAGAGGGAGATTCAAACGCCACCTCTGAGATTGTGGAGAGGGACTTAAACCTTAAACCCAAATGGTCGTGGCAAAAAGGCTTTATTCTATTAAAAATTTTTCCTTCTGCCTTCTGCCTCGCCCGAAGGCTGTTAAACAGAGCCTATTTGGTCGCCAACTAGCTAAAAAAGATGTACCATAGAGGACTAAGCACAAAAGAATCTCTTAATTTCTTAACGATGGGTGTGCTGTTGTACCCTGTAAAGTGAGTATTTATGATTCTTTACAAAGGATTTTGAAATCAATCTCTCAAAATCTACAACATGGAAGCATCTTTTGAAATTACCTTACAGATGGTGTTCACAGTCATTGCAGGCATTAGCGCCCAAGTAATGGCTGCATACCTCAAGCTGCCTAGCATCGTCTTATTACTTCTGTTAGGCATCCTATTAGGCGCTGATGGGATAGGACTATTACATCCGCACGTACTAGGAACTGGACTAGAAGTTATCGTCTCTCTAGCAACGGCAATTATCTTATTTGAGGGTGGACTCAAATTGGATTTGCGGGAGTTGAGCAGAGTTTCAGTCAGTTTGCAATTACTAGTCACCTTGGGAACGCTAATAACTCTCCTAGGTGGGAGTATGGCAGCTCACTGGCTGGGAGAATTTCCTTGGAATATAGCTTTTCTCTATGCTTCCATAGTCGTTGTTACAGGACCCACAGTTGTTGGTCCCCTACTCAAACAAATTAACGTAGATAGACAAGTGGCAACGCTGCTGGAAGGTGAAGGGGTTTTAATCGACCCAGTGGGAGCTATTCTTGCCTACGTTGTCCTGGATACTATTTTAAATGGTGATGCTGACCCTATTAACGCCATTATTGGTTTACTAATGCGTTTATGTGTGGGCGCTGCCATTGGGGGCGTTGGCGGCTACCTGATGAGTTGGATTTTTAAACGCGCTAATTTTCTCTCTTTTGAACTGAAAAACTTAGTAGTTCTAGCCGTACTGTGGGGTTTATTTACCCTAGCGCAAACTGTGAGGAGTGAGTCAGGAATTATGACTACAGTTGTTGCTGGTGCAGTATTTGCCAACTCATCAGTTCCTGAAGAACGGCTGTTGAAAAGCTTTAAAAATCAGCTGACAATTCTCAGCGTTTCTGTACTGTTTATCCTGCTAGCTGCTGATCTATCTATTGCCAGTGTATTGGCTTTGGGTTGGGGTAGTTTATTTACTGTTTTGGTATTAATGTTCGTTGTTCGCCCCATTAATATTCTGTTATGTACTTGGAACAGTAATCTTAATTGGCGACAGAAACTGTTTTTAAGTTGGGTTGCACCTAGAGGAATCGTTTCTGCCTCTGTGGCTTCTTTATTCGCTATTTCCTTGACCCAGCGAGGTGTTAATGGTGGTGATGCGATTAAAGCCTTGGTGTTCTTGACAATTATGATGACAGTTTTTTGTCAAGGGTTAACGGCTGGCTGGTTAGTTAAGTGGTTGCGAATCACTTCTAAGGATGCAACTGGGGCGCTGATAGTTGGTTGTAATCCTTTGAGTTTGTTAATTGCCCGATTTTTTCAAGAACGGGGAGAAAGTGTGATCATGATTGATACTGACTCCCAATATTTTGCTCAAGCTGAAGCTCAAAATTTGCGGGTAATTGCTAGTAGTGCGCTAGATGCAACAGTTTTAGAAGAAGCCGGAATTGCTTCTATGGGAACTTTTTTGGCGATGACTAATAATGGTGAGGTGAATTTTGTTTTAGCACAACGGGCTGCTGAGGAATTTAGTCCGCCTCGTGTTTTAGCAGTTTTTCCCCGTGATCCTCACAGTTCTAATTCAAATAGTAAGGTTGATCAGGCTTTTATATCCGATTTACCGATTAAAACTTGGCATGAGTATTTGAGCGATGGCAGGGTGAAATTGGGGACTACGACTTTAAATGAGGAGGAATTCGCTAGTCAGCAGGAGCATATACAGGAAAAGATTCGCAATGGGCTGTTAGTACCTTTGTTAATAGAACGGGAAGGTCGTCTACAGGTGATGTCCGCAAATCAAGATTGGGAAATTGGCGATCGCATTATCTACTTGTTACACGATTCTCGACCGAACCTGTTAAAACGCTTATCTGGTGCGAGTCAGTCTACACCCCTGTCTTTGGAAAAGTTAGCGGAGGTAGAAGAATTACCCACCGCTAAGTTGTCTCAACTTTCTGCTAGTGAGGTATCTGCTAATGAACTATCTAGTAATTGAAGTCCGCTGTGATCTTGAGACATTTCCCACTCTTGCCATAACAAGGCAGACAGATGTACTACAGCCAAAATGATGGTTGTAGTCCCAATTACGTAGCTGTGCAGGCTATAAAGATGTTGCACTGTTAGAGTGTTAATCGCCCCTCCACCAACTAAAATGTCTCGTAGTTGTCCACCAATGAAAGGAATTGATTCAATTGTGCCTAGCTCAATTTGAAATCTCCAGTATCCTAATTGATCCCAGCCAATCAGCATGGCTGTCCAGTTTAAACCAATGGCACTTAATGTCAAGAAAATTCCACTGATCCAAGCAGTCAGCCAACTCTGACGAAATTGCCGACCTAAAAACATGACGACGAGATTAATGAGTGCGATCGCAATAACAGCATTACCAGCAATTTCATGAGTTGTATAAAATAACCAGCCGTAGGGTACTTGTGTCTTAATCATCTGCACTGAATGATAAGCACCGCCTGCTGTTGGTTCGTAGTAAAAAGACAGTAAAACTCCCGTTGAGGTGTAAATGAGGCTCACAGTCAAAATTACGACAGATAAGATTGTCGCCAGTCGCCGCAAAAACCGATCAAATAAGGTAATTTGCATGGACAAACCTCTATATTTAATTAATTGTGTATTTATATAACAATTATAATCAATATTTTAATGAAACTTTAAATTATAATTAATTTAGGCAAAAAAGTAAAAACTTCAGATCACTTGAACCTTCCTGTTTTGAATGCCAATAATAAGAAGTTATTATTTGGTTAGAGGAACCCATCTCTGAAAGATGGCAATATAATCGAAAAAGATAAAATAGCTAGTAAAGCACGGCAGAAACGGCTCTGTAGTTAGCAAGAGACAAAAAATAGATTTGATCAGCGCTACAGTCTTCTATCTTCTGCCTTCTTAGACTAGTCAAATGCAACTGAGCCGAGTGAACGATAACAGCTATGTCTTACGTCTCCCTACTGAAAAATATACCAGAAATATTAAGTCAACCAACTGGGATAGCAGCTATAGCCTCTCTTGGCATCCATGGTGCTATTGCCTTGATTGTTCCCTTAATGCCTGTTGACTCTAAATCTACAAAAACTGATTCATCTCAAGCGCAAGCGGTCGGATTAATGGAATTGAGTCCATCTGACCAAAGTCGGTTGCCACAAAATATCGATCCATCTCAAGTTGCATTACAAACCCCGCAATTGCCGCTACAACAGCAACTGCCTCCGGCAAACTTGAGCAGTCAATCAACAATAATGCCACCCTTGGAGCCTCCTTTATCTAGCCAGCAAGTACTGCCACCCATCCCTCAATCATCTGCCAACTATAATCTTTCTTACTTACCTAGAAGGCAACCCGTCCAGAGATTTGCTAGAAACGATTTTCGGACGCAAATTTCTAATTTTCGAGTTCCTAAAAGTACATTTTCTCCCTCAGCCTCTCCTTTTGTTGATGACCTAGATGCCAAAATTAAAGAAACTCAAGCACTGAATATCAATAGGTTGCCACAAGTTCAGGCAGATAGTAAATTTGCAGAACCGCTAAATAACCCATCTCCTGACCCGATTGATATTGGCGCTGGAACAACAGCATCGGGAATTTCTCAACCACAACAAATACAGTTGGGAGATAATGGAGTTCAAATTGCTGCAAATTCCCCGTCTTACCTGGCTGCTGAACAATCTTTACAAGGTAGAGGTGAATTAGCATCAGCACCAAGAGGCTTAATGCCATCCCCAGAAACTACAACGAGGCAACAATCAGAACGGACTAACTTCAATCAGTCTGATTCACAAGTCCAAAAAAGGGAAGAGTTGTTGGCTAACCTCAACTCTTACAATGCCCTCAGAAAAACGATTCAGCAAGAATATCCCAACGTTAAAGAACAAGCAGTCATTCGTGAAACTATCTCGACAGACCAACGAGGTATGGAAGGTACTGTCGTGGGTCGCTTGGTGATAGCTCCTGATGGTAAGGTTTTAGATATCAAGTTTCAAGATCGGTCAGTATCTCCTCAACTGCAATCGAAAACTAGAGAATTTTTTAGCGCTAATCCACCTAAAGTTTTCAAGCAGACTAGTTCTTATCCGTTCCAATTACGGTTTCAGAAAAATAACGATAGCAATAATACTCAGGAAACAACTGTAAAACTCCAGCCTTCACAGAATCAAGATTCTCAACCAGAAATCAGAAAAAATCAGTCGAATGCTCAATCTGTGGTAATTCCCAACCCTTCACCGGTATCCGTTGGGGAAAATCAGCCTACAGTCTCTACGCAATCTACTCAAAAACTGATCCAAAATTTACGTCAAATTAAGGAAGAAAGACAAGAAAAGTCAAATAAAGAACAATAAAATTATGGTGGTAAGGCTGCCGCTATAAACGCGAGTAGCCTTTGTATTACTTAAATTCCGCGGTTATAGGATCATTCATGGCTGAACACTCAGTCTACTCGTTGTTCCAGCCTTTTTCAGCTTTTTGGAAAACATAAGCTGCTGTTTCTATCATTTCTTGATCGCTCAACTTGTTTTTGAAGCTGGGCATAGCCCCTTTTCCGTTTTGTATTTGGTGGATAATAGCCTGGATAGGTTCAGTATCATAATTTTTTAAGTATTTTGCTAATGCTTCCTTTTCTAAAGTTTTGTGTTCGACCAGAATGTTATTGCCTCCAATATGGCAAGAAGCACAGTTAGCGTTAAAGATTTCTCTCCCTTTAAATGTTTCTGTTGCTGAGGCTGGATAAATAATTATTGAGTTAAAAAGGACGATGCTTGCGGCAAGCCAAGCGATCGCTAAAAATAAAATTAGTAACCGTATTTTCAAGAAACTTTCCTCGCACCAGTATTCTGCCACCGCACAACTGTTGCTAGTAAATATATCTAGGGCTAATAGCAGCCTCAAATATTTAGTTACATCTCCAGTTATTAGCTATTACGTATAATATAATACGAAATTCCCTTGGTTGAAAATTTGCAAAAAATTAGCGGTAACTAGCTTATCCCTCCATAATTACCTGGGGATACAACTTGTTACCGCTTCTTATCAAGAGTTTGTGCCACTTATAAGCGAAACAAAATTATCTGATGTTCAGGCAGAAATTTGTTTAGCCTTCAACAATGATTTTACCAGCCATACCAGCACCACGGTGAGGAGTGCAATAGAAATTGTATTCACCAGCAGGTGCATCTGCGGCAAAAGTTGTTGTTACTTTCTGTCCAGGATTCAACAGCAATTTATTGTGAGATAGGGATGCAGCTAAAGCTTTATCTTGAGCAGGGGTTTTTGGCAGGATCAAAAACAACATTATGGGGAGCAAGTTTGTTGTTAACCCATTCAATTGTGTCACCTGGTTTAACTGTCAATTTACTAGGTTGAAATTGTAACAATCCTTTGTCACTACCCAATTTGACTTGATATGTTTCAGCAGATGCAGTGGGAGCAAAAACAGCAAAGCTGCTTACAACTAAAATAACGGTCAATACAGCTAGAGTTAAGCGTCTCCAACTGGCTGCAATTAATTTCATGGCTTTCTCCTGAGATATAGTTTTATTTTCCTGTTCCCATTTTAAATACAATCAACACCAAATATGACAATCTGTCATAGATGAATTTTTTTTAAGCCAAAAGACAAAGTTCCCAGTCCTGCTTCCAGAGAACAAATTCAAGCAAAAACCGAAATCATCTGTAATTAAATGATGAAGGTTGTGCTTAAATGCACTCAAGTATCACGGCTGGGAACTTAGATTTTTTATACTCAGGGCAATGTTATTGCCCTACTTCACTTGTGACGGAGGCTAACCAGGAGAGATTTAGTAATAAATTTTACCACCGCCCCATCTTGTCCCAACAACTTTTGGTTGAATGAGAATGTGACCTGCGATCGCTTTTAAGTCATCATCGGTCAGGTTTCTCATTTCTGTAAAGATATCAGCGCTCTTAATACTGGGATGTATTTCAGAAATTTCTTCTTCACCGTCGTAGGTTGTAGGATTTTTCATGTAGTCTACTAACCCTGCAATGTTGTCACGTTTTGGTGTAGCCCCTGCCAAAGCTTGTGGTTCTAATCCCACGTTTTGGTTAGTCTTAGTTACGCCCCCAGCATGACATTGAGCGCAAGTATCATTAAATAAGCGTTTACCTTTTTCCAGTTCTTTGACGCTGATGACAACAGTACTGCCTTGTTCATTCAATGGCACTGTGCGGATCGCTTTATCCACTTCCACCGCTGTTGCACTACCGACAAGCATCTGAAAAGTTAGCAAAACAGTAATTACAACAACGCCAATTAGTCTTCTAAACATATTGCCCCTCTCAGTTTTTAATGCTCAACACAACTAAGACCCTAATAGTTCCAAAAGCATAGATATTTATCTGATGCTAAAAGTTTGCCGGGTATAAAACCGACGGGGAGAACTAGAACACCCCTAATCCCTGAACTAAAAGCTATCGGGATTACTTTACGTAAAATGTTCTCGCTATCATTAACATCAGCATGAATCAGTTTACCATTAGCTGCTCTATGCTGTTGCTGAACTGAGTTTCTCCATAAGTAAGAATAGGGTCAAGAGCGGGTATGAGAATGGGGACATTTTATTTTTTGATATAAATCTTTATAAATAAATTTACATTTTGTAAAGTTAACCTTTCCCTCCTGTAAAAGTTACGCCTTGAATAAAGTAGCGGTTGAAAAAGGCATAAATTCCCAAAGCTGGTAGGGTGAATATGATTGAAGCTGCCATAATGTAATTCCAATAGCTGATATATTGACCTTTAAAGCTATTCAACCCTAAGGGTAGGGTAAACATCTCTGGGTCAAATAAAATCACTAGAGGTAGTATAAAATTATTCCAACTGCCCATAAATACAAAAACAGCCTGTGCTGCTAGTGCTGGTTTTGCTAGGGGTAAAACAATATCTCGAAAAATCTCCCAGGTGTTGAAACCATCTAATTGGGCTGCTTCTTCTAATTCTTGAGGAAAATTAACGAAAAACTGCCGCATCATAAAGATAAAGGTGGCGTTTACCATACTGGGTACAATCATGCCTTGGTAAGAATTGAGCCAACCCAACGCCTTTAAAATCAAAAATGTGGGAATTAGGGTAATTTGTGCGGGTACTGCTAGTACAGCTAAAATCAGGAAGAACCAAAAACGTTTACCGACGAATCGCAGTCTAGCTAAGGCATAACCAGCCATTGAATTGAGAATTAAGTTTAAAAGCGTGACGCTAAGTGCGATCGCAATACTGTTGAATAACCAGCGGAAAAATAGCGGTTCTTGGAAAAAGATTTGCTTGTAGTTATCGAGAGTAAAATTTTTGGGGATGAAATTTGGCTCACCACTGATGATTTCTGACAGCGGTTTGAAGGATGCAGAAAGCGCCCAGAGGAAGGGAATCAGGGTAATTAAGGCATAAATTGTCAAAAAGACGTATAAGAGGAGTTTAAGACAGAGAGAGCCAGAGATACGAGTCAAATCCTGTCACCTCCAAAGACTTTCCGTTGAATTAGAGTGATAGTAATGATGACTGCTGCGAGTAAAAATGCGATCGCAGCGGCATATCCCAATTGTAAATTTCTAAATACGGCTTGATAAATTAGCAATACCACTGTCAAAGTTGCATTATTAGGGCCACCAGTCCCACCAGAGAAAATATAAGATTGGTCAAATAGTTGAAAAGTGCCAATTATTCCCACTGTCACCACAAAAAACGTCACAGGTTGCAGCCAGGGAAGAGTAATGTAAACAAATCTTTCCCACCAATTTGCACCATCTAATTCTGCTGCTTCATAAAGTGTTTTGGGAATATCCTGTAAAGCTGCTAAATAAATCACCATATAAAAAGGCGCAGTTGACCAAATGTTCATCATCATGATGCCTTTGAGGGCAACTGCTGGATCTCCTAACCAGTTATACTTAGGCAATCCGATCAAGGCGAGAAAATCATTTAGTAATCCATCAGTGTTATAAA
Source organism: Anabaena sp. PCC 7938 (assembly GCF_049315035.1). NCBI lineage: Bacteria > Bacillati > Cyanobacteriota > Cyanophyceae > Nostocales > Nostocaceae > Anabaena > Anabaena sp. PCC 7938. The sequence continues at coordinate 672,435 of NZ_CP186034.1, read as the reverse complement.
TCCACATAAAGATGAGTGTTAGCACCGCAGAAGATGTAACTGTAGGTAAAAAATAAAGAATCCGCCACCAGCTTTTACCACGAATACCAGAATTTAAAGTTACGGCTAAAATTAAAGCTAAAATAGTTTGACTGGGTACGACAATAGCAACATATTGTGCTGTATTTTTTAAAGCAATCCAAACCTGTTCATCTTCTAGCAACCGGGTAAAATTGCGAAAACCAATAAATTTATAATCAATACCGCCTAAAAGTTGAACTTTGTGGAGAGAAAGAAAGACAGCGTAGAGAATTGGTAAAACTACAAAAGTGCCTAAAACGAGAATTGTAGGCATCATAAAAAGATACCCTGTTAGGTTTTCTGTAATTTTCCAGCGTGGGTTTCTGTGTTGTCTGTTAATTGGAAACACAAATAAACCTCGACAATCTTCTATAATTTTACAAATGTTATCTCGTTTATCTCGTTCCCAGTCTCTGACTGGGAATGCCTTCTGCGAGGTTCTACCTCCTATCTAAAAGTCGTCTTCAGTATATTTACACAATAACAGAAGGCAGAGCCTTAAAAATTATATTCCCAGGTAGAACCTGGGAACGAGAGAAAGGCTTTTTTATAGTTATAAATATCAGACTTAATTGGTGATATTTTAGTAATTAAATTTATTGTAAATCTTCTATCCAACACAAATAGCTAAACAGCTTATCGTTAGACAGCGCATTATAAAATCTTTCATCAGCCGTTACCATTTGACAATCGTTATTCACAGCTAAAGCTAGATATAAACAATCATAAACAGCTTGTTGAACTCTTACGGCGATTTCTAAAGCCATTGGCATTAAAGAAGAAGATAAGCAAATTTGCAAAGGTAATCCTAAAAGTGATTCCAAATCATTTTGAGCATCATCTAAGGTCATTTCTCCCCGACGTACACGCTTCCAGAAAATATTTGCAATTTCTGGGAAAAAGAAATCAGGAACTAATAATTGGTAATTTGGTTTATTTAAACGTAATGCTGCTTGCGAATGGATTTCCGGTAACACCCATTTAATACCCACATTAGCATCTACCACAAATTTATTCAACGGTTTCTGTCCTCACGCAAAAGTTCAACACTGTCACTAAAAGTTTTACCTAAATGACGTTGACGTGCAGCATCTATTTTTGCCCATGCTTGTGCTTGAGAAGATTCTTGATTGACTAATTTATCCTCTACAAAATTTTCTAATATTGCCTTGACTTCATCTTCTAAACTGCGGTTATGGCTTTGAGCTAAAACCTGTATTTTTTCTAATACAGAAGGATTAATATTTCCTATTACAACCTGAGTCGTCATATTGCCTCATTATGGCTACAGAACAATTTACAACAAACTGCATTATATACACAATAACATAAGGCCGAGCCTTCAAAACTGCATTCCCTGGTAGAACTTGGGAACAAGAGATAGTATAATTAGGTATAATTTTATGTATAATTTAGTCAAAAATAGCGAATGGTTCTCATCCGACCTAGAATAACTGATTTCCACGACATCACAGCAACCCAAACACAGTTAGATTTTGCCATAGCATTTCTAGATGAAGATATTCCCCTCTATGTTGACCCTTTTCTTTTATGGAAGTCTCCCTCATTACAAGACCAGGCACTTCATACCACTCTCATTAATGCCTTTAACCACCTAAATTTTCTTGTTCAGAAAGGCAAAACAGATGAAGCTCGAAACAACCTAATTCTTGCGTCTGAGTGCCAAGAAGTGGGACTTGGTTTGTCAAAAAACCGAAAAGGTGTCAGGATTAGTGCTAATAAAGCAGATGAGATTATCTCTATATTCCAAAAAATTCCAGAGTATGGGAAATTTGGCTTCGTTCACTTTGAGGAAATACAGTTTTATGTAGATGGAATCTCAAAAGATCGTATTAGTGACATCTCCTGTAATTTTATCAAGTCATTTTTAATAGACTATACCATACAACAATGTGAAGAAGTAGGAATACCACTAGATAAAACTAATGTTTCTTCATTATATGAATACCGTAAAAACGCATTTCTTCTAGATGAAGAAATCGCATTACCTGTTCATCCCGTAACCAAACAACCTTTAATTTTTGTCCCTAAGAGATGGCTAAAATTCTCTCCCTGGATAAACTTTGAGGACTACTTTAAAGAATATTGCCCTCGTGATGAAATTTTTAACCCTGGTGAACCAGAGGAACGTGTTAAAGTTTTAAACTTCAACAGAGAGAATTATGGCGTTGTGCAGGAATATATCAAGGTAAAAGAACGAACTCAAGAAGACTGTAAAAATGATCCTCTCTTTAAACAGATACCTGTTCTTTCCGCCAAACGGAAATTAACTGAAATACAAAAACTGCCTACGGGAAAAGAAGACCAGGCAGACATTCAGTACGAAAATAATATCTGTCAACTTCTTGCATCCCTTCTCTATCCAAATCTTGATTTTGCAGTCGATCAAAGTCGTACAGATTCTGGAAGACTGATTAGAGACCTTATATTCTACAATAATCGGTCAATAGATTTTCTTGAAGAAATTTATCAAGACTATGGTAATAGACAACTTGTATTTGAATTAAAAAATGTGAAGGCAGTTGAGCGTGAACATATTAACCAACTTAACAGATATCTTGATTCTGGACTTGGTAAATTTGGTATTCTTGTTACAAGAAATCCTCTTTCTAAAGCGATGTTTAGCAATACTGTTGATTTATGGTCTGGTCAAAGACGATGTATCATCACGCTTACAGATGAGGATATCTCATTAATGGTTAATGTCTTCGATGGTAAGCAGCGATCACCAATTGATGTCCTCAAAAAGAAGTATGTGGAATTCCGTCGATCATGTCCTTCATAAAAGGTGAAATATATGAAGCGTAAAGATGTTGATGAGTTTGAAAAAATATCTGGTCAGATGCAAGGATTTTACGATGAGCTTTCGGTTTTATCTAAAAAATCTCCCAATGATGGAGTTAATAAGTTTAAACTCAACTTTGTTAATAAATTATTGAATGATTCAAATGAATTCCTTGGAGAGAAATATCGACCTTTTGAAGATTTTGATATAGATGATGTACCAATAAACAGTGATGTAGTATTCATCCTTTCTCAGTATCTACAATGCTTTGAAAAATTGCGTGCAGATAATGTAAAATACAAGTCTACAAATTGGTATTGGGTAATAGATGCAGAAGAACATGAACCTGGAGATGAATCAGGCAAAGTTTACATTGAAACAATTCGTCCAAAACGCTTAAGAGAATAAATCCTTATGGTTAAAAAAGATCAAAAACAGACGAGTCATGAAAAAGTTGAACTGTACAAAGTCATAATTCTTTTGCTGGAGGCTATGCAAGAAGAGTTTCAGGAACTTACTAAGAAAAAGCCAGAAGCGGTGCTAAATAAGAGTAAAGTAAAAATTGTCAATCGACTTTTAGAAAGCTGTCGTAAAGTGCTTGATTTGGAGGCATCACTTGAATATCTTGATCTCATGGATGAAGATGATATTCCTCAGAATAGCGATGTAGCACTTATGTTATCTCAGTATGTAGCTGCTATGAGACAATTTAAATCTACTTATTATGTTCATGATGGTAAAGAGTATCGTTGGTTTATTGATCAATAAAACTGTTACTCAACCTAAATTTGGTAGTAGAAGAATAAAAATGTAGGTTGGGTTGCGCTTTGCTTAAACCAACACAATCATCAATATTGTATTTAAATGTTGGGTTTCCTTCCTCAACCCAACCTACTATTCCATCATTTTAATCTGCTGATTAGCGTTATTCTGCGCCCTCAACATCGCCTGATTTAATGGCTGTTCCCCCAACAAAGCACTCAAAAACTGATTATCAAAATTATTCACAATTGCTGCTGGATACTCCCCTACTTGCCAAGGAGTAGCGTAATTAACTCCCGCTACTAAAGCAGATCTTAAAGGATCTTGATCGTAACCCAATTTTGACGCTACAGATTTACGAGTTGGTAAAGCGAAACCTGTTCTTGTCCACTTTGTCATTCCTTCTTTGCCGGTGAGGTAAGAAATTAATTCCCAAGCTGCTTTTTTATGCTTTGTTTGTTTATTCATTACATAGGCAACAGTATAAACCATTGTGCCTTTTTTATTATTAATTTTTGGGACTTCTGCTGTTGCAAAATCTATCTGCGGGAAGGTTTCTTGAAGGTAAGGAATAGCCCAGTTACCTTCTATCACCATTGATACTTTACCTTGACCAAACATATCACTACCAGAACTAGCACCAACATCAGAAGAAAGGGCTGAAGTTTGTTTTTTTCGATATTGCTCTATTACCAAATTTAAACCTTTTAAGGCTGCTTCATTAGCAAAAGCTGCATAACCATTTTTATCAATTAATTTTCCACCAAAAGCTTTAATTTTATAAGCCTGACGTGCTAATTCTGGACTTTCTCCAAAGCCATATTTATTAACTTTTCCTGTTAATCTCTGAGAATAGCGGCGTAATTCATCCCAAGTCGTTGGGGGACTTTTTAAACCTGAGTGATTGAAAGCTTTTTTGTTATAAAATAAGGCTAATGTGGAATAGTCTTTAGGAAGACCGTAAATATGATTTTGGTATTTAAATATATTCAGTAAATTCTTTTCAAAGTCAGCTAAATCAAATTCAGGTTTAATGTAACTATCTAGAGGTTCTAAAACATTTTGATTCATCAAAAAAGGAGCTTCTAACGCATCTAGATAAAATACATCTGGTGCGGCTTCTCCGATTAAACGGGTTTTAATTACATCCATGTATTGATCAGAAATTACTTCATATTTAACTTTGATAGTTGGATGTTTGGCTTCAAAGTTTTGTAATACCTGTTTAAGGAGTTTTTGTTCTACAGGGGAACCGCCCCAACCACTGAGTTTAATGGTGACTGATGATGTACTGGTTGGTGGTAGAAGGTGACAACTAATAAAAATAGTTGCTGTTACTAATGCCCAAAAATATAACCATTTACGTTTGTTCACAGACAGATAAAAGTTTTTCTTTATTTTCTTACATCTGCTGTAACTCAGGACTGATATTTAACTAATCTAAATTTTTGTTGAGAAATAGTAGATAAAATAACAAATAATTGTCATTTACTAAATTTGTGCTATGTTGCGACATCTGTAGATGATAACTTATGGACTCTGTTCAAGTTGAAACGGTTGCATCTTTAAATCTGGAAATTCCTCAGATTGAGTCATTAACAACAGTCCTATCTTCTCAATCTCAACCTAGCTTTCGTTTTCCTAAAAATGCTATTCGTACCAGTTTGCAGGCATCTACTTTAGATGCTATTTTTGCAGCGATTTTTTCTATTACTACTGGGGGGATTTTACTTGGTAACTTTTTGGTAGAGTTGGACGCTAGTCCAGTTATTTTTGGAATGCTTTCCTCGATTCCCATGCTGGTAAATCTGATTCAGCCGTTGGGTGCTTATATTTCAGAACGCACTACTAGCCGTTTTCAGTATTCTGCGCTTGTTTATGGGATTTCTCGGCTATTGTGGCTGATTTTAGTAATAGGTATTATCGGTACAAGTTGGGGAGTTATAAATTCTCAGCAGTTGGTGATATTAACTCTGTTAATCGTTTTTTTTAGTCATCTTTCAGGTGGGCTAGGAAGCGCATCTTGGATGAGTTGGTTAGCAATAATTGTTCCCCGACGTTTGCGTGGGAGATATTTTGGAATCCGCAATAGTGCTACCAGTTTGACTAATTTGTTGTGTGTTCCTTTAGCTGGGTTAGCTGTTTCCCATTGGTATGGGGGAACTCTCCAAGGTTATGGGGTGATTTTGTTTGTAGGGATTTTGTTTGGGTTAGTTAGTTTGGGATGTCAGTATTTCAAAATTGATGTTAATCCCCAATTACAAAATACTTGTATAGTTAATTCTTCGGTAAGCAGCAAGATCGAATTGGGTGAAATAACTATTAGTGATACGGTATCAGTTCCTCAAAAGCAATGGGACGATAAAATTTGGCAAAACTCTAATTTTTGGATATTTATACTGTATTTCAGTTTATGGATGTTGGCTTTTAATCTCTGCGCCCCTTTTGTTAATCTTTATTTGCTAGAAACTTTAAATATAGATGTGGGTTGGGTAACGGTTTATAGTAGTTTGCAAGCGGGGGCAAATTTGCTGATGTTTGTGCTGTGGGGTAAGTTAGCAGATAAGGTGGGAAATCGCCCAATCTTGATATTTGTGGGGATTATTGTGGCTGTTACGCCTTTGCTGTGGTTCGGAATTAGTAATAGTAATTTAGATGTTTGGTTGTGGCTACCACTATTACATATTTTTGTGGGTGGTACTGGGGCGGGGGTGGATTTATGTAATAACAATATGCAAATTGGGATTACACCTGTTAGGAATCAGTCTATCTATTTTGCGATCGCAGCTGCTATTGCTGGAGTCACTGGTGCATTAGGGACAACGATTGGCGGTTTTATCGCCCAATCTCCGCATTTTGGCGGTTTATTAGGCTTATTTGCCCTCTCTACTATATTCAGACTAGCAGCATTAATACCGCTGATTTTTGTTAAAGAACAGGGAAGAGGTGACAGGTGACAGGTGACAGGTGACAGGTGACAGATGGAAAAAGGCAAAAGAAACATAAATATTACTCCTCTGCCCCCTGCCCCCTGCTCCCTGCTCCCCTGCCTCTTCCCCAACCTACTCCGCAACAGTAGAAGTCAAACTCATGGTTTCCCACAGAACCATATTGGGTGCAGTTGGTATTGGCTGGTGTAAAGCAATTAGCTGTGTCAAAGTGTTCTTTAATTGGGTACGGGGGACGATATCATCCACAAACCCATGCTTGAGTAAATCTTCAGCGGTTTGGAAATCTTCGGGTAGTTTTTCTCTCAAGGTTTGTTCAATGACTCGTCTACCAGCAAAACCGATTGTGGCTTTTGGTTCAGCAATGATGATATCACCCAACATGGCAAAACTGGCTGTAACGCCTCCTGTGGTGGGATTAGTTAAAATGGGAATGTATAATAAACGGGCATCTTGATGGCGTTGTAAAGCTGCGGATATTTTGGCCATTTGCATTAAGGAGAGCATTCCTTCTTGCATTCTCGCACCGCCGGATGTGCAGATGATAACTACAGGATAGCGGCGTTGTGTGGCTTGTTCAATCATGCGGGTGAGTTTTTCACCGACAACGGAACCCATGCTACCACCCATAAAGCGGAAGTCCATGACTCCCAAAGCGATGGGTAAACCGTTAATTTGACCTATACCTGTTTTGACTGCATCTATTAAACCAATTTTTTCTTGGGTTTCCCGCAAGCGATCGCTATAAAGTTTGCGATCGCGGAATTGTAAGGGATCTGTCGGTCGCAAATGCTCATCTAAAGGTTTCCAGGTATTTGCATCAATCAATTGACGGATACGTTCATCGCTATCTATCCGATTATGATGACCACAGTCCACACAAACCATTTGATTGGCTTTCAGGTCTTTTGCATAACTTAAAACACCACATTTAGGGCATTTATGCCACAAACCATCAGCAATTTCCCTTTCTTGGCGTTCTAAGCTGGTAGATCCTGATTTCCGCCGATTTGCAAACCAATCAAATAAAGACTTTAAACCGCGTGATTCTTCGTTGTTTGCCATTTTTATCTTATTTAAGTAGGTACTAGGTCACAAACAGGTCAATCAATTTAGAATTTTAGATTTGAGATTGACCTTACCCGCTTTTCAGGTGGGTGTAAAAAATTGTTTGACTACATCATCAAAATTGCCCTTTTTAGCAAGTCAAACCCGATGGGAGCCTATTTTAGCTTGTCAGTTTAATAACAATGATTTTGCCAATAATTAAGTCTATTACTGCCGTCTTAGTGGACTTTATTATATCAAGGTATTGGCAAAGCCTTAAGAATCAAAATCCCCAATTAGAATACCTTTTTATCCCCAATAATCAGGATTTTGCTAGTTGACTAGCAGTCAGAATGTATGCCATTAGTTGTATTATTCAACTGCATATTTGGGGAGCGTAATACTAGTCATAAGCTAATATTACCAAAATATAAAGAGCAAATGGGGTAATGAAGGTTACATTCATATTGTTTTCAAGATACAGGAAGAAACAAACGCAGGTAATGCGACAAAATAGTTTCACCGCTGAAAACAGCAATTACCGCTCCCATAGCTAAGAAAGGCCCAAAAGGCATCTTTTGTCCTATTTTATGACGTGACAGCATAATTGCGCCTCCACCTACTAAAACTCCCAAGGTGCAAGCCATAAAACCAGCTATTAATAAATACTTCCAACCTAACCAAGCTCCCATCATGGCTGCTAATTTGGCATCACCTGCACCCATAACAGCTTGACCATAGGCTAGGGAACCAAGAATTGAGATACCATCAAACAACCATAAACCCATGACTGCACCGAATATACCAAGCATTAAGTAGTTTCCCACCCCTACCCAGCTATTTGTTGATAGAAAACCAACACCCATTTGAAAGATTAAGCCCAATATCAACCCGGATTGAGTCAGTGGGTTAGGTAAGGTCATTGTATCCCAATCTACAAGGGATAGTGCCAATAACCAACTACAAAAAGCCCAATAACCGATGGTTAAAATTGAAAATTGAAAAACCCAAAATACGATTAAAAATATGATGCCTGTTATCCCCTCGACTAAGGGATAACGGCGAGAAATCTTGCTTTTACAATATCGGCATCGCCCTTTTAACCACAACCAACCCAAGACCGGTACGTTATCGTAAGATTTGAGCTTGTTTAAGCAATGAGGGCAACGAGAAGGTGGCCAAAGTACTGATAATCCAGCGGGTAGACGATAAACTACAACATTGATAAAGCTACCAATTGATGCACCTAAAGCAAAGACAATGATACTCGCAGGGACGAAGATCAAAATGTCCATATAGTATTTTGTTCATGAGTTATTAGTCAGTGGTTAAACCGTCCATTTTGAAACCTGGAGTTTTTAAGTAGAGTATATTATTCAGTTCTGGGTTGAGTTCTGAGCTTTACCCTAATTCCCAAAAAACTATGGCTTTCAAGTTATAACCGGTTTAGTTTCTCCCCCTATTCCCTATTCTCTATTATTAGTACATATACGATTCTATCTGATTCAATGGTATAAAACATTCTTGTGGCAATAGTACTGGATGTTGAGTAAAAATCACCTTACCCCGATGAGTTACTAGACTAATTGCTACTCCTGAAGGTTGCCCAACAATTTCGGGATGTACTTCACAGTAGGTATAGTAGATGTATCCAGCGGCTTTAATAATGGTGGGATCAACCAAAGGCATCTGGTTTTTTGGGGCGGGAAAATTCGCCTGTCCTTGTTGTGCAACGTACACTATTGGTGTTTATGTGATTTATAGATTTGCTTCTAGTTTATCCGAAACTTCCCGCAAAGAATGTTAAAATCCTCAACGTTAAATGAGGAAATTATTTTGCTTCTAGGATTTGAATCAATGCATTGCCCATAGCGCGACAACCCAAAAGATTCATGCCTTCAGACATAATATCTCCTGTGCGATCGCCTTGTTGTAAAACTTGTAACACTCCATTTTCAATCAAATCCGCCGCTTCTGGTTGATTTAAGGCATAACGTAACATCATCGCTGCACTCAAAATCTGTGCTAAAGGGTTAGCTTTATCAAGTCCAGCAATATCTGGGGCTGAACCATGAACGGGTTCATAGACACCAGGGCCAGAAGCACCCAAACTCGCAGAAGGCAACATCCCAATACTACCAGTGAGCATAGCCGCCGCATCAGAAAGAATATCACCAAATAAATTCCCTGTCACAATTGTGTCAAATTGTTTGGGAGCGCGTACTAACTGCATTGCTGCATTATCAACATATAAATGAGATAGTTCAATATCTGGATATTCTGCGGAAAGTTTAGTGATACATTCTCGCCACAGTTGAGACACTTCTAATACATTAGCTTTATCTACCGAACAGAGTTTTCCTCCCCGTTTCCGTGCTGTTTCAAAAGCTACTTTGCCAATTCTGTCAATTTCTGATTCGGTGTAAACCATCGTATTTACACCACGTTTCTCACCTGTTTCTGTAGCAAAAATGCCCTTAGGCTTACCAAAATAAATCCCACCGGTGAGTTCCCGCACCACCATAATATCTACGCCTTCCACTACTTCCCGTTTTAAGGTGGAAGCATCAATTAACTGGGGTAAAATTTTCGCAGGACGCAAATTTGCAAAAAGTTCTAAACCTGCACGTAGTCCTAATAAACCTGCTTCTGGGCGTAAATGAGAGGGTAGAGAATCCCATTTGTAACCACCAATAGCAGCAAGTAAGACGGCATCGCTATCGCGGCACATATCCAAGGTAGCAGATGGTAGGGGTTCACCTGTTGCGTCAATTGCAGCACCACCAATCAAAGCTGTTTGAAATTCAAACCGAATATCAAAATGTTGTCCGACGACTTTCAGCACGTCTACCGCTACGGCCATAATTTCGGGGCCAATGCCATCACCGGGAAGTAGTGTAATACGGTAGTTCTGAGTCATAGCTAAATTTGATGATGTAAAAATTGAGGTGGACTAAATATCATACCTAGAAATCGTACCAAGATAATTTTTCTTTTGCTTAATATTGGAATAATTAAGAAATATTGCCAATTTTAAACAAAGTTCTGTTAAAAAATTAAAAAAATATATCTATACGCCTTTTTACTCTAATTAGCTGTATTTTGATTGTGTTAAATACATAAACAACAGAATAATTTATGGATTTCCAGCAGATTGGCAAAGTGGCTGCCGAACTGTTAACTACAGTTGGACTCAAAGTTGTCGGTGCAATTCTTCTCTGGATAATTGGCCAAAAATTAATTGAGTTTGGGATAAAAGGATTAAGACGTGTATTCAGAAGCCAAAGCGTTGAGCCAACACTCATTAGCTATCTGTTAAATATCATTGCCATAACATTAAGAATTGTTTTGGTTGTGGCAATTCTTGGCTTTTTTGGTGTAGAAACAACCTCCTTTGCTGCATTACTGGCTGCGGTTGGTATTGCTATTGGTGCTGCATGGGGAGGATTGTTAGCAAACTTTGCCGCAGGTGCATTTTTAATTATTTTCCAACCCTTCAAAGTTGGCGATTTTATTACAGCAGGAGGTGTAACAGGAACAGTTGTGGAAATTGGACTTTTTACAACTACTTTAAACACACCAGATAATGTGATGACGATTGTGGCAAATAACAAAATATTTGCTGATAATATCCAGAATTATTCCGCTAATCCTTACCGTCGTGTTGATCTATTGGCTCAACTAGCTCATGATGTTGATCATAATCAAGCGATCGCACTGTTGAAAACCAGAATCAGCCAAATCCCTAACGTGCTTACAGATCCAGCACCAGATATAGAAATTCTCACCTTTAACTTGGCTGGCCCCGTTCTAGCAGTACGTCCATATTGCAATAATGATCACTACTGGCAAGTGTATTTCGACACTAATAAAATCATCCGTGAAAGCTTTGGTGAAGCTGGTTATCCAGTTCCCGAACAGCGTTATACAGTCAATGGTTCATCTCCAAATGGAGGAAACCTTTTGATCTCCATGCCATCAGAAATAGGTTAATAAAACCCGATACTAAAATATAAAATCAATAATTTCATCTCAAAATTTAAGTGATGAAACTTAACAGTAGGTGAGGCAAATGCCTTACCTGTTTTATTTAGATACAGCGGATTGCAGATCAACGAGGCACAGAATCTAAATTCAAAGCCATACACCAAGCCAGTTTTACTTCTTCTTCCTTCTTCCTTCTTCCTAACTCCTAACTCCTAACTCCTGCTGTATGTGTAGTTTTCATCAAGCCCGTTTCCATTTCCGAAACCATTCTGATAACCGCTGTAGAGAAAGGTTAGCTTAACTGTTAAACACAAGCCGCATCTCAGCCGTGATGGTAAAAGAAATAGCAATTAGTACCCGTGGATTAACTAAGCAATTTGAACGACACGTTGCAGTGAACGATGTTGACTTAGAAATTCAGATGGGCGAAGTTTACGGATTAATTGGCCCCAATGGTGCAGGTAAAACAACTTTAATTAGAATGTTAGCCGCAGCAGAAGAACCAACTACAGGAGAGATTTATATTAATGGTGTTCCCTTACTTCGTGATCAAAGCAACTCCAACCTCAAGCGTCACCTGGGTTATTTACCTGATGACTACCCACTCTATGAAGATTTAACAGTTTGGGATTATCTAGATTATTTTGCTCGTTTATATCGCTTGCGGGAACCACGTCGCACACAACGTCTACACGAAGTTTTAGAACTCATCCAACTTGGTAATAAGCGTAACAGCATAATTTCTACCCTCTCACGGGGGATGAAACAGCGTTTAAGTTTAGCCCGCACCATAATCCACGAACCAATTTTACTACTTCTAGACGAACCGGTTTCTGGTCTTGATCCCATTGCGAGAATGCAGTTTCGGGAAATTATCAAAGCTTTGCGAGAAGCGGGAATGACAATATTAATTTCTTCCCATGTTCTTAGCGACTTAGCGGAGTTGTGTACCTCCGTGGGCATCATGGAACTAGGATTTCTGGTAGAAAGTGCCTCACTACAACAACTTTATCAACGTTTAGCCCGACAGCAGATTTTAATATCAACTTTGGGCAACATAGATGCATTGGTGAGTGAACTTAAAAATTATCCCTTGGTGGAAGAGTGGGAAGTAATACCTAGTAAAAATAGTGTGCGGGTGAATTTTTCGGGAACACAGGAAGATGGCGCTGAATTATTGCGATCGCTTATCAGTACAGGTATACCCTTAACTGACTTTCACTGCACCCAAGAAGACCTAGAAACTATTTTCCTTAAATTAGGTCATAAACAAGCATCCTAATTAGTTAATAATTCTCAGTTTTAAATTTTGGAGATTTTTTCTATGATGCTCAATTTTATAGACAGAGTAGGTGAATGGAATCCCCAACTATTCCGAGAACTGAAAGGACGATTTAAACCTTTTAATGTCCTAATTGCTGTTGCATCATCCTTCCTACTGCAACTTATAGTTTTTCTATTTCAATTACGAGAATTTCCCGATGACAAATACTCTCTCAGGGCAAATTATTGTACTTTGAAACAAGGATATCAAAACCAAGAACAACAACTTTTCCATCAGCAAGAAATACTTTACCAAAAAATAGCTAACTATCGACAAATTAAATTATCAGACAATACCATAATTCCAAAATTGGAAGCAGAGGTTAAGCAAGTTGGAACACAAATAACTAACTTGCAGAATTATTTATCCCAGAATATTTGTCCCCCCGATCAAATTAACTGGCAATTGTGGTGGAGAGATCATTGGGAATACTTCTTTTTAACATTTAGTGTCATCTTTGTTTTTACACTATTAGTCGCTGGGACTTATTCACTAATTAGCGACTTAGCCAAAGAAGAACAACGTGGAACACTGAATTTTATTCGCCTCAGTCCACAGTCAGAAACTACTATTTTGACTGGAAAAATTCTCGGAGTACCAAGCTTAATTTATCTCTTTGTCTTGACAGCAATTCCTCTACATTTCTGGGCTGGACATTCTGCTAAAATTGCCTCTAGTTATATTGTCAGTTACTACACAATTCTGGCTGCTAGTAGCATTTTCTTTTACAGTGCTGCACTTCTATTTGGTTTAGTTAGTCGCTGGTTTAGCAGCTTTCAACCTTGGTTAGGTAGCGGTGCTATTCTCCTGTTCTTATTTCTGACAATGACATTAGCATCGTCTTACACTAATATCAATAATCCTTTGGCTTGGTTTCGATTGTTCAGCCCTTGGGAGATTACGGCTTATCTGTTTCCTAACTTGTTTCGTGTATATAACGGTTCTGCAATGGAAAATTTGCAGATTTTCTATGTACCAATTGGAAAAAGTTTAGTTAGCTTAGTTGGAATTCATTTAATCAATTATGGAATTTGCACCTACGGTATTTGGCAAGCAATGAAACGCTGCTTCCGTAATCCCAATGCCACTATCTTAAGCAAGGGACAAAGTTATTTATTTATAGCTTTTTCTCAGTTCATGTTTGTCGGATTAGCAATGCAAGACATTGAAAGAAGCAAACAAGATGCTGAGATGATTGCTGTAATAGCATTTCTCAACTTAGCTTTAGTTCTTTGCTTAATTGCTATTCTCTCACCTCATCGGCAAACTGTCCAAGATTGGGCAAGGTATCGACACCAAAATCATAGAAATAAATCTTTATGGCAAGATTTATTTTCAGGCGAAAAAAGCCCTGCATTAATGGCAATAGCAATTAACTTAGTAATTGCTACTATACCTTTGATGGGTTGGATTTCACTCTTACCAGAAGATTTATCCACTAGCAATTTTGGGAAGCTTAAAGCAATTTTAGCTGTCGCTTTATCTGTTAGTTTAATGATGATTTGCGCTACTATTGCTCAGTTAATGTTACTGATGAAAAATCCCAAGCGCCATATCTTTGCAATTGGTACTGTGGCTGTAGTAATGTTTTTACCACCCATTATTTTCCAATTTCTTGGTATCTACGCTTCCAAAAATCCAACTATTTGGCTATTTTCTACCTTTCCTTGGGCAGCCATAGAATACTCTGAAGCTACGACAATTTTCATGGCATTACTAGCTGAATTTACTGTTCTAGCTTTGTTAAACTTCCAATTAACAAGACAAGTGAATGTTTTAGGTGAATCGGCAACCAAGGCATTATTAGCAGGAAGGTCATAATGCACGATTAAAAGTAAAATATTACCAACCTACAACCGTCGGTACAAGTGTTTATCGGCGGTTAAATTTTGTAATAAAATTAATATGGAGAACATAAAAATGCATCATTATTTCTTGCTATGAAAATCCCGTACAAGGCTAAATTTAACATCTCATACTTCACCAAATTTTAAGAATTACGAATCGACAAAATTAATCCCGTCTTAAATCTTCCTCAAAAGCTTATTCCTACTCACCTATAGATGCCATCGCCAGATTAAAAGGAAAAATAAGGAAAAATTCAGTTAGTCGAATTTTGTATCCAATAAATTTGCATATTGAAATGAGGTTATACCAACGCTATTAATTTCTTTGATGACTTGAGTAAAACACAACAAACTCATTCCAACCATAATTAAGGCCAGAATTATATAAAATATTCCCAGTAGGAAATTTCCCGAACTTAAATAAATGGCTGACAAACTACTAATTAAAAACGCTAATCCATAATTATTGATTGACCCAACCATAGCGATCGCAATATTGGTCAGGGTATTTCCCATAATTTTTCCCAAAAAACCTGGAGATGGGGAACCAAGTATAAAACAGATAGCCGCAGAAACTATTGCAGCTATTGCTGCGGATGCGATCGCTAATTGAGGATTGTTATCTGTGCTGCTACCACCGTAATAAAAACCCAATAATGCTGCTGATGCGGCACCTGAGATAATTTTCATCAATCGTTGCCAAATTAAGCTATTTTGGAGAAAGCTTGCGATCGCGCTACTCAATCCGGCTACTACCAAGCTGACAAATAAAGCGATTTTAAACGACCAAGTAATATCCTCTGGTGTCTTCTCAACAACAGCAAAACTCATTGCCGTGATGGCTATAAAACTAGCGATCGCAACGAATACAGTAACTACCATCAATATTATTGTCAACTTCGGACTGCGACCAATTTTGGCACCTAAAAAATTAGCATTTTGTAACTGCGCGTGACTGAAGTTACAACCTCGAATATCTGCACCTCGAAAATCTGCACCCTGTAGTTCGAGTCCTTGAAAGGAACGGTTTTGTAAGTTGCAATTGACAAAGTTACGGTTTTGTTGATTCATAAAGTTGGCTCAAACAAATTTTTCACACATCAATTAAATTTATCAGGAGGTCACATTTCCTTATGCCTTTTACGATAAAATGATTAAATAGGAAAAAAGATCAAAAAAATCAGAATTTACGCATTGATACTAAATACAAAATATGTGTGTCTAAAAAACATATTTATCATATGGGTTTAATGCACGATCGAAGAATGATTTATAAGAGCCTAAAATCTTCTATTTTCCTGGATCAATATCATGATTAATTTGTATAAGTAGAACGGCGCAAAAAACCGAAATATGTAACGGAAAGTAAAATTGCCCAAAAATCTTTTCCCTTCTGCCCTCTACCTCCTACCTTGTCATAATGACAATTTTCAACACCGACCTACTTAGTGCATAAGTCTTAAGAATAATGCTGATCATAGCTAATTTACGTAGATATTTAAATAGGTATTTAAATCAATATTCGCAACAACAAAAATACTTGACCCTTGCTGGAGGCATTTTACTTGTTTCCCCATTAATTTATTATAATTGGTTGCATTTTCTTCGCCCCAATCTCATTGATGAAAAACGAGAGCTATTCAAAGGTGTTATTTATCAGCGTTATACCAAATCAACTCCACGCTCCTTATTAATTCATATTGTTACCATCGATCTGACAACACCGAAAATCAAGCCTTTTGTTACACCAGGAATCGAACTTGGAGATCGTGAAACAATTGCCCAAACAGTTCCAGAATTTTTAACTAAGTATAAATTACAAATAGCGATAAATGGTAGCTATTTTCATCCATTTAGAGAAATTACACCTTGGGATTTCTATCCCCACAGTAGTGAGCAGACTTTTGTACTGGGGCAATTAATTTCCAATGGTAAAATCTATTCTGAACCAGAGAAAAATTGGCATATTTTATGTTTTGACCGCAATAATCGAGTGCAAATTACTGGAAGTATAAATTGCCCTTCGGGTACGGTTCATGGGATAGCAGGTGAAGAGATATTAATATTTCAAAATCAAGTCAAAAATAGTTTTTATCTGCAAAAATATGCGTCGAGTAAGAAAGAACCAAAAGAAAAAGACTTGAAAATAGATAAACCCTATCCCCGTGCTGCTGTTGGTATAGATAAAGAAGGAAAAAAATTATGGTTGGTATTAGTTGATGGAAAACAACCCTTGTATAGCGAAGGGATGACTAAAGCCGAATTGACAAAATTATTTGTGGATTTGGGTGTTTACAGCGCTCTCAATTTAGATGGAGGAGGTTCCACAACTCTGGCTATTTCCACTACCAATAGCAAAAATAACGGTGTGAAATTATTAAACGCAGTCATCCACACTAAATTACCAATGCGCGATCGCCCTGTCGCCAATCATTTAGGTTTTTATGCTGAAAATTTACCCTAAAAATTGCTAGGAGAAAGTCTAATGATTGTCCTTTTTTTGGATTTACACTTTCTAGTATTTGACTACGAACTTTTTTTCTATACTTTCTAAATCTATTAACCAACTCTTATCTGCTTGTTCATACAGTAATAGTAATGTTGACAATTCTGTTACATAGACTTTGATTCTTGCTTGATTTTTTAAAACAATCGTTTTTAACTAACTGGTAATGTGTTGAATGTGGGTTAAAATTATTTAGGACTTACGCAAATGTCACAGTCAACGTATCTTTAGGGTATGTCAAATTCCAAAATTTGGTAACAATCAACCAATTTTTAGCATCTGACTTACCTGACTAAATATGCCAGTTGCCTAAGTTCTATTATTGATGGATATAACCCTAATAAATTCATGAAAAATTCGCTAAAACTACCTCAAAAGTTAATGCTGCTAGGTGCAGGAGAACTAGGCAAAGAATTTGTGATTGCTGCACAACGTTTAGGTAATTATATCATTGCAGTTGACCGCTATGCAAATGCTCCCGCTATGCAGGTTGCTGATTGTGCAGAAGTTATTTCTATGCTTAGTGGTGAGGATTTAGAAACTGTTGTTAACAAACATCAGCCTGATTTTATTATTCCCGAAATTGAAGCAATTAGAACTGAAAAATTACAGGAATTTGAGCAACGGAGAATTACAGTAATTCCTACTGCTGCGGCGACTAATTACACGATGAATCGTGATAGAATTAGAGAATTAGCGCATCAAGAATTAGGCATTAGAACAGCTAAATATGGTTATGCAATAACTTTAGAAGAATTAATTGCCATTTCTGATCAAATTGGCTTTCCCAATGTTGTTAAACCTGTGATGTCATCTTCGGGAAAAGGTCAATCTGTGGTACAAAATAGAATAGAAGTTGAGAAAGCTTGGAATTATGCTATTTCTAATTCTCGTGGTGATAGTCAAAAAGTAATTGTAGAGGAGTTTATTAACTTTGAAATCGAGATTACTTTACTCACAATTAAACAGTGGGATGCACCAACAATTTTCTGTTCTCCTATTGGACACCGCCAAGAAAGAGGCGATTATCAAGAATCTTGGCAACCAGCAGCTATTTCTGAAGATAAAATATTAGCATCTCAAGAGATAGCAAAAAAAGTTACTGATGCCTTGGGTGGTGCGGGAATTTTTGGAGTTGAATTTTTTATTACTAAAGACGAAGTAATTTTTTCTGAACTTTCTCCCAGACCTCATGATACAGGGATGGTAACATTAATTTCCCAAAATTTGAATGAATTTGAATTACATCTGCGGGCAATTCTAGGCTTACCTATTCCCCACATTGAACAATTAGGTTTTTCGGCAAGTGCAGTCATTTTAGCTGCTGAAAAATCAGATTCTATTGCTTTTACTGGTGTTGCTGAAGCATTAGCAGAAAAAGATGTAGATATTAAGCTATTTGGTAAACCTACTGCTCATCCCTATCGACGCATGGGTGTGGCTTTGGCGAAAGGCGCTGATGAGAAAGAAGCGAGGGAAAAGGCAACAAAGGCAGCTAATAAAGTTAAATTAGTTTAACAATCCTCGAAACTCACCCCCAACCCCCTCTATGAACGGAGAGGGGGCTACTATTTTTTTCTTCAACAAATGTAAACAGTCAGAAAATATCTACGAATTTGTCAATTCTATCTAGTAAAACTGTGATCAGAATCAAGTGAAGCAACAGGGATTTGTTGATTTAGATAGTCATAAACTAATCGAGAAACTTCACGAATAAATTCTCTACCTCTCACATCTTTATAAGGACGTTTGACAAAAATTGCAGCTAGATAATGTTTACCATTAGGCATTGTCACGAATCCAGCATTACCAATCAGAAAGCCAATGTCGCCAGTTTTGTGAGCGATAATAGCACCTTTTCCCAAACCTGCTGGAAGCAATGTACGAGTTTTGGTATGGCGTAAAATATCTAAAGCTTGTTCTTTGCTTTGGCTAGAAACTAATTTGTCATTTACTAACAAAGCTAATGCACGCGCCATGTCTTGAGAACTGGTGGTATTAGTTCCTTTAAAGTCGCCTAAAAGATGACGAATAACTGTATTTTTCAGCCCCCAACTACGGAAACGCCCATTGAGTTTTGCTGCTCCACCTAAGCGATCAATAATCATATTGGTGGCGGTGTTGTCACTAATGACGATCATTTTGGTGATGGTTTCCAAAGCGGTATATTTTTTACCAACTCGCTCATATTGCATCACTCCTGAGCCATTTGTGACTAAATCACGCCGCATGGTTAGTTTGTCATCTAAACTAACTCTACCTGCGTCTAATTCTTGAAAAAAGGCCAGCAGAATAGGCAGTTTAATGGTGCTGGCAGCTGGAAAAACGCGATCGCCCCCGATATCTAAATAATCACCATTATCCAAATCCAAAAAGAACATCCCCGTTTGCAGAAAACTGTAACGATTCATTAACGCTTTAATCTGCGGTTCTAAACCCTTCATAGGCGAATGTAAGGGAACCACGCCAGCAAACAGCTTACTCTCAGAAAGATTTGGCGAAGCCTTAATTTCTGGGGTATTTAGCCTCGTGATAGGTTTAGGTAAACGTACAGAAAGATTAGCTGATTTTTTAACAGTAGGGGAAACCTGAATTTGAGGACGATTTAGCCTGCTTAAATTTTGTTTGATGGGCTTGGGTAACTGCACAGACCAATTATTAACTGATTCTTGTTGCAGTTTGACCTGTGCAGGGTCGAAAGTATAACCAGGTGCTAAGGTAACTACTATGCGAGTATTCCCTGGGTTAACTTGTGCTATTTTTACTTCTCTAATTATTACCCCCACCCTTTGACTAACTGGAGAATATCCCAGAGTAACTCCTGGTAAGTCAATAACTAAACGATTAGGGTTAGCAAGCTGTACTTGCGGTTGTACCTGTTCATCTGTGGAGAACTTGAGATGATTACGGTTACTGTCAAAATACCAACTAGCAATAGTGGCTGCTTTGACGGTTGAACCAAATAGGAAAACACTTAAAAAACTGGATAAAAGCCAGCTTGCTTGGAAAAGATTGGTTTTGTGTGTGAGTTGCATGAGTGAGGAGTTATCGAAAAGAGAACGAAAAGCAATTGCTCGCTATTAAAACACAATCTGGAAAATTTGCATGACTCATACGCCAAAAATTCAAAGTCCCAAATCGACAGCAATGCGATGAGCGCAAGCAAACCCAGAAAACGCCACCGCATTCAAACCCTGACCAGGAAAGGTACTATCCCCCACACAATACAGCCCAGGAATAGCTGTACGATTAAAAGGCATTCCCAACAACCCCCATAACTTACGCCTGGGTATAGGGCCATAAGTTCCATCTATGCGACCTAAAAAACGACGGTTGGTCAGCGGTGTCCCTACCTCTAGATAATCTAACCCAGCGTCTAAACCAGGAAAAATCTTTTCTAGTCGTTCAATAATTCTTCCTGCTGCTTGTTCTTTTTTGTTTTCATATTCACTTGGCGTAAGTCCTTGCCAGTCAGCTATCCAGTGCGGTGTAAAAGCATGGATAATGTGGTATCCTTTGGGGGCTAAATCTGGGTCAAGTAGTGTGGGAATAGAAACGAAAATTGTTCCTTCAGCCAACTCCATTTTTTGCCAATCTTCTAGCAAAATGTGATGACACTCTGTAGCAGCCTGTAAAACTGACGCTTTCACCCCCAGATGTAAGCTTAAAAAACTGGGTGATTTTTGATATTTTTGTTGCCAATTTTTCTCATTAGTTGGTATTTTCTCTGACGGTAGTAATTTTTCAAAAGTATCCCAACGAGTAGCATTAGATACAATACGTTTTCCGTGATAAACTTTACCATTAGCTAATTGGACACCTACAGCTTGCCCTTGTTCAGTAAGAATTTTTGTCACCTTAGCTTGGTATTGAATTTTACCTCCAGTTTTTTCTAAACCCTCGACTAATTTTTGGGCAATTTTTCCTACTCCACCTTTAGGATAGTTCACTCCTCCATAGTGTCGATCAGAAAATACCATGCCAGCATTAATCATTGGTGTCATTGCGGCTGGAACTACTGACCAGCAATAACACTCTATATCAATAAATTTTAATAACAGCGGATCTTGAATATAACGCTTTGCTAAATCTCCTACATTCAAGGGTAAATACTTAGCTAAACCCAGACAGGCTAAAGGATGTTGTAAGAATACTCGCAGTAAATATCCTGGTTCTTCTAATGACAGTAATTCAAAGCTATTCAGATAATTAAAAACTTTTTGGCACTCGTCATAAAAGTGCCGAATCCCTTTTTTTTCATGGGGAAAATAAGATGTCAGATTTTGTAAAAATTTTTCATAATTTTGGTCAACTTTAATATCTAAATTGTTAGGTAGATGATAATGAATCTGTACAGGATCTGCTATTGATTCTAAGCTAACATTCACGGATTCTAAAGCGCGGGTAAGTAAGTTGGTTGTGCCTTTTTTCCCTAAACCAAAAATCATTGATGCACCAACATCAAATGTATATCCTTGGTGTTGAAAATAACCAGCGCTACCTCCGGGAATGAGATAACTTTCCAGTACCAGGACTTTAGCTCCTTTTGCTGCTAATTGTGTGGCTGTTACTAAACCACCAATTCCAGAACCAATAACAATGACATCAAATAATTTGTAATTCATAATTTGTGATTCGTAATAGAGCCTATGGCAGAATTTATGAATGTAATTCATAATACCGCTACGCGAATGTAGGCAATTTAATAAAGCCTACAGCAGGATATATGGACTTAATTTAAATGTATTTTACCTTACTGACATTTTATTGGATAATACGCAAATAAAAATTACATTCCCCAAAATAATCAAAAAAAAGAGGGACAAACCTGCTGCTGCTGGCTATCCCGTCTGCCGATCCTTTAAAGAGAGGAGAACACTAGATAATAATATAGCTTTGATTGAGAATATATGTCAACTACTAATGCAAAAATATCTCAATTATCTGAATGAACCTGACTATCACCCAACCAAAGTTGGGATCAGCCACTCACTGGAGAGAGTATGATGTTGTATCAGTTCCCATATAAATCAAAGGCTGTCCATTTCTTGCTATGACACAACAATTGCTTGTTTATGTCCCACCTCATCCGCTAATCAAGCACTGGTTGGCAGTAGCTCGTGATGTGGCTACGCCTCCAGTATTATTTCGTGCTGCTATCACTGAGTTGGGACGATGGTTAACTTATGAAGCGGCTAGAGATTGGTTGCCGACTCTAGAGACAACTGTAGAGAGTCCATTGGCTCCTTGTCCAGCAACGTTAATTGATCCACAAGTACCTGTGGCAGTTGTGCCAATTCTCCGGGCTGGTTTAGGCTTACTAGAGGGAGCGCAGACATTGTTGCCTTTGGCAAAAATTTACCATTTGGGTTTAGTGCGAAATGAGGAAACTTTAGAACCCTCTTGTTATCTCAATAAACTGCCAGAAAAATTTGACTCGGAAACACGGGTGTTAATTACCGATCCGATGTTAGCAACAGGAGGGTCTATAATGGCAGCAATGGCAGAATTGACTAAAAGAGGTGTTGAACCAGCGTTGACAAGGATTGTTTGCGTTGTGGCAGCACCACCAGCTTTGCAAAAGTTGAGTGCTGATTATCCTGGTTTAACAGTTTACAGCGCGACTATTGATGGGGTGGTGAATGATAAGGGATATATTGTACCGGGATTGGGGGATGCAGGCGATCGCATTTTTGGGACTTAGGCCAGGATGCAGTTAAAGCATGAAAATAGCTTAAATACTTTGAAACTTGCAGATTGAAGGCGGTAAAAATATGAGTCAAAAAGATGGTTTTGCCAGCGGGTTTTTATTGGGGACTCTTGTTGGTGGAGTAGTTGGTGGTGTGTTGGGTGCGGTGCTAGCCTCTCGACGGGATGCACAATTGCCAGCAGATGAGGAGATAGGACTATCTGATAGTTCCATCCCTGGAAATAAAATAGCAGCCAAAAGACGGCAAATGAGATCCGCAGCGAATGAGGGTTTAGAAATGGAAACCGCACGGCGATCGCTAGAAGATAAAATTGCTCAACTGAATGCCACAATTGATGATGTGCGAAACCAGTTGGGAAATGTCAACGGCACTTCATCCCGGCCTGTTGAAGGTTCCGTCTCTCAAGACTCTTGAAAAGCTTCTGTAACATAGCGCAATCAGGAATTCTCCTCAATATAGACGCTATTTGCAGACTCAATGCCATTGACTCAATTAAAATCAATCATAAGACCGTTATTGTCATTTAGCAGGAAACTAACCCATCTATGTATTTACTGGTTAACACATTAGCTACCTTTATTACCATCTATAGCTCTTTGCTAATTATCAGGGTTTTATTGACCTGGTTCCCGCAAATTAACTGGTATAACCAACCATTTGCTGCTTTGAGCCAGATAACTGATCCTTATTTGAATCTGTTCCGTTCAATTATTCCCCCATTAGGTGGTATGGATTTTTCTCCCATGGTAGCGATTATACTACTCCAAGTTCTAGGTAGTGGATTGCAAGGTTTTATGTAATCGCTGATTGGCAATCGTTCCAAATTCAAACCAAAAATGTTAGGTCTGGGCTAACTAGCCCAGATTTACAGCAAGAGTCAGGAGTCAGGAGTAAAACTGGCTTTGTGTATAGGTTTAAATTTAGATTTTGTACCTCCTAACTACGCAAACTGCTGTATTAGCGTCTGACTTGTCCGCTAAAACCAGTAGCTTTAAACTGCTTCAACTGTAATGGAGTTGGCTGATTTGCAGGTACAGAAATTCTGAACTCAAAATCACTGATGCCTGGGGGAACTTCGGCAATTGAACCGATACGGGTGCGATTTTGCATAACCGAATCATTGTTGGCATCATAAATGCGTCCAAAAATATCTGCATCGTAAACTGTTTTGTAAGTACTATTTTCTGCTTTACCTGTGACAATAAAGCAACTTGCGGCTGCTGAACCGCTACTAATAACAGCACCTTTTGCTAGTTCTGCTGGACAATCTTGATAGGAGATATCAAATAGTCTAATTTGTGTCAGCGCTACAGCCGGGGGAGTAAACACCCAGGACAGAAAAACAATTAGACCAGAAAGGAAGATAAGGGTGAGCGATCGCAACCGCATAAAACACACCATCACTTTATTAAAAGATTATACTGAACTTTTAACCTCAGCTTACCTGAATTTTACGGTTAAGGAATTGGAAACTTATATTTAAGATTGTCATAATTGAAAAGATAGACCTTCAATTGCTAGTATCCTATGACGACCGATGAGATTGAAGCAGCCTTGCGAACAGCTTTCAAACGTTGTGATGCAGCCAGCTGTCCTCTCACTGATATGCAGAAACAAATATTACTGCAAATAGTCGAGCAAATTCAGAGAAACTCAACCTTTCCGGTATCAGATATTGCCAATCCCTTAGATGAACTGACTCCAGAGGAGTTAGAAGCATTTTTACAGTTCGTAAAAGCAGAAGAAGAACAAAACCGCACTTGGAAGGTGCAGTTGCTCAATGATTGGTTGTTGGCACAAGATTCGGGAAAAGTGCAATTTATCCGCCAACGCTATGGCTTGCAGTGGTTGAATCGGGTTGAATCATACCATTTTGACAAATATTCTTATTTTGAAGAAGCACTACAGTTAAAAATAGGCGATCGCATAGAAGTTTCCAATGCACTGTGGGAATGGATATCAGAAGATGACTCCTCTCAGCGGGAATGGTTTCCTTGCATGGTCATCAAAGTTGATGAAATCCGTGATGGTGATGATAGCTTTACCAGTTGCCTCATTCGCTTCTTTAATGGCACTGAGTATGAAATTCAAGGCATCTTTGAATGGAATCGCTATAATTGGCGTTGGCCGCAGAAGTAGAATAAATAACTGATACTTTTGTAAGCGGTTGGTAATTTTGTTATTCAAAAATATATTTCTTTCTATATAGATAAATGACACAGATTGTATATCTTATGAGGGAAGCTTCCACCTATTTTTTTAGATAAATTGGGTAGGTAATCATCAAAAAAGGCAACCTAAATGAGCTTAGAAGAACGGGCTAAAGCCACAGCTAAAAATCTTGAAGGTAAAGCCCAAGAAGCAGCAGGAAATGTTACCGGTGATCCAAAAGATAAAGCTGAAGGTAAAGCGAAACAGGCAGAAAGTCAAGTACGTCACGCTGCCGAAGATGTAAAAGATCATGTCAAGGAAAAACTTGATTAGATAGACTCAAAATTCGTAGTTGCATAAGAAAACAACTACGAATAAAAATTACTCAATGAGGAGGTAAATATGATTATGCTTCAGCAGATAAGGCAACTTTTGATGCCTTTCATCTTAATTTTAGTATTAACTTTAACTACCGCCTGCGGTGGAGGAACAGTCACAGAAGCTGACCGCACAACCACACCATCAGCTATTGGTAGAGATGTAACCTATACAGAATTAGAGCGTGGTAACACCCCAGGAGGTCAGACTTTTGGTCAGTGGGTAGTGCAGACTTCTAAAGGATTAGTTCAAGATGCTTATGTACGAGATAATAACAAACTAGGTGTGGTTATTTCTCCTCAAGTCCAACCAAATGAAATAAAGCCATTAGCAAAATCTTTAGCGCAAGGCTTTCATAAGAACTTTCCTAATCAAGATGTAAAAGTCTTGATCTATGCTCCTGATAAAAAACTCATTTTGACTGCTGACTATGATACCCAGAGCAACCAAGTCAAGTATAGCTAAAAAAATTAATTAAAACTTGCTAACAAAAGGAGATATATCAAGTGGCAAATAGTGAACAATATAGACGTGAAGTTCTAAAAGATTTAGCACAAGGAAATGTTGAATCTTTAGATAATATTCCAGTCGATACGACAAATGAATATCAAAGCTTTGATGATTTCGCACAGAGAACAACAACAGACCAACGTCGGCAATTATTTAATCAGTCTTCACACCCCGAACGTATCCCTCCCAGCGAAATAGAGCCAGAATTGCAAAAAGCCATTTCTCAAATTAAACCCAATGAACGGGATGATGTTGCTAGGGCCTTTTTCAAACAGTTAAAAGAACGAGGACTGGAAGATAAACGTTTAGAACAACAATTAAATCTTTCTACTCACCACTCTAACCGCATGACTGCTGATGATGTCAGTAAACTTGCATCTTTCGCATATCACAACCATCCTGATGTTTTTCGTGAGGTGTTAGCGGAACAACCAGGAATTATGAAGTTTCTTAGTAATCCTATTGTTGCTGGAATTATCGGTATTGCAGCAGCTAAATGGTTGGGAAGTCGGAAGTAATAGGTTTTGAAATCTGCTTTGTATGGGAACAATAAAATAAAAAATGTAGGGGTAAAGCGCAGTGCTAAACCCCTACATTTTTGTCACACTACTAAAAAATAGAATGATTTATAGCCTTTCCCACTCTAGTTAGATACAAAATTACCCCTCCCCAACCCTCCCCTTGGTAAGGGGAGGGTGCGCGACAGCGTGGGTGGGGTGTATTTCATGAGCTTGGGAATTGCTATATTTTTTGGTAGTCCCTAATATATATCTGGTGAAAATTAGTTTTTGTAGAGACGTTCAATGGAACATCTCTACATTTTTTGTCAGAGATATCTAATGGTGATGATGATGGTGAGTTATTGCTAACTCACGATTAACTTCCGTACCTTCTGCTTCCATCAATTTGGCAATATGAGCATTTGCCCATTCAGCAGCCATTTCTAAAAATTGAGGATGATCATTCACACAAGCCATTTGTAAATAATCAACACCAGAATACTGTTTTTCTAAATCATGAATGATGTGATGAACATCTAACAGCGTTTCATGGTTTTCTGTGGCAAAGCCAATAGGCATGAAAATAATCACCTTTGCACCCAATAAAATTAGGTTTTGGGCTGCTTGGGTGGCATTTGGCTGAGTCCATTCAATTAGCGGCGTGTCGTGGTTGAGCCAACCTACAGAAATTAAAGGATAACTGTTAATTAACTCATTTCTGACCAATTCGTACAGCGCTTGACTTTCATCAATTCCTGATGTGAATCCTTTGGCTTTGTGAGGACAACCGTGATTCATCAACACAATACCAATTTGGGAAGGTAGATAAGCTGATGCTAGATTAGCTTGAATTTTCTCTTCTACCAAATGCGCCAATAAATGAATATATTCCGGTTCGTTGTAAAATGAAGGAATATATCTTTGTGCTTTTACCCAGTGTTCATCACCATCAGCTAATTCAACCAGAGCATTGTTAACTTGCTCAATGGCAATACCACTGGTAAAAATGGAATCTACTACCAAGAGTGGGTAAATGAGAATTTTGCTAAAGCCTTGCTTTTTGATTTCGGCTAAAACTTGATTTGGCAAAAAAGGAGCGCAAAAGTTAAAGGCTTTGAAAACTTGGACACCACTACCCCATTTGTGTTGTAGTTCGTGTTCAATACCAGCGCGTTGCTGTTCAAAGATGGCATTGTGTGGGGAGATAAAATCGTGGTGAGTGTGTCCCCATTCATGACGATCAAATAATGCTAACAGTTTTGCTAGGGGGGGATAAATCCAGGTGGGAACAGGCGCGAATTTTGCTGTAAGTAGATTTAAAGCTTGTTCGTTATAGTTAGCAAAATCTTCGTAGCTTTCGACTTCGCCATAGCCCATGAGTAATACGGCTACGCGGTCTTGGCTGGATAGATGCTCGTGGGTATGTTGCAGTTTTTCTGGAGTTGCAACCACAATTAAATCCTCAATATAACCAAAATGGAGATAGCGAACTAGCAAAATACTAGATCGTTCATCTTATTCGTAGCATAATATCCCATCCAGGGGGATAGGATAAACATAAACATAAAAATATACATCTAAGGGCATAATATGCTTACTCCCACATACAGGAGTTTGTATATTTGTTTGCCAGATACTGATGTAACTAAAACTGTATTGAGTGCGGAATGCTGTTACTTAGCAGGTTGATTGTTAGCGAATTAGCGGGTCTGACGCACCCAGCAATTCTCATTTTGAAAAAAATAAAGTATTAACCCTGATTTTGGAATTCAAAATGTAGTACAAGATCAATACCTTGTCCAAATTGGAAAAAACCTTGATTTGTAGGTTGGGTTGAAGCATGAAACCCAACAAATGCGTTGGGTTGCGCTGTCGCTTAACCCAACCTACCGAAAATGGACAAGGTATTGAAGATAACTAGTATTTAGTCATCGCCTCTGGCTAAAAAAACAGTCGGCTTGAAAATAAGTATAAATACTCAATAAACTAGAGGGATTACCTGACAACGAACGGGGGAAATCCAGTTCATCATTCAGGTTTTAGAATAGGGAATTGAAGCGAATTTTTAATCATAGTCCCGGACTTTAAGTTTTGATATTCCTACGGAAGTTGAATAAATAATTTGGCTTGAGTATAGTCATTGGCAATAAAAATAGTTAAAATGCCAAACTCGCCCAATTCCATAGAAAAAGGATAAAAGTTTGGCTGAAATCTAGGCAGTAAGTAATAGCCTTGCTGGGGAGCAAGCTGTAAGAGTAATAACCATTCTTTTGAATCAAATTCCTCACGTGGGTTTGTTGGCTGATTGATGTAAAGTGGTTGACCGCCTATTTTATTCCCTGCAAATTCAGGTCTGGAGAAATTATATCCTAGCTCAATATCAAGCTCATCATATCTATTGTAGTGAGCGCTCGGAGGCGTTGCTATTTCAGATTTGATCGGACTCAATAATATTTCATATTCTTTATAATTTTCTTTGCTGTTTTCATCAAATTCATAAATAGATAATCCAGTAGCATCTGATATATATTCCACTTCTTCAGTTTTGTAAATCATTTCTGGAGTTTGAATGACTACTGCCATAGCTTCTGCATATAAAGGTTCGGCATCTCCCCAGATGAATACGTAAACCATTACTCCATTACTATTCGGAAAAATTGAGTCTTCTAGGGCAATTTGCCCCATAAATAACATTTTTTCTCCGGTTTCAAAGGCAAGAGGCCAAGTCGGTTCGTTTATCCAAACAGGTTGCCCACCAAATTTAGTAATAGGCTCTGTGATGGGAGTTTGAGTTTCTGCGATCGTGAAGGTACGTCTAAATAGTGTAGTCATAATATTTTGCAGATTTTTTCTATTTAATTTGTATTTAATTTGTATTTAATTTATCGAAAAAATTTTTCTCCCTGTTGTTGCTTCAAAGATTTGTACATACTCAGTACCTGCTTCTTTTCCTTCTAAAATAATTTTGTCTTCATCTAGGATCAAGTATATTTTATTCCAGTAATTTGACTGATCAACATAGTGCTTGGTTATTTCGTGTTGCCATAATAGCACTTGCTGTTTGAAATCGTAGGCATAAAGAGTGGCTCCAGAAGCAGTTGGATCATAATAAACAATCCATAAAATAGGTACAGGCTCTGAGGCATTAGACCAAATCCGCTTTAGAAAGAAACCTATCTTTTGTTTCA
Organism: Anabaena sp. PCC 7938; assembly: GCF_049315035.1. Lineage (NCBI taxonomy): Bacteria > Bacillati > Cyanobacteriota > Cyanophyceae > Nostocales > Nostocaceae > Anabaena > Anabaena sp. PCC 7938. The sequence continues at coordinate 642,710 of NZ_CP186034.1, read as the reverse complement.
AAACCTTGTTAGACAAGGCTCTAAAAAAATCACCATAACCTGATTTTTTATGATATAAAATCCCCTCAATTTTTATTTCTTTATAATAATTTTGCCTGACTGAGGGCAGGGGCAAATTATATTTTTCAGCACCATAATTCACTTGAAAACTATTTTGAGTTTTATTCAATTCTAACAGTCCTATATCATTCGCCTGATCATCTATCAAAACAGAACAAACATTATGAGGCAACTCAAGTAAAATATTTGATATTTCACTTGTTTGAATATCCATAGTGAATAATTCATATCGACAAATATCACCTTTGAACACCCAATAATATATGGTTTTGTCATTATGCATCAAATATTGTATATCAGCTTGATCATCAACTTGAGTTACTAGTGATTTTTGCCAAATTAGATTCAAATCCTCGTCAAAACAACGTAGTCTATAATGAATAGACCAATCATCTTCCCAAACAATTACTTTGTCTTGAGTGGTAATTAAATAATAACTGTAAAGTAATTTGCCTAAAGGTATTGATAGACTCTCTTTAGACTGGTGATTTTTATATAAAGAGACCCCAGATTCAGGAGTAGAGTTATTTTCTCCTGACAAATTAAATTGATGCTGCTTAGTAACAGAGACACTTTTGAGGTCTTTTCGTCTGAATACAAAGGCAAACTGACTTTGTTTTTTGAAGTCTTCTAGTTCGTCAGGGGTTGCATTTTCCACTAGTTCTAGCTTTTTCAAGTCAATGTAGTGGGTGCCTAATTTATTTTCAAAAAGATATTGCATACTACTCTAGGATTTTTCAAGCGATTGCATTCCCCTATTCCCAAAAAGCGATCACCCACACATTATTATAACTCTTGTTGTTGCGCCTAATTTTATTATCACTACATATTTACCACTACCAAAATTAGCTCTAAACTCCAATTAATAGCGAATTGACAAAAGCTCTCCAATCATCAAATAAACAGCAACACCTACGGTAAGCTACTACTAACGCGCGATGGCGTTCCACCATCGCCACCGTTAAGTGGCAGTAAACAACACTAAAACCCTTTTGCCCCCTACCCTATCATGTAGACATCAATACCCCACTTTTTTATTGACTACTAACAGATGCTTGGGTAAGTTCTATATAAAATGAAAATTAAATGAGCATAATTATTATTTGCCCTGGGATTCATGAACCAGAATTAACCGAAAACTTTATTACAGGGCTATTAAGTTCAGCAACGGATATAGCAATCAAAGAAAATAATTTAGAGATACTGGTTTATCCTGGGCAGGGTATTTTAACCTTATCAGCATTTCATATTTTGCAGTTTTTGAGCGATGCCTACGAAGTCCTGAGTGCGAGTCAGCGATCGCATGATAAGTTAAAATGCCCTGTGATATTCATCAGCTATAGTGCGGGAGTGGTTGGTGCCATTATTGCGGCGACAAAGTGGCAAATGCTGGGCGGTACAGTCAAAGCTTTTATTGCCATAGATGGATGGGGAATGCCACTATGGGGTAATTTCCCAATTCATAGGATGAGTCATGATTACTTCACCCATTGGAGTTCTGCTATTTTAGGTGGTGGGGAAGATAATTTCTACGCTGAACCACCCGTTAACCATTTATCAATGTGGCACTCCCCTCAAACAGTACAAGGCAAATGGGTAGACCGGTCACTAGGTTTGTCTTTACCCCAAAATTACCTAAATGCTGCTGAATTTTTGCATTTGTTGCTAAAACGTTATGAAGAAAAGAGTCTGGAGAATAAATTTAGCAACCAGAAGTGAGAATTAGCAAGGACAATAGAGATAAATCAATATTTTTGCTGATCCTGCTGCCCTTTGCTTCATCTACCATAGTTCATATTCCTACATATAGTTAATGTTTCCCACTGAACCTACTGCTGTTAATCACGGCTTTGGCACACTGTTAAAAAACAGGGGTTTTATGCTCCTGTGGATTGGACAACTAGTTTCCCAGTTGGCAGATAAGGTATTTTTTGTCTTGATGATTGCCTTGCTGGAAAACTACCCACCGCCACCGGGGTTAGCGGAAAACTCGATGTACTCAACTTTGATGGTGGCATTTACAATTCCAGCGATTTTGTTCGGTTCTGCTGGTGGTATCCTTGTTGACCGCTTTCCCAAAAAATTGGTGATGGTTGGCTCGGATGTGGTACGGGGATTTTTAACATTACTGATTCCCTTTTTGCCCAGAGAATTCCTGATTTTGTTAATTCTCACTTTTGCCATTTCTTGTGTGACACAGTTTTTTGCACCAGCGGAGCAAGCCGCAATTCCCCAGTTGGTAGAACGAGAGAATTTAATGGCTGCCAATGCCCTATTTAGCACTACCATGATGGGTGCTTTAATTGTCGGTTTTGCTGTAGGTGAACCAATATTGAGTTTGGCCAAAAGCTATCTAGGAAAAGATTTTGGCCAGGAAATTGTTGTTGGTGCATTATATTTACTATCTGCGGCAATTATGCAGCCTATCAATTTTAAAGAACATCAACCAATTGAGGGGCATTTGGCAGGAACTCATGTTTGGAATGAATTTACAGATAGTTTGCGCTATATCAAGAAAAACCGTCTAGTTTTGAATGCGATGCTGCAATTGATGACCTTGTATTGCGTATTTGCAGCTTTAACAGTATTAACAATTAGATTAGCCGCAGAGTTTGGCTTAAAGGAAAAACAGTTTGGTTTCTTCTTGGCTGCTGCTGGAGTAGGTATGGTGATGGGAGCAGGTATTTTGGGTCATTGGAGTGATAAGCTACATCACAAACCTCTACCCTTGATTGGATTTTTGATGATGGCTTTGGTTTTAGGTGTGGTTACTTTTACCCACAGCCTGATTCTAGCACTGGGACTTTGTGCATTGTTGGGTATAGGTGCTTCTCTGATTGGCGTACCGATGCAAACTTTGATTCAACAGCAAACACCACCGACTATGCACGGTAAGGTTTTTGGCTTTCAAAACCATGTTGTGAATATTGCTCTTTCTCTGCCTTTAGCGATCGCTGGTCCATTAACTGATATCTTAGGACTGCGAGTGGTACTAATGATGATGAGTTTTGTAGTGGCGCTGATTGGTGTTTGGGCTTGGAAAAATACTCGCCGAGTCTTGCAAGATGTGATTTAAAGATTGTAGAATCATAATCCGGTCTTATGCTCGCAGATGGAGATTATCTCAGCATTTTCTGGAATTTCTAAATTAGAATGAAATTTTAAATACAGAATTTAAGCGTTAATTTTAGCTATATTTTGAGGTTAACCGTGCGCTCGCCTTCTCAAATCAGTCTCCCACAATCGGAAAATCACAAGCAGTCTTCTATCTCTAACTCGTCAGTTGTCACCCCAAAACGGGCATCTGGCGGTTTTGCTTTGTTAGATAGTCTCGTCCGTCATGGTGTTGAGTATATTTTTGGTTATCCCGGTGGAGCAATTTTACCGATTTATGACGACCTATATAAAGTAGAAGAAACTGGCCGTGTTAAACATATTCTCGTTAGACACGAACAAGGCGCTTCCCATGCCGCTGATGGTTATGCCCGTGCTACTGGTAAGGTGGGAATATGTTTTGGTACTTCTGGACCAGGAGCAACGAACCTAGTCACAGGTATTGCTACAGCCTACATGGATTCTATTCCCATGATTGTGGTGACAGGACAAGTCCCCAGGGCTTCCATTGGTACAGATGCTTTCCAAGAAACAGATATCTACGGGATTACTTTGCCTATTGTTAAGCATTCTTATGTAGTGCGTGACCCCAAAGATATGGCGCGAATTGTGGCAGAAGCTTTCCACATTGCCAGTACTGGTAGACCGGGGCCTGTTTTGATCGATGTCCCCAAAGATGTGGCTTTAGAAGAATTTGATTATGTGCCGGTAGAACCAGGTACGGTGAAGTTACCTGGTTATCGTCCCACTGTTAAGGGCAATCCCCGCCAAATTAATGGGGCGATTCAGTTAATTAGAGAAAGTCGCCGTCCGTTGTTGTATGTTGGTGGCGGTGCGATCGCATCTAATGCCCACGAAGAAGTCAAACAACTGGCAGAATTATTTAATATCCCCGTCACTACCACTTTGATGGGTATCGGTGCATTTGATGAACACCATCCCCTCTCCTTGGGAATGTTGGGAATGCACGGAACCGCTTACGCTAACTTTGCGGTGACAGATTGCGATTTGCTGATTTGTGTCGGTGCTAGATTTGATGACCGGGTGACAGGTAAGTTAGATGAATTTGCCTCCCATGCGAAGGTTATTCACATCGACATTGACCCGGCTGAAGTAGGTAAAAACCGTGTGCCTGAAGTGCCTATTGTTGGTGATGTTAAGCACGTTCTCACGGATTTGTTACGCCGATGTCAAAACTCAACTCACAAAATTCCACCTCATCAAAATCAAGAATGGTTAAATGTAATTAACCGTTGGAAACAAGATTATCCTTTGGTTGTCCCTCATTATCCTGACAGCATTTCCCCCCAAGAGGTAATTGTCGAAATTGGTAGTCAAGCCCCCCATGCTTTCTACACTACAGATGTGGGACAACATCAAATGTGGGCAGCGCAATTCCTCAAAAATGGCCCCAGACGTTGGATTTCTAGCGCAGGTTTAGGAACCATGGGTTTTGGTGTCCCTGCGGCTATGGGTGTAAAAGTGGCATTCCCTGATGAAGAAGTTATTTGTATCAGTGGTGATGCTAGTTTCCAAATGTGTTTACAGGAATTGGGAACCCTTGCACAATATGGCATAAATGTCAAAACTGTGATTTTAAATAATGGCTGGCAAGGAATGGTGCGTCAGTGGCAACAGGCCTTTTATGGTGAGCGTTATTCCTGCTCAAATATGGAAGTAGGAATGCCAGATATTGAATTTTTGGCTAAAGCTTATGGGATCAAGGGGATGGTGATTAGCGATCGCGCTCAATTATCCGATAAGATCGCAGAAATGCTGGCGCACAACGGCCCGGTAATCGTTAATGTCCATGTCACCAGAGATGAAAACTGTTATCCAATGGTAGCCCCTGGCAAAAGTAACGCCCAGATGTTCGGTTTACCTAAGCCCACACCCACAACCACCGTTGAGCCAGTTTATTGCAGCCACTGCGGGACTAAAAACCCCCCCAGCCATAATTTCTGCGCTGAATGTGGAAATAAATTGTAGATTCTGAACTTCAGTAGGGGCGTATTGCAATGCGCCCTTTTGTTGACATATTTACATTTTTGTGATAGTAGAAATTTTCACCAAATTAATTAATAAAATATTACCTTGGTGTTAAAAAATTATCCCTGTAGGTTAGTTGTATGAAAAAAAGTAACAGTCTCTGTGATTTTCTGCAATGATTTGGGAATCTTAGAAATTAGCTCAATCCAAAGGATCATCATGTCTAAAAGTCAGTTGCTCAACAGCCCCAGTAGCACTGCTGTGAAGCTAGAACCAGAAGTAGCACTTGCCATCATTGGACTCTTTTCAGCCGCTGCTGATGGTGAAGGGATTATTTCCACCGAAGAATATCCATTACCGGAAATGTTTGATGGTATTGGAATGTTTGAAGATTACGCGGAGAAAGACTTTGACAAGTTGACAGCAAAAGTCAACACAGTGATTAAAGAAACAGAAGTAGCAAATCTCATTGCTGGTGCGATCGCATCTTTACCAGATAAGGATTACCGTGAAATTGCATACGTCACTGCGCTCTTAGTCGTAGGTATGGATGAAGACACACTCGACGCAGAGCAAGAGTATCTCTTTGAACTTCAGGAAATATTGAAGATTTCCGATGAGCGAGCAGAAGAACTGATAGATGAAGTCTTCGAGGAATATGAAGACGAAGAAGAAGAAGAGGAGGAATAATAAGAATATCTTTCTAAATTTCTAGTATTATCAACTTTCAGCAAGTTATTTGCTTTGTCATTGTCAGCTAAATAAGTTGATATAGCTCATGGGTAGCATTTTTTAGGCTATCATGGGCTTTTTGCGTGTATGGCAATGTTATAAATTTAACCAGCTAAATACTTCTTGAACAGTTATATCTAATTCAATCCCTGTCAGAACTGGTAAGCGATCGCTATTTTTAAGTTCCCTAACTCGGCGATCGCTATCTACTACTAAAATACTCTCATCTTCAGGATCAAGCAACCAACCAAACTCAGTACCATACTCAGCACAGTGTAATAATTTGGCTAGGACTTGTTTATATCTCTGATCGGGAGACAGAATTTCAATAGCCCAATCTGGATGGATTTCAAAACGATTGGCGATGCGTCCTGATGGCAACCGAGGGATTCGTTCCCAACGAAATACGGCTATATCTGGAACGATCGCTAACCCACCAAAAACACAGCGTAGTTCTGGAAAAGCTTTGGCAATTTTTTGAGGTTTAGTAATTTGATTAATAGTTTCGCATAGATCGATCTGAAGTTGGCTATGCTCCCCTTGAGGCATTGGTTTCTGTGTGATTTGTCCATGAATAAATTCAGAAGCAGGTTCTGTTTCTGGCAATTGCAAAAATTCTGCGATAGTTGTGGGTTTAATTGCTGCAATAGTCATAGCTTTATGCCTTCTCAAACCTCTTTAATTTTAACAGCGCCTAGGTTGCGCTGTACGCGATCGCACTCCAATTCTCTTTATGGTTAAAAGCGATCGCCCTAATATCTGGCTTGAGGCTTTTTACTTCTTCACCAAAATATATGCGGTAGCATAGGAGGGTAATTGCTGAATATGCTGCCAAAAATCTTTTTTATTCTCAAAAATACCCGCTAAAAAATCGAGTTGTCCAAGATTGGGTAAAAACGCTCCACCTGTATCTGCAATTACTCCCATTTGTAGACGTTTTGTGCCACCTTGATTATACTCCATCACAATCACCCGGCCTAAACCAATATTCAGGACATCACCAGCAAAAGTAACGCCTGGTTTGATTGATATTTTAGCATTTATATTGTGTCCATAACCTTTGATTGCATCAACTTTTCTAAAATACCAATAACGCTTTTGCGATGTGGCTTTTAAGCCTCTCACATAAGATATGCCATTGTTTCTATCCACGTTAAAAAAGTCTTTTGAACCATCTATAAAATTAATAAGAATTGTTCCCTGCATCAAAGCTTCTTCTAAACCTTCGCGGGTTAAATATGCTAGAGGCTCAACTTTACCAAATTCTTTACCCCCAGGTTCATAAATACCTTTTAAAACATCCTGCTTGCTATATTTAGTATAGAAATTATCAGCAGCATAATTTTCTTTTAAACTATAAATTGGTGTATTATATTTAGCTGTTTTTGTCCGAGAGCCAGGATGAGTAAAAACAGCATATTTTGTAATTCTCAGTTGTTTTTGTTTGGGTTGTTCAGGATTATAAGCTGACCATTTGATCACTCGAAAATTAGCATTAATAAAATTCGGATCTTCTAAACGAGTGGCGCGATTATTACTAATATCCTCCTGTAAAACTACAATCATAAAATCCAAGGTTTTGATAATATCTTCGACTGTAACTCCTTGGCTTAATAATAATCCATTGCGAGAAATATCTGGGTCTGCTTTAGCATAATCTTGGTAATATTTTCTCGTATTAGTGAGAACCGTTAATAAATCTGCTTGATTAAAATTAATTTTTGTAGTTGGTAACTTTGCTGGTTTTAAAACGTGCTTACCATTTACACTATATTTATATTTTTTCCATTCATCAATCACAGAATAGAATATAGATGTAGCTTGGGTATTTTGAGTAATATTTAACTCAGATATGGGCTGATTAGTTAAATAATTCAGTGGCGTTTCATTCAGAGGAGATTGAGTTTTAATATTTTTCTCAGACTGGATTATGCTTAAGTTAGATGTATTAATTTGCTGAGGTTCTGGCTGTGCATATAAATGTTGATGAGCCAAACTAACTACTAAGAAACTAGCAATACCTGCTGTGATTTGGAATTTACGATTGCAGAAGATACTCATAAGCTTAAAAAGAAGTAAATTTCTAAATTGATCTGGGTGCTGAAGGTAATGCTTAATAGTGCATTATACATTTGTATTTTTAATTACTTTTGTCGGTAGCCGTAAAAGTAATCACCAACACTAATTAGTAGCAGATAACTTGAGAATTTGCACTAAATCTTTCTCTGGATTCATGAAAAATTGTTGATATCTGGATAAAATTGCTATAGAGTTTCCACATCATATGTTAAAATAATTTAACCGCAGGGAATACGGAGAAATATAAAATATATTATATTCACGAAATATCATTCATCCATTTCTTTCAATGTAGCTAATGCTGAAGGAGATAAGCGACTAAGATAACGGAATATCCAGTATTTAAATATAGTATTTAAAATTACTGGAAATGTAGCAATAAATAGAAAAATTCCGCTTCTAGTTGCGGATAAACCCAAATGTTTGGCTATTCCTTCCAGAAGGATTTCCCACCCATGTGGTGAGTGAAAACCAACGAACATATCTGTCAGCAAAATAATCAAAAAAGCCTTAGCACTGTCACTTAACCCGTAGACAATTTCATCTATAAAAGATTGAAAAAATATAATATTTTTTTTATTGAAAGCAACAACTATAGCAAAGGAAATTAGTGATATTAAATCAGCAAAGACATTACTAATAGCACTGCTGCTTTGATTGCGAAAATCTTTTGCTACCTCCAAGGCTTTATTTTTAACCTGTGCTGTAATGTTTTCTGGTGAAATTTCTGGTGTTTGTTGCAGTAGAGTTTTCATTTTTAATAAATTTTCAAAATTCTTTAATTCATGGAGTGCTTTTTCCTCCATTTCCGAATTCATAAAAATTTGAACTGTATTTTCACCTCTAACGTGTTCTACTAAAGGAATTACTAATAGTTGCTTAGAAAAATGATGAGTTAATAGCGGTACAATAATCAGCATTAATAAAAATTTGATTGATCTTCTCGTCCTATTTCTAGAAATCCGATAGTTTCTGACAAATTCTGCTTCTGCTTTTGGTGTAAATTCGTTAGTTATTTTACTAACTGTTTTACCAATTGATCTCGGTAATACACCAGTTTTTTGAGATGTAAATGGTGCTTTAATAATATCTATATCAGATGAATTTGTATCGGGTTCAACTGTTTGAAGATTAATTTGTAATATTGAAGTATTTATTTCATTGTGTGCGATATACTTGCATATGACTTCATCAATAAACTTAAGCTTTTCTAATAATTCTGTATCTGTAGTATTGACTAATTTACTTCCTAATTGAAATTCTGCTAATCTCACTTTAATAATAGCTAAATTTCTATTCAGATTTCCCTGCCAGAAAGCCATCACATTTTCGGTATAATTCTCTGATTCGGGAGCAATTTTTTTGCCATTAAACTGGTTAACTTCAATATTTTGAATCGCTTGAGCAGCTTGATAAGCTTCTAAGATAGCTCTTTCTGGAGTATTGAAAAACCAGCGATTAAAAAAACGCCAGTATTCTGTAGTTTTTTGGCGAATTAATCTTACATTTTGGATAAAATATGACTCTTTCATCGCAGATATTTTAAGATATGAACAAACTTTTATTTTAAATTATTATTGGCAATAGTTAGGAGCTAATTGCAGATTTTTTAACTATGGCAATATACAGCAGATTGCAAGTGGGTGTTGTATAAATGCAGGATGATTTATATCACGCAGAGGCGCAGAGACGGGGAGAGGATAAGGAGTTGCTGTGTTTTTAGATATTATTACTCTATGCTTTATTGCCAACCTTGCATTTCAACTAATTCCATACACAAACTATTAATTTGCTCTAAATCAGGTTTATGAGGTAGAGTTGATTGTTCATAAAAAATATCCATTTGAGCAACTAAATTCTCAGCCATTTTCATTAATTGATCATAGGTATAATCTCCTCTGAGAATAGCTTTTAAATCATCAACATCACCAGCTATTTTTCTATCTACAATTACTTCTCCTTGCTGTAATATTTCCAAGCCACTGCGTAGTAATCTAATACAGTGCATCCCATGTTTTAAGTCATAACCAGAATTTTTCTCCATTTCTGCCCTAGCCGGATTTCTATTTTCCTGCCAAGATAGATAAGCTTTCCATTCTCTTAAGGCGATTTGATAACTTTGACTTTTTTGCAGTAGCCGAATAAAGTCTTTGCGGCTATTGGTTAAATTTTGTGTATATTCTAAAGCTGCATCGGTTAAGGTATATTGTTTCAATAAACCTTTAAAATCAACATCGGCTGTCAGTAATTTATATAATTGTTCAGATTCTTCTAGAAATTCAATTTTTCCTTTAATTAAGATATAAAGATATTCCAAAAAAGCATTTAGCTCATCTTTGCTTAGTGGGGTTTCATCTTCTATGCCAAAATCAGAGGGGATGGGTTTTTTGGCTGGTGGATTTAACAACCACTTGCGATGGGTTTCCATTTTTTTTATTTGGGCAAAAGCATAACCAGAATAAGTATGTTTAACTTTTTTACTTAAAAATATTTGCCTGTTTTTAATTAAATACTCACCAATTTTTGTGATCATAGGATAGGTGGGCAACCAGAGCAATTCTAAAACATTGGGATTTGCTCCTGCGAGTAAATGCAAAACTTTTCTAAGTTCATAAATTACTGTATCTTGATTGCCATCTATAAACGGAAAAATGCCTGGTTCATCCCAACCTGTATCTTTTTGCTCTATACTATCAAATCCTAAATAGTAACGCTTAGGGGCAATAAATACTCCTCGATAGTCATAATCTGAATCAGGACGATTTAAGCCATAGCCGTGACTACCAGCCAAACCTACAAAAATAGTTCTTTGTTCAACTTCTATTCTTTTCATAAACCTCATGGGTAAGTTTCGGTACGGCATCTATTTAAGAGACTTCCAAATAAAAAGTATGCCATTGTTTGGAAAGCAGGGTGCAGGGAGAGGAAAAAGTAGTTTTGATTGGAGTGAAATTGCGTAATTTATTTTGTGGAGTTCTCTAAGATTGTATTTTTTACTTAAATATTGTTGATATAGTGCCTCTACGGTTTATCTTAACCGAATCAGATTCTATAATAGAAGCTAAAAAAAATCTGAGCAACTCTAGCGGCTGCTCAGATGTGTAAAATTTTTTTCTGTCTGTGTCTGTGCTAACTACACAGGCAAACTTCACGATTCCGGTGATAAGGTCAAATTTTGCAGACAAAATTTCTTAATTATTAATTTACTTGACTTAATGGTATTGATTACAGTAAAATATTAGATTGTCTGTCTAATTCCTGCTCGGATCAGGTAGACATTCTTAAAAAGCTGGCAAAAGCGATAAAAAGCTAAAAACATTGTCTCTACAGGAGATAAAAGCCAGCTACCTGTACGGCAACTTCAAGGACAACTCGATGACTTACGCAATTATTGAAACTGGTGGCAAACAGATTAAAGTCGAAGCGGGTCGATTTTACGATATTGAGCTGCTGAGTGTCGAACCAGATGAAAAAGTTACAATAGACGCAGTATTACTGGTGCAGCACGAAGGGGAAGTCTCTATTGGGCAGCCACTAGTAGCAGGTGCAACTGTAGAGGGGACGGTTATGCGGCACTTTAGAGGTCGTAAAGTCCTGGTCTATAAAATGAAGCCGAAGAAGAAAACCCGCAAAAAACGTGGACATCGCCAGGAAATCACCAGACTTTTGATTAACTCCATTAACCTCAACGGTGCGGTTTTGGTGTATGAAGAAGCACCAACCACTGCGGAAACTCCCAATATTGTGGACAGCGCTCCTGTTGAAGAAGCTGTTGCTGCTGAATAATAAACAGAAGTAAATAAATTAAGAGGAAATTATGGCTCATAAGAAGGGAACTGGTAGTACACGTAACGGTCGTGATTCTAATGCTCAACGTCTGGGCGTAAAACGCTTTGGTGGTCAAGTTGTACGTGCGGGCAATATTCTTATCCGTCAGCGCGGTACTAAAATTCACCCTGGTAATAATGTCGGTATCGGCAACGATGATACTCTGTTTGCTTTAGTTGATGGTGTAGTTACCTTTGAAAGAAAGGGCAAAACCCGGAAAAAAGTGAGTGTTTATCCAGTTGTTGCTGTTGAAGCATTAGCAAGTTAAGTATTAGAGACTTCCAAATAAAAAAATATCCCAAAATTTCTTGTGGTGCAGACCGAAAGCCTGCTAATAATACAAGGACGGGCAGGATGCCCATCCCTCAAGATTGGATCATCTTTTTTGTGGAGTTCTCTTAGTTACTTAGTCATTAGTCAATGGTCATTAGTCAATAATTGATGATCATTGACAAAAACTGCGAAATTTAGAATTTTAGGTTTTTAAACTTGAAAGTATCAAGGGAATACCAAAAAATAAATTACCTACAAATTAGAGATGTTTGTCCAGGTGATTACCGAAATTAATTAAAAATTAAATAATTCAAGCTAGAGCATCTTTTTCTTTGGGAGGGGTACACTTGGAGAGAGCCAGGGCGGTTAACCTGAAAGTCATTATGCTTGAGTCTTTTTTATCCCGCGCAGCCCTAATTTTTCTCTCCGGTAGTCTAGCTGTTGCGACTGTTGCCTGTAGTGAAAACAAACAGATAACGGCGACCGATGGTGATAAGCAATCTGGGCCTATTGGTAATTTGGCAGCTGTACAGCCGCCTACCAGGAAGCCAATGCTGTTGCCAGCCGTCCCAAAACCACAGCAAACAAAAGATTCAGTGACTGAACCAAGTGCTTTAGAATTGGCGCTGGATAAGGCTACGGGAGGGTTAAATATTAGTAAATCTGCTCAATCTTCAGATGATTGGAATTTGGTGGCGAGTCAGTTTCAGGATGCGATCGCTCTTTTGAAACAGGTACGACAAGACAGCCCCAATTTTCCCTTCGCGCAAAGACAAATTGCCGAATATCAACGTCAGGTTCAATTAGCCAGACAGAAAGCCAATCCTAACAGCGTCGCATCTCCAGTTATACCCAGGCAAAAGGTAGTTGTTGTTGTTCCCCAACCAAAACCCAAATTACAACGTTACTCAACTCCCCTCCCCTCTAGACAAGTGCAACCGCTACCACCACCCCAGCCGATTTTCCCTTCATCGGAACTCCTCGCCCAAAATAACGAGGTATTTGTAGCACCTATTAAGCGGCGACTTGGTGGCACACCCATTGTAGAAGTTACCTTTAATGGTAGACAGCGATTTGAGATGATCGTAGATACAGGGGCAAGTGGGACTGTAATCACTCAACAGGTAGCAAACGCTTTGGGTGTAGTACCAGTGGGGAAAGCTAGGGCTAATACCGTCAGTTCCAAATCTGTGGAATTTCCGGTTGGTTATCTGGATTCGATGGAAGTTGGGGGGGTAATGGTGAATAAAGTTCCAGTTGCGATCGCTGGTGTGGAACTAGAGACAGGACTCCTAGGACATGACTTTTTTGGCAACTACGACGTTACTATCAAACGCAATGTCGTCGAATTCCGTCCCCAACAACACTCAGAAATTAATCGTGCAGGAATTCAACTAACTGTGCCAACTTTTTCCAGGGGCTACCGCTTTGTAAAATTTCCCTAGCTAAACTCACACCTTGAGCATGGTTCAGCAGCGGAACTGCACCAGCCACTTGTAGAGCTAAGGAAGCATTTAACGCCACTGCATCCTGTTGTGCTTGAGTTCCCTTTCCTTGCAATACGTCCTTGAGAATTTGAGCATTCTCTTGGACATCTCCACCCTTCAAGGCTGCTATTGGCGCAGGTTTGATACCTATTTCTTGGGGATTGACAGTAGTTAACTGTACTTTACCATTTGATAATACTGCCAAATCAGTAATATCCCCTAACCCCGCTTCATCTAATTTTTCTCGTCCATGCAGTACAATTGCCGTTTGTGTTCCCAATTGGTTTAATGCTTGAGCGATCGTTTCTATCAGTTGGGAATCAAACACCCCAATCACTTGTCCAGTAGGGCGCAAGGGATTTACCAAAGGGCCAAGTAAATTAAACACAGTCCGCACCTTCAAACTTCTCCGCAACGGTGCAACTGCTTTCATTGCTGGATGCCAACCAGGGGCAAATAAAAAGGTGATTCCCACCTCTTTTACTGCTGCTTGCACCTTATCACCAGCAGCATTCAAATTAACACCCAATGCTTCTAAAACATCAGCGCTTCCCGTCAAACTAGAGGCAGAACGACTACCGTGTTTAGCAACGGGTACACCAGCAGCAGCAGCCACAAAAGCCACTGCTGTAGAAATATTAAAAGTTGATGCCCCATCTCCACCAGTCCCACAGGTATCAATTAAAGTGCCGAGTACCGAGTGCTGAGTACTGGTTACAGCAGATAGAGATTTTAATACTTCAGCCATTCCTGTTAATTCTTCAGCAGAAACGCCTTTGAAGTGCAATGCTGTTAAAATTGCTCCTGATAACTCTGGGGGAATCGCTTCATTTATCCATCCTTGCATCAACCCTGCTGCTTGAGTACGGGATAATGATTGTCGGTCTAATAATTGTTGCAGCAAAACAGACCAATTTATAGGAACTGAGGAAGTAGTCATGACTTAGGTTTTCAGTTGATCGAACTGGGAGTTATCCTACCGAAAAATGGGTAGCTTTCGATTCCGATCAAGATTTTTGTTTTGTGCGATCGCTATATTAACCCCACAATCTTCTCCCTGCTTTTCCATTTAATCTCTCATGGGTATCTGCTAACAAAGCTGGAATATCTAAATTTTCAGGACATTTAGGCAAACAATCACCGCATTCTGTACAACGATTACCCTTCATTCCTGGAAACCAATGACCGGCATTTTCAAACATTCCATAACGATATTTGCCATAATCGCTCATATCATAAGCTACAGCTAAATTTCTCAATCTGAGAATTTCAGGAATATTGATATTTTCTGGACAAGGTAAACAATCATAACACTGACTACATTTATCAGTATTTAAAACCATTCTTTGTTGAGTTGCTAATTTTTCAAAAACATTAATTTCTGCTGATGTTAACTCACTAATATCATCAGCAAATTCTAAAGGTGGAATTAATTCTTCTGGAGTTGCCGCACCTAAACTCAAGGTTGTAATGCGGTTGTCACTCAATAAAAATCTATAGTTTAATTCTAAAGGTGTAAATGGCTGACAGAGTTCTTTTAAAGTTGAAGGTGGTGTATAAAGTCTTCCTCCTTTATCTGCTGGAGAAATAATAAAAACACCCATATCTTTTTTTGTAGCTAAATCAATAGCAGCAGCGTTGCGTTGGAAAAAATAATAATAATGTAAATTAATAAATTCAAACAAATCTGTATGAATTGCTGCCAAAATTATATCTAATGAAGCGTGAGTAGAAAAACCAACGTGTTTCACTCTGCCATCATTTACTGCTGCTTTTACAGCTTGCATACAGCCGTTTTTCGCTTGTACCCATTCTAGATGTTCTTGGGTATTTAAACCGTGGATACCCAAACAATCAAGATAATCTAAATTCAAGCGTTGTAATGATTCATCAATATACTGACGCATGGTATTAGCGTCGGGAGTGGGGGGAATTTTGGTAGTGATATATAGTTGGTTTCTGGGTACTGATAAACCAGCTTTGATCGCTGCACCTAAATACTCCTCGCTTTTACCGTAGCCTCTAGCTGTTTCAATGTGATTAATTCCCAAAAATAAAGCTTTTTCAATGGTTTTTTGAGCATTTTCGACGTTATCCAAATAACGCATTGTTCCCAAAGAAAAAACCGAGATGTGTAAATTAGTTTTACCAAAGCGTCGATATTGCATAAATTGAGGGAATAGGGAAGAGGGAACAGGGAATAGACGAGAGGTAAAAGTTGATTATTTTTTCCTAGTTCCCATTCCCCTAACTATTTATTAACTGTCACTATTATCAAATCGTTTAATCAAATCTTCAGGACGAAGATTGGAAATGAATTCGCGGAAAGCTTGCTGTTCAGCTTCATCAGCATCTCGGTCAACGGGGATAGAGGCATCAGCTACTACCTCTTCCATAACCCAGATAGGAGTATTTGTACGGAGGGCAATTGCGATCGCATCGCTAGGACGAGCATCAATTTCTTTTTTGACCTCACCTTGCTGCACAATCAAAGCAGCGTAAAAAGTATCTTTTTGCAAAGAATGAATAATCACTTTTTCTAAGGTCATATTCCAGACTTCCAAAATATTCACAATTAGGTCATGGGTTAGGGGTCTAGGTGGTTTTTGATGCTCCATAGCACCCATAATAGCCCTGGCCTGTTCTTGACCTATATAAATTGGTAAAGCCCGACGATCTGAGCCATCTTTCAGTAATACAATCGGGCTGCGGGTTATGGCATCTAATGCTATACCAGCGACTTTCATTTCAATCATTGGCTAACCCTCAAAAATTCTTTAAGTGCTTGAGTGCTATGTGGAAAATAATACCCTTGATTGGGTTTTTCTGAAACCGAAGTAAACATAGGGCTTTTCTTCTCTATAATTGCTTCTATTAAACTCCGAACTTGTAGTGAACACCAGAGTAAGCCAAATTGCTCTCCCAAAAGAATTATCGTCTTACCCAAGTATGCCTTGAGATTGATGTGAATGTGTTAATGTTCATCTACCAAAAAAAGATGCCAGAAATTATATTCAATAGTTTTTACATTTTTTGGCAGAATTATGAGTTAATTTCCGCCAAAATTAAGCAATCAATAGAATTAGTTTGGCAGAAAAACCGTGTTTACAGGATTAATTCAAGGATTAGGTACAATCAAACCCTTAGAGAACGATTTTTGGCAGATTACTTTTGTCAGCAACTCAGATACAATTTTGGCTGATTTGACTTATGGCGATAGTGTAGCGGTAGATGGCATATGTCTGACAGTCGAAGAAATTTTAAAAGATGGCTTTATTGCCACTGCTTCACCAGAAACCCTAGTTCGCACAACTTTAGGTAGAGAAGAAACCCAAGCCAGATATGTCAACATAGAAACTTCGCTGCGAGTGGGGGGTAAAGTCGGCGGTCATTTCGTGATGGGTCATGTAGACGGGATTGGTGAATTAATCTCGGCAGCACAAACAGCTAGTTCTTGGGAAATGACCTTTGTGGCATCCACTGAGTGCGATCGCTATATCGTCCCCAAAGGTAGCATCGCTGTCAATGGCATCAGCCTCACCATAGCTGCTTACCAACCCCAACAGTCCCAATTTACAGTAGCAGTGATTCCTGTAACCTATGCCGAAACTAATCTCAACTATTTAGTTCCTGGCAGTTATGTAAATCTGGAAGGAGATATCCTCGGTAAATACGTTGAAAAATTCCTCTCTCAGGGTCAAAAACACCATCAAGAGGATGTTACACCCGCATTTTTAGCAGAACACGGGTATTTATAGGAGTCAGGAGTCAGGAGTCAGGAGTTCAGGAGTTAGGAGTTTAGAAGTTCAGGAGTTCAGAAGTTTATTTTCCCTATCTCCCTGCCCTCTGCCCCCTGCCCCCTGCTCCTCTGCCCCTACCCCCCTGCCTCCTATTGAGGAACTTGCGCTGTGCGTGTGTTTTGCAACAAGTTGTTGAGACCAGCTTGTAATTGTACACCTGGGTCAACAGCAACCCAACCATTTTGGGTCATGTGGCGGACTTCAAAGTGCAGGTGAGGGCCTGTAGAGTTGCCAGTGCTACCAACCCGGCCAATTACAGTTCCTGGTTCTACCCATTGACCGGGAGTAACGAAGATTTCTGACATATGACCGTAGAGACTTTGTTGAGCAGAAGTGTGATTAATGGTTACTGCTAAACCATAACCACCCATCCAGTTAGCAGTCTCAACTTGACCTTTAGCAGCTGCTAAAATTGGTGTTCCTGTGGGCGCACCTATGTCTGTACCAGCGTGGAAACGTCTATCCCCTGTAATTGGATGAACGCGCCAGCCAAACAAAGAAGTAATGGGCGCAGGAACAGACAAGGGGAACATCATCCCAGAACCGCCACGATAGGCAAGGGTACTATTGTAAGAAACCTGAGGTAAAACCGATGCCAGTGCAAAGTCATAAGAGACAGTGCTGGGGCGGGGTGCAAGCTTACCTTCAGCCATTGGTGCGGGTAGAGTCCCAAAGCTGGGGGCAATGGGAGTAGCGCTTACGGTTGTACTACTACTAAATTCACTGGGCTGAGGAATAAACCGATTAGGACGATATGCAGTCTTTGTATGAGTGCTAGTACTACTTTTGGGAGTCACCCAATTTTTATTATTCACAGCACTAGCAACAGTCCGAACTATACTCTCAGTTTTTTGGCTAGATTCAGTGGCTACTCGCTGGGCGGTGGGCGCTTTTTCTAAACTAGCGGTTTCACTTTTTTTGATCCAATTGGGTGCTGATTTTTTAGGAGAATCAGCTACGCGGGGAGTGTCAGTTGCTTTCTTACCGCAAGCACCGGCAGCAATTTCTCTCTGTGAAAAAACTGCTCGACAGCCACCAGCGCGTTCTGTAACGACTACAGAACTGGGTGCTTCATAGTTACCAGTTGCAGTACCGTTGTAATCTGTAGGATCAATGTAGGAGTTATTGTAATCCTTGTTTTTTCTCGCCGTTGTGCCGTTATTTGCTGGTTTAGCAACTTCTACGGCTTTTTCGGGTGCTGAGTTTGAGTTGGCAGGAATCTGAGGTTTTTCAGCCTGTGATCTTTCAACTTTGGGTTTAGAGGTTCTCACGGTGACTGTCGGTTCAGAACTTTCAACTTTGGGTTTAGAAGTTCTAATGATGACTGCTGGTTGAGAATTTTCTACTTTAGGTTGAGCAATTCTAACGGGTTTTGTTGGTTGGGAAACATTTTCCTGGGTGAGTTTTTTTCTGAGTCTAACTCGGCGTTCTGCAAAATCGGGTTGTGAATGTACTTCTGATACAGGGGTATCTTTCTTTACGGGTTCTGCAACTGTGATTGGTTGAGAACTTTCAATAGTTGGAACGATGTTATCTACTGATGTTTCTGTTTGAGCAAGAACGAAGCCACTACTAAGGAGGCTAACGCTGCCTAAAAAACAGAGACTCCGTGCTGATAATTTAGACGCAAAGCGTCGTTTTGTTAAATCTTGAGTCCGCAAATAATCCAAGCGGTTATGGGCAGATTTATGGCGCTGCGTCATTTGTTCTCTCAGTTGTGTGTAATTTAAGTCTAAAAAAATTAAACAGAAGTTTTGCAATAACCCAAGCTAATTGTACCGGGTTCGACAGAAATTTCTGGTGTTATCAATTCCTGCGTATTATATACAGCCATTTTTAAGCGGAGATTTCCTTGGGGTGTTACCCCTACTACAGTGCCTAAAAGATTATTCACATACACTTCATCACCCATGTTTGTAAGTAATTCAACATAACGAGACAAAAGTATGTTTATTCCTTCGATGGTAAGACACTCTAGACCGGATTCTATTCCCAGTAAAACTGTGGAGGCGAGAATTTCTAGAGAAGGAATGGGTCTAAAATTCTGGGAACCTTGCCACAATTCTAAATTGATGCCTGTTTGGGGTACTGGGTTAGCCCAGTTAATGCCAACACCAATTACAGCTTGGGTAATTTGTCCTTTGTGGATTTTTGTCTCCGTTAAAATGCCGCCTAGTTTGCGACCATCTAATACTAAATCATTCGGCCATTTTATCCCCACTCTCACATCACACTTTTGTAATTGGGCTGCAATTCCCCAGGCGGTAGCCAAAGTTAATTGGTAGCTTTCAGTAGCTTCTAGTTTAGGAGTAATGGCAACCGAGAGATATAGACCGCCAGAAGGAGATAGCCACTGTCTTCCCCATTGTCCCTTACCAGCGGTTTGTTGAGTGGCTATAACTACACATCCTGGTTTTGCTCCTTGCTTGAGCAGGTTCCACGCAGTTTGATTAGTTGAGGTTAAGCTGTCAAAAATATGTAGAGAAAATGGTAAATATGAATGTTCTCGCTCTGCTTTCAGAGTATTTACCAGAAGTTGCTGATTAAATTCCACAGCTGTTCCCATAAATCCCGTTGTTCACGTTAGCATTGATTGGCAGTTTTTAATTTTTTGTTTAGGTGAGGTTAAAGATGCACACTTGGCACTGGCACAATTGGGAAGGTCTACCTTACCTCACTTGTAATTTGTTAGAACCTTGGCCTCACGGTTTTTTTACCCAGCAATTTTGGCCTCGTCCGCCACATGAGTTAACACAAGTGCTGCAACCGCAGGCTTTAGCTTATCGTTTACAACAGGTACATGGCAATACTGTTTTAACCCCTCAAGAGGTGGATGAACAGTTACAAAATAGTGATGATCTGGCTTTGGCAGATGGTTTAATTAGTGATCAAGCTTTACAAGCCATTTGGGTAGCGAGTGCTGATTGTACACCTGTGTTGATTGGGGATGTTAAAATTGGACAGGTAGCGGCTTTACACGCTGGTTGGCGGGGTACAGCGGCGAAGATTGTCCCCCAAGCGATCGCTCGTATGCAATCCCAAGGCAGCGAATTAGCAGATTTGCGAATTGCTATGGGGCCAGCGATTGCGGGCGAAGTTTACCAAGTTTCCGTGGAAGTGGCTGCGGAAATTGGCTGCACTATTTTACCACATAATGATCAGCAAAACATTGTTGCTGCTTTACACAATTTACCTGATTCACCTTTATTGGCAGATCCAGAACCAGGCAAGGTGCGTTTAGATGTGCGTCGAATTAATGCTTTACAGTTGGAGCAATTGGGGATTAGTGGAGAACAAATTGCGATCGCTCCCTATTGTACCTATCAAACCCCAGAACATTTCTTTTCTTACCGTCGGGAAAAAGAAAAAAAGGTGCAATGGTCAGGAATTGTCAGTTTGCCGGCATCTGCTATCTACATTGATTGATACAGCAGAAGTCAGGAGTCAGGAGTCAGGAGTCAGGAGTCAGGAGTAAAACTGGCTTGGTGTCTGGCTTTGAATTTAGATTCTGTACCTCATTGATTTGCAATCCGCTGTATATTACCGTAATAATTGTCATGAGAGTTAGAGTCTGGAACTTAAACAAACTTCAAGCAATGGCTTTTAAACAAGAAGCCCATATTTGCAGTCAATGAAAATTAACTTTCTTGAAAAGCTAAAAATTGAGCATCATTTATTCTTCCTGCTTGGTGCAGAGTGGTGACAATTTCCGAAATAGTTAAAACAGAATGAGCGCAATAACCATTTTGGCTTAACCTGTCTTTTACTCCTTGTTCATGGTCAATAAATACAACAATATCATTAATCTTTAATCCCGCAGATCTTAACTTTTCTGCACCTTCCATTACGCTTTTACCACTGATGAGAATATCATCAACTACCGCAACCGTTTCACCAGGATAGAAATTACCTTCAATAACCTTTCGGGTTCCATGTGCTTTTACTTCTTTCCGAGGAAAAATCATCGGACAATGAAGACGCAAAGATAAACCAGTTGCTGTCGGTAAAGAACCATAAGGAATTCCGGCTAATCTATCAAAAGTGAGATTTTTTAAAATTTCTTCATAAGCACTAAGCACTTGATTAAAAACTTGAGGATTAGAAATAATTTTCCGTAAATCAATGTAATAAGGAAAAGTCGCGCCTGAAGCCTGAACAAATTCCCCAAACATAATGCAGCCAATATCATAAAGTTGTAAAATCAAATCTTGATGCGGCTGTTTATCTTTTACCGAAATATCAGGCAACCACACCTCACAAGTAGAAGCATCATGGATAATTTCACTTCTAAATTGATTAATTTCCGTGCGTAATAATTGAATTTGTTGAGATAAATCAGCATTACCCAACATATCTTGAGGAACCGGAATTAGTAAACCATCACCATTACCATTTAACCCTGCGGCTAAAATCTTTTTCAGATTACCTTCCTCAGCCCAAATACTACGCGCAATAATAATTCTTTCGGGAGCAATTAACCGAATAGATTTGAGAATATCAGCATCTGTGGTTCCTACTTCCAAGCCTAATTGTTCTGGTGTTCCCCAGGTTTTTGATTCCTGTACTACCTGCAAATAAAAGGGTGATTTTTGATGAGGAAATTGCTGTAAAATTGCTGCACCTGGGTTAGAAGTACAACACAAAATAAATACCGCTTGATCAGGATAAACTAAAAATGGTGCGACATGATCCTGTCCAGTATAGGGACTAAGAGTAATAGCATCTACCCGCCATTCTGTAAATACAGTTCTGGCAAAAATACTACTTGTATTTAAATCACTGTGTTTAGCATCTAAAATAATAGGAATGTGGTTAGGGATAGATGCTAAAGTTTTGAATAAAAGTTCTAACCCAGGAACACCCAAAGCTTCATAAAATCCCAAAGTTGGTTTATAAGCACAGATAAAATCAGCCGTTTCTGCAATTATAAATTGCAACCAATTTTCTAAACCTGCAATAATATCTGATGATTGATAACGCGCAGGTATCATTTCTGGATTTGGATCAAGTCCTACAAATAGTAAGCTTTGATTTTGGGAAATATTCGTATTTAATTTATCAAAAAAGTTCATGTTTATCTAAATTTCCAAATTAAATGCTATTAATAAATACAGCAAAATACAGGAATCAGAAGTGTGGCATAGCCTTGTGATAAAACTTATAGCGGTATGCATTTGAATGAAATAAATCATAGCCCCCTCATCGCTTGCGGTGAACCAGCGCTGTAGGCGGGTTTCCCACTGTAGGCGACTGGTGTTCGCGTAGCGTGCCGGAGGCATCATCCGAAGGAGGAGGGGGTTGGGGGTGGGGTTCTTGTATCTCACTCAACCGAGAACCGCTATAGTACATAATGTACCTGCAATTTGCTGTATTTACAATCCTGCAAACCATTCATAACCTTGATCTTCCCAGTAACCTTTAAAAGCTGATAAATAGCGAGTCAGTGTAATTCGCGTTACCCATTTACTCTGTTTATAACCGAGTTTAATTGGCGAAGCTAGACGCAAAGGTGCGCCATTTTCTACAGGCAATTTTTCACCATTTTTTTGATAAGCTAATAAAGTCTGAGGGTGTGTAGCTGAAGCTATATCCCAACTTTCATAATAACCATCTGCTGATTCAAAAAAAGCATACTTAACATTTGCCTGAGGTTGGGCTAGGGCAATAATATCACGTAAGCGTATACCTCCCCATTGTACGATCGCGGCCCACCCTTCTACACAAACATGACGAATAATCATGGAAGTGAGAGGTAAAGCCTGAATTTCCGCCATACTAAGGCTGAGGGGATGATTTACATCACCATCAATAATTAAACGAAATTTATCTTGATCAATAATTGGTGTATTGCGAAAACTATTAATTATTAAAGCTTCTGGTTCAATAAGATTAGCAGAAAATTCTGGTACAAGTTTTTGGGGTTGAAAAATCAATTCTTCAACCTTCTGGTTCAGAGGTTCAGAAAGCTTACCAACTAAATCTTCAAATGCAGGTGTACCACAGCTACCAAGAAATAAGCTCATACTAGAAATTCCAGAAATCTGTAAGAATTTCCGCCGTGTTAATTGAGGTTGAATTAGATGAATTAAGTCTTTATTTTTATCAGAATTCATGGTTTCATTACTAATGATATAATTTACCAAAACATAGATTCAGTCAACTTTTCTCCTCCTGCTTTCCGTCCTAAAACCCAGTGGATAATTACAAATATTACCACCAGTGGCACAGATGCAAAATGGACAATTCTTAATGCTTGCCAATCACCAAAACTATCGACTATCCAAGGAAATTGAGCAGGTTTATACATCCCAATTCCTGTAAATATTGCGAGGAGTAATATAGGAATAATAGCGGTATAGGCGATACGATGCCAAGCATAAATGAGACGTTGAGGATTTTGAGTTTTTTGTAATGCTTTGATGTCATTAACTCCTACAAAGCGATGTCGCCAACGTCGAGTTATGAAAATGTAAATTCCATAACCTAAAAGATTAAGAGAAAATAGCCACATAGCAGCAAAATGCCAGTGTCTACCTCCTGCTAACCAAGCGCCTAAAGTAAAAAGAGGTGGAATATGTAAACCTGCACGTCCACCAAAAACGGGGTTAGCGTTGTAAATTTGTAGTCCACTAGTCAGCATGAGGAAAAGACTAATGATATTCAGAGAGTGAAATATCTTAGCAGCTATAGCTTGGGTTGGTAACTTGCGAGGTTTGGTAGGAGAATTCATATAATTTGTTTGTTGTTAGCTAATTCCTGTTAAAACTAATTATTTATTGGATCTAATTGATTAAAAAAGAGCTTTAAAATTATACCAGCTTTTCTAACTGAACTGAAATTTTAAATTTCTACCCATTCTGCCTGTGCTTGGAAATTACGAATTATATTTTGTAACTAAGATTATACGAAAAACTGGAGCGGAAACTCTGCAAAAAAAAACTGGCAGCTTTTAAAAACTGCCAGGATTAGAAAATGATAGTAAAGACGTTCCGGCGGAACGTCTCTACAAGGGTTTCAATCTACGCACATTTAATTACCGGAGATGTATATTAAATTAATTATTGTGTGAGGTAATTATACCAATCTTCCAAACCCACACCAGTAGTAGCGGAAAGCTGGAAAATGTGCATTTGCGGATTTACCTGTTTTGCATATTCAATACATCGTTGCACATCAAAATTCACATAGGGTAACAAATCAATTTTCGTGAGAATCATTACTTGACTAGCGCGGAACATATGGGGATATTTAATTGGTTTATCCTCACCTTCTGTCACCGATAAAATTACAACCTTAGCCTGTTCTCCTAAATCAAATAAAGCCGGACAAACCAAATTTCCGACATTTTCAATCATCACTACAGAGTCCAATGGTGGGTTGAGTTGTTGCAAACCCCTTTCTATCATTGATGCATCTAAATGACAGCCTGTTCCTGTATTGATTTGTACAACTTTACAGCCTGTTGATTTGATTTTTTCTGCATCATTTGTAGTTTCTTGGTCGCCTTCAATGACACTAATAGTTAATTTATTTTTTAAATCATTAATAGTGCGAGTTAATAAAGTAGTTTTTCCTGCACCTGGAGAACTCATTAAATTTAAAGCAAGAATATTTCTACCTTTAAACCAACCTCGATTTTGGGCAGCTAATAAGTTATTTTTACCTAAAATTTCTTGTTCTAAAGATATTGTTGTATTATGAACCTGGGCATGGATATTTGCAGGTTGTTCATGTTGATGTGTATGAGTTATTACAGTTCCGTCTGGTAGAGTATGGGTATGATGTTCAGGTTCTAAATTAGTAATTTTTGCTTCTTTATCATCAGAACAGCCACAAGTTATACACATAATTCCTCTACTTCAATTTCTTTAATTTTTAATTCTTCACCATTTATTATCTCTATTTGTAGACTACCACATTCACAAATCCCAAATGGTTTATCTACATAAAAGGTTTTACCGCATTGGCGACATTTAGCCATGCCTGGTATTTCTAATATTTCTAATATTGCACCTTCTATTATTGTATCTTTAGCACAAATATCAAAACAAAATTTAATCGCATCTGGCATAATTGCGGAGAGTTGACCAATTTCTAGTAATACTCTTTGGACTTTTTTACCTTGGGCGTTTTCTCTAACTATGGCGATGATGTTTTGGGTTATTCCTAGTTCATGCATGGGTTTGATTTTTTAACGAACCGTAGAGACGCAGAGGGCGCAGAGAGAAGAAAAATTAGATATTTTTAACAGATTCTTGGGAGTTGGTCGCCTACTAGCATATCAACTATTCTTTCTGCACCAAAGGCGGTTTTTAATAGAACTATTCCTGGTGGTGTGGGGATAATTTCACCAATTATAGCTGCTTGTTTTCCGGCTGGGTGAGTTTTCATTGCTGATAAAATTGCGTCTGCTTTTTCTTGGGGTGCTACTATTACTAGTTTTCCTTCGTTGGCTAAATATAAGGGATCTAAACCAAGTATTTCACACACTCCATTTACTTGTTCTCTAATGGGTATGGAGTTTTCATTCAGGCAAATTCCGACGTTTGCGGTGAGGGCAAATTCATTTAATACTGTGGCTAAACCTCCTCTAGTTGCATCTCTCATGGCGTGAATATTTGGACAAGTCTTGAGAATAGTGGCGACTAAATCATGTAATGCTTGACAGTCACTTTCTATATCACAATCTAATGCCAATTCTCCTCTAGCAATTAAAATTGCTGTGCCATGATTTCCTATTTCGCCGTTAACAATAATAATATCTCCGGGTTGAATATTACGGGCAGAAATATCAATACCTGTAGGAATGATACCAATTCCCGCAGTGTTAATAAATAGTTTATCAGCACAACCACGATTAACAACTTTGGTGTCACCAGTGACAATTTGTACTCCTGCTTTTTGCGCTGCTGTTTGCATACTTCTAGCAACACGACGCAATGTTTCTACTGGTAAACCTTCTTCTAAAATTACACTACAGGTAAGATATAAAGGTTTTGCACCGCTTACGGCTAAATCATTGATAGTGCCATTGATTGCTAATTCTCCTATGTCAGAACCAGGAAAAAATAAAGGGTCTACAACATAAGAGTCTGTAGTAAAAGCAAGTCTATCTCCATGTTGTAAAAGATTGGCTAAATTAAAAGTAGCTTGGTCTTCTAATTGGGAAAGAATGGGATTATCAAAGCTTTTAACAAATACATCATCTATTAAATCACGCATGGCTTTACCACCACTACCATGTGCGAGATTAATATGGGTATCTCTGACTTTACCTTGACGACGACGGACTGATTCTATTTTTGCAAAGAGAGGATTTGGCGATTCTTGATTGTTATAAATTGTCATTTTTAACTTTTTGTTAATTACTTCTAAAAAATAAATTATTTTCTTTTTTTTGCGTCTTTACTCCTTTGCGTGAAATATTATTATATATTGATATAGCTGTAATTGGTGCGTTACGCTACCGCTAACGCACCCTACAAATTATCTACCTGTTTCTTCGTGTCTACCAGTGTGTTTATCTGAATGTAAAACGCCACCAACTGCCCAATTATCTCTTTCAAATTCATCAATATGAACGGTTATCCATTCAGGTTTAGTTCCTAAAGCAGAAACTAAAGCATCAGTCACAGCTTGGACTAATTTCCGCTTTTTTTCTATCGAGTGACCTTTACCAATTTGGACAGTAACAAATGGCATATAAACTTTCCTCGAATTTTACAAATATCTAGCCCAGAGGAACACTGCAAGTAGGGAGAGGGTCTTGAATTAAGCTAACTTTCGTTTTTCTAGCAATGGTAGAAAGTCGCCCATATTTATAATATGCTGCACAAGCACCTTCGGAAGAAACCATGCAAGTTCCAATTGGTGTTTCGGGTGTGCAAGCTGTTCCGAATACTTTACATTGCCAAGGTTTTAAAACTCCTTTGAGAATTTCTCCACATTGACAAGCTTTATGGTCAGCTACTTTTAAGTTAGGAATGGGAAATTTAACTTCAGCATCAAATTGGGCATATTCATTTTGAATTTTTAACCCGGAATTGGGTATTTCACCTAAGCCTCGCCATTCAAAGGTTTCGCGGACAGCAAAAACTTGATTCATGGCTTTTAATGCGTTTTTATTTCCGGCTGGTTCTACTAAGCGATTATATTGATTTTCAACTTGACAACGATTTTCTACTATTTGTTTTAATAGCATCCAAATTGATTGGAAGATGTCTAATAGTTCAAAACCAGAAATGACGATTGGTTTATGATATTTTTGAGAGATAAATTCATAGGGTTCAGTACCTATTACCATGCTGACATGACCAGGGCCAACAAATCCATCAAGTTGTAAGTCGGGGTTATCTAATAATGCTTGCAGGGCTGGGATAACGAGAACATGATTGGAAAACATACTAAAATTAGTTATGTTTTCGGCTGCTGCTTGGAGGATGGTAAAAGCGGTACTTGGTGCGGTAGTTTCAAAGCCTAAACCAAAGAAGACTATCTCTTTATTTGGGTTTTCTTGGGCGATTTTGAGGCTATCGAGGGGGGAGTACACCATGCGGATGTCGGCACCCTGTGCTTTGGCCTGTAGCAGGCTGGTGGTGGAACCAGGAACACGCATGGCATCGCCAAAGGTTGTGAAAATAATGTGAGGATTTTGGCTAAGTGCGATCGCATCATCTATTCTACCTTTAGGCATAACGCAGACTGGACACCCAGGCCCATGAATGAGTTCGATGTTATCGGGTAATATTTCTTCGATTCCATATTTAAAAATAGAATGGGTATGTCCACCACATACTTCCATTATTTTGATGTGTTTATCTATTTTTTGACTGAGTTTGGCTATTTCTTGTTGTAAGGCTTGGGCTTTTTCTGGGTTGCGAAATTCGTCTACGTATTTCATATCAATTTTTAATAAACCGCAAAGGCGCGTTCGCGAAGCGTCTCGAAGAGAAGTACGCGAAGGAAGAAGGAAGAAGAAGGGGAGAATTTAACTACTAATTACTGTTTGGGCTGCTGCTATTTCTTGTAATAGTTGTAATGTTTCTGCGGCTTCTTGTTCGTTAATTCGGTTCATGGCAAAGCCGACGTGAACTAATACCCAGTCTCCTATACAAGCTTCTGGTGGGTGTTGTTCGTCTACGATACAAGCTATGTTTATTTGGCGTTTTACTCCTCCGATATTGACTATGGCTAGTTTATGTTCGGGGTTGGTTATTTCTGTTATTTGTCCGGGTATTCCTAAACACATTTTGATTTTCCTTTTTTGAAGATTTATCTCACGCAGAGGCGCAGAGACAACAGAGGTTTTTATGTTATTTGTTTTAAGTATTTAGCGGCAGCTATAACAGCTTGTCCTAGTGATAATCCGCCATCGTTTGCAGGTACTATGCTATGAGTGAGGACGTTTATTTCTAATTTTTCTAATTGCATTTTTACCTGTTTTAATAAAATTCGATTTTGAAATACTCCCCCTGTTAATGCTACTTGGTCAAATTCATGTTCTTGTCTAATTTGTTTAATCATTTTTACCACTGCAATAGCTAAACTTTTATGAAATTTAGCGGCTATTTCTGATGAGGAGATGTGCTGGTTTATATCATTGAGTATTTCTCGCCATGTTGAAGATGTATCTATATAATAGATATTATCTGATTTTTCAAATTTAAAGGTATAGTTTAGAGTTTCTTCATCATTGTTTAATATGTTAACATCAGCTATTGCTTCCATTTCTATGGCTGCTTGTCCTTCATAGCTAGATTCTTCTCGACAAATACCTATTGCAGCCGCAACTGCATCAAATAATCTTCCTACTGATGATGTTAAGGGTGAGTTAATACCTTTTTCTATAATTTGGTTAAGTAGTTTAGGGTTTTTATTTTCTAGAAATTTTATTATTTCTAAATTCCCATATTTTTGTTTGATTTGTTCCCATGTATATGCTGATATCAATTGGGCATAGGTGTTACGCCAAGGTTGATAAATTGCTTGTTGACTACCAATCATGGCTACTGATTTAAATGTGGCTAGTCTTTGAAATTGGCCATAGTCTGCTAATAAAAATTCTCCCCCCCAAAGTTTACCATCTTCACCATACCCTAAGCCATCAAATGCTATTCCTAAAACTGGTTTTGCATCTAAAGGAATATTATTTTCTGCCATACAAGCTGCTACATGGGCATGATGATGTTGAATTTGAGCAAGTGGAATTTGGTTAGCCGTTGCTAGTTCTTGACCTAATTTTGCAGATAGGTATTCTGGATGTTTATCAATAGCAATTATTTCAGGTTTATGTGCAAATAGATTTAAATATAAATTCAATGTTTCTTGATAAGCATTAAAAGCAGCAGCATTTTCTAAATCGCCTAAATGCTGTGAAAGTATGGCTTCATTTGATCGCAATAAGCAAAATGTATTTTTTAACTCGCTACCCATTGCTAAAATTAGTGGTACGTTTTCAAATCCTGGAGGTAAAATAATTGCTGCTGGTGCATATCCCCTCGCACGTCTTAGGGTTTGAATTTTATTATCAATAACTCTCACAACAGAATCATCGACTCTGTTAACAATGTCTCGATTATGTAAAATAAAATAATCGGCTATTTTAGATAATTTATCTTTTGCATCTTCATTATTTATACATTGTGGTTCATCAGAAATATTCCCGCTAGTTAATACTATGGGTACTTTCATCCTTCTGAGAATTAAATGATGTAATGGCGTATAAGGTAGCATAAACCCAAGCTTATTTTGTCCTGGTGCTATAGAAAATGGTAATTTTTGATTATCTTTAATATTTAGTAAAACAATAGGTGCGGCTGGACTTGTTAATAATTCTTTTTCCAAATCATTAATATAACAATATTCAGAAATAATATTAATATCTCTCGCCATTAATGCAAAAGGTTTATGATAACGTTGCTTACGGTTTCTAAGTTTTTGAACTGCATTTTCTAAAGTTGCATCACAAGCTAAATGAAACCCACCTAAACCCTTAATAGCGACAATTTCACCCTTTTGTAATAAAGTGCAAACAGCATCCACATCATCTAACATAGAGAACATATCAGAAATGATAGGTTTCCCGTCAGCCCTTTCTAACCATGCACGAGGTCCACAAACATGACAGGCTATAGGTTGGGCATGAAAACGACGATTTTCCACATTTTGATATTCCCTTTCACACTCTCCACACATAGGGAACTTCACCATACTAGTGTTATTTCTATCATAAGGAATAGCGCGAATAATACTCAAACGTGGGCCACAATGAGTACAGTTTGTAAACGGATAACGGAAATAACGACTAAAAGGGTCAAGAATCTCCTTTTGACATTGAAAACAAGTTGCAGCGTCAGGAGAAATTTCAGTTTTCACCACACTATTAACACTACCAGAAATCACAAAATCATCAAAATCAAATTCACCTAAATAAGGACTTCTAATTACCTCCTTAATTCTCCCCAAAGGAGGACATTCTTGATATAGCTTTTCTACAAAATCCGTTATTACTTCCTCACTACCATAAACACGAATTAAAACACCTTCACCATCATTACAAACATTACCCTTTAACCCACAAACCTTAGCCAAACGATAAACAGTAGGACGAAAACCCACACCTTGAACAGTACCACAAACCCTAATTTCTTCTATTCTCATCTTTCCTCCTCTGTGACTCTGCGCCTCTGCGTGAGATAATCAAAACCTCCAAATCAAAACGCGATTATTTCCAGAATCAGAAATTACCGCAATCTCACCACAAACTTTAATTCCATAACACCAATTTAAACTTTGTCTTGTGGGAAGTCCAAAATTACGATTTTCGCTTTTACTTGTAAACTTATCTTGTCCCACCACACTATCAGCATCTGCACCCTGTAATAATAGAATAGATTCTCTTTTCTTCCATCCTAGCAAACGAGAATTAGCCGTATCTGCAACTATTAACCAATCTCCTGCTACATCTACCCCATAAGGCATACTTAAACTACTACCACTAGGGAAATATACCCCTTGATTCAATTCCACAAAATTGAAGTTTTTTTGTCCTAAAACCACCGCACAAGAGGCATTATTTTCTGTTGGTATTCCTTCCCAAATCATCACTCGGTTATTACCTGCATCAGTGACAACTAAATTATCTCCCCAAAGGGTGATATCATGACACCAACGCATACTAGAAGCAGTGGGAGAAGCACCTCCATTTTCATTGCGAGATATCATGTCTGGTTGTCCCAAAACTATATCCGCAGGTTGACCATTTTCTGTGGGTAAATTATTCCAAATTAATAAACGTCGATTTCCGGTATCGGCTACAAATAGCTGACCTTGGTGATAGAAAACCCCATAAGGCCAATGCAGGGTATTAGCCGCAGTTTGTTGACTTCCTCGGTTTGGTTCGTTATCAGTAAAGTTAGCTTGTCCTAATACTAAATCTGCGGGAACATTGCTATCTTCTGGGACATCATACCAAATTAAAATGCGATGGTTCCAAGCATCTGCAACTGCTAAACCATTACCACATTTACAAATTATTGTCGGAACGCTAAAAGTTGCTTTTCCTGGTGTATTTTTGGCGTTTTGTCCTTCATGATAAAAATCAGGTTGTCCTATTACCCAGTCAGCAGGTTGATGATCTTGTGTGGGTAAATTTCGCCAACCTAATAAACGATGATGTCCTGTATCTGATACCCATAACGGACCAGTTGGTGATAATAAACAAGCTGCACGGGGGCCAAACATTGTTGTTGGTGTAGGTGCAAGAGGAATTACTAATTGTTCTGGTGTGGTGATATTTCCTAGTATTACTTCTGCACCTTGGAGTAAAATTGGGGATTTGAAATTATTAATAATCATTTTAAAAAAGATAGGATTATTTAACGCAATACGGTTTAGTATCAAGACATTGTTGGGTTGCGCTGTCGCTTAACCCAACCTGCAATTTTTCTCTTACCTGAACTGTATTGTTATTTAATACAGAAATAAAAATTTATTTTTGGTTAGAGTTTGGTACTTTGATATAAACTTTATCACCTTTAATTTTTACTGGATATGAATGGAGAGATATATCAGGTGTAGTTAAACATTTTCCTGTTTTTAAATCATATTGAAATTCATGTGCTGAACAGGTGATAATCCCTTTCTCTACCTTTCCTTTATCTAAAGGATAACCTAAGTGACTACAAGAGTTACGATAACAAGTAATATTTTCACCTTGACGATTTAGGATTAAGTCTTGATTAGCAATACGAACTGATAAAACACTAGATTTATTAATTTGGTCTACAGTTGCAACTCTCACCCAATAAAAATCTGTAGGTAAGGGGAACGGACTATTGAAATTGGTTTCAGTTACATTAGGACTACTATTAACGGCAATTACTTTGGTAATTTCTGGACAATGTTTTTTAATTGCTTCTTCCACTCCTTGGGTTAAGGTTAAGGTTGAAGATGGGCAACTACTACAACTACCAATTAATTTAACTTCAACTGTATCTGGTGGTTTAATGGCTACTAATTCGATATCTCCATTATGGCTTTGTAAGCCTGGACGCACTTCTGCAAGGGCTGTTTGAATTCGTTCTGCAAGTGGAGGTTTTACTAGTTCATGATACAGCAAAACTGCATACACAATTTCATCGGATACGGCATCGCGTAAGCCTGACATATTATTTTGTTTTAGGCTTTTGATTAAATTTGTTAAAGCTGCTTTATGTAAGGCTTCAATTGATCTTTTAAGTCCTACTGCTACACATCTTTGGCTTTCGTCCCATTCGGCAATAATAGCCTCAAAGCGGTTAATGTCTTCTACTAGTTCTTCAAGTTGATTCATTGGTTATTTTTTATCACTGATTTAACGGATTTAATGATTTCACGGAATTAAGGATTCTCTATCACTGTTTTAACAATAAAATAACGTGAGTTCGATAAATTAAAAACCCCTCTCCAAACCTCTCCCCGTTCACGAGGAGAGGCTTTGAAACCCTAATTCCGTGGGAAATAAGTGCATTTCTACCTCTCTCCGTGTCAGACAGGTGTTGGTATGAGGTTCATCGAACTGACGTTAAAATAAATTTGGTTCTTTGGTACTTACTATGCTAAATTAACCCATAAAATTTAAAAATCCTTGCCATATAAGGATTATAGGTTAATCCATCGGTTGATTCAACATAAATTGCCATCAAAAATAGTAAAGCCCTTTATTTATAAGGGTTTTGGGGAAAATAAACTCATATTTGGCATAACAAGTAATGAAGAGCCATAAATTTTCTATATAATGCTTATATTATTCAATCCCATAGATAAATAAATCTGTAGGAATTGATAGTTTTAAAATTAAAACTTTGAATTTCCCACAGGAAAGACTTATTTCATTTTGAAGTCTTTGAGAAGAAAGGGGGTAATTATACCTGTTATTAAGCTAGACACAGTTATAGGTATACATAGAGGAATTTCTGCCTGTGCTAATAAGACTAATATGAGTGTACCTATGGTACTAGCAATGATGATTTGACCTAGAAAATTTATGGGGTCACGTAATAGTTTACCTTTGAAAAATAATTTAATGGAAAACCAGCTAAGTTCTAACATAAATCCTCCTAATAATTAGCTAAAAAGTGCAGTACTAATAATCCTAAAATGAGTACGGGAATCACGCCAGCAGGTGCAAATAAACTGCCAATAGTGGCAGCAAATTTATATCCTAAATCTTTACCAGCTAAAATCATGCCGCTAATAGCACCACCAATCATTGAGATGAATACAGCAATGATTAACCAAGCGAATGCGGTAGTCAGATTGATATCTGTATTTAAACTATGTAAAAATTCTCTGAGGGGTAAATTGTTGATCATGTCTGTCATGTTTGCTATCCTTTTACTGTACAAGTGTGGCTTGTATTTCTGATGCTATTTCTTGTAGGGTTGTAGCAATTATTTCTGCTTGTTCTAGCTGTTGATGTTCTGTAAATATTTGCCAAGCTTGTTGATAATAGCTTTGGGCTTGTAAGAGGTTTTGCTGATTACCTAATTCTGGCTTTTCGGGGTTGTCGGGTAAGTTGAAGAGAGCGTTAGCTTTGTTAGAAATTGTGTTAGCATATTCTACGGGTGTATCGTGAGAATTACGCACTTTTAAAGCTTCGTTATAAGCTAAAATAGCCCGTAAGTTGTTTTCTACAGGATGAGAACTCACTAAATATTGCAAAGCATTACCTAAGTTGTTTTGCAACATTGCATATTCTCTGGGGTGGTCAATGAGGTTAATATGCTTGAGGGCGACTTCAAAGGACTGGACAGCAAGACCTTGACGCAGATATTCCCGTTCTGATGCCATTGGCATAGAAAGATATGCGATCGCTATATTGTTATATAAAATAGCGTATTCTTGTGGGTATTCTTGCCACGTAAACACCCGCAAAGCCTCATGATAAGCTTGGATGCTGTCGGTTATCCGTGCTAAATTATAGGGAACTAGCGACTGTAAAACTAACCCCAAATTCATCTGCACTTCTGCCACTTCCACCGGCGCAGCTAACTGTTGTAAAATCGGTAAAGCTTCCTCATAGCCTATTTTCGCTTGCTGTAGCAGTTCCGTTCCCGTATCAGGAATCATCTGTAAAGTCCCCGACATTCCCACTTGGGCGCGGGCTTTAAGCAGCGGATAATTGTTACCACACATATCATAGGCGCGATAAAATAAACCCACTGCATTTCGCAAGTCTTGGGCAATTTTCGGCTTTTTTTGAAAGCCTTGCGCCATTGAAATCAGCATTTGAATTTTTTCTTCTTCTGTAGCTGATTCCGAAGCAATGGCTATAATAGCCGCTTTGACGGCTGAATCTGTAATACTAGGGTTCATAATCGGCGTACTTTAGCCAGTTGGGGAATTGAATTATCAACGCCCACACACATAGATGCGGGGCTAGAAACTAAGCCGATTTACGCAGGTTTTGAGTCAACAGATTCCCCAATTTCAGACCATTTTCACCAATTAGAAAGGTGAAAAACAGAGAAGCTAAAATTTCAATTAACGAGTATTTTTACCCAAAAATATCAATGTATGCTTCCTTATTTACCCAATTCAATCTTCATCACTATAAAGTACTTTATTGATAAAATTCTAGAGGGAAATTACCAAGATTAAGATGAGTTTTAATTAATTTAAAGTTTTCCTAACTGTTTTTGGTATCACTAGTTTACCAATTAGGGATGAATTGGATATTTTATAGACTTAATTATATATATTTTCCTTGATTATATCATCAAACAACAACTATTCTCTCTATAAAGTATTTAATATATTGCATAAGACTTTATAAAAATCTGTTCTTTATATCCAATGAATTGAAAAATAACAATTATTTCATCTTACCAGAAAATAAATTTTTATTTAAGCATATTGAATTTAATTTAAAAATCTCTAAAATGAAAGTTATCAATATTGATAAGTAGGTTATATCAATTTTGTATGATAACTTGCTTGATGTAGCTATGAAGGCGCTAAATACGGAATGAAAAATGAACCGCGAAGACGCGAAGGACGCGAAGAAATGAAGAAGTAAGTAAGAGGGTTTGGTGAAGTTTCAATAAGAAATAGTAAGAGAAGAAGTTCATGAAGAGAGAGAAAAAACTGTGCAAATGGAACTTCTTCAATTTCTTGAATTGTGCATGGTAAACAATAGAAAAATACATCGCCGATGACTAACGTACTCTGGCTACAAGGTGGTGCTTGTTCAGGAAACACCATGTCATTTCTCAATGCTGAAGAACCAACAGTTTGTGATTTAATTGCTGACTTTGGGATTAATATTCTTTGGCATCCTTCTTTGGGAGTGGAACTAGGCACAAACTTACAAACCCTGCTTTGGGAATGTGTTTTAGGTAAAACTCCTCTCGATATTTTGGTATTTGAAGGTAGTGTAGTTAATGCACCTAATGGTACAGGTGAATGGAATAGATTTGCAGACCGTCCCATGAAAGATTGGTTAACAGATTTAGCCAAAACTGCTAAATTTATTGTTGCCGTGGGAGACTGTGCAACTTGGGGCGGAATTCCTGCCATGTCACCCAACCCCAGCGACTCAAAAGGACTGCAATTTCTCAAACGAGAAGAAGGCGGTTTTTTAGGTAAAGATTTCGTCAGTCAAGCCGGTTTACCTGTAATTAATATTCCTGGTTGTCCAGCACACCCTGATTGGATAACGCAGATATTAGTAGCGATCGCCACAGGTCGCATTTCTGATATAGTTCTCGATGAACTTCACCGTCCCCAAACCTTCTTCAACACCTTTACCCAAACAGGTTGTACCCGCAACATTCACTTTGCTTACAAAGCCACAACCGCCGAATTTGGACAACGTAAAGGCTGTTTATTCTACGACTTAGGTTGTCGTGGCCCCATGACTCACTCCTCCTGTAACCGCATTCTCTGGAACCGCGTCTCCTCCAAAACCCGCGCTGGAATGCCCTGTTTAGGTTGCACAGAACCCGAATTTCCCTTTTTCGACCTCAAACCCGGAACAGTCTTTAAAACTCAAACCGTCATGGGAGTTCCCAAAGAAATACCCCCCGGAGTCAACCACAAAGATTATGCAGTCCTCACAGTTGTTGCAAAAAACGCAGCACCAAAATGGGCAGACGAAGACTTTTTTACAGTTTAGATAATAGGACTGGAGATTAGAAAAGTAAAATTCTCCTGTTCTTCTTCCTCTTGAACTCCTGAACTTCTGAACTCCTATTCCCTATCATTATGCCAATTCAAACCTTAGATATTTCCCCCGTCGGTAGAGTCGAGGGAGATTTAGATGTCCGTGTCGAAATTGATAATGGATATGTTACAAATGCTTGGACTCACGCTGAACTTTTTCGCGGCTTTGAAATAATTTTACGCGGAAAAGATCCCCAAGCTGGATTAATTGTTACACCTCGGATTTGTGGAATTTGTGGCGGTTCTCACCTCAGTTCTGCATCTTGGGCATTAGATACAGCTTGGGGAACAGAAGTTCCTCGTAATGCAATATTGGCGAGAAACTTAGGTCAAATTGTCGAAACAATCCAAAGCATTCCTCGCTATTTTTACGGATTGTTTGCAATTGATTTAACTAATAAAAATTATCGCCGTAGTCACTTTTATGATGAAGCTTGTCGGCGCTTTGCTGCCTTCACAGGTAAATCTTATGAAATTGGGATTACAATTTCTGGTAAACCTGTCGAAATTTACGCTTTATTAGGTGGACAATGGCCGCACAGCAGTTATATGGAAATAAATTAAGGAATTGCTTATATAGTCAGGATTTCCCAAGACAGGGGCAATTATTCCCTGGATTTTCCTTAAAATAGACGATAAACTCACCGTTAGCTACATCAGAAGCGGAGATAGCAAGCAGTAAAGTCATTTATTTTTCTATGATTTGGTTTTCTCAGGCGTTACCTAATTTTTCCCTAACCCCAGATTAACGTAAGTTGCTAATTAGGGAAAATGTCAGAATCAGGATGTCCAGGATTAAAGGATTTACAGGATTAAAACAGAAAATTACTCACCAATGACCCATTACCAGCCTCAACTAGATAACTAGCAACTTGAGTTATTAGCGATTCCTACGGAGCGCTTCGCTATCGCATAACTATGATAAATTTTTAGTAAGCAAAGAATAATCCAATCTACCTATCCTCTTTTAATCCTCTTCCCCATTATGAATTTCAAACGATGGCAGGAACTCAAACAAATCCTCACTGAAGAAAAAGATTTGTCTAACATCTGGTTATATTATATGGATCATTTTGCAGATAATCCTAAATTTATCGACTTGGGTCAACGTGTCCAGAATCAATATATAGATGCAGTTGTCAAAAAAACCTGTCAACAACTATTTGGTGAAAACGTTAAAATTACCGATTCTCTCCTCATCCATATTCCCCGACAGCAATTTTTTCATGGCCCCTTCCAAGCAAGCAGACGAATTGGTGGTGTGATTTTCTTTGAGGATATCAAAGTTGGTTTAATGGCTGTTTCCGCACAGTTTCCCCCAACTAGTGAGGTGAAATATTCCCGGTTTACCGAAGTAATGGATCTATCCCCACCAACAGGTCATGATTTAAATTGAAGGGTTATTAGCTGTTATGCATTACCTTGATGCTTCACAAAAGGTACTAAATGCATCATGAAATCGCGTTTACCTATTGGTACTCCTGCCATACGCAGGATATTGTACGCCGTTGTTATATGAAAATAAAAGTTGGGTATGAGAAAATCATCTACATAGGAAAGTCCAGATAATTCTGCGTATAGCCCTTGTCCAAGATCGAGGCGATTGAGTTCTGACAACTTAGAATCAGC
This sequence comes from Anabaena sp. PCC 7938, assembly GCF_049315035.1. Taxonomy (NCBI): domain Bacteria; kingdom Bacillati; phylum Cyanobacteriota; class Cyanophyceae; order Nostocales; family Nostocaceae; genus Anabaena; species Anabaena sp. PCC 7938. The sequence goes on along the minus strand of NZ_CP186034.1, from coordinate 604,015 downwards.
AACATTGATACTTGCCAACAATTCCTTAGTCGATGAAATATGACCACGCGCTTCAACTAAAGATGTGACATTGGGGTTCAAGTTGTTTGCCGGCTGTCCTAAGCACCACAATGCAAAGTTACGGGGCTGATTGCAAACAAATACAATTTGTGTGCTGAAAGGAAACATATCGGGTGCAATGCGACGCTGTAATAAAGATTCTACATCATCGGCGAAATGACTCTCTGCTACCTCTAACAGATGACTCAACGTATCCAGTCTAGAACTGAATATATTTTGTAGTGCTATAATTTTCTGATTTTCCATATAATTTTAGTAACACGACATTTTGTTTATATTGAAGTATAAGCCAGGATTTTATCAATATAAATACGCAAATGGTAATATCTGCGGTTAAATAATTACATAGGGCTTGCTGAAAAAGTCTTCTGGTTAGGGCTAGGAGTCAGAAGTCAGGAGTCAGGAGTCAGGAGGAAGAATTAGAAGGAGATCAGAATATTCTCAAATCTGGGTAAATGAACGGTTTTTGATGATTTCATCGCTTATTTCTTGCACCTTCTCCTACTTTTTTCAGCCTGAAACTGTTGATATATCTAGGTTTTTGGTTTATTCAGCAAACCCTACATACTTGTTTGAGTATAGAAGTATTTATTTGTTTGGAAATTGTGCGATTGCGAAGCGCTGCTTAGGAATCGCTTTTTTAAAGGTGTTTAACGTTCTATCTGAGTGGCTGCAAGTAACTATTGTGACATCTTGCTGGTGTCGTAATAGTTACTTGCAGCCGGATTGTTAGACTTAAGGAAGTAAGCAGCCTTGCCAAATACTTTAGGATATAAAGCATCTCAAAGATTACTCGGTTTAGCTCTCCTTATCTTGACCGTCCTCCCTATAACTTATAGTCTTGGCCGGATCGACTGATGGTAAATTGGACGGTGGCGGTGGTGGTGGCGGAGACTGCTGCTGGTTCTCATTCTTTGACTTATCTGACATTTAAGAAGCTCCAGTAATGACTAACATCAAACTTACTTACGAATATACTTTAAATTCAATTAAAGCAGCCAGTGAAAGTATTGATAAGCTTAATACAAAGCTCACAGTGATTCTGACTCTTAGCGGTATCCTCATTAATTTCGGAAAGGATTTGCCTGCTTATTCTACTTATATCAAATGCCATACGGATAAATATCCTTGTATTACCTGTTATCTACTCCAACTAATCGCATATATTCTTATATCTATTTCTATCGTAACAAGCTTGTGGGGATTGCTACCTACTAAAGCTGGGAAAATCGTGTTACCAGAGCAACTACTTACAGATGAATGGAATAAAGCAGAAGAGGAAAACTATATGACCGCTCTAATTCGGTATTTGGAGAAGGAAACACTTCTAGAACTCAACGAATTGCGAAGTAAGAAAGGAAAGAGATTGAACTATACAATAATGGCAATGGGAGGAGCTGTATTGCTGTTAGGTTTGGACAAAATTCTAGGAGCTTCAGTTCCAGTATTAGAGAATTTCTGTAGGAATCTTTAAACCTGAATGCGGGAGTCAGTCTAACTATTTATTTAGACGGAAATTTTCTGTCTATCACACCAACCTATCCAAACAAATAAAGCGTTACAGATACTTTGGTCATGATATCAAAAACTATAGACACAATGATTCTGTATATATACCGGATACTTAAACAAACAACAATCCTCAATTAGCCCTTCCTGCCATCCTCAACTGCAAAATCGTCTAAACTTAAAGTGTTCGCTAACTGCTAAAATCATGATGTCTCGCTGGTTTAATATTGCCGGTCCTTGTAACCCTGAAAAGCACTACACCATCTCAGCCACAAGTCGTCTCCCTGACTTATCAATGCTAATTGAACAAGAAAGTTATTTCGTGGTTCATGCACCGCGACAAACGGGGAAAACAACAGCAATGTTAGCCCTAGCACAGCAACTTACCGCCACAGGACGTTATGCAGCAGTAATGGTATCAGCAGAAGTAGGAAGTGCATTTAATCATGACCCAGGTGCGGCAGAATTAGCGATTTTGGGAGCTTGGCAAAATACAATTGAGGATAACTTACCCCCAGAACTACAACCCCCAACTTGGGTTTATAATGCGCCTGGGCAGAGAATTGGCGAAAATTTAAGAGCTTGGTCACGAGCAATCAAGCGTCCGTTAGTATTATTTATAGATGAAATTGATTCCCTACAAGACCAAACTCTAATTTCAATTTTACGTCAATTACGAGATGGTTTTCCTAATCGTCCAGAAAATTTTCCTTCCTCCGTGGGATTAATCGGTTTACGAGATGTGCGAGATTATAAAGTAGCATCAGGTGGTAGTGACAGATTAAACACATCTAGTCCTTTTAATATTAAGGTTAGTTCTATTACTCTGCGAAATTTTAATGCTGAAGAAGTGGCAGAATTATATCAACAACATACAGAAGAAACAGGACAAATTTTCACACCGGAAGCCACAGAAACAGCCTTTGATTTAACCCAAGGACAACCTTGGTTAGTGAATGCTTTGGCTAAAGAAATTGTGGAAAAAATGGTTAAAGATAGAAATATTGCTATTACAAAAGAACATATTTTACAGGCAAAGGAAATATTAATTGCTCGTCAAGATACTCATCTGGATAGTTTAGCTGAACGCTTACGAGAACCAAGAATAAAAGCAATTATCGAGCCGATGTTAGCAGGTTTGGAATTGGGGGATATACCCAACGATGATATTCAATTTGTGATTGATTTGGGTTTATGTAAAATGCACCCCTACGGTGGATTAACCATTGCTAATCCCATTTATCGGGAAGTTTTACCCAGAGTGTTAACGGTGACACCAATGGCTTCTTTACCAATGATTGCACCAACTTGGCTAACTCCGGAAGGTGAATTAAATATAGATGCGTTACTTGCAGCATTTCTCAAGTTTTGGCGACAGCACGGAGAACCGTTGTTAGGTAGCACTGGCTACCATGAAATCGCTCCCCACATCGTATTAATGGCTTTTTTACATCGTGTTATTAATGGTGGTGGAATCTTAGAAAGGGAATATGCAATTGGTAGTGACAGAATGGATTTATGTCTGCGTTACAAAGATGTAACGTTAGGTATTGAGTTAAAGGTCTGGCGGGAAAAAAAGCGTGACCCCCAAACTGAGGGTATTGAACAATTAGAATCCTATTTAGGGCGTTTGGGGTTGGATTTTGGTTGGTTATTTGTGTTTGATAGGCGGAAAAATGCCCTACCAATGGAAGAACGTTTATCAACGGAGGTGGTGGCGACGGAAAATCAACGTAGAATTACTGTGATTCGGGCATAAGTATTTTGGGCGTTGCTGAATTGAGGTATAAAATTCCCAAGTTGAACCTTTAAAACTCTTACCTTTGCGTCTTCCCTGCGGGACGCTACGCGAATGCGCCTTTGCGTGAGACTAAAATTCTGAGTTATGGTTTTTTCAAACGCTCCGGCACTATGTCAATCTCTGTTACCGAATAAGGTTTACCATTCAAACACTTACGTAATTCATCCCTTACCTTTAGCCCACTATGCCACATGGTCTTAGCAACAGACTTACCATCTATTTTGACATCAAAGTTCTGGACATCTTCTATCCCCGCTAAAGCTGCATCAATTGTCGGTACAGCAAAAGCAATTACCCCAAATGGCATATTTGGCATTGTGTAATTGAATGCCTTGACAGTAGCAGGGGGGTCATTGTTTTGAATCAAAGTAACCGTGATTGTTTGTATCGTTTTAGGTTTAGGAATACTTTCGGTTGCAAATGTCAGCAAAGCAAACTTCTCATTGCCAGTTGGCCCCAACAAATTGATCATGACTGGAGCGTCTTTAGCTTCTGGATCCATTGATGCCTTGAAAAAGGATGCAACACAAGAGCCACCTGATTTTACCCCCTCTAACCTTGAAGTAGGAAAAAGCCTCCAACTGCCCGATAGATATTTCAGATACTTTGGATCTTGCAATAATTGAGCTTGCTGTTGCAAATTGAGTAGGGCAGAAGCGGCTTGAAACTGTAGAGCTGCAAACTGAGGGTCGTAATAACGAGAAGGCGAATTATCCCTCCCTTGATTTTCTGGCTCCTCTTGATAATTCGGGTCTCTGTCACAAAGAAGAACAGATGCGACACCATTCCCAGCTTCGGTACTCCCAACCACTATTTCTCCCGGTCCAGCGCCACCGCAAGCATATTCAGCTTTTGCTTTCGGGGCAAGGAAAGTCATGATGACGACAAGAGAAAAACTAACTGGCAAACCTTTGCAGAACAAGTCTTTAGATAAATTCATCTTTGAAATTTCAAGCTGAGGTTAATGTGAATTTTTTAAGCCGTTGCCGTTACCAAGAATTCAATCTGCATAACGCTTGAATTGATCGGCTAGGCTAACGCCTAGCTTACCGCAGGTATCGCTCCCAACTCAAAACTAAAATATCATATTTGTCCAGTCCAATGATTTGTTATGACCCTTCTCAATGGGGCTGGAAGTCTAGTCTGGGGGTAAATTTATTTTGCCGTTATTATAGTTCTCCCACAATTCAAATCCCATTTTGAACCTTTGTTTAGATGTATCCATATATGCTTGAACTTCAGACTTCAACAACTTTTTCATCACAGGTTGCTTTGATAAATTTAACAGTTCCTTTAATTCATCTTCCGAAAAATCGGCTTCCAGTTTTGCTGCATAGGCATCTTTGAAGTGTCTCCACCCAATTTCTCGGACAAACATCTTCCTAAACCTTTTATAAAGCTTAAAATCGTCGCCCTTACCAATTAGCGTGCCTATCAAGTGGTCGAAATGGGTATCATATCTTTGTGCGATTCCTGTCTCTAGTAGTACCTGGGTTGCTAATTTATACTTGGAGGTTTCTCTGGCAAATGTTTTGGATTGGTATTCAACTACAGGGGGTTGTTGAGAATGCGCTACATATACCGTAAAGAAGGTCAAGCAGACAACCAGTAACAATCCGAGAAACCTTGAAAATTGTAACTTTACTTTTAACATGAGAATTTAAGTACCTAAAGTTCGATATACAATTATTACAGGTGAATTGCCAAAAGCTATGATAATTTCTACGTTTAAATACTGAATAAGTCCACCAGTTTTTGTAACTGTTGAACGCTTGCTGGAGGCTGGACTTTGCCCATCGCTTTTCGCAAAGATTGTCTAGTACAGTCGAGAGTCCCTTTTCTGACGATTCGGATGTTAGTCTGCTCCAGCCGGGTTGTTTGCTGGGATTAGCTCTGATGAGAAATAGCTTTGTAGGTAGTGTAAAGAGAGCCGTTTCGTTTCTGCCACCAGACGCTGCCGATACAGTGGCTCTTGACTAAGCGATAACCATAGTAAAGTGCCGATCGCTTTAACCAGCACAAAGGCGATCGCTTCATAATCCGCGTGTTCTAATCTGGCATCGCGGTTGGCTAAGGAACTCGCTAAATCCTGAATCAATTTGGCATCGGTTGCCTCATCAATTTCGTCCAATTCGCGTATCGTTCCTTGAACTTCCATGAAAATGGCATAGTAGCTGGGGTTGTCAGTAAAGAAGCGATCAGTAGTGTCAATCAACTGGTTCACGTAATCAGCCAAAGGGAGTGTGACCGTCTCAGCCTTATCAATAAAGACCAACTCTTGATGCAGCATTTCTGCATAGCGAAGAGATAAAGCTTGTAAAATTGCGGTCTTGTCTGGAAAAAACTGATAAAGCGATCCGATGGGAACCTGGGCTTGAGCCGCGATCGCGTTGGTCGTCGTAGCGGCGTAACCTTGGCTGGCAAACAGTCCTTCCGCCACATCTAAAATGCGGTTGACGCGCTCCTGACTGCGGGCTTGTCGCGGCTTGCGGCGCATTCCACCTGCGGGTGATGAACTTTCAGACATGGACGCTCTCCCTAACTTTCAGAAATACATGAGATTTACTCACATTTTGTTTGACAAAACATGAGGGCTACTCATATAATAAAAACGTGAGTGTTACTCATATAATAACTCGGTTTGTCCCAGAGAGCTATGTTATGCACCAAAATCTGCTGCTCACTCCGAAAGCTGTCTCTGCTTGTGCCACGCCCGCTCAGTGTCTTATGCGATGTGGCTACCTTAGATTCCGTTTTGTGCGCTATCAGTGTTCTCGCTGGTTCGTGTTGGCGATCGCCCGGATTGATTTTGTCAGTGTTTATGGGTTGCTTAATGACCTGCTCTGGTAGAAGTTTCTGACTGTGTTTGATGGTTTGCAATTTATCAACGGTTGAGTTTTTTGGAGTGATTCCTTATGCAACTGCTCAATTCTGCTACGTCTAATGCTTCTGTTAACACTAATCTGCAAAAACAGACGCAAAATCCAATTGTTCAAGGCTTGATGTCAATCCTGTCAAAGCTGCTGATCGTTAAGTCATCGTTATCGATGCTATTTGGAGACAATAGCCTGGAAACAGTCGGCGAACTGACCTACGGTTTGTTGGCAACCACCGCTTACGATTTAGTAGCTCAACACTTAAACCAAGATATAGCTTGCGCTACCCTGATCCGCGATCGCTACATTCCCCCTGCCCACGACTTGGAATATTTACTCACCTTACCCTCCAATTCTCTGGGGTACATCTACGCCGCGCAGATAAAGAAAATGGGCTTCGATCCTAATCTTCATGCTGGAATGACTGCGAAATCAGATGCCGAATACGTCGAGCTACGACTGAGCCAAACTCACGATCTCTGGCATATTGTGACCGGATTTGACACCTCTTTAAACAGCGAAATTGGCTTACAGGCGTTCCATTTACCCCAGTTTCCCTATCCACTGGGAACTATGTTGGTTGCGATTAGTTTGATATCCACCACCTTGCAGGAACCAGAAATGCTACCTAAATTGTTGGAGGCGATCGCCCAAGGATTTCAAATGGGTAAAACTGCAAAGCCTCTCTTTGCCCAGAAGTGGGAAGAGGGTTGGGAAAAGCCCCTGACCCAATGGCAGGAGGAGTTGAACATTCAGCCAATTCGGAACTAGGCAACAGAGTCACTGGATGGGCAAGTTACGCAATGATTTCTAGGGTTTATAGCTGCGCCCATCGCAGATATCGCACTGAAGTAAGGTTGGTGGATAAAAGAGAACCTGTTGGGTTTTATACTTCAATCCAACTTACAAGATTAGCGATCGCAGTTAATCACAGCTTCCCCATTAACCCCATCCAAACTGAGAGATGCCATTTGCAGAAAGTTCTGTGCTAATCGTTCAAGACGTACAGAAAGGCGATAGCTTCGCTCTCTTCGAGACGCTTCGCGAACGCCGTAGGTATCGCACCGAAAAGCAATTTGTTCTACAGTCCAGTTATTCATTCGCACTGAAAGAATATGAATTTTGATGACTGATTGTTGCGTTTAGATGTCTATTGAATCGACCACGATTTATCGACCGACAGTAAACCAGTCAGTCCATTTAGGATTCGCAACTCTAGGATCATAGTAGGCACTTCTGATGTACCCGTCATTCCCTTTAGTAAAAAGAGTTACACCACCTTTTGTCGCGCTGATGGCGCTAACATTCCGAGTTGTGGGTACGGAACCCCCTAGAGAGAACCAATTAGACCATTTGGCGTTAGCAATACGTGGATCGTAGTAAGCACTCCATACGCTGTTGTCTACTCCTACCGTGAATAATGATACGCCCCCTTCAATACTACTAACAGGACTAACGTTGGTATTAAGACGGACTTGCCCACCCAAAGAGAACCAACCAGACCATTTAGGATTCGCAACGCGGGGGTCATAATACGCGCTCCATACAGCACTGTCTATACTAACCGTAAATAGGGATATTCCACCCCGTGTAGTACTAACAGGACTAACGTTAGTATTAGGACGGACTAGCCCACCTAAAGAGAACCAATCAGACCATTTAGGATTCGCAACGCGGGGATCATAATATGCGCTCCATACAGCACTATCTAAACCGATCACAAATAAGGATATTCCACCTTCTACACTGCTAATTGCTTTGACATCAGCATCTGAACGGACTTTGCCACCTAGAGAAAACCAGCCATTCCACTTGGGATTCGCAACACGAGGGTCATAATATGCGCTCCATACGGCATTATCACTCCCCACAATAAATAAAGAGACACCACCTTCTGTGGCACTGACAGCAGCAATTTTTGAGCCGGGACGGACTTTTCCACCTAGAGAAAACCAACCCGTCCATTTAGGATTAGCAACACGCGGATCGTAATATGCGCTCCAAACTGCTCCGTCCGTCCCAACAGTGAATAGTGTTGAACCCCCTCTAGTAGGGCTTACTGCGGTGACATAGTTAGATTTAGTCGCATTCGTCGGACTCAAGCGAAAACTTCCTGTCCATTGAGGATTCGCAACACGTGGGTCGTAATAGGCACTCCAAATATTGCCTTCTTCTCCGACTGTAAATACTGTCGAAGCACCTTCTACTGGACTAATTGCCGATACATCGGATTGAATATTAGCAACTGAATTAGGATTACGCCCATAGAGTTGGACTAACCCTTCAATATCACGGTCACTCAGATTACCATCCCCATTCCAGGCAGGATTACAGTAATTCATAATTGAACGTAAATCATAGGGAGTGATTTTCCAATCACCAGAACCGCCACCGCCAGCATCATCTGAGCATTTTGCATCAGGATTATCATCACGGGTATGCTCATGGTCAAAGCCTAGTGCATGTCCAAATTCATGAGATGCAATAACTTTAGTACAAAATTCACGTTCAGTACTGGAAGGAATTCGATTAGGATTGCTGAAACCAGTCGGTTGCGCTCCACCATCTTGGCACGAGGATTGCCAACTGGCATAGGTAATGTTCAAAACCATTCCATTTGTCTTGCCGTCTAATTCATCTCCTAGCCCTTTGGTATGAGGTCTAACGTCAGCAAGTTGAATCCTGATTCCCTTGCTATTATTCTGACAGTCGCCCCAGTTAATAAATCTAGCACTGCTTTCTTTTTCCCAGGTTTGTGCGATCGCATCTCGCACCCATTGTTTTTCAACATTGTTACCACCCGTTTCCCAGCAGACAGAGATTTGTCTTGCACTCCAAAGGTTGCTCCGTTCAACAATTAGGGGTTGCTCGATCTTGCCAATATCTTGGGCGCGACCGGCTAAGGGGAAAATCAGAGTACTGATTGCCGATGAAGAAAACAGGAACAATGCTGATATTTGCTTTAGTTTTTTGCTAGTCAATAAAGGAAGTGAGGTTGTCATTGAGAAACGAGTCAATGTTTTCATAGGATGCTTTCTTATTCTATTTGAGTAAAGTAGGGATGCTGTCGCATGAATGCAGGGAAGGGCTATAGGAGGTGGGCGAAGTACTGGGATTTAATGGCGGATGGTTCATGGAAAAAAGAAGTAGAACCCTCTTAACATTTATCACGGTTCCACAGTCGGCATAATTATTTATTATACGGAAAATTTCCGTATGACACTTTTACATACAACCTTATAGTGAGCATTACAGGCAAGTCTTGTCAAAATTATGCAGAATTTTTCTAGATAATATCCCTATTGGCGTGTTATGCAGAATTTTTCCGTATATTCCTTTGTATGACCTAAATTGTCTGCTGCGGCTTTTATTGGTATTCCCTGAAGATGCGCTCTAATTGCACAAGCATGGCGTAAATCATAAGGTTGAAAGTCAATTCCCACCCTTCTAAACCATCTGTATATATCTCTCCGCTACTCCATTCAGCCTACAGTAATGAGCGATAGCGAAGCACTCCGTAGGAATCGCAATTAATAATAGTTCAGGTAATAGTTCAGGAAACACAAGAAAATGGATTTTGAGCGATCGCAAAGCGCGACATAGAAATCACTTTTATCAAAGATGTTTAACAGTGAATGTCCAGTTTTAGTCAACCCGCTTGGGGCGAATTTCAAACTCAGAACGCGCACGGAAGAAGCAGACATCAAACTCAAAGAAGAAATTAGCCTGTCCCAAGATCTAAGGCACATTGGTTGCTTGTGTCCAGGCAAATGCCAGGTTAATAGTTGGGAATGAACCGACTTGAGCATCAACAACAACTGCGCGGGCTTCAAATTGAGCCAAATTTCCTGCTAATATAACCGAGAGTGTCTCATTCTCCCAGATAAAACCTAGTTGCTTTCCTATTTCGTAGGGCAAAACATTCACACTTGCGCCTGTGTCCAATAAGCCTTCAACCTTCAAGGAATGACCGTTATAACCGAGGGTCAAAGGCAGATGGGGCATTCTATCCACCATGCCCAGGCTACTGTCAATAATTTTGTAGGGAAATCTTTGAGCGTCAACCATTCTTTTCTTGTTGCTTTGTCGCCAGAAGATTCATCAAAATATTGGCAGCCTCAGAGCAATTGTAGGGCGACCAGACTGGATACTCTTGATTTGCAACAAAGAAGTTTGCATCTTCTTCTTTTACCAGTTCTGTGGCGAGAAACTGCATCAGCCGAAGCTTATCAATTTTGGGCAATGTCTGGATTTGTGACATGAGTTCAACCAATGGCATTTGAGAATCTCCTCGTTTGAGGGTTGGTGAAAGGATACGATCGCTATCTCATGTTAACCTAGTGATGCCTTGGGCGATAGCGAAGCGCTCCGTAGGAATCGCAGTTAATCCCAGTTAAGGAAGCACAAGATAATGGATTTTGAGCGAACTGACAAGTCAGCGCTTGCGCTATCGCATTTCCCCAATATTAGCGATCGCACTATCCTAATATTTTTTTAACCTCATTGAGTACCTCATCTAAAAAAGGAGCATCTGATTTAATCACATTATTCTCACTGCCATCATGTTTATGATGAGGAAAAGTAGGGAGATTTAATTTTCGATGATGTTCAGTATTGTCATAACGAAAAATTAGGTTATTTTCTGAATTCATATATTGATAACTATACATTTTTCGATCTATGGAGACTTCAACATAGACAAATTCTCGTAAATGCAGCAAAGAATTATCTTGAAAATCAATTTTTCCTCTGATCAAGCCTTCATATATTCCTCTTTTTTCACTTTCAATCTTGAATATTTTGACAATTTCTGAAGATTCAATTAAAAGCTGAATCTGCTGAAAATAATCTTCAATTAACAAAAACAATCTCCTCTATAGACTCTTTCATTTGTTGTAAATGTGTCAACATTCGAGATTCGCCAATCCATTCATCAAAATCAAAATTATGGGATAATTCATCATTATTAAAACGGTTTATAAATTCCTTTGTTGATAATTGATACTTGGTTTCCAATTCTATAATTCGTTCTTCTGTTCTTTTTATTCCTGCTATTACACTTTGTAATCTTTCTGATAAAGCACTTTCAATAATTCGTCTGAGGGAATCTGGATCTTTTGATCTTAGTTTGAGTTCAGCCATTATTTTTTCTCTTCCGATACCGTGCAGTCTAAAAGATGTTCTTGGGGTGAGTAGTTGTTATTCCTTTTTTTATTTTATCACTTGATAATCAAGACAGTAACTACAACATCAGCGATCTGCTTGCAGCAGCGCTTCGCTATCGCACTAAAGTCCCAAACAATAGCGAACTACGGTTTCTATGTCCTGCATTTTAGCATCTGAGAGTTTACCAGAGGGCTGGCTAGGAAAACGCTTTAAATCAAGTGAACGAATTTGAAAGCAAAGAAATACTGTCTCTATTGACAATCCAGTTTCTTCAGGTGAACACCTCACATTTGTTGGGTAGTTTTTGGTGATATTTGTTCCTTTTGTACCAACAACTACTGTAACGACTAATGGTAATTGATTGATAGCATCTACAGAAAGCACTAAAACAGGACGCTCTCCTGCTTGTTCTCTACCTTGAACTGGATTAAGATTGACGAAGTAAATTTCAGATCGCTGAACGCTCACAACCTTTCTATTCCATCCAGTTCAGAGATTTCAAACTCAGCATTAATTAGACCTATCTCTCTTTGGATCTCTGGATCGTTTGCCATATCAGTTAAGCTTGTCTCAATCAAAGTCCGCATTTTTAATGTATCAATTAGTTTAGGGTTGTTTAGGCTTATTGGTTGGAATATCTCCTGATCACCGTCTACCTGATCAATCAACTCAGGTAATAAGACAATAACCTTAACACGACTGCCGTAAGGCAATGTTAATGCTTGGTCTAAATTAATCTGCCCATTTGTGTTTACTGTCCCTGCTAACTCAACAGCTTTCATAAAGCCTCCTTTGTTTTTTACATCAGTTAATCAAGTCCCCATATTTCTATTTAAGTTAAATTTCCTCCTGGTTGATCAAGAAAATGGAAATTGAGCGCCAATATTAGCGATCGCATTTAATAATAGTTAAGGAAGTACAAGGAAATGGATATTGAGCGAACTGACAAGTCAGCGCTTGCGCTATCGCATTAACCAATATTAGCGATCGCAGTTAAGGAAGTACAAGGAAATGGATACTGAGCGATCGCCAAGCGCGACCTAGTAATCGCCGATCTTGTTAGGCGATGCACCGTATCTGAATCAGCTATTATAAAATATAAACTTTGATTTTTAAACCCATGCGAGTAATTAGTCGGAGGAGTTTACGAGAATTTTGGGAAAAACACTCAACAGCTAAAAATAGCTTATTATTATGGTATGACAGAATAACTAAGTCTTCCATTGAGAACTTTGCTCAATTACGTCAACTATTTCCCTCTGCTGATTTAGTTGGTAACTTCACCGTTTTTAATATTAGTGGTAATAATTATCGGTTAATTACTTACATTGACTATCAGGCACAAATCATTTTTATTCGTGATGTTTTAATCCACGCAGACTATGATAAGGAGAATTGGAAAAATGATGAATGGTTTAACAATCCCTAGCCCTTATTACCTCAGTTTAATTACAGAATTTGCACCTCGTCCTATTACAAATGATCTTGAATTAAGTATCACTCAACAAAGAATTAATACAATATTAGATCAAAAAAATCTTAGCCAAGATGATCGAGATTATATAAATGTATTAGGAATGTTAGTTTATGACTATGAAGAAAAAAATGAACAATTCCCTAAATTAACTGATGGAGAATTATTACAAACATTAATGGAAGACTATAATTTAGAAATACGAGATTTTTTAGGGATTTTTGAGCAAGAACAAACAATATTAGACATATTAGACGGAAAACGTCAACTCAATTCTCAAGAAACCTTCAAATTGCGATCGCTGATATTGTAAACTAGAAATATTGCGAACTGCTTGCAGCAGCGCTTCGCTATCGCGCAAGACAAGATAATAAAATTTGAGCGATCGCTTACCCATGAGATCGCAGTTAATCACAGTTAAAGAATCACAAGAAAGTGGATTTTGAGCGAACTGACAAGTCAGCGCTTGCGCTATCGCACTTAAACCAGAACTAGCGATAGCTTCGCTCGCCGTAGGCATCGCACTTCATAGTAGTTCAGGAAGCACAAGAATATGGAAATTGAGCGAACTGCTTGCAGCAGCGCTTGCGCTATCGCACTTCTCAAAGATGTTTAACGGTGAAATTATCAGGTGCATTACATTCATTCCATTAATGCACCCTACAAGATTGGCTGGACTGCTGGTTAAAGCTTACCAATGAGCTTGTCATATTCTGCGTGAGTTCCGATCCAAAACCAAGAAATACCGCTTTCTACCTCAACTCCTAAAGCCCGATAGTCTAATCCTGCTCGAACTGACCAGTATTTTTTACCAATCTTCTTGAAGTGTAATGATGGATGAGATGGATCAGCTTTCAAAAGTTCGTAACACTGATCTGCTGTTTCCTGAACTTGAGGGGGCAAATCATCATAGCACTTCCAAAATCTTCTCGTTGTGTAGTGCATCAGAGTTCTCGGCAATGTCCCGCTTTAAACTCAGCGATCGCTTCTTCTGCTAAAGCCTCCAGTTTGCCGTCTGCGATGTCTTGTTCTAGCTGCTCGTCCCAATGTTGGTAATCTATGTCTAATATCCATTGCCGAAGTCGCTGAAATTGTTCTGGTGGAAGCGTTAGAATAGCTGCTTCAATTTGTTCAATGGTTGACATATCGGATTATAGTTTTTTGACTTCAATCACATTATAACTTTGCATGGAGGAGCAAAATTACTTGCCCTCTCATAATCACACTATAAGGAACTGCGTTCAAGTAATAAGGTACGTTAAATTCCATTAACGCACCCCACAAGATCGGCAATCGCAGCTATCGCACTAAGTCATAAAAATTCATGAAAGAGGTTATTGAACGGTTCTGTATTTTTCCAACGATAGGTGTTAAAGTCCCGATAATCAACCGATAAAATTTGTCCATGACCTAATTCTTCTGCCAGGATAACGAGAGAGGCATCAGCTAAATCCATCGGTAAATCTTTATATTTTTCCATCAGTTCTTCAATACGCTGGCAATGATGTTGTTTGAGATCAAAGATTTGTAGCTTTCCTGTAGAAATTTTATTAATAAAGATTTTTGGAGCATCTACTCCTACTCTTTTTTGTAATAAATAGCAAGTTTCTGTAACGACACACCAGGTTGTAATAAATTGCTGATTAGCTAAATCTTGAAATCGTTTTTTGACGGTCTAAGTAGTTTTTATAGTTTTTAGAGAGGTCTGTTTCAGCTTCTATGCAACCGATAAAGTCTGACCAGTCTTGCAAGGAATTTTCTGAAGATTCGTGTTGATTCTGAAGGTAGCGTTTTTTCAGGACTTCTACGAGTTCGACTATGATTTGTTGTGCATCGGGAGGAAGAGACGCAATATCTTGTTGAATTGTATCTAAGTTCATAATCTGATTTTGCTGTTTCCCTGATTATACTTTAGCAAAAAACGATCGCACTAACTCAATATTAGCGAACTGACAAGTCAGTGCTTACCCATGAGATCGCAGTTAATCCCAGTTAAGGAAGCACTCCGCAGGAATCGCTTTTCTCCAAGATATTTAATAACCTCTTGGTGGTTGGTGTATATTTAGATCGTTATGCTGCTGATGATCGATCGCTTGTTGCGGGAATTTTGAGATGTACCAATGCTTTCTGCAAGACACTGGGCTTGACACTCAACCAAATTTGATGGCGATCATCTTCAGTATACCCAACAACAACAGCCCCAATAGGTGAACCAATATCTGGATACATTTCTGGAGTCATATCTCCACTATCAACAAAATCAGTAATCTGAACAAGACCCTTCACTACTTCATCATCTAAACTAACAAAAATCCCAAATGGTGCATGATATTCGACAGTACCGTGAATCAGTTCACCTAACCGATATTTAGATTTGATTTTTTGCCAAAATTGATTGCTCATATCGCTACCTTGGTTTTAAGACTCTTGGATATTGGTTGAGAATAGGAAACAAGTCATGAGGAACTGGTAATTCTAATTGTTTTGTGCCTTGATAGGTGTTTTTCCAGGGGTTTGAAATATTGTTCATAGATTTCTGAGTCTATTGTAACTTCTAAAATCCCATCTTTGTAATACCGATGATACTCTTCAGCTAGACTCCTACTATTCGGTGCTGCAAAATAGCATTTGCCGTCAGCAGTTGGAGGATGGTAGGGAAAATCATCAGGATGAAATCCTCGTTCTACAAGATTTTGCCCTTTGCCTTTTTGAGTGGCTTTATAAATTGTAATAGCGTTTATCGTATTCAAACAAAAGAGACTTTATTAAGTAGAAATTTTCTTACAATTCTAATAATATAGAGCAATTTTCACAACTATTCAAAATTTTTTATCAGCAGCGATCGCTTACCCATGAGATCGCAATTAATCACAGTTAATAAAGCACAAAAAAATGGATTTTGTGCGATCGCATTAATCACAGTTAAGGAAGCACAAGACAATGGATTTTGTGCGATCGCTTACCCATAAGATCGCAGTTAATCACAGTTAAAGAATCACAAGACAATGGATCGCAGTTAATCCCAGTTAAGGAAGCGCAAGACAATGGATTTTGAGCGAACTGACAAGTCAGCGCTTGCGCTATCGCATTAACCCAATGTTAGCGATCGCAGTTAATAGTAGTTAAGGAAGCACAAGATAATGGATTTTGAGCGAACTGACAAGTCAGCGCTTGCGCTATCGCACTTAAACCACAACTAGCGATCACTTACCCATGAGATCGCGCTTAATCACAGTTAAGGAAGGACAACATAATGGATTTTGAGCGATCTCTATCACGAACCACCAACTTCAACTACTGCTCCCGGAACAATTGTATTTAAAACTTTACGAGCATCTGGCAACAAAGGAAGTAAATCAGCAAGTTTATTACTCTGCGCTACAAGAACAACAACTGCCACTCCCGCTTGCTGTAAGTTTTGCTGATAGCGTAAATTTTGATCTGTAGTGAGCAGAATCGTGAAGCCCTCTTGACTCATGAGTTGTAGTAATTCACCGTTCTTTTTTCCTGACCATCCCATCTCCACAACTGTTTTGATGTCATATTCGGCAAGTTGACGCTTTAAGGGACGTGGAGCGCATTCATCAAGCAGGATTCGCATAAGCTGTTAGCATTTCCTTTGCTAATTCAAGAGCCGCGATCGCTTGTTTATGTGTAACACTAGGAAAGTGGTCTAGAAATACGTCTAATGAATCGCCAGCTTCAAGGTAGTCAAGCAAGGTTTTTATTGGTACACGAGTTCCCACAAAAACAGGTGTTCCCCCTAGAATATCAGGGTCACTATGAATAATAGGTGATGTTAATGCCATAACAAATTCAGTTAAATAACTGTGATTTCTAAATTATAATTATATCTGTATTTTCAAGTTCAATCATGATCAAGGAAGTACAACAAAATAGAAATTGAGCGATCGCTTACCCATAAGATTGCAGTTAATCACAGTTAAAGAATCACAAGACAATGGATCGCAGTTAATCCCAGTTAAGGAAGCGCAAGACAATGGATTTTGAGCGATCGCACTAACCCAATATCAGCGATCGCATTAATCGCAGTTAAAGAAGTACAAAAAAGGAAGTTGAGCGATCGCTTACCCATGAGATCGCAGTTAATCCCAGTTAACGAAGCACAAGAAAATGGATTTTGAGCGATTCCTACGGAGTGCTTCGCTATCGCACTACAAGATCAGCGATCGCACTCTGGCAGGGCAGGATCAACATTCTCCAGAAGCATCTCTGGCTTTTTCAATTCACCTGATGAACAGACTCCCCTACCAAATCCAATACCTCCTGGCTGGTCAGGACCAAGAACATAATCCTTCAATCGTAAACACTCAGTATAAGCTTCTGCTTCACTAGAAGAATACAGGGTTTTTTGCCAGGCTCTGGTTCTACCATCGGCTTTAAAGACGTTGCAGCAGTATGCTTGTTTTGGTGGTGGCGGCGGTGGTTCCACTGTATCAGTTGCCCATGCTGCACTTCCATCCCGCCTGTAGAGAACAACGGTTTCCATCATTTTGCATAACAAGCGATGTGACATCTTGCCCATCTGTTCCAGATCCCCATAATGCTCCGCCAGGTACTCGTCCACGAGGTCCATACAGAACAAAATTTCCATCACTTTGCAGAACTGCTAAAGTTCCACCCTGCCCATCTGTTCCAGTTGCCCATGTTGCTCCGCCAGGTACTCGACCTTCAAGTCCGTATAGTACTAAATTTCCATCACTTTGTAGAACAAGCTGATAACGCCCATTGTCAGATACTATTCGCTGCTCAACTCCAAGGCTTTGTTCTGTTTTTAAGCTAGATGACACTGCATACTCCTCCATTTGTACTTGAAAACTGCAAAATTCCGTTAGTACTACTTACATAGCCACAATTCTCTTCATCTAATGCAAATACAGATCAAGATGAAAGCTAACTATTTATTATACGGGAAGTTTCCGCCTATCACGGCAAACTATCCAGTCAAATAAAGCATTACAGGTAATTTAGTCATAATATCAAGAACTTTTCCGTATATCGTCAATATCCGCTTATTATACAGAAAATTTCCAGATAACTACCTAAATCTGGGTGGATAGCAATAAATTTTCTGGCTATTATCCTTCTCCGGGTAATAGACGGAATAATTCGGTATATCTACGCGATTTTGCACGTAAGTACGAGTTTTTCAGTATATTTATCGCTGATATCCAGAAATTTTCCGTATAACATCCTAATTAGGAGATTAGACAGAATTTTCAGGATGTTTTTACCGTGGTGGAAAAGCTATTTGCAGTGATCTGGATTGTTAGACATTTTTCGAGAATTTAAACCTTTCCACCTCCAACCTTAACCTTTCATTCTCCATCCTTAACGCCAAAATTTCATTTTTCTGCAACTCAATTAACGACTTTTGACTAATTACCTCACCAAAGGCTTTTTTCCGATTTTCAATCCCAAACCATCTTTGATATGTTTTTGTATGTTCATCAACAGTATGACCTAAATTATCTGCTGCGGCTTTAATCGGTATTCCCTGAAGATGCGCTCGAATTGCACAACCATGACGCAAATCATAGGGTTGAAACTCAATTCCCACCTTTCTAAACCATCTGGATATATCTCTCCGCATCCAATTAATATTTTGTACAGATGCAATTTTTGCCACCTTTTGTTCTAAAATCTTTAATGGTTTGGGATTATGTAAATCAAATAACTCTATCCATTCAGGTACGAAAGGAATAACTTCTCGATATCCAGTTTTGGTATTTTTATTCACCTTCCAAGTATGGTCTATATTTTGGGGAGACATCCACCAATTAATATCTGGTTGGACAAATAATTCCCTTGGTCTTAACCCAAAGGTCGCCAACATTCCATATACCCAACGCCACATTTCCCAAGTGTCTATTTCATCACTAATGTTTGTATTTTTGCGGTTGAGGGCGAATTTTTCAAAGAGGTCAAAAGCAGATATGATTTTTTCATCATCAGGTATTTCTCGATAAGCAGGAGTGACATGATCTCGTTTGACATCGAGTTGAAATCCTAAATTAAAGGTTTTAATCAAAACAGAAGTTACAGCTATTAGTTCATTTTTTTTATTACCCTGAAATGAATTAATAACTTCTTCAAAATTTTCTTTTGTGGCTAAATGGGTGAGAGTTAAGTTTCTTTTAATGACAGATATATAATTAGCAAAAGTATTTTGACTGGTGATAGTTTTCTGACGGGTTTGATAATATTTTTCATCAAATGTATCTAATAATTCCCCAATTGTTTTGATCTCTTGCTTCTCTCTCGATTTAATTCCTAAATACTTCTCATTCCACTCGAAAGTATGACGAGCAATTAATTTACCCAACTCATAACTTTCCTCAATGGCAGTTTTTAATCCCTCTAAATTTGCGGGTATTCCTAGAGATAAATCATACTGCTTTTTTGTCTTACCTAAACTGTAATCTCCTGGTTTTAATGGTAGGGTAGCTCGTAATTGGAGAGAATTGCCAGTTTGTTTAATGGTAACTCTTATTCTCTCCCTTTTTAAATTAGTATTAGCTTCGACTAACTTCTGTTCAAAAACTGCTTGATACTGTAATTCCGTTGCTTTTATTTTCGCCATTGTTCCCCTATAGCTACCATCTGTGGTGTTCTGCGGCTCAAAGTCTGCAAACATATCTGCGAACCAGTCCCTTGAGTCTGCATTTGCATATTCCTGTGTAGATGTGGAATATGTCTCCTCGCAATTACCCTGATTTTGTCCGCTCATTCCCTAAATATTCCCTTATTTATAAACTGAAATGGTGAAAATAAAATGTTCTTACCGAGCAAAATTACCTGATAAAATAAGTTACTCAGGAACATTTACAGCATATCACCTGTTGTCATTGCAGTTATATGGTGCCTGGTGGTGTGATGTGCGCCCCCACTTTAACTGACATTACCCGCGCCTGGGCAATTCTTGAATATTTCCGCACCAATTGGTTAGAACCAGTTTGGTTAGGTTGTTCTTTAGAAAGATATGAAGAAATTCAATCTTATGAAGATTTCCAAAAGTGGTTAAATGAAGATATCAAACACCGAGAATCTGATTTAGGTTTATACTGGCGCATGGGTTTGGATATCGGTTTGGATAGATATGGTGCTGGTGTGGGTAAATATGTGACTTGGGGTTATATTCCCCATGAGGATAAATATAATAAACCCACTATTGAGGGACGTAACGCTGCTGTAATTATGAAAAGTGGTGTTTACGATAGCTTCAGTGATACTCATGCTTTGATGGATCAATCTTTTGCCCGTGAGAATTTAACCCATTCTTGGTATGATGAGGGTACGGAAGATTGGCATCCGAGCGATCGCACTACAAACCCTATTGCCAACAATAATAAAGACTTTGAAGGTGCATATTCCTGGTCTAGTGCAGTCCTTCACCAAGATTTAGGACGCTTAGAAGCTGGCCCCTTAGCCCGTCAATTAGTCGCAGGTGGCACACATGGCGAATCTTGGCAACACTACGACCCCTTTATTCTCGACACCTTCAAAAAAATGGGTGGTGCAAGTGTTCACGTCCGCCAACTAGCACGAGTTCATGAACTTGTTAAATTATATCGTCAGGCCGAACGCTGTTTACGGGAATTTAAATTAAATGACCCCTGGTATATCAAACCCCAAGAAAAAGACGGTAAAGGTTGGGGTGCAACGGAAGCGGCTAGAGGTGCATTGTGTCACTGGGTAGAAATTGAAAAAGGCAAAATTAAACAATACCAAGTTATTGCCCCCGGTACTTGGAATATTGGCCCCCGTGACGGTGCAGGACAACGCGGCCCCATTGAACAAGCGTTAATAGGAACACCTATTCAAGACCCTACAGACCCTGTAGAAGTAGGTCATGTAGCCCGTTCTTTTGATTCTTGTTTGGTGTGTACTGTTCACGCCCATGATGCCAAAACTGGGGAAGAATTAGCCCGTTTCCGCACGGCTTAATTTATGTTTTGAGTTATGTTTTGTGGGGTGGGTTTTTCCCACCTTATTTAACTTTTATTGTCAGAATTCAGGTGAGGCGATAAAATCCCTGACTTCTTTTGTTTATTGTGTCCATAAATAATAAATTTATCTGGTGAAGTCGGAGATCTGGAGAATAGAGAATAGGAATAGACCTATGATTCAAATGAGTAACAATAGCGATCGCGCCCCTGACGTTTAGCATTGTACAGTGCTTTATCGGCTGAAGTGATAAGTGTATCTGGCTTGATGTCACAAGTGGGTATTAAAGAAGCAATACCTAAACTAAGTGTAACGATGTCCTTGACATCAGACTTTGCATGGGGAATGGCCTGATCGTGAATTGCTTGTTGAATACTTTGTGCTACTTTAATCGCTTCTACTAAGTCAGTATTGGGGAGAAGTACTGAAAATTCTTCTCCTCCATAACGCGCTACTAGATCAGCAGGACGATTAACTATCTTTTGCACTGTTTGCGCTATTCTGATGAGGCAATCATCGCCTCCAAAATGACCATAATAGTCGTTGTAAAGTTTGAATTTATCAACGTCAAATAAAATTAGTGACAAGGGTTGTCGTTCTCGTTTAAGGCGGTTCCATTCCGCTTGGAGTCGTCCGTCGAAGCAACGACGGTTAGCTACCTGAGTCAAGCTATCTAAATTTACCAATTTTTCTAGTTTCTGATTTGCATCTTCTGCTTTTTCTTTAGCAATGATTAACTCTGCTGTTCTCTCCTGTACCCGTTGTTCCAAAGTTTCCAAAGATGTTTGTAATTGCAGTGCCATATTATTAAAAGATTTTGCCAGTTGACCTATTTCATCTTTTGAGTTCATTTCGACGCGGATATCTAAATTACCTGCGGTAAATTGGAAAACTATATTAGTAAGGTAAATTATTGGCTTTGTTATCAGTTGCCCAATAGCAAAAGCGATAATTGTTACTACTGAAGCGATCAATGCAAATAGAAACATTGCATCATGGATTTGCTTTTCTACAGGTGCTAGGGCAATACTAATGGGCTGTGCAAACAAGACAGACCAAGGCTTATATTTTAAATGAGCAATCGTAATCAAATTAACCTGATTACCTGTTCCTGACAACGATGTAATTAAATATGATTGTTTACCATCCAATGCTTGTTTAAGTTTAAACTCATTAGTTGCCAATTCTTTAACAGGAGAATTAGGCAAACGTTCTGCTTTTTGTAATCGAGTTACAATATCCAAAGGTAGAGGTACAATTGATTTAAAAAGCAATTGTGGTGCAGTGCTATGTGCCAGATAAATATTATTTTCATCTAAAAGAATAGCAAAAGATTTTGCCCCAGCCCGTTCAGTTTGTCGAGTTACTAACTGCTGAACAACAGTCGCATTGTATGAAACACGCAATACACCCAATATATCTCCTTTGGCATTGCGAACCGGACTGCTAAAAAAGAAGGTAAGAAGATCAGGAATTGTCGATGACTGCTTCATGCTAGAAACAAAGGATAACCCAGTTTGCAGGGGTTCTTTAAAATAATCTTGACCAGATTCATCTTTGCTAACGTTCGGTGTATATGTATCCAATACATTTTTCCCATTTAAATTGAGCAAAGCATAGGAGAGAACATTGACCATATCTTTGCGACTGAGACGGATTAATGTTTCTGTCGCCAGTTGCATTTCGGGGCTGTCATCTCGCTGTTTTGGAGTGAGGCTGAGGTAGCGTGCAAAACCTGGTAAAATCGCCTCTACGCGCACGGAATTGAGATTTCCATCAATAAAAGCATCTATTCTGTTAGCAGTTTCGTTAGCCGCCATAGATAGGGCTTGTCGAGCGTTGTCAGCTAGTGCTTTTTCAGTAGTCTGTTTGTTGATAAATGTCAATAACAGTAACGGAATCAAAGCAACAATGAGAAACGAGACGATCAACTTTGTACGGATGCTACCCAAAAGGGAATGCTGCATGGCTGTAAACTAATCTGGTGGCTTTAAAAAGTCAGAATTGAACAAACTTTTTAGCTCAGGAATGCGCGTCACGTTTCCAGTGCGAATAAAAAAGTCTGCATATATCTTGGCATTTTTGTAGATGGAGTTAGGGTTGCTAGATTGAAAGAATTTTTGGTTTTCATCTAAATCAGTTAGGTTTACTCCCTCCAGAGAGATTGTATTACTAGGAATTTTTAAGACTTTGCTGACGATCGCATTTCCTTCCTGAATATTTGCTTTCCAGTAGTTTACTGCTTGCAGCCATCCTCGTACGAATGCACGAACATCTTCGGGGCGATCGCGGATTATCTCACCACGAAAGACAATCATATCTAAAATCAAGTAAGGGGTTTGTTTGCTGGTAAATAGGATATGTCCCCCTGATTTCATAGCTTCAGAAAGATGGGGTTGCCAAGTATGTCCGGCTTGAATAGTATTATTTTTCAGACGCTGGGGAATTTCTGAAGCCTCTAATTTAACCAAGTTCACATCATCGCTGGTTAAGTTGGCAGTTTTCAACATTTCAGTTACAAAAACTTCGCTAAAACCGCCTAGATTTGTACCCAGTTTTTTCCCTTTCAAGTCAGCAACGGTTCTAATTTGTGATTGGGCGACTACTACATCTGCTCCTGTTGATTCATCTACAACCATCACGCTTTGTATATCTGGAATTGTGGCACTCAAGATGATAAAACTTCCCAAAGAAGATATAGCACCATCATACTTACCCGCACTGAAATTTCCTTGTTCCAATTGGATGTATGGTTTATGAATTAGTTCTACATCTACCCCTTGGGCTTTGAAGAATCCTTTTTCTTGAGCAATGATACCTGGATACTCCCCAACAAAAAATCCAAATGGTATTTTCAAGGGAGGGCGTTTAAATTCGGTCGGTGTCCAAACATGACAAGCAAATAGCAAACAGGCACTAATGAAACAAATACTGAGGTATTTGAGTAGTTTCAACATAGAATATTTGATATTTTCTAATTAGGGTTTGCTGATAGCGTAGCTTTTCACCAGATGTCTAATCAGAAGATTCCCCATCTCTGCGTCCGAGTTCATAAATTCCTGCACCCATACAGGCAAGTATGCCGGTGCTAATTCCCCAGCTATCGCCTAAACTGATTTCCAGACCCCAGTTACATAAAGCACCAAAGATGAAAAAAGGCATAATGCTAAACAGTGAGGCGTAAAAGGCATTTTGCGATTCTCTGGCTTTGCGTGTTTTTTCAAATTCCGTTTGACTAGTATACAGCGATCGCTCGGCAAAGTTAAACCATCTGTTTAATTGCTCAATTACCCATTCCCTAGTTGATGCCAAAGCCAGATATAGAGCCAAAGACCATAAACAAGCTCCTGCGATCGCAATTTTATCCAACTCAAACCGGAAAGGCAATATATCAAACATGGCACGGCTTATTTCTGCAACGTCTCATTTTAGCTGTAATTCGCTGCTAAATCGACCTGTTGGGAAATTTTTTATCTCCAGGCTGGTAGAATCTCGTCGGATTGATGATTTTGTCATAACTTAGGCATATACTCAAAAAGTAGTATTTCGTGAATTATAAAGAGAGTTTTTCTTTTGTCTGTGAATCCCAATACAAGTTTCTTTGGCACTTTAACTGAACAAGAGTATATTGTTGACAGAGAACAGCTAGAAATGATCAAGAAACACATCAGCAGATTTCCTCTTTACTTACCCAATATAAAAATGATTGATAGGCTTCAAAAAGCGTTAGACTCAGGACAAAAAATTTCTGATGCTGATGCTAGTTTCTACTTTCATGAATTAAAAGAAGCTGAACTTATGGAAAAAGGTTATGATTGGGGTACGGCTCACCCTATGGCTATAGCTCATTATGGTGTATCACAATACAGCTTCTATCATCCAGAAGTAATTAAGGCTTACCCAGAAGATTTCAATAGAAATTGGAGAAAAGCTTGGGGGATTGATTAATGCTAAAAGTATTAAATTTAGGTTTGTCGGGAAAAGCTCGTATTTGGACTGACGAAGGATTTTCTTTCCCTGGGGATTTTCCACCTGTTTTTTATCCTGTAGTAAATGAAAGGATAGAAATCATAGACGAGAATGCCAAAATTAGTTCATTTTTTACAAGAGAAGTCATGATTGAGATATTAGCACCTCTAGGAGCTAGATTTTTATATGGCTGCTTAGGTGCTATATTCGAGCCAAATGATTCTGGCAAGTTAGTTTTAAAAGTTGCTGTTTCAACTGAAGTTGAACGGGAAGTTAAATCTTCTCTGGCATCATCATTAGATATCGTTAGAGTTGGAATACCAGAAGAATATGCAAATAGCGTTTTTGAAGGCTCAAAATTAAAACTTCAAGAACCAGGAGTTAGCAAAATAATTGGCTCTGGTGAAATTTCTTTTAAATGGGGTACTTTTGGAGAACTAGGCTCTTCCAGAGCATTTTTTCGGGATCTGTCCTATACAGTTATTGAAGTTATGGTGCGAGATAAAGTCAGAGCTAATGATAATATCAACCCACTATTTAAAAAAGTTCTTGAACAATCTTTGTAAAAGCAGTCAAAATAATTCGTAATTCGTAATTCGTAATTCGTAATTATTTGGTCAATAGTCTATACAATATAAACTATTGACATTTAATAATTACCTAACGAGATACAGCTAATTTTTGATCTGTCACCTGAATCTGTGTATTTTCTTCTACAATCTGGCGGAATAAATCCCCATCAATTGTTTCCTGTTCTGCTAATAAATCAACTAAACGCTCTAACACTGGGCGGTTTTCTTGTAACAGTTCTTTCGCTTTGATATAGCCACTATTAACAATTTCCCGGACTTGAGTATCAATCTTAGCGGCAATTTCTTCAGAATATTCTGATTTATTCCCCCAGTCACGTCCCAAAAATACTTCCTGATTTGGACTTTCCAAGGACAATGGACCCAAATCAGACATCCCAAACCGCGTTACCATTTGTCGTGCCATGCTTGTGACTTGTTGTAAGTCATTTCCTGCACCTGTTGTTACTTCAGCTTTACCAAAAACAATTTCTTCCGCAGCCCGACCACCTAAAGCAGCTATAATCCGCGCTAGGATTTGGGAACGGGAAATTAAACCTTGTTCTTCATTGGGTGTAAACCAAGTTAAACCTAAGGCTTGTCCTCTGGGGATGAGAGTAACTTTTTGTACTGGGTCATGGTCTTTGATTAAAGTACCTACTAAGGCGTGTCCAACTTCATGGTAAGCAATTAAACGCTTGTTTTTGCTATCTACTAAAGCTGCACCTTCCATTCCAGCCACAACTCGATCTACTGCATCATCTATTTCTGAGATAGTGATGGTTTCTTTGCGCCTTCTAGCGGTGAGAATCGCGGCTTCGTTGAGGAGGTTGGCTAAATCTGCGCCGGTGAATCCAGGAGTGCGACGTGCGATCGCATCTAAGGATACACTAGGATCTAATTTCTTGTTTTTAGCATGGACTTGCAATATCTCCAAACGTCCTTTAATGTCGGGCGCATCAACAGTTATTTGTCTATCAAAACGACCGGGACGCAATAACGCCGAATCCAATACATCAGGACGGTTGGTAGCAGCAATAATAATGATGCCTGTATTGCCTTCAAAACCATCCATTTCGGTTAATAGCTGGTTGAGGGTTTGTTCTCTTTCATCATTTCCACCACCGATACCTGCACCTCGTTGACGACCTACTGCGTCGATTTCATCAATAAAGATGATACAAGGAGCATTGTCTTTAGCTTTCTTGAACAAGTCGCGGACACGGGAAGCACCCACACCCACAAACATTTCTACAAACTCAGAACCAGATATAGAAAAGAATGGTACACCAGCTTCACCTGCGATCGCTTTTGCTAGTAAAGTTTTACCAGTACCAGGAGGGCCAATTAACAGCACACCCTTGGGAATCCGAGCGCCAACAGCAGTAAATCTTTCTGGCTGTTTGAGGAAAGTCACAACTTCTTGCAGTTCTTCTTTCGCTTCTTCCACACCAGCCACTTCATCAAATTTCACCCCAGTTTTCGCTTCCATTTGGAAACGAGCGCGGGATTTACCGAAATTCATCGCTTGGTTAGAAGCATTAGAAGAACGACGCAGGAATAACAGCATTAAAGCTACCAGTGGTAAAATCCACATCAGATTAATCAACAACCCTACAGCAGCCCTACTATTAGCAGAGGAAACCTCACCAAAATCAACGTTTTTTTCCTTGAGTCTATTAATTAACTCAGAGTTTTGATCTAAAAGTCGCACTGGTATTGGTGGTGCATCTGGTTTTTGATCTGCCAGATAAACTCTAGCTATTTGCTCAGTTTCATCCAATTCTACTTTTCTAACTTGCCCTTGCTCGGTTTTTTGGAGCAATTCTCCATAAGTTAAGGAATTACGCTCTGCTTTTTGTGCCAAAACGGGATTCATCCCCAAAATTCCTGGCATCATAATCATAGTAGCTGCTAAAGCCCCAGTCCAAATACTGCGCTTTGTCGGTCGCTGTTTCCTCAATGTCTTTTTCCCAAAATTTGTCATAATATTTACCCTTTTATTCTTTGGCATAAGCTGATATCTAGTTTTATGCCTATTCTTCTAGCAGAAATTGCAATAACTGGAAATTACGGTTTTATTATCTAGTTTAACTTCCAGACAAAAACATTCCCAGGTTTTTACCACGGATGTTACAGCAGAAGTCAGGAGTCAGGAGTCAGGAGTACAACTGGCTTTGTGTATAGGTTTGAATTTAGATGTTGTACCTCCTAACTACACAAACTGCTGTATGTCAATACTGCAAACTTTCAACTTGCTTTGGGTAAAGGTCAAAGGTTTTTTCCTTCCCCGCAAAACCCGACCCTTGGATCTGCCCCATGTCCTGACATCAGTTCCAATTATAGGTTTTTATCTGAAATATAGGGATATTAATGATTTCCCCAGTTTGCGCTAGGGATTAACATAAATTTTTCCCGGTAATTAAAATTTGACATATTACGCAATCAATCGCTACTATAATCATAGTCGTAATGACTCCGACTTTTAAGAAATTCTGGTTTTAGTGGGTGAACTATGGTAAAAATTGTTGGTATTGGTGGTAGTTTAAGACCCGGATCTTATACCCAGTTAGGCTTACAAGTAGCAGCACAACGAGTAGCAGCTTTAGGTGCAGAAGTAGAAATTCTTGATTTAACGCAAATGCACTTACCTTTTTGCACTGGTGCCAAAGAGTATCCAGATTACCCAGACGTGCAGAAGTTACGCGATACCGTTTTTAATGCTGATGGTTTAATCTTGGCAACACCAGAATATCATGGTAGTGTTAGTGGCGTTATTAAAAATACTTTGGATTTAATGAGTTTTGATCAGCTATCTGGTAAGGTAGCTGGTTTGATTAGTATATTGGGTGGCCAAGTAAACAGCAACGCTTTAAACGACCTCAGAATCATCCTCCGCTGGGTTCACTGTCAATCAATTATTGAGCAGATAGCTATTGGTCAAGCCTGGGGTGCATTTAGTCCAGAGGGTAAACTACTGGATGAAAAATTATCTCAACGATTTGATCAATTTGCTCAAAGTTTGGTTGATAATACTCGCAAATTGCGGGAAGTTAATTAAAAACGAGAGTGATTAGACATCAAGCGAATTTAATAGAACTTATGCACGAAGTAATCAAAAACCTGATTCTTTCGTAGGGGTAATTCATGAATTACCCCCACTTTCGTGATGTTTTGCGTAAGTCCTGTTTAAATATGCATTTTCTATAATCCTCGTAGAGATGTTCTATGGAATGTCTCTACGGTATTTATCTGGCGCAACTTTACACACAATTGGCATAAATCAACCTAGAAAAACAAAATCCACCCACACATAAAAGTGTCAGGTGGACTTGTTCTTTTCTTAAAATGGAGCTTATGGGAGTCGAACCCATGTCCAAATTGGGTATTAACCCACCGCTCGTTCACAGGTTTAGCCTTTCTGACCCTCAAGGCGGGAATCGTTCATTATCCCGAACGTAGGATGCTCTGATTTAATCTTAGCCTTCAAGCCAACCAGAGAACGCTTGTTGGAGCATCCGTTGGGGGTTAGGTCTTTAATCCTTAACGGAGTCAAATTAAAGACGCTCGAACCTGAAAGAGGTTTCTTAGGCTGCTACTAGAGCTTCCCGACGAGCAAATTTTACGATATTGTTCGCATTTACTTTTTTTTCGAGTCTTTGATTTCCGAGAGGTGACTCGCTCTCGACCTGAATCACAGAGAAGCGTTCGCCAACCTGTCGAAACCGTTAAAGCCCCATGTGCTTCACATCTTCTATTATAGTACGCAATTTTGCAAGTTGACAAAAAAAGGTATAGCTATTTTATTTTGGGAATAAATTAAAGTTAGAGATAGATAGTTTACAGGTATAGTAATACGCCATGACTAGCCAAAGTCTGATGCAACAGCAAGAAATTGTCCATTTATCAGGGATTAGTTGGCATACATATGAGAGTTTGCTAAATGAACTCAGTACCACTAGCCGTTTTCGCTTAACTTATTATCGGGGTAATTTAGAAATAATGGCTCCTTCCCCTGAACACGAAACTAGCAGTTCAAAAGATCGTTTTGCGGTTTATGCAGAAATGGGTGTGCCAGAAATTTGGCGATATGATGGTAATGTATTTACTATTAATATTTTAGAAGATGGTAAATATATAGTTGTTGATGAAAGTTTAGCTTTTCCTAATTTACCTTTAACAGAAATTTCCAATTTCTTGAAAAATTCTGGTAGTAAAAAATATTTGGAATTAGTGAGAGAATTTAGAGATTGGGTGAGAAGTCAAATTCAATAATGATCAATTAAAAAAAAATCAAACATCAACTTAGGTGAAATTTATTTAGTGACTAAATTATGACTAAACCAAAAATTCTCCAAGAAGAACGCGAATATACATTTCGTTCATATTTTGAAATGACCTATCCACCCGAAGAAATTTTAGCAGAATTAGGCTATAAATTAGTTAGATCAAGATTGTCACTTCCAAAAAGTGAAAAACATCTAGATCACTTATTAGAATTACAAAATCGCCTTGAACGCACATTAACACGAGTAACTTTAACTAGTGAAACAGCCAGAAGAGAAACTTTAGTAGCACCGATTTTAATAGAAGTTGCTACATATTATTGTGATTGTCAGTTAAGAATAGAATACCCACTAGTTGTTAGTAAATGGTTAAAAGGTAATCTGGATTATTTACTACGTGCAGAACATAATTTGTTAGTTATAGAAGCAAAAAACGACGATTTAACTAGAGGATTTACTCAACTTGCTACAGAATTAATTGCTTTTTCTCAAATAGAAGAACAAGAATTTCACTATGGGGCTGTAACAACAGGTGATGTGTGGCGTTTTGGAATATTAGATGTGGAAGCAAAACAAATCACTGAAGATATTACTATTTATTCGCTACCTGATGATTTAGAAGGTTTGATGAGAGTTTTAGTGGGAATTATAGAAAATAATTCAATCCAATCAAAATTAAATAAAGATTAAATATTAGAAGCTGTTTGAAAAGTCCTTCTTGGTGTAGCAAAACATTTCAGATCCTCCTAAATCCCCCTTCAAAAGGGGGACTTTGATTCTAGTTCCCCCCTTAAAAAGGCTACGGTGTACACACAAGTCCTATTTAAGATTAAATCGGCGGTTAGAAACCGCAACTACACAGGCAAAACCAGTATTGTTTCTTAGTGATTTATAATCGCCAGGGCTTGTTTTAGGTAATCAGATCACTTGTGTGTACACGGTAGCTTAAAAAGGGGGGTTAGGGGGGATCAACAAGTGTCTAATTAGTTTAGAAGAAACTCTGAATAATTATTTTTTAACTAATTGAATTGGATAAAAATAAAAATTTATTTTGAGTATGAATTTTTTTTGCAACATTATAAAGAAATGTTTTATTTTATGGTGAAATTGTCCCAGACAATGATACTAATCAGGTTCATGACCTTGCATAGCATATTGTATATACACTAATTCAAGTTCTGTAACCTATTTTTATAATTCTCAGACTCTTAAGTATTTAATTCATGAAATTAGCCGATATTCTCAAAGATTCAAATTACAGACTCTCTCAATTTACTGCTGAAGAAATTGCACAGCTAGAACAGTCAATTATCCTCAAGTCTACCAAAAGTGGCGAAACACCCTACACCGTTTGTTTAGTTCGCAAAAAGGAGATTAAACTTACACCAGAGGAAGCAATTCGACAACTATATCTGCGGGTTTTAACAGAACGTTTTTACTATCCCCTTAATCGGATTCAAGTAGAGTATGGGGTAAATTTTGGGCGCGAGGTGAAACGGGCTGATATTGTCGTCATGGACAAAGATCGGTTAAATACAGTCTATATGCTGGTGGAGGTAAAAAAACCGAAACTCAAGGACGGTAAAGAACAATTACGATCTTATTGTCACGCTACAGGTGCGCCTATTGCTATTTGGACAAATGGCGATCAAATTTCTTATTACCAGCGAAAAGATCCTAACTATTTTGAAGAACTTTCCGGTTTACCTAATGCTAATCAAACTTTAGCTGATATTCTGCAAATTAAGTTCACACTAGAAGATTTGATTGCTAATGACAAATTAATAAAACAGAATAAATCTCTCAAAACCATAGTCGAAGAAATGGAAGATGAGGTATTAGCAAATGCTGGGGTAGATGTATTTGAGGAACTGTTTAAGCTAATTTTTACTAAACTCTATGATGAGTGGTATTCTGGTCAAGGAAACCGCCGTACAACTCGGATGATGGAGTTTCGCAATACAGGACAAACAGAAGCCGCACTCAAAACAAAAATTCAAGATTTATTTGATAAGGCTAAGAAAAAGTGGGAAGGAGTTTTTAGTGAAGATGCGAAAATTAGCCTCTCTCCTTCTCATCTTTCAATTTGTATTTCTTCTTTAGAAGATGTAAAGCTATTTAACTCTAATTTGGATGTAGTTGATGAAGCTTTTGAATATTTGATTAATAAAAGTAGTAAGGGAGAAAAAGGACAATTTTTCACCCCTCGTTATGTAATTGATATGTGTGTCAAGATGCTAAATCCTCAAGAGGATGAATACATGATTGATACGGCTGCGGGTTCTTCGGGGTTTCCAGTGCATACAATTTTTCATGTGTGGCGGCAAATTTTGGAGGATGAAGGTTTATCAGCAAGTCATTTGTTTTCACTGGAAGAGAAGCCACCACGATGTAGAGAATATGTGCAAGAACAAGTATTTGCAATTGACTTTGATGAAAAAGCGGTAAGGGTAGCGCGGACGTTGAATTTGATTGCTGGAGATGGTGAAACAAATGTTTTGCATTTGAATACCCTGGATTATGAAATGTGGGATGAAATAACAGGACAGGAGGAGTGGGATGATATTTATAATGCTGGATTCAAACGTTTAAAACGGCAACGACCAAAAGATAGTAAAGACTATCGAGAATTTCAGTTTGATGTGTTGATGGCAAATCCTCCTTTTGCTGGAGATATTAAAGAAACTCGCATTATTAACCATTATGATTTAGCTAAAAAGGCTAATGGTAAATGGGAAACTAAAGTCGGGAGAGATATTTTATTTATTGAACGCAATCTGGATTTTTTAAAGCCTGGGGGCAGAATGGCAATTGTTTTACCTCAAGGACGTTTTAATAATTCTTCTGATAAAAATATCCGTGATTTTATTGCGGAACGTTGCCGAATTTTGGCAGTAGTTGGGTTACATGGAAATACTTTTAAACCCCATACGGGAACTAAAACTTCGGTATTGTTGGTGCAAAAATGGAATGATGATCCAAAAGTAGGCGCGTTATGTCCTCGCCAGGATGATTACAATATCTTTTTTGCCACGATGCAAAAATCAGGTAAGGATAATTCGGGTGAAAAAATTTATGTTAAAAAGTCTGATAGTTCGGGTGAATATTTGTTAGATGATCACGGTCATTTGATTATTGATCATGATTTATTTAATCATGAAGGAAAGACGCAAGATGGTATTGCTGAGGCGTTTATTGAGTTTGCAAAAAAGGAGAATTTCAGTTTTTTTAAGTTAAGCCCATCTGTTGCGCCGTTTAATGCTGTGAAGTATCAGAAGTTAATGGATGGGCTAGAAGCGGTTGAATTAAGTTTAAGTGAAGCTTTGAAAGAAAATATTTCTTTTAGAGTGGATAGTGATTTCTTCAAAAAACAATATTTGCACGAATATCATCAAAGAAAGAAATTTAAAAATATCATTCTTGGCGATATTGCATTCATCACTGATGGTCAGCATGGTTATCATGAAGTAGATGAAACATCAAATATTTCTCATATAACGGCTAAAAATACAAAAAACTGGTTTACAGATAAAATTGGCGCAGATGGATTAGCTAAATGGGTAGATGACAAAAATAAACGATCTTCTCTTCACGAGAATGATATTCTCCTCGCTAATCGTGGGACAGTAGGATGTTGCTCTATTGTCAAAAATGATATTTTACCAGCGAATATAGACCAAGATATTGCCAGAATAGAGCTTAATCTAAATACCTCAATCATTCCAGAATATCTCTTAACTTACTTAAATTCAAAGATTGGTTATGATTGGGTTATTAGAAATTCTTCTGGCATGGTTCAGCAAGGATTACCATTAAATAAAGTCAGATTAATACCTATACCTCTTTTAAATAACAAATTTCAATTCAAAATAAAATCATTGATTGACATTTCTTTGAAAGAGAAAAAATCTTCAAAAGATTTCTATGAACAAGCTGAGGATTTACTGTTATCAGAACTGAACTTAAAAGACTGGCAACCCACTAAAGAAACTATTGCTATCAAGAGTTTTAAAGAGTCTTTTTTGTCTTCTGGTCGCCTTGATGCTGAGTATTACCAACCAAAATATGATGAACTGACTGAAAGACTCAAGGAGAAAGTTGAATTAACTAGACTTGGTGATTTACTTAACCTTAATCAACGAGGAAAACAACCCATATATATTGAATCTGAAGATGACAATAAGTTGGGTTTACCTGTTGTTAATTCTAAGTACGTTCGAGAAGGTAAAGTAATTCTGACAGATAATCGCTATGCTTATTTTCCAGAAACTGATAATCCACTCATAATTCATACTGATGATGTTTTAATTAATGGTACAGGTGTCGGTACAATTGGACGCTGTGCGCCTTATCTTTATCAACAACCAGCTTTACCAGATAATCACGTAACTATTCTCAGAACTGATTTACTTGACTCGGTTTATCTGTCTATTTACCTCAATAGTATTATTGGAAAGCTACAGGTTGAAAAACATTTTAAAGGTTCATCAGGACAAATTGAATTATACCCTAATGAAATTAGTCAATTTTTAGTTTGGAATGCGCCTGAATCAGTACAGAAAAAAATTAGAACCAAAGTTGAAGAATCTCACCAAAAGCGTGAACAATCCAAACAACTACTAGAAATTGCTAAAATAGGAGTAGAAAAAGCGATAGAAACCGATGAAGTAACAGCTACAGATTGGATAAATCAACAATTGGAAATATTAGGAATTGATATCAACAATGGAGGAGAAAATAAAAATTAATGCTGATGTCATTTATAATAGAATCATAGCCTAGTAGTAGAGGTGAAACTATGACCATTGAACAAGCAGTTTTAGAAAACCTGCGAGAATTACCAACCGATAAACAACAAGAAGTTTTAGATTTTATTCAATTTCTCAAACATAAATTACCACCAAAAAACCCACGTCCTAGTTTTTACGGGTTATGGAGTGACTTGGATATAAATATTACAGAACAAGATATTACAGAAATTCGCCAAGAAATGTGGGCTAAATTTCCCAGGGATATTGAATTATGAAAGCTATTGTATTAGATACTCATGCTATTATTTGGTATTTTCTAAAATCTCCAAAATTATCAAATGCAGCATTAACAGCAATTGATCAAGCAGATTCAATTTATATACCTTCTATTTCGATTATTGAAATTATTTACTTACAGGAAAAAGGCAAAATACCAGAAACAGCATTACAAAAATTAATTGAAATTTTAGCAAATAGTAATACTGGATGGTCTGTAATCGCCCTAAATTTAGAAGTTGCTCAAACAATTACACAAATTCCCAGGAATATTGTTCCAGAAATGGTAGATCGGATTATTACTGCTACGGCCTTTTATTTGAATTTACCTTTGGTAACTTGTGATTCCAAAATTAACTTGTTTAATATCCAAATAATTTGGTAATTAATTCAGTTAATAATAAAAGTATTTATTATTATTGATGAGGGTGGAAAATGACATTACAAGAAATTATTAAATCTCTGGATGATTTATCTGTAGAAGATAAAACTTCTCTGCTTAATGTACTTGAGTCTCAGTTGTCAAAAATAAAGGAACAAGTAGAAGAAAAACCGTTACAGAATAAGGGAGATAGTTTTTGGCAAGGGGTTTTAAGGTTTAGAGAAACAATTGAAAGAGAAGGTATTGAATTTACAGATGAAGATTTTGCAAATCTTAGAGATCGTAGTCCAGGACGCGAGATTGATTTATGACAGTTCGCTTTTTACTAGACTCTAATATTATCTCAGAACCGAGTCGGCCAATTCCCAATACTCAGGTTTTAGATCAATTAAATCGCTATCGTTCAGAAGTAGCAGTAGCAAGTCTTGTTGTTCATGAAATCCTTTATGGCTGTTGGCGTTTACCACTTTCTAAACGCAAGGATTCTTTATGGAAATACATTCAAGATTCTGTATTAGATTTGCCTGTGTTGGATTATGATCTCAATGCTGCAAAATGGCACGCGCAGGAAAGGGATAGATTATCAAAAATTGGTAAAACACCTGCTTTTATTGATGGACAAATTGCGAGTATTGCCTTCTGCAACGACTTGATCTTAGTAACAAATAATGTGGCAGATTTTCATGATTTTGAGGATCTGGTAATTGAAAATTGGTTTACTATCAGTTAATTGAGTTGAGGGAAATTATGATAAAATTAGATAATATTTGCATTCATAAATTGTTCCATAATTATTAAATTTGTTGTTAAAGATAGAGCATAAATTTAAATTTAATTATTATTAATAACTGATAATAATTGATGATTGGCTCTGGTTCATTTAACAATTACCCATTACCAATCACCTATTACCAAATTAAGTTAAAGCCTCTGCACCACCCACAACTTCTAGGAGTTCCTGGGTAATGGCTGCTTGACGGGCTTTGTTGTAAGACAATGACAAGCTTTTGATTAATTCACCGGCGTTTTCACTGGCGTTACTCATTGCTGTCATCCGTGCTGCTAATTCACTAGCTGCTGATTCTTGGAGCGATCGCAATAACTGATTACTCAGATACAATGGCAACAAAGAATCAAGAATTTGTACAGGGTCTTGCTCGAAAATCATATCACGAGGCAAAACACGGGCTTGGCTGACCATTTTCTCCCGTTCTACTTGGAATTGACCACCACGGGTAGTTAAGCGGAAGATTTCGTCATCTGCTGCTTCTAAACCTTGGGTATCAAAAGGGAGTAAGGTTTGCACGACGGGACGAGAGCTAACCAAAGATACAAATTTGGTATAAACTAGCTCAATTCTGTCTACTTTTTCTGAGAGAAACAAAGAAAGTAGTTCGTCTGCAATATTGGTAGCTTCTGCTGCGGTGGGAATTTGTTCTAAACCGCTGTAGGTACCATCAATAGGCTGATTGCGACGTTGGAAGTATTGAGTGGCTTTGCGTCCAACAGTTACAAATCTGTAGTCTACACCTTCTGCCTTCAGTTCCTTGGCGCGATTTTCTGCCCTGCGGATAACATTACTATTGTAACCACCGCACAAACCACGGTCGCCAGTAATAACCAACAAACCGACTGATTTAACTTCGCGTTTTTTCAGTAGTGGTAGATCTACATCTTCAAACCGTAGACGGGTTTGTAAGCCAAATAAGACTTGAGCCAAGCGGTCAGCAAAGGGACGGGTAGCAATTACCTGTTCTTGGGCGCGACGTACTCTAGCCGCAGCAACCAGCCGCATGGCTTCTGTGATTTTTTTGGTGTTTTTGACCGACTGAATGCGATCGCGTATTGCTTTGAGATTAGCCATAATATTCTACAAGAATTCAGAATTGAGAACTCAGGATTCAGAAGGCAGGAATAGTCTTACTTCTGACTCCTGACTCCTGACTCCTTGATTACGCTGCTGCTTGGAAGGTCTTCTTGAACTCGGTTAACGCTGCCTTCAAGGCTGTTTCTTCTTCGTCACCTAGTACTTTCTTGCTTTGTACTGCTTGGAAATATGCAGTGTTCACTGTCTTCAAATAATCACGTAAACCTTTAGCAAAAACGGTTACTTTGTTAACAGCAATGTCATCCAAATAACCATTAATACCAGCGTAAAGAATTGCTACTTGTTCTGCTACAGAAAGTGGGTCGTTTTGGGGCTGCTTGAGAAGTTCCCGTAAGCGGACACCGCGTGCTAATTGATCTTGGGTGGCTTTATCTAAGTCAGAAGCAAATTGTGCGAAAGCTTGCAAGTCATCAAACTGCGCTAATTCCAACTTAATCTTACCGGCAACTTTTTTCATTGCCTTGGTTTGTGCCGCAGAACCTACACGGGATACTGAAATACCGGGGTTTACAGCGGGACGGATACCAGAGTTGAACAAGTCAGAAGACAAGAAAATCTGACCGTCGGTGATAGAAATTACGTTGGTAGGAATGTATGCGGATACGTCACCTGCTTGGGTTTCGATAATTGGTAAGGCGGTCATGCTGCCTTTACCCAATTCATCGCTCAATTTAGCGGCACGTTCTAACAAGCGAGAGTGGATGTAGAATACGTCTCCGGGATATGCTTCCCGTCCTGGTGGACGACGTAGTAGCAAGGACATTTGGCGATAAGCCTGGGCTTGCTTAGAAAGGTCATCGTAAATTACTAAGGTTGCTTTGCCTTTGTACATAAAGTACTCAGCAATTGTTGCGCCTGTGTAGGGAGCAAGGTATTGTAAGGTGGCTGGGTCACTGGCGTTAGCGGCTACAACTACGGTGTAGTCCATTGCGCCTTTTTGTTGTAATGTTTGAACTACGTTAGCAACGGTGGAAGCTTTTTGACCGATGGCAACATAAACGCAAACGACATCTTCACCTTTTTGGTTGATGATGGTGTCAATAGCGATCGCTGTTTTACCAGTTTGACGGTCACCAATGATCAATTCCCGTTGACCACGACCGATGGGAATCATCGAGTCAATAGCGGTGATCCCGGTTTGCATTGGTTCGTGTACAGACTTCCGGGCAATAATCCCAGGTGCTGGGGATTCAATCAAACGGGTTTCAGAGGTTTTTAAATCACCTTTACCATCAATGGGGCGACCCAAAGCATCGACAACGCGACCAACTAAGGCTTCACCTACAGGAACCTGAGCAATTCTACCAGTAGCAGTTACAGAGCTACCTTCTTGAATTTCCCGGCCTTCACCCATTAATACCGCACCAACGTTATCTTCTTCTAAGTTTTGGGCGATACCAATTGTGCCATCTTCAAATTCTAATAGTTCCCCAGCCATAGCTTTTTCCAAGCCATAGATACGGGCAATACCGTCACCAACTTGGAGAACAGTACCAACGTTAGCAACTTTAACCTCTTGGTCGTATTGCTCGATTTGTTGTTGGATAATGTTACTGATTTCGTCAGGTCTAATGGAAATGCTCATTATGTCTGTGCTTTTAGTTTTCTTTCGAGACGGAAGAAGTTAATGGTGATTGGTGATTGGTAAAATCTTACCCAGTCCCCAATTTAGTTACTGTTTAAGCTTAGGGAAAGGCGACGTAGTTGACCGCGCAAACTAGCATCAATTACCTGAGAACCCACTTTGATAATCACACCACCAATCAACTCGTTATCTATCTTGGTTTCCAGTTCTACCTGGCGAGCATTGGTGATAGCGATTACTTTTTCTGTAATTGCTTGCTGTTGAGCTTCTGTCAAAGCTACCGCAGAAGTAACTTCTGCTAATACAGTTTGATTTAGCTGGCGCAACAGTACCAAATACTGCTGCAAAATTGCTTCCAAGCAAGAAATACGTCGTCTGTCAACTAACAGCAACAAAAAATTACGTAGGTAAGGGCTAACGCCTTCCCCAAGTACTTGTTTGAGCAGATTCTTCTTGTTTTCAGCCTGAGTAAAGGGGTTGCTCAAATAGCTTTCTAGCTCTTTGCTGCCTGCCAATAAGCCGAGGAAAGTACGCGCATCTGTACCAAAATCTTCTGTTAAGTTTTTGGATTGCGCTAGCGACAACAGTGCCTGGGCGTAGGGCTGGGCTATTTCGGCTGTTGCTGCATTACTTCTCATACATTTCCTCCCAATTGTGCGATGCTGCGTTCAATTAAAACTTGTTGAGCATCGTCAGCAATTCCGCTCTTTAGTTGGGCTTCGACTTTTTGCAGTGCTTGAGCAACTACTTTTTGACGTAATTGAGCGATCGCTCTATCTAGTTCTGCACTCAAGTCAGCCGCCCCTGCTTCCTGCATACGGTCAATATCTATAGCAGCTTGTGCCAAGATAGCTTCTTTAGCAGCTTGGGCATTTTCTTGGGCTGATTTTTTAATTCTTTCAGCTTCTGCGGTAGCTCGATCTAGGTTTTGCTGCGCCTCTTTAAGTTTTTCGGCTGCATCCTTAGCTCTTTGCTCTGCACTCTTAATTGCTGTTTCAATATTGTCTCGACGAGTTTTGAGGATATTACCTACAACTTTCCGCCCAAAGACAAACAGCACAGTAATAATAATGGCCAGGTTAATCAGGTTAGTGTCTAAAATATTTGTGTTTAGACTAAACCCTCCTTCTGCCAATTCACCTCCGATGGCGCTAGATTCGGCCATCAACAGTAAAAAAGTCCCCATGATTTTCTATCCACAACTGCGCTGCCAAAAATTTTTGTCAGTTGTCAGTTATCAGTTGTCTTACTTAACGACTAATGACTAATGACTAATGACCAATAACTATTTTGTGAGTTAGCGCTGGTTAACTAAATCGGCTCCTAAAAGCTTTTCTAGCATTTGGCGACTGAGAGCATCAACTTGTGTTTCCAAGGAAGCTAAAGCTTGTTGTTTTTGCTGCTCAATTTCTCCAGCGGCTTGTTCTCGTTGTGCCTGGGCTTCCTGTTGCGCTGCGGCCATTTTCTGACCAGCGATTTTTTGAGCTTCGGCTTGAGCTTCAGCAACTATTGTTTGTGCTTGCCGTCTAGCTCCTGCTAGATCCTGCTCATATTGCTGTGCCAATTTTTCTGTTTTCGACAAACGTTCTTGGGCTTCTAATTGATTGCTACGGATGTATTCATTCCGTCCATCAATGGCATTTCCCAAGGGCTTGTAAAGAGTTGCGTTCAATATTAGGGCTAAGATTAGAAACTGGATTGCCATCAAAGGCAGGGTAGCATCTAGATCAAACAAACCCCCTTCTTTGGCAACTTCTTCTACAGCCAATAAGGTGATCCAGTGTGTCATGTTTGCTTATTCCTATCTACTATTTTAGTGCTGAGTCCTGAGTACTGAGTACTGAGTCCTGAGTTACTAGTTTTGAGTTATCTTTGTTAAACTCCCAACTCTTAACTTGTTTTTACTCAGCACTCGTTACTCAGCACTCATGACTGATTATGCGAAGGGGTTAGCAAACAGTAGTACTAGAGCAACTACTAGACC
Source organism: Anabaena sp. PCC 7938 (assembly GCF_049315035.1). Taxonomy (NCBI): domain Bacteria; kingdom Bacillati; phylum Cyanobacteriota; class Cyanophyceae; order Nostocales; family Nostocaceae; genus Anabaena; species Anabaena sp. PCC 7938. The sequence goes on along the minus strand of NZ_CP186034.1, from coordinate 563,471 downwards.
ATAGATGGTTAACGCTTCCATGAATGCCAAGCTCAACAGCAATGTACCGCGAATTTTGCCTTCAGCTTCTGGCTGACGAGCAATACCTTCAACAGCTTGTCCTGCTGCGTTACCTTGACCAATACCAGGGCCGATTGCAGCCAAACCAACAGCAAGAGCAGCAGCTAAAACGGAAGCAGCAGAAACTAATGGATCCATGATATTTTTTCCTTTCTTTACTGAGTCGAATGGGTCTTGTAGTTGTCGTTTGTCAGTTTCGGGTTGACTGTTGACCGTTTACTGTTCACTGTTGACTATTTTCTGTCAACTGTCACTAGTTTTCTGTCAACTGTCACCTGAACGTGACTATTTTCTGAAGGACTTAATGATGTCCTTCATGCTCTTCACCACCATGATGATCTTCCATCGCTTCACCGATGTAAGCAGCAGCTAAGGTGGCAAAAATTAGTGCTTGAATGGCGCTGGTAAATAGTCCCAAGGCCATTACTGGTAAAGGTACGAACAAGGGTACTAGCAGCACTAGCACTCCTACCACCAGTTCATCAGCTAAAATGTTACCGAATAAACGGAAGCTTAGGGACAGGGGTTTGGTGAAATCTTCAATAATTTTGAATGGCAACATAAACGAAACTGGTTGCACGTAGTTGCCAAAATACCCTAAACCCTTTTTGCTGAACCCAGCATAAAAATACGCTAAGGATGTCAACAAAGCTAAGGCAACCGTTGTGTTGATGTCGCTTGTTGGTGCGGTTAGCTCACCTTCTGGCAGATGAATTAGCTTAAAAGGAACTAGCGCCCCTGACCAATTTGACACAAAAATGAACAAAAACAAAGTGCCGACAAATGGCACCCAAGGGCGATATTCTTTTTCGCCAATCTGGTTTTTAGCCAAATCTCGAATGAATTCCAGGGCATACTCCATCAGGTTCTGTAGCCCACTGGGAATTCTTTTGATGTTACTGCTTGCCAAGACGGAAACCAGTACTAGCACACCAATAACAAACCATGAAGTGAGAAACACCTGGCCATGTAGCTTTAAGTTACCTATTTGCCAGTACAGATGTTTTCCCACTTCCAATTCGGCAAGTGGAACAGAGTAGAAATTCAGAAAATTCAGCATTTTCTTTCCAATTCAATCATTTCTCCAATATTACCTGGAGAGGAGGAGCCTTGTTAAGGTTGCCGCAGTTTTGGTAATTCAGTGCGGTCTTGGGGTTTCCCCCAGGAGCTACTGCGAACCCAGAGGGTGATTTAGCTCGGTCTTGGGGGGTTTTCCCCAGGATCTGCTGCCAACCCAGAGGGTGAGTCAGAGATAAACGCCACCCTAACTACGTAGATGATGAGCGTGGCTTTGTAGGTGAGAAATCCCAAAAAGATGGGCAGTATTTGCAGTTGATCCAACCGCGAGGCTAGTAGAATCATTCCTACTAATAAAGCTAACCGAGTTTTACTCAGTGATTGTTTCTCTCTGCCCAAACGCTCAACATCTTTTGCCAACATCCTCAAGTAAAGCACACCTGCACACGCTCCTAATAAATAATTCAGGGCGATGTTTACTGAATAGGCAATCCATACAGAGATGAAAATAACCCCTGTCAGAACAAGTGTGATTACTAACAACTCCTGATAGAGTTGATAGAAGTCTTGCATGGAAGAGTCTACTGGTTCTGTGTTTTCAAAACCAGGTTGAGCATCTTGTTGGGTTGTCGGAGTCGGTGCAATTGATTCTTCTGACAAGCTCACAGGACTTGAAACCAGTAAAGCGGAATATGATGACTGCACATTCAGTCAGCTGAATCATATCACGATCCGGTAACAATACTTTAGGAAAAAACAATTAACTTCTTGGCATTGGTCATTGGCAACAGAATTACTTATTACTGATTTCTTTCATGAAGCGGGGGTTAGTAAGAGTAGTTGTTGTTTGATGAGATGTCTGACTCCGTTTAAGTCTAGCTCGATTTGGGCTAAAATGTCAGCCACTGTGGCATGACTATCACATTTTTGCATAAATTCAAACTCGGCTGGTGACAAGTTAACAATTTGGTAATCATAATTAAATAAACATTGACTAGGGAAACCATCTATGCAAGGGTTAAGTTCGGGGGTTGCTGCTAATAATGTGTTATCTGCTGACCAGTCGGTTTTGCTTAGGGGGGGACGACTGAGAAAAAATTCGTAATGGGTGACTTCTGGGTTTAGTAATTCTATCAGGCGATAACGCTCTCTTTGGCTCAATTTTTCTGCTCGTTCAATTAAATTTGGTGCTTTTTCTAGAAGCTTTTCTAATTGCCAAAATCCAGGATTAGAGAAACCCACAAATTCTAACCCGGAAGCATCAATTAATTTAAATAGTGTATCAATGTTGTAATCAGTTTCCTGGGGATGTACATACATATCCGCAAAACATTCATCCCGCTGATTTTCCATTGCCCAACGTTCTGTTTCACGTTTAACAATTCTATTATTTTCTGGTAGGGAAGCAAATATTTGTCTTCCAACTTGAACTCCATCGCGGTAGTCGCCTTTTTTGTTACCTTGGAGGAGTGCGATCGCTTTTTGCATGAGTTGAATTTCCCAGCGTCCCAATTCCCCATACACAAAAATGTGCATCAAACCACCAGGTGCGAGTTTTTTCGCTAAAGCTTGGATACCGCGAATCGGATCTGGTAAGTGATGTAATACACCGACACTATTAATTAAATCAAATTCTCCTGGTAGCTGTTCCACATCATACAAACTCAGATGATGGAATTCTACACGGTCAGCACCAGAACTTTGACAGCGTTTTTTAGCAACTTCTAATGTACCAGCACTTAAATCAATACCGACTACCTGCGCGTGGGGGTTGAGATGTACTAAATATTCCGTCCCCACACCTGAACCACAACCAGCATCTAAAATGCGGATATCCTGCCTTTGTGGTTTTCTCCCCGTGCAGAAGTTGTAAGCGGCTAACCAATTCCAACGCCAATTATAACCAGGGGGTGGTTCATCAAGTATCGGTTCTGGGGGGAATGGATAGGTATCGTAGAGTTTCGCAACAGCAGCACTTACGGTTTGGGAGTCGGACATGATCAGGATTAACGCAGCACTTCTGAGTTTAGCGGATGGGGGGTATTAGGGCAAAGATTGATTAGAGAAATTCTCTATATTCGTAAGGGTTTAGCAATGCTAGACCCTGTTTATAGCTATTGATTACGTAATAATCGTAATAATACTACTGTTAAGCTATGTATTAACAAATAAAATCTAATTTATACATTTTGCATCTAATGGTGACGGTACTATTAGGATTTGGGAATTATCATAGTCTGGATCAGAATTGACAAAATTTGAAGATTAACAGGATGTTATTAACAATAATCTATTGTATCATCCTGTTAATCCTTTAATCCTGAGTATCCTGATTCAGATATTTTCCTACTAATAAATATATGAATAACATTCTCAATACTTTACCAATAAACATTAAACAAAACATCCATAAAACAGTGGGACAAATAGCTGCACAACCAGAAACAAAAGTTTTTTTATCTTGATGGTAAAAAAATAATAGCAAACAAACATTTTTAAATTCAGCCAAGGAATACTGGGAAGCTAATAATATTCCTCTTAAGTTTTTAGTTATTAACAAATAGGTAAAGTTACATTTTCACTATTTGTAGATTATTTGTTGTGGTTGTCTGAATCAGGATAACCAGGATTTTAGGATGTACAGGATTGCAATTTGTAGATTTTCTGTGAATATTTAATGATTATAAATTATGATTTAGAGAAAAATATATTTTCTATTATTTACAACATATATTTCCTAAAAAACATCCTGTTAATCCTCTAATCCTGGATATCCTGATTCAGACAATTTACTTATTACCCGACTTCCTTTATAATCAAAATACTAAATAATAGAAATAGCTAAACAGGAGTAAATAGATTATTAATAATCAACCTCAACTGCTTCCAGGAGAAGGAATTGTAGGCACTTATGGAGACTTAATCAAACAGGGACATAGAGGTGATAACCTCAAACCTCATCATATACCTGCGGATGCTTTTATGAAAGCCAAAGTTCCAGGTTATACAACAGATCAAGGATATGCCATTATGATGGAACATTTATCACCAGGAAAAGGAGGTCGTCATCGGCAAACAATGTCTTACGGTAAACGCCCTAATTTAAACCTATCGTCCAGAGAAGCATTAGCACAAGAAATTTGGGATGTACGTTGTATTTATCGTCGTCAAGGTTTGTATAATAGATAAATCAGGGAAAGTTTGCAAACATTAATCAGACAGAATAAATCTACTTGGCCATGGATTTTTGAGAAATAAGGGACAAAACAATGAATCAAAATAATTTATTGGCAACCTTGCAAGAAAATCGCTTAATGCAAAACAGAAGAACAAGTTACAAATTTTGAAAATGCTTTAGCTGAAATAGCTGAAAATCCTGATGAAAATAATTTATCTGCCTATCATCTAATTTTAGATGATCAATGTCAACAGCCAGAAGTGATGTTTAGCTTAATTCATTTTCTGGAATCTTTTGATATGGAAAAACAAATTACAGCATTTATTAATGTTGTGCCTCAATTAATGATAACTGCACCTGAATGGACAAGAATTATTCACAATCGGATTTTAAATGATGTATCAGCGTGTGGAGTTTATCGTCACGGTTTAGAATTAATAAAGCGTAAAAACCCTCATCATTTTATCTATGATCTGTTAGAAGAAAGTGTTATTAATCAAATAAATTATCATATAGAAGAACCTCGTGGTATTTCGGTAGCAGAACGTCCTCCTTTGACAAGACTACAAGTAAATGAGGTCAAGAAATAAAATGCTAAAAATATTGTGTTTTGAGATTCATTCTATGATCTCATTGTCATGTTTAGAAGTACCATATAAATAGTGATCATGTTGACTTGACCAATCACTTGGTGCTTCAATAGTTCCTGTTAATGCCTCTAGCACATCCCAAGCATTACCTTCATCTTCTATATATTCTATTGCTTCAGTAAAAAAAGGATTATCCTTGTGCATTCCTGCAAATTTTATCCAAGGATGTTCTATTTTCGGTGCTTCAATTTCTAAAGTTACTATTTCTGGTTTTCTGGCTTGAAAAAGTTGAATTAGATTATTTAATGCTTCTTCTTTAGTCGCACCCAAACCTTGAAATTCTGGTAAGCTTAACAATGTAGCTTTGACAGTGCCATCTTCTTGATTTTCAATCAACACATCATAAGTTAACTTGGGTGCAATTGTGGAAAGAGCATTTTTAATAGCTAATATCATGATATTTTTACTCTTATTAAGTCCAAATTAGTTATAACATTAATCACAAACTAGACAATCAATAATTGGATACAACTATAAAAGCGATTGCACGTTCATACTTTGCATAGTTTTGTCTTTTTTCTACATTGAATTAATTGTATTTAATTCTATTCTCAATAAAATATAGATTCCTTCTATAAAAAAGTTGGAAAGATGAATATTAAATCGTATTTACACGGATTTTTCTCTTACAATCAGAATTAATGCTGATATATTCTCGCTTAATCGGTGAGTCTATATTAAAAAATATTAAATTGTAATACTTTTGCTACAAAATATGATGGTCATTATGTAGGGTCATGATACAAAAAATCAACATTCCACAGATCGTCTAGAGTATGTACTTGTTCCGACGGGCAGATTTAGATTACAGATTCGACATACTTCTTAATAAAGCAACAGCGTAAACGCAAAACGTTCTAATCTAAAAATTGACTTAGTTAATTTACTGGCAGTTTTGTAGGCAGTACTCTTAACGCATAAACACGCAAGAGCGTCAAGCCTCAAAGCAACCCAGACTTAACACATAGACTTATTGATAGGAGTTTTAGAAATCCAATGAGTGTTAAGGCAAGTGGTGGAAGCTCCGTTGCGCGTCCGCAACTATATCAAACCTTACCAGTAGCTACCATTTCCCAAGCGGAACAACAAGACCGCTTTTTGGGAAAAGGGGAACTTAGTGAACTGGGAAGTTATTTTGCATCTGGTGCAAAGCGTTTAGAAATTGCCCAGATTCTCACAGAGAATTCTGAGATTATTGTATCTCGTGCTGCTAACCGGATTTTTGTCGGCGGTTCGCCAATGGCTTTTTTAGAAAAGCCCCAAGAGCGAGAAATGGCAATGGCTGGTGGTGGTAGTAATGTCCAAGAGGGCATGATGCTAGGAACTGTCACCTACGTTGAAAGTCGTGGCGGGTTTCTAGAAAACTTGCGCTCAATTTTTAACACATCTGCTGGGGGACCTGTACCAGCCGGCTTTAGACCAATTAACGTTGCTCGTTACGGCCCTAGCAACATGGGCAAGAGCTTACGGGATTTATCCTGGTTCTTGCGTTATGCTACCTATGCGATTGTCGCTGGCGACCCCAATATCATCTCTGTGAATACCAGAGGGTTACGGGAAATTATTGAAAATGCCTGTTCTGGTGAAGCAACCATCGTCGCTTTGCAGGAGATTAAAGCAGCTTCCCTGTCTTACTTCCGCAAAGATCCTGTGGCGACGGAGATTGTGACTCAGTACATGGATGTGTTGCTGACAGAATTCCAAGCACCCACACCTTCCACAAAAGTCCGTCAACGTCCTTCAAGCGACCAACAAGGTTTACAACTGCCGCAAATTTATTTTAATGCAGCAGAACGTCGTCCTAAATACGCGATGAAGCCTGGTTTGTCTTCTAGTGAAAAGACAGAAGTGATCAAAGCAGCATACCGTCAAATTTTTGAGCGCGATATTACCCGTGCTTATAGCTTGTCGATATCTGATTTGGAATCTAAGGTCAAAAATGGCGATATCTCTATGAAGGAGTTTGTTCGTCGTTTAGCCAAATCTCCCCTTTACCAAAAACAGTTTTATCAGCCTTTTATTAACAGCCGGGTAATTGAATTAGCTTTCCGTCACATTTTAGGACGGGGGCCAAGCAGCCGGGAAGAAGTGCAAAAATACTTTTCCATTGTTTCCAAAGGTGGTTTACCAGCTTTAGTAAATGCCTTGGTAGACTCTGATGAATACAGCGATTACTTTGGTGAAGAAACAGTCCCCTACATTCGGGGTCTGGGTCAAGAAGCCCAAGAGTGTCGTAACTGGGGACCACAGCAAGACCTATTTAACTACAGTGCGCCTTTCCGTAAAGTTCCTCAATTCATCACTACCTTTGCTGCTTACGAACAGCCGTTACCTGACCAACATCCTTACGGTTCTGGTAATGACCCCTTGGAAATTCAGTTTGGGGCGATTTTCCCGAAAGAAACTCGCAACCCCAGCAGCAGTCCTGCGCCTTTTGGTAAGGATACCCGCCGGATTTTGATTCACCAAGGGCCTGGTATTAATAACCAACTTAGCAATCCTAAAGCACGGGGTGTAGCTCCTAGTAGTTTGGGTGCTAAGGTGTTCAAATTAGACCAACTTCCTGGAACTATTGGCAAAAAAGCTGCTAAGGGTGCAAGTGTTAAGTTCTCAGAAAGTTCTACCCAAGCGGTAATTAAAGCTACTTATCTACAAGTTTTTGGTCGTGATGTTTACGAAGGTCAACGCCTCAAACTTGCAGAAATTAAGCTGGAAAATGGTGACATTACTGTCCGCGAGTTTGTGCGGATGTTGGCTAAGTCGGATTTATTCCGCAAGATGTACTGGACTTCGCTTTATGTTTGTAAAGCGGTTGAGTATATTCACCGTCGCTTGCTTGGTCGTCCTACCTACGGTCGTCAAGAAAACAACAAGTATTTTGACATCTGCGCCAAGAAAGGTTTCTATGCCTTGGTAGATGCCATTATTGATACCGTTGAATATAGTGAAGCTTTCGGTGAAGATACAGTTCCTTACGAACGCTATCTAACTCCTGCGGGTGTGTCTTTGCGTCAATTGCGCGTGGGTACAATTCGTGAGGATTTGGCGAATGTTGAGAAGGAAGTAACTCCTCGTTTTGTGGAATTGGGTGAAGTCACAGAAATGCGGACTGAGCCAGATATTGAGTTCCGCATGAACCAAGGTGTTAGCAAGCAACGTGAGCAAACGAAGGTCTTCAAGCTAACAGCGGTTAAGAATGACAAGGTTGCTGCTGAAACCGTGATTAGCGGTGCTTACCGTCAGATTTTTGAACGCGATATTGCGCCTTATATTTCTAAGAACGAATTTACGGTTTTAGAAAGTAAGTTGGTAAACGGTGAAATTACTGTTAAGGAATTTATTCAAGGTTTGGGTTATTCTAACCTGTACTTGAAGGAGTTCTACACACCTTACCCCAACACGAAAGTAATTGAGTTGGGTACTAAGCATTTCTTGGGTCGCGCCCCTGTTAATCAGGCGGAAATCCGTAAATATAACCAGATTTTAGCTACTCAAGGTATTCGTGCCTTTATTAGCGAGATGGTGGATAGTGCTGAGTATCGGCAGGTGTTTGGTGAGGATACTGTTCCTTATCGTCGTTTCCCAACCTTACCAGCGGCTAACTTCCCCAATACGGAGAAGCTTTACAACCAGCTAACCAAGCAAAATGATGATTTGGTTGTACCTAGCTTTGAAACTGTGAAGCCTCGGATTAAGACTGAGAATACGCCAATGTTAGCGAATGCGATCGCAGATTTGGCGGCTCAAGCTAAACAAATGGACAAGAGTAAGCCCTTGTTCATTGAGTTGGGTCGTTCATTCAATGACGGTCGTGGTCAGTCTGTAGAAGTTGGTGTGGGTACAAGTCGCCGCAAACCAGCCCGCATTTACCGCGCTACCACTGGTACAAATTCCCCAGAAACCAATCAGGTCATTAATGCTATTTACTGTCAGGTCATGGACGTATTTAGCGGTCAAGTTCCTGATTATTTCCGTCGCAGTGAATTAGATAGCAAACTGCGTAACGGTGAAATTACCGTGCGTGAATTTGTTCTCGAACTAGCTAGTTCAGAAATCTATCGCAAGCGGTTCTACACACCCTATCCCAACACCAAGGTGATTGAATTCCTATTCCGTCACCTATTGGGTCGCGCACCAGCTACACAAGGCGAAATCCGTCAGTACAACAAGTTGCTGGCTGATAGTGGCTTGAGAGCGGCTGTAGAAGCAATGGTGAATAGCCCTGAGTATGCTCGGTACTTTGGTGAAGATGTTGTACCTTACAATCGCTACCCATCTTTACCAGCAGGTAACTACCTGGGTAGTGTACAGGCAGAAACTGACTTGGTGAAACAATCCTGGTCTAGTCTGTCTCCTGCTGTTTTAACAGGCCGTCCTAGTAACAGGTAGGTAATTGGTAATAGGTGATGGGTAATAGGTAATGGGAAAAATTTAATTTCCACCTCTTGCCCTTTGCTTATTGCCTTTTACCCATTTTCAGACCCTCACAAAAAGAGCAAATCTGAAAATTAATATTACAAAGTGTTAAGAGCAGTAATAAATGCTCAACATAATGCCGGACAATGTTTTCCGGAAGGTAAGTGAGTTTTCCACCTTATTTAATTGCATTCAGTCAATCTGACTAGCAATGTATTTGAGATGCAAAGCTATTATCGACCAACTGAAGTCATACCTGCTTTTAAGACACACGGTAAATACTCGCTAGAAGTGGGTAAAGTCATCGGACTCCCCGTAAAGCAAGAATCTCCGTCTCTGTAGAGCTAGGCAATGTCCGCAGTTTAATTAAATTCTGGTTTCATTAGTTTTGGAGGAATCCATTAATGAGTATCGTCACGAAAGCTATCGTGAATGCTGATGCAGAAGCTCGCTACCTCAGCCCCGGTGAATTAGATCGCATCAAGAGCTTTGTTGCTGGTGGTGCAAGCCGTCTTCGCATCGCTCAAGTATTGACCGAAAACCGCGAACGCATTGTTAAGCAAGCTGGCGACCAACTGTTCCAAAAACGTCCTGATGTTGTTTCCCCCGGTGGTAACGCTTACGGTCAAGAAATGACAGCTACTTGCCTGCGTGACCTTGACTACTACTTGCGTCTTGTTACCTACGGAATCGTTTCTGGTGATGTTACCCCCATCGAAGAAATCGGTATCGTTGGTGTACGTGAAATGTACAAATCTTTGGGTACTCCCATTGATGCTGTTGCTGGTGGCGTTGCCGCTATGAAGAACGTTGCTGCTACTTTGTTGTCTGCTGAAGACTCTAGTGAAGCTGGTTCTTACTTCGACTACGTTGTTGGTGCAATGCAGTAGGTTGAAGCTGTTTACCTGCTGAAACTGAAATATTGCAATTTAGAAATAAGGAAATAACAACAATGCAAGACGCAATTACCTCTGTAATTAATTCTTCTGACGTTCAAGGTAAATACCTTGACACCGCTGCTCTAGAAAAGCTAAAAGGCTACTTCGCTACTGGTGAACTGCGCGTTCGTGCAGCGACAACCATCAGCGCTAATGCTGCTGCGATCGTAAAAGAAGCTGTAGCTAAGTCCTTGTTGTACTCTGATATCACCCGTCCCGGTGGTAATATGTACACCACCCGTCGTTACGCAGCTTGTATCCGTGACTTGGATTACTACTTGCGTTACTCTACCTACGCTATGTTGGCTGGCGATCCTTCCATCCTTGACGAGCGTGTATTGAATGGTTTGAAAGAAACCTACAATTCCTTGGGTGTACCCGTAGGCGCTACCGTTCAAGCTATCCAAGCAATGAAGGAAGTAACCGCTAGTTTGGTTGGTCCTGACGCTGGTAAAGAAATGGGCGTTTACTTCGACTATATCTCCTCTGGCTTGAGCTAGGAGTTAGGTTTGCACTTAATAATTTAGGTGCGGCTTTATTAAGGTCTGGAAATCAATTGTGAGTGCTAGAAAGTTCTATTGCTTATTAATTGTGAGTATTAACTGTCTGGTATTGACGTTTGATTTCCAGCCTTGGAAAGAATAATTTAAGATTTGCACTCCAAATTTTGAGATAAAAAGTTTCTGCAAACGATACAGGAGATTTGAAAAATATGGCTCGTTTATTTAAAATTACCGCTTGTGTTCCTAGCCTAACTCGTACTCGCACCCAACGCGAATTACAAAACACATACTTCACTAAGCTAGTTCCTTATGAAAATTGGTTCCGTGAACAACAACGGATTCAAAAAATGGGTGGCACAATTGTTAAGGTAGAATTGGCAACTGGTAAGCAAGGTACTAATGCTGGTTTATCTTAATTCCTATAAATCAGATATTATTTTATTTCGATTTTGTCAGGGGTCAGTAATGACCTCTTTTTTTTGATTACATTTATTTTACCTGTCAAGGAAGCGATCGCTCTTAATTTTTCTGAATTTCAAATTAGGCGATCGCATCATGAGTGTTACAATCACCTTATAGTTGAATCATTCCCAAATTAACATGATCAACCTAGAGCAACCACAATCTGACGTATTTAGTAACCTTAAAGTCACACTTCTGATAGAACCACTCACATCTGGACAAATTGCCGCATCTATTAAAGAATTTCCCGACTGTCGAGTACAAGCAGAAACAAGAGAATCTGCTATTGCTCAAATTCAAGCCACATTTTTAGAACGATTAAAAAATATAGAAGCGATTTCATGGCAAGTACCACTTCAAATATCAGAACCAGCTTGGATGAAATTTGCCGGTATCTTTCAAGATGATATAGATTTTACAGCCATTACAGAATCAATTCGTGCAGAACGCACTACAGATGATGACTCAGAAATTGATTCTTCCTATTACCTATAGAAGTTGGAGATGGTTGATTTATATATTCTCGATACAGATTGTGTTTCACTAATTCTTTATAAATCATCCCCAACTGATTGCTAACACAGCACAACATCAGGTAGCGATAACAATTATAACTGTTCAAGAACTATTTAATGGTTGGGTTAACAGGATTAACGATCCTTCCCAAATAAATAATCTTCCTCAACTCTATTCAAAATTTTGGACTACTGTAAAATATCTCCAAACTATGGAAATATTGGACTTTACACCAGAAGCGGATCATTGTCTCAAACAATTATTAAAAGATAATCCACCCCTACGAAAAAATCGTCTCCAAAAAGATATTCGGATTGGAGCTATCGCTTTATCTATTGGTGCTACAGTTGTTACCCGTAATCAAAAAGATTTTACTCAAATTCCAGGACTCAAAATCGAAGATTGGACGCTGTAAAATATAATTTAACTTCTGATCAAAAGTAAAATACAGGACTTACGCAACTGGCATATTGGTAGGGTGCGTCAGACCTGACAAATCCTGCAAATAAACAGATATTTGATATTTGACGCACCATAAAATAGGTGTTTGGTGTGACACTTGCGTAAGTCCTAAAATAAATGGGTGAATTTATTCTGATATTGATAATTTCATTCGTGCTTTCTATCCCCATAGGTGGAATTGTTTATTTAATAAAGTTTAGGGTGCAGAAGGTAGGATAAACAGGGATAATTAAGATACAATTTGCAGTGTGTTAGGCTCAGGGATAGATTCACCTTCTGCTTCCCAAGCTTCTAGGTACATTTCGATTACTTCTTCCCCATTTTTAATTGCTTCTTCACGAGTTTTACCGTGAGTACAAGGCATAATCACAAGATGGCTAAATTCGGGAATTGTAACTAAGAAAAGCTGATCCTCGTCTGACCATTGAACAATCATACTGTATTGATTCATGAATCCGGATCTTCCCGTAATTCTTCTAATTAGAAATTTTAACTTTTTCTCGGAAATCAGTCGTAAACCATTCTTTAACTATATCAACTGTGATGGCTTTTTTAGAATCAGCAGAATGAACTAACTCATCATTTGTTCTACCCTGTGGATACCATAATGATATATACATTCCTTCTTGTACAAGAGCATCAATAAGAGGTTTAAAATCTAGATCACCCGTTAATAAAGTTGCTTCGTGCATATTTTGCCGAAAGGAATGCGTTAGCATATCTACAGCGATCATAATATCAACTTGCTTTTGTTCTTGTCCTCTTTTTTTATCTCTAAATCGAGCAGTTCCTTCATAAACATGAAATCCATCCAATGACTTCAGGTGGTTAAATAGATCAATTTTGGGTTGAACTCGATTGTTGTAATTCTCTTGATTCTCTTCTGATTTTTGGGCAGGTAAACAATCATAATAGAAGACTTTAGTAAAGCCTTTTCCTAATGTTTGATAGTCAATTTCTATTTTAATTTCTCCAAAAAAATCTTTAGATAGCGTTGCTAGAAGTGATTCTAGACAACCACCATCAATAAATAAATATCGAACCTTTTTGAGACCATCGTAAGTTGGAGATAGATTATATATAGGCATGATTAAAATTATACAACATATAAAAATACTGGTTATATTTAATGATAGCAAATTAGTAAAACTGTTACTATAAACTCATATATTGTGAGCGATCGCTTACATATCTCAATATCCTTAGGCAAAATACTCGTATATAATAGTTACATCCAAAATATTAACATCGGTAAATTTATCTTGCTAAAGTCTTGACAACAATCACCTATTACCAATAAATTTAACAACCTAACTTAACAACGACTATCTTTTTTCGTTAGTATTAATACTCCGCGCTGACTCATCTAACTGCTATGCTCAATCCCAATCTGGATGAAATCCAGTTGACTAAAGACGACTATGAACGCTACTCTCGCCACTTAATTTTGCCAGAAGTGGGGATAGAGGGGCAAAAACGCCTCAAGGCGGCTAGTGTATTATGTATCGGTACGGGTGGACTAGGTTCACCACTGCTGTTATATCTGGCCGCAGCAGGTATTGGCCGCATTGGTATTGTTGATTTCGATATTGTTGATACTTCTAACCTACAACGCCAAGTAATTCACGGCACATCCTGGGTGGGTAAACCCAAAATCGAATCAGCAAAAAACCGTATTCATGAAATCAACCCCCATTGTCAAGTTGATTTATATGAGACTCGCTTGAGTTCAGAAAATGCCCTTGATATCATTAAGCCTTACGATATCGTAGTGGATGGAACTGACAACTTCCCCACCCGGTATTTAGTTAACGACGCTTGCGTATTATTGGATAAACCCAACGTTTACGGGTCAATTTTCCGCTTTGAAGGACAAGCAACCGTATTTAATTACGAAGGTGGCCCCAACTATCGTGACTTGTATCCAGAACCACCACCACCAGGAATGGTTCCCTCTTGTGCAGAAGGTGGTGTGTTGGGAATTTTACCGGGAATGATTGGGATTATTCAAGCTACGGAAACCGTCAAAATTATTCTTGGTAACGGTAACACTCTCAGTGGTAGGTTGGTGCTTTACAATGCCTTGGATATGAAATTCCGGGAATTGAAACTGCGTCCTAACCCCATTCGTCCAGTAATTGAAAAGTTAATAGATTACGAACAATTCTGTGGTATTCCTCAAGCACAAGCAGAAGAAGCGAAACAGCAGATGGAAATGCAAGAAATGACTGTTCAGGAATTGAAGGCGTTACTAGATAGTGGTGCGAAAGATTTTGTCCTGCTAGATGTCCGTAACCCTCATGAGTATGAAATTGCCAAAATTCCCGGTTCGGTTTTGATACCCTTACCAGATATTGAAAACGGTGAAGGTGTGGCTAAGGTGAAAGAAATTCTCAATGGACACCGCTTAATTGCTCATTGTAAAATGGGCGGACGTTCGGCTAAAGCCCTGGGTATTCTGAAAGAAGCAGGTATTGCGGGAACGAATGTTAAGGGTGGTATTAATGCTTGGAGTCAAGAAGTAGATTCTTCGGTTCCTCAGTATTAAATAACAGAGAATAGGGAACAGGGAACAGGGAAAGATAAAATACTGTCACCTGTGACCTTTTCTCCCCTATATCAAAATTATGAATACCTCGAAATCTCCACCAAGTGTCTTATGGGTACAAGTTTGGGCTTTAGCAGGCTTGCAGGGAGCTATTACTTTAGCTTGGTTGGTATATAATGCCTATTTGCCTAAACTTTTGATTCAGTTTGGGTTTCCCGCGTCTTTCGCAGTTGGGATATTAGTTGTAGAAAATGCCTTGGCTGTGGTGATGGAACCACTGATGGGGGGACTCTCGGATCAAGCTAAATTCAAAATAGGAAGTCGTTTTCCTTTTATTGCTGTTGGTGTGATTTTAGCATCGGCTTTGTTTATTGCTATACCATGTATTGTGACTTTTGTGCCACCAATTGAGGTGATACGCGGCATTTTACCTTTGGTTTTGATAGCTTGGGCTTTAGCAATGACGGTTTTTCGTTCTCCTGCTATTTCTTTGTTGGGAAGATATGCAGTTCCATCTGAGTTACCTTTAGCTGTCAGTTTTGTAACTCTAGCGGGGGGAATAGTTGGGGCTTTTAGGGGAATTGCTAATAACTTTATTCTCAGTCTAAGTCCGATTTTTGCTTTTACGATCGCATCTTTTGTTCTCTTGGCTGCTGCCTTTGCGTTACGCTTTTTTAACCCCCCAGAAATTCCAGTAACTCAAGAAAAAGCTGAAATATCAATCATACTGATTCAAAAATTAAGCTTAATTCTAGGAACCGGATTTAGTGTAGCGTGGGGTTCTCGCTTACTTATGGATGCTTTAGGCAAAGTTCTCAAAACCCAATTCAACACTAATGATATTAGTTTATTCATGTTGGGGATTGGATTAGCGATCGCACTTGTGGCTTTACCTGCGGGATTCTTTGCTACTAAAATTGGCAATATTCAAGCAATGCTCTCTGGTATCGTGGCGACTGTTGTAGCAATGCTGGGATTAGTATATATGGGCGCACAGATTCCCACTATATTTTTTATAGTATCTGGATTTAGTTTAATTGTCAATGGTGCAATTCCTTTTATTTTAGAGCTAGTGCCGCAGCGTTGGGCTGGGTTAGGAATTGGTATATATTTTGGTGGGTTCTCTTTGGCGATGAGTATATTTGGGTTTATATTTGCTCCAGGAATTACGCCTGTAATAGCTGCGATTAATGGTGCATTGGCGTTCTTAGTAGCTGGTGCGTGTATCTTTTTGACGCAGAAAGAATAACGTTTTTTCTCAATTTTGGAGTGCCAAGACCTAATCGGATAGCGATCGCGTTAGGATGTTCTCAGCCTTTTGGCATTAAAAATACTATTCCCACATTTTTCGGTTAAGATAGTATATCTGTTCTACTTAAACTCCCACCGCAAGAATTCTTAAATTCTATATTTAGAGGCTCTAATGGCAACCAACACCAATACCAACACCGATACTTCTGGCAAGCAAAAAGCGCTGACTATGGTACTCAACCAAATTGAGCGCAGTTTTGGCAAAGGGGCAATCATGCGCTTGGGTGATGCTACCCGGATGCGTGTGGAGACTATTTCCACCGGGGCGCTGACTTTGGATTTAGCCTTGGGTGGTGGTTTACCCAAAGGGCGGGTAATTGAGATTTATGGGCCAGAAAGTTCTGGTAAAACTACAGTAGCACTCCATGCGATCGCAGAAGTGCAGAAAGAAGGTGGTATCGCAGCCTTTGTTGATGCCGAACACGCCCTAGACCCCACCTACGCCGCCGCATTAGGCGTAGATATTAATAATTTACTCGTTTCCCAACCTGACACAGGTGAAGCCGGTTTAGAAATTGTTGATCAACTTGTGCGTTCAGCCGCAGTTGATATTGTCGTTATTGACTCCGTAGCCGCATTAGTCCCCCGCGCCGAAATAGAAGGCGATATGGGCGATATCCACGTTGGTTTACAAGCTCGTTTAATGAGCCAAGCTTTACGAAAAATTACCGGAAATATTGGTAAATCAGGTTGCACAGTCATTTTTATCAACCAGTTACGGCAAAAAATTGGTGTTACTTACGGTAGCCCAGAAACCACAACTGGCGGTAACGCCCTGAAATTTTACGCCTCGGTACGTTTAGATATTCGCCGTATTCAAACCTTGAAAAAAGGTACAGATGAATTTGGTAATCGCGTTAAAGTTAAAGTTGCTAAAAACAAAGTAGCACCACCTTTTAGAATCGCCGAATTTGACATTATTTTTGGCAAGGGAGTTTCTACATTAGGTTGCTTAGTTGACCTAGCAGAAGAAACTGGCATTTTATTACGTAAAGGTGCTTGGTACAGCTACAATGGCGACAACATTTCCCAAGGTCGAGACAACGCTATCAAGTATTTAGAAGAAAAGCAGGAATTTGCTGAGAAAATTAAAGAACTGGTGCTAGAAAAACTAGATAAAGGGGCTATAGTTTCGGCTAACTCTGCTGTTTCTAAATTACATGGAGATGAAGAAGAGGAAGAGGAAGAAATTGAATTAGAAGAATAAAAACCTGAAAATTAAAAGAAGTCTGAATAAATTCTACAACTCAGACTTCTTTTTTATATAGGTTTTTTACCTGTTTTCGTTGGCTAAAACTCTACCGTTTCAAACTCAAAAGCTGCAATAAGATGCTCATCAACATAAACCTCTATTTTATGTTTACCAAGAGGATCTCCTGGAGCTATTTTCCAAAAATTTTCAATTACACCATTGCTAGAAATTTGTGTACGTTTTGTGATAGCTGTTGTTCCATCTACGGAGATAGAAAAATTATCATCTTCTTGTGTAGCCCATGTTTCTGGTGCTTTGGGTAAACGCAAAACTTCACGCCATTTTACTTTACCCCGGTAATTTTTAAGTTTAATCTGCCAACCATAGGCATCACCTTTTTTGAGTGGTACTTTAGTGGTGGGAAAAAAATTAACTTTACCCTTAGCATCAACTATTCTGACCCCAAACTCAGATTTATTGACAGTAATTTTTTGACTATTAATTAACTGAGAAGTTTCTAGGGGCGCTTCTGCTAAAACGCTATTAATTTTTTGTAAATTTGTAGCCAAGAAGCCAAATATCAACCAAAAAGAAGTTAGTAAAAGTCTAACAGCAGAAATTTTCATACGCATCTTTTGTCAAAGATTAGTTAGTACTTAATTCCATCACTTTTAGCTCTATTCCGGGTTGAGATTTAAAAATCATCAACATTAACCTTACAAGTTTCTATACTATAGAGCATTTAATTATAGCAATTCCCAAGCTCATGAAATACACCCCACCCGCGCTGTCGCGCACCCTCCCCTTACCAAGGGGAGGGTTGGGGAGGGGTAATTTTGTATCTAACTAGAGTGGGAAAGGCTATAAAATAGCAAAAATAGAAAATAGGATACAATAATTTTGCATCCTACTTTCAAAATGTATTGCTGAAATTTATTCAGCTTTTTAGTCTTCGTCAAGCGCAGGGAAAAGTTCTTCAAACCGCCACAAACTATTTTTATTTTCAATGAACCAAATACGAGTTTCGGTGGTTAACTTACTCCACACGACTTCAGGCGGAAGGTGAGGAGAAGAATACTGATATTCTTGACCAAGTTCTTTGAGATTATCCGCTACATCAACAGGAATACCAAAGTTTTCCCAGTCAATTTCTACATTTCTTCCAGAAAGTCCCGCAGCAGGATCAAAAACCAACTGTGCAGTTCTAATTAAGTCTGCGAAGTGTTGCGCTTTGAGTCCGATGATATCCTGGATTTCGAGTGATTTATTAGGCTCTGAAGGCATTATAACTGAAGTGATGAAGATAGATGGTGAATTGAATCTACCGCCAGAGATTATCCCAATAAATTTAGTTTAGCGCAGAAATTCAAGGTCGATCAATCAGATTAAAAGCTTCTAAGGTAAAACTTGTAAAACCAGAAGCATCATATTTGCGGATACCACGTAGCAATAAACTTTATATTCATTTTCCGCTACTAACTTGCCTGCAATAATCTCAAATTCGGTTATTCAGTTTCAACCAAAACTGTCACTGCTGCCACTGCTATTAACATTTCGTCATTTTTATCGTTGAGTGCAGGAATTGCTAATCCGTCCACTACCATTCCTCCGGCCTCTACAGTGAGGGTTTTGCGACCAAAGGGGAGTACGGCTAATACCTCTGCTTCCCGTACCTGTTCGGGGTAAGGAACTGCGACTTTGACTTCTACAATCATATCGTTAGGATCTTTTAGCCCTGCTACTTCCATAATACCAAGCAATGCATTATGAGCGATCGCATTTCTAACCGCTCTCGCTGCTGCTACCGTCGGTTCCTGTCCATGCTGGTCTACACCCATACCCATTTCGATAATAAAGCGTTTCAGTGCCATAAACTAAGAAGTATTTACATCCAAATTAGTAAACTCTCGTCGGTTATCTTCCCAAACCATCCATCAGTTTAAAGCCAATCAAGACTCACACAACTGACTTGCTTTGTTAGGATGCATCAGACTTTATATATCCTGCAAATAAACAGATATTTGATATCTGACGCACCATAAGTATAGATGTTTGGTGTGACAATTGCATAAGTCCTACCAATGACTGAAATGCTTATAGCAATTCCCAATCTCATGAAATACACCCCACCCGCGCTGTCGCGCACCCTCCCCTTACCAAGGCTACCGTGTACACACAAGTGGTTAACTCATAGGTTTCAGGTTTTTTAGCCCCTGAAATGCCTGATATTTTGCGAAACTCAAACCTCCATCTCTCTATAAAATTGGGATTTAGAGTGGCAAAACCAAGCGTTAGGTATGATTTCAAGACTTGTGTGTACACCGTAGCTTACCAAGGGGAGGGTTGGGGAGGGGTAATTTTGTATCTAACTAGAGTGGGAAAGGCTATATACAAAACCTGACGAGAGTATAATATATGATTCTATTTGTTATTTGAATAGTAAAGGTATTACCAGGAATCTTAATTAAGAGAGTGGTTTATCCTTAATGCTAGTGACACAAAAATTAATATGAGAGCGGATAGCCTTTTCATAAACGCCAGTCTGTGCTGTGCGTACTCCTATATGTTGATAGATCAAGTTAATTTCTGGAAATTCACACCAATACATCAGAAAAACATCTTTAGATGGAGTAGTAATTTCATAATTATTCTCTTGTCTTTTCTTTTTGAGTTTACAATTATTTAGTTTCAGTTTTTGTCTAAATAATTGTTCAAATTCTGGAATTAAACTTGCAGTAGTTTCCATAGTTTATACACGTTTACATACGTGGTTAGATAAACACCATTTTGTGATATTGCTAAGTGTGACACTTGAGCGACATATCATAGGATTAGTATATCAGCTATAGTCAATTTTACAATTTGGGCTTCTTTTTTTTTCTACTCAGAGTTCGCCAAGAGAATACATGACAACAATAGAATACCTGTTCAAATTCTGCTATTTTTTTGCTAAATCTCTGTTTTACACGTTCTTTTATCTACCATTCTGAGGGTCAATTTTTTTGGGCAATTTCTTAAGAAATCTTTAAGATTAACATTGTTAAATTTTCCTTAAGTTTGAAAACTTTGTTGTTGTAATTGTTCAGCCTACATACTCCATGAGCATCAACCGTCGTCAATTTCTCACCACATTGGGATTAACTACCATAGCCACCCACATTGCCCCAGTTATCGCCGAAATTCAGACTTCACCAAACATTATTATCAAACCACCACATCTAAAAATAGGTGATACCGTAGGATTAATAGCCCCCGCTGGTATTATCGAACCCAAAGACATCGAAACCGCACAACAAGCTTTGAGCAAGTTAGGGCTGAAAGTAATAACAGGCGCACATATTTTAGATCGTCATGGCTATTTAGCCGGAAAAGATAGCGATCGCGCCCAAGACATTCATACCATGTTTGCAGACAATTCTGTAAAAGCAATTATGGCCATGCGTGGCGGTTGGGGCTGTAATCGTATTTTACCTTTACTTAATTATCCCCTCATTCGTAAAAATCCTAAAATAATTATAGGTTACAGCGATATTACTTCTTTATTATTAGCTATTAATGCTCGCAGTCGATTAATTACATTTCATGGCGCAGTTGCCACTTCCACATGGAATCAATTTACAATTGATTATTTTAAAAATATCTTATTTGATGGAGAAAAATTAATCATGCAAAATACCCCCACTAATGAGGGGAAAATAGCAATAATTAACCAAGGAAAAGCAAGAGGTAAACTTATTGGTGGTAATTTGTCAATTCTAGCTGCAATGGTGGGTTCACCTTATTTACCATCATGGCATAAAAGCATTTTATTTCTAGAAGATATAGGTGAAGATATTTATCGCATAGACAGAATGCTAACACAATTAAAAAATGCTGGTATTCTCAATCAAATTTCTGGTTTTATTTTTGGACAATGCACAAATTGTCAACCAGGAGATGAACCATCATTTACATTAATCCAAATATTAAAACATCATATTCAACCTTTAGGTATTCCCGCTTGGTATGGTTCTATGATTGGTCATATTAAAGACAAATTTACAGTACCTATAGGTTTGGAAGTAGAAATAGACACTGATAATGGCACAATTAAAATGTTAGAAGCTGCTGTAACTTAATTCATATTGCAACTGAGGAAGTTGAATAATGCTAAAAATTTTTGCAGATAGAGGTGGGACATTTACAGATATTGTTGCTATTACCAATAACCAGACAATCATAGACAGACTCTCAAAATATACCAAACGGTTTTTAATTGTCCCTTTGCCCAACCATCAATGGGTGATAGTCTATAAATTACTGTCAGAAAATCCTGAACAATATCAAGATGCAGTGATCCAGGGAATTCGGGATATTATCGGGCTATCTGCTAATGAACCCATTCCTGATCAAACAATAAAAATAATCAAAATGGGGACAACAGTAGCTACCAATGCGCTGTTAGAAAGGCATGGAGATAGAGTCGTCTTGATTATTACTAAAGGCTTTAAAGATGCGCTGAGAATTGGCTACCAAAACCGTCCTAATATCTTTGCTCGAAATATAATTTTACCAACAATGCTTTATGAACAAGTAATTGAAGTAAATGAAAGATATGATGCAAAAGGTAATGAATTAATCTTTGTAAATATTGAGCAAGTTAAAACAGATTTACAGGCAGTTTATAATACAGAAATTAGGAGTTGTGCCATTGTCTTCATGCATAGCGATCGCTATCCCCACCATGAACAACAAATAGCCCAAATTGCCGAAGAAATCGGATTTACGCAAATTTCTGTATCTCATCAAGTTAGTCCATTAATGAAACTCGTAAATCGAGGAGATACAACAGTTGTCGATGCCTATTTAACTCCTATTCTCCGTCGCTATGTTAACCAAGTAACTAGTCACTTACCCAATGTCAGATTAATGTTTATGAAATCTGATGGAGGATTAACCGACGCGGCAAACTTTCAAGGTAAAGATAGTATTTTAAGTGGTCCTGCTGGTGGTATTGTCGGTGCAGTGCAAACTAGTAAAAGAGCAGGTTTTCATTTAGTTATTACCTTTGATATGGGAGGAACAAGTACAGATGTTGCCCATTTTAAAGGGGAATATGAAAGACAATTAGATTCAGAAATTGCAGGTACGCGGATGCGAGTTCCCGTCTTAGCAATTAACACAATTGCTGCCGGTGGTGGTTCAATTTTATTCTTTGATGGTTCTAGTTATCGTGTTGGGCCAGAATCTGCTGGTTCAAATCCAGGGCCTGCTTGTTATCGACGTGGTGGACAATTAACAGTCACAGATGCTAATGTCATATTAGGAAAAATTCAGCCTCAATATTTTCCCGCAGTTTTTGGTACTGAAGGTAAATTACCCCTAGATCAAGAAATTGTCATACAGAAATTTATTCAACTAGCAGAAAATATTACATCTGTCACAGGAAACTATCGAACTCCTGAACAAGTAGCATCTGGCTTTATTACGATTGCTGTTAAAAATATGGCCAATGCTATTAAAAAAATTAGCCTCCAACGTGGTTATGATGTTAGTCAATATGTGCTTTGTTGTTTTGGTGGAGCAGGAGGACAAGTTGCTTGTTTAATTGCTGATACTTTAGGGATAAAAAAGATATTTCTTCACCCTTTTGCTGGTGTTCTCTCTGCTTATGGAATGGGTTTAGCTGATGTGAGAACAACCAAAGTTACAGGAGTAGAACAACCTTTACATCAAACATTAATTCCTCAATTACAGCAATTAATGGCATCTTTGGAAACCCAAGCCAGAAGTGAATTAACTCAGGAAGAAAATGATTTAGAAGAAGTAGTTAAAAAAGTTAATTTAAAATATGAAGAAACCAACTCTATTTTAACCGTTGATTTCGCCTCAGATGTGGCATTAATGCAACGAAATTTTGAAATTGAACATAAATCACGTTATGGTTTTATTCAAACAGAAAAAACCTTAATTATAGAATCTGTTTCAGTAGAAGTAATTCAAAAAATGGATACTCCTGAAGAAGCATTAATTATTCGTAAACGCCTTGCAGAAGAACTTCCACAACCCATGAAAACAGTCCAGATGTTTACCGATGAAAAATGGCATGATACGCCAGTTTATCGTCGGGAAGATTTACAACCAGGAGATTGTATAAATGGTACTGCAATCATTGTTGAAAAAATTAGCACAATTGTAGTTGAAGCTAACTGGAAAGCAAAATTAACCGAACGTAATTATTTGATTTTAGAACGTGTTTTCTAGTGATATTTATAGCGCCTGTAATTAATGCTAAAATAAACAAATAACTACTTGGTATCATATCATGATGATTACTCAAGAATTAGTAGATGAACAAAACATCTCTGAAGATGTGATTTTTCCTCCCAGTGATTTATATAGTGATGAACCTCCCGTGGAAACAGAACTACATTTAGAGCAAATTATGCTCTTAATTAAATGTCTTAAATGGTTGTGGAAAGATAGAAATGATTTCTATGCAGCAGGAAATTTGAGCATTTACTATAGTCCTAACCAGAAAAAAACAGAAAAGTTTCGTGGTCCTGATTTTTTTGTAGTTTTAGGAACTGAACGCAAAACGCGTAAAAGTTGGGTGGTATGGGAAGAAAATGGTAAATATCCTCATGTAATTGTAGAAATTCTCTCACCAACAACAGCGAAGACTGATAGGGAATCTAAAAAAGAACTTTATCAAGAAACTTTTCGCACACCGGAATACTTTTGGTTTGATCCCTATACATTAGAATTTGTAGGTTTTCAGTTAATAAATGGAAAATATCAACCTGTAAAAGCTAACGAAAAAGGACATTTATGGAGTGAACAACTATACTTATATTTGGGGATTCATCAAGGTTTATTACGTTATTTCACACCAGAAGGAAATTTAGTACCTACACCTGAAGAAACCGCAGACAATGAAACTCAAAGAGCAGAAAAAGAAGCTCAAAGAGCAGAACGTTTAGCAGCAAAATTGCGGGAATTAAATATTGACCCAGATACCATTTAAAAAATAACTGCAAGTGTAGGTTGGTTCTTACTGCTCAAAACAACCTACACAGTTTATGTTGAAGTTAATTAATTTAGGTTTAGGTACAAAAAATGTACACAACTTCTCAAGCAGATCCTGTACGTTTAGAAATATTCAAAAATCTCTATCAATTTATCGCCGAAGAAATGGGAATTGTTCTGCAAAACACAGCGACATCAGTGAATATTAAAGAACGGCTAGATTTTTCCTGTGCTATTTTTGATGCTTCTGGTCTATTAGTTGCAAATGCTCCCCATATTCCCGTACATTTAGGCTCAATGAGCGAAAGTGTTCGCTGTTTAATTAATGATCAAGGGGATACAATCAAACCGGGAAATGTCTATCTATCAAATAACCCCTACAACGGTGGTACTCATTTACCTGATGTCACAGCCATTACCCCTGTTTTTCTGGAGAGTAGGGAAAATATTCCCAGTCTCCTATTTTTTGTTGCTTCCCGTGGACACCAAGCTGATATAGGTGGTATTACTCCCGGTTCTATGCCTCCTCACAGTACTACAGTGGCAGAAGAAGGAATTATTTTTGATAATTTTCTCTTGGTTGCACAGGGAGCTTTTCAAGAAGCAGCAGTGAGAGATTTTCTGCAAAATCATCCTTATCCTAGCCGTAATCCTGACCAAAATATTGCCGATTTTAAAGCACAAATTGCTGCTAATGAAAGGGGAGTAGAAGAACTTGGGAAAATGGTCAGACAATATGGACTAGAAACAGTTAAAGCTTATATGCAGTTTGTTCAAGATAATGCTGAGGAATCAGTGAGACGAGCGATTGATGTTCTCAAAGATGGTTCATTTATTTATGAGATGGATAGCGGGGCTAAAATTCAAGTTAAAGTAATAATTGACGGAGAAAATCGCAGTGCCAAGATTGATTTTACTGGCACATCTGCACAATTAAATAGTAATTTCAATGCTCCCAAAGCTGTCACTCAAGCAGCAGTTTTATATGTTTTTCGGACTTTAGTAGATGATAATATTCCCCTCAATGCAGGTTGTCTGAAACCATTAGAAATTATTATTCCTGAAGGTTGTATGTTGAACCCAATTTATCCAGCAGCAGTAGTCGCAGGAAATGTAGAAACTTCTCAAACTATTGTTGATGCTTTATATGGTGCTTTGGGTGTGATGGCTGCTTCCCAAGGGACAATGAATAATTTTACTTTTGGTAATCAAAAATATCAATATTATGAAACTATTTGCGGTGGTTCTGGAGCAGGAGCTAATTTTGATGGTACTGATGCAGTTCATACCCACATGACTAACTCTCGCTTGACAGATCCTGAAGTTTTAGAAACCCGTTATCCTGTACAAGTAGAAAGCTTTAGTTTACGTCCCCATAGTGGGGGGAAAGGAAAATATTCGGGGGGTAATGGGGTTATCCGTCGTATTAAATTTTTAGAACCTATGACGGCTAATATTCTCTCTAGTCATCGCTTGCTTCCTCCCTTTGGCTTAAATGGTGGAGAAACGGGACAATTAGGACGCAATTGGGTACAACGTCAAAATGGAACTGAAGAAGATTTAGGCAGTACCGCAACTGTAGAAATGCAACCTGGGGATATTTTTGTGATTGAAACTCCTGGTGGTGGAGGATTTGGAGCAAATATTCTCACTCCTCCTTCTTAAAACTTACGGTTAATTAGAAGAATATTGAGTATTAACTGAGGTTCGATGATGCTGTGGTTCGGTATTTAGTGCTAAAAGGCAATGTGTAGCTTTTTTATGCTTATGATTTGTAGCCATATTAACTTTAGTTCCATCACGATGCTAAACAAATAAGCACAAGCGCTACAAAAGCAAAATTTTTAGAGTTTGGGTGGATAAAAGATACATTCAGTCTTGGTGGAGATTATGACTTCTGGCTGTCCAAAGAGACTAAATATGAATATCTAAGGGGGTTTTATGCTGATACTTGGGGGACTAACGACTGGTGCATTTAAGTAAATCAGACTACAAATTAGATTTCGCCACTTAATGGTTTGATTGGGTAATATTTGACTGATTTATGAAAATCTCTAGATTTTTTATACTACGTCTACTAAGATTTTTACTGTTGGGCTTTGTCTTATTAACTACCATAACGATTGAGTCATTTTTAACTCGTGTCAGTTAATAAAGTGTCACTCTCCACACTAGCTATTTGGTTTTAAAAGAGATATTCTTAATGAATGCAAGGAGTGATACCACTTCACCTTATGTTTGTTACAGGTTATCCTGGCAGTGCTTCCCCTAATAGCAATGTTGCGGATTCCAAATGTTGCATTACACAGTGATATGGTATAAAGTTATACGGGGGAGCGCTTGAGTAAGCAAAAAGGACTCAGGCGCTTTTTCGTGTATAAAGAAGCAAACGTTATTTTTCTGGTATTAATTTGTTGGTTTTCGTTAGCACTGTTAGAGATAGGAAAATACAGGGTTTAGTTAGCCAAACTCGTTTGATCAGTTTTTGAACTTTTTTTATTGATTGGGTATGGTAGCTTTATTTTTGCTGTGCTGTGCTAGAGATAATAGAAACTGGCTATTTTTGTAGCTAAGTCAGAAATAGAATTTACCTTTATTGCGATCGCTCTGGGAATACATATGGATGCTGAAGATATTAAACGACGCTATGTCGCAGGAGAGAGATATTTTCCATCTGCTCAGTTAAATAGAGTCAAGTTGATTGATGCCTATTTACCAGGAATCAATTTGTGGGGAGCAGATTTAAGTGAAGCTAATCTCGCTAGAGCTAAATTGTGGGGAGCAGATTTGAGCAGGGCTAATTTGGCTAAGGCTAATCTGACTAGGGCTAATTTGTGTGGTGTTAATCTATGTGAGGCAAATCTCCGGGGCGCTACACTGCACTATACTAAGTTATACGGTGCGAATTTAACGGGTGCTTGTTATGACGAAAGCACACGCTTTGCGAGAGGGTTTGATCCGGTTATTCATAATATGCGGCAGTTTTAAGTTACTGGGTAGGAAGGGCTAATTATTATTTTTAAACTAAACGGGTTAGTCTAAAAATGTGTGTTTGAGCATAAATAGTAATTTCGTATTACTTTTTATATATTTTTACAAATAAGTTTTGTTTTGGTCTTAAACTCACATCCCTGCCATATCTTTTTTCTCGTTATCTCGTTCCCAGTCTCTGACTGGGAATGCTATCCAAAGGCTCTGCCTAAAGCCTTCACTAAAGCATAGGGATTATGTGAAATTGCAATTTGAGTTGGTGGTGGAGGATGATGAAAGCCCTAATTGCGTCAAGGGGAAAAATCGCTCAAACCCGGTCTGTGTAAGGTGCGCGGATGATTGCCTAACAGGAATAGCTCCTAACCCTTGTATAAATAGAGATTCAGGCATTTTTTTGGCCACTTCAAATTTTACACCTATCCATCCGCGCATTTGGGGCAAAAAATTAGTACATAATGGCGTAAATAAGCCATCCATTTGAAAACTCTAAAAACCTGACGTAATTGTAATTACGAATTATGTTAGCGATAGCCTGCCATAGGTTCTATTACAAATTACGAATTTTCTTCTGGTGTTGGTCTGGGGAAAGTTTCTCCGGCTAAGTAAGCGGGAAAATGCTTTTGAAAATATAACCAAGAAGTCATATCTTCACCTTCTAAGAAGGCGTTGGGTGCTTGCTTGTATAAAGGAACGCGGGTATTGATTTCTTCTTGCAGTAGTGGTGGTAACTCTGTAAAACCGCCTACTTTGCTGCCAGTAGCACTGTAGATGAGATAACCAGGGCGTGTACCCATTTTCATCCAAGGCAACCATTGACCAATTCTATCCCAACTGAGTTGTAGTTCGGTGACGGAAGTTAATTCTGAGTTAACTAAGTCTGCGCTGGGAACTGTGATTTTAAACAGTTCTGCGGCTTGATAAATTGGTGATGGACAGTATTCAATAAACTGAGGATCTTCTGCTAGGGGGTTGGGATAATGGGGAAAGATATCAAAGATAAAGGTCGTGTTTTCTGCTTCTACTTGGACGGGAAGTTTGCCTTTAAACTTGCCTTGTACGGGACTGTTGGCAACGTGCATTACTGATACTGTTTCGCCTGTCCAAGGGTTTTCCCATTTGTGTAAAATTTCATCTGTCTCTGGGTGGAGATAATAAGTTAGTTCTCTGGAGGTAAAATCCCAGCGTCCTTCAGCGGTGAGAATACAGCGACTTACGCTCATGCCGATGATTTTAAATAATAGTTGCCGCTTTTCGCCAGGGACAAAGCTATATATTTTACCTGTCCAAACAAGGAAAGTAGATTCGTTAGAGTCTAGGGAAGAACGGGTCTTTACCCATTGTTGAGCATCAATTTCTTGGTTGTAGGCTACCATTTGCTGTTTCCTGATTTCACGACTAAATTAATTTTTTTCCACCAAAGTCCAGAAATAGCCATCTGGGGCAATAAAAGAAAAACTCTGTTCTCCAAATTCGTTACTGACTATATTAGTAAATTTTTGTACGTTACTTGCTCTTATCTTGTCAAAATAAGTTTGTATTCCTTGCACTCGGTAGGTGTAAAGGCACATTCCTAAGCTTCCTGGTTGGGCTGCTTCAAAGTTTGATTTTAGGTTGATGTGTTCTGGAAAGCGAATAATGTAGAGTCTGCCGCTACGTGCTTCCATTAGGTTGGTTTGGGAGGAACGGGGGTCATCAAAGGCTGTAACTATAAATTTTTCTCCAGGGTTAAGGTCAAATAATTCTCGACCGGCTAGGGAAGATTCATAACTGGTTTCTACGTCATCGCGTACACGTAATAAACCCAAAATGTCTTCATAAAAGCGTAGGGTTTCTTTGCTGTCATCTTGAATAACTAAGCCTAGATGGGTGATTTGGCTGGTGCTAAAGGCTGCATGATGATTGATTTTGCCGTAATGGGGCATGACGTAGCCAAAGCGTTGAAATAGCACTTGTCGAGTTAGGGGTTGCAGTAGGAGCATTTCACGTACTCCAATGGCAGGATCTATAAAAGGATGGCTTTTTTGGTCTTTGTTGTAAATGACTTCCCAGTAAGGGTATGAGTATCTGATTGTTTTATCAGTAATTTTGGCATTTTCGGCATGATTTAAGATACCTAGTAAGTCGGCGGTTAAGGTGGTAGTCCAGCGATTACCTTTAACTTTCATGGAACTGATGCCCAATCCTTGATTTGTGGGATTTTGCCAAGTCATGAGCCGAATTAAACCATGATCTGCGTCTTGATGGTAAAGACGGATTACTTTTAAGGGGGAATTTACCCAATATAGTTGATGGGCTGCTTCTGCGGTTAGTTCTCCTATTTGCCCGATGCGATAGCCGAATTGTTGCCAATATTGAAGTGCTGGAATTGCGTCGGGAACACCAATGCAGACTTCATAGATACCTTGAATTGCGGTAGTTATTTTTTGATTCATGGGAAGTTTGGAATAATTCGTAATAGTGCTTACAGTCGCGCTAGAGATACGTAATTACCATTCAGTCAGGATTGCAGATTTTTTTACTGGGTGGCTTAGTTGCGCTGCTCTGTACTTATGAATATCAAGTACTGTAGTTTCTCTGGAGGTAGATTAGGAGTTTTATGCTTGTTGAGAGATGTAGCCAATTCTAAAATCCCAATTTGGTATAAATTAGTATTTTGAATGGTGTTTTCAGCCAGGATACTCTATTGTACTGTGTGAGCTATGCTAAATCATGAGCGATCGCTGACTACCTATGATTCTGCCTTGTTAAATAGAATAGTCTCTCAGGTTTGCCAAGTCATTATTACTATTCAAAAACAGCAGCCAGAATTATTGCTTGAAAAGTATAGAAAAGTTCAGTGGGAAAATAATTCTAATCAATCGGCTTTGAGTGCCAAATTCTTGGATTTATTAAGCCAAACTCAAAGCTGGGAGGAATTACTACAAAAGTTGCAATTATATCTCAGAGCAATTTTTGTTGCTGAAGCTTTAAATTCACCAATATTATCACAATTAATTGCTAATGTTCGCCAATTTAATCCGATTATCTCTGAATTAAATGGCTCATTCAATACTATATTCACTCCGGCTCTACAATCAGTAGGAATTGCTGTTTTACTTTTAGATGCTGAGAATTTACAAATTAATACTAATACAGAAAAATTTTTGGCTACTGTTTGTAATAGTCCGATTCAGGTAAAAATTGCTTTTGCTAATTGGGGTAATCGAGGAAAGTTAGATATAGAATTACATGAACGTGGCTATGATTTAATTCATGTTCCTGCTGGCAGAGATAATGCAGATGGTAAAATGATTGCTTTTGGTTCTTCAATTCATGAGCGCTACCCAAATGCTAAGGAAGTTTTGGTTTGCTCATCAGATAAGGTCATGACTAATTTATGCAATAATTTACAGCAACATGGTCTAATAGTATATCAAGTTAGTCAACATGGAGAAAATATTAATTTATTTAATAATTCTACAGGTGAGACTAAAATTTATGGAATTAAACCCCTACCAGAAATCCCATCTATTAGTCAGTTTATTGGGCAAATCAAAAATTTAATTCAAGATGAGCAGAAGTTAAATGCAAGTTATTGGATTAAACTTTCTCAACTTTCTAAGTTGTATAAAATTAAGTATCAATTTAATATTAGCCATATTGTTTCTCATTATTTACCTGGTAAAAGATCAAGAGATATATTTGTCAACTATCCTGCTGATTTTGTGATTCATCAAATTGATGATGCTTCAGAGTTATATGTAACTGTTTTTGATCACAATCAAGTTCAAGTAGAAGATGGTCGCAAATCTGAACTAGCTCAAGATAATCGGCTACAATCTTTAACTGGCATTACTTCTAAGCAAGATTTAGAAAAGGCGTTGAATATTATTCTCGATGAATTAATAGAAAAATCTATTCAGGATTATTTTGATATTAGTATTTTGGCGAGTAAGTTTAAACAAAAATATGGTAAGACGATTACGAGGCAAATTCAAGAGTTACAGCTAAGTGGTACTTTTATCAAGTTTTTACAGTCTTGTAATAATTTTCATCTTCAACAAAAAGATAAGAAATGGGAAATCGGTAAAGTTAGTGTTGTTACCCTTTCATCTAGTTCATTTTCTCATATCGATTCTGCATTTGATCTAGAACAGGTAATTAAGATGATTCTGGCAGAGTTAACCCAAGATTCTAAAAGCAATTTTGTGGATATTGGTATTTTAGGCGTTAAATTTAATGAAAAATATAATAAACCAATAACTAAACAAATGAAGGAATTAAAAATTAGTGGTAGTTTTATCAAATTTTTGCAATCTTGCAGTTCTTTCCAAATCCAGCAAAAAGGTAATAAATGTATGGTGTCGCTTTCTGGAATTAGTAAATAGTTTTAAGGAGAACCCCTCCGCGCAAACGATTCTTTAACAGCAATTAGGGAGAATTGATCCAGTCGTAAGAAGAACCCCACCCCCAACCCCCTCCTCCTTCGGATGATGCCTCCGGCTCCCGTAAGGGACACCAGTCGCCTACGGTGGGAAACCCGCCTACAGCGCTGGTTCACCGCAAGCGAGGAGGGGGCTATGTATAATAGATATATTGTGTAAAGAAATGTAAATATTGTGATGCTGGATAAAGTTATTGTTGTTGTTGGTGCTACTGGTGGGATTGGTTCTGCGTTAAGTCATCAACTTGCACCTACTGGGGCTAAGTTGGTACTAGCTGCTAGAGATGCGGCGAGTTTAGCAACATTGGCAAATGAGTTACCAGGGGAGGTGTTGTCAGTTCCTACTGATATTACTCAACCTGAACAAGTGGACGCATTGATACAAAAGGCTGTAGATAAATTTGGTCAAGTTGACGTTTTGGTGAATGCGGCTGGAGCGGGTGTTCTTAAGCCCTACAATAGTATCGAACCGGCAGATTTAGACAAAATGCTGGATTTGAATTTAAAAGGCTGTTTTTATACGAGTCAGGCTGCTGCCCAAGAGATGCAAAAACGTAAATCTGGTCATATCTGTAATGTGGTAGGAATTTTGGGTAAGCATTCGATGGCTATGGCTGCGGCTTATTCTGCTTCTAAGTTTGGTGTTGTGGGCTTCAGTAAGTGTATGGCGGAGGAGTTGAAACGTTTTGGTGTGAAGTTCACTTTATTCTATTTTGGTGGGGTAGATTCTCCTTTTTGGGATCAGGTGAGTTTGAAGGTGGATAGGAAAAAAATGCTGAGTTGTCAAACTGCTGCTAATGCTATTTTTTATGCGCTATCTGCTGAACCGGAAGCTGTACCGATGGAAATTAATATTCAACCTGATAGTCATTTATTTTTCTAGATTCAGAATTATTGCTGAGGACGTAAGCGTAAATTGAGCATATGAGGCAAAATTTACTTATATGTTAGCTGTTGCTCTGGATTTTCAGAAATTATGCTCCAAATTGATCACGTTCACTTCTATGTAGAAGATGCCCAAGGGTGGCGAGATTGGTTTGTCAATTATCTGGGGTTTAAAGCAGTAGCGAGTTCGATGTTTCCTACCCCTGTTAATCAGGGAAAATTGTTTCACACTTGTACGGAAGTTGTGAAAAATGGCAATGTCTACTTTTTGCTGTCTTCACCTTTGTTACCGACTAGTCCTGTGGCTGAGTTTTTTCGTCATCATCCTGCTGGTGTGGCAGATGTGGCTTTTGCTGTTGCAGATGTGGAAGCGGTGACGGCTAGAGCGATCGCTCAAGGTGCTAAACTTTTGCAACCTGTCCAGCATGATGTATCGATCAAATACGCCAAAATTGCCGCTTGGGGTGGGTTAACCCACACTTTGATTGAAAGAAAAGGAGATGGGGAAATGGGGGATGATAATACATCACCCCATACTTTTACGGCTATAGATCATGTTGTTTTGAATGTGGCTGTTGGTGATTTAGAGGCTGCTGTCAGTTGGTATCAAAATATTTTGGATTTTCGACCCCAACAAAGTTTTAAAATTCAAACTAATCGCTCTGCTTTGCACAGTCAGGTGATGATTTCTTCTAATGGGAGGGTACAGTTACCAATTAATGAGCCGGCATCGCCTAATTCGCAAATTCAGGAGTTTCTGGAAGTTAATCGGGGGGCGGGCATTCAACATATTGCTTTACGTACTTCTGATCTTGTCAGTGCGATCGCTCAATTTCGCAAAACTGGTTTATCTTTCCTTTCTGTTCCTACAACTTATTACTCACAACTACAGCAGCGTCTAGATTTTCCTTTATCAGCCGAGGAACTGCAAGCGATCGCTCAACAAGAAATATTGGTTGATTGTCAAAAAAATGCTCCTCTAGGGGCGTTACTGCTGCAAATTTTTACTCAGCCGATTTTTGGCAAACCAACTTTTTTCTTTGAGTTTATTGAACGTCGTTCTCAAGCTGCTGGTTTTGGTGAAGGTAATTTTCGCGCTTTATTTGAAGCTATTGAAAGCGAACAAGTTAAACGCGGATTTGGTAGGTGATGGGGAGGAGGGAGTAGGGGAGTAGAATTTTTCCCTATTACCTATTACTGAGATAATCTAAAAAAATTAACATAATTTGCTAATGCTGAGATTAATTACTGATTTTGATGGCCCAATTATGGATGTTTCCGAGAGGTACTATCGTGTTTATCAATTATGTTTGCAGGAAACGCGATATCCTGATCAAGCGGTGACGGAGCTTTCTAAAGCAGAATTTTGGGAACTCAAGCGATCGCACACAGCCGAAAAATATATTGCCTTAAAATCTGGTTTAGATGAACAACAGTCCCAAAAATTTACCCAAATCCGCAAACAAACAGTACATACAGAGCCTTATTTTCAGTATGATAGCCTCGTCCCTGGTGCAATAGAAGCCCTTACCAAAGTTCAACAAGCAGGGATTGATTTGGTTGTGATGACCATGCGCCGAGTGAAGGAACTGGACTATGCTATTAATAAATACGATTTAAGCAAGTTTTTCCCAGAAAATCGCCGTTATTGCCTCAGTAACGACTATGTGAAAACCCGCGACATTGAAGATAAACCCCTGTTAATGGCTAGAGCTTTAGCAGAACTTCCCCCCGCTGCTGATACTTGGATGGTGGGGGATACAGAAGCAGATATCACCGCAGCGAAGACACATGGCATTAAGGTAATAGGTGTAGAAAGTGGAATCCGCGATCGTACCCAACTAGAACTTTACCAACCGGACTTAATTGTTAAAGATTTGAGCGCCACTTTAAACATTATCAAAAAGTAAGGTGGTTTGGCGCAAAAGATGATCCTTTGCGCCCAGTAAAAATGTTAATATTTTTTAATTTCCTTGCACCCATCAAAATAATTTATAGCCTTTCCCACTCTAGTTAGATACAAAATTACCCCTCCCCAACCCTCCCCTTGGTAAGGGGAATTGCTATATTGTTCACCCACCTTCAATAACTTTTTTAAGCTGAAATCCAGTTTTCTAATTTTAGCTCGGAAATTCGGCTATAATGACGAGTGTTGTTAGTTACTAAAATATAGTTTCTAGTTATTGCAATACTAGCAATTAATAAATCGAAATCTGCTACTGGTTGTCCTGTTTTTCTAAGTTCTGCTTTTAATTCTCCAAACTTTTTGACAGCATTATTATCTAAATGTATAACTTCAATATCTTGAATGAATTTTTCTGCACGAGTTAAATTTTCTGCTACTTTTTGAGAATTGTAAGCACCAAAATACAATTCAGCAACGGTGATGTTGCAAATAGAAATTTGCTCCCATCCTATTTGTTGAATTTTATCTCTGACGAAATTAATATTTTTAATCCAGTAAATGCAGGTGTCAGTATCTAATAAATAAATCATAAGCTAATATCGTAGTTAGAAATAGTTCGGCTATCATAAATCTCTTTGACTATTTCTTCTGCTGTGCGTTCATCTTCCCAAGCACCATATTTTTCTATAAATGTGTCTAGTGGATGTGGTTTTTGTTTTTGGGTAGATGAGAAAGTTGTCTCAATTTCTATCTGTTGATTTTCTGGTTGTGGATAACGTTTTTTGAGTAGTTGAATAAAATCTAGTAGTAAGATTTGTGCTTCTTCTGGTAAGGTGTCAATATCTCTAAATATTTCGGCAATTTTTATTACCATCATTAACTCCTAAATTGAGTAAAATTTTTCGGTATAATCCTATTATAAACTACGCACCAAAGATCCCCGACTTCTTTTAACAATTTTTCTATCATATCAATAATCAATATGATTGAAAATCAAGTAAATGATTCAGTTATAAATCTCTCTTTGGTGTCCAACTCTATCAATAAAAATAATTCTTTTTTCTGCGTCAAATTCATAAATTACTCGATAATCTCCAACTCTCAGTTTATAAAAATCTGATAAGTCAGCAGTGAGGGGTTGGGGTGTAATTTGGTCGAAATTTTCAGCTAATCAATTAATTTTATTAACTATTGTTTGACAAACCGATTTTATCAATTTTTCTAGGTCTGCTAGTGCTTCTGGTTCATACTCAACTAGGTAATTCATCTTTTTTCTAAACCTAGTCTTTGCATTACTTCTGCTGTGAAAATACCTCTAACACCTGTTTCTCTGCGTTTCTGAATTGCTAATAGTTCTTGTTTGAAATTCTCTTTGATGCTTTGATTTGTATCTGGGTCTGTTAGCAGTTTTTCTATGGTTTATCTAACTGTTTCTCGAATGAGGGTTTTTAGTTCGTAAATGGTGAGATTATTAACTTGCATACTGGTGATTTTGTGAAAAGGCTTGTTTACTAATTTTAGCCTATCGGTAGGAGATTTGATTTAGTTCGGGTGATAATTGTTAGGTGAGGTGAATGTTTCCAGGTGTATCTGTGATAGTTCTATTGTCATCTCTTATTTACATGATAGTTGGTGATAGTTGAGTGAGATGATGTGAACAGATACAGGATTTTTGGGTTGTAATAAGTGCGTTATTAGGTGAATAGAAATTCTATATCCAGTTAGGTTAATTAATAGCAACAGAAGACTGAATAAGTGATAACAAGAAAAATTTGATTTCTTGTATTAATGGATGTTGTTGCAATATCTTAATTTCATCATCATTTAGATTTCTCAGTATTTTGTCATTGAGCGACGCTTTGTTATCTAAGACGGTTATCTAAAAATTCTTTAGGTTTGCTTTGAGCTAATTGCCATTCTAAATCATTGAATTGACGTTTTGCTATTTTTTCAATTAATGATTTATCTTGTAAAAATATGGATTCTATTTCTGGAACTGCTAGAGAAACTT
Source organism: Anabaena sp. PCC 7938 (assembly GCF_049315035.1). Lineage (NCBI taxonomy): Bacteria > Bacillati > Cyanobacteriota > Cyanophyceae > Nostocales > Nostocaceae > Anabaena > Anabaena sp. PCC 7938. The sequence continues at coordinate 526,994 of NZ_CP186034.1, read as the reverse complement.
GAAAAGGAATACCAGATGATGCTTGATTTAATACATAATTAATTAAATCTTTTTTTTCAAATATTTGCGATTCGTTATTTGTATCTGCATCTATGACAAGAGCAACTGGTGTTTTTCGAGTAGCAAGCAGTGAAGTAGCTAAAGAACGCGCTCGGTAAGAGCTTCCACCAGCTATAAATTGAATATCTTGAGTTAGATTTTTTGGTAATAATTTCTGTAAAATTTCTATGTCCTTATCACCTTCTGTGAGAATGTATGCTAGTTCCATGAAAAACCTCCTTTACAGTGTTGTAATTATTAAATTATAATGTCGTAATTGGGTATACCTTTATGAACACAAACGCGATATTTTTTGATGAGAAATTTACATATAGATTTATTTTTTAATGAATATTCAATTTCTTCTCCTCCCCACAATAGAATGGTTTGAGGTGCTACAAATCCAGTTAATGTTACTGTAGCTTCTGTAAATCCACTACGACTAAAAACACTACCAATAGCTGTTGCTGGTCTTCGCAATAATTGATTTCTGAGTTTGGCTATGGGTTCAATATTAACTTCCTCGCTGGTATCTTTACATTCTATCAGACAAGCTAGGCTATCTGCATAGACTACGCCATCAATTTGTTCTACTATTTTACCTTGAATTTTAACGGTTTCTGGCCAAGCTATGTCAGCACCATCAAGTTGAAATGCACGTAATATCAAATATTCTAATGCTTTACCTGCATCCCAAAAATTTGAGGTCTTTTTTGTTTTAATTTCTGACCATAATTTGATTAAATCATCCCAGTTATAAGTAGTAATTCTTGCTTGATATTCTGCATCTGTGGTCATGATTCTATTTCAAGTATATTAATTTGTTGACGATTTAATATTATACTATTAGCACGTAAGCTATTTATTCTAGGATTTGATTTAGTGCGGGTGATAATTCTCAGGTGAGGTGAATGTTTGCAGGTGTATCTATGATGGTTCTATTGTCTTCTCTTATTTACATGATATTTAGTGATGGTTGGGTGAGATAATGTGAACAGATACAGGGTTTTTGGGTTGTAATTTAGTGTTATTAATATTGTTGGATTTCCCTGTGTCAACCCAACCTACTAACTAATTTAAACCTACAAAATCTAAATACTTATTTCTTCGTAATTTAAAATTATTTTAATGACAATATTTTCAAATTCTTGATTAATTTCTGCGATTTTTGGTAAATCCTTCTCTGGCAATTTTCTAAACTTATGAACTATTAAACTTCTAACAGCGTACAAAGCTAAAGCCAAGCTATCTTTTTTCTCACTATTAAATGCTACAAGTAAGTCATTACAATAAAGAAGTAGATTGGTTTTAGTATTTCCATCAAAATGTTTTTCTAAAGCAGCTATTAATTTAGATATTCTTTCTTTTTCACTAGAAATAGATGCTATTGATTCCTTAAGTTCATATATATTTTTATCTGTATTGTTCTGGAAATTATTGATTATATCTGAAAAACTTTTTTCAAAAATTATCTCTATAATTAGTTCAATTACTTGGTAAAGAAGATAAAACCGAACCAAAGGATGTTCCTCTGTTCTTAACAAACTTTTGAAAAGTCTATGTAGATAAACTTCTCCTTGTAAATAGGATGAATTTCTCTGAAGTATTAATCTAGTATCGCCAGGAGATTGAAAATTAGCTCTACTATTAATTTCTTTAAAATTATCAATAGGTTGACAGTAGTAATAACTATATGAATATAAAGAAGTAAGGTAATTATCAATATGAAAATTATCAAGTTTTTTAATTTGAGTATTAGATAAAACTAATATTATTATATCATCTCCGTAAAATTCTGTTAATCTATAAGTGTCTGTAGTCTGGAGATATGGAGTAAAAGTTTCGTACTGTTCTCGATTTATCAGTAATTTGAGAAATGCAACATATGCATATTTTAAAAAATGAGAATTACCTACATATTTATGTTCATTAGATACAAGAGATTGAATAGGAAACATCCAACCAATTCTCTCATTAATGTCTTTTTCATAAGCCTGAAAAATGTTATTTTCACTATTTAAAATCCATGACTTAAATATGAACAATGAGTAATCTTCAGGTTTATAATCATTGTAGGGAGTTAAAACATAATCAATATAGACCTTAGTGCCACTTGAATCAGAAAGCTCAAAGTGATATTCATCATCATTAAAAGTTGATTTAACTTCTGTTAACAAATATGTTGTATTTGAAACTTCATCTATAATTTTGAGAGACATATAAAAACTTTACTCATTTAATTTGTATCTTTTGTAACTAGATTCTATTGATTCATCTATTAATAAAAATGAGTCACTTGCAGAGCTAAATAATTCTCTAAACAAGTAATAAAAATACATTCTTTGAGAGTTGCCTATTTTTTTGGCAGTTTTACTGATTTCATCTAATTTTCTAATTAACTCGTCAAGAAAGTTGTAGTCATCTTTGCTAGGTTTAATATCTGCAATACCTCTATTTATATCATCAAATGAATTAATGAGATTTTTATCTTTCAAAAAACCTACGGCAGCACCAAAACCTGTCATTACTTGTGATTTAGAAAATATTTTATCTACGCTAGAACCAAACGGCTTACCCGATAATATGATTTCTTCATTATTAAAATTCCAATCACCTGCTAATTCATGTATTTTTTTAACCAAATTATTATATGTTATGAGGTAATTTTGAAATAGATCATTATCTTGATTTTCTAGAGCAAGCTTTTCTAAACTTTTTATACTTTCAAGCAAGTCTCTTCTATCCAAACTAGACTCATCCCTAAGAATATAAGAAGTGAAACCATCTATTACATCATTAAATCTGTATTCGCCAATTTGATGCGGAGTTTCTTCCTCAACTTCTCTAAGTAATCTTATTCCTCCAGGAATATTTTCATCGAGATAATTTGAATAAAGTATTTCTATTTGATGCCTCACCGACATAGGTGATTGACCCGTATTAAGTGTCAGCATTCTGTACAATATACCTATTTTGTTAAGACCTAAATAAATTTCAAATCTTAACTTATGATCATAAAAATTTCTTTTATTTTCATCATTTTCAAAATCCAACTCTTTTTCTACATCGAGTAAAGTGTATGTTCTTTGTAATCCATCAAGAATGATTAATTTATTTTTATGGTTATTTATATAATTGAGAGATTCATTATCATCTTCATAATTAATTTCTATATTTTCATTACCGAGTGCTAAAACTAGGGGAGGTATAGTACATCCTACTTTTAAATCTTTCTTGAGTAGGTTATATATTGACGAATATGATCTTAATCTTTTTCTTTGAAAAGGATTATTTTGAAGAATAATTTTAGCTATTTCTAAATATTCAGAAATAGAAATTTCTGTCAGAATATTGTATGCTTTTATTCTGTTATCGAAGATTTGAGAAAGTATTTTCATGAAAATTAACAGCAATAAATTTTATAATCTTATAATAGTCTTAAATTAATGGATCAAGACAAAACTAAATGTAAAGAAAAATAAAGTAAAATTCTTTACTATACACTCAACCGCAAATGTACACTCTAAAAATATAAGATATTGCGTACATCTGCGGCTTAAAAATCCTTAATGCACCAACTCAATAGCCCGCTTAGTCAACGCTTCCGCAGTCAAACCATTAAACGCCATCAACTCACCGGCACTAGCCGTAGTTTCCCCACGCTTCCAGGCGAAAGAATCACGTTTAGAATTACTGCGTAACATGATCGGTTCTAACATCGCCGCAGCCCCACCTGTCACACCAATTAAGGCATCTCCACCAAACAATTGCTCAAAATCGGCATCACTTAAAAAACCGTTATCAGGTTCAGAACAAGTATCCCAAGCTGTATCATGAGGACGATATAAACGGCGGGGATTGATAATAGAAACAATCTTCACACCAATACCTTCAGTTTCTAAAAAAGCCGCCGCTTCAAACACAGGAATTAAAGTCAAATCGCCAATGACAGCAAATACAACAGTCTTCCCACCAGCCACTTCATGTAATAACACCGCACCATCAATTAAGCCTTTTTCAGTTTGGGCAAAGGTGCTACGAATTGGCAAAGGAGACTTACTAGCAGTAATGACAATGCCCTTATTTTTTGTTTGCAAAGCCCAATCATAACAGACTTGAATACTGTTAGCATCTGGGGGAAATAATGGGAAGACATTTCCGGTTCTCATCAAAGATGCAAAATAAGCTTCAATTTCTGGTCTTTGGTGAGTCCAACCGTTGCGTCCTTGTTCTAAAGCCCCGGCTGTAAATAATGTAATTGTTGAGGGAGTTTGACGGCGTAATTCTGCCATTGCTTGGGTGACAGTTTGCCAAATTGGTAAACCATTGATAGCAAAAGATTCGTAAGAACACCACAAAGTTCTCGCCCCCATTAAGGATAAACCAGCGGCTAAACCTGCACAAGCATCTTCGCTCAAAGGTTCGTAAACTTGACCGCCTGGGGCTTGATTATATAAATCATCGGTGGTGGGGTGATTGATTTTTAAAGCTTGGTTAATGTTAGCAATTCCTGAAGCTTCGTTTCCGTCAGCATTAGTCACGAGGAAATTTTTATCTTTATTTCCAACTATTCCCACTAACCTACCCATTGCGGTTGTCGCCACTTGGGGAACTGCCCCAACTTTATATTCTTCTAATGGTAATTCCCCTAAATCTGCTAAGGGTAATTCAAATTCTGTCACCACAGTTTTAGCTGCGGGACCACCTCCAGCCCGTTCGGCATTTGTCCGCACAATTTGCCATGCTGCGGCTGATAATGCCCGTTTTTGTAAGGCGGTGACAATATGGGGCGCGTCTAATGTATCTTTAGGATAGAGGTTGTGTGATTTTGCCCCCAAGGCGTGAACCCCTGCACCTTTGAGTTGTTTGATAATAAATACGGTCAATTTTCCGCTAAGTGCTGAACGGGCAGCTTTATCCATGCCTACTAATACCGCTTTGGTAAATTCTAGGCGGTTCTCAAAAGAAAATGCGGTACTATCAACATATTCACCAGCTTGATTTTGGTCGTCAAAATCTTTAGCATTTACTAACACAACTTCGGCAAAACCGTTACCTTGCCAATAGGCTATCATCTCTGCGTTGGTTTTCAATGATACCATGCTGTGGTGTTCTTGGCTGTAACCGTTCCACACTAATACGGGTAAGAAGTTGGTAACGGTGGGGTAAGCGGTGTTGAAATGTGCCATTGAACTCATGATATAGGGTTCACCCAGTCCCCCGTCTCCCACGGTGAAGGGGAAGAGTTTGTCACGGTGCAAGAGTGCAGCAGACATAGCAAAATGTTGTCCTTGTCCCAGGGGTCCAGCCGGTGCGAGAATACCGGGAATGTAGCCGGAAAGGTGTCCTAATAATCCATGTTTTTCTCGAAAGCGATCGCGCAATTGTTGTACTGTAGAAATGCCCATGTCTTCTAAGGAACGATCCAAAAACATGGCACTATAAAAACCAGGGGCGTGATGTCCCACTTCCGTGATAATGTTTTTATGTCCCAGCATGACCAAAGCTGCATAAGCTTCCGCTTGGCTGGCAAAACCGCCGGGATGTCCAGAAGCCTTACTACCAGTGACTTGTAGGGTTAGGTAGCGCAGGGCATCAGCCGCGAGTAGAGTTTGATATACTGCATTTGGATCTGTTGGGGATGCGATCGCACTCTGACCCGATTCTATCACCGGTTTTACACCATAAGTTTCAAAATTTGGTAGTGCTTCCCCAAAATATTGTATCCCTTCACAAAAATTAGGAAGCGCAGAAGATGCTTTAGACGTAGCGACTGTCATGCTGAGTACCTTAATAAAAAGCCAATAAACTGAATATGCTCGTTCAATGTAACCAAAATTTTACATCTTTGCGGTTGTCACAGTGAATTGCTTTTTCTCAATCTTCAGCATAAGCAATTTCAATATAGCCCTCCTGCTGTTTGCTGCCAAAAACAGGCAATATCAGGACTTGCAAATAAAAAAACATCCCATCATTGTTATAGCTGGGAAGTAGGGGGACAAATTTTTTTGACAGAAATGATGATGCCCGCCAAGACTGTACCTTATCTGAATTAAACTACCAAATAGATATCTATGTTAGAAAAATCAATTGTCAAAATCTTGTTGTTGTAGAAACCTAATGAACTGAAGTATTTACTTAGTAAGCCATTTAAATCATTACCAAAAATTGTATCATTACTACTCCATAAAGGTATAACAGTATTACCTCCTGATATTGATTCCATTTGTGCTGAAGTGAGTTTATGAAACAGTCTATTCAATTCAACAGAACTTAATTCAGTATTCATGATTGCAGCTATTGTCTTAATTTACCAATCCAAAAATGAGTAGGTATAAAAATCAATGAGGGGTAAAACCTGTAAAAATAAATGCCCTAAAAAAATGTTTTACCCTCAACCAACTAAAAAAATTGTAATTGTAGTATCAGAACACAAATAATTAATTACCAAGAATTTATGACAACGTATATCGACCTAGAATTGTCTATAGTGGCGATTTTATTATCGCGGGGTCCACTATCTACACCTTTGACATCTCCAGTCCCTGTAGTCTCCACGTTTCCAGTATTACCCGATATAAAATAATTATTGACGCTACCACCACTACCACCAGATACAGTCTCTGTTTCAACCACAGATAAATCACGAAAAATGCTGGCTGCATTATTAGATTTTAAGTCTGCGATTACTATTTTCTTCATTGTCTTATCCTCTAAATTAGGAGTTAATTCCGTTCAGATGTTTTTGCATAACTAGATTTAAACTAATACAAAATTCCGATAGATATAAAGCTTTATGCACATGAACATAGGACATAAAACCGAGGATTTTGTCTAAAAATTTAATTCGTATGTTTTTATATTTCTAAATCCCCATCATAGAAAATTCCCATACTAAAAATATTTTTAGACATTATATTAAGACATAAATCATATAACTTTGTTTGAAATTTTTACCTTTATATATTGAGATTACCAAATTAAATTAATACAAAATTTTCATATAATATGGTTTGAAACATTAAGTTTGCAGACATAAAACCAAGGATTTTGTCTAGAAATTTAATGCTTTGATAGTATTTCTGAGGATAGATACCCGTGTTGGCATATTACTTAACAAGTAATATCGTATCTGCTTAAAGGCTTATTCTAGATCACAGAAGTCAGAAGAAGATATTTTTCCCCTACACCCACACCCAAAAATTCATTCCTTGCATATCATCCCATCACAAGGTTGTCAATGAGTATATTTGTCATATACTACTATATAATCAACATAAAGTTTTGTGAAGCGAGGGCTAAGAATGTACATAGTACAAATTGCCTCAGAATGCGCTCCTGTGATTAAAGCCGGAGGGTTAGGGGATGTTGTTTATGGACTCAGCAGAGAACTAGAGAATCGAGGAAATACAGTCGAGCTAATTTTGCCTATGTACGATTGTATGCGCTATGACCATATTTGGGGGTTACATGATGCCTACCTCAACTTGTGGGTTCCCTGGTATGGAGCAGCAATCCATTGTTCAGTATACTGCGGTTGGGTACATGGAAGAGTATGCTTTTTTATTGAACCTCACAGTGAAGACAACTTCTTTAATCGGGGTTGTTACTATGGTTGCGATGATGACAATATGCGTTTTGCATTTTTCAGTAAAGCAGCTTTAGAGTTTTTACTCAGAAGCAATAAAAGACCTGATATCATCCATTGTCACGACTGGCAAACAGGCTTAATTCCTGTCATGCTTTATGAAATTTACAAATATCATGGCATGGAATATCAACGAGTTTGTTACACAATTCACAACTTTAAACATCAAGGTATGGGTGGTGTAGAAACTCTCAAAGGAACAGGTTTAAACCAACCATCTTATTACTTCCAATACGATAAGCTCCGTGATAACTTTAACCCCTTTGCTTTAAACTTTATGAAAGGGGGCATTGTTTATTCCAATGCATTCACCACAGTTTCACCCAATCATGCCATAGAAGCTCAAACCAGTGATGTAGGCTGTGGTTTAGGTCACACATTGCATTTACAAAAAGAGAAATTTACTGGAGTTCTCAACGGCATTGATTATGATTTTTGGAACCCAGAAATTGACCGTTACATCCCCCATAATTACAGCCGGGATGACTTTGAACAAAAAACATATAACAAAAAAGCGTTGCGAGAACGGCTAATGTTAGCCCATGATGATCAAAAACCCATCGTGGCTTACATCGGTCGATTAGATAATCAAAAAGGTGTGCATCTTGTTCATCATGCCATTTATTATGCCCTCAGTAAAGGAGCGCAATTTGTATTACTCGGTTCAGCCACAGAACCAGTAATCAATGCTCATTTTCAACATGAAAAACAATTTTTAAACAGTAACCCAGATGTGCATTTAGAACTGGGTTTTAATGAAGAATTATCCCACCTCATTTATGCTGGTGCAGACATGATTGTTGTCCCTAGCAATTATGAACCTTGTGGGTTAACTCAGATGATTGGTTTAAAATACGGTACTGTACCCATTGTGCGCGGTGTTGGGGGGTTGGTAAATACAGTCTTTGACCGAGATTACGACCAAAATCTACCTCCAGAAAAACGCAATGGTTATGTATTTTATGAAATGGATAACCAAGCCTTAGAGTCAGCAATGGAAAGAGCAATTTATTTGTGGTATCAGCAGCCTGAACAGTTCCAGCAACTAGCTATTCAGGGTATGGGCTATGACTACTCATGGAATGCTCCCGGAGCCGAATATTTAGAGATTTATAACTGGGTAAAACACAAATGGTAACTCACTAGACATCTCGAAAAAAAGTAGAGATGTTCCATGTAACGTCTCTACAAAAGTAGATTTAATTTTTGGAAACATCCAGTGTTAAGCTGTTGTGCATTTAATTTGTATAAGGCTGGCGGGCAAGATGCCCACCCCACAAGATTTAACAATTTTAGGATTATCAAATTTAGGTGCTTAACAGCTTATTAAACCTGCATTGTTAAGTGTGCGTTATTTGTTGTCTGTGAATGAACACACTCTGAGTTTTTCAGTTAATTTATTAGAAGATAGATTCACGCTAATCAAAATTTTATGCCTCTACCAATCAGCCCTAAAACCCCTGCCACTTTGCAAATGCTCCGTTGGGTATTCACCCCCATGCCCTACATGGAAGAATGTGCCAAAACCTACGGAGACATTTTCGCTCTCAAGCTGCAAAAAAAATTACCTCCGCTAGTTTTTATCCATAGCCCGGAAGCAATGCAGCAGGTTTTAAGCAATGATACCAAAGAATTAGAAGCTCCAGGAGACTTGAATAGCATTTTTGAATATTTACTGGGGAAGCGTTCTGTTATATCACTCAGTGGCGCAGAACACCAAAGACAACGCCAGTTAATGATGCCGCCTCTACATGGAGAAAGAATGCGGAATTATGCTGACTTAATGGGTGACATAACTGAAACAACTATGAATAAACAGCAATTAAATCAACCCTTCAATGTCCGTACAGTTACCCAAGATATTACCCTCAGTGTGATGATGCAAGCTGTCTTTGGACTCTATGAAGGGGAGCGTGCGGAAAAGTTACAAAATTTACTGTGTGAAATTTTAGAAGTAGGTAGTGCGGTTTGGAGAGTTGCCGTACTTTATTTTCCCGCTTTAAAAGATGTGATTGGTCTCTCTCAGCTTTGGGAAAAACAGCAGCGGCAGCAAGATAAAGCTGACCAACTCATTTATGAAGAAATTCAGGAACGGCGAGACAATCCTGACCAGTCGCGCACAGATATTCTCAGTTTACTCATGGCTGCTAGAGATGAAGCTGGTCAACCTATGACTGATGTGGAACTACGGGATGAGTTAATAACCTTGTTAGTAGCAGGTCATGAAACTACAGCTACAGCGATCGCTTGGGCTTTATACTGGATTCATAAGCTACCGGAAGTTCGGCAAAAATTATTGTCAGAAATAGATGGTTTAGGCGGAAATCTAGACTCCAATGCCATCTTTAAATTGCCCTATCTCACCGCTGTTTGTAACGAAACCTTACGGATTTACCCAATCGGAATGTTGACTTTCCCCAGGCGAGTAAAAACGCCTATTTCTGTGTGTGGTTATGAACTCGAAGCAGGTACAGTCATCATGGGTTCAATTTATCTAACCCACAACCGAGAAGATATTTATCCCAACCCCAAAAAATTTAACCCAGAACGCTTCTTAGAAAAACAATTTTCACCCTATGAATTTCTACCTTTTGGTGCTGGTGCAAGACGTTGTATTGGTTTAGCATTTGCCCAATTTGAAATGAAGTTAGTATTAGCTAAAATTCTGAGTGGTTGGCAATTAGAACTAGCTAATACTCGTGATATAAAACCAAAACGCCGTGGTTTAGTGACAGGGCCAGACCGTCCTATTCAAATGGTCGTCAAGAGTCAGCATCAGGTAAAATCTCACACCTTAGAAACCAGTGTTATGTAATTAATTCTAGCAATTTAAGTTGATAAGCTCTCTTACAGCAGCATTTAGAAGTCACAATATAGCGGTATGCATTTGAATGAAATACGTCATAGCCCCCTTATCGCTTGCGGGGAGGGGGTTGGGGGTGGGGTTCTTGTATCTCACTCAACCAAAAACCTCTATAATAAAGGATTTCTGAGTTAAATTTGATATTTTATCAAAAATATCACTTCTCTCTATTCCTGATTTAACAAGCATTCTGATTCCTGAATTCTGCTGTATAATCTACCAATTGAATTATGTCTCACTATAGATACTCTTCTTAGGAATCAGCGTATACATTGGCCAGTAGGAAAAACTTCTAAAAATAATCTTTTTATGTCAGACCAACCAACTTTTGAGGAAAAATTATTATCTCAGGAAGCTAAAAGAAGAATATCTGAAAAATTAGATGAAGTAGAACAAATAGATATAGATATAAAAACTGATGTTGGTAAATTATTTCAGGGACAAGTAGATAAAGTTGAACTTACCGGACAAGGGTTGGTAATTCAAGACAAAATCCGTGTCCAAGATATAAAAATGCAAACAGATAGAATTTCTATTAATCCTTTAAGTGCGATTTTTGGTCAAATTGAACTTAATGAGCCAGTTAATTCCAATTTTCGCATTGTTCTCACGGAAGCAGATATTAACGATGCCTTAACGTCAGAGGTGATTTACAAGTGGGTGAGACAATTTAAGTTAAATGTAGATGGGGAGATTGTCAGCTTTGAACCACAAGAAATGCAGGTGTTTTTACCCGGTGAGGGCAAACTAGAATTTAAGGGTAAGGTATGGCTCAAAGACAAAGATAATACTCATATCTTAGGTTATCATGCGATCGCTCATCCCCAAACTCAGACAAAACCACCCAGGTTGGAGAGTTTTCATTGTACGGAAGGAGAAGGGATAAGAGTGGAATTAATAGCAGCCGCCATGCAGAAAATTAAAGAAATAATCAATTTACCTTACTTGGAGTGGGAAAATATGGTATTTTCTATCATAGATATGGAAGTAAAAAAGGGTAGTTTAATCCTGATACTCAAAGCCCATATAAAACAAATTCCTTCAATGGAAACTATCCTTTCTCCTGAGTAGGATCTATCTTGGTAAATATTAATTTTTATAAATAACAAATTCTGTAAATTTATAAAAATCTAACTCACATTAAACAGTTTGTTTATTTGAAGATAAAATTCATGCAAGAATATGATGTTGTAATGATCGGTGCAGGACATAATGGTTTAGTATGTGCTGCTTATTTGCTCAAAGCAGGCTATAGCGTCCTGCTACTAGAAAAGCGTCCTGTTCCCGGTGGTGCAGCCACAACAGAAGAATGTATCCCAGATCAAGCACCAGGCTTTAAGTTTAACTTGTGTGCTATTGACCATGAATTTATTCATTTAGGTCCAGTTGTTGAAGAATTAGAACTGACAAAATACGGATTGGAATATCTAGAATGTGACCCAGTAGTTTTTTGTCCACACCCAGATGGTAAGTATTTTTTAGCTCATAAATCATTAGAAAAAACCTGTGCAGAAATTGCCCGTTATAATGAACGTGATGCTAAAAAATATGCAGAATTTACAGATTACTGGCAACGGGCTATTAATGCCATGATTCCCATGTTTAATGCTCCACCAAAATCAGTTATAGATATTTTTGGAAACTACAACATTCAGAAATTTAAAGATTTATTTTCAGTAATTGGTTCTCCGTCCAAAAGCTTAGATTTTGTGCGTACCATGTTGAATAGTGCTGAGGATATACTCAATGAATGGTTTGATGAAGAATTTCTCAAAGCACCACTTGCTAGATTAGCTTCCGAACTCGGTGCGCCCCCTTCACAAAAAAACCTGGCAATTGGTGTCATGATGATGTCTATGCGTCATAATCCCGGTATGGCTAGACCTCGCGGAGGTACAGGTGCATTGGTGCAAGCATTGGTGAATTTAGTCACAAGTAAAGGCGGGGTAATTCTCACCGACCAGCACGTTGAAAAAGTTTTAATTGATGATGCTAAAGCCGTGGGTGTGAGGGTTGCAGGTGGTCAAGAATACCGAGCTAAATATGGAGTAATTTCTAATATTGATGCCCAGCGTTTGTTTTTACAAATGACTGACAAAAGCGATATTGATGCAGTTGATTCTGAATTGTGGGAAAGATTAGAACGCCGCATTATTAACAACAATGAAACTATCCTCAAGATAGATTTAGCTTTAGATCAACCTCTACATTTTCCCTATCACGCTCACAAAGATGAATACCTCATTGGTTCTATCTTAATTGCCGATTCTATGAATCATGTAGAACAGGCTCATAACAAATGTACATTAGGCGAAATTCCCGACTCTGATCCATCAATGTATGTGGTCATGCCCAGTTTCCTTGACCCTAGTTTAGCACCTCCAGGTAAACACACTGTATGGATTGAATTTTTTGCTCCTTATCAAATTGCAGGTGCAGAAGGTACCGGTTTAAAAGGTACGGGTTGGACTGATGAATTGAAAAATAAAGTTGCAGACAGAGTAGTTGATAAACTAGCGACTTATTCGCCAAATTTGAAAAACTCAATTATTGCTAGACGTGTGGAAAGTCCAGCAGAATTAGGTGAAAGGTTAGGTGCTTACAAAGGGAATTATTATCATATTGATATGACAATGGATCAAATGATATTTTTCCGACCTTTACCAGAATTAGCAAACTATAAAACCCCCATTGACAATCTATTTTTAACTGGTGCAGGGACACACCCCGGTGGTTCAATTTCGGGTATGCCAGGACGCAATTGTGCAAGGGTATTTTTGCAAAATAAGCATCCGATTAGTCAGACTTTAAAGGATGCTGGAAACTCGCTGAAGTCTACTGTAGGTTCTGTGTTTGGGATTGGTTAGGAATATGTTATGGCTTAAATACAGCAGCATTTTGCAGTCAAGCAAACCGTTAAAAAGCTAATATTATTTCACTGTTAGTAAGGGAACATCAAACAATAAATTATCCTACAGGGAATCCTATCACAAAGGCTCTGCCTAATATCTGTTAAAAAGGAAGGCAGAGCCTTCTAGAATTCATTCCCATACAGAGTATGTATGGGAACGAGAAATCAGAAGGATAAAATCCTTGTAAAACCAGAGTTTTTACCTTAAGTTGACACCAATGAAAGCTCCTTAGGCGTTTTTAGAGAAAAGATCACTATTCGATCATCCACCGATTTATCAAACGTTCTGACTCCTGAATTATTACGTTTTTAGTTAATCTTGGAATAAACTAATAGGTTCTTGTATGCCTCGATTTTTTTGATTTTTCCTTGGGCTGTAAATAATTCGATGACTTCTTCAGCTTTACTCCAACCAACTGACTGCGTATAAAACAAAATTTTTCCGTCAGGATTCAACTTATTCAAAAATAGCTCAACAAGAGATTCATCGTTATGATGTACAAAAGGAGCTTCTTCTGGCATATAAAATTCACCAATATGAAAGAGTGAAACCACATCTAACATAGGTAAAGAACGAGCAGTTAGAGTGTATATATCCGTACAAATCACTTTATAAAATTTGGCAAGTTGGCGATTTCTTCGGCAGATACGAATATATTCTTCATGTTCAGGAATGGAAGCAGTAATGCCAAATATTTCATTGGGACTGTCAAGTTTTTGATTTTCTAAACCCAAAATATGATGAGCGCCTGTACCGAAATGAAATATACTTTTATCCTGAATATTATACTTTTGCAAATACTCGTTTAGTTCAATATCACATGGACAGAGATTAGGTTGTAATTCCCATGATGATTTTGTGCGGTAGTAATCAGCGCCAACCCAATGCGGTAGAACAGGTTGAGTCAAACTCACTGAGTAGTATAATTTTGCGAGTTGGCGATTACTGAACACTAGATCACGAATTGTTTTCCTAAAAGTAACTACCATTAGTGAATAACCCTCAATAGTTTTGAAAAAGTGAAGTGAATTTGATTTTGATATTTTAGCTACGACATCAATTCAGTTATTGAGCTAAAAATGTTGATTATTAGTTTCATGTGTGATGAGCAGTAGATATTTTGCTATCCTTGCTCACAAGTTGATAGAATTCCCCTGTCTGAGTACCAAAAAAGTTGTGTAGATGCTAATTAAGATGTTTATTCGGCAGAGAAAATTATCTTGTCTTGAAAGCTATCTGCCGATTTCTCATATTAATTTTATACCTTGAAGACATTAACTCCAGGAACTTTGCTACGGTATTTTTACTAATGTCGGTAAGCCTAACATAGAAAAAATAAAGATGATATTAAGTTAAGATGAAAACTTGTTGAAGTTTGGGGAATACTTGTCAGTTTTTACTTTTCATGGGGAAAATAAAACTTTTACTTTTTACCCCTCACCCAAAGCAAGCAGTATTGAGTGTTGTCTGACTTTTTACCGATGACAAAGGGGACATAAATCTGGTGAAATAAAGATAATGTTGTCCAAACCGTAGTCATGATAGATCGTGTGTTGATTCTAGGTGGAAGGGGACGCATTGGTAGCGCTGTTGCTAATGATATTCTCAGCCACACACAGGCAAATATTACCATCACTGGACGGTCTCCAGAGACGGGAAAGGCTGTCAGCTTGTCTTCAGGAGGACGAGAACAGTTTTTAGTTTTGGATTTGACTGAAGTTGAAAAATTGCGGGATGCGATCGCACAATCAAATCTTGTCATCCACTGCGCCGGGCCATTTCACTATCGAGATACTCAAGTTCTCGAAATTTGCATTGAGCAAGGTGTTAACTACTTAGATGTCAGTGATCATCGTTCCTATACTCAAAAGGCGTTAAATTTACACGATAAAGCTGCTACTGCTGGAGTAACGGCAATTATTAACACAGGTATTTTCCCTGGTATTTCTAATAGCTTAGTCCGCCAGGGAATCGAGCAATTTGATGTAGCTGAAAAAATTCATTTAAGTTATTTAGTATCTGGTTCTGGTGGTGCTGGTGTTACCGTCATGCGAACAACTTTTCTAGGTTTACAACATCCTTTTCCAGCTTGGATAAACCGCGAATGGCGTTTAGTTGCACCTTATTCTGACCAAGAAAATATTAACTTTCCGTCACCCTACGGAGTCAGCGGAGTTTACTGGTTTGATATGCCAGAAACTATCACACTACCCCATTCTTTTACCACAGTGAAAACTGTAATTACTAAATTTGGATCAATTCCTAATTTTTACAACCACCTGACTTGGATAGCTGCCCATATTTTCCCAAAATGGTTAATGCAGCGTCGTTATATGATTGAATTTTTGTCTCATGTTAGTCATAGTATGACCGATTTTACAAATATTTTTACTGGAATTGGCGTAGTAGTACGAGCAGAAGTAACAGGAGAAAAAGATGGTAAAACAGTTGTTTATGCTTCAACTTTAATGCATGAAAATACTGCTGTTGCTTCTGGTGTAGGGACTGGTAGTATCGCCAAATTATTACTAGAAGGTAAACTCAAACATCCTGGAGTTTCACCTGTAGAAGCAGCATTACCGACAAATTTATTTACAGAGATTATGCAAGAACGGGAAATACAAATTAATTCCCATTGGGTAACAATATAATACAAATAGGCGTGCAATTTATTTTGCACATTTCGGTAAGGGAACGGGGACCAAAACAAGATGACAGGGATTTCAATTTTTTGAGAAAATATATAATTAATTTTTCTGAGGTACTGACAACATAATTTTAGGTAAATCAAAGTTACTCAAATTCATCAATTGTCGCAGAAATATGAGATTTTGATTTTGTGCCATTGGCAATATTCCGCTCATACCAATTCATTAACGGAGTGGCACTAATTCCATGTACAATCACAGAAATAACAATAGTCGTGTAAGTTATCCAGGCAATTTGTTCAGCAGCCTCACCTTTTAAACCATTACTTAAGCTATAGGCAAGATAATATAAAGAACCTATACCCCGAATACCAAACCAACCAAATAGTAAGCGAGTTTCAGGATTGAAAGTTCGACGGTGAGAATTGAGAGGACGTTTACCAATAGTGCTAACCCATACTCCCACAGGTCGAATCACTAAAAATAGCAAACTTATCACTAAAAAAGATTGGGGAGCATAATTAAACATTGGTTCCCATAATAAAATTGTTCCTAAAAGCAAAATTAGACCAACTTCTAATAGCTTTTCTAATCGTTCAATAAATTCTAATTGTGCAAGTGGCTTTTGGGGATTTGTGTAACTTCTTTGGACAGCTAACCCTGCTACAAATACTGCTAAAAATCCATAGCCATTAACAACTTCTGTTAAAGAATAAGTTACCAAAATCGTGCTAATAGCCACAAAATCTTCCATTACGTCATTAACAGGACGAGATTTTTGGATTTTTTTATCAATCCATACTATGACTAAGGGGACAATCAGCCCTACAACGATACCGGATGCGATCGCCCAAATTACATCTACTACAACCCATTGTCCAAACCAGTGATGCCAATTACTATCTTTGAGGGCATAAATACCAAAATAAACAAACGGAAATGCTAAAGCATCATTTAAGCCTCCTTCAGAGGTTAAACCAAAGCGTAACTCATCGTCGTCATTTATATCAGTTAATTGCACCTCTGAGGCTAATACAGGGTCAGTTGGAGCGAGAATTGCACCTAATAAAATCGCCTCTCCCCAATTCATACCTAACCATAATTTCCCCACAGCGGCCAGGGAAAAAATGGAAATTGGCATTAATAATCCAATCAGTCTTGCTGTAATATTCCAAAACTTCCACTTTAGCAGTGTAACTATTTTTAAGCCACAACTAAATACCGAAACAATCACCACAAATTCAGTTAGTCTTTCTAGTAATTCGGTGTTGAATAATTCCTCACGACGTAATTGAATTAGTCCTAAGCCATAAGGCCCCAAAAAAATCCCTACCATGAGGTAGATCATGGCAAAAGAAAGAGGTAGACGCGAAATCCAACCTGAGGCTAAAGTAACAATCAGTAAGAGTAGACCAATTACTAACAAATCAAGAATATAAATATCTACCATAAACTTTTGTATAAAAAATTATTGCTACTTTGGTAAGTTAATCACACCTGATTTTAGGTATAAATCACCCAAAGGTAGATTTTGTGGAAATATTTGGAATTTATGGATAGATTTGTTAGCCTAGTGAGAAAATAAATAACTTATAGTTAGTAATTTTTGTTATGCAATTACCTGGTGAATCCCAAACCTCAAGATTTATACAACGTCTTCAGTGGGTTTTTAATCCTTTACAATTGATGGAAACATCAGTAAAGACGCATGGTGAATTTTTTACACTCCGACTGTCAGGTGAACAACCAATCGTTTTTATTACTAACCCCCAAGCGATTCAGGAAATTTTTACAACTCCACCAGAGTATTTTGATTCAGGAAGGGGAAATGGACTTCTCAAGCCTTTAGTGGGTGAAAATTCTTTGCTACTGATAGATGGTAAAACTCACCAACGTCAGCGACGATTATTAACACCTCCATTTCATGGAGAACGGATAAAATCCTATGCTCAAATTATCACTAATATTACAAAACAAGTGATTAATGATTGGGAAATTGGCAAACCTTTTTCTGTTCGTGACTCAATGCAAGAAATCTCCTTGAAAGTAATTTTGCAAGCTGTTTTTGGTTTATGTGATGGAGAACGTTTTAGAGAATTAGAAGAACTTGTGAGTTCTCTGCTAAATTTATCTGGTTCTCCTTTGCGTTCTGCTGTAACTTTTTTCCCTTCACTGCAAGTAGATTTAGGCGCGTGGAGTCCTTGGGGAATGTTTTTACGTCAGAGAAAGAAAATTGACCAACTTCTCCAGACTGAAATTGAGGAACGCAGAAATAATTTTGATTCATCTCGTAGCGATATTCTTTCATTAATGATATCAGCACGGGATGAGAATGGGGAAGCGATGACAGATTCAGAGTTACGTGATGAATTGATGACTTTGTTATTCGCTGGTCATGAAACTACAGCTTCAGCTTTAACATGGGCATTATATTGGATTCATCATTTACCAACAGTTCGGGAAAAGCTGATAAATGAGTTAAATAGTCTTGCTGAAAATGCAGATTTAAATGAAGTTTCTCGCTTGCCTTATCTTACTGCTGTTTGTCAGGAAACTTTACGCATTTACCCGATTGCCATGATTACTTTACCTCGGATAGTAAAGTCACCAACAACTATTATGGGTCATGAATTTGCACCGGGTATATTACTAGCACCTTGTATATATTTAACTCATCGCCGTCCAGATTTATATCCAGAACCAGAGAAATTTAAGCCAGAACGCTTTTTAGAAAGGCAGTTTTCACAATATGAATATATTCCCTTTGGTGGTGGAAATCGTACCTGTATTGGTATGGCTTTTGCGATGTTTGAAATGAAGTTAGTTTTAGCTACTGTGTTATCACAATTAGATTTAGCTTTGGTTGATAATATACCTGTTAAACCTATGCGTAGGGGGGTAACTTTAGCACCTTCTGGTGGTAAATGGTTGATTCCAAGTGGAAAAAAAGAAAGGGTGAAAAGTGTTGTTGAAGTTTAGTTAGGGTTTGCTGTAAAGCCCTGCGGGCATAGCTTCGCTTACCGCGTAGCGTGCCGTTAGGCATAAAAGTTATCTGTGAGGGCTAGGAGTCAGAATTCAGGAGTCAGGAGTCAGGAGTCAGGAGTCAGGAGTCAGGAGTCAGGAGTCAGGAGTCAGGAGTCAGGAGTCAGGAGTCAGGAGGAAGAATTAGAAGAAGAGAAGAATCGTCTTGAATCTGGTCAAGTGATAGGTAAATGAACAGTTTCAACGCTTATTCCTTGCACCTGATTCACCTTTTTAACCTTCAAACTCTTGATATATCTAAGTTTTAGCTTTATTAAGCAGCCCTAGTTAAAATCAATAAATTACAAAGTTATAGCCTTTCCCACTCTAGTTAGATACAAAATTACCCCTCCCCAACCCTCCCCTTGGTAAGGCTACGGTGTACACACAAGTAATCCTGGCATAGGTTTGAGCCTTTTTTCAGCCGGAAATTTAAGCTTCATCACCGCATAATTTCAGAATTAGGGAGTTAACATCAGTTGTGAGTTGAAGATTACGGCTTAACTTGGCGGTTAGTCTGGCTATAAACCTCAAAAAATTCGTGTAATTCATGCTTTGGTTTGGGGTCTGCGGTGACTTGAATCCTTTTCTCAGGACTGGAAACCATCTCTGGATAAGGATGTGTGTACACCGTAGCTTACCAAGGGGAGGGTGCGCGATAGCGCGGGTGGGGTGTATTTCATGAGCTTGGGAATTGCTATATGTTTTTAGGCTAGGTGTGAGGAACAACAAGCGAATAAAAATGGCTCATCGTTCCAATCCCTAGCCTATTTGGCAACATTTGGTACAAATTTTAAATAAGTTCCACCCAATCCTTCCACAATACTGCGCGTATTGGCATCCATCATTTTTTGATAAGTTTCTCCATCACTACCAGGTTTACCAAGTCCATCAATATAAAGTTGTCTGGAGAAAAGTTTTACATTTGCTTCTTTGGTAATTGGCTTAATTAACATGGGGTTAGTTGTTGTATCTGCAAAAACTGTTGGTACTTTAGCTTGTTGAATATATTGAGCCAAATTTCTTACTTTTGTATTTGTTAAATTATCTTGGTTGCTAATACTTGATAAACCTTCTTTATAGGGAAGATTGTAAGCTTTGACATAATAAATCATTGCTTCATGAGTTGCTAGTAATTTTCGGTTTTTAGTAGGAATACTAGTAAGTGTATTTTTTATCCAACTATGTAGTTGGTTTAATTCATTTGTTATTTTTTTTGTATTATTGCTATATTCTTTTTCATTTTTGGGTGACAGTTTGCTCAAATTACTATTAATTACTTCTACTAATTTGATAGTATTTTTGACATTGTGCCAAATATGTGGTTCAGTGTAATTTCTGCCATTTTTTTGAATTTGTTGAGGTTCAGATACGGCACGTTGACCGACGGCTATTTTAAGGGAACGGTTTTTAGTTGATGTAATAATTTTAATTAAACCTGGTTCAAAATTATAACCATGATAGAAAATAAGATTAGCTTGTTCAATGGCTTGGATATCTTCTGGTGTCGGTTGATAAATACGCGGATCTATACCAGGAGGAATCAAACAAGTAAGGTTAATTGTTGTCCCGGCAACCTGTTTAGTTAGGTCACACAATATACTGTTAGTTGCGACAACTTGAGGAAGATTTCTATTAATTATATTGGATTGATTAGATTGTGTGTAGGTTGTATTTGTAAATTGATTTCCACACCCAAAAAATCCAATAGCTAAAATCAATCCTGCATTATTTAATAAGTTCTTATATTTCACTGGATGGTTATTTTTGCTACGCTGTATTAGTTTTATAAATTAATAAAGGCACAGCATTAGGAGTGTGCCTTAAGAATTTTCATAACGCCTAACTTTATTGAAAGTCAGCCGCAGGTAACTTACCTTGCAACATTTGAAAATTAGCTTTTACACAAGTACCACAAGTGCAACCAATGTGATCAACAATGGAACTGTTTGCTGGAGTTAAATTTGGTGCTATCAATTCGGGATTTGGCTGTGCAGATGCAATCACAATTATCTGCGGAACAGGTGCAGATTTCATTTTTGTAGATGCGTGGGCTGGACTAACTACCAGCAGTAGAGATACGAAAAATACATGACAAGCAAGCAAAATCAATTTAGCTATGTTCATAGTTCACTCTCAGAGGCTAGGCTGGCTGCTGCTGATACAGCATAGCCAATTATTATTGATTAGTCAGTAGTTGTTGACCAGATTAGTAGTTCTCCTTGTTCCCCACCTGCGGCTAATAAGGGTGGAGAGACTCCACTTTTACTGGGATGCCACGCTAGGGTGGAAAAACCGGCGCTGACACCTGTGAGAATCTGTGATACTTCTGTGGCTTGGTTCCACAAACACAACCAGCCATCAGCACCGGCAGAAGCGAGAAGAAAACTTTGGGGTGCAAATGCGATCGCATTAATGATATCCACATGATTGGTTAATATCCGTGCTTCCCAACCCAAAGATTCATCTTCTGATTTTTCCCAAACTACCACACCCTCAACACTGGAAGAAGCCAAAAGCGGCGCACCTACGGCTGTTGTGACTTCTGACCAAGCTAATTGGCGAATTTTTCCCGGAAAGCCGCGCATTACCCAAGGGTCAGGATTTCCCCATTCCAATACGGTAACGCTGCGATCCATATTACCCGAACCTAAATATTTACCGTCAGGCGACCAAGCCATTGCTACACTAACGGTTGTCATAGAAAGAAAATAAGGTTCCTCATCCCAATCTTGAGTATTCCAAATCTTCACTCCCTGATAACCGCTAATGGCTAAATATTGCCCATCTTTACGCCAATCAATAGCCAAAACTGACGAGTTTTCAAAATTCAGCGTCACAACAATTTCTTCTGTATCTGCATCCCATACTTGAACATAACGCCCTAAACTAAAAGCGAGTTGGTTATTAGTAGGACTCCAAGCTAATTTATCAACCCAAGCAGGAGCATTTTCTAAAGTAGCAATTAATTTATTTTCTCGCCAAATTTTAACTTGTCCATTTTGTCCACCAACGGCTAAATATTTACCATCAGTGGAAAATGCAACACAATCTACTGATTTATTTGTAGCAGTTTGTAAGGTTTTTAATTCGCCATTTTCCCACAAAACAACTTCTCCAGCAGCCGAAGTTGCTGCTAGTATCTCTCCTTGAGATGACCAAGCTAGGGATGTGACATAATCTGCAAGTTTCCCTGAATAATGGGCTGCAAATTGTTGAGGTTTGCTAGTTGTGAAGTTCATGTCTAGATATAATTTTACTAACCGCAGAGACGCAGAGAACACAGAGAAAAGAAAATGGCGTTGTTGATTGAGGATATTAATTTCTCATTCTTATGCACCAACGCCTCAGAGGATGTTTGAAAAATGGTATCTGAATGTATTAAAAATTTTAAGATTCTCCTAAATCCTCCTTAAAAAGGAGGACTTTGACTCTAGTTCCCCATTTGTTAAGGGGGATCTCGATTTACGCCAAACAGGCAAGAAAATCTTGTTTTAGTTGGGATTCATCTAGATTTCGACCGATG
Source organism: Anabaena sp. PCC 7938 (assembly GCF_049315035.1). Lineage (NCBI taxonomy): Bacteria > Bacillati > Cyanobacteriota > Cyanophyceae > Nostocales > Nostocaceae > Anabaena > Anabaena sp. PCC 7938. Next base: position 504,337 of record NZ_CP186034.1, on the reverse strand, counting down.
AATACAAGTTCGTTTTTCCGGGTTTCGCTGGCTTTCCAAGGTCTATCTGGTCTACCATCAAATATCATGTGTACTCCCTGGAAGACGAAACGATTATCTTCTCCGGCTATGTTTAAAATGCCTTTCATGCGGAAAATATCTGTTCCTTGGGTACGCAATAATTCACCCAACCAATCATTTAATTTTTGTCCATCTATTGCACCTTTTTCGACTAAAGCTACAGAATAGACGCTTTCATCATGTACATGAGCATCTTCACCTAAGAAATTGGGGTCAATTTCTAAAGCGCGGTCTAGGTTAAAGGCTTGTACTCCCAAAAGTGCATCCATTCCTAGTTCTGAGTTGCGGGTGCGGTGGATTTTAGCGATCGCATTCATCGACCGAATCCGCTTTTCTAATTCTTCTAAATTTTCTGGGGTGACTAAATCTGTTTTATTCAATAAAATCACATCAGCAAATGCAATTTGTTCTTGGGCTTCGTCTGCTTCCCAATGTTGCCAAATATGTTTAGCATCCACAACTGTAACTACTGCATCTAATGAAAGTTGACTCTGCATATCTTCATCAACAAAGAATGTCTGAATTACAGGTGCAGGGTCAGCTAATCCAGTAGTTTCAATTACTAAATGGTCAAATTTATCACGCCGCTTCATCAAATTGTTGATAATGCGAATTAAATCGCCACGCACTGTACAACAAATACAGCCGTTATTCATTTCAAAGATTTCTTCATCTGCATCAATAACTAGTTGATTATCAATGCCTACTTCCCCAAATTCATTGACGATCACAGCAACCTTTTTGCCGTGTTCATAAGTAAGAATGTGATTAAGTAGAGTAGTTTTACCTGCACCCAAGTAGCCAGTTAAAACAGTTACAGGTACGGTCGTCAATGTTTCTGAAGCAATCATATTCTCAAAGAAATTTTGATGATTTATTGATAATCATTCTCTATTTAACACACCTTGGTTAAAAATGGTAGTTTTGTGTCAAAGAATATTTGGCTCTTCGGTACTTTTTATGCTAAACTATTAAACATAATGCCAACTTAATAAGCATCTAATTCGGAAATTTTCAAAGTTTTTAAATCCATATCCCGAACGTTTTATTAGTTTAAGCTTGTTATTAATTCCTTCCACAGTACCACTGGTTGTCCTATTATCAAAGTAGGCTATAATTTCCTGATACCAACGAATAATAGTATTGTTGCTATTTGGGAAGTATTTTTAGCTCTCGATAACCACATACCTAATTTGAAAACTCCGTATACCAATCTTGTGTAGTATTAAAAATTTGCCTAATCTTTTCTTTAAATTCGTGCATTTCCTTCAAAATAGGCGAGACATTTTTAACTTGAATCAGTTTCTCTAATTGCTCTTGGGTTAACTTATCTTCATTTTTAAGTAAGGGATATTTACTATTCTTCAATCCAGCTAATATTTCTTCATATTTAGATTTTTCTGTTGTATTTGCTTTCTTGATTAAATCTTCAACTTTCCGTTTTTCCCTTTTTCTTTGTGTATCTAATTCTTTGTTAATCTGTGTCATTACATGAAATCTATCAGCTACTACTTGAGCATTTGGCATTAATTCTGTTACTAAAGTTTTATAGCCACTCCACAAATCTATACTGACTTCTTCTATATTTTCTAGAATCTCTGTCCCCCATCCCATAAGGGTTTTCCTGATTATTTCTTGTGTTCGTCCGCTTAAAATCGCAATTAGTTTGCTCTGATCTAAATCTACTAATACTGCACAGTAATTCCCATGTCCTTTCTTCAAAGCTATTTCATCAATTCCCAGTCTTTTTAGATTTATAGGTTTTAAATCTGGTAATTCTGATGATGCGTCTTTTAACATTCTTTCTATTTCGTCTTTTGTTACTATACCTTTTGCTGCTACACTATGAATGTCGTTTTCTAAAACTTCTTGTATTGTCTTATTTGCAAGGCGATTTGTAAAAGTTCTTTTCTTTTTAACAAAATCTAAATCTTCACTAAATGGTTTTTTACATTGTTCACATTTAAACTGTCGGCGATTAATTTCTAAAATATTTCTTTTTCTCCAAAAGGGAGGTCTTTAATAATATGTCTATGATTTTGATGTAATTTATGGCTGGTTGTGCCACAATATGGGCAGGTAGCAAATGAATTTTCTTGTTCAATTTGTAAAATCATTCCAATTCCGGTATGAAGGCGATGTGATACAACTTTTACACCGCTTAAATCCAGAATTTCTGTTAGAATTTTAATACCTTTTTTGCCAGTCATAACTTTAAGTTTATCTAAAAATAATTTGGATTGCATTTATAGTTAATAATAAATGCTCTTTGTATGTCAACCCCTACAATACCTTTAGTCATTTATTGATACATTTTTTAATATTATTTAGTGAGTGTAGCTAATAGTTTGGCATAACAACTACCGAAGAACCGAATATTTTAGAGGTTGTTTGAAAAGTATTGCATGAAACTAATATAGCCTTTCCCACTTTAGTTAGATACAAAATTAACCCTCCCCTTACCAAGGGGAGGGTGCGCGACAGCGCGGGTGGGGTGTATTTCATGAGCTTGGGAATTACTATCAAAGCCGAGATTTAATAATAAGTATGGAAGGTGGGAATCACCCACCTCATATTTATTCATCACCGAACACACTTGCAAAAAAGTCCAGTGTTTCCTTCAAAGCCTTGATAAAAATATCAATTTCTTCATGGGTGTTGTAAAAATATAAACTTGCCCGTGCAGTTCCCGGTAAATCTAAATAACGGTGTAATGGTTGAGTACAATGGTGTCCAGAACGAATGGCGACCCCTTCTTGATCTAATAATGTAGATAAGTCATTTGGGTGAACACCGTCTGCTGTAAAAGCTGCTAATGAGGCTCTACCTTCTCCTTGAGCATTAGGTTTTGGCCCGTAGATTCTGATTTGGGGTATTTGTGCTAATTGCTCAAATAAATAAGCGGTTAGTTCTGCTTCATAAGCATGGATTTTATCCATACCAATATTAGTCAGATAATCTATCGCTGCACCGAGAGCAATTGCTTCTCCAATTGCAGGTGTACCCGCTTCAAATTTATGGGGTAATTCTGCATAGGTAGAATGGTCTAAATATACCTCGGCGATCATCTCACCACCACCAAAAAATGGCGGCATTGCTTCTAGTAAATCTAACTTACCATACAAAAAACCAATACCAGTAGGAGCGCACATTTTATGTCCAGAAGCTACCAACCAATCACAGTCAATTTCTTGGACATCAATATGCATATGGGGGACACTTTGGCAAGCATCCATTAAAAATTTTGCCCCGTAGCTATGAGCAATTGCGGCGATTTCCTTGACTGGGTTGATACAGCCCAAAGTATTGGAAACATGAACTAATGACACCAGTTTTGTTTTTTGAGAAATCAGTTGTTTAAACTGTGCTAAATCAAAAGTTTCTTCTGGCGTTAATTCAACAAACTTCAATACTGCACCAGTTTTTTGAGCAACAAATTGCCAAGGAACTATATTACTATGATGTTCCATTACCGAGAGAATAATTTCATCTCCTGGCTGTAAATTGTTCATTCCCCAACTGTAAGCCACCAGGTTAATGGCTTCGCTGGCGTTGCGAGTGTAGACAATTTCTTGACGTGATTTTGCATTAATAAATTTAGCAATTTTGTCTCTTGTGGCTTCATAAGCATCTGTGGCTTTTGCACTGAGAGAATGAGCGCCACGATGGACATTGGAGTTATATTGTTCGTAATAATCACGCCAAGCATTTAATACAGCTAAAGGCTTTTGAGAAGTAGCTGCATTATCAAGATAGACTAATGGTTTACCGTGAATTTCTTGATGTAAAATCGGGAAATCTTCACGAACTTGATCGCCTAGAGTTTTGGTAGAAGTGATGATCATTTTTAATAAGGAGTATGGCTAACGTCACGCCAACAGAATAATTTTGAGAATTTAGTAGTTTGAGAAATTCAGGAAAATAGACTTCTTTCACTTCTAAATTCTGTATTTTTCGTTATTTATTTGTGAGACTGGTGACGGTTTTCAACAGCTTGTCTCGCAACGAAGGAACAGGTATGAAATTAATAATTTCCGCAGCGAAAGCATTAACTAACAACTTGCGTGCATTAACTTCATCAATACCGCGACTTTGCAGGTAGAATATTTGATCATCTTCCAATTGGCTGACAGTCGCACCGTGAGCGCATTTGACATTATCAGCAGTGATTTCTAATTGGGGTTTGGTATCAACTCTAGCTTTAGGTGACAACAGCAAATTCCGGTTTAGCTGTGCTGCGTCAGTTAACTGCGCGGGTTTGGGGACAAAAACCTTACCATTAAATACACCATGAGCGCGATCGCCTATAATGCACTTATGTAGCTGCTTACTTATACCATGAGGATGATTGAGAGCGATCGCACTGTGAGTATCACCCAATTGATTATCAGCAACAACTGTTAAACCATTCAGAGTCGTTTCCGTTTGCTCACCAGTCTGCAAAATCTCCAAATTGTGACGGGATATTTTTCCACCAACAGTCACAGCATTACAAGTATAACGACTAGATCGAGCCTGAGTCACCGCAGTTTTCCCCACATGAAAAGCCGCGTCACCTTCCCACACAACCCTAGAATGACTTACCTGAGCATTTTCATGTACCCAGATTTCCGTCACACCATTAGTAAAATAAACCTCCTCCTCTGCGTTCTCTGCGTCTGGGCGGTTCGTATATTCTTCAATTAAACCCACCTGAGAACCACATTCCGCAACCACTAAAACACGCGGTTGAGAAATAGTAGCAGACTCACCCGACACAGAAACAAATAGCAGATGAATAGGAGACTCAACCACCACATTTTTACCAACCCATACCACCGCAGCATCACACAAACCAGCAGTATTTAGAGCAGTAAAAACCTCATTTGCGCCCTCAGCTTGGGCTAAATATTTCCGTAAAACCTCACCAGATAACACATCTAAATTACCAACCATTAACCCAGAAGGCAAATTTTCAGTATTTGATAAATTCGGTGAATAAACACCATTTACAAATACCAACCGCTGAGAAACTTCAGGTAAAATATAATCTTCTAAAGATATTTCCTCAAACATCCCTAAATTAAATTTAACCTGCTTCAGAGGTGATAAATCAGTAAAACGCCATTCTTCCTCACGGGTATTAGGAATCACAGAATGACGCACCCAATTAGCAGCAACATCGCGTAAACCTTGTAACCAACCATCTTCTTTTTTGGTAGTTACACCACTTAACAAATCAGTCAAAAAAGCATCTCTATCTAATAGATTTTTTTGTAGAGATGTTTCATGAAACGTCTCTACATTAATTGGAACATTCATTATACACCCACTCCCAAAGCTTCTTCTAGAACCCAATCGTAACCACGAGATTCCAACTCTAACGCCAACTCCTTACCACCACTTCTAATAATGCGTCCTTGTGCCATAACATGAACAAAATCAGGGATAATATAATCCAGAAGACGCTGATAGTGAGTAATCATAATTGTGGCATTTTCAGGACTTGCTAATTGATTTACCCCATTTGCCACAATTTTTAGAGCATCAATATCCAAACCCGAATCAGTCTCATCTAAAATCGCCAACTTGGGTTCTAGCAAAGCCATTTGCAGAATTTCATTCCGCTTCTTTTCACCACCAGAAAAACCTTCATTCACACTGCGATTAAGAAAAGAGGAATTCATCTTCACCACATCCAACCTTTCCTCAATCAAATCATCGAAATCAAAAGCATCAACCTCTTCTAATCCCTGAGCTTTTCGACGGGAATTATAAGCCACCCGTAAAAAATCCAAATTACTCACACCGGGAATTTCCAAAGGATATTGAAAAGCCAAAAACACACCACTTCTAGCTCTTTCCTCAGCTTCCATTTCCAAAAGATTTTGTCCTTGAAAAATCACCTCACCACCAGTAACAGTATAAGCTGGATGTCCTGCCAAAGCCTTAGAAAAAGTACTCTTACCAGAACCATTCGGCCCCATAATTGCATGAACTTCACCAGCGCGAACTTCCAAATTCACACCCTTCAAAATTGACGTACCATCAACATCAGCCGTCAAATCCTTAACTGACAAAATCAAATCACTATTCTCAATAATCATCTTCTCTCTCTCTTCTCTTTTCTTTCTTTCTTCGCGCCTCTGCGCCTCTGCGTGAGCTTACTCTTAACCCACACTACCTTCCAACTTCAGACTCAACAACTTATCAGCCTCAACAGCAAACTCCATAGGAAGCTGATTAAAAACATCCTTACAGAAACCGCTAATCATCATCGAAATAGCATCTTCCGAAGAAATACCGCGTTGAGCAAAAAAGAACAATTGATCTTCACCAATCTTAGAAGTAGAAGCCTCATGCTCAACCTTCCCAGTATTATTCTGAACTTGAATATAAGGAAAAGTATTAGCGTGAGCATTATCTCCAATTAACATCGAGTCACATTGAGAATAATTTCTTGCGCCTTTCGCAGTCGGATTAATCTTCACCAAACCCCGGTAACTATTACTAGATTTACCAGCAGAAATTCCTTTAGAAATAATAGTACTGCGGGTATTTTTCCCCACATGAATCATCTTTGTTCCCGTATCAGCTTGCTGCATATGATTTGTCAGCGCCACCGAATAAAATTCACCCACCGAGTTATCACCAACCAACACACAGCTAGGATACTTCCAAGTAATAGCCGAACCAGTTTCAACCTGAGTCCAAGAAATCTTAGAATTTACACCCTGACACAAACCGCGCTTGGTAACAAAATTGTAAATTCCACCTTTACCATTTTCATCCCCAGCGTACCAGTTCTGCACAGTAGAATATTTAATTTCCGCATTATCTAAAGCTACCAATTCCACTACCGCAGCGTGTAATTGATTACTGTCGTACATTGGGGCTGTACAACCTTCTAAATAGGAAACATAGCTACCTTCTTCGGCGACAATTAATGTTCTTTCAAATTGTCCTGTATCACCGGAATTAATGCGGAAATATGTAGACAATTCCATTGGACATTTTACACCTTTAGGAATGTACACAAAGGAACCGTCACTGAACACAGCCGCATTTAAAGCTGCAAAATAGTTATCAGCAATAGGAACAACACTACCCAAATATTTTTTAATCAATTCTGGGTGTTCTTGTAATGCTTCCGAGAATGAGCAGAATATCACACCATCTTCGGCGAGTTTTTCTTTAAATGTAGTGGCGACAGAAACACTATCAAAAATTGCATCAACAGCTACATTGCTTAGTCGCTTTTGTTCAGAAAGAGAAATACCTAACTTCTCAAATGTTTCCAAGAGAGTAGGATCAACTTCATCCAAACTGTTGAGCTTTGCTTTCTTTTGTTTCGGCGCGGAATAATAAATAATATCCTGATAATTAATAGGCGGATAGTTGACACTTGGCCAAGTTGGTTCCGTCATTTTTAGCCACTGGTGATAAGCCCGGAGGCGAAACTCCAGCATAAATTCCGGTTCGTTCTTTTTAGCGGAAATCAGGCGGATAACGTCTTCGTTTAGTCCACGCGGAATAGTATCAGCTTCAATATCAGTGACGAAGCCGTACTTGTAGGGTTGGTTGACTAAGGTTTTGACAGTGGCACTCATCGTTATTAGTCTCTCGCGTTCGGAAGTGGTTCTCTAAAAAAAAGGATGGGAGACGGGCTATTTGAGCCAATTCCCGTTTCGTGTTACCAAGCGTTCACACGGCTGTTAAGATAAATTGAGAGGATAAAACAACAGGGGTGTTGTTTAATCTATTTTTATCTTACGATAGATTAACAACAACAATGTTGTTAAAGTCAAATTTTTCAGAAAAATTTTTGGGACGAACGCGAATAGCGTCTCGTAGAGAAGATGACGACTACCCACCAGTCCTCCACAAAGCAGGATATTTTAGAGTACCTTTTGCAACACTCACAGGCAACTGCTGTTGAGTTAGCAAATTGCTTCGATCTTAGCCCGCAAGCGATTCGCCGTCATTTAAAGGATTTAGATACTGAAGAATTAGTTTTGTACTCAGTATCAGAACAACCGGGAATGGGCAGGCCACAGCACGTTTATCAATTAAGTAAAAGAGGAAAAGAACGCCTCAGACGGACTAGAGGAGAAGGCTTTGGTGATGGTTATGGTGAATTTGCAGTTTCCCTTCTGGACACCTTGGCCGCAACTGTTGGATATGAACAGGTAAAGACCATTTTGCAAAAACAATGGGAACGCAAAGCCCAGGAATACCGCGAACGGGTGGGGAATGGGTCTTTGCAGGAACGGGTGGCAAATTTGGTACAATTGCGAAAGACGGAAGGCTTTATGGCTGAGTATCACCCTGTTGATTCATGTTCCTCAGCCAAGGATAGTTTTATTTTTATAGAACACACCTGCGCTATTTCCAACGTTGCGGAGTCTTTCCCCAGTGTCTGTGGTCATGAATTAGAAATGTTTGCAGCAATATTACCAGATTGTAATGTAGAGCGTACTCACTGGCTAAATAACGGTGAACATCGCTGTGGTTATTTAATACAAGCCCAAAAGCGCCTGATTAAAGAATAAGTTTATTTTTGTAAATCTGAAAATATCATTTTATGGATATATCCCCAAACCAATCATCAACACAATTTTTAACTCTGGAAGAGTCAGCAAAGGTAGATGCTGCTTTGTTATCTTCTCCAGAAAAGTTTTTAACCAGACTGACGATCTCTTCTTTGAGAATTTTACAGTATATTGCTAAAGATTATGAAGTTGCAATTGAAGATTTAACCACGCCACAAGTAATTGCTTGGTTTGAAAAAGATGCCAAAATTAGGAGAGAAGAAGGCATTGAAGAGGCGTTTTTGAAGTGGTAGTAAATAATTCCTAATTTCGTAAGAACCAATACAATTCAAACTTAATCTAATTTTATCTAAGAGGATGTTTGAAAAGTGGTTGCTGATGTATTAAAAACTTTATATCCATAAATAAACGGGTTTAAGACGCACACCAAATTAGAAATTTGGCAGACCCAATTTAGGAGGGGATTCAAACCCCTTCTAAATTGAAACTTCTGCCCTCTGCCTCCAGCAAGACTGCCTTCTTCAATCAAGTATGCAAATTAGATTGTCAATGATTGTAATTATTATTCCGAGGAGTGCGAGAGCCGGCAATTGCTCCCATTAGTGCAGCAGCTAAACCTAACAAAGAACCCAAAACAAACCACCACAAGCTTCTTGAGGTTGCAGCTGCGGCTTCACGGGTTTGTTCGGCGGTTAACTGAGGTATATTTGACGGTATGTTAGTACCTTGTTGTTGTAGTTGAGTTATCACTTCTGCTGCGTTGTAAGCAGCAACTCCAAAAGCACCCCAGACCCCACTTGCTAATAGAAAAGAGCTAACTGCTAAGGTTGTAGCCCAGAGAATTGCGCCGTTGAGTAGGGCTGTATCTCGATGCATTGGGCCACAAGCACGGGTTGTTACCCAACCACCCGAAAATAAGGAAAGTAACAAACCAACTGTTGACCAAATACCAACATTACTAATAATACCTGAAGCGATTGTTCTTGGTGCTAAAGAGTCAGCTATTCTGCCTGCACCAAGAGCGCCAAAAAGGGAACTCAAAATTAATTGGGTGGCTAAAGCAACTAAAACACCGGAAATAATGGGACCCCAACGGACGCGATCGCGGTATTCGGTTACTCTGGCTGCTACCCCAGATTCAGGAGGAATAATTTCATCACCTACACGATTTACGTATGACATAGTTTATTTTCTCCTTTGCTATTTCAGCAAAGATGCTCAGGTATATTTATGCTTATATTTAAAATTAAATACTTATTTGTGGTTTTTAATCTCTATCATCAGAAGGAGTTAATTACTATGTCTTAAGTTAGAATAAAATTCCTGAGTATACGGAGTTATTGAATTTTTGATTATCCCTAATTATCAAATATTATGAGTTTTTCTAAGGCTTAAAGACTGTCTAACTATGAAAAATTCACAAACATACTAACGAATTTTTACAGCAGTCCCTGTGGCAGTAATTAGTAGTAAAACTCCAGATTGATCTACATTAATTGTGCCTGTATCAATTTCAATGCCGATGACAGCATCTGCTCCTAAACGTTGCGCTCTTTGTTCTAGTTCTTCTAGTGCTTTGCGCTGTCCTTGTTCAAATAAACGTTCGTAGCTACCAGTGCGTCCACCGACGATATCACGAATACCAGCTAAAAAATCTCGTAGGAAATTGCTGCCATAGACGATTTCTGCTGTCACAATACCCAAATAGGAATCAATTACAGCGCCTTGAATTACATCGGTAGTACTTAAAAGCATAAGTTTTTCTCATCAATAGCAAGTAACTTGATATATACTAATTGTGCATTTTTATGATGCAAATTGCAAGAAATGCCGGAACTTTTTGGATGTTGTTGTCATCCTATTCTTGTGATGCTACTGCAATTCTCAATGAAAAGTAGGTGTGTGTGAATATTTATTGTCAGGATCAGGTTAGGAGATAACTATGCTGGAGACAGAAGAGAAAAGTGTTGGAAACGTGTTAATTTTTCCCATGTTATATTTCATTGTGCTAATTTATTTATCAATGATTGAATATTTTGTAAATGTGATTAAACAAGAATTCTCACTCCTGAATTCTGTTCGATAAATACAGTTTTCAAATTTAAAGATTTTTGTTTTAATGTACAAACAAAAACTTAACTAAATTTTCAGGAAATTTACTGTGTACAAACAAACATCATTTTTAGTTACTGTTCTATTATTAGGAAGTTTCGTTACTAGTACTCCTTTGGTAGCTGAAGGTGCAGAAGTGTTGGTAGCACAAGCTAGTAATCCCAGGTTAAAGGAACTGCTAGAGGAAGGACGAAGACTAGTAGATGCGGGGGATTATAATCGAGCGATCGCAGTTTATCAGGAAGCTGCAACTATAGATCGTCGGAATGCCAAAATTCATTCGGGGATTGGCTACTTGTATGCTCAACAAGGGAATTTCCAGTTAGCGTTAGCTGCTTACCGTCGTGCGATCGCAATCGACGGTAATAATAGTGATTTTTATTACGCTGTAGGTTATATCAAAGGCAACTTAGGAGACACCCCTGGAGCTAAAGAGGCTTATCGTCGTGCTATCCAGCTAAACCGAGGTAATCTTAATGCATATCTAGGTTTAGGTGTCACTCAAACTGCGCTCAAAGACTATGAATCAGCTACATGGGCTTTTGAACAAGCCATTGAACTGAATAAAAATAATGCTCGCACCTATGAGTTAATGGGTTCGATGTTTCAACAACGACGACAAACCCAACAAGCCAGTAATGTATTGAGAAAAGCTCTGAGTTTATATCGCAGTAGTAATGACTCAGAAGGCATGAACAGGGTAGAATCCATATTAAGAGAAATTGGTGGATAACCCAATTTTGGCTTTGAGATCAAGAATGGAAAACATCAATATCAAAAGCAATGGGTAATGAGTAGAATTCATTACCCTCTATTTTAAACTTGCTCTTTATCCAGGAAACTGTTTGATTAGATCATTCCCTGGAATAATTGTTGTGTAGAAGACATAATTCTTATTCGCTACATAACGGCGGTCTTTTTTAACAATCGCCATAAACTCTTTATGTCCGTCTATTCTTCGTCCTACTAAACAACCTGCGCTGGCATTTTTGATATCATTAACAGGCGCATCATAGCCCCAGTGTTGATTGATATAAAAATCATCACCTGTATCAAGTTTATCGCCAGTTCGTTTAAAGTCTTTGTTGAAATCTCTGCAAACAGTGAGATTTCCCACTTGTCTTAATGCTTCATGGGGCTGTGCCGTACCGTGCAGTCCCACAGCCCAAGCTTTGTATTGACCAAACTGAATCCTAGCTGCACCTTTGGGGTTCATTGGATTATAAGTGTAGTACTTTCCTGGTTCAGTAGTTGCTTGCCAGTTGTTGACAATTTTGGGGACACCATCTACTACTTCGATCACAATCCGTTGGTCATTAAATTCATTGGGGGAATCATTATTAAGAGTCCAATCCCCATTCATTCCTTCTATATAAACTATGTTATATTCTTGAGGGTTTGTGAATACCTCATATTTTTTTGTCAGCATATATTTAATAATTCTGCTGGCAATATCGTTTCCAAGTTTTAAGGCTGGTTGGGGGATTTCTTCTTTTTTTGTCTCAATCAGTTCTTTGGCTGTGATCGCTCCTAAAAAATCAACCTCTCCGGTCTTCATTATCTCTTGAAATTTTTTAAGTGCTGCTGTAGAAACAGGGCCAAATTGTCCATCGGCTGGGGGTTCAAGTAAACCCAAATCAATTAACCGTAGTTGAATCTGACGTGGTAATTCTGCGTCAAGTGCGATCGCTTCATAGCCCCATTTTTCATCTGTACCTAGAAAATCTTGTAGTTTCATTCTGCACCTTATCGTTATTTATCTAATTTTTCCGATCATGTCCGAATATATACGCTGAACTAGAAAATAGCTGCAAATTTTTACTTATTTTAAAGATTGAAAAAATCCCCATAAATAATGCTGCTTCCTCATTTTGACGGGAAACAGCAAAATCTGAAAATTGGCTTATTGTATAATCAAAGACTTATTTTTCGACTGCCACTGTCATTTTTGAGTTGAAATGCCAGTAGAGACATTGGTCACTATGAGTGAGAATTATTCACAGCTATCCAGTTAATTTTACTAGCAATAGGCATTCGCCAACCAGTACCAAAAGCGCGGTCAGTAATTTTCAGTCCAGGGGGTGCTTGTCGCCGCTTAAATTCAGACCGAGCGACCATTTGCAATACCCGGTTGACAATGTGCGGATCATGACCTGCTGCAACTATTTGTACTGCGGATTGGTGATCATTAATTAAACGTTGCAAAATATCATCTAAGATATCGTATGCAGGTAAAGAATCTTGGTCAATTTGACCCGGTTTAAGTTCTGCACTGGGTGCTTTGGTGAGGATATTTTCAGGAATGATTTCTTGCTGGGTATGAAAATTTAACCACTTACACAGCGAATAGACACGGGTTTTAGGGACATCTGCAATCACCGCTAAACCGCCATTCATATCACCGTAGAGAGTGCAGTAACCAACAGCCATTTCCGACTTATTTCCAGTTGATAGCAGGAGATGACCGAATTTATTAGCGATCGCCATCAACAAGCTACCACGAATCCGCGACTGAATATTTTCCTCAGCAATCCCGAACTCAGTCCCAGTAAATAAATCAGCCAAAGTGTGGTCAAACCCTTGCATTAATTCCCCAATCGGTAAAATATGAGTTTTAATTCCCAAATTCTCACCTAAAGCCAAAGCATCACTAATAGAGTGTTGGGAACTATAAGGAGAAGGCATTAAAACACCAAAAACATTTTCCTTACCGAGTGCAGCAGTAGCAATTGCAGCTACCAATGCCGAATCAATTCCACCACTTAAACCCAAAACCACCTGAGAAAAATGACATTTGTGGATATAGTCTTTCACACCCAAAATCAAAGCGTGCCAAATTTCCTCATCTTCTGATTCATAGACAGATGAAACCGTACCTAACTGTAAATCGCGTTGTATTTCATCAAATTCAACAACTAATAAATCAGATTCAAAACCCTTAGCGCGACAGATAACTTCACCTTGACGATTTAAAGCAAAACTGCGTCCATCAAAAATCAAATCATCATTGCCACCAACTTGATTAGTATAAATTACTGGATGTTTAAAATTGACTGCACTATGTTGCAGCATCGCTTCTCGTAATTTTTGCTTACCGACAGTATAGGGTGATGCCGATAAATTCACAATTAAATCTACACCTAAAGATGATAAATCAGCGATAGGATTAACCGCATAACTACGCTTACCCCAAAATTCTGCATCATTCCATAAATCTTCGCAAATAGTTACGCCAATATTGATATCATCTAAATTGAAATAACTAGGTTTGAACCCTGGTTCAAAATAACGGTTTTCATCAAAAACATCATAAGTCGGTAAAAGTCGTTTGTGAAAATACTGCTTAACTGTACCCGCTTCCAATAAAGCAATACTATTAAATAGATTTTTTCCACCTGTAACGTGTGCTTCAGAATTTTTAACACCAGTTCCTACCAACACAGCTAAATTAGCAGGTAAATCCTGAGCTAACTGTTGTAAAGTAATATCCATAGCTTCCACAAAACTAGGATTTAGTAATAAATCTCGTGGTGGATAACCACATAAAGAAAGTTCTGGAGTTAACAACAAACGCACACCTAAAGACCCTGCATTTTCAGCAACCTCAAGAATTTGTTTAGCATTTCCAGACAAATCACCAATGATCGGATTAAATTGAGCAATCGCTATTTTCATATTAGTAATGTGTAATTAGATTATTAAAAATTCTTACTCCCTTTCTTCCTTCTTCTTTTCTTCTTCCTTCGCGCTCTTCGCGCCTTCGCGGTTCATTTAATCCATATTCTTCTGATATAGTAAGTATTCAGGATAGAGAATACTCAAAGTCATGAGAATCAAGGATTTTTAGTCAACATTGATGATATTGATAAAATCTCACTTCTATCTATTCTTCATTTCATAAGCATTCTGACTCCTGAATTCTTACCTGATATAAATCAAATAAACACCAAAGGCTTATCCTTAAAAGGCGCAAAAGCCGCAGCATCAAACTTATACAAACTAGCCGGACGACCAGCACCTCTTGAAACCTTAATTCCCGTATCGCATAAAAAACCCAACTTAAGTAAACGCGCTCGAAAATTAGAATAATCTGAGAAATTTTCCCCCAAAACAGTAGTATACAACTGATATAAATCATTCAAAGTAAACGTTTCTGGCAAAACATCGAAAGCAACCGGACTATATTCCAATTTATTTTTTAATCTTCCATGTCCATAACTGATGATTTCATTATGATCAAATGCTAACTGGGGTATTTGTTTAACTGGATACCAAGCAATCCCTGCCACCTTATCGGCAATTAATTCTGCTTCTTCAAATCGAACTAAAGCAAAATAGCTGACTGATAAATAACGCACACCATAGCTATCCATTTTTTCCCTTGGATCACGATTTGGCCCGCCAAAAGTATAAAGTTGTTCCAGATAGAGATTATTGACTTTAATTTTTTCTGCCATAATGCGATAAGCTGCATCTTCTAAAGATTCCCCTTGACGTACCAAAGTACCGGGAAGACTCCAATAATTTAAAAATGGTTCTTGCTGTCGCATTATTAACAGCACTAATAACCGATTTTGGGCAGTATCTACAGAAAAAATTACATTATCTACACCGACTTTGAAATCAGCCAAGGGTTGTTGATTGATCTGATTTGAATTTTTTTTATGGTTGCGTTCTGGCATTTAAACGTACAAATGCTGTTGATGAATATAAGCAACGACGTGGGGTGTGAGGGTGTCGGGATCTTTTTGTTCACGAAAAGCTGTGGAGGAGACATCTAAACCTGTTAAACTAGCGATCGCAATTTTCCCTCCTAACTGCCTAACTCCCTCCAAACTAAAATCATCTATTACATAACCAGGACGGGGAATTACCAGCAGTTGTACTTTCTGCAACAAATCCTCAATATGATACCACCGTGGTAACTGATGCAATAAATCTGAACCAATTATCAAAGTATAATCAGCGTCATCACCCCAACGCAGTTTTGCTTTTTCTACTGTTTCTAGTGTTCTCCAGCTACTCAATTCTTGTTCTAAAGTTATATTCTGCCTGGTTGTATTTATATCTGTTATTAGCAATTGTAACATAGCTGCCCGATGAGATAAAGGCGTTTGCTGTGACTTAAACGGATTATCAGCAGCCCAAACCGCAACCCAATCATAACTCTCAGACAACCACTTGAGAATTTTTTGATGTCCAGCAGTTGGAGGATCTGCACTAGTACCAAATAAAGCGATTTGCATAAAAAAGGAGTTCAGGAGTTCAGAAGTTCAGGAGTTCAGAAGTATGGCTTACGCCACGCTGCGCTATCAGAAGTTCAGAAGTATGGCTTAGTCCACCTGCACTATTAAGAGTGAGAATTAAGAATAGATTGTGAATAGCCAATCAGTAGTCTACTAACTTCTTCTAGCTGGGAGATCAGGTATGTACTATCTCCATAATTGAGGTCTTTAGTAAGAATGAAGTAGTAACGACATTCTTCTAAAGAACCTTCTGCTATATTAAAAAAACCTTAATTTATCAGCAGAACTTTTCTTTTTAAATCCTTCCGCTATGTTGGCTGGAACAGAAACGATAGCCCTTCTTAATTGAGAAGTTAGTCCATACATTTCAGATTTAGGAAAATTGTTACTAAAGTAATAGGTTTCCAAAACTAACTTATGTGCTTTTTGCCAAACAATCAAATCTTGAAAACTTTTGGCTGGTTCTCTTTTCATTTCCAACTCTCATAACTCCTTTTCGTTTCCTCAGTCAATTCCTGTAAGCTTGGAGAAATATCAACTTGGACAGAAAGTGGATTTTCTAACCGTCTTGTTTCTTCTGGTAAACTAGTAACTGATGCAGAGGTACGTTGGCGAATTGCTGATAAACTTTCTAGTGTTTGCAGTTGTTTACCTTCTTTCATTACCAACTGTAATAAAGGTTGTCCTGAAACCGAATTTTCATCTAATAATCCCAGTTTATCTACCTGTAACTTACCTCCGACAAATGAGCGCCAAATCTGCTTACGTCCTGGATAAGTAAATTTACCACTAGACATTTTCATAACGGGAATGCCATCAATATCTACGAGTTTATAAACTCCATTCACGGGTGAACCTGTGACTAATTTAGTTCCTAGTCCATAACCATCAATTTCTGCACCTTCTTTTTGGAGTCGCTGAATCTCCCATTCATCTAAATCACCACTAGCAAAGATGGATATATCTGGTAAGAGCGATCGCACTGCTTTTGATAAACTAACTAAATCCCCAGAATCTAACCTCACCCCACTTAAGATCATTTCCCCAGAATTTACCTTTTCTGCCAATTTTTGTGCCGCAGCAACTGTATCATAAGTATCAATTAATAATGGCGCACCAGGAAAATACTGGTGAAATGCCGTAAACGCCTGTTCTTCACTTCCTTCTAAAGCAGACAAAGCCATAATTAAAGCGTGTGCCATTGTCCCACTTGGTTTTTGCCCTAGTTGTAGTGCTGCTAACACATTAGAAGTGGCATCTAAACCTCCAGCTATTGCTGCCCGTGCTGCCCACAAAGAAGCTTGAGGACTAAAAGCTCTTCTCGTGCCAAATTCTAAAAGTGTTGCCTTTTCCCCCGCAACATCACGCAATCTAGCGGCTCTGGTAGCAATTAAAGTTTGGTAATTAAGGGTATTTAAAAGATAAGTTTCTACTAACTGCGCTTGCCATAAAGGTGCTTCTATCCTTAATAATGGCTCATTAGCAAATACTGCTGTGCCTTCAGGTACTGCCCAGACATCACCAGTAAAAGCGCCCTCTGTTAATAATGACCAAAAACGCTCAGGTGCATGGGCAAAAATTCCTGTTGCCTGCAAAGCGGTAATTTGCGTGGAATGAAAGCGGAATTGAGTCAAATATTCTAAAGCTTGCGCTAAACCCATTGCGATTAAATAGCCAAAACCTTCGGGTAAGCGTCTCACAAATAATTCAAAACTGGCTCGTTTTTGTTCTATACCTTCACCTGTGTAACAAGCTGCCATTGTTAACTGGTAAAGGTCAGTTAGCAAGCTATAATCCTCTACACTGAGATTCAATTCTGGGTTTTGGTAGCTTTTCTGTCCATAATCCACATCTGGAAAGGTTGTCATTTGAGAGCTTCCCCAAGTGCTGCTGTTGTTATGGTAGAACTTACCATAATTAATGTCAAGGGTAGAACGGATTAAAAGTAAAAGATGCCCAAAATCCCTATGTTTACAGGCAGAGTAATATATAACTAGCTATTAATTCATACTTTTTAATGGTGATTAATAATAATCTGACTCCTGACTCCTGAATTTTGACTCCTGTATTCTGTTTAATAAAGTATTGCAAATATATCTAAAAAATCATTGCATAACTTGTCAATATATTGCAAATATGAGCAATCAGCTCATAACAGAACTAAAGTATAGATATCGCAGTTTATAGCGAATAAAAAAGGAGTTTCAATATTATGGCTATCTCCAGAATACTTGCTAGTATGGCTCAGTTTATCTCTGAAGCAGCAATGCGGATTTTTTCTCCTAATGATGATGCCTATCCTGTGATTGGTTTCCAACCTTTTACAGGTGATCCTTATAAAAAAGGGAGCGCAGAATCTTGGTAGGTAAAGACTTAGTAATAATTAAGATTTTTAGAAGCAATAAACAAAAAGGCGTGGGATTTTTTCTCACGCCTTTTTATTGTTAAAGAGAATTGGTGTATTCCCATTACCAATTACCCATTACCCATTACCTACTAAGATTCTCAAAAATAGCTTTGTTTTGTAACCAGTCTTTACCTACCTGGATGCTAATATCTGAGCCGATATTGCCAGTGCTTTCTACCCGGACTTCACCAAATCCTAAGGTATTACGAATTGATTCGGCACTGTCACTATCTCCTTGTTGAGCAACAATGTGAGTAATTTCTAGAGGTTCACCCCAAGGTTTAGAGATGAAGACATTAGGATAACCAGCTTTTTCTAATCCTTTAATTAAGGGGCTGATTTGAGAGTAATCGCCACCTGTACTATCTTGAATTGCGATGCGTAAACGAGCAGGATCAGTTATTTGTGATTCGAGGGATGTAGATTCTAAACCGAAGTTTTGAACCATGACTTTGGTAATAGCAGTTTTATTTGGCAACCAGTAACTAGCTTCATACTCACTTCTTTCACTAAAACGACCAGGCAACATTAACATTTGCATATTAGAACGATTAGTCCGTGAGCCAAAACCAACTAATGCAACTAATTCTTCAATTGTTAAATTAGTGTCGATATTATCTTTAACTACATTAAGAATTTGGGGTAATTGGGTGAGCGTAGTGGGGTTGAGAGTCTGTTCAATTAAGGCACGTAATACCATCTGCTGACGCTGAATCCGGCCAATATCTCCTAGTTCATCATGACGAAAGCGGAGTAATTGTAATGCTTGATTACCGTCAAGATGCTGTTTGCCTGCTTTTAAATTAATATATAAGTGCTGGGAATCATCCTGATATTTCATATCCTTGGGAACATAAACTGTTACCCCACCCAAAGCATCAATCAGTTTGCCAACGCCTAAAACGTTAATGCGGACATAACGATCAATTCCCACCCCACCCAAGAGATTGCTGACGGTTTTAGCAGTTAAAGCTGGACCACCATCGACATTAGCGGCGTTAATTTTTTTCACGCCATACCCTTCAACTTCTGTGCGGGTATCTCTGGGAACGGAAAGCATGACTATTTTTTTGCTCTCTGGATCAAATTTGAGCAAAAGCATTACATCAGCAAGACCATCAAAGGAATTTACTTGGGGCAGATACCTAAGTTCTTTGGTTTCACTAGGTGGGTTTTGGATATCTGGGGGCAGTACGCTCATGCCCATCACGAGGATATTAACAGGGCGAGTTAATTGAGAAAATTGGAATCCATCACCGGAAATGCGATCGCCATCAAACACCGCAGCTTCCTTGGCACTCAACTGGGCTTGCTGCAATGGTGTACTCTCCCAAGACACCGCCAACAATGCCCCTGCCATACCTGATACCAAGGCAATTCCACCCATGCCCACAGCAAACCATAGCCACCGCCCAGATTTGGATTTACGATAGTTTTTGCCTCTGGATTGGGCTTTTGCTGATTTTTTATCTTCTGCTGATGTTCTTTGACTAGTCACAGATTCCCTCACACTGACTGATAAAATACCGTAAATTTGCTGACTCAATATATGTAAATAAATCAGACTATGACAGATAAATCTTAATTAATAGTGCTGACTTTTTTCCTGAAGTAGATACTACAAGACCTATACCCGGATTTCTATTTATTTGTTGCTAATCCGGAGATGTTTCTAGGAGTATGGCAATAATAAACCACATTTGACCATATGCCTTGTTAGATTAACTGTCAAGAGCAGTAATTTTAGTAAAAACCATGACTAGCTAATCACTTAAAAAAAATTACAAATCTAGTAGATTAACTTGAGTTCGACATCAGATAATTTGTGGAAAATTCGCCCCCAGTACGAGTCTCAAACCCTTATTCTCTCGCTCTTAAAAATCATAACTCCGAACTCCGAACTCCGATTAGAGTATGGCAAAAATAAATATCCTGTGAAAAAAGTTTAAAAGCTGATTTAGCTTCTTTCTAGGCTTGTTGTACTAGTACTTACGCAGTATTCGCTGGGACAAACTACTTAATCCTGGTAATCGGTAAGATTTTCCTTGAATGATGCGTAAAATTAACCAAATACTCAGTAAAAAATAACCGGATGTGAAAAAACTGTTAAGAATCAAAAAACGTAGTGTCAAAAAATCAGAAGTTGCTGCTCCAGTCGTGAAAAATAAGTACCCTAACATCCATGTAAAACCCAAAGTAATGGACAGACGACTAACGGCGAGTTGTTCCCGGTTGCCCTGACGGTGATAGAGAGTCCAGAGTGAGGGGAAAAATCCTAGCACTGGAATCAAATATAAAAGCAGTAATCTTTTCGGGATAACCTTTTCATCAGCCGTGGGGTAATTATCAATTGGTGGTAGATTGTCCATTGTGGTTGGTCTAATCATAAACTAGAGGAATAAATAAGACTCATTTAGTTAGAGATAATAGTCTGTAAAGAAGAATTTACCTTAGTTCTATCCCCAATCATCTGAAAATGCAGACACGCAAGCTACTCGACTGGTGGCAAAAATTTACACCAATAGCTCGAATCGGAGCGATCGCACTATTCGCTCCCCTATTAGTTCTCAATGGTTGGGCTATATTGGCAATTTTCAATTATTTCCACTCTTTGATAGCTATTTTAGTTGGAGCTTCCGTTTTGGCATTTCTGCTCAACTACCCTGTGAGTTGGATGGAACGCCACGGTGCGAGACGAGAACAAGTTGCTATCTTAGTATTTTTATTAGCTTTATCCATTTTATTGGCGCTGGGTGTCACCCTCTTTCCTTTAGCCCTTACCCAAGCCCAACAGCTGGTAGCCCGCTTACCAGAGTTGATTGACTCAGGGCGATCGCAATTAATGATTTTAAACGAAAAAGCCGAGACCATGGGCTTACCAATTAATCTTGATGCGATCGTCGTGCAAATTAATGATCGCGTCAAGGGACAACTGCAAGCGATCGCAGGGCAAGTTTTAAATCTAGCCGTAGTCACCTTTACCAGCCTGCTAGACATCCTGCTGACAATGGTTTTGACTTTTTATCTATTGCAGCATGGTGGTGAACTCTGGCAAAGCTTAGTAGAATGGCTACCTGCTAAATTTCGTGACCCTTTTTCCCGAACAGTACGTCTGAGCTTTCAAAACTTCTTTATCACCCAGTTAATTTTATCCACCTGTATGGCTTCGGCCCTCATTCCCACCTTTTTGTGGTTAAAAGTACCTTATGGGTTATTATTTGGCTTAACTATTGGCATCATGGCTCTGATTCCCTTTGGTGGTTCTGTGGGCATTGCCATCACAACTTTGTTGGTGTGCCTACAAGATTTTTGGATGGGTACAAGAGTCTTATTAGCCGCAGTCATAGTACAGCAAATTCTCGAAAATATTATTGCACCCCGGATTTTAGGCAGTTTTACAGGTTTAAATCCGGTTTGGATTCTCATTTCTGTCTTGACTGGAGCGAGAATTGGCGGACTTTTGGGCGTAATTGTAGCGGTTCCCTGTGCTGTCGTCATCAAAACAGTGATTAGCGCCGTCCGTCCTCCGATCATTATTCATAATGATACAGAAAACTCCTCTCCTGGGGAAATAGCTGCACCCATAACATCAGAAGAATCTGCAAAAGCTGACGCTAAAAATTCCCTCAGTATTTCTGATAGCGTAGCTTAAGGCATCGCAAATTTACCTAATTCAAGAAAATAGAAGACGGGAGGCAGAAACAAAAAATCAAAACGGCTTATTATCTTTAGTAAATTGAGACTCTGTATCAGGTAGACGAGACTTACTCGCAAAATTGTGACTACTATCGACTTGAGAATAGCCTAATACACTCAATAGTACAACGCTGGCTGCCGCTAAAACGTAGCGTCTGCCCAAACTCACGCCATAACGTCTTTGTAAAAAACTTTTTTGCACAGCACTAAATTTCTGTACGTTCATCTACTACCTCATTTGTTTTTTAACTGCCCATCAATTTAGACGCTGATGATGTGTCAGACGTTAACTATCGCATTTACTGGCAGATAAACAGTTGATGGTTACAGTTTTAGTAACGGATAGCAAGGAAGTACATGATCCGGTTTGATTGATGAATTGATTTGCGTAGGAAGGGAAAAGGTGATAGGAAACTAAGAAACTTGCAAATAAAAAAATATCCCGTATTTGTGAGGGTAGGGAGCAGGGGGAGGAAAAGTCGTTTTGATTTCACAAATTGGATCATCTTTTTTGTGGAGTTCTCTAATTCGTGGCTATCTTTTACTCTGTTACCTATTACTTATTACCTATTATTGCCAGGAAGATATAGTCAATTTGCAAACTGCTTTCAATGAGGTGTTTAATGTCCACATTTAGCCTTAAAAAAATTCTTAGCAAAAAAGAGTTATCATCTTTGCTTCAAGACTTAGTAAACCAGTTGCATATTGCCATTGATATTGAATTGGTAGACGGCACTAAACTCATGAGTATAGGAGAGCAAATTGCAGACAACAGATATCCAATTGAGATTTCAGGAAAAATAATCGGTTGGGTTGTTGGGGAAAAACAGGCCAACCTAGTGGCAGCTTTACTCTCAGTTCTGGCAAAACAAGAAGCAGATAAGAAAGAACTCGCTAAAGAATTGTTGGAAAGATATCAGGAAATTGATTTATTTGAGGATATCTCCACTCAACTGACTACAAGTTTGGACACACAAGAGATTGCCCAACTTGTACTTCAGGAAATGAGTCAATTGATTGAATCATCTGCGGGGATGATTTTGCTCCTCAGTTCAGATGCAACTGCATTTAAAATCATTGCCGAATTTGGAGTATTTTTTGTTAACAGTCAGCCGCAACCGGGTCAGGGAATTATTGGTCATGTTGTGCAATCTGGTCGGGCAGAACTCATCAATAATGTGCAAACTGATCCGCGATTAGGAGGGCAGAATAACAACATGAACTCTTTGATTTGTGTGCCATTGAGAGCCAAGTCCAGGGTACTGGGAGCGATCGCTATTGGCACCATCAAAACCGACGCATACAAAGCAGAACACCTTAAACTGGTGAGTATCTTTGCCTCCCAAAGTGCGATTGCTATTGAAAAAGCTTTACTTTACCAGCAGAGTTGTCAAGCGGCTGTTGCAGCCAAAGCCCAAACAGAAAAGCTTCAGCAAGCTCTACATGAGTTGCGAATGGCACAAACCCAGCTAATCCAAAGCGAAAAAATGTCAAGTTTAGGACAACTCGT
The DNA here is from genome assembly GCF_049315035.1 of Anabaena sp. PCC 7938. Classification (NCBI taxonomy): domain Bacteria; kingdom Bacillati; phylum Cyanobacteriota; class Cyanophyceae; order Nostocales; family Nostocaceae; genus Anabaena; species Anabaena sp. PCC 7938. The sequence continues at coordinate 480,775 of NZ_CP186034.1, read as the reverse complement.
AGCTGGAGTTGCCCACGAAATCAATAACCCCCTCAATTTTATTTGTGGCAATTTAAGATATGTTGCCGAATACGCCAAAAACCTATTACATTTGCTACAAGACTATCAGCAATTTTTACCAGTTGCTCCTCTAAATTTGCAATCAGATTTAGAAACTATAGATTTAGAATTTATTATCCAGGATCTACCAAAACTGCTGGATTCGATGAAGTTGGGTACTGATCGGATTGTGGAAATTGTCAAATCTCTGAAAAATTTCTCCCGCCATGACGAAGCTCAAATGAAAGCTGTCAACATCCATGATGGTATTGATGGCACACTGATGATTCTTCGCCATCGTCTCAAAGCAGCTAGTTGCAATTCTGAAATTGAAATCGTTAAAAACTATGCAAAACTTCCTCTGATTGAATGCTACCCCGGACAGTTAAATCAGGTGTTTATGAACATTCTATCTAATGCAATTGATGCTCTGGAGGCAGGAATAGACAATGGAGAAATAACCACTATTCCTCAAATCACGATTGTGACAGAAGTCTTCGATCAGGAGTGGGTGGTAATTCGCATTGCTGACAACGCAATGGGTATGAAAGAGGAGGTATTGCATCGAATTTATGACCCCTTCTTCACCACAAAAGAGGTAGGCAAAGGAACAGGGTTAGGCATGGCAATCAGCCACCAAATTGTTGTGGATAGACACCGAGGAATTCTCAAGTGTCGTTCTCAACCGGGTGCAGGGACAGAATTTTGGATTCAGATTCCCGTGACTGCAATCAATACCAATGTTCAAGAGCATGATAGTACTATTTCATCCCCAGAACCGAAAATAGAGACTTCACTACCTGTTACCAATGAACTATCCCCAACTCCTGATGCAGATGGATTCTTTGCTTCCACAACTCCTATACTCAAGCCAACGGATTTACTTATACGTCATGCTCAATTAATCCGGCGACTTTTACAGCAAAATACAGATGTTAAAACTTCATCCCCTGATCAAATTTACCAAATGTTTCAACAGTACCCAATTTCATTAAAGCTTTATGCCACCTTGTTGGCCTACTTGCCTACTGCTAACCCTACTCACATTGACCAATAAATAAATCTCAATATCGAATCGAGTTCACGTTTTCACATCAACACCTATAGAAATCTTTTATGTTAAGAAACTCTCAATTTCCTAAAATCGGTCATCCAGGAATTCTCAAGCGATTTCTGATCACCTTTTTGCCGCTGTCTGTCCTGCTTGGGGGTGTGCTGCGAATCATTCACCAAGCAGAAAGTAAGGCTGAACAGGTTGCCATCTCCATCAACGAAACCCGTAACGTTGACTTGCAAGCGAAAACGGCTGCCAGTGACTTCAATTTAATCAAGTCAGATTTGATGTTTCTGGCTAATCAGAACGAGTTACAGTCAATGCTCAATCCATCTGTAAGTCCAACTGAAATACTGAAATTAAAACAAGCGATCGCTCAAGAGTATCTTTCCCTTTCTCAACACAAGCAACTCTACGACCAAATTCGTTTTCTGGACGTAACTGGGAAAGAAGTTGTCAGAGTCAACTTTAACCAAGGTCAGCCCCGCATTGTCCCTGAAGAAAAACTGCAAGTCCAGGCAAAACGCTACTGGTTTAAAGACACTATTTCCCTCAAATCAGGAGAGGTCTTTATTTCCCCCCTAGATCTCAATATTGAGCGAGGCCAGATTGAACAACCACTCAAGCCGATGATTCGGTTTGGCACACCTGTTTTTGATGCCCAGGGTCAGAAACGAGGAGTTGTTGTGTTGAACTATCTGGGTGAAAAGTTTATCTACAATTTGAAAAAAGAAAACTCAACAACTTTAGGTGAAACGTTGCTACTCAATACTGATGGTTATTGGCTCAAGGGTTCAAAACCAGAAGATGAGTGGGGCTTCATGTACGAAGACCGTGAAGACCAGACTTTTGCCAAAGCTTATCCTCATATCTGGCAGCGAATCAGTACACAGGAGTCAGGACAGTTACAAACAACTGATGGGTTATTCACCTTTAAAACCCTGTATCCACTACTGGCAGTGCAGGGGGCTAAATCCAGTACAGGGGCAACCCGCGCTTTCGATTCCAGTCGAGGCAAGGTTGATGCCAAGTCTTACCGCTGGAAAATATTGACTCATGTTCCTTCTGTTGTGTTGAATGCGCGATCGCAGAGAGCCTTTTATCAACTCCTGCTTTTATACATTGTTTTAGGTGGGTTAATCGGGGTGGGAGTATGGTTATTAACCCTATCCCACTGGCGACGGCAACAAACAGACACAGAACTGCAATCAACATTTGCTGACCTGACCGCTATCATTGACAATCTAGCAGATGGCCTACTTGTAACCAACACGGCTGGAAATATCACACGCTTCAACCCGGCTTTGCTAAAAATGTTCCAACTCGGAGACATTGATCTCAAAGGAAAAGACTGTCGAGAAATTTCTCAAGCTGAAATCGCTAATTTAGTACAACAGACCTGCCAGCAGCAGCAAGAGATATTCACCGCTGAGGTCAATCTCGCAGCAGGAAAAGTTGGTCAAGCTTTGGCTACTACAATCTTCAAAAAAGCATCTGGGAATGAGGCAGCGGTGTGGCTAGGCTCAGTCATCCTCATTCGGGATGTAACAGCAGAAAAAGAAATCGACAAGATGAAAACCGACTTCATCTCCACGGTTTCCCACGAGTTACGAACACCACTAACTTCCGTCCTTGGTTTTGCCTCCATTATTAAAGAAAAGCTAGAAACCAACGTCTTCCCCTTGCTTTCCAGCGAAGACCGCAAACTTCAGAAAACTATCAAACGAGTCAGTGATAATCTCAACATCATTGTCTCCGAAGCAGAACGACTCACATCATTGATTAATGATGTCTTAGACATCGCCAAAATGGAAGCGGGAAAAGTGGAATGGCAAATGCAGCCCCTAGATCCCAGCGAATTACTAGATTGGGCTACCAAGTCCACATCTGGATTATTAGAAAGCAATGGATTGAAGTTAATCAGCGAAGTTGAACCAGGACTACCTCAGATCATAGGCGATCGCAACCGACTACTCCAAGTCCTCATTAATCTGATTTCCAATGCCATTAAATTCACCGCATCTGGTTCTATCACCTGCCGCATCAAACAGACAAAAGACGGTGTTTGCATCAGCATCATTGACACAGGCGTTGGGATTACACCAGAAGACCAGTCGAAAGTCTTCGAGAAATTCCGCCAAGTTGGTGACACCCTCACTGATAAACCCAAAGGAACAGGATTAGGACTACCAATCTGCAAACAAATTATCGACCATCACGGCGGTAGAATCTGGGTAGAAAGTGAACTCAACAAAGGCAGCACATTCTCGTTTACTGTTCCTACCCAAACCAGCCAACAATACTCTAGTTCCAGTCTGAATTTAGATACCCTCGTCAAGCAACTCAAAGATCACGTCATCACCTCCAATGCAGTGCAGAACGAAAACCGTAAAACCATTTTGGTGGTTGATGACGATCTCAACATTCGAGAACTACTTCGTCAACAACTAGAAAATGAAGGTTACAATGTCCGGGAAGCCAAAGACGGAGTAGATGCAATTCATCAAATCAAAACATCCCGTCCCGATCTGATTCTTCTAGATGTGATGATGCCTCAAATCAATGGCTTTGACGTGGCAGCCGTCCTCAAAAATGATCCTCAAACAGCAGATATTCCCATCATTATGTTGTCAATTATTGAAGACAAAGAACGAGGATATCATATTGGCATTGATCGCTATCTCACTAAACCTATCCATACAGAAAAACTTCTAGTCGAAATCGGCTCATTACTTTCCCAAGGTGCTTCCACTAAAAAGGTATTAGTTGTTGATAAAAATGCCTCAACTTTAAAGACAATATCAGATGTACTACAAACTCAAGGATACAGCGTGATTGTAGCCTCTGATCCTCAAGAATGTATTAATAAGGCTCGGTCAGCTAAACCTGACATGATTATCATTGATTCTATTTTTTCTCAAGAAGCCGACCTAGTCAAAGCTTTACGCTTTGAAAAAGAGCTAGAAAATGTAGTTTTCATTATGCTATCTGATCGGTAATCTCAGCAGACCAGATCATCAAGAACCTAAAATATTAAATTTCATATTACACGCTTCACATTTTCCTTCTGTCCATCTAAAATCAATCCAATAACCCCCAACTTACCCGAAATTGTATATATTCACAAAATGAATAACAATTTGTCCGAACTCAAAAAATCAAGCATCTTTCCAGACAAACTTAACTTAAAAGTTGTCAACAAGAAAAGCTTGTTAGCCAGTTTTATCGTATTTCTTGGTTTACTGGGAATTACAGGTTTCTGGTTTAAATCCAGATATGATTTCAATGATAAAATGACAATTAAACTCCAAGAATTATCTAATGCCGAATATCCAGCCAATCCTGCTCCATTAGGCAAAAATTTTCAAAGGTATTCTCAACGAAAACTAACAATTGTCAAAAAAAATGAAAATACTTTTGATTTTGTTTTGGAGCCAACTAATGAAAAAACAGCCAAAATAGTTATCAAAAATGTTGATTTAAATTTATTAGTTCCTAAAGCACCAGAATGGGTGAAAAAAGACCCAGGTTTAGAAGTAATTGCTTTTACAGACCGGGAGTGGAACAGACAGCAAATTAGCTTTCCTGCAAATTCTCAACACATAGAAATTACCGGAGGAGATGGTTTTGAAAAGCAAAATGTTGTAGAAGTTGCTTTAGCTAACAATTGCTTAAATGCAGGATTTTGGGAAATTTTGATTTTTAACAAAGAAGATGATAATAAAACACTCTATTATCAAAGTTGGTTTACCTTTCCAATGGGACATTATAAAAATATCTTTGAAAAAAATAATAATATGTCCTATTGGAAGCATTGGTGGAAATTAGAACATTGGCAAGATCCTAGCGGTACAGTCATAAATGCTAATTTGCTGAGAAATGTAGTCGATGAAAAAGAAATAGTTGCCCAATTCCCAATGGATGAAAAGATCTTTTCATCTGGAGAGCAAAGTCGGAAAATAAGGACTACACTAGCAACTAACTTAAGGACTTGGAGAGATATTTATAGCGGAGACAATAAAGTTGAATTTGCAAGTTTTATACCACCAGGATTTTATGAATCAAATAAGCCTTGGAAAAATGAATATTGGAGAATAGCTAAATTTGAAAAAGCTGTTTTAAGAAATATTAAATCTGTTGGTACTCAAGAAAATTTACAGGAACTAGAATTGATACTAGGAGATACAAAAACAGGGGAAAAAAATAAATTACTCATCAGTGGTATCAACCTCCAAAATCTGCCTAAACTAGCTGTCAAAGACTATCCAAAAGGCTTGTATATGCCACTGGGAATTGGCATACCTCCTTTTTATCAAAGCTACGAAGATTTAAAAAAGTCTCATCCAGATAAAAGTCCTTATTTCAGTGTTCTGCTAGATTCAAAAGATAGATGGATAGATCATCACCGTCTAGCACTTGACGGTGTAGTTATGCATAAAGATCAAGAAAATCCCAACCTTGTACATCTTTATTTCCTCTCCTATGAAAGGAATACTTTAATTGCCCATTTCTTGGTTAATCTTAAATAGACACATCACATTTCCAGTTTAGGCGATTGCAAAATTATGGGTTGCTAAGAGCCTATTTATAGCGGTTCTCAGTTGAATAAGATACAAGAAACCAACCCCCTCCCCGCTGTTTTTTATCTCGTTCCCAGTCTCCGAATGGGAATGCTATTACAGAGGCAGAGCCTCTGTTTTCATAGAAGGCAGAGCCTTCTCGAATTCATTCCCATACAGAGTATGGGAACGAGAAAGGGTGAAACTGATATTTTACGAGGCTTTCACGTTAAGTTGACACCAATGGGGGTTCTTGTACCTCACTTAACTGATAACCGCTATATTAGGTACTGAAGAACAAAAAATTATCCTCATCTAAATTTCAAAATCTAAAATTGTATGACCCAGAAGATTCTAATTGTTGACGATGAACCGAATATTGTGATTTTGTTGGAACAAGCCCTAGAAGAATTAGAAGACGAGGGGGTTGAACTACTAACTGCTAGAAATGGAGAAGAAGCTCTTGAAACTATTAAAACCGAAAAACCAAACCTAGTTTTTCTCGATGTGATGATGCCTAAAATGAGTGGTCTGGAAGTCTGCCAAATTATTAAAAACGAGTTACAAATGGCTGATATTTATATCGTGATGTTGACAGCTAAGGGGCAAGAATTTGATAAACAAAAAGGAATTGATGTTGGTGCTGATCTATATCTGACTAAACCATTTCGTCCCAAAGAAGTGCTTGAGAAATCAAAGCAGGTGCTAGGCTTTTGCGGTTGACAGGGAAAAGTCTGTTGGTGTTTAAGTTCTATAAATACCTACTACTTTTTTCAGGAATACATCTACCCTCTGACTTCTAATCTTTACCAGAAAACTTTTTTAGCCAAAGCTATTTAATAGGGACAGTCCACCAAGCTAAACCATAGGCTTGCTTTGCTTCATTGACTTGTTGTTTAAACTGCACACGGATTTTATATTGACCAGTAGCAGGAATTGGACAAAATATATGTTCTACATTATCAATTTCGCTAATTGATGAACAAATAACACCAGCATCTGAATCTTGAGCATCTGTTTTGACTAAGTAGAGATTGAGGTTATTTAGTCCTCTATCTATAAAATTTTCATCTACATCATATTGTTGATTATTATTTTTATCTGCTAATTCAACTAATCTATCCCAAGTTAAAGTAACAGCTACAAAACTATTTTGTTTTAAAGGTTTTGCTAAAGCATATTCTACAGATGATGCAGCATTAATCGTGTGATAATCCCAACCAATAGAGGGAACAGATTCTGAAGGTTGCCATTGACCAGGAAGGAATTGTTGATAAGCACGAAAAGCATTTAAATGACCTGTTCCCATTTGAGCATCTAAAGGAATTGAAGGATTTTGATAAGCATCAGAAACTAGCCAATCTTGATTTTGTTTATCAATTAACGTCTTCGTCATTCCCAAGCGTAAACCATCACCGCTATCTTGGATTTTTTCGGCTGAATTTAATAATACAGCTTTCATCACTTGATGATGTCGAGAATCAATGCTCCAGTTTGGGCAGATTTGTGCGGATTTGTCGGTCAGCAAATTCTTGTAATAAAGCCACAGTAGCTGTAACGTGGGGTGCTGCAAAACTTGAACCTGTGGACTTATTTAACTTACCATCGGGATTAAGTAAAGGAATATTACTACCAGGAGCAACTAAACCTATAGATCGCCTACCACCAATATTAAACTCTTTCCCCACTAAGCGAACTGACCAGTCAGCGCTGGCGCTATCGCCCACACCTTGATAATTACCTGCTAGATTAGAAACATCAACTTTATTAAAAATCCCTTCTCTTCGGGATGAAAAAGCAACGTTAACTCCGTTAAAATTGTCTGTAGGAATGGGAATCCCGCCTTTGCCTTGATTACCTGCGATCGCATACAGAACATTATGAACTCTAGTAGACCAGTCAATACACATCGTTAGTAAAGCTTTGCCATCTAAAACAGCTTCTGCTCTGGGATCACGGTTCAACGGTTCACCAAAACTAAAGTTAATAGCACGAACATCACCACCGTTTTGCAGTGCTATGTGTTGTGTTGATAAACACTCCTCTGGTTGACCCATATTCTTTGTAGAACCGACAGCAGAAGAATATAGCCTCGCTTCTGGAGCAACTCCCTTCCAGGCTTTATCTCTACTCACCATCACAGCCGCAACATTATAAGCATGGGGATCAACACCACTATTTGATTTAGCTGGTGCATTGCGTAAAAACACCGCCACTGGAGAAATCGCGCGATTTTTAGACACGGCTTTATCCAAGCCAAACATCCCCGGACGACCAATTTCTACCTGACCAATGGCAATCTTGCGACCAGTTAAATTGTAAGGTGGTTGGTGTAGTTTAAGCGCATCAATGCCACTACTTTCTAGAGAACTACCAAACTTGACAGCAGCCAATACCGGCAAACTCAAGCAGGAAATTCCCAAACCCCAAATAACCCAAGTTAGTTTTTTGTTCATTGTCAGTAGTTAGTAGTCAGTTGTCCCTAATTCCCAATTTCCAAAAAATCCATATTTTGTTACAATGCCTACAGACGAATATGCTTAAAAACCCACCAGCCATGACCCAAAACCCATCTAAAAAGCCTATAGTTATCTCTCCATCTATCCTATCAGCCGATTTTAGTCGGTTAGGTGATGACATTCGCGCCGTAGACAAAGCAGGAGCAGATTGGATTCACGTTGATGTAATGGATGGACGTTTTGTACCTAATATTACAATAGGTCCTCTGGTTGTGGAGGCGATTCGTCCCATTACAACCAAACCCCTGGATGTCCACTTGATGATTGTGGAACCAGAAAAGTATGTGGAAGGTTTTGCTAAAGCTGGTGCTGATATTATTTCTGTACACGCCGAACATAACGCTTCACCTCACCTACACCGGACTTTAGGACAAATTAAAGAACTCGGTAAAAAAGCTGGAGTTGTACTTAACCCCGGTACACCTTTAGAACTAATTGAATATGTCTTAGAACTGTGTGATTTAGTGCTAATTATGAGCGTTAACCCCGGTTTCGGTGGACAAAGCTTTATTCCTGGCGTGGTTCCCAAAATTCGCCAACTTCGTCAAATGTGTGACGAACGTGGTTTAGATCCTTGGATCGAAGTTGACGGTGGATTGAAAGCTAATAACACTTGGCAAGTTTTGGAAGCCGGCGCTAATGCTATTGTAGCTGGTTCTGCTGTATTTAATGCTCCAGATTATGCTGAGGCTATTAGCAGTATCCGCAACAGCAAGCGTCCCACTCCAGAATTAGCGGCTGTTTAATTGAATACTGCTAACTAAATAATACTTAAATCCTCGATTTCTTTGGGAAGTCGGGGGTTTATTTTTTTGATGAAATTTCAATTTTAGGACTTACGCAAGATTGGACTCAAAACCTGATTCTTGCGTAGGGGTAATTCATGAATTACCCCTACTTCCATTCTGTTTTGCGTAAGTCCTGAATTTGCTGCTGATGATGCTATAGTAGACCTATGATGTTAATCACGTCAGCAGTCAACAAAATATTTTTGGATCAACAGGAGTCTAGAATAGTGTCACTGCTAGATATTAGACCTATGGCTATGAGACCTAGAGTGACAATTACACTGGATGAAGAAATATATAAAGAGCTTACAAACATAGCTGAAGAACAGGAGCGTACACCAGCTAACCTGGCGGCGTACATTGTTACAAAAGCTATCAAGGAGAAAAATAAAGAAAATCCACAAAATAAAGAGGTATTATGACTAATTCACAGCCATTAGAAGATTTACCCGCAAGGCTGGATGATATTGACAGCAGATTAGATCAGCTTGGAGATGAAATTGATTTAGTCCGTACTGTTCAGGAGGGTGTCAGACGTGAAACCCGTTCTAACAGTCAGGCTTTAGCACGACTAGAGAGAACAGTAACCAACCTTGCGGATATTGCACGTTTACACCAGCAAGCACTCAGGCAGTCTGAAAGACAGTTTCAGGAGTTCCAGAGAACTAACCAGGAGTTTCTAAGAAATAACCAAGAGTTCCAACGTACTACTAATGCTGCTTTGGAACGCATTGATAGAATTTTAGATTACTTGATAAGGCAATCAGGTAGTCAGGGTGAAGGGTAGGTGGTGGTGTAGGCGATCGCACAACCAAAATGATCAACTTCCTTAACCCAATTCTAGAATGTCATTAACTAAAGGTGGCGATCGCAAATTGCACAACAGCTTATCAACATCAGATCCCGTACTGCTTTTTTGAACTTGTCAATTGAATTGTAAGGTGTTTTGATAGGATTAAGAACAGGAGGAAATGATGACCATAGTTAGGCTACAAGTTACTTTTGAATCGTTACTTGAAGGAATTACATCTTTAAGTTTAGAAGAAAAACATAAGCTTTTAGGAATCATAGAGGAGCAGGTTTTAGAAGCAGAAGAAGATTTATTAGAGGAAGATCCACAGATTCTTGCTGAGGTTTCAGAGGCTCGAAAGGCTTATAAAAATGGTGATTATACAACTATTCAAGAATACATTGCTAATCGGTCTGGGGAAACTTAATGAGCTACGAAGTCATTATCCCAAAGCCTGTAAAAAAACAACTGGATGCTTTACCAGGGGATGTACGGGAGCGAATTTTAGAGAAAATTTTGTCTCTTGTTGAAGATCCGCGTCCATCTGGAGTTAAGAAACTAAAGGGCTTTGACGGTGAATTATAGAATCAGAGTTGGGGATTATCGAGTGCGTTATGCAATTGATGACCAAGCTTTAACTGTTTTAATCCTTCATTGTCAGCACCGTAAAGATATTTACAAAAGTTAAAAAAATTCTCTTTTTGATGAATTATTTGTCAAGAAATGCAAGTATATGTATGATAGATTTGGGATTTTAAATTATGCCAAGAAAAATAAATATTTAAGTCGTATTGCATTTGACATATTTAAGAATTAGTATATTTTTCTAGTTAAAAAATATGCTGAAAAAGAGCATTAATTGATACAAGTTCAAATTATCGAAATATATTCTTGATTACAGCTTTAAAAAGAATTTAGAAAGAGAATAGTGAAGAGAAAAGAATATTATTTGGACTCGGAGACGAATCATGGTAGCGATCTCAGAGAAAGTTCAGCCCCGATTAACTATACAAACTGTAGAAATTGCCCCTAACACAACGGCGATTCGCTCTCTTGATTGGGATCGAGATCGTTTTGATATTGAATTTGGCTTGCAAAATGGCACAACCTATAATTCATATTTAATTAGGGGTGAACAAACAGTTTTGATTGATACTTCTCACCAGAAGTTTCGTCACTTGTATTTAGAAACCCTTAAAAGTATTGTTAACCCTAAGACAATTGATTATATAATTGTCAGTCACACAGAACCAGATCATAGTGGTTTGGTAGAAGATGTATTACAGTTAGCACCGAGAGCAACTGTTTTAGCGTCTAAAGTAGCGTTGCAATTTTTGGAAGGTTTGGTACATGATCCTTTTTCTAAGCGAATTGTCAAAAGTGGCGATCGCATAGATATTGGTAAAGGACATGAAATAGAATTCGTCAGTGCGCCTAATTTACACTGGCCTGACACCATTTTCAGCTTTGACCGCAAAACCAAAGTCATCTACACTTGCGATGCTTTTGGAATGCATTTTTGTGATGATCGCACCTTTGATGAAGATTTAGAAGCAATTGAAGCTGACTTTCGGTTTTACTACGATTGCTTAATGGGTCCCAATGCTCGTTCTCTGTTGAATGCAATGAAGAGAATGGGTGATTTAGGCAAAATTAACATTATTGCGAACGGACATGGGCCACTGCTGCACCATCACCTAGATATCCTCACCGAGTGCTACCACAGTTGGAGCCAAAGACAAGCTACAGCAGAGACTGTGGTTGGTTTGTTCTATGTTTCAGAATACGGTTATAGCGATCGCTTGGCTATGGCAATTTCTGAAGGTATTCAAAAAGCTGGTGTGGGTGTAGAAGTAATTGATCTCAACACCGCAGAACCTCAAGAAATTCAAGAACTAGCAGGTAGAGCAGCCGGTATTATTATCGGAATGCCTCCCACTACCTCATCTGCGGCTCAAGCTGGAATCAGTTCATTATTATCAGTTGCCAAAAATAAGCAAGTAGTAGGACTATTTGAATGTTACGGTGGCGATGATGAACCCATTGATACCTTCCGTCGTAAGTTTATTGACTTGGGAATCAAAGAAGCTTTCCCAGCAATTCGGATTAAAGAAGTTCCCAGTGCATCTACCTACCAACTTTGTGGAGAAGCGGGTACAGATTTGGGACAAATGGTGATGCGAGAACGCAACATCAAACAAATCAAATCCCTCGACGTGAACATGGAAAAAGCGTTGGGTCGGATTAGTAGTGGCTTATATATAGTCACCGCCAAAAAAGGTGATATGAGTGGAGCAATGATCGCTTCCTGGGTGACACAAGCCAGCATACAGCCTTTAGGCTTCACAATGGCTGTGGCTAAGGATCGGGCTATTGATAATTTACTCCAAGAGAGCGATCGCTTTGTTCTCAATGTCTTGGAAGAAGGAAACTATCAAGACCTGAAAAAGCACTTCCTCAAACGTTTACATCCCGGTGCTGATAGATTTGCCGGCGTAAAAACCCAAACTGCCAAAAACGGTTCTCCAATTCTTACAGATGCACTTGCATATATGGAATGTCAAGTTGTCACCAGCATGGAATGTAGTGACCACTGGATTTTATACTGCACAGTCGAAGAAGGACGCGTTTCTAAACCTGATGCAGTCACAGCAGTACGTCATCGCAAAGTAGGAAACTACTATTAATTCGTAATTTGTAATTCGTAATTCGTAATTAAGAATCTAATTATGAATTATGAATTACCTATTTTTAAGTTTTGAATTGCAATGCACAGATATTTTACGGCGATTCTTTCATAATTGCTATGAAACTTACAGATTCATTTTCCAACGCTTTTGCATCGGCTAAAAATTGGTTTTCTCAAGTTTTTTCTCCACAACAAATATCTATGAGCAATTCCAAACCACGGGACGTACAAATTCTACCTATTGCTACAAATACAAAAGTTCTCAGAGCGCGTAGTTGGTCACGTCTACGGTTTGAAATTGAATATGCACTTGAAAGAGGTACTACTTCCAATTGCTATTTAATCGAAGCCGATCAAACTGCACTGATTGACCCTCCTGCGGAAAATTTCACAGAGATTTATATCCAAGCATTGCAGAATACGGTCAATTTCCGTAAGTTGGATTATGTGATTCTGGGTCATTTTAGTCCCAACCGCATACCCACATTTAAAGCTCTTTTAGAACTTGCGCCACAAATTACTTTTGTTTCTTCTCTATTGGGTGCTGCTAATTTAAAAGCTGCCTTCCCAGATGAACACATCAAAGTTTTGGTAATGCGCGGTAAAGAAACTTTAGATTTGGGTAAGGGTCATGTTTTAAAATTCTTCCCTACTCCTAGTCCTCGTTGGCCAGAAGCGCTTTGTACCTACGACCAACAAACCCAAATTCTCTACACAGATAAATTATTTGGAGCGCATATCTGTGGAGATGAAGCATTTGATGAAAATCCAGAAAGCTTTAAAGAAGACCAGCGTTATTACTTTAATTGCTTAATGGCTCCCAATGCAACTCACGTAGAAGCAGCGTTGGAAAAAATTTCCGATTTGCAAGTGAGAATGTATGGCGTTGGTCATGGGCCTTTGGTACGCACTGGTTTAATTGAATTGACCAAAGCTTATGGTGAATGGAGTCATGCCCAAAAGAATCGAGAAATATCTGTGGCGTTACTCTACGCTTCAGCTTATGGAAATACGGCGATTTTAGCACAGGCGATCGCATTGGGATTAACTAAAGGTGGGGTCGCAGTTCAATCTATTAACTGTGAATTTGCACCACCTGAAGAAATTCGCACCACTGTAGAAAAAGCTGATGCGTTAATTATTGGTACTCCTACCATTGGTGGTCATGCACCCACACCTATTCACACCGCTTTGGGTATTGTCCTCTCTACCGGTGACAATAGTAAATTAGCAGGGGTGTTTGGTTCCTATGGTTGGAGTGGTGAAGCTTTAGATTTGGTTGAAGGTAAACTGCGAGATGCTGGCTATCGGTTTGGCTTTGACACTTTGAAAGTGAAGTTTAAACCTGATGAAGTTACCTTGAAATTGTGTGAAGAAATCGGTACAGATTTTGCTCAAGGCTTGAAAAAAGCCAAGAAAATCCGTGTACCCCAACAAGCTTCTACCCCCACAGAACAAGCTGTAGGCCGGATTATTGGCTCTGTGTGTGTGATTACAGCCAAGCAAGGAGAAGTTTCTACAGGAATGTTGGGGGCTTGGGTTTCTCAGGCTACTTTTAACCCACCTGGGATTACTGTTGCGATCGCAAAAGACCGCGCGGTTGAATCACTTATGTATCCTGGGGGTAAATTTGCCCTGAATATCCTCCCAGAAGGGCTGCACATAGACTACATGAAGCATTTCCGCAAGAACTTCGCCCCCGGAGAAGACAGATTTGCTAACTTCCAAACCGTAGAAGCCGACAACGGTTGTACAGTCCTCACCGAAGCTTCAGCCTATCTGGAATGCTCAGTTGGCCAGCGCCTGGAATGCGGCGATCATTGGGTAGTTTATGCAACCGTAGATAACGGCAAATTACTCAAACCTGATGCTGTGACAGCAATCAACCACCGCAAAACAGGCACACATTATTAACAGGACTTACGCAACTGGCTTACTTTGTAGGGTGCGTCAGACCCGGTAACATAGCACACAACAGATTTTCTCTATCTGACGCACCAGCAAAAGATATTAAATGTGACACTAGCGTAAGGGATCACCAAAAAATAAATTACCCGATTTTGTGGGACGGGCAGGATGCCCATCCTTGATGATTTGAGGACAAGATGCCCGCACCACAAGAAATTTTTGGGTATTTTTTTAATTGGAAGTCCCTAAGTCATAATTAATTATCAACTGGTATAAATTGAAGAACCGCCTTGAGTAATCACCAAGGCGGTTTTATCATCTACGATTTCGGTGAACCCTTGTAAAAACCTTATCTCGTTCCCAGTCTCCGACTGGGAATGCCCTGACAGAGGCTCTGCCTAAAATTATCATTGATAACGCAGCGCTTTCCAGAACACAATCTTAAGTATAATTAAATACAATACCAGTCTTCGTATAATTTTGCACTTTTGGATCAATAAAATCTGGGATACTACCTGAGTGTAACCCTTACATAATCAAATCAAGATGTATAATATAAACAGTATAATTAAGTGTATTATATATGGTATGCCTAGCTGTCTAAGTAATGCACGTTCTAAATAATGCACGTATTATTAGAAATAAAATCTTTAAAGTTGACTGTAACGGAGTGAATAAATTTATCATTCATGATTTTTCTAGTTAGTTTACAGCTTAAAAAAAACTGATGAATAAAAAAATTATTCTTTTAGTAATAGCGTTTGTATTAGGTTTCACAATATATTTTTTCACTCATACCCAAATTCAAAATTCTCAAAAACCTATTAAAGTTGGTATTCTTCATTCTCTGACTGGCACAATGGCAATTAGTGAAAAATCCGTGGTAGATGCTACCTTACTCGCCATTGAAGAAATCAATGCCAAAGGAGGTATTTTAGGTAGAAAAATTCAACCAATTATTGTTGATGGTAAATCCGATTGGAATACATTTGCGAAACAAGCTAAAAACCTGATTACTAAAGAAAAAGTAGTTACAGTTTTTGGCTGTTGGACTTCCGCCAGTCGTAAAACAGTAAAGCCTATATTTGAAATATACAATCATCTATTGATTTATCCTGTTCAGTATGAAGGACTAGAAGAATCGCCAAATATTGTTTATACAGGTGCAGCCCCAAACCAACAAATTATTCCAGCCGTAAAGTGGTCTTTTGATAATTTAGGTAAACGATTTTTCCTGGTTGGTTCTGATTATATTTTTCCTCGGACAGCCAACGCAATTATCAAAGATCAAGTAACCGCTTTAAAGGGAGAGATTTTAGGAGAAGAATATATACTTTTGGGTAGTAATGAAGTAAATAACGTCGTCGCTAAAATTTTAAAAACTCAACCCGATGTCATTTTAAATACAATTAATGGTGATAGTAATATTGCTTTTTTTAAGACCTTACGACAAGCGGGAATTAGCTCTGATATAATACCTACTATTTCCTTTAGTATTGCTGAAGAAGAATTGAAATCGTTACCAAACAAATATGTAATTGGTGATTATGCAGTTTGGAATTATTTTCAAACTATTAATAATCCTAATAATAGTGAATTTACTCAAAATTTTCAAAAAAAGTATGGAAAAAATAGAGTTACATCTGACCCCATTGAAGCTGGGTATTTTGGAGTTTATTTGTGGGCGCAAGCAGTTAAAGCTGCTGGTATAGATGAAGTCAATATAATTCGGGAATATATCAAAGATCAAAGTTTTAATGCACCGGAAGGAGTTGTATACATAGATGCTAATAACCAACATACCTGGAAAACAGTTAGGGTTGGGAAAATTCAGTCAGACGGACAATTTAAAATTGTTTGGAATTCAGGTAAACCAATTCGTCCCATACCTTATCCTATCTCTCGTTCTAAAGCTGAATGGGAAATATTTATAACTAATCTTTATCGAGGCTGGAATCGAAACTGGGCTAATCCTAATACTAATTAGAAAAATACTTTAAGATTTGGAAGTGAAGGATTTGAAAAATAAAAAACTTGTTAATAAACTTCTGTTTTGGTTTTTATTAATTGCCTTAGTACCTCTGAATATAGTTACCTCTATACAATATTACATGGTCAAGAATTCTTTAACAAAAGAAGTTGATAATAATTTGGTGTCTATTGCAGACAGTAAAGCAAAATTTTTGGATTTTTATATTAATGAAAAACAAAAAAATGCGGCAATTATTGCACAAATGTCAAATATAATAGAGGCAACAGAAAAATATCAAAAAGCTTTTAATGAAAATGGAATTAATGCCAGAGAATATGAGCAGATAGACAAAAGATATCGTCGGTCTATTACTAATTATTTAGATATATTTACTTATTCTGATATCTTGTTAATCTCTCAATCAGGAAATACTATATTTTCTGTAAATAACAGTAAAGAAATAATAGGGAAAAACTACTATCAAGAAAATTATAAAAATTCTGAACTTGCAAAAGTATTTGACCGTGCCAAAACATTAATGCAAGTAGAAATATCGAATTTTACCTATTATATATCTAATAATGAACCCGCTGCTTTTATTGCTGCTCCTATTTTTAAGAATAATCTGATTATTGGTGTAGTAGTGCTGCAACTGAATAATCAAGAATTTAATAAAGTAGTCAATGACTATACTGGATTAGGCAAAACAGGTGAGATAATTGTAGCTTCATTAGTTGATGAACGCATAATTTTTACTGCTCCAACTAGACATGACCCAAAAGCAGCTTTTCAAAGATATATCAATATTCGCAACGATAAATCACACCCACTCAATCAAGCAAATCAGGGAATTAAAGGCAATAGCATCACAATTGATTACCGGGGTCAAGAAACAATTAGTGCCTGGAGATATTTACCTTCTTTGAATGCAGGAATTTTGGTAAAAATGGATGTAGCAGAAGTATTTACACCCTTAAAAACCCTCCAAAATATTGTTATTCTTTTAGGAATTATTACACTTATATTAGTTATAGTGGCAGCTATAGCAGTAGCAAAATCTATTTCTCAGCCAGTTATTGAACTTACCGAAATAGTTCAAGAATTTGCTCAAGGAAATCTCAAAAAACAAGCATCTGTTCTTAGCAATGATGAAATTGGTCAATTAGAACTGTCATTTAATCGCATGGCAGCACAACTTAAAGCATCCTTTGAAACCATTCAAGAACGGGAACAGGAACTGACTACAGCCAAAGAACAACTAGAAAAAGTTTTAGCAGAGGTGCAGCAGGAGGCACATCAACTAGCTTCTCAATTGATTCAAAGTGAAAAGATGTCGAGTTTGGGACAGTTAGTAGCGGGTGTGGCCCATGAAATTAACAACCCCATTAACTTTATTTATGGTAATCTCACTCCTGCCAATGAATACATTCAAGATTTACTCAGACTGCTAAAACTTTATCAGCATCACTATCCTCACCCAGTCAAAGAAATTGAAGATGAAGCAGAAGCAATAGATATTAACTTCTTAATTAAAGACCTTCCTAAGCTGCTGGCTTCAATGGGAATTGGTGCTAAAAGAATTACAGAAATTGTACGTTCACTGCGAAACTTTTCTCGTTTAGATGAGGCAGAAATGAAAGCAGTAAATATCCATGAGGGTATTGATAGCACACTAATGATTTTAGAAAATCGTTTCAAAGCCGCATCTAATCGTCCAGCAATTGAGGTGATTAAAAACTACGCTGATTTACCACTAGTAGAGTGTTATACAGGGCAACTTAATCAAGTATTTATGAATATTCTTGCCAATGCAATTGATGCTTTGGAAGAGAGCAAAATCAAGAATTTTGTAGGTTTAGAGAAACTCCAGATTCAAATTTACACGGAATTAATTAATGACGAGCAAGTAAGTATTCGCATTATAGATAACGGTGTTGGTATCCCAGAGAAATTAAAAAAACTATTGTTTGATCCTTTTTTTACTACTAAACCTATAGGTAAAGGAACGGGTTTAGGTTTATCTATTAGTTATAAAATTATTACTGAACAACATCAGGGAAAATTGCAGTGTATTTCTTCTCCTGGAAATGGTACAGAATTTATAATCACCATTCCCTTATATCAAAATCTTAAAAAGGTTAACTAAGAGACTTCTAATCAAAAAATGTACAAAAATTTCTTGTGCGTGTAGGACGAAAAGCCCGCTAATCAATAAAGAACGGGCATCATGCCCATCCCACAAGATTGGATATAGCGGTATGCATTTGAATGAAATACATCTTCACTACCAGTTTATTGATTGAGTAAAGCTAAAATAGCAGAAGCATCTACAACAACTTCACTCATTCAAACTTTCCTCTTTTCGTTCCTGAATTAATTCTTCAGAAAGTTTTCTACTAGCAGGAATATATTTTCTAAAAATAGCCTGAGCATTTTGCACAGAAGTTTGCAGATGATGTTCAATTGGGCGATCTTTTAATACAAGCACAGCGTTATATTCTCCCATTGGAATATCTACAGAAGAATTGACTAATAATTTACCATCATTTGTTATAGTTACTTTTATGTCTAGTGTTTTCATAGTTAACTCAATTAGTAAATGATCATGTTAATGATACTAAATATGTCAGAATCAGGATGTCCCGGATGTTTTTTAAAAATTCATCTATATTTTCAGAAATTGCATTTTGTCTGAATCAGGATGTCCAGGATTTGAGGATGTACAGGATAATTTTTAATATTTATCTACATTTTCAAAAATTGCGCTAATTCAAACATCTCAGAATTTCAAAATCAAATATTATCCTGTTAATCCTTTAATCCTGGATATCCTGATTCTGACAGTTAAATATTAATAGAAATCGGTGCATTACATTTCATTAACGCACCCTAAAAGATGAGCGATCTATTTCATCAAATAAGTATTAAGCTCAGAATATTGAGAAAATAAACCATCAATACTGGCTAGTTTTGCTTGATACTCTAGTGTTGTAGCAATAATTAAACGGTCAAATGGATCTTTGTGAACAGGAGATAAATCTACAGCACGACAAGCAATTTCCGCAGTCAAGGGAAACAATGTAATACCTGCTGGTTTTAATGCTTCCTGAAACCATTGATTAGCAGTACAAGGTAATTCTAGCCTTCCTCGTTGTTGTGCCAGTGCTATTTCATAACAGGAAATAACGCAAATACCTACTTCGTCAGCCGTTTCAATAGCTTCTCTCCAATGGGTAGGAAATTTATCAAATTGTTGATTAATAAACCAGAACCAAATATGAGTATCAAGGACTATTATTTGAGATATTCCCACTCTTCTTCATTGACAATAGGTCTAACTATATCACCTAATGTTTTACCTTTACCAGCGATAGAATCAGGAGGAGTACGGCGTTTTTTTGCTGGTAATTTATGTTTGAGAAATTGAATAAAATCTAAAACTTCTTGTTGTTTATCTGCTGGTAATTCTCGAAAATTTTCTAGAACTGCTTGTTCAATAGTCATAGTTTTACATCTAGGATTATAATGTAATTATATTATATTAATCACTTTTCGTCTGAATCAGGATGTCCAGGATTTGAGGATGTACAGGATGATTTTTAATCTTCATCTACATACTCAGAACTTGCGCTGATTCAAATATCCCAAAATATCAAACTCAAATATAATCCTGTTAATCCTTTAATCCTGGATATCCTGATTCAGACAGTTAAATATTAATAGAAAACGGTGCGTTACATTTCATTAACGCACCCTACAAGTTTACTCTGAAAATTTCTCAACCCAAATAATATCTTTATCAATTTGCAAAATTTGCCTATCAATAGCTACTTTCATATCTTCACTTGGGCGCAATGCTTTTTCCTTTTGATAGCGAATTCTACGCCGCTCATGGGCGGCTAGTTTAGAATTATAAATACCTAAAAAATCTCTACCAGCATAAATACTACGTGAACGAGAATCCGCTTGAATTGATCTCATATTAGCTATTAATTCACGTTTTTGTAATTGCAACTCTTTTTTTTGTTGTTTTAGTTCTTTCAGAAGTATTTTTTGTTCTTTAGGAGAGTTAGGTGTAAAATCTATAAATTCTTGTAATTTTTCCACAATGCTTGCTAAAAATACTATGTATTGTTCTTTAATACCCATTATTAAATAATCTAAAATTTTATTATTTTGAGTTACTTCTGTTTCAAGATTATTAGCTATATTAATCAGTTCTTCTATTTTGGCTTGCGCTTTCTTATCCCATTCCTCTACCTGCTGGAATGTGGAGAGATTTTTGAAATCACACATCATTTCCATATAGTTACTCTCTATTTTTAGCTTTTCTAGTTGTATTTTGTTACATATTTTGTTATAATTTTGAGCAAAGTTTTTTCCACTGGGTGTTAAAAATACCCAAAAAAGTAACCCTAATGATAATGATAAGAATCCTATAGCCACTATAGGAGCAATACCAACATTAAAGTCTTTTGAAAAAACTAACCAACAGGAAAAAATAGCTATACAGAAGATTGCAGTAATAATTATTTGAAACTGAGGCATAATAGTATTTACATAGATAATATGCAAGATAATATTTTATCCGATTTTCATAAAAATTCTGAATTTTTATTATATGTGAATCCTATAATCAGGGATTATACAAAATTGATTTGTATATCCCTTTATGTATCGGTGTTTTTAGTCGTCAACCCCCCTAAACTACAAAACCTCCCTCCCTAAAAACGATCGCAATACTTCAGGTACTTTAATCGTCCCATCTGGTTGCTGATAATTCTCCAAAATTGCCGCCATAGTCCTTCCTACAGCTAAACCAGAACCATTCAAAGTATGCACAAACTGCGTCCCTTTCTTACCAGCTTCCTTAAATCGAATATCCGCCCTTCGTGCTTGAAAATCAACACAATTAGAACAACTAGAAATCTCTCGATATTTCCCAGAAGATGGCAACCACACCTCTAAATCATAAGTCTTTGTTGCCCCAAAACCTAAATCAGCAGTACATAAATTAATCACCCGATAAGGCAATTTTAAAGCCTGTAAAATACTCTCTGCACTTCCGACTAATTTCTCTAATTCATCGAAAGAATCTTCCGGTTTTACTAATTTCACCAACTCAACTTTATTGAATTGATGCAACCGAATTAAACCCCGCATATCCCGTCCATAACTTCCTGCTTCTCGACGAAAACATGGAGTATATGCACAGTGATAAATTGGTAATTCTTCCGCGTTGATAATTTCCCCCCGATAAAAATTAGTCACAGGAACTTCCGCAGTAGGAATTAACCACAATTCATCATCTGCACATTTAAAACTTTCTTCTGCAAACTTGGGTAATTGTCCTGTTCCTGTTAAGGAATCAGTATTTACTAACAACGGTGGACTAATTTCTATATACCCATTTTCAATATGCTTTGAAAGCATAAATTGAATTAATGCTCTTTCTAAAGCAGCACCCGCACCTATCAAACTCACAAACCGACTTTGGGCAATTTTTACGGCTCTTTCAAAATTGAGAATACCCAATTTTTCCCCAAGTTCCCAATGTGGTACAATATTCTGATTTTGGGGTATATATTCATCTCCCCATTTTCTTACTTCTGTGTTGTCGTTTTCACTTGCACCAATGGGTGTAGAATCACTGGGTAAATTAGGAAGTGCTAACAGTGATTCTTGAATTTGCGCTTTTAATTCTTTTTCCTGGGGTTCTAATTCGCTTAATGTGGTTTTGAGAGCGTTTCCTTCATCCTTTAAAGCTTGAATTTCTGGATCTTGAGGATTAACACCAGATTTTACTTTTTGTCCGACTAGTTTACCAATTTCATTGCTACGGGCTTGGAGTTCATTGCGTTTTGTTTCTAATTCCCGCTGTTTTTGGCTCAAATCTAATATGGGCTGAATGTCGTATTTACCACTACGACTGTTCAATTTGTCTTGTACGAATTGGGGATTTTCTCTAATTTGTTTAATATCCAGCATTTTTTGGTTGTCAGTTGTTAGTTGTCAATTGTTAATAGTAGGGGTTTAGCGCAATGCTCATGATTGTCAATTTAAACCCAAATCCTTACCATATCTCGCTCTCAGCCTTTGATTGGGAATGCTATCACAAGGCTCTATCTAGATATGTCACAAAAGGAAGGCAGAGCCTTTTATAATTCATTCCCATACAGAGTATGGGAACGAGAAAACGAGAAATTTTTTAGAATTCATTCCTATACAGAGTATGGGAACGACAAAGAGAAATTTGTTTAATATCTAGCATTTATTGGTTGTTTTCGGTCGATTCTAAGTTGTTATATCATTATCTTTCTGAAATTCTCACTTGGTAATGCGATTTAGTAAAAATAGGGACACAACCAGTCCTGCAAAGTGGGCTGAAATGGTGTTTGTGTTTGCTTGAACTACGAGCATATCTAAACCGCTAATAATCCGCGTAGGGTCGAATAGTTGGGTAGTTACGGCTTGGGGAGATATTGACCTGGCTACCAGTGTACCGACGATCGCTTGCGCTCCTAATAGAGTAACCAGTATTCCTCCTAAATTCACCCATAGCCCCAATCTTAAAACTTGCACTGTTTCGAGTTTACGTGGGCGATTGCTAGGATTGGGTGATTGTAATTTTTTGCCAATTGTGGTGTACCGATAGGCTAAGTAAATTCCCACACCTAAAACAACCAGTCCACAAATGGCGAGAAATACACCAAATCCAGTTCCAGGATTGTTATTTGGACTTCCTGATCTTTGACTAAAGATGGCAAATAATAAAACAATAATCCCAGAAATGACACCCAGTACTAGTTGAATCCACAGACTAATCCAACCTGCCAAGCGAAAATGTTTAGCGATCGCTAGGAGATTAGTTGATGGGGTTTCGGAGTTTTGTGACATAAATAACTGGGGATTGGGGACTGGGGATTGGGGATTGCTAAAAAACAATTATTGTATACGCTTAAAATCCTGACAATCCTCATCAATAATAATTGATAATAAGTAAGTCTGATCCAGTCAAAAAGTAACAATTAATTATGGATACTGCTATTGTGCCATCTACTTTCCTGCTAACTTTGTTGTTATCAGTGGGGCTGTTCTTTTTTATTCGCGCTTCTACTAAAGACCGCATAGAAAGAGCGCAATTAATATCTGAGCAAGACGAAGCCGCTTTGATGAGCCAACTGAAGGAGTATTTTTTATCCCGATCCTATCGTGTGACATCTGTAGATAAAGAAAAGAATCAAGTGACTTTTGAAGGGTTTGTCAGACCTAGCTGGTTTTTAGCTATATTTTTGACTTTTTTAGCAGCTGTTGGCTTTGCTTGTCTATCACTAGTTTTAGCTCAACTTTTTTCTAGTCAAAGTCCATTTTTATTTTCTTTAGTGCTGCTGTCACCTTTAAGTGGTATATTTTATTGGCAAAAATCTGGAAGACTTGAGAAAGTGTCACTCAAAATGGAATCAATCCAAAGGGAACAACACTCCTCAAGTAAAATAACTGTGATTGGCCATCGAGATGAACTTGCTGAGTTACAGAGGGCTTTACAGTTAGAGATGGTTGATTGAATCTTGGTTGCTAAGACAATCACCTAATGATGAAGTGCGGACTTCTGACTGACTGTTGAAAAAACGGAACAGTAGGGAGGAGGCAAAACAAATCTAGTGTTGGCAGTTTTTCTTACGACTTCTGTCGTAGGGAAAATTTTAGATTGGTTGACAGAGGGTCTTGGCAATCCAAATCATAATAACACGATTAAAATGCTTGTAAATGCGTTTATCTCTGTTGCTACTCCCTGCTGCATCAGCATACTAGATATCAATTCCGGCAACTGAGTCGGCTGCAAAGGAGTTGATGTTCCAATTTGGAGAAGCTCTACTGGCAGTTCAGCTACAAACTTAAAGAAAATTGAATTTTTGCATAAACTGAGCAATTTTGCCAGTTAATTAATGTCAGAGTCAGAAGTCAGATTCAATGCGGAAGAGGATCATTTTAGATGTTAGCGACTGCCCACAGCCACTAATTCTTGACCAGCAGGAGGTTCCAAAACTCGCAGGCTGGGAAACAAGAAATGATTTTCTTCTACGTATTGAGCGCCAAACAGACCTTTTTCAGCCCAGAAATAACGGTCTGTGGTGTGTTCGTTTCTTTTTACAAGTAGCAAGGCAGGAGGCAAAATACCCTCAGCTTGAATGAATTTTCTCGCTGCTGTCACAGGTTTATCTTCGCCACTCTCGATGCTATATTGAGGCACGTGTTCTAAAATCCGTCGTCCTTCTTGGCGACGACGACTTTTCCGTTTACGTCTCCTTGCCAACCTATTGTCCTCCTCTTTCAAGCTAAAAGATTGTAGTCATAGCTACAAAACCCGTCGTAATTATATGAGTTATAATTTAAAAAATCAATAGTTTTTAATGTTTTGATACAACAAAATTTATCTGTTTGAACTTTAGAAAAAATATTACTAGGTTGTGTGGGAAGTCAGGAGGCAGAAAACAGCAGTTATAAGGGAAGAAAGGTTGTTTAATACAAATGAGTGAACCTGTTTAACCGGATAGTTCTTTTCGCTATGCTTAACTAAAAATATCATTCCCGGAAATAAAGCATTAATGAGAAGATTTAGGTAAGCTTGATAAAATGAGGTAGTAAACAACTTAGTGTGTTTTCTAATTTTCCCTGCTATGGAGCATAGGAAAAAATAACTATCTACTAAAAAAAGCTGAAAAATCTGATATACAGCAGAAGTCAGGAGTCAAACTGGCTTGGTATCTAGGTTTCAATTCTGATTCTGTACCGTATGGCTACGCCACGCAAGCTATCGGCTGACGTTCACGGCGAAGCCTCATTGATCTGCAATCTGCTGTAATTTGCTTTCTTGTCTCCTGCTTTTTTGTACTAGTCCTTAATTCTGAGCAAAAACCAAAAAATGTTAATGTCTGCCAGTTCTGATTTTATTGCTCTGTGTCGAGAGCAAATATCGCTGCTAACCCAAGGACTGGGAGCGTCTTTGAGTGTTGTATATTTAACGCAGGAATTGGTAGAAACTTCTACGGGTGAGGCCCAACTAATTCCGGTGGTTGTTTACCCGGAAACTTCAGTATTAAGGACAAGGGATCAATTGGCAGAGACGGCATTAGGTAAGCAAATACAATTTGATTCGGTTTTGAGATTACCAAATCAGCAGGGGAAGTTACTGACAGCAGGATCAGTGCTTCCTACTCCTTTACAGGAATCTGCAAATAAAGATTCAGCCCAGCCCAATTTAGAAGATGAAGAGATATTCTGTGGTAATCAAATTGTTTTACCGCTGATCTATGAGGGTGTGATGATGGGATTGTTGGTGACGGGGAGGGAGGACAGAACCTGGGATGAGGGAGAGGAAAGGGAAATTCAACGGATAGCCCAAACTATAGCGATCGCTTGTATTTTAGATCAACGTCGGGCTTGGTTGGAGCAGCAGTTACATCAGCAACAAATTTTCCAGGAAGCACAACGGGATTTGTTAGATAATCTTTTGCACCAGTTTCGCAACCCTTTAACCGCTATCCGCACTTTTGGGAAACTGCTATTTAAGCGACTGCGACCGGGAGATACTAACCGGGATGTAGCAACTAGTATTGTCCGAGAGAGCGATCGCTTGCAAGAATTGCTGCAACAGTTTGATCAAGTAATTGACCTCAGTGAGGCAGATTTAAAACCGATTTCTCTCAGAGAATCTCAAGTTGTGGAAGCATCTGTACAAAAAGATGTCAAGCCACTGCTATTACTGCCGGGAACAGGGGAAAAGGTAATTGATTGCTCACTAACAGATTTATTAATACCATTATTAATATCGACTCAAGCTATTGCCCAGGAGCGCAATCTCGATTTGATCGCAGATATTCCTGAAAATTTACCGTTGGTAAGAGCTAATATCAAAGCATTACAAGAAGTTTTGAGTAATATTATTGATAATGCTTTAAAGTATACCCCCGCCGGCGGTAAAATTTGGATTCAAGCAGGGCAAAAAAGAACTAATTTTCAAGGGATAGCGATTAGTGACAATGGGCCTGGTATTCCACCGGAAGACTTAGAACATCTGGGTGAAAGACATTACCGGGGTGTACAAGCACAAACAGAAATTCCTGGTACAGGTTTAGGAATTGCGATCGCAAAACAATTAATAGAACAAATGCAAGGTGAAATAGAAGTTTTCAGCCCTGCATTTAACTTAAACATGAACTCACTTGCAAACCCAGGAACGAAGTTTATTATCTGGCTACCTGAAGTTAAACGCTAGTAGAGATGTTCATAGCAATTCCCAAGCTCATGAAATACACCCCACCCTCTCGTTGGTAAGGGGAGTGTTGGGGAGGGGTAATTTTGTAGATCATGCTTAATGGGAAACGCTATATTTGTAGAGAGGTTACATGAAACGTCTCTACATTATTTGTTATTGGAAGGAGATTAACAGGTTTTGATTAATTGTCATTTGTAAATCGGTGTTGGGTTCAATGGTGATTAAATCAACGCTATTCTTACCGAAGAAAAGACCAATTAGCGCCCCAATACCAGCACCTCCTAGCACTTCTTCTGTGGCAATAGCGCGATCGCCTGTCACCGCAGATACCGCCGCTGCTGCTCCTGCACCCAATACGGTATTTTTGATAATTGAACTAGTGCTAGTTCCCTTTCTCACAGTTTCGGTTTTGGTGATCACATCAGAAGTTGCACTAATGTTATATTGTTGACCGGATGGCAAAACTAATCTCTGAGCCACAAATTGAGAACCACCCTGTGCTGGTCTGAGTTCACCTATAACCTGGCTACCAGCAGGAATCAC
The DNA here is from genome assembly GCF_049315035.1 of Anabaena sp. PCC 7938. NCBI lineage: Bacteria > Bacillati > Cyanobacteriota > Cyanophyceae > Nostocales > Nostocaceae > Anabaena > Anabaena sp. PCC 7938. The sequence continues at coordinate 453,638 of NZ_CP186034.1, read as the reverse complement.
TACCGCACCATCTTGGGTAATCACATTTTGTGATGTTGTCAAAGTTAAAGGTGCAGTTTCATCTTTGGTGACAAGAATTTTTTCCGCCTTCTCATACTTCACAGGAATAGTAGTTCCTTGGGGAATGGTGATAGATGTCAGTGGTGGCGGAGTAGTTTGCAGAGCAACAATATAAGGTGAGTTAATTGCTGTAGCTTGATTAGAACTCACCAATGCTTGGTAAATAAAAGCTGCTACCTGCGCCCTAGAAGCAGTAACACCGGGATTGAGGAAGTTAACGTTAGGATAGTTGACTACAATTTTTCTTTCTGTTGCCGCAGCGATGGGGGTGCGGGCATAACCAGAAATACTAGTGGAATCGTTGAAGTATCCCAAGGTGCTTTCAACATTACTAGTAGCAGCATATTCCAAACCGTTAGCCAGAGAAACTAAAACTTGTTCGCGGGGAATAGCTTGGTTTGGTCTGAAAACATTGCCTGGATATCCAGATAGGAAACCGATGGTGTAAGCCTGTCTAATGGCACTGTATGCCCAATAATTAGTGGGTACGTCGTTAAAATTGATTGGTTGCCGTTGTGCTGACTTATTAAAAGCCTTGTTAATCATCGCGGCAAATTGAGCGCGTGTAACCGGTTCTTCTGGACGGAATGTACCATCAGGAAATCCTGCAATTACACCCCGTTGTGATAATTGTTGAATAAATTGTGATGCCCAGTAGTTAGATGAGACATCTGAAAAACTAGTTTGAGCTAGGGAGGGTGTAGCTGTTATTAAGGGTGCTACAGTACCCACTGTGACACTCAAGGCCATCAATAGGGCTGTTTGTGATTGCAAGCGATTTAAATTTAACATTGGTTTTACCCTGTAAAAATTATGTGTTCTTTTTGTTAACTGTTCTGTTAACTACCTAGACAATTTTGACATTAAACAGTTCCCTCTGTTTCTTATATTTTGTCAATAGTTTTACCTGTAGCTTTGGTAATTGTAATAAATAGGACTTTAGGAATAGAGGTGCATAGGGCTTTAGTAATACAGTAAATATTACTGAGCATATAAAAGCAAGCGATCGCCCACATTATTTAGAGTGGCGATCGCTATTCTAGATTAATGAAAGTTGCAACTTCAATTACATTAAGTCTAGTAACGAGAAAGCACTAAATTGGACACAAGTGTGATATCTAAATCATCTTCCGGTCGTAGAACAAAGACATCAGCTTGTTTTTTCCGAATTAGTACACTTGCTAAAGCTCCTGCTGCACCACCACCAAGAGTTTCCAAAATCTCAATTCTCTTGTTACCTGTAATCAATGCAATCACACTAGCAGCACCTGCACCAATAGCAGCATCAGTTAATATCTGTCCAGTATTACTTCCCTGGGAGATTCTTTCAGTTTCAGTAATAGTTCTAGAGTTGGCATAAATCTGCTGCCGCTGCCCTGAAGCAAATACTAATTCTCTCGCTACAAAGCGTACACCTTGGTTATTTACATCATCTCTATTTCTCGAATAACTACTATTTAAATTGACTGGTTGTAATTCTCCGATAACTTCAGTTCTAGCGGGAATCAAAACATTTCGGTTACTGTCGATAATATCGTTAGCTATTATCAGAGTCAGAGGTAATGTCTCTCCAGGATTAACAATTACCTTCTCTTTTTCATAGGTAACAGGTAAGGTGACATTGGCCGGAATAGTAGTATTTCGAGATTGATTAAGATTGAATTGTGCTTGAGCAGGAGCAAAGGCAAACAAGGGGGTAACTGCACCCGTAGTAATTGCCACTGCCATCAGTGCCGCAGTGCTAGATTTCCAACGCATAAGACGACTCATAAGGTAGGTTCCAATAACTTGCGATATCTCTGAAGACGTGAATTGAGTAGGATAGTTTCTTTTGTTATCTTCAGGAGAAAACCTATTGACGCTCACACTCAGGTTTTACCTTTCTGTGACGATAGAGGCAGAGCCTCTGTGATAGCATTCCCAGTCAGAGACTGGGAACGAGATAATCACTAGCAGTAAGTCCCCTCACTTGAATTTTGTACTCAAAATCAGTAGGGACTTACGACGAAATAGTTAAATCTAGCAAATAAACAGCTAATAATGTGCAAACAAAAACCCGGCCTTGGGCGGGTTTAAAATTGTAGGACAGAAGAAACGCCTACTTTGCTAATAACTCAACCTGAGTTCGGTGTTAGGAGTTAGGAGTTCGGAGTTTCTCCTATGCCTACGGCACGGCTTCGCCGAACGGAGTTATGATTTTTAAGAGCGAGAGAATAAGGGTTTGAGACTCCTACTGGGGGCGAGTTTTCCACAAATTATCTTATGTCGAACTCAGGTTAACTCAACATTCAAATTAGAAGCTGAATGTAGTACGTAGAGTACCTACATAGATGGTGTCGTTATTATTGTTGTGTTCAGGATTAAAGATTACTAGCAAACCGGGGGTAATCATAATGTTGTCGGAAATTTTCATTTTGTAGAGAGCCTCTGCATGATAAGAAGTACCAGATTCTTTCGTAAAATTACCAGGAAGAATGTTATTAGGATTGCTAACATCAGTAACTTTAGGAGGTTGACCGAAGATTAGACCTAAGGTGTTACCTTGTCTACCGAAGTCTTTCACACCCAGGGTAGTAGCCCAATAAAAAAAGCTTGCATCTTCAGGTCCAACCTGGTTGTTTGCTGTGGTGTAACCAACCCAACCACCAAGAGTCAATTTAGAACTTGGTTGGAAGGTAGCTTGCAAACCGTAGTTGTCCGATACAACAGGAACAGGAACGCCGAAATTATTCACAATACCATTGGCGTAGGAACTTCCTGTTTTGCCAAACAGGTCTGTTGTACCGGCTTTCTGATAAGTGCGAGCATAGGTTAAACCAACATTGAAAGCTTTATTTGGCTTGAAAGCTAACTGCCCGAAAATAGTGTTATTACCATCGAAAATCCCGTTCTTATCAGCAGGATTAGCAGCACTATTCCTACCTGTAGCAAAATAAGCTGCACTTAAAGTCAATGGGCCTTGAGGATTAAAGTTAACAGTTATACCTGCACCGTCATTAGCTTGGCGATAGATGGGGCTGAAACGTCCATAACGGGAGAGAGCGCCTGAACCACTGCTTCTAAAATCAGGGTTGAAGACGTTGACGTTTTCATTCAACTCACCACCAACAGCATCAATCTTGACACGAATTCTTTCCCCAAAGTTGAAAGCGTAGTTTAGTTTGTCAACTCTGACACTATTATTAGTATTACCGTCATAACCCAAACGGGTCATGTTAGTGCCTGTAACGCCATTGTTTTCGATGATATTTTTCGCTTCCAAACGGGTTTGCAACAGATCTGTACCCATGAAGCTACTTTCTAAGCTCAGGCGCACCCGGTTAGAAAAAGTGGTGTTGCCGTCTAATTCAGCATTAGGATTGGTACCTTCTTTATTATCAGCTTGCTTATCACCAAATGCCTGAGACACGCTGAAAATAGCCTCACCCTTCAGCTTGGTGGTGGTGGAGAATTGATTAGCTTCTAATTCAGCAGTACGAGCTTCTAAAGCATCAACACGACCGCGCAGGGTTGCTAATTCAGCAGAAAATTCTTCTTGTAAACGCTGTAAGGTAGCTAAATCTTCTTTGTTTACCATGTCAGCGGTAGCTGTAGCAATCAGTTCGTTAACCCGGTCTAAGCAGGCATTCAAACCAGCTGCAAATTCATATCGGGTCAAAGCACGATTACCACGGTATGTACCGTTGGGATAACCTGCAATACAGCCATAACGCTCAACCAAAGACTGCAAAGCTTGAAACGCCCAGTCTGTAGGTTGTACGTCAGAAAATTGAGAAACGGAAGTTACTTGACCGATGCTGTTTGATTCTTTGGACAACTGAGCAACGCTGGTTGCTTGTTCGTTAACTTCAGCCGCTAACGCGCTATTCGCAGACAAAAATGTAGCTGCAATAACTGGACTTACCTTGAGGATATTCCAAAATAATTTTGTCATTTTTTTACTCACACACACTAAAAAAAGGATTTTTTGAATTTGGTAAAGGTATTGATACTACTAAATTAATGTTCTTCAGTTTTTTTATAGAAAACGAAGTTCCAAATCGTTGAAAGCTTTATTAAATAGGCATTTACTTGAAAAAAATGGCTCTCCTAGACTTCATTTGATAAATTAATACTAAAAAACACCTAAAACATTTGATATAAATAGATTTCGCTAAAATTAGGATCAGAGATTTAATAAAAATAACACAAGAGCCATAATTAATTCATTAGACATCTGAACGAAAAAAATGTATAGAAGTTCAATGGAACTTCTATACAAGGGTTCTAGTAAATGCACATTCAATGTTTACCAGATGTCCATTACTCAAATTAGAAGCTGAAGGTGGTACGCAGAGTACCAATGTAAATTGTGTCTCTGTTATCGTTATGTTCAGGATTCAAAATCACTAACAAACCAGGTGTAATCAGAATGTTGTCAGAAATCTTCATCTTGTACAGACCTTCTATATGATAAGAAGTACCGTTGTCGTCTCCATTAGCAATATTGCTAGTGCTGGTAGCTTTAGGTGGTTGACCGAAGATTAGACCTAAAGTGTTACCTTGTCTACCGAAGTCTTTTATGCCAAGGGTGGCAGCCCAATACCAAACATCAGCACTCTTGTTTGTAGTTTCTGATTTTACATCAGAATAACCGCCCCAACCACCAACTGTAATTTTGTCAGTGGCTTTAAAGCTTGCTTGCACACCGTAGTTGTTTAAAGAGGCCGGTTCATTGTTAACTACTCTGTTAGCAAAACTACTACCGGTGCTATCAAAGATGTTCTGAGAAGAACCATAGTAGCTACGTACATAGGTCAAGCCAATACCCAATTTATTGCTGGGTTTAAATTCCAATTGAGCCAGTGCTGCATAGTTACCATCCAATAAGCCACTACCAGCACTAGGATTATTAGCTTCGTTTGCTAAGTAACCAACGCCAAGGCTAATTTTTCCTTTGGGATTAAACTGAACTTGTAAACCAGCTTCGCCACCATGACGATAGATGGGGCTGAAACGACCATAGCGAGATATAGAACCGCTACCACTGCTACTGAAATCTGGGTTAAAGCTATTGAAGAAGTCGTAGAAGTCTCCACCGACAGCGTCAACTTTTACTCTGATATTTTCACCAAAGTTAAAGGCATAGTTCAACTGGTCAAGTTCAACGCTGTTGTTGTTATTGCCATCAAAACCAAGACGAGTCATACTCGTACCGGTTCTAGCACCATCAAATTGGATATTATTGCGAGCTTGTAGACGAACTTGTAGCCTGTCTGTACCAGTAAAGCTGCTTTCTAAGCTTAAGCGTACCCGGTCAGAGAAAGTTACATTATCTTGTAAGTCATCACCACTACCATCAGCTTTTTTGTCACCAAAAGCACCAGACAAAGCAAAAATAGCCTCACCCTTCAGTTTGGTGGTGGTGGAGAATTGATTAGCTTCTAATTCAGCAGTACGAGCTTCTAAAGCATCAACACGACCGCGCAGGGTTGCTAATTCAGCGGAAAATTCTTCTTGTAAACGCTGTAAGGTAGCTAAATCTTCTTTGTTTACCATGTCAGCGGTAGCTGTAGCAATCAGTTCGTTAACCCGGTCTAAGCAGGCATTCAAACCAGCTGCAAATTCATACCGGGTCAAAGCACGATTACCACGGTATGTACCGTTGGGATAACCTGCAATACAGCCATAACGCTCAACCAAAGACTGCAAAGCTTGAAACGCCCAGTCTGTAGGTTGTACGTCGGAAAATTGAGAAACGGAAGTTACTTGACCGATGCTGTTTGATTCTTTGGACAACTGAGCAACGCTGGTTGCTTGTTCGTTAACTTCAGCCGCTAACGCGCTATTCGCAGACAAAAATGTAGCTGCAATAACTGGACTTACCTTGAGGATATTCCAAAATAGTTTTGTCATGTTCTTACTCTCACACACACACTTAATGAACATCAAAGTGATGATAAAGCCCCGTTACAATTCAGGGTATTCACTCACAAAGTTTCAGTAATGACTATACATTATTTATCATAGTTAGCACAACCCCCCTTGTTAATTTTTGACCTATCAAACTAAGTTTGGTGATAAAACCCACAGAGGGTAAGGAGTATGGGGTATGGAAAAAACTAAAATTCTAATAAAGTTATAAAGATGTGGAAGGATACAAGATGGCATTAGACATATTCGACAAAGATTAATACTTCTAGAGTCCGAATTTCAGAAGTTTTTAGCTGACTGCTTATAGTTCTGTTTGTGCAAATCTGGGGAAGTGGAGGATGGAGGAAACATCTTTATGAGGTGGCTGTTGTAGTTAAGCTGAATAGTTTAGAATCCTCAGCAGATGAAACACAAATATAATTCCAATTCGCCATGAAATGTAATTATATGGATATTGAAAACTTTATCTAATTCTGTATCTCTGACAGAAACGTTAGCCATACGCAACGTAGTGAAGCTTTTGATTAGTGTTTTGTTCGCAAAGCATTACACAGGGAAGGAAAGAGTCTCACGCTATATTTGCAGAGTTGAGATGCACCCCGCTAATCCAATTGCCCTCTTGTTAACTTGGGTGGTAAGTTCAGAACTATACTCCGTTTGTAACGTAATATTTTTCCTTCTTCTTCAAATTTCTGCAATAGGCGTGTAACTGTGACTCTAGTTGTGTTGAGTACCTCTGATATATCCTGATGAGTTATATTTAGATCAATTAGTTTACCCTGTTCTAAGTCACGACCAAATTTTTCACTTAACCACACTAAAAATTGCCACAATTTGAGGGAAGTTGGTTTTCGATGTAGTATGCTTATCAGTTCTTCTGCTTGTTGAATGTGGCATAACAAAGAGTTGATATCTTCATGCCAAATGTTAGGAGGAACAATGCTCGCCTCGACACTTGTTAAACATTCAATTTGGTAGGGTTTGACTTTGGATAAAGGATGGCCAACTATATCTCCTAAGCCCCAATATCCTAAGGTGATAGCTGCTCCATTTTCATTCCAGGTTGAGGTACGAACTATACCGCGATCAATACGCCATAAAACATCATTGCCGATGGGAATTACTGACCGACGAGTAAATAAATGTTGGGGAAATTGTTTATTCTCAGGAGATCTTAGGGTTTGGTTAGTAGAATACGTCATTTTTGGGTAAATGGGTAGGGAATTTAAATGAAGTATCCTGACAAATAAACAGATGAATGTTCAATAAGTAATTAGATAGAAGATATTTTTTAAGTTATCTTCCATTTACTGTAATAGTGCAAGTTTAAGGATAGGTTAGCTTTTAGCTAAAAACGATAAAAACTCTCACGCTAAACCCTATCCACCTTGAAAGCCATAGTTTTTTGGAAGTCCTTAAGTACCCAGGCAAAATGAATTACACAGATTATTTTCCTGTTTCCTTTCTCTACCAATGAATTTAATTTTGTCTGACTGCTTAAGAACGTTGACCTGTGACAATGTATGCTACTCGTTGACCAATATTAGTAGCATGATCTGCCATTCGTTCTAGACAACGAATTGCTAATGTTAAGAGCAGAATTGGCTCAATTATCCCTGGAACATCTCGTTGATATGCTAATATCTGATACAGATGCTCGTAAGCGTTATCCACAGCATCATCTAAATACTTAATACGCCGTCCACTGACTTCATCCAAATCGGCTAAAGCCACTAAGCTGGTTGCTAACATTGCTTGGGCATGATGAGACATCAATGCAATCTCTGGTAGAGTGTCATGGGGTGGATAAGGAAATATTTTAATGGCGATTTTGGCTAAATCCTTGGCGTAATCGCCAATGCGTTCTAGATCTCTGACTAATTGCATATAAGCACTAAGGCAGCGTAAATCTTGAGCCGTGGGTGCTTGTACTGTCATGATTGATGTACAGTCAGATTCTATTTGTCTATAAAAACGGTCAATTTTTTTATCTAATCGGGGGAGTTCCTCAGCTGCTGTTAAATCGCGGGCAAATAATGCTTGGTGACTGAGGCGAAATGATTGTTCTACCAAAGCTCCCATACGCAATACATCGCGTTCTAACCGCCTAACGGCGCGTACTGGCTGTGATTTTTCAGAATTGGAATCATGAATAACAGCTTTCACACTTGTAATCTCAAAATTGTATTTTTTTAACTATAATCTTGCTTTGGTGAGTTTGCCATTATGCTTGGTAGATGAATTTGCATCCAAGCGCCACCTGTTTCTGGATGGTTCATGGCTTTGATTTCTCCACCGTGGGCGATAACCATCTGCTGGACGATCGCTAAACCCAAGCCACTACCAGTAATTGCTGTTGTTGTTTGGCCTTGAGGAAGTGACTCATGATGTCTGGCTTTATCTCCTCGATAAAATCGCTCAAACACATGGGGTAAATCAGTTGCAGCAAAACCAATACCGGAGTCAATGATATTAATTTCCAAGATTTGAGAGTTGCGATCGCTAAAAGCATTGCTATTGAGCAATTTATTAACAGAGATAATATTAATTTCAATGTAAATAGTTGTCCCTGGGGGGCTGTATTTGATACTATTATCCAATAAATTGACAAATACTTGGTAAATACGAGATTTATCGCCTTGAATGTAGATGTTTTCGAGTCCAGAATAGGAAATATTCAGATTTTGATGTTTTGCAAGTGGTTCTAGAGTTTCCCACACCGAAGCGATGAGCGATCGCACTTCCACTGTTTCTAGATGCAATTGCATGGTGGAATTTGTTTCCATTTGCGTCAGTTCTAACCAACTTTGCACTAAATTAATCAGCCGATCCACTTCTTGCATCAAACGGTTAACCCAACGATCCAAAGGTGGTTCTAAGCGGGATTGGAGAGTTTCTGCTACCAAACGAATAGAAGTCAGGGGAGTTCTCAATTCATGAGCTAAATCAGAAAAAGAGCGATCGCGCTGCTGATTCATATCTAGCAACGGTTGGCGATTTTCTAAAAATACCCCCACTTGTCCTGCCACCAAAGGTAAACTAGAAGCCTGTAAAGTCAAAGGCTTTAACTCTAACATAGCTGTAGCATTTTCACGAGACGGGTGAAAAACCCATTCTCGCACTTGCGGCTTTTGCCAATCACGAGTTTGTTCAATTAACTGATCAAGTTCATAAGACCTTACCAACTCTAACAACAAACGTATCTGTCCTGGTTGCCACCTTTGCAGATGCAAGATCTCCCGCGCCTGTTGATTACACCATAGCAATTGATTTTCTTCATCTACTTGCAAATATCCTAGAGGTGCAAAATCTAGTAATTCCTTGTAAGTTTCCAACGACAACTGCAAATCTTGCCTTTGTCGCTTCACCATTGACATTTCTTGCCGTAAGCGTGGTAACAAAGGCAACCCTATCCTACCAGAACGGGAACTTAACGGCTGGAGTACTTGCTCCAAATAGCCGTTCATTTGCACCTGTTGCCACAACAAGAATCCAATACCGACCACTAAACCCAGAAAAAATCCTAATAAAAGCATTTGAGTAGTTAGTTTCTATATAACTACTAAAAACTAACAACTATCCTCAACAATTAGCCAAACCGATAGCCAAAACCTCTCACAGTCACAATATATTCTGGATGACTGGGGTCTTCCTCTAGCTTTTCCCGTAACCAGCGGATATGAACATCCACAGTTTTGCTATCACCGACAAAATCTGGACCCCAAACCTGATCTAGTAGTTGCTCTCGTGACCATACCCGGCGAGCATAACTCATAAACAGTTCCAGTAAGCGGAATTCTTTAGGTGATAGATTTACCTCTTGGCCACGAACCAGCACCCGGCACTCTTGAGGATTTAAGCTAATCTCCTTATACTTTAGTACTGGAATTTGCGGCACAATACTTAAACGTTGTTGACGGCGCAGTAAAGCGCGACAGCGAGCCACCAATTCCCTCATACTAAATGGTTTAGTCAGGTAGTCATCTGCTCCCACTTCTAAACCCAGCACCCGGTCAGTTTCACCACCTTTGGCACTTAACATCAAAATTGGGACAGAGTTGCCTTGATGACGCAACAGACGACAGATATCCAGCCCATTAATTTGCGGCAGCATCAAATCTAAAAGCACCAAATCAAAGGGTAATTCTCCAGAATTGGGTTCGCAGCTTTTGAGGTATTCTATAGCTGCTCGTCCATCAGTAGCAGTGATCACTCCATACCCTTCTTCTTCTAAGGCCACAACAAGCATTTCCCGGATGAGTTCTTCATCTTCCACTACGAGAATGCGGCTGGTTTGTCCAAGATCCGTTTTGGCAGAATACTTAGTTAATTCGCTGGTATACATTGATAACACAGGGTTTTGAAACTATATTTGATATCGATAATCCTTGAACTGCCGACAATCCACATTTATTTCGAGTGTATCTATTTTTGGTAGATTGTGCTGTATATAACAAAATAACTATACTATAAATCACATTGTCTACTAGCGACAAAGTATTTTTGGTGACTTTGCATATTTATCCCGATTTATCCGAAATGAGTTAAATTCTGTCTTGACAATCATAAATTAGTTGAGTATGATTCTAGTACAAAATTACTATATCTTGTGTTTTACAGACTAAGCTTAACCGGAATAACTCTCGGCTACAAAGTGTGCTTTTACTGCTGTTTGTAGTAGATATCTGTAGAAATTAAATATGCGTTTTTCGGAACTCTCGTAAAGACGTTCCATGAAATGTCTCTACATTCTTTTTCGGAGATATTTAGTATTTATACTGAGTTAAAAACGCCGTTTGAAAAGCTAATCTTATGTCTGCATAGGGTATATTTTGTATATCTGTACTACCCATGTAATCATTACCTATTTCCTGGAGTTGAAATATGACCGCAAGTGTAATCAAAGACAGCAAACAACAACTAGTACAGGAATTTCAACAAATTCGTGCAGAAAGAAAAAAACTAGAAGCCAAAATAGCCACAAAACAAGAGGAAGCAGAAAAAGCCAAAAACCAAGAAATTTTAACAGCAGCTTCTACCTACACCGTTGATAGTATTGTTAAAGGTTTAGCTGACTTACAATTAGAATTTGGTAGCATCGTTAACGCACTTTCTGAAAAATTAGCTCAAGAAAACTCTAAATTAGATGAACTCAATCAAGCCATAGAAATAGAAACTCAACGTCTACAAGAACTACAGCAAATTAGAGTTGTAGCAGATACATTAGATATTTTTACGCAAGAACATCAAGAAAAGTTAAGAATTTTAGAACAAGATACGGCTAATAAACGGGAATCACTAGAAAAAGAAGTTGCTCTCAAGCGTAAAGAATGGCAAAAAGAGCAAGCTGAATTTGCAGAAAAACTGCAAGCATATATTGAGTTATTAGCTAAAGAACGTCAGCAGGAACAAGAAGAATATCAATATAAATTAGAAAATACTCACAAACTAAATACAGATACTTATCAAGCTATAAAACGTAAGTTAGAACTGGAAATACAAGAAAATACCCAACAGAAAGAAAAAGATTGGGCAGAAAGAGAAAAAATCCTCACTGAACGTCAACCCCTAGTCACTGAATATCAAAAGAAAGTTGCTGCATTTCCTACTGAATTGGAAGAAGCAATTAAGAAATCTAGAGAAGATGCAATTAAAGACACTAGCCAAAAAGCAAAAGTTGAAGCTGATTTATTTGAAAAAGAATGGGAATCTACAAAACAGAGTTATGAAGCTAAAATTCAATCTCTGGAAGAAACAATTCAGAAACAGATTCAGCAAATTGAAGGTATTTCTACTCAACTGCAAACCGCTCTTACACAAGCGCAAGATTTGGCAATGAGAGCTTTTGATAGTTCAAATTCTAAATAGTGCTTAGTTCTGAATGTTGATAATGTTGGGTTTCCTTACGTCAACCCAACCTACAAACGTTAGTTAGATAGTTTAATATTTTTTAGAGGTTAATTATGGTAGCAAAAAAACCAACTGATAAAAACACAAAAGCGGAAATTCTTCAGGCTTATGAGGATTTAGTCAAAGAACAAGTTGCTCTTAAAACAGAATTGTCAAAAGCACAAAAAGAACCCCAGTCTGTACCTCAAGAAAAACCAAAAGCAGAACCTAAACCAGTTATGACTCAGCCTACTAGTATTCAGCAAAAGATGAATAACACTATTGATAGCTTGATGAAAATTCAGCTAGGTTTTGGTGGTGCTGCAAATGAATTATCAGAACAGCTTAGTACAAAAGCTTCTAAATTAGCAGAAATTGGGGAATCTGTAACCACTGAAATTCAACAATTATCCCAACTACATAACTTAGAAGTATCTGAAAATATTTTAGATACTCTAATTGAGTCTTATGATGAAAATGAAAAAGCTTATCATGAAGAATATAGTGAACGCTATGAGGTTTTATCACAAGAAATATTAGAACTGAGGAATACTTGGACAAAAGAACAGGAGGAACATCAACGGACAATTAAAGAACGGAATGATAATCTCAACAGAACTCGACAACGGGACGCAGCAGAGTATAAATATGATTTAGAACTCCAACGTAAATTAGCGAGTGATGAATATGAACAGCAGCAGAAAGTTTTATATAAAGAACTGGAAGAATTGCAACAAGTAACAGAAAAACAATGGACTGAACGAGAAAAAACAATTTCTGAAGGAGAAAAGCAATTTGAAGAATTGAAAACTAAGGTAGAGGCTTTCCCGAAAGATAAAGAAGCTGCAATTAAAAAAGCAACTGAGGAGGGTAAAGGTATTGCTAGTTATCAAGCGAAAGTAAAAGCCGATTTAAATGCTAAAGAAGTAGAAGGACAAAAACGTTTTTATGAACAAAGGTTACAATCTTTAGAATTGACCATTACTAATCAGGAAACTCGACTACAGAACCTATCTAAACAGTTAGAATCTGCCCTCAAACAAGTTCAAGATTTAGCTGTTAAAGCAATTGAAGGAACTGCAAATGTAAATTCATATCAGGCTATTAAAGAGATAGCCTTAGAACAGGCAAAAAGTCAGGTAAAAAATAAATAATTCCGGCTTTACATTTTTATATTTGGTTAGACATCGACCGAATTTAAATAATGCATATCCTCTAATCCTTGTAGAGACGTTCCATGGAACGTCTCTACATTTTTTTTCGGAGGGGTCTATTCTGTTTTTGGTTTTCCTAGTCCTTTAGGAGGCTGAGGTTTTTTAGCTTTTGTGTATATCTGCTGTGTTTTAAGCTTTGGCTTAGAAGTTGCTTTTTGGTTAGACATCGGAATTCACCTTGACCTTCGATGATAATTTTATCTACAAAAGTAAGATAAATTATTCCCGAAATCTGGAATGTTCAAGCAAAGCTAGAAAAATCTAAGTTGGGTGGAATATCTTGAATGCGTCCTGGTCCGATCGCACGTAATGCTTCTTTGAGGATAATATCTTCAGTATACAAAGCTTTGCCAACTATTACGCCTGTTACACCTTGGGGTTCTAAGGCTAATAAACTTAACAAGTCGGTAATTGAACTTACACCACCAGAAGCGATGATAGGAATGGAAATTGCAGCTGCGAGTTCTCGTAATGCGTCCAGATTTGGCCCTTCTAAAGTACCATCACGGTTGATATCGGTGTAAATAATGGCTGCTGCACCTAGTTCTTGCATTTGGGTAGCGAGTTGGGTGGCTAAAATTTCAGAGGTTTCTAACCAACCGCGAGTTGCAACTAAACCATTACGGGCATCTATGCCAACTATAATCTGTTGGGGAAATTCTTGACAGAGTTGTTGAACTAGCTGGGGTTGTTCGACAGCAACGGTGCCGAGAATTGCCCAATTTACGCCGAGATTAAATAATTGTTGCACACTGGAGCGATCGCGCAATCCCCCACCTACTTCAATGGGGATAGAAACCGCGTTAGTGATAGCTTCAATTGCGGCTAAGTTAACGATTTTTCCGGCTTTTGCGCCATCTAAATCAACTAAATGCAATCTTGTCGCACCTTGTTCTGCCCATAGTTTGGCAACTTCGACGGGGTTTTCGCTAAATACTTGCGATCGCTCATAGTCTCCTTTATAAAGTCGCACACAACGACCTTCGAGTAAATCAATTGCTGGTATTACTTCCATAATTGGTAATGGGTAATGGGTAATGGGTAATTGGTAATTGGTAAGGTGCTAAAAAAAGCTGAAATCCGTGATTGTGATTGCTTACAGTAAATAATTATCTTTCTCCTGCTCCCTGCCCCCTGCCCCCTGCGTTTCCTGCCTGTCACCTAAATCTCGCACTGCTTGGCGAAAACCTAACACTAGTACAATGTTGGCAAGAGTTAAAAAGACCTCTGCACCACCATGTAACCAATCTATATTGGCTAATTGTTCTCCATAAGCGACTTTGGCATAAATACCTGCGGGGATAGTAACGCCGACGAATACCAAAGTACCGTAAAATCCATATAGGGCTAAACGTGGCATTTGCGGACTGCGGCTGATAAACCACAAGAAACCCAAATAGGGAAACAGAGAAAGGGCAAAAAGGGTTTCTTTTGATATCATTGCTCTGATTTGATAGTTTTTGGCTCAACTGGGTTTGTAGACTTGGTAGAACGCCAAATCCACACCGCTGCTGCCCAAAGGGTAAAATTACCAACTAATGTCATGGCAGCTTGCAGCGTCACTATCCATTCTAGCGATTCGGCGTTGTCGAAATAATGCCAAGTGCAAGCACACATGGCGCTGATTAAAGCTGGTAACATGGCAAAGGACAATCCCCACCAACTACGGTTTTTTGTGAGTTCACCATAAGTCCAAATTAACCAAATAGCGACTATCCACTCAATGACGCTAGAAATATGAATTATCCAGGTGGGAATCGAAAGAGCGTGCATAATTAATTCAAAATTCAAAATCTAAAATTTAAAATGGTGAAGATACGGGCGTTATTGTCTGGGTATTACGGTAAAGGTAATGGTGGTGATGAAGCTTTGTTGGCGACACTTCTGCAAATGCTACCACCTGATGTAACGCCTGTGGTGCTTTCTGGGAATCCTGAGGAAACTAAAAAGCGTTATGGTGTGGAAAGTTACAACCGTATGGCGTTTTTGCAGATTATCAAAGCTTTGCGTTCCTGTGATGCTTTCATCTGGGGTGGTGGAAGTTTAATGCAGGATGCGACTAGCAGCATTAGCCCTTTTTATTATGGGGGATTAATGGCTTTAGCTCAAGCGATGGGTTTGAAAACTGTAGCTTGGGGACAGGGAATAGGGCCTTTATTGCGATCGCAAACTCGTTGGTTAGCAAAGCGAAATTTTGCTCTTTGTACTAAAATCAGTGTACGCGATCGCTCTAGTGCGGCTTTATTATCAAATTGGGGCATACCTCATATTCTTGCACCTGATCCAGTTTGGGCTTTAGAATCTAAACCAGTAACAGAATTAGCAGATTTACCAAAACCTAGAATTGCCGTTATTTTAAGAAATCATCCCCAACTTACAGAAACTCGGTTAGCAAATTTAATCCATGCCTTAGTTGATTTACAACAAGCTACCCAAGCATTTATTTTATTATTGCCTTTTCAAAAAAGTGAAGATTTAGATATTGCAGAAAAAATTCAACTGCAATTAAAAGATGTTAGTAAAATTATCTGTGCAGAAGATCCACAACTTTTAAAAGGTATATTTCGTGGTGTAGAAATGGCAATAGGGATGCGTCTACACAGTTTAATTATGGCAGCTAGTGAAGGTTGTCGTTGTTTTGCTTTGAGTTATGACCCCAAGGTTAACCATTTGATGGAAGATTTAGAAATACCTGGATGGGATTTAAAGGATTTACCAACTGATGTAGATTTAATGAGTAAAACCTGGATTCAATATTATCACAATAGCGAAGCATTATCATCTGAGAAAATACAATCTTTAGTAAATGGAGCTTTTTTACATCGGGATTTATTGAGAGCATCATTGAGTAATAAGTAGGGCTAGGAGTCAGGAGTTCGGAGTTCGGAGTCAGGAGTCAGGAGTTAGGAGTTCGGATTAGAAGAATAGTCTTGAATTTGGTCAAGTGATAAGTTTTTGATAGTTTCAACGCTTATTCCTTGAACCTGATTCACCTTTTTAACCTTCAAACTCTTGATACAGCAGTTTGCGTAGTTAGGAGGTACAAAATCTAAATTGAAACCTATACACAAAGCCAGTTCTACTCCTGACTTCTGACTCCTGAATCCTGACTCCTGCTGTATGTCTTTACCATAATTTTACAATTTTGAGATTGGAAGTTCAATCACAAATTCTGAGCCTCCTTCAGGACAATTATGATAAATTAAATTACCTTGATGAAGATCATTAATAATTTGGTAGGTAGTAAATAAACCTAATCCATATTTTTTACCAACTAATTTTGTCGTAAAAAATGGCTGAAATAGACTAGATCTATTTTCTGCGGCAACTCCTATGCCATTGTCTTTAATACTGATGATTATTTTATTGTCTGTAGTGTGTGTATGAATCCAAATTGTAGGTTGAAATGAATTATCAAGATTTAAATTTATTTTTGCTTCCAGGGCATCAATAGAATTTTGCAAGAGATTTATTATTGCTTGGTTGAATAGATTTACATAACCAGTGAATTCTGGAATATCTACATAGTCTTTGATAATAGAAATATTAGGTAAATCATCTTTTATTTTAAATTGATAACCTAATGTGACGATAGTGCTATCGATATTTTCGTGAATATCAAATATTTTTATCCCTGATTTATCAAGACGATAAAAAATATGTAGAGCTTGAATGACTGAGCGAATTCGTTCTGCTCCGGTGCGAATAGAATGAAGAATTCTTGTGAAATCTGGAAGCAGAAAATCCAGCTCAATTTCTGCCATAAAATTTTTGATTTGTGGAGTTGCATCTGGAAATGATTTTTGATAAAGTCGAATCAGATTAATTAATTGTTCGCTATATTCAGAAGCAGGATTAATATTACAAAGAATGAAACTGAGTGGGTTATTAATCTCATGAGAAATTCCGGCTGCAATTCGGCTGGCATTAATGAGATTTTCTTTTTGAATAAGTTCAGATTGGGCATTTTGTAATGACAGAAACATAGTCTGTAGTTTTTCATTGCTGGATATTAAATCCTTTTGTAAATTTTGGATTTTTAATTGAGTTCTTACTCTGGCTAGTACTTCTTCTAAATGAAATGGTTTAGTAATGTAGTCAATACCTCCAACTTCAAAGGCACGAACCTTATCATCAACTTCATTGCCAGCACTTAGAAAAATCACGGGAGTTGAACTAGTTTTGGGGTCATTTTTTAAATATTTACATACTTCATAACCTCCAATTCCTGGCATATTGATATCTAAAAGTATCAAATCAGGAAGAAGTGAATTAACAGCCATTAATGCTGCTTGTCCGTTGATTGCTTTCCGAATTTGATAATTTTCTTTAGATAGAAAATCGGATAAAAAACGAATATTTTCAAGTTTGTCGTCAACAATGAGAATATCCGCTATAAATGCGTTATTTTGTGGACGCATATTCATGGTTTTTTTTAAGTAAAAACAAAAATTAGACAATTGTGAATTTTGGATTGACCCCACGAAAAAATCCGGGGCTTGTACCATTAAGAACTCATTGGTTATTGATGAGATTATTAAAAATTTGTCGATATTAATTTAGCTAGATTGTCAGAATCTAGAGGTTCAGAAAAAAAGTAGCCTTGACCAAAATGACAATCTAATAGTTGCAGTTGGCTTAGTTGTTCAGCAGTTTCAATTCCTTCGGCTATGAGAGTCATGCCCATTGTTTTGGCAATTTGGATAATTGCAGTTACCAATCCCAAACTATCAGATTTTTCAGTTAAATGCTGAATAAATGAGCGGTCAATTTTGAGGTTATCAACAGGAAAATAATGCAAATAGCTGAGTGATGAATAGCCTGTGCCAAAATCATCTATACTTAATTGAATATGTCGTTCTCGCAAATTAGAAATAATATTAGCAGCAGAGGCAAAATTTTCCATGATGGCTGTTTCAGTGATTTCTAGCTTTAAGCATTTTGGCGAAAGTTGACTTTCTATCAAGATATTATCAATTTGCTCAACAAGGTTAGATTGAGAAAACTGGTAAGCTGATATATTAACGCTGATGGTAAATGATAAATCTACAATCTGTTGTTGCTGCCAGAGACGAAGTTGCTCACAAGCTTCTTTAAGTACCCAGTGACCTAGTTTTAAAATCAAACCTGTTTCTTCTGCAATAGGGATAAATTCTACTGGAGCAATACATCCTTGAGTAGGATGATTCCAGCGAATCAGGGCTTCAGCACCTATAATTTTGCCTGTTGCCAGATTAATAATGGGTTGATAATTGAGAACAAACTCTTGTTGTTGAATGGCTTTCCGTAAATCTGTCTCCATTTGTAATCGTTCACAAGCAGTTTGATGCATTGTCGCTGCGAAGATTTGGTATTGGTCCTTACCTGCGAATTTGGCTTGATACATGGCTATATCGGCATCTCGCAGCAAAGCATCAGGGTCAGAGTAAGTTGAGCAGTCGGCAACAATGCCAATGCTAAATGAGAGAAAAATTTCTCGCTCTTGGAGATAAAAGGGGTGGGCAAAATGGTTAGAAATTCCTTCGGCTATGTGAATAATTTTAACAGGATCAGAGAGTCTGGTGAGCAAGAGAACAAATTCATCACCTCCTAAACGTGCCAAGACATCTTCTGGATGTAAAAGGGATTTGAGACGTTGAGAAACGGCAATCAGTAGCTCATCTCCTACTGGATGTCCTAAAGAGTCGTTGATAATTTTAAAGCGATCGCAATCCAAATAAAATACAGAAAATTGATAATCAGAATTTGACTCTTGTTCTTTGATAGCTTGCCAAAGTCGCTCCATTAACAATGCACGGTTAGGTAGCTTAGTCAATGGATCTTGAAAAGCCATTTCTGCAAGTTGGGAATTGGCGATTTCTAGCTGTTGGGTACGTTCTTTTACTCGTTCCTCTAACTGTGCATTAAGATCGCAAATTGTTTGTTGAGCTTTAATGATTGTCAGTTGATGTTGAACCCGTGCTAATACTTCTTCTATATGGAATGGTTTGGTAATATAGTCTGCACCACCTACTTGAAAAGCCTGGACTTTATCAGCAACATCATCTGCTGCACTTAAAAAAATGATGGGAATATGAGCCGTCTTGGGATTTGATTTCAGTTCTTGACAAACCTGATAACCATTCATATCCGGCATTCTGATATCTAATAAAATTAGACTAGGTGGAGCCGCTACAGTTGCGGTAATTGCCATTGTGCCACTGAGTGCCTTACGAGTCTGGTATCCATTGCGCTCCAAAATACTGGAGAGGAGACGAATATTTTCCAGAACATCGTCAACAATTAAGATGTTGATATGAGTCGGTTTTTGTGGTATAAGTTGATTTGTGTGGCTGTCAATGGTCATAAATTTACCTTAAAATATCCTCATTCTTTTGGTTGCGTTAATAACATCAATTTGTCAAACTGATAACTTTCAATCAGTCCCGTTAAGGCTGCAATCAAAGAAGTTTGCTCAGGGGGGATTTGAGCAATGAGGTGAAGACTACTCATATCATTACCTTGGACTGCCGCAAAGTGTAATTCATGAATCCATTCCGCTGGCATAATAGCTAAGGCCTTTTGATCAAGAACATATTCGGATGAAAACGAAATTGTGTTCAGGGTAATATCACTGTCAGAAGTCGATTCATACAAGTATTCTATTTGAAGATACTTGGATAAGATTTCTAGAATTTCTTCCCAGCGGAATGGTTTGCTAACAAAATCGTCACAACCTGCGTCTAAGCTTTCCTGTCGCTGTTCGGTAAAAGCACTGGCAGTGAGAGCAATAATTTTAGTCGGGGTGAAACTTTGTTCAGTTGCTAATTCTTGTTCTAGTTGACGGATGCGCTGAGTTGCTTGATAGCCATCAATAATAGGCATATGCATATCCATAAAGGTGAGGTGAGGTTGCCATTGCTGCCAGAGTGCGATCGCAATTTGTCCATTTTCAGCTTCCTTCACTTCAAAGCCTAATCTGATCAAGATTTTACTCAGTAGCAATCTGTTAGTAGCATTATCTTCAGCAATCATAATCCGATAGTGCTGCCCAGGTACAATACTGATTGCATGATCAACGGGAAATGAACTGGAATTAGGGATTGCTTTTGTCAAACTAACTGGAATACTAAAACTGAAACAACTACCTTGTCCTAGTTTGCTAGTAACACTAATTTCTCCACCCATCAACTGCACAAACCGCTGACTGATTCCCAATCCTAAACCTGTTCCTTCTTTAGATCTTTGACCTGCTTGTGTTTGCTGAAATGCCTGAAATAAATCACTCAGTTCTTCGACGGCAATACCAGGGCCTGTATCCTCAATTGCGAATAAGAGGATATTCTCTCTTCCTGCATCCCCAGTAAATGACTCCTGACTACTAACTCGCAAGGATACACTTCCTTTTTCAGTAAACTTAATGGCATTGCCTAACAGATTAATGAGTACCTGACGCAATTTGTTTTCATCAGTTTTGATATGCTGAGGAACACTAATATCACAGTTAAACCTTAGTTGTATGCCTTTAGATTGTGATTTCATCAGAAACATGGCTTCCAAACTGTAAAGCAACTTATGCAAATCAAACTCTGTTTTATAGAGTGAAATCCTGCCAGCTTCAATTTTCGACATCTCCAGCACATCATTAATCAGCGCTAACAAATGTTCACCACTTTGGTTAATAATTTCTATATACCGTTGATAGTCAATAGTTAAGGATTTATCCTGCTGCATCAACTGAGTAAAGCCCAGAATGGCGTTGAGGGGGGTACGCAGTTCATGACTCATATTCGCCAAAAATTCACTTTTAGCCCGATTCGCAGCATCAGCAGCTTCTTTAGCTCGTTTGAGTTCCTCTGCCTGTTGCTGGGTTTGGGCAAGTAGTTCTGCTTGTTGCACCGCTACCCCCAATTGATTACCAATTTGGGTGACAATACCAATTTCTGCCTGTTGCCAGTTGCGGGAATTACTATTTTGATAAACTGCCAACAAACCCCAGAGCTTTTTGCCGCAAAAGATGGGAGTAATAATATAAGCTCGTGCTTGCAATTCTTCTAAAAGATTGAGATAGCAAGAATCAAATCCGGCTGTGTAGATATCATTAACGCAGCAGTAGGTATTTTTTTGGCGCAACATACCGCCTTTGTTGTCTTGTAAATAGGTATCATGGCTCAAAACATCTGTAGTACTCAGTTTAGTGGTGACACAATTGGGTTGATCTACAGCGGTTTGGGTAAGTTTGGGATCTTTTGCTCGTCCAGGTAGCAAGATATTCCATTTTTGATTTACTGACTCAGAAACTAATTCCCCACTCCAATCGGGTTGGAAGCGATAAATCAAAACGCGATCGCACTCTATAGTTTGTCGTAATTCTGTAGTGGTGATATTAAAAATTGATTCCAAATTCAGGGTTTGACGCATTCGCAAAATTACCCTGTTAATCGCCTGTTCCCGCTCTGCCATCGCCCTCATCGCAACTTCAGCGGCAATTCGTTCGCTAATTTCACTTTCCAGGGCGTTATTGGCTTTGACAA
Organism: Anabaena sp. PCC 7938; assembly: GCF_049315035.1. Classification (NCBI taxonomy): domain Bacteria; kingdom Bacillati; phylum Cyanobacteriota; class Cyanophyceae; order Nostocales; family Nostocaceae; genus Anabaena; species Anabaena sp. PCC 7938. The sequence continues at coordinate 432,049 of NZ_CP186034.1, read as the reverse complement.
GTGCAGCAGTACGCTCTTCAACTCGGAATTCTAGTTCTTCATAAGCATGGTCTTTTTCTTCTTCTGCCCATTGTCGTTGCAGTTCAGCAGCAGCTCGTGCGGCAAATACGTTCAATAGTGTTGTGGTGCGCTCATCTACTATAAATGGTTTAACATCAATAATGCAGAGATTACCAATCACATTTTGATTGATATCTAGTAAGGGCAAGCCTACATAACTCTGTGCGTCCATGTTTTTGAGCAATGGAGGATGAGGAAAAAGCTCTTGCAACTGACTTGGATAAGAACACAATACCCGATTCTCTACTACTTTTTGGCAAGGAGTATCCGTTAATTCATATTCAATATTTTCTGCTAAATTGGAGACAGCCCAAAGCGCCAAAGTACGCAGACTAGGTGTGGAATTATTAACAGTTTTAGACACTAGCGCGTAGGACACATTTAAGGCTGTGGCTAGGTTCTGCACCAGCGCCGGAAAAAAATCGTTTCCAGTCACCGAAGCAGTTCCAGCTACAATCATTTCCAAAGTTTCTTCGGTGCGTTGCCGTTCTGCTATTTGCTTTTCTAATTCTTTGTTGATGCTTTCTAAGTGTTCTGGTGTTCTTAATGCCAAAAATTGCGGCAGGAGTTCTATTAGTTGTAAAGCCGTATAACAAGACACTAAAGCAGTCATAGCGCGTTCAATGCCAGAAATCCAGTAGTCTGGATGCCATAGAGTCCAAATATCAAGCAGGTGTCCGATACCACAGAGGACAATAAATGCCCCAAAGAGGATAAATACTTTGGAGAAGGGAATATCACTCCGCTTGCGGACAAAGTAGATCAGCATGACTGGAATAGAGAAATAAGCGATCGCAATTAGCGCATCACTGACTAAATGCAAACCGACAAGAGGCGTTTGCCAGAGATAGCAATGTCCATGGGGCATATATGAATTATCCACCAAAAAACGCGGAAATAATTCCCATAATATTGTTTGCATAGTTTCACCTTGTTGTCATTAATAGGCATTATCATTAATCCAATACAGGGAGACTGAGAATATCTCAAATGTGTAAAATATTTAACTCTGTCACCAAAAATTAGGCAATTTTACATAAGAAAATCACTTGTTTACCAACCAAATCAACTGACACGAACTCATACTTAAATTTCTTAAGTAATCAGAAATTTTCATCTTTACTGGCTTAAATTGTTACACTAAAAACCCTAAAATGCTATCCCAGATAGAACTTTAAGCTATTGACTTAAACTTAGGGGTCAGTTTCCCTTCTGCCTCCTAACTCCTGCCAAAATTTAATCATCACCCTTTGGCAACCCACAAGGCACAATAAAGACAAGTACGAGTTATTTTTTTATGAGTTACTGTCTGAACCCCCATTGTTCCAAACCTGAAAACCCTAATGATGTCAAGTTTTGTCTAACTTGTGGCACGAAGTTACTTCTTAAAGAACGCTATCGCGCTATTAAACCCATCGGACAAGGTGGTTTTGGTAGGACTTTTTTAGCAGTAGACGAGGATAAACCCTCAAAACCACCCTGTGTCATTAAGCAATTTTACCCCCAAGCCCAAGGTACAAATACGGTACAAAAAGCGGTAGAATTATTTAATCAAGAAGCAGTACAGTTAGACGAATTGGGGCAACATTCCCAAATTCCTGCACTTTTGGCATATTGTAGCCAAGATGATAGGCAGTATTTAGTACAGGAATTTATTGATGGACTCAATTTAGCCCAGGAATTAGCACATAAAGGTGCTTTTAATGAAACGCAGATTCGGCAATTATTGAATGATTTATTGCCAGTGCTGCAATTTTGTCATGCTAGACAAGTTATTCATCGAGATATTAAGCCAGAAAATATTATTCGTCGGAGTAGTGATCATAAACTCGTTGTAGTAGATTTTGGGGCTGCTAAATCTGCCACAGGCACAGCTTTGAATCACACAGGTACAAGTATAGGTAGTCCCGAATATGTCGCACCAGAACAAATGCGAGGGAGGGCGATTTTTGCCAGTGATATTTATAGTTTAGGTGTAACTTGTATTAATCTTTTAACAGAGCGATCTCCCTTCGACAGCTATGATACCCACAATGCGACTTGGATTTGGGGACAATATCTTAAAACTCCCGTCAGTAAAGAATTGAATCAGATTATTGACAAAATGGTAGAAAGCATCCCCAGCCGTCGCTACCAAACAACTGATGAAGTTCTTAATCATTTAAATCGTCACCAGTCACCAGCAAATATCCCAACCGCGATAATCACTAAACCCGTCACCCCAGTATCCCTTACTTCTCCCCCCACTGTTTTTAATCAAACTTCTCCTGAAATTGAAAAAGAATTACAAGAACTAAAAAACACAATTTACAGGTGGTAAGGTACAACCACAAAATGTTCCTGAACAACCATCTAATCCTACATCTGTACCTACTAGTAATAATCCTATAGACAAAGAACTAGAGGAAATGAAAGCTAAGTTTATGGGTAATGGGTAATTGGTAATTGGGAAGGATTCAGGATACAGAATATTTGATATAGCAGGGAACTCTTAACAGAAGAGAAAAATATTCTTCTTCTTCCTTCTTCCTTCTTCCTTCTTTCTCCTGACTCCTGACTCCTGACTCCTGACTCCTGACTCCTGACTCCTGAATTCTTACTCAAAATAAATTACATCAAGGCTTGACTCTCCAGCTAACTAGAGACTTTAGAATGAAATCAGGAAATATTTAGATGCTCCCTATGCAACTTTCTACACTAAAAAACAGCTTCTTGTCATTGACCTTAGTAGCGATCGCTTCTGTACCCAGTGGATTGTTAACGGCCTGTTCTACAACTGATTCCCAAAACCAAGCATCCAACCCTGCCACCACTGCCACTACTACAAATGACAAGCAACCAATGGATCATGGTAGTGGCATGATGAATCACAGCATGACAATGGATTTAGGCCCAGCCGATGCCAACTATGATTTACGCTTTATTGATGCCATGATTCCCCACCATCAGGGTGCAACCGTAATGGCCAAAGAAATAGAACAGAAATCGAAACGCCCTGAAATCAAAAAGCTAGGAGACGAAATAACCAACGCACAAAACCAAGAAATCACCCAGATGAAACAGTGGCGTACAACTTGGTATCCCAAAGCGGGAGATAAACCAATGGCTTATGATGCCAAAATGGGACATGACATGGAAATGTCACCTGAGCAAAAGCAAGCCATGATGATGAATATGGATTTAGGTGCAGCTGATGCAGAATTTGACCTGCGCTTTATCAACGCCATGATTCCTCACCATGAAGCAGCTGTAGTGATGGCAAAAGATGCTTTGCAAAAATCTCAGCGTCCTGAAATTAAAAAATTGGCTGAAAATATCATCAAATCCCAAGATGCAGAGATTAACCAAATGAAACAATGGCGGCAAGCTTGGTATAAAAAATAGATATCGACCGAATTTAAATATGCGTATCCTAGAACCCTTGTAGAAATAAATTCTTAGTGCGATGTAGCGATCGCACTAATTCAGTTCTCTAGCTAGTTTGTCTTTGATTTCTTGCATCTGTTGATTTTCGACAGCATTATAAAGAAGGAGATATATTAAACTGGTGTTTAACATAGTCTTAACGTCTCGTCTTCCAAGATTTTCGATACGACTAATTGTGTTATTAATATCTTTGTATTCACTTAGAGCCTTTTTTACTTCTTCTATTTTTAAATTCTTTAATATTGTAATGAGTTTTCTCATAAAAGGCTCAACAAATTGGTCTAATACACCATGTCCACAGCAAAATGACAAAATATCTTCTGGACGTATTGAGTATTGTTCTATTAACCGATTTTGTATATCAGGAATACCATGTATAAGAATTGAGTCATACCAAGCATCATCATCCATTACTTCTTTTAGTTTTTGTAATGTATCTTGTACTCTATCTTCAATGCTTTGAAATAATGTCTTCTCATCTCCAATATTGTCGAATTGACTATTTTGAAAGTTCAAAATTGTTCCAAATGCTTCGTTATTTATAAGATGATTAAAATTATTCCTTTTGGCTTCTTTGAAGTAGAACCAAACGTAAAATATAGGGGAAACTCTTTGGGAAATATTTTCAAGTAAACTCTGAAAATCATAGCTTTCGGTGGTTAAACTTTTGCATATTTCATTTAATGACAAATGATTACACTGAAAGTTCTCTTTACTATAAACAACTGTATGGTAAATATAGTTAGCGATATACCAAATATCTTTATCGTACAACCCACATTCCGCAGATGTGACTCAGATTATTGATATTTTTGAAAAATTCTAGCTAGGAAAATTTTATCTACCTAATTTTTCTGGCTGAATTTAACTTTATTTGCCAAAAGATAGAGCTTATTAAGTAAGAGAACTCCACAAGTTTTTAAAATAGATTCTCTCTCTCAATTAAAGTAGTCATTTTCGGTAAAATAAACATGACAATTAAAGCCAAGAATATTTCCGTCTTCGCTAAAAACTTCTATTTACTACTTTTACCCTTGAACTTTCTACATCTTTTAGGTCAAATAAACCACATCAAGTAATTAGATAATATTTACTACAACTCTTTCCTAAATATCTGACAATCTTTTCACGTTCCTCCGTTAAATTGCTCATTTGTTTCTGTCCATTTATGATTACCAAATGTACAGCCTGAAACATCTGAAATACCCACCTCATTGTCGGTTTATTTGTGATTTTCTTAACTTGATTTCTAATCCCATCATCAAATTTAGCTAATTCTTGCCTTAATTTTCTTTGGGCAAGGTTATAGACTAACAAACACAATCCCATTATCATTGCTATTGCTTCTACTCTTTCCGGGGTTTTGACAAATACGCTTGATGTAAAAAACAATGGGTCTTTTAAAAATCTAAATCCTCTTTCGTTAGATTGTTGAGCTTTGTATTCTTCTAATACCTGTTCATCACTCAATTCATTTCTATCTAATACATTCGTTGCTAATATAAATCTCCCTGCTTTGATTTTTTCAGTTTCTATTACTTCTCCCCTTGTTTCTATTTCACCTTTAACTTGATATTTTATTTGACTTGGTTCGGTCAATTTGCTTGGTCTACCTGCTGTTTTATATTCTGGTTTCTCTATGTATTCAATTTCTTTTGTTTGGTGATATTTCCAGGATTTTGATAGCTTTTCTATTGCTATTTTAGCATCTGCCTGACAGGCAAACTCTTGCCTGGATAGTTTACTGAGTGCGGCTTTTGCTTTTGATTCCTGTTTTTTTACTTGTTTTTCTACCTGTTGGATACTTGATTTTTTTCTTATTTCACTTTCGACGATTATCCATCTTTGTTTTATGCCTCCATATTCTGATTCTTTGGCTGCTATTTTATAGCCTGGTATTTGACCATTTTTCCATTCTGATTCTTTTATATCTACGATTTTATTTTTTGCTTCTTTGATACTTATTGGTACTCTTGTTATCCATTTCAGTTCTCTCATTGCTGCTAAGTTTTCTGTTGTATACAAGGCACTATCTGCTACACTTATTCCCTCAAATGTCCATTGTTTTTAAATTCTTTTAATCTCTCTACAAATACACTTTTATCATCTACATTTCCTGAGTCTACTTTTAAATATAATGGGATGTCTCCATCTCCTGTTACTATCATGTCTATGATAAATTGTTTGAGGTCTGGTCTTTTATCTCTTGAGTATCCATGAACTATTTCTATTGCTTTCATTTCTGGTTCTCTTTCTAATTTATCCTCTGCTGTTTCTTGTTTTGTTTGTTCTATTTCTTCGATTTCTTTTTGTACTCTCCTTCTACACTCATTGATGTTCCATCTAAATGGATAATATCCGTTTCTACTTGGAATTTATGGGCTGCTTTTATGGCTACTGCTGTAAATATTTTTGTTGTTCCTATTTGATGATATTTGTCTAGTTCTCTTCCTAGTTTGTCGTCATTTAAATGCTCTGGTAATACTCCTTCTCCTATTAGATGTTCTGTTGCTTTTCCTACGAAAAATTCTCCAAATAGGTATAATGGGCGCTTAAAAACCCTAATCCATTTAAGATCATTGCTTTTACTACTTGTCCTGGTGTTAGGGTTTCTTTTGTTTTTATTCCTACCATTTTATTCACTTCTTCTACCAATTCCATCTCGTCTATTATTCCCGCTACTATTCCTAAATGGTCTATATCTAGGGTTTGTATGGCTTCTTGAGACTCTTTCATGGCTTTTCCCCTCTCTATTTGACGCTTATTATTTTAACAAATAAAAGCCTGAAATCTTTGCTAGGCAATCTTTTCAGGCTTTTCTTTCTCTCAATTTTTAATTCCTAAATTTGCTTTAGTATCTGCGGAATGTGGGGTACAAGTATTCGCAATCACTATCAATGCAAATAATAAATTTTCTATTAACGAACTCTTTAAAGTTCTTCAAAATAGATTTTCCACGTGTTCCTTTTTTATTGGGATATGGAAAATAAATTCTATTTCTTAAATTCGGTTTAACATTTTCAATAATAAGTCTCCAAAATTCTTCATCATAAAAATCTTCAACCAATACAGAAATATCACACCTCTTCTGACGAGCCTCTCCTTCGATTCTTTCAGCAGCAACTTCATACAAATTCATTAATTACCGTCCTCCCTGAAACCCCTTAAAAGCCAATTTATTTAAATATATATCATTCGCTTTAATTCCATAATAGGTTCGTGCTTCTTCAAGTGATCTAATTTCATCCATATTTCTTGCTTTCCCAAGCAAAGTGCTGAAAGTTATAATGTCAGGAAGCAATTCCAGGTTTTCATTGATGTTGTGATTTATATTGTGAATAAATTCAATGCCTTCTTCAACCCCACTGACTTTTTTAATCAAAGTATTAAGAGTTATATTATTAGGCTTGACATGAGATGATTCACTACAGGTTTCTGCTGTCATTAAATCAAAAATATCTTTTGCATCTTTATAATTATTGAGCTTGGAAATAAGAGTAGTAAATGTTATGACATCAGGATCAATCGTATTTTCTTTCAGGAAATCCAACAATTGAAGGCATTCATCTTTTGTAAATAAAGTATATTCATTAATTTTGCGATTAAATTGATAAAGTTTACGTGACGTGTCCCCTGAAAAGCTGCCAAAAATATTTTTTATTTCTTGTACACGCTCTCCTAATTGATCAGTTTTTTCTTTTAAAATGGTACTTTCTGTTACTAAATCTGAAGTTGACTGAATATCTTCTATTTGTGTGACTTCTTCAATCCAGCCTTGATACCAAACAGTTGGTGAATGAGTTGTGATGATAATTTGGCAATTTGGATTTATCTGCCTTATGTTTGAGATTAAACTCCTTTGCCAATCAATATGCAGCGATATTTCCGGCTCGTCCATTAATAATATATAACCTTTCCCGTCTTGAAGTAAGGTTGTTAATAAGATAATCAACATCTGTTTTTCTCCAGATGACAGATTCTTTGGTAATATTGGTGTTTGAATACCTTCTTTTAAAAAGTGAAATTTCTTTTCATTAAATTTTTTTTCTGTATCACTAAATAGTTGAGTTAATATCTTAATAAATGTATTTTTAGTTTCATAGATAGATTCAATTTTATCTAATTGATTTCTTCTTGTTGCTTTATCATCTATTTTAAATATTTCTTCTACTTGATTAGATAAATCTCTTTGATAAGTAACGAATTCTTGTTTTAACTTATCCAGTTGGTAGTCAAGCAATGTAGTATTTTGTTTTAACTTCTTTTCAACAACATCAAAAGTATTAATAAAGTTTATATTCGGTTGATAATTAGTAATTTCTTTGTTTGCTGTTATACTTCTACTTTCACTATTAACTCTGACGACAATATCATCTTCTAACTCGATAATTATTTCATCAATGGGATCAAATAACCTAAAATCCAATTTGCTATCTTCAACAGGCAATACTGCTTCGTAAAGCATTCGTAGTATCGTTGATTTCCCTGAACCATTTTTACCAATTAAAACATTTACGTCTTCATTGAGCGTCCATAAGAAATCATTTCCCCACAAATTTTTAATTTCAATTTTTCTTATATACATAGCTTTTTTATGTTTATGAGATTATTTTTTATTTTTAATGACAATCAATATTATTACTATTACTACTGGCACGATATTTGTTCAGTGACTATAGCATAACTTTTGAACTAAATTCAATAGCATCTTTATCTTACGATTAAGGGCGGGAAAACCCCGCCCCTGTAGTCAAACTTGCCGAAATCAACAGCAAGGACTTACTTTAAAGCTTAACCAGAAGTATCTTACTTCTTAGCTTCAGCAATGGGAACCCATTCAGTGTGGAAACTGCCAGACTTATCAGTACGGAGATAAGTATGAGCGCCGAAATAGTCGCGTTGTGCTTGAGTCAAGTTTTGAGGCAAGCGATCGCGGCGGTAACTATCGAAGTAATCTAGAGAAGCACTAAAAGCTGGAACAGGAATACCCAACTTAGCAGCAGTAATAATTACTTCCCGCCAAGCATTTTGTCTATCCAGAATTGTTTGCTTAAATTCAGGTGCTAATAGCAAGTTTGGCAAAGCTGGATTTTCGTCAAAAGCCTTCTTAATCTTATTCAAGAAACCAGCGCGAATAATACAACCACCCTTCCAAATCCGAGCCATTTCACCCAGATTCAAATCCCAATTGTAAGTTTTGGAAGCTGTAGATAACAGAGCCATCCCTTGAGCATAAGAACAGATTTTGGAACAATAGAGTGCATCACGCACCATGTTCACAAAAGCCTTGATATCTCCGGTATACTTAGCAGTAGGGCCAGTCAGTTGCTTAGAAGCAGCAATCCGCTCATCTCTGATTGAAGAGAGAATCCGAGCATTTACAGCAGCGGTAATTGTTGGAATCGCAACGCCCAATTCTAAAGCAGTTTGTACAGTCCAACGTCCAGTTCCCTTTTGACCGGCAGCGTCAACAATCAAATCAACTAGGGGTTTCTTGGTTTCTGGATCAACGTAGGGGAAAATATTAGCTGTAATCTCAATCAAAAATGAATTGAGTTCATCAGTTGTATTCCATTGGGTAAACACTTCATGTAGCTGAGTAGGGTTAAGTCCAGCCACATTTTTCAGCAAATCGTAGGCTTCTGCAATTAACTGCATATCACCGTACTCAATACCGTTGTGTACCATTTTTACATAGTGACCAGATCCACCAGGTCCAATATAGGTAACGCAAGGGCCGTCATCGACTTGAGCAGCGATCTTGTTGAAAATGGGGGACAAGTACTCATAGGAACTTTTTGTACCACCAGGCATCAGCGAAGGTCCATTCAGCGCACCTTCTTCACCACCACTGACACCCATACCAAGATAGCGTAATCCAGTAGGTTCTAATTCCTGAGTGCGTCTTTCAGTATCTTCAAACCAAGAGTTCCCACCGTCGATAATGATATCACCTTCTTGTAGCAAGGGCTTAAGCTGTTGAATTACTGCATCAACAGGCTTACCAGCTTGTACCATCACCAAAATTTTACGGGGACGTTCTAGTGCAGCAACAAATTCTTCCAAGGTGAAGGCGGCAACAACGTTCCGTCCTCCTGCACGCTGCGCCATGAAAGCATCGGTTTTTTCACGAGAGCGGTTGTAAACTGCAATTGGGAAGCCATTACGCTCAACGTTGAGAGCAATGTTCTCGCCCATAACGGCTAATCCAATCACACCAAAGCTTTGTAGGGTCATAAATTTGTTTGGCTAACTCTTGCAGATCCTTTCTCTTTAAGGGTAATCCGAGATTTTCGCTTCACTCCTAAAGAAGATATTAAGAGTTGATGTAGACGAAAAAGAATCACAACTAACATCAATAATTAATTTTAATTTGTATCTAAGTCAACAATTTAGTCACAAAATTTGCAAAATTAAAATATCGAGTCAAATGAAACAGTAAGGAGTATCCAAAAATGCTGGCATATGTCCTAGCGTTAGTCGTCGGACTTGGGAGTTTAGCCATCTACATGGCAGCTTTCTTCTTCCCTGAAATCCACCGTAAGAATGATTTTGTCTGGAGTGGTGTGGGGCTATTTTACGCTTTGGTATTATGGATTTTTACACCGCGTATTACTGGCGGTCTTTTACTCGGTCATGTAGCCAGTGTAGCTCTGTTGGTTTGGTTTGGCTGGCAAACTCTCTCATTACGGCGACAACTCACACCAGAGGTACAACAAACGCCAATACCCAGTCCTGAACTAGTGAAGATGAGTATACAAGAACAGGTATCTAATTTTTCTGTGCGGGAAAAGCTGGGACAATTACCAGCCTTAATTGGCGGTGTTTTCAGTGGTGTCAAAGGTAAGCTACAGCAAACTGTGAGCAAAAAACCACCTGCACCCATAGATAAACCTACAGTGGAAATTATTGATAAAATAACTCCTGTTCCAGAACAAGCAAGTGCAACAGAAACATCACCTGCTGAAGCGGTAACTGTTCCCGCACCAGAACAATCTGTTGAGTCTATCCCCACGATTGACACGGAAGCACCAGCAGCAAAGGTGAGTGAGGAAGTTACACCTGAAAATGTACCAGAAGCAACACCCCCAAATCCTCCTACTCCTGAATTAGTCGCAGAAGCACAACCAGAAACTGGGGAACAACAACCAATTCCTGTTGAGGAAGTTGCCCCAGATGCGGTACTTGCGCCTCCAGCAGAAGCACCACCGGAAAAATTACCGCCAAATCCAGAAACTGGGAGTTAGAAACTGGGGACTGGGGATATAGGAAAATCATCTGGTTCCCAGTTCCTTTTGCTGTTTATGCCACACTTAGGGCAGGTACTAAATGACTTTTCTTGTTCGATTTTTAAAATCATCCCAATTCCAACATGAAGGCGATGTGATATGACTTTCACACCACTTAAATCAAGAATTTCTGTTAGAATTTTAATATCTCTTTTACCAGTCATAATTTTCAATTTATCTAAAAATGGACTAGGTTGTATTTATAGTTAATAATAAATATCCTTTGTATGTCAACCCCTGCAAGACTTTTAGCTACTATTTGATACATTTTTTATGCTATTTAATGAAATTAACTATAGCCTTTCCCACTCTAGTTTAGATACAAAATTACCCCTCCCCTTACCAAGGGGAGGGTGCGCGACAGCGCGGGTGGGGTGTATTTCATGAGCTTGGGAATTGCTATAATACTTTGGCATAACAAGTACCGAAGATCCTTAAAATTTAACTGTCTGAATCAGGATATCCAGGATTCAAGGATTAACAGGATGATATTTGAGTTTGATATTCTGGAATATTTGAATTAATTTAATTTCTGAAGCTTCAGATTAATTTTAATAAAACATCCTGTACATCCTCAAATCCTGAGCATCTTGATTCAGACAAGAAAATTAACTGTTTTAACTAGTGTTCGGTTGTGAGGTAGTATTAGCATGGGCGTTGAAGTTAGAGTAGTGCGTTAAGTGTAAATCAAATGTAACGCACTGCTTTCTATATTGATATGAATAAAAAAATGCAAATGAATTTGCCCAACTGGATTACTTTTTCTCGACTTTTGGGAATACCATTTTTGCTTTATGGTTTATACAATCCCACTAATGAAGCTAAATGGATATGTTTAACGATATTTTTAATTGCAGCTTTGACTGATTGGTTAGATGGTTATTTAGCCAGAAAACTTAACCAAATTACTGATTTAGGTAAGTTTCTTGATCCTTTAGTAGATAAATTATTGGTACTTGCACCGTTATTGGTTTTGGTGGAATTAGGAAAGATACCAGCTTGGGGAGTATTTGTGATTTTAGCACGGGAATTAGCGATCGCAGGTTGGCGAGTTAATCAAACCACCATCACCGGTGCAAATATTTGGGGTAAACTCAAAACAGTCAGTCAAATCATAGCCATATCACTACTAATTGCACCCCTATCACCAGTTTGGCAACTGCCCTCATTAATTGCCTTTTGGGTGTCTGTGACTTTGACTGTAGTATCTGGTATAATTTATTTTATACCACCTAAAATTTAACTAATACCCCATAATCGTCCCAAAAAACCAGCCTAACTTACCTTAGTTGTGTTGATTTATTAAATCTGAGACAAAAATTCGACATAAATCGGAAATTCATGAGAATATAAAGAAAATATTAAATAATTCAAAACTCATGATAACTGCTAAATTGATCCAACAGCTTTGGGCTATAATTGAATCCACCCAAGTCAGTACCCTGCTCCAGTTTGACGATAACGCTTTAGTACAGTTGCTCATCCAGCAACTAACAGCCAAGCAGAGTCTTGACGCTAAAGAAACTCCGAGCATTGATACTTACATCAAATCTAAACTGCCCCTAATTCGTGATACGGCTGAAAGCAGAATGTCTCTTGGGCAAGGCAATAATTAGCACAACTAACCAAATAGTTATTCATTGCTAAACATATCTCTAAAGTCTAAACAGTATAATATGATTAATCACTGGCTAAGTATTGCCCTAGTAGCTTATCTAATCGGAGCGGCGATTGAAGGGGTTAGTGCAGCCGGTCATCTATCTCATTCAACAACAGATCTAAATAAAAGTACACAAGAAAATCCTCAAGAATCTGGAAATTCTCATGTTTACAGTTGGCGAATTATCGCTGCTATTGCCTCAGTAAGTTTCTGTGGAGCTTTTTGCTGGCCTTGTCGTTTGCTGCACCGTTCACTTAAAGACGGTAATGATAGTTTTTAAAATAATTCATAATATTTTAGTAAGTGTCCCCAACCTTAGCAGAATGGGGAATTATGACGTTAGGTTAAACAGCCTTTAAAATTTCGTCATCCACAGAAAAATCTTTTTCTATTTTATCTCTGCCACTAGCTAAATAATCGCTTTCTAAAGAATCTTTCAAACCAGAAATTAAATCATATTCAGGTTGCCAGTTTAATTCTGTCATTGCTTTATTCACCGAGGCGAAAAAGTGTTGTACTCGCATGGGGAAGGCTTTGCGCTTGCCGAAATCAAATTTTTTCGGGTCATAATGGACAATTTTAACATCATCTGGTGATTTGCCAGCAGCCACAGCGCAAGCACGAGCTAAACCATCAAAAGTGACAAAGCGATCGCCTGATATATTATAAATCTGCTGGATAGCTTTTTGATTGCCGATCACCTGAGACATTGCTTGAGCTAAATCCTGGACATGACCTAGCTGGGTGAGGTGCATTCCATTCCCAGGAATTGGAATCGGGCGATCGCGTACAATTCTATCAAAAAACCAGCCTTCCAATTCGTTATAGTTTTTCGGCCCGTAAATATAAGTTGGACGAATAGAAGTAAAAGGAATTCCTGATTGTTGCAGATAAGCTTCCGTTTCATGCTTACCTTTGTGACGACTCTTAGGATCAACAGCATCACCTTCTATATGTGGCATTTGGTCAGACTTGAGATATACCCCAGCCGAACTCATATAGACAAAATGTTGGACACGTCCTGCAAAAATTTCTGCTAGTGGTTGCGTATCAGTGAGTTCCCTGCCATTATTATCAAAAATGACATCAAAGTTTTCTTGTGATAACTTGGCTTTTAACTGGCTAGGGTCAGTGCGATCGCCTATAATTTGTCCTACTGCCTCTGGTGCTGGAAAATTACCGCGATTAAACAATACCACCTCATGCCCAGCCTCTACCAATAGCTGAGTCAAATAGACACCGATAAACCTAGTTCCACCAATAACCAGAATACGCATAAATTCTCAATTCCTATGTCAGCTATTTTCTTTCATCACCATTATCTTTGAGGTTATCAGGTTGCAGCATCATCCTGGAACATCTTTTGGTAGGATTACATCTTGTGCCTAATTGAGAACCACAGGGAATAGGTAATTGGTAATGGGTAATTGGTAATTGGTAGAAGTTTTTCCAATCCTCCTGCCCCTTGCCCCCTGCCCCCTGCCTCTTACCCCTGTCCCCTTACATTAAACTGTGTCCTTGAAATATGCTTTGGTTCATGAGTGGCTCACACCTAAAGCCACAGGTGGTTCAGAACTTGTTGTCCAAGAAATTTTGAATCACATTGATGCTGATTTATATGCCCTAATTGATTTTGAATCTAGGAATCCTGAAAGTTATCTTTACAAGCGTCAGATTGGGAGAACGTTTCTTCAGCACTTGCCATTAGCTCGCACAGGTGTACAAAAATATCTACCGTTGTTACCATTAGCGATCGAACAATTAGATTTGCGCCAATATGATGTAATACTATCTTCCTCCCACGCCGTAGCCAAAGGAATCCTCACAACTCCTGATCAGATGCATATCTGTTATTGCCACAGTCCTATGCGCTATGCTTGGGACTTGACATTTGATTATTTAGACCAAAGTAAACTTGGTAGAGGCACAATCGGGTGGATAACTAGATATTTATTGCATAGTTTGCGTCAATGGGATGTATTGAGTGCAAACCGGGTTGATTACTTTATTGCCAACTCTGAGCATACAGCAAGGCGGATTTGGCGTTGTTATCGACGAGAAGCAAAAGTCATTTACCCACCAGTGAATATTGATAACTGTCCCTTTTCATCCGAAAAAGAGGATTTTTATCTGATCGTTTCCCGATTAGTGAGCTATAAACAAGTATCCTTGATTGTTCAGGCTTTTAATCAACTAAAACGACCATTGGTGGTGATTGGTACAGGACCAGAAATGAAAAATCTGCAAGCGATCGCAAATCCTGATATTCAAATACTAGGATGGCAACCTGATGATGTAGTAAAAAAATATATGGCTCGTGCTAAAGCCTTTATCTATGCAGCTTGCGAAGATTTCGGCATAGCCTTAGTAGAAGCCCAAGCTTGTGGCACTCCAGTCATTGCTTACGGAGCAGGAGGCGCTCTAGAAACTGTTCGAGATATTCGCGCTTGTTTCGATACAGGAACAGGTATATTCTTTAAAGAACAAACAGTAATAGCTTTAGTAGATGCAGTAGAAAAATTTGAAGTCTATCAGGATTTTTTAAAATATGAGTATATAAGATTACACTCAACCCAGTTTTCTCAACAGGTTTTTGCCGATAGATATCTAGGTTTTCTCAATCAGTGTCAAGAAAAAAGACCGTTCCCCAAATAATGGTCAAGGTTATTGTATTTTTTTTGTAGGTTTTTGGGAATATCACCCCAGAATCACTGCCTTTTAGCTTTAAGATCGGGATTATGTGTGGTGTGGATTATTAAGGAGTATGATGACTGCCCAGAGCTCACTCCTCTCCGGCAAGCGTTACCCACGTAAAGATGCTAGTGCCTCGATGCATACTTTAGCAAAACGTGGTCAAAAAGCTAAACCCCCCAAGGTAAAACCTAGAGGTTTCGCTTTTCAGGGTTTAAACGGAGAGTTTGCCAAACGACTGTTCGATATTGCATTTTCGCTATCGATTTTGATTTTGTTTTTCCCCATATACATAATTTTGGCTTTACTGATTGCTGTCAGTTCAAAAGGCCCAATTTTTTATGTTCAGGAACGGGTTGGCAAGAACTATCGCCGCTTCAAATGTATTAAATTCCGTACTATGGTGAGGAATGCCGACGAAATCCTCGTCCAAATCATGGAAACATCCCCAGAGTTGCGCCAGGAATTTGACAGCACTTTTAAGCTCAAACAAGACCCCCGGATTACCAAAATTGGTCACTTTCTGCGAATTACCAGCTTGGATGAATTTCCCCAGTTTTGGAACGTTTTAACAGGAGATATGAGTGTAGTTGGCCCACGCCCCC
Organism: Anabaena sp. PCC 7938; assembly: GCF_049315035.1. Lineage (NCBI taxonomy): Bacteria > Bacillati > Cyanobacteriota > Cyanophyceae > Nostocales > Nostocaceae > Anabaena > Anabaena sp. PCC 7938. Next base: position 416,318 of record NZ_CP186034.1, on the reverse strand, counting down.
TAGTAGCGGAAGAATTACCAAAATATGGCTGTCATATCGAGCATATTTTAACCATCCGTCCAGGAATTACTGGATTATGGCAAGTATCTGGACGTAATGATATTCCTTATCCACGGCGAGTCCAAATAGATCTGCATTATGTCAAATTCAGGAATTTTTGGCTAGACTTATGGATCATCTTGAAAACGATTGATGTAGTTATCATGCCAAAAAATAACGGGGCATACTAAAAAAATACCCGAATTTGAGTTTATGGGGCAATTCATGAATTGCCCCGTAATTTTGGACTTTTGTATAAATTGTTGAAGCAGCACTTCATACGGAAATGCTTTAAGAACATACAGCAGGAGTCAGGAGTCAGGAGTCAGGAGTAAAACTGGCTTTGTGTATAGGTTTGAATTTAGATTTTGTACCTCCTAACTACACAAACTGCTGTAAATTTTATTCAGTCTTTATAAAAATCAATAATCAATGAAATTTTGGCAAAGATTTGAAAAATCACCAAATTATACTCAGAGCTTAACCCCAGATCATGAGAGAATGAGTTGTTAAAGTACTTTTTATTAAGTATATTGGTCTACATTTAAGTTTTGATAGCAACTAAGACTTGTATGTTTATAATCAGACAGTTTTAGCAATGATTCACCAACGTATTTGTTATATCCGGTAACTTTTACAACATCAATAACAAGGAATAATTGGGAATGACACAACAAAAACGAGCTTTGATTACTGGTATCACTGGTCAGGATGGTTCATATCTGAGTGAGTTTTTGCTAGAACAAGGTTATGAAGTTCACGGTATTATTCGTCGGACTTCTACCTTCAACACAGACCGTATTGATCACATCTACGAAGATCCTCATAAAGATGGGGTCAAATTATTACTTCACTATGGCGACTTGACAGACGGTACTACACTGCGCCGGATCTTAGAAGAAGTCAAGCCTGTAGAAATTTATAACCTGGGCGCTCAATCTCATGTCAGAGTCAGCTTTGATTCACCAGAATATACAGTAGATGCGGTTGGCATGGGAACCCTACGTTTATTAGAAGCTATCCGTGATTACCAGCAACGGACAGGGATTCAAGTCAGGTTCTACCAAGCCGGTTCCTCGGAAATGTACGGCTTAGTACAAGCCGTACCTCAAAGTGAGACCACACCCTTTTATCCTCGGAGTCCGTATGCTTGTGCTAAAGTTTACGCCCACTGGCAAACAGTGAATTATCGTGAATCTTACAACTTGTTTGCTTGTAATGGCATTCTGTTTAACCACGAATCTCCTCGTCGAGGTGAAACCTTTGTTACACGTAAAATTACTAGAGCAGTTGCCCGTATTTTTGCCGGGAAACAAAAAAATATATACATGGGAAATTTGGATGCCAAGCGAGATTGGGGCTACGCCAAAGATTACGTAAAAGCTATGTGGTTGATGTTGCAGAAAGACGAGCCAGATGATTACGTGATTGCTACGGGTGAAACTCACTCGGTGCGCGAATTTCTCGATTTGGCTTTTGGCTATGTGAATCTCAATTGGGAAGATTATGTGGAGTTTGATGATCGTTATCTGCGCCCGGCTGAAGTAGATTTGTTAATCGGTGATCCTACCAAGGCACAAAAAAAGTTAGGTTGGAAACCTTCTGTAACTTTCCCAGAACTTGTATCCTTGATGATGGAAGCTGACTTGCAAGCTTTGGGTTACACTTCCCCTAATGGAGATGGTTCACAACAACCCAAAGATATTGCTACTACTCGTCAGGAACTAGGCGCTCTCCACTTTTGATTTATACCCCTAAGGATAAAAATATGACTGCCTTAGAACTAAAAAATAAACGGATTCTGGTGACGGGTGGGGCTGGGTTTCTAGGTCGTCAAGTGATAGATCAGCTTTGCAAAGCTGGGGCTGATCGTGAGAAAATTACAGTAACGCGATCGCATGATTGTGATTTGCGGGTCTGGGAAAATTGCCAGCGTGCAGTTGACCAACAAGATATTGTTATTCATCTAGCTGCTCATGTTGGCGGTATCGGCCTCAACCGCGAAAAACCCGCAGAGTTATTTTACGATAACTTGATGATGGGAACCCAGCTAATTCATGCTGCCTATCAAGTGGGTTTAGAAAAATTTGTCTGTGTTGGTACTATCTGCGCTTATCCCAAATTCACACCAGTTCCATTTAAAGAAGAAGACCTCTGGAATGGCTATCCAGAAGAAACTAATGCTCCCTATGGAGTTGCAAAAAAAGCCCTTTTAGTTCAGCTGCAATCTTATCGACAGCAGTACGGTTTTAATGGTATTTACTTGCTACCAGTGAACTTATATGGGCCTGAAGATAATTTTGACCCCAGAAGTTCCCACGTTATTCCAGCGTTAATTCGCAAAGTTCACGAAGCCCAAGTTAAGGGAGAAAAGCAACTTCCTGTTTGGGGTGATGGTTCTCCTACCCGTGAATTTCTGTATTCAGAAGATGCCGCACGGGGGATAATCATGGGTACTCAATTATACAATGACTCTGACCCAATTAATTTAGGAACAGGTTATGAAATCTCTATCAAGGATTTAATTAATCTGATTTGTGAATTAATGGAATATGAAGGGGAAATTGTTTGGGAAACTGAGCAACCCAATGGTCAACCACGACGCTGTTTAGATACCGAAAAAGCAAAGCAAGCCTTTGGATTTACTGCTCAAGTTAGCTTCCAACAAGGGCTAAAGAATACCATTGACTGGTATCGTCAACACGCTGCATAGGTAAAAAAGCAGGAGTTTGATCTCGTTCCCAGTCTCCGACTGGGAATGCCATCACAGAGGCTCTGCCTCGTTGTCAGCAAAAAGCTTTCTAGAATTGATTCCCATACAGAGTATGAAAATGAGAACAGGACTTACGCAAGATGTGACCGCAAACCTGATCCTTCCGTAGCAGTAATTCATGAATTACCGCTACTTTCGTTGTGTTATGCGTAAGTCCTAAAGAAATGAAAAACTTTGATTCAAACATCAAAAATTGGACATTGCCAAAAACTGATTTACAGCTAAATAAGACAAAACTCCGGCGTAACCTGCTCAAACAACGTCAATCTCTGAGCGTAGAAGAGTGGAGAGAAAAGAGCGATCGCATTTGTTTACAAATCCAAACCTCAATTCAGTTTACCCAAGCAACCACTATCCTGGCCTATTTCAGCTTTCGTCAAGAACCTGACCTCAGTCCACTTTTTACAGACTCTCAACACCGTTGGGGATTTCCTCGCTGTGTGGGTCAGTCCCTATCTTGGCACTTATGGGAACCTCGTGATCCGCTTCAAAGTGGCAATTATGGCATTAATGAACCCCATTCAGAAGCACCAATCATCCACCCTGATGAAGTAGATTTAATTCTCGTTCCTAGCGTAGCTTGCGATCAACAAAAATACCGTTTAGGTTATGGTGGTGGATATTATGACCGTTTGTTGAGTTCTCCAGCTTGGACTAAAAAACCTACCCTGGGCGTGGTTTTTGACTTTGCCTATTTATCTCAACTACCTGTTGCAAATTGGGATAAACCGTTACAATCTGTGGTAACTGAAGTGAAACTACATCACATTTAAAAATCGGAGCGGCGGGATTCGAACCCACGACCTCCACTACCCCAAAGTGGCGCGCTACCAAGCTGCGCTACGCCCCGGTTACTTAACTTGAAATTTTAGATTTTTGGATTAGGGATTATTCCAAACTTAAGCATCTAAAATTAATTAAGTCACTCCTACGAGAGTAACATGAGTTTCAGGAAAATAGCAAGCCTCTTTCAAAAGATTTTTAGCATTACCGTAGCTTGCAATAAACCTGGTACAGCCTCAGCTTCCCATTTACCTTCTACACCCCTGCCTGTATTGAGGATAAAGCGTAAATTATAGGAGTTGGGATAGCCTTCTACCTCCATCCACAATAAATTGCTTTCAGCTTCACAGGCGATTTTTTCTTCATCCATTAATTCTGTGGCTAAATGCTTCATTGTCTCTCCCAGCTGGTTTAATAGCCGACAAAAATCATTTAATTCAATTTCGGTTAATTCTATCGCCCAGTCGTCTGTACCTACTAAGCCTTTAAATTCTGCTGCGTCGGGATTCCAGCCTATACGCCAACCTTTACCGCTTTTTATGATTTTGTACATGGTTTTTTTAACGCAGAGGAACGCGGAGAGGTTTTAGGATAGGCGGGTTGAAGATATCGACAAGAACTTGGACTAGTTGATTGCGTTGGTTGCGGGTGAGTTTGGTGATGGCGGTGCGATCGCTCTCTAGTGGATTTTGCTTTAAGGAATCATTACCTGGATAGGAGGCTTCATAGATAGTTTCATTTGCATTTAAGTAATCTGCCAAAGTTAATTTCCAATCTAAGCGATATATGGGCGATCGTCCTTTCACATAAATGTGGTAACGAATCATCCGACTAGCTAAGGTGTTTTTTTCGGCAACCTTGCCAGTGTCTTTGCTTATATATTGGTTTTCTTTGGGCAGGTTTGGTAATTGCTGGTAAACCACTTGCCAAACATCGCTAGGGCTGATTCTCTGAGCTACAGCAGGTGAGATGCTAGGAAAATTTGAGCTTCCTAAACCCAAGGTAATTACACTCACTGCAATCAAGATAATTATCAGTCCTGAGTTGAACTGCAAAAATAAAAATTTTTTCTTATTCATCTCCAAACCTTTATGGGCGTGGTTTCCCCAGCCTAGATTGTATTGCGTCTTACAGAAAACCTATGAGTAGTTAAACAAAAAGGGAATCGGGGAGTAAAAACCAGGAAAAAATTTTCCCAATCCCGTGTAAATTATCAATACCTTGTCCAAATCGAAAAAAGTCTTGATTTGTAGGTTGGGTTGAGGTACGTTCACGTAGTGTGCCGGAGGCATAACCCAACAAATGCGTCGGGTTGCGCTGTCGCTTAACCCAACCTACAAAAAATCGACAAGGTATTGAATTATAATTCGCCGATAATCTCTGGTTGAGTCATTTCATCAGACATCTCAATAATTGCTCTGAGTACGGGTTTCATCATCACATCTTCGTTATTTTCAAAGTCTTCATAACGCCGACGCTTGGCACGATTTGCCACTTGAACTGTAATCCGATAGCGATTTGAGGCGGCGCTAATGAGATCCTCAGCACGGTGCATAATCTGAGACTGGGTTGTCTCGAACTTGGAACGCTTCAGCATAGTTAGTGTTTGTTGGGATTCTTCCTCAGTTTAGCAGTACTTATGGAAGCTGAGAGATTTGAATCACATAATATTAGAAGGATACAGAATTTTTTTCAGATGCGCTTATGTCTAAATACAACGTAGTTACTGGACAGAAATCTCTTTCGCTCATACTGAGCTTAAGTCTTAGCACCTTTGCTATTTTACCCACCCTTCCCTCACGGGCTGAAAGTATACCCCAGCCTTCTGATGCACCACTGGAACTGAATGTACTCACTAAGCCCACAGATTCTGTGATTACAGCTAACACTATCAACCCTAAAAACTTAACCATTCCTAGTTTATGGTGGGCAAAGGAAAATTCCGAAAATAAACTTCTAGATAACTGGATAGCATACCCAGCTTCTGAAAAAGAAACAGCCCGTGTAGACTTGATTGTGAATCAGCAAGTTTGGAGCTTACTAGACTATTTAGAGCGATATAAATTCGTTAACGGATTGGGTAGCATGGCTAGGAATTTTGGTTATAACATCCGAGTTTTTAATTATCAACAGGAAATGTTAGCAACTTATACTTGTAATTCGGGGAAAAGTCCAGCTTTATGTAATATCAAAATGAGTATTCAAAGTAAATTAGGGTTACGTCAAAATCTCCAGTTAACTGGAGAATAAAATTCAGTATTAACAATTAACTTGCATTTTTCATCTTGATAAATAAAGACTCATATTGCTTTGTTGCTGCTGGTGACAAGGGTAATAAAAATTCGCTTTTGTCAAAAACTTCCGGGTTTGTCAATAACAGATTTTCTAATTGTTTTTGGATATCAGCAGCAACAATATTTTTTGCTATTGGCGAATTAGTTTTAGTCAGTACGGCAATTTTTTTGGCTATATTTGGTTGCCAACAAAAATCAATCCATTGGGATGCTAAAGCTCTTTTATCAACTCCTGCGGGACTTACCCATAAGTCTGCCCAAATTGCTGTTCCTGATTGGGGAATTACTGCGGTCAGTTTTGGATAACGACTGAGTAAAGGTATCACATCATTTGACCAACCTACTGCTAACCAAGTATCCCCGGTGATGAGAGGTTCTAGATATGTAGTGGAGTCATAGAATTTTACTTGTTGATTTAATGCCTTTAATTCTGCCTCTAAGGAGGGAATTTGGTCAAGATTTTCTGTATTATATGATTGTCCCAGTTTCTTTAAAACCAGACCAATTATTTCTCTGGGGTGATTGAGCAGAGAAATGTGCGATCGCAATTCACTACGCCATAAATCACTCCAATCTTTTGGTTGCCAATCTAATTTTTGGAACTTTTCCCGATTATAAACAATTACCGTATTACCCCAGCGATAAGGCGCACCCCAAACTTGTCCTTGAGGGTTAACATTACCTTGCTTGTCTCGTGTTACTAGTTGTTGCCACTTTTGCTCTAAAACAGGCCATTGTTTAATTTTTTCTGTTTGTAATGGTTGAATTAGTTTCTGTTCAATTGCCGCTTTTAGCCAATAGTCTCCTAATGTCACCAAGTCTGATTTAGATGTTGTTTGACTTTGGTTGAACGGGATATAACGCTTCCATACCTCTTGATTATCAGTTTTTGGTTGCTGCCAAGTTTGTAATTTCCGAAATAGATCATAAATTTGATCAATGGGGACAAATTTTGATTTTACCTCTGACTGCAAACTTTTGTGAAACTGATTAACCACTTGAGGAGGTATAGAACCTTTTAACAACTGTACATTGAGTTGTATTTGGTTTTTACCATTACACCCAATTAGGAGTTGGGAAACTACGAATCCGCTTGTACCTACCAAAAAAGACCGTCGATCCATTGATTTTTTACTTTGGGACTATAATGAACTTTTCTAAATAAATTTAAGTTGTTGATCTGATGATTGAGCAAATAGCGGTGTAACTTTCTAATTTTAGACTTTTGGGATAGATTTTCAAGGTAATACCATCTAACAATTGCCAGTATAAATCGCAATTCTCTATGAACTCGAATTTAATCATCTTTATTGACTAAACCACATCTACTTTGAAACCAATAGTTTTTTCTTAATCGGGTTTTGTTCCTAAATCCTTTACTCTTCCCTGTTCCCTTTTGAAAAACTCCAGTTGTCAACTTGGATGAGGTTTATTTTGATGAAATATAAATAAATCCTAAAGAATTAACCAATTTTTAGCATAGTTTATGTCAATAAACGTAAAATATCTAACTTCTTTTGCCTAAAAACGTGAGCAAACCGTTGATATTTGTGGAATTGTATGTATAAATGATAATTTTAGTGAGCAAACTACTCAAAACATCTGAAAGATTAAATAAATCATAAATATTTTTAACATCGGAAGTAAATTGAATAACATAGAGAAACTATTTTGTGATCAAGGTATTAAATGGAGCCGTTACAAAAACAAATACTGAATTTGAGCGAAAAGGTAGATGCTATCTATCAGGTGATTGAAAAGCTTGACAGGAAACTATCTCAGGGTTTGTCTGATTGCTTTTTAGAGCAAAAACAGCCAAAAGACAATTATCTAGAAAATCATGAAGTTGAACTTTATAAGTTTAGAGGACGGAGCAGTTGGAATGCTGATTTAGAGCATAAGGATGTATTGATAGATGGTATTTATCCAGATATTAATCCCCAAGCTGGAGACAAGCAAATAACGCCAGAAATTCAAATCCAAAGACTGACAGCGCAATTAACAGCAGCTTATAATCGCATTGCGGCTCTGGAGGAGCAACTACTGCGAGAGCGAATTCACTAATTGGTCAAGTTGGGCTTCAATAGCTGCTAAAAGTTGTTCTTGCTGCCAATTTTGATTTAGATAGGCAGCGATACAAGCGGCTCCAGCACCAACACCTTCTTTAACAAAACCCTGCTCATAAGCTCGGAGTTGGGGATAACGAGAATCAGCAAAACTTAACTTTGTCGCCAAGAGGGGAGGAGTTTCTTTGCCCCAACTAACGCTATTTTTACCTAAACTGAGGGCTAAATCAACGGTAGCCCCAGTAGGATCTTCTGCTACCCAACGAGTCGTACCAACGACTATAGCTTCTGGTTGCCAAGATAAAGAGTAAGATTGAGCGATCGCTTGAGCCAGAGCATAAACAGCCAGCATTTGTGTACCACCAGCTAATAGAACTCCACAACGACGACTAGCTGCGATCGCCATCCCAGCTACCACCACTTGCATAGGATCTCCCACCGCTGCTACAAGCGATAGAGGATCAATAGGATTTTGATTTTGAACTTTCTCTAAACCGGCTTGCACCACAGCCAACTTTTGCTCATGGTTACAAACAGGATGACTACTGTTAACTTTACCTACAGCATCAATCCCTAAACCAGTTAAAATTGCCAACGCAGTCGTAGTACCACCCACAACGCACTCACTTAAAATTAAATAACTCTGTGAAAGATTAGCACTCAGTTGAGAACCCCAACGTAAACCCTGTGCCAACAAATGTTTTACCGTAGCCAATTCCATAGCTACACCTGTACTTAAACATCTAGCGATCGTACCACCCAAATCAATAATTGGCACAGATGGAAGCTGTGGTAAACCCGCATTAAATAAATAAACTGGTAACTTCAAACCAGCCACTACAGCACGAGAAATCAGCACAGGAGAAGCGCCAGCAGTCAAAGGTGGTAGGGGATACTTAGGCTGATGTGCAGCACCATAATACAAAAACTCAGCATCAGCACAAGCCGTATACCGTCGATCCTCTGGAGTCAAACCAGCCGCCGAAATTCCGGGTAGCAAAGCAGTTTCTGTAAAACCCAAAACACAAGCAAACACAGGAAGACTACCACAATAACTTTTTAACCATGCTTCACCCTGTGCAATTTCCGTATAAATCTTAATCATAGTCAGGCGTTTAAAGTACAGAGTGCTGAATTTTGAATAATTCTTAATTACGAATTACGAATTACGAATTACGAATTACGAATTAACCCTCATAATCCATCAGCACTTGTACCCAACGTGGAGGACGGGGAATAGGATTTCCCAAACGATCTAAAAGTAACCATGCGGCCAGATGTACTACAAACAAATAAATCAAATTGTTAAATGCAACTAAAAGCACCGCACCCACTTGGATAAAAAATACACTTGGAGTGGCCAATATTTCCAACTTCAGGAAAATCCACTCAATGATTTCTGTCACCTGGTTAATCACATAAACCCACAGATCTTCACCAGATAACACTGACAGCAACCACAAGCGAAAAAACACACCCAATGTACCCAACAACATACCTAAAGTAATCGAGACAATCCAGGGTACACGGCGATGCCAAGTCGCCCCCAATAGAACACCCATCAAAGCAAAGGGCATCACAAACAAAATACTGCGAACTGGCCCCATCAGCACCGCTAACAGTAAGCCGGAAGTCACAGCAGCCATCCATGCAGCACGTTTACCCCAGCGTAAGTAAACCAGAGCGATGGGAACAGGAAAAAATATTCGTAACACTGGCCCTAAGGGAAAATAGAAATTAATAAACCAAATCAAACTAGCAGTACTAGCTAAAAATGCTGTTTCTACCATCCTCAAAGGTGCATCAACCTGAAGTTGGGGGCGTTTCAACTGCTTTTGTTTATCTAACTGATTATTGGGGGTTGATGATACAGGAGATGGGTTTTCCTCCGGTTCATCTGGCAGAGAATCTAAAATATTCATACTGAACAAGGTGTTAAATAATCATTTTTTCCAAAGCTGACACATCGGGGATGCACATAACATCTTGCTCCCGTACAATCAAGCCTTTTTTTTCCAGCCTTGTCAATACACGTGTCACTGTTTCCCGTGCCAGACCACTTAAACTACTCAATTCCCGGTGAGGTAAATTGGGAATTTCTGTGCCTGTCTGTCCTCTTTTTCCCTGTCCTTCTGCCAAAAATAGCAAGGTATCTGCCACCCGCGATTGACTATCCGATTCTCGCAGGCGTAACCGCCGATTTACTTGTCGTAACCGTCTCGCCATTAATTGCGCCAATCTGAGTCCTGCTAAAGGTTCTGTTTGCAACAACTTGACAAAATCTTGAGCAGGCATACTTCCAATCATTGTTTGAGTCAGAGTAATAACATCAGTAGAACGGGGAACTTCATCTAGTGCCGCCATTTCACCAAATAATTCTCCATGCCCAATAATATTTAGTGTTACCTCTTTTCCTTCTAAATTGTAGGTACGGATTTTTACCCATCCATCTACAATAAAATACACAGAACCACCCCAGTCATTTTCTAGCAAAATTACTTGATTGGCAGGGTGGGTACGGGTAACAAGATGGGAGAGGGCTGTTTCCACAATAGATTCAGGCAACCCTTCAAAAAAGGGCGCTGAAGTGATCCAGTTATGAGCGGATGTCTGCAAGCTATATCGATCTTCCATTAGGACATATTTATTAAAGCTGCTATCAACTGAACAAGCAAGATCGTGTTTTAAGTCCAAGCTATAAAATTACAGCCGCTTTTTAAAGGGAAACTAAACTATGTTACACAAGAAAACGACCAGATAATTTTTTCTTAGCAATCTTTATTTTCTCTTAGTGTTTGCTCATTACGGACACATGATTTATTCTTAAGTTCAAAGTATAACATTAAGGATGTATTCTACACTTAACAAAGTCCAAAATTGGGTGACCTGCCTGAAAAGGGAGCAAACCCTGAGGATCAAGTTGCATCTCCCACTAATTCATAACATAATTGCCCTCAGAAGTCTGAGCAATAACTTTTGCCACTGAGAACTTCTGTAATCGTAAATACCATAAAAATCAAAGTACATTTCTAAATAAGGTAATTTAACGTGACTTCCCGTGCAGATGAAATTCACAAGCTGATTGCAGACATTGACAACTTACTGTCTAACAGTGGCAATCGTCTCTCTAAACTGCTGTCTGGTCAAGGACAAGAAGACAAAGACGTTTTACAACGAGTGCGAGACTTTCTTGTAAGACTCGACGAAAGTGAGGAATCAGAAGAAAGCAGCGTCCCCAAGCAGTCTGAAACTCCACCATTATCATCTTTGTTGACGAGGTTTGTGGAGCAAGAGCAGAACCAATCAGCCTCACATTCCTTTCCATCACAACAAGAACAAAGTAATTTTACCGCAGGGCAATTCAAAGATGAAATTTCGTTTTTGCTTCAGCCCTTACAAGCAGAATTATCAGGATTGCTGGAAGAAAGAGCTGCTCTTGTCAAGGAAATTAGGCAGCTAGAGCAAAAGCGACTGCAAAACTATTCCTTAACACAGCAGTTAGCGAACCAAGAGCAGATAATTTCTGAATTTTTGCAAGTGCTAATCAGTCGCTTAGTGCCAAATTTATTACCACATTTGACACGAACTTCGCCTAATCCTCCCGGTTTGTTAACAGATGAACAAAAGCAAGAAGCATTAAATTCTGCTATGCAACCTATTTTGGGTTCAGCGGAGGAGACAGATCGATTAGCTACTCTGGCAAGGGAGTTAGATCAACGCTTGCTATCACTAGACGGAACCGTCAATGTTGTCTTTGGTTCACTAGAGCGTAACATCACCACTTATCATCAGTCTTTATCCCAAGCACTGGCAAAAATGCACAGTCAGGGAATCCAAGGTGAACAGTTGATGGCAAATTTTTTGAATAATTTGACTCAGCATTTACAACAACAATCTTCAGATGCTCAATCTTTTCTGTTTGGTGTAGATACTCAAACAGTATCATCGTCATGGTTAGACGTACAGCCAGCGTCTGATAATTCGGAGGAATTAATTCAGGATATTGCTACTGAGACAGAAGAATATTCTACTGTGGAAAATCTGGATACAGTGTTGTCACAACTGACAGCAGATGATTCACTAGCTTCAGTTACTGCCACTTTTATTGTTCCCAATGAATTACCAACAGAGGGTGCTGTTGAAGAAGAACTAATCCAGAATATTGCTGCTGAGACAGAAGAATATTCCACTGTGGAAAATCTGGATACAGTGTTGTCACAACTGACAGCAGATGATTTACCAGCTTCAGTTACTGCCACTTTTAATGTCCCCAATGAATTACCAACAGAGGGTGCTGTTGAAGAAGAACTAATCCAGAATATTGCTGCTGAGACAGAAGAATATTCCACTGTGGAAAATCTGGATACAGTGTTGTCACAACTGACAGCAGATGATTTACCAGCTTCAGTTACTGCCACTTTTAATGTCCCCAATGAATTACCAACAGAGGGTGCTGATGATGTAGATCAACTTTATGCAAGTTTGTTTGGTGGTGAAGAGACTCCCAAACCAACAGATGCGATTATTTTGCCTGTGGTAACAACAGGTGATATATCTACTTCAGAAACTGATTCTCCATTAGCATCTCAGATTGTCGATAGTATATCCTTATCTCCAATTATTCAGGAGCAACAGGAGGATGATTTGGTGTTGTCAGAAGAGGAGATATCTACTTCAGAAACTGATTCTCTATTAGCATCTCAGATTGTCGATAGTATATCCCCATCTCCAATTATTCAGGAGCAACAGGAGGATGATTTGTTGCTGTTGTTAGATTCTGTTGATCAACAAGATTTAAATCTTTTATCAGAGAGTTCTGGTACTTTCATAGAACCAACAGAGCAACTATCTGAGTTATGGGGAGAATCATTGTTAGCAGAGGAGACGCAGCCACAGGTAGAATTTGCCAGCATTTCTACAGTCCTCGAATCTCAGCCAGATAGCAGTGATACAATTACAGTCCTGACTGACTTATTGGTTGATGCCAGCAGTGACGAACAACTTCCATCCCTCGATGCTCCAGAAACGATAGTAGAAGAGACGTCCATCATTTCTTCTGCCGGGGAAGACAAAGATTTAGTAGCCACTTATATTTCTGCTTCACCACAGGAAAATTTACTGTATTTAGAAAATACGGAAACGGAAGGTGTGCCAGATATTGTTCTGGATGCAGTTCAGTTGCAGCAATTGAATCAAGATTTAGCTAATTTTAATTGGCAGTTAAATTCTGACTCGGAACAGACAACAAATTCAGAAAGTTTACAAAATTCATTTTCAGAAAGTTTGCAAAATTCGTTGGATGATAGTCAGTATCTGCTAAGTACAGGTTGGCCGATGGCGGAATCTCCTGGCAGCGAACAAACAGAGAATATACCAATAGTGGCAGTTTCTAATCTAGATATTCCCCAAGCTGAATTAGATTTGAGCCAAAATACTGAAAAAAAAAAGGAAGGTACTATTTCGGAACCCGAAGATGCTTTGTTTGTCAGTGACATTTTGAGTGATGATTCTCAGGTGAATATCAATGATCTAGAAGCCGTTTGGTATTTAGGTATTGATTTGGGAACAACGGGAATTTCTGCGGCGCTGTTAAATCATTCCAGGTTGGTTGTTTATCCAATTTACTGGTCAGCAGAAACCCAACTAGGCGAAACTGCTTTTGAGCAATCATTTCGTTTACCGGCAGAGGTTTATCTACCTACGGCGAGTATTCCCCACTCAGAGGCTGAAAGTGCGGAAACCGGGGGGGTGGCACAGGCACAAATATCTGATCATGTGGCTCAAAATTCTACTGGCTCTCGATCTACGTCAGAACTACAACAACATCTTTATTCTGCCCATTTAAAGCCTTATTTACACGTGGCTATTCCCTATAAAAATACGCAACAGAAATGGGAACCAGTATTACAATTGAATGAATTTTCTGCGGGGCCTTTGATTTGGGTGGTGCGATCGCTCTCTAAATTACTATTAACTCTCAAGTCGGCTCAAGCTAGTACTACTCCAGCTTTAATTGCTCATGCTGTGGGTATAGATATGGAAACTTTTGCTCACATCATTAATAAAGTTACGGGTATTATCTGTACTTGTCCATCTAGTTGGTCAGAACAATATCGCTTTAATGTGCGAGAAGCCATACTCACAAGTAAGCTCGTATCCCATCCCCAACAAATATTTTTTGTTGAAGAAGCGATAGCTAGTCTACTCCCAGAACTTGATCCTGCTAATAATTTAAAATCAGTCCAATTAAATGAAAATCAGGGTTTGCATCCTTTAAAAACCAGCGAAATTCCTATCCAGGGTAACACCCTAGCACTAAATATTGGCGCAACTGCCACAGAAATGGCATTAGTCGATTTACCCACAGACTTGAGCCAATTAACATACAGAGATTTCATGCTCCATAGTTTTGCCTATGCTGGTAAAGCCATTGAGCAAGATATCATCTGTCAGTTACTACTACCACCAAAATCGCGCCAACCCCGTGGGCAAATACAAGTTGATAGCAACACCTCTAATGGTCATCCTTCTCTGCGAGAAATTCCTGGTTTAGACCAAATACAGTGGTCTAGTTTGAGTTGGGAAGGGTTAGAACTACCGCGAGTTGGGGAACCAGATATTTCTGCCCGTATCCGTTTCCAGCAAAGGTTAGAGAGTTCTTTGCTAGGACAAGCTTTATTAGATACTGCCTTGAGTCTGAAGCTAATTTTGCAGCACCAAGAATCTTTTACCCTAGAATTAGCCGACCAATGTTGGATATTGCAGCGACGAGATTTAGAAAGCCAAGTTTTTGTACCTTATGTGCGTCGTCTCAACCGTGAACTCAATAAATTATTAGTAGCTCGTGGTATCCCTACAGAAGCTATTAACCAAGCAATTCTCTCTGGTGGAGTCGCTTCTATTGGTACAGTCAACCGTTGGTTAAGACAAAAACTTCCTAACGCTAAAATTACTCAAGATTTATATCTGGGCGAAAATGGCGCTCCTAATTGCAGTCGAGTTGCCTATGGTTTGGCTACGTTACCTCTGCATCCCCAGGTTTTAGAAATACCCAGGCAACAGTATACAGATTATTTCTTGTTTGCTGAATTGCTCAAACTTTTACCTGATAGCGTGCCGGAGGCATCAGCCATGCGTTCTCTATCTTTTGGTGAAGTTCTGCAATTATTTGAGAGTCGCGGTATTAATACTCGTATTTGTCAACAGCGGCTACTGGCTTTTTTAGAAGGTGAATTACCTGCGGGTATCATTCCTTACAGTAATAAAGACGATGTCTCAGATATTAGTACCACATTAAACCCTCTGTGGTTGACAACAAGCTCCCAGGAAAATCCTGATTATCAAGCGATCGCATCCGCACCACTTTTTGAAAAACAAGGCAATCTTTCTTATCGTCCTAATTCTCAACAACTTCTATTTCTACGTCGCTATCTAGACGCTATTAAAGCTAGTACTCTGCAATCACTAGATGAACCACATACAGTTAATTTTTCTGTATCAAGAAATCCTGCTTATTAATATTGCAGAAAAAACTTCCTCCAAAAGGAATAGATTAAAGTACACCTGGAAAGATTTACGGAAATATTAATTGAATCTTCATGAATCATGCCTACTCTTGAGTAGAAACACTGTCTATTCACGAGTAGGTATCTATTTCAACACTACTTGGTTAAGGGCGGAAGAAAAAACCTTTACCCTTTACCCTTTAAGCCTTTTCCAAACAAACTCAAAATTTTCAGGCTCTTGTTCGAGGAATACTGGTATCTTTTATTTCATTAAAGGATTTTAACAGGTTTACACAAAAAACATCAAAAATTTAAAATTCCTTGGCTAAATTAAAAGATTGTATGAACTTATCTAGTTTTACTTTCTTCTTTCACAAAAAATTACTTATAGTGTGACTGTATTTAATAAAACTTACTTTAGTTGACAAAACTAAAAATGTAAGCAAACAACATTATTAATCATGTCCCTGTCTACTATTACAACTAAAACAATAAATTATACTGTGGCTAATTTAGGTGTTCTGAATCATCCGCACGTGGTTGACTTATCACCTCAGTCTAACCACCCATCAACTACTAGTTCGACAAAAAGACTCATTGACATTCTCGGAGCAATTGTTGGTTTAATAATTACATTACTGGTTTCAGTACCAGTAGCGATTATTACCTTAATTATTGATCCAGGCCCCATATTATATTCTCAAATCCGTTGTGGTCTCAACGGACGCACCTTTCGGATTTGGAAGTTCCGTTCTATGGTGGTTGATGCAGATAAACTGAAATCTATAGTCAAAAATCAAGCCAAAGGACACATTTTTAAATCTACTGATGATCCTCGTATTACTACCTTGGGTAAGTTTTTGCGACGTACTAGTTTAGATGAACTACCCCAATTTTGGAACGTCTTGATGGGAGATATGAGTATAGTTGGTACTCGTCCACCCACCCCCGACGAAGTCGTTCAATATGCACCTCATCATTGGGAAAGATTACGAGTCAAACCAGGAATAACTGGAGAATGGCAGACTCACGGACGTTCTAATATTAATGATTTTGAAACTATTGTCCACATGGATATAGACTATCAGCGTAAATGGTCTCTTACCTATGATTTGATGTTGATTTTTAAAACCATCTGGGTTGTATTACAGAGAAAAGGTGCTTATTAAAATAATTCGTAATTCGTAATTCGTAATTCGTAATTATTTATTTTCCCCTCTACTCCTCTGTCTATCCCTTGACACCGCTACCCGTATCGGTAGGGACAATAAACCTTTGTAAAAATAAAAACAATAACAACACTGGAGCAATAGAAATTACTGAACCAGCAGCTACCAATCGCCAATCTAGAGAAAACGTACCTGCTAATTTGGCAACTCCTAAGGGTAAAGTATATAAACTTTCATCTTGGATGACAATTAAAGGCCACAAAAAGTCACTCCAAGCGCCAATAAATACAAAAATAGCTAGGGTGATGAGTGCTGGACGAATAGCAGGTAACATCACGAACCACCACAATCCTAGCTCTGAACTGCCATCCATGCGGGCAGCTTCTTCTATTTCTTTGGGGACACTCATAAAAGCTTGTCTGAGTAAAAAAATCCCAAAAGCAGAAGCTAAACTGGGGAAGATAATGCCTAAATAACTATTTGTTAAGCCTAACTGGACTGTCAGAATATATAAAGGAATCATGACAATTTGGAAGGGAATCATAATTGTAGAAATAATGGCAAGAAAAATCCCATTTCTGCCTACAAATGACAATCTTGCTAAGGGATAAGCAGCTAAAGCACAAAATAGCAGATTTAATCCCACGGTCAGTAAAGACACCAGAATACTATTATATAAATATTGTCCAAAAGGTAGAGATTCCCAAACACGAGCGAAATTATCTAATGTAGGTTGACTTGGCCATAACTGCGGTGGTGACTGTAAGATATTTTCTGTAGACGATTTTAAGGCTGTACTAATTAGCCATAGTAAGGGGAAAAGGGTTAGGAGTGCGATCGCACTCAACAAACTGTATATGATGAAAGTTTGCAGTTGTGATTTTTTAAAATTCATATTTTTGTCTCACGCTTCAGGCGCAGAGGCACTCTAGAGGAATCAAAAATGTGGTCTAAATAGATGATCGGGAAAATTTCTCTAACAACTGTATCTATTTTGGTATTATGTCTTACGCTAGTAGGCGTGTGTTCCTGGGGGAAGATAATTATGATATCACCACCGCAACTGCTGACAGACCCATTTTTGCAACTACCAACAGAAAATTCTGTGCGCGTAGTCTGGTTTACAGAGTTTGCAGGTGATAAACACTTAGTTATTTACGGTGAAAAACTGGATAAAAGTTCAATTGCAAAAACTACTAAACTCAGCCGCACTAGAGAAGACCAACAATCAAGAGTAGCAAATCAAACTGAACCCGGACAAATTTATCAAAAACCAGTAAAACGTGAAATTTGGCGACACGAAGCCGAAGTTACAGAGTTAAACACTAATCTACGAGTTCCCTATCACGTCACCAGTATACGAGAAGATGGCGATCGCGCTACTAGCGAAATTTTTACTCTTGCACCTTCCCCAAAACCCGGTACACCTTTAAAAATTCTCCTTACCTCTGACCACCAGCTTAAACCAATGACGGCCGCAAATCTGCAAAAAGTGGTGGAAACAGTGGGAAGAGTTGACGGTGTATTGTTTGCAGGAGATTTAGTCAACGTTCCAGACCGCGCTTCAGAATGGTTTGATGATAATCGCGGAAATGCTTTATTTCCAGGTTTGCAGGGTCGCGCTAATTATCAAATGGAACATAATAACCTCAAGGTAACTTACACGGGTGGGAAAATTATTCAAAATGCACCTATGTTTACTTGCATTGGTAATCATGAAGTCATGGGGAGATTTGCTAGAACAGAAAGTTTAAATGATGAATTTAATGATACGATTCCCCGTGAAGTTGCTCAAAAATTGTATGGCGAAACATCTTTAAAAGATAATTATTTTAATACTGAAACCTACGAAGAAATTTTTACCTTACCCCAGAGTAAAGAAGGGGGTAAAACCTACTACGCGGTTACTGTTGGTGATATTCGCTTGGTAGTTTTATATATCACAAATATGTGGCGACATCCCCAATTAGATTCAAAAAGTAAGGGTAGATATAGAGAGATAGAAAAAGATTTTAATCATCCTGAAAACTGGGGTTATGGACAGTTAATTTATGAGCCAATTTCTGAGAATAGTCAACAATATAATTGGCTGAAACAGGAATTAAAAAGTCCTGAATTTGAACAGGCAAAATATAAAGTTGTCATGTTCCACCATCCACCTCATACTTTAGGAGATAATATTGTTCCGGCTTATACTAATCCAGTAGCTATAATTGAAAGAGATAAAGAGGGAAATATCAAAGCAGTTCGTTATGAATATCCGAAAAATGCAGATTATATTATTCGTGATGTGATTCCTTTATTAGAAGCTGCTAAAGTGCAGTTAGTATTTTATGGACATTCCCATTTATGGAATCGCTTTGTTAGTTCCAGTGGAATGCACTTTTTAGAAACTTCTAATGTTGGTAATTCTTACGGTGCTGCTTGGGGTGAAAGAAAGCGAGAAGTACCAACAGGCTATCAAGAAGATTATACTGAAATTGGCGATCCTAATGGTTTAAAACCAGTGTTACCAAGCATTGCACCATTATTAGGAGAAGATGGTAAACCGATATCTTATATTGCTAGTAATGATATTACCGTTTTCAGCATTTTCAACACCGGAACAGGTGCTATTAGCAGCTATCGCTTTGATACCAGAAAACCCAATTCTGAAGTTATTAAGTTTGATGAATTCCAGATTAATAGGTGATTGGTAAGAGTTATTTACTAGTTACCAGTTAATCAGACATAAATCAATCAATTAGGTAAGGTGGGTAATACCCACCACAAGTAAGACCTCAAGTGTATAAATTCAGCACAATGCTGGAAAGCTTATTTAAACTCTTCCAACTGTTCCAACTTTAACCAAATATTGGGTGTTGCTACTTTTCCAAACTTAACCAAAGCGTAATCACCCTTGATATCGACAATTTCCCCTTGGCTATCAAACAAATAAGCAGGGAAGCGAGAATCACTAGCTTTAGCTTCTATACTATTTTCTAACTTTTCGCGGATAGCGCGAACCATATTTCCTTTTTTAACTGCCATGAGTTCCCCTCGTTCCAAAATAAACGCGTTTACTCAAAATTTTATCTTGCTCCCAGACCCAAAGGCATAATTTCTTTGCTCAAATAAGATAACCGCCTACTCTCAGGTAAGCGGTTGAGGAGATTTTATGTCGTTTATTGCTAGATAGTTCTTCCTTATCAAGCCGATAATAACAAATCTAAAACCTGTTGTCAACCCTCCCCATACTCTATATTCTGAACTTTGATTAATTTTCAAATTATTTTGGAAATTGCTGATTTGTCAATTTTCCCATCAATTATTGGGCAAATCTAGCTAATAATTCCTCACGAGATAATTGTAGAAGCAAAGGAGTAAATTCTTCCCTGGTCATGGCTATCAAAAACTCGATAATTTTTGCTAACTCTGAATCAACTTCCCCAAAACGTACTTGCATGATACTTTCAATCATAGCGCGTCGTTCTCTTTCTACACCTTCTTGTCGCCCTTCTTGTCGCCCTTCTTGTCGCCCTTCTTGTCGTCCTTCCTGGAGTCCTTGTTTTTTTAGTTCTTCCAATTGTTGTTGATACATTTCTGATAGTTTCATAATCAACTCCTGGTCATCTTTATCAATATCTTGTTCTTGACGTTGACGAGCCGATAAAACAGCAATCAGGTCATGTACTAATTGTATAATATGGGAAAGGAACGGGCTGTTTTTAGGTATTGCTTCTAATTCTTCAACTGCTTTTCGTTGGACTTTCCCTTTACCTAATATCCTGAGAAACAGGGTTTCTGGTGTGCTGGGGAGTTGATGAATAGCAATAATTACGGTTTTTAAACCCTCTCCTAAAAAATAAATGCCTTTACTCCAGTTTTCTTCATCGACTGTAGTATTAAAACTTGCTAGGAGTTCCACTGAAGCGGTAGGAGAAAAAATCCACAACCGGGGTAATTCTGCCTCATTTATACGGGTATTGTTGCGGTTAGATTGACGCTCTATGTCCGCATGAATGTCAAATAATTTACCCATACAACTGCGAATTTCGCTTTTGGTGACTGCATTGCGGAATGGCTCAAATATAGCATAATTTGTCGCCATTCGTCCTAGTAGTCCGAGTATTTCTAGACTTTGTGTAGGTTGAGGTGAAGGAATAAATAAAACGTCAATTTGTCTTACTTCTGCTGTGATATCTTTGCTGGTTTCTACTTGACCGTAAGGTGTTAATAGTTCCGTTAGATATTGTTTTGCAAATTGATCATGTATAAAGCGAGTCATTCAAGTTGATTTAAAGACAGAAATATTAATTTTACACTCTTTGGATAAGAGACTTCCAAATAGAAAATATCCCAAAATTTCTTGTGGTGCAGGACGAAAAGCCTGCTAATAATACAAGGACGGGCAGGATGCCCATCCCACAAGATTGGATAGCGAAGCGCTGCTGCAAGCAGTTCATCTTTTTTGTGGAGTTCTCTAAGATGTAGTAACAACGAAAATGTAGGGGTTTAGCAGCACTCGCTACGCAACATTAGTGTCAACTTAACCCTCATTTCTGACACTGAGAACAAAAATGACTAGATCGCCCGCCTAACTTAATACGCTGTATGACATTACCACAAACTTTACAAAGTTCCCCAGTGCGGTTGTAAACCCAAGCCTCACCACCATAATTACCGTTAACACCTTTAACGTTGAGGAAATTACTAAAAGTTGTCCCACCAGCGGCAATACTGGCAGATAAAACTTGAATAATTGCTGTTTTTAAAGGTTCAATTTGTTTGCTGCGTAATTCTGTGCAGATGGTTGTGGGTAAAATACCACTTTTAAACAAAGCCTCATCAGCATAAATATTACCTAATCCTGCAACTATCGACTGATCTAACAGGGCAGTTTTAATGGGACGGCGAGATTTTTGCAGTTTATTTGCTAAATATTCAACGGTGAACTCTGGTGAAAATGGATCTAATGCTAGTTTTGCTAAACCTGTGATGATGCTTTCGACAGGTACTCCAGAGGGAACATACCATATTTGCCCAAAAGTGCGCTGGTCAACAAAGCGTAATTCTTGATGTTCGCCAAAAAATAACCTGACCCTTGTGTGTTTGTGTAAGGGTTCATGGTTATTTTGCCATAATAATTGACCAGTCATTCGTAAATGAACACCTAGCCATGAAAGTGGGGAGAGTTCAGCTAAAAGATATTTACCCCGACGATGCCAAGATATAATGGCGCTTCCTTGAATATTTTCTATAAACTCGTGAACAGAAAACGGGTAGGCGACTGTGCGTTCTAGCAACACATCTCCCCCCGTGATCTTTTGGTTAAGGGTTAATTGATTTAAACCCCGTCGAACTGTTTCAACTTCAGGCAATTCAGGCATTTGCAGAGTAATTAGTGCTGGGTGTTGAGTTGGGAGTAAGACCGCAATAGTTAATTAAGGGCATGAAATCAGCATTTAACAGTTTACTGCTTTTCCATACTTTCAGACTCAACACTCAGCACTGTGATGTTGCTTACTTTTTAGCAGCAGCCTTAGCTTTGGGTGCTTCCACTTCGATTAATTCATCTACGGCGAAGTTATTGGTATTGATCCCAGAGTAATTGACATTGGAGAAGCGGACAATTACAGAGTATTTGATGCCGCTTTGATCTATAGATGCCACGGTTCCTACATCTTGAAACCAGTAGGATTCTGGGCGGAGGACGCGTACTTTAGAACCACGTTGAACCATGATTATCTTCCTTGTGAATTAATTAATCGCCAATAAATTAGGGCTAATTGTTTTCACTCTACAACCTGAAGGTCTTTGCTAGAGTGTTTGTTAAGTTATTTGTCAAGGAACAGGAAATAGGGAAGGGGGAAACGGAGGAACGGGGAACAGGGTAATAACCCAATTACCCTCTTGACAAAGTACCTATAATAGAATAAGGTCGTTCGCAACACTTCTTGCGAATTAATATTTTATGACTTACTCAAAACAAAGACGCTGCCCTCGTTACCTCTGCCGATTCTCAAATCTTGATCTATGTAGGTGATGTCTAACCATCCTTGTTGGCGATCGCTCTTGATGGGAAAATCAATAGCGGTGAATTTCTGACCGGATTCAATTTGTTGGATGAATTCTGCTGGTGACTTGTAGTCAATTAGCTTTTGTAAACCAATAATAGAACGCTGAAATTTTACTTGGACTCGACGTTCTGAGACAGGTTCAAATTTAGCTGCTACGCTAATTAATCCTTCTAAAGAAGGTAGTCCGTAAATTTCAGCTATGTTATAAACACTGGTAGTTTCTACTCGAATAGATTGGTAAATCTGGCCAAGTTTATATAGGGGAAAGCGATCCAGGTTTAACAAAGCCTTGCTGGTCGTGTAAAGTAGTCGCCAATTGCCTTCTAGTAAGTGGGTAGCTTCTAAAGGGCGTGGAGTGGGGTTAAAGTCTTCTAAACTAGCGATCGCAGCTAAGATAGCCTGTTTTTGGGTTTCAGTGGCCAGCAAACCACGATTTGTCGGAGCGATCGCATTCAAGAGAGTAGATTTGACTATCATTGCCTTATACCTCAAACTGTTTTGATGAAATCAGCATTAACAAAATATTAATGTTCTATGTATATAATCTGTTGTGCAATCAACTCAGAATGCTCTCCTGTTGATGATACATAGGGTTATTAAATAAATTTTTTTGTTTAATTCGGATTTATCAATCAAAGAGTTGAATCATTAACTTAATAATCCCGTATCAAATGATAGACTCTTAATGTCTAGTTACATAAATCTCTTCGTGTCTTCGTTGATATGTTAAATTCTCCCCTACGTAAAGAAGCTTGTAACCAGCGAGCCGCTGTAATTCCCCAAAATCCAGAGTCCTCTATGTTGGACTATGGGCAATTTAGGGGTAGTTTCATGGCGCGTGACGTTCACGAATCAACAGTTGTGGGAAAAAAAGCAAAAATATCCAACTTTTTGGGTGGAGAATACGGATTTAGCACCATTGAGGATGATGAAGGGAATATCAGCATAGATAAGGATTAGCCTTGAGAGTGGTGGAGACTGATTTTCATTGATAGTCCTTGTGGTTTGATTTTTTTAAGTGTGGAGTGAAGGGAAAATTTCTGTGGACGCTAAAATATCTCCTGACCAAGGTTCAAACATTTCTGGAATCGGGCTGGCCTCTCTGTTAGCCTTCTCATTGAGTACATCTGCTTTAATTTTAGATTGGCTGGGAAATAGATTACCCTGGCATACTGTCTCCTTAACCATGCCGTTTTTGCTGTGTGCTGTAGGTGCGGCTGCTGCGGGTAATTGGGTTATACCCTTATTACAAGCATTAAAAACAGGGCAAATTATCCGAGAAGATGGGCCTCAAGCACATCTGAGAAAAGCTGGAACTCCCACTATGGGCGGTGTGTTTTTCATACCTGTAGGGGTGATGATTGCCTGTATCTTGTCTAATTTTGCTCAAGATGTGGTCGCTGTTTCAGGTTTAACACTCAGTTATGGCTTGATTGGCTGGATTGACGATTGGCAAATTTTGCGCCGTAAATCAAATAAAGGTATATCTCCGAAAATGAAACTGGCTTTGCAAATTATTTTTGCGGCTTGTTTCTGTTTATGGATGATGTTGAATAGAGATTTTAGTATAACAAATATCGCTTTACCTTGGGTCAGTTTTTCTCTACCTTTAGGATTAATGTTTTGGCCTTTGGCTGGTTTTGTGCTAGTTGCAGAAAGTAACGCTACTAATTTAACTGATGGAATTGATGGGTTAGCGGGGGGAACAGTTGCGATCGCTATTTTCGCATTAGGCGCTGTCATTGCACCAACCTCACCAGATCTGATGATATTCTGTGCAGCAGTCAGTGGTAGTTGTTTAGGATTTCTGGCACATAATCGCAACCCAGCCCGTGTATTTATGGGAGACACTGGTTCTTTAGCATTGGGAGGGGCTTTAGCTGCTGTAGCGCTATTGACTAACAGTTTAGTAGCTTTGTTTATTCTCAGCGGCATCTTCTTTGTAGAAACCCTATCTGTAATGGCACAAGTGAGTTATTACAAAGCCACCAAAGGACCAGATGGTAAAGGTAAGCGTCTATTTAAAATGGCTCCTCTACACCATCACTTAGAATTAACTGGCTGGTCAGAACTGCAAGTAGTTACAGTCTTCTATATTATTGCTGCAATTTTAGCTACCATCTGTTTGACTATCATTAAATTTTGAGATTTTCAACACATTAACGAAGACAAAAATATAAACCTCCTATAAGTTAGGGGGTTTTTATATGGGATGAATCCTTTTTCTTTGAAGATTGCATTAACTTGTTGATTGTGAATGCTTATAAAGTCGGCACAATCAAACCGATGTATGTTGAGTTTCGTAAAAACCGTGAAATGATCTATTGATTGAATTTACATTTTGTGATACGAGTGTAAACTTTTTCGCCGATGTAATTAGTCATATTTTTTATTGAACTGTTTCTTAACCTGTTCGTAAATTTCAATAGTGATTAGAGTTATACTATTATCTTGAGCATAGGTTTCAATCTTTTTGCGGGCAAAAGGACGGACAAAGAAAGGAATATCTTTGAGTTTAGCTTCGGCTTCAGCAGTCCATTTAATCGGTTCAGTCATTGATTTTGAGGTTAACATCTGCACTATAACAATAATTTTATCATCCGCAAATACCTTGAGAAGGTTGTTGTGGTAATTGTTTGAGAATTCGCTGAAACTGAGTAGTATATCTACTTAGAGCTTGCTGATAACGTGGCGTAAGCCATAAAAGTTTTTTCGTTAAGGCTATGAGTCAGAATTAGAGGAGGTAAGTAGAAAGGCACAAAAAACCTCTTTCCCTCTGCCTTGTCATAACAACAATTTTTAATGTCAACCTAATCTTATACAAGGAATTATATTTTATGCCTCGTCAATTTGGCACTATTGCTTTTACTCCCGCAGTCAAAGCCATGCAAGAAAAAATGGGTTCACGTGAAAACTATGAACGCTTTGTGGCTAAAGGTGCAGATAATAACACCATTAATCCTGATTTGGAAGAGTTTATTTCGGGAATGGAAGGATTTTATCTAGGTACTGTGAGTTCTAATGGCTATCCTTACATTCAGTTTCGAGGTGGTAAAGCTGGATTTTTGAAGATTCTCAATGAGAGAACTTTAGGCTTTGCTGATTTTCGCGGTAATGTGCAGTATATCTCCGTGGGAAATCTATCTGAAAATGATAAAGCATTTCTATTTTTGATGGATTATCGTCATCGCCGCCGCTTGAAAATTATTGGTCGCGCTCGTATTGTGGAAGATGATCCTGTCATACTTGCTCAAGTGCAGGATAAAGACTATGACGCAACTGTGGAAAGAGCAATCATATTTGAGGTTGAAGGTTGGGATTGGAACTGTCCACAACATATCCCGATTCGTTATTCAGAAGCGGAGGTAGAAGCGATGCAGTTGAGAATTAGGGAATTAGAGGAGCTTTTAGCAGAAGCTAGGAATATGAGTCAGTAGTCAGGAGAAAGAATCAATTTTGACGTTTAAATCCATAAATTTTGAGTTATTTTCTCTAGAAACTTGCCATCTTGTCATCTTGACTTGATAACTAGCAACTTGATTTAATTCTGAATATTTCCTTTCACCTGTTTTACCAAATGCACCAATTCAGGTAGAATCAGCTTTTCCATTCCCAGTCGCACAGCGTTACTAGAACCGGGAAGAGAGAAGATAATTTTGTTTTGATATACACCAGCTATAGCACGAGATGCGATCGCTCGTGAACCAATTTCTTGATAACTTAAAAAGCGAAATAACTCACCAAATCCCGGTAAAGTCTTTTCTAACAACTTTTCTATAGCATCATAAGTGGTATCTCTAGGTGCAATTCCTGTACCACCATTAAATATTACAGCATCTAAATTAGCATTTTTCCCCAGCAATTCTATTTGTTGTTGAATCTGTGCTGGTTCATCTTTGATAATTGTGTAAACTCCGATAGAGTGATGAGCAGTCAACAACAATTGCTGAATCAGTTGACCGCTTTTGTCTGTTTCCGGGGTACGTGTATCGCTGACGGTAACTACAGCACAAGTTACCGCCATTTTGAGTGAGTCTGGGTGTGGTTGAGGGTGCATGGATATTTAATTTTTAGCCAATAACCAATGACCAAAGACTAATGACTACTCTATGATTGGCTCAATCCCAGTCCGTTTTCATTAGCATAGCGATCCATAAACCGCATAAAGCGATCCCATTCTTCAGGGGTTTTCATAAGGTAAATTGCTTCTAAAGCTTCTGGTTTACCGTTGACAAATTTACCCTTAACTTCACGGGTGATCATTTCCCCCTCTTCGTCAATCATGTACATCCCGGTGATTTCTTCGTTGCTACCTTGTGCCAAAATCTGCGGATTGGTGAAGATAAATGTTGCTGTACCTTGATCACCACTGCGCGATCGCGTTAAGCGTACCTCTGGAATTACTTCTTCGTCAACGCCTTTAGAAAATTGAATTTTCGCCATGATGAATGAATTTAAACTTTTGTGATCATTAATGTAATATTCTCTCATCATAGAGCAGGCATTTCACCTATGGCAGTTAAATCTAGTTCACAATTTCGCTTAACGAGCAGTTTATTAGCTGGTATCTTAACCCTGGTAATTATTATAGTCGGAGCTATCGCTGCTAATTCTACCCCAGTAACAACCACAACCAAAAACGTAATTATCATGATTGGGGATGGTATGGGTTGGGAAATGGCTCGCGCTGCGGCTATGACCAAAGGATATAATTATACATCAGGGAAGGGAGAAGGACTGAGCTTTCAAACCCTGGACAATTACGCCCTAGCTACAACCTATGGTACAACTGTTGCTCCTGGTAATGGCGTTTTCAACACCAGCAACTCTGCATTAACTAACTCTATTTCTATTACAGGTGGTAGTCCTGTTTTACCAGGATTCAAATTTCAACCCATATTTAACCCAGGGAATAAACCATCAGGTGGTGCAGAAAATCCCATTGCTAATGCAGTTGGTAACTTAGTTGGTTATGATCCGATTCGTGGTGGGATCAATCCTTGGACACCTGGAAATGATCCTGAATATATCAAACACAGTTATCCTGACTCAGCGAATACAGCAACTACACTTTATACCGGAGTTAAAAGCTATAATAACGCTATTTCAGTAGATATATTTGAAAAACCGCTAGAAACAATTCTCAAAACTGCTGCTGATGTTGGTAAATCTACAGGGATTGTCACTTCTGTCCCGATTGATCATGCTACTCCTGGTGCAGCAGCAGCTAATGTTAATCGTCGGAATAAATATGATAGTGATTACCCGACTTTAGACAGCATTTTACAGCAAGAACTCCGCATTTATCAACCGACGGTGATTTTAGGTGGTGGTCATCCTCTCACAGGTTCGAGTAGTCAATCTTTACCAGCGGGAGTAGAACCACCGACAAAATTTGAATATATCACTAAATCGACCTATGCAGAATTGAGTAAAAACCCCAATCAAAACCGCTATAATTATACATTTTTAGAAAGGGGGAAAGATGCTGCTGCTAAATTAGTGGCTACTGCGAGTAAGTTAGATCCAAATAAGAATCAGCGTCTATTAGGATTATATGGAGCGCGAGGACAAGAAGGAAATCTCCCTGTTAGTACAGCTAACGGAGACTACAGCAATACAGGTTTGAGTATCTTTTCTCTGTTTTCTTCTCAAGGACAAAAACCTGACACAGTCCGTCCCTTACTTCCTGGAGAAACAGATAAATCATTTATTGCTAAAGAAATTAACGAAAATCCCACTCTCAAAGATTTAACAAAAGCCGCTTTAGCAGTTTTATCTAAAGACAAAGACGGATTTTGGTTAATGGTAGAAGGTGGTGATATTGATTGGGCTGCCCATGATGATAACCTAGATAATTTAATTGGGACAGTATTGGATTTTGATCAAGCTGTCCAAACTACAATTGACTGGATTAAAAACAACGGTGGTTGGGAAAATAACCTCCTGATTGTTACTGCTGACCATGACCATTATCTAACTTTAAATCCCAATTTTGAGGAACTTCTAAAAGGTAAAGGTGCAGAAGCTTTAACCGCTGAATTTGATCCTACAAAAGCAGGTCATTTTTGGGGTTCTGAACCTCAAATCAAATATGGTTGGGGAAATCATGCTAACCGTCCAGTTCCTGTTTACTATCAAGGTAAAGGTGCGGAAGTTTTAACTAATTTTATTGGTAAAGGTTTTAAGAATTATGGTTTTGATGTTCCGGGGGTTAATGGTTTGGTAGATCAAATCCACATCCATCAAACTCAATTAGCTGCGGTTAAATGAGTGATACTAATTCTATCTATAGCAATTCCCAAGCTCATGAAATACACCCCACCCGCGCTGTCGCGCACCCTCCCCTTACCAAGGAGAGGGTTGGGGAGGGGTAATTTTGTATCTAACTAGTTTATTGTGGACAGGAGATAAAAAACTGAAAGAAGAATTAATTATAAAAGGCTTTCAGCAATTTTTTGAACCGAAAAGTTTTTGAATGTTGGGTTTCCTTGTGTCAACCCAACCTACCGAACTAATAATTATTTCCCAAATCCTTTACCTCGACTAACTGAAGGAAGACAGATGCAGTTTTCTAGCTGCTTGATTAGAGTATCTTCATCAAGGTTTTGACCAATTAGCACTAACTGATTTTTCTTTTCACCTTTCCATTCATCGTCATCAATTGTGAAGCGTTTACCGCAAAGGTGGAAAATATGACGTTGGGGACTTTCATCAAACCACATAATCCCCTTAGCACGGAAGACGCTTGTGGGTAGTTGGTTATCTAAGAAATATTGAAATTTTCTAATTGAAAGAGGTTTATCACTTTGGAAAGATATGGAGATAAAACCATCATTTTCTAAGTGGTCGGAATGATGGTGATGATGTTCATGGTCATGATGATCATGTCCACAGGTAGAATGATCATGGTCATCATGATGGTCATGTTCATTATGATGATCATGATGTTCGTGTTCGTCTGTTTCTGCATCAAAATATTTATCAGACTCAAACAAACCGACACTAAGAATTAAAGGAAGTGGAACCTGGGAGTTTGTAGTCCGAATTATTCTTGATCCTTCCTTGAGATTGTTGATTTTTTTCTCCAGTGACTGCAAAGTGTCTTCATCAACTAAATCAGTTTTGTTGAGGATAATTACGTCTCCATAAGTAATTTGACTCAAAGCTGCTTCAGAGTTGAATAAATCCAAGCTATAATTTGCGGCATCAACTACGGTGATAATAGAATCTAGGCGAGTTAAATCTCGTAATTCTGAACCCAGAAACGTCATTGCTACAGGTAATGGATCTGCTAAACCTGTTGTTTCTACAACTAGATAATCTAGTTTTTCTTCCCGTTCTAGAACTTTGTAAACAGCATCAACTAAGTCATTATTAATTGTGCAACAGATACAACCATTATTTAATTCCACCATGTTTTCGTCGGTGGAAACTACTAATTCGTTATCGATGCCAATTTCACCAAATTCGTTGACTAAAACAGCAGTTTTTACACCTTGCTGATTGGTGAGAATATGATTGAGTAAAGTGGTTTTACCGCTACCAAGAAAACCTGTAATAATAGTGACGGGTAAACCTTGTTTGGGAGCTTCCATTGGGTGAGATTCGGAGGTGGCTGTTGTTTGCATAGTTAATGAAGTAGGATCTTTGTGTATTTTAAATCTTATCTTTATTTTAGCTACTCGACATTAATTTACGGTAACATGATCAAGCAATAGTCCAGTTTAAATACCAGCTTGAAAAGTCTAGTTAGCAGGAAAGTTAGGATACATAGCAATCCTATTGGATTTATGTTCACGTAGTGTGCCGGAGGCATCACGGAATTTTTAAAACAAACCGCAGAGACGCAGAAAGCGCAGAGGTAGAAAAAGAGGTGTTTATAAGCTGTTAAGCACCTAAATTTGATAATCCTAAAATGTTTAAATCTTGTGGGGTGGGCATCTTGCCCGCCAGACTTATACAAATTAAATGCACAACAGCTTATCTTATTTAGGATTGATATATAGCATTCCCAAGCTCATGAAATACACCCCACCCGCGCTGTCGCGCACCCTCCCCTTACCAAGGGGAGGGTTGGGGAGGGGTAATTTTGTATCTAACTAGAGTGGGAAAGGCTATATAGCAATCCTATTTGATTTATGTTCACGTAGTGTGCCGGAGGCATCACGGAGTTTTTAAAACAAACCGCAGAGACGCAGAGAGCGCAGAGGTAGAAAAAAGAGGTGTTCATATCTTATTTAGGATTGATATATGTCATTCAAAAACAGAATAATCCACTCATGATTGCCTAAAGGTCGGTTCAGTTCCACAATTACTCCATGATGTAATTCATAATACTTTTCTTCTGGTTTCCATTGCACAAATTCCTCAAAAGTTACTGGTTTGGTTGTGGGTAATGCTTGAATCCTACTTTACCTTCAGATGTTGATAAGACTACGATGTATTACTAATAATAATGGTAGCTAATTTTTAGCCGTTAAAATTTTCACTTATTCCATTGTCATCAACTTGCGTTATCATTGTTTATCGTCAGATTGCCGCATTACTCTGTTATGACCCTATCTATTTACAATACTCTCAGCCGTCGTCAAGAACAATTTACTACCGTCGAACCTGGCAAGGTTAAAATGTATTACTGCGGCGTGACGGTTTATGATTACTGCCATTTGGGTCATGCTAGAGCTTGTATTGTCTGGGATGTGGTGCGTCGATACCTTCAGTTTATCGGCTATGATGTCCGTTATATCCAGAATTTTACTGATATTGATGATAAAATTCTCAGACGCGCACGGGAAGAGAATTCGACGATGGAAGCGATCGCAGATCGCTATATTCAAGCATATTTTGAGGATATGTCACGGCTGGGAATTAAAGAAGCTGATGAATATCCCCGTGCAACACATACAATGAACGGTATTCAGCGATTAATTCACGATTTAGAACAGAAAGGTTTTGCTTATCCCGCTGATGGTGATGTGTATTATTCTGTGCGGAATTTTGCTGAATATGGCAAACTTTCGGGACGCAAGTTGGATGATTTACAAGCCGGTGCGAGTGAACGGGTAAATGTAGAAGACGCGGAATATCAAAAGAAGAAAGATCCCTTTGATTTTGCCCTGTGGAAGGCTGCAAAACCTTCAGAACCTGCGTGGGAATCACCTTGGGGAAAAGGCCGTCCTGGATGGCATATTGAATGCTCGGCAATGGTGCGCGATCGCTTGGGTGATACCATTGATATTCATGCTGGTGGTGCTGACTTAATTTTCCCTCATCATGAAAACGAAATTGCCCAATCAGAAGCAGTGACGGGTAAGCCTTTAGCAAATTACTGGTTACACAACGGTATGGTGAAGGTAGATGGTGAAAAAATGTCCAAATCTTTGGGCAACTTTATCACTATTCGGGAATTGCTAGATCGTGGTGTAGATCCAATGGCTGTGCGGTTATTTGTGATGATGGCACAATATCGCAAGCCGATAGATTTTACCGATGAAGCAATTTTAGCAGCAACCAACGGCTGGCATACTTTAAAAGAGGGTTTACTTTTCGGTTATCAGCATAGTAAAGAATTGGGAACTGAGAAAATTATTTCCTCATCAGCTTCGTCTTCTCTGTCACCTGTCACCTGTCACCTGTCACCTAATACCTACGTTGAGAGATTTAAAGAAGCTGTTGACGATGACTTTAACTTCCCTGGTGGATTAGCAGTAATTTTTGAATTAGCTAAAGAACTAATTCGGGAAGGAAATATTATTGTTCATCAGGGAAAAACAAAAACCCCCCCGGAAGAATTACGACAACACTGGCAAACTCTAGTTACTTTAGCAGATATTTTGGGTTTAACTGCCCAACCAGAAGCAGAAACTCCGCAACAAGATGGTTTAAGTGATGGGGAAATTGATGATTTAATTCAACAAAGACAGGAAGCACGGAAAGCCAAAAATTTTGCCCAAAGCGATCGCATTCGTGATCAACTTTTAACCAAAGGGATTACTTTAATTGACAGCCGCGAAGGTACTCGTTGGCATCGTTGAAGAAGCAGGAATATCAATCACCAATCACCAATCACCAATCACCAATCATCAATCACCAAATATGACAGAAAAAAAGATTTCCCTTTCAGAACTGCTTCTCATTGTTGCAATTGGTTGTTTGGTGATTCTCTTGTGGCAATTACAGAGTTTGTTGGTAACATTAATGATTGCTGTGGTTTTAGCATCTGCGATCGCTCCCATCGTTAATGCTGCCGAAAAATTACGCATCCCCCGTTGGTTAGGTGTAATAGTCGTGTATATTAGCTTAATTGCAGGATTAGTAGGTGCAGGCTTAATCATTGGCCCATCTGTTTCTGAGCAAATCCAACGACTAGCTAATAAATTGCCTATATACTTAGAAAATTTGCAGATTACAACTGAAAATATAGCTTTGCGAATGGGAATCACTCAAATAGAGACAATTGAGCAATTCCTGGATATTCAAGCCCTGACAAAGTGGGTATTTAGTTCTAGTCAGCAGCTACTTGTGCGTTCCTTCGGCTTGACTCGTGGCATTCTTGGGGGAGTGGTAAATCTGATTTTAGCTTTAGTCATTTCTGGATACATGGTTGCTGGGAGTAGCAATTTAGTAAAAGGGTTAGCGGAATTATTTCCCCAACCTTGGGATCAACACTTAGCCGAACAAGTTGCGCCAATTTCTCGCCGTATGGGGGGTTATGTTCAAGGTCGAGTTTTGGTTTCAGCTATTTTAGGTGTCGTTATCACCCTAAGTTTAAGTGTTTTGGGACTATCAGAATTTGCCTTAGCACTTGGTGTAATTGCTGGATTTACAAATTTAATTCCCTTTATCGGGCCAATCTTAGGAGCGATTCCGGCGTTAATTGTCGCTATTCCCGAAGGAGGATTAACTTTTTTGTGGGTTCTGCTGTTATTTGTAGTAATTCAAAATATAGAAAGTTATGTTCTTGATCCCTTGCTCGTCGGTTCATCAGTGCGTGTTCATCCCTTGTATCAACTTTTAGCAGTATTAGGAGGAACACAGGTTTTAGGAATTATTGGCGCTGTAATTGTTCCCCCTTGGGTGGCTGGTGTCGCAGTGTTGTTAGAAAATCTCTATCTACGTCCAAAAATGTTAGCTCAAGGTAAGTCATCTGTAGTTGAGTTAGATAATTGACTATGGGCAAATAAGTAAAAATTACTAGGTAAAATATTTTAAGTGCCAAAAAAATTACCAAATTTGTGTTTATAAGATAACTTTTGTGTTAAGCATAATAACTTAACCAATCTTTTTATAATTTGCGTTATGTGGTCAGAATTAACAAAAGCGATCGCTCATCTCAACATTCCTGCTGATTGGATCGGTATTCGTGCCGTCAAGGAAACAGCATCCATTCATTTTGTGCGTGATGGTTTACCTAAAAGCAACGGTAAATATTTGACCACAGGAGCTATGTTAGAAGTAATGGTAAATGGTTGTTTAGGTTATGCCGCTACCAACTCTCTATCATTACCATCCTTACAAACTGCCTCCCAAATAGCCTATAAACAAGCACTGGCAGCCAGTGAATGGTGGATATATAAATTTAATGAAAATACACGTCCCAAGGTTGTAGGCGAATATAACTCACCTTTTGTAGAACCATTTGATGCTATTAGTCCAGGAGAAATTAACGATTTACTGATTCGGGTTTGCCAAAAGCTGAAAATTAACGACAAAATCGTCCAAACCACCGCCAGAATTAACACCAGCGAGAAAGAAACTTGGTTTGTCAGCAGCAATGGTTCAGAAGTGTATCAAAAAATTCTTTCCCTGGGAAATCATTTTGGTGCGATCGCTCAAGATGGTGCGATCGTTCAGCCACGTACTAACAATGGCACAGAAGCCAACTCTTATCAAGGCGGATGGGAACTATTAAAACAAGATCATCTCTGGTCTCAAGTGGAGAAAGTCAGCGAACAAGCATTAGAATTATTAACAGCCCCAGAATGCCCAGATACCCGCACCAATTTAGTTTTAGCACCAGACCAAATGATGCTGCAAATCCATGAAAGTGTTGGTCATCCTTTAGAAATTGACCGCATTTTAGGAGATGAACGCAACTATGCCGGAGGTAGTTTTGTCACTAAAGAAGATTTTGGTCAACTCAAATATGGTTCATCTTTGATGAATATTACCTTTGACCCCACCGTAAAAGGTGAATTTGCCAGCTATGGTTTTGACGACACTGGTGCAGTAGCTACCAAAGAATATGTCATTAAAGAAGGAATATTACAACGGGGTTTAGGCAGTTTAGAAAGTCAGTCTAGAGCAGATTTACCGGGGGTAGCTTGCGCTCGTGCTTCTTCATGGAATCGACCAGCTATAGACAGAATGGCTAACTTAAATTTAGAACCAGGAAACGCCACTTTTGATGAAATGATTAGCGGTATAGAACAAGGTGTTTATATGGAATCTAACCGTTCTTGGTCAATAGATGATCGCCGTTATAAATTTCAGTTTGGTTGTGAATATGCAAAATTAATTGAAAACGGTAAACTTACTAAAACCATCCGTAATCCTAATTATCGTGCCACCACTCCAGAATTTTGGCACAGTTTAATTCAGGTAGGAAATGCTGATAATTGGCAAATGTATGGAACACCTTTTTGTGGGAAGGGAGAACCTAATCAAGCCATTTGGGTAGGACATGGTTCACCGTTTTGTGTATTTGCTAATGTTGAGGTTTTTGGAGGAGGTTAGGAGGAGTTTTTTTAACGCAGAGGTACGCGGAGGTTAGCGCAGAGGTTCGCTGAGTTTTTTTGTGTTTGCTAATTGTAGGTTTAGAATAGTTATGAAATTTGCAGAGTTATCAGTTTTAGAAAGTAATTTTAATCAGTTGGTAGAAGGTTTGTTGATTAAGAAAATGGCAACTGAACATTTTACTGTGAGACTTAGCAGTGAAATTAGTCAGTTTACTCGCTTCAATCATGCTAAGGTGCGACAAACGGGATTAGTGGTTGATGGTTGGATTAAATTGACTTTAATGGCAAATCAGCGCAGTAGTTTTCGTCAATTTCCTTTTACTGGAGATTGGGAAATAGATTGGCAATTAGGATATAGTGCTTTACAAGAGTTACGTGATGAGTTGACTCTATTACCTATTGACCCTTATTTGGTTTTACCAACGGGGAATAATACTAGTAGAGAAGTTAATTCAGGTAAATTGTTAACTCCAGAAACTTTAGTTTCTCATATATTAGAAGCAGTTACTGATTTAGATTTCACTGGTATTTATGCTGGGGGATTTGTGATTAGAGCTTATGGTGATTCTGGCGGACAAAAACACTGGTTTGTGACTGATTCTTTCACTTTAGATTATTCTTTGTTTAATGAATTAGGACAAGCTGTTAAAGGTACTTTTGCTGGCAGCAATTGGGATGAATCTAATTATATTGCTAAAATAAATGATGCTAAAGAGCAATTAGTCATGCTGTCTCGTCCCGCAAAAGAATTACCAAAAGGACAAGTACAAAACTTATTTTGCACCGTCCGCTGTTGCTGAATTATTGAGTATGCTTTCGTGGGGTGCTATCAGTGAAGCCGATATTCAACAAGGTAATAGTGCTTTGGCTGTTTTATCACGTCAAGAAAAACAACTTTCACGAAAGTTCACTTTGAAGGAAAACTTTCAACAGGGTTTAGTTCCGAGATTTAATGATTTAGGAGAAATGGCAGCACCAGAATTAGATTTAGTAGAAAAAGGAATTTTAATTAATACTTTAGTAAATTCTCGGACTGCTAAGGAATATAATAAACCCGCTAACGGTGCTAATAGTTCAGAAACCTTACGTGCGCCAGAAATAAGTCCTGGTAATTTAGCATTTGCGGATATTCTCAGCAGTTTAGATACAGGGTTATATGTTTCTAATTTGCATTATTTAAATTGGAGCGATCGCCCTACTGGTAGAATTACAGGTATGACACGTTATGCCTGTTTTTGGGTAGAAAACGGCGAAATAGTTGCACCTATTGAAAATCTGCGTTTTGATGAAAGTCTCTATCGTTTTTGGGGTGAAGAAAATTTAGTTGATTTAACCGATTTTCAAGAATTCATTCCCGATGTCGGAACTTATGAAAGCCGTCAATTAGGTGGTAGTTTAGTTCCTGGTATGCTAGTGAAAGATTTCACTTATACTTTGTAAAAATATTGTGCAAAGATGCAAATGAGTTTTCTTATCTTTGTGTCTTTGCATGAAAATAATCTAAAACTATCTTAATTATCTCTACTTATTTTCTATCAATTGTACTAAATACAATATCTTTGATGAGTAAGTAAGTAATTAATATGAACAACAAAAATTGTACAAACTGAAGAATAGGATCTAATCTCCAACCTTGAAACAATAGGATGAACCCGCAAAATAGCATGATCAATGGTACAAATATTAATTGAATAATATCAAATACCAATATTAAATTCCTAGATTTAGATCTGCGTAAAAATAGCAAAAATAGCATGATTAAAAAGTAAGCAACCGCAAAAAGTAAATAAATAATTCCTATTAAACTAGTGCTATTTCTACCAAAACTGACTTGAGCTAAAGTGAACATTGATCAAAAATCCTGTGAGAAAACCTGCGGTTGGTACTACTACGAATTATTTTAATCACTTTCCCCATCTACTTCAGCTTGCATGGCTTCTAAGTAGGCATCTAACTCCTGAGTATTGGAAAACACCTCAGAGAGAGGAACAGCTTTAACGATATCAAATACTTTCTTCACTTGAGGAGTAGGATGGGTAAAATATACCTTACCCTCTCTTGATTTCATCGTTTTTCGTGCCTTGGCAAGAATTCGCAGTCCGGCACTGGAGATAAAACTCAATTTCTGGAGATCTAAAATCAGGGTTTGGATGTTCGGTGTCAAACTATTGTGAATAGATTTATCTAAATCCGTTGCTGTCAGTGTATCAAGCTGACCGTCCAATGCTAAACACAAGGTAGTGGGGTTAGTAGTTTCTACGTAGATTTGCAATGACATAGATTATTATTTTGTAATTAGTATTTATTTGTAGTTTAGCTGAAATTGGGTGATTTTAAGCTACTTTAGCGATCGCTTGCCGGACTGTTAAAACGTTCTGACCGTTGATATAAACATAGTCTACTTGCTCGGCGAGTTCTTGCACCAAAAAAAATCCAAATCCGCCCAGAGAGCGCTCTTCATCATCCATCATCATATCTGGTGAGGCAATTTCAGTTAAGGGATTAAAAGCCTTGCCACTATCTTTAAAAGTCATTATTAACTGTTGATCATTGATTTCAATCCGCAAGTCAATATAAGCGCTGCTGTGATTTTCATAACCATATTGAATAATATTGACTAAAACCTCTTCCACAATTAACTGGGCATCTTCAATCAATTCCACAGTCAGACTAGCTGCCTGCAAAATCTTACCTAAGCTTTGTTTCACTGTCTCTAACTCAGTTAACTCACTGTTGAGAGTCAGATTCCATTCCATAACATTTACTGCTTGAGAAAAAGGACTTGACGGTAGATACTGCACAGCTAACAAGGTAATATCATCTGATTGCGGTGCCTCCCCCACAAACTCCTGACAAAAATGTACAATTGTGCGAACCGCACGGGCTGGGTTGCTTGGTGGATAGGATGTCATCATCTCAATTAACCGGGCTTCAGAAAATATCTCACCCTGGGAGTTCATCGCTTCTGTGATGCCATCAGTATAAAGTAGGAGCAAATCGTTGGCAGCAAGTACATACTCACTTTCCTCAAACAGAGAATCTTCATACAGTCCTAGCGGTGGACTAGTTTCCAAATCTAGATACTTAACCTGCTGATCGTGTATCAATATGGGAGCATCATGACCACCACTGGCATAAATAAATTTGCCACTACGTAAATCAATTACACCGCAAAACACGGTAACAAATAAACATTCTTCATTTTCAGCACATAGTTGTTGATTAACAGTTTGCAGAATTTCGCTAGGGGTATGGAAGGGTTTGGTGAGAGTGCGAATTAAGGTGACTGTGCGTGCCATCAGTAGTGCTGCGGGGAATCCTTTATCAGCGACATCACCAATAATTATGCACAAGCGATCGCTTCCCAAGAGAAAAAAGTCATAAAGATCACCACCCACAATCCGCGCAGGTTTCAATAAAGCAGATATCTGATATGGCGAATTAGGACTGCTATCCACAGTAGTTCGAGGAACCATCGTGCGCTGAATTTGGGCAGCAATAGAAAGTTCACTCTCTAGTTTTTGTTTAGCCGCAGTTGTCTCTTGCAGATTGCTGATATAGAGTTGCAGAGAGTCGCGCATTTGCCGAAAAGATTGGGTTAACCGTCCTACCTCATCATCGGAAGTAACTGCGGGTAGCTTGGTATCAAGGTTGCCCTGAGCCATTTCTTGGGTGCTAGTGTTGAGTTCACGCAAAGGACGCGTAGTAAGTTGAGAAATAAAGGCAATTACCACACATATCAACAACATATCTTTCGACATGGAAACAATTACCAACCACAGGTATTGCTGCTGAAACTGCTCTAACTTGGCAGATGGAAATGTGATGCCGACAATCCAATTTGTAGAGTTTACCTTTGTCGTCACTAAAATGCCTTGGGAATTATTTCTAGCATTAATCAACCCCGTACTTGGTTGCTGGTTATTTAAATTATGATTTTGCCCAGATAAAGATAGATGAAGTAGTTGGGAATTTTCTGGTTTGACAATCCATTGAGCATTTGATGGTGAAAACACAAAATAATTACCCAATTCTAGACCATGTGATTGATTGTTCTGGGCTAACTTTTTTGCCATATTAGGAGATACCCAATCTAAATTAACTTCCATCACCAGCCAAGTGATAGTTTCTGGATTACTATTAACAGAGACAGGAAAGCAATAAGTGATAGCTGATGGATGATTAAGGGGATAGGGTTGTGTCCAAAACGGTAAGGTAGCTGGGGTATTGCCCTTGATTTGGCAGCGATTTAGCCAAATTTTGCTTGCTTCTAGATTAAGTTTGGTGTATTTTCCCTGGCGGTCATAGTACCATCCAGTCTCAGAAATATTGCTGCCATTAATGAGTGCAACTGCCTGAATTTGAGGCTGTTTTTCGACTAGGGTTGTTAGTATTGGTAATAGTTCAGTTTGATTAACAGCATTGGAATTTTGTGCTGATTTTTCAATACCATAAATCGACAGCAGCATACTTCTTTCAATGGCTTGTAGTTTCCCTTCCATCTCATTGGCAACAGTGTCAATTCGAGACTGAGCTAAATCAATTAACCAACCATCTACACTTTTTTGTAACAGTTTGCGGGCTTGCCAATAGGAAACCCCATAAATAGCAATCGCTGCCACAACACAACTAAATATCAACCGATGGGTAATACTTTTAAATCGAAATATGGATAGCTTCTTCATAACTAAATTTGTTTATAAAGCGGTGTGGATAAACTCATATTTGATATAACAAGTCCTCTCGTAATACAAATATTGATGTCTATTGGTTAATGGTTGTTTTGATGTATGCTGTATTAAAAATAG
Organism: Anabaena sp. PCC 7938; assembly: GCF_049315035.1. NCBI lineage: Bacteria > Bacillati > Cyanobacteriota > Cyanophyceae > Nostocales > Nostocaceae > Anabaena > Anabaena sp. PCC 7938. The sequence continues at coordinate 376,082 of NZ_CP186034.1, read as the reverse complement.
CATATTATTGTCTGAATCAGGATGTCCAGGATGTGATTGGATGATTTTTTGTGTTGTGGTTGTCTGAATCAGGATGTCCAGGATTTGAGGATGTACAGAATGTGATTGGATGATTTTTTGTTAGTTGTTGATGATTGTTATAGAGAAAGGTTAATTTTTATGAAATGACCGTAATAATCAATATATCATTCACTTCTAGTAATCATCCTGTGAATCCTTTAATCCTGGGTATCCTGATTCTGACAATTTTATAATCTGTAATATCGTCATTATGTTACAATCTGAATTGAGAGAAATTAGGAGCATAAAACTATGCCATTAATCAAAATACCAAGACATTATCTTGTATCTCAAGATGAAGATTCAATTACAGTAAATGTACCACAGTCAATGCTATTAAATTGGAAAAAGGACTATGAAAAAATTATTCAAGCTAAAGGAATTTTAAAGCATAAAAAAGCAGCAATATTAGCTCATTTAGATACTCTACGTCAGGAATGGGAAGAATGAGATATCTTTATGATACCAATATTTTTATTTACTATCTAGCCGATGACATCACAGTTAATTCATGGTTTACAGAAGAATTTCTGAATTTACACGAAATTCTAATTTCACCGATCATCCGCATTGAATTACTGAGTTTTGCAGGTTTATCAAAAGAGGAAGAACAGTCTATTGAAGATTTACTATCCCAGTTTAACTCAGTTCCATTGTTACGAGAAATTGAAAATCAGACAATCCAATTAAAACGACAATATAAAATTAAGCTTCCTGATGCAATTATCGCCGCTACAGCAATAAATCAAGCCGCATTTTTAGTAACCAGAAATATCAGTGATTTTAAAGGAGTTACTGGGCTGAAAATTGAAAATCCTTTTGTTAATTAATTTCTGCGGCTTGTAAACTCCTTTCAGCTTTTTATAACAGTTTTTGTTGTTCAGGATTTATATTACTAAACCATTTTGTATAAATATTACGAAAAATACACTATCATGATTTTTTAATTGTTCAAAATTAGGAAAAATAGAACTGACTAAAACATTATATTTTAGGCATAAACCAGAAATTAATTGACTAATTTCTCACTTTTTTGGAAATAGTTAAAACATCCTTTGACACAATTAAAATATCAATGTCTGAATCTGGTTGTGCTGTTCCTCTAATCCTAGTTATCTTGATTCAGACAGAATATTAAGTAGATATTCATGAAGTGAGCTATAAGAACAAATACATAAACAACAGCCATTAACTATCAAATAACAATCCGGTAAATCCTTTAATCCTGGGTATCCTGATTCTGACAATATGTTACAATTTGATATAGAGGTAAAAGTAAACCAAAATTCTGTAATTCAATTTGGAAGATAAGACAATGCAACAAATTAATTTTGATGCTCGTGTAGATGAAAATGGTTTTTTGTATCTGAAAATGCCTTCCAATTTTGCCGGAATGGAAAATAACAGGAAAACTTTTATATCAAGCTCATCCTATTTCCTTACCAAATCGAAAAGAGAACAAAATTGATATTAATCTTGTTCGCAGTATTTGTCATCAAATTAGAAGTTTACCTATGCTTGATAGTAGAACTCCTGATGAAATTATTGGTTATAACGAGTTTGGAATCCCAGAATAATGGTTATTGATACTTCTGCTATCATGGCAATTATTTATGCTGAACCGGAAGAACTGATTTTTATGCAAATTATTAACGAAAGCGAAGATTGTTTACTTTCTTCTCCAGGTTATGTTGAAGCATCAATAGTTTTGGGTACTAAACATGGTCAGCAGGGTGTAGAAAATTTAAATTTATTAATTGCAGCATTGTCTATCACTATTGTACCTTTTACTGTAGAACAGGCACAATTAGCAAGTGCAGCACTCTTGAAATTTGGTAAGGGTCGTCATCCTGCAAAACTGAATATGGGAGATTGTTTTTCTTATGCTTTGGCAAAATCTACAAATCAACCTTTATTATTTAAAGGTAATGACTTTATCCACACCGATATTGATCAAGTGAATTATTAATTGATGCGACAGCAGAATTCAGGAGTCAGGAGTCAGGAGTCAGGAGTCAGGAGTCAGGAGTCAGGAGTCAGGAGTCAGGAGTAAAACTGTCTTTGTGTATAGGTTTGAATTTAGATGTTGTACCTCCTAACTACACAAACTGCTGTATCTGATTTAGACATTTTAACGTTTATAATAAATCATCATGTATGTAATAAAAATTGGATGCAATACCAAAAAAAGGTAAGGCATCAATATAATTTTCAACTTCGCCACAATTATGAATTACGAATGATCATCTTTTTTTAGAATTGGGTGAATTACGCTGCTTTGGTATATCTCCTCGCAGTTGTAAACGACCATTAGTAATAATTCGCAACATTTCCTGAAGATCTTGTTCGATATTTTCCAGGACATTATCAGCATATTGATCAGCACCATCTTCAATTTCTTGAGCTTGTGCGATCGCACTTTGTCTCATTTCCTCCAATTCTTGCATACAAGCACGTCGTTTTTGCTCAATTTCTGCCAGAGTATCTTGCATCATTGCATCACACTCTTGCTGCACTTTTCGCCGCAACTGTTCAGCCTCCCGTTCTGCCTGTCTGATAATATCGCTCTCAGCCAAAATTTGCGCTCTTTTGGCTTGCGCTGATTCCACAACCTGTTGTCCATATTCTTCCGCTTCCAGCATGATTTCCTCCTTTTGTTGGAGGAGTTCTGCCGCTTCCTGAAACACCGACGGTAAAGAAACGCGCACAAAATCAAGCTGTTCTAGTAGCTTATCTTCATCTACTAAGGTGCGTCTTACTAAGGGAATTTGTAGACCAGAAAGAACAATATCCTCCAGCCGGTTGAGTTCTAGCTGAATGTCTACACCTGTTGGTCCAGTAGGCTGCTGCTCTGGAGGTGGAGGGTTGTTTCCGTTGTGATTAGATTCAGGGCGGGAGAGTTTTGGTTGTAGCATTGGTATATATCTAAGGCAATGTGTGGGGGAACGAGATGATCGACAGAGCCACCAAACTTTGCAATCTCTTTTACCACACTACTACTTAAAAAACTATACTCATTTGAGGTTGCCAGAAAAACTGTCTCAATTTGAGTAGAAAGTGTTTTATTAGTGTGAGCCATTTGCAGCTCGATTTCAAAGTCGGAAACCGCTCTTAAGCCGCGTAACAAAACTTGTGCTTGTCGCATTTGGGCATAGTTAACGGTCAGACCGTCAAAGCTGTCTACTTCCACATTAGGTAAATGTTTTGTAGTCAGACGAATTTGGTCTATTCTTTGTTGTACTGTAAACAGTGGCATTTTGTTAGGATTTCGCAATACAGCCACTATCACCCCATCAAACAGCCGACTACCCCTCTGAATGAGGTCAAGGTGTCCTAAAGTAATAGGGTCAAAGCTCCCAGGATAAATAGCAATCATTCATATATATCAAACGGCTTTAGGTAATTATAGCGACAGAAGAGGCAGGGGAGTAGGGAGTAGGGAGTAGGGAGTAGGGAGCAGAGAGCAAGGGGGCAGGGGGGAAATTTCTTCTGAACTCCTGAACTCCTGAACTCCTGAACTCCTGATAGCGTTCACGTAGTGTGCCGAAGGCATAGCGTGGCGTTAGCCATACTCCTGAACTTCTGCCTATTTCCTATTTTGAATTGATTTCCACCCAGCTTATGATGTTTAAGGTCGGGAACGTAGCAGTAGTCAATCAACTCTTTTAGGTAATTTTGCATGGAACTGGATTTTTTTGCTTTGCCCTTAGGGTTTCAATTTACTTCTCCAGGACCGATTTTGTTAAAACTAGGGCCAATAGTTATCCGCTGGTATGGTTTGTTGATAGCTTCATCTGTGTTAATTGGCGTTAGCCTTTCCCAGTATTTGGCAAAACGTCGTCACGTTGACCCAGAGTTAATCAGCGATTTGTCAATTTGGCTGGTAATTGGAGCTATTCCCGCAGCCAGGCTATATTACGTTTTATTTCAATGGTCAGAATATTCCCAGCATCCAGAACGGATAATTGCGATTTGGCAAGGAGGTATTGCCATTCACGGGGCGATTATCGGCGGTGTAACAGCGGCGTTAATCTTTGCCAAACTTAAAAAGATATCTTTTTGGCAATTAACTGATTTGGTAGCGCCTTCGCTGATTTTAGGGCAAGCGATCGGACGTTGGGGAAATTTTTTCAATTCTGAAGCTTTTGGCGACCCTACAAACTTACCCTGGAAGTTATATATTCCCCCTGAGCGTCGTCCCCATAGTTTGGCTAATTTTGAATACTTCCATCCCACGTTTCTCTACGAATCTTTGTGGGATTTAATGGTATTTGCGCTGCTGCTAACTTTATTTTTTCGTGCTTTATCTAGCAAGCCAAGGCTAAAAGTTGGGACGTTATTTCTAGTTTACTGGGTAGCCTACAGCTTAGGACGTTTATGGATTGAAGGCTTACGCACAGATAGCTTGATGCTAGGTTCGCTGAGAATAGCGCAGATAGTCAGTTTAACAGGAATGTTTTTTGGTTTGGCTGGTTTAGCCTGGCTTTATTTTCTTAAACGTCCTTTACCCGATGTCGTTTCCCCCTCCAAAGGTGATGTGGAGAAGGGACTGGGATGATGGAGAGGTTAATAACCCAATGACCGATGTCTAAATGACTAAAAATAAAAAATGCCCCAGAGTTCTCTCTAGGGCTTAACCAGGGTGCATCTACCATTTCTCTCTACTAGGCAAAGGGAGTTAATCCGGAAAGGCTCTGAGCAAATGCCAAAAATTTTTTTGCTGCTGAATTGTTATGTGAGTTTGTATGAGTGAATATACGAATAATTTGAGTTCCGCTAGTGTGATGCAACATCCCTTAGCATCAGCGGTGTATATTGTGGGAGCAGGGCCTGGAGATCCTGATTTATTGACGGTGAAAGCCCAAAAACTGCTGGCTGCTGCTGATGTAATTTTATTTGCTGATTCTTTAATACCAGAACAAATTTTAGATATTTGTCGTCAAGATGCCCAGATTATTCGGACGGCAAATAAGACTTTAGAAGAGATTTTGCCGATTATGATTGAAGGGGTGCGATCGCATAAATCTGTGGTTCGTCTTCATTCCGGTGATCCTAGTCTTTACAGTGCTATCCACGAGCAAATGCAGCTTTTAACTGAGGCAAATATCCCTTTTGAGGTCATCCCTGGGATCAGTGCTTTCCAAGCTGCTGCGGCTAAATTGAAGGTAGAATTAACTGTGCCTGGTTTAGTGCAAACTATCATCCTCACCCGCATCAGCGGACGCACAGAAGTCCCCGCGACAGAAGAATTAGCTACTTTAGCATCACATCAAGCTAGTCTTTGCCTATATTTAAGTGCGCGTCATGTCGCTGATGCTCAAACCAAACTACTAGAACATTACCCAGCACAAACCCAAGTAGCAATTTGCTTTCGCGTTGGTTGGCCTGATGAAAAAATTATGGTTGTTCCTCTTGACGAAATGGCAACTTGTACCCACAAACAACAATTACTCAGAACGACACTTTATATAATTAGCCCCGCACTATTACCAGTAACAGGCCGTTCTCGTTTATACCATCCTGAACATAATCATTTGTTTCGTTCATCTCATCAATAGGGAATAGGGAATAGGGAATAGGGAATGAAAGATAAAATTAAAATGTTCTCAGTTTTTTATTAACGCTACGCTAATACAAACATCACATACAACGGTTAATATTATGCCACTAATTAAAGTTCAAACTTCTGTATCTGCCCCGGAAAAGAGTGAAATTGAATCAATGCTCAAAGGTCTTTCCGCTAAGTTAGCGAAACATACAGGCAAACCGGAATCCTATGTAATGACTTCTTTTGAGCCAGAAATACCCATGACTTTTGCCGGAACTACAGACCCAGTTTGCTATATTGAAATTAAGAGTGTTGGCACAATGAAATCTGAACAAACTTCAGCGATGAGTCAGGACTTTTGCCAGCAAATTAACTCTTTTCTGGGTGTTCCTAAAAATCGAATTTACATAGAATTTGCAGATGCAAAAGGTTCGATGTGGGGTTGGAATAGCACAACTTTTGGTTAATAAAAGAATCTAATTTGAATTTGGAAAAAATAGTAATAATTCAGGAGTCAGGAGAAAGAAACAGTTTTTGCATAAGTCCTAATTTTATCTATCTAAGGATTCAGGATACAGAATGTTTGATATAGCAGGGAACAGACGAGAAAAATATTCTTCTTCCTCCTGACTCCTGACTCCTGACTCCTGACTCCTGACTCCTGACTCCTGACTCCTGACTTCTGCTGTAATCACGAATTATTTTGACAGGTTGTAAGATAGAGATCCTGCATCAATTAGTAATTTTTTATGTCTGCTACACCGTTTGTATCTCAAGTAGGTTTACCCACATCCGAAAATTCTGAACTTGTTCTCCCCCTCCTCGGTGCTTCGGTAGCGGAGTTAACTGCTTGGGTTCAGCAGCAGGGACAACCTGCTTATCGGGGTAAGCAATTGCATAATTGGATATATGATAAGGGAGTGCGATCGCTCGCTGATATTTCTGTGTTTCCAAAAAGTTGGCGTGAGCAAGTTGCGGATGTTCCCATTGGCCGCTCAAGTCTACATTACCGTTCTGTTGCCCCTGATGACACTGTAAAATATCTGTTGAAACTGGCAGATGGGGAAATTGTCGAAACTGTTGGTATCCCCAGTGATAAGCGGTTAACGGTATGCGTTTCTACTCAAGTTGGTTGTCCGATGGCTTGTGATTTCTGTGCTACGGGTAAAGGAGGCTATAAACGCAATCTTAGCTGTGCAGAAATTGTTGATCAAGTATTAACTGTACAAGAAGATTTTCAGCAACGGGTGAGTAATGTGGTGTTTATGGGGATGGGTGAACCGTTGTTAAATACGGAAAATGTCATCTCTGCAATTAAATCCATTAATCAAGATGTGGGGATAGGAGCGCGATCGCTCACAGTTTCTACTGTAGGCATCCGCGATCGCATTCGTCAACTAGCCGAACACCTGTTTCAAATTACCCTTGCTGTCAGTCTCCACGCACCTAACCAAGCATTGCGGGAACAACTCATTCCCAGTGCTAAACCCTATCCCATAGAAGACTTACTCGATGAATGTCGAGAATATGTGGAAATAACAGGACGCAGAGTCACCTTTGAATATATCCTCCTCGCTGGGGTAAACGACTTGCCAGAACACGCTTTGGAATTATCAAAACGTCTGCGAGGTTTTCAAAGTCATGTGAATTTGATTCCTTACAACCCCATCGAGGAAGTAGATTATAAAAGACCAAACCGCGATCGTATTCAAGCCTTTGTTAACGTTCTCCAGCAGCAAAACACCGCTGTTAGTGTCCGTTACTCCCGTGGTTTAGAAGCTGACGCAGCTTGTGGACAATTGAGAACAAGCAAAAGGTAATTCGTAATTCGTAATTCGTAATTCGTAATTCGTAATTACAAATTATTTAACTAGTCCCCAGTCCCTTACCTTTTGGCGTAAATACCTGGGGCATAAGCCTCAATTACTTTACCAGTGCGAGTGCAGGTGATCATCAAGTAATCACAACTTGGGCATTGTGTCCGTGTGATTTCACTCTCAGCAATATAGTGACGTTCAGCTGCACTGCCGCAATTTGGGCAGTGAATTTTTTGTAAAACTTGCATTTTAAAACCCCTGGATTTAATAAAATTTTGGAAAAATTTGAAAAACTGTAACTCTAGTCAGTAAATATTTCAGCCGTAAAATTGGCTAACTTTTCTTAACAAACTTTAACAGAAAAAATTTTGATATTCATTAGTCATTATCCTAACCCTTATACTTCATCGCCCTCACACTTTAGATATAGAAATTTACCTTTGCTGTGATTTCTTCTGAGGTTATTGGTGATCCCTAGCTATAAATCTTTGAGACAGTTGCGTTTTCCCTCTTGTTTCAAAATAGTCTGTCTTTGTATTCAACCGCTACAGACTGAGAAAAACTGTAGTTTAAGTCACAAAATTTGTATTTTTATATTTAATTAAGATTTGGTATCCGGTGAGTATCTCACCAAAATGGAATTAATACAGCGCTGTTGCAGATTATTGTAGCTTCTGAAACTTAGTAGATAAATATACCACATGATTTCAATTTTTGAAGATGTTGTCTTAAACTTTGCTATAATATTGAGTCTATTTGTATTAGATACTACTTAACTAATTTTTTATGGAAAAATTTAAACTCAAATTTGCTGATCTCTTCGCAGGTATTGGAGGTTTTAGATTAGGCTTTGAAAAAGCAGGATATGACTGCGTATATTCATGTGAAATTAATGAAGCTTGCCAAAAAGTCTATTTTAATAATTTTGGGGAAATGCCTGAAGATGATATTCAGAAAAATTGATTTTAAAAATTTACCTGATTTCGATGTTTTAACGGCTGGTTTTCCTTGTCAACCTTTTAGTATTTGTGGCAGAAAAAAAGGCTTTCATGATACTAGAGGAACTTTATTTTTTCATATATGTGAAATCATTGAATATATAAAACCTCCTGTAGTTATCTTAGAAAATGTCAAGCATATATTGCATCATGATCAAGGTAAAACATTAGAAATAATATTATATTCTTTGGAAGATATAGCCTTTCCCACTCTAGTTAGATACAAAATTACCCCTCCCCAACCCTCCCCTTGGTAAGGGGAGGGTGCGCGACAGCGCGGGTGGGGTGTATTTCATGAGATTGGGAATTGCTATATAACGGAAACATAAGTCCTAAGTCTCTGAAAACAGCATTTATCAACATTATTGATTTTGTGCAAACACATCCTGAACAATCAGAAAATGTGTTAAGATTACTCCTAAAATTTATCCAATCAGCTAAGGATGCCAACTTAGTTGAAGTTATTAAATTAACCAATCCTGAAAAGTTAGATATAAAAAGTTTAGTCAATGCTTTAGAAGAGCATTTTAATTATAACTATAAAACGAAGGGTGGCTCAAAATTACCTGTTATTGCCTTCTATGCTATTTATCAAATTTTAGTGAGAGAAATTTCTAGGTATCAGTCATGCACACTGGGAGAATTAGGCAGTCATACAGCTTCAGACAGAACTTCTAAGACTGCTGGAGATATTGATATTTTTGATGAAAATAATCATCTTGTTGAAGCAGTAGAAATAAAACATGGACAAGAAATAACTTTGCAAATTCTTTATCGTGCTAAAGAGAAGATTCTGAAATACAATCCTCGCAGATATTATATCCTTTCCCACTCTAGTTAGATACAAAATTACCTCTCCCCAACCCTCCCCTTGGTAAGGGGAGGGTGCGCGATAGCGCGGGTGGGGTGTATTTCATGAGATTGGGAATTGCTATATATCCTTACTTCAAAAGATGTTAAAAAATCAGAAGCTGCTCAAATTAATGAAGTTATTAAAGAAATGGCTTCAGAACATGGATGTCAAGTAATTGTTAATGGAATTATACCCACAATCAAATATTATTTAAGGTTAATCATGTCTATTACTGATTTTATTGAAATTTATTCTAAATTAATAGAATTAGATACTGAACTTCAAAAAATTCACAAAGAGAGATGGAATGAAATTTTAGCTAGATTAATGATTGATGATTAATGCCAAAATAAAGTTAAATTACTCATGATGGATGAAAATAATTATAAATCTCCTGCGCTAAATGAGTTCCAATTCCCGAAACTTCAGCTAGTTGTGTAGGTGTAGCTTGACGGATATAATCAACAGAACGAAAATGAGCTAAAAGCAACTTTTGCCTATGTTGTCCTAAACCGGGAATTTCATCTAAACGCGATCGCTTTAATTTATCACTTCTTTGTTGACGATGAAAACTCACCGCAAACCTGTGTGCTTCGTCCCGCAAGCGTCGCAGCAACTGTACCCCCGGTTGTTCAGCGTCTGTTTTTAAAGGTTGAGATGAGTCAGGTAAAAAGATTTCTTCACGCTTTTTCGCTAAACTCACAACCCGTAAATCTGCAAGTAAATCCATTTCTTGTAAAATGGCTACAACGGAAGACAACTGACCTTTACCACCATCAATCATAATTAAATCAGGCCAGTCAGGATTATCTATGCGTGATAATTTTGGATCTTCGGTATATTTTCTAAATCGTCTTTGAATAACTTCTGCTAAACTAGCAAAATCGTCAGAGTGTCCGATAGTAACATTAGGATTTTTTATTTTGTAATGACGGTAATATTGTTTTGCTGGTAAACCATCAATAAACACAACTTGAGAAGCTACCGCATTAGAACCTTGAATATGAGAAATATCATAACCTTCAATGCGCTGGGGTAAATCGGGTAAATCGAGAATAGCAGCTAAATCTTGGGTAGCTTGAAGATTACTATTTCCCAATTTTTGCATTCTTTGTAACTCAAATTGGGCGTTACGTTCCACCATCTCGATTAATTCTGCCTTAGTTTGTCGCAAAGGAGCTAAAATTGTCACTTTTTTACCTTTGCGTTGAGTTAAAATATCCGTCAAAAATTCCCCGTCGGATAACTCATGTTGTACCAAAATCTCTGTTGGAATTTCTACACTTTCCGCAGTTTGGTAATGTTCTTCTAAAACTCGTTGTAAAATAGCCCCAGGTTCAGCGTGCGCATCTGCTACAAACCCCAAACGTCCGACTAATTGACCTGCACGAATTTGGAATAATTGAATACAAGCGTGTTGATCATCTGCGGCTAAGGCTATGGCATCTCGTGACACAGTATCATCAGGTAAGGATACTTTTTGTTGTGCATTTAGAGATTTTAGACCAGTAATTTGATCACGAACTCGCGCTGCTGTTTCAAAATTCAATTCTTCAGCCGCAGTTTGCATTTGCGCTGTTAAAATATCAATTAGTTCCTGAGTCCTGCCTTGGAATACCATTGCTACCCTTTGAACAATTTTGCGATATTCTTCGGGAGAAACTAATTTTTGACAAACACCAGGACAGCGACCAATATCATAATTTAAACAGGTACGGTCTTTAAATAAAGGTTGTGGTCTTTGTCTAAGGGGAAATATGCGTTTACACAAGTGGACTATTTCTCGCAATAGACCAGAATCTGTATAAGGTCCGTAGTATTTATCTTTGGCTTTTCCTAATTGGCGTTTGCGGGTAATAAAAATACGCGGATAGTCTTCTGACCAAGTAATGCAGAGATAAGGATATTTTTTATCATCTTTGAGTAAGACGTTAAAATATGGCTGGTGCTGTTTGATTAAATTGGCTTCTAGTGCTAAAGCTTCTACTTCGGTGTCAGTGACGATAAATTCAATTTCTGTCACCAGCTTGACCATTGTGTTGATGCGTTCCGTTTTGTTAGTGGAGTCACGGAAATAGGAACGGACACGCGATCGCAATTTGCGAGATTTACCTATATATATTATGCGATCACTCCCATCTCGCATTAAGTAAACCCCCGGTTCAGCAGGAATCTCCCCAAGACGGTTTTCTAGTCTTTCAGGATTTTTAACTAGTGGTAATGTTTGAGCAGATAAATTCACGGTTAAAGTTAGGTAATTTGACAGATATACCCTTCTTTATTTTAAGAAATATTTATAAGAATTTGGCTGCCGCAATTAAGGAATGCAAAATAATTGTTTGCAACATATAGAGTTTAGCAATGCTAAACCCCTAATTTCTAGATTGATAATGTTGAAATCTGCTTCTTAAGCAGACACTTTTTTTAGTTTACGTTGTGCAGCTACAATACCAGCAACACCAAACACACCAAGCATTACAGAAGGTTCGGGAACTGCTTGAGGATCACCTTGAATGGTGACTTCGTAATTACCATTATGGGATGATGTATTGTCGTTTGAATTTAAACCTGAAGCAGTAGCATTAAAGCTGTAGAGATAGTCAGTGACTCCATTATAGGTGTACTTGACAACTTCACTGGCTTGAAATCCAGCGGGTAGTAAACTAGCAAATGTAGCAAATGGTGAACCTGGTGCAGAATAAGCAGCTTTTAAATTGTAGTGACCTGCTAACCCAATTTTAATCAAGCCAGTCGCATCATCTTGGTTAACATAGGAGATATTAGGGTCGCTAGAGCGTTGAAAACCTTTGATATTAAAAAATGCACTATAGGCTAAGTTACCTAAAACTGTTCCAACATAGTTAGCTTTATTCGCTTGAGTTAAGAATGTATTAAACCAAGTAGTAGCAAGATTATTTGCTCCATAGGCTGTACTATTTCCTGAGCCAGTGCTAAACCAGTCTGCATAAGTTAAGCTGCTGAGAGTAATATCTTGACCACCAATTTGCCCTGACAAAGTGGTATTTTTAGTGAAATCATTTGCAGTAAAAGTTCCTTGTTCAGTGCTTTTACGTAATTCAATATTACCAGTAGGGCTGGCGGCGTTACCAGTTAAGACTGCTGCTGCATTTGCTGGGGTGCTAGGTACAAGAACTGTATTGTTACCTGAAACATCATAGACTAAATAGTCACTTGCGGCTGTTCCACCAATAGTAGCACCAGTGAGAGTACCAGCTTGTGCTGGGGTAGCTGCTACAGCACCCAAACCAATCGCCATTGATGCACCAACTAACAATTTTCCAAAAGAGTGTTTCATTTTTTTTAGAGTTGAGTTTAAAGTTATTTCTATCTTTGGGCCGAGTTAATAATAGACATCTCCAAAAAGTAGAGAAGTTCCATAGAACGTCTCTACAAGGGTTCTAGGAAACTTACATTTAATTTTTTGGAGATGTCTAATAGGTTTGCTAATAAGTAGCAGCTATTGCCGATTTAATAGTGGAACACACAAATATACTGTAAGGGAATTTAGCGGTTTATTTGATAAAGCTACTGTATTTTTTCAATAAAAATATGAAGATTATTACCGTATTTATCTACGTCTATTTACTTAGAGAAGCTAGAGAAGTCTGAATTGACAATTATTTCAGAAACTCTGCAATTCTCTCGACAGCGGTTTCTAAAACATCTGGCTCTTGTACCAAAGCAAAACGAACATAGCCTTCTCCAGCTTTGCCAAAACCTGCACCAGGGGAAGCAGCTACACCTGTTTTTTCCACTAGCTCGGTGCAGAATTCAATAGAATTGTTACTCCAATATTCAGGTAATTTTGCCCAAATGTACATTGTTGCTTCGGGTGTGGGAACGTTCCAACCAATACGGTGTAAGGCATTTATAAAAGTATCACGGCGTTGACGGAAGGTATCAACGGCAACTTTAACACCAGCTTGATTTCCTGTCAGTGCGGCGATCGCACCATTTAAAATTCCTAAATATTGATTAAAGTCAACTGCGGCTTTTACCTGTCTTAAAGCTTGAATTAGTTCGGCATTACCGATCGCATAACCTATGCGGAAACCACCCATATTGTAAGACTTCGACAAGGTAAAAAACTCAATAGAGACGCTTTTTTCTGGGTCAGCTTGCAAAATTGAAGGAACTAAGGATTGGGAACTGGGAGTTTCGGCTTCTGTAAAAACTAAATCTACATAGGGGAAATCGTGAACTAGGACGATATTATTTTGCTGACAAAAAGCTACGGCTTCTTTGAAGAAAGATAAAGGTGCGATCGCACTGGTGGGATTATGGGGATAGCTTAATACCATCATTCGTGACTGAGCCAAAACTGAAGCGGGAATATCAGTCAACACGGGTAAAAAATTATTTTCTGCCTTTAATGGCATTGTGTAAATTTGCCCACTAGCTAAATAAACTCCTCCGACATGGGAAGGATAACCAGGGTCTAATAATAGGGCAAAATCGCCGGGATTGAGAATTGCTAAAGGTAAATGAGCAGTTCCTTCCTGAGAACCAATCAGAGGTAAAACTTCTGTTTCTGGGTCAACTTTAATACCGAACTTTTGTTCATACCATTGTGCCACAGCTTGACGAAACCCTTTTGTACCCCGAAACAGCAAATAACCGTGAGTACTAGGATCATAGAGAGATTTGGCGATCGCTTCAATGACATGATTTTCCGCCGGTAAATCGGAAGAACCAAGAGATAAATCAATTAATTCCCGTCCAGCAGCCACAGCAATAGCCTTGGCTCTGTCCATATCAGCAAATACATTAGATTGTAGAGGTTGTAACCGTTTTGCAAATTCCATCTTAGTCATTAGTCGTTGCTGATGAGTCAAAATAATTCGTAATTGATAATTTATAATCCGTAATTATAATTATTATTAGCCCTGATTACAGACCAACAAATCGAAGATTATGGTGATGGCTCATACCCTCTTCAATTACGAATTACGAATTACGAATTACGAATTATTTGCTAATTATTATTTAAATGCTGTTCTAAAAGGCTGAGTAATTTATCTTTGGTAATTACTCCTTCTGTGGATTCTATGAGTTTGCTATCTCTAATTAGCCTTAACGCTGGGACACCTTCCACCTGATACTGTTTGACAGTTAAAGGATTGGGGTCTATTTCCATTTTCACAATTTTCAAGCGATCGCTGTAAGTGTTAGCAGCTAGGTTAATCATTGGCGACATCAATTGACAAGGCCCACACCAGGAAGCCCAAAAGTAAACTAATACAGGCTGATCGGCTTTTAACACTTCTGTTTCAAAGTCAGCATCAGTGATAGTGATTACACCCTTACTCATTAAAGTCTCCATTAGGTGGCATTGATCAAAGTTGACACACAAAATACTTTATCCCAATCTGAGGGAACAGGGAACAGGTGACAGGTGACAGAAGGAAGTTTACTAATTACTCATCCCCATTACCAATTACCAATTACCCATTACCAAGGAAGCAAAATCCCACAACTAAGAGGTGCGGGATTTTCTCAAGTTTCTTGTCTGCAAACGTTTTACATTTGATCCAATTGCTTTCGTAGGGCTTCCAACTCAGAATCCACCGGTTCAGCAGTTTCTACAGGTTTAGCAGTACTGGTTGGTTGAGAGGGGGGTAATTCTGCTATGGGTGCGGGTGCAGGTGCTAATGATGCTTTTAGGGCTGCTAATTCATCATCTACATCACTACCAGATTCTAAACGTGCAAATTGGCTTTCTAAATCTGCACCTGCCAACTCTCCCATAGATTGAGCGCGGGCTTCCTGGATCATTACCTTTTCTTCCATGCGCTCAAAAGCAGACATGGCGCTACTGGTATTCATCCCGCTGACCATACCTTGCAGTTGCTCTTGGGCTTTAGCGGTAGTAATCCGGGCTTTGAGCATTTCTTTCTTGGTTTTAGCTTCAGAAATCTTGCTCTCTAGTTGGATTAAATTGCGCTTCAGGCTATCTACCTGAGTAACTTGCTGATCTAGGCTAGCTTTGAGGGCTGTACCGGTTTCTGTGTAGGTCTTTTTGCGCTCCAAAGCTTGACGTGCCAGGTTTTCGTCACCTTTTTGCAGAGCTAGTTGGGCGTTGCGTTGCCATTTGTTGATTTCATTTTGCCCATCATTGTACTGTTTCTCGGTTCGTTTTTGGGCTGCGATCGCTTGAGCCACCCCCTGACGTAGCTGTACCAAGTCTTCCTGCATTTCCAGGATGGCTTGTTCTAGCATTTTTTCTGGATCTTCGGCTTTACTGATCAGATCGTTAACATTAGAACCAATTACTCTTTTAAGACGATCAAATAATCCCATAAGTTTGTTGTTCCTGTTGAGGTTTACGCGCTTTGTTGGAAAGTTAGCTTTTGTATTGTTTAATAGCTACCTGTTTAAATTTAATCTTTTCAGTTTGGATTGGTATCCTCTCTCCATTCTGAATCATGACACTATAATTCAGCTACTTTAATGTCAGGTAAGTAGTTTTGTAGGGGCGTATTGCAATCTGTCCCTACAGGAGTAAGGCTTACACCACTTTACACTATCAGTAGTGAAGAGAAGATCTTCCACATCTTCCCATCTCCTCATCTCCCCATCTGCCTACGTTTTTTGATCTACCTCGCCTAACATCTGAGTTTTCATCGCTGTCAGTTCAGCATCAATGTTATTACTAGATTTCAACTTAGCAAATCTTGTTTCCAGATCATCACTACTAAGTTGAGCAATTACTTCTGTTTGTGCTTCCATCTGTAAAACTTTTTCTTCCATCCGTTCCCAAGCGCTCAAGCTGGTTGTAGCAGAAACTCCACTCAGCATTTCCTGAAGTTTATAAGATGCCTGGGCAGAACGAGCGCGAGCAATGTACATATCTTTTTTGGTTTTTACCTCCACAATTTTTAACTCTAGTGTCCGCATATCCTGTTTCAACTTCCCTACAACTACTTGTTGCTGATCCATTTGCAAAGAGAGAGAAGCACTAGTTTCTTGGTAAGCTTGGCGTTTGGTGAGAGCTTCCCGCGCTAGAGATTCATTACCTTGTTGCAAAGCTAGTTGGGCGCGACGATACCATTCTTCTACTTGGGATTGAGCAGCGATCGCTTGACGCTCAGTACGTTTTTGAGTTGCGATCGCACAAGCAACCCCTTGCCGCAATTGCACCAGATTTTCCTGCATCTCCAGAAAAGCTCTCTCCATCACTTTTTCCGGATCTTCAGCACCGTTGACCAAATCATTGAGATTAGAACGAATTACCCGCAGAATACGCTTCATCACTTCCATCTTGGCTATGCTCCATTAGGGGGGATTGAGGACTGGGAAGGGAGTAATTGCTAATTGCTAATAAATTATTCTCCCCTGCTCCCCTGCTCCCCTGCCCCCCTGTCTACTTCTGTACACTAGCGTTAATTCCCTTTGCTTTTAATTGTTGCAACCTGAGTTTTACTTCCTCTTTAGTCTTCAACGCACCCAGATAAATATATTTTTGGTTAGGGGATAAATAGGCATCAGGAACTACTTGCCGCGCAGCAGTTAAAGCACCAGCGCCTTGATTATCAACTACCACATAATAGAACCCATCTGAGGATGGTTGAATTTCTTCATTTAGCGTTGGTGAGGTTGCCGTTGACTGAGGCTGAGGTGTTGGAGTGACAGGGGGGACAGGGGGAACTGAAGTTTGGGGAATTACTGGATTTTTTGGAGTTTGGACGGCAATAGCTTGAGGTATTGCTGTCGGAGTTGGTTGGACTTTAGGTTTCAAACCCACTACATCATTAGGATCTTTCACTTCTGGAAATTCACGAGTAGCCAAATTAGGATATTTGGGTATTGGTGTAATTTCTGGTACTGCTATCGGTGGGGTATTACTCTCAGTTATTTCAGGATTTACAGTATTTGATGAAGAAGTAACGTTAAATAATTTACTTAAATTCAATTGCGGTAAAGTTTTGGGATTGAATACCACATAACCTAAAGTCAGACTAGCCAATAACAGCAGTAGCATAGAACCAATCCCCAAAGGTGACAGCAAGCTGTCACTAGAATTACTTGATTTCTTTATTGGTGCTTGTTCTTCAGTCAAACTCCGTAGCAGTGCTTCACTAGATTCTAAATAATCATCTGGCTGTTTAGAAGTATCCTCCGCTGGGAGGAGAACTTGATGTTCAGAAGCCTTAGCCTTTGTCGGTACTATGCTGCTGATGGATGTTGCATCTGCTGGAGTTTCTGTTTTGCTAGACTCTTGGCTAGAAGACAGATGCAAATGATCAATTTCTGCCTGTTTGTCTATCTCTGGGGATGGGCTTTGCTGGGGAATTGGGTTAGTGTTGACTTCTACTGCTGACTGAGTTTTCTCCAGTGTTGCAGTCGTGCCATTTTGTTGAGGTTGATTACTCATGTAAGTCTCTACACCAACTTGTTTTGGCGGACGAAATCCACTGCGTGTGCGTCGGTATCGAGTTAACTCTTGATCTAGCTGCACTTCTAAACTCGCCAGTGCTGTGGCTAGTACTGGCTTTAAGCCAGACTGGTTAGGCGGTTGAGTGCCAGAATCGATTATGGGATTTTGACTCATTGTTTACTTTGTTTGGATATTAAAGATGTCATTCAAATCTGTTAATGATATTTTAGGCATTCTGGAACAGAAAGCCAAATGGCAAGAGCAACCATTTCAATACGTGCTTAAGTTTTGGGTAGAAGTTGTTGGTGCTAAGGTTGCTGCTCAAACTCGTCCTGTGTCAATTCAGCGAGATGTGTTATGGGTAGCAACTTCTAGTGCTGCTTGGGCGCAAAATTTAACTTTTGGACGCAATGCCATACTTGTAAAGTTAAATAAAAAGTTATCTGCGCCTTTGATGGATGTTCGGTTCTCAACTGCTGAATGGAAGCTTACGCCATTAAAAGGAAATCAACCTCCAACGGTTTCACCACCAGAACATCCCAGTTACCTCGGTGTTAAGAGTGGTTCTGAACCTGAAGTTAGAAAATCTGTTGATGATGCTCAGACTGCGTTTGCTCTTTGGGCTATGGCTATGCAAGAGCGATCGCACAATTTACCCCTTTGTCCCCAGTGTCAATGTCCCACCCCACCCGGTGAACTCCAGCGTTGGCTTGTTTGTTCTCCCTGTGCGGCTAAACAGTGTTAAGGGGGGAGTTCGGAGTTTGGAGTTCGGAGTTCGGAGTCAGGAGTCAGGAGTTCAGGAATTTTTTTTAGATATTAGAAAATTATCTGCTATCATATCTAGCCTTGAGCTATGAAACTGATGAATTATCCTAATAAAGTGTGATTTAGGAGTGTGTGAAGGAATAGTTTTAAAACCTGACTAAATCTAAAGCTAAACTTTTAACTTTGATCCCCAATGCTTTTTAGCCAAAAACAAGTATGTAACCACTCTAGTAATTATTTACATATATAACAAGATTCTAAAGACATCCTAAAGTTTATTTTTTAATAAAAATAGCTAGAACCCAGATAAAATAATACCTTTTTGGCTCTTATACCTATTTTGTCATAGAAGGAAAATATTTAAGTGTGATAACCAGCCCTAAACGGCACTAAAGATGAACCCAAATGAAACCTAATCACCATTTAACATCTGCCTGTCGATATTGCCGTCATTACCAACCAGAGGGTCGTCGTGGTGGAATGTGTCAGAAATTGGGCGCACCAGTGCAAAGTACTTGGAAAGCGTGCCATTTAGCACTACCAGCTTTTGCACCTCCTTGGGAAACTTTAGAAGATTCTTGGAGTTTACCAGTAGCAAAACCAGTATTACCTGTGGCTCAAACCTTAAACTCAGATTTAGAAGTTCCAGCACTTGCTCCTGTGGAAGAAATACCAGTTTCTTCGCCACAAGAAGTCAAGACGACAGCAATCCTAATTTAGTTGCCCTTTATTACTGTAATTACTGTAATCAATTTTTTCTTTGTTTGAAATAAAATTTGACTTTAAAATTTTAAGTTTTGCCAATTTTTACTTTTCCAAGATCGCACCTTGCTAACAGGTGCGATTTTGCCATTATTTTAAGGTAACCAAGGAAATTCACGAAAATTCGGGGGACGTTTTTCGAGAAAGGCTTGTTTTCCTTCAGATCCTTCCTCTGTCATGTAATAGAGTAGGGTGGCATTACCAGCTAGTTCTTGTAAACCAGCTTGTCCATCACAGTCAGCGTTAAATGCAGCTTTGAGACAACGAATAGCAATGGGGCTTTTTTCTAAGATTTCTTGCGCCCATTGTATACCTTCAGTTTCTAGTTGTTCTATGGGGACGACAGTATTAACTAAACCCATTTCTAAAGCTTGTTCGGCATTATATTGACGACAAAGATACCAAATTTCTCGTGCTTTTTTTTGTCCTACTATCCGTGCTAGGTAACTCGCACCAAAACCACCATCAAAACTGCCAACTTTGGGGCCTGTTTGTCCAAAAATGGCGTTATCGGCAGCAATTGTAAGGTCACAAATTAGATGTAAAACGTGACCACCACCAATGGCATATCCAGCAACTAACGCGATTACTACTTTTGGCATGGAACGAATGAGACGTTGCAAGTCCAAAACGTTTAAACGGGGAATACCTGCATCATCAACATAACCAGCTTGTCCGCGTACACTTTGATCACCACCAGAACAGAAAGCATATTTACCATCTGTGTGGGGGCCTGCGCCCATAAATAAAACTACGCCAATGTTGGTATCTTCACGGGCATCACAAAAAGCTTCGTATAATTCAAAAACTGTCTTAGGGCGAAAAGCATTACGTTTATGGGGACGGTTGATGGTGATTTTAGCGATACCGTCGGTTTTTTGATACAGGATATCTTCGTAGGCTTTGACGGTTTTCCAGTCTATTTGCATGGGTATGAAGTACGTTATTGTGCTAGAAAATTTTATCGCGGAGTTAAGAAAAATAGATAATTTAAGTTGGTATTTCTAGCTTGATAATAAGCGTTTTTTAAGGTACATCAAACTCTATAATTCGGTAACAATCAAGCAATTTGACGTACCTTAATAACCTTATCTCAGGCCATATTCCGTAAGTAAGAACAAAAAATAAGGTATTTAAGGATAGAATAATCTGCGATCGCTTCTGATGCGGTGTAGCCCATCGCCTTTCTTAAAAGTAAAAAAGCAACGACAATTATTTATTCTCTACCAGTTTTAACATGATTAAGCTAGACCAGTTTTTAAAGTTAGTGGGTATCACCGCAACGGGAGGACAAGCCAAATTGATGATTATTGATGGCGAGATCAAAGTCAATGGCACAATTGAAACCCGACGCGGGCGAAAATTAGAGCCTAACGACCAAGTAACAGTAGCAGGGAAAACTTTCAATGTTGGGGATGTAATTTAAGGCAGGAGGCACGATAGGAAAGGGTTTGAGCCTCATTATCAATAAATTTTTGACTAGACCACTCGTATTTTCTGTAAATTTGTTGTATCCTAGTTTTCCGCAGGTAGTTTTTTACAACTCTATTTCATACGAGCTTTTTGCTGATCTTTCTGACTGTTATTGAAAGACTATATTGGTCTGGCTTAAAATTCAGTCTGGAAATTTTTTGCCTTTAATGTCCACTTGTCAAAATTTTAAATACAGAAACTATGAAACTGATTAAGAAATCCGAAAAACTCCTTCTCGATAAAATCAAGAATATGGAGGAAGAAGAGCAAAATCTGCAAAAGGAATCTCTGTATTCTCCAGAAGCAATAATTGATGAAACAGCATTCACAAGTGAAGAAAATCAAGAACCTCAATATATCCCCTTGCGCGATAATCCAGTAGTTTACTCTATTGGCAACACAGGGTGGCAGGTTTCTGAGATTTGGAAAGATGTGAGATTAGATGATTTTTATGGTGGTTGAGCCGATTTTTTAAGCATCTCTGAACTTTCGAGTTGGAGACTATCACAACCATTCAATGATTTTGGCATTTTCTGGCAATTTTGCCTTTTTTTGTCCTTCAGAACGCGCTCTAGCGGTAAATAAACCAATGGGAGTTTCTAACAAATCTACAAGACTTGCTTTACCAATGATGTTGTTGAAACTTGTTTTTGGTACTTCTTTGAGTAACCAACGTAGCAGACGATAACCGTAGTCTTGAGGTGTCATTTCACGCATCAAGTCTACGCCATGTAGTTCATGTAAATAGCGATTAGAACGTCCGTAACGTCGCCATTGACTAGCTAATTCTTTAATTGTCAATCGGTGACGGTGTTGGACAATGGCATCTGGAGCAAATTCTAAACTGCCAAGATTAGCTTTGAGAATACGCCAACAAATATCTGCATCTCCACCAGTGGTGAGATAGGGACGAAATAAACCTGCTGTGGTGAAGAGGTGACGACGAATTGCTAAATTTGCAGTTTGACCGTAAGGACAAAATTTATGGGCTAGGGTATGTTTTTGAGATAAGGTTTCTTGCTTGTCTGCGTGTTGTTCAAGCAGGGTTTTACCTGGTAGTGCCAAAATTTCACCAGCGACAATTACGACTTCTGGGTTAATGAAAGGCTGAATTAATGAATTTAACCATTGGGGTTGGGGACGACAATCTGCATCGGTAAAAGCGATAATTTCACCTACTGCGGTTCTAATACCTGTGTTGCGTGCGGCGTAAGAACTTTGAATTTTGTTTTCACTTAAGGGCAGGATAGTGATGGGGGAATTTTCAGCAGTTGCTTTGATAATGGAGAGAGTGCGATCGCTACTATTATTATCCACTAGCAAATACTCTACTTGGTCTTGGGGATAATTTTGCGACAACAGACAATTAAGCAAGTCTGGTAAATCTGCCTCACCATTATAAATAGGTATTACCACCGAAACCTTTGGGAGTAAGCTTTGACTGGTATTTGCCTCAACTGGCTGATGACTCATAAATCTGAATTTTTCTGGCTGATATCAATAAATATACAGCAGGAGTTTGGAGTTCGGAGTTCGGAGTTCGGAGTCAGGAGTCAGGATTCAGGAGTAAAACCCTGTTGTAGATGGAGTTTCATTAATATAATTGACCTGAGTTCGACATAAGATAATTTGTGGAAAACTCCCCCCCAGTAAGAGTCTCAAACCCTTATTCTCTCGCTCTTAAAAATCATAACTCCGTTCGCGTAGCGTCTCCGTTCGGCGAAGCCGTACCGTAGGCATAGGAGAAACTCCGAACTCCGAACTCCGAACTCAGGTTACTTGATGTCCTAACCTCCTTGTATGCTGCTATACGTTAGCGAAGTGAGTATTTTAAATTGCAGATTGTTTAATCTAAAATCCCACCCTGTATTGCCAGAGTGGGAGGAGATTAATCACAAAAATACATGAACATCTAACAACGAAGCTTAAAATTTCAAGTCTTCGGCACGAACGCTCAGAGGCTGTGAGTTAGGAATTACAAGGGGTTGAGCAAATTTGCTATTAGACAGAACTGCGATCGCACGGGCATATTGTGGATCACTCAAAGTCCCGATTAAATCTGGATTAGAAGCCAACTGAAGCTCTTGTGCTTCTGTCAAATCTAGTTGAATATCAGGAGTAATCCCCTTATGGTTAATATCTGTACCTTTAGGAGTGTAGTAGTGAGCAATGGTAACTGCTAACCCAGAACCATTTGTCAGTTCATGGACTGATTGCACCAAAGCTTTACCGAAGGTTTGACTACCAACAACAACCGCCCGTTTATTATCCTTGAGTGCGCCGGTGAGAATCTCGCTGGCACTAGCAGAATTACCGTCTACTAACACGGCTAAGGGTCGATTTGTCAAGGCTGTACGATTGGCTTTAGTTTCTTCGCTACCTCCCACACGGTCTACAGTCTTGACAATTGCACCATTGTCATACCACATCCGCGCAATTTCTATGCTTGCTTGCAACAAACCGCCGGGATTTCCTCGCAAATCCAAAACATAGGAATCGACTTTTTGACCGTTTAAGTCACGAATAGCCCGACGCATTTGATCAGCTGCATGGGCGCTAAACTCCCTTAAACGAATATAGCCAACCCGACGACCACCTTCTTGCTTGAGGGTATAACGCACTGTGGGGACTTCTATAGTTGCCCTTGTCAGCTTCAAATCAAATTCATTTTTTCCCGTTCTTCCCAGCCGCAAGGTGATAGCAGTACCAGCTTTCCCTCGAATCAAGTTAGATGCATCATCTACTTTCATCTTGAGAGTTGGTTTACCGTCAATTGCCAGAATCTCATCACCTGTTTTTATCCCTGCTTTGAGTGCGGGGGAATTTTCTATAGCTTCAACAACGGTCAATCGCTTGGTTTTTTCGTTTACTTCCATGCGAATACCAATTCCAGAAACTTCCCCTGATGTTTGACTGGTAAGGGTTTCAAACTGTTTGGGGTCCATAAACCGCGTGTAGGGATCTCCCAGTTTTTGCAGGGCTTCGCGGATGGCTACATAAGCTTGTTCATTGGAAGTATAGTCTTTATTTAACAGGCTCTGCCTAGTTGCTAGCCAATCTTGTTGATTAAATTTGCCATCAACATATTCACGATTCACCAGTTGCCATACCTGGTCAACTAACGCCTTGGGACTATCTTGTAGAGCCGCGTGAACGCACCTCGTCCAAGCTTGAGCAAATACAGATATTGTAGCAGTCGTAGCGATCGCTCCACCAATCAAGGCTACTTGGAGCGGTGAGTGACGTTTCGCAGATTGGTTCATGTATATTCAGATGGAATAGTTGGGTTATTGACAGTTTAGCAATCAGGCTTTCCTGATATTTTTAAGTTTTTATATCCTCATCTTCAGCTATGCTTAATTCATCATTTTTTTCCTTGTAAATGATGTGGAAATTACTGTCTTTTTACTAAGAATAATCTCTTGGATTTTTCTATTTTTACGTAAAAACAACCACAGGATGAATGTGACACTAGTCACAAGACCATCTTTACACCCTAAATTCTTTTTCTAAGATAGCACTTTGTTGACTTGATGGCAGTATTTATCAATATTAGACAACAAAGCTTTTATTTTCTATGTTATGAATCACAAATCTATCATCAATTCATCAATTTACTTGAAGAACAGATTGAGAAAATTTAGGCGGTTGTTACAAAGTATTGCTGTTGCTTTGTGCTTGATCTTGGGTATTTGGTTGACTTTCACTACTATAACCTTAGTTTCTGCTTCCTCACAGCCGATAGATGCTTTTTTGGTGCTGGGGGGCAGCATTCGCAGGGAGATTTATGTAGCCCAACTAGCAAAACAGTATCCCCAAATCCCGATCTTAATTTCTCATGGTTCACTAGATCCCTGTATTTTGCTGATTTTTCAGCGGGAAGCGGCAGATTTAGAAAAAGTCTGGTTGGAGAATTGCGCTAATTCCACCTTTGAGAATTTTTATTATGGCATACCAATTTTGAGAAGTTGGGGAGTAAGAAAAGTAAAATTGATTACTTCAGGTACGCATATTTTCCGAGCCAAGTTGATGGCACAGATTATCTTAGGCGCTCATGGCATTTGGGTAGAACCAGAAGCAGTTAAGGAAATTGGTATTCCTGGTAATCGAGAATCTTGGATAAAAACCATATTAGATGTTATTCGTAGTTTGTTTTGGGCGCTGTTCAGTCAAGTCATTCAGCCTCAATGCTCACAGGTAACAAAACTAGTAGATGTAGATATACAAGCTTGGCAGCAGCGTGGTTTTCAGTGTGAACATCAGGGGAATGTGGGGGAAAATCTCCCCAGCGTTTTATTTGAACTGCTGGAAAAACCTCCCCAACCCTCCCCTTGGTAAGGGCTACGGTGTACACACATCTCTAGACAGGATGCTAAACGTGATCCTGGTATTCCCTTTGCATATCAAACTTCACTAGCTGCGGGAAAAATTCATGTAGTTTATTTAGATGAAATCACAGATACATCATCTTCAATTGGTTTAGGAATTATTCAATTAGTAGTTGCACCAGAAGATGAAGCAGTACAAACAGCAAGAAGTTTAGTTAATTTAGTACAACAAGCAGATGCGGCCAACGGTCGTTATCTTTTAGAATTAGTAGAAATAATGCTCATTTACAAGTTTTCCACCTATAGCCGTCAGGAGTTAGAAACGATGTTTGGATTAACAGAATGGCGACAAACTCGATTTTATCAAGAAGTGCAGGAAGAAACTGAGCTAAAAACTAAACTAGAAACGATACCTCGTCTTTTGAAAATGGGGTTGAGTGTAGAACAAATTGCGGAAGCACTAGAATTAAACATCGAAGTAGTACGACAAGCTATGGAAAAGTAAAATCCAGAAGAATATCAATAACGCTATTCAAGCGATTGCTATTTTCCGATTTGGAAAGTGGTTAGGGTAATTACTAGCGATTTTTAAAGAAGTGTTAACCATAACTGCAAATATTACAGGTAGGTGAATTTATTGTATCTTGCTATTCTCAAAGGAGACTATCAAAGGTGATCATCGCTTGAATAATAGATAAAGGTACGTTGGTAAAATATTCTTGTTGAAATTGTTCTTCGCGGACTGCGGCTAGAAATTGGTTAATCACAGTATCAGCATTGGTTTCGTTACTCGTTTCTGCATTCCAGGTAATTTGCAAAGAACGATCTTGTCGTTGAACTGTAAATCCTAAATACTTTAAAGCTTGAAATCCTAAATGTAAACTCTTATCGCTGATACCCAGTTTTTCTAAAAGTTGGATGCGAGTAACAGGTTGATTTGTACGACTGAGGTATTTAGCAATTCCTACTAAAGTGAACCAGATATCTTTGGGTTCAGAGTTTTGAGGTTTTGACCAAGCTAAGGCTAGTTGTTGCTGATTATAAAGTGACTTTCTAAACCATGCGCGTAAATCATCCCAACTTGTTGGAATATGTGGAATCTTCAGGACTGAGTTTTTCTCGGAATAGTCCTGATTTCGCCAGTCTAGAATCATCGCTAAGTTTTGAGTTTTTACTTCTGCTTCAACACTGGGACGGACAGCAACTAATCTAATTTCATAGCGTTTTTTATAGCTGTTGTAATCTATTTCGGCAATACAATCACATCTACCTAGAGGTAATTCATCTTTATAGTGTCCCCACCAAATACCAGGAAAAGGGTTGTGAGTAGAATCATCCCGAATATCAAACTCTGTTTTAATATACTGTATTTTTTTACCCTGTAAATCTTGCTGATTGCGATGCCAAGAATTTTCAAACCAACAATTTTTAATTAATAGTTTGGGAATTGGATTTCCCATTCCGCATGGTTCTAAAACTTTGAGTTCTAAAAATAATTCTTTTCCTAAATCTGCAACTTTTACTTCTAAATCTGCTGTTACTGTGGGTGCGAGATTCATTCCTCCTAAAGATTGCCGTAATTTTTGGTTAATTGCATCTGTAAATAAAGGAATATTTTCAACTAATAAACTTAAACCTGCTGCAAAGGGATGTCCACCAAAACGATGTAATAAATGTGCTTGTTCTTTAACTAGTTGATATAAATCTACGGCATTAATTGAACGAGCCGAACCCCGTGCAAAAATTGGCTGGGATTCTCCACTTTCTGTACTTAATAAAATCGTGGGACGACCAGTTTCTTGGGCAACTTGACCTGCAACTAAACCTAAAACACCACTAGGCCATTGAGGGTCTTCTAAAACAATTACACTAGTAGTTGATAAATCTAATTGTGAGAGTTTTTTAAATACTTGATTCTGTACATCTTTCTGTAATGACTTGCGTCGGCTGTTAGCTAATTCTGTTTCTTCTGCCAGTTGCTGGCAACGTTGAATATCCCGACTTGTTAGTAATTCTACGCAGAATGTAGCATCACCATGAATGCGACTAACGGCGTTAATACGGGGGCCAAGACCGAAAGAAATATCTGTGGGGCGATCGCCATTTTTCTGGCATAATTCCAATAATCGCCCTACTCCTGGTCTTCTTCGTTCTGTAACTGGTTTTTTATAATCTGCTTGGAGTTGTTGAATCCCTAACTGGGCTAAATAACGACAATCACCACTTAACTGCACTAAATCGGCAATTAATCCGACTGCAACTAAATCTAATAAATCAGTTAATGGATGCTGCGGTATATCAGGTAAAGTTTCATACAGTGCTTCTACCAATTTATAAGCCACCGCAACCCCAGAAAGATGAAATAAAGGATGTTCTTTTGGTAAATAACGTGGGTTGATAATTGCACTGACTGGAGGACGTTCGAGGGGTAAGGTATGATGGTCTGTAACGATGACATCTATACCTAATTGTTGAGCATAAATAATTTCATCAATATTTGTGCTGCCAGTATCACAAGTTACGATTAATTTGCAACCTTGTTCAGCTAAATTATCAATTCCTGCTTGATTCAGTCCGTGAGATTCTTTTAAGCGATTAGGAATGTAATAAGTTAATTGCTTATTTTGAATAAAAAATTGTCCTAAACCATCCCACAATACAGAAGTCGAAGTAATACCGTCTGCGTCAAAGTCTCCCCAAATAGCAACTTTTTCACCTTTTTCTCCTGCATCTTTAAGGCGTTTTACTGCCAAATGCATTTCTGTTCCAAATTCAAAGGGACTAGCTGGTTGATATTTTTGAAAATTAGCAAATGCGGCTAATTGTAATTCATTTTTTATCCCTCTTTGCCAAAGCAATTGGGCGGCAAAAACTCCACTTGACAGAGGTGTGTATTGTTTCACTGCTTGAATGAAGCACGAAGGGGGTTGTTCAGTTGCTGTTAAAATCCACTGCATTTAATTAAAAAAATTAAAAGGTAATATAGCAATCTTATTTGAGTTGTGTTCACGTAGTGTGCCGGAGGCATCACGGTATTTGTTAACAAACCGCAGAGACGCAGAGAACGCAGAGGAAGACAAAAAAGGGGTGTTCACATCTTAATTTATGATCATTCTAGGTAATTGGTAATAGGTAATTAGTGATTCTCCACATTTGCTTTCTCACTCCTAACCAAAAATCATTCATCATTAATGATTAAATCTGTTGGTAATTCATTCACCAAGGGATTGATAGCTACTTCACCAGGTATTCCTTCTGATTTACGAGAACGAACAGTAGGACGTGTGCGCCTATAACCGGCTCTTTCTGCTTTTTGATGTTCATAATCTATCAGTCTGCCATAATATGGATGCTTACTCAAATTCATTGATAAGAATATATGTTGGCGGATGTTACCAAAGCCTTTACGGTTGAAAAATTTCACTGCTGGTATATTCGTAGGATCTGTATCTACTAACATAAACCGCGCTCCATCTTCAATCATTCGTGCTACAACTTTATCAACTAATTTATCTGCTACTCCCTGACGTTGAAATTTGGGATTTACTCCTAACCACAAAATGTAGCCATAAGTCCAAGATGATTTACTAATAATTGTTCCTAAAATAAATCCTGCTAGTTCGCTATCTGTTTCTGCAATGATGCAATATTCTGGATCTGTGTTATAAAGTCCAATCACTTCCCATTCATCCCAGGTGCGGTATAAATAAGGATATAAATCACTGGTAAATAGCTCTTCACCTAAGTGATAAACTGGAGCTATATCATCAATTCCTATTTCACGGACATAAATTGTGTCAGTTTCATCAAAGGCTTTCATATTTATTGCTGATGTTGTAATTAATAATAATTTAAATGAAAATCTAAAGTTAGATGCAATATACAGAATACAGAATGTTTGATATATCAGGGAACAGAAGAGAAAAATATTCTTCTTATTTCTTCCTCCTTATTTCTTCTTTCTCCTGACTCCTGACTCCTGACTCCTGACACCTAAATTCTTACATTGATACTTCTTGGATCTGATCAATATTTGGTAAATTGTTAGAATTTATTGCTAATGGATTATTTGTTTGATTGTAACAAAGGAAAGCATATTGACAAGTTTCACAAGATTTTTTAGACGCTGGTTTGTGGGGAAATGGCTGATTTTGGTGATATTGTTCTAACCAATTGGTTAAATTATTCAATAGTTGATTTAATTCTTGTTGTGTTTGTTGGTGTTGTTGAGTGTCGTAGTTAAACTGAATACTTTTAGGTTTGCCCTGAGTTTGAACAAACCAATAAGTCATGGATATATTTTCGGGTAAATATTCACTAGTTTCTGCTAGAACATACATATAAAGACGTGTTTGCCAATTTTTAGCTAAGGAACTTTTATTTGGTGGTTGGGGATAGGTTTTCCAATCGAAAATTTGTGCTTTTTGATTATCTGCAATTAATAAATCATAGATAACTGTAAATAGGTAATCTTGAATTTGCAAAATCCGATAGTGTTCACTGTCGTGGAAAGTTTGGTTATCAATATCAGGTGTTAATATTTCTGGCGCAACTTTGGCAAAAGATGTCATCCATTTTTGCAGTTGAGTGTCTGTTTGGAGAAAGTTATTAATTGGTAAACCCATTTCTTGCTGCTGCATGAGTAAGTGAAAACGACTACCCAAAGTTTGATATTCTTCTTGTTGGGGGTCAGTGGGTGCGGTAATCTGTTCTAAATAGGTATGCTGGAATTTACGAGGACAAGCTGCGAGTAGGTTGAGATGTCCTTGAGAGAGTCTGAGTAGATGGGTAGAAGTCTGTTGCATTCTTCTATTGGGGAAATCGGGAAGCGATCGCAAAATTTTCAATCTATTTACAGCATAATTCAGGAATCAGCAGTAGTGAGAGCGTATTGCAATATACGTCTACCTTGTGTCTGGCGTTGAATTTAGATTATGTACGTCATTTATCCGCTATCTGCTGTGAATGAATTAATACAAAGGCAAAAAATAAAAGGTAAAAGGGTGAAGTGTAAATTTTTCTTTCATCCTCTTACCTTTTTTATGTACCTGATGCTTATTTAATGTTAGCTGTTCTACAGCAATTGCACAAAACTAAACAAGGTATAACATTGCTAGGATTTCTTTCTGCTTCATGCTGCTAGTGTGGATAACCACCAGTTTATCGTAATTGTACTGTTGAAATTGTGAGCAACTTGACTGCTCTATTCCATTATTTTCACCACACATGAAGGTGTTTTAAGTTCTCAACAGCCTGGAAATAGGTGGGCTACTCTGAAAAGTTTTGTACTGAATCTCAAGCTTTGATTTTGATTTGCTTGGTTTTTGCTTTAGGGAACACCAGAAAATAAATTATTCAATCTTGTGGGATGGGCATCCTGCCCGTCTTTGATAATTTGCGGGCTTTTCGGCCCGCACCACAAGAAATTTTTGTGCATTTTTTTATTTGGAAGTCCCTTATCAAAAGTATAACAACTTTGTGTTTGCCTAACTATTTAGTTGGAGTTGTTAGCCCGCGCATCCCTGACTGCGGCAATAAAAAATAATACGGTGAGAGGAATGCTCAAAGCTAAGATAATGGCTGTGGTTGGGACACCTAAATCTGGTTGTCCAGAACTGAGTTCAAATACAGAACCGACTGCTGCGATCGCAGTAAAACAAGAACCACCTAAAAATAAACCGCTTTTTGGAGTTAAATACACGCTCTAGATCACCCTATACGACTGGTTTTACCGTTTGATACGAGAAGCCATTTTTAGATAACTCCTGTGCCAAAGTCAAGGAATTTTCTACACGATCTACAAATACCACACCGTTGAGGTGATCCATTTCGTGTAAAATACATCTTCCGAGTAAGTCACCAGCTTTTAATGTTTTGGGACGACCATATTCGTCTTTATAGGCGATTTCTACTACTTGGGGGCGTTTCACATCTAAATAAACTTTAGGGATGCTTAAACACCCTTCTTGAGCTATGCAGAGTTCACTGCTAACCTGCTTAATAACGGGATTGATTAATACTAGTGGAGGTGTATTTGGTTTGTCTGGTTCACAATCAATGACAATGAGTTGTTTATTAATTCCCACTTGAGGGGCTGCCAAACCGATGCCATCTTCGCTGTACATAGTTTGCAGCATTTCCCGCACCAGTTGGCGAAGTTCATCATCTATTTTTGTCACACGCTTTGCGGGTTGACGCAAAACGCGATCGCCTAAATAATGAAGCTTCAAAGGTGGATTTTTTAACTTTTTCTTCTCTACAGCTATATCAGAGGGCATGATTCTCGTGGCTTAATAGTGAATGTCTTACTATTCAATTCTATCGTTAGGTGACAGGAAATAGGTGACAGGTGACAGTTAAGAGGAAATAGGTGACAGGTGACAGGTGACAGGTGACAGTTAAGAGGGAATAGGGAACAGGGAATAGGAAATAATGATTTAATTGTCAATTACCAATTACCAATCATCAATCATCAATCGCCAATCATCAACTACCAACTACCAATTACCAATTTTCGATGTTTAAATTTTTCACCAAACTAGACTATCTGCTGAAAGAAACTTTCCTGGGGTTGCTGCGCGGGGGATGGATGAATTGGGCAGCAGTGAGTACTGTGACAGTGTTACTATTTCTATTCGGCTTAAGTCTACAAACCTCTTGGCAAGTGGAAAGACTTCTCAATCAGTTCGGTAGTCAGTTGGAATTATCGGTTTATCTAGAATCTGGTATTCAAGCGGTTAATATTGAACCATTAATAGCGCAAATGCCGGAAGTAGCGACGGTGCAAGTAATTACCAAAGAACAAGCTTGGACGAAGCTAGTTAAGGATTTGGGAATTGCTGATATTGATGGTGCTACCCAGCAATTAGGAGATAATCCGCTAGTTGATGAAATGAAAGTAAAAGCTTTGAATCCGCAAGTTGTGCCGAGTTTAGCGACACAGTTAGCTAAGTTTCAGGGAGTTGATGTGGTGCAGTATGTAGACGAAGCCGTAAAACGCATTGCTCAGTTGCACCGGGGGCTAAATTGGATTACTTTAACAATTACTATAATTTTGACTTCAACTGCGATCGCTGTGACAACAACCACAATAGGCTTGATCGTCATGGCACGACGACGAGAAATTGAAATTATGCAACTAGTGGGTGCAACTTCGGCTTGGATTTACCTACCATTTATTTTACAGGGAATTTCCTTTGGTTTAGTTGGTGGTGCGATCGCTTGGAGTTTTATTTCCCTCACCCAACAATTTATTAATCGCTTACTAGCCAATCAACCTGAATTTATTCAATTTATTAGCAACGGTTTACAACTAACTGTTTCTCAAACCTTATTATTGCCTTTGATTCTCTTAGGATTTGGTGCAGCTGTCGGCTTAATAGGTAGCTTATTCGCTGTCCGCAGGTTTGCTAAGAGTTGAAATAATTCGTAATTCGTAATTCGTAATTCGTGATTCGTAATTCGTAATATTGCCTCTGGTCTGGTTAAATTATAGGACTTACTTTATGACATCACAATGGGAATGCTTGCTGCAAAATCTCGGTGAATGGCAAGGTTCATTTGCTCGTTATTCACCTCAAGGGGAACTATTAGCAAATATCCCTAGTGTAGTTTCCTTGGCAGGGTTAAACAATAATCAGACTATTCACCAGGTTGTCAGCCGTCAAGGACAAGAAGATTTAATTTTAGAATACAGTTCCCTGGCGCAGAGTACGTTGTTTTTTGAAAATGGCGCTTTTTCCCAAGGTTCGATTCAACTAGCGCCATTTACAGAATTTGGGGCTGAACTCGGTTTAATTTATGAAAATCGCCGTTTACGCCTGGTGCAATTATTTAATAAAAATGGCCAGTTAGATAAAATAACCTTGATTCGTGAATATCTAGGGGGAACTCAACCACCAGTAGAAAAACCCACCTTACAAATAGATGACTTGTTGGGAGAATGGCAAGGTGAAGCAGTAACTATTTATCCAGATTTGCAAAAGCCCAATACCTACTCTACAACCCTGCAACTACAATTGGATGCCGCAGGAAAATTAATTCAAAATACCAGTTTTAATGGTCGCACAATCACCTCCACCGCTACTATAAAAGATTCAATAATCATCTTTGATCAAAATCCCCAAAAGCAGGTACAAGTTTTACTCTTACCTGATGGCGCTTCTGCAACTTCCCCCTTACAAGTGCAGTTACGTCAACCGTTATTTTTAGAGGTAGGGTGGCTGATTAAACCAAATTTACGCCAACGCTTAATTCGTAGCTATGACGATAAAGGTGCATGGGTTAGCCTTACCCTAGTCACAGAAAATCGCTCAAACTTCTGAGTTGAGAATTAACACAATTCTCCCACCTCTTCATACTCACTTTAGGGAACAAGGAAGTTGTAAAGCTTGCTGAAGCAAAATATCATATTCTTTATTATTGATAGGATAAGCGCCAAATCTGGCTAAATGGGGATTCATCATTTGCGCGTCAAACAGCATAAATTTCCTTTGGCGCAACCTTTCTACCAATTTCACCATTGCTACTTTAGAACCTTCAGGAATGCGGTAGAACATTGATTCACCAATGAAAACACCACCAATCACAATTCCTAAAATTCCCCCCGCCAGTTGATCACCTTGCCAAGTTTCAAAACTATAAGCATAACCTGTCTGGTAAAGTAACCAGTAAATCTTTTGTAATTCTGGAGAAATCCAAGTTGTTTCACGGTTAGCACAACCAGCAACCACGCCAAGAAAGTCGCGGTTAATAGCTACTGTAAACCTGTTTTGGTTGAGAACACGCTGTAAGGACTTGGGGTAGCGAAATTTTTCATCCAAAGGAATTAAAGTTCTTTCCTTACTTCCATACCATCCCAGTCCATTGCTCTCGTCAGCCATGAGAAAATAACCTTGAGCATAACCTCGAATAATAGCGGCGACATCATATTGCATAGTTCAGCAAATCATCAAAAAAAGCCTCAGACGAAAGCACCTTGCTATTATCAGCAAGATTCTAAGTTCTTCTGAGATTACCTTGGTAAACAAAATCTATTTAAGATATACAAAGATGACTGAGCCAATTTCGTCCATTACTTTACCACCGTCTGAGAATCCCCAGATGGAAGGTGAATGGTTGCAAAAGCGACTGCTGCGGTGGCTAGATGCTGAATTTCTTCCTGAATTAATTAATCAAAAAATCGCTCAACGCGCAGCACAGATTTTTGTGCGACAACGTATGGAAGGAGAAAACGACTTGGGATCTCTGGTAATTGCTATTGTTACAGAGATGCAGGCATTCGATTTTTCCAAAAGCTTTTATGGAGAATTTGCGATCGCCAACGCCGTTAGCGATCTACTCTTAGAAAGCCTGGGAATTGATCGTTGTTGTGGTCAATGATTATCTTGGTCATTGGTCATTGGTCATTGGTTTAGAGTAAATGACTAATGACTACTGACCATTGATTACCAGCTAGACTTAACAACACCAGGTAAAAGCCCTTGGTGCGCCCATTCCCGCAGTACGTTCCGAGACAGCCCAAAATCACGATATACGGCTCTAGGACGACCTGTAACCCAGCAACGATTACGGCGACGGCTAGGCGCACTGTTACGAGGTAGTTGTTGAATTTTGCGGTGGATTTCCAGCTTATCTAGGGGAGATTCCGCACTTTTGAACTCGTCTAATAGTGCTTCCCGTTTGTCAGCATACTTTTCCACCATCTTGGCGCGTTTTTTCTCGCGCTCAATCATGCTCTTTTTTGCCATGAATTCCCTAATCTAGTTAAAGACACCATTCCCCATCATACAATGTCCATGACAATTATAGGGAAATTGCTCAGAAGGAGTCAGGAGTTCGGAGTTCGGAGACGCTACGCAGACCGGCGGTTTTGTATCCTGAATCCTTATGTGTATAAAATTATAACTTCCTAGCACATAAATCAGCCAATTCACAAACATTACAACCAGGAGAACGAGCCTTACACACAGCCCGTCCATGATAAATTAAACGAATTGACCAATTTTCCCAATCTGGTTGGGGTAATAACTTCATTAAATCTTTTTCAATACCAACAGGTTCAGTATTTGTAGTCAATCCTAAACGCTGGCTTAATCGCTTTACGTGTGTATCTACTGTCACCCCAGCATTGATGCCATAGGCATGAGCTAAGACTACATTTGCAGTTTTCCGTGCTACTCCTGGAAGTTTTAAAAGTTGTTCCATTTGATTAGGAACAATAGAGTTAAAATCATTCACAATCATCCGACAAGCGCCTTGAATATTCTTGGCTTTATTGTGATAAAATCCAGTCGAACGAACTAATTCTTCTAACTCTAATAAATCTGCTTTAGCTAAATTTTCCGCATCAGGAAATCTCCCAAATAATGCTGGCGTAACTTTATTTACGCGTTCATCTGTACATTGAGCGGAGAGAATAGTGGCGACTAATAATTGTACAGGAGTTGAATAGTCTAAAGAGCAAGTGGCATCTGGATAAAGATGCTGGAGACGAGAAAGAATTTCTAAAGCGCGTTGCTTTTTTGATAATGATTTACGAGTCAAGTAATTTTAGATTTTAAATTTACGATTTTGGATTTATTTTGTAGTTTTTCTCGTTCTCTTATTCTATAATCTGCCTGGTAGGATATAGCGGTATGCACTTGAATGAAATACATCATAGCCCCTCATCGCTTGCGGGGAGGGGGTTGGGGGTGGGGTTCTTGTATCTCACTCAACCGAGAACCGCTATAGTGGAGGCAGAGCCTCAATAATAGCATTCCCAGCCGGAGACTGGGAACGAGATAAACGAGAGGTTGAGAATTTCTGGAATCACAGTTACTGGAACAATTTTAGGATAGTTGAGGCAGAGCCTCAGTCATGGCATTCCCAGCCGGAGACTGGGAAACGAGATCTAATCACAGTTACTGGAACAATTTTTGTACCCAATCTAACTGGGATGTTAACTGAGTTGTTTCTTTAACAATTAGGAAAATACCTAATCCTAAGAGTAACACTAAACCAGTTTGCATCACACCTTCTTGAATTTTCATAGGTAAAGGCTTACCGCGTAAACCTTCAATGAGCAGAAAAGCCAGTTGTCCACCGTCTAAGGCTGGTAGAGGTAAAATATTGATAACTGCTAAGTTAATGCTGATAATTGCCGCAAAAGAAAACAAATTAGCAAGATTGTCAGCAGCTAATTTTGCGCCTATTTTGACAATATTCACTGGGCCGGAAACTTGCCCAACGGTTTGTTGAAAGTTGGTAGCTAATTGTCCAAAGCCTTTGAGTGTACCCACCAATAATTGTTGAAACCGATTAGCGGCAACGGTGAATATCTCCCCAGGATTTTGAGGACGACGATAAACTGCTTTGCCATTGGGGCCTAGTTCAATACCTACTAAGCCTTTACCGTCAGCACCTTCTTGAGGAGTTAATTTCAGGGGGATTTGTTGGTTTTTTTGCTGAACTTTCAGATCAATTTGCTGATTTGGATGGGTTTGAATTTCTTTGGTGAGCAACAGAGTTGAACTGCTATCAGCTGTGAGTTCCTGACCATTAACTGCCAGTATAATGTCTCCTTCTCTCAGACCGGCTTGGTAAGCGATAGATTGTTCATTGACTGGTTTGACAATTACACCTGGTTGATACTTAAATTCTTGTGGTATGCCAACGATACCCAATTGCAGAGCCAGCATTAAATAGGCAAATATGAGATTTGCTATTACTCCAGCACTAATGACGATTGCTCGGTCTAAAACTGGACGGTTCCGCAGCAGATTTGGGTCGTTGGGTGGAATTTGGCTATCAGGATCGTCATCAGGGAAGCCGACAAAGCCACCTAGAGGGAAAGCGCGGATAGTATATTCCGTTTGTGATCCTTGGTACTTTAAAAGAATCGGGCCAAAACCCAAGGAAAAGCGGTTGACGTAAATGCCTTGAGAACGGGCAGCTATAAAGTGTCCAAACTCATGTACCAAAATCAAAATAGCCAAAACTGCGATCGCTGCTAAAACTGACATAGAGCAAATTAATCAAAATACTGACATATATCTTCTTATTGTAGTTTGGGAATGGGCGTAGAGGGATGAACTATCCGACAATATCAGCGCTGTCTGGGGTGGTTTGGAGTCTACGACAACATCTGAACGCGAAATATATAATTTCTAGACTAGGCTTTTAGTGTACTTGCATGGGATGATCTCTATTTTGAGATTATTCAAACCAGACTATGACTGACAATACAGATTTTCGCATTGAACGGGACTCGATGGGCGATCGCTCTATCCCTCATCATGTTTATTACGGTATCCAAACCCAACGCGCTATCGAAAATTTCTCAATTAGCGGTTTAAAGCCTTTACCTACTTACGTTGATGCTTGTTTATATATTAAAAAAGCTACCGCAATTGTCAATGGTGAACTGGGTTGTATTCCCGCAGATATAAGTGAAGTTATTATCAAAGCTGTTGATGAAATTCTTGCAGGTAAGTTACGAGATCAGTTTGTAGTTGATATCTACCAAGCTGGTGCAGGAACTTCTCACCACATGAATGTTAATGAAGTTCTCGCAAATCGGGCTTTGGAAATTCTTGGGGATGAAAAAGGCAATTACAAACGGGTTAGTCCTAATGATCATGTGAACTATGGCCAGTCTACCAATGATGTTATCCCTACAGCTATTCGCATTGGTGGTTTATTGGCACTTACCCAAACTCTACACCCAGCTTTAGAAGAGGCAATTTCGGTTTTAGAAGCAAAAGCGGCCGAATTTCAAGATATCATCAAATCTGGGAGAACACACCTGCAAGACGCTGTACCTGTGCGTTTGGGTGAAAATTTCCGCGCTTGGGCTTATATTCTCGCAGAACACCAAAACCGTCTTTATGTTGCTTCTGGGGATTTGATGGTTTTGGGTTTAGGTGGTAGTGCTGCGGGAACGGGTATGAATACTCATCCTGAATATCGGCAACGGGTGGTAGAAGTTCTCTCACAATTATTAGAATTTCCCCTAGAACCTGCACCTCATTTAATGGCTGCTATGCAAAGTATGGGTGCGTTTGTGAATGTTTCCGGGGCGTTGCGGAATTTAGCCCAGGACTTGGTGAAAATCTCCCATGACCTACGTTTAATGGATTCTGGCCCCAAAACAGGGTTAAAGGAAATTCAATTGCCTCCAGTCCAACCTGGTTCTTCAATTATGCCGGGGAAATATAACCCGGTGATGGCAGAGATGACTTCAATGGTCTGTTTTCAGGTGATGGGGTATGATAGTGCGATCGCTCTTGCTGCCCAAGCTGGACAATTAGAATTAAATGTAATGATGCCCCTCATTGCCTATAATCTAATTCACAGCATTGAAATTTTAGGTAATACCATTTCTTCTCTCACTTCCAGCTGTATTCAAGGTATTACGGCTAATCAAGAACGTTGTTTAGCTTACGCCGAAGGTAGTTTAGCATTAGTCACCGCCTTAAATCCTCACATCGGTTATTTAAATGCTGCTGCTGTGGCTAAAGAGTCTTTGGAAACAGGTAAATCTCTGCGTCAGATAGTTATAGAAAAAGGCTTAATGACAGCAGTAGAATTAGCCACTGTCTTAGATTTAGACCAAATGAGTGCGATCCTTCCTTTATAAAGATGTAGGGGTTTAGCAATGCTAAACCCTCAAAAAATGTTTAATTCTTATAATTTATGGCAATCATCCCCACAAAAATTAATTCATATTACTATATAAATAGAATACTCTCAATAGGTCAGAGTTATGAAAACCATTACCGATTTAAAACAACTCTACGAAATTGATGATTCTCAATGGCTAGAAGAAACGATCAAATTGCTTAAAAATCACCAATTTCAAGAATTAGATTTAGATAATTTAATTGAGGAGTTAGAAGATTTGGGAAAAAGGGATAAAAATGCTGTAGCCAGTCTTCTAGAACAAATTATCCGTCATTTATTACTACTTCAATATTGGATCAGTGAGTACGAGCATAATTCAGTTCACTGGCAAGGAGAAATTTATACTTTTAGAACTCAATTAAAACGCAAAATTACTAATAATCTTCGTAATTATTTAGAAGCAGAATTAAATTCTATTTATAAGGATGCGTTAGGTTTTGTGAAAATTAAAACTCAAAATTCCGTTAAATTTCCACCAGAATGCCCTTACTCCCTTGATCAATTACTTGATATCAACAATACCTGTGCCAATTTTTAGAATACCCACTGAATGAGGGTCTTTGACTAGTTATTTAAACTGATCGTCATTTATCCTTCAATCCAATCACTCAAAAACTCAACTTGGTTTTCCATATCCTCGGCTGATTTAGCTGCAATCAGCCTTAAAATACCCCGTGCGATTTCTCCAATTGAGTAACGTTGCTGCTGCACTAATATCATGCCCGGATGAGATTGTTCTTGGTTTAAAAAAGCTGTATGTAAGCGATAGAAATCCCGAATATTAGAACTGTATAAAACACGATTTTGGGACTTTGCCCATACAAGTTGTTCTTCATCCGAATATTTGAGCCGATTTACTTCCAAAGTCGTGATTATATCTACACCCCGATTTCGCAAAGACAGCATTAGAGAACGTCCAGTGGAATCTTCATCCATATACAAGCAAATCTGGCTCATTGCAACTTTCTAGCCTTATGTAATGCTTCTATACGGTTAGCTTCTGCCTCTTCTGCTGCAATATCAGCATCAATTTCTTCTCGGTTTGTATGATAATAAGTTAAGGCTGCATAAACCTGTGATAGAGTTAAATGACTTATTTGGTCAGAAATTTCTTCCGCGCTGTAACCTTGTTTGTACCAAATAGCAATTCTTCTCACTGTTACGCCAGTACCAGCAATAATAGGGCAACCCCCGTGAATTTTGGGATTGCTATCAATTAGAGCGCCAATATCAGTAATTGTAGTTGACATAGTTCTATATATTATTTATCTCTTACCCTACTTACTTAATAAATCTTGTTTATATTGTTATAGTATAACGCAATTATTACCCATGCAAACACAAAAACCATCTGTCAGCCTGATTCGGGCTAAATCTTACGAACAAGACGCTTTAAAAGAATCCTTGGAAACCCTGCTAGAACCCTATGGGGGAATGGCTGCTTTTGTGAAAAAGGGCGATCGCGTTTTGCTCAAACCCAATCTACTCACCGGTTCTCGTCCTACTAAAGAGTGTACCACGCGCCCAGAATTAGTTCGCGCCGTTGCCGAAATGGTAATTGCCGTTGGTGGTAAGCCATTTTTAGGAGATAGTCCTGCTTTTGGTAGTGCTAAAGGTGTCGCTATCGCTAATGGTTTATTACCAATTTTAGAAGCATTAAATTTACCAATTGTGGAGTTTCACGGTAAACGTTATCAAACAGTCAACGACAATTTTAATCACCTGCTACTATCTAAAGAAGCAATGGAAGCAGATGTGATTATTAATTTACCTAAAGTTAAATCTCATATGCAATTGACATTAACTTTAGGAGTCAAAAATCTCTTTGGTTGTGTTCCTGGGAAAATGAAAGCCTGGTGGCACATGGAAGCAGGAAAAGATGCTGAAAGATTTGGCGAAATGTTGGTAGAAACTGCTAGGGCTATTAATCCCACTTTAACTATTTTAGATGGTATTATCGGTCATGAAGGCAATGGGCCAAGTGGCGGAGAACCTCGTAATTTAGAAGTTTTAGCAGCATCAGAGAATGTGTTTGCTTTAGATAGAGCAATGTTAGAAATTCTCAAAGTTTCACCTGCACAAGTTCCCACCGTTGCAGCTTCTCAAAGATTAGGAATTTGCCCAGAATTAAGCGATATTGAGTTTCCTAATTTATCACCAGATTTACTCCAAATCGCAGATTGGCAATTACCAGAAAAATTAATGCCCATTGATTTTGCCATGCCTCGTGTGATTAAGTCCACATTTAGACATCTTTATATCCGATTTATCAAAGAACCAATGAGTGCTTATGGCAAAGGTTAAGCTATTTAGGGGTAATTTATTTTTTGGTGTTTCCTTAACCTTTCAAAGCATTAACTAAAACTAACCTCCTTAGCCTCCTTCTTTGGGAATAAAGGGGGCTAACTTATTTATAGCCTTTCCCACTCTAGTTAGATACAAAATTACCCCTCCCCAACCCTCCCCTTGGTAAGGGGAGGGTGCGCGACAGCGCGGGTGGGGTGTATTTCATGAGCTTGGGAATTGCTATAATCTACTGATATATAGATTGATAAAAAATTAGTCATAAGTACTACGATATAAAATTTTCAGTTGTTCATATTTTTAGTGAAAATTACTGAAAATTAGTAGCAAATTTTTATCACAGTAACTTTATTCTCAGCGTAGAAATGTTTTGTAAAAAAAATCATGGCAGTGATTTCCGGAATGCTGGTAGCTTTGATTGTATCTACATCTGAGCGATCAAAAATACCAAATATGCTGTAAGTGGGTTTAGCTAAATTTTTGGTGTATCAAACTCCAAAAAATCGGCTCGATTAACCTAAATACAAGCATTTTCAGGTTTTAGACTGATAGAATATTCGAGTAATCTCCCTAGATTCTCAAATATCAATTCAAATACACAGGGTAATTAATAATGCTGTGATCATGATCACCAAGTCAAGTAATCCTGACATGAAGGAAGGAAGTTTATAAAAGAATTAGTCACCAAATAAAGCA
Source organism: Anabaena sp. PCC 7938 (assembly GCF_049315035.1). NCBI lineage: Bacteria > Bacillati > Cyanobacteriota > Cyanophyceae > Nostocales > Nostocaceae > Anabaena > Anabaena sp. PCC 7938. Next base: position 334,415 of record NZ_CP186034.1, on the reverse strand, counting down.
TCAAATCTTTGATCTTTGATTTGTAACAAAATAGCTATGTATAAAAACAGAGTGTGCCACTTTTGAAACTGGATGAAATTCTTTAAAGCTACAGATTTTACCGAAGAAAAATAGCTAAAATAGTATTGAGACTCTCTTTTTGGAGAGCAAAACTACAGTGATATGAAGAACCACAATTTTGTATGAATTCAAATAGCCCGTCTGCCAATTCTCACGACACATATTCCCAACGTTTGGCAGACATTGTGGGAACTGCGATCGCTCTCATTACCCTTATCCTACCTGTGTTTATAATTTCACACTATTCTTCCCCTGATGTCCAAAATAATCAGCAACAGCTAACCTATCATCTCGCCAGAGATAAAGAATAAACATAAACCCCAGAAAATATCACCAGCGAGAAATTAGCTGGTATTGACCAAAATTACCCCCAAAGGTAAATAAGTCCTAGCGAAATCTCAAATAATGACTGAAAAAGCGTTGCTAGAAATTGGCAGCGTTTTTTTATGGCAGGTTTTACGCAAAACATTACGAAAATAGGGTTAATACTGCAACGGGCAAGCTACATGAATTACCCCTACTTAATAATCAGGTTGTCAGCCACATCTTGCGTAAGTCCTCTCCCTATTTAAATAGTATTAAAGTACTATAAACTGGGGTTTATGATGAATAGCTTGGGAAGAGATCCACTATTGCCCTAAAATCTGATACGGGGAGCCGAACTGCGTGCTACCTTGATTCACTGTTAGCGAAGGAGTTTTGTTGTGGATTTATCTCTTATTCCTGCCCAACCGAAACCGGGTGTGATCAATGTTCTGATTGAAATTGCTGGCGGGAGTAAAAATAAATACGAATTTGATAAGGATTTGCAAGCTTTTGCCCTAGACCGGGTACTTTCTTCTTCCGTACAATATCCTTACGACTATGGTTTTATACCCAATACCTTAGCTGATGATGGCGATCCGCTAGATGGGATGGTCATCATGGATGAACCAACTTTTCCTGGTTGCGTCATTCCGGCAAGACCGATTGGTTATTTAGAAATGATTGATGGTGGCGATCGCGACGAAAAAATTCTTTGTGTTCCCGACAAAGATCCACGCTACGCCCATGTAAAATCTTTGAAAGATATAGCGCCCCACCGTCTGGACGAAATTGCCGAATTTTTCCGTAGTTATAAAAATTTGGAAAAAAAGGTGACAGAAATTCTTGGTTGGCAAGATGTAGACAGGGTTGCACCCTTAGTAGAGAAGTTCATCAAAGCTGCTAAAAAATAGATGGTGGGTAATGGGTAATGGGTGACAGTAAAAAGGAAACGAGGAATAAATACTATTCTGTGTTACCTATAACCTGCTGTTTACTTGTTACCAATTACCCTCCAGATTCGTCAGTCGCACCCAGGTGGAGAAACTAGCTATATGAGTAAACCCGCAAGATCCTTAAGGGTTTGGCAGTAGCTGTAAGCGGATTAACCAACTCAACCGCGCTGACTCACAAATTACTGATGTTACAATTTCAACAACCACCTATAAATCAACTAAAGAGACTTAAACTACTCGCGGTTGTTACGGAAAAACCCAAAACGAAATGCAGCGCACTCTCCTTTTGGCTAAGATTCATAACTGTACCCTCACGGGGGCAAATCTTCACTATGTGGGTAGTATCAGCATAGATGAAATTCTTTTAGATCAAGCTGGTATTTTACCTTACGAACAAGTACAAGTAGTAAATAATGCTAATGGTAAGCGTTTTATTACTTATGCTATTCCTGCCCCCGCTAACTCAGGAACAATTGAGTTAAATGGAGCGGCCTCACGTCTAGGCATTATTGGTGATCGTTTGATTATAATGACTTACGGGCAGTTTACTTTAGAAGAGTTAAAAAACTACTCTCCTACGGTCGTCATTGTGGATGAAATAAACAGGATGCTAGAAGTAAGAAACTACGATGATCTGCTCAGTAAGCTCTAATTTCAAAAAAAATGCCAAATTTTGAGCTATCTGATTCTCAAACCTATGTCGATCAAGAAGTAACTCCCATGCTAAATAACCTTGCTGGGGAGTTTTGGGTTAAATTCTGGGGGGTACGCGGTTTAATTCCTACCCCAAATAGCCATACCTGCGGCTATGGTAGTAATACTGCTTGTGTAGAAATATATGTAGCCGGACAACACTTGGTTTTTGATGGAGGTACTGGCTTACGCGTACTCGGTAAAACCTGGCAACAACAGCACAAACTACTAGAAGCGCATTTATTTTTTACTAACTGCCAGTCAAATCGTATCCAAGGATTTCCTTTTTTCTCTCCTGCATTTATTGCCGACAACAGCTTTCATATTTACGGTACTGCTGCCTCAAATGGTGCATCCATTAAACAATGTTTATGTGATCAGATGCTCCAACCTCACTTTCCTTATCCTTTGCAGGTGATGCAGTCGGAGTTGATTTTTTATAATTTGACTCCTGGTAATCCGGTAGAGTTGGGTGAGGTAACAATTACAACGGCATTAATCAATAAAAATCAGAGGTCTATTGGTTATCGTATAAGCTGGGGGGACTATAGTGTTGCTTACGCGACAGATTTACATCAAAGTCTGGATGTAGAAGAACAAAAACAAATTCTAGAAATTATCGACGGTGTTGATTTGCTGGTTACTAATGCCACTTACACTCCACCAACGGATAAAAACCATGAATATGCTGAATTACTCTGGAAAACGCCGGTGGATTTAGCACAAAGTGCTGGTGTTAAATGCTTGGTGATTTCACACCATCACCCAGATGATGATGATGTTTTTCTTGACCAAATTCAAAACCAGCTTAAATCTGTTTTTCCCAATGTGTTATTAGCTTGTGAAGGTATGGTATTGCCTGTAAATCAGTAATTTTAAATTACCTAAAACGGTAGGGTCAGCTTAAATAGTTATATTTAAGTAATTTTATCTATGTATTTCTAAATGGAGTTGGATGAAATTTAGAAATAAATTCAGGAGTTAACTTGACGTTAGATTCTGTGGCTTGCTTTGGCACTGCGACAGATTATAACTCCTGAATCGTTTTTTGATAGCTTTTAGGAATGAAGGTTCAAGTCATAATGTTGAGATAGGCTGATGAGTTTGGCTTTGATAAGCGATCGCACATTTTCCGGTGAGACTACAATACAATCAGCGGAATACTGCATGATTTCTCGGATAAACCAAAATGTATTTGATACTTTTCTAATTACTCGCTTCACTTTTGGTTTATCTGGTATCCATTCCACTCTGTTATCCTCTGGTTTAGTTTGATATGCAAATGCTAAGTTGTTCAATATGTGCATTTCCACTTCTATTTGATCTAAGTTATTAAGCCATTTACCAGTAATTTCCGTAACTGCCGCTTCATTAATTCTGTCTAAACGGAAACACCAGTTATGTTTTAATTCTGGTATGTCAAAATTTCCTTCTGTTTCTTCGCACCAACAATCAAGATATTGACGCTTTTCGTGAGGGGTAATTTTTGCATACCGGACGGTAAAATTAAATACTCGTTCTGCTGCATCTTGATAGGCAAGTTGAAAGGGTTGTTGACGCAAGATATAGTGATCAACTTGTAACCGCCATGATGGAAGGGAATTAATCAGGAAAGCCTCAATTTCTCTCCGCATGGGTACGGATAATTCGCTACGTTCGAGTAATAAATTGGCGATGATTTCCGCTTGTTCAATTTGTCCGATGTCGGTTAATGAAGCTATACAACGATGTAAGGCGCGGATACGGGAATCCTGCCAGTCATGATTTTTACCAACTATTAATTCACGTTGTGCGATCGCTTTGATGAGTTTGGAGATATTCGGATTATCTTCTCCCCACTTCATACCGAATTCGAGTGCGATCGCTTCTAGTTCAGATTTGTCTCTTTCTGATACCGACAGCGTTATAGACTGACCTTTACGACTCATTAAAGTGTCCGTGTACTTTATACTTGTATTCTCTTGCCAACTTTTATTTTCAGTGCCATTATAGGTTTTAGCAACGAGTTACGGACAGTTTTTAAGTAAAAATGAAAAACTGCAACCATTGGTTGCAGAAATTGAAATAAGTTATTAAGGGTATGTCAGAAAATTACAGTATTCAACTCAAACCTGTTTATTCGCAAACAGTTCCCACACCTGATGGGGTAAAATTGCCTAAAGATTGGTGTTTATCTTGGCATCAATTAGAGACTTTAAAAGCATTACGCGATCCAAATATTGACGTAGTTTTCAACACTGCAATGACAGGCGATGGTAAAAGTTTAGCTGCTTATTTAGAAGTTCTCCAAGGTGAATTTTCCGCTATTGGACTTTATCCAACCAATGAATTAGCCCGTGATCAAGAAGCCCAAATTCAGGGATATATTGATATATTTAAACCAGAAAATCAACCCCGTGTAGTTAGATTAAGTGGGGCTGATTTAGAAATATATGCAGAAAATGAAGGTTTAAAAAAAGGTGCAGCAATTTTAACTCTCTCTAGTCAAAGAGAAGTATTATTAACTAATCCTGATATTTTCCATTATTTACATCGCAGTAATTATTTAATTACTGGTGATAGTCCTGATAAATTATGGAATAAAATTGATAAAGACTTCGATTTATTTATTTTTGATGAATTTCATGTTTTTTCTGCTCCCCAAATCGCCAGCGTAATTAACACCATGCTGTTGATTCACTGTACAAACCGCAGGAAAAAGTTTCTCTTTCTTTCAGCTACACCAGATAAAGATTTAATCAGCAGATTAGAAACGGCAGGATTTCGATGTCAAGAAATAAATCCTCTGGAAAAAAATAAATATCAATTTCCTGAGCATACAGAACAAGAAGCGATACTTAAAAACAAAAATTGGCGACAAGTAGCACGAGGAATTGCACTCAATTTTATACCTTTAGAACCGAGTTTTAAAGCTTCGGAAACTTGGTTAAAAACTAATAGCGATTTAATTGTATCTCAGTTTCAAGAATATCCAGGAAGTAAAGGGGCAATTATTCTCAATTCAATTGCAGCAGTTAAGCGACTAACTCCATTTTTTCAGGAACTTTTAAAACCTTATAATTTAACAGTGGGAGAAAATACAGGTTTATCAAGTAAAGGAGAGAAAGAGTTAAGTTTATCGGCTGATTTAGTTTTAGGTACAAGTACAATTGATGTGGGAGTTGATTTTAAAATTAATTTTCTAATTTTTGAATCATCGGATTCTGGTAACTTTATTCAACGGTTAGGAAGATTAGGAAGACATGAGGGATATGAAAAAAATGGTCAGAAAATTAAATTTAACAATTTCACAGCTTATGCTTTAGTTCCTAACTTTTTAGTTGAGCGTTTATTTCAAACAGATTCACCACCATTACAAGTTGATAATATTTATGATCGTCCATTGTTACAACAAACCATAAAAGAGCAATATCGCAAAATTAATGATTTTCATGGTTATTACCGCCGATGGGGTGCTGTGCAGTCATTTTGGTTATGTTGTAAATTGAGCGATCGCACTATTAAACAACAATATGCCCAAAGTCGAGAAAAGTTTCAAAAAGCCTGTGAACAAGTATTTAATACAGGTTTAAAATCACAAGCTGGACGTATTACAGGATGGGCTAAAGACTGGAAAGAAATGTCAGGTAAATCAGGAAATCCCATTGCTGACGATGCAGCTAGTTTTCGCGGTTCTAGCCCTTTGCAATGTGGTTTATATGATTTAACTGAAAACAACGAAAATGAGAGATTTAAAACCTACGATTTACCAGGAATTTTAAGCAACTTAGAAATCGAAATGTGGACAGAAGCGGGATTTATACGGACATTAAAAGAAACCGCGCAAAGTACTGGACAACCCATAGCAAAAGGTAGATTTGCCCATTGTCTCGCATTTATCAAATTACGTTCCTATCGTGAGGAAAGGTTGAACTGGAAATTTACCTATTCTGGAGACTTACAACCCATCGCTGATGCTTGGAAAGTGCAAGTTTTAACAGGGATAGGAGTATGGCAACCGGATAACGTTTGGATAGGTCAAATTGATAAAAAACTGAAAAAAGAGGGTTTAGTTTGTTATGTAATTCGTCGGCCAGTTGCGGAAGTGCGGATGCGGTTAAGGCTACCCATGCACTTTCAACTTTATCCCATCAGTGACCAGTACAGTATTCACGAAGCAACTCAGCCCTATTCTATAGCCTTTGGTCAATCTGCGTTGCTGCTAGATACGCTTGCTTATACGTTTAAAAGCAAGGGAGATGAGATATGGATTGCTTGAGGCTGCGATCCCTAATAGGGATTAAGGAGTTGTATTAATGCCTTGATTACTTCTTTACTACAATTTCAATCCCTGATAGGGATTAGGGTTTATTCTCAAGGCTTCCTTAGTATATATCTTAAAAAGTCTCATGGAAAAATTCTTTTTATTGCCAGATTTTTTTGATATCTTTACTAGCAATCTTTGATACCCTTCAAGACTAAGCTAAATTTAGTATAAATGAAACAAAGCAAAACTAATCATGTTTTAATACGCTGTTAAATTTCTCAATCTCTAATCCTGTAAATAGACTTTTCGTTTTTACTTCTTTACTACAGACCTTTTTTATATGTTACATTATGGAGAACCGGAAAAAAGTTATCCCAGTTCACCTATATAGAGTCGCACCTTATAGGTTAGCACTAGCATGGCTGATTCGGCGCAAACCACTTGAGGTAATTTTTTATGAAAGAAAACCTTCCAAATCGTATGCTGAGGCTTTATATAGAAACCCATCAACAGATGGAACTTTTTGACTTGCAATCTTACACCTCAGAAAAGCCTATTGTAACTGAGGATGTATTGGAATTGGTAGAGGAAATTCAGCAACCAAGTCCTTATAAGCAACTTGAACTAAATTTATTTCCGCAGAAAATCTACTTCACTCATCTAGAGATGATTAAATTAGCTGCGTAATGTGTTAAGGAGTTTGGAAATATAAATTTCTTGGTTTACCAAACTCCTTAATTTCAATCAGTAAAGTGAGTTACGTTAATTTACCAAAATAAAAAACTAGATGCCTAAACTATGACAGAACAAAAATTATTAGAAAAAATTACATTTGACACCCAAATTTTTGACGGTAAACCAATAGTCTGTGGTCGTCGTCTAGCTATTGAGCATATTTTAGGAATGTTAGCAGCAGGAGATACTATAGAAACTTTGTTAGAAGCATATCCCTGGTTAGAAAGGGAAGATGTGCAAGCCTGTTTAGTTTACAAAAATAATTAAAATATCTTCATCATGAATAACCCCATTGCTGATGATTACAGACATCTACTCATGGAAGTAAAACAACGGATTCGTTCAGCCCAGTACGAAGCACTAAAAGCAGTTAATCGAGAGATGATTAACTTGTATTGGGATATTGGCCAGATGATAGTTATCAAACAACAAGATTCTATTTGGGGTAAATCCGTAGTTGAAAAATTAGCAAAGGACTTACAGGCAGAATTTCCTGGTATTAGTGGTTTTTCTGCTGCTAACTTGTGGCGAATGAGGCTTTTCTATGAATCTTATGCCAAAAATGAAAAACTCGCGCCAATGGTGCGAGAAATTGGATGGACTCACAATATAGTGATTTTAGAAAAGTCTAAAGATGACTTAGAACGAGAATTTTATATTAGAATGACTCGTAAATTTGGCTGGACTAAAAATGTATTAATTCACCAAATTGAAAATAAAACTTATGAAAAAACTCTTCTAAATCAAACTAATTTTGATCAAAATATTTCATCGGAAATCCGTAATCAATTAAAACTAGCAGTTAAAGATGAATATACCTTCGATTTTCTAGAATTAGCAGATGAACACAGCGAACGACAACTAGAACAAGCAATTTTAGGAAAAGTTAAACCATTTTTGCAAGAAATGGGAGGTATATTTGCTTTTATTGATAGTCAATACCGTTTAGAAGTTGATGATGAGGAATATTTTATAGATATTCTATTATATCATCGCCGTTTAAAGTGTTTGGTAGCAATAGAATTAAAAATTGGAAAATTTTTACCTGAATATGTTGGCAAAATGCAATTTTATCTATCTGTTTTAGATGACACAGTAAAGCTACCAGATGAAAATCCTTCTATTGGCATTATTCTTTGTAAATCTAAACAGAGAACTATTGTTGAGTACGCGCTTAAAGATTCTAATAAACCCATTGGTGTTGCCACTTACCAAATAGTTTCTAAATTACCTCAAGAACTAAAAAATCAACTTCCCGATCCTGAACAAGTTGCTAAATTGCTAGAAGGATTTGAATAAAAATTTTACTGACGAAAAATCAACTCTTATTTAATTTCAGTGAAAGAAGACAATGGCTAAAAAAAGTAAAGATACAAATAAACATCAGCAATTATCACTCTTAGAAATAGAGAAGAATTCAAATTCTGCAACCTCAGATGATGATTGGTTATCCGGTGATTTTGGTTTTGATGGAGATAATGACAGGACTATTGAAACTAAAGGACAATTACTCACACTCAAATTATTAAGAGAAGCAATACAAGCTGAAAATCCTCATGATCAAGTCATGGCAGATTTTAGCGAATATGTGTTACCAAATTTGCTTAAAATTGCTATTGGTGTAACTGCTAAAGGTGGTAAATTCTTTGATGAAATAGACGAAAAACGAGAAGCAGAAGGTAAAACAAAAGTTAGACGTGATAATGCTGCTGATCAATCTTTAAATACACATTTACTTAATGGCTTATTTCCAGCAAATTTAATTGAGCAAAGATTAGAAAAACTGGATACTACGGTTAAACGATTAGTAAAAGATAAAGAACGACGTTTAGTAATTGCTGGCTTTATTTTACATGACTTTGAAAAATTTCCAGATGCACCTGAAGACTGTCGCAAGTTACCTTTAGATGAACATCGCAAAATTATTGATGAAAAAATCAAACAATTAGGACTTGATAAATTGATCAATCCTCATAATCCCGAAGATTATCAATCATATATTGATGATTTATTGTGTATGGCTTATAATGCCCAAAGACGCTGGGATACTAACTGGAATTTTTCAGAATTTGGTTTAAATCCTGTTCTTAAAGACCGCACTATTCGCAGTTTATCAGATTTAACTTGTTTAGCTGATTCTCTCGCTTCAATTATTAAACATCCTCAAGATGCAGAAAATACGAGACTTAATGAAATTCTCCACAGTCTCAGTGATGGTAAATTAAAATTTACTTATCATCATATCGCTGAAAATAGAGGTGTTTTAACCAATGTTGTTAATAATGCTGTAATTGAAGCTCATACTAATTTAAATGCTGCTGAAAACACATATTATCAACCTTTGTTATATCTACCAACAGGGGTAATTTATCTAGCGTTACGTGATGCTCCTCGTATTTCACCTGAAATTTTACCAGATTTGGTAGTTAATAAAATTAAATCCCTTTGTGCAGGTCAATTAAAACTGAGACAAACGGGATTTGGTAGAGATGGAAAAGGAATGAAATATGCTGAATATTACAATCTATTTTTTGAATCTCCAGGTTTAATGCAGGTTGCTTTAGATGCTACTTTACGGATTTTAAATACAGGTAAAACATCTGTTGGTAAAAGTCGTAGTGAAAATTTAGTTAAGTTTCAAAAACAAAATGTTTTATCTGCTGACTATGATTTTAAATTTGATGATGATATCCGCATTGATCAAATTGCCGAATTTGGTGATTTAATTACTCGCAAAATTTGGGAAGAAACGGTTGATAGAATTGAAACCGCACGAAAGAAAGATAAAAAACTGCCAGAAGTTCCAAATTTTGATTTAACTCACAAAGTTGCCGAATTTTGGAACTTAACAGAATATTTACCGCAAGTTCGAGAAATTCAACGCATTAATGAAAGTTTAAAAGAACAAAAATTAAAGGGTAATACGGGAGGTGTACCTTATGAATGGTATTATCTAGCGGCTAAATATCTAGAAAAACATCCAGGTATTGAAGATGTCCGCGAAAATTGTCAACAGGTAATTTATTACTTAACAGATTTAATTTCCCCAATTCTTGCACAATATCAATTACCTGATGGTTGGGATGATTTAAGATTGTGGGTATCAAGAGTTGTCATGTTACCTAATACCAATAAACAAACATCTCTCACAACTGAAGTTGATAATTTTATCAATGAGTTGAGTAATTATAATGCTGCAAAAAAGCCAGGAAGAGGTAAACAATTAATCTGCTCAATTTCTCATTCTGCATACACTGTAACTGAGCAAATGGAATCAGCAGTTTTATTTACTCCTCAAGTTTATACAAACAAACAAATGTTAGGAGGTTCTAACGCTAAACGCAACATTTCTAGTATTGCTGGTGTAGAAATGATGCTGAGACAAATTCTCATGAATCAAACTCAAGCGGTAGGTAAAAGATTTGAAGATGGTAAATATCGCTATCTCTACTTTTATCCAACTTATTACTTCACACCAGAAACTAATAAGTTTTTACAAAAAGCTTACATGAACATTGCTCAAACTCGTTTTGATACGAGCATCCGTAATCATTTCATCAGCAAAGATTTACAGGTTGATTTAGGTAAAGAAAATTATCAAAGTGTGGATAGTTTCTTAATTGATGAAAATTTAGATGGTGAAAAAGACCGCACATTTAAACTTTCCTATCCTGAAGATCAACCTTTAACATTTTACTTCATGGCCTTACCACCAGGAAGAGATAGCAGCGATACAGAATCGTGGGTAATGCCGAGTTGGTTAGCGTTTGCCTTTCCGATGATTTTAGATGTAAAAACTGTGGTTTCAGAGTCTCCAATTCCCCCATTTAATGATGGTGCAGAATTTGAAGAAACGGTATTTCTTGATAGTGCGCCTCATGCTTTCCGTACTTTGGTAAAAAGAGATAGATTTCGTCTTGATTACATTCTTGAAGGTTGGGAAGAGTACGGTATTCAATATCCTGCACCTTTAAATGTTTTAACTGCTGCTTACGCTATCCATTTAGATGTGAATGCTAGACAAGGTAAGACTGGTTATGATGCTAATTGGGGGAAATTTACGGAATTAGCAAAAGATTTTGAAACGAGTCCTCTTCATGTCTTTGCTTATCTGAATAAATGGGTGCGTAACCAAGGAATTGAAACAGCCAGGATTGAGAAAATCAAACTTTACACCTATCATTTTTACCCTTGTTTTGACCCTTATACAAAATTTGATTCTACTAAGGAGAAATTAATTGTGGGAGAAGTATCAACCTTGAATCATCCTAAAAAATTAACGGAATTATATCGCCGTTTCTATCGGGCAAATAAGCGGTTTAATCCTAAAGCCAATGCTGTTTTAAAACCCATTGATATTGCTGCGGAAACTATTCTCAAAGCCGATTCTAGTGTATTTGATGGGGAAACGTTAATTTCAGCCGTAGCAGCAGAGGTTTTTAAACTGATGGATCGGGTACATTCTTCTACTGCGGAAGGACGCTGGATTATGAGTAAAAGGGAGGAAGAAAGACAAGCAGTTTTAGAGTTTGCTAACTATTTTGTAGTCGAGGTATTTGAGGGGTGTTTTAAGAGCGATCGCGCACGTTTAGCGGGTCGTCAATTAAACCTCATTCGAGACACCTGTGAATTTCTTTATCGCTTAGAAGATGATAAAGAAAATGCAGAAAAATCTAAATCTGAAATTGATGAAAATGAATAATCAAACCACACCTGCTCTCGTTCCCAGTCTCTGACTGGGAATGCCTAACAGAGTCTCTGACTCTACTTATTTCACAGAAGGCAGAGCCTTCAAGAACTCATTCCCATACAGAGTATGGGAACGAGAAAATAAATCTACTTTATTACGTCAATTAATTTCATTCTGGAGAAACATTATGGCACTTTTAAAAACTGTTGACGCTAAATTATTTCAATCAGAAATTCCCTACAAACCAATGGGTAAATATGCCCACTTTCTCACCATCCGCGTGACCGAATCTTATCCTTTATTTCAAACAGATAGCGAACTCAATAAAGCACGGGTGAGGGCTGGAGTTAAAGATAAAAACACCATTAGCCGTCTTTCCATGTTCAAGCGTAAACAATCAACACCAGAAAGATTAGTTGGTAGAGAATTATTACGCAAATATGAATACATGACAGCAGAAGAATGTGAATATAACGTATCTTTTGCAATGGATAATCCTGATTGTATTATTTACGGTTTCGCTATTGGTGATTCTGGTTCTGAGAAATCCAAAGTTGTGGTAGATACTGCATTTTCTATTACCTCATTTGATGAATCTCATGAAACATTTACTCTCAATGCTCCTTTTGAAAATGGCACAATGGCTTCTAAGGGAGAAGGTGGTTCTAAAGCTGGTGAAGTAACTAGCAGAATTAACCAACAAGACCATATTAGACCACAGGTTTTCTTTCCTAGTATTGTGACGCTAAAAGACCCAACAGAAGCTAATTTTCTTTACGTTTTTAATAATATCCTGAGAACTCGTCATTATGGCGCACAAACAACCCGCACAGGTCGCGTGAGAAACGAGTTAATTGGCGTTGTTTTTGCTGATGGAGAAATTACCAGTAACCTCCGTTGGACTCAAGCAATATATGACCAAATGAAGGCTAATAATACTCTCAAATCGCCTGATCCTTTAGATGAGGATGATGTAATGGCTGCTGCAAAAACCGCAATTGAGAATTTAATGGCTGATGAGTTTATTGTGCATAATGACTTTATCGGAGATGCTTTTGTACCTCTGATTAGTGAGGTTAAAAATCTCACAAATAATGAAGCAGGAATTAAATCAATTTTGCAAAAAGCTGACACTGAAGCGAAAGAATATGCCAATAAACATATTAGCAAAAAGAAAACTGCTGCTAAGACTAAGTAATAGCCATGACAATTATCTACTGTTGTCAATTAGAACTACACGACAGCCTCTATTTTGCCACCCGTGAAATTGGCAGATTATACGAAACAGAGCCAATAATTCATAATTACGCTCTATGTTACGCACTCGGTTTAGTTGATAGTCCTTTCTATTCAACAACTGTTGCTGAGGAAGATTCTTATCGCTATTTCTGCCCCGAACAAGTGCCAAAATATGAGCAGCATTTAACTCCTTTAAATGAACAAGGAATCTATATAACTCCTGCTCGTTCCTTGAATCATACGGCGATTCTGAATACATGGAAATATGCAAATAATAATTACCATGTAGAAATGGAGAAAACCCAAAAGAATATTCCCAGTTTTGGACGTGCAAAGGAAATTGCACCAGAAAGTAAATTTGAGTTTTTTCTAATTGCTCAAAAAGAAATCAAACTACCTAAATGGATTCGCTTGGGTAAATGGATGAGTAAAGCAGAAGTCAGAGTTGAGAAATTACCACAACCAAAAACTAAAACTGATGTATTTACCTGTACTCATCCTTTAAACCCTTTAGATGTCATGTTTACTAATCAAGTCATTAGTTATGATGTAGTAAATATGCCTCCAGTAAGCCTAATTCAAAATGTGCAAATGCGAGGAGAATATTACTATTTTGATGATGTCAAAAATGTAAAACTTCCCAAACAAATGCAATACCGTTTTCGGAGCTAATTACTTACCAAAACCTTTACTGCTCTTCTTTGGTTTAGAAGGGCGTGAAGGCATTAATTCAGTTATCAAACTACTACGATTTTGCAACATTAACTGGCGATTTCGCTCGCGTTGATAAGTTACTATTTCTTCTGCATGGGGATGATCGGGATCTATTTTGAGATGGGTAATAGACACTACATATTGTGCTTTATCTTCATCTTCGGGATTATCATTTTTGCTGACTAGTCGGCACATAATCCCACCTTCGTCCCCAGAATACGCTACCCAATCAATTTCAAATTCTTTATCTGGATTTATTATGTCTCCTCTTGTCTTCAGCATTTTCAATAATTCTTTTGCCGCCTTGGCTTTAATTGGTAAGCTGGCTTCTAACTTTTTAGTGAGTGCAGTTGCTTCACGATAATTATCAACGTTCATTTGTCTTACTCTTTATGCAACCTTTATTACTTTATATAATTTATACTCTCAATTTCTCTTAACTTGCATTATCTATTTACAAATTGTGTTATTCTGCAAAAAATATGCCTCATAGTTTAATTCTCAATCTTACCCCCCAGTCTCCCATTTACCCCAACTTTCTCACTGGCAGACATTATCATGCTTTATTCCTTAACCTGGTGAGTTCTGTTGATAGGAAATTAGGTGACTATCTACACGAATCAAATGCTGATAAAGCTTTTACTCTGTCACCATTGCAGGTACAAAGCAGACATAAAATTCAATCTCATACTTTGCAATATGCTCATCAAAATCCTATTTCCGCAGGTACTTCTTGTTGGTGGCGTGTTTCTTTATTAGATGACAATTTATTTAGTCAACTCACTCCTTTATGGTTGAATCTTAACCCGGAACAACCTTGGCATTTGGGTTCAGCTAATTTATATATTACTAGCATTCAAGGAACACCTCAATCTACTCAACCTTGGGCTAATGTTTGTAGTTACAAGCAAATTTATGAACAAGCCAGTGAGCAGGAACGTACATTTAATTTCATTTTTTCTACACCTGTAGCTTTTCGTCAAGGTGGATTTGATAATCTTTTACCAACAAGGGAATCTGTTTTTAATAGTCTTCTCAATCGGTGGAATAAATATAGTGGAATTGAGTTAAATAATATTCCTCTAGAAGCCATTTATCCTAGTGGTTTTAATATCAACACTGAAGTTATTAGCAATTATGAAAATAAGTTTATTGGTTGTTTAGGTGAAATTAGTTATCGCATTCTTGGCAATGTGGAAACAATAGGAATTAAGCAAGTTAACGCTTTAGCTAATTTTGCTTTGTATGCGGGAATAGGACGTAAAACAACTATGGGTATGGGAATGGTAAGAAGAAGGTAAAATTGTAGGTTGGGTTGACGCGAGGAAACCCAACATCATCACATTATCAAAATTTTGGTTGGGTTGAGGAACGAAACCCAACCTACAGATGAATCATTTTTTATTGTTTTGAAAATCTAATTGTGAATTTTCTATGCTGGTTCAAAATATCAATTCTGATGATTATGTGAATATTGCATCTTTAAATCAATATTCCTATTGTCCTCATCGTTGTTGGCGAATTCATTGTGCTGGTGAGTTTATTGATAATCAATACACTATTGAAGGCACAAGTTTACATGAAAGAGTTCACACTGTAGGGGAAGTAAATCGTGATGAGACTTGGCAAATACGAGCAATTTATTTGAAGTCTGACCAATATCAAATTGTTGGTAAATCTGATTTAATTGAGTTTGAAAATGGTGAGTTTTACCCAATTGAATATAAACGCGGACAGAAGGGAGAATGGGATAATGATGAGTTACAAGTTTGCGCTCAGGCTTTGTGTTTGGAGGAAATGACTGGTAAAAATATCAATTCTGGTTATATCTATTATGCTCAATCTCATCAACGTCAATTAGTGGAAATTACGCCGGAATTACGAGCTAGTACGATCGCAACTATTGAAGCTGTACAAATGTTGTTGTTTACGGGTGCTATGCCAAAACCTGTGAAAACAAAACGCTGTGATAGTTGTAGTCTTTATTCTCGATGTTTGCCTCAAGCTGTTGAGAAGGTGGGGCGATATAAAGAGGTAAATTGATTAGTTTTTAAGCGAGGCGGAGCCTCTTGAGTGCATTCCCAGCCGGAGTCTGGGAACGAGAAATAAATACAAGTTGAGGATTAATTATGGGGACTCTTTACGTTACGCAAAATGATTCTTTTGTTGGTAAAGTTGATGAAAGAATTCATGTGAAGTTTGAGAAGAAGGTTCTTCAAGATATTCCGTTTATTCATTTAAAAGATGTGGTTGTGTTGGGACGTGCGACTGTTTCGCCGGCTGTTGTTTTTGAGTTAATGAGTCGTCATATTCCGCTTTCTTTTATTGATGAAAGGGGTCATTATTTGGGACGTTTAGAACCGGAGATGACTGGTAATATTTTCGTTCGTAAGGCTCAATGGCAAGCTGCGGGTGAGTCTCTGCAAGCTGTTCATGTTGTGCAAGGTTTTATTAGGGGTAAGTTGAAAAATTACCGTCAAGTTTTAATGCGTTGTCAACGGGAATCTGATGTTGATTTGTCTAAATATATTACTCGCATTGAACAAACTATTTCTCCGATTGATTCAACTCATAATATTAAGTCTTTGCGTGGGTTGGAAGGTGCGGGGAGTGCTGCTTATTTTGGTTGTTTTAATCAGTTGATTCGTAACCCGGATTTTACTTTTACTAAGCGTGTACGTCGTCCAGCAACAGATCCTGTAAACTCTTTGTTGAGTTTTGGTTATTCTTTGTTGCGTCATGATGTGCAAGGTGCTGTGAATATTGTGGGTTTTGATCCATATTTAGGATACTTGCATTGCGATCGCTATAATAGACCTTCTTTACCTCTAGATTTAATGGAGGAGTTTCGGCCTTTGGTGGTAGACGCGGTGGTTTTATCTATTTTGAATAAGCAATTATTAACACCAGCCGATTTTATTTCTGAACCTTTAAGCGGTGCTGTTTCTCTAACTCCTAAAGGGCGAAAAATCTTTTTAACAAAGTACGAGAAGAAAAAGCAATCGGAATTTAAGCATCCGGTAATGGGGCGTAAATGTACTTATAGAGAAGCTTTTGAATGGCAAGCTAGATTACTTGCTAAATACTTAATGGGTGAAACTGATAAGTATCCTCCTTTGGTTTTGAAGTAAGGAAGAAGGTGACAGTGAATCAAGAAGAGAAGAAGAGAAGAAGAGAAGAAGGGAAGAAGGGAATAGGAAATTAGGTGATGAATGTTGTTGTTTCTTACGATATTTCTGAGGATAAACGGCGGACTAAAATCCATAATATTCTCAAGTCTTATGGACAATGGGTGCAGTATAGTATTTTTGAATGTCAGTTGACTGACACTCAGTATGCTAAACTGCGATCGCGCCTCAATAAGCTGATTAAGCCGAATACTGATAGCATTCGCTTTTATTTTCTTTGTGCTTGCTGCTTTGGTAAGGTGGAACGAATCGGTGGTGAACAACCCCTCGATACGACGATTTTCTTCGCTTAATGCGCGAGGGGGTGGGTGTAAAAAATCTGGGTTCTCAAAAAATGCCTAAATTCACATCTATACAAGGCTTTGATGGATTTTTTTGATTCGCCCGCCCGCGCACCTTACACAGCAAGGGTTTCAGCCATTTTGACTCTTGACACATTTTCTGAAATGGACTATGATGAGAGCGATCGCGCAACCGCACCTTGAAAACTATATATATAAAGGCTTTCAGCCTCCCGCTATTGCAATTTCTATTACTCCCTATTAGGGATTGAAACGGATGTCTTAATGCTCGTTGTTCTGTGGGATTCTAGGTCAAATTGCAATTTCTATTACTCCCTATTAGGGATTGAAACGAATAAAGAAAGTTGCTGATGTTTTTTAAGCATCCCATATTGCAATTTCTATTACTCCCTATTAGGGATTGAAACTTTTATTAATTATTTATGCTGCTACTGCTGCCAAAGGAAATTGCAATTTCTATTACTCCCTATTAGGGATTGAAACCTCTCCACAATGATGAGAGAAACTCACAATCCTAATATTGCAATTTCTATTACTCCCTATTAGGGATTGAAACATCTGGACTAGGATTTTACGAAAAATGCTTCGCTAATTGCAATTTCTATTACTCCCTATTAGGGATTGAAACGGCTTTGGTCTTACCGGATATGCAGAAGGTGAAACCATTAAATTGCAATTTCTATTACTCCCTATTAGGGATTGAAACACTTACTTGTTTAAGAGTGCTAGAAAATTAGTAAATTGCAATTTCTATTACTCCCTATTAGGGATTGAAACCAAAGTTTGCTCTGTCACAAGCCATATCCATACGCTACGCAAATTGCAATTTCTATTACTCCCTATTAGGGATTGAAACTACAGATGGTTTCAAAGACATACGTATTATCGTAATTGCAATTTCTATTACTCCCTATTAGGGATTGAAACCTCTGATTTGCAAAGTAACGGTGTTGGCGCAATAATTGCAATTTCTATTACTCCCTATTAGGGATTGAAACATTCGACTAAACTAGTTACAGGTTTTATTTTATATTGCAATTTCTATTACTCCCTATTAGGGATTGAAACTTATCTCCCTCTGGTTCAACTCAAAGAGGTTGTATTATTGCAATTTCTATTACTCCCTATTAGGGATTGAAACACGGCAATAGTCCAGAAGAAACTTACCAAATTCTTCAAATTGCAATTTCTATTACTCCCTATTAGGGATTGAAACAGAACCAACACCATAAATAGTGGAAGAAATACCAAGCGCAGATTGCAATTTCTATTACTCCCTATTAGGGATTGAAACATCTCTTGCTCAAAGGATTATCCAGGATTATTAATTGCAATTTCTATTACTCCCTATTAGGGATTGAAACGCGATGAAATAATGAGTGAAATAAACGCTCTAAGGGGAGAATTGCAATTTCTATTACTCCCTATTAGGGATTGAAACCACGTAATTTATCAGCATATTTATCTGGAAGCTCAAATTGCAATTTCTATTACTCCCTATTAGGGATTGAAACGGAGGAAGCCCCCCCGACTTGTTCGGGGGGGGTATTGCAATTTCTATTACTCCCTATTAGGGATTGAAACTCTTCTAGAAATATGAGGATATCTACTGATTTGAGCCATTGCAATTTCTATTACTCCCTATTAGGGATTGAAACATTGAAACTAAACTCATCAGCAAATGTGGAAGAAAGAATTGCAATTTCTATTACTCCCTATTAGGGATTGAAACTCCAAGCAAGGCGACCACCCTCCTCACCAAATCTATTGCAATTTCTATTACTCCCTATTAGGGATTGAAACGTCTTTGGAATTTCAACTGGAATGCTAGTGATAAGCAATTGCAATTTCTATTACTCCCTATTAGGGATTGAAACGTGATAGGTTTGTCTCTTGTTCCTGGGTACGGAAAATTGCAATTTCTATTACTCCCTATTAGGGATTGAATGGCACTAAGAAAAGAGATCAAAAATCTCGAATCACGCTCTAGCAATAGATTTGAAAGAATCAAATAGAGAAGTGCTATTCAGTATATTGAAGAGATAGGTAAAAAGAGATACTAAAAAAATACTGTAGAAAACGTCTCTTAGAGTCTGAGAAACTAAACCAGACCATAAGAGACAACAAAAAAGATTAGCTACAGTATGCCAAATCGAGTGAAAATTCTCAAGGAAAAATTTAGTCAAAGTGTGGGATTACCCTTTGCAGAATTACTACCGGAATCGGTAATTAATGAGAGTATTCAAGAATTAAATCTAAAATATCACCAAAGAATATTTTCACCAGTAGTAAGGATATGGGCATTTTTATCGCAAGTGCTGGATGTAGATAAAAGTTGCCAAAATATAGTGAGTAGAGTAATAGCATGGTTGAGTACGACAGGAGCAGAATTGCCATCAACAAATACAAGTGCATATTGTCAAGCCAGAGAAAGATTACCAGAGAAATTATTGTCAAAATTATTTTCTAAAATAGGAATGGGGTTAGAGGAAAAAGTATCGCAGCAACAGTTGTGGTGTGGTAGGTCAGTGAAAATAATTGATGGTTCCACTGTGTCAATGCCAGATACAAAAAGTTTGCAGGAAGAGTATCCACAGCAGAAAAGCCAGAAACAGGGGTGCGGTTTTCCGGTAGCGAAAATATGCGTGTTATTTTCACTGGCTACAGGTGCAGCATGGGAAGTAGTAATAGATAAATTAAATGTACACGATATCAAACTAGGAAGAAATTTATATAAATTTTTGAATCCAGGAGATGTGCTGTTAGGAGATAGAGCCTTTTGCGCTTATGGGGATATCTTTTGTTTAAAAAATCAAGGATGCGATGTAGTTTGTCGGAAGAATCAAAAGCGTAAAAGTCACCCGGTGGAAGGAGAGATTACCAATGCATCAGACAGACAAGTAATTTGGTACAAACCGAAAACTAGACCTGCGGGAATGAGTCTAGAAGACTACAGGAGTTTACCAAAAAGTTTAGTTGTCAGAGAAGTGACATATTCGATAAATATCCCTGGTTTTCGCACAGAAAATGTGACGCTAATTACGACTTTATTAGATACAAATACATATTCTCTAGAAAAACTGGCGGAACTCTATGGTTTACGCTGGCAAGTTGAGTTGGATTTAAGGCATCTTAAAACCACTCTAAATATGGATATTTTGAGATGTAAATCTCCAGCAATGATTCGCAAAGAAATCTATGTATTTTTGTTAGCATACAACCTATTGCGAAGTTTGATGTGGAATGCTGGAAATCTTTATGGAGTTAATCCTCTATCTCTTTCTCTACAACGCTCTCGGCAGATGTTTATTAACTTTATTCCTACATTTTTATCGGTACAATCCAAATACCTTCGTCACTATTATTTGACTTTACTAAAACTGCTGGTTCATCAGTCCTTACCCTTTCGACCTAATCGCATTGAACCCAGAGTTCAAAAACGCCGTCCTAAAGCTTATCCCTTTATGCAAAAACCTCGGAAATTACTCCGAAGGACACTAATTAAAGACAATTTATCTGTCTTTTCTTAGTGCCATTCGGATTGAAAACGTGTAGGTAAATGCAGGGTTTATCATTACAGAAGATGGCAATCTTGCTGATTTATCAAAATTTCTGATAAAGTTGTTTCATGTTTGACAATCTTTGTAAATTTCTTGTAGAAACATTTTCTAGCGATTTCGCTACTTGGTTGTTAGGTGAACCCATAATCCTAACTGAATTAAGTCCAAAAGAACTATCCTTAGAACCAATTCGCGCTGATGCTCTTATTCTTAGACAATCAGAAGAAATGGTCGTGCATATTGAGTTTCAGACTCAACCAGACAAGAACATTCCTTATAATTCGTAATTGATAATTCGTAATTCGTAATTGCAATCAGTGGAGGCTTGAACCTACCACTAATTGTAGACCACTAAATCCAAGATTTAGTGGGGGCTTGTACCCTCTTTAATTACGAATTACGAATTACGAATTAGTAATTATTTGGTCAAGTAGTGGTTTACTTGCAAAAGACTGATTCAGAACTCGTTCAGCAAACTACATTTACCTTAGAAGAAACGTGCCATCGTTTCCAAGTAATTCGCTTATGGGAACAACCGACAGAAACATTCTTGCAAACTCCCGGTTTATTGCCTTTTGCAGTTTTAAGCAATACTGGTAATAAAGTCAACACTTTGCAGGAAGTGGCAACCGCCATAGATAACATCCCTGACAAACAGATGCAAAGTAGCCTGGCTGCATCTGCATTTATTTTAGCTGGGTTAGTATTAGAAAAAGAAGTGATTCAGCGTTTGCTGCGGAGAGATATTATGCGTGAGTCAGTAACTTATCAATTATTGGTAGAAGAAGGTCGGGAAGAAGGTCGGAAAGAAGGTCGGAAAGAAGGTCGAGAAGAAGGTCGAGAAGAAGCTGTTCAGCTTGTTGCTGTCAATATGCTCAAGGAGGGTATGTCTATTGAATTTGTGGCAAAAGTAACTGGTTTAACGTTTGAACAGGTGCAACAATTACAAGCGACAAACTCAGGGGATTGAGTGCCAAGGGTATCCAAAACCCATTAGAAGCCTTTGTCAAAATTCTGCCAAATAGCATTGAATATGTGATTTCTAATAGCTTTTAGACCATTATTAAACTTTTTGATTAGACAATGGCAGTAGGAGAAGTTGATTAGCTACAGCACCACTAATAAATAACTCCTCTGCCTTAGCAATACCAGAAGTCATATCTGGACAAATACCACTCAAGCAAAGATAAAAACCGCCATTCCATAAAGCAGTTTGCATTAGTTCACCTGGTTTACCAGCCAAAACAGCTTTAAAATCGGTGATTAATTCTTCCGTAGTAGCAAGAGGGACATTTTTGGTAGTAAAACCATAATCACGGGGTGCGAGTTGTAAGCGTTCTAACTCTTGTGAATTAGTTGAAGATAAACCGATAATAGCAGTGCGATCGCGCGGTAAATCACAACTACCTTCCAAACCCTTGACAAAAGTATATTTTCTTGTCCCTCGTAACCCCAAAGCCACCTGAAACATAGCCTCTGTAGGGGGATGAACAAACCCAGCAATAATATGAGCATCCCCAGCGTAAGGACACCAAATTAACTCCATAGTCGCTAATGGAGGACGCTTACCAAGTTGATCACGATATTCCCAAAGCTTTTGAGTGAGGGGAAAATGCTGTGGTGTGTAAACAAAACCAATTCCTGTTTGCTCAAAAACCTGCTGAGTTTGAGCCAGTGATAAAGTAGTCCAATCGACTCCTAAACCTTGCCATATCTCTATTAAAGGTAAACCATATTTTGTCGGCAAGCGATCGCCCCCATGCATTACCACTGGTTGTCCAGCCGCAGCTAATAACAAAGCCGTAATAATATTAATTGGTGCAGTCCGAGTCCTGCCATCATAGGGTATACCTAAAACCATTACCGGACGTGCAGCATCAATTGGTTGCAACTTTGGCCCCAACTGATCAAAAGCATCCAACATCCCTGCTAACTCTTCCCCAGTGGGACGTTTAATGCGATGAGCAATCAAAAATGCGCCTATTTGCGCCGGTTTTGCTTCACCCAACAACATCATTTGCATAGCAGCAGCAGCTTCCGCACGAGTTAAACTCTCAGACGTATGACTTCCGCTACCTACTTTTTTTAATAACTCTCTAAATATATTGCTCATTAGTCATTAAGAAAATTACCTCTTCCTTCTTCCTTCGCGGTTCATTTAATCCATATTCTTATGAAGCCGAAAATTTTTGGTCAAATTGCGGAGGAATATTATCCTTAACTAATTGCCAAAAATGCTGAATAGGAGGAATCTGGAGACGGTCGTGAGTTGTTACCATCACAACCCGACGGGTTAAGCTGGAATTATCAGCTAAATTAGTATTGCAGGCTAGAGGACGAACAGCCAAACTAGGATCAAATTTTGCTTCCATTAATGCAGACTGGGGTAATAAAGCAATGAGTTCTCCTTGACGAACTACACCACGAAAAGCATCTAAAGTGTTTACCTCCAAAGCCGCGATGAGTGTAGCCTCCATTCGCTCAAATCTATCTTGGATTAGACGTTGCATCCCATATCCATCTTTAAATACCACTTGTGGATAACGAATTAAATCTGACCAAGGGATAGATTCATACTTGGCTAGGGGATGATTAGCTGCGGTTAAAACTTCAATCGGCTCTTCATATAGTACTTCTACCGCCATTTCTCTACCAGCGATGAGAAAGCGATTATGCATAACAATTGCCAAATCTACCAAACCGTCTTTGAGAACTTTGAGAGAGCGATCGCTTCCTAATGATGTTACACGCAACTGTACATCTGGATAACTATGACAAAATTTTTGCAGAACTGGTGGTAAATAAGATGCACATACCGAATGAATAGCTGCAATACATAATTCTGGCTGTTTTCCCGCGACTAAATCCGCTAATTCTGCTGTTGCAGTTTCCCACTCTTGGCAAATTTTGCGGACGCGAGGTAACAATCGTTCACCTCCTAGTGTCAGTTTAGCGTGAGTTGTTCTATGAAATAGTTCTACACCTAAATCTGCTTCTAGTGCTTGAATTTGTCTGCTGATAGTCGATTGAGTAACACCACACTTTTTTGCTGCTTGTTGAAAACTGCCCGTTTGTGCGATCGCCAAAAAAGCTTGCAACTGCTCTAGACGCATTTTAAGTAGTAGCCTGAATTAAATTTAAGGCTGTCATTCCCTAAATGAATTTATCTCCTCAGTTTAGTAGATTTTGATACAAATTTGAGAAATCCAGGCCAGAGGGGTGTAGGGGAGTAAATCAATAATTACAAATTACGAATTAAGCTATTTTAACAAATACAGAATCGCTTTCAATCTTAGCGATGTAGGTTTTTAATGGTTTTTCGGCTGGGCCTTCTTGCACTTTGCCATCACGAGCAAATTCTGCATCGTGACAAGGACAGACAAACTGATTTTTATTTGTTTTCCATACAACTGTACAACCTTTATGAGTGCAGGTAGGGTTAACAGCACTCAAATCTTTGGCTGCTTTGGATGTACCCACTACTAAAACTGCACCCACTGGGGAATCTGCTAATAATAATTGTCCCGTCTTGTCTAATTCGGCCACAGTACCCACTTTTTGCCATTTTTGAGTAGCTGCACCAGATTTAGAAGATGCTGATGTGGTGGTTTCGGTAGAACAAGCTGCGATCGCTACAGGTAAGGAACTAGCTAATAAACCTAAACCTACCCAATTCAAAAATTCACGACGTTTCATAGATGCTGTAATGTATGTGTGATTTTTCACCATCACTCATTATTACTGATAATTTGGATAATGTCATTTATCTCAAACTCTTTCGTACACTGAATCAAAACTCGACCATCTGCACTCATTAAACAAGGAGAAACTTCAGTGGATTGATATAGAATTTTATCACTGATTAATTCCCACACACAAACCTGAGATTCTCGCGTCCCCACAAGCGAAGATATTTCCATCAGCAGAAATTGCCAATGTATTGATAATGCTTACAGGCAGATCATCTAAAGTTTGCAGTAATTCCCTAGTTAGGTTTCATAATTCCAAACTTCAAACTCTCCTTTATAACCAACAGAGTTACCAACTACAACTAAACTTTGTGTATAACAAACGGCAGGACAGCGAGAATTTGGCAAAATGACAGACATGATATTATTAGCATGATTACGAATATGTTCTTGTGTTTCTATATCTAATGACCACACGAAATCTTGAAAATTGACAACATAAACTTTGCCATTTTTCCCTAAACCGAATTCATGGGCTTGAGCTAATTCAAAATCTCTCTTATGTTCACCCATCTCTAAGTCCCAAATACTTAATTGGGAGGCTTTATAAGATAAATCCCAGTAGCAAAAAAGGGTATTGTTGTAGTCAGCAATCGCAAAATAGTATGGATGATGAACCTGAGTATCACTGCAATTGAGTTTAAATTCTTTTATCGTATGTAGACAATTAACCATGACTTTGGCTTATGAAGTTTTAAAAAGTGCGGAAAAACAAAAAGAAGTGAAAGCCAGTCAAATTGAGTTATTTGATATTTAATTAGTTGGGTTGAGTAACAGAACTCGACATTTACTATATTTGTGTAATTTGCAAATTTTATAAATTTTTATTTAGAGGTTGTTTAATGTACAATAAAAGCAATCTAATTATAGCAATTGATGGTTATTAAAAGCTTTAATTCTCTAACCAATTCTCAAGCATTAAACCCTCAATCCGTAACAAATCACTATCATTAGAAACGACAATAAACCCTTTAACAATAGCAGTTGCAGCAATTAAAATATCTTCTGTTTGAATCGGTAAACCTCTTAATCTGAGATCAGCGTGAATTTCTGCTGCTTTTTCCACAATTGCTAAATCATCCAAAAAAATAATTTGATAATCTTGACAAAAAATATCAAATATTTCTAACTTTTTAGTTGCTTTCGCTGCGAATAAACCTCTTTTAACTTCAAAGTAAGTAATGCAACTCATGGATACTAATTCTTTTTGAGATCGTGATTTTTCTAATCTTTCCTTAATTATTATATTATTTTTAATAGCAAAAGAAACTTTGTATCTAATAGATAGCTCATTTCTTTATTTCCTTTTCACAGCTTCATCAAAAATAGCGATTTGTTCAGGAGTTAAATCATCTAACAAACCGGACAGCATTTGTACAGACAAAATACCACTACATCTGTTCTTCAAGTCTTCTTGTTCCATACTTTTAAACTCCTCAAATGATACATTTTTATGAAATGTGTTACATAAATGCTGAACCATTTCCTCTGCATTAAGTTCATCTTTAAATAAATGACGTTCTTCCATCAAAATATTCACGATTTTCTCAATTCTTGTTTTCATAGATTCTTGTTGATTTTCGATTAATAACATAATATTTCCTCCATTGAAATAATCATTTATTCCTATTCTATCAAATTTTTAAATGTTACTTTCTATCCTCGCTTGCACCCATAAAAATCCATTAGTTATGCAAAAAGCGCAACCATCATATCCGCTTTCTGCATATTTAATAAAATTTCGTAACAAGCTATACGAATTGTTATAAAAATTCACCTTAACGTATCAATATCGAAATTGTTACAACTACCAACCAGGAAACTACCATCAGTTGTATTCCTAAAGGTGGAAAGTACAGCACCGATAAGAACACGGATACACGGTTAATCAAGTCCTGTTCCCAAAAAAAAGCCCATGACAGAAACAGCAACTACCACCGAAAAACTCAATAAATTTGAGAAATTAAAAGCCAAAAAAGACGGACTTGCAGTTAAAGGAGAAATCGACGAATTTGCCAAAATCGGTTGGGAAGCAATGGACGAAGAAGACCTCAACCATCGCCTAAAATGGTTAGGTGTATTTTTTCGCCCAGTGACTCCCGGTAAATTTATGATGCGGATGCGGATACCTAACGGTATTCTCAACAGCAGTCAATTGTCAGTTTTAGCAGAAGTGATTCAGCGTTACGGTGACGACGGCAGCGCAGATATAACTACTAGACAAAATATACAACTGAGGGGGATCAAAATTGAAGATATTCCCGAAATATTTAATAAATTTCACACAGTTGGACTGACTACTATCCAATCCGGTATGGATAATATTCGTAATATCACAGGTGATTCTGTAGCCGGATTAGATGCCAATGAGTTTTACGATACCAGAGAATTAGTACAGCAAATTCAAGATATGCTCACTAATAACGGTGAAGGAAACCCAGAATTTAGCAATCTTCCCCGTAAATTCAACATTGCTATTACTGGGGGAAGAGATAATTCAGTTCACGCAGAAATTAATGATTTAGCTTTTGTACCAGCATTTAAAGATGGTTTTGGGTTTAACGTTCTCGTTGGTGGTTTCTTCTCCGGTAAGCGTTGTGAAGCCGCAATTCCCCTGAATGTGTGGGTAAAACCTGATGAAGTAGTAAGCTTATGTAGAGCCATTGTAGAGATTTTCCGAGATCACGGTTTACGTGCTAACCGTCAAAAAGCCCGGTTAATGTGGTTAATTGATGAATGGGGATTAGAAAAATTACGCACAGAAGTAGAAAAACGCTGGGGAAAAACATTTAAAACCGCAGCACCAAAAGATGAAATTGATTGGGAAAAACGTGATCATATTGGCATTTATCCCCAAAAACAACCAGGATTAAATTATGTAGGTTTAAACATTCCTGTAGGTAGATTGTATGCGGATGATATGTTTGAACTGGCGCGGTTGGCAGAAGTTTATGGTAGTGGAGAAATTCGGTTTACAGTCGAACAAAACGCTATTATTCCTAACATTACTGATTCAGCTTTAACTGCATTTCTAACAGAACCCTTGTTAAATAAATTTGGTGTTAATCCTGGGTTATTAATGCGAAGCCTAGTATCATGCACCGGCGCACAATTTTGCAACTTTGCTTTAATCGAAACCAAAAACCGCGCTTTAGCAATGATCAAGGTTCTGGAATCTGAATTAATTCTATCTCGACCTGTGCGAATTCATTGGACAGGTTGCCCTAACTCCTGTGGACAGCCACAAGTTGCAGATATTGGCTTAATGGGAACAAAAGTCCGTAAAAATGGCAAAACCCTAGAAGGTGTTGACATTTACATGGGGGGTACAGTTGGAAAAGATGCACATTTAGGAACTTGTGTGCAGAAAAGTATTCCCTGTGAAGATTTAGAACCTGTATTAAAAGAAATACTCATTCAAAACTTCGGTGCAAAACTTCGGGAAGCAGCCTTAATTTCCCATTAAATCAATCGCAAACCACAATTAAAACTGACTAAGAGTTTCCAATGAGCAATATTTCTCGCAGAAAATTTATTATTACCTCAAGTGTAGCCGCAGCAACTTCTATCTTGGTACACGGTTGTTCATCCAGTAACTCTAAGTCAGCCACAACGGATAGTGCTGCTTTTTCCACTGCTAAACTGGCTAACAATTCCACAGTTACTAATGCCCCAAAAGTAGAAACAACCACAGCCAAATTAGAATTTATTGCTTTAAAAGATAATTTGTAATTATTTGAATTACCTATTCCCATTGATATGGTGGGGCTACGTCGAGCAGTTAATAAGCGTCCTACTGAGTTATCTGGGGGGATGAAACAGCGAGTTGCGATCGCACGTGCTTTAGACTTCCTATATCGTCGCTGCGCTCATGTTGATGAGTAATTGAAAAAAAGCAACAGAAAACAGGTAATTCTTCCCCATTTCCTACGTCCATAAGTCAGCATGGCTAAACTACGCAAGCTATTATAAATCAACAGGAACTTTAAATGTTAAAAGGATTATTTTCATTAAAAGGTCGTTATCGCATTTTACATCAGACTTGGTTTGCTTTCTTTCTCACCTTTGTCTGTTGGTTTAACTTTGCACCCTTCGCTACCACAATTGGTAAAGAATTAAATTTATTACCTGAACAAATTAAAACTTTAGGTATCTGTAATTTAGCTTTAACAATTCCAGCCCGCATCATTATTGGAATGTTGCTGGATAAATTTGGCCCCAGAATTACCTATTCCATATTATTAATGTTTGCTGTTATTCCCTGTTTAGCAACAGCATTAGCCCAAGACTTTAACCAATTGGTTATTAGTCGCTTATTAATGGGAATAGTCGGTTCTGGATTTGTGGTTGGTATCCGCATGGTAGCGGAATGGTTTCCTCCCAAAGAAATGGGAATTGCTCAAGGTATTTATGGCGGTTGGGGTAACTTTGGAGCATTTGGAGCAGAATTTGCTTTACCAACAATTGCAATTGCAACTAGCTTTTTAGGTGGTAGTGGTTCTAACTGGAGATTAACAATTGCATTAACAGGAATTATAGCTGGAATTTATGGCGTAATCTACTACAATAGCGTTCAAGATACACCCATTGGGAAAGTTTATAAAAAGCCCAAGAAAAATGGCTCTTTAGAAGTAACATCAATCAAAAGCTTTTGGGCGATGATTGTGTCTAACTTCGGGTTAATTTTCGCGTTAGGCTTATTAGCTTGGCGCTTAGAACAAAAAAATATTCACTTCCTTACACTCAGCCAAATGTATATAGTTTGGTTAGCCTTAGCAGGATTATTCGCTTACCAAAGTTACCAAGCATATCAAGTTAATCAAGAATTAATAACTGGACAAAAAACCTACCCTGCAAATCAACGTTATCAATTTGGTCAAGTAGCATTATTAGAATTTACCTATATCACTAACTTTGGTTCAGAACTTGCAGTTGTTTCCATGCTACCTTCCTTCTTTGAAAAAACCTTTGGTTTAGAACACGTAGTAGCTGGAATGATCGCCGCCACATATCCGTTCTTAAACCTAGTTTCCCGTCCTAGTGGAGGCTTAATTTCTGATAAATTAGGTTCTCGTAAATGGACAATTACAATTGTTTCTGCTGGGATTGCCGTTGGTTATTTAATGGCACATTTTATTAACAAAGATTGGCCTATCCTCTTAGCAATTGCTGTAACAATGTTTGCTGCTTACTTTGCTCAAGCTGGTTGTGGTGCAACTTACGGAATAGTCCCATTAATCAAAAAAGAAGCAACTGGACAAATAGCAGGAAACGTTGGCGCTTACGGCAACTTTGGTGGCGTAGTTTATCTCACAATATACAGCTTAACTGATCCATCAACCCTATTTGCCACAATGGGTATAGCGGCAATGATTTGCTCATTTATGTGTGCATTCTTCCTCAAAGAACCAAAAAATTCATTTGCATCTGATAATAATGAAAGCGAAGAAGAAACAATTAATCATCAACCAGCATTAATAACTGAAGAATGATTTTCTCACGCAGAGGCACAAAGGTAAGAACACAAAGAAATTTTGAAAATCACACATTCCCCCTCATCCTCTCTGCGCCTCTGCGTCTCTGCGTGAAATAAAAAAATTATAATTACCATGAATGAATTCACAAAAACACTTTGCCCTTATTGCGGTGTTGGTTGCGGTTTAGAAGTTTCCCCACCAGCACAACATGGAAAAGCCACAAATAGAGATAGTCAAGGAACTCCAACTTGGCGAGTTAGAGGTGATAAATCTCATCCTTCTAGTCAAGGAATGGTATGTGTTAAAGGTGCAACTATTGCTGAATCTTTAGATAAAAATAGACTTCATTATCCAATGATGCGTGATTCTTTAGATCAAGAATTTCGGCGTGTTAGTTGGGACGAAGCTTTCAATATTATTAGCCAACGTATTCAAACATTACGGTTACAGAATGAAACAGATTCCATTTGTATGTATGGTTCTGGACAATTTCAAACTGAAGATTATTATATTGCTCAAAAATTACTCAAAGGTTGTTTAGGTACTAATAATTTTGATGCTAATTCCCGTCTTTGTATGTCTAGTGCGGTATCTGGGTACATTCAAAGTTTTGGTGCTGATGGGCCTCCTTGTTGTTACGATGATTTGGAATTAACTGATTGTGCTTTTTTAATTGGTACGAATACAGCCGAATGTCACCCGATTGTTTTTAATAGATTAGCGAAATATCATAAGAAAAATCGTCATGTGAAAATGGTAGTTGTTGATCCACGTCGTACTCCTACCGCAGAAGCCGCAGATTTACATTTAGCTATTCGTCCTGGTACAGATATTGATTTATTAAATGGTATTGCTCATTTATTAATGAAGTGGAATTATATTGATACATTATTCATGGATGAGTGTACTAGCAATTTTCCAGCTTATGCGGAAGTAATTCGTCACTATTCTCCTGATGTGGTGTCACGTCAATGTGGTATTAGTATTGAAGATTTAGAAACTGCTGCTAAATATTGGGGCAAATCAAAATCAGTACTTTCTTTATGGTCGATGGGTGTTAATCAATCTACAGAAGGTACTGCTAAAGTTAGAACTATTATTAATTTACATTTGATGACGGGACAAATCGGTAAACCTGGTGCTGGTCCCTTTTCTTTAACAGGTCAACCTAATGCGATGGGAGGAAGAGAAGCGGGAGGTTTAGCACATTTGTTGCCAGGCTATCGGTTGGTAAAAAATGATAAACATCGGGCAGAAGTTGAGGATTTTTGGGGTTTAGAAAGGGGAAGAATTTCACCTGTTTCTGGTTTAACTGCTTGGGATATGATTACTAGTTTGGAATCTGGAAATGTAGGTTTATTGTGGATAGCTGCAACTAATCCGGCTGTGAGTATGCCAGATTTAGAACGCACTAAAAAAGCGTTGTTAAAATCTCCTTTGACTATTTATCAAGATGCTTATTACCCTACGGAAACATCAGCTTATGCTCATGTTTTATTACCTGCGGCACAGTGGGGTGAAAAAACTGGGATAATGACTAATTCTGAAAGAAGAGTAACGTTGTGTTCAGCTTTTCGTGAACCACCAAGGGAAGCAAAAGCAGATTGGGAAATTTTTGCAGAAGTAGGACGACGTTTGGGTTTTGAGGATAAGTTTGCTTTTAATAACTCTGCGGAAGTTTATGCGGAGTTTGTACAATTAACTCGTTACCGTCCTTGTGATATGTCGGGTTTGAGTCATGAGATGTTAGCAATACAAGGTGCAACTCAGTGGCCATATCCAAAAGAAAACAGGAAGAAGTTAGATGGAAAACGTCTTTACACAGATTTACGCTTTCATACCTCTGATGGACGCGCTAGATTTGGGGCATATTATTCCAAAGGACTCGCAGAACCACCTGATCCTAATTATCCTTTTATATTAACTACTGGGCGACTTTACGGACATTGGCACACGCTAACGCGCACAGGGAGAATTGAGAAAATTCGCCAAATGCACCCAGAACCGTTTATTGAGATTCATCCCCGTGATGCTGCGGCGTTGGGAATTATTGATCATCAG
The DNA here is from genome assembly GCF_049315035.1 of Anabaena sp. PCC 7938. Classification (NCBI taxonomy): domain Bacteria; kingdom Bacillati; phylum Cyanobacteriota; class Cyanophyceae; order Nostocales; family Nostocaceae; genus Anabaena; species Anabaena sp. PCC 7938. The sequence goes on along the minus strand of NZ_CP186034.1, from coordinate 302,442 downwards.
TGGTTGGAAGTGCGATCGCGTCGTGGTAAAACTAAGTTTCCCGCTAAAGTCACCAAAGCTATTTCTCCTGGTACTGTCTTTATCCCCATGCACTGGGGTAAGCTATGGGCTGATGATGCTGAAGCAAACAATCTCACCCATTCAGAATCTTGTCCCGATTCCCTCCAACCAGAATTAAAAGCTTGTGCTGTGCAGCTAGTTCCAATTCTTGTAGAAAATACCGTTCAAAATTATCAACTTCAGTCTTCACAATGGTAAGCTTCTAAGTGAATTCCTCATTAATAAGTTGGTAATAGAGTCAATAATCTATAGTTACGATTATTTTTTTTGATTCTTGATTTGGAGAAATAAACACCTGAGTGCTTGTTTTTTCTTGACTTTAGGCAGTTAAATCGGCTTAAGTCCTATTACCAAACAGGCAATTGCCTTCATGAGGATTTTTAAATTTTTATTGAAGCATGGAACACTACCTAATGAAGAAATTATTTAAGCAAATTAAAACTTTGACCTGCGATGATAACTTCATGTACCTCATTGAAAACATCGTGGTCGTGGTTTCTAAGATTCTCTCTATTTTGATGATGGTGGTAATTTTTGCTGCTATTGGAGATCTGAGTTTCTTTCTGTTTAAAGAGTTGTTCAATGTAACTTATGGTAACTTTAATACCATTTTATTTAAGGTATTTGGTTTATTTTTAAATGTTTTAATTGCTTTGGAAATTTTAGAAAATATCACAGCTTATATACAAAAACACGTCTTGCACGTAGAATTAGTAATTGTGACTTCTTTGATTGCTGTCGCCCGAAAAATTATTATCTTAGACCTGGAAAAAGTCACAGGCATTGATATTATTGGTTTAGGAACTGCTGTACTTGCCCTTTCAATTAGTTATTTCATAATTCGTGCTAGTAGGCCAAATAGTAGAAATTAGTTTATTCCTATAGGACTCCTATTTGATTTTTGAACAAACTCAGTACACCATATATTCCTTGTTTTCTGTTCCCTATTCCCTATTCCCTGTTCCCTACCTCTACGAGTAAATTTAGGAATCAAACCGGATTCCTATAGATAATATCTGAAATTTTAAAGTTTATATGATAGGCGATTTTTTTGAATTTGAGGCAGATTTTGTTAATGCTCTCCGTTGTATACCGATGCTGGTACGTTACAAATTAGATACTTGTGGAATAAAACTCAAATTGTCTGATTGGAATCAAATGACTTTATCAGAACGTGCTATTTTAGTTGAGTTGCCTTGTTCCACAGCAGCCGAAATTAAATTTTACCAAGAGTATCTACAAAAATTTATTTTAGACCATACAGGTATACCAGCTACCCGATTACCAATTGACCCTATTCCCCCTTGGATGGATGTTACAACTGTACCACCTACCATTTTGGAGAAGGCACAAGCAATAGGCCTTACCATCACGTTACACCAGTGGTTGGGGTTAACACCCTTACAACGTTTTGCTCTGATTAAACTTAGCCTTTCAGGACATGAAAACAAAAACTTTCCCAGAGCATTAACAGAGTTTAATTTGATTTAGTTCAGTGGTCAGTAGTCTGTTTTCCGTCATAAAATAACCAAGAATCGACATTGGTTAGTTTCTGGATTTTAAATTTGGTATTTTGTATTTTTAATTGGAGCAAAGCAACGGTTGGTGCAGCTATAGTGGATTTAGCAATGGTGCTGCTGTTAATATGACCAAGGTTAAATCTACTACCAACACATTTGATAGTATGGCGTAAGCCATAGAATTTGTTTAGACACACTCACTAACTCGATGACAGGCAAAAACGCAAGACATAATGCATTTCTGCGGCTAGTGTCTAGTAAGGTCGTAGCTTCTGGTTCAGAATCTCGCTACTCACTACTTCCCAGTCAAGAGATGGTCATTGGACGCGACCCCAGCTGCCAAGTTGTCTTGGATGCCATGATGTACCGGATGGTATCTCGTCGTCATGCAGTGGTTCGTCCCCTCTCTTTATCTCCAGATAGCAAGTTCAGTTGGGTAATTTGCGATTTAAATAGCGCTAATGGCACTTTTTTAAATGGACAACGGTTGCAAGGTTCTCAGGAATTGCACCAAGGCGATCGCATTTCCTTGGGTGCTGATGGGCCGCAATTCATTTTCGAGTATGAATTCATCCCCCAACCAACAGTGATGACCGCTAACCAAGGGACAGTAATTGCATCGGGGAATCATCGTCAACGGCAATCACAGCATGATTCGGTGAGCTTTACACAACTGTTTCCTATTATTTCCACTGGTAAAGATCTAACTCGTAAAGCTTATCTTGTACCGGGAATATTAACAGTTATCTTTGTCGTGTTAATGTTTGGGACAGTCGGGAATCCCCAAGCAAATCAAGTTATTGTCGGGTCGTATATCGCCTCTGCTGCTTACTACTTTGTTTATCAACTATGTGGTAAACCTAAGCCTTGGTGGGTACTCATCGCTATGGCATTGAGTACAGCACTGATTTTGCTCAGTCCTTTATTAGATTTTTTTATCTTTGTCTTTCGCGTGATTCTGCCTGGTAGTTTACCTTCGTCTCAAGACTCGATTACCTTCACAGAATTACTGGTGCGAATGTTTTTTGGCGCTGGTTTGATGGAAGAATTTCTCAAGGCATTACCAGTATTGGGTGCATATTTTATCGGTAATTCCTTGCCATCACCTTGGCGAGAACGGATAGGGGTCTGGGAACCTCTAGATGGTATTTTGCTGGGAACTGCTTCGGCTGTGGGTTTCACTTTGCTAGAAACTCTTGGTCAATATGTACCTGTAATTACGCAAAATGTCACTCAACAAGCAGGGGTAGGAGCTGGTCAGCTGGTAGGTTTACAGTTACTGATTCCGCGCATTTTAGGCTCTGTAGCTGGACACATGGCTTACAGCGGTTATTTGGGGTATTTTATCGGGTTAGCTGTCCTCAAGCCGATGATGGGTTGGCAGATTCTTTCGGTTGGTTATTTGAGTGCCTCTGCACTTCATGCTTTGTGGAATGCTACGGGTTCTATTAATGCCTTGCTGTTGGTGATTGTGGGTGTTTTATCTTACGCTTTTTTGATGGCTGCAATTCTTAAAGCACGGGTTTTATCACCAACGCGATCGCAAAATTTCGCTACTCGCTTTCTCGAACCCAAATAAAATACTTATCAGGGACTAGGGGCTGGGCAATGGGGAGTAACATCTTTCTTCTGCTTCCTGCCTCCTATCACCTATCACCTAGTTCCCTAGATTTTTTATGTCTAAGGATATATGGTTTAATTTTCCTAATCAGTCTATATGTGGTTTATGCTGAGGCAGTTATGGCTAAAAAACTAAAATTCACCAGGTGAATTTGAGACACAGAAGCACAGAGCCACAAAAAATAAAAAGTAATTACCACCCTAATTCAATAGCAGCTCGTGAATGAGGGCATAAAATTAAGATTAGGTTTGTCAGCTAGAAAGTTGTTTGAGAGCATAGTCTGCGATCGCTAAACTAACTTTGGCCTGTTCTATTTCTGATAAACTAGACCACTCCCGATTTTCAATATTGCTGATTACAGATGTCAAATGTTGTTGCTCGCTACTTCGCATAGAGTATGCAAAAGGACGGGCTAAAACTAACAGGTCATCTGTGTCCCAAGTTGGTAATAAAGCTTGAATGCATTCTACTAGTTTCTCACTAGCTGATTGCTCTAAACTAATAATTGCCGCTGCTTTTTGAGCGATCGCATTTAGCCAATTGGCAGGAACACAAGCAGCAAAAGCACTATGCAAGGATGCTTGTAGACTTTTAGCTGGCTGTTCATCATGATCAGTTTTAGAATGATAAACTTGAGTCCAAATTGCATCGAGATTGTGATAAAAATCTTGCGTTTGTGTAGCCAGGTGTTCTTCTACTAAATCCTGCCACCCAAGCTGCTGCTCTAGTTTGTTAAAATACGCTTCTGATTCCTGGTCGTCAGGATTCCAGGGATAAGCAGCATCTTCAGGTTGTAGTAGTATTTCTAATAACTCTAGATCTACTGAAGATTTTAAATCTTGACAAGTATGTAAACCGTTGATTTTATTAATCATGTTTCACCTCATAATTAATTAGCCTTGTTGACAGCTACAACTGGAAGAATCAGATTTCCGCAAAAAATAATTGGACTTACCTGAGTTCGACATAAGATAATTTGTGGAAAACTCGCCCCCAGTAGGAGTCTCAAACCCTTATTCTCTCGCTCTTAAAAATCATAACTCCGTTCGCGTAGCGTCTCCAAACTCCAAACTCCAAACTCCAAACTCCAAACTCCGACCTCCAAACTCCAAACTCCGACCTCCAAACTCCAAACTCCAAACTCCAAACTCCAAACTCCAAACTCCAAACTCCAAACTCCAAACTCCAAACTCCAAACTCCAAACTCAGGTAGACTTGTTTTGTGTTCAGAGTAAATTGTTAAAGTCCAAAAATTCGCCGTTGCTTATTTCTTTCTTAGGGTTCTTCGATCAGAAACTCCCAAGTTTCAGCTTTAGCGCTACCAAACTTTAAATGCATTCCCGATGTTAGAGGCACTTCCTCGCGGAGAATTTGTTGCCATCCATTTGAACTTAGACACCAAGTTGTACCATAGGTAGAAAAATCTTGCAGATAGTAAGTTTGAACTGATTTAGTCCCAGTGAAAATACTTCGGCATAATATTTCGGCATGGCGTTTAGAAACATACAATTCGGGGATGATAATATCATTGTCCTTTGTGCGACCAATACGAGTGACACCAGAACGCAGTAACCAAGTTTTACCTTCTGGGGAGAGCGATCGCAAAGAAGCTGTGGGTATTGGAGAACCTAGTCCAGAAATAGCCGTATCGGGTAATTCTGTAACTCCTTCATCAATACCTTTAATCAGATCACCATGAAAATCTGGATGTAGGTAGAGAACTGGTAATGTCCAAGCAGGTTGATTGAACTTATAGATTGTTAACAGTTCTTGCCTAGCTGCTGCTACTGCCTCATCAATTGGTTTGCGCGATCGCAGTGCTTCTGCAAAAGCTTGAATAAAACTGTGACTTTCTTGGTCTGCAATTTCATCTCGCATTGCCAATACCGCAGGTACACCATGACGAATGAGTACTTCTGCTAAACTACTAGCTGGTATTGCCTGTTGATTAATTGTCGCTGGTTGCGCTCCCCAGCAAGCATTAAACACCCCAAGCTTTACACCTGTGCGAGTTAGTACTTGGGCTAATTCTATACCATTTAGGGTCATATCTGTCCCCAAAAATAATAAACCCCCATCTGGAGCAGGTAGACCGTGGCCAGCGAAGAAAAATACATTATAAGCTTTGGTTTCCAACTCTTGAATTAACTGTTGTGGAGTGGGTTGCAAGAGTGTCTTCACCATACAGGCTGATACAGAATTTTTACCAGATGGACTACATTCTGACAAGATTTTCTCCAGAATAGCAGCTTCTTTTTCCAATTCTAGATTGTCATCATGTCCTAAAACCAATAAGACATTTAAAGCTGGATCAGCTCGCAAATTTGGTAAAGGTTCAACTTCACTGGTAGTGCGACTAAATAAAATATCTTGAGAAAGAGATATTGCCGACTGTCCGGGTTCGCGCTGCATAATTTCCCAAGGTAGAGCAATCAGATCAGGGTCACGAATTTCTAAGCGAAAGCGCAAACGTTTATTTTGACCCATAGCCATCCCGCGACTACGTTCTAAACTACCTAGAATTGCTCCATCAAATACCCAACTCCATAAACTTATCCCCAAATATTGCATCAACCGACTACTGTAAGGACTTGTCGTTTGACCAACCAGGGGTGAACTCAAATCAATTGGTAATGTATTTAATCCTGGAGATGTCGATAATGAACCAATATCTATGGGGCTATGACCAGCAAACATTTGTTGCCATTCTTGCCAAATTTGACTAAGTTCAGTAGCAAAAACACAGTCACGCAAAACATAACCACTGGGATAGGGAGCCTTAACCACCCAAATAGCGAAGTTATCAGTGCCAGTATTTACCAGACGGGCGATCGCCAGATTCAGGCAGGACATGGATTTGTGGAAACTAAACTCTAAGAACAAATAATTGACAATAAACTCTTTTGTCCAGCAGGAATAAATTTGTACCTAGTGAATTTTTGATTTTGTTTATTACCTGCATTATCATATCCTATGACGGTGATGATAATCACTGATGTAGTGTGACGGAAATAACTATCCAGTTAAAAAGCCTTCTATAATCTGATCAAAAAGCTTTCTTGCTACCTCCAAGTACTAAGGTGGGGGCGGTTGACCAACTGGTGCGGGCGAAAAATCTTCCTGTTTATCCAAGGTTTCTGGTGAAGGTGTTTCGGTTATTGTTGGTTGTGGACTAACAAATGGAATTAGGGGATCTGTAATTCTAGAAGGTATCTGCCGTTGGATTTTGAGCCAATATCCCAATGAACCTGCTGCTAAAAGTACTCCTAAAAGAATTAGTAATTGGAGTGGTAGTTGAGAAGCACGCACCGGCTTAGTTTCGGGAATTACCTGAGTTTGCTGATGAGAATTGCCTAAAGTTGTGCTGTTTGTTGTTCTTGGTGTTAAATCTACCGTTTTGCTGGCTGAAATAGTAGTAATAATGTCTGCTTTGAGTGCCACTTCTGGTTCGGAGTATTTGACTTGAGAATGCACTAAAGCGATCGTGACATTATCATGTCCATTTTTTGTATTAGCTATTTCTATCAGTCGCTGGGCAGCATTTTCTATATTTGTATCACCAGAAATAATTGGTAAAATTTCTGTTTCCCAATACTCTTCCACTCGGTCAAAATCACTTAAACCATCGGATGTAAGGAGAAAAACTGCATCTTCGTCTATGATAAATCGTTGGGATGTGGGATGCAATGAGACACTTTTACCCATCCCTAAAGCTTGGACTAAAGAACCAGAACCACTATGTTGTAATGCTTCACGATAAACAGCATAGCCTAAACGCACCTCACGGGAAGCCACATCATCATCTAGAGTAACTTGATAACAACCGTGGCGTGTAATCCAGTAGGCACGACTATCACCAATATGGGTAATATACATTTCATGGGCAATGGGTAAGGCCATGACCAAGGTTGTTCCCATCCGTTGTCGTCCTTGGCGATGTTCCGTGTCATTGCGTTGACTAATTTTATCATTTACAAGTGCTACGGCCTGTTCCAAATCATTTAACAGCAGCAAGGGGTCTATATTTTCATAAGGAACAGAAGTTAGTTCTTTTACCTGCTGCTGAATGGTTTCAATGGCTAAACTTGATGCTATATTGCCTCCTTCATGCCCACCAATACCATCACAGACGATAGCTAAGGCAGTTTGTTGGGGAGGCTTACTCACAACTACACCACTAGAAGGGTAACAAGCATCTTCGTTCCGTTGACGACTAGGTCCTGTGTCTGTTTGCGTGACAATTTTAATGGTGGTTTGGGTAGGTGAATTCCGACCCGATGAGGTTTGTCCTAATCTTGCCAATCCTTGATCTAAAACTTTAATTAATAGCTCAGATGTGTTAATTTCGCCGTGAATGAGAGAATTGCTAATTTGCTTAACAAATTCAGCTATGGCTGGTTTTGCTTCTTTGAGCAGTTGTTGCCAAAATTCTCCTAATTGCGATAATGTTGGTGCTGTTTGTGAATCAAAATGTAATTCTAGTAACCTTACTAAAGACCCTTCAACTCGTAATAAATTGGAGTCTAATAAGCTAGAGGCGACTCCTTCGGTCCAAAGGGGTTGCCACAAATGAGCTAACTGCCATAGCCAATTCATTTGCCGCATTGATGAGGCATCACCCCAAGCCGTTGTTAGCTTGCTGCACAGATGGATTTGAGAGTCTGCACTATCAGCTACTAGGGGTGGTTGTTCTAAGAGTAATAGAGATTGACCCTCGTTAATAGAGAGCATTCCATATATTTGCGGGATGTGTAAGCGGTAAGGAATTAGCTTAAGATAAGCTTTAATTTGCTGTAAATTATCTAATTCAGGTATTTGGGGTAATAAACCAGGCTTGAGGTCAAAGATTATTGATTGATTAATGACTAGATAGCGATCGGCTAAAATTTCTCCAGGAATACCCAAGTTCAAACTATCTCCCACTGCCCGGAGGTAACGCTTGGGTAAAGGTGTGGAACATCTCTGGCAAAACTTGTAGGTCAGGGGGTTAGCAGCTTGACAATATTCATTTGGGCAGTAGAGCGTTGCCGCGTCATTTTCCATATTTGTCGAACCGATCAGCGATTGGCAATTTATTTAACATTATTTTTTGGTGAGTTACAAAATTTATAACTCACCAGTAACTCATAACCTTATTGATTTGCGTTGGCTGCAACTCGGGGTAGTCCCATGCTGTAGTTAGTCACACGGCTAGAGAGATTGTAGCTAATTTCGCCTTTTTGTAGGAGCGATCGCAGATAATGCTCCAGGTCTGACCCAATTCGGCGTAAGTTATAATCTGTGAGATCTACACCACTAGAGGCCTCTACCAGTTCATCAAACTTGCGATAAACTTTTTGCAGAGTGTCTTCATTCCAGTTAAATTCGTTGTCTGGGTCAATATCTAACGTCAATACATGATTACTAGGAACTAGTTCATCCTTGTCCATTTCCGCCGCAAAAATGCGAATATGACGGGTTGTGGACTTGAGCAGCATCGGGTTATCCATAAAAATGTGTAAGATATTGGTTAATTACACTGCAATCATTTTAACTGCTGTGCCTGAGCTTCATTCTCTCAACTTACAAGCTTTTAGCGCAGCTTTAGCTTCCTGTGGAAGATATTTTGTGAACTTTAACTAGCATACTGTCTCGGTTGGTTACTACCACTACTAAAATTTTAGAGTTTGAAGCGGATTCGGCGGCTAAAGCCAAGCGAGCAGATGCGGTTTAATTTTGTCACACGACACACATTAAAATAATTATACTCTAACATTTTCCTAATCTTGCAGGAAATTTGTCAGCAGAACGGTGAAGAGTAGACAAAAAAGGTGCAACTTCAAAAAGCAGGATATTTTTGTATTAACTTTAGCTTTTTGGTACTGAGAATTGTTAATTTTTACTTGGATTAATTCTGATTTTACACATCAGTTATTTCTTAGTCATCAAGCGTTAAAATCAGTTTCTTAATCTTAATATCCATCCTTCAAAATACCCCAAGTAGCGGTATTATATTTGAGCAAGACTTGAAAAATTAATCACTTATCGAGTCACTGAAGCGGAAAAAGAATTGCTCAAGCAATATTATGAGCAAGAGTCAAAAATCAAATTGATGTTTTGTGGGAGTTAATGAGATGATGGAAACGGATGCTCAAATCTGAAATTTCAATGATTTTTTCAGTATGGCTAGTGATATTTAAAACTCGCTGTACTTTTTTGTAAAATTCTGGGCTAAAATATTCTAGTTTATTCTGTGTGATACTTCCAGAACGAAATTTTTACAGTTCATAATTTTACTGATTAACTCCTTCTAACCTCACTGATAAAAAAGCGCACATTTAGTAATTTAACTTAAATTGTTCATTATGCTACCTAGCTTTAATCAAAGACAAAATCCAGCATTTTTGCTTAAGTAAAACTACTTAATAGCCCGTAAAAATAAAACTGGTGATTGACGTTTAGATAAAGTTGATGTAAAAACTTTTAACAAGGTTTGGAAAGTTCTTACAGAAACTTTATTGTATGGAATCTTAAAAACTGAATAATAGTTTATGACTCACATAAGCCATAACTAGCACAGGATCATTAAAAACTAGACAGTAAAAATCTACATGGCACACAATAGGAGAATGAAAAATGGAATGTAAATTTGATGGATGAGGAAAAAATCTTAATTCAAACACCTCTTTGTATTCACAAAAAATATAAAGAATTTTTTTCTGAATCTTTAGCTCCTCAACTGCATGAACACCAAGTAAAGGA
>NZ_CP186034.1:0-287500 GCF_049315035.1 Anabaena sp. PCC 7938 | reverse complement strand
CTTGACCACTTCATTACATTTTTTCGACTCGCAAACTTTTCTGCTTTCCTGTTTCTTTCCTACTCTACAATGAGTGAAAAACTCTTTGCTCGGTACTCTTTCCTCAGTACTCAGTTTCGTCTGCCTGCTAATTCGCGTTACTATGCAGTTTTCAAGGTTCTGGCTGGTTTTAATCCAGCAGTCTGACAAATAGTCAGTTGCTGTCTCTTTTCCAATGTGGAGGTTAGCGGACTCGAACCGCTGACATCCTGCTTGCAAAGCAGGCGCTCTACCAACTGAGCTAAACCCCCATCCAATAATTTGTAATCCTTTATTTCCTAATTCATAATTTTTTGATTACAAATTAAAAATTAGTAATTACTAATTATCTTCAGGTGGGCCATCCTGGACTCGAACCAGGGACCTCACCCTTATCAGGGGTGCGCTCTAACCACCTGAGCTAATAGCCCTTAATGAACCAAATCATAGTTTGAAAGCCATACTTCAATGATTGTGACCGACCTAGGATAGACCAATTAAGAATCTAATTACTGATTGTTTTCGATTTCTCAATGGATTAGGTCTCCCTAAAAAGGAGGTGATCCAGCCACACCTTCCGGTACGGCTACCTTGTTACGACTTCACCCCAGTCACCAGTCCTACCTTAGGCATCCCCCTCCTTTCGGTTGGGGTAATGACTTCGGGCGTGACCAACTTCCATGGTGTGACGGGCGGTGTGTACAAGGCCCGGGAACGAATTCACTGCAGTATGCTGACCTGCAATTACTAGCGATTCCTCCTTCACGCAGGCGAGTTGCAGCCTGCGATCTGAACTGAGCTACGGTTTATGAGATTAGCATCACATCGCTGTGTAGCTGCCCTTTGTCCGTAGCATTGTAGTACGTGTGTAGCCCAAGACGTAAGGGGCATGCTGACTTGACGTCATCCTCACCTTCCTCCGGTTTGTCACCGGCAGTCTCTCTAGAGTGCCCAACTTAATGCTGGCAACTAAAAACGAGGGTTGCGCTCGTTGCGGGACTTAACCCAACATCTCACGACACGAGCTGACGACAGCCATGCACCACCTGTGTTCGCGCTCCCGAAGGCACTCTCTCCTTTCAGAAAGATTCGCGACATGTCAAGCCTTGGTAAGGTTCTTCGCGTTGCATCGAATTAAACCACATACTCCACCGCTTGTGCGGGCCCCCGTCAATTCCTTTGAGTTTCACACTTGCGTGCGTACTCCCCAGGCGGGATACTTAACGCGTTAGCTACGGCACGGCTCGGGTCGATACAAGCCACGCCTAGTATCCATCGTTTACGGCTAGGACTACTGGGGTATCTAATCCCATTCGCTCCCCTAGCTTTCGTCCCTCAGTGTCAGTTACGGCCTAGCAGAGCGCTTTCGCCCACCGGTGTTCTTCCTGATATCTACGCATTTCACCGCTACACCAGGAATTCCCTCTGCCCCGAACGTACTCTAGCTCTGTAGTTTCCACTGCTTTTATCATGTTAAGCATGACTCTTTAACAGCAGACTTACATGGCCACCTGCGGACGCTTTACGCCCAATCATTCCGGATAACGCTTGCATCCTCCGTATTACCGCGGCTGCTGGCACGGAGTTAGCCGATGCTTATTCCTCAGGTACCGTCATTTTTTTCTTCCCTGAGAAAAGAGGTTTACGACCCAAGAGCCTTCCTCCCTCACGCGGTATTGCTCCGTCAGGCTTTCGCCCATTGCGGAAAATTCCCCACTGCTGCCTCCCGTAGGAGTCTGGGCGTGTCTCAGTCCCAGTGTGGCTGATCATCCTCTCAGACCAGCTACTGATCGTCGCCTTGGTAGGCTCTTACCCCACCAACTAGCTAATCAGACGCGAGCTCATCTCCAGGCAATTAATCTTTCACCTCTCGGCATATCCGGTATTAGCAGTCGTTTCCAACTGTTGTCCCCGACCTGAAGCCAGATTCTCACGCGTTACTCACCCGTCCGCCACTAAATCCCTAAGGATTCCGTTCGACTTGCATGTGTTAAGCATACCGCCAGCGTTCATCCTGAGCCAGGATCAAACTCTCCATTTTGGTTCGTTCTTCTTAAGCTCTTTCGACCGTTTTACAACCACGGTCAGGTTATTTTCTTTACTGACACAATCTCTTGTTGTATACTGGCTTTCAAACTATAATATTTTCAAGGTTCGGTGTCCCTCCGAGTCCCGCTCTCTCGCGGCTCTCTCTTTGGCACTTATTCAATATATCGAACCTTCTTTAGTTTGTCAACTACTTTGGCAAAAAATCTTTTGGGCTTTTTTCTATTCAGCTAAAATCCCTATGGAATATGGATTTTAGGCTATAGTTTTAATTTGAAGTCAAGCATAAATAATGAAGTTGTGAATAATGTGGGTGTTTTGCCGCCTTGGCTAGTGTTAGATCCGCTGTTACATGGTTGGTTATTAGAAGATATTGGTAGAGGCGATCGCACAACTGAATCTCTTTTATCTGAAAATGCAACGCCAGGACAAGCTCAGTGGATAGCGAAAGCGCCGGGAATTATTGCTGGTTTACCAATTGCGTCCAGGGTGTTCCAGCTTTTGAATGATCAAGTGAGCTTTGTAGGTCTTGTTCCTGAAGGAGCAAAATGTGAACCAGGACAGATGATAGCCCAAATTAACGGTTCCCTGGATGCGTTACTTATGGGGGAAAGGGTGGCGCTGAATTTAGCGATGAGGTTGAGTGGAATTGCAACTCTTACTAATATATATGTGGAAAAAATAGCAGATTTACCAGTTCAGTTGGTGGATACGCGCAAAACAACTCCAGGCTTGAGACTCTTGGAAAAGTACGCAACTGTCGTGGGAGGTGGGACTAATCATCGGATGGGATTAGATGATGCAGTGATGATTAAGGATAATCACATTGCTGCGGTTGGAGGTATTGGGGAAGCAGTGATTCAAATTCGTTCCCGGATTCCTTATCCTCTGACAATTGAAGTCGAGACGGAAAATTTAGGGCAAGTACAAGAAGCTTTGCAGCACAAAGCTGACATAATTATGTTGGATAATATGCCTTTAAATATGATATTGGAAGCGGTGCAGTTAATTCGCAGCCAGGATAACCGCGTAAAAATTGAAGCTTCTGGGAATGTGACTTTGGAAACTATTCGCACTGTCGCTGAAACTGGTGTTGATTACATTTCTACTAGTGCGCCAATTACTCAGTCAAGGTGGTTGGATTTGAGTATGAGAATCAAGTGATAGTTAGGCGGTGAAGATAGACAAAATTCGTATCAATTCAAATCCGACTATAGATGAGGAGTGATTATTATTTGCTGTAATCACTCCTAAAATTTAACTTTCTGAACTTTCCTGGGAAAATTTCTTATGGATAGTTCTAGTCTGTTCTCCATTAATAGAAGTTGCAGTTAACAGATAGTTAAGTAAGCGATCTGAGAAGGGAACACGAAACTGGAAAGTACCATCAGATTGAGGTTTAATGATATGACCATCAATAGTCACTGTTGCACCTGGTTCCGTTGCTCCATGAATAACTAGCTCAGTATCTGCTACAAACCAGAAATCGGCGCTAGGGCGCTGAAAAATACGAACAGTTCCAGAACGAGCTAGACACAACCAAGTATTATTGGTGACGTAACCAATTTCAGTTATGTAGTCACGATTGCTGATGGGAATAGCTACATAACAATCATGGGTTGCTTCTTCGCATTCATACTGCTGCACTAGTTGGGGAATTTGATAACTTAGATCAATACCAGTAGTATCATAAAGTCGGACTGCCAAGAGAGTAGCTCCTTTTTTCCGCAGTACTTCTTGTTGAGACTCAGAAACATACCAAGAAACATAAGCCCACTTGGGAGTACGAGGTGTGAAAACAATACTACTGTTTTCATTGATATCTGACAAACTAGGAGTTTCTAGGAAGTTAGTTTGCTCTTGTAAATCTTCTAACAAACTAGCAGTTTCTGGGATGTTAGTTTGCTCTTGTAAATCTGATGAAGCATAGTCTTGAATACTATCAGTACTAGCTAGGTCTTCTATCTCTGCGCTTGTATTCAAGGCGGACTGTTCAGTTGTGAGTTGAGGGAGATGAGATGGAATAGATAAACCTGAAGATACTTCTGCTGACACATTAGCCTTGATTTCAGCCTCATCTGCTAAAATATTGAAGATATCACCTAACTCATCTGATAACTCAAGTTCTGAATGTGTGGACTCCTCTGTTACTGGTTCTAGCTCTAATTCTGCTGGTAGTAAACCTAGCAATTCTGACAGTGAAGTACTAAACTCTTTATTTGATTTACCTGCTGTGGTAGACAATGAATTTAAGAGCGAAGTGTTAGACTCAGCATTGGGTGAATTTACTAGGACATCAAGTAATTCTGATAGTGAGGTGCTGGATTCAGTATCAGATGAATCTATGACTTCTGAGAATAAAGTTGTGCCATTTTGATTAGAAGTTGATTCTGGTTCATCAAGTAATTCTGACAGTGAGGTGCTGGACTCTTGATGAGATAGTAAGGCTGGTTCATTGAGCAATTCTGATAAAGAACCAGTGAATTCATCTGTTGGTAGTTCTATATCGAATGGTATTTCTGGAAAATTGGGGACTGAGGGATAAGGAGTATTAACAACTGCTACAGGCGCTTCTGTATCCCATACTACTTCGCCACAGTCAAGAGCTATTGTTTCAGCCAAGGTATCAAGGTTATTTGTATTACCTGCTGTAGTATTTGTTTCTTTTGCAGTTAGGGTTGCTAGACTACCTATAAAAGTTTCTGCTTCAGTAAAATTTTCTTCTGTATTCGATATGATTGTGGTCGTATTTTGAGCCAGGTGAGATTTGCCATTAGTGCTGGCGGTATTATTGATAGGGGGAATAATGGTGTATTCTGCCGATGTGGTTGGTGGAATAGTTGTGCTGGAAGTTGATGTTTCCAAGCTATCTTTTGATTGCTTTCTTCCTCGTAACCACCAGGCTAAAAAGCCTCCTAAACCAATAACTGGCAGCAATAATAACAGCATCAAAAAGATTACATTTCTGTCACCAACAGGATTATTTTCCACCGGATTCACAAACTGCTGCTCGTTACCTGCATTAGCTGTAGTAGGTAGAGTAGTGGGTGCAGGTGTAGCCTCTGGTGTGACAGTTGTAGGAGTTTCTGTTGTCAACATTTGTAATGCACTAGCTGCGATCGCAGATGCTTCTGCATCTCTAGCTGCATCTATTGTTTTTTGACCTACAGGTGCATTGGTAAAGCCGAGAAAGCTGGCTACCCCTGGACTGGGATTTTGCTTGTAAACATATACTAAAGGCTGGGAAAAGGGATATTTAGAACTATCTGGTGAGATTTCCTGTACTTTTAAAGTTCGCACATCTTGCAATTGTGAAACTTGATTAGCTATCACATAACTGATGCCATCTGTACCCAATTGTTTAATAATTTGGGCAGCTTTATCTTCGCTTACTTGGATAGCATTAGTACCCGTGGAAAATTCGCCGGATTTAAAAACTGGATAGTCACGAAAGGAATTACGAGTATCACTCGTTGAGGGATGATCAATAAACCGAATTTTACCAGATTTCCCTCCTAGTTCTGACCAGTCAGTAATTTCTCCCCGGAAAATTTTGGCGAATTGTTCACTAGTCAAACTTCCTTGAAAGGGATTGTTTGCACCAACTATAATTGCAATTTTTTCTCGGCGTAAACGCACTTGCTCTAAACCTTGCAGTTTTTCTTCTGGGGTTAGTCCGCGTGCGATCGCAGCTATATCAATTTTACCATCTAGTAAAGCTTTGAGTGCAGCATCAGTACCATTGACTCCCAATTCTACCTGCGTACCAGAAAACTGTTTTTCAAAGTTATCTTTCAGGCTTTGGTTGATCATCGCCAAGTTTATAGAACCATCAATCCGTACTATGGTTCCATTCTCTACTGTTTGCGGTTGAGGGAAAGTGGTAACATCAGGTGCTGATTCTGCCGATACAGGTGCTGACACCAATAGATTTGCTGTCAGTGGGGTGGTAGCTAAAGCCAGCGATAACGCCAGACGAATGATTACACTATCTTTTTTTTCTTCTTGCCACATATGCCCCTTATCAAGGTAAAAGAAATTGTCAAGCAGGCTATTACTCAAGATGTTCTTTTTTATAGAGGAGACGGGCTAATTATACATCCTTGTTATCGCTTTCCCCAGTAACTATAGCAGAGTGCTGATTCCTGTGAGCGGTAGCGGGGCATTTAGCCAGTGCTGAGTATAAAGTTATTTTTTGTAAGGCTTTGAGTAACAAACACTGTTCTAGCATTTAGTGACTACAGCTACAAGTTTACTTAAATGAATCTATACTGCTGTCTATGTGATTTAATATGACAGCAATATTCTACGTTGATGATTTTTAATCACCATTTAAAGTCTACACTTAGGTTCTCAAAAAGGATGAGGTTTAATTTTCAACTTTACCATGAGGACGCTGAATAATAGTTTCCACTACTCGTCGCTTCACCTTGGGATCAACTCCTACTAAGCGCACATATTCACCACTGTATTCAGTTAAACAAGATTCTAAAGTAGAAATAGCATCTGATTCAGCATCAATCTGAACATTACCACAACTTTGCCAAGAACCAGTGCGAAAGCGGCGTTCATCTACGTGTTCAATGCCAATTTTATAGCCCTGGGCTAAAATTTGACGGACTTGTGCTTGTGTGTCTAAGGTTAAATGGGTGATTGATGTTGCTGCTTGGGGAATTGGTGGTTGAATAGGAGGTGTTTCTGTGAAATTTGACCCTGGTTGAGAAGCTTTACCTCGGTTTAAACGATTATATTCATCAACCAAATGAGAAGTTTCGACTCGTTTTTGTTCACCTACCATCAATTTACCGGACTCGATTAAATGCGATAGGTTGAAATTAGGCTTTTTAAACTCAGGTGGCCCTTCCAAACTGTTAACCACCCGCTTGGATATTTGCTCAAAACCAACTTGATGAATAAAATTGCGAATTTGTTGATCATAAATGCGCGATCGCAAAGAACTAAAAAAATCAATGGCTTGATTTGCAAAAGTATCAACTAACTCTTCAATTTCCCGCTGCGAAAATCCATCAGGTGCAAAAATTCCCCCCACTATCCCTACTTTGTCATCACGGTTGGGTTCCCAGTAGAATTTCTCCATTCGTCCATCACGAATTAATGGAGCATAAAGGGTGCTAAAGTCATTACCTGTGACAATAATCGGTACACGATGCAAAGGAGTTGAATCATAACTTCCAGGCAACTGCACATCTGTGGGATTATCAGCAATATTCATCAGTGTGGCATTTACTAACTGCGTATTAACGGTATATTGAGTACCTTCGTCAAAACGTCCAGCACCTGCATCTAAATCATTAATCATCAATACACACATTTTTCCACGTACTTTGATTAATTCTGCTGTTTCTCGATAACGCAGACGAATTAACCGTGCTGGATCTCCTGCATCTGGACTTTCCAATTCTCCTCCAGATATCAGCGTCACCTCAATCCCCATTTTTTCAAAGGCTAACTCACACTGGAAAGTCTTTCCCTCTCCTTTGCGTCCGTGAATGCCTAAAATTAAGGGAACTCGCACACCAGGAAGATGTAAGAAATTTTTGGTAATGTGAACAGCAAGTTTATCAAGAAAGCTGGGAGCGATATAGTAACTCATAAAAATTATCACTAGAGATGGCTTATGAGAATCATCGTAAGTTTTTTTGGCACATATTGCTTATTTATCTTCAGCAGGGTCGGGAATTTGTACAAATATAAGTTTCCCCGATTTGTATAATTAAGTCCAATTTTTATGCTTTTAATTGGGTGGTGGAACAAAATACTGATATTGGCTGATGCTGCCATAATTGGATAACAAATGCTGATATCATCCAAGAATAATCAATTTTAACTATATGTCTTTTTTTCCTTACAAAATGCTGTAATGTAATTAATAACACTTTTACAACAGAGAGAAATGGTTATTAATATGCAGATAAATAAACTGGTGATTGCATCTTCTATCTTAATAACTAGTCTGACTTTACCTAATAGTGCGCTTGCACAAAATCGTGGTACTCCAGGTAAATTTGATTTTTATGTACTAGCTTTATCTTGGTCTCCTGATTATTGCGCTAAAAATGGTAGTCGTGATCCACAACAGTGCAACCCAGGGAAGAAGTATGGTTTTGTCTTGCATGGTCTTTGGCCACAGTACCAAAAAGGTTATCCTGCTAACTGTTCAACTGAAAAATTACCCCCATTAGTTAAGCAAAAGTTTAGAGGTTTGTTTCCTAATGAAAGACTTTTTGAGCATGAATGGGAAAAACATGGAACTTGTTCAGGTCAAAAACCTTTAGAATATTTAAATTTATCTAAAAAGTTAAAATATTCTCTTGCCATTCCTACAGCTTATAATCGTCCTGACAAACCTTTTCGTACTACAGTTCAAGATTTAAAAATTGCCTTTGTGAGTGCTAATAAGAATAAATTTACTGCTAATGGAGTAGCACCTTATTGTTCTGATTCAGGTAGGTTTTTGCAAGAAGTTTTCTTTTGCTATTCTAAAGATGGTAAACCTGGAATTTGTAGCGAAGAGATTTTGAGACGTTCTCGGAGAAGTTGTGGACAAGCTAATTTTTTGGTGAGAAATGTTAGGTAAAATCGAGGGTGGAATTTCCCCACCCCTACAGGTTTTGTAATTTACTGACTTTATAGCCTTTCCCACTCTAGTTAGATGCAAAATTACCCCTCCCCAACCCTCCCCTTGGTAAGGGGAGGGTGCGCGACAGCGCGGGTGGGGTGTATTTCATGAGCTTGGGAATTGCTATATCTAATTGATACAAGGGACTTACAAATAAAAAATATAGCGGTTATCGGTTGAATGAAATACAAGAACCCCTCCCCGCAAGCGATGAGGGGGCTATGATGTAACTCATTCAAATACCTACCGCTATATCCCAAAAATAATGCAAAATAATCTTAATTATTACGAAATATTACAATTATGTCCTATATTGAGATTTGCACCCGTGTTTTGGGTGTCTATCTGCGTACAACTGTAAAATTATTGTCACCCATGAGTCAAATAATCTGGATAGCACGACACGCCAACCGAATTGATTTTGTCAACCCTGATTGGTTTCTCACGGCCGAGAAACGCTATGATCCGCCTTTATCAGATGATGGCATGGTACAGGCAGAACAGTTAGCAAAACGACTCAAAGGTGAAAAAATATCCCAGATATTTGCTTCTCCATTTCTGCGAACAGTGCAAACAGCTAATGCGATCGCAGAAAAACTAGATTTACCGATTAAACTGGAAACAGGCTTAAGTGAGTGGCTGAATCCAGAATGGATGACTGAAGAACCAGAAAGACTCTCAACTCTGGCTTTAGCCGCATTATTCCCCAGAATTGACACCAGTTACACGTCGCGCATTGCGGCACAATATCCCGAAACCCATGAAAAAGTGCGGGAACGTTCTGGACAAACAGCAAGATGTTTAGCATCTGAGTTCTATCCAAATGATATTCTACTGGTAGCCCATGGTGCTTCGGTACTGGGTGCAGCTATGGGATTAGTAGGAGAAATTGCCAAAACAGAAGTAAAAGCGACTTTATGTTCTTTAGTTAAAGTAGTGCGTCAAGAATCAGAATGGTTGCTAGAACTAAAGGGAGATACTTCCCATTTAAGCAAAATAGAGGAAGTAGTCCGATTTATTTAAATCTCTAAACTAGGGATTTTAAATTAATAGCAACTTGATACTCAGCAAAAAAACTAACTGACTGATATTTTTTATGACATTGCTACTAGCAGGAGACATCGGCGGGACGAAAACAATTTTGCGATTGGTGGAATCCTCAAACTCACCAGCGTTAAATACCCTGTATGAACAGAGTTACCGCAGTGGAGATTTTCCCGATTTAGTGCCGATGGTACAGCAATTTTTGGCAGCAGCTAAATCCTCAACACCAGAAAAAGCCTGTTTTGCGATCGCTGGCCCAGTGGTAAAAAATACTGCTAAACTAACTAATTTAGCCTGGTTTTTAGATACAGAACGTTTAGCCCAAGAGTTAGGAATACTTTCCATCATTCTCATTAATGACTTTGCCGCAGTAGGTTATGGCATTTTTGGTTTAACTAAACAAGATTTGCTGACTTTGCAAGCTGGTAAACATCAACCAGAAGCACCTATGGCGGTTATTGGTGCGGGAACTGGGTTAGGACAAGGATTTTTAATTAAACAGGGAAATCAGTATCAGGTTTTTCCCTCCGAAGGTGGACACGCAGATTTTGCACCCCGGAATGAATTAGAATTTCAACTTTTAAAATATCTGTTGGATAAACATGATATTCAACGGGTTTCTGCCGAAAGAGTAGTTTCCGGGTTGGGGATTACTTCGATTTATCAGTTTTTGCGAGATAGAAAGATAGCCACAGAATCCCCAGAAATTGCTGAAGTTGTGAGAAATTGGGAACAAGAAGCGGGACAACAAGAAAAAACTGCTGATCCTGGTGCGGCTATTGGTAGTGCAGCCTTAGCTAAAAGCGATCGCATTTCCGAACAAACCATGCAACTTTTTGTTGAAGCCTACGGTGCAGAAGCCGGAAATCTGGCTTTAAAACTCTTACCCCACGGTGGATTATACATTGCTGGTGGCATTGCCCCTAAAATCATGCCTTTAATGCAAGATGGTAGTTTTATGTTAAATTTTACCCAAAAAGGGAGAATGCGCTCCATCCTCGAAGAAATCCCTGTTCACATAATTGTTAATCAACAAGTAGGATTAATTGGTGCTGCTTTGTGTGCTTCTAGGTTATAAACAGCAGCAACCTGGTGACACCCTTTCCCTCATGTTTGCCTCACTTGGCTTATTTTAGGTGATTTTGGGGTAGTGAGGGAATATAGATGATTGATAAGTTTTTGTCAGGCGATCGCACGGTAAATTTGAGATTTTACGGTAATAGGAAGCTGAAACCCTTGCACAGTAAGTATTACCGTGGCGTTAACTTTACATCTTCTGATTTCAAAGATGGACGCATACACAAATAAATCAACGCCCCAAATAAAGGAATCAAAGCAAACAACCAAAACAATTGATTATCTTTCCAGCCTCGTCGCGTCATATCATCTCCTAATACAGCCGGAAATAATAAACTCAACATACAAAAATCTAAACTCATGACATGAATAAAACGGCTAATTTGCCATTGTTGGATAAAATCGCTCCAGTTTCCTTGGAAACTATATATAAATAAAATACCTGCACTTAAAGTTAATAAAATTCCAGTTATGCGAGAGTCAAATATTTTGATCAATAAATTTTTTACACCTATAAACTCTTGATTTGGTTCTCTTAAAGCTAAATAAGGTAAAAGTGCAAAAGCCCCAACTGCAAATGAAGCTGTAGCAAACGGCCAAGCGCGTATTTTCTGCCCTCTACCATCTATAAATAATACGGAACTATAGATTAGAGGCCAAATACCCATGATATTAAATAAGGCAATTATTATAGGATTAATACCTTGCCAATTACCTGTAGACAGATTTTTAATTAATTCTAAACTCTCTGGAAAATTATCAGGAGGAGAAAAGAAAAAGGCATAGGAAATAAATCCTAGCCACAAGAAACACAAAGAAATTTTTCTCAACATGATTTAGGTAATTTAAATAAAGGCTTCTGAGAGATAATTTGCTGCTGCGGCTACAACTGCAATCGCTTTATTATAACTTACATATCCCTATTTATTAAAGAAATCTGGAAGAGGCATAAAAATTTACTGATTATTATCAAATCTGAAGAATTACAAATTAATACATTACCAAAAACCGAAAAATGCAAATCGTTAAACGCAATATTGAATTAAGAGTTGATGATAGTTTAATGCGGGTTTATCTTGCTTCTCCTAAACCAGAGGGCAAATATCCAGGAATTGTTTTTTACAGTGATATTTATCAGTTAGGTGATGCCATAATTCGGTTAGTTAATTATTTAGCAGGATTTGGTTATATTGTCGCTGCACCAGAGATTT
The DNA here is from genome assembly GCF_049315035.1 of Anabaena sp. PCC 7938. Classification (NCBI taxonomy): domain Bacteria; kingdom Bacillati; phylum Cyanobacteriota; class Cyanophyceae; order Nostocales; family Nostocaceae; genus Anabaena; species Anabaena sp. PCC 7938. The sequence goes on along the minus strand of NZ_CP186034.1, from coordinate 275,464 downwards.
TTCACCGGATTGAACCTGTAGGTTCTATAATTGAACCTAATGATATTGGCAGAATGCGCGGTAATGATGATGCACGACGCACATTAATTTCTGAATATGATGCTGATACTCGCGCTGTGATTGATTTTCTCAAAAATGACAATTCAGTTATTGCCGATAAAATCGGAACTTTGGGTTTTTGTATTGGTGGACATTTAGCTTTTCGTGCTGCTTTTGCAAGTGAAATTAAAGCTTGTGTCTCTTGTTATCCTACGGGTGTTCCTAGCGGTAAATTAGGTCAAGGAGTAGCTGACACTATTGACAGATTTGAGGAAATTAAAGGAGAAATGTTGTTGGTTTTTGGAACTCAAGATCCACATATTCCTGAAAATGACCGACAAACGATAGTTAATGCTTTGGAAACAGCCAAAATACCTCATCAACTTTTCTCTTATGAAGCGGAACATACTTTTATGAGAGATGACGGTTATCGTTATGATGCTGTTGCGTCTACCGCTGCTTGGGGAGAAATAATTGCTTTTTTGGAACGGAAATTTAAAAATTAATTATCAATATAGATCCTGGACTTTTTAAAGAGGTCGAGGATCTTGTTGTTTGTGTAACATAATATTTGTTAGACTATAGATTTAAGCCAGCAAAATTTATTTAATTTATTTATGACTTTCTCTCCTCCCCTGATTTTTCAATCAGATCCTCCTCTTCCCCCTTGGGAAAACCTACCAACAATGTATGATTTACCTAGTGAAAATCCAGAGGAACCCGGTTTGCCAGACGAATTTCATTTTTTACAACCTTTACTTTTATACCTAACCTTTCAACCTATAAACTGGATTTCAGAACTTGTTTATAGTGCTGCTGATTTGAATCTTTATTATGATCTTGAACATCCTTTATGGTATAAACGTCCAGATTGGTTTGGTGTCGTTGGAGTTTCCAGATTATTTCAAGGTAGAGATTTACGTTTAAGTTATGTCACTTGGCAAGAAAAAGTAAATCCTTTTGTGGTGGTTGAATTATTATCTCCTGGAACAGAAGATGAAGATTTAGGTAATAAGGAAAGTCAAAAAGATAAACCTTCAACAAAATGGGAAGTTTATGAACGCATTTTGCGAATTCCTTATTATATTGTTTTTAGTCGCTATACCAATGAACTCCGCGCATTTCATTTAGTTGGTGGTCATTATGAACCTATGAATTTGATTGCAAATCTTTTACCAATGCCAGAATTGGGTTTAAGTTTAGGACTGTGGGAAGGTTCATTCCGAGGTATTTCTAAGTTGTGGTTAAGGTGGTTTACTCTGGAAGGAGAATTAATTCCTGAACCAACAGAGGAAGCGACGGAAGCAAAAAGAAAAGCTGCAAAATTAGCAGAAAGGTTGCGTCAGTTAGGCGTTAATCCCGATGAATGGGATGATGATTAATAGTTAATATAGCAATTCCTAAGCTTATGAAATACACCCCACCCGCGCTGTCGCGCACCCTCCCCTTACCAAGGTGAGGGTTGGGGAGGGGTAATTTTTTATATCACGCTTAGTGGGAAACGCTATATACAAATCCCCGATTTCTTAAAGAAAGTGAGGATCTCGATTTTACACTAATTCATCAGGATTGATACCTAACGCTGTTAATTTTTCTGCTAAGAGTTGGGTTTTTCTTTTTTCTGCGGCTAAAGCTGTTTCGGTTTGTGCTAGAAGTTCGCAAATTTCTACATAAGAAGAAAATTTATTTCCGTCTGGACGATAAATTTGTAATTCTTTACCAGATAAATCAAAACGAATTCCTAAACGAGGACTTACCCAATTTTCCAGTGAAGGAATTAAATCTAAACCATCTTCTCCCCTTAACCAACCTCTTAATTGATTTTTTTCAGGATTGTAAATATAGTATTCTTCTACTTCATAACGTTCATAAAATATCAGCTTTCTCTCCATTTCGTCTTGGGAATTACTAGGAGAAAGAATTTCAAATACTACTTGGGGTGCAATTCCTGCTTCTTTCCATTGTAAATAAGAACCGCGTTTATTTTTTGGTCTACCAAATACTACAAATATATCTGGTGCATTAACAATATTATTTTTACCTTCGAGGGGATACCAAAATAAATCACCACCTACAAATACATTAGAATTATCTGCAAACAACCAATCTAAATTTTGCTGAATTACTAATATCCAGCGAAATTGTTCTGTATTATTAGCCATTGGTTGTCCGTCGCTGTCTGGGTAGATTATTTCTGATTGGGTTAGAGGTAGCGGTTGAGTAACCATAACTTTAATCAGTTAATTGCTTACTTTGTCTCTATTTTAGCATTTCATAAATTTAAACAGTATGATTAGGGCGGGCAAGATACCCACCCCACAAGAGTATTTTATGAAATAGTTTTAATCATTAATTGACAACAAACCGGGGGGAGGAGTGATTTCAACTCGACGGGTTTCTAAATCTACAACAGGAACAATTTCCATGACAAAAGGAATCAAAACTGTTTTTTGTTCTTTTTCCGTTGTTGGTTCTTCGTTATTAGTTGTAAAAGCAGGATCTAATTTAACTTCTAATAAATCATGACCTGAAGGTAGTAAATCTACAACTGTTCCTACAAATTGGCCAGATTCTTGCATGAAGACTTGCAACCCTATCAAGTCTAAAACATGATATTCACCTTCGTCTAGTTCTGGACGATCGCTTATCGGCACAAATAACCGACAGTCACGCATATTTTCTGCACCCGTGCGATCGCTCACTCCCTCCAATTTAATCACATATAGATTCTTACCATCAACATATCTCCCATCTAATAATTCCACTGGTTGCGGTTCCATATCACCTGGACGCAATAACCAGCGTGTTCCCGGTTCTTCAAAGCGTTCAGGAAAGTCGGTATTAGGATAAACCCGCAACTCCCCAGCTAAACCTTGAGGTGAGACAATTTTACCAATCTCCAACCAATCATCGAGGTTGGGGGCTGGGGACTGGGGACTAGGGACTGGGGACTGGGGCTTAAGAATTGGAGATTTTGGAACTTTCCCCCCTGCACCCTGCACCCTGCCCCCCTGCTTTCTTTTCTTCGCGTTCTTTCCTGCGGAACGCTTCGCAAATGCGTCTTCGCGGTTCATTTCTCTTACACACTCACAGCCGCAACTTGATAAACTCGTTCAGCAACCTTAGCTAAACGCTGCATACCGATAGTAATTTCCTCATCACTACCAGTCAAACTGATTCGCAGACATTGATGTTTATGTTCCCATTCCTCTTTCAAACCAGGGAAGAAACTACTACCAGGAACAACAATCACACCAACTTTCTTTAATTCCTGGTAAAATTCCCAGTCAGTCATGGGTAAATCTTGCAACCACAACCAACCAAAAATTGCTCCTTCACCACGATGTAAGAACCAAGGTAAATTTTTAGGCATCGCTGCTTCTAAAGTGCTTTCTAACACATCAAACTTTTTCTGATAGAAAGGACGAATTACGGTTTCAGCAATTTGGGCTAATGCACCTGATTCTATCGCACGGGATGCGATCGCTTGACCATATCTCGAAGAATGAATCCCAGTATTTGTTTGGAAACATTCCAAAACTTGAATTAGACTTTCATCACCAATCGCTATCCCAATTCTTTCCCCTGGTAATCCTGCTTTCGATAAACTCATGCAATGTATAATATTCTCACCAAACACAGGTGTCATCTCCGTAAAATTCAACGCTGGGAAAGGTGGCGCATAAGCCGAGTCTATCAACACAGGCACGTTATAAGGTGCAGCTAAATCAGTGATTTTGCTCACCTCATCATTAGTTAAAACATTACCTGTAGGGTTGCAAGGACGGGAAAAAATCACGCAACCAGTGTTTTCTGTAATCGAAAGTTGGTTAAAATCAGGACGATATTTAAATCTGTGTGCCGCTGTATCAATATCCAGAGTAGGTTTATAGGCAACTAAAGCCTCTGGGAATAAACACACACCACCATAACCAGTATAATCTGGACTTAATGGTAAAACGATTTCTTTTAAATCGCCATCAACAGTATATCCACCGAAAGCATTCGCAGCGTAGAAGTATATAGTTTGACTACCAGCCGTAATTAAAACGTTCCGATCTGTTAAATTTAACCCATAACGCTGGTTAAAATCCTTGACAATTGTATTAATTAATGGTGCATAGCCCTGGCTAGAACCATAACGACAAACAACTTCACCATACTCAGAACTAGCTAATAAATCTGCCGTGCAATCCCGCCATAACTGTTCTACCTCTGGTAAAATCAACGGGTTTCCCGCACTCAAATTATATAATTCCTGCCCCGCACTAGCTCTGAGGGTTTCGTTAATATCTTTCATAATCGCTCTCACGCCAGTTAAGTTGGACATTTGAGCGCCAATTTTAGTAAGGGCAGGTTTCATAGGTTTGTTACAGACTAGATTAATCGCAAATGTGGATAAATTATTGGCTGGTTGCAGCTAAGACAAAATTTATTATAGTTGCCAAAACAGCTACTGCCTTTAACCAATCTAAACCAGTGAATGCGATTTTAACAAAATCCGGTAGTTACAAAACTCCCAAAAATAATAAAGCCCCACTTGTGAGGTGGGGGGTTTCTCTTGTAATAGGTACTAATGTACTATACATAGAATCACTTGACAAGCAATTATTGAAAATATTCCCTAAAATCTTCCCAAACTCATCTCCTCTCTGTGACTCTGCTCCTCTGCGTGAGATAAAATTACGTAAATCCTCACAAATAGGGAGAAATAAATCTTGGAAGTCAAAGCAGCAGTAGCTTACACCGCAGGTAAACCCCTAACTATGGAAACTGTACAATTAGCAGCACCACAAGCCGGAGAAGTATTAATTGAGATTAAAGCCAGCGGGGTTTGTCATACTGATGCTTTCACCCTGTCTGGTGATGATCCTGAAGGTTTATTTCCAGCAATTTTGGGACATGAAGGTGCTGGTGTAGTTGTAGAAGTGGGGTCTGGTGTCAAGAGTGTGAAACCAGGAGATCATGTCATTCCTTTATACACGCCTGAATGTCGTCAGTGTGATTATTGCTTAAGCTTTAAAACTAATCTCTGTCAAGCAATTCGCACCACCCAAGGAAGAGGGGTCATGCCTAATGGTACTAGTCGCTTTAGTATTGGTGGAGAAATGATTCATCACTACATGGGTACATCCACCTTCGCTAATTACACAGTATTACCAGAAATTGCCGTTGCCAAAATTCGGGAAGATGCCCCTTTTGACAAGGTTTGTTATATTGGTTGTGGTGTGACAACGGGTATAGGTGCGGTTATCTATACAGCTAAGGTAGAACCTGGTGCAAATGTGGTGGTGTTCGGGTTGGGTGGGATTGGTTTAAATGTCATCCAAGGGGCGCGAATGGTGGGCGCAAATATGATTGTGGGAGTTGATATTAATCCCAGTAAACGAGCTTTGGCTGAAAAATTTGGGATGACACATTTTGTTAATCCTCATGAAGTTGCAGGTGATTTAGTTCCTTATTTGGTGGATTTAACTAAAGGTGGTGCTGATTATTCTTTTGAATGTATTGGTAATGTCAATATCATGCGTCAAGCTTTAGAATGTTGTCATAAAGGTTGGGGTGTCAGTGTCATTATTGGTGTTGCTGGTGCGGGTAAAGAAATCAGCACTCGTCCGTTTCAATTAGTAACTGGAAGGGTTTGGAAAGGTTCGGCTTTTGGCGGTGCAAGAGGGCGTACAGATGTGCCGAAAATTGTCGATTGGTATATGGATGGTAAGATTAATATTGATGATTTGATTACTCATGTGATGCCGATTGAAAGGATTAATGATGCTTTTGATTTGATGCACAGGGGGGAGTCTATTCGCAGTGTGGTGACTTTTTAAGTTTTTGTCTCACGCAAAGGCGCATTCGCCGGAGGAGTTCCCGCAGGGTAGGCGCAAAGGAAGAAAGGAACGACAAGAATTAAGAAATGGTATGAGTGTTTTAATTCAGCAATGAGTTTCCGATTTATATTTTAAGATTTTGGAGTGAGAAATCATTGGTAGATATATCAGTAAACTCTCCTAATTATTGGAGTAAGCAAGATGCTTGTGAGTTGCATGAATTTTCGGAGTTATGGAATACTTTAATGGAGCAAGGAATGGAAGATGTTGAACTAAAGAAAATTCAGCTAATATAGGGAGTAAGTTTAATTATAATTAATTCAAGTTCACCAGGTTTTAACTATGCAGACACCAAAAGCGAAAGAATCCGCAGTAAACCTGAATGATCATCTTTATGAAACAGATTTTTACGCTTGGACTCAACAACAGGCTAATTTATTACGTTATCAGCAATGGAATCAAGTTGATTTAGCTAACTTAATTGAGGAAGTTGAATCTTTGGGGAGAAAGGAACGCCAAGAATTAAAAAGTCGTTTGAGTATTTTAATTGGACATTTACTAAAATGGGAATATCAATCATCAAAACGTAGTCGCAGTTGGTTAGCAACTATTCGGATTCAACGGCGAGATTTGATAAAATTACTGAATGAAAATCCTAGTTTGCAGTCTTCTCTAGAATTAACTCTTCAGGAAGCTTATGAAAATGGTAGGGATTTAGCATCAGGAGAAACAAATTTACCATTGTCAACTTTTCCTCTGCAATGTCTATATTTATGGAAAGATTTAATTAACTTAAACTTTTATCCTGGTGAATCGGCAAGTGATGATTTGATGGAATAAATTGTCTGAATCAGGATTTACAGGATTTACAGGATTTAAGGATTTACAAGATTTTGGTATTTTTCACATCGGGTAAATTAACCTTGCTGAATCAAACTCTCTGTGCCTCTGCGCCTCTGCGTGAGATAAAATCATATTGACGATATAATTGCAATGTTCAAGGATATGTGAAATCTATGATGTTAGATTACAATCCCCTTGCTTGTATGCCTTCATCTGAGGAACTACCTGATTCAGATGAAACACCTGTGGATAATGAATTACAAGATTTGATTCCCGGTTTACTCAAAGCTATTTTAGCTATGGCTTGGGCTGAACGCATGGACTGGTTTTTTGGTGTGGATATGGGTGTTTATTATGATCCTTATCAACCAGCAATTGTCCCTGATGGTTTTCTCAGCTTAGGGGTAGAACGGTTTTATGATGAAAATCTTCGCCCTAGTTACGCGATTTGGGAAGAAGAAAAAGTTCCTATTTTGGTTTTAGAAGTTGTTTCTCAAACTTATCGTGGTGAATATTCTACTAAAAAAGATGCCTATGCTAATTTAGGTGTTTTATATTATGTGGTTTATAATCCCACTCGTCGCCGTAAACCCCAGTTGGAAGTTCATAAATTAGTTAAGGGTATGTATCAATTACAAGATGGTAATCCTGTCTGGTTGCCGGAAATTGATTTAGGCATTGGTATAGAACGGGGAACTTATCAAGGTATTACACGGGAATGGATGTATTGGTATAACCAACAAGGAAAACGCTTTTTAACACCAGAAGAACAGGCTAAATTGTCCCAACAACGCGCTCAATTATTAGCGGAACGTTTACGGGCTTTGGGTGTAGATCCTGATAGTATAATTTGACAGGGGTAACATAAGATTATAGTGGGAGTCAAGTTATTAGCGATCGCATCATCATGACTAATCTTAAGCTATTATCAGAATCTAAATGCTTTGATGGCATACTTGGCTTCTACTCTCATTTCTCCACCACCTGTAACAGTGAAATGCGCTTCGCTGTCTATCAACCACCACAAGTAAATCAAAAACCCCTACCAGTACTTTATTTTCTTTCTGGCTTGACTTGCAAAGAAGATAATTTTATGGTCAAAGCAGGGGCGCAAAAGTGGGCATCTGAATACGGTTTAATACTAGTTACACCAGATACGAGTCCGCGTCATACGGGCATTGTGGGTGAAGATGATGAATGGGATATTGGTACAGGTGCGGGCTTTTATGTAGATGCCACAGAGGAACCTTGGCGATCGCATTATCAGATGTACAGTTATGTTATCCAAGAGTTACCATCTATAATTAATAGCAATTTTCGCACCCAACCTGACAGACAAAGCATTTTTGGTCATTCTATGGGGGGACATGGGGCGCTAGTTTGTGCCATGAGAAACCCAGAACAATATAAATCAGTATCTGCCTTTGCACCTATTGTCGCACCTATGGGCTGTCCTTGGGGTCAAAAGGCATTTAGCCTTTATTTGGGTAATAATCAAGAAAGTTGGCGTGATTATGATGCTAGTGAATTAGTTCAAAAAGTAGGATATCACAGTCCAATTCTAATTGACCAAGGAACAGCGGATAAGTTTTTAACTGCACAATTGTTACCAGATATATTTGCACAAGCTTGTCTCAAAGTCAATCAGCCACTCAACTTGCGTTATCAACCAGGCTATGACCACAGTTACTATTTTATCTCTAGCTTTATAGGCGATCACATACACCACCATGCGATCGCTCTACATTGGTGACAAATTAATACTGAAAGTCTTTTGTCAAGAGGCTTTCGGATAATTTCTTATTTTTTTTAACTTGTCACCATGCGATCGCTCTAGGGTTGATAGAATAGTTGTATAGAATTGAGAGCGATATCCTCTACTTAACGCGAAGGATTACCCTGGTTAGGACTACCCGCTACAGAATCCTCTCCAGCGGCTTCTGGTGTGGCAGTAGGTCTAGCATCACTTTTTTCAGCATTACCAGTCTTGCGAATATCCTCTTGTAAGGGAGTCTGATAACCACCTGAAGCCGTTGGTGTACTCTCTTGATCATCAGATTTTTTCTCTTGTTTTTTAGCTTTTCCGCTCATGATTAAATTCCTATTATTCTCGATACCATCTTAGTCAGTTAAGAAGTACAAATATATCTATCTACAATCTAGTTATGGTAAATTTATTTATCTGTCTTAAGCAATATCCCTAACTCCGTCATTCAATACTTTCAGGAATATACAAAAACCGCAAATTCAAATGTGACTCATGAAAATATAGCAGTGTTTTGTGTTAAGACTTGAATTAAACCACACAAACCCAGAGGAAAAGAGTTGATAATGAGTCTGGTTTGGCAGGCTGATTTTTATCGTAGTCCGCTGCGAGATGCAGCAGGGCAGATATTATGGGAGTTGTTGATTTGTGACGCAACTCGTAAATTTGAGTATGTAGCTACGTGTCCCCAGTCACAAGCAAATTCAAATTGGCTAACAGAACAATTTCAAACAGCAGGTGCGGAAAAATTACCTGAGATAATTCAAGTATTTCGTCCTCAGTCTTTAGGCTTAATTACCGCTGCTGGAAATAACTTAAGTATTAAAGTTGAAGCCACCCGTTGCACTTTAGCCTTAAAACAATGGTTGCAAGAAAAGCAATATCCCATAGCAGTTGATAAACCACCACCAGCACCATTACCAGAAAACCTCTGGGGAGAAGAGTGGCGTTTTGCCACAATTCCCGCAGGTGATATTGTCGATGAATTTACAGAACGTCCAATACCTATTTTACAAATACCAGAATTTTTGAAACCGATTAATCTGGGTTTAGCCTCAACAGTTCCCGTTCCCGGTGTAGTAATTTATGGTGGACGGCAATCTATGCGTTTAGCAAGATGGTTACAAGAAGCCAATCCTGTGAGTTTAAATTATATCGCCGGTGCGCCAGATGGTTTAATTTTAGAAGCTGGTTTAGCAGATAGATGGATTTTGGCAACTTTTGAAGATGAAGAAGTTGCAGCCGCAGCAAAAGTATATGCACAGCGAAAACAAGTAAGTAAAGGATTGCATTTTTTATTAATACAGCCAGATGATTCAGGCATGACTTACAGTGGTTTTTGGTTGTTGGGAGGAGAAGATTAAAAGTAAGGAGTCAGGAGTAAGGAGTCAGGAGTCAGAAGGAAGGATAAGAATATTTTTTTCTTCTGTTCCCTCTTCCCTGCTATATTAAAAATTCTGTGTCCTGAATCCTTACGGTTTCACACAACAAACAAAACAACGAGAAGATGCAAAAAGCTATTTTGTCAAGAAGTCTACCGATTAATCAGGTGAGTTTTTTTGCTGATTTCCTATTAGCTGGGATGGTTTTTGGCCCCCCTATTGCTCCTTTTTTAGCTGCGTCTGGTGTGTTTTTGCTGCCAGGTATTGCGGATATCATTTATTTTATGGGTAATCATGTATGCCCGCAACCTACCCTTGGTTTGGAGTTAGCACCACCTTTTATTATGGCAGTATGTATGCGCTGTTATGGGACGGTAACAGGATTATTAATTACTCGGATTTTGTATGCTTTAACTAATGGGAAAGGTGTTTTTTGGTTAAGCCAATATGGTTGGACTGGTGCTGCTTTTGCTAGTGTGTTAATGATGGCTTATCCGGTGGAATTAGCAGCGCAGATTTTCGGTTTGTGGGATTTTAATAATTATATTGTTACTCCTTTTGGTTTAATTACTGGTTTGGCTTGGGGTTTATTTACTATGCCGATTTTGCATTTTCGTAGGTTATAAAAATTGAGTTAGCTGAAATTCCTAAACATATCTCAGAAAGCCAAGTTTTAATCACTTTTACAGAAACTACAACACCAGAAAATACTGGTGTAAAAAATTCAACCGAAGAATTATTTATTCCCCTACGTGGTAAAGTTGAGTAAAAAGAATTTATTTCTTTCTTTCTCCTCTTCCTTTGCGCCTCTGCGCGAAACCCTTCCTTACTTAACAGTTTTAAACCACTCTGTCACCCCATCAGCTAAAGTCTTCGCCATTTTCTTCTGTTCTTGGGGGTCTACTATCTCTTCAAACTCATAAGGGTTACTCATAAAACCCAATTCTAATAATACCGAAGGTGCAATAGAGGGACGAGTTAAAGCTAAATTATTCCAAAACACGCCATAGGAAGGTTTGCGGAGTTTGTTAACTGCGTAATTATGTAAAAATACTGCGAGATTATGTGCTTGAGGATGATACCAAAAAGTACCGAAGCCTTTGGTTTTTTCCGCATCACCATTATCAGGTAGAGAATTATAATGGACGGAAAGTGCGATCGCAGGTTGTTCTTTATTAATTATCTCCTGACGTTCTACCAAAGACACATCCCGATCATCTTCTCTTGTCATCACCACCTTTGCACCGCGCTGCACCAACTCATCCCGCAGTAACTTAGAAACCACCAAATTCACATCTTTTTCTGGATAACCCGTTGGACCAATTGCACCAGATTCTTTACCACCATGACCCGGATCAAGTAAAATCTTGATGCCAGATAAGGGCTTTCTATTCTGAATATTCGGTGCATGACGCAGACTCAATACTAGGGTTGTGTTGTCGTATTTTAGGTTATAACCCCACTGTTGGAGCTTTTTGAGGTTAAAGGTGTATTTAATCTGATTGGGAGTCACCTGTTGCCAATCCAGGCGAGAAATCAGGGGGTCATCATCCAGACGAATTGTATCTGTTTGGGCAGTAGTATTGTAGAGAGTGAGAGCAAAAGTGCGATCGCTCTGTTCCACACTTACAGGCACAGGCACTTGCAAGGGAAAACGCATCTCCGTTACTCCAGCTAATTGACGATAGCTCACACTGCGAATTACTGTTTGTGGGGGAACTGCACCGGGTATAATTTTGGTTTCTTTACTATTAATCCAAGCCCCATAATCTAACCGTAACCAATCACCTTCTGTACCTGTGACAGTTGCCCTTGTACCTTGAGGTAGGGGTGTCAGTCGAGAATAATCGGTACTTGTCCCCGTCCGTGCTACACCTGATGCGGCTATTACCTCAGCGACGGCTAACCGTTCTGGGGCGAGAATTTGCACTTTTCCCGAACCAAGTTGGGTGATAGTCTGACCCCTCAATGTCAAACTAAATAAAGGTTTTCCCAAATCCCCAGGATTTGCGACTGTTGTACAACCTTGGTATTTACTAATATTAGAAATAGTAGCCTGATTACGCCCGGTTAAAATGCTGGAATTAGCGGGTAATTCTGCTTTTGAAGGTTGGGGTAAAAGATTAACAGTTTGACTAGCCAACTTCACAGAAACATTAGCTTGAGGAGGTGCAACAGCACTAAAACAAATCAGTTCTCCAGGCAGTCTAGCAATATCAACAGCGGGTGTCAGTGAATCTTTAGCAAAACCTAAATCTGGTAACTGAGGTTGAGTAGAAAGCCTTGTTACCTTAATCTCTCGTTCCTGATTTTGGTAGCGAACTTTAAATATATTTTCGCCTAACTGCAAGGGGAAACTAGGAGAAAAATGACCAGCCTTGCTACGATTAACAGATTTACCATTGATCAAAACCTGTCCATCTGCTGGTGCTGTACCAATAAAAAATATTTTTTCTGTATTAGTTTGGTGATTGGCTGGAGGATAAACCACTAAAAGTGATGGTTGTGCTACAGCAACGGAGGAGGGAAAAATAAAGCTAAATGATACTAATCCTAAAAGTTTTTTCACAGCAAAAATACAAAATATTTATAGTAGGGGCGAAGCATTCGGGCGATCAATTATCAGTTTCTGGCAAAGGCTATTTTCCGAATGCTTCGCCCCTACTTTTTCACCATCTTAAACCACTCAGTCACCCCATCAGCCAAAGTTTTAGCTAATTTTTTCTGTTGTTGAGGGTTGACTATCTCCTCTAACTCATCAGCATTACTCATTAAACGAAATTCTAATAACATTGCAGGTGCAGCAGAGGGACGAGTCAAGGCTAAATTATTCCAAAATACACCAATGGAAGGTTCACGGTGTTTGTTAACTACATAGTTATGTAAAAATATAGCGGGGCTGTGTGCCTGGGAATGATACCAAAAACTAACCAAACCCCTGGTTTTTTCGGCATTACCATCATCAGGTAAAAAATTGTAATGGATAGAAAGTGCCAGTGCAGGTTCTTCTTTATTAATTATCTCCTGACGTTCCACTAAAGAAACATCTCGATCATCCTCCCTTGTCATCACCACCACTGCACCATGCTGCACTAACTCATCCCGCAGTAACTTCGATAACACCAAATTTACATCTTTTGCCAAATACCCCTTCATTCCACTTGAACCAGATTCTTTACCACCATGTCCTGGATCGAGTACAATTTTGATGCCAGATAGAGGCAAGTGTTTTCTGTTGTGAATATTAGGTGCATGGCGCAAACTCAACACTAGGGTCGTGTTGTCATATCTCAGCTTATAACCCCACTGTTGAAGCTTTTTGAGGTTCAAGGTGTACTTGACCTGATTAGGAGTCACCTGTTGCCAATCCAGGCGAGAAATGAGGGGGTTATCATCCAAACGAATAGTATCTGTTTGGGCAGTGGTATTGTGAAAAGTGATACTAAAAGTGCGATTATCGCTCTGTTCTATACTCACAGGCACAGCCACTTGTAGGGGAAATAATATCTCTGTCTCACCTGCACGCTGACGATATCCGACACTACGAATTACTGTTTGTGGCTGCACTGCATCTGGTATAATCTTAGTCTCTTTGCTATTAATCCAAGCCCCATAGTCTAAGCGTAACCAATCGCCTTCTCTACCTGTAACTTTTGCCCTTGTTCCTTTTGGTAATGGTGTCAGTCGAGAATAATCAGTACTAGGGCCAGTACGAGTCACACCTGATGGTGCTGTCACCTCAGTAACTGGCAATTGTGCAGGTGTCAGAATTGAAATTTTGCCCTGACCAAGTTGAGTAGCAGTATTACCATTCAATGTCAAACTAAATAAAGGTTGTCCTAAATCGGCAACTTTGGCCACTGTTGTACAGCCTTGATATTTGCTAGGACTAGAGGTAGTTGGCTGATTTCTTCCCGTCAATACGCTGGAATTAGCAGGTAATTTAGCCTGTGACGGTTGTAGCGACAAGGGAATTATTTGATTAGCCACCTTGACAGAGACACTAGCTTGAGGAGGTGCAATAGCCCCAAAACAAATCAGTTCTCCCGGTAATCTAGCAATATCGACAGCAGGAGTTAGAGAATCTTTAGCAAAGCCTAAACCATCTGGAAATTCTGGCTGAGTAGAAGGCCTTGTGATTTTAATCTCTCGTTCCTGATTCGGGTAACTAGATTTAAATACATTCTCCCCTAACTGCAAAGGTAAACTGGGAGAAAAATGACCAGCCTTGCTGCGTTTAATCGGTTTACCATTGATGAGAAGTTGTCTATTTGCTGGTGTTATACCGATAAAAAAGATTTTTTCTGTACTGGTTTGGTAGTTGGTAGGGGGAAAAACTACTAGAAGAGAACTTTGTGCTAAAGCCACGGAGGAAGTGAAGAGAAAGTTAAATACTACTAATCCTAAGACTTTTTTCACGGCAAAACACAGAAGATTTTACGATGGTGACTGTGAGACAATGAGTAATAAAGGATAAAGAATGAAGCATGAAAAAAAAGCCCATAAATCGGAACAAAACACGTCGATTTATCCTGGGGTTACAATTCATCCTTCATACTAATGCAAGTAGGCAGAACGCAAAAGGGATGACAGCTTGTTTGAGCAGCTTTTAAACCTTTTTTAACTAGTTAGTTACTTGTGCTATGTTTCATTAGCCTTCGGGTATAGGCTTTATCTTTCCACAGACGGGATGTATTTTTAGAAGTTACTAGAAATTGAAAATACTATGACTAAGTTTATCTTTGTAACTGGAGGCGTTGTTTCCAGTATTGGTAAAGGCATTGTAGCAGCAAGTTTGGGACGATTGCTGAAATCGCGGGATTATTCGGTATCTATTCTTAAACTTGATCCCTATATTAACGTCGATCCAGGTACGATGAGTCCCTTTCAACATGGAGAGGTTTTTGTTACCCAAGATGGTGCAGAAACAGATTTGGACTTGGGACATTACGAACGCTTTACTGATACTTCAATGTCCCGATTAAACAGCGTTACTACTGGCTTAATTTATCAGTCAGTGATTAATAAAGAACGCCGTGGGGACTATAATGGCGGCACTGTACAGGTAATTCCTCATATTACTAATGAAATTAAAGATCGGATTCTAAGAGTTGCTAAAGAAACTAATCCTTCAGCCGTAATTACTGAAATTGGCGGGACTGTGGGTGATATTGAATCACTGCCATTTTTAGAAGCAATTCGCCAGTTACGCAAAGAGGTAGGACGGCAGAATGTATTATATATGCACGTTACCTTGTTGCCTTGGATAGCTTCAGCCGGTGAGATGAAAACCAAGCCAACACAACATTCTGTGAAGGAACTCAGATCAATAGGCATTCAACCAGATATTTTAGTATGTCGGAGCGATCGCACTATCCCTGTCGGCTTAAAACAAAAACTCTCAGAATTTTGTGATGTCCCAGTAGAATGCGTCATCACTTGCCAAGATGCTAGTAGTATCTATGAAGTACCCTTGATTTTAGAACGGGAAGGACTGGCACAGCAAGCTTTAGATTTGCTACAAATGGAACAACGTCAACCGAATTTGACGCAATGGGAAACAATGGTAGAACGGATGTATAGTCCTAAACACAGCATCGAAATTGCCATTGTTGGTAAATATGTGCGTTTAAGTGATGCTTACCTATCTGTAGTCGAATCCCTACGCCATGCGGCTATTGCTACTCATGGTGATTTGCGTTTGCGGTGGGTGAACTCAGAAGCGTTGGAAAATGAACCACCAGAAAACTATCTTGCAGGTGTTGATGGTATCGTTGTTCCCGGTGGTTTTGGTAGCCGAGGCATAGATGGTAAAATCGCGGCAATTAAATACGCACGCGATCGCCAAATCCCCTTCTTAGGTTTATGCTTAGGAATGCAATGTTCTGTGATTGAATGGGCGAGAAACGTCGCCGGATTAGTCGATGCTAATAGCGCCGAATTTGATCCTTACACCAGCGATCCAGTTATTAACCTATTGCCTGAACAACAAGATGTAGTAGATTTAGGTGGAACAATGCGTTTAGGTCTTTATCCTTGTCGCGTTATACCTGGCACACTAGCCTTTGATTTATATCAAGAAGAAGTAATTTACGAACGCCACCGTCACCGCTATGAATTTAACAACGTTTATCGCAATCCATTGTTAGATTCTGGCTATGTTGTCAGTGGAACTTCTCCAGACGGGCGTTTAGTCGAAATTGTCGAATTACCCAATCATCCATTCTTTCTTGCTTGTCAATTTCATCCAGAATTTCAATCCCGTCCTAGTAGTCCCCATCCTTTATTTAAAGGATTCATGCAAGCTACCATTTCCCGTACTCATCCCACCCCAACCACACCAAAGCCAGTCCAAGTTTTTTAATTACTCACACCCTCACCGATTTTAAAGCCCCCGCTGCACCGTTTGCAGTGGTGGGTAGCTTACCTAAAAATACAAAATGTAGCAAAAATCAGAATTTGGGTAAAATTACTTTAGGAGATACAAAAAAATATGTAGTCTGTGTTGAGGCAATTTTGTGGCTTACTGGGTAAAAATACAAGATCAGAGGAAAGAATACATAATTAATATTGACCATGTAAATACTTTTTGCTATGAAAAAAACGGTAGAATTACCTTTTGGTTACCCAATAGTTATATACCTATAGTTATTAACCCACACAGTAATTGGGAAGATTATCAGAAGATTTCCAAATATATAGAGTACGCCCAAGGAGTAGAATCAGACAATGCTTATTGGGTAAAAATAACATACGAGAGAAAAGATTATGTAATTAATCTTAACTACATTAGTTCTTTCTGTCAGGAACAAAATGGTAGATTAACCTTTTGGCTACCAGATATTAATTTTCCCATTATTATTAACCCCACAAATAATGCAGAATCTTACGAAAAGGTGATTTACTTCCTGGAAAAACACACAGGATTTTGTTTTGGTAACGGGTAATTGGGTTATTAACTTCCCCTGATCACCAATCACTCCCCTATCTAGATCTTCGTCAATGCTAATTTAGCAGCACCTACCATTCCCGCTGAGTTACCCAGTTTTGCTGGTAAAATCTGTAAACCTAGACGTGAAGTAGGCAGAACACGCTTTTCAATTTCTGCTTGCATTGATGGTAAAAAAAATTCAAAACTGGCACTGACACCACCACCAATAATTACTGCTTGTGGTGTGAGAACATATATTAAACTTGTTAAACCAATTCCTAAATCCTTACCATATTCTTGCCAAAAATTCAATGCTTGGGCATCTCCAGCTTGGGCAAGTGCGCCTAATTCTGCTGGTTCTTTACCAGTGCGACGACGAATAGCAGAAATTGCAGTATGCTGTTCCAAAGAACCTTGATTACCACTACTACACATTGGTCCATCGGGATTTAAGGTGATTAAACCTAATTCTGCTGCTGCACCTTGATGACCAACAAATAATTTACCATCAAGGATAATTGCACCACCAACTCCAGTCCCTAAAGTTAGTAAAATCAAATTTGGGAAATTGCAGCCTGCACCTAACCAAGCTTCCCCTAAACCTGCACAGTTAGCATCATTAGCTAAAATAGTTGGTTTTCCAGTTTTTGCTTCTAACCAATCGGCTAAAGGTACATCATGCCACCCTGCCAAATTAATAGCAACTTTAGCAATACGTCCAGTTGCGTCAGCAGGGCCAGGAGTTCCTACACCTATAGCTATAGTTTGATTATCTGGGTCAATTTGAGATATGGCATCTACTATTGCAGATAATACGGCTTCTGGTGTTGCCGGTTGGGGAGTATCTACAATTAAAGATTGTAAACAATTACCATCTTCTGTAAATCGCCCCAGTTTAATTGCAGTTCCCCCCAAATCAATACCAATTACTTGATTACCCATTACGATCGCAGATTTTCAGGATTTAATGATTTTTGCTAATAATTCGTACATTAGCAACCGGGTATGAACTGTTACTCACTTGTTGCCAATTTGTCACAGGTGCGCCTTTTAAAATACCAGAAAGGGCGACAGAAAGCATTAATCCACCAGCAGCAGCAGCAATCAAAGAAATGTTATCTTTCACACTAATCTCTTGTATTTGTTAGTTGTAGTTTGCTAGTTACAGGGGTGTAGCACTGCTGAACCCCTACAGTCAGTTAATTGTTAGTTCTGTTTAGATGATTAATAATCAATGACTATTGCTTATTTTCTCTTCTTAAACGAGGATTTACAAAGTCGTTTAACCCTTCACCAAGTAGTGATAACCCTACAACCATAATTGTCATTGCTAAACCAGGGAAAAGGGTAGTCCACCAGATGCCAGTGGGTAGTGCTTCCAGAGCTTGTTTTAAATCATATCCCCATTCGGGGACTTCTTCAGGCAATCCTAATCCTAAAAATCCTAACCCGCCTAAAACTAATATGGCATCTGCGGCGTTGAGAGTAAAGAGGACGGGAACGCTTTGAATGACATTAAAAAATAAATAGCGTGACAGGACAACCCAGGTAGAAGCGCCCATTGCCTGTGCAGCTTCGATGTAGACTTCGGTTTTGACGCTAACGGTGTGGTTGCGAACTACGCGATAATATTGGGGGATGTAGGCGATACTAATTGCGATCGCAGCATTCAAGATTCCTCTCCCCACCACAAATGCCAGTGTTACGGAAAGCAATAATCCTGGTAAGGTATAAATGCTATCCATCAGGAATAGCAACATTTTATCTAATTTTCCCCCCAAATAGCCACTTACCATCCCCAACGGTACACCAATTACCATACTTAATGCAGTAGCCAAAATCACTACTTGCAGCGCCGCTTGGACACCAAATATAGTCCGAGAAAAGACATCATAACCTAAACGACTCGTACCAAACCAATGTTTAAGTGAAGGTGCTTCATGAATAGAGTTAGAGAGAAATTCTTTAGGATTTTGTAGCCACCCCCAAGCTTGTAATACAGGTGCAAAAAAGGCTAAAAATATAAAAAATAAAGTCATAGCTAAACCTATCAGCATAAATCGCTGGGATAGGTTAGATTTAGCAAAATTAAAAAAACTCGGTGTTCGGCGTTTTGTAATGGTCATGGGATATTGTTGACTGGGGCTTAAGACTCGTTCCTAGTCTCTGACTGGGAATGTAGATGTTGAGGCTCTGCCTCAAATAAGCTAGAGTGATAGAGGCAGCGTCTTCTGTAATCCATTCCCCAGCAGAGCCAGGGAACGAGAGACAAGAGAAATATCACCCTACAAATTACTTTCAATCAACTGTCGATACTCGCTTTTTTGTTTGACACCCTTAACTTCTTTGACCAATTCCTGATCTTTAAATAACTGCACCGTTGGAGTTCCTGTCACTCCGGCATTTTCCGCAATGTCTCTATCTTTATCAATATCAATTTCGACAAAGTAGATTTTACCATCAAATTCATCGACTACCTTATTTAAAATAGGTTTGAGAGTGTGACATGGACCACAACCAGGAGAAATGTATTTAACGAGAAGCAAGCGATCGCTATCATGGAATAATTTTCTTAAAGCATAACCACCTTCGTGGCGTGTAGCTTGCAAATTAAACTCCGCTTCCGTTTCCGTTGTCTGTGTTTCTGGCTGAGGTTTTAATTCATTATCAGTTGTTTCTGGTAGATGATGGAACTCATGGATTAAACCCTTTGATGATAACCATCTTTCCGCTAACATTGCCGCCATACAACCAGTACCCGCTGCTGTAATAGCTTGCCGAAACTCATGGTCTTGCACATCACCGGCGGCAAATACACCATCTATACCAGTTTCTACACCACCGTGTTTAGTGACAATGTACCCTACCTCATCCAGTTCTAATTGTCCCTTAAATAAGCCTGTATTGGGCGTATGACCAACAGCATAAAATAACCCTTTTACAGGTAATTCTCTCACTTCCCCAGTTTGATTATTGTGGACTTTCACCCCCGACAGGAAATCATTCCCAAACACATCCACCGCTTCTGTATGCCAATGTATCTGAATTTTCGGATTACTCAAAACCCGATCTTGCATAGCTTTAGAAGCCCGCATTTCCTCAGAACGCACCAATAAATGTACTGAAGAACCGTATTTAGTTAAATAAATTGCTTCCTCTGCTGCTGAGTCACCCGCACCCACAACCGCTAACTCTGCACCTCGAAAAATCGAAGTTGCACCATCACAAATCGCACAAGCAGAAATACCCCGACTCCAAAATTGTTGTTCGCTAGGTAAACCCAAACGTTTGGCTGTTGCACCTGTAGCAATAACTATACTATGTGCCTTTACTTCCCTTTCTTGGGAACAGATAATAAAAGGACGCTGACTCAAATCAACAGAAATCACATCCTCAGTATATAACTCCGCCCCCCAGCGTTCAGCCTGAGCCTTCATATTATCCATCAAATCCGGGCCAGTTATCCCTTGAGGAAACCCAGGAAAATTCTCAACCTCCGTCGTTGTCATCAGTTGTCCCCCCGGTAAACCCCCCGCTTGGAATCCTTCAAAGACAACAGGTTTTAAATTAGCACGTCCTGCATAGATAGCGGCTGTATAACCGGCGGGGCCAGAACCGATAATTACCAAATTTTCTACTGTGGAGTTAGTCATATATTTATCTGAACTCATAACGACTACGCCTAATTAATTTAATATAGCATAAATTTAGGGGATACGTAAACAACAAGATATCTTGTTCCCAGTCTCCAGCGGGGAATGCCATCACAGAGGCTCTGCCTCTTGCCACTAAAGGCAGAGTATTCTAGAATTCATTCCCAATACAGAGTATAGGCAACGAGAAAGTCCTGATGGTGATATAAATTTAGACTATTGGGGCATACTGATATTGATCTGTATATCTGCCAAAAAACAACTAGAAATGTAGAGACATTTCCTCAAATATCTCTATATATAGCGGTATGCATTTGAATGAAATACATTATAGCCCTCTCATCGCTTGCGGGGAGGGGTTTATTATATAGCAATTCCCAAGCTCATGAAATACACCCCACCTGCGCTGTCGCGCACCCTCATAATGAAGCGAGATTCTTTATAGGTAAAATTGTCACATGAAATACACCCCACCTGCGCTGTCGCGCACCCAACCCTTACCAAGGGGAGGGTTGGGGAGGGGTAATTTTGTATCTAACTAGAGTGGGAAAGGCTATATCTCACTCAACCGAGAACCGCTATAACCAATAAATATCAACAAGTATCATAATCAACTTACCATTAAGAGGCATTACCATGACAAATTCAACATCAGATTTATGGGCAAAAATTCGCCAACAATTTGATAGCTCCCCCTATCCCACAATCCCCTTAGATAAATCTCCTAAAAATGATCTTGATTTACTCTACATTCATAACTTAGTTACACCTTACTACTTAAGGAACCAAAAAGTTATAGATACCAAAGACAAAGTCATTTTAGATGCTGGATGCGGTACTGGTTATAAATCTTTAGTTTTAGCCGAAGCAAATCCTGGTGCAAAAATTGTCGGTGTTGATATATCTGAAGAGTCGGTTAAACTTGCACGGCAGCGTTTGGAATATCATGGTTTTGATAATGCTGAATTTCATGTTTTGTCAATATATGATTTACCCAAACTAAATTATCAATTTGATTATATTAATTGTGATGAAGTTCTCTATCTTTTTCCTGACATAGCTGTGGCTTTGCAAGCAATGAAAGCCGTATTAAAGCCGGAGGGTATTATTCGCAGCAACCTACATAGTTCACTTCAGAGAGTAAATATTTTTCGCGCTCAGAAAGTCTTTACGCTGATGGGTTTAATGGATGGCAATCCAGAAGATTTAGAAATAGACATAGTCACTGATATTATGAAAGCTTTAAAGGATAATGTCAATCTTAAAGCTACAACGTGGAGTCCTGGCTATGAGGGAGAGGATAGAAAAGAGACTATTCTCATGAACTATTTATTTCAAGGAGATAAGGGTTACACTATTAATGATATTTTCTCAGCTTTGAGGGTTGCTGATTTAGAGTTTATCAAGATGACGAATTGGCGACAATGGGACTTGATGAATCTATTCAAAGAGCCAGATGATTTACCTGCTTTTCTAGGAATGAGCTTACCGGAAATCTCCATAGAAGATAGTTTACATTTATTTGAACTTCTCCATCCTATTCATAGGCTGCTAAATTTTTGGTGTGGTCATCCTCAAACAGCACCTACTATTGTCCCTTTTTCCGAATGGACTGACTCTGATTGGGAAAATGCAACAGTATGTATACATCCTCAGTTCCAAAACCCTAAATTCAAAACAGACCTCATTGCTTGCATAAGTATAGGTAAAACTTTTTCTGTCCGTAAATATCTCGCTTTAACAGAGGAATTTGTCTATATAGATAGCTCAATGGCTCTTTGCTTGCTACCTGTTTTTGACAAACCCCTACCAATGATGTCCCTAGTGGAGCATTGGCAAAAGTTTAGACCGCTTGATCCTCTGACAGCAGAACCTACAGATCAAGTCAAGGTTTTTCAAACATTACAAAAGCTGTTACAGGTTCTAGAGGATTTTGATTGCATTATGTTAGAACGTCAATCTTAATTCTATGTTTCAGTCAGATTGGTCGTGCCATGCCAAATTTTCTACCAAACACTAAATAGCTGTAAGCCTTAATAAATAAGCTTTTTAGTCTATTTATTCCATCTAGTAAAAAAAAAATTCGTGGAGTGATATGAAACTGATCAGATGTGGGTAAGTTATTAGCACAAGGGAACAAACAATACTTCACCCCAAGGAAAACTACTATGAAAACTGAACTGAAAGCTAAATTTATCCAACATCTCCTCGGCAAAAAAAATAACAACGAAGGTTTCACCTTAATTGAACTGTTAGTTGTAATCATCATTATCGGTATTCTATCAGCGATCGCTCTACCTTCCTTCTTGAACCAAGCTAACAAAGCTAGAGAATCTGAAGGTAAGCAATATGCTGGTTCTATGAACCGTGGTCAGCAAACCTATTACTTAGAAAACCAAACCTTTGCTACCGATATCACTCTCATGGGTTTAGGTATTGCTACTGGTACTACTAACTATACTTACAAACTTGAGAAATCTGCTGGTGGTGCTTTAACTGCTGCTGATGCTTTGGTTGCTGTACTTAACGTTGCAGAGCCTGTGAATGCTGTTAACTTGAGAGCATTTATCGGTGTTACTGACTTGATTCAATCTGGTGGTGCAACAACAACAACTGCAATTCTATGTCAGAAGAAAGATGCAGGTGCTTATGCAGCTAGTGGTGTAAGTGTTAGTGTGACAGCCGATACAACCGCACCAAAATGTGCAGGTACTTTCAAAGCAATTGAGTAGTCAGATATATGAAATGGATTTAAAATTTACTGAATGTTAAATCCATTACTATAGACAATTTGATATTACCAAACAAAAGTAGGCATTCTTTTACCTACTTTTTATTTTATTTTTACTACTTTTCATTCTTGTAGTTATGAATAATTTTGAATCTTTAAAAAAACAAGCTTTTACAAATTTCTATACAGGTGAATATCTCCAAGCCTCAACACTTTATCAAGAATTAATTAATCAGCAACCAGAAGTTAAAGAATGTCACTGGTATTTAGGATTATCCTTACTGTTACAAGGAAAAGAAGCAGAAGCACAAACTAGTTGGATGTTAGCAGTTTTTGATGGAGAAGATGCAGAAATTGAACAGTGGACTTATGAATTAGTTACAGTTTTACAAACAGAAGCACAAAGACAGGACGAATTACAAGAATATAAATTTGCTTGGGTTATTCGTCAACATCTTCGAGAAATTATTCCTGGAGATATTAACAATATTTTAGAATTAATCAAACTATCATTAGAATTAGAAAATCTCACAGAAGAAAATTTTCAAGAATTAGAAATTATTGGAATTTTAAATTCTGACTTAGAAGAAATAGATAGAGAATTGTTATTTGCTGTCCTACAAAAAACTCTCAAATTAATCTGGAGTGAAGCTTGGATATTAAGTTTTCCCCAAGCTTGTATTTCTTATCTAGATAATTTACAACTTACTCATACTGTAATGTTAACTGCTTTGGAAGCAGCTTATACGGGACATAGGTTTGATTTAGCTATTAAATATGCTGAATTAGCTTTAGCAATTAATTATCCTAACCCGGAAGTTATTTCGGAAGTTTTGAGTCATTTAGCAACTTTTCATTATGAACTAGGTAATTTTGATCAAGGTATTGATATTAGTAAAAAGATATGTAATTTAGCTGAAAAGACTAATGATTTTATTAATGCTTACGTAATGTTATTACAGGGTTTTCTACGTTCTGGAGGAAGGTGGTATGAAGCTTTACCAATAATTGAGAAATATGAAAGTTATTTACATCAGCTAATTAAAGAACAACCAAACTTAGAGAGAACTAGAATTTATCGCTTATTAAACTGTACATATTATTTACCCTATATTCGTGATACACCTAGAGAAAATAGATTCTTGCATAATCAAGTCTTGCAAGTTTGCCAAAACAATATTCAAATCTATGCTCAAGAACAGTTTAATCGTTATTCTCAATCTCATTTTCAAAGAATTAAAACACCAAAAAAACAATTAAAAATAGGTTATCTTTCCCACTGCTTAAGAGAACATTCTGTAGGTTGGTTAGCAAGATGGTTATATCAACATCATAATCGGGAAGAATTTGAAATTTATACTTATTTTGTAACTTACCGTTCTCATATTCATGATTTCTTGCAAGATTGGTATGAGCAGAAATCAGATCATGTTAGAAAATTAGGAAGAGATGGCATCGAAATTGCTGAACAAATATATCAAGATGAAATTGATATTTTAGTAGATTTAGATAGCATGACTGCGGATATTAGTTGTGAAGCAATGGCATTGAAACCAGCACCAATTCAGGTGACATGGTTAGGTTGGGATGGTTCAGGAATACCAACCATAGATTACTATATTGCAGACAATTATGTTTTACCAGAATATGCTCAAGAATATTACCGTGAGCAAATTTGGCGTTTACCAAATACATATTTAGCAGTTGATGGTTTTGAAATTGGTGTACCGACTTTAACCAGGAAAAATTTAGAGATTCCCGATGATGCTGTAATTTATTTTAGCGCTCAAGCAGGTTATAAACGTAACCCTGATAATGTGCGGTTACAGATGAAAATTCTGAAAGAAGTACCCAATAGTTATTTTTTAATTAAAGATATTCATAAAGAAGTAGGTGTAGTGAGACAATTCTTTGAAAAAATTGCCGAAGAGGAGGGAGTAAGCAAGGAAAGATTACGTTTTTTGAATAAAGTGCCGTCATCAGCAATTCATCGTGCTAATTTGCAAATTGCAGACGTGGTATTAGATACCTATCCCTATAATGGTGCAACTACCACTATGGAAACCCTATGGGTAGGTATACCCTTAGTAACAAAAGTGGGAGAACAATTTTCGGCTCGTAATAGTTATAGCATGATGGTAAATGCGGGTATTACTGAAGGTATCGCTTGGAGTGATGAGGAGTATATTGAATGGGGTGTGAAGTTAGGCAAAGAGACTGATTTCAGGAAAAATATTCATTGGAAATTATTAAAGTCTCGTCAAACTGCATCCTTATGGAATGGTAAGCAATTTACTTGTGATTTGGAGAATGCTTATAAAAAAATGTGGCAAAAGTATATTGATGGTTAACAATAAATGATGATATAGCCTTTCCCACTCTAGTAAGATACAAAATTACCCCTCCCCAACCCTCCCCTTGGTAAGGGGAGAGTGCGCGACAGCGCGGGTGGGGTGTATTTCATAAGCTTGGGAATTGCTATATAGCTATCTGCTTTCATAAAAAAAAGTATAGTGTGATTATGTAAAGATCAAGATTAACCATCACTTAACCATTACCCTCAAGCATTACAGTGGATGAGGGATAAATTATGAAATAAATAAGAGAATTGTACATGGCAATTTCACAAGATGTTAAATTAGGTAACAATGTCACAATCCATCATCCCGAATTGGTTAATTTGTATGGATGTAAAATTGGAGATGATACTAAAATAGGCGCTTTTGTAGAAATACAAAAAGGTGTAATTGTGGGTAATCGTTGTAAAATTTCTTCCCACAGTTTTATTTGTGAAGGAGTGGAAATAGAAGATGAAGTGCTGATTGGTCATGGTGTGATGTTCATCAATGATCGTTATCCTCGATCCACAAGCAATGGTATTTTGAAGACAGAAACTGATTGGAATGTAACTCCAGTTAAAATCAAACGTGGAGCATCTATAGGTAGCGGTGCAGTGATTATGTGTGGTGTAAGAATAGGTGAAGGAGCAATGGTTGCTGCTGGAGCAGTGGTAACTAATAATGTACCTGAATACGCGATCGCTATGGGTGTACCCGCCAGAGTAACAGGTGATGTGCGGGAGCGTGAATTATGATAGGAATTGGTGTAATTGGCTACGGCTATTGGGGACCAAATCTGGTACGTAACTTTTATGAAATACCAGAAGCCCAAGTAATTACTGTTAGTGATTTCCGGCTAGATAAATTGACACAAGTCCAATCCCGTTACCCTACTATTGGTATAACGTCAAACTATCAAGATTTAATCAATGATGATCGGATTGAGGCAATCGCTGTTGCAACTCCAGTTTCATCCCATTTCGATATAGCTATGCAAGCTTTACGGGCTGGAAAGCACGTTTTAATAGAAAAGCCCATGACCGCAAGCTCTGAACAAGCATTACAATTAATTGCTGAAGCTGATAAACGCAATCTAGTTCTCATGGTAGATCACACCTTTGTTTATACGGGTGCAATTCGTAAAATCCGTGAGATTGTAGAAACTAATACACTAGGTGATACTTATTATTACGATGCTTCTCGTCTCAATCTAGGGCTATTTCAGCATGACGTGAATGTAATTTGGGATTTAGCAGTGCATGACTTATCAATTATGGATTATGTTCTACCTCCCAAACCTTGTGCTGTATCTGCCACAGGAATAAGTCATGTAAGTGGAGAGCCAGAAAATATTGCCTATATGACATTATTTTTTAATGAACAATTAATTGCTCATTTGCATCTTAATTGGCTTGCTCCAGTAAAAGTCCGACGTACACTAATTGGTGGTAGCCAAAAGATGATTGTTTATGATGATCTAGAACCTAGTGAAAAAGTCAAATTATATGACAAAGGAATTACAATCAATAATAATCAGGATAATCTGTATAAAATGCTAATTGGTTATCGCACTGGAGATATGTGGTGTCCAAAACTGGATCTGACAGAAGCTCTAAATAGAGTGGTATCCCACTTTATTAACTGTATTGAAACAGGCGATTGCCCTGTGACTGATGGTAAAGCAGGGTGGCGAGTAGTAAAAATTCTCGAGGCTGCCACTGAATCTATGAAACATCAGGGTAAATTAGTAGAATTAAACTGGAAAACATCTAATTTATCACCATGATTTCATGCTGTAAATTGGCTGCAAATGAGAAATTATCTCTACCCATCTATGCTGAGTTATCAAGTGATTTTTTAGAGATTATTGCAGAAACCATTCGTAATTGTCTTTAGTTACAAATTAATACAAGAAATAGTAATGAATATCTAATTAGCCAAGATTATATTTATAATGCAAATAAATAAGCTCCCTTTCTTTTTTAAGTCCCATGAATTACCTGATAATGGAGGAATGCCCGAAGTGCTTCCCTTCAATTTATATTTTGATGAAGAATTAAAAATGTTTAGACAGCAGGCAACCGAATCTTTAAGTAAAATACTCAGGGAAGTTTACTTAAAAGGTTCATTGGCCGAAGGATCTATTTCTAGTGAATCTGGTAAGATTTACGTCGAAAAAATAATTAACTATATCTTTTCTCATTTTAAATTTAATCAAACCTCCAGTGTACTTGAAGTTGGCTTTGGCTCAGGAATAATACTTAGAGAACTAAAAAAGAAAGGTATTAGTGATCTTACTGGTATTGAACCAGGTAATCATAGCAGAGTAGAAGGTCTTGAAGAAATAGAATTAATAAAGGGATTTTTTCCTTCCAGCCGGATTAAAAGAAGATTTGATTTAATATTTAGTTTTGGAATTTTGGAGCATATTGAAGATCCCTTAGATTTTATTGGTGAGCAATCTAACTATTTGAATGAAAACGGGAAAATAATTTTTAGTGTTCCCAATTGTGAAGCTTGTCTAATAAAAGGTGACATATCCATTTTTATTCATGAGCATTATAGTTATTTTACTCGTGAATCAATTACTCAACTTATAGAAAAAGCAGGTCTTTTTTTAGAAGATATTTCCCTTATAGAAGGTGCTTTTATTGCCACTGCCACAAAAATTAACAGTAATTCTACAAAAAATTTCATTTATGAGCAGATATTACCCAATGATTTATTCAAGCAAATAAATTTACATATCTTACGTTTAAAGCAACTTTTTGCACAATATCAAAGTTTTGAATTAGCTATTTATACTCCTATAAGAGCAATTAATTCATTATACCTAACCGGATACAACAATTTTCGTCTCATAGATGATAATAGTGAGCTTTATGATAAATACTTGCCGACTCTGTCCAAGCCGGTGGAATCTTTTCAAGATATCTTAAGCAATCCACCTGAATGTATTCTTATTTTTTCGAGAACATTTGGTGAGAGAATAAAACAAAAGTGTTTGAATGAAAAAAGTTTGATTAATACATTAATTATAACTCTTAATGATTTAGAAAGGCATAATTAATAATGTAAAAACATGAAAAAAAACATATTGGTAACGGCTACTGGTGGTAGAAGTGTGGGTTCAGGAATCCTTCATGCTTTAACAAGAAACTCTCCTGATGTTAGCGAAAGATGGAATGTGGTGGCTGCTGATGCTCATCCTTTTGCTTGGGGCTTGTATCAAACCAATGAACATACTTTGTTACCCTTAGCAAAAGATATAAATTATATAGATTCTCTCAAAACAATAGTAAACCGATTTAAAATAGATGCTATTGTACCTGGATCTGAAGCAGAAACTACGGTGCTTTCAAATAATACTAATCAATTTAAAGACTGTAAGATAGTTTGTAACAGAAGTGATTTAATGTTTTACATGAATGATAAATTTCTACTTGAAAAAAAATTAAAAAAGATGGGAATCCCATATATACCAACCTTTCCTCTAGAAGAATATGAAGCAGCTTTAACACTATTCAATTTTCCCTTTATTGTAAAACCGACTACTGGGACAGGAGGCTCAAAAGGTTTAGAACTCATTGCAACTAGAGAAGAATTAAATAAACTAATTGGATTAATTAACAACAAATCTTTTTTTTGTATCCAACCATATATTGGTGATGCCGACAATGAATATACAGTAGGTATTTTAAATGATAAAGACGGTAATCTTATCGATAGTATTGTTATGAGAAGAAAGTTAATTGGATTATCCTTACTAACAACTAAACAAATACATGATCAAGATTATGCAGTTTCTACAGGGTACTCACAAGGTTTTTTTGTGGAGGACAAAGAGGTAAGTAATTTTTGTGAAAAAATCGCGCTAGAATTTGACAGCAGAGGTCCTTTAAATAT
This sequence comes from Anabaena sp. PCC 7938, assembly GCF_049315035.1. Classification (NCBI taxonomy): domain Bacteria; kingdom Bacillati; phylum Cyanobacteriota; class Cyanophyceae; order Nostocales; family Nostocaceae; genus Anabaena; species Anabaena sp. PCC 7938. The sequence goes on along the minus strand of NZ_CP186034.1, from coordinate 246,047 downwards.
ACAATTGCGGAAACATAAAGGTGCATTGTATATCTTTGATTTTCATCCTCGGTTTTCAGGTACAACCCCCATGAGAGCCGATGTTGGGTTCAATGAAGTTGATATTCTTTTAAGAAATCACTTATTTGGGGAGAAGTTCTCTCGATTAAATTATCGTACTAACGTCGCAGCTATAAGAGCCTTTGAACACGTTATTATTCCTATAGAAAAAATGTTATGACAAATCAAAGAAAAATTTTTATGACAGGTGCTTCCGGTCTTATTGGGAGCGAATTGGTAAAACAAATTTCTACTTTAGGCTATTCAGTTAATGCAATATATAGAAAAAATATTTCATTACAGCACAAAAATATTAACTGGATTAAAGCAGATTTGTCCGATATTGATGTTGAAAGTATCAAGCCATTTTTAAATGATGTTGATATTTTAATACATAATGCAGCATCAACGATTATTGGGAATACATTAGCTGAAGAAGAACGCATTAGAAAAACTAACATAGACGCTAGTGTAAAACTATTTCAATTAGCAGGTAAAGCAGGTGTTAAAAAAGCTATTTTCACAAGTAGTTTTAGTTTTATTCAAAAACCATTACCTTCAATAATTGTAGAATCTTCTCCTATTAACGCTGTTACACCTTATGGGATGTCTAAACACCTAGGTGAAAATTATCTAAAGGAATATGCAGAAAAATACGGGTTTAAATTCAATATCTTTAGAGTTTCAAGCCCAGTTAGTTTTAACTTGGCATTGATGCCGACTAGTGTAGTAAGAAAATGGATCGAAGAATCCAGAGAAGATAAAATCATAAAAATTTATGGAAAAGGAACTAGAACCCAAGATTTTGTTGCCGTTACTGATATTGCTAAAGCATTTATAAGCTCTATTGAAAATATAGATATATCAGGTACTTTTAATATTGTATCCGGCAACCAGCTATCAATGCTTCATTTAGCCCAATTAATTACAGAAAAATTTGGCAATACCTATGAATTTATAGGCAATGATACTAATGAGAATGATCGTTGGAATATTTCTATAAAAAAAGCTTCTCAACTTTTAGATTATCAACCAGAGTATACTTCAGAAACAGCAATAAAAACTTTACTTCAAAATATATAATATGAAAATTGCAATTATTAGCGATATCCATTCAAATAAATATGCTCTCGAAGCTGTTCTGGAAGATATTTCTGCTAATAATATCAATGAAGTTATTATTTTGGGTGATGTATTTGGTTATTACCCATGGGCATCGGAAACTTATCGTCTTTTATTAAGTAAAAATAATATTTCTGCTATTAAAGGAAATCATGATGAAATTGTTTTAGAGGCCTATGCTAATAATTTGAATAAACATTTAGATTATTACTTAATAGCTAGACAAAATAGAGAAGATCTGCTTATAAACGAACCATCGGCACTTGAATGGTTGTCTCACTTAAAATCAAGTAATACCCTAACGATTGATAATCATAAGATTACTTTATGCCATGGGACTCCTGGCAATAATTTAAATGGACGATATTATCCTGACAATGATATGGTTTATGATTGGTTTCCCAAACACAACGAAATTTTACTTTTAGGACATACTCATTACCCGTTAATCCGTAAAATCCAAAATGGAGGAATTATATTTAATCCAGGTTCAGTTGGTCAACCTAGAGATGGCAATATAGCATCTTCATGGGGAATATGGAATCTAAGCAATAACTTATGGGAATTAAAAAGAACAGTTTACGATACTAAATTTGCAATTGAAGCACTTATAAAGCTAAACTGGAATAAAAGGGCTATCTTAGCATTAAACAAGAATTATTCTGGGCAGTTAAAGTCATAAATTACTCAAAGTCTAAATCCAACATTAACTATGTTGCTAACAATTAAGAGATAAAGCAGATAAAACTATGATCAAAAATAAAGTGTTAATAACTGGTGGTGCAGGATTAGTTGGCTCTCATATTGCCGATCAATTAGTTAAACAAGGAGTTTCAGAAATTGTTATTCTTGATAACTTTGTCAGGGGTAAGAAAGCTAATTTGGAATGGGCAATTGCCAATGGGAATATCAACATTATCGAAGGAGATATTCGAGATCAAAAATTGCTGAACAAAATTATGCCCGGTGTTGATGTTCTTTTTCATCAAGCTGCAATTCGTATTACTCAATGTGCCGAAGATCCAAGATTAGCATTAGAAGTATTGGTTGATGGTACTTATAATGTTTTAGAATCAGCGGTTAAGTCACAAGTTAAGAAAGTTATCGCAGCTTCTTCCGCTTCTGTTCTGGGTATGGCAGAGGAATTTCCTACTACTGAATCTCATCACCCTTATAATAACCGGACTTTTTATGGTGCAGCCAAAACCTTTAATGAGGGTATGTTACGCACATTTAATGAAATGTATGGATTGGATTATGTAGCATTACGCTATTTTAACGTTTATGGTACAAGGATGGATATTTATGGCGTTTATACCGAAGTATTAGTTAGATGGATGGATCGTATTATAGAGGGAAAACCACCGCTTATTTTTGGTAATGGATTACAAACAATGGATTTTATTTCAGTGGAAGATATTGCTAGAGCAAATATTTTAGCTGCTCAAAGTGATATTAGGGATGATGTTTTTAATATTGCTAGTGGGATAGAAACTAGTTTGAATGATTTAGCTTTTAGTCTTTTAAAAGTCATGAAATCTGATCTTAAACCTGAATACGCAGATGAAAGAACAGTTAATCCTGTACAAAAAAGATTGGCTGATACTAGCAAAGCTGAAAGATTACTAGGATTTAAAGCTGAGATTTCTTTAGAAGAAGGTTTAACTCGTTTAGTTGATTGGTGGAAAACAACGAAGAATTTTTTATAACCTATCTAAATTTTAGTTAGGTTTTAAATTCATATTTTTGATTAAAATATACTCTTGCTTTTTCTAAAAAATTCACAGTTATCTTACTCTATTTTCTATCCACAATAATTTATTATGAATGAAAAATCTTATTTTATTCCTATCGCTAAACCTTTTCTAGGTGAAGAAGAAGCCCAAGCAGCAAGTCAAACAATTTTATCAGGATGGGTGACACAAGGTCCACAAGTCAAGGCTTTTGAAGAAGAGTTTGCCGACTATGTAAGTGCAAAATATGCTTGTGCTGTTTCTAGTTGCACTACGGCCTTACATTTGGCTTTATTAGCCGTAGGTGTTCAACATGGTGATGAAGTAATTACAGTATCCCATTCTTACATTGCAACAGCTAATAGCATTCGCTACTGTGGTGCTATTCCCGTATTTGTGGATATTGAACCGGAAACTTATAATATTAATCCTGAATTAATTGAACCTGTAATCAGCGATCGCACTAAAGCAATTTTAATAGTGCATCAAATGGGAATGCCCTGTAGTTTAAAGGCAATTTTAGCTATTGCAAAAAAATATTCTTTACCAGTCATTGAAGATGCTGCTTGTGCGATCGGTAGTGAGATATTATGGCAGGAGAAATGGGAAAAAATTGGTAAACCTCATGGAGATATTGCCTGTTTTTCCTTTCACCCTCGTAAAGTGATTACCACTGGTGACGGTGGAATGCTAACCACTTCTAATCCTGAATGGGATAAAAAGTTCAGATTATGGCGACAACATGGTATGAGTGTACCAGATACCGTGCGTCATGGTTCAAAACAAGTCATTTTTGAAACCTATCCTGTTTTAGGCTATAACTACAGAATGACTGATATTCAAGCAGCAGTCGGACGAGAGCAATTGAAAAAATTACCCAATATAATCTCTCAAAGACGACAACTAGCGGAAAAATATCAAGAATTATTATCTAATATTTCTGGAATAGAACTGCCAACAGAACCATTATGGGCAAAAACTAATTGGCAAAGTTATTGTATTAAATTAGCTGACTATATTAATCAAACAGCGGTAATGCAAAAATTATTAGATCAAGGAATTGCCACACGAAGAGGAATAATGTGCGCTCATAGAGAAGAATCATATCATGATCAACCTTGGCATTGTGGTATAAAGTATAATTCTTGTAACTGTTCTCAATTAGAATGTAAAGCATTAAATATTAGTCAATATGCTCAAGATCACTCTCTTATCTTACCTCTTTTTCCAGAAATGCTGATACAAGAACAACAACAAATATGTGCAAGTATCACACAGATTATACAGACTTTATAAAGCCAAATTCATAGCTGTACAATAAGGAGAAAAAATTATGAAAATAGACTTAATTTATCTCGACTCTTCTTCCTTTCCTTGGAACGTTGGTAAAGGATGGTTGCAAACTTTAGAAAAAATGAAATTATTAGGTCAAGTATTTTCTGTAAATGAATCAAGCTATGAGATTTTATTTCAAAACCTAAAAAAAAGTACAAGTGATATCATAATAATAATAGGAGGAGATCATTATTTACCTTTTCTACATGATCAACCTCAAAAACGAGATTTCTGGCAAAATTTAGAACAGACTACTGTTTGTCTTTGCTGGGAAACTATAATTAATGCTAAATTTCCTAATACGATTGAGAAATCGGCAAGTGCTAGTTTATGTTTTGATTACTTTATTTGCTGTGATGAAAGAGACTTAAGTTTTTTTGAAAATAGAAAAAATGTTTGTTTTTCTCCAGTTTGTGTTGATGAAGATAGTTTTAAAATCAAAACTCCTATTGACCAGCGTCAAAAACAAATGTTTTTCTTTGGACAGATTACAAATTTTAATATTCCTGGTGTATATGACCAAAGAAGAGAATTATTACAGCAGTTATTAGCAGCAAGGGCAGTAGTATTTGTCAATGGATGGATTGAAACTCACAATTCACCAGATGTGTTAGTTAATCTCTACAATAATTTTTATGCAATAATTAACCTGCCTACTAATATGGGAGGTTATACACAAAGAGTTTTTGAAGCAATGTCTTGTGGAACAGCACTATTACAATATAGATTACAATCTCAACCTATATGTAGTAGTTTATTTGTTGAGTATGAAGATTATATTCCCTATGATATTGGCAATTTTCCACAATTACTACATCTTGTTCAAAATCTAAATAATTTATTTGACTTAGAAAAAATAACTAAACAAGCTAGAGAAAAAATCTTAAATTATCATACAATAGAAAAAAGAATCCAGCAAATTATTAAATTTGTACAAGATGGTGAAAAAATTGAAAATCAAATTCTTCCGGAACTAAAAGTTGAAGCAATATCAACTAATTTATCAAAATTCTCCTACGGTCAAACAAAATCAAAAAAATGTAAAATTTGTAATTCAGATTCTCATTACTTCTCTACAGCAAAAATACTTCAGAAATATGATGCTGATTATTTTCAGTGTTCTCACTGTGGTTTTGTACAAACAGAACATCCTTACTGGTTGGATGAGGCTTATTCAGAAGCAATTGCCCCTAGTGATGTAGGTTTAGTGTATCGTAATAATATGATGGCAAATATTACAGCTAAGTTGCTATTTAATTATTTCGATCACGACGCTAAATTTTTAGATTATGGCGGTGGTTATGGTCTTTTTGTCAGGTTGATGAGAGACCAGGGGTTTAATTTTTATTGGCAAGATAAATTTTGTCAAAATCTTTTTGCAACAGGTTTTGAATTAATAGAGACAATTAAATCTGAGTTGTTATTAGTTACAGCATTTGAGTTATTTGAACATTTTACTGATCCCTTGCAAGAATTAGAGGTAATGCTTAAATTAGCTCCTAATATTTTATTTAGTACATCATTATTACCGGACAATAATCCTAAACCTGATGAATGGTGGTATTATACTCCTCATGAAGGTCAACATATTGCTATTTATACAATAAAATCCTTAGAAATATTAGCGAAAAAGTATAACTTAAAGCTATATACAGATGGGTCTTCTTTACATCTATTAACTACAAACAAAAATCTACCCGAAAATTTATTTGATAACATTAAAATAGGTGAATTACTATCATCTCAAAAAGAATCTCTTTTGTATCGTGATTTCAACCAAGTTGTTAGTAAAATACTAACAATAAATAATTCATTAAATGTCGATCAACTAATAAATATTCCTGAAATAAAAACACCTATTATCCTAATTGATGGTGTATTTTTTCAACTCTATAAAACCGGAATTGCTAGAGTTTGGAAATCTCTTTTGGAACAATGGTCAAGCACTGAATTTGCCAACCATATTGTAGTTTTAGATAGGGCTGACACTGCCCCCAAAATTGATGGTATTCGTTATCGGAATATATCTCCCTATAACTATAACAATACTGAAAGTGATCACCAGATGCTTCAGCAGATTTGCGATGAAGAAGCAGCAGAATTATTTATTTCCACCTATTACACCACTCCCATTGATACACCATCTGTATTTATGGCTTATGACATGATACCAGAAGTTTTAGGCGGCAACTTAAATGAACCAATGTGGCTGGAAAAACATCACGCAATCAAACATGCATCTGCCTTTATTTCCATATCAGAAAATACAGCTAAAGACCTAAATACATTTTTCCCAGAGATACCATTAGAATCAATTACCGTTGCTCATTGTGGGGTTTCTTCTCATTTTTCCCCTGCTTCTAACAGTGAAATTAATGCTTTCAAATATAAATACGGCATCAATAAACCATATTTCTTATTAGGTGGATTGGCGGGATATAAAAACACAATTTTATTTTTTCAAGCATTCTCCCAACTTAGTAATAAACACAGTTTTGATATAGTATCTACTGGCGCAGGTAATCAATTATCTTCCGAATGGCGACGGTATACTGCTGGATGTACTTTTCATGGATTGCAGTTAAGTGATGATGAATTAAGACTAGCTTATGCTGGAGCAATAGCATTAGTCTATCCTTCTCAATATGAAGGTTTTGGAATGCCGGTAGCCGAAGCAATGGCCTGTGGTTGTCCTGTAATTACTACTTCTAATGCTTCTTTACCTGAAGTTGGAGGAGAAGCAGTAATTTATGTTAAAGATAATAATATTGAGAGTATGACTAATGCTTTATGTGAAGTACAGAAACCTAGTTTAAGACGCTATTTAATTGAAGCAGGATTGAAACAATCTCAAAAGTTTTCTTGGTCTAAAATGGCCAATATTGTTAGCGATATTTTAATTAGTCAAACTCTTAACCCTTTTAATCTTCGATATATTAATCTCATCATGTTTCCTGACTGGAATCAATCAGAAGATGATTTATATTTGCAACTTGGGGAAGTGATCAGAACCATAGCTACTGATTCTAATGCTCATCAAACAACCTTACTGATATATGTTAGTAATACCGAGCCAGAAACCGCTGATTTAATCTTATCTAGCATCGCTATGAATTTAATGATGGAAGATGAGATAGATATTACTGAAAGTATGCAAATTTCTCTAGTGGTGGAAATCAGTGAAAAACAGTGGAAAATACTTTTACCACATCTGCACAGCAGAATTGTATTAGAAGTAGAAAATCAACAAGCAATCGCTAAATTCCAAGCTGAACAATTACCCAATTTTGAAATATAAATATAACTGATGAGAAATAATTAAGGCTGCCATACTAATTTCTGCGTTAAGATGATTTAAAGATAGTTAGTTGAGTTACTAAATATAGCAGCTAACTCTAGGGATTATCGCTCTCCTTCTTCTTCGCATCCGCCAAAATAGTCTGATAATCCTGCCTGTCAGGATGCTGCTGCACCAATTTCTCCATGAGTGCGATCGCACCTTGCTTATCCCCCGACTGCAACCGGATCATAGATAGTTTCTCCAGCGCTAATTGATTGTTTGGTTCTCGCTGCAAAACCAACTCATAACCTTTTACTTGTTTTTGTAGTTCAGTCTCCACCGATTGTACTGGTGATGGTAGGGGACTTTCCCAAGCCTTTTGTATAGTAGTTACACCCCCAAAAAGCATTGAACCACAAAATGAAACCAGTCCAATATATGTAACAATTCTTTTCTTACGTTCAATCTGCTTACCACGCTTAATCAAATAGTCGTCGCTGGAAATTGCCATGCTTTAAAATTTACTGCGGCAAATACTTAACTAACCGCAATCTTTACTCTCCTAACTCTCAGATTACCCACAACCGCAGGAAAACTATCATCCATAGCTAAAGGCGCAGATCAAATATATAAAGAATTGATAACCACAGGGAAATCCCCAGAAGTTTGCTATCCTATAGACAGTGTTGAAATTCATCTCAAATTCAACACTTGCGAATATTATCATCTGTCAAAAACTGTGAAGTAGCCCGTAAATTATGGGTTTTGCCACCAAAATAAAATTTTCCCATTTCTCTGAAACTGCGCTATCATAGCAATTCTCAGGACTGGTAAATTCTGAAATTGGCTATGGCGATAGCTGCACTCTCTCTGACGGCGCTTAGACTTCTGCGTAAACTCAGTCGAATGCTTGCTTTCCTGGAGGAGTAAGGCGCAGGTATGGCTGTTCAGTACAACTGGTATTCTGTGGTCGTAATTACCGTACAAAACCGAATTTACTAGTAATTGACTAGATTTTGTTATGGTATACTAAAAAAGTTAAGACTTACTTTGCCAAATATAAAGCGCCCTACGCACCAGTAACATTTGCCAACCGGAAAGTAGTTTTAATTTAGGCATTCATCCAAATAAAATCAGTAATACATCGAGTTTATGACTCAGCAAGTAATTCACACTATGGTGAAATTGCAGCGTAACGTGCAATCACTCGTAGAATCGAATATTATCAAGCCAACCGATAGCATCTGGAAAATTGCCTTGCTATATGGTAATGACTGGCAGCATTGGAAACAGGAATTGGAAGACTTTGGCTTTAGTGTACAAGATCCAATTGCTGACCTACTAGCCGTGGAAAATTGGGACGACAACTAAATCGCTAAGTATCTAAAAACTATAAGAGCTATATCTAAGTATTTAAAGCAGTAAGGATATGGCATTATAGTTATTTGGAATACTCGCAACGAGTAAGTCATCAACACAGGTATCTTGACTAAGGCAGTAAATCATGATTCAAGCCTTACCGAAAACCAAGCTAGTAACCTTTGAGGAGTTTATTCAATGGAAACCAGATGGGGAATTCTATGAACTTCACGATGGGGAAATTGTCAAGATGAATCCACCATTGGGAAAACATGAAAGAAGTACCGGGTTTTTAGTAACAAAACTCGTAGTAGAGTTTTACAGACTCAATCTTCCCTACTTTATTCCCAAACAGGCATTAGTTAAACCACCGACAAGCGAATCAGCTTATTCCCCAGATGTTTTGTTGATAGACTCCAGAAACTTGGTCAATGAACCACTTTGGGAAAAAGAATCAACAGTAACTCAAAGTGATTCAGTCCCCTTACTTATAGAAATTGTCAGCACTAATTGGCGAGTAGATTACTATAAAAAATATAGTGACTATGAGGAAATGGGAATTAAAGAATACTGGATAGTAGATTACCAGCCTTTTGGTGCTACTAAATTTGTGAATGACCCCAAACAGCCTACCATATCAGTTTGTTCTCTAGTTGGGGATAATTATGAAATCGACTCATTCAGGGGTGATAACCTCATAATTTCACCTACTTTCCCAGAATTGAACTTAACTACTAACCAGATTTTTCTAGCTGGTAGCTGAGATTAATGCCTTAGCCAATTCTTTGGCACTTTGATAGCGATCGCGTGGTAGACTTTCCGTAACCCGCTCAATCACCTCTCTGAGTTGGGGCGTAATAGTAGGAACACTTCTGACATCAAAGCCAAAAGCCCTTCCTCTTTGACGATAAAACTTCAGAGGATTTTCCCCTGTAAGTAAAAAAATCATTGTTGGTCCGACAGCATATAAGTCTGATTGCGTGAGAGGTTGTCCTCGTTCTTGTTCAGGAGCGCAGTAACCTTCTGCACCAATTCTTGTCCCCGGTGCGGTGCCGGTTTCCTTGACAGCACCAAAATCTAACACCACCACACGATTATTAGCACTCCGCACCATCAAGTTAGCAGGTTTAATATCACGGTGAATTAGTGGCGGTTCTTGACCATGGAGATATTCTAAAATATCACAAGTTTGCACCATCCAAGCGATCGCTTGATTGGGTGTAACAGGCCCAGCATTATATATACGTTTTTCTAAATCTTGTCCATGAATTAATTCCATAGCCAAGTATTTTTTACCATTCTCTACAAAAAAATCGTAATACTTAGGAATTCCCGGATAATTAAGACATTTAAGAGCATTAGCTTCCCGTGCAAATAATTCCTGAGCTTTGGCAATTCTAGCCATATCAGCATTCATTTCCTTTAATACCAACAGTTGCGGTACACCCGTACTTAAACCTGTGGCATCCCAAGCCAAGTAAGTAGTACCCATACCTCCTTGTCCTAGAGTTCGTAAAACCTGATAATGGCGAATTTGCTGTTTAACCGAGAGCGGTTGGCCGCAGTGAACACAAAATAAATTAGCCGGAGAGTTACCTTCATGGGTACAAGCCGCACTGGGGTTTTGAATTTCCTTGTGTATTGGCTGCCAAGGTGAAGCAGTTGGTTCTGGTGTATCTTGAAGTTGGAATTTGAGTAAAGGACCTCCCTGTGCTAATTCCAGAAAAGAATCATCTGGCAGCGTACTTTTATTTATCAAAGTACCATTCAGAAAAGTACCATTTGTGCCTTGACTAATTACCTGCCAAGCATCACCCTTACTACCAGAACTAAATTGCTTAAGTTCCAGATGATACCGTGAAACCAAACTATCATTTAAAACCACGTGATTATCCACCGCTCGACCAATGCGAATCACGGTGGAACCCTCAAAGCACCACTGCTTGAGTGGAGTTTTATGTTGCGTGTCTAATAGGGTCAGAGTAACCACAATACAACCTAAAAGTTAAGAAATTCACAATCACAAATTTTCTCAAATGGAAAATTGACGATAGTTATGGAACTGAAATTGCTAACGAGTTAATTTATGGAAAATTTTGCTGATTGGGGCATACCTTTACCCGAATAAGTATACCTGTAATGTTGTCATGTCCATTGTGTTCGTTGGCTAAATCAATCAAGTCGTTTAGACCTAACTCCAGATTAACGCCAGAACTAAGTAACGGTTCCAGGTGAGTCTGCCAATGATTTTCTAATAAATCATTATCTGATAAACCGTCCGAAGCCAACAGTAGCAGCGTATCTTCACGAATCTCGAAAAAATCTACATGAGGATGGAGAAAATTTGTATCTCGTGGTCCCAAAGCTTGGGTGAGTTGGTAGGCATCTGGACGGGCATAAGCTATGGTAAAATCTACACCTTTGGCAATTTCCCGTTGACCAACTTCGTGATCTACAGTAAGTTGTTCTAATCCGCGCTTACGAGTGACACGATAAAGGCGACTATCTCCCACATGAGCAACTGCTAACTTAGTGTTTTGCATTAACAACATAACCAAGGTAGTACCCATGCGTCCAACACCAGAACGGGCATCTTGTTGATTGAGATTGTAAATCGTCTGATTAGCCAGAAAAACCGCTGCTTGGATAGTTTCTGCCGTTGGTAGTTCCTCAGAAACCCAATTTTGGCGGAGATATTGCCGCACAGTCTTGACTGCCAACTCACTAGCCACTTCACCACTAGCGTGTCCCCCCATGCCATCACACAGAATATATATACCTCGTGCTTGTAAGATACGACTTCTGGGTAATTCCAGTTTTTGCTGGCTGGTTTCAATGCCAAAATAGTCTTCGTTGTGATTGCGTTGACGACCGACATCAGTGCGTCCTGTATTTTCTACACTCTTTAACTGCATGGACAGGATCATGGTTGGTGCGTCTTCGTTTTTATCAATATCCTCCCGATAATTATCTTGCAACATAGTTGGCGAAGTAGTATTATTTGTTGCGGTCGAACTAAAATCAGCTGGGGAAGGTGGTTCTAGTTCTGTAGCTATATCTTGTAAACGCGATCGCAACTCTTCCAAAGTTTCAATCTTACCGACTTCTAAATCCTCCAAGATTTGCATAGCCGAACCCAACTGGGTGCGTTGGGACTCCCTACATATAGCGTGCCAAACCCGTCCCAAAGCCTTGATAGTTAAAGACTCTTCCTCATCTGGTGACAAATTACCCCCAGGTATTTCCAGATACAACCGTTGTAATCCCAGCGTCTGATCTTCATCCAGTCGCAGATTCGATAACTCCAACAAACTTTGGCGACAATTCACCCGTTCCAGTATCCCCCACAGTTGAATCATTTGATAACACCAGTGTAAAATCTGTAACGGATTGGTTTCCTGATCTTGCCAGGCATCTATTAACAACTGCCAATGAGAACGGTCTTCAATTAAAACAACCTGGATATTATCTTGCTGCCAAGCATCGTGAATTAGTGGTATTCCCGGTGGACGATCCGGTTGCAATGTCACATAAGCTTGAGCCAAAGGAGGAATGCCAATGACACTTACTGAAGGTACAATCAACCCCTGGGGTCCATTATCTAACACTGCCTCAATAGGTGAGATCTGATAAGGTTGGCAATCTAAAACCCTGACTTTAACCTCAGTGTTGGCAGCAAAAACCTCTGGACTTGGTAATGGTTCCAATAATTGATAACGTTGCCCCCTGTCTAAAAACGAGCCTACCGCAAATTGTGGCTGAGAGCTTGTACTTCCCTGATGTTGTGTTAATTTACCATCTTCAACTTCTGAAACAGCAACAGATGTTTCTTGGGTAATAATTGCCCACCAAATTGTGCCGCATTCAGCACCACAGTTTTGGCAGTATTGCATATCTAAAAGCACATCTGCGCTACATTGATGACAAGTCCTGTGAATTAAGGACGTGCCACATTTTTGACAGAACTTATTGTCATTAGGGTTTTCAAATTCGCAGTGAGGGCAAATCAGCATATTGGAAATTCCTCGATTTTCCTTCTAAGATGCTTTTAGCAACTAATATCCAAAGTGCCACAATTGACAATTAGCTGACCCTGAAGGCTGTGGATTCACTAGGGAATATTAGTAGCAGTATCAATTGTAATAGCCAACAGATATTCTCAGGAATAATTCTGGATTACCATCGTAGTTTTGCAAAGTGTTAAAACCGAAATTTTTTCAGGTCTTGTATTTCTGAGGGTGTGAGGTCGCGCCATTCACCTAGTTGTAGACTATTTAATTGTAGCTGGGCAATACTCACCCTGATCAATCGTAAAGTAGGAAACCCTACCGCAGCAGTCATACGTCGCACCTGACGGTTTTTCCCTTCCGTGAGAGTCATTTCTAGCCAAGCTGTAGGAATATTTTTTCTAAATCTAATCGGGGGGTTACGCTCATTGACCGCAGGTGCTTCTAAAAATAGCTTAACTTGCGCAGGTCGAGTCCGATAATTTTGAATCTCTACCCCTGTGCATAACTTATTGATAGCCTCAGCATCAGGAATGCGTTCTACTTGTACCCAGTAAGTACGTTTATGTCCAAACTGCGGGTTAGAGAGACGATGCTGTAAATTTCCATCATTGGTTAACAAGAGTAAACCTTCACTATCCCAATCTAAACGCCCCACAGCATAAACATCAGGAACATCAATATAGTCTTTCAGCGTAATGTGTTGGGGAGATTCCTGAGTAAATTGGCTGAGAACTCCATAGGGTTTATGAAAAATAATATACTTAAAGTCATTGGTCATTGGTCATTGGTCAAAACCTAATTTGCCATCATCAACTACAAATTACAACTTACGAATTACGAATTATGCCAATTTCTAAAATGGATCGCAGGTCTTTTTTATTTCTGGGGGGTGCTACCTTAGCTCAAGGACTCACACTGGCATTACCTACCACCGCCCAAACTGTACAAGTAAAGAAAAGCAAAGTCAACGGTATTCCTTTCTATCAAACTATTGTAGACCTCACTGACCCCAACACTTTCATGACCATTGGTTTGGCAAATAATGCAACTTTAGCTAACACCATGCAGAAAACCAGCGGTGATGAAGATTTTAACAACATGGTTGCCCGTTCTCGTGCAACTGTCGTTGCTAATGGTACATTTTTTGCCAAAAATGCCCAAAAAACAGTTATGGGTAATATGGTGGCAGGAGGCAAATTTCTCAAATACAGTCAGTGGGAAAACTTTGGTACTACATTGGGTTTGGGTATTGGGAATAAACCCGAAATGGTGACAGCACGAGTTGACGGAAAACCAGAATGGAATCAACATTGGTTTTCTATCACCTGTGGTCCTAGACTGTTGCGAAAAGGTCAAATTTGGCTGAACCCAACGATTGAGGGTTTTAAAGATCCTGCGGTTTTAGGTACTGGTGCAAGGACAGCAATTGGTTTTTCTAAAGATGGTACAAAGCTGTTTTTGGTTAATTTTGAAATTAATCTCAATTTACAGCAAGAAGCCCAAGCAATGAAAGTCATAGGCTGCTATGAAGCGATGAATTTAGATGGGGGAGCATCGAGAGCTTTAGCAACTAATGGTAAAATTTTAGTCCCAGCGGGGAGGAAGCTAACAAATGTTATTGTAGTTTATGATGCTAGTAATCCAGCGCCCACTCATTTCAAACAGGCGTGGGAAAGATTTCAAAAAAGTGGCGTATCCGGTAAAGGTGGAGTTGAATGGCTTATCTCATAACTAAACGGATTGTTTGGACTAAATTAGTTTGTGGGTTTTTTGGTATAGGTTTATTACCTGCACTAACTGCTTATCCTGTTTTAGGTGCAGAGCGATTAACCCTTTCTGTCGGCATTTTAGAAGAATCTATACCGATTTATTCACTAGAAAAATATGCCAAAACAGGCGAAATAGATGATGATTTAGCCGTGTATACTAAGTATGCCAATAAAACACAACTAACTCGACTGCGAACAGTTTTAGTAACTCCTATTCCCTTGAATATAGTAAATATTTCGCAATTTTTTTATACATCAATTGGTGAGAGATTATTAGAAAGATTGGGAGAAGTTATTCAAACAGAATCTCGTTTATCAGGATTCTATGCAATTAGAGCAGCACTCATTTTAGCAGCGGCAGAGCCAAATAATTTGACGCTTTTAAATATATTACGCAAATTTCCCGCCAGATCAATCTCAATTAATTTAGACCGCAGCTTAGAAATTGCAGCAACATTACAGGATTTAGTAAATAAAACCCAAAATGCAGTAGCACTAATTAATCAACAATCCCAACTAAAATCAACCCCATCTAATTTGACTTCTGGACTTTCAGCAGATATCAAAACACCAGGAAAATTTACTTGGCAAAAGCAAACTATCACACTTAATGACCAATCTCGCAACCGCACTTTTCCTGCCGATATCTATTTACCTAATGTTTCAAATCCGCGTTCAATTGTTGTCATCTCCCACGGACTTGGTTCTGATAGAAGTAGTTTTGCTTACCTCGCTGAACATCTTGCTCAATCAGGCTTTGTAGTTGCTGTTCCAGAGCATCCTGGTAGTAGTTCAGAACAATTGCAAGCTCTATTAGCAGGAAAATCACAGACAGTAACTAGCCCCAGAGAGTTTATTGATAGGCCGTTAGATGTGAAGTATTTATTAGACGAACTAACTCGGTTATCTCAAAATAACCCAGTATTTCAAGGGCGTTTAAATCTACAACAAATAGGAGTTATCGGACAATCTTTTGGTGGCTATACAGCTTTAGCATTAGCAGGGGCAAGGATTAATTTTGAGCAATTAAAAAAAGATTGCCCATATATAAACAATACACTAAATCTTTCCCTCTTACTTCAATGTTTAGCGATAAATCTACCAAATACAGAATATAATTTATTCGACCCAAGAGTTAAAGCAATAATTGCAATTAACCCTGTTAACAGTAGTATTATGGGGTCAGCTAGTCTCAGCCAAATTAAAATTCCAGTGATGATGATATCTGGCAGTGCAGATACCATTGCTCCAGCTTTACCAGAACAAATTATACCCTTTACCTGGTTAACAACACCAAATAAGTATTTAATGCTGATCAATAGTGGCACACACTTTTCTACTATTGCAGAATCACCGAATACAGTTGTGCCTGTTCCTACACAGGTAATTGGTTTATATCCCGCATTGGCACGTAGCTATGTCAAAGCTTTAAGTGTTCCTTTCTTGCAAACCTATATAGCTGAACAGCAGAGTTACCTGCCCTACTTAAGTGCAGATTACGTTAATACTATTAGTCAGCAACCGCTACCATTGAGTTTAGTTAAATCTCTGACGCTAGAGGAACTTCAAGAAGCATTTAAATAATTCATAATTCGTAATTCGTAATTCGTAATTCGTAATTCGTAATTCGTAATTCGTAATTCGTAATTCGTAATTCGTAATTAAAAAGAGCGATATCGCACTCCAGTACAATAATATTTATCTAGAATGTTAACCCCGATGAACAAACCACAGAGGCACGGAGGACACAGAGGGAAGAGTTAAAGGATGATGCGTTTGATGCCGTCTTTGAGAAGGGGAACGTTAAAGTTGATGAGAAGACCTAAAGAAAGGTTAGTGATTTTAAGGTAGGACAAAAGTTGAGCTTCATGAATGGGTGCTAGGTTTTGTACAGCTTTTAATTCCACAACTAAAAAGTCTGCAACTAAAAAATCCAATCTACCTCTACCTACATCATGTCCTTTATATGTCAAACTTATTGATTTTTCAATTTCATGATGTATACCCCGAATCATAAATTCAACAACCAGTGCCTCCTTATACACTTCCTCCAAAAAACCAGGACCCAAAACCCGGTGTACCTCAATTGCAGCCCCAATAACCTCCCCCGTAAGCTCATTCATATCCTGCCCCAAATCTCTTACCTCTGTGTCCTCTGTGCCTCTGTGGTTCGTATTCATCACATAATCCTTGCTTGTTTTCAGGATATTGGTATTCTCGTAACACATTTCATATTTTTTTACAAAAGTCAATAGTTTAATCCATAGATTTTTCGCGTAAAGTCATTCTTTCGGCACAATTTATTCTTATGGATTTGTTTCAATCCCTTATTCCTAATTGCTTTCAGGCGTTGGTAGTTTTTACATGGTTTTTATAAAAACAACGAAATTACGTGGTTTTTTATTGATTTCTGTCACTGGCACGATTTAATTTAATATTGCCTTCAATTAATTATTTTGCTATTTTTTAGTTGTTGATATTAAAAGGAATTTAGAACGAATATTATTTGATGCTTATTTATTCCTCCAAAATACCAAACTTCCGCTAACCATTGTGCAAAAATTATAATGAAGAAAAACTAATGTCTGTAAAACCTAAAAGACTCGTTAACCCTTACGAAGAAAGAATGCTAGAGTTTCTGCAAACCTGTTTAGATGATAATTATAAAATTCATACACAGGTAAGCTTATGCCAATTTTGTGAATTAGGTAGCAGCCTTGATAGTAAGCTCAGAAACTTCTTCTTTAGCTCCAGCGTAGACGCTCTCATCACAAACAAAGACTATAAACCGAATGGCACTAAGAAAAGAGATCAAAAATCTCGAATCACGCTCTAGCAATAGATTTGAAAGAATCAAATAGAGAAGTGCTATTCAGTATATTGAAGAGATAGGTAAAAAGAGATACTAAAAAAATACTGTAGAAAACGTCTCTTAGAGTCTGAGAAACTAAACCAGACCATAAGAGACAACAAAAAGATTAGCTACAGTATGCCAAATCGAGTGAAAATTCTCAAGGAAAAATTTAGTCAAAGTGTGGGATTACCCTTTGCAGAATTACTACCGGAATCGGTAATTAATGAGAGTATTCAAGAATTAAATCTAAAATATCACCAAAGAATATTTTCACCAGTAGTAAGGATATGGGCATTTTTATCGCAAGTGCTGGATGTAGATAAAAGTTGCCAAAATATAGTGAGTAGAGTAATAGCATGGTTGAGTACGACAGGAGCAGAATTGCCATCAACAAATACAAGTGCATATTGTCAAGCCAGAGAAAGATTACCAGAGAAATTATTGTCAAAATTATTTTCTAAAATAGGAATGGGGTTAGAGGAAAAAGTATCGCAGCAACAGTTGTGGTGTGGTAGGTCAGTGAAAATAATTGATGGTTCCACTGTGTCAATGCCAGATACAAAAAGTTTGCAGGAAGAGTATCCACAGCAGAAAAGCCAGAAACAGGGGTGCGGTTTTCCGGTAGCGAAAATATGCGTGTTATTTTCACTGGCTACAGGTGCAGCATGGGAAGTAGTAATAGATAAATTAAATGTACACGATATCAAACTAGGAAGAAATTTATATAAATTTTTGAATCCAGGAGATGTGCTGTTAGGAGATAGAGCCTTTTGCGCTTATGGGGATATCTTTTGTTTAAAAAATCAAGGATGCGATGTAGTTTGTCGGAAGAATCAAAAGCGTAAAAGTCACCCGGTGGAAGGAGAGATTACCAATGCATCAGACAGACAAGTAATTTGGTACAAACCGAAAACTAGACCTGCGGGAATGAGTCTAGAAGACTACAGGAGTTTACCAAAAAGTTTAGTTGTCAGAGAAGTGACATATTCGATAAATATCCCTGGTTTTCGCACAGAAAATGTGACGCTAATTACGACTTTATTAGATACAAATACATATTCTCTAGAAAAACTGGCGGAACTCTATGGTTTACGCTGGCAAGTTGAGTTGGATTTAAGGCATCTTAAAACCACTCTAAATATGGATATTTTGAGATGTAAATCTCCAGCAATGATTCGCAAAGAAATCTATGTATTTTTGTTAGCATACAACCTATTGCGAAGTTTGATGTGGAATGCTGGAAATCTTTATGGAGTTAATCCTCTATCTCTTTCTCTACAACGCTCTCGGCAGATGTTTATTAACTTTATTCCTACATTTTTATTTGGTACAATCCAAATACCTTCGTCACTATTATTTGACTTTACTAAAACTGCTGGTTCATCAGTCCTTACCCTTTCGACCTAATCGCATTGAACCCAGAGTTCAAAAACGCCGTCCTAAAGCTTATCCCTTTATGCAAAAACCTCGGAAATTACTCCGAAGGACACTAATTAAAGACAATTTATCTGTCTTTTCTTAGTGCCATTCGACTATAAACCTTGTTTAGTTGTAGAATTTCAATCTACCTATCATGATTCTCATGACGCACGAGAACGTGATCATAAAAAATTACATTTACTAAAATTAGCAGGAGTTCCCCTACTTTATTCAAGAATTAAAGACTTTGGATTATTACATCTTTACTCACAAAATGAAGACGTAATATTGAATTTATTCACAGGCGAAAAACGAGAAAATGCCAAATCCTTAATTAGAAACTATTGCGAACCAACTAATTTGGCTAATGTTCTTGCCATAGTTTAGTAAATAATACATCTTCTTTGCGCCTTTGCGTCTTTGCGTGAAAAAAATATTTATCTAAATTCCGAAACTACAGATTAAACGCCCCTCCGCCAACCACAACGAAAATGCTACAATCTAGACCATGCTAGGGGTGCTTGAGAAACCAAGCTGAGATCAAACCCTTAACACCTGAGTCTGGGTAATACCAGCGGAGGGAAGCTGTTTATTTGAGGAATTTCATAATGCGTACAGAATGGGTAGCCAAGCGACGTGGACAAGCTAACGTATCGCAAATGCATTACGCCCGTCAGGGTGTGATCACCGAAGAAATGCAATACGTAGCCAAGCGGGAAAACCTGCCGGCTGAACTAATCCGCGCAGAAGTGGCACGGGGAAGAATGATTATCCCTGCGAATATTAATCACACTAACTTAGAACCGATGGCCATCGGTATCGCTTCTAAGTGCAAAGTTAACGCCAATATCGGCGCTTCTCCCAACTCTTCCAACCTGCAAGAAGAAGTTGATAAACTCAACCTGGCGGTAAAATACGGCGCTGATACCGTGATGGACTTGTCTACAGGTGGCGGTAATTTAGATGAAATTCGTACCGCAATTATCAACGCTTCACCTGTTCCCATTGGCACAGTTCCAGTTTATCAAGCTTTAGAAAGCGTTCACGGCACAATTGAAAATCTCACTGCTAACGATTTTCTCCACATCATCGAAAAGCACGCCCAGCAAGGGGTAGACTATCAAACTATCCATGCAGGAATTTTGATAGAACATTTACCTTTAGTCAGAAACCGGATTACAGGTATTGTCTCTCGCGGTGGCGGAATTTTGGCGCGGTGGATGTTGCATCACCACAAACAAAACCCCCTATATACCCATTTCAACGACATCATTGAGATTTTTAAAAGATATGATGTTTCTTTCAGTTTAGGCGACTCCCTGCGCCCAGGATGTACCCATGATGCCTCAGATGAAGCGCAATTAGCGGAACTGAAAACCCTGGGAAATCTCACCCGTAAAGCGTGGGAACATGATGTTCAAGTCATGGTGGAAGGTCCCGGCCATGTTCCTATGGATCAAATTGAGTTCAACGTCCGCAAGCAAATGGAAGAGTGTTCGGAAGCACCTTTCTATGTTCTCGGTCCTTTGGTAACAGATATTGCTCCTGGTTACGACCATATTACCTCAGCGATTGGCGCAGCTATGGCGGGTTGGTATGGAACGGCGATGTTGTGTTATGTAACTCCTAAAGAACATTTAGGTTTACCTAATGCTGAAGATGTGCGTAATGGCTTAATTGCTTATAAAATTGCGGCTCATGCGGCGGATATTGCTAGACATCGTCCAGGTGCTAGAGATAGAGATGATGAACTTTCTAAAGCTCGTTATAATTTCGATTGGAATCGTCAATTTGAGTTGTCTTTAGACCCAGAAAGAGCGAAGGAATATCACGACGAAACTTTACCAGCAGATATCTATAAAACGGCTGAGTTTTGTTCGATGTGTGGGCCTAAGTTCTGTCCAATGCAGACTAAGGTTGATGCTGATGCTTTGACTGAGTTGGAGAAATTTTTGGCAAAAGAACCTGTAGCGCAGGTTTAAGTATTAAACAACAAGATCCCCGGCTTCTTTAAGAAATCGGGGATCTGAGGACATCAATATTAAACTATAAAAATCTATAAGTGAACAAATTAAATTTCATCCAAAAATTTCTGAACCGATAAAATATCAATCTGTTTAAATGGGTGAAGAATCAGCAAATCTTCATCACCCGTAATAATACATTGAGCTTTGCCACTAACAGCTAATTCTAGGTATTTATTATCTTTAGGATCTCGACATTCATTCATTAATTTGTTCAGTAACATTAATAAACTCGATAGTTTCTACTAAATTATCTATTAATTCCCTCCGTCTTTCTAAGGTAATATAACGGTCGAATTTGGGTCTTGATAGAACTTCTTGTAACTCTGAAAAAACAGCAGCACTTAACAAGATAATACCTATGTCTTGAGCTTTCTCTAATGCTTGATGTGGTTTACTTTGACTAAATAAAAATGCACTTACAAAAACATTTGTATCAAATACAAATCGGCGTTTATTTATCATCTTGCAAAATAGATTCTAAAATTTCAGGAGTTAAACCATTAGCTTGAGCTTCTTGACTAGCTTTATCCATTGTGTTTCTAAGTTTCTGAAGTGCTTCTTTGCTATTTTTTAATAAATTTGACTCCATAATTAATGCTAACTTTAGCTGAATTTGTTCCTGTTCTTCCTTGGTGCTGCGGCGATAAGCTGCGGCAATATTTGATGGTACTTTGATGATTATTTCTTCTATCATATTCATATTTTCACCATGTTTAGTCTTTCTATGTGACAATTATAATCTAATTTTTGAATTGCTGCTGATTTTTGTAAATTAGTTTAATTTTTGGGTGTAAACTACTTTCCAAGCTATGCTTTCGGTAGTAACATAATTATTATATAATATTTTTTATGTTTAATGTAATTTTTGATATAATCAAGTGACTCGACAATCTCATGATCAATTCGCTAAAGAATATCTAGAGGAATTATTAACACCTCTAGGAACAATTAAAAAAAGCGAAAAGGTTAAAAGTGAAGTTCAAGAAATTGATGTTTGGTTTGAACCCTCTCCTATTCCACCTCAAGAGAATCTACCTTTAGGTTTATTAGGTAAGATGGCAAAAACTCAATGTTTATTTGAGCCTTTTCGCAACCCACCATCGGAAATAGAATTTCGTAGTTGTTTACTTAAATTATATGCTGTTCATGGCGATGTAGTCAGGAAAGCGAAACGCGAAAACAGAAATATTGCAGAATCAGAATTACCGATTTTATGGATTTTAATACCAACTTTTTCATCTCGGATGATTACCGGATTAGGTGCAACTGAGATTACAGAAGATTGGGTTCAAGGTGTTTATTTTCTGCCGAATATCCTGACAACAGCAATAGTTGTGATTCATCAATTACCAGAAAAGGAGGATACGTTATGGTTGAGAGTTTTGGGGAAAGGAGGAACACAAAAAAGAGCAGTGGAGGAGTTAACTAAACTACCAGAGAACAACCCTTTTCGAGAGAATTTGTTAGAAATTTTAGCGGACTGGCGCAAGAATTTAGAATTGAGAGATAATTTAAGTAGGGAAGAAGAGGAAGTAATTATGAACTTATCACCGGCTTATTTACAACAAATAGAAGACTGGAAGCAAGAAGGACAAGTTTATTTGATAACTTCTCTTCTGGAAGGGCGTTTTGGTAGTTTGGATGCTGAGTTATCTGGTTTGGTGGAAAAGATTGCTAATATTCCTATTTCTGAACGCACTCAGTTACTTCTTTCTTTGGGTAATTTATCCCGTGAGGAATTGTTGCAAAGATTGAGTAATGAGGCAGTTTAGGGTATTATATTTTTTGGCAGTTTGAGGAGATTTCCCAAACTGCTGATTTTTGTTTGATTTAGATAAAGCTTGATGCTGATGCTTTGACTGAGTTGAAGAAGTTTTTGACGAAAGAACCTGTAGTGCCAGGTTAATAGTAATTAACTGGGTATTATCCACCCATTTATCTTAAATTAATAGTAAAGTTGTAAACTCAAAACTTCTATATTATGTCCAACCAGCGTCAAATTCTTCTTAATTCTATAGCAACGACAATTGCCGATTATAGACAAGGTGAAATTGCTGTTATTGATCCAAACCACGTAGACAAATGGGTGAGGCAGTTTGATCAATTTGGCTTTGATGAAAATACTCAGCAGGCTATTCTTGAGCAAATGGATCGTATTCTCAAGAATTACTACATTTCTCATAGTATAGCTCAAGATTTCATTACCAAGGTTTTGACTTCTGAAAAACTTTTTGGATCTAAGCATGCTGATATAATACGCAAGGTTCATTTTTTACAAATTCAAACTAAAGGAAATAGTCAAAATGATCTACTAAATCTCACTGATCAATGTTTACAGAATTTGTATGGTCTTAATCTTGAAGATTGCGGCAAATTACCAGTCATATATATTTATTTAGACGATTGCTTATATTCTGGAAATACAGTAAGGCGTGATATTGAGTCCTGGTTGCCTAATGCTATTGAAGGAACAACATTACATTTAATATTTTTTGGATTTTATACTAGTGGATATGAATATTCAAAAAAAATAATTGAAGAAAAAGGTAAAGTAAAGAATATTACAGTAAAATTTTGGCGACTACATGAATTTCATAATGATCGTTGGAAATCATCAAAGTTTGACTGCTTTTGGACAAAGGAATCTTCTGAAGGTACTAAGGATGAATTAGTGAATAAATTTGTTCAAGAAGTAAATGAAGATCGCAAGAAAACAGGCAAATCACTACCATCTTTATTTCGTCCTAATAATGTACCAAGTGAAGACAACATATTTTCTTCACCTACTGATCGTGAAGTTATTGAGTCTGCGTTTCTAAAAGCTGGTGCGTACATTGTCTCATTGCCAAAAAATCTGAATTCAAGTATGCGACCATTAGGGTATGACTATCTTAAGTCACTGGGATTTGGCGCAATTTTTGTAACATATCGTAATATTGCTAATAACTGCCCGTTGGCATTATGGTGGGGTGATCCTAATAAAGCTTATCCACTAAATGCGTGGTATCCCCTGTTTCCTAGAATAGTTAATGAACATTACTCCAATCCCTGAATAGGAGAAATTTAAAATGGTAGCAGCATTAAAGCTTCCTGAATCAAGAACATATAATAGGCAAGATTGTATTACTTTTCGCAAAACAGCTGAAAGATTTGGTGGATTATCCAACATGGCAGGAGGATACCCATTATTTGTCAACGGTGTTAGGATTCTTACTTCTGAAGCATTGTATCAAGCCTGTCGTTTTCCTCATATACCTGACGTACAGCGTTTAATAATTGCTGAACGAAGTCCCATGACAGCAAAAATGAGGAGTAAGCCTTATCGTGATAATTCCCGTGTTGACTGGGATTTAGTTCGGACAAAAATTATGCGCTGGTGCTTACAGGTAAAGCTCATTCAGAATTGGGAAAAATTTAGTAGTCTCTTACTTGAGACAGAAAATCAACCAATTGTTGAAGACTCGAGAAAAGATGATTTTTGGGGAGCTAAACCAGTAGATGAAGAAATCCTTATTGGAATAAATGTTCTCGGTCGATTACTAATGCAATTAAGAGAACAGGTCAAAACCGGAGAAATTACTTCCCAAACAATTGTAAGACCTCTATCAATTCCAAACTTTCTACTTTATGAGCGAGAAATAAATCCAGTATCAACAGATGGCGAATGTTATCTAGATAGCAACGTAGAAGTTTCAGTTGAAGTTGAGAACGAAGTAGCTAGTCAACTAACTCCAGAAGTAGTTTTACTGAGTGAGGATAAATATGAGATAGTTGGTAACAAAAATGATACTGCAAATAGCATTATTGAAATTAAGAATGATTTTAACAAATACGATGCTTTCCATATAGTGTTACCTCATATTGAGGAGTTGTTGAATACAGAATGTACGGATAAAGAGTTAGCTAAACGTTTAAATATTCCTTTAACTTTAATGCGTACTTGGTTAGAAAGAGCAGTAAAACTAGGTAAGATTTCAAAGCTTCGTAAACCCGTTAGATATGTTTTAGAGTGCCAATTATCTTTACTTAACCAAATGTAGAATTTGTGATTTTGGGAGTGCGATCGCTTGTAATGTGATTTTTGGGAGAGCCATATCAAGCTCATGTTATGATATTTCCATATATAGGAAAAAGGCTATGACTGCTTTAGTACAAGAACTTCTGAATACATTCGACCGCTTGACAGACTCAGAACGGTTAGATTTGGTATTAGAGATTTTAAAGCGGACAGTTGATTTAGATTTTTCACCCTTATCTGATGAAGATTTAGTCATGAATGCAGAGGGACTTTTTCTTGATTTAGATGAAGAAGAAGCGGAGTATGAGTAGTCCTAAACGGGGAGAAGTTTGGCTAGTAGATTTAGGTTATGTGGCGAAAGTCAGACCATGTTTAGTAATTAGTATTCCTGCATTAGATCAAGATCGTGCATTAGCGACTCTTGTTCCACACACAACAAGTTCGCGCGGTTCAAGATTTGAGGTACAAGTCAAAACTAATTTTCTTCGGGAAGGAGTATTTGATGTGCAGAATATCATCACAATTCCTCATGCAAAGCTTTTACGCAAATTGGGAAATATAACACCAGAACAAATGGTGGATTTAGAACAGGTGCTGCTCTTTTGGCTGGGATTTAACGAAAAAAATGCTCAAGATGATAATGGTTAGTCCGTGCAGCAAACTGATAATCTAGTGCTTGTGTGATTTTTGGGAAGTACGATCGCACCCTTGCCGACAGGAATCGCTATAAAATAGAATACGACGAGGTGAAAAGGGCTTGGCTACCGTGGATATAAATTCTCTTCAAAAGTTGGCACGGACGTTTGCAGTTTTAATTGAAGATTGATATGAAGTGGTAGAAGACTAGAGTATAGCAGGTTAATAACCTCTTCCTCTATTCCTAGTCACCAATCACCAGTCCTCAATCTAGTGCGATCGCTGACGGTATTAGGGACGGTGGCGCGATAAAATTCTAAAACAATAAATTGTGATAAAGGTCTAAATGGCAGAAACACTATTTTTTAACGCCCTGCGGGAAGCCATTGATGAAGAAATGGCACGCGATTCTAGCGTATTTGTTCTGGGTGAAGACGTAGGACAGTACGGTGGCTCCTATAAAGTTACCAAAGATCTATACGAAAAGTATGGTGAACTGCGAGTTTTAGATACCCCCATTGCCGAAAATAGCTTTACTGGGATAGCTGTAGGGGCAGCGATGACGGGGCTAAGACCTATTATTGAAGGCATGAACATGGGCTTTTTGCTCTTGGCTTTCAATCAAATCTCTAACAACGCCGGGATGTTGCGCTACACTTCCGGTGGTAACTTCAAAATTCCCATGGTGATTCGTGGCCCTGGTGGTGTGGGTAGACAGTTGGGTGCAGAACATTCTCAGCGACTGGAAGCTTATTTCCAAGCTGTTCCAGGGTTGAAAATTGTGGCCTGTTCCACACCATATAACGCCAAAGGACTGCTCAAAGCAGCAATCCGCGATGATAACCCAGTGTTATTTTTTGAACACGTTTTGCTTTATAACTTAAAAGAAAATCTGCCAGAAACAGAATATGTACTACCACTGGATAAAGCAGAAGTAGTACGTCAAGGCAAAGACGTGACAATTGTTACCTATTCTCGGATGCGGTATCACGTCCTGCAAGCCCTAAAAACTCTTGAAAAAGAAGGATATGATCCAGAAGTTATTGACCTAATATCTCTCAAACCTTTAGATTTTGATACTATTGGTGCATCCGTGCGTAAGACTCACCGTGTAATTATCGTCGAAGAGTGCATGAGAACTGGGGGTATTGGTGCAGAATTAACCGCTTCCATTAATGACAGGTTATTTGATGAATTAGATGCACCTGTATTAAGGCTTTCTTCTCAAGATATTCCCACACCATATAACGGTAATTTGGAGCGATTGACAATTATCCAACCAGAGCAAATCGTGGAAGCAGTCCAAAAAATGGTAGCTTTGCGAGTTTAGGTGACAGGTGACAGGTGACAGTGAAGAGAGAATAGGGCAAAAGATAAAAGTTGATGATTCCCCTAACTCCTGAACTCCTGACTCCTGACTCCTGAACTCCTGACTCCTGACTCCTGTTAAAACTTCTACTCACAGCTGGCTAAAAGAACGCTATTATAGCCTTTGTCAGTTGTGAGTGATGGTATGCAAAGACAGCGATCGCTATTAGCGTTAATTATAGTTTTGGTAATCGCCGCAGTTGCGGTGATTGCTAATATTCCCGTACCCCTGGGACTGGACTTGCGGGGAGGCTCACAGCTTACAATTCAGGTGAAACCAACAGAAGATATCAAGGTAATCACCGACCGCGAATTGGAAGCCGTGAAGAAAGTTGTGGAAGGTCGGATTAATGGACTCGGCGTTTCCGAACCAATAATTCAAACTGTGGGTACAGATAAAATCTTAGTCCAACTGCCGGGGGTAAATGACCCAGAGCAAGCCGAAAGGGTACTAGGAGGTACAGCACAGTTAGAATTTAGGATACAAAAGCCGAATACAGAAACTCAACTATTTGCTCTGCAAGTATCACGAACAGAACAAAAAGCCAAGCAGGAAGAGTTGAGAACTGCCAAAGACCAAGCTGCAATTGCTAAAAATCAGGAACAGTTGCAGAATAATAATCAAGCGATCGCAGAATTATTTGAAAGCACCAAACCACCACTCACTGGTAAATACCTCAAGGATGCCTACGGTGAACCCACTCAAGGTGACAGTTGGAATGTTGCTATTCGCTTCGATGAAAAGGGTGGTGAACTATTTGCTGACTTGACCAAAACATTGGCCGGAACAGGACGCGGTATTGGTATTTTTCTTGACAATGAACTGATTAGTTCTCCCTCAGTGGGAGTAGAATTTGCTGCTACTGGGATTACTGGCGGTTCTGCCGTAATTACAGGTCGCTTTCAAGCTGAAGAAGCCAACAATTTAGGTGTGCAATTACGTGGTGGCGCGTTACCAGTACCTGTAGAAATTGCCGAGAGACGAACAGTAGGGGCAACTTTGGGTAAAGATAGTATTCAAAGCAGCATTTACGCTGGTATCGGTGGACTAATTTTAGTATTAATTTTTATGGTGTTGTACTATAGACTACCAGGAGTTATTGCTGATTTTTCACTAGTCATTTACTCCCTCCTGACCTGGGCTACCTTTTGTTTGTTGGGTATCACTCTCACGTTACCAGGAATTGCCGGCTTTATTCTCAGTATCGGTATGGCTGTAGATGCTAATGTATTGATTTTTGAACGCACAAGGGAAGAATTGCAAGCGGGTAAATCTTTATATCGTTCCGTAGAGTCTGGTTTTTACCGGGCATTTTCCAGCATTTTAGACAGTAATGTCACTACCTGGATTGCTTGTGCTGCCCTATTTTGGTTAGGTTCCGGGTTGGTTAAAGGTTTTGCCTTAACCTTGGCTTTAGGGGTAGGTGTGAGTATGTTTACCGCAATTACCTGTAGTCGCACCTTGATGTTTTTGGCTATTTCCATTCCCTCCTTGCGGAAAACAGAATTTTACTCTCCCAATGTAGGAGCAGCAAATAAGGCAGAGGTTGCTAAATGAAACTAAGTATTAATAAATCGCGGAGTCTTTGGTGGACTATTTCCGCTGCTATCATCCTCAGTGGTATCATCTCAATGGTGATTTCTTGGCAAACACCAAGTATTAAAGCACCCCTACGTCCCAGTTTAGATTTTATTGGTGGGACAAGGTTGCAGCTAGTCAGGGACTGTAGCCTACCTAATAACTGTGACACGCCAATAGATATCAACGCCGTTCGAGAAGTTGCTAAAGAACAGGGACTTGGAGATAGCAGTATTCAATTAATCTCCGAAGATGGTAAAGATAATGGCATTACCATTCGCACAAAAAACTTAGAAACCGACCAGCGTACCAAGCTGCAAAACGCCTTAAGCGAAAAAATTGGTACTTTCGATCCGCAAAAAAATCAAATTGACTCAGTAGGCCCCACACTAGGACGAGAACTATTTACTTCTGGAGTCTTAGCTCTGGTAGTTTCCTTCGTGCTAATTACTGTCTACATGACCTTCCGCTTCCAGTTAGACTATGCACTGTTTGCGATCGTTGCCCTATTTCACGATATCTTAGTCACAGTGGGGGCATTCTCAATTTTAGGCTTGGTTGCAGGTAAAGAAGTAGATAGTCTCTTCATCGTTGCTCTGCTAACTATTACAGGTTTCTCTGTTAACGATACGGTAGTAATTTATGACCGCATTCGGGAAACTCTCAAAATTAATCCTGAAAGACCAATTGCAGAAATTGTTGATGATGCTGTCAACCAAACTTTAACCAGATCTATCAACACTACTTTAACAACGCTGTTGACATTAACCGCTATTTTCCTATTTGGTGGAGAAACACTGCATAATTTTTCTTTGGCTCTAATTATCGGCTTTATTATGGGCGCATATTCCAGTATTTTTATTGCTAGTACACTTCTAACTTGGTGGCGAGAACGCACAGAAAAATCTCCACTTTCAGCAATTGATACTTCTGTGAGTTCCCAGGATAGTTAGGTGAGAGATTAGTCCAAAATGGGATTAAAGCATCTTGTTGAATTGCTTTTCCCATATATTGTAATTTTATTGTCCTATGGCCCAACAGGAAGAACCACCAATTAATGACCCAATCTTTGACAACTCTGATGCTTCTTTTATCCACCAAGTCCAGAGGTTACACCAGTTAACAGTATATGGTAGATGGTTATTTACTGGCTGTTCATGGCTCCTGATTGCGCCTGGTTGTTTGTGGGATTTACGTGCAGAAATTTCTTTGTGGCAACAATACTTTACCTGGTCAGCGGTGCGATATGGACTCTTTTTTCATCCATTAGCTACTCTAGGTTTAGCTTTTTGTATTGGTATGACTGTTTCTGTTTTAGTTTGGCAAAGTCGAAATATTTTGCTAGGGCTACCACAACCGGAAAAGCAACGTTTAGAAAAGCAGGTTTATAGAATACGTCAACAGGGTCCTAGTCATCCTTTATGGAAGTGGGTTTGTAATTAATTCTTAGTCTGAATCAGGATTGTCAGGATTTTTTTGGATGTGTGATGAGACGATTGTTGTTTTTTTGTTTAAATTAGACAAAATTTTCAACACTTTTGTTACACTAAAAACATCTCTTGTGTAGGATTCAGGAACAATGACAACGGCAATTACTCAATCCCTGACCCTAGAAGAATTTCTCAAACTACCAGAAACAAAACCTGTCAGTGAATATATTAATGGTGAAATTATTACCAAGCCAATGCCAAAAGGGAAGCATAGCCGATTACAGTTAAGACTATGTAATAGCATTAATGATATCACGGAAAGCGAAAAAATAGCTTATGCTTTTCCTGAGTTGCGTTGTAGTTTTGGTATCCGTTCAGTAGTACCTGATATAGCGGTTTTTAATTGGTCACATATTCCCTTTACTGCTGATGAAGAAGTCTGTAATGATTTCTTTCTTCCTCCAGATTGGACAATTGAAATTCTTTCTCCAGAACAAAGTTCAATTCGAGTGATAGATAATATTTTATATTGCTTAAATCACGGTTGTTTATTAGGTTGGTTAATAGACCCAGATGACCGTTCTATTTTGATTTTTCGTCCCCATCAGCAACCGGAACTTTTACGAGGTGATCAGCAGTTACCAGTGTTAGAGGGTATAAATTTGCAATTAACGGTTACTCAAGTATTTGGTTGGTTGAAAATGAGTGGTTAGAGAATGTATAAATTTTGTCTGAATCAGGATTTACAGGATTTAATGATTTGCAGGATGTTGCTGATGAATATTGATAATTTGTCGTTTCACTTATTAGACATCGACCGAATTTAAATATGCGTATCCTAGAACCCTTGTAGAGATGTTCTATGGGTAGGGATTCTCGTCTCTACATTCTTTTTCACCAGATGTCTATTAATGATATGAATAATTACAAAAAAATCTTGTTAATCCTCTAATCCTGTAAATCCTGATTCAGACATTTAATTTTTAAATATTTAGTTGCATATATATATACAGTTAAGGTAATTTCTAGCAAAATATGGCATAACAGAAGCGAAGATACTGCGACAATTGGTGTCTATGAACTATTCTCATATTCATTTTAGGGAAGGCCATGGGGAAGTTGATCTTTATGAACTTCAGAATCTATTTAATATTTCCGCTTTTTGGGCGCAAGGACGTAGTATAAAAGATTTAGGCATAGCCATTGCTAATAGTGAACCCGTGGTTTCTGTTTGGGATGGAGAGCGATT
Source organism: Anabaena sp. PCC 7938 (assembly GCF_049315035.1). Lineage (NCBI taxonomy): Bacteria > Bacillati > Cyanobacteriota > Cyanophyceae > Nostocales > Nostocaceae > Anabaena > Anabaena sp. PCC 7938. The sequence goes on along the minus strand of NZ_CP186034.1, from coordinate 214,820 downwards.
GATTGGCTTTGCTAGAGCCAATTCTGATGGTATCTATCGCGCTACGATTTGGGATGTTGTCATTCACCCAGAGTATCAAGGTAACGGACTGGGAATTAAGTTGGTAGAAACTGTTTTAAGCCATCCACGAATGCATGTAGAACGTGTTTACTTGATGACTACTAACCAACAAGCGTTTTATGAAAAGATTGGTTTTCAAGTTAATAGCACAATGACGATGGTTTTATATAATCAATCTAATCTGGGTTCACTTGGGGTTGGAGAAATTCAACTTCAGGAATCGCTAGGGGCATAGAGATTTGTAATCTGGTGGCATCTGTGGTGGGAGAGGGTAAAATCTCTAGCTTTCCTCCCATTACTGCTAATAACTTTTGATTAAGTAATAATTTCATTCCTGGTGATAGATCGGTATTTTCTTGATTTGTTATCTGTTCCGATGCAATCAAGTCTACTGGTTCACTGGATATGACAGCATGAGTGGGGACATCTAGCCAGATATAAACAGCATTATTTGTAGATACAATACTAGTGGCAATACAAATACTGCCTTCTTCCATTTGAGAGATTGTGGTATCTACTAAATTTACCAATACTTGGCGGAACCAGTGTATATCTGCAAGAACATAAATTTCTGCTTTGGGAAGTGAGACGGTAAAGGGATAATTTCGATTTGCCGCTAACATATAAGTTAATTTATGAACTTCGTGTAAAACTTGGGTTAGCTGTATGGGTTGAAGAGATAATTTATTTGTCCCGTGTTCTGTTCGGGAAACGCTGAGAATTTCATCTATCATTTTTAGCAATTTAAGCGATCGCTCATATGCTTGCTCTACAAATTCCCTCTCTTCTGCTGGATTTTCACATAAATCGTTCAAAATTAACTGATGTAGCCCTATTAAACCATTTAGGGGCGATCGCAATTCGTGGGTGATTCGCGCCAAAAAACCCGCTTTAAACTGGCCCATTTCCTGCGCCATTTGGTAGGCCAGTTGGCTTTGCTTGACCTGTTCTTGTAAAAGTAGGGGGATATCTTGTATCTGGGCTTCTGGGCTTGTAGGCGTTAATAACCGCGCTGATAACCAGCCTCCAAGTAATCCTATTCCTGTTCCTATTCCCAAATATAGCCAGTTATCTAAATTCATATTTCGGCAGTTTTTAACCTGTACAGTTATCTGCCTGAATTATCTAACTTAATGCCACCTTGTCGCAAAATTTGCCAATCCATCCCTGTCCATTTAGCAACGGTAGAAGGTACACTCAGCCCTTGATATGTAGTCGATTCTAGAGTTATCACCCCTGGAAAGGCGGTTTGAATTGCGGCTACTGTTTCTAATGGTGGCTGACCTGATAAATTGGCGCTAGTAGTAGCTAGTGGTCCGGTTTGTGCCAAAATATTTTGAGCGATCGCATTATTTGGTACTCTAATGCCAATGGTGGTAGGGTCAACAGGATTCATAACTGTAGGAACTTTGTCACTGGCTGGTAATACTAAAGTCAACCCACCAGGCCAATATTTATCAACCACCTCTTGCCAGATTTGATATTCTATCTCGCTACCTTGCACATAAGTCCACAAATCCTCAGGCCTAGCAGCCATCAAAATTAAAGGTTTATCTAAACTACGTTGTTTAGCAGCATAAATCAACTCTGCTTTTTCTGGGATAGTAGCTAATGCGGGAACTGTATCTGTCGGAAAACTCACTAAACTCCCACCTCTAGCACCATTTATCAAGATTTCTAGACAAACATTCATACACTTATAATCTCTTATTCTTCCCTAAAAAACCTGAAAAGTGTTGTTTTTCCCCATTTTTCCTGGATAATAAGTCTTTAGCTAAACATGATCTGACATGAACGCGAATATAGTTATAAATTTAGCTGGATAGCTTCTGCTTTGTGTCTTCTCTCTTCTGACTTCTACCTTAGAGCATAAAAATCTACCCACCTGCGGACAGATATTTTTTGATATATTTTCATGAAAAAACTGTACTGGCTGTTACAATCTTGTTAAGAAAAGTTGCCCGTTACAATTTGGGAACGCGCAATTTGGTTTTGACTCTATTGAGAAGACAACGCGAACAACATTTTTTTTGAGCAAGACTAGCTGTGGGAGGCTAGTCTTTTTCTGTAAATGGTCACATTTGGGAACTCAGGGAATTCTTGGAAATAAATTATCCAATCTTGTGGGATGGGCTTACTATGCCTACCCCACTAGAATTAATTGAATATTTTTTATTTGGAAGTCCCTTAGAAACTGAAGGTGGTTCTCAGCGCCCCAATGACCACATCATCATTATTATTGTTATGATTCGGTGCTGTTAGCCAGATCACACCGGGGGTAATGGTGATATTGTCGCTAATTTTGTATTGATAAAATGCCTCAATATGATATGAGGTATCGTTGTCTTCAGCTACTCCAGCAAAATTGGAACTTGTAACTTTCGGTTCCATACCAACTATTACACCAGCTAAGTTACCTTTTTTGCCCAAATCTGGGAAACCGAGAGTAACAGCATAGTTCCAAATATCAACGTCTCCCTTTGCACCTGTCAAAACTTTGCTGTTGGTATATCCAGCCCAACCACCTAAAACAAATTTTTCACTAATACCTACAGATGCTTGCACACCATAAGAATTACTGGAAAATGCTTCATTGGTAATATCAGACGTGGCTGCATTACTACCTGTGAGTAATGGCTGTTTGTAGGAATTGATGTATGTTAGACCCAGGGAAATGCGATCGCTTGGTTTGAGTGTTAACTGTGCCAAAGCACCATAAGGTCCATCAAATAAACCATTCCCCGCACTGGGGTTATTAGCATTACTACTCAAATAGGCTAAACTTAGTCCGGCTTTATTACTAAACTGGTGATTTACTCCCAGTCCTTTACTACCTAGTTGTCCATAAATTGGGTTGCGTGTACCAAAAGTGGACAAAGCACCAAACGCCCCATCACCATCGAAGATGTTAACTGTACTAGTAACATCATCGGCTGCACCACCTTCAGCAATAGCTATGACCTGTGTTTTTTCACCTATAGGGAACTTGTACCAAAGTGTACCTAAGTAAGCGTTGGTATTACCATTAGGACCAGCAAAAAATAAATTGCCTTCTTGGGGACTCTTGATAGGGCTGTTGATATTATTGCTCTCAATTCTGGTAAACAATGTATCTCGACCTGTAAAACTAGACACAAACTCTATCCGCGCCCTCGCCCCCAGAGTTGTATTTTTATTGCCATCGTTGTCACCAGCCAAAACATCGCTAATAACTCCTACAACTTGCCCCTGCAATTTACTAGTAGTAGAAAATTGATTTGCTTCTAACTCACTAGCCCTTGCTTCTAGCGCATCTACACGACCCCGTAAGGTTGCTAATTCAGCAGCAAAATCTTCTTGCAGTTTTTGAATTGTCGCTAAATCTTGTTTTGTCGCCCCATCAGCAGTTGCAGTAGCAATTAGTTCATTCACCCGATCTAAACAAGCATTCAACCCGGCTGCAAATTCATACCTCGTCATGGCACGATTACCACGATAAGTACCGTTGGGATAGCCAGCTATACAACCATAACGTTCTACCAAAGACTGTAAAGCTTGAAATGCCCAATCTGTGGGTTGCACGTCCGATAGCTGGGATACGGAGGTAACTTGGGAAATTAAATCTTGTTGAGAGGACTTATTGACTTCTTTTTCTAAACTAGAAACTGCTAAAGGTTCACTAGGTTCTGTTTTTGCTGGTGCTTCTCCTGCCCAAACAGATGTATTCACACATAGAATAACACCGCAAATTGCTGGACTAGCAAGATTATTCCACATTTTATTATGCATTTTTCCTCACACCCATATACATTTCACAACCGTACCACGAACCGTCTGAGCTTTGCTTTTTAACAAAGCTTAATCAAAAATTATTCTTGATATACTAACAACAGGTAAATTTTTTGACAATGTAGTTAAAAAATTTCCAACACTTAAACAACGTAATTTAGAGTAGTATCTCAAAAAAAAATGTATTTTAGATTACTTAAATAAAAGCAAATTGCAAATATTGCATCATATTTGTTGTCACCTGCAAGTGATAATGATAATTATTCTAATAATAAGGTATAATTCTGAGTATGATTTTTAATCAAAATTAGGACTTACGCAAGATTGAACTCAAAACCTGATTCTTGCGTAAGTCCTGAAAATATTGATACAAATGCAGCAACTATCCTTAATAATGGAAAGCAAAATGACTAGTACTGGTATAAAACTTAGAAGAAATAGTCCAAAAAGGCAAATCCTGCTTGTCATGACGCTATTTATATTATCAATTGCGTCTGGTTGTAGCCAATCACGAAATAATACAGATAAACGTGCTGAAGAGCCATCAGTAAAACAGTTAGAAAAAACTAAAGTGGTGACAACATTTTTACCTGTGTATTTATTTACTAAAGCAATTGCCGGGGATGTAGCAGATGTAGCAATTTTAGTGCCGCCAGGTATTGATATACATGATTATCAGGCCACACCGGATAATGTAAAAGCGATCGCAACTGCTAATGTGTTGGTAAAAAATGGCTTAGGGTTGGAGACATTTCTCACAGATACGGTTAAAAATGCCCAAAATCCTCAATTAGTTGAAATTGATGCTAGTAAAAGTATTAAAGTTATAAATGATATTTCTCCAGTAGAGGAAATAAAAGACCATGACCACGATCACAAACATGAACACGAAAAAGGTAATCCTCATGTTTGGTTAGATCCAGTTTTTGCTAAACAGCAGGTAATTAATATTCGAGATGGATTAATTACTGCTGATCCTGTAAATAAAGAAGCTTACCAGACCAATGCTGCGGCTTATATTCAGGAATTAGACAACTTAAATAATGAATTTCAGCAGACTCTACAACAAACTCCTAATTGCACCTTTATCACCTTTCATGATGCCTTTCCCTACTTAGCAACACGTTATAATCTTAAGCAAGTAGCAGTTGTAGAAATTCCTGAAGACCAACTTTCACCAGCGGATGTGCAGAAAGCCATCAATGCAGTGAAAAAATATAAGGTTAAAGCCTTATTTAGTGAACCAGGGGTAGATAACAAACTACTGACTAGCCTTTCTCAAGATTTAAAATTAACTTTGTATCCTCTCAATTCTTTAGAAAATGGTGACACCAATCCGCAGTATTATTTTCAGGCAATGAAAACTAATTTACAAAATTTGTCAACAGGGTGTAGATAATTCGTAATAGTGCAACCGTACCAACGTAATTTAAGAATTAGACATCTGTGTATTTGGGTTAAAAATCAGTGTGAGCAATTTCTCATAATTTAAAATTCGATGATTGACGACCAGCAAGCAATGACATTGCCGATATTAAGAGTAGAAGGATTAACTGTCTATCAAGGAAACTTTCTCGCTGTACGGGATGTTTCCTTTGAATTATTTCCAGGAACAGATACAGCTATAGTGGGGCCAAATGGTGCGGGTAAAAGTACTTTAGTTAAAGCTATTTTAGATTTGATTTCCCGCAGTGCAGGGAATATTGAAATTTTTGGTCGCCCAATTTCTAGGTTAGGAAGTTTACGTCATCTAGTGGGATATATGCCACAAAACTTTATTTTTGATCGTAGTTTTCCTATTTCTGTAAGTGAGTTAGTCGGACTAGGAATAGATGACAGTAAGCATTCCTTATTTGCAAATTTTTGGCAAAATCACCGAGAAAAAACAGCAACAATAGCAACAGCTTTACACAGAACAGATATTTATCGTTTGAGAAATCAAGCTATTGGGACTCTGAGTGGTGGTCAACTGAAACGGGTATTACTAGCTTATTGTTTGGTAACACCACGAAAATTGTTGGTACTTGATGAAGCTTTTGCTGGGGTAGATATGCAGGGTGCTGCTGATTTTTATGTTTTGCTAAATGAATTAAAGCGAGAAGAGGGTTGGACTGTCTTACAGGTTTCCCATGATATTGATATGGTAAACCGTCATTGCGATCGCGTCCTTTGTCTTAACCAAACTCTTGTTTGTACTGGAAAGCCAGAAATTGCTCTTTCACCGCAAAACCTTTTAGCAACCTACGGGCCAGGTTTTAGTCGTTACCAACACCATCACTAATTACAGCAGGAGTCAGGAGTCAGGATTCAGGAGTTCGGAGTTCGGAGTTCGGAGTTCGGAGTTCGGAGTTCGGAGTCAGGATTCAGGAGTCAGGATTCAGGAGTTCGGAGTCAGGAGTCAGGAGTCAGGAGTAAAACTGGTTTGGTGTCTAGGTTTCAATTTTGATTCTGTACCTCATTTTACCAATTACCAATTACCTAATCTTTTTCATCTAAATGTTCAGCCACAGACTGATAAAGATGGAAAACATGACTATCATGAAGACGATAAAATACATTACGTCCTTGTTTGCGGTAACTGACCAAACGCATGACGCGTAAGTTTCTTAGTTGATGTGAAACAGCGGATTCACTCATTTCTAGTAATGCAGCTAAATCGCTCACACAAAATTCTTTATTAGCTAATAAAGAGAGAACCCGCAAGCGATTAGCATCTCCTAGAAAACTAAAAAATTCTGCCATGCGTTGAGCTTTTTCAGTACTCAGAATTTCATCTGGTAAGGCTTGAAGAATATTACTATCTAAGGTACTTTGTGAATTAGATTGAATCATGGGGTGTTGTCAAATCAATTTATTTATAGAAAAATATGATTTTTAACTATTCATATAGTTATTATGAACTAGAATGGAATATTTATTGATGAAACAAAAATAATTTATTTACGCCGCAGCTAAAAGAATCATAAAAAGCACAGATATGAATTTATTTGCTAATGTTCAAAGCATCTTATTAGCTATTACGAATAGTGACGATTTCGTGAACTTATTACAGTTTCCCTTTATGCAACGTGCCATGATCGGTGCTGTATTAATGGGAATACTAGGGGGATTGCTGGGTTGTTTTGTCACTTTGCGCCAATTATCCTTTTTCAGTCATGCTGTGGGTCATGCAGCATTAGTAGGTGTAGCATTAGGCGTGTTGTTAAATACAAATCCTACTTGGATGTTATTGCCATTTACCTTAGTTTTTGGTGTAATTGTCCTCTACTTAATTGACAAAACAGATTTAGCTAGTGATAGCGTTCTTAGTATAGTCCTGTCAGGGGCATTAGCAATCGGTGTCATCCTTACTAGCATGATTAAGGGGTATCGCGGTAACTTGATGGCTGTACTGTTTGGTGATATTTTAGCGATTGATACCACAGATTTAATTTTGACACTGGTGATACTGCTAGGTAGCGGTATTTTTATCTTATCAACATTGCGATCGCAAATTTTGTTAACCCTTAACCCCAATGTCGCTCAAGTACAGGGCGTTCCTGTTCAATTGTATCGTTATGGGTTTGTCGTTTTACTATCTTTAGCTGTCGCAGTAGCAATTAAAGCCGTTGGTGTTTTACTCGTGAACGCCTTTTTAGTAATTCCCGCTTCCACCGCTAAACTAATGAGTCACCATTTTAGTCGCTTTCTCATCCTGTCAGTCATTGTCGGTTCTAGCAGTAGCATTGTGGGAATTATGGTTTCTGGCGTATTTAACCTAGCTTCCGGCCCCAGTATCGTTCTCGTTCAGTTCCTGGTATTCGTCATAGTTTTCTCCTGGGTAAAGTTAGGGATAAAAACAGCCTAAAACTTTCTTCTATAAACCACTTGACAAATTTTTAATCCTTTGCTATTGTTAGTAATCGTGGCGAACATAAAAAAGCCCGCGCCGGGATAGCTCAGTTGGTAGAGCAGAGGACTGAAAATCCTCGTGTCACGAGTTCAAGTCTCGTTCCTGGCATACGTTTTAGCGAATCAAATTTTAAAATTGCCTAGATTTTGACTATTTACTCTCAAAATCTAGGCAATTTTTATGCGATCGCTCTAACTTCACCAGCGAATCTTTTTGCTACTCAATTACTACTAGCGTAATATTGTTATATAGCAATACAGGTATATAGTTATGGCTGAATTAACAGTACAGAGCGCACTGGGAACAGGTACGACTCAAGACGCGACAACAATTACATTTTTGAAGTCTGACTTGGGACTAACATCTGCAACTTGCACAGCCGATCAGGTTATCGCCGCTTTAGTAATTAAAGCTAAAGCAACTATGACTCAAACCGTATTTGATGCGGAAATTGACCAGAATATTTACGTATCAGATGGATTTTCGAGCTTCACCACTAGAGGGGAAACACCTTATGAGGTAAGGCAGATAGTGGTAAATCTCGCCAAGGAAGATGAAGGGGCAACGTTGAATCCAAATAATTACTAATGGCTCAATATTGCAATACAGGTGATACAGCGCGTATCACCTTTCCTGATTCTTCAACAGAAGAATTCACTGATACCCCAGTGAATATAACCGCCGAACCAGATACTAGTACTTGTGCAAGTTTTACAGCTTCCTTTAATGCCAGCTATATCCAGTCCGGCGTTAATTTTAGCAACAGAACTTTAGGTTTCATTGGTAGGTATCCCTACAACGGGTGGAGGTTTACTGGTTCCTCAATTGAAGTAAATAACGCACTTTATCTTTGCCCTCCCGGTACGAGTACGCAGTGGGACGACATTAGTGGTGGAATAAATAGATATGTTTACGAAGGTAGCTTAATTAGTATTACTCCAGCTAATTACAAAATATTTGTTACTGGTGCGAGTGGGGAACTATTATATGAGGGAATTTTCCCTACAGATAATTATTCTGTGGAATGTATCGAAGGATGTCCGCCCGGTACTCTTGATTGTGGGGATTGCTGTTTACCTTGCGATGAAATTTTCAATTCTATTTCTGATATTAGAGCATTAGTTTCTAGATTGAGGTGATTTTTATGCCCACCAGTTGTAACTCAATAGCAGATGAAATTGCTGCACTCAGGGCTGATATTGCAGCGTTAGATGGCAGATTCGCGCTGAAATCTGACCTCAATAATTACATTCCCAAATCAGATAGGAATGCAATTATCAGCGAAGCGGTCGGTAAGGCTTATACCCAAATTTACAACGCAATTCTTGCTTATATCGAAGGGCTATTTAATCCCTCTGATGATTTAGCCAGAAGAGTTTCTCAATTAGAAAATCAAGTAGGGATAATTTTATCTCAGTTAACAGGAGTTAAAGATACCGCCAATCAAGCCTTGAATCTTGCTAAACAAGCATTCAGCAAACCAGGAATAAAAGGTGATAAAGGTGACAGAGGAGAAAGGGGATTGCAAGGTATTCCTGGTATTAACGGATTGAGGGGCGATCGCGGTTTGAGGGGTGAACGTGGGCTAAAAGGTGACAAAGGTGATCGCGGTTTGAGGGGTGAACGTGGGCTAAAAGGTGACAAAGGTGATCGCGGTTTGAGGGGTGAACGTGGGCTAAAAGGTGACATGGGGCTTAGAGGCTTACCAGGACTAACGGGGGAACGTGGTATAGAAGGTATTCCCGGCAAGCCTGGAATGGATGGACAAAGGGGTATCCAAGGGCAACGGGGGGAACGTGGTTATGAGGGACTTCCCGGTAGACCAGGACTGAAGGGAGAGAGGGGAGAGAGGGGAGAGAGGGGGCTTGATGCCAGAGAGGATGCAACCTTAAAGAGACGGCTGACCGCAATCGAGAATTATATAAATCAACTTGATGCGGCTGGGTCAAAAATAGTTGCGGCTATTAACAGGAACAATGAGTCATTAAGGGGTGTCAAAAACTTTGCTCTGGGCTTTCTTCGTATTTTCAATATTTTTTGAATAACCTATGATACCAACAATTCCCTCATTTAATTACATCGCGTCAAGCCTTAATCAAACATCTAACACATTGGCTTTTCTACCTGCTGGTCAAAGTGGCTTCATAGACAGGATTAGAGACGGATTAAAAAGATTGCTTGGTGAACAAAATACGGACAAGAATACTGGCGAATTAAACAGAAAAATAAGTGACCTAGAAAAGCGGTTAAACCAAAACTACAAAGATGATAGAAGACAAGATACGGATATTAATAACAGGTATGGACAATTAAATGGAGAGATCTGGAGTTTGCGCCGTGATTTTAATACCGAAAAACTAGCAAATGCTAGTGAACACAAACTACTTTGGGGAGCTATTGGCTCGACACAAAAACTTGTGTCAGGGATATTCTTGGGATTACCAGCGTTAGTTAAGTCAATCGTGCTTTCAATTATTGGTAGTATCCTGCTTTCCAAATTAATTGATTTAGGTATGGGACTATTTATAAAGAATGGAAAGATAGATTTATCCGGCATATTTGCTCAAATACAAGCAGCTAAGGATGATGCTAGAGCCGCAGCTACTATTGCGGTAAAAGCTGAGGGTAAAGCAGATAAGGCTCTAACTAGGTCACAAGCTGCATTAGAAAATATTAAATTCTTAGAGAAATCTGCTTTAAATGCTTTCAAAAGATTGGAATCATTTACTAGAAGTGAATTGGCTTTCCTAACCAAATCTACACTAAACGCCTTGCTGCGATTGCAGGATAGGTTGGCTACTACCGAAATATCTCTAAATACTTTAAAGAATACCGTCGCAGGCATCCAGAAAGGCATTACCAGCCAGCTAGATGCTTTAAAATTGGGTATTGAAAAGATTAAGGCTGATTTACTAAACCAGATATCCAATATCAAGATTGATGTAGGTAAGCTATTCGGTCAAGCGGCTTCGTTAGCTGCTCAAATAGCCGGGCTTGCTCTTACAATCGCTGGTATTAATGCTTTAATCAGAAGATTTAATCCGGGAGTTCCAGGTGTGGTGAATGTAACGAATATTAGTAATAATTTCGATAACAGGATTACTAATAATTATGTGAACAATTCAAGGCCTAACTACATAACTAATACAACTAATACAGCCAACCCAGTAGATAGCGCTTTACTAAAAAAAGTTGATGCAACCACAACAGCTAACTTGGCGTTATCTGCAAACGTTGATGCAACCACAAAAGCTAACTTGGCGTTATCTACTCAGATACAATCTGGTGTTGCTTTTGTTTCCACTAAATTAATCAATGGTTTTAAATGGTTGCAGCTAGATAGGGTTATGAATCTTTTAACCTTCGCGGTCACTGTTCATAATGCAGGGATGTTGAGCCAAAATATATTAGTAACCCTTACCCAAGCCATGCAAAACGTGATTGACTTAATTGGGGTGAAAGATGATGCAAATAACCCAGTACAATTATCCACTTTAATTAATAGCTCAATCAGTGATTTTGTTAAGAATGTAGTGGGTAAAGAAAATTACGATAATGTAATCAAGCAATGGAATTATTACAACAGGATTTATCAAGCATCTGCCAATATTTTTAGCAGCTTGTTGAATATGGGTGACAGTATCACTCAGGGGCTGCAAGTAATAGGCGGGCAAACGGGGAAGATTGGAAATGCTTTGAGGGCATGGGGAGCCGTATCAGAGAAAGCCTATGGATGGTTCAACCCGTCCCCGAATTTCAGTAATCCTCTTTTAATCAAATTAAATAATTTAGAAGAAACTGCGTCGGTAGTAGAAAATGTATCACAGCAGCCGCTAACAATTAAAGCATCGAAAGAAGAGGTAGAAGAATCTTCTAAGGCTTTGGCTGATAGTTTGGCCCAAGAAGAAGGGAAGCCACAAGGGAAAGAATTCCCCGAAGCTAAATTAGTTAAGGCAGAGCAAGAAGAGACGAAAATCAATTCAGCAGGGAAAGATTTAAGCACACCCGATTTAGAACCAGATGAGGACTAAAAAAAATGTCACTTCCAGAGAAATTTAGCGAGTGGGAACACTTGCAAGATCAGGTACTAAGAATTCATAACCCCAGGGTGAAAGCATTTTTTAAAAATCAAGCCGATAATGATATTTCAACACCAAAATCGTCCCTGAAACACGCTTGTGTGATGAAAGATGAAGACACCGCAATAATGACTCTTATCAGATATATTTTATTTGAGTTTGATGCGGGACACGCGCAAAGTTTGCAAGCTCCAGTTTATGGAATTCCTGTTGCAGATTTTCAGGGGGAGACAAAATTCAAACCACAAGTACATTTACATTTTCAAGAGAGATATCCATACATAGCTGATAGGATTCGGGCTGTTAAAGGGGAAATTAGCTTTCGCCTTATGAATGAGGATGCAGCCACATACACTAGAGCGAAGGCTGAACAGTTAGCCAAAGATATCAAAAGGGAATTTGGAACACCGATTTTTGTGTGGAATAAGGGGAAGTATGTCTACTACTACGAAGACATAGAGCATGGGTATAGATTGAGGTTATATGTAATTTCAAAAGCAGAAGGCGAAAGAGTTACCAAGAATGTTTTAGCTATTCGAGGTCATGCCTTTAATGATGATTATTCAGATTATGTAGAAAATACTAGATCGTACCCTAACAACCCAGGCAATCAAACAATTTATGGGCAGTCTGTCCCAAAACCAGTAAAACGTCCTACTGCGGATGTAAGATTCCGGTACGCTCAACTTCATCTGCATGGCAGGACAAAAGTGATAAATCTGGTTGCGACTCCAGAGGTGGCGTTAAGGCAAGTAATTGAGAAATTAAACTCCGTCTAACATTTTTGCCTACACCTAGGTTTCGGTACGAGATTCCAGCCTATTTTTTAGTGCTATACCGGAATGAGAACTAAAAAAAGGTGCTGGTATGGCGAAACGATTTAACAACTTACAGGCGGCTCTAACTTTTCTCCGCACACCTGGAGCAGCAGAAGGGGCTGAAATACCGGACGCTCCTGCCGGGACAGTTTTAAAGAAGTTTCAGGATTATAAGGCGGGGAAAGTAGATCTTGATTACCCCAGATCTACTGGCAGTTTGCCGGGTGAAACCATAATTATTGCTATCAAGCCTTTTGGACTTCCCGCAGCAGACACTGACGCTTACAAATCATCTGTGTCTACCAGAAGCAGCGGCGAATATGCCACATTCGGACTATCAGAAACCGTTCTTGGAATTGATGCCACACCTCAAGCAGGCGATATAGATGCAACCGGATATGTCCCGGCAAAAGCTATATGCAGAAACATTACCGGAACTACTGCGAGTACAAAAACCAGTAAGCTGACGGGACTGCCTTACAAATCAAAATCGAATGCTAGTTACACATTCCCTGTAGGTAGGACAAGTACTAATCCTAGCTGGAGTGAGCAAAAAGCAGCAATTCTTACCGCCGTCAACGCTGCGACTGGAAATAAATCGGCAAGCTTCAAATCCGAAAAGTTCTAATGATTGAACAAATTCTTGAAACTCAAATTATCATTTGTCATTCGCTGAGTGAAGACGAGATTCAAGATTTAATCATGAGGGAGGAAATTTCATCTCTAGCAACCCAGCGGTTTATTAAAGGTGAAATTTCTTTCAGAGATTTTCTTGAATTTATGGAGATAGCAGGGATAAATATTGATGATTACCTACAACTTGCTAATGACAACGCTCAATCTATAGGGTTTTAAAATATGGGGAGAGTAGTTAACTTTAACGCTGCTAACTGGGAAAGTATTTTGAATTTTTCGGCGACGGCGGGACAAGTCGGGGAGAGTGCTTACATCCCTATTCCCCCAACTGAATCCCCTATATTTTTAGAGAGTGATATTATCGCTGTTTATGTTGATACAACAGTTCCTAATGGGCGAAATTGGCGATGGGGGGGGTACGTTGAACAACGATTTCAATCAGGTCTTACAGTCGGGGGGACTAATGACTCTGCGGGGGAGCCTAAAAGCATCTATATTTCCAGAATTACCACTATTTTCTTCCCACCAATAACGGCTCAATATTCCCTGAAATTTTATTTCCCCAGATGGTTTAAGGATGTTAATTTGACCTGTTGGCAGTATACAGGTGTTGATGATGTCGTAACTGATATTACATTGGCTCAAGAGTTCAGTAATATTAATTTCAAATTAGATCAATTACTGGGGTAGCACATGAAATTTGATGTAGCGATAACTATAAGTTTGATTAGTTTCTTGTTGTTGATCGGCTCGAATTTTATTTGGCTGCTCAAATCATACGGAAATAGTGAGAGAAAGAGGTATGCAGCAGAAAAAGACTTTGAGGAATTGAGGAAGAATCAAGAAAAAATAATCTCGAATACTTCTTTACTATTTCGGGACATTGACCATAACCACGACTTGATATTTATGATTTTGCAGGAAATAAATTACAAGGTTGGTGGGGGAAAAATTGAGAAAAATAATAATGAAAGTCACTGAACGGGACGAACAGGACAGACCTGACAGACCTGACAAGCTAGTCCCATACTGGGCTGTTTCTTGTTCTAAAAAAAAATATATGTAGTTACAATGATTTCAATAAATGATTGCCCATATTCTTACGATGAAATCCTAGCGATAATCGACCTTGCGGTGGGACTTGAAAGGCATACAAGGTTAGAACCTGAAGCGGCACATATTAGAATTTTGGGGATAAATCAAACTCAGCGGATACTGGGAATGACTCACCCCGAAAGGATTGTACTTATTAAAGAAGTAATTGCATTTTTGTAGTACTAATCAAAAAGGCTCATTTGACCGGGGGAAGTGCGATCGCGCCCCTCATTCCTCCTCCCACCTTTATCCGGCGGTTTCTGGAGTATGCCCAATTGATAAAAGTATTTTTTTCGCTCAGAAAGCCACACTTTATAAGGAAAACATTCCCGCCGGTGAAACGGATAAGCCGCATCGATCGCTTTTTTGATTTTGACCAAATCTTTACTATCCTCTACAGAGGCGATCGCACTTTCAATCGCCTTTCTCGCTGCCAATCGCCACTTGCTAGTCATTTCATCACCACAAATTCACCAATAGAAGCGTTGAACCTGGTTCCATCCGGTGCATCAAGGTAGAAGAAATGTTGATGCTCATGTGGGACTGAAACCAATGTGCAATTTTCCACCCAGATATCCGGCTCGTTCAAAGTGCCACGCTTCAGAACTCTGAAAGTATGTTTTTTCGCTTTCTCCTGCCATTTCTTAGCTACTGCTAACTGCAAGGCTTTCAGCTTATCGGATTTTTTAGCAAGCCGTTCAACATCTTTCTTTCCCAGTACACACTTCACCTGGTCAACCGCTCGTCCAAAATCCATCTCATAGAGAAGATGTACAACTGATTGACCCGTTGACTTGATTTTCTTGAATGGTGTGGCCGTTACCTTGCAATCTCCAAAGTTCGTACCAATCATGAACTCTAGGGGGTTTACTTTCATCAGTTGGTAGTGTTCATCCAGCAGGGGAACTGCAAATTTATCTACGGGTGTTGTTTCTACTGGTTGTACTGGTTCTGTACTGGTTTTCTCTTCAATTTCTAAACCCTTTTTCTCTTCTAAAATTTCTAACAAATTTGGGCTATAGCCGTCACAGCCGTCACTTTCCTTTACTGGTAGGGGTTTCAAGCCGTCACTAGAGCCGTCACTAGAGCCGTCACTGGCCGTCACTTTGTCCGTCACTGGATTAGAAAGACGACTAGAAAGCCAAACATCATAGGTTGGAATATTGTCATGCACTCCTGGGATACGTAATTTTATACCCTTAACAAACTTGCCTGTGTTGCTGTGTCCTTTCTCAATGGGCCAGTTGAGAACTGACTTGCATAGCTCCAATAGGTCAGGGGAGAAATTATTGTGACTCTTGGGAGTGTTGCCAAGGTTAAGGCAGTGACGGCTGTAACTCCCAAACAAAGTTCTAATTTCTTCCCCATTGCTACCTTCATGCTTGTTAAACCCTATTGGAGTAGATGCTTCAGCGTCATAAATTACGTGTTGGTTAATCCATGCGGCAATAGAATCAACACGCATTCTGTTCTCCCAAAATTCGAGGGTACATTCTGGTATTTCCTGCACTCCCAGTAGAACGGCTGTCACATGATCATCTGAAATAGATAAGACGTGATTGGTGAATGCTGGCAATTCTTCCTCAAAGTCAGCCTCTAAATTACGGCGCTTGCCAATTTCGACAACATTGTTACAGGGGACGGTGAGTACACGACGCTTAACACGGCTGGCCGCTTCACCTCCAAAGATGGGTAAGTTACTCAAAACCATTACCATGCCGTCGTATTTGAACTTAAAAGCAGTTTTATGTTTTTCTTCGGCTCTCAGGTAATCTTCCCCAGTCAGACTGAGGAATTTACCAATTTTACCGCCCTGCCTGTCTTCGTCTGGGAATATTACCAGCCGTTTACGGTAAGCGTTGGCAGGCTCAAATTTATCTCTACACCATTCCTCTAGGCTTGTGGTGTGAATGTTTTCACTCCCGATCAAGCTGGTGATGAGTCTAGCGAAACTACCTTTACCAGTCCCACCCAAGCCAATCAGATGGAGGAATCTTTGTAAATCAGCGCGTCCTTTAATTACGGCGTTGCAATAACAAATGAGCAAATCTTTGATTGCTTCATTGCCTGCTGACAGATGGTCAAGGAATTGATTAATCTTGTCCCACTTACCACCTGCTACGTGATTTCGTGGTAATTGCCAAGTCAATCGGTATCCTGGCGCGTGTTCCAAAACTTTACCCGTTTTTACCTCTAAAACTCCATTCTTGAACGGTAAAAATTCGGTAGGTGGCTTTTCATTCCACACCCTTTCTATTAGTTCATGGCGCAATAATTTGACTACGCTTGACACAAATGAACTACTAAAATAGTCGTGTCCTTCTGATAGAATAATTTGGTAAACAACTGCTTCTATATATTCGTCGGTTTCTCTAGACCACATCCCTATATTGTCCGCAGCGTAACGCATCCAGCATCCAATCTCATTATTAAATGCTATAATATTCCTATACTTTTCAGCTATTTCTCGTGCCACCATTATTTGACTTGGTGGCTTTTGCTTGTCGTCATCATCGGATGAGAATGTGCCAGCTTTAAACTGTTTTTCTAACCGTGACATAGCCTTAGAGTAGGCTATATCAAAAGCACCTGTACCTTTGTTTACAATCAAATCGTCTATTCCTTTACCGTCTTCACAGTTCCAGAATATATCCTCTACATAACATTTATTTAACTGATTCAAGTGCTTGGTTATTCGGTTTTTCCCCATTGTCACAGAACGCTTGGCTGACTGCTTTTCATCTCTATCAAAGCCAAAAAGCCAGATTCTACCCTCTTTATGAAAGCGCTCCAAGTCTGGGATTAATTTCTCTTTTCCCCCACAGGTACAGCCGTACAAGCTTAATGAAATATGCCCTTGAGACAGGGCCGCTAGGGATTTTTTACCACCTTCAGTAATAATGATTGGCAGGTTACAGGTTTCGATCCATTCCCAGAAACTACCGTCCAAGGGAACTTCTACACCATGTCTAGATGCAATCTTTTTTCTGATGCTGATCGGCACTGGTGGCAGGAATGCTCTATCACCGTTCTCACTGGGAGCGAGATATTTATACGGCCGTTGCCTTTCTTCGTCCCAATCAGAAATTATTGCTTGCCAGACTGAACCATCTTCATTTTTAAGGATTGCGGCGTACTGAGGTTCACGAGCTTGATGTCCGAAACGGGTAACTTTCCAGCCTAAAGCCTCATGAATTGGATAGTTTGCCTCGTGACCGTCGTCTACTTCTACATCGCAGTGAAATTCTACTGATTCAGCGTAAAGTTCTGGAGCTATGCAGCTGCCATTGATGAAAGCTTCTTTTACAAAATCCTTGAAATCCTGAAAACTGCTGAACCGATTACGTGGTTCTTTTGGGGTGTCGTGTTGAACTGTTGTGGCTGTTTTAGTGGTCATTGTTTTAAGTTCTAGTGAAAGTGACGGCTAGTGACGGCTGTAGTGACGGCTGTAGTGACGGCTTGAAAGCATTGCTGTGTAAAGAAAGTGACGGCTGTGACGGCTAAACATGAAATTTGTTATTTTTTTTTGGAGAAAATTAGGTGCTTGAATTAGAAGGGAATATCATCCGGGTCAGGTTCACTGCTTAAAAGTTTTCCGGAGTCATCTGGGACTGGTTCGACTCCTCCGACTTTTTTGTTGTTTCACCTCCTCTCCTCGTGTACTCCAAGCACTGTTCAGCAAGGACTCTGCGAGCATGGTGAGGGCATCTCTTGGTAAGCATTTTTAGAAAGAGTTCTACTTCTTCTATCCACAGAGAAGGAATGTCTACTTCATCTAAAACAGCAAGGATGCCGTAAACGATAACTGTTATCTCGTGGTGAGTTAATTTGCTATCCTTTCTCGCTATTCTTTCTAGTTGGGAATTTATGGCTGATTTGCTAATCATTGGATATTGGTGATGGGGAATTATAGGTAAGGCAGGGGAAGTTGGCGCTTGCCCTGCTTTGTTGTGAATCGAAAATGGAATGGCTGAAATGTATATATTTGGTTCGGGCGATGAAAATAAACTGGGGTTAAAAGACGATGATGTTGTGTCCGTAGAGAAACAAAGCATCGTTAAATTAGGTTTGCTCACGCAATCTGTTTATAACTGGGCTATGAACATCGGAGGCAAATGGCCTAATCCTTCGGGGGAATGGTTTCTTGAGAAAGGGATTTCGTGTGAAATCTTACGTACTAAGGGCGGCGGCTGGCAGAAAGGGAGACTTAGATTCAAATTGGAATTCATCCCCGACGAACCGAAAGCTTTTATAGATGAGACTGATTTCGCTAACCCATCTCCTTTAGATGACCTTCGATCCGACCTAAAAATTTAATATTCCGGTTGCACTACCGTCACATTAAATAAGCACAAAAAAAAGACGGGTTTACCAACATTGGTAAATTCGTCTTAGTCCACTCCGTTGTGATGTCCGTTCCCGTTAGATTCTGCTTCTGTCGCTAGATTGTAAATTTCTTGGCGAAGTTCGTTTATTGCCTGGTTAAATACTTGTTCTAACTGTTCGCTCTCGTCGAGACGCGCCTTTAATCTCGTTTGATGGGCGCGGACATATTCTATATGAGATTTTTCAACTAGTTCAAGGCGCTGGAGGATTTTCCCAGAAGGCGTATCTCCGTGGATGCAATTTGTCCTAACGGTATTTCTCCCTGTGCAATTTTGCGGATCAGTTCCGACCTCGTAGTGTTCATCCCCTTCGCCAAGTTGTCGAAAGATTCCCAATCTGTTGGGCTGATCCGAACCGTGGCTCTTATGGTCTCTTCTGGTAATGTCTTCGGTCGTGCCATTGATAATACTCACAGAACTACCTTACCTATTGTACGAACAAAATAACTTAACGGACGAACAAAAACCTTGACAGTTATGTTCGTCCACTATTATATTCTAATTATGGATGGACAAAACTAAATTTTACAATCTTCCTCTAGAAACTTGAGAAAACATCAACCTTGGAGAGATGGCAGCCTTCAGACCAACGACCTGCCAGATGTTCCCAGTAATAAAGGAGTAGTGAGAGATAGTAAACCGGGGAGAGGTGGCAGCCTCCCAGCCACTGAGGCAATTGAAACGAACTACCAGCGGTCTACCAGTGAACCACAAAAATAATTAGGAGGAATAGACGACGATCACCTAATAAATTGGCTGATTGATAGCACACAAAAAATAACAAATGGCGCTGGCTATAGATGGTAGCCAGCTTTACTTACCAATTACCAATTACCAATTACCAATTACCAATTACCAAAATGACGGTAGAAGAAATAATTCAACAGCTTAAAAGACTACCAGATGATGCAGAAGTGAGGGTCAAGTTAGACAGTGATTCGGCTTCAAAATCTATCGACGAAATTCTTTACATAGACCATGAAACAATTTTTATAATCATCTAAGAGTAATTAACATGACAGTAAAAGAATTGATTGCACAATTAACCAATCTTGACCAAGAATTGAAAGTCCTGATGGAGGACACAGACGAGTTCTTACTGGAAATTCAGGATATTCACGTATGGTATTTTGAAATAAATTCCAGGGTAATTCTTTCTTGTTTATCTAGAAAATAGTAACACCAAAAATTATGGCAGTAGTAGAATCAACTGGCACTTATGACAAGTGCGAATGTAGCTTAACCCTCAACGAGAGAGTTGTAACACTGAAAATTACTTGCAGCCTTTTTGAGACGGCATTGGAGATTTTTAAATCTTTAAATAACCAAATTGGTTCACTTAATGAAAACCAGAAAAATGATTAGACATTGGATAGTAGTAGCTTGCTCTAAAATCGATGGATACCGTTATCCGTCACCGGATAGGCTCAAATTCAACACTGAAGCCGAAGCTAAAATGGAATCTCAGCGCCTCAACAAAATATCATCAGGTATGAGATGGGAAGTGGTATTTGACAATAAAGCTAAACTGGTCGCGTGACGGTTTAGCAATACTTACAGCATATCTGCATTTAATTTTTATGAATGCAGATATAATTTATTGGAGATAGCAGAGATGATTTATGTAGTAAAAATTCCTGTAATCAGTGGGTTCCAAGATAAAGCGATTAATTATGAAATAGTTCTGCTTAACTCAAGCGATTTTGTGGGGGAAGGTATTACCCTTCCGCTTGATATGAATGAGCTAGTCGAAGTAATCCAGAGGGATGATGAGTCTTGGATGCTAAATGATTTTGAGTTCGTGGGAGACTACATAGAAAATTACTCAGAAGCTCAATGGCGTGGCTCTCAAAAATTACGAATTGGTCAGATTAAATTAGGTGATATTTATCCAAAAGAGCAATGGGACTATTTCTGTAGCGGATTGGAACTAACTGATGATTGACCAACGAATTAAGGAAGCAAACGGTCGATTAAAAAATAATTACTGTGGGGTTAGGATTGAACAGATAAGCAAAAAGCTTTATATCCGGGGGATATTTCCCCCAAAATCTACCTCTGATAAATTTGAACCACACCAGCAGAGAATATCAATATCTTCTGCTAATTCTGAAGGGTTAAAATTAGCTGAAAAATTAGCAAAAAAGATTTCTATCCAGTTAGATGCTGGTACTTTTAATTGGGCTGATTGGGTAGAAGTACCCAACAGTCCCAGCAACATTGGGGATTGGATCATTGAGTTCGAGAAACATTACATCCAGAATAAAGGGGATGATTTGTCGGCTAGAGATACCTGGAGGACTGAGTACGTACAGGTACTGAAACACTTACCGCTAGATGAAATTTTATCAAGAGAAATTATAAAAAAAATAATCCTTAGAACTTTACCTAATACCAGAACTCGCAAGCGTTACTGTCAAAGCCTAAAGGTATTTTGTGACTTCGTTGGTTTGGACTTTGACTTCAAATCCTACCGGGGTAACTACTCATCATCCAAACGCAAACCGAGAACTTTACCCGACGATCAGTTAATAGAGGAATGGTACTCAAAAATTAATAATCCCTCATGGCGGTGGACTTATGGGATGTTAGCGGCTTACGGGCTACGCGGTCATGAAGTATTTTTCTTAAATCTAGATGGTTTGAAGTCTGGACTGTTTTACATAGAAGTGTTGCAGGGTAAGACGGGGTATCGACTTGTTTACCCATTCCGCCTTGACTGGGTAGAGAAATTTAAATTAGCTGATGACATCTTGCCGGAGATAAATTGCGATCGCTCTCACGCTGCCATCGGCAATACCGTAACCCAGTATTTTAGACGTGCTGGTTTACCATTCAAACCTTATGACCTGAGACACGCCTGGGCAGTTCGCACCTTGAATTTAGGATTAGATATTTCGCTGGCCGCCCAACAGATGGGGCATAGCTTAAAAATTCACTCAGAGATTTACCACACATGGATATCAGCCAGAGTACATCGTGACGCGTTTAATAAAATTCTTAGTCAAAACTCGTGACATAATATCTGAAAATCCTCGTGTCACGAGTTCAAGTCTCGTTCCTGGCATACTGTAAAATAGTACAATTATCGATCATTTCGGATGTAGGGTTTAAACAGTTCCGATAGGTGTTGATAATTGACATTATTCTCTCTCAAAAATGGAACGTCATAATTAACCTTTGAGGATGCTAAAAATTGAAATTTTTGGTTACACCAACGGTATTGTGAGTGGTCTAACCGCAAAGTTCATAAATCCTACTTTCTGACAAAGTTAGATGGATCTTGATCTCGTCGATGCTTGGTGGGAAGGGGTTCTGGCTGTCCATCACCTGCCAGGGCTGCGGTCTTCTCTAAGGATTCCCTCAATCGCTTGGCTGCATAGATAGACATATCTCTAGGTACATTAATGCGATCGCGCAAATACCGTAAAGCGACATCAGATCCCGGTGGAGGTACACAGTCTTTACCTGTCATCATCTGTGTTAAGGCACAACGTAAGGCTTGATCAAACAACTGATCATCTAAGGGATTGACTCGGATAATATTGGTGCGATGCTCGATAGTTCTTTGCAGAGCTTCCATACGAGAGTTTTCGGGTTCTGGATAAGTAACATCTGGTAGCCCGAACCAAGGCCCATTATCCACTCGCGCTTTATTGATTAACATTTGGGGTTCGCCGTTTTCCCAACAGCCCCCCATCTGAGGCGGCAAATCATGTGCGTGGGTATGAAAGTCGCTCTGAGTACCGCAGTAGGTAGGTCGGCTTTCCATGGCTGCAAACCATGCTTTCAGGTGAGGGTTTTCCTCCCGCAGAGAATAGCCTTTGTAATAGTAAAGGCTTGCATTCATCCGTTCGACATAGGGCGTAAAGATGACATCGACAGTGCCGAAGCTATCTAGAAAGTAAGGACTGGGAGTGCGACTCAGCGCCTCCTCAACCAGAGATACCACTTCAGTAAATTTTTCTCTATTGCGTTGTTCTTGTTGAGAGGAACTTGCTGGATAGCATAGCCAAGTACACCAGGCTCTAAATAAAAGTCGTTCTAATTGACGTAGAGGAAGCACTGTGCGATCTTCCATACCTTGATTCAATGAACCAAAAACTTTTTCCAAAGCGATCAAAATATCATCGCTTTCCTTAATAATCCGCCCATCTAGTGCGATCGCAGGGAGCATTCCTGATGGTACTTTACGTTTGTACCAACTTTCTTTCTCTCCATAACAGAACATTGTCACTTTTTCGATGCGGTAGGGAATTTGTTTTTCCTCTAGCCATAACCAAACTTTTTGACAGTAAGGACACCAAGCATGGTTATCACGGTACAGCGTTACCCGCACATCAGATTCGGGATGCCCAAACAAGCGTAACCGGGCTTTAGCATTAGTGAGACCATTAACAGTATCTATTTGATAGTTCGTCAGGGTTTCTAGTTCTTGCCAACTGAGGGGTGCGGTAGTCATGGCGTGAGTTAACATGGGCTATTGCAGGAATTTTTTAATCTGGTTTGCTAAGTGGTTAGGTAACTCACTTGAAATAATCATAAAACATTACACAGATATAATCAGGCAGGCTTAAATACCTTAATTTTAACAGTACTAATTATTTTTTCAGCCATTAGCTAACTTGGTGTTATGCAAAAAAAAGTCAAAGTTAAACCGAACTCTAAACAACAAAAAATTGCCGAACAGGAAGATGGTAGTTTAACTGTACATTTAAAATCACCACCAGTAGATGGTAAAGCCAATGAAGAGTTAATTAAGCTTTTGGCAGAAAAATTTGATGTTCCTAAATCCTCTATTAGAATCAAATCCGGTTTAACATCTCGGCAAAAACTTGTAGAAATTGATGATTCCTGACTCCGAACTCCGAACTCCGAACTCCGAACTCCTGACTCCTGTTCAATAAAATGTTTTCTGAGCAAAGTAAACTTATTTAAATCCCACTTTAGCTTTACTAACTTCCAACGGTAAGAAAATTGTCAATACTTCACCATAGTCAGGACTTTGACGCACAATCAACTTGCCACCAATTGCTTGAAAAAGATGCTTAGTAGCCGCAATATTTAAACTAATTGTTCCTGTTTCCGGTTGGAACATTAATAATTGACCTAGAGATTTACGAATTGGTAATGTTGTAATTCTCGTTGCGTCTTGACAATCCAATTGAGGTGTTAATTGCAATTTGAGTTGATCGCCAGCGGGGATAACTTGAACCTGAATAGAACTACCAGGGGGTAGACTACGGGTAAAATTCTCCATTAAACCCGTGAGTACTCGATCTAGCATAGCGGGATTACTGACCACCGTTGGCAGTTGCTGGGGTAAAGCTACATCTAAAGTTAAATTCCGTCGATGGGCTGCTTGTTGCCAACGAGGTATACTTTGCTGCAATACTTGATCCAAAGACATTGGTGTTAGTTGGGTATTTGCAGATTTCGCGGCTGTACAAGTTTCCAATTCGGCTGCTTTAAATAGCAACTCCATACGGTCAATTTGCTCAGTACATTCGTGGTCAATAACTTCTAAGCGATTAGTTACAGTAGTAGGCAAATCTCGCCGTTTTAGTAGCAGACGAGTCAGAGTGCGAATAGTAGTCAGTGGGGTGCGGACTTCGTGAGCAAAGGCTTGTAGTAATTCCACATCAGGACGGGAAGATGGTTTTGGTGATGGGGAAACAGGAATATGGGGATGTGGGTAAATAGGAGGAGTATATGCTGCTTTATCGGTTTCTGGCTCTGCTAATTCCTGAAGCAACAACTGGCTAAATTGAATTATAGTATGGTAACTTGGTGCGATAGGGGAATATGTTTCGACTAACATATCCAACTCAGCGAATAATTCTGGATTAGTCAAAATTACTCTAGCACCAAGCGATCGCCAAGCTTGCTGCACTACTTCCGGCTCAAAGGAAAATAAAAATTCTTTTTTACCGCTTCTATCGGCTGATAAAACCAGAACTAATCTAAATTTTTCTGTGAACACCAAGCAAAACTGCTCTGAACCTAGAGGATCGGCTGGTAATAAAGGTAAAATAGTTTCTGCATCTGCATGGGCATGGCCTGTGATTAGCGCAGTGTCTCGGAAAGCAGACATTGCTTCTTTTTCATCACTTTCTGCACTTGTCACTGGTGCAACATGGAACGGCATCAGTGCCAATGGGTTAAAGGGTTTGGCAGTGAAAGTTACCGTCTGTAAACTTTGAGTTAGTTTTGGCTGACTAAATAAAGGTGCTGGTGCAGTTAAAACTAAACCTTGGGTGATTTCAGGTGAAACTGTTGCTAAATTATTGAGTAGTAGATGTTCTGTTGCTGCCAGGCTAATACGCCATTGCTGCTCTGCTTTGGCAGATGAACACCCAGCCATACTTGATTGGCTTTGGGCTAAAACTTCTCTCAAACTTGGCAAGATCCATTCGTACACAGGTTTTCACCCCTTGATTCAAGATCGTCTAACAGCAGCTAAAGTAGACATTGCACCATATACTTACGAGGTTATAGTCTTTCCTGTACTAGCGACAGTCGTAGAACCGAACAATTGAGGCGCAATTTCCCCTGTAATTACAATTTTAAAGGTCTTGGGGACTGGGAATTGGAGACAACTGGGGGGATATTTATCTTTCTCATGCCTCATGTTTCCTTTCTCCTATAAAATTATCATTCAGGTTGTGTCAAACTTCTCCAAATCTGATAATATCGAGTGATCAATGTGGGACAGCAGCATTTACCCTTAAGAAGGCTGTTAGGACTCTAGATAAGATTCAGTAAAGAGTCCTTATACCACATACCAGGGACTACACGTCTGTAGCCATCATGAAAATTGAATTGGTACTTTTGTTAGAACTGACTTATGGATTTGAGTCAGAGAAGTTATCCAAGCATCAATTTTCAGCAACTTAGGTGCTTGAACAAGCATTTATGCTTCCGTCTGTTTAATTTGTTTTTTAAGATTCGCTCCTCAGAATCACACACATTCAGTACATCGCTTCACTTAATTTGATTTGGAGATAAACATGAAAAAGCTAATTCCCTTTCTTGTTAGCGGTATTTTAGTAGCTGGTGTTTTTGGTTGCCAAGAAGCTCCTAAAACTGGTTCAGAAACTCCTGGTACAACTAATGAAGCTACTACAGTACCAGCAAAACCTGCGTCTCAAACTACACAAACTACAGAAAAAACTGCTCAACCTATCACAGCAGCTACCACTACACCAGTTAGCACAACCACAAAAATTACTCCTGAAACTACTAAAAGCGACCTCAAAACCGAAGTTAGCAAAAAGTTAAAGGAAGGTTTACCCAACAATAAGTTGGAAGTAGAGAATAAAGAAGGTGAGATTCTTCTCAAAGGTACAGCTGCTTCTCAAAACGAACTCAAAAAAGCGGAAACCTTGACTAAAGAAGTTAAAGGCGTAAAAAGTGTCAAAGTGGAAGCAAAAGTTGCACCTTTGCAAAAGCCATAGGGACGGATAAACCGCACATTCTAGCAATATTTATGTAGGGTAGGTATCTTGATTCCTAAAATGCAAGATGCCTATTTTACAGAATGATTTATTTTACTATCAGGACTTATGCAAACAGTAAGTCCTGTTTTTTTGTTTGTGTAATATTATTAGGTAAAATTGACATTGACACACAAGTAATCGGCGTATTCTTGCACGAAAATCTTGCTCTGCCTGCGGATCATTATCACCAGGAATAGACTTACCACTACTAAAGCTAAAGCGAGAATGGTAGTTTTTGATTGAGAATTTAAAGTCCCAACTTCCTCAGCAGCAACGTCTACCTGAGCCGTAGCTAATTGGACTTTTCCTGCTGATAATCTAAATTGTATTGGCTCTTCGGTACTTTTTATGCTAAACTATTAAACATAATGCCAACTTAATAAGCATCTAATTCGGAAATTTTCAAAGTTTTTAAATCCATATCCCGAACGTTTTATTAGTTTAAGCTTGTTATTAATTCCTTCCACAGTACCACTGGTTGTCCTATTATCAAAGTAGGCTATAATTTCCTGATACCAACGAATAATAGTATTGTTGCTATTTGGGAAGTATTTTTAGCTCTCGATAACCACATACCTAATTTGAAAACTCCCGTATACCAATCTTGTGTAGTATTAAAAATTTGCCTAATCTTTTCTTTAAATTCGTGCATTTCCTTCAAAATAGGCGAGACATTTTTAACTTGAATCAGTTTCTCTAATTGCTCTTGGGTTAACTTATCTTCATTTTTAAGTAAGGGATATTTACTATTCTTCAATCCAGCTAATATTTCTTCATATTTAGATTTTTCTGTTGTATTTGCTTTCTTGATTAAATCTTCAACTTTCCGTTTTTCCCTTTTTCTTTGTGTATCTAATTCTTTGTTAATCTGTGTCATTACATGAAATCTATCAGCTACTACTTGAGCATTTGGCATTAATTCTGTTACTAAAGTTTTATAGCCACTCCACAAATCTATACTGACTTCTTCTATATTTTCTAGAATCTCTGTCCCCCATCCCATAAGGGTTTTCCTGATTATTTCTTGTGTTCGTCCGCTTAAAATCGCAATTAGTTTGCTCTGATCTAAATCTACTAATACTGCACAGTAATTCCCATGTCCTTTCTTCAAAGCTATTTCATCAATTCCCAGTCTTTTTTAGATTTATAGGTTTTAAATCTGGTAATTCTGATGATGCGTCTTTTAACATTCTTTCTATTTCGTCTTTTGTTACTATACCTTTTGCTGCTACACTATGAATGTCGTTTTCTAAAACTTCTTGTATTGTCTTATTTGCAAGGCGATTTGTAAAAGTTCTTTTCTTTTTAACAAAATCTAAATCTTCACTAAATGGTTTTTTACATTGTTCACATTTAAACTGTCGGCGATTAATTTCTAAAAATATTTCTTTTTCTCCAAAAGGGAGGTCTTTAATAATATGTCTATGATTTTGATGTAATTTATGGCTGGTTGTGCCACAATATGGGCAGGTAGCAAATGAATTTTCTTGTTCAATTTGTAAAATCATTCCAATTCCGGTATGAAGGCGATGTGATACAACTTTTACACCGCTTAAATCCAGAATTTCTGTTAGAATTTTAATACCTTTTTTGCCAGTCATAACTTTAAGTTTATCTAAAAATAATTTGGATTGCATTTATAGTTAATAATAAATGCTCTTTGTATGTCAACCCCTACAATACCTTTAGTCATTTATTGATACATTTTTTAATATTATTTAGTGAGTGTAGCTAATAGTTTGGCATAACAACTACCGAAGAACCATTGTATTTTACCCCTTTAGTTTTTTCTACTTGAATTTTGATATTATTTCTACATTCAATCACCTTTTTTATACAATGCTATTGCCAATTTTTCCAAATATGTCTGAAACCCAATAAAATCGTGACGATATCAATATCAATAGGGTTTCAGGGTTTTGTCCATGGTATTGTTATAGCTTCATTAATCAGATTTCCTAGTATTTTTTAACTTAGTACTAGTAACTATTGAGGATAAGAAAAGTTTAAGGAAGATAAGGAAAGTTTAAGCCTATAAACTAACTTAAGAAAATGGTGAAAATATTGACTTTATCTCAAACAATATAGTAAAAACAATGGCCGAGGGAAATCAATTTATTGACATCTTGAGATAATACCATTGAGAGAATTAGAACATTATGTTGCATATATCAACTAAATCTAAATTGGCCTCTTCTTTAAAGATAGTAGGTGGAGCAGTTTTTTTACTTGCCATTTTTACCTTTAAGTCCAGCGCAGCAACAATTACTGAAGGATTTGAAACCGGCAATAAAGGAGCTTATGCTGTAGGTGATGTCACTCTCAGTACGGGAATTTGGACATTAAATGATGCCTTAATTGCCAATGGTAGCGATGCAAAAGATAGAAAAAGCGGCGCTCAATCTTCCAGAGTTCGCAGTAGTGGTGCGATCGCAATGAAATTTGATCGGACTACAGGTGCTGGTATAGTTACTGTTAAACACGCCGTATATGGAACTGATGCCAGTAGCACTTGGCAGTTACAATGTTCAACCAATGGTGGTAGTTCCTGGACACAAGTTGGTTCAACAGTTACGACCAGTTCACCCACACTGTCTACAGCCACATTCACACCTAATATTTCTGGAACAGTCCGCTGTCAAGTCAAAAAAACCAGTGGTGATACTAGCAACAGAATCAATATTGATGATATTTCCATCACCGATTATGGTTCTTCTGGTGGTACTCCTACTTTACCTTCGGGTTCAGTCCCATTCTTTGATAGTACTAACAACCCCGTATCTGGACTAGCTTACGGTAGTCCTGCTGATGTGACACCCGTAGCACCCACTCTCAACAGTTTTGATAACGCGGTCAATGCCCTTTGTGGCGCACCAGGCACGGTAGTTAGTCGTTCTAGCTTCCAAACATTAATGAATAGTAATCCCACTGTTTTAGCTAGTGTTAAGTCTTACGTGGGAGGATTTCTAGTAGTTGGACGTACCACAGATTCCCAATTTTTAAGCGATTTAGCTGATGTTTGGTTTAATGTTGCCGGGTTTGATCATGTATTCTGTGGTGAACCTGTATCGGGTGGTGCTATTGGTGGACTACATTTTGTTGGTCGCTACGTGCAACTACAAAATGATGGTTTAGCTGGTAGAAAAGCTAATAACTCATCCAATGAAGAGGTTGATCCTGGTGCTATTTACACAATAGGTGCGATCATTAAGGTAGGTTCTGGGATTTCTCAGTCTAATATTAAAGGCTATGGTTACACCCTCAATGCCGAAGACATTTTGAAAATGGGTGCGAAGGCTTACAAGCAGAATCCTAATATCACCGGTACTAACACGGCTTGTCATTGGACTATCACAGATGACGGTGAAACCTTTAAATCAGTATTTGTGAGAAGAAGTGGTGGTATTCGCACTTTCTATCCAGATGCTACTCCTAGCGGTAATCCTGACTGTACACCGTAAATTGCTAGTCAGGAGTCAGGAGTCAGGATAAAGAATCAATTTTGATAGGACTTACGCATCATGTAAGCGAAAACCTTATTCTTGCGTAGAGGTAATTCATGAATTACCCCTACTTTTGTGAATTTTTGCGTAAGTCCTGTTTGAGTTATTTTCTCCACAAACTAGCCCTTTCCAGGTAACTAACCATACCTTGTTTCATTGATTCAATTTTGGGCGTTGCATAAATGTGAGATGAATTTAGAAGCTAAAACCATCTAAAAACTTCGTGCCAAATTACACGAAATCATCCCATGATTCGGTAATGACCAAATTTCTATATTTTGGACAGATGCTAAAATGACAACGTATTGTTACAATACTTAACAGCGTTCATCAAACCGGTGGCTTTTTTCATAATGGTTAAGACATTTCCCCCTAGTTTCCAATCAACTCCGGAGGACAATCACGGAGGCAACTTGTCCGTGGTTGAAGTAGTACCAGCAAATGGGACAACAGCCTTGGTTCTACATTCACCAAGACTCTCAACAGAGCAAGAACAGTCAGTACCAGCTAGAGCTGAATCTGAAACACTGGGTTACGATCCTGAAGAGATCCGCGCACATTACGCAAACAAACCTATGCAAGTTTTGCGGCGGATTTTAGCGGTTTTACGACCAACGTTATCCTATGTTTTGGGAATGTGGTCGGATAAACAAAGGGGAATTGTTGTTAAAAATGATCGCCGTCGAGCGATTCAATTGCGAGAATTGCTCACAAAATTGGGGCCTGCTTACATCAAAATTGGCCAGGCTTTGTCTACTAGACCGGATTTGGTGCCTCCGGTGTACCTGGAAGAATTAACTAAATTACAAGATCAATTACCGCCTTTTGCAAATGAAATAGCTTACCAGTTTATTGAAGAAGAGCTAGGAAGTCCACCAGAGGAGATCTACGCGGAAATTTCCGCAGAACCAATTGCGGCAGCTTCTTTGGGACAAGTTTACAAGGGTAAGCTGAAAACTGGGGAAGAAGTGGCGATTAAAGTCCAGCGTCCAGATTTGCGAGAAAGAATCACCATTGACTTGTATATTTTGCGCTACTTGGCAGGATGGGTGCAAAGAAAAGTCAAGCGGGTACGCAGTGATTTAGTTGGGATTTTGGATGAATTGGGCGATCGCATTTTTGAAGAAATGGACTATATCCACGAAGGCGAAAATGCCGAGCGATTCTTTGAATTATACGGTCATATGCAAGATGTATATGTACCAAAAATTTATTGGGAATACACCAATCGTCGCGTATTGACGATGGAGTGGATCAACGGAATTAAATTAACCCAAGCGCAAGAACTTCAAGATCTGGGTATAAATGCTCGTTATCTCATTGAAGTAGGTGTACAGTGTTCCCTACGTCAATTATTAGAACATGGGTTTTTCCATGCTGACCCCCACCCCGGTAATTTGTTAGCTACCTTTGATGGTAAATTGGCTTATCTTGACTTTGGGATGATGAGTGAGATTAAGCCACCACAGCGTTATGGTTTAATTGAAGCGATTGTTCACGTCGTTAACCGTGACTTTGACTCATTAGCAAAAGACTACGTTAAATTAGAATTTCTCACCCCAGAAACCGACTTAACACCAATTATTCCCGCATTTTCCAGAGTATTTGCTAATGCCCAGGGTGCAAGTGTTGCCGAACTTAACATTAAAAGCATCACCGATGATTTATCGGCTTTAATGTATGAATATCCTTTCCGCGTGCCTCCTTATTACGCTTTAATTATTCGTTCTTTGGTGACATTGGAAGGTATTGCTATTTATATAGATCCCGATTTTAAAGTTCTTAGTGAAGCTTATCCTTACGTTTCTAAACGCCTATTAACTGACCCAGCAGACGAATTAAGAACATCATTGAAAGAGTTGCTATTTAAAGATGGTAAATTCCGCTGGAACCGCTTAGAAAACCTGTTAACAAATGCGCGGAATAGTCAAGATTATGACTTGAGCTTAGTACTTAATCAGGGAGTAGAATTTCTATCTTCCGAACGAGGTGAATTTATTCGTGACAGATTAGTAGATGAATTTGTTAACGGAATTGACGCTGTCAGTAAAAATGTCTTGCACAACTTTACTTACTTACTGAGAGAAAGAGTAGGATTAACAACAGTTAATGAAACACCTGGTGCAACAGTTGAACAACAACAAAACTTAGAACATATCAAACGAATTTTAGGTATTCTCCGAGAAACAAAAGGTTTTGATGTTGCCCAAATTGCCCCCCAATTAGCACAGATACTTGTTAATCCTAAAGTGCATCATCTAGGTCAGCAAATTGCTAGTCGTTTTACACAAAAGGCTCTAACAAAGTTAATTCGGCAATTGTTAGCAGCAGAATAAAATAGGTGATTGGTGATGGAGATAGGGGGGTAGGGATTTGTCAAAGTTTCTCCATCTCCCATAACACCCATTCAGTACTCAAAATAAAGATGGTTATTTTCAGTTTACAGAAGTATTGTTATCACCCCCTCAACTCAATCTGTCCAAAAAGATTCAAATCTTTGGGGGAATATCTGTATGTAGCGAATTGTATGATGAGTATTCTTCTGTCCTAAGTAGTCCTGAATCGCTCTACTATCATGCCCTGGTGAAGCAAGATAATAGCCACAAGTATGACGCAGTTGATGAGGATGAACAGATTATGACTTGATCTAAGTAGGGCAAAGATATTGTTACTAGGGATATCTTTTACTTCCAGCACCTACTACACCGATTTTATGGCGATAAGAAAGTTCTGCCCCAAACCAACCAGTCATACTCGTTAATGTCCCTACCAGCAGCGAGAGAGCTAAACCCCAAGGGAGTATACGCAACTCAGCATCTCCGAATCGCAAAATAAAGTTGATGGCTGTGAAGATAAGAATAGAAAGGTTGAGAATCAAATGCGCCCAGCCTGCGGAGCGTTTGCGGACTCGTTCAATTTGCAAAAAATCGCTCATGCCAATTATTGAGGCAATGATACCAGTAACTAACCCCGAACCGATTAACCACAGAGAAGCCCTAGCCCAAAAGAAATCACGAGTTAACCAGTAGCCAAAATCGCTACCCAAAGCGGCTGCTAGAAAGGCGATAGGAAATATTATACTTAAGGGGTGTAGGGGATGTCCTGCGATCGCTACTGTACTGGGTACTCCACTATCTTGATATTCTCTATCATCACTTTCAATAATTGGTGGAACATTCGGAAATGGTGTAGAAGTCGGTTCCGTAGTTTCCATGAATTTAGCTCCTTTTATTTCCCTATTTGAGGAAACTAAACATCAGATTTTATCTATCTAGCGGAGGAATTGGGTATCGCTAGTATTAAATCAAAAATGCCATGTCCAGAATGAACACGGCAAGAATTGAATTATATTTTAGTGATAAACCTATGCTTTAACTGCTGCGGTTTGCTTGCGTTTGCGGAGTGAGGTAACACCAAAAGCACCTAACCCTAAGATACCCATTACAGAAGCAGGTTCTGGAACTGAAGCTGATCCGATCGTAATATTTCCTAAGCCATTAATGTTATTAGAAAATTCACCCTGATCACTATTTCCAAAGCCTGATGTCACAAGAAAGTAGTTAAGTCCAGCTGTTAGTGAAATGTTATTAAAGCCTGCTAGACCGATGCTGGGGTTGTCATCATTACCAATGATGACATTCGTAAACGGTGTAGTTGGGTCGAAGCTCGTTTGGTAGAGGAAGAGATAGTTATCCCATTCCACTGGGGATGTTGCTGTGCTTTGAAAGTTATAAAAGCCAGTGGTATCAACGTTAAACTCTTGAACACTGTAGGCAACATTTGTGCCAACACCGCTTGTCGGTGGGGTAGGAGGATTACCCGATACAGGGCGATTCCAGGTAGCTCCACTTACTGTCGTTCCAGTATAATTTAGAGTTCCAGCCAGAGATGAAGCAACAGCAGACACAGTTACTACTCCTACTGTAACGCAAGCAGTGGTCAATCTTACCAAAACAGTTTTCAGTTTCATTCTCAATGATTCTCCAAATTTGAAAGTATTTGCTTGATTCGTTGTGTTGCCTTCGATGCCACTGACACTAATACGGGTTTCTCATGCCTGTAAAGCCTTTTTTAGCAACTTCACAGAAAATTCACTGAGAGAAAAAACACTACTATTTTCAGTAGTCTAGTCAAAATACTTACACGGCAAGGTTTATGAAGACATTTAGTGTATTTGACTGATACTAGTATTTAAAGTTATTGTGAAGCCAGTAAAAATACTATTTTGTATGCAATGGAGTATTAACAACTGCTCTCGTTACTTGGTGCGATCACGTATACAGAGTTTATGCTTCTATTAATATTGGGAGCTAGATGTAGCGACCTGCAATACTAATCAGTCAAACCTGCAATCAAGGGATTTTCAAACCAGGATTAAATGCAACTATAAATACGGTTGAGCCAGAATTAATTGCAACTGAACCAGGATTAAATGCAACCAACCTGCAATCATCCGTTTCAACCAGGATTAATTGCAACTATAAATACTAACATTTTTATCGCAGTTTCAATCCGCTCAAAGTGGCAGTCCTGCCGCCAGCATTTGCTCGTGTAATTCACGAGAGCGGGCTGGATCAAGTTGTCCGCGAAACAGCAATTTAATTTCCGACGGTTTGGCATTGAACTGTTCCGCCAAGCCCCTTACATCGTAGCCATGCCGGGTTAAGGTGGGTTCCAAATCGTCAATTTGCTTAGATAAAATAGACTCAATAATCGCTGTGGTAACAGTTTTCTCTCCAAAAAGGTATGCAGCCTCGAAAGCTAGTGTCAAATGTTGCTCAATTTGCAATGGTGTCCTCAACCGCATGGCAAGTAATTCAATAGCATCCGGCTCCAATATCTCACTTATTTGAGTATCTTCAGTAGTACATTTAGATACCAACCATTCAATATATTCTTTTTGACTACCAACAATACCCTCCAAAGAAAAAACAGTTGCCCGATAGCCAATTTCTTCCATAGTTGGACGGCGTAAATCATTTTTCAGCTTAGGATGACCAGCTAACACAACTGAGAGCGTACCACCACCGTCTTCAACTACCTCAATTAAACGTTTGAGTCCTGTGAGCGTACTGTAATGTAAGTCGTGAGCCTCATCTACAAACAACGCCACAGGCTTTTTACCTTTTCTAATCAAGTCACGCAGTTCCCGTTCTCGTTTTTCCCCAAGTGCAGGAATTTTAATTTCCTTATCTGTTGCTAAATCGTAAAATAAGGCAGCAATCAGTGTTGGTAGCGTCGCTCGGTTTTTATCAACAGAAAGCGATTTCGAGACTAAAATCTTGCCTTCTTTCTCCAAAACCTCAAACAAACGTCGTAAAGTCGTCGTCTTGCCACACCCGATAATTCCCGTGATGGCAACCAGCTTTCCTGAATGGATTGCGACTTTAATATCCTTAAACAATTGTTTTTGGTGTTCTGTTTCGTAGTAGCCAGCCTTGCGGAACTCTCTGAGCAATCGAAAGTGTTCCATGACTTCAGTGAGCATTTTGTTCCTCTCCTTGATTTGAGCGGAAATATTGCCGCACTCGTTCAATAATCGCTTTTTTATTCAGAGTCTCAGCCAGCAGGGCATCAATGAATGCCAACTGTTCGGGAGACAATTTAGCCAAAGGTTTGGCCAGTTGTTCAGAAATCGCCCTCTTAGCAAACAATACAGTCGGATAAGTAAATTCTTGGTATGGGTCAGGGTCGTTAAAAGGTGTAACAGTTGGCTCCAATTCCTTATACTTATCCACCAGAAATTGTAAATCCGTGTTTTTGTCCAAGGCAGTTCGTGGCAAACCCAACTTTTTAGCTAAATTGGCAATTTTATCTGCCCGTTCTTCGGTTTTAGTTTTCTTAAATTTACGGTAGCGGTGTAAGGGGATAGGGATACCGTCAACTGGGTAAAATGGTCCGTAGCGACGGTCTTCTTTTTCTACGTACAGTTCGTTGTCAAACAAGCCCCACCATAGCACGACAGTTTCTCCTGCTAAGTCCGGTTCTACCTCATAAGCCACACCCTCTACCGATACCCTAGCATCCGTTCCCACTTTTCTGCGCTGTGGTTCACGGGCAAAGGTACAGAATCGCTCCCAACTACACATCGAACGCAAGCCAGACTTAGGTATATTTCGCAACCAATCTTCCAGCCGGGAATGCGGCTCTATGCGGTGTGGTTTGTCGTTGTAATGCAACAAATATTGGCGCAACCATAAGTTAGCTTCAATGTCGCTTTCCGGTTCATGAAAGTGATACAGAGTCTCATGGGCTTCTTTGACTGTCCGAAAAGGTCTTTCTACTTTGCCTTTGGAGCGGGCTGTTACCCGACGACCATCTTTACCCGCAGGCATATGGGTAACAAGATTGATTCTCAGGCAATCCATCACATTTTGGAATACGTGGCTTTTCGCAATGGGTCGTTATCCGTATAAATCATCTCTGGAATCCCCTGAAAGGCAAAGCCGTCGGTTGTTTTCGCTGTCATCGCATTAAATAAGAAACGTAATGCAGCTTCTACATCCTCCCCATAAACACAGTGGTATTCTTGATAACATAAACCACTACGGTCATCAACAATACTATAAAGCATCAGTAATGGATTACCTCTACCCGGTTCTACCCATGATGGCTGTTTTACGTGTTTTAAATCAGATGGGCTGAGGTCGAAATGCCAACATTCGTTGCTGTACTCTGCTTGAAAACGCACCGCAGGCGGTTGCCTGGTCATGCGTTCTTGATCATACCCCCATGTTTTTAAGTAATAATTGACAGTGCTTCTAGTTAACGCACCTTTATCTGGTTGGACAAAACCATCGGGTGTTTCCATCCCAAACTCCTCCAACAGTTCAATTGCCCGGACTGTGGAGATATGTCGCCCTTTCTTGTTACTAGTGCGGATTTTCATGGCCGCGATGACCTCGCAGTAGCGTTCCATTTCCGCGAGTGAAAGTTTTCTAAAATCCCGCTATCTGAGCGATTTATGGATTTGGGGCGTGATGAGTTACGCAAGGCGCGATATAGTGTATCTGTTGACACTCCATATAATGCTGCTGTCTCTTCGATGAGAATTCGCCGCTCTTGACAACGGCTAGGCAATCCGTCGAGGCGGTGGCGTAAATTAATAAGTGCCTCTACAGAGATTTGCTTATGTACCATGTTCAGTTTTTATCTCTGCAATATAGTTGTAGAGCGTTGGTTTGGAAATTCCCATCAAATTACATATTTCAATAATTGTGTATTGTTTTTCGGTATAAAGTCTTACTGCTAATTGACGTTTAGTTGGATCTAGGGCTTTTGGTCTACCTCCTCTATGACCACGCCCTCGTGCCGCTACAAGTCCAGCCGTAGTGCGTTCACGGATGAGGTTACGCTCAAATTCAGCCAATGCACCAAACAAATGGAAAATTAATCTACCACTGTTATTCGTGGTGGTGATGGATTCTTGCAAGCTAGAAAGCCCAATTCCTCGCTTATCTAAGGGTTTCCATCATTTCAATCAAATCTTTGAGCGATCTTCCTAAGCGGTCTAGCCGCCATACCACCAGAACATCACCAGTCCGTGCTACTTCCAATGCTAAGGAAAGTCCAGGTCGTTCTGCTTTTGCACCGCTTGTGCGGTCGGAGTAAATTTTCTCGCAACCAGCAAGCTGTAAAGCATCCATTTGCAGGTTCAGATTTTGGTCATCTGTTGAAATTCGGGCATAGCCTATCAACATACTTGGAACCCCAACAAGTAAATAAACTCGTTACCTCACAGTATATGTTGCCTTTGATTTAATTACCGAGTTTCTTTACTAAATTTGATTCTGGTTCTGCTTGATGGTAATAATGGGAGTAAAAAAACGGTCGTTTCTTTTACTCTCAGTTGCAATTAATCCTGGCTGAAGTTCAAATACTTTTGTTGATAAGTTGGAGCGTTTTTGAGTAAACTGCTCAACAACGATTTAATAGGACTTTCGGTCAGTTGCAAATAATCCTGGTTGAAACGGATGATTGCAGGTTGGTTGCATTTAATCCTGGTTCAGTTGCAATTAATTCTGGCTGAAGTGTATTTATAGTTGCATTTAATCCTGGTTTGAAAATCCCTTGATTGCAGGTTTGACCGATTAGTATTGCAGGTCGCTACAATTACGAATTAGCAAGTTGTTCTGCAACTCGTTTGAGACGACGCAGTTGAGCTTGCATATCTGCTTTTGTCCAAGATGCAGCAAAGGTGTTAAAACCCCAACTAACTAAAGGGTTGGGAATCTGAAACTCAAAGCGATTAATGAGAAGTGTGCCTTTTGATACAGGTTGACATTCCCAGCGATCGCTCCCTTGGAAAAATCCTTTAAATCCCCAGATTACCAAACCCGGTTGCCGTTCGATCACAATTGTGTTCAATGTGGGTTTAATTACGGGAATTTGAATTATAAACCGACTACGACTGCCAATATCTGTACTCCACACTTTTCCCACAGGTTCGCAACGGAGAACGGGGTTAAGCCAGCGGTGCATTAGTGTTAAATCGGTGACACATTGCTCTACTACTGTAGCAGCGGCTTGAATTTTAATTGATTGTTCTAAAACCTGGGACATTTTTTGGTGGTGATGCTATTGCTGTTTTTATAGTAAGCTATAGGCTAACTCTCTGCCAGATGCTATGTTTTGGCGATAGAGGGAGGCAATAGGAAGGATAAGCGGTAAGATTGGTACGGTATTTTGAAGGGGTAGAACACAGATCAAAAGTATGAATTTAACGCACAGTTTCTAACTGTAGGCTTGTTTTTTCTTGCTGTTGTAAAGTTTCTAGTTGTTCCTCTAGTTGTGCTTTGACCTCATGACGGAAAGTGAAAAAGTGTTCACCTACACCTAAAGCAATTAAGTAATCATACAATAAATTTGGTTTACGAAGTGCGATCGCTATCAATTGCCCCCAAAACAGAAAACGAGTAGAACGCATCATACCTTGTCTCCAGCAGACAGCAAGGAAAAAACGCAACTCTGGCACAGTCAAAACACGATTGTTGTGGGGTCGCCAACCTTCCATAATGATAAAATGGCGAAAAGTACGTTTCAGGTAAGGCAAGGGTTGATATATATTCCAGAAAGTCTCAATAAACTCGTTGACAATTTCAGACATGGGACGAGTGGGGGCAAAATTCATCAAAGATTTCTGAGTAGTAAAGAATTCACCGACCCCTTCCTGTAACCGTCCTTCGTGTTCCAGACGAGTCCACATTGTTGTATTGGGTAAAGCTTGCAGTAAACTGAGGTGAGCTTGAGGAATGCCAGTTTCTTCGATAAACTCCTGAATGCGCTTACCAGCACCAACACTTTCATTATCAAAACCTAAGATAAAACCAGACATTATTTGCAATCCTGCACGGGTAATTTTGTCGCATGATTCCTGCAAAGATCGACGTGTATTTTGTTCTTTATTAATCCCTACTAAGCTGTTAACATCTGGGGTTTCAATTCCCATAAATACAGTTGTGAAATCTGCTTTCACCATCAAATTTATCAGTTCATCGTCTTCTGCTAGATTCAGGGAAGCCTCTGTAATAAAAGTAAATGGATATTTGCGTTCTTCCATCCAAGGAATTAAAGCGCGTAAAAATATCTTAGCGTTACGTTTATTGCCAATAAAATTATCATCTACCAAAAATATATAACGATGCCAACCCATCTGATAAAGGACTTCCAGTTCAGCTAACATCTGTTCAGGGGTTTTAGTGCGTGGCTTGCGACCAAATAAATTGATAATATCGCAAAATTCACACTGAAAAGGACAACCCCTAGAAAACTGCACTGTGATTGCATAGTAAGCATTTAAGTCAAGCAAATCAAACCGAGGAATAGGAGTTTGAGTGATATCCGGTTTTTCTAAAGAACGGAAAGTACCTTGTTCTTCTCCTCTTTCTAAAGCTTCTAAAAACATGGGGATAGTGCATTCCCCTTCATCTAGAATTAAGTAATTAGCTCCTGCTGCTAAAGCAAATTCTGGGACTGATGTGGGAAAAGGTCCACCCACGGCCACTTTTTTACCCAATGCAATTCCTTTTTGAATTAATTCACCAAAATCTTGTTTTTGGATAATCATTGCAGAGATGATAATGATATCGCACCATTGCCAATCTGCATCTGTTTCAAGACGGACATTGCGATCGCACAATCTAATTTCCCAGTCACTCGGTAACATCGCTGCAACCGTCACTAAACCCAATGGGGGACTTGTGGCACTTAAACCAGCCAAATCAAGGGTTTCCTGATAAGACCAGAAGGAATTGGGCATGATCGGCCAGAGTAGTAAAGCTTTCATCAACCATATCCCCCAGATTTGCTTTCTTGTCAAAACCCATTCAGTTTTGAATTGTAAAATCTGGGTAACTTAGTTTTTATCCACCTGGAGATACAGATTTTTCAATTAATATCTAGACAAGATATAGCCTTTCCCACTCTAGATTAGATACAAAATTACCCCTCCCCAACTTACCAAGGGGAGGGTACGCGACAGCGCGGGTGGGGTGTATTTCATGAGCTTGGGAATTGCTATATCTAGTTGAATAATATCTCAGTATGAAGCTAAAGTAAACAGTATCGCTATTGTCCAAGATTTGCAACACCGTTTCCAGCGAACTCCTGAGAAAGAAAATAGAGAGGATGGGGAAATGATGAGATGGGGGAATTTTACCAATGGCTAATGACTAATGACTAATGACTACTAAAATTAGTCTTGTAAACACCTCATTTACAAAGCGGTGATTGGAGATAACTAACTAATAATTATGGGTAAGCAGCGCGTCCTGTCGGGAGTTCAACCAACTGGTAATTTACATTTAGGTAACTACTTAGGTGCGATTCGTAACTGGGTAGAAATTCAAGACCAGTATGAAAATTTCTTTTGTGTGGTAGATTTACACGCAATCACTGTACCGCATAATCCCGCCACTTTAGCGGCTGATACTTACAATATTGCTGCTTTATATTTAGCCTGTGGTATTGATTTAAGTCATTCTCACATTTTTGTCCAATCTCACGTTTCCGCGCACAGTGAACTTACCTGGTTGCTAAACTGCATTACACCGCTTAACTGGTTACAAGACATGATCCAGTTTAAGGAGAAAGCGGTTAAACAAGGTGAAAATGTCGGTGTTGGTTTGTTAGATTATCCCGTGCTAATGGCTGCGGATATTCTGCTTTATCAAGCGGATAAAGTGCCGGTGGGTGAAGATCAAAAACAACACTTGGAACTAACAAGGGATATCGTCAACAGGTTTAATCACCAATTTGCGAAAGATGCACCTGTGCTAAAGTTGCCAGATCCTTTGATTAGAAAAGAAGGTGCAAGGGTGATGAGTTTGACAGATGGAACACGGAAAATGTCAAAATCAGATCCTTCAGAATTGAGTCGAATTAATGTTTTAGATCCACCAGATCAAATTACGAAAAAGATTAAACGCTGTAAAACTGATTTGGTGCGGGGTTTAACTTTTGATGACTCAGAACGCCCAGAATGTCATAACCTGTTAACGTTGTATACTCTGCTGGCTGGAAAAACTAAGGAAGAAGTGGCTATTGAATGTGCAGATATGGGTTGGGGACAGTTTAAACCATTGTTGACGGAAACAGCCATTAATGCTTTGCAACCAATTCAAGAAAAATATGCGGAGGTAATGAAAGATAAAGGTTATTTGGAGTCAGTGTTGCGAGATGGTAGGGAGAAAGCGGAGGCTATAGCTTGCTCTACTTTAGCAGATGTCAAAGCTGCTTTGGGTTTCTCTGTTCCTCTCTAAGGTTTGCGCTTTTGGGTGTGATTTGTTTTACCCTTTAAGGAAACCGAACTGATAACATTATGCCGGATACCCAGAGCTTTAGCGTTTTAAATAACTTCCGAAAAGCGGTAGCAGCAGGTGAGTTTCTCGTTACTGCTGAAGTCGCACCTCCCAAAGGAGGAGATCCCACACAGATGCTGAAAATGGCGGCGACTCTTAAGGGAAGGGTTCATGCTGTCAACATTACCGATGGTAGCAGAGCCGTGATGCGGATGTCTTCGTTGGTTGCGTCAGCTATTTTGTTGCAAAATGGAATTGAGCCGATTTGCCAAGTTGCTTGCCGCGATCGCAATCGGATAGGATTACAAGCAGATTTAATGGGCGCTCATGCTTTGGGTATCCGCAACATTTTAGCCCTTACTGGCGACCCTGTAAAAGCAGGTGATCATCCTGAAGCAAAGGCTGTATTTGATTTAGAAGCTGTGCGGCTGTTGCAATTAATTAGGAAGATGAATCAAGGTATTGATTTTAATGAAAAAATTCTCAATGATGGTGCGT
This sequence comes from Anabaena sp. PCC 7938, assembly GCF_049315035.1. Classification (NCBI taxonomy): domain Bacteria; kingdom Bacillati; phylum Cyanobacteriota; class Cyanophyceae; order Nostocales; family Nostocaceae; genus Anabaena; species Anabaena sp. PCC 7938. The sequence continues at coordinate 172,789 of NZ_CP186034.1, read as the reverse complement.
TAGATTTATTTGCAGGTGCAGCGGTAGATCCTCAAAGTAAAAGTTGGTCAGGTTTACAAAGTCGTTTTGAAAAGAAAGTAGAAGCCGGAGCGCAATTTTTTCAAAGTCAATTAATTACAGATTTTGAAATTCTTGAAAAGTTCATGGATAAAATCGCCGCAGGTTATAATAAACCAATTTTAGCAGGAATTTTTCTGTTGAAATCAGCAAAAAATGCCCAGTTTATTAATAAGGCTGTCCCCGGTGTAAATATTCCCCAACATATTATTGATAGGTTAGCAAAAGCCAAAGATCCACTTGAGGAAGGAATAAAAATCGCAGCGGAACAAGTGCAGATTGCGCGGGAATTGTGCCAGGGTGTGCATATGATGGCGGTGAAACGAGAAGATGCGATCGCACCTATCTTAGATTTAGCAGGGGTGGAGAAGGTTAGTTAGAGGGAAATGCAGCTTAAATTATGAATTTTGTTTGTAGAGACGTTCCATGTAACCTCTCTACAAAGATTTTGACATCACGCATATTTAAATTCAGTCGTTGTCTTTTATATTGCTAATTTTGCTAAACTAAAACAAACCTCACGCCAGCAAGAGGATATATGACTTTTACCACCAATCCCCCAACCTCTGAAACCACTCTCCCAGACCATACCCAACTTCCAGAGTCGGACGGTACATTTGTGAAAAACTGGCAAGAACATCCTCAAAGCATCTTACTGACTGACTCAATTACACCCATTCTCAAAAAATCAAATCCTGATGGTCAATATTGTATTGGCCAGGACTTAGGTATCTACTGGCGTATTACCGACCCCCCAGAACGCGGTGCTGAAGCTCCAGACTGGTTTTATGTACCCAATGTACCGCCTACCTTAAATGGGCAAACACGCCGTTCTTATGTCCTCTGGCAAGAATACATTGCCCCATTAATTGTGTTAGAATTTGTTTCTGGAAATGGCAGCGAAGAGCGCGATAAAACTCCTTGGAAAGGTAAATTTTGGATTTATGAGCAGGTAATTCGTACCCCCTTTTACGGCATTTATGAAGTGAATAAAGCCAGTGTAGAAATTTATGAATTAATTGGTGGACAATATCAGTTATTACCAGCAAATGAACGGGGACATTATCCGATTACACCTTTGGGGATTGAGTTAGGTTTGTGGCAAGGAGAATATCAGAATGCAGAATTACCCTGGTTACGGTGGTGGGATTTGCAAGGTAATTTGTTGTTGAGTGGTGAAGAAAGAGCGAATCGCTTGGCTGAACAGTTGCGTGCTTTGGGAGTTGAACCGGAAGCGTAATATTAAATTAAATGTAATGGTGTAATAGTGACAATGTTGGATTTAACAGGAGTAGAGACAGATGATCGATCACCTTTTTATCACCAAACAAACTATTAGACTAATAGACTTCATCATGATTACCAATATAAAGTAAAACAATCACTTCTTCTGTATTATTTTCATCAATTTCTAAAGTAAATAAAATTCGACAGTCATAACCACAAGAACAAGCTTTTAGTCCTAATAATTTTCCTTAGAAATAGTTCATGGATACTCAAGAGATAAAAGACCAGACCTGAAACAATTTATAGCCTTTCCCACTCTAGTTAGATACAAAATTACCCCTCCCCAACCCTTACCAAGGGGAGGGTGCGCGACAGCGCGGGTGGGGTGTATTTCATGAGCTTGGGAATTGCTATATGAACACCTCTTTTTCTCTACCTCTGCGCTCTCTGCGTCTCTGCGGTATGGCTAACGCCACGCTGCGCGAACGTTATAAGCTCTATCTTTTGGCAAATAAAGTTAAATTCAGCCAGAAAAATTAGGTAGATAAAATTTTCCTGGCTGGAATTTTTCAAAAATATCAATAATCTGAGTCACATCTGCGGAATGTGGGTACAATCAGTGGTAGGTTCAAGCCTACACTAATTGCAATTACGAATTATTTTGACGCTTCTTCTAAAAAGGGATAGTCAGTGTAGCCCTGTTCTGTGCCGCCGTAAAAGGTACTGCGATCGTAGGGATTTAACGACGCATTCAAGGCAAAACGTTTCACCAGGTCAGGATTAGAAATATAGATGCGACCATAGGCAATTAGATCAGCTTCGCCCTTGGAGATGATGTGTTCGCCAATTTCACGGTTTAATCCGCCAGCGGCAATAATTTTGCTGTTAAACAGGGGACGGAAAAAACCAGAGGTGAGGTCGCTACTGAGATGTTCTAGGGTATCTTGGCTCGCATTGAGACGGGGTTCGATGAGGTGCAGGTAGGCTAAGTTAAATTTGTTGAGTTCCTGCACGACATAGCTGAAGAGGGTCTTGGGGTCTGAGTCGCCCATATCGTTAAAACTGCCGGAAGGAGATAACCGCAAACCAACGCGATTGCCACCCCAGACTTCAATCACGGCTTCCAGAACTTCCATCAAAAAGCGCGACCGATTTTCTACTGAGCCGCCATAGGCATCGGTGCGGTGGTTAGTGCAGTCTTGCAAAAATTGATCAATCAGATAACCATTTGCGCCATGTACTTCAACGCCGTCAAAGCCTGCTTCGAGGGCATTTTTCGCACCTTGGCGATATTGGTCAATCACGCTGGGGATTTCTTCGAGTTCAAGGGCGCGGGGCGCGACGTAGGGTTTCATGCCTTCGTAGGTTCCGACTTCTCCTGTTGGAGCGATCGCGCTAGGGGCAACGGGTAATTCACCATTTGGCTGAAAATCAGGATGGGAAATGCGCCCAACGTGCCAGAGTTGCAGAAAAATGCGACCACCTTGGTCGTGAACCGCTTGGGTAACTTTTTTCCAGCCAGCAATCTGTGCAGCGGAATGGATGCCGGGGGTAGCGGGATAACCTTGTCCTTGGGGACAGACTTGGGTGGCTTCGGAAATAATCAGTCCAGCGGTTGCTCGTTGTGCATAGTAGGTGGCATGGAGTTCGTAGGGAACGTTGCCAGCCGCAGCACGACAGCGGGTTAAAGGAGCCATCACCAGACGATTCGGTAAGGTGTAAGTACCAAGTTGTATAGGGGTTAATAATTGCAGCGTGTTATCCATAAGTCTAACTGAAATCGTTTTTAAGTACCTAGGATAATCTATCTCAGAAATTTCATTCTTGTTCCTTTTCCTGCCGTGAGAATCGCTACAACAACCATAATCATAATATTAGGAAATTTGCGATAAATGCTTTTTTGATTTGCTCACTTCCAGGTCAAATTATATCAGTTAATCATCTGTAGTGGGAGTCTCCTATAAATTTTAGATTGACAATAAATGTATTGTACCTTAGAAAATACGTATATAGTCTTTCCCACTCTAGTTAGATACAAAATTACCCCTCCCCAACCCTCCCCTTACCAAGGCTACGGTGTACACACAAGTGGGTGGGGTGTATTTCATGAGCTTGGAAATTGCTATATAATCAGCAATATATCTTTAACATCAAATTATGATAACTTCTCCAACCAAGTGCTTACTGTCTATTTTTTGTGGAATGATAACTCTATGTAGCATAGTTCCCTCAAGTATAGGGTCAAAACCAAAACCTAATTCACATTCCTACATATCTAAAAAACCAAATTACACTCAACTGAAAAAATTATTAGCAGCAGGTAAATGGAAAGAAGCTGACTTAGAAACTTGGAAACAAATGGCGATGTTTTCAAAATCTGGTGATAATTATCTTACCTCTGATGAAATGAATAACTTTCCCTGTAATCATCTTGGTATTTTAAACCAACTTTGGCTCAAGTCTAGTAAAAACCGATTTGGTTTTAGTGTTCAGCGCAAAATTTGGCAAAATTTTGGAGGTAAAGCGAATTTTGATGAGAATATCTACAGAAAATTTGTGATTCGTGTTGGCTGGTATACAAAAGATTCAACAGTTATCGGTGGTTATCGGACTATTAATACTAATAATCTCAATTATTCCTTGAAAGCTCCTCCAGGACATTTACCTGGTATTCCTCTATCAGATTATGGTGTTGGTGGTGGTTTTGGTGGTGCTAGTGGTTGGCGTTTTATTCCCCGTGCGGCATTTTGCAAGATTTAGTATGAATTTTTCATCAAAGTTCACCGCAACAATGCTGAGTAAAAAAGTGAGCCGAGATCCTTGTAATTTCCTATTGTTACGACGGGCATCATCCACACCATTATTTGAAGCAGCATCAATTTCACTGTAGCAAGATCCCGTAGGGTACGCTATCACTGCGGAGCGATTCATTAACGCTGTTTGAAACCCCAAGCTGAGATATGTGTAATTTCCTGCAAGATGGTCTGGAGACCCCTGCTATATCTGCTTTTCAGCCTTATAACACTGTTACAATATGTGTTAAGTGCCTGGTAGATTACGGATATGGCTGCGCTAGAGCAAAAATTAACGCACTATTCCAGGTTAAATCAGAATTGCAGGTTATTAAATGTTTAATGATCCAAACTTTGAAAAAATCTAGCAATGTATCTGATAACCTAAAAGGTAATATTCCAGTTAAAAGCTCTACAGCTTTGGCACATCTACACCAGATACCTAACAACGGTGTCAATTATTAGTACCATGTCCGATTTTAACCCTAATTCCACCCAACTCCAAACACAACTCGCTAAAAAATACTTTGATTTATCCCCTGCTATCCAAAAGATCATCCAATTGTTTTCGGTAATTTATGCACCAATAGACAAAAAATTCATTCCTCAGTTGTCTTTCGCAAACTGCTGCCTTAGACGAAAAGAATAGACCTTGGACTACTACAACCCTCAATTACCAAATTGAGAAATTGGTAATAGCACTTTTACTAGTCAAAGAAAGCAAATCAGGTCCTGAATGCAATCCGTTACTCACAGAAATTGCTACTCGTCATGCTGTAGAAACTGGAAAGTTTGAGATCCTAGTTAAAGCCGTAGAGGAAACATTACCAGTAAGTAATCACTGGAACAAAAATTCTCGGATGTTCCGCAGTCTCCGCCAGTGTATCAGAGAAATCCGCATTGGACTTTACCGCCAAGACCCTATTTTTATTAAAAAGCAAATTGAAGATTACCGTAACCATAGTTATAACGAAGAAAAAATAGTCATAGAAAATATCTTTGAACAGATATGCAATAACCCATTTAACGAAAATTGGTTCAACACCCTACCAGAAGAATTATATCAAAGCTGTATATCAAGTGTCCTCTTCAATTCAGCATTAAAATTATCTGACTGCGAAGATGCATTTATGATGCTAGAAGAAGAATGTTATCAACCTGGAAAATATTCTTCAGATTCTTTGCATCTGATTTTGGCAGAACAATTCCTATTACGTGGTGATACGGCAGAAGCAAAAGATTGTTTAGAACGGATATCAGAAGAAAATCAAAATAACGCCGCTATTTATTGGGGTTGGTTGAGTTTTGTGCGGGGTGAAAATGAACAAGCCATTAAATATTATACAGATGCCCTCAAAGCTATAAAAAAAGCCACAGGCAAACGCCAAATATATTTTAATACAATGGGCGGGTTATTTTTTATCCTAGCATTATTAAAAGATGGTTCAGGACAACGCCTCAAAGAAGCAGAAGATTACGCCACATTAATGTCCCGTGAATCAGATCATTGGCTCACATTTGTTTATGCCAGACTGAAAACGGTACTGCAAGTCCAGCAAGGTGATATTACCCAAAAAGAACTTGTAGTAAGTGCCTATATTGCTTCGGTGGAAGAAGAAAATAGCTTACAAACATTGTTTTGTTCACTATGTCTTTATTGGATGGATGCTGAGAGTGCAAAAAAACGCTTACCTGATTTGTTAGAACCATTATATCGGAGAGCGATCGCATCCGGTCATCACTGGCTGGCAATGGAAACCGCAGAACTCCTATCCCGACTCAAACCCAGTAGTAACTATAAAAAACAAGCAGAAGCACTAAGAGAAGATAGCGGCATCCAAACCATAGTAGACCTCATCCAACCCCAAGAAGCTTGGGAAATGTGCCTCAATGCCCTAGCAAATCTCCAGAAACAACCACAAACCCCTGGCAAACCAGAGTCAGAACTGCGGTTAGCATGGTTCATCACCTTCCATTCCGTTCAATGTAGTTTACAACCCAAGGAACAAAAAGTTAATGCCAAAGGAGAATGGAGTAAAGGTCGTCCCATAGCCCTTAAACGTCTTAGCAGTGGACTATCTGAATTTGATTACGTCACACCCCAAGATATGCGGGTCTGTAGTTGTATTCAGACATATAGTGAGGGCTATTATGGCAAAGTTGACTATATGTTTAACGAAAAAGCCATCTTGGCATTAATTGGACACCCAGTGGTTTTTTGGGAAGACACGCCTAATATCCGGGTAGAAATTGTCAAAGGAGAACCAGAACTACTGGTGAAAAAAGAAAAACAAGGTCGTCTCACCTTGGAATTTTCGCCCAAATTACCAGAATCACAGAACATTCTGCATATTAAAGAAACTCCAACTCGCATCAAAGTTATTGAAATTAAAACTGAACACAGACGCATTGCCGAGATTATTGGTAAAGATAACAAATTAAACGTACCTGCGATCGCCCAAAAGCAAGTTTTAGCAGCCATTAATGCCGTCTCTGGTATCGTTACCGTCCATTCTGACATCGGTGGTGGACTAGAAAATGCAGAAGAAGTCCCCGCCCAAACACTACCCCACATTCACCTCTTACCTGCCAATTCCGGTTTGAAAATCACCCTCTTATCCCGTCCTTTTACCCAAGGTGGCCCTTACTTCCGTCCCGGTGCAGGTGGTGAAACAGTCATTGCCGAAATTGAAGGTAAACGTCTGCAAACCAAACGCAATCTATCAGAAGAGAAAAAACTAGCTAAAGCTGCTATAGCCGCCTGTCCCACCTTAACGCAAACAGAAGAACAAGATGGTGAATGGACAATAGAAGACCCAGAGGAATGTTTAGAACTGCTGCTAGAACTGCAAACACTGGGAAACAGCGTCGTCATGGCTTGGCCAGAAGGAGAAAAACTGCGGGTTAGTCACAATGCAGACTTGAAAGACTTTAATTTATCAATTCAACGTCAACAAGATTGGTTTGCAGCTACTGGTGAATTGAAATTAAATGATGACTTAGTGCTGGATATGCAGCAACTCCTAGCACTTCTAGAAAAAACCCCCAGCCGTTTTATCCCCCTTGGTGACGGTCAATTTTTAGCTTTAACCCAAGCATTTCGTAAACGTCTTGACGAATTACGGATGTTTTCGGAAAAACACGGTAAAGGTATGCGTTTTCACCCCTTAGCCACATTAGGGTTAGAAGATTTTGTTGATGAGGTAGGTAAGCTAAAAGCAGATAAACACTGGAAGGAACATATCCAGAAACTCAAAGAAGTACAAGACCTGCAACCAGAACTCCCGTCTACGTTTCAAGCCGAATTACGGGACTATCAAATGGATGGTTTCTGTTGGTTAGCACGTTTAGCACATTGGGGTGTAGGTGCTTGTTTAGCCGACCAAATGGGACTGGGTAAAACCGTGCAAGCATTAGCAGTCATTCTTAGAAATGCCCATGCAGGCCCAACTTTAATTATTGCCCCTACTTCCGTTTGCATGAATTGGGTGAGTGAAGCGCAAAAATTCGCTCCAACTCTGAATATTATGCAATTTTCAGGTGCTAACCGTCAAAAATTATTAGATGGTTTACAACCATTGGATATGTTGATATGTAGCTATGGTTTATTGCAACAGGAAGAAGTATCTCAGATGCTTGCTCAAGTAGATTGGCAAACAATAGTGCTAGATGAAGCCCAGGCTATCAAAAATATGTCTACTAAACGTTCCCAGGCAGCCATGAACCTGAAATCTAGTTTTAAACTGCTTACAACTGGAACTCCCATTGAAAATCATCTCGGTGAGTTGTGGAATTTGTTCCGCTTTATTAATCCTGGGTTATTGGGTTCTTTTGAAAGCTTTAATCAACGCTTTGCAAATCCTATTGAGAAATATCAGGATAAACAAGCACGTAATAAACTGAAAAAGCTAATTCAACCATTCTTATTACGACGCACAAAAAAATCAGGTGTTAGAAGAATTGCCTTCCCGAACTGAAATTCTGCTTCATGTGGAGTTGAGTAAAGAGGAAAAAGCATTTTATGAGGCTTTGCGTCGTCAAGCTATATCTAAACTAACTGAAAGTAATGCAGATGCAGGACAGAAGCATTTGCAAGTTTTAGCGGAGATTATGAAACTACGTCGTGCTTGCTGTAATCCGAGTTTGGTAATGCCTGATACTGAGTTATCTAGTTCTAAGTTGCAACTTTTTGGTGAGGTGCTGGATGAACTGCTGGAAAATCGCCATAAGGCGTTGGTGTTTAGCCAGTTTGTTGACCATCTGCACATCATCCGCGATTATCTGGATAAACAAAGTATTAAATATCAATATTTAGATGGTAGTACCCCAATGGCAGAACGGAAAAGAAGCGTGGATGCCTTTCAAGCGGGGGATGGGGATGTTTTTCTCATTAGTTTGAAAGCTGGGGTACAGGACTGAATCTAACCGCCGCTGATTACGTGATCCATACAGACCCTTGGTGGAATCCCGCTGTGGAAGATCAAGCTTCTGACCGCGCTCACCGGATTGGGCAACAACGTCCGGTAACAATTTATCGCTTGGTCGCTAAGGATACTATTGAGGACAAGATTGTGGAATTACATCACCACAAGCGAGATTTGGCGGATAGTTTATTGGAAGGTACTGATATGAGTGGCAAGATATCAACGGAAGCATTACTGCAATTAATTCATGAGGGTTGACCAAATAATTACTAATTCGTAATTCGTAATTAAAGAGGGTACAAGCCTCCACTGATTGCAATTACGAATTACGTTGGCTACGCCTGCCGGAGGCATTATTATCAATTACGAATTATTTTGACCGGGAATTTTAGATTTTAGATTAAAATAATTCGTAATTCGTAATTCGTAATTCGTAATTAAGTTTTGTAATGGGGATTTAACCCCAACACAAAACTTGCCGATTATAGAACCGGGGGACTTAAACCCACGGAACTAGTTAAAAAAATAATGATATAGGACTCCTATTTGATTTTTGAACAAACACCGATTCTCTATACGGGTTATACAAATTGCGATTACATTGTTTGTGAGAAATACGGAAGTAAAGGTTTCAGGGTTAATAGCTTTTTTTGTACACTTGAGCCAAAATTTCGTCAGGAGAAATATCAAGATGGTTCATTAATATGCTAATTCACGGCTGTTTTCTTTGGTAAATCCTGATAATGAGCTTTATAGTGTATTACAGGTATTAAAACGTTTGGGAATGGAGGCGATAGCGTTCGCAAAGCGTCCCGGAGGGAACTAGCGCGACATAGGAATCGTCGATGTTTGATAATGTCTGTCGCTTTTTAGCAGAGTCATTTTCAGCCGATTTCGCCACCTGGTTAATCGGTGAATCTATTGAACTCACCCAACTCAGTCCATCAGAATTATCTCTATCAGGACGTATACATTTCTGACAAGTGAAAGTTATTCGTCATTTATCAATAAGCAATAATATTCAAAATGTCGTGAAAAAATGTGCTTTTAGCTACGCATATCACAGACATAATTAAATTAAAACCCTTTTAGTAAACGTTGAATAGAAACTTTAATTTCTGGAAATGCTAACGGAGATATTTCACCTAAAGTCAAGGTTAATTCTTGGGAATAATCACTATTTATTGGCTCTCTAAACACTTTGAATTGTTGATTCTTTAAATCTACTACCCAATATTCAGAAATTGATGTAGCAGCATAGGTGTAGTTCAACCTGACGACTAGCTAAAAGGCCAATTTCAATCATGCGATGATAGTCGTCTAATTGTGTCGGTGTCATGGGTAAAGGTGAGTTAGTTCATTCCTGGTCTAAGCGAAATCATCTCAATCACTTCCTGGTCATTAACTCCCTAGATTGCTCCACTAAGCGAATAAACTCACCGCGATAACCTTCCTGATCTTCCCCCTGACCTTGAGTTGCTAATTTCATTACCAAATCATAGTTAGCATTCCCTTTGTACTCAGAATCACGTATTATCATCCCAAAAGTAGCGATCGCAGCAGCAAATCTCAAATTAGTCGATGGTGTTTGGTTAGCGTTGAATTCACTATCTTTGATAGTCTGAGTAATTAATTGACTGGTGTTGTCCTGGGGTAACTTATAGCGGAGTTTCACCAACATCATCTCATTATCAGCAGTATCGGTCGCAGTTACACCAGAACGCTGATAACGCAAAGGGTCTATATCTGGTAGTTTCACATCACTTTTCATGTCAGTAGGAATAATTTCATATAGTGCTGTCACCGAATGACCAGCGCCAATTTCCCCTGCATCTTTCTTATCATCATTGAAATCTTGGTTTTGCAACAGGCGATTTTCATAGCCAATCAAGCGGTATGCTTGCACTTTAGCAGGATTAAATTCCACCTGAATTTTCACATCTTTGGCAATAGTAAACAGCGTTCCCCGAATGTCATTAACTAGGACTTTTTTAGCTTCTAATAAGGTATCAATATAGGCATAGTTGCCATTACCCTTATCAGCTAGTTGTTCCATTTTTCCATCTTTATAGTTACCAGTACCAAATCCTATAACTGTAAGAAAAATTCCCTGGTCTCGCTTCTGTTCAATTAATCGAGTTAATTCAGCATCGCTGGAAACCCCGACGTTAAAATCTCCATCAGTGGCTAAAATAACTCTGTTATTACCAGATTTGAGGAAGTTTTGTTTGGCGATTTTGTAAGCTAATTCAATCCCTTGACCACCAGCAGTAGAACCTCCGGCTTCTAAGCGGTCAATGGCTGCCAGAATTTTTGTTTTTTGACTTCCAGGGGTAGCAGGTAAGACTACACCCGCATTTCCGGCATAAACTACCAAACTTACCCTGTCTTCAGGACTGAGTTTATTCACTAGCAATTTTAAAGACTGTTTTACCAAGGGTAATTTGTTGGGTTCACCCATAGAACCGGAGACATCAATTAGAAATACAAGGTTACTTGGTGGTAAGGTTTCACTCTCTAAACGTTTTCCTTGCAAACCTACTTGTACTAATTTATGTTGGGGATTCCAGGGGGCAGCAGTCACTTCAGTGGTGACGGAAAAAGGTCTATTTCCTGTTGGTTGAGGATAATTATAGGTGAAGTAGTTAATCAATTCTTCTATTCGTACTGCATCTTTGGGTGGTAATTGCCCTTGGGTAATAAACCGTCGCATATTACTATATGATGCCGTATCTACATCTATGGAAAAGGTAGAAAGAGGGTCATTACCAACACGATGAAAGGGATTATCATCAATTCGGTTATAGTTCTCTGTGTTGAATTGCCGACTGATTTCAGGTTCGGGGGCAATCATACCATTAATGCCACCCCCAACTGTGCGTTTAGGAATACTGTAACGGTTAACATTAGACGTGACAGGGGAACTAGGTGGTAAATTCAGAGGTTTTGCCGTGATTACACCTGACGGGTTAGTCTTGCGAGTAGACTGGTCTTGAATGCGTTCTCTGGTATCTTGAGTAGGAGCGATGTTAGTTTGAGCCTCTAATTCATCTTTGGGATTATTGAGGGTTACTAATTCTGGGGCAAATTCTTTTTGTAAGCGTTGTAGAGTTTGCAGGTCTGTTTGGGCAACTGTGGTGGGGTTATTTGCTATTAGTTCATTGATTCGTTGTGAACAAGTATTCAAGACTGTAGCAAATTCTGTGCGGGCGACGGGAAGAGTGCCAAAGTTGGGAACGGAAACGACACAACTATAATTGTTGACTAATGCCTGGAGTACTTGATAATTCGAGTTATTGGGGAGAATAGAGTTGGCTGAGGTAGTCTGATTGGTGGGAATTGCTTTTGTCAGAGACTGATTTAAAACGGCAATTCCTACTGTTGGTAGTAATAATAAGAACGTTAAAATACTGACGCGCTGCCACATTTTGGACGGAATCGGGTAAGACATTGCTAAATCCTCACACTCAAGATAGTTGCCCTGTTGTTCTTACTTAGAATAGTCCTGAGCAGGGTGAGATTTGATCACCGTTACAGTTTTGGTAACTGTGGGAGATACAATACTTCACATAGTCAAAAGAGGATGATTATGAGTGAATACCAGTATTATGAATTTCAAGCTTTAGATAGAATATTAACAAAAACTGAACAAAGTTACGTTGAAAGTCTTTCTAGTCGAGTGGAATTATCACCAACAAAAGCAGCTTTCACTTATAGTTACGGTGACTTTCGGGGCAACCCCCAAGATTTGTTAGAAAAGTGTTTTGATGTCATGTTGTACATGGCTAACTGGGGAACAAGACAGCTTTTATTTCGGTTGCCGAAAAAACTGGTAGATGCTACTTTAATTAAGCAATATTGTGTAGATGATTGTATTTCTGTTTCTAATACTTCAAATTATCTAATTCTTGATATCAATATTAATGATGAAGAATATCGAGATTGGATAGAAGGTGAAGGGTGGCTGTCTAATTTAGCATCACTGAGAAATGAATTATTGCAAGGTGATTTCCGGGTTTTATATTTGGCTTGGTTAAAAGCTAAAACTAGAGTATGCGATGATTATGAGCTATCGGAAGATGAGTCAGATGTACTAGAACCACCTGTACCTGCCAATTTACAAAAGTTGTCGGACTCGCTGCAAAGTTTTGTTGAGTTTTTTAAGGTTGATAATGATTTAATTACAGTAGCAGCTACAGCTAGTAATTCTACACAGGCAGAATTTACGTCTTTAGAAGCATTAATTCCAAGTTTACCAGAAGCAGAACGCAACGAATTTTTGGTTAAAGTCCTCAAGAATGAGCCATTAATTGGAGTTCAATTAGCAAAAAGATTGAAAGAATTATCTAATAGTCAAATTGCTTTAGTTCAAGATCATAGTAATAGACGATTGCTTTTTCAATTAATAGCTAGTGCGGAGGATTGTAGCAGACTTCGCCAAGAACAAGAGCTTAAAGCGGCAAAGGAGGCAAGAATTCGTCAATTGTTAGCACTAGTTCCCAAGGAAGCGAAATTATGGGAGGAGGTTTTTAGATTAATTGCTCTCAAACAATCTAAACCCTATGATGATGCAATTGCACATTTGAGAAATCTACGCGATTTAGCTGAACATCAAGGAAAACTAGAGCAGTTTAAGTTACGCGTTCAGGAAATGCAAACAGATTACAGCAATCGTCCTGGTTTACTCTCACGTTTACAAAAGGCAGGGTTGTTAAGGCTTTAATTAACCGCTGTCATGAAGCTTATCGTTTATAGGAGTTACGCATTGACAAAAAAACTAATCCATGTCTAAAGGTTTTACCAATCCACGCGATCGCGCTTTATTTGCCATTTGTCTCTATACCAGGTGTCGGGTGTCGGAAGCCCTGGGACTTCAGACGTTAGCGGACATAATGATTTGGGGACTTTGCAGCGTTATCTGGAGGTATCCCCAGAACAACGCCGCAAGGCAACTTCTGTTATTGGGTTTTAGATTAGATTTATTTTATTGTTAGAACAGGTACAGGCAGAAAATGTAATATTGCAGCGTGGCGTAAGCCATAATTGTTAGCATTTTTGGATAGGCTATTAATTGGAAAATACATCATGAATATTCAAGTCAAACCAGAAACTCAGGAATTGATACAGGCTTATAATGTCGCAATATAGCGAGGTTTCCTAAAATCGTGCGTAGTTATGGAAATATGGATTCTGTATTATAGCCTTTCCCACTCTAGTAAGATACAAAATTACCCCTCCCCAACCCTCCCCTTACCAACTACCGTGTACACACAAGTGATCTGATTACCCAAAACAAGCCCTGGCGATTATAAATCACGGCTACACAAACAAAGTCCACCTGCGTGGACTAAGAAACAATACTAGTTTTCAACCCACGGAGGTGGTGAGACCATTCCCTACGGCGGGAGACCCGCCGTAGGGAACTGGCGAATCCGAAGGAGTTTTGCCTGTGTAGTTGCGGTTTCTAACCGCCGATTTAATCTTAAATAGGACTTGTGTGTACACCGTAGCCCTTACCAAGGGGAGGGTGCGCGACAGCGCGGGTGGGGTGTATTTCATGAGCTTGGGAATTGCCATAAGGGGTATTCCTATTGATGGATATATTATTTTTTATCGGGTGTTTGAAAATAGTATTGTCATTGTGCGGGTTGTTAGTTGAGAGGCCCCGGCGACAAACTCCTATAACAATAAGTAAAGATATGTTTATCCAATAGTTAATAAAAAATATTTTAATTATCCTTCTTTCGTCACTTTCGGCAACGCAAAATTTAAAACCTTGATTTAACGAAAGTAGCAATGAGAGGAATAGGAGTCTCTGGCGGGTGATAACTTGGGTTATCAATTAATTTATCAATAGTTAATCTTAGATTAACCTGTTGACAAAAAGGTTCTTTTTTTTGTACAAAGCCTCCATTTTTACAAAAAAATCTGATAGATTATCGGTATTGAGTTTTACATTGTCAGTCTCACCTTTGAGAATTTCATAACCTCGATTCCCTATCATTAATTTAGTTGTTGCATATGGATATCTTGTTTGTTCGTGGTGAAGAAAGTAAAAACATCATCGGATGTTATGGCGATATCGAAGGAATTGCAGCAGTTGTTGTTACAGTATTTCAAGACAATAGTAAGTATGAAATTATTGATTCTGTGTTCCGTCGTCGTCTTGGATTGAAGCCAACTGCTGATGATTTGCTAGGACTGGCTGACATCCATAAAGTTAAATATATTATCGGCAATAAGCTTGTAGAAAATGTTTACCGTGGTGGAACATTAGAAAAAAATTATGAGTTTCCTGTCGAGATTCAATGGGAAATCAACGAAATTAATGTTGAGAAACTGCTATTTTTAACCGAATGTTATCTCAATGAAGGTAGGTTAAATTTATCTGCTGATGTCGAAGATGTAATAGAAAAAGAATTACGGTCTTTCGATCTACAACAATACCGAGATTATGGTCGAGCTAAACACAGGCTATTTGCATTCTTCCATGCGATCTCTGCTGCGCGTCCATCCACTCCTACCTGGGCAAATTCTTAAGAGAACCTAACTGTACCCCAGCCAACGTGTCAATGCATTGAACTTTAATATATGGACTGCAAGCATTAGAGAGGTTTGAAGGATAATGTTGCCGAAGTGAATTGGAAGCATAAGCAAGTCATTCCGGCAACATTATCCTTCCACCGACACTAGCACAGTTTCCAGACTATCTTGTCGGGTAAGGAGGCACACGTCGCCGTGTCCCCCTCCCCAAAGAACGGCTCGTGATAGTTTCCCCTCAAGCCGCTCAAGCATCCAGTTATTCAGAGAGTTTTTCGATGATGCAGATGACGGTGGCAAGATGTATGTAGATGAACAAGATTATCTACGGTATCCGTACCTCCCTCTGCAACACTCAGAAGATGATGTGTATTCAGTGTTTCTCCATTGAACAGGTGTTCGTGGCAGACTGGACAACGCCAATTTTGGTTCACTGCTACTTTGTAGAGCTTAGATCCCTTTTCCCAATAGGTCTTGCCATACCGGGTTTGACGTTGTTCCCAGTAGTGTTTTAACTCTGGGTCATCAGGAGATGCAGCGCCTTTGACCTTAACGTGCCGTTCAATATTGATACCCGGCAGATATACTAGAGAAATGGTAGTCCATTCTCCCCGTCGGTCTTTTACCGTTGCTGCAAAGTTCCATTTTCTACCATTGATAGTTTTGAAGTATCGATTGGCGACCCATCGCTTACCTTTATTCGGATGTCTACGCAGTGACCACTTCCAGAGAGCTTTCCAGATTTCGTGGTCTACGTAACTGAATACTTGTGTACTGACACTATGTTTGTAGTAGTTGCCCCAGCCTCTAAGAATAGGGTTGAGGTGGTAGATAACCATTTCAGGAGTGGCTTGCTTATTAGCTTTTAGCCAATCCCGTATGCCTTTGAGAAAGTCTTTGACTTTTTCTTTCTGTGGCATAATGTAGCAACTGCCGTGGAACTTTCGGACATGGAAACCCAAAAAATTAAACCCTTGTTCCACAGGAACAATGTTGGTTTTGTCAGAATTTAGTTCCAAGCCTCTAACATGAAGGAAATCTACAACCTTGGGAACAATTGCTTCAATATCTTCCTTAGTTTCAGCCGTAATTAGGAAATCATCGGCGTATAGCATCATGACAACCTCTACCACAGCGAAAGCCATAGGAATTTGACTCAAAGCGGGCTTCCCAACTTGGTTCTAAGGCATTTTTGATAACTGCTTGTGCCACTCGGTCTACCAGACAGGGAATTCCTAATGGTCTAAGTTTTCCCCCTGACTTGGGAATGTAAACCCGTTTAACCGGGTGTGTTTGCCATATTCTGTATTCTTGCATCTGGTTGACCAGTGCTACCCTAGCTTCTGAGGTGAGGGCTATCTGACCATCTATGCCAGCAGTCCGTTTGCCGTCATTTTCTTGGGTAACTCGTCGCACCGCTAGTAGCAGGTTTGAATAGCTCCTTAACATCAGTTTCATCAGGCTTCTGACCCGATTCCATTGGCATCTCTGAGTAGCCCGATAAATTCTTTGTCTCAGGTTTGTTACCCGTCGTTTGATTTATCGCCAATTAATGGTTGACCAATCTAACAACGTTTCCGAAGTTCCGATGTCATTGCTGACTCTATCTTTCACCTTGGTTTATTCCGTTACTTTGGTTTATCGGTGGATACCTGTTGGAAGTCTGCTGCCTTTCGGCATAGAGTAATCTTGACTCTTATCTCCCGCATTACCAGGAGCATTTGCTTTCTCCAACTTCCTTTACCCTCTGGATATTATTGATGTCTTCCTCGCGGTTGACCTACTCAGGTTATCGACTCCCCTGAGAATCCATAGGGCTTACCGTGTTCTGTGTATTTGACATTCGACCGTTTTGGGTTCTATCTATACTCCGATGAGCGTTTGTTCCTTCGTTGCTGTCTAGGACACTCCAGCAACCTGCTCATTTACCTTTTGGTTGAAGTGTATCAGCCTGATTTCACTTCTCTGTCATCACGAAGTTTAAGATAGTTCACTAGCGTTAACCCTTGACGGTCTTCCCCTTGCTTGCTTTACCAATTTAGGCTCTCAGTAAGTAAGCTTTCATACCTTGCATTCCACTGATTTCATTACTTACTATCAGTGTAGGTGGGGTCAATGACCCTTTTACGTGGGGACAGAGAGAAGGACTTCTCTGGAGAGGACAGCCTCTCGGTCTTATAGCGCGGATGCGCCTAATACACAACTTTCACGTCGCACGCCCCTCATGACAGCTTGGCTAAATTGTAGTCCTGCTACCCGACCACAATCTAGCTAGGTGGAGAAGGGTAATAATGCGATTTGGAAGCCTGATTTTAATTGGGGACAGTTGCTTCCTGCGGTGATGTTATTGGAGGAATTGAAGATTTCGCAGTTGTTTAATGCTGATGTGGAGTTGCAGAAATTGCGATCGCTGGCTGTGGAACATAAGCAGGTGATTAAAAACTACCTGGGGGTTTCTATTTGTTTGTCTACTGTCAGCCCGTTTTTGAGGTGAATAAAGAAGCTTATCCTGGTTTTGAGCATTTTGGTCATCTTGAACAAATAACCCGCCCATATCGTTACGCAGGGGCTTGATAAAGCGATAACCAGCCGGGGTATCATGTTGGCTGAAACTCCGTAGGCACTCAATTAGATTATCTGGGCGAATAGCGCAACCATGATGGTTGCCACAGACAGGACAAGGATTGCGTTTGGTGGTGTATTGACGTTTCATGGCAGCGCACTCAAAACCAGGTGAGTAGCTGGAATAGATATCAACAGATCATATTGATGAAGAACTATATAGTTTGGGTAATCATAATGAAATATAAGTCTATTTTTATTGATACTTGGGGATGGTTAGCTTTAGGACATCGTAGAGATAATTATCATCAATCCGTCAAAGAAGTTTATTATCAATAAAAACAACAAAAGACTTCGATATATACCAGTGATTATGTTTTATATGAATTAATTTCTTTATTATTTAAAAGAGAAAACTTTCAAGAGGCTACAACTTTTATTGAAGGTATCATGCAATCCGCCGAATTAGGTAATTTGCAAATTGAACAGGTGACAACTGATAAATTTAAACTAGCTTATGAATTAAGAAAAAAATTAAACGATAAACCTTATATATCATTTAAGAAGCCACTAAAGGCAACATTAATGGCATCAACTGCATTTTATCTATACTTCTCCAAATTCCATCTAATACTTGTCAGTTAAGAAGAAAATGGAAAGAAAAAAGCATCTCTTAAGTATGATTAAAGTTCTATCATCAGTATGAGGGAATACTTGAAAAACTTCATCACCCTAAAAGAATGATTTTTTAAACCAAGTTCTTCATCAAGAGGTCTACAATGACAACTACAAACGGAAAAAACAAAATTCGTTACGCCGTTGTGGGTTTAGGTTGGTTTGCTCAAGAAGCAGCTTTACCGGCCTTTACTTCTGCCGATAACTCTGAATTAGTGGCTCTAGTTTCCGATGACCCCACAAAACGTGAAGAACTCAGTAAAAAGTATGGGATTCAGCATACTTATTCTTATGATGAGTATGAAGACTGTCTAACAAGCGGTGATATTGATGCTGTTTATATTGCATTACCCAATCACCTACATTGTGATTATACTGTGCGGGCAGCTAATCAAGCCATTCATGTACTTTGTGAAAAGCCAATGGCTGTAACAGAAAAAGAATGCGAAGCCATGATGAAAGCTGCTAATGACAATGGTGTCAAGTTAATGATTGCTTATCGCTTACATCTAGAACAGGCAAACTTACAAGCAGTAGAAATAGTGCGTTCTCATCAAATTGGTGAACCAAGACTTTTCAACTCTGTATTCTCTCAACAAGTAGAACAGGGAAACATCCGTTTACGAGAGATTACAGGAGGAGGAACAATCTATGATATTGGTATTTACTGCATTAATGCCGCACGCTATCTATTTCAAGATGAACCAACGGAAGTGTTTGCTGTAGCTGCTACCAAGGGAGAACAACGTTTCAGTGAAGTGGAAGAAATGACCAGTGTTATCCTGCGTTTTCCCAATGAACGACTAGCAACATTTACCTGTAGCTTTGGCGCAGCCAAAGTTTCTAATTACCAGGTTGTAGGCACTAAAGGCGACATCCGAGTAGAATCTGCTTACACTTGGCAGGGAGAAATTAAGCATTATCTGACTATTGATGGTGAAACTCAAGAACGTACCTTTGAGAGCCATGATCAACTAGCGGCTGAATTCTCCTATTTCTCAGATTGTATTCTCCAAAATAAAGACCCAGAGCCGTCCGGAATCGAAGGATTGAATGATGTTCGCATAATTGTGGCGCTCTACCAATCTATTGAAACAGGTCAGCCGATGAAAGTAGAAACTCTGAAGCGTGAACAACGTCCAACATCGGCTCAAACTATTGAGCGTCCTGCTACTGAAGAAAAACCAGAGCTAATTCATGCCGCTTCACCTGCTGGTAATTGATAAATTACCCTATATTCAAATACATTTCCATCATCTTCAATTAGAAACTACACAAAGCAGCGGAGGCAATGGTTATGAACCAGCCAAACAAAGTTGAAAAGGTGGTGACGATTAACAAACCGGCGGAAGAACTCTACCGCTTTTGGCATAAATTTGAGAATTTGCCGCGTTTTATGAAACATCTCAAAGATGTGAAGGTATACGACGATAGGCGATCGCACTGGGTTACCCGTGGGCCATTAGACAGCAGCATTGAATGGGATGCAGTCATCATCGAAGACCGGGAAAACGAATTGATTTCTTGGGCTTCGGTTCAAGGAGCAGATGTTGATAACTCTGGTTCTGTAAGCTTCCAGCCAGCACCCGGCAATCGCGGTACTGAGGTCAAAGTCGTGACCCAATATAATCCCCCTGGTGGAGCAATTGGAGATGCTGTAGCCAAACTCTTTGGTGAAGAACCAAAACAGCAACTTGGAGATGATCTGCATCGCTTCAAAATGATCGCCGAAGCTGGCGAAATTGCCACCATAGAAGGTCAACCAAAAGGTAATGGGTAGGAAGGGGAGCAGGGGAGCAGGGGAGATTATAGCAATTCCCAAGCTCATGAAATACACCCCACCCGCGCTGTCGCGCACCCTCCCCTTACTAAGCTACGGTGTACACACAAGTGGTTGCCTCATAGGTTTCAGGTTTTTTAGCCCCTGAAATGCCTGATATTTTGCGAAACTCAAACCTCCATCTCTCTATAAAATTGGGATTTGGAGTAGCAAAACCAAGTGTTAAATATGATTTCAAGACTTCTGTGTACACTGTAGCCCTTACTAAGGGGAGGGTTGGGGAGGGGTAATTTTGTATCTAACTAGAGTGGGAAAGGCTATATCTTCCCAATTACCAATCACCAATCACCAATCACCAATCACCAAAAATTATTATGAAAGCTATTTGTTGGCATGGTACTAATGATGTGCGCTTAGAAAGCGTACCCGATCCAAAAATCATTAATCCGCGTGATGCTATTGTTAAAATCACGACAACGGCGATTTGTGGTTCTGACCTGCATCTTTATAACGGCTACATCCCCACGATGGAAAAGGGCGATATCCTGGGTCATGAATTTATGGGGGAGGTAGTTGAACTAGGTAGCGCGGTCAAAAATATCAAAGTAGGCGATAGGGTGGTTGTACCATTTCCGATTTCCTGTGGTAACTGTTTCTTCTGCCAAAGGGATTTATGGTCACTGTGCGATAACTCTAACCCGAATGCCTGGATGGCAGAAAAAATTATGGGTCATTCCCCATCTGGTATTTTCGGTTACTCTCATATGCTGGGGGGCTATGCTGGTGGTCAAGCTGAATATGCCCGTGTTCCCTTTGCCGATGTTGGTTTGTTGAAGATTCCTGATGGACTGACAGACGAACAAGTTGTATTTTTGACAGATATCTTCCCCACTGGCTATATGGCAGCGGAAAACTGTGAGATTCAGCCTGGTGATATTGTTGCTATTTGGGGTTGTGGACCGGTTGGGCAATTCGCTATTCGTAGTGCTTATATGTTGGGTGCTGAACGGGTGATTGCGATTGATCGTGTTCCTGAACGTCTACAAATGGCGAAAGACGGTAACGCTGAAATCCTCAACTTTGAAGAACTTGATGTTGGTGAAGCTCTCAAAGAAATGACAGGGGGGCGCGGTCCTGATGCGGTGATGGACGCAGTGGGAATGGAAGCTCATGGTATGGGTCTAGAAGGTCTGTATGACAAGGCCAAACAAGCAGTGCGTTTAGAAACAGACCGCCCCCATGTGCTGCGGCAAGCAATTGTGGCTTGTCGTAAAGGTGGTACTGTGTCAATTCCTGGTGTTTATGGTGGCTTTGTAGATAAGATACCGATGGGTGCTGCTATGAACAAGGGCCTGACATTCAAAATGGGACAAACTCATGTTCATAGATATCTGCGATCGCTATTGGAACATATTCAAAATGGTGATATTGACCCTTCTTTTGTCATCACCCATCGTCTACCGCTAGAGCAAGCACCCCACGGCTATGAGATTTTCAAGCACAAGCAGGATAACTGTATTAAAGTTGTTCTCAAGCCATAAGCTCATGGTGAAGCTTGTGTGGGTTCGCGCATAAGATGAAATTTGAACAACGAAGTTATAAGGGTTTGGGGCAAAGTAATTCGCGCATAAAGTGAAATCGCTTGTGGAATAAGGCTTTTCCCCAGAAAATCAATTTGCAGATCAAGTGAAATTTCCGCTCAAAACTCCAGTACACCAGCCAGAACTATAATTTGGGGCATTTTGAACATAAATAGGGTTTGCTGAAAAAGTCATTCCAAGACAAGAGAAGAATTGACTAAATAGTCAGACAAAGGAAAATATAAGTTTTTGTTGTGTGCGAGAAGCCAAAACATAACTTGTATTAATAAAATTGACGAAAAAAGATGTTGTTTGGAAAAATTGCCATAAAAACACAGAAAAAACCCGTGAAAGTCGGGTAGAAAGATTCATAACTAAAAAAGTAATAGCAATAGAAGTTAAAGAAGTATGAGGAAGTTTAGCCATGACTCTACCCAAGCTAAATCTTCTTTTACCTTGTCCAAACTTTCCCTCAATACAATTACGAATTCTCTCGTCATAAGCAGCTTGCTTCTTTTTTTCTTTACTGACATTTTTAGGTGGTCTTCCTAAAGGAGGTCCACTGATTCTAATTCCTCTTTCTTTACACCAATCTCGGTTCTCCCTTGTCCGATAAATTTTATCCACATGAACTGATTCAGGATAATACCCGGTATAAGTTTTGTAGGCTTCTACCTGTGATTTTAAGTCTCCTGATTCGTTAAAATTGTCCCAACTAATATGGTCTAGAAATACATATCCATCATAGCAACTGGCTGATAATTTGGCTCCAAATTCCACTGGTTTACCCGCTTTTCCTCTGATAATCGGACGGATATGCGGTTGGCTGAGACTGACTATTCGGTCTTCTATACTTTGTTTTTTATTTTCATATAACCAAAGTTGTTGGCGATAAATTTCTCCTACTACCAGTAACATCTTATATTGTCTATTACTCAGGTTTAAAAGTGAGGCACCTACATCTATTAACTGCTGAATATGAGATAAATTTCTTTTGATATATTGCAGTTGACTTTTTATAGCTTTTCTTCTTTCTTTAATGGTTACTTTTCTTTTTTTTGCTACTAATAAATAATTCTTTCTCGCTATATTCCTGTATGTTCTCGGTTTGTTTATGGTTTTTACATTTAGGGAGTTATATAAAATATCTATAATTGTTTCTGTGTGCTTTCTAGCTTGATTTAATAATCCTAAGTCTGTGGGATAACTGATATCTGCTGGCGCACAACTGGCATCTAATATTAATTTTCCCCGATTGTTCATCTCACTTTTTAAATCCTCGGTTTCTGACTTTTTTTCTTTTTCTGCCTCCTCGTTTATTTCTAATCCTTGTTTGACAATTTCTCTATTCAATTTATTGACTAAGTTTATATCTATTCTTTCTCTAAAGTGAACTAACATCGAAGGGTCAAATGGTGGTTTATTACTATAAGCTGACATTCCTATAAAGTATTGTAGATAGGGATTCTCCCTAATCTGTTCTACTGTTTCCCTATCACTTATCCCTAACTTTTCTTTGATTATTAATGCCCCTAATGCCATTCTAAATGTTTTCGCTGGTGCGCCTATTTCTTCTGAGAATATAGCTGCATATTCTGCTTCAAACTCTGACCACGGTATCATGTTTGCCATGATTACCCATCGGTTATCTGACGCTAGTTTTCCCCCAAAGGGTAGTTCAAAGTTTTCTGGGGGCGTTTCTTGTTTTTGCGCTCTTCGATACATCTTGATGCACCTTGATGCAAGGGTTTTTACTTATCTTATACCTTTTCCTTGCACCTTTTTCTCCTTTTTGCCCCTTAATCTCTTAATTTATCTAGGTTTTAGGGTTATTCAGCAAGCCCTAAATCCCACATTCCGCAGATGTGACTCAGATTATTGATATTTTTGAAAAATTCCAGCCAGGAAAATTTTATCTACCTAATTTTTCTGGCTGAATTTAACTTTATTTGCCAAAAGATAGAGCTTATTAAGTAAGTTAATTTCACAAGTTTTTAAAATAGATTCTCTCTCTCAATTAAAGTAGTCATTTTCGGTAAAATAAACATGACAATTAAAGCCAAGAATATTTCCGTCTTCGCTAAAAACTTCTATTTACTACTTTTACCCTTGAACTTTCTACATCTTTTAGGTCAAATAAACCACATCAAGTAATTAGATAATATTTACTACAACTCTTTCCTAAATATCTGACAATCTTTTCACGTTCCTCCGTTAAATTGCTCATTTGTTTCTGTCCATTTATGATTACCAAATGTACAGCCTGAAACATCTGAAATACCCACCTCATTGTCGGTTTATTTGTGATTTTCTTAACTTGATTTCTAATCCCATCATCAAATTTAGCTAATTCTTGCCTTAATTTTCTTTGGGCAAGGTTATAGACTAACAAACACAATCCCATTATCATTGCTATTGCTTCTACTCTTTCCGGGGTTTTGACAAATACGCTTGATGTAAAAAACAATGGGTCTTTTAAAAATCTAAATCCTCTTTCGTTAGATTGTTGAGCTTTGTATTCTTCTAATACTTTCTCATCACTCAATTCATTTCTATCTAATACATTCGTTGCTAATATAAATCTCCCTGCGTTAATTTTTTCAGTTTCTATTACTTCTTCTCTTGTTTCTATTTGACCTTTTATTTGATATTTTATTTGACTTGGTTCGGTCAATTTACTTGGTCTACCTGCTGTTTTATATTCTAGTTTCTCTATGTATTCAATTTCTTTTATTTGGTGATATTTCCAGGATTTTGATAGCTTTTCTATTACTATTTTTGCATCTGGCTGACAGGCGAACTCTTGTCTGGATAGTTTGCTGAGTGCGGCTTTTGCTTTTGCTTCCTGTTTTTTGACTTGTTTTTCTACTTGTTGGATACTTGATTTTTTTCTGATTTCACTTTCTACGATTATCCATCTTTGTTTTATGCCTGCATATTCTGATTCTTTGGCTGCTATTTTATAGCCTGATATTTGACTATCTTTCCATTCTGCTTCTTTTATATCTACAATTTTATTTTTTGCTTCTTTGATACTTAGTGGTACTCTTGTTATCCATTTCAGTTCTCTCATTGCTGCTAAGTTTTCTGCTGTATATAAGGCACTGTCTGCTACACTTATGCCCTCAAATGTCCATTGTTTTTTAAATTCTTTTAATCTTTCTACAAATACACTTTTATCATCTACGTTTCCTGAGTCTACTTTTAAATATAATGGGATGTCTCCATCTCCTGTTACTATCATGTCTATGATAAATTGTTTCAAGTCTGGTCTTTTATCTCTTGAATATCCGTGGACTATTTCTATTGCTTTCATCTCCGGTTCTATTTCTAATTTATTCTCTTCTGTTTCTTGCTTTATTTCGTCTATTTCTTTGATTTCTTTTTTGTACTCTCCTTCTACACTCATTGATGTCCCATCTAAATGAATACTATCCATTTCTACTTGGAATTTATGGGCTGCTTTTATGGCTACTGCTGTAAATATCTTGGTTGTTCCTATTTGATGATATTTGTCTAGTTCTCTTCCTAGTTTGTCGTCATTTAAATGCTCTGGTAATACTCCTTCTCCTATTAAATATTCTGTTGCTTTTCCTACAAAAAATTCCCCAAATAGATATAATGGGGCGCTTAAAAACCCTAATCCATTCAATATCATCGCTTTTACTACTTGTCCTGGTGTTAGGGTTTCTTTTGTTTTTATTCCCACTATTTTATTCACTTCTTCTACCAATTCCATCTCGTCTATTATTCCTGCTACTATTCCTAAATGGTCTATATCTAGGGTTTGTATGGCAACTTGAGACTCTTTCACGGTTTTTCCCTTCTCTATTTGACGCTTTTTATTTTAACAAATAAAAGCCTGAAATCCTTGCTAGACAATCTTTTCAGGCTTTTCTTTCTCTAAATTTTTAATTCCTAAATTTGCTTTAACATCTGCGGAATGTGGGCTAAATATTAATTCCTGTGAATATGCACAGTAGCAAGGCTTTTCTCTAATGAGAACAAGTATGCACACAGATTAACTTGGTGAAAAGTGGCTGTTTGTGCTTGCCCTGTGCGAAAATCGAAACCACATCGGCAACGAGCGACTGCGGGTCTACACCACTGAATATTTTTTTGACAACCAGGGCATTGTGTCATCAGTACACATTTATGTAGAGAACAAGCTGTGACTAAATCCCAATCCCAAATTTTGCGGCAATAAACAGATTCGATTAAACAATAAGGACATAGTTTTCTAGCATAATTAGAAATGGTGTATTGCCGAGAATTAACATCCCCACCTAATTGATGAGGAAGAGAAGCCATTAACCGGATCTGTTCATCCTTGACTTGAATAAGTTGACTAAGCTTTGAAGGCTGATCAAGATTGTTGCCAAGCGGAATTCTGCGATTGATATGTAGACCAGCTAGTTGCAAAATCCAATTGGGTGATGAATAATAATTACTTTCATTTAGCCGAATAAGATAACCAGCTAGACTTTCATCTTGATAGGGACTTGGAGTTCGTAGCAGCATTTGAGTAGGCATATTTTCTTCAAGAGCGCCAACTTCTAACCCACATTCCGCAGATGTTAAAGCAAATTTAGGAATTAAAAATTTAGAGAAAGAAAAGCCTGAAAAGATTGTCTAGCAAGGATTTCAGGCTTTTATTTGTTAAAATAAAAAGCGTCAAATAGAGAAGGGAAAAACCGTGAAAGAGTCTCAAGTTGCCATACAAACCCTAGATATAGACCATTTAGGAATAGTAGCAGGAATAATAGACGAGATGGAATTGGTAGAAGAAGTGAATAAAATAGTGGGAATAAAAACAAAAGAAACCCTAACACCAGGACAAGTAGTAAAAGCGATGATATTGAATGGATTAGGGTTTTTAAGCGCCCCATTATATCTATTTGGGGAATTTTTTGTAGGAAAAGCAACAGAATATTTAATAGGAGAAGGAGTATTACCAGAGCATTTAAATGACGACAAACTAGGAAGAGAACTAGACAAATATCATCAAATAGGAACAACCAAGATATTTACAGCAGTAGCCATAAAAGCAGCCCATAAATTCCAAGTAGAAATGGATAGTATTCATTTAGATGGGACATCAATGAGTGTAGAAGGAGAGTACAAAAAGAAATCAAAGAAATAGACGAAATAAAGCAAGAAACAGAAGAGAATAAATTAGAAATAGAACCGGAGATGAAAGCAATAGAAATAGTCCACGGATATTCAAGAGATAAAAGACCAGACTTGAAACAATTTATCATAGACATGATAGTAACAGGAGATGGAGACATCCCATTATATTTAAAAGTAGACTCAGGAAACGTAGATGATAAAAGTGTATTTGTAGAAAGATTAAAAGAATTTAAAAAACAATGGACATTTGAGGGCATAAGTGTAGCAGACAGTGCCTTATATACAGCAGAAAACTTAGCAGCAATGAGAGAACTGAAATGGATAACAAGAGTACCACTAAGTATCAAAGAAGCAAAAAATAAAATTGTAGATATAAAAGAAGCAGAATGGAAAGATAGTCAAATATCAGGCTATAAAATAGCAGCCAAAGAATCAGAATATGCAGGCATAAAACAAAGATGGATAATCGTAGAAAGTGAAATCAGAAAAAAATCAAGTATCCAACAAGTAGAAAAACAAGTCAAAAAACAGGAAGCAAAAGCAAAAGCCGCACTCAGCAAACTATCCAGACAAGAGTTCGCCTGTCAGCCAGATGCAAAAATAGTAATAGAAAAGCTATCAAAATCCTGGAAATATCACCAAATAAAAGAAATTGAATACATAGAGAAACTAGAATATAAAACAGCAGGTAGACCAAGTAAATTGACCGAACCAAGTCAAATAAAATATCAAATAAAAGGTCAAATAGAAACAAGAGAAGAAGTAATAGAAACTGAAAAAAATTAACGCAGGAGATTTATATTAGCAACGAATGTATTAGATAGAAATGAATTGAGTGATGAGAAAGTATTAGAAGAATACAAAGCTCAACAATCTAACGAAAGAGGATTTAGATTTTTAAAAGACCCATTGTTTTTTACATCAAGCGTATTTGTCAAAACCCCGGAAAGAGTAGAAGCAATAGCAATGATAATGGGATTGTGTTTGTTAGTCTATAACCTTGCCCAAAGAAAATTAAGGCAAGAATTAGCTAAATTTGATGATGGGATTAGAAATCAAGTTAAGAAAATCACAAATAAACCGACAATGAGGTGGGTATTTCAGATGTTTCAGGCTGTACATTTGGTAATCATAAATGGACAGAAACAAATGAGCAATTTAACGGAGGAACGTGAAAAGATTGTCAGATATTTAGGAAAGAGTTGTAGTAAATATTATCTAATTACTTGATGTGGTTTATTTGACCTAAAAGATGTAGAAAGTTCAAGGGTAAAAGTAGTAAATAGAAGTTTTTAGCGAAGACGGAAATATTCTTGGCTTTAATTGTCATGTTTATTTTACCGAAAATGACTACTTTAATTGAGAGAGAGAATCTATTTTAAAAACTTGTGAAATTAACTTACTTAATAAGCTCTATCTTTTGGCAAATAAAGTTAAATTCAGCCAGAAAAATTAGGTAGATAAAATTTTCCTGGCTGGAATTTTTCAAAAATATCAATAATCTGAGTCACATCTGCGGAATGTGGGTTCTAAATCTACAGTCGGAAGATTAACTGGCTCAATCTCAAAATTATCAGTAATAAAAGGATTAATCTTTCCAGGTTTATCAGCCTGAACAAACTTCTCAAAAGCCATTGCTAAAATATTTAAGTCCAGTTTTTCTTGATTTTTATTAAGAGCTAAATAAGTGCCATACCGAACTAGCTTCATCACATGAGCAATAATTCCATCTGAGGCATAGTAAAGCCTTCTTGCTGTATATACTTCAGAAAGATTTGACGCTTCATATAGAGGTAGCTTTGACTCTAACAAATGTAAAAAAGTCCGAAATTATGCACCACAATCTGTCTGCCATAAAAAAGACGAGAGATAATGACGATTGGCAAAACGGCGACTGAGTTGAGAATGAGATTTAAGTTTAAGAACTTCCTCAGCTTCGGGTAAGCCAATTAAAATAATGGGCAAATTTGTATCGATAATTAAAGTTTTTAACCAATCAGAAACTGTTTTGAGAACTCTTTCTGAATCTCGGTCAATGAAGTGTTGGAATTCATCGAGAATAATTAATTCAACCTGGCAATCTTTAAGCAGACCAATTAAACGAATTGTTTGGTTGCCAATTGTACCTTTATCATAAGCAGGGTCGCCAAGTGTCCATAACAATTTTTATTGGCGGGAAACCCTTTAATTTTTGTTATTTTACCACATTCTAATTCTTCTTCACTCCATTGTAATAATTCAATACGTTTATATTTTTCTTTGCCAAAAGTATCATCAACTAAACGATTATCCTTTAAAGGACAATAATAAATTTTATCTAGACTATCAATATAAAGCATCAGATTGTGTACCGCATACCATGTATCCATTAAAACGGTATCAAATGGTAAAAGCTTATGATACACAAGGTTTTACAGCATTTCTTTAACATGGTCTATCTTGGTTTTACCATCTGCATCAGGATTAAAAATGCGGTAATCTACTACCCAAAATTTTTGAAGTTTAGGATTCACATATACACAGATGACAACACCAATTCCTTTGATTACACCATGTTCGTTACCACTATATTGTCTCCTGACTATTTCAATTTCTTCAGAATACCTTTTATCTAAAACACTATCATCAAATATAATGTAACCGTTATCATCAGTCATGATTACATCTTTAACATTATCCCAAAGTAAACGAGGTGTTAATTTTTCTTTTTTTAAATAGTAGTTAATTTTATCATGACTAATATTTTCTAAATGCTCTGCCAAATTAGTAATAGTATAGTTGATTTGGCTACTTAGCAAATATTGGCAATAATCTAATTTAGTAAATTTCATATTAAATCAGAATTGATAATTCATGGTATTGATTATTCTAACATTTCAGGAATAATAGTATTTTTATTATTTATGATGTTTGCCACTAAAAATCTATTTTAATAATTGCAAAATTCCCTTTTTACTGGAGTTTGGTTTTTTTAACCCTAGTTGTTGAGGGGGCGCGGAACCGCCGCGCCGAGACTCATTTTGCCAGTTGCGTCACTTATTTCAGTACAAAAATACTATGATATAGCGATCGCCTGTGCCAGTTGCGTAAGTCCTGGTAGTATTCGACAAAAATCAAGACGAGCTGCGATGAATGATCAATACATGGTTTCTGTGTTAGCAGCATCCATAGCAAACTATTCTCCTCTACTGTAATTCCTCTGTCAATAGGGTTTGAGATGCGCTAACCCTGGTTAGATTAGGAATAAGTCAGGCAAAACAGGTATTCTTCATTGCTGATGGTGCTGAATGGATTTGGAAACGGATTCCTCCACTTTTAGAACGGTTAGGTTGCCCATCTGAAACTTATCAATTATTTGATTTCTACCACGTCACCGAACATTTACAAATGTTTACAGATGTAGCTTTTTCTGATGAAACAGAACGAAAAAATTGGTTTCAAAAAGCTAGGAAAATGCTCAAAAAAGGCAAGGCTCTAATATTAATTCAGGAGATGGATGAATTTATTGCTTCCGCAGCAGCAGAGCATTCTAAAGCTCTGGTTAAACAAAGAGATTATCTTTTACGCGCTTATCGGGAAGGGCATTTAAATTACTCTAAAGTTTTAGCTCGTAAATTACCTATTGGTAGTGGTGCTATAGAGAGTTTAATCCGCCAAGTTGTCAATTTAAGAATGAAAGGAAACAGTAAATTTTGGTTAAAAGAAAATGCGGAAATTATGTTACATCTGCGTTGTCAATGGATAGCTGGAAACTGGAATAATTTCTGCAATTCCATTTTTACTTCTTTTATCCATCCTCAAACTGTTTAATATTTTATACCTCCAACTGCTGTTTAATCGGCGTTTTTGCATTAATAAGCACTGAGTTATTAAAATACTGGCGTAAGCAGTTTATTTTAATCAGCCCCAAATCATTGAATGCAAGTCTTATTGAGATATTTTGAGAAGATACTTTGTCGTGCAATTTTATTTCTTCATGTGATTTAATTTACTTCAATGTTAGAAAAATATTTTAGCTATGTCTGTAGTACCAGTAGCTAAAAGCACATTTTTTTACCCGACTTCACAAAATCGCGTTGCTCCCCTCTACCGATAGCTTGCGTGGCGTAGCCGGGGTGAGGAAGTTAAACAACGGCCTGTACAGGCGATTAATTCTCCTAAGCGTCGTTAATTCTATTGCTTAAGATCCACACAATAACAAAGTTTGTTATTTTCTGTTATTTCCAGTAAAATGATTAGTAGAAGCCTTTTTAGCGAGCGCAAATGAACGTTTCTCTCACCACCGAACTAGAAAAGTGGGTACATTCTAAAGTAGAAAGCGGTATGTATACTTCCGCCAGTGAAGTGATTCGGGAAGGACTGCGGCTACTCAAAGAACAGGATGCCCTGAAAGGAATACGTCTTGCTGAGTTACGACGAGACATTCAACAAGGTATTGATAGCGGAGAATCTACACCCTTAAACATGAGTGAAATCATTGCCAAAGCAAAACAACAACGGCAGGAGAAACAGTCTAAATAATGGCAATTATTCTGAAGAAACCCCTTGCCGAAGCTGATTTGTTAGATACTTGGGATTTCATTGCTAATCAAAGCCTTGAAAAAGCAGATAGTTTCCTACAAAAGATAGAAAACAAACTCAAAATTCTGGCAGAAAATCCTGGTCTGGGCAGAAAACGTGATGAATTAGTGCCAGGTTTACGGAGTTTTATGGTAGGAAGTTATCTGATTTTTTACTCCCCAATCAACCAAGGAATTCCCGTTCTGTAATTATACAGCAATAGAATAATTCACTTATGGTCAGATAAAATTTATGAAAATTGGTAGTTTTTGGAGTTTAGCTACTTTATTGATAATGATGGGAAAGTTTATCGAACCAGTATTGATCAGCTAGAAAAGTTGACAAGTTTTGATTTCCTTTCAGCAGTTTCATCAAATATTCAAAACCTACGGCGTACCCCTCCCAACAAACAAGCCACGCGGAGCGATCGCTTTCGCCATAATCTAAGACTAACAAGAATTTAACCTGCGTAAGCAAAGCCATTAGTTATCATCCTGTTGTTACATCGAAATCAAACCCAGTAAATTCCAAAGTTGTGGATTTACTGATAACTACTGAACAAACACAGGTTAAATCACACCCATGATAGCGAATTTTTGGACAAAAATTTATCGTAATGCTTGGCTGACAGGATTAGTCATAGTTTTACTAATTACCTTCAACACCCTATTTAGCGCCAAAGGTGCAACTATTATCGAGGGTTTTGAATCTGGCTCCAAAGGCAGTTACGCAGCGGCTGATGTCACCCTTAGCACAGGTGTTTGGAATTTAAATGATGCCTTAATTGGAAATTTAGCAGGTGATGCCAAAAGCGGAACCCAATCTGCAAGAATTCGCAATAGTGGTACGATCTCCATGAAATTTGATCGTACTACTGGGGCTGGCACAGTTACCATTAAACACGCCAAATATGGTACAGATGGTAGCAGCACTTGGAATTTACAATGTTCAACAAATAGCGGTAGTTCCTGGACAACAATAGGTTCATCAGTTACTACCAGTTCGACAACACTGTCCACAGCAACCTTTACACCAAATATTTCTGGAACAGTTCGCTGTCAAGTAAAAAAAACAGATGGAACTGCTAACAGAATTAACATTGATGATATTAGCATCACTGATTCTGGTACTTCAGGTGGTGGTGGCGGTAGTGGAAGTCCTCACCTAACAATGGGTAATCCTAGCAGTGCGGCAACTGCCAATTTAGATAATTATTTGCTTAATAAAACTCAGTATGCAGTTGGGTACAATTGTACGTTGGGTCGTCCTAATTGGGTATCTTGGCAGTTAAACTCCTCGTGGCTAGGCTCAACTCCCAGACAGGATGATTTTCGTGCAGACACTACCTTACCTTCTGGATGTTATCAAGTTCAGGGTACAGATTTCAGTGGTAGCGGATTTGATAGAGGTCACATGACTCCTAGTGCTGACAGAACTAGCACAGTTGCAGTTAATTCCAGCACCTTTTTAATGAGTAACATGATTGCTCAAGCACCCGATAATAATCAGGGGATTTGGGCAAACTTAGAAGACTATTCTAGAACCCTAGTCAGTCAAGGAAAAGAACTCTATATAATTTCCGGTGGATATGGAACGGGTGGGACTGGAAGCAATGGCACATTCAATACTATTGCTGGTGGTAAGGTTACAGTTCCTAATCGCACTTGGAAAATTATAGTTGTTCTCAATACACCTGGTTCTGGAGTTTCTGGTGTCACTACATCTACAAGAGTGATTGCTGTTAATATTCCCAATGCCCAAGGGGTTAGAACTGCTGACTGGAGAAATTACAGAGTTTCTGTAGACAGTATTGAATCTTTGACTGGGTATGATTTTCTTTCACAAGTTTCAACATCTATTCAGTCTGTAATTGAAGCACAAGTTGATAATTTGTAAGTTTCGATAATTTCCAAAATTAGATAAAATTATCAGTGTTGGCGAAATTCCAACAGCAAAGTTGATAATTTGTAAGTTTCGATAACTTCAAAAATGATTAAGCCTGTCTGCATCTGTGGACAGGTTTACAAATTAGCAGCAATTCTCATTTTGAAACGAGTTTGCGCCATTTCAGCGATACCCGGATTCGTTAAGAATTATAAAACCCTATGAATGTAAGGGTTTCAATGTCATGAAACCTTAAAATAAGAATTGCTGACAAATTAGCCTCAAGATATTCAACGCTACCATTAGACAGAATATGCCCAAGTTAAAAAGTGTCAAATTAACGAATTTACTCTTCTTGTTATGTTTTTTGAATAATTGGTTTTTGGCAACTCCATCTCAAGCTCAGGTAATTCAACCAAATCAACTTGATTGTGAAAATGTAGAGTCTAGCGCGATGGTAATGACAACTGAAGGTGTGAAAACTGTAAGTATGTTTTGTGATTTTCAGGAGAAACGTGAACAAAAATTTACTGATGTTAAAAGCCAACAACAGCAAACTCAGTCTATACCCCGCCCTTCTTTGGGAAAACCTTATGAGTTAAATGGAAATGTTTGCAGAAATCAGGGTGCAGATATGATTTGTTTAACGCCTCAAGGTGCTTCTAATCTGAGATGGAATAAATAGATGTTTTGGAACATTAAAATAAAACTACAAAGTCTATCCATAGATTAGGGTAAGCTTTGTAGTTTATAGCGATTTATAAATTTATGACTATACCCATCCATCTTGAAAACTTGAGTTTTCGCCATAGAAAAACTATAGGTTTCAACGTAGATGGGGTTTAGGTTTCCACAACTTTTGTAGAAATTCCTGCTGAATTTTTATCTGAAGTTTTTCCAATAATATAGACATCGATGCTGATAGTACCTACTCGATAAACCTTGATTTCATTTAAGTTATTTTTAAGGCTTTGGAGAAGTATTTGAAATTTCTTAACTTCTTCTTTTTGGATTTCGTTATGCCACTCTTTTTCAAAGGCACAGTTTCTAAAGAAATATTCTAATTCAACTTCCTCTATTGGTGAATCTTGAGGATGATTTTTTAATTGGAGGATTTTTGGCGTTGTTAAAGGTTCTTTTTCTTCCCATAAAATTACTTCAAACGGATATTCTGACTCGCTCATCATCAATAAGCCGTCTGTAGCTTTTTTCAACTGGTCAATAATAGTGTTAGTCATTTTAGCGTTCACGAAGTGTAGTGTAACTATCTCTTAATAAACCGTAGGTAATCATTCGCCATTTTCCCCCAAGAGTCACATAGTGTCATCTTTCCAAATGTAGTTTTTTTTAGAAAAAATTCAATGATGTCTATTGCTTATCATTTACCCCTCAAATCAGATACTATAGGAATCCGGTTTGATTCTTGTTCATTATACTGAGACTTAATCGTTGTTTCGATAAGGTTTACAGCTTGTATGGCTTACGCCACGCTACGCTATCAAAAATCAAATAGTAGCCCTATATCATCTTTCCAGTTACAAACAAAACTGGGGACAAAAACCGATAAACATTGGGTGGGTATCTAAAATTTCTAATTGTTGTTCTATTGTTAATGGGAATGGTTGTAAAATTAGTTCACCATTGTAATAACTCACGCCTTCTGGTTGCCATTGTTCTTCAACTTCTGCACTAATATTTTCCCTAAAATCAATACAATTATCACTTTCTACTCCCGATGGATGAACAGAACATATAAGGTGAGGGTTGTGTGAGTAAAAAAGACAGCGGTTACAATCTGGGATTTTGGGCATAACATCAATTTCCCTTAAGAACGGGAGGAAAGATCATAGTTTTTGAGTAAATATGTTTTGATTAAGGTAGACAGCTAAACATACTCACCATGTCTACCAAAGTTCATTTAGTTAGTATTATTGAGAATGTTACCTTGTTGGTATTCTACACAGAATTGGATTGCTGGCAGTTCCGGTTAATTAGTGCTGGTGGTTCGGTGTTTGGGCAACGGAGGATTTATTATACCCCAGAAGCAGCAGAGAAGGCAGGGCGCGAGTGGATTTATCAGGGATATTGATTAACTACTAATTCTTCTAAGATTGCCTGATTAATTCGTTGGGATTCCTCGCTAGACTTTTCCTGAATCTCAAAAAACTGATTTACCGTATCTTGAGTTTCCTGGGGTAAAGCAGCAAATTTCTCAGTATTACCAATGACCAACCGACGACCGGGATAAGGTGTAAAATCTTGAAACAGTTCCATACCAAAAACCCCGATAATTCCCCGATGGGGTGGGGTTTCTGGTTGTCTTGGGTGCAGTTGGTTTCAGAAGCCAAGTAACCGCAAAACCAGGAAATGCTATCAATATCTAAAACAGCGATCGTTTGCATGAATTAGAGGATCAAGAAAACCCCAAAGAAATATAAATTCTTGATGAAGTGACAGACCAGTATATCCACTCTCATAAAGCATCCCATACAGTTTATTTATGAGGAAGTGTTAAGTATGTGAAGCCGCTATGCTTTATAATTTCAGCGAATTAGTGTTTACTTTACACAAAAAACTTACTATTGCAACTGTATTTATGCTGAAGCTCGATTAGCAGTGTCTAGATTTTTACTGAAGTTTCATTACAGTGTTTATCTATTTAGGAACGAAACTAAACCAAGAAAGTGTTTGCAACTACGCTTGAATGTGATTAGAATGTTAACTAGTATATCACTTGTTACATCAGGCAATGAACCAGATGTTAAAAAGACCATTGGTGGTCAAACAACCCGAAATTGGGGGGCTAATTCGGGAGTTCTGCCTGTTGACTGGACTTACTCAAGAACAGTTCGGAGCTTATCTAGGCGTGACCTATGGCACTATTAACCGTTGGGAGAATGGCCGCTCCAAGTCTTCACCTATGGCTATGGACAAGATTGAGCAGAAGCTTGGGGAATGGGGGGAACAGGGAAAAATTTTGTTACGGAAGTATTTGGTTAAATAAAAACTAAATTTGCACGAACTTAATGCAAACAAATAAAAGCAGAAAAATGCTACACATAACTCTCATATACTTGCTAAAGTTCGATAAATATTGATACATTCATCAAGCAACACTCAAAAATAATCATGGCACAAAAGAATGTTAGACACATATTAGGTATTTCAGGAGGGAAAGATAGTACGGCTTTAGCAGTATTACTGCATAAGGAAATTCCAGAAATGGAATACTTTTTTTGCGACACCCATAAAGAACTACCAGAAACTTACGAATATCTTGACCGCATCAAGGCACGTTTGGGTATTAAAATTCAGGGGTAGTGGTAAATATGTAGTGAAATCTTATATTTTCTAACTCAAATTATTCATTTGTAGCCGTTGCAATTTGAATTACATTTAACCAACTAATTGAAACTCCTCTAAAGTATAAAGTTTCTAAATATATGATTTAGCGAGAACGTGTTAAGTGTTATATGTAGTATAGTATCAGTGTTTTTAAATTCAACTATTTCAGTATTGATGTCAATCTCCAGACCTACTTGCCCCAATTGTGGTTCTCAACACATTGTCAAAAATGGGAAGATTCATAATCAAAAACCAAAATACCAGTGTCAAAACTGCAAAAGACAGTTTATAGAAAATCCCACTAATAAAGTTATTAGCAAAGATACTATAGAACTGATTGATAGACTTTTACTTGAGAAAATACCTCTCGCAGGTATTGCTCGTGCTGCTCGTGTTTCAGAGACTTGGTTGCAAAAATATGTGAATAATAAATATGCCCAGATTCCGACTCAGGTAAATGTTTCAGCCAAACCAAGAGGTAAATTGACTATTGAGTGTGATGAGGCTTGGTCATTTGTAGGTCATAAGGGTAATAAGCAATGGATTTGGTTAGCTTTGGATAAAAAAACTAGAGAAATAGTTGGAGTTTACATAGGCGACCGCAGTGAAGATGGCGCTAGGGGATTATGGAATTCTCTACCACCAGTTTATCGTCAATGTGCTGTTTGCTATACAGATTTTTGGGCAGCTTACGCACAAGTTATTCCTAGCAAACGTCATCAGGCAGTAGGGAAAGAAAGTGGCAAGACTAACCATATTGAACGCTTTAATAATACAATGCGTCAAAGAATTTCTCGTTTGGTTAGAAAGACTTTATCCTTCTCTAAAAAGTTAGATAATCATATTGGTGCTATCTGGTATTTTATTCATCATTATAATTCTTGTTGTAGCGCCTAATTTTATTATCACTACATATTTACCACTACCTAATAGTAAAACTCGCTATTAGTTGCTCTCATCTGTCTAGTGTAAACTGGATGATAACAAATCATGTAAAATAAAAAAAGGAGGTATGTTATGACATCACAACTTCAACAAGCTATCAATATTGCTCAAAATCTCTCATTAGTAGAGCAGCTTGAACTGCTAAAAATACTATCCATCAGTATTCAAAAAACCCATTCTCTGGAAGTTCAAACTCAAAACGATATAAAAGATGATACAGATTTTTCATCTGAAAGCTTTCGCAAATCTTGGCAACAAGCTGTAACGGGACAAACTCTCCCAATTTCTCAACTTTGGGAGGACATTAACGTTGACTGATTCTTTTTTAATCGAAATTAGATTAACACCTGAATTTAGGCGGAGACTGAGAATTTTAGCCAAAAAATACCGCCAAATTCAAGTGGATCTCCAGCCGATTTTAGAAATGTTACAGATGGGAGAATTTCCAGGTGATCAAATTCCTGGAACTGGGTTCACAGTCATGAAAGTGCGGGTTAAAAATAGTGATAGTCAAAAAGGTAAAAGTGGAGGTTATCGTTTAATATACTGGATTGCAAATACTACATTAGTTGTTTTACTGGACATTTACTCAAAATCAGATCAAAGTAATATTGAAGTGTCTGAAATTTGCCAAATTATTAATAATTTTGATACATTACCTACAGAGGATGATTATTAGTTGATACTGGCAGAAATCCACCGGCTTGCATTTGCCATAATCTGTGATAAGCGCCACCCTTAGCCAATAATTGAGAGTGTGTACCATCTTCAATAATGCGACCGTGATTAAACACCAAAATCCTGTCTAAATGTGCGATAGTAGATAAACGATGTGCCACCACAATTACCGTTTTTCCATTCATTGCTGTGTCTAAAGTATCTTGAATCGCTTTTTCGGTAATGGAATCAAGGCTAGAAGTGGCTTCATCTAAGATTAAGATCGGTGCATTTTTGAGGATAACGCGGGCGATCGCAATCCGTTGTCTTTGTCCCCCAGATAATTTTACACCACGTTCTCCCACCAGAGAATCATAACCCTCCGTCATTTGGGCAATAAAATCGTCAGCATAAGCTTTCCGTGATGCTTCTATCAATTCCGCCTGTGATGCTTCTAAACGTCCATAGAGAATATTTTCCAGCAAACTTCGGTGAAACAGAGAAGGATCTTGAGGAATCAAGCTAATTTGCGAATGTAGGGCTTCCTGAGACATATCTTTGATATCCACCCCATCAATTAATATTTGTCCATATTGAGGGTCAAATAAACGCAAAATCAGATTAACAAAAGTAGATTTCCCAGAACCGGAAAAACCCACCAGTCCAACGCGCTCTCTTGGTTGAATGGTGACAGAGAGATTAGTGAATACAGTCTTCTCTGATGAGTAGCTGAAATGCACCTGCCGAAACTCAATGCTACCTTTAGTGATGGCATGATTTATAGCATTGTCCCGATCAATAATTTCATGGGGTTGAATGATAGTATTCACACCATTGGCGATATTACCAATATGTTCAAACAATTCCAAAAACCGTTTGCTTAAATTGCGGGCTTCACTAATGATTAACAGTGATAAACTGGTAGCAACAACAAAGTCAGCCGTAGCAATTTTTCCTTGACTCCAGAGAGAAAGAGAGTAATACAAAGTGCCGATTTTCAGAACTGCTGCTGAGATAAACTGAAACCAGCGTATTTGTTCAGAATACCAGTTAGACTTTCTTACCTCTTTGAGTTCGCGCTTTAATTGTTCATTCAAATAGCGGCGTTCAAAACCCAAACGGGCAAATAGTCGGCTACTGGTGAGATTTGTCACCGAATCTACAATAATCCCAGTGGTTTCACTTCTAGCTCCTGCGGCTTTCCGTGCATAAATTCGGCAACGAGTCGCTAACCAGAAGGAAATACTGATAAATAAAACTGCCCAAATTCCCACAAATGCAGCTAGAGGAGGATAGACGCGATAGAGTAAAATTGTAGAGACGATATAAACGATAATTACTGGCATAAATTCAGTAATCGTCATTTGCATGGTTTGCGTGACACCCAGGGAAGTTTCCGCAATCCGATGTGCTAATGCGCCAGCAAAACTACTGCTAAGATAACGATGGGAATGTTGTTGTAAATAGGCATAGAGCGATCGCACAATATGCTGTCTGTGGATAGGATGGAGAATAGTTTGCAACAGTCCAGCCGATCGCCCAAATACCACTTCACCTATACTCAGGGATGTGAACAGGATCAAGGGTTGCTTCAAGCTATCAAAAATGAGTTTGCTGTCTCCTGTGGAGCGTGTGACACTGCGGATCATCTCACCAATCGCATAGGGCAACATTATCCCACAGGTGGCGTGTATGATTTCCAGAGACACCATTAACACATACCACCAGCGGAACTGATTAACGAAATAACAAATAAATTGGAAGGGAGTGTCTGGCAAGTTTGGCGCATTGGGAGCGCGTTGAAAAGATTTAGAAAGTCTTACCTTTTTAGTCATTTTAGCTGCTGTAAAAAATAAAAATAGACGGCTGGATTAACCGTCCGATAGTATTAAATTGAGTAACATAGCGGTACTATTTGCTAAACCATAATTTCTGGTGGTGTGATTGCAGCATATAAATCAGGTGAAAGTAAGGCTTCCTTAATGTTGATTTTTTTAGGAATAACAGCCTCTTGAAAGAACAAATCTGCCACCCGTTGCTGTTCAGCGATTAGTGCAGGGCTGAGTCCTCTACGTCCGGCAAAAGAACGACGAGATATCACTCTTGCAGCCACATCTTGATCTAACTTTTGTTCAGTGATCATCAACTTAGCCACTTCATCTCGATTGCCATCTGCCCATTTATCGAGAGCATGAAGTTCTTCAATAATAATTTTGAGTAAGCCAGGATTTTCTTTGGCAAATTTTCGATCAGCAATATAGTAACCACCAGGAGAATCTAACCCTACAGAATTTTTGAGGACACGAATTCGACCCGCTTTTTCAGCGATCGCATAGTATGGATCATTCGTCATCCAAACGGGAATTTTACCTTGGAGAAAAGCACCAGATGCCTCGACAGTCGGCAGACTTTTGATTTTAATATCCTTGATAGTTAAGCCAATTGACTGCAAAGCTCTGAGAATAAAATAGTGGGATGCCGAGCCTTTTTGAAAATATACTTCTTGCCCTTTAATATCCTCAAACTTCTTCAGTGGAGATTCCGGTGGTACGGCAATAACACTACTTGTTCCTGTAGTTGCGGTTCTTTGTGTACCCACCACATAAACAAGATTGGAACTAGCTACTTGGGCAAAAATTGGTGGTGTTTCTCCCACTGATCCCACATCAATTTTGCCAACACGCATCCCTTCCATAAGTTGAGGACCTTGGGCAAATTGCGCCCATTCCACCTTAATTCCCAACGGCTCTAAGCGTTTCTCTAAAACTTTGCGATTTCTGAATAGATCCCCCGCACTTTGATAACCCATGCGGAGAACCTTAGTTTTTATATCCAAGGAACTGGGACTTTTTGCCACGTCCTCCGGGTTTTGGTCGCTACAACTTCCTAACAGATATGCCATAGAAAAACCACATAGACTTGATGTAGCAAAATTGAGAAAACGACGACGTTTAATCATAGCTGTTTTATCCACGAGATATTTCTGATTTAAATAACTTTTGGTGGTCATCTAGCAAAAATTCGGGCGTTGAGATCCTGACCACCAATTCAAAATTCAAGGTTTGGAAGAGAGTTAATATTCGGTTCTAACGCAGAGAATCTCCCCTACGATATT
Source organism: Anabaena sp. PCC 7938 (assembly GCF_049315035.1). Classification (NCBI taxonomy): domain Bacteria; kingdom Bacillati; phylum Cyanobacteriota; class Cyanophyceae; order Nostocales; family Nostocaceae; genus Anabaena; species Anabaena sp. PCC 7938. Next base: position 131,513 of record NZ_CP186034.1, on the reverse strand, counting down.
CGGCGGTGATGTCGTTTAATTTTTGTTTCAAATTGTCATCTAGTTTGACTTCCACAGCTTTGAGACTGTCAGCAAGTTGTTCTGGACAACTAGCACCAATAATGGGGGCTGTAATAATTGGATTAGCCAAAACCCAAGCTAAAGCTAGAGTAGTGAGAGATAATCCTGCGAGATCAGCGACTGTGCGTAATTCCTCCACAGTATTGAACTCGCGATCGCGCCAATAACGTTCTTGATAACGTTCTGCGGCTGCACCCAAGGTAAAACGAGTACCTGCGGTGGGTCCTCCAGCAAGATTATGTTTACCTGTCAGCAGTCCACCTGCTAAAGGATTGTAGGGAATTACAGCCAGTCCTTCTTCTTGCGCTAAGGGTAATAATTCTCGCTCAATTTCTCGGAATAAGAGATTATAGCGGGGTTGGATGGAGACAAAACGAGTCAAATGACGCACATCTGCACGACCCAAAGCGCGGGCTAATCGGTAAGCTAAGAAGTTGGAAACTCCGATATAGCGTACTTTACCAGCCCGAACTATTGTATCGAGTGCTTCTAGAGTTTCATCGAGGGGAGTTGAAGCATCATCAGAGTGCAATTGATACAGGTCAACATAATCAGTTCCCAATCGTCTCAGGGAAGCATCTATGGCATCTAAAATATGTTTGCGTGAAGATCCTTGATCCCAAGGTGCAGTCCCAACTTTACCGACGGCTTTAGTAGCAACAATAAAATGTTCGCGTTTACCTTTTAACCAGCGGCCAATAATTTCCTCCGTGCGTCCAGCAGTGGGTAGTCCACCACCAAGGGGATAAACATCGGCTGTATCAAGAAAATTTATTCCTGCTTCGGCTGCGGTATCGAGGATTTTTATAGAAGTTTCTTCATCGGTTTGTAGTCCGAAGGTCATTGTACCGAGAACGAGTCGAGAAACGGTGAGTCCGGTTTGACCGAGTTTAGTATTTGGTAATGTCATGAAAATATTAGTTGTAGAATTTTTATCTCACGCAGAGGCGCAAAGAAGTAGAGAAGCAAGAGTATGGTCTAAATATATGTACCAAATTAATTTGAAGCTGCATAAAATAAGATATCAATAATAATTGACCGCAGATAAACGCAAATTAACGCGGATAAAGAGGGATAAATTTATTGATTTCATAATTCTGGGCAGCCTCATATAATATTGGCTTATTATTCTCTGATTCAACTTACTACAGCCGGCTGACGAAGGCTTTGTGAAACCAGCCATTGTTGCAATGTTGGGTTACTGTAAACTTCATCAGCAATAAAATGATCGCCTTCAGGTAATACAGTAAAATCTACTTTTGCTCCCGCTTCATGCAGGATATTAACAATATTTTGTGTACCCTCAATTGAAAGTTTTTCGTCTTTTGCACCTTGGAATATTTGGATTGAAATTTCTTTGAGTGCAGCTATTTGGGTTGCTTCTAATGTTTGGGGTACACGACCTGATGTGGCTACTAAACCGGCAAAGCGACCTGGATAGGAAGAGGCGATATGCCAAGCTCCAGCCGTTCCTAAACTGAATCCAGATATGATCACACTGGATGGATCTACGGGTTGGGTGGCAATGATATGATCAAGTAAAGCAATTACATCTTCTGCTCTATCTACCCAAGTCTGTCCTTCAGGAAGTTGAGGGGCAACAAAGAAGTAGGGTAAGGATGTTGATGAATCTACGAAAAGAGGGAAACCCCATTTTAGTAAAACATTAATATCTGTTCCTCTGTCTTTTGCTCCATGCAGAAATAATACTAAAGGGGCGGGTTTATCGGTATTAGCAGAAGAGAAAATATAAGGTAATGAACCATTGCTGGTGTCGTGGGATCTTTTTTCAACTGACATAGTTTTAAATCCTCAAATGTGCGTTTGCAAATACCTGACAATAAACATCTGGTGAAAATTAAATCTGCATTTTCCAGAAGCCTTGTAGAGAAGTTAAATGGAACGTCTACAATCTAATCTTCTCTCTTCTTAATTTCTCCGTGTCCTCTGTGCCTCTGTGGTTCGTCTTCCTCATTATCTATTGATGTAGAGACGTTCCATGGAACGTCTCTAGTGGTTTACAAGGTTATTTACACAGCTACCAAGGTCTTATCTACTGGTTGAGATTCGGTTTTAGGTAGTTTGGATTCTACCGCCGTACCTTTGAAGAAATCGGGGTTGGCTTGGGTGTAGAATTTGTGGGGATTGCCAAATACATAAGCTTTGAAATCAGCTTCAGAAATTACGCCTTCTCTGACCAAATCCCAGCTTTCAGCTAAAGGTGCGGTGAGATCGGGTACATCCCAGTGACCAACATCGGAGGAGTAAATGGCGTTAAGCTTGACTCCCAATGGGTTGGCTTTGTCGTTGAATGCCGCAGCTATAGTACGATCATCTGATTCAGAACCAAAGAAGAAACTGTTCACCCAGTGATCGCGGATATCTTCAATTGACTGAATCCCTGCTGCACCAAAATCTTCCAATTCACTACCCACTGGTGAACGGCTATGACGGTTGAAGGAAGAACCCAATACACTCTTGGTTAACTCTTCTTTGCTGAGAGAATATCCTTGAGTAATTTCTCCACCATACTCTGCAAATAACTCAAACAACTCATCAGCGTTGGTGAGGTCTGGATTGTAGTTTTGCAATCCTTCTAAACTCCGTTTGGAGAAACGATCTACCAAATGAATGTAGACGTGAGCGCCCCAATCTGCACCGCCTTCAAGCATCCCCACACGCAATTGTGGGAATCTTCTAGTTACACCACCAAAGAACAAGGCTTTCGCAAATGCTTGTGAACCATCACCAAAGTGACCGATGTGGTTGTTCATGTAGTTACTGATGGAGGAGCGTCCAGTCCATCCTTGACTACCATAATGAGTGGTGAGAGGTACGCCTAATTCGACGGCTTTAGCCCAGAAGGGATCATAGTCGTATTCACTATCTAGTCCAAAGAAGTCAATGTAGGAAGCATATTTGCCAATTTCAGGGAATTGATCGGCTGGGTATTTATCTGCGATCGCTTTAATTGGTCTTTTTACACCACCAGGAATGTTAGCTACCTTCAATCCTAGTGTTTTGACTGCAAACTCTAACTCTTCAATCGCTTCTTGGGGAGTAGTCATGGGGATACCAGCTACTACTGTCAGGCGATCGCTATATTTGCGGTAAATATCGGCGTGATAGTGATTAATCGCCCGTTGCAATAATTGCCGATTCTCCTTACTTGCACCAGCCGCAGCTAAGGCATTATTAGGAAATAATACTGAATAGTCTGAACCTTGCTCTGCTTGACGTTCATAGAGTAATGCAGGGAGAGTGTAGGTAGCCAAATCTAAGGTATTACGGGTAACTCTAGCCCACCAAGGCGATCGCAATGTGCGATTATACTGGCGTTCTTCTGGAGTTTGTTCATACCAGTCTTTACCTTCAGACTTGGAATTAAGACGAGAAGATTCAGCCTTGCGTAATTCATCTACCAGCTTCACACCGCCGTAGTGAGCAATATAATCCTCAAGGGCAGGAGTAAAGTCATTAGTGTGAACATCAGTATCAATGACAGGATAATCCAGATTGGCTCTAACTGCGGCGGAGGGAGAGCTTTTTAATTTGCTATATTTAGTCATATTTTCCTTAGAAAAGTTACAAGACAATTTAGATACCTGACTTCTAAAAGTTATGAATTTTCAAAAAATCGGGAATCTGTGGGAAATCGTGCTGCTGATTTTGACTTGAGTTTTAAACGTGAGATTCTTGTCTTTTGGACAAGCCTAACTTTCCGATAGTCTGCATAGACTCCGGTAGGCTTTTAACGTCTGTGCTGACGGGGTGGTTTAGATCCCCCCGACTTCTTGAAGCAGTCGGAGATCTGTAAAAATCACGCAAATGCCAGCGTTTTCTCCTGTTGTTTCACAGCAAAACGGTTAACTGGACGACGTAAACCCAGATTTTCACGCAAGGTACTACCCTCATATTCAGTGCGGAATAATCCACGTTTTTGCAAAACAGGAATGACTAAGTTGACAAACTCATCCAACCCTGTAGGTAGGATCGGTGGCATAATATTGAAACCATCCGCCGCACCATTGATAAACCATTCTTCTAATTGATCAGCGATCGCTTCAGGAGTACCCAAAATGGTACGATGACCCCGTGCTGTTGCCAAAGATAGGTACAATTGACGTAGGGTAAGACTACCGCGAGTAGCCAAATCTGTGACCAGTTTCAAGCGACTTTTATTATTGTTAGTATCACTAGGCAATTCCGGTGCTAAATCATCAAAGGAGTATTGTGATAAATCCACACCTTTGTAATAATTTCTGAGGATTCCCCAAGCTACATCGGGATGAATTAAAGATTGCAGAAACTCGTATTTTTCCTGAGCTTCTTCTTCAGTTCGTCCGATGATGGGAAAAGCACCGGGCATGATTTTGAGATCATCGGGGGAGCGATCGTATTTCGCCAGCCGCCCTTTGACATCTGCATAAAATTCCTGAGCATCAGCTAAGGTTTGATTAGCTGTAAAAATTACCTCAGCAGTACGAGCAGCTAAATCTCTTCCTGGTTCAGAAGCGCCGGCTTGAACAATGACTGGGTAGCCTTGGGGTGGACGGCTTACATTTAAAGGACCCCTAACAGAAAAATGTTTGCCTTTATGATTTAATGTGTGCAGTTTATCAGCATCAAAATAAACACCAGATTCTCGATCACGAATGAAGGCATCATCTTCCCAACTATCCCACAATCCTTGCACCACTTCCACAAACTCTTCAGCCCGTTCATAACGTTGGCTGTGTTCTGGATGATGTTCCAGTCCAAAATTAGCCGCCGCATTTTCATTCCCTGTAGTCACTACATTCCATCCCGCACGTCCCTTACTCAAATGGTCTAGGGATGCAAACTTCCGTGCCAATGTGTACGGTTCTTCATAGGTAGTAGAAGCAGTGGAAATAAAACCGATGTTTTTGGTGACAGAGGATAAGGCAGAAAATAGAGTAACAGGCTCAAAATGAGCTATTTTCCCATTACGAATTTGAGTTTCAGGAGAACCACCCCAAATTCCTGGACTATCTGCTAGAAAAACCGCATCAAATAACCCCCGTTCCGCAGTTTGAGTAATTTCTTTGTAATGCTCAAAATTCAAACCTGCATCTATTTGTGTATTGGGGTGTCGCCAAGCAGAAATATGATGACCAGTAGCTTGAATAAATGCACCTAACCGAAACTGACGTTTTGCACTCATATATTTTTATCTTTGTATAGTGTAATTACAAATTGGCTCAACCTTAGATTTAAAATCTAAAACTTTGCTCCTTTGCGACTTTGCGCGAAACCCAATTTTTAAACTGCTGCTAATACCTTTTGATATTGATTAACTGGACGAGATAAACCCAGATTTTCACGCAGAGTTGTTCCTTCATACTCAGTACGAAATAAGCCCCGCCGTTGTAGTTCAGGAATTACCAAGTCAACAAAATCATCTAATCCACCGGGAAGATAAGGAGGCATAATATTGAAGCCGTCAGCAGCATCATTAACAAACCAGCTTTCCAGTTGATCTGCAATTTGCACTGGTGTACCGATAATTGTCCAATGACCACGCGCTCCCGCAATCCATTGATAAAGCTCACGAATGGTAAAATTGTGTTTACGAGCAATATCAATTAATAATGCTTGGCGGCTTTTGTTATCATTGGTTTCTGGTAAATCTGGTAGTGGTCCATCCAGAGGATAAGAGGAAAGATCCGTGCCTATGAGTCCCTGTAATAAAGCCAAACCAACTTGAGGATGAATTAAATCCTGTAGTTCCTGATACTTGGCTTTTGCCTCTGCCTCTGTGATACCAACTACGGGAAAGACACCGGGCATAACTTTGAGTTGGTCTGGTGTGCGGCCATATTTTGCTAATCTACCTTTAACGTCTGCGTAGAAGGCTTGAGCATCTTCTAGGGTTTGTTGAGCAGTAAATATAACTTCCGCAGTTCTTCCCGCCAGTTCTTTACCATCTTCAGAAGAACCTGCTTGGACAATTACAGGATAACCTTGGGGCGGACGGGCAATATTCAATGGTCCGCGCACGGAGAAAAATCTGCCTTTATGGTTAAGTTCATGTATTTTATTGGGGTCGTAGTAAAAAGCTGTTTCCTTATCACGAACAAAAGCATCGTCTTCCCAGCTATCCCACAAACCTTTCACCACATCAATAAATTCATGGGCGCGAATATAGCGATCTGCGTGAATAGGATGGTTTTCCAAACCGAAATTGCCGGCTGTTTCACTACTTCCTGTTGTGACTACATTCCAGCCGGCTCTTCCCCCAGAAATATGATCTAAGGAAGCAAATTTGCGTGCGAGAATATACGGATCTTCATAAGTAGTAGAAGCAGTGGCGATAAAACCAATCTTTTCTGTCACCGCAGACAAGGCTGAGAAGAGGGTGACAGGTTCAAAGTCCCCACCGAAGGCTGTGCGTCCTTCCGCACCACGGCGTTGTTGTAAGGCTAAACCGTCGGCGAGAAAAAATGCGTCGAATTTACCACGTTCGGCTGTCTGGGCTATCTGCTTATAATGCTCAATGTTGAGAGCGCCATTACTTTGTGCTTGGGGATGTCTCCAAGCGGCAACGTGCTGACCTGCTCCGGGTAAAAATGCACCTAGTCTTAGTTGTTTTTGTTGTTGGCTCATATTGGACTCCAAGTAATATTTTTTACTAAATGAATATAGGATGATAAAAATTTTCTTGTCTGGCAGTTGTCATATATATCAATGTGACTACCGCATATTTATTTGTTGGGAAAGCTTTTTGAACTCCTTAGCCATAGTTGTAGGCATTAGCGTTAGTTGTGGGTTGTTGATAAAACTACTGTATCTCGACTGGATTAGCGTAGATTAATAGTAGAATCTCACAACTCTCATGAAAAAGCAAGTACCTTTTATAAAAATATGGCGAGCTAAATTTATTGTTAGCTAATTTTTAGATATTCTAAGTATTTGACGGCTTTAGGGTGTGCGATCGCATCTGGTAGACAGAACGCGATCGCTCAATTTGCACAAAATATAGGACTAGCGTACTATACTAGTAAGTTTTTTAGTCAAAAATCACTCAGTGATAAGTAAAAAATTTTATTCGTTGTGAAAATTGACAAATTAGAGCTATGATTTATTACATCAACGTAATATAATAAAACGTGAGTTGGGAAATAGAATATACGAATGAGTTTGAACTAACGATTTTATGAAAAATATATTCCTATAGCAGATCGTCTTTATGAAGAATATCTTCAAGAAATTAGTCGAGAGGGTTTAATATGACAGGACATAAAAAGTTTAGCAATCTTACTAAAGATTTCTCCGCAGAAAGAAAAGCCCAAATTGCCAGTCAAACAGCTAAATTAAAAGAAGAAATGGCATTAGCAGAATTACGCCAATCTTTAAAAATGTCTCAAGCTGAATTAGCTGAAAAGTTGCAAATTAAACAACCCGCTATTTCTAGATTAGAGAATCGTACTGATATGTATGTTAGTCATCTGCGACAAGTTATTGAAGCTATGGGAGGAGAGTTGAAAATAACGGCAATATTTCCTGATGTGGAAGTGACAATTACTAATTTTGAAGATTTGGCAATGGAGATTGATGAGTAGGGTTTGAAGATAGAGCAAAAGCTGAGATTTATTTTTTAACTTTTAGAGTTTTGCTAAACTAGAAATAGGTAGAAAACAAGGAAATATCAAACTATGACACTTGCTAATTCATCAATCCCTCAACACTATACACTTGATATTGAACCGGAAGGACGTTTAACTTTACCCCAAGAAATCCAAGAAATACTTAATTTAGAATCTGGAGATAGATTAATTTTAACTCTGGAAGATAATGGTAAACTCCAATTAGTCAGTCTCAAACAACAAGTTAAAAAATTAAGAGGTTTATTAAAAGATAAATCACCTGATAGAAACTTGGTAGATGAACTCATCCAGGAACGCAGACAGGAGTATTTAAGTGAATAAATCTGTCTTAGATGCTTCTGCTTTTTTAGCTTATCTTAGAGATGAACCAGGAGCAGAAATTGTAGAAAATGCTTTGATTAATGGGTGTTATATCAGTATTATTAATTGGGTAGAGGTATTGTCAAAAATTGTTGATTTAGGAGAATCACCAGACGAAATTATTAAACGATTGAGAGATGAAGGATTATTAGAAAATAGTCTAGAAATTATTGCTTGCAATGAGGAAGATGCTATAATCATAGCTAAATTTCGACCTTTAACAAAAAGTGCAGGATTATCATTAGGAGATCGTGCTTGTCTTGCTTTAGGAAAACGCTTGAATTTACCTGTATTAACAGCAGATAAAGTATGGTGTAGTTTATCTCTGGGAATTACAATTAATTTGATTCGTTAAAGTTCATCATCATTTGACAAATACTTTTTAACATTTTCTGATTGATAATTTCGTTCATAGCTGTTTCGGTAAATTGATGCAAAATCAAGAAACTCTAAAATTGCTTGTTCTTCAATCCATTCAATAAGCGTCAGCATTGGGATACTTATCAGGGAAATTGCAAATTAGGGTCAAATTCATGTATCTCTCACTTTAGCCATCAGTTACAACGACAGTCAAAATGGATAAAACAAGCAGCTATTTGGGAACTTTTTATATTGGCACATAAACCTGGAAAAGAGCCACCTCATTTTGATTCTTGGGCATCTACCTGTATCTAGCATAGGGATACTTATGAATTCGATAAAACATATCGGAGTTCCAAATTACTATGGACAGATTTAGAACTTAAAGAACTTGTAAAAGCTAAATCTGGAAAACAAAAAAACTTGATGTCAATGCTTCAAGTTGCCTGTCAACAAAAGAAAGGAAATTACATACCAATCTCTCATGGACAAGTAACGCTTACTGGTATGGATGGATCAGATGAAAGGGTATCTATTCCTGCCACGCTTGAGAGACTTGATAATATCGGTAGATTTTGTGATGATAATGGCATTGCAAATTTCCTATTCCTCCAAGTTGAAGAAGAAGGATAACAACACGCTACTGATGATCACACAATGTAAATTTATTGTATAATTGGAATAAGCAAAAAAATCAAACAAAACAATAATGGAAGTTATAACAGTCACTAAAAATGGACAAATCACTCTTCCTGAAAATTTAAGACAACAATTAAGACTAAATGAAGAGTCTAAATTATCCTTAAAAATAGAGGCAGGAAGGCTAATTTTAACACCCATTACGGAAGATGTTGAACTATTAGAAGAAGACGGTATATTAACTTTTTCTGCTACTTTAACTGCTGATGAAGATATTAATACACTGATTGAGAAATTACGATACTAAAAAATTAGATGATAAAAGTATTATTTGATACTTCTGTGATTGTAGCAGGGTTATGGTTAGAACATCCAGAACATCAAAAATGTTTGCCTTGGCTACAACAAGTACAAACACAAGCAATTCAAGGAATAATTTGTACTAGAACATTAGCAGAACTTTATCGAGTTTTAACAAGTCTTCCTATTAAACCTCGTCTATCTCCTCGAATCACTAAACAACTGATTGATACTAATTTAAAACATTTTGAAATTATTCCTCTAACTACAGAAGATTATCAGCAAGTCGTTGAACGAAATGGTGAAGTTAAATATTATGGGTGGTGTAATTTATGATGCTTTAATTGCTCAAATTGCCATTAAACATAATATAGATCAGATAGTTACTTTGAATGCTAAAGACTTTACACGATTGAGTAATCAAATTGCTCAATTAGTAATAGTCCCTTAATCATGAATTTGTTTTCATTTCTTGCTATTACTAAATAGGTTTAAATTTTGTATCTTAATCAAATCAAAGGCAGTAATGTGGGAATTTCCTTTGGACAATCAGCAATCAAATCAGCACCGTGAGTTTCCAATTCCTCCCTACTTCCATAACCATAAGTCACACCAATTGAAGCAATATTATTTTTCTTAGCCCCAATGATATCATGAGAGCGATCTGCTTGCAGCAGCGCTTCGCTATCGCCTACCATAACAACAGTAGAAGGTAAAAGGCTCTCTCTATCTATAATGTAGGAAATTAAATCACCTTTCACACTTCTATTACCATCTAATTCACTACCATAAACACCATTAAACAAAGGTGCTAAATCAAAATATTCAATAATGCGCGTAGCATAAATCTGAGGTTTAGAAGTCGCTACAAAAGTTTGATAACCAGCAGCACGAATAATTTTTAGGGTTTCGGGAATTTGCGGATAAAGTGAATTTTCAAATAACCCAATCGTAGAAAGGCGACTACGATATAGTGAAATTGCCTACACTGTCACCTGTTCCCTGTCACCTGCTATAACCTTTGTAGAAACTCAATATTCAACGGTAGTTTTTCTCCCAACCACAGAGAATGATCTGTATGATCTTTGACATCATCTCCCGTTTCTGGGTGAACCAAAATATCTAAACCTTCACGGTTAAGCATTAACCAAGTCACAACTTCACTAAACTGATGTGGTAAAAAAGCAACTTGATACATTGATTTGGGGTGTGGTCCTACAGGCTGTTCATGCCAACGTCCCAATCTTACATCAAATTTAGCACCTAACCCTTCTCTTACACGAGTAGCTGCTTCAAGACTAGCGGTATCAAAATAAATATGTGCATGAAAACCAGTAATGTCAGTATTTGTATTCATAGTTTTTGATTTCATCTTTTGTTCTCAAGTATAACTTAACAATTATTTAGATATGCTAATCATTAGTCAGCCATAAATTTGGTTAAACATCTATTTTCTTGTCAAACCACTTGAAATTTCTTTCTAGTCATGTAATACTAATAAAACAATCACCAGTAACTCGGTCAACAAACTGTAGTTTTTATTTTGTCTCAAGTCGTCAATAAATTATTCAACCCCGTCAAGGGTGATGCACAGATAACTGGCAATAGTCATGTCTGCGCTGATCTCGTTATTGCCAGTAACTACTGATTATTTAAGATTTGGGCGTTTTTGATGTAAAAAATTCCCCATACCCAAATGCAAATCCTAATTTACTAAGGAATTTAAACATGGCTGACATTAAGATTTATAGTGCGGTTGTTTGTCCTTATGCTCACCGTACCCGCTTGGTACTTCAAGAAAAGGGTATTGATTTCGATTTGATTGAAATTGATTTGCAGAATAAACCAGAAGGTTTTACAAGAGTTTCTCCTTATGGAAAAGTACCTGCAATTACTCATGGGGAAAATCGAGTTTGGGAATCAGCAGTTATTAACGAATATCTGGATGAAGTATTTCCCAATCCACCGCTTTTACCTAGCAACCCTATTGCAAAAGCTCAGGCTCGGATTTGGATAGATTTTGCCAATACTAGATTAGTTCCTGCTTTTTCTACGCTGTTACGTAGTCCAGATTTCCAAAAACAAGAAGAAGCGAAACAAGAACTCTACAAACATCTAGAATTTATTGAAAATGAAGGTTTAGGGAAACTTTCTGGAGATGGTCCCTACTGGTTTGGTGAATCTATCAGTTTGGTTGATTTTACCTTTTTCCCCTGGTTTGAAAGATGGGCTGCACTTAAGCATTATCGTAGCTTTGGTATCCCTGCTGAATTCACTCGTGTGAAACAGTGGAAACACGCGCTCAAAGAACGTGAATCAGTGAAAGCGATCGCTCACTCCAAAGAATTTTATATTGAGCGATATGCTAAATTTGCTACTCCCGTCCCCGTCGCTGCTTAGTGAAACGCTGCATTCAACTATTCCTAAATTGAGAACACAGACTTATGAGTTATCAAAACATAGAAATCAAACTAATTGCTGGACGTATCGGTGCAAAAATTAAAGGTGTGAACCTAGCTGATCATCTTAGTGATGACATCATCAGCGAAATTAGAAAAGCTTTAGTTCAATATAAAGTCATCTTCTTCCGCAACCAAGAACTTGATGCTAATGGACAAGTAAATTTTGCTCGTCGTTTTGGGGAAATAACTACCGCACACCCTACTGTTCCCTCTCTACCTGGACATCCAGAAGTGTTGGATTTGGATTATGGACGCACTGTTGCTCGTGCAAATAACTGGCACACCGATGTCACATTTGTGGATCGTCCGCCCCTTGGTTCGGTCTTGCGGGCGCTAGTAATTCCACCTGCTGGAGGGGATACGATTTGGGCAAATTCAGTGACTGCATACCAAGATTTACCGGAACATTTGCGCAATTTAGCTGATAAACTTTGGGCTGTACACAGCAATGCTTATGATTATGCCACAGCCTTTGACTTACCAGAAGCAGTGAAATCTTACCGAGATGTTTTTACTTCTACTGTGTATGAAACCTTGCATCCGGTGGTGAGAATTCACCCTGAATCTGGGGAAAAAGGTTTGTTTATTGGTGGTTTTGTGCGTCAGTTGCGTGGTTTATCTCCGACTGAATCAGGGGATATTATTCGGTTGTTGCAATCTTATATTACACGACCTGAGAATACAGTGCGTTGGCGTTGGCAAGTTGGTGATGTGGCGTTTTGGGATAATCGTGCTACTCAACATTATGCGATCGCAGATTATGGAGATCAACCCCGTCGGGTACAGCGTGTAACCATTGCTGGTGATATTCCTTTAGGTATTGATGGTAAGTATAGTCAAGCCATTAAAGGTGATTCTTCGGCATATATTCCCAATCTTGTAGCTGCTTAACCTAACTCAACTCCATTACCTCAGGAAAAATGGGGGATAATGTAGAAATGTAGAGACGTTTTATGAAACGTCTCTACACTGTAATTAGAAAATTATAGGACTTACGCATTGACAGAATAACAAAATAGTGCATTGATAAATAAGGGTTGTCTAGTAATGGGTATGGAAAAATGAGAGAAATTACTAAACCCTTGCTACGCAACGCTAACGCGAACGACAGCACAATGCAATCTAGACATCTACACCTTATTTTTGCTGTCAGAGCCAAAGTATGGAGGGTGCAGTAGGTTAGCCGAGATATTGGGAGATGTTTCACATGATAGTGTCAATCGCTTTTTATTGAGAGAGAGATATGAACCAAAAGATTTATTCAGCATAATAGAGAAAATTATCAATCTGGTAGGGGGGATATTAAGTGTAGATGATACAGTCATAGAAAAGATTTACAGCGACCCTAAAAATGCGGAATTAATCAGTTATTTTTGGTCAGGGAAAGCCCATAAAACTATTATTGGCTTAAATTTAATCACTCTATATTACAGCGATATTAATGGTAATTCAGTGCCAATTAATTACAGAATATATGATAAAAAGGAGGGAAAAACAAAAAACGATTATTTTAGAGAAATGGTAAGTGAAATAATAAGCTGGGGAGTCAAACCCAGAATGGTAACAGGAGATAGTTGGTACTCAGGAGTAGAAAACTTAAAATTTCTAAAAAACCAGAAATTGGGTTTCCTATTCGGAATTGAAAAAAATAGAACTGTTTCAAATGAGCCGCAAAAGTATTGCCAAGTAGGCATTTTGGATATTCCTGAAGAAGGATTAAGAACTCATCTGAAAGAATTTGGATTTATAAAGTTGTTTAGGAAAGACTTTAAAAAAGAAGACTCTAGACATTATATTTTATATCTGCCAGATGAGGAAAAAATCAAAGACATAACCAGAAGTACCTTCGTCACAATTCATGATACCCATTGGGGTATTGAAACATTTCATCGAGCCATAAAACAAGTATGTGGAATTTGTCGATTCATGGTTAGAGATACCTGTGCAATCAAAACTCACATATTTTGTTCACTTCAAGCATTTGTGAAATTGGAGTTTATGCGCTCTGAAAATATAATTAGCAACTGGTATGAAGTACAGAGGAATCTGTTTACTTCTGTTGTCCGTGAGCATATTTTTGCCAACCTTCGCAAGGATGCCATTATCTAGACTACATAGATGCTATTTTTTGTCAATGCGTAAGTCCTAACTTCTTTAAATACTGCCTCTGCTTTATCTAAAGGATTCAAATCTTCAAAGCCAAGAAAAGTTAGTAATGCCGATTGATCTAAGTCTTTAGGCATTGCCGCTATGACTGCACAAATAGTTGACCACCCCAGCAATTTAGCTGCTTCAGTCCGGAGTTGTCCATCTAGTAAGGTGTAACGACCATTCCCCTGTGGTATCAGAATTACTGCTGAAATTTGTCCATGTTTTTTTAGTAACCGGGCTTTCGCTTGTATAAGTTCTGGTGTAATTGTTTGCCGGGGCTGATCAGGATTAGGATCAATGAGAGCTAAATCAATTTGTGATTCTCCTGATTGGTTTTGCAGCTGTTCTCGGAGTTCTTGCAATTCATTTTCTAAATCTGGAGATTGGGCGGCTCTCAATCTTTCTATCTCGGCTTGCAGTTCAGCAATTTTTTGCTCTTGCTCTGTTTTTTGGATTGCGCCGCTAAATTTGTTAGCAATTTTAGGCAATGCCACGATTATTTGTTCTCCTGAATTAAAGCTGCTAAATCATCTGTAATTTGTTGAAAATCTCTACAGGCAGGATGTTTGGGACGGTATTTTTGTAAAGGTAAGCCGTGAGCGCTGGCATTTTTGAATTCGTTTGAGTTGCGAACTTTAGGATAAAGTTTTAAATGTAAATGTTCGGTAATCTCTGGTAATTGCTCTAAATATTGCCTGTGCATTGCCACGGTATCATCATACATACTTGGCACAAATCCCAAGATGGGTGGGCGAGGTTCTAAATGTAACTCATCACCTGTAGAAATACACCACTCTACTAATTCTGCTGAACCAGAAATGGCTTTCATTTCCAATTGCACGGGAACTAATATATGGGTTGAGGCAGCTAAAGCATTAACATTTAACATTCCTAAAGTAGCCGGACAATCCAAAATTACTAGATTGTGGGGCAAAGGGTATTTTTTTAAGCGATCGCTTAGTGTGTACTCTCCTCGTTTGCGGATAACTAATTCATTGGCTATTTCCGCTAAAAGTGGATGTCCCTGACAAACTTGAGTTTTTGATTGTTCCCAAACCGAAATTAAATCCCAATCTCCTTAGAAATCTTTTGATAATACCTTAACTAAAGTGGTTGATACGTCAGCCGATGGTAATCGTCAAAATTTGAATTTGGAATTGCTGACAGCAGCCAATTCCATAATACATTTTAGTAAAAATATACTATGATTGTACTTTTATTTATTGCTTTAAAAATACAACTTTGTCATGACTGCACTTGGCATCCACTTAACGCATAATGTCCACTGCACCAAACCCAACGGACCAACAAATAAATGCTTCTATTCCCCCAATACTGTAGCCAAAAAAAGAGTATAAAAAGAGGGCTGATGTAGTAGAGTTGTAGTCTTCCACAACGACAACTCGAAAGCCACACACAGCCCATGTTTGACATACTAGCACTGTTGCAATGCCTATTACCAGAAATAAAAGTGACGACGATGCGGCGATTGAGCCAGATCATCATGGCTATGTTAGCTATGAGCGGGCGAGTAACAATGTTGGCAATATCGCGTTGGACGCTTAGTGGTGGTAGTTATCGGACGGTAATCAGATTCTTTCGGACAGTCATACCGTGGGCAACATTATTTTGGGTGTTTTTTCGGCGGCATTTGTTTTCTCCAAAGGATGTTTATCTGCTCGCAGGAGACGAGGTGGTAATAAGCAAAGCCGGGAAAAAAACCTATGGATTAGATAGGTTCTTTTCCAGTCTAATAAGCAAACCAATATCGGGGCTATCTTTCTTTACCTTATCATTAGTAAGTGTTCAACAAAGACACTCATTTCCGATTCAGATAGAACAGTTAATCAAGAGCGATGTAGAAAAAAGTATTGTCTCACCAAACCCGGAAATAAAACCCCAAGAAAAACGTGGACGTGGACGACCTAAAGGAAGTAAGAATAAAAATAAAACGGAAGTGATTTTCACATTTGAATTACTACGAATTCAGAAGATGATTAATGAGTTATTCAAGTTAGTAACTGACTTTATTCCTCTCACCTACTTAGTCGTAGACGGTCACTTTGGGAACAATAATGCTTTGCAGATGGCTAGGCAGGTAAAGTTACACATAATTTCCAAGTTACGCCACGATTCGGCATTATATATACCTTACCAAAATTCTGATCCTCATCATCCTTCTCGTCGTAAATACGGTGAAGCAGCCCTGAAGACGGGTTTCCCGTCGCAGGGGACTGCTGAACCCGAAGGGAGACAGATTTGACTGGCGTAATATTCCTGGTGAATATTTGCGTCAAAATAGTATTGAAGAAGATATCCAAACCAATACTTATCAAGCTACCTTACTGCACAAAGAATTTGCCCAGCCTCTTAATGTAGTGATTTTGGTAAAAACCAATCTAAAAACTAATGCTTGCAGTCACGTAATTCTGTTTTCTAGTGACATAACTTTATCTTATGAGAAAATAATCGACTACTATAAACTCCGCTTCCAAATTGAATTTAATTTCCGGGATGCCAAACACTTTTGGGGATTAGAAGATTTTATGAACAGAGGTCAAACTGCTGTGACTAATGCTGTTAATCTTTCTTTTTTTATGGTCAAGAAAGTCTCATTATCTTCTTGCTCAGTTTCGTGAAGATAATCCTGGCTCTGGCATTGTTGATATAAAGGCTTATTGTCGGGGTTTTCGATATGTTCGGGAAATGTTAAAAATGCTTCCGCAACAGCCTGAGCCTATTTTATTATCCCAGATTTTTGCCAAACTAACCTCTCTTGGTCGTATTCACAATGCTTCTACAGCCGTTTAACCCTCGTAATTTGGCTATAGTATTGAATTAGTCCTCAAATTTTTTGAAAGCTAAAGAAATATTATGTCCTCCAAAGCCGAAAGAGTTAGAAAGCGCAATATCTACTCTTTGACTTCTGCTTTCATGAGGCACATAGTCTAAATCACACTTGGGATCTGGCAGGTCTAAATTGATTGTCGGCGGAATTAAGTCTAGACCTACAGTCAACACTGTAGCAATAGCTTCAATTCCTCCAGAAGCTCCCAACAGATGTCCAGTCATTGACTTTGTAGAACTAATAGGAATTTGCCAGGCACGGTTTCCTAAAGCTTGCTTAATAGCCAAGGTTTCTGTGACATCGTTGGCTGTAGTGCTAGTGCCGTGAGCATTAATGTAACTTACTTCGTTAGGAAACAATCTAGCATCTTTTAACGCCAGTTCCATAGCTCTTGTTGCTCCCTCTCCATTAGGAATAGGAGTAGTTATATGATACGCATCACAGGTTATCCCGTAACCAACAATCTCTGCATAGATATGATTTGCTCCACGACGTAAAGCGTGTTCTAAATCCTCTATGACTAGAATGCCAGATCCTTCTCCCATAACAAAACCATTTCTTGTAGCATCAAAAGGACGAGAAGCGCGAGTGGGGTCGTCATTTCTGGTTGATAGGGTTTTAGCAGAAGCGAAAGCCGCTATACACAAAGGCGTAATTGCTGCTTCTGTACCACCACAGATCATCGCCTGAACCTGACCTGTCTGAATTAAGCGAAAGGCTTCTCCAATAGCATTAGATCCAGCTGCACAAGCAGTAACAGTACAAAAATTTGGACCTTTAGCTCCTGTATAAATTGCTGTCATTCCAGCTGCTATGTTAGAGATGGCCATGGGAATTGTAAAGGGACTACAGCGTCTAGGCCCGTGAGCCAGGAAACTCTTTTGCTGTTCTTCAATAACGGCGAGACCGCCAATCCCATTACCGAGAATAATGCCTACTTGAGTAGCATTTGAGTCATTGATTTCTAAACCAGCGTTGGCGATCGCTTGAAGGCTAGCAGAAACTGCAAATTGAGCAAAACGAGATGTGTGTTTAACATCTTTACGTTCTAGATAGTCATAGGGATCAAAATTCTTAACAGCACCTGCAATTTTACAAGTATGCAAAGAAGTGTCAAATTGGTCAATTAAACCAATACCACTGCTTCCTGAAATTAATCCCTCCCAATACTCCTTAACAGTGTTGCCTAAAGGAGTAATAGCTCCCATGCCTGTAACTACAACCCGTCTTAAATTTTTATTAATCATCATCATTAGAATTCAGATAAATACTTTTTGGTCAATATAATTAACAACTTGTTGCACTGTGATTAATTGCTTTGCTTCTACGTCTGGAATTTTTGTTCCAAAAGCATCTTCTAATGCTTGAAACATCGCTAGTAAATCCAGATAATCTGCTCCTAAATCTTGAGTAAGATTTGCATCCGGTGTAATTTTTTGTTGCTCATTTGCTAGTTCTTGAGCAACAACTATTTGAACTTTTGTAAATATTTCTTGTCTAGTCATTATTAACCTCCTCGTTAGATTATTTTCAAGACTTTCTAATGTTCAAAGAATTTAATATTTGTTACTTAAAATATATAATAATGATTTTCATAAAACAAGAGAAAATATTTTGAAAAACCAGGACATTTATTAATAATATTATTGGCATATAATCAGATTAATTTTAGATAGAGCTTACTAATCGAATGAGTTATATTATAGTCGCCTCCTCGCAAGTGAAAAGAGGGTTAAGCGTAGCGCAACCCAACATGATACTGAAAGCTTAACCGATATCTTAATGTTGGGTTTCCTTACGTCAACCCAACCTACTGATCTGGTGAGAAATTCGGGTTTTATATTGCACTTAAATCAAATAGTAGTCTAAGAGAAACATCCTATTAAAACAACCTTTAACTGACTTCTGCAAGCATCTGTTACCTAGAAATTCCAGACACAGAAATTCCACCAGCGTCTAGTCTATTATATTTATCTACACTCAAATTTTGATGAGCAGATAGAATAATTTCCTCTGTTTCTTCCCAACCAATACATTTATCAGTGACAGATATACCATACTGCAATTTTTTTATGTCCCTAGTAATTTTTTGATTTCCCTCATACAAATTTGATTCAAGCATCATACCAACGATAGATTCATTCCCATCTATAATCTAGTTTAGAACATTCTTAAAGACTCTATTTTGTAATTTGTGATCCTTGTATGAATTGCCATGACTACAATCAACAACAATTCTTTTGGGTAAATTTAAACCTTCTAGTTTTTTTTCTACCCAAGCTAAATTTGGCGCATCAAAGTTAGGTTTACCATCTCCTCCACGTAAAATAATATGACCATAAATATTCCCCTTAGCTTTAAAGGTACAAACTTTACCCATTTGGTCAATTCCCAAAAAATGGTGGAATTTATTTGCTGATTGCATAGCATCAAAAGCAACTTGAATATTACCATCAGTACCATTTTTAAAACCCACTGGTATGGATAATCCACTTGCCATTTCGGAATTTTGGAGTAGTACCTCTGGTATACCCTCATAAAGACGCAGTTCCTATAAAAAAATAGTATCAAGTAACTGATCAATAGGAGGGTCTGAGGATGGAATAAGAGGAGACCGACGACCAGAAACAAATAAATGTTGAGGTTCTAGATAGTGTCTTTTTTGGATTTGACGAGCTAATTCAAAACTAATTAAAGCTGCCATACTATGACCAAAAAAGGCATAACAAAGGTCTAAATAAGGGATTAAAACAGGTAATAAATTCTCAACCAATTGCGTAACATGAGTAAAAGGAAACTTCATTGATTTGTTTTCTCGTCCAGGAAGTTGTACCGGACAAACTTCAATGTCTGATGGTAATATCTCTGACCATTGACGATATGTTGAGGTACTACCTCCAGCATAAGGAAAACAAAATATAGAATAGGATTGATAACGGATAATTTCATTACTTATGTTGACCATGATTTCCCTCAATGCTAATAGAAATGATGTCTCAAATCAAGGTGTATTGAATATGAGTTATTTGCCTTTTTCTAACAATTCAAGAGAGTATTGTGGCGGCGACAAACCCATTAATTCAATATACAAAAAAGGGTGGGCTAAACATTGATAACTGATGTCCCATATTCATAACCAGCTTATGATTCTTAGGGACTGTAGCGCACCCTTTTAAACTTTCAAAAAATCGCAGTAAATTTGATCAAAGTCTTGCCAACATCTACTTTACTTGTGAGATGATATCTTAAATGCAGGTTTACCATCTACTAAAGTTAGCATCAGGTAACATTTACCCAACATATCACAATTCCAACGATGGACGGGAATTCCAGAACAGGTTAAAGATTCTGTCACAACTTCTGGTAAGTCTTTAAAGGTAATATTTTTGACTGAGTGCAATGATGAGAGAGCTTCTGCAAGTATCAAAACTGAACCAATTTCACTTAAACGTCTATCTTCTAGTGAAATGATATTACCATGTTGCAGCTCATTTAACTCAATATCCGATACTTTTAATCCTAGCAGATTGAAACCCTTCTGAATTTCAGGATTTCTTTTTGGAGTAGATACAGATGTTATTGGTGTTGAAGTTGCTGTAGACGTAATTTGAGGATTTTCTAATTGAGTAGATACAGACATCATTGGAGTAGGAGTGATTGTAGACATAATAGTAATCCGGTTTGATTTTGTTGAATTTATCCTAATTCACAATTAAGAAAATTAGATACAGCAAGACTTTTCTGATATGTATCTGTTACCTAATTAGAGAGAATTAGAATTATGGATGTAGTTAGGGAATACTTTTCCTAGCTGGTTCTAGAACCAAAATAAACTGTCAGTGAAAGCTAACTAAATACGTGTTTTAGTCTATTTTTATTGAAAACGTAGGATGAAGATTAATGCCAAGCTACAGAGTAGCTTCCTGTAAAGTAGGTAAAAAGAATATGAGTGTAAGAAAGTAATTTCATGCTCTGATTCTGCAATGCCCAACCAAGTATTAATCAGATTCGACATGAAACACTAGCGAAAAGTTTGTATTTTGGCTTATGGACTCGAATCTCTACCTTTTTTAGTCACAATTTCTGGGCTATGGGCGCTGATTACTGAAAATTTCTATTTCATTTTTCAGTAATCAGCACTCCTTGTACAAGTTGGTGTAAAAACAGACTATTTTAAATCAATTGGGCATCACCCATGAGTAATATCTGTGGTAATTTCTCTGCACAGTTCACTTAAATCAGATTTTTTTTGGCTTTTTGCTGTTTTTTGAGATATGAAGCAGTACCTAAAGCACCCAACATCAATAGCCCTAATGTGGAGGATGATTCTGGTACTGTAACTACTCGCAAAGAGCCGACAAACCGCAAGTTGAATACACCAAATCCGTTACCAATACCAAAACTAACATCCTCATCAACTTGGTTATCTTCCAGCACTAATTGAACTCTACCACCACCAACAGCAACATCTTGTAAGAAGGCGTTAGCTAACGCGTCTTCAAATAGATTTAGACCAGTAACTTTTGTAGCTTTAATGGGGTTAGTATAAGCAACGTCAATATCATCCCCAAGTGCTGGTGTAGGTCCGTAATCGAGAGCGACAAACAAGTCAGAATAACCAAAACTAATGATTGTAGTTGTCCCAAAGGAAAGGAATAGCTCAACATCATTTGAATTAGCTCTGTAAATTCTTTCCTCAATTGTGCTGTCAGGAGTACCAAACCAATCTTGACCCTGTATATCTTCACCCAAGTTCCATGTAGTAGTGAAACTGCGATCGCTTTTTTGTCCGAAGCCAAATCCCAAATTACTAAAATCAATAGTATTGTCAATAAACAAGCTGCTTAAGGTTGGAAAACCTGTAATTCCAGTAAGGTCTGCTGTTCTGGGAGCACCACTAAAAGGCTCTTCTGGACTTGCTTGCCGACCTGTCACGTAATAAGGAGCGCCATTACCTGTCGCATTTAAACTGATATCTGCGTGACCAACATCTGCCGCTGAGGGATCAAGATTGAAAAAACCGGAAGTACCCAGATTGTCCGATGGTCTTCCTAAAAAATCTAGACTGTATGTAAAATCCAGTGGCTTTGAGGTGAGAAATTGCAAGTCGTCAAAATTAAAAGTTGCTGCCTCAACAGGTGAGGGAGCGACGAATGCAACGGTAGAAGTAATGCCAAGAAGCATTGCAAATTTGTAGTTACGCATAGTAAACATTTGAAATTTCACTCCAATTGTAATTATTTTATCACTGTCCATGAGTACTTTAACAGTACTTTGATTGAATGCAAATCACATCTTTTTTCTATTTTTTACAAGTTGTGTATACTAACATTTCAGGGGTTATTATTAAATTATTTTGAGGTTAAGAATTTGCAATCATCCATTATATATTGGATGGTAAATTCTCTGAAAATGGTGAGTTACACTATTTGTTAAGAAAATGGGTGACTTGTCTACACAGGAAATAACTGGAAAATAGAGATTGGGAAAAGGAGGAAAATTATACTGCTGCTATTTAATTTTTGACCTTTTCCCTACTTCACATTGTTTTAATCTTCATCAGTTATGCTGTTAATTCTTGCAAACTGTTATGCAAATTAGCTTGCAGATTAGAATTGAGTCTAGGTTGAAGATCATTATTTTCCTTTATTGAGGAGGTCACAGGTACTATTGCAACCAGATCACTCACTAGTTCTAAATAACGTTCACCTAACTGATCAATAGTTGTTGATAGATGGAAGTTACTAGAATATTCAATCTCCACCTCTAAGGTACCATTCACTAAAGTAAAGAAAAACTCCAACAAAGTTGTACGTTTTTGTTGAGGAGGAGATAAGCGACGATCCCAGTCTTCTGGAATAAACTCAAATACCTCAGAGGAAGGAACAGTGCGATTACCTAAATAATTAGCTCTCACAGGCGTTAAATTAGTATCGGGATACATATAACTAGGTAATTGATCAGCTAACCAATCAAAGGACACACCATTCATCGGTAGCCATTCAAATTGTTGTTTGATTTGCTTGACTAATTGCTCCCATTTTATTTTTTCTGGAACTTGTATACCCATTGGGAAATTGACTGCAAAATTCCCCACACTCTCGAAAAATCTGTGATTATCACCCAAGTCTCTACCGTGAGAACGGTGACTTAATACTACTCCTGTTTTTCCACTCCATTCAGCCAACAAACGATACAAAGGCGCAAGTAAAAGATAATAAAGGTTAGAGCCATAGTACTGTTTTGCCTTGGTTAATAAAATTCTACTTTGGGATTTGGGTAAAATGAATCTTTTTTGAGCAGCAGAAGATTCGATATTGTCTCCTTTTTGGTAATCAAATGGAATGTGAAATATTGATTTCTCAGAAGGAAATTGGTACAACCAATAATAGATATGACTAGATAAATCTTCTTGTTGATCTTTTGCCATCAATAGACGTATATAGTCGCTATAGGAAGATTTAGGAGATGTTGGCAGATTAGCAACATTTGTATTTCCTAAAATTTGGCTGTAAGTTAACCAAAATTCGTTAAAAATTACGTTTGTACTGAGTAAATCAACGATTAAGTGATGCCCTACTAGGATAATGTCATAATATGAGTCATTAACTTTGACAATAATCGCTTTCAGTAGTGGCCACTGATCCAGTTGGAGTTGTTCTCCTGTTTGTTGTATTAAGCTCCGAATTTGTTCATCACGTTTTTCAGCTTTTAAATGACTACCGTCGTAGACAACTGCCTTTGAGGGGGCGGTTGGCTGAATAATTTTTTGTTGCCATTGACCTTGTTTTTCGACAAAGATGGTTCTCAAGATAGCATGATGCTCTATGAGTAAATTCAGAACTTGATTGAAAACATCGAGTTCTAAAGGTTGGTGGTAAAAAAAACGAGTGTAACCAGTCCATTGATAGGGATGTTCAAAGTATTTCATCATCCAGCGTTGTGCAGGGCCTAAAGGCAAGTATTCTCCGTCTTCAGAATTCTTCTGAGTAGTTTCTTGTAATTCACCACTGAGAATAGCTGCGATCGCTTTGCGGTCTAGTTTGCCATTATGATTCTTAGGTAAACTAGCTAACAATTCGATTCGGTGGGGAATCATGTAATCAGGTAACCAGCGCCCCACATATTCTTTGATTTGTTTGCTTTCCACTTGCTGACCTACTACACCAGCAACTAGTTTTTTCTGACCTGAGTCATAGTCTATTGCTACCACCGCCACTTCACGCACATCAGGATGGCTGTTGAGAACATTTTCAATTTCTCCCAGTTCTACACGGAAACCACGTATCTTGACTTGATGATCAACTCGTCCGTGATATTCAAAACTGCCATCTGGTAATTGTTTAGCTAAATCACCTGTACGATACAAATATTTACTGTTGATGTCTGCAAAGGGATTGGGGCGGAAAGATTGTGCTGTTTTTTCCGGGTTTTTCATATAACCCTGAGCCAGTTGTACACCACCAATCCATAACTCTCCTAATTCTCCTGGCTGCACAGGCTGCATTTGTTCATTGAGGAGGATGATATTAACATTGTCAATCGCTTTGCCAATAGGGATGCTAGTTTGTTCTTTGACATTACCAGTAATAATATGAGCCGTCACGTCTATAGATGCTTCTGTCGGCCCATAAAGATTGGCTAACCCAACGTTATCACCATACTTATCCAACCAACGCTGAATGAAAGATACAGGTAAAGCTTCACCACTAAACACTAACCAGCGTAAATGGGGAAATGTCTGCGATTCGTCTTCTAAAGCCGCGAGAAACTCGCCAAATAAAGACGGAACGAAGTGCATAATATTAATCTGGATGTCATTGATCCACTGAGCTAAACTCCAGGGATTTTTCACGACTTCCCGTTTTACAGGACAAGCTGTTGCTCCCACCATTAAAGGCCAGAAGATTTCCCAAACAGAGATATCAAAACAGCAGGATGTTTTTTGTGCAACCCGTTCTCCAGGGGATAATTTAAAGGCCTTCTGCATCCAGTTGAGCCGATTCATATACCCCTGGTGATTAAGCATGACTCCTTTGGGACGACCTGTAGAACCAGATGTGTATAATACCGTCATTAAGTCCAGAGAAGTATTTACACAGGGAGGAGTTTGCTCTGAGCTATGAGACCATGAGTTTTTACTAACTTGAGTTAAAATTTTGCTATCAGTAAAAGCTTCTCCTTCATCCAAAAATACTAGGGTAGACAAGGGTAACTGGGCTGTGAGACATTCTGCTAATTTTGAATTTACCCGATGCTCAGTTAATAAGGTTTGGACTTCAGCGTGTTCTAGTATGTATTGAATTCGTTCATTGGGATAAGCGGGATCTAAGGGAACATACGCACCTCCTGCTTTGAGAATACCTAGTATGGCTATCCACATCTGATAGCCAGGATTAAGCATCATTCCTACCAAAACACCAGGCTTAACGCCCAGAGTTTTTAAGTAATTAGCCATCTGGTTGGACAAACGATGCAATTCTTGATAAGTGAGTTTGATATTGTTATCAATAATAGCTATGGCATCGGGTGTGCGCTGGACTTGTTCAATTATTTCCAGGTAGGGTATTTCTATGGGCTGCTGATTCACAGTTGTATTCAGATTGAAGATAGGTGCTTGATTGGTTGTTGGTACTTGTTCTTGACTGAGAACACAAATCATCTCTCTCAGACTTCTACAAGATAGTAAAACCTGACGATTTACCTTTCCTAGGTGTTTTTCTAATTTAGTAATGATGCGGATCAATTCTAGTGAATCGATCCCCAAATCCACTTCTAAATCTTGATCTAACGCTTCATCAGAGATTAACCCGTGGCAAATTTCTGTGGCTATTTGCTGGAGGATAGACTTGATGCGAGTGTCTGTTGGTAGAGTTGACTGTGGCTGACTTTCTACAGTCGGTTGAATTTTCAGAGATACGAATTCTTTAATCTCTGCAATCAACTGTTGTAAAAAGGTATTGATGAAAGCTTCACTGAAGAAATTGTCATCATAACTGCTGCTAACGTGCAAGCAATTATCGAATATTTCTACTAACGTATCTACAGTACCGAAGTTGGTAGCAGTGGCGGCTCGATAATTAAGAACCTTGAGTGAACTATACTCAGATTTGATATGGGTTTGACCAATATTTGAGAGATATAAGTTAGATTTGACACCCATTTGAAACAAATTAGCAGCCGTAGTCGGAATTTTGCCATCTTCTAGTGCTAACTTGTCTCTAATCCACATTCCCATGAGACGAGTTTGAGCGCAGTCATAATTTTCTGCTAGTCCTTTGTGAATTTCTGAGTGAATGGTA
The DNA here is from genome assembly GCF_049315035.1 of Anabaena sp. PCC 7938. Taxonomy (NCBI): domain Bacteria; kingdom Bacillati; phylum Cyanobacteriota; class Cyanophyceae; order Nostocales; family Nostocaceae; genus Anabaena; species Anabaena sp. PCC 7938. Next base: position 105,403 of record NZ_CP186034.1, on the reverse strand, counting down.
TGTAGTAAATTATGCCAATCTCCATTAACTAAAGTTCTCCCAACGGGAAAACTCAACGCTAGATTTTGGGCAAAACAGCCAATTGCTTGGGGAATATCGACCCCAGGATAAACACGACCACTGGTAGGTGTGTTGAGAATGACAGATTCTGGTAGTTTGGCGAACTGCGATGCTGCTCTTAAATAAGCGCCAACCAACAACGAATTTAAGGGTAAGCGCCATTCACGGGCGCGGTTGAGTAATTCATTGGTCACATCGGAGCTTAAACGATGAGACACATGACGATAACGAGCAGAAGTATAGCTGAGAGAATTACTTTGAGGATTCCAGAAGAATTTATTTTTGCCTTGCTTCGTCAGATATGTTTGCAGAGATGTTTCTGCTTGTTGATTTTGCCAACTGTTTAGATTTTTAGCAACTTCACAGTATTCTTGGACTGTTAGGGGAGGTGGTAAGATTGGTTCTTTGTGATTTAGTCTGGCATCATAAATTTCCATAAACTCACGTAACACGATTTGGTTACTTAGACCATCAGAAATAATGTGATGGTTTGTAAAAAAGACTTCATAGACTGAATCTGCAAGCCGAAAGACAAAAAACTTGTGTAAAGGCCACTCCGCTAAATTCCATTCCGCATTTATGCAACGATTGACTTCCTCATTGATGCAAGACTCTTGAGTTTGGCGATCGCATTCTCTAAGATCAGTAATGGAAATGCTTGGAGGTGTAAGATTGTCAAGGATCATTAGTCGATAATCCTGGAAACTGCTGGCTGCTGTAGGAATAGAAAAGTATGCTCTCAGCATCGGGTGACGAGTCAGGAGTTCTTGCCAACTTTGTTGAAAAACTTGGGTATCGAAAGCACCATGCAAACGCAACGTCGAGCAGAGACTACAAGTAGATACAGCCCAATGAGCAGCTAAAAATATATATTGGGAATCAATAATTGGCACTTCTTGTGCTATGTTTGCTTCGGGATGGGACGACAACACAGTAGCAGTTTGAGGTGAGGAAAAGTTTAGCGGAGATTCACCTGTTTGTTGCACAGTTATCCAAGTTTGAGCAATTTCTATCATTTCTGCCAAAGTTTGGATTTGCATTAATTGTTCCATAGGGACAATCTGTAAAACTTCAGCTTGTTTGGCTTTCGGAACTAATTGAATAAAGTTGTTGAGTAGTTCCACCATCTTAATAGAATCTAGCCCTAAATCACCCTCCAGATACATATCTGGTTCTAAATCTTCTACATCATGTCCTGTGATTTTTACTACTAAACTAAAGATTTTTTGTTGCAAGTTTTCGATGTTCATAATACTCCCGAAATCCTAGTAAAATATTTTTTCAACTCAACAACTATTGTTTTTGCATTTATTAGTGGTTAGTTATTTTTTGCTGAAAATAACTAACCACTAGATATTAGTTATGCAAATTATCAAGAGAGGGATAACTGAATCCAAATTTTTCGATTAAAGCTTTGTAACTAGAGTAACGTTGTTCGTGTGATAGTGGTGGCAGTTGTTCTACTAAAACCAAACAATCCATATTTAAAGCTTGCTGAATATCATGCAAATTTTCCAATTGACTGTAGTAAATTGGTGCTTTATAGGTTTTCCTTTCAAAAGGATAGGTTGGTAATAGTACTTTACGCAGTCCTTTAGGGAATAGAGCCACGCTATTAAATTGAACTCCTGCAACATATAACCGCGATATCATAGTCAACAAACAATCTATAATTGTTGATTTTTTCTGTGCTTGAATCCAAACTTGTAGCTCATCTGTAATACCTAGTTGTTGCTTGATAGATGCAGAATCTCCTAGGTATAAGTATGCGCCATGTTCACTACATACATCCTGGCAATCTGCAATCTTTAAAGCTCCAGATACTTGTAAAAGTGACTGCAATTTTTCGCTAGTTAAATTACTAGAAGATTTGAGAACTTCTGATGAAGTCACAATTGGGCAAGTCCAAACTGTGAGTGAAGTGGCTTCTAATCGGGGTTCTTCAACAGATTTGTTAATTTGCTTTTCTTCTAAATTCGCTAGTAAAACTATGGCTTGTTTCAGTGATAATGTTGCAGTTAAACAAGCTCCTACTAGAATCCCTATACCTTCTGCTAACAAAGCAGTTGGTTGCAGTTGGAGAGACATTAATAAATTGCACACAGCATATTGTGCAGCAAAAGTATGTGCTTTTTGACTAAAGTCGCTGTTCACGGTGTGTCTCCAGAGAAATTCGCAATCAGCGTAGGCTTTTCTAAATTCTGGAAAGCGATCGCTTAATAGTTTTGCGTCTTCAGGTGTGAGATTTGAACTATTATCTAAAACTAAGTAAGTTGGTGTTGCCTTTTGCGGATTAGAACGATCAATTTGCACATTTGAATTGATTTGGTCTAAACAAATGGCATTTAGGGAATCCAACAGATGTTGACGGTCGTTGACAACTAACGCAGTCTTGTAAGCAAGTTCGCGTTGGGAATTGCTGAGAGTAAAACAAATCTCTGACAATTCTTGTTCTGGGTGTTTGATGATATGCTCATGAAGCTGTTGAACAACTTCCTTGAGAACTTTTTGATTACGTGCAGTTAAGCATAGTAGATGGGGAGACAGAGAAGAAGTTGGTTCTGGGGATTTAATGGCTGATGAGAGAGGCGATTGTTCCACAATCACGTGACAATTAGTACCACCAAATCCAAATCCATTCACACCTGCGCGTAATAATTCGCCATTGCTTGACCAAGGTTTACCTTGTCCACCCACTACGTAGAATGGTGTATTGTCAAAGTTGATGTGTGGATTAGGTTGCTCAAAACCCACAGTTGCCGGAATCTTGCCGTGTTGCATTGCCAATACTACTTTAATCAAGCTGACAATGCCGGAACCAGCTAACAAGTGACCAATAGAAGACTTGACAGAACCGATACCACAAAAACTTTTAAGATTAGTGAAATCACGGAAAGCTTTGGTCATACCTTCGACTTCTACGGGGTCTCCTAAAGCTGTTCCTGTACCGTGAGTTTCAATGTAGGAAATAGTTTCTGGGTCGATGCCAAATTTAGTGTAGGCTCTACGGATAGTTTCTGCTTGACCTTCAGGTTTTGGGGCGGTGATTCCTTGAGAATGTCCATCGTTGTTGATCGCTGAACCTTTGATAACGGCGTGAATATAGTCGCCATCTTCTAAGGCTTTTCTCAAGGGTTTGAGAATTACTACCCCTGTACCTTCTCCCACAACCATACCGTTAGCACGGCTATCAAACGGGTAACATTCACCTGTGGGCGAAAGAGCTTGGACTCGGCTGAGGAATGTAAAAGGCGTAGGACTCAGGTTCAGGTTAATTCCTCCAGCGATCGCCATGCTTGTGTCACCTGCACGTATACTTTCACAAGCTAGGTGTAATGCCACTAAAGAAGAGGAACAAGCCGTACTCACTTCCATACTCGGACCAATCAAATCCAGACAATGACTCAGCCGCGCTGCAATTTGATTTAACTCATTACCAGCCGTGGCTTCGGGGAGCATTTCACTGGGTTGGAGGACTTCTGAGAGCATATCCAACAAATCTTTGTGTTCAGCCGTACTGAGTCGCTTAAACAAAGCACTATTCTGCAAACGCTGCTGTAATACGGAGTAGTATTGATAATTGAAGAAGTGTTCTATGTAGTTAATTTGTTCTCCACCAACAAAGACAGCAATATCTTTTGTGCGGTATCTACTTCCGTATCCTGCCTGTTGCAGTGCTTGCCAAGCTACCTCTAAAAAGACTCGCTGTTGCGGGTCCATGACTGTGGCTTCCCGTGGCGAAATCCCGAAAAACATGGGGTCAAAGTCAAAGGGATTTTCAATGAAACCACCACGTTTACAGTAAGTCTTATATGGAGTTGTGCCATTCTCCTCATAGTAATCCGCTACTGACCAGCGATCGCTCGGAACCTCCTGAATCACGGAGCGTTTTTCACTCAACAACTGCCAATATTGTTCTAAATTATCAGCCCCAGGAATCTTACATCCCATACCAATAATCGCAATATCTTGTTGCTTAACTTCCATAGACTTGAAGTTTGATGGTTGAGCCATTAAATGTTTTACTGGAGGCTCAACCTTGGGCTTGTTGATTGGTGTGACTGCCGATGAGACAATTGAGGCACCATACTGTTTCTCTAAATGATCTGCTAAATCATCTGGTGTTCCATACTCAAAGAATAATGTCGGAGATAATTGCTGTTTGAGAGTTAAACTCAATTGCTTGATTGCTTCTACAGCCCCCAGGGAATCTAGTCCCAACTCTGGAAAAGACCGATATCCTTCTACTTCATGTTGGGGAACCGCCAAATATTGACTAATTGTTTCCCGGACTAGACGGCGCATATTTGGAGGAGGCGCAGAAATATTTTCTTTTTCTGCCGACACTTGAGTTGTTTCTAACTCCAGCAAATCTATAATGTGAATCACAGAACTGTCCGAGGACAAACTTGTAATAAAGGCATTTACAGCCATATCTGTTTCTAGAAGCTTTAATCCTTTCACTTGCGCCCACATCACCAGCTTTTGTCCACCAATTTTGACCATTCCCTTATCACGCCACAGGGAGAAATTAACAGCGAGGGAATGTCCTGGTGCGCCTCGTTGACTGCGGTATGTGGCATAATTATCCAGGAAAATATTTGCTGCCGCATAATCTCCCAAGTTCGCACTCCATTCCGCCTTAGATGCAGCAGCTGAGGAGATGACAGCAAAGCATTTTAGAGGTTCGTCTTGGGTGAGATGATCTAAAATCATCGTTCCCTCGACTTTGGGAGCAAGCACACTAGCAACTGTTTCTGGTGTTTTTTGCGCTAACTTGAATCTCGTTCGATCCTGTACTCCCGCCGCGTGGATAACACCGTGTAAATGCCCAAAGCGCTCACGGATGTTTACCATTAACTGCTGCATCCCTTCGGCATCTGTCACATCGACAGCGTAATACAACACCGTAGCCCCTAGTTTTTCTAGGTTTTGGATTATGCGGATGCGTTTACTGGTGCTATCGTCACCTTGATGCAAGTACCACTCTGTTTTTGATGGTAGGGGATGACGACCAGTTAGGACTAAATTAATGGGGGCGCGGCTGACCATTCCCTGAGCGATTTCGGCGGCTACATCACTGACACCACCGGTAATTAACCAAGTATCTCCCGGTGTTAAGACTGGCTGATATTCCTGACTAGCAGAAATTTCCATGCTTTCTAAAGTACGGATCAACCGTTGTCCTTGACGGAGAACTACAATTCCTTCTGAATCTGGTTGGGTTTGCAGTTCTTTATACAAAATTTGAGCTAATGTTTCTGAAGATTCACTTGCAGGTGTAATATCTACTACCTTGGTTTGAATGTTGCTGTGTTCTTGGGTTAGCGTCTGGGCTAAAGTTGCTCCCATTGCTTGGTGTAATCCCTGGAGATGTTCATGAGCAGAGGTTACATAAGCACCCTGAGTTAACAGCAGGAAACTGATTGCAGAATTGGCATCATGTTTAATCAGTGCTTGCCCCAAATACAACACACTGTACATACCTTCTTGCAGTAAAGCATCATGAGCATTGATAGGCAATCGGGAGATGGCAGCTTGATGGTAATTCCACAGGTGGATAATAGCTGTAATTGTCAGCCCTTGCTGTTTTAAAGTTTGAATCAGTTGCTCATAGTCGGACGGTGAGGCAGGATTAATAGTAAAGTGCCATTCTGTATTTTGTTGGAATTTTTGACCGGCCGTGACAAAGTAAACAGTGTATTTTGCGGGGTCAAATAACTTTTCTAGGTTTTTACCAACCATTTGAGCGTCCTTAAATATTAGAACAACTCCAGATAAAATCTCTTTGGGTTCCACTAGCTGCTGTGGTTGCCATTGCCAGCTATAGAAATATGGTTGCGATGTTGGTTGGTCGAGAGGAGGAGAAGTTAACTGTGGTTCTGGTTGAGTACCCAATTTTGTCTGATTTCTTTCGTCAGTTTGAATCCAAAAACGTTGGCGCTGGAATGGATAAGTGGGGAGTGCTAACTTATGACGTGTAAAATCTTGGTCAAATCCACACCAGTCCACATCTACACCCTGGGTATAAAGTGTGGCCAAACTCTTGAGTATTGATTGCCAATTGTCTTCTTTGGTGAGAGAAGTTAACCAAGTTCCTGTTCCCTGGGGTAAACACTGTTTTCCGAGATTTGATAGGGTGGCATTCGGGCCAATTTCCAGAAATAATTCATAGCCTTGACGATGCAGTGTTTCCATCCCGGCGGAAAATCTCACCGCTTCTCGAATATGATGACACCAATAATTAGCATCGGGAATATCTTGATGACTGAGGATTTCGCCTGTCAAATTGGAAACCAAAGGAATGCTAGGCGCGTTAAACTGCACTGAGGCGGCAATTTCTGTAAAAGCCTCCAGCATTGGGTTCATTAAAGGAGAGTGAAAAGCGTGAGAAACTCTCAAAGCTTTGGCAGAAATTTTCTGAGACTCCAATTGTTGCAGAATTTCCTGGATAGCTGCTTTGGTACCGGAAATTACTGTTTGCTTGGGACTATTGACCGTAGCAATAGATACCTCTGGATAAGATGCGATTGCCTCTGCTACTCTTTGTTCATTGGTGAAAACTGCTGCCATCATGCCATTAGGAGGCAAGGACTGCATGAGCTTGGCTCTGTGGGCGATCAATTTCAAACCATCTTCTAAACTGAACACTCCAGCCGCACAAGCAGCCGCATATTCGCCCACACTGTGACCAATAACGATATCTGGAACAATTCCCCAAGATTTCCACAGTTCAAACAGGGCATATTCCAAGGCAAATAATGCTGGTTGCGTATACGCAGTTTCATTTAACACTGAGTTACTATCAGACTCAGGGTAAATCACAGACAATAAAGGTTGCTCTAGATAAGGCCGGAGAATTTGCTCACAACGTTCCAAGGTGCGGCGAAAAACTGGTTGAGTTTCGTAGAGTTGCCTACCCATACCAGGATACTGAGAACCCTGTCCGGTAAACAGAAAGGCGATTTTACGATGTTTGCTAGTTTCTGGTTGACTGAGTAAAACTGAACTGGGTTGAGAATTGGCAAAAGTCCGTAGTTGTTCGCTTAATTGGGTCGTAGATTCAGTTACCACTGCCAGCCGATGCTCAAAATGCGATCGCCCAGTGTTACTAGTGAAACAAACATCAGCTAGGGCAACTTGTGAATTAGTTGCTAAAAATTGCTCATACTTCTGTGCTAATTCCTGCAACGCGGTTTGACTCTTAGCAGAAAGCGTCAGTAAGTGCTGGGGACGCTCAAATTCTTGTTCTTTGTGACTTACTTGTGGTGCTTCTTCTAGAATCAAATGAGCATTAGTACCACCAAACCCGAAGGCACTTACGCCAGCAAATCGCTGTTCTTTACCTTTAGTCCATGTTTGGCGTTGAGTGGGAATTGACAAGCCTGTGTCTTTGATTTTGATATGAGGGTTAAGTTGTTGTAGATGTAGATGAGGCGGAATTTCTTGATGCTGTAAGGACAAAACTACTTTAATTAAACTGGCGATTCCAGATGCAGCCTCCAAATGACCAATATTAGTTTTGACTGAGCCAATCCAACAGATACATGAAGGCGTTCTTCCCTGGGTCAGTACTTCTTTTAAAGAATTCACCTCAATGGGATCTCCCAAAGGAGTACCAGTACCGTGAGTTTCTACATAACTAATTTGTGCAGGCTGGACTTGCGCCTTGGCTAACGCCTGACGAACAACTGCTTGCTGAGAAGGGCCATTTGGTGCTGTTAATCCGTTGCTGCGACCATCTTGATTAACTGCCGAGCCTCTGATCACACCGAGAATATTGTCTCCGTCTTTCTGGGCATCACTGAGGCGCTTCAGAACAACCATACCGCAGCCTTCACCGCGAACATAACCGTTGGCATTGGCATCGAATGTCTTACAGTGACCATCTGCTGCCATCATTTGCGCTTGGGAAAAGGTGATCGTTAATTCCGGCGTTAAGATGAGATTTACCCCACCAGCTAAAGCTAGTTTTGATTCTCCTTGCAGGAGGCTTTGACAAGCTTGATGCACCGCCACCAGTGAGGAAGAACAAGCGGTATCTACTATCCAACTTGGCCCGCGTAAATCTAATAAGTAAGATAAACGATTAGCTGCAATGCTGAACGCAGAGCTAGTACCAAAGTAAGCATCAGTGCCACTGGGATGATTAAACTGCAATCGTGCATAATCGTTGGTGCTAATGCCGATAAATACTCCAGTTTGACTGCCTTTTAATTTTTGTGGAGCAATCCCGGCATTTTCTATGGCTTCCCAACTGACTTCTAAAACTAGACGTTGTTGCGGGTCTATACTTTCGGCTTCACGGGGACTAATGCCAAAAAAAGCAGCGTCAAATTGATCCACATCTTCTAGGAATCCACCCCAACTGGTGTTCATTTTCCCTGGTGTTGCAGGTTGGGCATCATAAACTTGATGAATATCCCAGCGATCGCTCGGTACTTCGACAATGGCATCTGTACCATTTTGTAACAATTGCCAAAAGGCTTCGGGATTTTTAGCCCCAGGAAAACGACAACCGATGCCAATCACTGCGATCGCATCGGGAAATTGGGGTTCTTTCTCTTGGCTTGTCTCCTCCACTTCTTCTGGCTGGGAATTTTCCACCACCACGGCTAAATGTGCAGCTAAGGTAGCAATGGAGGGATAATCATAAACTAAAGTCGGAGAAAGGCTCAACTGCAACCAATCTTCTAATTCTGTAGACAGCATCATTGCCGCTAGTGAATCTACACCATAGCGAGCAAAGGGTTCTTGAACATCGATGACTTGCGGTGCAATTTTTAACTGCTGTGCAACTTTATCTACTAACCAAGCTTGGATTGTTTCTGCTTGTTTGTTTAAAGTCTGCAATGGCCGAGGAGGTTCAATCTTGGCTGTGGGAGTTTGGCTACTTTGCCACATATCCACAACATCTAGATTTCCCTCCAAAAACTTGGTGCGACAGGCATGACGCTGAATTTTCCCACTAGAAGTTTTAGGGATACTTGCAGGCTTGAGCAGTACCACAGCATAAACTTGAAGTTCGTGTTCCTCAGTTACCGCTTGCCGGATAGTTTTCACCACTTCATCGATATTCAGTTTGCGAATGGCAGTCCGTTCCACCTCAGAAATCACAACAAGTTGTTCTTCGCCATCTACTTCCACAGCAAATGCTGCCGCAAAACCAATTCGTAAAGCTGGATGACTTTTGACCGCCGTCGCTTCGATATCCTGGGGATAGTGGTTGCGACCCCGGATAATAATCATATCCTTAACGCGTCCGGTGACGAACACCTCACCATTGTGCAGAAATCCAAAATCACCAGTGCGGAGAAATGGGCCTTGTTCGTCTGCTAAACAAGCTTGAAATGTTTGTGCTGTCGTTTCTGGTCTTTGCCAATAACCTTGCGCCACACTATAACCAGAAACCCAAATTTCTCCAACTTCGTTAGCGGCACAGGACTCCATTGTTTCTGGGTTAACAATGAGAATTTGCGTATCTAGCCAAGAGTGGCCACACCCTACCAAATATCTAATATTTTTGGTATTTTTGTTAGCTAAAACAATACGGTTTTGTTCGAGTGCTTCGGCTTCGACTTGAAAGTAAATCGGTTCATCTTGGATGTTGCCACCGGAAACCATCAAGGTAGATTCCGCCAATCCGTAACAGGGGTAGAAAAATTTAGTTTGGAAGCCAGCCGGTTTAAATTTAGTGGCAAACCGTTCCATTGTTTCTTTACGCACAGGTTCAGAACCACTGTAAGCGCTATGCCAATGACTCAAGTCGAGGGATTCTATTTGTTCTGGAGTGAGTTTGCTACTAGCACAAAGGTCATAACCAAAGTTGGGGCCACCGGAATGATTAGCTTGATAGCGGGAAATTACTTGTAACCAGCGAATTGGTCGCTGCACAAAGGATGCAGGGGGCATGAGGATACATTTAAATCCTGTGTATATAGGTTGTAAATGTCCATCAATTAGACCCATATCATGGAAACCGGGTAACCAAGACACAGACACCGTATCAGGAGTAAGTTCAAATGCCTGTTTAATGTACTCCAAGTTCTGTAACAGATTGCCATGACTCACCATGACTCCCTTTGGTGTACCAGTGGAACCCGAAGTATATTGCAAAAAAGCCAAAATGTTGCTGTCTACTTTCGGGTTTTGCCAGTTGGTGGCTAATTCTTGGGTAATTTCATCAGTGGCCAGTACTTCGATTTTTGTGAGTTCTGGATCTTGGGTAAAGCGTCCTTGAATGTTCTCAAATAAAGATTTAGTCGTCAGAGCTACTTTGGCTTGGGCATCTGTAATGATTGACTGTAATCTAGTGAGCTTTTGATTTTGTTTTGGTGGATAAGCCGGAACCGCTACTACCCCTGCATATAAACAGCCGAAGAAAGCGGTAATAAATTCTAAGCCAGATGGATACAGTAATAAAGCTCGTTCGCCACTAGCTCCGATAGATTGGAGATGAGCTGCGATCGCTCGTACTTGGGTATCTAATTCTTGGTAAGTTAAACTAGCTGTCTCTATTTCTCCATCCTGTAAAAAAACAAACGCTAATCTATCAGGTTGGTGTAAAGCTCTGTGACGTAGAAGTTCTACTAATGAAGAAAATTGCAAGTTAGGAAAAGACACATTCATACTACCTTTTACTTGGTATGAGAAAATAAGAACTGTGGGCTGGGAAAATATTTTTATTCCCTAATTGGGTACAAATTAATCAGGGTATTTATCTGAGAAAAGCTGGAAATTAACTAAAGTAATTGAAAATTTGAGTCCTGAATACTGCGATCAGCTTATTATTATCGATTGTTAGAGTATTCCTGCAACTCCTCAATATTTTATCTGCGAATATTTAAGTTACAGTTATTAGTGACATAGTTAAATTTACGGAATGTCAAAGATATAATCAAGGGAAATTCTTTCGCTAATTAGGGATGTATATTAGGAAGTAGTGAGATGAAGTAGAAATCACTACTTTGTCTCTATCTCCTTCCTATTACTCCCATTGCCAGCATTTAAGCTGCCAATCGTGTCCTTCTACAGCTAAAGCGCCGACATAACCAAAAGCAGGTATCAGATATTGCAGTGACCAACGAGTGACAGTAGAGCGATCGCCTTTGATGCTATAGAGTTGAACTGGTTCTTTAGGAGATAATGAAACATCTAACTGATCCATCGGAAAAAGTAGTCCATAGCCAGTAGCTTTTAAATAAGCTTCTTTGCAAGTCCAACAATTAAAAAATGCCCCTAATTTTTCATCTTTAGGTAATTGATGAAAAACATTTTTTTCTCGCTCGGAAAAACATCGATCGGCAATTTGTTCAAAGTCAGAAATAGGACGGATATATTCAATATCAACACCAATTTGTCGTTTGCGGGTTATGGCATACAAAACCAATTCGTGAGAATGAGATAAATTAAAACTCAAGACACTACCACCAGATGTTTCTGCCAAAGTCGGCTTACCATGTTGTCCATAACAAAATTGTAATTGACTAGCATTCGTTCCCAAGTAAGAACCTAATATTGTCCTTAGTAAACCTCGTCCAACAATGAAACGTTTTCTATCTCGTTCCAAGTAAAAACGCTCGGATCTAGTGCGTTCATCTTGTGAAAGTAATTGTGCTAATGTCTGAATCCGAGATGTCGATTGATTTAAGAAAGTACACCAGACATGAACATCTTCGCTTAACAATGACCAGTTTGTAGGTGGAGAACGCCACAGGTAATCAACAGTGATCATAATATTTCATACTTCGTAGTTCGTGATTAGGATACGCAGACGTATTCAACTTCCTTGGCTAAATACTGTGCTAAAACCTCAACCGTCGGATATTTATACACCAACTCTAGAGACAGCCTGTATCCTAGCCAAACTTCCATAGCGTGGGTTAAACGTAGCGCCTCTAGGGAAGTTATTCCGTAATATTCCAGGGGGAGATGAGTGTTAATCTCATTGTGATTCACTAATAACAGCTTGGAGAGATAGAAAACTAACCAATTTTTAATGACTTCTTCGGTTAGAGAATGTTTTTGTGGAAGCTGCATTTCAGAGTTATTTCTAGACAATGAGGTATCATGATCGCTGCTAATATTTTGTATCCACGCAAAAAATGAATTTTGATTGTCTGTTAAAAACTTAACTAAGCTAGTATTGGTGACAGCATTAGTTACAGATGCAATTTTTGTTTCCAGTCCTTTCATAGTAAAGAAATGTCCTTTTTGATGATACTTCGTGGATGATTTGATTAACCCTCTTTTGTCACTTTGGGAGAATCCAGTCGCTCAAATGGTTACGAGGCTTTAGTTTCTACTTTTTATCTATAGATTTTAGTTTCTGTTAGGAAATAAAGCCTCAAACCTGGCTTAAATCAAACTCTCAGAATTTGGCTGAGATTATTGTTTTCCGAGAGTAACAAAACAGGGTTAATATGCTCTTTCAAGTTTGTGCAATTCCCTGATTATGTATGAAGCTATGATTATAAAAGTAGTGGCTGATAAAATAAATACTTGATTTCTGCCAAAGATTTGCATGATGAGGGAAGAAAGTATCGGACCCAATGTACATCCGAAACTATATATTGTTGTGAGTAAAGCACTTCCAGAAGATAACTCATTTCTAGAAAGTTCATCTCCCATCATTGCTATTGATAGAGGCAGAATCGGACTGACACTTGCTCCAATAATAAATGTCAGTATTTGAATAGTTATGTTATTTGTAACTATTCCCAGAGACAAGATTGACAACAGTGCAACACACATAGTTGCTAAAAGAATCTTTAATCTACCAAAACGATCTGCTAAATGAGTAATTGGCACAGTTGCAATTAAACCGCCAAACACAAATACAGCAAATGTCAGACCTATCTGCTCTACACTATAATTTTGTTGTAGTAAATAAACTGGGTACAAAGAAACCAATGTAGCTTCAGTAAAACCATAAGCAAATGCACTTTGTAAAGGCAGTTTTAACTTTTTCATTAGTTTTATTCGTGCAGTAGCTTGAAAAACTACTGGCTTTTCTGGTAATCCCAAGGAAACTGCAACTATACCGCAGATAATTAAAAGACTACCTAACGAAAAAGTTAATTTTGGAGAAATATTGTAGAGAGAAGAACCGATAACTGGCCCAATACCAAATCCCAAGGAAAATGCCAGTGCATACAAACCATTGGTAATTGCTCGATTGCTATCATGACAGAAGTAATTTAATGCTGTTTGCCCACAAACTAAGTACAAACAACAACCAAAACCCATAATAATGCGGATAACAAACCATAAAGATAGTTGGGTTGTCCAGGGAAATAAAGGAGCGCTAATACCCATAAGTATTAAACCCAGCATCATAGTTTTACGGAGTCCTATGCGATGCAATATTTTTGCTACTAAAGGAGTTCCTAAAGCTATCATCAGAAAATAGACTGTAGAGTTAGCACCTATCCACAAATCACTAACTTGGTATTGAGCCATAAGTGTGGATATAAACGGATTAAATAGCCCTAAAGATGTACCTGATAATAAAGCGATGATATACAAGGCTGGTAATCCAGTAGAAAAGGGAGAGCTTGATTTAGTTGAACTTAGATTTTGCATTGTCTTTGTTGAATTAGGAAATATATGAAAGTCTGGAAATTGACATCATCTTTCAGAAAAATGCCTTTAGTTCAAGGAAGATAAGGCGGGAATATATGGAATAACTGGTTGTATACGAGATGTATTTCGCCATTCTTTTGGAGGAAGTTGATGAATTTGACGGAATAAGCGAATGAAATAACCAGCATCGGGATATCCCACTTTATTAGCAATTTGATTCACGGTTTTGTCAGTATTTAGAAGTAAAAAACGTGCTTCTGTCATCCGGCGCTCAACAATCCAATCACGTACTGAACGCTGGGTTTGACGTTTGACTAAATGAGTTAAGTAAGCATGAGAGTAGCCTGCTGCTTGAGCTACATCAGAAAGATTGATTTGCTTATGATAATTCTCCTCAATGTATTGGAATACTTTACTAAGACGAGAACTATGAGGATAAAAATTTGTCGTATCTGTAGATTCTGACGTAACCGGCGATCGCTGATTTAAATACCACTGTTTCAGTACTGTTTGTTTGTTTAATTGAGCCGTTATTGCTGCTGATAATTCTTCTAGAGTACAAGGCTTAGTAAGATAATCATCTGCTCCTAAGTTCATGCCTTTACGGAGTTCAGCTTTGCTAAGTGTAACAGTCAGAAAAATAACAGGAACAATTGCTGTTAGTGGATCTTGCCGTAGTGTACTGAGAACATCATAACCATCAATTCCTGGCATAAGAATATCGCAAAGTACTAAATCTGGTAAGCATTCCCGTGTTCTTTGGATACCCTCAATCCCATTTTCAGCCCCAACTGTGGAAAAACCTTGAGATTTCAGGTAATTCATAAACAGGTTACGGGTTGTTGTCTCATCTTCAATCACTAAAATAGTATTCATGATTTTTCCTGCTAATGATTTCTTCAATTACTGAAGAATAAAAACCAGAATGATTTTCTTTTCCCACAGTAGAATGTTAAGCCTAAAACTGTGACACTACAATTTTGTAGGTTAAATCGAATTTGCAGGAATTAAAATAATTAACTCCAACTTGAGAAATCCTGACATTTTTCAACCTTTTTTTTGGCTCAAGAAAGATGATTGTGCTTATAAAAGCTTATCTGCTACAGGAGCTACATTTATTCGCAAACCTTGTTATTTATAAGATTGCCAAATTTTGATTTTTTCTACCAGTCAATATCTAAAATTTAAGGATAAAGTTAAAGTATTTTTTGATTCAAATTAATTTCATTAAATAATAAAGCTACCCACATTCTATCCTCATGGTATGGGTAGCTTATTGAAAAATAATCTTTAAAAATGAATTTTGTTTTTAGTGAAAATTTGGTAAATGTTTGCTAATGAACTAACAATTCTTGTTTAACTGCTTTGTTCTACGTATTTTGTTATTAGGGCATATAAAATAGAGCGCATTGTAATTTGTTTCTGTTTACAGCAGAATTTAAATTGCTCTTTAAGATTTTTGGGTATGTATCCTTTAATTTCTTCCAATTCTTCATCAGGAATATTACTAGGTAATTCATCAATCGGTAATCCCGTTTGTATCCATTGTTGAATTAAGATTTCCAATACTTCACTCATCTCAAAATTGTTTCTCACACAAAAAACCTTGAATTCGATTTTTAATGATTTTGGTATAATTCCCTTGACTACTACATATTTTCTGGTTTCGTTTGGAGCCACTATCATAAAAACTTTATTGACTAAACTATTTGAATTCATTCAGGGAATAAAATTTGAGGCTATTTGTTTGAAGTGTTCATATACATTAAAAACAATCTGTAGCTATTTACTTATGTTAGAATATTTTATGTTAACAACAACTAAACATCTTAAAGATAAGCATCAACTTTAGGTAATGCGCTAATTTACTTGAGTTCGTGATAATCTAAAACCTTGATTCTGTCATCAGTTCGGATGAATTACTTACGATACGTGGCGTTGTGAGTGGAAGTGGCATGACGCGAACCTAAAGATTTTGGGATTGTTTACCTTTGATCGCTATGATAATTTTTCTACAACCCGAACTGACTTGAACAGAAGTGGTAGATTGTCCTAACCTAGGTTATGAGAAACTACTTTGTAGCAAGGGTCACTTGTTCTGGTGTTCAACTTGCATTGATACCATCAGTTTTCAGCTGACCATCTTCCATATAAATAATACGGTCAGCAATATCCAGAATACGGTTATCATGGGTAACTAGCAAAATTGTACAGTCTTGTTCTTTGGCTAACTTCTGCATTAATTCCACAACATCACGCCCAGATTTTTTATCCAGTGCAGCTGTAGGTTCGTCTGCTAAGACAATTTTAGGATGGCTGACTAAGGCACGAGCGATCGCTACCCGTTGTTTCTGTCCCCCTGATAAATTCTCTGGATAGTAATTAACACGCTCTCCCAATCCCACAGTTTCTAGCATGGCAATCGCTTTGGCGTTGATATCTTGATTGAGAAATTGCTCATGCAACTCCAGAGACATCCGGACATTTTCTTGCGCTGTCAGAAAAGTCATTAGGTTATGCGCCTGAAAAATATAGCCAATCTGACGACGAAGTTTAGTTAACTGCTGTTTACTAGCTCCACAAATTTCCTGTCCTAAAATTTTCAGGCTACCTTCTTGGGCAGAACGCAATCCACCCATTAAGGTGAGTAAAGTGGTTTTGCCTGAGCCAGAGGGGCCAGTCATAATCACGATTTCACCAGCATTAATCTCTAGATTAATGTCAAATAAAACTTGTTTACGCAGTGTACCTCCACCAAAGTAGTGATTAAGCTGGTGAACAGCAATCACGGGTTCCACAATAGAAACTGTCGAGTTAAAATTTACTGGTAAAGATGTTTGTAACATGGTATTAATTAAGAGCTAAAAAACATCTGCGGGGTCGGCATCTCTGAGTTTTCGTAGAGCGATCGCCCCAGAAAAACTACACATAATTACAGTTAAAATCCACACCGTGAGCGCTCGTTCCATTTTCATGAAAATGGGCAACATGGTGGCAGATTGAGCCACTTGATATAAACCAGCTGAAAGCAGGAATCCGGGAAGAAAACCCAAGACTGCTAAAAACATGGCTTCTTGAAGTAAGACTTGTAAAAGATAAAGATCGCTGTAGCCCATTGCTTTTAGAGTGGCGTACTCTGGTAAATGGTCAGAAACATCAGAGTAAAGGATTTGGTAAACAATGACAATGCCCACAATGAACCCCACTGCTGTACCTAAACCAAAGATAAAACCAATACTAGTACCAGTTTCCCAGTAGTGTTTTTCAATTTGGGCAAACTCTTCTGTAGTTAAAACTTTGACATCATTGGGTAACTCAGCCACAAGTTGCGCTTGCACTGCTTCGGGAACGGCATCTGGCTGTAATTGAATTAAGCCAACTTCAATTTGATCGGGTCTATGGGCGGGAAAGAGTTGTAAAAAGGTAGAATCACTAGTAATAACGTTACCATCGGCAGCAAAGGAAGCACCATCAATAAATAAGCCTTTCACATCAATGGCAATGTTATTCAGCTCTGTCTTAAAGTTACCTGTTTTGTTAAATATATCTGCCACTTCCCCATATTCTGGACGACCTGCTTGATCGAACAAAACTTGATCCAACTGTTTAAGATGACTCTGATTTTCATTGATTTCAGGTGTTTTAAATACCGGTTGTGCTGGGTCGATACCCCAAACTAGGATGGCTCGCTCTT
This sequence comes from Anabaena sp. PCC 7938, assembly GCF_049315035.1. Taxonomy (NCBI): domain Bacteria; kingdom Bacillati; phylum Cyanobacteriota; class Cyanophyceae; order Nostocales; family Nostocaceae; genus Anabaena; species Anabaena sp. PCC 7938. Next base: position 88,065 of record NZ_CP186034.1, on the reverse strand, counting down.
GTCGTGTTTGGGGATTTCGCCACTGTCCAGTAGCAACGTAAACTGAACTGACTGACTGCACTCCAGCATAACCTAGTGTTTGATAAAGTCGCTCTCTAGAAAAACTTTTAACGGAAAATAGAGTTTGCAGTTGGGGATTAATCAAAACTAAATCTGCTTGCAAGTTACGATGGGGTTTCACAGCAGCATCAAACAACGCACTTTTAAACCCTAACTGAATGAACATCAGCATATCAGCAAAGGCAATTCCTGCTACTGCCACTGCCAAGCGAGTTTTTTCTTTCATTAACTGCCGCCATGCAAGTGGCGTTTTGCGTAATAGTTTCATAGGGAGTAAATTCTTCGTTCCCAAAAGTTCTTGATTTTGAATTTTGAATTGATTTGATCTAGTGTTTACAGTTCAATTGCTGTCTGTACTTGCAAGTTTGTTAAACCTGCAACTTGTTTGCTGTCTTCGGAGCTAAGGCGAATTTTGACTTCAACTACACGGCTATCAAGATTTTCTCCGGGCTGATTACTAAACACATTTTGTCGATTCACTTGCAGGCCAATCTGAGCAACAGTGCCTCGGAGTTCACCAGGAAATGCTTGACTGGTAATCACGGCTGAATGTCCTAGTTGCACTTTGCTGATATCGGTTTGATAAACTTCTGCCACTGCCATCATTTGGTCGGTTTGGGCTAAGTCTGCAATGCCACTACTATTAATTTTTTCTCCCACTTTGGTATGAGTTTTAATGATCTGCCCGGCCATTGGTGCTTTGATAAAAGCCCCATTTAACTCGGTTTCGCTGCGTTTGAGTGCGGCGATCGCATTTTCTACTTTTGTTTTTGCTAGTTCAATATCTACAGGTCGAATCTCTGCAATACTAGTCAGTGTAGCTTGAGCTTGTCTGAGCTGTTTGTTACTGGTGGCATTAATCCGGGTGAGTGTTATTTCGGCTTCGGCAAGTTGTCTGCTGGCAGTGGTGTTGATGCGGTTGAGAACTGCTTGAGCTTCGTCTAATTGTTGTTTGGCAGTTTCCCAACTCAAACGCTTACTGTCAAAGGCCGAATGAGAAACAGCTCCTGCCAAAGATAGTTGTTCATAGCGTTGATATTCGATTTGTGCATTTTCAAGTTCTGCTTCTAATTTCCTAATTGTGGCTGCTTGCGCGATTTGATCTCCTTGCCATTGTGCTTGGATACGGCCAACTGCTTCTTCTTGCGCCGTTCTTTCTCCTGCCCATTGTGCTTTTATGCGTTCAATGTTTGCTTGCTGTGCCTGAATTTCTCCGGCTCTAGCTCCGGCTTCAACTTGAGCAAGTCTAGCTTGCGTCATTCTCACTTGTTGTTTAGCTTGTAGCACAGCAGTTTCTAAGCGATCGCGTGAGTCTAGAATTGCTACAGTTTGTCCCTCGTCCACAAGATCGCCTTCTTTAACTAAAATCTGGGCAATGCGATCGCCGTCTAAAGCTAAAGGCGCAGATAAGCTAATGACTTCCGCTTCTGGCTCTAGTCGTCCTAATGCTGTGACTTTTTGCCTGCGTGGGGGGGTAGTTGGTATAGTTTCAGATGAAACTGCTCGACTAAACTGCCCAGATTGGGAAATACCATATACAATGATTCCACCTGTAATAGCAGTAGCAGCAATTATTAAGGCAACTAATTTTTTATTTCCTGGTTTTAGTAATAGTTTTTGACTCATATTATTTATCCTTTATGAAAAATCCATTACTTTTTCTGACGTTGCACAACAATGGCTGAATTTAAACACGTAGGCCTTCAGGTAGTGGAACTCTCTCCTTTCCCAGTCAGTTTGCCAATTATTCTGGAGTTTTACCAGTAAATATCTGAAATTTAAACAGCAACTTAAGAACAGGTCGTTTATTTCTGTGTAGACAAAAAAGCTGATACGATATCTCTGTACCCAGTTATGGTTATTTCTAAAAATTTGTAATATGGATCACAAATAATCCTAGATTTCCTTACTAAATTTTAAGTTGTTGCTTAAATTTGTGATCTTAAATAGACAAAATTTCCCTGAATGGCGAGACTGAACTTGAGAAAAATGAAAGCCACCTTCGGGTTGACTACTCTAAAACTGCTGATTCTCAAATTCTCTATCGTTCTTCCAGGAAAGCGCTTTATGTTAACTAAAATACACTTTACCCACGAGTTACATAAAACCTTGAAAATTAGCAAATCGATCAAACAATAACCATAATTTAAACGAGAATTAATTTTTTTTTAAACGATTTAGTGTTAGCTTCGTGGTGATTTATGGAAGGATATTGACAGCCAAGCTTTGTTACCACAGAGTATCTAGTTAATTTCTTCTCTGTTACTCTAACAGACAAGGTTTAGTGATCTAATTGAGAATTGTTTGTTTAGTTTTTTTTTGAAAAAGGGCTTAGGCACTTTTTATTTTCTGAAGAAAAGGACTTAGGCACTTTGTACCACTTCAAAACTCAATAGAGACTTTTGCAGTAATTGTGATACTTCAATTCTGTACTTTAGTAGGACTTACGCAATAACTCTCTGAAATCTTCTTTCCTTTGTGTCCTTTGCGGTATGCGCTTCGCGAACGTTTTTTCATGATTTTGCGTAAATCCTGTTTAGATGGCGTTACAAATTACCACTAGGGAGTCCAAGATTCAGTATGAGTTGCACCGGTGTCAAGTTAATCCCTGCATACACGAAATTGAGAGAGAATAACAAATTATGTTAGCAATACCAGAAACAACTTTTGCTGCCTTTCCATCTGCCTTAGTTGCGGATAAATCATCTATTGCAGATATCCCATCAAGGTTGGCGTTGGATAAATTTTCTCCTCATCAAGATGCAGCGCCGGTCTCGGTGGCCTCGGCAATTGTGAAAATGTTAGAAAACTTAGGTGTAGAATATGCCTTTGGTGTATCAGGAGGTGCGATCGCTCCTATCTGGTATACACTACAACATAGTGCTATTCAGTTACGTCATTTTCGCCATGAAGCCGGAGCCGCTTTCGCCGCTACAGAAGCATACTTTACCAGTGGTCGCCCTGTTGTAGTATTTACAACCACAGGTCCGGGGATTACAAATGCACTGACAGGCTTACTAACTGCACGCTGGGAAGATGCCAAAGTAATTTTTATCTCCGCTTCTACCTCAGCACCAAAGCGGGGACGGTGGGCGCTGCAAGAAACAAGTAATTACACGATGCCCAGTTCTGGAATTGTTACTTCAGAACCAATCTTTCATTATGCAACAACTCTTGAGTCCAACGAGGAACTACCAGAGGTATATCGCAGGTTAGCGAAAGGTTTAGCCAAACCCAATGGCTTTGTTGCTCACTTGAGTGTACCCACCAACATCCAAGCAGATGTAGTCAAGACATCTTTAACTCCTGTAAATCTTACTTCCACCCCACCAACCGCCAGCGCAGAAGTAATTTCTCAATGTGCAGAGCTGTTGTCAGCAGATAAATTTGCTATCTGGGTTGGTTTTGGCGCTCGTTTTGCGGCGACCGAAATTCGTCAGTTGGCTGAGAGGACGGGGGCTGCGGTCATGTGTTCACCCCGTGCTAAAGGTATTTTTCCAGAGGATCATCCCCAATTTGTCGGAGTTACAGGCTTTGCTGGACATGAATCGGTGCTGAAATATTTGCAAGAATCTCGTCCTGTGCGAACTTTGGTACTCGGAACCCGTCTTGGTGAATTCACCTCATTTTGGAACCCTGCTATGGTACCACCACGGGGATTTGTACACGTTGATATTGACCCAGAAGTACCAGGAACAGCTTATCCATCGGCCGAAACTATCGCCATTCAATCAGAAGTAGGAATTTTTGTCAAAGCTCTGCTCAAGCATTTCCCAAAACAGGAAACTTCATCTAAAATCCCACCTTTACCAAGACCAGAGCGGACTTTAATCAATCCTAGTCAAGATAATTGTCTAGTGCAACCAGAAGTTTTAATGAACGTCCTACAACGAGTCATCGTTGAAGGCAGTAATGCAATTGTCATGGCTGAAGGTGGAAACTCATTTGCTTGGGCAATTAACCTCCTGCGATTTATTAAACCCGGTCGTTTTCGGGTAAGTACCGGCTTCGGGGCTATGGGGCATTTTGTCACCAGCGTTGTCGGTGCAGCATTAACACATACAGGAAAAGCTGTAGCGATTGTGGGGGATGGTGCCATGCTGATGAACAATGAAGTCAGTACTGCCGTTAGTTACCAAATTCCTGCTGTTTGGATTGTCCTCAATGATGGACTCTACAATATGTGCCATCAAGGTTCACAGATGCAGGGTTACAAAGATATGGATGTGAACATTCCCCAAGCCGATTTCGTAATGTTGGCTCGCAGTATGGGAGGTGATGGCATCCGTGTGGAAAGAGAGTCTGATATTCAAGCAGCGTTAGAACTGGCAATGGCATCAACCAAGCCGTTTGTTGTTGATGTAATTATCGACTCTAGCAGACTTGCACCAATTGGTACTCGGATTTCCAGTTTGATTTCACAAGGCGCTAAAAATTAAAGGAGATGATCATCATGTCTCAATCAGTAGGTATTCGCTCTTTAGCATTAAGCTTGCCCAATATTAAACGTACAAACGATTACTACCGAGAAAAATACCCAGAGTTAGTGGCACAATCAGAGCAAAAAAGTCTTGCCAAGTTATTTTCGGTGACGAATAATCCTCGTAACGAATTTGACTTCAATATGTTGCCTTATCTACAAGACCCCTTTCGTGGTACTGTGCAACGCTGGGTACTAGCTCCAGATGAATCTTCACTGATGCTTCAAGAAAGAGCCGCTCGTCAAGCTCTAGACGCTGCCAACTTGACTCCCCAAGAAGTTGATTTAATGCTTGTTGCCTCGGTTTGGCCAGAAAAAATTGGCTTTGGTGATGCGGCTTTCTTGGCTCGTCAACTGAACTTACAAGGTGCAGCTTGGAATATTGATGCCGCCTGTGGGGTGACTCCAGTGGCGCTACAAACTGCTTGTGCCTTAGTGCGATCGCAAGAGTACCGCCATGTGTTAGTAGTTATTTCATGCTCATACTCTCGCTTCTTTGATGAAGACGATACCCTCTCATGGTTTATGAGTGATGGTGTAGGAGCTTTTGTCGTGAGTTCACTAGCACCACATCAAGGTATTCTGGGGACAAAAACCATTCATACTGCAGCTTTATGTGACATCTTTTTTGCCAAACTCACAGAAGATGAACAGGGTAATCCACAGGTGCGAATGCGAATGGATAAAAGCGCTAATCAAGCAATTCGTGGAACGGCTGTAGAACAGTTGCGGACGTGTTGTGAAGGTGCAGTTGCCGCAGCTAGTGTAACGATGGAGCAAATTGACTTTTTTATTTTCAATACATCCACTGCTTGGGCAACCCAATTCTGCGCCCAGGTACTAGGCATTGATGTAGAGCGCACAATCAATCTCTATCACCACTACGCCAACCTCGGCCCGGTAATTACCGTCGCTAATCTATACTATGCTGCCCAATTAAATAAAATTCACGAAAATGACTTGGTTCTCATCTATGGCTTGGGTGCAGCAGGTGTCGCCTCTGCTAGTGTGATGCGTTGGGGTGATGTAGCATTGGGTTCCATGCCACATCTGCACGAATTTGACTCGGTGTTGAGGCAGTCCGAAGAACAGAACTTAGTTCTTTGTTAATCATCTCAGCGTTACAGCCTCAACAAGATTTCTGACTTTTCCCATCTCGGAGTATGCAAAAACAAATTTTGGCAGCAGGATTTTTTCTACTATCTCTTATGTTGCCGATGCAAGCATCAGCACACAGTTACGAAGAGATTTATATCTTTGGTGATAGCTTCTCTGATACAGGAAATTTATTCAATTTCTCATCTGGTGCAATACCCCCAAGTCCAGCTTACTTTGATGGCAATTTTTCCAATGGCCCCTTGTGGGTAGAATATCTAGCATCAAATTTAAATTTAACTGTCAATCCCCACACTAACTTTGCTTTTGGTGGTGCGACTACAGGATTCGATAATCTGGGGCTGTCTATTTTGCCAGGATTGCAGCAACAAATTAATGATTTTACAACAACGAATTTGTCTGCTAATTCCAATGCTCTTTATATCCTATGGGCTGGCACTAATGATTACCTTGATTACTTTTTCAATAATCTTCCCAACCCAAAACAGTCAGTTGCAAATTTGTCAACAGCAATCACCTCCCTAGCTGCTGTTGGCGCTCAAGATATTATGGTGCTTAACTTACCCGATTTAGGCAAGTTTCCTGTGACAGGAGGTGATAACAATATTACCAGCGCTCTGAGTAATTTGATTAACCTCCATAACTTAGGCTTGGCTACATCCATCGATGTTTTGAGTCAGCAACTTAGTCCGGAAATTAACATTATTTCTGTTGATGTTAATAGCTTATTTAATCAGGCGATCGCTGATCCAGCAAAATTTAATTTGACAAATGTTACCGACTCTTGCGTTGGAAACTCACCAGTAGTACCTATCACCATTCCCACACAACCAGTTTTATGTATCCCAGACAAGTTTTTATTTTGGGATGAAGTCCATCCCACAACCACCACCCATCAGCTAATTGGCAAATTAGCCTTCTCAGCACTTGGGAAAACGTCTATTCCTGAACCTTCTTGTTTATTAGGAATATTGGCAATTGGTGTGAGTGCTACATTGCTACGCAAAGATAAATTACAGTCAAAAATTCAATAGTTAACCTACTAAAAAAAATGATCAACCAACAAACTTGTATCGATATCCCCAAACCCAGAACAGATGAACGCCAACTTTGGGATATGATTTCTGGCAATATTGGATTTGGAGCCTTCTTAGTTGCCTATGATCTCCAACTGTTTCCACTGTTATCCGAAAAACCACGGACTCTGACAGAAGTCTGCGAACTGCTCAAAATTCATCAACGTCCAGCTAAAGCTCTCTTAGCCATGAGTGTTTCTCAGGGGCTATTACAAATCCAAGATGAATTTTATGCACTGACTGCCTTTGCAGAAGATTACCTTTTACCAAGCAGTCCGACTTATTTAGGTGACTTCTTAAACTTGACAGTTGCTACTGCTTCTGTGTACTCCTTTGAAAATATCAAGCAAGCCGTACTTTCTAATTCTTCACAGATTTACTCTGGTGAAAAACTATTCCAAACCCATCAAGAACAGTCTGACTTAGCCCGTGTTTTCACTCGTGCAATCCATAGTCGTAATTTAGGGCCAGCACAAGCTTGGCCAGAAGCCCTAGATTTATCAGCACACAAACTCTTGCTAGACATTGGTGGGGGATCAGGCGTTCATGCAATTAATGCCATTTTGAAATGGCCAAACTTACAAGCTCTAATTCTTGACCTTGCTCCTGTATGCGAAGTTGCACAAGAGTTTATTAAGAACTATAGCTTACAAAGTCGCATTAAAACTCAAGTCAGTGATATGTGGAGCCAGCCTTTTTCTACAGCTGATATCCACTTTTATTCTGATATTTATCATGATTGGCCTTTAGAAAAATGTCGTTTTCTCACCCAAAAAAGCTTTGACAGTTTAGAAAAAGGAGGCCGTATCATTATTCATGAAATGCTGTACGATGACCAAAAAAATAATTCTGCGGTTGTTGCTGCCTATGACATTGCCATGCTTTTGTGGACAGAAGGTCAGCAATATTCAGGTAAGGAATTATCAACAATGTTGCTGGATGTAGGTTTTATCGATATTGATGTGAAACCGACTTTTGGATACTGGAGTATTGTCACTGGTTGTAAACCGTAACGCCAAAAATTAGAGAATGTTTGACGAATTAAAGGAGATGATTTCCATGAAATTCAAATTTAAGACACTGAGTAACGTGATTGCTAGAAAGTTGAAAAAATGGCGCAATAATTCTCGCAAGAAGAAAAAACGTATCCCCTCAATCTTAGTGGTGCAGAAAAGTCCTGAAAAGTTGATAAATGGGGAATATCACGGTGAGACAAGAGTGACAGAGTGGGGGACAACATGGGATGCTCTTGTTTCCAGACAAAAAATCATCCAATATGTCAATCCCCCAACTTTATCGTCAACTGCAAGCGCAACTAAGTCAATGGATTTGTCCGCAAGACCAACGACATTTGCAAGTCTTTTGTGAAAATATCGCCGCAATTTTACAAGCACAAAGCGCCTGTCTGAGCCATTGGCTGCCCTATCTAAGTCATCGGGATTGCAAAGCTCGCAGCCACATGGAACGGTTAAACTACTTTGTCCATAATCCCAAAATAACTGCCGAGACCTTCTATTTTCCAATGTTGCAGCAGTTTTTGAGTTCCTGGGAGGGCATGGCGATGACGCTCACGCTCGATACCAGCGTGTTATGGGATCAATATTGTCTGATTGAGGATTGCTATTCCTGTTGCCAAAGATGGAAAATCGTGGTCTAATACCTTGATTAGATTATTAGTATAAATACTTCCTTCTCTGTATAAATTACCAATCAACTCTTTTTTTTACTATCCATACTAATCACTGGGTTAGCCTCAGAAAAATACTGGTTTTTGAGGCTTTCAATCTTCTCAAACTGCTCATTACGATTTTCGCTACTTCCACATTCCTTAGCGGGTGAACCTTGGGCTGTTCTCTCCGATGTGCCACCATCTTTGCAGACCTTTGAGGTCTATGGTCAGCGATTTGGAGGCATCGAGCCACATTTTAAGGATTATAAGTCAGCCGATGAGTGAACTCATCCACTCCCACTTGCGCGACCCTCAAGCTCTGAGTTGTTTGTTGATGCTGCTCGCGGCTGCCTCCTTGATTGCTATTGCTGTTGCCCTGGTGGTGGTTGCTCAAGGTCGACGTAAAATGCTGGATTGGCATAGCCAACGGGGTTTGAGTTTCTTACAATTAGGATTACGCGAGATTAAACGGCTGTGTTATCAACATCTTCCTGTTCCCAGTTTACCCACCTTACCTCAAAAGAGTCCTCCCCCTTAGAGATGCGAATTGAATTCTCTCGTGTCACTGTTTTCTCTTCTTGAGACTCCAAAAAGTTTTCTGCACCACTAAGTAATCTGAGTCACATCTGCGGAATGTGGGATAAAAACTTTTGCAAGAGGTCTAATGACCGGATGTGGCCTTGGGATGGAGGTCAGTCTACTCCAGCTAATATTGGCCCTGGGGATGTACTATCTCTACTGCCACATTTTGCCCCAAGAGATATTGTGAAACCTAAAGATACTTTAAATATCAAAAGATATGGTTACACTTACGACACTATTCAACGTACCCGAATAATATCAATAGGGTCACGTGAATGGTTGAACCAACGGCTGAAAAATTTCTTCTAAGACATAATTTCAGTCAAGAAATAGTGCTGAGTTCGAGAGTGTGTTTTTCATGTTTAACTTACTCTCAAAGATGAACTAAACGACTAATTCTGTGGGTATTCAACTGCTCCTAACGCTTTTAGAGTAGTAATGGTCGCTAAATTTACACCTGTAATACCACTAATATTCATACCTTCGTAATGCCTGGGACTTTTCAAAACGTCCAGGCATTCACCGCTTTTGACATCCCAAAGTCTAATTGTGGCATCTTCACTAGCGCTTACTAAAATTTGATCGTCAGGGCTAAAAGCAACTGACCAAACCCATTTGGTATGCCCTACTAAAGTTTTAGTACATTTATCGGTGCTGAAATCCCAAAGTTTTACTGTTTGATCCCCACTACCACTAGCAAGAGTTTGACCATCAGCACTGAAAACGACTGAGTACACACCTTGATGATGTCCTGCTAAAGTACCTAAACACTTACCAGTGGACACATCCCACAGTTTCACTGTTCGATCTCCGCTACCACTAGCAAGGGTCTGGCCATCAGCACTAAATGTAACAGACCACACCCAATCAGTATGTTGCTTGAGAGTAGCAATGCAGTTACCAGTGGATACATCCCAAAGCTTCACTGTTTGATCATGAGAACCACTGGCTAAGGTCTGACCACCAGGACTAAAAGCAACAGACCAAACTCGATGGGTATGTCCATGTAAGGTCTTGAGACATTTACCTGTACCGATATCCCACAACCTGACCATTTGGTCTTGAGAACCACTAGCTAAGGTCTGACCGTCGGGACTAAAGGCTACTGACCAGACTCGATGGGTGTGTCCACGCAAAGTCTGGAAACATTTAGCAGTGATCATATCCCACAGTCTGACTATTTGATCCTCGCTGGCACTTGCTAGAATACGACCATTGGGACTGATAGCAACTGATGTGACTCTACTACTGTGTCCACGCCAGGTTTTTAAACGTTTACCAGTGTTGGCATCCCACAAACTCAGTGTTTGGTCGTTACTACCACTAGCAAATATGTAACCAAACTCTGCCAAAGGTACTGTGCGAACTGGACTGAAGGCAATTGACCAGATACCACTGGTGCGACCCTGTATAACTCTCAGACATCTACCAGTTTTAACATCCCACAGTCTCACTGTTTGATCATCACTAGCACTAGCTACCATTTGTTTGTCTGGACTAAAAGCTACTGACCACACTCGCGTGTCATGTCCATGTAGGATATTGAGGCATTGACTTGTACTAACATCCCACAGTATCACTGTTTGGTCGTCACTGGCAGTTGCCAGATTACTACCATCCCTACTAAAAGCTATGGAATTTACCAAGTCAGTGTGACCTTGGAAGGTATCAAGGCATTTACCATTGTCAATACTCCACAGTCTCACTGTTTGGTCATGAGAAGTACTTGCCAATATTTTACCGTCGGGATGAAAAACAACAGACTGTACTCTACGAGTATGTCCCTGTAAAACTTGGCAACATTTGCTGGTATTAACGTCCCATAATTTTATGGTTTGGTCATCATTTCCGGTGGCAATTATGTGATTATCTGGACTAAAAGCAACTGACCAAACTTGACCACCTAGTGTCTTGAAAGTCTGAAGGCACTGATTAGTAACGATATCCCACACTTTTACTGTTAGTATCTTCACTACCACTGGCCAAAATCAGACCATCTGAACTGAAAGTGAGTGACCAAATACTACCACTATGACCTCGTAAAGTATGAAGGCATTGACCAGAGTTAACATCCCATAATTTGATTGTGTTATCATCACTCCCACTAGCAATAACTTGACCGTTGGGACTAAAAATTACAGGCCAGACCCAACCTGTATGGTCTTTGCAAATTAGCAGTTGTTTTCCATCTGCAACCTGATATAGGCGCACTTCTCCGTTGGTATCCCCTGTAGCTAGGAGCTTACCATTAGGGCTGAATGCTACCGAATGAATGCCACCAAGTGTTTCAGCAAAAACACTTTTAGCTAAGTTTGCACAAGCAAAATTTGTGTTGTGTAAATTCACATTTCGCAAATCTGCTTGCCAAATAGTCAGGTCAGAAAAATTATAATTACTGAGGTCTGTTTCTAGATGGCACAGCAAATTAACAATATTGCCAGCAGTATAACTTTGTTCTAAGGGAAATGTTTCTCGTAAGGTTGTTAAAATTTGATTTAGCTGAGTTTCTAGAGTTTTTTTACTTCTGAAGATGGCAAGTAATCTTTCAACTACTGGTTTAAGGATAAAGTGAATTTGACTTTTTCTCACATAGTCTTTTGCCGTTGCTTTGATTAAAGCATGACATGTAAAAAGTTGGAATTTTTCAGTGACGATCTCTTGACAAACTTGTTCTACTAATTTGTTAATTACATAATCTGTAACTACTGGTTGAAGAGTGAAGAGTGCTTCATTTTTTTCAACAAGCGATCGCCTTACCAAAGACTCCAAAAATTCTAATAATTTTTGTGGTGGTAATGCCGATATAATATCATTTTGTAATTCTGCAAGTGACACTGGCTCATGATTAATTGCCAGCCAATATAATATTTCTTTTCCTAGGTCTGATAAACGTTCAAACTGCTGTTCTAAAATATCCCAAATATCACCGAAAACAACTGCATCTTGCTTTAAAAATTCTGCTACATTACCAGAGAATAAATCTTGAATTGTTGTAGCAACTACTTTTAAAGCCAGTGCATTACCACCGTAGCGTTCAACTAATGTTCTCAATTCTGGCTCCGCAGCACATATTCCTTTAACTTTTAAAATTTCTTGTCCGTCATTTGCTAAAAGACCTTTGAGAGGGAATGAACGAACGCGTAAAGCTTGTCCTTCTAGTGATGCTATCTCTTTGGGTTTTTCTCTACTTGTCAGTACTAAGCAGCTTTGTTGTTCTGTTTCTCCTAACCGTTTTAAAAGTTCACTATATCCTTCATATCCTTCTCGATAACGTCCAGCCCGGCTACCACTACGCAAAATTGATTCTAGATTATCTAGGATCAGTAAACAACGGTGCTGTTGCAAATAATAAAGTAGTCGTGTAACTCTTTGACCTGTACCTGCTGGTAAGACTAATTCTGTTTCCCGTTCATCAGAAAGAAATTGAATTAGACTAGCTAAAAGTGTATTAATTGGTGGAGCATCTTGTAGCGATCGCCAAATCACATATTCAAAATTTTCCTTGATCTTGTCTACAAGCTTCACACAAAGAGAAGTTTTACCAATACCCCCCATACCTAAAATCGCGACTATCTGACAGCGATCTTTCAAAATCCACTGTTCTAATGTGGCAATTTCTGCTGTACGCCCATAAAAAACTGGTGTGCCAATTGCTTCACCCCAGTCTAAGTGTCGAGTTTTATCCGAATTTGTATAATCAGCTTTATCTAGCTTTAAGTTAAAAGCTTGGAAGAACAGCTCAATTGATTTTTTATCAACTCCTTCTTCTCGAGATAATACTTTAGAGATGGTGACAGAATTTACTCTTACTAGTTCACTTAAATATTCAAGAGTATACCTATTTCCATAATTTTCTTTCTCTTCAAAGGCGATTTTGCCAGCTTGAAGCTTTTGTAATCCTTCGATTGTCAGGATAATTCCGCGCTTACGCTTCTGCTTTGGAGGCTGTATCATAGTTTTTTACCTTAACACCGTAGAATAATTGACTTGTGATTAATGATACGTATCTCAATCAAAATATAGTCATCATTATCTTTTCTAGACGCAACTAAATTTCCAGCTTTTTGCTACATTTATCTGCCAGTAAATATGGCAAATGTATAAAACTTATGCCTTTGCTTGCAGTATACTAACGCGAATAAGGACATAAGTCCCTAAATAAATTCTGTAAATTTTCTTTAAGAGAACTCCACAAAAAAGATGATCCAATAACTATGCTGGTTTAGTAAAAATTTCCACAAACCATTTTTTGAGATCAGGAAGGCGGTGAATCTGTGTTTCCAGTTCTGCCATCGCTAAAGTTGTGAGTTTAACTCCTGTGGAATAGACTTTTTCTACCAATGTGACAACAGGATTTTTACCCTTAAATGTGAGAGTTTGAGCGAAATTTAGTACGGTCTCAACAGTATCAAGTAAACTACCATTCCAATGCTGTTCCAACCAACCAAAGCAACGTTCTATGGGGTTGTATTTGCTGTGATAAGGCGGATAATAAGCGAGTTGTAAATTCAGTTGAGATGATGCGGAAAAATCGACAATCCGCTTCATAAACTGAGTCCGAAGAGAATGATTTTCCGGACCATTATCCTGATTAATTACCAGTTTTTGAATGTGAGTAAAACGGTGTTTGACAGTTTGCCACCAGCTTTCAAGTAAGTCAACAATACAATCAGCAGTTAATTTGGAAGTAACGAAGAATAAAAATAACTCCTTGTACTCAGGGATAAAAATACCATAGGGAGTCAGAGTTGTTTCCGTCGGAAAGTCATGGTCTAATGAGACTGTTGGCATCCGAGTTGTACCACCTCGGTCAAATTCTCCCACCTTAACTGCCACATGAGCATCAATAGATATCCGTAGAGTATGAGGATCATTGTCAGCTTCAATATTAATTTGTTCAACTTGTTCAAAAATTGCTTCTGTTTCCGGAATTTTCTTGATAGGCTTGGTTTTCAGGACTCTTTTTAAGGTATAGCCTAAATCATTCAATTTTCGACGAATTGTTTCTGATGAAGGTAATTCTTCGTCTGTGTAACCATATTGTACAATTAGTTGACGACGCACTTCACCTGCCGTTATGCGTGTATATAACCTGGTACTCTTAAAGCTGGGGTCAGTTTGACTTTGTGGGTCTACTAAGGATTTTATATCCTTCAATAAGTTCGGTAATTTTACTTCTGCTCCCTTGCGTCCACTCCGGTCGAAACCATCAATAAAAGGCTTACCGCTCTCCAATTCTTGCATCCCTTTCCTGATGGTACGTCTATTCCATCCTAACTCCCGTTCTACTAAAGTCTGTCCACCTATTCCCAATCCTTTGACTACTTCTGCCATGAATTGTCTTCGGTCACTTCCCTTGAGTTTTTTGGCTGTTTTTATGTACAGAGATTTTAGGTTCTCCGTGAGTTCAATGATAGTTTTTGGACGCATTAGGTCAGATGCACACTGAAATTATCTTCTCTCATTATAGGATCAATCATTCTGTGGAGTTCTCTAAAAAAGAATGTCTAATTCAATACTGTAGCCAAATTACGAGGGTTCAACGGCTGTAGAAGCATTGTGAATACAACCAAGAGAGGTAAGCTTGGCAAAAATCTGGGATAATAAAATAGGCTCTGGTGGTTCTGGAAGCATTTTTAACATTTCCCGAACATATCGAAAACCCCGAGAATAAGCCTGAAGATCAACAATACCAGCACCGGGATTATCTTCACGAAACTGAGCAAGAAGATAATGAGACTTTCTTGACCCGTCGCAGTATTTATATGTTTCGCCAAGTGGGTGTTCCTGTTCTCGGCATTATCGAGAATATGAGCTATTTTATCGGCGTAAATGGGGAAGAAACTCCAATTTTTGGTAGTGGTGGCGGTGAAAAATTGTCCAATGAACTCCAAGCACCGCTTTTAGGTAAAATTCCCCTCGATCCTCGGATCTGTAATGGTGGTGATACTGGTCAACCGCTTACCCTGGCTGACTCTAGTTCAACTACAAGTCAGGTATTTATACACATTGCTGCGGCAGTAGAGGCTACTTTTCTTGCTTTTTCTAGTTATCTGTGAGATGCTTAATTTTAAATCTACAGTAACTTTATCAAGATACAGTATTTTTAAATTAATTAATCAATGGGTGTTTACTATGGCAGGTAAATTAGACGGGAAAGTGGCTATTATTACCGGGGCTTCTTCGGGAATTGGTAAAGGTACAGCGATCGCTCTAGCGACAGAAGGAGCAAAAGTAGTGATTGCAGCCAGAAGGGGCGATCGCTTGCAGGCTGTAGCAAAATACATTACTGATAATGGTGGACAAGCATTATCCGTTATTGCAGATATTACCGATGAAGCTCAAGCTAAAAACCTGGTACAAAAAGCCAATGCAGAATTTGGACAAGTAGATATTTTAGTAAACAATGCAGGTATATCATTTCCCGGCAGGATTGAAAATGCCGATCCCGCAAACTGGCGAAAAATGATTGATATCAACGTTTTGGCATTAATGTACACAACTTACACTGTATTACCTATTTTCAAAGCCCAAAAATCAGGACATATCGTTAATATTTCATCCGTGGCTGGCCGCATAGCCCGCGCAGGAATGGGAGCCTACAATGTCACTAAATGGGGTGTAAATGCCTTTTCGGAAGCATTACGGCAGGAAGTATATCAAGATAATATTCGCGTTACTATCATCGAGCCTGGCTTAGTAGAAACAGAAATTGATCAGCATATTACTGATATAGTAGCAAAACAGGAAATTGAAGCCAGACGGAAAGCGATCGCACCATTACAAAGTGAAGATATAGCAGCAGCGATCGTTTATGCTGTTAGCCAGCCACAGCACGTTAATGTGAATGAAATCTTAATTCGTCCCACTCAGCAAGAACGGTAGTTATCAGAATTATACCGAAAAATAGGCAATATTAATGTTACAAGAAAATAGAACGTCTTTAAAGAAAAGCAAAAAAATATTTGCTTTTCTGGAAACTTTACCTGCAATTAAATCACCCAATTTATCGTGTTTTCTCATTGGAGAAAGCTTATCCTTTTTCGGCTCTTGGATGACACAAATTGCCTTAATATGGATGGTCTATCAATTAACAAATTCAGCCATGTTAGTTGGTATAGCTGGGTTTAGCAATCAAGCTATGGGTTTAGTTATTACACCATTGGTAGGAGTATTGCTAGATAGATGGAATTTAAGATATGTTTTATTAACTACTCAGATAGTCTCTGTTTTTCTATCTTCATTACTAACTTTTTTGACTGTCAGTAATCAGATTAATTTTACACATATTATTATCATTGGTATTATTCAGGGTATAGTCAAAGCTTTTGATTTACCAGCACGTCAAGTTACTATTCCCAAATTAATAGTTAATAGAAGTGATACTTATAGTGCCATGTCTGTGCATTCATTTTTAATTAATACAGCTAAATTTGTTAGTCCTATGATTGGGGGTGTTTTAATTGCTAAAAATGGAGCAGCTTCATGTTTTTTGGTAGATACTATTAGCTATTTACCTTTTATCTCCGCTATCTTGACTATACAAATAAAACCAAATATCAATAATTCATCAACAGCCAAATCTACAAAGATTTGGCATAACCTCAAAGAAGGATTTATTTTTGCATATAACTTTTTACCTATAAAATCTATTTTAATATTACAAATTATAGTTTGCTTTATGGCAATGACTTATGTAAATCTTATACCTGTATTTGTCAAAGAAGTGCTGAAAGGTAACGCAGAAACGATGGGTTTTCTGATGACTTCTACAGCTTTTGGTTCTATATTTTCTGGCATTTATCTAATGGGGCGCAAGCAAGTAATAGGACTAGAAAAAGTTATGGCAATTTCTACTCTAGTGCTGGGAATGTCGTTAATATTATTTTCTCACTCAACCCGGTTAGAAATTTCTTTGGTATTAATCTTTATTGTGGGATTATCAAACACCTTAACTCTAGCTTCGATTAGTAATTTTCTGCAAGTAATTTTAGTGGAAGAAGATAAAAGAGGACGAGTAACCAGTATATTTATGACTACTTTTTTAGGAATATTACCTTTTGGTAATTTATTTTTCGGAGGATTAGCAAATTATATAGGTGTTGCTAATGCTTTATTATTTGGTGGTCTTTGCTGTATTTTGGGAACTTATTTTTTTGCTAGACAAATATCAAATATCAGAAAAATGGTAAGCCCAATATATCAAGAAATGGGATTACTTTCTTAATGAGTATTCAGCTATAATGCTCGGTTATATACTACTTAATTATTGTCTAAATGCGCCGATTAGCAATCCAATGGTAAATTTGAGGTAACAATATGAGCAAAAATGGGTTCAAACTTGTAATTTTTGATTGCGATGGAGTGTTAGTTGATAGCGAACCAATTATAAATCGCATTTTCGCGGAAATGCTTACTGAAGTTGGTTTTCCTATCACCCATGCAGAAGTAACTCAAAAATTTATAGGAAAGTCTTTCAAAACCTGTTTAGAGATTATTGAGCAATCCTACGAGAAACCATTGCCCCAAAATTTTATTGAACTTTGTAAGAAACGAGAATTCGCTGCATTGCAGCAAGAATTACAGGCTGTTTCAGGCATTAACGAACTATTGGAGCAAATTACATTACCAAAATGTGTGGCATCAAATAGCAGCCACCGTCATATTCAACTGGTCTTGAAATTAACAGGACTTATACATCAATTTGAAGGAAAAATATATAGCTGTTATGATGTTCCGCGTCCTAAACCTTTTCCTGATGTGTATCTCTATGCAGCCGAGCAAATGAACACAAATCCAGAACATTGTGTTGTTATTGAAGACTCTGTCCCAGGTGTGCAATCAGGATGTGCGGCAGGAATGACTGTTTTTGGTTATGCCCAACATAGCTATTGCACTGCTCTTACTGCTGCTGGAGCGAAGATAGTTTTTAATGATATGCGGCAGCTTTCTCAACTGCTGTAGCTATTGGGCGTACCTCAGTTATTTTACTTATTTTTAATTTTCTGCTAAAGTAGCAATAAACTACTTTAAACCTATCAACTTACCGGAGTTAGATTGACACTGATAACGAGTGGGTAATCTTTCACTTTGCGGGTAAGAGGTGCAAAACACCGTTCCATCTTACAGAGGAATCAATCCATGAGTGCAATGTTTTTGGCTGCCGATGATTGGGTACATATAGGTTTTAGACTCATACTGGCACTTTTAGTCGGTTGCATAATTGGATTTAATCGTCAGAAAGGTGGTAGATCAGCAGGGATGAGGACATTTATGTTGGTAAGTATGGGAGCAGCACTATTTGTGATGATTCCTTTACAAGCTGAAGGTGATAGTTCCTTTGCAGCTACTAATGCCCTGAGTCGCACGATTCAAGGTGTAACTACTGGTATAGGCTTTCTTGGTGCAGGATTAATTTTGCAAGAATCTCCTAGAAAATCTGAAGTGCCAAAAGTACGGGGTTTGACTACAGCAGCCTGGATTTGGACAGCAGCAGGATTGAGAGCAGCCATTGGTTGTGGTTTGTGGCAAATGGGATTATTGGGAGGATTCTTGACTTTAATCACCCTCAGTGGTGTGAAGCGGCTTGATCGGTTTTTGAGATTTTTAATTGGTCAAAATAGTCAAGAAATTGCTTCACAGTTAAATGATTCCACTGATGATAATTAACACTAAACAAGTAATAAAAATACTTTTCTAATTAGTAATTAATATGTGCATATTTAACTCAATAGAATCAGATTCATTGTCAAGAATCACTAGTAATTCTATTTATCAGCGTGGCAGTAAACATTACGCCTGAAGGCTCAATTCTATCTTTATACAACTAAGTAATAGCAAGCCATGAAACTCCTGATTAAAATTGGTGTTTTAGCACATCGAGATATCCAGAACACGCTACAAACTTGGCAAAAAACAGCAGATTATCTTACTTCAGAACTTCCTGAATACCACTTTATTATTGTTCCTCTAAATTTCACTCAAATTGAGGCTGCTATTGAACATAATACAGTGGAGTTTGTGATTACCAGTCCGGGAATATATGTGGAATTTGAAGCCCTTTATGGAGTAAATCGGCTGGCAACTTTAAAGCACCTGCGGATGGGAAAAGCTTACACCATGTTTGGTGGGGTAATTTTTTGTAAGGCTGATTGTGACAATATTCAGAGTCTGACGGATTTGCGGGGTAAAAACTTTGTTGCTGTTGCGGAAAATTCTTTTGGAGGTTGGCGATCAGCATGGCGAGAAATTGTAGAAGCGGGGATCAATCCTTACCGGGATTTTCAAAGTCTGCATTTCACCAATAGTCATGATGCAGTAATATATGCGATTGGACAAGGTAAGGCAGATGCAGGAACTATTTCTACAAACGTATTAGAACAGATGGCTTTAGAAGGAAAAGTTGACTTGAAAAACTTCAAAATCATTAATCAGCAGACACAGTATGGAGAAAAATTTCCCTTTGCTTTGAGTACCCGGTTATATCCCGAATGGCCTTTTGCTGTCACCCAACAAACTTCGAGTGAATTAGCCGAACAAGTAGCGATCGCATTGCTAAAATTACCAAAAGACCATCCCGCAGCGATCGCAGCAAAATCGGAAGGTTGGACAATTCCCCTCAATTATCAATCAATCCATGACTGCTTTCAGGTTTTGCAGGTTCATCCTTATAAAGATTTCGGTAAAATTAGTTCCAGCTTTGAACTTGCAGTCAAGGGATCAAATGATGGTTTGTGGGACTGGAATCTAGAAACAAATGAAGTCTTCTTCTCTACCCGCTGGAAAGAAATGTTAGGGTATGCAGAAACGGAGATCCCCAATCACTTTGAGGAATGGAAACAGCGTTTGCACCCTGATGATAGCGATCGCGTTTTGACAACTTTTCGACAATACTTTGAAGGACAAATTCCCACTTACGAACAGGAATATCGCTTGCAACATCGCAACGGTAACTATCTCTGGGTACTTTGCCGAGGAATACTGGTGCGAGATATTGGAAATAAACCATACCGCATAGCAGGTTCTCACACTGATATCACCCGACGCAAACAAGCCGAGGAAGAATTACGACAGTCTGAATTACAGCTAAAAACTCAAACTCAGTATTTGCGACAAGCACTGAAAGAATTGCAACAAACACAAATGCAATTGATTCACAGTGAAAAAATGTCAAGTTTAGGGCAATTGGTAGCAGGAATTGCTCATGAAATTAATAATCCAGTAAATTTTATTTATGGTAATCTCAACTGTTTAGAGGAGTACGTTGAAGGCTTATTGAATACAGTTCATATATACCAGCAATCCTATCCCCAGCCGATAGATTCAGTTCAGATGGCAATGGAAAAATTTGAACTTGATTTTGTTAGTAATGACCTGCCACAATTACTCAATTCTATGCGGTTTGGCAGCGAACGAATTAGAGATATTGTGCATTCTTTAAGAAATTTCTCACGTTTGGATGAAGCAGAAATTAAATCAGTCGATATCCATGAAGGTATTGAAAATACATTATTAATTTTGCAGCATCGGCTGAAGTTAAAGTCCCACAAATCTACGATTACTCTTCATAAAGAATATGGTAATTTACCAGTAGTACATTGTTCACCAGGACAACTAAACCAGGTATTTATGAATATTTTGAGTAATGCTATAGATGCTTTAGAAGAGACTATTACTCATCAGCCAAGTAATTTTATTCCTACCATTACTATTCGGACTAATGTGATAGATAATCATTGGGTTTTAATCTACATTGCAGATAATGGATTAGGCATGGGAGAAGAAACGAAGCTACGAGTATTTGATCCCTTCTTTACAACCAAACCAGTTGGGCAAGGAACAGGACTAGGATTATCAATTAGCTATCAAATAATAGTAGAACGACATAGTGGCAAACTTGATTTATTCTCAGAACCTGGGAAGGGAACAGAATTTCAGATTCAGCTTCCCCTTTGTCGAGACTTGGTAACTTAAAAATGAACAGCTTTATAACTCTGTGTAAAACCCTATTTATGGGTACAGTAATCTGTTTGCTATCTCGTTAAAACAACCTATAATCAAACTAGTGCTTGGGGAGTAACCTATTATTTCACAATCAAATTACCCGCTTTGACTGCTAATGTACCACTGATACAAGTAGCACTCACACAAATAGAAGGATTGGAAACTATTGACTTCGATGAAAAAAATAGTGTTGCTTTTGTAGAAACAAATGGACAAAAATAAAAGCTAGGTGTCACCCTAGCCAAAAGTGAAAATCAACCGCAAACTCTTATTGTCACCTTTGATCAACCAGTTGTAGCTGGTAAAACAATCACTGTCGGTTTAAAACCTTTTCATAATCCCACTTATGAAGGCATTGATCAATTCCGAGTGCAGATTGTCCCCTCTGGTAAAATGACAAATAATTTAGTAAGTTAAAACTTGGTTAATATTTTCCTTCAAACTAATATTTTTTTCTTGGTCGTTTTTAGCTGTTTCCAGAGGACTTGAATTTGTTTATACGCCTCTTCTGAAGAAAGTTTACCACCAGTTTGTAGATTGCAAATATAGTTCACTCGTTGAGAAAAATCTTGGAGTTGAGCATTAAATGCTAAATATTCTGAGTTAATTTGCCCATAATATGGACTACGAGGATAAAGAAAATCAGATAGTTCCGATAACAAATCAGAGTATTGATTCATAGATACCTTTAATTACTATAAGTTAGTTGTTTGACATCTAACTGGGCATTATTTACAGTTTGTACAAATTCTTTTAAAACTTCTTGTAGGCGTTCTTCCAGTTCTTGATCTAATTGAAGATTGCCATCAGCTTGAATTTGAATTTGCTTATCCACTGCATAAACTGTACTTAAAATATGCCTTGCCCCTAATTCACCTAAAACAGGTTTTAAGGCATATTCTATTGATAATAAATGAGCAATAGTACCTCCAGTAGCTAAGGGAAGTAAAACTTTACCAGTCAAAGCTTTCTGGGGTAATAAATCTAAAAAAGATTTGAGTAAGCCAGTGTATGCAGCTTTGTAAATTGGCGTAGCGATAATTACCCCACTTGCTTTTTCTAGGAGTGCTTTTGGTTTTTCTAAAGCTGGACTATTGTAACGTCCATAAACTAAATCCTCAGCAGGTAAATCCCGCACAGAAATGATATCTGTTTCTAACCCTTGCTGGGAAATAAATTGAGTTGCATATTCTAAAAGTCCGTAGGTTCTGGAAGGATGAGAAGGACTACCAGCGATGCCTACGGCGACCGGTGGTGACGCTAAAATATAAGTCATGTTACAAAACCTCTAATTTGAATTATTTTTTCTATCTGTGTCTCTGGGCGATTTTGACCAAAGACTTAATTCTACAGTAGCAACTGCTTTCTCCCTGGGTTGCTGTTTAGGAAATTCCCGATTAGCAACAATCTCGCCAAAAGGACTTAATAGTTGCGGTTCTACTGTTGGTAAATTATCTAAAGGTAAACGAGGGAAAAGCAATTCTGCGACCCGATAAGCTTCCTCTAAATGGGGATAACCAGAGAAGATAAAACTATCAATTCCTAAATCTGCGTACTCTTGCATTCTTCTAGAAATGGTATCAGGATCACCTACTAACGCAGTCCCCGCACCACCGCGAACTAAACCAATTCCTGCCCATAAATTTGGGCTGATTTCCAAAGCTTCACGACTACCGTTATGTAATTCCTTCATCCGCCGTTGTCCGACTGAATCCATCCGGGCATAAGCTTGTTGGGATTTAGCGATCGCATCTTCATCTACATAACGAATCAAATCATTGGCTGCATCCCAAGCTTGACTCTCCGTTTCTCTGACAATCACGTGAAGACGAATCCCAAAACGTAATGTTCTCCCTTCTGCTGCGGCTAATCGTCTTAAATAAGTAATCTTTTCAGCTACCTGTGCAGGTGGTTCACCCCAAGTCAGGTATACATCAACGTGTTTAGCAGCAATTTCTTGGGCAATAGGAGAAGAACCACCAAACCACAAAGGTGGATAAGGTTTCTGCACAGGGGGAAAAAGTATTTTACCTTCTTTGATGTTGAGATAATCACCTTCAAAGTTAGCAACCTCACCCGCAGCTATTTCCCGCCAAACTGATAAAAACTCATCTGTCAGTTTATAGCGATCGTCATGACTAAGGTGCAAACCATCTCCCGCCAATTCTACGGGATCACCACCAGTCACCACATTAATTAATAACCGTCCGCCAGAAATCCGATCAAAAGTCGCCGCCATTCTTGCCGCTATCCCTGGTGACATCAACCCTGGACGTATCGCCACCAAAAACCGCATTTTTTTAGTATGAGTTACCAAAGTTGATGCTAACACCCAGGCATCTTCACAAGAACGACCTGTAGGTAATAAAGCACCCGTAAATCCTAATTGATCAACGGCTTGGGCAATCTGTCGCCAATAATCAAAGTTGACCGACCTGCCGCCTATAGCAGTTCCTAGATAGCGTCCATCGCCATGAGTGGGAATAAACCAAAGTACTTCCATGATTCTTATTTATACTGGTTGTAAAACTTTTAAATCTCAAACTACGATAAATCTATCGACAAACCGTACTACATGGATGATGCCCCATATCATTACATATATGGGTTAAGAAAAGCAATAGCTTTACTAAATAAATACTGTAAACCTATCAGATATGTGTAGATTTAGTATTAACCCTTCAAATAACTGGGGTTCCACTGCAACCAGTAATTCTCTAGACTTTTAGCCACAACATCAGCCAGCTTACCGAACAGGGCATATAACACAATACTTAGGACTACTACATCAGTTTGCATGAATTCTCTAGCATTCATTGCCATATAGCCAATACCTGAATCAGCAGCAATGGTTTCTGCAACGATGAGTGTCAACCACATAATCCCTAAAGAAAAACGTACACCCACCAAAATCGAAGACATAGCCCCTGGAAGAATAATTCGCCAGAACAACCCCCAAGTACTTAAGCCGTAAATTTTACCCATTTCTATCAAACCATGATCGACACTACGAATACCGTGAAAAGTATTTAAATAAATGGGAAACATTACACCTAAAGATACAAGAAATAATCGCGCCTCATCCCCAATACCAAACCACAAAATCACCAGCGGAATTAATGCTAAGTTAGGAATGTTACGAAGCATTTGCATGGATGTATCTAATAACTTTTCAGCAATGGGAGAAATACCATTAAGTAAACCTAAACTAAAGCCTATACTCCCTCCAAGTAAAAAACCAGATATTGCCCGTAGAGAACTAATACCAATATTCCTAAAAAGTTCACCTGTTTGAGCCAATTTAATAGCAGCAGTGAAAACTGCTAAAGGCGCTGGTAATATTCTTGTGGGAATAACACCAATGGCGGACAAAAGTTGCCAAACAATAATGATTGTTATTGGTACAATCCAAGGTATAAATGATTGAAAATAGCGATTTTGGAAAAACTTAAAATGGAACTTATTTTTTTTCATTGAATATTTAGACGAAAAATCAGTAAAATAAATTTTCATGACCATTTTTCATTGATTAAGATTACAGTTATGGGCAGTATTTAGCCGCCGTCAAAATGTGAAAAAAATCAACACAAATTATTTTTTGCTAATTCTTTGGGGTGTAATAGCTGCATATTGTTGAGAACTGAGAACAGATTCTCTGATGGCAATCTGTTTAGGAATAACTTTTTCCTTATAAAACAAATCAGCAATACGTTGTTGTTCAGCAATCAGAGACGAATTAATAGGTCGTAACCGGAATGTACGTCTACGAACTACTACTCCTAATAGTGACGGATCAAGTTTTAATTCAGGAGCAAGAATTTTTACAACCTCGTTAGGATTAGATTCTGCCCATTCTCCTAACTTATCAACTTCTTCTAAAACTATTCGCACAACTTCCGGGTTTTCAACAGCAAAATTACGTCTAGCCATATAAAAACCACCCTGAGTAGCAATTCCTGAAGCATTTCTCAAAACACGAGCATTAGCATTTTTTTGGACGAAGGCAATAGAAGGGTCCCAAGCTACCCAAGCATCAATTTTCTTTTGAATAAAGGCATCACGGGCTTCAGCAGGAGTTAAACTCACGGCTTGAATATCACTAAATTTTAAACCTACTTCAGCTAATGCTCGAAGTAATAAATAATGTGAAGCAGATCCTTTTTGAAAAACAACTTTTTTACCTTTAAGATCCTTAACTGTTTTAATAGGAGAATCTTTCTGAACAACAATAGCACTACCTTCACCTTTACTGGGTTTACGTCCAGCAATATAAACTAATTTAGCACCAGCAGCTTGGGCAAAAATTGGTGGTGTTTCTCCGACAGAACCAATATCAATTCTATTTGCATTCATCGCTTCCATGAGTTGTGGACCAGCAGGAA
The DNA here is from genome assembly GCF_049315035.1 of Anabaena sp. PCC 7938. Lineage (NCBI taxonomy): Bacteria > Bacillati > Cyanobacteriota > Cyanophyceae > Nostocales > Nostocaceae > Anabaena > Anabaena sp. PCC 7938. Next base: position 62,697 of record NZ_CP186034.1, on the reverse strand, counting down.
ATGGAAACCATTCTACCTTGACACCTAAAGGCTTGAGACGCTTATCTACTACTCCTTTGATTTTCACAATATCGCCAGAAGTTTGATAAGCAAGTCGTACTACTTTGGTTTTAATACCTGTTTTATTAGTTGTATTTTGGGCTTCGACAATATTATTAGAAATCGGTACACCCAGAGAAACTAAAGCTAATGCTGATACTGAGTATTGAACGAATTTTTGTAAAACTGTGCGTCGTGGTAAATTAAAGTTCATGATTATGCCTCCTCACTAAATTTGAAATTATTGAAATTATTTGATTTTTGAATTATTAGTCTCATTTCCAAGCACCAATAACTGTAATCGGCAGTTCTTCTATAAACTGTCCTGATGGTTCAACTGCAAGCAGAGATTCTTTTAAATCAGCTTCAAAGTTAGCGCGATTTTCACCTATAAATGAAGGGAGGCAAAAAGCTGTCGAATATAGATAGCCAAGATATGTATCAATCGTCCAAGATTTGACATATTTGATTTCATAATTCGCTTGGTGTGAAAAAGGAGATTTTTCCAGAATTTCTTCATGAGAAACTTCTAGATTCTTCCATAAACCCCTACCACTACGACCAGTACGCCGTTGTTCTCCTAGCCAATGTTTAACAACTGAAATGGCTGTTTTTTTCCAAGGATGGTTACTATTCCAAGGGTCTTCGTAGGTCTTGATAATAGCTACACCACCATCATCAGAAAGTAAGTCATAAATGCGGTTGATGACAAATTCTCGCTCCATCCAATGAAAAGCTCTGCCAATGGTGACAAAACGGAATTTACCTACAGCGGGAGAGAGATTTTCGGCTCTATCATGTACCCAACTGATATTTTCTGCACCAACTTCTGCTGCTTGTTCTTGAGCAACTTGGAGCATTTCTGCATCGGGATCAAGACCAATAACTTCCTCAAAACTATGGCGTAAGGGAATGGTAATTAAACCAGTACCACACCCCAGGTCTAGTAGTCTTCCTTTACCATTAAGATGGAATTTATCTATCAATAAATCAAACAATGCAAGTGGATACTTAGGTCTATATTGACCATAATACAACGCAGCACCTTCAAATAAGGTTGGATCGTATGCAGGAATTGTTGTCATTTTAGCAAGTCAATTTATTTTGGATTTACGTTAGCGAAGCGTACGCAGCGCAGCGAGTATTTTGGATTAATTCCGCCCTGAAGAGGTGGGGCTTGTACCGAAAATTCCTAATCTAAAATCTAAAATTCAAAATCTGAAATTTTCGGTCACACAATTTTGGATTTTGAATTGGTTATTGAGTAAGTCCTATAGCTAAAACACAGAACCTAAAATGGGCGACTACCTGCTAAACTAATCCGTTTCATCACCCGACGTTGATTAGGATTAAAAGCTTGACGGTAATGCAAAGTAGATTGATTATCCCAGTAGACAATATCACCAACAGACCATTTATGTTGATAATAAAACTGAGGTTGGTAAAGATGTTCTCTCAATTGTTCAATTAATTCTTTACCTTCTTGAGGTTCTAAACCAACAACTTCAACTTCTGTGGCGTAATCTAAATATAAAATCTTTTTGCCACTTTCAGGATGTGTTCTGACTAATGGGTGGGGGAATATAGGACTAATTAGAGGAATATTTTTATCCTCACGATATTTTCTGCGGGGTTCTCCTGGTTTATTTAAAAATGGGTTATAAGTAATCAACCGCAAATCTGCAATTTTTTTCTTTGTGAAATCATCCAAAGTTTCATAAGCTAAATTCAGATTTAACCAAGAGGTATCTCCACCTTCAGATGGAACTTCTAAAGCATAGAGTAGAGAACCACTGGAAGGATAGGGTGTCCATTTGTGATCAGAATGAAAAGCTAATTCACCTGTACCAGTGTAGCCACCATCAACATTAGAAACAGGAATAATTACTGGTGTGACTCCTGGCTGAGAAGCTAGAACTGGAACATCATCTGGTGGTACAAATAATGAGCCAAAGTTAAACGCGAAGTTTAAAAATTGCTCATTATTGAAAGTTTGATTTTTGAAGATGAGAATATGATAATCACGTAATGCTTGTTTAATCTGTAAAATTGCTTCAGGTGCAAGAGATTTTTCAGCATCCAATCCAGTGACAACTGCTCCCAATGGTGCATTAATGGGAGTAATTTGAAAGTTAGTTAAAGTGAGTGTTGGCATAATTAAAAATTAATTTCAAGTTCACCAAAAATAATGGCTATTTTTGAGCAAGCACTTCTTTGGGCGTAATTTCTGCATATTGTTCAGGAGTTAAAAAACCATCTCTGACATTTACCCTTTTGGGTATTAATCCTAAACTTAACCATTTATCGGCAACTTCTTGTTGTTTATTGATTACTTCTTCATTAATGGGTACTAAAGCAAAATCGTATTTACTATGCATTTTTTCTAATGTTGGTACATCAAGCTGCGTTGCCGACGTGAGCAATTGAGCAATTTCTTTAGGATGATTTTTTGCCCAGACTTGAGAATTTTGTAGTTCCTCCAGAAATACCTTAATGACTTCAGGATTCTCTTGATAGAATTTGCGATTTGTAGTGTAAAAGTTGTTAGTATCTCGTAATCCACCGCTACCATCTATTAGCACGCGACCAGCTTTATTTTGTACATTTCTAGTCACAAATGGCTCCCAGATAAACCAAGCATCTACTTTCTTTTGACTAAATGCTACATTTGCATCGGGAGGTGCTAGAAACACTGACTCTACATCACCCAGTTTCATCCCTGCTTTTTCTACTGCTCTCACTGTCAGGTAATGACCTATTGATGCTTTTTGAAAAGCAATTTTTTTACCTTTTAAATCTTGGAAGTTTTTAACTGGGGAATTAACAGGAACTAAAAGTGAAATTGCTTGACCATCTGAAGAGTTGGCAGCTAAGTATACAAGAGGTGATCCAGCAGCCTGAGAAAACACGGGGGGTGATTCTGCGGTAGAAGCAATATCAAGTCCACCTGCATTTAAAGCTTCTAGCTGTTGGGGTCCGGCAGCAAATTCAGGCCATTCGACTTTGTAACCTAGCGATTCTAATCGTTTTGTAAGAGTACCTTTTTGTTCTAAAACTGCTAGGGCTGTCAGTTGTTTTGAGCGGACAATTCGGACTACTTTTTTAGTATTACTATCACTAGCAGCAGTTGTAGTAGCTGTGTTATCTGTAGAAGAATTTGCTTGTTTTTGAGTGTTATTTGGTGAGTTACTGCAACTAAATAGCAGAATAGATAAGACTAAGCTGTGTCCAAGAAAAAATAGTGTGTTACGACGGTTTATACGTCGGACTTTCCATGATTCAAACTTATTTTGCCAATCTTCCATAAATTTATTTACCTCTTGTTAACTTGGCTTCAATTCAAAATTGAATTAATTTTCAAGCACCATAAAATAGATGTTTAGTGTGACACTTGCGTAAGTTTTACTACAAAAGTGTAGGAATTAGTAACAACGGCAGTAATATCTGGCAGATCCCAATGACCAAAATCAGAACCTAAAAAAGCTTTAACTCGATCGCCAAAAGGATGAGCTTTTCTATTAAAAGTATGGGCAATTTTGGGAATACAGCGATCGCACACCGCACATGACCAGGAATTTGAATCGCTTTTCGGCATTTATGCAGACATTGAACTCAGCAAATAAGGAGATTCGGCTATCAATTCTTTTTGTGGGGATTTTTGCTTACCCATTACTCTATCTAAGATTCTCTCCACGGTTTTTGCAAACTTTGCATCTCCTCTAGCCCGTGGACGTGGCAGGTCAATTTTCAGATTCATACTAATTTGACCATTTTCAAGCAAAATTACTCGGTCTGCTAGTACAACCGCTTCTTCAACATCATGGGTAATTAACAGTGCTGTAAATCCTTGTTCTTGCCACAAACGTTCTAATAATTGCTGCATTTCAATTCTGGTTAGGGCATCCAACGCCCCCAAGGGTTCATCTAGTAGTAATAAAGAAGGTTTAGTTGCCAACGCCCTAGCTAAAGCTACCCGTTGCTGTTGTCCACCGGAAAGGACAGAAGGCCATTCGAGGGCGCGGTCTTCTAAGCCCACTGCACGCAGCATTTGTACAGCGGTTTGCTTGGCATAAACTTTGGAGTTAGAACCTAATAAACCTAACTCTACATTTGTTAACACTCGTTGCCAAGGTAAAAGTCGTGCATCTTGAAACATCATGCGGATAGTTGGATTAATGCGCTGCTCATTATATTTACCATTTAACAAAATATCCCCGTCACTAGGAGCATCTAACCCAGCAACTAAACGCAACATTGTACTTTTACCACAGCCACTTCGTCCCACAATGGCCACAAATTCTCCTGGCTGAATCTCCAAATCAATTCCTTCTAAAACAGTTTTGTTTCCAAAAGATTTTTTCAGCCCTTTAAGATTTAATTGCATTCCTTTCACTTCATTAGTCATATTCAAAACCTCTCATTTTAGATTTTTTATTGGTCAGCCTCAGCAAATCTATCAACGAAACAGAGGCTGCGATCGCATAACATTCTTTCCAACCGAAATTTAGATACTGTTTATCTGCTTCAATGTTTCTCAAACAAAAGCTTCAGTAAATCAAGTATGTGACATTTAGGACTAAAGCTGCGTGTCACACTAAAAATCTGTTGTAGGATGTGGTTCGGCAAGCTCACCAACCACGTCAGACTGCATAAATCTTGCAAATAAACAGATTATTGACATCTGACGCACCATACCAATGTGCCAGTTGCGTAAGTCCTGACATTGATACCAATACGCTTGTTGTTTAACTCTGTCTTAGATACAATCTACATTAAATCGGTAGGAATACCGTAGCTTTATATTAGTCTGGCATAATTAGATAAAAAATGCAAGTATTTTTTAGAATAAATGTACAAAAAAATCCCCACTTGTCTATGGGGATTTACAGCATTCAAAATTTTGACAATTAACTAATTAATTGCTCACATCAATTAAATAATCTCTCTTTAAAAGTTACAGAATATTGTAGCTAAATAAAGCTGACAGCAAAGCCTGAATTCTACTGTATTTAACGTAGTTCAAAACCCAGATTATTCAAAGCCTCCCGTAACCTATCCCGACCTGATAAAGACTCAGCAAATGCTACTCTTTTGCTAGAATGTTCTGACCAATCACCAGGAATATTCATTTTCTGCGAAACATAAAAATCTCTCATAATTTGATTGTAAAGAGAAATTCCTTCATTTTGTTTTGCAAGTTGATAAGTTTCCCTATGTAGCACTACCGACTGAGGCAAACGTGGTTTAACAGCTACATTCACAATTGGATCGGCATAACCAACACATAACCCAAACACTGCAACTACATGAGAAGGCAAATTTAGTAATTGTGCCACTTCTTCTGGTTTGTTTCGTAATGCACCGATATAAACTGTTCCTAAACCAAGAGATTCTGCCGCTACCACTGCATTTTGGGCTGCTAAAGATGCATCTATAGCCGCCATCAAAAACATTTCTAAATAATCTAAACCCTCATGGGGTATTCCAGCACTTTCGGCAGTATATGTCAGTCTTGCCAAATCTGCTAACCACACTAAAAATAGAGGACTTTGGCGAATATGAACTTGATTATTAGCCAGCTTTGATAATTCTTCTTTACGATTTGCATCTTCAACTGCTACTACACTCCAAGTTTGGAGATTAGAGGAACTAGAAGCAGATTGAGCAGCAGCGATTAAAACTTCTAAAGTTCCTAGGGGTAAAACATCAGGTAAATAGGCACGAATTGAACGATGGGATAACAGAGTTTCTAATGTGTCACTCCAAGGAATATTTGGATTAAATTTGTCGTTACCATACCGATCATTGAGTAATTCAGTTGGGTTGGTCATAATTCGTAATTCTTGCTGTAAATGATTAACAGGATTAAAGAACTTTGAAGAAGAAATTCTGTAAATCTTTAAATCCTGTAAATTTTAATTCAGAAGCATTAAAACCTGAAGGTAGTACGCAGCCAACCTACTAAACTAGCAGGGTTGCTGGCATCGGAATCTGGTGCTGTTACCCAAATAAATCCAGGAGTAACTTCAATATTGTCAGTGAGTTTATATTGATACCATCCCTCAATGTGCAGTGAAGTATCTTTATCTGCTTGACCCTTACCTGCTCCTAAATCTACATTTGAACTCAAACGAGTCAGTGTAGGTGCCCGACCCACAAAAATAGCCCCTAAGCTACCTTTTTTTCCTAAATCGGGAAATGTTAGTCCTGTTCCCCAGTTCCAGACTTGACCATCTCCATGTCCCAAATAACGATGGGCTGAATAGCCCACAAAACCATTGACTGCTAACCTTGGATTAACTTTATATAATGCCCCAATGCCATAAAGGTTTCCCACAGTTCCGGCTCCAGCTACGGTACTGTTTGCCAAGTTACTACCAGCGGCTGGCCCAAAATTAGTTCCACTTTGACCAGTTGCACCCGGTGGACTGTAGGTATTAGCGTAACTTAAACCAAGGCGAAAATTTTTCTTGGGGCTAAAGTATGTTACTTGCCCGAAAGCCACATATCTGCCTGTAAATAAGCCATTATTAGGTAGAGGATTATCACCATTAGGCGCACTGTATGATGCCCCTAATTGCCACTGGTCACTCAGGTTATGGAGTATGGCAATTCCCGGACCTGTATCTCCATAATTATAGACCATATTTCGCCGGGAAAATCGTGATATTCCATTAGAAGCAGAACCTTCAAATGGGTTAGTAGGACCACTTAAACCGATTTCATTGGCTCCATCTGACTGAGCAAAAATGTTAAATTGTGTCTTTTTCCCAATTGGAAACCGATAACGGACACCACCAAGAATAATCTGATTGGGTTCAAAACGAGGGCTGCGATTATCGGCGGTTCTTCCGTCAAAGGTTCCAAAAATTCCTCTTCTAGTAGTCCCTAAAGACTCAATATTTCCGCCTGAGAGTGTTAACCGTAGTTGATCTTTACCAGTAAAACTGGTGTTTAATACTAAACGAGCCTGGTCTTGAAATGTAATGGTACGGGGTGCGGGTTGCTTGGTGATCACGTTATTGCCCGCTAAAACCCCTCCAAGTACGAACTGAACCTGACCACTCAGTGTGGTTGTTGTCGAGAACTGATTGGCTTCTACTTCTGCTGTACGTGCTTCTAAACTATCTAATCTCCCACGTAATTGAGCAAGTTCGGTGTTAAATTCTTCAGTTAGACGCTGTATGGTTTCCAAATCTGTTTTTACAGCCAGATCAGATGTAGATGATGCGATAAGTTTGTTGACTTGATCTAAACAAGCGTTTAATCCTGCGGCAAATTCGTAGCGACTTAAGGCACGATTACCTTTAAATGTGCCATTTGGATACCCAGCAATACAACCATAACGTTCTACTAAAAATTGCAAAGCTTGAAATGCCCAGTCACTTGGTTGTACATCTGAAAGTTGGGATACGGATGTAAGTTGTGATTCATCAATTGAAGAGGAAGGTTCTTTTTGAGCAATTATTTGAGTACCGTTGTCAGATTTAGGAATATTGATGCTGACGGGTGATAAAGCCTCTTTACCTGCTGTTTGATTTTTTCCTCCTAGTTCACTGGCAAGAGTTTTTGTACTAGCTGCTAAAACTAACAGGAATACAGACATTGGCAAAGTAAGCAATAAATTCCAAGCAGTTTTTTTCATTTTGATAACCTTACACACACACAAAATTTAATTCAGCACCAAATCACAGAGGATTTCGCACTTAATATAGGGAAAAGAAGAGAATTTCTCAGATAGAGATTTCCTGTCATTAGGTCTATCTAGATTAGTTTTGTATTCATAATGATATAAAAGCCTATAGTAGCTAGACAATTACCTCATGCATTAAAGCAATCTACGATAATTTGATCGATTCACAGTAGTTAATGATTGATAAGTAGCAATATTTCATAAAAAAACTCAAATAGTAGTATTAGTGGATACATTTTTTATAATTTTAAATTAATTGCTACAAAGGGTTGTTTATCTCAGTTTTGTATGATAATATACGTTTTTAGCTATTAACTCCGGTAAATCAGTAGATTTAATAGGGTTGCATATAATAGTCATATTTTTAGATTTTGTAGCAAAAAGTAATTAAGGAGAATTATCCAAATCTTATGAAATACAACCAACTGGGAGAAAGCGACCTCAAGGTTTCAGAAATTTGCTTGGGAACTATGACCTATGGGCATCAAAATACTATTGAGGATGCACATCAACAACTCGACTATGCGATTACCCAAGGGATAAATTTCCTAGATGCTGCGGAGATGTACCCTGTACCTCCTCGTGGTGAAACCCAAGGAAAAACTGAGGCTTATATTGGTGAATGGTTGAAAAAACAGCAACGAGATCAACTGATAGTTGCTACTAAAATTGCAGGTCCTGGTCGTCCTTTTTCCTGGTTGAGAGGCGGAAATAATAAAGTTGACCGTGATAATATTACACAGGCAGTAGATGATAGTTTGCAGAGATTACAAACTGACTATATAGATTTGTATCAAATCCATTGGCCTGATCGTTATGTCCCTACTTTTGGTCAAACAGCCTATAATCCCGAATTGGAAAGGGAAACCGTACCTATTGCTGAACAGTTAGCAGTTTTTGCTGATGTGATTAAAGCTGGGAAGATTCGTTATTTGGGTTTGAGTAATGAAACTCCTTGGGGGGTAAGTGAGTTTGTTCGCATTGCTAATGATCTGGGATTACCTAAAGTTGTAACTACTCAAAATGCTTACAATTTACTCAATCGTAACTTTGAATCAGGTTTAGCTGAAGTTTTTCGTTATACAGATGTGGGTTTATTGGCTTACAGTCCTCTGGGCTTTGGGTTTTTGACTGGGAAGTATATCGAAAACCAACAATTAGAAAATACGAGAATAACTTTATTCCCAGGTTTTGGACAACGGTATTTAAAACCCAATGTGCAGGAAGCGGTTAAGGCTTATGTGGAGCTTGCTAAAAAGTATAATCTCTCACCTGCTCAATTAGCGATCGCATTTGTCAAAAGTCGCTGGTTTGTTAAAAGTACAATTATTGGGGCTACAACTTTGGCACAATTACAGGAAAATATAGATAGTGTCAATGTGGTTTTGGATAAAGAGATTTTCGCAGATATAGATGCAATTCATACTCGTTATCCTAATCCAGCACCTTAGAGGATGTTTGAAAAGTTTTGGGCGAATATAATAGAGCCTACGGCACGCCAAGGGCGAACGCTACTACACAAACAAAGTCCACCTACGTGGACTTAGGGACTTCCAAGAAATAAATTATCCGGATTAACGTATCGCTAAAGCGAAAGCTCCGCTAACGCAAAGCGTGCGCGTAGCGCAGAGGACACAGAGGAATAAGGATTTGAGAGATTTTTGCGTTAGGTAGTTGAGTGTTTTTTATTTGGAAGTCCCTTAGTTTGTGTAGACGCGAATTGTATTCGCTTTAGAAAAAACAATGTTATTATCTAATTCTGTTACTATTACTGATATAGAAGCAGCACAAAGACGGCTTTTGGGTATTGCTCATCAAACACCAGTAATTACCTCTAGTACTGTCAATGAACTGACTCAAAGCCAAGTATTTTTTAAATGCGAAAACTTTCAACGGACGGGAGCATTTAAGTTTCGTGGTGCTTATAATGCCTTAGTGCAATTATCAGTAGAGCAGAAAATAAAAGGGGTGATTACCTATTCTTCAGGAAATCATGGTCAAGCGATCGCACTTGCAGGTAAATTACTTAATATTCCCACCATTGTAGTGATGCCTGATGATGCACCAATAGTCAAACAAACTGCAACTCGCGGTTATGGTGCGGAAGTCATTTTGTACAACCGTGAAACAACTAACCGGGAAGAATTAACCAAAAATCTCGCAGCAGAACGCCAATTAACTTTAATTCCACCCTATGATCATCCTCATGTCATTGCTGGACAAGGTACAACTGCATTAGAACTAATTCAAGAAGTGGGACAACTAGACTACTTATTAGTATGTTGCGGTGGTGGTGGATTAATTTCTGGTTGTGCAGTTACTACAAAAGCACTTTTACCTAATTGTAAAATAATTGGTGTAGAACCAGAATTGGCTGATGATGCTACTCGTTCCTTTTACACTAAAACCCTGCAAACTGTCCACAATCCCCAGACCATTGCTGATGGTGTACGGACTCCCAGTTTAGGTAAAATCACCTTTCCCCTAGTCTTGCAATACGTAGATGATATGGTGACAGTATCGGAAGCAGCCATCATTCGCACCATGTTCTTTATTTGGGAACGGTTAAAAATCGTTGTTGAACCCACTGGAGTCATAGCCGCAGCAGCATTATTAGAAGGTGTAGTTAAAGCACCAGCAGCAAGAATCGGCGTAATTATCAGTGGTGGAAACGTAGACTTAGCGCAAGTTAGTCAATTATTAGAAGCAACTTAATCATCTTTTGTATTACTACCTAGATAGCTAATTATCTAATTACTTGATTTTATGTGAATTGATATGGTAGTCTATGTTTATATTTAATCTACAGTTTCTTGATAGACTTGCCGTAGTTTAGCGCCAGAGTGATCAAATGCACTGTTGAAAATCTGAATTTTTAGCAATCGGGAATCTTCTTTTATGCCAAAAGATTGGTTAGAATGGCACGATCTTTACAATAGCGAACCAAAATTGCAGCAACGGCTAGAAATCGTGCGGGAATATATTTCCTATAGTTTGGATAACTCTCCAACTGGTACTATTCGTGTAGTTAGTGCTTGTGCTGGGGATGGCAGAGATTTATTAGGAACATTAGCAAATCATCCTCGTGCGAAAGATGTATCTGCGAGATTAGTCGAAATCAATCCCCAGTTAGTCGAACGTGGACGTGCAACTATAGAATCATTGGGTTTAACAAAACAAATTGAGTTTATCAATGGTGATGCAACTGCTTCAGATAACTATATAGGAGCAGTACCAGCAGATATTGTGATTGTTTGTGGTATTTTTGGCAATTTATCTGATGAAAATGAACTCAATCGGTTATTAGGAAATTTGAGTTTTTTAAGTAAAAAAGGTGCGTTTGTTCTCTGGACTCGTGGAAATTCTAACGGTATTGCTTATTCAGAAACCGTGCGTAAATACTTCCGTGATTTTGGATTTGAGGAAGTTAACTTTAAACTCACAGCCACAGGAGATATGGGAGTAGGGATTCATCGTTATTTAGGTGAAAATTTACCTACACCCAAAGAAGAACAACTATTTGTATTTTCTAACGGAGATTGCGAGAAATAAATTTCTGAATCTCTTGGGTAAATTTATCGGGTGTAATTATGAGTTTAGAACTAAATATATCAGGTAAAACAGCTATTGTTACAGGTGGTAGTGCCGGAATTGGGTTAGCTACAGCTAAAGCTTTGTATAGTGAAGATGTGAATGTAGTCATTGCAGCCCGCAATCAAGAAAGATTAGAACAAGCAGTATTTGATATTCAATCTTTACCCACAACTGGAACTAAAATTATTGCCATTAGTGCCGACTTAACAAAAGCAGAAGATGTTGAGAAAGTTGTCTCTACAACAATTGAACAATTTAGTAAAGTTGACATCTTGATTAATAATGCTGGTTCAGCCCGTGCAGGATCTTTTTTAGAATTAAGTGATGAAGCATTTTTAGATGCTTGGAATTTAAAACTTTTGGGTTACATTCGATTAGTTAGAGCCGTTGTCCCCCATCTAAAAAAACAGAGTGATGGACGTATTGTTAACATTATTGGTGGTGCTGGACGTACACCCCGCCCCAACTTCCTACCAGGAGGAACATCCAATGCGGCATTACTCAACTTTACAAGGGGCATTTCTAAAGAATTAGCCCTAGATAATATTAGAATTAATGCCATTTCTCCAGGTTTAACAGACACAGAAAGAGGCAAAACTTTAGCAATCCAAAATGCTCAAAGTTTGGGTATTACTGTGGATGAATATAAAGCCCAAGCAGTGAAATCAATTCCTTTAGGAAAAATCGTCAAACCTGAAGAAATTGCAGCTTTAGCATTATTTTTAGTTTCTGATTTAGCTGCTTCTATCACTGGTGCAGAAATTCAAGTTGATGGTGGAACTACACCAGGAGTTTAAGTTAGTTGGTAGGTTGGGAAGCCACCCTTGTGGACAGGTTTCCCAGCTGGAAACGAGTGGCGTTTGACGTAAGGAAACCCAACATCTTCAGGATTTTGTTGGGTTGCTACGATTTTTCAATAAATTAAGGTTACAAAAAAGAGGAATTTCTATGACTCAGAAACAATTATTTTCCCAGGATAGCGATGTTGATCAAACCTTATTAGCTGATGTATTAGTAATTGGTGGTGGACCGGCTGGAACTTGGTCAGCTTGGAGTGCTGCTAATGCTGGTGCAAAAGTGGTTTTGGTAGATAAAGGCTATTGTGGGACGAGTGGCTGTGCAGCCGCTTCGGGTAACGGTGTGTGGTATGTCCCACCAGAACCCGACAGTAGAGAAGCCGCAATGGCTTCTAGGGAAGCTTTGGGAGGATTTTTATCTAGCCGTAATTGGATGCAACGCGTGCTAGATCAAACTTATGCGAACGTCAACCAACTAGCTGATTGGGGTTATCCTTTCCCTACAGATGAAGAAGGTAAACCGTATCGGCGCAGTCTGCAAGGCCCCGAATATATGCGGTTGATGCGATCGCAAGTAAAACGGGCAGGAGTAAAAATTTTAGACCATAGTCCAGCTTTGCAGCTATTGGTAGATGCAGAAGGTGCCGTTGCTGGGGCGACAGGAGTTAACCGTCAGACTGGTGAAAAGTGGATTGTGCGTGCAGGTGCAGTAATCATTGCCACCGGAGGCTGTGCTTTCTTGAGTAAAGCCTTGGGTTGCAATGTGCTAACAGGGGATGGATACCTGATGGCAGCCGAAGCGGGTGCAGATATGTCAGGAATGGAGTTTTCCAACGCCTATGGCATCGCACCTGCTTTTTCTTCTGTCACCAAAACCTTATTCTATAATTGGGCGACATTCACCTACGAAGATGGGACACCTATCCCTGGTGCTGGTTCGCAAAAAGGGCGTTCTGTCATTGCCGAAACTTTGCTAACTCAGCCTGTTTACGCAATTATAGACAAAGCCTCAGAAGAAATGCGGGTAACAATGCGGTTATCTCAACCTAATTTCTTCCTACCTTTTGATCGTGCAGGTATTGATCCCTTTACTCAACGTTTTCCTGTGACTCTGCGTTTAGAAGGAACTGTTCGTGGTACAGGTGGCATTAGAATTACTGATTATACTTGTACAACTTCTGTACGTGGACTTTATGCCGCTGGTGATGCCGCAACAAGACAATTAATTTGTGGTGGCTTTACCGGTGGTGGTAGTCATAATGCAGCTTGGGCGCTATCTTCAGGGTACTGGGCAGGACAATCTGCGGCTACATACTCCCATGATTTAGGTGTGCAAGCCAACCAAAGACCAGTTCAAGCTGTAGGTGGAGCAGGATTTATATCTGGTAGTCAGCGTCAAACTAACAGTGAAGAAATAATTAAAGCTACTCAAGCGGAAGTTTTCCCTTATGATCGCAATTATTTCCGTAATCAACAAGGTTTGACCGAATCATTGCAAAGATTACATTTCCTTTGGCATAAAATTCGCAACAGCGAGGTTGCAGATGATAGCAATATTGTTCGCACCAGAGAAGCAGCTGCAATGGTAGCAACAGCCAGATGGATGTACAGCAGCGCCTTGGAACGCAGGGAAACTCGCGGAATGCACAAACATTTAGATTATCCACAACAGGATGCTAACCAACAACATCATTTAATTAGTGGTGGTTTGGATCAAGTTTGGGTGAAAACTACACCTATTCAGGAAATAAAAACGAAAGAACTTGTAACTGTGTAAATTGTTAGGTTGGGGAGCCATCGCCTTGGACGGGTTTCCCGGCTTGTGGCGAATGGCGTTTGACGCAAGGAAACCCAACATTATCAAAACTTTCGTTGATTTTTTTCACTTCATTCTACCCAACCTTTAATATTAATTGTGGTTTTTTATTATGATTGAATTAGTTAGTGAATCGCGGTGTATTGAATGTAATATCTGTGTCAAAGTTTGCCCGACAAATGTTTTTGACAAAGTACCAGATGCACCACCAACAATTGCCAGACAAAGCGACTGTCAAACCTGTTTTATGTGTGAATTGTACTGTCCAGTAGATGCGCTGTATGTTGCACCGGATGTAGAACCTTTAGCAGGGATAAACGAACAATCATTAGAAGAAGCTAAACTTTTAGGCAGCTATCGGAAAAATATTGGCTGGGGAAAATCTCTCACAACTACAGCTAAACAAGATTCAACATATCAATTGTTAAAAAAATGAAATAAACTCTTAGGGATTTACTAGCCATGAAACTCATTTTACCAATAGAAATTACTAGCGAAATTGAACCTCATTTACCTGAGACTACTATTGTAGTCCGTGTAGATGGTGATGGCAATTTAGATGGTGATGCCACAGATGCTGAAGTTTACTATAGTTGGTTTTATCTCAAACCTACAACTTTACATCGAGTATTAGATGCTGCACCTTCATTACGTTGGCATCATGCCCCAAATGCAGGTGTAAATCATATTTTGACACCAAAATATTTAGAAAGAGATTTAATTTTAACCAATGGTACAGGGGTTCATGCTATTCCCATTGCCGAATTTGTAATTGCTTATTTACTTTCTTACAGTAAGCAATTACCAACATTATATAAGCTACAAGCTGAACATAATTGGCAAAGAGGCTGGCAATTTCAAGAACTACTAGATAAAACTTTATTAATTATCGGTGCAGGTGGAATTGGTCAAGAAATTGCTGTTCGTGCTAAGGCTTTTGGAATGCGTATTTTTGGTAGTTCTCGTCACCCAAAACCATTACCAAATTTTGACTGCGTGGTAGGTGCTAATGAGTGGAAAGAATTACTTCCAGAAGCCAATTTTATTGTTATTGCTACACCTTTAACGCCAGAAACAAAGGGAATGATTGATGTGGAAACCCTGCGTTTATTTCGCCCCGATGCCTATTTGATTAATATTGCACGAGGAGCAATTGTTGATGAATCAGCACTTACCCAGGCTTTACAGGAAGGATGGATTGCTGGGGCAGCTTTAGATACAGTATTTACAGAACCATTACCAGCAGAGAGTCCTTTATGGTTATTACCTAACCTTTTTATCACACCTCACTGTTCTGGTCATTCTCCCAGGGCTAAAGAGCGTTGGCGTAGCCCGCCGTAGGCATCGCTTGCCCTGTTTCTTGATAATCTAACCCGCTATCGTCAAGGGCTACCTTTACGTAATATAGTAGATAAAAATGCAGGTTATTAATCAGCCAATTAATTCGATGTTTAGGAGGATTTTTAGAAAAAAGTGATAAAAAAGCCTAGCTCAGAGATTAGATCATGCCATAGGGATGAAAAAACATAATACTTTTAACAATGCTGGTAAACTGACTGCTTTACTATGTTTACTCACCCTCTTACTCACACCTTTTGTAATAGTTAATGCTGGTGAACGCGGTGTATTAATGCAATTTGGTCACGTCCAAGAACAAATATTAGGAGAAGGAATCCATTTAATTATCCCTGTCGTTAATACAGTTAAAAGAATCAGTATTAGAATTCAAAAGCAGGAAATATCGGCTGAGGCTGCTTCTAAAGATTTACAGAATGTTTTTATTGATGTAGCTCTTAATTGGCATATTCTTCCAGATAAAGCCAACACTATTTTTCAACAAATTGGTGATACGAATAATATTATTGAAAGCATTATTAATCCAGCAATTGAAGAGGTATTAAAATCAGTTATCGCCCAATATACGGCTGAAGAAGTAATTACAAAACGTGCCAATGTTAAGATACAATTAGATCAGGCATTAACCACCAAACTAGGGAGCTACAACATAGCTTTTGATGATATATTTTTAGTTCATATTCGCTTTTCTGAAAAATTTAGAGAAGCCGTAGAATCAAAACAAATTGCGGCTCAGGAAGCAAAGCGGGCTGAATTTATTGCTTTAAAAGCAGTAAAAGAAGCAGAAGTCAAAGTTAATTTAGCTAAAGGTGAAGCAGAAGCTCAAAGTTTACTCAGAAACATTTTGACACCCCAATTACTACAAAGGCAAGCTATAGAAAAATGGAATGGGAGGCTGCCATTAATTATAGGTAAAGATAATCTGAAGCTTGGAAATATTCAGGAGTTAATTACAGCCGGTGAAAATTAAATTTGATGAGATCATAGAGAACAAATTTTAGCAACTACTTAGGGCTTGCTGAAAAAGTTATCTGTGAGGGCTAGGAGTCAGGAGTCAGGAGTCAGGAGGAAGAATTAGAAGGAGATCAGAATATTCTCAAATCTGGGTAAATGAACGGTTTTTGATGATTTCATCGCTTATTTCTTGCACCTTCTCCTACTTTTTTCAGCCTGAAACTGTTGATATATCTAGGTTTTTGGTTTATTCAGCAAGCCATACTTAAACAAAATTATTTAAACATTTTTGAATACACATGAAATCGCTGTATTCTTTCACTGTTGCCCGTTCTCTATCCCCATGCCCAATTATGTAATTTATTTTGCATGATTACTAAATTACCCATTGGCAAATAAAACAGGAGTATCAATAATTTTCAATTGAATTAAGAGTACAATCACTAATGTATATACAGTTGAAGAAATTAGACTGTGAAATAAGTCTTTTTTCAGATTACGTTCTTTGTCTTCTTGTTGAAACATATCTACTGAACCAAATTGCATCAACAGAATGCCTATAATATTTGATAGCCAGTAGCCAAGAATAGTACAGGGAAAAAGTAATTTGGGTGATAATAAACTACATAAATACCCAAAAAAGTAAGCAATTGGTAAATTGAATAATAAATCATTCCACCAACATAGGGGAGAAAGCAAGTATCCCAGTACTAGCAAGAATCCACCTCTTAGTTTCTTCCAAATATTGATACTGGAATGCGCTGGAGGAATTGTTGCATTTTCACAACTGACACTGACTTCTGGGCTTTCTGTTTGGAGGATACTCATAAAAACACACTAATTCTATCGACTTAATGTAGTTTAACTTGGAAAGCGAGAAAATGTCCAGCTTTTAGCAATAGTATAGCGATTGTCATAATAAACCTCATCCAAGTTGAGAGCTAAAGTTTTTCAACTTAGTAATATGCTCCAATTAGGCTATAAGTCAGACTAACAAGGACTAATGATGTAATGATGACATAGATAAAATTTCGCTGTAAAAGAAAAGTGAAGAAAGAAATAAACACACGTAAAATAGGGATAGCAATGAGTAGTAACAGTCCTAATTGAATAATCCCTCGTCTGCTACCTGCCAAAACCGCATTTACTACACCTGTTGGGGAGCGAAACTCTGATGGTGTGCCTAAAAATACTTGATATTCAGCAGGTTCAGAGCCATGATGAATTAAGTACAATATTCCCCCGAATAATACTACAGAACTAGCGATTAAAACTCCATACTTAAGGAGGTTACTGAGTAAATATTCTAATTGTTTTTCACTTGTTGATTTTGTGAGTTTTTGATTACTCACATTTTCATCATGATGACTTATTTGTGCTGCATGATTGAAACGCTGTTCTTCTAACTCTTGAATATCAGAATCTCGCTCCTCTAATTCAAAAGCGAAAGTTCCCACTTTTGTTTCTATCTGTGTTGTGCAAGTCCACCGAAAACCAGAATTTAATTTATACATAATTACAGCCCTCCTATTAGACTGTTATAGACCATTTTTAAAGCCATTACTACCAATACAAAACTGAAAATAATTCTGAGAATCTGGGTTTTAGCACCAATTAAGATTCTGGCTCCCAAAAAAGCACCTGGTAACACTCCCAACATGACTGGCATAGATAAACCTGGATCTATGTATCCCTTTGTTAAATAAACACCTGCTGAAGCGGCGGCTGTTACGCCAATCATGAAATTACTGGTGGTAGTAGAAACCTTAAAAGGTAGACGCATGGCTTGATCCATCGCCAATACTTTGAATGCTCCTGAACCAATCCCCAACAGCCCAGAAAGCACTCCTGCTACTAACATAATACTAAACCCAGCAGGTAAAGCATGAACTTGGTAAGGAATTACACCATCAGAAGTGGGGTAAGTACCATTAAGCTGGAGATATTCTGCTAAGGGATCTGGTGAAACAATTTCTGTTTGTTCTGGTCTAGGTCGTTGAGATAGATATGCTGAATAAATTAGGACAATTGCCAAAATCAATGAAAGTATTTTTACAGTTACATGAGTGGCAATTAAAGCACCAATGAGAGCGCCTGTGGTGGTGGCTACTTCTAAAAACATTCCCAAACGCAGATTAGCGTAGCCTTTTTTAATATATGTAGAGGCTGAACCTAAGGATGTGGCAATGACTGATACTAATGATGCACCAACGGCGTAGCGAATATCAACACCAAAAACGGAAGTTAATAATGGAACTATGACGACTCCACCACCTAACCCAGTTAATGATCCGACTAAGCCGGCGCTAAATGATCCCAGCCAAACTAGTAAAGAAAATGCTAGTATGCTCAATTTGAGTTCCTCTTTTTTTAATCTATATTTATGATGCCTAGATAGTTTTGGTCAGCAGTATGTAAACATAAGCAAAGAGTTTATTTATGAATAAGATTGAGGAGGCTAAAACTATTACTGTCGATGAAAATAAAAGCACCTAATCCTATTAAGACAAAGGGCATGAAACGATTACCATATTTAGTGAAGATATTAGCAATAGCTTGGTTGTGAGTTAATTTATGTGCTATGTAACACAAAACTCCCACCAGGAGAAAGAAAACACCCAAAATTATTAGTAGACTTTCCCAATTACTGCTGGCGAATATCGGTACATAAATACTAATATTATCTGTTCCATTGGCAAATGTCACAGCTGCCACACTATAAGTTTGCAAATTGAAAAACTGCGCTAAGTGCGATAGCGAAGCGCTCCGTAGGAATCGCACAGAGTTTAGTGCCGGAGGCAATCGCTCTGAGACTTCTGTATCTGTCTCCACATCCTCTGATTCATCCCCTTCTTGATTCATTAAAGTCTTGATCCCAATTATGATTGGGACTAAACCAAATAAGCCAATCCAAGGACGGGGTAAGATTAAACCGCCAAAAAAACCAGGCAAACTAGCCAAAATCAAGGCGGTGAAACCTAGATACTGACCAATAATAATGTGCCAACGGCGAAATTTAGCATTTACCTGAGAGAAAAATAAGGTCAAAATGACTAAATCATCAATGTTCGTGGCACTAAAAGCCATTGCTCCGGTACTAATTGCAGTTACTATACTCATAGCGATTTTAGATTTTATAGTTTGATTTTTTCCAATTACCAATTACCACCCCTTAATAGTTATTTCTCTCCGCGAACCGGGCATGAATATCATCAACTCTTTGACGTATTCCTGCTACTAAAAGAGGAGAACGCTGTTTTTTGATAAAAAACCAACTACAAGTAGCAAAAAGATACAACAAGAACAAATAAGGAAAGGTATTATAAGGAGCTTCCGGTACTGGAAACAGATTACTACCAGGAATCCCTACACTCCCTAAAACAGGAATCATCATAAACGCCACAGCTAAAACTGCAAACACCACATCTATCGGTTGGAGTTTTCTGATTTTGTATAAATAAACTGGAGCCGCTACGGAAATTAGAATATAGACAGTTAAAAATCCATAACTGCAAATAGCCCCTAAATAGCCCATACACTCAAATAGTTTGATATTAAAGAAGGACATCATCGCCGGGATAAAAAATGTCAATAGTGAACACATTGTTACTGCAACATGAGGTGTTCTATTAGCTGCGTGGGCGTTACCTAAAGAGGCGTGAAACAAACCATGACGAGCCATTAAAAACGCTACTCTAGCCGCAGGATTAATACTGCCAAGAATACAAGCGAAGAAACTAAACAACGCCCCTAAAGCCACTAATTCTCCTAAAAAACCCACTCCTGCTTGTCGGGAAAGGAAACCCAAAGGTTCTTCGGTGTCAGTAATAGAGATTCCAGTACCTTGAAAACCAAGAATTTCTATATAGGTTGTGGAAACGAAAAATAATCCTGCAAGGATGACACTACCCATCACAGCCCTGGGTATGGTGCGTAATGGCTTTTTGGCTTCATCACCTAAGCTAGTAGCACTTTCAAAGCCGGAAAAACCAAACATTACCAATACCAGCCCTGTGGCTACACTACCAGGAGTCACACCAGAAAGGGTGATTTGGGACATATCCACAGCAAAACCTTTGTGCGCCCAAATGATAATGCACAAGATTGCTATTAAAACTAAGGAAGCACCTTCTAGCCAAAGCATAGCTACAGCCGAAAGTTGGATATCTTTATAAGCTGCATACCAGGAAATTCCTGCACCAATAGCTAAAAGTGTAATGCTAGAAGGATGAATACCCAAATGACCAATCAACATTCCACTAAAATTAGCAAAGCCGCACAGAACTGACATTCCCGTAAATAAATAAGCCAGCACTAAACTCCAACCGCAAATTACACCTGCTGTCGGTCCTAAACCTTGGGTGATGTAGGAATATAGAGAACCAGGAGATGCAGAACGACTAGCAAATTGGTTAATGTTAAGACTGACTAATAATAACCCAATCAACCCAATTACAAAACTTAGCCAAGTACCATTTCCTGAAAGTGCCACAATCAAGCCAATATTAGATGCTGGAATAGTTGTAGGTGCAATTACAGCAAATGACTGCGCTAATACTTCGGAAAAAGAAAGGCAATTTGACCGTAATCCATGAATACTTTGATGGGAAGATATTTCTTTACTCACTTTCATGTTTCTCTAATTTGAAATGACGCATACATAGATAGATGATGGGGAGATTTTGATGTTTGTCTGAATAAATAACTATGGTTAATGGAAATGTAAAATCTTCCTTTTATGTGGATGCTGTCAAGCCTATTAGACAGCCATAAATTCTGCCTCTCTACTAAGCTACGGATAATTTTAGTGATGCATTAATAGGCTTGTCAGTTCAATTATTTGTAATTTATGTGCAAAATTCTCTCTAATAATAAACTACAACTGCTATTCATAGATAACCCCTGTATCTATTAATCACAGTTACTATCATTAGTTGTATTTTATTGAACAAATCAAATAGTACCTGATGTATTTCTATTATGCAAGTGTTTAGTATTACTTTTTAGGAAATTTATTGATATTTGATAAATCCTCAAAAGTTCATCGGAGTTTGTGCGAATTGATTTGTATAAAAAAAATATTTAGGAAATAATTATTAATAGTCTAAAAAAATACACTACGTCATTATGAGGATTTTAGATTCATATATGACTAGAACCGTTGAAAATGCTGGAAATATTGATCAAATAAATACATAAATCAACTAAAATACTGGGTATTTTAACAATAAGAATCATATTGTTGCAAATCTGAATTAATGATGGTAATTTAAAATTGCTCATTATTCGGTAAGTAAAATAATTATGACTTTGTAGTTTTATTTTGATGAGAGAATTTATTTTTGACATTTTCTCAAGTTGTTTTCTACTTCTGCTCACAGGGATAAACTTAATTATTAAGCCAGGAATTGCTGCCATGAAAAGTTTGAAATACATATTGATGATTGCAATATGCTGTATCAGCCTATTATTTTCTGAATCTGCATTAGCAGATCCGCCACGATATAAGAAAAATCCTGATTACATAGCACTAACTCAACAACTGCATCAGTTAGAAACTGCTAAAGCTACACAAACTCCACCTGAAGGCTATACACCAGAGCAAATTGAGCAAGAAATCAGTGAATTAGAGTTTCAAAAAATTGCCTTTGAGTCAGGAATTGATTGGGGACAATGCAGTAATCAAACAGGAAAGACTCTAGCTATATATGGACCAGAAACAAATTTGGAAGATGATGATTACTCTAATGGAGCAGCATTATATTTTTTAGGTGATATTCAAACGACGAAAGACAAATGGAATTGTAAAGGAATTTATCTACCCGCTGATGTTCAAGCTGTAGCTTTAGCATCAGATGGACAAAACCAAGTATTAACTGGTGGTATTGTCATCAAAGTTCCTAATGGCACTAAATTAGTATTGAAGTCAAACCCAAATACAGGTGCAATTGAGTTTAATCAAGCGGGGACACAAATTCTCAAACCTGGTGAGATTAACTGGTTTATTCCTAATGTTTCCCAAGCAATTGTAGATGCAAGAGTTACTAACGCACCTACTAAAAAAGCTTAAAAAGGCAACAGGGAACAAAAGGTATATAGAATTGATACTAGATCCCCTACTTTTTCAAGAAGTAAGGGATCTGGGCAGTCTCATTTTAATTTTGAATTGGTTAATTGTTTTTCTTCAGGAAGTAGAGTTGTTTCAGTTTTTATGTTGCTATTAGTAGCGGTGACTCTATACAAATTAGGCTTGATAATGAGACTGACACCAATAGCCCAAGCTAACGCAACCATCCAACCGGCAAGAATATCACTGGGGAAGTGAACTCCAAGATAAAGACGCGTCCAAGCAATGGCTAAGAGGTACAAACTACCAATAGTTAGAACTAACCAACGCCAAGGACGATGCCAAGTTAAAATGACTAAAATTGCTACCAATGTCATACTTGTCATCGCATGACCACTGGGAAAGGCATAATCAAATTCAGGTGCTTTTGATATCCATAACTGGGGACGCACTCGGTGCATAAATTCTTTGGCTGTGCGGTTGATAAGGAGAGTTCCCAAAGCCGTAGTGAGTAAGTAAGCAAAAGTTCTCCATCTGCGATCGCGTAATAATAGAATAGCGATCGCACTCAACACAGGTAAAGCAGTCCAAAATGACCCCCATTTAGTCAACACTACGGCGAAAATATCCAGTTGCGGATTAGCTGTAGAATGGATTGCCCACAAAATTGGCGCATCCCAAGGAAAACCGTCTTCACTTTGCCAAATCTTCACCGCTAGTATTTCCACAACCTGCAAAGGTAAATACACACCCATTAACATCAGCAACAAAGAACGCCAATGAGAAAGCAGCAGGTTTTTCAAAAAATTAAGCGGTGACTTGCGTCTATCCTTAAACATCTTTGCTTTATTTATAACTACAAGCCTAATTTATATTATGTCTGCTTGAATACTTTGATGCAAACAAACAGAGAGTTGTTGGATCATCAATTAGCCAGAAATTATATTAAACCATCAGCCATATCATATTTTTTTAGTTGACTAATTAATTTAATCAGCAATACAATCCCACACAATTGTAGTTTGTATTGTTCTAGATTCTTGATCCTATGATTCTCTATCCTCAACAAGAGAATCACAAAAAAGAGGATAAGTTTACAGACATTGACACTGGACTTTTAACAATTTTAATACTAAAATACGGTAAGCCAATCGGAATAACGTATTTTAGTTAAGTTAAAAAAAATAACCACCTGTATTTTCATCAAGGGGAAAATTCATCCTTCAGAAGTGATGACAGTTTGTTCACCAGATTTATAATCATGCTCAACTCTTACACGTTACAGCTAAAAACAACTACCAAATAGGAATATGGACTATTTATTACTACCAGTTTTCAGTTTTTTCATAGGCATCGTCGTCGGTTTAACAGGAATAGGTGGTGCATCTCTGATCACTCCCATGTTGATTTTTGTTTTTCAAGTACCGCCTTCTATTGCTATCAGTTCAGATGTGGTTGCTGCCACATTAATGAAAGTAGTGGGTGGAGTTAAACACTGGCAACAAAAAACCCTTGATTTAGAAGTAGTCAAATGGCTGGCAACGGGTAGCGTTTCCGGTTCCTTGCTAGGTGTAGGAGTTTTACACCAACTCAGACAAAGTGGAGAACATAACATAGATAGCCTCTTGCTGCGGTTACTGGGAGTAATGATTTTGATAGTTACATTAACAGCATTAGTACAAATGTTGTTAATGACATTTTTTCCTAAAGTCAATTTACCTGAATTACCAAAATTAAATTTAAAAACCAATCAAGGACGTTTTCTCACCGTACTTATTGGCGCAATTTTAGGTTTTTGTGTGGGTATAACAAGCGTGTCATCAGGGTCTATGTTTGCCTTAACTCTGATAGCATTTTTCCGTTTAGATGCACGCAAATTAGTGGGTACAGATATTACTCAAGCAGCGATTTTATTAATATTTACATCCCTTGGACATTTGACATTAGGAACTGTTGATTGGAGTCTGGTCATACCAATTTGGATAGGTTCTGTTCCCGGAGTTATCATTGGTGCAAAACTTTGTGAGATCACCCCTCAACGTCCACTAAGATTTATTATTTATAGCATCTTAATGATGGTAAGTTGGAAACTAGTTGCCCAAGCATAATTACCTCTGCATACCTCTGCGTTTTAATTTTTCTTAAAAGCCAATAAATCAAAACTACCTCGTTCGTACATAATAAATAAACCCAAACCAATTAACACAAAAGGAACAATAGCCTTACCATAGCGACTTAAAATATTACTAATAGTAGATTGACGGTTTAATAAATAAGCAATGCTATACCAAATACCTACCATGACAAAAAATACTGCCAAAATTATGCCTAAACCGACAATACTTTGACCTGCAAATAAAGGTATGTAAATACTAATATTATCACCGCCATTAGCAAGTGTTATAGCCGCAACTTTATAAGTATTTGGATGCAGAATACTCAATAAGAAAGAAGATGCAGTTTTAGACTGTGATGATTCGGCAAACTCAATATTGACTGTCTGAACTTCTGTGCTTTCTTCTTCCCGATTTACTAATTGCTTGATCCCAATAGCAATTGGTAATAGTCCTAGTAATCCAATCCATTCTCGCTGAATGACTAAGCCACCAAAGAAACCTGGTAAGCTGAGGATAATAATGGCTATAAATCCAATGTATCGACCGATAAAAATATGTCTACGGCGAAAATTTTCATCTATCTGCGAAAAAAATAGTAGCAGAATAATGATATCGTCAATATTAGTGGCAGCAAAGGCAATTATCCCTTCTGTAAAAGCGGTAGTAAGCCTATTCATGGTAAAATTTTATAATCTACAATTTATTAACATACCAAACTTTAATTGTTTCATTGCATATAAAAACATTTCTTTTAACTGACTGTTACACTAAATGCTCAAAATTTATGTATTCTAAATACTATAGATTTAAAAAAATTGACATATGAAAAAATATCTGCAATCTAGTAAAGTTATTGATTTCCAGCATCCTTTAGTTATGGAACTGGCGCAAAAAATTGGCTCAAAATATCAAACTTTGGAGGAAACTGCTCAGGCTTGTTTTGAATGGGTACGGGATGAAATTCGTCATAGCTACGACTATCAAATGAATCCTATTACCTGTAAAGCCTCAGATGTACTTCAATACAAAACAGGTTATTGCTATGCGAAAAGTCATTTATTAGCAGCACTGCTTAGAGCTAATGGAATTCCATCAGGTTTTTGCTATCAGAGATTGAGCATTAATGATAATGGTGAACCTTATAGCTTGCATGGATTCAATGCAATATATTTACCGAAAATAGGTTGGTATCGTGTTGATGCTAGAGGAAATCGTCAAGGTGTTAATGCTCAATTTATTCCCCCAAAAGAGCAATTAGCTTTTAAAATTCAATTTCCCGAAGAAGCCGACTTTCAAAACATTTTCGCTGAACCACTTGAACTAGTAGTAGAAGCTTTAAAAGCTTACAATACATGGGATGATCTGCTGATTAATCTTCCTGATATTCCTCTAAAATCTTTTAAAGAATATGGAATTATTGTGAATAAAGCTAGACCTATGGAGTGTTAGCCAAAAGTACGATACCATTCTTATCCAGTATTAATGATGCGTTCATAACGCACTACAAATTTTAGATTTTTAAAATTAGAAGTCCTTGATCTGAAAATGGCTGTAAAATCTTGATCTGCGAAATCAAGGGATATGTAAATGAGCAATATTATTACTCCAATACTCACAGGGGTATTTGCCTTCATCGCTACTAATATTGATGATATTGTGATTTTATTGGTATTTTTTTCTCAAGTAAATGAGAATTTTCGCCCTTGGCAAATTGTTATGGGTCAATATTTAGGTTTTACTATTCTCGTCATCTTCAGTTTACCAGGTTTCTTTGGTGGGCTGATTCTGCCTCCAGCATGGATTGGTTTACTAGGTTTAATTCCTATAGGTATTGGTATTAGTAGCTTAGTAAATAAAGAAAAGGAACAATTAGCTGATGTTCCAGAGGAGATAATATCACCTGCTACATCAATAAATAATTATTCATTAACACCACAAATTTACACTGTGGCAGCAATAACTGTGGCTAACGGTAGTGATAATATTAGCATTTATATACCGTTATTTTCTAGTATTTCCTTCAACAGCTTTTTACTAATTATTGGTTTATTTTTTTTTCTTTTAGGAGTTTGGTGTTATGTGGCATATCAATTAACCCATCAGAAAAAGGTAGCTGATTTTTTTACCAACTATGGTAATTATCTTGTGCCGTTTGTGCTGATGGGTTTAGGGACTGTAATTGTGTGGAAAAGTAAAGCTTTAAGTCCGTTAAAACTCCTTGGTAGTTGTATTTGTTTATTGATTTTGCTGAAAAAAGATGATAGTAATCAAAATGCAGGAGATGAGAAAGAAATTGTTCCTATCACTAATGATGAAAGTTTCAAACTTTAATTAACCATTCATTCTCATCAGCATCTTTAAATAATGAGGTGCTGAGGTAGCGTTCACCAAAGCTAGGCTGCACCATAACTATCAATTTATTGACATTTTCTGGACGCTTGGCCAGTTCCAGTGCTGCATATAAAGCCGCACCAGCAGAAATTCCTGATAGCAGTCCTTCTTCTTTTGCTAACCGACGACTGTAGATAATCGCTTGATCATCTGCGACTTGAATAATTTCATCAACAAGTTCCGTCCGATAGATAGCGGGAATAAATCCAGGGCCTATCCCTTGAATTTTGTGTGGACCGGCTTTTCCTCCTGCTAATACCGGACTATTAACTGGTTCAACTGCTACTGCTTGAAAGCTAGGTTTGCGTTGTTTGATTACTTGGGATACACCTGTAATTGTTCCTCCAGTTCCTACTCCTGAAACAAGGATGTCAACTTCTCCATCTGTATCATCCCAAATTTCTTCAGCAGTGGTGAGAGCGTGAATTTGGGGGTTAGCAGGATTGCTGAATTGTTGCAACATATATGAATTGGGGGTGATGGCGACAATTTCTGTTGCTCGTGCGATCGCCCCCCGCATTCCCTCAACCCCTGGTGTTAACTCTAATTGCGCCCCATAAGCCTTGAGCATTAATCGCCGTTCTTGGCTCATTGTATCCGGCATCGTCAAAATCAGATGGTAGCCTTTAGCGGCTGCAACCATCGCTAAAGCAATTCCTGTATTTCCAGAAGTTGGCTCAACTAAAGTAGTTTTACCAGGAATAATTAAGCCTTGTTCTTCTGCTGCTTGAATCATGCTCACGCCAATTCTGTCTTTAACAGAAGCCGCAGGATTCATACTTTCTAGTTTGACAACAATCTGCGCTAATGCTCCTGACTGTTGAGGAATCTTGTTTAACTGTACTAAAGGCGTTTTACCTACTAATTCGGTAATATTTTTCGCTATACGCATGGCCTTACCTCTTGATGACTAAATGTAATACATGGGATTATTTTGGGCGCGAGTCTCTGTTTCCTGGCGTAAATCTTGGAGTGTATAGCTACGCAAAACCTCAATTGAAGCCGCGTTAGCTTGCTCCCAGATCTCTAGAACCAAAGTTTTTTCTATCGTTGGAGTCTCAGGGCTTTCTTTCTCTTTCCGTTCACCTTCTACCAAGGTGACAATTTCTAGCAAAGTAATTTGCCAAGGTTCGCGCATTAACAAAAAACCTCCTTTGGAACCACGTTGACTCTGTACCAAACCCGCACGCCGCAGTTGAGTGAGAATTTGTTCGAGATAGCGTTCCGGTATAGGTTGCTTGGCCGCAATCTCGTTCATAGTCAAAGGAACTTTTTTATCGTGATGGCTGGCCAGTTCTAACAGTGCTAGGAGCGCGTATTCCACTTTCGCAGAAAGATCCAGAAGAGCGTAGTTTTGACTATTCAAATCTGTACTCAGAATACTACTGTACATTGATAGGGTTTTCGGCTTTTAACCGAAATTATTTTGCTTTTAGGTGTTAGATGTGATAGTGCCACACTTACAATTAGTAAAATATCATAACTCTATCGGATTTGTGGTGATTATGTACAAGATTCTCAAAATTGCTTAATATTTCGTGGGAATTATCCTTATCTATCTGGCAAGAGCAATGCTTTTAGATCGAGAATCATGTATACTACGGTTAGTACATCGGAAATTTGTAATATTTAAGCTGATGTCATTATACACAGGTCTTACTCAATCATCTACTAACAATACTCAAAAGCATTTCAACAGGCGATCGCTATTGCCAATTCAAAAAAATGCCCTCTGGCAAATAGAAAGCGGCTTTGTGATGACATACACTTATCTAGAAAACGGTACAACAGTAGCGTTGGGATTATGGGGTCCGGGAGATGTAGTTGGTGAACTGCTATCGACAATGAAACCCTATCAGATCGAATGTTTAACCAAAGTAGAAGCGACTGCTTTACCTGTGGTTGATTGGCATCAACTCACACCAATTTTGCTTTACCACATCCAACAAGCAGAAGAATTAATGGTGATTCGTAGTCATAAAAAAGTAGAGGCTATGCTGATTCAACTATTAGCATGGTTGTCAAAAAAGTTTGGCTCAGAAGTAGAGAAAGGGCGTTTAATTGATATGCGTCTGACTCATGAAGATTTAGCAGCACTGATCAGTTCTACCCGTGTGACTATCACTCGTATATTAGGACAATTGGAACAGGAGGGATTAATTGATAGACTTTCTCTGCATCGAATTATCGTGCTACAAGAGGATATTTGGTATTACGAAATTTAAAGAACTTCCAATAAAACATCCCATGAAAGATGATAATAATTATGGCTCTTTAGTACTTGTTATGCTAAACTATTAGATATAATGCCAATTTAATAAGCATCTAATTCGGAAATTCTCAAAGTTTTTAAATCCATACCCCGAACGTTTTATTAGTTTAAGCTTGTTATTAATTCCCTCCACAGTACCACTGGTTGTCCTATTATCAAAGTAAGTGATAATTTCACTAAACCAACGAATAATAGTATTGTTACTATTTGGGAAGTACTTCTTGGCTTTTGATAACAGGGTAAGCTCATCTAATTTGGTATAATATGTACTTGACAAAGTAAACAAAATAAGCAATGAGAGATTGCGTAGAAACAATACTTGACAGATAAAACCGATAAGTGAGATGAAAACAATGCTGTAGTTGAAAATCTCATAAAACACCCTATATGTCTCAAGGCTTTGACAACAAAACTGCCGATGCTCAGAAAATTTTTCCTTCTGAGAGAAAACTAACAGAAGTAGCAGATATCGGGTGTATTCAAAAAAGTTTAGTTCAGCACTTCCAAGATATCAAAGATCCCAGAGTAGAGAGAACTAAGAAACATCAACTCACAGATATCTTGGTAATTGCTGGAGCGCAAGGATGGGAAGACATGGAAAATTATGGCATTAGCAAAAAACAGTGGTTAGAGAAGTTTTTGGCATTACCTCACGGTATTCCCTCTGATGACACGTTCCGCCGGGTATTTGAGTTCATTAATCCAGAAGAATTGAATCGTTGTTTTCTGCAATGGGTAGAAACCGAATGGCACTAAGAAAAGAGATCAAAAATCTCGAATCACGCTCTAGCAATAGATTTGAAAGAATCAAATAGAGAAGTGCTATTCAGTATATTGAAGAGATAGGTAAAAAGAGATACTAAAAAAATACTGTAGAAAACGTCTCTTAGAGTCTGAGAAACTAAACCAGACCATAAGAGACAACAAAAAAAAAAGATTAGCTACAGTATGCCAAATCGAGTGAAAATTCTCAAGGAAAAATTTAGTCAAAGTGTGGGATTACCCTTTGCAGAATTACTACCGGAATCGGTAATTAATGAGAGTATTCAAGAATTAAATCTAAAATATCACCAAAGAATATTTTCACCAGTAGTAAGGATATGGGCATTTTTATCGCAAGTGCTGGATGTAGATAAAAGTTGCCAAAATATAGTGAGTAGAGTAATAGCATGGTTGAGTACGACAGGAGCAGAATTGCCATCAACAAATACAAGTGCATATTGTCAAGCCAGAGAAAGATTACCAGAGAAATTATTGTCAAAATTATTTTCTAAAATAGGAATGGGGTTAGAGGAAAAAGTATCGCAGCAACAGTTGTGGTGTGGTAGGTCAGTGAAAATAATTGATGGTTCCACTGTGTCAATGCCAGATACAAAAAGTTTGCAGGAAGAGTATCCACAGCAGAAAAGCCAGAAACAGGGGTGCGGTTTTCCGGTAGCGAAAATATGCGTGTTATTTTCACTGGCTACAGGTGCAGCATGGGAAGTAGTAATAGATAAATTAAATGTACACGATATCAAACTAGGAAGAAATTTATATAAATTTTTGAATCCAGGAGATGTGCTGTTAGGAGATAGAGCCTTTTGCGCTTATGGGGATATCTTTTGTTTAAAAAATCAAGGATGCGATGTAGTTTGTCGGAAGAATCAAAAGCGTAAAAGTCACCCGGTGGAAGGAGAGATTACCAATGCATCAGACAGACAAGTAATTTGGTACAAACCGAAAACTAGACCTGCGGGAATGAGTCTAGAAGACTACAGGAGTTTACCAAAAAGTTTAGTTGTCAGAGAAGTGACATATTCGATAAATATCCCTGGTTTTCGCACAGAAAATGTGACGCTAATTACGACTTTATTAGATACAAATACATATTCTCTAGAAAAACTGGCGGAACTCTATGGTTTACGCTGGCAAGTTGAGTTGGATTTAAGGCATCTTAAAACCACTCTAAATATGGATATTTTGAGATGTAAATCTCCAGCAATGATTCGCAAAGAAATCTATGTATTTTTGTTAGCATACAACCTATTGCGAAGTTTGATGTGGAATGCTGGAAATCTTTATGGAGTTAATCCTCTATCTCTTTCTCTACAACGCTCTCGGCAGATGTTTATTAACTTTATTCCTACATTTTTATCGGTACAATCCAAATACCTTCGTCACTATTATTTGACTTTACTAAAACTGCTGGTTCATCAGTCCTTACCCTTTCGACCTAATCGCATTGAACCCAGAGTTCAAAAACGCCGTCCTAAAGCTTATCCCTTTATGCAAAAACCTCGGAAATTACTCCGAAGGACACTAATTAAAGACAATTTATCTGTCTTTTCTTAGTGCCATTCGGGTAGAAAACCTTGTCACCAAGATGGGAGGAGAAATAATCCCCATAGATGGGAAGACAGTTAGGGGTTCATATGACCGAAATCAAGGGAAATCAGCACTTCATGTCATTAGTGCCTGGTCGAGTGAACAACGTCTGGTTTTGGGACAGATGAAAGTAGAAGATAAATCTAATGAAATTACTGCTATTCCTGCATTATTAGAATTGCTGGATATCACTGGCTCCATCATCACCATTGATGCAATGGGGACACAAACAGAAATTGCTAAAAAGATTATCGAAAACAATACTATAGCCAAATTACGAGGGTTAAACGGCTGTAGAAGCATTGTGAATACGACCAAGAGAGGTTAGTTTGGCAAAAATCTGGGATAATAAAATAGGCTCAGGCTGTTGCGGAAGCATTTTTAACATTTCCCGAACATATCGAAAACCCCGACAATAAGCCTTTATATCAACAATGCCAGAGCCAGGATTATCTTCACGAAACTGAGCAAGAAGATAATGAGACTTTCTTGACCATAAAAAAAGAAAGATTAACAGCATTAGTCACAGCAGTTTGACCTCTGTTCATAAAATCTTCTAATCCCCAAAACTGTTTGGCATCCCGGAAATTAAATTCAATTTGGAAGCGGAGTTTATAGTAGTCGATTATTTTCTCATAAGATAAAGTTATGTCACTAGAAAACAGAATTACGTGACTGCAAGCATTAGTTTTTAGATTGGTTTTTACCAAAATCACTACATTAAGAGGCTGGGCAAATTCTTTGTGCAGTAAGGTAGCTTGATAAGTATTGGTTTGGATATCTTCTTCAATACTATTTTGACGCAAATATTCACCAGGAATATTACGCCAGTCAAATCTATCTCCCTTCGGGTTCAGCAGTCCCCTGCGACGGGAAACCCGTCTTCAGGGCTGCTTCACCGTATTTACGACGAGAAGGATGATGAGGATCAGAATTTTGGTAAGGTATATATAATGCCGAATCGTGGCGTAACTTGGAAATTATGTGTAACTTTACCTGCCTAGCCATCTGCAAAGCATTATTGTTCCCAAAGTGACCGTCTACGACTAAGTAGGTGAGAGGAATAAAGTCAGCTACTAACTTGAATAACTCATTAATCATCTTCTGAATTCGTAGTAATTCAAACGTGAAAATCACTTCCGTTTTATTTTTATTCTTACTTCCTTTAGGTCGTCCACGTCCACGTTTTTCTTGGGGTTTTATTTCCGGGTTTGGTGAGACAATACTTTTTTCTACATCGCTCTTGATTACCTGTTCTATCTGAATCGGAAATGAGTGTCTTTGCTGAACACTTACTAATGATAATGTAAAGAAAGATAGTCCCGATATCGGCTTGCTTAACAGACTTGAAAAGAACCTATCTAATCCATGTGTTTTTTTGCCCGCTTTAGTTATTACCACCTCGTCTCCTGCGAGCAGATAAACATCCTTTGGAGAAAACAAATGCCGCCGAAAAAACACCCAAAATAATGTTGCCCAGGGTATGACTGTATGAAAGAATCCACTTTCGGATAAGTAAATGAG
Source organism: Anabaena sp. PCC 7938 (assembly GCF_049315035.1). Lineage (NCBI taxonomy): Bacteria > Bacillati > Cyanobacteriota > Cyanophyceae > Nostocales > Nostocaceae > Anabaena > Anabaena sp. PCC 7938. Next base: position 29,710 of record NZ_CP186034.1, on the reverse strand, counting down.
TGAGTCTACCGATATAGATGAAATAAGTGCAGCTTCCCTAGGGTTGACTGCTCCTATTCCCATCACAGAACACCCTGCCTCTGTCTACCTTTCCAGTCTGTCCCCCGGTTCTCGTCCGGCTATGGGGCAAGCTCTAAATGCGATCGCTCAAATATTAACCAGCAATCAGTGTGATGCCCTTACTCTTGATTGGGCTGAACTCAGGTATAAACATACAGCAACATTACGCTCTATACTGATGGAGAGGTACGCACCAGCCACGGCTAATAAAATGCTGAGTGCGTTAAGGAGAGTCTTGAGAGAAGCATTACGTTTGGAATTAATGGATGCTAGGGACTTTGATCGGGCGGTGGATATCGCTAATATCAAAGTTTCCAAGGAATTACAGGGGCGTTGTTTAACTGAAGGTGAAATCAATGCCCTAATGCAAGTATGCTTTGCAGATCCAACTCCCATTGGTTATAGAGACGCTGCATTGATAGCGATTTTACGGGGTGCAGGATTACGGCGGGGGGAAGCGGTGAATTTAAACTTGAGTGACTTGCACTCTGGTAGTATTAAAATCCGCAATGGTAAAGGTGGAAGAGACAGGACTGTTTATTTACCAGATACAGCTGTGACGGTGGTGGAAGATTGGTTAAAAATTAGGGGACGGGCTGCTGGGGCGCTGCTATGCCACGTTAATAAAGCTGGTGCTGTAACTTTACGACAGTTGACACCTCAAGCGGTGCTGTTCATTTTGGATAAAAGGGGTATAGAAGCTGGTGTAGAAAATTTCTCTGCACATGATTTCCGCAGAACTTTTATCTCTGACCTTCTCGATTCGGGTGTAGATATTGTCACGGTGCAACGATTGGCAGGCCACGCTTCACCGGAATTAACATCAAGATATGACCGCCGGGGTGAAGAAACCAAGCGTCAAGCAGTACAGTTTATTAGTGTTCCCAAACGGAAATAGTTGTAAAATCTTTTACTGTGAAGCTGTAATCACTCTTTACTATAGGAATCCGGTTTGATTCTTGTTCATTATACTGAGACTCAATCGTTGATTAGATGGGGTTTACGGTTTACAGCTTGTATGGCTTACGCCACGCTACGCTATCAAAAATCAAATAGTAGTCCTATATATAAAAGGGAATAGGAATTGGTTAGCTTTTTTAATCAGGTTTGAGCCAGTTTTCTACTTTTAAATTAGGAACACGGGAAAATTCACGAATATTGGCAGTAATAAGAATTAAATTTAGGGTGTATGCTTGGACAGCAATTAATAAGTCATTACTACCAATGGGAGTTCCAAGACGTTCCAAGTGCGTGCGAATTATGGCATAATTATGATCTATATCAGGTATTAAGGGCAAGACAGGAATTATACTAAAAGCTAGGTCAATTCGTTGTTTTAATCTGAATGAGTTGCTTTTTTCTGCGCCAAATCGTAATTCACAAGCTACAATGATGCTGGTACAAATTTTTTCTTCACCAACATCTTGAATTTGAGAAAAAATCTTACCTGTTGGGTGTTTGATAAAATCAGAGAGTATATTGGTGTCGAGTAAGTAAGAATAAGACATTTTTACAGTTCAATATCATCTAAGGGTAATAATCCTTCATCCACGTCGGAAAAGTCTTCTTCGATGTCATCTAAGGTGGCAAAGATTTCGAGAAGGGATTTTTTCTTGTAGGGTTCAATAATCAATTTTCCGTCTTCTTGTCGGATGATTACTTCTGTTGTTGATAGGGTTAATTCTTGAGGAATTGTTAAGGTTTGGGTGTTTCCTTCTTGAATAAGTTTGACGTGATATTCTGTATTCATTTTAATTATCCTCTTTTTGATTGTGGTTTTCTGGGGTTAGGGGATGGGGGACTTGGCGTACATCTATTTTACCTGTGACGGCATTGGTAATTAAGGAGGTGGGATATTCTTTTAAACGAGATTTAGTTAAACAACATACATTTCTAGTCTAGTTCCAGGGAACTATGAAGATAATTAATGTAGTTTATTTCGGATTTTATCGGAAATAATGGAAAAAATTTTAATCATCTGAGTTAAGAGGAGGAATTTGTTCAGCGGTTAATGTCACAACTTGTCCATCTTGCCAAATGCTTATTGATTCTCCTAAACGGCGGTGTCTTTCTATAGCTTTCTTCATGGCGAGTTTAACACCTGCGTCTATTTGGCTAGATAATTTCTCAGGAATTGGTTTATTTACAGAAATTGGCTTATTCATTAGTAGTGATTTGACTCCATAGTTGGGGTAGATAAATTATAGACTCTTGATTTAAAGGTTGTTCAGCTATTAACTGTAAAATCGGGTTAGAGTTATCATAAATAATCCATCTATCGCATAAAGGTAAGTATAATTCAATTAAGTTCTTTTTACCACGTTCGTAGCGACGGCGAATAGTCTCTTCTGGGATGTTGTGACCACCACTTTCTACCCGTCTGCGTACCCGTGCTATCGCTAATTCTGGACTTTGTAACCAAAAGTAAATTAAGTTGATAATATAACCTTTGGCTTGACATTCTCTCAAGAATCGGGCAAAGTTACGGGCTGCTAAAGTTGTTTCAAAAGCAAAATCAGCTTCAGCATTTACCAGAGTTTCTAGCCTTGCTAACATTAATCTTCCGGCTTTAACTGCTACGGATTCGGGGTTAAGAGAACTCCACAGAATGATTGATCCTATAATGAGAGAAGATAATTTCAGTGTGCAGCCGACCTCATGCGTCCAAAATCTATAATTCAACTCACGGAGAACCTAAAATCTCTGTACATAAAAACAGCCAAAAAACTCAAGGGAAGTGACCGAAGACAATTCATGGCAGAAGTAGTCAAAGGATTGGGAATAGGTGGACAGACTTTAGTAGAACGGGAGTTAGGATGGAATAGACGTACCATCAGGAAAGGGATGCAAGAATTGGAGAGCGGTAAGCCTTTTATTGATGGTTTCGACCGGAGTGGACGCAAGGGAGCAGAAGTAAAATTACCGAACTTATTGAAGGATATAAAATCCTTAGTAGACCCACAAAGTCAAACTGACCCCAGCTTTAAGAGTACCAGGTTATATACACGCATAACGGCAGGTGAAGTGCGTCGTCAACTAATTGTACAATATGGTTACACAGACGAAGAATTACCTTCATCAGAAACAATTCGTCGAAAATTGAATGATTTAGGCTATACCTTAAAAAGAGTCCTGAAAACCAAGCCTATCAAGAAAATTCCGGAAACAGAAGCAATTTTTGAACAAGTTGAACAAATTAATATTGAAGCTGACAATGATCCTCATACTCTACGGATATCTATTGATGCTCATGTGGCAGTTAAGGTGGGAGAATTTGACCGAGGTGGTACAACTCGGATGCCAACAGTCTCATTAGACCATGACTTTCCGACGGAAACAACTCTGACTCCCTATGGTATTTTTATCCCTGAGTACAAGGAGTTATTTTTATTCTTCGTTACTTCCAAATTAACTGCTGATTGTATTGTTGACTTACTTGAAAGCTGGTGGCAAACTGTCAAACACCGTTTTACTCACATTCAAAAACTGGTAATTAATCAGGATAATGGACCGGAAAATCATTCTCGTCGGACTCAGTTTATGAAGCGGATGGTCGATTTTTCCACATCATCTCAACTGAATTTACAACTTGCCTATTATCCGCCTTATCATAGCAAATATAACCCGATAGAACGTTGTTTTGGTTGGTTAGAACAGCATTGGAACGGCAGTTTACTTGACACTGTTGACACTGTGCTGAATTTCGCTCAAACTCTCACATTTAAGGGTAAAAATCCGGTTGTCACATTGGTAGAGAAAGTTTACTCCACAGGTATTAAACTTACCATCTCGGCTATGGCAGAAATTGAAACACAGATTCACCGCCTCCCCAATCTCAAAAAATGGTTTGTGGAAATTTTTACTAAACCAGCCTAGTTATTGGATCATCTTTTTTGTGGAGTTCTCATAAAGCAACGAAGACTTTGGCAATCGGGGTAAGAAGGATTACCAATATTGGAACAAAGAAAGTCATTGGGAAATTCCCTTCAATGAAAATGAACACCATTATCTGGTGGGAATCACAAATCGAACGAGACTATATCTATTTACTGGAGATTGACCCCAGCGTTGAGTCCTACAAAGGTCAGCCCTTCAAGATCCACTACACATTGAGGGGTTCTTGCAGAAGCTATACTCCAGATTTCTGGGTTACCAGACCTGACAGACAACAGGTGGTAGAAGTAAAACCTGCTTCAAAATTCAACGATGCTTCTAATATTGACAAGTGGAGGCACATAGCTGTTTGGTGTGAAGAGCAAAACATGGAATTTATGGTTGTTACTGATGTAATGATTCGACAACAGCCAAAATTAGATAATATCAAACTGCTGTATAAGTATGCTAGAACACCGCTCACAATTCAAAATTACTTAGATTGCCAAAGGTATTTCATTTCAGTTTCGTCAATTCCTTTGAACGATGCTTGTCTTGATTTAAAAAAATTAGGAATAGAGAAAAGTATTTTATTTAAATTGCTTTATTTTGGATTGATAGAGATAGATTTAACGCAACCGATTACTGCCAATAGCCTGATTAAATTATCCCCCAATCCAGGCAATTTCCAATCATTAATTTCTTAGTATATGAAAAGAATTCAACTCCGAACAGGACTGCATTTCTGGCTTCATGGACGTGAATACGTGATAAAAGAGCGTTTAGATGGAGGAGAGTTTCAAATCTGTGAATTTGTTACAAAAGCATTATCTAAAATCACATATAGTGCTTTCATTCAGTTTTTATTTCAGGGCGAGTTAGAAATCCAGACAACTGTAACATCTGAAGAAAAAAACAATTATATAAAAGCTGATTTTACCCAAATTCCTGAGTCGCTACGCGCCGAAGCCAAAAGGAGATATTGCTATATCAGCTTGGTTTTAGAGTTAGATGTACCTCACCGAAATCAAGACTTTCTACAACCGATTATTGAAGAAATTAAGAAACAAATTGATGACCCTAATCCTCCAAGTTGGCTAACTCTTTACCGTTGGCTAAAAACTTATGAGGCAGCCGGGAAAGATATTCGTTCATTAATTCCAAAGCATTTTAGTAAAGGAGATTATCGTCCCAAACTCCATTCAGAAGTTATTCAAATTATTGAGCAAGCAGTTCAGTCAACTTATCTTACACGTTTGAAACCCGACATTGCAGATGTTTATGATGAAGTTTTACGCCTGATAATTCATGAAAATGAGCAACGAGTAGCTATCGGTATTGAAGCCTTAAAAATTCCACACCGTTCAACTATTTATAGATTTGTTTCTAAATTAGAACCATCTGTAATCACTTCTTCTCGTTACGGCTCTCGTATAGCTTCTCAAATGTATGACCCAGTAATGAAGGGTCCATGTTCTACTCGTCCCTTAGAAAGAGTAGAAATAGACCACACCAAATTACCGCTGTTTGTAGTGGACACATCCAATCGGTTGCCCATTGGAACACCTTGGTTAACAACTGCTGTAGACAAATATTCAGGAATAACGCTAGGTTATTACGCTTCTTTTGAGCCACCCAGTTATTTATCGGTGATGCAATGTCTCCTACACGCCATACACCCCAAAAATTATGTGAGAGCGCAATACTCCAGCGTAGAAAATACTTGGGAAACTTATGGGCTGCCCGAAGTAATTGTAGTTGACAATGGCAAAGAGTTTTACAGCACTCACTTTGAAGATGCCTGCCTTCAGTTAGGAATCGCCATTCAATATTGTCCCCCCAAAATGCCTTGGTATAAAAGTACGATTGAAAGATACTTTGGCACTTTAAATAGTCTACTGCTTTCAGATAAACCAGGTAAAAACTTTTCCAACTTGATGAAGCAGTATGATTACGACCCTCTCAAAAATGCTGTAGTTTCTTTTGAGGCTCTACAAGAAATTCTACACATTTTCATCGTCGATATCCATAATCAAAGTTCTCATCCCTCACTCAAGTCTCCCCGTCATACTGTTTGGTCAAAAGCCATCTCAGAATTTCCCCCGACTTTACCATCATCAAATCAAGAGCTAAAAGTTTTAATCGGTAATATAACGAAGCGCCAAATTACTAGACATGGGGTAGAATTTCAAGGTCTTTTATATAACAGTCATGAACTAGCTCGGATTCGTTCTTCCACATCTACAAAAGCAAAAACAACAGTCAAATATGACCCAACCGATTTATCACGAATTTATGTTTTTGACTCAACAATACACCAGTTTTTGGAAGTGCCTGCGCTATCTCAAGAGTATACGAAAGGAATGACTCTCTGGCAGCATCAAGTGGTAAAGCGTCTGGCAAGTATTGAAGCTGAAAAAGTAGATATCGTGGCACTGGCTTTAGCCAAAGAGAAGATTCAAAAAATTGTTGAACGGGAATGGCTTTCATCTAAAAAAGGCAAAACTCGTGTAGCAATGGCAAGATGGAAAGGAATAGGTGTCCCGGGAATAAACACAGAATACATTGAAGAAAAGCCACCGGAACAAATACATACTAATATTGATATTCCTGCTCATGAATCAAATGTAATGGCAGGAATATCAGATATTGGCAGTGCATTTAATAATTGCCCATCATCAGAACCTGATAAGAATCAAAAAACAATGGAAATTAATCTTGATGATAAAAAACTAAATTCTTCTGGAGAAAATGCCGCAGAAAAATCTACATCTAAAAAACAGCGAAATCCCTTAGCTAGTAAAGAATCTCCCGCCTCAACTATTAACAGCTTATCGGATAAAGTAACAGACGCTTATTTGGCATCAAATGAGATGGCTCTGCGTTTTTACTATGCTTCTGACGGAATTGTTGCTTATGTGATGAAGCTCATTCGTTATGGAACACATCTGGCACTGAAGTTAGGCAAAGAGAAGTTGGAATTGAATCTATTAGCTCTGGCATTTGATAAATATGTAAAAGCAGATAAACCTAATAAAAAAAATCCTTTCCTCACTAATGATTTTCTATCTCAAGCAGATAAATCTGCTGAGGATATAGAGTCATTAACGATAGTGGGAGGTACTTCTCGAAGAATCCAAAACAAAAAGAAAAAACTAGTTTCATCTGATGTTTTACGAAAATAAAAGATTTCTGCGCCGTCCTCTTCCCTATCCTGATGAGAGTTTGGCTGGTTATATTATCAGGCTTAGTGAGAGCAATTACTATCCTTCCCCTAATTTTATTTTTCAAATATCAGGTTTGAATAAGCGAGGAATATATGCTAATGTATTCCAGCCAGGAATAGATGATTTATCCCAACTCAGTAAGATTTCTGGTATAGAAGAAAGTCTTCTGTGGTCAATGACATTTCCTACTGTAGTTCCAAGTCCTATTAAATATGGAAGTAGTGTTAAGGTATTTGAAAGTATAGTCCCTCATTATACTTTAACCAATAGAAAAGCAAAGCTTTGCCAAATTTGTTTACAGTCCAAGGCTTATTGTCGAAAAATATGGGATTTATCTGTTGTTTCCGTATGTCCATTCCATTCTTGTTTACTAATTGATAAATGTCTTAAATGTTCCCAAAATATTACATGGCTAAGACCAAGTATCACCAGATGTAATTGTGGAATTGACTGGCGTGACTATCAACCAGACGAAATTTTAGATCCGCAAAATCTCGTTTTATCTTCACATATATATAAACTTTGTAAAATTGGGAATATAGAATCAGAAAATATCTGAAAATTATCATTATTAAATCCATTATACCAATTAAAATTAGCTTCTTTAATGCAGATTTTATTCTCCCTCATAAAATTTCGTTATTTTGATTATATTGGAGATAAATTCTTGGATAGGATACAATCTCCAGTCTCCCCAATTGAAAATTATAAGTTTTGTTTTGATAGAGTTTTTTGTATATTAATCAATTGGGAAGAAGAATTTTTAAGTTGGATGTTAGGTTATGAAGATTATCTAGAAAATCTTGACAATAACTCTGGACAACCTATTAACAAACATAATGTAGTATTGAGGGTATTTAAATCAATTTTTAAGTTATTTTTGCTGAATGAATACAAATTTATATTGAATGTTATGGAGGTTTATTTTTGGAGTCTATTATCTCGAATGTCTATAAAAAAGGTAAAAATTTCTTTGAGGACAAAATTCCGTGTTTATTCTTTATATGTTTCTCTTGAACAAAATCAGTCTCCTTTAAAACGATTCACTCAAAAATTTGGGTTACAAGAGATGAGCTTGGGTTTTTTATTGAATACGAGCCAATTTTATATTCAGGATGATACGATTTTCTTTAAGATGGGCTAAAGTCGGAAAATTTCAGCTAGTCTGCGATTTTGGTAGGAATTTTTCATCTACTCCGCGACAGATTTTCACTTTGTCTGCGACAAGGTAAGTTAGAACCCTGATTATTTCGTTGAAATTTTTTCATTTAGTCTGCGAACCGACACGTGCCTACTGTACTAATTCCTATAGTACGCCACTTAGCTAAAATCCACCGCAACGGTCACACAACAGCGCTGCTGCAAGCATTACAGGAAGTGATTTCACAATTCGATAGCAGCTTGGAACTGGAAGCAACAGGTGAATTACAGCAAGTTGACGATAAACTGGGGCAATTGGAAGCGCACCTTTGCCAACAAGATGAACTGCTGTCCAGTAAACTGGAAACTCTTGCAGAACAACTAGAGAAAATAGAACGTGCGCTTGCTTCTGGTAAATACAGTGGTGGTAACTCTAGACCCCGCCGTTCAGGATATGCCTATCAGTATCAACAACAACCAGTAGAAATTAATTCTTTTGCACCTGAAAATTTAGCGCAGAGATTGGGCGTTACTCTCCAAAGTATAATTACAGAACGGGAAAGCAAGAGTGAGCAGGAATTTATCAGCTGGTCGAGGAATCGTGACCCAAGTGGGTTAGGGTGGAAATTTCAGCCTAAAGATGGGTTGTATTATCCAGTGAGGCAGTAGGAAGCTCATTTTCCACTGCAAACATGATAATTAAAAGTCATAAAAACTGCTGAACCTTGATTTAAAAACCGCCCATAAAGTGTATAATAAATAGTAAGAAAATCCATTTTAAATAATTACTAAATTGAGTTACGATAACGCTTGTAAATATTTATCATAACAGTATCCAGATTTAGCAGGTGGTTGTTAGCAATAGAACCGCATTGAAATTTGAAAACCTAAAATAATGCCCAACTTATACATTATCGGCGGTGCAAACGGTTCTGGTAAAACTACCGCCGCATTACAAATCCTTCCCTACTTCCTAAAAGTATTTGAATATGTCAACGCTGATGAAATAGCCGCCGGACTTTCGCCTTTTAGAGAACTCCACAAAAAAGATGATCCAATAACTAGGCTGGTTTAGTAAAAATTTCCACAAACCATTTTTTGAGATTGGGGAGGCGGTGAATCTGTGTTTCAATTTCTGCCATAGCCGAGATGGTAAGTTTAATACCTGTGGAGTAAACTTTCTCTACCAATGTGACAACCGGATTTTTACCCTTAAATGTGAGAGTTTGAGCGAAATTCAGCACAGTGTCAACAGTGTCAAGTAAACTGCCGTTCCAATGCTGTTCTAACCAACCAAAACAACGTTCTATCGGGTTATATTTGCTATGATAAGGCGGATAATAGGCAAGTTGTAAATTCAGTTGAGATGATGTGGAAAAATCGACCATCCGCTTCATAAACTGAGTCCGACGAGAATGATTTTCCGGTCCATTATCCTGATTAATTACCAGTTTTTGAATGTGAGTAAAACGGTGTTTGACAGTTTGCCACCAGCTTTCAAGTAAGTCAACAATACAATCAGCAGTTAATTTGGAAGTAACGAAGAATAAAAATAACTCCTTGTACTCAGGGATAAAAATACCATAGGGAGTCAGAGTTGTTTCCGTCGGAAAGTCATGGTCTAATGAGACTGTTGGCATCCGAGTTGTACCACCTCGGTCAAATTCTCCCACCTTAACTGCCACATGAGCATCAATAGATATCCGTAGAGTATGAGGATCATTGTCAGCTTCAATATTAATTTGTTCAACTTGTTCAAAAATTGCTTCTGTTTCCGGAATTTTCTTGATAGGCTTGGTTTTCAGGACTCTTTTTAAGGTATAGCCTAAATCATTCAATTTTCGACGAATTGTTTCTGATGAAGGTAATTCTTCGTCTGTGTAACCATATTGTACAATTAGTTGACGACGCACTTCACCTGCCGTTATGCGTGTATATAACCTGGTACTCTTAAAGCTGGGGTCAGTTTGACTTTGTGGGTCTACTAAGGATTTTATATCCTTCAATAAGTTCGGTAATTTTACTTCTGCTCCCTTGCGTCCACTCCGGTCGAAACCATCAATAAAAGGCTTACCGCTCTCCAATTCTTGCATCCCTTTCCTGATGGTACGTCTATTCCATCCTAACTCCCGTTCTACTAAAGTCTGTCCACCTATTCCCAATCCTTTGACTACTTCTGCCATGAATTGTCTTCGGTCACTTCCCTTGAGTTTTTTGGCTGTTTTTATGTACAGAGATTTTAGGTTCTCCGTGAGTTGAATTATAGATTTTGGACGCATGAGGTCGGCTGCACACTGAAATTATCTTCTCTCATTATAGGATCAATCATTCTGTGGAGTTCTCTTAAGTGATTTGTTTGTTGATGTCAATATATTGGAAGAACCCAGTAGTGAGCGCAGAGATGAGGTAAAAAATCTGTGGCAAGACTTTCAGCACGGGTTAAATAATTATTCTAGGGATCGCAGTTTAGATCGGATTGGATTGGGACAAAAACTGAAGCGGGTTTCAGGTTTAGAAATTTTGGCAACGAAAACGAGCAATGGACAGATTGAGAATCCTAAACTGATGGTATTAGGCAAACCAGGTTCTGGTAAAACGACCTACTTACAGCGAATTGTGACGGAATGTAATACAGGAAAATTGCTAAAGGATCAAATTCCTGTCTTGATTCAACTAAGACGCTTTATTCAACGGAAAACTACGATTGACTACAACATTAAATGTTATTTGATGCAACTTTGGCAGATTTCAGAGATAGAAATTGAGGCAATTCTCCGCCAGGGTAAAGCGTTTGTTCTCTTTGATGGTCTGGATGAAATTACGGGAGAAAACGGTCGCAAGATCACAGATCAGATCAAGGAGTTTATTGAAACTTTCCCAAAAAATCCAGTTATTATTACCTGCCGAACCCAGAATCATGATTTACAGTCTGCCTGGAAGACTCTTCTTTTTCGGTATGTAGAGGTAGCAGATTTTAATAAAAAGCAAGTAGAAACATTTGTACAACAATGGTTTCAAGTAGTCATTCAGGATGTTAAGACTGGTGAAGAAAAAGCCAAAGATTTTTTAGTTCAGTTGTTTCTAGATGAAAACAAGCCGATTCAAGATTTAGCAATTACCCCGATTTTACTGAGTTTAACCTGTGCGGTTATAAGACAGGAAAATTTTACTCAAAGCGTTCTAAGCTATATAAAGAAGGGTTAGAATTGCTATTAAAACAATGGGACAAATCACGGGAGATTGAACGAGATGAGATTTATCGGGATTTGTCAGTGAAGAGGAAGCTAGGGCTATTGAGTTATCTGGCAGTGAAAAAGTTTGAGCAAGAGCAATATGTATTATTTGAGCAAACGGAGATTGAGATATATATTGCGGAGTTTTTGAAGATTGAGCAGGAAGATAGTCAAGTGGTATTGAAGGCGATGGAATCTCAGCATGGATTATTGATTGAGCGATCACACGAGATTTGGTCATTCTCGCATTTGACCTTTCAAGAATATTTTGCTACCCTATTTTATACTTCCAATTATACAGATATAAAAGATTATAAAAAATTAGCAAAAAAAATTATAACCAACAAAAAATGGTTACAAATTTTTTTATTGATTGGTGAAATTATAGATTATGAAGATTTACTTGTACTAATGAAGGAAGAAGCTGATGCGATTATAATCTCTAATAATGAATTGCAAAGTTTTCTTTCGTTACTTAATAAAAAATCTATCTTAATTAAGATACCATATATTAAAAAGTCAGCTATTCGAGCATTCTATTTAGATTGTTTATTTCTTACAAATAAAAATTCATTAGATGGTGGAATTTCACTCTCTATAAGTCCAAATTCTGAACGAGAGATGGAAAGAATAATAAAATTCAATCATGGTTTCAAATATATTTATGAACGAATTAATGATCTTAATTCAGAAATTATTTATAACTATTTAGATAATAAAAGCGTTATTAATTATCTTGAGAATACTAGATTTAATCATTTTGCTATCTGTATTAATGATGCTTTAATATATTCTATTCAAAATGCTTATAATGATGAAATGAAAAAAGATTTACAATATATTAAAGAACTACTTCCACAAAATCAACCGTATCCATATATGAACGAAAAAATCATTCAGTTTAAGTATTGGTGGAAGGATAATAGGTTAACTTTTTTTAATAAAATTGAATTAGTTGTGAAAAAGCATGGAGATATTGATGATTTTAAATTTAATGATAATCAAGAAAGAAACTTATTAAAAAGTTATTATGATGCTAATAAGTTGTTAATATTAACATATTTAAATAGCGGTTGTATAGTAAGTGATAGCGTGAGGCAAGAAATTGAAGAAACCCTATTATTGCCGATCGCCGAAATTGAAAAACGCAAACGTGAAATAGCCGAATAGAGCGATCATCTCATAATTTGTATTGAATTTTAGGCTACATCATCAGAGAGAAATTTAGGAATTTGATTGTAAACTTCTGAATTTTCTGCAAATGCCTGACGTAAATCATATTGAGTTTGTAAATTTAACCAAAACTGGGCAGTGTTGCTAAAATAGTAAGATAGACGCAAAGCTGTATCTGCTGTAATATAATACTGCGCTTTCCAGATAAAAATTCGCTAATTTGTGTCTGAGATACATCTCGTCTACCTACTTCTCTTCGTACTTTTAATTAGTGCTGAATAATTTTATTTCTGCTACCGCAGTCACCTTTCTAGTAATGACGCAACCAGAGATAAACGATTATGACTCAAACAGCACCAAGACAAAAGATAAAGACTGCAAATCAGACAAAACAAACAAGTGTTGCTAATCCTGAAATAGACAGTGAAGTATCAACAAATATCACAAAAATACCTGAAGTTAAAAAGAAGAAATCTACATCTGCAAACCCTGATACTCCAACTGAACCCATCGAAAAGAAGCGGAATAAGCAAAAAAAATCCAAATCAAAGTTAAACCCTCCAATACCCAGAGAATTAGGCATGGAGGTAATATGTGAACAAGCTAAATTTTACGATGCCCTCTTTTTAGTGAATTGTGCTACCCCAGCTAAACCTAGTCATCCTATTCTTGCCAATGTCCTTATAATTGCAGATGTGGAAACACAACAGATACATCTAACTGTCACAGATATAGCATTAACAATTCAGGCGAGTTTTGCTGCCCAAGTGTTATTAAAGGGTGAAATTACTGTACCAGTGCAAATTTTATTGGAGATAGTCAAGTATTGCCCTAATGGGACTATTTCTCTGAATAGTCAAACTCAAATTACTCAATTTACTGATGACTCATATCTTGCACCTTAAAATAGTAATGTCAATTCCATGACTAAGTGCTAAGGGTCGAAGTCGTTCAATGTCAAGTAATAACAAAGACAGGACTAAATGAGGAAGAAAAGTAGAGAGTGCAAGAAAAGCAGCTTTACCCCAGTCCAAAGAATCAGATAAGGAAGATGAAATATATGCCCAATATGCTAATAAATAGGCAGTCATAGACAAGATTAACCAACGATAAACCCCTAAAAGAGTGCCTTGTCCAAACTTGTCTAAACCAAAGCGATGTTTAGCAGTTTTGAACCAACCTCAAGAAAGCCAACGGCGTTTACCCCACCAAGAAATAGTGCTAGCTTTAATGGGTTTTGTAGAGATAACATATCTTTTGACAAACTGACCATTCTCGCGTTTAAAATAATACCAAGAAAGGGTAACAGGAAAATCTAATCCAACGAGTTGAACTTGTCTTCCTCGACGATGTAAAAGTTTAACAGGAGTGCCATTAATTAATTTACGATTACAACCAATACCAAGGACAGCATGATATTTAAGTTTACGAATACCGTTGATAAAATCTTTAGTGCCAAAGGCTGTATCAGCTAGAATTTTCACCTCGAATTTTTTGGTAAAATCTTTTGGTAAATTACGTACCATTCGTAGTGCCATCTGAGCAGGACTGGCTGTACCTTTACCTCTCCAGACGCGAAAATTCCAGGGTATACGCCATTTTCCAACTACCAAATATAAGATTACTATATGGAAACCTCGCCTACCATTGTAGACACTTATTAAGTTATTTAAACCTTTGAATTTACCACATTTTTCTAAAGTTGTGAGGTCAATAATCACTTGTAAAAATGCTTTTCGCCCTAATGGACAGTGACTATTAATTTGTTCAAGCGCCTGCTGGCGGAGATGATAAATGAGTTTACGAGTAGACCAATTACTAATATTCAAAAATCGACTTAATGCACTTTCGGATTTGGCTTTACTGTAATGTGGTAAAGGTTTATCCATCTGCGGCTAGAAATAATCCTAGCATTGCTTCCAAATTATCTCTTTGATAACGAGTAGGCATCAATGCTAGAATGGTGTACATTAGGTTATGGGCGTGGGCAAGAATGATTTCCATATTTCTTGCTGATTAATGTTTTCTACGCCCTTTTCTCTCATTTTTCATAAAAAAATACAAGTGTTTCTGTGCAGATGACATTATTTCTCTTTTCATATATGTCATTTGTAAATATACTGGGAGTAAATGTAGTTTATTATTTCAGTATATAAATTGTAGGTATGATTTTTAGATGTTTCTTTTGTTCTCTTATTTTCGGTTAATACTGAGGTTTTCGGTCAGGTGCAAGATGTGAGATGACGATAAGCAACAAACAAAAAATCCTCAATCTACTGATGATGATAAGCCACAAACAAAAATCTGCTTTCTGTGCTTATCTGATGCTGATGGTAAGTATGAAATTAGAGGCATTAGTGCTGAAGAATTCCCACCTACTAACATAATTGATGCTACTCCTGTGTCTTTAGCAACAACAATTTTCAAAGATGGTTTGAAAGGTGTACTTTATGCGGTCAGCACTGATGAAAATAAATATATCTTGACTGGAGTTCATCTCCAACTGGCACAGGAGAAGTTAAAGTTTATTGGTACTGATGGTCATCGAGTTGCTATTACTGAACTTTGCACTCACCGAATTGGCAGAAAACCTCGTCAACAAGTTTCATGTCAACAAGTTCAATCTCAACAAGTGCCATCTGAGGAAATTATGCAATTTACTCTGCCTGGTCGTGTAGTGAGAGAAATAGCCCGTAACTTAAATGATGATGTGAAATCTATTAATCTCCTGTATGATACTCAAAGTAATCGCTTGGGTTTTGCTTGGCAAGATGTCGTTCTTAGCTGTCAAGTTGTGGAAGGAATTTATCCTGATTGTGAGCAATTATTAACTAAATTCAGCTTTGAGAAAGAAGTAATTTTAGAAAAAGCACCGCTAGTTAAAGCACTGGAACGGTTATCTGTGTTAACAGATAAGAAAGAGAAAGGAATTTATTTACAGTTTGATGGCAGTTTACAGCAGTTACGATTATCTATTGAACGAGAATTTGGTAAGGGTGATCAGGTGATTGTTGCTAATTTACCGACAGAAATGATGTTGAATATTCAGTTTAATCTCAAGTATTTGATAGAAGCTGCTAAAGCTATTCCTAGTTCAAGTATCAAAATGCACTTGCAGCAATCAGATCATCCCGCTATGCTAGTTCCTGATGGAGATAGACCAAATCCAGAGGTGGAAATGTCCATGCGTCATTTCTTACTACCACTGTATACTCCACAGCAGTAAAGAAAATACAGTGTTGCTTCTTTTGTGGAAGTGAACTACCCCAACTCCAGCTTCGTTAGTTGGGGTTTATGATGTCAATCCCTTGAGGTATACGTTTGAAGCTCTTATTGGTGTTTTTGCCTAACTCTCAAAAATGTCCACAAATTGTGGACACGCACATCCATCCCCTTAACAGGGGCAAGAGCGACGAATTAAGATGAATAAATCCTATGTCTACAGTCGCTCTACATCAAAAATATCGCCCCCAAACTTTAGCCGAATTGGTTGGACAACCCTACATTAAAACTGCTCTCACTAATGCTATCAAACACCTGCAAATTGCCCCAGCTTATTTATTAACAGGTTCTAGAGGTACAGGTAAAACTTCGACTGCACGCATATTTGCTAAATCTCTGAATTGCCTCAACACTAAAAAACCAACTGATAAACCTTGTGGAATTTGTCAATCTTGTCGTTCAATTGAAACTAGCAATAGTTTAGATGTGAGTGAAATTGATGCTGCTTCTAACAATGGTGTAGATGATGCCCGTGCTTTAATTGAACGCTGTACTTTAGCACCAATAGCAGGACGTTATCGAATTTTTATTCTTGATGAATGCCACTGCTTAACCGGCAATGCCTTCAATGCTTTACTTAAATGTATTGAAGAACCACCACCTCATGTGGTTTTTATTCTCTGCACCACAGAACAGCACAAGGTTTTACCTACTATTGTCAGTCGTTGTCAGGTGTTTAATTTCCGCACTTTATCAATTCAAACAATTGTGCAGCATCTCCGTATTATAGCAGATGCGGAATCTATTTCTATTAATGAAGAGGCACTGATTGCGATCGCTCGACTGAGTGATGGTGGTTTACGGGATGCCCTGCAATTACTCGGTCAAGCCAGTCTTTTAGATGTAGATATCACTGCCCATCATGTCATGGAAATCGTTGGTGGTGTCACAGAAGCAGAGCTAATGGCTATTTTACAGGCTATCTCTACCAACAACACTTTTAACTTGCTGCAAGTTGCTAGAGAATTGGTAGACTCTGGGAAAACGCCCAAATTGATTATCTCAAATTTACTGCAAACATACCGAGATTTACTGATTATCAAGTCTGCACCGCAGGAACAAGCTTTACTAACTGGTTGTGTTAGTCATACTCAACTCAAAGCTTTTGCCAAACACTGGAATTTTGAGACACTGAATTTGTCTTTAGCCGAGTTACAAAAAGCGGAAAATTATCTGCGGTATACGGTAAATGCAGCAGTGTGGCTGGAGGTTTGTTTACTCAATTTGCTGCCCGGTTTATTGCCTGGGGGTGCAACGAAGACGGTAAATCTGAAACCTGGGCATGATGGCAAATTGTTACCAACTTTTGGCACGTACACCATCAACAAGGTAACTGATAAACCTGTGGATGATCCAGGTAAAGATAGCTTGTTACCAGCAGTTGCAACCAATACCGCTAATACTTCTAATACTGCTAATTTAGCGCAAATATGGCAGCAGGTGATGGATAAGGCGAAACCCAACCATCAAAAGCTGTTGGCTCATGCAAATCTGGTGAAATTGCAAGGGTCTAAGGCAATTTTAGAGGTGACACCAGCTTACCTGCAAAAGTTTGAGAATAGCAAGGAGGCGATCGCTAAAATGCTGCAACGAGCTACCCAAAGTCCAAAACCTTTGACTGTGTTGATTAAAACTGCCAATCTCAGTAATAATGGGAGGGTCAGAGGATGATTGTTTTGCTCACGGGTGATGACGAATACGCGATTCAGTCACAGCTAAACCAGTACAAGGCAGAGATTGATGCCCAATGGCTGACTCTATGCTATCACCGATTTCCGGCTGTTCAGCTTGATAAGGCTTTGAGTGTGGCTCGTACTCGTTCTCTGACTGGTGGTAAAAAACTGGTAATTGTGGAAAATTGCCACCTCAAGCAGTGGGGTGATCCTGAGTTGGAAACTTTGCAACAGTTGGTGCAAGTGCCTAAATCTACAATTTTGGTGTTTGTGGCTAATAATGTCGATAAGCGGCTGAAGGTCTACAAACATCTAGTCAAGTATGGGAAGTTGTTGGAGTTTTCGTTGATACCACCTTGGCGGTATGATTTGATTGAACAGGCGATAGTTTCGCTGGCTGCAAGACTCTACACGAATACCACAGATAATGCTGTTACACCTAAGAAAATTAAACTGGTGCTGTCGGAGGAGGCGGTGACATATTTAGCACAGGCTATTGGTAATGATATGACTCGTGCTGCTTCTGAGTTACGCAAACTGTCTATCTATGCTCAGGGTAGAAAGTTAGAGCTTGCGGAGGTACAGGAGTTAGTTCCATGTCAAACTCAGAATAGCCTACAATTGGCTGCGGCTATGCGTGAAGGAAAAAGCCATCAAGTTTTGCAGTTGTTGGATGATTTACTGTCTCGTTCTCAACCTTTAATGGTGATTGTCAGCACTCTTTTAACGCAGTTTAGAACTTGGTTATGGGTGAAGTCTGCGATGGTTTCTGGGGTGAAGAAGGATGGTGAATTAGCTCAAGTTTGTAATATCAATAATCCTCATCGCCTTTATTATTTGCGTCAGGAGGTAGCGAATACAAGTATCAATGCTTTGGCTAGGGCGGTGACTATGATTTTGGATTTGGAGATGTCTATTAAAAGGGGTGCTGATGGTAGGGATTTATTGGTGGTGATTCTTGGTGTTTGTAGGTTGTTTCAGGTCGTTTAATTAAGAGGAAATTGAGGGATAATTTTGGATTTTAGATTGGATGTTTGATGTCGGTCTAAAATCCAAAATTATTGATAAGTAGCTGTACATAATAAAAGCGAATTTATTGCGTTTTGTAAAATCGCTAAAGCACAAAAATGGTACAAATAGCAAAGCAATCTCTATAGGGTGAGATTGCTATTTTATGGATATTCAAGTTATCAATAATGATTATATTTATCTTTGCACACTGTTGCTGTAATTATTAAATACTGGTGGAGATTGCGGGACAATAATTATTGGATTGTAGATGAATGGTATAGGATTTGCAGGAGCAGGATTAGGTGAATATTGTGTAGGTGAATAAGCAGGGGGATAAGACTGTGTGGAGGGGTAGTTATTAGGCATTGTATTATTAGGAATTGGAGAGGACGGATAGGGATTGGAATAGTTAGGATTATTGGGATAGTTGTTTTCTGGAGGTTGCGAATATGAAGGTGTATTAGTGGGAGTTGGTTGTGGTGAAAATAGCTTGTCAATTAATTTAGTACCTAATTGTTCCAGTAGCGGACTCAATTCCAGGGCTGAGGCTTTTTGTACATTGATAGAAAATGTGGATAATGTGATAATAATGATAGCTGCAAGTTTAATTTTCATGGTTTTATTCCTGAATTTGATGATGAAAATTGTTTAAAATGAGTTCTATTAATTAGGAGAAGGTAAGGTGTTTGTACCCTCTCCTATGGAAAGCAAATCAATTAATTTCTATCTAGGATATCTCAGGTAGCAGTTAACGCGACCACCTTCTTCCCGATGAACAAAGAAAAACCAGCCAAAGGGGTTGATAATAGATTTTTGCCACCACTGTGCATTACTGGCACGATAAAATCCATCTTTACATTGATTATGAAAAAATGAGTTAGCAGACGTGCCATATTGTCTTTTAATTTGTTCAACCTGGGAGGGTTCAAAATGAGCGAAGTATGTTTGAAGATATGAAGACGAGTAATAATTCCTCCAAAAATTGGTGGCCATGTTTCTAATTTTCTCAAGAAGCCAAGCAAAATCAACATTGACATTAACACTAAGACTTTGAGCTTGGGCGCGGTTTTCAAGACCTGCAATTGGTATGGGACTATCAACAATTCCGGTAGTAATAGCTGTTGTGATTCCTGCTGTTCCGATAGTTAATGCGGCTAATGCTCCGGCTTTCATTTGATTTAATTTTGGATTTTTTGGACTCAACATGAGAGACTCCTTGATTTTGTTTAATTGTGAATAATTGAATTGCTGACTATTAATCAGATATTGAAAAAGGTTTGAGAAATAAGCTCGCTAAATCTGCTTTGCTTGTTTCTTGATAACCAAGCTATCAAAGATTTTTTGATTGGAAAAGTATTTATTAATATCAGTTTTTCAACTTTAATAACAGCAAATAACAAACAATAATAAATAACTAGAAATAACAGGAAATAACAATACATAAAAAGTAATAACAAAAAATAACAAAATCTAGAAATATGCTTTAATTGACGTAGGGGTTTAGCATTGTCAAAACCCTACCCATTAAGGATTACACAAAAATCTCAAGATAACAATTATAGGTTTTTAAAAGGTATTGACGGTGTAATCAATTTACCCTAGAATGCTTGTATAATAAATATTGAGAAAATCAAATGCTGCAAGATAAATTTTTAGAACAGATTAAACAACAGCTATATCCAAGAAGAAGAGAAACTTACCAGGAACTCTGTTTTCCTTTGCGTTGGCATCCCCAAAATGTCACACAATCTCAGGGATTTATTGAAGAAGAAATGAGAAAACAACTTAATGTGAATATTCAGGGTATTAGTCAGATTATTAGTAGGGTTGCTTATCAGATATGGGAAATATTTCAGGAAGAAATGATTGCTGATGGTTTTCAACTAGAAAAAACAAATCAACAGGGACAACCTAGAAATGAAGATCAATCTCCTTATCGTGTCACCTATAAATGGTTATGGGAGAAAAAATTTCCCCGTATGGCTTGGGATTTGGCTAAAGAAGTGGCTGAACCTGTAGAAGATGAAATCAAGATGATACCTTATGATGATGATAATAGTAAAGTTGACCGCATCATGGAAGATTATATCCCTAAAGAGGAAACGTTACAAAAGAAGACAAAGTATCGTTTAAAAATGAATTTAGACGCTACAGGTTATTTATTATTAATTAATGAAAGTGCTAATGGTAAAAAATACTTAATTTCTCCTTCTAAATGCTTTGCGGAGATTCCTTGTTATCCTCTCTCACAACCACTTTATTTACCACCTGACAATAAAAACAACCGCGCTCCTTTCGGTTTTAATACGGAAAAAGAGTTGTTTTTGGCAATTATAACCAAGCAAGAAATTAATTTATCATGGATAAATGAAAACTATACTAACAAGGATATCCCGTTGACTGAACAGCGTTTATTGGAGATTTTTCAAGAGGTAGGTAAATTATCTGATTTTCAGGTATTTCAGAGAATGTTTAGAGTGAATTGATTTGAAGTTGAAATAAATTTTGCATATTGTTTGTAAATCAGGTGACTATCATGAGTAACAGAATTATTCAACAAATTGAGTTATTATTTAAAAATGCCAATAATCTCTATCATCAAAAAAAATATCCTGAATTAATGCAGGTATTATCACAAATCCAGGCATTAATCAAAACACAGCCATTTTTTCATGCTGATACTGCGACTACTTTCAATAAGTTAGCCAGATTTTATGAATTAATGGGTAAATATCAACCTGCTTTATCTTTTTATCAGCAAGCATTAGCAATCATTAAAAATATTGTTGGTGAAAATAGTGAAGCTACTGCATCTTCCCTGGAGAAAATAGCAAATTCATATGAAAAAATGTTAAGATTTGAAGAAGCTTTACCTCTCTATCTACAGGCTTTAGAAATTCGCACAAATATCTTGGGTATCAATCATCCTGATACTGCAATGTTGTTAAATAATTTAGCAGGATTGTATTCATCAATGGGGAGGTATAAGGAAGCCTTACCTCTCTATCTACAGGCTGTACAAATTTTTACAAATACCTTGGGAATCAATCATCCTGATACTGCAAGTTCTTTAAGTAATTTAGCAGGATTGTATTCATCAATGGGGAGGCATGAGGAAGCTTTACCTCTCTTTCAACAGGCTTTAGAAATTAATACAAATATCTTGGGTATCAATCATCCTGATACTGCAAGGTCTTTAAATAATTTAGCAGAATTGTATAAATCAATGGGGAGGCATGAGGAAGCTTTACCTCTCTCGCAACAGGCTTTAGAAATTAATACAAATATCTTGGGTATCAATCATCCTAATACTGCAACTTTTTTAAATAATTTAGCAGAATTGTATAAATCAATGGGGAGGCATGAGGAAGCTTTACCTCTCTCGCAACAGGCTTTAGAAATTAATACAAATATCTTAGGAATCAATCATCCTGATACTGCAAGGTCTTTAAATAATTTAGCAGGATTGTATTCATCAATGGGGAGGAATGAGGAAGCTTTACCTCTCTTTCAACAGGCTTTAGAAATTAATACAAATATCTTAGGAATCAATCATCCTGATACTGCAAGGTCTTTAAATAATTTAGCAGGATTGTATGAATTAATGGGGAGGTATGACGAAGCTCTACCTCCCTTGCAACAGGCTTTAAAAATTAATACAAATATCTTGGGTATCAATCATCCTGATACTGCAACTTCTTTAAGTAATTTAGGAGCATTGTATTCATCAATGGCGAGGTATGAGAAAGCTTTATCTTTCCATCTACAGGCTTTAAAAATTCGTAAAAATATCTTGGGTATTAATCATCCTGATACTGCAAGTTCTTTAAATAGTTTAGGAGTATTGTATGAATCAATGAGGAGCTATAAAGAAGCTTTACCTCTCGTTCAAAAGGCTTTAGAAATTCGCATAAATATCTTGGGTATCAATCATCCTGATACTGTAACTTCTTTAAATAGTTTAGGAAAATTGTATGAATCAATGAGGAGGTATAAAGAAGCTTCACCTCTCTTTCAAAAGGCTTTAGAAATTCATAAGAATATCTTGGGTATCAATCATCCTAATACTGCAATTTCTTTACATAATTTAGGATTTTTGTATAAATCAATGGGGAGGTATAAAGAAGCTTTACCTCTCGTTCAACAGGCTTTAGAAATTCATAAGAATATCTTGGGTATCAATCATCCTGATACTGCAAGTTCTTTACATAATTTAGCAGGATTGTATGATTCAATGGGGAGGTATAAAGAAGCTTTACCTCTCGTTCAACAGGCTTTAGAAATTCATAAGAATATCTTGGGTATCAATCATCCTGATACTGCAAGTTCTTTACATAATTTAGCATTATTGTATTCATCAATGGGGAGGCATGAGGAAGCTTTACCTCTCGTTCAACAGGCTTTAGAAATTCATAAGAATATCTTGGGTATCAATCATCCTAATACTGCAATTTCTTTAAATAATTTAGCAGGATTGTATGGTTCAATGGGGAGGCATGAGGAAGCTTTACCTCTTTATCTACAGGCTTTAGAAATTAATACAAATATCTTGGGTACTAATAATCCTGATACTGCAAATTCTTTACATAATTTAGGATTTTTGTATAAATCAATGGGGAGGTATAAGGAAGCCTTACCTCTCTGTCTACAGGCTTTAGAAATTTGCACAAATATCTTGGGTATCAATCATCCTAATACTGCAATTTCTTTAAATAACTTAGCATTATTGTATTCATCAATGGGGAGGCATGAGGAAGCTTACGCTTTAATGTTACAATCTTCTGATATTGAATTAAAATTGCTGGCTCAAATTTTTAAAATTAGTAGTGAACGACAACGTTTAACTTATTGTCAGCAAAATTATTATAAATTTGAGATTTTTATTTCTCTCGTTTTTCAATCTCTTTCCCATTCCTCAGAAGCAATACAATCAGCCTTTGAATTAATTCAAAAACGTAAACTAATAGTTACAGAAACTTCAATGTTACAAAAAAAATATCTGTTATCAGGACGTTATCCCCATCTAGAAAAACTTTTTCAAGAATACCAAGCCAAAATCCAACAAATCATTACCTTAACTTTCCAACCTTTCACAGAAGCACAACAAAAATATCGTCATCAACTAATTCAAGAACAACAAGAAATGGAACAGGAACTCAGTCGCCAAATTCCTGAATTAAACATTGAACAAAAGTTACTAGAAATAGATCGCCGTGCGGTTGCTTCAAAATTACCTGAAGGTTCAACACTATTAGAATTTGTGCGGTTTAATGTTTGTGATTTTAAAGCGATTCGCGCTAATGGTGATAGTCAATGGAAACCTGCGCGTTATCTAGCGTTTATCTTACCCGCAGGACAACCAGATGATGTGCAAATGATTGATTTAGGAGAAGCAGAAAATATTGATCGTCTGATTAAAGTATTTCGAGAAAGAATTAGACCAAAACCATCAGACGGTGTTTCTAGACTTGATGAAGAGATACTGAATACAGACAACCTAGATGAAGTATTCGAGAATCTACCACAATTAAAACAATTGCTATTTGATCCTATTCAAAAATGCTTATCGGAACATACTCAAAAATTAATTATCGCTCCTGACAGCGAATTAAACTTACTTCCCTTTGAACTTTTACCCGGCAATAATCATCAATATTTAATGGATGATTATACCATTAGTTATCTGAACGTGGGACGGGATCTCATTCGCTTAAAATTCCCCAGTACCACCCAATCTACCCAACCTCTAATTATTGCTAATCCTGACTATAACCTCACGGATGAAACCGCTGTCACTTCCCAAGATACACCTACACAAACCCAGCGTAGCATTGACACTGTTTATTCTGATCTCCATAAATCCCAACCAAGAGGTAAGTTTGCACCCATACCCGGAACAGGTTTAGAAAGTGTACAGGTATCCCAATATTTAAAGGTAACTCCCCAAACCGAGAACAACGCCTTAAAATCCCTAGTCAAATTGCAAACTTCCCCCCGCATTTTGCATATTGCCACACATGGCTATTTTCTGACTGTTGAAAAGCTGGAAGAAAAATCTAACAACAGCAAAATACAACTAGGAAACTTGACTATTTCTACCCTTGACAATTTCCACCAAGCCGGAATGCAAAACCTCCAAAATCCTCTTGCCAGGTCAGGATTAGCCTTTGCCGGGGCAAATACGGCGTTAAATGGGGGCAGACTCCCAGCCGCAGCAGAAGATGGCATTCTGACCGCCCAAGATGTAGCCACATTTTTAGATTTAAGCGCGACCGAATTAGTAGTATTATCCGCCTGTGAATCAGGTTTAGGAGAAGTCAAATTAGGGGAATCTGTACACGGTTTAAGACACGCATTTCTCCAAACTGGGGCAAAAAGTTTAATTGTTAGTTTATGGGCTGTGAATGATATTTCTACCGCCATTTTAATGGGACAGTTTTATCATTATTATTTAGAGGATAAACAACCAGTAGGAAAAGCATTAGAACTAGCGAAAAGATATGTCTGTAATTTAACTGTGGGGGAAATGCGAGATACTTGGTTAACTGATGAAAAGATTGAATATGTGGGGCGATATAGTGAAGGAATGGAGGATAAATTAAGGATATTAAGGAATAATTCTGATGATTATCAACCTTATAGACATCCGAAATATTGGGGGGCGTTTATTTATCTGGGATTAACGGATTAAAGGAATGTGATTAAAAAATACCATAATGTATAACTAGAACTTGTTGAGGCACTTAATTGACTTCTATCAACTTAATATCTTCCCCCAATGGGGGATTTATGAGGGCAAAGTTCAAAAAACACCACCATGAACACGCCCAATTACAGCTTATTACTGCAAAGCCTTTGGATACCACCTACCACACCCATTCCCGAAAATTCCTCCTCAAATCACCATTCCCCAGAACCAACAGAAATCACCGAATTTCTAGGAGAAGAATTACTCTGGCAACAAACAATTCCCGCCACCGAACCCAACCTTAAAACCATCCTCAAAGACCTACCAAAACAACTAATCAAAGCCCTCCAATCATTAGGAATCACCCAACTATACTCCCATCAAATCAAAGCCTTACAAGCAATTAGAACAGGTAAAAGTTTCATCCTCACCTCCCCTACAGCCAGTGGTAAAACCCTCATCACATACCCCGGCATTATCGAAGGTTGCATCAATCAAGAACACCGAGCCTTAGCATTTTATGGACTGCGAGCTTTAGCACTTGACCAATTCCATAAAATCTCACAATTACTTTCTACCATACCCCCAAAATATCGCCCAGTCTTAGCAATGATCACAGGAGATGTTAAATCAGATGAACGAGAACAAATCCTTGCCAGTGAACCCCATATATTAGGTGTAACTCCCGAATTAATTCACTTCCAACTCAAACAAGTTTGGAAATCACCAAATTGGGCAAACTTTTATCAACAATTACGCTACATCTTAATTGATGAAGCACACACCCTTTCAGGTAGCTATGGCGCAAATATGGCTTGGTTAATTCGCCGCATCAAACTAGCAGTAGATCATTACGGTGGTGACTCCCAAAAACTGCAATTTATCTTCCTAAGTGCTACTTGTGGAAATCCTAAACAATTAGCTTTAAAAATCTCCGGTTTAAAACCCACTAAACTCAACCCCAAACCCTTAATTTGGATTCGTAAAAGTGGCGCAGCTTCACCACCAAGACAAGTAATTGTCACGCAACCAAGTTACAATTTAACTGCTGATACTGCCCGAATAATTCAATTTTTACTGAATCAAAATAAATCAGGAATCGCCTTTTGTAACTCCCGGCGCAGTGTGCGAGAAGTCACAGAACTGTTAAAATCAAATCAAGTCACCGCATTTTACAGTGGCATTACTGCCGAGCGTCGAGCCGAAGTAGTTAATCAACTTCAATCTGGTATAATCAAGTGGATAATTGCCACAGAAGCCTTAGAAGCAGGAATAGATTTACCAGAATTAGAATGTTGTGTATTGCGTGGCTGGCCTGGTTCTAAAATGGCGTATCAGCAACGCAGTGGTCGAGCCGGACGTTCTCAACCAGGACTCACAGTGCTGCTTCCCAATGCTTTCAATCCCATAGACTGTTATGTGGCAGAACATCCAGAAATGCTGGTATCTGGAGAATCTGAAGAAGTGTTTTTTAATGATGAATATCCCATCTTTGCAGCCAAACATTTGATGTGTGCAGCCGCAGAAACAGGCATTCCCACTAACAAAATTAAACACTATTTTGGTGCAGCCGCTTTTGATGTTGCCAAACTGTTATTAGCCCAAGGACATTTACACAAAGGTCGTAATGGTTTATGGGCTAAAGGTTATCCCCATAAAGATGTGAATTTTCGGGGTGGTTTATCGCAAACAACTATCAAATTAGTAGATGCCATTTCAGGGGAAGAATTAAGAGGAAATATCTGAAGATATCGCTTATCGAGAAGTGCATCCCCAAGCCATTTATAAACGACAAAATGCTAAGGGACAAATGCTGACTTATCAATGTATTTCCTTAGACCTCAACAGTAAACGGGGTCACCGTGGTCGGGTAGCAGGACTATATCGCTATAATCCCGCCCCCTCAGAACCGGACTTGCGCCTTACAACGCATCCGGCTCAAGCAAGTCACAAACTACTTATTGTTCCAGAATGTATTTGCTGATGACAGTACAGATGTACGAGTTGTAGGTTGCCGTAATTGTCACCACCACCCTGCGATTTTGGCTTTTTATGATGAAGATGTAATTCCTCATCATTTAATAGAGATTCCCCGCATACAGGACAGACATATTGTTGCCTTTGGGCTATCTTCTGCCTACTTTTGATTAATTCGGATTTAGTTTTAGCTGCCTGCCGTTTAATCCAGTAGTCTCTTAATTTGGGGTCATCGGGTGATGATTTGCCTTTAACAAGAATGTGCCTTTCAATCTTGAACCAGGAAAATTTCAACAGATAGGCTCCGGTTTGTTTATTACCGAAAACCCATCGGTCAAATGGTCTATCAAGATTTAAATTCCCCCAGTATTTCGCCTTACGCCAGCTATCAGATTTATTTCGATGAGTGCGTTTGGCGTACATTTTCTGCTTCTCATATAACCAGTGGTCAAGAGAATTGAAAATTTTTGAGGAAACCGCAGTTCGGAAGTAATTCGCTTGTCCTCGAATAATGGGATTGAGCTTTTTTATCACTGCATCTATTGACTTACCTTTACAGTTTAGCCATTCGGAACGCAGTTTACTCCGAATATTTAGCACAGACTTTTTACTAGGTTTGATTAACAGCTTCCATCCAGTTTTAGTAGTTTGGTCTTTGTAGTGCCTGATATTGAAACCTAAGAAATCAAACCCTGCTGTGAGATGCGATATTTTGGTTTTCTCCTGAGAGAGGGTAAGCCCCCTGACTTGCATCCAATTATTAAGAATTTGAACAACATTTACTGCATCTTCTTCTGTTTCACAGAACACCACAAAATCATCGGCGTATCTCACCAAAGCTCTTGCTGCACGGAGTTCTCCGTCTTTGTTATATTTAACTCCCAGAGCAGATTCCATACCGTGCAGAGCTATATTTGCTAACAACGGACTGACAACAGAACCTTGCGGTGTACCAGCATCTGTTGGATGCCAATAACCCGTTTCCATATATCCTGCTAGTAGCCATTGTTTAATTAATTCACGGGCTGGAAAACCTGTGATAAGCTCTAACAGAAAATTATGATAAATGTTGTCAAAACACCCTTGAATATCTGCATCTACCACCCATTTCTTCCGTTTATTTGGACGAGCGAGGTTATAGATACTTTGAATAGCATCATGGGGGCTGCGTCCTGGTCGGAAACCGTAACTTGACATGAGCAAAAATTGCTTCCCATTCGGGTTCTAAGGCATTTTTAACCATTGCCTGGATGGTACGGTCTTGTATTACTGGGATTCCTAAAGGACGTTTCTTCCCATTAGCTTTTGGGATGTAAATTCGTCGTGCTGGTGATGATTTCAGGAGAATAATCAGTTAATTTATCTACTAACTGACCCCTGGCTGTAGCAGTTTTGACTACTACTTTATCTATTCCTGGTGTGTTTCGACCTCTGTTATACTGCGTTACTTTTCTAACGCTGACTAGGCGATTAGAATAGCTACGCAACATCAGTTTCTGGAGAGAGCGTACCTTTTTCAGGTTGCCCTCAGTTTTTGCCCTAAAGATTCGCTGTCTCAAATTCCGCACAATTCGATTGGCTTTGCGCCAGTTGACACAATTCCAATCGGTCTGTCCCTTGGTTCGGTTTACAGTTGCCTGCATCTAACTTATACCTCGGTTTGAAATCATTACAACGGATATTGGTTGACTCACCTGCTTCCCGTCAGCACCTTTTCAAGTTAGGCATCTGCCCTATTCACCGGGTTATGGATTCCCCTTGCCTTTCGGCTGGTGACTTTCGCTTCTGGAAGCATCCTTGACCCACTGAAGAATTCGGCTCCCCTTACGGGTTGCTTACTGGGAAAATCCCAGACTTCATTGGGGTTACTACGTTACGCACGGATGAGATTTAATTGGGTAGGGTGTCCTCTCTACACCGGAGTATTTGGTGTCCCAGTTCAGCCAAATTGGAGGGGCTGAACCTTGACTGAATAATTTTGGGGTATTCAGTGCCTTTTACTCGTATCACCGTATCAGCCTTTTCGATGACCTTTTCTAACGATGCCTAAACAAGGATTCATTTACATTCACCCATCCAATCTTTCCTTTGCCCGGTTACATTTTTAGGCTAAATGCTTCCTTGGGCTTTACTTTCCGCTTCACACATCACCGTTACCAGTGGTGCATGGGAATGTTAGGAACAGTCTTGGACACCAGACTGGAGGAATCGGTTCCTCACTCATCTTTTGGAAGCTTTGCATATAGGGGCTTCCAACCCATCGTGCGCCATCGTGTCGCACCCAAAACGGGAAAATTGTACGCTAAGGCTGAAACCATTATCCATTAAGGATTTTAGTCACTAAAATTCCTATACATCCGCTTATTAGCTACT